>NZ_AP023359.1:0-5362500 GCF_018324255.1 Polymorphospora rubra
CTGTCAGGCACGCGCAGACGGCATCAGCCGTCCCATTCCCGCCCAGATCGGCACCGGCCCCAGATCTGCCGACTCCTCAAGATCCGCCGGATCCGGCCACCACTCGTCCACCGGCACCACCCCGGGCGGCAGCAGGTCCCATCCGGCGAACAGGTCGACCACCTGGTCGTGGGTACGGAAGGTCAACGGCGACCCGGTCGACTCCCGATACCGCTGCACCACCCCGACCGTCTCCCGCGACATCTGGGCAGGAGTCGTCAGATGCGAGACCACCAAATAGCTGCCCGGCGCCGTAGCCACTCGGAACCGGTCGAGAATCGCCGCCGGGGCGTCCTCGACGAAGTGCAGCACCGCCACCGCTAGGACCCCGACGGGCCGAGAGAAGTCGATCAGCCGCCGAATCTCGGGAGCCTCGAGGATCGATCCCACGTCGCGGATGTCGGCCTGGACCACCGCCGCCCCGTCCACGCCAGCCAGCAGGTAGCGGCTGTACCCGACGGCGACCGGATCCACGTCGACATACACCACCCGACCGTCGGGGTTCGTGGCATGCACGATCTCGTGCACGTTGCCCACCGTTGGCAGACCGGAGCCAAGATCAATGAACTGGTCGATGCCCTCGTCCAGCAACCCCTGCACCGCCCGACGCAGAAAACTCCGATTCGCACGCGCGAACCGATTAGCCTGCGGCTCCGCCGCCAACATCCGACCCGCCATCTCACGATCAACCTCGAAGTTCGCCGACCCACCGAGCAGGACGTCATAAACCCGAGCCGCGCTCGGGTAATCCGCACCGGAGCCGCCGGGAAGCCCACCTATGCCCCCAAGCGCATTCATAATCGGCTCCTCATCTGTGTTGAACGTGAACCTGGCAGAGCGAGGACTTTCGTCGCGCGTGGCCCGGCCGCAGATTCCGACCCAGCAGCGATTACTTTGCTGGCAGTCGCCGATATATGTCTAGGACCTATGATTGCCATTCATCGCGCTTTTCAGCGACAAACTCAAACGCCACAGAGCGACGAACCAGTAATGGTGCTTGCCAGACCTGGCCGAGCCACCCTTCAGCAGGTGTCGCCACAGCCGCCAGACGTGCGCCTACCAGCGAACTCATCGATTACGACGACAGCGCCACCGCATGTTCGCGCATCTAACAGAGGACCCGCGTTGGCCGCTCACGCAGACGATCCGACGCTTGCCACGCTGACGTTGGCTCGAAGACCGCTATACACACCTGATATAAAATGATCAGTGTGCACGTTCCCAACCAGGGAGAGCTGCCGTGAACGCCCGACCCTCTGAGCCGCTCCAGGTGCCTGACCATCTCTGGTTAACCACCGAGGCTGCCGATGCCCTCGGCGATCAGGACTTTCAACGCCTGTTCCGACTTGTTGCCCGTCACGCCCATGCCTCCCAGACCACGATCGGCAGGGCTTGCGGTCTAACCCAGGCGACCGTCAGCAAGATCATGGCCGGCAAACACCGACCAAGATCCCTAGACGTCATCCAACGGATCGCGGCAGGCTTCCAGATCCCCTCTCAAGGTCGCACGGCCCTCGGTCTGCACCCTGATGGACCTGAGCCGAAGACAACAACCCCTACCTCAGAACCTAAGACCCAAGAAACCCCGCGACGCAACCTCCTCGGCCACCTAATCCGAACGCGTCATCAGCAGACAATCGAGGAGGCAGCCAGGGATCTCAAAATGAGCCCGCGCCACCTAAGCCGCCTAACGCGTGTCGGAACCGAGATCGAGGTACACCCGAGTACTAGGCGCACCCTAGAGAGCAAGTATGGCTACTCCTTCGAGAAGCTTCGCCAGCCTTGGCCACCTGCCCCACCTGCGCGGATAGAGGAAACCCCCGACACAACCCTCGCAGACTCTTCCTTCCTACATCACCCATCGACGGAACACCGAGACGAGGGTCAAGCCACGGCATTCACAGTCGCAGACCAGGCGGCATTATGGCTTGACGAGCGCACGGGCTCCCGAGTCGGACTTACCCGCCAGAGAATCTTAGAGCATCTTGCGCAACTCAACCTAGACCAGATCGAAGATGGCGCTTATCGCCGAAGTCGCGTAAGTCAGCGAGAGATAGCCGACGCACTGACTTCCTACTACAAGACCACAGATGGTACTTTCAAGCCCTATTCAGCAAAGGTCGAGTCGGCCAGCATATCGACGAGTGTCCTGACACGGTCAGACTGGACTGATCTGGCATTGCCCCTAGGAGTCGGCCGCGACAATCTGCAACTCCAGTGGGGCACCAGCAAACCTCAGTCATTCACCGACGAGATATGTATCGAAGCCGCCACCACCCGAATCGCAGAGGCTGCAGCCGCAGGAACCAAGGTAATTAACACAGCCCTCTACCGCCTCCTCGATATCAGCATCTCCCCCACAAACCTGGTCGCCAATATCGCCCTAACAGAGTTTCTCGACTATGCATTGACTATGGACCTACTTGAAAGAGAACTACTCGACACGCTAGCCCTAAGGCGGTCGGCGCAACCCGGCATGACTCCTCTACGCGACCGCTATCTTCCCGACATGGCCTCGGTAGTAAATGCCGGCGCCAGACTGTGCTGCGGTGGAGTCTTGGCACTGTTCGCGGCAGCCCGCCCCCCATCCCGAGGCCGACAACAGGGCGACTACGTCTTCCTGATTCAGGAGCGGTCCGGACGGGTACTGAATGCCGCCGGACGACTGGCGGTCATCCCGAAGTCATTCCATGAGCCGTTACGCGAGTATAGCGAAGACGCGCAGATCTCCTCGACTCTATATCGAGAACTAGAAGAAGAGCTGTTTGGTCGGCCCGAGGTAGATTCTACGGCCATTCATGCCAGACAGGCCGACCCATTACACCTGACTCGACTATCCCCCCCTATGCGATGGCTAATGGATCGTACGGATGAACCGTCCGCATGGAGGATGGAAGCTACTGGCTTTGGCTTCAATCTCGTGAGCGGCAATTTTGAGATCTCCACGTTAGTGCTGATCGAGGATGAGGCCTGGTGGGGCGAATTTGGCGGCTACATCGAAGCTAACTGGGAGTCTGATGGATTGCGTCGATACTCTAGCCTTGATCGCCAGGCCCTCATCAACCTGGCTCAAGACCCAAACTGGAGCAACGAAGGCCTATTCGCATTCCTGGAAGGACTTAGACGACTCGAGGCAGTCGGCAACGAACACGCCATCGACCTACCAAGAATCAAGTTGGGGATATAGTGGAAAACGGATGGCACGTCGGCAACGCTGCCGAGGACACCTTTAAGCAGCGCGGGTGGCTCCTGGGGCATTTTATTGACCCCCCGGAGGACATCCGGTCCACCGCAGATGTTGAAGTGAAGTGGGCTACACACTTCGCAGGCGAAAGGCGGTCGGAGTGGACATCTGGCGAGAAACGGACAACGCTAGTGTTTTTAGTCAACGGGAAGTTCCGCGTTGAGCTATCGGTTGGCATGATTTCGCTTGAGCGTCAGGGCGACTACGCCATTTGGGGACCAGGGATTGAGCACACCTGGCATGCGGAGGCGGACTCAGTCGTACTCACGGTGCGTTGGCCATCCCTGCCGACTTCGTGAAGCCGACGCCGCCACCGCATCAGATGGCCGGGCACCTCAAGCGCTCGTGCGGGCGGCGTGATGCTACTCGTTCACCTGCCGCATCGAGTCGAGTCGGCCCAAGCCTTGAGGCTCCGATCGACCCCGGCGCCGCGTTCAGCATGGCTAGTTGTGGCCGACTAGTAGACCAACCGGGGGACGCGGACACCTCTCGCTTGACGCAGAGTAAATGGGTAAGCGTGCCGCACGTCGGCGGAGAGGCCAAGATGCCACTGGCCATTTCGGCGTTATCAGCAGCAACACCTATTTAGATACGCGAAAAGTGAACCCCCTCCCCTATCGTCACGGATAGGACGTAAAGGAAGGGGGTACTTACGGTGCGTAATCGCGGCTGGGAGTGGGGATAGAGCCAAGCCCTTACTTCAGGATCACACTCACTGACCGAGCCGGTACGATGACGGCACGTCACCCGTCAGGGTTGACGTCTACGGGGTGATGATCATGACGATCGAGACCGGACGGCGCCGGCGACTGTGGGCGCTGACCGGTCTCGTCATGTTTTGCGCCTCGATCGCCGTAGGGTGGTCAGTAACCAACCTGAAGTCCGGCGGCCGGCAGGACTTGGTTCTCCTCGCGGCGGTCGCTCTGGTAGCGATTGCCAACGGCTGCGCTGTGCCCATCCGGGTTCGAACGCAGGAACGGATTACGTTCACCCCGGCTGCGATCATGGTGTTGTCAGTCCTCTTGCCGCCCGCCTGGCTGATTCTCTGCACTGGCCTCGGCGTTGCTCTGGTCAAGGCGGTAACGAAGTACCCAAGCGGCGGAAGACTCCACAAGGCGCTACACAACACATCGCTGCAGATCGTTGCAGCGGCAGGCGCTGGTGCGCTCGTGGCCGCAATGGGTGTATCCCCGCCTTCGAGGTTGCGGCATCGCCCGGTGGGACATGGATTGGACTACTTCTGGTAGTGGCCGCGGCTGGTGTGGCGGTCGCAGCGGTTGAGGAGCTTACAACCCCGGTGTCGGTCGCACTGGCAACTGGGGCGCCGTGGCGACAGATCTTCTGGCGCGACTTTGACCTGCGCATGCTCGGTCGGGCTGTCGAGCTTGTTCTTGCTGCCCTGACCATAGCGGCGATTAGCGTTCAGCCGTCGCTGATCTTGATGTTCCCATTCGCAATCCTGAGCGTATGGCAGGTCGGCAGTCATCGTCTGCGGTTGCGGGCCGAGCGGCAGATGTGGACCACTCTTTCTGAGGCAACCGGCTCTCTGAACACCCTCAGTGACCTTAACGCTCTACTAAACCTGGCTGTCCGGTCAGTGGCCGCACTGTTCGGCGCTGGTCGGGTAGAGGTGGAGCTATGGACCGCTGGGCAGGAACGTTTGGTACGCATGGACCAAGGCGTGGTATCTGAGGAAGCACCTGACGTGCACCTGAGCGGCAGCGCTTTCGTTTCCTGTGCACTCGAGTCATTCAGCGATGGACCTATTGGGATTCTACGTGTCTATCTCTCCGGTAGCCGTGATCAGTTGAGCGATCGGGAGCAGGCCGCTCTGCGGTCGTTTGCCGCGTCGCTGTCCCGCGCGGTCAACAACGCGATCCTGCACGCCGACCTTGCCGTAGTGGCGGAGAGTCACGCACAAGCCGCGCGTACCGACCCACTCACCGGTTTGCCGAACCGGGTCGGTCTGATGCGCGAACTCGAGGAGGCGGTACGGCGCTCGGACGGGCCAGGACTTCTGCTTCTAGATCTGAATGGCTTCAAGAAGATCAACGACACTCTAGGGCACACCGTAGGCGACCATCTGTTGGTTGGTGTCGCGGAGCGCCTCGCAACGGCGTCAGCACGTGTGGGTGGGTTTCCGGCTCGGCTAGGCGGTGACGAGTTCGCCGTGGTGCTTGCTGGTCGGGGGAACCGCCACCCTGCGATCGCGGCGCAGATCCTCACCGAGATTAACGGGCTTATCTCGGTCGCCGGTATGGAGATCGACGTACGGGCCAGCGGTGGTGTGGCCACAGCTGCCGGGCGTGTAAACATCCAGGCGCTGGTGGATGATGCGGACGCGGCGATGTACCGGGCGAAGGCCAGTCAGGTTCCAGTCGTGGTGCACACGCCGCCGGAGGATGGCGGTCCACCGCGTCGGCTGGATCTTGCGAACGAGATTGGAGCCGGGCTGTCGGCTGGCGCGTTCGTGCTGCGGTTCCAGCCGATTGTGGACCTGGTGAGCGGGCGGGTGGTTGGCTGTGAGGCGCTGGCGCGGTGGGAGCATCCGGTTCATGGCCTGCTGGCGCCGGCGGCGTGGCTGAATCTGGTCGAGCAGAGCGATCACCTGGCCGCGTTCACGCAGTACGTGTTGCGGCAGGCGTTGGATGCTCAGCGGGAGTGGACCGAGGCGGGTCTGGATTTGCTCGTGTCGGTGAACATCTCGCCCCGATGCCTCTTGGATGAGGGGTTCGCCCGGACGGTTCATGCGCTGATCCAGACCCGGCGAGCCGATCCAGGCCGGGTAGTGCTGGAGCTGAGTGAGACGGTTCCGGTGAGCGGGTTGGAGGCGGTGGACCGTACGGTGACCGCTCTTCGTGCGGCCGGTGTGCGGGTGGCGTTGGACGACTTCGGCGCGGGTCCCTCGTCGTCGTTGTCGGTGGTTTCCCGTCTGCCGATTGATGAGATCCGGATCCACAGGAGCCAGGTGGCCCGGATGGATTCGAGCCGGGCGGCTGCGGTGGTGGTCGGTGCGGCGATCGAACTCGGTCGGGATCTTGGTTTGGCGGTGGTGGCGGAGGGCGTGGCGACGGTCGAGCAGCGCCGGGTGCTGGCTGGTTTGGGTTGCCGGTACGGGCAGGGCTCGCTGTTCGCCGATCCGATGCCGAGCCGGGCGGTGATCGACCTGTTGTCTGATGGCCGGGGTGTCGCGGAGCCGCTGCCGGAGGTCGAGGTGCCGGCGCTGGTCGGTGAGGCGGTCGCGCCGTGAGCGGGTTACCGGCGTCGACTCCGGCGATCGGTGGTCAGTCTTTGCGGGCGAGGCCGGCGTAGCCGGCGCTGCGGTGTGGCTCGGCGGTGAAGTCGTCCGGGTAGGCGGGGTCGGGGCGCCAGTCCGGGGTCCAGACGAGTCCGGGGTCGATCATCGTAAGATCATCAAAGAACTGCGCGACTTCGTCTTTGCTGCGTGGGGTGAGCGACCGGGTGGCCTGCTGCCGGTAGACGGAGACGACGGTGTCGGCGGTGGTCGCATCGACGGTGTCGGCGGTGACGTGGGTCAGGGCGAGGTAGCTGCCGGTGGGCAGTGCGTCGCGCAGGCGGGCGACGGCCGGGTAGGCGGTGTCGTCGGGCAAGAAATGTGCGACGGACATGAGCAGGACACCGACGGGCTGGTCGAGATCCACGATCGCGGCGAGGTCGGTGCCGGTGATCTGTGCCAGGAGGCTGTCGGGGTCGGCCAGGTCGCCGACGACGGCGTCGGCGAGGTCGTTGTCGGCGAGCAGTTGCATCGAGTGCAGGATGGCGACTTGTTCGATGTCGACGTACAGCACGCGGGTGTCGGGGTTGAGTGCTTGGGCGATCTCGTGAACAGCGCCGCTGGTGGGGATGCCGGATCCGATGTCGAGGAACTGCCGGATTCCCTGGTCGACGAGGTAGCCGACCATGCGGCCCAGCGCGGCGCGGTTGGCGCGACACATCGCTGGGGTCAGCGGGTTCGCGGCGAGGACCTGTTGGGCTGCGGCGCGGTCGATGTCGAAGTTGTGGTTGCCGCCGAGGAAGTAGTCATACATGCGGGCCGGTGAGGCTTTGCTCAGGTCAATTCCTGTCGTCCACTGCTGCGTCGTAGACACGCCGTGGTCCTTTCGGGCGAGGGGTTGGTCATGCGTGGGCCGTGGGTGACCCGATCAGCGGCCATCGGTGGAACGCCTGTGAGGCGAGGGCGAGCACGCGGGCGCAGCTGAGTACGTCGTCGTCGGGTGCCGGCATGCCGGCCGGGCTTTGCCGCGCGGTCGGTTTGCGGTGCGGATCTTCGCGGCGTAGCCGCAGCGCGATGGCCAGGCTGCCGCCCAACGAGGTGGCGGTGGCCTGCTGTGTGGGTAGGCCGGCGTGTCGGACGAGGCGGTCGACGTCGGCGGTGACGGTCTCGTCGAGGTAGCGGGCGGCGAGCCGGGCACCGTCCTGGATCTCGATGACGCGTCGGTAGAGGGCACGCAGGCTGCCCCGGGTCGGCAGCGGCGCGTCGACTGTGGGGTCGGTCGGCGGTTCGAGGGCGATGCCGGGCTGGATTTCGTGCAGGGCGTGCCAGAGGGGGTGCATGGCGCGGAAGAGGCCGTTGTGGGTGGACCAGCGCAGCATGGCACCGGCCCGTCCGGTCCGGCCGGTGCGGGTGGCGGCGTGTACGGCGATGGTGGTCGCCAGGTCTTCGGCCTCGCGCTCCTGCGTGTCGGTGTAGCTGTCGCGGGGGGTGCGTCCCAGGACGCGCTCGACCAGTTCCGGGGCCAGGGCGAGACTGGCGGTGGTGGGGATGTGGCTGCGGTGGTCGAGGAGGATGTGCGCCAGTTCGTGGAGCAGTACGTGGTGGTGGTGCAGGGTGGGTGTGTCGGCGGCGACGAGGATGTGGTCGGTGTTGCCCTCGGCTACGGACAGGCCGCACAAGGCTCCGGTGGTGGGTAGCGTCATCGGGTGGACGACGATGCGCCGGCCGCGGGCTGCCGCAAGGTCGGCGACGAACCGGCTGGCGTCGAACGGGGCGGGGATCGGGACGGGCAGGATGTCACGCAGCCGCCGGTGGTTAATCATCGTGTCACCGGCACCTTTCCTGCTCGGCGTCGTGTCGCGGATGATCAGTGACGGTACGGGGTGCCAGCGTACCGGTAAGTAGTGGCCGGTTGTCGAGTGCTGCTCGCGTTCAGGGTTGTTCGTGGGTTCGTCGGGAGCGCAGGATGCGGTGGACGAACTCGTTGACCTCGAGTAGTCCTTCGGGGTCCAGGGCGCGGGCGTTGACGGCGAGCATCGTGGCTCCGGGGTTGTCGAGCAGGTCCCGCAGTTCGCGTAGCTGCCGCAGTCGCTGGAGCTCTGCCCGTGTCTCGCGCCCCTTCTCGTCGTCGAAGAAGTAGGCGAGCGGCACCTCGAACCAGTCGGCGAGGGCCTGAAGGTGGTGCAGGGTCGGGTTGGTCTTCTTCCCGGCGCGTAGTTGCCCGAGGTAGGCCCGGGACATGTCGGTGCCGCGTTCCCGCAGTCCGTCGACGACTTCCTGCATCGTGTATGGCTCGTCGCGGCCTGCTGGCCGGACCGTGTCGAACAGTTCTTCCAGTCGCTGGGCGAGCGACGACCGGTTCGGGTTCTCGGCGTTCTCCATCCCAACCCTCCTCCGAAACTGAAGACTACATCAAAGGCCGAATGGGAAACTGGTGTTGACATCACCGTGGGCGAGTGCTTAGCTCAAACCCGTCCACGAAACTGAAGCTTACATGGCCAGCCCGCCGCGCTGCTGTGAGTGCTGCCGCTAGATGGGTGAAGGCCGTGGATGCCGCACCGCCGACCGGTAACGAGAGCCCCAGTTAGGGCCAACAGGTCGGCCCGGAACCTTGCACCGCCCGGCGCGCCGTTGCCGCGGACAGAGGGGGAACGCGGCCCTCCCCGGCGCGTACGGGCCTCGCAGGTGCGCGGGGGTGGCTGGCACCGCCACCCCCGCGCACCTCCCCATCCGCCCCCGAACCACTCGACGTGAGGGCCGATCATGCTCCCAGTCCCTGATGGTCGAACCACGGCCACCGACCTGTCCCTGCCGTACCGCCGCCGTTCCCTGCCGCGTCACCCACGCCCCACCGACGACCTCGCATCGGTGACGATGCTGTTCTCCTCCCCGTGTCCGAACCGAGGCACCGTGCAGCACCGTGACCGCTGCCGCCGCCCGGACCCCGAGGTCGTCTCCGAGTTCACCGCCGACGTATGGCGCGCAGCCAACACACTCGTGGCCCACATGCGGCGTGTCCTCGAACCGCACGGGCTCACCTTCGCCGAACACGAGGTACTGCGCCACATCTGCGAATACGACACCGCCACCGTCGACTCCACCGCCGGCCGCCTCGGCCTGCCGGTCGACCAGGTGGCCCAGATCGTCACCTTCCTCGCCGGCCGCGACCTGGTCCGCGCCAACGGCAACTCCGCGGAGGCAACCCATCGCGGGCACACCCTGTCCGCCGAGGTGCAGCACGCGATCTCGGTCGAGGAAAGCCTGCTGCTGTGCCCGAACCCGGTCCAGCAGGTCTGGGCCACCAGTGAACTGCTCGCCCGCACCACCGGCCGGGCCGGCCAGCTCGGCCCCAACACCTGCCGGCAGTCCACCACCTCAGACCCTCTGACCACCTAGGACACCTGACCCACGCCTTCCGGGCACGGCCATTCCGCCGTGGCCGTGACCCCGCACGCCCTCAAACGCCTTTCACCGCGAGGAGCATCCCCTTGAGACCGATCATGTACAACACGCTGCTCGGCGTCTGTGCCGGCATCGCACTGCTGCTGGTACCCCGGGCCCTCGGCCTGGCAACCGGCCGCACCCTGCCCCGACTGGCCCGCCACACCACCACCGCACCCCCGCCGCCGCTGGGTGCGCGGGACGGCTGGACGGTGACCCTCGGCGTGCTCGGTGTACTCATCACCATCCTGGCCGGGGCGATGACGCTGACCCATCCCCTGGCCCCGGCGCGGCCGCATGTGGACATGCTGTTCGGTGCGCCATCGTTCGTCCTGGGGGTGCTGCTGCTGGCGGCGGCCTGGTACCTCGGCCGACCCGGTAACGACGACCGGCTCGACCTGACCCGAGTGCGGGCCGCACTGGGCCCGGTCAGCTGGGTCGTGGCGGGTCTCGGTCTGATCATGGCGTGGTGTACCGCCGCGATCGTGCGGTTCGAGGCGATCGGCGGCGCCCCAAAAGAAGAGCCGATCACCGGTCTACTCAACGGCCACCCGTGGATCGAGAACAGCTTCTTCGCCCTGATGTACGCGGCGGTGGCCGTGGGCTGCTTCGTGTTCCCGGTCGCCGTGCGCGGCGGCGGGCAGAGAGCGTGGCTGGCCCTGTACTGGTCCTGGACCCTCGCCGGCGCCGTGATGGCGCTCTTCTCGGCGATGAACTTCTACACCCACACCGGGATGCTGCTCAACGATCCCGCCGCGCCGGCGTACCGCTGGTAGCCGTGCGCCAGCAGCGAAGGAGTGGATCCGTGACTTCTGCACCAGGCACCACATCCCAGTGGATGCGGGTACGTGTGTCAGCGCCGTCCCTGCTCGCCGTATCGCTGGTGGTCGCCCTGATCGGGACCGGATGCAGCCGCGACGACCCGACGGCACCGTCAGCCATGTCGTCGGCATCGGTGTCTTCGACGCCGGGTCTCGGTCCGGATACCGTCGCCGAAAAGGGTGTCCTCGCCGCGTACAGGGGCATGTGGGATGCGTTCGTGGAGGCGGGCAAGGTTTCCGATCCGGATGCCGCTGGCTTGCGTAGGTATGCCTCCGACCAGGCGCTGAGGCTCGTGGTCAGTTCGCTGTACACCAATCGTGAGCAGGGCAAGGTTGCCCAGGGTGCCGTGGTGCTCAGTCCCGAGGTCATCGAGATCACGCCGTCGGGCGCACCTACCGAGGCGACGGTGCTGGACTGCGTCGATTCGACCAACTGGCTTGAGTACAAGGCTTCGGGTGGCCTGTGGGACGACGAACCGGGCGGTAGGCATCGCACCACCGCGACCGTCAAGGCCACTGACGGCGTGTGGAGGGTCAGCTCGTTCGTCCTGGAGGAGTCGGGAACATGCTAGGCCGGCGACGTTGTCTGATCATTGCTGCCGTCGCTGGGCTTGTGGGTGGCGTCTTTCTGACGGTGCCGGCGCTTGCTGGTGGCGCGACCGGCGGCGTGCAGTGCAGTCGGGACGACCCGCGACCGGTCTGCGACGTCGAGGCGGGTGCTCCGGGTGTGCCGGGTGGACCGAGCGGTGGCGGCAATGGCGGCGACCGGGGCGGGGACGGCACGTGCCGCAAACCCTCCGGTGAGGAGATCCCGTGCGAGCGGGAGGGGGCGTGGGCCGGGGCGGATGGCTGCTACTACGCGCCGGCCGACCCGTCGCCGTCAACGGTCGCGGCGCTCGGGGGCCAGCCTGCGGGTAAGGGCGGTTGGTACATGCGGGTCTGCTACGGCGACGATCGCGCGTTCGGCAGTGTGGTGTGGGTCGCGGGCGAGGCGCCGGTGGTGTCTGCGCAGGTTCTCGCGCGGCAGGCGCGGGCACGCCTCGACCTGCCGAGCGTGGTCATCCGATTGAACCCGCCAGGTGATCAGCTCGTCCATCTGCCGGCCTGGCTGGCACTCGACCGGGGGTCATGGCAGCCACGGTCGGCGACGGCTTCGGTTCCGGGCGTCTCGGTGACGGCGACAGCGCGGCCGGTGAAGGCGTCCTGGTCAATGGGCGACGGAGTCACGGTGACATGTACCGGGCCGGGAACACCGTGGACCTCGGGCACAGATCCTGCGAACGCGTCGCCTGATTGCGGGCATGTCTACCGGCGGTCGTCGGCCGCCACGCCGGGCGGGCGCTACGTCGTGACGGTCACTGTCACGTGGGAGGTGACCTGGGCCGGGGCTGGGCAGTCCGGCACGGTTCCGGGTTTGACCACCACGGGGCAGGTGCAGGCCCGGGTTCAGGAGTCGCAAACGGTCACGAGCTAGGCCGGCAACCAGTCGTTCGCCCGCCCGTATCCGAAGGGGGACACGTCATGGCGTTGGATTCCGCGCGCCCAAAATCAGGTCTGGAAGATCGTCCAACGGCGGCTGCCGCCCGTGCGGGGCGGGGGCCGTGGCGGGCGACTCGGCGGCGTCGCCGGCTGCCGTTCGTCGCGCTCGGCAGCCTGCTGGTCATCGTGTGCGTCCTCGCGTATGCCTACGGCGCGACGCAACTCGGTGACCGTGTTCAGGTACTTGCGGTGGCGCGACCGGTGGCGGCTGGGCAGGCGATCACAGCTGCCGACCTCAAGCAGGTCTCCGCCGCCCGCGAGCCCGGGGTGCGGCTCGTTGCGGCCGGACAAGCCGCAGGGGTGGTCGGCCGGACTGCGGTGGTGCCGTTGGTGGCCGGCACGCTGCTGACGCCGGAGGTGCTCGGGGACGCCGCGTTCCCGCCGGGTGGGCAGGTGACCGCCTCGGTGGCGGCGAAGCCGGGCCAGTATCCCCGGGGGCTCGCGGCCGGGGCACGGGTGGCCGTCTACGTCTCTGCCGTACGGGACGGCGGCCAGCCGCCTCCGGACGCCAGCTCTGCGGCGACGGCTCCGGCCCGGTTGTCGGCCGTGGTGCTGGGCGTGGACCTCGCCGGTGACGGCCAGGGCTCGACCGTCGTCACGCTGCTGCTGGCCGCCGCTGACGCGCCGCTGTTGGCGGCGGCTCCGTCCGGCGGTGTGGTGCTGATGCAGACCTCGCCGGAGGACTGACATGCCCCTGTTGGCGGTGACGTACGTAAAGGGTCGTCCGGGCGCGACGACGACGGCGCTCGGGTTGGCCGCGGTGGCACCGCAGTGGGCGCGGCCGGTGGTGGTGGAGTGCGATCCGGCGGGTGGGGACCTGATGCGCCGGCACAGGTTGACGCCGGTGCCGAGTGTGGTGGACCTGGCCGCTGCCGCGCGGGGCGCGGTGGGCGCTGGAGATGTGTTCGCCGACTTGTCGCAGCCGCTTGCGTTGGCCGAGGTGACGGTGCCGGTGGTGGTCGCCCCGGCGGGTGGGGCGCAGACCCGGGCCGCGTTGCCGGAGCTGACCGGCAGCGGCCGGACGGTGCTGACCGCCCCTGATCGGTTGGTGGTGGCGGATTGCGGCCGGTTGGGGCCGGGCTCGCCGGTGTGGCCACTGCTGCGGCGCGCGGACGTGGTGCTGGTCCTGGCTCGGGCGAACGCCGACGAGGTAGCTCACGTGCGGGAGAACCTGGGCGACCTGGTTGATGCGGGCGCGGGTCAGTTGGTTGTCCTGTTGGGGGCGGGTGGCGCGTACTCAGCGGTGGACGTCGCGGATGTCCTGGCGACCCATATTGGGCAGGAGTTGGCCCGCGACCCGCAGGCGGTGGGCGTGCTCGGTCCGCTGCCAGACGATCGTCGGGCGGCGGCGGTGCTCGGCGGGGAACTGGTTGCCGGCCGGCGGTGGCGGCGGCTGCCTCTGATGGCCGCCTACACACGCCTGTGGGCCGACCTCGCCCCGCACCTGCCGACGGTCGCCCCGCAGCCGATCGACGCATCCACGGAGGCGGCATCATGACCAGCCCGTTCCAGCCGGACGCTCCTGCCAGCGAAGGCGGCGAGGTAACGGTGGCGCGGCGTATCCGCCGGGACGTCGCCGAGCGACTGACACGGGCGACCCGGGCACATGAGGCGGTGGCCGGTTCACCGATGCCCGCCGACGAACGCGCGGCGGCGACCCGCCGGCTGATCACCGAGGCCCTCGACGCCTACGCGACGGCGGAGATGAACGCCGGTCGGCCGCCGCTGCGCCCGGATGTCGAATCGCGGGTGGGCCGGGCGGTGGCGGACATGCTGCTCGGCGCCGGCGGGCTGCAACCGCTGCTCGCCGATGAGCGGGTCGAGGAGGTCAACGCCAACGGCTGTGACCAGGTCTTCGTCCGCTACACCGACGGTCACCGCGCCCAGGTCGGGCCGATCGCCGACTCCGACGCGGAGATGGTGGAACTGATCCGTCGTCTGGCCGCCGACGCCGGCCGGGCCGAGAGCGGCGGCGAGGGCGCGGAGGAGCGCCGCTGGGATCGCGCCGCGCCGGTGTTGAACCTGCAGCTCGCCGATGGTTCCCGCCTGCACGCGATCATGTCGGTGACCCGCCGGCCGGCGCTGTCGATCCGCCGGCACGGCTACGTGAAGGTCACCCTGGCCGATCTCGAGCAACTCGGCACCGTCAACCTGGTATTGCGGGAGCTGCTGGCCGCCGCGGTGCGGGCGAGGCTGAACGTGCTCATCGCCGGGCGCACCGGCGCGGGCAAGACCACCCTGCTGCGTGCCCTCGCGTCGGCGATCCCACCGCACGAGCGGCTCGTGACGATCGAGGACACCTACGAGCTGGCGCTCGACGCCGACAAGGCGATCCACCCCGACGTCGTGCCGTTGCAGTCACGGGAAGCCAACGTCGAAGGCGAAGGCGTCATCGACATGAGCATGCTGTTCCGCTCCGGGCTGCGGATGTCGCCGGACCGGGTCATCGTTGGAGAGATCCGCGGGCACGAAGTCATCCCGATGCTCAACGCCATGTCGCAGGGCAACGACGGCTCGCTCGGCACCATCCACGCCTCATCGAGTGCGGGGACGTTCAACAAACTTGTGCTCTACGCCGCGCAGGCGCCGCAGCGCCTCGACCCGGCCACCACCAACCTTCTCGTCGCCGAGGCGGTGCATCTGGTGGTGCACCTGGGGTTCACCGACCACGGCAGCGGCCGGGTGCTGACCTCGGTGCGGGAGGTGGTCGGCGCGGACGGGCTGGCCGTGTCCAGCAACGAGATCTTCCGTCCAGCCCGCGACGGCCGCGCCGTCCCCGGTGCACCGCCCTCGGTCGGGCTGCTGTCAGCGCTGACGAAAGGGGGCTTCGATCCGGAACTGATCGATGAAGCCCGCACCGCGCCCGGTGAGGGCTGGAGGTGATGGCGTTGACGGTGCCGCTGGCTGCCCTGCTGGGAGCCGGAACCGCGTCCGGGCTGCTGATGGTCGTGTGGAGCCTGTCCCGATGGGACAACGAGCCCGGCGGCTCCCCCGGCGCGTCGTGCCTGTCGAGGCTCGTCCCGGCCCGGCGGCCCGTCGACCGGCGTCGGCTGGCGCTGTGCCTGGCCATGGGCGTGGCCGTCGGTGTGGTGACCCGCTGGCCGGTCGCGGCGGCCCTGTCAGCGGCCGGGGCGTGGATGCTGCCGCAGATCATCGGCCCGGACCGTGACCACGCCCGCCGGATCGCCCGGATCGAGGCCATCGCCACCTGGACCGAGGCGCTACGGGACAACCTGTCCGGCGCGGCCGGGCTGGAACAGGCGATCACCGCCAGCGCCATCGAAGCCCCGGAGCCGATCCGCGAAGAGGTCACCCGGCTGGCTGTGCGCCTGCACCGCAGTTGGCGGGCGCCGGATGCGCTGCGCGCGCTCGCCACCGAGCTGGCCGACCCGACCGCCGACCTCGTCGTCGCCGGCCTGGTGACGGCCGCCCGCGGCAACGCCGGGCAACTCGGCGACGTGCTGGGCGAACTATCCGCGTCCGCGCGAGCGAAAGTCGCCTCCCGGCAACGCATCGCCGCCGCCCGTAAACGCAACCGCACCTCCGCACGCGTCATCGTCGGCGCCACCGTGGCCATGGCCGGACTCCTCGCCGTACTCAACCGCGGCTACCTGACCCCGTTCGACACGGCGGCCGGTCAGCTCGCCCTCCTGGCCGCCGGCGGCTGCTTCGCCGCCGCGTTCGCCTGGCTCGGCCGGCTCATGCGCGACCGCGACACCGCCCGCGTCCTGGCCGACGTCACCGCCCCGGCCGATACCGAGGCGGTGACGACATGACCGGACTGGTACTGCTGGCCGGACTCGGCACCGGACTGGGCCTGTGGCTCGTGCTGGTGGGCTGGTCCCCCACCCACCCCAGCTGCACAAGACCCTCGACACCCCGTACGGACCCGACCGCACAGCAGACGCCGCCGAAAAACACTCTCCGGGATGGACCGGACGGTGGGGCCGCCCGGCCGCGCGGTGGCTACGCCGAGCAGGTCTTCCGCTGGCAAGCACCCGCCGCGACCTCGCCACCATCGACAAGCCGGCGGACGTGCACCTCGCCGAGCAGGCAACCGCAGCGGTGGCCGGACTCCTGCTGCCACCCATCGCCGCTACGCTGCTCGGCTTGGCCAACATCACCACTGGCGTGACCGTGCCCGCCGCCGCCTCGCTACTGCTAGGAATGGCCGGCTTCCTGGCACCGGAGTTATCGATACGCACGGAAGCCGCCAAGCATCGAGCCGCGTTCCGCGACGCCCTGTCGTCCTTCCTCGACCTGGTCGTCATCAGCCTCGCCTCCGGGGCCGGCCTCGACCAGGCCCTCGACGACGCCGCCAAGGTCGGCTCCGGCCCCGCCTACACCGAACTGCGGTACGCGCTGACCGAGGCACGGCTGGCCCGGGTACCGCCGTGGAACATCCTCGCCACCCTCGGCCGCCGAGTCGCGGTCGCCGAATTGCAGCAACTCGCCGCCACCGTAGGACTGGCCGGAACCGAAGGGGCCAAGGTTCGCGCGTCACTGCGCTCCCGCGCGGTCGCGCTACGCGCCCGACAACTCACCGACGCCGAAGGCGAGGCCAACGCCGCCACCGAACGCATGGCCCTGCCCATCGTCGCCCTGTTCGCCGGCTTCCTGATCTTCCTCGGCTATCCCGCGATGGCCGCCGTCCTCGGCGGCCTGTAGGGGCCCTCCCGTCCACCCAATCCGAACCAGCCACGAACCCGAAAACTCGCAGTCCGCACCGGACACAACACATCGGAGGAACACACCATGCCTGCCCTCCTCACCTATCTGGCCGCCAAACTGCGAGAACGCTGGCAGGAGATACGCGACGCCAAGGACGCCGGCTACTCCACCGAGACCGCCCTCGTCACCGCCCTACTGGTAACCCTCGCGCTCGTGGTCGTCGGCATCATCGCGGCCAAGGTCGCCGGCAAGGCCGACAGCATCGACCTCGGCTGAACCATGCCAACCACCGCAGGTAAACACCGCGCCGAGCGCCCGCCCTCCCCGGCGCTCGGCGCGGCCCGGCGGCTCCGCGCCCGCTGGCGCCGCGCCGCCGCCCGCCCCGACGCGGGCGCCGCCACCGCCGAACTGGCCGTCGCCATGCCTCTGCTACTGCTCCTCGTCATGCTCGTCATCCAGGCCGGCCTGTGGATGCACGCCACCCACGTCGCACAGAGCGCCGCCACCCGGGCGGCCAACGCCGCCGCCGGCTACCAGTCCAGCGCAGCCGCCGGGCGGGATGCGGGCGAACAGACCCTCACCGCGATCGGCGACGGCGTGCTCAAGGACCCGTCGGTGTCCGTGACACGCACCGCCACCGAGGTCCGCGCCGAGATCACCGGCACCGCCGCGACCGTGGTCCCCGGCGTGCGCTGGACAGTCCGGGCCATCGCCGTACGCCCCACCGAACGCTTCGTACCCGACAGCGAGGCCACGCCATGACCCGCACCGGAGCACAAACCACCCGCGCTCGTCGGCTACGACACGTCCCCGCCTGCTGTGACCGGGGGTCGAGTACCGCCGAGGCGGCGGTGGTGACCCCGCTGCTGGTCGCCATTCTGCTGTTCGTGGTGCTGTGCGGCAGGCTGGTCTCCGCCCAGATGGACCTCGACGCCGCCGCCAGCGCCGCGGCCCGCTCCGCCTCACTCGCCCGCACCGACACCGCCGCCCGCGCCGAAGCCGACCGCACCGCCCGGGAAACCCTCGCCGCCCGCGCCGTCACCTGCCAACAGGTCACCGTCACCGTGGCCACCGGCGGGCTACGTCCCGGCGGCGCCGTCACCGTGACCGTGGCTTGCACCGTTCCGCTGTCCGATCTCGCCCTGCTGTCCGTGCCCGGCTCCCGCACCGTGCAGGCCACGGCGACCTCCCCCGTCGATGTCTGGCGAGGAGGCCCCTCGTGACGCAGCCTGTTGCTGGCCGCTGGTGGCGGCTCCGCGAACGAACCGCAGACGACTCCGGCCAGGTGACCGCGTTCGCCGTCGTCATGACCGTCGCCCTGCTCGCCGTCGCCGGACTCGTCCTGGACGCCGGACTCGCTCTGACGGAGAAAGTTCGTGCGCTCGACATCGCCCAGGCGGCGGCCAGGGCCGGCGCGCAAGAGCTGGACCTCTACCAGTACCGCACCCGTGACGTCGCCGAACTCGACCCGAACCGCGCCGCGACGGCCGCACGGGCGTGGCTGGCCTCAGCCGGCGTCGACGGCGAGGCCACCGCGACCACCAACACGGTCACCGTGACGGTACGGCGCACCAGCCGCACCCAACTCCTGCAGATCGTCGGCGTACGACAGCTCGCCGTATCCGCGACCGCGACCGCGACCGCCGTGCAGGGCGTCACCGGCCCCAACACCTGACCACGCCTACCCCGCAGAGGACGACCACGCATGCCTGGTGCCTTCGCCGTCATCGCCCGGACCGTGCGCGCCGTGCTCGCGCTCACCGCGCTGGCCGGCTTCACCGCCGGGGTGCCGTGGCTGCTGATCGTCGCCGCCGGCTGGCCACTGGACTGGATCGGCTGGCACCAGCCAAGCGCGATCCCTAGCGCCGACGATCTGTACACGGCGGTCACGAGCCCGTGGTCCGATCACATGCTCCTCGCGCTTCTCGCCACGATCGGCTGGGTGCTGTGGGCGCAGTTTCTCCGCGACACGACCATCGAGATCATCGAGGCGTTCGCTGCCCGAGGCGGCCCGCCCCGGCCGCCAGCAAGGCGACGCGGACCGATCCGTTGGGTCGCCGCCGCCCTCGTCGGCGCGATCGCCGGAGCCGTGTTGTTCGACGCCGCCCGTGCCATCACCCACACCCCGGGTACGGCGGTGGCCGATGCCGCCGCCCGCAACCCGGCGGTGACCGTCGCCCCCGCCCGCCCCGACACCCCGACCACCGCCCACCACGGCCCGCGCCCGGTGCTGACCATCGACATGTCCGCCACCACCCCGACCATCAGCACGACCGCACCGTCCGCCACCCACCGCGACGGCGGTGCCGTCCCCTCCTGGGTCCGTGACGCACCGGGCGGGACACACCGGGTTGTCGCCGGGGACAACCTGTGGGACCTCGCCGCGACGCACCTCGGCGACCCGCACCGCTGGCGGGAGATCTACACACTCAACCGGGGCCACGAACAAGCCAACGGGTACGCCCTCACCGACCCCGACGAAATCCACGTCGGCTGGATCCTCGCGCTTCCCACCCGAGACACCGCAGCCGGCCCCAACGCCGCTGGATCGGGTAGCCCGGACACCAGCGCACCACCGGCCAACGAGCCCGGCCCGGCCGTCCCACCGCCGACCACCGCTGCCCCGGCCCCTGGCACCCCTGAGCCTCCCGTCCCGGAACCGGACACTGCCGAACCGGGCGCACCAGGTGACCCGGCCGATACGTCAACACCCGCCCCGGACACCGAACCGCGCCAGGACGAGCAAGACGACGAGGCGGGAATCGCGCTGTCGGCACAGGGCTGGATCAGCCTCGGCCTGGCCGCCGCCATCGCCGCCGTCGCCACCCTGCTACGCCTGCAACACCGACGCCGCGCCCGCCTCACCTTCCCGCCGCCGGCCAGCATCGCGCCGCACCCCGCCCCAATCCCGCCGCCCCTGACCCGAATCGACACGATCGGCAACCGCCAAGGCCCTAGCACCGAGGATCACCATCCCACCGGCCCCACCCCACCGGCCCCGATCGGCATCGACACCGACGCCGCCGAGGTAAGCCTGTTCCACCTGCCCGGACCCGGCATCGCCCTCCACGGCGACGGAGCCATCCCGGCTGCCCGCGCCACCCTCGCCGCCGTCCTGACCACCAACGCCACCGAAACCGCCGTCCTACGACCGGTCGTCGTCACCACAGCCAACCTCCTCGCCCAACTCCTACCCCAGGGAGCCCCTGCAGTGGGGTTGGACCCCGACGGCACCGCCTACGACGGCGAACGCCTCCTCGTCCTCGCCGACACCGCCGCAGCGATCACCCACGCCGAAGAAGAAATGATCACCCGACGCCGGCTGCTGGACACCTTCAACGCCGAAACGATCACCGACCTCAACACCCGCGACGACCACGCCGAGACCCAACCGCCCTACGTGCTCCTCATCGAGGCCACCAGCCGACACGCCAGCCGCCTGAACGCGGTCACCGCACACCGCGCCGCCCTGGACCTGCACCCCATCATCCTCGGCCCGCACGACGGCATCCCCGCCATCGAGGTCACCGCCGACGGCACGGTCACCAGCGACGAACCGCACCCGGTGGCCCGGTGGTCCACCCTCAGCGCGGACGACCTCGCCGCCGTCCTTACCATGCTCACCGATTCCCTAGCCCGACCCGAGGCCGGCACCGACGTCGACGACCCGCCCGTCGAGACCTCGCCGGCCTCGGTGACCACCGAGGCGACCGAACCGGTACCGGCCCAGCCCGACGACGCAGACGCCCTGGTCCGGCTCCGGGTCCTCGGCCCGGCCACCGTCACCACCGACACCGGACCGATCGCCACCGGCATGCGCAGCGGCTCCTACGCCACCCTCGCCCTACTCGCCGCCCACCCCACCGGCCGCACCCTCGACCAACTCGCCACCGACCTCCACCCCACCGTCGACCCGGCCGCCGCCGTCAAACGCGTCCGCACTGACATCACCTCCGCCCGGCGGGTACTCCGCACCGCCACCGGCCACGACGAGCCAATGTTCATCGTCTACGACCCGGCCACCGGCCGATACCAGCTCGACCCGCAGACCGTCACCGTGGACCTCTGGCAGATGCTCACCGCCCTCGACCAGGCCACCAGCAGCGACGACGAGGCGACGATGCTGGCCGCGCTACGCCGGGCGGCCGAGCTGTACACGGGTGACTTCGCCGAAGGCCACGACCACACCTGGGCCACCGACTACGCCAGCGGCTACCGCCACCAGATCCTCACCGCCTACGCCCGCATCGCCGAGATCCTCGAAGCCGACCACTCCGACCAGGCCATCGCCGTCCTCGAACGCGCCACCGACCTCGAGCCGGTCAACGAGGAGCTGTACCAGCGCATCATGCGCATCCACGGCCGACAACAACGACCCGACGCCGTCCGTCGCACCCTACGACGCCTGGAGGAACGCCTCGCCGACCTCGACACCGAACCATCACAAGCCACCCGCCGCATCGCCGAACGGCAACTCCGCCCCGTCACCCAGGTCAGCGGAACACGGTCATGACCGCCAAGCAGCTCCGGTGGATGCAGTGGGCCGTGCGGGCGACGCTGGCCCTCGGCGTCGCCGCCTCGGTCACCGCGAACATCCTGCACGCCCAACCCAACCCCGTCTCCCAATCCATCGCCGCATGGCCGCCCCTGGCCCTGCTCATCACCGTCGAACTCGTCACCCGCGTACCGGTCCACCGACGATCCCTCGGCATCATCCGGATCGCCGCCGCCTCAGCCATCGCTGCCATCGCCGCCTGGATCAGCTACCACCACATGGTCGGAGTAGTCGCCCGATACGGCGAAACCGGCACCGTGCCCTACCTCCTGCCCCTCTCGGTAGACGGCCTGATCATCGTCGCCTCAGTCTCCCTCGTGGAACTAACCGCCCGGCGCCGCGAACTCGAAAGGCAACCGCGACCAGCACCACCTGAGGAACCGCCCAGCACCGCCCCAACCGAGTCCGCAACCCCGACATCCGCGAGATCGAGCGGTGATCACCGCGCCACGACGCCAACCGATCGGACGATCCTGCGGCAGCGTCAGCCAACCGACACCGCCCTGGACAGCCCGCGTGGCGAAGACGCATCCATCGACGGTAAGCACACGCCCGCCCACCACGAATCGGGCGGCGTGCGCAGCCACAACCCCGATGCCGAACCGCACGATGTCCCCGACTCGACGGACGAGTCCGACATCGACCTAGCCCTCGGTCTCCCCGCCGACCTGATACCCCTGATGCCCGCCGCCCGCACCGCCCGCGACCAACTGACCCCCGAAGGCCAGACGGTCAGTCGGGACGCCCTCGCACGACGGCTACGTCACAACGGCCACTCCATCCGCAACAGCGGCGTGTCTGAACTACTCGCCGCAATCCGGCAAGAGGAGCAGCCAGTCAACGGCTCCCACCCCGCCAGGCCGGTATAGAAGCCTCAGAAGGAACGTGGCGAAGGACCGCCGTCGGCACCTTGACCTGCCCGGGTTCGGTGATGGGTCGCCACTCTCGTAAGTCTCCACTACCAGCGGCCGGTTCGCTGATACCGCCCGGCTTGATGATCAGGTGGAGGTCAGGGTGAATGGCCCGTGATGCCCAGCGACGGGCACGAACGCTATACGCATCAGGAGAAAACCCAGTGACCATCCCGACACCAACAACTCGCACCATCAAGGTCGATGACGAGGTCCATGACGTTCTGCAGCGCACCGCTACCAG
This sequence comes from Polymorphospora rubra, assembly GCF_018324255.1. Classification (GTDB taxonomy): domain Bacteria; phylum Actinomycetota; class Actinomycetes; order Mycobacteriales; family Micromonosporaceae; genus Polymorphospora; species Polymorphospora rubra. The sequence goes on from NZ_AP023359.1 coordinate 22,701, forward strand.
CCGGGGCACGGACATTAACGGCGCACTGCACTACCTGCTCGAAGTCCCCAAGGTGTCGGCCTCGCCGTCCGCCGCCGCCAACGACGACGACGACGACGACGAGTGACATCACCGTCGTTCCGTGCTGCCGGCTGTGATCAGCCGGCAGCACGTTCTCTGGGTCGTTCGCCGCGACAGCCTTACAGCGACAGCCGCCTCGCCGGTTACTCGTCTTCCTCCAGGTCCTCATCGAGGTTGTCCAGGCGAAGCGTGCTGGCGCCTACCGTGACGATGAACTCGCCGGTGAGTCGCCCTCGTACCTGGGCGGCGGTCGCGGACCACGTGGCCGTCAACGTGGCGCCCGGGGCTTCATGCACGAGCAATGGCACCGGTTCCAAGGTCATTTCATCGTGGGGGCGCAGTTCGAACTCGTCGTACTCGATAGTGACCGATTCTGTATCCCGCACGGTGTAGGAAGGACCCGGGCCGGGAAGGTGGAGCGCGGGCATACGTGATGCGAGGTCATACGACCTGTTGAGTTGTGGGAAGAGGCTACGGGTCGTGGGTGTGCCGAGGGGCTTGGGGCGGTTGGAAGATCGGGACGATCGCCATCGAGGGTGTTATCCAGTTCTTCGGGATAGCTCATAACCTTCCCTGGAACCTTTACGACGAGCCGTACGGCGGCATAGCCGAGGTCGGTCGGGTTCCGTACGGTCAGTACCAGGGACGCTGGTTCGTGTCGGTACAGGTCCCAGATCCCTCGATCCACGAGTACGGGTCTCGTCTCGTCAAGGAACTGCTCAACCTCTGCGGCGTACTGCTCCTGGGTACGAGTGTCTTGAACGGTCTGAATCAGCGCGCCGAGCGTTGTGTCAACGGAGGATGCCCCCGGGCGACGCGACGCCGGCCGGTAGCGGGCAGCAGCCAAGGCAGGTCGACGCCGCACCACCCACTCGTCTACCGCACCGCGAATGTCGGGGACCTCCTCGATCGTCGCCGGTATCGCTGCCACGCTCATCTGCAGGCTGGGAGTGCGTTCGAGCAGCCTGGCCTGAAGCATGTCGAGGTCGTTCGGGGTGGCTTGGTCAGTGCGGCCGGCGTGCCGGACATAGATCGTCCCGGCTTGGAACTTGTCGATGTGTTTGCGGGTGTAGCAGATGGGATCGCCGGGTTTCGGCGGGTCCACGATCACGATGAGTACGGTCTTCCCGTCAACCTGGACGTACTCCGGTCTCCACTGCACCGCGTCGCCGATGCAGGAGCGCACCTTCCCGATCAGAGTTGCAGGGTCCACTGTCGTTACACCGGTGATCTCTCCGGGTTCGACGCCGACGAGGAGGTAGCCGTACCCGCCCGCTGACTGGGCTGCGGCGGTGGGCTGACGGTTGGCCAGACCGATGATCTGCTTGACGATGTGAGCTTGCCCGGCCGCCGTGGCCGGGTCGAGGCCGGACGACTTCCACTCGATCCAGCGGTGCTCGTCGTGCTCGTCGGCGCCTTCAACCGCCCGGACGAGTTCGACGAGCTGGCTCGGCAGCAGCAGCGGCGACGAGGTGTCGATCTGGAGACTCACGTGGTCAACGATAGAACCGAGCCACGACAAAAGCTTGTTCAATACCGGTAGGCGGCCGGCTCCTCGTCGTACGTGGTCACTGGGTGGTCAGCGAGGGCACGTGCCCCGGCCAGAAGCCGTTGGGCGGTGCGCGGGGTGACGTCGAGTCGGCGGGCCAACTCGTTCCCGAGGCCGTGATTCGTCCGGCCTGCGGCCGTGGCTTCGCCCAGCAACGCGATGGCGGCTTGAAGTCGGGGGTCGTCGGCATACCGGTGCGGTTTGCGGGCGCCGGTGGTGCCGGGGGTGCGGCCGGTGGACTGGCGGCCGGTGCGGGCGTCGGCCACTGCCCAGACGGTACGCCGGAACCACAGGCGGCGGGTTCGGCCGTCTGGCAGCTTCGTGGTGCGGTCCGGGTGGTTGAGCAGGGTGTCGGGCAGGTTGCGGTAGGAGCGGTAGCCGAGGATCTTGGCTGCTGTTCCGGAGCCGATGAGGTCGTCGGGGTTTCCGCGGCGGTCGACCTTGGTCAACTCGGCGCGTTTCGCTGCCTGGTGTTCAGTGTGGAAGGTCTCGATGTCGTCGAGCCAGAACCAGTCGCGGCCGTCGTGGTGGAAGCCTTCGGGGAAGCCGAATCGGGCGCGGTGGCGGTGCCAGTGGTTCACGGTGGAGTAGGCCGCGCCGGTGTGTGCCGCGACGCCGGCCCGGTCGAGGGCGGTTTGTCCACCGATCACGCGTCGTGCCATGTCGCCCATCCTCCTTCCCCGGGTGGCTTCCTGCGAGCACGGTGGCGTCGAGGCAGGCTCGCCGTAGGATCGGTGGCACGCCTCGGCTCGGGTAGTAGCGGCCGTGTGGTCCGCAGGTGGCCCGGAGCGGGCGAGGTGGCCGGTCGGGATCGCGATACGCCCTCGGGCGTGCCCGCCGGCCACCGACCAGCCCCGTTACAGCTTCGGCCGCAGCAGCCGCCACGCCACGTCCGCCATCCGGTGCAGCGGCATAGCAGCGAGTTTCGCCCGGGTGGCGGGTTTGAGCGCGTGGTACACGGTCAGGATCGCGGCGGCGGTGGTCGCGTCCACCACCACCCCGTCGATCTTGCGGAAGTTGCCGCGCTTCGCCTCGCGCAGCAACTCGATCACGCGAGGGTCGCCTGCGGTCGCGTCGTCGGGAAGCGCGTCGATCTCGGCCAGTCCTTCGCAGTCCGGGCAGGTGACGAGGTGCAGGTCCTCGGTGACGCGGATCAACGGCCCGTCGTCGGCTCCGCAGACCGGCCCGGTACGGCGTTGGGCCTTTGCATGGGTGGAGGCGGGCCGTTCGTGCCGTGACGGGGCGGTCATGATGCCCCTCCTGCCGTGTTGGGCCAGATGCCGAGCGGGTGGCCGGGGGTGATCTGGCCTCGGCCGGGTGCGAGGGTGTCGAACACTGCGGTGTACCTGTCGTGCAGCTCGCCTCGGGTTCGCATCAGGTGTTTGCCTCGGGTGAGCTTGGCGGGCATCGCGTCGGCCACGCGGCGGATCAGCCCGTACAGGTCGCGGGCCTCGATGAGGTCGGCGCATCCCTGGCAGGCCGTCCACCGCTCGCCCCATGCCTGGGTGAGGGCGTGCTCGGTGTCGGTGCGGCGCACTCTGGCCGCGTGGTGTCGGGATCGGTAGTCGTTGACGGACACTACTTGAGCGGTGATCCGGCGGGCGTCGGTGATCTGGTTGGCGCATCGGTAGATCCAGGCGGCCTCGGGTGCGGAGCAGAAGTCGCACTCGATGATCGGATCGGGGATCTGGGTGATGGGTGCGGGCTCGGGGCGGTGGTCGCTGTGCTGGCCGCGCTGCTCGGCCGCGTGCAGGTACCCGGCGATGAGGCCCAGGTCGTTGAAGCGGATGTTGAGCCCTCGACGGCAGCGGCGGCAGTAGATCGGCTCCTGGAGCAGCGCCATACTCGCGTCGAGCGCTGCCGCCTCGGACGGACGTGCGAACCCCTCGGGATGCGGGAAGTGCGGTGGCATTACCGGTCGCCTCCGTTCTGGGTACCGGTGTGCGGCCAGGCGGGATCGGCGGGGTCGAGGGTCTGCTTGAGGCGCAGGCTGGCGAGGTCGACCAGCCGCCGAAGGATGCTCGCCGTTCCGCTGCTGAGGTCGGGGTCGTAGTCGTGGGCGATGCGGCAGGCGTGGCGTAGGACTACGGCCGCCTTGATGAACGCCGCCTCCAGGGCGGCGTGGTCGTCGGCGCGGGTGCACCTCACGACGTGGGCGGCCGGGTAGGTACGCTCGTCGCCGATGGGGAATCGCAGGGTGTAGCGGCGTGCGTAGGTGGTGTGCGGGGTGGCGTAGCGGACGTCGGTGACGGTGCCGAGGCGGCATTCGGTGGCGTCGGACGGGTTGACTACCCGGGCGGTGTCGCCCACTTCCAGGGACCGGTACATCGGTACTCCGTTCACGGGATACGAGGGGTCAGCGGGTCGGGTGGTCGATCTCGCCGCCACCGTTGATCTCGAAGGCGATGACCTCGTCGGGGGTCTCGGTGGTGTCGGCGTGCAGGTAGAGGTCGCCGGCTCGGCGTTTGACGCCGATGGAGACGCCGTGCACGTCGAGCACCACGTACGCCGTGCGGTCACCGGCCGTGGCGTCACCGGGGTAGACGCGCAGGTTGAGTCGTGCCAGCACCTCGGCGCACACGGGGTCGACCGAGCCGAGCAGGGCGAGCGCACCCGCGAACTGCTGGCTGCTGATGGCGTGTTGCCGCCCGTCGCCGATGCCGTCGGTGTTCTCCGACGCCTCGTTCCAGGTCGTCATGCCGGGTCCTTCTCGTCGCTGGCCGGCTCGTCGCCGGTGGCCGGGTTGGGTGGGAAGGCGGCGAGGATGCCGTTGAGGGTGCCTCCGGCCTGCTCGTCGGTGATGGCGGCACAGGCGATGAGGGCGGCTCCAGCGGCGAGGGCCTGGGCCGGGGTGTAGCGGACCCGTACGCTCCGGGTGCCGTCGAGGGTGGTGCCGCGGACCTCGACACGGCCTCGCCGCCAGGTGGCGACGGGCAACTCGTCGTCCGGGACCGCGTGGACGGTCCCCCGAAGTCCCTCGCGTAGCGCGGCGCGCAGGTGCTCGCGGCGGCGGGCGGCGATGGCCTCCCACCTCGACGCACTCCTGTTGTGGACGGTGTGGCCGTCGTCGGTAGTGGATGCCGCGTGGGCGTGGAAGCGTTCAGCATTGCCGGTCGCCTGGGCGAACTCGGCCGCGAGGTCGAACAGCCGTTCTGGGTTCATGCGGATACTCCGTGATGAGTCAAAGGGGACATCGCCCGATGTGCCGCGCGGCCGGGGTCGGACCGTGGCCGCGCGGCACGTCGCGGCGGTCAGGGACGGTCGGCGGGCGGTCCGGCGGCGTCGGGCGGGGTCGCCGGTTGCCGGACGGTGCCGTTGGGGGCGAACGGCGGTGCCGCCTTCACGTGCGGAAGTCCGGAATTGAGCTGACCGATTCGGTCGAGCACGATCGCCCCGGTGGCGGTCAGGTGCGCGCCCACGGCGAGGGCCTGCTCACCGGTGAGCAGCACGACAAGGCGGCGGGCCGAGGGGTCGTGCAGGTGCAGCTCGACGTGACCGTTAGGCAGTGGCCGGACCGGTTGGAAGCGCTCGACCTGTGCCCCTTTGGGCAGTCCCACACGAAGGGCCTTGGCCAGCGCCCGCCACTGCTCGTTGACGAGCGCGTCCCACTCCCCGGCGCGGGCGATCGAGTTGTCGTACTCGGCCCTGCTGGTCGAGTGTTCGGCCGTCGCGCGGGCGACCTCGGCCCGCGCGAAGTTGGCGCACACCTGGTTGACCAGGGCGATCATTGCCTCGACGGTGGGCGCCGGGGCGGGCGGTGACGTCACGACAGGCTCGGTCCGGACTTTCGCGGTACCGGTGGCGCAGTGCGCGCCGGTACCGGAGCCGGCCGAGGTCTTCCGCCTACCCCGGAACCAACGCCAGCCCATCTCAGACCGCCAGCAGCTCGAACGCGCGGGCCTTGAGGTCCGCACCGGCACCGGTCAGCGCCCGCGTGGCGCGGGCGAGGTCGGTCTTGGCGGGGGCGAAGTGGTCGATGTACTCGGTGACGGCCTGGTAGCCGGCCCACCGGGTGCCCTTGATCGCCTTCTGGGTGTCGGCGTCGCGGAGGAGGTACCGCAACGTCGCCGTACGCTGCTTGGCGTTGTTCTTCGCCGTGTCGGAGGCGTCGTCGGCGAGGGGCCACACCTGCGCGACGATCTTCTCGAACTCGCCCATGGTCAGCGACTCGTTGATCATCTTCTCGGCTTCGGTCTCGAAGTCGCGGAACGCCTTCCACATCAGCCCTAGGGCCTGCCGCGCCTCGGCGATCTTGCTGGTGACGTTCGAGGTGTGCCGGAACGTGTACGAGCTGACCGACCGCCGGTACGCGAGGGCCTGCGTGTTCGCGCACACGATCCGAACAGGGGTGGCGTCGAGGCGAAGCGCGGCGGTGCCGTCGTGCGAAGTGGTGGCCGCGAGGTACAGGTCCATGTCGTCCACCCCCGCGATCTGCATCGCGGTGGGCAGCTTCATGGTCACGAAGACCGACCGGCCCTTGCGCATCGAGCCGGCCGTCTCGAAGTGCGCGCCGGACTCGTCGACCAGGAGGTTGAGGGTCTCGGCGACCTGCTCGTTCTGGACCACGCTGTAGTCCTCGCCGACCACGCCGAGGTACTCGGTGGCGCCGGTGACCGGATTGGTCCGCACGGTCATGTACTTGTCGGGGCAGTCGACCTTCGTCACCCCCTTGTCGGTGATCTCGATGCCCTGGATTGCGATCTTGCGGACCTCCCAGCCGCCGAGCCATGCCTTGCTCATGACCTCCTGCGCGGTCATGCAGGCGTCGGTGACGGTGCCGAGTTGGTGCCAGGCGGACAGCCGCGCGGAGGCGAACGCCGTCTGGCCGTTGGCGAACGTTTCGAGTTCGTGTGCCACGGTGGCACCCCTTCCAGGTTGTGGTGTTCGGGTGGGCGGCGGGCCGGGGTCGCGATCCCCGGCCGCGCCGTCACAAACAATGTTTCCTACCTCGATGGGTCGATCAAGACGATCGGCTGGAGTCGATCAAGGTTTCTGCGGCGAATCTGACGCCCGCCGCCGGACGTGGCCTACTGGCTGTCGGTGGCCGGGTGCAGCCGCCCGTCCTGGCCGTACAGGTACGCGCGGACGGTTTTGAACGGGGCGGGCAGGTACACCGTGTATCCGTGTTCGGGGACGAACCGGGTTCGGTAGGTACGGGTGATGCCCAACAGGTACCGGTCGGGTTTGTCGCCGTGCGACCCCGGCGGGATGATGCCCGCCCCCGGACGGTCGGCACGGGCGCGGCGGTGCCGCCCGATCGCGATGTGTGGGCACAACGACAGTGCGGCGGTCATGCACTCGGGGTGACCCGGCGGGTCCGCGTAGGGCATCAGCTCAGCCGCGCGGGGTCCGCCGAGAAACGCCACCCAATACCCCATCGGCTCGCCGCACAGCGAGCACTTGCGCTCGATGGCGAGGCAGGTCGAGACGGTGGTGTTGATCGTAGTGAAGTCCACGTGCGACCCACTGCCGCCCGGGTCGGAGTGGATGTTGACCGGCGGGATCGGCAGGCCGCGCCGCACGTCGTGGGGACGCGCTGCCAGCGCGGGCGGGATGCCGGGCTCGTCGGCGGGCGGCACCGGGCGGGTCACGACGCCTCGCCGTTGCGGCCGGGCCGCGTGTCGCTGATGACGAGGCCGGGATTGGCGATCCGCAGCACCGGTGCCACGGTCTCCCATTGCGTCGCGCTCGCTGTGTAGACGCTGGTGTCGAGTCCGGCGGCCTCCATCACGCCGTGTTGGATCCCGGCGCTGTCGGCGTTGTCGAACACCGCCACCACGTCGCCACCTGCGACCACGTACACCGGGGCGTCGTCGGCGGGACGGGACAGCGGGGTCGTACGCCGGTGTTCGGCCAGCCACCGCCCGACCTCGACCGGGTCGCCGGTCAGGGTGCCGGTGTCGTAGCCCTCGCCATCGAGCCACGCGAGGTGATCGGCGACGGTCCAGTCAGGATGAATGAGCCAGGATTGCCGTACGGCCTGCCACATGGTCAGGCGGGCCGGAACGCCGATCGGGTCCGCCGGTTGCGAGCCGTTCGGGCCGGGTACCGGGCATAGCGGGGTGCCGTCGTGGTGGGACGCGGCCGGACGCGGGACGAATTCGTTGAGGGGCCAGTCACGCGGCGGCACCGGTCGGGCCGGTTCCCCGCATTCGGGGCAGCGCAGCGACCCCGGCGCGAGCGTCGGGCCGTGGGCGTCGTGGTCGTAGTTGGTGTGGTCGTGGGGGTTGGTCATTGTCCGTTCCTTCCGTGCGCTTGTCGGTGGGCGTGCGGGTGCCGGGGCCGGGCAGGCTGCCCGGCCTCGGCGGGGCGGTCGGTCAGGCCGTGACCGGCGCGGCGGCGGCCTCGTCGGTGGCGGTCTCGTCGGCGGTGGTGTCGTCGGTCTCCGGCGGGGCCAGGAACGCGCGAACCTCGGCGGTCGGGGCGGGCGGGTTGTCCGCGAGGGCGTACGTTTCCGGGGCCTCACGGGTCAGGACCAGCACACCGAGCCCGGTCAGCTTGTCCATGCCGTTGCGGACCGCCCCGGGGCTGCGCCCGCCGATCTCACGGGCGACGGTGCCCGGGGTCACCTCGTGGCCGGGGCCGAGGTCGCGCATGAACGCCTCGACCCGGTTACGCAACTCGTTCTTGCCCAACTTGGCCGACCCGTCGCTGTTGATCTCGCCGCTCGTGCGGCCGGTGCTGGTGGTACGCCGGGCCGAGGGGCGGCGGATCTTGCGGGTGTGACCGCACGTCGGGCACGTGGTGTGAGTCGGGGCGTTGGCCGGGTCCACCGTGGCGAGGTCGCCGTCCCCGATGACCCACAACTCGTTCCCGTCCCCGTCGACCGGCAGGCGACGCGCGACCCCGGCAACCTCCATCGCGGCGAGAATCGTGTCGCCCATGACGACCGACAGACCGCTCTCGTTGATCGCGCTGTCGGCGGTGATGCCGTTCGGGTGACCGCCCAACACACCAGCCATGATCAACACCTTCAGGTCAGGCTGACGCGGGGCGACCGGCACCCCCGACACCGGCACCCCCGATACCGGCGCACCGGACACAGGGGCCTCCGGCAGCGCGGACTCGTCCGCCCCACCGCCCCCGTTCGCGTCGTCGGCGGGGGTCGCCTCGTCGGCGGCGTCCGGGGTCGCGTCGGTGGCGTCGCCGCCGGGGGTCGGCTCGTCGGTCGCGGCGGTGGCGTCATCGCCCGAGGCCGGCTCGTCGGTCGCGTCCGGCGCCGCGTCGGTAGCGTCGTCGGCCGGGGTCGGCTCGTCGGTCGCGGAGGTGGTGGCGGGGTGCCAGATGTCGGCGCTCTTGCGGTTGCCGTTGGTCGGGCCGGGGGTGCGGGTGGCGGTGCCGTCGGCCTCCATCGCGGCGAGGGCCTTGGATGCGGTGGACTGCCCCACCCGGGCCTCGGCGGCGAGGTCACGGACGGTGATGCCGTCGGGGTGGTTGGCGAGGGTCCGGGCGACGGTGGCGGCGGTGGTGGTGGTCGGCGCGGCGTTGGTGTTTGGGGACATGGCGAATAAACCTCCGTGCAATAGGGGTCGGCAATAGCGATTCCGCGTGCGCGTGGTGCGCATTGTTTGCGGTTTCGCCGGGGCGGTTTTTGTTGCCCACGTCCATGGACGCTCGATACCCAGTGATTGTCAACCCCCGTTGCGCAAGACTCTTTACGGTGGCCGCGCGGCGCCACTTCCGTTCTCGATTCAGGAACCGTTTACCGCCGTCCGAAACGCCATTTGACGGCCCCCGGTCCAACGCTGTGACACGTTCGGCGCGGCTCCCTAGTACCGCATGGGGTAGGCGGCGCGGGGGCCGCCCACACCGTCTTACGGGGTCGCGGTTTTCGGGTCGAAACGACGACGCCGCCCGCCCGGCGGACCGGACGCGCGGCGCTCACCGCAACCCGTGCAGGTCTTCTTGCATTGTGCGGAAAATCACTTCATGGATTTACAGGGTCAGGCCTTTTCGGTACATGAAAGAAACCGGGTCAACGGCATTGTTCTCGGTGGCGGGATAGCCTTCGTGGATCTCGTAGTGCAAATGGGGGCCGGACGAGTTTCCGGAGCTTCCGACGTGGCCGATTGGCTGCCCCGCGATCACCGTCTGTCCCATGCGCACGATCGGCTGTCGCACCATGTGGCAGTAACGCGAAACGATGTCGTCGGCGTGACGGATCTCCGTGTACCAGCCACACCCGCCGAGTCCCGGGTGGCCGTCACGGTCGCACGGCATCGGGCGGCCGGTGGGTTCCCATGAGCTGCCGTCGATGTTGCACCGCACGCGCACGACCACGCCGTCGAACGCGGCCCGGATGACGGTGCCTTTCGCTGCCATGATGTCGACCCCGTCGTGTCCGGGCCGGGCGCCGGTGCGGAAGCCGGAACCGGCCGTGCCCGCCACCGGGCGGGTCCACCCCGAGGCACTCATTGGCGCACCGTCACACACCGGCAGCGTCCCGCCGGTGTACGCCGCGACGATCTCGGTTGCCCGCCTTTCGTGTCGGGCGTACGCGTCCGGGTACGCCGACCGTTGCACCTGCTGTGCGGCCTCGGTGAGCGGTAGCCGTTCCCACCCCGGCACGGTGACGAGGCGCTCGTAGAACTTTCCGGCGGCGTATTCGGGGTTCATGACCTGTGCCGGGGTACCCCATCCTTGCGACGGTCGCTGTTGGAACAGCCCCAACGAGTCATGATCGTTGTTCGGGCCGAGGTGACCGTGGTTGATCAACGAGGACTCCTGGAGAGCGGTGGCGACCGCGACCACCCACCCGCGCGCCGGTACCCGCAACCGCTCACCCACGGTCACGATCACCGAGGCGTTACGAGCCTGCTCAGCCGACAACCCCGCCGGGACGGCGCCCGGTGCGGTGACGGTGCCGAGGCAACTGCCCCCGCCCGCGCCGCCACCGGGCACCGAGGAGACGACCCCGGCGGTGGCGGCCGTGATCAACAGCAGCAACCCGGCGACCCCGACCGTGACGCATACGGCTACCCGTCCCACGGCGCACCGTCCCCGCCCGGTGCGGGCAGCCCGGCCAGACTCACCCGGTCGGGGTGCCCGACGATGCGCCAGACCGGCCCCGCCGGGCCGCCGGACGCGGCGGCGTGGTCGGCGGTGGCGGTGGCCACGGTCACCCCGTCCGGCACCCCGGCCCGCCGTAGGTGGGCGTGCAGGTTGGCTTCCCGGGCGGTGGTGGGTAGCCAGAACAGCACCGGATACGCCCAGCGGGGCGGTAACGCGGCGTAGCCGGTCAGCTTGCCCACCACGCGCGAGAGGGTTTCGGTGCCGAGGTCGGCCTCGACCCAGAACGGCACCGCCGGGCCGTTGTCGGACCACACGCCGTGCCCGTCCGGGCGTACCAGGTTCCCGCACGCCTCACGGCAGCGTGCCTCGTTCCACCACCGCACCAAACGTGCGCCGAGCCGGGTGCGGGCATGAGCCGTGAGCGCGACGAAGAACCCGTTCACGGTCACCAGGTGCACCAATGTCGGAGACATCGCGAGCCGGGCAGTGGCGTCGCGTACGGCGGCCGGACGGGGTAGCGCCTCGTCGCGTCCGGCCGCGATGATGGCCGCGCCGACCGGGCCGAGGGTCCACCTCCATGCTTGCGAGCCGGGCCGGTGGTAGTGGCGGAACCGGTCGAGGATGTCTCGATCATGAAGGGTGTTGAGTCGGTTGCGGGCACGACCGACCGACCCGAAGGCCAGGTCGACGAGCTGATCGGTGGTGAACGTCCGGTGCTGATCGAGCAGGTCGAGCAGGAGCCGGTCTCGGGGAGTAAGCCGACCGAGTTCGGCGGCCACGACGGACGCCGTCAGGCGGAGACTGCCGGTGGCAGATGTGCGGGTAGGAGGGATATCTCTTATCAGTCGGTTCCGGTCCACCGGTCCTCCTCACCACCGTCCACGTGCGCGTATGGCGTGTTCAAGGGGGCGTGTTCACCCGACTGTTCGTGGTCGTTGCGTTCCTCGTTGGATCGCTCGTTAGACCTCTCGTTAGAACCCTCGCCCTGAACAGCGAAGGTGTTGCGGCCCACCATGTCCGTGACCGCAGCGTCAACCGGGGCGGAAGAGTCGGTGCTGGCCGAGGCGGTAGCGGCTTCGCTGAGCAGCCGTCGCCGCTGTTTCACCGGCAGGCCGGTGTGCTCTCGGGCCGCGCGGCGCAGCTCGCCGGCACGCCCCGCGATGGCCGGCGGTGGGGGCTCGGTATCGGCGGTAACCGGTGGGACGACCCGCCCGCTCGCGACGGGCCGGAGGACGACTTCGTAGCCGCCGAGGCGGATCAGGTCCCCGTCATCGAGATACGGCCGCAGATGCCGGGCCTGGTCGATGGCGTCACGGGGAGCGAGAGCGAAGTACACCTTGTTGCGGGCGTTGGCGTCGATCGCCTCCACCATGTCCCCGGACAACTGCCCCAGGTACTGATGCGCGAGGACGAACGAGGTGTGCAAGCCGCGGGCCTCGGCGAGAGCGTCATCGATCCCGATCGGCAGGTGCAGGAAGTTGTGGCACTCGTCCAACACGATCATCGCGTCCGGACGTTCGTCCTCGCGGATGCGGGCGCGGGCGGTGGTGGCCTGCCACAACCCCGCCAGGAGCAGAGAGCCGACCAGCCGGGTGCCGTCCTCACCGAGCACTCCCTTGGGCAGGCGGGCCAGCAGGACGCCGCCGTCGAGGATGTCGGCGAAGGAGAACGTGGTGGCCGGCACCCCAAACAAGCTGTTCGCCATCGGATGCGCCAGTACCAGGCGCAGCCGGGACAGCAGCGGAGCGACGAGGCCGGAGCGCTGCGTGGCGGGCAGTTCGTTGAAGCCTTCCCAGAACTGGCCAAGGGTGTTGCCTTCCCAGGCGTTCAGCTTGCTGGTGGCGGTGTTGACCCGTTCGGCTCGCCAGGTGGAGTCGGACAGCAGCCGTGGCAGGTGGGTGAGGGTGGCGCCTTCGACGTGGGCGAGGGTGAGTAGGCCGTGGTAGCAGATGTCGGCGGTGCGGTGTCCCCACCAGCGTGACCACACCTTCGCCATCACCGCCGTGAGGTTCGCGGCCACGTCGTGCGCGCTGCCGCCGTGCACGCCCGGGTCGAGCAGGTTGATCGCCGGGGGCGCGGCCCGTTCGTCCGGGTCGATCAGAACCAGGCGGTCACCGCAGTCCTTGGGTAGCCGGGCCAGTAGGTCTCGGATGAGGTCACCCTTGGCCGGGTCGAACGCCGCCACCCCACGTCCAGCCTCGACATCGTCGAGGATCATCCGCATCAGCAACGTCGTCTTGCCCGTGCCAGTCGGCCCGAGGGCGTGCAGGTGGTAGCGGCAGTCGGGCAGGGAGATCCCGACCCGCATCGGCGGTCCGGCGTTGGCGACGCCGATGACCTTGCCGCCGAGGCCATGCCGTTCCTTCAGCGGCACCAGGTTCAGCCGGCGGTCCTCCGGCTGGGCGGTGGGGACCGGGGCCTTGGTGTTGGTCGTGTTCATGGGATGCTCCAGGCGGTTGGCGGGGCGTCGTCCTCGGTCGCACGGGGCTTCGCTTGCGCCGCTGGGCGGTGGTTCGTCTCCCGCTCGATGGTCTGGAAGACGTCGCGGGTGGCGGCCCGACGGCGTGACGCCGCACCGGGCAGGCCGTAGGCGGCCGGTTCGGCGGGCAGTCCGGCAAGGGCGGCGGCTTCCGCCACGGAGACAAGGTTCATCCGGGCCTCGGGCACCCACCGGTCGGCCGCCGCGACCGCACCACGCCGGAGCCGGCGGCGGGTGAAGTGCGCCGACAGCAGCCCGAACCCAGAGCTGACATCGGCAGCGGCAGCGGACGCTGCGGCCTTGGTGGGACCGGTAGCGACCGTGTGGAGCGCGACGAGCAGGTGGGGTGCTTCGGCGTACTTCGCCCGCGCCTGCCGGGCCAGTTCGGCGGTGTACGGGTCGGTCGGGCTGGTGCGCCGCTTCGGGCTCGACGGGCCGGGCGTGACGATGTCCAAGACGCCGATGATCAGCCCGCGCAGCCCGTCAGCGAGCAGCCCGATTGCGCGGGATGCACCACGAGGGCGGCGGGCACGTTGGGGCTTGGTCATCGCCCGGCGTAGCAGCCGCAGGCGGTGGGCGGGTGCCCGGCCGAGGTGGACTTGCAGCAGCCCGCCGCCGGTACGCCCGGCCGAGGCGAGCCCGCCGTAGACGGCCCGGAGCCGGTCTTCCTCCGGTGCGTCGGCGTCCACGCCTCGGCGCAGCGGTGGCGTGGTGTCCTCGACCAGGGGCAGCCATTCCGGCTGGGTGGGCCAGACCGCGAGGGCGGCCACGGCCCCGGTCGTCGCGACGGCCGGTGGGAGGGTCTGTTCAGCCCGTGCACCGGGCCAACCGCGTTGCAGCAGCCGCACCACGGCGGTCGGATTGACCCCCGGTGGCAGCCACAGCCCGCACCGCATCCCCTCCGGATCGGCGACGACCTCCCAGACGAGCCGCGCCGGGCGCAGCGCCCACCGGCGCGGCGCGGGCAACACGGTGGCGAGCAGCCGCCACAGGCCGATCGTCGCGGCCGGAGTGGCGGTCACCGGCGGGGTGATTTCCAGCCACCGGGCTCGGGCGGCGTGCCGCCGCCAGACGCGCCGCCGCCACAGCGTCCACCCGACCCGTACGGCGATGAGCGCCGCCAGGGCGGTGAGGAGCAGCGGCCACCGGTCGCGGACGAGACGCCACACGGCAGCGGTGGGGTCGTCGCCCCAGGAGCCGCACAGCAGCTCGCCCACAACCGAGTCGGGAACGCCGCCCTGACCAGGCACACACCCGGTGGGCTCCGGAGGCTGGGATGGGGACAGGGCAGGGATGGGAATCATCGGGGACTCCGATCGGCGGTGGTGAGGGAGGCTCGTGGGCCGGGGTTAGCGGCGGCGGTCCGGCGAACCGGTGACAGGGCCGGTGACGATCAACTCGTGCTCGGTCGCGGAGGCGTGGCTGTGGAAGGCCACCCGCGCCGACCCAGCCGCGAGAAGCGTGTCTCCGCGCTGGCAGGACAGAAGGAACGCCCGCTCGCCGTCGGTGAGTCCGAATGCCTCGGCAACGGCGTCGATCGCCTGGGGCGCCTGCCGCAACAGGATCTGCGTCGCAGCGTTGGAGACGACGGCGCGGCCGGTCTTGGTGGCGAGCACGTCGGCGGCGTCCTGGGTCACCACGGTTAGGCCGACGCCGTACTTGCGGGCGGACTTGGCGAGGGTCTCCAGGAACACGCCGCCGCGACCGCCGGACAGCAGTTTCCACGCCTCGTCCACCAGCACCATCCGCAGCACGTCCGGGCGAGCACCGGAGGCGGTCGCGCCGCGTACGGTGCGCCAGATCGTGTCCAGGGTGAGCAGCGTGCCGACCGGGTGTAGTTGCTCGGGTAGGTCCTTGATGGCGAACACCACGAGATGCCCTCGGGCGAGCGTGGTGGTTGGCCCGTCGAACAGGCCCTGCATGCTGCCGGCCACGTAGGGGTGCAGGCGGGCGGCGACTCGGCGGCCGGCGTCGTCGGTGCCCTCCAGGGCGGCCATCACGTCGGCCAGCAGCGGCGCCGGTCGCCTCCACGTGCGCGGGTCGGTGGTGATGCCCTTGCCTCGGTACGCGGCCAGCACGGCGACGTCCAGCGAGCGGGCCTCGTCGCCGGGCAGCGGCGCACTGACGGCGGTGTCACCGCTGCCCATCACGGTCACGAGCGTGTGCAGGAACCGTGCCCGGTCGTTGAGGGCGTCGTCGTCACCGGGCGGCAGGTCGAGAGGGTTGATCTTCACGCCGGCCGCGGCGAGGCGGATGACCGTGCCGCCGACCGCGGCGGCCAGGCGCAGGTATTCGTCTTCGGGGTCGATGACGAACGCCTCGACCCCGAGGCACAGGTTGCGCAGCAGATCGAGCTTGGCCAGGTAGGACTTCCCTTCCCCGGAGCGGGCGAGGATGACGGCGTTGTAGTTGGATTGCGCCCACCGGTCCCAGACCACGACTCCGGCCGAGTGCAGGTTGAGCCCGAACAGCACGCCCATGCCGCTGTCTCCGGCGGTGTCGGGCAGGTCGGGGCTGGTGAACGGGAAACTCGCGGCGAGGGCGTCGGTGTCGAAGACCCGCTTCATCGCGAGCGCGTCGAACGCGAGGGGTAGGCCGCTGATCCAGCCCTGCAACTGCCGCCACGTCAACGGCGCGGTCTCCAGCAGCAGCGATGCTGCGAGGGATCGCACCTCGGCCACCCGGTCAGCGAGATCGTTTGGGCTGGCGGCGTGGACGGTCAGGTACAGGCCGAGGCGGAACAGGCGGGCCTCGCCTCGGGCGACACGGCCGGCCAGCTCGGCGGCGTCGGCCGCGGCGGCGTCGAGTTCGGGATCGTCCAGGCGGCCCCTGGCCGCGTCGTGGCGGCGGGAGGACTCGAACCGGCCGCGCTGCTTACGCAGCCGCTGCGAGGCCACCGCCGGCGGGACCGGCTCGATGTGGAAGGCAGCGTCGACCAGGCCCGGGTAAGACAGGATCGGCTCCGCCCACCCCGGGCCGACCTCGGCCGGATAGCCGACGACGGCGAGCGTGGCGCTGTAGCCGTCCCCGACCCGCACGTACCGGCCGTCGACCTCAACGGCGTCCGGGGAACCGGGCAGGATCGTGGCCGACTCGGGCGCGGAACGCCGCCGCTTCGGCAGCAGCTCGGACAGCAGGCTCACAGGTTGTCACCTCCGTCAGATGTGGCGTGGGGCGTGAGGGCCGGGGCGGTGGGGTCGAGGCTGGCCGCAAGCCGCACCATGGCGTCCGCCCCGTCCAGGACCCGGGCGGGAACCTCACAGCCGGCAAGGGCGCGAACCGCCTCGGCGGCATGATGCGCGGCGTGGTGCGCGCCACGTCGGCTACGCACGGCGACGGTGACCTGCCGGTGCAGCAGCTCGCGCTGACCGGCCAGGTCATCGAGGAACGCCACGTGCGCGCGGGCGGCCTCCTCTAACGCGGGATGCGGCAGGCCCGGGGCGGCGGCGAGGAACCGGTCGGCGAGGTAGGTCAGGTCGACCCGCTGTGCCCGCACTACGATCTGCGTCGGCCCGTCGAGGCTGTGCAGCCACCGCGCGAACCCGGCCACCAGGCCGTTCTGCTCCCCCGGGGTCCGCAGGCCGAAGGCCACCGTCGAGGCGGCGACCAGGCCGGTGGTGCCGTCCGCCCCGAGATCGATCAGCCCGTCGCCGGTCATGCCCTTCGCGGGCAGCCGCAGCGGTGCGGGCAGCGGTAGCCGGTCACCCGGCCCGGCGGTGGTGGCAACCCATGCCGGAGCCGGGATGACCGGCCCATCGGCCGGCACGAGCCGCCGCGGACTGCGGCGGTGCCGCAGCGCCGCGAGGACCCAGGCGTCGAGACTGCTGCCGTCACGGCGGCCGACCGCGAGCAGGTACGCCCCAGCGGCAACCGGCAGCCCACCTGCGGCGAACACCAGCGGATGCACCACCGTGGCGACCGCCGTCCACGCCGCGTAGAGCAGCAGACCCGTGACGGCCAGGATCACCAACTGGCGTCCCGACAGGCCGAACGCAATCCGATCAGGGCGTTCGATGTCTGCGGGAACCCGAGCCCTCATCGGGGCCTCGTCGGCATGGCGGCTCATCGCTGATCACCTCTCGGTCTCGATGACGAGCGCCGCACCGGACCGGGCGATCGAGCCGGCGGTGGGGACGGCGGGGACGGGGGCGGCCCGGTACGGACGGCGGTCGGACCCACCGGCGTCGCGCCAGCGGCCGGGGACAGGCGCGGCGGCGGGGACGCTGACCGGCGACCGTCCGTGGACGGTGGGACGGACGAGTCCGGTGGACGAGGCCGGGGTGTGTTGGTGGCCGGTGCTCGTCGGGCGGCGGTGCTCGCGTTGGCGGCGGCTTGCCCGCTCGGGGTGGCGCGCTGGGCCGCCGTGGGCCGTGTCCCGGGGGTCGAAGCTCGTCGTGACCCGCCGGCTCTCGGTGTGGCCGGAGCTGCGGAGAACACCGGCGTGACCGGGGTAGGTGGCCGGCGCGGCGCGTTCTGCGGCGCTGGTGCGGCCGAGAACGTCACTGCCGGTGCCGTGCCGCCGGGTGTTGCTCTCGGTGTCGTGGTCGTGGCGTCGCTGAAGGCGACTCGGGCCGGTGGGGTGGTCGGGGACGGCGGGCTCGGGTGGGGCGGGGCTGGGTGGGAGAACTGCGCGGCCGGGACACCGCCGGACGGTGCAGGCGTCGGGGTGGACGGGACTGCTGGGTGGCTGAAGGTGGGGACGGCGTTCGTCCCGGCCGGCGCGGGTAGCGGCGTGTGGGTGACTGGGGCATGGCTGAAGGCCGTCGGTCCCGGCGGGGACGGCGGGACGGGAGTCGGCCCGGGACGGGGCGGGCGCGGTGGACGGGGCGGACGTGGGCCGCCGGGCGATGGACGAGGGCCGGGTGGACGAGGTGCCGTCCGTCCGGCGTTCCGGGCCGCGCTCGCGCCGCCCAGGACGCCGGCCGCCGCACCGAGCGTCTTGATCATGACGAAGGTCTGGACGAGCTGGCCGATCAGTCCTCGGCCGTTGCTCTGTCCGAGCGGGCCGAGGATGAACTGCCGCATCCAGCCCGGCAGCTTGATCAGCAGCCACAGCATCGTCAGGCACACAATGACGCCGAGGAGCCCTTGCCCGGTCGCTGGTATGCCCATCACGGTCGGCCCGGCGGGGGTGAGGAACACCTTGATGCTGGCCATGACGACGATGGCCTGGGCGAGTTGCAGGCCGAGGCAGGCCAGGACGCAGCGCCACCACAGGTGGGCCACACCCTCGGTCAACGGGCTGGCGTGGCAGATCAACGCCGCCGGGGCGAACCCGAGCAGGATGACCAGCGCCGCCAGTCGCAGGACGAACGTGAACTCCAGGACGAGGCACATCACGATCACAGCGATGGCCATCAGCGCCATCAGGAAACCGTGGCCTTGCAGGGCGTTGTCCACGATCTGCCGGATCGCGGTCGCGGCGGTCGGGCCGTCGATCGTGTTGCCGGCGATGGCCACGGTCAGCGCGTTGGTCAGCGTGATGGCCTTCTCGCCGATGACCAGGCTGCAATTGGCCAGGACCACGCCCAGGGCGATGCGGGGTAGCACCTGCTTGAGGCCGTACTGGGTCTGCAAGGTCTCCCGGGCGGTGACCAGGAACCCTCCGGCAACGATGAACAGCACCAGGACGCCGTTGGCGGTGATCAGGCTGGTCGTCCAGATCGCCCTGACGTGCTCGTTGTTGGTGAGGTCGGGGGTGGACAGCCACGATGCGCCGAGGGCTTCCATCACCGGCTGGAGTGCCTGCTCGGCAGCCCACACGACCAGGTCGACCACGGCCTTGTGGATCTGGCCCCCGATGTCGTACCAGTCCGGATCATCTTCAACAGAAGGCTGACCGGGAGTCGGGGCCGGGCCGGGCGTGGGTGCCGGCGCGGCTGGCGCGGAGGGAGACGGTTCCACCCCCGGCGGGCGGACGCCAGGGTCAGGCACGCCGGGCGTTGGCGGCGTGCCGGGTGCGGTAGAGGGCGGGCCGGGTGCCGGGCTCGGCTCGGCATGCGCCGGCCCGGCCCAGGTCAGGGCAAGGCCGGCGAGGATCACCACGCCGAGCAGCAGCAACGCCACCGGTCGGAACTGGCGGCGGGATCGGATCGCGAGGGCGGTCATCAGGCCACCCATGCGTCGACGATGGTCACGAACAGCGGCGCAAGCAGTGCGAGGGCGTAGCCGATCGCGGCGGACCGCAGCGCGAGCTTGGCCTTCTCGACCTCGCCGGGGTCGCCGTTGGCGGCCAGGTAACGCACGCCGCCGACGGTGAGGAACAGGGTGGCGACCGCGACCAGGATGCCGACGAGCCAGGTACGGATGTTGTTGGCGACCTGTTCGATCGACTCGGCGGCCAGCACCACCGCTGCGGGCTCGGCCGCCCACGCCACGGTCGGCACAGCGACGAGGACTGCAGCCACCGCGGCGGTATTGAGTAGGACCAGGGCGGCGCGGACAGTCCGAGGACGGTATCGGAGCAGGCGGCGGACGGAAGGCCGTCCGCGCCTGCCCGCCCCGAGGCGGCGGACCGCCGCCTCGGGGCGTGGGAAGGGGACGTGGTTCATGGGATGGGGCACCTCCGATGCGCGCGCCGACGCAGCCGCAGCGGGGCGTGGGTGCGCGAGTGGGTGGCAAAGGCGGGACCGGGCGGTGCGCTCGTGGGTGACCTGTGGTGCCGACCGGCGTGGCCGTCCTCCTCACCAGAAGTGGCGGTTGGGCCGGGGACCGTGCGGGGTGTCAGCGCCGTCAGCGGGTCCGGTCGGAACAGGTCACCTGCGCGGAAGAGTCCCGCACTAGGGGATTACAAATCCGAGCCTCGGATTGGAAAGCCGCAGCTCAGACGGGTTACCTACGGGCGCTTCCGCACGGCGGGTACGTCCAGGACCAAGGTTCCGGTGGCCTCGTTGATCACGTCGGCGTACGGGTCGGACAACTCGCCGGACTCGATCGCGGCCTTGAGCCGGGCGACGGCGGCGGTGCGGCGCTTGTAGAGGTTCCAGCGGGGCTGGCCGGTGCGTTCGGCGTACGCGGTGAGGCTGACCTCCTCCAGGTACGTCGCGCCGATCAGCTCCGCCTCCCCGACGGTGATGACCCCGGCGTTGACCGCGCGGGCGAGAACGAGATCCGGGTGACCGTACGGGGCCGGCGGCAACACCGCCCCCGGCGCGTGGTTCGGCGCCCCGGACAACGCGGGCTCCTGCTCGCGCAGCTCGGCACGGGCCTTGGAGAACGCCGCCGACAACAGATTTCCGACCACACCCGGCCGGTCCACATCGACCGTGCCGAGAGCGCGAAGGAAGTGCTCGACGATGGCGGCCTGTACGTCACCGGTGAACAGCTTGGACAGCAGGTACGCCTTGAACCTCAGACCCGGCAACGCGACACCGACCGCACCGGCACGCCACGCCGGGTCACCGGTACGGGCACGCTGCACCAGCAGCCTCCACGCCACGTCCCGGGCGGCGTAGTCGCAAGACGGGTGCATCAGGATCGCCGACAGCTCGGGCAGGGCGATGGCCCGGCGGGGCAGGCCCTGGCCGAGGCTGCGGCCGTTCACCGACAGCGGGCTCGGTCCCTGCCCCAGCAGCCGGAATCGGTACTCGATGTCGTTGAGAAGCGTCTCACCGCGCCGGGAAGCGGCTGGCTCGGTGGCGGGGGGACGACGGTCCATGGTGGCGCTCCCTCGTAATGACCGTGTGCCGACCGGCGGGAGTGCCGGTCGGCGCTGTGCCACCACGCCACCAGGGCCTTTGAACAGATCATGAACAGTCGTGATCTTGTTCTAGGTGTCTCGACACGTGTTCAACCCGGCCGTCGCCGATCCCCTTCGATGCGTCTCGGTGTCAACCAGCGGACACCCCGTTCCGGGGTGCGCAACCCGTGGTCAGGCTGTTCAAGGCCCTTCACGCCGGCCGCAGCCGCGTCGAGGCGGCACCTTCGAACACGCGCCGCCTATGACGCAGCCACGGGGTGAAGCGGGACGGTCACGAGGGCTCCCGCCGGGCGTACCGCGCCTCATCGCGATCTTGTTCAAAGCCCGAGACGGTCAGCCCGGCACGTTCAAGCAAAAGGCGATCTTGCGCAAAGCGAGTGAGGATCTTGTTCAACCTGTCGCCGATGGCGTCGGCGATCCATGCGCTGCCAACAGCCGACGCCCAAGGTGCTCTGGCCTGCATGTTCAGCCCGTTGAGAATCTTGTTCAACCAGGTGGCTGTGGGTTTTCAGTAGAGTTGATCCGTTCTCACTGAACTTGATCCGCCCGGGTGCGTGCTGCCGTCCGGGCCGTCGCTAGCCTTGGACAGCTCTGGATCAGGGGGAGGCGGGCGGGTTTGGGCGGTCTGGTGGCGCTGCGGGGTTCGGCGCCTGCCTCGTTGTCCGGGTTCGTTGTGGCGTACGTCGGCCCGGACGGGCGGGAGCTGCGGGAGGACCTGGACGTGGTGGCCGGGGTGGCGTTCGAGTTGGTGCCGCCGGTGCGTTCGTTCCCGGCGTACCGGGGCAGCGCAACAACACGGGCCTGTGGTGGTCGGCCACGATCGGCGGGCATGTGGGCTTCGAGTCGTGGCTGGAGCGGGATCACCTGACGCTCCTAGACTGTTAAGCCCGTAGTCGATCAAGCCCATACTCAACGTAACAGAGCCGAACCACTCAACCTCGCGAGTCAACCAATCCCAGGACACTCCCCCTCCCCCACTCTCTGCCGCAGCGCATAATGGGTGGGTGCATGTATGGGATGAATTGACGTTAGAGCAGTTCGCTGTGATGGTTACCGCAGTCGAGGAGGCATACCTTAACAACGTCATCGATGAGTACGGCGCACGATTGGAGTGGGCGAAGACGCGCGACACCACCATTCCATCCAAGCTAGACGCTGCCGCTAAGCGGCAGCTGATCCCGCACTTCGCGTCGGTCGTCCTGAACTTGATTGAACGAGGCTGGATCGAGCTGACCGAGGAGCCGACACTCGACCGTCGGCATGACGCGGAGCCGATCAGCGGGGCCAGCCTGCACGACACGTTGCACGACCCGGCGAGCTGGATGGAGACACCAGACGGCAGACGCCGAATGGTCACGTTGACACAAACTGAAGCCTGGGAGCTTCTTACTCGTCAAGCATCCAACGCAGTAGAGGCTGAGGACTAGCGTGTTGGTCGCGGCAAATCTAAAAGCAAGCCGACGCTTACGCGGGATCCGAAGTCCGTCTCCGCCCGCCACAAGGGGTCGCCCCTCCACTTGCCTGGCGCGGGCTACATCTCAACCGATTCACTGTCAAGCCGTGGGTTCGATGGAGAGTCTGATGAGTCCCGGTTCCGATGGAGCCGGGTTGGTTGACTCTTCAGGCTTTTCATCATTGAGGAGACATGCCGAGGAGATACACACCCGAGTTCCTTCGTAAGGTTTTCGGTCTGCTCAAGGCTGGCCGGTCGGTCGCGAATCTGGTCCGGACCCCGCTGTAGCCTCATTCCACTGCCGGCGCAGGTGGCCGAAGTAGGGGTGCAGCCCCTTGCCGCACTAGCGGGCCGGCGGGATAAGTAGTTCCTCGGTGGGCGGCGACGCACTTCTCGACGGTCTCGCACAGGTGGAACTACACGGCGTCGGGTGCGCCAAGACTACCCGCCACCGCAGCACAAGAGGTGGGTCAGAGCTGATCTCAATGGCCATTCACATGACGAGCCTCTTCGACCTGATGTTGGCTTACTTCCCACGGCCGGCGGCGGGGACCAGGCCGGCATCAGTGACCGGATCGCTGGCACCCCACCACAGCCGGTGGTGCTGGCATGGATCTCAGCAATAGAGGCTACCGCCTGAACGGTCCTCTCCTGAGGATGTCGCGTGCACCCTTGAGGCCGGGCCCAGGATTCCCATTACTGATGATCTGTAGGCCCTGACCTTTCTCGATTGCCGGGTTGCCCTTTGCGGCAGCTCGATAATTCAACCCGCCGACAGTTACTCGAATAAAGGGCGCCTGATGCAATGGATCAGCGGAGTTTGGAACGCCACGGTTGAACTCGACCCAACCTCGTTCACCGAACGCCTTGTTCCTAGTGGGGGGAGTACCAAACCTCCTCCCCTCACCCTTCCCAAGAGGCTGCTCCTTCCAGTCTCTCGGAACCATTGCTCGAACCTCGGCTTCAGTTGCGCCCTGCATTGAGGCAGGGTTCGTTAGGCTGCGGGTAAAGCCGTCATCCGCACCAATGCTGCCGAACAGGATTTGCCCAACACCGTCAAATAGCCCTTGGCCGTTGATTTGCAGCGTCAGATCCAGGACGTCCGCAGCAAAGTCCTCGGGACACAGATCCGTGGACATGCATATATCGCCCCAAATTTTGTACTCCGTGCACAACCAGAAGCAATTACGCCATCCAGAGTAGTAATCGTAAGCTTCCTGGAGAGCTTGGTAGTTCGGATCATTCCTGTGCACCACGACGTGCTTACCGATCCGAACTAGATCGTCATCCCGTTTTACCACTTTACCAATTTTTGCCTTGTGACCACTACCACTACGGCCACCAGTTGCCCAATCGCTGCCGCCGGCGTACGGGCCGCTACCGGCTCGCCCACTACTGCCGTTGCCGCTGTAGCCACCAAGCATTCCTAGGTCCTCTGGCGGAACCCTCAGACCGGTCGGGTCACTGAAAGTGACCGGGCTGTTTCTGCTGTACTGATACGCATTGTGTTGCCCCGGATCGCCGGACACGAACAATGGGTCGACGGAGATGAAGCGGCCGGTGGTGGGGTCGTATTCGCGGGCGCCGAGGTGGGTGAGGCCGGTGGGGTCGGTGGGTGCGCCGAGGTAGCCGCGGGTGCCGGGCCATTCCGTGGGGGTGGTGCCGTTGGGTTCGCCGAAGGGCAGGGTGCGTCGGCGGTTGATGGTGGCAGGGCTGGTGTTGCTGTCGATGGCGTGGGTGTGGGTGCCGTGGTGGTCGGTGGCGAGGCGGGTAACGCCGGTGACGGTGCGCACGGCGACGGTGTTGCCGGCGTGGGTGTAGTAGCGGGTGCCGTCGACCTGGTTGTCGGGTTTGAGGAGGAGTTCGTTTTGGCCGAGGTAGAGGGTGGTGCCGGTGTTGTCGCGGCGGATGAGGCGGTTGCCGTCGGCGTCGTAGAGGTAGCTGGTGGTCAGGCCGGTCTGGGTGGTGGTGACGAGGCGGCCTTCGGGGTCCCAGGTGAGGGTCTGGGTGGTGCCGTCGATGGTGCGGGTGGTGGTGTTGCCGGCGGTGTCGTAGGTGTAGCTGTTGGTGTGGGTGACCTGGCCGGTGTGGGCGACCTGGGTGAGCGCGTGTGGCTGGGGCCCGCCGGGGGTGGGGTAGGTGGAGGTGGCGGTGGTGGAGCCGGTCGCGGTGTGGCTGGTCTGGGTTACCCGGTTGCCGACGTTGTCGTAGGTCCAGGACAGCCGGTAGGGGTCCGCGCCGGCGCGCTGTGGGGTGGTGCAGCCGTGGGCGGCTTCGGTCCAGGCGCTGGTGAGCCGGCGTAGGTGGTCGTAGCGGAAGCACTCGACCTGATCGACGACGGTGTCGGTGCTGTGGACCAGGGCGGTGATGTTGCCGGCCGGGTTGGTGTAGTAGTTGGTGGCGGCGCGGTTGGTGAAGGTTCCGGCGGTGGTGGGGTGTTCGCTGTCGATGCCGATCTGGGTCAGCCGGCGGCTGGCCGGGTCGACCTGCTTGTTGATGCGAACGCGCCGGTTGGCGGTGTTCCGGTAGGTCAGTTCCTTGACCTGGCCGTCCCAGTGGTAGGCGGTGTCGTTGACATAGCCGGTGGCGGGGGTCGTCAGCGTGGTGGGCAGGCCGGCGTTGTTGTAGGCGTAGGCAAGGTTCTCTGCGGGCAGGCCACCGACAGCGGGCAGGGCCGTGGTAGCGGGCGCGCCGTTGGGTTTGTAGGTGTAGGTGATGGTGTGGCTGCCGGCGAGGTTGCCTTCGCTGGCGGGGATGGAGACGGTGTTGCCGATGGGTGCGTACCGGTCGGTGTAGCCGGTGACGCCGACGGTGTACTGGTCGGTGCCGACATACCGGGTCGACGAGGTGGGTAGGCCGTCGGCGATGGTGTCGTACAGCCAGGAGGCGCGCAGCGTTCCGGTGGCGGAATCGTCGCGCAGGTGGGTGCGGCGGCCGAGGCTGTCGTAGGTGTTGTGCAGGATCTCGCCGCGGCTGTCGGTGGTGGTGATCAATTGGCCGGCGTTGTCGTAGGTAGAGGTGGTGGTCCCGGCGTCGGGGTCGGTGCGGGACGTCTGCCGGCCGCGCAGGTCGTAGCTGTAGGTCCAGTCGTTACCGGCTGGATCGGTGACGCCGACGAGCTGGTCGGCCTTGTCGTAGGTGTAGGTGGTCTGGTCGTAGGTGCCGGTCGGGGTCGCGGCGGTGTAGCGGCGCAGCGCGGTCATGCGGCCGAAGATGTCGTCGATGGTGGTGGTGGCGGTGCCGCCAGCGGGTGGGGTGACGTTGACGCGGTCGCCGTCGTAGGTGCTGGTGGTCTGCCACTTCAGGGTGTTGAGCGACCAGAGGGCTTCGGCGGTGACGCGTTCCAGGCCGTCGTGGGTGTAGCGGGTCTGGGTGTTGACGAGGGAGTCGGTGACCCCGGCCAGGGTCGCGGTGGGGCCAGAGGCGTCGTTGTAGAAGGTGGAGACCTTGACCGGCAGGCCGCGAGAGTCGTACTGGGTGTCGGCGATGACGCGCTTGCCGTCCGGTGCCGTCGTCTGGGTCTGACGGGGACGCATCAGGCCGTCGTAGATCTCGAACGAGCTGATCCGATTTCCGTTCGGGCCGATCTGTTGGGCCTGGATATGGTTGGGGGCCGAGGCGCTGAGCGTGTAGGTGTACTCGGTGTCGGGTGTGCCGCTGGTCGCGGTTCCGGGCAGCCAGACCTTGGTCAGCCGGCCCAGCGGGTCGTAGTTGGCGGTCGACGTCCTGCCGTTCGGGTCGACAACTGTCGTCGGCTGACCCCGATGGATGTCGAGGTTCGTGGTGGTGGCGTGTCCGGCCGGGTTGCTCTCGGTGATGCTGGTTGGGACGCCGGTGGCCGGGGTGTAGACGGTGGTGGAGGTTCGCCCCAATGCGTCGCTGGTGCTCAGGGACCGGCCGAGCGCGTCGTAGGTGGCGGTCGAGGTGGTGATGTAGCCGGGCGTGGTACCGGTGTGCGAGGCCGCGTTCTCGGCCTTGGTGACCAGGCCCTTGGTCGGGGCGGTCGTGTGGCTGGTGGCACCGTCGTAGTAGGTGCGGCCGTCGGACAGAAGGTCCTGCGGATAGGTGGGCGTGGTGGAGCAGGCGACTCCGACGGACTCGGTGCGGGAGACGGTGTCGGTGATCCAGGGGCTGGTATTCCACGGGATCGAGTTGCGGGTGTACTCGTAACGGGTACAGGTCTCATCGCCGGTCACCGCCGCGTCGCCGTGGTCCTCGATCTGCGACACCATGCCGTACGTGCTGTCGAAGGTGCGGACGATGTTGCGTTGGCGCCAACTGGATGTGGCGGCGATCCACTCGTAGTCATTCTCGTGCTGCACGCCGACGTAATACGAGCGGAACGTCGTCGGTTGGGCGTGCGTGGCAGGTTCGACACGTTGACCGGTCTGCTGCCGCCACGGCCCGTACAAGGTCTTGAACAACGCCTGCCCGCCCGGCGAGGCGTAATGGGTCTCCTCACGCAGCATGCCCGCGTACGAGTTCTCGTCGTTGACCGCGACACCGGACGAGGCCGTGACCGTCGCCGTCCGGGTACCCTCACCGGCATCGGTGCGGTCGCCGTGCATGCCCCGGAAGTACAGGTACTTCGACTCCGTCTTCGTTCCGCCGTCGGCGCCCTTGGTGACGGTGACGGTCGGCCAGCCACGGAAGTCCGACCAGCTGCGCTTGTCCAGCGGCAGCGACCAGGCCGCGTCGTCGTGATGCCACAACACGTCTGTCGACGAGCCCGCCGTGGAGTACGCGTACTTGTGCACCACCAGCGGTGATCCGCCGACCGCGTCCTCCTCGGTAACCTGGGTGACCCGGTACTTGTTCCACCACGCCCAACCCGCCGGGGACCCGGGCGGTGTGTACCGCTGGGGAAAGCAGCGCTTGGCGTTGTGGTCCGGGTCGGGCAGCGACGTCGCGGTGCAGTCCGAGTTCTCGTAGGTGATGTTGACGTAGCCGCCGGTGCCCAGGGTCAGCCTGGTGAGCCGGTACTTGTTCGTCAGCGCCACCCCGGCCGACACGTTGTGATCGGTACGGTTGGCATACCGGGTCCCGGCGGTCGTCACGTCCGGCACCGACGCCGTACCGCCGACGCGGCCCTCGTGCTTGATCCGGTCCAGCCACAACGACGGGAACGTCAGCGCCGCGCTCTCCATCGTGGCCGGGAACGTGTGCCCCATCGTCCAGTGATCAACGTCCTGGTAGCTGCCGCCGACCTTGACCTGCGTCGTCACCGACGCCAGCCGGTGCGATGACCAGAACGTCGGCGACATGTTGTTCGGACACGGGTTACCCGTGCACTTCAGGTCCCACGGCGTATCGGGCCAGTTCGCCGTGTTCGGGCTTGCCTGCGTCCCACACGACGTCAGGCAGCGGTCCCCGCCGGCGAACACCACCTGCATCGGCGGCGTGCCCGGCAGCTCCGACCCGGCCCGGGTGCCGTACTCGATCCGCCCCAGCCAACCGTCACGGTGGTAGCCGGTCTGCCACTCCTGCCGACCGACCAGCGCCGTCACGTTCCCGACCCGGTTGTACCAGTACGACATCGAGTTGCCGCTGGTGTCCACGACGTAGTCCAGGTTCCACCGCCACGCCATCTGGCACCGCGACGCCAGGAAGTTCGTCGTCGACAGGCACGGCTCGCCGTTGTGGTTGGAGAACACCGGCACACCCCACACCGAACCGGTCTCCCGCACCCCCGACGACCAGCCCGGCAACCGGGTACGACCGAACCAGTACTGCGTCCCGTCGGACGTCGTCAACCGCCAGTGCTCGTTGTTGTGATAGCCGGTCACCGTCCCCGACGTCAGCAACTCCAGCCGCGACCCGTCGTCGTCGGCCAGCCGCCACCGGCCGTCATCACCCAGGATGATCTCCGACGACCGCCCGCCCATCGACAACGTCGCGTTCTGATCCCGCCAGCACAGGTCCGCCGTCGCGTTCGTCCACCGCGGACTGTTCGCCAGATCCTCCGCACACGCCCGATACGACCGCTCGATGAACGGCGCCTCGAACGACCAGCCCTCCCCCATCCACGACGGCTGCGTGTTCTCCCCGTTCGTACGACCATCCACCGAAGCCGACGAATACGTGAACGAGATTTCCGGCGCCAGGCCGCCCGGCGCCGGCGGCACCCGCACCGGATACGACCACGTGAACCCGCCACCGGACTGCCCCGCCTGCCACGACGCCGACGACGCCAGCGACGACTTCTGAAACGTGCCCGCCGCCGACGCCGACCCCGCCATCAACGCCACCACACCACCAGAACCCGAGAGCAGACCGCTCCCGGACCGGGCCGGCTCCGATACGACCGGCAGGTCAGCGGACACCACCCCGCCGACCGGGTCGTTGACCGATCCCAGATCGATCACCCCAGGGCAGTCCGACTCCTCGACGGGCTCGGCCGCGCACTCGGGAAGCAGCACCAGACGCAGCCGGCCCCCATACGCCCCACCAAACGCCTCCACCAGGTCGCCGTAGCCGACCTCGAGCCGCGCCGCACCGTCACCGGTCTCACCATCCGCGCGCGAAACCCGCATCAGCACCGCAGCACCAGCCGCCTCGGCCGCCGACCGGTCCAGCACCTCCACCCGGACCCGGCCGGGCACATCACCCGCATCCGACGCCGACCGGCCCGCGACGGCCGCGACCGGCCGCGCCGCCACCGGCAACCCGCCCACGTCGACCGGATCGCCCTCCGGTTCCACCTCCACCACCACCGACGCGGCGTCCGGCCACTCGATCGGCGCCGGCGGAGTCCACAGATCCTCCTCCGTCTGCCCCGGCGACGGCGCGTTCTTCGGCCTCACCTGCGTCACCGGTGTCGACCGCTCCTGCGGCAACCCCGCCGCACCCGGCTCCGCCCACGCCGGGACGTATGGCAAAAGCGTGACCGCGACCAGCACCGCCACAGCTAGCACCAGCCGCCGAGCCACCCGATGGACCATCGAAATCAGGCGCGAGGAACCCGTTCCGTCCAACACCGCAAACCCCCGTGAGCATCGACAACAGCGCAGACGCACCGTAGAGATCGACAACACGAAAGATCAATAGTCCATTACAAGCTGTCAGGACGAGCGGCATGTGACATACCAAAACGCCCACCGCCATCACCCTCCGCACCGCCCAACAACCACCACCAACAATCGAAATGCCGAAGATGCCCGATCAGGTCTGAGTGCTCGTTGAAGACCCTGGTCAGCGTGTGTGGATGGCGGGTTGGAGTCGGCCGGTGTGGTGGTATCTGGCCAGGCGTCGGGTCATCACGATGACCATGGCCCACTGGACCATCGCGGCGTGGTGTGCGGGATGGCGTTCGTAGTCGCGGACGGTACGACGGCAGCGGATGATCCAGGACAGCGTTCGCTCCACGACCCATCTGCGGTGCAGGACCTGGAAGCCGACCTGGCCGGCGAGCTTGCGCACGATCTGGACCGTCAGGCCGAGGGTGTCGGTGGCCCAGTCGACGAGTTGGCCGGTGTAGCCCGCGTCGGCCCAGATCGCGGTCACGCGGGTGAAACAGCCGCGTACGGCCCACAGCAGCAGGCGGGCTGCGTGGCGGTCCTGCACGGCGCCGGTGGTGACCAGGATGACCAGTAGCAGGCCGGTGGTGTCCACGACGATGTGGCGCTTGCGGCCGTTGACCTTCTTGCCGGCGTCGTAGCCGCGGCTGGTCCTGGCGACGGTGTCGGCGGCGCGGACGGACTGTGAGTCCATGATCGCCGCGGTCGGGGTGGGGTTGCGGCCTTCGGCGGTGCGGATCTGTTCGCGGAGGCCGTTGTGCAGGCGGGTGAGGGTGCCGTCGCGGGTCCAGGTGCGGAAGTAGTGGTAGACGGTCGGCCAGGGTGGGAAGTCGACCGGCAGTGCGCGCCATACGCAGCTGTTGTGGTCGAGGTAGCGGATGGCGTCGACGATGTCGCGACGCGGGCAGGTGACCCGGGCCGCCCGCCTTGCCCGCCGGTGCCGACGGCGGGCAAATACGCAGCGATCAGCTGCCATTCGGTGTCGGTGGTGTCGGACGGGTAGCGGCGGGAACGGCGTGGGCAGGTGCTCCGGGACGGGAGCGGGGGGCGGGGCGACGGCCTGGCCGCAGACCAGGTAGAAACTCACTGTAGGGCCTTCGGGATGGCATGGCTTCGACAACCACAGCCGTACCCGGAGGCCCTACCACGTGTCCGCGCGACACACCGAGACCGACTCGGATTCCTTTGCCCTCAGCCGAGCCCCGCCACGCTGACCTGCTTCTTCAAGGGGCACTTAACGACAGGAGAAAACATGGCACGACGGTGGATCAAGCTTGAGCTGCCCGACGACCTGCCTACCTCGAAGTACGCCGACATCGGACACGCGATCTACTTCCTTGCACGCGCTGGACTCCCTGACGGTGACTTTCAACTCATCACCGACGACATCGATTCGCCCGAGACGCTGAACGCCCGATACGAGCGTCACGCACAAGCCGACCCGTGGATTCGCTGAAGGCAAGGGCTCTCACCGCACCGTGGCGCAGCCCGCGGATGGCCGGGACTGCAAGCGCGGGGAGGAAGCGCGAGGCGTGAAGCAGCGGAGCCTCCCGGCATCAATGGATCGCCGACCCGTTGCTGCCCGGCGACCAACGATATCTCGACCGTGACCCGATGCTGACCGACCGCTTCCAGACCCAGGCAGGCACCTTAGGCGGCAGCGACGGATCCGGTGACAGGCCCACGCCGCGATGAGGCTCGTGCGGAGCCTCATCGCTCACAGTCTGCCGATGTTCCAACGAGCGTCCGGGGTGCCGGGCCGGCGCACGCCGGCCTGGCACCCCGGACGCTGCCCGGCGACAACCCATCAAATTCGCCGGCCTACCCCCAACACCAGCAAACCTACCCCGCTCCGCCATCGCGTCGGGCACGTTTGAGCAGGTCGGCCTACCTGCCTATTCGCGGCTATGGGGCCTGATGCGCTCATCCGCAGCGCTCGGAGACCTGTCAGTCCGAGCAGCAAACACTCCCAGAGCAGGCCAGAGAACGGCAGGGGAGAGGTCTGACACGGGTGAGGTCGGGCTCGGGTTTCCAATCCGAGGCCCGGATCTGTAATCCCTTAGTGTCAGCGCTTGTCGGCGGACGTGGCCCACATGCCCATGCCGAAGCCCAACTTCACCGCTCCCGACGACCGGCCTGCGCCGGCACCGGTCGGGTTGCTCCTTCCCCCTATCCACGTCCCACGCACCCCCGCCGGGGAGTACCGGACTGGCACGGACTGTCCTCGAACCACCTCGCCCACCTCATCCACCGCTACACCCACCCGGGTGACGTGGTACTCGACCTCGACGCCCACCCCGCCACCCTCGCCGCGACCACCTACCTGCACCGGATACCGGCCCGGCTGGTCACCGGCCCCCACGGTCTGCGCCTGCGGGTCCTACCGTCCGGACGTCAAAAGCGCGACGTGCCTCACCTGCCCGAATCGGGTGTCAATCTGATCCTGGCGACGCTTCCGCAGGCGACCGAGCGCCTCGCACCAGACGACGTCACCACCGCGATCAGCACCTGGCGACCTCTGCTGCGCCCCAGCGGGTTCCTGCTCATCGGACTCACCACCGCGCCGGCTCAGCCGGGCGAGTTCAGCCACCGCGCCACGGTCATCGCCGCCGCCCGCGCCGCCGGCCTCTTCTACCACCAGCACATCCCGGCCGTCCTCGTCCCGCTGCCCGAACACGAGCCCCGCACGGCCCCGGAACGCACCGACGAAGCCGACGACGGCCGGCGCCTGCTCGCCGGCCGTCACATTCCGACGTTCCGGGACCTGGTCGTGTTCGGCACCACCGCCACCGGTGGGGAGAACGCCTGTGTCTGAGCCCCGTCCGCCGTTGCACAGCGCCGGCCCTCACGACTCCGAATCGCCGTACCCCGATGCGTCCGACCTGGCCGCTCTGCTCGCCGAGGGCTACCTCGGGTCCGTCTGGCTTACCGGCCAACACCCATCCCGCGACCTGCGGCGCGGCCGATACACCCCAGCCTCGATGACGCACCCCGGCAAGATGCTGCCCACTATCCCCCGCTACGCCATCCGCACCTACACCAACCCCGGCGACGTAGTGCTCGATCCCATGGCCGGGATCGGCACCACCGTCGTCGAGGCCATGCACCTCGGCCGGCACGGCGTCGGGGTCGAGTACGAAGCCGAGTGGGTCGCCAAGGCGGCAGACAACATCCGTCACACCGTCCAGACAGGGGCACCGGGACGGGGCGAGATCTACCACGGGAACTCGACCGCGCTGCCGGCACTGCTGCCGGCAAGCCTGCACGGCCAGGTTTCCCTGGTGATCACCTCACCGCCATA
The DNA here is from genome assembly GCF_018324255.1 of Polymorphospora rubra. Taxonomy (GTDB): domain Bacteria; phylum Actinomycetota; class Actinomycetes; order Mycobacteriales; family Micromonosporaceae; genus Polymorphospora; species Polymorphospora rubra. The sequence continues at coordinate 55,270 of NZ_AP023359.1, forward strand.
CGGACCGTCCACCCACGGCCACGTCCGCACACCCGGCCCAAGGCGCGGCAAGGTCCGCAAGCTCCACCACAAGTACGGAGGCATGGACAACCTCGCCTACCGCAGCCACGGCCAACTGGCCGACGGGTTCACCGCGATCCTCACCGGCTGCCGTACGCTGCTGCGTCCCGGCGGACACGTCGTCGTCACCGCCCGGCCCTACCGCCACCACGGCGAACTCATCGACATCCCCGGCATGGTCGCCGCCGCCGGCATCAACGCCGGCCTGGAACTGGTCGAGGAGTGCATCGCCCTGATCTGCGGCGTCCGCGACGGCGTGATCATCCCCCGCGCCTCATTTTTTCAGCAGAAGAACATCCGCGACGCCATCGCCACTGGCGACCCACAATGGCTCGTCCAGCACGAAGACGTTCTGGTCCTGAGCGCGCCCTGATGAACGACCGCTCGCCAAACGAACCGGCCCAAACCTCCACGCCGAGACCTGCGCCGACGATCAAATTTCGTACCGAACCGGAGCTGACTGATGCTGCGGCTCGCGCGCTGCTGGCCTTGCTGCAACGCTCATCAGCCAGCGGGCACCAGAATCCGACCGAAATTACCGACGCTTGATCACTTCATGCTGATATGCGTGGATCTATGCAACAACGCGTCCGCCGGCCACCCAATCCCGAGACGGCCGGCGGACGCATACTCACTACACCCGGAAGGCACGTTCGGTGACCATCGACATACCTCGTATCGAAGGTACTGCCGCCGCCCTGCTCGCCCAACGAGAACACCCACGATTCGCGTTCTACGGCCGCGTCTCCACCGAGGACCAACAAGACCCAGTGGCGTCGAGAAACTGGCAACTCACCCGCGCCACCGGCCTCATCGAACCAGCCGGCGGCATCCTCGTCACGGAGTTCTTCGACGTCGGCCTGTCCCGCTCCCTGCCGTGGAAGCGGCGCCCACACGCCGCCAGGCTGCTCAACGCCCTCGCCGATTCGAACCGCGGGTTCGACGCGGTCGTGGTCGGTGAGCCCCAACGGGCCTTCTACGGCAACCAGTACAGCCTGACCATGCCCGTCTTCTCCCACTACGGCGTCGGCCTGTGGGTACCCGAGGTCGGCGGCGCGATCGACCCTGACTCCGAAGCCCACGACCTGATCATGAGCGTGTTCGGTGGCATGTCCAAGGGCGAACGGACCCGCGTGAAGGTCCGCGTCCGCACCGCCATGACCTCGCAGGCAAAAATCGAAGGCCGGTTCCTCGGTGGGCGCCCGCCGTACGGGTACCGCCTCGCCGACGCCGGACCGCACCCGAACCCGGGCAAGGCCGCCGATGGCCGTCGCCTGCACAAGCTGGAGCCCGATCCGGCCACCGCGCCGGTTGTCCGGCGGATCTTCGCCATGTACCTCGCCAACAACGGCTACTTTGCCATCGCCGAGGCGCTCACCCGCGACGGCATCCCTTGCCCGTCAGCCGCCGACCCCGCCCGTAACCCTCACCGCAGCGGCGAAGGCTGGGCCAAGAGCGCCGTCAAGAACATCCTGTCCAACCCCCGCTACACCGGTCGGCAGGTATGGAATAAGCAGCGTAAGGACGAGGTACTCCTCGATGTCAACGACGTCGCTCTCGGCTACGAGACCCGGATGCGCTGGAACGACAGAGACTCCTGGGTGTGGTCCGACACGATCGCGCATCCGCCGCTCGTCACCGTCAACGACTTCGAACTGGTGCAGACGATCATGGCGGCCAGCGGCCGAGGCCGCACCGGCACCCGACAACGGGAAACGCGCCGCCACTACATGCTTCGCGGCCTCATGATCTGCGGACTGTGCGGACGCAAAATGCAGAGCCACCAGGCACACGAGACCGCCTACTACCGGTGCCGATACCCCAACGAGTACGCCCTCGCCAACCACGTCCAGCACCCTCGCAACGTCTACGTCGCCGAACGAGACATCGTCCCCGCACTCGACAACTGGCTCCTCAAGGCGTTCGCCCCGCACCGGCTCACCGACACGATCCGCCGGCTCCACGCCGCCCAACCCCACGCCGGACAGCCCAGCACAACTGCGCCGGAGGTCGCCGCCGCGAACAAGATCATCGCTGCATGCGACGCCAAACTCCTCCAGTACCGCGCCGTCGCAGACGCCGGAGGCGACCCTGCCACCGTCGCCGCCTGGATGGCCGAGGTCAACGCCCAACGCGCCGCCGCCCTCGCCCAGCGCGAGCAGGCAACAACGCAGAAACAGGCTCCCGATCGCCTTACCGAGGACGACATCCGACGCCTCGTCGGGACCTTTGACGACCTCCGCAACACGCTGCGCGACGCCCACAGCAAGGACAAAAGCACCGTCTACCGCGAGCTACAACTCGCCCTCACCTACAACCCCGGCCAAAACAAAATCAGCGTCGAGGCTAGGCCCGACGCTGATTACTATGGGGTAACTGTACGTGTCCGAGGGGGGACTTGAACCCCCACGCCCTATACGGGCACTAGCACCTCAAGCTAGCGCGTCTGCCATTCCGCCACCCGGACTTACACGTTCCACCCTACCGGAGATCGGCCAGGCGATTCCTCGTCCGGCTTCGGCCTCCTTCAGGGGCACGGGGCATTACTGTACACGGGCCGTACGGGCATCGCACAACGCCCCGCCCGCCGGCCACCGCACCCATGCTGAGCAGCAAATTCGAGGGCGTCCGTGACCGTCGGCCGGCAGACTGCCCGGATGACGATCACCCGGATCAACCCCGAGGCCCTGCACGCCACCCCCGGCTACCACCACGTGACGGTCGTGGAGGCGGGCCGCACCGCGTACCTCGCCGGGCAGTGCCCGCTCGGCCCGGACGGCACCCTGGTCGGAGCGGACGACGTCGACGCGCAGGTCGACCAGGTGGTGTCGAACTCGTTGGCCGCGCTGGCCGCGGTGGAGGCCGGCCCGGAGCGGGTCGTACGCACCGTGATCTACGTGGTGAGCGACGACGGTGCCGTGCTGGCCGGGGTGTGGCGGCGGCTGCTGGCGTCGCCGCTGGCGCCGGCGTTCACGACGGCGAGCACGCTGGTCGGGGTGGCCCGGCTCGGGTTTCCCGGTCAGCTGGTGGAGCTGGACATCACGGCGTCGCTGCCCGGCTGACAGCCCGGGGTGCCGGCAGCCGTAAGCCGGGAAGAAGAGATGGGCGAGCATGCCCTACGCGGCCATCTCCGCATCCGCACACCATTAGACCTGCACATATAGAGTTCAGACAATTGACAAAGTTTAGATCCCAAACTTATTCTCCTGGTCAGTCTGGGCGCCGTCCGCGATCAACAGGGCGATCGGTACGGCGCCCCGCCGTACCCCGTCCCCGAAACGGCACGCACCCCCCTGGCGAGGAGCACCCATGACCGCGTTGCGCAGCACGACAAGACGGACACGATGGCGGATCGGCCTGCTCGCGAGCGGCCTGTCGGTACTGCTGGCGGCCCTGGGCATGACATTCGCGGTCAGCGCCCAGGCCGCCGCCGGCTGCCGGGTCGTCTACACCGCCCCGAACCAGTGGCCGGGCGGCTTCACCGCGAACGTCGCCGTCACCAACCTCGGCGACACGATCAACAACTGGAGCCTGACCTGGACGTTCCCGTCCGGGCAGCAGGTCACCCAGGCCTGGAACGCCAACGTCACCTCCTCCGGCGCCAACGTCACCGCCACCAATGTCGGCTACAACGGCACCATCGCGACCAACGCCACCGTGTCGTTCGGCTTCAACGGCTCCTGGACCGGCGCCAACACCGCCCCGTCGTCGTTCGCGCTCAACGGCGTGACCTGCACCGGCAGCGTCGGCCCCACCACTCCGCCGACCACCCAGCCGCCGACCTCGCCACCGCCGACCGGCAACCCGACCAACCCGGCCGCGGCCGTCGCCGCGATGGAGCCCGGCTGGAACCTCGGCAACTCGTTCGACGCCACCGGCGACGGCGAGACCTCGTGGGGCAACCCGCGGGTGACCGCGCAGCTGCTCGACAACATCAAGGCCCAGGGCTTCAAGAGCGTCCGGATCCCGGTCACCTGGGGCCAGCACCACGGGGCGGCGCCGAACTACACGATCAACCCGACCTACCTCAACCGGGTCAAGGAGGTCGTCGACTGGGCGCTCGCCGACGACTTCTACGTGATGATCAACATCCATCACGACTCGTGGCAGTGGATCGCGAACATGCCCGCCAACCGCACCACGGTCCTGGCCCGCTACAACGCGATCTGGACCCAGGTGGCCAACACCTTCCGCAACTCCTCGCCCAAGCTCGTCTTCGAGAGCGTCAACGAACCCCAGTTCACCGGCAGCTCCGGTGACGCGCAGAACGCCGCGTTGCTGCACGAACTGAACACGTCGTTCCACGGCATCGTGCGGCAGTCCGGCGGCAACAACGCCACCCGCCTGCTGGTCCTACCGACCCTGCACACCTCGTCCGACCAGGCCCGGATCGACGAGCTGGTCGCCACGTTCGACGCCCTCGACGACCCGAACCTGATCGCGACCTACCACTTCTACGGCTACTGGCCGTTCAGCGTGAACGTCGCCGGCGGCACCCGGTTCGACGCCACGGTGCAGCAGGACCTCACCGACGCCTTCGACCGGATCCACACCGCGTTCACCGCCCGCGGCATCCCGGTCATCCTCGGCGAGTACGGCCTGCTCGGCTTCGACCGGCACACCGGCACCATCCAGCAGGGCGAGAAGCTGAAGTTCTTCGAGTTCCTCGGCCACTACGCCCGGGCCAGGCAGATCACCACGATGTGGTGGGACAACGGGCAGCACTTCAACCGCAACACCCACCAGTGGAACGACCCCGAACTGTTCGCCCAGATCAAGTCGAGCTGGACCACCCGGTCCGGCACCGCCTCCAGCGACCAGGTCTTCACCGCCCGCTCCGGCGCCGTCACCGCCAAGTCACTCACCCTGAACCTCAACGGCACGTCGTTCGTCGGGCTCCGGCACGGCAACACCGACCTCGTCCGCGGCACCGACTACACCGTCAGCGGCAACCAGCTGACACTGACCGCCGCCGCGCTGACCCGGCTGAGCGGCGACCGGGCGTACGGCACCAACGCGGTGCTGTCGGCCCGCTTCTCCCAGGGCGTCCCGTGGCGGATCAACCTCGTCACCTACGACCGGCCGGTACTGCAGAACGCCACCGGAACGACCGGTTCGTTCACGATCCCGACCACGTTCCGCGGCGACCAGCTCGCCACGATGGAGGCGACGTACGCCGACGGCAGCAACGCCGGCCCGCACAACTGGACGCCGTTCAAGGAGTTCGACCACACGTTCGCGCCGAACTACACCGCGAACAACATCGTGCTCAAGCCGGAGTTCTTCGCCGAGGTCAACGACAACTCCCGGGTCACCCTGCGGTTCCACTTCTGGAGCGGCGAGATCGTCACCTACTACGTCACCAGGTCCGGCGGCAACGTCACCGGCACCACCAGCTGATCACCGGGGAGCAGCGAGGGCCCCGTTCACCGAACGTCCGGTGAACGGGGCCGCCCCGTCCCCGCCGGGTGCGGGGACCCCCGTTGACACCGGGGCCGGGTGACGGGGAGCATGGCGGGCGTGTCATCGCCCTCGCCCTTCGACGCCGTCCGGCGTGACGTGCAGGCGTTCCGCGACGCCGGCGACCTGGACTCGGCGCGGGGGCTGCTGGCCGAGGCGCTGGTCGCGGCCCGCCCGGCGTACGGCGAGGACCATCCGGAAATCCTCGGGCTGGCCCACCAGCTCGGCCGGCTACACCGCGAGGCCGGCGACCCGGCCGCGGCCCGGCGGGTGCTCGAGGAGGCGATCGCCGCCGGCGAGCGCCGCCACGGCCACGCCGACGCACTGATGTTGGGCCTGTCGTTCGAGCTCGGCACGGTCGCCGAGGAACTCGGCAACCGGCACGAGGCCAACCGCAACTTCGGCCGGGTCGCCCGGTTCGGGCCCGCCGTCCTGGGCGCCGGCCACTGGGCGGTGGGCGCCGCCCGCGCCCACCTGGGCGACGACGCCCCGGCCCCGCAGGGTTGGCCGCAGGTCCCATCGCAGTCTCCGCCGGCCCCGACGCCGGCGGCGGCGCCCGAACCGTCGCAGCCGGCGCCGCCGATGTCCGCCGGGACCGCGGCCACGGCGCCGCGACCGGCCGGCCGGGCCCAGGTGCCGCCGCCACCGGTGGCGGCGACCGGTGCCGCCCACCCGCCGCCCGCACCCGCCGCCCAGGTCCACCCCGGCACGGCACCGTCCCGCGAGCAGCCCGGCGGACCACCGCCGGCGACGCCCCGCACGCCACCGGTGCCGGCCGTACCGCCCGGGGTCGAAACGCTGGACGGCCCGGGCCCATATCCGGCCCCGGCGGTGGGCCAAGTGCCGCCGTACCCGCCGCTCGAACCGCGACCGGAGCCCCCGCCGGCGCCCCCGCCGGCCGGCCCGCCGGCGGCCGGCCGCGGCCGCCTCCCGGTCGTCGTCGCGATGGTCGCCGCGGTCGTCGCGGCGGTGTCCGCGACCGTGACCGCCGTCATGGTGCTGCGCGACGACCCGCCGGCCGCGGCTCCGCCGCCGGCCGCGACGACCGCCGGACCGGTCGTCGACGGCGACCCGCCGACCGGGGTACGGGTCCGCGACGACGGCACCGCCATCACCGTGACCTGGGAGGATCCGAGCGCCGGTACGGTGCCGTTCATCGTCGCCGGCGGCCGGGCCGGTCAGCAGCTGCGTGCCATGGCCACCATCAGCCCCGGCGAGACCAGCCACACCGTCAACGGGCTCAATCCACGCCTGGACTACTGTTTCACGGTGCTCGCGGTCTATTCGACCGAGCAGTACGCGACCTCCGGCCAGGTGTGCACCAGCCGGTCCGGTGCCACGCCGGGCTGATCCCGATCGATGGCGGCACGCCCCGCCGGCTGTCCACAGTCACGTCCGGGTGGTTGTCCACAGGCCGGCCCAGCGGGATTCCGTCCCAGTTGGAGGGGCCATAGGATGGCCTGCGGTCCGGGGAGGAACACAGACTGCGGTGCGGCGAGACATCGACCGCACACGGGGAGGCATCTGAACGTGGTCACCACAGGCGGCGGCGACACCGGCACCGGGACGGCGGCTCCGGCGGACGGCCGGGGATGGCGCGACCGGATCCGACCCCGCTGGTCACGCCCGCGCGGCGGCCTCGTCACCGTCGGCACCGTCGTCGCGCTCGTCGCCGCGATGGGCCTGACGGTCCTCGGCCTCGGCTCCGCCGACAACGCGGTGGCCAGCTACGACGCCAGCTCCTGGCTGTGGAGCAGCACGCGCGGCGAGGCCGCCCGGGTCAACGGCGTGACCGGCCGGGTCGACACCCGGGTCGGGGTGCCGCAGGCCCGCAGCCATCCGATGCAGGTGGTCCAGACCGACCGGTTCCTGCTGCTGCGTGACCTCGACACCGGGCAGGTCAGCTCACTCGACCTGGCCACCCTCCAGATCACCGCGACGACGCCGACGACCGCCGGAATCGGTGTCAGTGTCGCCCTGCACGGCGACGCCGCGTTCGTCGTCGACGCGGTCCAGGGCCTGGTCCGGCAGATCGACCCGCGCACCCTGGTTCCCATCGGCGAGCCCGTCCGCTACCCGCCGGGCATCACCGGCGGGGCGTTCGACGGCGACGGCCGGCTGTGGATCGCCGTACCGAGCGAGGGCACCGTCTCGGCGGTGACGGCGGCGCCGCTGCCGTCGGCCGCGCCGACCGCCGCCACCGCCGGTGGCGGGGTCAGCCCCGAGCAGATCCGTACGGTCGCGGTCGCCGAACCCAGCCACGACCTGACGATCTCCGCCCTCGACGACGGTGTCGCCGTGCTCGACCGGACGGCGAACACGTTGACGACGGTCCGCGGCGACGACCAGAAGGTGGTCACCCTGACCACCGGCGGACCGGGTGCGCTGCCGACCCACACCACCGGTGACCGGGTGCCGGTCACCGTCGCCGAGGACCGGCGGATCTACGTCGTCGAGGAGGGCGGCGTACGCCAGTTCACGGTCCCCGGCCAGGGTGTGCGGCTGCGGCCGGCGGTGTCGTTCGCCGACCGGTTCTACTGCGCCGACGACGACACCGGGACCGTCTACGCCTTCGACCTCGCCGGCCAACTCGTCGACCAGATCGAGGTCAAGGGCGCCAACGGTCCCCTCGACCTGGAGGTGCGCGAGGGCCGGCTGTTCATCAACGCCCCGAACTCGTCGACCGCCCGCGTCGTCGACGACAAACACGTGGTCCGGGTCGTCGACAAGTACGCCAACGACATCCTCGGCGGCGACCCGCCGCCGGACCCGCCGGCCCCTCCCCCGCCCACGAAGCCGGTCGTGAACAAGCCGAGCGCGCCGCGCAGCGTCACCGCGACGGCCGGTGACAGCCAGGCCCGGGTCACCTGGCAGGCGGCGGCCGCCAACGGCGCCACCATCACCCGCTACGTCGTCGAGGGCGACGGCCGCACGTTCGAGGTCGGCGCCAACCAGCGTTCGTTCGAGGTGACCGGCCTGACCAACGGGCAGACCTACCGGTTCTCGGTCCACGCCGTCAACGCCCAGGGTCCCGGCCCGGCCCGCACCAGCAACCCGGTCGTGCCGACCTCGGAGGTGCCGGACGCGCCGGCGGAGGTCACCGCCGAGGAACGCGCCGACGGGACCGTGGTGGTGCGGTGGCCGGCGTCCGACGGCCAGGGTCACCGCATCGCCCGGTACGCCGTGACCGCCGTCTCCGCCGAAGCGACCGCGCCCGCCGGCGACGCCCGCAACACCGAACTGGTCATCCCGGCCGGCGAACTCGAATACGGCACCCAGTACGCGTTCACCGTCTCCGCCGTCAGCGCCAACGGCGCCGCCTCGGTGGCGTCACCGGTCAGCAACACCGTCGTACCGTACGCGGCGCCGGGTCGGCCGCGGTCGCTGGCCGCGTCCACCGTCGCCGACCGGCCCGGGACCGTACAGGTCGTATGGGCGGCCGCGGTCGCGAACGGCCGCCCGATCAGCCACTACGTCGTCGAGGCCGGCGGCCGGCGCACCGAGGTCACCGACACCCGCGCCCGCCTCGAAGGGCTCGGCGACGGCCAGAACGTCACCGTGCGGGTCCGGGCGGTCAACGCCGCCGGCGAGGGCCCCGAGGCCACGGACACCGCCCGCACCGTCGCACCGCCGCAGGTCACGATCACCGGCAGCGCGGCGACGGCGACGACCGTGACCGTCACGTTCACCACCGACGCCGGCGGTGGCCGGGCGACCTGCTCGCTGGCGATCGCCGGGGCGACGACCGCGACCGGCGGCTGCACCTCGCTGACCGTACGCGGGGTGCGGCCGGGAACGACCCACCGGTTCACCGTCACCGCCGAGAACGCCGCCGGTGCGGGCACCGCCACCGGCAGCCGCGCCACCGAGATCCTGTACGGGACCGCGACCTGCCGCAACGGCGACTCCGGCGCGGAGGCCACCTACTGCGACCGCGACCACGCCGGCCGCAACGGCAACGAGGTCTTCGAAGTGCCCCGACAGGACAACGACCGGCAGGCCGGCTGGGCCCGCCCCGGCACCCGGCTGGCCAGCTACTGCAAGGTGCGCGGCGAGGAGGTCTACGCCTACATCTACAACGACAACAAGCGGAGCACCTGGTGGATCCAGGTCGACTACCAGGGCCGCAACTACATCCCCTGGGTCTGGATCAACCTCGACGGCGGCGACGACGTCAACGTACTCCCGAACTGCTGAACCGACCCGAGGAGCACCACCGTGCCACCCACCCCGCAGCCGCTCGCACCGCACGAGGTGCAGGGCTTCGCCGCCCTCGCCACCCGGCTCGCCGGCAACGTCGGCTCGGTGGTCCTCGGCAAGCCCGACGTCGTACGGCTGGCGCTGACCGCGCTGTTCGCCCAGGGGCACGTGCTGCTGGAGGACGTACCCGGGGTCGGCAAGACCACCCTGGCCCGCGCGGTCGCGGCCAGCGTGCACGGGCAGTGGCGGCGGATCCAGTTCACCCCGGACCTGCTGCCGTCCGATGTGACCGGTGTGACGATCTTCAACCAGGGCACCCGCGGCTTCGAGTTCCATCCCGGTCCGGTGTTCGCCAACATCGTCATCGCCGACGAGATCAACCGGGCGTCGCCGAAGACGCAGTCGGCGCTGCTGGAGGTGATGGAGGAGCGGACCGTCACCGTCGACGGCGTACGGCACCCGGTGCCGCGCCCGTTCCTGGTCGTGGCGACCCAGAACCCGGTCGAGATGGACGGCACCTACCGGCTGCCGGAGGCCCAGCTCGACCGCTTCCTGGTCAAGCTGTCGGTCGGCTATCCCGACGAGGCCGTCGAGGTCGAGGTCCTGCGCGGTGCGACGACCCGCTCCCCCGAGGCGCTGGAACCGGTCACCGACACGACCACGGTCGGCGAGATGGTCCGGATGGCGCAGCGGGTCCACATCGCCGACCCGCTCTACACGTACGCCGTACGGCTGGCCGCCGCGACCCGCGACCACCCGCGCGTACGGGTCGGGGTGAGCCCCCGTGGCGTCATCGCCCTGACCCGCGCCGCCTGCGCGTACGCGCTCGTCGACGGGCGCGGCTACGTGCTGCCCGAGGATCTCAAGGCGCTGCTCGGTCCGGTCTTCGCCCACCGCATCCTGCTGTCGGCCGACGCCCAGCTGCACGGCGGCACCGCCCTGGAGGTGCTCGACGACGTGGTCCGGTCGGTGCCGGTACCGCTGCCGGCCGGGCAGCTCAGCGCCACGGGCGCCTGACCCGCCGATGAGGTTGACGTCGCGGGGGTTGGCGCTGCTGTGCGCCGCCGTCGTCCTGCTGGCCGCCGGCTTCGGGTTCGGATATCCCGAGCTGGCCCTGCTGGGCGCTTCGGCGGCCGTCGCCGTGGGGTGTGCCCTCGGCTACGCCGCCGGACGGCCCCGGCTCGCCGTCACCCGGGTCGCCGAACCCGACCGGGTCGCCCGTGGTGAGCCGGCAACGATGACGCTCACCGTCCGCAACGCCGGCCGGCTGCGGCGGGCCGGCCTGGTCGCCGAGGACCGGTGCGGGCGGCAGCCGGTCGCGGTGCCGCTGCTGCGGCTGCGCCCCGGCCACGACACGACGGTCAGCTATCCGGTGCCGACGCACCGCCGCGGCGTGGTCCCGGTCGGCCCGCTGCGGGTCACCGGCCGCGACGTGCTCGGCCTGGTCCGGTTCTCGCGCCGGCACGGCCCGGCCACCGACGTCTGGGTGCATCCGCGCGTCCACCCGCTGTCGGCGGTGCCGGCCGGTGTCGCCCGCAGCCTCGACGGCCGCATCGACCGGGTGCCGCACGGTTCGATCACGTTCGACTCGCTGCGTGAGTACGTCGTCGGCGACGAACTGCGCCGGGTGCACTGGCGCACCAGCGCCCGCGTCGGCGAGCTGATGGTCCGGGAACACGTCGACACCAGCCTGCCGACGATCGTGGTCCTGCTCGACAACCGGGCCGCCGCCCACCCGGTCGTCGACGGGCTCGCCGACACGTTCGAGTCGGCGTGCGAGGCGGCCGCGTCCGTCGTCGCCGCCGCGACCCGGGAAAACCTCGCCGTCAGCCTGCTGCTGGTGGTCCCCGACGACGGGCGGGGCAGCTATCTCGACCGGCTCACCGAAGCCGGCCTGCGGCAGGGTGGCCGGAGCGGCACCGGCAACCGCAGCGACGACGACCCGCTGCGTACCGCGACCGACCGGCTGCGGCAGCAGCGGCTCGGCGACACCCTGGTCTTCCTGACCGGGCCGGGCGGCCGCGCCGACCTCGGACGGCTCGGCGCGCTGCGGGGGGCGTACCCGTCGGTCGTCGTCGCGGTCTTCGGTCCGGCCGCGCAGCCGCCCGCCGCCGGTCACCCCGAGCCGGCCGGACCGGCCGGACCAGGTGGCCGCCCGACCGGCGGCGGCCCCGGCGGCACCGCCGGCGTGGTTCTCATCGACGCCGCGGACGGCCCCCGGTTCGCCGCCGCCTGGAACGGGGTGGACCGGTGGTGAGATGGTCACGCGACCTGCCGGTCGCCCTCACCCTGATCGCGATGATCGGCCTCGCCGGCGAGGCCCTGGGGCGCATCTACGCCGACCCGCTGCTGCCCCGGCTGATCTGGGGCGCCGCCGTCGGCTCGGTCGCGGTCGGCGTCGCCGCCCGGCGCCTGCCGTCCTGGCTCGTCGCCCCGCTGTCGGTGGCGGCGATGACCGGCTACACCCTGCTCGCCCTCCAACTGGCCGCCCGCCGCGCCGACCTGCCGGACCCGCTCGGCGCCCTCGTCGCCGACGCGGTCCGCAACGGGATACCGCGCCTGCTCACCTCGATGATCCCGGTCGAGGCCGTGCCCGACACGGTCATCGTGCCGCTGGTCGCGGCGTGGCTGACCGGGCTGGCCGGCACCGAGGTGGCGGTGCGGGCGGCCCGGCCCCTGCTCGGCTACCTGCCACCGACCCTGCTCTACGCCGGCGCCGTCTACGTCGTCGGCCCGAACGCCGACCAGGCGGGCTGGCTCACCGTGGCGTTCGCCGGCGCCGTCGTCGTCGGGCTGGCGGCGACCGGCCGCCCGGCCGCGGTCACTCCCAGCCGTGCCGAACACCCGGTGGACCCCGATGACACCGCCGTTCCCCGGCCCCCGCCGCGGTCCGGGCCCGGGCCGCCGCCGGCACGGCGGCCGGCGCCGCCGTCGTCGTCGCACTCGCCGCCGCCGTCGCGCCGGTCGTCGCCACCCGCGTCGGCGGCACCCCGGTCGACCCGCGCCGGTACGTGCAGCCGCCACAGGTCGACAGTCTCGACGAGAACCCCCTGATCCGGATCTCCGGCTGGGCGCTCGACCCCGAACAGCTGCTGTTCGACGTGACCACCCTCGACACCGGCGGCAGCACCGGCGACGGCGGCGGCGTCGACCCCGACGAGCCGGCCGATCCAGACGACACCGACCCGGCCACCGGCGCGGCCCCGACCCGGATCCGGCTCGCCGTCCTGTCCGACTACGACGGCGTGACCTGGCGGGTCGGTGCCACCTACCGCAACGCCGGCCGGATCCTGCCACCGGCGACCCCGAACCCGGACACGATCATCGACACCGTCCGTCAGGAGATCACCGTCGCCGACCTGACCGGCCGGCTGCTGCCCGCCGTGCCGACCCCGCAGCAGGTCGACGGCGCCCGCGTCGCCTACGACCAGGACACCGGCACCCTGATCCACCCCGAGGGCCTCACCCCGGGGCTGCGGTACACCGTCACCTCCGCCCGGGAACGACCCGACCTCAACCTGCTGTCGACCGCCGACGTACCGGCCGGGCCGGCCGTGGCCCGCGTGCTACGGATCGGCGACGGCACACCCGAGCAGCTGCGCCGCCTCGCCGACCAGCTCGCCAGCGACAACGGCGCCCCCTACGACCGGGCGCTGGCCATCGAGGAGTTCCTCTCCACCCACTATCGGCTCGACGCCGACGCCCCCAGCGGGCACGCCTACCCCAACCTGGAGTTCTTCCTGTTCGGCCCGCGCAACGCCGGCGGGCAGCGCGGCACCTCCGAACAGTTCGCGGCGTCGTTCGCCGTACTGGGCCGGCTGACCGGCCTGCCCACCCGGGTCGTCGTCGGGTTCCAGAGCCCCACCGGCACCGGCCCCGTCCACGGCGGCGACGCGTTCGCCTGGCCCGAGGTCTACTTCACCGGACCGGGCTGGGTCGCGTTCGACCCGCTCCCCCGGCCCGACACCCAGCCCCGCCCGGTCGAGCAGGACTTCCGACCGCCGCCCCAGGAGCCGACCCCGCCGCCGACGGAGGAGCCGGAGCCGACCGACCCAGCTGCCGTCGAACCCAGCACCGAGGCGGCGGCCGACCGGCCACGGCCGGGCGGGGTGTCCGGCCCGCTGCTCGCCTCCGGCGGTGCCGGCCTGCTCACCCTGCTGGCTGCCGGCCTGGCGGTACTCGTCGTCGTGCTGCGGCGGGCGCAACGTCGGCGCCGGCTCGCCGACGGGCCACCTCCGGACCGGATCGCCGGCGCCTGGCGCGAGGTGACCGACGCGCTGCGCCTCGCCGGCCGGTCCGCCCCGCCGCACCTGGCCGCCACCGAGGTCGCGGCCCACGCCGCCGGCGCCCCGCCCCCGCCGCCGCCGGATCCGACCGCCGGTCCCGGTCCCGTCCCGGCGGCAAGCCCGCCGGCCGGGCGGGTACGGCCGCCACTCCCACCGCTCGACGAACTCGCGGACCTGGTCAACCGCGCCGCGTTCGCCCCCGGAGCCGCCAGCGACGACGACGCCCGTCGGGCCGCCGACCACGCCGTGGCGTACACGTCCACGCTCCGCGCACAGCGGTCCTGGTGGCGGCGGCTGGTGTGGTCGTTGCACCCCGGCCCGCTGCGCTGGCGTCGGTAGGACGCCGCGGGCCGTGTCCACCGTGCGGACCGGCCGTTGAGCTGGAAGAGTGATCGTGACGTCACCGACAGCGCGGCCGCGTGACGGACGGCCGTCCGCACGACGCCGTGCCAGCTCACCGGTCCGGTCGACGACAGGAGAGACGTCATGGCCCGCACCGCCGCCACGCCACCTTCGCACCAGCGCTTCGGCCGACGCATCGAGCGCCCCGACGGCCGCGACTTCCCGTTCTACGACGGGCTGCCGACCCTGATTCCCGGTCGGCGCTGGGCGGTGGTGGTCGCCGCGGTCGTCGTGGGCTTCGCCGCGTTGGTGCTGACCGGCCCGCTGTTTCCCGGCCCGATCCTGAGCTTCGTCCCGGCGATCCTGTTCGTCGCGATCCCGTTGGGCGCGTACGTCTGGGCGGCGGGCGGGCACCGGAAGGCGATCTTCCATCGGGTGACCGGCCGCGATGTCGGTGTCATGTTCGGCTTCGCCGCCCTGAACGTGGTCGTCACCTTCGTCGTCGGCGGGATCGTGGCGATCTTCTCCGGGGTGTCGGCCAACCCGCTGTCCAACGAACTCGAGCACGCGTCCGCTTTCGAGCTGGCGATGTTCTACCCGCGCTCCGGCATCCAGCTCTTCGGCGAGGAACTGCTGACCATCCTGCCGTTCCTGGCGCTGCTGTATCTGTTCGTCCAGCGCGGCGGCATGTCCCGCCGGCGGGCGGTACTCCTGTCCTGGGTGATCACCGCCGTGTTCTTCGGCCTGCTGCACCTGCCGACGTACGACTGGAATCTCGCCCAGAGCATCCTGGTCATCGGCACGGCCCGGATCATCCTGACCCTGGCCTACATCCGCACGAAGAACATCTGGGTCTCCACCGGGGCCCACGTCATCAACGACTGGTTCCTCTTCACGCTGCCGTTGGTGCTGGGCGCCGCGACGAGCTAGGAACGACCGGCCCCGAGGCGACGTGAGGCTCCGGCGGGGCGGCATGACGATCCCCCTTCGGGACACGGCCGCGGCAGGGACGCCGTACGGTGTGCGGTGATACCCTGCCCGAAATCAATTCACATCGCTCGATCGGCGGTCATCATGCGCCTACGAAGCACGGTCATGTCTTTCGTCGTCCTCCTGGCCGCCGCCGGGGTGGCCGCCGTCTTCGGTCCGGACCAGGCTCAGGAAGCATCGCATCTGGCGGGATACATCTGGTCCAACTAGCCACGAAGCGCCGGCACCAGCAGTGCCCGGCCGGCGGCTTCGACCGGACGTCACCGGCAGGGCGCGGCACTGCGGGTACTACCGGAACGCCTCCGGCAGATCGATCCCGAAGCGGGTGCACAGCAACGGCACGTCGTGCCGATCCACCTCCCGTGGCGGATAGCCCGTGTGCCAGCGCACCGACCACTCGGCGGCCTCGCACCTCACCTGCACTTCCGTGATCAACCCCCGGCCGGCGAGGGCCTCGGCGGGGAACAGCACACCGTCGACCACCGAGCCGTAGTGCAGCATCCCGTCCGGAAGCGGCTCGTAGAGGTGCAGGTCGACCCGCAGCCGCACGCCGTCGTGCAGGACGAAGTTCCACGGCCGGTCACCGGGCCACGGGAAGATCCGATCAAGACCGGTCCCGGCAACGGCGACGAAGAGTCGCTCGAGATGAGCGGCGGGCAACCACACGTCGAGATCGGAGTGCTCCCGGGTCTGCTCCCCCAGCAGCGCGTCCACGCCCCAACCACCGCCGACGCACACCTCGACCCCGTGGTCGGCCAGGCGGCCCAGCAACGCGACCGCATCCGCCGCGTCCATGACGTACCGGCTGGTCATGCCGGTCCGCGCTAGCCGCGGCGGTCGTGGTCGGCGAGGACCTCGCCGACCACCCGCTCGTTGACCCCGACCCGTTCCGGATCGGTGTCGAGCGACTCGGTCATGACCAGCAGTGCCTTCCACAGGGCCCAGCCCCGGGCCCGTGCCAAGGTGCCGTCGTCCAGGCCGACCGCCGCCCGGAACGTGTCGCGGCTGGCGCCGGAGAACATCGTCCAGGCGATCACCAGGTCGCAGGCCGGGTCGCCGACGCCGGAGGTGCCGAAGTCGATGACCGCGGCGAGTTTCCCGTCGACGGCCAGCAGGTTCCCCGAGGCGATGTCGCCGTGGAACCACACCGGCATCCCGGTGAACGGGCTGGCCAGGGCGGCGTCCCAGACGGCGGCGGCGCGGGCCGTGTCGACGTACCCGGCCAGCGCGGCCAGGCAGCGGCGCGTCTGCCCGTCGTAGTGGGTCGGCGGGGCTCCGCGCCAGAAGCTGTGCTCGCCGGCGGCCGGGCCGCCGGTGGTGTCGCAGCGGTGCAGGGCCCGGACGAATCCGGCCACCGCGACCGCGAACCCCGGCAGGTCGTCGATGCGCGCACGGTCGGCCGTCTCGCCGGGCAGCCAGCCGCGCACCGACCACGGGAACGGGTAACCGGCGGCCGGTTCGCCCATCGCCAGGACCGGTGGTACGGCGACGGGCAGCGCCGGCGCCAGCCTCGGCAGCCACTCGTTCTCCTTGGCCACCGCGGGCACGTAGCCGGCGGCGGTCGGCAGCCGTACGGTCATGTCGTCGCCCAGCCGGTAGGTCCGGTTGTCCCAGCCGTCGACCTCCACCGGCGTCACCGGCAGGTCGCTCCACTGTGGAAACTGTGCGGCGATCAGGCGCCGCACGAGCGCGGCGTCGATTCCGGCGCGGCCGTCGGGGCCAGCTGAAGCCATGCCGTTGATCCTCACCCCGGGGCGGCGTCCCGACCAACGCGTTTTCCGCCGCGACGGCCCGCGCCGCCGGGGACGATCGCGCCCGGGTAGCCTCGCGGCATGACTGTGCCGATCATGACCGGCCCGGCCTGATGCGCATCCGCCGGGTCGACGCCGAGGAACGGCTGACCACCGCCTTCCCCGTGGCCGCGTACGCCTTCGAGTCCTCGCCGCCGGCTGCCGACCGGCTCGACCGGGCCCGCCGGTACGCGCCGTACAACGAGGACAGCATCAACCTGATCGCCGAGGTCGACGGGCGTACGGTGGCCGCCGTCGCCGGCATCCCGATGCGGCAGAACGTGCGCGGCGTCGTACACCGCATGGCCGGGATCGCGTCGGTCTCCACCGATCCGCTGGCCCGCCGGCAGGGCCACGCCCGCACCCTGTTGACCCGGCTGCTCGGCGACATGCGCGACGACGGCCACGTGGTCAGCGCTCTTTATCCCTTCAGACCATCTTTCTATGAGAGATTTGGCTACGCCGGGATGCCGCGCGCCCGCCGCGCCTCGTTCGCCCCGGCCGACCTGGGCCGGCTCCCCGTGACCTGCCCGGCGAGGTCGAGTGGGGCCCGGTCGCCGACCGGTACGACGACTTCCGCGACCTGACCCTGCGCCTGCTCGGCGAACGGCACGGGTTCGCGGTGTTCCCGGAGCGGCGCGGGCATATCCTTCGCGACCTGGAGCCGCGCTGGCTGGTCACCGCCCGCGTCGACGGCGAGGTCGTCGGCGCGCTGACGTACCGGATCGAGGGCTACGGCGGTGAACTGGTCGGCGACGACCTGCTGGTGACCGGGCCGGTGGGACGCATCCTGCTGCTGCGGTTCCTGGCCCGCCACGTCGACCAGGTGTCGCTGGCCAGCGTGCTGGTGGGTGCCGACGACGTACCGGAGTTGTGGGTGACCGACCTGGCCGTCCGCACCGAGGTCGACGTGAGTTTCCCCCGCCGGGGCGCGCCGATGGCCCGGGTGCTGTCGCTGGAGGCGCTGGCCGGGATGGCCGCCGGACCGGGCCGGGTCGCCGTCGAGGTCGTCGACGACCCGTTCGTCGCCGGCCGGTACGTGCTCGACGGCCACTCCGGCCAGCTCGAGGTGGGTCGCGGCGACGGTCCCGGACCGGTGGCGACGCTGACCGTCGCCGGCCTGTCCGGGCTGCTCTACGGCGTGCTCGACCCGGTCGAGGCGCGGCTGCGCGGCTTCGGCACCGTGTCCGACGACGCCGCCGCGCAGCTGCGGCTGCTGTTCCCCCGCCGGATCCCCTACCTTTTCGCGGACTTCTGAATGACTGTGCACCCGATCGGCGTCAACACCTGGGTGTGGGTGTCGCCGTTGACCGACGACGCGCTGTCCCGGCTGGTGCCGCGGATCAGCGGCTGGGGGTTCGACGTCGTCGAACTGCCGATGATGTCGACCACGGACTGGGATCCGGCGTACGCCGCCGACCTGCTCGCCGCCCACGGGCTCGGGGCGACCGTCTGCGCCGGGCTGCTGCCCGACCACGACCTGCTCACCGACGACGCCGAGGTGCTGGGGCGTACCGGCGACTTCGTGCGCGGCTGCGTGCGGGCGGCGGCGACCGTCGGCGCCCGCGTCGTCGCCGGGCCGCTGTACTCCCCGGCGGGCCGGCGCTGGCCACTGGACTCCGACGGCCGACGCGACGCGCTGGCCCGGCTGGTGACCCGGCTGCGGCCGCTGGCCGGCTACGCGGCCGAGCACGGGGTGACGCTCGCGCTCGAACCGCTGAACCGGTTCGACAGCAGCCTGCTGAACACCGTCGCGCAGACCCTGGAGGTCGTCGACGGCATCGACGGGCTGGGCATCGCGTTGGACACGTTCCACGTCAACATCGAGGAGCGCGACGTCGCCGCCGCGTTCCGGGCCGCCGGCGACCGCCTCGTCCACGTGCAGGTCTGCGCCAACGACCGGGGTACGCCGGGTGCGGACCATTTCGACTGGCCGGCGATTCTCGGCGCGCTGACGGACGTCGGCTACGCCGGGCCGCTGTGTATCGAGTCGTTCACCGCGGCGGGTCTCGAGGTGCCGATGTCGGTGTGGCGTCCGCTGGCCGCGAGTCGGGATGCCGTCGCGGTCGACGGGTTGTCGTTCCTGCGGGCGTTGATGACCGAGGACACCTCGACCATCGCAGTACCGTAGGTTAGGCTCGCCTAACGTTATGCCGTGGGAGGTGCGATGACGTCGCGGGGCGCGGACGACCGCGAATCCCTCGCTGACCTGCTCGGCGGTCGGCGGGGCGCGATCGACGCCACGCTGCCCCCGGTCGCCTTCGGCGCCGGCTGGCTGCTGACCGGTCAGTCGATCATCGGTGGCGTCATCGCCGCGTTGGTCGTCGCGGTCGTGGTGGCCGGCTGGCGCCTGCGGCGCGGCGACCGGCCCCGCTCGGTACTCATCGGTCT
The DNA here is from genome assembly GCF_018324255.1 of Polymorphospora rubra. Taxonomy (GTDB): domain Bacteria; phylum Actinomycetota; class Actinomycetes; order Mycobacteriales; family Micromonosporaceae; genus Polymorphospora; species Polymorphospora rubra. The sequence goes on from NZ_AP023359.1 coordinate 74,789, forward strand.
GCTCGCCGTCTGCGTCGCCGCGCTGATCGCCCTGCGCACCGGCCGGGCCACCGACTTCTTCCTGCTGCAACTGGTTTCCAACGCGGCCAGCGCGCTGGCCTGGATCGTCAGCATCGTGGTGCGCTGGCCGCTGCTGGGCGTCGTGGTCGGCACCGTGCTCGGGCAGCGGACCCGGTGGCGGCGTGATCCCGCGTTGCTGCGCGCCTACAGCCGGGGCAGCTGGGTGTGGGTCGGCCAGTACGTGATCCGGCTGCTGGTCTTCCTGCCGCTCTACTTCGCCGACCAGGTCGTCGCGCTGACCGCCGCCCGGGCCGCGCTGACCTGGCCGCTGGTCGCGGCCTGCCTGGCGGTCAGCTGGTGGGTGATCCGCCGATCCCTGCCCGCCGACCATCCCGGCCTGCGGCATCCGGCCGCACAGGCCAAGACAACCGCCAATTCACCGCAATAGCAGAAATAGAATTCTGTACCGGCTTTTAGTCGGACAACGAGGTATGCCCAGCCACCGGCAGCGGCCTGCTCAGGGACCTTCGGAGACCGCAGGGGCGCGTATGGTAAATGCTTCTCGATACCCAAGAAGATCGATTGCAGAGAATCCCGCTATCTGCAACGGGAAACACGAAATAGGCGGCCGCCGCTAGGATCTGCAACATGGCTACTAGCCACACGGCCTCCGTCGACCTCGCACCTTCCGGGATCATGAACCACCGCGGTGACGGCCACCTCCCCCTCGCCGACCGGATCGCCTGGCTGCTGCGCAGCAACCGGCTGCTCGATCCGCACCAGCGGTGGACCCGTGCCAAGTCGTTCGCCGCCGCCTTCCGCGGCGGCTCCTGGTCGAGCCCCACCACCGAAAGCCGGATCTCCCGATGGGAGACCGCCGCCGTCCGCCCGACCCACCAGGCCGTGGTGCGCTACGAGGAACTGCTCGACCTGCCCAGCGGCACACTGACCGCCGTCATCGACACCCTTCACCGCTACGCCGCCCCGCCGGGTCACGGCCCGCCGGCACTGACCCGGCGCCTGCCCGCCCCCGCCGAGGCCGCCGGCCGCATCGACGAACTCCTGGACCGGGCCCTGTCCACCGCCCTGATGACCGGCCCGCAGTGGGACGAACTGTCCGTTCTCATCTCCGCGCAACCCAACCTGATCATCAGCCCGCGCAGCGCCCGCGACGCACTCGCCGACCGGCTGCTCCACGAGATGATCGTGGCTCACGGCCTGCAGTGGCAGCAGCGCTTCGAGGCGTTCAACCGCCTCATCGCCCACCCGTCGTGCCAGCAGGCCGCCGTCGCCGCCTGCGCCGGCCACGGCAACGACCCGAAGAACCAGGTCTTCATCGAGACGCTCAGCGCCCTCGACGGCACCGCGCACCCGGACGCCAGCCGGCACGTGCTCGCCCAACTGCACCGGCCCACCAACGACCGGGCATTCCTCGGCGCACTGCTGGCCTGCGCCCGCAAGATCCGTTTCGGGCACTTCACCGCCGAGCAGCTCACCGACCTGACCACGCTGATCGTCGACCTCGTCCTCGAACCCGCGCACCACACCGAGGCCAGGCCGCTGGCCGCCGCGCTGCTGCGGCACGCCCCGAACCTGCACCGGCCGGGCGTACAGGCGGCGCTGCGCCGCGCCGCCGCGGACGACCGCACCGTCGGCGAGGTCGTCGCCACCGGCCAACTCGCCGCGCCGCAGACCGCCCGCGTCGTGGTGACGCGGATCGTCAACGCCGCCACCGCCGCCCTGCCGTACGAGATGACCAATGATGTTTTCCCTGTCCTGGTCCGGGAGCTGCTGTTCCATCCGCTGTTCGACATCCGGCTCTACACCGCGATGCTGATCGCCGCGACGCCGTACCGGGAACCGTTGGCCCGGGCCCTGGCCGACGAACTCGCCGCGATCCGCGCACCCGACCGGGTGGACCTGAACAGCTGCATCATCTCCGCGCTGCGCACCTTCGGCACCGGTGAACAGCGCCCGCTCATCGAACGGATCAGCATCGGCACCGGGCTGCCCGGCCCACTGGTCGTCCTGGCCACCCACGCGATCGGGCACCTCGGTGGGCAGAGCGACGACCGCTACTGGGCCACCGCGGTCGACCACCACAACCGGCTGTGGCGCCGGCACCGCGACCCGCTGCACGAGTCGGCGCTGCGCGGTCTGGTCTACGGGCTCGGCATCGCCCGCCGCGAGGCCCTGCTCGGCCGGTTGCGGCTCGACCCCGCCGCACCGGAGCCGGCCCGCACCGCGGCCGACTGGTGGCTGGGGCTACCGCGACACGTGACGGCCAGTGCCGTCCACTAGACCTCGATCCGTCTCCTCTGGGGGGATTGAGACGGATCGCCGGCCATGCCGTGACGGCAGACGGCATGGCCGCCGGAGGCGGGTGGGTGCCCGCTTTGTGCACCAGGCGGGCACCCCTCGCCCCACCTCCCCGGTGGGCGGACAAAAAAGGACCGGCCAATCAACCACGGGGGGAGTTGATCGGCCGGTCAGCCGGAGTCTAGCGCTCCCGCGCTGATCCCGCCGCCCACACGACGCGCCAATGCCCACACTGTTCCACATCGGACTCCCCGACTTGCGAAAACGTCCGATCTGGTGCATCACCATGATCACCGATGTCGGGTTCGGCCGCGCCGCACCGGACGGCACGCCGGGCGCTGCCGTCAGGCGCCGTAGCGGCGCTGCCGGCCGGCATAGCTGCGCAGGGCGCGCAGGAAGTCGACCTCCCGGAAAGCCGGCCAGTACGCCTCGCAGAAGTAGAGTTCGGAGTAGGCGCTCTGCCAGAGCAGGAAGTTGGACATGCGCTGCTCGCCGCTGGTGCGGATGATCAGATCGGGGTCCGGCTGACCGGCGGTGTACAGGTGTCGGGTGATGTCGTCGACGGTCAGGCTGTCGGCGATGTCCTGAACGGTGTGCCCCGCCCCAGCCCTGTCGTGCAGCAGGTCACGGATGGCGTCGACCAGCTCCTGACGTCCGCCGTATCCGATGGCCAGCGTCACGTGCGCCCCGGTGGGGCAGTCCCGGGTCGCCTCCACCGCTTCCTTGAGGGCGTGGGCGGTGCTCCGGGGAAGGATGTCGGGTGCGCCGGCGACGTGGACCCGCCAGCGGGCCGCCGGCCGGGCGAGCTGGGCGGCCACCACCTCTTCGATGGTGCGCATCAGGTAGGCCACCTCGGCGGTGTCGCGTCGGCGCAGGTTCTCGGTCGAGCAGACGAAGACGGTGACGTGCCTGATCGCGAGCGCCTCGCACCAAAACAGGAGGTCCTCGACGTGCTCGGCGCCGTACCGGTGGCCGACGCTCGGGTCACCCAGGCCCATCTCGCGGGCCCAGCGGCGGTTGCCGTCCATGACCAGACCGACGTGCGCCGGCAACCGGCCGGCCGCGACCTGTCGCCGTAGCCGGCGGGCGTACAGGGCGTGGAGGGGGTCGGTGAATCGCATCTGCGGCAGCCCTTCGACGGTTTCGGAGACCGGGTGGCAGCACCCTTAGTACGCCCTGCGTACTACGTGCTGCGTACTATACTGTTCGGAAACAATCTCCGGAGGTCAGGCGGGCCGCCACCGCCGGCAGCCCGCGTCCCCCTGCCAGATCAACGACATCCGACCACGATCCATCGAATATTCTCTATGTTCGACGTTACCTCGACCACGCGACCACGCGTGTCGGCGCACGAACGGAGAGATGGACCATGGCCGCTGATCGCACCCTTCCCACGCCCCACGGCCACCGTCTGCGGGCGATGGTTCTCGCACTAGGTCTCGTGCTCGGCCTCGCCGCCCCCACGCTGGTGGCGACTCCCGCGTCGGCCCAGCCGACCGCGCAGGCCCGCGACCCCCTGTGCTGGGCCGACGGATTCAGCGAGCCGCCGGGCATCGGCCGGCCGGTCGCCCTGACCTGGTCGCGCATCGGCAACCGGTCCAACAGCGGCTACACCTACCGGTACTGGATGGTGCAGGAGGTGAGCTCCGCGTCGAACCTGTACTACCAGCGGAGCCTGGTGGCCAGGTGCTCCGGCGACTCGCTGGTCTCGACCGCGACGATCACCGCGACCAGCGGGAGCGGCACCGCCGCCTGCACCAGCGCCGGGGACATCCACCTACCGGTCGGGAGCACCGAGCGGTTCGTCGGCCAGCGCGTCTCGGCGTACGTGCAGTCGCCCTTCGTCTTCACGTACACGTTCCGGTACTGGCACCGGGAGACGCTGTCGATCGCCACTCTCCAGTGGGTCTACCAGTCCAGCGGCGTCGTCAGATGCTGACCCCGGCGGCGGGACGAGCCGCGCCACCAACTGCGCGAACGTCGCCGGTGTCGCTGCACGGCGGAATCATCGGCGCGGCTGTGCCGGCATGTCCGGAAGCGACATGCCGGCACAGTTCACGCACCCGCGGTCAGTAGCTGGCGAGGCGGTGGGTGGACCAGCCGTGGCCGATCTGGACCGGCGCCGCGAACGTGCCGTCACCGTCCCCGGACCACCGGATCAACGTGCTGTCGCTCGTCTTGACACCGACGATGTCGGCCCTACGGTCGCCGTTGACATCCAGCACGGCGAACTCGCGAACGCCCTGCCAGCCCCCGCCCACGACGGCGGGTGCGGAGAAGCCGCCCTGACCGTTGCCCTTCCAGAACAGCAACGTCCCGTCCGACTTCGTCCCCCAGATGTCCGCATCGCCGTCACCGTCCGCGTCACCGGCGGCGAACCGCGACACCTGGTTCCAGCCCGTACCGACCCGACGCGGCTCCGCGAACTGCCCCCGACCCGTACCGACATAGAGATTCAGGTAGTCACCGACCTTCGCCAGGATGTCGGCCTTGTCGTCCCCGTTCACGTCGGCAACGGTGAACCACTGCACCGCCTTCCAACCCTGACCAACCTGCGTCCCGGAACTGAAACCACCCTTGGCGTCGTTGTGCCAGTACCACAACACCCCGTCGGTCGCGGTGGCGAACAGATCCGCGAAACCATCCCCGTTCGAATCACCCACCGCGACCCGGTTGTAGTTGTCGATCCACCCCGAACCGACCCGAACCGCCGCCCCGAACGTCCCCGCCGAACGACCCGGATACATCCACATCACATCGTTCGCATCCACCGCGACCAGATCCTCGAACCGGTCACCATCCACACTCTCCGCCGGCCGGTCGGGGGCGGTGGTGTTGAACCGGTACAGGTTGTAGGTGCGCATCAGGCTGATGACCTTGTTCGCGTATTCCGGATCGGTGGCGTATCCGGCGCGGTGTACCTCGCGGATGAACTGGTCGGGATCGTCCACGTGGTCGAACGCGGCCGCGTAGCGCGAGGTCCGCAGCAGTCGCCCGTAGTCGCGGAACGAGTCCGTGCTGCTGGCGTACCCGCGGAAGTACTGGTTGACGGTGTGGCAGCCGGACGGGCCGCACTCCTGGGTCGGATAGTTGTGGCAGCTCGTCGCGATCGGGCCCGGCGCGTTCGACGCGGTGCACTTGAAGCCGAAGAAGTTCCTTCGTTCGCGGGTCAGCCGGCTCTCGCCCCACGCGGATTCGAGGATCGACTGGCCGAGGGCCACCGATGCCGGCACTCCGTACTGCTGCTGGACGGTCTGGGCGGAGGCGGCGTAGCTGCTGATGTATGTCTCGGGCGGAACCGCCGACGCGCTGTTCACCAGCGCGGTGGAAAGCATTCCGCCGAAGAGTGCCGCGGCGGTCAGCCGGGCGAGAAGACGTCTTTTCACGGACAACTCCTGGGGCTCGATTCTGGGCATGCGCCATCGACCGCGATTCGCGGGCGGTGGTGATTCAGTGATGGATCAGTGGCTGGCGAGGCGGTGGGTGGACCAGCCGTGGCCGATCTGGACCGGCGCCGCGAACGTGCCGTCACCGTCCCCGGACCACCGGATCAACGTGCTGTCACTCGCCTTGACACCGACGATGTCGGCCCTACGGTCGCCGTCGACATCCAGCACGGCGAACTCACGAACCCCCTGCCAGCCCCCGCCGACAACGACCGGTGCCGAAAAGCCGCCCTGACCGTTGCCCTTCCAGAACAGCAACGTCCCGTCCGACTTCGTCCCCCAGATGTCCGCATCACCATCACCGTCCGCGTCACCCGCCGCGAACCGCGACACCTGGTTCCAGCCCGTACCGACCCGACGCGGCTCCGCGAACTGCCCCCGACCCGTACCGACATAGAGATTCAGGTAGTCACCGACCTTCGCCAGGATGTCGGCCTTGTCGTCCCCGTTCACGTCGGCAACGGTGAACCACTGCACCGCCTTCCAACCCTGACCAACCTGCGTCCCGGAACTGAAACCACCCTTGGCGTCGTTGTGCCAGTACCACAACACCCCGTCCGTCGCCGTCGCGAACAGATCCGCGAAACCATCCCCGTTCGAATCACCCACCGCAACCCGGTTGTAGTTGTCGATCCACCCCGAACCGACCCGAACCGCCCCACCGAACGTCCCCGCCGAACGACCCGGATACATCCACATCACATCGTTCGCATCCACCGCGACCAGATCCTCGAACCGGTCACCATTCACACTCTCCGCCGGCCGGTCCGGCGCCGGTGCCGGCGGGTTGCCGAAGTAGATGTAGCGGAAGCTGGACGCGGGGACCGTACGGGTGCCGTACCCGCTCGGGGTCGCCCAGTTGTACTCCTCGATCAGCACCGTGCCGTTCGTGTTGACCCGGGCGACCCAGGCGACGTGGCCGAACGAGCCGGCGTCGGTCTGCGCGACCGCACCGGCCCGTGGCGTGCCGCTGACCGTCAGGCCGGCCCGTCGGGCGGCGTCGTCCCAGGTGTTGGCGTTGCTGAAGTGCTGCCCCTTGTAGCGGTTGGTGAAGTCGATGCCGAGGCGGTCGTTGAGCCGCCACGCCACGAACGAGGTGCACTGTCCCTTGTAGTAGTTCCACGGATCGACGCCGCTGCTCTGCCCCCGGTAGGGGTAGTCGTCGACGACCGGGCCGGCATCGGCGGCGGCCGGGCGCGCGGTGCCGGCCACGTCCACGGCACCGGTGGTGAACATGCTGAGCGTGAGTGCCGCGGCGAGCGCGACCACGACGTGGCGTAGCCCGGGCAGCCGGCTGGCTGTGGGTGTCAAGGTCGTACCTCCTGTGAGCGTGGGCGGGTTTGCCCAGCGCTGACGGTATGGAAGACCGGGCACACGCGGTGTCAGGTGAACACCCCACAGTCACCGCACGGGATCGGGTGCCGTGCCCAGCTCCTCGAGCGTGATCAGGCCGTCGTGGAGGGCGCGGGTGACGAGGTCGCTCTTGGTACGGGCGGCTCGGCCGACGTTGGCGTACTTGATCCGTACCCGCTCGATGTGGGTGTCGACGGTCTTGACGCTGATCCTCAGGCGCGTGGCGACGAGTTCCTTGGAGGAGGCGGCGAACCAGGCCCGCAGCACCTCCGCCTCCCGATGGGAGATCCGGGGGCGGCCCGGGTCGTCGTCACCGGCCAGCGCCCCGCCGAGCGACGGCGCGGTGTACGGCCGGCCGGCGGCGGCCGCGCGGATCGCCGGCACCAGGTGCTCCGGCCCCTCGGTCTTGGTCAGATATGCGAGCGCGCCCAGGTTGACGCACTTCAGCACGGTCGGGCTGTCCGAGTGCTGGGAGTAGACGACGACCCGGCGGCCGTGGTCGGCGAGCCGGCGCAGCTCGCCGAAGGCGGGGTTCTTCGGCACCAGTTCCAGGTCGAAGATCACCACATCGGCGCCGGCGCCCGGCCCGGTCCATACGTTGGCCATCCGGGCCCGTGCGTCGATCAGCTCGATCGTCGGTCGCGCCTGCTCGCACCAGTAACGTACGCCGGCGGCGATCGCGGCGTGGTCGTCGACGATCACCGCGGTGATGCGTTCGCCTGCCAGCACACTTCCACCCATAGCTGCTCCTCGCTGCGAAACGTGTCGAGTCGTACCTGCGGTGTCACCGGCCGGGGCAGGTCCACCGGCCCGCAGTCGGCGAGTACGTTCACACAGACCAGGTCGGGTCCGCCGACCACGGTGACCCGGGCCCAGGAGGCGGCCGTGGCGAGGACCGTGAGCGGGGCCTCGGTGAGGTCGCGGCGGACCGGCGGCGGCAGGTCGGGCCACTGTCCCCGGGTGTCCAGCTCCACCAGTACGCCCTTGCGGTCCGCGACGTCGGCACAGTGCCGCAGTTCGTGCAGCAGCCGGTTCGGCACGACGTCCACCTCGGCGAACAACCGCCGCATCCGGGCCGCCTCGATGGCACAGTCGTGCTGGACACCCCGGTCGGTCGGGTCGAGCCGCCCGGCGGCCAGCCCCTCCAGCAGCGGAACCATGCTGAGGTCCAGGTCCGCGAAACGCTGCCGCCGTCGCTGGTGGGACTCGACCGCGGCGGCCTCCACCACGGCGACCTGTTCGGTCTGCCACTTCGCGGCGGCCGCCGACCGCGCGATTCCCCGGAACGCCGCGGCCGTCACCGCCATGCACAGTGGGTAGCCGATGACGCCGATCGAGCCGGTCGCGAACCGGAGCACCGTGGCCCGGTCGGCGGCCGTGTTCAGCAGCATGCTCGTCAACGCGATGCCCCAGTGCAGGGTGAGGAAGGCGAGAGGGACCGGCAGCGGCCGCCCGACCAGCGGCGCGAGGCCGACCCAGTTGGCCTGGCCGAAGATCCAGTCGCCGGCGGTGGCGGCGTGGCCGTACGGCAGCGCCGCGTACGACAGCACCGAGGCGGTGACCACCGTGCCGATGGCCGCCCACTGCCACCCGACCGGCGCGAGCCGGCCCCGGAACACCAGCACCGCCTCGACGCACAGCACGGCGGCGAGCATCGCGAACGCGCACGCCTGCGCCCACGCCGGCGCGTAGCGCTCCCAGTCCCGAAGCATGTTCGGCAGGCTCAGCAACAGCAGGCCACCGGTACCGGCGGCCAGAATCCCGATCCGCAGCCGGGCCATCAGCCGGGCCCGCGTCGTGCGTTCGATGGCGACCCGGTGCCGGTCACTCACCACGCCACTCCAGCGACACGGTGGTACCCGCACCGATCCGGGAGGTGACCCGTACGGTGCCGCCGACCGCGGCGACCCGGCCCCGTACGCAGTCACGCAGCCCGCGCCTGGTCGGCCCCACCCGGTCCGGCTCGAACCCCCGACCGTCGTCGACCACGTCCACCCGCAGCCGGCCGCCGTCCCCGCTCACCAGCACCCGCATCTCACCGGCGGCGGCGTGCCGCACGACGTTGTTCATCGCCTCCCTGGCCGCGTCGGCCACCGCCCGCCCGACCCGGCCCGGCACCGGCAGGACCGGTGGGGCGGAGAAGCGGATAGGCGGCCGGTTGACCGCCGCCACCTCCGCCCGCAGGAGCTCGACCAGGTCGGACCGCGACGGTGCCTGCCGGCCGTACGCGCGCAACATCTCCAGGTCCCGCCGTGCCCGCGGTCGCAGCCAGTCGTCGTGCGCCCGGACCTGGCCACCACCCACCATCATGAGGGTGGACGCCGCCGTGTCGTGCAGTGCGTTCACGAGGTCGCGTTCGTCGGCCCGGACGGCGGCGGCGACCCGCTGCGCCTTTCGGCCCGCCTCCGCCTCCATCGCCAGCCGGTCCGCGCTCCCGGCCCCGCGCAGGACCAGCGTCCACGCCGTCCGGGACAGTGTCGCGATGGCCAGCACCCAGATCGCCGCGTTCACGACGCCCGCCGCCGGTCCGGTCAGCAGCACGACGGCCAGCAGTGTTCCGGCCGCCCCCGCGGTCGCCACCACGCCGTGGACCAGCGGGGTGTACCACTGGTACGCCACGCACGCGAAACTCACCAGCAGCCGGATCCAGCCGATGTTGCTCTCCGCCGCCGCATCGGTCCAGAGGATGCTGAGGCACACCGCCACCATCACCGCGACGTCGACCGCCGTCGCCCACAGTCCCGAACGGCACAGCAGCCACCAGACGTAGACCGCGCTCCACACCGTCGCGCCGCCGACCACCACGGCGGTCGGCACCAGGTGCTCACCGGTCGCCCGGACCAGCCCGAGCACGGCGACCGGGCCGAGAACCGCCAGCCGTACGCCGGCGGCAAAGCGCCGCCCGAACCGCGACAGGAACACGACCGACTCGCCGCCCTCGACGGGCGCACCGCTCACCGCACCCGGCCCCTTCTCCTCGGCCGGTCGCCCGCGGCGTCCCGGTGAACGGTCGTCGACCGGAACCCGTCGGACCATGCCCGGCACGATGGCAGCCCGTCCGGTGACGGTCGAGAACTTCGATCAAACTCGACCAACGACGTGCCGCCGGACTTCTCCGAGGTCGCTTTCGCGGGCCTCACCGGGATCGCCGACAATGGCGGGATGGCGGTCCAGAAAGCCGATCAGGCTCAGCCGGTCCCCGATCCCCCGCCCGGCCCCGCCGGTACGCGCACCCTCGACGAGATGGTCCGGCGGCTGCGCCGGCTGCACGCCTGGTCGGGCCTGTCCTACCGGGAGCTGCACCGCCGGGTGGTCCGGTCCCGCCGCCGGCGCGGCGTGCCGGAACTGCCGGCCTACAACACCGTCTACCGATCACTGCAGCCCGGTCGGAGCCGGCTCGACGTGGAGCTGGTCGAGGAGATCGCGGCGGTGCTGCGCGATCTCCTCGGCGACGCGGCGGCGGCCGGCGAGTGGCGGCAGGCATACCGGGCGATCACCGGCGGGGACGGCGACGCGGTCGTGGTATCCGCGCTGGGGACGCTCCCGGCCGACCTCGCCGAGTTCAGCGGACGCGACGACGAACTCGACAGGCTGCGTGACCCCGGTCCCGGGATCGTGGTGATCGAGGGCATGGCCGGCGTCGGCAAGACCGCGCTCGCCGTCCATGCCGCGCACCGGCTGCTCCGGTCCGGCCGGTACGGCGACCCGCAGCTGGTCGTGGACCTGCGCGGCTACGATCCCGAGCTGCCGCCGGCCGACCCGGCGGCGGTGCTGGACACCTTCCTGCGCCGGCTCGGGGTGCCCGGCGACCGGATCCACGGCCTCGATCTGGCGGGCCGGACGGCGGAGTTCCGGCGGATGTTGGCGGGCCGGCCGGCGTTGGTGGTGCTCGACAACGCCGCCAGCGCCGAACAGGTCCGGCCGCTGCTGCCCGACCGACCGGCCGGCCTCACCCTGGTCACCAGCCGGGCCGAGCTGACCGGCCTGCGGGTCACCCACCGGGTACGGCTGGACGTGTTCACCGCGGACGAGGCGCTGGCGTTCCTGCGCCGGGCGGCCGGCCCCGACCGGATCGACGCCGCGCCGGACACCGCCGCCCGCATCGCCGAGCAGCTCGGTCACCTGCCGCTCGCGCTCGGCCTGCTGGCGGGCCGAATCCGCGTCGACCCGGAGTGGACCCTCGAAGACCACCTGGAGCGGCTGGTCGAGCAACGCCGGACGCTCCGCCTGGACCGTGGCGTGGACGTCGCGCTGGCCCTGTCCTATCAGGGGCTGCCGGCCGAGCAGCAGCGGCTGCTCCGGCTCGTCGCGCTGCATCCCGGACGCGATCTCGACCAGTACGCCGCGGCGGCGCTCGCCGACACCGACGTGACCACGGCGACCCGCCGGCTCGACGCGCTGGTCACGGCCACCGTGCTGCGTCGACCGGCGGCCGGCCGGTACGAGCTCCACGACCTGGTCCGGATCTACGCCGGGCAGCGGGCCCGCGACGGGGACCCGGCCAGTGCCCGGCGGGCCGCGCTGACCAGGCTGCTCGGCCACTACCGCTACGCGGCGGCGCGGGCCATGGACCGGTACGCGCCGCACGAGGGGCACCGGCGGCCGGCGGTACCGGAACCGGGCGTGCCGGTACCCGCGTTCGCCGACCGGTCGGCCGCCGGCGACTGGCTGGACCGGACCCGCACCAACCTGCTCACGGCGGCGCGGTACGCGGTGGAGCAGCCGACGGGCCACGATGTACCCGAGTTCCCCAGTGACCTGTCCGGGCTGCTCTTCCGCTACCTGGATCTCGGCGCGCACCATCAGGACGCCGGGATCGTCCACCTGCTCGCGAGCCGGAGCGAGGACCCGGTCCGGCGGGCCCGGGCGCTGAGCGACCTCGGTGTCACCAGCTTCCGGCTCGGCCGCTACGACGACGCCGTCGACCACCTCCGGCAGGCCCTGAGCGGGGCCCGGGCCACCGGCGACGAACGGGTCGAGGGCCGGACCCTCGGTCACCTCGGCAACATCCTGCTGTGGCTGGGCCGCTACGAGGAGGCGTTGGAGTGCCACGAGCAGGCGGTGGCGGTCAGCCGGGCGCTCGGCGACCGGCCCGCCGAGAGCGCGAACCTGAGCGGCCTCGGCAACGTCTGCTGGCGGCTGGGCCGTTACGAGGAGGCGATCGGCTACTACCGGCAGGATCTCGACATCGCCCGCGAACTGTGCGACCGCCCAGGCGAGGGGCTCACGCTGGGGAACCTGGGGGCGACCTTCGAACGGATGGGGCGGTTCGAGGAGGCGATCGACCACCACCGGCAGGCGCTCGCCATCGCCGATGAGGCCGGCGACCGGATCAGCGCGGGCCGGACGCTGGGCAACCTCGGTTCCACCTACCACGCGCTGGGGAACGACACCGAGGCGCTCACGCACTACCGCAACGCGCTGGCGATCGCCCGTGACCTCGACGACCAGCACGGTGAGACCGAGATGCTCAACGGTGTCGGGAACAGCCTGTGCGCGCTGGGGCGCCCGGCCGAGGCGACCGCACACCACGAGCGGGCGCTCGCGCTGGCCGCCGGTCTCGGCGAGCCGTTCGAGCGGGCGCGCGCCCACGACGGAATCGCCCGGGCCCGGGCCGCGCTCGGCGAGCACGCCGCAGCCCGTACCCACTGGAGGGTGGCGCTCGACGGCTATGCGGCGCTGGGCACCCCGGAGGCGGCGGAGGTCGCGGCCCGGTTGCGGGAACTCGAGCCGGGTCCCGCCGGCCCGGACCGCTGACGCTCCCCCGGCCAGCTTCCGATTAGTACACACCGCGTACTACGTGATGCGTACTATACTGCTCGACACCGATCTGGTGGAGGTCAGGCCATGCGCACCCAGGACGCCCAGGTGCTCGTACTCTGCGCGCTGGCGGACGGGCCACTGCACGGGTACGCCATCAACGCGGTCGTCGAGAAGCTCTCCGGCAACAGGCTCGGCCCCGGGAGCCTGTACGGGGCGCTCGCCCGACTGGAGACGAAACAGCTCGTCGAACGCGTCGCCGGACCGGGCCGGCAGCGCCCCGTACGGCTGACGGCCAAGGGTCGTGAGGCGCTCGACCGCGAGCTGCGGTCGATGACCCGGGTGGCCGGCAGCGTCTTCGAGGCGGCGACGCCGGGCCCGGTCAGCTATCTCGACCGGGTCGCCGCCACCGACGCCGCCCGGGCCTACAAGGAGGTCATGGCCGGCGCCCTCGCCGTCCGACCGGGACAGACCGTGCTGGACGTGGGCTGCGGTCCCGGCACCGACCTGCGGGAGATCGCCGAAGCGGTGTCCGTCAGCGGTACGGTGATCGGCCTCGACGTCGACCCGAAGATGGTCGAGGTGGCCCGGGAACGCACCGCCGACCTGCCCCGGGTACGGGTCCAGCAGGGTGACGTCCACGCCCTGGAACTGGAGACCGGCAGCGTCGACGGCGCCAGAACCGACCGCGTACTGCAACACGTCACCGACCCCGCCGGGGCGCTGGCCGAGTTGCTGCGGGTGCTACGGCCCGGTGGCAGGCTCGTGATGGGCGAACCGGACTGGGACTCGTTGGCGATCGACCACCCCGACCTGGCGGTGTCCCGCGCCTACACCCGCCACCTCACCGACCGGATCGTCCGCAACGGCGTACTCGGCCGACAACTCGCCCGGCTCGCCACCGAGACCGGGTTCGTGGTGACCCGGGTGGTCCCGGTCACCACCGTCTTCCGGGACGCCGGGTCGGCCGACCAGATCCTCGGACTCCAGCGCAACACCGAACGCGCGGTCACCGCCGGCTACCTGACCGCCGAGGACGCCCGCCGGTGGCTCGCCCACCTGGCCGGCGAACACTTCTTCGCCGCGGTCACGCTCTACACGGTCGTCGCCGAGGCACCGCCGGTCACTCGAAGAACTTGAGGCTGTACCCGACGTCGGTGGTGGCTCCGGGAACGTTGGCCCGCCGGTAGGTGGTGTTGCCCCACCAGACGGCCGTGCCGGTGTACCAGTACCGGTTGGACCACGAGTACGGCGTGCCCTTGGCGACCGCGTGGTACATGGTCGGGAACCGGTTGCCGGACGGCGGGCTGGTGGCGATGTCCCCGCGCTCCAGGACGAACGAGTTGTGGCCGGGGCCGTCGACGTGCAGGGTCGCGTGCCAGCCCGACATCATGTTGTCGGGGTGCGAGCCGAACAGACAGCCGTTGCTCTTGTACCAGTCCCAGACGTACGTCGGGTCGCCGCCGGCGCGCAGCCGCAGGTCGGCCAGGCAGTACCGGCTGCTCCAGCTGCCGTTGGCGGAGTACACGATGTGCAGTTGCCCGTTCGGGTCGCGGACCGGTTGGGGCGCCTCGTTGATGTACGGGTTGCCGACGACGCGTTCCCACGACTCCCGCGGCTGGGAGATGATGTGGCGGCCGCCGGTGGTCGCGGTGGGGCTGGTCATCCGGGCGATGTAGAGGTTCTGCTCCACGTTGGTGTCGCCGGCCCAGCCGGACCACACGAACCAGCGCTGGCCGTTGTGGGTGAACGGCACGCCGTCGATCGCCCACTTGTCACCGGGCAGGGCGACCTTCGTGGCGGCCGAGTAGCCGGAGTCGGCGGTGGCGGAGCTGATGTGGTACATCCGGTGGGCGGCGCTGCGGCCGGCGGCGAAGTAGATGTGGTAGCGGCCGTCGTGGTGCACGATCTCGGGCGCCCACACCTCGCCGAGGTTGCCGGTGTCGCGCCACACCTGACGCTTGGGCGCGGTGGCGATGCCCTCGAGGGTGGCTGCCGTCCGCACCGCGACGCCGCCGTCCACCGACTTGGCCGAGACGTAGAGGCCGCCGACCCGGATGACGCTGGGGTCGGCGCCACCCAGGGTGGTACGACCCAGCGGCTGCACGGCGGTGTCGGTCCCGGCGTCGGCGACCGCGGCGGTCGGTGCGTGCCCGAGGGCGAGCGCACCCACCAGGGCGGCGGACGCGAGGCCGGCGAGTCGGCGTGGGTGAGGCATCAGCGGTCCTCCTGATCGTGCCGCGGCAGCCTGGTCCGGGGAGCGCCGGCCACCAGAGAGCGCTCTCCGAGTATTGCCACGAGATGAACGACCGTCAATGCCTCACGGAGAACTCGCAGTAAGGTTTCCTAACAGAAGTGCCCGCCCCGGCGCGGGCCGGGGCGGGCGAGGTGTCGCCGGCGGCGGGCCGGGTGGTCACCCGGCCCGCCGCTGGTTCAGCCGTTCGGGAAGAGGTGCCCGAAGTCGGCGTAGGCCATGGCGATGTCCGCCTGGGCCCAGAACCGGTGGTAGTTGAAGACCGGGGCCGGTCCGCCGTCCAGGTAGGCCTGGACCTTCGGCCAGTCCGGGTCGTCCTTGTAGAACGAGCGGATGTCGAGGAAGCTCTTGCCCGGTGCGATGACGTCACCGTTGGGCATGGTGCCCGTCCAGCCCGGCGGGATGTAGAGCCCCTGGCCGGTCGACGGGTTGTAGACGTCGTCGAAGCGGTTGAAGTGCTCCTGCCGCTCGGGCACCGAGACACCCTGCGCGTCGGCGTTGGCGTTCAGGCCGTCGAGCAGGCCCTTGGCCGTGTTCTTCGCGCCGACGTGGCCGGACTTGGCCGCGTACCACATCAGGGTGCGGGCGTACGCCGCGGTGACGCCGACGTCCTTGCTGTGCGAGACCACCTCGACGTGCAGGTCGCTGTTCGGCTGCGGGTTGACCGGGTCCCAGACCCGCGGCGCGCCGGTCCACTCCATCGTCGCCGGAATGGCGTAGTCGCCGCCGGTGCCGATCGTGGTCTCCGACAGGGCCCACGGCACCCACTTGTCCAGCACCATCTTGGCCCGTGCGTTGCCGGTCAGGTAGTACAGCTCGGCGACCCGCTGCAGCGACCAGACCTGCATGCCGAACCAGTTGTTGCTCGGCGGGTCGTGGTAGACCGGCTTGGGGTCGTAGAACATGCCGTAGAAGGTCGGCGTGCCGGCCGGCGCCGGGCTGTAGCTGCCCTGCCAGCTGTTGGTGGCACCGCCGGCGATGCCGCCCTCGGCGGACTGGAGCCACTGGTACAGCTCCATCTGCCGCTCCAGGCTCCTGGTCCAGTCGGCGTTGGCGGTCCCCGACCGCGGCCGCAGCTCCGGCATGGCGGTCAGCGCGTACGCGGCCATCGGGTTCTGGTAGCCCATGTGGTTGTGGCTGGAACCGATCCGCCACGACCAGCCGGCGTTCGGGTCGGTGGCCCCGCCCCACGCGTAGTACCAGGACATCAGGTAGTGCGCCGAGTCACGACCGGTACCGGCCGGGCACTGGGTCGGTCCGACGCAGTTGCCGATCCGCTTGAAGTACTTGTCGAACATCGCGTACCGCAGGTAGTCGCCCATCTTGGCGGCCTTGGCCACGGTCTGGGCAATCTCGCCCTGGCGGCCCTGCTCCTTCGCCCAGGTCTGGGCCCAGTACGCGGCCTGGATGGCGCGCGCGTCGGCGTCCGGGGCGTTGGTGTACTTCCACTGCCGGGCCGGCGGGTTGCTCTCCCGGGTGAACAGGTCGAGGTAGCCGTGCGTGCCGCCGTGGGCGAAGGTGTCGCAGGACGGCTGCGGCACGGTCTCCCACACCGACTCCTGCGGCCCGCGCTGGAAGGTGTTGATGTACGCCGGGCGGGTGGTGCCGTCGCCGCAGCGGCCGAAGCCGTACACGTTGTCGACGTCGAGCAGCCAGTGCATGCCGTAGATGCTGCCGGTGCCGTACGTGGACTGCAGTTCCGACCGCAGCGGGTCCTGGCCGACGGACACGTTCGGCTGCAACTGCGACGGGTACTGGCTGGGCAGGTCGTACTCGGCGGCGTACTGCGGGGTGCCGGCGACGCCGGCGGTCGGCTGGTCGGCGTTCGACGGGATGATGTACTTCTCCGTCACCGTCCACGCGTTGTTGAACGGCGCCCAGTTCTGGGTGACCCGGCCGTATTGCGCCTCGAGCCAGATCCAGAAGCTGAACGCCTCGGACGTCGTCTCGTGGCCGTGGTCGGGCGCCTCGACGATGATCGTCTCGATCGAGTGGTACGGCACGCCCTCGGGGCTGAAGTACCCGGAGTTCTTGATCTTGCCGTACTGCTCGAGGAACCGCTGGATGTAGACGTTGTTCCCGCCGCCGGTGTCGTTGTCGATCTCGGTGGCGACGATCGCCAGCGGCGCGAGGCCGGTGGACGAGGCGGTGATGGTCGCGGTGCCGCTGACCGTGTCGGCGTCCTCGGCGGCGGCCACGGTCACGTTGACCCCGGTGCTCCAGTTGCTGGGGGTGAGCGTGACCGAGGTCGGCGAGACGGTGATGTCCGCGTCACCGGTCCGCGTCAGGGTGACCACACGGTTGCTCGTCGGGGCCGCCGACAGCTTCAGGTTCACCGTGGAGGTGCCGCCCTCGTTGACGCTCACCGACGACGGGGTGGCGATCAGCACCGGGCCGGTGCTGGGGGTGACGGTGAACGCCCGTTCCGCGGTCGCGGTCGCGTTGGCGTTGTCGTACGCCTTGGCCTGCACGGTGTAGCTGCCGGCCGGCAGGTCCTCCATCGTGTAGCCGTACGGTGCGGTGGTGTCGGTGTTGATCAGCAGGCCGTTGCGGTAGAACTCGACCTTGCTGATGGTGCCGTCGGGGTCGCTGGCGGTGGCGGTCAGCGGCACGTCGGCGGGGGCGACGAACGGGCCGGCCGGCACGTTGAGCGAGACGGTCGGCGCCTGGTTGGGTACGGCCCCGTTGCAGACGGTCCCGTTGAGGGTGAACGAGGTCGGCTTGGGGTTGTTGCCGGTGTGGCTGCCGTTGAAGCCGAAGTCGACCGTGCCGCCGGTGGGGATGCTGCCGTTCCAGGCCGCGTTGACGGCGCTGACCTGGCTGCCGGTCTGGGTGACCGTCGACGACCAGCTCTGGGTGACCCGCTGGCCGGAGTTGGGGAACGTCCAGCCCAGCGTCCAGCCGTTGGTGACCGGGTCGCCGAGGTTCTTGATGGTGACGTTGGCGGTGAATCCGCTGTTCCAGTCGTTGGTCGCGTAGACCACGTCGCAGGAGGTGGCGGCGTGGGCGGCGCCCACGGGCAGGGTCACCCCGGCCGCCACGACCACGCCGGCGGCGATCATCGCCACCCGACGGCGTCTTGCGGTGACTTTCATCAGTGTCTCCTCGCGGAACCGGGCCGGGGCGTGACGGCCACCGGCCAAGCGCCTCCGGCACGACTGTCGTCGCGCGGGACGGAAGGCGCGGGGGAACGTTGCGAGCGACCCGGCCCGGACCGGGGGCTGACCGGCGGTCCGGTCGGTGCGGGGCGGCCGTTCGGAAGTCCGATGCCCTCGGCGGCCCGCGGTCGCGCGTGGTGGCTCACTCACCCGCGACAGTTCGAGAGTGTTCCATGGGAGCGCTCCCGATTCAACTACGGGAAGGGGCTTTCCGACACTTTGTTTCGATTCCATTTTGGGGCTTTCACAAAACCGTAACGCGGACTACAGTCCTGAACCATCGCCGATGGGAGCGCTTCCATCGATGAACATGCAAGTCGGGTCGTGTGCCCTCGTACGTGACCCGACCCCTGCGCCGCAAGGGCCGACGGCGGGCCAGCCCGGACTCCGCCGCCGGCCGTCCCACGAACATCGGAAGGGAGGTGGGATCACCAGCCACTCGCGTGGCCCGGCTCCCGCGCGGCACGCACGACTTGGACGCCAACCCGCTCGTGCGTGTGTGTAACCGATGGTGGGGGCGGGGATTGCCCTCCCCGCCCCCACGCTAACCCCCGATTGTTACGACGAGCATCGGGGATCCCCGAAGACCCAGAGGAGACCCGAAACATGGCCGTTCCCAGCCGGCGGCAGCCGCTGCACCACGCCACGCCGCCCGCGGACGCCGAAGCACCGCTCGGCCTGCGCTTCCCCGACGGCTTCGTCTGGGGGGCCGCCACCTCGGCCTACCAGATCGAGGGCGCCACCAAGGAGGACGGCCGCGGCGAATCGGTCTGGGACACCTTCAGCCACACGCCCGGCCGGATCAAGGGCGGCGACACCGGCGACGTGGCCGCCGACCACTACCACCGCTACGCGGGCGACCTCGACCTGATGCGCGACCTCGGCCTGCGCAGCTACCGCTTCTCCATCGCCTGGCCCCGCATCCAGGCCGACGGTGCCGGCGCCCCCAACCAGCGCGGCCTGGACTTCTACCGCCGGCTCGTCGCCGGGCTCCACGAACGCGGCATCGCACCGATGGCGACCCTCTTCCACTGGGACCTGCCGCAGGCGCTCCAGGACGCCGGCGGCTGGGAATCCCGCGACGTCGCCCTGCGCTTCGCCGACTACGCCGACGCCGTCTTCACCGCCCTCGGCGACGACGTACCGGTCTGGTTGACCATCAACGAGCCCAAGACCGTCGTGCAGAACGGCTACCTCCAGGGCCACCACGCACCCGGCCGGCAGGACCCCGAAGCCGCCCACCTCGTCGCCCACCACCTGCAGCTCGCCCACGGCCTGGCCGTGCAGGCGCTGCGCTCGCGCGGCGGGCCGGGCCGCATCGGCCCCGCGTTCAACCTGCACCCCTGCTATCCCGCCGACAGCAGCCCGGCCGCCGCCGCGGCCACCACCCTGTACGACGGTTACGAGAACCGGTTCTACCTCGACTCGGTCCTCACCGGCCGCTACCCCGCCGACGTCCTCGACGACCTCGGCCCGGACAGCCGGCTGGCCAGGGGCATCCGCGACGGCGACCTGGACATCATCGCCACCCCGGTCGACCTGCTCGCCGTGCAGTACTACACCCCGATCTACGTCACCGCCGCCGGCGGGACGGTCACCAGATGGCCGACGTCACAGGCGGACTGGCAGCAGATCCACCCCGACGGCCTCTACGACATCCTGACCCGGGTCACCCGCGACTACGGCCCGCTGCCGATCTCCATCACCGAGAACGGGCTGCCCACCACCGACGCCCTCGGCCCCGACGACACCGTCGACGACGCCGGCCGGGTCACCTTCCTGCGTGACCACATCGCCGCCGCCCACCGGGCCATCGCCGACGGCGTACCGCTGGAGAGCTTCCACGTCTGGTCCCTGATGGACAACTTCGAGTGGGCCGAGGGCTACGACCAGCGCTGGGGACTCATCCACGTCGACTACCCGACCCAGCGCCGCATCCTCAAGCGCAGCGCCCACTGGTACCGCAGCGTCATCGCGGACAACGCGGTGTAGGTCCGCGGCCGGATCGACGCGGGATCTCTCGGACAACCGGTCCGTGACCACCTGGACAGCCAGCTAGCCCGGCCTGGTCAACCGGGCTAGCTGGCTTTACCCCTGCTCGCCCTCAGCGCGGCAGCGCCTGCTGGAGCTCGGCCCGCAGCGCCGGGGTCAGCTTCTCACCGGCCTGCTTGGCCAGCCGGGCCATCTCGTAACCGATCACGCCGACGTCGGCGTCGCCCGAGGCGAGCGTCGCCAGGATCGAACCGTCCCGGATGTTCATCACCAGGAAGAAGCCCCGCCCCATCTCGACGACGGTCTGCTTGACGATGTCACCGTCGAACATCTGCGCCGCCCCCGTGGTGATGCTCATCAACCCGGAGGTCACCGCGGCGAGCTTGTCGGCGTGGTCGCGGGGCAGGTGGTCGGAGACCGCCACCAGCAGCCCGTCGGAGGAGACCACAACCGCGTGCAGGACCCCGGGAACCTTCTCGGCGAACCCGCTCACCAGCCAACTCAGGTCACGTGCATCTTGGCTCAGTGTGGTCACTGGCGCTCCTCGTCCCTTGTGATCAACTTTGACATTTCGGTGGTCTCCTCCGCCTCGGCGCGGCGTACGCCGCCGTAGAACCGGGAGAGCGTCGAGCCGGCCGCGTCCGGATCCGGATCGGTGTGCGGGCGTGGCGCGGCGGGAGCGGCCGCCTCGGTCTCCGACGGCAGGTGCGCCATCGGCACCCGTACCGGCAGCCCGTTGGCGTTGCGCACCACCGTCGGCCGGAACGGCTCCGGCGGCGGCCGGTGTCCGGCACCGGGCGCCGGTTCGGCGCCCGCACCGGTGCGCCCCGGTCCGGCCTGCCCGGCGGGCCGCAACGGCGCCTGCCCCACCACCCGGACCACACCGACGGCGCCGCCGGGGCGCGTGGTCGGGGCGGGGCCCGTCGCGACCGGACCGCCGGAGTGCCCCGGACCGGGCTGATCGACCGCGGGCCGACCGGCCCCGGACCGGGCGGCCGCCGCCGTACCCGGCCGGGCCTGCCGGCTCCACCAGGTGCTGCCCTCCGGCGCCTCCGGCGCCCCGGTGGCGTCGGCCAGCACGTCCTCCGACCGGGTCGGCACCGCCCGCCGGGACCGGGGCAGCGTCTTGCGGCGCCCCGCCGGCACCTCCCGCCCACGGTCGCGGTCGGACTCGGCGGCCCGCAGGGCCGGCAACCCCGCCGGACCGCCGATCGCGTACGGCCGCAGCCCGCCGGCGACGCCGCCCCGCCGCCCGGTGTCGTTCGCCGCGTCCCGCGCCGTCGGCGCCGGTGACAGCACCGAACCGGGCAGCCAGATCGTGGCCACCACACCCCGCTCGGCGGCGCGCAGCTGCACCCGCACCCCCTGCCGGGCGGCGAGGTGGCTGACCACGAACAACCCCATCCGCTCCGACGCGGCGAGGTCGGCCGCCGGCGGCGCGGCGAGCAGCTTGTTGGCGTCGGCGACACCGGTCGGGCTCATCCCCAGCCCCTCGTCGACGATCTCGATCAGCGCCGTCTCCGGGCCGTACCCGGTGCCGGTGACCCGCACCAGCGTGTCCGGCGGCGAGAACGCGGTGGCGTTCTCCAGCAGCTCGGCCAGCATGTGCACCAGGTCGGCGACCGCGTGCCCGACGACGTGCAGGTCGTCGGGGACCTCGTGGCGCACCCGCGGGTACTGCTCGATCTCGGCGACGGCGGCCAGCACGACCGTCGACAGTGCCACCGGACGGTTCCACCGCCGGGTCGACTCGGTGCCGGCGAGCACCAGCAGGCTCTCGTCGTTGCGGCGCATCCGGGCCGCGAGGTGGTCGAGCTTGAACAGGTTCTCCAGCTGGTCCGGGTCGCTCTCCTCGCGCTCCAGCTCGTCGAGCAGCTCGAGCTGCCGTTCGACCAGGACCTGGCTGCGCCGGGCCAGGTTGACGAACATGGCGTTGAACGTCCGCCGCATCGTCGCCTGGTCGACGGCGACGGTGACCGCGCTGCGGTGCACGGCGACGAACGCCTCGGCGACGTCGCCGATCTCGTCCATCGAGCGGACCGTGGCCGGCGGCACCTCGATCTCCGGTACGCCGGCGTTGACCTCCCGCAGCTGGCGCAGTGTCTCCGGCAGGTCCAGCTGCGCGACCTGCAACGCCTGGGCACGCAGCATCCGCAGCGACCGGGCGATCGAGCGGCCGATGACGACCGAGGTCAGCAACGCCGCCAGCAGCACCGCCAGCACCCCGACGGCGACCAGGACGGTACGGCGTACCTGGGCGGCGCTGCGCGAGTCGGCCTGTTCCACCGCGTCGTCTAGTACCGACGTCTCGACCTCGCGCAGCAGGTCGTGCCGGTCCTGGCTGGCCGACCACCAACTCGCCGGCGGGATCACCCGCGGACCGGCGTCGGCCGACGGGAGGCTGGTCTCCTCGAGCTGTCCGGCGTGGACGAACCGCGGGTCGCGGGTTGCCGCCGCGTATCGCTCCAACTGCTCGGTGGTGGCCACGACCTGGAACTCGGCCATCGCGGTGAGCTGCTGCACCCGCAGGTCGCTGAGGGTCACCAGTTCCTCGGGCCCGTAGCCGCCGACCCGGCCGGCGCTGTAGAGCCGGGCCCGGATCCGCGACCCGGCCTCCTTGACCCGGGCCAGTTGCACGTAGCGCAGCACCGCGTCGGTCAACTCCGGACGCTCCACCCCGGGCGACGGCTCGGCCAGCAGCGCCAGCAGGGAGTCGATCGTGCGGGTGTAGTTGCCCTCGATGGTCGGCGCGGTGACGATGCCGCCGACGGCGGCCGATCGCAGCGCCGGCAGTTGGTCGAGCAGTCCGACCGTCCGCGCGTACGCGACCCGCCAGGCCGCGTCGCCGCGCGACATCGGGTCACCGGCGGCCCGGAAGGCGTCGACGGCCCCGTCCACCCGCTCGTGGAGCGGGGCCAGGATGCCCCGGGCCTGCGCGGGGTCGTACCGACCGTCCGAACTGGTCGCCGGGGCCATCCGCTCGCCGAAGGTACGGTCACGTTCCTGCTGCAGCTCGTGGATCAGGGCGGTCGTCTCCCGCCCGACCCGGACCTGCTCGGCGAACTCGTTGAGCACGGTCGCCTGGCTGACCAGCGAACCGGTCTGCACGCTGGCGAGGACGATGAACGCGACCGAGGGGACGATCAGCACCGCGCCGAGCTTGGTGCGCATCCGCCAGTCCCGCAGCCGCAGCCGGGAACGGCGGCGGTGCGGCACGACCCGTTCGTCGAAGAGGCTTCGTCGATGGTGCGGGGCCGTGGCGTTCGACGGCCCGTCGGTGACACCCACCAACGCCTCCCTACTGTCCCCGGCGCCGGGCCGGCCGAGGGGCCGGCTCCATCCAACCAGTCCCGGCAGAGCTGTCAACGACGCGACAACCGGGGTCGGTCACGAAGGATAATGTGGCTGATCACGTCCTGCCGACACCGCCGATCCGCCCTCCTCCGTCCGGCCGATGCCGCTATGCGCGTCGATGTCACCGAACCGGCCCAGCGCCAGGATCGCCGCCCCGGTCCCGCCGACCTCCGGGTTGGTGACGTGCCGCACCGGACGGGGCGCCAGCGCCGCCGCGAACGCCCGCCGCCACCAGGCGGAGGCCGCCACGGCACCGCCGCCGAGCACCACCTCGACCTGGCGGTCCACCGTGGATTCGAGCTCGACGAGGTCGTCCGCGACCTGCCGGCACAGCGCGTCCATCAGCCCGGCCAGGATGTCCGCCGCCGTACTGCCGAACCCCAGCCCGGCCAGCGCCCCCGAGCCGGCGCCGGCCAGCCCCGGCGGCCGGTCCCCGCCCAACCGGGCGTCGGCCGGCATCGCCCGGCCCGGCGTCACCCGCTCCAACGCCTCGTCCAGCGCCGCCCCCTCCGGCAGCCGCAACTCACGCTGCGCCCAGGCGAAGAGGTTGCCCCCGGACGAGTACGCGGCGCCGGTGATGATCCGCTCGTGGTCGACCCGGTACCGCCACAGGTCGTGTGGCAGTGGCGGCAACTCCGCCCCGGCCGGCGCCGCCTGCACCAGCCGTACGGCGGCCGAGGTGCCGACCGTCACCGCCGCCCGGTTCTCGTCGACGCAGCCCGAACCGATGTTGGACGCCGCGCCGTCCCCGATCGGCGCCGTCCATTGGGCGTTCGCCAGCGCCGGCCAGCGGGTGGCGTACGACGACCGCAGCCGGCCGCGCCAGTTCGCCGGCGCCAGCTCCGGCAGTTCACCCGGCCGGAGCCCGGCCAGCTCGCACGCCTCCGGATCCCAGGTCATGGCACGCAGGTCGAGCAGCCCGGTGCCCGACGCCTGCGACACCGACATCGGCGCCTCGGGGAGCAGCACCCCGAAGATGTACTCGACCAGGCCCACGAACCGCGCCGGCGGCGCCGACGCGTGCCCGCGCAGCCACGGCACCCGCACCGCCCAGTAGAAGCGGTGCCACCAGGCACCGGTACGCGCGTGGAACGCCGCCCCGTCGACCGGGCCGGTCGCCGTCTCCGGCGGTACCGCGCGGGTGTCCAGCCAGGTCAGCACCGGCCCGAGCGGGTCACCGGCCACGTCCAGCGGGACGATCGAGTGCCACTGCGCCGCGGTCGCCACCAACCCGATCCCGTCGAGGTGTCCGCCCGCGTGCAACTCGTCGAGGCACTCCACCAGGCAGGCGAGGTAGCCGGGACCGTCGAGGGTGCCGGCACCGCGGTGGTCGATCGACACGTGCACCTTGCGGCGGGCCAGCGCACCGGGCACCGGCACCGCGTCGGCGTCCAGCACCATGCCCCGCACCGACGAGGTGCCCATGTCCAGGGCGAGAATCTTCATCGCCGGTCACGGTACCCGGCCCGGCACACCCCTACCCCGGCTGTCGCGAGGCCGCCACCACCGTCTTCGGCCGGACGCGCCGCGACCGCTTCCGCCCGCGCCGTCGGGGGCATAGGCTGACGGCATGCCCGCGCTCGCGAACTTCTGGTGGCCCGCCGACCCGGCGGCCCACCCCCGCGCGTAGCTCATCCACGCGGCCGCCCCACCGAGGCGGCCGCCGGCACCCATCCCCAGCGGACGCCTCGCCCGGGACGGCCCCGGCCAGCCGAGGAACGACATGCCGCTGCTGCAACTGCTCGCCACCATCGCCCGTGGCACCGACCCGGGACCGTTCGCCCTGATCCGCCGCGAGGGACGCGACGAACTGGAGATCCTCACCGGTCCCGCGCACCCCGTCGACCGCCTCGCCGACATCCCGCTGCCCGCCGGCGCACCCGGGCCACGCACCCTGGCCCTCGTGCCGTACCGGCAGATCGCCGAACGCGGGTTCGCCTGCGTCGACGACGGCACCCCGCTCACCTGCCTGACCGTCACCGGGTACGGCACCGTGCCGCTGGCGGCGGCGCTGGCCGCGCTGCCCGACACCCCGGTACGCACCGGACCGGGCCGCTTCGACGTCGACGACGAGACGTACGCCGGCACCGTCGACCGGGTGCTGCGCGACGAGATCGGCCGGGGCGAGGGCGCCAACTTCGTCGTCCACCGCACCTTCCACGCCGACCTGCTCGACCCGCCGCTGACCGCCGCCCTGGCGGCGCTGCGCCGGCTGCTGACCGGCGAACGCGGCGCGTACTGGACGTTCCTGGTGCACACCGGCGACCGCACCCTGGTCGGCGCGACCCCGGAACGGCACGTCAGCGTCGAGGACGGGCTGGCGATGATGAACCCGATCAGCGGCACCTTCCGGCACCCCGACGGGCCGGCCGACCACGCCGCGCTGCTGCGCTTCCTCGCCGACCCCAAGGAGATCGACGAGCTGTACATGGTGCTCGACGAGGAGCTGAAGATGATGGCGACCGTCGCCGAGCGGGGCGGCCAGGTCGTCGGGCCGTACCTGAAGGAGATGTCGCACCTCACCCACACCGAGTACCTGCTGGCCGGACGGGGCTCGCTCGACGTACGCGACGTGCTCCGCGAGACGATGTTCGCCCCCACGGTCACCGGCAGCCCGATGGAGAACGCCTGCCGGGTCATCGCCCGGCACGAGCGGCGCGGCCGCGGCTACTACGCCGGGGTGCTGGCCCTGCTCGGCCACGACGACGCCGGCCGGCAGACGCTGGACGCGCCGATCCTGATCCGGACCGCCGACATCTCCCCCACCGGGCACCTGCGGGTGCCGGTCGGCGCCACCCTGGTCCGGCACTCGACCGCGGCCGGCGAGGTCGCCGAGACGCACACCAAGGCGGCCGGGGTGCTGGCCGCGCTCGGCCTGCGGCCGGCCGCGACCGCCCCGGCTGCCGGTCCGGGCACCGGCCGCCTCGCCGACCACCCCGAGGTACGCGCCGCGCTCGCCGCCCGCAACGACCGCCTGGCCCGGTTCTGGCTGCAGCAGCGCGACGGTACGGCGGTGGTGCCCGCGCTGGCCGGCCGGCGGGTGCTCGTCGTCGACGCCGAGGACACGTTCACCGGCATGCTCGCCCACCAGTTGCGGGCGCTGGGCCTGGCCGTCGAGGTACGGCCGTGGCAGCGGGCCGCCGGGCTCGACCCGGCCGCGGACGGCTTCGACCTGGTGGTGGCCGGGCCCGGTCCGGGCGACCCGACCGGCACCGGCGACCCGAAGATGGCCGCGATGCGGGGGCTGGTCGCCGACCTGCTGCGGCGGCGGGGGCCGGTGCTGGCCGTCTGCCTCGGCCACCAACTGCTGTGCGGGCTGCTCGGGCTGCGCCTGCACCGCCGCGACGCCCCCTACCAGGGCCTGCAACGCCAGGTGGACCTGTTCGGGGCGACGCGGACCGTCGGCTTCTACTCGACGTTCACCGCGGTGGCCGACACCGGCACCCTCGCCTCGCCGTACGGGCCGGTCGACGTCGCCCGCGACCCGGCCGACGGGTTCGTGCACGCCGTACGCGGCCCGGCCTTCGCCGGGGTGCAGTTCCATCCCGAGTCGGTGCTCAGCCCCGACGGGCTGCGGGTCCTCACCGACCTGCTCGGCCACCTGCTCGCCCCGGGCGGGGCCGCCGCGCCGGCCGGCGGGCGGGCGGACCTGGTCACCGTCGCGGATCCGCCGGCAACGGTCTGATCACAGAGGAATACTCCGGCGCGGGACGGGTAGCGGAGAGTCAGGCCGGTGGTTCGGGTGGGTCCGAGAGCCCCCGCTCGGGCCACCGGTTCCGCCATCCCGCACTCCCCTCCAAGATCCGCGCGCACCCCAAGATCCGCGTGATCAGGGAGTACCTCGCGCGTGTCGTCGGCGCGTCGCCGCCTCCGGCCCCTGATCAAGCGGATCTTGCGCGGGCGGGGTGGTGTTGACCGCTGATCGTGGTGATCGTCTGCTGTTGCGCCGGTCGCGGTACGGCGTGTCGACCGGCTGGACAGCAGACGATCACCGGCGTCGGGGCGACGCCCGGCCGGCTCTCCTTGAAACCCCGGCCGTCGGCGTCAGCCGATTCCGCGTTTGAGCGCGGTGGCGACCTCCACCGCCCGGCGGGCGGTCAGCGCCGTGGCGCCCAGTGCGCTCTCGTCCGGCGGCACCTCACCGTTGTTGCTGGTGTGCGAGCCGCCGTACGGGTTGCCGGAGACGAACTGGCTGGGTTCGACGTACCCGGGGGTGACCACGATCCCGCCCCAGTGGTAGACGACGGTGAACAGCGACAGCAGGGTCGCCTCCTGTCCGCCGTGCGCGGTCGCGGTGGAACAGAAGCCGGCGAAGACCTTGTTCACCAGCGCTCCCCGCGACCACAGCGGACCGCTGCCGTCGATGAACTGCTTGAGCTGGGCCGCCATCACCCCGTACCGGGTCGGGGTGCCGAAGATGACCACGTCGGCCCACTCCAGGTCGTCGAGTTCGGCGACGCCGACGTCCTGGGTCTCCAGGTGGTGGGCGTGCCAGCCGGCGTTGGACCGGATCGCCTCCTCCGGGGCGAGTTCGCGCACCCTGCGCAGCCGGGCCTCGGCCCCGGCCTTCTCCGCGGCGGCGACCGCCGCCCGGGCCATCTGGAACGTGGTCCCGGTGGCGCTGTAGTAGATAACCGCGACCTTGACCTGGCCGTCCATCCCGACACCACTCCCTCAACGTCCGACACCGTGTCTGGTGGTCGCTACCCGCCCAGTTCACGGTCAAACGCCCTCGAAACATGCCGTACGGGGTCACCGCGGGCTCGCGGTGGCCCCGTACGAACTCCTCAGGAGGCGGTCACCCCGCCCGACCGGCCGTCGTGCAGGGTCAGGTTGCGGCCGTCGGACGGGTCGAACAGGTGGATCTTCTCCAGGTTGAGCCAGATCCGCCGGTTCTCGCCCTCGCGTACGTCGGACTCGGCGGACAGCCGGGTCACCAGGTTGGAGCCGCCGCCCCCGGGCAGGTCCGAGGCGCCGATGTCGGCGGCCAGCTCCTCCAGTTCGGCGGAGCTGGCCCGCTCGCCGTCGACGGACAGGTAGACGTACTTGTCGGACCCCATCGACTCGACGAGGTCGACCGGCGCCTCGAACTCCGTGCCCAGGTCCCGGTGCGCGTCGTCGACCAGGGCGGCGTCCTCGAAGTGCTCCGGCCGGATGCCGACGATCAGCTCCCGGCCGGCGGCGCCGCCCTCGAGCTGGCGGCGGACCCGGTCGCCGATCGGCAGGTCGCCGAGCGCCGTACGCAGCTTGCCGTCCTCGGCGGTGGCGATCAGGAAGTTCATCGACGGCGAGCCGATGAAACCGGCGACGAACAGGTTCGCCGGGTGGTCGTACAGGTCCTGGGGTTCACCGACCTGCTGCACCGCGCCGGCCCGCATGATCACGACCCGGTCGCCGAGCGTCATCGCCTCGGTCTGGTCGTGGGTGACGTACACCGTGGTGGTGCCGAGCCGCTTCTGCAGCCGCGACACCACCGTACGCATCTGCACCCGCAGCTTGGCGTCGAGGTTGGACAGCGGCTCGTCCATCAGGAACGCCTTCGGGCTGCGGACGATCGCCCGGCCCATCGCCACCCGCTGCCGCTGGCCGCCGGAGAGGTTCGCCGGCCTGCGGTCGAGCAGCGCGGTCAGCTCCAGCACCTTGGCCGCCTCGGTGACCTTCTCGTCGATGGTCGCCTTGTCGAGCTTGGCCAGCTTCAACGGGAAGGCCATGTTCTCCCGTACGGTCATGTTCGGGTACAGCGCGTACGACTGGAACACCATCGCGATGTCCCGGTCCCGGGGTGCCTTGTCGTTGACCCGTTCACCACCGATGCGCAGTTCGCCGGAGCTGATGTCCTCCAACCCGGCGATCATGTTGAGGGTGGTCGACTTGCCGCACCCGGACGGGCCGACCAGGATGACGAACTCGCCGTCGGCGATCGTCAGGTCGACGTCGCGGACCGCGACCGTCCCGTCCGGATAGCTCTTGCTCACCTTGTCCAGCACGATGTCAGCCACGAAAACTCACCCCTTGACCGCGCCGGACGTCAGGCCCGAGACGATGCGACGCTGGAAGAACAGCACGAACAGAATGATCGGTACGGTGATCACCACGGCGGCCGCGGAGATCGCCCCGGTCGGGTCCTCGAACTGCGACTCGCCGGTGAAGAACGACAGCGCGACCGGGACCGTACGGGACCGCTCGGTCGAGGTCAGCGAGATCGCGAACAGGAAGTCGTTCCAGCAGAAGATGAAGACCAGGATCGCGGTGGTGAACACGCCCGGTGCGGCCAGCGGCGCGATCACCCGCCGGAACGCCTGCCCCTGGGTGGCGCCGTCCATCTTCGCCGCCTTCTCCAGGTCCCACGGGATCTGTTTGAAGAACGCCGACAGGGTGTAGATCGCCAGCGGGAGCGCGAACGTGATGTACGGCAGGATCAGGCCCGGCCAGGTGTCGAACAGGCCCAGCCGGCGTTCGATGTCGAACAGCGGCGACACCAGCGACACCTGCGGGAACATCGCGATCAGCAGCGACACCCCGACCAGCAGCCCCTTGCCGGGGAAGTCCAGCCGGGCGATCGCGTACGCGGCCAGCATGCCGAGCACCACCGCGATCACGGTGGAGATCAGCGCGATGCCGATCGAGTTGATCAGGGCCCGGATGAACTGGTCGGTCTGGAAGATCGTGCGGTAGTTCTCCAGCGTCCATTCCCGCGGGATGAAGTTGCCGTCGGTCAGCGTGCCCGGTGTCTTGAACGACAGCGACGCGATCCACAGCACCGGGGTCAGCGCGAAGACCACGACGACCGCGTCCAGCAGGCCCCACCGCCACTTCTTGGCCGGGGTGGTGTCCAGCGCGGCCATCAGCGCCTCCCCTCGTCGGAGCTGCCCGGGGCAGCGGTGCCGAACAGCTTCACGAAGATGAAGGCGATGACCGCCACGGTCAGGAAGATCAGCACCGACATCGTCGACCCGATGCCGAGGTTGAGGCCCTTCATCAGGTTGTTGTAGGCGAGCATCGACACCGACGAGGTCTGGTTGGCCCCGGCGGTCAGCACGTAGATGTTGTCGAAGACCCGGAACGCGTCCAGGGTCCGGAACAGCAGCGCGACCAGGATCGCCGGCTTCATCACCGGCAGCATCACCTTGGTGAACCGCTGCCAGGCGCTGGCCCCGTCCATCGACGCCGCCTTGAGCAGGTCGTCGGGGACCAGCGCCAGCCCGGCCATCAGCAGCAGGGCCATGAACGGCGTGGTCTTCCAGATCTCCGCCAGCATGATGATGCCCAGCGCGCTGGCCCGCTCGGTCAGCGGCGCCCCGTCACTGAACAGGTTCGCCAGGTATCCGGTGTCCGGCGTCCACGCGTACCGCCAGGAGAACGCGGCCACGACCGTGACGATGCCGTACGGGATCAGGGCCGAGGTCCGCACCAGGCCGCGGCCGATGATCGTGCGGTGCATGATGATCGCCAGCCCCATGCCGAGCACCAGCTCGACCGCGACGGTGACCACCGTGATCAGCATGGTGACCCCGAACGCGGTCCACCAGAACTCGTTGGTCAGCACCGTCACGTAGTTCTCCAGCCCGATGAACTCGCGCTGGTCGGGGAACTTCAGGTCGAACCGCTGCAGCGACAGCCAGACCGAGTAGAAGATCGGGTACGCCGTCACGGCGACCATCACCAGCGCGGCCGGGGCGCACAGCAGCCACCCCAGCCGGCGCTCGGCCTTCTTGCCCTCGCTCAGCGGCGCCTTCACGTGCCGGCCGGCCTTACGGTCGGCCAGCCCCCGGTGGTTGGTTCGGTCCGGTGGCTCATCCCGGCAGCACCCCCTTGGATTCCAGCGCGTCCTGCACCGACCGGCGCAGTTCGTCGGCGGTCTCCTGCGGCCGGATGGCCGACGGCGGGGACAGCGTCACGGACAGCACCGTCGACACGTTCTGGTACGCCGGCGTCAGTGGCCGGGTGGCCCCGTCCCGCAACTCGGCGAGGATCTCGTCCTTCATCGGGTACGCCTCGGTCATCTCCGGGTCGGCGTAGATGCTCTCGATCGTCGGCGGCACCCCGTCGTTGATCGCGGAGAACTTCTGGTTCTCGGCGTCGCGGATGCACAGCGCGGCCTCGAACGCCTCGTCGGGATGGTCGGAGAAGCGGCTGACCGCCAGGTTGACGCCGCCGATCGTGACCCGGCTCGGCTGGCCGGCGTCGACGCCCGGGTAACGCGCCCAGCCGACCTTGTCCGCCAGCTCCGGCGCCCCCTCCTGCAGCGCCGGGTAGACGAACGGCCAGTTGAGCTGGAAGGCGCCGTTGCCGGACTGGAACGCCAGCCGTACGTCGTCCTCCAGGGCGTTGGTGAACGACGCGCTCGTGACCCCGGCGGTCGCGAACCGCTGGAGCACCTCCAGGGCGCGCACCGCGCCCTCGTCGAAGACCGCCTCGGTGCCGTCCTCGTTGAGGATCTGCCCACCGGCGCTGGCGACCAGCGTGTTGTAGAAGGCGACCAGCCCCTCGTACTGGGCGCCCATGGTCAGCACCTGGTACGGCTGGCCCTGCTCCTTCAGCCGCTGCGCCTGCGCGATCATGTCGTCCCAGGTCTCCGGCGGCTGCTCGACCAGGTCGGTGCGATACCACAGCAGCTGCACGTTGGTGTTCTTCGGCGCCCCGAACAACTCGTCCTCGTAGCGGGCCGACTCCAGCGGCCCGGCGAGCGTGCCCCGCTCGACCTCGGCCCGCGCGTCGCCGGTCCACGGCAGGATCCAGTTCGCGCTGGCGAACTCCTGGGTCCAGGTCACGTCCAGCCCCAGCACGTCCATCCCCCGGTCGCCGGCGGCGAGCCGGCGCACCATCTGGACCCGCTGGTCGTCGGCGCCACGGGGCAGCACCCGGTATTCGATCCGGTAGCGTCCCTGCGCCTGCTCGTTGCAGTTGTCGATCACCGTCTGCAGGTTCTGCTCCGGCGGGTAGTACAGGTTTATGGTCGGCACACCGCCGTCGCCGCCGCCGCACGCGGCGAGCGGCAGCAGCACCCCAGCGCCGCCGCGACGGCCACCATCCGGCGGCCACGTCGTCGGGGGCCGGCACGTCCCCCGGTGTTCCGCTCTGCGCGTCTGCCCATTCCGCCCCTCCCTCGGCGGCTGCCCCGCCGGGTACGGTCCCGGCCGGCCAGCTGATCAGGCCCGTCGCGTGGGCCGCGGCGCGACGAGGCGCGTCAGCGGCGACGCGATGGGCGTGCCCCGCTCACTGCCCGACCGGACTCACCGGCAAACCTGCGGCCGTCAGGCAAAACCGCTGCGGGACCGTTACCCTGTCGCCCCGCCCGGTCGCGCCGCACCTCCCCGACCGCCGTCGCGGATCTAGACTTTCGGGCATGGATGTGACGTTCCACTTCGATCCGGCCTGTCCCTGGACCTGGCGTACCTCCCGCTGGCTGCTCAGCGTCGCCCCCGAGCGTGATCTGGCCGTCCGCTGGCGGCCGTTCAGCCTCGCCCTGCTCAACGACGAACCGCCACCGGAAGAGTTCCGCGAGATGATGGCGGCCTCCACCAAGGCGCTGCGGCTGGTCGAGGCGTTGCAGGCCGCCGGGCGCAACGACGACGCCGGCCGGTTCTACACCGCGCTCGGCACCCACACCTTCGAGTCGATGAACCCGCTGACCGACGCCTCGGTACGCGCGGCCGCCGAGGCCGCCGGCGTCGGCGACGCCGTGGGCGCGCTCGACGACGCGTCCTGGGACGAGGCCGTACGGCACTCGCACCGCGCGGCGTGGGAGGCCGCCGGCCCCGACATCGGCTCCCCCGTGCTGACCGTCGACGGGGTCCGGCGCGGCGTGCACGGTCCGATCGTGGGCGAGGTGACCGACAAGGCCGAGGCGCTCGCGATCTGGGACGCCGTCGAGCCGCTGCTGCGTACCCAGACGTTCTTCGAGGTCAAGCGCGGGCGCCCGTAACAGGCTCCGGGCCGGTGTCACGGCCGTCACGATCCGTGGCACCGGCCGGTCCCGACCGGCCGGTGCCGGGCGGCCCGGACCGCGACCGCTGCCTGCGGCGGTTCACCCGGCGGGCCGTTGCCACGCCGGTTGTACACTCGGTCACTCCGTGGCCCCCGACCGTCCCCCCGGTCGCCGGCCCCGCCCCCGCCACCGAACAAGGGGAGGCACCGTGCCAGCAGCGCTGCCGCCGGGTGTTCCGGACGCGGTGCTCCAGGTCATGGGCGGCGCCCTCCTGACGACCTGCGACGGCGTGGTCAACTGGTGCAACGAGGCGGCCGTCCGGCTCGGCCAGTCGATCGGCACCGACCTGCGTACCCTGCCGCTGTCGACGGTGACCCCCGACGGGCCGGCGCGGGAACTGCGCTGCCCGGTCCCCGACGGCAAGCCCCATCACCTGCGGGTCACCTGCCGGCAGCTGCCGCCCCGCGAGGGCGTCGGTCCCGAACTTCTCTACGAGGTCGCCGACGTCACGGCCGTACGCGCCGACCGGGCCCGGGCCGACAACTACGAGTGGCGGCTGAAGCACATCGAACAGCTCTCGAAGGTCGGCACCTGGGAATGGGACCTGGCGACCGGAGAGGTCATCTGGTCGCCGACCCTGCTCTCGATGTTCGGCCTGCCGGCCGGTTCCACCCTCGACTATCCGGCCTACCGGGCGATGCTCTACCCCGACGACGTCGCCATGATCGAGTCGACGCTGGAAGCGGCGCTGGAGAACCCCGCCCCTTCAGCTACACCCACCGCATGTACCTGGCCGACGGCCGGACGCTGCGCATCTTCGAGTGCTACGGCGAGGTCTTCACCGACCCCGCCGGGGCCCCCGCCCGGGTACTCGGCACCGCCCACGACGTCACCGAGGTTCACCGGGTCCAGGACGAGCTGGCCTACCTCGCCGACCACGACCCGCTGACCGGGCTGCCGAACCGGCGGGCACTGACCGCGGCGATGAGCGCCATGGCCGCACCGGGCCGGGCCGGCGGCACCCTGCTACTCATCGACGTCGACAACTTCAAGGACATCAACGACCTGCGCGGCCACGGCGTCGGCGACGAGGTCATGCGGCTCCTGGCCCGGCTGCTGACCAGCCATCTGCCGGCCGGTGCCGTCGTCGGCCGGCTCGGCGGCGACGAGTTCGCCGTACTCCTCGACGGCTACGACCCCGCCCAGGCGATGGCGGTCGCGAGCCGGCTGTGCGACCTGGCCGCCCGCACCCCGTTCGCCGTACGCGGCGAGCCGCTGCGGGTGACCCTGTCGATCGGCGCCGCCCCGCTGGCCGCCGGCCACGACCACGACCTGCTGCTCGCGCACGCCGACCTGGCCCTCTACCAGGCCAAGGACGAGGGCCGCAACCGGGCCCGGCTCTTCGCCCCGGAGCAGCACCGCCAGGCCGCCCAGCGGGTCGGCGTGGTCTCCCGGGTCCGCCGGGCCCTGGACACCGGCCGGCTCGAACTCGACGCCCAGCCGATCATCGACCTGTCCGACCTCGGCGTGTACAGCTACGAACTGCTGGTCCGGGTCCGCGACGGCCACCTGCCCGAACTGGAACCCGCCGACTTCCTGCCCGCCCTCGAACGCGGTGACATGGTCTGCGAACTCGACCGCTGGGTCGTCGAGACGGCGATCCGGGCGCTGGCCCGGGCCACCGCCGCCGGCGTCGCCCTGCGCTTCGACGTCAACATCTCCAGCCGCTCCCTGGAGGACCCGTCGTTCGGCGACTGGGTGGTCCGCGGACTGCGCTCGGCCGGGGTGCCGGCGACCCGGCTCGGCCTGGAGATCACCGAGACGACGGCGATCGCCAACCTGCACGACGCCCGCCGGCTCGCCTCGACGATCACCTCCGCCGGCTGCGGGTTCAGCCTCGACGACTTCGGCGCCGGCTACGGCTCGTTCGTCTACCTCAAGCACCTGCCGTTCACGACGGTGAAGATCGCCGGTGAGTTCGTCCGGCAGGCCGACCACGGCGGCCCCGACCCGATCCTCGTCGACGCCGTCGTACGGGCCGCCCACGGGCTCGGCATGTACACCGTCGCCGAGCACATCGACCGCCCGGAACTGGTCGGTGTGCTCAAGATGCTCGGCGTCGACCGGGGCAGGGCTTCCACCTCGGCCGGCCGCAGCGCCTCGACGACCTGATGCTGCGGACCGTGCCTCTCGACGCGGCAACCGGCGTCCCATAAGGTTTTCTGGCGCCGATCCGGCGACCTTCGACCTGTGTGGAGGAACCGTGCCCGACTCCTGGACGCTTCCGGTCGCCGTCGACCTCTCCACCACCGCCGTGTCGTCGGCGGCGACGTTCTACGCCCGGCTGCTCGGCTGGTCGGTCGACGGCTCCGGTGACGCCGTCGTCGCCACCGTCGACGGGGTCACCGTGGCGACCGTACGCCCCACCCGCACCTTCCACTCCGGATGGTCGACGGTGTTCGGCACCGCCGACGCCGCCGCCACCCGCGCCGGCATCGTCGCCGCCGGTGGCCGGGTGTACGGAACGGATCCGGCCGGGATGCTGCGGGCCGCGGACCCGGCCGGCGCCACCTTCGCCGTGGCCACCGGGCGGACCCCGCCGCCGCCCGGTCCCGGCCGGCCGTCCTGGTTCGAGTACATGACCACCGCCCCGGCGGCGGCCGACGACTTCTACCGGGCGGCGCTCGGCCTGTCGCCGGTGCGGCCCGACGGCGCGCCCGACGACGGCTTCGTGCTGTTCACCGCCGACGGCCGGCCGGTCGCCGGCCGGCTCACGCTGCCGCCGGAACTCGCCGCGACGATCCCGGCCGGCTGGATGGTCTACTTCGGCTGCGCCGACGTCGACGACAGCGTCACCGTCGCCGCCGACCTCGGCGCCGCCGTGGTCGTGCCGCCCCGGGACACCCCGACCGGGCGGCTCAGCACGCTGGTCGACCCGACCGGCGCCGTCTTCACGCTGCTGCGTCCGGCCGGCTGACCAGCGCCGCGACCTCGTCGGCACAGCCCCAGGCCAGCGTCATACCGGCCCCGCCGTGGCCGTAGTTGTGCACCAGCCGGACCCCGCCGGTCAGTCCCGCCGGATCCGCCTCGACCCGTGGCCCGCCGTGCCGGGCCGGGCGTAGCCCGACCAGCCGGGCGAGCACCGGGGCTCCGGCGAGTTCGGGCACCAGGGCGGTGCAGCGGGCCACGATCCCGGCGCTGGCCGCGTCGTCCGGGCCGGTGTCGTGGACATCCGGCTCGAACGTGCCGCCGAGCACCACGTCCCGGCTGCGCGGGTGGACGTACGTGATCCCGGCCGGGTCGTCCTCGTCGCGTACCGACACGTGCAGTCCGGGGTTCGCGACCACCACGATCCGGCCGCGCGCCGGGTGCACCGCCGGGTCGGCGGCCAGCGTCCGGGCCCCGAGCCCGGACGCGTTGACCACGACCGGCGCGAGGTCGGCGACGTCGTCGAGCCGGTCGAGCCGGCGGCGCACCAGCCTTCCGCCACCGTCGACCACCCGCCCGGCGAGCCATTCCAGGTACGGCCCCATCTCGACGCCCGGCACCGTGAACCGCCACTGCCCGGTGTACGGCGCCGGCACGTCCCGGTCGACGGTGAAGTCCCGGGTGGCCGGCGCCCACCACGGGGCGGCGGGGGCCGGCGTGCGCAGCAGCATCCGGGTCGGTCGCATGACCACCCCGGGTACGCCCCGCGCCGCCTGCTCGGCGTACTCGTCGAAGGTCCGGCGGGCCCGCTCCAGCATGCGTGCGCTGCCGTCGGTGTGGGTCGGGTACCAGACCGCGGCGGCCGTCCGCGACACCGTGTCCGCCGGTTCGTCCGCGGTCACCACGAGCACCCGCGCGCCGGCCTGTTGCAGTCGCAGCGCGCTGGTCAGCCCGACCACGCCCGCTCCGACGATCACCACGTCAGTCATACCGTCCAGGGAACCGCGCCGCACCCCGCGCTGTCCAAGACGACCCGGCTACCGGCCCGCGCCGTGCCACCGGTGGTCCGCCGGCTGCTGGACCTGCTCGCCACCGACTCCGTCACGGGGTGAGCGAGCGCCGGGTGTCGATCAGGTGGTGCACCCCCTCGTGGATCGCGTCGCGGACCACCCAGTCGATGTTGCGGACACTGCGGTACGGGAAGTGCAGCACCGCCGTGTACGACCACTCCTCGTCGCGCAGGTCCTCGATCGCGTCGGCCAGCGCCGTCGACGCCTCGGTCAGCCCGTCGAGCGCCGTCTCCAGGTCGAAGTTCTGGTAGGCGGCGTTGACCAGCGAGTCGTCGCCGGGTACCGGCACCACCTCCGGCTCGTCGTGGACCAGCATCAGCCAGATCCGGTTGTGCTGCTGCCGCATGACGTCGGCGACGTGCAGGACGTTCTCGATCGCCGAGTACTCGTCGGGCGCCGGCCGGCGGTGCACGATCCGCGGATCGACGCCCACCAGCACGCCGCGGAACAACGGCCCGAAGGCGCGGATCCGGTTGGCCAGTTCGGGGCTCTTCACCTCGTGGTAGCCGTACCCGCACTTGTCGCACTTGGTGGTCACCCGGCGGAGTTCCCGGCCGGGCGGTTCCCATCCCTGCGCTCGCGCCCCGACCGCGGCGCCGGCGGCCGCGGTCCCGCCGGCGGGCGGTCGCCGGCACGCACCGTCAGGATCAGGTCGGCGACCAGGGCCGTCCAGCCGGTCTGGTGCCAGGCGCCCAGCCCCGCGCCGTTGTCCCCGTGGAAGTACTCCGGGAAGGCGATCAGATCCCGCCACTCGGGGTGGGTCTGGAACAGTTCGGTCGCCCCGTACATCGGGCGCCGGCCGGCGTCGTCGGGGACGAACATCGCGATCAGCCGCTCGGAGAGGTCGTCGGCGACCTCGGTCAGCGTCCGTTTACGCCCCGACCGGGTCGGATGCTCCACCATCAGGTCGTCGCCGAA
Source organism: Polymorphospora rubra (assembly GCF_018324255.1). GTDB lineage: Bacteria > Actinomycetota > Actinomycetes > Mycobacteriales > Micromonosporaceae > Polymorphospora > Polymorphospora rubra. Next base: position 113,269 of record NZ_AP023359.1, read on the forward strand.
GAATCCCGCGTAGTCGCGCAGCGCGCAGATCAGCAGGAAGTTCGTCGGCATCCAGATCGGGCCCCGCCAGTTGGAGTTGCCGCCGAACAGGCCGCTGGTCGACTCCGCCGGCTCGTAGCCGACGGTGAAGTCCTGCCCGCCCAGCGACACCGTGAACGGTTCGGCCAGATGCTGGCGGGACAGCGTCCGCAGCCCGTACGGCGACAGGAACTCGTCCTCGTCGAGCATCCGGGCCAGCAGCCGGCCGAGCCGCTCCGGGCCGACCATCGACAGCAGCCGCTGCTGCCGCCCGCCGGCGGTCAGCCGGCGGGCGCCGATCACGTCGGCGTACTCCGGTTTGTTGGTCAGGAACCAGCGCAGCCGGGCGGCGAGCTCCGGCATCCGGGCCAGTGTCGCCGGGGTCAGCGTCGTGGCGGCGGCCAGCGGCAGCAGGCCGACGACCGAGCGGACCTTCAACGGCACCCGGTCGCCGTCCGGCAGCCGCAGCACGTCGTAGAAGAAGCCGTCCTCCTCGTCCCACAGTCCCTGCTCGGCGGCTGCCTCGGCGATGTACGCGAAGTGTTCGAAGAACTTGGTCGCGATGTCGGTGTACGTCGGGTCGTGTTTGGCCAGGGTCGTCGCGATGTCGAGCAGGTTCAGCGCGTACATGCCCATCCAGCCGGTGGCGTCGGACTGCTCCAGCACCCCGGCGACCGGCAGCGCCGCCGACCGGTCGAAGGGTCCGACGTTGTCCAGGCCGAGGAAGCCGCCCTCGAACAGGTTGCGGCCGTCGGCGTCCTTGCGGTTGACCCACCAGGTGAAGTTGATCAACAGCTTGTGCAGCACCCGGGCCAGGAAGTCATGGTCCCCGCCACCGTCGATCTCGAACACCTTCAGCGCCGCCCAGGCGTGCACCGGCGGGTTCACATCACCGAACGCCCACTCGTACGCCGGGATCTGGCCGTTGGGATGCATGTACCACTCGCGTAGCAGCAGCAGCAACTGCTGCTTGGCGAGGCCCGGGTCGACCCGGGCGATGGTCACGCAGTGGAACGCCAGGTCCCAGGCCGCGTACCACGGGTACTCCCAGGTGTCCGGCATCGAGATGACGTCGAAGCTGTTCATGTGCCACCAGGCGTGGTTGCGCCCGACGCGGCGGCCCTCCGGCGCCGTCGACCCGGGATCGCCGACCAGCCAGCGGTGCACGTCGAAGTGGTAGAACTGCTTGCCCCACAGCACCCCGGCGATCGCCTGCCGGGCCACCGCCGCCTCCGCCCGCGAGGCCCGGGCCGGGATGACCCGGGCGAAGAACGCGTCGGCCTCCGCCGACCGGGCGATCATCGTACGGTCGAAGTCGGCGCCGAGGTCCAGCCGCGGCGCCGGGTCCCCGGCCGGCGGCGGAGCGGTCAGCCGCAGCCGCAGCCGGATCCGGGCCTGCTCCCCGCCGGGTACGTCGAGCACGTAGTGCAGCGCCCCCTTGGTGCCGGTACGGTCCGGGTTGACCGTCGCCGCGCCGGCGACCACGTGGTCGTTGATGCCGTCCTTGGGATACCGGGTCTGGCTCGGCAGCCCCCACAGCCGGTCGGCGTTGCTCTCGTTGTCGCACAGCAGCGGCACCGGGTCGCCGTCGCCCTCCAGCACCACCTGGCCGAGCACCCAGTGCTCGCCGACCAGCCGGTTCTCCTCGCCGACCAGCCGCGGCACCCGGTCGAATCCGGGCAGCCGCCACGACCAGGTGTTGCGGAACCACAGCGTGGGCAACACGTGCAGCCGGGCCGCCTCGGCCCCCGGTTGGCGACGGTGACCAGCACGCACATGTCGGTCGGCGACTCCTTGGCGTACTCGACCGTCACCGCCCAGTACCGGTCGTCGTCGAAGATCCCGGTGTCGACCAGCTCGTACTCCGACTCGTCGCGTCCGCGCCGGGCGTTGACCGCGACCAGGTCGTCGTACGGGAACGCGGCCTGCGGGTAGTGGTAGCGCCACCGCATCCACGAGTGGGTGGGCGTGGAGTCCTCGTACCACCAGTAGTCCTTGGCGTCCTCGCCGTGGTTGCCGCCGTCGCCGCCGAGGCCGAACATCCGCTCCTTCAGGATCGGGTCGCGGCCGTTCCACAGCGCGAGCGCGAAACAGAACGTCTGCCGGTCGTCGCAGACGCCGGCCATGCCGTCCTCGCTCCACCGGTAGGCGCGGGACCGTGCATGATCATGCGGAAAGTAGTCCCAGGCCGTACCGTGCTCGCTGTAGTCCTCGCGCACCGTTCCCCAGGCCCGTTCCGACAGGTACGGCCCCCACGACCGCCAGGCCCGTTCGCCGGAGTCCGCCTCCCGCAGGCGCCGGCGTTCGGCCGATCCGATCTGCCTGAGCTCCTCCTCCTCGTCGCGTACCTTCTGATCCTCGGGGGCCGGCACTTCGTCGATCACCGCCATATCCTCGATCTTGCCCGGAGACTTGACCACACTGGTGATTGTCACCGCGGCGTGTTACAGCCTCGTCGGTGCTCCCCGCACAGCCCTCCCCAGGAGAAGCATTGATTCCGATCAGTTTCGGTCCGCAGGTGTGCGGCCACCTGGAAACCGGCGCCACCCGCGAGTGGCTGGTTCCCGACGGCCGCGGCGGCTACGCCACGGGCACCGTCAGCGGGCTGCGCACCCGCCGCTACCACGGGCTGCTGGTCGTGGCCGACGACACCTGCGCCGGCCGCCGGGTCGGCCTGGTCAGCCTCGACCCCGCGGTGGTGTTCCCGTCCGGCGCCCACGTACGCCTCGGCGCCCACGAGTGGGCCTCCGGCGACGTCGACCCGCGCGGTTTCGAACTGCTCGAACGCTTCGACCTGGTCGACGGGCTGCCCCGCTGGCGCTGGCGAATCGGCGACGTGGTCATCGAACGCGAGATCGCGATGACGCACGGCCGGTCCTGCGTCGCCGTCGTACACCGGCTGGTCGCCGGCGGCCCGGTCCATCTCAGCCTCGCCGCGGTCTGCACCTGGCGCGACGCGCACGGCGAACGCCGCGCCGACGGGCCGACCCCGCACGTCGAGCCGGTCGCCGGCGGCGCGATCGTGGAGAGCGCGTTCCGGCTCGCCGGCCCGGACTGGGAGCCCGAGGGGCAGTGGTGGCACGGCGTCCACCACCGGGCGGAGGCGGCCCGCGGCCTCAACCCGACCGAGGACCTCTGGTACGCCGGCCGCTTCGCCGGCACCCTGGACCGCCCCGGCGACACGGTGCAGGTGCTGGCCTGGGCCGACGACCTCGGCACCGAACCGCCGGCGGCGGACGAGGTGGTCGCCGCCGCGCGCCGGCGCAACCAGTCGGTGGTGGCCGCCGCCGCACCCGCCGACGACGTCGACGCGACGCTCGCGCTGGCCGCCGACGCGTTCGTGGTCACCACCCCCGACGGCCCGGACGTGGTCGCCGGCTATCCGTGGTTCGGCGCCTGGTCGCGGGACACCATGACCGCGTACGAGGGGCTCTTCCTGACCTCCGGCCGGTTCGACGAGGGCCGCGACCTGCTGCGGGCGTACGCCGGCCGGCTCTCCGAGGGAATGCTCGCCAACACCGCCGACACCGGCCGGGTCGAGTACAACACCGCCGACGCCACGCTGTGGTTCCTGCACGCCGTCGGCCGGCACGTCGAGGTGGCCGGCGACCCGGACCTGGCCGCCGAACTGCTGCCCGCCCTGCGCACCGTCGTCGACACCCACCTGACCGGCACCCGCTACGGCATCCGGGTCGACCCGACCGACGGCCTGCTCACCCAGGGCGCTCCCGGCGAGGCGCTGACCTGGATGGACGCCCGCGTGTACGGCGTACCCGTCACCCCCCGCGCCGGCAAGCCGGTCGAGGTCAACGCCCTGTGGATCAACGGGCTGGCGACCGTGCGCGAACTGGCCGACCTGGTCGCCACCGACGCCGGACCGGCGGAGGCGGCGCACGCCCGGGCGCTGGAGTCGTACCGCCGGCGGTTCCCGTCGCCGTCCGGCTGGCTGCACGACGTCGTCGACGCGCCCGCACCGACCTATCCGCTGGGCGGGGCAACGCACCACGACGACGACCACCTGCGCCCCAACCAACTGCTCGCCTGGTCGCTGCCGCACGCGCCGCTGACCCCGGACCCGCGGATGGTGCAGGCCGTCGGCGCGGCCCTGCTCACCCCGCTCGGCCTGCGCAGCCTGGCCCCCGGTTCGCCCGACTACGCGGGGCGGCACCGGGGCGGGCCCGCCGACCGGGACGGCGCCTACCACCAGGGCACCGTCTGGCCGTGGCTGATCGGACCGTACGCCGACGCGCTGCGCCGGGCCGGCCTGCGGATCGGCGAGTCTTTGATTGGAATTGAGTCTCATTTGCCCGAATTTGGCCTAGGGTCTGTCAGTGAGACCGCGGACGGGCAAGCCCCGCACACCGCCACCGGCTGCCCCTTCCAGGCCTGGTCGGTAGCGGAGTTCAGGCGCGCCCGACGGAGCTGACCGTTTTGCCGTTACACACCTGCAACGGCCGTGTCTTCGCTGGTTATCGGGTTCCCGGCACGATTGGCCACAACCCAGACGATGCGCTGACACCCGCCACAGGTGTCTGGTCGCGCATGCGCCGGGACGATGCCGAGGGGCGGGGCCAATGTCACCGAATGCCGAAGTGTTCGACCTCAGGAGTCCACAGCGCCAGCGGGTGCTGATGCTGTCCTGGGAGTATCCGCCGGTCGTGGTCGGCGGCCTCGGCCGGCACGTGCACGCCCTCTCCGTCGCCCTGGCCGCCGCCGGCCACGAGGTCACCGTCGTCACCCGGCACGCCCCCGGCGCACCGCTCGAGGAGTACGCCGACGGCGTACGCATCGTCCGCGCCCCCGAGGACCCGCCCCTGTTCCCGCTGGCCACCCCGTCCCTGCTGGCCTGGACCATGGCGTTCAACCACACCCTGACCCGGGCCGCGCTGCGCGCCGCCGAGTCCGGCGAATACGACGTCATCCACGCCCACGACTGGCTCGTCACCCACACCGCCGTCACCCTCAAGGAACACCTCGACCTGCCCCTGGTCGCCACCATCCACGCCACCGAGGCCGGCCGGCACCAGGGCTGGCTCCCCGACGAGATGAACAAGTGCATCCACTCCGTCGAATGGTGGCTCGGCCACGAGGCCGGCCGGGTCCTGGTCTGCTCCGAATACATGAAGTGGGAGGTGACCCGCCTGCTGGAGATGCCCGCCAGCCGCGTCGAGGTCATCCCCAACGGCGTCGACGACCGTGCCTGGCGGGCCCGGCCCCGCGCCGTCGCCGCCGCCCGCGCCCGGTTCGCCGGCGACGGCCCGCTGCTCGGCTTCGCCGGCCGCCTCGTCTACGAGAAGGGCGTCCAGCACCTCGTCAACGCCGTACCCGAACTCGCCGGCCGGCACCCCGGCCTGCGCGTCGTGATCGCCGGCGACGGGCCGTACCGGCCCGAACTGCAGGACGAGACCCGCAGGCTCGGCCTCGACGACACCATCAGCTTCGCCGGCTTCATGAACGAGACCCAACTGCCGGCCGTCCTCGCCGCCACCGACGCCACCGTCATCCCCAGCCTCTACGAGCCGTTCGGCATGATCGCCCTGGAGGCCGCCGCGGCCGGCGCCCCGCTCGCCGTCGCCGCCACCGGCGGACTCGCCGAGATCGTCGAACCCGGCGTCACCGGCGTCACCTTCCCGCACAGCGACCCCGGCGCGCTGGCCGGCGCCGTCGACAGCCTGCTCGGCGACGCGGCGTTCGCCCGCCGGGTCGCCCGTCAGGCCCGGTCGATGGTCAGCGAACGGTACGGCTGGTCGACCATCGCCGCCCGCACCGCCGCCGCGTACGCGTCCGCCCAACGCGACAACGACTCGTTCACGGCGCGGCAGGCGGCGGCGCAGCTCGCCGGCGGCCGCCCCCGCGTGGTGGTCCCGGAAGGCAACCTCCTGACCCTCTGACCCGCGCCCGACGGCCGGCCGGGCGCGCCGGCCGGCCGGGCGCGCCCCCGGGCCCACCGCGCGCCCGGGCCGACCGCGCGATCAAGGGGATGTGTGTCGCAAATCGGGCGGGAAGCGCCACGACTTCTCCTTGATCACGCCGAGCCACGCGATCAAGGAGAGCGGACGCCCACGTGGCGAGCCGAGTCGTCCGACCATGCTTCGACGCGGCGCGGTCGGGTGCTCTTCAACCACGATCCCGGTACCGACCCGCACGTCGAGATGCCGCCGATTCCTGACGACCGTGCCTTCTGTAAGGCACTGGAAGAACAGTCGCGGGTCCACACCTGAGGGATCGCTGCAAGCCGTCGCGTACTGCACCTGAGAACGGGAGATGCTGTCAGGGGGACGAGGATTCCCGTCGAATCCGACGCAGGAGACCCGGCACCCAGTGGTCACCGTACCGCTGGCGCAGTTCCGGCCTTCGCCAATCGCGGCCGGTGACGATGTCGCGGCACACGCTCGCGCCGCAGCGGCACGCCATGGTGAAATCGTCCGTACCGGCGCTGGTCGCGTAGTCATTGGTGAGTTCCTCGCCAGCCGCAATGTCGCGGCGGGCGACGAGCGTGTACGGCGCGGCCCACCACAGATTCGGGTCACAACTGTGGTTGCCCTTGCCATTGGGCTGCCCGGGAGGTAGCACCAGATGCGAGCCGTCGGTCACCGTGATGGTGTCGACATAACCCTGCCCGGCGGCCCGGACGGCATCGAGCAGCCGGTGCAGTTCAGGCTCTGTCACCAGGCGCCCGCCGATTCGGGAAACCGCCGCACCGGTCGGGATATCGGCTCGCGCGAAGAGTCCCTGTCCGGCGATCGGCGAGGAACGAACCTCCGCCGCGGGATTCAGCCAGCATTCGATGTCGGGCTTCGGCCACATGCGCCGATACTCGTCCGGTCGAATGCCGTCCGCAATCCGATCCACCGGCCGCGATGCCCGACTGCCGCCGGACGACGTCACAGGAAGGCCACGGGCAGTGGTCGGGTCGGCCGGCGAGAACGTATGCCCGCTCGCTCCTCCGCAACCGACGGCTCTAAGGGATTGCCGGCAAATAACTTGCGGTTTCGCCGCGGGATGGTGTCCGATGTGGTATGGCCGTGACGGTGGAGACCGAGCAGGTACTGGCGGCGAAGTTCGAGGTGCTCTTCCCGTATCTGGATGAGCGGCAGCGTCGGCTGTTGATGGGAGCCGAGGCCCGGGCGTTGGGGCGCGGCGGGATCCGAGCGGTGTCCCGGGCGGCAGGAGTCGCGGAGAACACGGTGGCGCGGGGAGTGTCCGACCTGGATGCCGGCGGGCCACCGTCGGGCAGGACGCGCCGGCCTGGTGGTGGCCGAAAGCGTCTGGCGGACCTGGACCCCGGGCTGCGTTCGGCATTGCTGGCCCTGGTCGAGCCGGACGAGCGCGGGGATCCGATGTCGCCGCTGCGCTGGACGACGAAGTCCACCCGCGCGCTGGCCGCGGAACTCACCCGCCAGGGGCATCGTGTCGGGCCGGACACGGTGGCCGACCTGTTGCGCAGGGAGGGTTCAGCCTGCAGGCCAACACCAAAACCATTGAAGGCAGGCAGCACCCGGACCGTGACACGCAGTTCCAGTACATCAACGAGCAGGTCAAAACCCACAACCACAGCGGCGATCCGGTGATCAGCGTCGACACCAAGAAGAAGGAACTGATCGGGCAGTTCAGCAACCCCGGCCGGCAATGGCGGCCGAAGGGCGAGCCGGTCACCACGCTGACCCACGACTTCCCCAGCGACAGCCAGGGCAAGGCGGTGCCGTACGGCATCTACGACCTGGCCACCGACACCGGCTGGGTCAACGTCGGCACCGACCACGACACGGCCGCCTTCGCGGTCGAGTCGATCCGCCGGTGGTGGACCGCAACCGGCCACGACGACTACCCACACGCCCACCGCCTGCTGATCACCGCCGACTCCGGCGGCTCCAACGGCTACCGCACCCGGGCTTGGAAAGCCGAACTCGCGGCCCTGGCCACGCAGACCGGGCTGCAGATCACCGTGTGCCACTTCCCACCGGGAACCTCCAAATGGAACAAGGTGGAGCACCGCCTGTTCTCCCACATCACCCAGAACTGGCGAGGACGACCACTGACCAGCCACGAAGTCGTCGTGCAGACCATCGCCGCCACCACCACCCGCACCGGACTACGGGTACACGCCGCCCTTGACACCGGCAGCTACCCCACCGGAGTCACCATCAGCGACACACAGATGGCCGCCCTGCCAATCAGCCGCCACGCCTTCCACGGCGACTGGAACTACACCCTGCACCCCACACCACAAACCCCACCCACCGACCTCCGGCCCGAGCCGGGAACCCCCACGCCACATGACGCCCCGACGCTGACGCACCCGACGCTGACCGGCATGCCCCGCCAAGACCTCCAGCAGATGATCACCACCCTCGAGGCGTTGCGCGGCAATCTCATGCAGGACAGACAACACCAACGCCGCGTCGCGGCGGGCAAGAAACCCCACGCACCACGACCCGGACGGCCAGCACGGTTCACCTTCGCCGACCGGGTCCTGGTCACGGTCCTGCACCTACGCCTGCAACTACCCGAAACCACCCTGGCCACCATGTTCACCACCAGCCGCAGCAGCATCCGTAGAGCGATCAGCGAGACCCGCCAGCTCCTGGACCAACACGGCACCACGATCGACGCCATCACACCCACCGCGTCGATCCTGGACCTACTTACCACCGCAGCCACGAACACACCCAACAACTGAAAGATCAAGACTGCGAGTTAATCATCGGCAATCCCTTAGGCTTGCCCCATGTCACGCCCGACACCCGAAACGCGCTCGGCCGGCAAACTGGTATGGGCCTCCGACGAGGTGATCGCCCGCATCGAGGAACAGGTGCAACCGCAGCCCGGTCTGGCAAAAAGAGTCGCGCTGGCAGCGACGACCGCCTTTGTCTTCACCTGGCCGCCGGCCTTCGTCGTATTCACGGCCGCGACCATCGCCGCGCCGTCGCTCACCAACGGGGCCAGCATCGGGACGACCGCCTTCTGGGCGCTGCTGTTCGCCGTGTTGACCGCGGCCACAGCGATGGTCACGACACTGAGGCGGCGCGCCGACAAGCCCGACGTGGTCGACACGGCCCCGTCGACGCGGGCGACCGTGCTGCGGATCGCGGTCCACGCACTGGTCACCGGCGGGTGCGCGGGGTTGGTGCTGGTGTGGCAGGGGCTTTCGGCCGGCCAGGTCGCCTCGCTGGCGGGCGCGCTCATCGTCGTGCTGCACCTGCTGCCCATGATCGTGGCCAGGCTGCTGCACCGACTTCGGAGGCGCCGTCAGGTCGGCGGGTCCGAGCCGACGCCGTGACCACATTCGCCTGACGAACTGCCTGGGCCTCCGGGCCCGCCACGACCGACAGCCGGCCAGGTTCCTCGCCGGACGAGGCGATCAAGGTAGTCGAGCAGCCTGACCTCGCTGCGCGCGAGCCGCTCACGTTCCGACGGCGGCAGATCGGCGAGCAGGTCCGGGAGGTGTTCGGCGCGCGGTACGAACACCATGGCCCCGGAGTATTCGCGGCACGTCGAGCACCAGGCCAGGCCGACGCAGCGTTCGTAGGAGCTGTCGGACGGCGCAGAGCAGCGGTAGCGGTAGCGGTAGGAGTGGATATCGCCGTCACACGCGACGGCATTCGTCGCATCGGCCCCGTGAATCGCGCCGACTTTCGACCACGCCCAACCGCCAGATCTGTGCCCCATGTTCCTGATCTTCCCGGGGCACGGGCCCACACCGCCATCCCGGCCGCCGCCGGCCGAGCGTCACGGAACCGTGACAGCGGGGCGGCCCCGTGGCCGTACCGCTGTATTCGGTGGCGGATGGCCCGGCCCTGACCGACCATGCTCGAATGACGACGAGCCCTGACGCCGAAGCGACCCCGACCCGCTGGACGCGGGCGACCACCTCCCCCGACATGTGGGTCGACCCGGACGAGGACCCGCGCGAGGACGGGAGTGAGACCGTCGGCGAGCGTGCCACCCTCCTCGACTATCTGCGCAGGTACCGGCTCACGATGGAACTGAAGTGCGCCGATCTGGACGCCGGGCAGTTGGCGCTCCGGTCCGTGCCGCCGTCCACCATGTCGCTGCTCGGGCTGGTCCGGCACATGGCCGAGGTGGAGCGGCGCTGGTTCCGCCGTGAACTGGCCGGCGAGGATGCGCCGAGCCTGTACTGCTCGAAGGCCGACCGCGACGGTGACTGGGACGGTGCGGTGGGCGATCCCGAGGTCGTGGACGAGGCGTGGCGGGCCTGGCGGGTGGAGGTCGCCTTCGCCGAGCGGCTCGTGTCGGAGACCGCGGATCTCGGCACCGTCGGCCGGGGCCGGGTGCCGCTGCGGGACATCCTGGTCCACATGGTCGAGGAGTACGCCCGGCACTGCGGCCACGCCGATCTGATCCGGGAGCGGATCGACGGCCGGGTGGGTCAGTAGGCCGCCCGACGCAGCGTTCTCGGGGCCGTACGCTACGGCAACGCATTGATACGATCTTGTGGTGACTCGCCGGGGCGAAGCACCGCGCAGCCTTTACCCGCCGATCGAGCCGTATGCGACCCACCGGGTGGATGTGGGCGACGGCCATCAGCTGCACGTGGAAGAAGCCGGCAATCCGGCGGGAATTCCCGTGGTGTTCCTACACGGCGGCCCCGGAGGCGGTATCGCTCCGGTCATGCGGCGGTTCTTCGATCCGCATCGCTACCGGGTCGTTCTCCCCGATCAGCGTGGTGCCGGCCGCAGCACCCCACTCGGCGAACTGCGCGAGAACACCACCTGGCACCTCGTCGACGATCTGGAGGTGCTTCGAGAACACCTCGGCGTGGACGCGTGGTTGGTGTTCGGCGGCTCGTGGGGGTCCACGCTCGCGCTGGCCTATGCCCAGTCGCATCCGACGCGGGTGACCGGCTTGATTCTGCGCGGAATCTATCTCGTACGCCGCAGCGAGCGGACGTGGATCTATCAGTACGGCCTGCACAACCTCCAGCCGGAGGAGTGGGAACGATTCATCGCGCCGGTTCCGCCCGACGAACGCGACGACATTCTCGCGGCGTACCACCGCCGTCTCGTCGGAGACGACCGTGAGGTGGCACGACGCTGGGCCGGTGCGTGGATGCGCTGGGAAGCCGTCAATTCGTCTCTGACGCCCGACCCTTCCTTCATCGCCGCGCTGACCGACGACGACACGGCGCTGCCCGCCGCGCAGATCCTCGCCCACTACGTCGTCAACGGCGGGTTCTTCGAATCGGAAACCCAACTGCTGGACGGCGTGGACCGCATCCGTCACCTGCCCGCGGTCATCATTCAGGGCCGTTACGACTTGTGTTGTCCCCCGGTGACCGCCTTCGACCTGGCCCGCCGCTGGCCCGAGGCCACCCTGCACATCGTTCCCGACGCGGGCCACTCCTCGCTGGAACCCGGCACGACGGATCAGCTGATCCGCAGCACGGACCGTTTCGCCGTGCGTCTGTCCCAGCCGGTCTGAGCCGGAAGCCGCGACCGGCCGGCCCGACGGTGCACGGTCAGGTGCGGCGGATCGACGTACGGGGTGGCTGCTCGGGCAGCCGGCCGCGGGCGAACGCGTCCACCCGGCCCCACCGGCCGGGCAGGTCGAACAGTTCGATGCGCCCCATTCCCTCCGGCAGGGCCGGCTCCACGACCAGATGCTCCCCGTACGGTTCGAGGCCGAGCATCGTGCGCAGCAGCAGCAGCGGGGTGCCGGACGACCAGGCCTGCGGGCTGCACGCGGTCGGGTACTCGACCGGGTACTTCGTCAGGCTGCGGTGGTAGCCGGCGAACGCCTCCGGCAGGCGGCCGTCGAAGTACTGCGTGGCGTCGATCATGGCAAGGGCGATCCGGCCCGCCTCCTCCCGGAAGCCGTAGCGGGACAGGCCCATCGCGATCAGCGAGTTGTCGAACGGCCAGACCGTGCCGACGTGGTAGCCGACCGGGTTGTAGGCGCCCTGGTCCTCGGCGAGGGTCCGCACCCCCCAGCCGGAGAACATCCGGGGCCCGAGCAGGTGCGCGGCGAGGTTCGGGGCCCGCTCCGGTTCGACGATGCCGCTCCACAGCAGGTGGCCGATGTTGGACGACAGCGAGTCGACCTGCCGGCCGTCCTGGTCCAGGGCCAGCGCGTAGTATTCGCCGTCCTCGACCCAGAAGTCCCGGTTGAAGCGCCGGCGCAGGGCACCTGCCTCGGTCTCGAGCTGCTCGGCGTATGCGGGGTCGTTCCAGAACTCGCGGGCCAGCCGCGCCCCGCGGATCTTCGCGTCGTACGCGTACCCCTGCAGTTCGCAGGTGGCCCGGGGGAAGCCGGGGAGGGTGCCGTCGCGGTAGGCGATGGCGTCCCAGGAGTCCTTCCAGCACTGGTTCTCCAGGCCGTTGCCGGTGTTGCGCCGCTTGTAGGAGATGTAGCCGTTGCCCATCAGGTCGCCGTACTCGTCGATCCAGTTCAGCGCGGCGCGGGTGTCGTCCTCGAGCACCCGGACGAGGTCGGCGTCGCCGGTCCAGCGCTCGTACTCGTCGAGCAGGACCACGAACAGCGGGGTGGCGTCGGCGGTGCCGTAGTACGGCGAGTGCGGTTGCTCCTCGAACGCGGCGGACTCACCGTACCGGTTCTCGTGCAGGATCTTGCCCGGTTCCTCGTCGCGGAAGTCGTCGAGTTTGGCGCCGCGCAGCAGGGCCAGGATGCGCAGCGTGGTGTTGGCCAGTTCCGGGGCGAACGGCAGCGCCTGGTAGCTGGTGATGATGCTGTCGCGGCCGAACAGCGCCATGAACCACGGCAGGCCGGCGGCCGGCACCGCGGCGCCGGGCGTGGTCAGGATCGGGAAGCGCAGCGCCGCGAGGTCGATCATGGTGGTCTCGTACGCCTTGTCCAGTTGCTCGGAGTCGCAGCGCAGCATCGGTGCCCGGCTCAGCCAGCGCTTGACCTCGGCCTCCATGCCCTCCTGGATCTGTCCGGGCTCGTGGTGCACGTTGGGGCGTACGTCGTTCGCGCCGCCCGACCGGGCGATGGTCTCCACGTGCACCTCGGCGAGCCAGTCGCCGTGCGGCTCGATGTGCGCGGAGAAGGTCAGTCCGCCCTCGTCGAACCGGGCCGGCCGGTCGGCACTGATCACCGTCTCCCGGCGGAAGGTCTCCCGCTCGTAGATCAGTCGTAGCCGGTCCTCGTCGACGACCGTGATGACCTGCCCCTTCTTGTGCTGGACGTCCTTGATCTCGAAGATGTCGGCGAAGTCGCAGCCGGCGTCGATGCGGATGGTGACGTCGACCGGCTCCTCGCTGTGGTTGAGCACGGTCAGGCGCTCGTCGAAGCTGCCGCCGATGGTCCGCTGCCGGATGACCGACATCTTGGCGTCGAAGGAGTGGGTCGGCTCGCCGGGCACCAGGAAGAAGCGGGCCTCGAAGTAGTGCAGGTCGTCGACGGACAGGGCGTGCAGCCGCTCGCCGTCGACGGTGAGCCGCCACAGCGACAGGAAACGGGTGTCGAGGGAGAACAGCCCGGTGGGCACCGACGGCGAGGGGTCGACGTCGCCCCGCCGGTCGCTGACGATGAAGTTGTTGCCGTCGAGGATCTTCACCACGTCTTCGTTCATCGGTCCGACCTCTCGGCGGCGGCCGGCCGCGCTCCCGTCTCCCCGGTCGGGCGCACCTGCCGGACCCGGGGCGGGCGTGGGTCGTGGGCGTCCGGCGGGCCCGGCAGCAGCCGCTGGAAATAGAGGAACAGGGTCAACTGCCCGGCGAACGTGATCTCGTTGCGCAGCACGGCGCCCGCGGGGTTGGTCTCCCCGGTGGTCATCCGGTCGAAGATCGCCCGGTCGGTGGTCACCACACAGTCGGGCTCACCGTCGGCTTCGCGGGAGACGAACATGACGCCGCGCTTGAACGTGAGGCGCCAGCGGTCGACCTCCTGGTCGTGGTGCAGGTCGAACCGGATCGTTCCGGTGACGTCCGACGGCACCTCACCGGTCTCCCGCCAGGCGAGTTCCTCGAAGAACGTCTCGGTCGCCCCCAACAGTCCGCCTCCCGTACGCTCCGGCGCGACCGACGGCCGCCCACTCCCGCCGTAGTGTCGCCGCCGCCCCGGTGGCCGGGCATCACCCGGGACGGGTGAACCACGTGCCCGGTGCCGCGCCGTCGTGGGAACCGGGGTCAGGTCAGCCAGCCGGGCCGCACCAGTCCGGCCTCGTACGCGAACACCACCAGTTGCGCCCGGTCCCGGGCCCCGAGCTTGATCATCGCCCGGCTGACGTGCGTCTTGGCCGTCGCCGGGCTGACCACCAGCCGGCTGGCGATCCCCTCGTTGGACAGGCCCTCGCCGACCAGGGCGACGACCTCCCGCTCCCGGTCGGTGAGCTGGTCGAGGGCGGGTGACGCGACGGCCGGGCGGCGCTGCCGGCTGGCGAACTCGGCGATCACCCGCCGGGTCACCCCCGGCGACAGCAGCCCGTCGCCGGCCGCTACCGCCCGTACGCCACGCAGCAGGTCGACCGGTTCGGTGTCCTTGACCAGGAAGCCGGAGGCACCGACGCGCAGCGCCTCGAAGACGTATTCGTCCAGCTCGAACGTGGTGAGGATGACGATCCGGGTCGCGGTCAGGTCGGGGTCGGAGACAATCCGGCCGGTCGCCTCCAGGCCGTCGACGCCGGGCATCCGGATGTCCATCAGCACCACGTCGGGCCGGGTCTGCGCGGCGAGCCGGACCGCCTCGGCGCCGTCGGCGGCCTCGCCCACGACGGTGATGTCCGGTTCGGCGTCGAGCAGGGCCCGGAAGCCGGCGCGGACCAGGGCCTGGTCGTCGGCGAGCAACACCTTGATCATGGGTTCTCCCCCGTCGGCAGCCGGGCGTCGACCCGGAACCCTCCCTCGGCCAGTGGCTCGGCGGTCAGCGTGCCACCGAGTGCGGCGGCCCGGGCCCGCATGCCGGCGATGCCGTTCCCCGCCTCGTCGACCGGTGCGGCACCGCCCAGGCCGTCGTCGTCGACCCGTACGGCGAGCGCATCGTCGTCGTACCCGATGGTCACCACGGCGGTGGCGGCCGGCCCGGCGTGCCGCCGGACGTTGGTCAGCGCCTCCTGGACGATCCGGTAGGCGGCCCGGTCCACCTCGGCTGGCAGCGGGCGGGCGACGCCCCGGACCCTCGTCCGTACCGGGATGCCGGCGTCGGCGGTCAGCTCGGCCAGCCGGTCGAGGGTCGGTGCCGGGGCCCGCGGCGCCACCTCCTGCTCCGGCCGTAGCACGCCGAGGACCCCGCGTACCTCGCGCAGCGCCTCCGCGCTGGCGGTACGGATCGCGGTGAGCGCCTCGCGCGCCTGCTCCGGCCGGCTGTCCATCAGGTGCAGTCCGACCCCGGCCTGCACGTTGATCAGTGACAGGTGGTGGCCGAGTACGTCGTGCAGTTCCCGGGCGATCCGTAGCCGCTCCTCGCTGGCCTGCCGGCGTTCCTGCTCGGCACCGGCGCGGGCCTGCTCGGCATAGTGCTGGCCGCGGATCCGGGCCGCCTCGGCGAGCACGAACACGACCAGGATCCACAGCGCGGCGACGACCGCCTCGTGTACCTCCGGCCGGGCCTCCGGCGGTATCCCGAGCCGGTCGGCGCAGAACCATCCGATGCCGAGGAAGGCGAGGTAGCCGACCTGTACCAGTACCCAGGCGGCGGTGCGGTGCCCGGTCACGACGGCGGTGAACAGGGCGACGGTCGCGGCGAGGAAGAACGGGGCCTTGGAGTAGCCGGCCAGCGGATAGGTGACGGCCGCCGCCACGTTGACGGCGAGTACGGCGGCCGGGAAGCGGTGCCGGGCGGTCAGGGCGGCCGGCCCGGCGACCAGCAGCAGGACGCCGAAGAGGTCGAGGGGGCGGGCCGCGTCCCCTTCGGCGGTACCGACGAGGCCACCGAGGACCTGGATCACGGCGAGCACACCGGCGAGGACCAGGTGGTCGCGCCAGCGTCCGCGGGCGGGGCGCCACGGCGCCTCTCCCACCAGCCAGGGCAGCCACCCGGCGCCGTCGTCCCGCACCCGTCGACGGTATGTCACCGCCACCGGCACCGGCGTCGGCGCCCTGGCGTGGCGGCCGTACCGCGGCGGGAGTAGGCGGGCCGCCGGCTACCGCCGCGGGCGTACGCGGCGGCGCGACACGCGCACCGGCCCCGCCGCCGTCCGCCGTACGGCGGACGGGGCGCCGGGGCGGCGTACGCGCGTACCTGATCTGAGCTGCTGCTGCCCTGCCCCGGCGGGACGGCACCGGCCGGCACCCGGCCCGCCGTCATCCACTGTAGACGGACAGGTGTTTGAACGGTGATCTCGCGTTTGACACAGTGGGGCGCTCGCAGATCAACCCTGGGGAGGGTGCACGACCATGATGGGTCCATCGCACGCGCTTTCGGGCGCCACCGTCTGGCTGGCGGGTTCCTGGGCCCTGCACCAGTTCGCCGACTACGAACAGTCACCGCTGGCCATCGCGGTCGGCACCGCGGTCTGCGCCGGTGCGGCACTCTTCCCCGACCTCGACCTGTCCGGCAAGGTGACCCGCAACCAGGGCGGCGCCACCGTGGCCAAAACCTTCGGGGTGGTCTCGCTCTTCATCGCCGAGGTGGTCGAGAAGATCTCGCTCGGCGTCTATCACGCCACCAAGCTCAGCAAGGACCCGCACCGCAACAACGGTCACCGGACCCTGACCCACACGATCCCGTTCACCGTGCTGGTCGGCTGGGGCACCACCGCCCTGTGTGCCGCGTACGGAAAGTGGGCCGTCATCGGCATCCTGTTCTTCATGATCGGTCTGGCACTGCGCGGCCTGTTCGACGAGTGGGCCAAGCGCGCCGGCTGGGTGATCGTCACCCTCGTCTCGGCGGCCGCCGCCTACTTCACCTTCCTGAACCTGCCCGGTGACCGCGGCTATCCGATGATCGGCCTGGCCGTCGGGGTCGGCTGTTTCGTCCACATCCTCGGCGACATGATCACCCGCAGCGGGGTGCCGATCCTGTGGCCGATCCCGATCAAGCGGCGGATGTGGCGAATGATCAGCCTCCCCGACAAGATCGCCATCAAGACCGGCAGCAAGGTCGAGACCGTGGTGCTGCGCGGCGTCTTCACCGTCATCTCCCTGCTCGCCGCCGCCGGCCTGATCGCCCCGGCCGTGCTGCGCAGGTTCGACATCGAGGTCTGACGACCGGATGGCGGGGTCCGGGCCGCGGACGCGACCCGGACCCCGCCGTCAGTCCCCCTCGCGCTGGGCCGGCACCGTCAGCCCCCACGCCTCGACCAGTTCCGGCGAGTCGACCCGCGCACCGTCGGCGATCCCGTCACAGGCGATCTCGACGATGTCGTCCTTGTGCGCCAGCAGGTACGCCCGCGCACCGACGTCCGCGTTGGTCAGCGACGCGATGCCCGGCCAGTGCCGGCGCCCGAACAGCATCGGATAGCTGCGCAGACCCTCGTACGTGGCACAGACCAGCACGTCCGGGTACGGCAGCGCCGCCACCCGCCGTACCGCGTCGGCGGTGACGCCCGGCATGTCCACCGGCACCACGACGACCGCCTCGATGTCGTCGTCGGCGAGCGCGTCCAGCCCCGCCCGCATCGACGAGCCGACCCCGGTCCCCCACTTGCGGTTCACGACCACCTTGGCGCCGGTCAGCTCGGCGGTCTTGCGGACCCGGTGCGCCGCCGCGCCGAGCACCACGACCACCGGGGCACACCCGCCGTCGCGTACGGTCTCCAACATCTGGTCCACCAGCGACTTCTCGCCCTGGTGCAACAACGCCTCCGGGCCGCCGATCCGGCGCCCTCCGCCCGCGGCGATTATCAGTCCTGCGGTGCGATTCAGCTACGTCACCTCCACCATCGGTGACCGGCCACCCCGCCCGGGACAGCCGGCCGCGCCCGGGAGGTGCATCTGTTCGATCGGGACCGGCTCCGCCGGCCCGGGGACGGCCGCGGCGTCCACGCCGGGCGACCACCCCCGTGGAACGCACAACGGACCAACGATCCGCCGCCGCTGCGGTGTCGCCGCCCGGGCGTGCCGACTTCCGGGCGTGCGCCGCCCGGGCGTGCCGACTTCCGGGCGTGCGTCGCGCCGTCAGCGCTACTTCGCGTCGGCGTAGCACTCCACGACGGACAGGTCGAGCGGGAACCGGACCGGGGTGTCGCCGAAGAGCAGCCGGGTGGCCCGGACCCCGGCCGCGTCGACCAGCGCGCGGACCGTCTCGGCGTCGCGGGCCGGACAGTGCACCAGCACCTCGTCGTGCTGGAAGAAGACCAGCCGCGCCGCGGTCGCGGCCAGTTCCCCGCGCAGCGTGGCCAGCATCGTCAACGCCCACTCCGCGGCCGTCGCCTGGATGACGAAGTTGCGGGTGAAGCGGCCCCGTGCCCGGTCCGCCGACCGGGGCCGGCCCGGGTCGGCCGGCGCCTCGAACGCGTCGAAGCCGTCCTCGTCGCGGATCACCACCGACGCCGGCGGGCAGGTGCGGCCCAGCCACGACCGGACCAGGCCGCCGGCCTCCCCGGTCCGGGCCGCCGACTCGACGTAGTCGTACGCCAGCGGATAACTACGCCGCAGTACGGCGAGCGCGGGAGCCGCCATGCCGCCGGTCTGGCCGTACATGGCGCCGAGCAGGGCCAGCTTCGCCTTCGCCCGGTCGCCGCCGAACGACTCCCTGGCCAGGGCCGCGTACAGGTCGGCGGCCTGCCCGGCGGCGGCCAGCCGGGCATCGCCGGAGACCGCGGCGAGCACCCTCGGCTCCAGCTGGCCGGCGTCGGCGACCACCAGGCGCCAGCCGGGATCGGCCCGTACCGCCCGCCGGACCACCTTCGGAATCTGCAGGGCGCCACCGCCACGGGTCGCCCACCGGCCCGAGACCACTCCGCCCGGCACGTACTCGGGCCGGAACCGGCCGTCGCGCACCCAGGTGTCGCGCCACGCCCAGCCGTGCGCGGTCCAGATCCGGTACAGCTCCTTGAACTCCAGCAGCAGCGGCACGGCCGGATGCTCGACGCCGCGCAGCACCCAGGCCCGGGTGTTCGGTACGTCGATTCCGGCCCGGGCGAAGGCGCGCAGCACCTCGGCCGGCGACTCCGCGTGCAACTGACGTACGCCGAACGCGTCGGCGATCCGGGCGTTCAGCTCGACCAGCCGGCGGGGCGGCCCACCGACCCGGGACGGTTCGCCGAGCAACTCGACCAGCAGCCCGTCGTGTACGTCGGCCCGCCACGGCAGCCCGTCGGCGCCCATCTCGGCGGCGATCAGGGCACCGGCCGACTCGGCGGCGACCAGCAACCGGAACCGGCCGGGCGACTCGGTGCCGGCGATCCGGCGCCGCTGGTCGGCGTACACCTCGGTCAGGGCCCGGAGCGGGTCGGAGCCGGGCGTGGCCGGCGGCGCGGCGGTCGCCTCGAACAGGGTGCCCTGAAGGTCGCCGGGCGGCGCGGCGGGTCGGGGCGGCGGGTCGGGCGGCACCGGCGCGCCGGTGAGCCGGGCCAGGGCGGCGGGCAGGGCGCGCGGCTCGCCCCAGCGGCCGGCGTGGCCGAGCAGCAGTGCCTCGGTCAGCTCGACGTCGTGGCAGCGGTCGACGCGGATGCCGGCGTGCAGCAGCGGCGGATAGGCGGTCGCGGTCGACGGCCACAGCCACCGGGGCCGGTGCCGTCTCTCCAGGTCGGTGACGGCGGCGGCGAGGTCGTCGACGGTTTCCGGCGCCCCGTCGGGCCGCCCGGCGTCGTCGAGCCGGAGCAGCCGCCCGCCGGCCGCGGCCCCGACGCCGGACCCGGCGTCGGGGCCGTCGGGTACGACCGCCACCAGCATGGCCTCATTGTGCCGCCCACCTGCGACAACTCTCGCCACCCCAGCTCCCGCGATCTTGCGGTTATCTCCCCCGTTCGCCGGATTTGTCGGGCGACAAGTGCAAGATCGCGGGGAACTACTTGACGGCGCCGGCGGTGAGGCCGGACTGGATCTGGCGTTGGAAGATGGCGTAGATGACGATCATCGGCAGGATCGCCATGGTCAGCGCGGCGAACAGGCCGCCCCAGTCGGCGTTGAAGCCGGCCGAGGTGTTGATGTTGGCGATGCCCTGGGTCAGCACCCACTTGTCCTCGACATCGGTGCCCGGGATGATCGCCAGCGGCAGGATGTACTGGTTCCACTGCCCGATGATGTTGAAGATGGTGATGCTGATCAGGCCCGGCTTCGCCATCGGCATCATCACCCGGAAGAACAGCCGGGTGTGCGAGCAGCCGTCGATCATCGCCGCCTCGGCCACCGAGTTCGGCAACGTCTTGAAGAACGCCGCCAGGAAGAACACCGTGAACGGCAGCGAATACGAGATGTAGACCAGGATCAGGCCGGTGTGGGTGTTGAACAGGCCCAGGTTGCGGACCACGAAGAACAGTGGCACCAGGGCCAGGAACACCGGGAACGCCAGCCCCGACACGAACAGGTAGTAGATCGCCCGGTTGCCGAAGAAGGTGTAGCGGGCCAGGACGTACGCGGCCATCGAACCGAGCAGCATCGTGCCGAAGGTGCTCACCCCGACGACGAAGACGCTGTTCAGGAAGTACTGGCCGACGTGCGCCTCCTCCCAGGCGCGGGCCCAGTTCTCGAACCGCAGCGCGCCCGGCAGCGACCAGGCGTTGCCGAAGATCTCCTCGTTGTTCTTGAACGACGCGAGGAAGGTCCACAGCAGCGGCAGGATCACCAGCGCCGCCCACACCACCAGGAAGATGTGTCCGACCGAGGACAGCAGGCCGACCTCGCGTTTGGTGCCCTCCCGGCCGTGCCGCCGCACCCCCCGAGACGGAGGCGGGGCGGGCTGGACCGGGGCGGGTTTGTCAGTGCCGATGGTCATCGTCCGACCTCCCTCACATCTCGACGGATTCGCGCCGGCTGACCCGCAGGCTCAGCGCGGCGAAGGTGAGCGTCAGGAAGAACAGCGCGACGCCCATCGCCGACGCGTAGCCGTACTTCGAGAAGACGAACGCGTTGCGGTAGATCTCGGCGCCGAGCACCGTGGTCGACCCGTCCGGGCCGCCCTGGTCGACCGAGAGCGTCCAGACGATCGCGAACGCGTCGAACGCCATGATGCCCAGATAGACCCAGGCGACCTGCAACGTGTCCCACAGCAGCGGGATGGTGACCCGGAAGAACAGGCCGACCCGGGAGGCGCCGTCGAGCATCGCCGCCTCGTAGATGTCCTTCGGGATCGACGCCATCCCGGCGGAGAAGAGCACGACGTAGAAGCCGACGGCCTGCCAGACCAGCACCCCGATGATCGACCACAGGGCGATGTTGGGATTGATCAGGAAGCCGAGCGGTTCCACGCCGAGGCTGCCGAGCAGACCGTTGATCAGCCCCGACTCGTCGGCGCGGTACACCGCCTGGAACAGCACACCGAGGATGGCCACGGCCAGGACCTGGGGGAGGAAGAACACCACCCGGTAGAACTTCGACCCCCGGACCCCGACCATGACCCCCTGCTTCGCCCCGCCGCCGACGTTCAGCATGAACGCCAGGAACAGGGCGATCGCGATCGTGAGCAGCGGCAGGGCAAGCAACAGGACGCCGTGGTGCTGCAACGCCTTCCAGAACACGTCGTCCTGGAACAGACGCTCGAAGTTTTCGAACCCGACGAACTGTCCCGGCGACAGGCCGCGCCAGTTGGTCGCCGCCATGTAGAACGCCTGCGCGTACGGCGCGATGACGAAAACGACGTACAGCGTCACGGGTGCCAGGAGGAACCCTATGACGAACGGGTACTTGCCGTGCCGCATGACCCCGGTACTCCGATCAGCGCGAGAACTTCGTGATGGACGAGTCGGACTTGATCGCGTCCGCCTTCTTCTGCATCCGCTCGACGAACTGCCCCGCGTTCTCCCGCCCGAACATCAGGGAGTTGGTCGCGGTCCGCAGCTCGGTGTCGAGCTCCTTGTACCAGTCCGGGAACCGGTAGTTGAAAGCGTCCTGCGCCGACGCGGACAGGGCGGTGCTGGCGCTGGTCAGGCCGGGCGACAGCGCGATGCCGTCGGACGAACCCGCGACAGCGGTCAGCGACTTGTTGAGCTCGATGAAGCCCTTGGTGCCGGCCTTCGACAGCATCTGGCGCATGTACTCCATGCCGCCGCGCGGGTTCTTGCCCTTGGCGGAGACGAAGTACGGCTCACCGGGGGCGGCGAACACCGCGGTCGCCGGCAGCTTGTCCGCCGAGGTCGCCGACGGGATCGGCATCACCGCGTAGTTGAAGCCGTCCGGCGTCGACTGGACCTGCTCGGCCTCCAGCCAGGAACCACTGGGGTAGATCGCGACCTTGCCCTGGTTCTGCTGGAGCTGCACCTCGGTGTGGATCAGACCCTCGTGGCTCTTGTCCATGTACTTGGCGCCGATCTCGGCCCACAGCTCGGCGGCCTGCCGGACCGGCTCGGCGGTCCAGGCACCGTCCTGCAGGTTGTCGATGTTCTTCAGGACGTCGGCGCCACCGATCTTCGCCGCCGTCGAGAGGATCACCAGGTACTGGTAGTACGGCGCGTTCTTGCCGGCGTACGAGTACGGCGTGATGCCGGCCGCCTTGATGGTGTCCAGCAGCGCGGTGAACTCCGCCCAGCTCTTCGGCGGGGCCCAGCCCTTCTCCTTGAACAGCTTGTCGGAGTACCACAGGCCGTACACGGTGAAGACGTAGTTGAGCACGTACGGCTTGCCGTTGTAGACACCCTGCTCGACGGTGCCGGCGATCAGCGTGTCGCGGACCTTCTTGGCCGGGTCGTCGACCGACGGGGCGTCGTACAGCTCGGTCAGGTCCTGCATCTGGCCGTCCTGCACCAGCGCGCCGAAGTCCATGAACTTGGTGCCGGAGTTGTTCACGAAGTCCGGCGGGTTGCCGCCGGCGAACCGCGGCTGCAGGGTGGTGGCGATCTCCTGCGTCGCCGAGTGCTTGATCTCGGCCTCGGGGAACTTCGTCTTGTAGAGCGGCTGGTGCACGTCGGTGGCGTACTTCTCGCCGTAGCCACCGTTGAAGATCACGATCTCCAGCGGCGCCTTCGGGTCGACACCGAGCGGGTTCTCGGCGGTCTTCTCACCCTCCGCCTGCTCCTGGGGCTCGTCGCCGCCGCTGCCGACGCAGGCGCTGAGCAGGCCGGCGGCGGGCGTGGCGAGCAGGCCGACCGTGGCGGCCCGGCGCAGGACCGTACGCCGGGTGAGGTCCGACGTGTTGTCGGGGGTTGCGGACATGTCTCGCTCCTCGGATCGGTTACGTCGCGTCGAAATCGAGTTATCGGATGGCACGGGTCAGGCGGTGCGCCGGATACGCCCGGCGTACCGTGACTCGAGCGCGGTGTTGTGTTCGTCCCCACCGGGGACGTTCGCCGAGAGGTAGATCGGGGGTACCTCGCCGGCCACTTGGAACCGTCGTACGACCTCGGCGGTCAGCAGTTGCGCGAGCAGCGCCGCGGTGACCGAGGAGACCGCACAGACCGCGCCGCCGCTGGTCAGCGGCAGCAGTGCGTCGCCGTACGGCGCGCCGTTGTCCAGCACGACGTCGGCGATGTCGGCGAGCCGCTGACCGGACGGGTGCCGTGGTGCGACCCGCGCGGTGTGCTCGACCGAGGTGACCGCGACCAGGTGGTGGCCGCGGGCCTTGACCAGCGCCGCCAGCTCGACGACCGAGCCGTTGATGCCGGACTGGGACGCCACCACGAACACGTCGCGCGGCTGCGGTGCCGCGAGCGCGTAGATCTGGTGGGCGATGGAAGGGTCGCGTTCGAGCTTGGGGTCGTCGAGCACGTCCCTGGGTGCGTCGCCGTGCAGTAC
Organism: Polymorphospora rubra; assembly: GCF_018324255.1. Lineage (GTDB taxonomy): Bacteria > Actinomycetota > Actinomycetes > Mycobacteriales > Micromonosporaceae > Polymorphospora > Polymorphospora rubra. The sequence continues at coordinate 137,034 of NZ_AP023359.1, forward strand.
CAGGTCGTGCAGCGACAGCCGGTTGGTGGGGACCAGGCCGCCGGCCCGGGCGACGAGTTCCGCGGCGAACGCCTCGGAGTGGCCGGCACCGAACGCCTGGAGCACGCCACCGTCGCGCAGGCTGTCGGCGATCAGGTCGGCGGCCCGCGCGATGCCGGCGGCCTCGGAGTCGAGCAGCCGGTCGAGAACCGGCCGTACGGCGTCCGCGTACCCCTGCATGCTGACCACGTGGCCTCCCACGATGCCCTCGCTCCGCTCGGTCACGCGGCACCTCGCTGCGCTCGGCGACCGCATGACTGCGAACCGCGCCAACCGATGCCCTCGCTGCGCTCGGTCATGCCGCACCCCCGTCCTTGGCGGCCTTGTGGCCGCCGACGGCCTGGGCGGTGCGTTGGAACGCCGCGTGCGCCACGTCGTGGGTACGCTGCGCCACCGCGATGTAGAGCAGGTCGAGCACCACCAGTTGCGGGTGCCGGGCGGAGAGCGCGTCGGGGCGGAAGGTGGTCGCCTGGGTGGCGGTCACCAGCACGATGTCGGCCAGCTCGGCCAGCGGCGAGCGGGGGAAACTGGTCAGCGCCACGGTGGTGGCCCCGTGGCTGCCGGCCTCGGCGAGCATCTCGATCGTCTCCCGCGTCTGTCCGCTGTGGGAGATGCCGAGGGCGACGTCGCCGGGGCGCTGCAGGGCGGCACTGGCGAGTCCGTTGTGCACGTCGGTCCAGGCCCACGCCGCCACCCCGATGCGGTGCAGGCTGAACTGCAACTCCTCGCCGACCAGCGCACTGCCGCTGGCGCCGAAGATGTTGACCCGCTGGGCACCGGCGACGGCGTCGGCGGCGCGCTCGACCTCGGCCAGGTCGAGCAGGGCGGCGGTGTCGTGCATGGCCCGGGTGTCGGCCGCCATGATCTGGTCGAGCACCCGGTCGAGCGGGTCGCCGGGCTGAATCTCCCGCCCGATGTCGATGCTCCAGCCGGCGGAGCGGGCCCGACCGGTCTCGGCGGCGATACCGAGCCGCAGTTCGGCGTACCCCTCGTAGCCCAGCGCCCGGCAGAACCGGGTGACGGTCGCCGGCGAGGTGCCGCTGCGCTCGGCCAGTTCGACGATGGTCGCCCGGGCCGCGGCGTCGGGATCGCTGAGCACCTGGTCGGCGACGCGCAGCAGGGCGCCGGTGAACTCGGGCAGCCGGGCCCGTACGCGCAGCAGGGCACCGTCGTCGGCGACGGACAGCGACGGGGGTGTGGCGACCGGCCGGCGGCTGGCCGCGGAGGCGTCGACCACGGCGGTCACCGCGGCGACGTCCACCTCGCGTTCAGCCATGCCTTCGCCTTTCGGAAAGGAGTGTTAACTGTTAGTGGTAAAAGTTCTTACTAAAGGGCCCTCCCTGTCAAGGCCATGGGTGAAGTTTTCAAACTGTTACCTCGGCCCGGCACTGATTGCCGGGACGGGGTTGTCCGCGCCCACGCCGCCCAGCAGCATGGACGCCGACATCGATCGGCTCCAGCGACTCCAGCGACAGAGGCGGCCAGGGCTCATGAGCGATTCCATCGTGGTGGGACTCGACATCGGCGGAACCTCCACCCGCGCCCTGGTCGCGACCGCCGCCGGCACCGTCCTGGGCCGCGGCCGGGCCGGCGGCGGCAACCCCACCACGCACGGCGTCGAGGCCGCCGCCACCGAACTGCGGCTCGCCCTCACGGCCGCACTCGCCCCGATCGACCCCGGACAGGTCAGCGCCGCCGCCATGGGTCTCGCCGGCGCCGGCCGGCTGCTCGCCGACCCGGTCGCCCGCGCCGCCTTCGACCGGGTCTGGGACCAGGTCGGCCTCCGTTGCGGGTACGACGTCACCGGCGACGCCCTCGCCGCCTACGCCTCCGGCACCCCGCACCCCGACGGCACCATCGTCATCGCCGGCACCGGCGCCATCGCCGGCGAGATCCGCGACCTCACCCTGCACCGGGTCGCCGACGGCCACGGCTGGCTGCTCGGCGACGCCGGCTCCGGGTTCTGGCTCGGCCGGGAAGCCGTACGGCGCACGCTCGCAGTGATCGAAACCAGTCAGGAGCGGGTGGGACTACCCGACCTGGTGATGGCCGAACTGCTCGGCGACCCGGCCACCGGCGGCGGTCCCCCCGCCGGACCCGCCCGGCGGACCGTCGACGCCCTCGTCCAGGCCGTCGCCGCCGGCCCGCCGATCGCATTGGCCGCCCTCGCCCCGCTCGTCGTCCGCGCCGCGCGCGACGGCGACCCGGTCGCGGTCGACATCGTCGCCGAGGCCGCCCGCCTGCTGGCCGGCAGCGTGGGTCGGATCCGCTCGGCCGGCGACCGCACCCCGGTCGTGCTCGGCGGCGGGCTGCTGACCGGGGGTACGCCACTCTCGGCCGCGCTGACCGGGGCGCTCCGCGAGCGGTGGCCGGACGCGCCCCTGGTGACCGCCGGCGACGGCGCGGCCGGCGCGGCATGGCTGGCCGCCCGGACGCTGCCCGAGGTCACCGACCCGACGGCCCTGCACCACCGGCTGCTCGCCGCCCCGGCCTGACCCCAGCGGCATCACCCCGTCCCGGCCCCCACCTCCCGCCCCTGCGCCCACGTCCGGGCAGCCGGCCAACGCCCGCCAGCGCCTCGTCGATCTTGGGTTCGGCGGGGCGCTGCCGTGATCGTCTGCTGTCCTGCCGTTGCCCGCACGGCGTGTCAACCGTCTGATCAGCAGACGATCATGACGTCCCTGCGCGACGGGCGAGGCGGTGCAGCGGTGACAGGGTGGGGCGAAAGCGGCGGGTGGTCACTTCAGCTGGCCGGCCGTCAGTCCACTCTGGATCTGACGCTGGAAGGCGACGTAGACGACCAGGACCGGGAGCATCGCGAGGGTCAGGCCGGCGAACAGGCCGCTGTAGTCGCCCTCGTAGCCCTGGTTGATCGCGAGCGCCGCCAGCCCCTGCGCCAGCACCCACTTGGAGTCGTCGCCCTGCATCAGCACCTGCGGCAGGATGAACTGGTTCCAGTGACTGAGGAAGTTGAAGATCGCGATGCTGATCAGCCCCGGCCGCGCCATCGGCAGCATCACCCGGAAGAACAGCCGGAAGTGGCCGCACCCGTCGATCAGCGCGGCCTCGGCGACCGAGGTCGGCAGCGTACGGAAGAAGGCGGTCAGGAAGAAGACGGTGAACGGCAGCGAGTACGCGGCGTACACCAGGATCAGGCCGGTCCAGGTGCCGAACAGCCCGGCGTTGCGGACCACGAAGAACAGCGGCACCAGGGCCAGGAACACCGGGAACATCATCCCGCCGACGAACAGGTAGTAGGCGATCTGCCGGCCGCGGAAATCGTAGCGGGCGAAGACGTACGCGGCGGTGGCGCCGAAGAACATGGTCAGCGTCAGCGAGCCGGCGACGACGATCGTGCTGTTCAGGAAGTACTGGCCGATGTTCGCCTCGGTCCAGGCCCGGGCCCAGTTCTCGAAGCGCAGTGCGCTCGGCAGCCCCCACGGGTCGCCGAGGATCTCGGCGTCGCTCTTGAACGAGCTGACCAGCACCCACAGCAGCGGGAACGCGGTGAGCAGTCCCCACAGCAGCAGGAAGCCGTGCGAGAAGGCGTTGGCGACGCCGGTTTCCCGGCGCGGGGCGGGATCGGTCTTCCGGGCCGGCGCCGCACCGGCAGGCGCCCGATCAAGAACGGTCATGCCCTCGCCTCGCAACGATCGCTCATGAGTATTCGATCCGATCACGCCGGGCGGCGCGCAGCGCCAGCACCGCCACCGAGAGGGTCAGGAAGAACATGACGACACCGATCGCCGAGGCGTACCCGAACTTGGTCTCGCTGCCGAACGCGGTGTCGTACATCCGCAGGCCGATCACGTCGGAGGAGAAGTTGGGGCCGCCGTTGGTCATCAGCTGCACCAGGATGAACCCGTCGAGGGCGGCGATGGCCAGATAGATCCAGGCGACCTGGACGGTGTCCCACAGCAGCGGGATGGTGACCTTGAACAGGGTGACGAACCGCGACGCCCCGTCGAGCATCACCGCCTCGTAGATGTCGCGCGGGATCGCCTGCATGGCGGCGCCGAAGAGGACGACGTAGAAGCCGACGTTGCTCCAGATGAGCACGGCGAGCACGCACCAGAAAGCGAAGCGCGGGTCGCCGAGCCAGGACGGCCCGTTGATGCCCAAGGCGCCGAGGGAGGCGTTCAGCAGGCCGTTGTTGGGGTGGTAGACCTCCCGCCAGATGATCGCGATGATCACCACGGACAGGACCTGCGGAAAGAAGTAGATCAGCCGGTAGGCGGCCGTGCCGGTCACCCCGACCACGCCGGCCCGGCCACGTCGCCCGCCCATGTTCAGCATGGTGGCGAAGAACAGACCCAGCCCGATCGTCACCAGCGGCAGCACCAGGAGCAGGATCGCGTTGTTCTTGATCGCGTTCCAGACGTAGCCGTCGCGCAGCAGGGTGGCGAAGTTCTCCAGCCCGACGAAGTCGGCCTCCGCGGAATAGCCGAGCCAGTTGGTGGTCGAGATCTGGAAGGCCTGCAGGTACGGCGACAGCACGAAGATGCCGTAGAGCAGCAGCGGCGGCACCAGGAAGGTGACGATCAGCGGATACTTGCCATGTCTCACGGAGATTCTTCCTGCCCACGGGAGGCCGGCGCGGGACCGGACGACCGGCCCCGCGTCGGCGTGGCTGCTAGGCCCGCTTGTACTTGGTGATCGAACTGTCGGCGGCGATCTCGTCCGCGCCCTTCTGGCACAGGTCGAGGAACTCGGCCGGGCCGATCCGTCCGCTGAAGAACTCGCCGCAGGCGGCGTCGACGAGGTTGCGCTCCAGCTTGCGGTAGTACGCCGGGTAGACCCAGTTGAAGCCGTTGCCGCCGGACGCGTCGAGCGCCTTGACGACGCTGGTCAGCCCGGGCGGCAGTTCGACGCCCTCGGTGCTGCCGGCCACCACGGTCAGGCTGGAGACCTTCCGGGTGAAGTCCTGGGCGCCCTTCATCGACAGCATCACGCGCAGGTATTCCAGGCCGCCGGCGACGTTCTTGCCCTTGGCCGGCACCATGAACGGCTCGCCGGCGGTGCCGCGGATCGCCTCGTACGGCAGTTTGTCGCCGGCGCCGAGGCTCGGCGTCGGGGCGACGGCCATGTTGAAGCCCTCCGGGGTGACCTTCTTCTGCTCGCTCTCCAGCCAGGAGCCGCAGGAGATGAAGGCGGCCTGCCCCTGGCACCAGGCGGTCTGCGACTGCACGTGGTCCAGGCCGGGCGAGCCGTCGAGGATGTATCCGTCCTTGACGATCTGGTGCCAGGCGTCGGCGGCGGCCTTCATCCCGTCCGACTTCCAGGCGTTGGGTTCCAGGTTGTCGATCGCGGTGGCGACGGTGGGGCCGCCGAACTTGATCGCCGTGGAGATCACCGGCCAGCTCATGTAGCGGGGGTGCTTGCCGGCGTACGTCCACGGCGCGATGCCGGCGGCCTTGATCTGCCGGCACAGCGCGATGTGGTCGTCCCAGGTCTTCGCGTCGGTCCAGCCACGGTCGGCGAACAGCTTGGTGGAGTGCCAGATGCCGTACACCGTGTAGGTGTAGTTCATGACGAGGAACCGGCCGTCGTAGGAGCCGACCTCGACGGCACCGGGGAGCAGGGTGTCGCGGACGGTCTTGCCGGGCACGTCGAGGCTCGGGGCGTCGAGCACCTCGCCGAGGTCGGCGAGCGCGTCCTGCGAGACCAGGCCGTTGAAGTCGATCTGGCCGGCGCCGGAGTTGTTCACCACGTCGGGCGGCGTGCCGTCGACGAAGCGGGGCTGGAGCGTCTTGCTGATCTCGGGGGTGGCGGAGTGGGTGATCTTCGCCTGGGGGTGCTTCTCGTTGTACATCGCCTGGTGGGCCTTGGCGTACTCCTCGCCGAAGCCGCCGTTGAAGATGACCACCTCGAGCGGGGCGTCCGTCTTGACGCCGAGGGGGTTGTCGGCCGTCTTCTCGGCCCGGTTGGCGTCGCCGCCGTCACCGTCGTCACCGCCGCCGCCGAGCGCGCAACCGCCGAGCAGGGCGGCGGCGGGGGTGGCGAGTACGCCGGCGGCGGCGACGCGACCCAGAATGTCACGCCTTTTCATGGTCTCTCCTCGGATCACGGAGGGGCGTTGCAGACCTTCGACCGGTACTGTTCCATGCCTGGTGCTTGTCTTCAGTTAACCAGTTGTTACTGAAGGATTCTTACGACATCGACGCGTGGACGGCAAGCCCCCGGCCCGAACCGTTACGATCCTCGACCATTCCGCCCTGGCGTTCCCCCACAGCGGACGGCCGGCAATCGTCGCGTCCGGCCCACGCTCCACGCCGTGGCACACCCGCGCCCGGACGGGGCGGGCGAAAGGGCGGGAACGCGGGACCCACCGGTGGACCGCCGTCGCTACGCTGTCAGGCACCGCTGTCGGACGCCGCGCCCGTCGGGGAGGACGAATGGCCGCCGGACCGTACCAGACAGATATCGATCCCCCACGCTGGCTCAACGAGCTGCGTACCCGGGGTGACGACCTCACCCGGGCCCGCGACTGGGCGGGCGTCCACGCCTACCGCGACGAACTGCGTCGCGACGTCGACTGCTGGACCCACCTGTGGGGGCCGTGGTGCGCCGTCGCCGCCCGCCGGGTCGGCGACCCGGGCGCGTCCGCCCTGCTCGACGAGGTGATCGACGCCGGCTTCCGGCAACCCGGGATACTCACCGGCGAACTGGAGGCCGCGTTCGGCGACGACCCGGACTGGCCCCGGCTGGTGGACCGGCTGAACGCCCCCGCGCCGCCGCCGGCACTGGAACTGCGCACCTGGCCCGGCCTGCCGGCGGCCCCGCCGCCGGCACTGTTCCGGTTGCCCCCGGACCGCGAGGCGACGCTGCGGACACTGATCCCCGCCCCGGCGGCCGACGCGTGGGACACCGCCAGCGGCCTGACCGAGTGGGTCGGCCGGCGCTGGGTGCACGCGAACGGGCACCTCGACGTCGACGACGCGGTGACCTGCCTGGAGCGGGTCGACGCCGGCGAACGGTTCGCCTGCGTCGAGTACGCGCTCGTGCTGAGTCAGGCGCTCAACGCGGTCGGGATACCGGCCCGCCGGCTCGACCTGCGCCAGTCGGACCATCACACCGGCCTCGGCCGGGGACACATGGTGTCCGAGGCGTGGATCGACGGCCTGGACCGGTGGATCGTCCTCGACGGACAGAACCGGTGCCACTGGGTCGACGCCGACGGCGCCCCGCTCGGCGCGGCACAGCTCCAGTCGGCGGTCCGGGCAGGTCGGCCGGTACGGGCCGTCCGTCGCGGTCCCGGCCTCTCCGCCGAGGAGGCCGATGTCTGGCGTTCGCACTTCGCGGCGGTGGCGACGACCGGCGGCACCTGGGCGACCGGCGCGTTCGTGCCCGTACACCAGGAACACTTCCTCATCTGCACCCCACGGCTGGAGCACGACCCGGCCGCTCTCTATCCCGACCTGTCCGGGGTCGGGATCGGCCTCGACCTGGTCGACGGGTGGGCCGCGATCCGCCCCGCCACGCACCATCCGTTCGCCGACGGCTTCCGGATCGACACGGACGCCGGCACCGAGACCGTGCCGGTCGGCGGAGCGTGGGTGCTGGCCACCGCCCCGGGCGAGCACCGGGTGACCGTGGCGGTACGGACCCGCTACGGTGCCCTGACGGCGCACGAACTGACCTACCGGGTGCGGTGACGGAGGTCCGTCGCCACCGTCGACGACGTGGAGGACCACATGCCCGAGGAGATCACGTTCGACCGGGTCGCCCCCGTCGTGCCCGTACGCGACCTCGACGCCGCGCTCGACCGCTACCGGCGGCTCGGCTTCACCGTCCGGGCGTACGCCGGTGGTGAGCGGTACGGGTTCGTCGACCGCGACCGGATCTCGCTGCACCTCACCGAGTGGGCCGAGCACGACCCGGCCCGGACGGCGGCGACCGTCTACCTGTACGTCTCCGACGCCGACGCGGTGCACGCCGCCTGGGCCGCCTCCGGTGTCGAGGGCCGGCTGGGCGAACCGGGCGACACCCCGTACGGGCTGCGGGAGTTCGCTTTCGTCGACCCGGACGGGACGCTGCACCGGGTCGGTTCCCCGATCCCGCCCGGGTAGGGCCGGCCCACGCGGCCCCGGGGTGCCGGGCGGTCGACGAGCCTCCCGCTCCGGCGTCGCCTTCCCACCGGACCGTCTGCCCGGGATCTCAGGCCGTGCCCTGCCACCGGATGACGGCCACCCAGATCCGGTCCACGATGTTGCCGTTGTCGTCGTACACGTCCCGGATCTCGGTGGTGAGCAGGAAGCCGACGTGCAGTGTCGGCTTGGTGAGCCCGACGTTGGTCATCGGGGCCAGGACGTCCGGCCAGAGCTTGAAGGGTATGCCGTTGTCGGTCCGGGTGCCCTCGAACTCCGTCAGGTAGACCGACGCCAGCGGGTTCGGGGTCCCGGCGGGCGGCGGCGGGAGGCTGACGGTCGCGGTCGTCCCGGCTCCGGTCACCGGGCCGGTCGCCCAGTTGGGCTGCACCTGCCAGGTCACCTTCGTGACCGAGATCGGGCTGCCGTACCCGCCGAAGCCGCCGAGTTGCAGGGTGAGCGTGGCGCCGGTGGGCGGGGCGGCGGTGCGGTGACGGTGACCGTGAACGCGGCGTCCGCGTAGCGCGGGCCGCCCCGCACCGTACCGGTCAGCGGGCCGGCGGCGCCGGGCGTCAGGGCGAACGCGGTGCCGGTGATGCCGACGCTCGCGGCACCGATCACGACCGGGAGCCCGCCAACAACCGCGCCGGTGTCGGTACGGGTCGCGGTGACGGTGACCGTGGTGGCGGTTCCCGAGACGACGGTGGTCGGTGCGACGGAGAGGGTGAGCTTCCCGCGCCGGACCACGACCGAGCCCTCGACGTTGCCGGTCGCGCCGCACAGCCGCTGGTAGGCCCAGACCTCGTCGTCCTCTTCCAGCGGTGCTCCCAGTGGAAGGGTGGCCGAACCGTCGGTGGTGGTCCGGGCCGAACGGATCCGGTGTCCGACGAGCGCCACCACCCGCGCGCCCGGGAGAGCGCCGGAGATCACCAGGTCGGTGTCTCCGGGCAGCGGAGGCACGATCTTCAGGACCGGGAGCGGGTCGGGGACGGCCCGGACCTCGACGGCGTCGGTCGGCTGCGGTGCGTCGCAACCGGTGTAGTCCACGACGAGTTCGTCGCCCGCGTCGAGCGGGAACCACAGTGGAAGGACCATGGGCACGCCGACGTACGGCGCGAACGCGTCGGCGAGTTGGCGGCCCGTCCGCCTCGACCGCAGGACCCCGATGCCCCAGCCGCTCGGGTCGAGCCGAACCGTCCGCGCGCAGGAGTAGACCGGGTCGACGATCCGGGGACGGGCGGAGGGGCGGATCCCGCCGGTCTCGTCCGGCCGGATGTATTCGCGGGCGAATCCGGGCTCGCTGGTCCTGGTGCACAACGTCTGCCGGACCCGGATGTTGACGATCGGGCCGGGGCCGCCGCCGACGACGTGTGGCAGGTCGAACTGCTGCAGCCCACCGGCCGCTCCCGCCGTCATCAGCGGTGTCTCCGGGCCCCAGCCGCCGATCGTGTTGTCCCACGAGATCGTGCTGAACTCGACGGTCGCTCCGGCCACCAGACCGTCCACGGCGATCCGGCGGGTCTCGGGGCAGAAGGCCTGCGGCGCCGGTTTCGGTGGGATCTGCTCGGGGCCGACGGGCGTCTTTCCGTCTCCGGAGACGTACCCGCAGGTCGGCAGCAGTTGGCGGACGACCACGGCGCCCTCGACGAGGCGGCCGGGCAGCAGCGCCCGGAACTGTTCGGCCGGGGCGTACCAGGACGCCGAGGAGCCGTCCTCGAACTCCGCCGTCACCCGGGCGGTGGGAACCACACCGGCGAAGTTGATCTCGGACTGGCAGGCGGTCAGCGGTCCCACGACCTGCGGGACGCCCACCCCGTTCTCGATGTCGGTCAGGATCACCGGGTCCGACCAGGCGACGGGGCTCGGGTTGACGCCCGGGAGGGTCTGGCTCGCGGTCAGCGCCGTGCCGACACCGAGCGGGGCCGACAGTGGGATCCACTGCCGGGTCCGGTCGGCCACCTGGACGGCCAGGACGGTCGTGCCCCGTTTGACGGTGACCTCCGCGCCGGGCACGAGGCCGGCCAGCAGGGCGCTGTCGGAGCACTGGTTGAGCAGCGCCTCGAACACCGGGGCCGGCAGGTCGGGCGGCGGCGGCAGGACGGGCGTGCCGTGGACCGACGGGACGGACGTCGCGCCCCCGAGGCTCTGCGTCGCGACGAGCGTCGTTCCCTCGGTGAAGGGCGTGCCGACCGGCAGCCACACCGTGCCGTTGGCGTGGGCGACGCCGTCGGCGTGCCGGGTGCCGTCGTCGGCCGTGACTTCGACCGTCGCCCCGGCCAGTACGCCGTCGACCCGCACCTGAGGGCTGGTCGACACGACCGGGCCGGTCACCGTGGGCGGTGCCAGGATCATCGCGGAACCCCTGTCTCCCGGTGCTGATGGGCACGGCCACCGTAGCAACCTGTGAAGCAGGTCACAGTCGGGTTCGTTCCACCGTCGCGGTCGGAGACAGGACAGCCGCGACGGCTCAGCTGGGGTCGGCGTGCCCCTGTCGCCAGTAGCCCATGAAGGCGACCGAGTCCCGGCCCATCCCCCGGGTCGACACCAGGTGGCGGCGTAGCTGCCGGATGACGCCGGCCTCGCCGGCCAGCCACACGTAGCTCGGGCCGGTCGGGACGTCCCAGAGGATCTCCTCCGGGTCGCCGTCCCCGACCTCGACCGGAGTCGGGCGGCTGGTCGGGAACAGCCGTTCGGCCGCCGCCTCGACCGCCGGGACCAGCCGGCTGCCGTGCGGTGCGCCGGACCGGGGCAGCCAGGTGACGGTCACCCCCGAGGGAGCCGCACAGTCGAGGACGTCCTCCGCCAGCGGCACCTCCAGGAGGATCTCCCCCCGGCAGCCGGCCGGCAGCCGCTCGGCGATGGCACAGATCGCCGGCACCGCGGTCTCGTCACCGGCGAGCAGCATCGGCCGGTCCGCCTGGGCCGGCAGGAACTCCCGCCCACCGTGGTCACCACCGTAGGCGTTGTCCGGTCCCATGATGACGATCCGGTCGCCGGGGCGGGCCGTCGCGGCCCAGCGGGCGGCGGGGCCGTGCGGGCCGCCGTCGTGCAGGACCAGGTCGACGTCGATCTCGCGGTCCGCGCACCGGGCGGCCCGGACGGTGTAGGTGCGGAACGGGTTGCGCTGGTCGGCGGGGAGCGACCGCCAACGCCGGTACCAGTCCGGTCCCTCGGGCAGCGTCCGGAAGCCGTGTTCGGCGAGCGGGAAGACGAGCTTGATCCGCAGGTCGTAGCCGAGGTCGGCGAACCGGTCTAGGTCGGTGCCGGTGAACGTGGCCCGCAGGAACGACGGGCTGAGGCGCCGCAACCGGGCGGTCTGCGTGTAGAACGGGCGCCATGGCGTGACGGTTTCCGGCGCGGTACGGAGGTCGGTCATCGGTGCCTGCCTTTGTCGTCGGGGCGGGGTGGCCGGGTGGCGGGGCGGGTCATCCGGTCGCCGCCTTGTGGGTCCGGGAGCGCCAGAGCAGCCAGACGAAGTACGGCGTGCCGACCAGGGCGGTGACCAGGCCGGCCGGGATCTGTGCCGGGGCGATGACGGTCCGGCCGAGGGTGTCGGCGAGGCTGACCAGGAGCGCCCCGAGCAGGGCGGCGACGGGAAGTACCCGGGCGTGCCGGCCGCCGACGAGGGCCCGGGCGAGGTGCGGGGCGACGAGGCCGACGAACCCGATCACACCGATCGCGGAGACGGCGGTGGAGGTGAGCAGCGCCGCGCCGGCCAGCGCGATCAGCCGGGTGCGTTCCAGCCGTACGCCGAGTACCCGTGGCGTGTCGTCGTCGAGGGAGAGCAGGTCGAGGTCCCGGCGGGCGAGGACGACGACCGGGGTGAGCACCAGCAGGGCGATCGCGACCGGCAGGAGTTGTCCGGCGGTACGGCCGTACGTCGAGCCGGACAGCCAGGTGAGCGCCTTGGCGGTGTTCCACGGGTCGGACCGGACGATGATGAAGGTGATCAGCGCCAGGCCGGCGGCCGACACCCCGACCCCGATGAGGACGAGCCGGTCGGAGCTGAGTCCGCCCCGCCAGGCCAGGCCGTAGACCAGGGCGAAGGTCAGCAGGGCCGCGCCGCCGGCCACCGTCGACATCGTCCAGATGCCCGCCAGCGGGACGAAGGTGAGCAGGGAGACCGCGCCGACCCCGGCGCCGGCGGTGATGCCGAGGATTCCCGGTTCGGCGAGCGGGTTGCGGCAGACCGCCTGGACGGTCGTGCCGGCGATGGCGAGGGCGGCGCCGGCGAGCAGGGCCGCGCCGACACGCGGGTACCGCTGGTCGAGGACGAAGGTGTACGCGACGCCGCTGCGTCCCTGGAGCCAGTTGACGACGTCGCCGGTGAGCAGCCAGGTGTCGCCGGCGAGCATCCCGAGCACGAGCGCGCCGGCCGTCGCGGCGGCGCAGATGGTCAGGACGAGGCCGAGGCGGGTCCGGGACCGGCCGGCGTTCGGCCGGGCGGCGGGCGGCCGCCGGGTCGGCCCGGAGTCGCGCTGCCGGCGGGCCAGCCAGACCAGGATCGCGGCGCCGAACACGGTGGTGGCCACGCCGGTGGGGATGTCGACGCCGGCCTCCCCGCCGAGGGTGGCGCGCAGGACGACGTCGGAGCCCAGGACGATGAAGGCCCCGGCGATGCCGGACAGGGGCAGCAGGATCCGGTGTCGGTGCAGTCCGGGCACCCATCGGGAGAGCAGGCGGGCGATCACCGGCGCGCAGAGTCCGACGAAGCCGACCGGGCCGGCCACGGTCACCGCCGCGGCGGAGAGCCCGACGGCGAGCAGGGTCACCATCAGCCGCGTACGGCGGACGTCGAGGCCGAGGACGCTGGCGGTGTCGTCGCCGAGGGCGAGCAGGTCCAACCGCCCGCCGATCAGCAGGCAGCCGGCGACGCCGAGCGCCACGACGGGGGCGAGTTGCGCGACGGTGCTCAGGTCGCCCTGGACCAGGGAGCCGTTGCCCCAGGCGAAGAGTCCGACGGTCGACTCCTCGAACAGGAGCATCAGCAGTGTGGTCAGTGAGCTGAGCGCCAGTGCCGTCGCCGATCCGGCCAGGATGAGCCGGGTCGGTCCGGAGCTGCCGCCGGCCGAGAGGAGCAGGACGAGGCCGGCGGCGGCCAGGCCGCCGGCGAAGGCGGCCACACCGGCCGGCAGGGCGGGCAGGTTGAGGCCGACGGCGGCGGCCGCGACGACGGCGAGGTGGGCGCCGGCGTTGACGGCGAGGGTGTCCGGGGAGGCCAGCGGGTTGCGGGCCAGCGACTGGAGGGCGGCGCCGGCGAAGCCGAGGGCGACGCCGACGGTCAGGCCGGCGAGGAGCCGGGGCAGCCGCGAGCCGACCAGCACCTGGGCGGCGCCCGGATCGTCGCCGCCGAGCGCCAGCCGCAGCAGGTCGACGGCGTTCACCGCGGACGTGCCCTGGGTGAGGTGGACGACGGCGACCGCCACGGTCAGGGCCACCGCCACCGTGAACACGACGGTGAGGCGGCCGGCGGCCGGCGCGGGTGACGCCGGTGGCGTCACCCGCGGCAGCGTGCTGACCTGGCTCAAGATGTGTAGGCCGCGACGAGCTGTTCGGCGTACTGGATCGCGGACAGCGGGCCGCCGAACGTCCAGATGCCGTCCGGCATCCGGTGCAGCTTCTTCTGCTGGACGAAGCCCAGGGACTGCCAGATCGGGTTGGCGGACAGGCCGCCTGCGAAGACGTCGTCGCCGTCCGAGGCGTTGTAGAAGAAGCGGACGTCGGCGTCCTTGATGGCGGTCAGCCCTTCGACGTCGGTCTGGTCCAGTGCCCACATCGGATCGCCCGCGCCCGGCCAGGCGTTCTCCAGCCCGAGCGCGACGCCGATCTGGGAGACCAGGGCGCCCTTGCCGAACATCCGGATCGCGACGCTGCCGCCCTGCTGGTAGCCGTCGGCGATGGCGAACTGCTGGCCGGCGGCGCCGGCGTCGGCGATCTTCTGCTTGCCGTCGGCGATCGCCTTGTCGAAGTCGGCGAGCACCTTCGTCGCCTCGTCGGTGCGCCCGACCGCGGTCGCGATGGTCTGGAACTCGGTGCGCATCCGGCCGATGTTGTCGCCGGCGTCGCTGCCGGCGGTGACCAGCACCGGGACGTACTTCTCGAGCTGGACGACGAGTTCGGCGCCGCGGTTGGCGCGGGCGATGACGAGGTCGGGCTGCAGCGCAACGATCGAGTCCACGCTCGGTTCGGCGCGGGTGCCGACGTCGGTCACGGACGGGTCGAGCTTGGCCGCGGTCACCCAGGTGCCGTAGCCCTTGACGTCGGCGACCCCGGCCGGCATGACGCCGAGGGTGACCAACTGCTCGGCCTCCGCCCATTCGAGGGCCACGATCTTGGTGGCCGGGGCGTCGAGGCGGATCTCCTTGTCCCGGCTGTCGGTGAAGGTGACGGGTCCGCCGGTGGGGGCGGCGCCGGAGTCGGTCCCGGTCGGGGTCGGCTCGGTGGTGCCGCAGGCGCCGAGCAGGAGTACGCCGGACAGCGCGGTGACGAGGACGGTGCGACGGTTCATGCTTCTCTCTTTTTTCGGGCAGGGTTCACCGGCCCGCCGGGTCTGCGGCGGGCGGCGGTCGGACGGTCGGTACGGGGTCAGGCCGCGACGACGCTCCGGTGCGTGTGCCGGCCTACCGGTCGGGTGTGGACGTGGCCGGTGACCGGGTCGGTGGTCACCTCGATCGGGATGCCGTACGTGTCGGTGAGGATCTCCTCGGTGAGCACGTCGGCCGGTGGTCCGGCGGCCCGGACCCGCCCGTCGTGCAGCAGGACGATGCGGTCGGCGATCGCGGCGGCCTGGTTGAGGTCGTGCAGGACGATGCCGACCGCGACACCGTGGGTGTCGGCGAGGTCGCGGACCAGGTCCAGGATCTCCACCTGGTAGCGCAGGTCGAGGAAGGTGGTCGGCTCGTCGAGCAGGATGATCCGGGTGTCCTGGGCGAGGCAGGTGGCCAGCCAGACCCGCTGGAGTTCACCGCCGGACAGTTCGTCGACGCCCCGGTCCGCCATGGTGTCCACTCCGGTGACCTTCATCGCCCAGGCGATCGCGCGGGGCCCGTCGGTGTCGGTGGAGCGCCAGCGGCCCCGGTACGGGTGGCGGCCGTAGCCGACGACGTCGCGGACGGTGACGCCGCTGGGTACCGGACGGCTCTGGGTCAGCAGGGTCACCCGCTGGGCGAACTGTCGGGCGGTGAGGTCGGCGGCGGCGGATCCGTCGGCGAGCGTGATGGTCCCCTCGACCACCCGGTGCAGCCGGGCCAGCGCGCGCAGCAGCGTGGACTTTCCGCTGCCGTTCGGACCCAGCAGCACGGTCACGGCGCCGTCGGTGAGGTCGACCGCGGCGTCGTGCAGGACCGGGTGTCCCTGGTAGCCCAGCGAGAGGTTCACCCCGCGCAACCCGTCGCGGCGCCCCGATCGGGCGCTCCCCTGCCGAAGCACATCCACCATGCAGCTCAGGTTAGCCTAACCTTGGATCTTGTCAAATGGTCGTCCCGCATCCCTGACCTGCATGGGCTGTGTATCGGATACCTATGGGCGGCGGTCAGCGGCGGGCGTCCCGTGGCGGGCGCCGCACCACCAGAACCCGGTCGCCACGGGTACGCACCGACGCCGTACCGTCGCGGCGCCGGCGCACCCGCAGGTCGAACGTCGCCCCACCGATCCGTACCCGCTCGATGTCCAGGTCGGGCAGCCACGCGGGCAGGTGCGGGTCGACGAGCAGCGTCCGCAGCGGCCCGACCGGCCGCAGTGCCAGCAGCGCCTGCACCAGCGCCACCACCGTGCTCGCCGACCACGCCTGCGGCGAGCAGGAGTCCGGATAGACCCCCGGGTACGGCGTCTCGGACCGGGACAGCCCGCTCAGCACCTCCGGCAGCCGGTGCCCCTCGAACATCCCGGCCGCCGCGAACAGCCCCTCCGTCACCGCGTGCAGCTGCGGCCAGCAGCCATACCGGGCCAGGCCGAGCGCCAGCGTGCCCGCCTCGACCGGCCAGACGCTCCCCCGGTGGTAGCTGAACGGGTTGTACGCCGGATGGTCGGCCGACAGGGTCCGGACCCCGAAGCCGCTGAACATGTCGGGGCGCAGCAGCCGGTCGGCCACCACCCGGGCGACCCGGCGCGGCACGATCCCGGCCGCGAGCAGGTGCCCGTCGTTCGAACTCGCCGACACCACCGGCCGGCCGTCCGGTCCCAACGCCATCGCGTAGAACCCGTGCCCGGGCAGCCAGAACGCCCGGTGGAACCGCCGTTTCAGGGCCGCCGCCCGGCGGACCAGCCGGACCGCGTACGCCCGCTCGCCGGTCGCCGCGAACGCCAGCGCCCCGTGCCGCAGGGCGGCGTACCAGTACGCCTGCAGTTCACTGGTCGCGATCGGGTTCTCGACCACCTCGCCCCGCTCGTCCACGACCGCGGTGTCGGAGTCCTTCCAGCCCTGGTTGCGGACCCCGGCCGCCGACCGGCACCGGTACTCCAGGAAGCCGTCGCCGTCGAGGTCGCCGAACCGGTCCAGCCATGCCACGATCCGCCGGGCCGCCGGCATCAGCTCGCGTACGGTGCCGAGGTCGCCGGTCCAGGCCAGGTACTGGCCGAGGCTGAACAGGAAGTCCGGGCCGGTGGCGTAGTCGCCGTGGTAGCGCTCGAAGGCGTCCAGCCCGAGCACCGACACCGGTCCGCGGCGGGCCTGGTGCAGCGGCTTGCCGGGCTCCTCGTCCCGCCAGTCGTCGAACCGCCGCCCCAGATAGCCGGCGTTGAGCCGCAGGCTGTCGCGCAGCATCGTCGGCCCGGCCAGCAACGCCTGCCAGGAGGTCGCGAGCGTGTCCCGGCCGAAGATCTGCTGGTACGCCGGCAGCCCGGCGAACGGCGCCGTCGGCCCGGCCGGCTCGCCGAGCGGCAGCGCGGCGAGATCCCGTACGGCGGTCTTCCAGGCCGCGGCGACGCCGGCGTTCGTCGACCGCAGCAGGGACAGTTCCTCCCGCAGTTCCGTCCGTGCCCGCGCCGCACCGTCCCCAGCCTCCGCCCCTGCCCCTGCCCCTGCCTCGGCGATCTTGCGGTTGTCTCCTCCATTCGCCGGATTTGTCGGGCGAGAAGTGCAAGATCGCGGCGGCTCCGCGGGCGGGTCGGCGAACAGCGCGGGTGGGGCGGGCCGGCGTACCCCGTCGAAGACCGGCTCCACCAGCAGGTCGACGTACGCCTCGCCGCGCGCCGGCACGCTCAGCCGCACCGTGAACGCGCTGTCGGCGTACCCGACCCCGGTCGCGCCGTGCACCCCGATCGCGACCGCCCGGTCCAGTCCCGACCGCCCGTACGTCAAAAGCAGCTCGCGGCCGTCCCACGACCGGGCCACCGGCGCCTCCTGCCGGCGCCGCCCCGACTCGGCCTCGACCGTGTCGGCGAAGTCCGCGTCGACCTCCACCCCCAGCTCGACGGTCAGCGGGGCGACGGCGTAGCTGAGCACCCGCAGCCGGGTCCGCAGCCCGGCACCGACGAACCGCTCCACCACCAGGTACGCCGCGACCGACGGCAGCACCTCCGCCTCGGCCAGCACGGCGTACGACATCTGCGCGTGGGCGCCGACGTCGGCGGTGCTGAACACCGTCGGTGCCCGCCCGTCGACGGTGATCCGTTCCCGGCTCAGCACCCGGGTGTTGTCGGCGAAGAAGCCCTGCGGATCGGTGCCGCCGACCCGCCCGCGTACGTCGGTCACCAGCGTGCTCCAGCCGCTGGCCACGTAGAGCAGCTCGGGACGTACGCGCACGTTGCGAACCGCGGGTGAGCCCACGGCCGTCCATACCCGTACCGCCGCTCTTCACGCCCCGCCGGGTTGTCGCGTTCGGGGCGGCAACCCCCGCACCGCCGCCTAGCGTCGGGAACATGCCCCGACCGCTGGCCGGCCTGCGTCAACTCGCCGCGCACACCCCGGCGAGCCGGGACCGGTACGTCGACACGCTGCGGGCCCTCGCGATCACGCTGGTGGTCCTCGGGCACTGGCTGGTCACCGTCATCGCACACACCCCGCAGGGGCGGCTCACCGGCCACTCCGCGCTGCCCGACCTGCGCTGGGCCTGGCCGCTGACCTGGCTGGTCCAGGTGCTGCCGGTGTTCTTCCTCGTCGGTGGGTACGCCAACGCCGCCTCGCTGACCGCGCACCGCGACCGGGGCGGCAGCACCGTGACCTGGCTGCTGGACCGGGGGCGCCGGCTGCTGCTGCCGACGACCGTCCTGCTGGTGACGCTCGCGCTCGCCGCGCTGGTCGCCCGGGTCGCCGGCGCCGACCCGAAACTGGTCCGCGACGCGGTCTGGTACGCGGCGATCCCGCTGTGGTTCCTGTCGCCGTACCTGCTGGTGGTGCTGCTGACCCGGCCGATGTACGCCCTGCACCGCCGGTACGGCGTCGCGGTGCCGCTGGCGCTCGCCGGCCTCGTCGCACTCGGTGACCTGGCCCGGTTCGGCGGCCACGGCGGGCTGGCGGTGGGCAGCTTCCTCTTCGGCTGGCTCGCCGTCCACCAGGTCGGCTTCGCCTGGCGGGACGTGTGCGCGGGCCGGCCGGGCTGGCCGGCGCGGCCCCGGGTGGCGGTGCTGCTGCTGGTCGGCGGGCTGACCGCGACGATCCTGCTGACCTGGCCCGGGCCGTATCCGGTCAGCATGATCAACATTCCGGGCGAGCGGCTGCACAACATGTCGCCGCCGAGCCTCGCCCTGCTCACCCTGGCCACCGCCCAGATCGGCCTGATCCTCCTCCTCCGCCCCCGCACCTCCAGGCTTTCCGCGATCTTGCAGTTGTCTCCCCCATTTGCCCGGAATGGGGGGCGACAAGTGCAAGATCGCGGGGACGGGCGCGGGGACGGGCAAGGAGAGCGGGCCACGGTGGGATGGACGGTTGTGGTGGCGATCAACGCGTTCGTGCTCACGGTCTTCCTGTGGCACGTCACCGCCGTACTCCTGCTCGCCGGGCTGCTCGACGCCCTCGGCGTGTTGCCCACCCCGCCGGTCGGCACGCTCACCTGGTGGCTCTGGCGGGTGCCCTGGCTGCTCATGCTGATCGTTCTGCTCGCCGGCCTGGTGGCGGTCTTCGGCCGGGTCGAGACCCGCGCCGCCCACCGGCTGCGGAACGCCGTGCCTGACCGGCGGCGCGGCCGGGCCGCCGCCCGTTCGGCGCTGACCGTCGCCGGCTTCGCGGCGGCCACGGCGGGCCTGGTCGGCATCAACGCCGCACCACGGGCGGGCGAACATCTGCTCGGGATGCCGGCCTGGGCACTGGCCTCGTTCCTCGTTGGTGTCGCCGCCCTCGAAGTCGCCCGCGCCACCACCACCCGCGCCCGGCCGGATCAGGTCGACAGATAGACGCGCCGGTGAGGCTCCGAGCCACTTGCGAAGATCACGGGCATGACCCGCCTGCCCCAGCCGGCCGACCTGACGTCGCTGGTCCTCCGCACCGACTTCGCCGATGACGACGCCTGGCACGCCCTGCAGGAACAGATCGGCCTTCTCGACCGGCATCCCCACGCGACCTTCGTCAGCGATCCGGCATACGCCGGGATCACCGCGCAGGCGGTCGTCGACATCGATGCCGCCGCCGGCGACGACAAGCTGACCTATCTGTTCCTCGCCGACGCCACCACGATGACCGACGACGAGAACCCCCTGCTCGCCGTCGACACCTACGACGAACCCGGCCGCACGTTCCGGCTGCCGGTCCGCTGGTACGCCGACGTCTCGGCGAACCTGGCCATCGGGAACGTGGACTTCGCCGATTTCGCCGACGCCGCGGACGGGGCCGGCACGTACCAAGGCCCCGACCGGGAGTGAACCCTGCCGTTGATCAAGGAGAAAGCGTGCCCGGATCGCGGCGATTCGTCGCGCGACTTCTCCTTGATCAACGCGTAGGGGTAAGGCGAGGTGTCAGGTCTGGGTGGGGAAGCCTAGGTTGATGCCGCCGTGGCTCGGGTCGAGCCAGCGGCTCGTCACCACCTTGCCCCGGGTGAAGAAGTGCACGCCCTCCCGGCCGTGCGCGTGCGTGTCGCCGAACAGCGACGACTTCCAGCCACCGAACGAGTAGTAGGCCATCGGCACCGGGATCGGCACGTTCACACCGACCATGCCGACCTCCACCTCGTGCTGGTAGCGGCGGGCCGCCCCGCCGTCGTTGGTGAAGATCGCCGTGCCGTTGCCGTACTCGCACGCGTTGACCAGGGCCAGCGCCTCGTCGTACGAGGCGACCCGGACCACCGACAGCACCGGCCCGAAGATCTCGTCGGTGTAGATCGACATGTCGGGCGTGACGTGGTCGAACAGGGTCGGCCCGAGCCAGTAACCACCGGCCTCGCCATCGGCCACCACGTCCCGCCCGTCGACCACGGCCTTCGCGCCGGCGGCCACCCCGGCCTCGACGTACGACGTCACCCGGGCCAGGTGCGCGGCGGTGACCAGCGGTCCCATGTCGCAGCCCCGGCGGCCGTCACCGGTACGCAGGCCATCGATCCGGGCCGCGATCCGCTCCACGAGGGCGTCGGCGACCGGCTCGACGGCGACCACGACCGAGATCGCCATGCACCGCTCCCCCGCCGAGCCGAACCCGGCGTTGACGGCGGCGTCGGCGGCCAGGTCGAGGTCGGCGTCGGGCAGCACCACCATGTGGTTCTTCGCCCCGCCGAGCGCCTGCACCCGCTTGCCGGCGGCGGTGCCGCGCTCGTAGACGTACCGGGCGACCGGGGTGGAGCCGACGAACGACACCGACTTCACGTCGCGGTGGTCGAGCAGCGCGTCGACCGCCTCCTTGTCACCGTGTACGACGTTGAAGACGCCGTCGGGCAGGCCGGCCTCGGCGAACCAGGCGGCGAGCAGGCCGGCGCTGGACGGGTCCTTCTCCGACGGCTTGAGCACGACGGTGTTGCCGCAGGCGACCGCGATCGGCACGAACCACAGCGGCACCATCGCCGGGAAGTTGAACGGGGAGATCACCGCGACGACGCCGAGCGGCTGCCGCAACGTGTACGAGTCGACGCCGGTCGACACGTTCTCGCTGTGGCCGCCGGCGAGCAGCGACGGGATGCCACAGGCGTACTCGATGATCTCCAGGCCGCGCTGGACCTCGCCGGCGGCGTCGGACAGCACCTTGCCGTGCTCGGCGGTGATGGTGGCGGCGAGTTCGTCGCGGCGGGCGTTGACGATCTCCCGGAAGGCGAACAGGACCGAGGTACGCCGGGCCAGCGACGCGTCGCGCCACTCCCGGCCGGCCCGGACGGCGGCGGTGACGGCGGTGTCGACGTCGGTGGCGCTCGCCAGGTCGACGTGGCCGCTGACCGTGCCGGTCGCCGGGTCGTAGACCTCACCGGTACGGCCCGGCTCCCCGGTCCACGGCTTCCCGTCCACAAAGTGCGTAATCCTCATGCCCCATCCACCTTCGTGATCGCGTCGACCAGGACGGCCAGACCCTCGCGGGCCTCGTCCTCGGTCAGGGTCAACGGCGGCCCCATGCGCAGCACGTTGCCGTACAGGCCGCCCTTGCCGACCAGCAGCCCGCCGCGCCGGCACTCCTCGAAGACCGCGACGGTCGCCGCCGTGTTCGGTTCGCGGCTGCCCGGCTGGACGAACTCGACCGCCAGCATCAGCCCCTTGCCACGTACCTCGCCGACGATGCCCCGGTCGGCGACCGCGGTGCGCAGCCCGTCGCCGAGGATCGCGCCGACCCGGGCGGCGTTGGCCTGCAGGTCGTGGTCGAGCAGGTAGTCGATGACGGCGTTGCCGGCCGCGGTCGAGACCGGGTTGCCGCCGTACGTGGAGAAGCTGGTCGCGTGCACCTCGTTGAGGACCTCGGCCCGGCCGACGACACCGGCGAGGGCGAAACCGTTGCCGATCCCCTTGGCGAAGGTCAGCAGGTCGGGCACCACGTCGTGGGCCTGGTAGCCCCAGAAGTGCTCGCCGGTGCGGCCCCAGCCGGTCTGCACCTCGTCGGAGATGAGCAGGATGCCGGTCTCGTCGAGGACCTTCTTCCAGGCGCCGAGCAGCCCGTCGGGGGCGTGTACGAAGCCGCCGACGCCCTGGATCGGTTCGGCGATCAGTGCGGCGACGTCGCCGGAGGTCTGCGTGGCCAGCACCTCGCGCAGGTCGTCGACGGCCGCCTCGACGTGCTGCTCGGGGTCGAGACGGGACAGCAGCCCGCGCAGCCGGTCGCCGGAGTGCAGCCAGCTCACCTGGAGCGGGTTCAGCGCCGACGCCGACCAACTGCGGTGCCCGGTGATGCCCATCGCCGCGTACGACCGGCCGTGGTAGCTGTTGCGCACGGCGAGGATCTGGTGCGAGCGGCGGTGGTTGGTGGCGACCAGCAGCGCCGCCTCGTTGGCCTCGGTGCCGGAGTTGGTGAAGAACACCCGGGGGTCGGGGATGCCGGACAGCCGGGCGATCTTCTCGGCGAGTTCGACCTGCTGGCGGATCAGGTAGAGGGTGGAGGTGTGCACGACGCCGGTGCGCAGCTGGCGTTCGACCGCCTCGCGGATCTCCGGGATGTCGTACCCGATCATGGTGGTCAGCACGCCGCCGAAGAAGTCCAGGTAGGTGCGTCCCCGGGCGTCGGTGACCCGGCATCCGGCGCCGGATACGATCTCGATCGGTTCCTGGTAGTAGAGCGGCATCCAGGCGGGCAGCACGGCCCGGTGCCGGGCCAGCAGGTCGTCAGTGGTCATGGCAGAAACCCCTCACCCGGGTACGCGGATCATTGCACGCTGCCATCCATGACCACCCGTGGCAACCGTCAGGATGTAGCTCACCGGCATGGCGCGATTGACACTCCGTCAACCGACGGGAACGCTCCGGGCGGCCTGCGGCTACGGATACGATCCGCCGGTGACCGTGCCCGCCGTACCGCTGCCGACCGGCGCGCCCGGCGCCACCTCCGCCGACGTCGCCGCCGGGATCGCCGGCTGGCTCGGGTCGCCGGCACTGTCCGACCTGGTCACCGCGTTCGGCGGCCGGCCACCGACGGCCGACCTGGGCGCCGCCCTGGCCTGGCTCGACGACTTCTCGGCCGCGCACTGGGACTTCCGGGGCGGCCGGGAGCGGCCGGAGGCGCGTGAGCCGGCACTGCCGCCGGAGACCGCCCGCCGGGTCCTGGCGTCCGCGCGGGCCCTGGGCCTGGTCACGCCCCGGCCGCCGGCCAGGTCCGGGTACGCCCACCTGGTGGTTCTCGGCGGTCTGGCGCACGCCTGTGTCTCCCGTGTCCGGTGCGCGGCCCGGCTGCTCGGTCACACCGTGGGGTCGGAAACGACCGGTGCCGGGATCACCGCCGCGACGGTGGCCGTGCTGGGCAGTTTCCGGCCGCTGACCGCCGACGAGACGGCATCTTTGGCGGCGGCCGGCATCACCGGCTGCCGGTCCGAGGTGGACGCCCTGGACGCGACGGTCCGCCGGGAGTTCGGTGTGGACACCCCGGTCGCCGAGCACGGCGAGAGCGGCGACGACCCGCACCGCTCCTGGTCGGAGCGGATCTACCGGCCGGTCGGCGGCCCGCAGGTCCGGGTGCTGGCCGCCCCTTCCGGCGACCCCGCCGTACGCCGCGCGCACACCGCCGACACGCAACGGTTCTGGGCCAGCCGGATCCGGCTCGCCCCCGGTGATCCGGTGCTGCTGGTCACCGCGCCGATCTACGTGCCGTTCCAGCACTGCGACGCGCTGCGCACCCTCGGCGTGCCGTACGGCTGCGGCGTAGAGACCGTCGGCCACCCGCCGTCCGATCTGGACGACCGGATGCCGGTTCCGGTGCTGACGCCGGGCCGCTACCTGCAGGAGATCCGTTCCGCCGTCCGCTCGATGCGGGCCCTGCACGCGGCCCTGTCCTAGTCGCCGGGCAGGACGTACCACCAGCCGTTGCCGAGCCGGATCCCACCGGCCAGGTGTGCGCGGGCGCCGTACAGGTTCAGTTCCAGGTCGGGTCGCGGGTCGCCGGCGAGGTAGGCGTAGCCGCCCGCGTCGTCGGGGAAGCCGAGCCACTGTGGCAGGAACACGACCGGTGCCCCACCCGGCGCTCCAGGGCGCCGGGGTGACCGGGGCGTTCCACGGTCACGCGGTGTCGCGGATGGCCTGGGCGAAGACCTCGGAACGGTGTTCGAAGTTGCGGAACCGGCCGTAGCTCGGGGCGGCCGGCGACAGCAGCACCGCGCCGCCGGACGGGGTGACCGTACGGGCCAGGGCCACCGCCGCGACGAGATCGTCGGCCACCTCGGCGCGTACGCCGGGCAGGTCGCGCAGCATCTCGACGATCCGCTCGCCGCTGTCCGGGATGCCGATCACGGTCAGCTCGCGGTCGGCGAGGTGCTCGCGCAGCGGGGTGTAGTCCAGGCCCCGGTCGGTGCCGCCGACGATCACGGTCAACGACCGCCCGTCGTACGCGTCGATGGCGTGCATCGCCGAGTAGGGGCTGGTCGACAGGGTGTCGTCGACGAACGTGACGCCGGACGGGTCGGCGATCTCGGCGAGCCGGTGCGGCAGGCCGGCGAACGAACCGGCGGCGGCGGCGAGCGTGTCGGCCTGCGCGACCACGTCGACGCCGAGCGACTCGACGACGGCCAGTGCCACGCACAGGTTGCGGCCGTTGTGCCGGCCGACCAGCGGCAGTGCCGCGCGTGGGAAGAGCGGGCGGTCGCCGGCGTGGACGTACTCGGTGCCGTCCGGCCCGGCGGCCAGGTGGAAGCGGTCGGCGCCGTCGACGACCGGCCCGCCGGGGCGGTCGGCGCGCACCGGTTCACCCACCGGTCCGGGTCCGCCGACCACGGTCGGTTCGCCGGCCGGCCCGGCCACGCCGACCAGGCCACCGGTCGGCAGCGGTCCGGGGGCGACGTCGGAGCGGCCGGCGGTCAGGACCGGTCGGCCGGCGACGGCCGGCAGGGCGGCGAGTTCGGCGAGCAGCCGCTGGTCGGCGCCGTTGACGACGATCGTCGCCGGGCCGTGGGCGAGCAGGTTGAGCTTGTCGCGGTAGTACTCGCGTTCGCCGCCGTGCGCGTCGAGGTGCTCGGGGAACAGCGACGTCACCACCGCCACCCGGGGCGAGTCGGCCAGGTCGCTGCACTGGTAGCTGGACAGCTCCAGCACGTAGAGGTCGGCCTCGGGCAGGTCGAGCAGGGGTACGCCGATGTTGCCGCCGAAGACGTTCGGCCGGCCAACGGCGGTGAGCAGGTGGCTGATCAGGCTCGACGTGGTGCTCTTGCCCTTGCTGCCGGTGACCCCGACGGTCCGGTCGGCGTGGTCGGCCATCCACAGCGCGGTCCCGCCCGTGATCGGGATGCCCCGCTCGCGCAGCGCGACGACCCAGGGGTGGGTCTGCGGTACGCCCGGCGAGCGGACCACGACGTCGGCGGCGGCCAACTGTTCGAACGCCTCGTCGCCGCCGTACAGCGGGGCGAGTCGGGCCAGTTCGCCGTCCCAGGGCAGCGACAGGAAGTTGGCGCTGTCGTCGACGGCGACCAGCCGGGCGGGTGCGTGCGCGGCGATCGCGGTGACCGCTGCCCGGCCCTCCCGGCCGGTCCCCCAGACGGCCACCGAACGTCCGCGCAGGTCGGCCAGGCGCACCGGCATTCTCCTTCGGTCAGGGTCGGGCCTGCCTAGTATGGCGTGTGCGCAACGAACAGCTCCGGGGGATGCGTTCCTTCACCTTCCCGTCGTACTCCTTCGATCCGGACAGCGGGGTGGCGTCGTTCGACTACGCCCTCGACGGGCCCGACGGCGGGGTCCGGTTCACCGAGACGGTGACGTTCCCGCTGCCGGAGCGACCGCCGGCCGCGGAGACGATGCTGACCTTCCACCGGGTGCTGGAGCTGCTGCACCTGGTGGCCGGGGTGAGCTACTACAAGGCGGCCGCGCCGCCGTCGATCGCGGCGCCGGCGCCACTGGGCACGGCCGCCGCCGCGCTGGTCCAGGCCGTCTACACCAGGGGCCTGGCCGAGTACGCCTACCGCAACGAGCTGCCGCACGTGCTGGAGCTGGTACTCGACGTACCGGTGGGGCAGCTGCCGGCGCCGACGGTGGTCGACACGTCCGACCGGCGGCCGCTGTCGGCCGTCGGTGGCGGCAAGGACTCGATCGTCAGCCTGGAGGCGCTGCGTCAGGGCGGCTTCGACCCGGTGCCGTTCTCGGTCAATCCCAACCCGGTGATCGAGTCGGTGAACGCGGCGGCCGGACTGCCGGCGCTGGCCGCCCGCCGCCGGCTCGACCCGCTGCTGTTCGAGATGAACAAGGCCGGGGCCCGCAACGGGCACATCCCGGTCACCGCGATCAACTCGCTGATCGCGGTGGCGACGGCGGTGCTGCACGGGCTGGGGCCGGTGGTGATGTCGAACGAGCGGTCGGCGTCCGACCCCAACCTGATCTGGAACGGTCACGAGATCAACCACCAGTGGTCGAAGGGGGTCGAGGCCGAGGGGCTGCTACGGGCGGCGCTGTCGGAGCACGCCGGGCTGACCGAGCCGTACTTCTCGCTGCTGCGGTCGCTGTCGGAGTTGCACATCGCCCGGCTGTTCGCCCGGTTCGACCGTTACGACGCGGTGGTGACCAGCTGCAACGCGGCGTTCAAGCTGCACGACCCGAGTGCCCGGTGGTGCGGCGACTGCCCGAAGTGCCGGTTCGTGTTCCTGGCGATGGCGCCGTTCATGTCGCGGGCCCGGATCGAGGGCATCTTCGGCGTCGACCTGCTCGCCGACCCGGCGCAGGTGCCGGGCTACCTGGAACTGCTCGGCATCGACGCGCACAAGCCGTTCGAGTGCGTCGGCGAGGTCGAGGAGTCGCTGGTGGCGTTGGGCCTGCTGGCCGAGCAGGAGCAGTGGCGCGGGGCGCCGGTCGTCCGGTCGCTGATGGCGGCGGTGCCGGCGGAGGCGTGGCCGGCGGCGTCGCGTACCGACGTGTTCACCCCGGCCGGGCCGAACCACGTGCCGGCGCCGTACGCCAAGGCGTTGACCGCGCTGTTCTAGCCGGCGACCCGCGGTCCGGCGGCTGCCGGCCGTGGTCCGGCGGTCAGGGGCGGCGTGGGCCGATGCCGTTTTCCGGCGTCGGTTCCACGCCGATGCCGGACTGCACGCCGAGGAACCGGTAGGTGACGCACTTCAGCGCCCACAGCAGCCAGCCACGGTCGGCGGCCTGGATGGGGCGGCCGTCGGCGTGCCCGACCGCGCCGATGAGCAGCCAGGTGCCGCCGACCGAGAAGACGGTGCGTACGTCGCCGTGCGCGTCGGCCGGGGCGAGTCCGTCCGGCAGCGCCTCGCGTACGGCCCGGGCGTCGTCGTTGCTCGGGTAGAGCACGGCGCGGAAGTTCACCAGGGCGTCGCTGTCGTCGGTGGTGAAGGTGACGTGCAGGGTACGGATGCAGGGCGCGCGTTCCAGCGGCCCGTCGTCGGGCAGGACGCCGGCGCAGCCGCGCCGGTCGGCGGAGCTCTGCCGGGTCAGGGTGTTGCCGCCGATGGTGAAGCTCGCCTCGGGGAAGACGTCGGCGGCGGTCAGGTAGGTGGGTGTGGCCCGGACCCAGGCGACGCCGAGGGTGGCCACCAGCGCCAGCGCGGCCGCGGTCGCCGTGGCCACCCGGACGGGACCGCGCAGCCGCTGCGCCATCATCAGGGCGGCGACGGCCAGCATCCCGGCGGCGAGCAGCCCGAGCAGTCCCCACCGGATGCCGGTGGCCATCTGGTCGGCGCCGGCGCCGGCGCCGCGCATGATCGAGGCGAACGAACTGCCTCGTCCCGGCACGAAGACCAGGGCCACGAGGCCTGCGAGGATGCCCGCGACGATGAGCGCGGCCTGGCCGATCCGGCCCGCCCGGCGGCCGAGCAGCAGGCCGGTGATCAGGATCAGGAGCGGGAGTGCGATCACCAGCCAGCCGGCGGTGACCATGCCGGCGCCGGAGCAGGCGGTGATCCGGCAGGCGGCGCTGACCACCGTGGTGCGGATGGGTACGGCGAACACACCGGCGAGGATCGGGCCGCCGATGAGCGCGACGAGGGCCAGCAGGCCCGGCAGCACCGAGACGTCCCGGCGCCGGCGGGGTCGGGTCTCCTTGTCCAGGTCCACCCGACCCGCCGTCCGCCGTCGCGCGTGTGTCCCGCGGTGCCCGATCGAGCCCTCGTCTCGTCGCTGTGCTGCCATGACCAGGCAGTTTAGGAAGTTTGATCAACCCGGCCCGGCGGGCGGGTGCCGCGGTCAGCGGCGGCCGACGGCGGCGGAGACGATGCCGACCCCGATCGCGGCGAGGGCGATCTGGATGAACAGTTCGATCCAGTCGACGCCACGGGTCTCGGCCACCCCGATCAGGGCGGCCAGCATCGTGCCCAGCAGGGCCGCGACGATCCCGACGGCGATGGTGAGCAGGAACGAGATGCGTTGCCGGCCGGGCAGGACGAGCCTGCCGAGCGCACCGATGACGGCGCCGATGATCAGTGCGGTGATGATGCCGGTGATCTCCACTGTGGTCCTTCCCGTACGCGGCTCGAGGTCGGCCCGTGGGTGCGGGCCGGCGCGCGTCCCCGTATCGGCGACGCCGTCCTGTTCCTTCCCGATCAAGGGCGTTTCGAATCCGGCTGCGGGTTTGACCTCCACCACTCTCGCTTTGTAACCCCAGCGGGGGTATAACAGGGTTACAGGTTGGCGACCGGAAGGGGCCATCAGATGCCGACGATCCAGGAGGAGCCGACGATGCCCAAGATCAACGTGTACCTTCCCGACGAACTCGCCGAGGCGGTGCGGGAAACGGGCGTGCCCGTCTCCGCCATCTGCCAACGCGCCCTGGAACAGGCGGTCCGGCGGGTGACCGCCATCCGGGAGACCGCCGTGGCCGATGTCGACGGCGACGAGCTCGCCACCCGGCTGCCCAACTTCACCGCCCGCGCGCGCACCGCGCTGCAACTCGGCATCGAGCGGGCCAGAGCCGACGGATCGCCGACCGTGGGCACCGGACACGTGCTGCACGGCATGCTGACCGAAGGCGCCAACCTCGCCCTCCAGGTCCTGCCGGCCATCGGAATCGAGTCGGCCCGGATCAGTCGGGACCTGGCCCACGAAACCCTCACCGACGAGGACCCGGCGGCGGAAGGCGGGCCGCAGCGGTTCAGCGGACCGGCGGCGGGCGCCCTGGAACTCGCGGTCACCGAGGCGACCGCGTACGGCCACAACTACGTCGGCTGCGAGCACCTGCTGCTCGGGCTGATCGCCGAACCCGACGGCGTCGCCGGCCGGGTCCTGCGCACCCTCGGCGGCGAACTGCGGCTCACCCGCCGCGCCGTCGCCGCCGCCCTGGCCGGATTCGTGCACCTGCGGGCGCAGATGGCCCAGTCCCAGCCGGTTTCGCAGGCAGGACCCGCCGCCGGGCCGGAGCTGACGGCGCTCCTCGGCGCGGCGATCCGGCGGGAACTGCAACCCGTCGTCGAGCGGATCGAACGGCTCGAACAGCGGGCCGGGGTGACCACCGACGGGTGACCCGCCCGGCTCAGGTGTCCCGTACGGCGTCGAGCGCCAGCAGCGCCACGTGCAGCGACAGGCAGGCGTCGACGGAGTCGAGGTCGGCGTCGAGGATCCGGGCGATCCGGGCCAGCCGCTCGTAGAACGCCGGCCGGGACAGGTGCGCCGCCGTCGCCGCCGCCGACTTGTTGCGCCCGTTCTCCAGGTACGCCCGCAACGTGCCGAGCAGTTGTTCACGGGGATGCCTCGCGTCGTACGCCAGCAGTGCCCCCAGCTCCCGCTCCACGAACGTCTGCAGGCGCGGCTCCTCCCGCAGCAGGTGCAGCAGTCCGGCCAGGCCGACGTGCGGCAGCCGGAACACCGCGACGTCCCGTCGGTCGTGGCGCGCGGCGTCGGCAACCTGCCGCGCCTCGATCAGCGACCGGCGGGCCTCGCGCAGGGTGCCGACCCCCGAACCGGCCGCGACGATCAGCCCACCCGGCCGGGCGGTGCCCCCGTTCCCCGGTGCCGCCGGGCCCGGACCGCCCGGTCCGCCCTGGTCGCCCGGCCCGCCGGTACGGGGCCGGCCGGGCGGTCCGGCGTCGAGCCGTATCCGGCGCAGCGCCGCGGCGAACGCGGACAGTGCCCGCTCCTCGTCGTCGACGCCGCGCAACGCCAGCAGCGCCCCACCGCCTGGTCGTCGAGGGCACTGGTCAGTCCGGTCAGCCGGGCGTCCCGTAGCGCCTGCCCGACCGCCTCGGCCAGGTCACGCAGCCGGGCCTGGGCCGCCTCCGTACCGGCCTCGGCACCCCCGTCGTCGGCGCGGAACCGGACCACCACCCCGACCAGGTGGTGGCGTTCCAGCGCGACACCGAGGGCGCGGGCCCGCAGGGCCACCTCGTCGACCGGCCGGGAGTGGTCGAGCAGGGCGGTGAGCAGCGTGCGGTGGATCTGGCGCTCGAGCCCCTCCGCGTCCCGGCGGATCAGCCGCCCCAGGGCGAGGGTCGACGCGGCCCGCTCGACCAGGATCGTCAACCGGGTCGGCGGCGGGTCGCTGCCGGACAGCTCGTTGGACCAGCGCAGCAGCAGCCGGCCCCAGTCCTGGCCCCGGGCGCCGACGGTGGTGACCAGCCAGCCGGAGTCGGCGTCGTACGCGGTCCGGCCGGCGGGCTGGATCCGGCGCGAGTGCTGCTCCCAGCCGTCGAGCAGCAGCTCGGCGGACTCCCCCGCGGTGTCGTACGCGAGCACCTGCCGGGACAGGTTCTCCAGCACCACCGGGCAGCCGGCCAGCGCGGCCGCCTGATGCACGACGTCACCGGGTTCGGCACCCTCCACCGACAGTTCGGTGAACCGCTGGTGGATCTCCTCGGTCGCCCGCAACTCGGTGAGCTGGGCGTCGACGATCAGCGCGTGGACCGCCTCGGTGATCCGTACGAACGGGGTGGCCCGGCGCAACTCCACCAGCGGCAGCCCGCGCCGCTCGGCCGCGGCGACCATCACCTTCGGTAAGGTCCCGGTGAAGCGCCGGCCGAGTTCGACGACGAGTCCGGAGACCCCGACGTCGGCCAGATCGGCGACGAAGGCCCGCAGCCCGGCGTCGTCGGTGGGCAGCCCGATCCCGGTCATCAGGACGAGCTCACCCCCGCCGAGCAGGGTCGCGATGTCGGGCACCTCGGCGACGTGCACCCAGCGCACCGCCCGGTCCAGGCTGGCCGCCCCGGCGAGCATCCGGGGCACCCCGTGCCGCACCGGCGCGAGCGCCAGCACGTGACGGACAGTAGGGAACACCCGCTAACGGTAGCCGCCCCAGATTCCGATGATCAGGGAGTGAGTTCGGGGTGTCGCCGGCGTGTCGGGGTTCCCGGTCCCTGATCACGCGGATCTCTGGCGGCGGAGGCGTTGATACCTGGTGACCGGCAGGTTGGATAGGCCAGTTCATCGCGCGGCGCGAGCCCCGCTCCGGTGACGCGAGGCTGTTCGTGGGTACCGGCGAGGTCAGCCTGACAGGGCTGAGTCGTAGGTCGCGCGTGCGGTGTTGATGTCGCCGATGTGCCGTTCGGCCCACTCTGCCACCATGGCCATCACTGGGAGAAGGCTCTCGCCGAGCGGTGTCAGCCGGTACTCCACGCGCGGCGGCACTGAGTCGGTCACCGATCGCGCTACCAGGCCGTCGCGTTGAAGCGCCCGCAGCGTCTGGGTGAGCATCTTCTGGGTGGCGCCGGCGATCACGCGGGCCAGCTCGCCGTGCCGGCGTGGCCCGTCCGCGAGCTCCTTGAGGATCAAGCTGACCCAGCGGTCACCCAACCGGTCCAGGACGCGGTGTGTCGGGCATGAGGCCATCGACATCAGATATGCCGAGCGTGCACTGGCCCGGCGTTCGTCTGCGCTGCTGATGGCCATCCGATCCTCCAGGCACCTTGAAGTGCCCACTGCCGTTGAGACATCGTGCAGCCTACCGTCGGGGCATGGGTGTGATCGGGATTCTCGGCGCCGGCAACGTGGCCCGCGCGCTGGCTCCGGCGCTGTCCGCCGCTGGACACGACGTCATCGTGGGTACCCGCGAGCGTCTGGCGTCCACAGCTGCCTCGGCGGAGATTGTCGTCAACGCACTACCTGGCGCGGTGTCGGTCGAGGTACTCGGGGGGTTGTGCCGAGTCCTGGCCGGCAAGGTGCTCGTTGACGTCGCCAACGCCGTGGAGCAGGGGCCGGACGGCTTCACGTCCCGCCTGCTCTACCGAAACCTCGCGGAAGAGCTGCAACGCACGCTTCCCGATACCCGCGTGGTCAAGGCGCTGAATACGGTGGGACCGGCGGCGTTGATGGCTGCCCCCGCCAGCTTGGCCGTACCACCGTCGACCTTCTTGTGTGGTGACGATGCGGATGCCAAGAAGGCGGTGGTGGGGCTGCTCACCGATCTCGGCTGGCCACCGCAGCGGATCATCGACCTCGGCGGCGTCGAAACCGCCTGGTGGCCGGAGTCCTTTGTGCTCATGGTCCGTCCGCTGATCGCCGCCTTGGGACCGGTCCCGTTCGCGCTGGCACTCGCGCACTGAGCCGGCAGGTGGTGTGTCGTGCTGGCGGTCGTGGTGATCCTTGCCGGACCACTACCTGTCCAGCCCGCGCGGGTCGGGAGGGTGTTCCAGCACCCTCCCGAGGGTCCCGTCCACGTGGACGACGCCTACTCGCAGAAGACACGCACCTTGGCATCGGGCTGATCGACCTCCACGGTCATCTCGTCGAGGTGATCCACGAGCGCCTCGAGCTGTTCGGGCCTGAGCTGCGTCAGGTCGAGCGGCGCGCCCGACTTGTTCAGCTCGGTATTGGCCTTGCCCAGGGCCCGCGGCGGGATCAGGGCCGTCAGCCGTACGCCGGCCCGCAGCAGCTGCAGCGGCACCCGGACGTTGACCCGCCCCGGTTCGCCGTTCTCGTCGAGGGCGTCCACCATCACCCGCAGGTACTTCGCCTTGCCCTTCGACCGGGCGGCGAGGCTCGACGCCGTCGACGGCTGGTCCTGCTCGAGGGCGGCGATGAGCCGCTCGGCCTCCTCGGCCGTGACCTTGCCCTCGGCCAGCATGTCGAGGATGTCCTTGCGCTGTTCGTTCATCGGAACCTCTCCTATCGGACGGCTACGAGCACGGCCGTACGGCCGTGCTGGAGGTCGACCCGGGTGCCGGGCAGGGCGGACACGACACGCCAGCCGGTGCCGAGCGCCCGCGCCACGCTCACCCGGTACACGAGGCAGGCCACGGCCGCCACGAGCACGGCCAGGACCACGACCGGCAGGAACACGAGCACCACGGGGAGCACCGGGACCCAGATCCTGATCGGGCGACCGGCCGGGCGGTCGACCCGTACGGTCAGCAGTTGCGGCATCATGTCCGTCCCTCCAGTTCGGACAGTGCCTGCTCTGTGGTGATCTCGCCGCGGCGCAGCCGATCGATGACGTCGGCCCGCGGGGGCGCCGGATCGGTCTCGACGAAGTCGAGCATCCGCGTGATCCGGTTCAGTCGTGATTTGACCGTCGGGTAGCTCACCCCGAAGATCCGCTCCATCTCCTTGATGGAACCGTGGCACCGCACGAACGCCGTGACGAAGACCTGATCCTCGACGCTGAGCTGAGCCAGTTGCGGCGGCTCGAACGCGCCCTCGATCGCGATGCCGTTGTCCGCCAGGCGCACCCGCTCGACGACGAACGGCTGCCCCCGGGTCAGGTTGGTGAGCTCCTGCCAGTCCATCGCCTGATCCGTCATACCTGAAAGGTTAGACCCATCAGAACTTGATTTTCAAGAAGTCAATCTTAATTTTCTTAAGTTCCGCACCCTGACCTCGACGCACTGTCGACCGGTGGCCGCCACGTGTCTTCGTGATCGATGAGTTCGGTCGGCTCTAGCGGAGCTTGACCGCGCGAATCGCGCCGAGGGCGAACATCACCGCCACGGCGGCAAGGACGAGTGCCGTGCAAAGGAGCGGGAGCGCATCGCCCGCCGTGAGGCCGCCGGAGCCCGCGATGGCTGTGGAGCCGAGGTTCAGGGCGCGGGTGTTGATGGCCTGGGGCAGAAGGTAGCTCAGCGGCCTGAGGGCGACCGAAGTGACGGTGGCGACGCCGACGACGCAGCCGAGGAGGCAGATTGCGACGGGTGCGGCGAAGGACTTCATGAGCATCGACAGCAGCGACTGGATCGCGATGAGCGGGAGCGCGGCGATGACCGAGATGGCGCCGACGAGAGCGAACTGCCACGGGATTGCCCCGTCGAGGCGGAGCACGAGTGCCCCACTGATGAGAGTGCCTGCGACGAGCACGAGTTGCATGAAGGCGACGGGGACGGCGATGACGGCGATCTTTGCCAGCACCAGCCTCATCGGGCGTCTGGTGGTGGTGAGCAGAAGGTTCCAGTTGGTGCCGCGGTGCTCCATCCGCCAGGCGGTCGCGGCGAGCAGGCCGATGCCGATGGAGAAGAACAACAGCCCGTAGAACAGGGTGACCTGAGAGGTGAAGGACGCCCAGCCCGCGTCGAGCGTGTCGGGGTTGCTGGCGAGGTTGATGGTGCCGGTGGTCACGGCCAGCAAGGGCAGGACGAGCGCGATGAGCCAGGTGGTGGAGCGCTTGAGCTTGACGAGTTCCGCACGGAACACAGGCTTACCTTTCGATCCGGTCGAGACGACGGGTGACCATGACGAAGACCGCGCCGACGAGGATGAGGAAGCCCGCGATCCATGCGTACGGCGGAGTGAGGTAGGCGACGTTGCCGCCCTGCTGTCCGGCGTGGGAGATCATGGCGTAGTAGCCCCACGGGATGATGCGGGAGATGGCGCCGGGCATGAGGAGGGTGAACACCGCCATGAACGCGCCGAGCATGCCGACGCCGACGCTGACGAGCTGGTTCTCCACGATGGACGCCAGCCAGATGTGCAGTGCCAGGAACGCGATGTCCAGGAGGAACAGCAGCGCCGTGTAGCCGATCCACGGCCCCGGATCGAGCGGCACCCGGATGCCGGCGGCCATGCCTGCGCCGATGACGAGCAGCGTCTGCCCGATGATGGCGGGAAGGAGCAGGAGGCTGAGCGCGGCGAGCTTGGCCCGGCAGAGCGTGCCGGGCGTATGGCCGGCGGTCGCCGCGAGGGTCCATCCGACACCGGAATGCTCGATGTCGGTCTGCCGGCTGGCGAGCACGGCGGTGAGAATGGGCGACGTCATCGCGGCCATCAGCGTGTAGGTCAACAGGAGCGCTGCCCACGGTGCCGCGCCCGGGTCGTCGAAGGTCTCCCGGGTTCCGCCGGAGAACAGCGAGGCGCTGGACAGGGCCGCGACAGCGACCACGAGGATCGCGGTGACCAGGCCGGTGCGCAGGCGACGCATCTTGCGGAACTCGAGCGTGATGGCGCGCCTCACAACATGCCTCCGCGTCCGGTGAGGTCCATGAACACGTCTTCCAGGCTCTGCTGCACCCGTCGCACCTCGTGGATGGGAACCCCGGCGACGGCGAGCCGGTGGACGACCTGCGCGGTCTGATGCTTGTCGATGCCGCTGATCCTGATGCCCCGGGGAATCGGGGTCGCGGTGATGCCCTGGGCCAGCGCCGCCTGCGGGTCGGGGGTCTCGATGATCAGGTCGGGGATGGAATGCGCGAACAGCTCATCGCGGGTGCCCTGGAAGATCATCCTCCCGTTCGCGAGGATGCCCAGGACACCGGCCATCTTGTCGATCTCATCGAGCATGTGGCTGGAGACCATGACCGTGATCCCACGCCCGGCAAGGTGCACCAGCAGGGTACGGATCTCCTCGATGCCGGCCGGGTCGAGCCCGTTCGTCGGCTCGTCCAGCACCAGCAGAGCGGGATCGCGGGCCAGCGCCATCGCGATGCCGAGGCGCTGCTTCATGCCGAGGGAGTAGTTGCGCACGAGCTTGTGCTGATGCTCGGTGAGCCGCACGGTCGCGAGCGCGCGGTCGATCTGTGCGGAGGACAGGTCGAGCATGCCCTGCACGATGCGCATGTTCTCCCGCCCGGTCAGGTGCCCGTAGCCGGGCGGCGCCTCGATCATCGATCCGATCGACGGCAACAGTTCGGTTCGGGACGCCCGGGTGAGGGGCTGTCCGAGCACGTTGATGTCGCCGCTGGTGGGCTGGGTGAGGCCGAGCAGCATCTTCATGGTGGTCGACTTGCCCGAGCCGTTCGGGCCGAGGAACCCGTACACGACGCCCTGAGGAACGTGCAGGTCGAGGGAGTCGACGGCGGTGTGGCTCTTGAAGGTCTTGGTCAGTCCATGGGTGGTGATGACTGCGCTCACCGGCACCTCGCTTCGATCGTGTTGATGCTGTCCACGATTCGCGCCGCGACGGCGGCGCAGATCATGCCGTGGCACGAAGCGGCAGTTCATACCACGGCATGATTTTTTCGACACTCCGGCGAAATAGCGTGAGAAGGCATGGAGCCCTTCGCGCTGTCCCCGGCCGCCGAACGGCTCCAGGCTGTGTTCCGCACCCGGCCCTGGCTTCTCGATACCGTCGTCGCCGTGCTCGTCGTCATGGTCGGCGCGATCAGCCGACCCACCCTTTCCTTCACGACCTGGCCGCAAACGGTCCACACCCTCGTCGTGACGGGATGCGCCGCCGCCCTCGTTCTCCGGCGGCTCCACCCGCGCCCGGCGCTCACGGTCGTCGCGATCCTGCTGCTCGTGCACCTGATCGCCGCCATCGAGCCGGGCATATGTGTTGCCCTGATCTGCCTGATCGCCGCCTACACGACGCAGACCCAGCTCGCCCCACCCTGGCGCTGGGTCTTTCTCGCCGCTGTCTACAGTGGAGCGGTCGCCGCGATCATGATGTCGCCGATCCCCGCACCCGCTGTCGACGTACGCGGGCGGCTCATCGCCGCGGGCGTCGTCCTCACACTGCTGACCCTGGCGGCCCTCGCCGGAGTCATCCGTCGTCAGCGACGCGCGCGCTACGTCCTCGCCATCGAGCGCGCGAGCATGCTCGAGGCACGGCAGGACGCCGAACGGCGCCTCGCCGCCGTCGAGGAGCGCACCCGCATCGCCCGCGAGATGCACGACATCCTCGGCCACTCCCTCAACGCGATCGCCGCGCAGGCCGAAGGTGTGCGCTACGTACTGCGTTCCGACGCCGACCGCGCCGATCAGGCCCTGGCCGACATCGGACGGCTGAGCCGACGCGCCGTGGACGACGTGCGCGACCTCATCGATGTCCTCACCACCGACGCCGCGGAAACGTCCGTGCTTCCGACTCCGTCGCTCGGTGACATGCCCGACCTCATCGCCTCCCTGCAATACACCAGGGCGGCAATCAGGCTTCAGGTCGACGGTGACCTCGACTCGGTACCCGGCCACGTCGGCCTGGCCGCGTACCGGATCGTCCAGGAGAGTCTGACCAATGCGCTCAAGCACGCCGACGGCGTCCCGATCACGGTGCGCGTCGCCGTCCAGGATCGGCACGTGGAGGTCGCTGTGCTCAACTCGCTCGCCCCCGCTGTCCCGCTCCCCGGCAGAGCCGCGGGCGGGCGCGGGATCATCGGGATGCGGGAGCGTGCCCGTGCCCTTGGCGGGACCGTGAGGGCCGGCCCCGATCCGACGACCGGCGGATGGTGCGTGCGGGCGATGCTGCCGCGGAGCCGGGCATGATCACCGTCGCGCTCGCGGACGACGAACCGCTCTTCACCGCCGGCCTCACGATGGTCCTGGACGCCCAGCCCGACCTCCGCGTCATCTGGCAGGCGATCGACGGCGCCGACGCGATCCGCCAGCACGACCGTGCACGGCCCGACATCCTCCTCCTGGACATCCAGATGCCCACGCTCGACGGCCTCGCCGCCACCCGGCGGCTCATCGCCGCGGGCACCGCCAGCAAGATCATCATCCTGACCACCTTCGAAAGCGACGAGTACGTGCTCAGCGCGGTCGAGGCCGGCGCCGCCGGGTTCCTGGTGAAGAACATCCCGCCCGATCAGCTCATCGCCGCGATCCGCACCGTCGACAGCGGTGACGCCGTCATCTCGCCCGGCCCCACCCGCAGACTCTTCGCCACGTTCCGGCGCCGCCCCGCCGAGAGCCGGACCCCGCTTTCGAGCACCGATGCGCGAGCGGTCGCGGAACTCACCCCGCGCGAGCGCGACATCCTCGTCCTGATCGCCGACGGGCGAACGAATCAGGAAATCTGCAACGAGCTGTGGTTGTCCATGCCCACGATCAAGACCCACATCGGGAACCTCATTGCCAAGACCGGCTCCCGCGACCGCGTACAGCTGGTTCTCTTCGCCCTGAGAACCGGCATCGCCGCGCTGAAAGCCCGTTGAGCAACGGCCGGTCGGGGCCGGCGGCCGCGGGGTGACGGCAGGTCGTTGCCGTTCCAGACCCGGCAGGCGCAGTTTTCGACCGTACGTGGCACCGGCCGCGCTGCTGTTCGTGACCGATCAGGCCTCGGCCGCGCCACCACCCGCGTTCGGCCTCCCCCGGCAACACGGCCCGGATCGTCGCCGTGACTGCGGCCGTGCTGGCCGCCGCCGTGCTGATCACGATCATGGTCGGGCGACGGCTGGTCCGGCCACTGACCCGGCTCACCGATGCCGCGGCCCGCACGGCGGGTTTCCGGCTGTCGCGGTCCACCGCCGGGACGAGATCCGCCACCTCGACGCCCGCCGGCTCGCGGTGGAGCGGCGGCGGCGCTAGATGGTCGGCGACGTCGTGCACGGGACTCGAACCCATCGGGTTCAACCGACTGGACCGCCCATCTGAAGTCCGCCAGAAAATTTCGCGATGGGATGTCGAGAACCCGCGGGCGGCTCCGTCCCAGGAGCGAACACGGCCAGAATGGCCGTACCTCACCAAGGAGAACATGATGGCCAAGTACCTGCTGCTCAAGCACTACCGGGGCGCGCCGGCACCGGTCAACGACGTGCCGATGGACCAGTGGACGCCGGAGGAGGTCGACGCCCACATGCGGTACATGAGCGACTTCGCCGCCCGGCTCGAGGCCACCGGCGAGTTCGTCGACGGTCAGGCGCTCTCCCCCGAGGGCACGTTCGTCCGCTACGACGGCGAGGGGCGGCCGCCGGTCACCGACGGCCCGTTCGCGGAGACCAAGGACCTGATCGCCGGCTGGATGGTGATCGACGTCGAGACGTACGAACGCGCGCTCGAGCTGGCCGGCGAGCTGTCCGCGGCTCCGGGTGCGGGCGGCCGGCCGATCCACGAGTGGCTCGAGGTGCGCCCGTTCTACGGCGTGCGGGCCACGACCACCGGGTGAACGAGTCGCTGCTCCGGGAGCTGGTGCCCGCGGTGATCGGTGTTCTCGTCCGTCGCGGAGCCGACTTCGCGGCGGCCGAGGACGCCGTGCAGGACGCCCTGGTCGAGGCCGTACGCGCATGGCCGGAGGACCCACCGCGGGACGCCAAGGGCTGGCTGGTCACGGTGGCCTGGCGCAAGTTCCTCGACGCCGCCCGCGCCGATGCCTCCCGGCGGCGGCGGGAGGAACTGGTCGAGGCCGAGCCCGTGCCCGACC
The DNA here is from genome assembly GCF_018324255.1 of Polymorphospora rubra. Taxonomy (GTDB): domain Bacteria; phylum Actinomycetota; class Actinomycetes; order Mycobacteriales; family Micromonosporaceae; genus Polymorphospora; species Polymorphospora rubra. Next base: position 176,562 of record NZ_AP023359.1, read on the forward strand.
CGGTCGAGGCGGTGGACGACACGCTTGCGCTGTACTTTCTGTGCGCGCATCCGTCCCTGACGCCGGCCTCGGCCGTCGCGCTCACGCTGCGCGCGGTCGGCGGTCTGACCACGCGGCAGATCGCGCAGGCATACCTCGTGCCGGAGGCGACCATGGCCCAGCGGATCAGCAGGGCCAAGCGGACCGTCTCCGGCGTCCGGTTCGACCAGCCCGGTGACGTCGCCACCGTGCTGCGCGTGCTCTACCTGGTATTCAACGAGGGCTACTCCGGCGACGTCGACCTCGCCGCCGAGGCGATCCGGCTCACCCGCCAACTCGCGGCCAGGACCGACCATGAGGAGGTCGCGGGTCTGCTGGCGCTCATGCTGCTCCACCACGCCCGGCGCCCGGCACGGACCGGCCCCGACGGCAGGCTCGTGCCGCTCGCCGAGCAGGACCGCAGCCGGTGGAACACCCGACTCATCGCCGAGGGCGTCGACATACTCCAGACCGCCCTCGCCCGCGACCGCCTGGGCGAATTCCAGGCCCAGGCGGCCATCGCCGCGCTCCACGCCGACGCCCCCACGGCCGAGGAGACCGACTGGGTGCAGATCGTCGAGTGGTACGACGAACTGGTGCGTCTCACCGACAGCCCGGTGGCCCGCCTCAACCGGGCCGTCGCGGTGGGCGAGGCCGACGGCGCGCGGGCCGGCCTGGCCGCCCTGGCGGGGCTCGACCCCGCCCTGCCGCGGCACGCCGCCGTCGCGGCATACCTGCACGAGCGTGACGGCGATCCGGTAACCGCGGCACGGCTCTACGCCGAAGCCGCCCGGTCAGCGCCCAACATCCCCGAACGTGACCATCTCACGCGACAGGCCGCCCGGCTCAACGCGCAGCTGCGCAGTTGAGCGGCGACCCCAGACCCGAGGGGTGGTGGGATGACGTGCTGCTCGGGTCATGGGGCGGCGCGGCGTCGGCCGAGGACCCGGACGGACCGGGTCCTGGCCGAAGGGCGTACACGTCGAGGGCCAACCGGGCCTACCTGGATGGACATCTTTCATAGACGAGGCATGTGTCATGCCTTCGTTGACCTGGGAGGGAGCGAGAGCCGCACCTAGGCTGCTGGTGATCCTGCGGGCCACGACGGCCGCCCACCACGACTGGAGAACACCGTGCCGAACTTCCTGCGTCGCCCCCGCGTCCGCAGTCTCGTAGCTGCCGGTGCGATGGCCGGCGGTCTGGTGATCAGCCTGGCCGCGCCTGCGCACGCCGCCTACAGCAGCCCTCTCTATCCGACCAAGGCCAAGTGCAACGCGGCCCGGCCAGCGTACGTCACCTCGTACACGTCCCCGGGGCCGTGCAAGGCATACATCTGGCAGAACGGCACGGTGGCCTCCTGGGCGTTCACCGTCTACACCCGGAACTGAGAAACAGCCCGGGTAGTACCACCACGACGGGCGTCCACCCGAGCGGCAGGGCACCGACGTCGGGTCCTGGCCCTTGAGGTGTACGCCTTGAGGGCCTGGCTGCAACGGTCCGGGCGCTCATCGATGTTTCTCTCACGCGCCGTCCCTCGTCACGGTTCGTCCGGCGGCCGTCCGACGTCGCCGAGGCTGTCCAGCAACCGTTCCCGGGCGGCGTCGAGACGACCGGCATAGTCCGGCATGAAGATCTCTACAAGCGAGGTGTCCAATGTGCCGGCGATCCGGTGCAGCGGCGACCACACGGCGCGGTCCTGATTCACGAGGCTGTCGAACTCCGCCGTCCCCATCTTGTGGTAAAGCCAGTCGGACAGCACCAACGCCTGATCGCGGGTCAGTTTGATCGTGAAGTCGTCGTCAACCACCCCGCCGACGCTAGCTCCACCTGGCACGCACCCTCGACGGCAAGGTGCGCACCTGTCCTGGACCATCCGGGTCCCTCCCCGGTGCCTGGTCCTTAACCGGTGGACGGCTGGTGTGGCAGGGCTGATACTGGTTGGCTGGCCCGATGAGGTCGGCGTCCGGACGGGTGGCGATCGCCGTTCTGCGGGCCGACATGGGAGGGCATCGGTGAAGCCCGAGAGGACCGAGGACGAGATCCTGCGGGGCCTATATCGAGGGTTGCGGGAGCGCCGGACGCCGCAGGACGTCGCGGTGGACTTGGTGCGGTTGCGGGCGGAGCGGTGGTTGAGCGCCGTCGGCGCCCGGGACCTGTACGGGCTGATGCGCCGGGAGCGGGCGGGACAAGGGGCGGGCAGGGTTTTCGACGGCTTGGTGGGGTCGTCGATGCCGACGGTGTGGCGCCGCCATCCGGGGCTGGAGCGGGCGTATTCCGCAGCTACGGCGGCGATGACCGCGGTGGCGGCCACGGTCGAGGTGCCGGTACCGGTGGCAGCCCCGGCGGATCCGGCCTCGTTGCGGCTCTGGCTGGGCTGGGCGACGGAGTTGCTGGGCCTTCCGGACGGAGAACTGCGGCCGGCCCGACCTACGGCGCGTCGCCGTCCGGTTCCGGTGACCTGGTTCGGCGGGACGTACCACCGGTTGCCGAAACCCTCCGGGCCTCGCGGTGACCGGGGCGGCCACGTCGACGCACGTGGTCGGATGGACGCGTCGACGCGTCGGGACCGGTTACCGGGGGTGTCGGTGCGGACCTACCGGCGGGCCGTACGCGCGGTACTGCACCTGCAACAGCGCACCGGGGTGCTGACGGCGGAGCGGGACCGTGAGACGGCCGTGGCGTTCGGCAAGGCGCGGCTGGCGCATCTGGTGACCGAGGAGGAATTCCTGGCGTGTCCGGCGTCGGCGGCGTTCACGGCGTACTACGTCGCGCGGTTGAACCTGCGGACCCGGTTCACATCGGCCAGCCAGACCCGCCCGATGGACAGCCTGGCGGAGGCGCTGCTGGAAGGGGCGCTGGCCGCGCCGACGTGCCGGCCGAAGGTCTTGGCGTCCGTCTTGACCAGGTGGCGGGTGCTGGACATGTTGAGCGACGCGGAGTGCGGTGAGCTGCTGGGCCGGTACTACGAGCAGATGGCGGCATGCGCGAGAGCACTGCGGGAGTGTTTCGACGTCAACCGCGACCCGCTGCGGATGGTGGTGCGTGCCGGGGACGACTCCTCAACCTGGAACGCGGCATCGCGGGCGTTCAACCAGGCACGTATCGGATGGCTGAATCTAACCCGCGGCCTCGGCTACGACGACCTGGTCGAAGGGGCCTGCCCCGGCAAGGTTCCCGCGCTGGTGGCCGCGGACGTGGCGGCGTGGCACGCCCGGGAAGGGCATGACCAGCACATCGACGTGCTGGTGTGGGCCGATCTGCCGTTGCCGTGGGATGTGGTGTTGGGCGACGACGATTGCCCCGCCGAGCTGGTACGGCAGGTGTGCCGACAGCACGGAGTGGATCCGGAGGCAACGGGATGGACGCAGCCGTACCGGCAGGACCTCACGGAGTTGCCGGAGCCGGCGCCTGATCTGGTCCACGGCGTGACGGTGTCATCGCCGCTGCTCGCGTCGGTCCTGCGGCAGATCGGCGTGTTCTCCGGCCAGGCGTGACGCACCGGCTGGCGAGGCCACCACCAGGGTGGTGTTTTCCGGTTGCTACGACGCCGAAACCGTGTTGCGTGGCGGAGACACGTTCGGCACGCTGTGCGGACACGGTGGTAGCTCAGAGAGCCGGAGGAGGCTCCGGCCTGGCAGAGCGGGCGGCTCACGACCTTCCGCCCCGTCCCCGTTTCGACCACGGGTCGCCGTGCGGAGTGCGGGACACCCGGTGTCGTCACCGGGTGTCCCGGCCCGGCTCTCCCATGACGCGCGGGTGACCGGTGCCCCACCTCCCCGGCGCGCTCGAACGACGCGGGTCCGTGCGGTGACCGCGACCAGACCCCGTGCCACCATCATGGACATGCCCCGCATCGACCGCCCCATCGACCGCCTCACCGCCGCCATCGACGCCCTCGCCGACCGCATGGACCCGGCCATCCCGGCCGACGAGGCGGCCCGGCTACGCGCCGAGGCACACGGTGCCGTGGACATCCTCGAGCGACACCACCGGCGCAAGCAACGTACGGTCCGCCACGCCCACGCCCACGACGACGACCAGGGCGACCACTGACCCTCCGGACCGACCGTCCACCCGACGGGTGCACCCGTCAGCCTGCCCAAACATGCGGGTGGCCCGGTTCGCGGTGTGCCGCCCGCGGTGAGACATCATCCGGCCGTTCGCTGTCCGTGGCCCTGAGGGGCAGCTTCGGGGCCCTGTTCGCCGACGCGACAGAATCCTTGCCGCAGACGCCACTCTGCGCGCCACCGCCTTGGGCATACGCGTGATCGAGGTGGACGGGTACCGAGAACGCGGAGTCCATCGCCGACGGGTAGCCGGTCACTTCAGCGCAGTCATGACCGCCTGACCGATCTCGACCTCGCATTTCAGTCAAGATCCCGGACGGCCCCGATCATGGCGAACCGACGCGAGCAGTTCACCACAGTCGTATCAGCTCATCTCCACCAGAATCAAGAATTATGTACTCGGAGTCACCCGGATAGGGTGGCCATACAGAGATTCCATTTTGCCAAACATTGATTTCAATCGAGGCAATCACGCCGACCTCAAGTCGCAGCAGTACAAAGTCGTCCTGCGCAACCTCATAAGCGATTCCCAGCGGCTCGAAGGTGATCCGAGCAGGGCCGCCGGCTGCAACGAGCTTGAGATCAGCAAGGCCCCCGGTTCCCGACATATCGCTCACCCTCCCCGGCACAGGTTCCTCCTGATCGCGTCGTGCAGGATGGTGCGGAATCCGTAATGCGGACCAGCGAGGGGCAATGGACGAGAAGGATTTCTGGGAGCGGCTGGAGTTCCGCATCTGCAGGGAGCTCCAGGGCTTCGATGACAAACACCTCCGCTGTCACTGGTGCGACGGCCTCGTCGCCGAGGAGTACGACCTGCTGGGTGAGCAGCCGTGCATCCGCGGTCGGGCGTGGTGCGGACTCAGTGGACAGGAGCCATGGAGGTTCGTCCTGCTCCTCGCCCCCGTAACCCGGTCACGTGAGGGAATCGACTGGTCGGCGCTCCTTCCCGACGACCGGGCGACGGGCTGGCTCTCACCCGATCCGCAACACAAGTCCATGGTCATCGATCCTCGGTCCAGCCACCCGGACTGAACACTCCCCCGGCAGACGGTCACCGGAGTCACGGTTCGCCGAAGGGTGTGGCACTCCCCGGATTCCGCAGGGTTGTGTCGGTCGGCGTCAGGGCACCGCCACGCCCCTGATCACGCGGATCAAGGTTAGGTCAGGTGGGGAGGGGGTCGTCTCGGCCCAGTTCCCAGAAGGCGACGGCGGCCGCGGCGGCGACGTTGAGGGAGTCGACACCGCGGCGCATCGGGATGCTGACGCGTACGTCGCTGGCCGCCAGCGCCTGCCGGGACAGTCCCGGCCCCTCGGCGCCGAGCAGCAGCGCGGCCCGGGCCCGCTGTTCGGCGGTCAGCCGCTGGATCGGCACCGCGTCGGCGGCCGGGGTCATCGCCAGCACCGTGAAACCGGCCGCGCGCACCTGTTCCAGACCGTCCGGCCAGGGCGTGAGCGTCGCGTACGGTACCGCGAACACCTCGCCCATGCTGACCCGTACGCTGCGCCGGTAGAGCGGGTCGGCGCACGACGGTGACAGCAGCACCCCGTCGATGCCCAGGGCCGCCGCCCCGCGGAAGACTGCGCCGAGGTTGGTGTGGTTGTTGACGTCCTCGAGGACCGCGACCCGGCGGGCCGTCGCGAGCACCTCCGCCGCCGTCGGCAGCTCGCGCCGGTGGAACGACGCCAACATCCCCCGGTGTACGTGGAACCCGGTGGCCCGCTCCAGCACGTCCTGACTGGCGGCGTAGACCGGCGCGTCCCCGGTGTCACCGAGCTGCTCGACCCGCTTGGCGTCGACCAGGTACGACCTTGGCCGGTAGCCGGCCCGCAGCGCCCGGCGCAGGACCAGCTCGCCCTCGGCGATGAACAGGCCGTGCGGCGGTTCCCAGCGGGTACGCAACTCGACGTCGGTCAGCGCACGGTAGTCGCCGATCCGCTCGTCGTCGGGGTCGGTGATCAGCTCGACGGGCACCCGCCGATTCTGCCGAACCGCGACGGGGCGGACCGGCACCGGGTCGGCCGGCCGGCGTCCCCGTTGCCTCGATCGTCTGCGGTCCAGACACCCGACACACCGGGCCGGGAGTGCCTGAGCCGCAGACGATCACGACGACCGTGAGTGCGGGCCCGTGACCCACCACCACCGGGTGGATCACGGGCCCGTGGGCATCGGCCGCGCCACGGGACCGGTCAGGGAGCGGCGAGGCTGCCGTGGGTGGCCACCCGGGCGGCGACCGCGCTGGCCCCGGCGGCGACCGCCCCGGCCGCCACCGCGCTCGCCGCCGGCACCCTGGCCGAACCGGCGACCGCAGGGCCGGACGCCGCCGCACCGGACCCGGCCACCCCGGAAACCGCCGGATCGGGCCCGGCCACCCCGGACGCCACCGCCCCGGACGCCGGCTCCGGCCCGGCGAGGACGTCGGCGATGGTGGCCGTCCCCACCTCGGCGACCGGTTCCGTCGACGCGGACCTCGCCGCCGACGGCATCAGCCGCCCGGTGCCGACCGCGACACCGATGCCGCCGGCCAGCGCCAGCAGCGCCCCGACCGTCTGAAGTGGACCGATGAGGAGCCCGGCGACACCGAGCATCGGGGCGGCGAGCATCAGCAGCACCCCGTCACTGCGGTTGAACAGCCCCGACTGCCGTACCGCCCAGCCCATGACCAGCCAGCCGATGCTGAACACGGTCGCACCGGCCAGCGTCACCGCTCCGGCGTCCAGCCCGTAGACCGCCGTGTCGGCCGGCAGTGTGGCGAACGGAAGCATCAGGGCGGCGCCGGCGATACCGATCATCAGCCCGGCTGCGGCCGTACGTCGGGTGCGGGCCGACACCTGCACCCCGGCCAGCGCGACCAGGGCGACCAGGCCGAGCCAGACGGCGGCCACCCAGCCGAGCAGGTGCAGCGCCGACCCGTGTTCGAGGTACGGCGCCGGCCCGCCGTCGAGGCTGCCGACGGTGACCAGTCCGTACAGCAGGGCGTACGCCGGTGTCGCCCAGACCGCGAGGCGCACGAACCGGCGTACGGAGAACGCCCAGGTGGCGTTGGTGACCGGTTGGTTGGCCGGGGTCGCCGCCGGGGCCGCGGTCAGCACCGCGAGGCCGGCATCGATCCGGGTGACGATCCGCAGCGGCGCCGTCCGCGCGGTCGAGGAGGACAGGAACGAGGGACGACTGTGCCTGGCATTGTTCTTCATGGGCTCGGGGCCTTCCGCGCGGCCGGGCAGCCCGCCGGTGCCCGGCACCTGCCGACCGATCGTCTTCGGACAGTCGGCGCCGGAACCGGCACCGGCACCTGACCGGTCGTAAAGACGATCGTGACAGGTGCCGGGTCGAAACGTGACCGGTTCTCGGATATCCGCCCTGAGCTGTATGAACCTCAGCCCTGCTCGCGGTCCGGTGTGGAGTTCTTCAGAAAGTCGGCCGCAGTCACCGGCGGCGCCGCCGGCAGACCCGGCTGCCCCGCGACGCCGGCCTGCTGGCTGCCGCCACCCACCTGCGCCTCCGCCGCGCGTACCTCGTCGTTGACCCGCTGCGCCTCGGCGGCGGCGGCTTCGGCGGCGGCCGCCGCCTCCCGCTCGACGGCGCCGGAGTCGACCTCCTTCGACGGGGCGTCGCCGACCATCGCACCGAGGCCGCCGAGCGCGCCGCCGAGTCCCTCGAGCGCCTTGGTCAGCTCGGCCGGCACGATCCAGACCTTGTTGGCCTGGCCGTTGGCGATCTGCGGCAGCGCCTGCAGGTACTGGTAGGCGAGCACCTTCTGGCTCGGGTTGGCCTGGTGGATCGCGTCGAAGACGGTCCGGATCGCCTTGGCCTGCCCCTCGGCCTGCAGCACGCGGGCCTGCCGGTCACCGTCGGCGCGCAGCACCGCCGCCTGCTTCTCACCCTCGGCGGACAGGATCTGCGACTGCTTGTGTCCCTCGGCGTTGAGGATCGCGGCCCGCCGGTCCCGCTCGGCGCGCATCTGCTTCTCCATCGAGTCGCGGATGCTCGGCGGCGGCTCGATGGCCTTGATCTCCACCCGGGTGACCTTGATCCCCCACCGGCCGGTGGTCTCGTCGAGTACGCCGGACAGGTGCCGGTTGATCTCCTCCCGGCTGGTCAACGCCCGCTCCAGGTCGAGCGAGCCGATGACGTTACGCAGCGTCGTGACGGTCAACTGCTCGATGGCCTGCAGGAAGTTGGAGATCTCGTACGTCGCCCGCACCGGGTCGACGACCTTGAAGTAGAGCACCGTGTCGATCGAGACCACGAGATTGTCCGAGGTGATCACCGGCTGGGGCGGGAAGCTGACCACCTGTTCCCGCATGTCGACCTTGGTCCGTACCGCGTCGATGAACGGCACCAGCAGGTTGAGCCCCGGGCCGAGCGTCTTCTTGTATCTGCCCAGTCGTTCGACGACGTCCATCCGCTGCTGCGGAACGATCCGCACCGCGCGGATCAGGGTGATCACCGTGATCAGGGCGATGGCCCCGAACACGACCGCGATCACGAGTTCCATGCGCTCACCTCTTCATATTTGGCGCGGCGCCCGCGGCACCGCCGTCATTCGTACGCGGCACCCGGTGGCGCCGCCTTCAGATGTCGTCGCGCCAGACGAGGGCCGTGACGCCCTTCACCTGGATCACGCGGACCCGCTCCCCCGGCTCGAACACCTGGGTGCCGTCGTACGACCGCGCGGTCCACATCTCTCCGTCGATCTTGACCATTCCACCATCGGCGTCGACCTGCTCGAGAACCAGGGCGTTCGCCCCCTCGATCGACTGCAGGCCGAACCCGTCGTCGTCCGTCTGCGCCGTCTTCTCCCGGTGCCGGCGCACGGCCGGCCGGCTGGCGACCAACGTCAACGCCGACACCACCGCGAACACCAACGCCTGCACCGGCACGGAGGCGCCCAGCGCCGCCGCGCCCGCGGCCGCGAACGCGCCGACCGCGAACATGATGAGGAACAGGCTCACGGTGAAGATCTCGGCCACCGCCAGCACGACACCCAACACGATCCAGAGCACAGCTTCCACCCATCGATCGTGTCACGTAAAGGCAACAGGAGACCACTTCTGACCGTGGCGGTAACGTGATGGGGCCGTTCGAGCCGAGGAGTCCCGCCATCGTGTCGCTGCTTCCCGAGACCAAACGACGCATCGACACCGCCGTCGCGCGGACCCAGGCGAACGGCCGGGCACCGTCGCTGATCATGGCCGTCGTCCGCGACGGGGCCATGGTCCACTTCGCCGGTGCCGGCGACGAGCCGGATCCCGATCCGGACCGCCAGTACCGGATCGGCTCGATCAGCAAGACGATGACCGCCGTACTGTTGATGCAGCTGCGCGACGAGGGCCGGATCGGACTCGACGACCCGCTGGAGCGACACCTGCCCGGCACCCCGGTCGGCGCGGTCACCCTGCGGCAACTGCTCGGCCACGCCGCCGGCCTGCAGCGCGAACCCGAGGGCGACTGGTGGGAACGGTCCGCCGGCACCGACCTCGACACCCTGCTGCGCGACGTCACCGCCGACAAGCTCGCCTATGCGCCGCACCGCACCTACCACTACTCCAACCTGGCGTACGGGCTGCTCGGCGGGGTCGTCGAGCAGATCACCGGACAGCCGTGGGCGACCGTGCTGGGCAGCCGGCTCCTCGAACCGCTCGGCCTGCACCGCACCACCTACCACCCGACCGAGCCGTTCGCCCGCGGCTACGTCGTACACCCCTGGCACGAGACACTGCGCGAGGAACCACGCACCGACACCGGCGCGATGGCACCGGCCGGGCAGCTCTGGTCGACGACCGCCGACCTGGCCCGCTGGGCGGCGTTCCTCGCCGACCCCGACCCCGCCGTACTCGCCCCCGCGACGCTGACCGAGATGACCGCGCCGGTCGTCATCAGCGACCTCGACTCGTGGACCAGCGGCCACGGCCTCGGTCTGGAGCTCTACCGCGACGGCGACCGGGTGTACGTCGGACACGGCGGCTCGATGCCCGGCTACCTCGCCGCCCTCGCCGTGCACCGCCCGTCGCGCACCGCCGTCGTCGGCTACGCCAACGCGTACGGGCTACGCGACGCCTCCCTCGGCGGGCTCGCCCAGCACCTGCTGACCCTGGTGCTCGACGCCGAGCCGGAGCCGCCCCGGCCGTGGCGGGCCAACGCCGCACCGCCGCCGGCCGAGGCCGCCGACCTGACCGGCCGCTGGTGGTGGATGGGCCGCGAGGTCCAGGCGGCGTGGCGCGACGGCGAACTCGTGCTCAGCCGGATCGACCAGCCGGCCGCCACGCCGTGGCGGTTCACCCCGGAGGACACCGACCGCTGGCGCGGCCGGTCCGGCAGCAACGACGGCGAGATCCTGGCCGTCCGCCGCGACCCCGACGGGACCGCCCGGGCCCTCGACATCGCCACGTTCGTCTTCACCCGGGACCCCGACCGGCTGGCGTGACGTGGGGCCGCGGCGGAACGGCCCGGCGGGGTGAGTCCCGGCGGGATGAGCCCTGGCGGGATGAGCCCTGGCGCGCTCAGTCCTGCGGCACGGTCACGAAGTCGATCAACCGCTCCATGGCGTTGATCAGCGGCGTCTCCACGTCGTGGAAGCTGTCCACCCGGCCCAGGATGTGCCGCCACATGTCGGCCGGCTCGGCCACCCCGAGGGCGGCGCACACACCCTCTTTCCACGGCCGGCCGGGCGGCACCTGCGGCCACGCCCGGATACCCACCTTCGCCGGCTTCACCGCCTGCCACACGTCGACGTACGGGTGCCCGGTCACCAGCACGTACGGCGACGTCACCGAGGCCACGATCCGGCTCTCCTTCGACCCCGCCACGAGATGGTCCACGAGCACGCCCAGCCGCCGGTCCGGCCCGGGTTCGAACCGGCGTACCTCGGCGACCAGGTCGTCGATGCCGTCCAGCGGCTCCACGACCACGCCCTCGATCCGCAGATCGTCGCCCCAGATCCGCTCGACCAGTGCCGCGTCGTGGATGCCCTCGACCCAGATCCGGCTGGCCTTGGCCACCTGCGCCCGGACGCCCGCGACCGCCACCGATCCCGAAGCCGTACGCCGCCGGGCGGCCGGCACCTCCACCCGAGCCGGCCGGCGCAACGTCACCGGGCGGCCGTCGAGCAGGAACGCCGCCGGCAGCAACGGGAAGTTGCGGCGCCGGCCGTGCCGGTCCTCCAGCACCACCGCCCCGGACTCGAACCCGACGACCGCACCGCAGAAACCGGAATCGGCGTCCTCGACCACAAGGTCGGGATCGGCGTCGACCTCGGGCGTCACCCGTCGCCGCCGCCAGTCGCCCGCCAGCACGTCCTCCCCATACATCCCGCCGACGCTAGCCGGCCGCCACCCGGCGGTCATTTCGACGCGCCGCTGTCGAGACAGGGCCGGCGACCACCACGTACCCTTGCTCGCATGTCCCCCGCAGCAGGCGCGGCGACCCTCGCTGTGCGTCGTTCGAGCCGGTTCGTGGCCTGGGTACGGGCGTGGCGAGCCGGTCTGGTGCCGTACGACGAGATCGCCGACGAGATCGCCGGCGACGAGGAGCACCTGGTCGCCGACGCGCCCGGCGCCTGGACCGACCTGCCGCTCCGCGACGCCCTGTCCACGCTGTCGAAGCTGTCGCCCGACGAGATCCGGCTGGCCCTGCCCGCCCCCGGCGACCCGCGCGGCCTGCCCGGCCCCGGCCCGTTCGCCGGCGCCGCCCTGGTCGCCGGCGAGGCCGTCGTCGCCCGCGGCCTGGGGCTCATCCCCGAGGTACGCAGCCACACCTCCGGCTCCGGAATGACCTTCGAGACGGTGCTGTGGCGGGTCTACCCGCTGCCCGAGGAGGCGCACACCGCCGGCCTCGGCGACCCCAGCGCCGCCGAGGCCGAAGCCGACCTGTCGACGGCCCTGGCCGAGGCGACCGCCATCCTGACCCGCCTCGACGTGGCCCACTGGCGCCCCGAACTGGCCGGCGCGCTGGCGGCGCTGCGCAAGCCCGACAGCGCCACCGACCTGCCGCCCGGCTTCGACCCCCGGGCCCGCCGGCTGTTCGCCCGGGCCAGCGTGCTCGACCGGGTGCTCGCGCTCGCCGAGCACGTCGCGCCCGGCGGGGCGATCAACGGCTACGAGGCGCAGCAGCGCGACGCGGCACTGCGCCCGCTGACCACCGCCTGCCGACGCGCCCTGGCCGCCGCCTGCAACGCCCCATTGAGCGCCTGACGCCTCTCGACGCCCGGGGTTGTGCCCCTTCTCCGCTCCACGCTGCCCGGCGAGCGCCGGCCCTGACTCGCCGGCGCTGGCCCGACCGGCTGGCTGGGTCGGCGCTGGCAGGCCGGCGCTGGCCTGGCCGGGTTGGCGCGCTTGGCCGGGTTGGCGCGCTGCCGGGTTGGCGCTGGGTCCTGACCCGCGCTGGCTGGTCGGCGCTGGCTGGTCGGCGCTGGCCTGGCCGCCTGTTCCGGAGCGCCTCCGAAGCGCGATGCCGGCCGTCTGATCCCGCCTGCGGGTCCGGCTCGGCGCGTAGGGCAGCCCGGTCGACCGGGCATGGGCGACGGGCGGTGCGGTTGGGCAACGTGCCGCCGGCGGCCCTGTGTCGCCTGCCGTTGGCCGTATGTCGGCGGCCGGCGACCGCTGGCCGTAGGTCGACTGTCGGCGAACCCGCCCAGCAGGGCGGCGGGCTGGAACGGCCTGGGCACCTTGATGCTGTTGCCGCCCACAGCGAACTCGCTGTTCGAACAGTGAATTCGCTGTGAGGCGCGACAGCAATACCGCGCCCAGGGCAGGCCCACACCGTCGGCCGCCAGGGCCGATTGCCCGATATGTTCCGATGCCGACGCGACGACCACCACGATCACGGAGAAGTCGTGCCCACAAACCACCCCTTTGTCGCTCAACAACTCCTTGATCAACGCGACGGACCGGCGGGGCCGGGACCACGCGACGGACCGGGCAAGCGGGGGCGGGGTGGCTGGGTCAGATCTCGTCGATCAGGTCCGCGACGGAGCCGACGATCCGGGACGGGCGGTACGGGTAGCGCTCCGCCTCCGTACGCGTGCTGATGCCGGTCAGCACCAGCACCGTCTCCAGCCCGGCCTCGAGGCCGCACAGGATGTCGGTGTCCATCCGGTCGCCGATCATCGCCGTCGTCTCCGAGTGCGCCTCGATCACGTTGAGCGCCGACCGCATCATCATCGGGTTGGGCTTGCCGACGAAGTACGGCTCGACCCCGGTCGCCTTCGAGATCATCGCGGCGACCGAGCCGGCCGCCGGCAGGGCGCCCTCGATCGACGGGCCGGTCGGGTCGGGGTTGGTGCAGATGAACCGGGCCCCGTCGTTGATCAGCCGGACCGCCTTGGTGATCGCCTCGAAGCTGTAGGTACGGGTCTCGCCGAGCACCACGTAGTCGGGGGCGAAGTCGGTCAGGATGTAGCCGACCGCGTGCATCGCGGTGGTCAGGCCGGCTTCGCCGATGACGTACGCGGTGCCGCCCGGCCGCTGGTCGGCGAGGAACTGGGCGGTCGCCAGCGCCGCCGTCCAGATGGCGTGCTCGGGCACGTCGAAGCCCATCCGGGTGAGCCGGGCCTGCAGGTCGCGCGGGGTGTAGATCGAGTTGTTGGTCAGCACCAGGAACGGCTTGCCGGACGAGCGCAGCCGGTTGATGAACTCGGGTGCGCCGGGCACCGGCTGGCCCTCGTGCACCAGCACGCCGTCCATGTCGGTCAGCCAGCTCTCCACCGGCTTGCGGTCGCTCATCGGGTCTCCAACGGTGTCACGGTCGGCGGGCGGGTGCGCAGCAGCCGGGGCAGGTGTCCCAGACCGGGAGCGTACCGAGCCGGCGTTGCGGAGCCGTGTCACCCGGGTGAGCCGCGCCGACGCCGCGTTCCGCGACGAGTTCGCGGACCATGGTGACGAACCTCGGGTCGGTGCCCGGGGTGCCGGCCCGAACGAAGTCCAGCCCGACCTCCTTGGCCGTGGCGGCGGCCTCGGTGTCCAGGTCCCACACCACCTCGAGGTGGTCGGAGACGAAACCGATCGGGCTGACCACGACCGCGGTCGTGCCGGCCGTCGCCAGCTGGTGCAGGTGGTCGTTGACGTCCGGTTCGAGCCACGGTACGTGCGGCGGCCCGGACCGGCTCTGCCAGACCAGGTCGTACGGCAGGTCGGGGGCGGCGGCCGTGGCGACCAGGCGGGCCGTCTCGTGCAGCTGTGCCTCGTAGCGGCCGCCGTCCGGGCCGGCGCCCGCGGCCATCGAGGTCGGGATCGAGTGGGCGGTGAAGACGATCCGGGTGCTGTCGCGGCGGGCCGGGTCGAGGGTGCCGAGCGCCGCGCGCACGGCGTCGGTGTGCGGTTCGACGAACCCGGGGTGGTCCCAGAACTGACGCAACTTGTCGATCAAGGGCGCGTCGGGTCCGACGGCCGCGCGGGCCGCGGCGATGTCGTCCAGGTACTGCCGGCACGACGAGTAGCCGGCGTAGGCGCTGGTGACGAAGGCGAGCGCGTGCCGTACGCCGTCGTCGCGCATCCGCGCCACGGTGTCGGCCAGCATCGGGTGCCAGTTGCGGTTGCCCCAGTAGACCGGCAGGTCGACACCGTTCGCGGCGAGGTCGGCGCGGATCGCGGCGATCAGGTCACGGCACTGCTGGTTGATCGGCGACACCCCGCCGAAGTGCTGGTAGTGCTCGGCGACCTCGGCCAGCCGTTCCGGCGGCACGCCCCGCCCACGGGTCACGTTGGCCAGGAACGGCAGCACGTCGTCGGGGCGCTCGGGCCCGCCGAAGGAGACCACCACCAGTGCGTCGTACGGCATGGTCCCCATTCTGTCCCGCGCCGCCGCCGGCCGGGCGCCAGGGCGGCCCGGTCGGCGGCGATCGTGGCGGGATTCACCGCCCGGTCAGGCGCCCAGGGCGTGGTATCCGCCGTCGACGTGCACGATCTCGCCGGTGGTGGCCGGGAACCAGTCGGACAGCAGCGCCAGGCAGGCCCGGGCGGCCGGCTCCTGGTCGGTCAGTTCCCAGCCCAGCGGGGCCCGGTCGGCCCAGGCGTCCTCGAACTGCTCGAAGCCGGGGATCGACTTCGCCGCCATGGTGCGCAGCGGGCCGGCCGACACCAGGTTGCTGCGGATGCCCTTGGGGCCGAGGTGCAGTGCCAGGTAGCGGGACGCCGACTCCAGACCGGCCTTGGCCACGCCCATCCAGTCGTAGACCGGCCACGCCTTGGTCGCGTCGAAGGTCAGTCCGACGACCGCCCCGCCCGGACCCATCAGCGGCAGTGCCGCCATCGCCAGCGACTTGTACGAGTACGTCGACACGTGCAGTGCCGTCGCCACGTCCTCCCACGGCGCGCTGAGGAAGCCTCCGCCGAGGCAGCTCTGCGGGGCGAAGCCGATCGAGTGGACGACCCCGTCGAGGCCGTCGACGTGCTCGCGCACCTTGTCGGCCAGGCCGGCCAGGTGCTCCTCGTTGGTGACGTCGAGTTCGATCACCGGCGCGGCCTCGGGCAGCCGCTTGGCGATCCGCTCGACCAGCGACATCCGGCCGAAGCCGGTCAGCACGACCTGGGCACCGTTCTCCTGGGCCAGCTTGGCGACCGAGAACGCGATCGACGCGTCGGTGATGACGCCGGTGACGAGCAGCCGCTTACCGGCCAGCAGTCCAGACACGTACAGATCCTCCGTCTTCGTCAGTGACCCATGCCGAGGCCGCCGTCGACCGGGATGACGGCGCCGGAGATGTAGCCGGCGCCGTCGCCGGCCAGCCAGGTGACCACCCCGGCGACCTCGTCGGGGTCGGCGAACCGGCCGGCCGGGATCAGCTTGCGGTATTCGGCCTTGCGGTCGTCGGGCAGCGCCGCGGTCATGTCGGTGTCGATGTATCCCGGGGCGACCACGTTGGCGGTGATGTTACGGCTGCCCAGCTCGCGGGTGATCGACCGGGCGACGCCGACCAGACCGGCCTTGCTGGCCGCGTAGTTGACCTGGCCCGGACCGCCGTAGAGGCCGACCACGGACGAGATGAAGATCATCCGGCCCCACTTGGCGCGCAGCATCTTGCCGGCGGCCCGCTTGGCACACCGGTACGCCCCGTTGAGGTTGGTGTCGATGACACTGGTGAAGTCGTCCTCCGACATCCGCAGCAGCAGCGTGTCGGCGGTGATGCCGGCGTTGGCGACCAGCACCTCGACCGGCCCCAGCTCGGCCTCGACGGCGGTGAAGGCGGCGTCGACGGCGGCACTGTCGGTGATGTCGCAGCGGACCCCGAACACGCCCTCGTGGTAACCGCTGTCGCTGTCGGCCGCACCGGCCCAGCGCCCCCGGTGGGTGATCGCCACCCGGTCACCCTGCTTGGCGAACGCCTGGGCGATGGCCAGCCCGATCCCCCGGTTTCCCCCGGTCACCAGCACGGTACGCGCCACGGTCACTCCTCCAGCGGTTCTTCGGACGGTGCGCGAAGGACACTAGGCGCTACCCGCAGGTAAGCAGTAACCCGCCCCCGTCCGGCCGCGCGTGTCGGCGGAGCCGGGGGCGCCGGACGGGGGCCGCCCGGGTGTAGCATCAGCGACGGTTCCGCACGGCCACGACCGATGGAGGTGATCGCTGTGCGAAATAGCGATCCTCTCAGTCGTGGCCGGGCCGACGGTCCGCTCCGCTGAGTTCCGACCCAGCCTGAGCCGGCCCCGCACCCGCTCGCGCCGCATCCACCGATCCCCGACCGCCGTCGGGGCCGGTCCCGTGTGCGGACACCGCGAGCCGCCCCGCCGCGACTGCCCCCAGCGTGTCCCCACGTCCACACGCCAGTCGCCACCGGAGAACCACCGATGAACCGCTACGTCGCCCCGCTGGGCTTCACCCTCGCCGCCGTCTGGATCCTGGTCGTCGTCGTCCTGGTCACCCCGCGCTGAACCGGCCGCGGGGCACACCCCCGCGACCGGCCCACGACCACGTCACGGCAGCCGCGACGTCCACAACAGACTCATCGCCGCCGCCGACAGCGCGAGCAGCAGCGCCACCCCGGCATACCACTGGGTCACCTCACGCGGCTCGGTACGGTGCCCGATCGAGCTGCCCATGTCCTCGTACACCTGCTTGAGCTCGGTGACCGACGCCGCCTCGTAGAAGAAACCCTGCGTCGTCTCGGCCAGCTCGGCCAGCGCCAACCGGTCGACCGGCACCCGCTGGCGCTGCCCGCCGATCTCGACCTCGCCGGCATCGGTGCCGAACGCGATCGTCGACACCGGTACGTTCGCCGACTGCGCCATCGCCGCGGCCTCCTCCATCGACCGGCCGGAGGTCCGGTAGCCGTCGGAAAGCAGCACGATCCGCGCCGGCGGGATGCCCTGCGCCCCGTCGGCCGGCACCGACCGGATCGCCTCCAGGCAGGTGAAGACCGCCTCGCCGGTGGCGGTCGCCTCGGCCAGCGTCAGCCCGTCGATGGCCTGGATGACCGCCGGCCGGTCCTTGGTCGGCGCAACGAGTACGTTCGCGGACTTGGCGAACGCCACCAGCCCCAGGTTGTAGGTGTCCGGCAGTTCGGCGACGAACTCCTTGGCCGCCTCCTGGGCCGCCTCGATCCGGCTCGGCTGGACGTCACCGGCCTCCATCGACAGCGACACGTCGATCGCGAGCATGATGGTCGCGCGTTCCAGCGGCTCCTCGGTGTCGACCGACGGCCGCGCCATCGCGGTCGCCAGCGCCACGAGGCTGAGCAGGAACGCGCCCGCCGCCGCGTGCCGCCGCCAGCCCAGCCCCTTGGGCGCCAGGGTGCGCAGCAGGTCGACGTTGGTGAACCGGACGGCGTACGACCGGCGCCGGAACTGACGCCACACGTACACGCCGGCGACGGCGAGCACCGGCAGCAGGGCGAGCAGCCACCACGGCTGCAGGAAACGGATCATCGGGTGGTCCCTCTGGTACGGGCGTGCCGCTGCGCGGCCACGAACTTGACCATGTCGAGCAGCCAGTCTGAGTCGGTACGCAGCCGCAGGTGGGCGGCGCCCGAGGCGCGCAGCTGGTGGGCGATGGCGGTGCGCTGCGCCGACGCCGCCTCGGCGTAACGGCGGCGCAGCTTCGGGTCGGCGGTCTGCACCTCGTGCAGCGCCCCGGTCTCCGGGTCGACGAGCGCGATCACCCCGACGTCGGGCAGCTCCAGCTCACGCGGGTCGACGACCTCGATGGCGAGTACGTCGTGGCGCAGCGACAGCTTGCGCATCGGCCGACCCCACTGCTCCGGCGGAGTGAGGAAGTCGGAGATCACCACCGCCACGCCCCGCCGCCGGGGCGGTCGGTTGAGCAGGTCGACCAGCGCGCCGAGATCACTGCGGCCGGGGCGTACCTGCGTGCTGACGATGGCGCGCAGCAGGCCCTGCGCCTCCTTACGGCCGGGGCGCGCCGGCAACCGGACCGGGGTGCCCTCGCCGGTGCCGACGACCGCGCCGATCCGGTTGCCGCCCCGCACCGTCAGGTGCGACACGGCGGCGGCCGCGGCCACGACCAGGTCGCGCTTGAGCCACCGGGCGGTGCCGAAGTCGAGACTCGCCGACAGGTCGACCGCCAGCCACGTCTCCAGCTCCCGGTCGGCGACCGTACGCCGGACGTGCGGGACGGTCGTGCGGGCGGTGACCGGCCAGTCCATCCGCCGTACGTCGTCACCCGGCCGGTATTCGCGCGACTCCCCCGCCTCGGTGCCCGGCCCCGGCAGCAGGCCGATGTAGTCACCCTGGAGCAGGCCGTCGAGCTTGCGGGTGACCAGCAGTTGCAGCTTGGACAGGACGGCCTCGGCCCGGCCGGAGCCGCCGCCCCCGGTCAGGCCGGGGCCGGGCGGGCTGCCGGCTGGGGTCACGGCAGCCGCCCGGGCCATCCGGCCGGCTGCCCCGGCCCGACCGGTGCGGCCTGCGGCGGTGCCGAGTTCTGCCGGGGCGCGACCGACGGCAGCGGGATGGTGGACATGATGCGGTTGACCACGTGGTCGGCCGGGATGTCGTCGGCCAGCGCGTCGTAGCTGAGCACCAGCCGGTGCCGCAGGATGTCCGGCGCGATGTCCTGCACGTCCTGCGGCAGCGCGTAGTCGCGGCCGCGCATCAACGCCAGGGCCCGGGTGGCGCGCACGATGCCGAGCGACGCGCGCGGGCTGGCGCCGTACTGGATCAGCGGGGCGATGTCGGCCAGGCCGTGCTCGGCCGGCGACCGGGTGGCGAGCACCAGCCGTACGGTGTAGTCGACCAGCGCGTTGTGGACGAACACCTGGTCGGCCTTGCGCTGCAGCCCGATGAGGTCGGTGGAGGTGAACACCGCCTCGGGCTCCGGCGCGCTGATCCCCATCCGGTAGACGATCTCGCGTTCCTCCGCGTCGGTCGGGTAGCCGACCATGATCTTCATCAGGAACCGGTCCCGCTGCGCCTCGGGCAGCGGATAGACGCCCTCCTGCTCGATCGGGTTCTGGGTGGCCATGACCAGGAACGGGTCGGGTACCCGGTGCGACACCCCGCCGATCGACACCTGCTTCTCGGCCATCACCTCCAGCAGCGCCGACTGCACCTTCGCCGGCGCCCGGTTGATCTCGTCGGCGAGCAGGAAGTTGACGAAGACCGGGCCCAGTTCCACGTCGAACTTCTCGCTGCCCTGCCGGTAGATCCGGGTGCCGACGATGTCGGCGGGCACCAGGTCGGGGGTGAACTGCACCCGGGCGAAGCTACCGCCGACGACCTTGGCCAGGGTCTCGACCGCGAGCGTCTTGGCCACCCCGGGTACGCCCTCCAGCAGGCAGTGGCCGCGGGCGAGCAGCGCCACGAACATCCGCTCGACCATCCGGTCCTGGCCGACGATGACCCGCTTGACCTCGAAGAGGGCACGTTCGAGCAGGGTGGCGTCCTCCGCCGGGGTGCTGGTGCCCTTGGTCAGCGGGCCGGCGGGCGGGGCGCTGCGGGTGGGCGGGCCGCCGTTGGCGGCGTCGATCGGGGTGTCGGGCGTGGTCGGCTGGGCCACCGGTCCTCCGAGGCGGGGTCGCGGGCGTCGGGCTGGAAATCCGTGCGTCGGTCTGAAGGTACTGCGGCGGCCTGGGATCGGCCGCGACCTTAAGACTTACATGCCGCCGCGACCGGCCGGGCAGCGAGAACCCGAAATCAGGTTCGAGAAGGCGGCAATCCGGCATCCCGCCCGGGTAGACACGCGGGGGTCCGTGATGTGTACGATGCAGCCGTCGCCGGGCGGCTTCCCCCGTGGCCGCCCGGCGCTGAAACTCCCGTACGGCGCTGAAACTCCCGTGCGCGCCCCGCCGTGAATTCCCGGCAGCGCCGCGCGTGTCGCCCCGTGCCGCGTCGGCATCCCGTCGCCCGTAGACTCGCGGCAATGGCCGATCTCCCGCCCCAGGTCGAGACACCGGTGTGCTCCGCGAAAGGTTGCCGGGCCCCGGCGGACTGGGCGCTGCGGTGGAACAACCCGAGGCTGCACGACCCGGAACGCCGCAAGACCTGGCTCGCCTGCGACACCCACCGCGAGACGCTCGGCGACTTTCTGCGGGCCCGCGGGTTCCTGCGGGACGTCACCGCGTTCACCGCATCGCCTACGCTCGAACGGTGACCGCGCACACCAACGTGACCGACCCGACCGGGACGACCACGACCGAGCCGACCGGGACGACGAAGTGACCGACGGCGCACCCGTTCCCGCCGCACCGGCGACCCGCCCGCTCGACCCGCTCGAGCCGTGGCCCGACACCGTCGACTGGCAGCCCGTCTCGCGTGATCTGATCTGGGTGGAGCTGCTGCGGCTCGCCATCCTGATGGTCGTCCTGCTCGGCGGGGTGGGGATCGCCTGGGCGCTGTCCGGGCACTGGACGTTCGGGCTCGCCTTCGGCCTGCTCGCCCTGTTCACCCTGCTGCGGGTCGTCACGATCGTGCGGGCCGTACGCGCCTGGGGCTACGCCGAACGTGACCACGACCTGCTCGTACGGCACGGCCTGCTGGTCCGCCGGCTGTCCATCGTGCCGTACGCGCGGATGCAGTTCGTCGACGTCTCCGCCGGTCCCCTGGAACGCGCGTTCGACCTCGCCAACGTGCAACTGCACACCGCGGCGGCGGCCAGCGACGCCAAGGTCCCCGGGCTGCGGCCGGCCGAGGCGTCGCGGCTGCGCGACCGGCTCACCGCGCTCGGTGAGGACCGGGCGGAGGGCCTGTGAACCCCGAGCCCCCACCCCCGGGGACGGTCCCCCTGCCCCGGGCCCGCCGCCCGGCCCCGGAACCGGCCCGCCGGCCGCCGACCCGCCGCCGGATACGGGCGGCCCGGTGCCGGGACCGGACGGGATCGAGCCCCGGCAGCGGCTGCACCCGCTGAGCCCGTTCCTCAACGGCGCCAAGTCCCTACTCGCGATCATCGCCGCGATGTCCTGGTCGACGCTGAACCGTGTCGGCCTGGGCTGGTTCGCGCTGATGGTCGTCGTGCTCCTGCTCGGCTCCCTCGCCCTCTACGTCGTCAGCTGGTACAACACCGGCTACCACGTGGTCGGTCGGGAGCTGCGCATCCACGAGGGACTGCTGTGGCGGCGGACCCGGGCCATCCCGCTCGAACGGCTCCAGGCCGTCGAGGTGGTCCGACCCCTGCTCGCCCGCCTCTCCGGGCTGGCCGAACTCCGGCTCGAGGTGGTCGGCGGCGGCAAGACCGAGGCGCCGCTGGCCTACCTGCGGATCGCCGACGCCGCCGTACTGCGCGACCGGCTGCTCGCCCTGGCCGGCCGGGCCGGCGCGGCGACCGCCCCGGCGGCCGGCGTACCGCAGGGGCCGCCCGTGCCCGGCGGACCGGCACCGGAACCGGGACCGGCCGGGGTCACGCTGACCAAGCCGGTCGAGGCACCCGGCCGCGACCTGCACGCGGTGTCCAACCGCGACCTGCTGGTCAGCCAACTGCTGACGCCCCAGGCGTTCCTGGTCCCGTTCGGTATCGCCTTCGTGCTCTACCAGTTCCTGTCCGAGGGCACGTTCTCGTTCATCGCCGTCGCCAGCGGACTGACCGCGATGGCCGGCGTCCTGCTCCAGCCCGTCCGGCGGGTCATCGACGACTGGAACTTCCGGCTGGTCCGCGAGGACGAGCGGCTACGGGTCCGCCACGGCCTGCTGGAAACCCGTGCCCAGACCGTGCCGCTGGTCCGGGTCCAGGCCATCGGCGCCACCTGGCCGCTGCTGTGGCGGCCCAAGGGCTGGCTCTACCTGCGGCTGCACGTCGCCGGCGTGACCGTCGGCGAGGGCGACAGCGGCGGCACCGACCGGCTGCTGCCGGTCGGGGTCGGGCCCGCCGCCCAGGCGATCATGGACGAGGTGCTGCCCCGCGTCGACCTGACCGCCCTCCCGCTGGCCGCGCCGCCGGCCCGGGCCCGCTGGCTGCACCCGTTCGCCCAGCCGGTGATGGGCGCCGCGCTGACCGACGAGGTCTTCGCGGTCCGCTCCGGGCCGATCACCCGCCAACTGCTGGTCGTGCCGTACGCCCGCATCCAGAGCGTCCGGGTGGTCCAGGGACCGCTCCAGCGGCGACTCGGGCTGGCGACCGTGTACGCCGACACCGCCGGCGGACCCGCCGCGGCGGCCGTTTCCCGCGACCTGCGGGAGGCCTGGGCCATGGCGGCCGACCTGACCGCCCGCGCCCGCCACGCCCGGGCGACCGGCACCACACCGTTCCCCACCGCCTGACCCAGCCCGGGTCAGGCGGTACCTCAGCCGGCGCTGACCGGCCCGACGCCCCGCACCGGCCGGTGTGGGGCGTCACCCGTTCCCGGGTCGGGCGGGGGTCGCCGACGGATCCGTCGCCGGTCCGGGCGTCGTGGACGGCGCCGACACCACGGGCTCGCCGACGGCCGCCGGCTCACCGGGCGGTGTGTCTTCGGCCACCGACTTGTCGGGCGCCGCGTCGGCGGCACCGGCCGGGGCCGGCTCCTCGGGTATCGCGCGGCGCGCCTTACGGGCCCGCCACCAGCGTTCACCGAGCCCGACGACAAGGAACGTCATCCCGACGTACAGCCAGCCGACCAGCACGTCGATGATGTAGTGCTCACCGGCGTACACCAGGGTGAACGTCATCGCCAGCGGATACGACAGCAGCAGCGGCCACCAGCGCTTGCGGACGTTGGCCAGGAAGAACACCACGACGAACAGCGCGAAGGCGGTGTGCAGCGACGGCATCGCGGCCACCGGGTTCGAGGCGATCTGGCCGGCGTTGAGCAGGTTGCCGGCACCGTGCATGCCGAACGCCCGCCAGCCCCGGGTGGAGATCCGGGCGACCTCCTCCAGCAGCCCGTACTGCGCCGCCCACCACGGCGGGGCCGCCGGGTAGACGAAGTAGGTCACCAGGCCGGTCGCGCACAGGAAGCCCCAGCGGCGCATGAACTGGCCCCAGCGGGCCCGGTTGGTCATCCACAGCACCACCGCGGCGGCCAGCGCGGCCACGAAGTGCGAGAAGTAGACCCAGCTGACCGCGACGTCCCACCAGTGGATCCGGTCCGGGTCGTACAACCGCTCCTGCAACCAGATCGTCGGCACCTCGCCGCCGGTGGCCCAGCCGATCAGCAGCCGGTCGGCCACGATCAGATCGAAGGAGTACGGGACCGCGCCGTTGTCGGCGAAGCCCCGGGAGAGGTTGTACAGCGCGAGCAGGATCACGATCGGCAGCCAGTCGCGGACGAACCCGAGGTGTGACCGGAACGGCCGCTCGCTGTTCCACGCGATCGTGGCCGTCCACAGCCACACGAAGGCGTACAGCGGATCGGTCGGCAGACCGATCAGGAGCCAACCGGCGACGAACGCGACCGACCACACGGTCATCGCGATCAGCCGGCGCCGGGGCGGCGCGACGCGGGCGGGCGGGTCCGGGGGCTCCGGCGACGGACTGGTCTGGGACTCGGACAGGGTGGCCATCGCGGTCAAGGTTAACGGCGGACGGATCCCACCTCGACGGCAGCCACCGGCGGCGGTCGACGCCCGGGCCGGTCACCCCGGGCCGGCCCCGGTCGGCGGCCGGCCGTGCGGCACGCCGACCGGCGGGTCGTCCGGCACCGGCCAGTCGTCCGACACGGGCGGATCCGGCCGGTCGGGGTGCCGCCAACGATGGCCCGACCGTATCGGAACGCCTACGCTGAGGTGCATGGAGCAGCAGCCGGATCCAGGCTTCGCGCCCGGGCTCACCGCACACGTCGAACTGACCGTCACCGACTCCGACACCGCGCAGGCGGTCGGCTCGGGTGACGTACCCGTGCTCGGCACCCCGCGGGTGCTCGCGCTGGCCGAGGCGGCCACGGTGGCCGCGACGGCCCGGCGCATGCCGACCGGGATGACCACGGTGGGCACCCGGGTCGAACTCGACCACCGGGCACCGACCCCGATCGGGCGCCGGGTCACCGCGCACGCCCAGCTCGCCAAGGTCGACGGGCGGCGGCTGCTGTTCGAGATCGTGGTCACCGACGGGGACACCACGGTGGCGGAGGGCCGCGTCGAACGGATCCTCGTCGACCGGCAGCGGTTCGTGGCCCGGGCCTTCGGCCCCGACGAGTCGTGACGGTCGCCTTCGCCGAGATCGCCGACCGGGTCCACGTCCTTCGCCACCCGCTGCTCGACGTCAACGTGACGCTGGTCGTCGGTGACGGGGCGGCGCTGCTGGTCGACACGCTGTCGACGGCGGCGCAGGCGGGCGAACTCGCCGTGGCCGCCCGCCGGGTCACCACCGACCCGTGGACGATCGTCAACACCCACCACCACTTCGACCACTGCTTCGGCAACGCCACGCTGGCCGGCGACCCGCCGGTCGCCGTGTACGCCCACGAGGAGACCGCCCGGCTGCTGTCGGACGACCCGGACGGGGTACGCCGCCGGGCGTACGAGGAGATGCTGGCGACCGAGCCGGCGCTGGCCGCCGAACTGGCCGGCACCGCCATCCTGGCCCCGACCCACCCGGTGCACCTGCGGTCCACACTCGACGTCGGCGGTCGGCGGGTCGACCTGCACCACCTGGGGCGCGGGCACACCGCCGGCGACCTGGTCGTGCACGTCCCCGACGCCGACGTGCTGGTCGCCGGCGACCTCGTCGAGCAGAGCGGCCCACCGGCGTTCGAGGAGTCCTACCCGCTGGAGTGGCCGGAGACGCTGGCCGCCCTGCTGCGGCTCGCCGGCGGCGGCACCGTGGTCGTGCCCGGCCACGGCGCCCCGGTCGGCGTGGACTTCGTACACGAGCAGCACACGGAGCTGACCGCGCTGGCCTGGCTCATCCGCGACGGGCACGCCGACGGTGCGGCGGCCGACGCGCTGTCGATGCGCTCCCCGTACGGCCCCGCGGTGGCCCTACCCGCCATCGAACGCGGCTACGCCGAACTGTCCAACCGCACCTGACCCGCCCCAAGATCCGCGTGATCAGGGAGTACGTCGAGCGTGTCGTCGGCGTGTCGAGGCTGAAGCTCCCTGATCACGCCGATCTTGGGTGGAGCGGGGCGGGCGAGGCGGAGCAAGGCGAGTGGGCCGGGGCGGGGCGGGCCGGGGCGGGCCGGGGCGGAGCAGGGCGGGGCAGGGCGGGGCAGGGCGGGGCTGGGCGGGGCCGGGCGGGGCTGGGCGGGGCCGGGCGGGGCTGGGCGGGGCCGGCAGCGGCGGAAGTGCGGTCGCGCTTGGCACGCCGGGGCCAGTTGCCGTGATCGTCTGCAGCTGAGGCACTTCGGGTACGGCGTGTCGGGCGCCTGAGCCGCAGACGATCGAGGCCCGACGGACCGGGAACGGCTCCCGAGGCGACACTGGCGCGGCGCCGCGTGGATCAGGGTGATCGTCTGCTGTCCAGCCTGTCGACACGCCGTCCACCAACGGCGGAACAGCAGACGATCAAGGCGCACAACGCACCGCACCCGCACCCGCACCCGCACCCGCACCCGCACCCGCACCAAGATCCGCGTGATCAGGGAGTTTCAGCCTCGACACGCCGACGACACGCTCGACGTACTCCCTGATCACGCGGATCTTGCGGGGCGGGGCGGGGCGGGCGGGGCGGGGCGGGGCGGGGCGGGGGCGGGGTGGTTAGGGGAAGCGGGTGGTCACCTCTACGTGGGTGGGCATGGAAGCGGCGCCGCCGGGCGACTCGCAGACCAGGGCGGCGACGCGCAGGGCGAAGTCGACCCGGCCCCGCCAGCCGGCCAGGTCCGACGGCAGGCCGTCCCGGAGCAGTCCCTCGATCAGGGCCGCCATCACCGAGTCACCGGCGCCCGTCGCGTCGACCGCGTCGACCACCGGGGCCGGCACGTGCACCCGCCCGGTCCCGTACGCGACCAGTGCCCCCGCCGCCCCGCGGGTGACCACCACCCCCTCGGCGCCGAGCGCCAGCAGCCGCTCCGCGACCTGCTCCGGGCTCTCGCCGTAGAGCGCGTCGGCGTCGGCGGCACTGAGCTTGACCAGGTGTGCGGTGGCGGCGAACTCGGCGACGACGGCCCGCTGCCGGTCCCAGGCCGCCTCGTCGGCGAGCAGCCGGGGTCGGATGTTCGGGTCGAAGACGCGCAGCCCTCCGGTCAGCGCCCAGGCGTGCCGGGCGGCGGCCAGCGCCGGCGGCCGGAGCAGGACGATCGACCCGCAGTAGAGTACGGCCGCGTCGGCCACCAGGTCGGCGTCGAGCGCGTCGGCGTCGATCAGCCCGTACGACGGCGGCTCGCCGTAGAAGCGGAAGTCGGGTTCGGCACCGGCGAAGGTGGCGACCGCGAGTGTGGTCGGTGCCGCGACGGTGACGACGCCCCGCTGCCCCACTCCGGCGCCGGTGAGGAACTCGCGGATCCGGTCGGCGAGCGCGTCGTCGCCGAGCGAGCCGACGAATTCGACGGTGCCGCCGAGCCGGGCGACGCCGACCGCGACGTTGAGCGGCGCGCCGCCGATCACCCGCCGGTAGACCGGTTCCCCTTCGCATTCGCCTTCGAGCAGGTCGACCAGGGCCTCACCGAGCACCACCGCGTACCGCATGTCTCTCCTCACCGGTCGACCTGCCGTCCACTATGACCGACGTGTCGGCCCGGCCGCCGACCGGCGCCGCGCCGGCGCCGCGCCAGCCGCCGACGCCTCGTTGCCGGCCGCCGACCGGCGTCACGCCGACACAGCGCCAGCCGCCGGCGCCTCGTCGCCGGCCGACACCGCACCGCCCACGGGCACCACGCCGCCCGTCGACACCGCACCCTCCATCGGCACCGGGTCGTCGACCGAACCCACACGGTTCACCGGCACCAGGTCGGTGCGGTGCGGGTCGAGGCGCTGTTGCAGCCGGCGCAGCGGGGCCGGCGCCCACCAGTTGGCGCGGCCGGCGAGCCGCATGAAGGCCGGCACCAGGATCGCCCGGATGATGGTGGCGTCGACGAGGACGGCGATCGCGACCCCGATGCCGACCATCTGGAGGTACATGACGTCGCCGGTCGCGTAGAGCGAGAAGGACAGGGCGAGGATGACCGCGGCGGCGGTGACCAGCGGCGCGCTGCGCTGGATGCCTTCGAGGACGGCACGGGTGTTGTCGCCGGTCTCCGCGTACCGTTCCTTGATCCGCGACAGCATGAAGACCTCGTAGTCCATCGAGAGTCCGTACGCGACGCAGAAGATCAGGATCGGGAAGGTCGGGTCGATCGTACCGATCGGGGTGAAGCCGAGCAGGTCGGCGAAGGCCCCGTTCTGGAAGATCACGACGAGCGCACCGAACATCACCGTCAGGCTCAGCAGGTTGAGCACGGTGGCCTTGACCGGGATCAGCAGGCTGCCGGACATCAGGAAGAGGATCACGAAGGTGACGACCAGGATGAGTACGCCGACCAGCGGCACCCGGTCCATCAGCGTGGCCCGGAAGTCGGTCAGTTCGGCCGGGTAGCCGCCGATCAGCAGCTCGTCGAACGGCGCCGGTACGGCCCGCAGCCGCTCCATCAGGCCGGTGACGTCGGTCCCGGCGAGCACCTCCCGGGTCGGGATCGCCTCCAGGCGCTGCCCGGCCGTGCTGGTCAGCCGGTCGACGGCCGGTGCGGCGGAGATCCGGTCGCCGGACACGAAGACGCCGGCGGTCGAGTTGACCTGCGCGACACCGGGCACCCGGGACAGTTCGCCGGCGTACCGGGCCACCGCGTCGCCGGGGGTGGCGCCGCCGGCCGGGGCGACGAAGTGGACGGCGTCGTTGGCCTCCTGGGCGAAGTTGGCCCGCAGTTCGTCGTACGCCTGCCGGGTCGAGGCGGTGGGTGGCAGGACGCGGTCGTCGGGCAGCCCGATGCGCAGCCCGATCGCGGGCGCGCCGAGTATGCCGATCAGCACCAGGCCGGCGGTGGCGAACAGGACCGGCCGGCGCATGACCCGGGCGCCGAGCCGGTACCAGAATCCGTTCTCCCCGCCGGTGGTCGTGGTGCCTGCCGCCCCGCGGCGCAGCGCGCGGTGCCCGAGCACGGCCAGGGCGGCCGGCAGCAGGACGAGGGCACCGAGCACCGCCATGACGACGACGAGCACCCCGGCGTACGCGAACGACCGCAGGAACGAGTACGGGAAGGCGAGCATCACCGACAGGGCGGCGGCGACGGTCAGCCCGCTGAAGATCACCGTACGGCCGGCGGTGCGTACCGTGGTCACCACGGCGTCGGTCACGGTGGCGCCGCGGGTGAGTTCCTCCCGGAACCGGGCGATGACGAACAGGCTGTAGTCGACGCCGAGCCCGATGCCCATCACCAGGGTGATGTTGGCGGCGAAGGTGGAGACCTCGGTGATCTCGGCGAGCCCGCGCAGGCCGGCGAGGGTGCCGAACACCGCGAACAGGCCGACGCCGAGGGTGAGCAGGGCCAGCCGTACCCGGCGGTAGAGCACCACCAGCAGCACCGCCATGAGCGGGATGATGAGCAGTTCGGCGCGGATGAAGTCCTGCGACGCCTGTTCGCTGACCTGGCTGGACACCGCTTCGGAGCCGGCCACCTGGACGCTGACCGGCCCGGCCGTGCGGGTGTACGCCGGCAGCAGCCGCTCCCGGATCTCGGCCCGGGTGGTGGTCGCGTCGCCTTCGACGTACGCCAGGACGAGCGCGTGCCGCTGGTCGGTGCTGCGCAGTGTCGGGTCGCCGTCCTGGGACCAGTACGACCACACGTCGCCGACCATCGGTTCGGCGCGTAGTTCGTCGGCGAGGGCGGTGCCGGCGGCGACGGCCTCGGCGGAGTCGACGTCGCCCGATTGCGTGGTGACCAGCAGGATGAGGTTGGCGTTGCTGGTGCCGAAGTCGCGTTCGAGCAGCTGGCGGGCCTGGACGGATTCGCTGCCCGGGGCTTCCCAGCGGTTGAGGACCAGTACGCCCATCGCCGTCGCGCCGACGCCGGCCAGGGCGAGGGTGAGCAGCAGTCCGGCGATCAGGATGCGGCGCCCGCGGTGGGCGGTGAACGCGCCGAGCCGGGCGAGTGGTGACATGGTGGTCCCCTTGTGTCGTCTGCTAGCGTCAAAAACACGAGCGATCGCCCGCATTTTGAACATACGAGCAATCGCTCGCATTAGTCAAGGAGGTTGGCCCGGTGGCCGATACCCGCCCCGTCCGCCGGCAGGCCCGCGGTGAACGCCGGATCGCCGAGATCCTCGACGCCGCGCTGGGCCTGTTCGCCGAGGTCGGCTACGACGCCGCCACCACCAACGCGATCGCCGCCCGGGCCGGCATCTCCCCCGGCTCGCTCTACCAGTTCTTCCGCAACAAGGAGGCGATCGCGCAGGCGCTGTCGGAACGTCTCGTCGAGGGGACGCGGAAGGCGCACGGCGCCGCCTTCGCCGACCGACCGGTGGCCGGCCTGCCGCTCGACGAACTCATCGACCTGATGCTCGATCCGTTGATCGAGTTCAACGTGTCGAACCCGGGCGCGAAGACGCTGTTCGGCAACACCGACATGCCGGCCCAACTGGCGGCCGCGACCCGGCCGCTGCACGAGGCGGTCACCCGGCGGGTCACCGCTGTGATCACCGCCCGCGCCCCGCACCTGGCCCCCGCGGCGGCCGAGCGCACGGCGACCGTGGTCGTACAGATCGTCAAGGGCATGATGCCGCCTGTCGTCGCGGCCGACGACGACGAGCGCGCCGCCCTGGTGACCGAACTCAAGCGGGTCATCCGCGGCTACCTGGCACCGCTCGAGGACACTCCGGCCTGAACGACATCGAAGTACGACTATTGCGTCGGCCGTCGATCCATGGTGCGATAGCCACGCCGAGGCGGCGCGGGGGCTAACGCGCCGTAGGCGCATGGAAGCCATGCGCCGGGAGCCACGCGAAGACCAGGTCCGACACCGGGCCTCCGTCCGCGTGCCCGCCGAGCCGTCCGCTTCCCTCCTCTGGCGGAGCCGACCCACGCTCACCACGGCACACGACACCCGGTACCGGTCCGCAGCACACCCGCGAACCGATGGAACCGAGCCCCGGCCACCCCGCCGCGGTTCCGGCCCCAGAAGGAGAACGTCGTGAGACTCCTACGCAGGGTGGCGGTACTGTCCGCCACCGTCATGTTGACCGCCGGCGTCGTGTCGGTGGTCAACCAGACCGCGGCCTGGTCGCACGGTGCCGCCATGGCACCCGGCAGCCGTACCTACCTGTGCTGGAAGGACGGCCTCAGCCCGCAGGGCAACATCCAGCCGATCAACCCCGCCTGTACGGCCGCGGTGAACCAGGGCGGCGCCAACCCGCTCTACAACTGGTTCAGCGTGCTGCGGTCGGACGCGAACGGCCGGACGACCGGGTTCATCCCGGACGGCCAGCTGTGCAGCGGCGGCAACCCGGTGTTCTCGGCGTACGACGCGGCCCGCACCGACTGGCCGCTGACGCACCTGACCGCCGGCGCCAACTTCAACTACCGGTACAGCAACTGGGCGCACCACCCGGGCACCTTCTACTTCTACGTGACGAAGAACAGCTGGAGCCCGACCCGGCCGCTGGCCTGGAGCGACCTGGAGGAGCAGCCGTTCCTCACGGTGACCAACCCGCCGCAGAACGGCGCGGTCGGCACCAACGAGGGGCACTACTACTTCAGCGGCAACCTGCCGTCGAACAAGAGCGGCCGGCACATCATCTACTCGCGGTGGGTCCGCTCCGACAGCCAGGAGAACTTCTTCGGCTGCTCGGACGTGACCTTCGACGGCGGCAACGGCGAGGTCACCGGCCTCGGCCGCGGTGGCAGCAGCCCGAACCCCACCACCCCGCCGCCGACCACCCCGCCCACCACCCCGCCGCCCACCACCCCGCCGCCGACCGGCTCCGGCTGCACGGCGACGCACACGGTGGTCAGCTCCTGGAACGGCGGCTACCAGGGCGAAGTGAAGATCACCAACACCGGTGGTTCGAGCATCGGCAACTGGACCGCCAAGTGGACCCTGGCGGCCGGCCAGAGCATCGGCACCCTCTGGAGCGGCACACACACGGTGAGCGGTTCGCAGGTGACGGTGACCAACGCGGCCTGGAACGGCAGCCTGGCCCCGGGAGGCTCGACCACCTTCGGCTTCACCGCCAGCGGCACGAGCGGATCACCGACGGTGACCTGCACGACGTAACCGCGACCGAACAGGGCGGCGGCCCGGACCGTTTCGGTCCGGGCCGCCGTGCGTCGACCGGGTCAGTGCACCATCGAGCCGACCACCGGCTTGGTCAGCAGCGCCGACTGGTTGCGCTGGATGCCGGGGTCGAGCGTGCGCGCAACGAAGATCGCGTGCCAGATGCAGAAGATGAGCACCGTCCAGACCTTGCGCGAGTGGTCGGCCTCCTCCCGCTTGTGCTCCTCGAGCAGCCGCATCGCGTACGACAGGTCCAGCAGTTCGCCGGCGCCGGAGGTGCTCAGCACGTGGCGGGCCCACTCGTACATCTCGCCGCGCAGCCACACCCGGGTCGGGGTCGGGAAGCCGAGCTTGCGCCGGTTGACGATCGCCGGCGGCACCACGCCCTGGAGGGCCTGGCGCATCGCGTACTTGGTGGCGTCGGAGCGCGGCGGCAGCTTCAGGTCGACCGGCACGGTCGCGGCGACGTCGAAGACCTCCTTGTCCAGGAACGGCACCCGGACCTCCAGCGAGTGCGCCATCGAGATCCGGTCGGCCTTGACCAGGATGTCGCCGCGCAGCCAGGTGTAGAGGTCGACGTACTGCATCTTGGTGACGTCGTCGAGTTCGGTGCACTCGGCGTAGATCGGGGCGGTGACGTCGGTGTAGCGCACGTTCGGGTCGTAGCGGCGCATCAGCTTCTGCTTCTCCGCCTCGGTGAACATCCGCGCGTTGCCGTAGTAGCGCTCCTCGATCGGCGTGGTGCCGCGCTCCAGGAAGCTCTTGCCCTTCACCCCCTGCGGGATGACCTTCGAGACCGCGCGCAGGCCCTTCTGCATCGGGTCCGGCAGGCCGTTGACCGTGCCGAGCGACAGCGGCTCGCGGTAGATCGTGTAGCCGCCGAAGAACTCGTCGGCGCCCTCGCCGGACAGCACCACGGTGACGTGCTCGGCCGCCTTCTTCGCCACGAAGTAGAGCGGCACCAGCGCCGGGTCGGCGACCGGGTCGTCGAGATGCCACACGATCTTGGGCAGCGCGTCGATCATGTCCTGCGGACCGATCTTCGTCGGGATCGTGGTCACCTCGAGATGCCGCGCCGACTCCTGGGCGACGTCGATCTCCGAATAGCCGGGCACGTCGTAGCCGACGGTGAAGGTCAGGATGTTCGGGTTGAACTCCCGGGCCAGGGCCACCACCGCGGTCGAGTCGATGCCGCTGGACAGGAACGAGCCGACCGGCACGTCGGCCCGCATGTGCATCCGTACGCTCTCGCGCAGCACCTCGCGGATCTGGTCGTAGAGCCGCTGCGGCTCGTCGACCGGGGTGGGCCGGAACACCGGCTGGTACCAGCGGCGCACGTCGACCCCGCCGCCGCCCGTCACGCTCCAGGTCAGGCACTCCCCCGACCCGATCCGGTGGATGCCCTGGTGCAGGGTGCGCGGCTCGGGGACGTACTGCAACGTCAGGTAGTGCGACAGGTTGGCGGCGTCGACACCGGCGTCCCCGGCGTACGCCGAGTGCGCGAACGGCAGCAGCGCCTTCTTCTCCGACGCCAGGTAGATCCCGTCGGCGGTCTGCAGGTAGTGCAGCGGCTTGATCCCGAAGTGGTCACGGGCGCCGAACGCCTTGCGCTCCAGGCGGTCCCAGATGACGAAGGCGAACATGCCGCGCAGCCTGGTGAGCACCCGCTCACCCCAGAAGTGGTAGCCCGCGACGATCGCCTCACCGTCACCGAGGGTGCTGAACTGGGCACCGAACTCGCGGGCCAACTCCTCGCGCAGCTCGATGTAGTTGTAGATCTCACCGTTGAACGTCAACAGGTAGCGGCCGCCCGCGTACGGCAGCGGCTCCTGGCTGTGCGCCACGTCGATGATCGACAGCCGCTTGTGGGCGAACACCGCGTCCGCGAACTGGCCGGTCGCGTCACCGATGATCTCCACACCGGTCTCGTCCGGCCCCCGGTGGTGAAGACACTCGAGGGCACCGGCGATCGCGTCGCGGTGGGCGGCGGCTTCGCCGCGCGCGCTGAAGAAGGCCAGAAGTCCGCACATGGCGGCCATCTTTCCACGGTCACGCCCGCCGTACGTCGGCACCGGCCCGACACCTGACGTATATCGCCGGACACCAGCGACTTCCCCCCGCCGGCGCGCGGTACGGTCGTGTACCGGCGGGGACGGACCGCGAGCAACGTTGTGGGGAGGCGTCATGGGCGACGACCGGGTCGAAAACACGCAGGCGACACGCACCGAGTCACACGACCCGGACTTTCCGGCGAAGCTGCTCGAGTTCATGCGCGGCGGCTGGCGCGAGGACCCGCTGCACGTCGGCCCGCGCCCGGAGGTACCCAACTACGCCAAGCGCCGCGCCGCACTGTCCGCCGCCTTCGCCGGCGAGACCCTGGTCATCCCGACCGGCCGCGACAAGGTACGCGCCAACGACACCGAGTACGCGTTCCGGCCCGGCAGCGACTTCGCCTACCTGACCGGCGACTACGACCCCGGCAGCGTGCTGGTGCTGCGCCCCAACGGCGGTGGCCACGACGCGATCCTCTACACCCGCCCGCAGGCGGCCCGCGACCGCGACGACGACTTCTTCCGCAGCCGCGACGGCGAGCTGTGGGTCGGCCGCCGGCACACGCTGGCCGAGAAGGCCACCGAACTGGGCCTGGAGACCGCACCGCTGACCGAGCTGGCGGCCGCGCTCGCCGACTGCGCGCCGGGGCACACCCGGGTGCTGCGCGGGTTCGACGCCCGCGTCGACGCCACCGTCCGGCCGTACGACCCCAACCGGGCCGGGGCCCGCGACCGTGAACTGGCCGCGGTGCTGTCCGAGCTCAAGCTGGTCAAGGACGAGTGGGAGATCGCCCAGCTCCAGGACGCGATCGACGCCACCGTACGCGGCTTCGAGGACGTGGCCCGGATCCTGCCGGCCGACCGGCCGGTCAGCGAGCGGCTGGTCGAGGGCATCTTCGGCCTGCGGGCCCGGCACGACGGCAACGACGTCGGCTACGCCACGATCGTCGGTGGCGGCGCGCACGCCACGATCCTGCACTGGACCCGCAACACCGGCACCACCCGCCCCGGCGACCTGCTGTTGATGGACATGGGCGTGGAGAACCGGCACCTCTACACCGCCGACGTGACCCGCACCTTCCCGGTCAACGGCACCTTCACCGCGCTCCAGCGCCAGGTCTACGACGTCGTGTACGCGTCGCAGCAGGCCGGCATGGACGCGATCAAGCCCGGCGTGAAGTTCCAGGACATCCACCTGACCTGCATGCGGGTGCTCGCGCAGGGCCTCGCCGACCTGGGCATCCTGCCGGTGAGCGTCGACGAGGCGATGGAGTCCGACTCGTCGGTCTACCGCCGGTGGACCCTGCACGGCTTCGGCCACATGCTGGGCATCGACGTGCACGACTGCGCCAACGCCCGCAAGGAGCACTACCGCGACGGCACCCTCGCCGAGGGCAACGTGCTGACCGTGGAGCCCGGCCTCTACTTCCAGGCCGAGGACGACCTGGTTCCCGAGGAACTGCGCGGGGTCGGCGTACGCATCGAAGACGACGTGCTGGTGACCCCTGCCGGCGCGGTCAACCTCTCGGCGGGCCTGCCCCGGCGGTCCGACGAGGTGGAGAGCTGGCTCGCCACCCAGCGGGAGGCCGGTCACCGACTGCCCGGCTGACGCCCGTACCGAGCTCGAACCGAGGCGCCCGGCGACCGGCCGGGCGCCCCACCGTGGTGCCTGGAAGGATCCACGGCACCACGGTGTTCGACCGTGCCTCCCCGCAGGGGTGGGGCGGCACGACCACGAGGAGGTTTCATGCGGGTCCGCAGAGTCGCGGCCTGGACCACGGCGGCGCTGGTCGTCACCTTCGGAGCCACCGCCTGCACCGGCGGCGACGACGTGCCGGCGGACACGATCGTCGTCGGCCTGGCCGAACCGGCGCACCTGATCCCGTCGAACACCATCGAACCGAACGGGGCACAGGTGCTGGCCGCCCTGTTCACCCCGCTCGTCGGCTTCGACGCCGAGCACCGGCCGGTGCCGCTGGCGGCCGAGTCGGTGGAGTCCGAGGACAACTCGGAGTGGACGGTGAAGCTCAAGCCCGGATTCACCTTCCACAACGGCGAGAACGTCACCGCCGACAGCTACCTCAACGCCTGGAACCACGCCGCGTACGGCCCCAACGGGCAGGCCGGCGGCTACCTGTACGAGAAGGTCGACGGCTACGCCGACCTGCAGACGACCGACCCGGACGGCCCGGACAGCGGGCAGCCCGCCACCGAACCGAAGGCCCGTACGCTCACCGGGCTGGCCAAGGTCGACGACCTGACGTTCACGGTCCGGCTGTCGGCGCCGTTCGCCGAGTTCCCGTCGATCCTCGGGCACCGGGCGTTCCTGCCGCTGCCGGCCTCGGCCTGGCAGTCCGAGGGGGTGCTGAAGGCCGACTTCGAGCGGGCCGTGGTCGGGCAGGGGCCGTTCCGGCTGAAGGGCACCTGGGAGCCCGGAAAACCCATCGAGGTCGAACGCTACGACGCCTACCCGGGCGAGAAGCCCCGGCTCAGGAGCGTGCAGTTCCGGATCTACGACCAGCTCTCCGCCGGGCTCGCCGACCTGACCGACGGCGCCACCGACCTCGTCCGCAACATCCCGGCCACCAGCGTCAAGGCGGCGCAGGAGGCGCTGGGCGACCGGCTGCGCAACGGCCCGAACTCGGCGTACCAGTTCCTGGCGTTCCCGACGTACGAGCCGGAGTTCGCCTCGCCGGAGGTGCGCCGGGCGATCTCGATGGCGATCGACCGGGACGCGGTCAACGGCTCCGGTGACCAGCAGGCACCGGCCCGCTCGTTCGTGTCCCCGCTGGTCGCCGGCGCCCGGCCGGACACCTGCGGCGAGGCGTGCGTGTTCGACCCGGCCAAGGCGAAGGCGGCGTACCAGGCGGCGGAGGGCCCGGCAACGCTGCGGATCACGTTCAACGACGACGGCGGCCACCGCGAGTGGGTCGACGCCGTCTGCGGACAGTTGCGCACCAACCTCGGCGTCCAGTGCGAGGCGGTCGCCGAACCGACGTACCGCGACGTGCTGCGCAAGGTCGACGCCCGGCAGCCGGTCGGCCTGTTCCGGCAGGCCTGGTCGATGGACTACCCGTCGATGGAGAACTACCTGGCCCCGCTGTACGCCAGCGGCGGCTCGTCGAACTACTCCGGATTCAGCGACGCCGGCTTCGACACGCTGCTGCGCGAAGGCGGCCGGGCCGCCGACCAGGCCGCCGCGATCAGCAAGTACCAGGAGGCGGAGGCGGTGCTGGCCGAGCAGGTGCCGGTGCTGCCGCTGCGGTTCGGCCGGGAGAGCTACGGCCACTCCGAGCGGGTCCGCAACGTCGAGACCGACGCGTACGGCCAGATCGACCTGTTGAAGGTCGAACTGACCAGCTGACGGCCCGGGGCGGGTCTGACCGGCCCGGGTCGGCTGGCGGCCGGGACACACGTTGCTGTCGCGGGCCACAGCGAATTCGATGTATCCACACTGAATTCGCTGTGGCCCGCGACAGTTACCCCTCCGGCGGGTCCGGCCACACCAGCGGATGCTGAGATCGTCGCCGCAGGGCAGTTGGAACCCTGTTTCCGTTCGGTCTGGACGTAGGATGCTCTCTGCATGCTGGACTGGCGCACGGAGGCGACCTCTTGCTACTGCGATTCGAGGTATCCAACCACCGCTCGATCAAGGAGCCGGTGGAGCTGTCGATGATCGCCGTCGACGAGGATCGGCCGTCGGCGCGCGCGTTCGAGCGACTCTCCGAACGTGTCCTCAGCATCGCCGGTATCTACGGTCCGAACGCGTCCGGAAAGTCCAACGTGCTCGACGCACTCGCCTGGCTCTCCGCGGCGGTAGGCCGGTCGCTACGCACCTGGGAAGAGGTCATACCCCGCGAACCCTTCAAGTTTGACGGGTGGCTGGAGAGAGCATCGACGTTCGAACTCGACATGATGGTGGCCGACGTCCGACACACGTATCGACTCGAGGTCGATGATTCGGCGGTCATTTTCGAGCAGCTACAGAGCTACCCGGAACAGCGAGCCAGGACCCTTCTCGAGCGTGAGGGGATGGAGCTCAGTTTCCGCCGCGGATTGAAGGGACTGTCCGGCACCCGCCAACTGTTGACGTCGACGACCCTGGCCCTCTCGGCGGCGGCACGTTTCGGCGAGCCCGAGATTCTGAACTTCAGAAAGTCCCTGGAGCAGATCGGCCTCTTGGGCACCCGACACCGGGTGCCCCGTTGGCGCGAACAGTCGGCCGGGCTGGGCCGGACCATGCGCCTGTTCGACACCCCGAGCGGCGAGGGGCGACAGGGCGCCTCGGACGAGGAAGCCGCCCACCTCGTGAACCGGGAAACCGCGTTGACGCTACTGAGATTCGCGGACCTGGGAATCGAGGACGTCGAAATCCTCGAAGAAAGACTGCCCGACCTCTTCGCGGACCTTAGGGGGGCCCGAAAAAGGGTGCGACTGATTCACCGGGCCGCCGACCAGGAGCTTCCGTTCGAACTGGACGAGGAGTCCGAAGGAACCCGGACCTGGTACCACCTGATCGGGCCGGTGCTGAAGGCTCTTCGGACCGGCCAGGTACTACTCTTCGACGAGATCGACGCCAGCCTGCATCCGCGCCTGTCCGCGAAGTTGCTGGAGTTGTTCCAGGATCCGGTCACGAACCCGCACGGTGCGCAACTGGTGTTCACCACCCACGACACGAGCCTGCTCAATCACCTCAACCGGGACGAGGTGTGGCTGACCGAGAAGGCCGCGGAGGGGTCGACCACCCTCACCGCACTGGCCGAGTTCGGTGGGGACAGGGTGCGTAGATCCCTCAACCTGGAAAGGGCCTATCTGCAGGGAAGGTTCGGCGCGGTTCCCGAACTCGACCAGCAGACCCTGCGTCGGGCGCTCGGCATGGCCGCCCAGGAGGACTGATGGCGGCACGTGGTCGGACGGGCCCCAAATCCCTCAAACGCAAGGTCGGCACCCGGCTACCCCGAAAGACCCTCGCCGTGTACTGCGAAGGGCAGCGCACGGAACCCGAATACCTGGAAGCCCTCCGGCGGGAGCCGCTGATCCGGGACGTGGCCGCCGTGGATCTGACGATCGAGACCCAGGGCAAGGGCTCGGTACCACTGACTCTGGTCAAGATGGCGATCGCCGCGAAGGAGAAGACGGACCGCGAGCAGGGTGAGGTGGACGAGTTCTGGTGTGTCTTCGACGTCGAGTGGCCGAGGAACCATCCAGGACTCACCGAGGCACTGACGCTCGCCGCCCGGCACGGCATTCTGGTCGCGGTCTCGAACCCCTGTTTCGAGCTGTGGCTGGCCCTGCACTTCAACGACCACCGGCGATGGCTCGACAACGACGGAGCCCGGAGGCTCCGCCGGACCCACGACGGACAGTCGGACAAGGGACTCGCGGCGCAGACCTACATGACGTTGCGGAAGGCGGCGGCCGACCGGGCCAGGGCACTGGAGAAGTGGCATGCCGGCAACGGCACCGAGTTTCCGCACGACAACCCGTCCACCGGCATGCACCGGCTCATCGCCTCCGTAACACCGCCGTTCGACCACTGACGGCTCAGGAGCGTTTGCGGGCGAACCAGACCTCCTCGGTCGGCCACCGACGCGCCCAGTCGAGGCCGACGAAGTCGTACGCGGTCTGCGCGCCCTCCGGTGCCCGCACCTCGATCAGGTCCTCGACCTCGAAGCCGCAGCGGCGCAGCAGCCGGATCATCTCGCCGTGCGGCAGGTGGAACTCGACCCCCTCGCCCGGCCACTCGAGACGGTGCAGCCCGAACAGCGGGCGCAGCAGCGTCTCGCCGGCCGCGCCGACGTCGGGCATCGTCAGCATCAGCTGCACGGAGTTGGCCAGGAAGATCAGCCGGCCGCCGGGGCGCAGCAGCCGGGCCGCCTCGGGGATCCACCGGTACGGGTCGCACCAGATCGCCGCGCCGTACTCGCTGATCGCCAGGTCGGCGCAGGCGTCCGGCAGCGGCACCTCCTCGGCGTTGGCCAGGATCAGCGGGAAGTGCAGATCGAAGCGTTCCTGCATGGCGCGGGCGGTGGCGAGCTGGCGGGGCGAGTTGTCGATGCCGATCGGGCGGGCGCCGCGGCGGGCCAGCCAGGCCGAGACGTAGGCGGTGCCGCAGCCGAGTTCGACCGCGTCGAGGCCGGCGACGTCGGCGGGCAGGACGGGCAGCTCGGACTGCGGGATCTTCCAGATGCCCCAGTCGGGTTCGTCGGCCGCCCAGTTGGCGGGAGCCCGCTCGGCGTACCAGTCGGCGATGTTGTCCCAGACCTCGCGGTTGGTCTGTACGTGGTTGGTGGTCACGGCTCATTGCACGCCGCGCGGCGGCGCCCCGGCAACGGATTTGCCGGGGCGCCGCCGTGGCGGGTCAGCGTTCGACGTACACGGCCACGCTGCGGGCGGGGACCGTGAAGGTGCCCGTGCCGCGGTCGAAGGTCGCGGTACGCAGGACCGGGTCGGCCGAGTCGGCCAGCACCGGGTGCAGGGCGACGTTCGCGCCGCGCAGCCCGTCGACCTTCTGCGTCGCGGCCTGCGGGCCGGCGTTGAACACGACGGTCACCGACTTCCACTGCCGGTCCAGGCCCCGGCCGTCGAGCCGCATGGTGATCACGCCCGGGGTCTCGGCGGTGCCGGACAGCGGGAACGTCACCCGCTTCTGCACCTCGGCGGCGGTCGGCAGCCCGAACACCGGCGACGACTCCCGGATCCGGAGCAGCTCCCGGTAGCGCGCGTCGGTCAGCCCGACCGCGGCACAGTCCGGCACCAGGGCCGGGTTCGCCAGCAGCGGCCGGGCGTACGACCACTTCTCCTGGTTGTCGCCGGCCGGCGGCAGCCCGATGCCGAAGCCGTTGCCGTCGGCGCAGTCCCAGCGGATCTGGTTGAACCAGTCGCCGGAGTTGTACGAGTTGCGGTCCAGCGACTTCGACCGCAGCCGCTCGGTGCCGGTGGTGACGAACCCGGTCCCCTGGCCCATCACGACGGTGCTCATCGCGAGCACCTGCATCCGGGCCCGGTCGGTCATCGACGTACCGGTCGGCAGCTTGTAGACCAACGCGTCGTACAGGATCTCGTTGTCGTGCGCGTCGACGTATGTGACCGCCTCGCCGGGCGCGGCGGTGTAGCCGGCCGGTGAGCCGTTGTAGTCGACCTGCCGGCCGGTGACCGGGGTGCCGGCGGTGGAGGTGAACCGGTAGTCGGCGAGGTTGCCGGTCAGGCCGACCTTGATCTGGTCGTGCTGGTGCAGCAGCCGGGCCCGCTGCGCGGCCTCGTCACCGTTGACCGGGTCACCGTTCGGGTCGGTGAACAGGCCGCTGGCGAAGCCCTGCACGCGCGGGTTCTCGTCGAACGGGCCGCCGCCGCGTACGGCGTCGCGCAGCCGGTCGTTGAAGGTGCCGATGCCGGTGCCGGCCATGTTGAACTGGGTGGCCTGGACGAAGCGGGCGTTGCCGGTGACCTCGCCGAAGTCCCAGCCCTCGCCGTACAGCAGGATCGCCTTGCCGTCGACGCCGTCCTTGCGAACGGTCAGCCCGTCGAGCGCCTTGCGTACGGCGAGCATGTTGGCCTTCGGGTGGTGGCCCATCAGGTCGAACCGGAACCCGTCGACCTTGTACGCCCGGGCCCAGGTGACCACCGACTCGACGATCAGCTTGTCCATCATCGCGTGCTCGGGGGCGGTGTTGGCGCAGCAGGTGGAGTTGGCGACCGAGCCGTCGTCGAGCAGCCGGTGGTAGTAGCCGGGCACCACCTGGTCGAGGACCGACTTCGGGTCGGCGCCGGCGGCCGAGGTGTGGTTGTAGACGACGTCCATGACCACCCGCAGGCCGGCGTTGTTGACCCCGGCGACCATCTGCCGGAACTCCCGGGTCCGGGCGGCGCCGGCCGGGTCGACGGCGTACCCGCCCTCCGGGGTGGTGTAGTGCAGCGGGTCGTACCCCCAGTTGTAGCCGTCGGTGTCGGCGACGGCGGCGATGCACGCCTGCTGCTGTTCGGAGTCCGGCGGCAGGGCGGCCAGGTCGCAGTCGGGCTGCGCCTGGTCGGCGCGGCGTTCGGGGATGGTGGCGAAGTCGAACGCCGGCAGCAGGTGCAGGTGGGTGACGCCGGCGTCGGCGATGCCGCGCAGGTGCTTCATGCCGGCGGTGTTCGGGTCGGTGAAGGCGAGGTAGGTGCCGCGCCGGTCGGCGGGCACGGTGTCGTCGGCGATGGAGAAGTCGCGGACGGACAGTTCGGTGATCTGGGTACGGCTCGACGACACCGCGGCCGGCTTGCGCAGCTTGTCCCAGCCGGTCGGGGCGAGGCCGGGGTCGGTCAGGTCGACGATCTGGGTGTGCGTGGAGTCGGCGGCCAGGGCCACCGAGTACGGGTCGGTGACCGAGGCGGTGACGATCCGCTGCACGGCCGGCTGCCACGCCTCGATCCGGTAGCGGTAGTAGCGGCCGGTCCAGTTCTTCTCGCCGGTCACCGACCAGACCCCGGTGCGGTCGTCGCGGCGCATGCCGACCTGGCGCGGGGTGCCGGTCGGGGTGTCGAAGAGTTCGAGGCCCACGGTGCGGGCGGTCGGTGCCCAGACGGCGAGGGTGGGCCGGCCGCCACGGAAGGTGGCGCCGAGGTCGGCGTCGGTGGCCTTGGCGTAGAGGTCGTCGAGGACGCCGGGGATCTGCACCCCGGTGGCGGAGATCAGGTTGCCCTCGTGGTCGCGTTCGGTGACCACGAGCTGGCCGCGCAGCGCGGCGGCGAGCTTGCCGTGGTCGCGCTTGTCGACCGCGAGTGCCTCGTACGCCCACAGGTGCGGGAACTTCGCGCGCTGCGCCTCGGTGAGTCCGTTGGGGGTCGCCCGCAACGGGATCGTGGTGTGCTCGCCGACGAGTTCGTCGTCGACGATGGACAGTCCGCCGGCCGGTGCGGTGACCAGGTCGTAGCGGCGGCCGTCGGTGGGGCCGACCTGCCAGGCGACGGTGGACCGGTCGATCCAGTGCGCCCGCTGGCTGCTGATGTCGAGGTCGCGGGTGGTGCCGGCGGAGACCGGCAGCAGCCGGCCCGGGGTGGCGGCCAGCAGCCACGCCTCCCGCCCGGCGGTGGCGAAGTCGAGCCGCTGGTCCTCGGGCAGGTCCTTGGTGTCGCCCTTGTGGATGATGTAGCTCAGCCCGGTCGCGCCGGCGGACAGCGGCACCCGGAAGGTGGCCCCGAAGGCGTCGGTCTGCGCGGGTGGCAGCGGCGCCGACCAGTCGGTGGGGTTGGCGGCACCGTCCCAGACGTGCAGCCCCCAGCCGTCGTAGTCGCCGGCCGGTCGCCGGTAGTGCAGGACCGCGGTGTTCTCGTCGACGGGCGGATCCGGTTGCCCGGTGGCCGCCTGGCGGGTGGGATAGATGGTCGGGTCTCCCTGTTTGATCCAGATCTCGCCGGTCTGACTGACGTCGATGGTCCGGTCGGCGTCGACGTCCTTGACTCCGTTGCCGTCGACCACGAGGAAGCCGACCTGCTCGGCACCGGGCTTCAGTTTGACCCAGGCGAAGCGGCCGTACGAATCCTCCCCGACGAACGGCTGCCCGGCCGGCCACTGCGTGACGTACGCCGGGTCGATGTCGCCCCACGCGTAGAGGTTCCAGTCGTCGTAGCCGCCTTCCGGACGCTGGTAGTGCACGACCGCCCAGTCCCGGGACTCCGCGACCGGCGGGGTGCCGACGGTGACGACGCGCTTGGCGCTGGCGGTCCGGCCCCGGCTGTCGCGGACCGCCGCCTTGTACTCGACCCGGGTGCCGGCGGCGAGGCCGTCGAGGTCGTGGTGGACGGTGTACGGCGCCCGGTCGGCGGTGCCGACCAGGGTCCACTTCCCGTCACCGACCTTGGCCGCGACGGTGACGGTGGACAGCGGGTCGCCGGTGACGTCGGCGACGACGGCGGCGCGGGTGGCCACGGCGGCGTCGGCTGCCGGCGCGCTGATCGTCACGGCCGGCTTGGCGCCGGGCTGCGGGACGGCCCGGTCGGCGCGCAGGGCGACGGCGGACAGCGGCGGCACGGTGATGGTGAGTTTGCCGTCGGCGCCGGCCCGGGTGGTGGCGTTCGTGCCGTGGACGCCGCGGAAGTTCGCCCCGGCCGACCAGGTGTCGACGGTGACGGTCTGCGCGGTGCCGGCGTTGTTGACCGCGGCGACGTACTCGATCCGCTGCGCCGGGTCGACGCGGGAGAAGGCGAAGACGCCGGGCCCGTCGGCGGCGTACCGGGTGACCTGGATTCCGTCCCGCAGCGCCGGGTGGTCGCGGCGCAGCTTGCCGAGGTCGGCGATGGTCCGGTAGAGCGGGTGGCGGGTGTCGTAGTTGTCGGTGGCGTGGGTGGCGTCGGTGCCGATCAGGTCGTCGTCGAGGTAGTCCGGGGTACGGCTGGCGAACTGGGTCTGCCGGGCGTCCTTGTCGCCGCCGGGGCCGGTGAAGCCCTGCTCGTCGCCGGCGTAGACGACCGGCTGGCCGCGGGTGAGGAACATCAGCTCGTGGGCGAGCTGGTCGCGGCGCAGATGGGTGGCCGGGTCGGTGGAGCCGCCGACGATGGCCGAGCCGATCCGGCCGACGTCGTGGTTGCCGAGGAAGGTCGGCAGCCGGCCGGCGCCGGTGTCGCGGGCGGCGTAGAGGTCGTCGCGGGCGTACAGGTCGGCCAGCGTACGCGCCGACGCGTCGGCGGCGACGTAGCCGCGGGTGGTCTCCTGGAAGGCGAAGTCGAGGGTGGCGGGCAGTTCGCCCTGCCGGACGTAGGTGGAGGTGACCTCGGGGTCGCCGCTGTAGACCTCGCCGAACATGAAGAAGTCGGGCTTGCCGGCGCGCGTGGCGGCCTGCTCGATGCCCCGGCTGAACTGCGGCCAGAAGTCGAGGTTGGTGTGCTTGACGGTGTCGAGCCGGTAGCCG
This sequence comes from Polymorphospora rubra, assembly GCF_018324255.1. Classification (GTDB taxonomy): domain Bacteria; phylum Actinomycetota; class Actinomycetes; order Mycobacteriales; family Micromonosporaceae; genus Polymorphospora; species Polymorphospora rubra. The sequence continues at coordinate 221,054 of NZ_AP023359.1, forward strand.
TCGACGCCGGTCTCGGCGATCCAGTCGGCGAAGATCTTCGTCATGCCGCGGACCACCTCGGGGCGCTCGGTCCACAGGTCGTCGAGGCCGTAGAAGTCGCCGTACTCGCTGTTCTCGCCGGCGAAGGTGGTGTCGCCGCGGTTGTGGTACATGGTCGGGTCGTTCAGCCACGCCGGCACCTTGACCCGCGCGTCGGCCGGGGTGGCGAAGGTCGGCGTGTACGGGAACGAGTCGGTGTTCACCGCCGGGAAGTCGCGGCTGCCGTCGGCGTAGTTGCGGTCGTCGAACGGCCGGCCCTGCGCGTCCCGGTACGGCGCGGTGGCCTTGTCGACGTACGTGTAACTGTCCTCTTCGTACCTGATGACGTCCGCGGTGTGGTTGACGATCACGTCGAGGTAGATCCTGATGCCGCGCTGGTGCGCCAGCTTCACCAGCTTCTTCAGGTCGGCGGTCGTGCCGAAGTGCGGGTCGACCTGGGTGAAGTCGGTGATCCAGTAGCCGTGGTATCCGGCCGACACGTCGGCGCCGGTGCCCTGCACGGGCCGGTTCTTGAAGACCGGGGCGAGCCAGATGGCGGTGGTGCCCAGGCCCTGGATGTAGTCGAGCCGGTCCATCACGCCCTTGAGGTCGCCGCCGTGGTAGAAGCCCTTGTCGGTCGGGTCGTAGCCGGTGCTGAGCCGGTCGCCGGACAGGCCGCCGCGGTCGTTGCGCGGGTCGCCGTTGCTGAACCGGTCGGGCAGTACGAAGTAGAACTGCTCGGCGCGGCTGGCGCCGGGGCGGGCCTTGGCCAGCGCGTCCGCCGACGGTTCGCTGTTCCACTGCTGGGCGCCGGCGGGTGCGGCGGCGTGCGCGGGGCGGGCCCCGGTCGGGTACACCGCGACCGGCGTGCCGACGAGGGCGAGCGCGAGAAGGGCGACGAGGGCGAGCGGGGCTGGGCGCGTGCGTGGCGGGGGTTTCATCGACGGCCTTCCTAGGGTCGCGGATTCGCACGCACGCTAGCCTTTGCGGAAACCTTCTGCAAGACCTTGCAGGGCCACGCGTTCGCCATGCATCATCTTGCGCAAGTAACACCCCCGAAACACGCCCGCGATCTTGCAGTTATCTCCCCCCTTTGTCCTTTATGGGGGGCGACAAGTGCAAGATCGCGGGAAAGCGCCGGGGCCGGTCAGCCGGCGCGGATCACGGTGCAGATGACCGGACCACCGGCGGCGGTCCGCAGCAGGTACTGATAGGACTCGCCGGGCACCGCGCGACCGGCGCTGTCGAGGTACTCCCACTCGACCGCGACCAAGGTCAGCGCACCGGACAGCCGCCGCACGTCGCGGATCTGGGCGTGCGCGGCCACCAGCTGCCGTTCCCGGTAGTCCGGCGCGGCGCCGACGAACGACAGCGCGACCGCGGCCGGCGAGGCGAAGGAGAAGCTGTAGGAGTCGGCCACGACCAGCCCCGGCAGCGCGTAGCACGCGGCGATCCCGGGTACGTCGGCGGCCGTCAACGCGGCGCCATACCGGTCGAAGAAGTCGGTCAGCGTGTCCAGATCGATCGAGGCGCTCACGACGATGAGGATTTCCTGCGGGGCAGGTCGGCAAACCCCCCGGTCGACTCGCGCCGCCCCGGCCCGGCCGTCCGCCGGTCGACCGCCGTGGTGACCCGCCAGAAGACCAGGTTCACCCCGACCAGCACCAGGAGCAGCCCGACCTTGCCGGCCAGCGGCCGGTCGACGGAGAACGCGGCGGTGCCCAGCGCCAGCGCGAGCATCCCGACGAGCAGCCAGGGCGGGCGCCTGCGCGGGGAACCCTCGCCGACCATGGCCGCCATCCTGCCCGGTCGTGGCCTGACCGACCACCGCGTCACAGGTCCGTCTCAGCGATCATGGTCCGCCCCGGCGCACTCGGTCCGTCCCGGCGGTCACGGCAGCGGGGCGAGGAACTCCAGCCGGTTGCCGTGCACGTCGTGGGTGTGAAAGCGGCGCATGCCCGGCAGCTCGCCGTCGCCCCAGGTCACCGCATGCCCGGCCGCCTCCAGCCGGGCCGCGAGGTCGTCGAGGTCGGGCCAGAGCAGGCCGGGGTGCGCCTTGCGGGCCGGCCGGAAGTCGTCCTCGACGCCGAGGTGCAGCTCGATGCCGTACCCGGTGAACCAGCAACCGCCGCGGGCCGCGAGGGCCGGCGGTTTGGGCTTCTCGACCATGCCGAGCACGCCGACGTAGAAGGCGCGCGACAGGTCCTCGCTGCGACGCGGGCAGGCGAGCTGCACGTGGTGGATCATGGGCGGACCTCCTCGTCCCAGAGCCTGGCACGAGGTTGCGCCTTTAACAAGACGGACGTACGGTTTTGTTGAACCCGGAGCAGAACAAGAGGTAAGTGTTACCTAACCGGCCAGGTGCGGTAACGAGTAGGAAAGACTGCTGCTCAGGTACTAGACGGTCGCTGGTGTAAGGGAGTACGGACGTGGCGAGCCTCGACACCTTCGGTGCGAAGAGCCAGCTACGCGTCGCTGACGCGAGCTACGAGATTTTCAAGATCAGCCAGGTCGACGGGCATGACCGCCTGCCGTACAGCCTGAAGATCCTGCTGGAGAACCTGCTGCGCACCGAGGACGGCGCGAACATCACCGCCGACCACATCCGCCAGCTCGGCCAGTGGGACCCCGACGCCGACCCGAGCGTGGAGATCCAGTTCACCCCGGCCCGGGTCCTGATGCAGGACTTCACCGGCGTGCCCTGCGTCGTCGACCTGGCCACCATGCGCGAGGCCGTACGCGACCTCGGCGGCGACCCGACCAAGGTCAACCCGCTCGCCCCCGCCGAGCTGGTCATCGACCACTCCGTCATCGCCGACCTCTTCGGCCGCGAGGACGCCTTCGAGCGCAACGTCGAACTGGAGTACGGCCGCAACAAGGAGCGCTACCAGTTCCTGCGCTGGGGCCAGACCGCGTTCAACGAGTTCAAGGTCGTCCCGCCCGGCACCGGCATCGTGCACCAGGTCAACATCGAATACCTGGCCCGCACGATCATGGAGCGGGGCGGTCAGGCCTACCCGGACACCGTCGTCGGCACCGACTCGCACACCACGATGGTCAACGGCCTCGGCGTGCTCGGCTGGGGCGTCGGCGGCATCGAGGCCGAGGCCGCCATGCTCGGCCAGCCGGTCAGCATGCTGATCCCCCGCGTCGTCGGCTTCAAGCTGCACGGCGAGATGCCGACCGGCACCACCGCCACCGACCTGGTGCTGACCATCACCGAGATGCTGCGCAAGCACGGCGTGGTCGGCAAGTTCGTCGAGTTCTACGGCCCCGGCGTGAGCGCCGTACCGCTGGCCAACCGGGCCACCATCGGCAACATGAGCCCCGAGTACGGCTCCACCGTCGCGATCTTCCCGATCGACGCCGAGACCATCGCCTACCTGAAGCTCACCGGCCGCGACGAGAAGCAGGTCGCGCTCGTCGAGGCGTACGCCAAGGAGCAGGGCCTCTGGCACGACCCGGCCGCCGAGCCCAACTACTCCGAGCGGCTCGAACTCGACCTGTCCACCATCGAGCCGTCGCTGGCCGGCCCGAAGCGCCCCCAGGACCGGGTGCCGCTGGGCAGCGCCAAGACCCTCTTCCGCTCGGCGCTGACCGACTACGTCGCCGACGTCCCGCCGGCCGTCGGCGGCCCCGCCGACGAGGCCAGCGCCGAGTCGTTCCCGGCCAGCGACCCGCCGGCCGCCGACGGCCTCAACGACCCCGCCGACAAGCCGCGTGACCTGGTCACGGCGGCGGTGGGCGCGGGCGGCCGGGCGTCCAACCCGATCCGGGTCACCGGCGATGACGGCACCGAGTTCGAACTCGACCACGGCGCGGTCGTCATCGCCGCCATCACGTCGTGCACCAACACCTCCAACCCGCAGGTGATGATCGGCGCGGCGCTGCTGGCCCGCAACGCGGTCGAGAAGGGACTGTCCCGCAAGCCGTGGGTCAAGACCACCCTCGCCCCCGGCTCCAAGGTGGTCATGGACTACTACGAGCGGGCCGGTCTGACCCCCTACCTGGAGAAGCTCGGCTTCCACCTGGTCGGCTACGGCTGCACCACCTGCATCGGCAACTCCGGCCCGCTGCCCGAGGCGGTCTCCGCCGCCGTGAACGAGGCCGACCTCGCCGTCGTCTCGGTCCTCTCCGGCAACCGCAACTTCGAGGGCCGGATCAACCCCGACGTCAAGATGAACTACCTGGCGTCCCCGCCGCTGGTCGTCGCGTACGCGCTGGCCGGCACGATGGACATCGACGTCGCCAACGAGCCGCTCGGCGAGGGCGCCGACGGCCAGCCGGTGTTCCTGCGCGACATCTGGCCCAGCGCCGCCGAGATCGAGGATGTCATCGCGGCGTCGGTGGCCAGCGAGATGTTCAGCCGCGACTACGCCGACGTCTTCGCCGGCGACCAGCGCTGGCAGTCGCTGCCCACCCCGACCGGCGACACGTTCGCCTGGGAGAACGAGTCGACGTACGTCCGCAAGCCCCCGTACTTCGAGGGCATGGCGCAGGAGCCGGCGCCGGTGGGCGACATCGCCGGCGCCCGGGTCCTGGCCCGGCTCGGCGACTCCGTCACCACCGACCACATCTCGCCGGCCGGCTCGATCAAGGCCGACTCCCCCGCCGGGAAGTACCTCGCCGAGCACGGCGTGCCCAGGCACGAGTTCAACTCGTACGGCTCCCGGCGCGGCAACCACGAGGTGATGATCCGCGGCACCTTCGCCAACATCCGGCTACGCAACCAGCTGGTGCCCGGCGTCGAGGGCGGCTTCACCGTCAACCACCTCACCGGCGAGCAGACCAGCATCTACGACGCCTCGGTCGCCTACCAGGAGGCCGGCGTGCCGCTGGTCATCCTGGCCGGCAAGGAGTACGGCTCGGGCTCGTCGCGGGACTGGGCGGCCAAGGGCACGATGCTGCTCGGCGTCAAGGCGGTCGTCGCCGAGTCGTACGAGCGCATCCACCGCTCCAACCTGATCGGCATGGGCGTGCTGCCGCTGCAGTTCCCCCAGGGCGAGACGGCGGAGTCGCTGGGGCTGACCGGCACCGAGACGTTCTCGATCAGCGGGGTGACCGCGCTCAACGAGGGCAGCACCCCGCGCACCGTGAAGGTCACCACGGACAGCGGCGTCGAGTTCGACGCGGTGGTCCGGATCGACACCCCGGGTGAGGCCGACTACTACCGGCACGGCGGCATCCTGCAGTACGTGCTGCGCCGCATGATCACGAGCTGATCCGAGGTACGCGACCAAGGGCGGGCTCCCGACCGGGGCCCGCCCTTGTCGTGCCCGGGTGGGGCGGCGCGGCACGTGGCCGAAGGCGGACGGCGGGCGGCCCGGTGTGACAGGCTCTCAGACATGGACGACAGGACGATTCTGGGCCGGATCAACGAGCTGGTCGACGAGGAGCACCGCCTGCGTACGCAGGCGCAGGCGGGTGGGATCTCCTCGGACGAGGAGCAGTCCCGGCTGCGTGAGCTGGAGGAGTCCCTCGACCAGTGCTGGGACCTGCTGCGCCGGCGCCGGGCCGCCCGCGACTCCGGCAGCGACCCCGACGCCACCCACCCGGCCAGCCGCGCCCAGGTCGAGCGCTACCTCCAGTAACCTCTCTCCGCCCCCACGCCACCGCCGTCCCGCGACCAACCGTCCCGCGATCTTGCATTTGTCTCCCCCTTTCGTCCGGTTTGCCGGGCGACAAGTGCAAGATCGCGGGGAACGGGGCGGGGCGGTCAGCGCATGCCGGCCTCGGACAGCAGGCGGGCCGTCAGGGCGGCCGGGTCGGCCAGGTCCGTCGACAGGCCACGGGCGACGAACCAGGTGCTCACCACCCGTACGTCGCGGGCCAGGAACTCCGGCCCCTGCGGGTTGGCGACCAGGTCGACCACCTGCGGCAGGTCGATGATCACCAGCCGTCCATCGTGGACCAGCAGGTTGTACGGCGACAGGTCGCCGTGGGCCAGCCCGGACCGGGCCAGCACCACCAGGGCGTCGACCAGCTGCTCCCAGAGCCGCTCGAGGGCCACGGGTTCGGGACGCACCTGCGCCAACCGGGGCGCCGCCGTACCCGACTCCGCGTCGCCGACGAACTCCAACATCAGCTCGGTGCCGCGCAACTGCACCGGGTACGGGACGGCGATCGCCCCCAACTCCACCCCGACCTGCCACAGCCGGGTCAGCGCGCTGAACTCGGCGGCCGCCCACTGGCCGGCGATCATCTCCCGGCCGAACGCCGTACGGGCGGTCATCGCCCGGTTCTCCCGCGACCGGCGGACCCGGCGGCCCTCGAGATAGCCGGCGTCGCGGTGGAAGAGCCGGTGCTCCGGGGCGCGGTACCGCTTCGCGGCGAGCAGGCAGGACCGGTCGGTGTCCGGCACCGCGCGGCGCACCAGGTGCACGTCGGCTTCCTTGCCGGTCTTCAGCACCCCGAGTTCGGTGTCGACGGCGGCCAGCTCGGTGACCAGCCAGGCCGGGTGCGGTTCCGGGCCGTGTACGGCATCGTCCCAGGTGGACCAGCGGTCACCGGTGTCCGGCTCGTCGGTGTCGGTGTTGGTGTCGAAGCCGCCCGGCGACGGTTGCCGGCCGCGCTTCAGAAACTGCGGGTCGTCGTCGTCGAAGCGACGGTTGCCACGGGTGCGACGCTCGCGCGCCGATGGTGCGTATTCGTGCTCGCGCACAGCAGGGTTCCTTTGGTCGAGATGGAAGAAGGCAGCAAGACGCGCACAGCGATGACAGCCATGTGCTCAACTCCCTTCCACTCGACCGGGCGCACCCGGTGGTCACACGACGCGGGAAGTCTGCCGCGGGGCGGCCGGAAGGTCAACCGAATTAAACGGCCGACCTCAGGCGCCGAGTACGGCGGCCAGCGCCGGCAGCAGCCCGCCGACCGTACGGGTCGGGGTGAACCGCGGTTCCAGCCAACTGCGGCCGCGATGCAGCCACACGCTGGGCAGGCCCATCGCCGCCGCGCCGCCGATGTCGGCCTCCGGGCTGTCGCCGACGACCCAGGCCCCGTTCAGCCGCATCCGGACCCGCTGGGCGGCCATCGCGAAGATCCGCGGGTTGGGTTTGCTCACCCCGACCTCGTCGGCGACCACCCAGTCGGCGACGTAGCGGTCCAGCCCGGTCCGCCGGATCTTGGCGTCCTCCTGCCGGCTGGCGCCGTTGGTCACCACGACCGGCACCCAGCCGGCGTCGTCGGCGATCCGCAGCGCGCAGGCGACCAGCGGATCGAGCCGGATGTGCTCCATCACGCCCTCGTGCAGCGCGTCGACCAGATCGATCGACGGGGTCCGTAACTGGTAGCGCGCACGGATGGCGTCGGCCACGTCCCACCGGTCGGTCAGACCGTCCGCATCGACGGAGAGTAGCCATTCGATGTCTCCGGGCGGCGCGCCGACAGCCGCCAGGAACTGCTCGGCCCACGCGCGAAACGGCCCGCCGCGATCGAGCAGAGTGTCGTCCAGATCGAGGAACAGGAGTGGCACCCGCGCACCTTATGTGATGTCGGGCATCCGACAACACCCCTGTCATGTAAACATTATTTGCCATTGATCAAATGGCGTCGACCGATTCGCGACTCAGCCGGCGATCGATGCCCGGGAGGCACCCTGGTGGGGCAGCCGGTCGGCGAGCATCGAGTGGGCGGTCCGCACCCGGACCAGTTCCGCGGGGTCGCAGACGGTGACGACGACCGCCTCGCCCTCGTCGGCGGCCCGGACCAGCGGACGGCCCTGCGGGTCGTAGACGGCGGCACCGCCGTTGAACCACCACCGGGTGGCCCCACCGACCGGATTCGCGAAGACCACGTACATGCCGTTGTCCAACGCGCGCGCCGGATAGTAGAGATCACGGCGGTGCTCCGAACCGCGTTCGTAACCACTCGGACAGAGATAGGCGTGGGCGCCGTCGGCCGCGGCCGCCCGACCGTGTTCGGGAAAGCAGCCGTCGTAGCAGATGCCGAGCCCCAGCCGCCAACCGTCGACGGTCAACGTCGCGCCGCGTACGCCCGGGGTGAACAGCTCCTTCTCGTACGGGCCGCACAGGTGCTGTTTGTCGTACCCGGCGGTGACCGTCCCGGCGCGGTCCACGACAAGCGCCGAGCAGGTGCGCCGGCCGTCGGGATGCCGTACCGCCGCCCCGACCACGACCACGGCACTCCCGTCGCGGGCGGCCGAACGCAGCGGCTCCAGCCGGGCGTCGTCGACCAGGCCGGCGTCGTCGGCGGCCACATCGGTCAGCGGATCGGCCAGCGTCGGCGGATGGTACGCCGGCAGGAACAGTTCGGGCAGTACGACGACGGTCGCGCCCCGCGCGGTCGCCTGCCGGACCAGCCGGGCCACGGTCGCGGCGTTGCCGGGCACGTCGCCGGGCACCGCCTCGGCCTGCCCGGCGGCCACGGTCAACGCGCCGTCGGGCGCCGGGTGGGCGGGGGCGCCCATCGGCGCGGTGACGGTCACCGCGACAGGATATCGACGCAGGTCCGCCACGTCGTCCCCGGCGCTGCCAAGCCGTACGTACGGATTGCATGGCGGGCCACCGGCGTGACACGATCGTCGCGTGCCCAGGGTGAGCCAGGACCAGCTCGACGCGCGCCGCCAGGAGATCCTCGCCGCGGCCCGGGCCTGTTTCGCCCGACTCGGCTACGAGGGCGCGACGGTGCGCCGGCTCGAAGAGCAGACCGGCCTGTCCCGCGGTGCCATCTTCCACCACTTCCGGGACAAGGACTCCCTCTTCCTCGCCGTCGCCGAGGACGACGCCGCCGAAATGGCCGAGACGGTCGCCCGGAACGGTCTCGTGCAGGTGATGCGCGACCTGCTCGACCGGGCCCAGTCCCCGGACACGACCGGCTGGCTCGGCACCCAGCTCGAGGTGTCCAGGCGACTGCGCACCGACCCCGCCTTCGCCCGGCGGTGGGCCGAACGCTCCGCCAGCATCGCCGAGGCCACCCGCGAACGCCTCGCCCGCCAGCGGGACGCCGGCGTACTGCGCGACGACGTGTCCATCGAGGTGCTGGCCCAGTTCCTCGAGCTGGCGTACGACGGGCTGGTGTTGCACCTGGCGATGGGCCGGCCGGCCGGCGACCTCGGCGCGGTCCTCGACCTCGTCGAGGAGGCCGTCCGCCGCGCGTCGGTGAAGGGCTGACCCGCGCCCGGGGCCAGGGTGGCACCGGCGCGACACAATGAGGCCGCGGACCCCCTGACGCGACTGGAGTTGCACGATGGAAGTTCCAGCTACCCCTGCTGACACCTGGGGCATCCCGGGTCCCACCTTCCTGCTGATCTTCTTCATCGCCGCGACCACCCTGAGCGCGCTCGCCGTCGTACACCGGCTGATCCTCTTCGCCGGGCGCCGCGACGTGTCGCCCGGGCAGCTCGGCCCGCAGCAGGCCGCCTACCTCAACGGCGGCGACCGGCTCGCCGTCTACTCGTCGTTGGCCGCGCTGCGCAGCGCCGGCGTGATCGGGGTGGCGAAGGACCGCACCCTCGCCGTCCGCGGCCAGCTGCCGCTCGGCGCCACCCCGCTGGACACCGCCGTCTACAACGCCGCCCAGAAGCGGATCAAGCCCCGCCAACTGCAGGCCGACAGCTTCGTCGCCCGGGCCCTCGACCAGCTCCGCGAGTCGCTGGAGCAGCAGGGGCTGGCCCCGACCGCGAGCACCCGTCTGGCCGCCCGGATCGTCCCGGTGTTCATGCTCGGCCTGCTCCTCGTGGGCGTCGCGCGGATCTTCGCCGGTGTCGCCAACGACCGGCCGGTCGGCCTCATCGTCCTGTTCACGGTGCTGTACGCGCCGGTCGCGATCGTCTTCTACAACGTCGTGCCGCGCCGCACCCGGGCCGCCCGGGCCGCACTCAGTCGACTGCGGGTCCAGCACGTGCACCTCACCCCCCAGACCTCCCCCGCCTACGCCACGTACGGGGCGGCCGGTGCCGCGATGGGGGTCGCCCTTTTCGGCGCGGCGTCACTGTGGGCACTCGACCCGGGATTCGCCGGCGATGCGGAGATCCAGCGCAACTACGCCAGCGGCGGCGCAGGAAGCAGCTCCTGCGGGGGCGGTTCCTCTTCGGACGGTGGTGGTGGTGGCTCGTGCGGTGGCGGCGGGGGTGGCGGCTGCGGCGGGGGCTGCGGCGGATGACCGCCGGCCACGGCGTCGGCATCGGGTGGCGGCCGGAGATCTCCGGATTCGTCGCCGGCCTGCCCGGCCTGCGGTTCGTCGAGGTCGTCGCCGAGTCGCTGCCACCCACCGGCCCGGCCCCGGCCGCACTCGCCGACCTGCGGGCGCGTGACGTCGCCGTCGTCCCGCACGGCGTACGGCTCTCCCTCGGCGGCGCCGAACCCGTCGACCCGGCCCGGGTCGCCCACCTCGCCCACGCCGCCGCCGTCGTCGACGCGCCGCTGGTCAGCGAACACATCGCCTTCGTCCGGGCCGGTGACGTCGAGGCCGGCCACCTGCTGCCGCTGCCCCGCAGCCGGGAAGCCGTCGCCGCGGTGGTCGCCAACGTCCGCCGTACGCAGGCCGAACTGCCCGTACCCATCGCCCTCGAACCGATCGCCGCCATCTTCGACTGGCCCGACGACGAGCTGACCGAGGCGCAGTTCATCACCGAGATCCTCGACCGGACCGGCGCCCTGCTGCTGCTCGACATCGCCAACGTGTACGCCAACGCCCGCAACCGGGGCACCGACCCGGTGGACCTGCTCGACCGGCTGCCACTGGACCGGGTCGCGTACGTGCACGTCGCGGGCGGCGCCGAACACGCCGGCGTCTACCACGACACGCACACCGACCCGATCCCGGCCGAGGTGCTCGACCTGATCGGCGAGCTGTGCGCCCGGCACCGGCCGCCGGCCCTGCTGCTGGAGCGCGACGGCAACTACCCGGCCGGCGACGTGCTGCGTGCCGAACTCGACGCCATCGCCGCCGCGTCCGGCTATCCCACGGTCACATGACCGCCGGCCCCGAGCACCCGGGCGCCGGCCCCGCACCGGCAGCGCCGCACCCGCCGGGGCCGCCGCCCGGCGACCTGGCGGCCCGGCAGGCCGAACTCGTCGCGGCGCTGGTCACCGGCGCGCCCGTACCGCCGGGGTTCGACGAACGGCTCGTCGGCATCGCCCGCACCGCGCTGCTCCGCAAGCGGGCCGGTGACGTCGCCCGGCACTGGCCGCTGCTCGCCGCCGGCCTCGGCGCCGACTGGCCGGCGACGTTCGCCGGCTTCGCGGCGACCCGACCGACCCGGGGCTCGTTGCGTGACGGCTGGGACCTGGCCCGCGACCTGCACGCCGCCGGCCGGCTGACCGGCCCGGCCCGCGACGAGTTGGCCGCCCGGGAGGCGACCTGGCACTACCGGGGAGCCGACGCCCCCCGCCCGCGCCGGCTGCCGGCGCTGCGCCGCGGCGACGGCACCGTCGTGATCCAGTTCGCCGGTCGGGTACACACCCTGACGCTGCCGGGGACGGCGGCCCGACCCGGCCGTTGACAGCCCTGTCGCCCGTTACCCGGTAAGTCCCGAACAGCCGGTCGCCGCTCGCCCCCACCCGTGCGGCTGCTGCCCACGCTTTCCCCGATCGCAGGTACGCGACTACTGCTCGCCGCTGCGCGGCATCGGAATCCGAGGCGATGTAGTCCCGGACGTCCGGCCATCCCTCCCGCGCCCACGGGCCGTGCCAGTAGCCGATCAGCCTGAGCACCTTCTGACTCACCGGATCTCCCCACGGTTCGGTGGCGCAAAGCCTATCCACGATGGTCGAACCCGGCTGAGCGGTCAGCCGGGACGCTGTCGTCATGATCGTCTGCTGTTCAGGCGGTCCGTACCCGGCGTGTCGGGTGCTGGAACAGCAGACGATCATGGCCACCCGACCGGTGCGCGGCGGGTCCGGCCGTCAGCCGCCGGGGCAGCGGTTCTCGCTGCCGCTGACCGGCACGCAGTACTCGACCGGCGATGGCGGCGGCGGTGGCGGTGCCTGCCGGCCACGGTCGGCATCCCGCGCGGTCAGGGCACAGCCGGCCAGGGCCAGCCCGGCCAGCAGCACCGCGACGACGCCGTACCCGATGGCGGTGCGGCGCAGCCCACCGACCGCCGCCACGGTCGTCGTGAGGGCCGGCCCCACGAACAGGGTGAGGCAGAAGTACATGGCGAGCGCGTAGCTCCGCCGGACGCGGTCCGCGCGGGCGGCCTCGTCGTCGTCACCGAAGTGGGCCGACCAGGACTCGAAGCCGACCCCGACGTACAGGTAGGCGATCAGCACCAGCGCGGCCAGCCAGGCCAGGGTCAGGAGCAGTACGGCGGTGACCGGCCATCCCGGTCGCTGCCGTACCCCCGTCGGCGTCCCATCCATGCCGCCGACGCTATGTGCCGCCCGGGTCCGGCACGCCGGCACCACACCCCGGCGACACCGGGTACGCGTACTCTGGCCCGGCGCGGCTCACGAGGTCGGGCCGAGGGCGTCGCCGGACACGTAGTCGCGGGCCGGGACGGTGACGATCGGCTCGGGATCGTCGACGTAACGCGGCGGCGAGTCGGCGACCGCGAACTGGGTGCGGTACAGCTCGGCGTACAGGCCGCCGGCGGCCACCAGTTCGTCGTGCCGGCCGCGCTCCACGATCCGGCCGCCGTCGAGCACCAGGATCTCGTCGGCCTCCCGGACCGTCGACAGCCGGTGCGCGATCACCAGGGCCGTACGCCCCGACAGCGCGGCCGTCAGCGCCCGTTGCACGGCCGCCTCGGACTCGGAGTCGAGATGCGCGGTGGCCTCGTCGAGGATCACGATCGAAGGGGCCTTGAGCAGCATCCGGGCGATCGCGATCCGCTGCTTCTCGCCACCGGAGAAGCGGTAGCCGCGTTCGCCCACGGTCGTTTCGAGGCCGTCGGGCAGGGACCGGACCAGGTCAGCGACCTGGGCGCCACGAAGGGCGGCCCACATCTCGTCCTCGGTGGCGTCGGGTTTGGCGTAGCGCAGGTTCTCCGCGATCGACTCGTGGAACAGGTGCGCGTCCTGGGTGACGACGCCGATGGTGTCGCGCAGCGAGTCGAGTGTGGCGTCCCGTACGTCGACCCCGCCGACCAGGACGGCACCGTCGCTGACGTCGTAGACCCGGGAGACGAGCATCGAGGTGGTCGACTTGCCGGCCCCGGACGGGCCGACCAGGGCCACCATCCGGCCGGGTTGGACGGTGAAGCTGACGCCGCGCAGCACCGGGTCGGACTCGGTACGGTCCAGCGCCGCGACGCTCTCCAGCGAGGCGAGCGAGACCTCGGCCGCGCTCGGGTAGCGGAACCACACGTCGCGGAACTCCAGGTGCCCGGAGCCGGCCGGGATGTCGACGGCGTCGGCCTTCTCGGCGATGGACGGCTTCAGGTCGAGCACCTCGAAGACCCGGTCGAACGAGACGAGCGCGCTCATCACGTCGACGCGCACGTTCGACAGCGCGGTCAGCGGCCCGTAGAGGCGGGTGAGCAGCAGGGCGAGGGTAACGACGGTGCCGGCGCTGACCGAGCCGGTGACGGCGAGCCAGCCGCCGAGGCCGTACGTGAGCGCCTGCGCGAGCGAGGCGACCAGCAGCATGGCGACGAAGAAGGTACGCGAGTACATCGCCGACTGGATGCCGATGTCGCGGACCCGTTCGGCGCGCTGCCCGAACCTCCGCGCCTCGACGTCGGGCCGGGCGAAGAGCTTGACCAGCAGTGCGCCGGCGACGCCGAACCGCTCGGTCATCGTGGCGTTCATCTTCGCGTCGAGGTCGTACGACTCCCGGGTGATCTCGGCCAGCCGGCGGCCGACCCGGCGGGCGGGCAGGATGAAGATCGGCAGCAGAACCAGGGACAGCGCGGTGATCTGCCACGACAGGGTGAACATGACCGCGGCGGTCAGCACCAGTTGGATGACGTTGCTGACCACGCCGGACAGGGTTGAGGTGAAGGCCCGCTGGGCCCCGAGCACGTCGTTGTTCAGCCGGCTGACGAGGGCGCCGGTCTGGGTACGGCTGAAGAACTGCAACGGCATGCGCTGCACGTGGTCGTAGACCCGGCTGCGCAGGTCGAGGATGATGCCCTCACCGATCCGGGCGGAGAACCAGCGTTGCGCCAACTGCAGCAGCGCGTCGGCGACGGCCAGACCGGCGATGAACAGCGCGAGCCGTACGACGACGGAACCGGCTTCCGGGCCGCCGCCGGTGATGGCGTTGATGACGTCACCGGCCAGCACCGGGGTGGCGACGCCGATGACGGCGGCCAGGACCACGGTGACCAGGAAGACCGAGATGTCCGCACGGTACGGACGGGCGAAGGCGACGATGCGCCGGGCGGTGCCACGGGTCAACCGGTGCTTGTCGACCGTTTCCTGGTCGCGCATCGAGCGGAGCATGCTCCAGCCGCCCATGCCACCGCCTGCTCCGGACATCGGGTGGGACACCGTCACCTCCGTTTGGTCATCGGTCGGGTCCAGTGTTCCCGACACCTACGACAACCCCGGGAACAACCGGATCCTTCCTGATCCGGTGGGTCGGCATGATCACGGGTGACCGCCCCGCACGCGGCTAGAATGGCCTGCCCGCCGAACCACCGCCCGATCCCGCTGGAGACGCTGTGACCGACCGCGGCGCCGGCCTGGGCGCACTGTGCGTCCTGGCGGCCTCGCTGCTGTGGGGCACGACCGGCACCGCGGCGAGCCTCGCCCCGGCCGTCGGGTCGCTGGCCGTCGGCGCCGCGGCGATGGGGGTCGGCGGCCTGCTCCAGGCCCTGGTCGCCGGCAGTCACCTACGCCGCGACCGGGCGCTGCTGCGCGCCCGCTGGCCCGTCGTACTGGTCGGTGCGGTGGCCGTCGCCGTCTATCCGCTGGCCTTCTACACCTCGATGCGGCTGGCCGGCGTCGCGGTGGGCACCGTCGTGTCGATCGGCTCCGCGCCCCTGGCCTCGGCCCTGATCGAGCGCGTCGCCGACGGCCGCCGGCTCTCCCCGCGCTGGGTGGTCGGGGCCGGACTGGGGCTGGCCGGAACGGTTCTGCTCTGCGTGGCCCGCGCGGCGGGGGGCGCGGACGCGACGGCACCGCGGCCGGTGGCCGGCACCGTACTCGGCCTGCTCGCCGGCCTCACGTACGCGCTCTACTCGTGGACCGCGCACCGGCTGATGGCCGGCGGCCTCTCCTCGCGCGCCGCGATGGGGTCGACCTTCGGCCTCGGCGGGCTGCTGCTGATGCCGGTCCTGGTCGCGACGGGCGGCCCGTTCCTCGAGGCGGGGCGGCACCTGGCGGTCGGCGCCTACCTGGCGGTCGTGCCGATGTTCGTCGGCTATCTCCTCTTCGGCTGGGGCCTGGCCCGGGTGCCGGCGAGCGCGGCGACGACGCTGTCCCTCTTCGAGCCCGCGGTCGCGGCCGTGCTCGCGGTGCTCGTCGTCGGCGAGCGGCTGCCGGGCGTGGGCTGGTTCGGCGTCGGCCTGGTCGGCGCCTGTCTGGCCGTGCTCACCGTTCCGGTCCGGCGCCGGCGGCGCGTCGCCGGGACGGCGGCCCCGGTCGTGGAGCCGGAATCCCGGCCGGAGCCGGTCGGCTGAATCCGCCGGGACCGGCTTCCGGTCCGCGGGTACCGGCCCTGCTGGTCAGTCGGTGGCGCCGGTGAGATCGCGCAGGCGTCGGGTCTGCGCCTCCCGCTCGGCCCGCTGCTGGTCGACGGGCGACCTGCCGCCCGCGCCGGCGAGCAGCGCCTTGATCTCGACGACCGCGTCGCGGTTGCCGGCCAGGATCGCCGCGGTCAGGTCGCGTACGGCGGCGTCGAGGTCGGCGCGCGGCACGACCACGTTGGCCAGGCCGAGCCGGTCGGCCTCGACGGCGTCGATCCGCCGCCCCGTCACACAGATCTCCAGGGCCCGGGCGTAGCCGACCAGGTCGACCAGCCGCTTGGTACCGGCCAGGTCGGGTACGAGCCCGAGGGTGACCTCGGCCATCGAGAGTTTCGCGTCGTCGGCGAGGACCCGCAGGTCGCAGGCGAGCGCGAGTTGGAACCCGGCGCCGATGGCGTGCCCCTGCACGGCCGCGACCGAGATCAGGTCGGGACGGTGCAGCCAGGTGAACCCGGCCTGGAACTCGGCGATGCGGTCGGCGCAGGCCTCGGGCGACATCCGGGCGAGGTCGGCGAACGAGCCCCCGCCCGGGTCGGGGTCGGCACCGCCGGCGACCGACAGGTCGAGGCCGGCGGAGAAGGCGCGGCCTTCGCCCCGGACCACGACCACGCGGACGTCACCGGACAGTTGCCGGGAGAACTCGCGCAGCGTCTCCCACATCGCGGGGGTCTGCGCGTTGAGCACGTCGGGCCGGCACAACGTCACTGTCGCGACCGGCCCGTCGCGGTCGAGCCGCACTCCGCTCGCTGTGCTCACCGGGGGATCCTGGCGTGGGCGGAGGCGGGAGAGGCTGAAGAGCTGGTCACGCCTTCTTGCGACGACGGGCGCCGCCGCGCTGACGCAACTGCACTCCGGACTCGGTGAGCACCCGGTGAACGAACCCGTAGGAGCGGCCCGTGGAGACCGCCAGGGCACGAATGCTCTCTCCCGAGGTGTACCGCTTTACAAGGTCCTTGGCGAGCGTCTGACGCTCGGCCCCGACGATGCGGCGACCCTTCTCAGTGCTGGTGGCTGTGCCAGTGGCTGCCATGTTGGAATCCTCACGTCCCAGACTGTGCGGTTCGATGCGGTCCCACCTATTAGACCGCCTCGAACGATCATGCGCCAGATATCATCTGTTCGCCAACCGACACGCGCGTCACTGTCGGCTACCCGATACCTGTATCGCAGTGAGCGCAAGTGTGCCCACCCCACTGAAATTTCACCGCACACACGGTGGATCCCCACACCCCCTGCGCGGAACGCTCCGGTCAGGCCAGCTCGACCAGTTCCAGCAGGTCGTCACTCCAGGCGTCCTCGTCACCGTCGGGCAACAGGATGGCCCGGTCGGGCTTGAGCGCCGTCACCGCACCGGGGTCGTGGGTCACCAGCACGATCGCGCCGGGATAGTTGGCGATCGCGTCGAGCACCTGCTCGCGGCTGACCGGGTCGAGGTTGTTCGTCGGCTCGTCCAGCAGCAGCACGTTGGCGCCCGAGCAGACCAGCGTGGCCAGGGCCAGCCTGGTCTTCTCGCCGCCGGAGAGCACCCCGGCGGGCTTGTCGACGTCCTCGCCGGAGAACAGGAAGGCACCGAGAATCTTGCGGAGCTCGGTGTCGGTCTGCTCGAACGCGGCGCTGCGCATGTGGTCGAGCACCGTACGGTCGACGTCGAGCGTCTCGTGCTCCTGCGCGTAGTAGCCCAGCCGCAGGCCGTGGCCGGCCTGCACCTCGCCGGTGTCGGGCTCCAGCAGGCCGCCGAGCATCCGCAGCAGGGTGGTCTTGCCGGCACCGTTGAGCCCCAGGATGGCGACCCGGGAGCCACGGTCGACCGCGACGTTGACGTCGGTGAAGATCTCCAACGAGCCGTACGACTTCGACAGGCCGGTCGCGGTCAGCGGGGTCTTGCCGCAGGCGGCCGGGGACGGGAACCGTACCTTGGCCACCTTGTCGGAGGCACGCACCTCCTCAAGACCGGACAGCAGCCGCTCGGCCCGGCGGGCCATGTTCTGCGCGGCGACGGTCTTGGTGGCCTTGGCCCGCATCTTGTCGGCCTGCGCCATCAGCGCGCCGGCCTTCTTCTCGGCGTTGGCCCGCTCGCGGCGGCGCCGCCGCTCGTCGGTGTCACGCTGCTCCAGGTAGGTCTTCCAGCCGACGTTGTAGGTGTCGACCACCGACCGGATCGCGTCGAGGTACCAGACCCGGTTGACCACCGCGTCGAGCAGCGACACGTCGTGGCTGATCACCACCAGGCCGCCCTTGTGACCGGCGAGGAAGCCGCGCAGCCAGGTGATCGAGTCGGCGTCGAGGTGGTTCGTCGGCTCGTCGAGCAGCAGGATGCCGCCGCCGTTCTCGCCGGCGTCGCGGAACAGGATCCGGGCCAGCTCGATCCGGCGGCGCTGGCCACCGGAGAGCGTGCCGATGGTCTGGGCGAGAACCCGGTCGGGCAGGCCGAGGTTGGCGCAGATCCGGGCCGCCTCGGCCTCGGCGGCGTAGCCGCCGAGCGAGGCGAACTGGTCCTCCAGCGCCCCGTAGCGACGTACGAGCCGGTCGTCGCCGCCGTCGGCGAGCTGCTGCTCGACCTCTTTCATCTGGGCCATCAGCACGTCGAGGCCGCGGGCGGACAGCACCCGGTCGCGCGCGGTGACCTCCAGATCCCCGGTACGCGGGTCCTGCGGCAGGTAGCCGATCGCACTGCGCCGGTCGATCTGGCCGGCGTACGGGGTGCCCTCACCGGCGAGCACCTTCAGGGTGGTGGTCTTGCCGGCGCCGTTGCGGCCCACGAGGCCGATCCGGTCGCCGGGCTGTACGCGCAGCGTGGTGTCGGACAGCAGGATGCGGGAGCCGGCGCGCAGTTCCAGACCGGTTGCAGTGATCATTTCGAAGGGCTCGCTCTCGATGGCGGAAAGGCTGGCTCGGGCACGCGGAAGCGCCGGCGGGTGGTTGACCCGTCGGCGCGGGGCGGTTCAGCCTTGGCAGAGCAGCACGGCGGAAAGTGTACCGGGTGTCGGGACCGACCTCCCAGCCGATTGCCAGGCAAGATCATCGGGTAGTCGGCAGAACAGCGGCACGCCGAAGGAACGGTGCCGGGATTGGCTGGGGTCGTCATGAGCGAGTGCGAGCGGAGCGAGCAGGCGTCATGGAGCTGAACGAGAACGCGCGGATCGACACCAGCCAGATCGAGGACCGGCGCGGTGCCGGCGGACGAGGAGGCGGCGGCCTCGGCGGCCTGCCCATCCCGCTGCCGGGCGGCGGCGGCAAGGGCGGCCTGGTCGTCCTCATCGCCGTCGTCGTGTTCACGCTCATTGGCGGCGGCTTCGGCCTCAACGCGCTGACCGGCGGCGAGGAACAGGGCGACAACGCCGCGATCGACCAGCGGTGCGCGGCCGACGACGCGCTGCGCCAGCTCGACTGCCGCAACGCCCTCTACGTCAACTCGGTGCAGGCGTACTGGCGCACGGCGCTGCCACAGCACTTCGGCCGGCAGTACCAGCCGGCGGACACGGTCTTCTTCGAGCAGGCGGTGAACACCGGCTGCGGCGCCGCGGACTCCGGCGTCGGCCCGTTCTACTGCCCCGCCGACCGCAAGGTCTTCATCGACCTGACCTTCTACCGGGTGCTTGCCGACCAGCTCGGCGCCGGCGGCGAGTTCGCGCAGCCGTACGTCGTCGCCCACGAGTACGGCCACCACGCGCAGACGCTGCTCGGCACCGAGGCGCAGATGCGCCGCCAGCAGCAGCGTGACCCACGCAACGCCAACGAGCTGTCGGTGCGGCTGGAGCTGCAGGCCGACTGCTACGCGGGGGCGTGGGCGAAGAACGCGACCGGCACCGCCGACGCGCAGGGGCAGCGGATCTTCACCAGCATCACCGACCGGGACATCCGCGAGGGCCTGGACACCGCGGCCGCGATCGGCGACGACACGATCCAGCGGCGGGCCGGCGGGCAGATCGACGAGTCGTCGTTCACCCACGGCACGGCGGCACAGCGGCAGGAGTGGTTCGGCCGCGGCTACCAGACCGGCGACCCGACCTCGTGCGACACGTTCGGCGGCGCCATCTGACCGGCTACGGTGCCGGCCCGGCCACCGCTCACGGGTCGCGGACCAGGACGCGTACCGCACGGGCGGCGGCCACCGCCTCGACCAGTACCGCGTGCCGGGGCTCGGGCACGTCGAGCAGCCGCTCGGCCCGCAGCGGCAGCAGCGGCGCCAGCCGCCGGTCGTCGAGGATCGTGTCGACCGTACGGCGGTCACCACCGCAGACGAGCGCGGACATCGTGCCGGCCGCCGGCAGGAGCAGTCGTACGGCGATGTCGCTCGCCCCGGCCGCGGCCGCCTTGGCCTGGTTGTCGCGCCGACGGGCGAACCGCTGCTGCGACCAGCCGCCGGCCGCGGTGCGGCTCTGCACGTAGCTGGTGTCGACCTTCGACCCGATCAGCCGGGTGCCGTCGGCCACGCCGACCGCGACCGCCGCCTTGCGGGCGAGCAGCAGACCGATCCGGCGGGACGCTCCGGCGGCGGCCACGAATCCGGCCAGGTCGGGTGCGGCGGCCGCCCCCGGCGGGGTGTGCAGTTCGGCGGTGGCGCCGTCCGGGGCGCTCAGGTGCAGGCCGTACCCGGTGGGTTCGGCGAC
Source organism: Polymorphospora rubra (assembly GCF_018324255.1). Taxonomy (GTDB): domain Bacteria; phylum Actinomycetota; class Actinomycetes; order Mycobacteriales; family Micromonosporaceae; genus Polymorphospora; species Polymorphospora rubra. The sequence continues at coordinate 241,274 of NZ_AP023359.1, forward strand.
CGGCGGACCGTGCCGGGCGGTGAAGTTCTCCACCCAGCGGGCCAGCCGGCCGGGCTCGACGTCGACCCAGCGGCCGCCGCCGGCCGCGGGGCGGGCGGTCACGTCGCCCCCTCGTGCCGCGCCGCGACGGCCCGGCGCCCGCCGGCCCGCGTGGTCATGTCACCCTCCGGATGATCGTCCATTCGGTCGACGGTACCGGGCGGCCCGGATGGCAGGATCTAGCCATGGTCGACGTGGCACCACCCCTGGCGGCCGCGGTGCTGGACCGGCTGACCACGGTGTTCGGTGCCGCCGCCGATCCGGCCCGGGGCGCGGGGATGGCCGCGTACATGCGCGACCGGTTCCCGTTCCTGGGCATCCAGGCGCCGGCCCGGACCGCGCTGGGGCGGCAGGTCCTGGCCGGGCTCGGGCGGCCGACCGAGGAGGACCTGCGGGCGGTCGCGGTCGGCTGCTGGGCGTTACCCGAACGCGAATACCAGTACTTCGCCTGTGACTGGCTGCGCCGCCACGCCCGGATCTGCTCGGCGGACTTCCTGTCGACCGCCCGCTGGCTGGTCACCACCAGGTCGTGGTGGGACACCGTCGACCCGCTGGCGGTACACCTGGTCGGACGGCTGGTCGCCACGCATCCGGAGCTGGTGCCGGCGATGGACGACTGGGTCGGCGACGACGACCCGTGGCTGGTGCGTACGGCGATCCTGCACCAGCTGAGCTACCGGGAGACGACCGACGCCGGACGGCTGTTCCGGTACTGCGTGCGGCAGGCCGGCCACCCCGACTTCTTCGTCCGCAAGGCGATCGGCTGGGCGCTGCGCGAGCACTCCCGGACCGACCCGGAGGCGGTCCGCGCCTTCGTGGCCGCGCACCGGGCGCGGCTGGCGCCGCTGTCGGTCCGCGAGGCGCTGAGGAACATCACCTGAACCCGCCACCGCCGGGCCGGACGATCCGGTCAGGCGCAGACCTCGGCGGCGTACGAGCGATGGGCGGCCTCGACACCGGCGACGGCGGCCAGCAGTGTGCCGACCCGCCCCGGCGTGGCCTCCCCGGCCACCCGCTCGACGGTCGCTGCCGCCGCCCGGAGGGACCGGACGGTTTCGCCCTGGTACGGCTGGAGCAGGTCATGGAATGCCGCGGCCTCACGACCGAGCTGGTCCAGCTATTCCTGCCCGAGCGTGTCCGCGACGGGCTGGCTGTCGGGTAGGGCACTGACGTCCGGAACCCGACAGGATGGCGGGGGGTGCGGGGGCGCACGCGGGCGTTCAGATGGAAAGGTCTGGTGTCGCGGCCGACAGCGAGTTCGCTGTGGATACGCCGGATTCGCTGTGGACCACAACAGCGGTACCGTCCCCCGGCGGTCGACGCCGGCACCCTGGTCACCGCCAGCCCGTCACCGCCAGCCCGTCACCGCCAGCCCGTCACCGCCAGCCCGTCACCGCCAGCCCGTCACGGCCAACCCGTCGCCACCGGCTCGACACCGGCAGCCCGTCACGGCCAGCCGGGCACGAGCAGACCGAGCGCGAGTACGACCACGAGCACGCTCGACGCGAGCGCGGTCAGCAGTCGTCCACGCGGCCCCGCGAGCAGCCGGCCGACCAGCGAACCGCCGCCGGCGACGAGCAGCTGCCAGCTCGCCGACGCGGCGAACACCGCCAGCACGAACACCGCTTCGGCGGCGGCGGTGCGCCCGTCGGCCGCCCGCCGGCCCAGCACCAGGGCGGCGAAGTAGATCACGGTCATCGGGTTGAGCAGGGTCAGCGCCAGCAGCCCGGCGTACGCCCGGGACGGGGTCGACAGTGCCCGGTCGGTGCCCGCCGCGGCGGCCGGGTTGCGGTGCCGGCGTACGGCACTGACGGCCGTGTGCGCGGCGAGGACGACGAGAACCGCGACCGCGACCCAGCGCAGCGGCCCGGCGACCGGGGTGATCAGGTCGGCGAGGGCGGCACCCCCGAGCACGGCGACGGCGGCGTAGACGCCGTCTGCGGTGGCGACGCCGAGGGCGGCGGCGGCACCGACCCGCAGCGAGGTGCGGGCGGTCAGCCCGATGACGAGTACGGCGATGGCACCGACCGGTACGGCGACGCCGTAGCCGGCCAGCAGCCCGGCGGCGATCGCGTCGGTCATGGCCGGTCAGGGTCGGCGGGAGTGTTCACGCCGCAGATTCTGGCCGGGCCGCCGCGGCCGCCACCACCAAATATCGGTACGGCCGCCGGGCGGACTTCCCCACCCGGCGGCCGAAATACGTCAGACGTTGAAGCCGAGAGCCCGCAGCTGGTCGCGGCCCTCGTCAGTGATCTTGTCGGGGCCCCACGGCGGCAGCCACACCCAGTTGATCCGGAAGTCCTGGACCAGGCCACCACCCGGACCGGTGGTCAGCGCCTGCCGGGTCTGGTCCTCGATCACGTCGGTCAGCGGGCAGGCCGCCGACGTCAGCGTCATGTCCAGGGTCGCCACGTTCTCGTCGTCGACGTGGACGCCGTAGACCAGGCCGAGGTCGACGACGTTGATGCCGAGCTCGGGGTCGACGACGTCCTTCATCGCCTCTTCGACGTCGGCGATCGCGGCCTTCGAGACCTCCGCCGGGGCGGTCGCCACACCCTGCGTCTCCGCCGGCGTCGTGGCGCCGGTGTCGTCCGTGCTCATGCCTTCACCTCCGGGCTCGCGCCCACACCGGCGCGCGCCGCCGCGTCCTTGAACGCCATCCACGGCAGCAGCGCGCATTTCACCCGGGCGGGGTAGCGGGCGACGCCTGCGAACGCCACCCCGTCGCCCAGTACTTCCTCGTCGGGGGTCACCTGGCCACGCCCGGACAGCAGCTCCACGAACGCCTCGTGGACCGTGAACGCGTCGTCGGTGCCCCGGCCGGAGAGCAGCTCGTGCAGCACGCTCGCCGACGCCTGGCTGATCGAGCAGCCCATGCCGTCGTACGAGATGTCGCCGAGCCTGCCGCCGTCGACGGCGACCCGGACCGTCACCTCGTCTCCGCAGGTCGGGTTGACGTGATGCGCCTCGCCGCCGAACGGCTCGCGCAGCCCGCGCCCGTGCGGGTGCTTGTAGTGGTCCAGGATGATCTCCTGGTAGAGCTGGTCGAGCTGCATCAGCCGAACACCTTCCGCACCTGGTCGAGGCCGCGCACCAGGGCGTCGACCTCGTCCGTCGTCGTGTAGAGGTAGAACGACGCGCGGGTCATCGCCGGCACGCCGTACCGCACGCACAGCGGACGCGCGCAGTGGTGTCCGACCCGGACCTCGATCCCGTGTGCGTCGAGCACCTGCCCCACGTCGTGCGGATGCACTCCGTCGAAGCCGAACGACAGCGTGCCGCCCCGGCCGACCGGCACCTGCGGCCCGAAGATCCGCAGGCCGGGCACGGTCGACAGCGCGTCGAGCGCGTACGCGGTCAGCTCCTTCTCGTGCCACTGGATCGCCCGCATCCCGACCGCCGACAGGTAGTCGACGGCCGCCCCGAGACCGACCGCCTCGGCGATCGGCGGGGTGCCGGCCTCGAACTTGGCCGGCGCGGCCGCGAACGTCGACCGTTCCAGCGTCACCGTCTCGATCATCGACCCGCCGCCGAGGAACGGCGGCATCGCGTCGAGCAGCTCCGCCCTCCCCCACAGCGCGCCGATACCGGTCGGCCCGCACATCTTGTGCCCGGTGAAGGCCAGGAAGTCGATGCCGAGGTCGGCGACGTCGACCGGCAGGTGCGGCACCGCCTGCGAGGCGTCGAGCATCACCAGGGCGCCGACCTCGCGGGCCCGGGCGGTGATCGCCGACGTCGGGTTGACGGTGCCGAGCACGTTCGAGACCAGCGCGTACGACACCAGCCTGGTCCGCTCGTTGACCAGCTCCCCGAGCTGGGTCAGGTCGAGCCGGCCGGCGTCGGTGACCCGGAACCAGCGCAGCGTCGCTCCGGTGCGCTGGCACAGCAGCTGCCACGGCACGATGTTGGAGTGGTGCTCCATTTCGGAGATCACCACCTCGTCGCCGGGACCGAGCCGGAACCGCGGGTCGGCGGCCGGGTCGACCGAGGCGTTGGAGAAGGCGTACGCCACCAGGTTGATCGACTCGGTGGCGTTCTTGGTGAACACCACCTCGTCGGGGCTGGCGGCGCCGATGAACGTGGCCACCTTCGCCCGGGCGCCCTCGTACGCCTCGGTCGCCTCGGTGCCGACCGTGTGCACCGAACGGGACACGTTGCCGTTGTGCCGCTCGTTGTGCTCGCGGATCGCGTCGAGCACCTGGCGGGGCCGCTGTGAGGTGGCCCCGCTGTCCAGGTAAACCAGCTTGTGCCCGTTGACCTGGCGGTCCAGGATCGGGAAGTCGGCGCGGATCTTCTCGACGTCGAAGCGCGGCACGTCGTCGTACTGCGGCATGCCCGGTGGGATGGCGATGACGGTCATCGGGACCGACCCTTCTCGCGGACCGACGTTCAGGCCGCCGCGCCGGCGCCGGCGACGTAGCGCTCGTAGCCTTCGGCCTCGAGCTTCTCGGCCAGCTCCGGGCCGCCCTCCTCGACGATCCGGCCGGCGACGAAGACGTGCACGAAGTCCGGCTTGATGTAGCGCAGGATCCGGGTGTAGTGCGTGATCAGCAGCAGGCCGGTGTCGCCGGTCGACCGGACCCGGTTGACGCCCTCGCTGACCACCCGCAGGGCGTCGATGTCGAGGCCGGAGTCGGTCTCGTCGAGGATCGCCACCTTCGGCTTGAGCAGCTCGAGCTGCACGATCTCGTGCCGCTTCTTCTCGCCGCCGGAGAAACCCTCGTTGACGTTGCGCTGGGCGAACGACGGGTCCATCTGCAGGCGCTCCATGGCGCCACGCAGCTCGCCGGCCCAGGTGCGCAGCTTCGGCGCCTCGCCGTCGACCGCGGTCTTCGCCGTACGCAGGAAGTTGGCGACCGAGACGCCGGGCACCTCGACCGGGTACTGCATGGCCAGGAAGAGGCCGGCGCGGGCCCGCTCGTCGACGGTCATCGCCAGCACGTCGTCGCCGTCGAGGGTCACCGTGCCGCCGGTGATCTCGTACTTGGGGTGGCCGGCGATCGAGTACGCCAGCGTCGACTTGCCGGACCCGTTCGGGCCCATGATGGCGTGGGTCTCCCCCGCCTTCACGGTCAGGTTCACCCCGGCCAGGATCGGCTTCAGCTCGCCCTCGGGCAGCTTGACCGACACCTGTAGGTCACGAATCTCCAGAACACTCATGGTGCCGTTACTCCATTGGTGGGCGTGAGACTGACGTAGATGTCGCCGTCGCGTACTTCGACGGGGTAGACGGGTACGGGTTCGGTGGCGGGCAGCCCGGTGGGCTCGCCGGTACGCAGGTCGAAGCGAGAGCCGTGCAGCCAGCACTCGATCGTGCAGCCGTCGATCTCCCCCTCGGACAGCGCGACCGCGGCGTGCGAGCACTCGTCGTACACGGCGTGGAAGGTGCCGTCCTCGGCGTGCACCACCGCGATCTCGGTGCCGTCCACGTCGGCGCGTACGGCGGTCGCCTTGGGGATGTCCTCGGTGGAACAGATCCGGACGAAGTCCGTCATCACGCTCCCGCCCGGATCAGCCGGTCCTCGATCGCCTGACCGAGCCGCTCCCGCAGCTCCCCGACCGGAATCTTGTTGACCAGCTCGGCGAAGAAGCCGCGGACCACGAGCTTGCGGGCCTCGGACTCCGGGATGCCCCGGGCCATCAGGTAGAACAGCTGCTCGTCGTCGAACCGGCCGGTCGCGCTCGCGTGCCCGGCACCGGCGACCTCACCGGTCTCGATCTCCAGGTTGGGCACCGAGTCGGCCCGCGCCCCGTCGGTGAGCAGCAGGTTCCGGTTGATCTCGTACGTCTCGGTGCCGGTCGCCTCGGCCTGGATCAGCACGTCGCCGACCCAGACGGTGTGCGCGCCGTCGCCCTGGAGCGCGCCGCGGTAGCCGACGTCGCTGCGGCAGTCGGGCACGGTGTGGTCGACCAGCTGCCGGTGCTCCAGGTGCTGGCCGGCGTCGGCGAAGTAGAGGCCGTACAGCTCGGCCTCGCCACCGCGACCGGTGTATTCGACGCTGGTGAACTGCCGGACCAGGTCGCCGCCGAGGGTCACCTGCACGTGCGTCACCCGCGCGTCGCGGCCGAGCCGGACCTTGAGGTGCTGGGCCTGGACCGAGTCGGCGGCCCAGTCGGTCACCGTCACCAGGGTGAGCTTCGCCCCGTCGGCGACCGCCACCTCGACGTTGTCGGCCAGCGTCGCCGAGCCGACGTGCTCCAGCACGAGCGTCACCTCGGCGAAGCGGCCCACCTCGACGAACGTGTGCCCGAAGGCGACGCCCTCGGCACCGCCGCCGACAACCCGCAGCAGCGCCGGCTCGGCGACGACCGCGTCGGCGTCGACGGTGACCAGCAGCGCCTGCCCGGCACCGCCGTGGGCGAGCGCGCTGATCCGGTCGAACGGTGTCAGCACGCTGCCGATCCGCGGGTCGGTCCGGTCGATGGTGGACACGCCGACCCCGGCCGGCAGCTGGCCGTACTCGTGCTTGACCTCGGCGGTCGCCGCCGGCACCGCCGTGGCCAGGCCGCGCAGGCGCTTGAGCGGCGTGAACCGCCACTCCTCCTCCAGGCCGGTCAGGGCCGGGAAGTCCGCGACGTCGTACGAACGCAGCGCCTGCGACTTGGTCTTCGGCGGCGCGATGGCTTCGGTTGTCATCTCGTCCTTGGTCTCGTCTCGCGAAAGGTGACCGGTGCGGTCGGCGTCAGCCGACCGCGCCCTCCATCTGCAGCTCGATCAGGCGGTTGAGCTCCAGTGCGTATTCCATCGGCAGCTCCTTGGCGATCGGCTCGATGAAGCCGCGCACGATCATCGCCATCGCCTCGTCCTCGCTCAGGCCGCGGCTCATCAGGTAGAAGAGCTGGTCGTCGCTGACCTTGGAGACGGTCGCCTCGTGCCCCATCGCCACGTCGTCCTCGCGGATGTCGACGTAGGGGTAGGTGTCGGAGCGGGAGATGGTGTCGACCAGCAGCGCGTCGCACTTCACCGTCGACCGGCTGTGGTGCGAGCCCTCCAGGACCTGGACCAGACCCCGGTACGACGTACGGCCGCCGCCGCGGGCGATCGACTTGGACACGATCGTGCTGGAGGTGTGCGGCGCCGCGTGCACCATCTTGGCGCCGGCGTCCTGGTGCTGGCCCTCGCCGGCCATCGCCACGGACAGCACCTCGCCCTTGGCGTGCGGGCCGGTCATGTAGACGGCGGGGTACTTCATCGTCACCTTGGAGCCGATGTTGCCGTCGATCCACTCCATGGTCGCGCCCTCGTGGCAGACGGCGCGCTTGGTGACCAGGTTGTAGACGTTGTTCGACCAGTTCTGGATGGTCGTGTAGCGGCAGCGGGCGTTCTTCTTCACGATGATCTCGACGACCGCGCTGTGCAGCGAGTCGGACGAGTAGATCGGCGCCGTGCAGCCCTCGACGTAGTGCACGTAGGCACCCTCGTCGACGATGATCAGGGTCCGCTCGAACTGGCCCATGTTCTCGGTGTTGATCCGGAAGTACGCCTGGAGCGGAATCTCCACGTGCACGCCCTTCGGCACGTAGATGAACGAGCCACCGGACCACACCGAGGTGTTCAGCGCGGCGAACTTGTTGTCGCCGACCGGGATCACGGTGCCGAAGTACTCCTTGAAGATGTCCTCGTGCTCCTTCAGCGCGGTGTCGGTGTCGAGGAACACCACACCCTGCTCCTCGAGGTCCTCGCGGATCTTGTGGTAGACGACCTCGGACTCGTACTGCGCCGCGACACCGGCCACCAGGCGCTGCTTCTCGGCCTCGGGGATGCCCAGCCGGTCGTACGTCGCCTTGATGTCCTCGGGCAGGTCCTCCCAGCTGGCGGCCTGCTTCTCGGTGGAGCGGACGAAGTACTTGATGTTGTTGAAGTCGATGCCGGAGAGGTCGGCGCCCCAGTTCGGCATCGGCTTGCGGTCGAACAGCCGCAGGCCCTTCAGGCGCAGGTCGAGCATCCAGGCGGGCTCGTTCTTCTTGGCGGAGATGTCACGCACCACCGCCTCGTTGAGGCCACGCTGGGCGGCTGCCCCGGCCACGTCGGAGTCGGCCCAGCCGTATTCGTACTTGCCCAGGGCGGCGAGGTGCTCCTCCTGGGTCACGACGGGCTGGACGATCTGCTCGGTCATCTATCTGTCCTCACAGGGTTGGCAGTGGTGTGCGGTCCACCCGGCTGTGCCGGGATGTGCGTGGTGCACACCCCGTCGCCGTGGGCGATCGTGGCGAGGCGCTGCACGTGGGAACCGATCAGGCGGGAGATGACCGCGGTCTCGGCCTCGCACAACTGGGGAAACTCGGCGGCCACGTGGGCCACCGGGCAGTGGTGCTGGCACAACTGGCCGCCCGACGCGATCGTGGACGCGTTGGCAGCGTAGCCCTCGGCGGTCAGCACCGTGGCGAGGGCCTCGGCCCGGGCCAGCGGCTCGTCGCCGGCGTCCTCCATCGCCGTCCGGCAGCGTGCCTCCAGGTCGGCGACCTGCTCGGCGGCGAACGAGTCGACGGCCTCGGCACCGCCGGTGCGGGCGATCCAGCGCAGCGCCGCGGTGGCCATCCCGTCGTAGGTGTGCCGTCCGCAGCGCAGTCGCGCGGCGTCGGTCAGCACGAAGACCTTGGCGGGGCGGCCGCGGCCGCGGTGCCCACGCACCGACTGCTCGCGGGCGACGACGTCGCCGTCGGCGAGCAGGGCGTCGAGGTGCCGGCGGATCGCGGCGGGGCTCAGTCCCAGCTCGGCGCCGAGCTGGGCGGCGGTGGCCGCCCCCTGGGCCAGTAGGAGCTGGAGGACCCGGTCGCGGGTGCGCCCGTCGGCGGTCGGCCCACCGGCCGGCGCGGCTGCGGCGGCGCCGGAGGCCGGCTCGGCCACCGGGGTGTGGGTAGACACCACCACCGCGTTTTTCACAACGGCAACGTTACGTAATTCGCCGCGGCCCCGCAACCGGCCGCCCGTGATCCATGCCACGGGGGCCGCCGGGCCGCACGGAGGACCGAAAACTACAGAACGTAGGATTACCGCCGTGACCCAATCCGCCCGGTTTTCCGTGCGCCCGTCGCTGGTCCGGCGGATCGCGCTGGCCTCGATCATCGCCAACGTCGGAATCGTCGTCACCGGCGGGGCCGTCCGGCTGACCGCGTCCGGGCTCGGCTGCCCGACCTGGCCACGCTGCACCGACGAGTCGTACGTCTCCACCGCCGAGATGGGCATCCACGGCGCCATCGAGTTCGGCAACCGGCTGCTGACCTTCGCCGTCGGTGCCGTGGCCCTCGCCGCGCTCGTCGCCGTGCTGCTGCACCGGCCACGCCGGCGCTCGCTGGTGCTGCTCGCCCTGGCCGTGCTCGCCGGCATCGCCGTGCAGGCGATCATCGGCGGGATCACCGTGCACACCGACCTGCACCCGATGATCGTCGGCATCCACTTCGTGGGCTCGATGGCGCTGCTGTTGCTGACGTACGCGCTGTGGCGGCGGATCGGCGAGTCCGACGGGCCGAAGGTGCGCACCGTACCCGCGCCGCTGCACGCGCTGGTCTGGATCACCACGGCGGTCAGCGCCGCCGTGATCATGGTCGGCACGCTGGTGACCGGCAGCGGCCCGCACGCCGGCGACGCCGACGCCGAACGCAACGGCCTGGACCCGGCCACGATTTCGCAGCTGCACGCCGACCTGGTGTTCCTGCTCATCGGGCTGTCGGTGGCGCTGTGGCTGGCCCTGAAGGCCGTCGGCGCCCCGCCGCGGGCCGTCCGGGCGGCCGTGGTCCTGCTGGTGGTGGAGTTGGCGCAGGGCGTTGTCGGCTTCGTGCAGTACCTCACCGACCTGCCGGTGCTGCTGGTCGGGCTGCACATGCTCGGGTCCTGCCTGGTCTGGCTGGCCACCCTGGCGGTGCTCTGGTCGACCCGGGAACGCCCGCCGGTCGGTGCGGCCACGACCCCGCCGGCCGACCCCGGCGACCCGGCGGAGCGGGCCGACCGGGAACTCGCACCGGCCCGCTGACCGGCCGCCCCGGCTGACCGGTACGTCGGCGCGGGCCGTCAGCCCAACCGGGCGGCGACGGCGTCGGCGAAGCGCTCCGCGGCGCCGTCGGCGTACGGGAAGAACAGCGACGGTTCGGTCAGTTCCAACTCGACCAGCAGCGGGCTGTCGTCGGCGTCGGGAATCAGATCGACCCGGGCGTAGAGCAACCGGTCCGGCCCGCCGGGCACCAGGTCGAGCACGCGGGCGGCGACGGCCAGTTCGGCCGCGGTGGCGGTACGGGCGGAGATGTTCTCCTCCTTGTACAACTCCTCGCCACCGAGGTCGGGACCGGTCAGCATCGCACCCTTGCGGATGCTGTGGCTGAACGTGAGCCCGCCCGGCCCGCCCAGGAACACCAGCGCCGCCTCGCCCGCCGTGTCGACCGCCGACAGGTAGGGCTGCACCATCGTGAGCCGTCCGGCCGCCCCGAGGCGGGCGGCGTGCGCCGCCGCGAGCCGCCGGTGCCCGGCGTCGTCGAGCAGGTAACGGCCGGTGTCCCGACTGCCGGCGCTGACCGCCGGCTTGACGACGTACTCCCCGGTGGTCGGCGGCGACCAGGTGTCGGCGGGCTCCAGCCAGGTGGTGGGGACCACCGGCACGCCGCCGGCGGCCAGCTCGCGCAGGTAACGCTTGTCGGTGTTCCAGACCACGACGTCGGCCGGATTGGCCAGCCGGGGCACGGTGGCCGCCCAGGCGACGAAGTCGGCCCGGCGCGGGACGTAGTCCCACGGCGAGCGCAGTACGGCGAGGTCGTACCCGGCCCAGTCGACGTCGGCGTCCCAGGACACCATGTCGACCGCCACGCCCCGCCGGACCAGGGCGTCGTACGCCGGGCGGTCGTCGGGGTCGAGGTCGGGAAGTTCGGCGCAGGTGACGAAGGCGACCCGGGAGTCCCGGGCCGCCTTCAACGGAGGTTCGGATTGGATCATGTGGCCTAGCGTGACATGGCCCGGCGGCCCATCGAACGCCACAGGTCGTTGCTGGGGCGCATCTGGTCCATCAGCTCGCGCTCCCACTCGTTCTCCACCTCGACGCCGGCGGTCGCGCACGCCTCCCGGGCGACCATCGTGTCGTCGGCGAACTGGTCCCCCAGACCCCGTCCTGCCCCACGAGCACGATCCGCGCCCCACGCTTGCCCACGTACTCGATGACCGCCTTCGCCCCGCCGTGCTCGGTGACGAAGGACTTCAAACCGGTGACGAGGCCCGTGGGGGTCTGGATCGGAGCGGTCGTCAGGGTCGTATCGGAACCATCTGCCATGAGGCGAGAGTAAGCAGACCACCAACGACACGCGCAGAATCCACGCGGTCTTTGTGACGCCCATTACCTGGACGTTTAGAACAACACGCCGGTGTTTTGTATGGATTTTTCGTGACAAAGCGGTTGAAACCAAATGACCAAATCGGGCACTGATTAACTGCTGTCACATGTTGGACAAGTGGGCGGAACAATCAGGCGATTCAGCGCCGGACACTGGCAGAACGGACGGGCTCAGAGCAGGGCGTCGAGCGCGACCGCGATGAACAACACCGTCAGGTAGGTGGTCGACCAGTGGAACAGCCGCATCGGCCGCAGCGGCTCGCCCCGCCGGGAGCGGTTGACCAGGCGGTGCGCCTCGAGCAGGAACACACCACCGAGCACCAGCGCGGTCGCGCCGTAGATCGGCGACATCCCGAGCGGCCAGACGGCCACCGAGGCGGCCACGGTGAGCCACGAGAAGAGCAGGATCTCGGTGTTGACCCGGCGGGCCGAGGCGACCACCGGCAGCATCGGGATGCTGGCCCGTGCGTAGTCGTCCTTGTACTTGATGGCCAGGGCGTAGAAGTGCGGCATCTGCCAGAAGAACACCACCGCGAACAGCGCCCACGCCGCCGGCGACAGCGACCCGGTCACCGCGGCCCAGCCGATCAGCACCGGCGCCGACCCGCACGCCCCGCCCCAGAACGTGTTCATCGGCGTGGTGCGCTTGAGCCACATGGTGTAGACGAGGTCGTAGTAGGCGATCGCGGCGAGCGTCAACACCGTCGCCAACCAGTTGGTGAAGACCGCCATGATCGTCACGGACACCACGGCGAGCACCAGACCGAAGACCAGCGCCTGCTTCGGCGCCACCACGTGGGTCGGCAGCGGCCGGCGCTTCGTACGCCGCATCAGCTGGTCGATGTCCCGGTCGATGTAGCAGTTGAGCGCGTTGGCCGCGCCCGCCGCGAGCGAGCCGCCGACCAGCACGACCGCGACCAGCCACAGCGACGGCAGGCCGCCCGCCGCCAGCATCATCGCCGGCACGGTGGTCACCAGCAGCAGCTCGACGATGCGCGGCTTGGTCAGCGCGACGTACGCCCGAACGACGCCGACGACGTCCCGACCACGCGCCCGGCCGGCCGGTGCGCCGTCGACGGCCGGTCCCTCCGCCGTGACCGGCCCGGAGCCGATCTGGGCACCAGGCGCCCTCCCGTGGACAGGGCGCTCGGTGATCATGCTCACGGATTGCCACCTTCCGGCGTCGGCGCGGGAGTTCGGGGCGGCGGGGTGACCGGCAAGGTCACTGTGCCGACCGACAGCGTACGCGCCACCATTTGCGCAGCTTGGGGCACCCGGTATAGGTGCGGCCGGTCACACCGTGTTAGGGCGTGTCGCTCCGGCGCGGCCCGCCGCGACGCGCCGGACCGGCGAGTTCGGCGTACGGATGTTTAGCCTCGCTCGATAGGGTCACGAAAGAGGGTTCCGCTGACCTGCCGAGGAGCACAATCATCGTGGCCAACCGATCCGAGCATGCCCCACTGAACTGGTCCGACCTGGACCGCCGGGCCGTCGACACCGCGCGGGTGCTGGCCGTCGACGCCGTGGAGAAATCCGGCAACGGCCACCCCGGTACGGCGATGAGCCTGGCCCCCGTCGCATACCTGCTCTTCAACCGGGTCATGCGGCACAATCCGGCCGACCCGCACTGGCCGGGCCGGGACCGGTTCGTGCTGTCCGCCGGGCACTCCAGCCTCACCCTCTACGTCCAGCTCTTCCTCAACGGCTTCGGGCTCGGCCTGGAAGACCTCCAGTCGCTGCGCCAGTGGGGTTCGCTGACGCCGGGTCACCCCGAGCACGGGCACACCAACGGCGTCGAAACCACCACCGGCCCGCTCGGGCAGGGCGTCGGCAACGCCGTCGGCATGGCGATGGCCGCCCGGCGCGAACGCGGCCTGCTCGACCCCGACGCCCCGGCCGGACAGTCCCTCTTCGACCACCACATCTGGTGCATCGCCTCGGACGGCGACATCGAGGAGGGCATCAGCCACGAGGCCAGCGCCCTCGCCGGCCACCAGCAGCTCGGCAACCTCGTCCTGATCTACGACGACAACGAGATCTCGATCGAGGACGACACCCGGATCGCCAAGAGCGAGGACGTCGCCGCCCGCTACGCGGCGTACGGCTGGCACGTGCAGACCGTCGACTGGCGGCGCGGCGACGCCGACCAGGACGACTACCACGAGGACGTCGAGGCGCTGTACGCCGCGCTACTCGCCGCGAAGGCGGAGACCGGCAGGCCGTCGTTCATCGCACTGCGCACCATCATCGGCTGGCCGGCCCCCAACAAGCGGAACACCGGCAAGATCCACGGATCGGCGCTCGGCGCCGACGAGGTCGCCGCGACCAAGGAGCTGCTCGGCTTCGACCCGGCGGCCAGCTTCGCCGTCGACGACAAGGTGCTCGCCCACGCCCGCGAGGCCCTCGACCGCGGCCGCGCCGCCGCGGCGCAGTGGCAGACCGCGTTCGACGCCTGGGCGCAGGCCGACGCCGGGCGGGCCGCGCTCTTCCAGCGGCTGTCGACGCGTACCCTGCCGGCGGGCTGGACCGACGCGCTGCCGTCGTGGCCGGCGGACGCCAAGCCGATCGCCACCCGGGCCGCCTCCGGCCAGGTCCTGAACGCCCTCGCCCCGGTCCTGCCGGAACTGTGGGGCGGCTCCGCCGACCTCGCCGAGAGCAACAACACCACCATGAAGGGCGAGCCGTCGTTCGTGCCGGCCGAGCACGCGACCCGGGAGTTCCCCGGCAACCCGTACGGCCGCACCCTGCACTTCGGCATCCGCGAGCACGCGATGGGCGCCATCCTCAACGGCATCACCCTGCACGGCGGCACCCGCCCCTACGGCGGCACCTTCCTGGTGTTCAGTGACTACATGCGGCCGGCCGTACGGCTCGCGGCGCTGATGAAGCTGCCGGTCGTCTACGTCTGGACCCACGACTCGATCGGGCTGGGCGAGGACGGCCCGACCCACCAGCCGGTGGAGCACGTGTCGGCGCTGCGGGCCATTCCGGGCCTCGACGTGGTCCGGCCGGCCGACGCCAACGAGACCGCCTGGGCCTGGCGGCAGGCCCTCGAGCACACCGACCGGCCCACCGCCCTCGCCCTGACCAGGCAGAACGTTCCCGTGCTGGACCGCACCTCGCTCGCCGGGGCGGAGGGGACCGCCAAGGGCGGCTACGTCCTGGCCGACGCGTCGAACGCCCAGCCGCAGGTCATCCTGATCGGCACCGGTTCCGAGGTCGAGCTCTGCCTCGTCGCCCGCGAGCGGCTGGAGGCCGACGGCACCCCGACCCGGGTCGTGTCGATGCCGTGCCAGGAATGGTTCCGGGCGCAGGACGAGGCATACCGTGAGTCGGTCCTGCCACGCGGGGTAAAGGCACGGGTGAGCGTGGAGGCCGGGATCGCCATGTCGTGGCGGGACCTGGTCGGCGACTGCGGTGAGTCGGTGAGCCTGGAGCACTACGGGGCGAGTGCGCCGTACAAGGTGCTCTACGAGCAGTTCGGGTTCACCGCCGACAACGTCGTCGCGGCCGCCCACGCGTCGCTGACCCGGGTGGGCGCCATCACCGGCACCACCACCGGCAACTGAGGGGACTGCCATGACGGACCGGCTTGCTGAACTCTCCGCCACAGGCGTGGCGATCTGGCTCGACGACCTCTCCCGGACCCGGCTCAGCTCCGGCGGGCTGGACCAGCTCCGGCGGGAGAAGCACGTGGTCGGGGTGACCACCAACCCGACGATCTTCGCGAAGGCGTTGAGCGACGCCGACGAGTACAACTGGCAGCTGCGCGACCTGGCCACCCGTGGCGTGACGGTCGAGGAGTCCGCCCGCATGCTGACCACGTACGACGTGCGGTGGGCGTGCGACGTGATGCGCCCCGCGTACGACGCGACGAACGGCGTCGACGGCCGGGTGTCGATCGAGGTGGACCCGCGGCTGGCGCACGAGACCGACAAGACCGTCGCCGAGGCGAAGGCGCTGTGGTGGCTGGTCGACCGGCCCAACCTGTTCATCAAGATCCCGGCGACCGCCGACGGCCTGCCGGCGATCACCGCGACCCTGGCCGAGGGGATCAGCGTCAACGTCACGCTGATCTTCTCGCTGGAGCGGTACGCCGAGGTGATGGACGCCTTCCTCGCCGGCCTGGAGCAGGCCAGGGCCAACGGCCACGACCTGACGAAGATCGGCTCGGTCGCGTCGTTCTTCGTCTCCCGCGTCGACAGTGAAGTAGACAAGCGATTGGATCGGATAGGTGGCGAGGCTGCGGACGCCGAAGGCAAAGAGCGCACGGCCGCGTTGAAGGGCCGGGCGGCGATCGCCAACGCCCAGCTCGCCTACCAGCGCTACAGCGAGGTCTTCTCCTCCGACCGCTGGCAGGCGCTCGCCGACGCCGGCGCGCACCCGCAGCGTCCGCTGTGGGCCTCCACCTCGACCAAGAACCCCGACTTCCGCGACGTCATCTACGTCGAGGAACTCATCGCCCCGGGCACCGTCAACACCATGCCCGAAGCCGTCATCCACGCGTACGCCGACCACGGCGAGACCCGCGGCGACACCGTCACCGGCGCCTACGACGACGCCCGCGGCGTGCTCGACGCGCTCACCGCCGCCGGCATCGACCTCGCCGACGTGGTCGCCGTGCTCGAACGCGAGGGCGTCGAGAAGTTCGAGGCCAGCTGGAACGAACTGCTCGACGGTGTACGCAAGTCCCTGGACGCCGCGGCGCACGGCGCGGCCACCCCCAACAAGGCAGCCGGAGGAAACCCGTGAGTGATCTGCTGGACGGTGGCGTCGAGGCGGCGGCGGGACTCGCCGTCTACGGCGCCGACGCGGTCGACAAGGAGGCGCCCGCCTCCACCCGGGCCGCGCTGGTCGGCGACGGCGTACCGGGCAAGCTCGCCGCCAAGGACCCCACGCTGTGGGGCCCGGAGGCCGAGGAGGAGGCGAAGATCCGCCTCGGCTGGATCGACACCTTCCGGCGCAGCCGCGAACTGCTCCCCCAGCTCGCCGAACTGCGCGCGGAACTGGGCGACCTCGACCACGTCGTACTCGCCGGGATGGGCGGCTCGTCGCTGGCGCCCGAGGTCATCGCCCGGACCCTGGGCAAGCCGCTGACCGTACTCGACACCACCGACCCGCACCAGGTCGGTGCCGCCCTGCGCGACCGGCTGGACCGCACCGTGGTCGTCGTCGCCAGCAAGTCCGGCTCCACCGTCGAGACGGACAGCCACCGGCGGGCCTACTGGCAGGCGTTCCTCGACGCCGGCCTGACCGAGGCCGAGGCCGGCCGGCACTTCGTCATCGTCACCGACCCCGGCTCGCCGCTGGAGGCGACCGCGGCCGAGATGGGTGCCCACGTCGTCCTCGCCGACCCCGAGGTCGGCGGCCGCTACTCGGCGCTGACCGCCTTCGGCCTCGTCCCGTCGGCCCTGGCCGGGGTCGCCGTCGCCGACCTGCTCGACGAGGCCGACGAGTTCGCCGGCTCGCTGGCCGGCGACACCGACAACCCCGGACTCGCCCTCGGCGCGGCACTGGGCACCGCCGCCACCGTCGGCCGCGACAAGGTCGCGCTGATCTCCGACGGCACCGGCATCGAAGGACTCGGCGACTGGATCGAGCAGCTCGTCGCCGAGTCGACCGGCAAGAGCGGGATCGGCATCCTGCCGGTCGTCGTCGAGGCCCCGGAGAGCCCCGGTGCCACCGGCGACGACATACTCACCGTCACCACCGGCGGCGCCTGCCCGCCCGGCACCGTGCCCGGCGGCGGCGTACGCCCGCACCTGGCCGTCAACGGCCCGCTCGGTGCCCAGTTCCTGGTCTGGGAGTACGCCACCGCGATCGCCGGCCGGGTGCTCGGCATCGACCCGTTCGACCAGCCGAACGTCACCGAGTCCAAGGACAACACCAACCGGCTGCTCGCCGCCGGTCTGCCCACCGAGACGCCCGCGTTCACCGAGGGCGCCGTCGAGGTGTACGGCGGCACCGGCGGCACCCTCGCCGCGGTGCTGCGCGGGCTGGTCGACAACGTCGACGGCGACGGCTACCTCGCGGTGATGGCCTACCTCGACCGGTTCGGCGACGCCACCGCGGCCGACGTACGCCCGCTGCTCACCGCCGCGTCCGGCCGGCCGGTCACCTTCGGCTGGGGCCCGCGGTTCCTGCACTCCACCGGGCAGTACCACAAGGGCGGCCCGCAGGTCGGCGCGTACCTTCAGATCACCGGGGCGGTCACCGACGACCTGCCGGTGCCGGGCAAGCCGTACAGCTTCGGGACGCTGCAGGCGGCGCAGGCCGCCGGCGACCGGGAGGCGCTCGCCGGCCGCGACCGGCCGCTCGTCCGGCTGCACCTGACCGACCGGGCCGCCGGCGTGGCGCAGCTGCTCGACACCGTTCGTAACCTGCGGGACTGACAATGGTCGGCGTGAACCCGCTACGTGATCCGCAGGACCGGCGGCTGCCGCGGATCCCCGAACCGTGTGCGCTGGTCATCTTCGGGGTGACCGGTGACCTGTCCCGCAAGAAGCTGCTGCCGGCCGTCTACGACCTGGCCAACCGGGGCCTGCTGCCGCCCGGCTTCGTCGTCGCCGGCTTCGCCCGCCGCGACTGGGGCGACGGCGACTTCGAGTCGCTGGCGTACGAGTCGGCGAAGAAGCACGCCCGTACCCCGTGGCGGGAGGAGGTCTGGGCCCGGCTGATCGGCAACATCAAGTTCGTCGGCGGGTCGTTCGACGACGACGCCGCATTC
Source organism: Polymorphospora rubra (assembly GCF_018324255.1). GTDB lineage: Bacteria > Actinomycetota > Actinomycetes > Mycobacteriales > Micromonosporaceae > Polymorphospora > Polymorphospora rubra. Next base: position 259,352 of record NZ_AP023359.1, read on the forward strand.
GACCACCTCGCCGAAACCCTCGACGACCTGCGCCAGACGCACGGCATCACCGGCAACGCCGCGTTCTACTTCTCCATCCCGCCGGCGGCGTTCCCGGTCGTGCTCAAGCAGCTCGCCCGCACCGGCCTGGCCGACAACGCCAAGTCCGGCGGGTGGCGGCGGGTCGTCGTGGAGAAGCCGTTCGGCTTCGACCTGCCGTCGGCGAAGGCCCTCAACGACCTGGTCGACGACGTCTTCACCCGCGACGACGTCTTCCGGATCGACCACTACCTGGGCAAGGAGACGGTGCAGAACATCCTTGCCCTGCGCTTCGCCAACAACCTCTTCGAACCACTGTGGAACTCCCGGCACGTCGACTCGGTGCAGATCACCATGGCCGAGGACGTCGGGATCGGCACCCGGGCCGGCTTCTACGACACCGCCGGCGCCGCCCGCGACGTGCTCCAGAACCACCTGCTGCAGCTGCTGGCCCTGGTCGCGATGGAGGAACCGACCAGCTTCGACGCCGCCGAGATCCGGGCCGAGAAGCTCAAGGTGCTGAAGGCCATCGCGCTGCCCGACGACGTCGCCACCGGCACCGTACGCGGGCAGTACCTGCCCGGCTGGGTCGCCGGTGAGCGGGCCGTCGGCTACCTCGACGAGAACGACGTGCCGAAGGACTCCACCACCGAGACGTACGTCGCGGTGCGGCTCGGCATCCAGAACCGGCGCTGGGCCGGCGTGCCGTTCTACATCCGGTGCGGCAAGCGGCTCCCCCGCCGCGTCACCGAGGTCGCCATCATGTTCAAGAAGGCGCCCCACCTGCCGTTCAACCCCGCCGACGTGGAACTGCTCGGGCACAACCAGCTCGTCATCCGGGTCCAGCCCGACGAGGGTGTCGTGCTCAAGTTCGGCTCCAAGGTGCCCGGCACCACCATGGAGCTGCGCGACATCGCCATGGACTTCCAGTACGGCGAGGCGTTCACCGAGCAGAGCCCGGAGGCGTACGAGCGGCTCGTACTCGACGTGCTGATCGGTGACCGCACCCTGTTCCCGGACGCCGCCGAGGTCGAGCAGAGCTGGGCCGTGGTCGACCCGCTGGAGCAGGCGTGGGAGGGCACCAAGCCGGAGCCGTACCGGTCCGGTGAATGGGGGCCGCGGGCCGCCGACGAGATGCTGGCCCGCGACGGCCGGGCCTGGCGGCGGGCATGACCGGGCGGAGCGAGGGAACCAGCGGGAGGAAGCCGTGATCGGGTTGTGGGACACCACCGGCAACGAGGTGGTGAAGGCGCTCGCCGCCGAGCGGCGCAGCGCGGGCGGTGTCGCCAGCGGCATGGCGCTGACCCTGATCGTGGTCGTCGACGAGAAGCGGGTCCGCGAGGCGGAGGCGGCGGCGACCATCGCCGCCGCCGCCCACCCGTGCCGGCTGCTGGTCGTCGTCCGCTCCGACATCAACGGCGAACGCAACCGCCTCGACGCGGAGATCGTCGTCGGCGGCCGTCTCGGCCCCTGCGAGGCGGTCGTCATGCGGATGTCCGGCCGGCTGGCCCTGCACGCCGAGTCGGTCGTGATGCCGCTGCTGGTGCCGGACGTACCGGTCGTCACCTGGTGGCACAGCGAACCACCGGACGAGATCGCCACCGACTTCCTCGGTGTCGTCGCCGACCGGCGGATCACCGACACGGCACAGGCGGCCGACCCGGTCGAGGCGCTGCACCGGCGCGCGACCGACTACGCCCCCGGGGACACCGACCTCGCCTGGACCCGGATCACCCCGTGGCGCACCCTGGTCGCCGGGGCGTTCGACACGACCGCGGCCGAGGTCACCGAGGCCACCATCACCGCACCGCCGACCGATCCGACGGCGGCGCTGATGTCCGGCTGGCTACGGGCCCGCCTCGGCATCTCACCCACGCTGCGGGAGACGACCGAGTTTCCCCGCATGCGGTCGGTCGAGCTGCGCTGCGCCAACGGCGACGAGCTGGAACTGGTCCGCGAGGGCGGCATGGCGACGTTCCGGCGTACCGGCCAGAACGAACGGCAGCTCCCGCTGGTCCGCCGGCCGCTCGGCGACGAGCTGGCCGAGGAGTTGCGGCGGCTCGACGCCGACCAGATCTACTCGCAGTCGCTGGAGGCGATGGCCGGCGAGTCCGGCCTCGACGACCGGCCGGCGCAGCGGGTGCACGTGTGGCGCGATCCGATCGCCGCGAAGCGGGCCGAGGCGCAGGTGGGTGCGCACGCCGGCCCGGGCGGTTCCGCCGGGTGAGCGGGCCGGAGCCGGGTCGGCCGGCACCGGGCGGGGCGACGGCCGGCGTGAGCCGGAGTGTGTTCCGCGACCGGGACGAGCTGGTCCGGGTCGTCGCCGCCCGGCTGGTGGAGGCGTTGGCCGGTGCGCAGGCGGCCCACGGCAGCGCGTCGGTGGTGCTCACCGGCGGGCGGGTCGCCGCCGACGTCTACCGGACGGTCCGCGAGCGCACCGACCGGGACTCCGTCGACTGGTCGAGGGTCGACGTGTGGTGGGGCGACGAGCGTTTCCTGCCGGCCGGCCACCCGGACCGCAACGAGACCCAGGCCCGGGCGGCACTGCTCGACGCGCTGCCCCTCGATCCGGCCCGGGTGCATCCGATGCCGGCCGACGACGGGCCCGACGGCGCCGACCCGCAGGCCGCGGCACAGCGTTACGCGCAGGCCCTCGCCGGGGCCGCCGGCCCCGACGGCGACCTGCCGCGGTTCGACGTGCTGCTGCTCGGGGTCGGTGAGGACGGGCACGTCGCGTCGGTGTTTCCCGGCCATCCGGTCACCGGCGCCACCGAGCCGGTCGCCGCGGTCCGCGACAGCCCGAAACCGCCACCGGTACGAATCACCCTCACCCTGCCGGCGATCGGCACCGCCGGCGAGGTGTGGCTGGTCGCGGCCGGTGCCGACAAGGCCGGCGCGGTGCGGCTCGCCCTGACCGAGGCCGGCGCCGATGCGGTTTCGGCCGACGCCGCCGCGCCGGGCGCCTGGACCGGGACGGCCGGGGCGCTGCCCGCGGCCGTCGTACGCGGCGTCGACCACACCCACTGGTTCCTCGATCGGGAAGCCGTCCCGCCCGGCCCGTGACCGGGCCGGGCGGGCCCTCAGTCTTCGCCGCGGCGCCGGCGCAGGGCGGCCAGGGCCTCGGCGAGGATCGCCGCGCCGTCCGCCTCGCTGCGCCGCTCCTTCACGTACGCCAGGTGCGACTTGTACGGCTCCGGCCGGGCCGGGTCCGGCGGGTTGGCGGCGTCGAGCCCGCCGGGCTGCCCGCAGCGCGGACAGTCCCAGGTCGCCGGCGGTGGCGCGTCGGCCGCCAGCAGGATCGGGTTGGCGTGCCCGTCGGCACACCAGTAGGTGACCGACCGGCGGGGTGCGGGCTCACCGCGCTCGACCGGTCGCATCGGACCGGATCCGATCCGGACACCCCGGATGGCATTGCCACTGGCCACGGTCGTCGCTCCTGTCGTCGGGTGCGGTGCCGCCGGACGGCGGCGCGACACGATGGAGCGCGACGTGCGCCACCGAACCGGAGCGGCAACGGACGAGCGGCCGCCAAGAGATCGGCGCGCGGACCGCAGTGCGGTCCGCGCGCCGAGTCTACGACTGATCGTGGCTCAGGAGGCACCCGTGTTCATCGCGAGCTTGAGCCAGAGGCCGAGCCCGACGATGCAGGCGAACCACACGATGCCGACCAGGACGGTGTAGCGGTCGAGGTTCTTCTCCGCGACCGACGACCCGGCCAGGCTGGAACTGACGCCGCCGCCGAACATGCTCGACAGACCGCCACCCTTACCGCGGTGCAGCAGGATCAGCAGGGTGAGCAGTGCGCTCGTGATGACCAGCAACACGATCAACGTGTATGCGAACGCGATCGGCATAGTTAGGTCAGTCCTCTCGATTACGGGGCCGCGCCAAGGATAGCGGTAGGACCACGATCATGTGCACCGGGTACGGATCGACCCCCGGCCACCGGGCGGTGGCGGGGGGTCGACGACCGGCTACCGGGACACGTGCTCCGGGAAGCGGACGATCTTGGCGAACTCGTCGGCGTCGAGGCTCGCCCCGCCGATCAGCGCGCCGTCGACATCCGGCTTGGCCATGATGCCGGCGATGTTCGACGACTTCACCGACCCGCCGTAGAGCACCCGGGTGCGCTCGCCGGTCTCCTTGCCGAACCGCTCGGCGACCCGCTCGCGTACCGCCCCGCAGACCTCCTGGGCGTCCTCCGGCGTGGCCGTCTTGCCGGTGCCGATCGCCCAGACCGGCTCGTACGCGATGACGACCTTCTCGACCTGCTCGGCGGTCAACCCCTTCAGGGCCGCGTCGAGCTGGTCGCTGCAGTGCGCCACGTGACCGGCCGCCTCGCGGACCTCCAGCCCCTCGCCGACGCACAGGATCGGCGCGAGGCCGTGGGCGAGCGCGGCGGCCACCTTGGCGTTGACCGTCGCGTCGTCCTCGTGGTGGTAGGCCCGCCGCTCCGAGTGCCCGACGACGACGTACTGGCAGCCGAGCCGGGCGAGCATCGGGCCCGAGATCTCACCGGTGTAGGCACCCGACGCGTACGGCGACAGGTCCTGGGCGCCGTACCCGATCAGGAGCTTGTCGCCGTCGATCAACGTCTGCACGCTGCGCAGGTCGGTGAACGGCGGCAGCACGACCGTCTCGACCTCGGTGAGCTGCTTCTCGTTGAGGCTGAACGCCAGCTTCTGGACCAGCGCGATGGCTTCCAGGTGGTTCAGGTTCATCTTCCAGTTGCCGGCCATCAACGGCCGGCGGACAGTGTCAGCCACCGAGCTATCCTTCCAGCGCCGTGATGCCCGGGAGGTTCTTGCCCTCCAGGTATTCCAGCGAGGCACCCCCGCCGGTCGAGATGTGCCCGAACGCGGACTCGTCGAGGCCGAGCGTGCGTACGGCCGCCGCCGAGTCGCCGCCGCCGACGACGGTGAACCCGTCGACCTTGGTGATCGCCTCGGCGACCCCACGGGTGCCGGCCGCGAACGGCTCCAGCTCGAACACGCCCATCGGCCCGTTCCAGAAGACCGTGCGGGCATTGCCGACCGCCTCGGCGAACAGGGCCACGCTGCGCGGGCCGATGTCGAGCCCCATCCGGTTGGCCGGGATGGTGGCGGCGTCGACGACGGTCCGCTCCGCGTCGGCCGAGAACGCCGTGGCCGCGACCACGTCGACCGGCAGCACGATCCGGTCACCGGCGCTCTGCAGCAGCTCGCGGCAGGTTTCGACGCGGTCCTCCTCCAGCAGCGACTGGCCGACCTCGTAGCCCTGCGCCTTGAGGAAGGTGAAGCACATGCCGCCGCCGATCAGCAGCCGGTCGACCTTCGGCAGCAACGCCTCGATCACCGCCAGCTTGTCGGAGACCTTCGAGCCGCCGAGCACGACGACGTACGGCCGGTCCGGGTCACCGGTCAGCTTGGCCAGCACCTCGACCTCGCGCAGCACCAGCCGGCCGGCGAAGTGCGGCAGCCGGGCCGGTACGTCGTAGACGCTGGCGTGCTTGCGGTGCACGGCGCCGAAGGCGTCGTCGACGTACGCGTCGGCGAACGCGGCGAGCTGGTCGGCGAAGGCGCCCCGCTCGGCGTCGTCCTTGCTGGTCTCCCCCGCGTTGAACCGCAGGTTCTCCAGCAGCGCCACCTGCCCGCCGGTCAGTGCCCCGACCGCCGCCCGCGCCGAGTCACCGACGGTGTCCTCGGCGAAGACCACCGGGGTGCCGAGCAGGTCACCGAGGCGGGTCGCCACCGGCGCCAGCGTGTACTTGGGATCCGGCGCGCCCTTGGGCCGCCCCAGGTGCGAGACCACGACCACGGCCGCGCCGGCGTCACGCAGCGCGGCGACCGTGGGCAGCACCGCCCGGATCCGGCCGTCGTCGGAGATGACGCCCGGCCGCTCCTTCTCGAACGGGACGTTCAGGTCGGCGCGTACGAGTACGCGCCGACCCGACACACCCTCGGCGAGAAGATCATCGAGGGTACGGATGCTCACAGGGACGAACCCACCAGCTTGACCAGGTCGACCAGGCGGTTCGAGTAGCCCCACTCGTTGTCGTACCAGCCGACGACCTTGACCTGGTCGCCGATCCGCTTGGTGAGGCCGGCGTCGAAGATGCAGGAGGCCGGGTCGGTGACGATGTCGCTGGAGACGATCTCGTCCTCGGTGTAGACCAGGATGCCCTTGAGCGGGCCCTCGGCGGCGGCCTTCAGCGCGGCGTTGACGTCCTCGACCGACGCCTCACGCGACAGCGTGACGGTCAGGTCGGTGGCCGAGCCGGTCGGGATCGGCACCCGCAGCGCGTAGCCGTCGAGCTTGCCCTTCAGCTCCGGCAGCACCAGGCTGACGGCCTTGGCCGCACCGGTCGAGGTCGGCACGATGTTCAGCGCCGCCGCGCGGGCCCGGCGCAGGTCCTTGTGCGGGCCGTCCTGGAGGTTCTGGTCCTGGGTGTACGCGTGGATGGTGGTCATCAGGCCACGCTCGATGCCGAACGTGTCGTTGAGCACCTTGGCCATCGGCGCGAGGCAGTTGGTGGTGCACGACGCGTTGGAGATGATCGAGTGCTGCGCGGCGTCGTAGGTGTCGTGGTTGACACCCATGACGACCGTCACGTCCTCGTTCTTGGCCGGGGCCGAGATGATGACCTTCTTCGCGCCGCCGTCGATGTGCGCCCGAGCCTTGTTGGCGTCGGTGAAGAAGCCGGTCGACTCGACGACCACGTCGACACCGAGGTCACCCCAGGGCAGCTTGCCCGGGTCCCTCTCCTCGAAGACCTTGACGGTGTGGCCACCGACGGTGATCTCGTCCGCGGTCGCCTTCACCTCCTGCGGGAAGCGGCCGAGGATGCTGTCGTACTTGAGCAGGTGGGCGAGCGTCGCGTTGTCGGTCAGGTCGTTGGCGGCGACGATCTCGATGTCGGCGCCCGACGCGGACACCGCCCGGAAGAAGTTGCGGCCGATGCGGCCGAAGCCGTTGATGCCAACCCGGATGGTCACAGGTTCCATCTCCTCGCATTCTGGTCCGCCGGGAAAGCCCGTGACCGGCGGAAAAATTCTGTGCGCCGACCATCCGCGGTCGGCCGCCGAAGGTCACCCCGGCCGCCCCGCCACGCCTCCGGAAGAAGCTCTGACCGCCAGAGGCGGTGCGTGCGGCGGGTTGGGCCGGGTGCCGGCCCCGTCGCCGTACGCTGCGACCCTATCCGAGCGCTGTCCGTCGTGGTGCGTCGGGGCGGAAACCGCCCGGGGCGGTGCTCAGACGACCATCATGTCCGGTGTGACGGCCGCCTCGGTGTCGGGGATGCCCAGGTCACGCGCCCGCTTGTCGGCCAGGGCGAGCAGCCGCCGGATGCGGCCGGCGATCGCGTCCTTGGTCAGCGGCGGGTCGGCGAGCGCACCCAGCTCCTCCAGCGACGCCTGCCGGTGCTCCAGCCGCAGCTGGCCGGCCGACGTCAGGTGGTTGGGGGCGTCGTCGGCAAGGATCTCCAGGGCCCGGGTGACCCGGGCCGCGGCGGCGACCGCCGCCCGCGCCGAGCGGCGCAGGTTGGCGTCGTCGAAATTGGCCAGCCGGTTCGCGGTGGCCCGCACCTCGCGGCGTACCCGACGCTCCTCCCAGGCGAGCACGCTGGAGTGCGCGCCGATCCGGGTGAGCAGCGCGGCGATCGCGTCGCCGTCCTTGACCACCACCCGGTCGACACCGCGCACCTCACGGTATTTCGCGGTGACACCGATCCGGCGGGCGGCGCCGACCAGGGCCAGCGCCGACTCCGGTCCCGGGCAGGTGATCTCCAGGGCGCAGGACCGGCCCGGCTCGGTGAGCGAGCCGTGCGCCATGAACGCGCCCCGCCAGGCCGCCACCGCGCAGCACACGCTGGCCGACACCACGTGCGGCGGCAGACCGCGGACCGGACGCCCGCGCACGTCGAGCAGGCCGGTCTGGCGGGCCAGCGCCTCGCCGTCCTTGACCACCCGCACGATGTAGTGGCTGCTCTTGCGCAGGCCACCGGAGGCCAGCACATGGATCTCGCTCGGATAGCCGTAGACCTCGGCCACCTCGCGGCGCAGCCGCCGGGCGACCGAGCCGGTGTCGAGTTCGGCCTCGACGACGACCCGGCCGGAGACGATGTGCAGGCCCCCGCGAAGCGCAGCAGGGCGGCCATCTCCGCCCGGCGGCAGCAGGGTTTGGGTACGTCGACCCGGCTCAGCTCGTCCTTGACCGAAGCGGTCATCGCCATTTCTCACGTCACCTCGTGGCCGGTTCCGGCGTGCTGCCGGTGATTTCGTACGTGCTTAACGAACGGAACCCAGTACGGGCACCAGTGCGGCCGCCAATGCGACCGGATCGTGTCGTGGGCCGCCGTCGGGGACCGCCACCGGGGCGAGCAACAGCCGCGCACCCAGCGATTCTGCCGCACGATTGACCGGTTCGGGGTCACCTACGGCTTTCCCGTCCGCGATAACCGTGTCAACTGCCAACTCCGGAAGGTACCGGTGCAGCGCCGCCAGGTGCCCGGCGACCGAAAGTCCGTCGGTCTCCAGCTCGGCGGCCAGGTTGAGGGTCACCAGGCGCCGGGCCGGGCTGGCCACGATCGCGGCGGCGAGCTCGGGCACCAGCAGGTGCGGGATGACGCTGGTATACCAGCTGCCCGGGCCGAAGATCAGCCAGTCGGCCGCCGTCACCGCCGCCAGCGCCTGCGGGCAGGCGGCCGGCGCACCCGGGGTCAGGCGGACGGTCTCCACCCGGCCGGTCGTGACCGCCACCTCGTGCTGGCCGCGGACCGTGACCAGCTCGTCGGGGCGGGCCGGGTCGAGCCCCCGTACGTCGGCCTCGATCTCCACCCGGTCGCAGGACATCGGCAGCACCCGGCCGGTGGCGTTCAGCATCCGGGCCGCGTGGTCGAGCGCGGTAACCGGGTCGCCGAGCAACTCCATCAGCCCGCACAACACCAGGTTGCCGACGGCGTGCCCGACGAGCGGATCGTCGTCGGGCTGGCCCGCCGGAACCGGGGTGAACCGGTGCTGGAAGAGATCGGCGCTGCGCCGGGTCTCCGGGGAGTCGGCGGCCAACGCGACGAGCGCCTGCCGCAGGTCGCCGGGCGGCAGCGAACCGCGGTCGGTACGCAACCGCCCGCTCGACCCACCGTCGTCGCCGACCGTCACCACCGCGGTGATGTCGAGGTCGAGCCGGCACCGGCGCAGCGCGCGCAACGAGGCGGCCAGCCCGTGGCCGCCGCCGAAGGCGACCACCCGGACCGGACCCGCTCCCGCTTCGCGCGCCGGTCGGGCCGATAACGGCCCGACCGGCGGCTCCGGCCGCGGGCCCGTCACTCGCGCCCCAGGTCGCGGTGTTGCGGGTTGGCCGACAGCCAGGCCAGCCGCAGCCGGGCGGCCAACTCCTCGGCGATGGCGACGCTGCGGTGCTTGCCGCCGGTGCAGCCGACCGCGACCGTCAGGTAGCGCTTGCCCTCCCGCTCGAACCCGGCGGCGGTGGAACTGATCAGCCCGGCGTACGCCTCGATGAACGCGATGGCGCCGTCCTGGCCGAGCACGTAGTCGCTGACGTCGGCCTCCCGGCCGGTGTGTTCGCGCAGCTCCGGTACCCAGTACGGGTTCGGCAGGAACCGCGCGTCGAGCACGAAGTCCGCGTCCGGCGGCAGGCCGTACTTGAACCCGAACGACAGCACCGTCACCCGCAACCGCCGGGCGTCCTCGCCGCCGAACAGCTCCTCGACCCGGCGACGGAGCTGGTTGACGTTGAGATGGCTGGTGTCGATGATCACGTCCGCCTGGTCGCGGGCCTCCTCGAGCAGCTTGCGCTCGGCGGTGATGCCGTCGACCAGCCGTCCCTCGCCCTGCAACGGATGTGACCGCCGTACGCTCTCGAAGCGCCGGATCAGCACCTCGTCGTCGGCGTCGACGAAGACCACCCGGGGCTGGAAACCCCGCTCCCGCAGCGCCTCGATCGCACCGGCGAGATCCGTGGAGAAGGCCCGGCTGCGGACGTCCAGCACCATCGCGGTCTGCCGGGCGGCACCACCGGCGGCGTACGCCAGCTCGGCCATCTCGAGCATCAGCGCCTGCGGAAGGTTGTCGACGACGTAGAAGCCGACGTTCTCCAGCGCACGGGCCACGGTGCTGCGACCACCGCCGGAGACGCCGGTGACCACCACCAGCCGGGTATCCGACCGGGTCGCGGCACCCGGCCCGGTCACGTCCTCACCAGCTTCGCTCACGGCGCCACCTCGCTCCGCTCGGCGGCACCGTGCTCAATGGTTCGCTCGCTGCGCTCGCTCACGATCTCCCCGTCGTGTACGGGCGGCCCGTCGGGCCGCTCGACCAGAATCCGATCCTAGGCGTCGTCCCGGCCCGCGGCCGGTTCGGACCCGGAGTGGTGTCGGTCATCCCGGCTGCTGCCGGCGTCCTCTCCCGGCCCGGCGGTGTCCGGGCCGGCGGGCACGTCCGGCCGCGACGGGGTGGCCGGCTCGTCGCCGAGGGCCGTGAGAATCGCCTCGGCGGTGCGCCGGCCGACGCCGGGCACCTCGGTGATCTCCTCGACCGTCGCGCCCGACAGGCGTTTCAGCGACCCGAAGTGGCGCAGCAGCGCCTTGCGGCGCACCTCGCCGAGGCCGGGCACCCCGTCCAGGCCGGACGCCGTCATCCGCTTCGATCGCCGCTGGCGGTGGTAGGTGATCGCGAACCGGTGCGCCTCGTCCCGGATCCGCTGGAGCAGGTAGAGCGCCTCGGAGGTGCGCGGCAGGATCACCGGGAAGTCGTCGTCGGGCAGCCACACCTCCTCCAGCCGCTTGGCCAGTCCGCACAGGGCGACGTCGTCGATGCCCAGCTCGGCCAGGACCCGGGCGACGGCGGCGACCTGCGGCTGCCCGCCGTCGACGACCACGAGCTGCGGCGGGTAGGCGAACCGCCGCGGCCGGCCCGTGGTCGGGTCGAGCAGGCTGCCCACCGGTCCCCCGTCCGACCCGCCGGCCGGGCCGGCCGACCCACCGCCGTCCGGGACGGCGACCGCCGGATCGTCGCCGACCGGGCCGCCGGACAGGCCGGGCCGGGCCGGGTTCGCCGCACCGGCCGGGGTCGCGGCGTCGGCCGCCACCTCGTCCCTGGTCGCGTCGAGGTAGCGGCTGAACCGTCGCCGCAGCACCTCCGCCATCGCGGACAGGTCGTCGGTCGCCCCCCGGACGGCGAACCGGCGGTATTCGCTCTTGCGCGGCAGCCCGTCCTCGAAGACCACCATGCTGGCGACCACGTCGGTGCCCTGGATCTGGGACACGTCGAAACACTCGATGCGCAGCGGCGCGGTCTGCATGCCGAGCGCCTCGGCGATCTCGTCGAGCGCCTTGCCGCGGGTGGTGAGGTCACCGGACCGCTTCAGCTTGTGCCGGACCAGCGCCTCGGTGGCGTTGCGGCCCACCGTTTCCAGCAGGGCCTTCTTGTCGCCGCGCTGCGGCACCCGCAGGGTGACCCGGCTGCCGCGGTGCTGGGACAGCCACTCGGTGAGCGCCCCGGCGTCGTCGGGCAGCGCCGGCACGAGCAGTTCGCGCGGCACGTCGGCCTCGCCGTGCTGGCCGCCGTAGACCTGGGTGCAGAAGTAGTGCACCAGGTCGCCGGTGGTCAGGTCCTCGACCTTCTCCACGACCCAGCCGCGCTGGCCGCGGACCCGGCCGCCGCGTACGTGGAAGACCTGGACGGCCGCCTCCAGCGGATCCTCGGCGAAGGCCACCACGTCGGCGTCGGTGCCGTCGCCGAACACCACGGTCTGCTTTTCCATCGCCCGGCGCAGCGCGGCCAGGTCGTCGCGCAACCGGGCGGCCTGCTCGAACTCCAGCCGTTCGCTGGCCTGCGCCATCTCGCGTTCGAGCCGGCGGACCATCGTGTCGGTGCGGCCGGCCATGAAATCGCAGAACCGGTCGACGATCTCCCGGTGCTCGTCGGCGCTGACCTGTCCGACGCACGGCGCCGAGCACTTGCCGATGTAGCCGAGCAGGCACGGCCGGCCGGCCTGGCCGGCGGCCTTGAACACCCCGGAGGAGCAGGTGCGGGCCGGGAAGACCCGCAGCAGGAGGTCGAGCGTCTCGCGGATCGCCCAGGCGTGCGAGTACGGCCCGAAGTAGCGCACGCCTTTGCGCTTCTCGCCGCGCATGACCTGCAACCGGGGGAACTCCTCGCCGACGGTGACCGCGAGGTAGGGGTAGGACTTGTCGTCGCGGTACTTGACGTTGAACCGCGGGTCGAACTCCTTGATCCAGGTGTATTCGAGCTGGAGCGCCTCGACCTCGCCGCCGACGATGACCCAGTCGACCGAGGAGGCCGTCGTCACCATCTGCTGGGTGCGCTGGTGCAGGTGCCACGGGTCGGTGAAGTAGGAGTTCAGGCGGCTGCGCAGGTTCTTCGCCTTGCCGACGTAGATGACCCGGCCGCCCGGATCGTAGAAGCGGTAGACCCCCGGCGCCTCGGGAATCGTCCCCGGGGCGGGGCGGTAGGTCGAGGGGTCAGCCACGGCGGCAAGCCTAGCCCGTACGTCCGACACGACCCGGCCGACGGACCGGACCGGGTACGCGAACCGGGTGTGCCGGTCCGGCACGTCGCGCGGGGCGCCCGTTCGGCGCCCCGCCGCGACGCCGGCGATCAGCCGAGGACGATGTTGTCGCCCTGGACGGTGACCGTCTTGGCCTGCAGCGGCGCGGTGGCCGGGCCGCTCTGCGGCGAGCCGTCCTCGATCGAGAACCTGCTGTCGTGGCAGGTGCAGTTGATCGTGCCGCCCTCGATCCGGCTGACCGGGCACTGCTGGTGGGAACAGATCGAGCTGAACGCCTTGAAGTCACCGGCTGTCGGCTGGGTCACGACGACCTGCTGGGCGGCGAAGATGGCCCCGCCACCGACCGGTACGTCGGCGGTCGTGCCCAGGGTGACGCCGCCGCCCGTGTCGCCGCCACCGGTCGGTGCCGTGCCGGGCGTGGAGCCGCCGCCGGCCGGGGACTCGTCGTCGCCGCAGGCGGCCAGTACGACGGTCGCGCCGACCGCGCCGGCACCCGCGAACAGCGAACGGCGGGTGGTGCTACCCGGCCCGGTCACGACCTGGTCCTCACTCATGCGAAGCCCTTCCTGTCTGCTGGTGGGCCCTGGATCTTCCACGGCCCACCAGAAGGCACGGAACCGGCCCGGCGGTGGTTCACTGGACCGCCGGGCGGGCGGTTCAGCCGCTGGTCCGGGAGGCCGCCTTGCGGGGCGCGCGGGTCTTCGGCGCGCCGGCGCCGTCGGCCTTGCCGTCGGCCTTCGCGGCGGTCGCCTTGGTGGCCGTCGTCCTGGTCGCCTTGGCCGCCGTCGCCTTGGTGGCCGTCGCCTTGGTGACCGTGCCCGCGGCCTTCGCGCCGGTGGCCCGGCCGTTGGCCTTCGCCGCCCGGGCGACCGCCGCCGCCCCGCCGCCGGGCTCACCGGCCAGGCCGAGCACCGGGCGCAGGAACTGGCCGGTGTGGCTGTCGACCACCTCGGCCAGTTCCTCCGGGGTGCCGGCGGCGAGCATCGTGCCGCCCCGGTGGCCGCCCTCCGGGCCCATGTCGATCAGCCAGTCGGCGGACTTGATCACATCGAGGTTGTGCTCGATGACGATGACCGTGTTGCCCTTGTCGACCAGCCCCTCGAGGACCTTGAGCAGCTTGCGGATGTCTTCGAAGTGCAGGCCGGTGGTCGGCTCGTCGAGCACGTAGACGGTCCGCCCGCTGGAGCGCTTCTGGAGCTCGGAGGCGAGCTTGACGCGCTGCGCCTCGCCACCGGACAGGGTCGGCGCCGGCTGACCGAGCCGGACGTAGCCCAGGCCGACGTCGACGAGGGTCTTGAGGTGCCGGTGGATGGCCGGGATGGCGGCGAAGAACTCGGCGGCCTCCTCGATCGGCATCTCCAGCACCTCGGAGATGGTCCGGCCCTTGTAGTGGACCTCCAGCGTCTCCCGGTTGTAGCGGGCGCCCTTGCAGACCTCGCACGGTACGTAGACGTCGGGCAGGAAGTTCATCTCGATCTTGATGGTGCCGTCGCCGGAACACGCCTCGCAGCGTCCGCCCTTGACGTTGAACGAGAACCGGCCCGGCCCGTAGCCGCGTACCTTCGCCTCGGTGGTCTCGGCGAACAGCTTGCGTACGTGGTCGAAGACCCCGGTGTAGGTGGCCGGGTTGGAGCGCGGCGTACGCCCGATCGGCGACTGGTCGACGCCGACGACCTTGTCGACGTGTTCGAGGCCGCTGACCCGGGTGTGCCGGCCGGGCACCAGCCGGGCCCGGTTGAGCTGGTTGGCGAGCACCGTGTAGAGGATGTCGTTGACCAGGGTCGACTTGCCCGACCCGCTGAGGCCGGTGACGGCGATGAACTGCCCGAGCGGAAAGCTGACAGTCAGGTTCTTCAGGTTGTGCTCGCGGGCGCCGTGCACGACCAGTTCACGGCCGGCAGTCTGCGGCCGGCGGGTGGCCGGCGTCACGATCGCCTTCCGCCCGGACAGGTAGGCGCCGGTCAGTGACTCCTCGTTGGCGAACAGGTCGTCGACCGAGCCGCTGTGCACGATCCGGCCACCGTGTTCGCCGGCGCCCGGACCGATGTCGACGATCCAGTCGGCGGCGCGGATGGTGTCCTCGTCGTGCTCGACGACGATCAGGGTGTTGCCCAGCCCGCGCAGGCGTACGAGGGTTTCGATCAGCCGCTGGTTGTCCCGCTGGTGCAGACCGATCGACGGCTCGTCGAGCACGTAGAGCACGCCGACCAGGCCGGAGCCGATCTGGGTGGCGAGCCGGATCCGCTGCGCCTCGCCGCCGGAGAGCGTGCCGGCCCCCCGGTCGAGCGAGAGGTAGTCGAGCCCGACGTCGACCAGGAACCGCAGCCGGGCGTTGATCTCCTTGAGCACCCGCTCGGCGATCATCTTCTGCCGGTCGGTGAGGACCAGGCCGCCGAGCAGGTCGGCGCACTCGCCGACCGACAGGTTGGTGACCTCGGCGATGTTCTTGCCGGCCAGGGTCACCGCGAGGACCTCGGGCTTGAGCCGGGTGCCGCCGCAGGTGCCGCACGGTACGTCGCGCATGAAGCCTTCGTAGCGGTCCCGGGACCAGTCGGACTCGGTGTCGGAGTGCCGCCGCTCGATCCACTGCACCACGCCCTCGAAGCCGGTGTAGTAGGAGCGTTCCCGGCCGTACTTGTTGCGGTAGCGGACGTGGACCTGGTCCTCGGAGCCGTACATGATCGTCTTCTGGGCCCGGGACGGCAGCTTGCGCCACGGGGTGTCGAGGTCGAAGTGCTCGGCGTCGCCGAGGGCCTCGAGCAGGCGCAGGAAGTATTCGAGGGTGTGCCCGCCGCTCCACGGTGCGATGGCCCCCTCGCGCAGGGTCCGCTCCGGGTCGGGTACGACCAGGTCGGCGTCGACCTCCTTCTTGGTGCCGAGGCCGGTGCACTCGGGGCAGGCACCGTACGGCGCGTTGAAGGAGAAGACCCGGGGTTCGAGGTCCTCGATCGCCAGCGGGTGGTCGTTGGGGCAGGCCAGGTGCTCGGAGAAGCGCCGCTCGCGGTGGGGGTCGTCGTCGGCCAGGTCGACGAAGTCGAGCAGCACGATGCCGCCGGCCAGCGCGAGCGCCGACTCGACCGAGTCGGTCAGCCGCTGCTTGGCGCCGGCCTTGACGGTGAGCCGGTCGACCACCACCTCGATGGTGTGCTTCTCCTGCTTCTTGAGCTTGGGCGGCTCGGCGAGCGGGTGCACCACGCCGTCGACCCGGGCCCGGGCGTAGCCCTTGGCCTGCAGTTCGGCGAAGAGGTCGACGTATTCGCCCTTGCGCCCGCGCACGACCGGGGCGAGCACCATGAACCGGGTGCCCTCCGTCATGGCGAGGACCCGGTCGACGATCTGCTGCGGGCTCTGCTTGGAGATCCGCTCTCCGCAGACCGGGCAGTGCGGCTCGCCGACCCGGGCGAAGAGCAGCCGCAGGTAGTCGTAGACCTCGGTGATGGTGCCCACGGTCGAGCGGGGGTTGCGTGAGGTCGACTTCTGGTCGATGGAGACCGCCGGGCTGAGGCCCTCGATGAAGTCGACGTCGGGCTTGTCCATCTGCCCGAGGAACTGCCGGGCGTACGACGACAGCGACTCGACGTATCGGCGCTGCCCCTCGGCGAAGATCGTGTCGAACGCGAGACTGGACTTGCCCGAGCCGGACAGCCCGGTGAACACGATCATCGCGTCCCGCGGCAGGTCGAGGTTGACGTCGCGCAGGTTGTGCTCGCGCGCGCCACGGATGATCAGTCGGTCGGCCACTGTCCGCCCACTCCCGGTTGCGATATAAGGGGATCTGCCCGTATTGCGATACAGGTACGGATCATATTTCTCGACGGCAGGGGTCGCGGCCGCCGACCACCGGGACATCGACGCGGCAACCCGTCGATGTTGTCGATCATCGACGCGGTCACCCATCGACACGGTCACCCATCGAAACCGATGCCCGGCGGACGTAGGTGCCAACGACACAGAAACGTCGCGGCTACTGTATCCGCGGGGTATGACACTTTCCCTCTCCCCCGAATTCCCGCACCCCCGACCGTGCCGACCACCGGGCCGCCGGGCCACCGCGGCCACCGCGGCCACCGCCGATCGTCCGCCGGGCGAGGCAGAGGCGAAAAATCAGTCATCCTGCCCATACCGGTCAGCCGAACGGCTACGTAAGGTAGATCACCAGCGGTCACCATCCGACCGCCGAACGTCATGTCGCCAGCACCCACCGGGGGGATCAGTGGCATCAGGCCCGTACCCGCCCGTACCCGCCCGGCCCGGCCCGGGCCCGACGGCCGGGCCCGGGTCGGGCACCGGGACCGCGACCGGGTCACCGGCCACGACCGGCCCGCTGCGCGACCTGCTCGCCACCCGGCTCGCCCACGGCCACCGGGACTTCACCCTCGCCTACTGCGCCGTCGCCGGGTTCGGCGAGATCCTCGACACCCTCGGACCGGCGGCCGCGGGCCGACTGGTCGACCGGGTCGGCCGCGAACTGGCCACCGCGCTGCGCCCCGCCGAGACCTGCACGCCGCTGCCCGGCGGCTTCTTCGCGCTGTTGCTCGCCGGCGCCCCGCCGGCCACCACCGGCCACCGGCTGGCGGACCTCGTACGCCGGGCCAGCGGTTGGACGCCCGACGTCTACGGTCAGGTCACCGCCGGCGCGGCGGCCGCCGACGGGGCGGCCGGCGCCGACGACCTCGCCGCGCACGCCGGCCTCGCCCTGGCCGAGGCGAACCGCCGCGGGCCGGGCTCGGTCGCGCTCTTCGAACCACGCCTGTTCACCGCCGCCCGCGCCCGGGTCGACCTCGAACGCGACCTGCGCCGCGCCGTCGAGGCCGACCGGATCACCGTGCACTACCAGCCGGTGCACGACCTCACCGACGGCGCCGTCGTCGGGTACGAAGCCCTCGCCCGCTGGTCCGACCCGGATCGCGGCCACGTCTCCCCCGCCGAGTTCATCCCGGCCGCCGAACGCGCCGGGCTCATCGACGACCTCGGCATGACCGTGCTCCGGCAGGCCCTGGCCGACCTGCGGCGGTACGGCGTACCGCGGGACCGCTGGCTGTCGATCAACGTCAGTCCGCTCCAGCTCGACGACGACTTCGCCCGCCGGCTGCTGGTCACGGTCGACCGGGCCGGCATCCCGGCGGACCGGCTCCGGGTCGAGATCACCGAGTCGGCGATGCTGCGGTCGACCTCCGGCTACACCCAGCTCGACGAGATCCGTCGCCGGGGCGTACGGGTCCTCGTCGACGACTTCGGCACCGGCTACTCGTCGCTGGCCAGCCTGCGCCGGCTGCCGGTCGACGGCATCAAGATCGCCCGGGAGCTGCTGCACGACGGCGCCCCCGCCCCGGCCGACACGACCGTGGTCCGCGCGGTACGCCTGCTCGCCGCCGGCGCCGGGATCACCGAGATCATCGCCGAGGGCGTCGAGAACGCCGCCGAGGCGCGTACCCTCGCCGCCCTCGGCGTGCCGTACGGGCAGGGGTTCCATCTCGGGCGGCCGGCACCGGCCGCCCGGGCCCTGCGCCCGCCCGGACCGACCCCGGTCGGGCGAGTGCCGGTCGCCTAGGGACGGGCCCGACCGGCCCGCTTCCATCTGGGCCGCTGCTCGGACGCCACCCGGACGTCGCGGCGGCGGGTCTCGAACGCGACCTCCCGCTGCAGCTTGCGCCAACTCTCCCAACGCCGGGCGGTGAGATCGCCGGACTCCAGCGCGGCCCGGACCGCGCACCCCGGCTCCCCGTTGTGCGCGCAGTCGCCGAACCGGCACCCGGCGGCGAGTCCGGCAATGTCGGCGAACGCCTGGTCGAGGCCCTCGGCGGCGTCGAGCAGGCCGACCGCCCGCACACCCGGGGTGTCCACCACCGCGCCACCGCCCGGGATCGGGATCAGGGCCCGGTAGGTGGTGGTGTGCCGGCCCTTGCCGTCGACGCCGCGGACCCCCTGCGCGGCCATCACGACCGCCCCCGCCAGGGCGTTGACCAGCGTCGACTTGCCGGCGCCGGACGGTCCCAGCAGCGCCAGGGTCCGGCCGGCGGCGACCGCCGGACGCAGCGTGTCGACGCCGTCGCCGCGCTGCGCGCTGACCGGCACGATCTCGACGCCGGGCGCGATCTCGGCGATCTGCCGGGCGACGGCCGCCGGGTCGGCGGCCAGGTCGCATTTGGTGAGTACGACCACCGGCCGGGCGCCGGACTCCCAGGCGAGCGCGACCAGCCGTTCGATCCGGCCGGCGTCCGGCTCGGGGTCCACCGGTTCGACGACCGCCACGGTGTCCACGTTGGCGGCCAGCACCTGCCCGGTGGAGTCCTTGTCGGCGGTACGCCGCACGACGGCGGTGCGCCGGGGCAGCACCGCCTCGGCGGTGACACGCTGGTCGGGCCAGTGCCGGACCACCACCCAGTCGCCGGCACAGGGCAGGTTCGCCGGGTCGCGGCCGGCGGCGACCAGGACCGCACCGGCGAGGCTGGCGCGTACGGTGCCGTCGGCGCACAGCACGGTGCAGGCGCCCCGGTCGACGCGGATGACCCGGCCGGGCCGGTGGCTCGGATCGGGCGCGCGGAACGCGGCGGCCCGTTCGGCGTCCCAACCGAGGGACGAGATGTCGAACGTCATGGGAACCCTCTTGTGCGTGATGGTGCCGGCGGCCCGGGCGGGCCGTCAGATACCGGGTGAGACGGGGCTGGTCGCGTGCGTCCGCGCGGATGGCGGCATGACTGGCACCCCCTCTCGGTTCCTGCGTGACGCGTCGACATCGACGGTAGAGCCTCGTCCGACCCGCCGAAAGGCATTTCCGTCCTGCCCGGCGCCGGTACGACGGCTAGGGTCGGACCGTGACGGCTGACCCGCTCGTACTCATGGCCGAGGTGCACCGCGCGACGGACCGGCTGCTGACGACGGTGGCGGGTCTGTCCGACGCCGCGGTCGCCGCGCCGTCGGCGCTGCCCGGTTGGAGCCGCGGGCACGTGCTCACCCACCTGGCGCGCAACGCCGACGGGATGACCAACCTGCTGGAGTGGGCCCGGACCGGGGTGGTGACCCCGCAGTACCCGAGCTGGGAACGCCGGGTCGCCGACATCGAGGCGGGGGCCGGCCGGCCGCTGACCGACCAGCTCGCCGACCTGCGTGCCTCGGCCGCCCGCCACGCCGCCGCGGCCGACCGGCTGACCAGCGAGATGTGGCTGACCACACTGGAGATCCCGGACCGGCCGCAGACCGCGGCGTACGGGGTGTGGCGGCGGCTGCGGGAGGTCGAGGTGCACCACGTGGATCTGGCCGCCGGCTACCGGCCCGGGGACTGGCCGGACGCGTTCGCCCTCCACCTGCTGCACGAGATCGTCAGCGGCTACGCCGGGCGCGACGACGCGCCGGCCGTGGTGCTGTGCCCCGTGGAGACGGGACAGGAACTGTCCGTCGGCGCCACCGGGGCGACGCCGACGGTTTCCGGGCCGGCGTACGCGCTGGCCGGGTGGCTCACCGGACGGTCCACCGGCGAGTCGCTCGAGGTCACCCCGGACGGACCGTTGCCGATACCGCCGAACTGGATGTGAAGGAACAGCGATGCCTTATACCGGAGATGTCGCACCGGGCGGCCCACCCGACGTACGCGAGCTGGACAACCTGGTCATCACCAAGCTCTCGGTCGGGCCGATGGAGAACAACGCCTACCTGCTGCACTGCCGGGCGACCGGCGACCAGGTACTGATCGACGCCGCCAACGAGGCGCCGCGGCTGCTGGAACTGGTCGGCGACGGCGGGCTGTCCGCGGTGGTCACCACCCACCAGCACATGGACCACTGGGTGGCGCTGGAGGAGGTGGTGGCGACCACCGGCGCCCGCTCCCTGGTGCACGCCGCCGACGCCGAGGGGCTGCCGATCCCGTCCGAGTCGCTGGCCGAGGGCGACACCGTACGGGTCGGCGACTGCGCCCTGGAGGTCATCCACATCGTCGGGCACACGCCGGGGTCGATCGCCCTGCTCTACCGTGACCCGGCGGGGGTGCCGCATCTGTTCACCGGCGACAGCCTCTTCCCGGGCGGGGTCGGAAACACCGACAAGGACCCGCAGCGGTTCGGTTCCCTGATCGACGATGTCGAGCACAAGCTGTTCGGCCGCCTGCCCGACGAGACCTGGTTCTATCCCGGTCACGGCAAGGACAGCACGCTGGGCGTCGAGCGGCCGGCGGTGCCGGAATGGCGGGCCCGCGGCTGGTAGCCCGGGTCGGGCGGTCGGCAGTTCGTCCGTGACGGTCCGTTTCTCAGGAATCTTTGATCTCACGGTGGTAACCTCCCCGTTCCGTGAGGTCAGGTCGCCCATTGCGGGTGCGTCACGTGTTGCGTCGGTCTGCGACGCTCGGTGAGGCAGCCGGGCGACCCGGCCTCACAGTGGTATTACACGGTGGTACGGGCTCCGGCCCGGCCACAAGTTCATTCGCGGGACCGTCCCGCCGTGCATCGAGTTGGAGGAGTTCGTGGGAGTCAGCCTCAGCAAGGGTGGCAACGTCAGCCTCACCAAGCAGGCCCCGGGTCTGACGGCCGTCACGGTCGGTCTGGGCTGGGACGTACGCACCACCACCGGCACCGATTTCGACCTCGACGCCAGCGCCATCATCTGCAACGCCTCGGGCAAGGCAATTTCGGACCAGCACTTCATCTTCTTCAACAACCTGACCTCGCCCGACGGGTCGGTGCAGCACCTCGGTGACAACCTCACCGGTGAGGGTGACGGCGACGACGAGCAGCTCAACGTCAACCTCGCCGGCGTGCCCGGCGACGTCGACAAGATCACGTTCACCGTGTCGATCTACGACGCCGAGGGCCGCAGCCAGTCCTTCGGCCAGGTCGCCAACGCCTTCATCCGGGTCGTCAACCAGGCCGGCGGCGAGGAGCTGGCGCGTTACGACCTCTCCGAGGACGCCTCGACCGAGACCGCCATGGTGTTCGGTGAGCTCTACCGGCGTGACGCCGAATGGAAGTTCCGGGCCGTCGGCCAGGGGTACGCTTCCGGCCTGCGGGGCATCGCGCAGGACTTCGGCGTCAACGTCTGACAACCGGCGGCACACCACGCCGCCTGCACCTTCACACCGCGGGTCGTCCTTCCAACCGGACGGGCGGCCCGCGGCCGTGTGAACGACACCACTTCGACGCCTCCCGCCGGACGATCTTCAACCGGCGCATCGAACGATCTCCACCAGCACATCGACATTCTCTGACGACACTGCCCATATTCGGAGCGCCACGTGTTCTTACGTACCTTCTTCTGGTCCCTGGCGATCACTGTGGCGACCCTGATCGCCGCCGCCTGGTTCGGTGGTCCCACCGCGCTGGTGCTGGTCGCGGTGCTGATCGTGCTGGAGGTCTCCCTCTCGTTCGACAACGCCGTCATCAACGCCAGCGTGCTGCAACGCATGTCGCGGTTCTGGCAGAAGATCTTCCTCACGGTCGGTATCGCGATCGCGGTCTTCGGTATGCGGCTGGTCTTCCCGGTGCTGCTGGTGACGTTCACCGCCGGCCTCGGCCCGATCGAGGCCTTCCAACTGGCCATCGACTCGCCCGACGACTACCAGCACGCACTGGAGGAGGCGCACCCGGCCATCGCGGCGTTCGGCGGCATCTTCCTGCTGATGATCTTCCTCGACTTCATGTTCGAGGAGCGGGAGATCAAGTGGATCAAGCCGATCGAGGCGGTGCTGGCGAAGCTCGGCCGGCTCGACCACCTGTCGGTCGTCGTCGGCCTCGGCGTCCTGCTGGCCGCGGGTGAACTGCTGGCCGGCGACAACGCGGCGACCGTACTCACCTCCGGCCTCTACGGCATCGTGACGTACCTGCTGGTCAAGGGCCTCGGCGAACTGTTCGAGTCGGCCGGCGAGAACCTGGTCGAGAACGTCACCCACGGCTCCGAGGACGACGAGGCGTCGAAGGACGCGAAGAACCCGACGACCGCGCCCGGCGTGCCGGCGACCAACGCGGTGGCCGAGGCCGTCGCGGCCGACGCGAAGACCAAGACCGAGACCAAGGGCGGCCAGCCGGTCACCGTCGCCGTCGGCAAGGCCGCGTTCTTCCTCTTCCTCTACCTCGAGGTCCTCGACGCGTCGTTCAGCTTCGACGGCGTCGTCGGCGCGTTCGCGATCACCTCGAACATCTTCATCATCGTCGCCGGCCTCGGCGTCGGTGCCTTCTTCGTCCGTTCGATCACCGTTTACCTGGTCAACAAGGGGACGTTGGCGGAGTACGTCTATCTGGAACACGGTGCGCACTGGGCGATCGGCGCGCTGGCCACGATCCTGATCCTGACCATCAACATCCACATCAACGAGATCTTCACCGGCCTCATCGGCCTCGCCTTCATCCTCGCCTCGTTCGCCAGCTCGGTGATCCGCAACCGCCGTGCGGGCGCCGGCTCCGACCAGTCCGGTTCCGAACTCGCGAAGGTCTGACCGAACACCAACGCAGGGAGCAGCACCATGGCAGTGCAATTGACCAAGGGCCAGCGGGTCTCGCTCGAAAAGCCCGGTGGCACCCTGACCAGGATCCGGATGGGGCTGGGCTGGGATGCCGCGCCCGCCAAGGGATTCTTCGGCAAGCTGCGCGGCGGCGGCGGGGGCATCGACCTCGACGCGTCCTGCCTGCTGCTCGACGGTTCGGGTCGGCTGGTCGACCAGGTGTGGTGGCGGCAACTGCGCAGCAAGGACAACTCGATCGTCCACACCGGCGACAACACCACCGGTGAGGGCGACGGCGACGACGAGTCGATCATCGTCGAACTGGGTCAGGTGCCCGCCGCGGTCCAGACCCTGGTCTTCACCGTCAACTCGTTCACCGGCGAGGACTTCTCCCGGGTCGCCAACGCCTACTGCCGGGTGGTCGACGAGACCAACGGCAGTGAACTGGCCCGCTTCACCCTCACCGGATCCGGCACCCACACCGCGCTGGTGATGGCCCGGGTCAACCGCCAGGGCGCCGGCTGGGCGCTCACCGCCATCGGCGCCCCCGGCAGCGGCCGGACGTTCCAGGAACTCATGCCGCTGGTGGCCGCCAACCTGGCCTGACCGCCAGGCCGACCCGCACCGGCCCGCCGGCCCCACCCGCCGGCGGGCCCCTCACAACCACGTGGCGCGCCGCGCCCCCGTCCCGGGTATGAGAAGAAAGGACAGCCGTGCGCTACTTCTCCCACCTGGTCGGGGGTGCGGCGGACCCGTTGTTCCACCGCCCCCCGACCGACTTCGCCCGGGACTCCCCGCCCGAGCGGTTGGCCCTGGCCCTCGGTGCCACCCTCTACTCCCCCGCCATCCGGCCCCAGCTCGCCTCCGACATCGCCCGGTGCCACGCCGAGGGCGTGATGAGCATGGTGTGCTGCCTCGAGGACGCCATCCGCGACGACGAGGTCGACGCGGCCGAGGTCAACCTCCCCCGGCAGCTACGGCAGGTCGCGCAGCAGCGCCCCGACGGCCCGCTGCTCTTCGTCCGGGTCCGCCACCCCGACCAGATCTACCGGCTCGCCGAACGGCTCGGCGACGACCTCGGGGTGCTCAGCGGATTCGTCCTGCCCAAGTTCCGCGCCGACGAGTCCGGCCTGGCGGGGCTGCGTGCGGTACGCGACATCGCCGACGCCAGCGGCCGGCCGCTGTACGCCATGCCGGTGCTGGAGACCCCCGAGATCGCGCACGCCGAGACCCGCCAGGGCACCCTGCTCGCGATCCGGCACCTGCTCGACCTCAACCGCGACCTGATCCTCGCCGTACGGGTCGGCGCGACCGACCTCAGCAGCGTCTACGGCCTGCGCCGACCGGCCGAACTGACCGCCTGGGACATCGGCGTCGTCGCCTCCGTGCTGACCGACATCATCAACGTCATGGCCCGCCGCGACGGCACCGGCTATCTCGTGACCGGCCCGGTGTGGGAGTACTTCGCCGGCGGTGAACGGGTCCTCAAGCCGCAACTGCGGGTCACACCGTTCGAGGACCACGACGCCAGTGGCCGGATGCTGCGCCGCCACCTGGTCCGGCAGGCGCTCGACGGCCTGATCCGGGAGCTGCTGCTCGACCGGTCCAACGGACTCAACGGCAAGACCGTCATCCATCCGAGCCACGCGGCGGCCGTGCACGCCCTCAGTGTTGTCAGCCACGAGGAATACAGTGACGCCGTGGCGATCTGTGACGACTCGGCCGGCGGCCTCGGCGGTGGCGTGCTGCGCAGCCTCTACGGCAACAAGATGAACGAGGTCAAGCCGCACCGCCCGTGGGCCGAGCAGACCCTGCTGCGGGCCAGCGTGTTCGGCGTGGCCGCCGAGGGGGTCGGCTTCGTCGACTTCCTCGACGCCACCGTCAGCCCGGAGCTCGCCGCTTGAGCCACACCGATCCGACCTGGTCCGGGGCCTGGGTCACCGAACGTCTCGGCGTACGGCTCGTCGACGCCACCGGTTCCGACGCGTCCGCGGACACGCCACGCCTGGCGGACCTCGCCGGGCTGGCCGTACGACGCAACCCGCGCCGGGCCCACCTGATCGTCTCCGAGGTGCTCGGCAAGCACATTCCGGTCGACCCGCGGGTGGTCTACACGGCCGGCTGGCTGCTCGGCCGGCGCGTCGCCGAACTACTCGGCGCGAAACTGGCCGACACCGACACCCGGCCCGGCTCCTTACCCGGGATCGGGCCGGACCGTGCGCCGGCCCCGGGTACCGGGATCCCGCCGGCCGGCGTCGCGCACCTGCCCGAGCCACCGCTCGTGTTCGGCTACGCCGAGACCGCCACCGCCCTCGGACACGTCGTCGCCGACGTCTTCGCCGGGGCCGACTACCTGCACTCCACCCGCCGGCCGGTGCCCGGGGTGCCGCTGCTCGGCCGCTTCGACGAGACCCACAGCCACGCCACCGAGCACCTGCTGCTCCCGGCCGACCCGGGCTGGCTCGACCGGCCCGGCCCGCTGCTGCTCGTCGACGACGAACTGTCCACCGGGCGGACCGCGGCGGCGACGATCCGCGCCCTGCACGCCGTACGGCCCCGCGCGCACTATGTCGTGGCGGCCCTGCTCGACCTGCGCACCAGCCCCGACCGGCGGGTGCTCGCCGAACTCGGCGCCGAACTCGGCGCCCGGGTCGACGTGGTGTCGCTGGGTACCGGCGAGGTCGCCCTCCCCGACGACGTGCTCGAACGCGGCCGTGCCCTGGTCGCCGCCGTCGACGGCGGCCAGCCCGCCACCGACCCGCACCCGCCGGCCGGGACGGCACCGGCGACCCGGCCGGCACCGTCGGACGTCTCCCGGGTCGACGCCGACTGGCCCGCCGACCTGCCCGAGGGCGGGCGGCACGGATTCGCCGCCCACCACCGGCCGGCGCTGGCCGACGCGGTGTCCCGGCTCGCCGACCGGGTCGCCGCCGGGCTGCCCGACGACGCGCGGATCCTGGTCCTCGGCACCGAGGAGCTCATGTACGCCCCGCTCGCCCTGGCCTGCCGGCTGGCGCAGACCCGGCGGGGGCCCGTCCGGTTCTCCTCCACCACCCGCTCGCCGGTCCTGGCCGTCGACGAACCCGGCTACGCGATCCGCACCACGCTGGTGTTCCCACCCCACGACCACGAGATCGACGGCGTGCGGTTCGTCTACAACGTCGCGCCGCCGCGCGCCGCCGAACCGTTCGACCGGATCGTGCTGGTGGTCGACCGGACCGCCGACACGGAGCGGCTGTGGCAGGACGGCGGCCTGGTGCCGACGCTACGCGCGGTCAGCGGCGGCGTCACCGTCGCTGTCGTACCCGATCTGGTTCCGGCGGTGGCCGCGCCACCGGCGGGGCGGGAGGAGCCCCGATGACCCTGCCCACGCCGCTGTACGGGCCCGACTTCTCCTCGTACGACGCGGCCGAGGTCACCTGGCTGCTGACCGACCTGTCGCACGTCGAACTGGAGGCGCCGGTCGAGCAGCGGGAGGCACGGATCCAGTCCGGCGCCGCCCACTACGCCGAGTCGCTGCCGACCGAATACCAGCCGTCCGGGGAATACCTGGACCTGTTCCACGCGGCGCTGGCCGAGTCCGCCGAACGCGTCGCGCACGCGGTCGGCGTGGTCACCGAACTGGTGCTGGCGCAGCGGGAGGCACCGGTGCTGGTGTCGCTGGCCCGCGCCGGCACCCCGATCGGCATCCTGATGCGTCGCTGGGCGCGGTACGCCCATGGTGTGACGCTGCCGCACTACACCGTGTCGATCGTGCGCGACCGCGGCATCGACCGGGTGGCGATGCGATACCTGGCCCGGCACCACGACCCGGCCCAGGTCATGTTCGTCGACGGGTGGACCGGCAAGGGCGCGATCTGCCGGGAACTGCGGGCCGCGCTCGACGTACTGGCCGAACAGGACGGGCTGGTCTTCGACCCGACCCTGGCCGTGCTCGCCGACCCGGGCAACTGCGTGACCGTCTTCGGCACCCGCGACGACTTCCTGATCCCGTCGGCGTGCCTGAACTCGACGGTGTCCGGACTGGTGTCGCGCACCGTGCTCAACGAACGGCTGATCGGGCCGGAGCAGTTCCACGGCGCGAAGTTCTACCGGCACCTCGCCGACGCCGACGTCTCCAACCTGCTGCTCGACCGGATCACCGACCGGTTCCCGGCCGTCGCCGACCGGGTCGCCGCCGACTGGCCGGCGCTGGCCGCGTCGGACCGCACCCCGGACTGGAGCGGCTGGCACACCGCGGTCCGGCTGACCCGCGAGTACGGGCTCGACAACGTCAACCTGCTCAAGCCCGGGGTCGGCGAGACGACCCGGGTGCTGCTGCGCCGGGTGCCGTGGCGGGTCCTGATCCGCCCCGACGCCGTCGCCGACCTGGGACACGTACTGCTGCTCGCCGAGCAGCGCGGCGTACCGGTGGAGAAGGTCGCCGACCTGCCGTACTCGGCGGTGGGTCTGATCCGGCCACGCGGCGCGGCCGACCCGACGGACGTGACGTCGTGAGCACCGTCATCGCCACCGACCTCGACGGCACCGTGCTGTTCTCCGAACGCGCGATGGCGGCCGGCACGACGCGCCCGGACCCCGCCGACCTGGTCCCGGTCGACATCGACGGCGACCGGACGTACGCCTACATGACCGTCGACACCGCCGCCCGCTGGGCCGACCTGGCCGCGGCCGGGGTGGTGGTGCCGGCCACCACCCGCTCGGTCCCGCAGTACCTGCGGCTGCGGCTGCCCGGCCGGGCGCCGTCGCACGCCATCGTCTGCAACGGGGCCCGGCTGCTCGTCGACGGCGAGTCCGACCCGGTCTGGGAGCGGCAGGTCCGCCGCAACATGGCCGCCGCCGCGGCCACCTTCGACGCGGTCTGGCGGCAGGGCGTCGACTGGCACGGCCGGCGCGGTTTCGCCGCGGTGCGCGCGGTCGAGGACTTCTTCCTCTACCTGACCGTGGAGACCCGCGAGGCATGGCTGCCGGAGTTCGCCGCCGAGGCCGGCGAGTGGGCCGGTGCCTGCGGCTGGCGGGTGTCGCTGCAGGGCCGCAAGCTCTATCTGCTGCCGTCCAGCCTGGACAAGGCCGCCGCCGTCGCCCACGTCGCGCAACGGCTGGCCGCCGGTCGGGTCGTCGCCGGCGGCGACTCGCTGCTCGACGCCGATATGCTGCGGGCCGCCGACGCCGCCATCCGGCCCGCGCACGGCGAACTGCACCTGACCGGATTCACCGCACCACACTGCCGGACCACCGCGTCCTCCGGCGCCGCCGCCGGCGACGAGATCGCGAAATGGTACGGCGAACAGACCATCGACCGGCCGACGTCCACGGCACCCCGCTGACACCACGAGGAGACGAAGATGTCCACCGCCCTGGTCAAGGGGCAGAACACCGCCCTGACCGCGCCCCAGGTACGGGTCGTGGTCGAGGTCGCCTGCCCGACCGACCTGTCCGCGCTGCTGGTCGCGGCGAACGGCAAGGTACGTACCGACGCCGATTTCGTCTTCTACAACCAGCCGACCGGGCCGGGGGTCTCCTGCCGCCAGCCCTCTCCGGGGCAGCCGTGGGAGATCTCGGTCGACACCGGTGCGGTGCCGGCCGACGTGGAGAAGGTCCGGATCGTCGTCAGCGTCGACGGGCAGGGGCAGCGGTTCGGCCAGGTGGCGCCGCCCACCGCCCGGGTCTACGACGGGTCCGGTGCCGAACTGGTCAACTACGCGGTCACCGGGCTCAACACGGAGAGCATCGTCATCGCTCTGGAGCTCTACCGGCGGGCCGGGGCATGGAAGATCCGGGCGGTCGGGCAGGGCTACGCCGGTGGGCTCGCCGACCTGATCCAGGACCACGGCGTCGTCGTCGACGGGGCACCCGCGGCGGCGGCCCCGACGCCGGCCCCGCAGGCCGCGCCGCCGCCCCCGGTCACCCAGGCACCGCCACCGCCGCCCCCGCCGGTCGCCCCGCCGCCGCCGCCCCCGGTCACCCAGGCACCGCCACCGCCGCCCCCGCCGGTCGCCCCGCCGCCCCCGCCGCCGGTCACCCACGCGCCGCCGCCACCGCCCCCACCGGCCGCGCCGCAGTACTCACCGCCGCCGCAGGCGCCCGCGCCGCAGTACACCCCGCCGCCGCCGGCCCCCACGCCGCAGTACACCCCGCCGCAGGCCGCACCCCCGCCCCCGCCGCCGGCACCACCGGCGCCGCAGCCACCGGCGCCCCAGCCGGCCGCGCCGCAGCCACCGGCCGCCGCCCCGATCTCCATGGAGAAGACGCTGGGTCGGCCGGGCGCCCCGGTCAGCCTTTCCAAGGGCGAGCGGGTGTCGCTGCGCAAGGAGAACGGTGTCCAGCTCACCCTGGTCCGGATGGGCCTCGGCTGGGACCCGATCAAGCGGCGCGGCCTGTTCGGCAGCCGGGAGATCGACGTCGACCTCGACGCGTCGGCGATCCTGTTCGCCGACCAGCAGCCGATCGACATCGCCTTCTACAACCAGCTGCGCAGCAAGGACGGGTCGATCGCGCACACCGGCGACAACCGCACCGGCGACGGTGACGGCGACGACGAGTCGATCATCGTGGACCTGGCCCGGGTGCCCGCCCACGTCACGACGGTGCTGTTCGTCGTCACGTCGTACCAGGGGCACACCTTCGAGCAGGTCGAGGCGGCGTTCTGTCGGCTCGTCGACGAGACGACCCGCCAGGAGCTGGCCCGCTATACGCTCTCGGGCGGTGTCGGCACCACCGGCATGGTGATGGCCAAGGTCTACCGGGAGGGTGGCGTCTGGAAGATGATGGCCATCGGCGAGCCGATCCAGGGCCGTCAGCCCCTGGAGCTGATCCCCATGCTGGGCCGCTTCCTGTGACCGTGGCTGCCACCCGCTAGATCGCCACCGAGGAGAGAGTGATGGCGCAGGTCCTCGTCAAGGGACAGAACGCTCCCCTGACCGTGGCCCGGCTCCGCGTGACCGTCGAGACGCCGGGGCCGGCCGACCTGTCGGCGTTGCTGCTCACCGACAGTGGCCGGGTACGCACCGACGCCGACTTCGTGTTCTACAACCAGCCGGACGGGCCGGGAGTGTCGTGCCGGCCCGTCGCCGGGCAACCGGAGTGCGTCGAGGTCGACCTCGGCGCCGTACCGGCCGACGTGGGCAAGGTCCTGGTGGCGGTCAGTGTCGACGCCTCGGCGCCGACGCTCGGCGCCGGCCCGGAGCCGGTCGCCCGGATCAGCGGCGCCGACGGGGTGGCGGTCGCGACGTTCGTCGTCACCGGCCTCGACTCCGAACGGGCCGTCATCGCCTGGGAGTTCTACCGCCGGGCCGGCGCCTGGAAGATCCGGGCCGTCGGACAGGGCTACGCCGGCGGGTTGGCGGAGCTGGCGGCGGCGTGCGGCGTACAGGTCGAGGAGGAGCCGGCGCCGGCGGTGCCCGTACCGGTGACGACCGCCAGCCCGGTCGCGGCCGGCACCGGCGCGCCGCCGGCACAACCACCGGCGCCGCCCGCGCAGCCGCCCCGTCCGCAGGCGACGGCGCCCGCCCAGCCGGCGTCGTCGTGGCCGGCCGACCGGGCCAAGCCGCCGCAACCGGCGCCGACGCCGGTCGGCGGGCCGCCTCCGGAGCGGCTCTACCAGCAGGTGTGGAGCATCTTCGAGGACGCCGCCCGCAGCACCTCGGCGCTGCGGTCGGCGACCGAGTACGCCGAGCAGCGCCGCGACGACGAGGTCGGCCGACTGCTCGACGACCCGCGGGCCCGTAACTCGCCGGAGACCGCGGCGGCGCGGGCGGCGGCCGACCGCCGGCACGACGAACTGGTCGCCCGGGCGACCGCCGACCACCGGCGGGACGTGGCCCAGCTCAGCGCCGAACTGCGCGAACTGGACGGCACCCTGCCACCGACGATGGCCCGCTGGGACAGCCCGGCGTGGCGGGGCTGGCAGCCACCGGACGAGACGGCGGTGGCACTGCGGGTCGGTGAACTGCACCTGCCCGAAGACCCCGACCTGCGGATTCCGCTGATGTTCCGGCTGCCGCTGGCGAGACCGCTGTGGATCGACGCCGCCGGCACCGACCGGGCGGCGGCGACCGCGCTGGCCCGGTCGATCATCGCCCGGCTGCTCGCCGCCCACCCGGCCGGCGGCCTCGGCGTCTGCGTGGCCGACCTGGCCGGCGGCGGGGCAGCCGTACGCGGCCTGCGCGCCGGCCCGCTGGCCGCACCGCCGGCCACCACCCCCGCCGAACTGGCCGAACTGCTCGACAACCTGGTCTCCCGGGTCGACCTGATCCAGATGGCGCTGCGGTCCGGCGACACGGCTCTGCCGCCGGGGCTGCTCGACGGCGGCCGCCGGCTGCTGGTGCTGCACGACTTCCCGTTCGGCTTCGACGAGCGGTCGATCGCGCAGATCCAGTACCTGATCAACGACGGTCCGGGCGCGGGGGTCAACCTGCTCCTGGTCGCCGACCCGGCCGACTCGTCGACGCTCGGACCACTGGTGTCCTCGCTGTGGCGGTCGATGTCACGGCTGGCCGCCGTACCCGACGACCACGTCGGCGACCCCTGGGTGGGGCTGTCGTGGACGTTCACACCCGATCCGGTCGGATCCGGTGCGGCGCTCGACGCCGTACTCGACCGGTTGGCCGATGGACGCTGAACCGCCGCCCGGCCGGGCGGGTTTCGTCCCCGGTCGATACCGACCGATCGGGGCCATGCCGCTGGGCGGCGCGACCGGCACGGCCGGCTCGCCGCGACTTGCCGGACGGCGCTAACTTCATCAGGAACACCACGTCGTAGCTGAGGGGATCACGTGTCTCAGGCATTCACGCGGGGTCAGAAGAGCCCATTGTCGGCACTGACCGCGGGAACCGACCTATACGTCGGTATCCAACTGGTCTCACCGGGCCTGACCTGGGACATTTCGTGTTTCGGTCTGGACGCCGCCGACAAGCTCTCCGACGACTCCTACTTCATCTTCTTCAACCAGCCGAAGTCGCCCGAGGGGGCGATCCAGAAGCTGGGCGAGCAGTCGGGCGACACCGACTCGTTCCGGGTGACCCTCGACCGGGTCCCCGACAAGATCCACAAGCTGTCGTTCTGCGCGGCGATCGAGGGCTCCGGCAGCGCCAGCCAGATCCAGTCCGGCTACCTGCGACTCGTCGCCGGCGGCCAGGAGGTGCTGCGCTACAGCTTCACCGGCGCCGACTTCGGCACCGAGCGGGCCATCATCATCACCGATCTCTACCGCAAGGGCGTCTGGCGGGTCGGCGCGGTCGGTCAGGGCTTCGCCGGCGGACTCGCCGACCTGATCCGCTCGTACGGCGGCGAGGTCGACGACGAGCCCGCCCCGCCGCCGGCGGCGGCGCCCTCGTTCGCGCCACCGCAGCAGCCGGCACCGTCGTTCGCCCCGCCGCCCCAGCAGCCGGCACCGTCGTTCGCGCCACCGCCCCAGCAGCACGCCGCCCCGGCGCACACCGGCTTCACCCCGCCGCCACCTCCGCCGCCCCCGCCCGGCTACCACCAGCAGCCCGGGCAGAGCTTCCCGCCGCCGCAGCAGCCGGGCTACCCGCCCCAACAGCCCGGCCACCCACCGCAGCCGGGCATCCCGCAGCAGCAGCCCGGCTACGCGCAGCAGCCCGGCCAGTTCGGCCCCGGCCTGCCGTCGCAGGCCCAGCCGGTGCAGCCCGGTGTCATGGTCAGCCTCCAGAAATACCGGGAGACGGCGACCACCGGCCGGTGGACCCAGCAGAACAAGAAGCTGGTCAAGGTGACCCTCGGCCCCGAGGCGTACGCCCGGCGCGGCTCGATGGTCGCCTACCAGGGCGACATCGAGTTCGCCTACAAGGGCTCCGGCGGGCTCAAGGCGTTCTTCGAGAACGCGGCGACCGGGCAGGGCCTGAAGCTGATGACCTGCAAGGGCCAGGGCGAGGTGTTCCTCGCCGAGGACGCCGCCGACCTGCACATCGTCGAGTTGCAGGGCCACTCGCTGTGCGTCAACGCCAACAACGTGCTGGCCTTCGACGCCAGCCTCCAGACGCAGGTGCAGCGCATCGAGAGCCCCGGCATCCCCGGCGGCGGGATGTTCCACCTGGTGGTGTCCGGCCAGGGCACGGTCGTGGTGATGACCAAGGGAACGCCGCTGACCCTCCAGTGTCAGGGCCCGACCTTCGCCGACATGAACGCGGTCGTCGCCTGGACGGCGGGGATGCGGGTGTCGGTGTCCACCCAGGTACGGATCTCCCGCGAGATCTACCCGGGCGCCAGCGGCGAGTCCGTCGCACTGCAGTTCATGGGCCTCCAGGGCCACTTTGTCGTAGTTCAGCCGTACGAGGTCTGAGGGGTTCGCCGTGCAGAGTCCGTTGCTCCAGCACTATGGGCAGACGCAGATCCGGGACCGGATGAGCACCCACGGCTACAAGATGGCCAAGGTGATGATGGCGCCCGGGCAGGATCTGATGGCCCGCTCCGGCTCCATGGTGGCGTACGAGGGTCTGATCGACTTCAACCCCAACCCACCGCAGTTGGGCCAGATGGCGCGCTCGTGGGCGACCGGTGAGGGCGTACCGCTGATGGTCGCGACCGGTCAGGGCGAGCTCTACCTGGCCGACTACGGCAAGGACGTGATCGTCCTCCAGTTGGCCGGTGAGGCGCTCAGCGTCAACGGCAAGAACATCCTCGCCTTCGACGCCTCCCTCCAGTGGGGCATCGAGCGGGTGAAGGGCGTCAGCATGCTCTCCGGCATGGGCATGTTCAACGTCGTGCTGCGCGGCCACGGCTGGGTGGCACTGACCAGCAAGGGCACCCCGGTGGTCCTCGACACCCGGGAGGCGCCGACCTTCGTCGACACCGACGCGCTGGTGGCCTTCACCGAGGGGCTCAGCGTCCAGCCGAGGCGCACCGCCCGGCTGGGCGGTCTCTTCGGACGTGGTTCCGGCGAGGCGTTCCAGTTGGGGTTCTCCGGGCAGGGCTTCGTCATGGTCCAGCCGAGCGAGGACGAGCGCCCCAACTTCTCGGCCCGGGGCTGACGGTCAGCGGTAGCGGGATACGGCGAAGGAGAAGACGACATGTACCAGAGCAGCCTGCTGACCAACACCGAAGTCGGCGGCACCGACAAGTTCGTGCTCCAGAACACCAAGATGCTCAAGGCCAACCTCGGCCAGCAGAGCGGGATGACGGAGTTCTTCGCCCGCAAGGGCGCGATGATCGCCTACCAGGGCGGCGTCAACTTCGACGGGCACCACGAGCACTGGGGCGCCCACATCTCGCGCTACATGACCGGCGAGGGCCTCAACCTGATGAAGGTGTCCGGCTCCGGGAGCGTCTTCCTGGCCAACCAGGCGCAGGACATCCACATCCTCGACCTGACCGGTGACGGGCTGACCGTCGACGGCGAGAACGTGCTCGCGTTCGAGAAGCAGTTGCGGTGGGACGTGGTCCGCATCGAGTCGCAGGTGAACATCGCCAGCGCCGGCTCGTACAACATCGAACTGACCGGGCACGGCAAGGTCGCCGTCACCACCACCGGCGAACCGCTGGTGATGCGGGTGACGCCCAGCAACTACTACTTCGCCGACGCCGACGCGGTGATCGCCTGGTCGTCGAGCCTCCAGGTCAGCATGCAGGCGGCGGTCACCTCGTCGTCGGTGTGGCGCCCTCGGGGCAACACCGGCGAGAGCTGGCAGATGCAGTTCAGCGGCGAGGGCATGGTGGTCGTGCAGCCGGCGGAGCTGATGCCGCCGTACAACGCGCTCGCCGGCACGGACATGGCCGGCCGCTTCGGCATGGGCCAGGGCGGCATGGCCGGCAACAACTTCTTCGGCGGCCGCTGAGTCCCCGGGGGCGGGACGCTTCGCGCCCCGCCCCCGTACTCCCGCGATCTTGCAGTTCTCTCCCCCGTTCGCCGGCTCGGGTTCAACCGGTTCGTGCAAGTGGTCGTTGATCAGTGCATGGATCGGTTGGACGGAGGGGTGTCGTGGCGCGAGGGCCGGGACGCTCCTGTGGTGCGTCGACCGGCGGCCACCCACACGCTTCTCGTGGCGTGGCGTGGCGTGGCGGTGCGTGGCGGTGCGTGGTGATCGTTAGCTGTTCCGCCGTTGTCCGTACGGCGTGTCGAACTGCTGGGCAGCAGATGATCACGGGTGCCCTGGCGGTTTGCCGAGGAAGGACCCCCGAGGTGTTGCGGTCCACAGCCGGCGTACGCACAACGGATTCGCTGTGGGGCGTGACAGTGGTATCCGGCCTCCGGCCGGGCCGGTGGACCGGGGCCGGTGGAGCGGGGCCGGTGGAGCGGGGAGCGGGCGAACAAGAGTCCCGCCCCGAGACACGAAGCCAGTCAAACAAGGGGGCACGCCCACCACCCGCATCAGCCCACCGCTGACGAACCGACCCCGCCATGCGCACAGTCAGAGGACGTCGACCATCTCCTTGGCCTCGCGCAGGGAAAGGCCCGTCTCGGCGCGGACCAACTTGACCGCGTCAATCAGCCGGCCCTGACGCTTCAGGTCGGTGGCCCGGTCGACCACCGACCGGTCGGCGACCTCCGGCAACCGGGGCGGCTGGCCCGGCCAGCGCGCCGGCACGCGGCCCGCCCCGATCTGCTCGACCACCTGCTTCGCCTCGGCCAGGCCCATCGGGCGCCGCGTCCGCAGGACCTTGATCGCTTGGATCTTCCGGTTCCGGCCGAGCAGCTCCAGGATATCGGCGACCAGCGCCCGGTCCGTGGCGTCGAGACGATCGAGACCTTCGACCCCCTCGGGTCCGGCGACGACGCCGGCCGGTCCGGCACCGTACCGCGCCCGCTCGGCCAGGGCGCTGCCGACCAGGTCGGCACCGGGACGGCGGCGGGCGGCAACGAACACGATCACACCGATCACCAGTACGACCACGACCACGATCGCGACAAGGGCCCCGAACCATTCCATGGCCTCACGCTACCGGCGAGCTGCCAGCCCGCCGCCGGCCTGCCGGCCCTCAGTTGACGAGCTTGGTCGCCTCGGACAGCGGCGCGCCGAGCCGCTCGCAGAGCAGCCGTACGGCGTCCGCCTTTCGGCCCCGTTTCCTGAGGGTGAGCGCCCGGTCGACGATGAACGGGTCGAACTCCCAGTCGTCCCCGACGCCCGGCGTCCGGACCGGCCAGGTGGCCGGGTGCCGGCCCGCCCCGATCTCGGCGACCAGCCGCTTGGCGTCCTCGCCCGCCATGCCGGTGTGCCCACGCAGCACATAAGTCGCCTGGCGCCACTTGCCCCGGTCGAGCAGTTCGGCGATCTCGGCGATCACCTCGGCCTCGGCCGGCATCTCCCGCACCGGCGGGTCGTCCGACCAGGCCCGACGGGCCGGCCGTCGGTCCCGCAGCGCGCCGTCGACCAGGTCCTTGCGCCGGCCGACGGCCCGGACCCGAACGATCACGGCGACGGCCACGCCGAGAACACCCGCCGTCCCGACGACCACCGGCCAGTCCACCATGGATCCACGGTACGGGGGCGCGGAGCCCGCCCGATCAGGACATCGGGGTTATCAGGTCGGCCGATCGGCCAGGTCCGCGAGAGCGGCCGGCAACTCTCCACCGTGGACGATCCCGAGCCGGCGGGTGGCGCGGGTCAGCGCCACGTAGAGATCGCTGTCGCCGCGCGGCGACTCGGCGGCGATCTCGGCCGGTTCGACGACGATGACCGAGTCGAACTCCAGGCCCTTGGCCTGGCGTACGGTCAGCACGACGACCCGGTCGACCAGGTCGGACCGGTCGCCGGCGGTCGCGTCGGGAACCGCCGTGGCGACCGCCCGGCCCAGTTCGGCGAGTCGCGCGGCGGGCACGATCACGCCGAGCCGGCCGTCGGCGACGGCGGCCGCCTCCCGGGACACCGCGTCCACGAGCCGCGCGGGCAGTTCGGCCGGTACGGTCCGGGTGGCCCACGGCGGTACGCCGGTCTCGCGTACGGACCGGGGTGGGGTGAGCGTCGGGTCGATGTCGGCGAGCAGGCGCCCGGCCACCGACATGATCTCGGCCGGGGTGCGGTAGTTGACCTGCAGCTCGGCGAGCCGCCAACGGTCGGCGACGTACGGTTCGAAGACCTGCGCCCACGACGAGGTGCCGCCGAGGTCGCCGGTCTGCGCGACGTCGCCGACCACCGTCATCGACCGGTTCGGTGCGCGGCGCATCAGCAGACGCCAGGCCATCGGGGACAGTTCCTGGGCCTCGTCGACGACGATGTGCCCGAACGCCCACCTGCGGTCGACGGCGGCGCGCTGGGCGGCGGTCAGCTGTTCGCCGTACCCGTGACGGTCGGCGAGCCGGTCGGCGTCGATCAGGTCGGTGGCGGCGAGCAGCTCCGGTTCGGCCTCGTCCTCGACGTCGATCGAGCGGGAGCCCATCGCGATCTCCAGGGCGCCTTCGGCGTACTCGATCTGGCGTTGCCGTTCCCGTTCGGCGAGGACCGCCTCGACGGTGGCGTCCTCGCCGAGGAGTTCGGCGGCCTCGTCGAGCAGCGGCACGTCAGCGGGTGACCAGCCGCCGCGCGGTTCGCGGCGCAGCAGGTCGCGCTCGGCGGCGGTGAGTTGCGGCGCGGCCGCGGCGAGCCGGGCGGCCGAGGCGAACAGGCCGGCGACGAGTTGCTGCGGGGTGAGGATCGGCCACAACCAGTCGAGTA
Organism: Polymorphospora rubra; assembly: GCF_018324255.1. Classification (GTDB taxonomy): domain Bacteria; phylum Actinomycetota; class Actinomycetes; order Mycobacteriales; family Micromonosporaceae; genus Polymorphospora; species Polymorphospora rubra. The sequence continues at coordinate 296,924 of NZ_AP023359.1, forward strand.
CGGCGAGCACCTCGGGCTCGCGCCGCAGTTCGCGCCGGATCTCGGCGATGTCGGCCTCGTCGAGCAGGTTGTCGCCGCCGAGCGGGTCGGCGCCGATCTTCGCGGCGAGTTGGGCGGCGAGGGCGTGGATGATCTCGGTGTCGAACATCGGCCGGGCGAGGTTGTGCAGCTTGCCGGAACGGCGGGCCCGGGTCCGGGCGGCGGCGATGGCCGCCGGGTCGAGCAGCAGGGTGTCCTGCTCGACGTTGATCTCGACGGGTTCGTCGGGCAGCCGCTGCCGGTCGGCGACCGCCGCGGCGAGTACGTCGACCATCACCGGCCGACCCTTGATCTCGGCCACCTCGGCGGGTTCGTCGCGGCGGGCGGTCACCCCGGGGAAGAGGTCCCCGGGCGTGCACAGCAGCACGCCGGTCTCGGCCAGCGACGGCAGCACCTGGGAGATGTAGTTGAGGAAGGTCGCGTTGGGTCCGACGACCAGGACGGCGCGGGTGGAGAGTTCCCGGCGGTGGGTGTAGAGCAGGTAGGCGACCCGGTGCAGGGCGACCGCGGTCTTGCCGGTGCCGGGGCCGCCCTGGACGACGAGCAGACCGGCGACGTCGGAGCGGATGATCTGGTCCTGTTCGGCCTGGATCGTCTCGACGATGTCGCGCATCCGCCCGGTCCGGCCGGCACCGAGCGCGGCGAACAGGGTCGCCTCGCCGGCCAGTCCGGTGCTGCCGGCCGGGTCGGCGGCGGTGAGGTCGAGCACCTCGTCGTCGAGGTGCACCACGGTACGACCACTGGTGCGGATGTGCCGGCGGCGGGCCACGCCGTGCGGGGCGGCGGCGGTGGCGAGGTAGAACGGCCGGGCGGCGTCCGACCGCCAGTCGACCAGCAGCGGCCGGTGGCCGTGGGTCTCGTCGAATATCCCGATCCGGCCGACGTGCGCGGTGCGGTCGTCGTCGAAATCGAGCCGGCCGAAACACAGCCCGTTCTCGACCGCGTCGAACTGTGCCACCTGCTCGCGGTACATGGCGGTGGCGGTGTCGCGCTGCGACCTGGCCTGTGGCGTACCGCCGGTTTCACGCAGCGCCCTGGCCAGGCGTTTCGCGGCGTGGTCGCGCATCGCGTCGAGCCGCTGGTAGAGCATCGAGACGTGCGCCTGCTCACGGTCGACCTCGTCGGTGCGCTGGTCGGCGGCGGCCCTGGACGAGATTGACAAATTGTCTCCCTGTTCGATAAAATCTGCGAAGAACCGCATTTCGCATGCGGTTCTTTTGTTTTCCCGAACCTAGGAGAATAGCGGGTGGGCGGCCATCACCGCACCCCACCCGCCGCATCCCATCCACCGCATCCCACCCACCGTCGGGTCCGGACCTCGTCCGGGCCGGCCCGACGGCGGCCTCACCGGTCGTAGCGGTAGAGGTCGTACTGCTTCATCAGCCTGATCAGGTTCGTGGCGTACGTCGGCGAGGTGGCGTACCCGGCTTTGTGGATCTCGGTGGCAAAGCGGTCCGGGTCATTGCTGTGGGCGAACGCGGGACGGTAGCGGCTGTTGTCGTTGAGGAACCGGCCGTGGTCGGCGAACGAGCCGGTGGCGTCGCGGTAGGCGCGGAAGCTGGCCGTGGTGTCGTAGCACCGGTTGCCCTCGCACTCGGTGGTGGCGTACGAACGGCAGCCGACCGCGATCGGGCCCGGTGCGCCGAAGCACTTGATCCCGAAGTAGTTGTGGTCGCGGCGGGTCAGTCCGCTGCCGCCCCAGCCGGATTCCTGGATCGCCTGGGCGATGGTGACCGACGCCGGCACCTTGTACTGGCGGAAGCCGGCCCGGGCCGGCTCGGCGATCCGCTGGATGAACCGGTTGCGGTCGCTGGTCGGCACGGTCGGCGGCGCCTGGCCGCACCACGGCAGGTTCGGGGCGGCGGGGTTCCAGGTGACGTACGCGTCGGCGACGAACCGGCCGCCCGACAGCCGGTTCCAGGCGTTGCTGCGCCGTACCGCGCCGGCCACCGACTGGCCCCAGGTCTGGCACTCCACGGTCAGCCGGCTGCCCTCGGCGATCGTGCCGACGCGGGCGTGGCCGGTACCGGCGCCGGCCCGCACGTTGAGCGGCCCGCCGCCGGTGCGCACCGTGGGTACGGCGGCGCTGCTGCCGCCGCACCAGGCCACGGCCGGCCGCGACGGGGTCCAGCGGAGGTAGGCGTCGGCGACGTACCGGCCGCTGGAAAGCAGGTTCCAGTTCGCCGAGCGGCCCTGGGTGCCGGTGACCTGTTCGCCGTAGACCTGGCAGGTGACGGTGACCCGGGTGCCGTCGCGCAGGGTGCCGACGAGGCGGTCGGCGGTCGAGGCGCCGGCGCGGACGTTGAGCGACCCGTCGACGCGTACGGTCGCGGTCGGCGCGCCGGTCCGCGCGACGGCCGGTGCGGGTACGACGAGGATGGCCGACAGGCCGGCGATGAGCACCGTGGTCGTGGTCGCGACGCGCACGTCGTCCCCTTTCGTACGGGCGACGGCGCGGCTACCGACACCTGACAAGGCAGGTTATTTGTCGGATTTGTGACGGGTGTGGAAACGGTGAACCAGACACCTGAAAGTGGTAGTTCAGCGCGGTTCGAGGATCGGCAGCAGGACCACCGACGGGTGCTCCGGATCGTGGTGGATCTCGCGGTCGCCGGCGCGCAGCACGACCGCCGTACCCAGCGGTTCTCCGGTGCCGGGGTTGCGGGCGTAGCGCGGATGGGCGCCGCCGCTGACCTGCACCCGCAGCCGGTGGCCGGTGGCGAACCGGTATGCCGTCGGCCACAGTGTCACCGGCACCGCCACCACCCCGTCGTCCGAGGTCGGGAACAGGTCGGGCACCACCCGGACCAGGCCGTCGCACACGTTCCGGGACCGCCCGCGCCGGTCCACGTCGCACAGCCGGACGAAGACGTCGAAGTACGGCAGCTCGCCGCGTACCCGGATCTCCGCCGCGACCGGACCGATCACCTCGACCGGCACGCGCAGCACGGCACTGGTGTAGGTGAGCACGTCCGGCCGGGCCTCCAGGGCGCGGTTGTCGACGGTGCCCGCCCGCTGGGCGACCAGCAGCGGTCCGCCCGACGAGGGTGTCGGGTCCGCCGGGTCGTAACGGAACCGGTCCGGCGTCGACGGCGGCGGCACGGCCGGGTCCAGCCCGCCGCCCGGTTGCAGGTGCCAGGCCACCGGCGTCGCCGGCGGCGGCCACCGCGGCAGGTCGCGCCAGCCGCCGCCACCGCCGACGTGGACGCGTACCGGTGCCGCGCGCAGACCGGCCGGCTCGCCGGCCAGGTGCGCGCGCAGCCAGGCCACCCCCTCGCGTACGGCCGCCGCGAACAGCCCCGGGCTGCCGTGCGTCCATGGCCCGACCGTCAGGTACGGCCCCCGGCCCGCCGTCCGCAGCCGCGCGTAGTCGGCCAGCTGCGCCGGCAGGAAGATGTCGTGCCAGCCGGTGACCATGCCGACCGGCGCGGCGACCTCGGTGATCCGGGTGTCGAAGACCCGGTCGCGCCAGTACGCGGCCCGCGGCCGGTGGTGCCGCAGCCAGTCCTGGAAGAACGGCACCGGCGCGCCGGTGGCGATCCGGTCGGCCTCGGCCAGCGGGAGGTGGGCCAGCCCGGCGACCAGTCCCGGCTGCCCCCGCTTCAGTTCGACCTGCCGGGCCAGCCACGGCACCCGCTGCGCCTGGATCAGTTCCACCCAGGTCAGCACGCTGTCGAGTGAGAAGGCCCCACCGGCGTACGTCGAGTCGCGGCTGGTCGAGGCGGCGGCGACGGCGACCATCGCGCGCAGGTCGGGGCCGGCGTCCGGGGCCAGCGCCCACTGCACGAACCCCTGGTAGCTGATGCCGAACATGCCGAACCCGCCCGTGTACCAGCGCTGGCGGCGCAGCCAGTCGACGGTGTCCAGGCCGTCGGCGCGCTCGTGGGCGAACGGTTCGAACACCCCGCCGGACCCGAAGGTGCCCCGGCACGACTGCACCACCACGTGGAAGCCCTGCCCGGCCAGCAGCCGGCCGAGTATCCGCGTCGGCAGTCCCCGCCCGTACGGGGTCCGGATCAGGACCGTCGGCGCCGCCGGCAGGTCCGGGGCGTAGTGGTCGGTGAGGAGCTTGACCCCGTCGCGGGCCCGGACCCGCAGGCCGGCCCGGTGGACGATCCGGCGGCCGCGCTCCCGGGGCAGCCGCAGCAGGCGGGCGGCGAGACCGGCCGCGAGCGCGGAGATCATCAGCCCGGTGGTCGGCCGGCCGGGGCGGCCCGGTCGGGTGCGTCGCTCCCGGGCGCGGGGCCGGTGGGGCGGCCGGCGCGTACGTCGTCGCGGTGCTGGCGCATCATCGCGGCCATGTCCCGCATGAACCGGTGCACGACCGTCAGCTCGTCGTCGGTGTAGCCGGCCATGACCCCCTCCGTGCGCCAGCCGAGCGGGCGGAAGAAGTCCATCGCGACGCGGGCGCCCCGGTCGGCGTAGCGGAGGAAGACCTTGCGCCGGTCGACGGTGTCCCGGTCGCGGCGGATGTGGCCGGCGCGTTCCAGCCGGTCGATAAGGGCGGTGACCGAGCCGGACGACAGGTTGAGGTGCTCGCCGAGCCGGCCCGGGGTGATCGGGTTGCCCTCCCGCTCCGCGTCCATCACCGCGATGAGCGCCTGGAGATCGGTGGCGCCGAGCCCGTGGAGGTTGGCGAAGGCGTGCCCGACGTGCTCGGAGTCGATGGTGAGTCGGCGCAGGTCGGTGGCGATGTCCGCGGTGAGGATCTCGCGCCGTGTGCCGCGCGGCCGGTACATCTCGTGCGTCACCGAGGCCGCCCTCCTTGTCTCGATGCCTTGCCCCACCCTGATTTGCACTCTACCGGAGCCGCCGATAATCTCGATCGTCGAGATACTCGATAATCGGCAAGTATGGTTTTCGGGAGACCGGGCATGACTGCCGGGAGACCGCGCCTGGTTGCCGGTGGTTCGTAGGGAAAAGTCAGCATGGCTATCGGGAGATGTGAATGACAGCGCGACAGGTCACCTCCGGCCGGACGGACACCGAAACCGGCGACGACCCGGCGGACCCCGCCGGCGACCACCGGCCGACCAGGATCGGCGGCCGGATCGGCGCGATCGTCAGCGGCCGGTGGAGCGCCTGGGTGGTGCTGCTCGTCGCCGCCGTGTTCTCCGCCGCCGTCATCCTCGGTGGCGGCCAGGCCTACGAAAGCACCGACCCGACGGCCGCGCTGCCCGACACGGCCGAATCCGTCCAGGTCGCCGAACTCCAACGGCAGCTGCCGAGCGGCCAGCTCAACCCGGCTCTCGTCGTCTACTCCCGTGGCGGGCAGCCACTGACCGCCGACGACGAGGCCGCCATCGCCGCCGACGCCGCCGCGTTCAGCGCCGAGGCCGCCGGCGGCCAGGTCTCCCCGCCGGTGTTCTCCCCCGACCGGGCGGCCGCCCTGCTCGCCGTACCGCTGCCCGCCGACCTCGACACCGACACCACGATCGCCACCGTCGAACGGCTGCGCGCCACCGCCGCCGACGGCCTGCCCGCCGGGTCGACCGCGCAGGTCAGCGGCGGCGCCGGATTCACCGCCGACATCGCCTCCTCGTTCGACGGCGCCAACTTCCGGCTGCTGCTGGTCACCGTCGTCGTCGTCGCCCTGCTGCTGATCGTCACCTACCGCAGTCCCTGGCTGTGGCTCGTACCGCTGGCCGTCGTCGGCACCGCCGACGTGGTCACCAACGGCCTGATCGCCATGCTCAGCCGGGCGATCGAACTGCCGATCGACCCGTCGACCACCGGCATCGTCGACGTCCTCGTCTTCGGCGCCGGCACCAACTACGCCCTGCTGCTGATCGCCCGCTACCGCGAGGAGCTGCGCCGCGTCGACGACCGGCGCGAGGCGATGCGCCGCTCGCTGTCGTCGGCCGGACCGGCCATCGCCGCCAGCGCCACCACCGTCTGCCTGAGCCTGCTCACCCTGCTCACCGCCGTACTCGGCAACGACCGGGCGATCGGCGTCGCCGGCGCGGTCGGGCTCGCCGTCGCCGCCACGTACGGCCTGGTGGTGCTGCCCGCCGCACTGTCCGTCTGCGGCCGTGGCCTCTTCTGGCCGTTCGTGCCCCGCGCCGGGCAGGCCGACCCCGCCCGCTCCGGCATCTGGGCCCGCGTTGGCGGTCTCGTCGCCCGCCGCCCGCGCGCCGTGCTGGCCGGCTCCCTGGCCGTGCTCGCCCTCCTCGCCCTCGGCCTCAGCGACGCCCGGCTCGGCCTCAGCCGCACCGAACAGTTCCGGGTCCAGGCCGAATCGATCGACGGCCTCGACACCCTCGCCCGCCACTTCCCCGCCGGCTCCGCCGACCCGACCAGCGTCATCGGCAACGCCGGCAGCGAACAGCCACTCCTCACCGCCGTCCAGGACACCCCCGGCGTCGCCAGCGCCCGCGTCGCCGAACGCACCGCCGAGCTCGTCGCCATCGACGTCGTGCTGGACGCCGAACCGGACAGCACCGCCAGCTTCGACACGATCCGCGAACTGCGCGAGCGCGTCGACGACGTACCCGCCGCCGACGCGCTCGTCGGCGGCACCGTGGCCAGCAACCTCGACACCCGCGACGCCGCCATCCGCGACCTCAAGGTCGTCGTACCGCTGGTGCTGGTCGTCGTCCTGCTCGTCCTGATCGTGCTGCTGCGCTCACTGGTCGCCCCGCTGGTGCTGGTCACCACCGTCGTCGCGACCTATTTCGCGGCCCTGGGCGCCGGCAACTTCCTGTTCACCAAGGTCCTCGACTACGCCGCCCTGGACACCTCGGTGCCCCTGCTGGCGTTCCTGTTCCTGGTCGCGCTCGGCGTCGACTACAACATCTTCCTGGCCACCCGCGCCCGCGAGGAGGCGTTCACCCTCGGCACCCGCAAGGGCATGCTGACCTCGCTGGCCGTCACCGGCGGGGTGATCACCAGCGCCGGCATCCTGCTCGCGGCCGTGTTCGCCGTACTCGGCGTGCTCCCCCTGGTCACCCTCACCGAACTCGGGATCATCGTCGGCCTCGGGGTGCTGCTCGACACCCTGCTCGTCCGCACCCTGCTGGTGCCGGCCATCGCCGTCACCGTCGGTCGCCGATTCTGGTGGCCCAGCGCCCTCGCCCGCGCCAAGTCCGACTGACCCGACGGGACACCCCCGCCCCGGCCGGTCGGCCGGGGCGGGGCGGGGCTGCCGCGGCAGCCAGGCTAGAACGCCAGGCACTCGCAGCCGGTCGTCAACGCCCGCACGTTCTCGACGTACCGGGGGTTGGGGATCACCAGACCGTCGGCGGTGTCGACCTTGCCGTAGCCGAAGTTGTATGCCGCCAGCACCGCGTTGACCAGGCACGGCGCGGTGTGGCTGGCACATTCCCCGTCGTACGTCAGCGTGTAGTCGCCGTCGAAGTAGACGTCGCCGAAGTACTTGATCAGCCAGGCCAGGTAGTTGGCGCCGAGCGTCGCGTTGTCCCGGTAGTCGTCGACGTCGTAGTTCTTCTCGAACCGCATGTTGACGTACGCCGCGGTGTCCGGCATGACCTGCATCAGGCCGATCCCGCCGTCACAGGCGATGATGTTGGACTGCCAGCCGCTCTCCTGCCAGGCGACGGCCTTCACCAGGTTGACCGGCACCCGGATGCCCGGCGCCGAGGTCGGCCAGTACGTCCGCCCCGCCGCCTCGGTCAGCGCCGCCTTCGCCTGGGCGCGGGTGGCCTGCGTACCGACGTACTTCGGCTTGCAACCGCTGGGCGCGGGCGCGGGAACGGCCGGCGGCAGCTTCGCCTCGACCGGCGGCTTACGGGTCGGCTTCGGCCGGGCCGACTTCGTGGCGCTCGGCGTCGGGCTGGCGCTGGGGGTGGGCGCGGCACCGAACCCCTGCACGTGCGGCGGCGGGGTGGGCGACTCCGTCGGTGCGCCGGTCTCCTGCGCCACCTCCGCGGCGATGTCGGGAGCTTCGCCCCCGGCCGGGTCGCCGCCGGCGGTCTCACCGCCGCAGCCGGCCACCGCCAGCACGGCCGCGACCAGCACCACCAGTGTGCGACGTGCCCGTGTCCGCATCGGACGCCCCTCCCGTGTCGTGTCCAGGCACCGGGGCCTCCGCAGCCGGGCGGCCGGCCGTACGCACCGCCCGCCGCCCAGGTCATGGCATGTCGGGACCGGCGCGGGACGCACCATAACAGCGGATGACCTTGGGCGGGACCCGCCCGGGCAAACCGGACGCCGCACCGGCCCGGGCCGATGCGCCCTTCATGACGTGGCGGTGCGTGGTGATCGTTGGTTGTTCCGCCGTTATAGGTACGGCGTGTCGAACTGCCGGGCAACTGATGATCACGTGTGCCCCGCCATGCTCACAGTCAGGCCAGGCCGTCCGCGGCCCGCGCCGGTCGGTACGCGGCGGCGTCCAGGCGGCCCGTGCTGCCGGGCTCGAGCCGCTCGGGGCCCGGGACACCGACGACCGGCCCGTCGCCGCCGACCCGCCCGCCGTCCACGGCCGGCCCGGTGCCGACGCCGACCGGACGCTCCACCGCCCGGTCGCGGGTCGCCCAGGCGATCATGAACACCACGGTCCACAACACCCCGAGCAGCACCGACGTCACCGTCTCGCTGGCGGTGCTCCAGCCGACGTACAACCGGGCGCCCGCGATCGTCGCCACCCCGACCGCGGCCCCGGTCCACGCCGCCACCGCCGCCGGCCAGTGCGCCCGCCGGGACAGCAGCCACGCCAGCGTGCACAGGCTCGCCGACGCCACCACGTTCTGGCCGGGCAGCAGCGCCGCCGGCAGCGGGCCGCCCCCCGCCGACTCGTCCAGGATGGTCAGGTCGGCCACCACCGCGAGCAGGACCGGCGGCACGAACGCGCCGACCGTACCGACCACGCCGACCAGGTCGTCGCGCCACGCCCGGGTCCGCCAGCCGTGCGCCAGCGCCAGCATCCCGACGACCGCGATCAGGAGCGAGCCGCGCAGCGCGCCGATCAACGCCAGCGCCACCTCGACGGCGCCGTCGGTGCGGTGTCCGGCGAACCAGCCGGCGATGGCCGAGTCCACACCGGACAGACCGCTGCCGTCGACCACCGTGGACACCGCCCAGGCCAGCACCAGCCCGCCGACGAACAGCAGCGCGAGACCGGCGGCGAGGTTCGCCACCAGCGCCCACCCGGATCCGACCCGCGCCGTCAGCCGGGCGAACAGGGCGCCGGACCGGTGCGCCGCGAAGCGCAGCACCGGCAGCCGGCCGGCCCGGGTCAGCAGGGCGCGCACCGGGTCGGGGTTGCGACCCAGCCACCGGCCGGCGAGCACGATCGCGACGAGCGACGCCAGCATCAACAGCACCGCCGCGGTGGCCTGCCCCAGATAGTGCGAAACCGCCGCGTACGACTCCCCCGCCAGATAGCCGACGACGACCGAGCCGCCGACCCAGCTCACCACGCCGACGAAGTTCCACGGCGCGAACCGCCGGTAGGACATGCCGGCACTGCCGGCCAGCCGGGGCACCAACGTACGGGCGAACGCCACCCACCGTGCCCCGGCGATGCCCCGCCCGCCCATCCGACCCAGCATCCGGTCGGCCCGCGCCCACCGCTCCTCGCCGACCCGGGCACCGAAGCCGCTGGCCCGCAGCCGCGGCCCGTACCGCCGGCCGGCGCGGAACGCCAGCGCGTCACCGACGACCGCCGCGGCGATCACGACGACCAGCGCCGGACCGAGCCGCAACGTCCCGGTGTAGGCCAGGAAGCCGACCAGCAGCAACGTCCCCTCGGCCGGCACGACCAGGCCGAGGAGCAGCGCGGTCTCGCCCATCACCAGGGCCGCCGCCACCACGTAGATCAACCCGGGCGGCAGGTCCGCCAACCGCATCAGAAGGTCATGCATGTCGCTCCCCCGCCACGGACGCCAGCATGCCAGCCAGACGACGACGACAGGCAGCGATTTCCACGGAGATCCGGGCCACCTCAGGGTGACCCCGACGGGGGCCGGCGGCAGGCTACCGGGAAAATATGGGCATGCAGACCCGCACCGACCTCCGCAACGTCGCCATTATCGCCCACGTCGACCATGGAAAGACAACCCTCGTCGACGCCATGTTGCGCCAGGCCGGTGCGTTCAGCGCCCGCGCCGAGATGGCCGACCGGGTCATGGACTCCATGGACCTGGAACGGGAAAAGGGCATCACGATCCTGGCCAAGAACACCGCGGTGCGCTACCTGCCCGCCGACGGCACCGGCCCGTTCACCATCAACATCATCGACACCCCCGGACACGCCGACTTCGGCGGTGAGGTCGAGCGCGGCCTGACCATGGTCGACGGCGTCGTGCTGCTCGTCGACGCGAGCGAGGGCCCGCTGCCGCAGACCCGGTTCGTGCTCCGCAAGGCGCTCAAGGCCCGGATGCCGATCATCCTGGTGATCAACAAGGTCGACCGGCCCGACGCGCGGATCAAGGAGGTCGTCGACGACACGTACGAACTGTTCCTCGACCTCGACGCCGACGAGACCCAGATCGACTTCCCGATCGTCTACGCCTGCGCCCGCGACGGCATCGCCTCGCTGACCCAGCCCGCCGACGGCTCCGTGCCCGACGACAGCGACTCCCTCGAACCGCTGTTCCGCACCCTGCTCGACACGATCCCGCCGCCCTCGTACGACGAGGAAGCCCCGCTGCAGGCCCACGTCACCAACCTCGACGCGTCGCCGTTCCTCGGCCGGCTCGCGCTGTGCCGGGTCCGGCAGGGCACGATCCGCAAGGGCCAGACCGTCGCCTGGTGCCGCACCGACGGCACCACCGAGCGGGTCCGCATCTCCGAACTGCTGATGACCGAGGGCCTGGAGCGCAAGCCCGCCGAAGAGGCCGGCCCCGGTGACATCATGGCCGTCGCCGGCATCCCCGAGATCATGATCGGCGAGACGCTCACCGACGTCGACAACCCGGTCCCGCTGCCGCTGATCACCGTCGACGAGCCGGCCATCTCGATGACCATCGGCACCAACACGTCCCCGATGGTCGGCCGGGTCAAGGGCGCCAAGGTCACCGCCCGCATGGTCAAGGACCGGCTCGACAAGGAACTCATCGGCAACGTCTCCCTGCGGGTGCTGCCGACCGACCGCCCCGACGCCTGGGAGGTCCAGGGCCGCGGCGAACTCGCCCTGGCCATCCTGGTCGAGCAGATGCGCCGCGAGTCCTACGAACTCACCGTCGGCAAGCCGCAGGTCGTCACCCGGGAGATCGACGGCAGGACCTGCGAACCCGTCGAGCGGCTCACCATCGACGCCCCCGACGAATACCTGGGCGCGATCACCCAACTGCTGGCCACCCGCAAGGGCCGGATGGAGCAGCTGGTCAACCACGGCACCGGCTGGATCCGGATGGAGTGGCTGGTCCCGGCCCGCGGCCTGATCGGCTTCCGCACCGAGTTCCTGACCGACACCCGGGGCACCGGCATCCTGCACCACGTCTTCGAGTCCTACGAGCCGTGGTTCGGCGAACTGCGCACCCGCAACAACGGTTCCCTGGTCGCCGACCGCTCCGGCGCCGTCACCTCCTTCGCCATGCTCAACCTCCAGGAGCGCGGCACCCTGTTCGTCGAGCCGAGCACCGAGGTGTACGAGGGCATGATCGTCGGGGAGAACTCCCGCTCCGACGACATGGACGTCAACATCACCAAGGAGAAGAAGCTCACCAACATGCGCTCGTCGACGGCCGACGAGACCGAGAAGGTGATCCCGCCGCGCAAACTGTCCCTGGAGCAGGCCCTGGAGTTCTGCCGCGAGGACGAGTGCGTCGAGGTCACCCCGGCCGCCGTCCGGCTGCGCAAGGTCGTACTCGACCAGACCGCCCGCGGCCGGGCCGCCGCCCGGCGCAAGCACGCCGGCTGACCTCCCCGCGACCCACCAACCCCGGAAGCGCCCCGCGACCCGCCGGTCGCGGGGCGCCCCCGTCGGTGCCCTCGGCTACCGTCACCCCGTGATTCCGCAGGACCTCGACCAGCGGCTCGCCGCCGCGGCCGGCACCGTCTCCGCCTACGTCGGGCGCCCCGACACCCCACCGGCCTACACCAGGCTGCCCGACGACACCCACTACGCCGCCAGCACCATGAAGATCGCCGTACTCGTCGCGCTGCACCGGGCCGCCGAGGCCGGCACGGTCGACCCCGACCGGCCCGTCGCCGTACGCAACGACTTCGAATCCGCCCGGCCCGGCGCACCCCGCTTCGGATGCACCGCCGACTACGACAACGACCCCGCGGTCTGGGCCCGCCTCGGCGGCACCGCCACCCTGCGCTGGCTGGCCCGCCGCATGATCGTGCGGTCCAGCAACCTGGCCACCAACATCGTGCTCGCCCACGTCGGGCTGGCCGGACCCGCCGACGTGTGGCGGCTCGCCGGCGCCCGGCACAGCGTCACCGCCCGCGGCATCGAGGACTACGCCGCCCGCGACGCCGGCCTGACCAACCTGGTCACCGCCGCCGACCTCGCCGCGCTGCTCGCCACGATCGCCGCCGGCGCCACCCGCCCCGGCCCGCTGGCCGCCCCCGCGCACTGCGTCCAGATGCTCGAGGTGCTGCGCGCCCAGGAACACCGCGACTGCCTGCCGGCCGGGCTGCCGCCGGACGTCCCGATCGCGCACAAGAGCGGCTGGGTCACCGGCGTACGCCACGACGCCGGCGTGGTCCTGCCCGCCGACGCGCCGCCGTACGCGGTGGTCGTCTGCACCACCGCGGACCCCGCCGCCGACGGCTTCGACCGCGCCGCCCACGACGCCGCCGCCCGCCGCCTCATCGCCGACGTCTCCGCGGCGGCGTGGCTGGCCCGGCACGGCTGACCGCACCGGCCGCGCGGCCCGCCCCGGCTGGATAGGGTGCCCGGCATGACGATCGCGGCCGTACGCACCCACCGGCTCTCGGCGCCGCTGCACACCCCGTTCGTGACCGCGTTGCGCCGGGCCACGACCCTCGAGACCCTGATCGTGGAGGTCGTCGACGCCGACGGCCGGTCCGGCTTCGGCGAGGCGCCCCAGGTGTGGCAGGTCACCGGCGCCTCCATCGCCGGCGCGGAAGCCTGCGTCGCGCAGGTCCTCGGGCCCGCACTGGCCGGACTCGACGCCGACGACCTGCTGACCAACTGCGCCCGTACCCGGCGGGCGGTGGCCGGCAACGAGGCCGCCAAGTGCGCCGTCGACGTCGCCCTGCACGACCTGGCCGCCCGGCGGGCCGGCCTGCCGCTGGTCCGCCTGCTCGGCGGCACGACGCTGCGGGTGCCGACCGACGTCACGCTCGCCGCCGGCGACCCCGACGCGCTCGCGGCGGCCGCCGCCGCCCGCACCGCCGAGGGATTCACCGTGCTGAAGGTCAAGGTGGGCACCGACGCCGCCGGCGACCTGGCCCGGGTACGCGCCGTACGGGCGGCGGCCGGCCCGGCGGCCCGCATCCGGCTCGACGCCAACCAGGGCTGGCTGCCCCGCGAGGCGGTACGCGTCATCCGGGGCATCGAGGACGCCGGCCTCGACGTCGAACTCGTCGAACAGCCCGTCGCCCGCCGGGACCTCGACGGGCTGGCCTGGGTCAGCGACCGGGTCGACACCCCGATCCTGGCCGACGAGGCGGTCTTCGACGTACGTGACCTGGTCGAGGTGATCCGGCGCCGGGCCGCCGACATGGTCAACGTCAAGCTGGCCAAGTGCGGCGGGCTGGCACCGGCGCGTACGCTGTTGGACCTCGCGGCGGCCCACGACATCGGCACGGTCGTCGGCTCGATGATGGAGGGCCCGATCGGGTTGGGGGCGGCGGCGAGCCTGGTCGCGGCGTACGGCACGACCGCGGTGTCCGATCTGGACGCCGCGTGGTGGCTGGCGTCGTCACCGGTGGTGGGTGGAATTCGTTACGAGGGTGCGACCGTCGTACTGCCCGCCGGTCCGGGGCTCGACGTCGGCCTGAGCTGAAGGCAACATCCGAACCATCGTTGTTCATTGCAAGAAACTTTCGTATGGTCGGTTTTCCGGATGTTCGGCAATTCCCGGAAAAGGGCGGGAGTCGCGCAACCTGGAGGGGTGGCGGTGGGCATGACGCTCGATGCGGGCCGGAACGCGGTCGTACGGGTCGCCGTGGCGACACTGTGGGCCAGCCCCGAAACCACCCGGGCGGTCGACGCGCCCGCCCTGGCCGACCGCACCGACATCCCCGCCTGGATCTCCGCGATGAACCGCGACCAGCAGGTCGGCGAGTGCGTGCTCAGCCAACTCCTGCTCGGCGAGCGGGTGCTGGTCGAGGAGGTCCGCGCCGACGGCTGGGCCCGCGTCGTCGCCGTCGAACAGCCGGCCGCCAAACTCGACCCGCGCGGATATCCCGGCTGGCTGCCGACTGCCCAGCTGAGCCCGGCACCGCGGGAGACCCCGCCCGCGCAGCCCCTCGTCGTCGACGCCACCACGACCAGCCTGCACGCCGACCCGGCCGGCGAACTGGTGCTCGACGGCGTCATCCTCGGCACCCGACTGCTCCCGGCCGGGCCGGCCCGCGACGGCTGGCGGCCGGTGCACGCCCCCGGCCACCGGCAGCCCCTGTGGACGCCGGACGGCCACCTGGTCCCGGTGTCGACCCGACCGCCGACCGCCGACGAGGTACTGGCGATGGCGTCCCGGCTGCGGGACGTCGTCTATATCTGGGGCGGCGTGTCGGCGTACGGGGTGGACTGCTCGGGCCTGGTGCACCTGGCCTGGCGCCGGTTCGGCGTACGGCTGCCCCGCGACGCCGACGACCAGGCCGACGCCACCACTCCCCTGCTGCTCGGCGCGGAACGCCCCGGCGACCTGTACTTCTTCGCCCGCCCCGGCCGGCCGATCCACCACATCGGGATCGTGACGGCAGCACCGGACAGCCCCGACCGGCGCCGGATGCTGCACGCCTGCTACACCCAGCGGCGGGTCATCGAGGAGCCGCTCTCCGCCGACCGCGCCGCGACTCTGGTCGGCGCCCACCGGGTCTGACCCGAGCCTCCCGCCTCTTCAGCCCCCGCGATAGTTGCGCCACGCCACACACCCCACATCCCACACCCCGTAGACCCTCCTAGGACACTAGCCCACCCCCTTTGATCCGCGTGATCAGGGAGTGAATCGAGCGTGTCGTCGGCGAGCCGTGGTGCGTACTCCCTGATCACGCGGATCTTGCCGGGATGCGCCACTCCCTGATCACGGTGATCAGGGAGTACTTCGGGCGTGTCGTCGGCGGGGCGGGGGCAGCGGCCCCTGATCACGCGGATCTTGTTCGGGCTACCTGGCGGCAGCGCCGCCCCAGGCGGTCACCCGAGGCGAGGCGGCATGATCGCCCGTACCGGCGCTGCCGCCGGCTGGCAACCGGGGTGGTGGACTCAGCTCCGGCGAAAGGGCTTCGCGTGCCGTACACCAGGCGCAAGATCCGCGTGACCAGGGAGTCTGGATCCCGCCCCGCCGACGACACGCTCGATTTACTCCCTGATCACGCGGATCGTTGACCCGGGGTGTGGGCGGCGGGGCGGGGCGTGGGAGGCTGCCGGACATGGTGCTTGAGGTTGCCCTGATCGATGTGGTCGCCGGCCGCGAGGACGAGTTCGCCGCCGCGTACGCCAAGGGACACGAGCTGCTCGTCACGACGCCCGGCTGCCGGTCGGTACGGATGACCCGCGGCATCGAGTCGCCGAGCCGGTTCGTGCTGCTGGTCGAGTGGGACTCGGTCGCCGCCCACGAGGAGAACTTCCGGGCCACCGAACGGTTCACGACCTGGCGTTCGCTGATCGGCCCCCACTTCGCCGCCCCGCCGGTGGTCGAGCACTTCACCGACGTGCCCGCCTGAGTTGTCGTACGGCGGCACTAGCCTCCGAAGCGTCCGTCAACGACCCCGGGAGCGTGCATGTACCGCCAGGGTGATGTCCTCGTCCATCCCATCGAACCCGCCGACGTGCCACCCGGTCTGGTCCCGGCCGGCCGGGACGCCCGCGGCCGGCTCGTCCTCGCCCGGGGCGAGGCGACCGGTCACGCGCACGTGGTGAGCGGGTCCGGTGTCACGCTGTGGGCGCTGCCCGACCAGAGCGACCCGTCGTTCCTGCTGGTCAAGGGCTACGGCCGGCTCAGCCACGAGGAGCACGGACCGATCGCCCTGCCGGCGGGGTCCTACCGGGTGATCCGGCAGCGCGAATACGTGCCCGGCGCGTGGCGGCCGGTGGCCGACTGATGACGATCGAGACCGTGACCGTCGCGCCGGCCCCCGCCGGACCACCGGACGCGACGCCGGCCCCCGCCGGACCATTGGACGCGACGCCGGCGACGGCCGAGGACGCCGCCGCGGCCGCGCTGGCCGGCCTCGCCGACCGCTGGCTCGAGCACGGGTTGTGCACCACGCCGGCCGACCGCCCGGCGGCGGAGGCCGCGGTCCGGGAGGCGTACGTCGCCGCCGGCCTGCCCGCCCCGCGCCACGTGGTGTGGCTGCCGTCGCCGTTCGCCGGCGCGCTGGCCGCCGCCCTGCTCACCGCTGCCCCCGCCGGTGCCGCCGGGTCCGGCCCGGACGCCGCTGCCCCCGCCGGTGCCGCCAGGCCCGGCCCGGACGCCGCCGACCCGGCGGCGGACGCCCCGGACGGTACGGATTCCGGCGCCGCGCCGGCCACCCGGACCGCCACGGCGATCGCGGAGGTGCTGGCGGCCCTGCGCGCGCAGGGCTGCGTACCGGGCGAGGTCGCGCCGGGCAAGGCGATCCGCGGCACCCTGCGCACCGCGCCGTGGGCGGCGGCCCGGATGGCGGCGACCGAGCGGCTCGGTCCGGCCGGTTGGGCGGCCCACTGGGCGGCCGGCGGGCAGCGCACCTGGAACCTGCTCGTCGACCGGGTGGTCACGCCGCTGCGCACCCGGCTCGCCGAGGACCTGGTCGCCGACGTCCGCGACCCGCTGACCGAGCGGGCCCGGTCCGCGCTCTTCGACGCCGTCTACGGGCTGCACGAGGCGGCCTGGCTGTCCGCCTTCGACGGCGACCCGCGGCTGCGCGGGCTGGCCGGGGTCGCCACCTCGGCCGGCTGGTGGTGGCCGTACGAGCAGGTGGCGGTGCTGACCGAGCGGCCGGTGGTGGCCGAGCGCGACAACGTCGGCCGGCTGCACCGCGGCGACGGGCCGGCCCTGGCCTATCCGGACGGCTACGGCCTGCACGTGTGGCGTGGCATGGCGATTCCGGCCGAGGTCGCGCGGGAACTGCCGAAGCTCACGGTGCAACGGATCAGGGCGGAGCAGAACGCCGAGGTCCGCCGGGTGATGCTGGAGCACTTCGGCTACGACCGCTATCTGCGGGACAGCAACGCCCGCGCGCTGCACCGCGACGAGTGCGGCGTGCTGTGGCGGATCGAACTCAGCGACGACGAGCCGCTGGTCATGGTCGAGGTGGTCAACTCGACGGCCGAGCCGGACGGCACCTACCGGACCTACTGGCTCCGGGTGCCGCCCGACACCCGAACCGCGCGGGGCGGGGTCGCGTGGACCTTCGGCCTCACCGAGGAGCAGTACGCCCCGCTGGCGCAGACCTGACCGCCGGTGCGGCCGGGTGCCGCCGCCCGGTCCACCGGGTAGACGGCCCCGGTCCGCACCGCCCGACTCACATCGGCCCGCGCCGCGGCTCAGCGCAGGGCCCGCGCCGGCACGCCCCAGGTCGCGTCGCGTACCGGAACGCGTTCCAGTACGCCGCCGGCGAAGACGTCGTAGAGCGGCAGCGTCCTCAGGTGCACGTATCCGATGTGGCAGTCGCAGAGCTGGTTGGGGCAGGGCCGGGGCCCCAACGCGGCGCGGTACGACCCGTCGTAGAGATTGCCCAGCGGTTCGTCGACGAAGTGGCAGCGCCGCACCTGGCCGTCACCGCGTACGGAGATCACCGTCTCGCCGGCCCGGCAGGCCCGGCCGGCCGACTCGTGCGGCCGGACGCTGTAGCCGAAGAGCGGGTCGATCCCGGTCCAGTCGGCCTCCTCCGCCGGCTCGTACCGGTGGCCGTCGGCGGCGTTGACCCACAGGTAGACGTCGTCGGGCAGGGCCGCCCGCAGCGCCCTGGCCTCGGCGAGGTGCCCGGGCTGGCCGACGACGCCGACCGAGAAGCGTACGCCGAGGTCGTGCAGGGTCGCGCACTTGGCGAGGAAGGCGTCCCGGCGCACCTGGCCGGGATGGTAGGTCGCCCACAGGGCCAGGGTGTCCCGGTCGGTGTCGGCGACCCAGTCGAGCCGGCAGGCCAGGTTGGTCTGGATCGCGACCCGGTCGACGTGCGGGAGGTGGGACAGCCGGGTCAGCGTCTGGCGGTACCAGGACCGGGTCAGGCCCTCCCCCACGGGGTGAACAGCACCGAGATCCGGTCGTCGTCCGGATTGCGGTCGACCCAGTCGGCGAACCTGGTCAGCGCCTCGCGGTCGGCCCGCAACTCGGCCCGGCTGTCCCGGCGCTTGGCGAACGGGCAGTACGGGCAGTCGTAGTTGCAACTGGCCAGCGGCCCCCGGTAGAGGATCGACAGGTTCATCGCGGCACGTGCTCCGCCATGGCGGCGCGTACCGGGCCGGAGACCAGCCACGGGCCGATCGCGTCGGAGCGTTCCAGGCCGGCGTCGGTGAGCGTGAGCCGGTCGGCCTCCCGGCGCAGCCAGCCACGCACGGCGAGGGTGTCGAGCTGCGGGAAGTCGTCGCCCGGGTCGGCGCCGAACCGGTCCCGGTAGCCGGCCGGGTCGAAGCCCTCGGCCCGCAGCAGCGACTTGACCAGCCAGCGGCGGCGTTTCTCGGTGCCGTCGAGCCGGAACCCGACCTCGGCGTGGTCGAAGTCGGCGGCCGGGCGGCGCAGGTAGTCGTCGATGATCGCGCGGACCTGCCCGATGCCGACCGCGTAGTCGAACGAGTAGTGCAGGTCGGCGGTGTAGGAGCGGGCGCCGCAGCCGAGGCCGACCATGCCGTCGTCCTGGCACGAATAGTCCGGTGCGTCATCGTCGGGCAGATCGGCACGGCGGAAGTGCCGCATCGACAGTTGCCGGTAACCGGCGGCGCGCAGGTGGTCGCGGCCCTGCCGGTACAGCGCCAGCCGCTGGGTGTCCCACGGGTCCCCGCCCGCCGCGCCGACCGGCCCGGTCCCGGCCGTCCCGATCCCGGCCGGTTCGCCGCCGGCCGTCCCGGTCCCGGCCGGTTCGCCGCCGGCCGCCGGCACCGGACCGGTGGGGGCCGACAGCGGCAGGATCCTTCGGCCCAGGCCGGTCAGCGGCCGTACGTACAGCGGGTAGAGGAAGATCTCCTCCGGTCGCCAGGCGAGTGCGGCGTCGAGGGAGTACGCCCACGTCCGTGCCGTCTGGCCGCCGATGCCGTAGATCAGGTCGAGGTTGAGCTCCGGGATGTCGTGGGCGCGGATCGTGGCCAGGGCGCGGTCGACCTCGGCCCGTTTCTGCGGGCGGCCGGCGGCGTGCGCCTCGCCGTCGAGGAAGCTCTGCACCCCGATGCTGACCCGGGTGGTGCCGTGTTCGGCGAGCACCGCGATCCGGTCGGCGGTGGCCGTGGCCGGCGACGTCTCCACCGCCGTCGGGACAGCGCCGAGCGGGGCGCCGAAGTCGGCGAGGATGCCGAACATCTCGGTCAGTTCGCCGGCGGTCAGATAGGTGGGGGTGCCGCCGCCGACCGCGATGCGGGCGATTCCGGGCCGGCCGCCGAGCGCCCCACCGACCCGGGCCGCCTGGCGGCGCAACTGGTCGAGGTAGGCGCGGACCTGCTCCGCCGGCGGGTTGGCGCGGGTGAACAGGTTGCAGAAGCCGCACCGCATCTCGCAGAACGGCAGGTGCAGGTAGAGCATGAGCGCGTCGGTCGGCTCGGCCGCCCACACATCGCGCAGCGCCGGTCGGGGCCGCAGCGGCCGGTACGCCGTCTTGTGCGGATAGGCGTAGAGGTAGCCCTGGTACGGCGATCCGTCGATCACGGGGCGGCCCGCCCGTCGCCGGACGCCACTGCCGTGCCAGAGGGCGCCGCCGTGCCGGAGGGCTGCCGCTGCCCCGGATCGAGCACGAACTCGGCGTACGGCACCGTCCACACCACCTCGTGGGCGACCCGGTGTCCGGTGTGGCCGTCCTCGCCGTACGCCGTCCCGTGGTCGGCGCAGATCAGCACCAGGCACGGGCGGCCGCGCGAGGTCGCCAGGGCGAAGAGCCGGCCGATGTGCCGGTCGACGTACTCCAGCGCGGCGGCGTGGCTGTCCCGGCTGTCGACATCGGCGCCGGGCAGGTAGTGCCGGTTGGGTTGGTGCAGCGCGGCGACGTTGACGAACAGGAACAGCGGCCGGTCGGCGGGCACCCCCGGCACGACCGTGGCGATCCGGTCGAGCTGCGCCTCGAAGCAGGCCGGCGCGGTCACCCCGAACTCCGGCTCCCAGTGCGACTCGGCGAACAGACCGGGCAGCACCCGGCCGAGGGGCGAGCGGTGGTTGAAGAAGCCGACACCGCCGACGCACACGGTGTGGTAGCCGGCCGCGGCCAGCCCGCTCACCACGTCGGGCGCGTCGAAGACCCAGGTGTCGCCGCCGGTGCTCTCGCTGCCCGGGAACGCGGCGGCGAACAGCCTCGGATGCGGCCCCGGGGTGGTCGGGGTGGGCAGGAAGCCGGCGAAGAACGCCTGGTGGGCGGCGTACGTGAAGCTCGCCGGGCTGTGCCGCCGCTGCCAGGACCCGCCGGGCAGCGCCCGGGCCAGGGTCGGGGTGCGACCGGCGGCCACCAGCTCGGCGGCGACGTCGTGGCGCAGCGTGTCGAGGGTTATGAAGAGCAGGTCGTGGCTGCCGACGAGGTCCTTCACGCCGCCACCCGGTGCGGAACGCGGCCGGCCGTGGTGTGCCCCGCGGTCGGGGCGGCGAACCGGCCGGTGCGCAGGGCGTGCAACTGTGCGGCCCAGGGGTCCCGCCCGGCGTCGTCGCGCAGCCCGGGCAGCAGGTCGCCGAAGGCGTTGACCTCGGCGACCGCGTGCCGTCGCCAGCCGGTCCCGGGCAGCAGGTCGACCGCGACGTGCAGACTTCCCGGGAAGCGGTCCGCCACGCGGACGCAGGTGTCCAGGGCCGCCCGGTATGCCGCCGGCCCCATCGCGGCCCGGACCGCCGCCAGGTCGCCGCGGGCGTTGCCCAGGTGCAGGTTGGTCAGCGGCCCCCGGCTCGACCGCACCACGACGTGGGTCGGTTCGCCGGCCACCACCAGCACCCGCAGGTCGACGACCCGGTCGCCGAGCCCGGCCTTGGGAAACCAGCGCTCGACGTGCAGGTTGTCCGGGGCGAGCCGGTCGACGATGGCGGCGACGTCCCGTTCGGACTGGTAGGTGCGTACCCGCAGCGAGTTGAACAGCCGCCCGCCGGGGGCCAGCTCGACCGAGGTCGTCGCCCGGATCCGGCCACCGGCCAACTCCAGCGCCAGCACACCGGACGCGGACGAGCCGTGCGCCGGCTTGACGAACACCCGCGACCAGCCCGCCGCGCGCAGCGCGGCCCGCAGTTCGGCGTGGTCGCGTGGCGCCGTCGGCAGCGCGGGTGGCACCGGCACCCCGGCGGCGGCGAGCCGGGCGTGGCAGGCCCGCTTGTCGAACATGGTGCGGATCTCGTCGGGCGCGTTCAGCAGCGTCGCCCCGGCGGCCCGCGCGGCCGTGGTGAGATGGTCGAGGGCGACGCCCAGGCCCCGGTGCCACGCGGCCAGACCGACGATCTCGCCGTGCTCGGCCGGTCGGGCGGCACCGCGCAGCAGCCGGTCGACCTCGGCGTCCTCACCGGGGGAGTCGATCCGGACGACGGCTCCGGCCGGCAGCCGCACCGGGCCGATGACGAGACGCCGCCAGGGCAGCACCTCCAGCCGGCCCGGCCAGCCGCCGGCCGCGGCGGCCCGGAATCCGGTGACCCGGCGGTTGTCCGGGTTGCCGACCACGACCAGCACGGGCGGGGGTGTCATTCCGAGACGGCCACGTAGCGGTCGCCGGGGCGGTCCTTCTGCTGGTCGGAGAGGTCGACCTCGACGCCGGGCAGTTCGCCGGTCAGCCGCGCGCCGACCTCGTCGCTGATGTAGTGGCGGTGCAGGTCGAGGCGCTTGAGGTGGGTCAGCGGCTGGCCGGCGAGCAGGGCGGCGACACCGTCGTCGCCGAGCATGCCGAGCGACATGTCGAGGACGTCGAGCCGGGCCACGACCGGCGCGCCGGCCACCGCGGCGGCGACCTGGTCGGCGATCTCGGCGTTGCGCAGCCCGAGGCGACGCAGCGCCGGCAGCCGGCCACCGGCCAGGATCGGGGCGAAATCGTCGACGGTGGCGTCGCCGCCGTAGTTGTCGGTGCCGAGCCACAGCTCGAGGTGGGTCAGCGCCGGCAGGTCGCACTCGGCCACCTGCCGCACCACCCGGCCGGGCAGCCCGCCGGACTCGATCGCGAACTCGCGCAGGTTGGTGTGCCGCAGCGGGGTGAGTTCCAGTCCCTCGGTGCCGCGCACCCGCAGGATCTCCAGCTCCGGAAAGGCGGTGAACAACGGGGTGATGTCGCCCTGCTGGATCCAGGAGATCTCGGACTCCTCCATGGTCAGTTCGGCGAGGAACAGCGCCCGCAGGGCCGAAAAGCTCGGCGCGAACTCGACCAGCATGTCGACCGGGGCGCTCTCCTCGTACGCCTCGCCCCACTGGCCGATGATCAGGGCCCGTACCTGCGCCGGGTCGACGACGGACAGGAACTTCTCGAACAGTTCCCGGAACTCATCGGTGCTGGTCTCGTAGTCGCCCTCGATCCGCCAGGCGGTCGAGGCGGGGTCGACGACCGAGGCGGCCGACTCGGGGTCGAACACGGTGACGGGGAGGCCGGCGAACTCGGTGATGTGCTGGTAGATGGCCACGACGAGGCTCCGGATGCGATCGGTTTGTGGGGGCGGCCGAACCATAACAACCCCGTGCGACAACCGGACGCCGAAGGTGGCTCCGGCGGCTTGCGGTGACGAACCGGGCACGGAGCCCGAATCGGCTGGCGCTTTCCGCCCGGTCCCGGTTGGCTCGTCGCCATGACACGACGAACAGCACTCGTGACCGGGGTCAGCCGCCGGATCGGGATCGGCGCGGCGGTCGCCCGCCGGCTGGTCGCTGACGGCTGGCGGGTGGTCCTGACCGGCCTGCCCGGGTACGACGCCGCGCAGCCGTACGGCGGCGACCCGGACGGGGTGCCGGCGCTGCTCGCCGAACTCGGTGACCGGGCCGCACACGTCGAGGCGGATCTGGCCGACCCGGCCGCCCCGGCCGCGCTCGTCGCGGGCGCGCGGGACCGGCTCGGCCGGTTGGACGCGCTGGTGGCCGTACACGCCTACTCCACCAGTACCGTGCTCGGCGGGCTGGACGCGGCGGAGATCGACCGGCACCTGGTGGTCAACGTACGGGCCACGATGCTGCTGGTGGAGGCGTTCGCCGCCGGGTTTGCGGCCGGCCCCGGCGACGGCCGGGTGCTGCTGTTCTCCAGCGGTCAGCGGCTCGGCCCGATGCCGGACGAGCTGGCGTACGCGGCCAGCAAGGCCGGCGTCGAGGTGCTGACCCGGCAGTTCGCGCGGCTGCTGGCACCGCGGGGCATCACCGTCAACTGCGTCAACCCGGGGCCGACCGACACCGGGTATGCCGGACCGGACGCGCGCGAGACGGTGGCCCGCCTCTTCCCGGGCGGCCGGTGGGGCACCCCGGACGACGCCGCCCGGCTGGTCGCCTGGCTCTGTTCGCCGGACGGGCACTGGATCACCGGGCAGGTGATCGACTCGGAGGGCGGTTTCGACCGCTACGTCTGACCCGGCGGCCGGCTCACCGCGGGGCGGACCGGCCGGGCGCCGGGGTGGACGCCGGCCGGTGCCCGCACCGGCTCACTTCACCCCGGCGACGTCCATCCCGCGCAGCTCCTTCTTCAGCTCGGCCACCTCGTCGCGGATCCGGGCGGCCAGTTCGAACTGCAGCTCCCGGGCGGCGGCCAGCATCTGGTCGTTGAGGTCCTGGATGAGCTGGGCCAGGTCGGCGCGGGCCATGCCCTCGCGGGACGGTCCGGCGGTCGCCCGGCCCCGCGAACGGGTCTCCGGCACCGGCGCCTTGCCGCGCGACATCTGCCGGCCGGCACCGCCGATGATCGCCCCGCCCGGACCGCGTCCGGCCAGCGCCCCCTCGGTGTCGTCGGCCTCGCGGTAGATGTCGTCGAGGATGTCGTGGATCTTCTTGCGCAACGGCGCGGGCGAGATGCCGTGCGCCTCGTTGTGGGCGATCTGCTTGGCCCGGCGGCGGCTGGTCTCGTCGATCGCGGCTTCCATCGACGGGGTCATCTTGTCGGCGTACATGTGCACCTGGCCGGACACGTTACGGGCGGCGCGGCCGATGGTCTGGATCAGCGACCGGCCGCTGCGCAGGAAGCCCTCCTTGTCCGCGTCGAGGATCGCGACGAGCGACACCTCGGGCAGGTCGAGCCCCTCCCGCAGCAGGTTGATGCCGACCAGCACGTCGTAGTCGCCCTTGCGCAGTTCGCGCAGCAGCTCGACCCGGCGCAGGGTGTCGACCTCGGAGTGCAGGTAACGCACCCGGATGCCGTGCTCCAGCAGGTAGTCGGTGAGATCCTCGGCCATCTTCTTGGTCAGTGTGGTGACCAGGACCCGTTCGTCGCGCTCGGTGCGCAGCCGGATCTCGTGGATGAGGTCGTCGATCTGCCCCTTGGTCGGCTTGACGACGACCTCGGGGTCGACCAGGCCGGTGGGGCGGATGACCTGCTCGACCACCTCGCCCTGGACCTGTTCGAGTTCCCAGGGGCCGGGGGTGGCGGACAGGAACACCATCTGCCCGACCCGCTCCAGGAACTCGTCGAACCGCAGCGGGCGGTTGTCCTGTGCGCTGGGCAGCCGGAAGCCGTGCTCGATCAGGACCCGCTTGCGGGAGGCGTCACCCTCGAACATGCCGCCGATCTGCGGGATGCTCACGTGCGACTCGTCGACGACGGTCAGGAAGTCGTCGGGGAAGTAGTCGAGCAGACAGTGCGGCGGACTGCCGGGCAGCCGGCCGTCGATGTGCATCGAGTAGTTCTCGATCCCCGAGCAGGATCCGACCTGGCGCATCATCTCGACGTCGTACGTCGTGCGCATCCGCAGCCGCTGCGCCTCGAGCAGCTTGCCCTGGCGTTCCAGCTCGTCGAGGCGTTCGGCCAGCTCCGCCTCGATGCCGTTGATCGCCCGCTCCATCCGCTCCGCGCCGGCGGTGTAGTGGGTGGCCGGGAAGATCAGCAGGTGGTCGACCTCCCGGACCGCCTCTCCGGTCAGCGGGTGCAGGTAGTAGAGCTTCTCCACCTCGTCACCGAAGAACTCGATCCGGACGGCCAGCTCCTCGTAGGCCGGGATGATCTCCAGCGTGTCGCCGCGGACCCGGAACGTGCCCCGGGTGAACGCCATGTCGTTGCGGGTGTACTGCACGTCGACCAGCCGGCGCAGCAGCTGGTCGCGCTCGATCTCCTGCCCGACGTGCACCCGGACCGCCCGGTCGAGGTATTCCTGCGGGGTGCCCAGGCCGTAGATCGCGGAGACCGTCGCCACCACCACCACGTCGCGGCGGGTCAGCAGGGACATCGTCGCCGAGTGCCGCAGCCGCTCGACCTCCTCGTTGATCGAGGAGTCCTTCTCGATGTAGGTGTCGGTCTGCGCGATGTACGCCTCGGGCTGGTAGTAGTCGTAGTAGGAGACGAAGTATTCGACGGCGTTGTTCGGCAGCAGCTCGCGGAACTCCTTGGCGAGCTGTGCGCACAGGGTCTTGTTGGGGGCCAGCACCAGCGTCGGCCGCTGCAGCCGCTCGATCAGCCAGGCCGTCGTCGCGCTCTTGCCGGTGCCGGTCGCGCCGAGCAGGACCGCGTTGCGGTCCCCGCGCCGCACCCGACGCTCAAGATCATCGATAGCCGTCGGCTGGTCGCCGGACGGGGTGAATTCGCTGATCACCTCGAAGCGACCGTCGAGCCGCGGAATGTCGAGCGCCATGCCATCAAACGTACGCCCACCGTCTGACAGTCCGTGGACCGGCAACGGTCAGTACCCGATCAGCTTCGATATCCCCATTGTGTGGTAGATGTCACCGGACTACCGTGCTAGGGGTAGGCCGCTCGCGGCGGTCGTCCGGGTCGACGATCGGGCCTCCACACCGGCTGATCGGACCCGGCGCGGTGGTTGCAGCCCCGGTACATCGCCGGCGTGCGCACCGGCCGCGGTCGCGCGCAAGCGCAGACCGGCCGCCGCGAGCAGCCCCGTCACGTTCCCGCACGCCGGCATCCGGTTTGGGGCCACACGTCACCTTCGACCCGCTACCGGCGTTCAACCACGCGTGAGGTTCTCCCCCACCGGCGACCGCCGCCGGATCGTCGCCCTGGTCGCCCTCGGCTGTGTCGCCATCGGATCCGCGGCCGGCCTGGCCACCGGCCTCGTCTCCTGCGCGCCGGCGGCGTCACCGCAGGCCCGGCCGCTGTCGACGGCCGAGGCGCAGCGGCTCGCCACGATGCGGATGACCAACTTCCAGCAGGCCCGGGTCGGCGTACGCGCCACCATCGGCGACCCCGGCGCCGAGGTACGCCTCATCGGCCGGGTCGACTGGAGCCGCGCACTGGCATACCTGTCGGTGTCCGGGCCGGGCGCCGGGGAGCGGCGCGGCCTGCTCCAGGCGGCGCCCGGAGTGCTCGCCACCCGCCCCGCGGACACCGCGCCGGACGACGGTACGCCCACCGGCACCGGTGCCGTCGGCACGGTGCGCCCGGCCGACGGGAGCGCCCCGGGTACGCCCACCGGGAACGCGGTCAGCACCGCGCCGCCCGACGTGCCGCCCGCCGACGGCTGGCGGATCGAGCGGTTCACCGCGAGCGGGCCGGACACCGGACCGGTCGAGTCGTTCCTGGCCCTGCTCTTCGCCATCGCCCACGACCGGGCCGACGCCGCCGACCTGATCGAACGCAGCGAGTCCCGGTGGCTCGGGCGCGACCGGGCCGGCGGCGCCACCGTCGACGTGCTGCTCGGCCCGGCGGTGCCGCCCCAGCCGAAGCCCACCGGCACCGACGCGCCGTCGACCCCCGCCGCGCCCGGCACCGGCACCGCGGCCCCCGCCGGCACCGCGGCCCCCAGCGGCACCGCGCGTTCCGCGCCGCCGCCGGCCGCCGCCCCGTCCGGCACCCCCGGGACGTCGGCCGGCCCCTCCGGTACGGCCGCACCACGCGCCGGCACCCCGACGCCCGGTGGCAGCCCGGGTGGCGCCCCGGCAGGCGACGGATCGGCGTCGGCCGGAGTGGACACGCCCCGTACCGGCGGCGCGGCGACCACCGGCCCGGCCGGCGGGCCGACGTCGGCGCGACCGGCGGAGACGTCGCTGGCCGCCATGGGCGGCGCGGTGCGCTACTGGCTCGACGGCGACGCCCGGCTGCACCGGTTCGAGGCGCTGCTCGCCGGCAACCGGCCGGTCAACGCGCACCTCGACCGGGCCGACGACGCCGGTATCACCGCGATCGACGCCCTCGGCGGCCGGCCGGTCGAGCCCCGGGCCGTCACCGCCGAAGAGGCCGACCTGCTCTCCCGGATGCGGCAACGCAACCGCGCGCTCGGCGGTGGCAAGGTGACCTTCGCCCTGCCGACCGTGCCGACCGCGAACCTGCGTGGCACCGGACTGGTCGACTGGCGCAACACCGTCGCGTACGTCGCCGTCGGCGACCTCGACAAGCCCGGCGAGACCGCGCTGATCCGCGCCGACCGGACCGGCCCGGCGATCCGGGTCGCGCCGCAGCGGGTGACCGCCGACCGCCAGCCGCCGGTGCCGCCGCCGACCGACCGGAGCTGGACCCACGTCGACTGGCGTCAACGCGGCGACGCGCAGGGTGCGCTCGACGTCGACGTGCTGCTCACCGAACTGCTGGCGCTCGGCACCGGGGCCCGCGACGACGCGGCCGCGCTGCGCAGGTCGGCGATCCGGTTGCGGACCGACCGGGTCGACGACACCGCCGTCACCGTCTTCGAGGTCGGCCGTCCGGGGCAGGCGGGCGCCGCCCGGCCCGGGCAGGGCCGGCTGCGCTACTGGGTGGACTCGTCCGGCGCGCTGCGCCGGCTGGAACTGCGGACCCGGACGGGCGCCTTCGCGCAGCTCGACGTCGATCCCGGCCGGGTCGCGTACGTGCGTCCGGTGCCGCGCGCCTGACCCGGCGCCGGGCGACGCCAGGGGCGCGTCACGGCTGCCAGCCGGTCCGGTCGGCCCACCGCCGGGCCCGGTCGTACGCGGTGTCGAACCACGGCTCCTTCGCCTCGGCGTACTCGTCGACGGTCGCGGACCGCTCGGCGAGTCCCTGCTTCAGCGCCAGGTACTCGGCGTGTACGGCCTCGTCGGCGCGCAGGAAGTCACGCAGCAGCAGGGCGCACCGCCACCCCGGCGAGCCGGTGACCCGGACGTGCAGGTTGACCGGGCGGCCCGGGTCGGCGTTGACGTGCAGCCGCTTGGTCCACCGGGCCGGGTCGGAATCCGGCGGTTTGGGCGAGTCCCACCAGTCGCCGGGCAGGCGGGGGAATCCGCCGTCGGTGAGCCGGTCGGCCAGCGCGTCGGCCTCGGCCAGCGACGACACCGACAGTTGCAGGTCGACGACGTCCTTGGCGGCCAGTCCCGGCACCGCTGTCGAGCCGATGTGGTCGACCCGGCGGTCGGGATCGCGCACCAGGTGGCGGATCCGTTCGGCGAGCCGCCGGGCCTGGTCCGGCCAGGACGGATCGGCCCCGGTCAGCGACACCTCCGCCGGGCGCGGCGCCCGCCGCCGGTACCGGACGTTCGCCTCGTACGGCACCAGCCGATCCCACAGCCGGTCCACCGCGGCGTGCAGGTCGGCGAGGTCGCCGTCGTTGCCCAGCACGACGTCGGCGGCGGCCCGCCGGACCGCGTCGTCGGCCTGGGCCGCGATCCGCTCCATCGCCTGCTTCTCGGTCATCCCCCGGTCGCGGACCAGCCGGCCGATCCGGACGTCCCGGTCGGTCTCCACGACCACGACCAGGTGGTACGTCGGCGCGAGCCCCACCTCGACCAGCAGCGGTACGTCGTTGACCAGCACCGCGTCGGGCGGCGCCGCGGCGGCGAGTTCCCGGCTGCGGGCCCGCACCCGCGGATGGGTGATCCCCTCGAGCCGGCGACGGGCGGCGGTGTCGCCGAAGACGAGGGCACCCAGTGCCGGCCGGTCGAGGCTGCCGTCGGGTCGCAGCACCCCGGTGCCGAACGCGTCGACGATCTCCCGCAGCCCGTCGGTGCCGGCCGCGACGACCTCGCGGGCGATGACGTCGGAGTCGACGACGACGGCACCGTGTTCGGCCAGCCGCCGCGCCACCGAACTCTTGCCGGATCCGATCCCCCGGTAAGCCCCACACTCAACACGGGCCCCAGTCAACCCGACCCCCGCCGCTCCCCCAAGTGCGGGGTCCACGCAACCCACCTCAAGATCCGCGTGATCAGGGGTCAGGTCGAGCGTGTCGCCGGCGTGTCTGGCCGCAAAATCCCTGATCACGCGGATCTTGGCAGGGCCGGTCGGCCGAGGGCGGGCCGGGGCGCCCGGCCCGGGAAAAGAACAGCGGCCCGGCGGCCAGCCCCGAAGGACTGGCGGCCGGGCCGCTGCCGGTACGGCTTACTTGCCGCCGGCGAGCTTCTCGCGCAGGGCGGCGAGCGCCTCGTCGGTGGCGAGGGTGCCGGCCGGCTCCTCCGCCTGACGGGCCGGAGCCGGGGTCGTCGACGACGTCGCGCCGCCACCACCGCCGGCCGGAGCCGGGTTGGCCGCGGCCTCGGCGTCGGCGGCCCGGGAGGACTGCACCTGCTTGGTGTGGGCCTCCCAGCGCTGACGCGCCTCGGCGTACTGCGTCTCCCAGGTCTCGCGCTGCTTGTCGAAACCTTCGAGCCACTCCCCGGTCTCCGGGTCGAAGCCCTCGGGGTAGATGTAGTTGCCCTCGTTGTCGTACGTCGCGGCCATGCCGTAGAGGGTGGGGTCGAAGTGCTCCTCGCCCTCGACGAAGCCCTCGTTGGCCTGCTTCAGCGACAGCGAGATCCGGCGCCGCTCCAGGTCGATGTCGATGACCTTGACCATGACGTCGGAGCCCACCTGGACGACCTGCTCCGGGATCTCCACGTGGCGCTCGGCCAGCTCGGAGATGTGCACCAGGCCCTCGATGCCGTCGTCGACCCGGACGAACGCACCGAACGGAACGAGCTTGGTGACCTTACCCGGGACGATCTGCTGGATCGCGTGGGTACGGGCGAACTGACGCCACGGGTCTTCCTGGGTGGCCTTCAGCGACAGCGAGACCCGCTCGCGGTCGAGGTCGACGTCGAGGACCTCGACCTCCACCTCCTGGCCGACCTCGACAACCTCGGACGGGTGGTCGATGTGCTTCCAGGACAGCTCGGAGACGTGCACCAGGCCGTCCACGCCGCCCAGGTCGACGAACGCGCCGAAGTTGACGATCGAGGACACGACGCCCTTGCGGACCTGGCCCTTCTGGAGCTTGTTGAGGAACTCGGTGCGAACCTCGGACTGCGTCTGCTCCAGCCATGCCCGGCGGGACAGGACCACGTTGTTGCGGTTCTTGTCCAGCTCGATGATCTTCGCCTCGAGCTCGCGTCCCACGTACGGCTGCAGGTCACGGACCCGCCGCATCTCGACCAGGGAGGCGGGCAGGAAGCCGCGCAGCCCGATGTCGAGGATGAGACCGCCCTTGACCACCTCGATGACGGAGCCCCGAACGACGCCGTCCTCGTCCTTGATCTTCTCGATGGTGCCCCACGCGCGCTCGTACTGCGCCCGCTTCTTCGAGAGAATCAGGCGGCCCTCCTTGTCCTCCTTCTGGAGGACCAGGGCCTCGATCTGGTCACCGACCGACACCACCTCAGCGGGGTCCACGTCGTGCTTGATCGACAACTCGCGCGAGGGGATGACGCCCTCGGTCTTGTAGCCGATGTCGAGCAGGACCTCGTCCCGATCGACCTTGACGACGGTGCCTTCGACAATGTCACCGTCGTTGAAGTACTTGATGGTCTCGTCGATCGCGGCGAGGAAGGCTTCCTCGGAACCGAGGTCGTCGACGGTGACCTTGGTGGCGCTCGAGGTGGCCTCGATGCTGCTCGTCATGTGGGCGGTTGCTCCGGTCGGATGTGGGTGTCACAGCAGGCTGGTATCGCGGTGACCTGTTTGCGCCAGCGGATCCGTCGACGCCACATGGCGACGACCGGCACACCACCAAGATCGGTGGTGAGATCATTCGTCATGTCCGTCGACCGCGGACCTGCTCCCTGCCGAGGCACACGATCCGCGAGCGCATCGACTAGCCTACCGTGCGCATTACCACAGCATGCAAGCCCTCCCGGCACGAGTCGGGCGCCTCTTTTTCACACCGGACGGCACCGACCGCATCGTGGGACACGAACACAGAAGTATCCCACTTTCCGGCAAGACGCGTGAAACACCCTAACCGCCCCGTGCACCACCCCGCCGGCAGCCCCGTCCTAGGGTCTGCGGTGTGACGGATAACGCAAGGGTGACCCGGCGCACGGTGACCGACGCGGAGAGCCGGTTGGCCAGCCGCGCCTGGTGGGACCACGACGCCGACGACTACCAGGCCGAACACGGCCTGTTCCTCGGCGACGTCGACTTCGTGTGGTGCCCCGAGGGACTGCGCGAGTCCGACGCCCGGCTCCTCGGCGACGTACGCGGCCGACGCGTCCTCGAACTCGGCTGCGGCGCCGCCGCCGTGGCCCGCTGGCTGGTCGGCCAGGGCGCCGACGTGGTCGCCACCGACCTGTCCGCCGGCATGCTGCGGCACGCCGCCACCGCCGCCGACCGATCCGGGGTACGCGTGCCGCTGGTCCAGTCCGACGCGATGGCCCTGCCGTTCCGCGACGCGTCGTTCGACATCGTCTGCACCGCCTTCGGCGCGGTCCCGTTCGTCGCCGACTCCGAGGCCGTGATGCGCGAGGTGCACCGGGTGCTGCGCCCGGGCGGCCGGTGGGCGTTCTCCGTCACCCACCCGATGCGCTGGATCTTCCTCGACGATCCCGGCGAGGGCGGGCTGACCGCGGTGCACTCCTACTTCGACCGCCGGCCGTACGTCGAACAGGACGGGGCCGGCGTCCCGACGTACGTCGAACAGCACCGCACCGTCGGCGACCGGATCCGCGAGCTGGTCGCGGCCGGTTTCGTCGTACGCGACCTGGTGGAGCCCGAGTGGCCGGCCGGACACGAGGGTGTCTGGGGGCAGTGGAGTCCGCTGCGGGGCCGACTCTTCCCGGGCACCGCCATCTTCGTCAGCGACAAGCCGGCAGCCTGACGCCGGGCCGGCCGGTGCGCCGGGCCGGCCGGTGCGCCGGGCCGGCCGGTGCGCCGGGCCGGCCGGTGCGCCGGGCCGGCCGGTGCGCTCCCGCCACGGCGGGCCGGTGCAGCGGGTTCACCCGGTCGGATGGCCGGCCACGGGTTCGGCGGTGCGTCGCCGGGTATGCCGTGGGCGCAGGCAGCACATCGACACGGAGGTGAGACCGATGGCCGCCAGGCAGCAGATGAGCACCGCCGAACTCGCCGAGCAGGCCCGGCACGCCGGGGTCAGCGACCCCGACCGGATGAACCGGGACGAGTTGATGGACGCGATGCAGGCCCGGCCCGGCCGGTACGGCGGCGGCCCGCCGCAGAAGGCCAGGTCCGGCGACTCGCCGCAGAAGGCCAGGTCCGGCGACTCGTCGCAGAAGGCCGGGTCGGACACCTCGGCACAGCGGGCCGGGTCCGACGCGCCGGCGCAGAAGGCCCGGTGACGTAGCGGACGGAGCCGAGGTCCGCACCGCGGCGGAGGACGGCCGGGCGGCCTTCTCCGCCGCGTTTCCGCTGTTCGGGGTCGGGTATCCGGCCGGTATGAGGAACAGACGGGACAGGCCGCACGTGGGCGACCGGGTGTCGTGGCGCAGCCACGGCGTGACCGTGCACGGCACCGTCGAGGAGGAGATCGACGAGCGCACCGAGGCGGCCGGCCGCACCGTCGCGGCCACGCCGGAGGATCCCCAGTTCCGGGTACGCAGCGACAGGTCCGGCCGGGACGCGGTGCACCGTCCGGAGTCCCTCGGCCGGGAGGACGACTGACCGGCCGGCCGCCGGGAGGAGGCACGGATGCCGCACACCGACGAGGAGACCGACCGCGATTTCGACGAGGCCGTCAACATGACCCCGCGCGAACTGGAGGACTGGCTGGACACCGACGCGTCGAAGGAGGCCGGCCAGCACAAGGGCGGCGCCGCCGAGACGACCGGGCACGAGTCCGGCCGGCGCATCGTCGCCCTGCTGCGGGCGAAGAAGGGCGACCTGACCGGCGACGACCGCAAACACATGCGCAAGGTGGTCGGCTACGTGCACCGCCACCTCGCGCAACGCCCGGACGGCGACGTCACCGACACCCGCTGGCGGCACTCGCTGATGAACTGGGGGCACGATCCGCTGCGCTGAGCCGTGCCCCCGCCACGTCAGTGGTCGGCGCTGTTCCAGTCGGTGCCGAACCCGACCGACACCTCCAGCGGCACCGACAACGGGTAGGCGCCCCCCATCTCGGCCCGGACCAGGGTCTCCAGGCGTTCGCGTTCGCCGGTGGCGACCTCGAAGACCAGCTCGTCGTGGACCTGGAGCAGCATCCGCGACCGCAGGTCGAAGTCGCGCAGCGCCGCGTCGACCCGGAGCATGGCGACCTTGATGATGTCGGCCGCCGAGCCCTGGATGGGGGCGTTGAGCGCCATCCGCTCGGCCATCTCCCGGCGCTGCCGGTTGTCGCTGACCAGGTCGGGCAGGTAACGGCGGCGACCGAGGATGGTCTCGGTGTAGCCCTCCTGCACCGCCCGCTTCACCACCGACTGCAGGTAGTCGCGGACGCCGCCGAACCGGGAGAAGTACTCCTCCATCAGCCCGCGCGCCTCCTCGGTCGAGATCCCGAGCTGCTGGGAGAGGCCGAAGGCGCTGAGGCCGTACGCGAGGCCGTAGTTCATGGCCTTGATCTTGCGCCGCTGGTCGGGGAGGACCTCGGCCAGCGGTACGCCGAACACCGACGACGCGGTCGCGGCGTGGAAGTCGGCGCCGGAGTTGAACGCCTCGATCAACGCCTCGTCCTTCGACAGGTGCGCCATGATCCGCATCTCGATCTGGCTGTAGTCGGCGGTGAGCAGCGACTCGGCGCCCTCCCCGACCACGAACGCCCGGCGGATCCGCCGGCCCTCCTCGGTGCGGATCGGGATGTTCTGGAGGTTGGGGTCGGTCGACGACAGCCGGCCGGTGGCGGCGACCGTCTGGTGGAACGTGGTGTGGATCCGGCCGTCGTCGGAGACCGACTTGAGCAGCCCGTCGACGGTCGACTTCAGCTTGGCCACGTCCCGGTGCCGCAGCAGGTGTTCCAGCACCGGGTGCGGGTTCTGCGCGTAGAGCCACTGGAGCGCGTCGGCGTCGGTGGTGTAACCGGTCTTGATCCGCTTGGTCTTGGGCAGCCCCAGCTCGGTGAAGAGGATCTCCTGCAGCTGCTTCGGCGAGCCGAGGTTGAACTCCCGCCCGACCGCCGCGTACGCCCCCTGGGCCGCGGCCTTCACCTCGGCCGCGAAGTGCGCCTCGAGGTTCGACAGGTAGTCGGTGTCCGCGGCGATACCGGTCCGCTCCATCGCGGCCAGCACCTCGACCAGCGGCAGTTCGACGTCGGCCATCAGCCGGGCGGACGCCTCGCCGTCGCGGTCGAGTTCCTCGTCGATCGCCTCGGCGAGGTCGAGGGTGGCCCGGGCGCGCAGCATCAGGTTCTGCTCGACCTCGCTGTCGTTGCCGAGCCCGTCCAGGGTGAGCTGACCGTTCTGCGGGGTGTCGATCCGCAGCTCGCGGTGCAGGTAGCGCAGCGCCAGGTCGGTGATGTCGTAGGACCGCTGGTCGGGGCGGGCCAGGTAGGCGGCCAGCGCGGTGTCGCGCCCGACGCCGCGCAGCCGCCAGCCGTGCGCGGCGAACGCCAGCAGCGCCGGCTTGCTGTCGTGGATCACCTTCGGCCGCTCCGGGTCGGCCAGCCACGTGGCGACGGCGGCCTCGTCCTGCGCGTCGAGGGTCGCCGGGTCGAACCAGGCCGCCGGCCCGTCGGCGGTGGCCAGCGCCACCCCGGTCAGGGCTCCGGTGCCACGGCCGAACGTGCCGGCGACCGCCACCCCGGTCGGCTCGCCGACCGCGATGTGGTCGACCAGCCAGGCGGCGACCGCACCCGGCGCCAGCTTCTCGCCGGCCAGCTCGAAGCCGGCCTCGGCCTCCGGCTCGACCGCCTCCAGGTACTGGTAGAGCCGGTCCCGCAGGACCCGGAACTGCAGGGTGTCGAACACCTGGTGGACCGCCTCCCGGTCCCAGCCGGCCCAGCGCGCGTCCTCGGGACGCAGCGGCAGCTCCAGGTCGGAGACCAGGCAGTTGATGTCGTAGTTGCGGATCACGTCGGCGAGCCGCTCGCGCAGGCTCTCGCCGGCCTTGCCCTTGATCTCGTCGGCCCGGGCGACGACGCCGTCGACCCCGCCGTACTGGTTGATCCACTTCGCGGCGGTCTTCGGGCCGACGCCGGGGATGCCGGGCAGGTTGTCGCTGGACTCGCCGACCAGGGCGGCCAGGTCGCGGTAGCGGTCCGGTCCCACGCCGTATTTCTCGGTGACCGCGGCGGGGTCCATCCTTGCCAGGTCGGAGACGCCCTTGCGCGGGTAGAGCACCGTGACCTGGTCGCCGACGAGCTGGAACGCGTCGCGGTCACCGGTGCTGATCAGCACCCGCATGCCGGCGTCGCGGCCCTGGCAGGCCAGCGTCGCGAGCACGTCGTCGGCCTCGTAGCCGGGTTTCTCCACCACCGGGATACGCAGCGCGTCGAGCACCTCACGGACCAGGCTCACCTGCCCGGCGAAGTCGGCCGGGGTCTCCGAGCGGCCCGCCTTGTACTCGGCGTACTTCTCGGTGCGGAACGACCGCCGGGACACGTCGAACGCCACCACGATGTGGGTCGGCTTCTCGTCGCGCAGCAGGTTGATCAGCATCGAGGTGAAGCCGTAGACCGCGTTGGTGGGCTGCCCGGTCGTGGTGGAGAAGTTCTCCACCGGCAGGGCGAAGAACGCCCGGTAGGCCAGCGAGTGGCCGTCGAGCAACAGCAGTCGGGGCTGGTTGTCGGTCACGTCGGCCCACTCTAGTCCGGGCCCCCGACGAAAACCGCCCGCGACCCGGCCGGTCGCGCCGTCGACCGGCGCCGCGGCCCGGAGCCCACGCCCGGCCGGCGTCCCGGCGCCCGGCCCGGCGTGGTACGACGAGCCGGGCCGGCCGGCTCACAGCACCTTGGCCAGGAACGCCTTCGTACGCTCGTGCCGGGGATTCGCGATCACCTCGCGCGGTACGCCGGACTCGACGACCACGCCGCCGTCCATGAAGACCAGCGAGTCGCCGACCTCACGGGCGAAGCCGATCTCGTGGGTGACCACGATCATCGTCATCCCCTCGCGGGCCAGGTCCTTCATCACATCCAGCACCTCGCCCACGAGTTCCGGGTCGAGCGCGCTGGTCGGCTCGTCGAAGAGCATCAGCTTCGGCCGCATCGCCAGCGCCCGGGCGATCGCCACCCGCTGCTGCTGGCCGCCGGAGAGCTGCCCCGGATAGCCGCCGGACTTGTCGGCCAGGCCGACCCGGGCGAGCAGCGTCGCGGACCGCTCCCGGACCTCGGCCTTCGACTCCCCGCGCACCCGCAGCGGGGCCTCCATCACGTTGGCCAGCACCGTCATGTGCGGGAAGAGGTTGAACCGCTGGAACACCATGCCGATGTCGCGCCGCTGCGCGGCCACCTCACGGGACCGCAGCTCGTGCAGCTTCCCGCCACGCTCCCGGTAGCCGATCAGTTCGCCGTCGACCCAGATCCGCCCGGCGTTGATCTTCTCCAGGTGGTTGACGCAACGCAGGAACGTCGACTTGCCCGACCCGGACGGACCGAGTACGCAGCTCACCTCGCCGGTACGCACGGTCAGGTCGATGCCGCGCAGCACCTCCAGGCTGCCGAACGACTTGTGCACCTGCTCGGCCCGGACCATCACGCCGGGCTCCGCGCCTTCCTTCACGATCTTGACCCCGCCGTCCAGCACCTCGGTCACGATGCCTCCGTCGTCCGGCCGGTGTTCTCCGCGCCGATGTTGCGCAGCCGCATCCGGGCCTTCTCCTTGCGCCCGTAGCCGCGCGAGAAGTGCCGTTCCAGGTAGTACTGGCCGACCAGCAGGACGCTGGTCAGCGCCAGGTACCACAGGCACGCCGCGACGTACATCGGGAAGACCTGGAAGGTACGCGTGCCGACCGCCTTGAGCTGGAAGAGCAACTCGGTCGACACCGGCACGAACGCGACCAGCGAGGTGTCCTTGAGCATGCCGATCGTCTCGTTGCCGGTCGGCGGAATGATCACCCGCATCGCCTGCGGCAGCACGATCCGGCGCAGGATCTGCGACCGGGACATCCCCAGTGCCTCGGCCGCCTCGGTCTGCCCCGGGTCGACCGACTGGATACCGGCCCGGACGATCTCGGCCATGTACGCCGCCTCGGTCAGGCCGAGCGCCAGCATGCCGGCCACGAACCCGCTCAGGATGTCGACCGCGCTGAACCCGAACAGCCGGGCCTCGAAGTTCTCCACCCCGAACAGCGCGCCGATCTGCCGGTCGAACGGCAGGCCGAACTCCAGCCGCGACCACAGGATGCCCAGGTTGCCGAAGAGGAGCGCCAGCACCAGCCGGGGCACCGCCCGGAAGAACCAGGTGTAGACCCAGGCCACGCCGCGCAGGATCGGGTTCTCCGACATCCGCATGATCGCGATGACGGTGCCGAGCACGACACCGATCAGCATCGCGGTCACGGTCAGCGCGATCGTGCCGCGCAGGCCGGCGATCACCGGCGGCCGGAACATGTTGTCGACCATGAACGACCACTGGAACGCCTCGTTGGTCACCAGCAGGTGCACGAACATCGACGTCAGCACGCCGATGACGACCACCGCGACCCAGCGCCCCGGATGCCGTACGGGCACGGCCTTGATCGGTTCAGGCCGTGCCCGTTCGGTTTCCACCTTGTCGTCGAGCGACATCGCTACGCGTTGACCTCGGGGTTGTCGATGCCACCGGCCTCGACACCCCAGTTCGCCAGCGCCGCCTCGTACGTGCCGTCGGCGATCAGGGCCTTCAGGGCGTCGCGCAGCACCTCGGCGAACGCCTGCTGGTCCTTGGTCACCGCGTAGCCGTACGGCGCCGACTCGTAGATGTCGCCGAGCAGCTCCAACTGGCCGTTGGTCTGCTTGACCGCGTACGCCCCGACCGGCGAGTCGGCCAGCATGGCGTCGTTCTTGCCGCTGACCACGGCCGCGGTCGCGTCGCTCTGCGCCTGGTACTGGTCGATCGTGATCGCCGGCTTGCCGTCGGTGACACACTTCTCCGACCGGGCGGTGATGTCGTCGAGCTGCACCGTGCCGGTCTGCACCGCGATCTTCTTGCCACAGGCGTCGTCGGGGTTGATCCCGGCCGGGTTGCCCGCCTTCGTGGCCCACTGGGTGCCGGCCTCGAAATAGCTGACCATCGTCACCGTCTGGAGACGCTCGGGGTTGATCGTGAACGACGAGACGCCGACCTCGTACTGGCCCGACGTCACGCCCGGCAGCAGCGCGTCGAACGGCGCCGACACGTACTCCGTCTTCAGGCCCAGCTTCGCCGCGACCGCGTTGAACAGGTCGACGTCGAAACCGATCACCGTCGAGCCGTCGGTGTCGAGGTACTCCGCCGGCGGGTACGTCGAGTCGGTACCGACCTTGATCACACCGTCGGCCTTGATCGCGTCCGGCACGCGGTCGGCCAGCGCCTGGTCGACCGATGTCGACGGCGCCGGGCTGCCCGCGCCCGAGGCGCCGCCCTCGTTCTCCTGCTCGCCGCAGGCCGCCATCGACAGCGCCAACGCCAACGCGCCCGCCGAGGCGAGCACCGCCCGCCGCGCGTTACCGATCCTCATGTTTCGCGTTCCTCCCCATTCATGCACCCCGGCAGCCGGTCAGGCAACGCCGAGGTACGCCTCCTTGACCGCCGGGTCGTGCAGCAGTTCCTGACCGGTTCCGCTCTTGACGATCCGTCCGGTCTCCAGCACGTACGCGCGGTGCGCCCGCGACAACGCCTGCTGGGCGTTCTGCTCCACGAGCAGGATCGTGGTGCCCTGCTCGTTGATCTCCGTGATGATCGAGAAGATCTGCTGGATCAGCATCGGCGCCAGCCCCATCGACGGCTCGTCGAGCAGCAGCAGCTTCGGCCGGCTCATCAGGGCCCGACCCACCGCCAGCATCTGCTGCTCACCGCCGGACAGCGTGCCACCGGACTGCTTGCGCCGCTCGGCCAGCCGCGGGAACAGGTTCAACACCCGGTCGAGGTCGGCGGCGATGCCGGCCTTGTCCTTCCGGGTGTAGGCACCCATCTCCAGGTTCTCCAGCACCGACATGCCGGGGAAGATCCCCCGGCCCTCCGGCGCCTGGCACAGGCCCCGCTGCACCCGCAGGTCGGCCCGCAGCTTGGTGATGTCCTCACCGGCGAACTTGATGGCGCCCGACGCCACCGGCCGGATGCCGGAGATCGCCCGCATCGTCGTCGACTTGCCGGCACCGTTCGCGCCGATCAGGGCGACGATCTCGCCCTCGTCGACGGTGAGGCTGATGCCGTGCAACGCCTGGATCCGCCCGTAGAGCAGGCTGACGTCATCGATCTCAAGCAGCATCGTCGGGCACTCCCAGGTATGCGGCGACCACCTTCGGGTTCTCCCGCACCTCGGCGGGCAGCCCCTCGGCGATCTTCTTTCCGAACTCCAGCACCACGATCCGGTCGGTGACGCCCATGACCAGCCGCATGTCGTGCTCGATCAGCAGCACCGTGATGCCCCGGTCGCGGATCTGCCGGATGAGCTGGAGCAGCTCCTCCTTCTCCGCCGGGTTGAAGCCGGCCGCCGGCTCGTCCAGGCACAGCAGCACCGGATCGGTGGCCAGCGCCCGGGCGATCTCCAGCCGCCGCTGCTCGCCGTACGACAGGTTGCGGGCCATC
Source organism: Polymorphospora rubra (assembly GCF_018324255.1). Classification (GTDB taxonomy): domain Bacteria; phylum Actinomycetota; class Actinomycetes; order Mycobacteriales; family Micromonosporaceae; genus Polymorphospora; species Polymorphospora rubra. The sequence continues at coordinate 336,998 of NZ_AP023359.1, forward strand.
TCGTGCGTACGACCCTCGATGCCGACGAACTTGAGCAGCTCGGCGGCCTTCTCCTGGCCCTCACGCTCCTCTTTCCAGTGCCGGGGCAGCCGCAGCAGCGCCGAGATCACACTGGTCTTGTGGTGCGCGTCCGCGCCGACCTGCACGTTCTCCAGCGCCGTCATCTCCGGGAAAAGCCGGATGTTCTGGAACGTACGGGCCATGCCCATCTTGGTGATCATGTGCCGCTTCTTGCCGGTCACCTTCTCACCGCGGAACCGGATCTCGCCCTCGGTCGGACGGTAGATGCCGGTCATCGCGTTGAAGCAGGTCGTCTTGCCGGCACCGTTCGGCCCGATCAGCCCGAGGATCTCGCCCTTGTAGAGGGTGAAGTCCACGTTGTTGAGCGCGACGACACCGCCGAAGCGCAGCGTGACGTTGTCGACCTCCAGCAGCGGCTCACGGCCGACCGGAGCCGCCGCGGCCTCCTCCTTGGCCAGCTCAGCCACCGACGATCACCTCCTTGCGGCGGTCCTTGAACTCGGCCGCTCTTCGTCGGTTCGGGATCAGGCCCTGCGGCCGGAAGATCATCATCACCACGAGGACCAGGCCGAACGCCAGGAACCGGTACTCGTACAGCTGCACACCGAGGATCTCGATACCCCGGAACCGCTCAATCAGGTACGCGACCAGGCCACCGCCGACGATCGCCCCGACGATGTTGCCGGAACCACCGAGGATCACCGCCGCCAGGATGATGATCGAGTTGAGCAGTTCGAAGCTCTGCGAGTTGATGAAGTTCTGTTTACCGGCGAACAGCGCCCCGGCCAGACCGCCGATCGCGGCGCCGACCGCGAACGCCCACAGCTTGAACTTGAAGGTCGGCACACCCATCAACTGGGCCGCGTCCTCGTCCTCCCGGATCGACACCCAGGCCCGGCCGACCCGGCTACGGGTCAGGTTCCGCACCCCGAGGACCACCAGGATGATCAGCGTGAGCACCAGCCAGTAGTACGGCCGCGGGTCCAGCACACCGAAGATCGGCTTGCCGTCGGGGTAGCTGCCCGGCGGATGCGGGACCTGGTTCATGCCCCGCTGTCCCTTGAGGAACTCCGAGCTGGTCGCCGCGATCCGGATCATCTCGGCGAAGCCCAGCGTCACGATCGCCAGGTAGTCACCGCGCAACCGCAGCGTCGGCGTACCCAGCAGCACACCGGAGATCATCGTGACACCGATCGCGAGCGGCAGCGCCGCCAGCCACGGCCACAGCGTCTTCAGGTCGCTGCCCGGCGACGTCAGCACCGCCACCGTGTACGCACCGACGGCGTAGAAGCCGAAGTAGCCCAGGTCGAGCAGGCCGGTGAACCCGACCACGATGTTGAGTCCGACCGCGAGCAGCACGTAGATCGAGACCGTGAACAGCACCTGCCCGAAGTTGGACTCGGTGGTCGGGATCGGCCCCAGGTACTGGTAGAACTCCTTGTTCGGCAGAGCGTAGAAGAAGACGATGATCGCGCCGATCGCGGCCCACCGCACCCACTTCGGCGCGTTGTGCCAGCGCTCGGCGATCGCCGCCTTGCCGTCGCGCACCTTGTTGGCGAACGTTGTCATGCGCGTGCCCTCCCCAGTGACTCGCCGAGCAGACCGGTCGGCCGGAACATCAGCAGCACGACCAGCGCGGCGAAGGCCACGAAGTCCTTCCATTGCGAGCCGAACAGTTCGGCCGCGTAGTTCTCCACGAGGCCGAGCAGCAGACCGCCGACCAACGCGCCGCGCAGGTTGCCGATACCGCCGAGCACCGCCGCGGTGAACGCCTTCAAGCCCAGCAGGAAGCCCACGCTGTAGGTGAGCACCCCGATCCGGATGTTGTAGAGCAGACCGGCCACACCGGCCATCGCGCCACCGGCGATGAACACCAGCATGATGACCCGGTCCTTGTTGACGCCCATCAGCGCCGCCGTGTTCGGGTCCTGCGCCACCGCGCGGATACCCCGGCCGAGCCGGCTGCGGTTGATGAACTGGTCCAGGATCACCATCATCACCAGCGCCGCGCCGACGGTCAGCAACTGCACCGGGGTGATCCCGACACCGCCGATGGTGAACACCGGGGTGTTCGAGACGATCGTCGGCACACCCTGCGGCAGCCGCCGGGTGTAGACACCGAACGCCTCGGCGATCACGATCGACGCGCCGATCGCGGTGATCAGGAAGGCCAGCGGCGGCGCGTTGCGCTTCCGCAGCGGCCGGTAGGCCACCCGCTCGACCAGGGTCGCGGTCGCCGCCGACGCCACCGCCGCCACCAGCATCGCGACCAGGAGGTAAAGCACGATAGTCCCGAACCCGCTGATCACGGAGTTCTGGTCGAGTCCGAACGCGCTCCAGGTCCACAACGCGGCGAAGGCGCCGGCGATGAAGACCTCGGAATGCGCGAAGTTGATGAGTCTGAGCACGCCGTACACCAGCGTGTATCCCAGCGCGACCAGGGCATAGATCGCACCCTGTGTCAAGCCGGTCGTCGTGAGTTCTCCGAAGTTGGAGAACAACCCGTCGAAGTTCAAGGGGGGTGCTCCATCAGGCTTGAAACGAAAGTCGGGTGCGGCCGGGAGCGTGCATGCTCCCGGCCGCACCCGCGATCACTGCTGAGCCACCGCAGACGCGGAGACCGTCAGGACTTGGGGATCTCCTGGTCCGGCACGACCTCGCCGTTGACAACCTTGAACGCCCAGACCTTGACCTGGGTCGGGTCCAGCTCACCGGTCTCGGTGAACTTGTAGGACGCCGCGACACCCTCACCGCTGTAGCCGCCGACGAACTCGAGCAGCGCCGGGCGGGTGGTCTTGCCGTCCTTGATGCCGGCGAGCAGGATGTTCGCCGCGTCGTACGCCGTGTCGCTGTAGGTGCCCGGCGCGGTGCCGTTCAGCGCCTGGAAGTTGGCGACGAAGTTGCCGCGGGCCTCGGCGGCCGGCGCGCACGGGCAGGTCAGGATGGTGCCCTCGGCCGCGGCCTGGCCGGCGGAGGTGACGTAGGCCGGGTCGTTGACGCCGTCACCGGCGACCAGGGTGGCGGTGATCCCGGCAGCGGTGAGCTGCTTGCGGATCAGGCCGGCCTCCTGGTAGTAGCCGCCGTAGAACACGGCCGTCGCAGCCGACGAGCGGACCTTGGCGATGACCGCCGAGAAGTCGACCTGCTTGCCCTCGCCCTGGACCTTGTCCTCGCCGACGATCGCGGTGCCGAGCACCTTCTTGACCTCGTCGGCCAGACCCGCGCCGTACGCCGACTGGTCGTCGATGACATAGACCTTGTCGGACTTCAGCACGTTCTTGATGTAGTTACCGGCGGCGGGGCCCTGGCTCAGGTCGTTGCCCACCGCGCGGAAGAACGTCTTCCAGCCCTGCTCGGCCAGGCTCGGCCGGGTCGCGGACGGGGTGATGGTGACCAGACCGGCCTCGGAGAAGAGCGGACCGGCGGCCTCCGACTCACCCGAGTAGGCCGGGCCGACGATGCCGAGGATCTTCTCGTCGTCGATAGCGCGCTGCGCCAGCGCCGGCGCCTGGTCCGGGCTGCCCTGCGAGTCCAGCGGGACCAGCTCGACCGTGCAGTCCGGGTTGGCCTTGTTGTACTCGTCAACCGCGAGCTTCACGCCGTTGTTCTCGTTGATGCCGAGCGCCGCCGAACTGCCGGTCAGCGCACCGAAGAATGCGATCTTGTTGCCGCAGGCGTCGCCGCCGGCCTCCGTGTCGCCGTCGCCGCTGCTACAAGCGGCGGCACCGACGACGAGAGCCATCATGGCCACGCCACCGAGCACCCGTGCGAGCTTCTGCCTCAAGGCCCGAACCCTCTCTCCATGCCCAACGGCTCGATCCACCCGCCGTCGATTGGCTCTTGCGGCATGGAGGGAGCCCGACCGTTAACCCGGTCTGGGGCGGGACGTTATCCCACTTCGCGGGCACCCCGGTAGGTCTAGCGTGTGGCGTTGACCTAACCGTTACGTCCAGTGCTCAGATCGATGTTACGCGTGTAATACACACCCGGACTTCCAGGGCGTATGACGCCCATAAGCAGGGCCGACGCCCACCCCCGCTTCGACCGTCGTCACACCGCCGGCGCCACCCACAGACGCCCCTCACGACCGTCGTCGACCACAAGTACCACCCGCCCGGCACCCGCCGCCACCCCGCCGACCGGTCACCCCCGACCGGCAGATCGCCCGGGCCCGAAATCGGCCGCCACGACTCCCCCGCGTCCAGCGACACCCACAACCCGTGCCGCGCCCCGTCCCACGCCACCACCAGCAGCCCGGCCGCGAGCGGCGCCACCGCCTGCACCGACCCGCCCGCCGCACCGGCACCGAACCGGCCCGCAGCCCGCCACTCACCCGGCCCCCAGCGGTCCCCCTCGGCCCGCCACGCCCCGAACGACGACCCGCGTACCCCGACCACCACCGGACCACCCGCCGTCACCACGACCCGCTGCGGACGCTCCCGCGCCCCGTCGCCCGGCAACCCGACCCGGGTCCACCCCACCCCGTCCGGCGAGGTCCACACCACCGCCGCGTCCGCGTCCCCGGTCACCACGCCGGCCAGCACCCAGCCCGCCGGCCCGGCCGCCACGTCGTACGCCCAGGTGACCCCACGGTCGTCCGACGCCAGGCCCGGCAGCCCGGCCCGCAACTCGAACCCGGCCGCGTCGACCGAACCCCACACCGCCGCGCCCGACACCCGGTTGCCGGCGATCAGCCAGCCGCCGGCACCACCCGCGATCCGGCCGACGTTGCGGGCCTCGGCACCGCCGTACAACTCGAACGGCGCCGGCACCTCGACCAGCGAACCGTCCGGAACCTGCCGCCAGGTGACCACCCGCGGGTTGCCGTGCACCCCGCCGCTGCGCGCCCCCACCGCCGCGACCACACCGTCCCGGCAACCGACCGAATACAGCACCGCCCGCTCGCCGTAGAAACTCTCGGCGGCCACCCCGACCGGCGCCCACGCGCCCGTGTCGGCACTGACCCAGGCCGCCGGCCGCGTCTCACCGTCCGCCGCCTCCACCGCGCCGACGACGTACCAGCGGTCGTCGCAGACGGTCACATCACGGACGACGACCCGGCCGGGCGTCCCGTCCGGCACCGGCAGCGTCCCGCGCGACCAGCGGACCGGCACCGGCCCGTCGTCGTCCGGCGAGCCCGCACACGCGCCGGCGGACACCAGCACCCCGGCGAGCAGCCCCGCCGCCAGCCGCCGGCAACTCCCCCGTGGAGCCGGCCGGCGGCCCATCCGGATCAGCTCGCGCCGGTCGTCTCGTCGGCCCCGGCCGCCGGTGCCTGCCCGGTGCCCTCGGCGAGGATCCGCTCGGCGACCTCGCGCATCGTCATCCGGTGGTCCATCGCGGTGCGCTGGATCCACTTGAACGACTGCGGCTCGGTCATCCCGTACGTGGTCATCAACGCGCCCTTGGCCCGCTCGACCACCTTGCGGGTCTCCAGCCGGTCGGTCAGGCCGGCGACCTCCGACTCCAGCGCCGCGATCTCGGAGTAGCGCGACAGCGCCACCTCGATCGCCGGCACCAGGTCGCTCTTCTGGAACGGCTTGACCAGGTAGGCCATCGCGCCGGCCGCCCGGGCCCGCTCGACCAGGTCACGCTGACTGAAAGCGGTCAGGATGATGACCGGGGCGATCCGTCCGCCGGCGATCCGCTCCGCGGCCGCCAGCCCGTCCATGATCGGCATCTTGATGTCGAGGATGACGAGGTCGGGTTTGAGCTCCTCGGCCATGCGTACGGCCGCCTCGCCGTCGCCGGCCTCGCCGACCACGTCGTAGCCCTCCTCGACGAGCATCTCGGCCAGATCGAGCCGGATCAGCGCCTCGTCCTCGGCGATCAGCACCCGCCTGCGCTCGGCACCCGCCTGCGTCTCGGCCACGAAGCCCTACCCCCACGATCGTCAAAACCAACGCTGCCTCAATGCTGCCGCATCAGCGTAGTCGGGTACAGTGAGTCGCACCCGCCGGGATGGCGGATGCCGGGATGGAGGAATCGGCAGACTCGGATGCCTCAAAAGCATCTGCCCGAAAGGGCGTGCGGGTTCAAGTCCCGCTCCCGGCACCAAAATGACGCACACATGTTCGATAGTGGTCAGTGTGCATCCACCCGAACTGCGCGCTCGTGCCCGACGAGCGTTTCTGGCAGGCCAAACCGTGACCGACACGGCACGAGCACTTGGGCTGCCCTACTCCACCGTTTGGCACTGGTGCGTCGACCGCCCGGACCGATCCGTACGTGGGACAGCCCTACGTTGTTTTCGGTGCCTGCCTGACGACAACGCCCAGCCGGACCTCGGTTCCTACGCCTATCTGCTCGGCCTCTACCTCGGGGACGGGCACCTGGTCGTATCTGCGAAAGTTCCGGTCCTGAGTATCGCCTGCGCCGACACGTACCCCGGGCTGATCGACCTGTGCGAGCAGGCGATGCTGACGGTACTCGCGAATCGGGTCCAGCGGGTACAGAAAAAGGGTAAGGGTTACGTCGCGGTCCAGAGCTACGGGAAGCACTGGCCGTGCCTGCTGCCCCAGCACGGCCCCGGGCCGAAGCATCTCCGCCCGATCGTGCTCGCCGACTGGCAGCGCCGGATCGTGGCCGCCCAGCCGGGCGACTTCCTGCGTGGCCTCTTCCATTCGGACGGTTGCCGGATCGACAACCCGGTACGCCGGGCAGGCCGCGACTACTCCTATCCGCGGTATCTGTTCACGAACCGGTCGGCCGACATCCTCGGCCTCTGCGGGTGGGCGCTGGACCTGCTCGGGATCGCCTGGCGGATGAACCGGCCGGACTCGCTGTCGGTGGCGCGCCGGGTCGCGGTCGCCGCCCTCGACCGGCACGTCGGACCGAAGTCCTGACCGGTGCCGCCCGACGTCCCTGACATCTGTGAATAATCCTCTCCTATCGGACTGGCCTGGGGTTAGCTTCGCGGTAGACGCAGAGGGGGAAACCATGTCCGAGGGAATCGGCTTCTGGGAAGCGTTCTGGCTACTGATCATCTTCATACCGCTGCTGCTGGTGTGGGGTTTCGCGATCGTCGACATCTTCCGGCGCAGCGACATGTCCGGCCTGGCGAAGGCGTTCTGGATGGTCGCCGTGGTGTTGATGCCGTTCGTCGGCACCCTGCTCTACCTGCTCTTCCGGCCGGCCCGCGAGACCGCGGCCGCCGCCGGTCCGGCACCCGCCGATCCGGTACGGCACCCGGACGACGGCCCGCAGTACGCGCCGCAGAACCGGGCCGAGCAGTTGCGGCTGCTCGCCGACCTGCACGACCGGGGCAAGTTGAGCGATCCGGAGTTCTCGGCGGAGAAGGCGCGGCTGGCGGCCGTACCGGTGGCGGGCGCGGACCCGAACGGCGGTCTGCTGACCCGGCCGACGATCGCCACCACCCGGATGGCCGCGCCGGAGCTGTCGAAGGACGGCATGCCGGCCGGCACCCCGGCCAACGGCAGCGCCCCTGCCGAGCCGCCCATGGCGGACAGCGCCAAGGCGTGACGGTCCCGATCCGCGTGATCAGGGACCTGGTCCCGCGTGTCGTCGGCGGGTCGCTCGTGCCCGTCCCTGATCACCGTGATCAGGGACGGGCACGGCCGGGTCAGGGACTGCCGGGTCAGGGACGGGCACGGCCGGGTCAGGGACGGGCGCGGCGGGAATCCGCCGCGGATCCGGAAGAAACCGGGTTCCGGACGGGTTGGCAAGCCTTGTGAGCGACGTACCTCTCGACGTACCCCTTTCTGTCCTTGACGTTGCCCCGGTCGCGGCCGGGGCGGGCGCCGGTGAGGCGCTGCGGCACACGACCGAGCTGGCCCGGCGCACCGAGGCGCTCGGTTACCGCCGGTTCTGGGTGGCGGAGCACCACAACATGCCGGCGATCGCGAGTTCGGCGCCGGCGGTGCTGATCGCGCATCTGGCCGCGGCGACCTCGTCGATCCGGGTCGGTTCGGGCGGGGTGATGCTGCCGAACCATCCGCCGCTGGTGGTGGCCGAACAGTTCGGCACGCTGGAGGCGTTGCATCCGGGGCGGGTCGATCTCGGTATCGGGCGGGCGCCGGGGACCGACCAGGTGACGGCGCTGGCGCTGCGGCGGACGATGGAGGGGCTGTCGGCCGAGGCGTTTCCGCAGGAGTTGGAAGACCTGATCGCCTATTTCGACGGCGAGCGCCGGCGGGGCACGAGCGCGACGCCGGGTGGCGGCGACATGCCGGCGATCTGGTTGTTGGGGTCGAGCGGGTTCAGTGCGCGGTTGGCCGGGTTGATGGGGTTGCCGTTCTCGTTCGCGCACCATTTCAGCGCGACGAACACGGAGCCGGCGTTGGCGTTGTACCGGGACAGTTTCCGGCCGTCGCGGTGGTTGGCGAAGCCGTACGCGATGGTGGCGGTGAACACGATCTGTGCCGACACGGACGAGCGGGCGCAGTGGCTGGCCGGGCCGAGCGGGTTGTCGTTCCTGCGGTTGCGGGCGGGTCGGCCGGAGCCTCTGGTGTCGCCGGAGGAGGCGGCGGCGTATCCGTACTCGGACCTGGAGCGGGACTTCGCGCTGGAGCGGCAGCGGGGTCAGGCGGTGGGTTCGCCGGAGACGGTACGTCGGCAGTTGTCGGATCTGTTGGCGCGTACCGCGGCCGATGAGTTGATGCTGACGACGATGGTGTACGACGTCGCGGACCGGGTCCGGTCGTTCGAGTTGGTCGCCGAGAAGGTGGCGGGCGGGCTGCGCCGGGAGCGGTGAGGTGGGGCGCGGGTGGCCGCTGGGGTGGAGTGAAACATGATCTTCATCTGGGCGACACCGGCAGGCGCCACTTGCGGCCTAGTGTCGTATCCGGTGGTGGTTCGACGCACGTGGTCGTGAGTTTGTCAGGCCATGTGTCGTCGCGGTGTGTATGTGCCGCGCCGTGCCGGTGGGAGTTTGTTCGCTTCCACCGGCACGGACGGCCGCTGGCCCCTTGATCGGGGCAGCCGATTTTTGATCGACTTCACGCATGACCACTCACATGGACGCCGAGGAGTTCCGGCGTAACGGGCACGCGGTGATCGACTGGATCGCCGACTACTGGGCGACGCTGGAGCAGCGTCCCGTGCTGTCCGCGGACCAGCCCGGCGCGGTCGCCGGCCGGCTGCCGTCCACGGCGCCCGAGCGGGGTGAGGACTTCGACCGGATCCTGGCCGACCTGGACGCGGTGGTCATGCCGGGTGTGACGCACTGGCAGCATCCGGGCTTCTTCGGCTATTTCCCGGCCAACGTCTCGGGGCCGAGTGTGCTCGGTGACCTGGTGAGTTCGGGGCTCGGGGTGCAGGGGATGTTGTGGGCGACCGGGCCGGCGTGCACCGAGGTGGAGACGGTGATGCTCGACTGGCTGGCGGATCTGTTGGATCTGCCGGCGCGGTTCCGGTCGACCGGGTCGGGTGGCGGGGTGATCCAGGATTCGGCGTCGTCGGCGACGCTCGTCGCGACGCTGGCGGCGTTGCACCGGGCGAGCAAGGGCCGGTGGCGGAGCGACGGTGTGGAGGGGCGGTACGCCGTCTACACGTCGACGCAGGGTCATTCGTCGATCGAGAAGGCGGCCCGGATCGCGGGTATCGGGGACGGCAACGTGCGGCCGGTGGAGGTCGACGACCGTACGCTGGCGATGGATCCGGAGGCGTTGCGGTCGATGCTCGACGCCGATCTGGCGGCGGGGATCAGGCCGGCTCTGGTGGTGGCGACGATCGGTACGACGTCGACGACGGCGGTCGACCCGATTCCGGCGATCGGCGAGATCTGCCGGGAGTACGGGGTGTGGCTGCACGTCGACGCGGCGTACGCGGGGGCGTCGGCGGTCTGTCCGGAGCTGCGGTGGTCGCACGCGGGTTGGAGTACGCGGACTCGTACTGCTTCGATCCGCACAAGTGGTTGTTGACCGGCTTCGACTGTGACGCGTTCTGGGTCGCCGACCGGGCCGAGCTGGTCGAGGCGTTGACGGTGCTGCCGGAGTATCTGCGTAATGCCGCGTCGGAGTCCGGTGCGGTGCTCGACTACCGGGACTGGCAGGTGCCGTTGGGGCGGCGGTTCCGGGCGTTGAAGTTGTGGTTCGTGCTGCGCTGGTACGGCGCGGAGGGGTTGCGGGCGCACATCCGGGGCAGTGTCGAGTTGGCCGCCGGGTTCGCCGAGCGGGTCCGGGCCGACGAGCGGTTCGAGGTCGTGGCGCCGCATCCGTTCTCGCTGGTGTGTTTCCGGCTACGGGGCGGGGACGGGGTGGACGGTGACGCGGCGACTGCCGAGCTGCTGGCGCGGGTGAACGCGGATGGTCGGGTCTATCTGACGCACACCCGGGTGCGGGGTGCGTACACGCTGCGGCTGGCGGTGGGTGCGCCGCAGACGCGGGCGCGTCATGTCGAGGAGGCGTGGTCGCTGATCGGTGCGCAGGCGGCGGCGGTGTTGGCCGGTTGAGCGACGGGTGGCCCCGCCCGGCCGGGCGGGGCCACGGCGTGTCGTGCGGGTTGGCCGGTCGCGGGTGGGTCAGGTCCAGGCGCGGGGGTCGGCGACGAGGTCGCGGATGCGTCCGGGCAGGTTGCCGGTTGCCACGTCGACGATGGTGACCGACTCCAGGATCTCCCGTTCGCTGGCGCGCAGCGCGATCCAGACCTCCTGGAGGGCGCTGGCCGCACCGTGGTAGCCGAGGTCCTCGGGGCGTTGCCCGCGTACGTGGGCGAGTGGTCCGTCGATGACCCGGATGACGTCGGCGAGGCTGATCTCGCCGCCGGGGCGGGCCAGCCAGTAGCCGCCTTCGGGGCCGCGCTGGGCGTGGACGATGCCGCCGCGGCGCAGTTGGAGCAGGATGCTCTCGAGGAACTTCGGCGGGATCTCCTGGGCACGGGCGATCTGGTCGGCGGTCACCGGTGCCCCGGGTCGCCCGGACGCGGGGTCGGCGGCGGCGGCGAGTTCGGCGGTCGCACGCAGCGCATAGTCGACCCGGGCGGAGAGACGCATGGCGTCACCCTACTTGCGGTGGTCGTCCCTGCTCACGGCGGACCAGCCCCTCCTGTACGGCGCTGGCGATGTGCCGGCCGTCGGCGCTGAACATCCGGCCGGTGGCGAGTCCGCGGCCGCCGGACGCGGACGGGCTGGCGCAGTCGTAGAGGAACCATTCGTCGGCGCGGAAGGGCCGGTGGAACCACAGGGCGTGGTCGAGGCTGGCGCCGGCGACGCCGCCGGGCCCCAGACCTCGCCGTGGGTGGACAGGACCGCGTCGAGCAGGGTCAGGTCGGAGGCGTACGTCAGCGCGCAGGCGTGCAGGAGCGGGTCGTCGGGGAGTTTGGCGTCGATCCGCATCCAGACCCGCTGGTGGGGTTCGGCGGGCCGGTCGCCGGGGCGTACCCAGCCGGGTTCGCCGACGTAGCGGACGTCGATCGGGCGGGGGATCTCGCCCCAGATGCCGAGCCGTTCGGGATAGCGGGCGAGCCGCTCGGTCATGGTGGGGACCTCGTCGGGCCCGGGTACGTCGGGTGGCAGCGGGGTCTGGTGGTCGAGGCCCTCTTCGGGGTGCTGGAACGACGCCGACATGAAGAAGATCGTCTTGCCGTGCTGGACGGCGACCGACCGGCGTACGGAGAACGACCTGCCGTCGCGGATGTTCTCGACCTGGTATTCGATCGGCGCGGTGGGGTCGCCGGGCCGGACGAAGTAGCCGTGCAGGGAGTGCACGTGCCGGCTCGGGTCGACGGTGCGTCCGGCGGCGACGAGGGCCTGGCCGGCGACCTGCCCGCCGTAGACCCGCAGCGGGCCTACGGGCGGGCTCGTCCCGAGGAAGGTGGTGTCGTCGAGGCGCCTGAGGTCGAGCAGTTCGAGCAGTTGCTCGACGGCGGCCTCGCCGACGACCGGTCGGTCGCTGGTCACTGAAGGGCCCGGGCCGCCGCCGCGTCGACGAGCGAGCCGAGCTGGTGCACCCGCAGGGTGTTGGTGGAGCCCGGGGTGCCGGGCGGGCTGCCGGCGACGATGACGACGTAGTCGCCGGGGTTGGCCCGGCCGAGGCCGAGCAGGGCCTGGTCGACCTGGCGGAACATGTCGTCGGTGTGCTGGACGAACGGCATGAGGAACGTCTCCACGCCCCAGGAGAGGGCGAGCTGGTCGCGTACCTCGGGGACCGGGGTGAAGGCGAGCAGCGGCAGTTCGCAGTGCAGGCGGGAGAGCCGGCGTACGGTGTCTCCGGTCTGCGAGAAGGCGACCAGTGCCTTGGCGCCGATGTTGCGGGCGATCTGGGAGGCGGCGACGGTCAGCGCGCCGCCGTGGGTGCGCGGGTCGTGCTGGAGGCGCGGGACGCCGATCGAGCCGGACTCGGTGGTCTGGACGATCTTGGCCATGGTGCTGACGGTGAGCACCGGGTATTTTCCGACGCTGGTCTCGCCGGACAGCATCACGGCGTCGGCGCCGTCGAGTACGGCGTTGGCGACGTCGGACGCCTCGGCGCGGGTCGGGCGCGAGTTCTCGATCATCGAGTCGAGCATCTGGGTGGCGACGATGACCGGCTTGGCGTTCTCCCGGCTCAGCTGCACGGCCCGCTTCTGAACCAGGGGAACCTGGTCGAGCGGGAGTTCGACGCCGAGGTCGCCGCGGGCGACCATGACGCCGTCGAAGGCGTCGACGATCTGCTCGAGGTGGGTGACCGCCTCCGGCTTCTCGACCTTGGCGAGCACCGGACGGCGGATGCCGACCTCGTCCATGATCCCGTGGACGAGCTTGATGTCCTCGGGTGAGCGGACGAACGACAGCGCGATCATGTCGGCGCCGAGCCCGAGCGCGAAGCGCAGGTCCTCGCTGTCCTTCTCGGACAGCGCCGGCACGCTGACGGCGACGTTGGGCAGCGAGACGCCCTTGTTGTTGGAGACGGGGCCGCCCTCGACGACCAGGCAGCGGATGTCGTTGCCGGCGACGGAGGTGACCTCGACGCCGACCTTGCCGTCGTCGATGAGCAGCCGGTCGCCGGGGCGGACCTCCTGCGGAAGCTTGCGGTAGGTGCACGAGACCCGGTCGGCGGTGCCGAGGATGTCGTCGCTGGTGATCACGACCGAGTCGCCGGTGCGCCACTCGTGCGGCCCGTCGGCGAACCGGCCGAGACGGATCTTGGGACCCTGGAGGTCGGCGAGGACGGCCACGGCCCGGCCGGCGGCCCGGGCCGCCTGGCGCACCAACTGGTAGACCTGCTCGTGGTCGGCGTGGCTGCCATGGCTGAAGTTGAGCCGGGCCACGTCCATGCCCGCTTCGACCAGGCCGCGGATGCGTTCCGGCGACGAAGTGGCAGGGCCAAGGGTGCAGACGATCTTTGCACGGCGTGTCACGCCCATCAGGCTAGTCTCTCTCCCGGACCGGTCCAGCGACCGGCCCCTGTCGGATATCCGAACACCTATCCAACGCCGCGTGGTGCGCGCATGACCACGGGTCGCCACACGGCGGGGCGGCGCCGTCACCACGGGCATGTCGGCACCGGCCCGCCGTCGACGCCGTTCCCCGGGCGCGAGTCCCGGGCGCGAGAGCGGTGGCCAGCTGCCGGCGGGCACCAGCGACCGCACCCAGAGCCTACTCCTGCCCGGCACGGCGGTGACGGGCTGCCGTGACTCCGGGCGTCGGACGCCAGGCAATCCGACAAATCACGGCATATTGTACGGCATCAGCACCCAGCCGTCGCCCGTTGAAGGCCACGCACGGGCCCGTCCGCGGCGGGCCCACGCCAACCCGGTCCCGCCGCCGCACTCCCCACGCCGACCAAGGAGAAGTCGTGGGCAGCGCGGGGCGATTCGCCGGCTACATCCCCTTGATCAACGCGGCGGGGGCCAGGGGCGGAGCGGGGGCGAGGTCAGCCGATCAGGAATCGCAGCGCCAGGAAGTATCCGCAGTAGACGATCGGCAGGGTGCCGAAGCAGACGGCGACGCCGAGCGGGAGGTAGCGGCGCACGGTGCCGGCGCCGAGCGGCGGGGCCCCCACCGGCCCAGGACGAAGTAGCCGGCGAAGAGCGCCAGCACCGGCAGGCCGGCGCACATCCAGGCGAACAGGGTGAAGGTGCCGACGGTGCCGACCCGGTTGCCGAGCTCCAGGACGACCGTCGGTACGACGGTGACCAGCGCGCAGGCGGCGTAGACGGCGGCGGCCCGGGCGAACGGCGACCAGCCCGGCAGCAGGGGCGGGCGCTGGGCCAGCTGCTCGGCGGCGTGCGCGGCGGCGTCCGCGGCATCCGCGGCCCGCCGCGCGTGTTCCACCGCCACGGCCGGATCGGTCTCGACCGGTTCGCGGGGCGCCGGGACCGGCGCCGGCACGGCCGCCGGCAACGCCAGCGCCGTTCCGGTGTGCGGTCGCGGGTACGACGCCTCGGCGGCGGTCCGGTGGCCGGCGTCGCCGGGCGGTGCCGCACCGGGGGCCGGGACGGTCGCCGGGGCCAACGCCGGCTCGGGCTGGGCGGTGGCCCGGCCGAGGTGCCGCAGCCGCTGCTCCTGGGCGGCCAGCCGGTGCCCGAGCTGGTCGGCGGCGGCCCGGATCGCGGTCCGCCGCGCGGTGTCGGCGGCGGCGTCGCGCTCCCCCGCCCGACGCAGCTCGGACAGGTGTCGGGCCAGTGCGGCGTACTCCTCGAAGGTCGACACCTACCGCTCCTCGTCCAGCTCGTGACCGGGCCGTACGAACGGCACGATCAGCCGGGTGCGCTGGTCGTGCCGGTCGACCAGCAGCGCCCGGTTGGGTCGCGGCGTGTAGGACAGGTCGGGCACACCGAGATAGATCCCGAGTTCCGGGCCGGGCACGTTCAGCGCGACCAGGCAGGCGACGTCGTCGCGGTGCTGCGCCCCGCCGATGTCCTCGGACAGCCGTCGCAGCCCGCGCCACCAGCCGAGCAGATGCACCCCGTGGGCGGGCCCGCGTCGCAGCACCACCTGCAGGTCGTCGAGCCCGGACCGGAACGTGTCGTCGCGCAGTCCGAGCACACCACTGGCGCCGTCCATGCCGAACACCACGACGAAGGTGCGGCCGGTCGCGGCGGCGGGCTCCGCCAGCGTACGGAGTTCGTCGCGCAGCCCGGCCGCGTCGATCCGGGTCACCAGGTGCCCGGCGGCGGCGAGTTCGTCGGCGCACCGGTCGGCGACCTCGTCGGCGGCGGCGACCAGCGGCGCCAGCAGGAACCGGGCCGTGCCCGGCAGGTGCTGGCGGGCGACGCTGACGGTCGCGGCGTGCAGGACCGCGGCGCCGACCGCCGACGTACCGACGACGGCGAGGTGCCGGCCGGGGCTGGTGTCGAGGGCGAAGCAGGCCGAGGTCAGGTCGACGTCGACGGTACGGCCGACCAGTGCCAGCGGGCGCCGGCCGCCGGGCTGCAGGCCACGGAAGGTGGGGTCGTCCTCGACGTGGGCGGCGTCGTAGCCGCGGAAGACGGCGGGCGGCCGGGACCCGGCCGGGCGGGCCTGCCACAGTTCGTGGCGGAGCCGGGCGACGGCACCGGGGTCGGCGTGCGCGTCGGGGAAGCGGATGGTCGTGTTGGCGCCGGCCAGGCCGGCGGCGGCGTTGACGACCGCGGAGCCGATCGGCAGGGTACCGGCGGCCTCGTTGAGCTGATGCAGCACCCCGTTGCCGCCGGGCAGCGCCAGCCGCAGCGGGAACTGCCCGAAGATCGGATCGATCTTGCCGTACAGGGCCTCGATGCCGGACATGCTCTGGCTGGCCAGGACCAGGTGGATGCCGTACGAGCGGCCCTTGCGGGCCAGTTCCTCGAGCAGGGCGACGGCCTCGCGGGCGACCGCGTCGTTGCCGGCGAACAGGACGTGGAACTCGTCGATGACGGCGACGACGCGGGGGGTCGGCCGGTCGCGGGGCAGGTCGGCGAGTTTGGTGACGCCGTGGCGTTTCAGGGCGCCGGCCCGCCGGTTGAGTTCGCGGCGCAGTTCGCGCAGCACGGCGACGCCGTACTCGCGGTCGGACTCGATGCCGACGGCCCGGGCGTGCGGGATCCACGACGGGTCACGGTCGGTGGGCACGAACTCGGTGAAGCTGACGCCCTCCTTGAAGTCGAGCAGGTACAGCGCCAACTCGTCCGGCCCGTACCGGGTGGACAGTCCATAGAGGAGGCCGAGCAGGAAGACGGTCTTCCCGGAGCCGGTGCGCCCGCCGACGAGCCAGTGCGGGGTGGCGTCGTCGAAGGCGAGGGTGACCGGTTCGCGGCCGGTCCGGCCGACGACCGTACGCAGCCCGTCCGCCGACGACCCGGTCCAGCGGCCGTCCGGCAGCAGGTCCTCGAAGTCCAGTGTGGAGTGGTGGCGGGTGGCGGCGGCGAGGTGCTCGGCGAGCGCCCGTACGGTGTTCGCGGGCGGGTCGCCGTCGAGCCGGACGGTCGCGGCGAGTCCGGTGCCGTCGGGGCTGAACGGCTGGCCGGGCGGGTCGCCGAGGTGGGCCGAGCGGTCGTCGAGCCGGATCCGGGTGGTGGCGCCCAGCGGCGGCGGCGCGGAGGCGTCGGGGGCCGGATATCCGGCGAGCAGCACGCAGACCGCCGCGGACGGCCCGGCGTGGGTGAGGGCGGCGAGCCGGGCCAGGTCCCGGCCCGACGGCGCGGACGCGGCGACGACCAGCAGCAGCTCGGTGCCGCCGGCGTCCTGGGCGGCGCGGGCGTGCCGCTCGGCGGTGTCGAGCAGGTCGGCGACCTCGTCGTCGGTGGTGGCCGGCGGGGCGAGTACGCCCGCGTCGACCAGTGGGCGCAGCGGCAGGAAGGTGGCGCCGAGCGCACCGGCGTCCAGGGCGACGACCCGCACCGAGCCGGGCCGGCCGGTGGCGAGCAGCCGCAGGACGAGTGCCCGCAGCAGGGCGGCCACCCGGGGGTCGCGGCCGTCGACGTCGACGGCGAGGTGGTTGCCGCCGGCCAGCGGCAGCAGCGCGGGGAAGGACCCGTCCGGGACGGCTGCCTCGCCGACCCGTACCGGCACGGGTGCCTCGGTGAGGTCGACGGCGCCCGGCGTCGGAGTGGCGAGGGCGGTGCCGACGCGGTCGAGCCGGCCGGCCACGTCGGGCACGCCGGGGGCCCCGGTCGGCCGGTCCGGTCCGGCGAGCGCGTGGCGAGCCCGGTCGAGGTGTTCGCGGGCCTGCCGGTGGGCGGCGACCGCCTGCTCGTACGTTGCCGCGAGCCTGCCCACCCGTACCCCCATGAATGATCACGGCTGCGTGGTCACGAGCACACTAACCGAAGCGCGGTCCGGGCCAAAGGTCCGCGTCGGCACGTCGCTCCCCCACTCCGGCCCGCCCACCGGACGCGATGATCCGCGTGATCAGGGAGTTCGGGTCGCGGCGCGCCGGCGACACGCGCGACCCGGTCCCTGATCACGCGGATCAACCGCGCGCGCCACCGGGGGCTAGGTGGTGGCCAGGGCCTTCGTGGACGGGGTCACCGGGGACGGGAGCGGGGTGCTGCCGCCCAGGTGGTCGTGGATGGCCGCGGCGGCGGCCCGGCCCTCGGCGATCGCCCAGACGATCAGGGACGCGCCGCGGTGCATGTCACCGGCGACGAAGACCCCGTCGGCCGCCTGCCAGGTCGCGTCGGTGTCGACGGCACCGCGTGCGTTGCGCTCCACCCCGAACTGTTCCAGCAGCGGCTGCCGCTCGGTGCCCTCGAAGCCGATCGCCAGCAGCACCAGGTCGGCGGGGATTTCCCGCTCGGAGCCGGGAACCACGGTCACGACCCGCCGGCCGTCGCGCCGCTCGACGGTGACCTGGGCGATGCGTACCGCCCGGACCGCGCCGGTGCCGTCGTCGACGAACTCCTGCACCGCCACCTCGAAGACCCGCTCGCCACCCTCCTCGTGGGCGGCGTACTCGCGCAGGATCCACGGCCAGGTCGGCCACGGGTCGCGGTCCTCGTCGCGGGTCGCGGGCGGCAGCGGGTACTGGTCGAGTTGGTGGATGGACGTCGCGCCCTGCCGGTGGGCGACGCCGAGGCAGTCGGCGGCGGTGTCACCACCGCCGATGATCACGACGTGCCGGCCGGCGGCGTCGATCGACGTGGTCGCGTCCTTCCCGGCGACGACCCGGTTGGCCGCGACCAGGTGTTCCATCGCCTGGTGTACGCCACGCAGCGTCCGGCCCGGCGTCTGCGGGGTGTCCCGGCCGGCGAGGGCGCCGCAGGCGAGCAGCACCGCGTCGTGTTCGGCGCGCAACTGTCCGGCGGTGACGTCGACACCGACGTTCACCCCGGTGCGGAAGACGACGCCCTCGGCGGCGAGCTGGGCCAGCCGCCGGTCGATGTGGACCTTCTCCAGCTTGAAGTCGGGGATGCCGTAGCGCAGCAGGCCGCCGATCTCGTCGTCACGCTCGTACACGGTGATCCGGTGACCGGCGCGGGCGAGCTGCTGGGCGGCGGCGAGACCGGCCGGGCCGGAGCCGACGACGGCGACCGACCGGCCGGTGGGTTCGGGGACCGGCTGCGCGGCGACCAGGTCGAGGTCGAAGGCCCGGTTGATGATCTCGACCTCGACCTGCTTGATGGTGACCGGTTCGCCGCCGGCGATGCCGAGCACGCAGGCCGCCTCGCACGGCGCCGGACACAGCCGCCCGGTGAACTCCGGGAAGTTGTTCGTGGCGTGCAGCGACTCGATCGCGGCGGCCCACCCACCGGTGCGGACCAGGTCGTTCCAGTCCGGGATGCGGTTGCCCAGCGGACAGCCGTCGTGGCAGAACGGGATACCGCAGTCCATGCACCGGGTCGCCTGCTCGGTGATCAGCTCGTCGCTGGCGGGCGGATAGACCTCCCGCCAGTCGGCGATGCGGACCGGCACCGGCCGGCGGGCGGGCGTCCGCCGGCCGTAGCGCAGGAATCCGTTCGGGTCAGGCACGAGCCACCTCCATGACGGCCTGGTCGACGTCACGGCCGGCGGCTTCGGCGGTCCGGATCGCTTCGATCACACGCTTGTAGTCCCGTGGTACGACGGCGGTGAACTCCCCGACCGCCTCCGTCCAGCGCTTGAGCAGGGCCTCGGCGACCGCCGAGCCGGTCTCGGCGAAGTGCCGTTCGACGAGTTCGCGCAGCACGACCTGTTCGGCGTCGGTCAGCGGCGTCAGCTCGACGAGTTCGGGGTTGACCCGGCGCGGGTCGAGCCGCCACACGTACGCGGCCCCGCCGGACATGCCGGCGGCGAAGTTGCGTCCGGTCGGGCCGAGCACCACGACGGTGCCGCCGGTCATGTACTCGCAGCCGTGGTCGCCGACGCCCTCGACGACCGCGACGCCGCCGGAGTTGCGTACGGCGAACCGCTCGCCGACCCGGCCGCGCAGGAACAGCTCGCCGCCGGTGGCGCCGTACAGGATGGTGTTGCCGGCGATGATCTGGTCCTCGGCGACGAACGGGGCGCCCGAGTCGGGACGGATGACGATCCGGCCGCCGGACAGGCCCTTGGCGACGTAGTCGTTGGCGTCGCCGCGCAGCCGCAGCGTGACGCCGCGCGGCAGGAAGGCGCCGAACGACTGGCCGGCGGTGCCGTCGAGGGTGAGCTCGATGGTGTCCTCGGGCAGGCCGGCGCCGCCGAAGCGGCGGGTGACCTCGCCGCCGAGCATCGCCCCGACGCTGCGGTGCTCGTTGCGTACGGCGACCGTGGCCCGCACCGGGGTGCCGTCGGTCAGGGCCGGGCCGGCCAGGGCGAGCAGCTCGTTGTCGAGCGCCTTCTCCAGACCGTGGTCCTGGGCGCGGACGCCGCGCCGGGCCGCGTCCGCGGGCACGTCCGGCAGGTGCAGCACCGGCGACAGGTCCAGCCCCTGGGCCTTCCAGTGGTCGACGGCGCGCAGCACGTCGAGCACCTCGGTGTGGCCGATCGCCTCCTCGACCGAGCGGAAGCCGAGCTCGGCGAGGATGGCGCGGACCTCCTCGGCGAGGAAGAGGAAAAAGTTCTCCACGAACTCGGGCTTGCCGGTGAAGCGGTCGCGCAGCACCGGGTTCTGGGTGGCGATGCCGACCGGGCAGGTGTCGAGGTGGCAGACCCGCATCATCACGCAGCCGGCGACGATCAGCGGGGCGGTGGCGAACCCGAACTCCTCGGCGCCGAGCAGGGCGGCGACGACGACGTCGCGGCCGGTCTTCAGCTGCCCGTCAACCTGGACGGTGACCCGGTCGCGCAGCTTGTTGACCAGCAGCGTCTGCTGGGTCTCGGCCAGGCCCAGTTCCCAGGGGGTACCGGCGTGCTTGAGCGAGTTGAGCGGGGACGCGCCGGTGCCGCCGTCGTGGCCGGAGATCAGGATGACGTCGGCCTTGAGCTTGGCGACGCCGGCGGCGATGGTGCCGACGCCGACCTCGGAGACCAGCTTGACGTGTACCCGGGCGGCCGGGTTGACGCACTTGAGGTCGTGGACGAGCTGCGCCAGGTCCTCGATCGAATAGATGTCGTGGTGCGGCGGCGGGGAGATCAGGCCGACGCCCGGGGTGGCGTGCCGGGTCTTGGCGATCCACGGCCACACCTTGTTGCCCGGCAGCTGGCCGCCCTCGCCGGGCTTGGCCCCCTGCGCCATCTTGATCTGCAGGTCGTCGGCGTTGACCAGGTATTCGCTGGTGACGCCGAAGCGGCCGCTGGCGATCTGCTTGACCGCGGAACGGCGGACCGGGTCGTGCAGCCGCTCGACGTCCTCGCCGCCCTCACCGGTGTTGGACTTGCCGCCCAGCCGGTTCATCGCCACGGCCAGGGTCTCGTGCGCCTCGGCCGAGATCGAGCCGTACGACATGGCGCCGGTCGCGAACCGCTTGACGATCTCGCTGGCCGGCTCGACCTCGTCGAGCGGCACCGGCGGCCGCAGCCCCGCGCGGAAGGTGAACAGCCCGCGCAGCGAGCCGGCCTGCCCGGCCAGTTCGTCGACTTTGGCCGTGTAGCGCTTGAAGACCTCGTACTGGCGGCTGCGGGTCGCGTGCTGGAGCAGGAACACCGTCTCCGGGTTGAACAGGTGCAGTTCGCCCTCGCGACGCCACTGGTATTCGCCGCCGACGTCGAGGCGGCGGTGCGCGTCGTCGGCGCCGTCGGCCGGGTAGGCGGTCGCGTGCCGGGCGGCGATCTCGGCGTGGATGCCGTCGAGGTCGACCCCGCCGATCCGGCTCGGCGTGCCGGCGAAGTAGCGCCGCACCAGGGTGTTCTCCAGGCCGACGGCCTCGAAGACCTGGGCACCGCAGTACGACGACACCGTGGAGATGCCCATCTTGGACATGATCTTCAGGACGCCCTTGCCGAGCGCCTTGACGTAGTTGCGGACCGCCTGGGACGGGGTGACGCCGGGCAGCGCCCCGGTGGCGATCAGGTCCTCGACCGACTCGAACGCCAGGTAGGGGTTGACCGCCGCGGCGCCGTAGCCGATCAGGACCGCCGCGTGGTGCACCTCGCGGCAGTCGCCGGACTCGACGATCAGCGCGACCTGGGTGCGGGTCTGCTCGCGTACGAGGTGCTGGTGCACGGCCGCGGTGAGCAGCAGCGACGGGATCGGGGCCAGCTCGGCGGTGGAGTCGCGGTCGGAGAGCACGAGGATGCGTACGCCGTCCTCGATCGCCTCGGAGACGTGCCGGCAGATCTCGGTCAGCCGGGCCTTGATGCCGGCGGCGCCGTCACGCAGCCGGTAGAGCCCGGAGACCCGGACGGCCTTGAAGCCCGGCAGGTCGCCGTCGTCGTCGACGGACAGCAGCTTCGCCAGCTCGTCGTTGTCGATGACCGGGTACGGCAGCGCGATCCGCCGGCAGCTCGCCGGGCCGGGGGCGAGCAGGTTCGCCTCCGGGCCGATGGTCGCCTGCAGGCTGGTGACCAGCTCCTCGCGGATCGCGTCCAGCGGCGGGTTGGTGACCTGGGCGAAGAGCTGGTGGAAGTAGTCGTAGAGCAGTCGGGGCCGGGTGGACAGCGGTGCGATCGGGGTGTCGGTCCCCATCGAGCCCAGCGGTTCGGCGCCGCTGCGGGCCATCGGGGCGAGCAGGATCTTCAGCTCCTCCTCGGTGTAGCCGAAGATCTGCTGGCGGCGCCGCACCGAGTCGTGGGTGTAGACGGTGTGCTCGCGTTCGGGCAGGTCGGCGAGGTCGATCAGGCCGGCGTGCAGCCACTGGTCGTACGGCTGCGCGGCGGCCAGCTCGGCCTTGATCTCGTCGTCCTGCACGATCCGGCCGGCGACGGTGTCGACCAGGAACATCCGGCCGGGCTGCAGCCGCCCCTTGGCGACCACGGTCGTCGGGTCGAGGTCGAGCACGCCGGCCTCGCTGCCGAGCACGACGAGCCCGTCACTGGTCCGCCACCAGCGCCCCGGACGCAGCCCGTTGCGGTCGAGCACGGCGCCGACGAGCGACCCGTCGGTGAACGCGACCGAGGCCGGGCCGTCCCACGGCTCCATGAGGCTGGCGTGGAAGCGGTAGAAGGCGCGCCGGGCCGGATCCAGGTCCGGGTCGTTCTCCCACGCCTCCGGGATCATCATCAGCACCGCGTGCGGCAGGCTGCGGCCGGCCAGGTGCAGCAGCTCGAGGACCTCGTCGAAGTTGGCCGAGTCGGAGGCGTCCGGGGTGCAGACCGGGAACAGCCGCCGGATGTTGCCGGGGATGTTCGGGCTGGCCAGCAGCGCCTCGCGGGCGTTCATCCAGTTCTTGTTGCCACGGATCGTGTTGATCTCGCCGTTGTGGGCGATGAACCGGTAGGGGTGCGCCAGCGGCCAGGACGGGAACGTGTTCGTGGAGAACCGGGAGTGCACCAGTGCGATCGCGCTGGCGACCCGCCCGTCGGTCAGGTCGGGGAAGAACGCCGGCAGCTGGTCCGGGGTGAGCATGCCCTTGTAGACCATGGTGCGCGCGGACAGCGACGGGAAGTAGACCGGGATGCCCCGCTCGGCGGTCTCCCGCTCGGCCCGCTTGCGTACGCAGAACGCGACCCGGTCCAGGTCGATGCCGGTCAGTGCCGAACCGGCCGGGCCGGCCGGCGAGTCGGTGAGCCGTTCGGCGGCCAGGAACACCTGCCGGATCCGGGGCCGGGCGGCGAGGGCGGTCTCACCCAGGTCGTCCGGGTTGACCGGTACGTCCCGCCAGCCGAGGATCTCCGCCCCTCGACCAGGGCGTACTTGTTGAGGATCGTGGCGGCCCGGGCCGCGGCCTCGTCGTCGTCGGGCAGGAAGGCCAGGCCGGTCGCGTACTGCCCGGCCGGCGGCAGCGGGAAGTCGACGACGTCCCGCAGGAACTCGTCGGGAACCTGGAGCATGATGCCGGCACCGTCGCCGGTGTTGTGCTCCGCGCCACGGGCGCCCCGGTGGTCGAGCCGACAGAGCGCGGAGAGGCCCTTGGCGACCACGGCGTGCGACCGGCGGCCGTTCAGGTCGGCGACGAACGCGACCCCGCAGGCGTCGTGTTCGAACGTCGGGTCGTACAGCCCCTGGGCGGGTCCACCGGGGCGGATCGGCCGGCTCTGAGGGTGCGAAGAAGCCACCGGGCCTCCTGTCGTCAGTCACGTTGGTTCACGGTCGGGACGACGTCGGCCCTGGGCGGATATTTGAGTCTACGTTAGGGGGCACCGGACTCCACCAGGCCGGATTGATCACACTTCCAGGATCTGGGACAGGTAGTCTCGCGCGGTGACCCACCTGGAAGCCGAACTTTTCGACCGGTTGGAACGCTTCTACGACGCCGTACCCCGGGACGTGGCCCGTACCGAGGATTTCGGGGGTCTGGTGCTGTTCGTCCGCGACGGTGCGGGATGGCCGTTCTACGCCCGGCCGCGGCCCGGCGCCTCGGACCCGCCGTCCGCCGCCGACATTACCTCCGCCCGGGTACGGCAGCGCGACCTCGGCCTGCCCGAGGCGTTCGAATGGGTGCACGATCACGATCCCGACCTGCTGGCGGTGGCCCGCTCGGCGGGGCTGTCGGTGCTGGAGGCGCCGCTGATGGTGCTCGACCCGGCGGCGCTGCCGGACCCGGCCACGCTGTCGGACGTACCCGTACGGCTGTTGGACGTCGAGGCGGCGGGCTTCGGCGCCGACCTCGCGGCGTCGGCCGCGGTCGCCGCCGTCGGATTCGGTACGCCGGGCGTGGCGGCCGGGCCGGTCGGCGCCGCCGAGCGGGACTCCGCCGTCCGGCGGCCGACCGACGGGGAGGTCGCCGAGGCCCGGACCCGGATCAGCGCCGGGCGGCGGGCGTACGCCCTCGCCGGGACGCCGGGAACGGGCGCGCTGGCCACCGGCATGTTCCAGCGGGTCGACGGCGTCGCCGAGATCGCCGGGGTGGCGACGCTGCCCGCCGCCCGGCGGCGCGGTCTGGGCGCGGCGGTCACCGCGACGCTGGCCCGGCAGGCCCTGGACAGCGGCGCCGACCTGGTGTTCCTCTCGGCGGGCAGCGCGGACGTCGCGCGGATCTACCTGCGCCTCGGCTTCCGCCGGATCGGCACCGCCTGCATCGCCGAACCGGCAGCGGTCGCGGCGGTCTGACCCGCGCCTCCCGGTCGCACCGGATCCGACCGCACCGGCCCCGTCACGCCGGGCTGTCGCGCCGCAACGTCACGCCGCAGCCGTCGCGTTGATCAAGGAGTAGTTGCGCGAATCGCGTCTGGTTTGTGCCGATACATCCCCTAGATCGACGGGACGGCCGGGTGCGGCGCCGGGACGGCCTCCGGGGTGGGCGACGGGGCGGTCAGGAGGGTGTCGAGGGCGGCGGTGCGGCCGTACCCGTACGCCGCCCGGAATCCGCCGGCGCCCAGGGTGTCCCGCAGCGCCCACGCGGTCGCCGACACCCCGGCTTCCTCGCAGGCGGGGACCGGCGCGCCGATCTCGCCCCGGATCCGACCCGCCGCCCCGAGCAGCCGGGCGCCGCGTACCGGCGCCCCGTCGAGCCGGGCCACCTCGGCCAGCGCCTCGACCACGCTCGCCGTACGCCACCGGTCGCCGACCTGCCGGTGGGCGGCCAGGCTCAACGTCAGGTGCGCGGCGGCGACGTCGGCCCGGCCGGCCCGCAGTTCCACCAGCCCGCGCAGGTTGTGTGCCCAGCCCAGGCCCTCGGGAAAGCCGAGCGCCGCGTAACGCTCCAGGGCGGCGTCGAGCAGTGCGGCCGCCCGGTCGCCGTCGTCGCGGTAGTACGCGACCGCGCCGAGGTTCATCAGCGCGGTCGCCACCGCCTCCGGGTCGCCGAGCCGGCCGTACCAGCGCAGACTCGCCCACAGCCGGGAGTCGGCCCGGTCCAGGTCGCCGGAGAGCCAGGCGGTGAAGCCGCGCAACTGGGCGGCCTGCGCCTCACCCCACTCGTCGCCGCAGGCGGCGTACCGGGCGGACGCGGCGGCGAGGTGCGCGGCGGACAGCGCGTACTGGGCGCGTTCCCGGGCCACCGACCCGAGCGTCAGTTCGATCCGGGCCGCCGTCCGTTGATCACCGGCGGTCCGGCAGGCGGCGAGCGCCGCGCCAGCGTGTCCGGCCGCCGCCGGGTAGTCGCAGAGCAGCATCGCCAGCATCGCCGCGACGCTGCCCGCCCGGGCCCGCAGCGCGGCCGGCGCGGCCGGGTGCCGGTCGAGTCCGGCGGCGAGCCACGCGTGCCCCTCCCGGTAGTGGCCCTCCAGCCGGCAGTACGTGCCCAGCGCGGCGGCCAGCCGCAGGTCGCCGTACGGTTCGGTGTCCGCTCCCGGGCCGGCGAGCCAGGTCATCGCGGCCCGCAGGTTGGCCGTCTCGCCACGCAGCCGGTGCAGCCACCGGTGCTGGTCGGTCCCGCGCAGCCGGGCGTCGGCCGTCTCGGCCAGGGCGAGGAAGTGCCGGGCGTGGGCCGCCCGGACCGCCGGCCCGTCGCCGCCGCCGTCCAGCCGGTCCTGCGCGTGCCGACGGATCGGCACCAGCATCCGGTACCGGACGGCGCCCGCCGCCGCACCGTACCCGGCCGGTGTGGGGCCGGTCGGCGCCGGCCAGGCCGCGGCCGGGCCGGCGGCGAGCCGGGCCAGGTCGGTGCCGGTCAGCGCGCCCGGTACGGGCCGGCCGGCACCGGGTACGGCCTCCACCAGCGACGCCTCGACCAGGGCCGTCAACGCGGCGGGACCGGCCGGGCCGGCGACCGCCTCGACCGCGTCGGCGTCGAAGCCGCCGGCGAAGACCGCCAACCGGTCGAACAGGGTACGCGCCGCCGCGCCGAGTTGCTCCACACTGGACTCGATGGCCGCCGAGACGGTGCGGTGGCGGGCCGGCGCGGTCGGGTCGGTGCTGCGCAGCAGCCGGGGGTCGGCCCGCAGCCGCTCGACGATCTGCGGAACGCCGAGCACCGACGTCCGCGCCGCCGCCAGCTCGATCGCCAGCGGCAGCCCGTCGAGTTCGGCGCACAGGCGGGCCACCGCGTCGGCGCTCGACTCCGGCACCGGACGGCCGGACCGGGCCCGGGCCCGGTCGAGGAAGAGCCGGGTCGCCGGGTGCGTGGCCAGCCCGGCCAGCGTGTGCCCACCGGTGGCGGGCGGGGTGGCCAGCGGCGGCACCGCGACGGCGGCCTCGGCCGGCAGGCGCAACGCGATCCGGCTGGTCGCCAGCACCCGCAGCCGGGGGCAGCGGGTGAGCAGGTGGTCGACCAGTTCGGCGCAGCCGGCGACCAGGTGCTCGCAGTTGTCGAGCACGAGCAGCGTGTCGGTGTCGCCGATCTCGCCGGCCAGCGTCGCCGGCACCCCGCTGCCGGCGACGTCGCGTACGCCGAGGGCCGCGGCGACCGCGGCCGGCACCAGCGCGGGCGTCTCCACCGCGCTCAGGTCGACGAACCGCACCGACGGCGGCCGGCGTACGCCGGCGGCCCGGTGCGCGGCGGCGAGCGCGAGCCGGGTCTTGCCGGCCCCGCCCGGTCCGGTGAGGGTGACCAGGCG
This sequence comes from Polymorphospora rubra, assembly GCF_018324255.1. Classification (GTDB taxonomy): domain Bacteria; phylum Actinomycetota; class Actinomycetes; order Mycobacteriales; family Micromonosporaceae; genus Polymorphospora; species Polymorphospora rubra. The sequence goes on from NZ_AP023359.1 coordinate 363,789, forward strand.
GTGGGCCGCGAGCCGACCGGCGACGGTGCCGAGCAGTTCCTCGCGGCCGAGCAGACTGGTCAACGGCACCGGCAGCCGCCCCGGTCGCGGATGCGCCCCGGGGTCGGCGGGCGGCGGCGGGGACGCCCCGGGACCGACCGGTGGGGACACCGACCGGCCGGAGTGCGGGGACGCCCAGCGCTGGCCGAGGTCGCCGCGGCGGGCCGCCGCGGCCAGGTCCGGCAACTGTCCGCCCGGCTCCACACCGAGATGTTCGGTGTACGTGCGGCGGGCCCGCTCGTACACCGCCGCCGCGGCGCGCCGGCCCTCCCCCAACGCGGTGGCCACCAGCAGCAGCTCCCACAACCGGGGCCGCAGCGGGTGCGTGGCCACCTCCCGGTCGAGGGCGGTGGCGACCGCCGCGGCGGTACGGGTGGCAGCCGTCGCGTCGACCACGGCGGCACCGCTGGCGGCGGGTGCGCCCGCGGCGGCGATCTCCGCCGCGGCCAGCCGCAGCACGCACTCCCAGTGGTCCTCGGACACGGTCAGCCGGCGCCGTGGGCCGCTGGACGCCGCCGGGCCGTCGCCATCGGCGTCGGCGGGCTCGGGCCAGCGGCGCAGCGCGGCGGTGAGCAGCGGTACGGCGCCGGCCAGGTCACCGGCGGCCATCCGGTCCCGCCCACGGGCGGCCAGCGCGTCGAACCCGTCGTCCGTACCGCTGTCCGGGTCGGATGGTCGCGGGCCGCCGGTGTCCGGCCCGGCATCACGGGGTGCGCCGGTCGGGGCCGTTTTCCCGGCACCACGGGGCCGATCGGGATCGATGCGCCGCACCTGGGGGTCCCCTCTGTCGCCTCCGGGTAGTCTGCGCCGGCCCCGCCGGCCCGGTCAGCCTCCGTTCGGTCCGCGCGACCGGCGAACGGGCGACCCCTCGATCCGCTCGGCGGGTCGCCCCACCGGCCGGGGCGACGCCGACCGCCGGTGGGTGGCGGCCGTCGATATACGTGGACATGATGCCGCCCGGCTGCCAGGGTGGCCGCCATGACCGACACAACCGGGCGGGGCGGGGCGGAACGGCGGGTCTGGGGACGGCTGCCGGACGGCGCCCGGGATGCCCTGACCGACGGGCTCGCGCCGGCCGACCTGCGTACCGCGTTGCTCGACGTGGCCCGGACCCGGGCGGCGGCGGTCCGGCCGGCGGACCTGCTGCGCCGGTGGCGGGACGACCGCTTCGTACGTCCCGCCGACAGCGACCCGAGGGTCCTGGCCGAGATCGAGGCCCGGCTGTGGCGGCTGCTGCCCGCCGAGTTCGACGGCGTGGAGCTGTCACCGGTCGTGCCGCTGGGCACCTGTTCGGCGGTCGCCCCGGTGAGCCAGGACCGGATCGTCGCCACGGTCCGGGCGACCGAGGTGGTCAGCGACGCGACGAACGCGCTCGCGGTCGAGGCCGCCGTCCGGCGCCGCCGGCAGCCGGTGGCCGGCGCGGTACATCTGGCGGCCAGCCACCGCCACCTGCGGGCCCAGCTGTTCGGGCCGGGGACGGCGGCGCACTTCCGGCTCTTCACGCTGGTGTCCAGCGCCCGCGACACCGGCTCCGGCAGGACCGAGGCCGCACTGCTCGCCCGCCATCTCGCCTACTGGCGGCGGGTCCTCGCCGCGCTGCCGACGGCCGCCGCCCCGCGCCTGCGGTACACGGTGCTGGACGATCCCGTCGTGGCCGAACGGGTCGGGGAGCTGCTGCCCGGCCTGGCCGCGGCCGGGGGCGTCGACGTCGTCGAGGAGCCCGACCGGGAGCGTGGCCGCGGCTACTACGTGGCCGCCGCGCTGCGGCTGACCGCCCGGGACGGCACCGGACCGGTCGAGTTGGGCGACGGCGGGTTCACCGGGTGGACGGCGCTGCTCACCGGCGACGCCAAGGAGCGCTGCCTGATCTCCTGCCTGTCGACCGAGCGGTTCGCCGCGCTGGCCGGTGGCCCGCGCTGACCGGTGTCACTCCGGCGGCTGCCACCCGCTGGCGGCGGCCGCCGCCCGCCCGATCAGGCGCGGGCTGATCGTGCCCAGCGCGGCGTCGCGGGCCCGCAGGGCGAGCCGGCCCCGGGTCCGCAGCACCGCCGACATCCGCCGGGTCTGCCGTACGACGGTGACCGTGCGGGTGTGCCGCAGCCGCTGGTACGTCGCCAGCGCCGCCCGGGCACCGGGACCCGGCAGTGCCGCACGCAGCACCGAGGCGAGGGTGGCGGCGTCCTCGAACGCCAGGCAGGCGCCCTGGCCGAGGTGGTGCGGCATACCGTGGGCGGCGTCGCCGAGCAGGACGAACCCGCCGGTGCCGACCGGGAAGGCGTACGCCTTCGGCAGCGGCCGCAGCTCACGTACCTCCTGCTGGACCAGGTCGTCGGGGTCGGTCGCGGCGAGCAGTTGACCCACCGGGGCGGGCCAGCCGTCGAACCAGCGGCGCAGCAGGGTGAGCTGGGTGGCCGGCGATTCGGGGCGGGGCGCGCCGGCGGCCGTGGCGATCCAGTAGATGCCACCCCGGGTGGAGCCGCCGGACGAGCCGCGTTCGCCCAGCGAGGCGGCCACGAACCGGTAGCCGGCACCGAGGACCTCGCCGCCGACCGGCCGGTCGGCGGGCAGGTCCGGCGCCCGATACCAGGGGATGACGGCCCGCCAGGCGGCGCACCCGGAGCTGACCACGGACGCCTCCGGGGCCAGCCGGCGGCGCAACGTGCTGTCGATCCCGTCCGCGGCCACGACCAGGTCGGCCTCGAACGTCTGTCGGCCGTCGTCGACCGCCGGCCGCTCGCCGGCGGCGGACCGCAGCGTGCGTACGGCGACTCCGGTGCGGATGTCGACCCGGTCGCCGAGGCCGGCGACGAGGGCGTCGTGCAGGTCCTCCCGGTGCACGACGACGGCCCGCTCGGCACCGGCCCGCTCGGCGGCCTTGCGCGGCTGGACCAGCCAGTGCCCGTCCGGGCGGCGTACGCCCGCGTCGGGCAGCGGCGTGGCGATCGCGGCGAGCCCGGCGCCGAGCCCGAGGGCGTGCAGCGCCCGGACCCCGTTGGGCCACAGCATCAGCGCGGTCCGGTCGGCCCGCAGGCGGTCACCGCGTTCGAGCAGGGTGACCTGCCAGCCGGAGCGGGCCAGCGCGCCCGCCGTGGCGAGCCCGCCGATCCCGGCGCCGACGACGACAGCCGTACGCATGGTCGCCGTGCCTCCCCCGCCGCGGGTCAGCGGTCGTCGCCGCGGGCGGTGGCCTCGCCTGTCGTGCCTGTGCCTGTCGCGGGCTTGCCGACGTCGACCCCGGCGGGCTCGTCGTCCGCGTCGTCGCCGTCGTCGTCGAGGTCGTCGTGCCGGCCGTCCGGGCCCTCGTCCTTCGCGGCCGGGCCCTCGTCGTCGGGGACCTGCCCGGTTTCCAGGTAGGTGGCGTACTGCTGCTCGGTCACCACCCGGTAGCCCTCCGGTGCCGGGTTGTCGGAGCGGTCGGTTCCGGAGACGTCGACCTGGGAGACGTCACCACGCGGCCCGTCGGCTCCGGCCGCCGGCTCGCGCCGGCCGCCGATCGGCACCAGGAACTCCTGGGGACCGCGTACGCGCAGGAAGTAGACCAGGGCGGCGGCGAAGACCAGGGCGGCGGTCCAGACGTTGAGCCGTACGCCGAGGATCTCGTTGGCCTCGTCGGTCCGCATCATCTCGATCCAGAACCGGCCGGCGGTGTAGCCCATCACGTACAGCGCGAACGCCCGGCCGCGGCCGAGCTTCCAGCGGCGGTCGGCGAGCAGCACCAGGCCGGCGACGGCGACGTTCCACAGCGCCTCGTACGCGAACGTCGGGTGGTAGAGCCCCGGTTCGAGGACCGGGTTCCCCTCCGGGTCGAGCAGCGCGTGGCCGGGGCGTTCCGGGTCCATCCGGTGGACCTGCAGGCCCCACGGCAGCGTCGTCGGCCCGCCGTAGAGTTCGTTGTTGAACCAGTTGCCGAACCGGCCGACCGCCTGCGCGAGCGGCAGCCCGGGCGCGAGCGCGTCGGCGATCACGGTCAGCGGGATGCCGATCTGGCGGCCACCGAGCCAGGCACCGACCGCGCCACCGGCGACCGCGCCCCAGATGCCGAGGCCGCCCTCCCAGATGTAGAGGGCCGAGATCGGGTCACCACCCTCGCCGAAGTACGCCTGCGGCGAGGTGATCACGTGGTAGATCCGGGCACCGACGATGCCGAACGGCACCGCCCAGACGGCGATGTCGAGCACCGCCCACGGCGGGGCACCGCGGCTGCGCAGCCGGTATTCGGTCACCACGCAGGCGACGACGATGCCGAGCACGATGCACAGCGCGTAGGCCCGGATCGGCAGCGGCCCGATCTGCCAGACCGCCGTGGACGGGCTGGGCAGGGCCGCGAGGTAGTCCGGGCCGGACCATGAAGCCGCCTGGACCGGTAGCGAAGCGAGGGTCACGGGTGCACACGCTACCGTCGCACCCCCGGTGGGCGGCACCCCGGTCCGGGTGCGGATTCGCCGCTAGCGGCGACGGACGCCCTCGGCGAGCTCGGCGCTCAGGTTCCGCAGCGTGGCCAGCCCGGTGGCCTGGTCGGGGGTGTCGAGCAGGCAGCGGACCAGGGCGCTGCCGACGATGACCCCGTCGGCGTACGAACCCACCTGGGCGGCCTGCGCGCCGGTGCCGACCCCGAGCCCGACGCCGACGGCCAGGTCGGTGACCGCGCGTACCCGGCCGACCAGGGTCGGCGCCGCCGACGAGGTCTGCTCGCGGGCCCCGGTGACCCCCATGACCGCCGTGGCGTAGACGAAGCCCCGGCAGTGCCCGACCGTCATCGCGATCCGCGCGTCGGTCGACGACGGCGACACCAGGAAGGTGCGGTCGAGCTGGTGGGCGTCGGAGGCGGCCAGCCACTCGTCGGCCTCGTCCGGGATCAGGTCCGGGGTGATCAGGCCGGTGCCGCCGGCGGCGGCCAGGTCGCGGGCGAACGCGTCGACGCCGTACTTCTCGATCGGGTTCCAGTAGGTCATCGTCACGACCGGGACACCGGTCGCGGCGACCGCCTCGATGATCCGCAGGGCGTCCCGGGTCCGTACGCCGCCGGCCAGCGCGATGTCGCTGGCCCGCTGGATCACCGGCCCGTCCATGACCGGGTCGGAGTACGGGATCTCGAGCTCGATGACGTCGACACCGGCCTCGGCCATCGCGATCATCGCCGCGATGCTGCCGTCGACGGTCGGGAAGCCGGCCGGCATGCAGCCGATCAGCAGCGCCCGACCCTCGGCGCGGGTCTTCTCGAACGCGACGGAGATGCTCCGCTCGCTCATGCCTGTCCTCCGTCGAGGATGCCGAAGTAGGCGCCGGCGGTGTGGACGTCCTTGTCGCCCCGGCCGGACAGGTTGACCACGATGGTCGGCTCGCGGCCGAGTTCGGCGGCGAGCCGTGGGGCGATCTGGAGCGCACCGGCCAGCGCGTGCGCGCTCTCGATGGCCGGGATGATCCCCTCGGTGCGGCACAGCAGCTGGAACGCGGCCATCGCGTCGGCGTCGGTCACCGGCAGGTAGCTGGCCCGGCCGGCGTCGTGCAGCCAGGCGTGCTCGGGGCCGACGCCGGGATAGTCGAGCCCGGCCGAGATCGAGTGCGACTCGACGGTCTGCCCGTCCTCGTCCTGGAGCACGTAGGTGCGGGCGCCGTGCAGCACCCCGGACGAGCCGCCCGTGATCGAGGCGGCGTGCCGACCGGTCGCGACGCCGTCGCCACCGGCCTCGAAGCCGTAGAGGCGTACGTCCGCGTCGGGGACGAAGGCGTGGAAGATGCCGATGGCGTTGGAGCCGCCACCGACGCAGGCGGCCACGGCGTCGGGCAGTTCCCCGGTCAGCGCCAGGCACTGCTCGCGGGCCTCGGTGCCGATCCCGCCGACGAAGTCGCGGACGATCTCCGGGAACGGGTGCGGGCCGGCGGCGGTGCCGAGCAGGTAGTGTGTGTTGTCCACACTGGACACCCAGTCGCGCAGCGCCTCGTTGAGGGCGTCCTTCAGGGTGCGCGAGCCGTTGGTCACCGGGACGACCGTGGCGCCCAGCATCCGCATCCGGGCCACGTTGAGCGCCTGCCGCTCCGTGTCGACCTCGCCCATGTAGACGACGCACTCGAGGTCGAGCAGAGCGGCCGCGGTCGCACTGGCCACGCCGTGCTGGCCGGCGCCGGTCTCGGCGATCACCCGGCGCTTGCCCATCCGCCGGGTCAGCAGCGCCTGGCCGAGCACGTTGCGGACCTTGTGGGCACCGGTGTGGTTGAGGTCCTCGCGCTTGAGCAGGATCTGCGCGCCGGCGTGCTCGGACAGCCGCCGCGCCCGGTAGAGCGGCGACGGGGTGTTGGCGTAGTCGCGCATCAGCGCGGCCAGTTCGGCCTGGAAGTCGTCGTCGTCCTTCGCCTTGCGGTAGGCGGCCTCCAGCTCGTCGAGCGCGGCGACGAGGGCCTCCGGGACGAACCGGCCGCCGTAGCGCCCGAAGTGGCCGCGCGGGTCGGGCAGCGCTTCCCCGGTGCCGGCGGCGGTCACCGGACCGGCCTCGGGGTCGCCGGGTGGTTGCCGGCGTTGACCAGCTCGGCGACCGCGTCACGCGGGCTCTTCTTGGTGACCAGCCCCTCCCCGACCAGTACGGCGTCGGCACCGGCCGAGGCGTAGCGGATCAGGTCGTGCGGGCCGCGCACGCCGGACTCGGCGATCTTGACGACGCTGCTGGGCAGGCCGGGGGCGATCCGCTCGAAGACCGACCGGTCGACCTCCAGGGTGCGCAGGTCGCGGGCGTTGACCCCGATCACCTGGGCACCGGCCTCCAGGGCCCGGTCGGCCTCTTCCTCGGTGTGCACCTCGACCAGGGCGGTCATGCCCAGCGACTCGATCCGCTCCAGCAGCCCGACGAGCACGTTCTGCTCGAGCGCGGAGACCATCAGCAGGACCAGGTCGGCGCCGTTGGCCCGGGCCTCGTGCACCTGGTAGCTGGAGATGACGAAGTCCTTACGCAGGACCGGCACGTCGACCGCGGCCCGTACGGCCACCAGGTCCTCCAGCGAGCCGCCGAACCAGCGCCCCTCGGTCAGCACGCTGATGCAGCGGGCGCCGCCGGCCGCGTAGTCGCCGGCCAGGTCGGCCGGGTCGGGGATGTCGGCCAGCGGTCCCTTGGACGGCGACGCGCGCTTGACCTCGGCGATCACCCCGACGCCGGGGCGGCGCAGTGCGGCGTACGCGTCGCGCGGCGGCGGTGCCGCGGCGGCCAGCTCACGGACCCGTTCCAACGGAAGCAGTTGCTGGCGTCGCTCGACGTCCTCCCGCACTCCGGCAAGGATCTCGTCGAGCACATTCTTGGAGGCCGCCGGCCCGGCGCCGCCGTCTTCCGCGTGGGCATGCTCAGCACTCACCTACGGACTCCCCTCTCCGGGTGTCATGGGCCGATGCTAGGTGGCGCCACGCCGTGAACAGTGTCCGGGGTATGGCACGCCTCACCCGATGGGCTGGTGCATAATGCCCGGCCTGTGAAGGCAAGATCACGCTGAGTATCCGGACCCCCACCGAGACGCACCCCATGATTAGAACAGAAGTTTCAATCGACCGCAGTCCAGGTCCCGGGTGCCCGGTCGACCGCGCGACGCCTACCCGTCGCCGAAGAAATCAACCAGGACCCGGGCGACCCGCTCGGGCCGCCCCCCGTCGTCCGGGGCCAGGTGGCCCACGCCGGGCAGTTCCACCCGCCGGGCCCCGGGGATGGCGGCCTCGAGCGCGTCCAACGCGTCCCTGAGGTACGCCGCGCTCCTGCCGCCACCGACCAGCAGGACCTCGGACCGTACGGCGGCGGACGCCTCGACGAGATCCACCGCGTCGAGAACGAGCCGGGCATCGTGCCGCATGGTGGGCACGAGGTCGCGGAGCGGAACATCGGTCCCGGTGGCCCGCCTGGCCTGCGCGCGCATCGCCAGACCCAGCAGCGGCACGAGGACGGCCCGCGGCAGAACGTCGACGATCCGCGAGTCCCGGGTGCCCTTCATGACGGTCACCAGGGCGCGGGCCGACGCTCCCCGGGCCAGCTCGCGCTCGTAGCGGGGCAGCCAGGCCGCCGGGGCGGAGCCGTTGACCGGCAGTGGTGGTTCGTACAGGGCGATCCGGTATCCGGCCGGGCGGTCCACCGCCCACCGCAGGATCGGGATGGCACCGGCGCTGAGCCCGAAGACGTTGCGGCTCCCGGTCTGCGCCATCAGCGCCCCCACGTCCTCGGCGGCGTGCCGCAGGGTGAAGTCCGGGCCGTACGGGCCGCTCGTCCCCCGCCCCCTGCGGTCGGGGAGATAGACGGTGAAGTCGCCGGCGAGCGCGGCACCCAGCCTGGTGAAGTTCTGCGCCGTCATCATCGAGCCGTGCATCAGCACGACCCCCGGCCCGGCCCCCAGCCGCCGGTAACCGATGACCGTGCCGTCCGCCGAGACCACCGATCCGCTCCGGTACCCGACGCCCGCCGAGCCCATCGGCGGTCACCCCTTCCCGAGGCGGGTCCGGACCACGGTGCGGTCAACGCCGAGCGCGTCGAACAACGCGGCCGCCGGGTCGGGGTGCGTACGCGACATCAGGGCGGTCAGAACGTGTCCGGTGCCGATCCGTTCCCGGCCGGCCTCCTTGCGCAGCCCGGTGAAGACGGCCTTGGCCGCGGGGGTCAACGGCAGTCGGTCACCGACCCGGCCGGGAAAGACCGGCCCGGGATCCGCCGCGGTCATCCCGACCGACGCCAGCGCCTCGCGATCCAACCGCTCCAGCGCCTCGCGCGCGGTGTCCAGGTCCACCCCAGCGCCCTGGCGGTGACCGAGTCCCGATCGGCCAGCAGTGCCAGGACGACGTGGTCGGTCCCGACCCTGCGGTCGCCCCGGCGGACCGCCTCGGCGTTGGCGTCCAGGTAGACCTGCCCCATTCCGAACTGCGGGTTCACTCGCACGGCCACTTCCTCACTTCCCGTACTTGACGTGGACGGACTGGCGGGTGGCCCCGAGCGCGTCGCCGATCTGCTGCCAGGACCAGCCGGCGCGACGAGCGGCGGCCACCTGGTTGGCCTCCACCCGTTCGGCGAGCCGGCGGAGCGCGAGCGCCGCCCGCAACCCTGACGCCGGGTCGTCGGGCGCCGGCGCGGAGGTCGTACGTGTCGTGTCCATGCTGTCAGTTTGATTTGACACCCCCTGTCTGTCAAATCAAACTGACAGCCGCTCAGGCTCGGCCGACCGCAGTGGCCGGGGCCACGTTGTGACGTCGGTCAAGACGACGGGCACCGCCGGCCGGAATCGGCGATCCTGGACGAGGCCGCACGGCGGCGCACAAACCCCCCGGGTCGCGCACCGGGGTCGTCGCCGGCCCCCGTCACCCGAACCGTTGACGCTCAGGTCACCCGGGCGAAACACGCCCCGGGCAGCATCGGTTTCGGGCAGGCTGGCGCACTGGCGACCCGAAACACTCCCCGGCGAAGACGTCCCACTGCGGAGATGACGATGAACACTGCGGAGCGTGGCACCCCGATCGGTCTGCTCTCGATCCCGCGTGCCGTGCTGTCGATCGCGACCGGGGTCGTCGACACGGTCGAGCGGGCGATGGTCGGCGAGGCCCGGATCCGCACCGCCCGGGGCAACGCCTGGGCCGCCGTCTGCGCCGACCGGGAGCGGGCCAACCAGCGGGCCGAGATCCAGCGCCTGGTGGCGGCCCTGAACGCGACCGGCCGCACCACCGCCCCCGGCTACGACGACGTCCCGGCCGACCGTGCTCCGGCCGGCGAGCCGGTCGAGCCGGCCGCCGTTCTGGTCCGCTGACCGGCAGATTCCGCAAGGGCGCCCCGAAAGCCCGGCGCACCGCACCCGCCATGATCGTGCGGCCGGGCGGGCCCGGTTCCATCCGCGGGCGATCGAGAGCGACGGGAGCCGCGCGCCGGCGGGGCACGGTCGCTGTCGCGGGTCACAGCGAATTCGGCGTGACCACAGCGAATTCGCTGTGGAGCGGGACAGCAGTACCCGGGCCGGTGGTGAAGCCGCCGCCCGCCGGCCCACCCTGGACGGCCCGGCCGGCCCGCGCCACCGGAGGCGGAGCCCTCCACCCGACCCGCGGCACGGAGGGCGGAGACCTCCGCCCGGTGCCGCGGACCGTCAGTTGACCGTCGGGTCCTCGCCCCGGTCCAGCGCGTCCCAGGCGGCCGCCGTACCCCCGCCACCGACCCGCCCGTCGGCGCCCCGCGCCGGTGCCGTACGCCGCGCGGCGCCGGTCGAACGGTCGTAGCGGGCGCCCATCGCCGGCCAGCGGTGCCCGCCGGCCGCGGTCGCCGCGCCACCGGCCGTGACCAGCAGGCCGCCGACCAGGCACAGCAGCGGCCAACCGGGGCCGACCTCGGCCTCCGTCAGCCCGAACAGGCCGTAGCCGGCGCCGGCGGCGATCCCGAGCCCGATCAGCGCCAGCAGCGCGCCGACGATCCGGCGTACGACGCCCCGGGTGGCCAGCACGGCGCCCGCGCCGGCGAGCGCGACCAGGGCCAGCGCGGTCAGCCAGGGCAACAGGTCGCCGCCGGTCGCCGCCGTCCGGGTCGGTGGCAGCGGCGCCGGCCGCGGGATCAGTTCGACCGCCCAGGTACGGGTCGCGGCATAGCTCGCCAGACCGGCGCCGACCAGGCCGAGCAGCACCGCGACCGTCAACGACCGGCGCCCGGTGGCGGGAGCGGCCGCAGGATCTCCGGCGCCGCGCCCGGGCTGTGCTCCGGACGCCGTGCCGGCCGCGGGGTCTTCCGCGCCGCGCCCGGGCTGTGCCCCGGTCACCGGGCCGGCCGCAGGGTCTCCGCCGCCGCGATCGCGGCCAGCACCGCCGCCGCCTTGCTGCGGGTCTCCTGCTCCTCGGCGACCGGGTCGGAGTCGGCGACGATGCCGGCACCGGCCTGCACGTACGCCCGGCCGCCCCGGATCAGCGCGGTCCGGATGGCGATCGCCATGTCCAGGTCGCCGCCGAACCCGAAGTAGCCGACGGTGCCGCCGTACACGCCGCGACGGGTCGGCTCCAACTCCTCGATGATCTCCATGGCGCGTACCTTCGGCGCGCCGGAGAGGGTGCCGGCCGGGAACGTCGCGGCCAGCGCGTCGAAGGCGGTCCGGTCCGGGTGCAACTGCCCGACGACGGTCGACACGATGTGCATGACGTGGCTGTAGCGCTCGATCGTCGCGAACTCCGGCACCTCGACGGTGCCCGGCACGCACACCCGGCCGAGGTCGTTGCGGCCGAGGTCGACCAGCATCACGTGCTCGGCGCGCTCCTTCGGGTCGGCGATCAGTTCGGCGGCCAGCGCCGCGTCCTGCTGCGGGGTGGCGCCGCGCGGCCGGGTGCCGGCGATCGGGTGCAGCAGCACCCGGCGGTTGCCGCCGGTCACCTTCAGGTGCACCTCCGGCGACGAGCCGACGATGTCGAAGTCGTCGAAGCGCAGCAGGTACATGTAGGGGCTGGGGTTGGTGGTGCGCAGCACCCGGTAGACGTCGAGCGGGTCGGCGGTGGTGTCGCGTTCGAACCGCTGGGAGACCACGATCTGGAAGCACTCGCCGGCCCGGATCGCCTCCTTGGCCTCCTCGACCGCCTTCGGGTAGGCCCCGTCGGCGGTCCGGCAGACCACGTCGCCGATCGGCCCGGTGTCGACCGTGGAGATCATCGGCGGGATCGGCCGGGACAGTGCGGTGGTCATCGCGTCGAGCCGGCCGACGGCGTGGTGGTAGGCGGCGGCGACCTGCCGGTGCCAGTCGGGGGCGTCCGGGTCGTCGGGCAGGACCGCGTTCGCGACCAGGATCGCCGAGCCCTCGTGGTGGTCGAGGACGACGAGGTCGGTGGCGAGCATCATGCCGAGTTCGGGCACCCCGAGGTCGTCGTCGGCCCGCGCCGGCAGCCGCTCGAACCGGCGTACGAGGTCGTAGCCGAGGTAGCCGACCATGCCGCCGGTCAGCGGCGGCAGGCTGCTGTCGAGGTCCGGGTCGGCCCCGGCCAGGGCGGCCACCGTCTCGCGCAGCACCCGCACCGGGTCGCCGCCGGTCGGCAGGCCGGCCGGCGGGGTGCCCAGCCAGACCGCCTCGCCGTCGCGTTCGACCAGGGTGGCGCTGCTGCGTACGCCAATGAACGAGTAGCGCGACCAGGTCGCCCCGGCGGCACCCTGCTCGGCGGACTCGAGCAGGAAGGTGCCCGGCCCGCCGGCCAGTTTACGGTAGACGCCGACCGGCGTCTCCCCGTCGGCGAGCAGTCGGCGGATCACCGGCACCACCCGGCGGGCGCGGGCCCGTAGCGCGAAGGTGGCCTCGTCGGGACTCACCGCTCCGGTCGTCATCGGTCGCCCTCCGGCTGGCTCGGCCTGCCCTGCACCACGGGCAGTTCGTCGAAGAAACAGGTCGGATTGCCGGTGTGGCAGGCGGCGCCGACCTGCTCGACGCTCACCAGCACCGCGTCGCCGTCGCAGTCGATGGCCACCGAGCGGACGTACTGGTGGTGGCCGGAGGTGGCGCCCTTGACCCAGTATTCCGACCGGCTGCGCGACCAGTAGGTGGCCCGGCCGGTGGTCAGCGTGCGGTGCAGTGCCTCGTCGTCCATCCAGGCGACCATCAGCACCTCGCCGGTGGTGTGCTCGCGCACCACCGCGGCGACCAGACCGTCGGCGTTGCGGCGCAGCCGGCCCGCGATCGCCGGGTCGAGGTCGGTCGGCCGGACGGGACCGGCCGCCGCCGGGGCGTCGTGGCCGGGGGCGGCACGGTGGGCGGTCGGTCCGGGCTCAGTTCAGGTACGGGCACAGTCCCCGATTGTCCAGCACGGCTCCCGCCACCGCCGACCCCGCCCCACGCACCGCCCCGCCCGGCGGCACCGGATCCCGGCCGCCGCCGCGGCCCGACCGGTCCGACCACCCGCCGGGTGCGCCGGTCAGTGGCCGACGTGCCGCATCGCCGCCTCCGGGTAGCGCTTCCCGGCGACCGCGCCGGCCGGCACCGCCGAGTCCAGTTCGGCGATCTGGGCGGAGGTGAGCCGCAGCTCGGCCGCGGCGGCGTTCTCCTCCAGGTAGCGGACCCGCTTGGTGCCGGGGATCGGCAGGATGTCGTCGCCCTGGGCGAGCAGCCAGGCCAGCGCGGCCTGGGCGGGGGTGCAGCCGATCTCGGCGGCGACCGCCCGGACCCGCTCGACGAGGGCCAGGTTGGCGTCGAAGTTCTCCTCGGCGAACCGCGGCGCGCCGCCCCGCCAGTCGCCGCTGACCTGCTCGCGGGAGGTGATGCCGCCGGTGAGCCAGCCCCGGCCGACCGGCGAGTACGCCACCAGGGCGACGCCGAGTTCGCGGCAGGTGGCCAGCATCTCGCCCTCGACGTCGCGGGTGAACAGCGAGTACTCCATCTGGACGGCGGCGACCGGGTGCACGGCGTGGGCCGCGCGCAGGGTCGCCGGGCTGACCTCGGAGAGGCCGAGCAGGCGTACCTTGCCGGCCCGGACCAGGTCGGCCAGGGCCGCCATGGTGTCCTCGATCGGGGTGGCCGGGTCGCGCCGGTGCAGGTAGTAGAGGTCGATGGTGTCGATGCCGAGCCGGGCCAGCGACGCGTCGCACGCCTGCCGGGCCCACGTCGGGCTGCTGTCGACGTACGCGCCGGGCTGGCCGGTGGCGCCGTTCTCGCCGGTGAACCGGTTGCCGAACTTGGTGGCCAGGAACACCTCGTCGCGGCGGGCGCGGACGACCGGGCCGAGCAGTTCCTCGTTGGCGCCCCGGCCGTACATGTCGGCGGTGTCCAGGTGGTTGACGCCCAGGTCGAGGGCGCGGTGCAGGGTGCGGGTGGACTCGGCGTCGTCGGGCTGCCCGTAGGCGAAGCTCATGCCCATGCAGCCGAGCCCGATCGCGGAGATCTCCGGGCCGTCGGCGCCCAGCCGGCGGCGGATCACGCGTCGCACCCGGACGTCGAGCCGTACGAGTTGATCTTGTAGTTGAGCACGGTGAGGTCCTCCTCGAGTTCGGCCATCCGGGCCAGTACCCGGTCCCGGTGCGCCTTCAACAGGGCGAGCCGGGCCGGATTCGTCCGGTCCCCCTGTCGGGCGAGTTCGGCGTAGCGGCGCATGTCGCGTACGGGCATGCCGGTGCGGCGCAGCCGGGTCAGCAGGACGAGCCAGTCGAGGTCACGTTCGGTGTAGCGGCGCCGCCCGGCGGTGTCCCGCCCGACCGGGGCGACCAGCCCCTCCTGCTCGTACCACCGCAGCGTGTAGGTGGTCAGGCCGACCCGGTCGGCCGCCTCGCCGACGGTGAGGGTCCGTTCGGTCACTTGGGTGTCCACCTACCCAGCCTGGCAGTTCGAGCGCACTCGAAGTCAAGCCCACCCGGACCCGGGTCCCCGGCGGATCGCCGGGGACCCGGGCGACGGGTCACCGTACGGCGTCGACCAGCGGATCCGTCCGGGCCGGCGGGGCGGGCTCCGGCCGCTCCACCCGGCCGCCCCGGCGCCGGCGGCCCCGGCGCGACTCCACCATCGTGTAGAGCGTCGGAACCAGGAGCAGGGTCAGCACGGTCGAGCTGACCAGGCCGCCGATGACGACCACGGCCAGCGGCTGGGAGATGAACCCGCCGTGGTCGGTGACGCCCAGCGCCATCGGCGTCAGCGCGAAGATGGTCGCCAGGGCCGTCATCACGATCGGCCGCAACCGGCGCCGACCGCCCTCGACCACCGCCTCGGTGATCTCCATTCCCTGCTCCCGGTACTGGTTGACCAGGTCGATCAGCACGATCGCGTTGGTCACCACGATGCCGATCAGCATGAGCATGCCGATCAGCGCGGCCAGGCCCAGCGGGGTGCCGGTGACCAGCAGCAGCAGGATCGCGCCGGTGGCCGCGAACGGCACGGAGACGAGCAGCACCAGGGTCTGCCGGATGCTGCGGAACGTCGCCAGCAGGATGACGAAGACCAGTGCGACCGCGGCCGCCATCGCCAGCCCGAGCTGGCGGAACGCCTCGTCCTGGTCGGCGGTGACCCCGCCATATGGACCGGTCGGTGGACAGTCATCCACCCAGGAGACCAACCCGGAGGGCGTCCTGACGCACTAGCCTGGACGTGCCTCATCGAGGAGGAGCCATGGACAGCGCGATCGAGGTCACCGGTCTGGTGGTCGAGCGTGGCAGGCGGCGGGTGCTCGACGGCATCTCCTGCACGATCGCGCGCGGCGCCGTCACCGGACTGCTCGGCCCCAGCGGCAGCGGCAAGACCACCCTGATGCGGGCCGTGGTCGGCGTACAGCGGATCAGGTCCGGCACCGTCACCGTGCTCGGGCAGCCGGCCGGGTCCGCGGCGCTGCGCCGCCGGCTCGGCTACCTCACCCAGGCCCCCAGCGTCTACGCCGACCTGACCGTACGGGAGAACGCCCGCTACTTCGCGGCGCTCTACGGCCTGCCCCGGTCCGCCGCCGACCGGGCGGTGACCGACGTCGGCCTCGCCGACGCCGCCGGACAGATCGTCGGCACGCTCTCCGGCGGCCAACGCAGCCGGGCCTCGCTCGCCTGCGCCCTCGTCGGCGAACCCGAGATCGTCGTGCTCGACGAGCCCACCGTCGGGCAGGACCCGGTGCTGCGCGCCGACCTGTGGGCCCGGTTCCACGACCTGGCGGCGCGCGGCACCACCCTGCTGGTCTCCAGCCACGTGATGGACGAGGCCGGCCGCTGCGACCGGCTGCTGCTGATCCGCGACGGCCGGCTGGTCGCCGACGACACCCCGGACGCGGTACGCGCCGACGCCGGCACCACCGACCTCGACGAGGCGTTCCTGCGCCTGATCCGGCGGGAGGTCGACCGGTGAACGGACGCATCCTGGCGGCGACGGTGGTGCGGGTCCTGCGCCAGCTGCGCCACGACCGGCGTACGGTCGCGCTGCTCGTGGTGGTGCCGGCGGTGCTGCTCACCCTGCTCGACTTCATGTACGCCGACCAGCCGGTGCCGCCGGGCCAGCCGGCCACCTTCGACCGGGTGGCGCTGGTGATGCTCGGCGTCTTCCCCTTCGTGATCATGTTTCTGGTGACCAGCATCGCGATGCTGCGCGAGCGGACCAGCGGCACCCTGGAGCGCCTGCTCACCACCCCGCTGCGCCGGCTCGACCTGCTGTTCGGGTACGGCATCGCGTTCGGCCTGGCCGCGGTCGTGCAGGCCGGCGTCGCCGCCGGGGTGGCGTACTGGTTCCTCGACCTGGACACGGCCGGCAGCCCGGCGCTGGTCCTGCTCATCGCGGTCGTCGACGCCGTACTCGGGGTGGCGCTCGGGCTGTTCTGCAGCGCCTTCGCCCGCACCGAGTTCCAGGCGGTGCAGTTCATGCCGGTGGTGGTGATCCCGCAACTTCTGCTCTGCGGGCTCTTCGTTCCCCGTGACCAGATGGCCGGCTGGCTCCAGGCGGTCAGCGACGTCCTGCCGCTGTCGTACGCGGTCGAGGCGCTGCAGGAGGTGGGCGCCAACGCCGAGCCGACCGGCACGATGTGGCGGGATCTGGCGATCGTGTCGGGCGCGGTGGTCGTCGCCCTGGTCCTCGCCGCCGCCACCCTCCGCCGCCGCACCGCCTGACCCGCCCCACCCGTCGCCCCGCCACGCCCGCCCCGCCACGCCCGCCCCCGCCACGCCCGCCCCGTCGCGTTGATCAAGGACTAATCGTGGTGTTCGCTGCCCGGATTGCGGCATACATCCCCTTGATCAGCGCCACGACCGGCGCTGCCGCCGCGACCGGCGCTGCCGCCGCGACCGGCGCTGCCACCGCCACCGGCGCTGCCGCCACTACCGGCGGGGGGCTCGTTCGCCGCAGCGGTGGCAGAGCACGGGGTGCAGCAGTTTGGCCAGGTCGGCGCGGTCGGCCACCGGGCGGGGGAACGTCAGCCGGGCGCAGTAGCGGGAGCCGGGCGGGCCGATCGCCACGACGAAGCCGTACCGGTCGAGCCGGACCACCTGCGGCTGGTGGTCCGGTCGGTGGTCGTGGCCGGCGCCGCGCAGTTGGCGGCGGATGAATCCGGCCATCTCGGTGACGTGGTGGTCGCCGAGGTCGGCGAGCAGCTCGCCCTCCTCGTCGCGCAGCGGGTCGGGTTCGGCCTCGGCGTAGTCGTCCGGGTCGATGTCGATCATCGTGCCGGCACGCTCGAGGCGTATCTCGGCGACGTCGACGCGGTGCAGGACCATGCCCCGGCCGACGTCGAGCAGGTCGCCGGTCGGGTCGACGGCGGCGTAGTCGACGGCGGCGGCAACGGCGGCGGCGCCGGTCAGTTCGGTGGCCCAGCCGGAGATCCAGACCCGGCCGAGCGACGGCGACCCGGTCACCGGCGGGACGTCCGGTACGTCGAGCACGACGGCGACGTCGTCGGCACCGTCGGACGGGTGCAGGGCGTTCGCGGACAGCGTGCCGGCGCGGGTCAGCAGGAGCAGCCGCCCGGACGGGTCGGTGACGTGCCGGACCGGATGCGGGCCGGGCCGGCAGGCGACGTGCGCGGTGCCGGCCAGTCGGCCCGCGGCGAGCGTACGGGCGACCTCGGCGGGGCTGGGCTGCATGACATCATCCTCCAGCATCAGTTAGCCTTACCTAAGTAAGGAGAGGCTAACTTATCAACCAGGAGGCGTCCACGTGAACCAAGCCCGTCCGAAGGTGCGACTCTCCCGGGCGCTCGGCATCCCGCTGACCCGCAAGTGCACCAAGTACTTCGAGCGGCGCCCGTACCCGCCGGGGGTGCACGGCCGGTCCCGTCGCAAGACCTCGGACTACCAGGTCCGACTGCTGGAGAAGCAGCGGCTGCGGCACCAGTACAACATCAGCGAGACCCAGCTCCGGCGTGCCTTCGACGAGGCGGCCCGCAGCACCGGCAAGACCGGCGAGCAACTGGTCAACCTGCTCGAACGCCGCCTCGACGCGGTCGTACACCGGGCCGGGCTGGCCCGCACCATCTACCAGGCCCGCCAACTCGTCGCCCACGGACACTTCACAGTGGACGGTGTCAAGGTCGACCGGCCGTCGTACCGGCTGCGGCCCGACCAGGTCGTGACCGTACGCGAGCGCAGCCGCACCAAGCCGCCGTTCCAGGTCGCCGCCGCCGGCGGGTACGCCTCCGACGGGCCGACCGCCCCGTACCTGTCGGTCAGCCTGTCCGACCTGACCGCGACCCTGCTGCGCGAACCGGCCCGACGGGAGGTGCCGGTGATCTGCGACGAGCAGCTCGTCGTCGAGTTCTACTCCCGCTGACCCGCGGGCGGCGGCCTCCTCCCCGGCCGCCGCCGGCCGGCAGGATCAGCGGGTCTGCTCCAGCCAGGACGCGAAGAGCAGGGCGTAGACCGAACCCGGGTCACGCAACAACTCGGCGTGCGGGCCGCGCTGCACCACCCGTCCCTTGTCGACGACGATCACCTCGTCGGCCGCCTGGGCCGTGGAGAGCCGGTGCGCGATCGCGACCGTCGTACGCCCCCGGGTCACCGCCTCCAGGGTCCGCTGGAGCCGTACCTCCGTCGCCGGGTCGACCGCGCTCGTCGCCTCGTCCAGCACCAGCAGGTCCGGGTCGGCGACGTACGCCCTGGCCAGCGCCACCAACTGCCGCTCCCCGACACTGAGCGCCTCGCCGCGCTCCCCCACCGGGGTGTCGAGCCCGGCCGGCAACCCGTCGACCCAGTCGGCGAGCCCCAGGTCGGCGAACGCCGCCGAGAGCTCCCCGTCGGACAGCGACGGCCGGCCGAAGCGCACGTTGTCGCCGACCGTGGTGTCGAACAGGAACCCGTCCTGCGGCACCATCACCACCCGCCGGCGCAGCGACTCGAACCGTACGTCGGTCAGCGGCACCCCGGACAGCAGCACCTCGCCCTGGGTCGGATCCATCAGCCGGGTGAGCAGCTTGGCGAAGGTGGTCTTGCCGCCGCCGGTCTCCCCGACGACCGCGACCCGGGTCTTCGCCGGGATCTCCAACGTGACGTCGGAGAGCACGTTCGGCCCGCGCTCCCCGTCGCCCGCCGGGTACGCGTACGCGACGTCGACGAACCGGACGTCGATCGGCCCGGCCGGCAGGTCCCTGCCCGCCACGCCCGGGTCGGCGACGTCCGGCGCCACGTCGAGTACGTCGAGCACCCGCCGCCAACCGGCGATCGCGTTCTGCGCCTCGTTGAGCACCTCGGTCGCGATCTGCACCGGCTGGACGAACAGCGTCACCAGGAACAGGAACGCGGTGAGCTGGCCGATCGTCATCGTGCCGTCGACACCGAGCCGGACGCCGAGCACCACCACCGCCGCCAGCGCCAGACCGGTCGCGATCTCGCCGACCGAGAAACTGGTCACGCTGGTGCGGATGGCCCGCTGCTGGGCGACCCGGTGCTGGTCGATCGTCTCCTCCAGCCGCCGGGCGATCCGCCCCGACACCCCGTACGCCCGGATGACCGGCGCGCCGACCACCGTCTCGGACACCGCCGCGAGCATCGCCCCGGTCCGCTGGCGGACCACACCGTACGCCCCGGCCAGCCGGCGCTGGAACGCCCGGATCACGATCACGGCCGGAACGAACGCCGCGAGGACCACCAGGGTGAGCTGCCACGAGTAGACGGCCATCACCACGGCGGTGACCACCACCTGCCCGCCGTTGATGAGCAGGATCACCCCGCCCCACTGGAGGAACTGGCTCACCTGGTCGATGTCGCTCGTCACCCGCGACACCAGCGAACCGCGCCGCTCCGACTGCTGGTGCAGCATCGACAGGTCGTGCACGTGCCGGAAGGTCCGGGTCCGGATCCCGGCCAGCGCGGTCTCGCTGACCGTGAAGAGCCGGCGCATCATCAGATAGCCGCACAACGTCGTCACCGCGAGGATCGCCGCGGTCACCGCCACCACCGCGCCGACGACCCCGAGATCCGGGCCGCCCTCGGCGGCGAGGCCCCGGTCGATGCCCTGCTGGATGGCGACCGGCACCACAGCCCGCCCGACCATCGCCACCAGGGCGAGCGCGATCGTGCCGCCGAGCCCGGTCCGCAACTCCGGTGAAAGCGCCAGCCCCCGACGCATCGTCCGCCAGGTGCCCTCAGAGGCGGCAGTCGCCTTGGTCGCGGTCTCGGTGGTCACGGTTGCCCGCCTTTCGTTCGCGACTGCGGGGCTCACTCGCTGCGCTCGCTCACTCCTCGCGCTCACGGTGCCAACCTCTCGTTCGCGACTGCGGGGCTCACTCGCTGCGCTCGCTCACTCCTCGCGCTCACGGCGTCACCTCGCTGCGCTGCGCCGTCGGGCTGGCCGACGCGGCGTCGTCGGATTCGTACGGCTTCTCCCGCTCCCGTTCGGCCTCGGCCCGTTCGTACGCGGTCACCAGGCTGGCGTAGCCGGGCACGTCGGCGAGCAGGGCCTGGTGGCTGCCCCGGGCGACGACCCGGCCCTGCTCGACGTAGACGACCTCGTCGGCGAGCGCGATCGTGGCCCGCCGGTAGGCGACGACGAGGATCGACGTACCGGCGCCGGGGTCCTCGCCCCGGTCGGCGCCGCGCAGCGCGGCGAGGATGGCCGCCTCGACCCGTGGGTCGACCGCGCTCGTGGCGTCGTCGAGCACCAGCAGCCGGGGTCGGCCGGCCAGTGCCCGGGCCAGGGTGAGCCGCTGCCGCTGCCCGCCGGACAGCGACGTGCCGCGTTCGCCGACCCTGGTGTCCAGCGCCTCGGGCAGCCGGGCGACGAACCCGTCCGCCTCGGCCAGCCGCAGGGCCGCCCACACGTCCTCGTCGCCGATGTCGGCCCGGTCGAGCGAGATGTTGGCCCGTACGGTGTCGTCGAAGACGAACGGAACCTGGGCGACGAGCGCGACGGTGCCGGCGAGCGAGTCGCCGGCGAGATCGCGTACGTCGACGCCGTCGATGTCGACGGTGCCGGACGACGGGTCGACCAGCCGTACGGCGAGCGAGGCGATCGTCGACTTGCCGGAACCGGTCGGTCCCACCAGCGCCACGGTGCGGCCGGCCGGCACGGTGAACGACACGTCGCGCAGCACCGGCTGTCCCGGTCGGTCGTCGTCGCCGGTGGGATAGGCGTAGCCGACCCGGTCGAAGGTCAGGGTGGCCGGGGCGCCGCCCCGCCGGTCGAGTTCGGTGCGGCCGTACGCCATCTCGCCGGTGGCGTCGAGCACCCGCACGACCCGGTCCCAGCCGGCGACGCTGCGCGGCAGTTCGGCGAGCACCCAGCCGATGGCGCGTACGGGGAACGCCAGCACGGTGAACAGGAAGGCGACGCTGACCAGTTCGGCGACGGTGATCGCGCCCTGGCTGAGCCGGACGGCGCCGACCAGCAGGATCGCCAGGGTGCCGAGGCTGGGCAGGGTCTCCAGCAGCGGGTCGAAGACGCCACGCAGCCGGCCGACCCCGATCAGCGCGTCGCGCAGCTCGCCGGCCCGGCCGGCGAACCGCTCGGTCTCCGGCGCCTCGCGCCCCATGGTCTTGACCACCAGCGCGCCGTCGAAGCTCTCGTGCGCGATCGCCGAGACCTCGGCCCGCAACTGCTGGGCGCGGGCCTGTTTGGGCGCCATCCGGCGGGAGTAGACGACGTTGAGGGCGAACAGCGCCGGGAAGATCGCCAGGCCGACCAGGGCCAGCACCCAGTCCGTGACGAAGAGCGAGCCCATCGCCGTGACCAGCATCAGGACCGTGCCGACCGCGAACGGCAGGGGCGCGATCGGGAACCAGGCCGCCTCCACGTCGGAGTTGGCGTTCGACAGCAGCGTGCCGGTCGCGTGCCGCTGGTGCCAGGACAGTGGCAGGTCGAGGTAGCGGCGGGTGACCCGGCGCCGGTAGCTGGCCTGCAACCGGTACTGCATGAAGCCGGCGCCGAGCCGGCGGCCGAAGATGCCGACCACCTTCAGGACGCTGATCCCGAACAGGGTGGCGGCACCGAGGGCGAGCAGGGTGACGTCGATCCGGCCGCCCTCGACCGCGGGCACCGCGACGTCGCCGATGATGGCGCCGACCACGTACGCGCTGGCGATGGTGACCAGGCCGAAGAGCAGGCTGCCGGCCACCGCCACGGTGAAGATCCTGGGCTGTTCCCGGATGGCGTATCCGAGGATGCGCATGCCTCGAAGCAGGATGTCCCGACTCGTCTTCGCCACACTGTCCCCCGCCGTGAGTTGCTGCCCTACCCGTCGCCCGGCCTTGCCGGGACGATCCCCCGCCGTGAGTTGCCCCACCCGTCGCCCGGCCCGACCGGGACGACCCCGCCGTAAGTTGCCCGACCCGCCGCCCGGCCTTACCGGGGACGACCCCCCATCCTCGCCCACCCGACCCCGCTGTGACGACCTGGTAACAGACGTAACGGCGGTCACACCCGGCGACCGCCCGGGTGTCGGGTCGCCCGGCGCGCCGCCCGGCCCGATCGCGCCTACGATCCAGGGATGCCGACGTACGCCCAGACCGAACGCCGGGACCTGGCCGACCTGTTCCTCGCCGTCGGCCCCGACGCCCCCACCCTCAACGACGGCTGGAGCACCCGCGACCTGGCGGCACACCTGATCGTCCGGGAGCGCCGGCCGGACGCGGCCGGCGGAATCCTGCTGCCGCCCCTGCGCGGCTACGCCGAACGGGTGCGGCTGCGGATCGCCGGCCGACCCTACCCGGAGATCGTGGACCTGGTGCGCCGTCCGCCGTGGTGGAGCCCGATCAGCAACCCGCTGCTCGACGGGGCGGCGAACACGATGGAGTTCTTCATCCACCACGAGGACGTACGGCGGGCCCAGCCGGGCTGGCACCCGCGCGACCTCGCCGCCGACTTCCAGGCCACCCTGTGGCGGCGGGCGTCGACGCTGGCCCGGCTGAGCCTGCGCCGGTTCCGCGCCGCCGTGCTGGTGCAGGCCCCCGGGTACGGCGAGACGTCCGCCGGTGCCGGCGGTGACCGGCTGCGGCTCGTCGCCGCCCCGGCCGAACTGGTGCTGTTCCTCAGCGGCCGGCAGCGGGCCGCCCGCGCCCAGATCGAGGGCTCCCCGCCGCTGGCGGCCCGGCTGCGCGAGGCGAAGCTGGGCTTCTGACCCCACCAACCTTCCCGCGATCTTGCGGTTGTCTCCCCCATTCGCCGGTTTTGCCGGGCGACAAGTGCAAGATCGCGGAAACGCGAGGGGCGGGGGTGAGTGGCTCAGTCGTCGTCCAGTTCCCAGGTTGCCTTGGGGGTGCCGTCGACGCAGGTGACGGTGACCTCGAAGCTGCCGCCCGGGCCGTCGAAGGTGACCTCGGCGTCGTCGTCCGGGCCGCGGTCGGCGTCGGACGCCCCGTAGCCCTGGGCCGGGGTCCACGACGTCAGCTCCGCCTCGTTACCGACGCAGCGGGCGACGACCGTACCGCCGGGGGTGGACAGGGCGTGACGGGGATCCGGGGACGTGGTCGTCGTGGTCGGCGCGACGCTCGCGGTCGGGCCCGGCGACGGCGTGCCGGTCGGACCGGTCGACGGAGCGGCGACCGACGACGGCAGGGCCAGGTCCCGGGCGATCCGCTCCTGGCTGTAGACCTCGCCCCCCGAACCGCCGGTGATCCCGGCGCCGATGACGTTCAGGGCCCCCACCCCGGTCAGGGTGGCGGCGGCGACGGCGGCCAGCCAGCCGGCCACGGCGAGTACGGTTCGACGGCGCATGCCCCGACTATCCACCCCGCCGCGTTAACGTCGGGGCCGGGGAACCCTAAAAGACCGTTAACGGGTCTCGGGTACGCCGATCGACCGGGATAACGTGCCTGCTGTGGCCCGCCTGCTGATCATCGAAGACGACCTGGCGATCCGGACCCCGCTGATCCGCGCACTGCGCGACCGCGGGCATGCCGTCGCCGCCGCGCACACCGCCCTCGGGGGCCTCCAGAGCGCCCTGAACGACCGGCCCGACCTCGTCGTACTCGATCTCGGCCTGCCCGACCTCGACGGCCTGGAACTGCTGCGGATGCTGCGCGCCGTCAGCAAGGTGCCGGTGATCATCGCGACGGCGCGGGACGACGAGGCGGAGATCGTCCGGGGGCTCGACGCGGGCGCCGACGACTACGTCGTCAAGCCGTTCACCGCCGCCCAGCTCGACGCCCGGGTACGGGCGGTGCTGCGCCGCGGCGGCAGCGAGCCGGTCGACAGCACGGTGACCGTCGGCGAGCTGCGCGTCGACCCCGCCTCCCGGGTGGCCAGTCTCGCCGGCGAACCGCTCGACCTGACCCCGCGCGAGTTCGACCTGCTGCACCATCTCGCCGCCCGGGCCGGCCAGGTGGTCAGCAAACGCGAACTGCTGACCGAGGTCTGGCAGGTGCCGTACGGCGGCGCCGACAAGACCGTCGACGTGCACCTGTCGTGGTTGCGCCGCAAGCTCGGCGAGACCGCGCAGGAACCGCGTTACCTGCACACCGTGCGCGGCGTCGGGGTACGCCTCGACGCGCCGGCGGAGCCCCGGTGAGGAGCCGGCTGTCGCTGCTGGTGGCGGCCACCACCATCCTGGTGCTGGTCGCCTTCCTGGTGCCGCTGGCACTGCTGCTGCGCAGCGTCGCGCAGGACCGGGCGGTCGGCGCCGCCACCGCCGAGATGCAGGGCATCGTGGCCGCCGTCGGCGCCGCCGACCCGGACACCCTGCGGCTGAGCGCGGAGCAGGTCGCGGCCGCGTCCGGCCAGCCGGTCACCATCTTCCTGCCCGACGGATCGGTGCTGGGTACGCCGACACCGCGTACCCCGGCGGTCGAACTCGCCGCCCGCGGCCGCAGCTTCACCGCCGACGGCGACGGCGGCCACGAGATCGTGGTCGCGGTGCAGGGGCGGCCGGACGGGACCGCGGTCGTACGCACCTTCGTCCCCGACGCCGAACTGACCCGTGGCGTCACCCGGGCCTGGCTGGTGCTCGCCGGCCTCGGTGCCACGCTGGTGCTGCTCGGGCTGCTGGTCGCCGACCGGCTGGCCCGCAACCTCGTACGACCGATCGGCGAACTGTCCGAGGTGTCCCACCGCCTGGCCCGGGCCGAACTCACCGCCCGGGCCACCCCGACCGGCCCGCCGGAACTGCGCGAGGTCGCCGGCGCGCTCAACCACCTGGCCGGGCGGATCCAGGAACTGCTGCGCGAGGAACGCGAGCAGGTCGCCGACCTGTCCCACCGGCTGCGTACCCCGCTGACCGCCCTGCGCCTGGAGGCCGAGTCGCTGGCCGATCCGTCCGACGCCGCCCGAATCACCGCCGGCGTCGACGCCCTCGAACGGGCCGTCACCGGCGTGATCACCCAGGCCCGCAAGCGCAGCGACACCCCGGCTCCGGAGGGCTGCGAGGCGGCGGCCGTCGTACGTGACCGGGTCAACTTCTGGTCGGTGCTCGCCGAGGACACCGGCCGGGCCGTCGCCCTCGATCTGGCCCCCGGCCCGCTGCCGGTGGGGCTGTCCGCCGACGACCTCGCCGCGGCGCTCGACGCCCTGCTGGGCAACGTGTTCGCGCACACCCCCGACGGCACCGCGTTCACGGTGACGCTGGCCGCCCGGCCGGGCGGCGGCGCGCTGCTGACGGTGGCCGACGACGGGCCGGGCCTGCCCGCCGACCAGGTACGCCGGGGCGAGAGCCGGGGCGGGTCGACGGGGCTCGGGCTCGACATCGCCCGACGGGCGGCCCAGTCCAGCGGCGGCCACCTGGACCTGACCGCCAGCCCGACCGGCGGCGCCCAGCTCACCCTGACCCTCGGCCCACCCACCCACCCCTGACCCCCTTCCCCTTCCCGCACGTGCCCGCCCCCTCACCTGTCCCCTCCCGCCCTCCACGGGCCTCCCCACGCCCCTCGCCCCTCGCCTGTCCCCTCTCCCGCTCCCCTCTCCCGCGCGATCTTGCAGTTATCTCCTCCTTCTGTCCGATTTGCCAGGCGACAAGTGCAAGATCGCGGCTGGGCTGGGCGGGGCTGGGCTGGGCGGGGCGGGGCGGGGCGGCGCGGGCGGCGCGGGGCGGCGCGGGGCGGCGCGGGGCGGCGCGGGGCGGCGCGGGGCGGCGCGGGGCGGCGCGGGGCGGCGCGGGGCGGCGCGGGGCGGCGCGGGGCGGCGCGGGGCGGCGCGGGGCGGGGGCATGGGGTCCCGCCGGCGCGCGTCATGGAGGCGACGGGCCGGTCGCTGTTGCGGCCCACAGCGAATTCGGGGTCTTCTTACTCATCCGTGGGTGGGTTGGGGCAGGGTGGGTGGTCGTGTCCGGCCGGGTAGGGTCGGTCGGTGTCCTCCGAGGCTGAGCAGGGCCATCGAGATGAGCGCGTCGATGTTGCGGAAGCCGTACGCCATCCGGATGATCAGGCGGATCTTGGCGTTGGTGCTTTCGACCAGGGCGTTGGACAGGCCGTGGTCCAGTGCCGCGTCGATCGCGTCGCGGTGCCGGACGATCCGTCGTGACAGGTCGACGAACGCCGGGATCCGGCAGCGTCGGGCCCAACTGATCCATCGGTCGATCGCTTCCCTGCCCGCCTGGCCCTTGACCGTGAACGCATATCGCAGGCCCTCCTTGAGTAGGTAGGCACGGTGTAGACGCGAATCGGTCCGGGCGATCCACGCCAGTTGGGCGGTCTGCTTCTGGGTTAGGTTCTCCGGGTTCTTCCACAACGCCCACCGGCAGCGTTTCAACTCCGCTGACACACCCCGCCCACCCGGCCCGCCCTTCGCCGGACCCCGGACCCGGCCCACGGCGTTGTTCCACGCCTGCCTACGCACCACGTCCAACGCGTCCACAGCCCAGGCGACCACATGGAACGGATCAGCACACCGCACCGCCTGCGGACACCGCCTGGCCACCACCCGTGCGATCCACGGCGCCCCATCAGCCGACACCAACCGCAACGCCGCACACCGCCGCGGACCCAGCAGATCGAAGAACAGGTTCAACGTCGCCTCGTGACGGCCCGGATGAACCCACAACAACCGGCCACTGTCATGGTCAACCACGACCGTCAGATACTTCTCACCCCGCCGGTACGAAATCTCATCGATCCCGATCCGGGTCAACCCCGCAAACCGATCCACCGCACCACCGGTGTCAGCCCACACCCGCGCCACGATCGCGCCGACCGTCGACCACGCCACCCGCATCAACTGCCGCACCGCCGACTTCGACGCCACCGTCGCAAGCCACGCCACCATCTCGTCAAACGCCAACGTGTGACCCGCCCCGTGCCGTGCCCACGGCACCGCCGCCACCACCACCCCATGCACCCGACACGACACCCTCGGCGCATCCGCCTCGATCACCACCCGAACCGTCCCCAGATCCGGCGCCCTCCACCGACGCCGCCCCTCACCCCGGTCATAACCCACACACCGCCGCCGACACACCCCACACCGAGACCTCGCCCCCGCATGCAACCGCACATGCGCCACCACGAACCCGCCCCCATCACCCCCCTCCTCAGACCACTCCACCCGCTCCACCACCGCCCGCTCAACCCCGAGCAACCGTTGCCATACCCTGACACCACGCATGCCGTTCCCCGATCCCTGGAACTCGACCCTCGACAAGCCGAGAACCTAGACCGGGAACGGCATGCGCCACACACACCACACCAAACACACCCACAGATAAGCGCGAAGACCCCGAATTCGCTGTTTCTACGCCGAATTCGCTGTGGAGGCCGACAGCGGTACCCGACCCGACGATCGACACCGGTGGCCGGCCGGCAACCGCCCCGGATCACCTCGGCGACCCGCTGCGGCGATCAACTCCGGTGGTCGCCTTGATCGTCTGCGGTTCAGGCGGTCGACACGCCGTACCGGGAGTGCCTCAACCGCAGACGATCACCCCCTTAACCCGGCCTTAGCGTTCGCACAGCGCGGCGCTATCCCGATCCGGGCGAACCTCTTGTTCAGAAGCAACCGAAGGAGGTTCCACCATGACCCGCAAGTCGATCGTCGCCCTGGCCGTCGGCGGAGTCGCCGCCCTGGCGTTCACCGGTACCGCACTCGGCGTCGCGGCGGCGTCGGACACCACCCGGGACCGCCCGCAGACGACCACCGTCGCCCTGACCGGCGCCCCCACCGCGCCCGGCACCCCGAGCACACCGGGCAGTGGAGAGACGACCGACCCGGCGCCGACCAACGGCAGCCCGACCAATAGCCCGACCGGCAGCCCGACGTCGGGCGGCGACGCGGTCTCGGCCGAGCGTGCCAAGGAGATCGCGCTCGCCAGGACCGGCGGCGGCACGGTCGAAGAGGTCGAACGGGACCGCGAGCACGGCCGTCCGGTCTGGGAGGTCGAGATCGACAAGGGCAAGGTCGAGTACGAGGTCTACGTCGACCGGGAGACCGGCGAGATCGTCAAGTTCGAGCAGGACGACGACGATGACGACGACGACCGCGACGACGACTGACGTCAGCCCGCGCCACCTGGCAGGCCGCGAGCCGGCTCCCGCGTCACCGACGCCGGGGGTCGGCTTCGTCCGGTTCGGGCACAGGTGCGTCGCCGGGCCGGGCCGGGCGGGCGGGGCGGGCGGGGCGGGCAACCGCCGGGCGGCCGCGGCCGAGGTGTCGGCACCGCCGGGCGGGCAGCCACGGGGCGGCCGAGGCGTCGACACGGCCGGCCGGGACTAGCCGAAAGTGGTCAGCCCAAATAGCCTCGGTAACACTGAATTAACGTGACCACGATCACGGACACTACCTCGACCCCGGAGGCGGCCCCCATATGACACTTGACGTCCCGTACCGGTCCATCCCGGACATGTTTTTCAAGCGCATCGCGAAGACTCCCGACCGCGAGGCGTTCGCCCACCCGGCCGCGGACGATTCCGGGCCGGTCTGGCTGACCTGGTCGCAGGTCGGCGACCGGGCCAAGGCGTTCGCGGCCGGTCTGCGCGGGCTCGGGATCAGCAGCGAGGACCGGGTGGCGATCGTCGCCGGCACCCGGCTCGAGTGGGTACTGGCCGACCTGGGCATCATGTGTGCCGGCGGGGCCACCACGACCGTCTACCCGACCACCGAGCCCGAGGACGCCGCGTTCATCGTCGCCGACTCCGGCTCCAAGGTCGTGGTCGCGGAGAACCCGATGCAGGCCGGCAAGCTCGCCGACGCGACCCTGCCGGCACTGACCCACGTCATCCTCATCGACGGCGAGGCGGACCCGGCCGCACCGTTCCCCCAGCTGACGATGGCCGAGGTGGAGAAGCGGGGCCGCGAGGCACTCGCGGCCGAGCCGGACCTGATCGACAAGGTGGTGGCCGAGATCGGGCCGGACCACCTGGCGACGCTGATCTACACCTCGGGTACGACCGGCCGGCCCAAGGGGGTCGAACTGCTGCACGGCGGCTGGTGCTGGGAGGGGATCGCGCAGGGCCAGAACAACCTGCTCATCGCCGACGATCTCCAGTACCTCTGGCTGCCGCTGTCGCACTCGTTCGGCAAGACGCTGATCTGCGGCGTCATCCACGTCGGTCTGCGCACGTACGTCGACGGCCGGGTGGACAAGCTGGTCGAGATGCTCGGCGTGGTCCGGCCGACGCTGATGTGCGGCGCCCCCCGGGTCTTCGAGAAGGTCTACAACAAGGCGGTCACCACCGCCCGGGACGGCGGCGGCGCCAAGGCGAAGATCTTCTCCTGGGCGGTCCGTACCGGCCTCGAGAAGGTCGCCCTGGAACAGGCCGGCAAGCCGGTGCCGGGTGGGCTGAAGTTCCGCTACGGGCTGGCCGAGAAGCTGGTCTTCAGCAAGCTCCAGGCCCGCCTCGGCGGCCGGATCCGGGTGCTGGTCTCCGGTGCCGCACCACTGAGCAAGGACATCGGCGAGTTCTTCGCCGCCGCCAACCTGCCGATCTCCGAGGGCTACGGCCTGACCGAGACGAGCGCCGGCAACTTCGTCAACCGGCCGGGCAAGCTCCGGATCGGTACCGTCGGCCAGGCGCTCGGCGACCTGGAGTGCCGGATCGATCCCGACGGCGAGATCCTGGTCCGCGGCAAGCCGGTGATGCGCGGCTACCACAACCTGCCGGACGAGACGGCCGCCGCGTTCACCGAGGACGGCTTCTTCCGTACCGGTGACATCGGTGAGCTGGACGCCGACGGCTACCTGAAGATCACCGACCGGAAGAAGGACCTGGTCAAGACGTCCGGCGGCAAGTACATCGCGCCGTCGCACATCGAGGGCATGTTCAAGGCGGTGTGTCCGTACACGTCGCAGGCGGTGGTGATCGGGCAGGCCCGCAACTACTGCACGATGCTGGTCACCCTCGACCCGGACGCGATCACGGGGTGGGCGGCCGGCGGGCCGCTGGCCGGGAAGTCGTACGCGGAGATCGTCGCCTCGCCGGAGGCGCAGGCGATGGTCGAGGGCTACGTGAAGGAGCTGAACGGCAAGCTCAACCGGTGGGAGACGATCAAAAAGGTCACCATCCTCCCGCGCGACCTGACCATCGAGGACGGTGAGATCACGCCGTCGCTGAAGATCAAGCGGCGCAGCGTGGAAACCAACTTCGGGGCCGAGATCGAGCGGATGTACGAGGGTTCGCTCGCCGAGATCTGACCGCCGTGCCGGGGCGGGCGTCCAGGGGACGCCCGCCCCGCGCGTGTCCGGAGCCGTGGTCACGCGCCACGGCTGCGCCTCCCGCGCCGGGCGCGGGTCAGGCGATGACGGCCGGTTCACTCCACCGTGGACGGCTGGTCCGGTCGAGGTCGTAGCGGACCGCGGCGATCCGCTGCACCGCGTCGACGAGTTCGGCGGCGGGCAGCGTGAACGGCAGTCGCAGGAAGCGTTCGAGCGTACCGTCCAGGCCGAACCGGGGGCCGGGTGCGAGCCGTACCCCGACGTCCTCGGCGGCCCGGGCCAGGGCGCTGGAGACCGGCCCGTCCAGTTCGGCCCAGAGCGTGACCCCGCCGCCGGGCACCGAGATGCGCCAGTCCGGCAGCATGTCGGCCACGGCGGCGAGCATGGCGTCGCGCTGCGCGGCGAGCTGCGTACGCCGGGCCGACACGATCGTCGCGGCCTGGGCGAGCAGCCGTACGGCGACCAGCTGGTCGAGGACCGGGCTGGCCATGTCGACGCCGACCCGGGCGGCGGCCAGCCGCTGCACCAGCGGCGCGGACGCGCGTACCCAGCCGATCCGCATCCCGCCCCAGTAGGGCTTGCTCATCCCGCCGATGCAGATGACCCGGGAGTGCCGGTCGAAGACGGCGGTCGGTGGCGGCATCGGGGTGCCGTCCAGCGGCAGGTCCACGAACGACTCGTCGATGATCAGGTCGGTTCCGCTGGCGTGGGCCGCGGCGACGACCGACTCGCGCAGCGCGGCCGGCATCAGGTGCCCGGTCGGGTTCTGGAACTCGGGGATCAGGTAGGCCAACCGGGGCCGGGTCTGGCGCAGGCTGGCGAGCAGCAGTTCGCCGTCCCAGCCGGCCCCGTCGCCCTCGGGGGTGACCGCCAGGCCGTGGGTGGCGATCCGGGCCCGGCGGGCGGCGAGCGCGGCGAGCGCGTTGGGATAGGTGGGTGATTCGACCAGTACGCCCGCCCCGGGCGGCAGGGTCAGCCGCAGCACCAGGTCCAGGGCGTGCTGGGTGCCGTTGGTCACCATGATCTGTTCGGGGCTGGTCGGCAGGCCGCGGTCGGTGTACGTACGCGCGACGGCCTCGCGCAGTTCGGCTATTCCGGTCGGGTGGTAGCCGGCGCCGTGGAGATAGCGGGGCAGGTCCTCGGCGGCGGCGCGGGCGGCGGGGACCAGTTCGGGCGGGGCGGCGAGCGCGGCGACCCCGAGGTCGATCATGTCGAGGTCGTCCTGCGGGGTCCACAGCCCGGAGCTGGCCACCCGGTGCCCGCCGGGCAGCGTGGTCCAACTGCCGGCGCCGCGCCGGCTGGTCAGGTGCCCGGTCTCGCGCAGTTCCCGGTAGGCGGCGGTGACCGTGGTACGGCTGACCTTCAGCGCCTCGGCCAGTTCCCGCTCGGCGGGCAGCCGTACGCCCAGCGGCAGGCGCCCGTCGGCGAGCAGGCCGCGGATGGCGCCGGCGAGGGCGGCGTAGTCGGGGCTGCGTCGGCGGCCCGGGAGTGCATGCCACTGCCCGAGCAGGCGGGCCAGTTGGCTACCTCGCACCGTACTGGTCATGCCACTCCTCCGAGATTGGCTCTTATCCTTCCGCAGATTGGCCCCCAGAGTGGCATGCGTGGCAAAGATTGGCAATTTCCGTGACCGGCGGCTGCCCCGGCGGCTGGTCCAGTTGTACGCCGGCCTGGCGCTGTACGGCGCCAGCATGGCGCTGATGATCGAATCGACTCTCGGGCTCAACCCGTGGGACGTCTTCCACCAGGGCCTCGCCATCCACACCGGACTGTCGATCGGCACCGTGAGCATCCTGGTCGGCGCCGTCGTGCTGATCCTGTGGATCCCGCTGCGGCAGCGCCCCGGCCTCGGCACCGTCAGCAACGTGGTCGTCGTCGGCCTGTCGGTCGACGCCACCCTCGCCGTGCTGCCCGCCCCCCGGGCCCTGCCGCTGCAGGTCGTCTTCCTCGTCGGCGGCATCGTGGCCAACGGGATGGCGACCGGTCTCTACATCGGAGCCCGGCTCGGCCCCGGCCCCCGTGACGGCCTGATGACCGGCTGGGTGGCGCGGCGACCGGGCCGGTCGATCCGGATGGTCCGGACCGTCATCGAGGTCACCGTGGTGACGGTCGGCTGGCTGCTCGGCGGCACCGTCTGGATCGGCACCCTGCTCTACGCGGTCGCCATCGGCCCGCTGGCACACCGGTTCATCCCACTGTTCACCGTGCCCGACCCGGACCGTCCCCGCCCCGGCCCCGACAATCTCCGCGCGGGCCCCGACCACCCACGCACCGGCCCGGTCCAGGTCGGACCCGCCGGATCCGGTTCCGTGCCGGACGACGACCGGAAAACGGGCGGATAACAGGAGGATCCAACAGTTCCATCGGTGGCACTCGACGGGCATCATTGGCGCATGGCCGACGAGGGGTGGCGGTGGACGGACGCGTGGATCTTCGTCTCGGTGGTCATCGCCGGTGGGGCGGGACGACACCTGCGGGCACCGACATCCCGCCGCCCGGAGGGCATCCGCCTCGCCGACGTGCTCTCCACGGCCGACCACCTCAACCGTGCCATCCCCGAGCGTGAGGACGTCGAGACCGCGGTGCGTCGGCTGGCCGGTGCCGGCCTGATCAGCGTCGACGACGGCTGGTTCCGGCTCACCCCGAGCGGCGAGACGCTGTGGCGCACGCGGCCGCGCAGCGGGCTGGCGACGGCCGTCGACACCATCCACGGTGCGCTCAACCGGCGGCACGCGCCGGGCGACGCGGACTGGGCGCTCGACGAACGCGAGCACGCCCGCGCCGTCCATGAATACGCCGCCCACTTCACCGCCCCGGCCCCGCGCCGCTCGCCCGAGGGCGGCCCCTACCGCGACTGAGCCGGATCGGTCACGGGCCCACGATCGATCCGGCCGGGCCCACGGCCCCGCCATCGATCCGGGCGGGCCCGGCGATCCGGGCGGGCCCACGGCCACGCGTGGCGGGCCGGGTCAGCGGCGCTGCGCCGCGGGCCGGGTCAGCGGACCGGGTGGCCGCTCGCCCGCAGGGTGTCCTTGACGTCGCCGATGGTCAGCTCGCCGAAGTGGAAGACGCTCGCGGCGAGCACCGCGTCGGCACCGGCCGCCACCGCCGGCGGGAAGTCGCCGAGCGCGCCCGCGCCACCGCTGGCGATCACCGGGATGTCGACCGCCGCCCGGACCGCCTCGATCAGCGCCAGGTCGAAGCCGGCCTTGGTGCCGTCGGCGTCCATCGAGTTGAGCAGGATCTCGCCCGCGCCGAGTTCGGCGCCCCGGCGGGCCCACTCGACGGCGTCTAGCCCGGTCCCGCGCCGGCCGCCGTGCGTGGTGACCTCGAAACCGCTGCCGCCGGCCGCCGGGCTGTCGGCCGGGGTCCGCCGTACGTCGAGCGACAGCACCAGCACCTGGCGGCCGAAGCGGTCGGCGATCTCGGCGATCAGCTCCGGTCGGGCGATGGCCGCCGTGTTCACCCCGACCTTGTCGGCGCCGGCACGCAGCAGCGTGTCGACGTCGGCGACCGCCCGTACGCCGCCGCCGACGGTCAGCGGGATGAAGACCGACTCGGCGGTCCGGCGTACGACGTCGAGCATCGTCCCCGGCCGGCGGAGGAGGCGGTCACGTCGAGGAAGGTCAGCTCGTCGGCGCCGGCGCGGTCGTAGGCCGCCGCCAGCTCGACCGGGTCGCCGGCGTCGCGCAGGTCGACGAAGTTGACCCCCTTGACCACCCGTCCGGCGTCCACGTCGAGACAGGGGATCACCCGTACCGCCACCGTCATGGCCCGACCCTATCCGCGGTGGCCCGCCCCTGCGGCCGGGGCGTGAGGTGGACCTCGCGGCCGACGGTCACCGGCCGGCCTCGGCGAGCACGGCGAGCGCCTCGGCGACGGTGAACGCGCCCGCGTAGAGCGCCTTCCCCGCGATGACGCCCTCGACGCCGACCGCCTCCAGGGTCGACAGGGCCCGCAGGTCGTCGAGGGTCGACACGCCGCCGGAGGCGATCACCGGCGCGTCGGTACGGGCACAGACCTCGCGCAGCAGGTCCAGGTTCGGGCCACGCATCGTGCCGTCCTTGGTGATGTCGGTGACGACGTACCGGGAGGCGCCGGCCTTGTCGAGCCGCTCCAGCACCTCGAAGAGGTCCCCTCCGTCGCGGGTCCAGCCGCGGGCGGCCAGGGTACGGCCGCGCACGTCCAGGCCGATCGCGACCCGGTCGCCGTACTCGCCGACGATTCGGTCGCACCACTGCGGGTCCTCCAGCGCGGCGGTCCCGATGTTGACCCGGGCCGCCCCGGTTCCCAGCGCCGCCCGCAGCGACTCGTCGTCCCGGATCCCGCCGGACAGTTCGACGTTCACGTCGATCCGGCGGACCAGGTCGGCGAGCAGGTCGGCGTTGGAGCCCCGACCGAAGGCGGCGTCGAGGTCGACCAGGTGGATCCAGGTGGCACCGTCACGCTGCCAGGCCAGGGCGGCCTCCAACGGGTCGCCGTACGTGGTCTCGCTGCCGGCGGCACCCTGCACCAGGCGTACGGCCTGGCCGTCGGCGACGTCGACGGCGGGCAGAAGGGTGAGGCTCAACGGAAACTCCTTAGTGGGGTTCTAGGTACGCCGGCCGAGGGCGATCACGACGACGGCCGGCAGGACCAGCAGCATCAGCAGGATCAACGCGATGCGCAGGGCGACGTTGTCGACGAGCAGCACGATCACCGCGACGGCGCACAGCGTGAGGATGACGATCCCGGCGCGTTCGCCCCGGCTGCGGCGGGCGAGCAGCCGCCCCGTACGCCGGTCGGGCAGCCGCGGGGTGAGCCGGCGCAGCAGGGCCCGGCGACGTTGCCGGCGCGCGACGGTACGGGCCCGGCGGGCCCGCTCCCGGTCGAGTTCGGCCTGCCGGGCCGCGCGCCGCCGGGCCCGTTCCTTGCTCACCGCCAGCCACCGCCGCCCGTACGACGCCGGCGCGGGACGCCCGGTGGCCGTCGCCCGTCGCTGTCGATCCGACGCGTCCGCGGGGCGGCCGGTGGCCGCCGTGGACCGCGGTTCACAGGGTCGCGATCCAGTTGCGCAGCAGCGTCGCCCCGGTGTCGGCGGATTTCTCCGGGTGGAACTGGGCCGCGGACAGCGGGCCGAGTTCGACCGCCGCCGCGAACGGCGCCCCGTGGTCGGCGGTGGTGACCAGCGCACCGGCCCCGGCCAGCGCGCCCGGGTCCAGCGCGGCGTACGAGTGCACGAAGTAGAACCGCGAATCCGGTGGCAGACCGGCGAGCAGGCGGGAGCCGGCCGGCGGGTCGACGGTGTTCCAGCCCATGTGCGGCACCCGCCGGGCCGGCAGCCGGGTGACGCCGCCGGGCAGCAGGCCGAGTCCCTTGGTGACCACGCCGTGCTCCTCGCCGTGGCTGAAGAGCACCTGCATGCCGACGCAGATGCCGAGCACCGGCCGGCCGGCGGCGACCCGGTCGGCGATGACCGGGCCGGCGCCGAGCGCGTCGATACCGGCCATGCAGGCGGCGAAGGCGCCGACACCCGGCACGACGAGCCCGTCGGCGCCGGCGGCGGCGGCCAGGTCGGCGGTGACGGTGACCGAGGCGCCGGCCCGCACCAGCGCCCGCTCGGCCGACCGCAGGTTGCCCGACCCGTAGTCGAGAACCACGACTCCGGCCATCAGTTGTCCCCCGGTAGCAGCCAGAGCACGCCGCCGGCGGCGGCGAGCAGCGCGAGTACGGCGACCAGACCGACGGCGCCACGCCCGGCGCCCTGGCGGTACATCGACCAGGCGCCGCCGACCAGGATCCCGGCGAGCGCCAGGAGCAGGATCGGGATGGCCGCGCCCATCAGGCCCGTCCCCGGTTCACAGCGTGCCCTTGGTGCTCGGGATCGCCCCGGCCAGCTTCGGGTCGACCGACACCGCCTCGCGCAACGCCCGGGACACCGCCTTGAACTGCGCCTCGACCACGTGGTGGGCGTCCGGGTGGCCGCCCGGACGGGCCGCCCGCAACACGTCGACGTGCAGGGTCAGCCGGGCCGTCTGCCCGAACGACTCCCAGATGTGCCGGGTCATGCTGGTCGCGTAGACCCCGCCGATGTACGGCACCAGCAGCGGCTCGTCGTGCACGACGTACGGCCGGCCGGACAGGTCGACGGCGGCCCGGACCAGCACCTCGTCCATCGGCACGGTCGCCGAGCCGTAACGGCGGATGCCGGCCTTGTCGCCGAGCGCCTGCGCGAACGCGGTGCCGAGCGCCAGCGCGGTGTCCTCGATCGTGTGGTGCGCGTCGATCTCCAGGTCGCCCTCGGTGTGCACGGTCAGGTCGAAGCCGCCGTGCCGGGCGATCTGGTTGAGCATGTGGTCGTAGAAGCCGACCCCGGTGCTGATGTCGGCCTTGCCCGTGCCGTCGAGGTCGATCTCGACGAGCACCTTGGTCTCGGCGGTGGTCCGCTCCACCCGCCCGATTCGCTCGCTGCGCTCGCTCATGACAGCTCCTCGCTTCGCTCACAGCCGCCATGAGTCAACCTGAGCCGCCCGATTCGCTCGCTGCGCTCGCTCATGACAATCCCTCGATCGCGGTCAGGAAGGCGTCGGTCTCCTCCGGTGTGCCGGCGGTGACCCGCAGCCAACCGGGCAGGCCGACGTCGCGGATCAGCACACCACGGTCGAGCAGGCCCCGCCATGCGGTCTTCTGGTCGCCACCGACCTCGAAGAGTACGAAGTTCGCGTCGCTGTCGGCCACCCGGATTCCCCGGTCACGCAGCGTGGCGACGATCCGGTCCCGTTGCGCCTTGATCGCCTCGACGGTGCCGAGCAGTGCCGCGCGGTGCGCGAGCGCCGCGCGGGCGGCCGCCTGGGTCAGCGCCGACAGGTGGTACGGCAGCCGGACCAGTTGCACCGCGTCGACCACGGCGGGGTCGGCGGCCAGGTAGCCGAGCCGGCCACCGGCGAACCCGAACGCCTTGCTCATCGTGCGGGTCACCACCAGTCGCGGGTGCCCGGGCAGCACGGTCAGCGCGCTCGGGGTGCCCGGCCGGGCGAACTCGGCGTACGCCTCGTCGACGACGACCATGCCGGGGGCCACGTCGAGCACCGCGGTCAGCACGGCCGGGTCCAGCGCGGTCCCGGTCGGGTTGTTGGGCGAGCAGAGCAGCACCAGGTCGGGCCGGTGCCGGGCGACCTGGGCCGCGGCGTCCGCGGCGGTCAGGTCGAACGACGCGCCGCGCCGCCCGTCGACCCACGTGGTCCCGGTCCCCAGCGCCAGCAGCGGGTGCATCGAGTACGCCGGGGTGAACCCCAACGCGGTCCGCCCCGGTCCGGCGAACGCCTGGAACAGCTGTTGCTGGATCTCGTTGGAGCCGTTCGCCGCCCACACGTGGGCGCTGGTCAGCCCGTGGCCGAGGTAGTCGGCGAGGTCGGTGCGCAGTGCCACCGCGTCCCGGTCGGGATAGCGGTTGAGATCCCGCAGTTCGGCGGTGACCGCCTTGGCGATCGCCTCGACGACCGGCTCCGGCACCGGGTACGAGTTCTCGTTGGTGTTCAGCCGCACCGGCACGTCGAGCTGCGGCGCCCCGTACGGGCTGCGGCCGCGCAGGTCGTCGCGCAGCGGCAGATCATCAAGAGTGGTCACAGGTCGGCTCCCGGGAAGCGGGCCTTCACCGCGTCGCCGTGGGCCGGCAGGTCCTCGACGGCCGACAGGGTCACCACGTGCCGGGCCACGTCACGCAGTGCCGGCTCGTCGTACTCGACGATGTGGATGCCGCGCAGGAACGACTGCACGGACAGCCCCGAGGAGTGCCGGGCGCAGCCGCCGGTGGGCAGCACGTGGTTGGAGCCGGCGCAGTAGTCGCCGAGCGACACCGGGGCGTACGGGCCGACGAAGATCGCCCCGGCGTTGCGTACGCGCAGCGCCCACTCCCGCGCGTCGCGGGTCTGGATCTCCAGGTGCTCGGCCGCGTAGACGTCGACCACCCGCAGCCCGGCCTCGAGGTCGTCGACGAGGACGGCGCCGGACTGCTCGCCGGTCAGCGCGGTGGTGACCCGTTCGGCGTGCTTGGTGGCGGCGACCTGCCGGGTCAGTTCGCGCTCGACCGCCTCGACGAGTTCGACCGACGGGGTGACCAGGACGCTGGCCGCCAGCGGGTCGTGTTCGGCCTGGCTGATCAGGTCGGCGGCGACGTGTGCCGGGTCGGCGGTGTCGTCGGCGAGGATGGCGATCTCGGTCGGCCCGGCCTCGGCGTCGATGCCGACGACGCCGCGCAGCAGCCGCTTGGCCGCGGTCACCCAGATGTTGCCCGGCCCCGTGATCATGTCGACCGGCTCGCACCGCTGCCCGCCGCCGACGTCGGAGCCGTACGCCAGCATCGCGACCGCCTGGGCGCCGCCGACGGCGTAGACCTCGTCGACGCCGAGCAGCGCGCAGGCGGCGAGCACCCGGGCGTCCGGCAGCCCGCCGTTCTCGGCCTGCGGCGGGCTCGCCACGACCAGTGCCCCGACCCCGGCGACCTGGGCCGGTACGACGTTCATCACCACCGTCGACGGGTACATCGCCAGGCCGCCGGGCACGTAGAGGCCGACCCGGGAGACCGGCACCCAG
This sequence comes from Polymorphospora rubra, assembly GCF_018324255.1. GTDB lineage: Bacteria > Actinomycetota > Actinomycetes > Mycobacteriales > Micromonosporaceae > Polymorphospora > Polymorphospora rubra. Next base: position 402,799 of record NZ_AP023359.1, read on the forward strand.
CGTTCGGTGACCGTGCCGCCGGGCACCACCTCGGTGACCGTGTCGGTGCGCCGCTGGTCGAGGTGCACCTTGCGGGCCCGGGCGATGCTCTCGACCAGCGCGGCCCGTACGCCGTCGTCGAGGGTCCGCTCGGCGGCGGCGATGGCCTGCGCCGGCACCCGGAACTCGGAAAGGTCCAACCCGTCGAAACGATGGGTGGCGTCACGGATCGCCGTCAGACCATGCGCGCGCACCGCCTCGACAACCGGGCGGATCCTGTCGACCGCGACGGAGACGTCGAGTTGGGCACGGGGCAGCAGGCGGCGCGGGTCGGAAGAGCCGTCGGGGCCCTCCGCGCGCAGGTCGATCCGGTTCAGCACGCTTGCGAGTCTAGGCGGCACGCCACGGACCGGTCCGACGCCGCCCAGCGGGCGGGACGGTGAGCCAGGCCACGCTAGGCTCGACCGGTGAGTCAGCGGCTGCCGATGTTTCCCCTCGGAACGGTGCTGTTCCCCGGCCTGGTGCTGCCGTTGCACATCTTCGAGGAACGTTACCGGGAACTCGTCCGGCATCTCGTCGCCCTGCCCGAGGGCGCCCCCCGCGAGTTCGGCGTGGTGGCCATCCGCAAGGGCTGGGAGGTACGCCCGGCGGCCGGCCCGCCCGGCACCCCGGTGCCGGGGCCGGTCACCCTGCACGAGGTGGGTTGCACCGCCGAGATCCGGCAGGTGACCGAGCTGCCCGACGGGCGCTTCGACATCGTGACGGTGGGCCGGCGCAGGTTCCGGATCGCCGGCGTCGACGAGCAGGCGGCGTCCTACCTGACCGCCGATGTCGAGTGGCTGCCCGAGCCGGCCGGCCAGGAGGCCGTCGCCGACCTGCTGGCGCCCCGGGTGCTGGCGCTGTTCCGGCGTTACCTGACCCTGATCCGTACCGACAGTGCCGAGATCACCGAGCAGCTGCCCGACGATCCGACCGTGCTGTCGCATCTGGTGGCGGCGACCGCGGCGCTGACCGTCACCGACCGGCAGAGCCTGCTGGCCGCGCCCGACACCGCGAGCCGGCTGCGGGCCGAGCTGCGGCTGCTCAATCGCGAGGCGGCTTTGCTTCGCCAGGTGCGGGCGGTGCCGGTGCCGCTTCCGGAGATCGCGGTGCCGGCGAGTCCGAACTAGCCGGGTTCCCGTCGGCCGGCGGGAACCCGGCCGACGGAGCCCCGGTGGGCGGCCCGGCGGTGGGGTCCACCGGAAGGCCGGGTGCCGGCCCGGCGCCCGGTGGTGCCGGCCAGCCGGTGGTGCCGGCCGGGGCCGGCCAGCCGGCCGTGTCGGCCGAAGCCGGCCAGCCGGCCGTACCGGGGTGTTCGGTGGTGCCGGGCGGTTCCGGCCACGCCACGCCGGCCGGCGGGAGACCGAAGCCCGGTTCCGGCTCCGGCCGCAGGGAGGCGTACCGGGACCAGCCGGCCAGCAGGGTGTACGTGACGGCGGCGGCGAACGCGGGCACCAGCAGGTCGCCCTGGAGGGTCGGAACGAACCCGAACACCCACTCGAACCGGCCGGCGCGCAGGTCCGGCGGGCGGCTGATCAGTTCGCCGACCGGGGCCGTCTCGAGCAGGCGCTGGTATTCCGCCAGCCCGATCCGCCGGCCCACCTGCCAGGCCAGCGGCGCGGCGCCGAGCCCGCCGACGACCACGGCGACCAGCCCGGCGGGCCCGCGCTGTCCGCGTAGCAGGACCCAGCCGAGCACCGCGACCAGCACTCCGAAGGCCAGCCCGAGCAGGCTGAACCAGCCGTCGGCGGCGACGAACTGCTCGGGCTGCGGCTCGGTCAGCGCGCCGCCGGTGGCGGTTCGGAGCACCGGTACGTCCGGTGCCAGGGCCGCCCACAGCAGCCCCAGCGGCACCCCGAGCCCGGCAACGACCAGCGCGGTGGCGACGGCCACCAGCAGCGTCCGGCCGGCCGGTCCGCGCCGGGGCTCGACGCCCGGCGCGGGTGCCGGGAACGGCTGTGGCGCGGCGGGCGGCTCAGGGTCGACGACACTCACCGGTTGATCCTCCCAGGCGTGTTCGGGGCCGCCCGCCCCCGGTCCGGACCACGACCGACCGGGCCGCCGGGCACGCCGGTCACCGGCCTCACCGCAGTCCGCGGACGTCCCAGGCCCACAGTTCGGGCGTACGGATCGGCGGCACGCCGAGGATGGCGGTGACCACCGGTTCGGCCAGCACCCCGTTCGGGTGCAGCGGTACGACGAAACAGTCCGCCCGCCGGTACCGGATGTCCTCGACCGCCTGGGCGCGCACCTGCTCGGTGATCTCGGGCACCCGGGCCCGGATGATCGCGTCGTAGATGAGTGTCTCGGTCGGCCGCGGCGCCGTCCCCCACTGTCCCTTGCCGTCCGGGCCGCGGGTGATGTGGTAGCCGCCGTGCACCGCGAACCCGTAGCCGGCGTCGCGCTGCCAGGTCATCTGCCGGATGCCGTCGACGAACGCGACGACCGTGCCGCCCTCGTCCGCGCAGCCGCGCCACTCGCCCTGGCTCACGAACCGCGGGCTCGGCACCTCGCCGACCGCGGCCGGCGGCAGTGGGATCAGCGGTACCAGCACCGCGACGACCGCGGCCGGCCACAGGCGGGCCAGCGGGCGGTCACCCGTGGGCGCGGCACCGACCGTGAGGGCACGGTCCCAACTGGCTGCGATCAGTATCCCGATCACCGGGATGAGCACCATGCCCAGGCGCAGCGGGATCACGTCGCGGAAGACCGGCAGCCGGTCGACCAGGTCCCAGGGGCCGGGTATTCCGAGCGGCTCCCCGGCCAGTTGCAGTTCGGCGCCCAGCGAGAGCAGGCCGAAGCCGATCCCGGTGAGTACGGCGCAGCGGACGGCGACCCGCCGCCACAGCCAGATCGCGCAGACCAGGGCGAGGGCGAGCAGCGGCCAGCCGAAGAACGTGGCCTGCTCGCTGACGTTCGGCGAGAACCGGGCGGCGGTCGCCGGGTCACCCCCCAACGAGTACGTCGGGTAGTTCACGAAGGCGCCGAGGTCGGCGGGGTACTTCTCGTTCGGGACCCCGTGGTAGGCGTGCGGGCCGAAGAACTGGGTCCAGAGCGGGTAGCCGAGCGCGAGCAGGGCGATGGCCACCGCGAGGGCGAGGCTGGCCAGCGCGCCACGCAGCCGGTCGCGTAGTTCGCGCCACCGCCACACCGCGTAACAGGCGAGGAAGGCGACCAGGGCGAGCGCGGCCAGAAAGATCGGCTCCTCGCCGGTGAGCAGCTGGGCGATGGCCAGCAGGCCAAGCTGGATCCCGTTGCGGACGGTGCGGCCGGGTTCGCCCAACCGGAGCACGACCCACAGGATCAGCGGGATCAGGAACAGCGCCGACATGTGCAGGTGCCCGGTCGCCTGGGAGACCATGCCGGGGGCGAAGCCGCAGAAGAGCCCGCCGACGAAGGCGGCGGAGCGCGTCCCGACGACCCAACGCAGCAGGAAGAAGTACCAGGCGACCGCGGTGCCGGCGAGCGAGACGGTCAACAGCAGGGTGGCCGACAGCCCGGCGCTGCCCAGCAGGGTCACCGGGGTGAGGATCACGCCGGGCAGCAGGACCGACGTGTTGGCCATCAGGTTCACCCCGTTCGGGGCGCCCAGGTCCGGGGCGAAGAACGGGTTCTCGAGGTTGGTCACCGCCACCGCGGTGTGGCCCAGCATCCATTCGAAGAGCTCGTAGTCGGCGGCGTTGTCGTAGAGGACCCGGCCGTGCGGGTCGACCCACAGGTGGCCGAAGACCGCGACGGCGGCCAGGAGCATCGAGGCGACCACCGCGAGATGGCACCAGCCGGCCGGGAGCGCGGCCACGCGGTCGGCCAGCCGGCCGAGCCGGTCGGCGACGGTGGTGCCGGACCGGGCGCCGGAGTGCCGGTCGTTGTCACCGCGCTGCGTGGGGGTGCGCACGTCGCCCGAAACAACCACGTTGGGATCCTATGCGCGTACCGGGCGAAGTACAGTCCGCGACAGCCGGCAGCGGCGGGAATCGCCGCGGGTTCCGGACGGCACGCCGTTCCGCCGACCGGGTGGATCCCGGCACCGGACGGCCGACCGCCCCGGTCGGCTCAGCGGGCGAACGGCTCCAGCATCACCGAGGCGGCCCGCAGCCAGGCGTCGCGGGTGTCGGGTTGCAGTTGCCCGTATTCGATCGAGGAGCCGGTCTCCAGGGCCGGGTCGTACGGCACGATCGCGACCGCCCGGGTCCGGGTCGCGAAGTGCCGGGCGAAGTCGTCGAGCATGGGCGACTTCTCCGGGTTGGGGCACGACAGCAGGGTGACCGCGTTCGCGGCGAGCTCCCCCATCCCGACGTCGTGGAGCAGGTCGAGCATCCAGTCGGCGGTGAACGCGGCGTCCTCGCGCGGCACGGTGGTGACGACGAGCTGGTCGGCGGCCTGCAGGACGGTACGCCAGTTGGCGCTTTCCACGTTGTTGCCGGTGTCGACGCAGATCACGTCGTGGGTGCGGCGCAGCAGCTCCAGCACCCGCTGCACGGTCGCCTGGTCGAGCTGCTGGGCGAACCGGGAGTTCTCCTCGCCGGCCAGCACGTCGTACGACCCGTCGGAGGCGTGCCGCAGGTAGTCGTCGAGCCAGTCGGTCAGTTCGATCCCGTGCCGCCCCTCGATCTCGGGCAGGTCATCGATCAGGTGCCGGATCGTACGGGCGTGCCGGGCGCTGCCGGCGCGCAGGCCGAGCGTGCCCCGCAGCTCGTTGTCGTCCCAGGCCAGCACGCCGCGGCCACGCACGCTGCCGACCGTGGCGGCGGCGAGCACGGTGGCGGTGGTCTTGTGCACCCCGCCCTTGGGGTTGGCGAACGCCACCACCCGCGGGGTGCCCATGTCGCGGCGCAGCACGCTGGCGGCCCGGGACACCTCGGCGTCGACGGCGTTCGCCTGCCACTGAAGGGCGCCCGGGGCGACCCGGGCCTCGGCGCGGGCGGCCGGTACGCGCGCCGACCCGACCCCGGAGCGGGTCGGCTCGGGGCGTGCCGCCTGGAGCGGCTCGGCCCACGACGGCTGGGGCGGCTCGGTCCAGGACACCTCGGCCCGCCCCGGCGCCGCCGGCTCGGTCCACGGCACCTCCGCCCGCCCCGGCGCCGCCGGCTCCGTCCACGGGGCCTCGACCCGCGCCCGGCCGGGCACCTCGGCGCGGGAGCGTACCGGCGCCTGCGCCCGGGGCTGGGTCCGCGGCTCGGTCCACGTCTCGCCCGCCGGCTCCGCCCACGACGACCGTGCCACCGGCTCGGACCTGGCGGGGGCCGCCGGCTCGGTCCACGACTGGGACCGCGGCTCGGTCCACGAGGGGACCGCCGGCTCGGTCCGCGACTGGGACCGTGGCTGCGTCCACGGCTCCTCGGCACGGGCCTCCGCCCGCGGCTCGGCCCACGGCGCGTCGGCCCGCGCCGGGGTCTGCGGCTCGGTCCACGGTCGGGCATCCCGAGGCTCGGTCCACGGCCGTTCGACCTGGGCGGAGCCGCGGGGCGGATCGGGCGTGGGCGCGGGCGGGTCGAGGTGGGCGCGGTAGCCGTTGTCGAGCAGCGACCACCGGGACTCGGCGGCGGGCTCGGGTTCGGGCCGGCGACGCGGCTCCGGTTGGTAGGTCGACTCGCCCCGGGGCCGGGCGCCGGGGTCGTAGCCCGGGTCGGGCCGGAACCGCGGCTCCGGCTCGTAGCGGGCCCCCGGGTCGTAGCCGAGGTCCGACCGCTGGCCGAACTCGTAGCGGGACTCGGACCGGTCGGGCAGCGGATCGGAAAGCGGGTCGGCCGAGCCGTAGCGCGGCTCGACGCGGGCCGAACCGGCCGGGCCGGGGTCGGCGGGCTCGTAGCGGGAGAAGTCGGCCGGGCCGGGGTCGGCCGGATAGCGCCCGGAATAGCCGGGGTCGGCGTGACCGGACCCGGCGGCGGTGCCCCGGTAACCGTTCGTGGCCGGCCGCGACGCCGGCTCCTCGGCCCGCCGGGACCCGCCCCGACGCTCGCCGAGTTCGGGCTGTTCCCCGGTGCGCCCGCCGAGCAGCGCCCGGTCGAGCAGTGCCCGCCAGCGCGGGGCCGGTTCGGCTGGCCGGCCCCAGCCGGCCTCGGTGCCCTCCACGGCTCACCCTCCCCGCGCCATCGGTTTCGCCTGACAGGCTACGAAGGAAACCCTATTCGGGCTACACCAGACCGCCTACACCACCGTCAACATGTTCCAACGCACGGACCGTCACCGGGATGTGGCCGGGCCGGTCACTGTCCGTCCGAGGGGGTCAATCCGGTGCTCGCCGGGGCCTCCGGATCGCCACGGCCGCTCTCCGTCGCGCCGGGCGTGACGGACGGCACACCGGCCGGCGAGGTCTCGTCCGACGGTCGCGCCCCGCCCGCCGACGGGGTCTGGACCGCCCCCGGTACGCCGGAGGCCGACGGCGTCGCCCCGTCGGCCGGGTCGGCGAGGCCCTGGTCCACCGGTGGACGCACGATGTCGTCCTGCTCGGGCAGCGGCGGCAGGAACACCGCGCGGTCGAGCCGTCGTACCTCCGGTGCCGGATCGACCGCGCGGACCTCGGTCCGGGCCGCGATCCGATCGAGGCCGGCCGGCGTGGCCCGGACCACCGCCGCGTAGACGCAGGAGCATTTCGACCGGTAGGCGGTGGCCTCGGCCGACGCGACCCGGACCCCGCTGTCGTAGACCGCCCGCAGTTCCCGCTCCGGCTCGCCGTCGCCGGCCACCGCGTCGGCCCGCTGCTGGTAGTCGGCCGCCTCCCGGTCCTTGCGCCCGGCCACCAGGCCCATTCCGGCGACCACGTCGGTCGGGATGCGGAAGGCCGGGATCCGGACGATCTGGGTCTGGGTCTCCGGCAGCGGTACCCGGGTGAAGACCTCGGACACCGAGACGCCGTCCAGGACCGGGGTCAACCGGTCCGGTGCCAGATACGCCGAGAACGTCACCAGGGCGTACGTCTCTCCCGACGGGGTGTCGACCGGCGGTTCGGCCAGCATCCGCGCCAGTTCGTGGCGGCTGGCCGAGACGTAGCTCGGGATCGAGTCGCCCTCGACCACCCCGACCCGCACGACCTCGCCGACGGTCGGATCGCCGGCCTGCCGGCGGTCGGCCGCCCAGACGGCGGTGACCAGCACGGCGGTGGCCGAGAGCAGCGCGGCGCCGGTCAGTACCCGGGACCGGACCGGTCCCTGGCCGAGCCGGGCCATCCCCCGGGCCAGGGGTGGCAGGAGGATGCTGTCCAGCCGTCGCAGCAGGTCGCCGGCACGCACGGGAAACTCACTCCCTTAACAGGCGGAGGTCTCGGAGTGCGCTCAGCCCCGCAGTACGGCGAGCGCGTGTTCCAAGTCGTCAGGGTAGTCGCTGACGAACCGGACCTCTTCGTCCGTACGGGGGTGTAGGAAGCTGAGCGCACGGGCATGCAGCCACTGGCGGGACAGCTTGAGTCGACCGGAAAGTGTCGGGTCCGCACCGTACGTCAGGTCACCGACGCACGGATGCCGCAGTGCCGAGAAGTGCACCCGGATCTGGTGCGTACGGCCGGTCTCGAGTCGTACGTCCACCAGGCTGGCGGCCGGGAACGCCTCCATCGTGTCGTAGTGCGTGACGCTGGGCTTGCCGCCGGACACCACCGCCCACTTCCAGTCGTGCGACGGATGGCGGTCGATGGGCGCGTCGACGGTGCCGCGCAGCGGGTCGAGGTGCCCCTGCACGACGGCGTGGTAGCGCTTCTCGACCTCGCGGTACTTGAACGCCCGCTTCAGGACGCTGTAGGCGTGTTCGCTCTTGGCCACCACCATCAGCCCGGTGGTGCCGACGTCGAGCCGGTGCACGACACCCTGGCGTTCGGCGGCGCCGCTGGTGGCGATGGTGTGGCCCATCCCGGCGAGCCCGCCGATGACGGTCGGGCCGGTCCACCCCGGGCTCGGGTGGGCGGCGACACCCACCGGCTTGTCGACGACCACGATGTCGTCGTCGTCGTACACCACCCGCAGGCCGGGCACGACCTGCGGGGTGACGGTCGGCGGTGCGGGCGGGGCGGGCAGCGTGACCTCCAGCCAGGAGCCGGCGCTGACCTTCTCGGACTTGGCGCGCACGATGCCGTCGACGAGTGCGTCACCGGCCTCGACCAGGGTCGCGGCGGCGGTGCGGGACAGCCCGAACAGCCGGGACACGGCCTGGTCCAGGCGCATCCCGTCGAGCCCGTCGGGGACCGGCAGGGACCGGCGGTCGCCGGCGGGGCGGGCGCCGGCCGGCGCGCCGGCGGTCACCGGTCGCTCCGGGCGACGAACCGGTCCGGGTCGGACGCGGCCGCGGGCCGGGCCCCGGTGGCCCCGTCGGCGGTCCCGGTGGCCCTGTCAGCGGCCCCGGTTGCCCCGTCGGCGGCCTTGGCGGTCCCACCGGTGGCCTCGCGGGCGCTGATCCGGGTGCCGTCCCGCTGCCGGCCGGTGAACTCGAGGAAGATCGCGAACAGCACGCCGCAGACCAGCGCGCTGTCGGCCAGGTTGAAGATGGGGAACACCTGGCCGCGCGGGTCGAAGACGCTGACCATGTCGATGACGTGGCCGAGGAAAGGGCCGGGGGCCCGGAACACCCGGTCGACCATGTTGCCCAGCGCGCCGCCGAGAACCAGGCCGAGCGAGATCGCCCACGGCACCGACCGCAGCTTGACGGCCAGCCAACCGATCCAGCCGACCACCACGATGGTGACGGTCGGGAAGACCCAGGTGTAGTCGCTGCCGAGGCTGAAGGCGGCGCCGCTGTTGCGGATCAGCGTGAGGTAGACGGCGCCGCCGAGCAGACGTACCGGTTCACGCTCGTCGAGCGTCTGCAGGGCGAGGTGTTTGGTGCCGAGGTCGGCGAGCACCGTCACGACCGCGAGCGTCACGAGGACCGTCACCGCCCGCCGACGGGTCGCGGCCGGGCGTGGCCCGGCCGCGTCGGGTACGGCGGTCATGTGGTCCCCACCGGCATTCAGCGTCGCTCCTCCAGCTGCTTGCACGTCACGCACAGCGTCGCCGACGGGAATGCGGCGAGCCGTTCGACCGGGATCGGGTTGCCGCACCGCTCGCACCAGCCGTAGGCGCCCTCGTCGAGCCGTTCCAGCGCCCGTTCCACCTGCGTGATGCGCTCCAGGATGCTGTTGACCAGCGAGATCTCCTGCTCCCGCTCGAGCGTCTTGGTGCCCGTGTCGGCGTGGTCGTCCCCCGCCGAGTCGGTCAACCGGCCGCGCTGGAGCTCGGTGATCTCGCTCAGCGTCTGATCGTACTCGGCGCGCAGTTCGTCGCAACGTGCCGCCAGGGCGGCCCGGATCTTCTCGGTCTCCGCGGCACTGCGGGTGCCCCTGGCCACCGGCGTTCCGGCGGTCGCGGTCTTGGTGTCAGCTGGCTTCGCCATCGTCGCTCCCTTGGCCGCGGCGTCCGCGGCGATCGGCGGTGCCTGGACAGGACCCCGCGCCGCCGTCATCGTCGACGGGCGGGTTTGGCTCCCAGTAGCAGAACGGTGCGCGGCGGTCGCCGCGCACTCCGGAGATTCGCAAGAATACGGAACGTACACACGTCCGACAACATCCCGCGCAGTTCTGACTGGTTTGCACCCTAATTAACCGCCAAATTAGGGCAAAGGGAACTCTAGCTGATCATTCGGCGCGACCGTCGCCATATTCGTGAAACCAACGGGCCAACCTGCCGCGCCGACCGACCGCCCGCAGCCGCCGCTCGGTCTCCTCCCGTACCTGCGCGGTCGCGACGATCAGCAGACTGTCGCCGACCTTGAGCCGGGTATCCGGCTCCGGCACGGACCCGGTCCCGTCGCGCAGCAGCAGGGTCACCACCGCGCCGACCGGGAGCCGCAGCTCGTCCAGGTGCACCCCGGCCAGCCGGGAACCCGGCGGGATCTCCAACTGCAACAGGTCGGCCCCCATGCGGTCCAGCGGCGCGGTCTCCACCACGATCTCCGCCGGCTCGGCGGGCGCGGTCACCCCGAGCCGGCGGGCCACCGGCGCCAGCGTCGACGTCTGCAGCATCGTGAAGATCACCACGAGGACGAACACCGCGTCGAACAGCCGGGCCGCCCCGGCGCCCCCGCCGACAGCGGAATGGTGGCCAGCACGATCGGGACCGCGCCCCGGAGCCCGGCCCAGGACAGGAACAGCCGCTCCCGGACACCGAATCCGAACGGCAGCGTCGACACCAGCACCGACAGCGGGCGGGCCAGGAAGACCAGTGCCACCCCGGCGACGACCGCCGGCAGCACCGCGTCGTCCAGCCGGCTCGGCGACACCAGCAGGCCCAGCAGCACGAACAGGCCGATCTGGGCCAACCAGGCCAGCCCGTCGGCGAACCCGAGGATGGCCTGCCGGTGCGGCAGCCGGGCGTTGCCGAGCACCACCCCGGCGACGTACACGGCGAGGAACCCCGACGCGTGCACCACGGCCGCGGCGGCGTACGCCAGCACGGTCAGCCCGACGGCGGCGATCGGATACAGCCCCGCCGCCGGCAGCGCGGCCCGGCCGAGCAGCCACCGCCCGGCCCGCCCCACCAGCAGCCCCACCGCCGCGCCCAGTGCCAACTCGTAGGCGAGCAGCAGACCCTCCTGCCACCACGGGTGGGCGCCGAAGCCGGTCGTGGAGAGCAGGACGACCAGCAACACGACCGGGGCGTCGTTCATCCCCGACTCGGCCTCGAGCAGCGCGACCAGCCGACGTGGCAGGCGCAGCCGGCGCAGCGTGGCGAAGACCGCGGCCGCGTCGGTCGACGAGAGCACCGCCCCGTAGAGCAGGGCGAGCCGCCAGTCCAGGCCGAGCACGAGGTGGAGCACCGCGCCGACCACGACGATGCTCACCGCCACGCCGACGGTGGCCAGGGTGGCCGCCGCGGCCAGCACCGGCCGCAGCGTGCTCCACCGGGCGGTCAGCCCACCCTCCGCGATGATCACGATGAGGGCGCAGAAGCCCAGGGTACGGGTCAGCTCCGCGTCGTCGAACCGGATGCCGAGCCCCGCCTCGCCGATGGCGACCCCGAGTGCCAGATAGACGAGCAGGCTGGGCAGCCCGAGCCGGGTGGAGAACCGGACCGCCCCGACGGCGACGAGCAGGACGGCGGAACCGATCAGCAGCGCGACGTCGAGGTTGCCGGTCATCGGTGCCCCGCGCCGGCGGTCCTCAGTCCGCGGATCCGTCGCGCAACCGGCGCAGCCGGGCGTCGAGGAGGGGGACGGGACCGTCCACCGCGAACACCTTGTCGCGGCTGGTGGTCCCGGTGCGTAGGGTCACCGCGGCCGGGCGTACGTCCAGCGCGGCGGCGAGCGCCCTGCGGACCGCCTCGGTGGCCCGGCCGTCGACCGGCGGGGCGTTGACCGCCACCACCAGCGCCGGCCCGTACGGCCCCTCGTGGCAGCCGCCGACCCGGGCCCGGGAGACGCCCGGCTTGACCCGTACGGCGACGGTGAGCGACCCGGACGGGGTCGGTTCACCCGCCGTACGACGGCCGCCGGCACTGGTCATGCCTCATTGTGCCGGTCGACCGGCCCCGGCCGCGTCCGTCGGACAGCCGAACGCCGGCCCCGCCGGGTGGTCGAGGTGGCCGGGCGGCTCGGTGCGGGGGCAGCCAGCGCCGGCGCGTCGGGCCACGCGGGGCGGCCGGCGGCGGGGTCAGACCCGGCGGGCGTCGGCGAGCAGGGCGCTGTCCGGCTCGCACAGGCTGCACGGTGTGAAGCCGAGTTCGACCGCCTCGCCGACCGGTATCGGTTCGCCCTCCCGGCCGAGCAGGTGGACACAGCCGACCAGGTGATAGCGGGGCCGTCCGTCGACCACGAGGACCTCGCTGGTCATCCGGGCGATCCGGGCCGCCTCGGCGGGCGAGACGTACTGCGCGGCCGGCTCGTCCGGCGGGTCTTCCTCGTCCGCCGGCTCGGCGGCGTAGGACCGGGCGCTCTGGTCGGCCGAGGTGGACCGGTAGACGGGCTCGTCGACCGGCGCCGCCCGGGTGAACGGCTGGTCGACCGGTGCCGGGCGGGCGAACTGCCCATGCGGGTCGAGGTCGTCGGTCGACGCCTCCCGTGGGTAGCCGCCCTGTGCCGGCACGGTCGGCGCGACCGGATCGGCGACCGCGACCGATGTGTCGCCCTCAGCCCAACTCCCGGCACCACGCGGGGCGGTGGGCTCGGTCACCCGGGCCCCCGTCCCACCACGGCGGTAGTGCGGTTGGTCGTCATCCTCGTCGCCGGCACGCGGGCCCAGATCGTCGTCGCCCGGGCCGACCCCGGCGCGGGCGGCGGCCGCCTGTCGGGCACCCACCACCAGCGCGACGGCGGCCAGCAGGCTCGCGGCGATCGAGCTGATCAGCAACGTACTCGAACCGTTGGCCAGTCCGAGTACGAGCAGCGTAACGGCGACGAGGATGAGCAGCAGACTTCCGACGATCACGGCTCACCCCCGCCGCTCAGGTTTACGTTGTCCTTTGTGGTCGTGGACCCGGATCAACGACCGGCTTCGAGCGCGCCGGAGCGGCTCCCGCCGTAGGACCCGGAGATCCCCGCCGCGGCGAATCCGGACCCGTTGCCGGAGCGGCCGCCACCGCCGACCTCGGCGCGGGTCATCTCGCCCTCGAGCTTCTGGCCCCGACCGTCGAGGTCGCGCAGCTGGCTCTCCAGGTAGGCCTTGAGCCGGGTGCGGTATTCGCGCTCGAACTGCTTGAGCTCCTCGAGCTGCTTCTGGAGCGCGGTGCGCTTCTCCTCCAGACCGCCCATCGCCTCCTGGTGCCGCTGCCGGGCGTCCCGCTCCAGCGCGTCGGCCTTCGCCCGCGCCTCCCGGGTCACCTCCTCGGCCTTGCCACGGGCGTCGGACAGCAGCTTGTCGGCTTCCCGACGCGCGTCCGTGACGTGGTCGTCGGCGGTCCGCTGGGCCATCATCAGCACCCGGAGAGCCTGCTGCTCGCCGTCGCCGCCGCCCGGAACCGGGCCGCCCTGGGCGCGGATCTGCTCCAGCTCGGCCTGCATCGCGCGGGCAGCCTGCTCGGCCGCCGCCTTGTCACGCTGCACCCGGTCCAGCTGGGCCTTGGTGTCGTTGAGCTCGGCGGCGAGGCGGGGGTCGGCGCCCGGGCCGGCTGGAGCGCCGCCACGGCCACCGCGCTCCACCTGGGCGCGCAGCTCGTTGTTCTCCTCGATCAGACGGGCGAGCTCCCGCTCGACCTCGTCCAGGAAGGCGTCGACCTCTTCCTCGTCATACCCCCGCTTGCCTATCGGAGGCTTCTTGAAGGCGACGTTGTGCACGTCGGCCGGGGTCAGCGGCATCGAAACTCCTCGGGTCAGTTGCGGCCGCGTAGCTCGCTGGTTCCCAGGCGTTCACCTGAGTTCGATCAGCGGACTTAACACGAATCTCATCAGCACGAACAGGATAACCAGGAGCACAAGGGAGGCCAGGTCGAAGCTCACGGTACCAATTCGCAATGGTGGGATCACACGCCTCAACGCCTTGAGGGGCGGATCAGTGACGCTCCACACGACTTCCAATCCGGCCGATGCTCCGCGGCTGGGCTGCCACCGGCGGCCGTACTGGAGCACAGCGCTGAGGACGAACCTCGCCAAAAGCGTCAGAAGGAACAGATAAACAAGGAGATACAGGACTTGCATCACGATCGACAACACGGCAGGCGGGTCCCTCGGTCGGGTTAGCTCAGACTGAAAAACCCGCCCTCAGCGATCTTGGCCTTGTCCTCCGCGGTGACCTGGACGTTGGCCGGTGAGAGCAGGAACACCCGGTTGGTCACGCGCTCGATCGTACCGCGCAGCCCGAACGCCAGCCCGGCGGCGAAGTCGACCAGGCGGCGGGCATCCGCCTCGTCCATCTCGGTGAGATTGATGATGACCGGTACCCCGTCGCGGAAGTGCTCGCCGATGGTGCGCGCCTCCCGGTAGGTGGTCGGATGCAGCGTGGTGATCTGGTAGCGCTGCTCCTCCTCGGCCACCACGGCCCGCTCCCGCACCTGCACCTGTGGCGCCAGGGCGAGGTTGTCCCGGGTCTGGTAGGTCAGCGCGGTCGACGGCTCGGAACTGCCGGTCCGCGTGATCGAACGGACGCTGGAGCGCTCCGGACGCTCGATCCGCTCGACGCGCTCGGACTCACCACGGTCACGGTCACGGTCGAGGTCGGCGCCGCGACCCACGTTACGTTCGGCGAGCCGGGCCCGCTCACTGGCCCGGGCCCGGGGCGGGGCCGGTGGTTCGTCCCGGTCGTCATCGTCGTCGTTGAACTCGTCGGCGTACCGGCTCTGCCGGTAGCCCGAGTCGCGGTAGCCGCCGTCGTCGTAGCCCCGCTCGTCGTCCTCCTCGACGAGGCCGAGCCAGACCCCCGCCTTGCGCAGTGCACCCATCGCCGCGCCCCTCCGTCCGCCGTGCGGCACGAGCCCCCGTGCCGTGCCGTTGTCACGCGCATGGCCACTGGTGGTGGCCACTCCGGTGACCGGACCGGCTCCCCGTGGTCCGCGACCGCGGCGGTGTCCCCCGCCGGGCACGGAACCGTCACCACCGGTTGTCGACGGATCGCCGGCCGGTCACGACCGGGTCACCGCGGAGCACCGGCCGTGTCCCCCGATCGAGAAGGCCCGTCCCCAAACAACACTGATGTAGTTTGGTGTCCGCCGCCAGGCTACCGCAGCGTGGAACGCTTTCCGAGCAACGCGCTACCGACGCGCACGTGTGTCGCGCCGTACCCGATGGCCTCCTCCAGATCCGCGCTCATGCCCGCCGAGAGCGCGGTCGCTGTCGGATGATCGACACGGAATCGGGCCGCGATCCCGGCCAACCGCTCGAACGCCGCCGCCGGCTGCCAGCCCAGCGGTGCGACCGCCATCAGCCCGGCCAGGCGCAGCGAACCGCTGCCGGCCACCGCCGCCGCCACCTCCGCCAGCAGCCGGTCCGGCTCGACCGCACCGGCCGCGGGATCCGGCGCCAGCGCGCCACCCCGGGCCGCATCGCCATCGATACTGACCTGCACCAGTACGTCCAGTGGCCGGTCCCGGTGCCGTTGCGCCGCCTCGGCCAGCGCCCGGGCCAACCGGACACTGTCGACGGAGTGCACCACGTCGGCGTAGCCGACCACCGACCGGCACTTGTTGCGCTGCAGTTGGCCGACGAAGTGCCAGGTGACCCGCCCGCCCGCGGCGGCGACCGCCCGGGCCTTGGGCGCCGCCTCCTGGTCGCGGTTCTCCCCCACCTCGGTCACGCCGAGGCTGCCGAGCAGCTCGACGTCGGAGGCCGGATAGGTCTTGGTGACCGCGACCAGGGTCACCTCACCCCGATCCCGGCCGGCGGCCGCGCAGGCGTCGGCGATCCGGGCCCGGATCCGGGCGAGGCCCGCCGCGAGTTCGGCGCGGCGTTCCTCGCGCCCCAGCGTCGGTTCGGTCATCGGGCCGGCTCAGGATCCGTTCTTGAGGAAGTCCGGCACGTCCACGTCGTCGAAGAGCACGCGGCGCGGCGGCTGGGCCGGCGGCGGGCTGACCGGCGGCGGGGCGACGGCGCCGCCACCGGAGACCGGCTGCGCCGGCGGCGTCGGCTTGCTCGCCGCGGTGGCGGGCTTGTACGCCGGGGTGCCGCCGTCGAAGCCGGCCGCGATAACGGTCACCCGCACCTCGTCGCCGAGCGCGTCGTCGATGACCGCACCGAAGATGATGTTGGCGTCCGGGTGCGCGGCGTCGGTCACCAGCTGCGCCGCGTCGTTGATCTCGAACAGGCCCAGATCGGAGCCGCCGGCGATGGACAGCAGCACGCCACGGGCACCGTCCATGCTCTGCTCCAGCAGCGGGCTGGAGATCGCCGCCTCGGCCGCCTCGACCGCGCGGTTGTCGCCCCGCGCGCTGCCGATGCCCATCAGGGCGCTGCCGGCACCGCTCATGACGCTCTTGACGTCGGCGAAGTCCAGGTTGATCAGACCCGGGGTGGTGATCAGGTCGGTGATGCCCTGCACACCGGAGAGCAGCACCTGGTCGGCCTGCCGGAAGGCGTCCATCATGCTGATCCCCCGGTCGCCCAGGGCGAGCAGCCGGTCGTTGGGGATCACGATGAGCGTGTCGCACTGGTTGCGCAGTTCGTCGATCCCGGCCTCGGCCTGCACCTGCCGGCGCTTGCCCTCGAACGAGAACGGCCGGGTGACCACACCGATGGTCAGCGCGCCGAGCTTGCGGGCGATGTTGGCGACCACCGGCGCGCCGCCGGTGCCGGTGCCGCCGCCCTCGCCGCAGGTCACGAAGACCATGTCGGCGCCCTTGAGCACCTCTTCGATCTCGTCGCGGTGGTCCTCGGCGGCGTTCTTGCCGACGTCGGGGTTGGCGCCCGCACCGAGGCCCCGGGTCAGCTCCCGTCCCACGTCGAGCTTCACGTCCGCGTCGCTCATCAGCAGCGCCTGCGCATCTGTGTTGATGGCGATGAACTCGACGCCCTTGAGGCCGACCTCGATCATCCGGTTGACGGCGTTCACACCGCCGCCACCGATGCCGACGACCTTGATGACCGCCAGGTAGTTGTGCGGAGGAGTCATCGGGCGACCTTTCCCTTCGAGGTGGGCGGGTGCCGATCGGCCCGGCCAGACCGCGATCAACATCCACTCGGTACGACAAGGGTCAGGGGATAAACCCTAACCCTCTACTAGAGGCTTACAGTTATGTCAACTACTGATCCTCATCGGCAACGTAGGCGGAGGTGCGCCCGCAACCAAGGACCTGCGCGGCGTGTCGCCAAGGTGTGAGTCGGATATCGGACCGGACGGCTCAGCGGATCGTGACCACGTCGGGTGCGCTCACGTCGATCACGTCGCCCTCGCGGGCCAGCAACGCGGTCGCCACGTCCGCCTTCGTCGCGCTGTCCGTCGCGTCGCCCCACACCACCTCACGCCCCTCCGCCAGCAGCAGCCGGATCCGCGCCGGACTGTCCACCACCACCTCCACCAGCCCCTGCCGCAGGGCGTCGGTGAGCGAGGTCAGCACCGTCAGGGCCCCGCGGGTGCCCAGGTCGTCCGGCCCCGGCTCGGCCACCCGCACCAGCGGGAGCCCGTCGGGCCGTGCCGGCAGCTCGCGGAACACCACACCCGACGCGTCGACCACCACGAACGCCTCGCCGCGCGGCACCACCGCGACCGGGGTGCGCTCGACCACGTCGACCACCACCGTGCCCGGGAAGTCCCGCGACACGCTGACCCGCTCCACCTGCGCCAGCCCGCCGACCCGGCGCTCGATCGCGCCGGTGTCCAGGCCGGCCAGCGGGGCGCCGGACCGGACCGCCGCCGCGGCGCGTACCTGGTCGGGGGTCAGCAGGTCGGTCCCGTTGACCCGTACGTCGCGTACCCCGAACACGCCGGTGCCGTAGACGACCCAGACCGACAGGCCGACCAGGGCCAGCACCGCACCGGCGACCGCCCACGGCAGCGCCGCGCGCAGCCGGCGCTGCCGGGCCCGGCGCATGAACCGCCGCACCGACGGCGGTACGGCGTCGCTGCCGGCACGCACCAGCCGCCACCGCCGGGTGGGATCACCCTGACGGTCGCGCCCGCCGGCCGCCGGACCGCCGGGCCGCCCGCGGCCGGCCGCTCCGGTCATCCCGCGTCGGGGGCCGGGGCGTCAGCGGCCGGCCGGGCCAACGCGTCGAGCAGTTCGTCACCCATCAGCGAGATCGGCGGGGCCCCCATCGTGACGACGAGGTCGCCGGCGCGGGCCCGGCGGACCACCTCGCCCGGGACCTCCTCCCACGACGGCACGAACACCTTCCGCGTGTCGGGCAGGTCGACCGCCGCGGTCAACGCCACGCCACCCTCCCCCGGCTCGCGGACCTCGCCCGGGCCGAACACCTCCAGCACGATCACCTCGTCGGCGAGCGACAGGGCGGCGGCCAACTCGGCCTGGAGGTCGCGGGTGCGGTAGACCCGGTACGGCTGGAACACCACGAGCAGCCGGCCGCCGGCGGCGACCTCACGCAGAGTGTGCAGCGCCGCGGTCATCGAGATCGGGTGGTACGCGTACTCGTCGTAGACCTGGACGCCGCCGGCGACGCCCTTGCGCTCGAACCGCCGGCGTACGCCGGGGAAGGTCGCGAGCGCCTCGACGGCCGCGTTCAGCGGCAGCCCCAGCTTGCGGGCGGCGAGCAGCGCCGCCGCGCTGTTGAGGCCCATGTGGCGGCCGGGCACCGGCAGCCGGATCTCGCCCAGCGACACGCCGTCGAGGTGGGCGAAGTAGCGGACCCCCTGTACGGACGAGACGACCTCGGTCAGCCGCAGGTCGGCGTCGGCGGCGGTGCCGTACGTGAACACCCGCCGGCCCCGGCCGCGCAGCGTCGCCACCAGCCGCCGCGCCCCCGGGTCGTCGGCGCAGGTCACCACGAACCCGTCCGGGTCGGTCAGTTCGGCGTACTCGACGAACGCCGCCTCCAGCCCCGCGAGGTCGCCGTACGTGTTGAGGTGGTCGGCGTCGACGTTGGTGATGATCGAGACGTACGGCCGGTAGCGCAGGAAGGAGCGGTCGCTCTCGTCGGCCTCGGCGACGAAGTACCGGCCGGTGCCGTGGTGGGCGTTCGACCCCACCTCGGAGATCTCCCCGCCGATCACGAAGGACGGATCCTCGCCGGCGTGCTGGAGGATCAGCGTCATCATCGACGTGGTCGTGGTCTTGCCGTGGGTGCCGGCGACCGCGACCGTACGCCGGCCGGTCATCGTCGCCGCCAGCGCCTCGGAGCGGTGCAGCACCCGCAGGCCACGCCGGCGGGCCTCGACCAGCTCCAGGTGGTCCTGCGGGATCGCGGTCGAGTAGACGACCGTGTCGACACCGTCGAGGTTGGACTCCACATGGCTCATGTGGATCGTGCCGCCGAGCGCCCGCAGCGCGGCCAGCGCCGGCCACTCGCGCAGCTCGCTGCCGGACACCACCATGCCCCGGGTGAGCAGCAGCCGGGCCAGGCCGCTCATGCCGACCCCGCCGACGCCGATCAGGTGGATGGCGCCGAGATCCTCGGCGGCCAGGGTGCCGGTCGCGCCGGTCTCCACGATGTTCACAGCCGAACCCTCCCGTGTCGCGGCGCCCCGCCCGCCGGGCCGCCGCCTCGTGCGACGGGGCCCGTCAGGCCGCCGCCTCGTGGAACGAGGCCCATCAGGCCACTGCCTCGTAAACGAAGTCGAGCAGCGCTTCGTCACCGTCCCGCCGGCCGTACGCCGACGCGGCCGCGCCCATCGCGGCGAGCCGGCGCGGATCGCGGACCAGCGGCAGCAGGTTGCTCTCGATCCAGCCCGGGCTCAGCTCGGCGTCGTCGACGATCAGGCCGCCGCCCGCCTCGACCACCGGCAGCGCGTTGCGCTTCTGCTCCTGGTTGCTGTGCGGGTAGGGAACGTAGACGGCGGGCAGGCCGATCGCGGCGACCTCCGCGCAGGTCATCGCACCGCCCCGGCACAGCATCAGGTCGGCGGCGGCGTAACCCAGCTCCATCTGCGAAAGGTACGGCAGCGTCACGTACGGCACCGGCAGATCGGTCGGCACCGACACCGGCTCGTTCCGGGCGCCGATCACGTGCAGCACCTGGACCCCGTGCCGGGCCAACTCCTTCGCCGCGCCGGCGACGGCCAGATTGATCGAACGGGCGCCCTGCGACCCGCCGGACACGAAGACGACCGGCAGGTCGGGCCGCAGCCCGAAGTGCGCCCGGGCGGCCGCCTGCTGGGAGTAGCGGTCCAGGCCGGTGATGCCGCGCCGCAGCGGCACCCCGACGACGCGGGCACTGCGCAGCGACTCGGCCTGCACCGGCTGGTGCGGGAAGCCGACCGCGATGTGCTTGGTGAACTTCATGCCGAGCCGGTTGGCGACCCCCGGCGGCACGTTCACCTCGTGGATGACGATCGGCAGTTCGCGCCGCCAGGCGGCCAGGTAGGCCGGGACCGAGACGTACCCGCCGAAGCCGACGACCACGTCGGCGCGGACCTCCTCGATCACCTTGCCCGCCGCGCGGGCCGCCTTGTACATCCGGTCCGGGGTACGCATCAGGTTCACGTTGATCGACCGGGGCAGCTGGTAGGCCGGGATCTGCCGCAGGTCGTAGCCGGCCGGCGGGATCAACTCGTTCTCCAGGCCCTTGGGTGTGCCGACGCAGGTGATCCGGACGTTGGGGTCGTGTCGGCGCAGGCAGTCGGCGAAGGCCAGCAACGGGTAGATGTGTCCCCCGGTGCCACCTCCGGCGAGCACGACCGACCGAAGCTGACCCATCAACGTCTCCTCTCGCTGCCCGAACCGGCGCGCGGCCGCGCCGTGCCGCCCTGCTTAGGCCGGGCGTCGCCGTCGCGCCGCTTCGTGGCGCCCGGATCGGCACCCCGCCTGGCACCGGAACCGGTGCTCCGGGCGGTGGGCGCGGACGATCGGTCCGCGCGGCGCCCGGCGGGAAGCGGCGGCAACGGGGCCCAGAGTAGTCGTACCCATCGGGCCGGTGGTCGGGCATGCAGAGCTCGGGCGGCGTCCGGTTCGGCGCGGGCGAACGACGCCAGCATGCCGATCGCGGCCAGCGTCACCAGCAGGGCGCTGCCGCCGCGGGAAATGAACGGCAGCGGCACGCCGGTGAGCGGGATCAGGCCGACCACGCCACCGATGTTGATCAGCGCCTGGCTGATCAACCAGGTGGTCGCCGACGCCGCCGCCAGCCGCCGGAAGTCCCCCTCGACCCGCCGGGCGATCCGCATCCCGCTGTACGCGAGCACGCCGAACAGGGCGAGCACGACGAAGCAGCCGACCACGCCCAGCTCGTTGGCGAGAATGGCGAAGATGAAGTCGTTGTCGGCGGCCGGCAGCCACTCCCACTTCAGGCTGCCCTTGCCCAGGCCGACCCCGAACCAGCCGCCGGTGTCCAGCGCGTTGCGGGACTGGATCATCTGGTAGCACAGGTCGAGGCTGCAGTCGTCGGGCGGGTTGAAGAACAGCGTGAGCCGGTCGAGCCGGTAGTTGCCGCCCTCCCCGTCCGAGCCGCCGCCCTGCGACGCCGCCGCGATCAGCAGGCCCACCCCGGCCAGGCCGAGCACCGACAGCGTGGCGAAGATCCGCAGCCGTACGCCGGCCGCCCACAGCAGGCCGACCACCACGGCGAGCAGGCACAGCATGGTGCCGAGGTCGTTGTAGCCGACCAGCACGAACAGCAGGCCGACCACCGGGAAGAGCGGCATGGCCAGCTCCCGCCACCAGCCCAGGGCCGCCCCCTTGCGGGCGATCACGTCGGAGCCCCACAGCACCATGCCGAACTTCGCCACTTCGGAGGGCTGCAACCCGACCGGCCCGATGAAGAGCCAGAGCCGGTCGGCCTCCAGCGGTCCCAGGATGGACTCCTCGAGCAGCCCCAGCGCGGCGAGGGCCAGCAGCGCGTCGAGGATGACCAGCAGGGTCAGCGCCACACCGAGCACCGGGATCGCCAGGGCCTGGAATGTACGCGCGGGCAGCCGCTGGCACACCCAGAAGGCGACCAGGCCGATCAGCGCGAAAACGGCCTGGTCGGCGAACGTGGCGGTGGCGCTGCCCACGTCGGCGAACGACCTGATGCTGGTCGCCGAGTAGACCATGGTCAGGCCGATGACCAGCAGCAGTCCGGCGCTGGACAGCAGCAGGTAGTAGGAGGCGAGCGGCCGGGCCAGCAGGCCGCGCAGGGCGGCGAGCCCGCCGGAGAGGTCGACGCCGCGCCCCGGTGGCCCGGCGGGCGGTCCGGCCCGGCGGGGCCCGCCGGCCGGTTGCCCGGCGCGCTCCGGCCCGGCGGCCGGCTGTCCGGCCCCCGGCGACCCGCCGGGTTGCCCGGCCCGTGGCGGGCCGGCCCGGTCGACGGCCGGCACCGCCTCGTCGCCGTCCGGCGGACGCTCTCCCGTCATCGCCCGGCCCTCCCGTCCTGCCGCATCGCCTCATCATGGGCGCTCGCCGCCCGCCCGGCGGCGTTGCCGCCGGCCGGGCGTGTCGGGGCGAATCGCCCATCCGTGCCCGGTCAGCCCATGGCGGTCAGGAAGTCGCTGTAGAACAGGCCGAGCGCGATCGCCACCCCGATCCCCGCGATGATCCAGAAGCGGACCACGATGTTGACCTCGCTCCAGCCGGCCAGCTCGAAGTGGTGCTGCAACGGCGACATCCGGAAGACCCGCTTGCCGGTGGTGCGGAACGAGATGATCTGGATGACGACCGACATCGTGATGATCACGAAGAGCCCGCCGATGATCGGCAGCAGCAGCACCGTACGGGTGGACATCGCCATGCCGGCGATGAGCCCGCCGAGGCCGAGCGCCCCGGTGTCGCCCATGAAGATCCGGGCCGGCGACGTGTTCCACCACAGGAAGCCGACACACGCGCCGGCGGCCGCCCCGGCGATCAGCGCGATCTCCAGCGGGTCGCGGACGGCGTAGCAGTAGATGTCCTCGCGGGTCACGTAGTTGGGGTCGGCGCACCAGTGCCGGTACTGCCAGAAGGCGATGAACGCGTACGCCCCGAGCACCATCACCGACGCGCCGGTGGCCAGGCCGTCGAGGCCGTCGGTCAGGTTCACCCCGTTGGTCGCCGCCATCACCACGAAGATGAAGATGATCACGGAGGCGACCTTGCCGACGTCGAGGAAGTCGATGTCGCGGACGAACGACAGTGTCGTGCTGCCGACGGTCTCCCCGTTCGTGCTGGGGAAGTAGAGGGCGATGACGCCGAACACGGCGCCGACCAGCATCTGCCCGATCAGCTTGCCGCGCTTGTTGAGCCCGAGGCTGTTGCGCTTGCGGACCTTGAGGAAGTCGTCGAGGAACCCAACCGCGCCGGAGAAGACCAGCAGGCCGAGCAGCACCAGCGCGGTGATGGTCGGGCCGACCTGGAAGATCTGCTGGTCGGGCAGGGTGGTCAGGGCGAGGTGCCCGGCCACGTACGCGATGACGGTGGCCACGATGAAGGCCACCCCGCCCATCGTCGGCGTGCCCTTCTTGCCCAGGTGCATCTGCGGGCCGTCGGACCGGATCGGCTGCCCGGCCTTCAACCGGGTGAACACCTTGATCGCGACGGGGGTGATGAACAGCGAGACCAGGAACGCCACGCCGATCGCGACGATGACCGCTCTCACGCCGGGGCTCCCCCGGTCACGCGCAGCGCGTCGACCACGTCCCAGGTCTGGTAACGCGAACCCTTCACCAGGACGACGTCACCGGCGCGCAGTTCGTCACGTAACCGCCCGACCGCCGCTTCCTGATCGGCCACCAGCACCGACTCTCCTCCCCATCTCGGATCAGCCGTCGCCGCCTCGTGGATCGGCGCGGCAGACCCGCCGACCACGTAGAGACGGTCCACCTGAAGCTCGGCCACCAGCCGGCCGACCTGTTCGTGACCGGAACGCTCCTGCTCGCCCAGCTCGGCCATGAAGCCGAGCACGGCGACGGTGCGCCGGTCCTTGCCCATCGCGGCCAGCGCGCGCAGCGCCGCCGACGTCGAAGCCGGGTTGGCGTTGTACGAGTCGTCGACGACGGTCACGCCGTCGGGCCGGTCGAACACGTCCATCCGGCGGGTGGAGACCAGCCGCAGCTCGCCGAGCGCCGCCGCCAGCTCGGCGTCGGGCAGCCCGGCCGCCCGGGCGACCGCCGCCGCGGCCAGCGAATTGCCGACCTGGTGCCGGCCACTGAGCCCGAGCCGCACCGGATACCGCCCGTCCGGGGTCACCAGCGTGTACGCCGCCCGGCCCCGCTCGTCCAGCGTCACGTCCTCGGCGCGTACGTCGGCGTCGGCCGCCTCGCCGACGAGCACCACCCGCGCCGCCGTACGGCTGGCCATGGCGCGCACCAGCGGGTCGTCGGCGTTGAGCACGGCCAGCCCGTCGGCGGGCAGCGCCTCGACGAGTTCGCCCTTGGCGGCGGCGATTCCCTCGACCGAGCCGAACTCGCCGATGTGCGCCACTCCGACGTTGACCACGACACCGACGGTCGGCGGGGCGATCCCGCACAGGTAGCTGATGTGTCCCGGCCCCCGGGCGCCCTTCTCCAGCACCAGGTACCGGGTCTGTGGGCCGGCGCGCAACACGGTGTGCGGGTGCCCGAGTTCGTTGTTGAGCGAGCCGGGTGGCGCGACGGTGGGACCGACCCGGGCCAGCAGCTGGCCGATCAGGTCCTTGGTCGACGTCTTGCCGGACGAACCGGTCACCCCGACCACGGTGAGATCCGGCAGCCGGCGCACCGAGACGCGGGCCAGCGCCGCGATCGCGGTCAGCGGGTCGGCGACCACGATCATCGGTACGCCGGGCACCTCCCGGGTGCCGAGCACCGCGACCGCGCCGGCCTCGACCGCCCGCGCCGCGTAGTCGTGGCCGTCGACCTTCGCCCCGACGAACGCGACGAACAGCCCGCCCGGCCCGATCTTGCGGGAGTCGTACTCGGCGGTGCCGGTGACCGTCGCGGTGCCGTCGGCGCCGACCAGCCGGCCGTCCACGGCCGCCGCCAGCTCGGCGAGCGTCAGCGGGATCATCGCTGCCCCACCAGGTGTCCGAAGCGGGCGGCGAGCGCGGCGCCCAACTCGACCCGGTCGTCGAACGGGTGGGTGACCCCGGCGACCTCCTGACCGCGTTCGTGTCCCTTGCCGAGCAGCGCGACCACGTCGCCCGGCTCGGCCAACCGGACGGCCTCGTCGATCGCGGCCCGGCGGCCGGCGACCTCGACGATCCGGGCGCCCGAGCCGGTCTCGGCGGCGCCGCGCAGCACCTCGGCCCGGATCGCCGCCGGGTCCTCCGAGCGTGGGTTGTCGTCGGTGACCAGGACCAGGTCGGCGCCGCGGGCGGCGGCCGCGCCCATGACCGTACGTTTGCCCCGGTCCCGGTCGCCGCCGGCACCGATGAGGCAGATCAGCCGACCCTGCCCGCCGCCGACCAGGTCGCGCAGCGCGGCCAGGACGGCCACGATCGCGTCGGGCTTGTGCGCGTAGTCGACCACGCCGCGCACCGGGCCCGGCGCGTCGACCAGCTCCAGCCGGCCGGGTACGCCACGGCAGGCGGCCACGCCGGCGGCGGCGGTGACCGGGTCGACGCCGACGGCGGCCAGGGCCGCGATGGCGAGCAGGGCGTTGGCGACGTTGTGCCGGCCGGGCAGCGCCACCCCGGCGTCGACCGCGACCCCGCCGGGTCCGTGGGCCACGAACCGCTGCTCGTAGCCGGTGCCGCTGACGTCGGTCGCCCGCCAGGTCGCGGCCGGGTCACCGGCGGCGGAGTAGGTCACCGTGGCCGGCTTGTGCAGCGGCAGCAGTGCCGGGTCGTCGAGGTTGAGCACCTCGATCCCGCACCGGCCGTCGAAGAGCTGCGCCTTGGCGGCGAAGTAGTCCGCGCTGTCGGCGTGGAAGTCCAGGTGGTCCTGGCCGAAGTTGGTGTAGCCGCCGACCGAGAACCGGACCCCGCCGACCCGGCCCATCGCCAGCGCGTGGCTGGACACCTCCATGACCAGTGCGGTCACGCCGCGCTCGCGGGCGGCGGCGAGCATCGCGTGCAGGTCGGTGGCCTCCGGCGTGGTGCGGACGCTGTCCACGGTCAGGTCGCCGAGCCGGGTCTCGACGGTCCCGATCAGGCCGGTGACGTGGCCGGCGGCGCGCAGCCCGGACTCGACAAGGTAGGCGGTCGAGGTCTTGCCCGCGGTTCCGGTGATGCCGATGACGACGAGGTCACTGGTGGGATCGCCGTACACGGCCGAGGCGACCGTGCCGAGCACCGCCCGGGGGTCGTCGACGACCAGCGCCGGCAGGCCCGCCGCGGCGGCGGCCGGGGCGCCGGCCGGATCGGTGAGTACGGCGACCGCGCCGGCCGCCGCCGCGCCGGCCACGAACTCGGCGCCGTGCCGGCGGGCACCCGGCAGGGCGGCGTAGAGGTCGCCGGGCAGCACGTCGCCGCTGGCGTGCGTCACCCCGGTGACCGTCAGCGCCGCGGCGCCGTCGGGGAGTGTGACGCCGAGCAGCGCGGCGAGGCCGGCCAGCCGTTGGGAAGTGACGGTGTGGGGTCGCGGATTGCCGGGCACGGCGGTAGACCCTACCCCGTCCGGTCGACCGGGCGGCACAGCCGGCCCGGTGGTTCGTGCGGTCACCCGGGCCCTCCTTCGGCGTTGCGGGACGCGCGGGAGCGCCGCCACCGGCGGGCCGACGTCCCGGTACGCGTATCGGACGAGGCAGTATCACCACCACAGGCCCGGCAAAACACCGATCGGGTGCAAGTCGGTACGGGCACCGGCCGCCGGCCGTCGTGGACCACCGGGCCGGTGGACCACGACGGAGGCTACTTCGGGAAGACGACGAACTCCGGCGGCTCCGTGCCGGTCGGCGGCACCCGGTAGTGCAGCAGCGTGAACGCCATGATGTCCTTGAACGTCGGCGCCGCGATGTCGCCGCCACCACCGCCGGGGGTGTGGGCGAACACCGACACCACGTACCGCGGGTTGTCGGCCGGGGCCATCCCGATGAACGAGGCGACCTCGCCCGGCGCGTACCGGCCGTCGACCACCCGCGAACCGGTGCCGGTCTTGCCGGCCACCCGGTAGCCCGGGATGGCGGCCTTGAGCCCGGTCGCGCCCGGCACGGTCGTCACCGCCTCCATCACCGTACGCAGCGCGGCCGCGTTCTCCGGGCTGATCACCCGGCGGGTCTCCGGCGCCGCCGCCGGCGTACGGGTCCCGTCCGGGCCGACCGTCTCGCGGATCAGGCTCGGCTGCACCCAGGTGCCGCCGTTGGCGATCGCCGCGTAGACGGCGGTCATCTGCAGCGGGGTGACGTCGACGCTGTGCCCGATCGGGATCGAGCCCGGCGACGAGCCGTTCCAGTCCTTCGGATCGAGCACCCGGCCGGCCGCCTCGCCCGGCATGCCCTCACCGGTCGGCTTGCCCAGCCCGAACCTGAGCTGGTAGTCGTGGAGCCGCTGCGGTCCGAGCTGGTCGGCGAGCATGATCGTGCCGACGTTGGACGAGTACGCCATCATGCCGGCCAGGCTCATCTGGGCGCCCTGCGCGTTGCGGCTGTCGCGGTAGGTGGTGCCGCCCTTGTTGATGGTCGCCGGCACCGGCAGCGTGCCGTCCGGCGCGATCACGCCCTCCTCCAGCGCGGCCCCGAACACGATCGGCTTGTGCACCGAACCCGGGTCGACGACGAAGCTCGTCGCGACGTCCTCCCGGTCGGTCGGCTTGCTGGGCTTCCAGTTCGCCGCGTCGTACGTCGGATGGCTGGCCTGGGCGAGCACCTCGCCGGTCCGGATGTCCATCACGACGACGGTGCCGGTGGTCGCCCTGACCCGGGCCATCGCCTCGCTGAGGATGCGCTGGACCTCGAACTGCAGGTCGCGGTCGATGGTCAGCACCAGGGAACTGCCCGGCTGCGGGTCGGTCTCCTTGAGGTAGCCGTCCGGGATCGCCTTGTTGAGGTCGCCGCCCCCGATCTCGAAGATCCGCTCGCCGTTGACCCCGCGCAGGACGTCGTCGTACCGGCCCTCGATGCCCTCCAGGCCGTGCATGTCGTCGCCGGTGAACCCGATCAGGTTGGCGCCGAGGTCGCCGCCGGGCACCTCGCGCCGCTCGTCGCGGTGGATCCCGATGCCGGCGATGTTCAGCCCGGTGATCTGCTTGGCGGTGTCGATGTCGACGCCCCGGGCCAGGTATTCGAACTGCGACTCGTTCCCGTCCGGGCGCTTCTGCGGCACCAGCCGCGGCAGCAGTTGCGACTTCGGGATGCCGAGCAGCGGCGACAGCGCGGCGGCGGCCGCGGCCGGGTCGGTGACCTCGGTCGGGTCGGCGTAGACGTACCGGGCCTCGACGCTGTGCGCGAGCACCGCGCCGTCCCGGTCGTAGATGGTGCCCCGGGGTGCCGGGATGACGACCGGGTTGCTGAGCCGGCCGGCGAGCCCGCCGTCGGCGTACGCGGGGGTGTCCACGACCTGGATGACGATCAGCCGGATGCCGATGACCGCGAAGAGCGTCAGGGCGAGGAAGCTGCCGAACCGCAGCCGCCGGTTCGGGCTGGCCAGTTTCGGCGGCCGCGGCTTGCGGTGCGGCCGGACCGGCTGCTTACGGTCGGTGGCGGTGCGGCCGGTGCCACGGCGTGGTGCCGGCGCGACACCGGGGCCGCGGACCGCCCGGTTCCCGCCGGTCCGGCCACGTTCCGGGCCACCGGCGGTCCGGCCGGCCCCCTCGCGGCCGGCGGCCCGGCCCGAGCCGGCGCGGCCGGTGCCGTCCCGACCCGCCCGGCCGGCCGTACCGTCCTGGTCGTCCCGGCCACCGGCGCGGTCCGATCCGCGCGCCGGCTGGGTCGGCGTACGCCGGACCGGCCCCTTGCGCCCGCCGTCGAGCACCTGGAGCGCCGGCCGGAACGGATCCGCGCTGCGGTCCGGGCGGCCGGCGTCGCGCACCGTACGGCCCCGGGGGGTGTACGACCGCGCGTCCGAGATCCCGCCGAGCCGTCGCTCGGGGGCGTCCCCGTCGCCGGTGGTGCCCCGGCCCTGGCTGTCCCGACCGGCCGCCGACCGGGACGAGCCGCGCCGGGGCACTTCCGTGTCCCGGCGCGGCTCGTTCGACCTTGGTGCCATGGGCTATTGACCCGCTCCCTGCTGGCTGGTGATGGCCGGTTCACCGCCGGCCGGCTTCGGGATGCCGATGACCTGCCCGTCCGGCAGCCGGATGAACGCCGGCTGCGTCGACTCGACGAGACCGAGCTGGCGGGCCCGGGCGGTGAGGTTGCCCGGCGCCTCGTGCTGCGCGATCTCGCGCTCGAGCTTCTGCTCCCGTACGTCGAGGGCGGCCTGCTCGGTCTGGAGGCCGTCCAGCCGGAACGCGTTCTCGTTGATCTTGGTGTTGATCACCAGGATGCCGAGCACACCCCCGACCACGAGCACGAGGATCATCGCCACGAACGGGGCCCGCGGCACCGCGACCGGGCGCGGCGGGGCGACCCGGAGCCGGGGCGCCGGCCGGGCGTCGACCTCGGCGCCGGCCGGCTCGGCCACGGCCTCCCACGCCTGCTCGCGCGGGTTCAGCGCCGCGCTTCCCTGGGTCGGGAACTCGCGTTCCCCCGGCTCCCCCGGCCGGTGACGGACGTGACGCTGGCGGTGCCGCCGGCCCGCCCCGCCGTGGTACGGCCGCGGGCCGTACCGTCGTTTCGGGTCGACGCGTCCCCGGCACCCGTGGCCGCCCCCCGGCCACCGCGCGCCCGCGTCGTGTTCCGGCTCGTGGTCGCATCCGTGGTCCGGCCCCCGACCGCGGTGCGCGCCGCACGGTGTCGCGCTCGACACCGTTCCCGCCGCTGATTCGCTCGCTCATGATCCCTCCCCCTGTTCGTCCGTCTCCCCCGGACGTCGCCGCCCGTCCTGCCCCTGCGGTGCCGACGTCGCGGAGCGCCGCCGGGCGCTCGGCTGGTGCAACGCCTTCACCTGACGGCGGGGCCGTTCGCGGTCGGCCCGTGCCGTCTTGCCCTGTCCGGCCGGTCGCGGGTCGGCGCCCCTGCCCCGTCCCGTGCCCGCCGTGCCGCCGCCACCGCCACGGCCTTCCCCGCCGATGCCGGTGCTGCGACCCCTTGCCGTGCCGGCGGTACGGCCCGTCCGGGCACCGGCTTCCCCTGCCGGTTCCGCGTCCGGGTCGATCCGTTCCGCCGCCCGCAGCCGTACCGAGGCGGCGCGCGGGTTCGCCGCGACCTCCGCCTCGCCGGGCAGTTCGGCGCCGCGGCTGAGCAACCGCAGCGTCGGACCGGTACCGGGCAGTTCGACCGGCAGGTCGACCGGCCCGGTACTGCGGGCCCGCACACCGATGGCCTGCTTGGTGAGGCGGTCCTCCAGCGAGTGGTAGGACAGCACCACCATCCGGCCCCCGGGCGCGAGCGCGTCCAGCGCGGCTGGCAGTGCCGCTTCCAGCACCGCCAGCTCTTGGTTTACCTCGATCCGCAACGCCTGAAACGTTCTCTTTGCCGGATGTCCGCCTGTTCGTCGCGCTGGTGCTGGAATGGACTCCCTGACCAGTTCCGCGAGCCGGGCCGACGAGGTGATCCGGCCCCGGCCCCGCTCCCGTACGATCGCCGCCGCGATCCGCCGGGCGAACTTCTCCTCGCCGTACACCCGCAGCACGCGGGCCAGGTCATCGGCCGGGTAGGTGTTGACCACCTCTTCGGCCGTCGTCCCCCGGGTCTGGTCCATCCGCATGTCCAGCGGCGCGTCCTGGGCGTAGGCGAACCCGCGGTCGGGCGCGTCGAGCTGCAACGACGACACACCCAGGTCGAAGAGCACCCCGTCGACCAGCGGAAGATCGAGTTCCGCCAGGACGTCGGGCAGTTCGTCGTAGACCGCGTGCACCAGATGGATCCGGTCGGCGTACGGCCGCAGCCGGTCACGGGCGTGCGCCAGCGCCTCGGTGTCCCGGTCGAGCCCGACCAGGACCGTCCGGGGGAACGCGGCGAGCACCGCCTCCGCGTGGCCGGCCAGGCCGAGCGTGGCGTCGACGTGCACCGTCCGGCGGTCGCCCCGGTCCAGCGCGGGGGCCAGCAGCTCGAGACACCGCTCGAGCAGCACCGGCACGTGTGTGCCGCGAAGCTCCCCCATGTCGACCCCCCGGTGACCCGCCGTCTTGGTGTGAATGTGCCCGGTTGAAAACTGCGTCGCTCGTCGTACCGCCAGATCCCCATCCGCTCGTTACGCCTGGCACCGGGGAAGAGGTGCCAGGGGCAGGAGCGGCTGGAGATCTCGCAGTACGTCGGGCGACCGGCGCCGGAGCGGCCCTTCGCGGGGGCCGCCTGCCGTCTCGTGCGCCCTCCTACAGTCCGCCGGGCAGCACCCCCTCCTCGATGTCGGCGAATTCGTCTTCGCTCTCGGCGAGGTAGGTGTCCCAGGCCTGCCGGTCCCAGATCTCCACCCGGCTGCTCGCCCCGATGACGACGAGATCGCGGCCCAGGCCGGCGTATTCGCGCAGATGGCCGGGGATGGTCACCCGGCCCTGCCGATCCGGGACCTCGTCGTGGGCGCTGGCGAAGAAGACCCGGCTGTAGGCGCGGGCGGCCTTGTGCGTCATCGGTTGCTGGCGCAGCTGCTCGGCGATCCGCTGGAACTCCGGCGTCGGGAATACGTAGAGGCAGCGCTCCTGCCCTTTGGTGATCACGACACCTCCCGCCAGCTCGTCCCGGAACTTCGCCGGGAGGATCAGCCGGCCCTTTTCGTCCAGGCGCGGTGTATGGGTGCCTAGAAACACCGACCCAAACCCCCTCGCCCATCGGCGGTGTTCGCGGCACCGCTGATCCCCCTGGGCCGGCGGACCCTTCCGGACCCGCCATCGGGCCCCACTCTACTCCACTTCCCTCCACCTGCAACCAGAATCGCAGGTTTGGCAACCCCCATCTCATTTACAAAACCGCACGTCAGAGGGGGTGGAGCGGAGTGGAGGGCGACGGGAGCCGGCCCGCCCGGTCACCTACCCGACATTGATCAACTCTGTGGCGATCACCACGGTTTCGACCGCCATCACGCCGTTGGCCTGCTTTTGGAACCCCTACTGTCAAGTCAGGGGAGGAAAGTGGAGGCCACCGGACGGGCGCTGTCCAGGGCGAACGGACCCGTCGGTCCCGCCGGTCGGTCGGCTGTCCTCTACGGCGATCGGGGCCCTGCGGAGTTCCGGTAACCTCGCTCGCGTGACGGACGCGAAAATGCCCCTGCGCGCAAAGGTGGCCAGCTCGGTGTCGCGCACCGCCGCGGCGCTGTCCCGGGCCGCCGGCCGCGGTGACGGCTCGGTGATCGGTGGCTGGATCGGGCTGAAGATCGACCCGGAACTGCTCGCCCACCTGGCCGCCGGCCGGTCGATCGCCCTGGTGTCCGGCACCAACGGCAAGACCACCACGACCCGGCTGGCGGCCGCCGCCGTCGGCGTCCTCGGGCCGGTGGCGACCAACTCCTTCGGGGCCAACATGCCCACCGGGCACACCTCCGCGCTGGCCAAGGCCGGCCACACCCCGTACGCGGTGCTGGAGGTCGACGAGCACTACCTCGCCCAGGTCCTCGACGCGACCGAACCCCGGGTCGTCGCCCTGCTCAACCTCTCCCGCGACCAGCTCGACCGGGCCAAGGAGGTGGCGATGATGGCCCAGGGCTGGCAGACCACCCTGGCCAAGCACCCCGACGTGCACGTCGTGGCGAACGCCGACGACCCGATGGTGGTCTGGGCGGCGATCGGTTCGGCGCACACCACCTGGTTCAGCGCCGGCCAGCGGTGGCACGACGATTCCTGGGTATGCCCCGAGTGTGGTTCGCCGATCGAACGGGCCGAGGACCAGTGGTGGTGCACCGGCTGCCCGCTGCGCCGCCCGCAACCGCACTGGGTCGTCGAGGACGACGGCGTCGTCGACCCCACCGGCGCCTGGCACAAGATCGTTCTCCAGCTTCCCGGCCGGGTCAACATCGGCAACGCGGCCACCGCGCTCGCCGTCGCCGCCGAGTTCGGCGTACGGCCCACCGACGCGGTGTCGCGGCTGGGCGGGGTCGCCTCGATCGCCGGCCGCTACGCCCAGGTCGCCCGCGACGGCCGCAGCATCCGGCTGCTGCTCGCCAAGAACCCGGCGAGTTGGCTGGAGGCGTTCGACATGGCCGACCACGCGCCGACCCTGCTCTCCATCAACGCGCGCGACCCCGACGGCCTGGACACCTCCTGGCTCTTCGACGTCGACTTCGCGCCGCTGCGCGGCCGTCAGGTCCTCATCACCGGCGACCGGGCCTACGACCTGGCCGTCCGGCTGGACATCAACGACGTGCCCTTCCAGCACATACGCACCTTCACCCAGGCGGTCGCGGCGGTGCCGCCCGGCCGGCTGGAGGTGATCGCCAACTACACGGCGTTCCAGGACATCCGAGCGGAGTTGGACCGTGTCAACTAATGCCGGCTACCCGGCCCCCCCACCCCCGGGTGCGGACAGCTACCTGCGGCTGGTCTGGGTCTACCCCGACCTGTTGTCGACCTACGGCGACCGGGGCAACCTGCTGATCCTCGCCCGCCGGGCCCAGCGTCGGGGCATCCCGGTCCAGACCATCGAGGTGCGGTCCGACCAGGCACTGCCGGCCGCCGCCGACATCTACCTCCTCGGCGGCGGCGAGGACGGCCCGCAGGCGCTCGCCGCCCAGCGGCTGATCTCCGACGGCAACCTGCACCGCGCCGTCAACCAGGGCGCGGTCGTGTTCGCCGTCTGTGCCGGTTACCAACTGCTCGGCGGTTCCTTCTTCGCCAAGGGCGCCAAGTGCGCCGGGCTCAACCTGCTCGACCTCTACTCCGACCGGGGCCCGACCCGGGCGGTCGGCGAACTGGCCGGCGACATCGACCCGCGGCTCGGGCTGCCGCCGCTGAGCGGCTTCGAGAACCACGGCGGCCGTACCCACCTCGGTCCCGGCGTCTCGGCGCTGGCCCGGGTCACCACCGGCATCGGCAACGACGAGAGCACCGAGGGCGCCTGGCGCGGCCACGTGCTCGGGACGTACTCGCACGGCCCCGCCCTGTCGCGTAACCCGGCACTGGCCGACCTGCTGCTGCGCTGGGCCACCGGCACCAACAACCTCGCCCCGCTCGACGACACCTGGTCGGACCGGCTGCGGGCCGAACGCATGGCCGCCGTACGGGTATGAGCCGGGCCGGCCACTGGCTGCGGGCCCGCGTCGACGACCTGGTCCGGGCCGTACGGCTGCCGCCGCACGGTCACGGCCGGCCGCTGCGGGAACGGCTGCGGGAGCGGCCGTTCCGGCGGTTCGTCATCCTCCTCGGCCTGCTCGGGGTCCTCGGCCTCGTCATGCTCCTGGTGCCGCAGCCCGACCTGGCCGCCGCGCCCGAAGTGGTCGACGACCTGGGTCCGTTCGCGCCGGTGACCGCGGTCGTGGTCGGCGCGTTGCTGCTCGTCGCGCTGGTGCCGCGCACCTTCCTCACCGTCGCCTGGGGCGCCCTGTTCGGGCCGCTCGGGGGTGCCGGCTACACCCTCGGCGCGGCCCTGCTCGCCGCCGCGCTCGGGTTCGCCGTCGGACGCCTGCTCGGCCGTGAGTTCGTCGCCGAACGGATCCGCGGCCGGTTGGCCAAGCTCGACGGCTGGTTCGCCCGGCAGAGCGTCTTCGGCGTGATCACCGTACGGCTGCTGCCGATCGGGGGCTTCGGCCTGGTCAGCTACGGCTACGGCACCACCGGGGCGCGGCTGCTGCCGTTCCTGGTCGGCAGCGTGCTGGCCTCGATACCGTCGGCGTTCGGCTACGCCGCGGTCGGTGCCGCCGTCGCCGAACCGGACACCTTCAACCCGTTGTCGGTCGCCCCGGCCGGTCTGGGCCTGATCGCCACCGCCATCATCGCGTGGCGCTGGCGCCGGGCCGCCGTCCGCGCCCGCACCCCGGTCGCACCGGTTGCCGGCGACGCGCCGAACTGACCCGCCCACCGACGCCGTCCGGTCGACCGCCCGGGCCCGCGCCTGGGGCTGGGGCCGGGGCCGGGACCCGCGGACGGCGGACGGGACCCGCGGACGGCGGGCGGGACCCGCGGACGGCGGACGGGACCCCGCGGACGGCGGACGGGACCCCGCGGACGGCGGACGGGACCCCGCGGACGGCGGACGGGTCCTGCAGCTGGGACCTGCGGCCAGCGGCCGGGTCCTGCAGCTGGGACCTGCGGCCGGGACCTGCGGCCGGGACCTGCGGCCGGCGGCCGGGGCCTGCGGCTGGGAACTGCGGCCGGCGGCCGGGGCCCAAAACACGCGACCGGGACCGGCGGCCGGGGCGCCGATCAAGGAGGCCCTGAGCAGCCGCACTGCCGCCGGGCATGTATCACTGCTCCGGGTCACAGCGAATTCGGGGTCTTCTTACTCATCCGTGGGTGGGTTGGGGCAGGGTGGGTGGTCGTGTCCGGCCGGGTAGGGTCGGTCGGTGTCCTCCGAGGCTGAGCAGGGCCATCGAGATGAGCGCGTCGATGTTGCGGAAGCCGTACGCCATCCGGATGATCAGGCGGATCTTGGCGTTGGTGCTTTCGACCAGGGCGTTGGACAGGCCGTGGTCCAGTGCCGCGTCGATCGCGTCGCGGTGCCGGACGATCCGTCGTGACAGGTCGACGAACGCCGGGATCCGGCAGCGTCGGGCCCAACTGATCCATCGGTCGATCGCTTCCCTGCCCGCCTGGCCCTTGACCGTGAACGCATATCGCAGGCCCTCCTTGAGTAGGTAGGCACGGTGTAGACGCGAATCGGTCCGGGCGATCCACGCCAGTTGGGCGGTCTGCTTCTGGGTTAGGTTCTCCGGGTTCTTCCACAACGCCCACCGGCAGCGTTTCAACTCCGCTGACACACCCCGCCCACCCGGCCCGCCCTTCGCCGGACCCCGGACCCGGCCCACGGCGTTGTTCCACGCCTGCCTACGCACCACGTCCAACGCGTCCACAGCCCAGGCGACCACATGGAACGGATCAGCACACCGCACCGCCTGCGGACACCGCCTGGCCACCACCCGTGCGATCCACGGCGCCCCATCAGCCGACACCAACCGCAACGCCGCACACCGCCGCGGACCCAGCAGATCGAAGAACAGGTTCAACGTCGCCTCGTGACGGCCCGGATGAACCCACAACAACCGGCCACTGTCATGGTCAACCACGACCGTCAGATACTTCTCACCCCGCCGGTACGAAATCTCATCGATCCCGATCCGGGTCAACCCCGCAAACCGATCCACCGCACCACCGGTGTCAGCCCACACCCGCGCCACGATCGCGCCGACCGTCGACCACGCCACCCGCATCAACTGCCGCACCGCCGACTTCGACGCCACCGTCGCAAGCCACGCCACCATCTCGTCAAACGCCAACGTGTGACCCGCCCCGTGCCGTGCCCACGGCACCGCCGCCACCACCACCCCATGCACCCGACACGACACCCTCGGCGCATCCGCCTCGATCACCACCCGAACCGTCCCCAGATCCGGCGCCCTCCACCGACGCCGCCCCTCACCCCGGTCATAACCCACACACCGCCGCCGACACACCCCACACCGAGACCTCGCCCCGCATGCAACCGCACATGCGCCACCACGAACCCGCCCCCATCACCCCCCTCCTCAGACCACTCCACCCGCTCCACCACCGCCCGCTCAACCCCGAGCAACCGTTGCCATACCCTGACACCACGCATGCCGTTCCCCGATCCCTGGAACTCGACCCTCGACAAGCCGAGAACCTAGACCGGGAACGGCATGCGCCACACACACCACACCAAACACACCCACAGATAAGCGCGAAGACCCCGAATCCGCTGTGGGTACGCCGGATTCGCTGTTGCGCGAAGCAGATACCCCTCGGCCCGGCGAGGTCCGAGACCGGGCCCGAACCGACGCGGCCGCTCCGGCCGACCGGCCGGGAGCCACGCGGCATACGACGCGCGAATCGAACCGTGCCAGCCCGAGCCCCGCGGCGGCGGCGCGAACCGGACCGGATTGGGCCGGATTGGGCCGCCCCGCCGGACCGGATTGGACCGGATTGGACCGGATTAGACCGCCCCGCCGGACCGCGCCGACCCGCCCGACCGAACCGGTTTGAGCCGCGCCGGACCGCGCCAACCCCGCCCGACCGGGCCGCCAACCCCACCGGAACGCGCCGACCCCGCCCGACCGGCGCCGACCCCGCCGCCCCGGCCGGCAGAGCGCCGGCCGGAGCACTTCCGGCTGTCAGCACTTCCGGCTGTCAGCACTTCCGGCGGTCAGGGAACGATGCTGACCATCCGCCCCTTGACCACGATGACCTTGCGGGGCTCCTTACCGCCCAACTGCTCGGCGACGGCGGCCAGCGCCGCCGCGCGTACCGTCGGCTCGTCGGCGTCGGCCGGGACCTCGATCCGGCCGCGGACCTTGCCGCCCACCTGCACCGGGTACGTCACCGACTCCGCCACCAGCAGCGCCGGGTCGGCGGTCGGGAAGTCGACGTACGTCAGCGAGCCGGGGTGGCCCATCCGCTCCCACAGCTCCTCGGCGATGTGCGGGGCGAACGGGGCCAGCATCAGCACCAGCGGTTCGGCGATCTCGCGCGGGGTGGCGGGCAGCCGGGTGACCGCGTTGGTCAGCTCGATCAGCTTGGCGATCGCGGTGTTCAGCCGGATGCCGGTCAGGTCGGCGCGGACCCCGTCGACGATCCGGTGCAGCAGCCGCCGGGTGGCGTCGTCGGCGGGTTCGTCGACGACCCGCAGCGCACCGGTCTCCTCGTCGACCACGGTCCGCCAGACCCGCTGCAGGAACCGGTACGCGCCGACGACCGCCCGGGTCTCCCACGGCCGGGAGACCTCCAGCGGGCCCATCGACATCTCGTAGACCCGGAACGTGTCGGCGCCGTACGCCTCGACCATCTCGTCGGGGGTCACCACGTTGCGCAGCGACTTGCCCATCTTGCCGTACTCGCGGTTGACCTCGACCCCACCGTGGAACCAGCGGCCGTCACGCTCCTCGACCTCGGCCGCGTTGACGTACGCGCCGCGGGCGTCGGTGTACGCGTACGCCTGGATGTAGCCCTGGTTGAACAGCCTGCGGAACGGCTCGAACGAGGTGACGTGCCCCAGGTCGAACAGCACCTTGTGCCAGAACCGGGCGTACAGCAGGTGCAGCACCGCGTGCTCGACGCCGCCGACGTACAGGTCGACGCCGCCACAGTCGTCGGTCGCGCGCGGCCCCATCCAGTACGTCTCGTTGCCCGGGTCGACGAACCGGTCGGCGTTGGTCGGGTCCAGGTAGCGCATCTCGTACCAGCAGGAGCCGGCCCACTGCGGCATGGTGTTGGTCTCGCGGACGTACCGCTTCGGGCCGTCGCCCAGGTCCAGTTCGACCTCGACCCAGTCCCGGGCCCGCGACAGCGGCGTCTCCGGCGAGGTGTCCGCGGCGTCGGGGTCGAACGTCTTCGGCGAGAAGTCGTCGATCTCGGGCAGTTCCAGCGGCAGCATGCTCTCCGGCAGCGCGACCGGCAGCCCGGTCTCGTCGTAGACGATCGGGAACGGCTCGCCCCAGTAACGCTGCCGGCTGAACAGCCAGTCGCGCAGCCGGTAGGTGGTGGCGCCCTGGCCGTGGCCGTTCGCCTCCAGCCACTCGATGATGCGGGCCTTGGCGTCGGTGACCCCCAGGCCGTCCAGGTCCAGGCCGCGGTCGGGCGCGGCGCTGTTGATCGCCGGACCGTCCCCGGTGTACGCCTTGCCGTCGAACCCGTCCGACGGCCGCACGGTACGGATGATCGGCAGGTCGAAGACCTCGGCGAACGCCCAGTCCCGCTCGTCCTGCCCGGGCACCGCCATGATGGCGCCGGTGCCGTAACCGGCCAGCACGTAGTCGGCGATGAACACCGGCACCGGTGCGCCGTTCACCGGGTTGGTGGCGTAGGCGCCGGTGAAGACCCCGGTCTTCTCCTTGGCGTCGGCCTGCCGTTCGACGTCGCTGCGGCCGGCGGCGAACTCGCGGTAGGCGGCGACGGCGGCGCGCGGGTCGGCGTGGCCGCCGGTCCAGGCGTCGCGGGTGCCGGCCGGCCAGGCGGCGGGCACGATCCGGTCGACCAGTTCGTGTTCGGGGGCCAGCACCATGTAGGTGGCCCCGAAGACGGTGTCCGGCCGGGTGGTGAAGACCCGGATCGGCTCGGCCGATCCCGGGACCGGGAAGTCGATGTGGGCACCCGTGGAGCGGCCGATCCAGTTGCGCTGCATCAGCTTGATCGGCTCGGGCCAGTCCAGAGTGTCCAGATCCGCCAGCAGGCGGTCACCGTACGCAGTGATCCGCATCATCCACTGCTTCAGGTTGCGCTTGAAGACCGGGAAGTTGCCGCGCTCGGACCGCCCGTCGGCGGTGACCTCCTCGTTGGCCAGCACGGTGCCCAGGCCCGGGCACCAGTTCACCGGCGACTCGGAGACGTACGCCAGCCGGTGGTCGTCGACGATCCGCCGACGCTCGACGCTGTCCAGGTCGGCCCAGGGCCGACCGTCTTCGGTGGGACGGGTGCCGGCCGCGAACTCGGCGACCAGCTCGTCGATCGGGCGGGCCCTGCGCAGCTCGGTGTCGTACCAGGAGTTGAAGACCTGCAGGAAGATCCACTGGGTCCAGCGGTAGAAGCCGACGTCGGTCGTCGCCACCGAGCGCCGCTCGTCGTGGGCCAGGCCCAGCATCCGCAGCTGGGCGCGGTAGCGGGCGATGTTCTCGTCGGTGGTCTTGCGCGGGTGCTGCCCGGTCTGCACCGCGTACTGCTCGGCCGGCAGACCGAAGGAGTCGAAGCCCATGGTGTGCAGCACGTTGCGGCCGGCCATCCGCTGGAAGCGGCCGTAGCAGTCGGTGCCGATGAAGCCCAGCGGGTGCCCGACGTGCAGCCCGGCACCCGACGGGTACGGGAACATGTCCAGAATGTACATCTTGTCGGCCCCGGCCCTGGGATGGTCCGGATCGGCCAGCGGCCCCACCGGATTCGGAGCGTGGAAGGTGCCACGCTCCTCCCAGCGGTCCTGCCAGCGCGCCTCGATCTCGTTGGCCAGCGCGGCCGTGTATCGGAAGGACGGAATGTCGCCAACCGTCTCGACTACGTCACTCATGGTCGCCACCTCGGTCTAGTCCAGGGCTCACGAATCGTCGGCGCGCGAACCGACGCGGGTCTTCAGGGGCACAAAAAAGCCCCTCGCGCAGGAGGGGAAGCCGTGCTGCTGAACCCAATGCTCGGCGGCGGCGCCTCGTCCGGGTGTTGTCAGCACGGCTAGGTAAGAAGCAGGAAAGCCCTGGCCATGACGGCAGTCTAACCCCTTGCCGCGACGATGTCGCACCGCGTCCGTCCGAATTCGTCCACCATTGGCAAACAGCCCCGGTCGGCGTAGTAGCCGAATGCGGTTAGCCTGATGAAAGCCACGGGAGACCGGTCGACCTGACCGGTCTATTTCCGCAGGCTTTCGGCCGGGTCTGGAAACTCCAGTCATCAGCCACGCAGCAGCGCGACGAGGAGGAGGCCCGTGACACAGCAAACCCGGGACGAGCTGGGCGAGATCCTGCCCGCCGACGAGTTCCGCACCACAAGTGAAGCCATCGTCGCGAACATCGAGCGGGTCATCGAAGGCAAGACCGCCACCGTACGCCTCGCGCTGGCCGTCCTGCTCGCCGAGGGACACCTGCTCATCGAGGACGTACCCGGCGTCGGAAAGACCAAACTGGCCAAGGCCCTCGCCCGCACGATCGACTGCTCGGTACGGCGCATCCAGTTCACCCCCGACCTGCTGCCCAGCGACGTCACCGGAGTCAGTGTCTACAACCAGGAGACCCACGACTTCGAGTTCAAGCCCGGCGCGGTCTTCGCCAACCTGGTCGTCGGCGACGAGATCAACCGGGCCTCCCCCAAGACCCAGTCGGCGCTGCTGGAGTGCATGGAGGAGCGGCAGGTCACCGTCGACGGGACGACGTACGAGTTGCAGAGCCCGTTCATGGTGATCGCCACCCAGAACCCGATCGAGATGGAGGGCACCTATCCGCTGCCGGAGGCGCAGCGCGACCGGTTCACCGCCCGGATCGCGATGGGCTATCCCGACGCCGGTGCCGAACTCGCCATGCTCGACGTGCACGGCGGGACCGATCCCCTGCACGCCCTGCGTCCGGTCGCCGACGCGGCCACCGTACGCCGCCTCATCGCCACCGTCCGCGACGTACACGTCGCCGACGCGGTCAAGCAGTACGCGGTCGACCTGGTCACCGCCACCCGGGAAGCCCCCGACCTGCGGCTCGGCGCGTCCCCCCGGGCCACCCTCCAGCTGCTGCGCACCGCCCGGGCCGTGGCCGCCCTGGACGGCCGCGACTACGTGCTCCCCGACGACCTCCAGACGCTGGCCGTACCGGTACTCGCGCACCGCATCATGCCGACCGCCGACGCGCAGCTCGCCCGGCGTACGACCGACGCGATCGTCGCCGACCTGGTGCACCGGCTCCCGCTGCCGCACGACCGGCGGTCGCCGTACGACACCCGCTCCACCGACAACGACGGCAACAGCCGCTCCCACTACGAGTCCCGGGGGCGGTGACCGTGCGGGAGGCGCTGCGTGGCATGACCACCCGTGGGCGGTCCTTCCTGGCCGCCGCGGCCGCCGCCGCGCTGTCCGCGCTGATCCTCGGTGAGAAGGACCTGCTGCGGGTCGCGGTGCTGCTCGCCGTACTGCCGTTGCTGGCCGCCGCGTACGTCGGGCGCAGCCGTTACAAGCTGGCCTGCACCCGGTCGCTGGACCCGCAGCGGGCCACGGTCGGCTCGACGGCGCGGGTGGTGCTGCGGCTGCAGAACATGTCCCGGCTGCCCACCGGGACGCTGCTGCTCGAGGACCGCCTCCCGTACGCCCTCGGCAGCCGCCCGCGGGTGGTGATCGAACGGCTCGGCGCCAACCAGGCCAGCTCGGTGGCGTACACGGTGCGCACCGACGTACGCGGCCGCTACGAGGTCGGCCCGCTGATCGTCCGGCTGACCGACCCGTTCGGCCTGTGCGAGCTGGTCCGCGCCTTCCCGAGCGTCGACCGGCTCACCGTGATCCCGCAGGTCACCCCCCTGCCGTCGGTCCGGGTCGCTGGCGAGTACGCCGGCGCCGGAGAGAGCCGGGCCCGGTCCGTCGCGGTACACGGCGAGGACGACACGGCGACCCGGGAGTACCGGCGCGGCGACGACCTGCGCCGGGTGCACTGGAAGTCGACCGCGCGGACCGGCGAGCTGATGGTCCGCCGCGAGGAGCAGCCCTGGGACAGCCGGGCGA
This sequence comes from Polymorphospora rubra, assembly GCF_018324255.1. GTDB lineage: Bacteria > Actinomycetota > Actinomycetes > Mycobacteriales > Micromonosporaceae > Polymorphospora > Polymorphospora rubra. The sequence goes on from NZ_AP023359.1 coordinate 444,483, forward strand.
CCGTGGTGCTCGACACCCGGGCGTTCGCCCACCGGGGCGAGGGGCCGACGTCGAGTTTCGAGTGGGCGGTGTCGGCCACCGCGAGTGTGGCGGTGCACCTGCGCCAGGCCGGCTACAAGCTGCGCCTGGTCAGCGACTCCGGCATCGACACCGACGCCGACCAGGCCGGTGGTGACGGCGTACTGCTCGACCACCTGGCCGACGTGCAGCCGACCCAGCGGGGCGACGTGGCGATGCTGGTCGAGCGGGTCCGGCAGCGGTCCGACGGCGGTCTGGTCATCGCCGTCCTGGGCGCGCTGACCGTGCCCGAGGCCGAACTGCTCGCCGGCCTGCGCACCAACGGCGCCACGTGCGTCGGTTTCCTGATCGACACGTCCACCTGGCTCGACCTGCCGCCGGAGATCCGCGCCGACGCCGACCAGGCGCACGGGCAGGCCGCGCTCGCCCTGCTGCGCAGCGGCTGGCGGGTCGTCGGCGCGACCCGCGAGGAGCAGCTCCCCGCGCTGTGGCCACAGGTGGGACGCGGCTCGCAGGGCTTCGCCTGGCGGGCGACGATGGCCGAAACGGTCGCCGGAGGTATGCGATGAGCAGGCACGACGTACACCGTCCCGACCTCGGCGGGGGGACGGCATGACCCGCGGCCGCTACCTCGGATTCGTCGCCGCGGCGGCCACCGTGCTCGCCGCCGCCCCGCTGTCGGCGATCTTCGACACGATGACCTGGCTGCTCCAGTCCATCGTCGCCGTCGCCCTGGTCACCGGCGCCGCCACGCTCGCCCGGTCGCTACGGGCCCCGGTGTGGGCGCAGCTGCCGGCCATGATGCTCGCCCTGCTGTTCGCGCTGACCTGGATCTTCCCGAGCGGCGCCGAATTGCTCGGCATCCTGCCCGGTCCGGCCACCTTCGGCCACTTCGGTGAGCTGATGTCGCAGGCGGCGGACGACATGCGGTCGTACGGCGTACCCGTGCCCGACGGTGACCCGCTGCTGTTCATCACGGTGCTCGGGGTCGGTGGCGTCGCGATCGTCGTCGACCTGCTGACCGTCGGGCTGCGCCGGCCGGCGCTGGCCGGCCTGCCGATGCTGGCGATCTACTCGGTCCCGGTCGCGGTCTACTCCGACAGCGTGCCCGCGCTGCCGTTCGCCATCGGCGCGGTCGGCTTCCTGTGGCTGCTGGTCGCCGACAACGTCGACCGGGTACGCCGCTTCGGCCGGCGTTTCACCGGCGACGGCCGCGACGTCGACGTGTGGGAGCCGTCGCCGCTGGCCGCCGCCGGCCGCCGGCTCGCCGTCGTCGGGGTCGCCCTCGCGGTCCTGCTGCCGGTGGCCGTACCCGGCATGACCTCCGGGCTGTTGACGAACTTCACCACCAACGGCGGCAACGGTCCGGGCGGCGACGGCCGGCCCGGACCGGGTACCGGCCCGGGCCGGGTCAACCTGTTCGCCGCGCTGTCCGGCCAGCTCAACCAGTCCACGGTCCACGACATGGTCAAGGTCACCACGACCGAGGACGACCCGTTCTACCTGCGTTTCGGTGCGGCCGACGAGATCCGCCGGGACGGCTTCGGCGTACGTACGCCGCGCGGCACCCCGGTCAACCGGTCGTTGCCCGACCCGCGCGAGGCGACCCGGGCCGGCGTCACCCGGGAGACCCACCGGGCCGAGGTGGAGATCACCAACGACTTCGTGATGCCGTTCCTGCCGGTCTACGGCGAGCCGGTCAGCACCAGCGAACTCGACGCCAACTGGCTCTACGACGCCGATCTCCAGGTTGTCTACTCCAACCGGCAGCAGTCCAGGGGCAAGAAGTACGCCTTCGAGTACGTCCGCAGCCGCTACACCCCGGCGGCGCTGCGCGCGGCCACCCCGCTCCCGCCGGAGGACGAGACCCGGCAGCGGCTGACCCAGGTGCCGGCCGTACCCGAGGTGCAGGAGCTGGTCGACCGCCTGATCGCCAACCGGTCGAACGACTACGACCGGGTCCGGGCGATCTACGACCACTTCTCCCGCGAGAACGGGTTCAGCTACAACCTGCGTACCGAGGGCAACACCACCGGCGAGGACATCCTCAACTTCCTCAACAACAAGGTCGGCTACTGCCAGCAGTACTCGGCGGCGATGGCCTGGATGGTCCGCGCCGCCGGCATCCCGGCCCGGGTCGCGTTCGGGTTCACCAACGGCAACGACCGCGCCGGCGGTACGTACACGCTGACCAACCTCAACCTGCACGCCTGGACCGAGGTCTACTTCGGCGGCATCGGCTGGGTGCCGTTCGACGCCACCCCGGCGTCCAGCATCATCGGGTCGACCCGGTCGGACTGGGCGCCCGACAGTGACGCCCCCGACCCGGTCACCCCGTCGGCCGCGCCGACCACCTCCGCCGGCCCGAACGCCCCGCTCGACCCGGCCGACGAGAACCAGTCCGGCGGCGGCCTCGGGGACAACTACGCCGACGACCCGACCGGTGGGGCGCAGGAGGCCGCCCCGACCTGGCCGTGGTGGACCGCGGCCGGCGTGGCACTGGTGATCGTCCTGCTCGCGCTGCCCGGCTGGCGACGTGGTCAGGTACGCCGGCGCCGCCACGCGGCGACGGTCGCCGCGTCCCGGGCGGCCACCCCGGACACCGCCGCCGCCCCACCGGGCGTGGCCCGGGTGGTGGTCACCGGTGCCGAGGCGCAGCGGGCCCGGGCGGACGCGCACGCCGCCTGGGACGAGCTGATCGACACCCTGGTCGACTACCGGGTGCCGGTCGACCCGACCGAGACCCCCGGGCCACCGCGGACCGGCTGGTGAAGGCCAACCTGGCGAAGCCGGCGGCGGCGGACGGCGTACGCCTGCTCGGGCGGGCCGAGGAGCGGGCCCGGTACGCCCGCGAGCCGCTGCCGGGCGTGCCGCTGACCGAGGCGCTGCGCTCGGTACGGCGGACGCTCGCGGAGGGCGCCGACCGGCGTACCCGGCTGCTCGCCGCGGCGCTGCCGCCGTCGGTGCTGCTGCGGTGGCGCACCGCGATCATGGATGGTTCGGGCCGGCTGGTGGCGACGGCCGGGCGCTGGCGGGACGCGGTGACCCGCTGGAATCCCCGTCGCCTCCTGGCCACCCGCACCTCCCGCTGACCCCACCCTCAAGATCCGCGTGATCAGGGACTGAATCGGGCGTGTCGTCGGCGCGCCGGAGTGCCAGCTCCCTGATCACGCGGATCTTGTCGGGACGGAGTGGCTGGCCGGAGGGCCAACGGGCCGAGCAGGTTGAGAGTCGAAGTGACGCAGCCCCGGGCACCCGTGCGGTCGTCGGCAACTGGTCGCGGCCCGGCGACGGCCGGGCCGTCCCGGTCAGCGACCAGGACGCTGGTATCGCGGCGCGCCGACAACACGCCCGGTCCACTCCCTGATCATGCGGATCTCGGGGGCGGGCGGTCAGCGGGGAGGTGGGGTCAGCGGTCGCCTTCCGGCCGCTGTCGCCACCGCTCTTCCAACCGGTCGATGAACGACGACCGCCGGGCACGGGTGCGCCGGCTCGTGGTGCCGCCGACGACGTGCAGGTCGGGCGACTGCGCCCGGCGGCGCGAATGGATCGCGTAGGCGGCCCCACCGAGCATGACGACGAATCCCGCCACACCGAGCAGCGGAACCTTGCTCACTGTGCCGTAGACAACCAGCGCCAGGCCGGCGATGATCACGACGGCCGCGACGAGCAGCCGACGCCGCGAGTGCAAACGCGGGTCGCTGGCGCGCACAGCCGAGGCGAATTTGGGGTCCTCGGCAAGCGACCGCTCGATCTGCTCGAACAGCCGCTGCTCGTGCTCCGAGAGCGGCACGGCACTCCTCCCGGTCGCGTTGGTCGGTCCGGTCGAACCGACAGACCGTGGCAGCCAAGCCGGCTGCTTTCCTGCAAGTCTACGAGGGCGTTCGACGCTCGGAAAGCGGGACGACCTTCCGCCGGCCCGGATTTTCCGTCCGTCGCAGATCATTATCACCGAGAAGGCTCGCCGGACGCACCACCGACCGGCCGAAACGTGCTGCCGCCGCGTCCGCCGCGGCCTCCGCCTCGCGCCAGCCACGCTCCGGCGCACCCAGTGTGAGCTGCTGCGGAGTCGAGGCGGCGGCGGCGAGCCCCTCGACCCGCACCCCGACCAGGCGGATCGAACTGGCCGGGGCCAGCGACTCGTAGAGTGCCCAGGCGGTATCGAAGACGTCACGTGCCACATCCGTCGCACCGGGCAAGGTACGTGACCGGTTCACGGTACGGAAGTCGGCCAGCCGGACCTTGATTGTCACGGTGCGACCGACCTGACCGGAATGTCGCAGCCGTCCGCCGACCTTCTCGGCGAGGGCGAGCAGGGCCCGCCGGACCACCCGGGGGTCGTCGACGTCGGTGTCGAAGGTGACCTCGGCGCCGATGGACTTGTCGACATGCTCCGGGGTGACCCGCCGCGGATCCCGCCCCCACGACAGTTCGTGCAGGTGGGAGGCGGCGGCCTCACCGAGCGCGCCGCGCAGCGTCGCAAGCGGGACGTTGGCGAGGTCGCCGACGGTGGTCAGCCCCAGCCGGTGCAGCGTCTCGGCGGACCGCTCCCCCACCCCCCACAGCGCGGCCACCGGCAGCGGGTGCAGGAAGTCGAGCACCAGGGCTTCGGGCACCACGATCAGCCCGTCGGGCTTGGCCCGGGTGGACCCGAGTTTGGCGACGAACTTGGTCGGCGCCACCCCGACCGAGCAGGTCAGGCCCTCCTGCTCGTGAACCCGTTCGCGGATCAGCCGGGCGATCTCCGCCGGCCGGCCGAGCAGTCGCCGGGCGCCCGCCACGTCGAGGAACGCCTCGTCCATCGACAGTGGCTCGACCAGCGGGGTGACCCCACGGAAGATCTCCATCACCGCCCGGGACGCGGCCGTGTACTGCGTGAAGTCGGGCGGCAGGAACACCGCGCCGGGGCACAGTGCCCGGGCCCGGGCGGTGGGCATCGCGCTGCGCACACCGTAGGCGCGGGCCTCGTAGCTGGCCGAACTGACCACGCCGCGGTTGCCGGTGCCGCCGACGACGACCGGCCGGCCACGCAGCTCGGGCCGTCTGCGGACCTCGACGGCGGCGAAGAAGGCGTCCATGTCGACGTGCAGGATCGGGCAGCCGGTGTCGTCCGCCGCCGGCCCGAAACGCGGATCGCCGCCCGACCCACCGCGCGGAATTGCCTGGCTACGCCCCACCCGACCAGGCTAACCACCGGGTACGACACCGCACTGCCCCCACGCCTGCCGAGTAACCGATCCACCCTGCCGGGGTCTGGCCGATCAAGGAGAAGTCGTCCCCTTTCCCGCCCGAATTGCCGCACACATCCCCTAGATCGCGGGAAGGCCGGGGGGCGTGGGAAGGCCGGGGCGCGGGAAGGCCGGGGTCAGCGCGCCGGCACGACCAGCAGCGGGATCAGCATCTCGGCGGCGGTGTAGGAGCCGTGGTAGCCGACCAGCCGCGCCTCGATCGGATGATCGGTACGGCTGGCGACCACCGCGTAGTTCTCGTGGCAGGCCACCACCACGTCGCCGACGCGCGCCAGATGCTGCTCCGGCACCGGGCCGAACCAGCCCGCCGCCACCGCCTCGTCGCGGGTGGCGACCCACGCGCCCGCTCCCAGTACGCCCCGCCAGGCGGCCACCACGTCGTCGGTCGCGCCCGGCTCGACGTGCAGGTAGCGCACCCGCGGCTCGCCGGCGACCAGCCGCAGCCCGGCCCGGAGCCGGGGATCGGTGTCGAGGTCGTAGCGCCGGTCGACCGGGACGTTGAGCTGGCCGTGGTCGGCGGTGACCAGCAGCGCGGCGTCGGCCGGCAGACCGACGGCCAACTGGGCGACCAGCCGGTCGACGTCGGCCGCCGCGATCCGCCAGGCGGGCGAGTCGACCCCGGTGAGATGTCCGGCCTTGTCCAGGTCGGGGTGGTAGCCGTAGACCAGGGTCCGCCGGTCGTCGGCCCGCAGCGCGGCCAGCATGCCGGTGGCGAGGGTCTCCGGGTCGGCGGCGCCGAGGTGCCGGCCGCCACGGTTGGCGGCCACGGTCAGCCCGCTGCCGGCGTACTCGGGGCGGCTGAGCACGGTCACCGCCACCCCGTCGGCCTCCGCGCGCTCCAGCTGGGTGGAGACCGGCTGCCAGCGCAGCGGCGAGGGCTCGTCGCGCCAGTCGATGTGGGTCAGCACCCGGTCGGTGCCGGGCACGTTGACCCGGAAGCCGAGCACGCCGTGCCGGCCGGGGGCGGCGCCGGTGCCGAGCGAGACCAGACTCGTCGGGGTGGTTGACGGGAATCCGCTGGTCAGCGGGCGCGCGTGTCGCCCGGCGAGGTCGGCGAGCGTCGGCGCGTGCGGGGCGGCGACCGGGAGCAGGTGCCAGCCGAGACCGTCGACGAGCAGGACGGCGATCCGGCGTACCCCGTCCAGCCGCCCGACCAGGCCCAGCGGGTCGGCGGCGCCGGGCACGCCGAGCACCGCGAGAGCGCTCGGCAGTACGTCGGCGAGGCTCCCGCCGCCGTACCGGGGCATGACCCGGTCGAAGACGTTCTGCCCGGGTACGGCTGGTTTCGGTCCGCCCTGCGCCGGTACGACAGGTACGGCGACCTCGGCCGTACCCTGCCCCGGCACGACCGGAACGGCAGCCACCTCGCCGCGCTCGGTCACGGGGCCGGGCGGCGGGCGAAGAGGTGCAGTTGGGCGGCGACGTCCCGGTACGGCGGCGACGCCGCGGCCGCCAACTCCAGGTCGATCAGCGCCTGCGGGTTGCCGTCGGCGGCCGCGGCCGGGATCAGATCGGCGAGGACCCGTACCCCGTGGATCTCCTCGACCTTCAGCCCGGCGGCCGCCAGCAGCGCGGTGGCGCCCGGCGCGTCGTAGCGGCGGCGCAGCGTGTCCCGCGACCCGGCGGTGCCGTGTTCGTCGGCGAGCAGCGCCGCGGCGACGTCGAGGTGGCCGTTCATGGCCCGGCTGAGCACGGCGGCGGCCCGGCCGGCGACCAGTACGCTCGCGGCCCCGTCCGGCCGCAGCGCCGACGCGACCGCGGCGACGACCGAGGCCGGGTCGTCGACGACCTCGAGTACGGAGTGGCAGAGCACCAGGTCGGCGCTGGCCGGCTCGACGAGTTCGGCGAGCGCGTCGCCGTCGCCCTGCACGGCGCGGACCCGGTCGGCGACGCCGGCCTCGGCGGCCCGCCGGGTCAGCGCGGCGAGCGCGTCGGGGCTGGCGTCGACGACGGTGACCATGTGGCCGGCCTCGGCGAGCGGTACGGCGAAGCCGCCGGTGCCGCCGCCGACGTCGACGACGGTGAGCTGGCGGTCGCCCCGGCGGTCGAGTTCGCGGCGCAGGACGGCCCAGACCACGGCGGTACGGGGGGTGACGAGGGGGCCGGCCGACGGCGCCGGGGATCCCGGCCGGTTACGTGTGCGCTCCACCCGGACGAGCCTAGGCCATGTCCCACGTGCAAGCCCGGCGCGAACGCCGGCAGGCATCCCACGTGCAAGCCCGGCGCGAACGCCGGCAGGCATCCCACGTGCAAGCCCGGCGCGAACGCCGGCAGGCATCCCACGTGCAAGCCCGGCGCGAACGCCGACAGGCATCCCATGGTGCGGGCCCGGCGCGAACGCCGGGGAGGCACCCGGGCGCCGGTCAGCGGAAGTCGCGGGAGGCCGGGGTGACCGGGGTGGTGATCGGGTCGAGCCGGTCGGCGACCAGGTTGGTCACGCCCTCGGTCTTCTCCAGCCGGCCCCGGACGACCAGGGCGGTGCTGGTGCGGGCCACCCGGCGGTAGCGCTGCCACAGCCCGGGCGAGCAGGTGACGTTGAGCATGCCGGTCTCGTCCTCGAGGTTGACGAACGTGACCCCGCCGGCGGTGGCCGGCCGCTGCCGGTGGGTGACGATGCCGCCGACCCGGACCCGGCGGCCGGCCTCGACCGACGCCAGGGCGGCGATCGGTACCGCGTCCAGTTCGTCCAGTCGGGGGCGGATGAACCGGGCCGGATGGGTCTCCGGGGACAGTCCGGTGGCCCAGACGTCGGCGACCAGCTTGTCGACGTCCTCCATGCCGGGCAGGGTGGGCGCGGTCGCGCCGGAGACGGTCCCGGGCAGCCGGTCCGGCCGGTCCTGGGCGGCGGCGCCGGCCGCCCACAGCGCCGCCCGCCGGCTCAGGCCGAAGCAGGCGAAGGCGTCGGCGGTCGCCAGCGCCTCCAGCTGCGCGGCCGTCAGACCGACCCGGCGGGCCAGGTCGGACATGTCCCGGTACGGCCCGTCGGCGGCCCGGACCGACTCGATCTTCTCGGCCAGCTCGGCGCCGATGGTGCGTACGCCGGACAGGCCGAGCCGGACCGCCGGGCAGCCCAGCCCCCACCGGTGCGGCGGCTCCCCCGGCGCGCTGCCCCACCGGGTGTCCGGTGTGGACTCCAGCCGGGCCCTGGCCGCGCTGGCGTTGATGTCCGGCCGGCGTACCTCGACACCGTGCCGGCGGGCGTCGTCGACCAGGGTCTGCGGCGAGTAGAAACCCATCGGCTGGGCGTTGAGCAGCGCGGCGAGGAACGGTGCCGGGTGGTAGCGCTTGAGCCAGGCGCTGGCGTAGACCAGGTAGGCGAAGCTCATCGCGTGGCTCTCCGGGAAGCCGAAGCTGGCGAACGACGACAGCTTGAGGAAGATGTCGTCGGCGACGTCGCCGGTGATGCCACGTTCGGCCATCCCGGCGTACAACCGGTCTTTGATCCGGGCCATCCGCTCCTCGGAGCGTTTCGAGCCCATCGCCCGGCGCAGCTGGTCGGCGCCAGCGGCGTCGAAGCCGGCGACGTCGATCGCGAGCTGCATCAACTGCTCCTGGAACAGGGGTACGCCGAGCGTCTTGTCCAGCGCGTTTCGCATCAGCGGGTGCGGCACGGTCGGCTCCTCCAGGCCGTTCTTGCGCCGGATGTACGGGTGCACCGAGCCGCCCTGGATCGGGCCGGGCCGGATCAGCGCCACCTCGACGACCAGGTCGTAGAACTCGCGGGGCTTGAGCCGGGGCAGGGTGGCCATCTGGGCCCGGCTCTCCACCTGGAACACCCCGACCGAGTCGGCCCGGCACAGCATGTCGTAGACCTCGGGGTCGTCCAGCGGCATGTCGCTCAGGTCCAGTTTGGACTCGATCATGTCGTGGGCGTAGTGCAGGGCGGAGAGCATGCCGAGCCCGAGCAGGTCGAACTTGACCAGGTCGACGGTGGCGCAGTCGTCCTTGTCCCACTGCAGGACGCTGCGGCCGGGCATCCGCCCCCACTCGACCGGGCAGACCTCGATGATCGGACGGTCGCAGATCACCATGCCGCCGGAGTGGATGCCGAGGTGCCGGGGAAAGGTCTGCAGCTCGTTGGCGTACTCGATGACGTGGGCGGGGATGCCGTCGACGTCGACGGCCGCGACCAACCCCCACCGGTCGATCTGCTTGCTCCAGGCGTCCTGCTGGCCGGGCGGGAAGCCGAACGCCCTGGCGACGTCACGCACCGCCGACCGGGGCCGGTACGAGATCACGTTGGCGACCTGGGCGGCGTGCTCCCGGCCGTACCGCTCGTAGACGTGCTGGATCACCTCCTCGCGGCGGTCGGACTCGATGTCGACGTCGATGTCGGGCGGGCCGTCGCGTTCCGGGGCGAGGAACCGTTCGAAGAGCAGTCCCCAGCGGACCGCATCGACGTTGGTGACCCGCAGCGCGTAGCAGACCGCCGAGTTCGCCGCCGAACCGCGCCCCTGGCAGTAGATGTCGTTGTCCCGGCAGAACGTGACGATGTCGTGCACCACCAGGAAGTAGCCGGGGAAGTCCAGCTCCTCGATGATCCGCAGCTCGTGCTCGATCTGGTCGTACGCCCGCCGGTTCGACTCCGGCGGGCCGTACCGCTCGAGCGCGCCCGCCATGGTCAGGTGGCGCAGCCAGCTCATCTCGGTGTGCCCGGCCGGCACCGGGTGGTCGGGCAGCCGGGGCGCGACCAGGTGCAGGTCGAAGGCGAGGTCGGCACCGAACTCGGCGGCCCGGGCGACCGCGCCGGGGTATGCCGCGAACCGGGCCGCCATCTCGGCGCCGCCGCGCAGGTGGGCGGTGGCGGCGGCGGGCAGCCAGCCGTCGATCTCGTCCAGGCTGCGCCGGGCCCGTACGGCGGCCAGCGTGGTCGCCAGCCGGCGCCGGGCCGGGGTCGCGTAGTGCACGTTGTTGGTGGCGACGGTCGGCAGTCCGGCGCGGGCCGCGAGCCCGGCGAGCGCGTCGTTGCGGTCACCGTCGGTCGGGTCGCCGTGGTCGGTCAGCTCGACGGCGACGTTGTCGGCGCCGAACAGCGCGGTCAGCCGGTCGAGTTCGCGGGCGGCGGCCCCGACCCCGGCGGTGAGCAGCGCCGCCGGCACCGGCCCCTTGCGGCAGCCGGTGAGCACGAGTACGTGGTCACGCAGTTCGGCGGCGGTCTCCTCCAACTCGCCGTAGTCGGGTTTGCCCTTCTCGCCGCCGCGCAGGTGGGCCCGGGAGATGGTCCGGGCCAGCCGGGCATAGCCCTCCGGACCGTGGGCGAGGGCGAGCAGGTGCCGGCCAAGCGGGTCGGGTTCGCCGTTCTGCGGCCCCGGCAGCCCGAGCGACAGTTCGGCGCCGAAGATGGTCGGCAGCCGCAGCTCGCGGGCCGCCTCGGCGAACCGGACCACGCCGTAGAACCCGTCGTGGTCGGTGACGGCGAGCGCGGTCAGCCCCAGCCGGGCCGCCTCCTCGGCCAGTTCCTCGGGGTGGCTGGCGCCGTCGAGGAAGCTGAAGTTGGTGTGGCAGTGCAGTTCGGCGTACGGCACCGTGGCCACCGGCGGGTTCAGTGCCGGCGGTGCCGCGTACGGCTGCCGACTGCGGGTCCAGGCCGGGGAGTCACCGCCGTCGCCGTCGACGGCGAGCGGGTCAACCACGTACGGTCGCGGCCGGCCGGACAGTGCCCGTTCCAGTTCGGACCACGGCATCGCCGGGTTGTGGAAGCTCATGGCCGCCGCTCAGTCATAGACCGCCTCCACCGACCACCGGCCGCCGGACAGCGAGAGCAGCAGCCCGCCGCCGTCGGCGAGGAGCACCTGGAAGCGGGCCCGGCGGCGGGCCTCGGCCGGTGCCCACCAGCGTTCGTCGACCGGCCACGGCCCGGCCCATCCGACGATCCCGACCGGTGTTCCGCTGCCGACGGTGATCCGGGCCGGTGGGGCGCTGACCGCCAGCCGGGCGCTGACGGTGACCGGTTCGCCGGCCGCGTCGTGGACGGCGGCGGGCAGCGGCTCGGGCAGCACGACCGCCGGGTGCGGGGCCGGCAGGCTGCCCGGCCACGGCGGCACCGGCCCGGCCGTCGCCCGGGGCCGGCCGGCAGCCCGTCGGGCGCCGCCCGACCGCCGGCCCGCCGGGCCGGCCGGTGCCGCCGCACCGGACGCCGGCACCGCGGTGGCCGGCACGATCCCGCCCGCCGGGGCGGCGGACGCGCTTCCGGCCGGCGCACTCCCGGCCGGCGTGGCGGCGGGCGGCGTGGCGGCGGGCGGCGCACTTCCGGCCGGTGCGGCGGCGGGCGGCGCCGGAAGGCCGGGGGTCGCCGCCGGGTCGCCGGGGCGGGTCGGCACCCGCTCGTCGCCCCACGGCACCAGGCGTACCTGGTCGTGGGGTGACCGGCCGCCGCCGAGCACCGGGGTGACCACCGCCTCCGGGCCGAGAATGCCCTGCACCCGGCTCAGCGCCCGGTGTGCCCGGTCGCGTCCGGCGCCGGTCTCCCCCACAGGCCGGGCTGCAGGCCGACGTGGGCGAGCACACCGTCGGGGACCAGCCGCAGCCGGAGGATCCCCGCGGTCGGCCGGGACGCCGTGGCACCGGCCGCGCCGGGTCGCCGGCCGGCGGTGGTCAGCCAGCCCTCGAGTTGCCAGCGGACCCGGTCGCTGATCGCCGCCGCGGTCAGCAGTCCGTCGTGCCGCCAGACCCGCTGCAGTTCCTGGCCGTGCGCGGTGACCGCCTCGATGACCAGCCGGGTGCAGGCCAGACCGTGCCCGGCGAGCGTGTCGTGCAGCCGTTCGGCGAGCGACCGGGCGGCGAACGCGGCCACGTCGACCCGTTCCAGCGGTTCGTCGTACGTCTCGGTCACCGCCAGGTCGGGCGGCGGCCGGCGGGCGGCGAGCGGGCGGTGGTCGCGACCGGCCGCGAGCCGGTGGGCGAGGATCCCGTCGAACCCGAACCGGGCCAGGACGTCCGCGGCGGGCAGGGCCGCGAAGTCGCCGAGGGTACGCACCCCGAGCCGGCGCAACAGGTCGGCCAGTGCCGGCCGGCCGAGGGCCTCGACGGGCAGCCCGGCGAGGAAGCGCGGGGTGTCGCCGGGCGGCACGACCTGTCCGGTACGGGCGGCGAGGCCGGCGCCGAACACCCCGTCGGCGATCCCGACCTGGCTCTCCACGGCGCACGCCTGCGCGACGTGCTCGACGATGCGTTCGGCGGCCGGCTCCTCGCCACCGAAGTAGCGGGCCGGGCCACGGGCGGCGAGCGCGCACGCGCCCGGCCGGATCACCTCGATCCCGACGGCGACCTCCTCGACGGCGGCGAGGACCGGCTCGAACGCGCGGGCGTCCCGGCCCGGGTCGTGGTCGACGACGGTCAGTCCGGGGCAGCGGCTCTGGGCCTCGCGCCGGCGCAGCCCGCGCCGGATCCCGTCGGCGCGGGCCGCCTCGGAGCAGGCGACGACCCGGCCGGCGTGCAGAACCGCGACCGGGGTCGACGCCGGGGTGCCGTCGACGATCTCGGCGGCGATGACCGGCCAGTCGGGGCACCAGACGAACATGGTCCGCACCGGCACACCCACCGTCACTCCACCCCCGACGCACCCCCGGCCGGCCCCCTCGACCGGCGACCAACAGATTAGAACACACGTTCCAAATCAGCGGGATGACCTGGGAGAAGACGGCCGCAGAGCTTCTCGGCGCCCGTGCGGCCTCGATCGTCTGCGGCTCAGGCGTGCGACACGCCGGGCCGGGAACGCCTGGCCCGCAGACGATCACGAACTCCTGCGGGCTCGTCAGCCCGCCTGCGCGTGCCGCCCACCCACGGGCAGCCGGACCGGCGCCGCCACCTCCTGGACGACGCGGACCCGCCCGACCTCGTCCGGAAGCCACAGGACCAGTTCGGCATGCGGGCGGTGGGACGCGGCCATGGCCAGTCGACGGCTACGCAGCCGGCCCCGCCCCTGCCCCAGGCCGAACCACTCCTGGCGGCGCACCGACACCCGCAGATCGCTGCCCTCCCAGGCCGACCCCAGCGTGAACAGCGTGCAGCGGTGTTGGCGTGCCTTTGCCGCCAGCCGGCGCGCCAGCGCGCCGGGCACCTGCACCGCCGGGTCGACCAGCACCGCGTCCGCGCCCGTCACCAGGGCCCCGACCGCCTCAGCCCAGGCCGCACCGGGATGGGGAACCAGCGCCAGGGTCTCCAGCCGGATGCCCAACTCCTGGGCGGCCAGGTGACCGAACGACGGGAGACCGATCACACCGCACCAGCCGCCCGCCGCCGACACTCCGGCCAGCATCATCATCGCCAGCGACGTCCGGCCGTCCCCACCGTCGATGGCGACCACCGCGCCACGCCTCAGCCGCCCGCCGAGCAGCGGCTGCATCGGTGCCGGCAGCGGCAGGCGGTCGTCGACCGCCAGCCCCGGATCGGTCTGTCCGACCAGCGCCCGTAGGCGCGCGAGGTCAGCCATCTGTGCTCTCTGGTGAGGTCGTGCGGGTTCGGCTTGTCGGTGCGGGCGCTCAGGCCGCCAGGTCGCCGGGCAGGCCGTCGATGGCCGGCTGGTGGGCCACGCCGAGCGTCGCCTCGACGAGGCCGACAAACTGCTCGGCGGCCCGCAGCAGGTCGTCGGCCTCGCGGGCGGTCACCACCCGGGGGATGCCGGCCTCGGCGGCGGCGCGCTTGGTGGCGCCGGTGGCGAAGTAGGTGGCCCATTCCCCCATCTCGGGGGCGACCAGCACGAGCAGGGCCCAGACGCTGGTGATCCGGTTGCGGCGGGTGGGCGCCGGGCGGGCCCGGGCCGCGAGCATCGCCGCGGCGGCCCGCAGGGCGGCCAGGTGGGCGGCGGCGTAGCGCAGACCGTCGGGGCGGGTGCGGGCCGCCGCGGCCAGCCCCTGGCGGGCGATCGTGAGCAGCTGGGTCGGGGTGCGGTGCGGCAGCACGTGGGCCGGCACCAGGGGTGCCGAGTTGGTCGCCATGGACTCTCTCCTCCGCGTCGCAATTCCGTACGCCGCCGGCCGCCGACGCCGGTCGGCCGGCCCGCGGCGGTCGACCGGCCGGGCGCGAAGCTTCCCCACACCACACCCGGCCGGTCGTGCCGGCGGGCCCGTTGTCCGCCGCCCGGGGGTCGGGGGCGGCGGACAACGGTCCTGCCTTTGTCGGGCCCGGTCTCGCGAAGACCCAGTCCCTCTGTGCGGTCGCGCGTCACCGCACATCCGGAAGTCGCGCCGCGAATCGCTCCTCCCGGGTGCCAGAACCGTCCCCGAAAACGTCCCCTGTCGGGCTCGACCCGGAGGCTCGGCCGGGCCGACCCAATCAAGAGGATCGAATCGAACACGCGTTCTAACTACTGAAGACTGTACACCTCCCCTGCGACAAAAACGCAAGGCCAACCGCGACAACCTCCCCGGTCCGGGAAACGGCGGAGTCGCCCGGAGGCGGCCGGAGCCGTGGCAGCACGGCGGGGCGGGCCAGGGCAGGACGGTCGGGCCGGGACGGGGTGGCCGGGGCGGAGCGGGCATCGACCCCGCCACGTGACGCGCGGAAACCGCTGACGGCTACGGTTCGAGGCGGGCGAACCAGTCGCGGGCGGCCCGCACCCCGCCGGTCGGGCCGAGGGCGACCATCAGGGCGCTGCGCGCCTTGCCGGGGGCCAGCCCACGCGCGCCGATCGCGCCCACCCGGCCGGCGAGTTGCGCGCCGAGAGACAGCTCGTCGAGGTCGACACCCCGGGTACGGCACCGGGACGCGACGACCACCGGGATGTCCCACTCGACCAGGTCGGCGACGGTGCCGAGCAGGCCGGCCGGGATGTTGGACAGGCCGGTGCCCTCCAGTACGACACCGCGGGCGCCGGCGTCCACCACCGCGGTGAGCAGCACCGGGTCCATGCCGGGGTACGTCTTGATCAGGGCGACGTCGGACTCCGGTTCGCCGGCGGGCGCGGGTGGCCGCGACGGCCGGGCGGCCAGCATCTCGACCCGGCCGTCGACGACCCGGCCCAGGGCCGGGAACGGCGCGGAACTGAACGCCGCCACGCCGGTGGCGTCCACCTTGGTGACCCAGCGGGCGGCGTGCAGTTCGTCGTCGAGGCAGGCCACCACGCCGACCCCGGGCAGGGCCGGGTCGGCGGCGGCGGTGATCGCCGAGGCCAGGTTGCGCGGGCCGTCGGCGGACAGGTCGTCGAAGTGTCGCATCGCGCCGGTCAGGACGATCCCGCCGCGCAGGGCCGCCTCCCCGGCGAGCAGGTCGGTGAGGAAGGCGGTGTCCTCCAGGGTGTCGGTGCCGTGGGTGATCACGACGCCGGCGTACCCCTCGTCGAGGATGGCGGCGCGGGCCCGGCGGGCCAGCGCCAGCATCGTCGCCGGGGTCGTGTCCCAACTCGGCTCGCACAGCACGTCCTCGACGGTCACCTCGGCGGTGAGCAGTCGCGCGGGAACGGTCCGGAGCAGGCCGGCGCCGTCGGCGACGGCCTCGTGGCCCGGCCGGCGCGAGTACGCCATGGTGTCCTTCGTGGCCAGCAACAGCACCCGTCCGCCCACGTACGCCCCCTCGCCCGATCCGACGCCGGAATCATAACCCCGACATGCCCCTATTGGGGTTACAGGCTGGTCCACCCTTTCCGCCCCGGGCCGACGATCCGACGACCGCCCCGCACCCGGCGCCGGCGGGCGACCGAGCAAGATAGGGACATGCAGGCACACCCGAACGTCCAAGCGGTGCAGGACGCGCTGGACGACGCCGACGCCCGGGACGGCTCCGGCGCCAGATGCCAGGTCCGGATGCTGCCCGACGCGGTCCACACCGCGGCCGCGGCGGCCGACGCGCTCGACGTCGAGGTCGGCCAGATCGCCAACTCGCTGATCTTCGACGCCGACGGTGAACCGCTGCTGGTGCTGACCTCCGGCGCGCACCGGGTCGACACCGCCCGGGTCGCCGCCGACCTCGGGGTGACCGCGCTGCGGCGGGCCACCCCGGAGTTCGTACGCGCCCACACCGGCCAGCCGATCGGCGGCGTCGCCCCGCTCGGCCACCCCGGGCCGGTACGCACCCTCGTCGACAAGGCGTTGGCCGGGTACGGCGAGGTGTGGGCGGCCGGCGGCGTACCCCGGGCGGTCTTCCCGACGACGTACGACGAACTGGTCCGGATCACCGCCGGCACGCCCGCCCAGGTGGCGTGACCGAGCGCAGCGAGGGAACCGGCAAACTCAGCACCCGTCACGGGGCCGCCGAGCGCAGCGAGGTGGCCACGTGACCGAGCGCAGCGAGGGAGGCACGTGACCGAGCGCGGGGGCGTACCCGGACTGGTCACGCTGCACGTGTGGCGGGTTCCGCGGCGGGCGGTGCCCCGGGCACTGCTCCGGATGGCGGTCGATCCGCGGCGGCTGCGGGCCCTGCCCGGGGTGCGGTTCGGCAAGCTGCTCGGCACGGGCACCGGGACCGGGTTCGGGCCGGCCGACGCCGACCCGACCCGCTGGGCCGCCGTCACCGTCTGGGACGACCCGGCGGCGGCGGCCGGCTTCGACGGGAGCCCGGTCGCCCGGTCCTGGCGGCGGATCGCCACCGCCGGCGTACGCGTCGACCTGCGGCCGGTCACCAGCCGGGGCGAGTGGTCCGGGGTACGACCGTTCGGCGACCCGCCCGGCGGGGCGACCGGCGGGCCGGTGCTCGCCCTGACCCGGGCCCGGCTGCGGCCGGCCCGGGCACTGACGTTCTGGCGTGCGGTTCCGCCGGTGGCGCGGGCGCTGCACGGGGCGCCGGGGCTGCTCGCCCGCTTCGGCATCGGCGAGGCACCCGTCGGTTGGCAGGGCACGGTCAGCGTATGGCGCAGCGCGACGGATCTCGTGGAGTTCGCGTACCGTCACCCGGAGCACCGGGCGGCGATCACCCGTACCCCGGTCGAGCGGTGGTACGCCGAGGAACTGTTCGCCCGCTTCGAGGTGTGCGACGTCGTCGGTGACCGGGCGGTGCTCGGCTGGACCGCGACGGGTTCGGGCGGGGCCGGCGGAGGATGACCGGGTACGGACGTGAGGAGCGGGCGTGAGGTTGGTGTCGTGGCAGCCGGACGATCTCGTACGGCGGCTGGACGATGTCGTGACCGTCTACGGCGAGGCGATGGGCTACCGGGCCGAGTTGCTGGAGGCCCGGCGCGGCTACATCGCGACCCACGTACGCCGGCCCGGGTTCCGGGCGGTCGCCACCCTGACCACCGACGGGCAGTTGGCCGGCTTCGGCTACGGCTACACGTCCGGTAGCGGCCAGTGGTGGCACGACCAGGTACGCCGGGCGCTGGCCGAACCCGGGCGGCGGCGGTGGCTGGTCGACTGCTTCGAGGTCGTGGAACTGCACGTCCGGCCGGAGGCGCAGGGCCACGGTCTGGGGGCCCGGCAGTTGCGGGCGCTGCTGACGATGGCGAACGGGGCGACCACGCTGCTGTCCACTCCGGAGGCCGACGAGCAGCGGTCCCGGGCGTGGCGGCTCTACCGGCGGTTCGGGTTCGTCGACATCCTGCGCGACTTCCGTTTCCCCGGTGACGAGCGGGCGTTCGCCGTACTCGGTCGGGATCTGCCGCTGCCGTCGCCGCCGCCCCAGTGACCAGGGTCCGGGCCGGGCTGCCGTGGCTGCTGCTCGGTGTGCTGGTGCTGGCGCAGATCGGCTACCCGCTCACCGACGGCACCGCGCGGGCCCGGCTGACGGTGGCCACCGTCGTGCTCGGCTACCTGCTGTCGGTCGGGCACGCGCTGCTGACCAGGGGGCCGGGTACGGCGGCGGCGCTGGTGCTGGTGGCGACCGGTGGCGGGCTGGCGGTCGAGGCGGTCGGGGTCGCGACCGGGGTGCCGTTCGGCTTCTACGACTACTCCGGCGAGCTGGGGCCGAAGCTGCTCGGCGTACCGGTGATCATCCCGCTGGCCTGGACCTGGATGGCGTGGCCGGCGTGGCTGGCCGCGGTCCGGCTGGTCGGCCCGGGCCCCGGCCGGGTGGTGCTGGCCGCGCTGGGCCTGGCCACCTGGGACCTGTTCCTCGATCCGCAGATGGTCGCCGAGGGCTACTGGACGTGGCAGGATCCGACGCCGGCGCTGCCGGGGCTGCCCGGCATCCCGGTCGGCAACTACGTCGGCTGGCTGCTGGTCGGGCTGGCGATGATGACGGCACTGGCGACGGTCGCCGCGCCGGCCGCCCGCGTGACCCGGGCCGGCGACGGGCCGATGTACGCGCTCTACCTGTGGACGTACGGCTCCAGCGTGCTCGCCCACGCGGTCTTCCTCGACCTGCCCGCCTCGGCGGTGTGGGGTGCGGCGACGATGGCGGTGGTGGCCGTACCGCTGGCGGTGGTGCTGGCCCGGGCCGCCGCCCGCGACCGGCGCACCGGCCGGGTCGGCGCGTGACGGCGCTGGCGGTCGCACTCGCCGTCGCGGTGACCGGGCTGACCCTGCACACGCTGGTCAACGCGACGAGGTGGCTGCGCCGCCCGCCGACCGACCCGGCTCCCGTCGACGAGGCGGTGGCCGTGCTGCTGCCGCTGCGCGACGAGGCGGCCCGGTTGGCGCCCTGCCTCACGTCCCTGCTCGCCCAGCGGGGCGTGGCCCGGCTCGAGATCGTCGTCCTCGACGACAACTCCACCGACGGCACCGCCGACGCGGTACGCGCCGTCGCCGGCGACGACCCCCGGGTCCGGCTGCTGTCCGGGGCACCGCTACCGGACGGCTGGCTCGGCAAGCCGTACGCCTGCCACCAGCTCGCCGGGCACGCGGACCCGGACGCGACCGTGCTCGTCTTCGTCGACGCCGACGTCGTCCTCGCCCCGCACGCCGTCGCCGCGTCCGTCGCCGCCCTGCGGGACGCGGCGGCGGACCTGCTGACGCCGTACCCGAGGATCCTCGCCGGGTCGGCCGGCGAGCGGCTGGTGCAGCCGCTGCTGCAGTGGTCGTGGCTGACGTTCCTGCCGCTGCGGGCGATGGAACGCTCGCCGCGCCCGTCGCTGGCCGCCGCCGGCGGGCAGCTGCTGGTCGTCGACCGGGCCGGCTACGACCGGGCCGGCGGGCACGCGGCGGTCCGCGACCGGGTGCTGGAGGACATCGAACTGGGCCGGACGGTGAAACGCTCGGGCGGCCGGATCGCGCTCGCCGACGGGTCGGGGCTGGCCGACTGCCGGATGTACACCTCGTGGCGCGAGCTGGCCGCCGGCTACACCAAGAGCATGTGGGCGTCGTTCGGTTCGCCGGCCGGCGCCGCCGCCGTCGTGGTCACGCTCCTTCTGCTGTACGCCGTACCGCCGGTCCTCGGCCTGGCGGCCGCTGCCACCGGCCGGTTCGGGGTGGCCCTGGCCGGTGGGGCGGCGTGGCTGGCCGGGGTGGCCGGCCGGGTGGTGGCGGCGCGGGCGACTGGGGGGCGGGCGTTCCCGGACGCGTTGGCGCACCCGGTGTCGGTCGTGCTGTTCGGGTGGCTGATCGCGCGGTCGTACCATCTGCGCAGGCGGCGGCAGCTGTCGTGGCGCGGCCGGCCGGTGGCCTGAGGCCCGGCGGGGACGGAGGGGCGGACGGTCGTGGCGCGGGTCGTGGTGGTGGGTGCCGGGGTCGGCGGGCTGGCGACGGCGGCCCGGCTGGCGGCGACCGGACACCGGGTGACCGTCGTCGAGCGGTCCGGTGTGGTCGGCGGCAAGCTCGGCCGCTACACCCGGACGACGCCGGAAGGCACGTTCCACTTCGACACCGGCCCGAGTCTGCTGACGCTGCCGCAGGTCTTCGCCGACCTGTTCGCCGCCACCGGCGGCCCGGCCGGCGGCCTCGACCTCGGTGGGCTGCTCGATCCGGTGCCATTGGACCCGATCGTGCGGCACACGTTCGCCGACGGCACCAAACTCGACTCGTGCGCCGACCCGGACACCTTCGCCGGCCGGATCGCGGCGGCCCTCGGCCCGACCGCCGCCGACGACTGGCGCCGGCTGTGGCGGCGGGCCGGCCGGGTCTGGGACGCGTCGTGGCGGGACATCCTGCGTCGCAGCGTCGACTCGCCGCTCGCCCTGGCACCGCTGGCCTGGCGGCTGCGCGACCTCGCCGCCATCGCCCCCGGCACCACGCTGCGTGGGCTCGGCCGCCGGCACCTGCGCGACCCCCGGCTGCGGGTGCTGCTCGACCGGTACGCGACCTACACCGGCGCCGACCCGCGCCGGGCGCCGGCGGCACTGGTCGCCGTGCCGTACGCCGAACTCGCCTTCGGCGGCTGGTATCTGCGCGGCGGCCTCGGCACGCTCGCCGACGCGCTGCTGTCCCGCTGCCTCGACCTGGGGGTGGAGGTCCGTACCGGGGAAACCGTGACCGGCATCGACGCCGCCGGCGGCCGGGTGCACCGGGTACGGCTGGCCGGCGTGTCCGCCCCGCTGCCGGCCGACGTGGTGGTCGCCAACGTCGACGCGCAGACCGTCTACCGCGACCTGCTGCCGAGCCCGCGCCGGCTGGCCGGGCTCGCCGACCGCAGCCTGGCCGGGTTCGTGCTGCTGCTCGGCGTACGCGGCGACTCCGAGCTGGCCCACCACAACGTGTTCTTCCCCGCCGACTACGACGCCGAGTTCGACGCGGTGTTCGGCGATCCGGGGCGGGGTGTGCCGGCCCGGCCGGCCGCCGACCCGACCGTGTTCGTCACCGTCGCCGCCGACCCGGCGGTCCGGCCGGACGGCCACGAGGCGTGGTTCGTGCTGGTCAACGCGCCCCGGCAGGCCCGCTCACTGTCCGGAGTGGACTGGCGCCGGCCGGGGCTGGCGGACGCGTACGCCGACCGGGTGCTCGACGTGCTGGCCGCGCGCGGTGTCGACGTCCGGGACCGGGTGCTGTTCCGGGAGGTACGCACCCCGGCCGACCTCGCCGGTGCGACCGCCGCCCCGGGCGGGGCGATCTACGGTACGGCCGGCAGCCTGCTCCGGCCGGCGAACCGCGGCCCGGTGCAGGGCCTGTTCCTGGTCGGCGGGTCGGCGCATCCGGGCGGCGGCCTGCCGATGGTGGCCCTGTCGGCCCAGATCGTAGCGGCCGAGATCGGCCCCGCCTGACGCCTTTCGTCCCACCGCCCCACCGCGCCGCCCCGCGCCCCCTCGGTCGTTGATCAAGGACAAGTCGTGGGGTGTGTCGCGGCGTGTCGCCCACGACAACTCCTTGATCAACGGAAGCCCGCCACGCGGGGTGTCCCCGGTGGGGGCGGGTGGCCGGGGAGCTATGCGTTGCCCAATGCGCGGCGGACGGCGCCGAGCAACTGGAGCAGGCCGCCGAGGGCGATCACGCCCCACACGACCGTGGCCAGGGTCATCGTGCCGGCGGCCAGGTCCGGGTCGACGAACCCGATGCCGCCGGCCGCCAGCAGGCCGACGATCGCGACCGAGACGCGGCTCGGCCGCTCCCCGATGGTCACCACGCCGATCTCCTTCATGCCGACGCCGACCGCTCGCGCGCGGACGTACTCGTGCAGCCAGGACAGCCCGCCGGCGGCCGCGACCACCGGGCCGGGGGCGCCGACCAGCCAGAACGCGACGAGCCAGGCGGCCTCGCCGAGCCGGTCGGCGAACGAGTCGTAGACGTATCCGATCCGGGTGACCCGGCCGGTGACGACCGCGACGGCACCGTCGGCACTGTCGGCGACGGCACCGAGCAGCACGAAGCCGGCGGCGATCAGCGGCCCTTCGACGCCGCGTGGGGCGAAGAAGGGTACGCCGACGGACAGCAGGACGCCGACGAAGGTGACCGCGGTGGGCCGGACCCGGATCCGGCCGAGGATCCGGCCGAGCCGGTAGGCGAGCCGCAGCCAGCCGCGCACCACCGCCGAGGCGTCACGCGGGTCGAACCCGCCGTGCAGCCTGGCCCAGGTGCGGGCGTAGTCGTCCCAGTTCAGCAGCGCGGTGCCCACCACAGCTCAACCGTCGGACGGCGGGTCAGGTGGCGGGCCCGGGCGTGTCACACCCGTACGCCGGCCCGCAGGTGCTGCCACAGGTCGCGGGTGGCGGTCGACCGGTTGAGGGTGATGAAGTGGATGCCGGGTATGCCTTCGTCGATGAGTCGCTGGCACATCTCGCCGGCGAGTTCGATGCCGAGCTTGCGGACCGCGACCGGGTCGTCGGCGATGCGTTCGAAGCGGGCCGCGAGGGCCTTCGGGAACGGGGCGCCGGAGAGTTTCTCGGAGCGTTCGATGGTGCCCATCCGGGTCACCGGCATCACGCCGGCGACGATGGGGGTGTCGCAGCCGGTGGCGGCGACCCGGTCACGCAGTCGCAGGTAGTCGTCGGCGTCGAAGAACATCTGGGTGATGGCGAAGTCGGCGCCGGCCCGGCATTTGCGGACGAACTGCTCGGTGTCGCTCTCGATGTCGGGCGACCTGGGGTGCTTGTACGGGAAGGCGGCGACGCCGACGCTGAAGTCGCCGGACTCGCGGACCAGCCGGACCAGTTCCTCGGCGTAGAGGACCCCGTCCGGGTGCTGGACCCACTCGCCGGTCGGGTCGCCGGGCGGGTCACCGCGGACGAGCAGCATGTTGCGGATGCCGGCGGCGGCGAGCCGGCCGACGATGTTGCGCAACTCGGCGATCGAGTGGTTGACCGCGGTCAGGTGGGCCATCGGCAGCAGGGTGGTCTCGGTCGCGATCCGCTCGGTCACCGCGATGGTGGTGTCGCGGGTCGAGCCGCCGGCCCCGTAGGTGATCGAGACGAACGACGGCAGCAGCGGCTCCAGCTCGCGGATCGACCGCCACAGCAACCGTTCGCCGTCGGCGTCCTTCGGCGGGAAGAACTCGAAGGAGAAGGTCGGGCCGGGCGCGCGGATCAGATCCCCGATCGACGGTTGCGACGTGGGGAGTACGGAGGGAAGACCGAGCGACACCCCGCGATCGTACCGGCTCCCTCTCGACCACCCCGCCCCCTTTCCGCGATCTTGCACTTATCGCCCGACAAATCCGACAAAAGGCGGAGACAACTGCATGATCGCGGGGAAGGTGTGGGTGGCGGCGGCGCGGCCGACGGCGGCGGCTAGCGTCATGGCGTGACCGACGTCGACCCCGTACCCTCGGCCGAACACGCCCCGTCGTCCCCGGTCGACCGGGCCGACCTGCGCCGGCGGATCGACCGGGCGCTCGCCGACTTCCTGGCCGGCCGGCGGGCCTGGATGAGCGACGTCGACCCGGCGCTGCACCCGGTCGCCGACGCGCTCGACGCCTTCCTCCTGCGCGGCAAACGCCTGCGCCCCGCGTTCGGCTACTGGGGCTACCGCGGCGCCGGCGCCCCCGACTCCGACCAGGTCGTCACCGGCCTCGCGGCGCTCGAACTGGTGCAGGCCAGCGCGCTCATCCACGACGACCTGATGGACCGCTCCGACACCCGGCGCGGCGAGCCCGCCGTGCACCGCCGGTTCGCCGGCCAGCACCGGGCCGCCGGCTGGCAGGGCAACCCCGACGGGTACGGCGACTCGGCCGCCATCCTGCTCGGCGACCTGTGCCTCGTCTGGTCCGACGAACTGCTGCACCGCTGCGGGCTCGCCCCGAGGTGGTGGCGCGGGCCCGGCCGGACTTCGACGAGATGCGCACCGAGGTAACCGTCGGGCAGTACCTCGACGTACTCACCCAGGTCACCGGGGACACGTCGGTCGAACGGGCGGGCAAGGTCGCCCGCTACAAGTCGGCGAAGTACACCGTCGAGCGGCCGCTGCTGATCGGGTCCGCGCTGGCCGGTGCCCCGGCGGCGCTGCGGGCGACGTACTCGGCGTACGGGCTGCCGCTGGGCGAGGCGTTCCAGATGCGCGACGACGTCCTCGGCGTCTTCGGCGACCCGTCGGTGACCGGCAAGCCGGCCGGCGACGACCTGCGCGAGGGCAAGCGCACCTATCTGGTGGCGGCCGCCTTCGAGGCGACCGGTGACGCCGGCCGGGCCGAGTTGGCCGGGCGGCTCGGCGCCCCGGACCTCGACGCGGACGGGATCGAGCGGCTGCGGGCGGTCATCGTCGACAGCGGCGCGCTGGACCGCACCGAGCGGCGGATCACCGAACTGACCGACACCGCGCTCGCCGCGCTGGCCGCCGGGGACGTCGAGCCGACGGCCGCCCGGACCCTGGTCGACCTGGCGGTCGCCGCCACCCGCCGCACCGTCTGACCCCTCACTCTCCCGCCCCCCACGCCCCTTACCCCCACTCCCGTCCCCCGTCCCCGTCCCGTCCCCCGTCCCCCGTCCCCTCCCTCCCCGCGATCTTGCACTTGTCGCCGGGCAAACGCGACAAAAGGGGGAGACAACTGCAAGATCGCGGGGAGCGGGGAGCGGGGAGCGGGGGCGACGGGCGGGCGGGCGGGCAGCGGGGGTCAGCGGCGGGGGTCAGGTGTCGCGGTCGGGGCGGAGCAGTTTCAGGACCCGGCTGCCCTCGCCGGCCACCGGGGTGCGCTGCACGCCGCGCCGGCCGAGCCACACCCACGTCGACAGGGTCAGCAGGATCAGCGCGAAGCCGAAGAGCAGGTCCTCCGCCGGGGCGTACACGATCCGCAGCCCGACGATCGCGTCCGGGTCGTACCGGACGATGTTCCGTCCGGTGAGGACGCCGTTGGACAGCAGCTGGAAGAACACGATGATCGGGTACGTCGCCCAGAAGACGCCACGCAGCACCAGCCGGGTACGCAGCACGAACAGGTCGACGACGAGCGCACCGAGTACGCCGACGAGCGCGGCGGCGGTGTAGGTCACGCCTCGTCCCCGGCCCGCCACCGCAGTACGGCCCGGACGGCCTCGAAGCCGAGCACCGCACAGACCGGTACGACGATGAAGAACAGCAGTTCGTCGACGGGCAGCCCGCCGGGCAGCATGATCCCGGTGATCTGGTCGGGGTCGAAGCTCCAGTGGCCGGCGGCGATGGCCGCGAGGTCCCATGCGACGAAGACGACCACGACCGGCAGCAGGGTGAGCAGCAGCCGGCGCCACCGGCGCAGCACGTTGACCCGGAACACCGGTTCGAGCCAGATGGCGGCGAGCAGGCACCCCGCGAGCACCGCCAGGTAGGCGAAATGTCCCATGCGCCGGGTCAGAAGCCGAGCGCCTGCGCGCGCCGCTTGACCTCGGTCGCCAGGTCACCGCCGAGCGCGACCGCCGGGGTACCCGGAAGGGTGTCGTCCGGCGTGAACAGCCACCGCAGGGCCTCTTCGTCGTTGTACCCGGAGTCACGGAGCACGGTCACGATGCCGGGGAGGTGCTTGAGCACGGTGCGGTTCGCCACCAGCTCCGCCGGCACCATCCGGATGCCGTCGCGCCGCACCGCGATCAGCGCGCCTTCGCGGATCATCTGGTGCACCTTGCTGATCGTGATGTCCAGCAGTTCGGCGACGGCGGGCAGCGTCAGCCACTCCCGCGCCGGGACGTCGGAGGCGGTGGGTACGGAATCGGTCACCCGGTCACCCTGTCACGCCGTCGCCGGCCCGCACCACCGACCCTGCGGTCGGCACCCCTCGCCCTCCCCCATGTCCCGCGCGGCCCGGTGTCCCGTCCGGCGCCGGCCGCGCCCGTTCGCGCGGCGGTCCCGTACCCCTCGGGCCGTCCGCCGGAAGGATCCTCGACGTGAGCAACTGGCGGGGCGTACGCCATGAACTTGCCGGCGCGTGGCGATCGCTGCGATACGACCTGGGCCGCCGCGGGCCCGGCCCGGTCCGGTCCGACGGCGCCGCGGCTGCGGCCCGGCCGGACCCGGCCGGCCCGGCCCGCGCGGCGGCGCCCGGCCGGCTGCTGGTCGCCTCGTCGATCGGGGCGCTGGCCGTCGCCGGTACGGCCGGGACGTACCTGATGGTCGGCAGCCTGGACACGACGGGCGACGAGCGGGCCGGCGGCTCGCCCGGCCCGGTGCCGGCGGTGGCGGAACAGGGCGGCCACGCGCCGCAGGACGGTTCGGGAGCGCCTCCGGTCGCGCCGGGCACCGGCCCGGCCACCTCGGCCGGTCCGAGCGCGGAGCCGTCCGGTACGCCGGACCCGGCGCAGCCGTCGCGCACGCCGGAGGAGTCCGGTCCGCGCCCGACACCGAGCTGTGAGTGCCCGGATCCGACGCCGACGGCGGCCAGCCCGCCTCCACCGACCTGGCCGCCGCCGTCACCGACCGCGTCGCCGACGCCGACCCCCACGCCGTCCACATCGCCGAGCGGCTCCCCGACGACGTCGCCGACCGCGTCGCCGACGGTGAGCCCGACCGGTGAGACCAGCCCGCAGCCAACGCCCGACCAGGGCTGACAGCCGTCACGGCCGGTCCGCCCGCGCTCACGGCGCGGCGCGTCCCATACCGCTTCGGTACCGGCTGTGGCATCCTGTTCTGCCGTCACCCACCCGACACATAGACTGCCTGCCGATGGACATTCAGGTCGCCGACACTCTGCTGGGCTCGTTGATCGACGGGCGCTACCGCATCCGCGGGCGCGTGGCCCGTGGTGGCATGGCGACCGTGTACACCGCGACGGACGAGCGGCTCGAGCGCACCGTCGCTCTCAAGATCATCCATCCGACCCAGGCGCCGGACGCCCGGGCGCGGCTCGCCGGATTCGTCGACCGGTTCACCGACGAGGCCAAGACCATCGCCCGGCTCACCCACCCGAACGTGGTGGCCGTCTACGACCAGGGCGTACACAACGGTCTGCCCTACCTGGTGATGGAGTACGTCCGGGGCCGCACCCTGCGCGAGATCCTCGTCGAGCGCCGCCGGCTCAACCCCGGCGAGGCGCTGGCGATCCTCGACCAGATGCTCGCCGCCATCGCCGCCGCGCACCGGGCCGGTCTGGTGCACCGCGACGTGAAGCCGGAGAACGTACTGGTCGCCGAGGCGCCCAGCGGCGGGGCCGGCAACCTCATCGACGGCGTCGTCAAGGTCGCCGACTTCGGGCTGGCCCGCGCCGTCGAGGCGAGCGCCGACGAGGAGAACGGCGGCCAGCTGATGGCGACCGTCGCGTACGTGGCGCCCGAACTGGTCACCGAGGGCCGGGCCGACCCGCGCAGCGACGTCTACTCCGCCGGCATCGTGCTGTTCGAGATGCTGACCGGCCGGGTGCCGTACGACGGGGACCGGCCGGTCGACGTCGCCTGGCAGCACGTCGACCGGGACGTACCGCCGCCGTCGAAGTTCGTGCCCGGCCTGCCGTCGGTGCTCGACGACCTGGTCACCCGCGCCACCCGCCGCGACGCCGGCGAACGTCCGACCGACGCCGGGGCGCTGCTGTCCGAGGTGCAGGGCGCCCGCGACGACCTCGGCAACGCCAGCGTCAACACGGCCCTACTACGTCAGGTCGCCCAGCCCACCATGGTCGTCTCGTCGGTACAGACCGCCGACCGGCCGTCGTGGGCCCGACTGCCCGACCAGAAGGGCGCCGCACCGGCCGCCGGCGCCGCACCACAGCCGCCGCGCCGCCGGCGGGCCGCCGAGCCCGAGCAGACCCCGCCGCTGCCCGACCGCCTGCGGGCCATGTGGCGGGTCATGATGAGCGACCGCCGGGGCCGTACGGCCGTGGCCGCCGCGATCGTGGTCCTGGGTCTGGTGGCGGCGATCGGCGGCTGGTGGTTCGGCGTCGGCCGCTACACGGTGGCCCCGGAGCTGGTCAACATGTCCAAGGCCGCGGCCGAGGAACAGGCCGCCCGGGGCGGCTTCACCATCACGTACGGCGACCCACGGCACGACGAGAACGTCGAACGCGACACGGTGCTCAGCCAGGACCCGCCCACCAGCGAACGGATCCTCAAGGGCGGCACCATCACGCTCGTCCTCTCGCTCGGGCCGGAACGTTTCCAGGTCCCCGACGTGGTCGGCAAGACGTTCGACCTGGCCCAGCTCGACCTGGAGAACGCCCAACTGAAGGTGACCAAGGG
This sequence comes from Polymorphospora rubra, assembly GCF_018324255.1. GTDB lineage: Bacteria > Actinomycetota > Actinomycetes > Mycobacteriales > Micromonosporaceae > Polymorphospora > Polymorphospora rubra. The sequence goes on from NZ_AP023359.1 coordinate 472,545, forward strand.
CGCCGACCGGTACGACAACAACCTGCCGGAGGGCACCGTCATCGCGGTCGACCCGGCGGTCGGCGCCGAGGTCAAGCCCGGCGACGAGATCACCGTCTTCGTGAGCAAGGGCCGGGCGCCGATCACCGTCCCCAACCTGGTCGGCAAGAGCGTCGCCGAGGCCCGCACCACCCTGGCCGGGCTCGGCCTGGTCGCCCGCGAGTCGTACGTCGACTCCGACCAGCCGAAGGACCAGGTCCTGCGGCAGGAGCCGGCCGACGGGTCGGGCGTGGAGCGCGGCGCCGAAGTCAAGATCGACGTCAGCAAGGGGCCACCGGCCGTCGTCGTCCAGCGGGTCATCGGCATGCCGTGCCCGCAGGCCAAGGCCGCCCTGGAGGCACAGGGCCTGACCGTACGCGTCGACTTCAACCCCAACGGCACCGTCGCCTACCAGCAGCCGGGCGAGAACTCCGAGGTGCCGCCCGGCACCGAGATCGCCATCGGGTGCTTCTGACATGCCGGTGACCCGGCCGGTCGGCTCCCACACACCCACCGCCGGCGGCCTCGCGAAAGCGGCCCTGCCGTACGTCGACGCCGCCGGCGCCGAAGCCGTACAGGTCTACGTCGGCAACTCGCGCGGCTGGGCGCTGCCGCCCGGCGACCCGGCCCAGGACGAACTGTTCCGGGCCGGGTGCGCCGAACGCGGCATCCCGGCGTACGTCCACGCCTCGCTGCTGGTCAACATCGGCTCACCGACCCCCGCCACGGTCGAACGCTCGGTCGCCACCCTGGCACACGCGCTCCGGCGCGGCACCGCCATCGGCGCCGCCGGAGTCGTGTTCCACGCCGGCAGCGCCGTCGACGCCGCCCACGCCGACACCGCGATGCGGCAGGTACGTGAAGCACTGCTTCCCCTCCTCGACCGGGCCGCCGCCGACGGCGCCCCGAAACTGCTCGTCGAGCCCAGCGCCGGCGGCGGCCGCTCACTGGCGTCGAAGGTCGAACACCTCGGTCCGTACCTCGACGCCGTCGACCGGCACCCCTGGCTCGGCGTCTGCTTCGACACCTGCCACGCCTGGGCCGCCGGACACGACCTGGCCAGCCCGGGCGGAATGACCGCCACCCTCGACTCGCTGGTCACGGCGGTGGGCGACGACCGGCTGTGGCTGGTGCACGCCAACGACTCCCGGGACACCTGTGGGTCGACCCGCGACCGGCACGAGACGATCGGCAAGGGCACGATCGGCGAACCGGCGTTCGCGGAACTGATGCGCCACCCGGCGACCGCGGGCGTCGCGGTGATCGTGGAAACCCCCAGCGAGGGCCACGCCACCGACATCGCCACCCTCCAACAACTGCGGGGCTGAGTTGGCTGGCTGAGTTGGCTGGCCTCGGCTTCGCCTCGGCGGCTCGCTCCGCTTCGCGCCGCCCTATGCACCGTCTTCGCCCTGCGGGCATGACGGCTTCGCCGCATGTCCTCGGGCTCCAGACGGTGCGGCGGCGCTCGGTCGACTCGCGCCGTGAGTTGCGGTCTACTGCGGTCCGCCGATTGCTTCGCCGATCCGTGTCGGGTTGGAACGGGGTTGCGGGCAAGGGCCGTCCGAGCCTGCGGCCGAGGGGCCGTGATGGGTGGGCCGTTGTCGGGGTCTGGCCTGGCCCGGCCCTGCGCACGCCCGACCCCGACCCCGACCCCGACCCCGACCCCGGCTCCGGCTCCGGCTCCGGCTCCGGCTCTGGCTCCGGCTCTGGCTGACGAACTGAGCGTGGCAGGGGTTATTCCGTCGGCGGATAACCCCTGCCACGCTCAGTTCGTCAGCAGATCTCCATCCACCCGCTCACCGGGCCGGGAGATATGCGCCGAACGTCTCTTGTGGGCGGAGCGGTTCGCAGAGTGACGCAGTTGATCTGGGCGTCAGCCACCTTATCCCGCACGGATTAGGTGGTTTTTGCCCAGATCAACAACGGCACCGCTGCGACTGGCCGGAACAAATTGCACATTGGCCATCATTCGCCCGTCCTGGACCGCGCGAGCGCATGCCGATGTCCGGAAGCACCAGCAGGGACCCTTTCACCGCAGCCACCACCGACCGAAACTCCCTGGCGCAGCAAATGGCGGACAGGGTTGACCGCAACTCACGGTGCGAGTCGACCGAGCGCCGCCGCACCGTCTGGAGCCCGAGGACATGCGGCGAAGCCGTCATGCCCGCAGGGCGAAGACGGTGCATAGGGCGGCGCGAAGCGGAGCGAGCCGCCGAGGCGAAGCCGAGGCCAGCCAACACAGCCAGCCAACACAGCCAGCCAACACAGCCAGATAACGCAGCTCGTCCGATCGGGGTGATATCTCACGGACTCCTTGCGCGACCACCCACCTTTAGGGCAGCCTTACTGAGGTCAGCCTAACCACAGGAAGGCGCCCCTCATGTACGTCTGCATCTGCGCCCGCGTCCGGGAAGGCGAGGTCCGCACCGCGATCCGCCTCGGCGCGCGCTGCGAGGAGTCGGTGGGGGAATCCTGCGGCGCCGGCACCGGGTGCGGCACCTGCCTGGACCGCATCTGTGACCTGATCGAGGAGGAGACCAGCACCGACACGCTCGTCACGATGGCCGCCTGACCTGTACGGCCGAGTAGGCTTACCCCACAGGTAACTCTTGTGGGGGTTTTGTCATGCAAGGCGACAGCCGGGTAATCGAGTTTCTGAACGAGCAGTTGACCGCGGAGCTGACCGCGATCAACCAGTACTTCCTCCACGCCAAGATGCAGGAGAACTGGGGCTACACCAAGCTGGCGAAACACACCCGACACGAGTCGATCGACGAGATGAAGCACGCCGAGGTGCTGACCGACCGGATCCTGTTCCTCGAGGGCCTGCCGAACTACCAGAAGCTCTTCGCGCTGCGGATCGGTGAGACGGTCAGGGAGCAGTTCGAGTGCGACATGAAGATCGAGGTCGAGGCGGTCGACCGGCTGCGCCGCGGCATCGAATACATGCGTTCGATCGGTGACACGACCTCGGCGAGGATCTTCGAGGACATCCTGGCCGACGAGGAGCACCACGTCGACTACCTGGAGACCCAGCTCGGGCTGATCGAGAAGCTCGGTGAGGCGATCTACCTCCAGAACGTGACCGAGCACCCCGAGGTCTGACGTACGAAAACGAAAGAGCCGGGCCCGCGGGCCCGGCTCTTTCGTGCGGTCAGCCGCGCAGGACGCGGGTCAGTACCTCGATCGCGTGGTCGATGCCGGCGTCGTCGACGTCGTGGTGGGTGACCAGGCGGCCGATGTACGGGCCGAGCACCGAGACGAGCACGCCTTCGGCGCGGGCGGCGGCCGCCACGCCGGCGGCGTCGAGCGGCGACTTCGACAGGTCCAGCGGCACGATGTTCGTGCGTACCGGGCCGGCCAGCACTCCGAACGGCGCGATCGCCTCGGCGAGCCGGGCGGCGCGGGCGTGGTCGTCGGCGAGCCGCCCGACGTGGTGTTCGAGCGCGTACCGGCCGGCGGCGGCGAGGACGCCGACCTGGCGCAGGCCGCCTCCCATCCGCTTGCGGATCACCCGGGCCCGGGCCATGCGTTCGGCGCTGCCGACGATCACCGAGCCGGCCGGCGCGCCGAGGCCCTTGGAGAGGCAGACCGACAGGGTGTCGAAGAGCTCGCCGTACGTCCGCAGCGGCACCCCGTCGGCGACGTGCGCGTGCCAGATCCGGGCACCGTCGCAGTGCAGCGCCACGCCGGCCCGGTCGGCGATCCCGCGTAGGGCGCGCAGGGTGGCCAGCGGAACCACTCCGCCGCCGCCCCGGTTGTGGGTCTGCTCGACGGCGATGGCCCGGGTCGGCACCGCGTGGTAGCCGTCGGGGCGGATCATCGCCGCGATCGTGTCGGGGTCGATGTCGGCGCCAACGGCGGACCAGGTCCGCGACGACACCCCGCCGTACGCGGCGGCGGCCCCGACCTCGTACGTCACCACGTGCGCGTCGGCGTCGCAGAGCAGTTCGTGCGCCGGTGGTACGAGCAGCTGCAGCGCGATCTGGTTGGCCATCGAGCCGGTCGGCGCCCACAGCGCCGCCTCGTGCCCGAACAGCGCCGCCACCTCGGCCTCGAGGGCGTTGACGGTCGGGTCCTCGGCGTACACGTCGTCACCGACGTCGGCGGCGGCCATCGCGGCACGCATCTGTGCGGTGGGTCGGGTGACGGTGTCGGACCGCAGGTCGACGACGGGCCGGTCGGTCTGGTCAGCCACGGAGCATCTCCGCGACCAGGAAGGCCAGCTCCAGTGACTGCTGGGTGTTCAGCCGGGGGTCGCAGGCGGTCTCGTAGCGGCCCGGCAGGTCGATGTCCTGGATCGCCTGGGCGCCACCGAGACACTCGGTGACGTCCTCACCGGTCAGCTCGACGTGCAGGCCGCCGGGGTGGGTCTCCAGGCCCCGGTGGACCTCGAAGTAACCGAGCACCTCGTCGACGATCCGGTCGAAGTGCCGGGTCTTGTAGCCGTTGGACGACTCGTGGGTGTTGCCGTGCATCGGGTCGCACTGCCACACCACGCGGGCGCCGGCGGCGGTCACCTTCTCGACGATCGGCGGCAGCGCGTCGCGTACCTTGTGGTTGCCCATCCGGCTGATCAGCGTGAGCTTGCCCGGCACGTTGTCCGGGTTGAGCTTCTCGCACAGCTCGATCGCCTGCTCGGGGCTGGTGGTCGGGCCGAGCTTGACCCCGACCGGGTTGGCGATCCGGGAGATGTAGTCGATGTGCGCGCCGTCGAGCTGGCGGGTGCGTTCGCCGACCCAGAGGAAGTGCCCGGACAGGCCGTACGCCCGGCTGCCGGAGACCCGGGTCAGTGCCCGGTCGTATTCCAGGGCGAGCGCCTCGTGCGAGCAGAACAGGGTGACCTTGCGCAGCGCCTCGTCGTCGGTCATCCCGCAGGCCTGGATGAAGGCGAGCGCCCGGTCGATCTCGCGGGCGATCGCCTCGTACCGCTCGCCGGCGGCCGAGCTGCGGACGAAGTCCTTGTTCCAGTCGTGCAGGCCGTGGAGGTCGGCGAGGCCGCCGTTGAGGTAGGCCCGCAGCATGTTCATCGCGGCGGCCGAGTTGGCGTACGCCCGGATCATGCGCTGCGGGTCGGCGATCCGGGCCTCCGGCGTCGGCTCCAGCGAGTTGATCATGTCGCCGCGGTAGGCCGGCAGGCCGAGCGCGTCGGTCGGCGACGAACGCGGCTTGGTGTACTGCCCGGCGACCCGGGCCACCTTCACCACCGGCAGCGACGCCCCGTACGTCAGCACCACCGCCATCTGCAACAGGGTGCGGGCGTTGGCCAGCAGGTGACTCTCGGTGTTGTCGATGAACGTCTCGGCGCAGTCGCCGCCCTGGAGCAGGAACGCCTTACCGTCGGCAACCAGGGCCAGCCGCTCACGCAGCAGGTCGACCTCGTACGGCGCGACGATCGACGGCACGTTGTCGAGCACGCGGCAGACGTCGGTGACCGCGGCCGGGTCCGGCCACGGCGGGGTCTGCGCCCGGGGCAGCTCACGCCACCGGTCGAGTCCGAGGGCGGCGTCCTCGGCCGAGTCGGTCGACGGGCGGGTGGTCTGCAGGCCGGGGCTACCGACCCCGGGATGGCTCAGCTGATGCCACTCTTGGCGCATGCGTGCAAGCGTACGGTGGGTGGCCCCTGTGACGACCGCCGAGGGTACGCGTTTCGCAGCGTGAGACGGGTCGCTGTCAGGTGCTCGGAGCGGGTCCGGCCGGGCCGGCCCGGCTCGGGGACGGGGTCGATGCCGGCGTCGGCGCCTCGTCGTCCGGTTTCGGGGCCGGCGTGGGCACCTCGTCGGAGATGCACCAGTGTCCGTCGACGAGGGTGACGGTGAAGACCAGCCCGACCGGGCCGGGCTCCCCCGCCACGGCGACCGTGACCGTCGCGTCGACCAGCTGGTGGGCACCCTCCGCGCGTACGCTGTCGATCGTGGCGTCCGGGACGGTGAAGTGGGCGGCGAAGTCGCCGTTGGGCCCGGTGGCGATCCGGTCGAAGGTGGCCTGCATGGCGGCGCAGAGCTGGGCCCGGCCGGCGGCGACGTCCTTCGCCTTCATCGCGTCGAGGTAGGCCTGCACCCGTTCCCGGGCGCGCTCACCGGCATCCGGGGTCGGTTCGTCCGAGCTGCTGTCGCCGCAGCCGGCCAGCGCCGCGCCCAGCAGTACGGCCCCGAACAGCACCCCGCCCCGTCGCACACGCCCTCCCGCAGACCACGAGCTTGCCCGGCGAGTCTCCCACACGCCGGTCCCCCACTTCCCCGCCCTACGCCCGCCCCGCCCCAGCCCCCGCCCGACGGCCGCCCGCCCCTCTCGCCCGGCCCGCCGCCCGCCCCTCTCGCCCGCCCCGCCGCCCGGCCCTCGCTCTGCCCCTCGCCCAGCCCCGTCGATCAAGGGGATGTTTCTGGCAAAACAGGCACGTTCTGCCACGACAAGTCCTTGATCAACGCGGGCGGGCCGGGCGGGCCGGGACGGAGCGGACGGAACGGCGTGGGCGGGACCGGCGGGCGGGGTCGGAGCGGGCGGGGTCGGACGGGGGCGGAGCAGTGCGGGCGGGCCGGGCAGGGCCGGGCTAGTCGAGAAGGGTGGTCACCGTGCCGGCGGCCACGGTACGGCCGCCCTCGCGGACCGCGAAGCCGAGCCCCTCGTGCATCGCCACCGGCCGGCCCAGCTCCACCGTCAGGTCGACGGTGTCCCCGGGCAGCACCATCGACGTGTCGGCGGCGAGCCGCATCGTGCCGACCACGTCGGTGGTCCGGAAGTAGAACTGTGGCCGGTAGTTGGCCAGGAACGGCGTGTGCCGGCCTCCTTCGGCGGTGGTAAGGGCGTACAGCCGCGCGGCGAACCGCCGGTGCGGCGTGACGCTGCCCGGCAACGCGACCACCTGGCCGCGCTGCACCTGGTCGCGCTTGACCCCGCGGAGCAGGATCGCGGCGTTGTCGCCGGCCTCGGCGACCGGCAACGAGCGGCCGAACGTCTCCAGCCCGGTGGCGACGGTGGACAGCGTGGGCCCGAGGCCGACCACCTCGACCTGGTCGCCGACCCGCAGCGTGCCGCGCTCGATAGCACCGGTGACGACGGTGCCCCGCCCGGAGATGGTGAGCACGTTCTCGATCGGCATCAGGAACGGCTGGTCCAGCTCGCGGGGCGGCACCGGGACGTACCGGTCGACGGCGTCGAGCAGCTCCACGACGGACGCCGTCCACCGCGGGTCGCCCTCGAGCGCGCGCAGCGCCGAGACGCGTACGACCGGCACCTCGTCGCCGGGGAAGCCGTACTCGGTGAGCAGTTCGCGGACCTCGAGTTCGACCAGGTCGAGCAGGTCGGGGTCGTCGACGGCGTCGGCCTTGTTCATCGCCACCACCAGGTACGGCACGCCGACCCGCCGGGCGAGCAGGACGTGCTCGCGGGTCTGCGGCATCGCGCCGTCGAGGGCGGAGACGACGAGGACGGCCCCGTCGACCTGCGCCGCCCCCGTGATCATGTTCTTCACGTAGTCGGCGTGGCCCGGCATGTCCACGTGGGCGTAGTGCCGGGTCGCGGTCTCGTACTCGACGTGGGCGATGTTGATGGTGATGCCCCGTGCGACCTCCTCCGGCGCCCGGTCGATGCCGTCGAAGGAGACGTACCGGTTGGCGGTCGGGTCGCGGTCGGCGAGGACCCTGGTGATGGCGGCGGTCAGGGTGGTCTTGCCGTGGTCGACGTGGCCCATCGTGCCGATGTTGAGGTGCGGCTTGGTACGCGTGAACTGGCTCTTGGCCATGCTGAAGCTCCACTGTGGAGGTTCGGGTCGGCGGGCGACGTACGCGGGCGGTTGCCGGGGCCGGCACGCGTCAGAACCGCGCGGGACGGGGTCGCCGGGAGAAACGGGGCGGCGCCGTCCGGACGGGCCACCCTCCTCCGTGGTTCTGCTGGGCTGGAGGAGGGTCAGCCTCGGGTATCCGCGAACCACGGGCACACGTCGGCGACGGCCGGCAGGTGCGAACCTGCGGGCCATCCGAAGCCGACGGTGCCGAACATGGTGGTCACGTTAGGCGGGAACGTCGCGGCCCGCGACCGATATTCCGGTACGACGACGCGGGGCGGGGAACCGGCAACCCGGTTCCCCGCCCCTGTGGGATTCCTGCGTCGGCCCGCCCCCGGGCGGGACCGTCTTAGTTGAGGCCGTTGCGGATCGCGGTGATCAGCTCGCCGTTGCTGGTGTCACCGGAGAGTTCCCAGAAGAACGCTCCGCCGAGCCCCTGGTTCTTGCTGTACGTCATCTTGCCGGTGATGGTGCTCGGGGTGTCGTAGCTCCACCAGTTGCTGCCGCACTTGGCGTACGCGGTGCCGGCGATGGTCGCCGTCGCCGGGCAGGTGTTCTTGAGGACCTTGTAGTCCTCGATGCCCTGCTCGTAGGTGCCCGGCGCGGGGCCGGTCGCCGTGCCGCCGGGCGTGGTCTGGGTGACGCCGGTCCAGCCGCGGCCGTAGAAGCCGACGCCGAGCAGCATCTTGCTGGCCGGGACGCCCTTGCTCTTCAGCTTCTGGATCGCCGCGTCGGAGTTGAAACCGGCCTGCGGGATGCCGGTGTACGAGGTCAGCGGCGAGTGCGGCGCCGTCGGCCCCTGTGCGTTGAAGGCGCCGAAGTAGTCGTACGTCATCGGCATGATCCAGTCGAGGTTGTTGATCGCGCCGGCGTAGTCGGCCGCGTCGATCTTGCCGCCGTTGCTGCCGTCGGCGGTGATCGCCGCGGTGACCAGCTTGCTCGGGCCGAACTTGGTCCGCAGCGCCGAGATCACGTTCTTGAAGGCGTTCGGGCCGCTGTTGTCACAGGTCAGGCCGCACGCGTTCGGGTACTCCCAGTCGATGTCGATGCCGTCGAACACGCCGGCCCAGCGGGAGTCGTTGACCATGTTGTAGCAGGAGTCGGCGAACGCCTGCGGGTTCTGCGCGGCCTGGGTGAAGCCGCCGGACCAGGTCCAGCCGCCGACCGAGAAGATGACCTTCAGGTGCGGGTACATCTGCTTGAGCTTCTTGAGCTGGTTGAAGTTGCCGCGCAGCGGCTGGTCCCAGGTGTCGGCGACACCGTCGACGCTGTCCGCCGCCGTGAACGCCTTCTCGTAGTCGGCGTAGCTGTCGCCGATGGTGCAGCGGCCGCCGGTGGTGTTGGCGAAGGCGTACAGGATGTGCGTCATCTTCGCGGCGGAGCCACTGGTGTGGATGTTCTTCACCTGGTAGTTGCGCTGGTAGGTGCCCCACTGCACGAAGTAGCCGACGACCTTCTTGGCGCCGGGCGGCGGCGGGGTGGTCGGTGGCGGGGTGGTGGGCGGCGGCGTGGTCGGGGGTGCGGTCGTGGGCGGCGCCGTGGTCGGCGGCGGGGTGGTCGGCGGGGTGCCGCCGCCGCAGGCCGCGCCGTTGACGGTGCAGTTCGTCGGCGCCCGGTAGGCGCCGGTCGCGATGTAGCCCCAACTGGTCGAGGCGCCGGCCGCGAGCGCGCCGGCCCAGCTCTTCTTGACGGCCACGACGCGGTTGCCGGTACGGGTCACGTCGGCGTCCCAGAAGCTGCTGATCGTGGTGCCGGCCGGCAGGTCGAACTCGATCCGCCAGGTGTTGACCGGGCTGGTGGTGCCGTTGGTGACGGTGACCTTGACCTCGTGGCCGGAGCCCCAGTCCGAGGAGGCGGCGAAGGTGGTGGTGAGGCTGCCGGCACCGAAGGCCGACGTGACCGGGACCGCGGCGACGACCAGCGCCGCCACGGCGCCGGCCCACATGGCGCGGCGGAGGGATCTCTTCATGTGGCGTCTCCCCAAACAGTTAGGAAACTTTCCAAAAAGCTAGTGAGACGCTACTCACGGGTTTAACACTTCGTCAAGATGTCCATTTTTAGATTTCTGGATGTCTTGAGGTTGGCTACCGGTTCTCCTGTGGTCGGCGCGCCCCGGCCGGCGGCGACCACCGCCCGGCCGACGACAGTCCATCCGGCCGACCGGACCGGCCGGTAACCTCGGCGCCATGACCGTCTTCGACACGGAAATCGACGCCCTCACCGGCGGCTCCGCGAACCTCGCCCAGTACCGCGGCAACGCGCTGCTGGTGGTCAACGTCGCCTCGCGCTGCGGCCTGACCCCGCAGTACGCCGGCCTCCAGAACCTGCACGAGACGTACGGGTCGCGCGGGCTGGTGGTGCTCGGCGTGCCCTGTAACCAGTTCGCCGGCCAGGAACCGGGCAGCGCGCCGGACATCGCCGAGTTCTGCGAGGTCAACTACGGCGTGACGTTCCCGCTGACGGAGAAGGTCGACGTCAACGGACCGGACCGGCACCCGCTCTACGCGGCGCTGGTGGACACCGCCGACGCCGAGGGGCACGCCGGCGACGTGCGGTGGAACTTCGAGAAGTTCCTGGTCGCGCCGGACGGCACCGTCGTGGGACGGTTCAGCCCACGGATGGAGCCGGACTCGGCGGAGTTGGCCGCCGCCATCGAGAAGGTGCTGCCCCGCTGAGAGTGCGCCCGCCCGGCACCGGCCGGGCGGGCGCGGTCGGTCAGCGAGGCCGGACGGCCGCGCCGGCCAATGGACCGGTCAGCGGGCCGGTCAGCGGGCCGCGCCGGTCAGGGCGGCCCGGATCGGCCCGAGTTCGGCGACGGCCTTGTCGAGCGCGCCGGAGTCGGCCCAGAGGTCCTTCCACTCCGAGTCGTCGGCGACGATCCGGTCCAGTGCCCGCACCGCCAGCGCCGGCAGATGCCCGGGCAGGGCGAGGGTTCCACCGCCGGTCAGGAAGTCGGGGGCGTACGCCGACTCGATCTTCGGCCCGCCCGGCAACTGCGACGCGACCACCGCGGCCGCGGCGATGGCACCGGAGGCGAAGTAGCCATCGAGATAGCCGGTCTCCGCGGCGACGTCGCGCAGGGTCCGCTCGATGATCCCGGCCCGGTCGGTCGGGGCCGCGTCGTGGAGTTCGCCGCTCCAGTCGGCGGCCCTGTCGTTGTCGAACGGCCCGATGTCCCAGGTGCCCAATGCCCTCTCCCCGTCTGCTCGCACCACGCGCCGGCCGCGTGGACCGGCCCGAGATTAGAGCGCCGGTACGACATCCGGCCGCCGCCGGCCGGACGGGTCGGGCGGGTCGGCGGTGCGGTCGGGTGCCGCCTCCGTGCGGGACGGGTCAGATCCGGCGGCGGCCGGGAAAGCCGCACTCGAGGCGGTGGTACCACCGGATGTCGGTGTCCCCCTCCAGCCAGCACCACAGCACCGGACGCCCGTCGCGCTCGCCGGCGAAGTCGAGCAGCACCGGGGCGAAGCCCTTGACCTGGATGTCGTGCTCGTTGAACTCGTCGAGGATGCCGTGGATGCGTGCCTCGAGCCCCTTGATCTCGGGCAGCCCGCCGAGCGGACTGCCGGCGCCGTCGGCGAGATCGGCGCGCAGTTCGGCGAGGTCGGCGCGCAGGGTGATGAGTTCGTCGATCCGTGGGCGCAGCGTGGCGATCAGGTGGCGCGCCTGGGCGATGGTGAACACGACGGACAGTATGCGCCATCGGTTGGTCGGGCAGGTTACTGGCCGTTCGCCGGACCGCGACGGTGGAGGGTCACCGGGCCGCGACGGACGGCCGGCTGCCGCCCACCGCGGCGGTGACCCGTCCACCGCCATCCGGATCACACCGGCCGCCGTACGCTCGCGCGACGTCGGCCGTCTCCGGAGAGCCGTCAGCGCCGATCCGATGGGGGGCCGGATCGGATCTGTCCGACTCGGGTGCCGGCGCGGGGGAAGTCGCGGTCCGGCACGGGGAGATCAGACCTCCGAAGAGTATCGATGTCGCTACCGCTAGTGATGAATCTAGTGCCCGGCGGCCTCGGACGGAACCCCGCCGGCATGAGTGAATCCGGCGCCGGCCGGACGGCCGCGTTCCGGGCGCCTCGGAAGACGTGAATGAATCAGTTCTCGTTCTGCGCGGCCAACTCGCGGGCCCGGTCGCGGGCGGCCTCGAGGGCGGCGAGCATCGCGGCGCGTACGCCGTGGTTCTCCAGCTCCCGGATCGCCGAGATCGTGGTGCCGGCCGGCGAGGTGACCGCCTCACGCAGCTTCACCGGATGCTCGCCGGAGTCGCGGAGCATGACCGCCGAGCCGATCGCGGTCTGCACGATCAGCTCGTGGGCGACCTGGCGCGGCAGTCCGAGCAGGATGCCGGCGTCGACCATCGCCTCGACCAGCAGATAGAAGTACGCCGGCCCGGAGCCGGACAGCGCGGTGACGGCGTCCTGCTGCGACTCCGGCACCCGGATCGTCGCACCGAGCGGCGTGAACATCTCCTCGGCCAGCGCCAGGTGCTCGGCGGTCGCGTGCGGGCCGGCCGAGATCGCCGTCATGGCCTGGTCGACCAGGGCCGGGGTGTTGGTCATTACCCGGACCACCGGGGTGTTCTCCGGCAGCCGCCGGGCGAAGAACGCGGTGGGCAGACCGGCGCACAGCGAGATCACCAATTTGTCGGCCGGCACCTTGGGGCCGATGTCGTCCAGCAGGTTGGCGGCGTCCTGCGGCTTGACCGCCACCGCGAGCACGTCGGCCTCGCCGATCGCGGTGAGGTTGTCGACGACCCGTACGCCGTACCGGACGGCCAACTCCTCGGCACGCTCGGGTCGACGGGTGGTGGCCAGCAGCCTGCCGGCCGGCCAGCCGGCACGCAGCAGTCCGGAGAGCATCAGCTCGCCGATCTTCCCGGCGCCGATCACCGCCACCGTGTGCACACCCACCGCCACGCCCGCCACCTCTTCCGTTCCACCGGCACCGTCCGGTGCCGCACGTACCAGCATGGCAACCCGGCCGACGGGCCGGGAAAGCGCGCCGCGCCCCGACAGCCCGACGCGCACGCCGCGACCCGACGGCCGCGCCGGTGACGGCGGGCCGGACGGGTCGCGGCGGATTGCCGGATCAGCTGCCGAAGAAGACCTCGGCCTCGGTGTAGCGCTCCAGCGGCACGGTCTTCAGCTCGCGGGTCGCCTCGGCCAGCGGCACCCGCACGATGTCGGTGCCCTGCAGCGCGACCATCTTGCCCCAGTCGCCGTCGTTGGCCGCGTCGATCGCCTGGAGGCCGAGCCGGGTGGCGAGCACCCGGTCGAAGGCGCTCGGCGTGCCACCGCGCTGGATGTGCCCGAGCACCACGGTGCGGGCCTCCTTGCCGGTCTTGGCCTCGATCTGCTCGGCGAGCCACTGGCCGATGCCGCCGAGGCGGACGTGGCCGAAGGCGTCGAGCTCCTGGTTGTGCAGGACCATCTGGCCGTCGAGCGGCTGGGCGCCCTCGGCGACGACCACGATCGGGGCGTACTGCTTCTCGAAGCGCTTCTCGACGTAGTTGGCGACCTGGTCGACGTCGAACTGCCGCTCGGGCAGGAGGATGACGTTGGCGCCGCCGGCGAGGCCGGCGTGCAGCGCGATCCAGCCGGCGTGCCGGCCCATCACCTCGACGACCAGGGTGCGGTGGTGGCTCTCGGCCGTGGTGTGCAGCCGGTCGATGGCCTCCATCGCGATGTTGACAGCGGTGTCGAAACCGAAGGTGTAGTCGGTGGCGCCGAGGTCGTTGTCGATCGTCTTCGGCACGCCGACGACCTGCACGCCCAGCTCGTGGAGCTTGGTGGCGACGCCGAGGGTGTCCTCGCCACCGATCGCGACGAGCGCGTCGACGCCCTGCTCCGCGAGGTTGTTCTTGATCCGCTCGACACCGTTTTCGATCTTGAACGGGTTGGTCCGGGAGGAGCCGAGGATGGTGCCGCCGCGCGGCAGGATGCCCCGGACCTCCGGGATGCCGAGGGGCTTGGTGAGCCCTTCGAGCGGGCCGCGCCAGCCGTCACGGAAGCCAACGAATTCGTGACCGTAAGTGGCGACGCCCTTGCGCACCACAGCCCGGATCACCGCGTTCAGACCTGGGCAGTCACCACCACCGGTGAGCACGCCGATACGCATGATCTGCTGATCCTCCAGGAGCTAAAGGTAAGCCCATCCAAGCCCCAGGAGCGAAGTCTCGGCATCATTGCCGGCCCGGGGCGGGCCGTCATTGCGCACTGTAGTCGCCCCGCTATGGATGAATCCAGCGTGTCCCGCCGTGATCGCCGTGATCAGGGAGCTGTAACCACGACGCGCCGACGACACGCGCGAACCGGTCCCTGATCACGCGGACCTTGGCGGGCGGGAGAGGGTCTGCCAGCGGTCCAGGTTGTGGCGGGCGTCCACCAGTGCGTCGTGCTGGTCGGCCGGCGCCTTCGGCAGGGCCGGCCGACCCAGGTCGTCCCACCGCTGACGGAGGTCCTTGGTGAACCGCGGGATCTGCCGGGGCAGGGCGGTCATCGGGCCCCAGAGTTGCGCCAGCGCGACGTGGTCGTACGCCGCGTACCAGGCCCACAGCTCGATCTCCTCCCCCGCCCGGCCGCGGACCGGCTCGACCAGGAACTCGAGCAGGTCGGCACGGATGCGCTCGCGGGACCGCCAGGCCCGGTCGGCGGGCGACGGGAGCCGGTCGAGCACGTTGCGGCGCACCCACGGGATGGCCCGGGCGCCGTCGAACTCGGTGGACACGGCGTAGAACTCGCGGCCGAACTCATCCACGACGCCGATCGACACCAGGTCGATCGTGCGCCCGTCCTCGATGAACTCGCAGTCGTAGAAGTAGCGGTAAGTCATCGGCGCCATCCTCGCCGACCGGTCCGCACGCCGGACCGTCGGGGCGGCCACCGGGCCGCACCCGCCGTCGGCCCACCCGCCTGACCGACCGGAAGCCGATCCATAACGGTCAGTGCACGTCCGGCGGAGGGTGGCACGTCACGTGCCACCCTCCGGCCGGCCGCGGTTCCCCTCGGCGCCGATCCGCCGCGCCCCCGTGCGGCCCCCACCCGTCGGCGGATCCGTGCACAGCATGTCCCGGCCAAGGGCACAGGAGTGTCACGTAATCGATTCCGGGGCTGTACACCACCCGACAGGAGCGTCATGATCTGATGTTGACACCGGCACCGCCTATTGTGATGGTGTCCGTTCATCCGCCGCCGACCGAAGTGGACCCGGGGCCGGGTGAGCCGGACATGACCATGTTCCTTACCGGGGAGGGGTTGGACCGTGGAGGTTCGCCTGCCGGATCCGGGTGACGCGCTCTCGGGCGTCGAGCTGTTCGCCGGTCTCGAACCAGAGGTGCGCCAACGGGTGATCGCCGCGGCGGTGCCCCGCACCTACCGCAAGGGCCAGTTGCTGTTCGTCGAGAACGACCCCGGTGAGTCGCTCATCGTGCTGCGGCGCGGGGCGGTCGCGGTGTTCCGTACGGCGCCGACCGGCGAACGGGCCGTGATGACGGTGGCGCGCCCGCCCGACGTACTGGGTGAGGTGTCCCTCCTGGACGCCTCGACCCGGTCGGCGTCGGCCGAGGCGATCGAGGACTGCGCCGCGCTGGCCCTGTCCCGCGGCGCGTTCATGGAGCTGGTGCACTCCAACCCGCGCATCCTCGACGCCGTCATGCGCTCGCTCGGCGCCCTCATCCGGCGGCTCACCGAGCAGAACGCCGACCATGTCTTCCTCGACCTGCCCGGCCGGGTGGCCAAGACGCTGGTCCGGCTGGCCGGTGAGAGCCAGGCCCCGATGATCACCATCGAGCTCAACCAGAGCCAGCTCGCCGAGATGGCCGGCGGCTCACGACAGAGCGTCAACCAGGCCATCGGGTCGTTCGCCAACCGCGGCTGGCTGCGTACCGAGGGACGGCGGATCGTCGTCACCGACGTGGCCGCGTTGCGTCGGCGCGCCGGTATGCCCGACCGCTGATCCGCCGCGTCGGGCCGGGCGGTGGCCCGGCCCGACGCGATCGCGGTGCGTCAGGGCTGGGTGCTGGTCGGGCCGGCCCAGCCGGTCGGTCCGGCCCAGTCCTTGTCGTCGCCGCCACCGCCGCCGCCCGGGCCGTCCCAACCGCCGCCGCCGGCGGCCACGATGCCGCGTGCCTCCAGGTCCGCGAGCGTGGCGGCGTCCACGTCGACGCTCGACCCGGCGGGGTGCGTCGTACCCTGCCCGTCGGTCCACTCCTGCTCAAGCCGGACGTACACCATCTACGTACTCTCCCTCTGTCAGGTCGGTCACAAGCTGCCCGACTGTAGCCTCGGGTCACCCCGGTTGGGGAGTGCGAATGGGCTGAGAGCCCAGTTCCCGACAGCTTGCCGACCCAGGGATACTCGGCGTTGGCGGCCAGCCGGGTCGCCGCCGCCGGCCGGCACCGGGCGTCCCCGGAGTGCCGGTAGGCCGCGAACGCGGCCGTCGGCGCCACCGACCGCACAACGTGTCGCATGCAGGAGGACGGCATCCCCGCCCCATGTGCCCGGTGCAACCGGCCCGCAGCCGAGGACGACAGGTTCTGTGCCGGCTGCGGAACCGAACTGACGCCCGCGTGCCCGCAGTGCGGCCGGCTGCTGCCCGCCGACGCCGCGTTCTGCACCGGGTGCGGGTCCAAGGTGGGCGGGACCGGCACGCAGGCACCGGCCGCCGTCCAGGAGGACCGGCGGCGGATCAGCGTGCTGTTCGTCGACCTGATCGACTTCACCCCGTACGTCGAACGCGCCGACCCGGAACTGGTCCGGGCCATGCAGACCGGCTTCTTCTCGGCCGCCCGTCGGGTCGTCGGCCAGTACGGCGGGGTGGTCGAGAAATACATCGGCGACGCGGTGATGGCGCTGTTCGGGGCGCCGGTGGCGACCGAGACCGACGCCCAGCGGTGTGTCCGGGCCGGGTTGGAGTTGCAGCGGGTGCTGGCCCGGTTCGCCCCGACCGACGCCGGTCAGCTGCGGTTCCGGGTCGGGGTGGCGACCGGCGAGGCGCTCGTCGACGTGGCGGCGGCCCGCGACGGCGGCCAGGCGATCGTGGCCGGGGACGTGGTCAACACCGCGTCGCGGATGCAGTCGGTGGCCCCGCCCGGCGGGGTGCTGGTCTGCGGCAACACGTACACGCTGACCCGCAACGCCATCAACTACGCCGAGCAGCCGCCGGTGACGCTGCGTGGCCGGTCGTCGCCGACCGAGGTGTGGCTGGCGGTCGCGCCGATGCAGCGGCAGCAGCCGGACCGCGAGCCCGACACGACCCCGCTGTTCGACCGCGAACACGAGCTGAGCCTGCTCGTCAACGCGCTGCACCGCTCGATCCGTGAGCGGATGCCGCAGCTGGTGACGCTGTTCGGGCGGGCCGGGATCGGCAAGAGCCGGCTGGTCCGGGAACTCTTCCGCAACGCCGACCGGCTGATCGACCAGCCGCTGACCTGGCACACCGGGCGGTGCCCGCCGTTCGGCGAGAACGTCACCTTCGCGGCGCTCGCCGACATCGTCAAAGCCGAGGCCGGCATTCTCGACACCGACCCGGCCGACGCGGCCGCCCGCCGGCTCGACGCGGCGCTGGCCGAACTCGTCGGCCCGGCCGAGGCCGAACGGCTGGCCGACGCGCTGCGGCCGCTGGTCGGGCTGGCCGCGGCGAAGCTGCCGGCGGAGGAGACCGAGTCGGCGTGGCGGCGGTTCCTGATCGCGCTGGCGTCGCGGCGGCCGACCGTACTGGTCTTCGAGGACCTGCACTGGGCCGACGAGACGATGCTGCGGTTCATCGAACTGCTCGGCTCGGCCGCGCGCGAGGTGCCGCTGCTGTTGCTGTGCACCGCCCGGCCCGAACTGGTCGACCGCGACCCGACCTGGGCCGGGGCCACCACCGGCTCGTTGACCATCACCCTGCCGCCGCTGCGCGCCACCGGCATCGCCGCGCTCTACTCGCACCTGTTCGGGCAGTCCGCGTTCTCCGCCGACATGCTCACCCCACTCGTCGAGGTCGCCGACGGCAACCCGCTGTACGCCCACGAATACGTCCGGATGCTCATCGAGCAGGGGGCGCTGCGCCAGTCCGGTCGCGGCTGGTCGCTGGACCGCCAGCACCACCTGCCGATGCCGGAGAGCGTCCACGGGGTCATCGCCAACCGGGTCGACCTGCTCGACGCCAAGGACCGGACCGTGCTGCTGGCCGCCTCGGTGGTCGGGATGCAGTTCTGGCCGGGTGCGGTCGCCGCCGCGCTGGGCCGGCCGGTGGAGTCGGTCGAGCGGTCGCTGCGCCGGCTGGAGCACCGCGACATGGTCTACGAGCAGCCGACGTCCACGATGGCCGGCCAGTCGGAGTTCCGGTTCCGGCACGTGCTGGTCCGCGACGTCTGCTACCAGCGGCTGCCGCGCACCGACCGGGTCGCCCGCCACGAGCGTACGGCCGACTGGCTCGACACGCTGTCGGGCGGGCGGGACACCGACCTCGCCGAGGTGCTGGCCCACCACCGCTGGGCGGCCCACGAGATCGCCCGTACCCTCGGCGTCGACACCTCCCGGTACGCCCCGCCGGCCCGCGAGGCGCTGCACCGGGCGGCCCGCCGGGCGTACGCCCTGCACGTGCTCGACGCCGCCGCGAGCCACGTCGGGCGGGCGCTGACCCTGGTGGACGGCACCGATCCACTCGGGCAGCTGCGCATCGAACTGCTGAGCACGGAGATCTCGTTCCTGCGCGACGGTGCCGCGTTCCTGGAAAGCGGCGGCGTCGAACAGCTGACGATGCTGGCCGACCGGCTCTTCGCCCTCGGGGACCGGCCCTCGGCGGCCCGGGCCTGGACGCTGCTCGGTCAGGCCGCCTGGATGCGCGCCGACCGCGGTGCCGCGTTGTCCTGCCTGGACCGGGCCGTCGAACTCTTCGAGCCGCTCGGCGACACCGCCGAGAAGGCCGACGCGTACGCCGAACTCGGCCGGCTGCACATGCTCAACTACGAACGCGAGCCGGCGATCGCCGCCGCCCGGGCCGCCGCCGCGATCGCCGACCGGCTGGGGCTGCTGGAGACCCGGACCAACGCGCGGATCACCGAGGCGATGGCCCGCTACCAGGCCGGCGACCGCACCGGCCTCGACGAACTGCACGCCGCCACCGAGGTCTGCCGGGCCAACCAGCTGCTGGCACTGCCCCGGGCCACCCAGAACCTGGCGTACGCGATCCGCGAGGAGGGCGACTGGATCCGCTCCGACGAGCTGCTCGGCCAGGGCGGCGCCGACGGCGGAGCGACCCTGACCACCGGCTACTCCGGCGAGGCGATGCGGGCCTACTTCGACGGCGACTTCGGTCGGCTCCTCGCCGCCGCCGACGCCTTCGTCGACACCCCGAGCGGCCGGTGGGACATGCAGGTCCGCGGGATGCGGTCGTGCCTGCGGGTGCTGCGCGGCGAGCCGGTGCCGGGCGGCGACGCCCGACCGGGCCGGGGCCGGACGGCCGGCGAGCCCCGCGGGCCGGTCGCGGTCGGTGACCCCGGTGGTACGCCGCCCGACGACGTCACCGACGCGCTCGACGGCGCCCGCAGCAGCGGGTTCCACCGCCCGCATTGGACCACGCTGGGCCTGGGCGCGCTGTGCCGGGCGCTGCAGGGCCGGCACCGGGAGGCCGCCCGGCTGCTCGACGAACTGGCCACCTCGTGGTCGGCGGTACCGGCACTGGCCAGCGGCGAGTGGATCACGGCGGCCGCGTACGCCGGGGCGCTCGCCGGCCGGGACGCGGCCATGCAGGTGCGCGGGATGCTCGACCGGGTCGGGCACCGCACCCCGTGGGCCGAGGCCGCGCTACGGACGGTGACCGCGGCCGTCGTCGCCGCCGACGGCGATCACGCCCGGGCCGGGCAGCTCTACCTGGCGGCGGCCCAGATCTACGCCGAGATCCCGGACACCACCGACCGGATGCTGGCGCTGGCACTGGCCGCGGGTGCGTTGCGGCGGGCCGGCGAGCGGGGCACCGCCGAGACGGTACTGGCCGAGGTGCGTGCCTTCGCCCTGCGTAACCAGGCGCCGGGCCTGCTCCGGCTCACCGAGCCCGCCGACGACGCCGGCTGGACCCCCACCCTGGCCTCCTGACTCTCGCCCACGGCTCCCCGCCGTGCCCCCGGCCGCGTCCGGCCCGCACCCCGCCGCGCCGCGCCTCGCACGCGCCCGACCCCGTCCCGCACGCGCCCCCGGGCCCGCGCACCCGGCCCGCGCCGCACCCCAGCTCGTGCACCCGGCCCGCGCAGTACCCCGCCTCGTGCACCCCGGCCCCGCACTGATCAAGGAATTGTCGCCATGATCGCCCCGTTTTGTCCGAAACATCCCTCGATCGCGTTCGGCGGGGTGGCATCCGGTGACCGGCCCAGTGATCGTCTGCGCTTCAGGCACTCGACACACCGGGCTCACAACACCTGAACCGCAGACGATCACTGTCGACCGGCCGCCTCCCCCGTGTCCCTCGTGGCGTGGCGGTGCGTGGTGATCGTCAGTTGTTCCGCTGTTGTCCATACGGCGTGTCGAACTGCTGGGCAACAGATGATCACAGGTGCCCCTGACGGGGCCACGGGCGGACGAGCGCTCTCCTTGAGCGCGCAAGCCCCTGAACAGGCCGAACGTCTCCCGTCGGGCGGGCGCCGGCGGTAGCGGGCGGACAGGTCCCGTCTCAAGACACCAAGACAGTCGGCGCAAGGGGCACGCCCGCCACCACCAGCATCAGCTCAACACTGATGAACCGACCCCGCCATGCTCACAGTCAGGCGGCCACCGACGGGGACGGCTCGGGGGCGGGGCGGGTGGCGCCGCCTTCATCTTCTGGGCGTAGACGTCGACGTATTCGCGGCCGGACAGCTCCATCAACTCGTACATGATCTCGTCGGTGATGGCCCGCTCGACGAACCGGTCACCGATCAGGTCGCGGTAGCGGCTGAAGTCCAGCGGCGCACCGAACCGGATCCGGACCCGTTTGATCTTCGGGATCAGTTTGCCCGGCGGCTGGATCTCGTCGGCGTTGAGCATGACCACCGGGATGACCGGGGCACCGCTCTCCAGTGCCAGCCGGGCGACCCCGGTCTTGCCCCGGTAGAGCCGGCCGTCGGGGGACCGGGTGCCCTCCGGGTAGATGCCGGCCAGGTTGCCGGCCCGCAGGACCCGCAACTGGGTGTCCAGGGCGGCCTGGGCGGCCCGGCCGCCGGAGCGGTCGACCGGGATGGTGCCGGTGCCGACGAAGAACATCTTGATCAGCCAGCCCTTGAGGCCCTTGCCGGTGAAGTACTCGGCCTTGGCGACGAAGGTCACCTTCCGGGACACCATGAGCGGCATGAAGATCGAGTCGGAGAACGAGAGGTGGTTGCTGGCGATGATGGCCGCGCCGTGCTCGGGTACGTGCTCCCGGCCCTCCACCACGGGCCGGAAGATCAACCGCAGCCACGGCCCGAGGATGACGTACTTAAGCAGCCAGTACAGCACCGGTGTCCTTCCGCCAAGAGTCGCCCGACCCTGAGTCGGGCGCCACAGGTCCCGCGCGCGGAACTTAGGCATGAGCCTACGAAGCCCGGGCGGCGCGCCACAACGCACTCCCGCAACCGGTGGCCGCCGTGTCACGATTCAATGCACGGCACGCGCCCTCACGAGGGGGTCTGCCGCATCGGTCCTGGCGCGGGGCGCGTCGGTGAGGAGAGTGTTCGGTGTCAGCGGGTGGTGCTCGCCGGGGACGGCGGGACAACGGGTTCGACGCGGCCGAGTACGCCGTCGCCGGCGACGTGGATCCCCGGGTCGGTGAGCACCTGCTGGACGTGCTGGCCGCCGGCGGAATCGCGGCCTACCTGCAACCGTCGGCCGACCTGAATCCGGTGACCCGCACGACCACCGTGCCGGCGCGTCCGGTCGACCGGCTGTACGTCGACCGGGCGCACTTGGAGACTGCCCGCGGCTACCTCGCCGACCTCGCCGAGGAGGAGCAGCCGGCCGGCACCGGCGCGTCGGCCGCCGGCGACGGTCCGCCGCCCGGCATCTCCCCCATCGGCCCGGCCCCGACCGGACCCGGCGCCGGTGGACCGTCCGGGGAGGCGTCGGGCGGGCGGGCCGACCCCGACGTCGACGCCGAATGGGCCCGGATCGTGGCCGGCTTCCACACCGAGGTCGACGACACCGCCCGCTCGTGGCCGGCCGCCGAGGACGTCGATCCGGACCGGCCGCCGACCGGACGCCCCTGGCTGGTCAAGGGCCTGAACGGCAGCCCGGTCGGGACCGGCCCGGCCGACACCGACGAGCCTCCGGAGGCGCCGAAGCGGCCCGGGGGCGGGGTACGGCGGCTGCCGTCGGCGGCCGACTTCTCCGGCGTCTCGGTCGGCGGGCGGGACAACGACCCGTCGCTGCTCGACGGGCTGGACACGTTCGGCGCCGACCTGCCCGAAGACGACGAGGGCTACGAGCCGCCGCCGCCCCCGCCGCTGCCCCGGGTCTCGAAGTACGCCGTGGTGGCGGTGCTGGCCATGCTCGGCGGGTTCGCGCTCTTCCTCTTCCCGAGCCTGCTTCCGATCGACCGCACCGTCGTCACGATGATCGGCTTCCTGGGCATCCTCGGCGGTTTCGTCACCCTCATCGCCCGGTTGCGGTCCGGCGACGACGAAGAAGAAGATCGCGACGACGGCGCGATCGTCTGACCCAATCCGCCCAGATAGTGAAACACATCGACCTTTAAGGTCGGTACGTAACCCTCGCGTAACTTCTCGTCAGTAGTAATACTCTGATACGTCAATCTGCCACTCCACTACCCGAGGGCTTGCGCGCGATCCGGTCCTGCGCTCGATCCGTCCTGCGCGCGATCCGGTCCTGACGGTGGCGCCTCGCGAAACGAGGTGCCGGGATGCGACAGAGTTCCCTCGTGGTGGTGGCCAACCGGCTACCGGTCGACGACACCGTGGCACCCGACGGCGCCTTCGAGTGGCGCCGCAGCCCCGGCGGTCTGGTCAGCGCGCTCCATCCGATCCTGCACGACAAGCCGGCCACCTGGGTCGGCTGGGCCGGCGGCACCGGAGACGCGCCCACCCTGCCCGACGTCGACGGCGTACGCCTGCACACCGTGCCGCTGTCCGCCGACGACGTACGCGAGCACTACGAGGGCTTCGCCAACGCCACCCTGTGGCCGCTCTACCACGACGCCGTCGAGCAGCCCGTCTACCACCGCCGCTGGTGGGAGGCGTACCAGCGGGTCAACCGGCGGTTCGCCGAGGCCGCCGCACGGGCCGCCGAACCCGACGCCGTCGTCTGGGTGCAGGACTACCACCTGCAGCTCGTACCGGGGATGCTCCGCGCGCTGCGCCCCGACCTGCGGATCGGGTTCTTCCTGCACGTGCCGTTCCCGCCACCGGAACTGTTCATGCAACTCCCCCGCCGCGCCGAACTGCTGCTCGGCATCCTCGGCGCCGACCTGGTCGGTTTCCAGCGGTCCCAGGCGGCCCACAACTTCGCCCAGCTCGCCAACCGGGTCCTCAAGCTGCCGGCCACCGACCGGCGGATCGCCGTCGACAACCGGGTGGTCCGCATCGGCGCCTTCCCCGTCTCGATCGACACCGCCGAGATGGAGGCCCTCGCCCGCCGGCCCGAGGTCGGGCAGCGGGCCCAGCGGCTGCGCCGTGACCTCGGCGACCCGCAGAAGGTCATCCTCAGCGTCGACCGGATGGACTACACCAAAGGCATCGAGCAGCGCCTCAAGGCCTACAGCGAACTGATCGCCGACGGCCACATCAAGGTCCGCGACACGGTCATGGTCCAGGTCGCCGTACCGAGCCGGGAACGCGTCGAGCAGTACCAGATCCTGCGTGACCGGGTCGAACGCGAGGTCGGCCGGATCAACGGCGAGTTCGGCCGGGTCGGCGAACCCGCCGTGCACTACCTCAACCAGCCGTTCGACCGGGTCGAACTCGCCGCGCTCTACCAGGTGGCCGACATCATGGCCGTCACCCCGCTGCGCGACGGGATGAACCTGGTCGCCAAGGAATACGTCGCCGCCCGGGTCGACGACGCGGGCGCGCTGGTGCTCAGCGAGTTCGCCGGCGCCGCCGCCGAGTTCCAACAGGCCTACCTGGTCAACCCGCACGACCTCGACGGGCTCAAGCTCACCCTGATGCACGCACTGGAGGCCAGCCCCGAAGACGTGTCGAGCCGGATGCGGGCGATGCGCGAACACCTGCGGACCCACGACATCCAGGCGTGGGCGACCTCGTACCTCAACGCCCTCGTCCCCGGTCGGTCGCCGGCGGCCTGACCGGCCGCCGATCCCACGGTCCTAGGCCCGGGTGTCCTTTTCGAGCCAGTCGAGGATCGCGTCGATCGGCTCCGGCCACCCGGCGTCGAGCATCAGGTCGTGCCCCATTCCGGGAAACAGCAGCGGGGCCGCGTTGTAGCCGGCCGCCGCCCGGTTGAGCGCCGGCAGCGGCACCACCCGGTCGTCCGGGCTGCCCAGCACCAGCACCGGCGGATCACCGACCGCCGGCTCCGCAGGCCGCCCCAGCAGCACCTGCCACTGGGCGCGGGCGGCCGCCCGCCCCAGCCGGCCGGCGTACGCGCGGGCCGCCGCGTCCGGCAGCCGTCGGCTGAAGAGCTGACGGCGGCTGAGCCGCAGCCGGCCGCCGAACGCCGCCGGCAGCGTACCGACCGGGTTGCGGCGCAGCGCCGTGCCCGCGGTGCCCCACCCGCCCAGCACCGGCGCGACGAGCACACCCGCGTGCGCCGGGTAACGCGCCAGCGCGTGGGTCACCACCAGGGCCCCGACACCGTGCCCGACCAGCACCGCGCGCCGCGGCAGGCTGGCCGCCACCTGGACCACGTCGTGCGTGTACGCCCGCAGCGACGCCTTCGGCGCCGCACCGCTGCCGCCGTGCCCGCGCAGACTCACCGCGTGCGCCGGGAACCCGCGCGACGCGGCACGGTCGAGCCAGTGCTCGGCGAACACCCAGGCGCCGTGCCCGAAGCCGGGTACGAACAACACCGGCGGCCGGCCCTCGTCGACCTCGGGAAGGGCGGCGAGCACCTCCCGGCGTACCGGTGGAACCGGCCGCGCCCACTCCGCGACCCGCATGATCCGGACCTTCACTGAGCTTGCCTTTCGTTCGCGACTGCGGGGCTCACTCGCTGCGCTCCCTCACTCCTCGCGCTCACCGGGCTTGCCTTTCGTTCGCGACTGCGGGGCTCACTCGCTGCGCTCCCTCACTCCTCGCGCTCACCGGGCTTGCCTCTCGTTCGCGACTGCGGGGCTCACTCGCTGCGCTCCCTCACTCCTCGCGCTCACCGGGCGGAAGGCTCCAGTTCGTCCAACGTGCGCTGCACCGCGCGCAGGTAGTCGGTGTGGCTGACCTCGAACCAGTGCCGGGTCGACTCCTTGAGCCGGGCCCGGTTCCAGCGCTGGTCGGCGCCGGCCACGACCCGGGTCCGGAACGCCGCCGCCCGCTGCGGCGCGGTCTCCCGCAGCCGCAGCACCCGGGCGATCGCGACCGTCTGCCAGTGCACCAGCGTGAACAGGCCGGAGTCCGGCTGGAGCAGCCCGGCCACGGCGAGCGTCGGATGGTGGCGTGGGAACGCGTTCAGGTAGAGCGACGGCCGGCCGGCCGCGTCGAGTTCGAGCACCTCGGGCGACAGGAACTCGAACCGCGGCAGGTAGCCGGTGGCGAAGACCACCAGGTCCGGCTCGATCTCCACCCCGCCATTCAGTTCCACGCTGTCGCGGTGGAAGCGCACCACGTCGCCGACGGGCGTGATGCGGCCGTGGCCGACGTGGTAGACGAGTTGACTGTTGGCGATCGGGTGGGTCTCGTAGACCCGGTGGTCGGGGGCCGGCAGCCCGAACCGGGTCAGGTCACCGACGGTCAGCCGCAGCGTGCGGTGGAAGAGCCACTGCCGGGCCCGCAACGGCAGGCGCAACGCCAGCACCGCGTCGTTGACCTGGTCGGCCGGGCGGCCGAAGACGTACTTCGGGGCGTACCAGTAGCCGCGGCGGGTGGAGTGCCAGCAGGTCGTGGCGCTCTGGGCGGCCTCGACGGCGAGGTCGCAGCCGGTGTTGCCGGCGCCGACGACCAGCACCCGCTTGCCGCGCAACTGCGCCGCGTCCTTGTACGCCGACGCGTGGATCACCGTGCCACGGAAGTCGTCGAGCCCTTCGTACGTCGGCAGCTTCGGCGCCCAGTTGTGGCCGTTCGCGACCACGACGGCCGCGTACCGCTGGGTGCGTTCCGCGCCGTGACCGCCGGTGCTGCGGGTCGTGACGTCCCACCGCCCGCCGTCGACGGGCACCGCCCGCACCACCTCGGTGCCGAACCAGATGTGCTGGCGCAGTCCGAAGTGGTCGGCGTAACGCTCCAGATAGGACAGCAGCTGGCTGTGGTGCGGGTAGTCCGGCCAGGAGTCCGGCATCGGGAAGTCCGGGTACTGGGTCAGCGGCCGGGACGAGATCAGGTGGGTGCTGGCGTAGACCGGGCTGCGGTCGTGCCGCCAGTTCCACGCGCCGCCGATCCCGGTCTCGCGCTCGTAGCAGTCGACGTCGAAGCCGTGCTCGCGGAGGTTCTTGACGGCGGCGAGGCCGCTGGCCCCGGCGCCGACGACGCAGACGGTGTCGCCGCGGTCGTAGATCGGGCGCTCCGCCGCCGGCGCGGACCCGTCCTGGGCGGGCGCGGTGGGCGGATCGGCGGGCTCGGGTTGTCTCATGACGACCACGAGCGGAGCGGGCGGGTGTCACGGTCTGTGGACGGGGGCGAGAGCGCCGACATGACCGCAGATGATTCCGGCTCGGCGCCCCCGTTGTCCACCCCGGTCCCGGCCCGCCGGACGACCGGCTCCGCGCCCCCGCCCGGCCCACCGGGTCCGACCGGGGCCGGACGCAGGTCAGCCCGCGGCAGCGGGCAGCACCGGGTCGACTTCAGCCCGCGGCAGCGGGCAGCACCAGGTCGACGAGTACCGGGAAGTGGTCGCTGGCGCGGCGGGCCTCCGGCGTGTCGACGACGTCGTACTTCGCGACCTCGATCCGGGGGTCGACGAAGAGCGCGTCGATGCGGTCGCGCGGGTTGGCGCACGAGTACGTGTACCGGTCGCCGAGGTCGGCCGCGACCGCCGCGTCGGTGCAGCCGTCGGCGATGGTGCGCCAGGCGGCCCCGCCGGAGTTCTCGTTGAGGTCGGCGCCGACCACCAGCGGCAGGCTCACCTCGGCCAGCGCCTTCTTGAACAGCGTCGCCTGCCCGGGCCGCTCGGTCGGGTCGGTCGACAGGTGCGAGCCGGCGACCACGAACCGGGCCGCCCCGATCGAACACTCGGCGAACACCGCGCCGCGCATGTGCCGGCCGGGGGTAAGCGGGTACTGGAGGCACCAGGTCTCCCGGACCCGTACCCGCAGGCTGGTCAGCAGCAGGTTGCCCAGCGACGGGAGCCCACCCTCGGCGACCACCATCCCGAACGACTCGGCGAGCGCGGCGCACTTCGGCCGCCACCGGAACCGGCGCGGCGCCTCCTGCACGATCACCACGTCGGGGGCGAGCCCGCGCACCACCGACGCCAGTGCGGCGCGGTCGTCCTTCTGGCTGTGGATGTTGTACGACAGCACGCGCAGCCGCGTGCCGCCGGTCTGGTCTGTCGAAGCTGGCTGCGTCACACCCGTACTCCTCGCTAGTCCCGCCGCCGGGCCGGGTCCGTGGCCCGGCGGCGGTTCGTTCTCAGATCCGGCGGGCCAGGTCGGCGGCCCCGACCACGCCCGCGCCGTTACCCGTTTCCGCCGGCCGCACCGGCGCCACCGGAAGTCTGCCACGCTGCGCCAAAGCGTCCATATAGGAACGATTGATCGGGCCGAGCAGCAGCTCACCGGCTTCGATGACTCCCCCGCCGACGACCAGCACCTGCGGATCGAGGATCTGCACAAGGTCGGCGAGGCTGATGCCCAGCCAGTGGCCGATCTGGGCGAAGGCGGCGCAGGAGACCGGATCACCGGCCCGCGCGGCGGCGGTCACCATCGGACCGGTGATCGACTTGACGTCGCCGCCGGCGAGGTCCAGCAACTCGGTCGCCCGGTCCGGCTCCTGGTGCGCCCCGGCGCGGGCGAAGCGGACCAGCGCGTTGCCGCTGCCGTACTGCTCGATGCAGCCGAGCCGGCCGCAGCCACACGGGTGTCCGCCGGGTACGGCGAGCATGTGCCCGAGTTCGCCGGCGATGCCGTGCGCGCCGCGCAGCAGCCGGCCGCCGATCACGATGCCACCGCCGACCCCGGTGCCGATCGTGAGCATCACCATCGAGTCGTCGGCGTCGCGGCCGGCGCCGAACCGGAACTCCGCCCACGCCGCCACGTTGGCGTCGTTCTCCACCGTGACCGGCAGCCCGACCGCGGCGCTCACGTAGTCGCGCAACGGCTCGTCGCGCCAGGCGATGTTGGGCGCGAAGAGCACCGTCGAACCGGTCGCGTCGATCCAGCCGGCCGCGCCGATCCCGACCGCCTTGACCGGGTACGCCGCCATCAACTCGACGACCACCTCGACGATCACGTCCCGGGTCTTGGCGACGTCGTCGGCGGGCGTGTCCCGGCGTACCCGCGCCAGCACCACACCGGCCTCGTCGACGACGCCACCGGCGACCTTGGTGCCACCGATGTCGACTCCGATGGTCAGCGTCACCGCTGCGGCTCCCCTCTGTTCTGCCCGGCAGCCGCCATCCGGGCACGGCGCGGCACCGGGATGGTGCTCGTGGATCGGTGCGGATCAGGCCTCGTCGCCCGGTTCCGCACCACGCTCGGCGGTCACGTCCCGCCCGCTGCCAGGGTCGTCCCGCCCGGCGGCCGGCTTCCGCGGGCCGGTGGCGGGAGTGTCCCGCGCGGTCGGCTCCGCCGCCGGTGAATCATCCCCGGCCCGGGCGGCGGCGCGCCAGACCTCGTCGTCCGGGGCCGACCGGCCGGACGGTTGATCATCACCGGCCCGGTCCGGGCCGGTGGGCGGCTCCGGACGGGCCGTGGCGAACGCCCGCAGCAGACTGGCCACCCCGGCGGCGAGGTCACCCGCGCCGGTGGCGAGCCGCTCGGCGAACTCCGGGCTCGGGTCACGCAGCGCGGCGATGCCCCGGCAGACCGGACAGACGCAGCACTCGGCGGCACCGGTGGCGAACCCGCCGGTGGCACCGTGCCCCGCGCCCTGCGTACCGGCGGTCCGCGCGTCCCCGGCGGCACCGGCGGGGGCGGGCTCCGCCGCGGGGTCGGCGGGTTTGCGCTGTTCCGGCGCGGGCTCGGCAGTTCGGGCCGGACCGGCCGCCGGATGGTCCAGCAGACCGGCGAGGACGTCGCCGAGTGGTTTCAGGGCGCCGCCGACGGTACGGCCGTCGGCGGCGAGGCGTGCCGCGGCCAGCGCCGTCGCGACCAGGCGCTCGGCCTCTTCCCGCGCCGATCCCGGCTCGGTCCCCCGCATCGTCGGCTCCTTACGGCGTCACTTGGCGCACACCACGTCAGCCGGCCGCGGCACTGGCCTCGACCCGCCGCTTGAGCTGCTTCAACGCGGTGTCCATGATTGCTTTCTCGGCCTTGCGCCGGAACATCCCGAGCATGCCGACCGACAACTCGACCTCGAGGGTGTAGGTCACGGTGGCCGTTCCGTCGCCGTTGTCGTCGATGTCGTACGAGCCGAGCTGGCTCTTCTGCATCTTCGACGGCGCGACGATGTGCCACTCGATGCGCGAGATGTCCTCGGCGTACTCGTAGGCGAGGGTGTACTCGTCGGCGAGCACGCCCGCGTCGATCACGAAGCGGACCTGGCTGGCGTAGCCGTCCTCGTACTCCTCGACGACCTCGACCTCCTTCATCGCCTCGCTCCACTCGGGGTAGCGCGCGAAGTCGCAGATCACCGCCGCCACCTGCGCGGGAGACGCGCCGATGACGATCGACTGGGTGGAGGAGTCCGCCATGGCTGGCAGGCTACCCGACCTTCGGGCCGGACCCCGGATCGCCATCCTGGTGGAACCCGACGAACCAGCAGGTTGGCGCCGGGACCGGGACACGACGGTTCGACGGGCGGACGAGCGGGTACGGCGCCCGCCGGGTAGGTTTCGGAGAGCCGGTTACCGTGTCGGCAGTACTCGGGTGCCTTCTCCCCGGCACCCGGAACGGCAGCAGTCCGGAACGGCAGGAATGGAGTGCAGGTGCGCGAGTTCTCGGTCCCGCCGGTCGCCACGGTCGACGACACGGCCAACCTGACCGATCCGGTCTGGGACAACGCCGACCTCGCACCGCAGGCGGTCCAGTTCGTCCGGCGTGCGGGCGAGGGCTGGAGCGACGTGACGTGCGCCCAGTTCCGCGACGAGGTCGCCGCGCTCGCCCGAGGGCTGGTCGCCGCCGGGATCGAGCCCGGGACGCGGGTCGGTCTGATGAGCCGGACCCGCTACGAGTGGACGCTGATCGACTACGCCATCTGGGCCGTCGGCGCGGTCACCGTTCCGGTCTACGAGACCTCCAGCGCCGATCAGCTCACCTGGATCCTGTCCGACTCCGGCGCCGTCGCCCTGTTCGTCGAGACCAACGCGCACGCGATGCTCCTGGAGGGCGTACGCGACAAGGTGCCGGCGGTGCGCGACGTGTGGCAGATCGAGGTCGGCGACCTCGACGCGCTGACCATCCGGGGCGAGCAGGTCGACCCGGCCCAGATCGACCAGCGCCGCCGGGACCTGAAGGCCGACGACGTCGCGACGATCATCTACACCAGCGGCACCACCGGCCGGCCGAAGGGCTGCGTACTGACCCACCGCAACATGTACAGCGACATCGCCAACGCGATCCCGGGGCTGCGCTCGCTGTTCCACGAGAACGCCAGCACGCTGCTCTTCCTGCCGCTGGCCCACTCGTTCGCCCGGCTGATCCAGATCGGCGTGGTGCAGGTGCGGGCCACGATGGGACACGCCGCCGACGTGAAGAACCTGGTTCCGGAGCTGCAGTCGCTGCGGCCGACCTTCGTGCTGTCGGTGCCGCGGGTCTTCGAGAAGGTCTACAACACCGCCAAGCAGCGGGCGCACGCCGACGGCAAGGGCAAGATCTTCGACAAGGCCGAGCAGGTGGCCATCGACTACAGCACCGCCCTGGACACCCCGTCCGGACCGGGTCTGGGCCTGCGGGTGCAGCACCGCCTGTTCGACCGGCTCGTCTACAGCAAGCTGCGGGCCGCGCTCGGCGGCCGCTGCGAGGCGGCGATCTCCGGCGCCGCGCCGCTGGGCGCCCGCCTGGCGCACTTCTTCCGCGGCATCGGGGTCACGATCTACGAGGGCTACGGTCTGACCGAGACCTCACCGGCCGCCGCCGTCAACCTCCAGCACGCGATCCGGATCGGCACGGTCGGCCGGCCGCTGCCCGGCGTGACGATCCGGGTCGCCGACGACGGCGAGATCCTGATCCGGGGCGACCTGGTGTTCCAGGGCTACTGGAACAACCCGGAGGCGACCGCCGAGGTGCTCGACGACGACGGCTGGTTCCGCAGCGGCGACCTCGGCGAGCTCGACGGCGACGGATACCTGAAGATCACCGGCCGGAAGAAGGAGATCATCGTCACCGCCGCCGGCAAGAACGTCGCGCCGGCGGTGCTGGAGGACCGGCTGCGGGCGCACCCGCTGATCAGCCAGGCCATGGTGGTCGGCGACGGCAAACCGTTCATCGCCGCCCTGGTCACCATCGACCCGGACGCCTGGCCGACCTGGCTGACCGACAACGGGCACCCGGACACCGCGACGGTCGCCGACCTGCGCGACGACGGGAAGTTGCGGGCCGACGTCCAGGCCGCGGTCGACGACGCCAACCTGGCGGTGTCCCGGGCCGAGGCGATCAAGGTGTTCCGGATCCTGCCGCGGGACTTCACCGAGGCGACCGGCGAGTTGACCCCGTCACTGAAGGTCAAGCGGAACGTCGTACAAAAGACGTACGGCGTTGAGATCGCCGATATCTACGGAAGCTGACTACGATCCGTCAGGTGCCCGCACCCAGCCCCGCACCGCTGCGCCCCCATCCGCTCGCGACGGCGGCGCGCGTGGTCATGCTGTCCCTCGTTGCGGTTCTCACCCTGATCACCACCAAGGACGTCAGCCAGCTGCGCTGGATCGCGCTGCTCGCGGTCGCCGGGATTCCGGCGGTCCTGGTGGCCCGGCACGGGGTGTTCGGGCCGCTCGGCCGCTTCGCCGAGGTGGTCATCGTCTGCCTGGCGGCCAGCGAGGTCGCGTCGATGGCGCTGATCGACGGTACGGTCGGCGGCGGGCTGGGCGCGTCGGCGGTCCTGCCCTACCTGTCGGTGCCGCTGACCGTGAGCGCGTTGCAGCGCCGGTCCCGCGAGGGTGTCGCGCTGCTGACCGTCGCGGCGATCACACTCCTGGTGGCCGGGCTGATCACGCAGACCGCCGACGGTCGCCAGATCACCCAGTTCGGCTACCTCGTGGTATGCGCGCAGTGGCTGATCCTGGCCGCGCTCGGCACCCTGGCCGCCGGCACGCTGCGCCGGGCCATGCAGTCCCGGGGCGACGGCAAGCCGCAGCCGTACGCGGAGGCGACCCGACTACTGACCCAGTTGCGCAGCGTAGCTCGCCAACTACCAGGAGCCACACTGGATCCGGGTGGGATCTCCGAACACCTGGTGGAGGAGCTCCGTACGGTGGTCCGGGCCGACCGGGCCGCGGTGCTCTCGGCCAGCGGGGGCGGGCGGCTGGTCGTCCTCGCCCAGGCCGGAGTGGACCGGGTCGACTGGGAGACCACACTCGACTCCGACTCGGCCATCGCCGACGCCTGGGCCAGCCAGCAGCCGCAGACCGCGGCCCGCTCGCAGGCCCGCTCGCACCGCGGCGGCGACGTGTCGGCCCTGGTCGTGCCGCTGGTCGCCGGCGTACGCACGGTCGGCCTGGTGATCCTGGAGGCCGACGTCGCCAACGCCTATCCGCAGTCGGTGATGGCCGAGGTGGACGAGTTGACCGGCCCGGCCGCGCTGCGGCTGGAGGCCGCGCTGCTCTTCGACGAGGTGCGGTCGCTGGCCACCAACGAGGAGCGGCAGCGGCTGGCCCGGGAGATCCACGACGGGGTGGCGCAGGAACTGGTGATGGTCGGCTACGGCATCGACAACGCGCTGGCGACCCTGCCGGAGGAGGCGAAGGAGACCGGCGAGGAGCTGCGTACGCTGCGCGGCGAGGTCACCCGGGTGATCACCGAGCTGCGGCTGAGCCTGTTCGAGCTGCGCAGCGAGGTCGACCGGCACGGCGGGCTCGCCGCCGCGATCGCCGAGTACGCCCGTACGGTCGGCGCATCCGCCGGGCTGCGGGTGCACTACACACTCGACGAATCGACCGCCCGGCTGCCCGCCGCCACCGAGGCCGAACTGCTGCGGATCGCCCAGGAAGCCATCACCAACGCCCGCAAACACGCCGGCGCGACTAATCTCTGGGTGACTTGTGCGGTCGATCCGCCATATGCACAGATTGAAGTGTCGGATGATGGTCAAGGCATCGCGGACCAGCGTCCGGACGGCAGGTACGGTCTTGCGATCATGGCAGAGAGAGCGGAACGTATCCGAGGCCGATTGGAGATCCGCCCAAGACACCCAAGCGGGACAACCGTGGCGGTAGTGCTTGGAACATCCACCCGGCGCGATAGCGTGCGCGATAGCGTGACAGCACCAGAAGGGGAGTAACCCGAGCATGACCACGAGCCCCACGCCGACCTCGCGTACCAAGGTTCTACTTGTCGACGATCACGACCTGATCCGCAAGGGCCTGCGGCACGCGTTCGAGCGGGACCGGCAGTTCGAAGTCGTCGGCGAGGCAGCCACCGCCGCGGAGGGCGTACGCCAGGCCGGTGCGCTTCAGCCCGATGTCGTGATCATGGACCTGCGGCTGCCCGACGGCAGTGGCCTGGAGGCCACCCGCGCGCTGCGCAAGTCCAGTTCCACGATGGGCATCGTCGTGCTGACCATGTACGCCGGCGACGACCAGCTCTTCGGCGCTCTCGAGGCCGGTGCCAGCGCGTTCGTGCCGAAGACCGCACCGGCCGACGAGGTCGTCGCGGCGGCCCGGCACGCGGCGTCGTCACCGAGCGCGTTCACCGCCGCCGACCTGGCCGAGGCGATGAAGCGCCGGCTGGCCCCGTCCGGCCCGCAACTCTCGCCGCGCGAGGGCCAGGTGCTGCGCCTGCTGGCCGACGGCATGAGTGTGGCCGGGATCGCCAAGCAGCTCTTCGTCAGCGAGTCGACGGCGAAGACGCACATCTCGAAGCTCTACGAGAAGCTCGGTGCGGCCAACCGGGCCCAGGCGCTGATGACCGCGCTGCGGCTCGGCCTGCTCGAAGCGCCCGACGCCCCGAAGTTCTGACGTCGAGATCGCCGCGCGGCCCCGCACCGATGGTGGGGCCGCGCTCCGTCGTGCCCCGGTCCGGCCGGGTCAGCGGGGTGTGGTGAGCCGGCGGACCGCCAGATAGGCCTCGCAGCCGAGGCACAGGCCGAAGGCCGCGTTGAGGAACGCCGCGGCCAGCGCGGCCCCGGCCGCGACCAGGCCGACGACGGTCAGCCCGGACAGATAGCCGGCAGCCGCGACCAGGCTGAAGACCAGGCCGACGAGCTGGGCGAACCGCACCGGCGCGGCCGGCTCCAGCTCGGCCGGCGGCCCCAGCCGGGGCGCCACCAGGGCCCGGAAGACCAGGCTGTACGGGCCGCGACGGGGATCGGCCGCGGTCAGCGCGAACACGACGGCCTGCCCGACGGCGAGCCAGCCGGAGCCGGTGGCGAGCACGGCGACCAGGACGGCGCTGGTGACGGCCGCGGCGAAGCGCGGCCCACGGGGATCGAGCACTTGGCAACCTCTGTCCTGACTGGCGGGTGACGGCGGGGCGGGAAACCGGGCGGCTCAGCCGGCCGGCCGGCCGGCGAGCAGCGGGGCGAGCGCGGCGATCACCTGCGCCTTGGCCGGCACCCCGGCGGCCCGTTGCACGATCCGCCCCTGCCCGTCGACGACGAGCACCGTCGGCGTACGCCAGATGTCGAGCGCGCGTACGGCGTCGAGGTGGCTCTCCGCGTCGACCTCGACGTGGCGTACGCCGTCGAGCATCCCGGCGACCTCCGCCAGGACGCGGCGGGTGGCGCGGCAGGGGGCGCAGAACGCCGACGAGAACTGCAACAGGGTGGCCGGGGTGCCGGCGGCGACGCCGAGCGCGGCCAGCAGCGCCGGTTCCACCACCGGTGGGGCTGCGTCGCCGGCCGTCGGGGCGGCCGGGTCGTCGGTGCGGCCGTCGGCGACCGGCGCGGCCGGCGCACCCTCTCCGGCGGGCACGGTCGACACGACGGTCCCGCCGGCGGGCGCCACCGTCCCGGCGGGCGCCACCGTCCCGGCGGGCGCCGTGGGCGCGACCTGACCGGCGGGCGCCGCCGCGGTCCGCACCGGACGTAGCCGGCCGGCCCGGTGGCGGCGCCACAGCCCGTACGCGGTCGACGCGGCGAGCACCGCCACGATCGCCACGAGGCCGCTCTGCGTACCTGGATCCACGGCACCACCGTGCCATGTCCGGCCCCGCGTGGCCACCGCCGGCGATCGGGGCAACCGCCACCAGGCGATTCGGCGTACCCTGCCGGAAACCAACCCCCGCCGGGCGCCGCCTCAGCCAGCCTCAAGGACACTATGGATACCCGGGCACGTGGCGGGCAGAATGGCGACCATCATCAGTTCAGCATCAAATCACTGTTATCTTGGCAAAAGGGGCAGGCATGGAGCGGCCGAACTGGGCACCGGAAAGTATCGACATCGAGCGGCCGAGCGTCGCCCGGATGTACGACTACTACCTGGGCGGCTCGCACAACTTCGCGGTGGACCGGGCGGCCGCACAGGCGATGATCGCCGCCGTACCGGAGGCGCCGCTGATGGCACACGCGAACCGCGCGTTCCTGCGCCGCGCGGTGCACCACCTGGTCGGATCCGGGGTCCGGCAGTTCCTCGACATCGGCTCCGGCATCCCGACCGTCGGCAACGTCCACGAGATCGCCCAGCAGGCCGCACCCGACGCCCGGGTGGTGTACGTCGACGTCGATCCGGTCGCGGTCGCGCACAGCCGGGAGATCCTCGCCGGCAACGATGGCGCGACGGTCTTCCAGGAGGACCTGCGTAACCCGGAGAAGATCCTCGAGCACCCGGAGGTACGCCGGCTGTTCGACTTCGACCAGCCGGTGGCGGTCATGCTCCTGGCCGTACTGCACTTCGTGCCGGACTCCGACGACCCGGTCGGTCTCCTGCGCCGGATCCGCGAGCGGCTCGCCCCCGGCAGCTACCTGGTGCTCTCCCAGGCCAGCGACGACGGGCGGACCGTCGAGGAGCGCTCGGACGCCGAGCGGGTCTACCAGTCGACCGACAGCCAACTGGTCATCCGCAACCGCACCGAACTGACCGCGCTGTTCGACGGGTTCGACCTGGTCGAGCCGGGTGTGGTGTGGGTGCCGCAGTGGCGTCCCGACTCGCCCGAGGACGCGGCCGAGGCCGAACGGGCGGTGTTCATGGGCGGAGTGGGACGGTTCGGTGGGTGACGGGCAGTCCGGTTCGCCGGAACCGCGACCGGACCCGGCCGACCGGCCGGGCCCGCCGGACCGTCCCGGCACCGGTCCGGCCGGCGGAGCGGACGCCGGCCGCTCCGCCACCCACCCGGGGCGAACCGCCTTCGCCGCCGCCTGGGCCCGGGCGGTCACCGGCACCTGCTACGTGCCGATGACGCAGACCGAACTCGAGGCGTACCTCGGCGGGCTGACCGACCGGCTCGCCGAGGCGCTGCGCGCCGAGCCGTTCCACCCCCGGGCCGGCTACCAGATCGGGGTCGACCTGATCGACGCCCACATCGCCGCCCCCGAAGGGCTCGGCCGCACCGTCGAGGTGATCGACCTGCGGCTGCTGCGCGACCTCGGGATGTCCGGCGCGGACGCCCGGGACCGGCTCTCCCGGCTGCTCGGCACGGTGGCCACCGGCTATACCCGGGCGCTTCGCGACCGGACCCTCGACGAGCAGGAGTCGATCCGGCGGGCCGCGATGGTGGCCCGCCAGCAGGCCGAGACGGCGCTCCGGGAGAGCGAGGCCCGCTTCCGGCACCAGGCGACCCACGACCCGCTCACCGGGCTGCCCAACCGCACCCTTTTCACTCAGTCGCTCGACGCCGTCTTCGCCGGTCCGCACCGGGACCGCCGGCTCGGCGTCTGCTTCGTCGACCTCGACGGCTTCAAGATGATCAACGATGCGCTCGGGCACCAGATCGGCGACCGCCTGTTGGTGTCGGTCGCCGACCGGCTGCACCGCGCCGTCGGCGGGCATCTGGTGGCCCGGCTCGGCGGCGACGAGTTCGTGATCCTGGTCGAGGACAGCACCTGCACCGAAGACGTCGTACGGGTCGCCGACGCGGCCCTGCGGGCCATCGCCGGGCCGGCCATCGTGGAGGGACACGAGCTGACTGTGTCTGCCAGCGCCGGCATCGTCGAACGCCCCGTCGCCGGCACCACCGCCGGCGACGTCATGCGGGCCGCCGACGTCACCCTGCACTGGGCCAAGGACGCCGGCAAGGGCCGGTGGTCGCTGTTCGATCCGGTACGCAACGAAGAGGAGATCACCCGCTACGCGCTGTCGGCGGCGATGCCGGCCGCGATCGACCACGGCCAGTTCTATCTCGACTACCAGCCGCTGGTGTCACTCTCCGACGAACGGATCCTCGGCGTCGAGGCTCTGGTGCGGTGGCGGCACCCGGAGACCGGAATCCTGCGGCCGGACAAGTTCATCGGCCTCGCCGAGGAGACCGGCCTGATCGTCCGGCTCGGCGGCTGGGCGCTCGCCGAGGCCTGCCGCGAGGCGCGACGCTGGCTCGACCTCGATCCCGGCGCACCGTTCGTCAGCGTCAACCTCGCCGTCCGGCAGGTCCACGACCCCGGGCTGGTCGACGAGGTCCTCGCCCTGCTCGACCACACCGGCCTGCCGCCCGGACGCCTTCAGCTCGAAATCACCGAGAGCGCCCTGATGAGCAACTCGGCGGGCCCCGTACGCGCCCTGCGCACCCTCTACGACCGCGGCATCCGGATCGCGATCGACGACTTCGGTACCGGCTACTCCAACCTCGCCTACCTGCGAACCCTGCCGGTCCACGAGCTGAAGATCGCCGGCTCGTTCGTCGAGGGACTGCGCCGGCCGTACCCGGACCTGGCCACCGCGACCGACGAGCGGATCCTGACCACCCTGGTCTCGCTCGCGCACACCCTCGGCCTCACCGTGACCGCCGAGGGTGTCGAAACCGCCTGGCAGGCCGAACGCCTACGGGCGATCGGCTGCGACACCGCACAGGGCTACCTGTTCGGCCGGCCCGGCCCGGCGGACGACATCACGGCCCGGCTCGGCCGACCGGTCGGCACCACCGTCGTCGGCTCCCGGCCGACCCCCTGAGTTCCGCGCCGCCGGTCGGGACCCGACCGGCGGTCGCCGTCAGGTCGGGGGACACAGCAGCGCCGACAACCGGGCCGCCTGCGTCTCCCAACGCCACTCCCGCTCCACCCAGGCCCGGCCCGCCGCACCCATCCGTCGGGCCAGCTCGCGGTCGGCGAGCAGCCCGGCTACCCGGTCGGCGACCGCGGCGACGTCCCGCCCACCGACGACGTATCCGGTCTCGCCCTCGACCACCGCGTCCGGCGCGCCACCGGAGTCACCGGCGACGACCGGCAGCCCGGTCGCCGACGCCTCCAGGTAGACGATGCCGAGCCCCTCCACGTCGAGCCCCCGGTTTCGGGTGCGGCACGGCATCGCGTAGACGTCGCCGGCCGCGTAGTGCGCCGGCAACTCCGCCCACGGCACCGACCCGGTGAAGACCACGTCGGATTCGACGCCGGCCTCGCGGGCCAACCGTTCGAGCGTCGCGCGGTGGGGGCCGCCACCGACCACGAGCAGCGCCGCCCCCGGCACCCGGCGGCGGATCGCCGGCAGCGCCCGGATCAGCACGTCCTGTCCCTTGCGCGGCACCAGCCGGGAGACACACACCACCACCGGCCGGTCGGCGAGTCCGAGCCGGGCCCGGACCCCGGCACCGTCCACCCCGGGGTGGTACGCCTCGACGTCGACCCCGGGCGCGAGCCGTTCGAGCCGGGTCAGCCCGCGCAGCGCCCGGTCGAGCCGTACCCGGGTGTATTCGCCCAGGTAGGTGACGACGTCGTTGCCCCGGGCGATCCGGCGCAGGGTGGCCCGGGCGCCGGGCAGCGCCGTCCAGCCGACCTCGTGGCCGTGGGTCAGCGCGACCGCCCGCCGCACCCCGGCCCGCCTCCGCAGCCCGGCGGCGAGCAGCCCGAGCGGGGCGGCGGCACCGAACCAGACCGTGTCGCAGTCGTACGCCCGGGCCAGTCGGGCGGCGCGACGGGCCACCGCCGGCGTCGGCAGCAGCATGCCGGTGTCCTCGCGCACCACCTCGAACGGCTGCTCGGCGTCGAACTTGTCGGCGCCGGACCAGGTCGATGCGTAGACGACGACGGAGCCGGCCGGCTGCCGCAGCGCCAGGTTGTGCACGAACTGCTGGATGCCGCCCGGCCGGGGCGGGAAGTCGTTGGTGATCAACAGGGTCCGGTGGCTGACGCCTGATCCGCTCACGGGCGGTCTCCTTCGGCGAAGGCGCGGGCGGCGGCGATGCGTTGCACGGTGGACGGGTGCGACGCCGACCAGAGCTGGTGCCAGGGCGGCGGGTCGGGGTCGCCGAGGTTGACCGCGAAGAGCCGGCGCTGCATCGCCTCGAACGTCGCCGGGTCGCCGGTCAGCGTCAGCGCGTGGACGTCGGCCCGCCGCTCGACCTGCCGGGACACCAGGGCCTGTACCGGGGTGGCGACCAGCGCGCCGACCGCGACCACGGCCAGCAGCAGCGGAAACGCCCGCGGTTCGGCGATCGAGTCGACGCCGGCCGCCCGCAGCAGCCCGCCCCACGAGCCGAGCAGGAAGACGGTGACGACCGCCGCCGCGGCACCCAGGGCACCGATCAGGGTGCCGGTGAACACGTCGTCGTTACTCGTGTGCCCCAACTCGTGGGCGACGACGGTCTTCACCTCACCCGGGGTCGCCTCGCGCAGCAGCGTGTCGTAGACGACGATGCGTCGGGTCGGCCCGATGCCGGAGACGTACGCGTTGACGGCCCGGGTACGCCGTGAGGCGTCGGCGACCAGTACGTCGCGCACCGGCGCCCCGTCGCGTTCGGCGAGCGCCATCAGCTCGGTACGCAGCGGGCCCTGCGCCATCGGGGTGAACCGGTTGAAGACCGGCTCGACGACCACCGGCAGGATCAGCGACAGCAGTACGACCAGGATCGCGGCCCCGGCGGCGCCCAGCGCCCACCACCAGCGGGGGGCCAGCCGGGTCACGGTGTAGAAGACCAGCAGCGCCACCCCGCCGATGACGGCGCTGACCACGTACGACTTGAGCAGGTCGGCGGTCCAGCCGCCCCAGCCCTGGGTGGAGAGTCCGTGCCGGCTGACGACGGCGTGCCGCCAGGCGGCGAACGGCAGCGTGGCGAGGTCGGCGACGAGCACCACCACGAGCCCGCCGACCAGCGCCTGGGCGATCCAGTGGTCACCGAAGGGCCGGCCGCCGAGCGCGACGAGCGTGGCGCCCAGCGGGGTCAGGCCGAGCAACAGGGCCACGACCAGGCCGACCGCGAGCGCACCGTAGCTGCCCGGCCGCAGCGCGGCGTGGAAAGCGCGCCCCCGCTCGACGTCGTCGGCCGGCAGGTCGCGCAGGGCGGCGAGCTGCTCGGCCCGGGGGGCCGCCGGGTCATTCCACGGCACCAGCAGGAGCACCACGACGACCAGGGCCACGACGAGTGCGGCGAGCGTGACGGCCGCCCACGTCCGAGTGGTCATCCGGACCGTCCCCCTCCGCCACGCCGGTGTGCGCCCAATCCTATGGCCCACCGCCGTGCCGTCCGGGCCGGGCGGGCGCTACGCGACGCGGCGGGCGCGGGAACGGCGACGGGTGGGTGGGGCGAGGCGTACCGGCCCGGCGGTGGTCGGCGGCCGGTCGGTGATCACCTGTGGGTCGAGCCCGGCCCGGGCCAGGATCTCCAGCACCTGGCGGTCGTCGGGGGTCAGTTCGGCTATCTCGCGGGGGGCGTCGAACAGCGCGGTGACCACGCACTCCCGACAGGCCGCACCACGGACGGTGCAGCTCTGGCAATCGATGAGCATCGCCACTCCTTCAGCGTTGCGGGGTCCGCACGCCGGCCCCCGGCTCCTCGTCCGACGGTGGTCCGTCGCGGACCGACCACCGTCGGTGACGTGACGATATGGCCGGGGTACGACAAAACCCGGCACGCGGGATGAGCCGTCAAGATCTGGTCATCCCTGCCGGAACCCCACGCGGTGCCCCAAACACCACCACCCGGCCGGCCAGGACAGAAGAAACCGCAGGTCAGGAGCGGGCGAGGCGACGCAGCAACGAGTCGGCACCGAGCGGATAGGCGCCGTGGCGACGTACCCCGTCGGCGACCTCGCGGTCCGACGAGACGACGACCACCGCGCGGCCGGCGGGCTCGGCCCGGACCAGGCGGCGGATCAGCTCGTCGGCGGTCTCCCCCTTGCGGGAGAACAGCACCCGCACCCCGCGCGGCGCCGGCGGCAGCCCGTGCACCCGCTCGGCGCCGTCGAAGACCACCGTCACCTCGTCGCCGGTCTGCGCGGCGATCCCGCCCAGCCCGGTGATCAGCCGCTTGCGCTGCTGCTCCAGCGACATCTCGGCGAACCCGCGCTTGGTGACGTTGTAGCCGTCGACCACCAGGTGCGCCCGCGGCAGCGCGAGCAACTGGTCGAGCCGCCCCGGGTCGTCGGTGTCCTGGGCACGGGCCCGGGCCTTGTCGGGGGCGCCGGGCACCTCGGCGAACTCGTCGGCGACGAAGTCGGCCGGCAGCCGGTCGGCCGGATCGAGCGCCAGCTCCCGGCGCAGCCCCACGGCGGCCTGCCCGATGGTCTCCAGAAGCAACCAGAGGCGGGCGTCGTCGACCGACCGGGCCTCCTTGGCGCTGTGCCGGGCGGCGCCGGCCAGCGACTCGGCCTCGGCCAGCCGGGCCCGCAGACGGCGCAGCTCGGCGTCGTGGTCGGCGGCGGCCCGGTTGGCCCGGCCCTTCTCGGTGGCCAGCAGTTCGGCGGCGCGCCGCTCCCGGGCCTGGGTCTCGCGCAGCGTACGGGCCAGCACCCGGGACTCCTCGCGCAGCTGCCCCAGTTCCTCGCGGACCCGGGCCAGCTCGTCACGCAGCTTGTCGGCCTCGACCTTGGCGACCGCCCGGTCGTGCTCGGCCCGGGTGGCCCGCTGCTCGGCCTCCCGGACCAGCTCGGCGACGACCGCGCTGTCGGCCTCGGCCCGTACGGCCGCACCGGCGGCCTCGACCAGGTCGCGCCAGCCGGCCGGGCGGGCCAGGTAGGCCAGGGCGGCCACCTCGACCGGGTCGGCGGCGGCCGGACACGCCCCCTCGATGACGGCCGCGCCCAGCTCACCGGCCTCGGCGAGCACCCGATTGGTGATCCGCTGCCGGAAGAGCGGGTCGCCGGCGAGCTGGGTGGCGATGGCGGCACCGCCGAGCCGGGCCCGGCGGTTGGGCGCGAACTTGGCGACCTTGCGCAACGCGACCGGCAGTTCGTCCGCCGGCAGGCCCGGCAGCATGCCCGCGGCCAGCCCCACCACCCGCTGCCGGACCTGCTCGGGCAGCACCGGCTCGGGCTCGAGATCCGGTCCGGCGTCGCCGCCCGCCGCCGCGTCGTCCGGCGGCGCGTCCGCCTCCACGGCGCGCGCAGCGTCGACCGCCGCCACGGGCAGGCGGTCGTCGGACGGTTCCGGCAGGG
Organism: Polymorphospora rubra; assembly: GCF_018324255.1. Lineage (GTDB taxonomy): Bacteria > Actinomycetota > Actinomycetes > Mycobacteriales > Micromonosporaceae > Polymorphospora > Polymorphospora rubra. The sequence goes on from NZ_AP023359.1 coordinate 515,168, forward strand.
ACATCAGACAAGTCTCCCACCGTCCCGGCGTCGCCCGCTCGATGGCTCAACGAACTGACCCCGGAGACCAGATCGTTACCGGTGGTACCCGTGGGGCGGGAGTGTCGTACCGGCACCGTACCCTGCCGCCCGTGGTCCGACCCGATTACGTCCAGGGCACCCTCGACGCCCAGCTCGCCGACCCCGGCGCCGTGTCGCTCCGCGAGACCACCTTCGTCGTGCTCGACCTGGAGACGACCGGCGGCGCCCCGGACGGCGGGGGCATCACCGAGATCGGCGCGGTCAAGGTCCGCGGCGGCGAGGAGTTGGGCATCCTGGCGACCCTCGTCAACCCGGGTGTGCCGGTGCCGCCGTTCATCACCGTGCTGACCGGCATCACCCAGGCGATGGTCGCCCCGGCCCCGCCGGTCGAGGCGGTGCTGCCCAGCCTGCTGGAGTTCCTGCGCGGCGCCGTGCTGGTGGCGCACAACGCGCCGTACGACGTCGGGTTCCTCAAGGCGGCCTGTGCCCGGCACGGCTATCCGTGGCCCAACCCCCGGGTGCTCGACACCGCCGCGCTGGCCCGTCGGGTGCTCACCCGCGACGAGGTGCCCAACCGCAAGCTCGGCACGCTCGCCGCCTACTTCCGTACCCGGCAGCAGCCGACCCACCGGGCCCTCGACGACGCGAAGGCGACCGTCGACGTACTGCACGGGCTGATCGCCCGGCTGGGCGGGCACCGGGTGCACACCATCGGCGACGCGATGGAGTTCGCCAAGGCGGTCACCCCGACCCAGCGGCGCAAACGGCACCTCGCCGACGGGCTGCCGCACGTGCCCGGCGTCTACATCTTCCGCGCCGCCGACGACCGCCCCCTCTACGTCGGCACGTCGGTCGACATCGCGACCCGGGTACGCAGCTACTTCACCGCCGCGGAGAAGCGGGCCCGGATGTCGGAGATGATCGGGGCGGCGCAGCGGGTGGAGGCGGTCGAGTGTGCCCACGCGCTCGAGGCCGAGGTACGCGAGCTGCGGCTGATCGGGGCGCACGCGCCGCCGTACAACCGGCGGTCGAAGTTCCCCGACCGGGTCGTCTGGCTCAAGCTCACCCGGGAGCCCTACCCACGGCTGTCCGTGGTCCGGGCGCTGGGCGCCGACGACGACGCCTACCTGGGGCCGTTCACCTCGCGCCAGGCGGCCGAGCTGGCCGCGGCCGGCCTGCACGACGCGGTGCCGCTGCGGCAGTGCACGCACAAGCTGTCGACCCGCACCACGATCGCGGCCTGCGTACTGGCCGAGCTGGGCAGGTGCGCGGCACCGTGCGAGCACGGCATCTCGGTGGCCGACTACGACCGGAGCGCCGTCGCGCCGTTCCGGACCGCCGCCACCGACCCGCAGGTGGTCGTCGACGCGCTGCTGGCCCGCATCGACACCCTGGCCCAGACCCAACGCTACGAGGAGGCGGCGGTCGTACGCGGCCGGCTCGCCGCCGTGCTGCGGGCCGCCATCCGGATGCAGCGGCTCACCGGGCTGACCACGATCGCGCAGCTGGTGGCCGCCCGACGGGCCCCGGCGGGCGGGTGGGAGATCGCCGTCGTACGCCACGGCCGGCTCGCGGCGGCCGGCACGTCGCCGCCGGGTGTCCACCCCCGACCGACGCTGGACCTGCTCCGGGCGACCGCGGAGACGGTGTTGCCGGGCACCGGGCCGATCCCGAACGCCACGGCGGAGGAGACGGAGCGGATCCTGTCGTGGCTCGAACGACCGGAAACCCGACTGGTCGAGACCTCCACCGGATGGATGTCACCCGTTCGTGGCGCGGCTCGTTACCGTGAGCTGCTCAGGAGGGCCGAAGGGGCACCGTCGACAAAAGACTCGACCGAACGCCCATAAGCAACCAACCGATCGGACTACCATCCCTCGCATAGGCTGTTGGACAAGTAGATTACTGGCAGCCAACGCCCGGTTCGGACGCCTGCCGACCCGTCCAACATGTCCGGACAGTGGTCGGGGCGTCACAGGGCGGGGTGAGGAGGTGTCACCGCGTGGACCTCGACGCCGGCCGCGGCGCCGTTCTCGGACGCGCCCTGTCGACAAAGCAGAGCGAGATCCCGCTGACCAGACGCCTACGGTCGCTGCTGTCATGGCCGTCGTCCGACGACGACCCGGTCGCCAGACTGGCCCGCGCCCACCGCGGCGTCCACCCCTCCGCCGACACGGCCGTCCTGCGCCGCAGCTACGCCATCGCCGACAACATGCACCGCGGCCAGTTCCGCAAGAGCGGCGAGCCCTACATCACACATCCGCTGGCCGTCGCGCAGATCTGCGCCGAACTCGGCATGGACACCACCACCCTGGTCGCCGCGCTGCTGCACGACACCGTCGAGGACACCCAGTACACGCTGCAGGCGCTCGACGACGACTTCGGCCCCGAGGTCGCCCACCTGGTCGACGGCGTCACCAAGTTCGACAAGGCGTTCTACGGCAAGGCCGCCGAGGCCGAGACCATCCGCAAGATGATCGTCGCCGCCGGCAAGGACGTCCGGGTGCTGATCATCAAGCTGGCCGACCGGCTGCACAACATGCGTACGCTCGACGCCCGCTCGCCGGCCTCCCGGGCCCGGATCGCCCGCGCCACCCAGGACGTACTGGTGCCGCTCTGCGACCGGCTCGGCATCCAGGCGCTCAAGCGCGACCTCGACGACACCGTACTGCTACATCTGGAGCCCGAGGCACACGCCCAGATCAAGCAACACGTCGAACACCGTCCCGGATGGAACGAATACCTGGCGCACTTCGTGGCCCAGGCAAAAGTGGCGCTGCGCCACCACCGGGTCACCGCCTCGGTGGCCGTCCGTGACCGGCACCTCTACTCGATCTGGAAGGACACCGTCGCACAGCGGTCACCGGTCCCCCACGACCTACCCCGCATCGCCGTGGTCGTCGATGGCCCCGACACCGACTGTTACGCCGCGCTCGGCGCCATCCACGGACGCTGGCGCCCCGTCGCCGGCCGCTTCAAGGACTTCATCGCCTCACCGAAGAACAACCTCTACCGGTCGCTGCACACCACCGTCGTCGGCCCCGACGAACGCCCCGTCGAAGTGCTGATCCGCACCGAGACCATGCACCGGTCCGCCGAATACGGCGTCGCCGAACAGTTCCGCTTCCCCAGGGCCGACGGCGAACGGGAAAGCGGCGCCGACCAGCTCGGCTGGCTACGCCGGGTACTCGACTGGCAGCAGGAGACCGCCGACTCGGCCCAGTTCCTCGAATCGCTGCGCTGCGACCTGTCCGAGAGCCAGATCCAGGTCTTCTCCAACGGCCGTCAACTCGTCCTGCCGGCCGGCTCCACACCGGTCGACCTGGCGTACGAACTCGGCAGCGACAAGGGCGACCACTGCCTGGCGGCGAAGATCAACGGCCGGCTGGCCCCCCTGTCGTCCCAACTCGACGACGGCGACGTCGTCGAGATCTTCACCGAGAGCGACGGGCACGCCCACATCGACGCGACGAGCGCCGCGGCCGGACCACGCCGCGAATGGCTCGGCTTCGTCAAGTCACCACACGCCCAGATGCAGATCAACCGCTGGTTCGCCGAACACGAGGAACCCGGCATCAGCATCACCGACAAGGTACGCCTCGGACGCGCCACCATCGGCCTCGCACTGCGCAAACACGACCGTGGACTGGCCAACGACGCGCCACTACGGCGACTCGCCGGAGAGATGGGCTATCCCGACCTGGAGACGATGCTCGTCGCGGTGGTCGACCGCGCCATCGAGCCGGACCAGGTGGTCGAACAGTTGATCGATCTGGTGGACAAGCGGAATTAGAAGCCCTTCGGGCTGCTCAAGTGCATCTCTTGTCGTGAGTGCCGGGTTAACCCCGTGGCAGCGGGCTTCGTGGGTGCCGGGTTAACCCCCGTGGCAGCGGGCTTTGTGGGTGTCGGGTTAAGCCCGTGGCAGCGGGCTTTGTGGGTGTCGGGTTGCCTCTCCGGTGCGGGCTTGTCAGGTGTGTGTGAGGGACGTGCGCGGAGCGCACGTAGACCGAACAGGACCAGAGCAGCTTTACGGGCCGTGGGGCGGGGCAGGGTGACTCGAGCGGGCGCCGCACCTCGACATCGGCCGCACCATCGTTTCAGGGGGGCGGGCCGGGGCGGGCCCCGTGGGGTGGGGGCTGCTGGGGGGCTGTGGGGTGAGGGCTGGGGCTGTGGGCGGGGGCTGTTGTGGGCGACAGCGGCGGAATCGGCGTGCTCACAGCGGATTCGCGAGCGTGACGGTGGTGCGTCGAACCTGGGGGGTGGCGTTCGTCTGGCCTCGATCGTCTGTGGTTCGGACACCCGACGCGCCGGCGGCGGAGCGCCTCAGCCGCAGACGATCTCGACGGGGGTGTGAGCCGGGTCTCGGGTGGGGGCTCTAGCCTTGGGGGGTGAACTCCCGGCGGTCGCCCAGTCGTGCCCTGTTCTACCGGACGTTCTACCGCCTGCCGCATCCGGTGCGGCGACGGCTCGTCCGGCTCGCCGTACCGAAGTACATCGTCGGGGCGGTGACCCTGCTGCGCGACAGCGAATCCGACGCGCCCGGCCGGCTCCTGCTGCTGCGCCAGCCACCCGGACGCGGCTGGAGCCTGCCGGCCGGCCTGCTGCAACGCGGTGAGGCACCGGTCGTCGGGGCAGCCCGCGAACTGCACGAGGAGAGCGGCGTCCACCTGCCGCCCAGCGCCCTGCGGCCGGCCGTCCCGAACGCGATCGTGCATGCCAAGGGCTGGGTCGACGTCGTGTTCGAGGCATCCGTACCGGCCTCCGGCACGACCCTGTCCGTCGACGGTGCCGAGGTGTTCGAGGCCGGATGGCACCGGCTCGACGCGCTGCCCCGGCTGACCCCGGCGACCGCCCGGCTGCTCGCCCACTACGGCATCGGCCCGCTCGCCGCCCCCGGCCCAGCAAGCGCCCCCGGCCCGGCAAGCGCCTCCGGCCCAGCGGGCGACGCCGGCCCCGCAAGCGCTGCCGGCCGAACGGACGCTGCCGGCCGAACGGACGCTGCCGGCCCAGCGGGCGACGCCGACCAAACCGGCAACGCCGGCCCTGCGGGCGCTGCACCGGCCGACGCCCGACGGGCTGCCGCCGAAGCGGGCGGCGACAGCACAACCGGCTCCCCGGCGGAGCCTGCGACCGTGTCGGAGGACGCGCCGGCCCGACGGTCCGATCCGGAGGGTGGTCGGTGACCGGGCCGACCGGCGGGGCGGCGGCCGGCAGCGGCGTACCCGATGGGGTCTGCGCCGTCGTGCTGGCCGCCGGCGAGGGCCGGCGCCTGCGGCCACTGACCGAACAACTGCCCAAGGCGCTGTGTCCGGTCGGGAACGTGGCGCTGCTCGACCGGGCGCTGGACCGGGTCGCCGGGCTCGGCCTCACCGGAACCGACCGGGTCGCCGTCAACGCCTGCTACCTCGGTGACCAGGTGGTCGCCCACGTCGGCGGCCGGACCCACCTGTCGGTCGAGCCCGGCGCGCCGTTGGGCACCTCCGGCGGGATCGGCAACCTGCGGGACTGGATCGGCGGGCGGGGAGTGCTCGTAGGCAACGCCGACGCGTACCTTGCCGGGGCCGTGCCACCGGGTGCCGACATCGCGGCGCTGCTCGCCGGCTGGGACGGTGAAACCGTACGCCTGCTCGGGCAGCCGCTCGACGACCCGGCCGAACGGGGCGGCTTCGGCGGACACCGCTTCGCCGGGTTCTCCCTGCTGCCCTGGCGGTACGTCCGGGACCTGCCGCCGGATCCGGCGGAGCTGGTACGTACCGTCTGGCGGCCCGCCGAGGCCGACGGCGCGCTCGAGGTGGTGCCGTTCGCCGGCACCTACCTGGACACCGGCACGCCGCGTGACTATCTGGCGGCCAACCTGCACGCGGCCGGCGGCGGTGAGCTGGTGGACCCGCGGGCGCGGGTGACCGGCAGGGTACGCCAGGCGGTGGTCGGCGCCGACGCGGAGGTGGCGGGGACGGTCCGGCGTGCGGTCGTCTGGCCGGGCGCGGTGGTGGCGGCCGGCGAGACCCTGAGCGACGCCGTCCGGGTCGGCCGCGACCTCACCGTCTCCTGATCCCCGTGACCAGGGAGCACCAAGCCCCTTGATCACCGTGATCAGGGATTGAGGCGGGCAAGTCGTCGGCGTGTCGAGGTACGCCGTCCCTGATCACCGCGATCAGGGAGCACTGCGTCCTCTGATCGGCGGGATCAAAGAGCGCGGGGGCAGGGTCCAGGCCGCGGATCTAGGATGTACGGCGACGTAGCTGGCGGGAAAGGTGGACCGGGTGATCACGGCGATAGTCATGGTTGACTGCGTAACCGATTCGATTCCCGAGGTGGCCGGCAAGCTGGCCGACCTGCCCGGGGTCAGCGAGGTCTACTCGGTCGCCGGTGGCGTCGACCTGGTCGCGATGGTCCGGGTCCGCGAGTTCGACCAGATCGCCGAGGTCATCGCCGGCGGAATCTCCAAGGTTGCGGGCGTGCTCGACACGCAGACGCACATCGCCTTCCGCGCCTACTCCCGGCACGACCTGGAAGAGGCGTTCGCGATCGGGCTCGCCGACGCCGACTGAGCCGGCGGAACCGCCGAACGTCGACCGAGCGATCGGAGCCACCGACGTCGACCGAGCCGGCGGGACCGCCGAACGCCGCCGGACCCGCCGACGCCGACCGAGCCACCAAGGCGTGCCGACGTGGCCTGAGCGGTACCGACGCCGACTCGGCGACCGGACGAGCAGCGACCGGACGAGCGGCGGGGCACACCGCCGTACCCGCGTCCGCCCTGGTGATCCGGAACACGCTACCCAGCGGTAACATCGCGCTCGTAGGCTGGCCCGGTGACGCTCGAATACACCCAGGAACATCTCGACCGGGGCACCGACCGCATCGGACTCCAGATCTATCCGGAACCCGATGGCGTGGTCGACGCTCCCGTCGTGGTGATCTTCCCGGCGATGGGCGTACGGGCGCACTACTACCGCCCCTTCGCCGCCGAACTGCGCGCCGCCGGACTCGCCGTCGTCGTCGCCGACCTGCGCGGCACCGGGACCAGCACGCCCCCGCCGAGCCGCGCCTCGACGTACGGTTACGCCGAACTCGTCGACGACGTCGGCGCGGTGCTCGACGCCGTCAAGCCCCGATTCGCCGGCCGGCGACGGCTGCTGCTCGGCCACTCGCTGGGCGGCCAGGCGGCCGTACTGCACCTGGCCCTCACCCGTGACGCGACCGTCGACGGGTTGGTGCTGGTCGCGGTCGGGATGCCGTACTGGCGTTTGTACCGGGGCGGCCGGCGCTACGGCGTGCTGCCGTACACGCAGGGCATCGTCGCCACGTCCGCGCTGCTGGGGGTGTGGCCGGGGTGGGGATTCGGCGGCCGGCAGGCGCGTGGGGTGATCCGCGACTGGGGACACACCGCACGGACCGGCCGCTTCCCGGCGATCGGCGGCGTCGACGCGGAGGCCGCCGTACCCGGGATCGACACCCCGGTCCTCGCGGTCAGCATGGACGACGACCAGTTCACCCCGCACGAGACGCTCGACCACCTGTGCGCCAAGTTCGAGTCCGCGCCCGTGCGGCGTGAGCGCTACACGATGGCGCAGGCCGGCGGCCGGCTGGACCACTTCGTCTGGGTACGCGCCAGCGCCCCGCTGGCGACCCGCATCGCCACCTTCGCCGAAACCCTCACCTGACCCGGCCCGCTCCGCCCCCACTCCCCCGCGATCTTGCACTTATCGCCCGACGAAACGGGCGAATGGAGGAGACAACTGCAAGATCGCGGGAAGCGGAGGCGCGGGAAGCGGAGATCGCGGGTGAGGTGCGCGGGGGTCAGGGGGCGGTGCGGGCCACCTCTACCCAGCGGTCGAGGAGGCGGGTGGCGGCGCCGGAGTCGACCGTGACAGCGGCCCGGTCCAGTCCGGCCCGCATCGAGGTCAGCAGGTCGCCGCCGAGCCCGCCGTGAGCGGCGAACGCCGCCGCCGCGTTGACCAGCACCGCGTCGCGTACCGGGCCGGGCTCGCCGGCGAACATCCGCCGCGCCGCCTCGGCGTTGAAGGCCGGGTCGCCGCCGCGCAGGTCGCCGGGCTGGGACCGGGCGACGCCGAGGTCGGCGGCGTCGGCGACGGCCTCGGTGACGGTGCCGTCGTGCACCACCCACACCCGCGTCGGCGCGGCGGTGCTGAACTCGTCGAGACCGTCCTCGCCGCGCATGACCAGCACCGAGTCGCGGCGGGCGGCGAAGACGCCGGCCATGACGGGAGCCATCCGGGAGTCGAAGCAGCCGATCGCGCCGTTGCGGGGCCGGGCCGGGTTGGTCAGCGGGCCGAGGAAGTTGAACGCCGTCGGTACGCCGATCTCACGCCGCGGCACGGCCGCGTGCCGCATGCCGGGGTGGAAACGACCCGCGAAGCAGAAGCCGATTCCGGCCTCGGTGACGCAGTGCGCCACGCCCTCGGGGCTGAGGTCGAGCGGAATGCCGAAGAACTCCAGCAGGTCGGCCGTGCCGCAGGAGGACGAGGCGGCCCGGTTGCCGTGCTTGACCACGGGTACGCCGGCGGCGGCGACCACGATGGCGGCCATGGTCGAGATGTTGACGGTGTGGGCCCGGTCGCCGCCGGTGCCGACGATGTCGATCGCGCGGGACCGCAGGTCGTCGGGCAGCTCGACGGGCACGGCCTGGGTCAGCATCGCCTCGACGAGCCCGCCCAGTTCGGCCGAGGTCTCCCCTTTGGCGCGCAGGGCCATCGCGAAGCCGGCGATCTGCGCCGGTGTCGCCGTACCCGACATGATCTCGCCCATGGCCCAGGCGGTGTCGGCGGTGGAGAGTTCTTCGTCGCGCAGCAGCGTGGACAGCAGGCTGGGCCAGGTCCGTTCGCCCATGGTGGGCCTCCCGAGCGGGGGTGGGGGTCGGAGTGCGGCGGCGACCCGGGCGGCGCCGGCTAGGTCGTCGCCACCGTGCCGCCCTTTGCGCCGGAACGCAGCAGGCGGGCGACGGTCTGCCCGGTGGTCACCGGGTCGAGGGGGTGCACGAGAGTGGCGTCGACCTGGGCGAACGCGGCAAGCCACTTGTCGGCGGCCCGGGCGATCACCACGCAGACGGGTGGGGTGTCGGACCGCTCGTCGCGGATCTGGCGGGCGATGCCGAGGCCGCCGGCGGGGGTCGCCTCGCCGTCGAGCAGCAGCAGGTCGATCTCGTAGTCGTCGACGTGCCGGAGGCATTCCGCGTAGCTCGACGCGTCGAGGAACTCGACCCGGAGGTCGCTCGCCGGCCGGGGGCCGACGGCGAGCCGCATCCGGTCCCGGACCTGCGGGTCGTCGCTGTAGAGCAGGACGGTGTAAAGACGATCGCTCATCGCTGGCAAGGCTCCCACGTCGTAGCTGCCCGCCGATCCTACCGGTCGGTCCGGACCCGGCCGGACCCCACCGCCCGGCCCACCGTCAGGCGGGTTTCCCGGCGGCCGGCTCGCGGCCGGCCGGTTCGTCGGCCGAACCGGCGAGATCGCCGTCCACCGCAGGCGCCGGCCGCGGAACCGCCGGGCCACCGTCCGGAGCCGCCGCCGCGGTCCCACCGCCCGTACCGGACGCGCCGCCGGCCGCCGCGCCGCCCACACCGGCCGCACCGGCCGCGTCGCCAGCCGCCGGGTCGGACGCCCCGCGGGCCAGTTCGCGGGCCTCCTGGCGGTCGAGTTCGCGGTCCATCCGGCGGGCCTCCCGCTCGGACTGCCGCATCCACTGCACGACGAGTACGGCCAGCATGGTCACGCTGACGAACTCGCCGCCGGCCCACAGGATCCCGCCGGCGATCTTCTGGTCGGTCCACGGGTCGGCCCAGGCGAGTTGCAGCGACGGGTACCAGTCACCGCCGAACAGCGTGCTGCTCTGCATGATCGTGAGCCCCAGCACGGTGTGGAACGGCACCGACAGCACCATGAGCAGCGCGCGACCCGGGTAGGGCCACCGGCCGGGCAGCGGGTCGAGCCCGATCAGCGGCCAGAAGAACAGGCAGCCGGTGAGGATGAAGTGGACGTGGACCACCTCGTGGACGAACGCGTTCTCCAGGGTGACCCGGTAGAGCCCGGTGAAGTAGAGCACGAACGGGTTGACGACGAAGAGCCCGAACGCGAAGAGCGGATGCGCGACCACCCGGGCGAGCCGGCTGTGCACCACGGCCAGCAGCCGGCGGCGCGGCCCGGCACCGAGGGTGCGCAACGCCAGGGTCACCGGGGCGCCGAGGGCGAGGAAGATCGGCGCGATCATGGACAGCACCATGTGCTGCACCATGTGCACCGAGAGCAGCGTGGTGTCGTACGCGTGCAGGCCGCTGAGCGTGACGGCGGCGATGCCGCCGAGGCCCGGCCCGATGAACAGCACGGTACGGGCGACCGGCCAGCGGTCGCCGCGCAGCCTCAGCCGGTGCACGCCGTAGAGGTAGAGACCGGCGGCCAGGACCAGGCCGAGGGCGAGCCAGTTGTCGACCCGGGCCTGGGTGAAGAGGGTGGCGACGGTGAACGGCGGCGGTAGGGCCTCGCCCTGCGCCGCGACCGCCAGGAGCTGGGCCGGGGTCACGGCGGTGATCGGATCGACCTGGAGCACGTTGCCGAGGCTAGGCCAGCCGAAGCGGGCGAGGTCAGCCGACCCGTGATTCACCCCAGTTTGGTGACCCCGACGATCGGCGAACCTGGTCGGGGGCAATAATGACCGCGTGACTGCGGCCCCAGCCATTGACAAGAGCCGGATCCACTCTCTGACGCGTCCCAACATGGTCAGCGTCGGGACGATCGTGTGGCTCTCGAGCGAGCTCATGTTCTTCGCGGCGCTGTTCGCGATGTACTTCTCCATCCGCGCTGCGGACTACAGCATGTGGGAGAAGCACACGCCGGTGCTCAACATCCCGTACGCGACGACCTTCACGGTGATCCTGGTGCTGTCCTCGATCACCTGTCAGATCGGCGTGTTCGCGGCGGAGCGGGGTGACGTGCACGCGTTGCGACGCTGGTTCACGATCACCTTCATCATGGGGTTGATCTTCATTCTCGGACAGCTCAACGAGTACCGCGAGCTGGTGCACCACGGCATCAAGATCAACACCGACGGGTACGGCTCGATGTTCTACCTGACCACCGGCTTCCACGGACTCCACGTGGCCGGCGGCCTGGTGGCCTTCATCATCTTCATGATCCGCACCACCATGGGCCGGTTCACACCGGCGCAGGCGACCTCGGCGATCGTGGTGTCCTACTACTGGCACTTCGTCGACGTCGTGTGGATCGCCCTCTTCGCCATGATCTACTGGCTTCAGTGATCTTGGCGAATCGCGCTGTCACAATCCGCGCCGCCGCCCCGTCCCTGAGACAAGGTCGAGAAACCGTTAAGGACACAGGCCATGACTTCTGACACCCCCGCCGACCGGCGCGGCGACCGCGAGCGCGGCCTGCTCGCGCGGCTCCGCCGCGGGCGGTCCACACCCCGCAGCCGGGGCCGCCGGCGTGTGGGCGCCGCGTTCCGCCTGTTCGCCGCGTTGTTGCTGGCCGGTGGCGCGTACACCGTCTTCGCGCCCGGCCTGAACGCCGAGGACACCCCCCAGCTCACCAGCGCCGCCGAGGACGGCCGGGCGCTGTTCGACGTGAGCTGCGTGACCTGCCACGGTCGCAACGCGCAGGGTGTCGACGGGCGTGGACCGAGCCTCATCGGCGTCGGCGCGGCATCGGTGGAGTTCCAGGTCAGCACCGGCCGGATGCCGATGGCGAGGCAGGAGGCCCAGGCGCCGCGCAAGCCCCCGGTCTTCACCGACGAGGAGATCCGCCAGCTCGGCCAGTACATCCAGGAGCTCGGCGGCGGGCCGCAGGTCCCGGACGGCGACCTGGCGGCCGGCGGTGACGTCGCCAACGGCGGCCACCTCTTCCGGGTCAACTGCTCGTCCTGCCACGCCTTCAGCGGCGGCGGCGGCGCCCTCTCCTCCGGCAAGTACGCCCCGTCGCTGAACGATTCGACCGACCGGCAGATCTACGCCGCGATGCTCACCGGCCCGCAGAACATGCCGGTGTTCGGTGACAACCAGCTCACGCCGGAGCAGAAGGCCGACATCATCGCGTACGTCCAGGAGTCGCTGAAGACCGACGGCGACCCGGGTGGGTTCTTCAACCTCGGACGCTACGGCCCGGTCACCGAGGGCGTGGCGGTCTTCCTTGTCGGCATGGTCGCCCTGATCTTCGCCAGTCTGTGGATTGCGGGGAAGTCGTGAGCACGCACACCGAGACCAAGGCGCACAGCGCCGAACAGGAGCCGATCGACGTCCACGATCCGCGCCTGACCAACTGGGACGTCCTGCGCGAGGGTGCCCGGCGGGACGACATCGAGATCGTGCACTACGAGCCGCCCTTCCCGGTGCCCGGCACCAAGGCGGAGCGGCGCCTCGTCCGGGTCGTCGCCGCGTTCTTCCTGCTCACCGGCCTGGCCGCGACCGCGTTCCTGGCGGTCTACATCTGGTGGCCGTGGGAGCACGAGGCCGGCAACGGCCCCGACAAGTTCTACACGCCGTTGCTCGGGCTGACCCTGGGCATCGCCCTGCTCGGCGTCGGGTTCGGCATCCTGACCTGGGGCAAGAAGCTGATCCCGCACGAGGTGGCGATCCAGGGCCGGCACGACGGCGGCTCGCCGGCGGAGGACCGCAAGATCACCGGTAGCACGTTGACGTACATGGTCGACGAGCTGGGCGTGAAGCGTCGGCCGCTGCTCGGCATCTCGCTGCTCGCCGGGCTGGCGCCGGTCGCCGCCGTCGCCGCGGCGCCGTTGGTCGGCGGTCTGATCAAGAACCCGCACACGAACAACCAGATGTTCACCACGGGTTGGGCGCCGACCGTCGAGGGTGGTGCGACCCGGCTGATCCGGCTCACCCACTCCGACGGCACCCCGATCCGGCCCGAGGACGTCAGCGTCGGCGGCCAGATCACGGTGTTCCCCGGCATCCCCGGCGGTGCGACCAACAAGCACGCGGACTCCCCCACCCTGCTGATCCACCTGCGGGCCGACGACGCCCAGCTCGCCGCGGAGAACAACGCGCGCGAGAACCAGGCCGGCTACATGTGGGGCAACTACATCGCGTACTCGAAGATCTGCACCCACGCCGGTTGCCCGGCCAGCCTCTACGAGCAGCAGACCAACCGCCTGCTGTGCCCGTGCCACCAGTCACAGTTCCTGATCACCGACAACGCCCAGCCGATCTTCGGGCCCGCCAGCCGCAGACTGCCCCAGCTCCCGATCTCGGTCGACGAGGAGGGCTTCTTCGTGGCGACGTCCGACTTCAAGGAGACCGTCGGGCCAGACTTCTGGGAGCGGCCGTGAAGCGCCGGAAGAAGATTGACGTAGCCGCGCTGCCCGGCAAGGCCGGAGGCGCGGTCGACGACCGGCTCCAGGTGGCGACCCCCCTGCGGGCCCTGCTCAACAAGGTCTTTCCCGACCACTGGTCGTTCCTGCTCGGCGAGATCGCGCTCTTCTCGTTCGTCGTCGTGCTGCTCACCGGCGTGTTCCTGACCTTCTTCTACGACCCGTCGCTGTCGCACGTGGTCTACGACGGCAGCTACGCCCCGCTGCGCGGCCAGTCGATGACCGCGGCGTACGCGACCACGCTGGACATCTCGTTCGACGTCCGCGGCGGCCTGATCATGCGGCAGATGCACCACTGGGGGGCGCTGCTGTTCATGGCGTCGATCGTGGTGCACATGCTCCGGGTGTTCTTCACCGGCGCGTTCCGCAAGCCGCGGGAGCTGAACTGGATCATCGGTAGCCTGCTCTTCTGGGTCGGCTTCCTGGCCGGCTTCACCGGCTACTCGCTGCCCGACGACGGCCTGTCCGGCACCGGCCTGCGGATCGCCTCCGCCATCATGCTGTCGATCCCGGTGGTCGGCTCCTGGCTCACCTCGTCGATCTTCGGCGGGGAGTTCCCGGGCGAGGTCATCATGGGCCGCTTCTTCATCGCCCACGTGCTGCTCATCCCCGGTCTCCTGCTCGCGCTGATCAGCGCCCACCTCGGCCTGGTCTTCAAGCAGAAGCACACCCAGTGGCCGGGGCCGGGCCGGACGAACGACAACGTGGTCGGCGAGCGGATGTTCCCCCGTTACGCGATCAAGCAGGGCGGCTTCTTCATGATCGTCTTCGGCGTGATCGCGCTGCTGGGCGGTCTGTTCCAGATCAACCCGGTCTGGCTCTTCGGCCCGTACGAGGCCGCGGTGGTGTCGGCGGCGAGCCAGCCCGACTGGTACGTCATGTTCCTCGACGGCTCGACCCGACTCATGCCGGGCTGGGAGATCCACATCCCCATCGGCAACGGGTACGTCATCCCACCGCTGTTCTGGCCGACGGTGGCGCTACCCGGGGTCCTGACCATGCTGCCGATCTTCTATCCGTTCATAGAGGCGCGGCGCAACAAGGACTACCGGCACCACAACCTGCTCCAGCGGCCCCGGGACGTCCCGAACCGGACCGGCCTGGGCGCCATGGCCATCACGTTCTACCTGGTGCTGACCCTGTCCGGCGGCAACGACGTCATCGCCGACAAGTTCCACATCAGCCTCAACGCGATGACCTGGGCCGGCCGGATCGGCCTGATCCTGCTGCCGCCGATCGCCTACTACCTCACGTACCGGATCTGCCTGGGCCTGCAGCAGCACGACCGGGAGGTGCTGGCCCACGGCGTGGAGACCGGCATCATCCGCCGGCTGCCGGACGGCCGCTTCGTCGAGGTGCACCAGCCGCTGGGCGGCACGGACGAGCACGGCCACGGCGAACTGGAGTACGCGGGCTGGGTCGTACCGAAGAAGATGAACCGGCTCGGTGCCCTCGGTCCGGCCATCAAGGGCTTCTTCGTGCCGATCGAGAAGCCGGCCGAGGCGCCGGTCTCGCCGGGCCACCCGCCGGTCGAGGCCCGTACCGAGGAGAAGGAGATCAGCGGCAAGCGCTGACCACCGTCACCTGACGAATGTGGCGCCCACCCGATCCGGGTGGGCGCCACATTCGTTTCCGGGCCGCCACGGCCGCCCTGAGCGGGTCTGCGGGCCGGTACCGCCGCCGGTCAGGCTGCGCCGCGACCCACGATGGTGGAGGACATCTGCCCGATCCGGCCGAGGCTGTCGAACGTCACCGTCAACGTCCCGTCCGGCAGCCGCAGCCGTACCGTCGAACTGTCGTCGGCCTTCGTCCGGAGCCGGCGCAGGTGTGCGTACGACAGCAGGGCCCGGCGGTGGTCGCGGACGAGCCCGTTGGAGATCGCCTCGCCGATGACCCGGACCGTCCGGGGCAGGTCAGGTGCGGGCAGCGCCAACTCCGGACCCTCGATCAGCAGATAGAGGCGGGTGCCCGGGCCGGCCGCGAACGAATAGCTCGTCCAGCACCTCGTGACCACCTTCGCGGCCTCGGAGAGCCGGGCGGCGAGGTCCGGGGTGAGCGGGACCTCGGCGTCGGCCAGTTCCCGGATGCCGTGCTGCCGGCCGAACTCGGTCACCCGCTCGGACAGGGCGCCGACCTCCGGCGGGAAGCCGGATGGGTTGGCCCACCCCCACAGCCAGGTGTCCAGCCGCTCGGACGTCGACCCGAGCAGGCTGAGGGTGGTGCTCAACGTGCCCGTCCCGACGAAGTCCAGCCGCCGGGTGTTGAGGTCGCCCTGGAAGCGGTTCTCACCGAGCTGTTCGGTGAGGTCGAGCAGGTGCGCCTGGTGTTCCCAGGAGTAGAAGGCGGCGTCGTCGACGAGCGCGTCGAGGGTGAGGGGTTCTGGCATGCGCCAGAATCTACCGTCCGTTGTCGACCTGACTGTGGCTGTTCATCCCGATACGGACCGTGCCCGGCTGCCGGCCCGGACGGAGGAATCGGCCCCACCGGGGCGGGTACCCAACGCGGACCGGTAACGACGGAGGTACGAGAATGCGAAGCGCACGAGAGATCATGACGCCCGGCGTGACCTGCATCGGGGCCGACGACGACCTGCAGACCGCCGCCCGCCGGATGCTGGAGCTGGACGTCGGCTCGCTGCCCATCTGCGGAAGCGACAACCAGCTCAAGGGCATGCTGACCGACCGGGACATCGTGGTGAAGGTCATCGCGGCCGGCCGCGACCCGCGCGGCGTGACCGCCGGTGAACTGGCCGAGGGCAAGCCGGTGACCATCGGCGCGGACGACGATGCCGAGGAGATCCTGGAGACCATGGGCGAGTACCAGGTGCGCCGACTGCCGGTCATCGACGGGCACGAGCTGATCGGGATCGTCGCCGTGGCGGACGTCGCCCGGGCACTGCCCGACCGCCCGGTCGGCGATCTGGTCGAGTCCATCTCGCAGCACTGACCGCGTACGGGTCGGTGGCCGGGCGGCATCGGCCCGGTGGTTCGGCGGGCTCCGGCCCGCCGAACCGGCTCACCCGAGTTGAACCGCGGTCCCGGAGACCGCGATGCCGCTGCCGGGTTCCGCCGGCACGTCGACGACGATCGTCCCCGGACGGCCCAGGTCGTCGCCCTGGCGGACCGTGAGCCGGGCCGGCGGCCGGACGAGAGCCAGCTCGCGCAGATAGCCGCCCAGCGCCGCGGCGGCGGCACCGGTCGCCGGATCCTCCACGACACCGCCCGTGGGAAACGGGTTCCGGGCGTGGAAGAGGTCCGCGGACTCCCGCCAGACCAGGTTCACCGTCGCCCAGTCGTTGCGCTTCATGACCTTCAGGAGCGCGGGACCGTCGTAGTCGAGCGCGGCGAGCCGGGCCCGGGTGGCGGCGGCGATGATGGGATGCCAGGCACCGGCGAAGGCGGCGCGGGGCGGCATCGTCGGGTCCAGGTCATCGACCGACCAGCCGAGCGCGGACAGCGTCTCGGCGAGGTCCCCGTCGGAGACGGGCGCGGTGCGCGGCGGGACACTGACCAGGGTGGCCTGTACGGCACCGTCGGCGGTCCGGGTGGTCGTCACCTCGACCGGGCCGGACCTCGTACGCAGGAGCAGCGTTCCGGGGCCGTGCCGCCGGGCGTACGCGACCGCGGTGGCGATCGTGGCGTGCCCGCAGAAGGGCACCTCCATCAACGGACTGAAGTACCGCACGGTCCACTCGCCACCGGCGGATGGAACGCCGTCGGCGGCCGGCATGCCGGCGGCGGGCGGAATGCCGGCGGCGGGCGGAATGCCGGCGGCGGGCGGAATCAGGAACGCCGTCTCGGAGAATCCGACCTCGGCGGCGGTGGCCGCCATCGTCGCGTCGTCGATACCGGAGGCGTCGAGCACCACGCCGGCCGGATTGCCGCCGGCGGGGTCACTGGTGAAGGCGGCGTACCGCAGGATCTCCATCGGCCGACCCTATCGACGGGTCCGATGCGCGGAAACGGCCAACGGGTCGCCCGTGGCCCGTCCCGTTTCCGGGGGAACCAGGTGCGACCCGTTGGCCGACAGGCAGGTGCCGTGAGGTGGTCAGTGCTCGGCGGTACGCCGGGTGCCGGTGTAGTACTCGAAGAGCAGGCCGCACGCGGTGAGGATCACCGCGACCATGCCGACCGCGACCAGCCAGAGCTGCCAGAACACCAGGCCGAGACCGGCCACGGTCGCCGCCAGGGCGATCCCGAACGGCCAGTAGCTGCCGGGGCTGAAGAAGCCGATCTCACCGGCGCCGTCGCTGATCTCGGCGTCCGGACGATCCTCCGGCCGCAGGTCGATGCGCCGCGACACGAACCAGAAGAAGCCGCCGCACATCAGGCAGAGCAGGAACGACAGGGCCAGGGCCACCGTGCCGATCCACTCGACGTGGCCGAGCTGGCCGTTGGTCCAGAAGCCGTAGACGAAGGTCGCGGCGAGCAGGAAGCCGGCGATGATGAGGAACAGACGCCACTCGGTCTTCATGCCCGGGCCTCAGCTTCCCGCGCCGCTGGCGCTGTCGTTGCCGAAATTCTGCGTGGTGCGCTTGGTGTCGAACGGCACCGTCGTGGTCGCGAACGGCTCTTCACCGATCGAGGTCAGCGCCTCCTGCGGCGTGCTGCCGCCCTGCAGCGCGGTGAGGTACTGGTCGTACTGCTCCGGCGAGACGACCCGCAGCTCGAAGTTCATCATCGAGTGGTAGGTGCCGCAGAGTTCGGCGCAGCGGCCGACGAAGGCACCCTCGGAGTTGATGCTGGAGACCTCGAAGACGTTGCGGACGTTGCCCGGGAAGGCGTCGCGCTTGAAGAGCAGCTCCGGCACCCAGAACGAGTGGATGACGTCCTTGCTGGTCTCCTCGAAGCGGATGGAGCGCCCGCTGGGCAGGACCAGGACCGGGATGATGTCGTCGGAGCCGAGCACCGACGCGGTCGTGTTCGCCTCGGGGCCGATGCCGTCGCGGTAGTTGAACTGCCAGTTCCACTTGAACGCCACGACCTCGACGGTGACGTCGGGGTTGCGCGACGTCTTGTCGACGTCGGTCTGCACGATCGCCGTGTAGTAGAAGAGCACCGCCACGATCAGGATCGGCGCGATGGTGTAGAGGAACTCCATCGGCATGTTGAACCGGGTCTGCACGGGCAGCTCGTCGCCACGCTTGCGGTAGCGGATGATGCACCAGAAGATCAGGCCCCAGGTGAAGAAGCCGACGGCGAGCGCCGCGATGGTGGAGCCGATCCAGAGGTCGTACATCCGGTTGGCCTCGGGGGTGATGCCCTCCGGCCACCCGAAGCCGCCGAACGCGGCACCGACGTCACAGCCGGTGAGCGTGATCAGCGACACCGCGCCACCGGCACCGAGCCCGGCCAGCCGTCCAGCGCGGCTGCGCGCACCGCTCCTGGCGGTCGTGGGTCCTGATTCCGAGCCCCTTGCGAGCACCTTGTCCTGCCTCCTCGGGAGCGCCGCGGTGGGTGTTGGTTCGTCAGCACC
This sequence comes from Polymorphospora rubra, assembly GCF_018324255.1. Classification (GTDB taxonomy): domain Bacteria; phylum Actinomycetota; class Actinomycetes; order Mycobacteriales; family Micromonosporaceae; genus Polymorphospora; species Polymorphospora rubra. The sequence goes on from NZ_AP023359.1 coordinate 534,020, forward strand.
GACGGCAAGGGCGTCACCGACGGTCGCAGATTACTCGACCATGCCCGGCCCGACGGCCTTGGGGTGGGCGAATGCCGTACCTGCCCACGCCGGGGACTACCGTCCTACGGGTGGGTGTGACAGGCGTTTACCTCGACGCGGCGACCGCGGCGCCGCCGCATCCGGTGGCCCGGGAGGCGCTGCTGGCGGCCCTCGCGGACGGCTGGGCCGATCCGGCCCGGCTGTACACGCAGGCCCGCCGGGCCCGCCAACTGCTCGACGCGGCCCGGGCCGCGACCGCGGAGACCCTCGGGGTACGCCCCGACGAGGTGTCGTTCACCGCCAGCGGCACGACCGCCGCGCACGCCGCGGTGCTGGGTGGGCTGGCGGGACGGCGTCGGGCCGGGTCGGTGCTGGTGCACTCGGCGATCGAGCACTCGGCGGTGCTGCACGCCGCGCGGCGGCACGAGGCGGCCGGCGGTTCGGCCGTCTCCGTGCCGGTGGACCGGCTCGGCCGGCTCGACCTCGACGCCTGGTCGGCGGCGGTGGCCGCGCCCGGGGTGGCACTTGCCGCGCTAATCAGCGCCAGCCACGAGGTCGGTACGGTCCAGCCGGTGGCGGCGGCCGCGCGGGCCTGCGCCGACGCCGGGGTGCCGTTGTACGTCGACGCGGCCCAGTCGGTCGGCCGGGTGCCGCTGCCGGACGGCTGGTCGGTGCTGACCGCCAGCGCCCACAAGTGGGGCGGCCCGCCCGGCGTCGGTGTGCTGGTGGTACGCAAGGGCACCCGGTGGGAGTCGCCCTATCCGGAGGACGAACGGGAGTCGGGGCGTACGCCCGGGGTGCTGGACCTGCCGGCGGTGGTCGCCGCGGCGGCGGCGTTGCGGGCGGTGGCGGCCGGGGCGACGGCGGAGGCGGCACGGCTCTCGGCGCTGGTCGACCGGATCCGGTCGACGGTGGCCGCGACGGTGCCGGACGTCGAGGTGGTCGGCGATCCGGTGGACCGGCTGCCACACCTGGTGACGTTCTCCTGCCTGTACGTCGACGGCGAGGCGCTGCTGCACGCCCTGGACCGGCGCGGCTTCGCCGTGTCGTCGGGTTCGTCCTGTACGTCGTCGACGCTGCGCCCGTCGCACGTACTGGAGGCGATGGGCGTGCTGTCGCACGGCAACGTACGCGTCTCCCTGCACCGCGACACGACGGAGGCGGAGGTGACCCGCTTCCTCGCCGAACTTCCCGAGGTCGTGGCCACCCTGCGTACCGAGGCCGGGGTGACCGACCTCTGACAGTGACCCGCCCCTGATCGCCGTGATCAGGGAGTACGTCGGGCGTGTCGTCGGCGGGTCGGGGTCCCCGGCCCCTGATCACGGGGATCTTGGAAGACGGTGCCGCACACGAAGGTGGGGGTGGAGACGGTGGAGGTGCTCGACTGCCGGGGGCAGCGGTGCCCGTTGCCGGTGATCAGACTGGCCCGGCGGCTGCCGGAGGTGGCGGTGGGCACGGTGCTGCGGGTGCTGGCCGACGATCCGGCGGCCGCCAACGACATCCCGGCCTGGTGCCGGATGCGCGGCCAGGAGTTCGTCGGCCCGACCGCCGTCGGGGACACCCCGGCGTACGACGTCCGCCGCACCACCTGACCAGGCCGGCGCCGCCCGAGGACGGCGCGCCCGAGGACGGCGCGCACAAGGACGGCGTGCGCGAGGGCTGATCAAGGACTAGTCGTGGCCGATTTGTCGGACTTGTCGCGCAACAAGTCCTTGATCAACGCGCCCGGCGGGCGATCATCGGCCGCCCCGGCGTCAGGGCTGCCGACAGGAGCTTGCTGCTGCGGCTCGCCCCGCCCTGGCCTCGATCGTCTGCTGTTCCGGCACTCCGCGCACGGCGTGTCGAACGCCTCAACCGCAGACGATCACGACGAGCGAGGCCGCGGTGGGCGGGGCGGGGGTGCCGCTCAGCTTAGGTATGCCAGCAGGCCGGGCAGCGGGTTGCCGGGAACGGCCGTGTCGACGATCAGGCGGGGACCGGTGTACGGCTCGTACTCGGCCCGCCGGCCGAGCACCTGCGCCCAGTCCGGGGTGCCCGCCGTCCCCTCCTCGACCAGCCGCCGTTCGACCCGGCGCCGGTGTTCGGTCTCGTCGCCGCACCACACCTCGACCACCCGCAGCGGCGCCCCGGTCCGGTCGGCGATCTCCTGCCACAGCCGCCGGGTCGCGGCGACCGGGTTGACCGCGTCGACGACCACCGGCACGCCCATGCCGAGCTGCATCTCGGCCTGGGCGGCGACGATGCCGTACGCGGCGTGGCCGGGGCGGGTTTCGGTCACCTCGTGCCGCCACAGTTCGCGGTCGACGGGGTCGACGGCGAGCACGGGCATCCGCAGCGCGGAGCCGACCTGCCTCGCCAGGGTGCTCTTGCCGACGCCGGGCAGGCCGGCGAAGACCACGAGCAGCGGGCGGGTCTGCTCACCGGGCCGGGTCACGCCGTCACCTCGCCCCGCCCGGCAGCAGCGCCGCGGTCACGCGCCCAGGTGGGGACGTACGTCTTCGGCGACGGCGTCGCCGTACGACTCGGCCAGGCGCTTGACGAAGACGTCGGCGCGTACCTCGTATTCCTGGGTGCCCACCGTCTCCAGCACCAGGGTGGCCAGCAGCGACCCGATCTGGGCGGACCGTTCGAGGCCGAGCCCCCAGGACAGGCCGGCGAAGAAGCCGGCGCGGAAGCCGTCGCCGACACCGGTCGGGTCGTGGGCCTCGACCTCACGGGCGATCGGTACGTGGATGCGCTCGAGGTCGCGGCCGGTGATCTCCACCCCGTCCTTGCCGAGGGTGGTGACGCGGATCTTGACGCGGTCGAGGACCTGGTCGCCGGTCAGGCCGGTCTTCGACTCCAGCAGCGACTTCTCGTAGTCGTTGGTGAGCAGGAACTCGGCGCCCTCGATGAGCTTGATCACGTCGGCGCCGTCCATGCGGGCGAGCTGCTGCGACGGGTCGGCCGCGAACGCGTAGCCGCGCTCGCGGGACTCCTCGGAGTGCCGGATCATCGCGGCCGGGTCGTTGGCGCTGACCAGCACGAGGTCGAGTCCGCCGACCCGGGCGGCGACCGGGGCGAGTTCGACGTTGCGGGCCTCGCTCATCGCGCCGGCGTAGAACGACGCGATCTGGCACATGTCGAGGTCGGTGGTGCAGACGAAGCGCGCCGTGTGGGCCACCTCGCTGACGTGCACCGAGTCGCAGTCGACGCCGTGCCGTTCGAGCCAGGACCGGTAGTCGGCGAAGTCCGCGCCGACCGCGCCGAGCAGCACCGGGCGCAGGCCGAGCTGGGCCATCCCGAACGCGATGTTGGCCGCGACGCCGCCCCGACGTACGACCAGTTCGTCGACGAGGAACGACAGCGACACCTTGTGCAACTGGTCGGCGATGAGCTGGTCGGCGAACCTGCCGGGGAACTGCATCAGGTGGTCGGTGGCGATCGAGCCGGAAACGGCGATCTTCATGGCGGCCCTCTGGGTCGGGTACGGGGGGCGGTGCGCCGGATCAGCCTACCGGCCGTCCGCCGGTCGGTCGATCGCCCGCCACCCGTTGTTCACCCGCCCGGCGGCAGCGCCGGGCGCCACCTGCCGCTACCCGGAAAACCGGTCCACACACGCCGGCGGGGGCCACGATCGTGGCCCCCGCCGGCGTGGCACGGCTCAGTGGAACGAGTCGCCGCAGGCGCAGGAGTTCTGCGCGTTGGGGTTGTCGATGGTGAAGCCCTGCGCGTCGATCCGGTCGGCGAAGTCGATGCTGGCGCCGGCCAGGTAGGGGGCGCTCATCCGGTCGACGACGACCTCGACGCCGTCGAACTCGGTGACGATGTCACCGTCGAGCGACCGCTCGTCGAAGAAGAGCTGGTAGCGCAGGCCGGAGCAGCCACCGGGCTGCACCGCGACGCGCAGCCGCAGGTCGTCGCGGCCTTCCTGCTCGATCAGGGCCTTGACCTTCTGCGCCGCGACGTCGGTGAGCAGAATCGTGGTCGGGGCCGTGGCCTCGGTCGACTCGGTGTTCGCTGAAGTGGTCACGATGAAGGTCTCCCTGCGCCTGTGGGCGGTGATGTTCCGTACTGACTGGCCAACGCTAACCGGCCGGCCGATGATTCCCAATCGGGGACTACCGACCCATGTTACGCCGCTGAGAGGCTCGTCACCGGCTCCACTGCCGGGCCAGGCCGGCGGCGATCTCCCGCAGCCCGTCCGCCGGGCGGGTCATCGCGGCCTCGACCCCGCCCTGTTCCTCGCCCCCGAAGTGGTCGACGAGGCTGTACGTCTCGGTCACCCCGGCGACGGCCGCCTCCCGGCGCCCGGTGCTCACCCGGCCGGCCACCACCACGCACGGGATGCCCCGGTCGCGGGCGCTGCCGGCCACCCCGGCCACCACCTTGCCGCGCAGCGACTGGTGGTCGAACGAGCCCTCCCCGGTGATCACCAGGTCGGCCGCGTCGAGCGCCTCGTCGAGCCCGATCAGGCGGGTGACCAGCGCGATGCCGGACTCGCAGCGGCCGCCGAGGGCGAGTACGGCCGCGCCCAGTCCACCGGCGGCCCCGGCACCGGGCAGCCCGGTCAGGCCGGGCGGGCAGTCCGGCAGGGCACCGGCGAGCACCCCGGCGAACCGTTCCAACGCGGCGTCGAGCAGCAGGACGTCCTCGCGGCTGGCGCCCTTCTGCGGCCCGAAGACGTTCGACGCCCCGTGCAGGCCGGTCAACGGGCTGTCGACGTCGGTGGCGGCGACCAGTTCGACGCCGCGCAGCCGGGGCGCGCCGCCGAGCCCCTCGGCGGCGGCGAGGGCGGCCCCGCCGTACGGCAGGACGATGCCGGCACCGTCGACCGGGGCGGCGCCCAGCGCGGCGAGCATGCCGGCACCGGCGTCGTTCGTCGCCGAGCCGCCCAGGCCGAGCACGATCCGCCGGACGCCGGTCTCGACCGCCGCGGCGACGAGCAGGCCGAGGCCGTACGAGGTGGTGGCCTTCGGGTCCCGTTCGGCGGTCGACAGCAGGTGCAGGCCGCACGCCTGGGCGCTCTCGACGTAGGCGGTGTCGCCGGCGACCAGGACCTCGCCGTCGGCCGGGCGGCCGAGCGGGTCGACGGTGCGGACCGGGATCCGCCGTCCGCCGGTCGCGCCGGCGAGGACCTCGACGAAGCCGGGTCCGCCGTCGGCGAGCGGCCGGGCGACGGTCTCGTCGGCCGGTACGACGGAATGCCAGCCCTGCGCCACCGCGGCGGCCACCTCGGGGGCCGACAGCGTGCCGGCGAACTTGTCCGGACAGATGAGGATCCGCATAGTTCGGCAGTGTGGCAGGCCACACCGGCTCGAGGTGACAGTGGGCGCCGTTGTGGGAGCATGGATCTGTGACTGCGACCTGGGTAGAGCCGTCGAACACCGCCACCGCCCTGCTGCTGCTGGGGCGGGGATCCGACCCGTCCACCGAGCGTGGCGTGGAGTGTCCGGGCGACCTGCCCGCGCCGAGCGACCCCGACCTGGTGGCCCGGGCGACCGCGGCGAAGGCGGCGCTGGGCAGCAGGCTCTTCGTGCTGGGGCACCACTACCAGCGCGATGAGGTGATCCAGTTCGCCGACGTGACCGGCGACTCGTTCAAGCTGGCCCGGAAGGCGGCGGCCCGACCCGACGCGGAATACATCGTGTTCTGCGGCGTGCACTTCATGGCCGAGAGCGCCGACATCCTGACCACCGACGCGCAGAAGGTGGTGCTGCCGGACCTGGCGGCCGGCTGTTCGATGGCCGACATGGCGGTGCTGGGCCAGGTCGAGGCGGCCTGGGAGGTGCTGTCCGACGCGGGGGTGGCGGCCTCGACGGTGCCGGTGACCTACATGAACTCGTCGGCGGACATCAAGGGCTTCGTCGGCCGCAACGGCGGTGTGGTCTGCACCTCGTCCAACGCCAAGCGGGCGCTGGACTGGGCGTACGAGCAGGGTGAGAAGGTTCTCTTCCTGCCCGACCAGCACCTGGGCCGCAACACCGCCGTGCTGGAGATGGGTTTCTCGCTCGACGACTGCGTGCTCTACGACCCGCACAAGCCGAACGGCGGCCTGACCGCGCAGCAGCTGCGGGACGCCCGGATGATCCTGTGGCGGGGGCACTGCTCGGTGCACGGCCGGTTCACCCTCGACAGCGTCAACGAGGTGCGCGAGCGGGTGCCCGGGGTCAACGTGCTGGTGCACCCGGAGTGCCGGCACGAGGTGGTCACCGCCGCCGACCAGGTCGGTTCCACCGAATACATCATCAGAACGATCGAGGCCGCGCCGGCCGGTTCGGCGTGGGCGGTGGGCACCGAACTCAACCTCGTACGCCGGCTCGCGCTGGCCCACCCGGACAAGCAGATCATGTTCCTCGACAAGGCGGTCTGCTACTGCTCGACGATGAACCGGATCGACCTGCCGCACCTGGTGTGGGCGTTGGAGGAACTGGTCGCCGGCCGGGTGCCCAACCAGATCACGGTCGACGCCGACACCGCGCACCACGCCCGGGTCGCACTGGACCAGATGCTCGCGCTTCCGTGACCATCACCACCACCACGGTGAGTGATCAGCAAGATACAGATGGGTAGAAGCGTCCCCTTTTTGTGCCACCTGAAGCCAGATGGGTAACTTCTTCCCCATCACCGAGGGCTATGCTGCCGGAGCGACACCGGTCCGGTCCGCGGCCCGGTTCCACTGAGGTTCGGCTCATGACCCGCCTGGGCGACGACGCGATGCGCCGCCCGGCCCGCCCCGGCCGACCATCCCGATAGCTTCATCGACGCGCTGGAGGTTTGCGTTGGCGACCAATGATGTCCTGGCTGTGCACGGCGGTACTCCCCTCCAGGGCCGGATCCGGGTCCGCGGCGCCAAGAACCTCGTCTCCAAGGCGATGGTCGCGGCACTGCTCGGCGACGCGCCCAGCCGCCTGTTCGACGTACCGCGCATCCGCGACGTCGAGGTCGTCCGCGGCCTGCTCGAACTGCACGGCGTACGGGTGTCCGACGGCGGCGAGGACGGCGAGCTGGTCTTCGACCCGGCCAACGTCGAGCGGGCCTCCACCGACGAGATCAACGTGCACGCCGGCTCGAGCCGGATCCCGATCCTGTTCTGCGGGCCGCTGCTGCACCGCCTCGGCCACGCGTTCATCCCCGACCTAGGTGGCTGCCACATCGGTCCCCGGCCGATCGACTTCCACCTACAGGCGCTGCGCGAGTTCGGCGCGGTCGTCGAGAAGACCCCGGAGGGGCTGCACCTGACCGCCCCGAACGGCCTGCGCGGCACCAAGTTCGAGCTGCCGTACCCAAGTGTGGGCGCCACCGAGCAGGTGCTGCTGACCGCGGTGATGGCCGAGGGGGTCACCGAGCTGCGCAACGCGGCGGTCGAGCCGGAGATCGTCGACCTGATCTGCATCCTGCAGAAGATGGGCGCGATCATCACGGTGCACACCGACCGGGTGATCGAGATCCAGGGTGTGCCCCGGCTCAGCGGCTACACGCACCGGCCGATCCCGGACCGGATCGAGGCGGCGAGCTGGGCGGCGGCGGCCCTGGCCACCCGCGGCGACGTCGAGGTCCTCGGCGCCGAGCAGGGCGACATGATGACCTTCCTCAACGTCTTCCGCTCGGTCGGCGGCGCGTACGAGATCACCGACCCGCGGGCGCCGCGGGCCGGGCACCCCGGCCAGGAGGGCGGCATCCGCTTCTGGCACCCGGGCGGCGAGTTGAAGGCGACCGCGCTGGAGACCGACGTACACCCGGGTTTCATGACGGACTGGCAGCAGCCGCTGGTGGTCGCGCTGACCCAGGCCCGCGGCCTGTCGATCGTGCACGAGACCGTCTACGAGCAGCGGCTGGGCTACACCGAGGCGCTCAACAAGATGGGTGCGACGATCCAGGTCTACCGGGACTGCCTCGGCGGCACCCCGTGCCGCTTCGGCCGGCGCAACTTCAACCACTCCGCGGTCATCGCCGGCCCGAGCAAGCTGCACGCCGCCGACCTGGTCATCCCCGACCTGCGCGCCGGGTTCAGCCACCTGATCGCGGCGTTGGCCGCCGAGGGCACCTCCCGGGTGTACGGCGTGGACCTGATCAACCGCGGCTACGAGGACTTCGAGGCCAAGCTCGCCGCCCTCGGCGCCCACGTCGAACGCCCCTGACCCGCGCCGCCGCCCTCCCCGTCCCTCCCCGTCCCGCGATCTTGCAGTTGTCTCCCCCTTTTGCGGCTTATGCCCGGCGACAAGTGCAAGATCGCGGCGGGGTGGCGCCTCGGTGGGCGGCCCGTCGGGACTTCGTTACCCTCTAGGGGTGCCGTCGTTGTTTCGTCGTAAGTCAACCGCCGTCGTCGAGGAACCCGTCGCCGAGGTGGCCGAGCCGGCCCCCGTGCGCCCGAGGGGTTACACGCCCAGCAAGAAAGAGCTGGGCAAGGAGACCCCGAAGCGGCCGAGCGTGGGCCGCCGGGGTGCCGGTGACACCAAGCCGCTGACGAAGGAAGAGGCCCGCGCCAAGCGTCGCCAGCTGCGGGCCGAGGCCGCCGAGGAGTTCCGCCGCGAGGGTGGACCGCGCGACCGGGGCCCCGAGCGGCGCCTCGCCCGCGACGTCGTCGACTCCCGGCGTACGGTCGGCACCTGGTTCTTCGGTGGCGCGTTGATCGTGCTGATCGGCTCGTCGGCCGCCATGCCCCCGATCGTGCGGCTGGTCTCCAACCTGCTCTGGGCCACGCTCGCCATCGGTGTCGTCATCGACTCGGTGCTGATCTCCCGCAAGATCAAGAAGTTGGTCCGGGAGCGGTTCCCCGACTCGACGCAGCGGTTGGGCGGCGTCTACCTCTACGCGATCATGCGGGCGATCACGTTCCGCCGGATGCGTACCCCGGTCCCCCAGGTGGAACTCGGCGCCAAGATCTAGAGCACCCGGTCCGGCCCTGGTCGGGGACCGTTGCGGCCCGGCCAGGCTCGACCGCACGGGCGGGGTATCGCTGTCGCCGGCCACAGCGAATCCGGCGTAGCCACAGCGAATTCGGGGTCTTCTTACTCATCCGTGGGTGGGTTGGGGCAGGGTGGGTGGTCGTGTCCGGCCGGGTAGGGTCGGTCGGTGTCCTCCGAGGCTGAGCAGGGCCATCGAGATGAGCGCGTCGATGTTGCGGAAGCCGTACGCCATCCGGATGATCAGGCGGATCTTGGCGTTGGTGCTTTCGACCAGGGCGTTGGACAGGCCGTGGTCCAGTGCCGCGTCGATCGCGTCGCGGTGCCGGACGATCCGTCGTGACAGGTCGACGAACGCCGGGATCCGGCAGCGTCGGGCCCAACTGATCCATCGGTCGATCGCTTCCCTGCCCGCCTGGCCCTTGACCGTGAACGCATATCGCAGGCCCTCCTTGAGTAGGTAGGCACGGTGTAGACGCGAATCGGTCCGGGCGATCCACGCCAGTTGGGCGGTCTGCTTCTGGGTTAGGTTCTCCGGGTTCTTCCACAACGCCCACCGGCAGCGTTTCAACTCCGCTGACACACCCCGCCCACCCGGCCCGCCCTTCGCCGGACCCCGGACCCGGCCCACGGCGTTGTTCCACGCCTGCCTACGCACCACGTCCAACGCGTCCACAGCCCAGGCGACCACATGGAACGGATCAGCACACCGCACCGCCTGCGGACACCGCCTGGCCACCACCCGTGCGATCCACGGCGCCCCATCAGCCGACACCAACCGCAACGCCGCACACCGCTGCGGACCCAGCAGATCGAAGAACAGGTTCAACGTCGCCTCGTGACGGCCCGGATGAACCCACAACAACCGGCCACTGTCATGGTCAACCACGACCGTCAGATACTTCTCACCCCGCCGGTACGAAATCTCATCGATCCCGATCCGGGTCAACCCCGCAAACCGATCCACCGCACCACCGGTGTCAGCCCACACCCGCGCCACGATCGCGCCGACCGTCGACCACGCCACCCGCATCAACTGCCGCACCGCCGACTTCGACGCCACCGTCGCAAGCCACGCCACCATCTCGTCAAACGCCAACGTGTGACCCACCCCGTGCCGTGCCCACGGCACCGCCGCCACCACCACCCCATGCACCCGACACGACACCCTCGGCGCATCCGCCTCGATCACCACCCGAACCGTCCCCAGATCCGGCGCCCTCCACCGACGCCGCCCTCACCCCGGTCATAACCCACACACCGCCGCCGACACACCCCACACCGAGACCTCGCCCCGCATGCAACCGCACATGCGCCACCACGAACCCGCCCCATCACCCCCCTCCTCAGACCACTCCACCCGCTCCACCACCGCCCGCTCAACCCCGAGCAACCGTTGCCATACCCTGACACCACGCATGCCGTTCCCCGATCCCTGGAACTCGACCCTCGACAAGCCGAGAACCTAGACCGGGAACGGCATGCGCCACACACACCACACCAAACACACCCACAGATAAGCGCGAAGACCCCGAATTCGCTGTGGCCCGCAACAGCAACCTGCCAACCATGCCCCGGCGATGCACGAGACACACCGGCCATGACCGGCTATGGGCAGGACAGACCCGCGACGGCCACCGGCGCCCGAAGCGTCACCCGGAGTCGAACCACCACCCGGCGAACACACAGGTCAAGGCACACCCCGCCCGCTGTCGGCCGGACGAGTCGTCCGGTAGTCGGCCCAGGCGCCCCTGCCGGCCGCCGGGTCAGGGCACGCCGCGCCCAGGCGCCCCCGCCGGCCGCCGGGTCAGGGCACGCCGAGCAGGCGCAGGACCGCCGCGGTCGCGGCCGCGGCGACGACCACCACGACGAACGGCGCCCGACGCCAGGCCAGCACCGCCCCGACCAGCACGCCGGCCGGGCGGGCGATCCCGGCGGCGGCTCCGGCCTCGGTGAGCGCCGCGGTCGCGGCGAGGGCCGCGAGCAGCGCCGCCGCGGCCATCGGCAGCAACCGGCGTACCCCGTCGGGGAGGTCGAGCCGGTCGCGCAGCGCGACTCCGGCGAAGCGGAACGTGAAAGTGCCCACAGCCAGCGCCACGATCACCGCGATCAGCATGTCGACTCCTCCCGATCCGGCGCGGCCGCGCCCCCGGATGGCGGCGGCTCCGGGACCGGGTCACGGCGGCGGGGCAGGAACAGTACGGCGAGGCCGGTAAGGGCGAGCAGGACCGGCAACCCGGCGGGGAGCAGCGGGGTGGTGACCACGGCGACCAGCGCGCCGAGCAGGGCGACCCGGCGGGTGTCCCGGTCCCGCAGCGCCGGCAGGATCAGGGCGATCAGACCGGCCGGGAACGCGGCGTCCAGGCCCAGGGTGGCCGGGTCGCCGGCGGCGCCACCGAGCAGTACGCCGACGACGGTGCCGGCGTTCCAGGCGAGGAAGAGCACGATGCCGGCGAACCAGAACGCCCGGCGGCGCGGTTCGCCCTCGGGTTGGGCGAGACTGAACGCGGTCGCCTCGTCGGTCATCAGGTGGCTGCCCAGCAGGCGGCGGCTCCACCGGTCGCCGAGCACCTCGCCGATGGCCAGGCCGAACGGCAGGTGGCGGGCGTTGAGGAGCAGGCCGGCGAAGACGGCGGCGAACGGGCTGCCGGCGGCGATCAGCCCGACGGCCATGAACTGGGCACCACCGGCGTAGACGATCGACGACATGGCGACGGTGGCCCAGACCGGGATGCCGGCGCCGACGGCGATCGCGCCGAACGACGCGCCGACGGCCACCATGGCCGCGGCGATCGCGGCGACGTCGCGCCGCAGGGCCGAGCCGATCGACCGGGGCCTGCCGCCGGGCGCGGAGGGGGCGGGTGTTCGCCCTGCCGGACCGGGTGTTCGCTTCACCGTACGCACTGACGGATAATGGACCCGGCGACTGCTGTTCGTCAAACCGAACGAAGTGACCGATGGAGCGAACATGACAATGAACGCCTCCCCACTGGCCACGATCGCGGTCGCCCTACGGCGCGAACGTGACCGCGCCGGCCTGTCCCTGACCGAACTGGCCCGCCGCGCCGGCATCGCCAAATCGACGCTGTCCCAGCTCGAGGCCGGCAACGGCAACCCGAGCGTGGAGACGCTCTGGTCCCTCGGGGTGGCACTCGGCATCCCGTTCAGCCGGCTGGTCGAACCGCCCGGCCCGGCCGTACGGGTGGTACGGGCCGGCGAAGGACCGGCCGTACGCTCCGAACACGCCGACCTGACCGCGACCCTGCTCGCCGCCGGCTCCCCGCACGCCCGGCGGGACATCTACCGGCTGACGGTCGAACCGGGCAGCGGGCGGCACGCCCAACCGCACATCCCCGGCAGCGTCGAGCACATCCTGCTCGCGGCCGGCCGGCTACGTACCGGACCGGTCTCCGACCCGGTCGAACTCGGACCGGGCGACTACGCCACCTTCGCCGGCGACGTGCCGCATCACTACGAGGCGCTCGAGCCGGGCACGTTCGGGATCCTGGTCATCGAGCACCCGTAGGGTGCCTGCAGGGTCATCGAGCACCCGTAGGGTGCCTGCAGGGTCATCGAGCACCCGTGACGTAGAGCCGCGCCACCACGTCCTCGATATCCGGCTCCACGATGGAGATGTCGCGCAGTTCGGCCACCCCGGACAGCCGCCCGATCAGCCCGCCGACCGTCGCCGTCTCCAGCCCGAAGGTCAGGCGCCGCCCGTCGGCCTCGACCCGCTCCAGCACCGCCCCGGGCACCGGTGGCGGGTCCGGCAGCGGCGCGTCCAGGTCGACCACCACCAGCCGGCGGGAACGGTAGCGGGCGTGCAGCGCCTCGATCGTGCCGTCGTGCACCACCCGGCCGTGATCGATCACGACCAGGCGCCTGCACAGCCGCTCGATGTCGGCCAGGTCGTGGGTGGTCAGCACCAGCGTGGTGTCGCCGGCCGCCCCGAGTTCGGCGAGAAAGCCGCGGACCGCCTGCCGGCTCAGCACGTCCAGCCCGATCGTCGGCTCGTCGAGGAAGAGCACCGAGGGCCCGTGCAGCAACGCGGCGGTCAGTTCGCCGCGCATCCGCTGGCCCAGCGACAGCTGCCGGACCGGGGTGTCGAGGAAGGCGTCGAGGTCGAGCAGGGCACGGCAGCGGCGCAGCCGGGCGGCGTGGTCCGCCGGCGGCACCCGGTAGACGTGCCGCAACAGGTCGAAGGAGTCGCGTAGCGGCAGATCCCACCACAGCTGCGACCGCTGGCCGAAGACGACCCCGATCCGCAGCGCCAGCCGGGTCCGCTGCGGCACCGGCTCGAGACCGCAGACCCGGACCCGGCCCGCCGACGGGGTCAGCACCCCGGTCAGCATCTTCAGCGTCGTCGACTTGCCGGCACCGTTCGGCCCGATGTAGCCCAGCATCTCGCCACGCGCCACGGTCAGGTCGACGCCGTCGACGGCGGTCACCGTACGCTTCTCGCGGCGCAGCCGCCCCTTGCGGACCCGTACGGTGAAGTCCTTCCGGAGCCCCGAAACCTCGATCACTTCGTCTCCACTCACGAGCCCGTACTCCGGTAGTGCCGGACGCCGGTCCGCCACACCACGGCGGCGACCGTCGCCGCGACGACCGCGACGCCCGGCGCGGCCCAGCCCACCCAGGCCGGCAGGCCCAGCGGGTCGGCCCGGCCGAGCAGCGCCAGCGCCGGGTGGTAGGCGACGAACGCGAACCCCAGGCCGTACGCGAACAGCCGGCGGAACCATCCGCCGTAGACGGTGACCGGGTACGACGTGAAATCCCGCCCGCCGTAGGTGAACGCGTTGGCGATCTCGCCGGACTCGATCCACCAGAACGCCACGCTGGCGCCGATCACGAAGATCGAGCCGAAGAACACCGCCCCGGCCAGCGGTGCCACCACGGCCAGCGCGACGCGTCCGGGCGTCCAGTCGACGTCCGCGACGGCCAGCGCGGCCACCAGCACGGCGACGCCGAACAGCACCCGGGACACCTTGCGCAGCGGCAGGTCCATCAGCAGCAGTTGCGGCAGCGACCCGAGCGGCCGGACCAGGATGGTGTCGAACAGGCCGGTACGGACGTAGTGCTTGACCCGCTCGATGTTGCCGACCGCGAGGTCGGCGGTGGCGAACGCGGCGGTCGACAGGCCGACCATGACCATCGCCTCGGCCAGCCCGAAGCCGGCCAGGTCGCGGGTCACCCGGAAGAGGACGAGCACGGAGAGTACGTCGAACACCGTCGCCCCGACGTTGCTGACCAGGTCGACGACGAAGGAGACCCGGTACGACGCCTGGGCGCGGACCTGCCCTCGCAGCAGCGCCAGATAGGCCCGCCCGGCACCGGCTTCAGCCACCCTGCACCACCTTGCCGGCGTGCCTCAGCCACCCTGCACCACCTTGCCGGCGTGCCTCAGCCACCCTGCACCACCAGGCGGCGTTCGGCGCGGCGCTGGACCAGCCGGCAGCCGGCCAGCACGACGGCCGCCCAGCCGAGCTGGACGCCGACGATGCCGAGTTGGACCGGCCCCGGATCGCGTTCGACGAGTACGTCCAGCGGCGCCTGCATCACGCTCGGCAGCGGGGTCGCGAGCCAGATCGTGCCCCACAACCAGTCCGGCAGGAACCGCAGCGGGAAGTAGAGCCCGGCGAGCACCCCGGAGCCGAGCGTCCACAACGTGGTCACCCCGCGTACGTCGTGCAGCCAGTAGGCGGTGGCGTTGACCAGGAAACGGCAGCCGAAGCAGATCACGACCGCGAGCAGCATCGACACGGCGAACAGCGGCACCGTCTGCCACCGGGCCGGCAGGTGCACGTCGAAGAAGATCGGCCCGGTCAGGACCGGCGGAACGAAACGGGTCAGTACGGCGTACCCGGCCCGGCCGAGATCGCCGGCGAGATAGTTGGTGACCGGATCGACCGGGCGTAGCAGGTCGCTCACGACGTCGCCGGTGCGGATCCGGTCGGCGAGTTCGGTCCAGCCCCAGATGCCGATCACGGCGAGCATGCCCTGCCCGGCCCAGACGAAGGTGGCCAACTGCTCCCGGGTGTAGCCGGCGGCGAGGCCGGTGCCGGTGCCGGTGGCGACGGCCAGGAGCACGTAGCAGCGCAGGAAGCCGAAGACCGTGTTGGTGAACAGACCGGCTACGGTGGCCTGTCGGTAGGTGGAGTATCGCCGGAATCCGGCGCCACTTATGGCGGCAAATGTCCGTAACTTTAGGACAACGTTTGGGTGGCGCGCCGCGCGCGTAGTGGCGGTCACCGAGTCCACGCCGCTACCCTCCTTCCGCAACCACGCTGCACCGAGCCGGGCGACTCTACGGGTGCCCGCGGCTGCCCAGCGACACATTTTCCGCAACGAGGTGACATCGCCGTGAGCGAGCGACGGGATCCGTTTTCCCCGGTCGCCGCACGCACCGACGAGGTCCCACACGCGCTTCGGACACCCGCCCGGCCAGCGAAACGGGACGATGCGGTGACCGGCCGCCACGACGTACGACGGGCGACCGGCGGGACCGACCGGTGACCGACAACCGCTTCGACTACCACCGATCCCCCAACGAGCCGGCCTGGATGGTCGAGATCACCGGGGAGTGGGTGCCGCAGGTCCCCGGTCAGCGCTACCCGGGCGACACCGGACCGCTGCGGAACGGCACCACGGCCAGGCGCCGCCCGACCGCCTCCGGTCGCGCCGGCGTCTACCAGTCCGGCCAGCGGCCGACGCCCCCGCCGGGCCCGTTCCCGCCCCGCCTGACCGGCGTCGACGGTCACGGCGCACACCCGCCGCGACCGGGGCGTCCGGACACCGACGAGCGGCGCCCGCCGTACCCCGACGCGCCGTTCACCGACGGCCGGGGACGGTGGAGCGACGGGCCCGGCCCACGGGACCGGCGGTACGACGACGCCTTCCCCGACCCGCGCGGGCCGCACCACGACACCGATCCCCGCGGCCGCCGACACGACGGCGATCGCCGCGGCCGCCCGTACGACGGCGACCCCGGACACGGCGGCGCGCCCGGCCCACGGGACCGGTGGTACGACGGCCCACCCGACGGTCCCGGCCGACGCGACAGCTTCCCCGACCGGCGCGACGGCCGCCCCGACCGACCGTTCGTTGACGGCCGCGGCGGGCGCCGCCCGGAGGGGCCCGACCGGTGGCCGGTCGACGACGCCCCGCGAGGGCCCGGCGACGGCCGTGGTGCCGACCGCCGGGGCGGACCGCACACCGACGGCCGGGGCGTCGGCCGGGAGTACGACGGACGCGGCGGGCCGCACACCGACGCGCGCGACCGGGCCCCGCTCGACGGCCGCGGCGGGCCACCGACTGACGGCCGGGACCGGGCCCCGCTCGACGGGCGCGGCCCGCACCACGACGGCCGTGACCCCGGGCGCGGTCGCGCCGGACGCGACCGCGACGCCTACCCGGCGGGCGATCGGGAACACGGCGGGTACGGTCCCGATCAGCGCGGCCTGGACCGGCGTGCCCCGGGCCGGCCCGGTCCCGACCGGCCCGGCCCGGACGGCCGGTGGGCACCGCACTCCGACGACCGCGGCCCCGACGGATGGCGCGGGCCTCAGCACCCCGACGACCGGCGACGCGACGGGTGGGACGGACCCCATGACGGCCGGCGACGCGACGGGTCGGACGGACCCCATGACGGCCGTGGGCGCGACGGATGGGACGGCCGCGCCGGTCGCGGCGCCGGCCCCCGCCCGCCCGAACCCGAGCCGCGCCACCCGCGCGACCGCGACCCCTACGCCACCGGACCGGTCAGTCCGCCGGCCGGTGGTCCCCGCCTCTACGGGGAGCCCCGGCCACGCTGGGACGAACCACCGCCCGGCGACACCACGCCCCGGCCCGACGACCGTCGGCGGGCCGAGCCGGAGCACTACCGCCCGCCGCTCTCCCGGCCCGACAGCCATCCGGACCAGCACCGCCAGCCCGGCCGGCCGCCGACCCACCGGCCCGACCGGCCCCACACCGACCCGTGGGAGGCCGGCGGCCCGGGCCGGGACCACGACCCGCGTCGCGGCGCCGGACACTTCGACACCGGCCGTCCCGCCGCCCACGACGAGCCGTACGGGCGCGGCCGGGCTCCGCTGCCGGAGCAGCCCGACGCCGCCCTCGGGGTACCGCCTGCCGCCGAGGACCTCGCCGGTCGGCCCGTGTCCCCCGCCGCACCGGAGGACTCGCTGCCCCGACGCGTCCGGCGGCCGGTCGGCCGGGACGGCTTCCAGCCCGACCACGGCGCCTCCACCCCTGTCCCGCCGCGTGCCGGCGCCCCGGCCACCGGCCCCGACGACCGCCGCACCCCACCACCGGTGCGCGACGACCGGCACCAGCCGGCGCCCGGCCGCGACGACCGGCACACGCCGGCACCGGCATGGGACGACCAGCGCCCGCCCGCCTCCGAACGGGATCCCGGCCAGGCCGGACCGCGACCCGACCGGGTCACCGATGTTCCGACCGGTGACCAACACCCCGGTACGGACCCGGAGCCACCGACGCTGCCCGTGCGCCGCGCCGGGTCGTCCGGCGAGGAACCGCGCGGGCCGGTGTCCGGCCCCCCTGCCCCACGTCTGAGGATCGACTTCGTGCCGGCGCCGGCTCCCGCGTCGGCGCCCCCCGGCCCCGGTCCGGTCCCGGCCGCCCAGCCGCCGGTCCAACCGCCGGCCACCGCCACCCAACCGCCGGCCACCGCACAGCCGCCGGCACCCGCCGGGCGGTCGACGGATGTCCCGCCAACGCCGGCGACACGGGCCGGACAGCCGGGCACGGAGGACGCCACCCGGCCGACGTCGACCCCGCGTACGCCCGACGCGTCGGCCAACCTGTGGTTCGGCGCGGTGGAGAAGGCCGCGGAGCCGGCCGGGACCACGGCGGCCGACGACGACAGGGCACTTGACGACACGGCACCCGACGACACGGCACCTGGCGACACGGCACCTGGCGACACCGTGCCCGACGACACCGTGCCCGACAACGCCGTGCCCGGCGACCGGCCGACCGGGCAGCCGCGCCCCGGATCGGCGCCGCCCGTCGCCACCGCGGAATCCGCACCGACCCCGTCGCCGCTCCCGAACGCTCCCGCCGGGAGCCCGACGGATGCCGCCGCGCGGGCCGGCGCCCCGGCGACCGGGGCCCCGACACCAATCGGTGCGGACCGCATCGCACCGCGCCCGGATCCGTCCACGTCGGACGACGCCGGTCCGGCACACGTCGACGGGCCGGATGCCACGGCGCCGCGTCGGCGACCGGACGATGCACCACGCCGCGGCACCGGGCACGCCGCCGGCCCGGACGGCCCCGGGGAGCCGGACGACACCGCCGGCCCGGACGACACCGGCGCGCCGGGCGGGCCCCGACGGGTGACCGATGTGGACGGTGACACCGGGCCGGCAGCCGGGCCGGCCGACTCCGACCACACCGGACAGCCGGACGACGCCACCGGGCCGGCGGCCGCCGATCCGGTGGACGGCGGCCCGGCCACGGTCGAGCCCGACCGCACCAGACAACCGGACCGAACCAGACAACCGGACCTCGCCACCCGGCCGGAGGACACCACGCCATCGGCGGGGCCGGCAGCGGACGCCGGACCGGCCGCGCCTCCGGACGACGCACGCCCCGCCGGGACGGCTCCGACGGCCACCCACGCGCCGGCCGACAGCGGCCGGGCGGCAGACGACGACCAGCCCGCCGACAGCGACCGGGCTGCCGACAGCGGGCAGGTTGCCGACCGCGACCGGCCGGCCGTCGCCCCCGAGCCGGCCGTCGCCCCCGAGCCGGCGGCAGGTGCCAAGCCGGCGGCAGGTGCCAAGCCGGCGGCAGGTGCCAAGCCGGCGGCAGGTGCCAAGCCGGCGGCAGGTGCCAAGCCGGCGGCAGGTGCCAAGCCGGCGGCAGGTGCCAAGCCGGCGGCAGGTGCCAAGCCGGCGGCAGGTGCCAAGCCGGCGGCAGGTGCCAAGCCGGCGGCAGGTGCCAAGCCGGCCGGCGACCCCGAACGGGCACCGGGTACCACCGAGCCGGTCGAGCCCGACGACGTCGACGCGGAAGGGCCGGTCCCCGCACCTCCACCAGCCGAAGCGGACACCCCGCCGCGGCCCACCCGGCCGGCGGCCGACTCCGCAGGGTCCACACCGGACACGATGGCGCCCCGGTCCGACCCGGCGGCGGACCGGCCCGCCCCCCGGCGGGAACCGGACGTCGCCGACCGGGCCCCGGTCTCCGGACCACCGTCGCCGGCCGCACCGGCACCGCGCCCCGCCCCGGCCGCCGACCACCCCGTCTCCGGACCACCCGCCGACCGACCGACCTCCGGGCCGCCGGCTTCGGACACCGTCGAGGCCAGCCCGGACACGGTGCTGCCCGTACCCGCGGCGGCCACCGGGGCGGCGACGGCGCTACGCGCTCCGACGATGCTGGCGCCGGTCGTCACGCCCGACTCCGAGCCGGCCGGGGCCGAGCCGGCCGACTCTGACCCGTCCGTCCGGGACCGCTCCGCGGGGGCCCGGGGTGCCGACCCGGAGCAGGTGCTCGCGACGTACCGGTGGCGGTTCCACCACGAGACGCTGCGCGAGCTGGTCGAGGAGCCCGACGAGATGCGGGCGATCCGGGACCGGCTGACCGAGAAGGTCGAGACGGCCACCGACAACGCATCGCGGGCCCGGCTGCTGAGCCTGCGGGCCGTCGTCTCGCGGATCCTCGGCGACCTGGGCAAGGCGCTCGCCGACGGCCGGCTCGCGCTGGGGCACGCCGAGGCGACCGGGCAGCTGCGCCGGATCGCGATCGCGCAGGCCCGGCTCGCCCACGTGCACCAGTGGCGCGGCGACTTCGCCGAGGCCGACCGGCTCTTCGAGGAGGCCAACTCGTCGGAGCTGCCCGACCGGCTGCGCGCGACGATGCACGAGCACGCCGGTCGGTCCTGCTACGACCAGGGGCGCTACATCGAGGCGTGCAACCATTTCGAGCGGGCGCTGGACCTGCGCAAGGTCAAGGACCCGGACCTGATGGCGCGTACCGAACTGGCGCTGGACGCGGTCTTCGCGCGGGTCGCCGAGAAGGGCTGGGGGCCGTACCCGCGCGGCCGGGACGAGATCCTCCAGGTGCACCGGCCGCCGGTGCCGACGTTCAGCGAGAAGGTCCAGCGGTGGGGGTACGCCGATCCGGACGGCACGCTGACGGTGGCGCCGAGCTACGCCGACGTACAGCCGTTCCGGGACGGGGTGGCCTGGGTACGCCGGCCGGAGGCGAACACCTGGGAGCTGATCGACGAGTCCGGTGCACCGCTGATCGACGCGTCCGCCGGATATCTCGGCGTCGGGTCGTTCGCCGACGGGCTGGCCTGGGTGTCGCGGGACGGCACCGGCGGCTGGATCGCGATCGACAAGGCCAACGAGGTGGTGATCGCCGCCGGGTTCGAGGACGTACGGCCGTTCCGGCGCGGTGTCGCCGCCGTACGCCGGGGTGGTTGGGGTGCGGTCGACCGGACCGGGCGGGTGGTGGTGCCGACGCGCTACGCGGCGTTCGTCACCGCGCTGACCGACGGCCGGTACGTCGACGGGTTCACCGACGAGGGGCTGGCGATCGTCGACGCGGGCGGGCGCAGGGGTGTGGTCGACCGGAGCGGGCGGACGATCGTCCCGCCGGCGCATCCGGCGCTGGTCATCCACCCGGTGGCGTTCCTCGTCGCCGGCGGCAACGGCCGGTGGGGGGCGCTGGACCGGCGTGGCGAACCGCTGATCGATCCGGTGCATGGCAGTCGCGGCGACGTGATGGACGAGATCGACCGTCTGCTGGCGGACACCAAGCCGGTGCTCTGACCCCCGCTGAGCAGGGACTAGGGTCGGGGCATGGAATTCCGACACCTTGGTCGCTCCGGCATGCTGGTCAGCGAGATCTCGTACGGCAACTGGATCACCCACGGCTCGCAGGTCGAGGAGGAAGCCGCGCTGGCCTGTGTGCGGGCCGCCCTCGACGCCGGCATCACCACCTTCGACACCGCCGACGTCTACGCCGGCACCCGCGCCGAGGCGGTGCTGGGCCGGGCGCTGCGCGGCGAGCGCCGGGAGGGCCTGGAGATCTTCACGAAGGTCTACTGGCCGACCGGACCGGGCCGCAACGACCGTGGCCTGTCCCGCAAGCACATCATGGAATCGATCAACGGCTCGCTGCGCCGGCTGGAGACCGACCACGTCGACCTCTACCAGGCGCACCGCTACGACCACTCGACGCCGCTCGAGGAGACGATGGAGGCGTTCGCCGACGTCGTCCACTCCGGCAAGGCGCACTACATCGGCGTCTCGGAGTGGACCGCCGACCAGATCCGCGCGGGCCACGCGCTGGCCCGCGAGCTGAAGATCCACCTGGTTTCCAGCCAGCCGCAGTACTCGATGCTGTGGCGGGTCATCGAGGCCGAGGTGGTCCCGACCAGCGAGGAACTGGGCGTCGGGCAGATCGTCTGGTCGCCGATCGCGCAGGGCGTGCTGACCGGCAAATACCAGCCGGGCCAGCCGCCGCCGGCCGGTTCACGGGCCACCGACGAGAAGTCCGGGTCCGGTTTCATCGCCCGGTTCATGACCGACGAGGTGTTGACGACGGTGCAGCGGCTGCGGCCACTGGCCGACGAGGCCGGACTGAGCATGGCCCAGCTCGCCGTCGCCTGGGTGCTGCAGAACCCGAACGTGTCGTCGGCCATCATCGGGGCGTCGCGGCCCGAGCAGGTGGTGGACAACGTGAAGGCGGCCGGGGTCAAGCTCGACGCCGACCTGCTGAAGGCGATCGACGATGTCCTCGGTTCGATCGTCGAGCGCGACCCGGCGCTGACCACCAGCCCGGCGCGGCGTCCCTGACGGCGAGCCGGTGCGGGCACCCGTCCGGGGTGCCCGCACCGGACCCGGATCCGCCCGGACCGCGACGGTCAGGGCGTCAGGACCAGAACCGGATCAGGCGCAGCCCCTCGGCGTAGAGCGCCTGGGGCAGGCCGATCAGGTCGCCGACGGCGAAGACGCCGCCGAAGAACCAACTGTTGACCGTCGGGTTCCACAGCAGACCGAACAGCAGCAGGAATCCGAACGGCGCCATGATGTCGTAGCCGCGCCGCCACTTCGGCGACAGCCACGGCTGGATGATGTTGCCGCCGTCGAGGCCGGGCACCGGCATCAGGTTGAGCACGCTCGCGGTGAGCTGGAGGAACGCCAGCAGCGCCACGCCCGCCCAGAACTCCAGCCGGGCACCGACGTCGACACCGACGGCGAAGGGTACGACCAGCGCGAGCGCGAAGACGACGTTGGTCGCCGGCCCGGCGAGGCTGACCAGGCTGTGCTTCAGCCGGCCGGGGATGCGGTGCCGGTCGACCCAGACGGCACCGCCGGGCAGGCCGATGCCGCCGAGCAGCACGACCACGACCGGCAGCACTATGGACAGCACCGGATGGCTGTATTTCAGCGGGTTCAGGGTCAGGTAGCCGCGGTGCGCGACGTTGGTGTCGCCGGCCCGGAAGGCGACGATCGCGTGCGCGTACTCGTGCAGGCAGAGCGAGACCAGCCAGCCGGACACGACGAAGAGGAAGACGTCGAGCCGTACGTTGCCGAACCCGTTCCAGGCCAGCACCCCGCTGGTGACGAAGAGCGCCACCAGCGCCAGGAAGATCGGGCTGGGCCGGAACGCCTCCCGTGGCACGCCGAGCACGAAGCCCGCGCGACCCGGCTGGTCGTGGCTCACCGCGGCTACTCGGCGGCCGGGTGCAGGCTCATCCGGTATTCGACCCGGTCGTCCTCGGTGAGCGTGACCGAGGTGACGCCGCCCGCGGCGAGCTCGGACCAGGTCTGGCCGATCCACGACTCGGCGTCGGCCTGGCTGCCGAACGTCTCGGCCGGCCCGTCCGCCGGCTGGCCGTCCGTGCCCTCGTACCGCCAGCTCCACGGCATCTCGTGTCTCCCCTCGCCGATGCGCGTCCGTCCCGGACGGACCCAGCAAGCCTAGTCGGCGGGTACGTCGGTCGGCCCGGGCAGCATCGCCACGCCCCGCACCGGCCACGCCCGCCGGTCCGGGGATCACCTGCCCAGGGTCCGGCCTTAAGGTACGGGGCATGTCCGTTGACGGGTTGCACACGGTTCTCGTACTCGGCGGGATCCGGTCCGGCAAGTCCGAGTTCGCCGAATCCCTGGTTGCCGACGCGCCGGGTGTCCGGTATGTGGCCACGGCGCCCGAGGTGCGCGACGACCCGGAGTGGACCGCCCGGATCCGGGCGCACCACGAGCGGCGGCCCCGGTCGTGGACGACCGAGGAGGCCGTCGCCGACCCGTCCGAGCTGGCCCGGCTGCTCGGCACCGCGCTGGCCGGGGAGACGCTGCTCGTCGACGACCTGGGTGGCTGGGTGACGGTGCTGCTGGACCCGGTCCACCAGCCGGCCGACGACCGGGCGACGATCGACGAGCTGGCGGTCGCGGTACGCGACTGCGCGGCCCGGCTGGTGCTGGTGAGCCCCGAGGTGGGGCTGTCGCTGGTGCCGACGAACCCGATCGGGCGGGCGTTCGCCGACGCGCTCGGTTCGACCAACCAGGCCGTCGCGGCGGTCAGCGACGCGGTGGCGCTGGTCGTCGCGGGCCAGCCGACCTGGCTGAAGACGCCCGCGGCGCCGCCGACCGCCGCTGCCGCGCCCGTCGGTCCGGCCGCCGGCGGCACCGGCCCGGCCGCGCCCGGTGCCGGGTCGGCCGCCACGGGCGGTGTCCCCCTCGGCAAGGCGCCGGTCGACGCCGCCCCGGCGCTGCCGGCGGTCTCCCCCGCCGTGCTGACGCCGGCCGCCCCGCCGGCCGGGCCCGCCCCCGCGCCGGCCGGCAACGCGTTGACCGCGCCCACGATGACCCTGCCGATGGTCTCGACCGGACTGGTCATCCAGCCCGGCATGGAACTGCCGATGCCCGACGAGTACGCCGGCCCGCAGGCACTCGACCGGCTCGCCGAACTCGACCTGCCCGGCACCGGCCTCGGCGACCTCGAACAGGTCGTCAGGTTCGCCGCCGCCACCCAGGGCGTCGCCGTACCCCGGCCCTGGCAGTCGGTGCGCGTGCTGCTCCTGCACGGCGACCACGCCGGGGGCAGCGCCGCCGGCGTACGGCCGGACGAGTCGCGGCGCCGCGCCGACCAGGCGCGGGCCGGCGCCGGCGCGCTCGCCGGGCTGGCCGCCGGACTCGGGGCCGGCCTGCAGGTGGTGGAGGCGCCCGCCGCCGCGCCGATCGAGGACGGACCGGCGCTGCCGGCCGACGCGGTCGACACCGCCCTGCGGTACGGCTGGCGGCTCGCCGAGGAGGCCGTCGACGCCGGCGTCGACGTGCTCGTACTCGGCTCGTGCGGGACCGGCACGGAGGCGGCCGCGGCGGCGGTGCTGGCGGTCACCACCGGCGCCGAACCGGCGGCCGTGCTCCCGCGCGTGGTCACCGCCGGCGGCCGGATCGACGACGACGCCTGGATGGCGCGGTGCGCGGCCGTACGCGACGCGCTGCGCCGCATCCGCGGCGGATCCCGGGGCGCCAGGGACGTGCTCGCCGACGTCGGCGGCGGCGACATCGCGATCGCCACCGGGGTGCTGCTCGGCGCCACGGCCCGGCGTACCCCGGTGATCCTCGACGGTCCGGTCGGGGTCGCGGCGGCGCTGATCAGCCGGGACCTGGCCGGCCAGGCCCGGCACTGGTGCCTGCTGCCCGACCACGGCCGGCACCCGGCGGTCCGGCTCGCCGCCGACGTACTCGGTCTCACCCCGCTGCTCGACCTGCGGCTCGACCTCGGCGAGGGCGCGAACGCGCTGGCCGCGCTCCCGCTGCTGCGTTCCGCGCTCGGCCTCGGCGGCACGCTGCCGCCGCGCCCGGGGGCCGACGCCGGGACCTTCGCGCCGGCCGGTGCCGCCCGACCGGCCCCCGCCGACGAGGGCGAACCCGTCGAGGTCTCCGGCCCGCCGCTGGAGGACGGCAGCGAGCGGGGAGACACCGTCGAGCGGGAGTTCGACGAGCGGGAGTTCGTCGAGCCGGAGCCGGCCGGGCCGGGCCCGGCGGCCCCCGCCGACCGCCCCGAGCCGCAGCCGGACGACCAGGGGGGCCGGGCGAACGGCCGGCACGACGCG
Source organism: Polymorphospora rubra (assembly GCF_018324255.1). Taxonomy (GTDB): domain Bacteria; phylum Actinomycetota; class Actinomycetes; order Mycobacteriales; family Micromonosporaceae; genus Polymorphospora; species Polymorphospora rubra. Next base: position 559,028 of record NZ_AP023359.1, read on the forward strand.
GAGCGGACGCGCGGCGAGACCGCCGGGGAGCCCGCGCACGGTGGCTGAGCGGCGGTTCGGGGCCGGTATCCGGCTCGCCGTCACCACGTTCACGGTGCTGCCGGTGCCGGCCGGCCGAATCGACCGGGCCGCCGCCGGCGTCGCGATGGCCGTGGCACCGGCCGTCGGCGCCCTCCTCGGCCTCGTACTGGGCGGGGTCCTGGTCGGGCTGTCGGTGGCCGCCGCCCCGGCCCCGCTCGCCGGTGCGGTCGTGGTCGCGCTGGGCGCCCTGCTCACCCGGGGCCTGCACCTGGACGGGCTGGCCGACACCGTCGACGGGCTGGGGTCGTACCGGGACCGGGCCGGCGCGCTGGAGATCATGAAGAAGCCGGACGTCGGACCGTTCGGGGTCGCCGCGCTGGTGCTCGTACTCCTGGTGCAGGCCGCCGCGCTGGCGGACCTGGCCGGGCGGTCGCCGGGCGCGGCGCTCGCCGCGGTGGTCGTGGCGACCGCGACCGGCCGGCTGGCGGTGACCTGGGCCTGCCGTCGGGGCGTGCCGGCGGCCCGCCCGAACGGCCTGGGCGCGCTCGTCGCCGGCACCGTCGGCCGGCCGGCGCTGGCCGTCGCGACGGCCGGCGTCGCGCTCGCCGCCGTCGCCGCGGTGCCCGGCCGTCCGTGGCAGGGGCCGGCCGCCGTACTGGCCGCCGTGGCCGTCGCGGTGCTGCTGGTCGCCCACGCGGTACGCCGGCTCGGCGGGGTGACCGGGGACGTGCTCGGCGCGGCGGTGGAGGTCACCACCACGGTCGCGTACGTCGGCCTGGTGCTGGGCTGACTCCACCGGGTCCGGCGGGGTCAGCCCACTCATGATCGTCTGCGGCACAGGCGTTCCCTGCCCGGCGTGTCGACGGCCTGAGCCGCAGACGATCGAGGGGCGCGACGGGCCGCGCCGCAGGGGCGCGGGCCGGCTAGCGGACCGACGGCTTGACGAACGGCGGGCGGACCACCCGCATCGCCGACCGCCGGCCCCGGACGTCTACCTCGACCGTGTCCCCCTCGGCCAGCCCGGCGGCGGTGTCGAGCAGTGCGAGACCGATCCCGACCCGCCGGGTCGGCGAGAACGTACCGCTGGTCACCTCGCCGACCACCGTGTCACCGGCGTACACCGCCATGTGCGGGCGCGGGATGCCCCGGTCGAGCGCGAGCAGGCCCCACAGCGTCCGGCGCGGCCCGGCCGCCTTCTCGGCGACCAGCGCGTCGCGGCCCCAGAACGCCGGCTTGTCCCAGCCGACCGCCCAGCCCGACCGGGCCTGCACCGGCGTGATCGACGGCGACAGGTCCTGGCCGTGCAGCGGATACCCCATCTCGGTCCGCAGGGTGTCGCGGGCGCCGAGGCCGCAGGCCCGGATGCCGTACGACGCGCCGGCGGCGAACAACGCGTCCCACACCGCGACCGCGGCACCGGCCGGCACCACCAGTTCGTAGCCGTGCTCGCCGGTGTAGCCGGTACGGCACACGGTGAGGTCCGCCCCGCCCAGCGTCGCCGGCGCGAAGCTCATGTAGTCGTGCCCGGTCGGCAGGTCGAGGGCGGCCAGCACGTCGGCCGACCTCGGCCCCTGGACGGCGAGGACCGCGTGGTCGAGGTGCTCGTCGGTGACGGTCAGCGCCGGCGGGGCGGCGGCCCGCAGCCGGCGGACCACCTCGGCGGTGTTGGCCGCGTTCGGGACGAGGAAGACGTGGTCGTCGGCGTGCAGGTAGGCGATGATGTCGTCGACCACGCCACCGGTCGCCGCGTCGCAGCACAACGTGTACTGCGCCTGGCCCGGCCCGATCCGGCGCAGGTCGTTGGTCAGGCTGGCGTCGACGAAGTCGGCCGCACCCGGCCCGGCGATCCGTGCCTTGCCCAGGTGCGACACGTCGAAGACCCCGACCGCCTCCCGTACGGCCGCGTGTTCCTTGAGGACGCCGCCGCCGGCGTACTCCAGGGGCATCTCCCAGCCGCCGAAGGCGGCGAACCTGGCACCGAGCGCGGTGTGCCGGTCGTGCAGGGGTGAGCGGCGCGGCGGGGCGCCGGGGGTGGTGGCGCCGGTCGAGTCGTCGGTCATGGTGGGCAACCTACCCGGCGCCCGGCGGGGGCGCGGTGCCCGTCCCGTGGGCGGCGCACCGCTGACCTGGACCGCGGTGATGCGTCCACGATCGGACGTACGGGTACCGGGACATGACCGGCGGGAGACGGGTAGGTTGCGCCGGAGACGTTCATCGCCGCACCGCACACGATGCGGGCGGCCAGGCCGCCGGAGACGCCGAGTGACATCGCCCAACAGCACCACCCTCAGCCTGGTCGACACGGATCCCGCCGAGCTCGCCGTCGACGCGATCGTCATCGGCCTGCACAGCCGGACCGAGCCGGAGGACGGTCCGGCCGGCACGCTGCTGCTCGCCACCGGCGCGGAGAGCATCGCCGTGGCGTTCGACGGCCGGCTCACCGAGACCCTGGCGTTGCTGGGGGCGACCGGTGCGCCGGGTGAGGTGACCAAGCTGGCCACCCTGGGCACAGTGACCGCTCCGCTGGTCGCGGCCGTCGGGCTCGGCCCGGAGCCGAGCGGCGCGGCGCCGGCGCCGGAGACGCTGCGGCGCGCCGCCGGTGCGGCCGTACGGGCCCTGGCCGGCGCGGGCACGGTGGCGCTGGCGCTGCCGCTGCCCGACGACGAGGACGCCCCGTCCGCGCTGCGGGCGGTGGCGGAGGGCGCGCTGCTCGGCGGCTACCGCTTCGCCGGCTACAAGACCAAGCCGCAGCCGGGCCGGCGGGAGCCGGTCGGGTCGGTGCTCGTGCACGTGCCGGACGCCGCCGACGGGGTGGCGGAGGGCGAGGTGGCCCGGGCCCGTGCGGTGACCGCCGCGGTGGCGCGCAGCCGCGACTGGGTCAACACCGCGCCCAACGAGCTGCGGCCGCCGGCGTTCGCCGACGAGGTCGCCGCCGCCGCCGGCGCGGCCGGGCTGACCGTCGAGGTGCTCGACGAGCGGGCGCTGGCCGACGGCGGGTACGGCGGGATCGTCGCGGTCGGGCAGGGCTCCGAGGCGCCGCCGCGGCTGGTGAAGCTGTCGTACGTGCCGGACGTGGCGCCGGAGGCCGGGGCGGCCCGGCGGGTGGCACTGGTCGGCAAGGGCATCACCTTCGACACCGGCGGTGTCTCCATCAAGCCGGCGCAGGGCATGTGGGAGATGAAGTCCGACATGGCCGGTGCGGCGGCGGTGGCCGCGACGATGCTGGCCGTGGCGGCGCTGCGCCCGGCGGTGGCGGTGACCGCCTACCTGCCGATGGCGGAGAACATGCCGTCCGGCACCGCCTACCGGCCGGGCGACGTGGTCACGATGTACAACGGCAAGCGGGTCGAGGTGCTCAACACCGACGCCGAGGGGCGGATGGTGCTCGGCGACGCGATGGCCCGGGCGTGCGAGGACGGCGCCGACTATCTGCTGGAGGCGTCGACGCTGACCGGCGGCCAGGTCGTGGCGCTGGGCAAGCGGGTCTCCGGCGTGATGGGCACCCCGGAGCTGTGCGAGCGGGTCCGGACCGCCGGCGACGCGGTCGGCGAGCCGGCGTGGCCGATGCCGCTGCCGGACGACGTACGCAAGGGCATGGACTCCGACGTGGCGGACATCTCGCAGGTCAACGCGGGGATGGACCGGGCCGGTCACATGTTGCAGGGCGGCGTGTTCCTGCGCGAGTTCGTGACCGACGAGGTGTCGTGGGCGCACATCGACATCGCGGGGCCGTCCTACCACGCGGGCGAGCCGACCGGCTACTGGACCAAGGGCGGGACCGGTGTGCCGGTGCGTACCCTGCTCGAACTGATCGACGACATCGCGGCGAACGGCTGACACGTACCGCCCGGCCCCGTCGTCCTCGCCGACGGCGGGGCCGGACAGTCTCCGGGTCAGCCGTCGGGACGGCGCTTGCGGCGCTCGTTGAAGTCACGCATCCGCTGCGGGTAGCCGACCAGGCGGACGTCGTAGATCGGGATCGCCAGCTTGTGGGCGAGCCGGCGGGCGGCCTCCGGACTCTCGATCCGCCGCCGGGTCCACTCACCGTCGTACGCGATCAACATCACGGTCGTCTCGGTCATCACCGTACGGGGTTCGATGAACGCCTCGACGCCCCGCCGTGACCGGACGAACTCCTCCAGGTGGCCGACGTCCTCGCGGGCTGTCGGCCGGTCCCCCGTGCCGCCGCTGGATCGCTTGCGCCGAAACCAGGCCACCCGACCTCTCCTCCCCAGGGGCTGTCGCGTACGTCACTCGACGAACGGCCGTCGTGTGGTTCACTTCGGCCGTGCGTGACGACACGGGCAAGCGTACGTCCCGGCGACGTGTCGTTGGGCACCTCGTTACCCGACCTGCCAGCGCAGGTGACAAGATGACCGAGGCGAGTCTGCCCGTTTACATCGGATGACCCTCGTAGCAGCGACGCGACCTGGGAGTAAATTGTGAGTGAGCCGAACGGCGGAACCTTCGACGTCGTCATTCTCGGCGGCGGCAGCGGCGGTTACGCGGCCGCACTGCGGGCCGCGCAGCTGGACCTGACGGTCGCGCTGATCGAGAAGGACAAGCTCGGCGGCACCTGCCTGCACCGTGGCTGCATCCCGACCAAGGCCCTCCTGCACGCCGGTGAGGTCGCCGACCAGACCCGCGAGTCCGAGCAGTTCGGCGTCAAGGCGGAGCTGATCGGGGTCGACATGGCCGGCGTCAACGCCTACAAGAACGGCGTCGTCTCCCGGCTCTTCAAGGGCCTGACCGGCCTGATCGGCGGGTCCAAGAACATCACCGTGGTCAACGGCGCGGGCCGGCTGGTCGGCCCGGACACCGTCGAGGTCGACGGGAAGCGCTACACCGGCCGCAACGTCATCCTGGCCACCGGCTCCTACTCGCGGACGATCCCCGGCCTGGAGGTCGACGGCCAGCGGGTGATCACCAGCGAGCACGCCCTCGAACTCGACCGGGTTCCGGCGTCGGCGATCGTGCTGGGCGGCGGCGTCATCGGCGTCGAGTTCGCCAGCGCGTGGAAGTCGTTCGGCGTCGACGTGACCGTCGTCGAGGCGCTGCCCCGGCTGGTGGCGGCCGAGGACGAGGAGTCGTCGAAGGCGCTGGAGCGGGCGTTCCGCAAGCGCGGCATCGCCTTCAAGGTCGGCAAGCCGTTCGAGAAGGTCGAGCACACCGACAGCGGGGTCAAGGTGACCATCGCCGGTGGCGAGGTCCTCGAGGCCGAGCTGCTGCTGGTCGCGGTCGGCCGTGGCCCGACGACCGCGAACCTCGGCTACGAGGAGCAGGGCGTCCGCCTCGACCGCGGGTTCGTGCTGACCGACGAGCGGCTGCGCACCGGGGTCGGCAACATCTTCGCCGTCGGCGACATCGTGCCCGGCCTCCAGCTCGCCCACCGCGGTTTCCAGCAGGGCATCTTCGTCGCCGAGGAGATCGCCGGCCGGAACCCGGCGGTCATCGACGAGAACGGCATCCCCCGGGTCACCTACTCCGACCCGGAGCTGGCGTCGGTCGGCCTCACCGAGGCCAAGGCCAAGGAGAAGTACGGCGCCGACAAGGTCAAGACCTACAACTACAACCTCGGCGGCAACGGCAAGAGCCAGATCCTCAAGACCACGGGCTTCGTCAAGCTCGTGCGGGTCGAGGACGGCCCGGTCGTCGGCGTACACATGGTGGGCGCCCGGGTCGGGGAGCTGATCGGTGAGGCCCAGCTCATCTTCAACTGGGAGGCCTACCCGGCCGAGGTGGCACAGCTCGTGCACGCCCACCCCACCCAGGGTGAGGCGCTCGGCGAGGCACACCTCGCGCTGGCCGGCAAGCCCCTGCACGCGCACGCCTGACCATCGTTTTTCCCGCGCCCGGCCAGCCAGGCCGGGCGACCTTCGCACCAGGCCACAAAAGGAGTCTTGAGAGATGCCGGTATCGGTCACCATGCCCCGGCTGGGAGAGAGCGTCACCGAAGGCACCGTCACCCGCTGGCTCAAGCAGGAGGGCGACCGGGTCGAGGTCGACGAGCCGCTGCTTGAGGTCTCGACCGACAAGGTCGACACCGAGATCCCGTCCCCCGCGGCGGGTGTGCTCAGCCGGATCGTGGTGAGCGAGGACGAGACCGCCGAGGTCGGCAGCGAACTCGCGGTGATCGCCGGCGAGGACGAGGCCGGCGAGAGCGGCGGCGGCGCGGAGCAGCCGGCCGCGGAGCAGCCCGCCGAGCAGCCGCCGGCCGAGGAGCCGGCCGCGGCGCAGCCGTCGGCCGAGGCGGAGGAGCCGGCCGCGGCGCCCGCGCCGGCCGCCGAGGAGAAGCCGGCCGCGCAGGCCGGCGGGGAGACCACGGTCGTCCGGATGCCGGCGCTCGGCGAGAGCGTCACCGAGGGCACCGTCACCCGCTGGCTGAAGGAGGTCGGCGAGCAGGTCGAGGCCGACGAGCCGCTGCTCGAGGTCTCGACCGACAAGGTCGACACCGAGATCCCGTCGCCGGCGGCGGGCACGCTGCTGGAGATCAAGGTTCCGCAGGACGAGACGGCCGACGTCGGTGCCGAGCTGGCCGTGATCGGCGCGGCCGGCGCCGCGCCGTCCGGCGGCGAACCGTCCGGTGGCGCCCCGGCCGCGCAGCCGGAGGAGCCGACCGCGGGCGCGTCGTACGCCTCGCCGGCTCCCGAGGCGGAGAAGGCCGCGGAGCCGGCCAAGGCCGAGCAGGCCGCCCAGCCCGCGGCGCCGAAGCCGGCCGCCCCGAAGCCGGCCGCCCCGGCTCCGGCGGCCCCGGCCGCTGCGGCGCCCGCGCAGGCCAACGGTGCCGCCGAGGGTGGCTACGTCACCCCGCTGGTCCGCAAGCTCGCCGCCGAGCACGGCGTCGACCTGGCGTCGCTGTCCGGCACCGGGGTCGGTGGCCGGATCCGCAAGCAGGACGTGCTCGACGCGGCCGAGAAGGCCAAGGCGGCCGCCGCACAGCCGGCTCCCGCCGCGGCCAAGCCGGCCGCCGCTGCCGCCAAGCCGGCGCCGAAGGCCGAGCCGAGCCCGCTGCGCGGCCGTACGGAGAAGATCACCCGGACCCGTGCGGTGATCGCCAAGCGGATGTTCGAGTCGTTGCAGACGTCGGCGCAGCTCACCACGGTGGTCGAGGTCGACGTGACCAAGATCGCCAAGCTGCGTCAGCAGGCCAAGAACGACTTCCAGCAGAAGAACGGCGTCAAGCTGTCCTTCCTGCCGTTCTTCGCCCTGGCCGCGATCGAGGCGCTGCGGACGTACCCGGTGGTCAACGCGCAGCTCGACCTCGACGCCGGGACCATCACCTACCCGGACGGCGAGCACCTGGGCATCGCGGTCGACACGGAGAAGGGTCTGCTGGTTCCGGTCATCCGCGACGCCGGTGACCTCAACCTGGCCGGCCTGGCGCGTCGGGTCGCCGACGTCGCCGAGCGCACCCGCAGCAACAAGATCGGCCCGGACGAGCTCTCCGGCGCCACCTTCACGCTGACCAACACCGGCAGCCGGGGCGCCCTGTTCGACACCCCGATCGTGCCGTCGCCGCAGGCCGCCATCCTCGGCACCGGCGCGGTCGTGAAGCGGGCGGTCGTGGTCGACGACCCCGACCTGGGCGAGCTGATCGTGCCGCGCTCGATGATCTACCTGGCGCTGTCGTACGACCACCGTCTGGTCGACGGCGCGGACGCGGCCCGCTTCCTCAGCGCGATCAAGGAGCGCCTGGAGGCCGGCAACTTCGAGTCGGAGCTGGGCCTGGCCTGAGGGTCCTGACCAGCCGGGGCGGGCCAGCATTGCTGGCCCGCCCCGCCGCTTTCCCGCCAAGATCCGCGTGATCAGGGAGTACGTCGAGCGTGTCGTCGGCGTGCCGGAGTGCAAACTCCCTGATCACGCGGATCTTGTGGCGGGGTGGGGTGGGGTGGGCGGGGTGGGGTGGGGTGGGGCCGCCTGGGCTGGCGGCACCCTCCGGCGACGGGACGGCGTGGTGATCGCCTGCTGCTCAGGCACTCCCGGCACGGCGTGTCGGATGCCTGAGCAGCAGACGATCAACGCCGGTCGCCGGCTCGGCTCCGGGCGGGATGCAAACAGCCGGCTCAAGCCCGGGCTGGAGCCCCAACAGGCGGCTCATCGCCGGACGGGGCCAACAGGCGGCTCATCGCCGGACGAGGCCAACAGGCGGCTCATTGCCCGACGTGGGCCAACAGGCGGCTCGATGCCGGGCGGATGCCGACAGCCGGGTTCGGCGCCGGTGGGCGGGATGCCGCTGTCGTGGTCCACAGCGAGTTCGGCGTATCCACATCGAATCCGCTGTGGACTTCACCAGTCCCCCCTGCTCCCAGATCGCCACCCGCGAAGACCACGGAAACGCCGGTGGTCGGTCGGCACGCAGAGCAGCCGTCCCCGGCGGCGGTAGGCCCGTAGCGGCTCCGGCCCTCGCGACGGGGTCTTCAGGCCGGCCCACCGTCCTGGCTTGCCCCTGACTCCCGTAGCACCCCGGCCCCACACCACCCCCCGCACACCTCACCACCTGTCGGCGCACGACACACTCCCAAGATCTCGGTGATCAGGGAGACACGGGCACGACGCGCCGATGACACGCTCGACGTACTCCCTGATCACGCGGATCTTGGGTTTCCGCAAAGATGGGCGTATGCGGATTCTGATCGCCGGCTCGTCCGGCTTCCTGGGCAGCCGGCTGGTCGCGCACCTCACCGACGAGGGGCACGAGATGCTCCGGCTCGTCCGCCGGGAGCCGCGCGGACCGGGCGAGGTCCGCTGGAACCCGTCAGCCGGGGAGCTCGACCGGGCCGTACTCGCCGGTGTCGACGCGGTGGTCAACCTGGCCGGCGCCGGCGTCGGTGACCGGCGCTGGACCGACGCGTACAAGTCGCTGATCCGGTCCAGCCGGGTCGACACCACCTCGACGTTGGCCCGGGCGGTCGCCGCCCTGCCGGCCGCCGACCGCCCGAGGGTGCTGCTCAACTCCTCGGCGGTCGGCTGGTACGGCGACACCGGCGACGAGCGGGTCGAGGAGGACGCGCCGGCCGGCGAGGGCTACCTGGCCGACGTGTGCCGGGTCTGGGAGGCGGCCACCGGCCCGGCGGAGAATGCCGGGGTACGGGTGGTCCGGCTGCGTACCGGCTATCCGCTGCACCGCGACGGTGGTTTCATCCAGCCGCAGTTGCTGCCGTTCAAGGCGGGCATCGGGGGCCGGTTCGGCAGCGGCCGGCAGTGGGTGCCGTGGATCTCGCTCCACGACTGGCTGTGGGCGGTCTCGTTCCTGCTCGACCGGGACGATCTCGCTGGCCCGGTCAACCTGGTCGGCCCGGCACCGGTGACCAATGCGGAGTTCACCGACGTCTTCGCCGCCCAACTGCACCGGCCGGCGATTCTGCCGATTCCCGCGTTCGGGCTGCGGATCGTGCTCGGCGAGTTCGCGATCGAGGCGCTGAGCAGTGCCCGGGTGTTGCCGGGGGTGCTGTCCGGCGCCGGCTTCGAGTTCCGCCATCGGACGCTGCCCGAGGCGATGCGGGCCGCATTCCCCGAGCCATGATCCGCGTGATCAGGGGAGATTGACCGCGCCGCGCCGACGACACGCGCGATTTGGTCCCTGATCACGCGGATCATGGGGTCAGCAGCCGATTACCCAGGTCTGGGGGCGGTCTGCTTCAGGGCTGTGGTGTGGAAGGTGTTGTAGAGGCCCATCCGCTGGGCGGAGCCGAGGGCGTACGCGTACCCGCCGGAATGGTAGGCACGGCCGGCTTGGACGTGCGCGTAGTTGCTGGCGGTGACGCAGACCGGAGCCGTGCCGCCGGTCGTGGCCGACACCGTCGCGGAGCGGGCGCCCTCGCCACCGGCACCGACCGCGCTGACCGCGTACGTGTAGGTGGTGGCGGCCGCCAGGCCGGAGTCGACGTGGGTGGGGCCCGGGACCGGGTTCGCCGTCACCCGGGTGCCGCCCCGGTAGACGTGGTAGCCGGTGGCTCCGGCGACCGCGGTCCAACGCAGCGAGACCGAGGCGGTGGTGGTGCCGGCCACCGCGAGTCCGGTCGGCGCGGCCGGGGCGCCGGGGTTGCCGGGTCCGCCGGGTCCGCCGCCGCCGTCGAGGCCGAAGAAGAGCGCGTCCCGGTACGCCGAGCAGATCGTGTCGAGGAAGTAGGCCGCCGCGGTGCCGCACTGCTCGGCGCCGGTGCCCGGGTCGACCGGGGTGCCGTGCCCCATGCCGGCGACCCTGTAGAGGCGCACCTGGTCGGCGCCGTACGTCTCCAGGGTGGTGCCGGCGGGCAGCGTGGCCGTGCTGGTCGGGGTCTGCGGTACGCCGAGCACGTTGGTGAACTGGTCGCGCAGCGCGTTGCCGTTGGCCGGTACGACGACGGCGTCGGACTGGCCGTGCCAGATCGCCACCCGCGGGCGGGCGCCGGTGTGGCCCGGGTGTCCGGCGCGGACCAGGTCGCCCCACTGTTGCGGGGTCTTGCTGACCGCGGTGTACATGCAGGTGTATGCGTTGACCTGGGAGGTCGCGCAGCGGTACGGGATGCCGGCGACGACGGAGCCGGCCGCGAAGATGTCGGGATAGGTGGCGAGCATCGCGGCGGCCATCGCGCCACCGGCGGACAGCCCGGTGACGTGGACGCGGGCCGGGTCGCTGCCGAAGGTGCCGACCGCGTGGTCGACCATCTGCTTGATCGACAGGGGTTCGCCCTGGCCGCGGGCGGTGTCGCCGGCCAGGAACCAGTTGAAGCAGGCGTTGGCGGCGTTGGCCGAGCTGGTCTGTGGATAGACGACGGCGAAGCCCCACTGGTCGGCGTACTTCTGCCAGCCGGAGTTGGCGTGGTAGGCGGCGGCGTTCTGGGTGCAGCCGTGCAGCGCGACGACGAGCGGGGCGCCGGCGGGCAGGCCGTCGGGCCGGTAGGCGTACATGGACAGGTTGCCGGGGTTGGAGCCGAACCCGGTGATCTGGGTGAGGGTGGCGGCCCGGGCCGGCGTCGCCACGGCGAGCACGGTCGCGGCGGCGATCAGCGCGACGGCGAGGGCGCGGGCGAGCCGGTGGGGTGGCACGGTGGCGGGACGACGCACGGCGGCCTCCTGGCGATCGACTGTGGGTTGAGTCACTCCCGATTGCCGAGAAGTTACGGGCCGATGTCATAAAGATGACATAGCGGACCGTCACACATTTATCAGCGCCGTTGTGTGGCAGCGCCGGCCGCCGTCCGCGAACGCCACCCCGGCGACGTTCGCGGACGGCCGCGCGGTCAGCAGTCGCGCAACTCCGGCGACTGGTTGCGGATCTGGGCCTCCGGCGAGACGAACCTCCGGTACGTGTCCCCGCCGACCGCGGCGAGCGGGAACGCGGCCACCCGGTGGCAGTTCTGGAACGCCAGTTTCACCCCGAAGTGGCGCTCCAGGCCGCCACGGATCGCGTCGCTGGCCAGCGCCCGCAGCAACTGGCCGCGCTCGGCCTCGCCGGGCGGCGGCACCGCGTGGTCGGCGAACTGGGCGGTGCCGGTCGCCGCGCGGGCGGCCACGTCGGACACCACCGCCCAGGCGTACGGCAGCGAGTGGCGTACGCAGTCGACGAACTCGGCGTCGTCGATCTCACCGGTGGCAGCCCGCGAAAGCAGGGCGGCGGGTACGTCGAGTGACATGGGAACTCCTTCGTGGAACGGGAGGACGGAACGGGTCAGCGGGCCGCTCGAACCAGCGGGTCGGGTCCGAGCACGTAGTCCGGGTCGACCTGGCGGGCGAGGTCCTCGCCGACCTTGTCGTTGGCCCAGGCGTTGGCGTTGCGCAGGTGGAACTCCACCGCCTGCCGGGTGTAGGTGGCCCAGTCCTTGGTGGCGGCGTCGGCGGTCGCCCGCAGCACCTCCAGGGCCTGGCGGTTCGCCGGCTCGAGCGCGTCGACCGGACGTACGTGGCCGCGCTCGGCCGCCTTGACGTAGGCGGACCGGCCGATCCAGGTGAGCAGGTCGTCGCCGACGTGTTCGCGCAGGAACGCGACGTCGGACTCGTCGTCGACCTTGTTGCCGACCACGTGCACGCGTACGCCGAAGTCGCGGGCGTGGCCGACGTACTGCCGGTAGACGCCGACGCTGCGCACGGTGGGCTCGCAGACCAGGAAGGTGGCGTCGAACCGGGTGAACAGGCCGGAGGCGAACGAGTCGGCGCCGGCGGTCATGTCGACCACGACGTACTCGCCGGGGCCGTCGACGAGGTGGTTGAGCATCAGTTCGACCGCGCCGACCTTGGAGTGGTAGCAGGCGACGCCGAGGTCGGCGGTGGCGAACGGGCCGGTGACCGCGAGACGTACGCCGCCGACCTCGCGCACCAGGGCGTCGTAGACGGGGTTGGGGCCGGTGACGGTCAGCAGGCGGGAGCCGCGGCCGGGCGGGGTGGTCTTGACCATCGCGGCGGTGGAACTGATCCGCGGGTTGTCGCCGCGCAGGTGTTCCTTGATGTCGGCGAGGTGGTCGCCGAGCGCGGGCAGCAGGACGGCCTCCTCGTCGCTGGCGCCCAGCGCCACCGCGAGGTGCTGGTTGATGTCGGCGTCGATGGCGAGCAGCGGGGCCGGCAGGGCGGCGAGATGGCGGGCGAAGAGGCCGGCGAGCGTGGTCTTGCCGCTGCCGCCCTTGCCGACGAACGAGGTCTTCACGGGTACGGGTCTCCAGGAGAGATGATGCACGGACTATTAAAGTGATAGTCATTTTCAATAACGCGGTCAAGGTTACCCACGAACCGGGCGTGTCGGGCACGTCTTGGTAACCTGGGCCGTGCCGATCGCTCCCACCCCGGTCACCGGGCCCAAGCCGGACGACACCGAACGCCCGACCGCCGGTCGGGCCGCCGGGCAGACCGCGCCGGGCACCACCGGCCGCCGCCGACCCGGATGGCGGGTCGACCTGCTCCTCGCCGCCGTCGCGATCGGGCTCGCCGCATTCGTGACCAGTGGCCTGTGGACCGACCTCGGCCAGCGGTCGCTGACGGCCAGCACCGGCGACCAGACGTTCTTCGAATGGCTGCTCGCCTACGGCCCGTACGCCCTCACCCACGGGCAGGACCCGCTCTTCGCCGACCTGCTCAACGTCCCGTACGGCGTCAACCTCGGCATGAACACCTCGATCACCGTGATCGCGATCGTGTTCGCGCCGGTCACCTGGCTCTTCGGCCCGACGGCCGCCTACGTCACCGTGCTCACCGCCAACCTGGCCGGCAGCGCCTTCGCCTGGTACTGGGTGCTCTCCCGGCACCTGGTCCGCGCCCCGCTCGCGGCGGCCGTCGGCGGGCTGGTCGCCGGGTTCGCCCCCGGTCTGGTGTCGCACGCCAACGGGCACCTCAACTGGACGGCCGGCTGGCTGGTGCCGGTCATCGTGTGGCAGGTGCTACGGCTGCGCCAGCCCGGCCGCTGGCTGCGCAACGGCATCGTGCTGGGCGTACTGGTCGCCGCCGGCTTCTCCATCGCCGCCGAGGGACTCTTCTTCACCGCCATCGCCTGCGGGATCTTCCTCGGCACCTGGGCGCTGTCGCGGGCCGTACGCGCCGAGGCCCGCGCCGCACTGCCGGACCTGCTGCGCGGGCTCGCCGTCACCGCCGTGACCTCGCTGCTCCTGCTCGCCTACCCGCTGTGGCTGCACTTCGCCGGGCCGCAGCGGTTCCACGGCACCGGATACGACCCGATCATCCACGCCGAGGACCTCGCCGCATACGTGGCGTACCCGATCCGGTCGCTGGCCGGCGTGCTCGGCCTGGACACCGAACTGGCCCCCAACCCGACCGAGGAGAACTCGTTCCTCGGCGCCGGCCTGCTGGTCCTGGCGGTCGTCTGCTTCGTCACGCTGTGGCGGCGGGCCGACCCGGGACGCCGGGCCACGCTGCGGGCCCTCGCGGTCACCGCCGGCGTGTTCACGGTGCTGTCGCTCGGCCCCAAGCTCAAGATCATGGGTACGGTCACCGGGATCCCGCTGCCGTACGCGCTGCTCGACGACGTACCGCTGTTCGACGCCGCGCTGCCCAGCCGGCTGGCGTTGGCGGTCGCACCGGTGTTCGCCGTACTGCTGGCCCTGACCGTCGACCGGCTGCGCGACGCACCGCCCTCCCGGGCGGCGACCGGCGCCTGGGTCGCCGGCTTCGCCGTGGCGCTGCTCCCCCTGACGCCGATGCCGCTGCTGACCATCGACCGGGACCCGGTGCCCACCTTCATCACCTCCGGCGCCTGGCGCGACCACGTATCGCCCGGCGGCGTGCTCGTACCGGTCCCGCTGACCCTCGACATCACCCCGGACGCGCAACGCTGGCAGGCGTACGCGCTGGCGCACCGGCAGGGCGAGTTCAAGCTGCCGAGCGGCTACTTCCTCGGCCCGGGCGGCCCGGACGGCCGGGGCCGGATCGGGCCGCTGCCACGCTTCACCGACGGGCTGCTGCTGGAGGTCGCGCGCAGCGGGGAGGTGCCGCCGATCGGCGACACCGAGCGGGCCGGCGTACGCGCCGACCTCGACTACTGGGACGCCGAGGTGGTGGTGCTGGCCGACCACGTGTTCGGTACGTCGTGGCCGGTACGGCAGGAGGCCCTGCTGGAACTGATGACCGACCTGCTCGGCCCGCCGGAGCGCGTCGAGGACGTCTGGCTGTGGAAGCCGAATGGGAACTGAGGCCGGCACCGCCGTCATCGACAAGCTCGCCTGGCTCCGGGTCGAGGACGGCCGCATCCTGAGCACCCGCTCGTACGGCAAGGACACCTACTACCTGCCGGGCGGCAAACGGGAGGCCGGCGAGACCGACCACGAGGCCCTGAACCGCGAGATCGCCGAGGAACTGCGGGTCGAACTGGTCGACGGCACGATCGAGTTCGCCGGGGTCTTCGAGGCGCCGGCCCACGGTCATCCGGACGGCGTCACGGTGCGGATGACGTGCTACCGGGCCGACTACCGCGGCGACCTCGAACCCGGGGCCGAGATCGAGGAGATCCGCTGGCTGGACCACTCGGGCCGGGAGGTGTCGTCCACGGTGGACAAACTAATCTTCGACTGGCTGCGCGGGCGGGGCGAACTGTAGCGGCCGGTCAGGCGTGGCCGCCGACGAAGCCGAGCACAGCGGCGGCGCCGACCAGGGCCAGCATCGCGAAGGCGACCAGCCGGAAGCGGCGCCGCAGGCCGGGCAGTTCGGCCGGCAGCGCGAAGACCCGGCGGGGCCAGCCCCGCCACGACACCCACCAGAAGAGCCCGCTGGCCACGGCGAGCAGGACCGCCTTGATCCCGACCAGCAGCCAGCCGGTCGTGGACAACCCGTCGGCGGCGGCCAGGCCGGTGAGCGCGATCCCGGACAGCCACAGGACGGTGACCAGCGCGAGCACCGGTCGCCGGTTGCCGTTGGCGAGCACCCGTTCGGCGTCCTCGATCCGTACCGGGTCGCCGTCGCACATCCGGGCGATCTTCGGCTGGAGCACGAACAGGCTGTAGCTCATCGCGCCCAGCCACAGCGCGGCGACCCCGGCGTGGACCAGCAGCAACACGACCGTCAGCACCGGACCAGGCTAGCGACCCCGGTGACCGGTCTCACCGGCCCGACCGGTGGGCGGCGGGACTACGCTGGCCTGGTGACCACCACAATCTCCGGCCTGACCGTCGTCGACGCCGGCGTCGTCGACTACCTGGCCGCCTGGGACGAGCAGCGCCGCCGCCACGAGGCCGTGGCCGCCGGCGAGGAGTCGGACACGGCGCTGCTGCTGGAGCACCCGAGCGTCTACACGGCCGGCAAGCGGACCGAGCCGTGGGACCGGCCGATGGACGGCACGCCGGTCGTCGACGTCGACCGCGGTGGAAAGATCACCTGGCACGGTCCGGGGCAGCTCGTCGGCTACCCGATCCTCCGGCTGCCCGACCCGATCGACGTGGTCGCCTACGTACGCCGTACCGAGCAGTTGCTGATCGACGTCTGCGCCGAGTTCGGACTGGCCACCGACCGGATCGAGGGTCGCAGTGGGGTGTGGGTGGCGGAGGACGACCGGGGTCCGGCCCGCAAGGTCGCCGCGATCGGCATCCGGGTGTCCAAGGGCGTGACCCAGCACGGGTTCTCCATCAACTGTGACTGCGACCTGACCGCCTTCGACCGGATCGTGCCGTGCGGCATCCGCGACGCCGGGGTCACCTCGCTGACCGCCGAGTTGGGCCGGCCGGTGACGGTCGCCGACGTACTGCCGGTGGTGCACCGCCACCTCCCCACCCTCCTGCCCTGACCGGACCGGCCCCCGCTTCGCCCGGCCCCGGGCTTCGCCCCATGCCAAGATCCGCGTGATCAGGGAGTTCCCACCCCGACGCGCCGACGACGCGCCGAAAAAGGTCCCTGATCACGCGGATCATGAGGGTGGTTACGGGGTGAGGCGGTGGAGGTCGCGGGGGAAGGCCACCACCTCGCGTACGTTCGCGGCGCCGGTCAGCCTTGCCACGAAGCGTTCCAGGCCGATGGCGAAGCCGCCGTGCGGCGGCATCCCGTGCCGGAACGCGTCGACGTACGACGCGTACGGCTCGATCTGCTCGCCGCGGGCGGCCAGCGCCGCCAGGTAGTCGGCGTGCCGGTGCAGGCGCTGCCCGCCGGTGACCAGTTCGAGGCCGCGGAAGAGCAGGTCGAACCCGTTCGAGTACGCCGGACGGGCCGGGTCCGGATGGGTGTAGAACGGCCGCTTCGCCATCGGGTAGCCGGTGACGAATACGAAGTCGGACCCGTGTTCGGCGCGGGCCCACTCCCCCAGCGCCCGTTCGTGGGCCGGCGCGAGGTCGGGTTCGTCGGCGGGTGCCCCGGCGATCCGCAGCGCCTCGGTGAAGTGCACCGCCGGGATCTCGGCGGGCACCTCCGGCACCGTGACGTCCAGCGTGGCGAGGTCGGCGGCGCACCGCTCCCCCACCGTGGCCAGCATCCCGGCCAGTACGTCGCGCAGGGCCGCCATCACGTCCCGGTGGTCGCGGATGAAGCCGAACTCGACGTCGAGCGAGGTGTACTGGGCCAGGTGCCGGACGGTGTCGTGCGGCTCGGCGCGGAAGACCGGCCCGACCTCGTAGACGCGTTCGAAGACGCCGACCATCAACTGTTTGTAGAACTGCGGCGACTGGGCCAGGTAGGCCGGCCGGCCGAAGTAGTCGAGGGCGAAGACGTTGGCGCCGCTCTCGGTCGCCGAGCCGACGACCTTCGGGGTGTGCACCTCGACGAACCCCTGCCCGTCGAGTATGGACCGGAAGCCGGCCGTGGCGGCGGCCGAGATCCGCAGCGCGGCGGACCGGGTCGGGTGCCGCAGGGCCACCGACGCGTGGTCGAGCTGGGTCGGCAGGGTCGCGGTCAGCGCCGGCCGGTACAGGTCGAACGGCGGCGGTACGGCGGGTGCGCCGAGCGGACGTACGACCGGGTCGACGACCTCGACCCCGGCGGGCGCCGAGGGGTTGCCGACCACCCGGCCGGTGACCTCGACGACGGTCTCCTCGGGCAGTGCCTCGAGTTGGGCCCGGGCCGCGGGTTCGCTGACCACGACCTGGGTGAGTCCGGCGGCGTCGCGCAGGATCAGGAACGCGACCGACTTGAGCAGCCGCCGGCGGTGGATCCAGCCGGCGACGACGACCTGTTCGCCGATGTGGGCGGACAGTCGGACGGAAAGGATGCGTTGCATTTCGGCACCTCCTTGCGTAATCGCAACGCGATCCCCAGGGAGGTGTGGGCGAGCGGGAACCTCGCGGTGCCACCACACCTTCGCCCCGCGGACGGGGGCCTCGTTCGTCGCCCGGTGACGTGGGCCAGTCCGGCGGGCTCTACTGGGCGCCTCGGCGCCGTTCTTCCCGCAGCTCAGGAGGGTCTTCACACCCCGTCCGGAGATCGCCTTCACAGCTGCCGGCGACTCTCTGGACTCCGGGGGCGAGGTGCTACTCGGCTCCGTCGTCGCTGTTGCCCACGACGTTAACAGCGACCGCCACCGGTTTTCGACGGCACGTTTCCGACAGCCCACGGTGAGCGCCGTCACACCGCCACGTGACCCTCATCGCCCACCCTGCCCCGGGTCCGGCCTGCGGCGTAGGCTCGTGAGGTGACCATCGCACCCGAGGGCCGGCGCATGTTGCGCATCGAGGCCCGTAACGCCGAGACCCCCATCGAGCGCAAGCCGCCATGGATCAAGGTCAAGGCGAAGATGGGTCCCGAATACACCCACCTGCGCGGCCTGGTCGCCAAGGAGGGCCTGCACACGGTCTGCCAGGAGGCCGGCTGTCCCAACATCTACGAGTGCTGGGAAGATCGGGAGGCGACCTTCCTGATCGGCGGTGACCAGTGCACCCGCCGGTGCGACTTCTGCCAGATCGACACCGGTAAGCCGGCCGACTTCGACGCCGACGAGCCGCGCCGGGTCGCCGAGTCGGTGGCCACGATGGGCCTGCGCTACGCGACCGTCACCGGCGTCGCGCGCGACGACCTGCCCGACGGCGGCGCCTGGCTGTACGCCGAGACGGTGCGGCAGATCCACGCCCTGCAGGAGGGGTGCGGCGTCGAACTGCTCATCCCCGACTTCAACGGCGACCCCGACCAGCTCGCCGAGGTGTTCGCGGCCCGGCCGGAGGTGCTGGCGCACAACGTCGAGACGGTGCCGCGGATCTTCAAGCGGATCCGGCCCGCGTTCCGTTACGAGCGCTCGCTCGACGTCATCACGAAGGCCCGCGCGGCCGGCCTGGTCACCAAGTCCAACCTGATCCTCGGCATGGGCGAGGAACGCGAAGAGGTGGTCCAGGCACTGCGCGACCTGCACGCCGCGGGCTGCGAGCTGATCACCATCACGCAGTACCTGCGACCGACCCCCCGCCACCACCCGGTGGAACGGTGGGTCAAGCCGGAGGAGTTCGTCGAGCTGAGCGCCGAGGCCGAGGCGATCGGATTCGCGGGTGTGCTGAGCGGACCGCTGGTGCGTTCGTCCTACCGGGCCGGTCGGCTCTACCAGCAGGCCATCGACGCACGCAAGATCAAGGAGCCGATCGAGGTCAACTGACCGCCAGTGGCTTGTACCACACGGTCACCATTCGTCATGCTAGATTCCGGCGGGCACCCGGGCAGCCCGTCACACCCGCGCACGACCAGCCGGACGCTGGCGCGGGCCCCTTCTGGCGGCATCAAGCGTGACGGAAAGAAGCATGACGACCTCACCCCACACCGTGGTGATCGGCGCTGGCCCGGCCGGCCTCACCGCAGCCTACGAGCTGACCCGACGCTCGGCCCCCGTCCAGGTCTTCGAAGCTGACGACATCGTCGGCGGCATCAGTCGCACCGTCGAACGCGACGGCTGGCGGTTCGACATCGGCGGCCACCGGTTCTTCACGAAGGTGCCCCAGGTCGAGGCGTTGTGGCACGAGATCCTGCCCGACGAGGAGTTCCTCCTCCGGCCGCGGATGAGCCGCATCCACTACCGGGGCCGACTCTTCGACTATCCGCTCAAGGCCAGCAACGCGCTGCGAAACCTGGGCCTGGTCGAGGCGGTCCGCTGCGTCGCCTCCTATCTCGCCGCCCGGATCTCCCCGCCGAAGGACCAGTCGCACCTCGCCGGCTGGGTCACCGCGCGGTTCGGAGCACGGCTCTATTCGCACTTCTTCAAGACGTACAACGAAAAGCTCTGGGGGGTGCCGGCGACCGAACTGTCGTCGGACTGGGCCGCCCAGCGGATCAAGAACCTCTCACTTCTTAACGCGGTGCTCAACTCGCTGATGCCCAGGCGTAACCAGAAGGACATCACGAGCCTGATCGAGGAGTTCCAATACCCCAAGTTCGGCCCCGGAATGATGTGGGAACGGTGCGCCGAACACGTCGAGAAACGGGGCGGTACGGTCACCCTCGACACCCCCGTACGCACCATCCACCGGGCCGACGGAAGGGTGGTCGCGGTCACCGTCGCGGAGCCCACCGGTGACCGGCGGATAGCCACCGACCACGTGATCTCCTCCATGCCGATCTCCGAACTGGTCAGGGCGATGGAGCCGCCGGCCCCGCCGGAGGTGCTGGCCGCCGCCGAGGCGCTGCGCTACCGCGACTTCCTCACCGTGGCGCTGGTGGTGCCGCAGGAGTTCAGCTTCCCGGACAACTGGATCTACATCCACGCCCCGGAGGTCAAGGTCGGCCGCATCCAGAACTTCGGCTCCTGGTCGCCCTACCTGGTCAAGGACGGCCGCACCTGCCTCGGGCTGGAATACTTCCTCACCCTCGGCGACGAGTTGTGGAACTCCGACGACGACGACCTGATCAGGCTCGGCACCACCGAACTCGAGAAACTCGGCCTCGTCCGGCCCGGATCCGTGGAGTCCGGGTATGTGGTACGGATGCCGAAGGCCTATCCTTTCTACGACTTCGCGTATGCCGAGAACGTCGACACGATTCGCCGCTGGTTGGCGCAGGACGCGCCCAACGTGCACCCGGTCGGCCGCAACGGCATGCACCGTTACAACAATGCCGACCACTCGATGATGACCGCGATGCTCACCGTGGAAAACATCCTCGACGGCACCGACCACGACGTATGGGAAATCAACGTGGAAGAGGAATACCACGAGGAGAAGCGGCCCGGTGACCATGGCACCGGCCGCGCCGCTCCCGTTCTGCCGATCAAGTCGGCAGGGAAATGACCGGAACCGCCGAGCGACCGGCAGCCAAATCGCCGGCCGCTTTACCCAGGCTGCGCGCACGCGTCACCGGTACGCCGGCCCGCCTGCGCGCGGGGACCACCGAGGCACTGACCTATCTGCGTGACAACTCGGGCCGGCTCGCCCGGACCCACTGGCTGCTGCTGGCCCTGCTCGCCGCCGGCCTGCTGCTCCGGGTGCTGGTCATGGTCGGGTACGCCCCGGCGTTCTGGTACCACGGCGACAGCCACAGCTACCTCGGCCGGGCCTTCCGCGAGGTGCCCGACGTCATCCGCCCGTACGGCTACAGCTTCCTGATCGAGGCACTGCTGCCGTTCGGCACGACCCGGGTGGTCGTCGTCCTGCAGCACCTGGCCGGGCTCGCCCTGGCCGCCGCCGTCTACGTCTTCCTCCAGCGCAAGGGCCTGTCCCGTACCGTGGCGCTGCTGGCGACCACCCCGCTGGTCCTCGACGCCCGCACCGTCGCGCTGGAGCACTACCTGCTCGCCGAGACGCTGTTCACCGTGCTGGTCACCGTCGGTCTGCTGCTGCTGTGCTGGCGGCGCGACAACCCGGGCTGGCTGCTCTGCGCCATCGCGGGCGCGCTCTTCGGCTGGGCCGCGGTGACCCGCTCCATCGGCCTGGTGGCGCTCGCCGTACCCGTGCTCTACCTGCTGATCCGCCGGATCGGCTGGCTCCGGCTGGCCGCCTTCGCGTCGGTGGTCGGGCTGGTCCTCGGCGGTTACCTCACCTGGTACCACCAGCACCACGGGCAGTACTCGTTCGGCACCTACGGCGGCCGGTTCCTGTGGGCGCGGACCACCACGTTCGTCGACTGCGACCGGCTGACGCTGACCGACGCCGAGCGCCGGCTGTGCCCGACCGAGCCGCTGGACGAGCGCCGGCCGGCGGACCGCTACCTGTGGGGCGGGGCCCGGTCGGCCAACCACGACTACGCCGGCCGCGAGTACGACGAACTCTTCGGCACGTTCGCCCGCAAGGCGATCCTCGGCCAACCGCTCGACTTCGCCGAGATGGTGGTCGTCGAGACCGGCAGGATCCTGCGCCCCGTACCGGACCCGGCGGACGAGCGGACGGTGTGCCTCACCGAGGTGTGGGAGTTCCCGGTCACCGAGCAGGAGACCCGGTGCCGGCCGCACATGGCCCCGGACAATCCCGAGTACCGCAACTACACCGGCCTCGCGACCGGAAACCAGCATCCGCTGATGGAGCCGCTGCACGGGTACTCGAGGGTGGCGACCGTACCGGCGACCGTCGTCGGCCTCGCCTTCCTGCTGGTGCTCGCCCTGGCCCTCGTACGCCCACGGGCCTCGACGTTGCGCGAGCATCTGGAACCGTTGATGTTCGCCGGGCTCGCGATCGGGATGATCGTCGCGTCGGTCGGCAGTTCGGTCGTCGACCCGCGTTACTCGACCCCGTCACTGCCGCTGGCGTTGATCGGCGCGGCACTGGCCTGGCGGCGGTTCCGGGCGGTCCGGTCCACCCCGACGGCCGTCACCAGGCCCGCAGCCGAGCCCGCAACCGAGCCCGCGCCGACCCGAGAGCCGCAGATCGTGGCCGCCGGGGCCGACCACTAGACTCCGTCGCATGGCAAAGCCCCAGGAGAAGGTTCCGTTCCGCACGCGCCTGAAGCAGATCGGGATGGTGTTCTCGTTCACCGCCAAGCGCGACCGGTGGTTCATCCCGCTGGCCGCCGCCGCGGTGCTGCTGCCGCTCGCGCTGACCGTGGTCGCGGTCGTCTTCTGGGGCTGGCTGTGGCTGCCGATCGGCATCCTGCTCGCCCTGCTCGGTCTGCTGATCGTGCTCAACCTGCGGTCCAACACGGCGATGATGAACGCCGCCGAGGGGCAGCCGGGTGCGGCGGCGACGATCATGGAAAACATGCGGGGTGACTGGCGGGTGACCCCGGCGGTCAGCTCGACCACCCAGATGGACATGGTGCACCTGGTCATCGGCCGGCCCGGCATCATCCTGCTCGCCGAAGGCAACCCGCAGCGCATCCGCGGCCTGCTCGGGCAGGAGAAGCGGCGACTGGCCAAGGTGATCGGCACCGCCCCGCTCCACGACTACGTCATCGGGCAGGGCGAGAACGAGATCCCGATCCGCAAGCTGCGGATGACGCTGATGCGGCTGCCCCGCAACCTCAGCGGCAAGGAGGTCAACGCCCTCGACAAGCGACTCAAGGCGTTGTCCGCCCGGCCGCAGATGCCCAAGGGCGCGATCCCGAAGAACATGCGGCCGCCGAAGGGCGCGTTCCGCCAGACCCGCGGCCGCTGAGTCCACGCCCCACACGCAGGGGCAGCGACAGGCAATGATCGTCTGCGGTTCCGGGCCGGCGCCGGCGCCCGGCGGGCGCGGCACGCATCAGCCGGGCGCCCGAGGGCTCAGTCAGGCGCCGGCGGCTCAGCCGGCCACCGGGACCGGCGCGGCCAGCCGGACCACCCGGCCGGCCCAGACCGCCAGCAGATCCTCGTCGTGGCTGACCGCCAGCACCCCGGGCCCGCCGTCGCCGGCGACCTTCCGGACCGCCTGCACCAGACCGGCCGTGCTGGACGCGTCGAGCATCGCGGTCATCTCGTCGCAGATCAGGTAGCGGGGCCGCAGCACCAGCGCCCGGGCCAGGCAGGCCCGCTGCAACTGGCCGTCGCTGACCTCGTGCGGCAGCCGTCCGAGCAGGTCGGCGGTGAGCCCGACCAGCTCCGTCACCTCGGCCACCCGGGCCGTCCCGGCATCGCCGCGGCCGGTGGCGCGCAGCGGTTCGGCGACGATGTCCCGCAGACACAGCCGGGGGTCGACGGACCGGCGCGGTGACTGGAAGACGACCCCGACCGCGGTCCGGAGGCCGCGCGGCGCGGCGTACCGGAACCGGGGTACCGGGGTGCCGTCGACGGTGACCGTGCCGGCCCACGGCCGCTGGAGCAGAGCCAGCACCCGGACCAGCGTCGACTTGCCGCAGCCGCTCGGCCCGGCCAGGCCGACGATCTCCCCCGGCGCCACCTCGATGTGCAGATCGGACAGCACGGGCCGGTCGCGCCGGTAGCCGGCGGTGATTCCCTCGGCGGTCAGCATCACTGGTCTCCTGTGCCGCTGGTGGCCGCCGGCGAACCGGACAGCGCGGGTACCGGTTCGGCACCGCCGGACCGGCAGGCGATCCAGCGGTCGCCGACCGGGCGGGGGGCCGGGTCGCCCGAGCAGTCGCCGGGTACCCGGGTGTGGAACGGGCAACCGGCCGGCAGCCGGGACAGTTCGGGCGGCTGCCCGGGAATCGGGGTCAGGCCGTTGCGGGGCAGCGCCGCCAGCAGGCCGCGGGTGTAGTCGTGCCACGGGTCGGCCAGCACCGCCGCCGCCGGGCCGCTCTCGACCAGCCGGGAGGCGTACATGACGGCCAGGTCGTCGGCGACGTCCTCGGCCGCGGCCAGGTCGTGGGTGATCAGCAGTACCGCCCGGCCCTGGTCGGCCAGGTCCCGCAGCGCCGCGGTGGTGTTGCGCACCAGCGGCCGGTCCAGACCCGCGGTCGGCTCGTCGGCGAGCACCACCTCCGGTTCGCCGACCAGGGCGAACGCCATCGCCGCCCGCTGCGCCATGCCGCCGGACAGCTCGTGCGGATAGCGGTCCAGGTCGGCCGGGGTCAGCCCGACCCGGACGGCGAGTTCGTCGCAGCGCGTCCGCAGTGCCGCCTTGTCGCGTACGCCGGTCAGGGTCCGGACCGTCTCGGCGAGCTGGCCGCGGACCCGGCGGACCGGCGTCAGGTGGGTCGACGCGGACTGCGGCACCAGTGCGATCCGGCGGCCCCGGACCGATCCGGCCAGCACCCGTTCGGGGCAGCGCAGCAGTTCCAGCGGCGCCCCACCGGCCGGGTCGGCCAGCTCGACCGCGCCGCGTACCTGGGCGTTGGCCGGCAGCAGGCCGAGGATCGCGGCGGCCAGCACCGACTTGCCGCACCCGCTCTCCCCGACCAGGGCCAGGACCCGACCGGGTACGAGGTCGAGGGTGACGCCGTTGACCGCCTGCACCACGGTCGGCGCGGTCCCCCGCCGGCGGCCGTGGCCGACCAGGAACCGCACCGACAGGTCGCGCAGCGCGAGCCCGGCGGTCGTGGTCGACTGCTTCGTCGTCACAGCGCCAACTCCGTCCTGCGGCGCGGGGTGAGCCGGTCGCGCCAGGCGGCGCCGCCCGCCGCGACGCTCAGCGTGGCGACCACGAGCAGCGCCGACGGGAAGACCAGCGCCCACCAGCCGCCCAGCATCGTCGCCTCACGGGCCTCGTCGAGCAGGATGCCGATGCTGGCCTCGTGCGGGGCCAGGCCCAGGCCCAGGAAGCTCAGCGTGGTCTCGTGCCAGACCGCGTGCGGCAGCATCAGCACCGCGGCGAGGGCGGCCTGCGGTACGACGGCGGGCAGCAGGTGCCGGCGGACGACCCGCCAGCGCGACGCTCCCCCGCTGATCGCGGCGTCGACGAACTCACGGTCGCGCAGCGACAGCACCTCGGCGCGGACGATCCGGGCCACCGAGGTCCAGTGGGTGAGCGTGATCGAGATGATCACGGCGGGCAGGCCGCCGCCGTAGAGCGCGACGATGACGATGCCGAGCAGCAGGTGCGGTACGGCGTTGACGGTGTCGACCAGGCGCATGACGGCCTGGTCGACGACTCCGCCGGCGATCCCGGACAGCGCCCCGACGAGAGTCCCGATCACGGTCGAGACGATCGCGCAGACGGTGGCGACGAGCAGCGTCACCCGCAATCCGGCGGCGGACCGGACCAGCAGGTCGCGGCCGGCGGGATCGGTGCCGAAGAGGTGCTCGGCCGACGGGCCGGTCAGCCCGGCGGGATAGTCGGTGATCCGCGGGTCGAAGTCGGCCAGCCACGGCGTGAGTACGGCGTACCCGATCAGGACCGCCAGCAGGCCCAGGCCGACGACCGGCCGCAGCCGGGCCCAGCCGGTCCGGAACCGCCGGCGGGGCGGCGGCATCCCGGCGCGCGGCCGGGCCGCGTCGATCCAGCCCTCCCGGTCGGTCCGGGCGGTGTCCACCGGCGGCGTCTTACCGGGTGGCGGCACGGTGTCGGCCGGCGGCGCGGAACCAGGCGGCGGCGCGGACCCAGGCGGCGGCGCGGACCCAGGCGGCCGGGCGGTGTCGGCCGGCGGCACGGTTCCGGTCGGCCGGGCGGTTTCGGTCAGGTCAGGCATCGACGGCCACCCTCGGGTCGAGCAGCGCGTACGCCACGTCGGCGAGCAACGAACTGACCAGCACCGCGATCGTTGACAGCAGGGTCAGCGCGGCCAGCAGCGGGAAGTCGACGGCGACCGCGGCGCGGACCACCGCCTGGGCGGCACCGGGCCAGGAGAAGACCTCCTCGACCAGCACCGCCCCGGTCGCGATCTCGGCGGCCCGGGCACCCAGCAGGGTGGTGAACGGCAGCAGCGCCGCCGGCAGGGCGTGCCGCAGCACCACCCGGGCCTCACCGAGGCCACGGGCCCGGGCCCCGGCGACGTGGTCGTCGGCGAGCGCGGTCAGCAGCGACTGCCGTACGTGCAGCAGCAGCACCGGGGCCTGCGAGAGGCCGAGCACCAGCGCCGGCAGCAGCAGGTGGCGGGACACCTGGCCGAAGCTGACCGGGGCCCCCGCCTCGGTGAGCCCGGCGACCGGCAACCAGGACAGCGCCACGCCGAAGACGGCGATCGCACCGAGCGCCACGACGAACGTCGGGATGCCCTCGAGCACGTGGCTGAGCGCGGTGACCACCCGGTCGACCCAGCCGCCCTGCCGCCACGCCGACCACACCCCGAACACCAGCGCGGTCGTCATGGTGATCACGAGGGCAACGGCGACCAGCAGCATCGTCCACGGCAGCCGCTCGGCGAGCACGTCGACGACCGGCTGGCGCAGCGCCACCGAGGTGCCGAGGTCGCCGGTGAGCAGGTCGCCGGCCCAGTGCAGGTAGCGCTGCGGCCACGGGTCGTCGAAGCCGTGCTGCGCGGCGATCCGGGCCTGGTCCTCCGGGTCCATCGTCAGGTAGCGGTCGCCGAGGTACGCCGCCAGCGGATCGAACGGCGACGCCGCCGCCAGCGCGAAGATCGCTACCGAGACCACCGCCAGCACCGGCACGGCGAGCAGTGCCCGGCGCAGCACCAGCCGGGTGATCGGGTTCATCGGGTCACCCCGCTCCGGCCGGCGATCCGTCGTCCGTCGGTCGTGTTCACCGGCGCGGCTTCCAGTCCCGCACGTTCCACCACGGGCCCCAGGAGGTGCCGTGCGCGTGCGGCTCCAGCACCGGGACGGTGCCGGTGAAGGCGCCGTCGGTCTTGACGACGTACGCGTGGTCGAGGAAGGCCAGCATGACGGCGGACGGGGCCTTGATCAGCTCGGCCTGGAGGTCCTGGTAGGCACGGGTCCGCTCGGCCGGGTCGATGGAGCGGCGACCGAGGTCCAGCGCGGCGTCGACGGCGTCGTTGCGGTAGGCGCCCGGGTTGCGGAACGGGTTGTTCGCGTCGTACTGCGCGTAGGTGGAGTGCAGGAGGGCGTAGACCTGGGTGTCCGGGTCGTACGGGTTGTCACCGCCGCCGAGCAGGCCGGCGTCCTGCGGGATCCGGGGCCGGAACTTCGGCCGGTCGACGCCTTCGAGGTTGACCTCGATGCCGATCTTCTTCGCGTCGGAGGTGAAGGCGAGGCTGAGGTCGCGGCGCAGGGTCTCGTTCGGGAAGTACATCAGGGTGAACTCGGCCCGTTGCCCGCCCTTGACCCGGATGCCGTCCGGGCCGGGCACCCAACCGGCCGCGTCGAGGATCTGGCCGGCCTGCGCGGGGTCGTACGCGAAGGTGGCCTGCGGGTTGTGGAAGGTGCCCAGCGCCTCGGGAATCGGGGTGTACGCCGGCTTGCCGTACCCGGCCAGGATGTTGTCGACCATGGCCTGGCGGTCGACGGCGTGGTTGAGGGCCAACCGGATCGCCGGGTCACCGGTCACCGGGTGGCCGGTCGGCAGGCTGACGGCGCGGAAGTCGGCGCTCGGGTGTGCGACGACCTTGTAGCCGTCCCGGTCGGCGAAGGTGGCGGCGAGCTTCGGCGGCAGCCACGACCCGTCGAACTCGCCGGCGGCGGTGCGCTGGGTCCGGGTGTTGTCGTCGGGGGCGAGGATGATGGTCAGCTTCTTCACCGCCGGCTCGCCGCCCCAGTGGTCGGGGTTGGCGGTGAGCACCATCTCGCTGCCCTTGCGCCACGACTCCAGCTTGTAGGCGCCGGTGCCGACCGGCTTCTCGTTCAGCGGCGACGCGTCGGCGGGGCCGGGGGTGGCGACCGACTCGGCCGGCACGATGCCGAGCATCAGCCGCCGGTCGAACGGCGCGTAGGAGTACTTGAGGGTGAACCTGACGGTGCTGGCGTCGACCTTGTCGACCGCCTGGAGCATCTCGTAGGAGCTGGCCAGCGGCGATCCGGAGGTGGGGTCGAGCACCGCCCGGTAGGTGGCCACCACGTCGTCGGCGTCGAAGGCGGAGCCGTCGTGGAACGTGACGCCGGTACGCAGGCTGACCGTCCACTCGCGGGCGTCGGGGCTGGCCTGCGGCAGTTGCGCGGCGAGCGCCGGTTCGATCGCCGGCAGCACCCCGGCCTGGTACGGCGCCGCCCGGACCAGCCCGTCGTAGATCTTGCTGTAGCCGGTCTCCGAGTAGCCGGCGATCGGGTTCAACGACGGGTCCTCGTAGGCGTCGGCGAGGACGAGGCCGGTCGCGCCGGCCGCGTCCGGGGCGTCGGGGTTGCTACCGCAGCCGGCGGCGGCCAGCAGGCCGAGGGCGGTCAGGCCGCCCAGCACGACGCGCAGCGATCGCGGGGTCATGCCGCCACCTCGCTCCGCTCGGCGCCGCCACGTCCAGGCCTGGACCCGTTGGGTCGCTCGCTTCGCTCGCTCATATGTGATGCCCTCCAGGCGCGGACAAACGCCAGATGGTGATCAATGGTTGTTGCAAACTTTAGGCAACAGTACGGCGCGATGCCGTGGCGAACACCACATCCGGGTCGGTCGGAGCGATGAAGACTCGGTGGCCGGCAGGCAACCGCCCGGCCTCCGGTCAGCGGAAGATCACCTCAGCGTAACCGCTGGTCAGAACCGTTATCGATCCCGTGCGGCGGCCGGCGTCGGCCCGTCGAGGGGCACGATCACCGAGCCGGCGAGCCGGTCGTGCAGACCGCGCCGCTCGCCGTCCATGATGAGCGCCGGCACGACCAGGACCAGCAGCAGACCACGCAGGAGCGCCCGGAAGACACCGATCCGGCCGCCGTCGGCGTAGGAGACGCACCGGATCTTCGCCACCCACATGCCCGGGGTCTGCGCGAAGAGGCCGACGAAGACGGCGTACACGGCGACCAGGACGACCACCGGCGGCCAGCCGTCGCGGACCGGGTCGGCGAACAGGCTCGACACCGCGACGCAGGCGGCCCAGTCGACCATCAGGGCGGCGAACCGGCGGGCCAGGCTCGGCGGCTCGAATCCGGCACGGGGGTCGTCAAGTCTGGCCACGGAGAGTCAGGGTAGCCGTGGCGCTCCGGCGACCTGCGGCCGGCCGGGCGGACCGGCAGCCTTCCTGGTCGTCCACCGGCCCGGAGCATCCCGCTGCGGTATCGTCCGTTTGGCGACCACATGGCGTCCGACCGGCGGAGATCACGCTCCGCGAGTGACGTAACACGGCAGAAACAAGAGGGACATGGTCGGGCAACCGCGCAGCCATAGCGTCGCGACCAGCCTAGCCACATCGTGGACGCCAGGAGGACGTGTGTTCGCCAACCCAGAGGAACTGCTGCGATACCTCAAAGAAGAGGGTGTCAGGTTCGTCGACGTACGTTTCTGTGACCTGCCCGGGGTGATGCAGCACTTCAACCTGCCGGCGGAGTCGTTCGACGAGAGCGTATTCACCGACGGCCTGGCCTTCGACGGATCGTCGATCCGCGGATTCCAGGCGATCCACGAGTCGGACATGCTGCTCCTGCCGGACGTCGCCACCGCCTTCATCGACCCGTTCCGGGTACAGAAGACGCTCGCCATCAACTTCTTCATCCACGACCCGTTCACCCGCGAGCCGTACTCGCGCGACCCGCGCAACGTGGCCAAGAAGGCGGAGGCCTACCTGGCCGCCAGCGGCATCGCCGACACCGCCTACTTCGGCCCCGAGGCGGAGTTCTACATCTTCGACTCGATCCGCCACGAGACCTCGGCCCACCAGGCGTTCTACTACATCGACTCGATCGAGGGCGCCTGGAACACCGGCCGCGAGGAAGAGGGCGGCAACCGCGGCTACAAGACCGCCTACAAGGGTGGCTACTTCCCGGTGCCGCCGGTCGACCACTACGCCGACCTGCGCGACAGCATCGTGCAGCGGCTGATCGGCGCCGGCTTCACCGTCGAGCGCTCGCACCACGAGGTCGGCACCGCCGGCCAGGCCGAGATCAACTACAGGTTCTCGACCCTGCTGCACGCCGCCGACCAGCTCCAGCTCTTCAAGTACATCGTGAAGAACGAGGCGTGGGCCGCCGGCAAGACCGCGACCTTCATGCCCAAGCCGCTCTTCGGCGACAACGGTTCCGGCATGCACACCCACCAGAGCCTCTGGCTCAACGGTGAGCCGCTGTTCTACGACGAGACCGGCTACGCCGGCCTGTCCGACATGGCCCGCTGGTACATCGGCGGCCTGCTGCACCACGCCCCGTCGCTGCTCGCCTTCACCAACCCGACCGTCAACTCCTACCGGCGCCTGGTGCCCGGCTACGAGGCCCCGGTCAACCTGGTCTACTCGCAGCGCAACCGCTCCGCCTGCACCCGCATCCCGGTCACCGGCAGCAACGCCAAGGCCAAGCGGGTCGAGTTCCGCGTCCCGGACCCGTCGGCCAACGTCTACCTCGCCTTCGCGGCGATGATGATGGCCGGCCTCGACGGCATCAAGAGCAAGATCGAGCCGCCGGAGCCGATCGACAAGGACCTCTACGACCTCCCGCCGGAGGAGTGGGGCAGCGTCAAGCAGGTTCCGGGCTCGCTGCCGGAGGTGCTCGACTCGCTGGAGGCCGACCACGACTTCCTGCTCGAGGGCGGTGTGTTCACCCCCGACCTGATCTCCACCTGGGTCGAGTGGAAGCGCGCCAACGAGGTCGACCCGATCCGCCTGCGCCCGACCCCGCACGAGTTCGAGATGTACTACAACGTCTGACCCGCACCATCTCTCCGGCTGGGCCGGGCTCGCGTACGCGAGCCCGGCCCAGCCGCTTTCTGCCTACGCGGGCCGCCCCCGCCGTTTCCCGTTCACGGGCAGCCGCCCCCGCTCCTTCCCGTGCACGAGCGGCCGCCCCCGCCGCTTCCCGTGCACGAGCGGCCGCCCCCGCCGCTTCCCATGCGTGGACAGCCGCTCGCGGTTTCCCGCGCACGGGCGGGCCGGCCCCGTTCTCGTCGGAACGCTGGTCGCCGGTTGATCGTCTGCGGTTCACGCACACCGCCGCCGGCGTGTCGACCGCCTGAACCGCAGACGATCAAGACAAGCGAACCCCAGCCCTCGGAAGGCGGCGATAGCACTGTCGTGCTCCACAGCGAATTCGGCGTATCGACAGCGAATCCGCTGTGGACCGCAACAGCACCCTTCTCCCGGGGCACCCACGACGCCGGATAGCCCACCTCCCCACCCCCACCCCCGTCCCGCCCCGTTGATCAAGGAGAAGTCGCACGACATAGCACCACAGAACGCGCACACCTTCTCCTTGATCAACGCGGTGGGCCGGGGCGCCGCGGGGCGAGGCACAGCGCCGCGGGGCGAGGCACAGCGCCGCGGGGCGAGGCACAGCGCCGCGGGGCAAGGCGGGACGCGGCGAGACGCGAGGCACGGCGGGGCGGGAGCGGAGGACCTATAGATCGGGTAGCGATATATCTTCGCTACCGTTATCTTGAGGCGCATGTCGACACCGTTGCGGGAACCCACGTTCCTGATCCTCACCGCGCTCGCCCGCGGCCCCATGCACGGTTACGGGATCATCGGCGAGGTCGCCGAACTGTCCGGCGGCCGGCTGGCGATGCGCCCCGGCACGCTCTACGGCGCACTCGACCGCCTCACCGACGAGGGCCTCGTCGCCGCCGACCGCGAGGAGGTCGTCGACGGCCGGCTGCGCCGCTACTACCGGCTCACCGACGCCGGCGGCGAGACGCTCGCGACCGAGACCGAGCGCCTGCGCCGCAACGTCGAAGCCGCCACCGCGCGCCTGCGCGACCGGGCCGCCGGGGACCGGGCCGCCGGGGACCGGGCCGCCGGCCACCGGCCCGCGCCGGGGCGCAACCCGCTCGCCGCGGGAGGTATCGCGTGAGCGGCCGTACTCCGCTGGAACGCCGCTACCGCCGGCTGCTGTGGGCGTACCCGAAGGACTACCGGGCCCAACGCGGCGACGAGATTGTCGGAACGTACCTGGAACTGGCCGGGACCGACCGACGGCGGCCGTCGCCCGCGGACGCCGTGGACCTGCTGCGCGGCGGGCTGCGCCAGCACCTGCGGGTGGCCGGCCCGGACGTCGTCGCCGGTGCCCACCTCGCCGCCGTCCTCGCGCTGGCCACCGCGGTGGCGTTGGCCGCCGTCTGGCTCGTGTACTTCGAGCTCGGGCCACGCGAACCGCTGCCGACCCCGTTGCGGTTCGGCCCGTTCCGGAGCCTCGGCGCGGTGTCGTGGATCGCCTGGATCGCCGTCGGCCTGGCCGCCGTGGCAGCACCCCGGCGCTGGGTCCGGATCGGGATCGGTGCCGCGATCGTGCTCACCGGCGCGGTCGTTCCGGCGAGCGTGCTCACCGGGACGATCCGGCCGCCGCTGTTCGTGCTGCTGCCGCAGATCGCGCTCGGGCTGGTCGCGCTCGCCCTGCCGGCACGTCCGACCGCCGTCGCGCGGGTGGTCCCGCTCGCGGGTGCGGTCCTGTTCGGCGCGCTGCCCGTGCTCCTCGGGGTCTACCGCCCGTTCGCCCCGCTCACCTACCGGAACCACTTTGACGTTCCGGCGGGTGCCGCGCTCCTGCTCGGCGTCGTGGCGGTGCTGGCCGCGGTCACCGGTGGGGTGCTGGGTGGCGGTGCGGCACGCAGCGGTGGGGTCTGGACGATGCTGATGCTGGCTCCGCCGGTCGGGCTGCTCGCCACCCAGTCGCTGGCGACCACATACCTGACCCCGTCCGGCCAGTTCAACGCGTCGTGGGCGGCGCTGCTCGCCGTCTCGGTCGCGGTCCTGGTACTGACCACCGGCGTACTCGGGCTCGCCCTCGCGCTGCGTACCCGCCGCCGCGCCCAGCTCTAGCGATCGCCCGCTTCGGGGCCGTGCGCGGGCACGGGAGCCGGGGCGGCGGCGCGGGGGGCGGCCCGCCACCACCGCCAGACCTGGATCCCGGCCAGCACCACGAGGATCGTCATGAGCGGTGCACCGGGAAACTTGGTGTAGCGGGGCAGGCCGGTGCCGTCGGGCATCACCAGGAAGCAGGCGACCGCGCACACCCCGAGGAACCAGCGCAGCCGGGTCGTGGTCGCCGCGACCAGGGCCAGCGGCCAGGTGAGATACCACGGATGGAAGACCGGCGACAGCGCCACGGTGGCGACCAGCGCGATCGCGGCGGCCGTCAGCGGGTCCCGCCCGAGGTCACCGCTTGCCGCCGGCACCGCCGCCCCGCCCGTCGGGGTGGCGTCCCCGGGTACCGCCGCCCCGGTGCCGCCCGGGGCGGGCGCGCCCGCCGCGCCCCGGGACGCCCCGTCGGCCACCGCCGCCGGCCGGGCCCGCCACCACAGCGCGATCAGGAAGACCAGCAGCACCAGCATGCCGGCCAGGCGGGCGCCCGGGATCGCGTCGAAGTGCCCGCCGAAGATCCGGGGCACGTAGCTGACGGTCTGCCCGACGGCCGTCGGCGGGGAACTCCACTGGACCGTGTCGCCGCTGCTGGACAGCCCGGCGATCCAGCCGAACCCGCGCCCGGCCACGAGGGTGACCGCGACCATCGCGCCGAGCGCGCCGGCGACGACCACGCCGCCGTACCGGACCAGGTCCCGCCAGCGGAAGGCGGCCGGCAGGGCGAGGAGGGCGGCGAACGGTACGACGACCCCGGCGGTCGCCTTGATCGCGACGGCGAGCCCGAGCAGCGCCCCGGCGCCCACCATCGCCCAGGCCCGGCCGGGGCGGGTGACGAGCAGGGCGAACCCGGCGAGGACCAGCCCGATCATCAGCGAGTCGTTGTGTGCCCCGGAGACCAGGTGGATCGCGACGAGCGGGCAGGCCAGCCCGATCCACAGGGCCCGACCGGCGGACACGCCGCAGCGCCGGGCCAGGACCGGCAGGGTGGCCGCGGTGAGCCCCACCCCGAGTACGGCGATCACCCGGAACGTGGCGATGATCGTGGTCAGGTTGTCGGTGGCGGCGACGACCCCGCCGGCGATCAGCACGAAGAGCGGCCCGTACGGCGCCGGCGTGTCCCGCCAGATCCGGGAGATCGAGTCCAGCCACGGGCAGGGCAGGGCGGAAACCCCCTGCTCGTACGGGTTGAACCCGGCCGCGTACGTGGCGCCCTGGCAGGCGTACGCGTAGACGTCGCGGCTGGCCAGCGGCGGCGCGAACAGCAGCGGCAGCAGCCACAGTCCGGTGGTGACCAGGGCCCACCGGGTCGACGGCACGCCGTCGCGGGCGGACCACCAGGCGCCGGTCATCAGCGCGGTGCCGACGAGCCAGAGTCCGACGATCAGCGGCCCGTGCTCGCCGCGCAGGATCTTCAGCGGGGTGACGCCGATCTCGAGTTCGACGAGCGCACCGCCGAGGTACGCGGCGACGGCCAGCAGCACCGCCCCGACGAAACCGGCATACCGGATGATTGTCAGCCGTGACACGCCGCTCATCGTGTCACGGCTGCGCGGCGCAGGTCGGGCCTGTCCGCCAAGCGCCGGTGATCCGGTAGCGGCCGGGTTCGGCGGCGCGCAGGGTGGTCCAGCCGTCGCCGGCCGGGGTGAGGCAGCCGGCCGGCCCGTCGACGGCGAGCCAGCGTGACCAGCGGAGCCGGACGAGAACGTCGCCGGCGGCCGGTACGTCGATCTCGACGGCGCGGTCGTCGGCGTCGACCAGTGCCGCACCGTCCACGATGGACGGGGTGCCGGCGACGGCGTACAGGGTCCAGTCGCCGCCCCGCCAGACCGGGGTCAGGTACGGCGGTCCGGCGCGGACGATCTCGGCCTCGCGGCGCCCGACCCAGGAGGTCGGGGCGCCGGCCAGCGCCACGTAGGCGACGCCGTTGTCGCGCAGCCAGCGCCCGTACGAGTCGGCGTCGACCGAACCGTCGAAGAACAGCGGGTGGTACGCGATGTCGGCCTGGCGCAGCCAGCCGCGGGCCAGCGGCGCGTGCGGGGGCACGTACGCCGCCTCCCAGTAGTTGGCGGTCGGCACGACCTCGACCCGGCCGGGCGGCCGGCGGTCGAGTTCGCCGAGCAGCGGGCGGAAGTAGGCCGGCGACGCGGTCGGGTCGCCGGCGGCGCGCAGGTCACCGGTCGACACCGGCGGCTGTACCAGGGTCACCGCGACCAGCAGGACGCCCAGCGCCCCGGCGGCCAGCGGCCGGCGCAGCCGCGCGGCCCCCGGCAGGACGGCGTACCCGGCCAGCAGCGGAAGGGTGAACATCACGGCGAGCCGGGTGGCGTTCAGCCCGACCGGGGTGTGCAGCAGGTAGGCGGTGACGACCCCGCCGGCCGACAGCAGGGCGCCGGCCCGCACGGCACGGTGCGGCACGAGCAGCGCCACGGCCAGGCTCGCCACGGCGGCCCGGGCGGTGTCGAGGAAGCTGATGTTCATCCAGCCTCCGGAGCCGAAGAGTGCCGCCATGCCGAGCACCGGTACGGCCGCCCCGGCCGCCACCGCCGCCCCGACGAGCCGGCGCCGGGGTTCGGTCAGTGCGAGCGCGACCCCGGCCAGCCCGACGAACAGCCCGGCGACCGGGCTGGCCGCCCCGGCCAGCAGCGCGGCGACCACGGCCGCCACGGGTCCGGCCCGGCGGTGCCGCGACGTGAGCGCGAGGATCGCGAGCAGCCCGAACGCGACCCCGACGGCGTACGTCACCCGGCCGGAGACCAGGTTGCCGAACAGGCACACCGCCCCCAGCACCCCGCCGAGCAGCGGGCGGCGGGCGGCGGTGCGGACCAGGATCAGGACCAGCGCCAGCGCGGAACCGGCGGCGGCCAGCACCCCGACCAGCCGGGGCCCGAGCGTGCCGCCGCCCAGCCAGGCCATCAGCGGCGGGCTGACCAGGCTGTAGCCGGGCGGGGCCACGCCGCCGTACCAGCCGAGGTCGAGCGGCGCGAAGCCGTACCGGTCGAGGAAGCCGGCCCGGGCGACCTGTGCGGACAGGTCGCTGCCGAGTGGTGGGGCGGCCAGGAACGCCGCCGCCAGGACGGCGGCGGTGGCCAGCGTCCCGAGGACCGCCCGGCGGGCGCCCTGCGGCATGACGGCCGGACGGCGGGAGTCGCGCGGCGCGCCGGGCGGCGGGCGCCGGTCAGGCATCGAGTACGCGCTGGACGGCCGCCCGCGACCGGCGGGCGGTACGCAGGTAGTCGTCGAGGAACTCGCCGGGGTCGTCGCCGCCGAGCAGCCGCACCACGCCGGCGAGTTCGGCGCCGTGCCGGGGCAGCTGGTCGCTCGGCCGCCCGCGGACCAGGGTCAGCGCGTTGCGGACCTGGGCGGCGCAGGTCCAGCCGGCGGCCATCGCGGCCGCGTCGGCCGGGTCGACCAGGTCGGCGGCCCGGGCGGCGGTCAGGGCGTCGAGGGTACGGGTGCCGCGGAGCCCCTCGATCCGGCCGCCGTGGCGCAACTGGAGGAGCTGCACCGCCCATTCGACGTCGGCGAGCCCGCCGCGGCCAAGCTTGGTGTGGGTGGCCGGGTCGGCGCCGCGCGGCAGCCGTTCGCTCTCCACCCGGGCCTTGATCCGGCGGATCTCGGTGACCTGTTCGCGGGTGAGGCCGGCGGCCGGATAGCGGATCGGGTCGACCAGTTCGGCGAACCGGGCACCGAGGTCGGCGTCGCCGGCGACGAACCGGGCCCGCAGCAGCGCCTGCGCCTCCCACACCTTCGACCAGCGGGCGTAGTACTGGGCGTACGCGGCGAGACTGCGCACCAGCGGCCCCTGGCGGCCCTCGGGGCGCAGGTCCGCGTCGACGCCGAGCGGCGGATCCGGGGCCGGCATGGCCAGCAGCCGGCGCAGTTCCTCGGCGACGGCGCGGGCGGCGGCGCTGGCCCGGTCGTCGGGCACCCCGGGCGGTGGTTCGTAGACGAAGAGCACGTCGGCGTCGGACGGGTAGCTCATCTCGTAGCCGCCGAGCCGGCCCATGCCGATGACGGCGAACCGCAGGCCGGGCATTGGCGGCTGGGCGGCTAGCGCGGCCCGCAGTGCGGCGGCGAGGGTGGCCTCGGCGACGTCGGTGAGCGCGACACCGATGCCGGTGACGTCGACCGGCTGTTCGGGGCGAGCGGGCCGGTGCGGCTGAGTACGTCGGCGCAGGCGAGCCGGACGAGTTCCCGGCGGCGCAGCGCCCGTACGGCGGTGATCGCCTGGACCGGGTCGGGCTTCTCGGTGCCGGTGACGTGGCGGGACGCGGCGGCGGTGAAGCCGTCGCGCAGTGTGTCTGCGGGTCGGGGGGTGAGTTCGGCGTCGTCGGCGAGCAGCCGCAGCGCCTCCGGGTCACGGGCGAGCAGGTCGGCGGCGTAGCGGGACAGGCCGAGCACCCGGGCCAGCCGGCCGGCGACGGGGCCGCCGTCGCGCAGCAGACGCAGGTACCAGGGGGTGCCGCCGAGCTTGTCGGACACCTGCCGGTAGCTGAGCAGGCCCCGGTCGGGTTCGGGAGCGTCGGCGAACTCCGGGAGCAGCACCGGCAGCAGGGTGCGCTGGATCGCGGCGGTCCGGGTCACCCCGCCGGTCAGCGCCTCGATGTGCTTCAGCGCCCGGGCGGGGTCGGCGAAGCCGAGCACCTCCAGCCGCTGGCGGGCGGACTCGGGCGTCATCCGCAGCTCGTCGGCCGGGACCCGGGCGACGGCTTCCAGCAGCGGCCGGTAGAGCAGCTTGGCGTGCAGCCGGCGGACCTCGGTGGCGTGGCTGATCCAGTCGGCGCGGAACGCCTCGACGGCGCTGGTGGCCGGGTTGGCGACGTAGCCGAGCGCGTGGGCGAGCCAGCGCAGCGCGGCCGGGTCGTCGGGCACGGTGTGGGTGCGGCGCAGCCCCTGCAGTTGGAGCCGGTGTTCGACGGAGCGCAGGAACCGGTAGCCGCGCAGCAGGGCCTCGCCGTCGGCACGGCCGACGTATCCGCCGGCGACCAGGGCGCGCAGGGCCGGCAGTGTGCCGGTGACGCGCAGCGACTCGTCGACCCGGCCGTGCACGAGCTGGAGGAGTTGTACGGCGAACTCGATGTCGCGCAGCCCGCCCGGCCCGCGCTTGATCTCGCGCTCCAGTTCGCGGGGCGGGATGTTGTCGATGATCTTCCGGCGCATCGCCCGTACGTCGGTGACCGCCTCGGGGCGTTCGGCGGCGTGCCAGACCAGCGGCGCGAGCTGGTCGATCCACGCCTTCGCGAGTCCGGTGTCGCCGGTCGCCGGCCGGGCCTTGAGCAGGGCCTGGAACTCCCAGGTGCGCGCCCAGCGGTGGTAGTAGGCGAGGTGGCTGGCCAGGGTGCGGACCAGCGGTCCGCGGCTGCCCTCGGGCCGCAGCGCGGCGTCGACCGGCCAGGCGACCAGGCCGCAGATGTGGATCAGTCGGGTGGCGACGGTGGTGGCGGCGGGCAGGTCGTCGTCCTCGGCCGCGACGAAGATGACGTCGACGTCGGAGACGTAGTTGAGTTCGCAGCCGCCGGACTTGCCCATCGCGACCACGGCGAGCCGGGGTTCGTCGGTGCCGGCCGGCAGTTCGGCGACCGCGATCCGGTAGGCCGCCGCCAGGGTCGCGTCGGCGAGTTCGGACAGCGCGGCCATGGTCTGTTCCAGGCCGCGGCCGCCGGTCAGGTCGGCCGCCGCGATCCGCAGCAGGGCCCGCCGGTACGCCCGCCGCAGCCCGGGTACGGCCGCCTTGCCGGCGGCGGGGCCGCTGGCCGGGGCGTCGCCGGCGGGTGGCGGGTCGGGGTCCAGCCGGCCGTCGGCGGGCGGGGCCAGGCCGTCGGGCTCGGTGACCAGCACGTTCCACTGGTCGGGGTTGGCCACCAGGTGGTCGCCGAGCGCCGACGAGGCCCCGAGCACGGCGATCAGCCGGCGGCGCAGGCCCTGGTCGACGTGCAGCGCGTCGACGACGCCCGGCCCGTCCGGCGCCGTACGGCGTTCGGACTCGACGAGCCGGTGCAACTGGCGCAGGGCCAGGTCGGGGTCGGCGGCCCGGGACAGCGCGGCGAGCAGTTCGGCGGCCGCCCCGTCGGCGGGTTCGTGGGTGGTCGGGTTCCACAGTCCGAGCCCGTCGGGGCCGAGCAGCTCGGCGGCGGCCGTACCGGGCCGGCCGGTCGCACCGGCGCCGGTGACGCCGAAGCCGTAGCGGGCGAGCCGGGCCTGTGCGCTGGTCGGTCTGCTCATCGGCGCCGTTACTGCCCGAGCAGCGGCAGGTTGCGGCCGGGGCGCGGTACGTCGAGTTCGCCGCGGGCCAACGCGGCGAACCGGGCGGCGAACGGCTGCCACACCTCCTCGACATCGACCATGATCGCGTCGCAGGCGGCGACGACGACCTCCGGGTCGTATCCGAGTTCGGCAAGGGTCTCCGAGTCGGTGGCCCACTGCGCGATCATGGCGGTGTCGCACTCGATGTGGAACTGGATGCCCCAGGCCCGGTCACCCATCCGGAACGCCTGGTGCGGATAGCGGGTCGACGCGGCGAGCAGCACCGCGCCGCGGGGCAACTCGGTCACCTCGTCGCGGTGCCACTGGAACACGTCGGGGATCAGCGGCACGTAACGGAAGAGCGGGTCGGTCTCGGCGGCGTCGCGCTTGCCGACGACGGCCGGGCCGACCTCGGGCCCGGCGGCGCTGCGCTCGGCGGTGCCGGCGTGGGCGGTGGCGAGCAGTTGGGCGCCGAGGCAGATGGCCAGGGTCGGCACCGCGTTGCGGACCGCCTTGCGCAGCAGCCCCTCCAGGGCCGGGAGCCAGGGCGCGTCGGGGGTGCCGTCGGGCGCCGGATACGGCGCCTGCGCGCCGCCGAGGACCACGAACGCGTCGTACCCCTCGAGGTCGGCCGGCAGTTCCTCGCCGGCGTGCGCGCGTACGACCCGCAGGTCCAGCCCGGCTTCGGTGAGCCATTCGCCCAACCGGCGGATGTCGTCGGTCGGGTCGTTCTCGATAACGAGCGCGGTTGCCACCCGTCGAGGCTATCGGTACGCCCGCTCCGACCCCGCCACCGGCTCCGGTCGCCTACGGGGAAGCATCAGCAGGACGAGCAGACCGGCGACGACGTAGCCGACACCCTGCATCGCAAGTATCGGGACGATGCCGATTCGGCCACCGAGTGTGCCTGCCAGGGCTCCGCCCACCATCATCGCGGCGGCCTCCAGGGCGATCATGGCGCCGAACACCCGGCCCCGGTGGCCGTCGTCGGTCACGTCCTGGAAGACGGTCATCAGGCCGGCGATGGTCAACGCGCCGGGCAGCCCGATGACCACCATGAGGAGGATCGCGGGCCAGACCTTGAACATGATCAGCGGGTAGAGGAAGAGGGCGAGGTCCAGTACGCCGAAGGCGACGGCGCCGTACCCGGCGAGGCGCCGCGGCGAGACCCGGTGACCGAACAGGGTGGCGAGCACGCCGCCGGCGATGCCGCCGACGGCCTGCGCGGACATGATGACGCCGTACGTCTGCGCATTCCCGTGCAGCACGTCACGGACGAACGGCGCCATCAGCGTACCCATGATGGCCTCGCCGGCCCCGGTGATCACGGTAAAGAACATGATGGCCCGGAGGGCCGGGCTGACCAGCGCGATCCGCGCACCCTGCCGCCACTCGTTCAGCAGGTGGGGACGTCTCTTTGCCGCCGGGCCACCGGTGGACCGCGAACGCCGGATGACCGCCAGGACGCCCGCGGCCACGGCGAACGTCGCCGTGGCCGTGACGGACAGCAGGGCGACACCACCGACGCCGGCCAGGACCCCGCCGAGTCCGGCCCCGGCAAGTCGGGCGATGTCGCGGACCTGCCCGTTGAGTGCGTTGGCCGTGATGCGGAGTTCAGCGGGCACGAGGGTGGGTACGACGGCGGCCTCGGCAGCGGCGAAGAACGGGGCCAGGCAGCTCTGGACCGTCAGGACCAGGTAGACAATCCACA
The DNA here is from genome assembly GCF_018324255.1 of Polymorphospora rubra. Classification (GTDB taxonomy): domain Bacteria; phylum Actinomycetota; class Actinomycetes; order Mycobacteriales; family Micromonosporaceae; genus Polymorphospora; species Polymorphospora rubra. The sequence goes on from NZ_AP023359.1 coordinate 599,946, forward strand.
GATGCTGCCGGTCGTCGACGGCCAGTAGCGGCAGCAGACCGACCGCCAGCAGCACGTTCACGCCGATCATGGTGCGTCGGCGGTCCCAGCGGTCGACGAACACCCCGGCGACCGAGCCGAGAATGAGCTGCGGAAGCAACGAGACCACCACGGTGGCGGCGGACGCCAGGGTGGATCCGGTCAGGACGTAGATCTGGTAGGCGATCCCGGTCCGCAGGATCCAGTCGCCGGTGAAGGAGACGAAGCTGGCGGTCAGCAGGAGCCGAAGGTCGCGGTTGCCGCCCAGCAACTCCCACAGCCGGCGCATGTCACCCACCGGAGGGCGTCGCGGGCACCGGCACCACGACGAGCGTCACATCCACCGGTACGGCATCCGATGGGCGGCTCGCGGCATCGCCGAGCCGCCGGCGCTGGACGAGCGGAGTGATCAACTTCTCCCACCGCTGGCGTAGCTCGGCCGCTTCTTCGACCGTCAGGTAGACGAGGTTCTGGGAGACGCCGGTGTTGTCCCTCCAGCGCGGGTCCTGGTCGCCGCGCCGCTGCTGCCAGTCGGTCAACTGGGCGGCGACGCGATCGACCAGGAAGCGCTCCATCAGGTCGATCGACTCCCAGGTTTCCTCGGCGGCCGCACTAGGTCCGCCGTGGTCCACCGAATAGGAGGTCGCTGTCACCCGCCAGGGACGTTCTCGGTTGTCGACCGCCTCGGCCGGTTCGACGAATCCGTACTTGGCGAGTTGGCGCAGATGGTGCGAGGCCAGCGCCTGGCTGACACCCAATTGTCGGGCGGCCTCGGCCGCGGTGATGCTGCCTTCCCGACCGACCAACGCGCACAGTTTGAGCCGCAACGGGTGCGCCAGTGCACGCATGGCGAGCGGATCGTCGATGATCCGCCGATTCGGATCCGATTCCAAAGACATGCTTGGAATGTTCGCCACATCGACGCGCAATGTCAAGCAGTTGCTTGGAATACTCGCCGGCGCACCGGCGCCGGTCGACTAACGGCCGCGGAGGCCGGACGCCGGGGAGACGGCGGTCAACTGTTCCGACGTACGCCAGAGGCGGGCGGCCAAGTCCGGGTCGCCGCCGGGCCGGCGTACCGGTTCGGGGGTGGGGCCGCCCCTGCGCAACACCGGGCCGGTGCCGATGACCATGCCGGTCGGGGCGTCGGGCGCGGTCGCGGCGTAGAGCAGTGGCAGGGCCCCCTGTTCGGTGGGGCGGCCGATCACCCACGACATGGCCTTGGCCATGGTGGTGACGGCGACCGGCCCCTGGTTCACGAACGCCGTACGGGCCATCCCGGGGTGGGCGAGCAGGCTGCGGACCGGTGACCCGGCGGCGCGCAGCCGGCGGTCGAGTTCGAGGCCGAACAGGACGTTGGCCAGCTTGGTGTTGATGTAGGCGCGGCCCGGGGAGAACCGCCGCTCCCCGGTCAGGTCGTCGAACGGGATCGTGCCGAGCGGGTAGAGGCTCGAGGTGACGGTGACCACCCGCGGGTCGGGTCCGGTCAGCGCGTCGAGCAGCAGTCCGGTCAGCGCGAAGTGACCCAGGTGGTTGGTGGCGAACTGCCGCTCGTGCCCCTGCGGGCTCAACCGCCGGGGCAGGTTGCCGATCCCGGCGTTGTTGACCAGCACGTGCCCGCCGCCGTCGGCGACGATCCCGGCCGCGAACTCGCGTACGGAGTCGAGGTCGACCAGGTCGAGGTGACGTACCTCGATCCGGTCGGCGGCCGGCAGCGCGGCCCGGGCCCGCTCCCCCTTGGCGACGTCGCGCACGGCCATGACGACCCGGGCGCCGCGCCGGGCCAGCTCACCGGTCATGTGCAGGCCGAGGCCGCTGCTGGCGCCGGTGATCAGGACGGTACGTCCGGACTGGTCGGGGATGTCGGCGGCGGTCCAGCGCCGGCGGGGCGGGGTGGTGGGCGACTCGGACATGGCGGAGGACTCCCGTTCTGGCCCGGGGCCGGGCCGGCGACCGACAAAGCGGATTGACTATCCGCTTGACCGTAGCATAAACGGATAACTAATCCGCCAGTTTTGTCGGGTCCGGTAGCCTGACCCCCGTGCCCGGGTCCGACTCCCCGCCGCGCGCCGACGCGGCCCGTAACCGCGAGCGGCTGCTCCACGCCGCCCGACAGGCGCTGGCCGAGGGCGACCGGTCGCTGCAGCTCAACGACGTCGCCCGGCGGGCGGGCGTCGGCGTCGGCACCGCCTACCGCCACTTCCCCACGCCGCGGGCGCTGCTGGAGACGCTCGTGCAGGCCCAACTGGACGACGCGCTCGACCAGGCCCGGCGGGAACTGGCCGCCCCCGACCCGTGGGCCGGCCTGACCCGGCTGCTCACCACCGGGATCGCCCTGCTGGTCTCCGACCCCGGGTTCGCCGAGGTGCTGGCCGCCGGCACCGACACGCTCCCGCGCACCAGCCAGCTCAAGCAGGAGCTGTACGACGCGGTGGACCAGCTCCTGCGGCGGGTCCGTGACGTCGGCGCGCTACGGCCCGGGGTGGACGGCGACGACATCCTGCGCCTGATGTGCGGGGTCTCCTACGCGGCCCGCCTGGCCGAGGACACCGGCAGCCCCGCCGGTCCGGCGGGGCTCCCGGGGCCGGCCGGTTCCCCGACCGCGATCGGGGAGCTGGCCGGCCGGTACGCGGGCTGGCTGCTCGACGCTCTCCGCGCGCCGTAGGTTGCCGCGCGGCGGTCGGGCCGCACGGCGGAGACTCCGAAGCGTCGCCGCGGCGGCGGGCTCAGGCGATGCAGGCGCAGACGATGAGCGCGGCGCCGAAGTGCGAGGCGGCGCTGACCCGGGCCGCCGGGTGCGGCTCGGTGGCGGCGATGATCTCCCCCAGCTTGCCGGGGGTGAGCCAGTCGAGCACGAAGAAGCCCAGCGCCATGATCACGATGCCGATGGCTCCGAAGAGCAGCGTCGAGACCAGCCCCTTGGTGAACGAGTCGTAGCTGGTCAGGATCGCGGTGAAGACGATGCCGGCGATACCGAGCTGGTTGGCGGCCAGCAGCAGCGCCGCGTTGCCGCTGCGCCGTACCCAGATCAGGTCGCGCAGCCGGCCCGGGGTGAGCAGGTCGACCAGCAGGAACCCGACCGCCATCAGGCCGATGCCCACCGCGCCGTAGACCAGGCTCTGCCACGCTCCGGTGAGCAGGTCCGCGTACACCGATCCACCTCCAGCCCCGGCGTCACGCTCGGTACGGACGCGGCGTGTCCCGCACGATAGCCGACGGACGACAATCCCGCGATCTTGCAGTTGTCTCCCCCTTTCGTCCGCTATGGGAGGCGACAAGTGCAAGATCGCGGGGTGGGCCGCTAGGCTGCGCTGCCGTGAGTCGAGATGAGGCCGTACGTCCGGCGGCGCTGCGCCCCGGGGACACCGTCATGCTGGTGTCGCCGTCCGGGCCCACCCGCCCCGAACGGGTCGCCCGCGGCATCGAACTGCTGACCGGCTGGGGGCTGCGCCCCGTACTCGCCCCGAACGTGTACGCCCGCCAGGGCTATCTGGCCGGCGGCGACGAACTGCGCGCCGCCGACCTGAACGCCGCGTTCGCCGACCCGGAGGTCCGGGGCGTGCTGTGCACCCGGGGCGGGTACGGCGCCCAGCGGGTCGTCGACCTGGTCGACATGGCCGCCGTACGGGCCGATCCGAAGGTGGTCGCCGGCTTCTCCGACATCACCGCCCTGCAGTTCGCGCTGTGGCGCGGCGCCCGGCTGGCCACCGTGCACGGCCCGGGTGCGGCCTGGCTCGACGAACGCACCCCGGCGGAGTCGGCGGAGTCGCTGCGCCGGGCGCTGACGACCACCGACGAGATCGTGGTCGGCCGGATCGGGACCGAGGAGACGGCGGGCGTACGGGTCGGCGCCGCGCCCGCGACCGGGCCGCTGATCGGCGGCAACCTGTGCCTGATCGTGTCGTCGGTCGGCACCCCGGACATGCCCGACCTGACCGGCGCGATCCTGCTGGTCGAGGACGTGGAGGAGCCGCCGTACAAGGTGGACCGGATGCTGACCCACCTGCGCCGCGCCGGGGTGCTGGAGCGGGTCGCCGGGGTGGCCGTCGGCCAGTTCACCAACTGCCGCGACGGCTGGCAGGTCGACGTGGCGGACGTGCTGACCGAACGGCTCGGCGACCTCGGGGTCCCGGTGCTCGGCGGGCTGCCGATCGGGCACGGCGTCGGCCAGGTCACGGTGCCGGTCGGCGTGCCCGCGACCCTGGACCCGACCGCCGGCACCCTGACCGTCGGCCCGGCCGTCCGCTGACGGCGCCGTCACCCCGGCCCGCCGGCCGGGTCAGGCGAGGCCGTGCCGGGTCGCGTAGCCGGCCGCCTCGGTGCGGTTCCGGGCGCCGATCTTCGCGAACGCGTTGTTGATGTGGGTCTTCACGGTCGTCTCGGCGACGAACAGGGCGGCCGCGATCTCCGCGTTGGTCCGCCCTTGGGCGAGTTGGCCGAGCACCTCGGCCTCGCGCTGGGTCAGCCCGTCCGGCAGCCGGTCGCGCGCCGGCGGCTGCGCCGGCCGGTTCATCGCGGCGGCGAGCCGGGCGGAGACCACCGGGTCGAACATGGAGTGACCGGCGACCGCGGCCCGCAGCGCCATCCCGATCTCGGCCCGCCCGGCGTCCTTGGTCAGGTAGCCCCGGGCCCCGGCGGCGAGCGCACCGGCGATCGACTCCTCGTCGGCGTACGTGGTCAGCACCACGACCGCGACGTCGGGAAACCGGTCCCGGACCTGGGCGGTCGCGGCGATCCCGTCGAGGACGGGCATCCGCAGGTCCATCAGGACCACGTCGGGCCTCCGTTCGGCGATCAGGTCGAGGGCCCGCGCGCCGTCCCCGGCGGCGCCGACGACGGTGACGCCGTCGGTGAGTTCCAGCAGGGCGGTCAGTCCCTCCCGGACCAGTTGCTGGTCGTCGACGACCAGCACCCGCAGCGGTTCGTCGCTCACCCCGGCACCTCCACGCTGACCCGCCACACGCCGTCCACGACGCCCGCCTCCAGGGTGCCACCGACGAGCGCCACCCGCTCCCGCGCCCCGGTCAGCCCGTACCCGCCGCCGCCGTCCGGTCCCGGGCCGTCCGGGGCCGGGTTGCGCACGGTGAGGCGGACGGCCGGACCGGAGTAGTCGAGGGTGACCGCGACCGGCGCACCCGGAGCGTGCTTGGCCGCGTTCGTCAGCGCCTCGCGGGCGGTACGCAGCAGCGCCACCTCGGCGCCGGACGGCAGTTCGTGCGGGCTGCCCTCGGTGCGCAGGGTGATCGTGACGCCGTGGTCCGCCCGGTGGTCGGCGACCAGCCCGCCGAGGGCCCGGGCCAGCGGCGGCACGTCGGCGCGCAGGGCCGCGACCGCCGAGCGGGCCTCGGTCAGGCCGTCGACGGCCAGCCGCCGGGCCCGCCGGATCCGCGCGGCCGCGGCGGCGACGTCGCCCTTCTCGGTCAGTTCGGCCTCGGCGACCTCCAGCTGCACCCCGAGCGCGCCCAGCGAGTGGGCGAGCACGTCGTGCAGTTCCCGGGCGATCCGGGTCCGCTCGGAAAGGGCCGCCGCCCGGGCCTGCGCCCGCTGCGTACGCGCGGTCTGCTCCAGCAGCAGCGCGGTCTGCTCGGCCCGCAGCCGATACTCCCGGCGGTGCAGGCTGAACAGCACCAGGACGGCGATCAGCGCGGGCTGGGTCAGGATCGCGGTCGGCCCCCGGCCGGCGAGCCACATACCGGTCAACAGGACCACGATGGTCGCCCCGGTCAGCGCCAGGATCGCCCACATCGGCGTCCGGGGCAGCAGCACGAAGGTGAACAGCATCGCGTAGAGGAACAGCGGCGCCGACGCACTCTCGGGCACGCCCGCGACGGTGGCCGGCAGCACCGTCGCGAGGGCCAGGCCGGCCCGGGCGACCCGCGGCCACCGGGTGTCGGCGACCAGGAAGACGACCCAGCAGGCGAGGGCGACGACGAGGACCAGCCGCACGGCGGGACTCGGCGGGGTCAGGAAGAGCAGTGACCAGATCAGCAGCGCGCTGACCACGATCCGCACCAGCCAGCCCGTCTCCGGGTCGTCGGCCCTGATCAGCCGTACGCCCCGCCGGGTCAGCCGCCGCAGCCCCACCGGTCAGCCGCGTTCCCGTACGACGGTCAGGATGAGGTCGAGCACCAGCAGGCGGTAGGCGACGAAGGCGAGCCCCACCACGCCGAGCACCACCAGGATCGCGACGACGACACGACCGGTCACCTTTCCACCCTCCCGTTCGAGTACCCGGTCGACGACGGCCCCGGCCAGCCGGGTGCCCCGGCTGCCGTTGCGGTTGCCGGTCAGCAGGTAGTTCGCGGCACGCATGGCGTCGACGCGACGGCCGGCCGGCGCCTCGGGCTTCGTAATACGGTTCCGCTCGTTCATGACACGGAACGTTACGAGCGGTCCCGGGTGGACCGGCACCATCGGAGGGTGGAGATCAGGGTGGAGTCGGGCCGTCGAGGTCAGAGGGTGCCGAGGTAGCGACGGCGCTCGTACGGGGTGACCTCGCGCCGGTACTCCTCCCACTCGGCGCGCTTGTTGCGCAGGAAGTAGTCGAAGACGTGCTCGCCGAGCACCTCGGCGACCAGTTCGGAGCCGGCCATCACGTCGATCGCCTCGGCGAGGTTCTCCGGCAGCGCCTCGTAGCCCATCGCCTTGCGCTCGGCGTTGGACAGCGACCACACGTCGTCCTCGGCGCCCGGCGGCAGTTCGTAGCCCTCCTCGATGCCCTTGAGGCCGGCGCTGAGCATCACCGCGAACGCCAGGTAGGGGTTGGTCGCCGAGTCCAGCGAGCGGACCTCGACCCGGGCCGAGTTCGGCTTGCCGTACGCGGGCACCCGGACCAGCGCCGAGCGGTTGAGGTGTCCCCAGCAGACGTACGCCGGGGATTCGGTGATCCGGTCCGGCAGGGCCTGCGGGAACAGCCGCTTGTAGGAGTTGACCCACTGGTTGGTGACCGCGGTGTATTCGCGGGCGTGGACGAGCAGCCCGGCGATGAACGCCTTGGCGACCTTGGAGAGCTTCATCGGGTCGCTGGCGTCGTGGAAGGCGTTGCGTTCGCCCTCGAACAGCGACAGGTGGGTGTGCATGCCGCTGCCGGGCTGGTCGGTGAAGGGCTTGGGCATGAAGGTGGCCCGTACCCCGGTCGACAGCGCGACCTCCTTGATGACGTGCCGGAACGTCATGATGTTGTCGGCGGTGGTGAGCGCGTCGGCGTAGCGCAGGTCGATCTCCTGCTGGCCGGGGGCGACCTCGTGGTGGCTGAACTCGACCGAGATGCCGATCCGCTCCAGCGACAGCACGGCCTGCCGGCGGAAGTCGCGGGCGACGGCGTGCGTGGTGTGTTCGAAGTAGCCGCCGCTGTCGACCGGGCTCGGAATCGAGCCGTCGATGGGGCCGTCCTCGAGCAGGAAGAACTCGATCTCGGGGTGGGTGTAGAAGGTGAAGCCCTTGTCGGCGGCCCGGGACAGCGCGCGGCGGAGCACGTGGCGCGGGTCGGCCCACGAGGGGCTGCCGTCGGGCAGCAGGATGTCGCAGAACATCCGGGCGCTCTCGCCGCTGGCGCCGCCCTCGAAGGGGAAGACCTGGAACGTCGTCGGGTCGGGCATGGCGACCATGTCGGACTCGAAGACGCGGGCGAATCCCTCGATCGCCGAGCCGTCGAAGCCGATGCCCTCCTCGAAGGCGGACTCGAGCTCGGCGGGCGCGACGGAGACGCTCTTGAGCGTGCCGAGCACGTCGGTGAACCACAACCGGACGAAACGGATGTCGCGCTCTTCCAGGGTACGGAGCACGAACTCCTGCTGACGGTCCACTTCAACTCCTCGTGACACATCGTCGCGCAGACCGGCCCGACTGGCTGGACGCCTGGCCGGTCAGTCTCCAACTCGCTCGTTACGCCGACGTTACGCCGGTCGGCGCACCACCCGGATGGCGGGGCGGACACAACCTGTCCGGTTCCTCGACGTTGATCCCAAACGTACGGCAGAGGAGGCCCATGGGACACCGATCACGTCGATCCGGCCGACCGCTCCCGCGCGGCGTACGGCGGATCCTGGCCGGGGTGGCCCTCGGCCCGGTCCTGGCCGCCGCCCTGGTGCTGACCGGCGTCGTCGGCGTACCCCGGATCGGGCCGCCGGCCGCCACCCCGCCCACCGGCCCGTCGGACCCGCCCGGCCTGGCCATCGCCGGCCAGCCCGAACTGGGCACCACGCTGCTCGATCCCGACGACCTGCCGGCCGGGTTCACCGCACGGCCGGCCACGGCGGCGCCGACCACGCCCGGCCGGCCGACGCCGACGACTCCCGCCACCGACCGCGGCGAGCGGTGCCGGACGCTGTTCGAACGCCCCTGGGACCTCGCCGCCGAGCCGGGCGGCGGCACCGGTTCGGCGACGGCCGACCACACGCACCGCAGCGGTGCGCTGCTGCGGCAGGCGTCGGCGGTGTTCGCGGGCGACGGGGCGCGCCGGGCCGTCGGGCACCTGCGCGAGACGTCCGGCGGTTGCCGCGAGTTCGACGCCCGGCTCGACGACGGCACGCCGGTCACCGTACGGATCGGGGAGCTGGTGCTGGAGCGGGTCGCCGACGAGACGTACGGCCTGGTGCTGGTCGCCCGGGGCGAGCACGGCGAGGTCGGCGGCTATCTCGCGGTGGGGCGGGTCGGGCCGGTGCTGTCGGTGCTGCGCCACCTCGGGCCGGCGGGCACCGTCGACCCGGCGCGGGCGTCACCGACGCTGGGCCGGGCCGTCGACAAGCTGGTCGGGCTGCTGCGCGGCCTCGGCCGGCCCCCGACGACCGAGTCGGTGACCGAGCCCACCGCGTCGCGGACCGCGTCACGACGGTTCGCCGGGCGCGGGCGGGGCAAGATGGGCACATGCCGACCCTGCGTCTAGCCCTCGCCCAGGTCAACCCGACCGTCGGTGACCTCGCCGGCAACGCGGCGATCGTCGTCGACCGCACCCGTGCCGCCGTCGCCGCCGGAGCCGACCTGATCGCCTTCCCGGAGATGATGCTGACCGGCTATCCGGTCGAGGACCTGGTGTTCCGGGAGTCCTTCGTGGCCGCGTCCCGGGCGGCGCTGCGCGGCCTCGCCGCCGACCTCGACGCGGCCGGGCTCGGTTCGGTACCGGTGGTCGTCGGCTATCTCGACGCGGACGGGCCGGCGACGATCAGCGCGGCGGCGACGCCGGGCCGGGGGCCGCGCAACGCGGCGGCGGTGCTGCACGGCGGGCAGATCGTGGCCAGCTACTTCAAGCACCACCTGCCCAACTACGGCGTCTTCGACGAGGACCGCTACTTCGTCCCCGGCGACACGCTGACCGTGGTCCGCATCGCCGGCGTCGACGTGGCCCTGACCATCTGCGAGGACCTCTGGCAGGCCGGCGGCCCGTTCGCCGCCGCCCGCCGCGCCGGGGTCGGGCTGGTCGTCAACATCAACGGCTCGCCGTACGAGGTCAACAAGGACGACGTACGGCTGCCGCTGGTTCAGCGGCGGGCCGCCGAGGCCGGCGCCACGATCGCGTACGTCAACATGGTCGGCGGCCAGGACGAGCTGGTCTTCGACGGCGACTCGATGATCGTGACCGCCGACGGGACGTTGCTCACCCGTGCCCCGCAGTTCGGCGGTCACCTGCTGCTGCACGACGTCGAGCTGCCGGCGGCCACCGACCCGGCACCCGGCACGGCCACGACCGGCACGGCGTCGGCGGCCGACGGGTCGCCGGAGGCCGCCGCCGACGGCCTGACCGTGGTCCGGGTCCACCTGAGCGACACCGTTCCGGCGGCCGGCCCGGCCGGTGAGCGGGTCGACGGCGGGATCGCCGAGCGGGTGACCGACGAGGCGGAGATCTGGCAGGCGCTGGTGCTCGGTCTGCGTGACTACGTGAACAAGAACGGCTTCCGGTCGGTGGTGATCGCGCTGTCCGGCGGCATCGACTCCGCGGCGGTGGCCGCCATCGCCGTCGACGCGCTCGGCCCGGACCGGGTGGTCGGGATCTCGATGCCGAGCCAGTTCTCCTCGGAGCACTCCCGCGACGACGCCGCCGACCTGGCCAAGCGGACCGGCCTCGACTACCGCACCGAGCCGATCCAGCCGATGGTCGACGCGTTCCTGGCCAACCTGTCGCTGTCCGGGATGAGCGTGGAGAACCTGCAGGCCCGGGTCCGGGGCGTCCTGCTGATGGCGGTCTCCAACCAGGAGGGCCACCTGGTGCTGACCACCGGCAACAAGAGCGAGCTCGCGGTCGGCTACTCCACCCTGTACGGCGACTCGGTCGGCGGCTTCAACCCGCTCAAGGACGTGTGGAAGTCGCTGGTCTGGAAGCTGGCGGAGTGGCGCAACGCCGACGCCGCCCGGCGCGGCGCGCAGCCGCCGATCCCGGAGAACTCGATCAGCAAGCCGCCGAGCGCCGAACTGCGGCCCGGGCAGCTCGACTCCGACTCGCTGCCGGACTACGCGGTGCTCGACGCCATCCTCACCGGCTACGTCGACGGTGACCTCGGCCGTGACGACCTGGTGGCGGCCGGCCACGACCCGGCCGTGGTCGACAGGGTGCTGCGCATGGTCGACATCGCCGAGTACAAGCGCCGGCAGTCCGCACCCGGCAGCAAGATATCGATCAAGGCATTCGGCCGGGATCGGCGGCTGCCGATCACCAACCGGTGGCGGGAACAGTCCGAGTAACGACGGCGAAAGCGGGCATCAGAAGTGTGAAAAGCTGCACTGCGCCCTCACCTGCGGCCCGGCGACGGTGCGACGATCGCCGCAGACCCGGGGACCGCGAACGCGGCCTCGAGGAGAGGAGAGCAGCATGGACGACAAGAACGCACCGGACCGCCCCGCGACAGCCGGGGCCGGCCCGGCCCGGTCCGACGAGGTACCCACCCTGTACGGCGGGCCGGCCACCCGGCGGGTCCGCACCCGCGAGCTGATCGCCGCCAAGGAGCGCGGCGAACGCTGGCCGATGCTGACGTCGTACGACCAGTACACGGCGGCGATCTTCGACCAGGCCGGGGTGCCGGTGCTGCTGGTCGGCGACTCGGCGGCCAACAACGTGTTCGGCTACGAGACCACCGTCCCGGTCACCGTCGACGAACTGATCCCGCTGGTCAGAGCCGTCGTACGGGCCACGAAGCGGTCGCTGGTCGTCGGCGACCTGCCGTTCGGGTCGTACGAGGAGGGACCGACCCAGGCGCTGCGCACCGCCGTCCGGTTCATGAAGGAGGGCGGCTGCCACGCCGTCAAGCTGGAGGGCGGCCGGCGGACCGCACCGCAGATCGCCGCCATCACCGGCGCCGGCATCCCGGTGATGGCGCACATCGGGTTCACCCCGCAGAGCGAGCACGCGATCGGCGGCTACCGGGTGCAGGGGCGCGGCGGCGCGGCCGAGGACGTCGTCGCCGACGCGCACGCGGTGGCCGGGGCGGGCGCGTTCGCGGTGGTGCTGGAGATGGTGCCCGGCGACGTCGCCAAGCGGATCACCCACGACCTGGCGATCCCGACGGTGGGCATCGGCGCCGGCCCGCACACCGACGCCCAGGTGCTGGTCTGGCAGGACATGGCCGGGCTGCGCACCGGCAGGGCCCCCCGCTTCGTCAAGCGCTACGCCGACCTCGCGACGGTCCTGACCGAGGCCACCCGCACCTTCGCCGAAGAGGTCCGCGAGGCCACCTTCCCCGCAGCCGAACACACCTTCTGACCGCCCGTCCCTCATGATCCGCGTGATCAGGGATTAGGTCCGGCGTGTCGCCGGCGCGCCGGCCCGCAAACTCCCTGATCACGCGGATCTTGTCCGCCCGCCCGGCGGGCGCGCAGCGTCCCGCCGGGGCGCGCCCGGGGATCAGCCGGCGGCCAACTGGGTGGCCAGCAGGGTTCTGGCCTCGGCCAGGGACGGGCCGTACCAGGTCAGGTGGCGGCCGGACACCAGCGCGTACGGCACCCCGGGGAACGCCTCCGGCCCGTCGGCCACGGTGAACGCGTACGGCTCGTCGGGCAGCACCACCAGGTCCGGCCGCCGGTCCAGCAGTTCCGGCAGCGGCGGGCGCGGATAGCGGTCGGCCGCGTCGGCGTAGACGTTGTGCACGCCCAGCCGGCGCAGCAGGTCACCGGCGAACGTGTCGCCGCCGAGCACCACCCACGGCCGCCGCCACACCGGCACCACCGCCCGCCGTACCGGACCGTCCCACGGCCGCGCCCACGCCGCCCCGGCCGCCGAAAGCCACGGCGGCGCCGGCACGTCGAGCCGGGCCAGCATCCGTTCCAGCGACGCCAGCGCCTCGGGCAGCGTCCGCGGATACGTCACCCACACCGGCACCCCGGCGGCCCGCAGCGCCTCGACGTCCGCGCGCCGGTTCTCCTCCGCGTTCGCCAACACCAGATCCGGTACGGCGGACAGCACGCCGTCGAGCGCCGGAAACCTGGTGCCGCCGACCCGGGGTACGTCGAGGTCGCCGGGGTGGGTGCAGTAGTCGGTCGCCGCGACGAGCAGCCCCGGCGCGCTCACCGCCACCGCCTCGGTCAGCGATGGCACCAGCGACACCACCCGGCGCGGCGGCGCCGGCAGGTGTACCTCCGTACCCAGGTCGTCGCGCACGACGGCCGGCGTCAGACGTCGGTGACCCGGACGCCGGCGTGTGCCTTGTAGCGCTTGTTGATGGCGATCAGGTTGGCGGTGAACGCCTCGATCTGGTGGGCGTTGCGCAGCCGACCGGCGTAGATGCCCCGCATCCCCGGGATGGTGGCGGTCAGCGCCGCCACGACCCCGACCACCTCGCGGTCCTCGGTGGCGATGAGTACGTCCAACTCGATCCGGTCGATCTCCGGGTCGGCGAGCAGCGGGGCGCTGACGTGGTTGAACGCCGCGGCCACCCGGGACTCGGGCAGCAGGGCGGCGGCCTGCTGGACCGCGCTGCCCTCCTCGACCTTGAGCGCGTACGGGCCCTGCTTGTCGAAGCCGAGCGGGTTGACACAGTCGATCACGATCTTGCCGGCGAGCGGTTCGCGGAGCGCGGCGACGGTCGCGGCGTGCCCGTCCCACGGCACCGCGATGACCACGATGTCGGACCGGGTGGAGACGTCGACGTTGTCGCCGCCGTCGACGCTGGTGCCGGCGGGGACGCCGGGCAGCGCGGCGATCTCCCGCGCCGACTGGGTCGCGCGCTCGGCGGAACGGGAGCCGATGAGCACGGACAGGCCGGCCCGCGCGAACCGGTAGGCCAGCCCGCGCCCCTGGTCGCCGGTGCCGCCGATGATGCCTACGGTGAGCCCGGACACGTCGGGCAGCGTGCTCGCGTCATATCCCATGCGGATCATCCTCGCAAATGACGGTCGCCTTCCGGCAACGGTGCGCCGCTGTTTGTGACGCGAACCGCCCGCCCCGGTTTTTCATGATCGTCTGCTGTTCAGGCGTTCGTCGGGCGGCGTGTCGACTGCCTGAGCAGCAGACGATCACGGCGCCCACCGTCAGCCGCGCCGGCGCCCCGCCGTCAGGCGCGTTCGAAGAGGACCTTGCGGGTGGCCGGGTCGGCGGCGACCAGACGTACCCGGACCCGTTCGCCCAGCGGCAGTTCACCCTCGCAGCGGGCGCGTACCGGCGGCTCGTCGATCGCGATCCGGCCGCCCGGCCGGCGAACCTTGCGCCCCGCGTTACCGGAGCCGGCCGGCGCACTGCCGGAACCGGCCGGCGCGTTGCCGGAACCGGCCGGCGCACTGCCGGAACCGGCCGGCGCGTTGCCGGAACCGGCGGCGGACGCTGGCGGCTTCGGCGGGGCGTCGACGTCGACCACCGCCGCGTCGAACTCCTCGCCGACCCGGTCCTGCAACAGCACCGCCTCGACCAGGTCGATCGCACCCCGGTCGGCGGCCGACGCGACCCGGTCGGTCGACGTCATCAGCTCCGGCATCTTCGGCAGCGCCGCCCGCAGCCAGTCCGGCACCGGCCGCCCCTCGTGCAGGGCCAGGCACGCCTCGGTCGCGTACCGGTCGGCGAGCCGGCGCAGCGGGGCGGTGACGTGCGCGTACGGCGCCGCCACTCCCCCGTGCCCGGGCTCGTCGGGCACCTCGCCGTCGAACGCGGTGTAGCCGGCGCCGCGCATCAACTCGGCCGCCTGGTCCAGGAACGCGGCACCGCGCGGGTCGCCCGGGTCGACGGCGGCCAGCATCCGCCCGACCGCCAACTCCGCCGGCCAGTCGACGCCGAGCCCGGCGGCGGCGACCCGCAGCCGCTCGACCGCCTCGGCCCGCGGCGCCGGCATCGTACGCAGCAGCCCGATCCGGCCGGCGAGCATGATGCCGGCGGCGGCCATCCCGGTCAGCAGCGATATCTGCGCGTTGTAGTCCTCGATCAGCCGCGGCGGGCGCAGCACCAGCCGCCAGCCGTCGCCGTGCGGCTCGATCTCCTGCTCCGGCAGCGGCAGGTTGACCGCGCCCCGGTCCAGGCCCCGCTCGACCAGCAGCGCGCCGATCTCCGGCAGCAGGGCGATCGGCTCGGGCGCCGTACCCGCGTCCACGTCGGCCTGCACACCGGCGTAGTCGAGCTTGGCGCGGCTGCGTACCCGGGCCCGCCGTACGTCGACGTCGGTGATCGTCGCGTCGGCGTCCAGGTCGATCGTCCACAGCACGGCGGGCCGTACGACGTCCGGCAGCAGGCTCGCCGCGTCCTCGCTCAGCACCGGCGGATGGAGCGGCACCTTGCCGTCCGGCAGGTAGATGGTCTGGCCGCGCCGCCACGTCTCCGCCTCCAGCGGGCCACCGGGCCGGACAAACGGAACGACGTCGGCGATCGCGTAGTGCACCCGGTAGCCGCCACCCGACCGGCGGGCCAGACACACCGCCTGATCCAGGTCACGCGACGTCGGCGGGTCGACGGTCACCAGCGGCAGGTCGGTACGGTCCAGATCCGGCGGCGGGACGGTTGTCGCCCGCTCGGCCTCGTCCTGCGCGGCGGGCGGAAACGCGGCGGGCAGGTCCAACTCGCGGCGCAGGCCGCCGAAGTCGATGCGGGGCGCGAGTACGCGACGGATCACCACCGGTCATTCCTATCAGTGCCGGTGGCCCGACGCGATCACCGCGACGGCTCGATCCCGCCCTCGATCGTGCTCCCGCTCCCTCGATCGTCAGGTGTACAGCGGTGGCCGTGCGGCGTGTCGTGCCGCTGGACACCTGACGATCATGGATGGCGCTACCGGTCGTCGCCGGTCCAGCGTTCGTCCTCCGCCTTCCAGGCGGCGTTGCGCTCGTCGACCCGTTGCATCGCCTGCTCGGCGGCGGCCCGGGTCGGGTACGGCCCGAGCACGTACCGGTCGGCGCACTTGTCGCTCGGGGTCTCGACCCGGTGGTGACGCGTGCACCAGTAGTACTGCACATCACTTCCGATGCCACTCATGGCACAACTCTGCACCGCGCACGGCCGCCCCGCCACCGCTGCGGCGTACCCGGTGCCCCCTGGCCGCCGGCCGTGGCCGGCGCTACGGTGACGTGGTCGGAGGGAACACCGATGGCGGTGGTGCTCGGGCCGTACCCGCTCTGCGTGGCCTGCCGGAAGGTAAACGGCGGGCTCGTCGCGGTCCGGCACCGGCAGGTGCACGTCCGGGCCCACGGCCGGCAGTCCTGCGTCGACCGGGGGCTCGCCGGCCTGATCCCCCACCTGTGGGCCGTGTGCGAGACGCGCAGCTGTTGCGAGGACGACGGCGGCGCGGCGTACGTGTACGCGACCCTGGACACTGTGGACGCGGCGGAGGAGCTGCTGACGCAGCTGGGCCTGCAGGTAACGAAGACGGAGGGGGCGCTCACCTTCCCGGTGCCGCGCTCGCTCAACCTGCACGACGCCGAGTCCGTGCGCCGCGCCCTGGAGCAACCGCACGGTCGGACGTCGCGCTGGCGGGTGGACGGGACCGGCCGCTTCGAGCCCACGTAGTGTCACCGGGGAAGCGCCCCTCGGCCGGTCAGTCGGCGACGGGCTCCGGTGGTACGTGGGACTCCGTCACCACATCGGCGAAGGTCTCCCGGATCCGCGCGAGGTCGGCGGGCTCGACGGACCAGACCCACCAGTGACCGCTGTCGACCATGAGGATCTGCAACTGTGGCAGGCCGGCCTCGTCGAACCCGACGAAGTCACCATCGATGACCTGAACATCCGTGCCGGCCAGCGTCACCATCTCCGCCCAGGAGAGCCGCAGCCCCGCCGGCTCCCGTGACCGCTCCTCGACGGCAAGGGTGCCCTGCGGCCACACGGCCCGGACGTCGCCGTTGAACTCCGCCCGGAACAGCCGCCAGCGCAGCGACCCGCGACCACCGAGACACCGCGTGACCTCGCCGAGGCCGATCAGGGTCCCGTCGACCCAGCAGGGCATCCGCACGGCGTGCACGGCCCCATGATGCCTGACCGGCCGTCGGGGCAGACTGCTGGACGTCAGCGGCCGGAAAAGCGGACCTGGGCCGCCCGACTCCCATCGACACCAGGACCGCATGTCAGCACGGCATACCTGGCACAGTGAGAATTGGCGTAACCCATCGGCATGGCCGGGTCGTCAGTAGGCTCCGCTTGTGAACGACCTGCGGGTGTCCGATCGTGACCGGGAAGCTGTCGTGACCCGGCTCGGTACCGCTGCCGGCGAGGGGCGGCTGTCCCTCGCCGAGCTCGGCGATCGGTCCGGGCAGGCCTATGCCGCGAAGACCTACGGTGAGCTGGAGGCCCTGGTCGCCGACCTGCCGCTGGCGGAGCGCGAGCACCGGAGCCCGGTCATCGTCGACTACACGGGCCTGGTCCTGTCGCTCTTGGCGCTGGCCGGAGGCGTGGTCTGGATCCCGCTGTTCCCGCACCTCGAATTCAGCGCCCTCTCGGGAGTCGCCGGCGTCGTGTTCGGCATTTTCGGAATCCGGGCGAGCGCCCACGCTCTCTGCCGCGCGGTGGCGGTCCTGGGGCTTGTCGGGGGCTCGGTTGGCGTTGCACTGCAAGTTACCTGGGTCGCTCTCCACGTGCTGAGGTACGCGAAGGACTCGATCTTGTAACGGCACGGCGTGCCGGCAGTCAGCGCCCGGATCAGCCGGGTGACCCCGAGGGCGACGGACGAGTCCATCTGTACGCCACGGGTTCGGCTTTGACCACCACGATCAGTGGCAACGCCCAGTCGACGCCGAACGCGCTCAGCGCGACCAGCCCGGCGGATATTGGGTTGGCGAAGCCGCACCCGAGGCCGCCAGCCACGCTTACCGCGCCCGATGGGACCGTGACGACCTGGTCGCCGTTCTCGTCATGACCGACGGAGTCTCAGCCTGTCCACCTGTGACCGGACGCCCGATGCGTCAGGCAATGATCATCCACGCGGAAACCGTCAGGATCGGTGCGGCGACCAGAAGGAATGCGACGACGGCGCATCCGCTTCCTCCTCCGCTCCTAGCCTCGTAGGACCTCTTGTTCTTGAGGGAGCAGGACGGACAGGCGTATTCGCTCCCGCCGCTACTCCAGCTCGAACTGCCCGAGTAGCTGGCGCCGCACTGGCTACACCTGTAGGAGTAAGTCATCCATCAATATGTCCACGCTTTTCGGGAAGTGTCAACCTCCGTTCCTCTTCACTGACCTCGCAAACGACTTGGGCTGCAACCCACCGCCTCATGGGCTCTGACCGGCGAAAACGTAAGCCCCTGAAGGTTAGAGCGTGGCGTGTTCGGACTTTCTTTACTGGTTCAAGGGCCCGCCGCCGTGTCGCGCCGGGGCGCGCGTGCGGCCTGGCGGCCGGTCACGCCCCGGCGCACGGCGCAGCAATGGGGAGCCGCGGCTCCCCACCCGACGACGCTACGGCGGCGACCGGGACGGGACCGCGCAGAACCGGGCCAGCCGGCACAGGCGCGTGGTACGCCAGGGCAAAGCGCCTCCGGCGGGGGCCTCAGGCTCCGGGATGGGTGGGTCCGTCGGCGGGTTGCGGTCCGAGGGTGGTTGAGGTGGCGGTAGTGCGGCGCGCCGCCGAGCGAGAGACCCTGCGGCAACGACAACGCTCCGAATAGATCTATGACGATGAGGCACGTCCAAGATCAGGACGCCTCCAGGCCGTCAGGCCGTCGCCAGGCCATCAACCGCCGGCCGATATCGACCAACAACGACCATCGATGCCCGAACACAGAGCCAGCCCAGAGCCTCGATCAGGGCTCCGAGCTGGTGGGCGACGGACGAGTCGATCTGTACGCCGGATTCTGTGACCGGCGCCACCGGCGGACCGGTGACGTCGGCGGCGGCCATCCATCTGGGCCTGCCGTCGCCGGCAGGCTCGAGCGGCCTACCCGCAGGCTCGGGCGGGCCGCCCTCGAACGCCTGCGCAGGCCGTCGTCTGTCGACCACGGCCCTTCTTGGCCTTGCTCCGGGTGGGGTTTACCGAGCCATCCCGGTCACCCGGGATGCTGGTGGGCTCTTACCCCACCGTTTCACCCTTACCGGGCCGGTTGTCCGGTCCGGCGGTTTGTTTTCTGTGGCACTTTCCCGCGGGTCGCCCCGGGTTGCCGTTAGCAACCACCCTGCCCTGTGGAGTCCGGACGTTCCTCGGCGGCGGGTTCGCACCCGCCGACGCGGCCGCCCGATCGACTCGTCCGTCGCGCCGACAATCCTACGGGCTGGTCGGCGGAGCAGCCCAGCCCGCCCTTGATCCGCGTGATCAGGGACCGGACACCCCGACACACCGACGACACGCCCGACAAAGTCCCTGATCACGCGGATCAAGGGGGCCGCGCCGAGGCGCGGCCCCCGGGGCAGACCAGTTACGGGGTCCAGAGGCCCAGGTGGATGGTGCGGGTGAGGGTGGCGTTCTCGTCGTCGCCGTCCAGCGACCACATCATCGCGCCGCCGAGGCCCTTGGTCCGGATGTAGAGGGCCTTCTGGAGCACCACGGCCGGGTCGTCGTACGTCCAGAAGGTGGTGCCGTCGAAGAGCCAGGCGTGGCCGGCCCGCAGGTCGCGGTGCACCCGGTAGCCGTTCTTGCCGACCAGGTTCTTCAGCAGCTTGTAGTCCTCGTAGCCGGCCTCGTACGTCGCCGGCGCCGGGCCGGTCGAGTTGCCGAACAGGCCGGTGCGGCTGCCGGTGATCCCGGTCCAGCCCCGCCCGTAGTACGGGATCCCGAGGACCAGCTTGTCGCGTGGCGCGCCACGGGAGGTCCAGGCGTCGATGGTGCGGTCGACGGAGTACGCCGGCTCGGTGGCGCCGGCCGGCACCCGCAGCGCCGACTGGTGGTTGGCGACCGATTCCCAGCTGCCGTGGAAGTCGTAGCCCTGCACGGTGACGAAGTCGAAGCTCTTCAGCACCTTGCGGACCTCGAAGCCGGCGTCGATCGCGGTCGGGTTGGCCGGTACGAACGCGGTCAGCTCGTAGTGCTTGCGGTCGGTGCGGCCGACGGCGTCGAGCTGGCGACGGAACTCGGCGGCGAGTGCGGTGAAGTTCTGCTTGTCCTCGGGGCGGATGACGTTGCCGGGTTCGCCGGCCGAGCCGGGCCATTCCCAGTCGAGGTCGATGCCGTCGAAGAGGCCGGCCGCGGCGCCGGGCCCGCCGGCGCTGCCGTCGGGGTTGGGCAGGTTGCCCTTGATGTAGAGGTCGATGCAGGAGGCGACGAAGCGTTCCCGGGCCTCCTTGGTGACGGCCGCGTTGGAGAAGTACGTCGACCAGCTCCAGCCGCCGAGCGAGATCATCACCTTGAGGTCGGGGTGCAGGGTCTTGAGTTTCTGGAGCTGGCCGAAGTTGCCGTTGAGGGGTTCGCCCCACGTGTCGGCGACGCCGTCGACGCTTTCGTCGGCGGGCACCGGCCGCTGGTAGTCGGCCCAGGGGTCGCCCTCGCCGGGGCCGCCGTCGATGTAGCAGCGGCCGTCCTCGGAGACGTTGCCGAAGGCGTAGTTGACGTGGGTGAGGCGGGCGGCGGCACCGGAGTCGTGGAGCTTCTTGACGGTGAAGGCCCGGCCGTAGATGCCCCACTGGGTGAAGTAGCCGACCTTGTGGAAGCCGTCGCGGTCCCGGTTGCCCCCGAACGCGCTGGCGGCGTTGGCGGGGGCGACGGTGACCAGCACGGCGACGGTGGCGACGACGGCCGCGACGCGGCGGCCGAGATGTCTGCGCATTCGCACTCCCTGGCGGGTTGGAGCCGAAATTAGTTAGGAAACTTTGCTGATTGATGAAGGTATGCCGAACGGCGACCCGGGTCAATCCCCACCCGCTCCAGGGACCCCACGACACCGGACCGAAGCGCCGAGCGAGGGGAATCGCCGGTCGAGGGGAAACGCCGGTCGAGGGGAAACGCCGGTCGAGGGGAAACGTGGCGATCCATGCCTGATTCGCCCGCGACATCCCCTTGATCAACGACAAAGCCGCCCCCGGCGCGCGGCGTCGGGGGCGGCTTTCGGCTCTCAGCGCAGGTGGGCCGTGTCGTTGACGGTGCGTACGGAGACGTTGCCGTCCGGCCAGGTGTCCACTACGGACAGTCCGGCCGGGTCGAGGTGGAGCCGGTGCAGGAACGCGTCGCCGGCCGCGAGCGCGTCACGCAGCAGGATCTTCACCGGCGAGACGTGCGAGACCACCACCACGGTCCCACCCGGGTACGTCGACAGCAGGCCCGCCACGACCCGGCGGACCCGCTTGGTGACCGCCGCGAACGACTCGCCACCGGGCGGCGCCACCGCCACCGACGCCAGCCACCGGTCGAGTTCGGCCGGCCAGCGCTCGCGTACCTCGGCGAAGGTGCGTCCCTCCCAGGCACCGAAGTCGACCTCGATCAGGTCCGGCTCGACGACCACCGGCGGGCCGCCGAGCGTCGCGGCGACCGCTTCGGCGGTGGCCGTACAGCGGGACAGCGGTGAGGTGACCACGGCGGTGACCGGCGTGTCGCCGACGAGTCGCGCGATCCGGTCGGCGGCGGCGGCCACCTGGGCCCGGCCACGTTCGGACAGCGGCACGTCGCCGCGTCCGGAGTAGCGCCGCTGGGCGGTGAAGTCGGTCTCGCCGTGCCGGAGCAGCACCAGCCGGGTCGCCGTCGATGCCGGCCGGGGTTCCCACGTCGGCCGGGCCGCGCCGCCCTTCGCCGCCGCCCGCGCGGCGACCTCCCGGGCCTGGGCCCGGGCCGCCGAGTCGGGTCCGGCGACCTGGCGGGCCTCCTCGTCCAGCCCGCCGGCGGCCGCACCGGGGACCGGTGCGGCCGCCCGCGCGGGTCCGACCGCGCCGGGTTCGGCGGCGGTGACGACGGCCCCGGCCGGCCCGCGGGCCGGTTTGCCGGCGGCGCGGTCCATCGCCGCGTTGGCCAGCCCGTCGGCGTGCTTGTTGCGCTCGCGCGGGATCCAGCCGAAGGTGACCGAGTCGAAGCGGCGGACCAGGGTCGCGGCCTGCGCGGCGAGCGGCCGCAGGCCCGGGTTCTTGATCTGCCACCGGCCGGACATCTGCTCGACCACCAGCTTGGAGTCCATCCGTACGTCGACCGCACTGGCGCCGACCTCGGCGGCGGCCTCCAGGCCGGCGAGCAGGCCTCGGTATTCCGCGACGTTGTTGGTCGCCACGCCGATCGCCTCGGCCCGTTCGGCGAGTACCTCGCCGGTGCCGGCGTCGCGGACGACCGCGCCGAAGCCGGCCGGGCCGGGGTTGCCGCGCGCCCCGCCGTCGGCCTCGACGACGACCTTCGGACCGCCGGTCACAGACCGGATTCCGCGGTACGGACCATGATGCGCCGGCATTCCTCGCAGCGCACCACGTCGTCGGCGGGGGCGGCCTTGATCCGGGCCCGGTCGGCGCCGTACAGCTCCAGCCGGCAGCCGCCGCACCGGCCGTGGGTGACCAGCGCGGCGCCGAGGCCGCCCGACGACTCGCGGATCTTGTCGTAGAGGGTGACCAGGTCGGCGGGCAGGTCGGCGGCGAGCGGCTGGCGGGAGGTGGTCTTGAAGTCCTCCTCCTTGGCGATGTCGGCCAGCGCCTGGTCGCGCGTCACCTCGGTCGCCGCCCGCTTGTCCCGGGTCTGCGCGAGCCGGCTCTCGACCTCGTCGACGGCGGCCTGGGCGGTCTCCCGCTGTTCCATCAGCTCCAGTTCGGCGTCCTCGAGTTCGGTCTGCCGCCGGTTGAGCGAGTTCAGCTCGTGCTGGAGGGCCTCGAGTTCGCGGGCCGGGCCGCGGCCGGCCGTCAGCCGGTCCTGGTCCTTGTCCTTGCGGACCCGGACCTGTTCGATGTCGCGTTCCAGCCGGGCGATGTCGCGGTCGAGGTCGTCGACGGTGACCTGGGCGCGGACCCGCTCGTCCTCCAGCGCCGACAGCTCCCGGGCCAGCTCGTCGAGCGCGGCGTGCTCGGGCAGGGTGCGCCGCTTGTGGGCGAGCTGGGCGAGGGTGGTGTCGATCGCCTGGAGGTCGAGCAGGCGACGCTGGGCTTGCGGGTCGGCCTTCACGGAACGGGCTCCTTAGGGGTGGGTACGGAGGTGGCGTGCAGCGTCCACGGGTCGGTGTCCACATCGGACACGGTGACCGGTAGGCCGAGGTCGGCCCGCAGGTGGTCGGCGACGTCGTCCAGCCAGGGTCGCTCGGTCGCCCAGTGCGCGGCGTCGAGCAGGGCCGGGCCGCCCTCGGCCAGGTGCTCGCTGGCCGGGTGGTGACGCAGGTCGGCGGTCAGGTAGGCGTCGACGCCGGCGGCGACGGCGGCGCCGAGGTAGGAGTCGCCGGCCCCGCCGCAGACCGCCACCGTCTCGATCCGGCGGTCCGGGGGGCCGCCGGCGCGTACGCCCCAGGCCGTGGCCGGCAGGGCGGCGGCGGCCAGCGCGGTCAGCTCGGCGAGCGTCATCGGCCGGGGCAGCCGGCCGATCCGGCCGGCCCCGCGCCCGCCGCCGGCGGCCGGGCCGTCCGGGGCCGCCGGACGCAGCGGGCGCAGGTCGGTCAGGCCGAGCCGGGCGGCCAACGCGTCGGACACGCCGGGACTCGCCACGTCGGCGTTGGTGTGCGCCACGTAGAGGGCGATGTCGTGCTTGATCAGCCGGTGGACGGTGTGGCCCTTGTAGGTCGTGACGGCGACCGAGGACACCCCGCGCAGCAGGAGCGGATGGTGGGCCAGGATCAGGTCGGCGCCGACCGCGATCGCCTCGTCGACCGTCTCCGGCACGCAGTCGACGACACAGAGCACCCGCCGTACCGGGGCCTGCGGATCGCCGACGACCAGCCCCACCCGGTCCCACTGCTCGGCCCAGACCGGCGGGTAGCGGCGTTCGAGTGCCGCGACGACGTCACCGACGGTGTGCGGGCGGTCGGCCGCCCCGTCCGGAGCGCCGTCGACCGGCACCGGCCGCGATCCAGTTGTACTCACGGCGGCCCAGCTTACCGGCTACGACCCGGCTCGGAGCCCGCGTCGGCCGCGCCCGGCCGCCCCGCTGCCGGCCACGTCGTCGGGGCCGGGCCGGGCGACCGTCAGGGGCGGTGGCCGTCGACGCTCACGGCGGCCTCCAGCGCGCCGATGCCGAGCTGCCACGGGAAACTGTCGAGGGTCTTCTCCCCCGTACCCGGCGCGTGCAGCGGCATCACCTCGTCGCCGAAGAGGACGGTCACCCCCAGCCCCGCAACCGGGTCAGGTTGTCGCGGAACACCGGGTGCGCCGCCATCGCGGAGTTCGTGTACGGCATCACGACGATCGGCAGCCCTCGTCCCTGCCCCTCGACCAGCAGACCGAGGGCGAGGGTGTCGGCGATCCCGGCGGCCCACTTGTTGACCGTGTTCACCGTCGCCGGCGCGACGATGATGGCGTCGGGCGGCGGCAGCACGTCGGGGTCGCCGGGGTTCTTGTAGTTGGTGCGCACCGGATGGGTGGTCTGTGCGGCCAGGGCCGGTACGTCCACGAACTTGCGGCCGTCGGGGGTGGTGACGACGCACACGTTCCACCCCCGGTCCTGGGCAAGGGCCACCAGTCGCCCCACGTTGCGGGCGAGCGGCGAGCCACAGGCGATGATGTACAGCACCCGCGCCGTGTACCCCCTCACGCGGTCGGTCCCCGCGTCATACACCGACCCCCATGTGCTCCGCCAACTCTGCCACCGGCGCCGGCGGCGCACCACGCGTTCGGCGTAGTACGTCGGCCATGACCTCGTGCGCGATCGGCCGGCACCGGATCTCGGACGGGGCCAGGCGGTCGCCCTCGAGGAGCATCTCGCTGGCTTTCTCCACGTCACCGATCTGGCTGTAGCCGCGGGCGATGTCGAGGTAGTGGTGGGCACGGCGCTCGGGCAGCAGTGCGTTGAAGCCCTCTCCGATGCTCTCATGGGTCTCGACCGCGTGGCGCCCCTCGCCGAGTTCGACGGCGGCGGCGGCCCGGTGCAGCCGTACGTTCGTCGGGCCGAAACTGGTCCAGTAGAAGTTCCGGTCCTCGCCCACGACGTCGGCGGCCTCGCCGGCACTGTGCAGCAGGTCGCGTACGGTCGCGTTGTCGCCGATCCGGGCGGCGGCCATCGCGCCCTGGAGCAGCAGCATCCCGTACACCGACAGCCGTTCGGGGTGGCCGTCCCGGCGCCGCCGGGGGCGAGCCGGTTGGCGACGTTGACGTTGACCTCCAGCGCCGGCCGCGCCCGGCCCAGGGCGAGCAGGGCGTTGCCGACCCGGTAGGTGGCGACACCGGCCAGCAGCGGGTCGCCGGCCCGCTGCGCCACCGCGATGGCCCGGTCACCGGCGAGCCAGGACAGTTCGTGCTCGCCGACCTTGCGCAGCGCCGACGACGCGATCTGGTAGACCTGGCCGAGCAGGTGGGCGGCGCCCCGGCCCTCGGGACCGCCGCTGTAGGCGCTGTCCGCGCACTGCGCGTCGCGGACCAGCTTCGGCAGCGCACGGGCCAGTACGCCGTACTTGGCGTGCTGGTAGGTCAGCCAGGCGTGGCTGACCGCCTTGCGCAGTTCCCCCAGCGGCGGCGGCTGGCGCGGGGCGTCGAAGAAGGCGCTGATGGAGTCGTACCGCTCCAGGGCGGCCCGGATCTGGTCGACCTCGACCTGGTCGATGCAGTTGACGCTGTCCGGCCGCCGTTCCGGCTCCTTGCCGACCAGCAGCTGGACGTCGACCTGGAGGACGTCGGCGATCTCGTAGACGACCGAGAACTTGTCGAGCCGGCGGACCCCCCGCTCGACCTTGTCCACCCAGCTCTTCGACTTGTCGAGCCGGTCGGCGAAGACCTGCTGCGACATCTTCCGGCGGGACCGCCAGTATGCGACGCGGCGCCCGATGGGCAGTTCGTCCACGTCCGTTCCTCCCCCTCGCTTCGGCGGCGTTTCCGGGCCGCGAGCTTCAGAGTCCCCCCGACGGGACTGCGTCGGGCGCAGTGGTGCCCTGTTCCCCCGGTCAGGGCGCGGCGGCGCCGGTGACACCCCGCAAGTGCTGGTCGCACAGCTGGTACGTCACATTGCTGACCGATGCTCGTAGTTTTCGATGCAAGTTGCAAACGGCTCTTCGAGTACGCAACGACGGCGTGTCGTGTTTAGTGACGATGCCGCGCGCCTGATATGACGCCCGACTGCCCACGTGGGGGTTCCCTGACATGCGGTGGACACTGCGACCATTCACGAGCTTCGAGCGGCTGCGCCTGCGGCGCGCCGCGGGCCGGTTCGCCGGGCACGGCTGGCCGGTGACCCCGGGCGCCTATCTCGCCGGCCGCCGGTTCGCCTGCGACCGGGCCGGCTGCCCGACGACGGGCTGCCATCCGGCCGACGAACACTGGGAGCGGACCGCCAGCGCCGACCCGGCCCGGATCCGCCGGTGGTGGCGCCGCCGGCCGCACGCCGTGCTGCTGGCCACCGGGCACACCTTCGACGCCCTGGAGGTGTCCGCTTTCCTCGGCCTGCGGGTGCTCGGGGCGACCCGCCTGCACGCCGGGCTCGGCTCCACCCCGCCGCGGGTCCGCGGTCCGGTCGCCGTGACGCCGACGGCACGCTGGATGTTCCTGGTACGCCCCGGCGACCCGCTGCGCCCCGAACTGGAGGAGCGCCTCGACGTGGTCCGGCACGGGCCGGGGTCGTGGGTGCCCGCACCGCCGACCCGGCTGCCCGAGGGGCCGGTGCGCTGGATGGTGGCCCCGCACGAGTGCCGGTGGCGGCTGCCCGACTCGTACGCCGTACAGGCGATGCTGGTCGACGCGCTCGGTGCCCGGCGGCCGGCGACCCGGGCGCTGCCCCGGCGACCGTCCACACTGCACCACGCCGCCTGAACGCCGGGCCACACGCCACCGCCCCGTCGCCCGCCCCGTCCGGGACGGGAGTGACGGGGAGAGCGTGGGCACGGGTGGGGGCGGACATGTCAGGTCACAACCTAGTGCGATAAAGATCATCGGTCGATCCCCTGAACGGCGTATCCGCACCATCCGGGCCTTCCCGGGCCGGGTCGGCGCCGGCTCCGCCCGCCCCGTCGACGACGACCGGCAGGCCGGCGGACCGCAGGCAGGTCGCGTCGTCGGCGACCACCGCGCACTCGTGGCCGGCCCGCCCGGCCAGCCAGTCCGCGCCCGCCCGGCCCATCGCCACCGCCGCCGTGGCGTAGGCGTCGGCGACCCCGAGGTCCCGGCCGACCACGGTGACCGAGCGCAGCCCACGGGCGGCCCGGCCGGTGCGCGGGTCGACGACGTGGTGGCCGCGCTCGTACACCCCGGACGTGGCCACCGCGAGATCGGTGCCGGCCAGCACCCAGGCCACCTTCGTGGCGTGCCACGGGTGCCGTACGCCGATCCGCCACGGTCGCCCGGACGAGGCGTGGCCGCGGACCCGTACGTCACCGCCGGCGTTCAGGCAGTGGTTGGCCGCGCCGGCGGCGAGCAGCCGGTCCGAGGCGACCTGCACCGCCCAGCCCTTGACGTAGCCGGACGGGTCGAGCCGACCGGTGGCGTACGCGTCGAAGTAGCCGTCGGTCTCGCCCCACAGCTCGGCGCAGCGCCCCAGTACGGCCCGCAGGTCGTCCGACGCGTCCGCCGTCGACAGTGCGCCCCGGTCGAGGCGGCACACCTCGCTGTCGTCGAGGTAGGTGCTGAACCGGGCGTCGACCAGGCGCAGCCAGGCGAACACCCCGTCGGCCAGATCGTCCAGGGTGGATGACGCCAGCGGGTCGGCGAGGTCGAGGCTGACCGCCGTACCCATGACCTGCTCGACCCGGCGCAGGCCGGGCCGCAGCCGCCGGCCCGGGTCGGTCCCGCCCGCCCGGCCGGCCACGTCAGCCACGCTCCCCCCGGGCGGCCGCGTCGAGCGCGCCCTGCAACGACTCCCGGTAGCTCTGGCTGGTGTAGGTGGCGCCGGAAACGGTGTCCAGGTCGGCACCCTGCTCGCGCAGCGCCTCGGCCTTCAGCAGCGGTTCGGCGCGGGCGCTGAGCTGGCTGGAGCGCGACGAGCTCTCCGGCATCTCCAGCGTCCGGATCTCGGTGATCCGGTCGCCGGAGATGGTGATCTGCACCTGGACCGCGCCGTAGTCGTTGGACGCGACCGGTCCGGTCACCCGGTACGGCCCGGTCGCCGGTGGCGGGGCCGCCGTCGTACGGGTCGGCGCGGGCGCCGCACCGGTCCGGGTCGGCCCGGGGGCGGGCGCGGACCGGGACGGCCGGGCCGACGGGGCGGCGTTTTCCGACGGGGACGCGGACGGAGTCTCCGGCGCCGGGTCGGTCGGCCCGGCGGACGGCGACGGGGGCATGCCGGACGGCGGTTCGGCGGTCGGCCCGGCCAGCACCGGCGACGGGGCGGCGGGACCCGAGGCGGCGGCGCCCTTGACCACCACGAGCAGGGTGGTGCCGGCGGCCAGGCCGGCGAGGCCGAGAACGGTGCGGCGCATCGGATCTCCCTAGAACTCGAACGCGGCCAGGTGGATCCGCCGGCGCGGCACGCCCGCCCTGCGCAGTGCCCGTACCGTCGACTCGACCAGTCCGGGCGGGCCGCACAGGTAGACGTCGCGGCGGGCCACGTCGGGAACCAGGTGCCGCAGCCCGGCGGCGCTGAGCACCTGCCGGGGCCCGGGATCGTCGCGGGAGCCGATGACGTACCAGATGTCGGTGGCCCGGGCCCGCGCCAGCCAGTCCAGTTCGCCCTGCAGGAGCACGTCGGCGGGCGTACGGGCCCGGTAGATCAGCGCCGCACCGGGCGGCAGTTCCTCCAGCAGGGCCCGAATCGGACCGATGCCACTGCCGCCGGCGATGAGCAGGGCGTTGTCGCGGGTGCGGTGGGCGGCGGTGAAGGTGCCGGCCGGGCCGTCGGCCCAGACCCGGGTACCCGGTTCCAGGTCGCGCAGGTCGGCGGTGTGCCGGCCGACGACCCGGACGGTGATCCGCAGCCAGCGGCCGTTGCGGGCGGCCGAGACCGAGAACGGATGGGCCTGCCACCAGCAGCCGCGGGCCAGGAACCGCCAGCGGAAGAACTGGCCGCCGAGCGCCTCCAGCTGGTCGAGCCGCCGGCCGGTCAGATAGACCGAGACGGTGTCCGGGCTCTCGGCGACCACGTCGGCGACCCGCAGCCGGTGCCGGAAGTTGAACACCAGCGGCTCGACGACCCGGCCCCACAGCAGGGCGACGAGCACCGCCGCGTACATGGCGATCCAGAGGGTGCGGACCGGGCCGGGCCGGAAGAGCTGCTGGCCGTGCGCGAACTGGTGCCCGAAGCCGAGCAGCAGCACGGCGTAGCCCGACAGGTGCACGACGTGCCACAGCTCGTACGGCAGGGCCCGGCGGACCGCCCGGATGCCGGTGAGGCCGAGCAGGGCCATCACCCCGGCGGCCGCGAACGCGGCGACCATGTGCGGGTAGTCGGTGAGCAGCAGGCGCACCTCGCCCGGCACCGAGATCCGGTCCAGCCGGGCGTAGCCGAGAACGATCAGGGTCATGTGCGCGAGTACGGCGACCACCAGGACGGCACCGGTGTCGCGGTGCCAGCGGGTCAGGTGCTCGGCGCCGACCCAGCGTTCCAGCGGGCGCAGTCGGCTCATCAGCAGGATCTGCGCCAGCAGTACGTAGCCGGCGAAGAGGCCGGTGATCCGCCCGGCGGCGGTCAGCATCTCGCCGGCGCTGTCGAGCGACCCGGCCGGGGTGTCCAGCCACCACGGCACGACGCTGCCCAGCAGCCCGCCCCAGAGCAGCAACAGGACGCCGCGCCGGCCGGCCGCGCCGCGCCGCGGCGGCACCGTGGCCGGTACGACGGGCGGCGGCGAGGCCGCCGGCCGGTCGCCGGTCCGGGACGGGGTTCCGGTACGGCGACCGGCCGGCGAGACGGGGTGGACCGCCGCGGCACCCCCACGGCGGTCCGGTCGACGGTCCCCCGGCTGTTCGGTGGTCACGCGAACAGCTTCACCGGCGTGTACTTCTGCCGGGGGAAGATCTTCTCCACCTCGGCGTCGGTGAGGCCGAAGCGGCCCTGCGCGACCGACCCGTACACGTGGAACATGTTGTTGAACTCCGGCACGTCGCCGCTGTCGAGCTTGTCCAGCCCCTGCCAGTCGCCGAGCAGTGAGCCGGCCAGCTTCTTGCCGGACAGCACGGTGACCACGCCGCCGTGGCCGTGGTCGGTGCCGCTGCCGTTCTGGGCGACCCGGCGGCCGAACTCGCTGGAGACCATGACGGTGACGTCGGCGGCCCTGTCCCCGAGGTCGTCGAAGAACGCGGCCAGCGCCGACGCCAGCTCGCCGAGCCGGCGGTGCAGGTAGCCGCCGTCGCGGCTGCCCTGGTTCTCGTGGGTGTCGTAGCCACCCATGCCGATCGTGGCGACCCGGACGTTGGCGCCGCCCTTGATCAGGTGGGCGAGCTGGCGGAACGCGTTGCCGACGCCCTCGTACTTCACGCCCTCGGCCGGTTCGTAGCCCTGCGCGGCGAGCTTCTGCGCGGTGGCGAGCGCGGCGAGGCCGGACTGCACCGACTCCTCGACCGGGTGGTTGATGCCGGTGAACAGGCCCCTGATCGCCGCGGCGGTGGCGTCGCGGTACCGGCCGTCACCGTTGAGGTTCAGCGATCCGACGCTGTTCAGCGAGATCGCGCCGTTGGTGCCGACCAGCGACCGGGGCAGGGTGCTGCCGATGCCGACGCTGCGGAAGGCGGTGCCGGGGCCGAGTGCGTCGACGAGGCTGTCGAGGAAGCCGCGGCCGGCGGTCTCGTTGGGCAGCCCACCGAGGTTGCAGGCGTCGGCGGCCTGGAAGTGGCTGCGGGACAGCCGGGGGTCGGACACCGCCGGCACGAAGCCGAGCTGGCCGGCCTTCAGGTGCTTCTCCAGCGGCTTGAAGGCGCTGGTCAGCTTGAAGTTGCGGTCCAGCGCGATCGAGTCGTTGTCGGGCAGGACCAGGTCGGGGCGTACCCGGGCGAGCAGGTCGTCCTCGTCCGCCGGGGCGATCAGGCTGAGCCCGTCGAGGCCGCCGTAGAGGAAGACGTGCACCAGCGTGCCCCCCGGCGTCGCCGCGAACGACGCCCGCGCCGACACGAACTGGGTGGTGGCCAGTGCCGTCACCGTGGCGGCGGCGCCGGCGACGAACGTACGCCGGGTCACCCCGCGTCCGTCCTGCTGGGCCTCCTCCTCGTTGTTCAGCGTCCGGAAGCGGTCGTGTTCGGCGGCGTTCTCGGCCGCGACGGCGGCGGCCTCGGCGCGCAGCAGCGCGTCGGCCCGGGTCGGGCCGAGCCGGTGCAGGTCCGGGCAGGTCGGGTGCAGCGAAAATCGCACAGTCTTCTCCATCGGGTGCCTCACCGGAGGTGGTGCATGGGGGAAGCGAGGATCGCCCGCGCGACGGGGACGATGGCGCCGTCGAACGTCGCGTCGACCTTCGTACCGGCCTGGACCCCGGCGATCTCGAGAATGATCTTCTTCTGGTCGTCGGTCAGCTTCTGGAACACCAGCCGCTGCGCCAGCGCGTCGAGATAGGCGCCCGCCGTGGCCGGCGGGGCCGGCACCAGCTCCTCGGGCCGGCGGTAGGTGAACATCTTCCGGTTGCCGGTGAGGATGTTGCCGGCCTCGTTCCAGCCGTTGACCATCGTGCCGGCCGAGGTCCACGCGACGTAGACGTCCGGATAGCCGTTGGGGGTGGGCTGGCCGGCCGGGAACTGGCCGAGTTCCTCCAGCTTGCCCTTGATCTGCCGAAGCCCCTCGGCGAACGCCGTCCGGTTGGCGTTGGAGTGCTGGTAGCCGGCCGGGGTCTCGGGCGACACCCCGAGCACCCGGTACGTCGCCACCAGGTACTCCATCGGCCGGCGCACCTTCTGGCCGACCGAGGCCCAGAACTCCGAGGCGCTGAAGAGGCTCATCAGCACCGGCTTGATCGCGCCCTTGCTCGTCGTGTACGCCTTGGCCAGCCGGTCGACCAGCGACTTCGGCGGGGTGTCGGAGACGAAGCGGGTGGCCAGGTTCGTGGCGACGTACCGGGCCGTCGACTCGTGCAGGGCCAGGTAGCGGAAGTAGGCGTCGGCCGCCGCCTCGCCGCCCTCGGCGCTGTTGTTGGCGTGCTGGAAGCCCATGATCCGTACTTCGCCGACGTAGTGCCGCTCCGGCCGGTAGACGTACTGGTCCTCGCGGACACCCCGGCCGGTCTGCAGCAGCGCCGCCTGCCGTACGTCGGCCTCGGTGTAACCGCCGTCGACCCCGACCGAGTAGAGCTCGAGGTTCTCCCGGGCCAGGTTCTCGTTGACCTTGTCCTTGCTGGACTGGGCCTGGTTGAGGTACGTCAGCAGCGCCGGGTGCCGGTTGGCGGCGACCAGCATGTCGGCGTAGTTGCCGAGCGCGTGCTTGCGGATCACCTCGGTCTCGAACGAGGCCCGCTGCATCCGTGAGCCCTCGAAGTACGCCGCCACGTGCAGGAAGTCGGTCCAGAAGTCGACCATCACCTCGAAGAGCTGACGGTCCGACCAGATCTGCCGGGCGATGGTCGCCCAGACCGTCTCGTCGTCGGCGTGCACGCCGTTGGCGTCGAGCGCCTCGCGCTGCTCGCGCAACTGCGGGATCGACATCTTCAGCGTTCTCAGCTCGGCGAGCCGCAGCTCCGCCGGCGTCGGTGCGATCTTGTCCGGGTCGAGCTGGTCGCGCAGCCAGGCGTCGATGCCCAGCTTCTCGATGTCGGCCATCACCTTCGGCGTCGCGCCGAAGGTGGCCCGCTGCGCGAGGTGCCGGACCGGGTCCTTGGCCAGGACCGTCTTGACGGTCACCTTCGTCTCCGCGGCCGCCGACGCCGGTCCGGAGTGGCTCTTGCCGGTCACCGGCGAGTTCTTCTTCAGGACCTCGCCGGCCCGCGAGCCCATGTAGCTCTCGTTCTGCTCGGTGTAGGTACGCACCGTGCTCGGCTGCTGCCCGCTGGGCCGGGCGGCGCTGCCGTCGGTGACCGCGGGTGCGGTGGCGTCCCCGCCGCCGGTTCCCAGCAGTGCGTCGATCAGCCCGGCGCCCTGCGGCGACAGCGCGAGCGCCGTGCCACCGGCGACGACGGCGGCCGTACCGGTCAGCGCGATCAGCGCCCGGCGCCGGCCGGTCCGGCGCCGGTCATCGTCCTCGTCGTCGTCGAGGTCGGGCAGTACGTCCGTGGCCGGCCGTCCGGGTTGGACGTCCGCGCCACCCTGCGGGCCGACCCAGCGCGGACCCCGGCGGTTGTCACCGGACGGGTCGGGGTGGCCGTCGGCGGCGTAGCCACCGGTCGGGTACCTGTCGGTGACGTACCCGTCGTCGGGATACCTGCCGGCCGGGTGCCCGGCGGTCGGGCGCGGGTCCGGCCACTGCCCGCCGGCCCGGTGACCGCCGGTCGCGTGACCGTCGCCGGCGCGGTGGCCGCCGTACGGGTCCGCACCGTGCCGCCCGCCCGCGTGCCGGTCGTATCCGTCGGAGAACGGCGTCCGCGTCGGCGGGGCGTAGGGGGGCTCGCCGTGGGAGTGGGCGCCGGATCGCGGGCGCTCGGCCCGCCGACCGTCGTCACGCGCCCGGTGTGGTGGCACATTCTGGTCAGGCATGTACCGTTCCGTCTTCTCATGCTGGCGCCGGCACGACCGCCGCGGTGACGGGCGGGTGCGGTCGGCGTCCGCTCCGGGGGTTTCCGATGCTCAAGGGGATGTGTCGGGCCCAGGGGGGTGGGTCGCCTGCGCTCGGTTGCACGGGACGGTAGCCAGCGGCCGGACCCGCATCAAGGTCAGCTGATCGGCCCGGACCGGGCACTTAAGACAGCGTTCAGGCGGGTACGGACGCGCCGGTTGGCCGATTCTCCGACCGGATGACCGTGAGCAGCGCCGATGTCCGGATGCGCGCCGCATGGCCCGGATCGCCGGATCGGGCGGCGGTCCGGGCGGCACAGCCAAACTTAAGGAAGCGCTAAGCGGGAGTCGAAGAAGCAGGAGGAGAAGCAGTTAGGTACCCGCCGAACGGGTATCCCGGCAGCGGCCCGTTGACGTGAGGGAAAGGCCAGTACCCATGCTCAGCAGAGAGGACCAGCGCCGGTTCGAACAGATCACCCGCCGGCTGCGCAGCACCGACCCGGAGTTCGTGGCCCGAGTCGGCGACCGGGCGTCGACCCGCCGACGGCGACTGGTCACCGCGGTCGTGGTGGCGCTGTGGGCCGCCGTACCACCGCTCGTCGTCGTGGGCGGCTGGCTGGCCGCCACGATCTGCGCCGTGCTGCTCGCCGTGGCCGGCACGCTGACGTTCTGGCTGCGCCGCTGAGTCGCGGCGCAGCCGGTCGACCGGGCCGCCGCGGCGGCCGGCGTCCGCGTCAGTCGCGGATGGACCCGGTACGCGGCTCCTCGTGGTACGCGACGCAGATGATCCACCGATCGCCGTCGCGCCATGTCTCGGCGGTCGGAAAGTAGATCATGTACTCCTCGTCCAGGTCTGCCGACGGGGCATAGCTCGGCAACCGCTGGTCGCACCCGGTGGTGGCGTACCGCCAGACCGCGTCCTCGCCCGGGTAGTCGGCCCCGGACATGTCGAACACCGCGAAGACCTCACCCTGGTGCGGTTCGGTGCACTTGGTCGGCGGCCATTCGAGCCCGACGCTCTCGTCGACCGTCTCGATGCAGTGGCCCGGCACCCAGCCCGACGAATAGAACGGTTGCGCCGGCTCATCCTGCGCCGGTGGGTCACCGACACGGACGAGGGCGCCGACCACCCCGGCGACGACCAGGGACAGGCTCGCGGCCCCACTGATCGCGATCCCGGCGATCGCCAGCCCCTTACCGCGCTGGCCGCGCCGGCGGATCTGCACCAGGGCGATGATGCCGGTGACGATGCTGACCGGGAGAAGGGTCACCAGCGCCAACACGAGCGAGGCGATGGCAAGCCCGTTGACCGGAGGCCGTGGCCGCGGCACGCCCGACGGCTCGTAGCCCCCCGGGCCGGCCGGTGCCGGATAGGGCGCCCCGGGATAGACGGGGCTGGCCGGCGCCGGGTAGGACGCCCCCGGGTACACCGGATGGGGCGGCGCCGGCGGAGCCGGCCATCCGCCGGTGGTCACCGGTTGCGGCGACGCGTGGTACGGGTCGAACGGCCCGGCGGCGGGGGTGTTGCCGGGCTCGGCCACCGGGCCGGCCGGTGGGGGCGGGGGTTGGGTCACGCCGGGAACCTAGCAGCGGTCACCGACACCGGGCCTCACCTTTCCGGCCGTCCACCTACCGCCGAAGCGGCCGGCCCCGGCGGAGCAGAATCGGCGCGACCATGGCGAGCAGCGCGAGGATGGCCGCGCCGGTCAGGGCCGCGGCACCGAGCCCGTCGACGAACGCCTGCCGGGCCAGGGCCAACAGCGGTTCGGCCACACCGGACGGGAGCCGGTCGGCGACCTCGACGGCCGTGCCGAGGTTGGCGGCCACGGCGTCGGCGGCCCCGGCCGGCACGTCGGCCGGCAGGCTGTCCATGATGGACGAACGATAGACGGCGGCGCCGATCGACCCGAGGACCGCGATGCCGGTGGCGGCACCGAGTTCGTTGGCGGTCTCGGACAGCGCGGACGCCGACCCGGACCGCTCGGGGTCGACGGCGGCGACCACGACGTCGGTGGCAAGCGTCATGAGCGGGCTGATGCCCGCCCCGACCAGCACCGACCCGACGATCATCCGGAGCAGTCCGTCGTGGACCGGCGTACCGCCGACCACCAGCATCCCGATCGCGGCCAGACCGGCACCGGCGCCGAAGACCGCGGCCGGCCCGAGCCGCGCCGCGACCAGCGGGGCGGTGGCGGCCGTGACGGCGACGACGGCCAGCACCGGCAGCAGCCAGAGCGCCGCGACCAGGGGCGACCGGCCGAGCACGAGCTGGAGGTACTGGCTGTTGTAGAGCATCAGCCCGACGAGCGAGAACATCGCCAGCGCCCCGGCGACGACGGCGCCGGTGAAGCGCCGGTTGGCGAAGAGCCGTACCTCGACCAGGGGCGTACGCAGCCGGCGCTGCCGGACGGCGAAGGCCGTCGCGGCGGCGGCACCGGCGGCGGCCGCGACGGCCACCGGCACGGTCACGGCGCGTTCCTCGGCGGCGGTCTTGACCGCCCAGACCAGCGGCAGGATGGCGGCGAAGGACAGCGCGACGGACCCGAGGTCGAGCCGCTCCGGTTGGGCGTGCCGGTATTCGGGCAGCAGCGACCGGGCCACCACGAGCAGCAGCACGACGACCGGGACGTTGATCAGGAACACCGATCCCCAGGCGAACGATTCGAGCAGGACGCCGCCGACGACCGGCCCGAGGGCGGAGCCGCCGGCGAAGCAGGCGGTCCAGAGGCCGATCGCCCGGGTCCGCTCGGCGGGATCGTCGAACATGTTCCTGATCAGCGACAGCGTCGACGGCATCAGGGTCGCCCCACCGACGCCCATCAGCGCCCGCGCGGCGATCAGCGCCGGTGGCGTCGGGGCGTACGCGGCGAGCAGCGACGCCACCCCGAAGACCACGGCCCCGGCCAGGAGCAGCCGGCGGCGGCCGATCCGGTCGCCGAGGTTGCCCATCAGGATCAGCAGACCGGCGAGCAGGAAGCCGTACGCGTCGAGGATCCACAGCAGTTCGCTGGCGCTCGGTGCCAGATCGGCGGCGATCGCCGGGGTGGCCAGATAGAGGATCGAGATGTCCATCGAGGTCAGCAGAACCGGCAGGAGCAGCACGGTCAGCGCCAGCCACCGGCGGGCCGGCTTCGCTGGGGATTTCATGGCTTCCTCCAGACTTGGCTGCGTACGGCGTACGCACGCTTATGCGTACACCGTACGCAGCCGATAGGATGGGGCGCAACGGCGGGGGCGGGACGACCGGAACGAGCGTTTCGGTGAGCAGAGGGCGCTTTCGGTAGGCAGAGGGTGGTTCGGTGGGTGACGGGCGGGCGCTGAGCCGGGAACGGATCGTCGCCGCGGCGATCGAACTCGCCGACCGTGACGGGCTCGACGCGGTCTCCATGCGCAGGGTCGCCGAGCATCTCGGCTCCGGCACCATGTCGCTCTACCGGCACGTGCCCAACAAGGACGCGCTGGTCGTGGCGATGGTCGACGCCGTCACCGGCCGCTACGCCTATCCCGACGCCGACGGCCTCGACTGGCGGGAGCGGATGCGCCTGCTCGCCCGGCACGACTGGGAGATGTACCTCGCCCACCCCTGGGTGCTGGTCGCCTTCTCCACGGTGGCTCCCCCGTTCGGTCCGGAGTCGCTCAGGGCCATGGAGTGGGCGTTGACCGCCCTCGAACCGCTCGACCTGCCGCCCGAGCAGGCCGGGCAGGCGATCATGACGATCAACAACTACCTGCAGGGCAGCGCCCGCGTCGCCGTCACCGCGCAAGCCGGCGCCGCCGCCGACGGCCCGGGCGCGATGTGGCAGACCCGACTGGGGGGCGAGCGGTTGGACGCCTACCCCCGGCTGCGGCGGCTCGTCGACTCCCGCTTCCCGCCACGCGGGCAGACCTGGTTCGAGTCCGGCCTCGACCTGATCCTCGACGGCATCGCGACGCACGGCGGGCGGACCGCCTGACCCCGACCGGTGCCCGCCCACCGGAAGCACCGGTGGGCGGGCACCGTCCAACGTACGGGTCCCCGGCGGCGACCAGGCCGCGTCGAAGCAGGTGACGGTGGCGGCCGACCGGACGACCGAGGTGAGCCTGACCCTGGGCTAGGACCGCCTACGGCCCCGGCGGCAGGACGTCGTCGGCCTCGGGCCCGGCGGAACCGAAGCGCTCGTACGCCGGTCGCAGGCGTTCCACCAGGCCCGGGCCGCCGATCGACGGTGCCGGTGGTCCCAGTTGGCGCAGCAACAGATCCGGTACGGCCGGCAGCGTCGCCGGCCGGGCCGGCAGCGGCACCGGAGCCTGCCAGAAGCCGTCCAGCGCCGCGTCGACCGGCGGGTCGGGGATGTCGGCCAGCACCGCCGCGGCGCCGGCGGCCGGACCGGCACCACCGGCACGTGCTCCGGCCGACGTCCCACCGGACGTCCCGGCGGGCAGGAGTGCCTGCTGCCCGGCAGCCTCCGCGCCGGGGCCGGCCGGGTCGCCGCGCCGGGTCCGCAGGTGGGCCAGCAGTTCGTCGCGGCCCCGGCCCCGCCAGTGCAGGATCTGGAACGGGTCGGCGTCGAACGCCTCGGCGAGCAGATAGAACGCCGCGGCCAGATGCTTGCAGGGCACCGCGAAGTCGGGGCAGTTGCAGCGCAGGTCGAGTTCGCCGACCGAGGCCGGGAAGAGCGGGGCGCCGGCGGCGGCGAAGACCTCCTCCAACTCCGGCGGCAGGTCACCGGCGAGCAGCCGGGCGCTGAAGAACGCCTGCCCGGCCAGGGTCGCCGCCAGCCGGTCCCAGACCTCGTCGGGAAACGGCCGCAGCCCGATCGACACCCGGTACGGCGTCGGGCGGGAGCCCTGCACGGTGGCGTCGACCGAGCCGGGGGTCACGTCGAGGCTGACCACCTGCCCCTTGCGGGCGTACGACCGGCCCCGGGTGAGCCGGGTGCCGAGCGCGAACGACTCCAGCACGGCGAGGAACCGGCGGGCCCACCACGACTCGCCGATGGCGCCCCGCGTGCTGCGCGCCCTCAGCCCACCCTCGACGGGGCGCGGCGGGCGGTAGTCGGCGAAGCTGTCGCTCAC
Source organism: Polymorphospora rubra (assembly GCF_018324255.1). GTDB lineage: Bacteria > Actinomycetota > Actinomycetes > Mycobacteriales > Micromonosporaceae > Polymorphospora > Polymorphospora rubra. Next base: position 637,909 of record NZ_AP023359.1, read on the forward strand.
TCGACCACCGCGCCCGCGTCGAGGGTGAACAGTGCCCGCAGATCCGCTGTGGACAGTTCGGTGACCCACTGCTCGCCGGTGCCGACGATCTTCGCGGCCAGACCCCGCTTGTCGCCGATCATCGCCGCGATCTTCTCCTCCACCGTGCCGGCGCAGACGAACTTGCGTACCTGCACCGACCGGCGCTGGCCGATCCGGAACGCCCGGTCGGTGGCCTGGTCCTCGACGGCCGGGTTCCACCACCGGTCGACGTGTACGACGTGGTTGGCGGCGGTCAGCGTCAGGCCGGTACCGCCGGCCTTGAGCGACAGCACGAACAGCGCCGGCCCGCCGGGGCGCTGGAACCGGGCCACCATCGCGTCGCGCTCGGCCTTGGCCACGCCGCCGTGCAGGAAGAGCACCTCCCGACCGGTACGCGCCGACAGGTGCGCCCGCAGCATCGCGCCGAACTCGGCGTACTGGGTGAACAGCAGGGCCTTCTCCCCCGCCGCCGCGACCTCGTCGAGGATCTCCTCCAGCCGGGCCAGCTTGCCGGAGCGGGCCGGCAGCGCCGAGCCGTCGCGCAGCAGCAGCGCCGGGTGGTTGCAGACCTGCTTGAGCCGGGTCATGGTGGCCAGCACCAGCCCGCGCCGCTCGATGCCCTCGCTCCGCTCGATCCGGGCCAGCATGTCGTCGACGATCGCCTGGTAGAGCGACGCCTGTTCGCCGGTGAGGTTGCACAGCACGTCCATCTCCAGCTTCTCCGGCAGGTCGGTGATGATCGACCGGTCGGTCTTGAGCCGGCGCAGCACGAACGGGCCGGTGATCCGGCGCAGTCGCTGCGCGGCCGGCTCGTCGCCGTGCCGCTCGATCGGCACCGCATAGCGCCGCCGGAACGTCGCCGCCGGCCCGAGCAGCCCCGGATTCGCGAACTCCATGATCGACCACAGGTCGGCGAGCCGGTTCTCGACCGGCGTACCGGTGATCGCGATCCGGTGCCGGGCCGGCAGCGAGCGGACCGCGGCGGCCTGCCGGGTCGCCGCGTTCTTGATCGCCTGGGCCTCGTCGACGACGAGCCGGTGCCAGCCCGTCTCGGCCAGTGCGGCGGCGTCGCGGGCCGCCACCGAATACGTGGTGACGACCAGGTTCGCGGTGGCCACCGCCGCGGCGAACTCCGGCCCGCGTGCCCGGGCGGCGCCGTGGTGCACGTGCACCCGCAGGTCGGGGGCGAACTTCGCGGCCTCCCGCTCCCAGTTGCCGACCAGCGACATCGGGCACACCAGCAGTGTCGGCCCGGCGTCCGGGCCGTCGCCGGCCAGCAGGGCGAGCAGCTGCACGGTCTTGCCCAGCCCCATGTCGTCGGCGAGGATCCCGCCGAGCCCGAGCGACTGCAGGAACGCGAGCCAGGCCAACCCCCGCTTCTGGTACGGCCGCAGCGTCCCCCGGAAGGTCGGCGGCTCGTCGACCGGGGCCAGGTGCCGTTCGGCCCGTCCGGCGAGCAGGTCGCCGAGCGGCCCGTCGGCGCTCACCCCCAGCACCGGCAACGACTCCGGCTCGTCATCCTGTGTGGACAGTCCGAGCTGGAGCAGGTCGGCGACGGTCATCTCGCCACCGCCACGCAGCAGCTTCAGGCCGGCGGCCAGCCGCTTGGCGTCCAGTTCGACCCACTGGCCGCGCAGGCGTACCAGCGGGGTCTTCAGCCGGGCCAGTTCGCGCAGTTCGGCGGCGGACAGCGGCTCGTCGCCGAGGGACAGCTCCCACTGGTAGTCCACGATGGACTCCAGTCCGACGGCGCTGGCGGTGGCCACGGTGCCCGGCGCCGTCCGGCTCCTGGCCTGCAGCCTGGCCCCGAGCCGGGCAGCGGGTCTGCGCCACCACGACGGCAGCAGCACCCCGAACCCGGCGGCGTGCAGCACCGGGGCACCGTCACGCAGGAACCGGTGCGCACCCTCGACGTCGAGCGGCAGGGCGTCCGGCCGGGCCGTACGCAGCGCGGCGTCGAGATGCGGCCACAGCCGGCTGGCCCGGCCCAGCTCGGCGAGCAGCGTCTCCTGCGGCGAGTCGAGGTCGCGGGCCAGCGCGGGCAACCTGTCCGGTGCCGCCCAGACCTGCTCGGCGTCGACGACCAGGCTCGGTTCGTCGGCGGCCTGCAGTGCGAACTCGACCCGCCAGCCGGTGGCCGGACCGCCGTCCGGCGCCTGATCGGGGGCTCCGGGGAGCCACGGCGCGTCGTCCTCGACGGGGGGCTCGACCAGCCGGAAGCAGGCACGGACCGGGCTGCCGGCGGCGTCGCGCTGCCAACTCGCCAGCTCGGCGGCCAACTGCTCGCGGGCGGCCGCCCCGGCCGGGAAGGTCCGCTGCCGCCCGGTGAGCGCACCGAGCCAGGACCGGGTCGCGGCGACCGCCCCGCTCGCCCGCCGCCCGCCGGTCACCAGGGACACCCCGTCGAGCGCCGTACGGGCGGCGGCGTCGGTGAGCGTGTCGAGGGCGTCGGCGACGAGTCGGGGCGTACCCGGGACCGGGCCGGCGGTGGCGGCGCCACCCGGCCCCGGCGCGGGCGGATCCGCGACCGCCGCGCGGACCGCCGGCGGCAGGGCCATGGCCAGCGCCCGCGCCCACGCGGCGTCGGCACCGGTCAGCAGCGGGCGCCACACCGCCCGGTCGCCGTCGACGCCGGGCAGGAGCCGGCCGCGGGCCACCAGGTCGACCGCGAAGTCGGCGAGCGTCGCCAGGTGCCGCAGCCCGGCCCCGACGACCTGGCCGGTGTGGTCGAGCCCGGGCAGCAGTTCGAGCGCGTGGTCGGCGTCGAACGACAGGATCGGTACCCGCCAGCCGGTGAGGGTGACCTGTCCCCGGGCCGGCCGATCGGCGTCGACCCGGACCAGTTCCGGTGAGTCGAGCGGGCGACCGCCACGGGTCGGCAGCATCAGCAGTGCCGTGTCGGTGGTCGCCTTGCCGGCGTCGAGCGCGTCGACCAGGGCCGCGTGGCCGGCCGCGAACGGGTGCGGCCGTTCCCGGGGCGGGCGCCCCGCCCGCCGCGGCGGCCGGTCCGGCAGCGTCGAGTCCTCACCCCACAACGCGAGCCGGCCGCCGGCCAGCCACAACCCGTGGACGACCAGCACCCGCGTTCCCCCTCCACGACGACCGGCCCCAGGATAGGCCGCTTCCGCGCCCGGATCCGGGCGGCTCGACGAACCACCGCCGCCGGAAAGGGATTCGCCGGACGTGCCGGCGGTTGCTACCGTCCCCGGTGCCAGATGGGAGAAGACGTGGCAAAGCTCAACCAGATCATCGCCGTGGAAAAGGGCGTCAAGAGCAAGTCGTTCGCCGAGCTCACCGAGGCCCACCAGGCGGTCCAGAAGCCGGCGCTGCTGTCCGGGCTGTCCCGCACCTACCAGCCGAAGGACGAGGAGGGTGAGCAGCTGCCACCGGAATCGACCCGGGTCCAGGTGCAGGCCGAGGAGGTCCTGCGGGGGATCGGGACGACGCTGACCCGGCTCTTCGACGTCACCGCCACCAAGGACTGGGCCAACCGCGTCGCGACGGCGAACGTGGTCGTCGACGGCCGGACGATCGTCGAGGACGCTCCCGTCACCTACCTGCTCTTCCTCGAGAAGCAGCTCACCGACCTGCACACCTTCGTCAAGAAGCTGCCGGTGCTCGACGCGGCCGAGTCGTGGACGCAGGACCAGTCGACCGACTCGTGGCGGACCGAACCGGTGCGGACCATCCGTACCAAGAAGGTGCCCCGCAACCACGTCAAGGCCGAGGCGACGGAGAAGCACCCGGCGCAGGTCGAGGTCTACTACGAGGACGTCGCGGTCGGCTACTGGACGACGGTCAAGTTCTCCGGCGCGCTGCCGGCCCGGCGGGTCAACGAACTCCTCGACCGGGTGACCAAACTCCAGAACGCGGTCAAGTTCGCCCGCGAGGAGGCCAACGGCACGGAGGTGACCGACCGGCGGGTCGGCGAGGCGGTGTTCGGCTACCTGTTCGGGTAGCCTCCATGGACTCCCCGTGGGAGCGCGGGGATGCGCGCGAGCGCAGAGGCTGAAACTGAAGTTGAAGCTGATCGAGGTGGTGACAGTGGGGGTTCGAGTCCCCCCTCCGGCACATCCGGCCGGAGTAGCCCAACTGGCAGAGGCAGCCCCTCTTGAAACTCAGACTATCGCTCCAGGATCAGCATTCGTCGCCGAACGTCAAATCAACCGGGTACGGACGATGACGCTGGATGCGGGTTCAACTCCCGCCCGCTGCTCCAAACGTGCGGCGGTAGTTTAATGGTAAAACCCGCGTTCTCATGAATGATCCGCACCCTTAAACGTGTTGACGTGAGCAATTGGGCGACAAACCGAGGGCCCGGGGATTGGACACATCCCCGGGCCTCACCATTTCCCTCCCGGTACGGCGCCATTCGCTCCGACCCCGGTCGTCGGCGACCGAAAGGCCGGACACGTCCGGGGGGCGGGAAGGCAACACCGCTGTCGTGGTCCACAGCGAGTTCGCTGTGGATACGCCGAATTCGCTGTGGCCGGCAACAGCAACCATCCCCCGTTGTCCACCGGCACCGGGCCTGCCGGACGCGGGTTTCGGCGACGGCCGCGTCCGGTGCCCGCCCGGGGCCGCGCAGGTCCCGATTCGCTGCGGTGGGCGCGAGATCCGCACAGGATGGGGGCATGGCATCCACCATGCAGATCCCCTTGGTCGACGGACCGGCGGCGGGTACGACCGTCACCGCCGAACTGGACCGCAACGGCCGCCCGGCACTGACCCACCATCACCGCGTCAGCGGCGAACTGCACGACGCCGAGGTCTACGAACTCCAGACGGCAGACGGTGCCGGACGCTGGATCTACCGCTGGCGCGGCCCGGCCGGCGCACTGCCGACCCTGCCCACCCCACCCAACCCCACGGCACCCCCCGCGTAACCGCCGAACGGGCCGGGCTACAGGATCGGGGGGACGTCGGAGGTGATCGGGACCGCCAGGACGGTGGGCCCCTGGGCACGTAGGGCGGCCGCCAACGACACCGCGAGCGCGTCCGCCGACTCGACGACCGCCGACTCGCAGCCGAACCCGCGCGCGATCGTCGGAATGTCCAGCCCCGGCAGGTCCAACCCCGGCACCCCGGACGCGTGCTTGTGCTCGGCGAACGACTTCAGGATCGCGTACTGGCGGTTGACCGGCACCACGAACACGACCGGCAGCCGCTGCTGCGCCGCCGTCCACAGCGCCTGCACCGAATACTGGAACGAGCCGTCGCCGATGACCGCGACCACCGGGCGCTGCCGGCCGGTGTGCCGTTCGCCGAGCGCGATGCCGACCGCCGCCGGCAGCCCGAACCCGAGGCCGCCGCTGGCCATGGTGAAGTACGACATCGGCCGGGTCACCGGCAGCCGCCGGCGCAGGGCGGCCAGGTTCGACGGTGTCTCCTGCACGAGTACGCCGTCGTCCGGCCAGTGCCGGCCCAGCGTGGCGAAGAGGCAGTCGGGCGACATCGGCGTACCCGGTTCCGGCGGCTCGGCGGCCGGCCGGACCGGCGGCGCCGGCCGGTCGGACACCGGCAGCAGTTCGGCGAGGGCGGCGCAGACCAGGGCGGCGTCGCCGAGCAGGCTGTCGCCGACCGGTGCCCGGGCGGCTTCCGCCGGATCGTCGGTGACGTGCAGCAGCCGGGCACCCGACGGCAGATAGTCGCCCGGCACGTACGGGTAGTAACGGAACACCGGGGCACCGATCACCAGGATCGTGTCGTGGCCCTTCAGCTTGTCGGTCAGCGGCCCGATCGCGAACGGCAGCACCCCCTGGTACTGCGGGTGGTCCTCGGGGAAGCCGGCCCGCTCGGGCGCCGGCGCCGACCACACCGGCGCCCGGAGCCGCTCGGCGAGCGCGACCGCGGCCGGCCAGCCACCGGCCCGGTCCACCGCCGGCCCGGTGACCAGCACCGGAGTACGGCTTCCGGTGAGCATCTCGGCGAACTCCGCGAGCCGCCCCGGGTCCGCGCCGATCCGGGTGCTGACCCGCCGTACGACCGGCCCACCGACCGCCTCCTGCTGCCAGTCGTCGTACGGCAGCGACAGGAACACCGGCCCACCCGGCGGCTGCACCGCGGCGGCGTACGCCCGCATCAACGCGCCCGGAATGTCCTGGGCGCGGGCCGGCTCGTAGCTCCACTTGACGTACGGCTGGGCCAGCTCCGGCGCGCGCAGCGCGGTCAGCCGCGGTTCGATGAGCAGCATCTCGCGGGTCTGCTGGCCGGCGGTGACGATCAGCGGCGTCTTGTTGTGCCAGGCGGTGGCAAGATTGCCCATGCCGTTGCCGGTGCCGGGCGCGGTGTGCAGGTTCACGTGCGCCGGCCGCCCGGTGACCTGCGCATACCCGTCGGCCATCGCCACCGCCGACGCCTCCTGCAGGGCGAGTACGTAGCAGAAGTCGGACGGGAACTCCTGCAGAAAAGGCTCTTCGGTCGAGCCGGGGTTGCCGAAGACCGTGGTCATCTCCAGCTCGCGGAGCAGTTCGTACGTCACATCGCGCACCGTTGCCATGCGCTGCACGTACCCACGTCGCCGCCCGCTATCCGGCCGGGCCCGCCCGTGAGCGCCCCGGCAGGAACGTTGTCCGCTCGTCCGATACTCGGAAGCGCTCCGGTAACACGGCGACCCGAACGCGAGGAACGAGAATCGTGGAAACCACCTTCGAGGACCTGTCCCGCTGGTTCGACCAGGGGGTCGCGCAACAGGCCACCCACCTGATCGTCGTCTGCGACACCTTCGACTACACGGACTTCCCGGTCTACGTGCGGCCGGGCGAGGATCCGCGTGCCGTCGTCGACCGCGAGGCGGCGAAGTCGATGCAGGGCATCCACGAGGTGTACGACCTCCGCCTGGACAAGGCCACGCAACTCCAGGAGCGCCGCGCATACCGCCTCGACGGCCCGGGCGGCGCATGAGATCGGGACTATTCTCAGCCGGGGCACAGCCCATTGCCGGACGCCCGAATCGCATGGCACCATCTGGCCAGACACTCACCCCTACCGATATCAGGAAGGTGTTCATGCGTCGGTCGCTGCGCCACGTCGTCGCTCGCCTGCTCGGCAAATCGCAGGTCAGCGGACGTTACCCGTACTGGTTCTACAACTACCAGTAGAACGATCCCACCACCGCCCGGACAGTGGGCGGGTACCGATCACAGGATCCCCGGCCGGGATCCTGTGATTCCCCGGAGGGAACATGCCACGCGGCGACGAGGGCCGGCGGCCACCGGGTCCGCGCGGGCACTGGCTCATGGGCAACACCCCCGAATACGACGCCGACCGGATCGGGTTTCTCCGCCGCTGCCACCGCGAGTACGGGGACGTGTTCTCGTACGACGAACGAACGGTGTTCGTCATCGACCCGAAACTGGCCCACGACGTGCTCGCCGACCCCAGCCGCAGCTTCGTGACCGAACTGGCGCCGTTCGACACCGGGCGGAATCTCGGCCGGGCCGTCAGCCAGGGCAACTCCTGGATGTCGGCACGCCGGTCCGTATGGCCGGGGCTCAACCACACGGCGGCCGCCCTGGCGGACGGCCGGACGGTCGAGATCCTCGACACCGTCATCGACGCGGCCGCCGGTCGCGAGGTCGACGTGCTCACCACGATGCGTACGTTCACCGCCACCGCGATCGCCGACTACTGCTTCGGCCCCGACGCCACCGGCATCCCCGGGCTGCTCGCCGACAACATCGAGGCCACCCGGCCGTTCGCCGGTACGTCGTACCAGTTTCCCGCGTGGCTCCCGCTCCGCCGCCACCGCCGGCTCTTCCGCGTCCACCGGCAGACCGTCGAGACACTGACCGGGATCGTCCGGTGCCGGCGGGCCTCAGGCACCCGGGCCTCCCCCGGCGACCTGCTCGACTTCCTGCTCGCCGCCGATCCGGAGATGCCCGATCCCGCCGTCATGGCGACCCTGCGCGGCATCCTCATGGGCGGCCACGGCGTGCCGGCCGCGGCGCTCGCCTCCATCGTCCGGGAGCTCGCCGCGCGACCACGGTTGGCCGCCGAACTGGCGGCGGAGGCGGACGGATCGACCAACGGTACGGCCCCACCGGCGGCCCGGCTCCCGTTGGCCGAGGCCGTGGTCAAGGAGGTCCTCCGGCTCCACCCGCCGGTGTGGCTAATGACCCGCACCGCCCACAAGGCCGTCGACCTGGGCGGTTGGCCGCTGCGCGCCGGTGACGACGTGCTACTGAACCCGTACCTGATCCACCGGGATCCGCGGTGGTGGCCCCGACCGGACGAGTTCGAACCGGGCCGATGGGCCGCCGGACAGCCGGCACCCGGCGCCGCGTATCTCCCGTTCGGTGCCGGCCCACGGGTCTGTCTGGGGTCGGCGCTGACCATGCGGCAGCTCACCCTCGCCACCTCACGCCTGGCCCAGCGCCACACCATCGATTCGCCGAACGTCGCGACGGCCGTCCCCGAGTTTCTCGGGCGGCTCGCGCCGGTCGGCCTGCGGGCCCGCTTCCGGCCATCCTCCGGCCGATCCGCCGCAGCCGCCCCTCCGTCAGCTTGATCGTCCTGCAGGAGCCTCCTGTTCGGACTGTCCAACTTGTTATGTCGGTGGCGTTGGGCATAATCAATCTGCTCGCAAGGCACCCGATCGAGAGGAAGCGCATGAAGCGCAACGTTGTACGTGTGCTGGCGGTCATGGCCCTCGTCGCCGCCGGATCGGTGGTGGCGTCCGCGCCGGCCGTCGCCAGCGATCGCCCCGGTGACATCTGCGTGACCAACCAGTCCACCTGGCTGCGCGACCAGCCCTGGGGCGGCGTCCTGCGCACCCTGAGCCCCGGACGGGGCTTCCGCGTTCACTCGATCTACGGCGGCAGTGACATTCAGACGTGGTACTACGGCCACGGGGCCGAGGCACCGGAGCAGGACGGCTGGATCCCGGCCGCCAACTGCAACTGGTAGATGCTTCACCAAGCGGGCCGCCGGTCATCCGGCGGCCCGTCTTCGTGCTGTTCAAAGGGTGGGCGCGGCAGGTTTCGAACCTGCGACCCCTCGCTTGTAAGGCGAGTGCTCTCCCACTGAGCTACGCGCCCGGACGCTTCGCAGCGTGTCGGCGGCGGTCAGCTTACCCTGCTACCGCCGCCGACCGCACTGCGGATACGGCCGGTCAGGCGGAAACCGCCGCCAGCGCCTTGCGCCAGCCTTCCTGGTCGCGTGCCTGGCCCGGCATGTTCATCTCGGAATACTGCACGACGCCGGCCTTGTCGATGACGAAGGTACCCCGGTTGGCGATGCCGGCGACCTCGTTGAAGACGCCGTACGCCTGGGCGACGGCCCCGTGCGGCCAGAAGTCGGCCAGCAGCGGGAAGTTGAAGCCCTCCCGGTCGGCCCAGACCTTGTGGGTGTAGGCGGAGTCGACGCTGACGGTGAGCACCTGGACCTCGTCGTTGACGTACGCGTTGAGGTTGTCGCGCACCTCGCACAGTTCGCCCTGGCAGACGCCGGTGAAGGCGAGCGGGTAGAAGACCAGCAGGACGTTCTTCTTGCCCCGGAGGTCGGAGAGCCGTACCTCCTGGTTGTTCTGGTCCTTGAGCACAAAGTCGGGCGCCTCGGCGCCAACCTCGATCGGCATTCAAGCTCCTTAAGATCGTCGCGACGGCATTAGCGTGCCATGCCCGGCCGGGGTGACGGCCGACACACCGGTGTCATCGGCGGCAGCCCCCGCACCGCCGCCGACACCGACACCGACCACACCGGGTCGGGCCACGGTTCCCAGGCATGACAAAGAGCCGTGACGGGACGGTCACGGCTGATCCTGGTACGGCGGGCCGCCCCGCGCGGCCCGCCCACCGGGTGTTACTTGCGGCGGGCAGCGCGGGGTGCGACCAGGCGCGCCCCGCTCCAGTCCTTGCCGGCGTTGATCGTCGACGTCTGCTGGAGTCCTGCGGTCGACGCCGATTCGCTGATGTCGCTCGGCTCGACGTGCCCCCCGCGCCCGGCCTTGGGCGTCAGCAGCCACACCACGCCGGCGTCGGCCAGCGGGCCAAGTGCGTCGGTCAGGATCTCGAACAGGTCACCGTCCCCGTCGCGGTACCAGATCAGTACCGCGTCGACGACCTCGTCGGTGTCCTCGTCGACCAGTTCCCCGCAGCGGTCGGTCAGGGCGTCGCGGAGATCGTGGTCGACGTCATCGTCGTACCCCATCTCCATGACGACGTTTCCCGGTTCGAGTCCGAACCGGTCCGCCACGCTCCGTACGCCGTCGGCGGCCTGACCAGCGGTCGCGCTCACTGTCGCGTGCCTCCCTCTCCTAGCGTTCCCGCCGGCGTCGGACGACGCCGGCAAGCTTTCCCGGCATCGTCCGACGCCGGCAGGCCAAAGTCCACACAGTCGGGCCGCCACATGCAAGTGGCGCACCGAGTGCAACGGAATTTACCGTGCCAGCAGCGTATGGGCACCCTGGGTGATGGCATCTTCGGTCAGCAGAACGTGACGAGCGGCCGGCCCCAATGGGATGAACGTGTCGACCGATGCGATCCGGCGGGCGGAGCCGACATATCCGGCATCGACGAGGGCGGCGATGATGCCCTCGCCGACCCCGCCGGAGCGGCGGGTCTCGTCGACGATCAGCACCCGGCCGGTGGCCGACGCCTCCCGGATGATGTCCGCGGTCGGCAGCGGGGCCAGCCAGCGCAGGTCGACGACGCGGCTGCCAATCCCCTCGCCGGCCAGCCGGGCCGCGGCGCGCAACGACATCCGTACGCCGTTACCGAACGTGATGATCGTGATGTCCTCGGCCGTGCCGACCCCGTAGACCCGGGCCCGGCCGACCGGTACGTGTCCGGCCGCCCACCCGTCCGGCCCGACGTAGTGGGCCAACCACTCGCCGTCGCCCTCGGTGTAGAGGTCGCGGGTGTGGTAGAGCGCGATCGGCTCCAGGAAGACGCAGACGGAGCCGTCGACGGCCGCGCTGGCCAGGCAGGACCGCAGCATCGGCGCGGCGTCGTCGGCCCGCGCCGGCACGGCGAGCACGATCCCGGGTACGTCGCGCAGCACGGCGACCGAGTTGTCGTTGTGGAAGTGGCCGCCGAAGCCCTCTTCCTGGTAGGCGAGTCCGGCGACCCGCAGCACCATCGGGTTGCGGTACGCGCCCTGGGAGAAGAACCGCATCGTGGCCGCCTCGCCGCGCAGCTGGTCCTCGGCGTTGTGCAGGTAGGCGAGGTACTGGATCTCGGGAACCGGCAGGATGCCGGCGAGCCCCGAGCCCAGCCCGAGGCCGAGCAATGACGTCTCGTCGAGCAGGGTGTCGAAGACCCGGCTCGGCCCGAACCGCTCCCGCAGCCCCTTCGTGACGCCGTACACGCCGCCCTTGGCCGCGACGTCCTGGCCGAACACGACGGTGCGGGGGTGGTCGAGCAGCGCGTCGGCGAGGGTGGCGTTGATGGTCTGGGCCAGGGTGAGCGGGCCGCCGTCCTCGGGCAGGTGGTCGCCGAACGCGGCGGCGCGGGCCGCGGCACCGGGTCCGGCGGCCCGTACGGCGGCGTCGGCGACGGCCCGGGAGACGCGTACGGGGCGCCGGGGCGCGAGTGGTGCGACGACGTCGGCGGCGTTGTCGAGCTTCGGTTCGGCGAGCACCTCCTCGGCGATCCGGCGCACCTGCCAGCCGATCTCGTCGTAGCGGGCGGTCAGCTCGTCAGGGGTGAGCAACCCGGCCTCGGCGAGCAGGCGGGCGGTGGCGACCACCGGGTCGCGGGCCACGTCGCGGCTGATCTCGGCGGGCTGGCGGTAGGTGACCTCGGCGTCGGCGCCGGCGTGGCCCATCAGCCGCACCGTCGACAGGTGCAGTACGGCGGGCCGGCGGTGCCGGCGTACCCAGTCGGCGGCCTCCCGGGCGACGTCGTACGTCTCGGCGAGGTCGCAGCCGTCGGCGGCGAAGTAGCGGATGCCGGGGCGGCTGCCCAGCGCGGCGGCGACCCAGCCCTGCGGGGAGCGGACGCTGATGCCGAGCCCGTTGTCCTCGCAGACGAACAGCACCGGGATCCGCAGCCCGCCGTGGTCGCACCAGCCGGCGGTGTTGAAGGCGGCGGTGGCGCTGGCGTGGTTGACCGACGCGTCGCCGAAGGAGGCGACCACGACGGCGTCGGCGGGCCAGTCCGACCCGGTCGCGGTGCCGGTACGGTCGGCGCCGGCCGGACGCGGACCCGGGCCGGGCCGGGCGAACGGGCCGGAGCCGGTGGGCATCCGGCGCAGCCGCTCGATGGCGAAGCCGATGCCGACCGCGCGGGGCAGGTGCGAGGCGATCGTCGAGGTGGTCGGGACGACGTGCAGGTCGGCGTTGCCGAAGACCTTGTGCCGCCCGCCGGCGATCGGCTCGTGGGCGGAGGCGACGATGCCGCGCAGCACATCGCGGGCGGCCCGGGCGAGCGGTTCGTCGGGCCGGTGGCCGGGGTCGTCGTCGCCCTCGCCGGGCCCGGCGCCCCGGCCGGCGGAACCCTCCGGGTCGCCGGACGATTCCGCACCGGCCTGGACGGCGCGGGCGCAGTAGAAGCCGCCCGACCGGTAGTGCAGCAGGGCCGGGTCGGTGGGGCGCAGCGCGGCGGCGACGGCGGCGTTGCCCTCGTGCCCGGACGAGCCGGTCGTGTAGTAGCCCTCGCCGAAGCTGCGCAGCCAGCGGGCCGCGAGGTCGAGGTGGCGGCTGGTGAGCTGGGCGTCGAAGAGTTCCAGGGCGCGGTCGCCGGTGAGGGTGCTGCCGTCGCGGACCGGCCCGCCGGACGGACGCCGGGCCGCGGCGCCGGACAGGCCGGCGACCGCTTCCCGGAACCGCTCATCGAGATCTTGCGGGGTGGTCACGTCCGACAGCATTACCGAACCGGTGGCCGGCCGGCCACTCGGCGAACGGCGTTATTCACGCCAGCCGGACAGCTCCACCGACTTGGTCTCGACCCGGATACCCAGGAGGACCTCGCGGGATTCGCCCGGTGGGATGGCCAGCCGCCAGGTCAGTTCACCCATGTCGGTACGTTCGGCGGGCGCCGGTTCGAGACGGATGTCACGTACGATGATCGCCTCGTCGAGCGACACCGGCAACTGGTCGAGCACGGTCACCCGGGCCGGACGCGGGGTGTGGTTGGCGACCGAGATGCGGTACTCGACCTCGCGGCGCCGGGTGGAGCCGAGCGTCGCCTTGCTCGCGGTGCGCCGGATCCGTTCCCGCTCGACGCGTACCCGGTCGTCGCGGCCGAGGGCCAGCTCGACCTCCTCGCCCGGTGCCCACGTCTCCAGCCGGGTACTGCCGACGAAGTCGCCGCCGTGGAAGACCGAGGCGGGACCGGGCAGGAGGGTGTGCGCCGAGGAGTTGACCACGGTGGCGCGCAGGTGCGCGTCGGTCGACTGAACGGGCGCGGTGACGTAGTCGAGCGCCGTGGCCAGGTCGAGCACGGCCACGGTCGCCCGGTGGGCGCTGCCGTCCGACGGCACGGCCACCGGCCGCGTCGGCCGGTAGGTGGCCGCCGACGGCCCCTGCTCGACCGCCGCGGCCCGTTCCGCGACCGGTGGCGCCGGGGCGCCGGCACGCGGCCTCGCCCCGGGCGGCGGCCCGGAGGGCGCGGCCGGTACCGGCATGCCGTCCGCCATCGACGCGGCGCCGAACATCGGCTCGGCACGCACCGGCATCGGCCGGACCCGGTCGATCAGCCACGGCCGCAGCTCGGGCACGGTGGCGGTGTCGGCGGGCCGGGCGGTGGACAGCGCCAGGTCGCACTCCGGCCAGTCCTCGCCGGTGTGCTGGATGACCAGGCCGAACCAGGTCAGCGTGAGCCGCTCGGCGGATGCGCCGCCCGGCTGGGCAGGGCCGTCGTCGAGCCGTACGTCGTACGTCGACGTCCAGCCGGCATTGCTGACCACGTACGTCAGCTCGAGCTGAACCTCGGCGTCGGCCTCCGCGACCTCGACGATGACCACGGCGAAGAGCTGGTCGGGGCGGCGCCGCTCGGCGAGCGTCTTGAGCTGCCGGTCGAGCGCGGCGACCTCGTCACGGGCCTCGTCGCGGCGGCGGGTGGTGCCACGCTGGCGGGACTTGCTGGCGGTGAGCAGCTCGGCGAACGTTTCGGCGAACCCGGCAACGTCGTTCGGGGCGGCGTCGCCGCTGGCGAGCGCCCGGGCGTAGGTGCCACCGGCCCGCTGGGCGAGCAGGGAGAAGAACTCGGCGCGCTGGTTCTCCACCGCGTCGGCGTCGGCCAACTCGGCGAGTTCACCGGCCAGGACCCGGCGCCGCTCCTCCAGGTCGGCGGCGAGCGGGTCGGCGGTCCGCGCCTGGTGGTGCCTGACGAGATCGACGCCGAGCACGGTGGCCGGACCGTGCCCACCGACCCGTACGGAGTCGCGGTGCAGGCCGACCGGCAGCGGGCCGATGCGGACCCGGTGCTCGCCGGCGGGCAGGGTGACGGTGCCGCGCCGGGTCACCCGGGCACGGTCGGGATAGACGGTTACGGCAACGATCGGCGCGGCGAGCTCGGGGTCGGGCACAGGAGTGGTCACGGGGGCGAGGCTAACCAACACCTGCGACACCGGCTGCCCCACGAAAGGCGCGACTGGGGCGCGGGCGGGGCGGGCACGGGGCGGGGCGGGCACGGGCACGGGGCACGGACGCGGGCACGGGCACGGGGCACGGACGCGGGCACGGGCACGGGGCACGGACGCGGGCACGGGCACGGGGCACGGACGCGGGCACGGGGCACGGACGCGGGCACGGGGGGGCGTCGATGATCGTCTGCTGTTCAGGCGTTCGTCGGGCGGCGTGTCGGCTGTCCCAGCAGCAGACGATCACCGCAGCGGCAGGCGGCCGGGGCGCGGCGGGCCGGGATCGGGTGCAAACTGACCGGTATGCGAAGCGAGGTCATCACGGTTCGGACCGGCACGCGGCCCACCGTCTCGGACATCACCGCCCAGGCCGAGCGGTTCGTCGACGGCGCCGGTGACGGGCTGCTGCACGTGTTCGTCCCGCACGCAACGGCCGGGGTGGCGATCATCGAGACCGGGTCGGGGTCCGACGACGACCTGATCACGGCGCTGGACGCGGTGCTGCCGGCGGACAACCGCTGGCGGCACCGACACGGGTCCCCCGGACATGGCCGCGACCACGTAATGCCGGCGTTCGTGGCGCCGTACGCGACGGTGCCGGTGCTCGGCGGCCGGTTGATGCTCGGCACCTGGCAGTCGATCTGCCTGGTCGACCCGAACGGCGACAACCCCTCCCGCGAGGTGCGGTTCTCCTTCCTGGCCGGCTGACCGCCCCGCCCTGCCACGCCCGGGCAGCCGGCCACCGTCCCGCCGCGCCCCGGCCGCCCGCCGCTGCGGTGATCGTCTGCTGCTGGGACAGCCGACACACCGCCCGACGAACGCCTGAACAGCAGACGATCATCGCCACCTGCCCCGTGCCCGCGCCCCGCCCACCGCCCACCTGCGGCACCCCACCCGCACCGCCACGCACCCGCCCGCACTCGCCGCGCACCGCCGCACCCCGCCCGCACCGCCGCACCCGCCCGCACTCGCCGCGCACCGCCGCACCCCGCCCGCACCGCCGCACCGCCGCACCCGCCCGCACCGCGCACCCGCCCGCACCGCCGCACCGCCGCACCGCCGCACCCGCCCGCACCGCGCACCCGCCCGCACCGCCGCACCGGCCGCACCCGCCCGCACCCGCCACGCTGACACGGACGCCGGCGATCCCCGGGGTCCGGTGCCGGCCATCACGCCGACCACCACGCCGGCCGCCGACCCGCCCGAGTCGTGCCAGATCGTCAGGTAAGCGCATTCCTCAGCACCCTCCGCGTCCGATAGCCGACAAAGCTGTTGCCAGGAAGTTACCGGCCGGTACCTGTGTCGAGCGTCGCGTCTGCCGGTCCTAGACGTGACGGGACCGGGCATGAGAAGGCAGGATGGCGCTAGAGACCTATCCCACACACACAACCGAGGGAACGCCTGTGGCCACGGAACGCAAGCGCCCGGTGATCAGCGACGGCCTACCGAGCCAGCTTCCGGACATCGACCCTGAAGAGACCAGCGAATGGGTCGAGTCACTCGACGGGGTGATCGACGATGGCGGCGCCAAGCGCGCCCGCTACGTCATGCTGCGCCTGCTGGAGCGGGCGCGTGAGCGTCAGGTCGGCGTACCGCCGCTGACCACCACCGACTACATCAACACGATCGCCCCGGAGCGGGAACCGTGGTTCCCCGGTGACGAGGCGGTCGAGCGGCGGATCCGGGCCTACATCCGGTGGAACGCCGCGATGGTGGTGCACCGGGCGCAGCGGCCCGAGATCGGGGTCGGTGGACACATCTCCACCTACGCCAGCGCCGCGTCGCTCTACGAGGTGGGCATGAACCACTTCTTCCGCGGCAAGAACCACCCCGGCGGCGGCGACCACATCTTCTTCCAGGGCCACGCCTCCCCCGGCATGTACGCCCGCGCCTTCCTCGAGGGCCGGCTGTCGCAGGACCGCCTGGACGGGTTCCGGCAGGAGCTCTCGCACGCCGGTCTGGGTGGTGGCCTGCCGTCCTACCCGCACCCGCGGCTGATGCCGGACTTCTGGGAGTTCCCGACGGTGTCGATGGGCCTGGGCGGCATCAACGCCGTCTACCAGGCCCGCTTCAACCGCTACCTGCACAACCGCGGCATCAAGGACACGTCCGACCAGAACGTATGGGCGTTCCTCGGCGACGGTGAGATGGACGAGCCGGAGTCGCTGGGCGCGATCGGTCTGGCCGCCCGCGAGGAGCTCGACAACCTCACCTTCGTGATCAACTGCAACCTGCAGCGGCTCGACGGTCCGGTGCGCGGCAACGGCAAGGTCATGCAGGAGCTGGAGGCGTTCTTCCGGGGCGCCGGCTGGAACGTGATCAAGGTCGTCTGGGGCCGCGAGTGGGACCCGCTGCTCGCCGCCGACACCGACGGCGCGCTGGTCAACCTGATGAACACCACGCCGGACGGTGACTACCAGACCTACAAGGCGGAGTCCGGGGCGTACGTTCGCGAGCACTTCTTCGGCCGCGACCCGCGCACCCGCAAGATGGTCGAGCACCTGTCCGACGACGAGATCTGGAACCTCAAGCGCGGCGGGCACGACTACCGCAAGCTCTACGCGGCGTACAAGGCCGCCAGCGAGCACACCGGGCAGCCGACCGTCATCCTGGCCAAGACGATCAAGGGCTGGACGCTCGGCCAGCACTTCGAGGGCCGCAACGCCACGCACCAGATGAAGAAGCTGACGCTGGACGACCTGAAGACGTTCCGCGACCGGCTCTTCCTCGACATCTCCGACAAGCAGTTGGAGGAGAACCCCTACCTGCCGCCGTACTTCCACCCCGGTGAGAAGTCCGACGAGATGCAGTACCTGCAGGAGCGGCGCAAGCAGCTCGGTGGGTTCGTGCCGAGCCGGCGGACCAAGACGGTCCCGCTGGCCATCCCGGAGTCGAAGCAGTTCGGCGACGTCAAGCGCGGCTCGGGCAAGCAGAAGATCGCCACCACGATGGCGTTCGTCCGGCTGCTCAAGGACGTGATGAAGGACAAGGAGTTCGGGGCCCGCTGGGTGCCGATCATCCCGGACGAGGCCCGCACGTTCGGCATGGACTCGCTCTTCCCGACCCGCAAGATCTACTCGCCGCACGGGCAGAAGTACACGTCGGTCGACCGCGAGCTGTTCCTGTCGTACAAGGAGTCCACCGCCGGGCAGATCCTGCACGAGGGGATCAACGAGGCCGGCTCGGTCGCCTCGTTCACCGCCGCCGGCACCTCGTACGCCACGCACGGCGAGCCGATGATCCCGCTCTACATCTTCTATTCGATGTTCGGGTTCCAGCGCACCGGCGACGCCTTCTGGGCGGCGGCCGACCAGATGGCGCGCGGCTTCGTGCTCGGCGCCACCGCCGGACGCACCACGCTCAACGGTGAGGGCCTGCAGCACGAGGACGGCCACTCGCACCTGCTCGCCGCGACCAACCCGGCCGTGGTGGCGTACGACCCGGCGTTCGCGTTCGAGATCGCGCACATCGTGGAGAACGGCCTGCACCGGATGTACGGCGAGGAGCAGGAGAACATCTTCTACTACCTCACCGTCTACAACGAGCCGATCGTGCAGCCGGCGGAGCCGGAGAACGTCGACGTCGAGGGGCTGCTGCGCGGCATCTACCGCTACGCCGCGGCACCGTCGGTGTCGGGCGGCGACGGCTCGGCGCCGCGGGCCAACATCCTGGCCTCCGGTACGGGCATGCAGTGGGCGCTCAAGGCGCAGCAGCTGCTGGCCCAGGACTGGGGGGTGGCCGCCGACGTCTGGTCGGTGACCTCGTGGACCGAGCTGCGCCGCGACGCGGTCGAGTGCGAGGAGCACAACCTGCTCAACCTCGGTGCCGAGCCGAAGGTGCCGTACATCGCCAGCAAGCTCGCCGACACGCCCGGCCCGGTCGTGGCGGTCAGCGACTGGATGCGGGCCGTCCCCGACCTGATCGCCCGCTGGGTGCCGGGCGACTACACGTCGCTGGGCACCGACGGGTTCGGCCTGTCCGACACCCGGCACGCGCTGCGCCGGCACTTCCACGTCGACGCCGAGTCGGTGACGGTGGCGACGCTGGCCCAGCTCGCCCGGCGCGGTGAGGTACCGGCGTCGGTACCGGCCGAGGCGGCGAAGAAGTATGCGATCGACGACGTCAACGCCGCCCCGGTCGGCGAGACCGGCGGCGACTCGTAGGAACGCTCCACCCTTCATTGATCAAGGGCCTGTCGGCGCGGTCCCCTGCCGGGGACCGGTCGGCGGGCCCTTGACCGTCTCCGGGGCGCCAACCCGGTCCGGCGGTCGGCGGTCCGGCGGTGACGGAATCCACCCGCACAAGGCGTCTTTCGACAGAATCGGGGGTTCCGGCGGAACGGGGCGGAGCATAGAGTCCGAGCATCTTTCGCGTTCGAGGAGTCCGCAATGGCCCTTCCGCCGCTACCGGCTTTCCCGACCGGCTTCACCTGGGGTGTGGCCACCTCGGCGTACCAGGTCGAGGGTGCCGTAGACACCGACGGGCGGGGGCCGTCCATCTGGGACACCTTCGCCCACGAACCGGGTCAGATCGCCGACGGCAGCACCGGTGACGTCACCTGCGACCACTACCACCGCTATCCCGAGGACGTCGCGCTGATGTCCGGGCTCGGCATCGACGCCTACCGGTTCTCGGTCGCCTGGTCGCGTATCCAGCCCGACGGCACCGGACCGGCCAATCCGGCCGGGCTGGCGTTCTACGACCGGCTCGTCGACAGCCTGCTGGCCGCCGGCATCGACCCGGTCGCCACCCTCTTCCACTGGGACCTGCCCCAGGCGTTGGAGGACGGCGGCGGCTGGATGGACCGGGACACCGCCTACCGGTTCGCCGACTACAGCGCCCTCGTCGCCGCCGCGCTCGGCGACCGGGTCAAGCTGTGGATCACGCTGAACGAGCCGGTCGTGCACATGACCTACGGCTACGCCATGGGGGTGCACGCCCCCGGCCGGATGATGCTCTTCGACGCGTTCCCCGTCACCCACCACCAGTTGCTCGGGCACGGCCTGGCGGTCGCCGCGGTCCGGGCGCACTCCGGAAGCCCGGTCGCGATCGCCAACAACTACTCCCCCGTACGCGCCTGCGGCGACACGGCCGCCGACCGGGCCGCCGTCGCCGCGTACGACGCGCTGCACAACCGGTTGTTCACCGACCCGCTGCTCGGGCTCGGCTATCCGACCGAGATCGACTTCGACCTGTCCGCCGTCCACGACGGCGACCTCGACGTGATCGCCGCACCGATCGACGGGATCGGCGTCAACTACTACAACCCGACCGGCATCCGGGCCCCCGACGAGGGCCACCCGCTGCCGTTCGAGATGGTCCAGCTCGACGACTACGCAACCACCGGGTTCGGCTGGCCGGTCGTCCCGGACGGCCTGCGCGACGCGCTGGTCACGCTCACCACCCGGTACGGCGCCGCGCTGCCGCCGCTGTACGTCACCGAGAGCGGCTGCTCCTATCCCGACGTCGTCGGGCCGGACGGCGACTGTGCCGACCCGGACCGGGTGGCGTACCTCGACAGCCACCTGCGCGCGGTCCGGGCCGCGATCGACGAGGGCGCCGACGTACGCGGTTACTTCGTCTGGTCGCTGCTGGACAACTTCGAGTGGGCCGAGGGCTTCAGCCAGCGCTTCGGTCTCGTCCACGTCGACTTCGACACCCGGATCCGCACTCCCAAGACCTCGTACGCCTGGTATCGCGACGCGATCCGCCAGGCCCACCGGTGACGACGTTCGACCCCACCGCCGCACTGCCGGCCGCTCTCGCCGAACCCACGACCCGGGTACGTCGGAGCTGGGTCGCCCTGCTCTTCAGCGCCAACCTCGGCCTGTGGATGGCGTTCTTCACCCCGATCCAGGTGCTGCTGCCGCAACAGGTCGAGGCGATCGACCCGGCCCGCAAGGAAACCATGCTGGCCTGGGTGACCGGCATCGGCGCGCTCGCCGCGATCGTCGCGAACCCGCTCGCCGGTGCCCTCTCCGACCGCACCTGCCTACGGATCGCCGGGCGCGAGTTCGGCCGGCGGCACGTCTGGACCGCGGCCGGAGCGCTGCTCGGCGCGGTGTCGCTGCTGCTGCTGGCCAACCGGCAGACCGTCGTCGGCGTGACGGTGGCCTGGGTCGCCGCGCAGGTCTGCTTCAACGCGATGCTGGCCACGCTCACCGCGGCCGTACCGGACCGGGTGCCGGTCGCCCAGCGCGGCGGTGTCTCCGGCTGGATCGGCATCCCGCAGGCGCTCGGGCTGGTCGTCGGCGTGGTGCTGGTGACCGCGGTGGTCACCGGGAACGCCGCCGGCTACGTCGCGATCGCCGTCGCCGTGGTGCTGCTCGCGGCGCCGTTCGTCCTGTTCACCACCGACGACCCGCTGCCGCGTACGCACCGCCCGGTGCTGCGCTGGCGGCAACTGTTCGCCGGCATGTGGATCAGCCCGCGCCGGCACCCGGACTTCGCCTGGGCCTTCGCCACCCGGTTCCTGGTGCAGCTCGGCAACGCGCTGGGCACCCTCTACCTGCTCTACTTCCTCGCCGACCGGGTCCGGTACGCCGACCCGGAGTTCGGCCTGCTGGTGCTGATCCTGCTCTACACGGCCGGGCTGATGGTGACCGCGGTGGTCGGCGGGCGGCTGTCGGACCGCTCCGGCCGGCGCAAGGTGTTCGTCGTCTGGTCCGGGGTGATCATGGCGGTGGCGGCCCTGCTGCTCGCCGTCTGGCCGGTCTGGCCGGCGGCGATGGTCGCCGCGGTCCTGCTCGGCGCCGGGTACGGCGTCTACCTGGCGATCGACGCCGCGCTGATCACCCAGGTGCTGCCGAAGGCGACCGACCGGGCCCGCGACCTGGGAGTCATCAACATCGCCAACTCCGCCCCGCAGGTCCTCGGCCCCGCCCTGTCCGCCCCGATGGTCGTTCATCTGGGCGGCTACCCCACCCTCTACGCCGTGACCGCCGTGGTCACCCTGCTGGGCGGCGCCCTGGTCCTGAAGATCCACTCCGTTCCCTGACCCCAAGATCCCCGTGATCAGGGACCAGGACGTGCGTGTCGTCGGCGCGTCGGGGTGCAAACTCCCTGATCACCGCGATCAAGGAGGCGCCCCGCGGCGGGAGGCGCGCGGGGCGGGAGGCGCCGGCGCGGCTAGCCGGCGGTCAGGAGCAGGGCGGGGACGGCGGTGGCCAACACGACGACGGCGGTGACCAGGCCGGTGAGCAGGAACCGCCGCCAGGGCACCGCCAGCCCGGCCGCCCGGCAGCGCTCCAGCCACAGCAGGGTCGCCAGGGACGCCCACGGCAGCACCAGCGGCCCCGCGTTCACCCCGATCAGCAGCCCGAGCAGTTGGTCGGTGTGCCCGGCCGGCACCACCGCCTCGCCGGCGACGTACGCGGGCAGGTTGTTCAGCACGTTGGCCAGGACGGCGCCGACGGCGGCGGCCAGGCCGATCCCGGCCGGTCCGGGATCGGTGCCGACGAGCCCCGCCAGCAGGCTGGACAGCCCGTGCCGGCCGACCGTCTCCACGATCAGGAAGAGGCCGGTGACCAGCACCGGCAGCCGCCACGGCAGCAGGCTCCAACGGAACGCGGCCCGGTCCCGTACCGCGAAGGCGACCAGCACCACGACGGCGCCGGCGACCGAGACGGCGGCCAGCGGGACCCCGGCGACGATCCCGGCCACGAACAGGACGCACGCCGCCGCGGCGACCCGGAACAGCACCGGGTCCGCCGGCCGGTGCGGCACCGGCACCGGGTAGCGGGCGGCGGCGTCCCGCCGCCAGTGCAGCAGCCAGAGGCAGGCGGCGGTCGCCAGCACGGCGACGAGTTGCGGCCCGGCCATCCGCCCGGCGAACGCGGCCACCGGCAGCCCGAGCCGGTCGGCGGCGAGCAGGTTCGTCAGGTTCGACACCGGCAACAGCAGGCTCGCCGTGTTGGCCAGCCACACCGTGGTCATCGCCAGCGGCAGGGCGGCGAGCCCGAGCCGGGCGGCCACGGCCAGCATGACCGGCGTCAGCAGGACCGCCGTCGTGTCCAGGTTGAGGAAGATCGTGGTCAGCGTCGCGAACGTGACGAGCAGCGCGAACAGCGCCCACCGCCGGCCCCGGCCGAGAATCGCGATCCGGACCGCGACGGCGTCGAAGACCTGTGCCCGGGCGGTGAGTTCGGCGAGTACGACCACCGCCACCAGAAAGACCAGCAGCGGGCCGGTCCGGCGGACGGTGGCCAGCGCGTCGGCCGCGGGCAGCAGGCCCGTCGCGACGAACAGCACGCCGGCGGCCAGGGCGGCGACGGCCAGCCCGTCGAGGGTGCCGGCCCGGCGCAACGCGGCCGGCACCGGCCGTGGCGGGCGGCGCGACCCGCCCCGGGACGGGCGGCGCGGCGGCGGCACCGGCCGGGCCGGCGGTGGACCGGCGACCGCCGTCGAGACTTCCTCCACCGGCGGTCCCTCCCGCGCCGTATCCACCCCCGGCGCGTGCCCGGCCGTGGTCCGGCGAAGACGGTACCGCCCATGGGGCGCCGCGCGGCCGGAACGTGACGGGGGAAACCTGGTGGCGGCCGACCCGGTCGCCGGTCGTAGGCTGGGGGCGTGACGGTACGCGTACGCTTCGCCCCTTCTCCGACTGGAATGTTCCACGTCGGCGGCGCCCGGTCGGCCCTGCAGAACTGGATCTACGCCAAGCAGCACGACGGCGTGTTCGTCCTGCGGATCGAGGACACCGACGCCGCCCGCAACCGACCCGAGTGGACCGAGGGCATCCTCGACGCGCTCGACTGGATCGGCATCGAACGGGGCAGCTACGAGGGTCCGTACTTCCAGTCGGCGAACGCGGGCGAGCACCGCGCCGCCGCCGAGAAGCTGCACTCCGGCGGCCTCGCCTACTACTGCGACTGCACCCGGGAGGCGGTCCAGGCCCGCACCGGTTCGCAGTACCAGGGCTACGACGGCTTCTGCCGGGACCGGGGCCTCGGCCCCGGCGAGGGCCGGGCACTGCGGTTCCGTACGCCGGACGACGGCGCGACCCGGGTCGTCGACCTGATCCGGGGCGAGCCGACGTTCGAGAACAAGCTGATCGAGGACTTCGTCATCGCCCGTGGCGACGGGTCGCCGGTGTTCCTGCTGGCCAACGTCGTCGACGACATGACCATGGGCATCACCCACGTCATCCGGGCCGAGGAGCACCTGCCGAACACGCCGAAGCAGCAACTGCTGTGGGAGGCGCTGGGCGCCCGCCCGCCGGTCTGGGCGCACGTGCCGGTGGTGGTCAACGAGAAGCGGCAGAAGCTGTCGAAGCGGCGCGACAAGGTGGCCCTGGAGGCCTACCGCGACGAGGGCTACCTCGCCGACGCGATGCGCAACTACCTGATGCTGCTGGGCTGGGCGCCGTCCGGCGACCGGGAGATCGTGCCGTGGTCGGTGATCGAGGACGAGTTCCGGCTCGAGGAGGTCAATCCGTCCTCGGCGTTCTTCGACGAGAAGAAGCTGCGCGCCTTCAACGGCGACTACATCCGGGCGCTGCCGGTCGAGGAGTTCGTCGCCGCCTGCGACCCGTGGCTGACCGGCACGGCGA
Source organism: Polymorphospora rubra (assembly GCF_018324255.1). Lineage (GTDB taxonomy): Bacteria > Actinomycetota > Actinomycetes > Mycobacteriales > Micromonosporaceae > Polymorphospora > Polymorphospora rubra. The sequence goes on from NZ_AP023359.1 coordinate 662,003, forward strand.
CGATCGCCGCCCCGCCGTGGCGGCCGGAGGACTTCGACCCGGTGGCGTTCGCGGCGGTCGCGCCGCTGGCCCAGACCCGGATCGCGGTGCTGAGCGAGATCGTGGCGAACGTGGACTTCCTGTTCCTGCCGACGCCGCCGGTCGACGAGGCGGCGTGGGCAAAGGCGATGAAGGAGGGCTCCGCCGAACTGCTCGGCGCGACACTGGCCGCCTTCGAGGCGCTGCCGGAGTGGACGGCGGACGCGCTGAAGGCGACGCTGGAGGAGGTCGGCGCGCAGCGCGGCCTCAAGCTGGGCAAGGCCCAGGCCCCGGTACGCGTCGCGGTCACCGGCCGCACGGTCGGCCTGCCGCTGTTCGAGTCGCTCGAGGTGTTGGGCCGCGAGCGGACCGCGACCCGGATCCGCGACGCGATCGGCCGGCTGGGCTGATCCGGTCCACGTAGCGCGGAGGGGCTGTCGCCGGTGGCGGCAGCCCCTCGCCGTGTTTCCGGCCGGGCTCAGGTACGCCGGCGGCGGACCCCGAAGGTGACCAGCGCGACGATCGCGGCCACCAGGACCAGGCCGCCGACCAACCAGGGCCACATCGGGCCCTCCTCGTTCTCGGCCGCGGCCGGGGCGAGCGACGGCGTCGCCGCCGGTGACGAGGGCGCCGGGGTCGGCTCGGCGGTCGGGGTCGGCGGCACGCTGGGCGTCGCCCCGACCGAGAGCGTGAACGTGACCGATCCCTTGATCGGGTGGGTGTCGCCGGAGATCACCTCGTACGCGACGGTGTAGAGCCCGGCCGGCCCGAGCGTGAAGGGCACGGTGACCCGGTTGCCGTCGAAGGTCGGCTCCCCGCCGTACGTCGCCGCGCCGTCGGGGCCGGTCACGGTCACCTTGGTGGTGGCCGGGTCGAGCCGGGACAGGAAACGCAGCTGCACCGTCTCCGGGGCCTCGTCGAGGGTGGCGCCGTTCTCCGGGTCGCTGCCGGTGAAGGAGTTGTGCGCGGCGGCCGGACCGGCGAGTAACAACACACTCAGCGCACCCACGATGACGCCGAGCGTCAATGTCGCCAACCTGTGGCCCCTGCCACCCATGCAATCCTCCGCGCAGTTACGATTCGGCCGCTAACGATCGACTCAAGTTGTTGGTCGGTCAGCCGTGTCAGATAGTTCCAATTAGTGCACCGGACATGTGCAACCGAGCGGCGCCGGGCGGCGTCTTTGCCTTGAGAGGCGAAGTTCTCCGGCGCATCGCGGTATCCGTCCGCCAACCACAGCAGACACCACCAGCACCAGACCCAGCAAGACCATCCATCGATACGGGGCGAGGAGGTCGGCCGTGAGCCGTGGGGTGGGCCGTCGAACCATTGTGGGAATCGCGTTGCTCGCCGTGGGCCTGCTGACGCTGTCCGCCGCCCCGGCGGCGTACGCCGCCCCCGAGGTGCCACCGACGCCGACGTCGGTGACGATCAGCGGCGACGATCTCGCGGAGCCGCTCGTGGTGGTGGCCGAGCAGCAACCGGAGATCTTCACCGCGGTCATGGACCAGGTCAACTGGCTCGAGCGGGCCTGGCACGCCGCCACCCCCAAACCCGAGACGCTCGGCCCGAAATACGTCGTGGTCGTGTCGATCGAGGACGAGGCGAAGGAGACGTACGACCTCTATCCGCTGGCCGGCGGCGGCCCGCGCGCATTCCGTCCCGCCAAGCAGCCCGACAAGCGCAAGACCACCGAAGCCTGGTTCTTCGGCCGGCTCAGCATGCCGGAGGCGCTGCGGGTGGCCGGTGCCCCGCTGCCGGAGCAGAACGACGCGGTCAGCGCCGGAATCGGCGGCGGTGAGCGGGCGATCCCGGAGGACGCGCTGCGCCCCGGTGACGACCTCGACGAACTGCTCGCCGACCTGCGGGAGGTGCTGTTGATGAACGCCGCCGTGGTGGTGGCGATCACCCTGGGCCTGGCCGGCATCGCCCTGCTGGTCCGCCGCCGCACCCGGTGACGTCCCGCCGGCCGGCACGAACCGGCCGGCACGCGCGACCCGGCCGGCGCACCCGACCCGGACGGCGGCCGTCGACCGGGTCAGCGGCCCAGGCCGGCCTCGCGGGCCCGGACGATCGCCTGGGCCCGGTCCGCGACCTGGAGTTTCGTGAAGACGTTCGAGACGTTGTTGCGCACCGTCTTGGGCGACAGGAAGAGCCGGTCCGCGATCTGCCGGTTCGACAACCCGCCGGCGATCAGCCCCAGCACCTCCCGCTCCCTGGCGGTGAGCTGCGGGAACGGGTCGGTGTCGGCCCGGCTGGCCGTCGCCAGGGTGGCGAAGTAGCTGGCCACCCGGGCGGCGAGGGCCGGCCCGAAGATGACCTCCCCACCGGCGACCGCGGTGATCGCCCGCAGGATCTCGTCCTGGTTGGCCCCCTTGAGCAGATAGCCGCGGGCGCCGGCGAGCATGGCGGCGAAGACGCTCTCGTCGCCGTCGTGCATGGTCAGCACGAGCACTCCGGTCGACGGGGCGTCGGCCAGCACCCGCCGGGTCGCCTCGATCCCGTCGAGCCGGGGCATCTGGAGATCCATCACCACGACGTCGGGGCGCAGCTCGGCGGCGAGCTCGACCGCCTCGATCCCGTCGGCCGCGGCGCCGACGACGTCGACGGTGCCGGTGGAGGTCAGCATCATCCGTAGCCCGTCACGGTAGACGGGGTGGTCGTCGGCCACCAGCACCCGGAGCGTCATCCCGGCTCACTCCCTCACACCTCAGGGGCGGCCCCGTCGCTCGCGGACCGACCGTAAGGGATCATGGCACTGACCAGTGTGCCTCCGGAAGGACGACGCGTCACCGTACACGCGCCGCCGAGTTCCTCGGCGCGCTCCCGCATCCCGAGCAGCCCCACCCCGACCAGCGCGTCGGGGGTGGCGCCGCGACCGTCGTCGGCGATCTCGACGCGCAGGGTGCGGTCGCCGGCCGCCAGCTCGACCGTGCAGTGGGTGGCGGCCGCGTGCCGGGACACGTTGGTCAGCGCCTCGCCGACGATCCGGTACGCGGCGACCTCGACCGCCGCCGGCAGCGCCGACAGGTCGCCCGACGTCCTTACGGTGACCGCCAGCGGGCCGCCACCGAACCGGGCGGCCGCCTGCTCGACCGCGCCGACCAGCCCGAACTGGTCCAGGGCGGGTGGCCGCAGGTCGTGCACCAGCCGGCGGACGTCGCCGAGCACCGCCGTCAGGTCACCGGCGACCTGGGTCAGGATGCCGTCCGCGCCGGCCGGGTCCCGCCGGGCCACGTTCCGCGCGGCCTCGATCTTCAGTGCGGCAGCGGCGAGCGCCGGGCCGAGCCCGTCGTGCAGGTCGCGGCGTAGCCGCCGGCGCTCCTCGGCGACCCCGGTCACCAGCGCCTCCCGGCTGCGCTGCAGCTCCTCGGTCAGCGCGGTCGCCCGGGCCGCCGCGCCGGCCTGCCGTACGACGTCGGCGAGCAGCCGCTGGTCGGCGTCGGAAAGCCGGTTGCCGGGCCGGGCCAGCAGGGTGAGCCGCCCGATCGGCACCCCCGGTAGGCGAACGGCAGCACCACCACGTCGTCGCGGGGCGTGCCGTAGCCGGCGACGACCGTCGTCCCGTCGGCCCGGTCCAGTTCGACCCGCACGTACGGGGAGCGGAAGGCGGTGGAGACGGTCCGGGCCACGGCGAGCAGCTGTTCGTCCGGGCCGCTGGACTCCTCCAGCCGCCGGGCCAGCACCGAGACGACGTCGTACGGCTCGCCGCGGCCCCGCAGGAGGCGATTGACCAGCCGCTGCATCCGGGTCCGCAGCGGCCCGTAGAGGACCGCGACGACGCCGGCGGCGATCACGGCCGCGACCGGGTCTTCGACGAGCGTGCCCACCCCGACGAAGACCGCGACGTCGACGGCGATCACGACGGCGGCGAGCGGGCCGTAGAGCAGGGTCCAGCCGAGCAGCGTGTCGACGGCGTAGAGCCGGTAGCGGGTCACCGCGACGACGACCGCCGCGCTGACCGCGACCATGGAGAGCGCGAACATCGCGCTGCCGACGAACTGGCCGGCGAGGACGAACGCGACCGGCAGCAGCGGCAGGCTGAGGCTGCCGGCGAGCAGCATCCAGCGCAGCTGGGCCCGGCGTTCGGGGTCCGAGCGGCCGAACCGCCGGGCGAAGGCGGCGACCGGCACGACCATGCTGACCAGGATGAACGCCGGGATGAGGTACTGGGCGTTCGCCCAGAACCCGGCCGGCAGCGGCGGTGTGACGGGGTCGAGGGAGACCCCGGCCAGGCCGGGCGGAATGGCTTCACCGCCCGAGACGAGATCCCACGGCACGGTGAGCATCAGTAGCACGGCCGTGCCGGTGCCGGCCAGGGACAGCGCCGCCGGCGGCCGCCAGCGCGGCGACGGCAGCCGTCCGTCCGGAAAGAACAGCAGGACCAGCGGCACGACCAGATTGATCATCGGCCCGCAGCGGGCGCCGACGAACACCGCCGCGCCGGTCAGCGGCAGCCCGCCGTCGTGGGCGAGGACGGACACGGCCGCGTACGTCGCGGCGAAGCCGTTCAGGCAGGCGATCAGCCCGCCGCCGGTGAGGATCCAGGTCATCGGGTGCCGGGGCACCCGGGTGGCGATCAGCGCGCCGGACAGCGCGAACGCCGGTCCGGGCAGGGCGGACGACCAGGCGGTGAAGTCGAGCGGGTCGGGCCGGGGCAGGTCCGGCTCGATCACGTCGCACCAGAAGCTGGCCACGGTCAGCGCTGCGCACAGGGCGGCGATCCCGAACACGAGGTACGCCAGCCACCGGTCGGTCGCGGCCGCGGCGGTGCCCGTCTCCCCCGCCGGACGCTCCGGTGCCGCCGGCGCCTTCGTCCGTACGTCAGCTCCCACCGGTACAGGTTGCCCGGTGGGGTGTCCCGCTGTCTCGGGGGCCGGTGTCCCGTCACCCCCGGGACACCGGCGCGCGGGAACGGCCGTGATCACGGGACCGGATCGGGCCGGCACTCCCTGGCTGCCCGGGACGGTCGACACGGATCGTCAGCGTCGGCAGTCAACTCGAACCAAGGAGTCACGATGAGTGTGCACATCGAACGGGCCCGGGTCGAACCCGGCGCCCCCCGGCCGGCCACCGACCGGCACCGGATGGTCCCCCGGATCCGGGCGGCCGGGATCGTCCTCACCGCCGGCGCGGTCGCCTGGGCGATCGGCACGCTGGTCGCCGGCGACCAGATGGACCAGGACGTCCAGCCGCTGGAGAACGCGACCAGCATGGTCTTCCTGTGCGGGGTGGCGGCCCTGACCCTGGTCGTGCTGGCGACCCGGGCGACCGGCCCCCGCAAGGGCCGCGCGTTCCCGATCGTCGAACTCGCCCTGCTGGCCCCGGCGATGCTGTGGTCGGTCTTCGCGTTCGTCTACCCCGAGCAGGGTGTCGAACCGGGGTGGATGCTGGCGCTGGACATGTGCTGGCCGCTGTCGCAGCTGTGCACGATCGTGCTGGGTGCCGCCGTCGCCCGGGTGGGCAACTGGACCGGCTTCCTGCGCTGGCACCTCCTGCTGGCCGCGCTGTGGCTGCCGGTCATGATCCCGTTCAAGAACCTCGCCGGCACCGTGGCGTTCACCTATGCCAGTGCGATCTGGCTGGTCGCGACGTACGGGACGCTCGGGCTGCGGCTGGCGCTACGGCCGGCCGACACCCTGGCCGGGGTACGGGACTGACGGGTCGGCGCCGGTCAGCACCACCGCTGCGGGGGCCGCTGCCGGCGGTTCTTGCGCCGGGTCGGGCGGACGGCGCCGTGCCGGTGGGCGCCGGCCCAGCCGTGCAGGTCGGTCCGGCAGGTCGTCGGCAGGGCGCCGCGGGGCAGGACGGTGGAGCCGTCGAGCTGCCGGCCGAGGTCCGGGTCGGTCTCCTCGTCGGCTTCGACGTCGTCGAGGTCGTCGTCGCAGACGGGCGGGCCGAGCTGGTGCGGGCCGACCCCGCACACCCACCGGCCCGCTCCGGACACGCCGAGCGTGGGCTCCGCCTCCGGTCGGTCCACCAGTGGGGATACCTCTTCGTCGGCGCAACCGTTGCCGGCCTCCCCTTGCGCCATCTCGTCTCCTCACCCGCGGCATCCTTGTGGGATGCGGCTCGCCACAAACCGGGCCCACGCTGCCGGTTGTGGCGCGGGCCCGTCCGGCTTATGGGCCGGTCCCTGGACGCTACTAGACATCGGTGACATCGAGACTGAGGCGAAACTCACTCGGTGGCCGATCGATGGGAAATCGTTGTCCAGACCGGGTAGGCGAGCAGCCAGATCACAATTACGACGGTGAGCCGGGCCACCCAGGCCACCAACTCCTCGGTCCGGCTGAAGTCGCCGACGAGCAGGATGCCGCCGCCGAGCAGGGCGCAGGCGACCGCCCAGGCCAGCACCGCCTTGCCCCACTCGCGCCATTCGTACCTGACCCGGCCCAGGCCGTCCTTCGGCGGCTTCCACGGCGGCGGGCCACCGGCGAACCGGTGCGCGAACCGCTGGTCGGCCCAGCGCACCATCGAGTGCCCGAAGGCGATCGAGAACCCGAGGTACGCCGCGGCCAGCCCGTGGACGAAGGTCGCGGTGGCCCCGCGCCGCAGGTCGATCACGGTGGCCCCGAGCAGCACCAGGTCGACCAGCGGTACGCAGACCAGCAGCGCCGCCCCGAGCCGGCGCATCCGCAACAGGTAACGGGCCACCAGCCCGGCACCCAGCACCACCCAGAAGCCGATCTCGCACGCCACGATCACCGCGAGCACCACAGCCGCCACCCCTCCCGAACCGTCCGGCCGACTTCCAGCGTCGTGGACGGCCGGGCCGTGGACGTCAGCACCGACGGTGAGATGCGGATACATCGAAGGGGGAGGCGTACATCCTTCGACGGACGCCGCCCCCGCCCGCGTCGTCGGCGGGGTGGAGCCGACGGCGGGCCGGCTGTGATGTGATCGGGCGGTGACCGGACTGCTCGGCGTGGGACGCGGGACGCTGTGGCGGGACCTCGCGCTGGCCGGCCTGTATCTCGTCGGCGGCCTGCTGATCGTGGCCACCGGCGCCTACCGGGAGATCGTGCCGGCCCCCGCCGAGGTGCGGTTCATGTTCTCGGTGACCCTGGCGGTGACCTGCGCCGGAGTCGCGTTGCGTCGGGTGGCGCCGCGGGCCGGCCTGGCGGTGGGCACCGTCGGCACCGTCACCGACGTGCTCCTCGGCGTGTCGCTGGCCACCATCCTGGTCTACACCCAGGTCCTCTACGACGCCGTCGTCTACGGACCGCCGCGACTGTGGCGCTGGCTGCTGTGGATCACCAGTGTGCTGGCGGTGGGACTCGCGGTCGCCGGCCTGGTCGCGGTCGGTTCCTGGACCGGGGTCGCCGCCGGCATCCCGGCCGTGCTGGCCGGCACCCTGCCGGTGCTGACCGGGCTGACCGTCCGGCAGTACCGCGACCAGGCCGCCGCCGAACGTGACCGGGCCGAGAAGGCCGCCCGGCTCGCCGAACTCGACCGCCGCCAGGCGATCACCGCCGAACGCACCCGGATGGCCCGGGAGCTGCACGACGTGGTCGCCAACCACCTCAGCGCGGTCGCGATCCACTCCACGGCCGTGCTGTCCGTACCCGGGCTGGACCGGCCCAAGGTCGAGCAGGCCCTACAGGTGATCAGGGAGAACAGTGTGCAGGGGCTGGCCGAGATGCGGCGGATGATCGACCTGTTGCGGGAACCGGCCGCGGACGGGCCGCAGGCGCCGGCTCTGCCCCGAACCGTCGAGCCGGGGCTGGCCGCGGTGGACCGGCTGGTCGCGCAGGCCCGCGGCGCCGGTCTGGACGTACGCCTGGAGACCACCGGGACGGTCCGGCCGCTGCCCGCCAACGTCGACCTGGCCGCGTACCGGATCGTGCAGGAGTCGCTGACCAACGCGCTGAAGCACGGCGCCGGCCGGGCCGAGGTGGCGGTCGGCTACGACCCCGGCCTGGTCCGGGTGGTGGTCAGCAACCCGCTGCCGGAGCTGGCCGGCCGGGGTGCGGCGCTGGGCGCCGGCGCCGGACTGGTCGGCATGCGCGAACGCGCCGAACTGCTGCACGGGCGCTTCGACGCCGGCCGGCGCGGGCCGGCCTGGCTGGTGCACGCCGAGCTGCCGACCGGTGGGGAGGCTACGTGACGATCCGCCTGGTGGTCGCCGACGACCAGCCCGCCGTACGCGCCGGTCTGGTCCTGATCCTCGACGCGGCGCCGGACATCACGGTGGTCGGCGAGGCCGCCGACGGCGAGGAGGCCGTCGAGCTGTGCCGGGCGACCCGGCCCGACGTGGCCCTGCTCGACCTGCGGATGCCCCGCCGGGACGGGATCTGGGCGACCGGTGAGATCGTCGCCGCCGGGCTGGCCGACGTGCTGGTGCTCACCACGTTCGACCTCGACGAGTACGTCTACGGCGCGTTGCGGGCCGGGGCCAGCGGCTTCCTGCTGAAGAACACCGACGCCGCCGGGCTGGTCGAGGCGGTGCGTACGGTGGCCCGCGGTGAGGGCGTCCTGGCCCCGGCGGTGACCCGTCGGCTGATCGGCGCGTTCGCCGCGACCGGGGGCGCGCCGCCGGACCGGCGGGTGCTGGCCGGGCTGACCGCGCGGGAGATCGACGTACTGGCCTGCCTCGGCCTGGGCCTGTCGAACCAGCAGGTCGCCGACCGGCTGGCGATGGCGGAGAGCACCACGAAGACGCATGTCAGCCGGATCCTGACCAAGCTCGGGCTGCGCAGCCGGGTGCAGGCCGCGATCCTGGCCCAGGAGCTGCGGCTACCGGCTCCCTGAACGCACCCCCGAACCCATGGGGCGGGCGGCGCCGGACCGGTCGGCGAGCTTTGCGGCCGCCGTCGCCAGCAGCGGGACCACGCCGAGGACGAGCAGCCAGCCGCCGAGCACGTCGGCCGGCCAGTGGGCGAGCAGGATCAGCCGGGTGGCCCCGACGTACAGCGCGAAGGCGGCCGCCAGCAGCACCGTGACCACCCGCGCGGTCCGCCCCTGGCGGGGCCACAGCAGCAGTACGGCGGCCAGCGCCGCCGCCGCGGCGTTGCTGGTGTGCCCGCTCGGGAAGCCGTTGCTGTCGATCTCCACGAAGGCGTCCGGTGGGCGCGGGTGGTGCAGGAGCCAGTGCATCAGGCTCCACAGCACCGGCACGACGACGGTGACGGCGGCGCTGAAGGCGGCGCGTACCCGGTCCCGCCGTACGGCGAGGACCACGGTGACCACGGCCCCGGCGGCCAGGTACGGCAACGTGGCGGCGACGTCGGTCGCCACCCGCACCACCGCGACCAGGTCGGAGTTGCCGGCGCCGGAGCGGCGCAGCGTGTCGGCGACCGCGGTGTCGAGGTCGTCGAGCGGCGCCCAGCCGCCGACCACCAGCGCCAACAGAACGGTGAACGCGGCCAGCGCGAACAGCGGTACGGCAAGCGGTGGGCGGGCGATCATCCCAGCATCGTGACACGCGCCCACGTTGCCGGCGGTGGTAAGGCGCGTGGCAGGCTGGGACGGTGGTGACCGAGGGCGCCGGGCCGGCGCGGGCCAGGCGACGTACGCCCGCCGGCACGCAGGGCGGAGGATCCGCCAGGGCGAAGGGCACGGGGCCGGCGCGCGCGCCGGGCGCCGGACCGACGGTGGACGTGGACCGGCCGCCGGTCACCGGGCCGGCCGGCGGTGAGCTGGCGGACACCCTGCGCCGGATCGAGCGGGCGGCGGGTGCGCTGGCGACGGCGAGCGTGTCCCGGATGGACGAGACCCTGCCCTGGTTCCGGGAACTGCCGGCCGACCAGCGGGCCTGGGTGATGCTGGTCGCGCAGACCGGGGTGCGGTCGCTGGTGGAGTGGCTGCGGCAGGGTGGCGCCGCGTTGGGCAGCCCGACCGAGGTGTCCGACGAGGTGTTCGCGGCGGCGCCGCTGGCGCTGGCCCGGTCGATCAGCCTGCAACAGACCGTCGCGCTGATCAAGGTGATGATCGACGTGGTGGAGGAGCAGGTGCCGCACCTGGCCGCCAGTGGCGAGGAGCGGTTGCTGCGCGAGGCGGTGCTGAAGTTCTCCCGCGAGATCGCGTTCGCCGCCGCGCGGGTCTACGCGCGGGCGGCCGAGTCGCGGACCGCCTGGGACGCCCGGTTGCAGGCGCTGCTGGTCGACGCGCTGCTGCGGGGCGACTCCGCGGACGTGCTGGCGAGCCGGGCGGCGGCCCTGGGGTGGGGGGACGCCCAGCCGGTCGCGGTGGCGGTGGGCCGCTCGCCGGGTGGCGAGGTGGCCGCGGTGCTGCACACGGTCTACCGGGCGGCCCGACGGATCGGTGTGGAGATCATCGGCGGGGTACACGGCGACCGGCTGGTGGTGGTGCTCGGTGGGGCGGCGGACCCGTTGGCGGCCACGACGAAGCTGATGGCCGGGTTCGGCAGCGGCCCGGTGGTGGTGGGACCGGCGATGCCGCGGCTGGAGGAGGCGACCGACTCGGCGCGGGCGGCGCTCGCCGGCTTCCGCGCGGCACCGGCGTGGCCGGCGGCGCCACGGCCGGTGGCCGCCGTCGACCTGCTGCCCGAACGCGCACTGGCCGGCGACGGCGAGGCCCGACGGACCCTGCGCCAGGACGTGTACGCCCCGCTCGTACGGGCCGGCGGCGAACTGCTGGAGACCCTGGACGCCTTCTTCGCCGCGGGTGGGGTGCTGGAGAGCGCCGCCCGGGCGTTGTTCGTACACCCCAACACGGTGCGTTACCGGTTGCGACGGGTGGGGGACGTGACCGGGTTCTCACCACTGTCGGCGCGGGACACGTTCGCCCTGCGGGTGGCCCTCACGATCGGCCGGCTGGACCCGGCACCGCCGGCCGTCTCCCCGACCGGCTGACGTTACCGCGGGTGAGCCGGGACCGGCGTTCGCGACAAACGGCCCATAAATCACCGGCACGGCGTCGATTGTTGTAGACATCCCACAAAGGTTGTAGTGCGGATTGGTCGGTCGCGGCACCCACGTGACCCGCCGGTATCCAGGAGAGTCTTAGGCGTGCTCGCCGTAATCGCTCCCGGCCAGGGTGCCCAGAAGCCTGGCTTCCTCACCCCGTGGCTCGACCTGCCCGGCGCCGAGTCACGTCTGCGCTGGTGGTCCGCCCTCGCCGGGGTGGACCTGGTACACCTGGGCACCGAGGCGGACGCCGACGAGATCAAGGACACCGCCCGCACCCAACCGCTGCTGGTCGCCGCCGCCCTGCTGGCCGGCGGGCACCTGCCGCTACACGACGTGGCGCTCACCGCCGGCCACAGCGTCGGTGAACTCGGCGCCGCCGCCCTCGCCGGCGTGCTGCCCGCCGAGGCCGCCATCACGCTGGCCGCCGTACGGGGCCGCGAGATGGCCGCCGCCTGCGGGCTCGAGCCCACCGGCATGGCCGCGGTACTCGGCGGCGAACCCGACGAGGTGCTCGCCGCGATCGAGTCGTACGGCCTGTCCGCCGCCAACCACAACGGCGCCGGCCAGATCGTCGCCGCCGGCGCCGCCGACAAGCTGGCGAAGTTCATCGCCGAGAAGCCGGTCGGGAACCGGGTGATGGCCCTGCAGGTGGCCGGCGCGTTCCACACCCCCTACATGGCGACCGCCGAGAAGGCGCTCGGCGTGGTCGCCGCCGGCATCACGCCGGCCGACCCGGGCCGGATCCTGCTGTCCGACCTCGACGGTGCCGCCGTCAGCCACGGCCGCGAGGTGCTGCAGCGGCTGGTCCGCCAGGTCACCGCGCCGGTGCGCTGGGACCTGTGCATGCGCACGATGGTCGACCTCGGCGTGACCGCGGTGATCGAGCTGCCCCCGGCCGGCTCGCTGACCAACCTGATCAAGAGGGAGCTGAAGGACTCGGGCCTGCCCGAGATCGTCACCCTCCGGACGCCCGACGACCTTCCCGCGGCGCGCGACCTGATCGCCCGGCACGGCACACCACCGGGCCACGGACCGGCCCCGCGGTTCCGGGTCGTGGTCTCCCCCGGCGCCGGAACCTTCGAGCCGGTGTCCGAACTCACCGAGGGCGACAGCATCGGCGCTGGCGACCTCATCGGGCACGTCACGACCCGGCAGGGCCCGCTCGACGTGGCGGCGCACGGTGCCGGCGTGCTCACCGAATGGCTGGCCGACCACAACCACCCGGTCGCGCCCGGCCAGCCCCTCGCCCGCATCGGCGGGCAGCTGTGACCGCCGCGTACCCCCGGATCCGTACCGGCGCGAAGGAGAGGTAGCCAAGCATGGGATCACGCATCGTCTCCCTCGGGCACTACCAGCCGTCCCGGGTGCTGACCAACGACGAACTGGCCCGGATGGTCGACACCAACGACGAGTGGATCCGTGACCGGGTCGGCATCGTCACCCGGCGCATCGCCGACGGTGAGTCGGTCGCCGACATGGCGACCGCCGCCGCCGGCAAGGCGCTGGCCAACTCCGGCCTCAGTGCCGCCGACATCGACCTCGTCGTGGTGGCCACCTGCACGGCGATCGACCGCAGCCCCAACGTCGCCTGCCGGGTCGCCGCCCGGCTCGGCATCGACGCACCGGGCGCGTACGACATCAACACCGCCTGCTCCGGCTTCTCCTACGCGCTGGCCACCGTCGACCACGCGCTGAGCGCCGGCGCGGCCCGCAACGCGATCGTGATCGGGCCGAGAAGCTGTCCGACATGGTCGACTGGACCGATCGGTCGACCTGCATCATCTTCGGTGACGCCGCCGGCGCGGCCGTGGTCAGCGCCACCGGCCCCGACGAGCCGTCGAAGGTCGGTCCGGTCGTGTGGGGCTCGGTGCCGGAGAAGAGCGACGCCGTACGCATCGAGGGCTGGCGGCCGTACATCCAGCAGGAGGGGCAGGCGGTCTTCCGCTGGGCGACCACCGCGCTGGCACCGCTGGCCATCAAGGCATGCGAGCGGGCCGGGGTGCCCGTCGAGGACATCGCCGCCTTCGTACCCCACCAGGCCAACGCCCGGATCATCGAGGGCATCGCAAAGCGGCTCGGGATGCCCCAGGCGCTGGTCGCCAAGGACATCGTCGAATCCGGCAACACCTCCGCGGCCAGCGTGCCGCTGGCCCTGTCGAAGCTGGTCGAGCGCCGTGAGGTGCCCTCGGGCGCCCCGGTCCTGCTCTTCGGGTTCGGCGGCGGCCTCACCTACGCCGGGCAGGTCGTCCGCTGCCCGTAGCGGAGACCGGCCGGAAGCGACACCCATCCATCGAGAGGAAGACACCGAAGATGCCCACCCGTGACGAAATCACCGCCGGTCTCGCCGAGATCCTCGAAGAGGTCGCCGGCGTGAGCCCGGACGACGTGACCGCGGAGAAGTCGTTCACCGACGACCTGGACGTCGACTCGCTGTCCATGGTCGAGGTCGTCGTGGCCGCCGAGGAGAAGTTCGGCGTCAAGATCCCCGACAACGAGGTGCAGAACCTCAAGACCGTGGGTGACGCGGTCGCGTACATCGAGGCGCAGTCCTGACATGAGTCGTACCGACGTCGTCGTCACCGGGCTGGGCGCGACGACCCCGCTGGGCGGGGACGTCGCGTCGACCTGGGAAGCCATGCTCGCCGGCCGCTCCGGGGTGGGTGCGCTCACCCAGGAGTGGGCCGCGCAGCTGCCGGTCCGGATCGCGGCCGAGCTCGCCGTCGACCCGGCCGAGGTCCTCGACCGGGTCCGGCTCCGCCGGCTCGACCGGTCCGAGGCGATCGCCCTGATCGCCGCCCACCAGGCGTGGGCGGACGCCGGGCTGGTCGACTCCGGCCTCGATCCCGAACGGCTGGCCGTGAGCGTCGGCTCCGGGATCGGCGGGGCGCAGACCCTGCTCGCCCAGGACGACATCCTGGAGGCCTCCGGTCCGCGGCGGGTGTCCCCGCACACCATCCCGATGCTGATGCCCAACGGGCCGGCCGCCTGGGTCGGTCTCGAACTGGGCGCCAAGGGCGGCGTGCACTCGGTCGCCAGCGCCTGCGCGACGGGCGCGGAGGCGGTCGCGCTCGGTCTGGACCTGATCCGGGCCGGCCGGGCCGACGTGGTACTGGCCGGTGGCACCGAAGCCGTCATCCACCCGATGCCGATCGCCGGGTTCGCCTCGATGCGGGCCATGTCGACCCGCAACGACGATCCGGAACGCGCCTCCCGGCCCTGGGACAAGGCCCGGGACGGCTTCGTCCTGGGCGAGGGTGCCGGTGCACTCGTGCTCGAACGGGCCGACCATGCCGCCGCCCGCGGCGCACGGGTCTACGCCCGGCTGGCCGGCTCCGGAATCACGTCGGACGGCTACGACATCGTGCAGCCGGATCCGGCGGGCTCGGGCGCGGTACGGGCGATCACCAAGGCGCTGGCCGACTCCGGTGTTGCGAAGAGCGACATCGTGCACGTCAACGCCCACGCGACCTCGACGCCGGTCGGGGACATGGCCGAGATCGCCGCGCTGCGGCTCGCGCTGGGCGACCACCCGGTGCTGACCGCCACCAAGTCGATGTCCGGCCACCTGCTCGGTGCCGCCGGCGCGCTGGAGTCGATCGCCACCATCCTGGCCATCCGCGACGGCATCGTCCCGCCGACGATCAACCTCGACGACCCGGATGACGACCTGAGCCTCGACGTGGCCGCCAACAAGGCCCGCCACCTGGACATCCCGGCGGCGCTGAACAACTCGTTCGGCTTCGGCGGCCACAACGTGGCCCTGGTCTTCACCCGCGTCTGAAAGCCCACCCAAGATCCGCGTGATCAGGGAGTACGTCCCGCGTGTCGCCGGCGCGCCGCGGTGACCAGCCCCTGATCACGCGGATCTCGGCGTTTCCGGGCGGCCGGTCCGGCTAGCCGCAGGACGACCGGGGCAGTCCGGCGACCTCGACCGGCGAGCGGCCCGGGCTGCCCGCCTTGCCGGCCAGCACCCGCGCCAGCGCGGTCATCGACAGCCGGGTCGACGAGTACGTCGCGATCAGCACCTTCGACTTCGCCTTGCCGAGCAGGTACGGCGTGTCCATGCCGACCGTGACGTCGGCGTCGGCCCGCAGGTCGCCGGTCCCGTCGCCGTACCCGACGAGGTGCACGACGGTACCCCCGCTGTCGACGACCTTGACGCCGTTGGCGCGCAACGCCTCGGTGAGCGCGGCCCGGGTGCCGTCCCGCCCGCCGGACGACGACACGGTGAT
Organism: Polymorphospora rubra; assembly: GCF_018324255.1. Lineage (GTDB taxonomy): Bacteria > Actinomycetota > Actinomycetes > Mycobacteriales > Micromonosporaceae > Polymorphospora > Polymorphospora rubra. Next base: position 677,127 of record NZ_AP023359.1, read on the forward strand.
CGGCCCCGGTACCGGCGGGGTGGCGCAGGCACCGCGCAGCTGGGTTATCGCGGCGGCGCTGAGCCGACCGACCGCCTCGGCGTGCGCGGCGCTGCCGACGGTCGACATCTCGGGCCGGGGCTGCCCGGCGAGGCGGAACTTGAGGGTGAGCACCCGGGTGGCCGCCTCGACCAGCCGCTCGCGGGGCAGCGAGCCGTCGCGCAGGCCGGCGAGCAGCCCGGCGTGGGCGCCCGCGACGTCGGGCGGCATCAGCAGCAGGTCGTTGCCGGCGTTGACGGCCCGGACCGCGGCCTCGCCGGCCGGCCACTTCTGTGCCGGTGCCATGTTCATGCCGTCGGTGACGACCAGGCCGGTGAAGCCGAGTTCGCCACGGAGCAGGTCGGTGAGCACCTTGCGGGAGAAGGTGGCCGCCGTGCCGGGGTCGATCGACCGTACGTCGAGGTGGCCGGACATCACCATCCAGGCGCCGGCGTCGATCCCGGCGGTGAACGGTGGCAGGTCGCCGGCATCGAGCGCGGCCCGGTCCTGGTTCAGCGTGGGCAGGTCGGTGTGCGAGTCGGCGGCGGTGTGGCCGTGCCCGGGGAAGTGCTTGAGGGTCGCCGCGACGCCCGCCCGCTGCAGCCCGCGGACCGCGCCGCCGACCTGGATCGCCGCGGCCTTCGGGTCGGAGCCGTACGACCGCGAGCCGATGACCACACTGTCCGACGCCCCGAGTACGTCGGCGACGGGGGCGAAGTCGACGTTGACGCCGAGGGCGGCTAGTTCGGTGCCGGCGACGTGCCAGGCGGCCTCGGTCAGGCCCGCGTCGCCGGCCGCGCCGAAGGCCATCGCGCCGGGTAGCTGGGTGACCCCGGTCCGGATCCGGGTGACGGCGCCGTACTCCTGGTCGGTGCCGATCAGCAGCGGCGCGGCGGGGCCGCCGGCGGGTGCCTTGCCGGCGGGCAGCCCGGCGGCCGCCTGTTGCAGCCCGGCGGTCAGTTCGTGGACCTGCTTCGGGTTCTCGACGTTGGTGGTGGGCTGGTTGCCGCCGGTGGGGTCGTCGGCGGAGAAGCCGACGAGGATCAGCCCGCCCAGGCGGTACTTCTCGACCATCTGCGCCGGGGTGTCGACGCCGGCCAGCTTCCGGTTGCCGGCGGCCGAACCGGGCGTCACCTTCGTCGCCGAGTTGCCGTACGCGTAGGGCATCAGGACCTGGCCGACCAGGTCCTCGTCACCGAGGGTGGCGACCACGGCGGCGGCCGCCAGCGCGGCGGGATCGTCCGCCGGTGTGGACGCGGAGGAGGTCGGGGCGCCGGTCGGTGACGGGGCCGGCGCGGCGGGCGGACCGGGGTCGGCGCCACAGCCGGCGAGAGTCAGCGCGGTCAGGACGGTGAGCGCGACGGCGGTCCGCCACCGGGGATTCGACACGCCGCCATCCCACCAGCCGGCGCCCGGATGCGGCAAATCGACAGCGGGTGCCGGGACCGGCCGGTCCGGCCGGCCGGTCACCCGGGACGGGACGTCCCGGGCAGCCGGACCGGCCGGCACGGTCGAGACAGGGAGGAAGCGGTCAGCCGACCCGCGTGAGCAGCGTCACCGGAGCCCCGTCCCCCGCGTAGCGGTAGGGCTCCAGTTCGGCGTCCCAGGGCGTGCCGAGCGCCTTCTCCAGTGCGTGCGCCAGTGCTTCCGGTGCCCGGGCGGCCGCCATGATCGCCCGGAGCCGGTCTTCGCCGAGCTGGGTGTCCCCCGCGGCGCCCATGGCGGCGCGGAAGAGGCCCCGGCCCGGTACGTACATGAACCGTTCGCCGTCGACCCCGGCGCTCGGTTCCTCGGTGATCTCGAAGCGGATCATCGGCCACTGCCGGAGGGCAGCAGCCAACTCTGCGCCCGTCCCCGGCCGTCCGGTCCAACTGCACTCCGCCCGTCTGGCGGAGGGATCGACCGGTTGGGTCGTCCAGTGCAGTTTGACCGGCGCGGTGAGGACGCGCGCGATCGCCCACTCGACGTGTGGGCACACGGCGAGGGGGGTCGAGTGGACGTATACGACGCCACGCGTTGGCACGGTGACCTCCCGGAGAGCGAGGTGCGTCTTCCCCTACGACCTCGATCACCAGTCGGTGCTGCACACATGATGACTGGTGTGACGGATGGTGCGCCAGAGAAACGGAGAACTGGCCCTCCAAATAGCTAACCGGACGCCGCGGACAGGCCGGACGGCAGGTCCGGGTATCCCGATCGGCGCCTGAGGGCCGGTTGGCGGGTGCGGTAGAGTGGTGTGCCTTTCCCATGTCGTGCATGTCGTGCAAGGAGTACCTCCGTGGCGAGCAACACCTCAAAGACCGCCCGCGCATCCGTCCGCGCCGGCCAGGCCGGCCAGGGTGGCGCCCTGAGCGTGCTGGGCGAGTTCAAGTACCTGATCCCGCTCAACAGCGGCAAGTACGCCTACGTGCGTAACCTGACCAACGGCAAGACCGCCCACCTGCGTACCGACTCCGACGCGTTCGTCGAGGAGATCCGGGTGCTCGCCGGTGCCGGCCACGCCGCCAAGATCCGGGCCGAGATCAACTCGCTCGCCGCCACGTTCCCCAAGGACGGCTGGGACGCCACCGAGAAGCGCCTGGTCGACGCCGGCGTGTTCGAGGGCTGAGTCCCCCGCTCCAGACACGAAAAAGCGCCCCGCCGACGGCGGGGCGCTTTTTCGTCGGTCGGCGGCCCGCGGCCGGGCGGCCTCAGTCGAGCAGCGCTACCTTGCCGCTGTCCAGGTCGTAGACGGCGCCGACGATGTCGACCTGCCCCGGGACGGCGAACGTGCCCAACTGCTCCACCGTGCGCTCGACGTGCCGGCGTACGGCCCTGGACTGGAGGTCCTCGGCGTCCAGCCCGACGTCGAGGACGGCCGGGGCGATCTGGTCGAACAGGTAGGCCATCGCGCCGTCCGGGCGCTGCCCGGCCCGCAGCGCCTCGATGGTCAGGCCCACGGCCCCGCAGCGCTCGTGCCCGAGTACGACCACCAGCGGCACCCGCAGTTGGCCGAGCGCGAACTCGACCGAGCCGCGTACGGCCAGGTCGAGCACGTGCGCCCCGGACCGCACCACGCAGATCGAGCCGAAGGTCTGGTCGAAGATCGCTTCCAGCGGCACCCGCGAGTCGATGCAGCCGATCACGACGGCGGACGGCTGCTGGTCGCCCGACGCGGCAGCGGCGGCGGCCGACACGTGGTGGCCGTGGCGGGGCCGGCCGCCGACGAAGCGACGGTTTCCGGCCAGCAGGTCACTCAATGCCTCCATCGGCCCGGCCGTACGGCGTGGGGCTGGGGCGTTCTCGGTGCTCATCGGCGACGACACCCAGTCAGCTTGATTCGCTACCGGCCGGTCGGGAACTGGATTGCGACGATTGTCACCGGAACGATTCATCAGTTGGGATGCCGGGTAAGGATCTGGGACCCCAGCCGGGAGGCACGACAGTGACGAACATCCCGTAACCACGACAGGCCACCCGCGTTCTGGGCATCATGGTTACCCACCGGTAGCGGGTAGCCACCGATCGATCGGGAGGTGGTCCGGTCCATGCCCAGCGCGGTCACCGAACCCACGGTCACCGTCGTCCCGGCCGAGTTCTCCGACGGCGTACCCGCCCATGTCGAGTCGATCGGACCACCGGACGCGCCGCTGACCGTCGTACTGCTGCACGGCTGGACCCTCGACGGGCGCATCTGGCACCGGCAGCGGGCCGCGCTGCGCGAGGCGCTCGGGGACCGGGTGCGGACGGTGACGTACGACGCGCGGGGGCACGGCCGCTCGGGGTCGGCGTCGCTGTCGTCGGCCACCCTGGCCCAGCTCGGCGACGACCTGGCCGCACTGCTGGAGCGGGTCGCCCCGACCGGGCCGGTGGTGCTCGCCGGCCACTCGATGGGCGGAATGACGATCATGGAGTACGCCCACCGTCACCCGGAGGCGTTCGCCGACCGGATCGCCGGGTTGCTCTTCGTCTCCACCACCGCCGAGGGGCACACCCACACCGCGTACGGGCTGCCGGCGGTCCTCGCCCGCCTGGTCCGGCTCGCCGAGACGGCCGGCGCCGAGGTGCTTTCCCGCTGCGGCTCGTGCCGGCCGCCGCACCTGCTGATGCAGGCCCTGCGCCCGTCACTGCGCTGGCTGCTCTTCGGTGCCGACTGCACCGACGACGACGTACGGCTCGCGGGTTCCGCGGTGTCGCGGGCCCGGATGTGCGCCATCGGCGGGTTGCGGCCCTCGATCGGCGCCCAGTACCGGCTGGACACCCTCGCGGCGCTGGGCGACGTGCCGGCCGCCGCGCTGGTCGGTGACCTCGACCGGCTCACCCCGCCGCCGTGCGCCGAGTCGATCGCCGACGCGCTGCCGACCACCGAACTGACGCTCTGCCCGGGTGCCGGTCACATGCTGATGCTGGAACGTCCCGACGAGGTCAACACCGCCCTGCTGACGGTCACGACCCGCGCCCTGAAGTCCCGGCTCGCCCTCACCGCCTGATCTCCGCGATCTTGCAGTTGTCTCCCCCTTTCGCCCGGTTTTGTCGGGCGACAACTGCAAGATCGGCGCGATCGGGTGGCGGGGTACGGGGATGCCGCGCGCCGGGTCGGTGCCCCGTACCCTGGTCGGGCCGCCACCGACCGACGCCCGGAGCCCACACGTTGACCGACGCCAGCACCGTCCAGCAGGAGATCGCCACCGAGCAGCGCCACGTCGACCGCGTCTACGCGCGGTTGACCCAGCTGCGGGCCTCGGCCGCGCGGGCCGAGAAGGAGGGCTACCGGCTGGCCGGGGTGGGCAACTTCGGCGCCCTCGTCGAACGCGACGCGATGGTCTTCCACGCCGCCCGGCGCCGGCACGTGCTGGACGCCGAGCACGAGGGGCTCGTCTTCGGCCGGCTCGACCTGCGGGCCGGCACCGTGCTGCACGTTGGCCGGCTCGGCATCCGGGGCGAGAACGGCGAGCCGCTGCTGATCGACTGGCGGGCGCCGGCGGCGGCGGCGTTCTACCAGGCGACCCCCGCCGATCCGCGGGGCGTGGTCCGCCGGCGCATGATCCAGTCCAGCGGCGAGCGGGTCACCGGGGTCGAGGACGACCTGCTCGATCCGCAGGCCGCCCCGCCGGACATGCGGGTCGTCGGCGACGGGGCGCTGCTGGCGACGCTGGCCCGGGCCAAGGGCACCGGCATGCGCGACATCGTCGCCACCATCCAGCGCGAGCAGGACGAGGCGATCCGCTCCCCCGGCGCCGGCGTCACCGTCGTGTCCGGCGGTCCGGGCACCGGCAAGACCGCGGTCGCCCTGCACCGGGCCGCCTACCTGCTCTACTCCGACCGCAGCCGGTACGCCGGCGGCGGCATCCTGGTCGTCGGCCCGTCCGCGGTGTTCGTCGACTACATCGGCTCGGTGCTGCCGTCGCTCGGCGAGGACGCGGCCACGCTGCGCTCGCTCGGTTCGCTGGTGGTCGGCGTGACGGCCACCCGGGCCGACCCGACACCGGTCGCCGCGGTCAAGGGCTCCCTGCGGATGCGGCGGGTGCTCGAACGCGCGGTCCGCGACGGCGTACCCGACCGTCCGACCGAACTGCGGCTGCTATACCGGGGCGAACTGCTGCAGTTGGACGCGGCCCAACTCGACCGGATCTGGGACCGGGCCCTGCCCCGCGGGCCCGCCGCAACGAGGTCCGCCGGGCCGGGATCGACGGGCTGTTCAACGCGCTGTGGCCGCAGGCCCGGTCCGGAAAGCTGGTCACCCGGATCGAGTTCGAGGACGATCTCGCCGAACGGGAGGAGTTCCGTTCGTTCCTGCGTGCCTGGTGGCCCCGGCTGCTGCCCCGGCACGTGCTGGCCTGGTTCGCCGACCCGGCCCGGCTGCGCGGGTACGCGACCGGAATCCTGTCGAACGCCGAGATCCGGCTGCTGTCCGACTCCTACCGGACACTGGCCACCGACGGGCCGACCATCGCCGACGTGGCGCTGCTCGACGAACTGGACGAGTTGATGGGCCGGCCGCCGCAGCCGAAGCGGCGTGGTCAGGATCCGTACCACGTACGCGACGGGGTGCGCGAGGTGACGACGTACGCCGACCGGCAGCGCGCCGCCCGCGCGGCGGCGGTCGACCGCCCCGAGGACTACCGCGACTACGCCCACCTGGTCGTCGACGAGGCGCAGGACGTGTCGCCGATGCAGTGGCGGATGCTCGGCCGGCGCGGTCGGCTGGCGTCGTGGACGATCGTCGGCGACCCGGCGCAGACCGCCTGGACCGGCGACCCGGCCGAGCTGGCCCGGGCCCGGGACCGCGCGCTCGGCAGCCGGCGGCGGCACGAGTTCACGCTGTCCACCAACTACCGCAACCCGGCGGAGATCTTCGCCGAGGCCGCGGCCGTGATCCGCGAGGTGTCGCCGGACCTGCCGCTGCCGAAGGCGGTCCGCTCGACCGGCGTACCCCCGGTCGCCCTGACCGCGCCGGAGCCCGCGCTGCGCACGGCCGTCCACGACGCCACGACCCGGCTGCTGGCCGAGGTCGAGGGCACGGTCGGCGTGATCACCCCGGCGCCCCGCCGCGCCGAGGTGACGACCTGGCTCGCGGAGCTGCTGACCACCACCCCCCGCCTCCAGGTCGTGACCGGGCTGGAGTCCAAGGGCATGGAGTACGACGCCGTGCTCCTGCTGGCCCCCGACGAGATCAGGTCCGAGGCCGGCGCGCGAACCCTCTACGTGGCCCTGTCCAGAGCCACCCAACGCCTGACTCAGATCCACGTGATCAACAACCCCCCAAGATCCGCGTGATCAGGGAGTAATTCCCGCGTGTCGGCGGTGCGCCGCCCGCCACGGCCCCTGATCACGCGGATCTTGCGGCGAGCCGAGCGGCACGCCGGCCGGCTGTCCGGATCTTGACAGGAGGGTGGATGGTCTCCGGCCGGTCCGGGCGGGAGACTGACCGGCGTGCCGAGCCCTCTCCCACCCGTCGCCTCCCGGTGAACCGGCCGCTGCTGCGGCTGGCGCTGGCCGGCCTGCGGGCGCACGCCGTACGGCTGCTGCTGACCGCCGCCGCCGTGGTCGTCGGGGTCAGCTTCCTCGCCGGCACCCTCGTCTACGGTGACACCGCGCGGGCCGCCTTCTACGACGACCTGGCCCGGTCGGCCCGCAACGTCGACGTGGTCGTCGAGCCGCCCACGGCCGAACTGATCGAGACCGCGACGGTGGCCCGGATCGGGGCGCTCGACGGGGTCGCCGCCGTCGACGGCCGGATCACCACCTGGCTCGGCATGCTCGACCGGGACGGCCGACTGCTCATGAACAGCTCGCACGTCGGGTACGCCCTGTCGCTGCCCGCCGTCGACACGCTCGCCCCGTACGACCTCACCGCCGGCCGGCTGCCGGCGACGACCGGCGAGGTCGCGGTCGAGCAGGGCACCCTCGACCGGGCCCGGTACGCCCTCGGCGACGTGATCACCGTGGTCGACCGGGCCGGCGAACCGCACCCGCTGACCGTGGTCGGCGCGGTCGACCTCGGTGTGAACCGGCTCTACGGCGGCTCGTCCGTGGTCGCGCTCACCGGCGCCGACCTGGCCACGCTCACCGGCACCGAGCGGTACGCCCAGATCGTGGTGACCGCCGAGCGGGGCACCGACCCGGCCGTGCTGCGCGACCGGATCGCGACCGCCGTCGACGGCCGGTACGAGGTGATCACCGGCGACCGGTTGCGGGACCGGCTGGCCCGCGACGCCGCCAAGTACGTCGACGGCTTTCTCGCCGTCCTGGTCGGCTTCGGCCTGGTGTCGCTGACCGTGTCCGGGTTCGTCATCTACAACACGTTCGCGATCCTGGCCGCCCAGCGCACCCGCGAACTCGCCCTGCTCCGCTGCGTCGGCGCGACCCGCCGGCAGGTGACCGGCTCGGTACTGCTGGAGGCCCTGCTGCTCGGCGTGGTGGCCTCGGTCGGCGGCCTGGTCGCGAGCCTGCTCGTCGGGTACGGCCTGATCTGGGGCCGGGAACTGGTCGCCACCGACATCCCGCTGCACGCCCCGGTGGTGCGCTGGCCGACGGTGGCGGTGGCGCTGGGCTTCGGCACCTTCGTCGCGGTGGCCTCCGCCCTCGTACCCGCCCTGGGCGCCGGCCGGGTCAGCCCGCTGACGGCCCTGCGCGACAGCGTGCTCGCCGAGAGCCCCGCGGGCCGGGGCCGTACCGTGCGGATCGCCGTCGCGGCGGCGCTGGTCGGCACCGGCCTGCTGGCCGGCGCGGCCGGCCTGACCCTGGCGTTCACCGGCCTGCCGCTGGTGCTCGGCGGCGGCATGCTCGCCTTCCTGGGCACGGTGGTCGCCGCACCCCTGCTGGTGCCGGCCGCGGTCCGGGCGGTCGGCTGGCTGCCGGCCCGGATCTTCGGTACGGTGCCGGGCCTCGCCGTGGCCGGTGCCCGCCGCAACCCGCGCCGGGCCGCGGCTACCACGATGGCGCTGATGATCGGCGTGGCGCTGATGTCGATGTTCAGCGTGCTGCTGGCCACCGCCCGCGAACAGACCGGCCGCGAACTCGAGGAGAACTTCCCGGTCGAGTTCGTGCTGCGCAACGCCCGGGTCGACGGCGCGCCGGACGCCCGGCGCGGCCCGTTGCCGCCGGAGCTCGCCGGCGTCCTCGCCGCCCGGCCCGAGTTCGCGACCGTGGCCGAGGTGCGCCTGCGACACGAGTTCCTCGGCGACCGGCTGCGGGTGTGGAGCGTACCGGCGGAGCAGCTCCGCGGCCCGATCGTGCCCGAGGTCGTCGACGGCAGCATCGCCGGCCTGCGGCCGGGCACCGTCGCGGTCAGCCGTCGGCTCGCCGACGCACGGGCGCTCGCCGTCGGCGATTCGGTGCCGCTCGGCACCCTCGGCCCGCTCACCGTGGTCGCGGTCTACGACGACGCGCCGACCGAGGGCGCCGCGCTCGTCGCGGCCGAGCAGTTCGATTCCGTGTACGGCCACACCGATCCCGACGAGCTGCTGGTCGACCTGGCCCCCGGGGTGACGACGGCGGTCGGGCGGCAGGCGATCGACGCGGTGCTGCGGGACCACCCGGTGGTGCAGGTGTCCAGCCAGGCCGACCAGACGGACCGGCTGACCGCGTCCCTCGACGAGCTGCTGGGGATCTTCGCCGCCCTGCTCGGCATGTCGGTGCTGATCGCCCTGTTCGGCATCGGCAACACGCTGTCGCTGTCGGTGTTCGAACGGGCCCGCGAGTCGGCGACGATGCGGGCGCTGGGCATGTCCCGCCGGCAGCTACGGGCGGTGCTGCTGACCGAGGCGGCGCTGGTCGCGGCGGTCGGGGCGCTGGCCGGCGTGCTGCTCGGGGTGGCCGTCGGCTGGGCTGCGGCGATCGGCCTGATCAGCGCGTACGGCCACGGCCTGCCGGTGGTGCCGGTGGGTCAGCTCGCGCTGTTCGTGGCGTTGGCGGCCGGTGCGGGGGTGCTGGCGGCGCTGCTCCCGGCGCGGCGGGCGGCCCGCGCCCCGATCGTCACCGCCATGGCCGACCACGGCTGACGGAAGCTGCGGTCGTAGGATCAGGCGATGGCGGAGATGTCTCCGTCGTCGAAGTAGATCGCCTGGTGCAGGCGGCCACCGAGCGCAGCAGCGAACCGGACAAGTACGTCCTGGCCGGAGATCTTCCCCTGCTCAATCTGCGAGACGCGGCCCTTGGTAACCCCCATCCGGTCGGCGACTTCCTGCTGGGTGAGGCCTCGTGCCCGGCGGATCTCGGCGAGCCGGTAGCCCAGCACCTCGTTGAGCAGTTCCTGCTTGCCGGCCTCCACGGCCTCCTCGCCCCCGGCACGGGCGACGTACTCCGAGCGGATGTCCTTCCATCGGGTGTAGTTAGTCATGCCGTTCTCCATCCATACCGGCTCGCTCTTTGAGGTAGATCTCGTACCGGTGTTCAGCCAACGGGATGGCTTCGCGATACCAGGCGTTCCAATGCCCCGCCTTGTCGCCGGCGACCAGGAGAATACTTGTGCGCCAGGGATCGAAAGCGAACAGGATGCGTACGGTTCCCGGCCGTAACTCCTTCAGTTGGGCGAGACGTGAGCCGCGGATGGTGTCCACCAGCGGTCGGCCGAGACCAGGTCCAACGTCGGCAAGCAGATCAAGTGCCTGCACCACTCGGTCGTACGACGCCTGATCCAATCCCTCGATCCAGTCCCGCACTTCGTCGACGACGTATATCTCCCACTCGGCTTCCCCCACAAGCAAAGTATAGCGATCAGTAAACCCACCTCCGCAAGGATGACAGTTACCGGAAGTGGTTACCAGTGCAATGTTTGCATACATAGCGATGTGAACATACATTGGATCGGGTCGCCGCCGGGGTGGCCACCGGACGGAGGGCGGAGCGCGTGGGACACGGGCACGACCACGGCGCGCAGGCGAAGCGGGCCGGCGAGAAGCACCGGGGACGGCTGTGGGCCGCCTTCATCCTGATCGCCGTCTTCATGGTGGTCGAGGCGGTCGCCGCCCTGATCACCGGCTCACTGGCGCTGCTCTCCGACGCCGGGCACATGTTCACCGACGTACTCGGGATCGGGATGGCGCTCGCCGCGATCTCGGCGGCCCGCCGCGCGGTCGGCGACCCGCAGCGGACCTTCGGGCTCTACCGGCTCGAGGTGCTCGCCGCGCTGGCCAACGCCGTGCTGCTCTTCGGGGTCGCGATCTACGTGCTGGTCGAGGCGGTACGCCGGTTCGACGACCCGCCGCACGTGCTGGCCGGGCCGATGCTGCTGGTCGCCGTACTCGGGCTGATCGCCAACATCGTCGCGTTCATGCTGCTGCGCGCCGGGGCACAGGAGAGCATCAACGTACGCGGGGCCTACCTCGAGGTGCTGGGCGACCTGTTCGGCTCGGTCGGGGTCATCGTGGCGGCCGGGTTGATCGCGCTGACCGACTGGTACTGGGTCGATCCGGTGGTGGCGGTCGCGGTGGGCCTGTTCATCCTGCCGCGCACCTGGAAGCTGGCCCGGGCAGCGGTGCGGATCCTGGTCCAGGCCGCCCCGGAGCACCTGGACGTTCCGGCGGTGCAGGCGCGGCTGGCGGCCGTACCCGGGGTGTCGGACGTGCACGACCTGCACGTGTGGACGCTGACCTCCGGCATGGACGTGGCGTCGGCGCACCTGACCGTCGACCCGGCCGCGGAGGTCGGCGAGGTGCTGGCCGCGGCGCGGGTCGCGTTGCACGACGACTTCCACATCGAACACGCCACGTTGCAGGTCGAACCCGCAGCGTCGAAGGGCGATTGCGGTCCGGCCCACTGGTGACCTTAGGTGTGACTTAAGTTTCGTGACCTGGCCGAGATAGTCGCCCGAATATGTCACGAAATGTCAGTTGATCACCGCGGTAGCAGTCCCCCAGCCCCGGGACAGCTACCGGTAGGCTCGGCCGCGGCCTCCGCCGGGCGGCGCCCCTCGGCGCCTGCGGCGGCCGTCGCCTAATCGCCTTGGCGAGCCGGGGAACCATCGTTACTCGGGGTGCATCCGCGACAGCGGTAGGGATCTTCCGTCCCGAACCCGTCAGCTAACCCGGTCGGCGGCTGACGGAAGGACTGTTCGTGAGGTTGAGAGACAAAGGGCTCCTGGCCGCGCTGCTGGCTGTCGCCGTCGCGTTCGGCGCGGCGCCGGCGACCGCCGCGCCGGTCGGCAGCGTCCCGGCCCGGCAGGCACTGGCGCCGGGCGACATCGACGAGGGCGGCACCAAGAAGCTGCGCGACCAGCTCGACGCCGCCACCAAGGGGTACGTCGACGCCAAGGCGGCGCTCGACAACTCCACCAAGCGCCAGCAGGAACTCGACGCCCGACTGAAGACCATCGGCGAGGAGCTGACCGTACGCGGGCAGGCGGTCGGCGAGCTGGCCTCGCGGGCCTACCGCACCGGCCGCATCGGCCCGATCGCCGCCCTGCTGAACACCAGCTCACCGGAGGGCTTCCTCGACCGGACCACGGCGCTGGGCAACCTCGCCGCCAGCGAGGACCGGCAGCTGCGGCTGCTCCAGGAGACGCAGGATCAGGAGACCCGCGCCCGCGCGGCGATCGACAACGAGATCCGCGAGCAGAAGAAGCAGCTCGCCACCATGGAGCAGCGCAAGAAGCAGGCCGAACGGGCGCTGGCCGAGGCCGGCAGCGGCCAGTCCAGCTCCGGCGTGCAGGGCTCGGGCTCCGGGTCGGGGTCGGCGACGGCGAAGCCGGCACCACGCAACGCCAACGGCTCGTGGCCCAGCGAGAGTTGCTCGATCAAGGACCCGACCACCTCGGGCTGCATCACGCCACGCACGCTGCACGCGCTCAACCAGGCGAAGGCGGCCGGCTACACCCGGTACGTCTCCTGCTTCCGCAACGGCGGCTCCGGTGAGCACCCGAAGGGGCGGGCCTGCGACTTCGCCGCCCAGAAGGGTGGCTTCGGGGGCGTGGCGACCGGCGGCGACCGGACGTACGGCAACAACCTGGCGGCGTACTACGTCAACAACGCCAGCCGGCTCGGTGTGCTGTACGTGATCTGGTTCAAGCAGATCTGGTTGCCCGGCAGCGGCTGGCGGGCCTACCAGGGCGGCGGCGACCCGTCCAGCGACCACACAAACCACGTACACCTGTCGGTGTACTAGCGCACAGCGGGCCGATGGCCGGGCCGCCCCGTCGGGGCGGCCCGGCCATCGACGTCACCGGCCGAGGATGCCGGCGAGGACGGCCCGGATGCCCGGCCGGGGGTCGAAGTCGGCGACCGGCATCGACAGCTCGTGCAGCATGACGCCGTCCAGGTGGTCCATGACCAGTCGGGTGTCCCGCGCCGGGTCGGTCGAGCCGAGGGCGCGCAGCCACACCACACCCCACCCGACGATCACGCTCTGGCCGCGCCGCAGCTCGGCCTGCAGCGCCGGCCGTACGGCGGCTTCGAGGCTGAGCGCGTACCGGGCGAGGGTGCGGTGCCGGCCCGGTCCGGTGGCGTACCGGACGAAGTCGGCGAGCGCGCCGGCCAGTTCGTCGACGTCGCGCGGCCGGACGGTGGCGGCGAGTCCCTGCCAGTCGACCCGGTCGAGTTCGACGAGCCGGGTGACGATGCCGGCGAGAAGCGCCTCGCGGGTGCGGAAGTGGTTGGAGGCGGAGCCGGCCGGCAGTCCGGCCTGAGCGTCGACGGCACGGTGGGTGAGGTTGCGCGGGCCGCCGGTGCCCAGCACCGAGATCGCGGCGTCCAGTAGTTGGTCCTGCCTGCTCGGCATGTGCTCACCCTAACAACTACATCTGTAGTGTCGACAACTACATCCGTAGTACGGTGGCGGCATGAGCGAGGGGGACGCATGACACGGTCAGCGGCGATCATCGGCGGCGGAATCGGCGGGCTCGCCACGGCCATCCGGCTGCACCACGCCGGCTGGGCGGTACGGGTCTTCGAGCGGTCGTCCCACCGGCCCGCGACCGGCACCGCGCTCGGCATGTGGCCGCCGGCCCTGCGGGCACTGGACACGTTGGGGATCGGAGCACGGGTACGCGAGATCGGTGCCCCGCAGCGCGGCGGGTCACTCCGGCGCCCGGACGGCAGCCGGATCGGTGACCTCGACACGGCCGCGATGGTCCGGCGCAGCGGTGACACCGTCCACCTGATCTCCCGCCCGGCACTCGTCGGCCTGCTCGCGGACGCGCTGCCGGCCGGGATCGTCGAGCTGGGCACCGAGGTGACGAACGGGGGTGGCCGGTTGGACCTGGCGGCCCTGCGCGCCGGCCACGACGTGGTCGTGGTCGCCGACGGCGTCTTCAGCCGGATCCGTACCGCCGTGTTCGGGGCGGCGACGCGACCGCGTTACGTGGGCGCGACCGCCTGGCGCGGCACGGTCGACGGTGCCGTGGAGGCGCTGACCGAGACGTGGGGGCCGGGCCGGCGGTTCGGCACCACGCCGCGCGAGGACGGCCGGACCAACTGGTACGCGACCCTGCTCACCCCGGAGGGCACCCGCTTCCCGCAGGGGGATCTGGCGGCGCTGCGGGACACGTTCGCCGGGTGGCACGAGGGGGTGCGCCGCGTCCTCGACACGGTCTCGCCGGACGAGATGCTCCGGCACGACCTCTACGACCTTGACCGTCCACTGCGGACGTACGTCGAGGGGACCGTCGCACTCGTCGGCGACGCCGCGCACGCCATGACCCCGGACCTGGGACGCGGGGCGTGCGAGGCACTGATCGACGGGGTGACGATCGCCGACCGGCTGACCGGGACGGACGACGTGCGGGCCGCCCTGGCGGCGTACGACCGGGAGCGGCGCCGGCCGACGCAGCGGCTGGCCCGGATCGCCGGCCTGATGGGGCGACTGGCGCAGGCCCGGCGGTTCACCGGGATCCGCGACGTCGCCGTACGCGCCGCGACGGCGTTCGGTCCGCCGGCCTGACCGGCTCCTTTAAGCACCCGACGAAGGCGGCGCCGCAAAACAATTAACAGCGGCCCGGACAAAGCTTCGCCAGGGTCGCCGGCATCCCTTTCAAGAGCGCCACCGACCGTACCATCACCGTCGCAGAGAGCGCTCTTACAGCCCTCCCGCCCAACGCCGTAGACAACGAGGAGTCCAGTGGTCAGCGACCTTCGACAGACCCGTGAGAGCGCTCTCTGAGGCAGAGTTATATCCGGTCAGGCGGACGGTGTCAACCGAGCCCCAAGTCCGGCTTAGAAATCCGTTAAACATCGCGTTGGGACATTGACAGGCGACCCTGCCCTCTGGTCATCTCCATGCAACGGTCAGTTAATGCGTTCGAAATTCGATCCCGTTGCGTCCCACCCTCCGGAGGCACCATGAGTCCGACCGTCCGTCACGACGCGCCCGGCGGCGGCCACCGCCGCGGCGCGCGTGCCCGGGCCGGCCGCCCCGCCGCCCGATGGCGCGGCATCGCCGCCGCCCTCACCGTCACCCTGGCCGCCACCGGCCTGTCGTTCACCATGCTGCGCAGCGCCGACGCCGCGACGATCGGGGCCGGCAGCTACGCGACCAGCCGTCCCGCCGGCGCCCCCGCCCCGGTCGCCTGCGGCAACATCTCCAGCAACCCGCGGCAGTACGTCACCGGCAACGCCCCCGCCGGCGCCGTACCCACCAACGACTGGTGGTCGTCACTGCTGTTCAAGCAGCAGATCGGGAGCTGCCAGCACTCCGGGCCGCTGCACGCGCACCCGATGTCGTTCCAGCCGGAGTCCGGCGGGCTCGGCGTCTCCTACACCACCGAGGCGGCGATCTCCGGCAGCGCGACCGGGGTCGGCGAATACCACTACCCGTACACCCGCGAGTTCACCCTCGGCGTCGTCGGCCTGAACTCCCCCGACACCAAGGTCGACGGCTGGACCGACTGGACCGTCACGCCGTACTGGTCGGACGGCGCCCGCACGCTCAAGGCGACCATCGGGCACGGCCTGCCGTTCGTCTACGCCCAGGTCACCGGCGGCGACGCCCAGCTCAGCTTCCCCGGCACCCCGACCGTGTGGTCCAACAGCGGCAACCGGGTCGGCTTCTCGATGCGCGGCCACGACTACGTCGCGTACGGCCCGACCGGCTCGACCTGGACGGTCAGCGGCACCACCATCCGGTCCAACCTCGCCGGCCGGGGCTACTTCTCGGTCGCCCTGCTGCCGACCACCCCGTCCACCTCGGCCACCGACCGCACCAACCTCGCCAACACGTACGCCACCTACGCGCACCGGCACGTCACCGGCACCCGCGTCGCGTGGAACTTCAACCAGGCGACCAGCACCGTCAACGCGACGTACACGTTCACCACCACCGCCCGCGAGGGCTCCGGCGGCGGCACCGTGATCTCGCTGTACCCGCACCAGTGGAAGAACCTGTCGGGCGGCTCGACGATCGCCCAGACGTACGTCTCGCCGCGCGGCCCGATGCGCAACATGGTCGGCGCGTCGTCGTTCACCACCGCGATCAAGTACCACGGCGTACTGCCGGAACTGCCCGCCGTCGCCACCAGCAGCGGCGCCGACCTGGCCACCCTCGGCGGCTATCTCGACCAGCTCGCCGCCGGCGACCCGTTCGCCGGCTTCGGCAACGACACCTACTGGACCGGCAAGGCCCTCGGCCGCGCCGCCCGGGGCGTCGAGATCGCCGACCAGCTCGGCCGGACGGCCCAGCGCGACCACCTGCTGTCGGCGATCCGGACCCGGCTCAACGACTGGTTCACCGCCTCCCCCGGCAAGACGCAGCGGCTCTTCGCCTACGACCAGGCGTGGGGCACCCTGGTCGGCTTCCCCGGCTCGTACGGCTCGGACACCGAGCTCAACGACCACCACTTCCACTACGGCTACTACATCGCCGCCGCGGCGACCCTGGCCAAGTTCGACCCCAACTGGGCCAGCCAGGCCCAGTACGGCGGCATGGTCAACCTGCTGATCCGCGACGCCAACAACCCCGACCGCAACGACGCGATGTTCCCGTTCCTGCGCGACTTCGACATCTACGCCGGCCACGACTGGGCCTCCGGACACGGGGCGTTCTTCGCCGGCAACAACCAGGAGTCGTCGTCGGAGGGCATGAACTTCGCCAACGCCCTGATCCAGTGGGGCGTCGCCACCGGCAACAACGCCATCCGCGACGCCGGCCTGCACATCTACACCACCCAGGCGCAGGCGATCCAGGAGTACTGGTTCGACTCGGCCAACCAGAACTTCCCGTCCGCATTCGGCCACTCCACGGTCGGCATGGTGTGGGGCGACGGCGGCGCGTACGCCACCTGGTTCAGCGCCGAGCCGGAGATGATCCAGGGCATCAACATGCTGCCGATCACCGGCGGTTCGCTCTACATGGGCTACCGCCCGGCGTACATCGGCACCAACTGGGACGAACTCGTCCGCAACAACGGCGGCCAGCCCACGGTGTGGCAGGACATCCTGTGGTCGTTCCGGGCCCTCGGCAACGGCGACGCCGCCCTGTCCAGCTTCCGGGCCAACCCGAACTATCCGGTCGAGGAGGGCGAGAGCCGGGCCCACACGTTCCACTGGATCCGCAACCTCGCCGCGCTCGGCAACGTCGACACCACGGTCACCGCCAACCACCCGCTGTACGCGGTGTTCACCAAGAACGGTGCCCGCACCTACGTGGCGTCGAACATCACCCGCAACCCGATCACGGTCACCTTCTCCGACGGCCGCACCCTGACCGTCGCCGCCGGCAAGACCGCGACCACCGGGGCGTTCACCTGGAGCGGCGGCAACGCCAACGGCGGCGTCAACCCGACCAACCCGCCGACCACTCCCCCGCCGACGACGCCGCCACCCACCACGCCGCCCCCGACCACCCCGCCGCCGGTCGGCTCCAACAAGCTGTTCGTACGCTCCGCCGGGGCACTGTCGACCAGCGCGGGCGGCGGAGCCACCACGGTCACGCTGCCGGCCGCCAACGGCAACTGGGACGGCACCCCGAACAACCAGGTCACCCACCGCATCTGCGGGCTGCGCGGTGCGCACTCCGGGTCGACGCAGTTCGCGCTGCACGTCGACGCGGGCACCGCGGTCGGCGCCGGGATCCAGGCCCGGGTGTCGTACGACTTCACCGGCACCGGCAACTACAGCCGCGTGGAGACCTACCACTACTTCGCCACCGACCCGGTGACCGGCACCGAGACGTACACCCAGGCGGCCGGGCTGCGCTCGTCGTCGGGATCGTTCGCCGCGATGAACAACGGCTGCGTACGGCTGGAGTTGTGGAACGCGATCGGCAACGCGCCGACGACCGTACGCGTCGACGCGACGGCCGCCCAGGGCCGGCAGTCCACGGTGACCGTGCCGTTCACGCTGTCCTGACCCGCACCTGACCGACGGCGGGAGGTCCGACCGGGCCTCCCGCCGTCGTCGTGCCGGCTGACCGGATCCGTCCGGGGCGAGGCATGATGGTGCCTTCCGGGCAGGTCGATCAGGGGCGAGGCTGACACCATGGCAAACGCACTCGTCGTGATCGACGTACAGGAGTCCTTCCGCCGGCGGCCGCTGTGGTCGACGATCTCGAATCCGGCGATCGTCGAGCAGGTCGACCGGCTGGTGGCCGCCACCCGCGCCGCCGGTGACCTGGTCGTCTGGGTCCTGCACAGCGAGCCGGGCAGCGGCACGGTCTTCGATCCGGCCAGCGGCCACGTCCGGCTGATGGACGGCCTGGTCCCGCACGACGGCGAACCGCTGATCACCAAGACCTCGCACAACGCGTTCACCACCACCGGGCTCCAGCAGCTGCTCACCACCCGGGGCATCCGCGCCCTGACGATCGCCGGCATCCGCACCGAGCAGTGCTGCGAGACGACCGCGCGGGTCGGCTCCGACCTCGGCTTCGACGTCACCTTCGTCACCGACGCGACCGCCACCAACCCGATCCCGCACCGGGACGCGCCGGTGGACCTGTCGGTCGCCGAACTGCTCGCCGACCCGCGCACCCTGCACCCGCAGGAGATCGTCGCCCGTACGGAATACGCGCTCGCCGGCCGGTTCGCCACCATCCGCACCGTCGCCGAGCTGACCGGCGCACCGACGGGCAGCTGACCGGATCGTGTCCCGGGTCGTCTTCCTGCTGCTGCCCCGGCTGCACCTGCTCGACCTCGCCGGTCCGGCGCAGGTCTTCTCCACCGCCGCCCAGCTCGGCTACGACTACCGGCTGAGCTACGTCGCGGAGCAGGAGGACGTACCCACCGCACAGGGGTTGCCGGTACGGGCCGGCACGGTCTGGCCCGACCTGGACCCGACGGATCTCGTCGTCGTACCCGGCTGGCGGACGCCCACCCTGCACCGCCACGGACACGTCGGCCCGGCGACGATCCGGCGGCTGACCGATCACCACGCGGCCGGCGGCACCGTGGCCAGTGTCTGTGCCGGCGCCGCCCTGCTCGGCCGGGCCGGTCTGCTCGACGGGCGGCGCTGCACCACCCACCACGACCTCCAGGACGAGCTGGCCCGGTGTCATCCCCGGGCCAGGGTCGTCCGCGACGTGCTGTACGTCGTCGACGACCGGGTGGTGACCTCGGCCGGCATCGCCAGCGGAATCGACCTGGCACTCCACCTCGTCGCCGTCCGGCACGGTCCCGCGGCCGCCGCGCGGGTCGCCCGGTCGATGGTGGTCTACGCCCGCCGCAACGGCGACGAGCAGCAGGCCAGCACGATGCTGCGGCACCGCGGGCATCTCAGCGACCTGGTGCACCGGGCGCAGGACCTGATCGACGCGCGGTTCACGCAACGGCTGCCGCTGGCCGCCCTGGCCGCGAGTTGCGGGGTCAGCGAACGCACCCTGAGCAGGCGGTTCACGGCCGTGACCGGGTTGACCCCGCTGCGCTACCAGCACCTGCTCCGGCTGGAACGGGCCGAGCACCTGATCGGGCACGGCGCGACGGCCGAGGCGGCGGCCCGCGCGGTCGGCTTCGAGGACGGTCGGATGCTCCGCCGCCTCCGGGCCACCCGGCCGGCGTTGCCGTCTCCCCCGGCCCGCGTCGCCGCCCCCTCGGCCCGCGTCGCCGCCCCCTCGGCGTGATCGTCAGTCGTTTTCCGGCACTTCGGCGGCGTGTCGCACAGTTCGACAACTGATGATCAAGCGCGTTCAGCGCCGTCGTCCACAGACCCGCCGGGCCGTTGTCCACAGGCGTAGGAACGCCGCTGTCTTCGGCCACCCGTCCGTGGCACGGTCGACGGCGTGCATCCTGAACTCCGGCTGTTCGTGGACCGGTGCGGGGGTCTGGTCAGCCGCGCCCAAGCCAGCCAGGTCGTCCCGCCCTGGGGCCTGGACGGCGCCTGCCGTACCGGTCAGCTGCGCCGGGTGCTCCCGGGCGTCTACCTGGACCCGGCACTCCTGTCCGGTCCGGTCGACGGCCACGAAACCGGGGCGGCCGTGTTGGCACGCCTCGACCGGAGCCTGGCCCACCGCGCCGCGGTCGCCTATCTCGCCGACCGGGGAGCGCTCAGCCACACGACCGCGCTCGACGTGTGGGGGTTCCGGCAGCAGGCGGTCGGCGAGGCGCTGCACCTCAGTGTTCCGGCGGGAGCCGGCATCCGCAGCCGACCCCAGGTGGTGGTCCACCAACGCCGGAACCTGGTGGTACTGAACCGGCGGGACATGCCGGTCACCCGGATCGAACAGACGCTGGTCGACGCCTGGCCGCTACTGCCGGCGGTCGACCGGGCGGCACCGGTGATCCGGGCGGTCAACGACCGGCGCACCACCCCCCGGCCGGATCATCGACGTGCTGGTCGGGGTGCCGAAGCTCGCCGGCCGCGCCGAGCTTCGACGACTGCTCGACCGGCTGGCCGCCGGCTGCCACAGTGCGCTGGAGATCTGGGGACACGACCACGTGTTCACCGGACCGGGAATGCCACGGTTCCAACGACAGGCACCGATCCGGGTCGGCGGGCGCACCTTCTATCTCGACCTGTATGCCGAGGCGGAGCGGCTCGACATCGAACTCGACGGCGCCGCGAGTCACGGCGATCCCCGGCAGCGTGAGATCGACCTGCGCCGGGACGCGCTGCTGGCCACCGTGGGCATCCTCGTGGTGCGGTTCTCGCACCGCCGGCAGGAGACCGAGGCCGTACGCCGGGAGGTGCTCGCGATCATGGCCAGCCGACGGGCCGCCGCTGGGTGACAAGCCCGGCCCGCCGCCGGTGACAAGCCGGGGCCGCCGGGTGACGGAGCCCGGGCCGGGTCGAGTGACGGAGCCGGCCGCCGCCGGGGCGGACGACGGTGTCCGGTCAGGCGCTGGGCAGCGGGATCCGCCGACGGGCGACCGGAACAGCCGCCCGGGCACCGTCCGGTATGGACCACAGGGCGAGGGCGACGGCGGTACTCGTCGGACGGTCGGCGGCCCGCTTGGCCATACAGGCCCGGCACAGGTCGGCGATCTCGGGCGGCAGCCCGGGTACGGCGAGGACCGGCGCGGGGGCGAGCGCCGGCAGCCGTACGGCGGTGGGTGGCCCGCCGGCCCGCACCCCCGGATACGGGGAACGGCCGGTCACCATCTGGTAGAGCAGGACGCCCAGGGCGTAGACGTCGTCGGCCGGCTGGCCGGCACCCGGTCCACGTGGCGCCGGGGTGTCGACCGTGGTGGCCAGCCCGAAGTCGATGATCTTTATTCCGGCGCGGGTGACCATGACGTTCTCCGGCCGTACATCCCCGTGGACGACGCCGCGGCGGTGCGCGACGGCGAGTACGTCGGCCACGGTCGCCGCGATCCGGACGGCCTCCCGCCAGGGCAGCGGCCCGCTGGCCAGCCGGACGGCGAGCGGAAGGCCGCTGAGCAACTCCAGCACCACGTACGGCAGTAGGGTGCCGTCGGGCAGTGGCGCGTCGCCGTAGTCGTAGACGCGGGGAACGCTCGGGTGGCGCAGCCGATCGGTGATGATCGCCTCGCGCCGGACGTTGCCGCGGGCGCGCGGGTTGTCCGCGATCGCCGGGGCGAGCACCTTGACCGCCCGGTTCTCCGCCGAGTGCGTGTCGACGGCCTGGTAGACCATCGACACCCCGCCACGGGCGATCGGGCCGAGCAGGACATAGCGCCGGACGAGAGCGGTGCCCATCCGCGGCCATGTCACGACCGGACTATTCCGCACCGGGCTGGGCGGGACAAGGGTGCGGGGCCGGAACGGCCGCACCGGGCCGCCGGCGTGGCGGACCCGGTGCGAACGACGGGCGACTCAGCCGGTCGGGAGCTGTGTCTGCGCCGCTCCGGAGAAGTAGGGCTCGGGCGCGCCGAAGAGGCCGAGCAGGCCGGTGACCCAGAGTTGCCGGTGCACGAAGCGGCTCGGTTCGGTCACGACGAGCTTGACGCCGCTGACCTCGGCGGTCTGGAAGCCGGCGACCATGGCGCTGATGCCGACCGAGTCGATGAACTTGACCTGCCGCATGTTGAGCTGGATCCGGGTCGGACGGCTCTTGGCGAGCACCGAGGCGACCGCCTCGCGAACCTCGTACGCCGAGTCGACATCGATCTCCCCGTCCGGCGCGATCTCCACCACACCGCCGGGCAGCGTCGACGTGACGATCGACAGGCTCACGCGATCACCTCCACTCACCCGCAACCGGGTGCCTCGTCAGTACGCAGGCCGCGACCGAGAGTATTCCTACCCCGGTGTGGCCGCTACCCCGGGGGTCCCTGGGTTTCCCCGGATCCATCCGGCTCCGAATCTGCCCATACCAGGACAGTCGGCAACATCTTTCCCCATGATCGGACAACTCAAACCGGCCCTTGCGCACCCCACACTAGCCGGTCGGCCGAGCCATCCGCCCGGACGGCGGGCAGCTCCGTCCGTGGCCCGGGCGCCGATCGGGCGTTCCACCGGCGGTCACCACCCCGACCAGCGAGAATGGAGGCGTTGGGGAGGTGCGGCCGGTGATCGAGATCGAGCGGGTCGACCATCTCGTCCTGACCGTCGCGGACGTCGACCGCACGGTCGACTTCTACCGTCGGGTGCTCGGCATGCGACCGGTGGTCTTCGGCACCGACCGACGGGCGCTGGCCTTCGGCAACCAGAAGATCAATCTGCATCAGGCCGGCCGGAAGATCGCGCCGGCCGCCCACCGCCCCACCCCGGGCTCCGCCGACCTGTGCCTGGTCAGTCGGGGGCCGCTCGCCGACGTTCTGACCCACCTGGCCGCCTGTCGGGTACCCGTCGAAGCGGGCCCGGTCGACCGCACCGGCGCGGTCGGGCCGATGGTCTCGGTCTATCTGCGCGACCCCGACCACAACCTGATCGAGGTCTGTTCCTACTCCGGCACGACCGCACCGCACTGACCCGGGCCACCGGGCGAACGGCGCCCGCCGGGCCGGTCAGACCCGCACGGACACCGCGCCGATAGCCCGCCGGCCCCCGTCGTGTGGGCGCCCGTCAGCGGACTCCGGAACCCTAGAGGGGCCCGCCACGGCACCGTCCCGGCGGTGTCGCCGGGGGTGACCTGCCCCACCAGCCACACCCGGCATTCCGGTGCCCACCTGTCGCCGTACCTCACGCCCGACCTCGCCGCGCGGTACGGCGGCGGGCCTTCTGGGTACGGAACAGCCCAGCGCCCGCCCCGGGGCCGGGTCGATCGGGTACGTCGCTTGCCCGCCCGCACTAGCCTCGGTTCGGACGGGTCCACAGCAAAGATCTGACAGCACCGATCTGACAGCAAGATCCGACAGCAAGGATCTGGAGGACACGATGTTGAAGAAGCTGCTCGGTCTCGCCGGTGTGGGAGCACTGCTGGCCCTGGTCCTGGCCTGCGGTTTCGGTCCCGGCGGGGACGACGACGATGACGACGATGACGACGACTTCGCCGCCCGGCCGGCGGTCGTCTCGATCCGCTGACCCACCCTCCCATCCCGCGCACCCCGCCCGGGCCGGTGAAGAACGCCCACGGAGCGAACCCGCCGTCCGTGGGTTTGCCGCCGTACCCGGGCGGGCACCTCCGAGACATCATTCCGCGCCGAACTGACGCCTCTGTCCGAAGTGGCCACTTCGTTCGGCACCTGAGGAGGTAGCACGATGTTCGGAACCAACCTGCTGGATCGCCGCAGCAAGCCCGAACGGATCGCCGATCAGGCCTGGCAGCACCTCAGCTCGGTCCTCGACAGCGCCGGCGACACGGCGCGCTCGGCCGGCCGCGGCACGGCACACCTCGCCGACGAGGCCGGCGACCGGGTCGCGAGCGTGGCCGACGAGGCGTGGCAGCGGGCCGGCGCGGCGTTCGACGCCCTCGCCGGGCGGCGTACGTCGTCGTCGCTGCCGTGGGCCTGGATCATCGGCGCGGGCGTGGTCGGCGCCGCGCTCGGCTGGGCCGTCGGCACCGCCGCCCGGGCGGCCGTCTCGCGTTCCCGGGACGACCACGACGAGCGGATCGAGTTCGTCGACGCCGACCGGCCGGGCGGCGTATCCGCCCGGTGATCGGTCCCGCTCAGGAAGCGACCGGCCGATCGGGGCCGGCACCGGTGTTCCCGGCACCGTCCGGCCGGTCCGGTGCCACCTGCTCCGCCGCCGGGTGCGCAACGTGCGGACCCGGCGGCATCAGCCCCGGCGGCACTGACCCGGGCGACCCGGTCGGCGGCTGCCCGCCAGGGCCCACCGGCCCGGCCGGGGGCTGGACCGGCCACGGGTGAGGCTGCGCGGCTGGCCACGGGTGCGGCTGCGCAGTCGGCCACGGATAGAGCTGTCCCGGCAACGGCGGCGGATAGACCTGCCCCGGTAGCGGCGGCGGATACCCCGTGCTGGGCGGCGGGTACGTCACCCCTGGCGGCGGATACCCCGTGCTGGGCGGCGGATACGCCATCCCGGGCGGGTACCCGACACCGGGCGCCGGGTATGTCGGGACGGCCGGTGGCGTCGCGCGCGGCCGGACCGGTGCTTCCAGCAGTGCCGGCGAGGCCAGCGTGGTGAGTCCGCGCCGCCCGGCCAGCCACAGCACCACCAGCGCGAACCCGACGCTGACCGCCGCGTCGACCACCGCGAGTTGCCACGGCGCGTCGGCCAGCGTCTCGTCGGCCTCGAGTGTCCCGGCCGCGGCCGAGAAGCCGAAGGCGACCACGTTGTTGACCACGTGCAGCGCGACCGCCGCCTCCAGGCCGCCGGTGCGTATCGTCAGCCAGCCGGTCACCACCCCCATGACCGTGAGGCTCGCGAACCCCCAGGTGGTGCCCCAGCCGTGGGCGGCCGCGAAGAGCAGCGCCTGGAATCCGATCGCCGGCCACGGGTTGCGCATGAACGCGCCGACCGCCTGCAGGAGCCAGCCGCGGAAGACGTACTCCTCGGCCGCCGCCTGGAACGGCACCAGGAGCAGCACCATCGCCAGCCCGGCCAGGAACGTCGGCCAGCCGACCCAGCCACCGAGGGCCAGGTCGACGTCGTCGCCGGTCACCGCGGCCAGGCCCGAGGCGCCGAAGAGCAGGACACCGACCGCCGGTACGGCGACCAGCACGCACACCCCGAGCCAGCGCCACCGCAGTCGTCCGGTGACCGACGACACCGTTCCCGGGCGGCGGCGCTGCACCGCCCAGGCGGCGAAATACACCACCGGCAACGCGACGGCGATGCTGAGCAGCAGCAGCGCGGTGTCCGGCATCGGGCCGAGGTCGGGCAGGCCGTCGGCGTCGCGCGGCCGGTCGGTGAGTGTGCCGATGACCTCGGCGGCGGCGAGCAGCAGACAGTTGAACACCAGGAAGCCGGCGATCAGCAGCAGCGTGCCGAGCACCGGACGCCACCAGCGGTGGCGGGTGGTACGGGCCAGGCGGTGGTACGCGACTCCGGGCGGGGGCATGGTCACCCGGTAAGCATCCCGGTCCGGCCACCGCCCGGCATCCCCGATCACGGGCGGGCGTGGCGTGCACTGCGACGGGAAACACGGCAGGCCCCACACCGCCGGCCCAGGTCGCGCGCATTTTCTATCGTCGTACCCGTCATGAGGGTCTTTCGGAGCTGGCTCACCCCCCTGCTGCTGGTGACGGCGCAGCTGGCGGTCTGGCCGGGTGCGGCCCTGCTCGCCGGCCAGCGGCCGGACCGGGTTTCGGTCGCGGCCGGCGTGGTCGCGACGGCGCTCGTCGCCGTCGCGCTCAACTGGCGGGACCGCGCGCCGGTCCGGGTGCTCGCCACCGTGTCGACGGTGGCGAAGCTCGGCTACCTCGCCACCTCGCCCGAGGCGTTGATCGGCCTGGCCATCGCCGAGATGGTCGCGCTCCACGCGGTCGCCGCGCGCCGGCCGGCACGGATCGCGCTCGCCGCGACCGCCGCCGTCATCCTCATGGAGGCGGTGCTGACCGTCGGGCTGTACGAGACAGGGCGCGGCTATGTGGGCGGGCTGCTCTTCAGCGTCACCCTCTACCTGCTCGCCGCCGGTCTCGGGCGGGGCCGGCGGCGGTGGCACGCGGCGCGTGCCGACGCGGCCGAACTGCTGGCCCAGGCCGAGGCGGAGCAGCGGCGGGCGGCCGGGATGGAACGGGAACGGCTGGCCCGGGAACTGCACGACGTGAGCGCCCACCATCTGACCTCCATCGTGGTCACGGTGACCGCCGCCGAACGGCTGGCCGACCGCCGACCGGAGCTGGCGGCCGAGGCGCTGGAGTTCTCGGCGCGTACGGCGCGGGAGACGCTGACGGCGCTGCACCGGTTGGTGGCGGTCATGCGTACGACCGACCAGGCCGGGCCGGGTGGGCTGGACGAGCGGCTCGGCGAACTGACCGACGGCTTCCGGCGGCTGGGACAGCCGATCACCCTCGACGTCGCCCCGGTCGACGCCGGTTCGGCGGTGGCCGAGGCGGCGTACGGGATCGCCCGGGAGGCGTTGACGAACACGTTGCGGCACGCTCCCGGCGGCGCCGTACGGGTCTGTCTGACGGTGGCCGACGACGCGCTCGTGCTGGTCGTCGACGACGAGGGCGCAACGGTGCGGCCGAGCGCGGGTGGGCTGGGCTCCGGTCGGGGCATCCTCGGGATGCGCGAGCGGGCCGCCGCACTCGGAGGGACCTGCGAGGCGGGTGCCCGGGGCGATGGCTGGCGGGTCCGGGCGGTGCTGCCGGTCGCCGGCGGCCCCGAGGGCTCTTCGTCGGCCGGGGCCGAGCCGGGGTCCGCCCGGGCGGGGTGGTGGTGGCGGGGGCCCCGCGCGCTGGACAGCGCGGTCGCGCTGGCGACCGTCGTGCCGCTGGCCGGCGGGCTGCTGGCGGGTTGGGAGGGGCCGCCGGTGCTGGCGCCGGCGACGACCGTGCTGCTGGCGCTGTTGATGATCCTGCACGCCGTACCGCTGCTCTGGCGCCGGGACCGGCCCTGGCTGGTCCTGCTGGCGGTCGTCGGCTCGGCGGCGTTGTGGCCGGCGGCGGCGCTCTACACGCGGCTGCCCGGGGACGCGGTGTGGGTGTTGCTGTCCACCGTCGGACCGGAGTTCGCGGCGGTCTACTCGGTGGCGGCGTACGGACGGCCGAGGTGGGCGACCTGGCTCGCGGCGCCGGCGGCCGCGGCGGGCTTCGGTGTCGCGTTGGTGGCGACCGCCGCCGCCGACGGCCGGCTCGCCGGTGAGCCGGCGACGCTGGCGGTCGGCGGGGCCATGGCGGCCACGCTCGCGGCGGTGCTGCTCGTGGCGCTCGGTGCGGTGTGGGCGGCCGGCTTCACGGTTCGGGTCCGCCGGGACCGTACGGTGGCCCGGGAGCGGGACGCGGTCGCGGAGGTCACCGCGCGGGCGGTGGAGGCGTCGCGGGCCGAACGGGCCCGGATCTCGGCCGGCCTTCGGGCGGCGGTGCTCGAACACGCGCAGGGGGTGTTGACCGCCGCCGAGCGCGACCGGCTCGACGAGGTGGCGGTCGAGGCCCGCGCCTCGCTCGCCGCGATGCGCGAACTGCTCGGCAGCCTGCGGGCCGCCGAGTCGGCCAGGCCGCAGCCCGAGCGATAGCCACGAGCAGCCAAGATCATCGACGCGCCCGGAAGAATTGGATCACCCCACCCACTCGGCAATACTCAGCGTATGCGGGCAGCAACGGACATGCATACCGGCAGGTGGACCGGCCGGTCATCTTTCACCACAACCAAATTGGACCGGTTCCGAGAACTCTGCGACGAGTTCTACTACCCGGTCCGGGTCACCGCCCCCGCGGGCACGCCGTTCGCGGCCTCGGTCGACGTCATGCGCCTCGGCCCGATCACCGTGGGCGAGCTGCGGTACAGCGCCGAAACCACGATCATGGCCGGCGACCTCCTCGCGTACCACGTCAACATGCCGCTGTCCGGCCGGTTCGACAACGAGCACCGCGGCCGGCACTTCGTCGCCCATCCCCGGCGGGCCTGCGTCTACCGGCCGGAAGGGGCCACCCGCATCCGTTCCTGGGACAACAACGGCCGACTGCTCTCGATCAAGATCGAACGGCCCGCTCTGGAGGCGGCACTGTCGGCGCTGCTCGACCGGCCGGTCCGCGAGCCGCTGGACCTGGAAAACCACGTCGACCTGGCTGCCGGAGCCGGGCTGAGCTGGGCCCGCCTGGCGATCCTGATCCGCGACGAGTTCCACAACGGCGGCAGCGTGGTCGGCCATCCACTGATCGCCGGGCAGGTCGTGCAGAGCATGATCAATGGGCTGCTGCTCGCCACCGACCACCGGTACCGCGACGAGCTGGCCCAGCCGGCACCGCCCAGCCGGCCGCGTACCGTCAAGCGGGCGATGGAGGCGATCGACGCCAACCCCGCCCACGGCTTCACCTCCGGCGAACTGGCGGACATCGCCGGTGCCAGCGTCCGCAGCCTCCAGGAGGGGTTCCGCAGACACCTGGGCCAGTCACCGATGGCCTACCTGAAGAGTGCCCGGCTGGCGCAGGCCCACGAGGACCTGCGCCGGGCCGAACCCGGCGAGACCACGGTGGCGACCGTCGCGAACCGCTGGGGCTGGGGACATCTCGGCCGGTTCGCGGCGGCCTACCGGGCGAGATACGACGTACCCCCGTCGACGACGCTGCGGACCAGCGGCGGTCACTCCCCCGGTTCGTGACCGATCCGGGGAACCCACGACCCGGGCGGCTCCTGGGCGCCTGCCCCGAAGGACGGCGGGCCGCCGCAGTCGGGCCGGTGCGGGCACGCGGGGTCCAGGTGGCACGGCGCCGACCACCGCCCGGCCCGCACCCCGACCAGCACCCGGTTGGCCGCCGCCAGTCCCTCGTGGACCCGGTCGGCCAGCACCGACCCGCCGCTGCCCGCCGGCTCGCCGCGCGACAGCGCCGTCAGCTGGTCGTACCGGACGAGGAAGGTCAGCGCGTCACGCAGTGCGTCGACCGACCGCAGCAGGTCACGTTCCAGCTCCGCCTGCCCCTCCATGCCACCCCCGCCTATTCGCGGCACCGGCGCGAACGTCCGGCGGGACGGCAGGGCCGCGGCGTGGGCACGCCTCCCCGCTCGTCGGGCCGGCACGTTCGTTCCACTGCCCGGTGTGGCGGCGGACGGTCCACACGGGAACCGTCGGCAACCACACTGCAACGGAATGTAGGTCGACCATCGCGGAGAGTCGATCCGAGTTGCGCGGTGCCGATCCGAATCACGCGGAAGTCGGCCCGGCACGGGCACCCCGCCGACCATGCGGACATGGCGTTCCGACGGGCGGAGCGGCCGTACGCGGGCCGGGCGGGCCGGCCCGCGTACGGTGTCCGACCGGTCAGCCCCGGGCGCAGGTGACCGGCGACGGCACCCCGTTGGCGCCGGTCCAGCTGGCGGTGAAGCCGAACGTGGTCGACGCACCGACCGCCAGGTTGCCGTTCCAGGCGACGTTGCGGACCGTGACGGCGGAACCGGTCTGGGTGTGGCTGGCGCTCCAGAGCTGGGAGATGCTCTGCCCGTTCGGGAACGTCCAGCCGACCACCCAGCCGGTCAGCGGCGAGGTGCCGGTGTTGCGTACGGTCACCTCGCCCTGGAACCCGCCCGGCCAGGAGTTCGTCACCTGGTACGTCGCCGCGCAGGCACCGCCCGGCGGCGGCGTGGTCGGCGGCGGCGTCGTGGGTGGCGGCGTCGTGGGCGGAGGCGTGGTCGGCGGCGGCGTGGTGGGCGGAGGGGTCGTCGGCGGCGGCGTGGTCGGCGGGGGCGACGTGGGCCCGCCGAGCCGGTCGGCGACCAGGATGCCCCGGCCGTTGGTGCCCAGGTAGACCCGGCCGTAGACCCTCGGGTCACCGGTCAGGGCCTCGCCCGCGTTGCCGTACTGGTGCTTGTCGTCGTTGATCCGCACCCAGGCGGCACCGGTGTTGTCGGACCGGTAGACGCCGGTCACGCCGTCGACGGTGCCGACGGTGAACACCGCCGGGTACGTCTGTCCGGGCGCCGCCCTGCCGAACCCGACGTTCACCGCGTCCGCCACGTTGGACAGGCGGGTGAACGAGGCGCCTGAGTTGGTCGACCGGTACAGGCCGGTCTCACCGGCGAGCCAGATGTCGCCCTCCCGGCCGGCGACCGCCTTGAACTTGACGTTGCCGGTGCTCGGCAGCCCGCTGGCGGCGGTCGCGGTGAAGCTCGCCCCGCCGTTGGTGCTGACGTAGAACCTGCCTGCGTCGAAGCCGTAGAACTTGTTCGGGTTGACCCGGTCGGACTCCACGGTGGAGCCGGTGGGCAGGCCGGTCGACTGGGTCCAGGAGTTGCCGAAGCCGACCGAGTAGTGCACCCCGACGCCCTTGGGCGCCCACACGAAGCGGCTGCCGTCGGCCGCGGCGGCGACCGTGCCGCCCTCGTTGATGCCGCCCGGCTCGCTGCCCTGGAACCAGTTGGCACCGCCGTCGGTGGAGAACGCGACGTGGCTGTCGTTGGGGCGGTCGGCGTCGTTGAAGTTGCCGGCCCGCACCATCACGCCCGGGTTGGTCTCGGCGTAGTCGAGGCTGGTGCCGCTGGTGAAACCGGGCTGGGTGAACAGCATCGGCGGCACCGCGTCGAGGTTGGTGTGCCGGAAACCGCCGAGGTCGCCCAGGGCGCTGACCAGCGGCGCCGAGCCGGCCGGCGGGCTGATCAGGTCGAGTACGTTGGTCTCCTCCAGCCCCTTGACCATCGGCCGGATGGTGATCTGGCCGCCGGTGTCCCACTTCGTCAGGTCGGTGGAGCCGTAGATGGTGGCGCCGGTGCCGTACATGAAGCGGTTGGAGTCGTGCGGGTCGATCTCGACCGAGTCGTTCATCCAGCCGAGCTTCGGCGTCTCCTCCGGCGGCGACGGGTTGGCGCCCCAGCTCAGCCACGGCACCGACGAGATGTCCATGGTGTACCGCTTGCTGCGGTTCGGGTAGCTGGTGAAGTCCCAGGCCCGGGTCCACGTCGCGCCGCCGTCGGTGCTCCGGAAGATGATCGCGTCCGGCCACCAGGAGATCTGGGTGGCGACCATCAGCGTGTTCGGGTTCTGCCGGTCGATGGTCAGCCCGCTGTAGCCGTAGTAGAGGTCGGTGCTGCTCGACGGCACCGGGCTGATCTGCGTCCAGGTGCCGGTCGCGGTGGCGTACTTCCACACGTCGCCCTTGCCGCCCTCGTACGGACCGCCGTTGTCACTGGTGGCGATGTAGAGGTAGCCACCGACGGTGTCGAGCACGCCCTTGTGGGCCAGGAAGCCGGTCGGCTGCCCGGCAAGCCGCGACCAGGTGGTTCCGCCGTCGGTGCTGCGGTAGACGGTGTTCTCCTTGTCGGCCACCCCGACGTAGATGCTCTGGGTGGTGTTGCCGGCGGTGCCGGTGCGCTTGTCGAAGGTCACCCACACCACACCGGGGCGGTGGTCGAGGTAGCCGTTCGGGTCGTTCGGATCCTGGGCGTAGTTGCCCGGATTCGGGAAGCTCGCCACCTTGGCCCAGGTGGCGCCGTGGTCGGTGCTGCGCCACAGCCCGTTGCCGTTCGGGGCGCCCAGGTAGAGGATGCTGTTGCGGTTGGGGTCGATGGCGAGCCGCTCACCCATGCCCCGGCCGGGCATGTTGCCGCCGAGCTTGAACGGCAGTTCGGTGGCCTGCCAGGTGGCGCCCTTGTCGGTCGAGCGCAGGATCGCCCCGTTGTTCGGATCCCAACTGTTGGTGTACATGCCGGCCGCGACGTACACCCGGTTGGTCTGCACCGGGTCGGTGGCGAGGCTGACGATTCCGTTCCAGCCCCACCGGTCCCAGCCGATGTGGTCGAGCAGCGGGGTCCAGGACTGGCCGGCCTGGTCCCAGCGGTAGGCGCCGCCGATGTCGGTGCGGGCGTAGATCAGGTTTCGCTCGGTCGGGTTGAACACGATCCCGGGCACGTAGCCACCGCCGTCGATCCGGACGTTCTTCCAGGAGTACGGCTCCGAAGCGGCGGCCAGGGCCGGTGACGCGGTGCTGACGACGACGTGCGCCGTCACCGCCACCGTGCCGGCGGCCAGGACGGCCGCGAGCACACCGGCAAGACTTCTGCGCATGTAGGGCTACCTCTCGTGGGTGCGCTGAGCAGACGGTTCTCCCACCGGCACGTCGAGAGGTGTGTGGGCGCGAGTGCCCGGACCGGCACACGGTGCGCGGTGCGGGGATCGACGCGCCCTGCGGCGTGCAGGGGGCGAGAGAGGTGGAGGAGCTGCCCTTGGCTCCCGCACCGGTTGGTGGCTCCCGTACCGGCCTCGCCCAAACATTCACACACAGATATCGACGCTGTCAAACATCGATCGCGCTCTGGGCCGCTCTCAGGCGCCGATCTCCGCGGCGGGTTCGGTGGTCGGCGCGACCGGCCCGGTGGTAACTGACGGGCTGGTCGTCGGCAGCGACGGCAACGGCAACGGCGGGCCGGAGGTCGGCGGCAGCGGCGGCACGGTCGCCGCCGGGATGGTCACCAGGCTGCCGGTCGGTCCGGGAGTGCGGTAAGGGCCGCCGGGCCGGGACTGCCCCGGCTGATCGACGGCCACGGTCGGCGCCGGCGACAGGGTCGGCCGCGGGCTGGGTCCGGCGGTCGCCGACGGGGCGACGGCCGGTGGGGGCGGCACCGCGGCCGGTTTGCCGCGCAGCAGGGTGCCACCGAGCCACACGGCGGGACCGATACCGACCGCCACGATCCCGGCGAAGAACATCGCCAACTGCCTGTCCATCCGGACACCCCCGACGCCAATCCCATCACGTCAGGGTCCAACGCGCTGTTCCGCTCCGGCACCGTACGGCAACGGTCGGATGACGTTTTGGTGACCGGTGCGTCAACTGGTTTCGAGCAGCCGGAAGACCACCGCGCCGCCGACCTGCTCCCGGGTCACCGGCAGGCCGTCGATCGGCCGGTCGAGCATGTCCTGCCAACCGGTGCCGGGCAGGTAGTCGGGCAGTACGACGACCGTGCGCACGCCCAACTCCGCCAGGTAGTCGATGCTGGCGGCGTCCGGGAACGAGACGGTCATCGTCCGGGTCTGCGCCTGGGTCTGTGGCACATGGGCGGCCAGGCCGTTGGCGATGCGCGGGAAGCCGTCGGTCGAGAAGAGCATGTAGTGCAGTTCGGCGATGCCCTCCGGGGGCAGGATCAGCAGCGGCTCGGCGACGTCACGCAGGGCCAGCGGGGCGGACGGCACCGGCGGGTGCGGGGTGCGGTTGACCCCTTCCAGCAGCACGAGGGCGAGCGGCACCAGGGAGAGGGTGAGGGCCAACCGGTCGCGTCGACGACGCGCGGCCGGGGTCCGGGCGGCCGGGCGGCCCGGCGGGCCGGTCCGGGCCGGCGTATCCGCCGCACGCGGCGCGGGTACGGCCAGGACCGGCACGTCGGCGTCGGTCGACGGCACCGCCTGCCGCAGCCGGGGCACGGCGGCGACCACTCCGTCGCGACCGGACCCGGTGGCGGCCGGCAACGCATCGACCGGCCCGTCCCGGGCGACGACCGCCACGCCCGTGTCCTGCCCCCCGGCCAGGGGTGCCGGGGCGGGCACCGACGGTGCCCCGACGGGCGGCGGCCCGTCCTTCCCGTCCGCCTCGTCCTCCACATCGGACGGTGCGGTGGCGGCCATGCTCACCGCGCCGGCCGCCAGGATGGCGAGCAGCAGGGTGGTCCACAACACCAACCGGCCGGGGGTACGCATCGCGTCCCAGCCGGGCAGCACCTTCATCAGGGTGACGTAGCCCGGGTCACCGTCGCCGAGGAACCAGCTGCCGGTGGCCAGGATCCCGCTGACCAGCACCCCGAGCGCGAGCCCGATCCGGTGCCGCAACCGCCACGTGGAGAAGAACAGACCGGTGACGGCCAGGCCGATCAGGGTGACCCCGGGCAGCAGCGTCATCTCCCCGGCGAACGACAGCGTCTCCCGGGCCGCCGCGTGCCGGTCGCCCCAGAGCCACGACTCCCCCGGCGCGGTGAAGAAGCCGCGCACCGGCGGCGAGAACTGGTCGATGTGCGCGACCGTCCGCCGGCTGTCCGGGTGCAGTTCGACCACCTTGAGGTACGGCAACGCCATGAACACCGTGACGGCGGCGAAGACCGTGCCGCCGGCCAGGTCGGCGAGCAGCAGCCGGCGGCCGAAGACCGGGCGGCCACGGCGCCACCAGGCCCAGCCGTACCCGGCCGAGGCCACCAGTACGGCACCGGCCAGGAAATAGCCGAACGGCAGACCGATGCCGAAGCCGAGCGTCATCTGCCAGGCCGCCACCAGCCAGCCGGCCACCGCCCAGCCGGGACGGCGCAGGTCGGGCCGGTAGCCGTGCCGGAAGGACCAGCCGTGGCCGCGGGCGAGCATCGCCAGGGCGAGGGTGATCCCGCCGGTCGACAGCACGTGCATGTGTCCGGCCTGGGCGAGCTTCCACGGCGCGTACGCGAAGGCGGTGCCGGCCACCGCGGCACCGATCCAGTTCCCGCCGAGCTGGCGGACCAGGGCGTACGTGCCGAAGAACGCGAGTGCGTGCACCAGGACGTACAGGATGTTGTAACGGGCGATGGCCGCCACCGGCCCGTCGCCGATCATGCCGAGCGGTGCGTAGCCGAGCAGGGTGTCGGAGTAGGCGTAGGTGAACAGCTCGGGATAGAAGGTGTTGGAGTGCCACAGGCTGCCCGGGTCGGTGCTCAGGGCGTGCCCGCCCCAGGCGATCTGCCAGGCCTGGAGGGTGGGGTCACCGGTGTCCTGCGGGATGGTGCCGGTGATGTCACCCAGCGTCGGCCACGTGAACAGCGCGGCGAGCAGCAGGCTGCCGACGGCGGCGATGGTCCATTCGTGGCCGGCCACCCTCCGCAGCGCTGCGGCGAGGCGGGGCAGGACCGAATTGCTTTCCACGGTCATGGCGGCGTCCTTGCCGGGGCGGGGCGCGGGAGGCGTCCGGGTGGTGACAGATCCTCCACTATGGCCCCGGTCGCTGTCGACCCCGACCCGATCGACGCCGGTCGACGCCGCACCGGTGGGCGCCCCCGGACGTGCCGGTGCCGGCGACCCGGGGAGGACGGGTCGCCGGCACCGGCAGGCAGGAAACGGGGTTACCCGGTGACGAGGGTCAGGCCGTAGGCGCTGAGGATCGGGTTCACCGGCTGGTAGTAGGTGGTGCCGCCGAAGCTGCAGTTGCCGGAACCACCGGAGGTGACGCCCTGGGCCTCGGTGCCGGTCAGCCAGGAGCCGCCGGAGTCGCCGGGCTCGGCGCAGACGTCGGTCCGGGTGAGGCCGTAGACGGTGCCCTGGGGGTAGTTGACGGTCGAGTTCTTGACCTGCAGGGTGCCGCAGTGCCATCCGGTGGTGGAGCCGGAGCGGCAGATCGCGGAGCCCTCGGACGCCTCGGCGGAGCCGGTCACCGTGACCGTACCGCCGGCGTAGTTGTTGACCAGCGGGGGCGTGGTCCAGCTCGAGTTGGTGGCCACCCAGCCCATGTCCTCGCCGGGGAACGACGAGCCCTGGAAGGTGCCCTGGGCGACGTTGTTGTAGCCCTGGGTCGGGGTACCCACCGTGCCGCAGTGGCCGGCCGTCACGAAGCCGCCCACGACCGAGAAGCCGACAGAGCAGCGGCCACCCATGTAGTAGGCGTCGCCACCGACCACGTCGTACAGCGGGCGGGGGGACTCCTCCACCGTGACGACGTCGACGGTCGCGGCGTCGACACCGGCGGCCTTGATGAACTCGGCGGCGGCGGTGGTCGCGCCCGGGTCGGCGAGCAGGACCACGCTGTTGGACTTCGCGTCGACGTGCCAGCCGCTGATCGCGTCACCGGCGGCGCCCGACTTGGCGTCCAACTTGGACTTGGTCGAGTCGAGGTCGGCGGCGCTGCGCTCGACGACCTTGGCGGTGGCGCCGGCGGCGCGTACGGCGGCCGCCTCACGGTCGCCGGTCACGGCGACGACGAGGGCGGAGTTCTCCACCCAGGCACCGGCGAAACCGGCACCGAGCTGCTTGCGCAGTTGCTGTTCGGTCTTCGCGGCCACCGCCTCGTCGGCGACGCGCTGGCGGGCCTGCGACTCGGTGAGCCCCAGATCGCGTTCCATCGCGGCGAGCATTCCGGCCGGTACGTCGGCCGCGGGGGTCGGGGCCGCCGAGGCCGGCCCGCCGATGGCGAGCACGGTGGTCAGGCCCCCCGTCGCGACGGTGAGCGCGACGGCGGTGGACAGGGTACGGCGCATTCTCGTCTCCTTCGTGTGGGGGATCCCGGACGCTCCGCTACCAGCGGTTAATGGGGGAAATCGGCGGGAAGGCCCCGGGCACGAATCAACTGCCATACCGACGCGGCTGCACACCGGCAGCCAATAGGTAGCGGTCAACGTCCGGACGGATGATTGCCTCATCACCCGAAAGGACTGAACGCAGATTAACCATTGATCGAGATTGGTGGCTACCCAACGGTAGGGTCATACCACCGGTGTTATGGGACCGGTATCACCCGCCCCGGACGACGCCGCCTCACCCACCCTCGGCGCAGCATCGAGCCTGGTAGGGCAGGGTTGATCCGGAGGGAAGATGACCATGGCGACGGCGGGGATGACGCGCACCGACGAGGAACTGCAGCGCGACGTTCTGGACGAGCTGAAATGGGACGCCCGGGTGCAGCCCAACGAGATCGGGGTCATCGCCCGCAACGGCGTGGTGACCCTGAGCGGACAGGTCGACAACTACGCGCGGAAGTGGTCGGCGGAACGCACGGCCCACCGCGTACGCGGGGTACGGGCGGTCGCCAACGACATCGAGGTGCAACTGTCCGCCACGACCGAACGCACCGACTCGGACATCGCCGACGCGGCGACCCGGGCCCTCGAATGGGACGCGTTCGTGCCGGTCGAGCACATCGACGTGACCGTTTCCGCCGGCTGGGTCATGGTGCGGGGCGAGGTCGAGTGGGAGTACCAGCGCCGGGCCGCCGAGCGGACGGTACGCCGGCTCGCCGGCGTACGCGGCGTCACCAACGGCATGACCGTACGGCCCCGGGCCGGGACCTCCCCCGACGAACTGCGGCAACTGATCGGCGAGGCCCTCGTCCGCAGTGTCGAGACCGATGTCGACCGGCTGACCATCGCGGTACAGGGCGACCGGGTCGTGCTCAACGGAAGCGTGCGCTCCTGGCTCGAACGGGAGGAGGCCGAGCGGGTCGCCTGGTCGGCGCCGGGTGTCTCGTCGGTCGACAACCGGATCAAGGTCACCCTGTGACCGCGGCCGGGATCACGCCGCTGCAGGTGTCCGTCAGCCGGCTGCGCGCCCCGGTGACCGCCGAGGATCACGCCCAGGGACCGTTGGACGCGCCGACCACCATGGTCGTGTACGGCGACTTCCAGTGTCCGCACTGCGCGGCCGCGTACCCGAACCTGCGGGAACTGCGGCGACAGCGACCCACCGTACGGCTGGTGTTCCGGCACTTCCCGCTGATGAACGTGCACCCGTACGCCGAGATCG
Organism: Polymorphospora rubra; assembly: GCF_018324255.1. Lineage (GTDB taxonomy): Bacteria > Actinomycetota > Actinomycetes > Mycobacteriales > Micromonosporaceae > Polymorphospora > Polymorphospora rubra. The sequence goes on from NZ_AP023359.1 coordinate 714,339, forward strand.
CCGCGGAGACCGCCGAGGCGGCCGGCGCACGCGGGCAGTTCTGGGCCATGCACGACTGGCTGTTCGCGCACCAGGACCAACTCGACCCGGTGCACCTGGCGCTGGGCACGCAACAGGTCGGGCTGCCGGTCGAGGAGGTCGCCGCCGAGGTCAACGACCATGTGCACCTCGACCGGATCCGCCGCGACTTCGTCAGCGGGGTACGCAGCGGGGTCAACGGCACGCCGAGCATCTTCGTCAACGGGGTACGGCACGAGCGGACGTACGCGTTGCCGGACCTGTTGGCCGCGGTCGACGGGGCCCCGCGCGGGTGACCGCGGCGCGCCGGTCCGATCCACAGTGGATCGGACCGGCGCGCACGCGTCAGAGCAGGCGCAGCTCCCGGGCCCGGCGGACCGCCTCCCGGCGCCTCGTCGCGTCGAGCTTGCGGTAGATGTTGCGCACGTGGGTCTTCACCGTATTGACCGAAAGTGACATCTCGGCCGCGATTTCCACATTGGACAGGATGCTCTGGAGGTAGCGCAGCACGGTCAGTTCCCGCTCGGTCAGCTCCTCACCGGGCGCCGGTCCCGGCGGAGCCGCGGCCGGCGCCGGCCCGGACAGCCGCTCACCGGTCGCCGCGATCAGCTCGTTGACCAGCGGCCAGTACGCCGTCCCGGAGTCGAGGTGCGCGGCGAGCAGATCACGCACCGGCGGGCCGTACCGGACGAAGACCCGCCGGAACCCCTCCGGCTCGGCCAGCGCGAGCACCAACTCCAGGACCCGGGTGGCCCGTCGCCGGTCGCCGAGCCGGCTCGCGGTCAGTGCCTCCAGCAGGCCGGCGTCGAGCCGTACCGCGATCCGGTCGCCCGGCCGGCCGTCCTCCCAGGCGGGTAGCAGCCGGGCGGCGGCCCGCGGATCGCCGGCCCGCAGATGGGTACGGGCCAGCGCCACCGCGACCGGCGCCGGCAACGCCGGTGGCCCGTCGGCCGGGACCGGCGCGGCCCGGTTCGGCGGCCGGGCGGCCCGGGCCCGGTCGATCAGCGGGCGCAGCACCGCCCGGGCGGTGTCCACGTCGCCGTGCGCGGTCCGCAGATCCGCCTCCACCACGGCGAACCAGAGCGCGACGAACCTGGCGGTGGGCCGCCCGGACAGGGCCGCCCGGCCGGCTCGCAACACCTGGTAGCTGCCGAGCAGGTCGCCGCGGTCGTGACACAACTCGGCCCGCACGAGGTCGACGAGGGCGGCGAGCTGCGGATCCCCGCCCGGTACCGCAGCCGCGATCTCGCCCTCGGCCTCGTCCGGCCGGCCCCGCTCGGCGGCTACGACGGCCAGCGCCAGGTGCGCGTACGCGCAGTCCGGCGGGCGGACCGGGTCCTGGCACCGGGGCAGGGCGAGCACCTGACGGGCGATCCGTTCGGCGGCGAGCAGCTCACCGCGGACCGCGCGGATCAGGGCCAGCCGGCTGCCGCAGGCCAGCACCGCCCGGTCCGGGCCGGCCGCCTCGGCGTCGGCGAGCCCGTCGACCAGCACGGCCTGCGCGCCGTCGAGGTCGCCCGCGGTCAGCCGGGCCGCCCCGAGCGCCGCCTGCGCCGCCGCCCGCTCCCGCCCGTCACCGTACGGTTCGACGAGGGCGAGCAGCCGGCTGGCGGCCGACCGCACCGCGCCGTCGTCACCACCGGTCTGCGCGGACGCCAGATGGACCGCCGCGGCCAGCACCCCGAACCGGTCCCGTCGCCCGCCGGTGAGCCGCCGCCCCGGCTCGTCGGCGATCCGCAGCCAGTTCTCCGCCGTCGCCGGGTCGTCACCGAGCCGGTCCAGGGCGTAGGCGAGGGCAAGCTCCGGCTCGGCCCGGACCGCGCTGTCCGACGGCGCCGGGACCGGGTCGGCGAGCGGCCCGGCCGGAACGTACGGGAGCAGCTCCGGCCAGTGCCCGGTCAGGATCCCGACCGCGCCGGCCCCGTCCCGGGCGGCGAGCGCGTGCCGCATCGCCTCGGCGGGCCGGGCCCGCTCGGCGTGCCACGCCGCCGCCCGCCGGTGCAGGTCGGCGGCCTCGCCGGGATCGCGCCGGCGCAACTCGGCGCGGAGCAGCTCGCCGAGCATCCGGTGGCACCGCCAGGCCGGCGGCCGTCCGCCGACGGCCCGGATCAGCCCGGTACGCCGTTCCAGCTCGGCGAGCAGCCGTTCGCCGTCCGGCCGGCCGGTCAGCGCCTCGACCAGTTCGCCGGTGATCCGGTCGGCGACGCAGCCGCGCCGCAGCACCTCCCGCAGGTCGGCGGGCAGCCCGGCCAGCACCTCGTCGGCCAGGTAGCCGGCGATGACCGGGTGGTCGCCGGTGAACCCGTCGACCAGGCCCGCCGGCTCCGGGTGCCCCTTCAACGCGTCCGCGGCCAGCCGCAGCCCGGCCGGCCATCCCTCGGTGCGGTCGTGCAGGTCGTCGACGAGTACGGCCGGCAGCGTGATCCCGTGCCCGGCGAGCAGTTCGGCGGCCTCCGCCGGTTCGAACGACAGGTCGGCGGCCCGGATCTCGGTGAGTTCGTCGGCGAGCCGGAACCGGTGCAGCGGCAGCGCCGGCTCCCGCCGGGTCCCGACGACCAGCCGCAGCCGCTGCCCCGCGTGCCGGAGCAGCAGGTCGACACCGGCCAGCGCGTCGGGGTCGGTGAGCAGATGGAAGTCGTCGACGACCAGGGTGACCGGTTCCGGCCGACGGGTCAGCGCGTCGGCCAGCCGGACCGGCTCGTCGGCCATGCCGGAACCGGCGGGCGGGTCGGCGACGTCGAGCGCGGAGCGGACGTACGCCCAGAAGCGGTCGGCGCGGTCGCCGGCGTCGACGGACAGCCAGCCCGGCGGACCGCCGTCCCGCTCCCGCGCCCAGGCGCCGAGCAGGGTTGTCTTGCCCCAGCCCGCCGGCCCGACCACCACCGTGACCGGGCCGGCGGCACCGGAGTCGAGCAGCCCGAGAAGCCCCGTACGCCGTACCGACACCGCCGGTGCCGGCGGCACGGCCAGCTTCGACGCCAGCAGGGGAACATCCCCGGTGACTACGCGGTCCTCGCGCATCCGTCCCACCCCCGCGGAGACGAATCGATGGCTGCCAACTGCGGGGAGCCGTACCGCGCTCCCGTGCGGTCGGCGGTTACCCACCTCGGCGCGGTTCACCCCTTGCGGACGACACAACTTCACCCCGGCCTGCGCCGGGCGCTCATTCCGTGGGCCGGCCGGCCCCCATCGGTTCACGGACCAGTGACTGGTCGATGAAGCAGTACTGCCAGTTCTCGCCCGGTGCCAGCGACCGCATCAGCGGATGCCCGGTCTCCTCGAAGTGCGCCTGCGCGTGGTTGTTGACCGAGTCGCTGCAACAGCCGACCGCACCGCAGGTCAGGCACATCCGCAACTGCACCCAGTCGTCGCCGGTCTCGGCGCACTGCGGGCACTCCTCGGCGTCGCTCTCGGTGATCTGGATCCGGTCGAGGTGGGTGCAGGCGGTGCTCGTCGTCTCCTCGCGGACGTACCGCCAGTTGGACCGGATCAGCCGGTCCGGCATCACCCGGGCCAGATAACGCGACTGCGAGGCGAGCAGCGGGCTGAGCACGGCGAGAACCAGTACGTAGAGGGCGACGAACGGACCGATCCGCTCGTCGAGGCCGGCGGCGAGCGCCATCGTGGCCAGGATCAGCGAGAACTCGCCGCGGCCCAGCACGGTCAGGCCGACGTTGGCCGCGCCGCGCTGGTTGAAGCCGAAGAGGCTGCCGGCGATCATGCCCGCGATCACGTTGACGACGATCGTCATCAGCACCGCGATCCCCACCGGCACCGCGACCGTACCGATCGCGCCGATGTCGATGCTCAGGCCGAAGGCGACGAAGAACACCGCGGCGAACACGTCGCGCAGCGGCAGGACCAGCCGCTCGACCCGCTCCCGGACCGACGTACGGGCGACCACCAGACCGATCATCAGCGCGCCGATCGCGTCGGAGACGCCGACCTCCGCGGACAGCCCGGCGACCAGGACCACCAGGCCGACCATGAGGATCGCCAGCAGCTCGTCCTCGTGACTGTCGATGATCTTGCCGACGGCGCGGGCGCCGAACCGGGCCAGGGCGAACAGCAGCACCAGGTAGCCGAAGCTGATGCCGATCCGCAGCGCGAGCTGCCCCGGCGAGCTGGCACCGGACAGGATCGGCGACAGCAGCGCCAGGTAGAAGGCGAGGAACAGGTCCTCGATCACGATGATGCCGAGGATGACCGGAGTCTCGGCGTTGGTCAGCCGGCGCAGCTCGATGAGCAGTTTGGTGGCGATCGCCGACGACGAGATGCCGAGCGCACCGGCGATCACGAACGCCTCGGAGGTGCCCCAGCCCAACGCGAACCCCAGGACCAGGCCGGCGCCGACGTTCAGGCCGATATAGGAGGCCGCCGCGATGAACAGCCGTTTCCCGCTGCCGAGCACCTGCTCGACCGGAAACTCGACACCGAGGTGAAACAGCAGCAGCACCAGACCCAGCGACGCCAGCAGCGACAGGTCCTCGGGGTGCGGAATCAGCACCGGGCCGGGCGTACCCGGACCGAGCAGCATCCCGGCCAGCATGAAGAACGGTACGGTCGGCAGGCCGAAGCGCCGGCCGGCGCGGGCCAGCAGCCCGGCCACCAGCACCAGGGCGCCGAAGCCGATCAGGTCAGCGTGCACGTATGGGCCTCAGCCTCAGTCGAAGAATGTGCCGGCGAGCACCGCCCCGACCTTGCGGGACTGCTCCTCGGTCAGCTCGATCACCGCGACCGGCTCGTCGGACTTCGCCGTGAAGACGTACAGGTCACGGACCCCGTCCCGGCGGACCACCAGGGAGATCCGGTCGCTGCTGCCCCCCAGGTCGAAGTCGTAACGCTTGCCGATGCCCGGCAATTCCTGAACCCGTACACCCTTGCCCATGACACCCACTCGCCTCACTCGCGGTCGTCATGGGCCGACCGAGCCGGCTGGGCCGCTCGCTCCATCACCTCATGACGACTCTCCCCGACGAACCGGACGGTCGCTCGTCGCCCGCAAAGCGTACGCGCACCAGGGCGGATTCCGGAGTCACCGATCCCCCGGAATCGATCTTTTACATGCCCGACATTGATCACACGTCCGGACGGATACTCGGTCCGTGTACGAAGCCATCTGTCACGGCGGACCGCTGGACGGGCAGCACGCCATCAGCCGGTATCCCGAGGGCTTCCTCCTCGTCGACCGGCCGGCCGGACGCTGCTGGATCTACGACTACCGGGAGGCGACCGGATTCGCGGTCCGCGCGCCGGACGGGATGCCGATGCTGACCACCGGGCCACGGAGCCGGCACCGGGCGGCCGAGGAGGGCCGGTACGACGTACTCGCCGCGCCGTGGGTCGAGACGGTCGCCCCGTTCGACGGCGGCGCCCGACGGGCCGGCGGTGCGGCGCGGTGACGACCGAGACCACCCGGCAACTGCGGTACGCCGCCCGGCAGTGGGAGGACGCGGCCGGCTACCCCTCGGCGGTGCTGTCCGGAATCGTCCCCGACGGCGCCCACCTGGCCCGTGGCGGCCCGCACGTGTCGATCGAGGACCTGCGCCGGCACGGCAGATATCCCGACCCCAGCACCCCGGACCCGCTCGGCCGCCCGACCACCGTGGTCAACCTGAGAGCCGGCGCCGCGATCGACATGTCGGTCAGCCGGGCCGACATGGTCAAGGCGCACGGCCGGGTCTACCGGGTCTGGCTCGACCCGACCGATCCACGCCGCCGGTACGTCAACGCGATCAACGTGTGGGACGGCGTACCCGGCAACCTGCCCGACCGGTTCGACTTCCAGACCGGCGAGCGCACCAAGACGGACCGCAGCCACGAGTGGCACTGCCACGCCGACTTCGTCCGTTCCCGCTGGGACGAGCAGGCCGTCGGCCGCGCCGCCGCCGATCTGGCCGCCCGCGCCTTCGTCTCGCTGATCGGCGGGGAGAGCCGGCAGGACTGGATCGACCGCGAGGGACCGGCCCTCGCCGGCGAGGAGGAGGCACCCCGTCCCTGAGCGGCGCGTTCGCCGGTCAGGCGGAGCGGCGTACGACCAGGTGCAGGAACTCGCCGTCGCGGGCCGGTGGCGGCTGGTCGTCGAGTTCGGCCAGCACCGAAGCGACCACGACCCCGGCCAGCGCGTCGATGTCGATGGCGACGGTGGTGACCCCGATCGCGGCCATCGGCACGTTGTCGACCCCGACCACGTCCAGGTCGACACCGGCCCGCAACCCCATCGTCTCCAGCCCCGCCATCAGCACCAGCGCGACGTCGTCGTTGTGGGCGCAGACGGCGGTGACCGGGTCGGGCCGGTCCCGCCAGGAGGCGACCGCCACCCGTACGTCGGCGCGGTCGAAGTCGACGACCTCGACGACCGGCTCGGGCAGCCCCGCCTCGGCGCACGCCGCGCGTACGCCACTGAGCCGGCTGGCGCCGAAGACCTGGAGGTGCGGATCGCCGGGCATGGCGAACCCGAGCCGGCGGTGACCCTTCGACAGCAGGTATTCGGCCTGCATCCGGCCGATGCGCGGGAAGGAGACGATCCCGTCGACGTCGACGAGCCGGGCCTCGGAGTATTCGACGGCGGCGCGTTGCTCGGCGGTGAGCCCGCCGGTCGCGACGACCAGTGCCGGCGACACCAGACCCCACAGGTCGGCCATCGACCGCAGCGCCTCGGCGTGGTGGTGCACCAGCAGGGCGTACCCGCGGGCGGCCAGGGCGGTGTTGAGGGCGTCGAGCGCCTTGTCGAACAGGAAGCCGATCCCGAAGCCGGGCACCAGGGCGAGGACGATGTTGGTGCGTCCCGACCGCAGCGCCCGCGCCGGCGCGTAGGGCATGTGTCCGAGCCGTTTCGCCGTCGACCGCACCAGCTCCCTGGTCGCCTGCGAGATGTTGCGGTGGGGTACGTCGTTGAGCACGTAGCTGACCGTGGCCCGGGACACCCCGGCGGCGCGGGCGACGTCGGCGCTGGTGACCCGGCGTCGCCGTCCGACCGACCGCCTTCCATCGACATCGGTCATCGTTTCGCCCGCTCGGGAAGAGCTCGCATGGCGGTGAATTATCGCATGCGGTAACGCTGTGCGACGGGCCGGGAACGGGCCCGGCCGGCGGGCGGGCGCGCGCGGCGGCGCGGGCGCCCACCCGCCGGTCACATGCGGTCCGGGGTGGTGATGCCGAGCAGGTACAGTCCCCGCCGCAGCACCCGCGCGGTGAGGTCGCACAGTGCGAGCCGGCTGTCGCGCACCGGCCCGTCGGCACGCAGGACCGGGCACCGCTCGTATAAGCCGCTGAACGTCGTCGCCACCGTGTGCAGGTAGCCGGCGAGCCGGTGAAACTCCAGCGTCCGCCCGACCGTGGTGACGACCGCCTCGAAACCGAGCAGTTCGATGGCCAGCGCCCGCTCGGCCGGATCACCGACCACGATCGGGGCACCGGTCGGTACGCCGGGCCCGGCCCGGCGGAAGATGGAGCGGATCCGGGCGTGGGCGTACTGGAGGTACGGCGCGGTGTTGCCGTCCAGCGACAGCATCCGCTGCCAGTCGAAGACGTAGTCCTTGATCCGGTCGGTGGACAGGTCGGCGTACTTCACCGCACCGATCCCGACCGCCCGCGCCACCTCGGCCACGGCGGCCTCGTCCAGGTCGGGATTCTTCGCCCGGGCCAGCTCGGCGGCCCGCCGTACCGCCTCGTCGAGCAGGTCGACGAGTTTCACGGTGCCGCCGGCCCGGCTGCGCAGCATCCGGCCGTCGGCGCCGAGCACCGAACCGAAGCCGACGTGTTCGGCGGTGACCGGCGGTTTCAGCCAGCCGGCCTCCCGCGCGACCGCGAACACCATCTCGAGGTGCTGTCGCTGCGGGGCGCCGACGACGTAGAGCAGCCGGGTCGCGCCCAGGTCCGCGGTCCGGTGCCGGACCGCGGCGAGGTCCGTGGTCCCGTACCCGTACCCGCCGTCGCGTTTGCGCACGATGACCGGCAACGGCTGGCCGTCCCGGCCGGTGAATCCGGCCGGGAAGACGCAGGCGGCGTCGCCGCTGTCGCGCAGCAGTCCGGCCCGGTCGAGTTCCTCGACGACCGGCGCGAGCCGGTCGTTGTAGCGGCTCTCGCCCTGGAAGTCGGCGGCGGTCAGGGTCACGTCGAGCCGGCCGTAGACCGACAGGAAGTACCGCTCCGACTCGGCGACCAGCAGCCGCCACAGCCGCAACGTCAACTCGTCGCCGCCCTGCAACGCCACCACCCGGCGCCGGGCCCGTTCCCTGAACGCGTCGTCGGCGTCGAACTTCACTCTTGCGGCGCGGTAGAACGAGTCCAGGTCACCGACCGACAGTTCGTGGGCCGCCGTCGACTCCCCCAGGTCGAGCAGGTGCTCGATCAGCATCCCGAACGGGGTGCCCCAGTCGCCGAGATGGTTCGCCCGGACGACGGTGTGCCCGAGCCACCCCGAGAGCCGTACGGCGGCGTCACCGATCACCGTCGACCGCAGGTGGCCGACGTGCATCTCCTTGGCGACGTTCGGCCCCGAATAGTCGACGACGACGGTCTGCGGGTCGGTGGCGGCGGCGACCCCGAGCCGGTCGTCGGCGGCCATGGTCGACAGCAGCGAGCCGAGTACGTCGTCGGCGACGGTCAGGTTGACGAAGCCCGGCCCGGACACCTCGGCGACGGCACACAGGTCGGCGAGCTCGGCGCGACGCAGCACCTCGGCGGCGACGTCCCGGGGCGCCCGGTGCAGCCGGCGGGCCAGGGACAGGGCCGCGTCGGACTGGAAGTCCGCGTGCTGCGACCGCCGTACGGCCGGGTCGACGGGCCCGTCGGGGCCGGCGTCGACGGCCGCGGCGGTCACCGCCGCGAACGCCGGAGCCAGCCGGTCGGCGAGCAACTTCTCAAGGTTCATCGGTACGCCAATCTCGGCCCGGCAGCGGTGCGGCTGCTACGGGTCGGTCGAAAGGCGGACCGGTCGGCGGTGAGGTGGCATCCGGCGGATCGGTCCGCCGGACACGGAAGGGGTCAGTGCAGGCGGTCTGGCAGGGCTCGCAGCCGAGCCACCCGTCGCTCGCGGAGAGCCGACGGGACGCACAGACCGGTGCAGGACATGGCCGCAGACTACCCGCCCGGAGACTCCGACACCCCCGGATATCCCGCCCCATGCGGGTCTGTCGGTACGGCGGCTGTCAGGGGGACTCGTTGTCGATCCGGATGGCCAGTGTGCGGACGATCAGTTCGGTGAGTGCGGGAAGTTGCGCGGCACTGAGTCGTACGCCTCGCAGATCGGTGACGACGTCCAGACCGGAGAGGTCGTTGCCGCGCAGGTCCGCCCCGCGCAGGTCACAACCGTCGAATGTGGTGCCCGCCATCCGGCAGTTGTCGAACACGCTCGGGGCGAGCTTTCCACCGGCAAATGTCGTCTCGGTCAGGGAACAGCCCAGGAATGCCACCGGCCCGGAGGTCTTAATCTTGGTGAAGGTGGCGTAGTCAAGGCGGCAGTTCTCAAAGATCACGTTCCTGAGTGCGAGGTTCTCCCAATGCACACCCATTACGGAACAGCCTCGGAAGGCGCATCGGTCAAGGGTCACCGTATCGAAGTGACTCCGGTCCAGATCGGCGTCGACGAACCAGGTTCGACCGACCGTTACGCCATCCAGTTCGGCGCGGGTCCAGACGTCGCCGGAGACGGTTCGCTCGGACATGGCCGCGCCAGCGCGCGGCAGACGCTCCACAGGGTCGAGATCGTCCGACTCGTCCCCAGGAAGCAGGACGCCAAGGTCGCGAATGGTGCGGGTTTCCATGGTGGTCCACCTTAGGTCGCGAGGGCGCCGGCCCCGCCAGGAGGCGGGACCGGCCGGCACAGCTACGGGGGTTGACTACTTACCCCGCTTGGTCCAGTTGTCCCAGGTAGGTCGATTGTCGAATCCCTTACCTCGGTTGTCCCAACTGGGCCGGTTGTCGAACTTGGCACCAAGGTTTACGTATGAACCGTCGCCGACTCCGAGGGGCCCAAGGTCGGCGTCGGCCCGCGTAAGCAGTTCCAGAATGCTCATCGAAATCCAATCTGAGGAGTGACCTGATCGAGGGCTGCTCGAACAAGCGCTTGGCGACTGTTGCGACAGTAGGCCGTCTCGGCGACCATGAAGGTTCCATGTTCAAAGAATCGGTTTCCCGCCTGCGCACCCTGACAAAAATCCCAGAATTCGCAGGTTGCCGCGCACGAGCGCAACGCATCGGCAAATTCAACGACATACCCGTTCCCCACCGCCTCGCGAATCATCTGGGGCAGGAGCGTCGAAGTGACGTTGCCAACGACGAAGTCGGCGTACTTCGGCGCGGTGATCCCAAGGAGTTCCGGAGAAAGAAGGACGGTGTCTCCATCGGTCGACACCGTCGGGATCGGATCGTACAGCGCCCCGCGGGCGGGGCAGACCTCGTCGCGCACGGTCGAGGTAGCCACGAAAGCGGTCCAGGTCTCGCACCTTCACCCGTGAACCCTCGGCCTGCAACTGCCAGAGTCGCGACCAGAACGCCCGAGCCCGATCGGCGGTGACCTGCTCCCGGTGCGCATTGAGCCCCTCCTGCTCCTCGATGTTGAAGCCGACCGACTCGCAACCAAGATCCGTAAAGAAGGCGATCAGCTCATCAGGGTGGTCGACGGTCTCGACGGTTACCACGCAGATGGCCGTGAAGGGTATGCCTGCATCTCGCAGTCGACCGATTCCTCTCGCAGTCAGGTCGAAGGTCTGCCGTCCCGCTCTGTCGACGCGCAGCAGGTTACGCGTCTTCGGTCCGTCGATAGAAACACCGACGCGAAACCCGTACTCGTGGAAGAGGTCGATCCACCCTTGCTTGATCAAGGTGGCATTCGTCTGGACGCTGTGGACGACACTGCCGGCCACTCGCAGCACTTCAAACGCCTCCAGCAGCCTCCGCATATGCTGGATCGGCGTGGTTAGTGACTCGCCCTCGTGCCACACGACCCGGAGCAGATTGATCCAGATTAGCGAGGACCACACCTACCAACACCTCTTGGCCGACGCCGATGCAGTGCCGAACCTTCCCGGAAAGCTCGCCCGCTTTCTCGATGGACGAACGGATGGCCGATCCGCGGATCTAACGCCTGTCCAACTCCATCCCGGTGATCGAATCCTGCTGTGCTCAGACGGCCTGTCCTCGTACGTCCCGCAGGAGTCGGTGCGTAATGCCTTGGATACTGGCATCACGCCAGAGGAAGTGGCCGAACATCTCGTGACCCTGGCCCTCGATCATGGTGGCCGAGACAACGTCACCGTAATCGTGATTGACGTTCACCAGTGACGTGGCATGGTGTTGGGTAACGACGCCAAGCGTCGAGGCCACACGAATCGGCCACCCGACCGCGCCGATCCCGACCGCCTGCGCCGCCTCCGCGACAGCGGTCCGTCCAGATCGGGGTTCTTTCTCCCGGGCCACAACAGGACGGCCGCGGACCGGCCGCGAAGAAATGCCTCCGAGACTGTCGGTAGCGACTGCTATACACCTCGCATGCGATCGACCCCCCTCTTGCGGTGGCTGGCGCGGGTGGCCCTGGCAACCGCCACCTGCGTCGCCGGCGCCGCCCTGGCCACACCGGCCGCCGCCCAGACATCCGGCTCCCTAGGCCTCTCCTCCCTGAGCTTCGCGTCGAAGCGGGTTGACGTCCGCGAGCAGAGTGTCGCCGTCACCCTCACCTGGACGGTCCGCAACACGAATCCCGACGCCATGTACCTGTCGGGTTCGGTCCGGTTGCGGATGGCGGGCAGCGGGCCCGGCGCGTACGTCGGAACGGCGCGTGAACTCCACTTTTGGCTCTACAGCAGCTGGGAAGGCGTCCGCTTCGTGTCCGGGGACGCCCAGGAGTCGACCTACGAGTACGACTTCGCCGTCCCGCGCTACGGCAAGACCACGTCGACGACGTGGCTGGTCGCCGGCTTCCACGCCGTGGACGACACGGGCGCCACGCTGAACCTGGAGGGCGCGCAACTGGCGGGGCACCGTCCGTGGCTGAAGGCGCGGACCGCGGTCGACTCGACCCCTCCGGCCATCAACTCGATCGAGTTCGACGGAGATGCCCCTTACCGCTTCGTCGGAAACCACGCCAGCGTGCTTCCATACCGCGCCACCTTGCACGACGCACAGACAGGATTCTGGAAGGGCACCCTCCGGTTGGCCGGCCCGAACGGGCAGATCCTCACCGCAGCCTTCGAGACGAACCTGTCCAGTTGGGGCTCGGACTGCCGTCCCCAGAGCATCGGCGACCACACCATGACCTGCCGGTTCCAGCTCGACGTGCCGGCGGGCACGGCCTCTGGTGTCTGGCAGGTCTCCGAGGTGACACTGTTCGACAACGTCGGCAACCAGACGACCGTCGTCCCACCGACCACGGCGCCGGTAACGCTCACCTCGAACGAGGTGGTGAGCGTGAGCGACTTCTCCGCCAACCCGAATCCGGTCGACAACTGGACCCAACACTCGGCCACACGTATCCGCCTGGCCGTGGAAGGGGCTCAGAACGGTGTCAGCACCGTACGGGTCGACTTCGAGATGGCCTGGTGCCAACTGGACGGCAGCGAGCCGACCGTTGATCCGGATGGCGCGATCTCGATCGGCGTCACCGTCTTCCGACACGCAGAGGAATGTGTGGTGGACAGTGTGCTGGTGGTGGACGGCGCCGGCAACGTCGCCACCTACGGCAGGCCCTACGGAGGCCCCGCTCCGGGGCTGGTCATCACCCGGGTGGTGAACACCGTGCCGCCGACGGCGAGTGCAGTGGTCCTCACTCCGACGACCGTCCCCCGCAGTCAGGCGGCCAGCACCACACCGACCCTCACCATGCAGGTGACCACCCCGGTCGCCCCGCTCAGGGGGTACTGGCTCCACCTTTACGACAGCGCCGGCAACGTGGTTGACGGCTCGGGAGGCAGCGCCTATCCGGCACCGGACGGAACGCTCAACCTCCAGGGCTATCTGCCCTACGGCATCGCCGCCGGCACCTACTCGTACGGCTTCACCCTGATCGACGAAAGCGGATTGCAGTCGTCGTACGGGGTCAACGGCCAGCCCCTGCCGGACGGCCCGCTGGAAATCACCATCACCGACGACTGAGCCGAACGGGAGGGTGCCGCAATGAGGCGGCGCCCTCCCGCCCGGTCGGCCGACACCGACGGTTCGACCCGCACGCCGGGCCGGGCGGGACGGTCGGCGGCTCGTAGACTGCGCGGATGGCTTCCCCCGTCGAGGTACGCGGCAAGGACCCGTTGGAGATCCTCCGGCGGGTGTTCGGCTACGACGAGTTCCGGGGCAGCCAGCGGGAGATCATCGACCAGGTCGTCGGGGGCGGTGACGCCCTGGTCCTGATGCCGACCGGTGGCGGCAAGTCACTGTGCTACCAGATCCCGGCGCTGGTCCGTGACGGTGTCGCGGTCGTCATCTCACCGCTGATCGCGCTGATGCAGGACCAGGTCGACGCGTTGCACGCGGTCGGCGTACGCGCCGGCTTCCTCAACTCGACGCTGGATCTCGACATCCGGCGGATGGTCGAGGCGGAGTTCCGGGCCGGTGAGATCGACCTGTTGTACCTGGCGCCGGAGGCGCTCGGCTCCCCCGGCACGGTCCGGCTGCTCGAGAGCGGGAAGATCGCGCTGTTCGCGATCGACGAGGCGCACTGCGTGGCGCAGTGGGGGCACGACTTCCGGCCCGACTATCTGGCGCTGTCGATGCTGCACGAGCGGTGGCCGGACGTACCCCGGATCGCGCTGACCGCGACCGCGACGACGGCGACGCACGAGGAGATCGCGACCCGGCTCGACCTGAAGGACGCCCGGCACTTCGTCGCCAGTTTCGACCGGCCGAACATCCAGTACCGGATCGTGTCGAAGCGGGAGCCACGCCGGCAACTGCTCGACCTGCTGCGCACCGAGCACGCCGGGGACGCCGGGATCGTGTACTGCCTGTCGCGGGCGTCGGTGGAGAAGACGGCCGAGTTCCTGGTGCAGAACGGGATCGCCGCGTTGCCGTACCACGCGGGGTTGGACGCCGGTGTCCGCGCCGGGAACCAGAAACGGTTCCTGCGCGAGGACGGCCTGATCATGGTGGCGACGATCGCGTTCGGGATGGGGATCGACAAGCCCGACGTACGGTTCGTCGCCCACCTGGACCTGCCGAAGTCGGTCGAGGGCTACTACCAGGAGACGGGGCGGGCCGGCCGGGACGGGCTGCCGTCGACGGCGTGGCTGGCGTACGGGCTCCAAGACGTGGTGCAGCAGCGGAAGCTGATCGAGGGTTCGGAGGGCGACCAGGCGCACCGCCGCAATCTCGCCGGTCACCTCGACGCGATGCTGGCGCTGTGCGAGACGGTCGAGTGCCGGCGCGGGCAACTGCTCGCCTACTTCGGCCAGGCGCAGGTGGAGAAGTGCGGCAACTGTGACACCTGCCTGGAACCACCGGAGTCGTGGGACGGCACGATCGCCGCGCAGAAACTGCTGTCGACGGTGCTGCGGCTGAAGCGGGAACGGAACCAGAAGTTCGGTGCCGGCCAGTCGATCGACATCCTGCTCGGCCGGCAGAACGAGAAGGTCGTCCAGCACGGCCACGACTCGCTGACCGTCTTCGGGATCGGCACCGAGTTGAGCGAGGCGCAGTGGCGGGGCGTGGTCCGGCAACTGCTGGCGCAGGGGCTGCTCGCCGTCGAGGGCGACTACGGCACGCTGGTGCTGACCGACGCGAGCGCCGAGGTGCTGGGCCGGCAACGGACGGTGATGATGCGCCGCGAACCGGAGCGGCCGGCGGCCGGCCGCACCCCGAAGCAGAAGGCAGACCGGAGCCCGGCGCAGGACCTGGACCCGGAGGCGACGAAGCTGTTCGAGCGGCTGCGGGCCTGGCGGGCCGCGACCGCGAAGGAGCAGGGCGTGCCGGCGTACGTCGTCTTCCACGACGCGACGCTGCGCCAGATCGCGGCCGACGCCCCGACGTCGCTGGCCGAACTCGGCCGGGTCAGCGGTGTCGGCGAGAACAAGCTGGCCAAGTACGGCCAGTCGATCCTGGAACTGCTCACGGGGTGACCGCGGACCCGCGCCGCGGCGGGCTGCGTCCGCTCGGTGACGTCGCGCTCGCGCTGGCCGTCGTCGTCGTGCTGTGGCTGCCGGCGCTGGCCTCCGCCGACGGGGCACGGCGGTGGGTCGGGGTGGGCCTGGCGGTCGTGGTCGTCGCCGGTACGGCGGTCCGGTGGCGGCTGCCGCTCGCGAGTGCGCCGGTGGTTGCCGTTGCGACACTGCTGGCCGCGGTCCTGGGCGTGACGGGTGATCCGTTCGTCGCCGCCGCGTGGGCGTTGTACCCGGCCGCCGTACGGTGGGGGTCGCGGTCGCCGTGGTTCCCGGTGGCGCTGTTCGTGGCGGTCGTGGCCGGTACGACGATGGTCGGCGCGCCCGCCACCGCCGCCGCGCTGGAGACGGTGCGGTACGTGACGGTGGGCGTCGCACTGCTGGCCGGGTCGTGGATCGTGGGCAGCATGGTCGGGCGTCAGGCGTGGGCGGCGGCGGAGACGGCGCGGGCGCGGGCCGAGCGGCGGGCGGCGGAGCAGCGGTTGCGGGTCGCCCGCGAGGTGCACGACGTCGTCGCGCACACGCTGGGCACGATCGGCATCGAGGCCGGGGTGGCCCGGCATGTCGCCGCGACGGGCCCGGAGGAGATGCGCCGGACGTTGACGTCCATCGAGTCGTCGGCCCGGCACGCCCTCGAACAGGTGCAGGGCCTGCTGCGTACCCTGCGTGACGAGGAGGACGCCGACCGGACACCGGCCCCGGGCCTGGCCGACCTGCCCGGCCTCGCCGAACGGGCGACACGCGCGGGATCGCCGACCACGGTCACGGTCACCGGCACCCCCGTACTCGGTGCCGCCAGGGAGTTGACGGTCTACCGGATCGTGCAGGAGGCGGTGACCAACGGTGTCCGGCACGCGCCGGGCGCGACCTGCCGGGTCGAGGTGCACGGCGGTCCCGCGGCAACCATCGTCACGGTCCGTGACACCGGGCCGGGCCGACCGGCCGGCCGCCCCGAGGGGAACGGCCTCGCCGGCATCCGGGAACGCGCGTCGCTGGCCGGCGGCAGCGCCGAGTTCGGCAACCACCCCGACGGCGGGTTCCAGGTGCGGGTGACCATTCCGACCGTGGGCCGTGATGACTGACGACGGGCCGGTGCGGGTCCTGGTCGCCGAGGACGTACCGCGGATCCGCGCCGCGCTGTGCACACTGGTCCGCAGCGACCCCGGCCTGCGACTGGTCGCCGACGCGGCGACCGGTTCCGACGCCGTACGGCTGGCCCGCGACCTGCGCCCCGACGTGGTGCTGATGGACATCCAGATGCCCGGCACCGACGGGCTGGCGGCGGCCCGCGCCATCCTCGACGGGACCGCCGCCACCCGGGTGCTGGTGCTGACGACGTTCGACACCGACGAGTACGTGTACGAGGCGCTGCGGATCGGGGCGTCCGGGTTCCTGCTGAAGAACGCGCCGCCGGAGGAGATCCTGCGCGGCATCCGGGTCGTGCACGCCGGCCACTCCATGCTGGCACCGGAGGTGACCGGCCGGCTGATCCGGGTGTTCGCCACCCGCCCGGCCCCGGTCACGCCCCGCCGGCTGATGCCGCCCGGTGTCGTGCTCTCCGCGCGGGAGATCGAGGTCGCCGGCCTGGTGGCACAGGGGCTGTCGAACGCCGAGATCGCCCGTGAGCTGTTCCTGAGTCCGGAGACCGTGAAGACGTACGTCAGCCGGATGCTGGCGAAGCTCGGCGTGCGGGACCGTACCCAGCTCGCCGTGCTGGCGGTGGAGGCGGGTCTGCTCCGTCCGTAGGTGTCAACTTTCGGGGGACACGGGCCACGGCCGCTCCTGTGACGCTGGCGGTCCACAGCGTTTCGGGAGCCGTTCGATGAGAATCCAGGTCGACCACCTGACCAAGAGACACCGCGGGAAGTACGCGATCCGCGACGTGAGTTTCACCGCCGAGCCCGGGCGGGTCACCGGCTTTCTCGGCCCGAACGGGGCCGGCAAGTCGTCGACGCTGCGCATCCTGCTCGGCCTCGACCGCGCCGACGCCGGCCGGGCCCTGTTCGACGGCGTCGAATACCGCCGGCTCAGGAACCCGCTGTGTACGGTCGGTTCGCTGATCGACGGCAGCGGGGCGCACCGGTCCCGTACGGCGCGGGCGCACCTGTCGTGGGTCGCCCGCAGCAACGGGATCCCGAAGCGCCGGGTCGACGAGGTGCTCGAGACGACCGGCCTGGCGGAGGCGGCCCGCCGGCCGGTGGGGCTCTTCTCCCTCGGCATGGGGCAGCGGCTCGGCCTGGCCACTGCCCTGCTCGGCGAGCCCGACGCGCTGGTGCTGGACGAACCGGTGAACGGGCTCGATCCCGACGGCATCCGGTGGGTCCGGACCTTCCTGCGGCGGTACGCGGCCGGCGGTCGCACCGTGCTGCTCTCCAGCCACCTCATGGGCGAGATGGCCGACACCGCCGACGACCTCGTCGTCATCAGCGCCGGGCGGATCGTCACGCGAGGTCCACTGGAGACGGTCACCGCCGGGCACGCCAGCCTGGAGGACGCCTTCTTCGCACTCACCGACGCCGGTGCGGCGCACCGGTCCGGCCGGGGAGGTTGACGGTGCCCGGCACTCTCGACGCGGAAATCAGGAAGTCGCTCGGTCTGCCCGGGGTCGTCGTCGGCGCGGCCCTGGCCGTCGTGGTACCGGTCGGTATCGCCGCGCTCTCGGCGTTCTCGCTGCGGAGCGCACTCGACAGCGGCCGGACCGGATCCCTCGTCACCACCTCCACAGTGGACAGCGGGTTCGGGGAGCTGGGCATGGGCGTCGTCGGGGCGGCGATCCTCGGCGTGGTGATCGTCAGCAGCGAATACACCGCCAACCGGGTCAGGGCCGGCGGCGGCCGGCAGGTCACCACCACCCTGACCGCGACGCCGCACCGGCTGCGCGTGCTGGCCGCCAAGCTCACCGTCCTCACCGCTCTCGTCGCCCTGCTGGCGGCCGTCGCCGTCCCGCTCACCCTGACGACCAGCGGGTTCCTGCTCGGCGACCACGCCCAGCCGTACGGCGCCGACCACCCCGCCCGGGCCGTCGGCGCCGGCCTGTACTGGCTTCTCACCGCCTGGCTCGCGTTCGGAATCACGCTGCTGACCAGGAGCGGGATCGTTCCCCTGGTCGTGATCGTCGCCAACACCTCGCTCGTGTCGGTCACCTACCTGCTCGCCCGGTCGGTTCCCGCCGCGCGGTTCCTGCCCGACGTGGCCGGTGCTCAGATGTTCGCCCGCGAATACCACGCGCCGGACATGCTCGACCCGGTCACCGGCGGCCTCGTCATGGCGGCGTGGGCCGTCGCGCTGCTCGCCGTCGCCGGCGCCGTCTTCGTCCGCCGGGACGCCTGATGGGCCTGCGGACGCTCGGTCGTGTCGCGGGCGCGGAACTCGGCAAACTCGGCACCCTGCCGGCCGTGTGGTGGACGGTGGTGGGCACCGTCGGCGCCGCCGCCCTGCTGTCGGCGGCGATGACGAACGCGGCCCTCGGCCGGGCCGGAGCGGCGGAAACGGGCACGGTCGAGGCCGGCGCGGCGGAAACGGGTGCGGTGGATGTCGCCGCTGCCGCGCTGCAACCCGTCGGACTGGTCCAGATCGGGCTGGTCCTGCTCGGCATCCTCGCCGTCAGCAGCGAGTACGTCGACGGGCAGATCGCCACCAGCCTCACCGGTGTTCCGGACCGGATGCTGTTCCTGACCGGAAAGACGGTCGCCTGGCTCGGGGCGGCACTCGGTACCGCGCTGCTCGGCGTCGGCACGTCGTACGGGACCGCGTGGCTCGTCGTGCGCCTCCACGGAACACCGGTCGGGGACGACGACGAGGTCGTCCGGGCGTACGCGGGGGCCGTCGGCTACCTCGTGCTGATCGGCCTGCTCGCCTTCGCGACCGCGGTCCTGCTGCGGAACGCGGTCGCGACGGTGGCGACCACGCTCACGCTCGTCCTGCTCGTGTCGCCGTACCTGGCCCGCTTCGGCGGGGTCGCCCGGTTCCTGCCCGACGTCGCCGGGAAGCAGGCGTTCCACCTCGGGCCGCTCCCGCCCGGAGCGTTGTCACCCGGTACGGGGATCCTCGTGCTGCTCGGCTGGTGCGTGGCGCTCCTGCTGCTCGCCGGCGTCACGTTCCGGCACCGCGACGCGGGCTGACCACTCCCCACGCGGCTGGGCACTCGACACGGCTGGGCACTCGACACGGCTCCCGATGATCGTCTGCTGTTCAGACAGTCAGGGCACGGCGTGTCGAATGTCTGAACAGCAGACGATCAATCGCGGGTGAGGTGCGCCGGCACGTCCGCCGTCCCGGTCACGCCGAGCTGGGCGAGTACGGCCACGCCGAGCACCGTCGCCTCGGGTTCGACGACGAACCGGAGCCGGCGGTGCGTCGCCTCCTGGCGCATCCGACGCCACACCGGCGAGCCGGCGGCGACCCCGGCGATGGTGACGTCGGCGATCTCGGTGCGGCCGAGGTGCCCCAGCCGGACCGTCGTCGCCTCCGCCTCGACCGCGAGCCCCTTGAGCAGGCTGGCCATCGCGTCGGCGCGGGTGGCGTCCATCGGCAGGTCGGCGAGCCGGATCAGCCGCCGGTCGGCGTCGATCACGGCCGGTTCGACGTCGTCGACCACCCGGGCGATCTCGTCCCACATCACGTCGTCGTCGACGCCGGCGTAGAGCATGTTGTGCCACGCCTGGTAGTAGCGGCCGGACGGGGTGGCCCGGTGCACGAACCGCAGCCCACCGGCGACGAAGACGCCCTCGTCGATGCCGGGTTCGAGGGTGTCCGGCAGTTCGTCCAGCAGCAGCAGCTGCGCCTCGGAGGTGCCGGCGGAGACGTAGACGTCGCCGGGCTTGCGTACGCCGGCACCGAACGCGCCGCACATGTGGTCGTGGCCGCCGGTGACGACGGGTACCCCGGCCGGCAGCACGCCCGCGCCGGTCGTCCGGCCGACGACGGTGGCGCTGCCGACCAGCTCCGGCAGCGCGAGGGTGGGCAGGCCGAGGTCGGGCAGCGCGTCGGCACGCAGCACTCCCCCGCGTACGTCGAGCAGGCCGGTCCGCGACGCGTGCGAGACGTTGAGGAACACCGGGGCGGTCCGGTCGGCGAGCAGGTCGCGGGCGACGAAGTCGGCGAGGCAGGTGAAGCTGTGGGCGGCGGCGACCGCGTCGGGCAGGTGCCGGGCGAGCCAGCGGAGCTTGAAGACGGAGAACGTCTCGTCCACCCCGGACCAGCGGGTGCCGGCGAGTTCCGCCTTCGCCTCCCGGCCGTGGCTGGCGTACCAGGCCAGGACCGGGGCGGTAACGGTGCCGTCGGCGGCCAGCAGCACGACCTCCTCGCCGACCGAGCCGACGCAGACGCCGGCGAGTTCACCGACGCGTACGGCGGGATCGGCGAGCAACTGCGCGAGCAGATCCTCGACCGAGGCGGCGAGCCGGCCGGCGTCGCGCCGGCCGCCCCACGCGTCGTCCTCGACGACGGTGGGGGCGTGCCGCAGCGCGACGAGCCGGCCGGCGGCGGTGTCGTAGCAGCCGACCTTCGTCCGGGTGGTGCCGATGTCCACCCCGAGGAACTGGGTCACGGCGTCGCCTCGCTTCGCTCGGCACCACCGTGTGCACCACTGAGCCCGATGGCTCGCTCGCTCCGCTCACTCACGGCGTCGCCTCGCTTCGCTCGGCACCACCGTGTGCACCACTGAGCCCGATGGCTCGCTCGCTCCGCTCACTCACGGCGTCCCCGGGGTGGTGACGGTCACCTTCTCGCGCAGCTGCGCGACCAGGTCCGGGTCGACGTCGGGGGTGAGCGAGGCGGCGTTCGCCGCGCCCATCGCCGACGCGAGCACGAGCGCGTCGGCCGGGCTGTCGCCACGCCCGAGCGCCACGGCGAGGCCGGCCAGGAACGAGTCGCCGGAGCCGGTGGCGTTGCGGGTCTCGACCCTCGGGGTGTCGACCGCCAGCCGCTCGGCGCCGTCGATCCACAGTGCACCGTCGGTGCCGAGGGTGACGACGAACGTCGCCCCGGTCTCGTCGTACAGGTCGCGCATCGCGGCGGTGGCGGCGGCGAGGTCGGGCAGGTCCCGGCCGAGCACGCCGGCCAGCTCGTGCACGTTGGGCTTGACGACGAGTCGGCCGGCCGGCGGCGCCGACCGGACGTCGTCGATGACCCGGGCGAGCGGCCCGCCGTGCGCGTCGACGATCGCGGTCGCGCCGGCGGCCAGCGCCGACCGGGCGATCCGGGCGTGCAGGTCCGGCGGGCAGCCCGGCGGCAGGCTGCCCGTCGACACGACCACGTCACCGGCCCGTACGTCGGCGGCGATCGCGGCGAGCAGCTTCTCCGCCTCGCCGGGCGTGATGTCGGGGCCGCGTTCGTTGAGCACCGTCGACCGCCCGGTGCTCTCCTCGATGACGACCGGGGTCACCCGGGTCTCCCCCTCGACCTCGATGTGCCGGTCGAGGATGTCGAGGTCGGCGCAGCCGCGGCGGATCACCTGGCCGGTGAAGCCGCCGACGAAGCCGTACGCGGCCACCGTCGCGTCGAGCCGCCGCGCCCCCGGCAGACGATCATGCCCTTGCCGCCGGGGAGGCTGCGTACGGACGTGACCCGGTTGACCTCGTACGGGTGGAACCGGGCGACCACCTGGAGCCGGTCGATTGCCGGGTTGGGGCAGACGACGTGCAGCGTGAAGCCGGGCACCGCGTTACTCGGAGTCGATCTGGTAGAGGGCGAAGAGTTCCTCGTCGCTGGCACCGAGCACCTCTTCCTCGCGCTGCCGGAACGTCTCCGCCGAGACGCGGACGAGTTCGTCGAGCTTCTCGGTCTGCGGCGGCAGGTTCATCGCAGCGTACGGGTTGCCGCCGGCACCGAGCGGCTCGGCGGAGCAGTAGTTGTCGCCGCGCTGGTAGCCGATGGCGTACAGGGCCATGATGATCACGTCGAGGTCGAGCAGGCCGTGGCCGAGCGCACGGCGGTTCGAGTCCGCCATGTGCAGGTTGAGCATCCGGTGACCGTGGTCGAGGATCGTCGCGCCGAGGTGCAGCTCGCCGCTGAGCATGTGGTAGAGGTCGCCGTTGAGGTGCGAGATCGCCGGGTGGTCGACGAGGTCGAGCAGCCGCAGCGCCTGCTCGAAGGTGTGCACGATGCTGGTCTCCTCGGGCCGGATCGGCTCGACGGCGCCCCGGATGCCGGCGGCGGCGAAGTCGTCGGCGACCAGCTTCATGGTCTGCGCCGACCGCTCCACCTCGTACGAGTCGAAGGCGGTGGGCCGGCCGACGGAGGCGGCGCCGAAGAGCAGGTACGACCCGCCGACGGCCTGGGCAAACTTCGCCTGGCGGCGGAAGTACTCGATGGCCCGGGCCCGCACGTGCGGCAGGTTGTGGGCGAACTCCTGGTTGGGGGTCACCATGCCGCAGATGCCGGAGACGGTGATGCCGTGGTCGCCGAGGATCCGCAGGGTCTCGTCCGGCTTGTAGCCGAGGTCCTCGGAGTAGAGGTTGCCGTGCAGTTCGATGTACCGCACGCCGTTCTTTTCCAGGCGGGCCGCGGACACGGCGAGGTCCTCGGTGCCGAAGCCCCAGTTGCTCCAGCCGAACTTCAGCCGGGACTCGTCGGCGGTGTGGTTGCGCCGGGCCTCGACGAAGGCCCGCACGACCCGCTGGTCGTGGACGCGGAATGGTTGCGGCTTCATGGTGCTCGTGGTCCTTTCGAGACGCGGGGATCAGGCCTTGCGGCCGGCGAAGCGGCGGGTCAGTGCCTTGGGGTGCAGGTGCCGGAGGTTGCCCTGGCGCCACTGGTCGAACAGGGCGGCGAGGACGATGACCAGACCGATCGACAGCTGCTGGAGGAACGGCGACAGCGCGAGCAGGATGAACGCGTTGCGCAGCACGCCGAGCAGGCAGGCGCCGAGGAAGGCGCCGATGATCGAGCCGCGGCCGCCGGAGAGGCTGGCGCCACCGATGACGGCGGCGGCGATGACGTCCAGCTCGTACCCCATGCCGGCCTGGGCCTCGGCGACGCCGACCTGGGTGGCGAAGACGATGCCGGCGACACCGGCGAGCGTGCCGATGAGCATGAAGCTGAGGATGCGGGTCCGGCCGACCGGGATGCCGCCGGTGCGGGCGGCGGTGTCGTTGTCACCGACCGCGGTGACCCGCAGGCCGAAGACTGTGCGGGTCAGCAGGAGCTGGCCGAGAATCACCAGGACCAGGAAGATGACCACGCTTACCGGGATGCCGCCGAAGATCCGGCCCTGGCCGATGAAGGACAGCTCGCGCGGCATCGCCTGCGGCAGGCCGCCGGTGAGCAGCTGGGTGAGGCCCCGGGCGATGGAGAGCATGCCCAGGGTGACGATGAACGAGCTGACCCGGCCGAGGACGACGACGGTGCCGACGGCGAGACCCGACAGCGCGCCGACGCCGATACCGATGAGCATCGCCAGCCAGGGGTTCACCCCGCTGCCGAACGCCGCCCCGGCGGAGACGGCCGAGAGGGCGAGCACGGAGCCGACGGAGAGGTCGATCTCCTTGCCGATCAGGATGAAGGTCTGCCCGATGGCGATGATGCCGATGACCACCACCGTCTGCAGGACGTTGTAGAGGTTGTCCCGGGTCAGGAAGTTCTCGTTGGCCAGGCTCACCAGCAGGCCGAGCACGATGATGACGCCGAGCAGGCCGGTTTCCTGGCGCTTGACGATCGCCAGCGCGCTGTCCTTCCAGGACCGCCCCGGCTGCTTCGCAACGGTGGTGGCTGACATGTTCATCCTTCGGTAGCACCCATCGCCGCGGCGACGATGGGGTTGGGTCCGGCGTTGTTCGGGGCGTCACGGGTCACCCGGCCCTGCCGGATGACGACGACGCGGTCGGCGAGTTCGACGACCTCCTCCAGCTCGGAGGAGATGAACCAGACCGCGAGCCCTTCCCCGTGGGCGAGTTCGCGCAGCGTCGCGTAGATCTCGGCCTTGGTGCCGACGTCGACGCCGCGGGTCGGCTCGTCCAGGATCAGCACCTTCGGCTTGGCGGCCAGCGCGCGGGCGAGCAGCACCTTCTGCTGGTTGCCGCCGGACAGCGAGGTGATCGGTGCCTCGGTGGAGGCGGCCTTGACGCCGAAGCGCCGGGCGAGGTCGCGGGCGGTCGCGGTGGCCCGGCGCCCCGACACCCAACCCAGGTGGCCCAGCGTCGACAGGATCCGGGCGGTGATGTTGTAGCCGACGCTCTGCGCGTGGAACACCTCGGTACGGCGTTCCTCGGCGACGTACGCGATACCGAGCCGCTGGGCCCGGCCGGGACCGGAGATGCGTACCGTCCGCCCGCCGACGGTGATCTGGCCGCGGTCGACCGGACGGAGCCCGATGACGGCCTCGGCGATCTCGGTACGGCCGGCGCCGACCAGACCGGCCATGCCGATGATCTCGCCACGGCGGACGTTGAAGTCGATGTCGGTGAAGCCCTCACCGGTCAGGCCGGTCACCTGGAGGGCGACCTCGGCGGTCTCGATGCCCTCGGCCCGCTCGGCGACCACCTCGGCGACGACCGCCCGCTTCTTCTCGCCGGCCATCAGCGCGACGGCCCGCTTCTGGTCGATCTCGTCGGGCGGGCCGGCGGCGACGAAGGTGCCGTCGCGCAGCACGATCACGTTGTCGACGATCGAATAGACCTCGGCCAGCCGGTGGCTGACCAGCACCACCGCCACCCCCTCGTCGCGCAGCTTGCGCATCACCGCGAAGAGCCGCTCGGACTCCTCGTGGGTGAGGCTGGAGTTGGGCTCGTCGAGGAAGAGGACCTTCGGCTGGCGGGACAGGGCCCGGACGATGTCGACCATCTGGCGCGACGCCGCCGACAGGTCGCGGCACAGCGTCGCCGGGTCGGGCAGGTAGTCGGCCATCTGGAGCCGGTCGAGCAGTTCCCGGGCCTTGTGCACGTTCTCCCCGCGCCGGGCCAGCCCGTACGCCGGGCGCTCGCCGAGGTCGTACAGGAACAGGTTGTCGGCGATGGTCAGCTCGCTGATCAGCAGCGGCTCCTGGTTGACCACGACGACGCCGGCGGCGATCGCCTCCAGTGGCGAACCGAAGGAGACCTGCTCGCCGTTGAGCGTGAGGTGCCCGCGGTCCGGCTGCATCTGGCCGGAGCACAGCCGGATGAGCGTGGACTTGCCGGCGCCGTTCTCACCGAGGAGTCCGGTGACCTGGCCGGCCGGAAACTCGAGCGACACGTCGCGCAGTGCCTTGACCGCGCCGAACGACTTCGCCAGGCCGGCGGCCGCGAGGGCCGCCGGCTTGACGTCGTCCACCTGGGTGGGCTTCATGGGGTTACGGGCCTTCTCTAGGCGGTTCAGGCTCTAGGCGGTTCAGGAGGCGCCCACGGCACCGAGCGGCAGCACCGACGGGTCGTGCTCGGCCAGGTTCTCCGCCGTGACGAAGGGCGCGTTGGCCTCCTGCGCCACCGGGCTGGGGTTCTGGCCGGTGACGGCGGCGTTGAACAGTTCGATCGCGACGTTGTAGCCCTGACCGAAGGCGTCCTGGCCGATGACGCCGTACATCGAGCCGTCCTTGATGGCCGCGATGTTCTCGGTGCTGATGTCGTAGCCGATCACCTTGACGGTGTCCTGCTTGCCGGCGGCGGCGACGGCCTGGGCCGCGCCGAACGGGCCACCCGCGGTGGCGTAGATGCCGAGCAGGTCGGCGTTCGACTGCAGGTAGTTCTGCGCCGCGGTGAAGGTGTTCGAGGCCGAGTCCCGGGCCTCGACACCCTGGCTGACCGGGGTCAGGTTGGAGCCCGCCAGGCCGTCGACGAAGCCCTGGCGGCGCTGCTCGGAGCCGGGCGCGGTGAACTGGCTGACGATGATGCCGACCTTGCCGGTCTGGCCGTTGGAGGCCTTGATCATCTCCTCGGCCGCGAGTTGGCCGGCCTTGTACTGCTCCTGGGCGTAGTTGACGGTGCCGCCGGAGCCCTCGACGCAGTCGAAGAGGGTGTTGTAGGCGCCGACCTTCTTGCCCTTGCCGGACAGCGTCTGGATGTCGGCGCAGTTGCCCTCGCCGGCGATGAAGAACCCGACGCCGTCGTAGCCCTGGGCGTCGGCGGCGCGGATGGCGCTGGACACGGTCTGGACGTCGATGTTCTCACCCGCGACGATCCAGGTGACGCTGCCGTCCTTGTCGGACAGCACCCGGTTGGCATAGTCGGCGCCGGCCTTCACGTTCACCCAGTACGGGTTGTTCGCGAAGCCGATCATCGCGATCCGGACCTCGCCGTCGGCGGCCTGGTCGGTCGGGGTGGGCCGGCCGGCGATCGGGTCGCTCGGCCCGTCGTCGGATCCGCCGCCGCCACCGCACGCGGTCGCGAAGAGGGTCACGGCCAGCAGTGCGGCGGCGCCGCGGGTGACCGCCTTTACTCGTGTTCGGGAAGACATTCTTTCCTCCAGGGTGGTGGGGTGTGCGTGGTGATCACCGATCGGTCGCCGTGCGGGGTCAGCCATCAGCGAGGCGGACCTCCGTGCCGAGCGCCCGCAGGTCGTCCACGGTCGCGCTCCCGATCCCCCGGTCGGTCACGATGAGGTCGACGTCCCCGATCGCGCCGTACCGGCAGGCGGCCCGCAGGCCGAACTTCGTGTGGTCGGTCATCAGTACGGCCTTCTGGGCCGAGGCGAGGATGGCCGACTTGACCGCGGCTTCGCCGGGGTCCGGGGTGGAGAGCCCCCAGGTCGTGTCGATGGCGTTGGCCCCGACGAAGGCGACGTCGAAGCGCAGTTGGGCGAGCCGTTCGAGGGCCCAGGCGTCGACCTCGGCGTAGCTGGCCGGACGTACCCGGCCGCCGATGGTCATGACCGTCGAGCGGCCCAGGTCGGTCAGTTCGAGGGCGATCTGCAGGGCGTTGGTGACGATGAGCAGGTCGCCCCGGTCGGGCAGCAGCTTGGCGAGGTGTCCGGTGGTCGATCCGGCCTCGATGAAGATGGCGCCGAACGGTGGGATCTCCCGGGCGGCGGCGCGGGCTATCGCGATCTTCTCGGCGCGACGCTCGGCGATGCGGCCGGAGACCCGGCCCTCGACGGCGAGGGTGGTGCGGGCGACGGCACCGCCGTGGACCCGCTGGAGATCGCCGGCGGCTTCGAGCGCGGAGAGGTCGCGGCGGATCGTCTCGGAGTTGACCGCGAAACGGGCCGACAGTTCGGCCGCCTCGACCCGGCCGGCGGCATGTACGAGGTCGGCGATCTCACGACGGCGGGCGGACACGTTCATCGCGACGCCTCCCTCCAGCGGGTCGCTGTGGTTTCCCACTTCCGTGGTGTGGGTGAAGCCACAGATTTCGAGGAGCAACACTACATTTGGCTACCGGGATGTCAACGGGAGATTTTCAAACGTTACACCGAGATGTCTCGAGCCCACGCGAAGTCTGGCCTAGTTTGCCCGTTTTTAGTCCTGGTATGAGGTTTTGGTTCACCACAGTTTCCGCTGCGGTGGTGAAAGAACGCTACACCCAGATCTCGCCATGATTACTGGAGCGTGACAGCGTCTTGTAAGTTTGCTACAAAGTGATCGGGAGGAGCGCGGCCGCACGGGTTCCGTCCACCGGGTGGACGCACCACCACCCGGTGGACGGCCCGCGCCACCCGGCACGACCAAGTGAGTCACCGCGCCAACGGCACGTACAAACGGAGCTACCGCGCCAACGGCACGACAAAAGGAGCAACGTGTCCGAACCCCTGCCCGGCCCGGCACTCGTCATCAAGCCCGAGGGGATGACGGGTCGCACCGGCCGCTACGAGAAGAGGCTGTCCGATCTCGACGGACTGTTCGCCGACGCCGAGGCGTTCGCCGCCCGCCTGGCGACCGAGGCCGACCGGGTGATCTACCACGTCGACGAGTTCCGGCCCTCGGGCGCGGCCGGCGACCTGATCACCGGCATCTCGACGCTGTCCGCCGGCCGGGTCGGCGCCGAGTTCCACATGACCCGCGGGCACATCCACGCCCAGCACGACCGGACCGAGATCTACCACTGCCTGTCCGGCCACGGGCTGATGCTGATGGAGACCCTCGACGGGCAGACCGTCGTCACCGAGCTGCGGCCCGGCGTCGTCGCGTACGTGCCGCCGGTGCACATCCACCGCAGCGTCAACCTAGGCGACGAGGACCTCGTCACGCTGTTCTGCTACCCGGCCGACGCCGGGCAGGACTACGGCATCATCGCCCGCTCCGGTGGTATGCGGCACCGGGCCGTCGCCGATGGCACGGGGTGGCGACTGGAGGAGAACAGCGGCTATGTCCCCCGGTGAGCTGACCGGGCCGGCCCTGGCCCGCATGGTCGACATCAGTGCCGTACAGGCGCAGCACGGTCGCGCCGACGTCGAGGAACTGGCCCGGCACGCGCTGTCCGGGGACTTCGTCGCCGCCCACGTGCTGCCGTCGTGGCTGCCCGTGCTGCGGCCGCTGCTCGACGGGTCGACGACCAACGCCGGCTCCCCGGTCGGCTTCCCGTCCGGCGGCTCGGCCACCCCGGTCAAGGTCACCGAGGCCCGGTGGCTGCTCGACGCCGGTGTGCAGGAGATGGACGTCGTCATGAACGTCGGCCTGGTCCGCTCCGGTGAGCTGGCCGCCGCCACCCGCGACGTCGCCGCCGTACTCGAGGCCGTCGACGGGCGCGTACCGGTCAAGGTCATCCTCGAGGTCGGCCTGCTCGACGCGGGTCAACTGCGCGACGCCGCCCGGGTCGCCGTCGACGCCGGCGCCGAGTCGCTGAAGACCGGGACCGGCTGGCAGGGCATCGCGACCACGCCCGGGCACGTCCGCGCCATGCGGGAGATCGCCGGACCGGACCGGGAGATCAAGGCGTCCGGCGGCATCCGGTCCCTGGAGCAGGTGCACGCCCTGCTCGACGCCGGCGCGACCCGGTTCGGCATCAACACCGCGTACGCCGTACGGCTGGTGGCGGAGGCCGGAGGGACCGCGTCGTGACCGCCGAGACCCTGACCCCGGACACGCTGCGCCCGGCCACGAGCCCGACGATGTACTTCGTCGGCGTCACCACCGGCTCGTCCGCGATCCACCGGGTCTTCGCCGCCTGGCGGCCGCTGCTCGGCCTCGACGACGTCGAACTCGTCGGCATCGACGTACCGGTCGGCGCCGAGCCGGCCGTCTACCGGCGGGTGGTCGCGCACCTGCGCGACGACGAACTCTCCCGCGGCGCCCTGGTCACCACCCACAAGCTCGACCTGTACGCGGCCAGCACCGACCTGCTGCGGCGGGTCAACGACGACGCCGCCCGGCTGCGCGAGGTCAGCGCCCTGGTGGCCCGCGACGGCTGGATCGACGGCCACGCGCTGGACACCATCACCAGCCAACTGTCGTTGCAGGCCATCGTGCCGCGGCTCGCCGGGCGCGACGTCCTGGTGATGGGGGCCGGCGGTGCCGCCCTCGCGCTCTGCGACTACTTCGCCCACCGGGCCGGCACCGACGCCCCCGGCCGGGTCGTGGTCACCGACATCGCCGACCACCGGCTCGCCTCGATCCGGACCGACATCGGCGGCGGCAATCCCGCGATCGAGTGGGTGACGCACCGCCTCTCCCCCGGCGATACGCACGACGAGCTGCTCGCCGGCCTCGCCCCCGGCGCCGTGGTCGTCAACGCCACCGGCATGGGCAAGGACCGGCCCGGTTCGCCGCTGACCGACGCCGCCGTCTTCCCGTCCGGCGGGTACGCCTGGGAGTTCAACTACCGCGGTGAACTCGGGTTCCTGCGGCAGGCGCGGGCCCGGGCCGACGCCGACGGGCTGACCGTCGAGGACGGCTGGCGCTACTTCGTACACGGCTGGACCCGGGCCGTCGACGCCGTCTTCGACCTGGGCATCCCGACCGCCGGGCCGGACTTCGAGCGGCTGTACGACGCCGCGCAGGAGGTGCGGTGACGGTGCGGGCCAGGTGGTTGGGGCAGGCGGGATTCCAACTCACGTACGGCGACGCGCACCTGCTCGTCGACCCGTACCTGTCGGACTCGCTGGCCCGCAAGTACGCCGGCACGCTCTTCCCGCACGTCCGGCTGCGTCCCGCCCCGGTCACCGTCGCCGGCCTGCCGCCGGTGCACGCCGTGCTCTGCTCGCACGCGCACACCGACCACATGGACCCCGACACCCTCGCCCCGCTGCTGGCCGCGCAGCCCGCGACCCGGCTCGCCTGCCCCCGCCCGGTGCGTGACGAGGCGCTGCGCCGCTCCGCCGTACCGGCCGACCGGATCGACCCGCTCGCCGACGGCGAGCGGGTCGGCTACGGGCCGTTCACCGTCACGGCGGTCCCGGCCGCGCACGAGACCCGGGTACGCGACGACAACGGCGACGACCGGTTCCTCGGGTACGTCGTCGAGGCCGGTGGCGTGCGCGTCTACCACTCCGGCGACTGCGTGCCCTTCGAAGGGCAGGCCGAACGGCTGCGTGACCTCGGTGTCGACGTGGCGCTGCTGCCGGTCAACGGCCGCGACGCCCACCGGCTCGGGAACGGGGTCCCCGGCAACTTCGACTTCGCCGAGGCGGTCGACCTGTGCGTCCGCGCCGGCATCGGAATCCTGGTGCCACATCATTGGGGCATGTTTGCCTTCAACACCGTCGATCCGGACGGCTTCGACCTCGACCTGGCCGCCCGTGGCGGCGTCGCCGTACGCGTACCCGGGCACGGCGGCACCCTCGACCTGGCGGCCGGCCGATGAGCAACCCGCCGGTGCTGGAGCGCCTCAACAACAGTCTTCCGTCGCTGCGCCGCTCCGAGCGCAAGGTCGCCGACGTGGTGCTCGCCGACCCGCACGCGGTCGTACCGATGACCCTCGCCGAACTCGCCGAGGCCGCCGGGGTCAGCCAGCCGACCATCGTCCGGTTCGCCAACGCGATCGGCTGCGACGGTTTCCACGACTTCCGGATCCAGCTCGCGCAGAGCGTCGCGCTCGGCATCCCGGCCACCCAGTCGGTGATCGAGGCGCAGGACGGCACCGCCACCACGGTCAGCAAGATCTTCGACTTCTCGATCACCTCGCTGGACCACGTACGGCGGCACCTCGACCTCGGCGCCCTCGACAGCGCGGTCGCGGCGCTGGCCGCCTCGACCCACATCGTCTTCATCGGGCTGGGCGCCTCCGGCATCGTGGCGATGGACGCCGAGCAGAAGTTCCCGCTCTTCGGCGTGCCGTGCTCGGCGCCGGTCGACACCCACCAGCAGTTCCTGGCGGCGTCGACGAGTACGCCGTCGACCGCGTTCGTGGCCATCTCGAACACCGGCCGGACAGTGTCCATCCTGGACACCGTACGGGTGGCCCGGGAGCGGGGCGCGACCGTCATCGGGATCACCGGCGGGAAGACCCCGCTGGGCGAGCTGAGCAACATCCCGCTCGTCGTCGAGTCGCTGGACAACACCGACATCTACACGCCCACCATCTCGCGGCTGGCCCAGCTCGTCGTCGTCGACATCCTCGCCACGATGGTCCTGCTGCGCCGCGACGGCACGGCGCTGGAGGACATCCGCACGATGAAGTCCCGGCTGTCGCACATGCGCTCCGGCCTGCAGCACGAGGCCGTCCTCGACACGGACCGGCGGACATGACCGAGGCTGTTCTTTCCTTCGACCTCGGGACCGGCGGCTGCAAGGCGGCGCTGGTCGACGGGGCCGCCCGGGTGGTCGGCACCGCCTTCGTCGCGTACGACACCGACTATCCGGCGCCGGGCCGGCACGAGCAGCGGCCGGCGGACTGGTGGGACGCGGTCGTCCGGTCGGCGCGCGAACTGCTGGCCACCGACGCCGGACGGCACGACGTCGTCGCGGTCGGGCTGTCCGGGCACAGCCTGGCGATGGTGCCGGTCGACGCGGATGCGAACCCGCTGCTGCCCGTCGTACCGATCTGGTCCGACACCCGGGGCGAGGCCGCCGCCGCCGGCTACTTCGCCGCCGCCGGCTCCGGGTCGCCGTCCGGAGCCGAGAACGCCTGGTACGGCCGCACCGGGAACGGATTCCCGCGCGGCATGTACACCGTGTTCAAGGCGGCCTGGCTGCGCGCCGAACACCCGGAGGTCGCCGCCCGTACGGTCCGGATCCTCGGCAGCAAGGACTGGATCAACGCGCGGCTGGCCGGCGTCCAGCGCACCGACCAGAGCTACGCCTCCGGCAGCGGCGCCTACGACCTCGCGACCCGCCGGATGCTGCCGGACGTACTGGCCGCCCTCGACCTGCCCGCCGACTGGTGGCCGGAGATCGTGCCGTCGACCGCTGTCATCGGCCACGTCACCGCCGACGCGGCGGCCGCGACCGGGCTGCCGGCCGGGACACCGGTCGTCGCCGGCGGCGTCGACAACTCGTGCATGGCGCTCGGCGCCGGGCTCGACCGGGCCGGCGAGGCGTACGTCTCCCTCGGCTCCTCGAACTGGGTGACGGTCGCCGCCACCGACCCCGTACTCGACCCGGTCGGCCGGCCGTTCGTGTTCGACCATGTCCTGCCCGGCCTGTACATCTCGGCCCTGTCGACGTTCGGCGGCGGCAGCAGCCTGAACTGGCTGGCCGGGGTGCTCGGCCGCGACGGCGACCTCGACGCCCTGTTCGACGAGGCGGCCGCCGCACCGGTCGGCGCCGACGGACTGACCTGTGTGCCGACGCTCGCCGGCGGCACCGTCGCCGAGGGCGGCCCGGCCGTCCGCGGCGCCTTCCTCGGCCTCGATCTCGGGCACACCCACGGTCATCTGGCCCGGGCCCTGATCGAGGGGATCGGCTTCAGCCTCGCCGACGCCGCGCGGGCGATGCTCGTCGACGTACCGGCGGAGATCACCGCGACCGGCGGCGGTGCCCGCGGCCGGCTGATGCTCCAGGTGCTCGCCGACCTCATCGGCCGGCCGGTCAGTCGGCCGGATGCCGCCCAGCACGGCGCCGCGCTCGGCGCCGCGACCCTCGCGCTGCTCGGCACCGGTGCCTGGACCGGCACCGGGCCACTGCGGGCCGCGCAGCACGCCGCGCTGCGCGTCGACCCGCGCCCGGAACTCGCCGAGGAGTACGCGCTCCCGCGCGCCCGCTTCGACGCCGCCCGGGCCGCCACCCGGGCCCACGCAACAGCAACCGTCAGCAAATAGGAGAGACACCATGCCCCTCGCCGATCCACGACCGATCCTCGCCGCCGCCCGCAGCGCGGGGTACGGCGTCGGGGCGTTCAACACCACCCTGCTCGAACACGGCGAGGCGCTGGTCGCCGGCGCCGAAGCCGCCGGCGCGCCACTGATCATGCAGATCAGCGAGAACGCGGTCCGCTACCACGGCGGGCTGCGCCCGATCGCGCTGGCCACGCTCGCCCTCGCCGAGGCCGCGACGGTCCCGGTCGTCGTACACCTCGACCACGCCGAGGACGTCGACCTGGTGTACCAGGCGGTCGACCTCGGTTTCACCTCGGTGATGTTCGACGGCTCCAAGCTCCCCGACGACGAGAACCGGGCCACCACCCGCCGGGTCGTCGAGCACTGCCACGCGCACGGGGTCGCCGTCGAGGCGGAACTCGGCGAGGTCGGTGGCAAGGACGGGGTGCACGCTCCCGGCGTACGCACCGATCCGCAGGACGCCCGCCGGTTCTGCGCGGACACCGGCGTCGACTCGCTCGCCGTGGCGGTCGGCACCTCGCACGCGATGGCGTCCCGGGACGCGGTCGTCGACCTGGACCTGGTCGCCGCGATCGCCGAGGCGGTGCCGGTCCCGCTGGTGCTGCACGGCTCCTCCGGCGTCGACGACGCGATGCTGTCCACAGTGGTCATCCGCGGTATGACGAAGGTCAACATCGCGACCCACCTGAACAAGGTCTTCACCCGCGCCGTACGGGAGAGGCTGGACGCCGACCCGAAGGTGATGGACGCCCGCAAGTACGTCGCCCCGGCCCGCGACGCGATGGCGGCGGAGGTCGAGCGGCTGCTCGGCGTACTCGGCGCCCGCGGAACGGCGGTGCGGCAGTGAGCGAAGCGAACCAGCAGGCTCAAGCGAACTCACGCGACCGCCGAGCGGAGCGAGGTGGGCGCGTGAGCGAAGCGAGGATCCTGGTGACGCCCCGGTCGATGTCGGTCGCGGGATCGCCGGCGGTCGACCGGCTGCGGGCGGCCGGCTACGAGGTCGTCACCCCGACCCCGGGGCGGCAGCCGACCACGGACGACCTCGTCGCCGCCGTACCGGGGGTCGTCGGCTGGATCGCCGGTGTCGAGCCCGTCCCCGCGCGGGTGCTGGCGCACGCCGACGCGCTGCGCGTGATCAGCCGCAACGGTGCCGGCAGCGACGCCATCGACGGGGCGGCCGCCGCCGCGGCCGGCATCCAGGTGCTGACCGCCCGGGGCGCCAACGCGCAGGGGGTTGCCGAACTCGCCCTCGCCCTGGCGCTCACGGGCCTGCGCGGGCTGCCCGAGGCGGCCGCCGCGCTGAAGGCCGGCGAGTGGCGGCGCAGCCCGGGGCGGGAGGCGGGCGGACGTACCCTCGGCGTCGTCGGGTTCGGCGCCATCGGCCGCCGCCTCGCCGACCTCGCCCGCGGACTCGGAATGCGGGTGGTGGCACACGACCCGTACGTCACCGACGCCGGCGACGTGCCGCTGCTGCCGCTGCCCGAGTTGCTGCGTACGAGTGAGGTGGTGTCGTTGCACGTACCGCCGTCACCGGACGGGCCGCTGCTCGGGGTCGCCGAACTGGCGCTGCTGCGCGACGACGTCGTACTGCTGAACACCGCGCGCTCGACGCTCGTTGACGAGGCGACGCTGCTGGCCGAACTGGAGTCGGGCCGGATCGCGCTCTATTCGGTCGACGCGTTCGACCGCGAGCCGCCGGAGCCGTCGGCGCTGCTCGCCCATCCCCGGGTGGTGCCGACCCCGCACCTGGGGGCGGCAACGACCGAGAGCGTACGGCGGGCGTCCGACGCGGCCGTCGACAACCTCCTCGCCGCCCTGGGTCCGGCCACCGCCTGAGCCCGAACCGCTCATGATCGTCTGCGGTTCAGACGTCCGACACGCCGTGCCGGCACTGTCTGAACCGCAGACGATCATGCCGCCATCGATGGCCGGCGTTCACCGGTCAGTCGAAGTCGTAGACGGTGACCGGGACGTCGCGTTCGCAGAGGGTACGGGTGACGATCGGCTCGATCCGCGACCAGGTGCCACCGGACAGGCCGCAGCCGATCCGGGGCATGTGCACCGACGCGGTCAACGTGAGCGCCTCGTCGGCGAGTGCGGTCAGGCAGCGTTCGACCGCCTCGTAGCGGATCGGCGGGCCCTTGCTGCCGGTCCTGATGCCACGCTGGCCGACCATGTTGGCGACCCAGGTGTCCGGTGTGACCTGGACCAGCCTGGTCGCGCCGAGCCCGAAGTCGTTGTGGGCCCGCTCGCGGTGCCAGTCGCGGAAGTCGCGTTCGGGCTGCCGCCACCGGCGGGAGACGGCGAGCACGAATCCCCTGCCCCAGCC
Organism: Polymorphospora rubra; assembly: GCF_018324255.1. Lineage (GTDB taxonomy): Bacteria > Actinomycetota > Actinomycetes > Mycobacteriales > Micromonosporaceae > Polymorphospora > Polymorphospora rubra. The sequence continues at coordinate 749,832 of NZ_AP023359.1, forward strand.
GCCGAGGTCGTTGCAGACGTGGGCGATCACCTTCGGCCCCTTGGCCTGCGGGCTGGTCGCGTCCCCTTTGACGAACCTCAGCGGGATCATGGCGCCCAGCATCCCGCGTGGGTGCGACATCCGGGCCGGAATTATCGGCGGCGGACCGTCGGACCCGTACGGCAGACTGGCCGCCATGCCGACCCGTACCGTGGACGAACTCGTCGCCGCCCGAGCCTCCGGGGCGAAGGTCAAGTACCTGTTCTTCTGGGGACACCAGCCGCAGCGGGACGGCAGCGTCGGGGCGGGCTGCCTGAGCCAGTGGTGGCCGGCGGCGTTCACCGTCGACGGCACCCGGTACGCGACCGCCGAGCACTACATGATGTGGTCGAAGGCGATGCTGTTCGGCGACGCGGACGCCGCCGGACGGATCCTCGCGGCGGGACATCCGCAGCGGGCGAAGGCGCTGGGCCGGCAGGTCCGCGGGTTCGACGAGGCCGGCTGGGCGGAGCACCGCTACCAGATCGTGGTGGCCGGCAGTGTCGCCAAGTTCGGCCAGCATCCCGACCTGCGGGCCTACCTGCTCGGCACCGGTGATCGGGTGCTGGTGGAGGCGAGCCCGCTGGACCGGGTCTGGGGCATCGGCCTGGCCGCCGACGACCCGCGCGCCGCCGACCCGGCGAGGTGGCGGGGGCCGAACCTGCTCGGCTTCGCCCTCATGGACGCCCGCGACCGGCTATGGCAGGAGTGAGAATGGTGGACACCTCCCGGATCGAGCCGCCGGCGTGCCCGCGCTGCGGGCAGACCGGCCGACCGGTCCTCATCGGCCTGCCGGACCCGGAGGCCTTCCGGGCGGCCGAGCAGGGTCTGCTGGTGCTCGGCGGCTGCGTCGAGGAGGAGGACAGTCCACACTGGGTCTGCGGCGCCGGGCACGGCTGGCGCGGCTCCGACGAACTCCTGTGGGCCGCGATCAGCGCCGCCGTCGACGCGGGCTGACCGGCCGGCGGCCACCGGTTCGACCACCCGCGTCACCGCCCGTACGACCGACGGCCGCACGTCCCGGCACGTAGGCAACCGTTGATCTGATCAATATAGTTCGATACCTTGCGGGGCGCGGAAAGCCCTTTCCGACATGGCGCGCCGTCCCGCGCGCCGGGCTTTCCCCCACCCACCCCAGGGAGGTCCCATGCCAGCAGCAACCCACACCCGCGGAAGACCCCGCCGCGGCCTCGCCGTCGGCCTGGCCACCGTCATGGTGGCGACCGGTGCGTTGGTCGCCGGGCAGGCCGTCGAGGCACCCCCGGCCTCGGCCGCCACCGTCGACACCGGCGCCTGGTACGTCATCACGTCCCGACACAGCGGCAAGGCGATCGACGTCTACAACTTCGCCACCACCGACGGCGCGCCGATCGTGCAGTGGAGCCGCAACGACGGCAACCAGCAGCAGTGGCAGTTCGTCGACGCCGGGAACGGCTACTACAAGATCCGGTCACGGCACAGCGGGAAGTTCCTCGAACTGCCGAACGCCAACGACGGCACCCAACTGGTCCAGAACGCCGACAACGGCACCACCCGGCAGCACTTCGGGCTCGCCGACTCCGACGGCGGGCACGTCCGCCTCGTCAACCGGCACACCAGCAAGGCGCTCGACGTCTGGGAGTGGTCCACCGCCGACGGCGGCATCATCTCGCAGTACCAGGACCTCGGCGGCTGGAACCAGCAGTGGCAGCTGATCCGGGTCGGCTCCGGCAGCGGCGGCGGCTGCGGCGACGGGGCCTTCAACGCCGAGGCGACCCTGAGCGGCAGCACCTGGACCGCCCGTAACGGCGGCTCGACCGTCTACACCGGATCCGACATGCTCGCCGCGATGCAGGCGGCGGTGAACAGCCTGACCCCGGGGCGTACGGGCAAGCAGCGGGTCGTGGTGCGCGGCTCCGGCTCGATCAGCGCCAACTCCCGGCTGTCGCTGCCGAGCTACACCGTGCTGGCCGTCTGCGGCACCGTCAACGTCACCGGGTCCGGCACCGGCGACCAGGCCCCGGTCTACTCCCGCGGCACCACCGACGTCGAGGTGCAGAACCTGACCGTGACCGGTGTCCCCCGGTACGGAATCTTCGCCCGCAACGTCAACAACCTGACCCTCGGTCAGATCGACCTACGCGTCTCCAGCGGGCTCGGCGTACGGATCGACAACCACGGCGGCGACCGGGCGGTCAAGGTCCGCAACATCCGGATCGACAACGTCTACGCGCAGGGCACCGGTTCGCACGCGGTGGAGACGTACGGCGTCGACGGTCTCACCGTCGGCACGGTGACCGCCCGCAACACGGGTGAGTCGGGCCTGCTCCTCAACGACACCGTCAACGCGACCATCGGCACGGTCGACGCCGACGGGGCCGGTGCCGGCACCGGATACGCGGCGTTCCGGATGGCGAACCGCAACGGCCGGATCGGCAGCAGCTACCCGACCAACATCCGGGTCGGCAACGTGATCGCCCGCGGTGGCGGACGCGGCATCTTCTGCGTCTCGGAAAGCGGCGGGGCCGTGATCGACCGGGTCACCATCTCGAACACCGGCAACAACTCGATCCTGCTGGAGAACTGCTACAACGTGAACATCGCCGCGCAGTCCGGCACCGTCACCGGCGGTGGTGAGATCCGCGTCGCCGCCCGGTCGGAGTTCCCGCCGTCCTCGAACATCACGATCCAGAACCTGACGGTCACCAACACCAACATCACCCAGAATCCCTGCACCGGAAGCAACAACGTCGTCCGCAACGTCACCCGGGTCAACTCGTCCCTGAGCTGGTGCTGAGCACACGGGTCCGGCCGGCGCGGCCGGCCGGACCCGTACCTCACCCGCGTACGGCGGTTTCCAGTGGCCACTCCAGGTTCACCGTCTCCTGCTTGCCAACCCGGTCGAAGTAGCCCTGCAGGTCGAGCCCTTGCTCCCGGTGCCAGCCGATCTGAGCCTGGTGCAGGGCGTCCGGAGACATTCGGGCGATGCGTTCGTGCCGGGCCGCGATGCCCCGTGCCAGGTCGGCAGCCGCCCGGGCGTCACTGACAGACTCGTGAGCAACGGCCAACCGCACCTGGTAGTAGTCGCAGAGGTCGCCGAGCGTCCGCTTCCCGTACCACCGGGGCTCGACCTCACGATGCAGGATGTGCGGGTCGATGACGATCGCACGCTCCCACTCGATGGGCGGCAGGCCATGCCTGGCGAGTTCGTTGTGCAGGACCGTCACGTCGTACGACGCGAAGAACGCGACCAGCGGCGTCGAGTCGGCGATCAACTTGGCAATGGCGGTACCGATCTGCGCCAACGCCACGGCGGGCGCCTCACCCTCCCGCCGTACCATGTCGTCGTCGATGCCGTGCCGCTCGGTCGCGTCCGGCGGGATCGGGACACCGGGGTTGATCGTCCAACGCATCGGCGGCCCTTCGCCGGGGATAAGTGCCGCCGTGAGAATGCGGCTCTCCATCGGCTGTGCCGAGGTGCCCTCGATGTCGAACCCGACGATCGGCAGGTCGTGCCATCCGGGGTGGGTGCCGGGCTTCGGCGCGGTCCGGACCGGAATGCAGTCCTGGTGATAGACGAGCCAGCGGCCTGCCGTGTTGACCGCCTGTCCCGCACCGGCCTCAACCCGTTGGTGGCACGTGCCACAGTCGCCGGGATACCTGTTGATCAAAGTGGGTGACTCCTGTCCGATCGCACGCCGATGTCCAACCACTGTGGACTATCACGATCCGACGAGCACCCACCGAAGAGACCAAGCATTGGCCTGTGTAGACCATCGCCCCGACCGTCGGCGTCCCTCCAGGCGTACGATCGGCCCGGGCGACCACCACCGAACGATCACCCGGACCGGACGGTCCCCGCGGATCAGGCGGTCAGGGCCACCGAGGCACCGGTCTCTGGTGGCCCAGCCACCTACGGTCGGACCTGGATCAGGGCGTAGCGGCCGTCGACGCGCCACCGGGCGGCGTCCGGGTCGCCGTCGAGCGCGGCCACGTCCGCCGGATCGAGCCCGACGACGACGTCCGACTTCAGCGTCCGCAGCGCCACGACCGGGGCCGGGAAGTAGTCGACGGTGTCGGCGAACGGCGTCGACTCCGGCCAGCGGCAGTCGCCGACCAGCCGCCGGTAGTTCAGGTCGCCCTTGAGGACGACGACGGACGCGGCGGCGTACGTGTCGGCGAGGTCGTCCGGCATCCGGTGGTACGGGTACGGCGCGCAGTAGAACCAGTGGGTGGCGACGTCGAGCCGGCCGTCGGCGGCGGCCGTGCGCAGCCGGGCCGCGATCCCCGCCGCGGCGGGCGGTCCGGCGGCCAGCCGGCGCAGGCAGGCGACCAGGTCGGTGGTCGTCGCGTCGGAGACGTAGTACGGGTGCGGTTTGAGGTGCAGCGTGACCCGTTCCGCCAGGCCGGCGGCGAGCAGGTGGTCGACCAGGACCAGGTCGGCCAGCAGTTCCCGGCCGGCGTTGTCGGCGACCAGGCACACCGTGCCCGTACCCGTGGTCAGCGCGGACACCGCGGCGGTGGTGTCGTCGGCGACCAGGTGGGCCGACGGCCCGACCGTGCCGGAGGTGGCCGCGACCCCGATCCGGAACCCCAGGTCGGCCTGGTTTCCCCACAGGGCGCCGTGCAGCAGGACCCGGGTCTTCCCCTCGACGGTCAGCCCGGCCGTCCCGTCCAGGGCGTCGAGATCCTGGCCGAGGTCGGCGCTGTCGAGTTCGGCCGCCTTCAGGAACGCGAACGGGTCCAGCCCCGACCACGGTCCGGGGGTGAAGTAGCCCACCGCGTCCAGGAACCGGCGGTAGAAATAGCTTTCCGCCCACAGGAACGGGACGTCGAGCCACGACCGTCCGAAGTGGTCGGCACCCCAGCCGTCCCAGGTGGCCCGGTCGGCGGCGTCCGGTGGCAGCGGCCGGACCGGGCCGGTGAGCGTCTCGGCCAGCAGGGCCCGCAGCGCGGCGAGATGCCCCGGCGGGTACGGATGCGCGGCGGCGACCTGGTCGATCAGCGCCGGATGCCGTTCGTGCCACACGTGCCAGGCCAGGGAGCCGGGCGAGTTGCTGAGGACCGGCGCGACATCCGCGGCGCTCACCGCCGCGCCGCCGCGTCGCCGGCCAGTCGCGCGACGACCTCGTCGAAGCCGTACGACTGGCGGTCGAAGACGGTCACGTACGACACACCGTGCCGGTCCCGCAGGTCGACCAGGCGGGCGCAGATCTCGTCGACCGAGGTGCCCAGCAGCGCGAACGGGCTCGTGAGCACCTGGTCGACGCCGATCCCGGGCAGCTCCATCGCCGCGACCCGGGCCCGGGGATCGGGCACGACTCCGGCCCACTGGACCAGCACGCTCAGCTCGATGTCGTCGAACCGGTCGCCGGCGGTCTCCCGCAGGTAGGCGATGCGTTCGGCCACCCCGTCGTCGGAGAAGTTGCCGAAGTCGGGGCCGTCAGGCGTCGGGCTGAAGCCGCTGAACTGCACGATGTCGGCCCGTTCGGCGCCGACCGCGAGAAGCCGGTCGCCGTTGCCGCCGACCATCAGCGGTACGGCCGCTCCCTGCGGCGGCGCCGGTTCGAGCCGGAAGCCGTCGAGCCGGCCGTACGCGGACCCGCCCTCGGTCACCGTCTCGCCGGCGAACAACCGGGGCAGCAGGTCGAGCGCCCGGGCCACCTCCCGGATCCGTGCACCGGCCGACGGGAACGGCAGGCCGAGGCTGCGTACCTCGGATTCCGCGTAGCCCGCGCCGAGGCCGATGTCGAGGCGTCCGCCGCTGACGATGTCGACGGCGGCCAACTCCTGGGCGAGCGCGCCGAGCGGGCGGAAGGCGATGTTGACGACCTGGGTCCCCAGCCGGATCCGGTGGGTGGCGGCCGCCGCGGCGGCCATCGCCGGGATCGGGGCGACCATGCCGGTGTGGTCCGGGAACAGCAGGCTGGCGTAGCCGGCTTCCTCGGCCCGGCGGGCGACGTCGACCGGTGATCCGGTGCCGTTCCAGACAAGTCCGAAGCGAAGGGGGCGCATCCCCACACGCTGCGCGATCACCGGCGGCGTGTCCAGCCGGTTCGCTGTCGGCTGAGTCGGCGGCCGGTCGAACCCGCGGGCGAAGGTCTGCCGGTGGCCGGCGCGGGCGAAGGGCCTTCCGTGACGGTCGGAAGGCCCTTCGCGCGGCGCGGGCGGACCGGATTGCCGGAGCTACGGGGCGGTGAAGCCGGTCGCCACCAGGGCGTTGCTGCCGGTGAAGGTCCCACCGACATTCCAGTACACGACCACCTGACCGGTCTCCCGCACCTGCACCAGATCCGCCACCCGGTCGGCATTCATGTCCGCGAACTTCACCCGCACCGGATCGAAGAAGCCGGTCGCCACGAGCGCATTGCTGCCGTTGAAGGACCCACCGACATTCCAGTACACAACCACGTTGCCGTTGTCGCGCACCTGCACCAGGTCGGCCACCCCGTTGCTGTTCATGTCCACGAACCGCGTTGCCGCGGGATCGAAGAAGCCGGTCGCCACCAGGGCGTTGCTGCCGGTGAAGGTCCCACCGACATTCCAGTACACGACCACCTGACCGGTCTCCCGCACCTGCACCAGATCCGCCATCCGGTCGGCATTCATGTCCGCGAACTTCACCCGCACCGGATCGAAGAAGCCGCTGGCCACCAGGGCGTTGCTGCCGTTGAACACTCCACCGACGTTCCAGTAGACGACGATGTCACCGGAACGCCGGATGTCGAGCAGGTCCGACACCCCGTCTCCGTTCATGTCCGCGAACCGCACCCGGGCCGGGTCGGTGAACCCGGTGGCCACCAGCCGGTTAGAGCCGTTGAACGTCCCACCGACGTTCCAGTAGACGACGACCTGACCGGTCTCCCGCACCTGCACCAGATCCGCCACCCCGTCGGCATTCATGTCCGCGAACTGGGTCCGGCCCTCACCGACGTACGGGCGCAGCTTGTCGACGATGATCTGTGCGTCCGCAGCCTGAGGCTGGTACCGGCCCCCGTACGCGGACACCTGCACGTCCTGGCAGACGGTGCCGATGGGCGCGGTCATCCAGCTGGAGTTGGGGTACAGGGCGAGCATCTTGTTCAGGAAGGCGTTGGTCGCCCAGGCCGGATTCAGCCGCTCGGCCCGGGAGCCCCACGGTTCCCGCTGCTGGAACAGGCCGAGGCTGTCGTGGTCGACCTCCTCGGCGACGTTGTCGATGCTTCCCTCGACGATCGTCGTCGTGATGGCGATGACCGCGGCCCGCGGGTCCAGGCCACGGTCGAGCACCGTCTTGACCACCATACGGGCGCAGGACACCCGGTACGCGGACATGTAACCCCGCATCTTGGCGTTCAACTCACTGTTGAGTTGGGTCGCCAGCGACGCGTCGAGGGCGGTGACGCCGTCGGGGTCGCACGGTGCGTTGGCGTACTCGACGGCGGCCCGACGGTCACCGGACTCCCGCGCCGGATCGGCGGCGGCCGGTCCGGCCAGCAGGCCGACGGCACCGGCGACGACGGTTGCCACGACCCCGAGTCGGAAGATATGACGTTGGCGCATCAGATTCCCCTGTCGTGAAATCGGCAGACCTCGCCCGCCGCCGCTTCCGCAGGACGGCGGGCGAGGTCAACGTGTCCTTCTTTCGTTACGGGGCCTTGAATCCCTCGGCGACGAGGGCATTGCTGCCGGTGAACGTGCCGTCGACATTCCAGTACACGACGACGTCACCGTTGGGCCGCATGTCCACCAGGTCGGCGACACCGTTGCTGTTCATGTCGGCGAACTTGACCCGCATCGGATCGGTGAACCCGGTGGCGACCAGCGCGTTGCTACCGGTGAACGTGCCGCCCACGTTCCAGTACACGACCACCTGACCGGTGTCGCGCACCTGCACCAGTTCGGCGCGGCCGTCGTTGTTCATGTCCGCGAACTTGACCCGCAACGGGTCGGTGAACCCGGTGGCGACCTGCGCGTTGCTGCCGGTGAACGTGCCACCGACGTTCCAGTACACGACCACCTGACCGCTCTCCCGTACGTCCAGCAGGTCGGCGACGCGGTCGTTGTTCATGTCGGCGAAGTGCACCCGTTCGGGATCCCAGGCGCCGCTGGCGACCACCGTGTTGCTGCCGGTGAAGATGCCGTCGACGTTCCAGTACACGACGACCTGACCGGTTACCCGCAGCTGCACCAGGTCGGCGCGGCCATCGGCGTTCATGTCTGCGAACCGGACCCGGGCGGCGTTCTTGAAGCCGGTCGCGACCAGCGCGTTGCTGCCGGTGAACGTGCCGCCGACGTTCCAGTAGACGACCACGTCGCCGTTCGTCCGGATCTGGACGAGGTCGGCCAGCCGGTCGGCGTTCATGTCGGCAAACTGGGTCCAACCGCCACAGTTGCGGCTCCTGCGTTGCACGGAATAGCCGTAGTTGTCGTGGGTGATGCCCGAGGCGACCTCGTCGAAATAGGACTCGATTTTCGCCCCGTCACGCAACTGTTCATAGTGCAGGTGCGGGCCTGACGAATCACCGGTGCTGCCCACCTTGCCCAACTGCTGTCCCTGGTAGACCACCTGACCAGTGGAGACCATCGGCGGCTCGAGCATGTGGAGATACAGCGTTTCCCAGCCGTCCCCGTGGTCGATCTTCACGTAGTAGCCGGCGCCGGTTCCGATCGGACCGTTGGGGTTGCTCGGGGTCCGGCCGCCGAGGGTACCGCCGATCCCGGCGAAAGCCACCGTACCGGCGAAGGATGCCCGGATCGGCTGCCCCCAGGCAGGTCCGCTGGTGGGCCAGAAGTCGATGTCGTAGTAGTCGTGGCCGGCGTAGGTTCGCAGGTCCCAGGTCTCTCCACAGCCGACGGGAAGTTGGAAGACCGGGCGGGGGCCGGCGGCCACGGCGGGTTGGGCGACGAGGGCGCCCGTCGCGGCGAGAAGGACCGCGCCCGCGACGAGGCACGCCTTACGGAAGATGGACAAAGCTTTCCTTTCGTCGAAACGAGGGGTGGCAGCCATTACGTCAGGGCTGCGTGAACCCATTGGCGACCAGCCGGTTCGAGCCGTCGTAGATCCCGCCGACGTTCCAGTACACGACGACCTGACCGGTGTCCCGCACCTGCACCAGATCCGCCACACCATCGGCATCCAGGTGCGCGAACTTGGTCCGCGCCGGCTCGGTGAAACCGGTGGCGACCAGACGGTTCGAGCCGTTGAAGGTGCCGCCGACGTTCCAGTACACGACGACCTGACCGGTGTCCCGCACCTGCACCAGATCCGCCACACCATCCGCGTTCAAGTCGGCGAACTTGACGGATCCCGGATCGGTGAAGCCGTTGGCCACGAGGGCGTTGCTGCCGTCGAACGAACCACCGACGTTCCAGTAGACGACGACGTTGCCGTCTTTGCGGATCTGCACCAGGTCGGCCAACCCGTCGGCGTTCATGTCCGCGAACCTGGTCCGCTTCGCATCGGTGAACCCGGTGGCGACGAGCCGGTTCGAGCCGTTGAAGACCCCACCGACATTCCAGTGGACGACCACGTCACCGGTCCCGCGGACCTGCACCATGTCCGCGACGCCGTCGCCGTTCAGGTCCGCGAACTGGAGCCGGGAGTAGTCGCGGAACCGCTTTGCCACCAGCCGGTTGGCACCGGTGTAGACGCCACCGACGTTCCAGTAGACGACGACGTCCCCGTTGCCCCGGACCTGCACCAGATCCGCCACCCTGTCGGCGTTCATGTCGGCGAACTGGGTCTGTCCCTCGCCCTCGATGACGTGGCGATATCGGTACGGCTGGAAGAGGCTCCGGCTGTAGCCGGCGGCCGACCAGGTCCGGTTCTTCGTGCTGGGCGTGGTCTGCTCGTAGATGCGGAAGTCCCCGCCCACCGCGCCGGTCCAGCCGACGAAGATCGCGGCGTGCCCCTCCCAGGGTTCGTCGTAGTGGTACATGAGCATGTCGCCGGGCCGCAGCTCGTGGTAGCTGATCCGGTCCGCGATCTGGTCGAGGTTCCCGGTGTTCAGGCTGGTCGGCAGGTTCCAGGCCATCGAGACGTAGCCGGAACAGTCCGTCCGGTAGCCGTTGTGGTAAGCGGCCTGGCTGTACGGCACGCCGACGTCGACCCAGGTGCGGGCGCGGGCGAGGATCTCGTCCCGCGTGGTCGGCTCACCCAGTTGTGCCGCCGCCACGACCCCGTTCGCAGGCGGTGCGTCTCCCGGCACCGCTGTGCGTGGCGACTGCTCCCTCGGGTTCGCCGGGGCGCCGAGGGCCGGACCGCCGGCGGCCGCCAGCAGGAGTACGCCGGCGAACAGGCCCAGCGCGACCCGTGCCGGTCCGGCGGTTCGACCCCAACTCGTTGTGAGGACTTTCATCAATCAGGCGTTCCCTTCTCCCCATTCACCGCGGTCGCGATGTGGGAACAGCCTGCGGGGCGGTTCTGTCGGATCTCTGAACGTCCTCGCCCGTAGTGAACCCGTAGTGTCGGTACGTGAACCCGTAGTAGCATTGCCGACCGGATGATCAAGACCACCACGGGGATGGACTTGTGAAAGACGACGCCTCCGGCGTGATTGCCAGTAGTCCAAAAGCGACATTTGCCCAGATCTTGCGAATTCACCGCGAGGCGCGCCGCCTCACCCAGGAAGAACTCGCGCAACTGACCGGACTCAGCGCCGCCGCCATCCGTGACCTGGAACAGGGCCGTACCCGACGGCCGCAGCCACGCTCGGTACGGGCACTCGTCGACGCACTCGGCCTGAGCGAAGCCGAGACGAAGAAATTCCACGGAGTCATCCCGTCCGCCCGGCGCCCACCCGGCAGATCGGGTCCCGGCCAGCCCGTCGCGGCCGCCACGTCGCAAAAGGACGCCGCCGGTCCGGTGATGCTGAGCATCCTCGGACCGCTCGTCGTACTCGACGGCACCGCCGCCCTGCACATCGAGTCGGACCGGGCCCGGACCCTGCTGGGACGACTGGCCCTCACCCCCAACCGGACCGTCGTCCGGGACGAACTGATCGAACTCCTGTGGGGTGAACGGGTACCCGCCACGGCGGTCAACCTGGTGCAGACGTACGTCTCCCGGCTCCGCCGGGTGCTCGAACCGGCCCGACCTGCCCGGGGCCCGTCGCGGGCGTTGACCCTCACCCCCGCGGCTACCAGCTCAACGTCACCGAAGACCAGCTCGACCTGCTGCGCTTCCGCCGCCTGGTCGACTCGACGCGGCAGCACACCGACGCACCCGAATCCGCGATGTCCCAGATCGAGGAGGCGCTCGACCTCTGGTACGGCGATCCGCTGGCGGATCTCACCGACCTGCGGCACCACCCGCTGACGATCTCGCTGGCCGAGGAGTGGATCGCCGCGACGCTGACGTACGCCGGAATCGCCGACGCGGTCGGCGCCCCAGCCCGGCCGCTGCCCCGGCTACGCGCACTCGCGGCCCGGCATCCGCTCCACGAGCCGCTGTTCAGCCGTCTGATGACCGCCCTCGCCGCGACCGGCAACCAGGCGGCGGCACTGAAGACGTACGAGGAGATCCGGCACCGCCTGGTCCGGGAGCTGGGCGTCGACCCGGGCCCGGAACTGGTGCGGGTACGGCAGCGGATCCTGCGCCAGCGGCCGGCCGGGACCGGATCCGACGGGCTGCCCACATACCTGCCCGTACCGTTCCAGGCCCCTGCCCCGCCGGCCGACTTCATCGGCCGGGACGCCCAGCTACGCCGGTTGATCCGGGCACTGGGAAACGCGGACGCCGAGATGGCGGTGGTCGTCTGCGCCGTCGCCGGGGTCGCCGGCGTCGGCAAGACGGCACTGGTCATGCAGGTCGCCCAGCGACAGTGGCGCTCCTTCCCGGACGGTCAGCTCTACATCGACCTCCAGGGATCGGGGCGCGATCCGGTCGAGCCGATCGACGCGCTGACCCGCTTCCTGCGTGCCCTCGGCATGGACGACCGGCGGATCCCGAAGCAGGAGGCGGAGTGCGCCGCCCAACTGCGCAGCATGCTGGCCGGGCGGCGGATCCTCGTCATCCTCGACAACGCCCGGGACGCCGCGCAGGTCCGCCCGCTGCTGCCCGGGCCCGGCAGCTGCGGCGTCCTGGTGACCAGCCGGCAACGGCTCGCCGACCTGGCCGGGGCACAACTGCTGGACCTCGACCTGTTCACCACGGCCGAAGGCGTCGACCTGGTGTCGGCGATCGTCGGGCCGGACCGGATCGGCGGCGAACCGGGCGCCGCCCGGGACCTGGTCGCCGTCTGCGGCCGGCTGCCCATCGCCCTGCGGGTGGCCGGTGCCCGGCTCGCCGGCCAGCCGGGCTGGACGGTCGCCGACCTGGTGAACCGGCTGACCGACGAGGACCGCCGGCTGGACGAACTGCGGGTTGGTGACGTCGCCGTGGAGGCCAGCCTCGACCTGAGCTACCAGGACCTGTCGCACCGGGAGGCACGGGCGTTCCGGCAGCTCGCGGGCCTTCCCGGGCGCGACTTCTCGCTACCGGCGGCCGCGGCGGCACTCGCCACCGAGGCCACCGACGTCCGGGCCGCCCTCGACAACCTGGCCACCCGGAACCTTATCGAGGCGACGATGTCGAGACGGTACCGCTACCACGACCTGATCCGGCTCTACGCCGGACGGCGGTCGGTGCTGGCGGACGGTCCCGCCGGTTCGTCGGCGGCCGTGTCGAGACTGCTGGACTGGTACCTGTCCCAGGTGGCCGAAGCGGTCGGAATGCTCTACCCGGACATGGTCCGGCTGCCCGACGGCGCCCCCTGCACGGCAACCTTCGACAGCACCGAAAGCGCACTCTCCTGGCTCGACGACGAAACCCCCGGTCTGGTGGCGGCGGTCGGTCACGCCGCCGAACACGGGCCACGCGAGCGGGCCTGGCAGATCGCCGACCAGCTCCGCGGCCACTTCTTCACCCGGGGCACCGGACCGGCCTGGCTGTCGGTGGCCCAGGCCGGGCTGGCCGCCGCGCGCGCCGCCGGTGACCCGCAGGCGGTGGCCGCGATGCGGCTGACGTACGGGCAGGCGCTCTGGTCGACCGGCCGGCGCGACGGCGCACTCGCCGAATACGAACTCGCCCTCCAACTCGCCGAGCAGGTCGGCTGGCTGTCCGCCACGGCGTACCTACTGCACAACATCGGCCTGGTGCACAGTCAGGTGGGCCGGTCCGGCCCGGCACTGGAGTACTACCGCCGGGCGCTGGCGGCAAGCCGGCGGGCGGATCTCGAGTACGTACGCACGGTGACCCTCAACGACCTGGGCACCCTGTGCTGGGAGCTGGGACGACTGGACGAGGCGGTGACGCATCTCGAAGCGGCGCTGGCCCTCAACCAGCGCGCCGGCAACGCGCAGGGCGAGGCGGTGAACCGGTCCAACCTGGGCATGGTGCTGCGCCAGATGGGCGAGTTCGCGGCCGCCCTCGACCACCTGAACCATGCCCGGCACACCTTCGAACAGACCGGGGTCCGCCAGTCCGAGGTGGGCACCCTGGACGAACTCAGCCAGTTGTACGCGCAACTCGGCGAGCACGCCGAGGCCCGGGCCACCGCCGAGCGCGGGTTGGCGCTGGCCCGCGAGGGGCACGACCGGCGTACCGAGGCGGCCCTGCTCGCCACCCTCGGGAGCGCGGTACTGGGCTCCGGGTCCCCGACCGAGGCCGCCGAGATGCTGCGGGCGGCCTACGACCTCGCCCGCGAGGTCTCGTACCCGTACGGCGCGGCGGCCGCGGTCATCGTGCTCGCCCGGGCCACGCTGGCCACGGGCGATCCGGCCGGGGCCGCCGGCCACGCCCGCACAGGCCTGAGCATCGCCAGAAGCGGCGGCTACCAGAGCCTCGTGACCGAGGCGCTGACCGTACTGTCGACCACGGAGCCGGAGGTGGTGGCGGTGGGTGCCGAACCCGCCGGCCGCTGAGACCGCCCGGCAGGCCTTCGATTTAAACTCACGTCCATCTATTGCCCGACCGATGGCAAAGTCCGCCGCCCAGGCTGCACGACGTGACCCGTATCCGAAAGACGACGCTCTCGCTGGGCACGATCGCCGTGACCCTGCTCGCCACCGCCGTCGCCACCCCCGCGACCGCCACCCCGCCCGCCCACCGCGGGCCGGCGGTCGTGACGACGGACAACGAGACCCCGGTCCTGTACGACGACGAGGAGGGCGGCAACGCGTCCGGCGACGACCCCGCCATCTGGGTCCACCCGGAGGAGTCCCGCCGCTCGATCGTCGTCGTGACCGCCAAGGAGGGCGGTCTGCGCGTCTACGACCTCCGGTCGCGGGAACTCCAGGCGCTCCCCGCGACCGAGGCGCCGCGCACGGATCCGGCGCGGGGCCGCTACAACAACGTCGACATCGCCTACGACGTCCGACTGGCCGGCCGTACGCTCGACGTCGCCGTCGTCTCGGACCGATACAACGACCAGCTCCGGTTCTTCGCCATCGACCCGGCCGGGTCCGCCGCGCGGACGCCGCTGGTCGAGGTCACCGCCGCCGACCAGCGGTTCCTGTTCAACCCGGACCGGGCGGCCGTCGACGAGGAGCACACCGCGTACGGCCTGGCCGTCTGGCAGCCGCGGCGCGGCGAGACGTACGCCGTCGTCACCCAGGAGGGCACGACCGCGCTCGCGACCGTACGCATCGTCGAGGTCGGCGGGAAGCTCGGTTACACCGACATCCGGAAGATGGTGCTGCCGGCCAGCTTCCCGCTGCCGGACGGTTCGACCTGGTTCCCGTGCGAGGAGCCGGGCATCCTGCCGCAGTTCGAGGGGGTCGCCGTCGACCAGCGGTCGGGTGTGCTCTACGCCGCCCAGGAGGACGTCGGCCTGTGGCGGCTCCAGCTTCCGCTCGGCTCCGGCGGGCGGCCGGAACTCGTCGACCGGGTCACCGACTTCGGCATCCACGACGTCTACGACGAGGCGACCGAGGAGTGCGTACCGGTCGACCCGGACGCCGGGGGCTACGGCGGCACCCGGCTCACCGCCGACGTGGAGGGCGTCGACATCTACTACGGCCCCGGCGCGACCGGCTACCTGATCGTGTCGAGCCAGGGCGACGACACGTTCGCCGTGTACGACCTGCACGGCCGCAACCGCCCGCAGGGCAGCTTCCGGGTCCGGGGCGTACGGGGCGCCGACGACATCAACGGGTCCGACGGTCTCGCCGTGACGAACCGTCCCGTCGGCGGCTACCGGCACGGTCTGCTCGTCACCCACGACGAGCCGGAGACCGGGCCGGACGTCGACGCCGACCGGGACGCCACGAACTTCTCGTACGTCTCCTGGGGCGAGATCGCCGCCGCGCTGAACCTGAAGGTGGACACCCGGGCGGGCAACGACCCCCGCTTCCGCTGACCCGGGCGCTGTACCGCCCACCGCCCGCCGTGACAGGGTGGGCGTACCCGGGTGGAAAGGGGTGCCGGACGTGCGTTTCGCGGAACTGACCGTCGTACGGCACGGGCAGAGCGAGGCGAACGCGGCGTTCGCGGCCGCCGCGGCCACGGGGGCGCTGGACAGCGGCATCACCGGTCGGGACGCGGACGTCGCGCTGTCGCCGACCGGCCGTGGGCAGGCCGCCGCACTCGGCCGGTGGCTGGCGGGGCAACCCGCCGGACACCGGCCCGAGGCGGTGGTGTGCTCGCCGTACCGACGGGCCGTGCAGACCTGGGACCTGGCCCGGGCCGCCGCCGACGGCCTCGGTGTACGGCTGCCGGCGGCGACGACGGACGGCCGGCTCGGCGACCGGGTGATGGGTGAACTGGAGCTGCTGACGGGCGCGGCGATCGCCGCGCGGTTCCCGGCCGAGGCGGCCCGGCGGCGCGACCTGGGCGAGTTCCGCTACCGGCCGCCGGGCGGCGAGTCGTTCGGCGACATCGCGGCACGCCTCGCGGCGGTCCTCGCCGACCTGGAGCCCCGGTACGCCGGCCGGCGGGTGTGGCTGGTCGCCCACGACAGTGTGGTTCTCATGCTGCGTCACCTCGTCGAGGGGTTGACCTTCGACGACCTCGCCGCGGTCGTGGCCGCCGGCCCGGTCGCCAACGCCTCGATCACCCGGTTCCGGGCCGGGTTGGGCCGGCCGGTCGAATACAACGGGGTCAGCCATCTCGAAGACGGTTCGATTCAGGGTTGAAGTTGACGCTACGGCAACCCATACCGTGGTGGTCACGGCCGGACGGACCGGCCGCGATCACGGGAGGGAACCGGCATGGCCTGGTCGATCGCCGAGGTGGCGAAGGAGGCCGGCGTCACGTCGCGCACCCTGCGGCACTACGACGCGATCGGGCTGTTGCCGCCGGCCTGGACGGCCGACAACGGTCGCCGCTTCTACGAGCAGGAGCACTTGCTGCGGTTGCAGCGGATCCTCCTGCTGCGTGACCTCGGGCTGGGGCTCGACGCCGTCGCCGAGGTGCTGGACCGGCAGGGCCGGGACAGCACGGTCGACGTGCTCGAACGGCACCGGGACTGGCTGGTGCGGGAACGGGGCCGGCTGGACCGGCTGATCCGGACCGTCGAATCCACGATCGGGAACGTTCAGGAGGGAAGGGAGATGAGCCCGAGGAAGGTCTTCGAGGGGTTCGAGACGAACCCCTACGAGGCGGAGGCCCGCGAGCGGTGGGGTGACGCCGCGATCGACGCCGCGGACGAGCGGATGCAGGGCTGGTCGGCGGACGACGCCGAGAAGGCCCGCACCGGTTACGACCGGGTTCACCGGAGCCTGGCTCCGCTGAAGGCGGCCGGCGTGCCGGTCACCGACGAGCGGGTGCAGGAGACGGTGCGGTTCCACTACGAGGTGACGTGCCTGTTCTGGACCCCGAACCGGGCGGCGTACCGCGGCCTGGCCCAGTTGTACGTCGACGACGAGCGGTTCCGCGCGAACATCGGCGGCGGTGACGACACGCTGGTCGAGTACCTCCGCGACGCGATGTTCGAGTACGCCGACCGCCGGCTCGGTGAGTAGGGGAGTTCTCGACCTGGCGGGCCGGCGGGAAAGCCGTCGGGGCCGGCCCACAAGGGCCGGCCCCGACGTCGTGATCACGCGATGTCGAACCGGTCGAGCTCCATCACCTTGACCCACGCCGCCACGAAGTCCTGCACGAACTTCGCCCGCGCGTCGTCGCTCGCGTACACCTCCGCGAGCGCGCGCAGTTCCGAGTTCGACCCGAAGAGGAGGTCGACCCGGCTGCCGGTCCACCTGACCTCGCCGGTGGCGGAGTCCCGGCCCTCGAACGTGTTCGCGTCCTCGGACGTCGGCTGCCACGTCGTACCCAGATCGAGCAGGTTGACGAAGAAGTCGTTGGTCAGCGACCCGGGCGTCGTGGTGAGAACGCCCAGCGGCGACTGCTGGTGGTTCGCACCCAGGACGCGCAGACCGCCGACGAGGACCGTCATCTCGGGGGCGCTCAGGGTCAGCAGGTTCGCCTTGTCGACCAGAAGGAACTCCGCCGGCAGACGCTGGCCCTTGCCGACGTAGTTGCGGAACCCGTCCGCGGTCGGCTCGAGCGCGGCGAAGGACTCCACGTCGGTCTGCTCCAGCGACGCGTCCGTACGGCCCGGCGTGAAGGGGACCTCGACGACGTAACCGGCCTCCTTGGCGGCCGCCTCGACGGCCGCCGAGCCACCGAGCACGATCAGGTCGGCGAGCGAGACCTTCTTCCCACCGGTCTGGGCGGCGTTGAAGGCCTCCTGGACCTTCTCCAGGGTGTGCAGCACCCGCGCCAGCTCGTCGGGGTTGTTGACCTCCCAGCCGTTCTGCGGCTCGAGGCGGATCCGCGCCCCGTTGGCACCGCCGCGCTTGTCGCCGCCGCGGAACGTCGACGCCGACGCCCACGCGGTGGAGACCAGCTGGGACACCGACAGCCCCGAGGCGAGGATCTGCGCCTTGAGGTCGGCGACGTCGGCGGCGTCCACCAGTTCGTGCGTCACCGGCGGGAGGGGGTCCTGCCACAGCAGCGTCTCGGTCGGTACCTCGGAGCCGAGGTAGCGGACGACCGGACCCATGTCGCGGTGGGTCAGCTTGAACCAGGCCCGGGCGAAGGCGTCGGCGAACTCGTCCGGGTTCGCCAGGAAGCGCCGCGAGATCTGCTCGTAGACCGGGTCGAACCGCAGCGCGAGGTCGGTCGTCAGCATCGTCGGGGCGTGGCTCTTCGACGAGTCGTGCGCGTCCGGTACGGTGCCGGCGCCCGCGCCGTCCTTCGGCTTCCACTGGTTGGCACCGGCGGGGCTCTTCGACAGCTCCCACTCGTATCCGAACAGGATCTCGAAGAAGCTGTTGTCCCACGAGGTCGGGGTGTCGGTCCACGCCCCCTCGAGCCCGCTGGTGATGGCGTCCCCGCCCTTGCCGGTGCCGAACGAGTTCTTCCAGCCCAGGCCCTGCTCCTCCAGCGGGGCACCCTCGGGCTCGGGGCCGACGTGGTCCGCCGGACCCGCACCGTGGGTCTTGCCGAAGGTGTGACCGCCGGCGATCAGCGCGACCGTCTCCTCGTCGTTCATCGCCATGCGGCGGAACGTCTCGCGGATGTCCCGGGCCGAGGCGATCGGGTCCGGGTTGCCGTTCGGGCCCTCCGGGTTGACGTAGATGAGGCCCATCTGGACGGCGGCGAGCGGGTTCTCGAGTTCCCGGTCGCCGGTGTAGCGGGCGTCACCGAGCCAGGTGGTCTCCGGCCCCCAGTAGACGTCCTCGTCGGGCTCCCAGACGTCCTCCCGGCCGCCGGCGAAGCCGAAGGTCTCGAAGCCCATCGACTCCAGCGCGACGTTACCGGCGAGGATCATGAGGTCGGCCCACGAGAGGCTCTGGCCGTACTTCTTCTTGACCGGCCACAGCAGGCGGCGGGCCTTGTCGAGGTTGCCGTTGTCCGGCCAGCTGTTCAGCGGCGCGAAGCGCTGCTGCCCGGCGCCGGCGCCGCCGCGACCGTCGCTGATGCGGTAGGTGCCGGCGCTGTGCCACGCCATGCGGACCATGAACGGGCCGTAGTGGCCGTAGTCGGCCGGCCACCAGTCCTGCGAGTTCGTCAGGACCTCCGCGATGTCCCGCTTGACCGCGGGCAGGTCGAGGGCCTTGAACGCCTCGGCGTAGTCGAACTTCTCACCCAGCGGGTTGGCCACCGCCGGATTCTTGGCGAGGATCTTCAGGTTGAGCTGGTTCGGCCACCAGCCGCGGTTACCGCCGCCCTGGGTCGGGTGGGGGCACGTCCGTGCGCGACCGGGCAGCGCGACTCGCTCCCCGCGTCCGCGTCGTGAACGACGGCGTCGTGGTTCTCGGACATCGAATTCCTTCCGTGGGCTTGGCGGATCAGACAGGTGACTTGACGGATCAGGCGGATGACCTGACGGAGCAGGCGGATCAGGAGATGCCTGTGGCGGAACAGCCGGGGCACAGGCCCCAGTAGACGACCTCGGCCTCGTCGATCGAGAAGCCGCCGTCGTCGGAGGCGGTCAGGCAGGGCGCGGCACCGACGGCGCAGTCGACGTCGGCGATGACCCCGCACGACCGGCAGACGACGTGGTGGTGGTTGTCGCCGACCCGCGACTCGTAGCGGGCCACGGAGCCGGCCGGCTGGATGCGCCGTACGAGGCCGGCGGCCGTCAGCGCGTGCAGTGAGTCGTAGACGGTCTGGTGGGACACCGTGGGGAGTTCCCCGCGCACCGCACTGATGATCGAATCGGTGTCGGCGTGCGGGTACGCGTACACCGCGTTGAGCACGGCCAGCCGGGGACGGGTCACGCGCAACGCGGCCCCGCGCAGCATCCGCTGGAAGTCCTCGGTCATGGCCACGGCAGGAAGTCTGACCCCTTTTCTGGAATCAGTCAAGACTAGAGTGTCGCGTCAGACAACGCAGCGGCTCGGTCAGCCGAAGGTCGGCCGGAGCCACATGTCGTACGCGGCCGGCAGGACCGCCCAGGTCAGCCAGGCGGCGACCACGAGCAGCACGACCACCGCCGCGACGGTGCCCCGGGGCTCCCGGAGCGCCGGCACCGGCGGGCTGTCCGCCCGCCGGTAACGGCGCAGGGCCGGCACGGCGGCGGCCAGCACCAGCGGCACCGCCAGGATGACGCCCTGCACCAGGATCCAGTGCGCGGTCTGGGACACCGCCGCCGACGACGGCACCGGAAAACACCACGGCGACGGGGCCTCCCGTACGCTCGTCAGGCACTGCACCGGTCCGGCGACCAGGTAGAAGGCGGCCAGCGACACCGTCATGGCGACGGTGCCGGCGAGCAGCGCCGACGCCGGACGGAGCGGACCGCGTCCCAGCACCACCACGGCGATCACCACCGCGACGGCCACGGAACCGACGGCGACGACGCTGTTGTCGAGCACGACGGCGTACGAGGGGCCGGCATCGGCCTCGACCCGGCGTACGTCGGCGGGAAGGACCAGCCGGCCCACCACCGGCAGAACCGCGCCCGACACCGCCGCCGCCGCGCCGCCGAGCAGGCCGACGACGCCCGCCCGGCGTACGGTGCGCAGCCCACCGGCCCGGACGAGGAGCAACGCGGGCACCGCCCACAGCACCGTCGACGCGGGCAGGGTCAGCGGGTTGTAGACGAACTCGACCGCCGGCCCGAGCGACGGAGCGGTCCACGCCGCCACCGTCGCGTACCAGCCGATCTCCCCGCCCGGGGCGGGCACCGCTCCCCCGGCGAGGTCGAATCCGGACGAGACCATGCTGGCCGGCAGCCAGACCGCCAGCGCCGCGCCACCCACCACGGCGGCGGTGGCGACCACTGCGGGCAGTGCCCGGCGCGGCACGCGCGGCGCGGCGAGTACGGCGCGCGCCGTCGAGTCGACCCAGGCCCCGAGCAGCACCACCCCGACGACCAGCAGCACCGCCGCCACCAGCCACGACCCCGCCCGACCACCGCCGGGCAGGCTGAGCCCGCTGGTGAGCGTCTCCGCCGACAGGAACATGCCGGCGAGGTAGGACCCGACCAGGACAGGTGCCCCGGACAGCCAGAGCGGCACCCGCCGACCCGGCCGACCGGCCAGGACGTCGGCGACCGCCGACCGCCAGACGGTCAGCGCGAGCAGCCCTGCCAACCACGGCCCGGTCAGCAGCGCGAGCAGCGCGACGCCGAGCCGGGGATCGAGCCCGATCCGGATACCCGCCAGGAGGACGAGGTTCGCGGTGACGACCCCGGCGGGTAGCCCGGCCGAGACGAGTTCCCAGTGCCTCGGCACGAGCGGCAGCGACGGATCGCGTACCGCCCGTAGCCGGTCGCGGGGCGCCGGGTGGGTGCCCCACCGGCCCAGCGGGGAGCGGGGCTTCGGCAGGCGGGCCAGCACGCCCGGCAGCGCGCTGTCCGGTCCGTCGACCGCCGCCGCCACCGCGTCCGCGTGGGTCTCGCGTTCCCTCAGCACGCTGTTGCGGATGAGATAGACCAGGCAGGTCAGCGCCAGCAGCGAGCCCAGCACGAGCAGCGCGCCGACCGGGGCCGCGACGGGGGTCGCCGACCGCCAGGTCCATCCGGTCGGGTCGATCAGCAGGTACGGATGCATCAGCAGCACCACGCGGGGCAGGACCACCACGCCGAGGAACGCCCACCACACCGCGATGGTCAGGTACGTCATGTCCACGTCCCGGTTGCGGAGGTGCGCCAGCTCGTGCAGCACGACCGCGCGGAACGCCGCCGGGTCGGTCACCCGTAACAGCAGCAGTCCCGCGTCGAGTTGTACGCACCGCCGCCCCGGCAGGCCGAACGCCTGTCCACCCATGGTGCGCCGGTGGGGTGCGACCCACCACCGCGGTGCCCGGGTCAGCCCGGCCTGCCGGCGCAGCCGGTCGAGGTCCGCGACGAGTCTGGGGGTGGTCGCCGCCGAGAGCCGGGCCAGCCGGCGGCGCCGGATCAGCCACCACGGGTGGGCCGCATAGCCGACCCCGGTGGCACCGGCCAGGACGGCCAGGGCGCAGCCGGTGAACGCGAGCTGCGCGGTCAGCGTGGGACGCAGGCAGCGCCGCAGTTCGGCCTGTACGGCCCGCCGCCGCTCGGGATCCTGGTCGGCGCGCTGCGCGACCAGCCGCGCCACGCCGGCGTCGAAGGCCGCGTCGCACTCGTCCAGCCGGGCCTGGAACGTCTGCACCCGTCCCGGCAGATGCAGCTCGACCGTGAAGAGGACCAGCAATCCGGTGGCGAGCACGGCACCGATCAGCAGCCCGAACCGCACCGTCGCGGCGGCCGGCGCCGCACCCCACCGGAGCCGGTCGTCACCCGTCGGCGCCTGGCGGCCTAACGTCGGCCGGCCTCGAGCTGCCCCTGGCCGACCACCGCGTCGGCGATCAGCCCGGCCCGGTCCGGATCGACGCCGCCGCGTAGCGCGACCCGCTCGACGATCTCCCGGATCGCCGACCACTCCGCGGCGCTCAGGGCCAGTGTCGTGCCGGTGGGCGGCCCGTCGTCGCCCGCCGCCGCGATCCCGTCGTCGGCCGGGGTGCCGGCGACGGCCGGCGGGCGACGGAACAGGCGGCGGATCGCGGCCGTGGTCACCCGTTCGCCCCTGCTCATGCCGGCCTCCACCACGTAGCGCACCGCCTCGGTCATCGCGGCGAGCACGACCGGGGTCAGCAGCACCACGAGTTCCGGCACACCGAACGCGAGCGGGCCGGTTCGCCGGTCGGGGTCGGTGAAGGCGGTGGGGTCGGCGAAGTGCGCCGCGCACAGCAGGGGGAACAGTTCGTCGTCCTCACCGGGCGAGAACCTGGTCACCAGCGGCTGGGCGAGATCGCGCAGCAGCGCCTGGTCCAACTCGGGATGCACAACGGCCTCCGTCCGCACAACCGACCGGTCGCCACGCCGTCGACCATCCCCAATGTTCCGCCATCCGGCCTGCTCGATGCAACGGTGCGGTTCCGTCGTTCCCCTCCCCACCCGATCCCCCCGGCGCTGCCTGACGAATCCGGGCCGGCCGGTTGGGTACCGTCGCCGGGTGAGGGACGACGAGGGCTTCACCGAACTCGCCGAGCGGCACCGGGGCGAACTGCGGGTGCACTGCTACCGGATGCTCGGCTCGTTCGACGAGGCGGAGGATCTGGTCCAGGAGACGTTCCTGCGGGCGTGGAAAGGGCGGGGCGGCTTCCAGGGACGTTCGTCGGTCCGCGCCTGGCTGTACCGGATCGCGACCAACGCCTGCCTCGACGCCCTCGCCACGCGCTCCCGGCGCGTCCTCCCCCACCATGTCGGTCCGCCCTTCGACCCGGGACAGCCGCAACGGGCTGTCACCGACGTCTCCTGGCTCCAACCGTTTCCGGACCGCCTGTGGGAGCCGGTCGCGCCGCACGCGGACCAGCCGGAGGCCGCCGTCGTCGCGAAGGAGACACTGGAGCTGGCGTTCCTGGCCGCGATCCAACACCTGCCGCCCCGGCAGCGTGCCGTGGTGATCCTGCACGACGTGCTGGGCTGGCCGGCCCGGCAGACGGCACAGGCGCTGGACGGCACCGTCGCCTCGGTCAACAGCGCGCTGCAACGGGCCCGAACGACGCTGCGTGGGCACCTGCCGCCGGGCCGGGCGGACTGGGCGCCGTCCACACCCCCCACCGACGAGGAGCACCGGCTGCTGCGCCGGTACATGTCGGCGGCCGAGCGGGGTGATGTCGCCGAGGTCGCCGAACTGCTGGCCGAAGACGTACGGACGACGATGCCGCCGTACCCGATGTGGCTCGCCGGCCGTCCGGCGGTGCTCGCGGCGCTGGCGACGAGTTGGGACCCCGGCTCGCCCGAATACGTGGGAGCGTTCCGGATGCTGCCGACCCGGGCCAACGGCCAACCTGCCGCCGCGAGCTACGTACGACGCCCGGAAGAGCCCTCGTACGCGCCGTTCGCGATCAGCGTGATGAGTGTGGCGAAGGACAGGATCGTGGAGATCACCGCGTTCCACGAGCCGGCACTGTTTCCGGTGTTCGGGCTGCCGGCGCGCCTCGACCGATGAGTTTTCCGACCGGAGGGCGTCTCATCAACCATGACCAAGGTTCTGTACTCCGCGACCATGTCCCTCGACGGATTCATCGCCGGCCCCGGCGGTGACATGTCCTGGCTCGCCGACCATCTCGGCGGCCCCAATCCGGTGGCCGACGATCTCGTGGGGAAGATCGGCGCACTGCTCATGGGTGCCCGCACCTTCGGCGGCGACGACCCGAACCGCGGCACCGACAAGGAGGGCGCCTTCAGCGGCGCGTGGACGGGCCCGCAGTTCGTGCTCACCCACCGGCCGCCCGCGAACCCCGTACCGGGGATCACCTTCGTCGACGACCTGACCAGCGGACTGGAGGCGGCCAAGGCCGCCGCCGGCGACCGGTACGTCAACATCCTCGGCGCGGACGTCGCGGCCCAGTGTCTGGCGGCGGGCCTCCTCGACGAGATCCTCGTGTTCGTCGCACCCGTGCTGCTCGGTGACGGCGTACGGCTGTTCCACCACCCCGGCGGCACCCGGATTCCGCTGGACCGGGTCGAAACCGTCCCGACCCCGGAACCGACCATCTGGCTGAAGACCAGGCGGTGACACCCGTACCCGCCGCGTCGCGCACCGGGCCTGGAACGGTCGGCCGCCGGAAACCGGCCAGAAAATTCGGCGGAGCCTGTCGAGAACCGGTGCCGGTCGTTCGTCACCCGTACGACACAGCCCTTCCGATCACGAGGAGCAACGATGAGGTACGCGATGCTGATCTTCGGCGACGACCGCGAATGGACCGAATTGTCGCCGGCCGACGAGCAGGACCTGATGGAGCAGATCTACGGGTGGTACGAGCGGTGGCAGCCGACCGGCAAGATCGCCGACGGCGGCGCCGAACTGCAGCCCCGTGAGGCGGCACGGACGGTACGCGCCGGTGCGGACGGCCAGCCGGTGATCACCGACGGGCCGTACCTGGAACTCAAGGAGGTCATCGGCGCGGTCGTCATGCTGGAGTGCGACGACATCGACGAGGCCGCCCGGATCGCGGCCACCTGGCCACTCGCCGCCGGGATGAGCGCGCTGGAGGTCCGTCCGGTGATGAGCCGGGAATAGCGGTGGAGGCGGGCGCCGGCCTCACAGCCGGCGCCTCAGCTCACCCACCCGCCGCGACATCAGCTCCCGCTCGGCCGGGTTCGTCGCCAGTTCCAGAGCCCGCTCCGCCGCTGTCAGCGCGTCGGCCGGCCGGTCGAGCGTGGCCAGCAGGTCGGCCCGGGCCGCATGCCACAGGTGGTAGCCGGCAAGCCGGTGCCCGAGCGCGTCGACCTCGTCCAGCGCCGGTGCCGGGCCCACCGCGAACCGGGTCGCCACCGCCCGGTTCAGCAGGACCACCGGCGACGGGTCCACCGCGTACAGCCGGTCGTACAGCGCCCGCACGTCGGGCCAGTTGGTCGCCTCGTACGAGGCGGCCAGGGCATGTAGCGCGGTGATACCGGCCTGCAGCTGGTAGGCCCCGGGCCGGCCCTGGCGCACCGCCGCCCGCAGCCGCATCGCCGCCCGTTCGATCGCCGCCCGGTCCCACAGCCGCCGGTCCTGCTGTTCGAGCAGCACGATGCGCCCCCACGAGTCGAACCGTGCGGCGGCGCGGGCGTGGTGCATCTCGAGCAACGCGGCCAGACCGGCGGCTTCCGGCTCACCGGGCAGCAGGGCGGCGAGTTGACACGCCAGCTCGACCCCTTCGCCGGCCAGCTCACGCCGCTGGGCGGACCGGCCGCTGGACAGATACCCTTCGTTGAACACCAGATAGATCACCGCGAGCACGGCCGGTAGCCGGTCGGCGTACTCGTGCGGCTGTGGCACCTCGAACCGGATGCCGCGCTCGCGGAGCTGGCGCTTGGCCCGGGAAAGCCGCTGCGCCATCGTCGGCAGGGGCACCAGGAACGCGGCGGCGATCTCGGCCGTGCTCAGGCCGCTGGCGGCGTACAGCGTCAGGGCGACCCGGGCCGGCTCGGCGAGGTCCGGATGGCAGCACGCGAAGATCGTGGCCAACCGATCGTCCACGCCCGGTTCCGGCGGCGGTTCCGCAGCCACCTGTGCCACCTTCCGGCGACCGACGGCGTCCCGGCGCAGCCGGTCCAACGCCTTGCGCCAGCCCGTGGTGACCAGCCAACCGGTGGGACTGTCCGGCACACCCTCGTCGGGCCAGCGCTTGAGTGCCTCGGCCAGCGCGTCCGACAACGCCTCTTCGGCCCGGTCGAAGTCGCCGAGCCGCCGGCTGAGCGCGCCGAGCATGCCGGCCGCGTCCGTCCGCCAGATCCGGTCCAACAGCTCGGTCACGTCGTCCACCGCACCAGGGTGCAACACTCGCCGAGCCGAAGGGTCACTTCCCGCCGATGGGCGGGCGCGACCGCGGACAGCGGCCGGCAAGTGCCGCACCCTGGCCCGCCGGAGCGGCGCTCAGCCGTTCCGGGCCGTCTCCGGGCCGGTGACCCGGCGCAGCAGCGGCAGCGTCGAGGCGATGATGCCCAGGGACACCGCGAGCCCGCCGCCGACGGTCAGGTAGAACGACAGGTGCGGCGGTAGCAGTGTGTAGCCCAGTTGCGCCCGCAGGAAGAGATGGGCGGCCAGGAACCCCATCCCGATGGCCACCGCGGCGACGAGCAGCAGCGGCACGACGGTTTCGAGCGCGACCACCCGGCGCAGGGTGGACAGCCGCACTCCGGTGAGCCGCAGCATGCTGAACGGCCGCTTGCGGTCGCTCAGCCCGCCGGCCACGCTCACCGCCAGGCTGCAACCGGCGATCGGCAGGCTGGCCAGCACGACCACCTCGGCCAGCCGCTGGAACTGGATCATCTGCTGAGCGGAGTCCGACTCCCACTCGCCGATGCTCGCCGGGAAGCGCCCCAGCGGAAATGCGTCGATCAGCATCGTCCGGGCCCGCTCGAACGCGGTGCGGCTGGTCGTGTCGACGACCACCGACAGGATCGGCTGCCGGTCGACCTCCGTCGGGGCGATGCCGGCGGCGTCCCAGACGTACGTGTCACCGGTCAGGTCGAACGCGCGCATGCCGATGAGGTCACCGTGGACGGCCGCGACCTGCGCGCCGGCGGGGCAACTGCCGAACACCGCCAGACGGTCCAGTTCCGCGCACGTGATCACGCCGTGCCCTCCGTCCCGGTCGGGATTGAGGTGCACCAGGGTCACGCTGCGCACGCCGGGGATCGTCTCAAGGCCGGCCGGAATCTGGTCGGCGGTCGGCGCGGGCCCTTCCTCCGGCCAGAACTGTTTCGCCAGTGACGTGGCGGCCACCGAGTCGGTCCGGGGTTCGCCGCGGTTGGCGACGAACGTGGTGATCGTGCCGGTCGCCACGCTGGTCACGAACAGCGCCACGATCAGCCCGCTGACGGACCGGAAGCCGGCCTGCGGGTCGTCCGCGAGCCGTCGCCCGGCGATGAGCGTCGCGGGCCGGCTCGCCCGGCCGGCCAGCACCCGGGCGCCGACCATGGTCAACCACGGCCCCGACAGCACGAGCCCGGTCAGGACCAGCAGAAACCCGGACAGGTACGCGACAAGCTGGCCGTCGGTCGTGTCGGGGCGCCGGCCGATGAAGTACGTCAACTCGGCGAGCCCGGCGACCAGCGGGATCAGCCGCCAGGCGCGCGGCGGCTTCGGGGTCACCCGACGGCTCACGCCCAGCGGCGAGATCTGCACCCGGCGCAGGGCCAGCCAGGACGCCACGACGGAACCGATCGGGATACCGAGCGCGACCACGAGGACGTCGATGATGCCGAGCGACAGGTCGGTGGTGAAGAACGGTTCTCCGGTGAACGGAATCATCGCGAGTCCCGGCCGGACCGCGAAGAACAGGCCGAACCCGGCAACGGTGCCCGCCGCGGTCGCGATCGTCGACTCCACGGCCGAGATGAGGGAGATCTGCCGCGGTGTGGCGCCGATCAGCCGCATCGCGGCGAAGCGCTGCTCCCGGCGGGTGGCCGCCAGCCGGGTCGCGGTGGCGATGAAGATGAGCACCGGGACGAGCAGGGCGGCCGCGACGACGGCGAGCACGAGTGACATGGCGGCACCGTTGATTCCGACCGGACAGCCGCTGGCGCAGTCGCTCGGGGAGGTCGTCATGATCTGGGTGACCTGGCGGGCCCCCAACCGCTCCAACTCGGCCGGGGTACGGCCGATGACGATCAGCAGCGATTCGGCGGACGGCAACGCCGCCGGCCCGATCGTGCCGATCTGGTGTCCGGGGAAGCGGTCACCCAGTTCCGTGGCCGGGGTGGTCCGAAGCAGTTCGCCGAGGGCCGGTGAGACGTAGAACTCGCCCGGCCCCGGCAGACGCGGGATGCCCGGCGGGACGGGTGCGTCCGGCCCCAGCGCCGCGACCTCGACCCGGCCGATTGATCGGCCCTGGTGGTAGTCCTCCCGGAGCAGCCACCAGATCGGATCGGCCGACGCGGCCGGGGCGGCCGGAGCGGCGGCGGTGTTGAGCCAGGCGTACCGCTGGTTCTGTGCGCCGACCGCGTTCATCGCGGCGAGCGTTGTCAGGAGCATGCCGACGCCGAGCGCCACCGCGGTGGCGATGACGGCGAGCCGGGTGGCGGCCTCCCGGCCACCGGACAGGGACAGTCGCAGACCGAACCGGATCATGCGTGCACCAGCGCGTTCACCTTGCCGTCGCGGACGATGACCTGCCGGTCGGCGCACGCGGCCACGCGGGCGTCATGGGTGACGAGGACGACGGTCGTCTCCTGCTCGCGGGCCGAGGCGACCAGTAGGTCCATGACCTGCTCACCGGTCAGCGAGTCGAGCGCCCCGGTCGGCTCGTCGGCGAACAACACCCCGGGCCGGGCGACCAGGCCGCGGGCCAGCGCGACCCGCTGCGCCTGTCCGCCGGACAACTCGCCGGACCGGCGCCGCTCCAGCCCGGCCAGGCCGAGCCGCTCGAACCAGGGCCGCGCCTCACTCAGCGCGGCGGCCCGCCTGGCGCCGCCGAGAAGCAGCGGCAGTGCGACGTTCTCCTCGGCGGTCAACTCCGGAACGAGCTGTCCGAACTGGAACACGAACCCGAAATGGTCCCGGCGCAGGACGCTGCGTTCGTTCTCGTTCAGGGTGTCGACCCGGCGGCCGTCGTAGTAGATCTCGCCCGCGCCGGGTACGAGGATCCCGGCCAGGCAGTGCAGCAGGGTGGACTTCCCGGAACCGCTCGGGCCCATGATGGCGACGATCTCGCCCGGGGCCACCGAGACGCTGGCGCCGCGCAGCGCCGGCGTCTCGCCGAAGGACAGAACGGCGTCTCGTGCCTCGATCGCCTTCATGCCCGCAACACCGTCTCCCGGAGGGCGTCCAACCGGGCGACCGTGATGTCGATCCAGCGCAGGTCGGCTTCCAGACGGAACAGGCCGTGGTCGGCCAGCAGGGTGTCGACCAGGTCGCCGCCCCGTCTGATCTCGGTGAGTTCCGTCATCCGCCGCAGGTGCGCGGCGCGCTGGCTGTCGAGGTACTCCTCGGCGGGGCGGCCGAGCATCAGCGCCAGCACGACCTTGGTGAACAGCACGGTCTGCAGGTTGGGCTCGGCCTCGACGGGCTCGGTCAGCCACGATTCGACCTCGGTCGCGCCCAGATCGGTGATGACGTACCGCTTGCGCTCGTGGCCTACGCCCGGCTCGACCTCGCCAATCACGATCTTGCCGTCGCGGGCGAGCCGGCCGAGGGTCGCGTAGACCTGGCCGAACGGCAGCGGCTTGCCCCGGCTGAAGAAGGAGTCGTAGTCGCGCTTGAGGTCGTAGCCGTGACTGGGCTCGCGCTCGAGCAGGCCGAGAAGGGTCATGGGAACACTCATGCGCAGACCATACACTGAGTGTATATCCGGCGTACATATACCGGGCGCATATCGATGCCGCCGGGCCGAGGAGTGTGCCGACCCGTCTTCCAGCGAAGTTCCGGCTGAGACCCCTCCTCACCCGCCGCGGCGGGCGTGTCTGATGGTGAGGAGGTGACGGTGGACGCGGAGGACTCGTTCGCGAGTTATGTGCGGGACCGGACCGCGGCTCTGTCGCGGATCGCGTATCTGTTGACCGGCGACAGGCACCTGGCCGAGGACCTGGTGCAGGAGACGTTGCTGGGCGTGGTCGGCCGGTGGCGGCGGATCGTCGCCGACGGGGACCCGGATGCGTACGTACGCCGGGCCCTGTACCACCAGCACATCTCGTTCTGGCGGCGCGGGCGGCGCCGGCCGTCGCTCGTGTACGAACCGGCGGACCGGTCGATCCCTGATCCGACGGCGACGGTCGCCGACGGCCTGACGCTGCGCCGGGCGCTGGCCCGGCTGGCGCCCGGCCAGCGCGCGGTCCTGGTGCTGCGCTTCTACGAGGACCGCACCGAGGAGGAGGTC
Organism: Polymorphospora rubra; assembly: GCF_018324255.1. Taxonomy (GTDB): domain Bacteria; phylum Actinomycetota; class Actinomycetes; order Mycobacteriales; family Micromonosporaceae; genus Polymorphospora; species Polymorphospora rubra. Next base: position 780,073 of record NZ_AP023359.1, read on the forward strand.
GCCGAACTGCTCGGCTGCCGTGTCGGGACGGTCAAGAGTCAGACCCGGGACGCGTTGGCCCGGTTGCGACGGATGGCACCGGAACTGGTCGAGCTGGACTTCTCGCGGGCGGAGGCAGGACGTTGACGCGGACCGGGTCGGAACAGTCCAAACTGCAGCTGATGCTGGCGGCCGAGGCCGACCGGATGACGCCGGCCCGCGTGCCGGAGGACCTCTGGCGTCGCGGGCGGCGACGGTACCGGCGCCGGGTCGCCGGTACCGTCGCGGCCGTGCTGGCCGTGGCGTTGGCGCTACCGGGCCTGCTGGTGCTCGCCGCCGAACCGCCGCCGGTGGTCGGTGCGTCGACCGAAGGTGCCGTGCCGGGGCGGGTGTACGACCCGTGGCCGTGGCAGGCGCCGGTCGCGCAGTCCCCACCGGGCCCCGCGGCGATACTTCTCAGCGGTTCCGGCAACGGGCTCGGCGGGGTGGATCTGCCCGGGGCGTACGGATCCAAGATCGCCGCGGTGGGCCGCGACGGGTCGTACCGGATGCTCCGGTACGCGGACACCTACCTGCAGGTCGGGCAGCGGGTGCGGCTCTCCCCCGACGGTCGGTACGTGGTCGGGCCGGACTCTGTCGAGGACCTGATCGTGCCGGGCCGGGCGGGGCGGCTGAGCGTCGTCGACCTGGTCACCGGGCATTCGCGCCGATTCAAGGAACTACCCGCCGACGTGCCGGTGGCCTGGCAGCCCGACAGTGCGGCACTGCTGCTGTGGAGTCAGCCGGAGGCGTCCCTGGTGAATTACGGGGAGACGCCCCCGTTCGACGGCAACGAGGCGACGTACGGCTACGCCGGCGGCTCGCTGTGGCTGCTCGACCTGGCCACCGGGGAGAGTCGGAAGGTCCTCGACCTCGGCGCGGCGGTGTTCGACCCGATCAACTCGGTCGCCTTCGCTCCGGATGGCCGCCACCTCGCCGTTCAGGTCGACCGGGCGCTGGTCCTCGTGAACACCGCCGACGGCGGATCGCGCACGCTGGCCACCCTCGGCGCGGGGCAGCGCCTGGCCGGCACCGGTGCGTTCACGGCCGACGGGTCGAGGCTCGCGGTGCTCGGTCTTGACGGCTGTGCCGTGGCCTGCACCAACGCCGCGCGGAACCAGCGGCAGTGGCGGCTGACGACGCTGGACGCCGCCACCGGCCAGGCCGGGCCAGACGGCGGGTTCGACCCGGTGCCCGGCGCGGCGGTACGGGTGGCCGGTTGGCAGCGGGACGGCACCGCGGTACTGGTCACCTACCAGGACGAGCACCACCCCTACTACGACCGGGAACCGTCGATCGAAGCGCCTGCGGCGTACCGGGCCGTCTCTGCGGCCAAGCTGCTCGCGGTGCGGCCCGGCGGCGGCACGACCCAGCTGATCCGCCAGGAGGGCGTGTGGGTCTGGGACATCGACGTCGCGCACGACCTGGTGGTCGACGGCCGGTTCGGCGGCCCCTCCCCCGAGCCGACCGCGTTCCCGGCCGCGTGGTGGCTCTACTGTCTGGTGCTCACCCCGACAGTCGGGCTGCTACTGCTCGTCGTGCTTGTCGTCAGGTGGCGGCGGCGCGCACCGCGGCGGGCCGTACCGCTCCCGACGCCCAACTGAGCGAAGGCGGCTCAAGATACGGAGCAGACGTGACGCACCACGCCGCCATGATCGCCGGTGACCCACTACCGCTGAATTTGCCCAGCTCACGGGCGTCGGGCGGGTCCGATGACCCCGACGCGACCGGGCGGAACTGGCGTTGTCCGCCACGGTGGTGTCCCGATGGACTCGCTGCCAGCCCTTGATCATCCATGCCGCTCTACGTACGGGGCGGACCTGGCGGACATCGCCGGTGCGACTGGCTTGGAGATCGGCGAGGTAGTTCGTCGGTGGCGGCGGTGGACCGATGCCCGGACCGCAACGGAGCCGGCCGGGCATGGTCCGACCTGCTCCGATCAGCAGCCCGCGATGGTCGAGAACGATCCGCCGATCGCTCCGCCGGAGCCTTCACCACTGGTGAGGCCCGTGCCTGCCACCCCGGTGTACGTGTCGCCGAGGATGCGCGACGCCCAGGTCGTCTTGACGTCCCACGCGCCGTCCCTGGCAGCGAGGTCCACGCGCGAGACAAGGCTGCTGCCGCGCCATACCTCGAACCGGGCTGACGCAGTACGGCCGGGCGTGGTCGCCGCCACCAGAGTGATCTCCCACAACGGGCCGTACCCGCTTTCAACCGCCGTCTTGCACGCCATCACGACAGCGGTGCCAGACTGGCCGGCAAACGTCGACCAGGCGGCGTGAGCCGGCGCGGCAGCGCCGATGGCCAGCGCAACGCTGGTCACGGTGCTCAGGAGGGCAAGTTTGCCGAACCGGCCGAACTTCGTCACGGTGTTCTCCCCTTCGGCTTCCGGTGTCTGTCCTGTCCGTGCCTTCAGGAGGGCGGACGCTCCACACCCTAATGGACCCCAAGCATGGGCTCGATCGACCCACGTCGGTGGGGCGTTGGTTCCGAACTCGGCGGCACAACGTGGGAGCAGGGATACCAACCCGGTTCAGGATCAAGACCAATCTGTGCCGGACTTGTGCCTATTGAACTTGCCGAAGCAAAAGCCTGGTCAGAGGCGAGAGAAGTAGGGCGGAGGTACCACCATGCGAACCACACCGCCACCATCGCCGGTGATCCGCTACCGCCGAGTTTGCCCAGCTCGCGGGCGTCGGGCGGTGCCCGATGACCGCCACTTGCCCGACCCGTGCGACGCCGAAACGACTGGCCTCGCTGTACGTGATGCCGTCTGAGATGTGCGGAGATCAGGCGATCTGACGGAGGTCGCTGTCGTAGTCGAAAATGATTCGCATCCGGGCGCCCAGTGCTCGTGCATACCGGCTGAGGGTCGCCACCTCGTTGGCGTCCAGATCGCCGTTCTCGATTTGACTCACCCGGCCGGGCGTGACCCCCATCAGTTCCGCCACCTGCCGCTGGGTGAGACCGAGACGCTTGCGCTCCTCGGCAAGGTGGAACGCGCTGACCCATGCCTCGGTGCGGGCGCGTTCCGCATCGAGCGCGGCGTCGTCCCCATCGTGCAGCTCGGCGCGGATGTCGTCCCAGTCATGGAAGTCGACCATCAGCCCTCCCTCCGTTTCCTCTCGAAGGCAAGCCAGCCCTCATAGGCGACCTCGGCGACCGGGATCGCCTTCTCATACCACCGTGTCCAGTCGCCGGCCTTGTTGCCGGCGACCAGGAGGACCGCCTGCGACCATGGGTCGAAGACGAACAGAACCCGGATGGCGACATCGCGGCCGGACCTCGGCCGCAGCTCCTTAAGGTTGCTGATGCTTGAATCCCGAAGAGTGTCGACCAGTGGAAGGGCCAGGCCCGGACCGGTCTCAGCAAGCATGTCGATCGCCGCGTTCACGGACCGGTACGCCGCCTTTGGACACGCCGGAGTAGGGATGACGTTGGCCGGGCAGGTACCTCTCATCAGGGGCCGAGCAATGCCAAAGGGACGACGGCTACGTCGTCGCGGCGGCGGTACGCGTGCTCGCCTGCATAGATGACGACGGCGTCGATCAGGTCTTCGCCAATCCGGTCACGCAGCCAATGCAGGTGCTTGGTGTCGGCGTCCTCGACGCGGTCGGCCAGCTTGACCTCGATGCCCAGCACCCTTCCACCGGCATGCTGAACTATGAGATCCACTTCGTGGATGTTGTTGCGCGTCCGTAGGTGGCTTACCCGGCCCTCGGCTGCCTCAGCGTAGGTGTGGACGCTGAGCGCCACGAGGTGTTCGAAGAGAGCGCCGAGGATCGTGCCTTCGGACAGGTTGGTGCTTCCTTGTTCGGCTCGTAGCAGCGCAGCGGCATCGAGCCCCAGCAGTCGAGCGGCAAGCGCCGGGTCGGCCAGGTGGTGCCTGGCGGACTGGCCGAGCCGGTCAAGGTGGTTGTGGCCGGGAATCCACGGCGGCAGGTCGTCGAGCAACCACAGCGAGGACAGGGCGTCGCGGTAGGCGAGTGTGGTCTCCTTGGCCGGCTTGTTCGCCAACCCGGCGGTGGCCGCGTCGAGAATCTTCGAGTAGGTCGCCGTCGTCGATGTCGCGGCGGCATATGCGGCAAGCCAAGCTCGTAGTACAGCCGGACGACGGACCGGATAGCCCTGCTCGGGGAACTCCCGCTCGACGACGTTGTCCAGATACGCGTCCAACTCGGCCCGGCGGACACGGGACGGCAGTCCCCGGATGGCAGGGAACCCGGACGCGGTGATCTCCTCGACGTAGTCGGTCAGCCGGAGCCTGGTGCTCCCGTCGACGTCGCGGTCGCCGGCCAGCAGTGCGGACAGGCTGACGGTAGGAGTCTCGATATCCCGTTCCGCCAGGCTGAGCGGGCGCATCCGCATCGGGACGATCCGTCCGGCGCCCGAGTGGATCACCGCACCCCGAGGCGCTGAACTGCCGGCGAGGATGAAGTGCCCAGGCGGAGAGCCGGAATCGACCGCGCGACGCACCTGGTCCCAAACCTCGGGGAACCGCTGCCACTCATCCACCAGCACCGGCCCTGGCAGACGAGACAAGACGGAGGGATCCGCACTGAGGATCTCTCGCTGGGCAGGAAGGCTCAGATCGACGACCGACGCGGCGCGCTGCGTCGCCGTCGCTGTCTTTCCCACACCCTTCGGCCCGTGGATCGACAGAGCGCGCAGATGGGGCTGAAGCTCATCCAGTGCGTCATCCAGGACACGCCGCCGGTACTCGACCACAAAGCCACTCTACCCGAAGCGCGCCTCCTGCCCGCCCAATCGCACGTCCATTAGTCTTCCAGATGCACTAGCTCTAGTCTTCCGATGGCACTGTTCGAGCGCCGAGCCGAGTTTCCTCGGCTACGCCCGAACAGACGACAGGGCCATCCACCTGGTTCCAAGCTTGCACCGGGTTCCGTGCCAGCTTGTCCAGACGCTGCTCGCGGGCCGCGGCTGCCGATTCCTCACGACGCCTACGCTCGGCTGCCTCTCGCTCCCGCTTCTGCTGCTGCCGTACAGTCCAGCGATCCTCGGCGGCGGCGAGCAGGTCCCCGGCGGTCCGCCCCTCTCCGACAGATGATTCCTCCGCAACGCCGTGGAACCGCCGCAGCAACTCCGACCGCAGCAACCCGGCATCACCGCGCAGCACCCGCAACAACACCTCGTCCTTGTCCGCCACGGGCAGGGCCTTCACCCATCGGCGGAGAACAGCGGCGGAAGGCGCCGCTTCGGTCAACGGCCGGCTCGCCGCTGCCGCCGCGTCCAACAGGTCGGGGTCCAGGCGAAGGAAATCGGCCAAGGCCCGCAACGGCCCGCTCAGCTTCGCTAGTCCGGCCGGGACCGGCGGCTCCGGCTCATCATCATCCAACTCCCGGTTCTGCACGCACAGCAGCCAGGCCAGATACAGCAGCCGCCGATCACCGCCGGCCAGTTCCGCCCGGACCGGGACGATCGCCGCGAGCCGCCCTTCCTCCTCCCACCACTCCTCGTCACCGTCCTCGTCCTCACTACGAAGATCCAGGATCACATGGGTACGAGTCGCCCAGCAGCCGGCCGAGTCACCGACACAGAACCTCGCCGCCGTCTCCGGCTCCAGCAACGCTCCGGGCAGTCGCAGCATGATCCGCCGCGTGCCCCAGTTCGCCAGATACAGGTGCGCGTCAAAGTACCGCTCCATCCACTTGGCAGGATCTGCCTTCAGATCGCCCCACTGATAGTCGTTGACGAAACCCGACGACGTGATCCGACCCCGCGACGACACCGCCCGCAACTCGCCCTGCTGCTCGACGGTCAGCGCCTGATCAAGCGCCACGAACTCGTAGTACTGGTACTCGCTCACTGCGCCCCCGCCCACCACCGGTACGCCTCGATCCACTGCGCACCATCTGGCGCAGGATCCGGCAACGGAAGATCCAGAATCCCGATCGCCTGCCGCAGCCGGCCACGATGGCAGATCGCCACGATCCCCGACGAACGCAGATCCACCTTTCGGATCACCACCGGCACACCGAGAACCTCGGTGCCGAACGGCACCGCCAGATTGTCCTGGATCATGATGAAGAGGCCACTGAGCTGCTCATGCTCGTCGTAGCAGTCCACGACCGCCTCGGCGACCAAGGCATTGAGCTCGGCGTCCCTGAGCGAAGACACCCGCGCAGGATAGAGAACTACCTCCGGCACTCCACCAGCAGCCGACGACTGAGAACCACCGAGCAGTGGTTCGCATGCAAGATCAACGTGGGGCGGACGGGACTCGAACCCGTGACCGATCGATTATGAGTCGACTGCTCTAACCTGCTGAGCTACCGCCCCGTGCCGGCGCGGGGATCCTAACCCGCGACCAGCCGCACTGCCACCATCTTCACGTTGGCCCGGCCGGCGGCCGGCGAAGCCACCGGCCCGCCGGCTACCTCCGCAACGGCCGGCGGAGCCGGCGCAGCAGGGCGACGATCGGCCAGGCGACTCCGGCGGTCAGCCCGAGCAACACGCCCATGAAGAGCCAACTGTCCGGATCGTCGGCGTCACCGGTGACCATGAGGATGCCCTGCACCACGATGAAAAGGAGCAACGGCAGCGCGAGGATGCCGAAGAAGAGCAGCCCCAGTGCCTCGTACCATCTGGGCAGCCGCAGCCCCTTCGGGACGACGGCCTGCTCGGCCGGTGGCACGGGAATGCTCTCCGGGTCGCGGGCGGGCATCGGCACGTGCCGGTCGGCGGGCACGATGTTGTCGATGGCGGCGACGTCGGCGGCGGTCACGCCGTACATCGTGGGTTCGACCGGCACGAAAAGGGCGTCGGTGCCGATGAGCTGGCGGCCACCGTCGGGCCAGACGAGCAGTGCGGCACAGTTCGCGTACTCGACGGTGACGGGGGCGCCCGGTTGGTCGAGGGTCACACCGTACGGGCCGATGACGAGGGCGGTCTCGTCGCCCGCGGTACGGGAGGCGGCACGCCTGCCGGTGACGGCGGACGTGGAGTGGGTGGGGGCGGCGGCGAACCCCGCCCACTCGGCACCACGGCTGCCGGGCACCATCAGCAGGGCGGTACCGGCGGCCTCGACGGCGACCGCGTGGACGTCGGCGAGGGTGACCGCCTTCAGTTCGGCACGCATCTCGTCGGTGCTGAGGTTGGGCTGGCCGGTCAGGTGGTTGAGGGCGGCACCGGGCAGCCGGGCGGCATCGAAGTCGGCCCGGCTGTAGGTCTCCTCCGTCGCCGCGCACACGGTGTCGAGGTCGGCCTGCTCGATCCGGCCGACGCGGAGTTTGGCGAGCACGTCGACGAATCCGCCGAGTACCGCGCCGTGCTTGTCGGGCAGGGCGTCGGCGGCGGCGGTGATCATGGCGTGGTCGTCGCCGCGCGGGCTGTAGGTCGCGGTGGCCATGTAGGACAGTCCGTCCTCCTGGCGCAGGGCGCGGAAGAGTTCCCGTTCGAGGACGGCGGTGTAGATGCCGGCGGCGACGGAGCGCCTGACCACGGCGTCGAAGGCGACGATCCGGGAGGCGCCGCCGCAGAAGTAGGCGGGCGTCTCCGGCAGCGCGGACCAGGCCGGGGGAACCGGTTGCCGGGTGCCACCGGGCAGGTCGAGGCGCAGACCCGCCGGGACGGCGTCGCCGGCGATCCAGAGCACGGCGTTCTCCCGGGTGAAGTAGCGGGCGGCCCAGGCGCGCAGGTCGTCGGGGCCGACGGAGCGCAGCCCGAACTCGGGATGGCCGGGCAGGCCGTAGCCGACCGCGCCGTGCCGCCAGACCGCGAGCGGCTCACCGTAGCCGGGGGTGCGACTGCCGCGCTCCGTACGCAGGATGCCCTTCTCCATGTCGAGGCGGTCCATCGGCAGGTTGCCGAGCGCGGCGCAGACACCGTTGACGAAGGCGGCGACCTTCTCGGGGCTGCCCTGGGTGTGGAAATGGGTGACGACCGCGCCGGTGCTGCCGTTGTAGTGGTAGTCGGTGAGGCCGAACTGGTGCAGGGCGAGGTGTTCGAGCAGGTGGGTGATTCCCGCGCGGGCGAGGGTCTCGTCGGCCTGGCCGACCCGGAAGGTCAGCCCGGCGATCAGGGGTCCGTTGGGGTTGGGGGCGAGCAGGGTCGGTACGCCGTCGACCTCGGTCTGCGTGATCACTGCTGTCGGCCTTTCGCGAACGCCTCTGCGCGGCATCGTTGGAACTGGGTGGCGGCGTCGCCGAGGTAGTGCCACGGGCTTTCGGTGGCAAGGTTGCCGAGGGCCGTGAACTGGGTGGCCGCGGCGGCGTAGTCGTCGATGAGCCAGAACATCATCGCGAAGGTGTTGCGTACCCCGACCCAGCCGACCCGTTCCCGGAAGTCGGGGTGGAGCACCGAACGTTGCGCGGCCTCCCGGATCTCCTGCCGGACGGTGGCCTCCGCCAGGTACCGCTGTCCCTGGTCGCCGGCGTCCAGCCACCGTTCGAGGTGGCCGTCGAGGACCAGTACGGCGTTGGGGGCGCCGGGTGGGGCCGCGTCCGTGCACTCCTTGGCGAACGCGTGCATCGCCGGCCAACTGCCGCTCCACTTCGGGCAGAGCTGTTGCAGCAGGTTCCGTTGGGCGGCCAGGTCGTGGGGGTGGTGCCGGGCCAGCCGGTCGTAGCGTCGGCGGGTTTCCGGCTGGCCGAACTGGAGTCCGCGGGCGGTGGTCATGCGCAGGTTCCAGGCCGGGGCGTTGTCGGGTTCCCGGGCGGTGACGTCGATCAGCAGTCGCTCGGCCCGGCGCAGGTGGTCGTGCAGTGCGGCGAACTGTTCGGCGCTGACGTGCTGTGCCCGGGCGTCGGTGCGGATCTCCCAGCCGATCGAGATGTGGTTGACGGCCAGCAGGGTGGCCGCGAGCGTGTCGGCCGGGTCGGCGTCGACGGCCCGCCGCAGGTGATCTTCGATCCCGCGCTGCTCGCCGGCCTCCCAGACGAGCATGGTGCGGGTGTCCGGGTCCGCGGCGTCGAACACGGCCCGCACGGCGGGAAGGTCGTGCGCCGCCAGCGCGGCGCGTAGCGCGGCCACCTCGGGAAACGCCGTCGCGGCGTCGAAGTCGGGGGCGAGCAGGGGTGCGGGCATGGCGGCGATCTTAGAGGCGGGCCGACTCCGGCGAGATCCACTTCCGGCGACTTCCGGTCAGGTTCGGACGCCGGACGGCTCCTTTCCACACCCCTCTTTTCGGACCTACCCCACAAGATCCGCGTGATCAGGGAGCTGGGCCGTCGCCACGCCGGCGACACTCCCGACCTGGTCCCTGATCACGCGGATCTCGGCGCGTTTTCGGGTGTGACCGGCGGTTGCGTAGAGTCCGCTACGGCGGGCTGGTCGGCGGCCCGCGTGAACGGAACGGAAACGGCAGCGGAGCATGACGGCGAACGGGTACGACCAGGCGGCGGGCTCGGCGGGGATCGACCCGGCGGATCTTGAAGTGTGCCTGCGGGTGCTGGCCGCGGTCGACGACCTGCCGGTCGAGCACCCGGACGCCGTACAGGTGCGGCGCGCGACGGCCCGGCTGTTCAAGACGGTGAAGAAGCACCGGCGCCGGGACCGGCGGGAGGCGGTGCTGGCCGCCGACGAGGCGGTGACGGCGGCGACCGCGACCGGCGCGCCGGGGCGGATCGACGACGAGACGAAGGGCATCCCGCTGGCGTCGCCGACGAGCGGCGCGAGCGCGGGCCGGCTGCTGCGTCCGCGCGCGTGCTACATCTGCAAGGAGCGCTACCACGACGTGGACGCGTTCTACCACCAGTTGTGCCCGTCCTGCGCGAAGATCAACCGCGACCGGCGGGACGCCCGGGCCGACCTGACCGGGCGGCGGGCGCTGCTGACCGGTGGCCGGGCGAAGATCGGTATGTACATCGCGCTGCGGCTGCTGCGGGACGGGGCGCACACCACGGTCACCACCCGGTTCCCGCACGACGCCGTACGCCGCTTCAAGGCGATGCCGGACAGCGCCGACTGGCTGCACCGGCTGCAGGTGGTCGGCATCGACCTGCGCGACCCGGGGCAGGTGGTGGCGTTGGCGGACTCGGTCGCCGCGCAGGGCCCGCTGGACATCCTGATCAACAACGCGGCCCAGACGGTACGGCGCTCCGCCGGCGCGTACGCGCAGTTGGTCGGGGCGGAGTCGGCGCCACTGCCGGACGGTTCGCTGCCCGAACTGGTGATCTTCGGCGGGGCGGGGCGGTCCGAACTGACCGCCGGTGCGGCCGGCGGCGGCATGTTCACCCCGCAGGCGTTGACGGCGCTGGCGCTGACCAGCCGATCGGCGACCCCGGACCGGATCGCGGCGTCGACGGCGATCGACGCCGGTGGTCTGGTGCCCGACCTGGACGCGGTCAACAGCTGGAGCCAGCGGGTGCACGAGGTCGACCCGCTGGAACTGCTCGAGGTGCAGTTGTGCAACGTGACCGCCCCGTTCGTGCTGGTCAGCCGGTTGCGGTCGGCATTGGCGGCGGCGCCCGCGCGGCGCAAGTACGTGGTGAACGTGTCGGCGATGGAGGGCCAGTTCAGCCGGGGCTACAAGGGTGCCGGACACCCGCACACCAACATGGCCAAGGCGGCGCTGAACATGCTGACCCGCACCAGCGCGGCGGACATGTTCGCCGAGGGCATCCTGATGACCAGTGTGGACACCGGCTGGATCACCGACGAGCGGCCGCACCCGACGAAGATGCGGCTGGCCGAGGCGGGGTTCCACGCGCCGCTGGACCTGGTCGACGGGGCGGCCCGGGTGTACGACCCGATCGTGCGCGGCGAGCAGGGCGAGGACGTGTACGGCTGCTTCCTGAAGGACTACTCGCCGTCGGCGTGGTGAGCCCGTAGGTCGCGCAGGACGGCGCCGGCGGCACGCCAGCCGCTGGCCAGGGCGCCCTGGATCGACGGGCTGTCCCGGTGGTCGCCGGCGACGTAACGCCGGTCGCCGAGGGCGACGGGTTTGCGCAGGTTTCCCTGGGGCGGGTCGGCGGCCGGCAGGGCGTACGGCAGCTCGACCGTGGTCAGGTGGGTCCAGTCGGCGGTGGGACGCCCGTAGAGGCGGGCGAGTTCGGCCCGTACGACGGGCTCGGGTACCGCCGGACCGGCGACCGAGGTGGCGATCAGGTGCCGGCCGGGTGGCGCGTACGTCGGCGCGGCGTTGCTGACGACGACGGTGTTGGCGACGAGTTCGCGCCGGTCGCCATCGAGCAGCAGAACGGGTTCGCGCAGCGGTGCCTCGGGCGCGGCGTGGTAATAGGTGGTCAGGGCCCGCATCCGGGGAGCCGGTAGGTCGGGGAGCAGCCGGGCGGCGGTGGTCGGGTCGGTGGCGACCAGCACCGCCCGGCAACCGATCCGGGCGGCGGCGGTGTGGACGGTGCCGGGTGCGATGCGCTCGACCGGGGTGTCCAGCCGGATGCGGTCGGCGGGCAGTGGCGCGGCCAGCGCCCGGGGCAGGGCGGCCATCCCCGGGCGGGTACGCCGATCCGGCCGCGGGCGAACGAGCGGACGACCATCGCGAACACGTGGCTTGAGGTCGTCAGCTCGCGGTCGGCGAAGACGCCGGACAGGAACGGACGCAGAAGTTCCTCGATGATCCCGTGGGACAGGCCGGCGCGGCGCAGCGCGGTCTGGGTGCTGATCTCGGGTGCGGCGAGCAGCCGGTCCGGGTCGGTGGTGGCGAGCCGGGTGGCCAGCGCGGCGAACCGGAGCCGGTCGGACAGCCGGCCGATGCCGGCGAGTGCGGCGGAGGGTGCGCCGGTGGGGTCGCGCAGCGGGTTGGTGAGCCGGTGCGGTCGGCCGGCCCGGCGGACCAGCACGCCGGCGGTGAACTCGCGCAGGTCGAGCCGGTCGACGTCGACGAGTGCGGTGAGCCGCGGGTAGGCGGTGTTGAGGACCTGGAAGCCGCGGTCGAGTTGGAATCCGTCGACTTCGTCGGTGGTGACCCGGCCGCCGACGCGGTCGGACGCTTCGAGGAGTTGCCAATCGATGCCGGCCCGGTGCAGGCGGCGGGCTGCGGCGAGGCCGGCCAGACCGGCACCGATGACAAGAACGTCGGTGTCGACAATGGGTGCGCCCACAAAAAGCTCCCCCGTTTGGACTCGAACCAAAAACCTGCCGGTTAACAGCCGGCTGCTCTGCCAATTGAGCTACGGGGGACTGCTGTGCGCCCGGTTCCGGATCTCTCCGGCTCCCGGTGCCGGCACAACTTTACAGCAACTCCTCCACCTTCGGTCCAGGGGGTTCTTCGCGACACGCCACCCCACCAAAACGGGGCAAATCGCCGTGGTGCGCTCCGACACGCATGGTCTCGGAGGAGGATGGGTAGGTAACGGCAGGACAGACGACGCAGGCGCGACACCGTTGACCACGGGGCAGACCCGGGGCGCAACACCGCGTCAGGCATGGAGGGAGCCGCAATGCGCGGAAAGCTTTGGTTCATCGCCGGGGTCGCGGCGGGCTTCGTGATCGGCGCCCGCGCGGGCCGCGAGAAGTACGACGAACTGGTCGTCAAGGGCCGGAAGGTCCTCGACCACCCGACGGTGCAGGAGGCCGCCGGCGTCGCCCAGGCGCAGGCCACCCGCCTCTACAGCGAGGGGAAGGACCGGCTCAGCCACACCCGCCTCGGCGAGAAGCTGAGCCTCGGCGCCGGCTCGACCGGGGGCCAGGTGGACGACTTCGCCGGCTCCTCGGTGGGCAGCGGATCGACCGCGGCTTCGACATCGACCTCGAAGACGTCGAAGCCGTCGAACCCGAACGCCAACGGCAGCACCCTCTAGTCACGGGTGACGAAAGGGGGCCGGTCGCCACGCGACCGGCCCCCTTTCCGTGCGGTTCAGTCCTTCGTCGAGAAGGCCGCGTCGAACGACGCGGACGGCGGGTCGAAGGCCAGCCGGCGGACGAACGCGAGCGCGTCGGGGGCGCCGACCAGGCGGTCCATGCCGGCGTCCTCCCACTCGATCGAGATCGGGCCGTCGTAGCCGATCGCGTTCAACGCCCGGAAGCAGTCCTCCCACGGCACGTCGCCGTGGCCGGTGGAGACGAAGTCCCAACCCCGGCGCATGTCGGCCCACGGCAGGTGGGAGGCGAGCCGGCCACGCCGGCCGTCCCCGGTACGGACCTTCGCGTCCTTGCAGTCGACGTGGTAGATCCGGTCGGCGAAGTCGAAGATGAAGTTCACCGGGTCCAGCTCCTGCCACACGAAGTGCGACGGGTCCCAGTTGAGGCCGAACGCCGGCCGGTGGCCGATCGCCTCCAGGGTGCGCTTGGTGGTGTAGTAGTCGTACGCGATCTCGCTGGGGTGGACCTCGTGGGCGAAACGGACGCCGACCTCGTCGAAGACGTCGAGGATCGGGTTCCAGCGGTCGGCGAAGTCCTGGTAGCCGCGGTCGATCATCTCCGGCGGCACCGGCGGGAACATGGCCAGCGTGTGCCAGATCGACGACCCGGTGAAGCCGATGACGGTCTTGACGCCGAACTTCGCGGCGGCGCGGGCGGTGTCCTTGAGCTCCTCGGCGGCCCGCTGCCGGACCCCCTCGGGCTCGCCGTCCCCCCAGATCCGGCCGGGCAGGATGCCCTTGTGCCGCTCGTCGATCGGGTGGTCGCAGACCGCCTGGCCGACCAGGTGGGCCGAGATCGCGAAGACCTGGAGGTTGTACTTGGCCAGCGTCTCGCGCTTGCGATCGACGTACGTGTCGTCCGACAGCGCCTTGTCGACCTCGAAGTGGTCACCGCCGCAGGCGATCTCCAGGCCGTCGTAGCCCCACTCGGAGGCCAGCCGGCACACCTCCTCGAACGGGAGGTCGGCCCACTGGCCGGTGAAAAGCGTGATGGGTCGCGCCATTGTCCTACTCCCCTGTCGTGACGCGGGATTCGCGGGCGGCGGCACGCTGACGCGGCGCCGGTGGGGTGGCGCGAGGAGACCATGGTGCGTGGCGGCCACGGCGGTCACCGGTGGGTGCTTTCACACCTGGTCCGACAGGTGCATTCGCACCCGGGCCAGGCTGCTCCACACCTGGGCCGACGGTGCTTCCACACCCGGGCCCAGGCTGCTCCGCACCTGGGCCTGGCGGGTTGCGCCTCCCGCCAGGTCACCGGCCACCGCCGAGGGTCGCCGCCCACACTCTAACTCAGGGAAGTGTCCACTTCTGGTTCGCGCCGGTGCCGCAGGCCCACAGGTGCACCGGGGTGCTGTCGGCGGAGTTGTTGCCGGACACGTCCAGGCACTTGGCGGACGCCGGGTTCACCAGCGTCTGGTTCGCCTGCGGCGCCCAGTTCTGCGCGCCGGACCCGTTGCAGGTCCACAACTGGATCTTCGTACCGTTCGCCGTACCCGCACCCGACACGTCGAGGCACTTGCCGAGGGCCCGCAGCGTCTGGCCGTTGCGGGTCCAGGTCTGGGCCGCCGTGCCGTTGCAGGTGTAGAGCTGGACCTGCGTGCCGTCGGCCGTCGCACCACTTCGTACGTCGAGGCACTTGCCGGCCAGGCCGACCACCGGGCCGGTGCCGCCGGTCGGCGGCGGGCCGCCGAGTTCCCGGATCCGGACGTTGCGGAACGAGACGTCGTCGCCCGTACCGTGGTTCTGCAGGCCGATGTGGCCGGCCAGCGAGCGGGCCGGGTCGGTGTTGGTGAAATCGTTGATCTTGGCACCGTTGAGGAAGATCTGCAGCCGCTCCCCCTCGACCAGCAGCTCGTAGGTGTTCCAGGTGCCGGGCGGGTTGAGCGCCGCGTCGCGGGCAGCGAGGTCGGCGGACTTGAATGTGTAGACCGCGCCGGTGGTGCGGTCGGCGGCGTCGGTCGCGTCGATCTGGATCTCGTAGCCGTTGTTCACCGCCGACCACGGGTCGGTCGACGGCGGGAAGCCGATGAAGACGCCCGAGTTGTCGTCACCGGCCATCCGCCAGTCCAGCTTCAACGAGTACGACGTGAACTGCCGGGCGCTGTACCAGTACAGGCCCATCCCGCCGACCGAGGTGAGCGTGGCGTCGGAATTGGTGAAGCTGCCCGGCCCGGCCTGCGACCAGCCGGCGGTCGACCCGTTGTAGAGGGTGGTGTAGCCGGTCTCGGCGCGGCAGTCGGCCTGCACCCGGCCGGCGGCGTAGCGGATCCCGCCGAGCAGGTGGGTGCGGAACGCGGGTTCGGCGTACGACGCCTGGGTGTGTCCGCCGCCGGTGTAGAAGGACCGGCCGCCGCCGTACGTCTTGCACCAGGCGATCGGGTGGTCGGCGCCCATCGACCCGCCGGAGTACGACGACTCGTCGAGGGTGGCCAGCACCTTCGCGCCGGAGCGGGGGTTGGTCTGGTAGTTGTACCACTCGTCGGTGCGGGTCCAGGTCTGCGGCAGGTGCGCGGTCGCGGCGTGCGACCGGTCCTCGACCCTGATGTTGGCCTGCTGGATCGCCGGGTGCGAGGCGAAGTAGCCGCCGACCAGGTTGCCGTAGAAGGACCAGCCGTACTCGGTGTCGGCGGCGGCGTGCACGCCGACGTATCCCCGGCCGCCGGCGAGGTACGACTCGAAGGCGGTCTGCTGGCTGGCGTTGAGCACGTCGCCGGTGGTGTTGAGGAAGACGACCACCTCGTACTGGTTGAGGTTGGCGGTGGTGAACGCCGCCGCGTCCTCGGTGGCGGTGACCGTGAAGTTGTTGGCCGCCCCGAGGTCGCGGATGGTCTGGATGCCGATCGGGATCGAGTCGTGGCGGAAGCCGGCGGTCTTGGAGAAGACCAGCACGTCGTACGGGGCGTCGGTGGGGCTGGCGCTGGCCGGGCCGGCGGGGGCGCTGGTGCAGGCCAGGGCAGCCAGGCAAGCGGTGGCGAGGCCGATCGAGGATCTGACGAATCTACGCACGGTCTGCTCCTTTCTAGGGAAGTGTCCACTTCTGGTTGGCGCCGGTGCCACAGGTCCACAGATGCACCGGGGTGCTGTCGGCGGAGTTGTTGCCGGAGACGTCCAGGCACTTGCCCGACACCGGGTTCAGCAGCGTCCCGTCGGCCTGCGGCGACCACGCCTGGGCGCCGGTCCCGTTGCAGGTCCACACCTGGATCTTCGTACCGTTCGCCGTACCCGCACCCGACACGTCGAGGCACTTACCCAGTGCCCGCATCGTCTGGCCGTTACGCGTCCAGGTCTGGGCCGCCGTGCCGTTGCAGGTGTAGATCTGCACCTGCGTGCCGTCGGCCGTCGCACCACTTCGTACGTCGAGGCACTTGCCGGCCAGGCCGACCACCGGCCCGGTGCCGCCGGACGTCGTACCGGTGACGAAGGTGAAGGCGTCGACGTCGAACAGCGCGCCGCTGCCACCTGCGAAGGTCAGGTGGAGCGTGGTGGTGCCGGCCGGCGGGTTGGCGATCGTGCCGGTGACCTCGGTGAACGTGTCCCAGGAGCCGGTCACAGGGACGGTCGCCGTGCCGAGCACGGTGCCGGTCGGCGAGCCGGCCCGGACCGAGATCGTGCCGCCGACGCCGGCCGACGAGACCCGGGCGGTGAACGAGGTGGCGTTGGAGAGGTTGTACGGCTCGAACGCGATCCAGTCGCCGTTGTGGATGTCACCGACGGTCCGGCCGCCCTCGGCCGTGGCCTTGGCGAAGGTGTTCACCCCGGAGCTGGTCTTGTGGTGCTCGGCCTGCCGGTGTCGGGGCTGGAGGATGTGCTGGGTGTGCGTGGTGAGCCCGCCGGCGTCGGTGTATTCGGCGTCGAACACGGCGAAGATGTTCGCCGCGTCGTCGTGCTCGCCGTCGTTGGGCACGGTCAGCGAGCCGGAGCAGCCGTTCGTCGAGGTGATCTGGTGACCGTGGCTGTCGTGGCCCAACACGTACGTCATCTTGACCTTGGAGCAGTCGATCGCGCCGTCCTCCGGGTCGGCGACGGTGATCGAGAACGGCACGGTGTCGCCGAACGAGAAGAGCTGCCCGCTCCGCGGCGAGTTGATCGTCACCGTCGGCGCGGTGTTGCCGACGCTGACCGTCACGCTCGCCGTACCGGTCGCGCCCTGCGGGTCGCGTACGGTCAGCGTCGCGGTGTACGTCCCCCGGGCGGCGTACGTCTTCGTCGGGTTCGCCGCCGTCGACGTGGATCCGTCGCCGAAGCCCCACGCGTACGTCAACGCACCGCCCTCCGGGTCGGCGGAGCCGGCCGAGGAGAAGCTGACGGTCAGCGGGGCGGGGCCGGACAGCGGGGTGGCGGTGGCGACGGCGGTCGGCGCCCGGTTGCCGCCGCCGAGGTGGTCGAAGCGGTAGAGGGCGGAGTTCTCGTCGCCGTTGAAGTAGCCGGTGCCGTAGTCGAGCACGTACAGCGCGCCGTCGGGACCGAAGGCGGAGTCCATCACCTGCTTGCCGACCCAGGGGAAGGAGTCGATGGTGCCGGGGCTGCCGTCGGCGTTCAGGTGGATCGGTTTGATCCAGCCGCGGCCGAGTTCGGTGGCGAAGAACTGTCCGTCGAACGACTGCGGGAACTTGGTGGTCGAGGGGTTGGCGGCGTCGTATCGGTAGACCGGGCCGGCCATCGGCGATTCCGACCCGCCGCCGAACGCGGGCGGGGTGCCGGCGTCGCCGCCGTACCGGATCCAGGCCGCGCGGGCCGGTGGCAGGGTGGTCAGGCCGGTGTTGCGGAACGAGTTGTTGGTCGGCCCGCCGGCGCAGTCGTACTTCGGCCCGCTGGCGCCGGTGGCGAAGTCCCACTCGTTGTAGGTCTCGGTGGCGGTGTTGGTGCCGGTGCAGTACGGCCAGCCGTAGTTGCCGGGCGAGGTGATCCGGTTGAACTCCACCTGACCGGACGGGCCCCGGTTGGGGTTGGTGGAGCCGGCGTCGGGGCCGTAGTCGCCGACGTAGACGTGGCCGGTGGCCCGGTCGACGCTCATCCGGAACGGGTTGCGGAAGCCCATCGCGTAGATCTCCGGCCGGGTCCGCGCGGTGCCGGGGGCGAAGAGGTTGCCGGCCGGGATCGAGTACGTCCCGTTCGCGTTGACCCTGATCCGCAGGATCTTGCCGCGCAGGTCGTTGGTGTTGGCCGAGGTGCGCTGGGCGTCGTACCCGGGGTTGCGGTTGGTCCGCTCGTCGATCGGGGCGTAGCCGGCGGAGTCGAACGGGTTGGTGTCGTCCCCGGTCGACAGGTAGAGGTTGCCGGCGGCGTCGAAGTCGATGTCGCCGCCGACGTGGCAGCACAGCCCGCGGTCGGCGGGCACGTCGAGGACGGTGACCTGGCTGCCGGTGTTGAGGGTGAAGTCGGCGTTGAGGGTGAACCGGGCCAACCGGTTGACGCCCTGCCAGGCGGAGAAGTCGGTGCCGGTGATCGGGGCGTCGCCGCCCGGGGTGGACAGCGGGGGCGCGTAGTAGAGGAAGACGTGCCGGTTGGCGGCGAAGTTCGGGTCGACGCCGATGCCCTGCAACCCCTCCTCGTCGTGGGTGTAGACCGGGATCGTGCCGATGACCGTGGTGGTGCCGGCCGCGTCGGTGCGGCGCACCGTGCCGTTGCGGGCGGTGTGCAGGACGGACCGGTCCGGCAGGACCGCCAGGGACATCGGCTCGCCGACCTCGGCCACACCTCTGGCGAGGGTCACCTGCTGGAAGTCGGTGGCGTTGATCGGGTGGGCTCCGGCCGGTGGGCCGGCCGCCTGCACCAGGACGGTGGCGGCGGCGAGCACGAGTGCGGCGCCGGTCGCCCGTCCACGGGAAATGGACATGGCGGTGCATCCCTTCCTGACTGGGGATGGCTCGGGCCGGGCGCGCGCCGCCGCGCCGGGACCGTGACGATCGGGCGTCGCCGGGGTGTGCCATGACCACCGCGACGCCGTATGTTGCGAACAGATTAATCAGCGCACGTGGATACGTCTACATCTTTCGATGATTTGACGACGCCTTTCGCTCGTTCCAGCGAAAGTTCGCCGCCCGGTCGGCGCTCAGTAACCCCACTCGGCGAGCGGCTTCTCCAGCACCCGCTCGACCGCCGCGACCTGCTCCGGGGTCAGTTCGTCGCGGTACGCGGCCTCCCGGCCGACGTGGAACTCGTAGCGCCGGAAGCCCCGGTCGAACTCCGGCGACCAGTCCAGCCCGAGGAAGTCCAGGGTCCGGGCCACCTGCCCGCGCGGGTCGGCGATCAGGTCCTCGTAGCGGACGTCGAGCCATAGCCCCGCCGGATGCGCCGCGCGCGCCTCGCCGAACGACGCCATCAGCATCTTCCAGCCCAGCGCGGCCAGCACCGGGAACGACCGCCCGGACTCCTCCCACTCCTCGCGCAGGTCGCCGGGGAGCGGGCCGTAGATCCAGTTGTCCGGCCCACGCCAGCCGTCCCACCAGCCCATCTGCAACCACGAGTTGGCCACCGCCCGCCCGTCGCGGACCACGTTGACCACCCGCAGGTCCGGGTACGCCGCGTGCAGGAACCCGGTCCGCGGCCAGCCGGTGACGTGCTGGAGCAGCACCGCGCAGCCCTGCCGCTCGATCCGGGAGTCGAAGAACGTCCGCAGCCGCCGGGCCACGAACGGGGTCAGGTCGCCGGCGACCAGGTCCCGGCACGGCCGGGAGAACCCGGCCAGCACCTGCCGGTCAAGCAACTGGTACGCCTCGGACGGGGCGACCCGCAGCCGGCCGCGCTCCAGCAGCCGCCGGCTGTGCCGGAGCGAGGTCATCCCGGCCGGACGCGGCACCGAGCCCCGGTAGAGCCGACCGTTGAACCGGCCACGCAGGTTGAGCCGGGACAGCTTGTCGTCCAGACCGGAGACGAAGCCGACGCCCGGGTGCCGGGCGATCAGTTCCTGCACCAGCGTCGAACCGCACCGGCCGGTGCCGGCCACCACTGACAGCACGTGTCAGCCCTCCCCGTCGTCGGACCGGCGCCCGCCGGCAACATCGGCCGGCCGGCCCGGACGGTCGTCGGTTCCCGGCCGGCCCGGGCGGTCGTCGGGTGGCCGGCCCGGGCGGCGCAACGGATAGCCGAACCGGCGCAGCAGCGGTGCGGTCACCGTACTGGCGATCAGGTATCCGCCCCGGGACAGCCCGGTGATCCACTCGCTGTCGTCGGTGACCGGCACCGGACCGGTGCGGTGCCGCGACGGGTTGCCGGCGACCGAGTGGGTGGCGTCGAGGCGTACCTCGTGCGGGCCGGTGAACGGCAGCCGGTCGGCATCCAGGCCGGCGAAGGCGGCGATGCGGGCCGTGGTGCCGGCCGGGTCGGCGACGAAGTCCTCGTAGCGGACGCGCAGATAGCGGTCCGGCGCCCGGCGCCCCCACAGTCGCAGCGTGGCGGCGTTCCACACCAGCCAGAGCAGCGCCGCCTTCCACACCGGCGGGCGGCTCATCAGCCGGTCCCCGGGCGCCCCGTCCAGGCTCCGGCGCCGACGCCACGAGAACGCGGTCGCCCGCGGGTCGCGTACGACGTGCAGGATCCGCAGGTCGATGCCGGGCAGGCCGTCGAGCAGTGCCCCGTACGGCGGCAGTTTCGACGAGTCGACGATCACCGGCCCACCCGGTCCGCCGGGGCCGAGCGCCCCGGCGAGCGCGGTGTAGAGCGCGGCGAGCACCGCGTCGTCGGGATGCGCCGGTACGGCGGTCCGGCCCGCGCGGTGCCGGCGCAGCAGGCCCGGCAGCCCGCGCATCCGCAGCCGGGCACGTAGTCCGGCGGCGATCCGGCCGGCGTCGACGGGCGGCGGCAGCGCACCGACCACCTTCGTCCACAACGGACAGTTACCGAACGGCAGCCCGCAGCCGCACGGCCGGTCGTCGAGCACCCCGCGCTGCCAGAGGTAGCGCAGCTCGCCGGCGGCGAAACAGCCGTCGAGCTGGCCGAGCACCGTGGTGACCAGGGTGCTGCCGCTGCGGCCGCTGCCGGCGAGGTAGAGCACCCGGACCCGGCTCACCGGCCACCTCCGCCGGCCGGGGCGGCGGTCGCGGCGCCGGCGCCGGCCGTGCCCCCGGCCGCGGCCTCGGCGTAGACCTCCCGCAGCCGGCGCAGGTGCAGCGCCGGCGGGAAGTCGCGTTCGATCCGGCGCCGGCCGGCCGCTCCCATCGCCAGCGCCCGGTCGGGGTCGGCGAGGACCGACGTCAGGGCGGCGGCCAGGGCCGCCGGATCGCCGGCCGGCACGATCTCGCCGTCGACGCCGGGCTCGACCAGCTCGGGCAGCCCGCCGAGGTCGGTGCCGACGACCGGTACGCCACAGGCGAACGCCTCCAGCACCGCCAGCGGCTGGTTCTCGTGCCAGCGCGACGGCACCGCGACCACCCCGGCGGCCCGGACCAGCGCGTGCAGCCGGGCCTTGTCGAGCCGGCCGTGGAACCTGACCCGGCCGGGCGCGACCCGCGCGGCCGACGCCTCCAGAGCCGGCCGGGCCGGGCCGTCGCCGGCGACGTCGACCGGGACGCCGGGCGGCAGCGCGGCGGCGGCCTCGACCAGGGTGTCGACGCCCTTCTCGGCGGAGAGCCGGCCGGCGTAGACGACTCCCCCGCCCGGCGTCGCCTTGGCCGGCAGGCCGGTCAGGTCGACGAAGTGGTTGACCACCCGCAGCCGGTCCGGGTACACCCCGGCCCGGCGCATCACGTCGGCGAGGAACCGGCTCGGGCTGACGAAGACCGCGACCGGGTCGTACGCCCGCAGCCGGCGGTGCAGCCACGACTCGACGGCGAGCAGCCCGCTCGCGGCCAGCGAGCCGTCCTTGCAGCGTCGGCGGGCGGCGGTCAGCGGACCGCCGGTGACGCAGGCGTCGCAGATCCCGGCCCCGTCCAGCAGCTGGTAGCTGGGGCAGGCGAGCTTGTAGTCGTGCATGGTCAGCACGCACGGTACGCCCGCCGACCGGGCCGCGGCGAGCACCGACGGGGAGAGCTGGTGGTAGATGTTGTGCAGGTGCACGACGTCCGGCCGGAAGTCGTCGATGACCCGGGCCAGCCCGCGCCGGCTGGCCGGCGACCACACCATCCGGGCCGCGGCGGCCGTCCGCGGACGCAGCCCGCGCGGCGCCGGATCCAGTTCCAGGTACGGCGGGAAGTGCCGCTCGTACGGCAGGCCCGGCTCGTTGTCGGGGTGCCGCATGCCGAAGTACGCGATCTCGTCGCCGGCCCCGCGCTGAAGCTCGGCGAGGTCGAGCAGGTAGCCCTCGGCGCCGCCGCGGCGGTAGAGGAACTTGTTGACGTGGAGGACGCGCATTGACCTGCTCAGCTCGACCGGCGGACGGGACCGTCCGGCGCGTTGACGCCGGTCCGGGCGCCGACTTGGAGCCTCACGCTATTCAGGGCCGCCCGGTCCGTCCAGTTCATGATCTTCAACTGACTGAACGGATGATCCCTGAATGCCCGTTAGTTCCGTGGCCTGGCCTGTGGCCGGATCGTGTGTATAGCCTGGCACCGCCCGACCTCGCCCGGACCGGCTGTCGAGGCTGGTGGCACCGGCGGCGGAGGCGACCGACGGACGGCGGAGAGGGCATACCGACGGCCGGTGGCATCCGGCGGCGGAGGAGGAACGGTGGCCGACGACGAACCCTCGGCGCTGACGTACACGGCGCGGCGGATCGCCCGGCACGTCCGCTGGGCCCGGACCGAGGGCATCGGCCGGCTCATCGAGGAGGACCGGCTCAACCCGGTCGAGCGGCTGCGCACCGGCCTGGGCAAGGCCCGCTGGCGGCTGCGGCACAGGGTGGTGCCCGGCGCGGCGGTGCCGGTCTACCTCGTCGGCCTGCAGCGTTCCGGCACCAACATGCTGGTCCGCGGCCTGGACAACGCACCCGAGTTCGAGGTCCGCAACGAGAACGACCGGCAGGTCTTCCACCGCTTCCAGTTGCGCTCCGACGAGGTGCTCAGCGCCGTGGTCCGCCGCAGCCGGCACGCGTACGTGCTGGTCAAGCCGTTGTGCGAGACGCACCGGGTCGACGAGTTGCTGGCCCTGCCGGGACTCGCACCGGGGCGGGCACTGTGGATGTGGCGCGACGTCGACGACCGGGCCCGCTCCGAGGTCGCCAAGTTCGGCGACGCCAACCTGCGGGCGCTGCGGGCCATCGCCGACGGCACGATCGGCGGGCGCTGGCAGGGACAGCGGCTGGACGCGGCGACGTACGAGCTGATCCACGGCTTCGACCACGCGCGGATGGACCCGCACACCGCCGCCGCACTGTTCTGGTACGTCCGCAACGACCTGTTCTTCCGGCTCGGCCTGCACACCCGCGCCGACGTCCTGCTGTGCGGCTACGACGCGCTGGTGACCGACCCGGCCGGTCAGGTGGGCCGGATGTGCGACTTCCTCGACTTCCCGTACCGGCCGGCGCTGTCCGCCCACGTCGAGCGGCGGACCCCGCGCCGCGACCGGCTACCGATCGACCCCCGGGTGCGCGACCTGTGCGACCGGCTGACCGAACGCCTGGTCGCGGCCGGCGGCCCCGTGGCGGCGAAAACTGGAGGCGGTACGTGACCGAGCCGACCCCGTCCACCGCACCGATCTTCCTGGTCGGCTGCCAGCGGTCCGGCACCACGATGCTGCGGCTGGTGCTCGACTCGCACTCGCGCATCAGTTGCGGCCCCGAGACCCGGTTCCTGACCGACCTCGAACGTATCGTCGGCCGGGACTGGGAGCGGCTGGCCCGCTTCGGCTTCCCGCAGGACGACTGGCTGCGCCGCATCGCCGACTTCTTCGGCGGCATCCACCACGACTACGCCACCGGGCGCGGCAAGGCCCGCTGGGCGGACAAGACCCCGCTGTACGCGATGTCGCTGCCGTTCGTGACGAAGGTCTTCCCGGACGCGCAGATCGTGCACGTGATCCGCGACGGCCGCGACGTCGTGGTGTCGCACCGCAAGCGGTTCGGCTACTGGTCGGCGGTGAAGTGCGTCGTGAAGTGGCCGCGCTACATCCACACCGCCCGCGCCGCCGGCCGGGAACTGCCGGCCGACCGCTACCACGAACTGCGTTACGAGGACGCGGTCAACGAACCGGAGAAGACGATGCGGGCCCTGTTCGAGTTCCTCGGCGAGCCGTGGGAGCCGGACGTCCTGGAATACGGCGACAAGCAGCACGACGTGGCCGCGAAGTACACCGTGGAGGCGGACCGGCGGCGGGCGGCGGCGAAGACCGACGCGCCGATCTACGGCTCGCGGGTCGGTACGTACCGTCGGGAGCTCGATCCGCTGCTGCGGCTGCTGGTCTTCGTCTTCTCCCGGTCCACGCTGCGCGAACTGGGGTACCGGTGATGCGGGCGCGGGCCGGGCACCCGGCCGGCCGGCGGCGGTCGGCCCTGGTGGCGGGGCTGGTCGCGGTCGTGCTGGCGGCCTCGGTGGCGTGCACGGCCGACGAGCCGGATCCGGCGCCGCCGCCCGGCCCGGACCCGTCGACCTCGGCGCCGGCCCCGTCCGGCGGGCCGCCGCTGGTGGTGCCGGAGGGCGCCAACCCGTTCGGGGCGCACTGGGACTGGTCGCGCTACGACCAGTTCACGCCGTACCTGCGCAAGATCTCCGGCTCGGCTACCTATCACGAGCTGACCTGGTGCGCCATGGAGAAGACCCGGGGGCAGGTGGACTGGGCCGCGGTCGACCGGGTGGCGCAGCGCAGCCGCGACCTGGGCATCGTGCTCAACCTGAAGATCCGCACCGGGGTCTGCTGGGCGACCGGCGGTACCGCCCAGCACACCCGTGGCCAGGCCAACAAGACCGAGTCGGCGATGCCGCTCGACATGGCCACCTACCAGGCGTTCGTCCGCTCGGTGGTGGAACGGTACGCGCCGTACGGGGTCACGCAGTTCGCGGTGGAGAACGAGGTCAACGCGCCGCAGTACTGGTCGGGCACCCCGGAGGACTACGCCACGCTGGTGCGGGCCGCCGCCGAGGCGATCCACGCGGCCGACCCGCGGGCGAAGGTGGTCGACTCGGGCATCAGCAGTGTCGCGTACGGGTTCGGGGTGGTCGACCGGCTGGCCAGGGCCGGTGACACCGACGCGGCGGTCCGCGCGTACGGGGCGTACTTCGCCCGCCGGATCGGCACCCGGGGCCAGAAGATCCCCGAGGTACGCGACGCGGCCAGCCTGGACCGGGCCCTGACCAACGAGGCCAACGCCCGCAACGTCGCCTTCCTGGCCGTCACCGAACGGCTGATCGACGAGGGCGTCGTCCAGGTCCGCCAGGTGCACTACTACGAGCATCCGGACGGCGTACCGGCGCTGCTCGACTACCTGCGCGCCGAGAATCCGGCCGGGGTGCCGATGGAGGCGTGGGAGGTCGGCCAGTTCTGGCGCGACGGCGACGGCGACGCGGCCAGCCGGGCCGGCGAGATGACCAAGGTGGTCACCGCGCTGCTGGCCGGCGGGATCCGGCAGGTGATGTGGCTGCCGCTGGCCTACAACCCCAACAACCGGGCCGGCTCGGAGGTGCGTTACGGGCTGCTCGACCCGGACGGCACCGAGCGGGAGGCCGGCCGGATCATGGAGGTCCTGGTGGCCGCCTCGCGGGGCGCGACCGTCACCGCGGTGAGCCGGGACCAGGTGACCGGGGTGGCGTTCGAGCGGGCCGGCGCGACCACGCTGGTCCTCTGGACCGCCGCCGGTTCGTCGGCAAGTCTGCCGGCAACACCGGGGCTGCGGGCCGGCCCGGCCGGCGCGAACGCCACAGATGCCACCGACACTTCCATCTCGGACAATCCGATCATCGTCCAGGGCGACCGGACGGCCGAACAGATCCTCGCCACCCTGCGCTGATCCACACCGTGACGGCCGGTCCCGCACCAGCGGGCCGGCCGTCGCGCATTACCGGCGGGTTGCCCCCGCGTTACCCACACGATGGCCCCCGCCCGCCTCCGCGCCACGTCGAAGACCTGCGGGGGCAGGTTCCGACAAGTGCATATGGTTCGATCGTCGAACCGGCCCATAACCTGCACGCACCTCGGGACCTCAAGGAGTGCGCATGGGTCGGACACATAGATCATGGCGGGTGGGCGTGGCGGCGGTCGCCGCGACCGCGCTCGCCGTACTCGGGGCGGCGCCGAACGCCCTCGCCGTGGACACCCCGGAGATCGTCGTCGCCGACGGGGTCACCCAGCCCGTCTTCGGATACAGCGACGCGATCCGGGAACGGCTCTTCATCGATTCCACCTTCGACAGCGACGGCGACGGGCTGCGCGACATCATCGCGTTCGACGTGATGCGCCCGAAGGCGACCGAAGACGGGCTCAAGGTGCCCGTCATCATGGACGCCAGCCCGTACTACACGACGCTGGGCCGCGGCAACGAGTCCGAGCTCAAGGTCGACCTGGACGGCGACGGGCTGCTCGACAAGTGGCCGCTGTGGTACGACAACTACTTCGTGCCGCGTGGCTACGCGGTGATCCTGCTGGACATGGTCGGCACCGGTAACTCCACCGGCTGCCCGACCACCAACGCCAACGAGGACAACCTCAGCGCGAAGCAGGCGATCAACTGGCTGAACGGCCGGGCCACCGCCCGCAACGCCGCTGGCGAGGTCGTCAAGGCCGACTGGCACAACGGCAAGTCCGGCATGATCGGCAAGTCGTACGACGGCTCGCTGGCGATGGCGACCGCCACCACCGGCGTGAAGGGCCTGACCACGATCGTCCCGATCGGCGGCCCGTCGGAGTACTACGACTACACCCGCAGCAACGGCGTCATCACCCGGGGCAACAGCTACCCGTCGTACCTGGCGAACATCGTCACCAACCCGGACCGCCGCGACTACTGCAAGCCGGTCCGGGACCAGCTCGCGCTCGAGGACGGCGACGAGCACGGCGACTACACCGCCTTCTGGAACGAGCGCAGCTACGTCAAGAAGGTCAAGAACCAGACCGCCAGCGTCTTCCTCGTGCACGGCACCAACGACGACAACGTCCGCGCCGACCACTTCAGCAAGTACTGGTACGCGCTGGCCGAGTACGACATCCCGCGCAAGCTGTGGCTGAACCAGACCGGCCACATCGACCCGTTCGACTTCCGTCGGGGCGAGTGGGTGTCCACCCTGCACCGCTGGTTCGACTTCTGGCTCCACGACATCCAGAACGGCATCATGGACGAGCCGCGGGCCGACGTCGAGCGCTCCGCCAACGTGTTCGCCACGTACGCCGACTGGCCGGTCCCGGGCATGACCGACACCGAGGTGTTCTTCCAGCCGGGCACCGGCGGCGCCGGCGGCCTCGGCCTGGTGCCGGTGGCCAAGCCGACGACGCTGTCCTGGCAGGACAGCCCGACGCAGAGCCAGAACGCCATGATCAACAACCCGGACGTGCCCAGCCCGAACAAGCTGGCGTTCCTGTCCGAGCCGCTGACCGCGCCGCTGCACATCTCCGGCACGCCGCGGCTGAAGATCCGGGCCGCCGCCGACAAGACCAGCACCCACTTCGGCGTGATCCTGGTCGACTACGGCACCGACGAGCGGGTCCACCACCGCGGTGGCAACGACGGCATCATCACGCTGACCACCGAGGACTGCTGGGGCGAGAGCAGCGCCGTCGACGACGCCTGCTACAAGCACACCCAGACCCGGGTCTGGACCGCCGACCAGGAGCTGGTGACCAAGGGCGTCCACGACGCCAAGAACCGCCAGTCGATCCGCAACGCGGTGCCGCTGGTGCCGGGACAGGCGTACAACTACGACTTCCCGCTGCTGCCCGAGGACTACGTCTTCAAGCCGGGCCACCGGATCGGCGTGATCGTCGTGGGTAGCTACCCGCAGTACTCCAGCCAGGCTGACCAGAACCGGGCGAACATCGACCTGGCGCTGAAGACCAGCCGGATCGTCCTGCCCATCGTGGGCGGTACGGCCGCGGCCCACGCCGCGGGGCTCTGATACCGGGTCCGGGCGCCGGAGACCTCCCTGGCGCCCGGACCCATGCAACACGTCGCGGGCCAGTGCCAGCCCGCGGCGCGGCCCCCGGGAGACGACCTGACGCGTCCTCCCGGGGGCCGGTCCCTTTCTCCCGCCGGCGGCGACGGACCTTCCGCCGCGGAAAAGGAAGTGCCTCTCCCTTTCGGGCGCTCGACGAATTCATCACGGATTCGCCGGGCGCCCGAACACGTTTCGGTCCGCCGGTCGCCGACGATTCGTCAGTACGGAGGACCACCGACGGATTCGAGCCGGTGTGCCAATCACCCGGGTGCCGGAATTCGCCAGCAACTCACCTCCCGTGCTAGACAGTGCATGCCCAATTCGTACCCCTCCCGGATCGCCCCGGGGCCGACTTTCCGCACCTCTCCGCCCGCCACGGCGGAGGGCACCGAAAACCGCGATGGCCAGATTCCAGGCGGCGAGCGCTTGGATCAACGGCACCGATTTTCGTACCGCGGAGAGGTTCTCATGCCGTTCAAAGAGCCCGTGAAAAAGACCCTGCGTGCCCAGTGGCTGGGGATTCAGTTACGGGACCTGCGCGTCGAGCGCGGAATGACCCTGCAGGAAGCCGCCAGCTTCCTGCGATACGACTACAGTTCGCTCGGCCGGTTCGAGCGCGCCGAACTCCCCTTCAAACACGACGACGTGGTCGCCCTGCTCGACCTGTACGGCGTCTTCGACGCGCAGGACCGGGCCCGGCTGCGACAGCTGTGCACCGAGACCTGGCGCAGCGACCAGTGGGACGTCGACTTCTCCGACGCCGTCTACGACAGTACCTTCGTCGACTACCTGTGGCTGGAGGAGCAGGCCACCACGATCCGCCTGTACGACACCGCGATGCTGCACGTGCTGTTGCAGACCCGGGCGTACGCCGAGGCGTCGGTCCGCCTGGTCGAGGGGCCGAAGGTACGTCCCGAGCGGGTCGCCCGCTGGGTCGACCGGCGGATGGAGCGCCAGCGGGTGGTCGAGGCGGGCCGGACCCGCCTGTCGGTCGTGGTCGACGAGGCGGTGCTCCGGCGGCCGTTCGGCGACGCCCGGGTGATGCGCGAGCAGCTCACCCAGCTGACCCGGCTGGCCCGGGAGCGGGACGTCGAGATCCGGGTCCTGCCGCCGGACGCCACCCTGCGTCCCCAGGTGTTCGGCGCGTTCACCCTGTTCGAGATGCCGGACCCCTACCCGGAGGTGGCCTACCTGGAGAACCTCGCCGGCCGGTTCTACCTGGAGGCGCCGCGCAGCCAGCGGTTCGCGTACGCGTACGACCAGTTGTGCGAGGCCGCGCTCGATCCGGCCGAGTCGGCGAAGCTGATCGCCGCGACCGCCCACGACTGGTCCTGAACGGCGACCGCCCGCGCCCGTCGTCCAGCGTGGACGGTCGGTCGCGGGCGGTCGGGGTCGGCGGGGACTCAGCCGAGGATGTGTTCCTTGAGCTGCGTGTCGAGGGTTGCGGCGTCGATGCCGCCGGGCCAGCCGCGCAGCAGCCGGCCGTCCTTGCTGAGGATGACGACGGCCGGGGGTTCCCGCACCGCGTACGCCCGCCAGACGTTCATCGACTCGTCCAGCACCACCGGATACTCGACCTTGTGCGTACGCAGGTACTCGTCGAGCGGGTCGGCCTCGTCCTCACCGGCGACGCCGAGGAAGACGACCCGGTCCTGGTAGGTACGGGCGAGCTCACTCATCGCGTCCTGCCGGTCGGCGCAGATGGTGCACCACGAGCTGAAGAAGGTGAGCACGACCGGGCGGTCGGCCCACAGGGTGCTCACGTCGACGTCGGTGCCGTCGGTGAGGGTGGCCGAGAAGCGGGGCGCGGTCGGCGAGTCGGTCGGCGGCGCCTTCAGCGCCAGGCCGGTCGGGGCCGGGCCGGGCAGCGCGTGCGCTCCCCCGGCCCGCTTCTCCGGAGTGTCGTCGCCGCCGGTGCAGGCGCCCAGGACCAGGGCGGCGGCGACCAGGATCGCGGGCAGTAGCTTCTTCCTCACGGGATCACCGCCACCAGGGACGGGCCGCCCTCGGGGTTCTCCCGGTCGGTGGTCAGGGCGATCGGCGGCCGGTCGTCGATGACGAGCTGGTACGCGTCCCGCTTGGGCACGGTGACCGGTACGGCGAACTCGCAGAACGTGGGCACCCGGGGTACCTCCAGGTCTTCCTCGAAGGCCGCGATGGAGGTGCCGGTCGGCAGCTCCCCGCTGGCCAGTTCCGCGCCGTCCCCGTCGACGAGGCGGTACGGCGCGGTGCGGTGCACGAACAGGTAGGCGCCGCTGCCGGCGCAGTCCACCCCGATCTCGCGCAGGTTGAACTCCCGGACGAGCAGGCGGATCGTCATCGGGTCGCCGTCCTCGGCCGGATCCGATCCGGTGCAGCCCGCGGTGACGCCACCGGCCAGCAGCAGCGGGAGCAGCGTGGCCACCAGTCGGCGGCGACGATGCTGTCGAGTCATGGATCCTCCCGGATCGAACGGATCGGATCGGCCCGATCACCTGAACAGTCTGACCTCGGAATGGGAGGGGGTCTCCGGTGGTGGTGCGCCACCGGAGACCCCCCGTTGCCGCGCTGGGTCAGATCACTTCTCGACCCGGCACTGCTTGGTGAGGGTCTTGGTCGGGTCGCTCACCGAGGTGGCGGTGAGCTTCACGAACCCGGTGTCCGCCGCGTTGGCAGCCGCACCGACCGACACGTTCACGGTGGTGGACTGGCCGAACTTGGCGGTCGCCAGCTCGTTCGGCAGGGCGACGCGCCAGCCGCGACCGGCGACCTCCGCCGACAGGCGGTAGACGTCGGACTTGGTGTAGGCGTTGACGTTCTCCGGGTGGGCCTGGCCACCGGCCGACCAGCTACCGGTGTTGGTCAGGTCGAACGAGCAGGTCACACCGCGGTTGGTGGGCTTGCTGTTCGGGGTGGTGACGGTGCCCTTGGACAGGTTGACACCGTGGGTGCTCGGACCGCCGGTGCCGTCCAGCGACTTCACCGCGACCGTGTACTTCAGCACGCCGTCCTGGTCGCGCTTGAGGTTGAGGACGAAGAAGTGCAGCCGGTTGGCCTCGTCGATGTACTCGAACTCGCTGCCGGAGTTGGTGCCGGCGTGGAACAGCGCGTCCGACAGCTGCCGGTAGTCACCCATGGTGATCTTCTGCGGGGTGCCGTCCGGCTTGTAGAAGTCGATCATGTCGATGTCCTGCGGGTTCGCGTCGATGACCCACTGGAACGGCGCGCTGTCGGCGTTCTTGGTCTTGCTCAGCAGCACACCGCTGTCCGGGGTGAACGAGTCGGCACCCATCCGGTCGACGACCTCGACGGTGTAGTTGTTGAAGTTGCCGCCGTCGCAGTGCAGGTTCGTGGCGACGGTGCAGGCCGGCGACAGGTCCTTGTTCATCGCGATGTTGATACCGGTCAGGCCGTTGGGGCCGGCCTGGACGGCACGCGCGGTGATCTCGGCAACCACGAGGCCCGAGGAGGCCAGGGCCTCACGGGACAGCCGCAGCACGTTCTCCTCGCCGATCAGACCGATCTTCATCTTGTCGCGCAGCGTGTGCAGCGAGCCCATCGAGCCACCGTTGACCGGCGGGATCTGCCAACGGGTGTGCGGACCGCCCGGACCGTTGAACGACCCGCGCGACATCATGCTCCAGATGCCGGTGTACGCCCGGCGGAGCGGTGTGCCGTACGGGTTGTTGTAGTTGTCACCGATGGTGAGCAGGTGGCTCAGCTCGTGGGCGTAGACACCCATGCCGGAGCTCTCGGCCTGGGTCGAGGAGCCGCCGCCGGCGTTCGGCCAGATACCGGCCGCCGCCTTCCACGAGGTCCACTCGACGTACCGGGTACGCGCGTAGTTCGGCATGTTGGGGTCCGGCGGGCCCCACGCGTCCGGCACGTCCTCCTTGGTCTGGAACATCATCTCGCCGAATTCCTGCCAGGTGGCCGACTCGTCCTGGCCCGCGCCGAGGATGAAGATCAGCTCGAACTGGCTGGCGGCCTCCTCACCGATGGCCGCGCGCCACATGCCCAGGCCGTCGGTCCGGATGTTCCGGTTGCAGGTCTCCCCGCTGGGGCACATGCCGGGGTTCATGCTGTTGTCGATACCGTAGTGGTAGGACTTGTGCGGCAGCGTGTACGGACCGAAGCCGGTCAGGTCCACGCCGTAGCGGCCCTCCGAGTCCTCCATCCAGTACTCGTGCAGCGTGTGGCCCTTGTTGAGGGTGTTCGGCGTGTTCAGGAAGTCCTTGTAGAACGTCGCCACCTGGTCCCGCGGGATGTTGGCGGCGGTCGACTGCGGGTTGCCGAAGATAGACGACCGGGCCCGCTGCGTGATCACGAACGGCTGGTCGACGTAGTCCAGCGTCACCAGCGCGATGTTGAAGTTGCGGACCGAGCCCCGGACATTCGGGTCGGCCCAGTTGGTGTTCGGGATCGCCTTGTAGTCGTTCCACGTCATGGCGTCGGGGTTCTGCCAGTTCTGCGGATCGATCACTCCGAAGGGGGCGTTGCTGCCGGCCGGGTTGCCCGGAGCGGCAGACGCCGGCGTGGTCGCCACGGAAGCGACCAGCGCGGTCGCCACCGCGGCAACCATCACCGAGCGTCGCACGCGCGGTCGCTTGGCGTTGACAAGGTGCATCAAGTCACCTCTCGTTGAGGGTGGAACGGCGCACGACCTTGGGGGTCAAGAGCTGAAACGTGCGCCGTGCCGGGAATCTATGAGGCCGGCGACACGCCCGTCACCATGCATATGTCGGCAGGTGAACGGAGGACTTCCGACACCTGAAGGAGCTTGTTCACAAGCTCCTGAGCAGCCGCCCGACCACGGCAACGGCGGTGATGGATCAGTGGCCGGCGGCGGCCAGCGCCCGCTCGACGTCGCGGCGCAGCCGGGTCGCGTCGACCGTCGGCAGCGGCACCCGCGGCGGCCGGCAGGGGCCGCCGTACCGGCCCGCGACCTCCATCGTGCACTTGAGCGCCTGCACCGACTCCGGCCGCGAATCCCAGCTCAGCAACGGATACAGCGCGGCGTACAGGGCCGTGGCACCGTGCGCGTCACCGTCGGCGAAGCGGCGGTAGAGACACGCCGCCTGGCGGGGCAGCGCGTTGGGCAGCCCGCCGATCCAGCCGGCGGCCCCGAAGACCACCAGCTCGCGGACCAGGTCGTCCACACCGGCCAGTACGTCGACGTGCGGGCAGAGCATCCGGATGCGGTGCAACCGCCGTACGTCGCCGCTCGCCTCCTGCACGGCGGCCAGGCCGTCGATCTCGGCGACCGTGGCCAGCAGTTCCGGGGTCAGGTCGATCACCGTCTCGCCCGGGTCGTTGTACGCCACCACGGGCAGCCCGGCGGCCGCGATCTCCCGGTAGTGGGCGACGACCTCCGCGGGGCGGGCCTGGTAACCGGTCGGCGGCAGGGCCAGCACCGCGTGCGCCCCGGCCCGGGCCGCCTGCTCCGCCCAGTACGCCGACTGGTGGCTGCCGTACCCGCTGACCCCGGCGAGCACCGACCGGTCCGCCGGCGCCGCCTGCACGACGGCCCGCAGCACGTCGGACCGCTCCCGGTCGGTCAGGGTCTGGTACTCCCCCAGCGGGCCGGCCACGGCGAACCCGTCGCAGCCCTCGGCGGCCAGCCACCGGACGTGCTCCTGGAGACGGTCGAAGTCGACCCGCAGGTCGGCACCGAACGGCGTCACGAGGGCCGCCACGACACCGCGCCACGGCCGGTCGCCGTCTACGCCGTCGATACCGTCCAGGTCGGCCATCCCGGTCGCACCGGTCATCCCATTCCTCCCGCACGGTCCCAGTCCTGGCCGGCCGGACACCGTCAGGTACGCCGAACGGTAGAGACTGCTGTCACACCGGTCATCGGACAGATGCTGAGAGACGCGGCGGGCCGGACAGAACTTCTGTCGGGTCGAGGACTTGCGCCGGGACAAGATCAGCGAAATGTTAAACGTCTGAACTTGGCACGAACGCGGGGAGCTGGATGCTGGCCGAGCTGCAAACCATCGTCGACGGACTCGCCGCGCGCGTCGGTCGGCCGGCGCTGATCGAGGACCGGCGCCAGCGGGTGGTCGTCTACAGCGAACACGCCGAGCCGATGGACACCGTACGCCGGGCCTCGATCCTGCGGCGGCAGACGACCCCGGAGGTGATCGCCTGGTTCCGTCAGGCCGGCGTGCTCCAGTCCCGGACGCCGGTCCGTACCCCCGCCTGCCCCGAACTCGACCTGCTCCCCCGGGTCTGCCTGCCGATCTGCCACGACGACCTGCTGTTGGGCTTCGTGTGGTTCATCGACGCCGACGGCACGATGACCGACGACGACATCAAGCTCGCCAGCGAGGCGACCGCCGACCTGTCGCTGGCGCTGTACCGGGAGAACCTGCTCGGCGAACTCGCCTCGCAACGGGAGACCGAGGCGGCCCGTACGCTGCTCGTCGACGCGCCGACGTCGCGGGCCCACGCCGTACGGGCGCTGCTGGAGGAGGGCGTGATCGCCGCCGACGGGCCGACCACCGCCCTGGTTGCCCACCTGGTCACCCCGGGCGGGCAGCCGCCCGACGAGGTCGGCCGGATCGCCCTGGAACAGGCGCTGGTGCACACCCGCCGGTGGATCGGCACCCGGGCCGCCCTGCACCTGATCCGGCACGACCACGGTGTGCTGCTGATGTGTGGGGCGAACGGTGCCGGCCGGCCCGCGCCGGAGGCCGCCGCCACCCACCTCGACGAGGCGTTGCAGAACACCACCCGGGGGCTCGCCTCGATCACCCGTACGGTGGTCGGCATCGGACAGACCTACGACGAGCTGGCCGAAGGGCTCGGCTCGTACGACGAGGCGTTGCAGTCGGCCCGGGTCGGTGTGCAGCTCTCCGCGCTGGGTCGCATCGTCGCCTGGTCCAACCTGGGGATCTACCGGGTGCTGACCCGGCTCGGCGACCAGCACCTGGACGTCGGCGGGGTGCATCCCGGCCTGGAACGGCTGCTGCGCGACGAGGCCAACCAGGTGTTGCTGGAAACCCTGGAGGCATATCTGGACCTGGCCGGCAACGCGCACGCCACGGCGGAGCGGTTGCGGCTGCACCGCACCACGCTCTACTACCGGTTGCAGCGGGTGGAACAGCTCGCCGAGACCGACCTGAAGGACGGCAACGAGCGGCTCTGCCTGCACCTGGCGTTGAAGCTCGGCCGGCTGACCGGCGACTACCAGCCGGCCCGCTGAGCCGTACGCCCGGTGACCGGCCGGCCGGGCCGCCCGGTCACCAGGTCGCCGGCCAGCCGAGCAGGTCGGCGAGGCGGGCGTTGTGCGGGGCGAACGCCTCGGTCAGCTCGGCGCGGATCCCGTCGGTGAGGCCGGATTCGCCGCGGTCGACCCGGCGGGTGTGCCGGGCGAACCCGTCCGGGGTGTACGGCTCGA
This sequence comes from Polymorphospora rubra, assembly GCF_018324255.1. Classification (GTDB taxonomy): domain Bacteria; phylum Actinomycetota; class Actinomycetes; order Mycobacteriales; family Micromonosporaceae; genus Polymorphospora; species Polymorphospora rubra. The sequence goes on from NZ_AP023359.1 coordinate 815,205, forward strand.
GGCCGAGGAAGCGCAGCACGTCGGCGTAGACCCGGGCCGGGTCGGCGTAGAGGTCCTCGCTGCGCAGCACCAGCACCCGGTCCCGGGGTACGTGCGCGAACCACCGTTCGAGCTGTTCGGCGTACCGGCCGCGGGCCGCGTACGAGTGGTTGCGCAGGGCGGCGTGCGCGGTACGGCTGTCCGGGCCGGCGCGCAGGGCCGTCGCCAGCCGGTCCGGTTCGGCGGCCAGCGCGGCGGCGAAGTCCAGCGGCTCGGCGCCGTACGAGCGGGTGTGCAGGTAGTGCGAGTAGGCCCGCTCGACCGGGTCGCGCAGCAGGGCGACGAACCGGGCGTCCGGCAGGGTCGCCGCCACCCGGGCCGGCACCTCCGGGTGGAAGAGGTAGTAGGGACTGGCCTCGAAGGTGCGCTCGTCGGAGCCGGTGCGCGGGAAGTGGGCCCGGTACCAGCGGGTGCCGCGCCGGTGGTGCAGGGTGAAGTACTGCAACTCCTTGCCGGTGCCGGTGCGGATTCGCGGGTGTGAAGCGAGGTAGTGGTAGAGCGAGGTGGTGCCGCAGCGCTGGCCGCCGATGACGAGGAAGTCGGGCAGTGCGCCGACCGCACCGGGCACCGCCGCCCGTGCGTACGCCCGCGAGCCCCGCACCGCCCGCCGCGCCAGGTCGACGACGCCGCGTCGCGCCGTCACGCCGCCCTCCCCGCGATCTTGCACTTGTCGCCCGACAAAGTGGACATAAGGGGGAGATAACTGCAAGATCGCGAGGAGCTCACGCGGTGGCCTCCTTGCGGCGGCGACGGATCAGGGTACGCAGCACCATGACGTCCTCCCGGCTGAGCCCGAGGGCGAGGACCGCCCCGAGGTAGGTCGCCACGACGGCGGCCAGCCCGACGGCGAGTTGGAACGGGCCGCCGGGCAGCAGCCACCGGACGACGAGCCCGGCCAGCAGGGCGGCCACCCCGGCGGCCAACCCCTTGGCCATACCCGTGGTGAACGGCAGGGCCTGGATCAGGCCGCGGACCTGGATCACCCGGGCGATGTTGACGGCGGCCAGCGAGGCGGCCCACGCGCTGGCCGCACCGACGATGCCGTACGCCGGGATGAGCCAGATGTTGAGCCCGATGTTGAGCACCAGGGCGGCGAGGTTGTCGTACATGTTGACGGCCACCCGGCCGGACATGTTGAGCAGCGTGCCGCACGGGCCGGTGGCGGCGTTCACGAGCTGCCCGGCGGCAAGGATCATGGTGACAGCGGCGCCGGTGGTGAAGTCGCCGCCGAAGATGCGCAGCAGGTCGGTCGGGAATACCAGCAGGGCGACGAAGGCGGGCAACGACAGCCGGACGATCCAACCGGTGACCGCGCCGTAGCTGCGCCGTACGTCGTCGAACCGGCCCTGGTGGTAGAGGTAGGCGATGTACGGCCCGAACGCCGCGTTGATCGGCGCGAGCACGAAGATGGCGACGGTGACCAGCCGGGTCGCGACGTTGTAGACGCCGATCTCGTCGCTGCCGAAGAAGCCGAGCAGCAGCGTGTCGACCCAGATCAGGCCGGTCGACGACAGCGACGACACCCAGCTCACCGTCGAGAAGCTGAACAGTTGCCGGGGCCGGTAGGCCGGTTCGGCGGGCGCCACCTTGCGCAGCATCCTCACCAGGGCCAGCACCGCGAGCGCGGCGGCCGACCAGGCGGCGCCGACCAGCGCCCAGAAGGCGCCGATCACCCCGCCGCCGAGCACGAGGGCGAGGGCGGTGAGCGCCAGCCGGGCGCCCGGCTCGTAGATCTGGCCGATCAGCGTGTACGGCCGCTGCGTACGCCAGCCCCGGGTGGCGGCGAGCGCCGCCTCGCAGATGGTCAGCGCGGGCAGGGTGAGCGCGACCAGCCGCAGCGGGGTGGTGAGTTCCGGGTCGTTGAGCAGCCCGGCCAGCCAGGGCGCGGTGGCGGCGAGCCCGACGGCGATCACCGTCGACGACACTGCCGAGATGCCCAGCCCGAGCCGGATCGTGCCGCGGATGGTGGCCGGATCGTCGTCGGCGAGGTGTACGGCGACGAAGCGGGTCAGCCCGGCCCGGAACCCGGACAGCGACAGCAGCCCGAGCAGGGACAGCATGGCGTAGCCCTGGGCGTACCGGCCGACCTCGGTCATGCCGAGGCTGCGGGCCAGCAGCAGCATGATCAGGAAGACGGCGCCCTGGCTGAGGAGCGCGCCGACCAGGTTGAGGCTGCCGCCCCGGGCGATGCCGCGGATGTGCCGGTCGCCGGAGTCCGCCGCGTCGTTCGGGGTACCGGCCGGGGCCGCCGTACCGGCGGTCACCGGTTCGGTCCGCGCCGGCCCGGTGGAATGGGGCCGGTCGAGCCGATGGCGGGCAGGGTGACGGTGTCGTCGTCGGCGATCGGCCGGCGGGCGCCGGGTACGGCGGGCCCCTCCGACTTGCCGAGCGGTACCGACCGCAGCGGGCCGCCGGCGACCCGGCCGGTGGCCGGCCGGGCCGGGCCGGACTCCGGTTCGGCGGCGGGAGCGTCCGCCGGGGTGGCCGCGGCGGCGGGCGCCGGGGTGGTGCGCTGGCGGGAGAGCAGTTCCAGCAGGGCGACCAGGACTACGGCGACGAGCAGACCCGCCGCGCCGACCGGCAGGGCGGTGCCGACCAGGCCGCGTATCCGCGACACCGGGGCGGCGGCGCTGATGCTGGTCGCCTGCGCCGGGTCGGCGGCCTGGAGCTGGGCGTTGGCGCCCTGGAGCGCCTCCCGGGCCCGGGCCAGGGCGCTGGTCGCGGCGTCCCGCTGGGCCAGCAGCGCCTGGTAGTCCGGCAGCTTCGGGCCGATCTCGTCGAGCCGCTTCTGCCCGGCGGCGATGGCCGCCGCCGCCGCGCTGGCCCCCCGGCCGTTGCCGACCGCCTGCATCGAGAGCTGCTGCTGGCGCAGGGTCGCCATCTCGTTGAGGGTGGCCTGATAGATCTTGTCCGGCTGGGAGACCCTGTTCTCCCTCTCCCACTCGCTGATCGCGGTCGTCGCCGCGGTGACGTCGGCGCGGGCCGCCTCGACCTGCTGGGTGGCGATCGCGACCTGGGAGGAGAACAGGAACGTCAGGGCCCGCCGGGTGGTCGACTCCAGCACCGGCACGACGGTGGACCGGTTCGGCGTGGTGAAGGTCAGTTCGAGCTGGCTGCTCGCGCCGACCTGCTCCACGGCGATCCCGTCCCGCAGCGTCGCGGGGCGTACGCCGGTGTCGCCGGCGACCTGCTCGACGACCCGGGGCGAGGTGGCGGCGGCGGCGAACGAGGCCACGAACTGGTTGGCGGCCTGGGTTCCGGTGTACTGCTGGGCGGCGCTGCCGCCGACGAGCGCGGGCGCCGCCACGTAGGCGGTGCCGACGTACTGCTGCGGGGCGAGCAGCACGATGGCCGCCGCCGCCCCGGTCGCGACCACCGGCACGGCGACCAGGACCCACAGCCGCCGACGGGCCACCCGCAGGTAGTCGACGATCTCCACGCTTGCGCTCCCCACTCGGATGTGCGTTTCTCAGGTTGACGTTGCGCCGCCCGGCCCGGCCACCGCCGGGACGGTCGGGCCGGCGGGCCCGGCACCCACCGGGGTACGGGCGACGGCGCTCGCCGCGGCGGCGAAGGCGAACAGATACCACAGGGTGACCACGTTGGAGATGACGTTGGACGCGGCGCTCACCGCGACGAACGCCACGGCGCAGCCGGCGAACCCGACCGCGATCCCCCGGTCGAGGCTGCCCGGCGGTGCCCGGCGCAGGGCCTCCCGGGCGGTGTGCAGGATCAGCACGATCATGGCGAGGTAGGCGAGCAGGCCGAGCGCCCCGGTCTCGACGTACGCCCGCAGGAAGTCGTTGTGCGGCTTCTTGGCCTCGGCGGTCTCCCGCTGGGTCATGTTCGGGCCGATGCCGGTGACCGGGTTGCGGTTGGCCAGCGTGACGATGTCGGTCCAGTAGGAGACCCGCCACGCCAGCGTGTTGCCGGTCGGGCCGCCGCCGACCGCGCGCTCCTGGGTGATCTGGGCGAACCGTTCGCCGACCGCCGGCAGCAGCGCCACCCCGGCGACGGCGACCACGACCAGCCCGACGAGCATCTTCCGGCTGCGGTGCAGTACGGCGACCACGACCAGCCCGATCGCGGCGCCGAGGATGGCGCTGCGGGTGTTGGTCAGCAGCAGGAAGCCGAGCGAGGCGGTGAGCAGCACGGTCAACCCGATCCGCCAGCGGCGGCCGAGGAAACGGTGGATGCCGAAGCCGAAGATGACCATGAACATGAGGTAGCGGCCGAAGGTGGTCGACTGGCTGAACGGCCCGCTGATCCGGGTGAAGCTGCCCTTGACCTCCGACGGCGGCTGGCCGACGACCGACATGACCACGGTGTAGCCCAGTGCCAGCACGAGCGAGGCGTAGCAGGCGAGCAGCACCCGCCGCGCCGCCCGGGTGTCCGGGATGAGCTGTTCGAGCACCACGAACATGACGACCACGGTCAGGATCCGCAGCGCCTCCAGCAGGCTGGGCATCCGGTGGCCGGCACCCAGTGCGCTGACGAGGCAGGTCGCGCCGACCAGCAGCATGGCCAGGCCGAGCGGTGAGCCGCGCAGCCGGCCGTCGCGGCGCAGCTGGGCGGCGAGCCAGAGCCCGGCGGCGAGCAGGAAGAGGACCGCGAGCAGGGTCGACGGGTCCATCGCCCGGGTGGCCTCGCCGCCGGCGGCCCGGCCGGCCGTCGGGCCGCTGAGCTTGAACAGGTCGACGCAGGACCGGACGGCGAGCATCAGCAGGACGTACGCGGCGAAGCGGGTGACCGCGAGGGCCGCCACCAGCAGCCCGGTGACCGCGGCCAGGGGCAGGACCATGCCCATCCGGTCGCCGCCGGCCATCGCGAGCCCGGCCACCACGGCGGTCGCCGCGGCGGCCAGCGCGGCCAGTCCGGTCAGCACCGTGGCGGTCCGCCCCGGGCGACCCGGCCGGTCGGGGCCGGTGCCGGACGGGTCCGGGCGCGCCGGAGTGTCCCCGGACGGCGTACCGCCGCCGGGCGCCCGCCGCAGGGCCTGCCGGTCGCCGTCGTTCACTGGCTCCACACCTGTCGTGCCACCAAAGCCGACTCAACCTATCCCGGCCGGGCTGCGTCCGATAATGGGCCGATTTGCCGACCCTGCCCGCTTCGAACGGGTCACCCGGCGGTGGCGGCCCCGGCCGTCGGGCGGGTCGCGCGGCCCCGGCGGCGGACCGGGCGGGCGAGATCGAGATAGAGCCGTTCGAGTTCGCGGGCGGCGCCGTCCCAGGTGTACTCGGCGCGTACCCGGTCACCGAGTTCGCGGGCGCCGGCGCGTTCGGCGGCCGGGTCGGCGACCAGCCGGGTCAGCGCCGCGACCAGGCCGGCCTCGTCACCGTCGGTGAAGAGCCGACGGCCGGGTCCGTCGTGCTCGAGCACCTCGACGTGCGGCGGGATGTCGCTGGCGACGACCGGCAGGTCGTACGAGGCGGCCTCCAGCAGGGTCAGCGGCAGCCCTTCCAGCCGGGACGGCTGCACGAAGGCGGCGGCGTTGCTGTAGAGCTCGGCGAGCAGGTCGCCGTACGCGAACCCGGTGAACACCACGCGCGGGTCACCGTCGGCCTCGGCGCGCAGCCGGGCCACGAAGTCGTCGGAGAACGACGAGCCGCCGACGATCGCCAGCTTCAGGTCGGTCTGGATCCGGCGGAACGCCCGGACGAGCAGGTCGGCCGCCTTCTCCGGCACCAGCCGGCCGACCAGCAGCAGGTAGCCGTCCGGGGTCAGGCCGAAGCGGGCGGTGATCTGCCGGGCCGGCAACTGCCGGCCGGCGGTGACCCCGTTCGCGATGTAGCGGGCGGAGGCGCCGAAGTGGCTGTCGTAGTGGGCGGCCAGCCCGCGCGAGACGGCGACCCGTTCGTTGGGCACGTGTCCGCTGAACCAGTGCGCGGTGTCCAGCACCGTACGCGCCAGCCGGCCCCACTTCGCGCGCTGGTTGTCCAGGCCGTGGACCGTGAGCACCACCCGGGCCCGGGAGAGATAGCGGGGCAGCGGCGCGACCAGGCCGGGACCGAGCCCGTGGTAGTGCACGATGTCCGGCCGGTCGCCGATGGCGGCGAGGGTGGAGGTGGTCGAGTGCACGATCGCGTCGAGGTGTTTGCTGGCGATCGTGCGGACCTGGCGCAGCCGGACGCCCCGGTAGGCGTCCACCGGCACCGAACCGTAGCTGGGCCGGCAGTAGACGGTCACCTCGTGGCCGAGACCGACCAGGCGGCTGGCCAACTCCTCGACGTGGCGTTCGATTCCGCCGTACGTCGCCGGCATGCCCTTCTGTCCGATCATCGCGATCCGCAGCGGGCGCCATCCGGGGTCGGGCTCGGGCCGGGCCACCGGCTCGCGGGTGGACCGCTGGCGCGGTATCGGGCGCAGCGGTGATTCCATGCCATCCAGATGTGAAATGGGGGCTTGTCGATCGTATTGATCGAGATTAGCCGCGCCCAGATCGTGGATGACCACTGTGCCTCCCTTTGACGGGGCGTTTCGCCATGACCGCGACAGTCCCCGCGGCCGAGATCACCGTCCCCTGCGCAGGGACGCTAGGTCATGAACAAGTTGTTGCGCCAGACGTGCCGGACGAATGTCCATCACGCTGTGACCAAGTGCCGGAGACATCGATCGAACAGCGGCTCAGGGTCGTCGATAGCAGGGTTGTGCAGGTGTCGGAAACCGCCACTGACCTGCTCCGACATCCGTCGCAGCGGGTCGCGGCGAGACCCTGACGAAGACCGCGGTGAGCGGTCGTCCCGACCGTCACCGTCACCGCTGTCGATCGACCACGGACCGGGCCAACGCGGCCAGCGCGGCCCGGGCCTCGGCGGCCACCGGGGCGTCGGCGAGCGCCGCGAGGGCCGCGTCGCCGTACACCTTGATCATCTGTTCGATCCGGTCGAGGGCGCCCGTCTCGACGATGATCGTCCGCAGGTCGGCCGCGCCCTCGGCGTCCAACTGCGGGTTGCCGAACAACGCCCGCAGCCGGACCGCCTGGGCCCGGTCGGCGCTGTCCCGGGCCAGCGCCATCATCACCGTCGGCTTGCCCTCGCGCAGATCGTCCAGTATCGACTTCCCGGTCACCGCCGGGTCGCCGAAGACGCCGAGCACGTCGTCGCGCAACTGGAAGGCGTCACCGAGCGGGTCGCCGAACGCGGCGTAGGCGTCGAGCAGTTCGGGACCGGCCCCGGCCAGCCCCGCCCCGATCTGCAGCGGCCGGGTGACGGTGTAGCGGGCCGCCTTCATCCTTATCACCGTCAACGCGCTGGCCACCGAACCGTCCCCGACCCCGGACACCAGGTCCAGGTACTGCCCGGCGATCACCTCGGTGCGCATCGCGCAGTAGACGGCGTACCCGTCGTGGATCCGTTCGGGGGGCAGCCCGGACTCGTGGAACATCTGGTCGGCCCACGCCGCGCAGAGGTCGCCGCAGAGCAGCGCCGCGCTGCGGCCGTACGCGCCGGGGTCGCCCCGCCACGACAGCCGGGTGTGCAGGTCGGCGAAGAGCTGGTGCACCGACGGTTCGCCGCGCCGCTGGTCGCTGCCGTCCATGATGTCGTCGTGGATCAGGGCGAACGCGTGGAACAGCTCCAGCGCCGCGGCCGCCGACACGATCTCCGGCCGGTCGGGCTCGCCCGCCCCACGCCAGCCCCAGTAACAGAACAGCGGCCGCAGCCGCTTGCCGCCGGCCAGCACGAAACGACGCAGGGTGTCGAAGACACCACGGGGCGCACCGTCCGGCCAGTCCGCGTCCTGCCGGTCCAGATAGCCGGCGAGCGCGAGGTCGCACCGGGCCCGCAACTCGTCGAGGTCGGTGTCGCGTACGAGTTCGATCGTCATCGGGTCACCTCGTCCCCACCGCCGGCGGGTCGCCCAGCCCGGCGAGGTGCAACAGCAGACCCTTGACGTCGGTGGCGGCGAAGTGGTCCCGGGCGGCGGCCGGGTCGGAGCAGAGCAGCACCGGCCCGTCGAGCGGGTCGGCGGGCAGCCGACCGTGCGAGCCGCGGACCGCCTTCGCCCCGGCGTCCAGCCCGACCACGCTCATCAGGTAGCGCATGCCGACCTTCTTGCGCAGCAGGGCGAGCGCCGCCCGCCCCTTCGCCGCGCCCGGGTTGGCCGGGTCGAAGAACAGCTCCGCCGGGTCGTACCCGGGCTTGCGGTGGATGTCGACCAGCCGGGCGAAGTCCGGGGCGGCGTCGTCGTTCAGCCAGTAGTAGTAGGTGAACCAGGCGTCCGGCTCGGCGACCAGGACCAGTTCGCCGGAACGCTCGTGGTCCAGCCCGTACGCCTGCTGGCCGTCCCGGTCGAGCACCTCGGCGACGCCGGCCAGCCCGCCGAGCAGCTTCGCCACCACCGGTACGTCGGCCGGGTCGCGGACGTAGACGTGGGCCACCTGGTGGTCGGCGACGGCGAACGCCCGCGACGTCCACGGGTCGAGGTACTCCATCCCGGCCTGCGTGTAGACCCGCAGCAGCCCCTCGGCGCGCAGCAGCCGGTTGACGTCGACCGGCCGGGACGCGTCGGTGATGCCGTACTCGGACAGGGCGACGATCGTGGCGCCCCGGGCGGTCGCGGCGTCGAGCAGCGGGCCGACGGTGGCGTCGAGTTCGGCCGCGGCGGCTGCCGCCTGCGGGGCCGACGGGCCGAACCGTTGCAGGTCGTAGTCGAGGTGCGGCAGGTAGGCCAGGGTCAGGTCCGGCGAATGGTCCGCCATGATCTGCATGGTCGCCTTCGTGATCCAGGCCGTCGACGTGATGCCGGCGTTCGCGCCCCAGTAGCTGAAGAGCGGGAACGCGCCGAGCCGGCCGGTCAGCGCGTCGTGCAGCTCCGGCGGGTCGGTGTAGCAGTCCGGGTCCTTGCGGCCGTCGGCGTGGTAGACCGGGCGCGGGGTGACGGTCCAGTTGACGTCGGCGCCCATCGCGTACCACCAGCAGACGTTGGCGACGGTGTAGTCCGGCTCGACCCGGCGCGCGGCGTGCCACAGCTTGTCGCCGCCGACCAGCGCGTTGTGCTGCCGCCACAGGAAGACCTCGCCGAGGTCGCGGAAATACCAGCCGTTGCCGACGATCCCGTGCCCGGACGGCAGCTCGCCGGTCAGGAACGTCGACTGCACCGAGCAGGTGACAGCCGGCAGGACGGTGCCGAGCGAGGCCCGGAACCCCGAGTCGGCGACCGCCGACAGCCGGGGCATGTGGTCGAGTAACCGGGGCGTCAGGCCCACCACGTCGAGGACGAGCAGTGGCTTCACGCGGTCACCTCCTGGGACGTGGTACGGGACGGTGTGGAAAGGCCCAGCGCGAGCAGTTCGTCGCGGGCGAAGGCCAGCTCCGCGGCGATGCCGGCGGCGAGCTGGTCGGGGGTCTGCGGGCGGTGCGCCGGCGGCAGCACACCCCAGGTGTACGTCTCGACGTCGAGATGGTCGCAGCCGGCCACCGCCCCGCCGACCAGCTCACGCAGCGCCTCGCGCAGCACCGGCACGGTGGCGGTCAGCGGCTGCGCCGGGGCGGCGTGCAGCGGCACGTGGTAGTGCACCCGCCAGGGGCCGGGCAGGGCGGCGTCGAGCGCCTCGTCGAGGTCGTCGGTGGCGCCGCCGCCGGCACCGCGGGTCTGGTGCAGGAACCGCGGCTCGACGTAGTCGCGCAGCACGTCGGCGTGCCGGTCCGGCGTCGCCGCGCCCAGGGCCGCCGACACCTGCACCTTGACCACCGGCAGGCCGGCGCCGCGCAGTGCCGCCAACGCGGCGGCCGGCTCCTCCCAGGCACAGGCGAGGTGGGCCAGGTCGACGCAGACCCCCAGCCACTCGGTGTCCACGGCGGACAGCTGCCGTACGGCGTCGCCGGTCGTCTCCACCACGCAGCCCGGTTCGGGCTCGAAGGCCACCCGCACGGTACGTCCGGTGTCGGCGGCGACGCCGGCCAGCCCGGCGGCGAGCGCGTCGAGGTTGCGGGCACAGGCGTCCGCCCGGCCGGTGTCCCACGGCTCGCGCCAGGCCAGCGGCAGGGTCGAGATCGAGCCGCGGGCCGCGTCGTCGGGCAGCAGGTCGGCCAGCACCCGGGCCAGGTCCAGCGTGTACGCCAGCCGGTCCGGGGTCGTCCAGTCCGGGTGGTAGACGGCGTACTTGACCACCGGGTCCTGGAACGAGGCGTACGGGAAGCCGTTGAGCGTCACCACCTCCAGCCCGCGTACGTCGAGTTCGTGGCGCAGCCGCCGGCGCCGGCCCGGATCGGCGGCCAGCTCGGCGGCGACCGGGGCGGCCAGCCACAGCCCGAGCCCGAGCAGGTCGGTGCCGAGCCGCTCGCGCACCGGCAGCGCGTACGTGTCGAGTTGGGCCACGATCCCGTCGAGGTCCTGCGCCGGGTGCACGTTCGTGCAGTATCCGAGATGGACGGTCTGGCCGTCGCGGTGCCGGAGCCTCATCAGCTTCCGCCACGCTTGATGGAGCTGCCCTCGAAGGTGTCCGCGGCCGGCCCGAGGTCGGACAGGTCGAGCCGCCCGGACTGGCCGTAGAACTCGACCGGGTTGCGCCACAGCACCTTGTCGACGTCGTCGTCGGTGAACCCGGCGGCGAGCATCGCCTCGCCGGTGGCCCGGGTCAGCAGCGGGTCGGAGTGTCCCCAGTCGGCGGCCGAGTTGACCAGCATCCGGTCCAGCCCGTGCGCCCTGAGGATCTCGACCATGCGGGGCGGCGACATCTTGGTCTCCGGATAGATGGAGAAGCCCATCCAGCAGCCGGAGTCCTGGACGATCTTGACGGTCACCTCGTTGAGGTGGTCGACGACGACCCGCCCGGGTTCGATGCCGGACTCGGCGACGACGGCGAGGGTGCGTTCGGTGCCCCGGGCCTTGTCCCGGTGCGGGGTGTGCACCAGCGCCGGCAGCTCGTACTCCACGGCCAGGGCGAGCTGGACGGCGAACGCCTCGTCCTCCTCCGGCGTCATCGAGTCGTAGCCGATCTCCCCCACCGCGACCACGCCGTCCTTGTCCAGATAGCGCGGCAACAGGTCGAGCACCGGCCGGCAGCGGGGGTCGTTGGCCTCCTTGGGGTTCAGCGCGATCGTGGCGTGGTGCCGGATGCCGAACTGCCCGGCCCGGTACGGCTCCCAGCCGACCAGCGAGTCGAAGTAGTCGGCGAACGATCCGGGGTTGGTGCGCGGCTGCCCGAGCCAGAACGCCGGCTCGACGACGGCGCGGACCCCGGCGGCGGCCATCGCCCTGTAGTCGTCGGTGGTGCGCGACGTCATGTGGATGTGCGGGTCGAAGATACGCATCACGCCTCTTTCCTCGCTTCGGTGGCGGTCTGGCCGCCCCCGGCACCGGCGGTGAGGCCGGCCAGCAGTTCGACCGCGTCGGCGGCCACGTCCCGGCCGGCGGCGCGCCGCTCGTCGACCAGGCCGCCGAGCATGACGGCGAGTTCGGCGTCGGCCCGGACGTCGAGGTCGTGCACGACCGACAGCGGCAGCCCCATGAACACGCACTTGAGGACCGCCTGCCGCCACGCCGGCTGGTCGAGGTGCCGGGCGTACGGGCCGACGGCGGCGGCCACCAGCCGGGTGTCGTTGGTACGGATCGCGTCGTGCAGCAGCGGTACGGCGGCGGCACCGACCGGCAGCAGCGGCAGCGCCTTCAGCACGGCCCGCTTCTCGGCGGCGTCGCCGAACCGGTAGAGCGTGTCGGCCCGCTCCGCGACCAGGTCGGCGGGGAGCGCGGCGAGCAGGAGCGCCCGGGCCGCCTCGTCGGCGCTCCAGCCGGCGGTCAGCGGTGCCCGGCCGACCCGGCGGCCCGCGGCGGCGAACAGCCGCCCCACCGCGTCGGGCTCGCCGGGAACCCGGTCCAGTGCCGCCGCCAGCCAGCCGTCGCCGGTCGTCGCGGCGAACGCGGCCCGCAGGTCGTCGAGTTCCATCACCGGTCTCCTTCCGTGGCTGCCGGGCCGGCCCGCCCGGCCCGGCCCGCGCCGGCGCGGGCGGTGGCGCCGACGGTGGGCCGGTGCTGAAGGCCGGCGGCCCGTTCGGCCCGGCGCAGGAACTCGATCGACCGGGTGGCGACCGTGGGCGCCGCGTGCGAGTGCCGGGGCAGTTCGACGGCGACCAGACCGCGGTATCCCGCGTCGGCCAGCGCCCGCAGCACCGGCGGGAAGTCGATTTCCCCGGTGCCGAACTCGAGGTGTTCGTGCTTGCCCCGACGCATGTCGTCGATCTGCACGTTGACCAGGTGCTCGGCGACGTCCGCGACGCAGTCCGGCACCGGGGCCGGCTCCAGGCACCGGCAGTGCCCGATGTCGAGGGTGATGCCGAAGCCGGGCGGCCGGCCGAGGGCGGCGTGCAGCGCCCGCCAAGAAGCGATGTCCTCGACCAGCATGCCGGGTTCCGGTTCGAACCCCAGCGGTACGCCGGCCCCGGCGGCCACGTCGACCAGCTGCGCGCAGCCGTCCACCAGCCGCTCCCAGGCCAGCCGCTCGTCTACTTCGGAGGGTCGTACCCCGGCCCAGAACGACACCGCCTCGGCACCGAGGTCCGCGCCGATCGCCACCGCCCGGCGTAGGAACTGCAACCGCAGGTACCGGTCGTCGTGCAGCAGGGTCGGCGCGTGCTTGCGCCACGGGTCGAGCAGGTAACGGGCCCCGGTCTCGATCACCACCGCCAGGTCGAGGTCACGCAGCCGGTCGGCGACCTCGGCGACCTGCCGGGCGAGGTCGGGGGCGAACGGGTCGAGATGGTCGTGGTCGAGGGTGAGCGCCACCCCGGCGTACCCCAGGTCGGCGATGACGGCGAGGGCGTCGGCCAGCCGGTGGTTGGCGAACCCGTTGGTCCCGTACCCGAACCGCAACTCGGTCATGCGACCACCTCGCTCCGCTCGGCGACCGCACGACTGGACCCGAGCCTGACGATGACCTCGCTCCGCTCGGTCATGCGACCACCTCGCTCCGCTCGGCGACCGCACGACTAGAACTGAGCCTGCCGATTCCCTCGCTCTGCTCGGTCATGCGACCACCTCGCTCCGCTCGGCGACCGCACGACTAGAACTGAGCCTGCCGATTCCCTCGCTCTGCTCGGTCATGTCGGCGACACCATTCGGGCGAGGCGACGGCCGAGCGGCGCGGCGGCCGCGACGGCGAGGCCGGCCGTGGCGGCACCGGCGTGCGCGGTGAGCGCGCCCTGTAACGCCGGCAGGCCGGTGATGCCGGCACCGACGGCGGCCCGGATCCGTGGCGCCGACGGCTCGGCGGCGGCGCGGGCCTGGGCGCTGCCGTACTGGACGGCGTACCAGGCGGCCAGGGCGGCGGGCACCATCCGGCGCCACGCCGGCCGGCCGGGCCGGGCGCCGGCCGCGGCGGTCGCCGCCGCCAGCGCCGCGGTGCCGGCGAGCGTCGCCCTGGGCAGCCGGGGATCGGCGCCGCCGACCTCGCGCCGGGAGAGTTCGGTGACCGTGTACGTGTGCGCGGCCACCGCGAGCGCCGCCGGCAGCGCCCGGGCCGGCCGGCCGGTGCTCGCCCCGAGCAGCACGTCGAGCCCCCGGCAGGCGGCCATCACCGCCGGCCCGGCGGCGGTGTTCTTGGCGCGCAGGTCGTACGCCCACACGGCGGCGGCGAGCGGCCCGGCGACGGCGAGCGCCCGCCGGCCACCGCCGAGCGCGGCGAGCCCGAGCCCGGCGGCGGTCAGCCCGGCGGCGATCCCCAGCGCGGCCGGCGCGGAAACCCGGCCGGACGGGATCGGCCGCTCGGGGCGCTCGATCGCGTCGAGGTCCCGGTCGGCCCAGTCGTTGCCGGCCATACCGGCCCAGTAGAGGCAGACCGACGCGCCGGCCAGGGCCGGGGTACGCGCGCCGAGGGTGCCGGCCGCGGCGGCACCGGCCACCACGTCACCGGGCACGGACAGCGCGGCCGGGGCACGTACCAGGTCGACGAGGTCCCGCAGCAGTCCCATCAGTGCTCACCTCCGGGCAGCGAGCCGACGAAGTCGGCGAGGATCCGCCACTGCTCGTCGAGCGAGTGGGCGGTGGCGTCGATCGGGTCCTTGAAGAAGAACGCGAGTTCGGGCAGTGGCCCGTGCCGGCCGGCGGCGTGCGCGGCGGCGGTCAGCCGGGCCAGGTCGAGCACCAGCGGGGCGGCCAGGGCCGAGTCGCAGCCGTGCCAGCTGAACTCCATCCGCATGGCGGTGCCGAGGAACCCCGAGAAGGTGATCAGGTCCCAGGCGGTCTTGAAGTCGCCGATGTCGTCGACGTACTCGATGCGGGTGGTGCCCTGCGGCTGGTAGCCGAGGGTCTCGCCGAGCACCCGCTGCTTGCTCGCGGTCTTGGCGGCGTTCGCGGCCGGCTCGGCAAGGTTGGCGCCGTCGCCGCCGCCGAGCAGGTTGATGCCGGACCAGGTGCGCACCCGCAGGTGGCGTAGCGCGAACATCGGTGCGAGCACCGACTTCACCAGCGTCTCGCCGGTCTTTCCGTCGTGCCCGGCGTACGGCACGCCGTGCCGGACCGCGAGTTCGTGCAGCGCCGGCAGGCGGGCCCCGGTCGACGGCGTGAAGTCCACATAGGAGCAACCGGCGGTGAACGCGGCGTACGCGGCCAGCGAACTGGGCGGCAGCACCCGGTCGGGACCGGCGAGCGCCTCCTCCAGCGCCGCGAGGTCGGCGTGGGCCGGCAACGGATCGGGCGCCGGCTCGGTGGTGGAGACGTTGACGACCACCACCTCGTCGAGCGCGAGCCGGGTCCGGAAGTCGGCCAGGTCGGCGGCGATCAGCGCGGCCGTCGCGGCCTGGGTGTCCCCGGTCGGCAGCGGCCGTACGTCGTCGTCGACGGTGACGATCTCGTCGTGCAGCGCGTCGACGAGCCGGGCCGGCACGACGCCGGCGGCGGCAAGGGCCTCGGCCTTCTTCAGCAGGGGTGTGTCGGCGATCTCGTGCCCGCCGAGGACGAGTTCGCCCAGGGCCGGCAGCGCCGGGCTGCGCAGGCCGGGCAGTTCGGTCACGCAGCCGGTGGGCTCGGCCAGGCCGGCGCGCAACGCCAGCCACCCGACGATGCTCGTGGCCGCGACGGATCCGCGTGCTCCGACCAGCCAGACTCCCGTACGCATGTGGTTCTCCCTTGCCGTCGCCGATGTGCAAACCGGTCCGGTGCCGCCCGACCGGGTGATTCCGGCCGGCCGGCCCGGCCGGGAGAATTGGGCCCTGTCCGCCCGACCGGATCGAGGTGGCACCACCGTGACCGCGTCGACGTCGGCGTCGTCGACGCTGCCCCGGGCTCGATCGGCCGGGCGGACAGGGCATCAGCAGGCAGGGTCGGTCGGCGTCGCGACCCTGCCTCCCCCGCAGTGCGTCTTGCTGTGCCGGCTGTACGACCCATCGGGGCCGCACAGCCGGCGGGCGGTGCGGTCCTCCGGCCGGGCGGACCTGGTGCGGGGTTCACCCGGCCGGTGGTTCTGGTGGCCCCGCCGGCGGCGCCGGCCGCCGGCGGGACCTTGGCCGTCACCCGGTGGTGACGGGCCGGGGTCAGGAGGCCGAGCCGCCGAACTCGACCCAGTTGAGGTTGAACAGTGCGGTGGTCGGGCCACCCGAGACCGACCTGAACACCAGGTAGAGCGGCTGCCCGTAGGTGTCCGGCTGGTCGACCTGGATGCTCTGGCTGGCCCAGGCGTTGGTGCCCGAGGTGGCGTTCAGCGTGGCGGTGGCCGCGAGGGTGCCGTCCGGCGCGCCGACCCGCAGCTCGACGACCGCCCGCGGGGTGCCCACGGTCGCCGCCGAACCACCGGCGTAGCGGAAGGTGACCGAGTCGGCGTCGCCCAGGTTGATCGGGTCGAACGCGATGTGGTCACCGTTGTCGATTCCGGTCAGGTGCTGGCCGGCCCCGGCGTCGTTCGTGTTCGCGACCGTGACACCCTGCCGGACCTGGGCGTACTCCGCCTGCTGCAGGCGCAGCTGGACCCGCGACTGCTCGACCGTGGTCAGCGCCGGCTGGCCGTTCCCGCCCAGGTCGGTGTAGCTGGCGCTGATGCCGCCGTAGAGGTAGCTGCCGGCGTGGTCGGCACCGTCGGCCGGGCTCGGCACCACACCGGAGCAACCGGTCGTCGACCCCTGCGGGTGACCGTGCTCGTCGTGGCCGAGCACGAACGACACCTCGACCCGGCTGCAGTCGATCGTCCCGTCCTCCGGGTCGGTGACCGTCAGCGTGTACGGGATCAGGTCGCCCCACTCGAAGAACGAGCCGGAGACCGGCGTGTGCAGCGTGATCGTCGGTGCGGTGTTGCCGACCGTGATCGTGCGGTTCAGTGTCGCCACCTTGCCGCTGTTGTCGGTCACCGTCAACTGGGCGTAGTAGACCCCGTTGGTGGTGTAGGTGAACGACGGGTTCGCCTCGGTCGAGTCGGTCGTGCCGTCACCGTCGAAGTCCCAGGCGATCGAGACGGTCTCGCCCGGTTCCGGCGAGTGTGAACCCTCGCTGGAGAACTGAACGGTCAGCGGCGCCTGGCCCGAGGTCGGGGCGGCGTCGATCTCGGCCACCGGGCCACGGGTGCCCTTGACGTAGCGGATCACCGACAGCGCCGCGTCCGGGTTGGCCCGGAAGAAGCCGTCGCCGTACTCCAGCACGTAGAGGCTGCCGTCCGGCCCGAACTCCATGTCGATCGGGTTGTCGAAGGTGAAGCCCGGCAGGAACTGCTCGACACCGAGCAACTGACCGCTGCCGTTGGTCCGCATCATGAAGATCTTGTCCCGGCTGAACTCGCCGAAGACGACCGCGTCGTTGTAGTACTCGGGCAGCTTGACGTCCGAGTCCAGGTCGGCGTCGTACTTGTAGATCGGGCCGCCCATCGGACCGACGCCGCCGGTGCCGATCACCGGCCACTTGAAGTCACAGGTCTCCGCCGGCGCGAGGTACGCCCCACGGCACGGGGTGACCGCGTTGAAGGTGTAGTGGAACTGCGAGCTCTGTACCGGCGGCAGGACGGTCCGGCCGGTGTTGCGCGGCGAGTCGTTCACCGGCGCCGCGCAGTTGAACGGCGTCTCCTTCGACGTACGCGTCGCGAAGTCGTAGTCGATGTACGGCATGTCCGGCTGGTTGCAGTAGGGCCAGCCGTAGTTGCCGGCCTTGTTGGTCGCCAGCCAGCGGCCGGTGCCCTCCGGGCCACGGGTCGCGCTGGGCACCCGGGTGTCCGGCGAGTAGTCACCGACGTACACCCAGCCGCGGGCGTCGACGTCGAACCGGAACGGGTTACGCAGACCCATCAGGAAGATCTCCGGACGGGTCTTCCCGTCGGTGTTCTGCGCCTGCGGGAAGAGGTTGCCGGCCGGGATGCTGTACGTGCCGTCCGGCTTCACCTTGATCCGCAGCACCTTGCCCCGCAGGTCGTTGGTGTTCGCCGAGGAGCGCTGGGCGTCGTACGCCGGGCCCTGGGTCGGCGACTCGTTGATCGGGGTGTACCCGTCCGAACCGCTGGCGTTGGTGTCGTCACCGGTCACCAGGTACAGCAGGCCCTTGCCGTCGAACTTGACCTCGCCGCCGACGTGGCAGCAGGCACCCCGGTCGGCCTCGACCTGGAGGATCTTCTGCTCGGTCGAGAAGTCCAGCGTGGGGTTCTCGCCGTCGACGAACTTGACCCGGGAGAGCTGGTTGTAGCCCTCGAACTTGTCCCAGACGGTCGGGTCGTTGCTGGTCACCGGGGCGTCCCCCTCGTTGACGCCCGGGGTGCTCGGGTCGTCGACCGGGGTGTTCAGCGGCGGGGCGTAGTAGAGGTAGACCCACTTGTTGTTGGCGAAGTCGGGGTCGAGCGTGACGGACTGCAGACCGTCCTCGTCGTGCTGGTAGACCGACATCGAGGCGATCACCGGGCTGGCGCCGTTGGCCGGGTTGTAGAGCCGGATCTCGCCGCTGCG
Organism: Polymorphospora rubra; assembly: GCF_018324255.1. Taxonomy (GTDB): domain Bacteria; phylum Actinomycetota; class Actinomycetes; order Mycobacteriales; family Micromonosporaceae; genus Polymorphospora; species Polymorphospora rubra. The sequence continues at coordinate 833,087 of NZ_AP023359.1, forward strand.
GGTGTTGTGCAGGACCCGGCCGTCGGGCAGGACGGCCAGCGACATCGGCTCGCCGGGCTGGTCGTTGAGCACGACCCGCTCGTAGTTGGCCAGCACCGTCGCGCCGCAGTCGCCCTCGACCGCGCCGGCGGCCCACTGGATGCCGCCGAGCAGGTGCTTACGGAAGGCGCCGTTGGCGTACGTCGCCTCGGAGTGGCCGAGTCCGGTGTAGAAGGACCGGCCGCCCTGGTAGTCACGGCACCACGAGATGGGGTGGTCGTAGCCCATCGTGCCGCCGGTGTAGCTCTTCTCGTCGACGGTCGCCAGCACGTGGGCGGTGCCGCGCACGTTCGTGGTGAAGTTGTAGATCTCGTCGTCGAGGGTGATCTGCCGGGACAGCGGCTTGGTGGCGGGGTGGGCCCGGTCGGGCACGTCGATGCGGGCGGATCCGCTGCCGGCCGTACCGCTGACCGAGGTGCCGACCAGGTCGCGGTAGAAGGCCCAGTCCGGCTCGGCCTCGACGGCCGCGTGGACGCCGAGGTAGCCGTTGCCGGCCTGGATGTAGTCCTCGAAGGCCACCTGCTGGTTCTCGTTCAGCACGTCACCGGTGGTGTTGAGGAACACCACGGCCTCGTAGTTCGCCAGGTTCTCGGGGGTGAACGCGGTGCCGTTCTGCGTCACGTCGATGGTGAAGCCGTTGTTGTTGCCGAGCGTGCGGATCGCGTTGACGCCCTTGGCGGTGGAGTCGTGGGCACCCGCGGCCGCGCGGGTGAAGACGAGCACCTGGTAGCCGTCGGCGGGCTCGTGGCCGGGATGGGCGTACGCCGGCGCGGCGGCCGCCAACGGCACCGTCAGCGCGGCGCCGGCGACGATGGAGATCCATCGTCGAACGGATCTTGCCATGGGTAAACCTCCGGGGGTCGGGGAGGCTCGTGGAGCCTCACCGTTGGCACTGGTCCGGATGCCGGACCGGTTCTGCGTTGGTGCCTCACCCCTGGCGCGGTGCCACGTCCGCCAAGGTCCTGCTCGTGCGCCTGCTGGTCGTCCGGCGCGACCGGGGAATCCCGGTCCGGCCGCGCCGGACGGCCTACCCTCGGGCCGTCGTCGACCGGGCGTGGGGCGCAACCACGTCCGGCCCCTCGCACTCGGGCCCGAGGAGACCTCGTACTTCGATCAGGCGTTGACCGCGGTCAGGGCCGAATCCACCGCGATCCACGCACCCGTCGCCGCCGACCGCTCCACGGCCTCCAGCACGAGCTGGACGTGGAGCGCGTCGTCGAACGACGGTGTCGGGTCCACCCCGGTCGCGACCGCCTCGAGGAAGTCGCGGGCCTGGTGGGTGAAGGAGTGCTCGTAGCCGATGAGGTGGCCGGCCGGCCACCACGCCGACATGTACGGGTGGTCCGGCTCGGTCACCAGGATCCGGCTGAAGCCCTGCTCGCTGGTCGGCCGGGCGGCGTCGTAGAACTCCAGCTCGTTCATGCGCTCGAAGTCGAACGCGACCGATCCGAGCGAGCCGTTGATCTCGATCCGCAACCCGTTCTTGCGGCCGGTGGCGAACCGGGTCGCCTCGTAGCTGCCGACCGCCCCGCCGTCGAGCCGGGCGGTGAACAGCGCCGCGTCGTCGACCGTCACCGGGCCGGTCGCCGGAGCGGACCCGTCGACGAGCGCGAGCGACTTCGCGGCGAGTCCGCTCGCCTCGCCCGGCAGCGGACGCTCCTTGACGAAGGTCTCGATCAGGCCGCTCACGCTGGCGATCCGCTGGCCGGTGACGAACTCGGTGGCGTCGATGATGTGGGCACCGATGTCACCGAGCGCGCCGGAGCCCGCCTTGTCCTTCTGCAACCGCCAGGCCAGCGGCACCGTCGGGTCGACGAGCCAGTCCTGGAGGTACGTCGCGCGGACGTGCCGGATCTCGCCGATCCGGCCGTCGGCGACGAGCTGACGCATCAGGGCGATCGCGGGGACCCGGCGGTAGTTGAACCCGCACATGGACCGTACCCCGACCGACCGGGCCTCGGCCGCCGCGGCGGCCATGGCCCGGGCCTCGTCGACCGTGTTGGCCAGCGGCTTCTCGCACAGCACGTGCTTGCCCGCCGCCAGCGCCGCGATCGCGATCTCGGCGTGGCTGTCGCCCGGGGTGCAGACGTCGATCACGTCGATGTCGTCCCGGTCGACCAGCGAACGCCAGTCGGTGGTGTGTCCGTCCCATCCGAGCCGCGCGGCGGCCTCGGCCACCTTGGACTCGTCGCGGCCGCAGATCGCCGTCATCCGGGCGTACGCCGGCAGGTCGTAGACCCGGTTGACGGTACGCCACGCCTGTGAGTGCGCCGCACCCATGAAGGCGTAGCCGACCATCCCGATCCGCAACTCTTTATCTACAGTGGACAACGTGGGCCTCCCCCCGCCTTGCCGTGGATCAGAACCCGAGCGAGATGTAGTTGCTCGCGTTCTCCTTGGTGATGGTCTCGGAGGCCAGCGTGATCTCCTTCGGCACCTGGAGTTCGACCAGGTCGCCCATTCCCTTGTTCTGGCCGATCAGCCGGGCCAGGGAGATCGCCGAGGAGGCCATCGACGGGCTGTAGGTGACCGTCGCCTTGAGCACGCCGCTGTCGGCCTGGATCGCCTCGATCGCGGCCTTCGAGCCGGCACCGCCGATCATGATGAGTTCGCTGCGGTTCGCCTGGCTGATCGCGGCGAGCACACCGATGCCCTGGTCGTCGTCGTGGTTCCACAGCGCGTCGATCTTCGGCAGGGCCTGGAGCAGGTTGGCCGCCTCACGCTGGCCGGAGTCGGCGGTGAACTCCGCCGCCCGCCGGTTGGCGATCTGGAAGCCCGCGGCGGTCAGCGTGTCGCGGAACCCGGCCGACCGCTCCTGGGTCAGCGGCAGCGAGTCGATACCGGCGATCTCGGCGATCACCGGGCTGCTGACCCCCTTGGCCCGCATCTGCTCGATGACGTAGTTGCCGGCCGAGACGCCCATGCCGTAGTTGTCGCCCTTGATCAGGGTGCGGTAGGCGAGCGCCTGGTTGAAGGCCCGGTCCAGGTTGATCACCGGGATGCCGGCCTGCATCGCCTTGACGCCGCTGGCGGTCAGTTCCGCACCGTCGTGCGGCAGCATCACCAGCACGTTCGGCTTCTCGGCGATCAGGGTGTCGACACCGGCCCGCTGGGCCGCCGCGTCGGCGCCGGCCTCGACGACCTTGAGTTCCACGTCCGAGTACGCCGCGGCCTGGGCCCGCGCGTTGTTGATGATGGCGGCCATCCAGCCGTGGTCGGCGGCCGGCGCGGAGAAGCCGATCACCACCCGCTGGCCCGGCGAGGAGTTCGGGTTGCCCGCGTTGGCGCCCATGGTCTGGGCGGTCTGCGGGGCGGCCTCGTTGCTCGTGCAGGCGGTGAGCAGGGCGCCGGCGCCGAGCGCCGCTCCGCCCAGCAGCAGCCGGCGGCGGGACAGATCGCGTCCGTCCTTGGTCATGACGACCTCCTGATTTTCAGCAGTGGTGGGGGGTATCGAGGGTGTGGCGAGCCCGGCGGGCGTCCCTGACGGACGCTCACCCGGAGTGGTGCGGATATCTGCTCTAGGCGGTGGCGCCCTTGTTACGGGTGAAGAGCTGACTCACGGACTTGAAGCGGAACTCCTGGATGAGCACGGCGGCCACGATGATGGCGCCCTTGATCATGTTCTGCGACTCGGTCGACAGACCGTTGATCGCGAACAGGTTGGTGATCGTGGAGAAGACCAGCACGCCGAACAGCGCGCCCATGATGGTGCCGCGGCCGCCGCTGAGCAGCGTCCCACCGATGATCGCCGCCGCGATGGCGTCGAGCTCGTAGAGGTTGGCCATGGCGGCCTGGGCCGAGTTGGCCTGCGCCATCAGCATGATCGCGGCGATCCCGCAGCACAGCCCGGAGAGGCCGTAGAGCAGCAGGGTGTGCCACTTGACGTTGATGCCGGCGAGCCGGGCCGCCTCGCTGTTGCCACCGACGGCGACCGTACGCCGGCCGAACGTGGTGCGGTTGAGCAGCACCCAACCGGCCGCGACCACCAGCGCCAGAATGATCACCAGCAGCGGGATGCCCAGGATCCGCTGGGTGGCGATGCCGTTGATCACCGAGGAGGTGGAGACCTGGGTCTGCTTGTCGGAGATCTCGGCGGCCAGTCCGCGGGCGGCGACCATCATCGCCAGTGTCGCGATGAACGGCACCAGCCTGCCGTAGGAGATCAGTACCCCGTTGACCAGGCCGACCCCGAGACCGACGGCCAGCGCGGTGAAGATCATGCCGCCCGCGCCGAAACTCTGGGTGGCGACCGTGGTGGCCCACACCCCGGCCAGTGCCATGATCGCGCCGACCGAGAGGTCGATGCCGCCCCCGATGATCACGAACGTCATGCCGACGGTGACCACGCCGATCGCCGACGCCTGCTGCAGGATGGTGAAGATGTTGTTCTTCACCCAGGTCGGGTCGCTGTAGAGGTCCGGCCGGGTGGCGATACCGATCACCACCAGCGCCACCAGGACACCGACCAGCCCGAGGTTACGGCGGGCGTTCTCGTTGGCGTCCGACTTCCACCAGCTCTCCTTCGCCGGACCACCGGAGCCGTGGTGCGGACCGGCCGGCGGCGCCGCCTTGCCCACCTGCCCCGGTGTGGCGGCAGCCGTCTCTTTCTCGCTCGTCGTCACGCGGCTTCGCCCTCCATAAGCGACCCCGCCATCACGAGGTCGAGCACGGTCTCTTCGTCGATCGCGTCACCCGGCGCCTCGTGGATGACCCGGCCCTCACGCATCACCAGCACCCGGTCGGACAGACCGAGCACCTCGGGCACCTCGCTGGAGACCAGCAGCACCCCGACCCCCTTCGCCGCCAGGTCGCGGATCACCTGGTAGAGCTCGGCCCGGGCGCCGACGTCCACACCCCGGGTCGGCTCGTCGAGCAGGAGCAGGCGGGTGTCACCCAGCAGCCAGCGGCCGACCACCACCTTCTGCTGGTTGCCGCCGGAAAGCTGGCGGACCGGTCGCCGTACGTCGCGGGGCCGCAGCTCCAGCGAGTCGGCGACCTTCTCGGCCGCGGCCAGCTCCTGCCCGGAGCGGGTGAAGCCGCCCTTGGCGATCTGGGCGAAGGTGGCCAGAGTGACGTTGCGGTAGATCGGCTCGCCGAGCAGCAGCGCCTGGCTCTTGCGCTCCTCGGGAGCCATGCCGAGCCCGGCCCGGACCGCCGAGCCCACGCTCCCGGGGCGCAGGGTCCTGCCGGCCATCCGGACCGTGCCCGACTCCGACCGGCGGGCGCCGAAGATGGTCTCCAGCAGCTCGGACCGGCCCGAGCCGACCAGGCCGGCGATCCCGACGATCTCGCCCGGATGCACGGTGAGCGACACGTCGGCGAACTCGCCGTGGCGGGTGAGGCCGTCGACCCGCAGCAACTCCTCGTCGGGGCGGGCCACCGGGGCCCGGTCCGGGAAGACGTACTCGATCGTGCGGCCGGTCATCTTGCTGACCAGTTCCCGGGTCGGGGTGCTCTGCGCCGGCAGGTTGGCGGCGGTGGTGCGGCCGTCCTTGAGCACGGTGACCCGGTCGCCGATCTCGCGGATCTCCTCCATCCGGTGCGAGATGTAGATGACCGCGATCCCCTGGGCGGTCAGCTCGCGGATGATCCGGAAGAGGTTGCCGACCTCGTCGTGCGCGAGCACCGCGCTCGGCTCGTCCATGATGATCAGCCGGGCCTCGTGGGACAGCGCCCGGGCCATGCTGACGATCTGCTTGCCGGCGGCCGGCAGCGACCGGACCAGCCGGCCGGGCGGGATCTCGGCGTGCCCGAGCCGCCCCAGGATCTCCCGGGTCTGCCGGGACATCGGCCCCTTACGGACGAAGCCGAGCCGGCGCGGCTCGTGGCCGAGAAACGCGTTCTCCGCCACCGACAGGTCCTCGACCAGGTCGAGCTCCTGGTAGATGGTGGCGATGCCGGCCTTCATGGCGGCCTGCGGGTTGCCGAAGTTGACCTGTTCGCCGAGCCACTCGACCTGGCCCGAGTCCGGCCGGTGCACCCCGGACAGCACCTTGATCAGAGTGGACTTGCCGGCACCGTTCTGGCCGAGCAGGCAGTGCACCTCACCGGCCCGCACCTCCAGCTGCACCCCGTCGAGGGCCCGTACGCCGGGGAAGGTCTTCACCACGTCGGTCAGCCGCAGCACGACCTCGGCCCCGGCGGCCTTGCCGGTCTCGACGCTCATGACGTCAGCTCCCTTCGGTCGCGACCGCCATGCGCCAACCTGAGCCAACCGATTCGCTCGCTACGCTCGCTCATGACGCCTGCTCGAAGGCGACGTCGCTGGCGAGTACGGCGGCGCCGGTGACCCCGGCACGCGAGCCCAGCTCGGACAGCACCACCGGCAGGTTCCCGGTGGCCAGCGGAAGTGAACGGCGGTAGACCACACTGCGGATCTCCGCCAGCAGGATGTGCCCCAAGTGAGCGAGCCCTCCCCCAATGACGATCATGGACGGATTGGCGAAACTGACCAGCCCGGCGAGCACGCTGCCGACCCGGCGACCCCCGTCGCGGATGAGCCGTACGCAGGTGACGTCGCCCTCGGTGGCGCCCTGGGCGACGTCGCGGGCGGTCAGTACGCCGGCCGCGGCGAGCCGCTCGGCCAGGGCCGGCGAGGCGCCGGAACGGGCCGCCAGGGTGGCGTCCTTGGCCAGCGCCGCCCCGCCGAAGTGCGCCTCCAGGCAACCGACGTTGCCGCAGGTGCACATCGGACCGTGGCTGTCGACCTGGATGTGTCCGATGTCGCCGGCGCAGCCGTCGATGCCGCGGTAGACCTCGCCGCTGAGGTAGATGCCGCAACCGATGCCGGTGCCGATCTTGACGAAAAGGAAGTCGTCGACGGTGTGCGCGACCCCGCCGTGCCGCTCACCGATCGCCATGATGTTGACGTCGTTGTCCACCGCGGCCGGGCAGCCGTGCTCACGGGTGAGCAGTTCGCGGACCGGGAAACGGTCCCAACCCGGCATGATCGGCGGCGACACCGGGACCCCGTCGCGGTAGCTGACCGGACCGGGTACGCCGACGCCCACCGCGTCGAGCTTCTCGTAGACCCCGTCGACCCGGGCCTTGGCCAGCAGTTCGTTGACCCGGTGCAGGATGGCCTTCGGGCCGGTACGGATGTCGGCCGCCTCGGTGTAGTTGGCGATCGGCTCCAACCGGCCGTTGGTCACCTCGACGTCGATGGAGCTGGCGCCGAGGTCGACGGCCGCGAAGCGCAGCCCGGGGTTGAGTTCGACGAGTGTGGAACGGCGGCCGCCACGCGACGCGGCCATCCCGGCCTCGGTGACGAAGCCGGTACTGACCAGCCGGTCGAGCTCGGCGAGCAGACGCGGCCGGGGGATCTGCAACTGATCGGCGAGCTCCGCGCGGGAGATCGCACCATGGTCTCGCAGGAGCCGTAGCAGGCGCAGGTGCAGCGCATCCGCGGTGCGCACTGGTCCACCTCCGGTGGTTTACGCCGCCGCAACATCGGCGTGTCGTGTTGGACACAGTAGGAGCCGGCGCGGCCGACTGTAAAGACCTTTGGTCGCCTGAAGCCGAACTTTTATCAAGTTGAACAGAAGTCTCTGATCAACCTGCCGGAAGCAATCGTCGAACCCGCGCAGCCCGGTCTCCGCGAATCGCGAAATGCCTGGTCAGCACGGGTTTCCGGAGCCGCGTCCGAGGCTTCGCCCGGAGGGCATGCCGATGTCCCGGCCGCGCGGGGCGCGGCCGGGACATCGACGGGGACGGAACTACTCGTTACGGTAGATGGTCAGGTCTGCCATGTTCTGGTAGCTGAGCGCGGCGAAGTCCAGCGACTGCCCCGGGTTGGCGGCGCCACCCGGCGCGCTGTCCTGCTCCCAGTTGGCGTGGTGGAAGTCCGGCTCACCGATGGTCTGGAAGAACTGCTGGAAGTTGATGTCGCCCTCGCCGAGCGGGGTCATCTCGTAGCCGTTGGCCAGGGCGGTGTTCCGGTTGCCGTCCTTGGCGTGGAAGAGCGGGAAGCGCTTGGTCCGCCGCGCCACGGTCAGGATCGGATCGAAGATGCTGGTCCGCTCCCGGCCCGCCGAGTTGATGTACTTGGTGTGCTTGAAGCGGGCCACGTAGCCCCAGTAGATGTCCATCTCGAAGAAGACGTACTTGGCGTCGGTCTTCGCCATGAAGTATTCGAGCTTGCGGACACCGGAGGACCGGGTCGGCCGGCCGTTGGCGTCCAGCGGCCCGGCGTCGAGCAGGAAGTTGTAGGCCGCGTCGTGGTTGTGCGTGTAGAGCCGCATCTTCCGGTCGCGGGCCTGCCGGCCCAGCTCGTTCCAGAGGTCGGCGGCGGCGTCCCAGTCGGACTGGTAGTTGCTGTTGGTCGGGTCGCTGCCGGTGCCGATGTTCTTCATGCCGAGTTCCTCGGCGATGTCGAGCTGCTGCTGGAACGTGGCCGCGTTGATCGACGCGTGCGTGCCGTTGGCGACCAGACCATTGTCGTCGAGGATCTTGCGGATCTCGGTCGGGGTGATCTGCCGGCCCAGGATCGAGCTGTGCTGGTTGTAGCCGGCGAACTCGATCTCCTTGTAGCCGAGTTCGGCCAGCCGGGCGAGCACCCGCTCGAAGCCGTACGGCACGCCGCTGTCGTCGGGCGCCGCCGAGATCCGGTCCCGCACACTGTAGAGGATGATGCCGCGGTTCTGCTCGGGGATGAGCGGCTCGACCGTCCAGGTGCCCTTACCGATCGCCGGGGTGGCGGTCTGGAGAACCGGCAGGCCGGCGGCGCCGAGGACGGCCGCGGCACCCGCGGAGGCGGTGAGGATACGACGCCGGGTGAGCTGGGGGTTGGGCCGACCGGGCTGGCCCTCGCGGCGCTGCGCCTCGTCCATTCTTGTCCACCTTTCTGGGGCGGCCGACGGCCGCCGATGACGAGTAGAAGGATCGTTCGCGTCTGCCCGCCCTCGGGGGCACGAACCGGGCTCGACGGACCTCGATGGGGGTTCTGACCTCGACTTTTGCGACGCTGTGTCGCGCGTGTTACGTCTGGGGCAGACGGTATCGCTAGCGAGGAGGGAAAGAAAGACCTGAACGAACCAAACTTTGTCCTGCAGCGTCGAGAAGTCGCGCCCGGGCCCGCCGACCGGGCGTTCTCCCGGCAGGTCAGCGGGTCAGCAGCCGGCCCATCCGGCGACCCGCGAGCACGAGCCCGAACACGGTCAGGGCGAGCAGGTAGGCGACGTCGAGTAGCTGCGCCGGGCCGGCCGAACCGATGCTCAGGTCACGGATCAGGTGTACGGCCCGGTAGAGCGGCGTCAGCTCGACCAGCCAGCGCAGGACGGTCGGGTAGACCTCGGCCGGCACGAAGGTGCCGGAGAAGAGAAAGAGGCTGAACTGCACCGACCCCATCAGGTCGAAGTCCTGCCAGCTGCGCATGAACGTCGACAGCGCCATGCCGAGCGCACCGAAGGTGAAGCCGACCAGCACCGCGGCCGGAAAGGCGACCAGCGCCCGGCCGACGGTCGTGAGGTCCATCCACACCATCACCACGAGGAAGGCGGCGGAATAGCTCGAACCGCGGATCATCGCCCAGGCCAGCTCGCCCAGCGCGATCTCGAAGGGCTGCACCGGGGTCGCCAGGATCCCGTCGTACAGCTTCATGTACTTCATCTTGCCGAAGAAGTTGAAGGTGGTCTCCGAGAGCGCACCGGTCATGGCGGAGGCGGCGAGCATCGCCGGGGCGACGAACGCGGCGTACGTGACCACCTGGCCGCCGGGCAGTGTCAGGTCGCCGACCAGCGCCCCCACCCCCACGCCGATCGACAGCAGGTAGAGCAGCGGCTCGAAGAAGCCGGAGATCATCACGACCCAGTAGGCCGACTTGAGCGCCGCCGCGTTGCGCTCGGTCACCGAGAACGCCCGGCGGGCCGGGCCCTCGAAACTGACCAGCTTGGGCAGGACGATGCTCACCACGCCGATCTCCTCTCAGAACACCAGTCGGCGCTTGAACCGGGCGTGCGCCAGCAGCCACCCGGCGACCGCCCATGCCAGCAGGTAGAGCAGGTGGCCCGCAACGGACCACTGGGGAGTGATGCCCAGCGTGGCGGCCCGGCTCAGGTCGACCCCGTGCCACAGCGGGGACAGGTAGGCCAGCCAGCGCAGCGCCGCCGGCAACTGCTCGACCGGGAAGAAGACCCCGGCGAACAGGGTCATCGGAACCACGGCAAAGCGGAACAGCAGGGAGAGGTAACTGTCGGAACGGATCGAGGCGCTGAAGGCGAAGGTCGGCGCGGCCACCGCGAATCCGATCAGCAGCACCAACGGCAGCGTCGCCAGCGCCCACGGCGAGTGCAGCGTGCCGAAGGCCGCCGCCACCAGCAGGAACGCGACACTGCTGACCAGCACCCGGAAGAGGACGAAGAGCAGGTGACCGCCGAGGATGTCGGCGACCCGCAGCGGCGCGCTGGCCTGCGCGAAATAGGTGCGGACCCACTCGAAGTTGCCGAGCACCTGCCACGACGACTCCCCGATCGCCACCTGCAACGCGGTCGAGGCGAGCAGGCCGGGCAGGATGAAGTCGAGGTAGGACACTCCGCCGACCCCGCCCTCGATGTAGGAGCCGACCCCGACGCCGAAGCCCACGACCGTCAGCAGCGGCAGCAGGAACGACGACAGCGCGCTCGAGCGCCAGGTGCGGCGGTAGCCGACGATGTTGTATTCGAGTACGGAGAGCGCGCCGCCGCCGCCGCGCCGGACCGCCGTCGTGCCGACACTCATCGGTCGACCGGCGTCCGGCCGGCCGCGCTTCCCCACATGACTGCCTCCCGCTCGGCGCCGACGCTCACGGCCCAGGTCCGCCAGCGGTGGCAACCTCGACCGGGACACCGACGATATCGCCGGGCACCGACGTTATCGGAGGGCCCGGCGTGTCCGGTAGCGGGATTCGCGGCCGGGGGTCAGCCGGCCGGTGCGGGGCGCACGGGGAGCAGGTTGCGCTCGGCGAAGACCTTCTTGGCGACGAGGGTGGCGTTGACCGCCCGCGGCACACCGCAGTAGACCACCGACTGCAGCAGCGCCTCGACGATCTCGGAGGGCGTCAGGCCGGCGTTGAGGGCGCCGTTGACGTGGACCTCGAGCTGGGCCTCGGCGCCGCCGAGACCGGTGAGGATGCCCAGCGTCAGCAACTCGCGGTCGCGGCGTTGCAGTTCGGGCCGGACGTAGAGGTCTCCGTAGGACCAGGCGACGGACCGCTGGCTGAGCTCGGGTGAGACGTCGGCGAGGGCCTCGAGAAGCTTCTGCCCGGCGCCCCCGTCGGCCTGCCGCAGCGCCACCAGGCCGCGCTCGTACTGTTCGTCAGCGTTCATGGTCATGGTCGGGCCCCACCTCTGAGCGGTCGTCCTGTCTTCTGGGGCAACGGCCCCGGCGCCGGCGGGTACCCGCGGTCGCGCCGGACAAACGGCCCGTCTTTCGCGCGGCGCTCCAGGCCGGACAGGCCGTCCTAGTCCACCAGGGTCCGGCCGGTCAGGTGCAGGAAGACGTCCTCGAGCGAACTGCGCCGGACCAGCACGCTGGCCGGGGTCAGCGCCCGCCCGTGCACCTCCGCCACGGCCGCGTCGCCGTCCGCCACGTAGAGCAGGATGCGGTCGGGCAGCACCTCGATCCGCTCGCCCAGCCCGTCGAGCTTGCCGGCGAAGTCCTCCTGCGACTCGGTGGCGAACCGCAACTCGACCACCTCGCGGGTGGAGTGGCGCTCGATCAGCGCCCGGGGTGAGCCCTCGGCGACGATCCGTCCGCCGTCCATGACGACGAGCCGGTCGCACAACTGCTCCGCCTCGTCCATGTAGTGGGTGGTGAGCACGAGCGTGACGCCCTGCTGCTTGAGCCGGAACAGCCGCTCCCAGACCAGGTGCCGGGCCTGCGGGTCGAGCCCGGTCGTCGGCTCGTCGAGCAATACGATGTCAGGCTCGTTGACCAGGGCGCGGGCGATGGTGAGCCGGCGCTTCATACCGCCGGACAGCGGCTCGACCTTGCTGTTCGCCCGCTCGGTGAGCTGGACGAAGTCGAGCAGTTCGGCGGCCCGCTGGCGGGCCACCCGGCGCGGGATGCCGAAGTAACGGGCATAGGTGGTCAGGTTCTCCCGCAAGGTCAGTTCGGGGTCGAGGTTGTCCTGCTGGGGGCAGACCCCGAGCCGGGCCCGGATGGCCGGGCCGTCGCGGCGCGGATCCAGCCCCACGATGCGCAGGACCCCGTCGGTCGGTGGCGAGACACAGCCGATCATCCGCATGGTCGAACTCTTGCCGGCGCCGTTGGGGCCGAGGAATCCGAACGCCTCGCCCGGCTGCACGTCGACGTCGATCCCGTCGACGGCGGTGAATTCACCGAACCGCTTGACCAGGCCCCGCGCGTGGATGAGCGCCCGCCCACCGTCGCCCGTCGGCCCGTGCAATGGTGTGTGGTCGTGGCCCGGTGGTCGCTGCCCCGTCTCGTTCACCGCAAGAACCTATCCCCTCGGTACGACATCCACGATGCCGATTCCGTATTCAGGGAACTTTTCGATCAGTCCGAACAAAGTTGGTGCTGCACTAGGTCAACTTGTGGCGGCCGTACGGTATCTTTTCTCACACCGAGCCCCTAGGGCTCTCAGTCGACTCGCCGCCGCGGGTCTCGCCGCGGCGGGATAAGGATGATGACGGACGTGTTGGGCGTATGGCCGGAAAACCCGCACCAGGCCCGGGTGCTTCGCCTGCTGCGTGACGACGGGCCGGCGTCCCGCGCCGAGCTGGGCGAGGCCGTCGAGCTGTCCCGCTCCAAGGCGGCCACCGAGATCGACCGGCTCATCGAGCGGGGGCTGGTCGAGACGGTCGGCCCGGCCGCCTCCCGCGGCGGTCGTCGGTCGTCGATCGTCCGGATCGCCGGCGGCACCCGGTTCCTCAGCGTGAGCATCGGCGCGACCAGCATCGAGGTGGCGATCACCGACGGCGAACTGCGCGTCATCTCCCGGATCACCGAGCACACCGAGCTGCGTCGTGGGCCGACCGCGGTCATCGGGCAGGCCCTCGAACTCGTCTCCAAGCTGCGCGCCGACTCGGGCACGACCCGGTTCACCGGCGCCGGGATCGGGATCCCCGGCCCGGTCAGCTATCACGAGGGGATCCCGGTGTCGCCGCCGTTCATGCCCGGTTGGCACCGCTTCCCCGTACGCGAGATGTTCGGCACCGAACTCGGCTGTCCGGTGCTGGTGGACAACGACGTGAACATCATGGCGCTCGGCGAGAAGCACGCCGGCATCGCCAAGTCCTTCGACGACTTCCTGTTCGTCAAGATCGGTGCCGGCATCGGCGCCGGGATCGTCGTCGGCGGTTCCGTCTACCGGGGCGCCAACGGCTGCGCCGGCGACATCGGACACACCGCCGTCGACGACAACGGCCCGATGTGCGTCTGCGGCAACAGCGGTTGCCTGGAGGCGTACTTCGGTGGTGCGGCACTGACCCGCGACGCGCTCGCCGCCGCCCGCTCCGGGCGCTCCGACCAGTTGGCCGAGCAGCTCGCCGAGGCCGGCACGCTCACCGCGCTCGACGTCGCCCACGCCGCGGCGGCCGGCGACCCGGTCGCGATCGGCATGGTGCGCGACGGCGGGCGACGGGTCGGCAAGGTGCTCGCCAGCCTGGTCAGCTTCTTCAACCCGGGCATGATCGTCATCGGCGGCGGGCTGGCCGGCATCGGACACGCACTGCTCGCCGAGATCCGCGGCGTGGTCTACCGGTCGTCGCTGCCACTGGCCACCGGCGCCATGCCGATCGTGCTTTCCGAGATGGGCGACCAGGCCGGCCTGGTCGGCGCCACCCGCATGATCAGCGACCACGTCTTCACCGCCGCCGACGCACCGACCTGACCACCCCAAGATCCCCGTGATCAGGGATCAGGTCGCGCGTGTCGCCGGCGGGTCGCGCTTCCCCGCCCCTGATCACCAGGATCTTGGCGTACTCGTAACGTCGAACTCCTTCGATGTTCATCGAAGCTCGACTAAGATCGTCAGGCATGAATGTCACAGCTACCGTGCGGTCGAGGCCGCGACAGCTCCTCCTGGCCGCCGCCCTCGTCCTCGCGGTCGGCCTACCGGTCGGCGTGGTGGCGACGGCGGCGTCCGCCGCGTCCGGCATCACCGTGGCGGCGGCCATCGCGGCCCAGGACGGCCGGACGGCGACGGTCACCGGCTACGTCGTCGGTGAGCCGACGGCCACCAACACGGTCCGGCGCTCCGCGTTCACCGGCGACACCGCCATCGCCATCGCCGACTCCGCCGCCGAGACGGCCACCGGCCGGATGCTCTACGTCCAGGTCACCGCGGCCTACCGCAGCGCCTTCGGCCTGCGTACCAACCCGGGCACCCTCGGCTCGACGGTAACCGTCACCGGCACGCTGACCGCGTACTTCAGCCACGCCGGACTGAAGGACCCGACCGCGTTCACCCGCGGCGGCACGACCCCGACGCCCTCCCCCACCGCCACCCCCACGCCGACCCCGACCGGCAACCCGGGCTCGACGTACTACGCCAGCGCCGTCGGCAAGACCGGACCGGCCCTACGCAGCTCGCTGCACAACATCATCAAGGTGCAGACCCGGCTGTCGTACGCCCAGGTGTGGGACGCGCTGAAGCAGACCGACCAGGATCCGAACAACGCCAACAACGTGCTCCTGCTCTACTCCGGCACCTCGCGGAGCAAGAACAGCAACGGCGGCAGCACCGGCAACTGGAACCGTGAACACGTCTGGGCGCAGTCACACGGCGACTTCGGCACCGCCGCCGGGCCGGGCACCGACGTACACCACCTGCGGGCGACCGACGTCACGGTCAACTCGACCCGTGGCAACAAGGACTTCGACAACGGCGGCAACCCGGTCAGCAGCGCCCCGGGCAACTACACCGACAGCGACTCGTGGGAACCGCGCAACGCGGACAAGGGCGACGTCGCCCGGATGCTCTTCTACATGGCGATCCGCTACGAGGGCAACGACGGCTGGCCGAACCTGGAACTCAACGACTCCACCAGCAACGGCAGCTCGCCCTTCCACGGCAGGCTCTCGGTGCTGAAGAAGTGGCACCAGCAGGACCCGCCGGACGCCTTCGAGCGACGCCGCAACCAGGTCATCTTCGACAACTGGCAGGGCAACCGCAATCCGTTCGTCGACCACCCGGAGTGGGTGTCGGCGATCTGGGGCTGACCCGCCGTCACGGTGCCGCGGCCGGACCCGGCCGCGGCACCGGTGTCACAGGTCGGACGGCACGCTCTCCTGCCGGAACCGTTCGACGAGTTCGACCGTGGCGGCGCGCACCTCGTCGTCGTCGTACGGCGTGCCCGGGTCGTAGCGGACCGCCCAGCTCAGCCCGTCGACCCCGCTGACCCGCCGGGCGACGATCCGCACTCCCCCGACGGGCAGCGGATAGTGCGCGGTGTGCGCCACCGACCCGGTGACCCGGGTACGCACCTGGTGCGGCACCTCGCCCGGGTCGAGCAGCAGGTAGGACTCGGCCGGCCGGTCGGCGACCACGGCGTACTCGTCGTGCACCCGCAGCACCTCGGCGGGGGTGACCGTCAGTTCCCGGCCCGACCAGACCGCCTTGTGGATCTCGTACCAGGGCAGCCGCCCGGACCGGCCCGGCAGCCACAGGCCCCGGTTGGTCACCACGACCACGCCGTCCCCGGAACCGGCCGGGGACCAGGCGAGAATCCGCTCCTCGGGGTCGAGGGCGGGGCGCCGGTCGGCGGGCAGCTTCGGCCGGCGACGGAACAGACGCACGTTACAAACCTCCCACGGCCTGCTCGCGCAGGGCCCGCGCATGCTGCTCCAGCGGCACCAGGTAACCCACCATGGCCAGGTATTCGTCCTTCTGGGCCACCGGATTGATCCGCTGGATCCTCGACTTCAACTCCCGGATCCGGGCGGTGACCGAACCCAACTGGATCTGGGCCAGGGTCACCGACACGTAGCCGGGATCGGGCTCCCGGTCGATCCGCAGCGGCTCGACCGCCAACTCCCCGACCAGGGCCCGGCCCACCAGGTCGGTGCAGGCGTCGCGGACCCGCTCGATCCAGACCGCCCCGCTGACCGCCCCGGTGGCCCCGCCGGCCCCGGCCACCGCCGCCCGGACCACCACGTGCACCGGATGCCGGTAGGCGTCCGCGCCGACCGCGTCGAACATCGGCCCGGCGAGCACCGGCACCTGGAGCGCGAGTTTGAGCGCCTCACGTTCGACCAGCGACTGGGGGCTGTCCAGCACCGGCTCGGTCCGCTTCGCCCGGGCCGGCGCTGCGCCACCACCAACCATGGCTAGCTCGACCTTCTGCATCTCGACTCGCACAACCTCTATTTCGAGGCCGGTGTCCTGTGCGATCTTGGTTACATACTCATAACGCTTCACGCCGTCCTTGAGTTTGGCCACCAAGGGCAGAGCCTGGCGCATCGCCTCCACTCGCCCGTCAACGAAGTTGAGGTCGTGACGGGCCAGGATCCGGCGCAGTGTGAAGTCAACCAAAGGCTCGCGCCGCGCAACTAGGTCGCGAACCGCGAGGTCACCCTTTGCCAGCCGCAGGTCGCACGGGTCCATGTTGTCCGGCGAGACCGCGATGAAGGTACGGCCGACGAAGCGCTGGTCCTCGTCAAAGGCGCGGAGCGCCGCCTTCTGCCCCGCCGCATCGCCGTCGAAGGTGAATATGATCTCGCCGTTGAGAGCATCGTCATCCATCAGCAGCCGGCGCAGGACCCCGATGTGGTCGACGCCGAACGCGGTGCCACAGGTCGCCACGGCCGTCGGCACCCCGGCCAGGTGGCAGGCCATCACGTCGGTGTACCCCTCGACGATGACCGCCCGCCCCTGCTTGGCGATCTCCCGCTTGGCCTGGTCGACGCCGTACAGGACGTGCGACTTCTTGTAGATCGGCGTCTCGGGGGTGTTGAGGTATTTCGGGCCGTCGTCGGTGTCGAAGAGTTTGCGGGCCCCGAACCCGATCACGTCGCCGGTCAGCTCCCGGATCGGCCAGAGCAGCCGGCGGCGGAACCGGTCGATCAGCGAGCCGGAGCGCGACTCACGGGACAGGCCGGCGGTGACCAGTTCCGGACCGGTGAACCCCTTCTGCCGCAGGTGCTTGGTCAGGTGGTCCCACGCGTCGGGGGCGAAGCCGCACCCGTAGCGCTCGGCGGCGGCCCGGTCGAAGCCGCGCTCGGCGAGGAACTCCCGCGCCGGCCGGGCCCCGGGGGTGCCGAGCTGCCCGGCGTAGAACTCGAGCGCCGCCGCGTGCGCCGCCACCAGCCGCTGCCGCTGACCGGGCTGCTGGCGGGCGGGCGACGGACCCGCCTCGTCGTAGCGCAGCTGGATGCCGGCCCGGTCGGCGAGCCGCTCGACCGACTCGACGAACGTCAGGTGCTCGGCGTCCATCAGGAACTTGATCGCGTCGCCGCCGGCGCCGCAGCCGTGACAGAAGTAGACGTTGCGGGCCGGAGCCACGGTGAACGACGGGGTCTTCTCGTCGTGGAACGGGCAGAGCCCCTTGAGGTTGCCGCCGCCGGCCGAGCGCAGCGTCACCCGGTCGGAGATCACCTCGGCGATGGAGGTGCGCTCGCGGACCAGCGCGATGTCCTCGTCCCGGATCCGGCCAGCCATGCGGTGTCCACCCCCTCGGCGTACATCCTGCCCTGCCGCTCCCGTTCCGGCCGGCGGGGGTCCCGTGGTCGCGGTCGCGTCAGCCCGCGACGAGGCGGTCGTGCCAGGCGACCGCCGCCGGGTCGGTCAGCGACGCCACCTGGTCGACGACCACCCGGAGCCGGGCCGCGTCGTCGGGCGCCGCACGCCAGGACACGGCGAACACCGGATCCAGCCCGTCGGGTGCCCGGTCGAGCAACGCCGCGACCAGTTGGGTCAGGATGACCCGCTGGCGCTCGTACCGCTCCTCCGCCCCGGACCGGCGCATCACGTAGCGCAGCGCCATGCCCTTGAGCAGCGCGCACCGGGCCCGGATCTCCCCGGGTACGACCAGGTCGGCGCCGTAGCGTCGCAGCGGGCCGTCGCCGAACGCCTCCTTGGTGGCGGTCACCGCGGCGTGCACGAACCGGCCGGTCAGCGCGCTGGTCATCCGCTTGAGCGCGGCCTGCGCGCCATGGCTGCCGTCGTAGCCGGCCAGCGGGGCCAGCACCGGATCGGCCAGGAGGGCGAGCAGCACCGGATCGAGGTCGGCCGCGGACTCGTCGGAGTAGACCGCCGCCACGTCGGCGCAGAGCGCGGCCCGCTCGTCGGCGTCGTCGAGCAGCGGCCGGACGGCCAGGTAGCCGCCGTGGATGCCGTCCTCGACGTCGTGCACCGAGTAGGCCACGTCGTCGGCCCAGTCCATCACCTGCGCCTCGAGGCAGCGCCGGGTGCCGGCCGGGGCACCCTGCCGCAGCCAGTCGAAGACCTCGGTGTCGTCGGCGTACACCCCGAACTTGCGCCGGCCCGGCCGGCGCGGCCACGGGTACTTGCAGGTCGCGTCGAGCGACGCGCGGGTCAGGTTGAGGCCGGCGGGTTCGCCGCCGGGCCGCGGCGCCTTGGCCTCCAACCTGGTGAGTACGCGCAACGTCTGCGCGTTGCCCTCGAAGCCGCCGCAGGCGCTCGCCACCGTGTCGAGCGCCGCCTCGCCGTTGTGCCCGAAGGGCGGGTGGCCGAGGTCGTGGGCGAGCCCGGCCACGTCGACGACATCGGGGTCGCAGCCGAGCCGGGCACCCATCTCCCGGGCGATCTGGGCGACCTCCAGGGAGTGGGTGAGCCGGGTGCGCAGGAAGTCGTCGGTGCCGGCGGTGTGCACCTGGGTCTTCGCCGCGAGCCGTCGGAACGCGGCCGAGTGCAGCACCCGGGCCCGGTCCCGCTCGTACGGGCTGCGGCCGTGGCCGGTGTCCTTGCGGGACTCGGGTGCCCAGCGCTCGGCGTCGGGTGGCGAGGTCACCGGACCATCCTGCCGCGCACCGTCCACGGCGGCCGTACGGGGTGCCGTACGCAACTCTTCCTCCGCAACATCCGAACAGCCGATAGTTGCGAACCAATAGCTGACCGTCACCACTCTCCCCAAGAATCACACCGTGGGGTAGCGTGCCGGGAGCACAAAGTAACTGGCCGGCGACCCCCCGAACGCGACTCCGCGCCCGCGCCCGCCCCGACCGAGCGGTTCCGTCCGCTCCGAGGCAACCGTAGGAAAGAGGACATCCGTGGACGCTGACGTCGCGATCAAGGCCGAGATCAACGCACTGCGGCGACGCCTGCCCGACGTGACCGGCACCGTGCTCGCCGGCCTCGACGGCATGCTCATCGCCCACGACGTGCCCGGCCTCGAACCGTCGAGCCTCGCCGCCCTGTCGGCCGCCCACCTCGGCCTCGGCCAGCGGTTCGCGCTGACCGCCGGGCTCGGCACGCTGCACGAGACGGTTCTCCAGGGCACCGAGGGCTACGTGATCGTCTACGCGGCCGGCAGCCGCGCGCTGCTGACCGTGCTGACCACCGCCGAGGTCAACCTGCCGCTGCTGCACCTCGACGCCCGCCAACTCGCCGCCCGGTTGGGCGTGATGATCGAACGGGCCAGCGCCGCCGCGGCCGCCGCGCCGACCCCGCGCCGCGGTGGCACCGTCACCGGCAACGGCTCGACGCCGTTGGCCGTACGCACCCCGATGGCGACCCTGCCCGGCCGCCGCTGAGCCCCGCCGGGGCGTGCGGGCCCGACCACCGGTCGCGCCCGCACGTCGCCCGTGGTCAGCGGCTGTCGGAGCCGGCCGACTCGATCACCGCCCGGCCGGCCTCCAGCCGCGCCACCGGGACCCGGAACGGCGAGCAGGAGACGTAGTCCAGGCCGACCTCGTGGAAGAAGTGGACCGACTCGGGGTCGCCGCCGTGCTCGCCGCAGACACCGATCTTCAGCCCGGGGCGGGCGGCCCGGCCCTCGTCGACGGCGATCCGGACCAGCCGGCCGACCCCGTCACGGTCCAGCGACTCGAACGGCGAGATGCCGAAGATGCCGAGTTCGAGATAGCGCCAGAAGAACGCGCCCTCGACATCGTCGCGGGAGAAGCCCCAGCCCATCTGGGTCAGGTCGTTGGTGCCGAAGGAGAAGAACTCGGCCGCCTCGGCGATCTGGCCGGCGGTCAGTGCCGCCCGGGGCACCTCGATCATGGTGCCGATCAGCACCTCGACGGCGTGCTCCCGGGTCACCTCCGAGATGATCTTCTCGGCCTCGACGCGTACCGTCTCCAGCTCCTGGACCGCCCCGACCAGCGGAACCATGATCTCCGGCCGGGGGTCCCGGCCTTCGGCGACGAGCTGGGCGGCGGCCTCGGTGATCGCCCGTACCTGCATCGCGAACAGGCCGGGGATGACCAGGCCGAGACGCACGCCGCGCAGACCCAGCATCGGATTCTGCTCGTGCATCCGGCGTACGGCGGCCAGCAGCGCCTGGTCCTTGCCGGGATCCTCGCCACGCTCCTGGGCGACCGCGACGTGCACGGCCAACTCCTCCAGCGACGGCAGGAACTCGTGCAGCGGCGGGTCGATCAGCCGTACGGTGACCGGCAGCCCGTCCATCTCGCGGAAGATCTCGACGAAGTCGGCCCGCTGCAGCGGCAGCAGCGCGTCCAGTGCCTCGTTGCGCTCGGTCTCGGCGCGGGCCAGGATCAGCCGCTCGACGAGTTCGCGGCGGTCGCCGAGAAACATGTGCTCGGTACGGCACAGCCCGATCCCCTCGGCCCCGAACCGCCGGGCCCGCGCGGCGTCCTCGCCGGTGTCGGCGTTGGTCCGCACCCGCAGCCGGCGCACCCCGTCGGCGTGGCCGATGATCCGGTGTACGGCGACCACCAGCGGGTCGGTGCTCGTCGTCGGGTCGACCGAGCCCTCGAAGTACTGCACGACCTCCGACGGGCGGACCGGCACCTCGCCGAGGTAGAGGCAGCCGCTGGTGCCGTCGATCGAGACGATGTCGCCCTCGTTGACGACGTGCCCGCCGACGGTGAACCGGCCGGCCTTCACGTCGACGTCGAGGTTGTCGGCGCCGCAGAGGCAGGTCTTGCCCATGCCCCGGGCGACGACGGCGGCGTGGCTGGTCTTGCCGCCCCGGGCGGTGAGGATGCCCTGCGCGGCGATCATGCCCGGCAGGTCGTCGGGATTGGTCTCCCGGCGGACCAGGATGACCCGCTCGCCCTGGCCGGCCAGCTCGACGGCCCGGGCGGAGGTGAAGACCACCCGGCCGACCGCGGCACCGGGTGACGCGCCGACGCCGGTGGTGACGACCTCGGGCGAGCCGGAGAGGTCGAAGCGCGGGAACATCAGTTGGGCGAGTTGGGCGCCGTTGACCCGGTGCAGCGCCTCGTCGAGGTCGATGATGCCCTCGTCGACGAGGTGGTTGGCGATGTTGAACGCGGCGGCCGCCGTGCGCTTGCCGACCCGGGTCTGCAACATCCACAGCTTGCCGCGCTCGATGGTGAACTCGATGTCGCACAGGTCTCGGTAGTGGCCCTCCAGCGTGGCCATGATCCGCAGCAGCTCGTCGTACGACCGCTTGTCGATGCGTTCCAGCTCCTGGAGCGGGATGGTGTTGCGGATGCCGGCGACCACGTCCTCGCCCTGCGCGTTCGCCAGGTAGTCGCCGTAGATGCCCTGGTTGCCGGTCGCCGGATCACGGGTGAAGGCGACGCCGGTGCCGGAGTCGGGGCCGAGGTTGCCGAAGACCATCGCGACGATGTTGACGGCGGTGCCCAGGTCGGCCGGGATGCGCTCCTGCCGGCGGTAGAGCACGGCCCGCTCGGCGTTCCACGACTCGAAGACCGCCCGCACGGCCAGATCGAGCTGCTCGCGGGGCGCCTGCGGGAACTCCCGCCCGGTGTGTTTGGCGAAGATCTTCTTGTACGCCCCGACCAGCGCCCGCAGGTCGTCGGCGTCCAGGTCGAGGTCGTTGGTGGTGCCCCTGGCCCGCTTGGCGTCGTCGAGGGCGTGCTCGAACTCCTCGCCGGGTACGTCGCAGACGGTCTTGCCGAACATCTGGATCAGCCGGCGGTAGGAGTCCCAGGCGAACCGGTCGCCGCTGCCGGGCCCGCCGTCCGACGCCTGGTTGGCCAGCCCGGTGACGCTCTCGTCGTTGAGGCCGACGTTGAGGACGGTCTCCATCATGCCGGGCATGGAGAACTTGGCACCGGAGCGGACCGACACCAGCAGCGGGTCGGCGGGGGCGCCGAGCCGCTTGCCCATCGCGGTCTCCAGGGCCGAAAGGTGTGTGGCGACCTGCGCGGCCAGCCCGTCGGGCTCGGCACCGGTGGCCAGGTACGCCTTGCACGCCTCGGTGGTGATGATGAAGCCGGGCGGTACGGGCAGCCCGAGGTTGGTCATTTCCGCCAGGTTGGCGCCCTTGCCGCCGAGAAGGTCTTTGAGGTCCTTGTTGCCCTCGGCGAACCCGTAGACGTATTTGTGGTTGGACGTCGCCTTTTCCGATGCCACCAGAGCCTCCCACGTGTGCCGGGACCGACACTTAACGAAGATTCAGCCGATCTCCGTTACCCCGGATGTCGAGTTTCGTATCAGGGAACCAATGGCCATTGGTGGGCGAAGGCTAAGCGACGCCGGGGTGACGTGGCAGCATTCGGTGACAATTGGCACACTGGTCGGCACTGACCGCGATCGTCGCGGTTCCTGGAAGCGTTCCCACACGCACGACCACGCACGCACCGCCACATATACAGGGAGAACACCCGTGCCGCCCGTCGCCCCACGCCCCCGCTCCGTTCCCTCGAACGAGCTATCGGCCTACGCCGATCTGGTGCCCGCACCGGTCGGTGCCGAGCCGACCGCCGGGGTGCACTGGACACTGAGCGCCACCACCGCCATCCACACCCACCCGGCGCCGGTCGCCGTCGCGGTCGCCGAGCACCTCGCCGCGGTGCTGCGTCGGGCGACCGGCCACCCGCTGCCGGTGGTGCCCGACGACGGCCCCGGCCCGATCCGGCTGCACTTCGCCCGCGACGGGGTACCCGAACACAGCGAGGGCTACCGCCTCGACGTCACCGCCGACGGCGTCACCGTCGCCGCGCGTACGGCCGCCGGACTGTTCCACGGCACCCAGACACTGCGGCAACTGCTGCCCGCCGAGGTGGAGAGCGGCACCGCCGGCCCCGGACCGTGGACCGTGCCGGGCGGGTACGTCGTCGACCGCCCCCGGTTCGCCTACCGGGGCGCGATGCTCGACGTGGCCCGGCACTTCCGGCCCGTCGCCGACATCCTGCGGTTCATCGACCTGATCTCCCTCTACAAGATCAACCACCTGCATCTGCACCTCACCGACGACCAGGGCTGGCGGATCGCGATCGACAACTGGCCGCTGCTCGCCGAGTACGGCGGTGCCAGCGAGGTCGGCGGCGGGCCCGGCGGCCACTACAGCAAGGCCGACTACCGGCGGATCGTCGAGTACGCCGCCACCCGCGCCATCACCGTCGTCCCCGAGATCGACGTACCGGGGCATACCAACGCCGCGCTGGCCGCGTACGCCGAACTGAGCCCCGACCGGACCTCGCCGCCGGTCTACACCGGCACCGAGGTCGGCTTCAGCGCGCTCGCCGTGCACAGCGAGACCACCTACGACTTCCTGCACGACGTGTTCACCGAGATCGCCGCCCTCACCCCCGGGCCCTACCTGCACGTCGGCGGCGACGAGGCGTTCAAGGTGCCGGCCGCCGACTACGCCACCTTCATGGCCCGTACCCAGCCGCTCGTCGTCGCGACCGGCAAGACCGTGATGGGCTGGCACCAGCTCGCCGACACCGCCCACAGTCCCGGCCGCGTGATCCAGTTCTGGGGTACGTCGGACCGCGACGACACCGTCGCCGACGCCGTCACGCGGGGTGCCCGCGTGTTGCTCTCCCCCGCCAACCGCGCCTACCTCGACATGAAGTACGCCACCGACACCCCGGTCGGGCACGACTGGGCCGGTCTGCTCGAGGTACGCGACGTGTACGACTGGGACCCGGGCAGCTTCCTCGCCGGAGTGCCGGAGTCGGCCGTACTCGGCGTCGAGGCCCCGCTGTGGACCGAGTCGGTCACCACGATGGCCGAGGTCGAACTGATGCTCTTCCCCCGCCTGCCGGCGATCGCCGAACTGGGCTGGTCACCGGCGGGCACCCGCGACTGGGCCGGGTTCGCCCGCCGACTGGCGGCACAGGGGCCGCGCTGGTCCGCCGCCGGCATCACGTTCCACCGCTCCCCGCAGATCTCCTGGCCGGCGGTCGCGGGCGCCCCTTCGGCCGCCCAGCCACCGGCGACCTGACCGGAGCCAGCCATGTGCCCAGCCTGATATACAATCATCTAGCCGTATACATTCGAGGGGGCGCCCAGATGACCCGTACAGTGATCGATCTCGACGACGCGACGCTCGCCCTCGCACAACGACAACTCGGCACCAAGACCAAACGGGAGACCATCAACCGAGCCCTCGCTATCGCCGCCGGCACCAGCGCCGACGACCGCGCCCGGGGGCTCGCCTGGCTGCGGGACAACGCCGAGCACATCCTCGACTTCGAGGTCCTGGAAGAGAACGAACGCGCCGGTCGATGAGCTATCTGGCCGACACGTCCGCCGTCTGGCGACTTCTGCGGGGACAAATCGGGGAACCGTGGTCACGCTACGTCGCGCAGGGACTGGTTGCGATCTGTCCAGCGGTGGAGGCGGAACTCATGTCGTCGGTCCGGACGGAGCGGGACTACGAACCGTTCTTCGCCGTGCTTCGACAAGCCTTCAGCTGGTGTCCTACGCTTGACGACCCGTGGCGCCAGATTCTCGCGGTGCAACGTGACCTCGTTCGGATCGGCCATCACCGGGGTCCGTCGCCGATGGACATCCTGATCGCGTTGACGGCACAGGAACAGCGGCTGACACTGCTGCACGTCGACGCCGACTTCGACTCGATCGCCAAGGTCCGGCCCGGCCTTCCCATGATCCGCATCGACCAGACGGTGCCCGACTGATCGATCCAGCCGTTCCGCGCCGGCTCAGCCGCCGGAGTCGTCGAGTTCGGCACCGGCCGGAACGGCGTCGCTGTCCCGGTCGGCGAGCCAGCCGTCGGGCAGGTGCACCCTGCCCGGCGAGTTCGTCCGCCCGCGCGGCTGGCCGAGCACCGTGGTCGGAAACGGCTCGGTCGGGTCGAGCCGACCGAGCAGGTCGTCGAGTTCGGCCAGGCTGGAGATCATCGCCAGCGAGCGGCGCAGGTCCGAACCGACCGAGAAACCCTTGAGATACCAGGCCACGTGCTTGCGGAAGTCGGTGCAGCCGTCGCGCTCCGGCTCCCACCGGCCGCCGAACCATTCGACCAGGAGTTCGGCGTGCCGGCGCATGACCGTCGCCACCTGCCCGAGGTCGGGCAGCACCGGCTTCGTCACCGGTGTGCCGCCGGGCATCTCGCCCGCCACGCGCCGGGCGTCGAACGCCGCCTCCAGGTCGGCGAAGAGCCACGGCCGGCCCAGGCAGCCCCGGCCGACGACCACGCCGTCGACGCCGGTGTGGTCGACCATCCGCAGCGCGTCGTCGGCCTCCCAGATGTCGCCGTTGCCGAGCACCGGCACGTCCAGGGCCTGCTTCAACGTGGCGATCGCGTCCCAGTCGGCCGTACCCGAGTAGCGCTGCGCGGCGGTCCGGCCGTGCAGCGCGACGGCGGCCACCCCGGCGTCCTGGGCGGCGAGCCCCGCCTCGACGTACGTCAGATGGTCGTCGTCGATGCCCTTGCGCATCTTGACGGTGACCGGGATCCCGGCCGGCGCCGCCGCCGCCACCGCGCCGCGCACGATCCGGGCGAAGAGCCGGTGCCGCCACGGCAGTGCCGCGCCACCGCCCCGCCGGGTGACCTTCGGCACCGGGCAGCCGAAGTTGAGGTCGACGTGGTCGGCGAGGTCCCGTTCGACCACCATCCGCACGGCCGCCGCGGTGATCTCCGGGTCGGTGCCGTAGAGCTGGAGGCTGCGCGGGCGCTCGTCGGGCGCGAAGGCGATCATCCGCAGCGTCTTCGGGTTCTTCTCGACCAGCGCCCGCGTGGTGATCATCTCGCAGACGTAGATCCCACCGCCCTGCTCGCGGCAGAGCCGGCGGAACGCCACGTTGGTGATGCCGGCCATCGGCGCCAGCACGACCGGCGGCCACACCTCGTGTGGGCCGAGGGTCAGCGGGCGGACGGCGGCGGGGGCGGTCGTGGTCACCGTACGAGGATTCCACGTCCCGCGCCCGACGCCGAACCGGGCCGCCGCGGGTCAGCCGGTCCGCCGCCGCCCGGGGCAGGGTGGTCCGCCGCCCGGGGGGGCAGGGTGGTCCGCCGCCCGGCGGGGCAGGGTGGCGGCGCCGCCCGGGGCGATCCCGGCGCCCGCCCAGCGGCCGAGGCCATGTCACTGTCGCGGCCCACAGTGAATTCGCTGTGCTCACACTGAATTCGCTGTGGGCCGCACGACCATCACACTCTTGCCGGCGGCGACGACGGCGGCACGGACCCGCCGTCGACCCCGGACCACTGGCGGCACGGACCGCCGTCGCGACCCGGGCCGCCGCGAGTCAGCAGCCGGGGAGGCGCTCGAGCAGGTAGCGCTCGACCTGGTCCAGTGACACCCGCTCCTGCGTCATCGTGTCCCGGTCGCGGATCGTGACCGCGTTGTCGTCGAGCGTCTCGAAGTCGACGGTGACGCAGAACGGGGTGCCGATCTCGTCCTGCCGGCGGTAGCGGCGACCGATCGCCTGCGAGTCGTCGAACTCCACCACCCAGCGCTTGCGCAGCGTCGCGCTGAGGTCGCGGGCCTTCGGCGAGAGGTCGGGGTTGCGCGACAGCGGCAGTACGGCGACCTTGACCGGCGCCAGCCGGGGGTCGAACCGCATCACGGTCCGCTTGTCGACGCCGCCCTTGGTGTTCGGCGCCTCGTCCTCGTCGTACGCCTCGAGCAGGAACGCCAGCACGGCCCGGGTAAGGCCGGCGGCCGGCTCGATGACGTACGGCACCCAGCGCTCCTGCTTCTCCTGGTCGAAGTACGACAGGTCGACGCCGGAGTGCTTGCTGTGCGTGGTGAGGTCGAAGTCGGTGCGGTTGGCGATGCCCTCCAACTCGGAGAACTCGGTGCCGCCGAACAGGAAGCGGTATTCGATGTCGACGGTCCGCTTCGAGTAGTGCGACAGCTTTTCCTTCGGGTGCTCGTAGAACCGCAGGTTCGACTCGCTCAGCCCGAGGTCGATGTACCAGTTCCAGCGCTCCTGGAGCCAGTATTCGTGCCACTGCTCGTCGGACCCGGGCTCGACGAAGAACTCCATCTCCATCTGCTCGAATTCGCGGGTCCGGAAGATGAAGTTGCCCGGCGTGATCTCGTTGCGGAACGACTTGCCGACCTGGGCGATGCCGAACGGCGGCTTCTTACGGGCCGCGGTGGCGACGTTGTTGTAGTTGACGAAGATGCCCTGCGCGGTCTCCGGCCGGAGGTAGTGCAGGCCCTCCTCGCTCTCCACCGGACCGAGGTAGGTCTTCATCAGCCCGTTGAACATGCGCGGCTCGGTGAAGGTGCCCTTGTTGCCACAGTTCGGGCAGTTCAGTTCGGCGAGCCCGGCCGGCGGCCGGCCCTGCTTGGCCTCGTACGCCTCTTCGAGGTGGTCGGCCCGGAACCGCTTGTGGCAGGACTGGCACTCGGTCAGCGGGTCGACGAACGCGTCGAGGTGCCCGGAGGCGGCCCACACGTCGCGGGACAGGATCACCGCCGAGTCGAGCCCGACGATGTCGTCACGCTGCTGGACCATCGTCCGCCACCACTGCCGGCGGACGTTCTCCTTCAGTTCGACACCGAGCGGGCCGTAGTCCCACGCCGATCGGGTGCCTCCGTAGATCTCGCTGGAGGGAAAGACGAAACCCCGGCGCTTGGCGAGGCTGACAATGGCGTCGATACGGTCGGCTGGCATGGTTCCTCCTACGCCGGCTGGCGGCCGGCGGGGACGTGGCACGACGAGGTGCGTGGCTGTTCTGTCCGGGGCGACGGTTCCGTTGAGGCAACGGATCTGCCGGTGCCGTGGTTATCGCCGCGGCCCACCGAGATTACGCGCCGACGCCGCAGACCTCGAATTCGCCTGTGCCGGTGTTCTGCGCCAACGACACCCACACCCGGCCGCTGCCGCCGGCCTCGTACGTCACGTCGACCGGCACTTCGAGTTCGTCGGTGAGCTCCAGGTCGCCGACCTGGTAGTTGGTCAGCTTCGGTTCGGTGGCCAGCCGGTTACGGAACCGCAGCATCGACTCCCGGTCCTGTTCCCGCTCGCACAACAGCCGGTAGGCGCGGTCGTAGTCCCCGTCGGTCACCGCGTCGAAGTAGTCGCCGACGACGGCGGTGGCCTGCTCGTTGAGCGCCTGCGTGCCGCTGACCGCCATCCCGACGAACGCCACCGCGCCGCCGCCGCAGCACAGTGCCACGGCGAGCGCGGCGGCACCGAGTCCCCACCACAGCCGGGCCGTCCGCCCCTCGGTCGGCGGTGCGGCGAACGGCGGCAGGACACCGGGTCCGGCCGGCACCGTCCCGCCGGGCGGCGCCGTCAAACCACCATGACCAGCAGGTACGGCGTACGGCGGCGGCGGGCCCGCCGGTCCGGGAGTGGTCATGACAGCAAGGGTAATGCCCGTGCGCGCCCCCGGTGCGGCACGGCCACCGCCGCTGACGGTCAGCAAGCGCGAGGAGCGCAGCGCAGCGAAGCACCGCAGCGCGCCGCGAAGACCAGCACAGCAAGCGCGAGGAGCGCAGCGCAGCGAAGCACCACAGCGCGCCGCGCCGGCGATCAGCGTCCCGGGTTCACGGCCCGGTCGCTGGTGCCGACCACGACCTCGCCCCCCGGCTCGGCGGTGGCCAGCGACTCGTAGGCCGACGGCTCGTCGACCGACTCGGCGAGCAGCGGGATCGCTGTGATCTTGACGTCGAAGTCGCCGAGGGCCCGGCGGTACGCCCCGACCGACTCCCACTGCGTGACGAGGCTCCAGTACCGGGGGTCGTCGAGCGCGCGGACAAGTTCGCCGCGGCGGTATCCGGGCCGGCGGGCCAGGGCGGCCAGGGCGGCGTGGGCCCGGTCGGCGAACGTCTCGGCGCCGTCCTCGTCGACGACGAAGCGGTTCAGCACCAGCACGATGTCAGCCTCCTCGTAGCATGTGTCGGATGCAGCCTACGCACCGTGGCGTGCCCGCCCGCCTCGCCCGGATCAACCCGACGGCGGCCTTCCTGGCGGCGCTGGCTCTCGTTCTGGTCGGGCTTCTCGCGCCGGGCATCATCGGTGGCGGCATCCTGCTGGTGCTGGCCGCCGCCCTGGTGGCCCTGATGGCGCTGACCTGGCCGGTCCAGCCCCCGGCCACCCGCGTACTCCGCCTGGCCGTCATCGCCCTCGTCCTGGCCGCCGCGTTCCTGAAGATCCTCTGACCCTGGTGATCCGCGTGATCAGGGAATGAGTCGCGCGTGTCGTCGGCGCGCCGGCCGGCAGGCTCCCTGATCACGACGATCAAGGATCACGACGATCAAGGACGGGCCGGGCGCCCGTATGCACCCATGCGTTTTTGACAATCATTCTCATTGTCGTGAGAGTTGGGGCATGTTTGAACGCTCCACCCCCCGTATCGCTGCCACCTGCGCCGCCGCCCTGCTGGTGCTGGGCGGGGCTGCCGCGTGCGGTGACGACTCGTCGGCCGGCGCCGACGGCAACCGGGTCGACGTCGTCGCCGCCTTCTATCCGCTCCAGTTCGTCGCCGAACGGGTCGGCGGCGACGCCGTCGCGGTCACCAACCTCGTCAAGCCCGGCGCCGAGTCGCACGACCTCGAACTCAACCCGCAGCAGGTCGGCCAACTCACCGACGCCGAGGTGGTGATCTACCTCAAGGGGTTCCAGCCGGCGGTCGACGAGGCGGTCGACCAGCAGGCCGCCGACCGGGCCTTCGACGTCGCGACCGCCGTACCGCTGCTCGACGCCGCCGCCGGCGGTCACGACCACGACCACGAGGGCGAGGACGGGCACGACGACGGTCACGACGACCACGGCCACGAGGACGAGGCGAGCCCCGAGCCGACGGCCGCCGAGGACGACGGGCACGACCACGACACCAGCGGCAAGGACCCGCACTTCTGGCTCGACCCGACCCGGCTGGCGACGGTCGCCGACGAGTTCGCCAAGCGGCTCGGCGAGGTCGACGCGGACCGGGCCGCCGACTACACCGCCCGCGCCCAGGCGTTGCGCACCGAGTTGACCGCGCTGGACCAGGAGTACGAGCAGGGCCTGGCGACCTGCCAGCGCCGGGAGCTGGTGACCAGCCACAGCGCGTTCGGCTACCTCGCCGACCGTTACAAGCTGGAGCAGATCGGCATCACCGGCCTCACCCCGGAGGACGAGCCGTCGCCGCAGCGGCTGGCCGAGGTGACCGAGGAGGCCAAGCTCCACGGCGCCACCACGATCTTCTTCGAGACGCTGGTCAGCCCGAAGGTCGCCGAGACGATCGCCCGCGAGGTCGGGGCCCAGACGGCGGTCCTCGATCCGCTCGAGGGCCTTCAGGCCGGGAGCACCGGCGACTACCCGTCGGTCATGCGCGCCAACCTGACCACCCTCAAGCCGGCCCTCGGCTGCTCGTGACCGCTGGGCCGGCCGTCGCCGCACTCGACCCACGGCGTCCGGTGCGGTCGGACGCACCGTACGGTGGTGCGGTGAGCACGGCGGTTGTCGACGTCCGGCACGGGGTGGTCGCCTACGACGGCCGCCCCGTGCTGCGGGACGTCTCCCTGACGGTGGCCCCCGGTGAGGTGGTCGCCATCCTCGGTGCCAACGGGTCCGGCAAGTCCACCCTGGTCCGCGCCGCCCTCGGCCTGGTGCCGGTGGCCGGCGGCACGGTCACCCTGTTCGGTACGCCGCTGCGCCGGTTCCGGCAGTGGTGGCGGATCGGCTACGTGCCGCAGCGGATCGGGGCGGGCAGCGGCGTACCGGCCACGGTCGGCGAGGTGGTCGCCTCCGGGCGGCTGGCCCGGCGGGGCGTACTGCGGCCGGCCGGGGCCGCCGACCGGCGGGCGGTGACGGCGGCGCTGACCGCGGTCGGGCTCGCCGAGCGGGCCGGTGACCCGGTCGCCACCCTCTCCGGCGGGCAGCAGCAGCGCACGCTCATCGCCCGTGCGCTGGCCGGCGAGCCCGAGGCGCTGGTCCTCGACGAGCCGACCGCCGGGGTCGACGCGGCCAGCCAGGAGGCGTTCGCCGAGGCGCTACGCGGTTTCAAGGCCGGTGGCGGGACGGTGCTGCTGGTCGCCCACGAGTTGGGCCCGCTGCACCCGCTGGTCGACCGCGCGGTCGTCGTACACGACGGCGCGATCGCCCACGACGGGCCGGTGCCGGCCCCGGCCGGCCACCACGCGGCGCCCGACCACGACCACGTGCATCCGCACGCCGACGAGGAGCCTCCGACGGCCGGGACGTGGGGACGATGAGCCTCTTCCAGTACGACTTCATGATCCGCGCCCTGATCGGCGCGCTCGTCATCGGGCTGGCCGCGCCCGCCCTCGGGATCTATCTGGTGCAGCGCCGGATGTCGCTGATCGGCGACGGGGTCGGGCACGTCGCGCTGACCGGCGTCGGTGTCGGCCTGTTGCTCGACCGCTCCCCCGTGCTCACCGCGGTGCTGGTCGCGGCCGCCGGGGCGATCGCCATCGAACTGCTCCGCGAGCGCGGCCGCACCTCCGGCGACATGGCCCTCGCGCTGCTCTTCTACGGCGGTATCGCCGGCGGCGTGATGCTGGTCGGGCTGTCCGCCGACCGCAGCAACGCCAACCTGATGGCATACCTGTTCGGCTCGCTGACCACGACCAGCGAGCAAGACCTGTGGGTGATCGTCGGGCTGGCGGCGGCGGTCCTGGTGGCGATGGTGCTGCTGCGTCCGGCGCTGTTCGCCATCTGCCACGACGAGGAGTACGCCCGGGTGTCCGGGCTGCCGGTCCGGGCGCTGAACCTGCTGATCGCGGTGACCACGGCGGTGACCGTGACGATCGCGATGCGAACCGTCGGGCTGCTGCTGATCAGCGCCATGATGGTCGTCCCGGTGGCGGCGGCCCAGCAGGTCACCCGGGGCTTCAAGGCCACCATGGCCCTCGCGATGACGCTCGGGCTGCTCAGTGCCGGCTCCGGCGTCTGGCTGGCCGCGCAGGCCAACACCGCCCTCGGCGCGACGATCGTGGTCCTGGCGATCGCCGCCTTCCTCGGCATCGCGGTCGGGGCGGCGGTGTGGCGGTCGTTGCGCCGCCGTACGGTTCCCGCCGGCGCACCGGTCGCCGAGGTCGAGCCGCCGGAAGTCGTACTGAAGCACTGACCCGGCGGTCGGTCGGAGCGGCTCGCGGACCGTCCCCCGGCCGGTCCCCGACGACATTGGTTACCGTTACGGCATGACGAGCGGCAACGGCTACGAGGCGTACGAGGGCGCGGGCGAACTCCTACGTGCCCTGTCCGCTCCGATCCGGGTCGCCATCGTGACCGAACTGGCCGGCGGCGAGCGCTGCGTCCACGAACTGGTGGAGACGCTCGGCGCTCCCCAGCCCCTGGTCTCCCAGCATCTGCGGGTGTTGCGGGGCGCTGGCGTCGTGCGCGGATCGCGGCGCGGCCGGGAAATCGCCTACGCTCTCGTCGACGAACACGTCGCCCACATCGTCGCCGACGCGGTCAGCCATGCCCGGGAAGCGCGGTGAACGCGTTACCGTCGGGCGTCGGCACCCCCACCCGTCACCGCCGCCACGGGACCGGTCGAAGCGAGGAGATGTCAACATGACCGGTGACTCCACCGCGACCCGCAACACCCGGCAGCGCAGCGCGGTCAGCGCCCTGCTCGCCGAGGTCGAGGGCTTCCACAGCGCCCAGGACCTGCACGGCATGCTCCGCGACCGGGGCGAACGGGTCGGCCTGACCACCGTCTACCGCACGCTCCAGGGGCTCGCCGACGCCGGCGAGGTCGACGTGATGCGCCCGCCCGGCGGCGAGCACCTCTACCGCCGGTGCAGCGAGGGACACCACCACCACCTCGTCTGCCGGTCGTGCGGCCGGACCGTCGAGGTGGAGGGACCGGCCGTCGAGACGTGGGCGGAGCGGGTCGCCGCCCAGCACGGGTACGCCGACGTGAGCCACACCCTGGAGATCTTCGGCACCTGCCCGGAGTGCCGCCGCTGACCGGTGCCGCCAGCCGCCAGCCGGCAGCCGCCGGCCGGCACTGCGATGATCATCTGCTGCGCAGACCGACGACACGCCGGTCGGACAACGCCTGAACCGCAAACGATCAGGGCCGCCCCGACACCGCCAGGCGGCAGTGCTGCGAAACGGCACCGGTTGCGGCACGCTGTGCGGCGTGAAGATCTACGCTGACCGTTTCCCCACCGCCCTGCGCCAGTTCGTCACCGACCTGCTGGTCGTCGTCTGGGTCTACGCCGCCGTCCGGGCCGCGATGTGGCTGCACGACCTGGTGCAGAAGCTCGCCGTACCCGGGCAGAAGCTGGCGGGGGCCGGCGGCGGGCTGGCCGACAACCTGGCCGACGCCGGCGGCAAGGTCGGCCGGGTGCCGATCGTCGGCGACGAGCTGACCGCGCCGTTCGAGCGGGCGGCCGAGGCGGCCCGCTCGATGGCCGACGCCGGCCGCGAGCAGCAGGATCTGGTCGGCGACCTGGCGCTCGCGCTGGCCGTCGCGGTGCTGATCTTCCCGTTGGGGCTGGTGCTCTTCGGCTGGCTGCCGTTGCGCGTGCGGTGGGTCCGGCGGGCGAGCGCCGCGCGGGCGCTGCGGGCGGCGCCGGCCGGCCGGGACCTGCTCGCCCTGCGGGCGCTGGTCTCCCAGCCGCTCGGTCAGCTCACCCGAATCGACCCGGACGTGGCGGAGGCATGGCGGCGCGGCGACGACTCCACAGTGGAGGCACTGGCCGCCCTGGAGCTACGCGGCCTCGGCCTGCGCCCCGCGAAGCGCTGACGGGCCGCCGGTCGCGGTTCTCAGGGCCGCGGTACGGCGACGTCGGCCGGACGGGTCCGTTCGACGAGTTGGACCACGGCCACCCCGGCGACCAGGACGAGCAGGGCCAGCACCGACGCGACAGCCGGCCCCGCGATACCGGACGGCAGCGGTCCGGCCGCGGGGATCAGCCCGGAGAACGCCGAATCGAAGGAGAGTTGCGCGACGATCAGCAGGGTCACGATCGGCAGCAGGAGCGCGAACACCCGTCGCCGGACAGGTGGCGGGCCACCGGCGACGGCGGGCAGGAGCAGTACGGCGATCACCAGGTACGTCGCCCCCGCCAACATGGCACTCCGCCGTAGGTCCAGGGTGAGCAGAACGCCGTCCCGTACCCAGAGCAGCGATTCCGCCATCGGCGCGGACGCGGCGACCACTCGATCCCCGCCGATGCCGTCCACCATGCGGTGACGATATCGGCGCCGCACGCCCGGCATCGGCCTTTCGCCGGACGCGCGGCGCCACCGGTCAGTCGACCGGCGGGATGCGGCGGCGGACGTCACCCACAGTGGACGGTCCAGGCTCCCAGGCGGCCACCTGGTCGACGTCGGTGGCCGGGGTCACCACGCCGTCCTCCAGGAACGTGTACCGGCCGCCGAGGATCCGCTTCGCCGCCTTCACATCGATCGAGTCGGTGTTGTCCCACAACTCGGCGAAGAGCCGTTCGGCGCGCACCCGGGCCTGCCGGCAGAACAGGTCGGCCAGTTCCATCCCCTCCGGCCGGGTATCCCGCTCGGCCTTCGCCCGGACACAGGTCGCCGCCATCGCGAACAGTTCCGCGCCGATGTCGACGATCCTGGCCAGAAACGCCTGCTTGCGCTCCATCCGGCCCTGCCAGCGCGACATCGCGTAGAACGTGGAGCGGGCGAGTTTGCGCGACGTCCGCTCGACGTACCGCAGGTGACCGGCGAGCGGGCCGTACTCGGCGTACCCGGTCGGGGTCTGACCGCGCCCGACGGCCAGCGTCGGCAGCCACCGGGCGTAGAAGGCACCCGCCCGCGCGCCGGCGCGGGCCTTGCGGGCCAGGTCGGCGTCCGGGTCGATGATGTCGCCGGCGACCGACAGGTGGGCGTCGACCGCCTCACGGGCGATCAGCAGGTGCATGATCTCGGTGGAGCCCTCGAAGATCCGGTTGATCCGCAGGTCACGCAGGATCTGTTCGACGGCGGCCGGCCGCTCGCCGCGGGCCGCGAGCGAGTCGGCGGTCTCGTAGCCGCGACCGCCGCGGATCTGGATCAGTTCGTCGGCGACCTGCCAGGCGAGTTCGCTGGCGTAGAGCTTGACCAGGGCCGCCTCGATCCGGATGTCGTTGCGGTCGTCGTCGGCGAGCATGCAGCACAGGTCGAGCATGGTTTCCATGCCGTACGTGGTGGCGGCGATGAACGACAGTTTCTTGGCGACCGCCTCGTGCTCGCCGACCGGGCGGCCCCACTGGACCCGTTCGGCGGCCCACTCGCGGGCGACGTTCAGCGACCACTTGCCGGCGCCGACGCACATCGCGGGCAGCGACAGCCGGCCGGTGTTCAGCGTGGTCAGCGCGATCTTGAGTCCCTTGCCGACGCCGCCGATGACCTGGTCGGCCGGTACGAACACGTCGTGGAACCGGGTCACGCTGTTCTCCAGGCCGCGCAGGCCGAGGAACTCGTTGCGCCGCTCGACGGTGATGCCCGGTGAGTCGCCCTCGACGACGAAGGCGGTGATGCCGCCGCGCTGCCCGTCGCCGGCGGGCACCCGGGCCATCACCACCAGCAGGGTGGCGACGGTGCCGTTGGTGGCCCACAGCTTGACGCCGTTGAGCTTGAATCCACCCTCGACGGGTTCGGCGGTCGCACCGAGCCGGGCCGGGTCGGAACCGACGTCGGGCTCGGTGAGCAGGAACGCCGACACCTCCCCGGCGGCGAGCCGGGGCAGGAAGCGCTTCTTCTGCTCGGCGCTGCCGAACATCTTCAGCGGCTGCGGTACGCCGATCGACTGGTGTGCCGACAGCAGCGCGCCGATCGCCGGGCTGACCGAGCCGGCCAGCATCAGCGCCCGGCAGTAGTGCAGGTTGGACAGGCCGAGTCCGCCGTACTCCTCGTCGATCTTCATGCCGAAGGCGCCGAGCCGGCCGAGGCCCTGGAAGACCTCGTCGGGGATGCGGGCGTCGCGCTCGATCTGCGCGCCGTCGACCTCGGTGCGGACGTACTCGCCGAGCCGGGCGAGGAACTCGTCGGCCCTGGCCGTCTTCGCCGGGTCGGGCTGCGGCCACGGGTCGATCAGGTCGAGCCGGAGCCGGCCGAGAAAGAGTTCCTTGCCGAAGCTGGGCTTGCCCCACTCGGTTTCCCGGGCTGCCTCCGCGACCTGCCGGGCCTCCTTCTCCGAGACCTGACCCGCCTCCTGCGGCAGTGGTCCGGCACCGCCGTCGATCCCACCCGCCGCCGGGCGTTCGTCCTGCGTCGTCGTCACGGCAACCCCCTCCGGGTACGGCTCAGCGTGCTGCTTCCCACCACGCTACTGACCGGTAATACCCAGCACAGGGTCTGTTGATTCAGCATCTGAACGGTCAAGATCAGGGCGGCCCAGACGCGAGGCCACCCAGAAGGCACGGCAACGCCGGAAGTCGCCCAACTGTCGCGCAGGCGACAGATCGAAGGCCAAAGATTACTTAAGGTGACTTCGCCAACACCCAGCGAGCCGCCGGTAAGCGAGGTGCATGAGCCCAGATGCCGCGAAAGACGACCAAACGCGACGCAGCAATAATAATCCTCGGACTAATTGCCTTCTTCGTATTTTACGCAATAAGCTCTTTCAGTAGCGGCGACTGGCGCAGCGGCATCGGCGCACTCGCATGCGTCCTCGGATTCATATTGTGGTTGACGATTACCCAAATTCCAACCACCTGCGGCGTACGACTGAAGCGCAATCGCGGCTTCTGCCCAAACGATATCACCGGCCTATTCTTCGGCTGCGGCTCCGGCAAGCACACCTGGACCCGCCCCCTGGCACTGATAGGCCTCGGCAGAAAGGCGCCGCCCGTGCGCCATCAGCAGGTAGTGGGCGATCGAAACACGCAGTCTTCCGCCAACGCGCCCGCCGCCGCAGGGGAAACCCCCAACGTGAACGAGAACGGCCGCAACCGAATCCTCTTCTGGGCCACCATTGCCGCAACCGCCATGGGCGGGATATCCACCGCAACCGACCTAATCGGAATCATGTAAGCCATGAACGCCTGATGATCGTCTGCTGTTCAGACAGTTTCGACTCGGCGTGTCGACTGTCTGAACAGCAGACGATCCCCAGACAGCCGCAGCAGACGATCATCAAGCAACGCCCGGCCGCGCCTGGCGCGTTCGACGTCAACGGGTCGAGGTGGGGGCCTCCTCGTCGTCGAGGTCGTCCTCGTCTCCGTCGCCCCAGCTGCGACGCAGGAACGGCAGCCCGGCCCAGTAGGTCAGAAAGAAGATCGCGGTGGCGCCGCTGAGGATGAAGGCGACCGGCCGGGGCAGGATGAAGTCGGTGATCAGCAGCACCGAGCTGACCATCGAGATCAGCATGAACGCCAGGCCGCCGCTGGCGACGGCGTGGGCGTACTTGACGAGTTCCGGCTTGCGTCCCTGCCGGAACAGGGCCCGGTGGAACGCGACCGGCGAGATGATCAGCGCGGTGGCGCACGCCGCCGACAGCAGCGCCACCACGTAGACGTCCCGCTGGAACGCGGTGGTGTCCGGGAACCCGCTGCTGAACGGCAGGGTGAGCAGGAAGGCGAAGAGGATCTGTACGCCGGTCTGCGCGACCCGCAACTCCTGGAGCAGGTCGGCGAAGTTGCGTTGCCAACGCTGCTTCTCGGTCTCCTTGGCCACCTGACGCCTCCTATGGCACCCCGCCGATGACAACGCCCGTGAATGCCCCGGCGAAGGGGTGGCGAAACAAACCTCAGCTACCGCGCCTGATCCGACCGGCGTACCGCCGCTCCAACTCCTCGTTGTGCGCGTCACCGGCCGGGATGTTCGCCGACAGGTAGACCGGCGGGGTCTGCCCGGCGTCGATCAGCCGGCGCACCACCTCGACCACGATCTGCTGGGCCAGCAGCGCGGCGGTGATCGACGAGACCGCGCCGACCGCGCCGCCGCCGGGCAGTTCCAGGGTCGCGTCGCCGTACGGGGCGCCGTTGTCGAGCACCACGTCGGCGAGGTCGGCGAGCTTGCGGCCGGACGGGTGCCGCGACTCGACGCCGGCCGAGTGCTCCCGCGAGGTGATCGCGATCAGGCCGTGGCCGCGCTCCTTGACGAGCCGGGCGAACTCCACGATCGCCCCGTTGACCCCGGAGTT
Source organism: Polymorphospora rubra (assembly GCF_018324255.1). Lineage (GTDB taxonomy): Bacteria > Actinomycetota > Actinomycetes > Mycobacteriales > Micromonosporaceae > Polymorphospora > Polymorphospora rubra. The sequence goes on from NZ_AP023359.1 coordinate 871,405, forward strand.
GGAGGCGACGACGAAGACGTCGGCGGGGTTCACGGGCAGCAGGTCGAGCAGGCGGTGGGCGACGGCCGGATCGCGTTCGAGGGTCGGCCCGAGCACGCTCGGCGACTCACCGCCGTGGATCACCACGTCGCGCAGCGCCACCCGGTTGGTGGGCACCAGTCCCCCGGCCCGGCCGGCGATCTCCATGGCGAGCGCCTCCGAGTGGCCGGTGCCGAAGGCGTGCACCACCCCGTCGGCGGCCAGCGCCGCGGCGATCAGGTCGGCGGCCCCTTCGACGGCTTCGCGCTGGCCGGCGGAGACCCGGTCGATCGTCGACCGGACGACGGACAGGTAGGCATCGGCGCTGAGGGTCATCGGTCCTCCGGGGTCATCGGTTGGCGGCGATCCAGTCGACGGCGAAGTCCACGGCGGCACGCTGGCGCATCAGCCGGCAGCGGGCGGCGCCGACCTCGCCGGACCGGACCGCGCCGGTCCCGTCCAGGTCGGCGCCGAGCAGTTCGAAGTCGCCCTCGTCGAGTTTGACGTCGTCCCACCAGGTCCACTCCCGGCCGCCGCCCCCCAGCACCGCCGCGCCGAGACGATCGCGGGGCGGATCCGGCTGACGGTATTCGGCCAGGTGCAGGGAGGTATTCGAGTCGTGGCCCACGCCGAGCAGCAGCACGTCGGCGTCGAGGTCGTAGAGCCGGCCCAGCGGCGACTCCTCGCCGAGCATCCCGGCCCGGGCGTGGCCGGCGACGATGTCGTCGGCCCGGGCGCCGAGCGCCGCGAACGACACCTGCGGGTGGTCGCTGCGCCGGGCCCCGGGCGACGTACGCACCAGTTCGGCGAGCGCCCCCATCCAGCGGCTCGGGGTCACCGCCGGGTCGAAGCCCGGCATCTCGTCGCGGATCGTCGCCCACCAGTGCTCGGGCACCGGCGGGTTGCGCCAGCTCGCCGGGTCGGAGTTGTCCGGGGTGTGGGTCGGCACGACCAGGGTGCCGTCCGGCCCGAGCACGTCCCGCAGGGCCAGTACGACGGCGACGGGGCCGCCGCACACCCAGCCGAGCGGGCGCATCGAGGCGTGCACGACGAGCACCGACCCGGGCTGTACACCGAGTCGGACGAGGTCGGCGGCGAGGGTGGCCCGGGTGGCCGGTGCCGCTTGGGTGATCTCCACTCGCGCCACGGTACGGCGGCTATCCGTACTGCTGTTTCGGTGGGTCCACCTGGCGCCACGACTCGACCTGGAGATAGGGGATGTCCTCGCCGTTGACCGGGTCGGTCATGACCCGGTCGGTGTAGCCGCCGACGACCTCGATCCAGGTGTCGGCGGGCAGCCCGACCGGCGCGTTGCCGCTCATCCCGAGCTTGATCGGGCGCCCGTCGGCGGCACAACAGGCGAGGATCATCCGGGCCAGGATCGGTTCGCCGCCCGGCCCTTCGGCGACGAAGCCGGTGAGCTGTACGGTGCGGCCCGCGAGCGAGGCACCACCGTCGAAGATCGCCCGGGACGCGTAGTCGAGCACGCTGATCTTCGCCGGGTCGCCGTCGGGCAGCGGCGGATAGCTGTCCGCCCGCTGGCTGGACAGCGCGGTGCCGGCCTGGCCGGCCGCGAAGGAGCCGAGCGCCGGCGGGGCCACCAGCAGCAGGCCGAGCACCGGCGCGATCAGCAGCCAGCCGACCCGGGGCTCGTGGTGGCCCTTGCCGCCGTGGTCGTGCCCGTGGTCGTCGTCCTCATGGGCGGGTCCGGCGGCGGCAGCGCCACGCCTGGGGCGCAGGTCGTGCAGCAGGGTCATGACCGCGACGACGACCAGCAGGACGCCGGACGCGATCAGGAACGGCCGCAGCCCCTCCTTGACGTACCGCAGGTACATGTCGGTGAAGCTGGCCTTGAGCACCGAACCGCCGAGCAGCAGCAGCACCACGGCCTGGGCCTGCCGGTTCATCGCCGTCCCCCGCTCACAGCAGCACCACGCCGACCGCGACCGCGACCACGACGGCGACCGCGAAGGTCGCCGGGGCGAACCGGAACGCGAACCGCCGGCCGAACACCCCGGCCTGCATCGAGACCAGCTTGAGGTCGACCATCGGGCCGACGACCAGGAACACCAGCCGCGAGGTCAGCGAGAACTGCGACAGCGACGCGGCGACGAAGGCGTCGGCCTCCGAGCAGATCGACAGCAGTACGGCGAGCAGGGCCAGCACCAGCACCGACAGGAACGGGTTGTCGGCGACCAGTTGCAGCCAGCGTTCCGGGACCAGCACGTTGATGCAGGCCGCCGCCATCGCCCCGAGCACCAGGAAGCCGCCGGCGTGCACGACGTCGTGGCGTACGGCCGCCCAGAACGCCCGTCCCCTGGACATGCCGTCGTGTTCGGGGCGGTGCGGCAGCCGGATCCAGTCGGCGCGGCCCAGCCGCAGCCACAGCCAGCCCATGATCATGGCGACGACGATGCTGGCCAGCCCGCGGGCCACCACCATCTCGGGGTTGTTCGGGAAGGCGACCGCGGTCGAGGCGAGCACGATCGGGTTGATCGCCGGTGCGGCGAGCAGGAACGCCAGGGCGGCGGCGGGGGTGACCCCGCGCCGGATGAGCGAGCCGGCGATCGGTACGGCGCCGCACTCGCAGCCGGGCAGGACAACCCCGGCGGCGCTGGCCACCGGTACGGCGAGCGCCGGGTGTTTCGGCAGTGCCCGGGCCCAGAACGAGCGGGGCACGAACACCGCGATCACGGCCGACAGCACCACGCCGAAGACCAGGAACGGCACCGCCTGCACCATGACCGAGACGAAGACGGTCGTCCAGGTCTGCAGCCGGGGGCTGGAGATCGCGGTCGAGAGCGGCGCCCGGAAGACCACCAGCAGGACCAGCAGCGCGGCGAGCACCTCGACCGAGCCGATCCGGTCACCGAAGCGCCGCCGCGGCGATGGTGGCCCGGCGCCGGGTGGCCCGCCCCCGCTGGCGGGGCCGGCCTCCGTGGTGTCGGGGGCGACATTGGCCATGGTCACTGAAGGCTGGTCCCTTCACTACGGACGGTCGCGGCGGGGCAGATCACCCTACCCCGCGCCCGGGTGTCGGGAACCACATCTGACCTCGGCGCTGTCGCGAAATCACCGTCGGTGCTAGCGTCGGCACCACAACTTCATATCCGACAGGGGAGCGCACAGCGCTGAGAGTGCGGGTCACGCCCGCAGACCCTCGAACCTGATCTGGGTAATGCCAGCGCAGGGAGTTCGGTCGATTCTCCAGCCGCGCCACGACCGTCCGGTCGTGGCGTGCGTCTTGCCTGGTTCGCTCGAAGAACTGGGAGGCAGAACCATGACACAACCCACCGCCAGCCGCTGGCGTACGGTCGACATCGTCGTCGCGTCGGTGATCGCCGTCGCGTTCGGCGTCATCTTCTGGGCCTGGAACCTCGTGTGGAGCGCCACCGACCCCGCCTTCGCCTTCTTCCCGGGGGCCCAGGGCATCATCTACGGCATCTGGCTGCTGCCCGGCGTGATCGGCGGGCTGGTGATCCGCAAGCCCGGTGCGGCGTTCTACTGCGAGTTCCTCGCCGCGTTCATCTCGGTGATCCTGGGCAGCCAGTGGGGTGCCCTGGCCATCCTGCAGGGCGCCTTCCAGGGCCTCGGCGCGGAGGCGGCGTTCCTCGCGTTGCGTTACCGCTCCTTCAAACTGCCGGTGGCCGTGGTTTCCGGCGCGCTCGCCGGCCTGGCCGCCGCGGTCTTCGACCAGATCCGCTACTACGCCGGCTACGACCTCGTCTCGTACCGGATCCCGATGTTCGTCTTCACCGTGATCAGCGCCGCCGCGATCGCCGGCGCCGGTGGCTGGGCGCTGACCCGGGCGTTGGCGCGGACCGGCGTCCTCGACCGGTTCCCCGTCGGCCGCGAACGCACCGCCGTCTGAACCGGATGCTTCGATCAAGGACCGGGTACGCGGCGGCGCCCGCGTACCCGGGCTCGGCCCGGACCGGCGACCCGGCATCCGGCGACCCGGCGTCCGGCGGCCCGGTGGGGCACCGGTGAGCGCCGTCGAGCTGCGCGGCTTCGGCTGGCGGCACGCCGGCCGAAAGGCGTGGGCGGTCCGGAATCTCGACCTGCGCGTCGAGCACGGCGAGCGGGTCCTGCTGCTCGGCCCGTCCGGGGCCGGCAAGAGCACCCTGCTCGCCGCGCTCGCCGGCCTGCTCGCCGAGGACTCCGGTGAGCAGGAGGGCACGGTCGAGATCGACGGCCTCGATCCGCGCAAGTCACGGGAACGGGTCGGCATCGTCTTCCAGGATCCGGAGAGCCAGCTCGTGATGGCCCGCTCCGGCGACGACGTGGCGTTCGGGCTGGAGAACCGCGGGGTGCCGGCCGGCGAGATCTGGCCACGGGTCGACGAGGCGCTGCGCCGGGTCGGTTTCCCGTACGACCGGGACCGGCCGACCGCCGCGCTGTCCGGCGGTGAGCAGCAGCGGCTGGCGCTCGCCGGTGTCCTCGCCCTGCGCCCCGACCTGCTGCTGCTGGACGAGCCGACGGCCAACCTCGACCCGGCCGGGGCGGCGCTGGTGCGCGACGCGCTCACCCGGGCGGTCGACCGGGACACCACGATGATCCTGGTCGAGCACCGGGTCGCCGACGCGCTGCCGCTCGTCGACCGGGTCGTGGTGCTGGAGCCGGCCGGCGGGGTGGCCGCCGACGGGCCGCCGGAGTCGGTCTTCGCCAGCCACGGCGACACGCTCACCGACCACGGGGTGTGGGTGCCCGGCCGCCCGCTCGCGCCCCGCCGCGCCACGACCGGACCCGGTGCGGTGCTGCTCGCCGCCGAAGCGGCCGGCCTGCCGCCGCGCCTGGCCGCGACCGACCTGGCCGTACGCGCCGGTGAGGCGCTCGCCGTGACCGGACCGAACGGGGCCGGCAAGTCGACGCTGGCGCTGCTCCTCGGCGGGCTGCTCGGCCCCGGCACCGGGCGGGTGGCGGCGACCCCGGCCCTGGCCGGCGCCGACCACCGCCGGCCGCCGCACCGCTGGCGGGCACCGGCACTGACCCGCCGGATCGGCTCGGTCTTCCAGGACCCGGAGCACCAGTTCGTCACCGGCACGGTCTTCGACGAGCTGGCGCTCGGCCCGCGCCGCACCGGCGCCACCCCCGACGCGGTCCGGTCCACCGTGGACGAACTGCTCGCCCGGCTGCGGCTGGACCGGCTCGCCGGCGCCAACCCGTACACGCTGTCCGGTGGCGAGGCACGGCGGCTGAGTGTGGCGACCGCGCTGGCCACCGCACCCCGCCTGCTGGTGCTCGACGAGCCGACGTTCGGCCAGGACCGGCGCACCTGGATCGAACTGGTCGACCTGCTCGCCGAACTGCGCGACGCCGGCCACGGCGTCGTCGCCGTCACCCACGACGCCGACTTCGTGGCCGCACTCGCCGACCGTACGGTCCAGGTGGTTCCGGCGGTCCGGCGGTGACCCTGCTCGACGGGTCGTTCGCCCGGTCGGACGCGCCGCTGGCCCGGCGTAACCCGGTCGCCAAACTCGCCGCCGCGCTGGTCTTCTCGGTCGCGCTGATCGCGACCCTCGACCCGGTCGCCCCGGCCATCGCCATCGCCGTGGAACTGGCCGTGTTGCCGCTCTTCGGCGTCCGCTACGGCCTGCTGCTGCGCCGGGCCTGGCCGCTGCTGGTCGGCGCGCTGGGTATCACGGCGACGCTGACGGTCTTCGCCGCCGAGCGCACCGGCACCCTGCTCTTCGCGGCCGGGCCGGTGGTGGTCACCACCGGTGTCCTCGCGACCGCGCTCGGCCTGTCCCTGCGGATGATCGCCGTCGCGTTGCCGGGCGTGTTCGTCTTCGCCACCACCGACCCGACCGACCTCGCCGACGCGCTGGTGCAGAACGCGAAGGCGCCGGCCCGGTTCGCGATCGGCGCGCTGGCCGCGTTCCGGCTGATGCCGCTGCTGGCCGAGGAGTGGCAGATGCTGTCGATGGCCCGCCGGGCGCGTGGGGTCGACGCCGGCCGCAACCCGGTGGCCCGACTGCGGCTGTTCGCGTCGACCGCGTTCGCGCTGCTGGTCGGGGCGATCCGGCGGGGCACCCGGCTGGCGACCGCGATGGACGCCCGGGGCTTCGATTCGACGACCCCGCGTACGGCCGCCCGCCGCCAGCGGTTCACGGCGGCCGACGCGGCCCTCGTCGCCGGTGCGGCGGCGCTGGCCGCCGCCGCGCTGGCGACCAGCGTCCTGCTCGGCACCTTCCGCCCCCTGATCTCCTGATCCCCGTGATCAGGGAGTAGGTCCCGCGGGTCGCCGGCGTGGCGAGGTGCGGGCTCCCTGATCACGGGGATCTCGGAGGCGTCAGCATCACGGGGATCTCGGAGGCGTCAGCGGGTGGTGGCGTCCTGCACCTCTCCGACGAGGACCTCGATGATGTCCTCCAGGAAGAGCACCCCGGTCGTACGTCCCTCGTCGTCGAGGACCCGGGCGAGGTGCGCCCCGCCCCGCCGCATCGTGGCCAGGGCGTCCTCGAGTTCGCTGTCCCGGCGTACGGCGCCGAGCTTGCGCACCCGCTTGGCCGGGACACTCGCGGTGTAGGCGTCCCCGGTCAGGTCCATGACGTCCTTGAGGTGCAGGTATCCGCTCGGCTGCCCGTTGTCGGTGAGCAGGTAGCGGGAGTAGCCGCGCGCGGCGACCGCCTGCTGGATCTGCGCCGGGGTCACGTCCGCCGGAAGCATGATCAGGTCGCCGAGCGGCACCTCGACGTCACCGACGGCCTTCGCGGTGAACTCGAAGGCCGCGGTGAGGGTCCCCGAGCCGTCGACGAGCACCCCCTCGCGGGTCGACTGCGCCACGATGGTCGCCACCTCGTCGAGGGTGTAGGTGCTGGTGGCCTCGTCCTTCGGGGTCACCTTGAACAACCGCAGGATGCCGTTGGCGACCCAGTTGAGGCTCCAGATGATCGGCTTGAACACCCGGGCCACGAAGACCAGCGGCGGGGCGAGGATCAGCGCCGCCCGGGTCGGTACGGAGAACGAGATGTTCTTCGGCACCATCTCGCCGAACACCACGTGCAGGAACGTCACGAGCAGCAGTGCGACGACGAACGCGAGCACGGTGACCGCCCCCGGCGTCAGCGGGGTGTTCGCGAGCGGGATCTCCAGCAGGTGGTGGATCGCCGGTTCGGAGACGTTCAGGATGAGCAGGGAGCAGACGGTGATGCCGAGCTGGCTGGTGGCCAGCATCAGCGTGGCGTGCTCCATCGCCCACAGGGTGGTCTGGGCGGCCCGGCTGCCGGACGCGACCTTCGGTTCGATCTGCGAGCGCCGCGCGGAGATGACCGCGAACTCGGCACCGACAAAGAACGCGTTGACGACGAGCAGGACGAAGAGCCAGATGATTCCTGGCAGGTACTCACTCATCGGGCCTTCGCCTCCGTGCGGTCGCCGGCCGTCCGGTCGAGTCCGGAGGCGCCGGAGCCGTCCGTGGGTACGAACCGCAGCCGGTCGACCTGGACGCCGGTGAGATGTTCCACGCGCAGCAGGCCGCCGTCGATGACGACCTCGTCACCGACCTCGGGGAACCGGTCGAGGCGGGCGGTGACGAAGCCGGCGATGGTGTCGTAGTCGTCGTCCTCGGGAACGACGATCTTGGTCCGCTCGCGCAGTTCGTCGGGACGCAACGAGGCGTCGAAGAGGATCGTCCGGCCCCGGCGTACGACGACGGTCCGGGCCCGGTCGTGCTCGTCCTCCAGGTCGCCGACGATCTCCTCGACCAGGTCCTCGAGGGTGACGATGCCGGCGGTGCCGCCGTGCTCGTCGTAGACGACCGCGAACTGCAGGCCCTGGCCGCGCAGCGCGGTCAGCAGCGTGTCCAGTCCCATCGTCTCCGGGACCTGGAGCGGTTCGACCATGATGTCGGACGCCCGTACGCCGGCCCGGTCCTCCACCGGGACGGCGAAGGCGTGCTTGACGTGCAGTACGCCGATGATGTCGTCGACGTCCCGGCCGATGACCGGGAAGCGGGACAGGCCGGTCGCGGTGGCCCGCCGGATGATCTCCTCGGCGGTGGCCGTGGAGTCGACCGCCGTCATGCGTACCCGCGGGGTCATGACGTCGGAGGCGTCGCGTTCGGAGAACCGCAGGGTACGGTCCAGCAGCGTCGCGTGTTCCGGGTCGAGCACGCCGGCGCGGGCCGAGTGCCGCAGCAGCGCGCTCAACTCCTCGGCGCTGCGGGCACCGGACAGTTCTTCCTTGGGCTCGATGCCGAACGCGCGGATCACCGCGTTGGCGGTGTTGTTGAACAGCAGGATCACCGGCTTGAAGACGGTGGTGAACAGGGCCTGGAAGGGGACGACGAACTTCGCCGTGGCCAGTGGTACGGCGAGGGCGAAGTTCTTCGGCATCAGCTCGCCGATGATCATCGAGAAGAGCGTCGCCAGCAGGATTCCAGCGACGGCGCCGACGCCGGGAACCACACCCTCTGGTACGCCGACCGAGGTCAGCGGCCCGGCGAGCAGCCTGCTGACCGCCGGTTCGAAGGTGTAACCGGTGAGCAGGGTGGTCAGCGAGATTCCGAGCTGTGCGCTCGACAGGTGCGTCGAGGTGATCTTGAGAGCGGCGATCGTCGGACCGAGCCGTTTCTCACCCCGGGACTGGCGTGCTTCGAGTTCGCCGCGGTCGAGATTGACCAGCGCGAACTCGGACGCCACGAACATACCGGTCCCGACGGTGAGGATCAGCCCGATCCCCAGCAGGACCCACTCATTCATCGGTCAGCCCCTCTCCCGCGGCGGCCGCCGAGCAGGCGACCGGGACGACGAGGGGCCACGGACTGTGATAAGGGAGATCATCCATAAGGGTGCCGATGCTAGCAGGCGATACTGGGACCGGGCTGGGAATCCCAGGCTCCCGGTCCACATGGCCTGAGCTGCGAAAACGGTAACCAACCGGGCGATCGACGAACAGATTCCCCGACACGCGAGGGCTACTCCCCGATCACCCGGCTCCTGAAACCTCTAGCTGCGCCGGAAGGCGTAGCGGCGGGACTGTACGGCGCCCCGCCCCCGGGCTCCGGCGAACGGATTCCCGCCGCGCGGTGGTGGCCCCGACCTCGACGCGACCGGTTGTACGGCCGGCCGGTCCACCTCCTCGGCCACGACCGACGGTTCGGCGACGGCGCCCGCGACCTCGACGGTGACGGCGAGTTCCGGCGCCCCGGCCCGGTCGACCGGTACGACGAACGCCCCATCGGCAGCCGGCCGGTCGTCGGGCAGCACCGGAAGTCGGCCGTCCACCGCGTTCAGTGCGTCGAGGGCCGGTAGCCGCCCGGCCAGGTCGGCCGGTGCCACGCCGACGGCGCCGCGCCCCGGGCTGGTACGGCGGCTGGAAGGGGACTTCCTGGCGGATCGCTTGGCAGCCATATGGCGCCTCCTTGTGAATCGGATCACCGCGACCGAAGTGGAAGCACCGCGACGCGGTGGCGGTGGGAGCGGACGGGAGGCCCGGACATCCGGCGACAGGAAGGCTGCGCGATCAGATGGACGCCCGAGCGGCCGGGCCCAGGCGGCAGGGCCGCCGGCCGGCACGGTCTCGAAGAGGCGTCAGATGCGCATGGAACCGACGCTACCCCGGCCCGGCCCGCACCGCACCGCCTTTTCCCCGCCGGCCCGCGCCACCGGCTTCCCCGCCGGCCCGTGTCACCGGCCGGACGGGAGGCGGTCGTGACGGACGGCCGGTGCGGGTGGCACGATCGGCGGCATGGACCCGCGACCGCCCCGACTGATCATGTGGGACATCGACCGCACCCTGCTCCACGCGGGTCGGATCGCCGTTCAGGCGTACGCCACGGCGTTCACCGCCGTCACCGGCCTCGCCTGGCGGGAGGCGACGGTCTTCGCCGGCCGTACGGACCGGGCGGTGACCGCCGAGCTCCTGGCCGGGTACGGGATGCCCGACTCCGACGAGCTGCGCGCGACGTTCTTCCAGCGGTACGTCGAGGAGTTCGCCGCCCGCCGGCACCTGATCGCCGCCTCCGGCCGGGTGCTGCCCGGGGTACGGGAGGTGCTCGCCGCACTCGCCGACCGGGCGCACGTGACGCAGACGTTGGTCACCGGGAACATCCCGGCGGTGGCGCTGGCCAAGGTCGCCACGTTCGGACTGGACGGCCCCTTCGACGTGACCGTCGGCGGCTACGGCATGGACGATCCGGTACGCGCCGAACTGGTCGTCCGCAGCCGTCGGCTGGCCGAGGCGAAGTACGGCCCGTTCGACCCGACGGACATCCTCGTCGTCGGCGACACCGTGCACGACATCGAGGCGGCGCTGACCGGCGGGGTGACCGCGATCGGGGTGGCGACCGGCGACACCGGCGCCGACGAGCTGGCGGCGGCCGGCGCGCACACGGTCTTCACCGACCTGCGCGACGTCGACGCGGTGGTGGCCCGGCTGGCCGGCGAGTCCCCGGTCCCACCGCCCGGACAGCGGGCACCGCTCGGCGACCCCGAACCGGCCGGGTCCGCCTAGGCCGCCACTACCGCGCGGTGTCCGGGGCGACCGGGTTGGGCAGCGCCCCGCCGAATCGGCGGTCCCGCTGGGCGTACAGCTCACAGGCGTACCAGAAGTGGCGCCGGTCGAAGTCGGGCCAGAGCGTGTCGAGAAAGACCAGCTCGGCGTACGCCGACTGCCAGAGCATGAAGTTCGACGTCCGCTGCTCGCCGGACGGGCGCAGGAAGAGGTCGACCTCGGGAACCTCGGGGTGGTAGAGGTAGCGGGCCACCGTCTTCTCGGTGACCTTCGCCGGGTCGAGCCGGCCGTCGGCCACGTCGCGGGCGATGGCGGCGGCCGCGTCGGCGATCTCGGCCTGCCCGCCGTAGTTGACGCAGAACTGCAGCGTCAACGTCGAGTTGTGCCGCGACATCTCCTCGGCCGTCTGCAGTTCGGAGATCACGCTCTTCCACAGCCGCCCGGCCCGGCCCGACCAGACCACCCGGACGCCGAGGTCGACGAGCTGGTCCCGGCGGCGCCGGATCACGTCGCGGTTGAAGCCCATCAGGAAGCGCACCTCGTCGGGCGAACGCCGCCAGTTCTCGGTCGAGAACGCGTACGCCGACAGGTAGGGGATGCCCAGTTCGATGGCGCCCTCGACGGTGTCGAAGAGCGAGTACTCGCCCTGCTCGTGCCCTTTGGTGCGGGGCAGGCCGCGCTCCTTGGCCCACCGGCCGTTGCCGTCCATGACGACCGCGACGTGCCGGGGCAGCGCCTCCTTCGGCAGCTTCGGTGGCCGGGCGCCGGAGACGTGCGGGGTGGGTGCCTTGACCGGCCCCCGGCGACTGGACGTCCTAACCATCACTCCCCGCTTCCGACGGTGGCCGCGTGAGCCGCGTCCGCCCGCCCCCTGAGTCCCGATCAACCAGCGGCAGCGAGCGTAACCCGCGCTCCAGATGCCACTGCAGGTGCGCCGCGACGAGGCCGCTGCACTCCCGCCGTACCGCGGTCTCGGTGGCGTCGGCGACCCGCCAGTCGCCGGTGGCCAGGGCCGACATCAGGTCGAAGGTGGCCGGCGCCGGATGCGCCGAGCCGGGCGGACGGCAGTCCGGACAGACCGCGCCACCGGCCGGTACGGAGAACGCCCGGTGCTGCCCGGGCGTGCCGCAGACCGCGCAGGCGCGCAGGGCCGGGGCCCAGCCGGCGAGCGCCATGCTGCGCAGCAGGTAGGCGTCGAGGACGAGGGTGCTGTCGTGGGCGCCCTCGGCCAGGGCCCGTACCGCGCCGAGGGTGAGCAGGAAGAGCCGCAGCGCGGGCTCGCGCTCGACCGGGGTGAGCCGTTCGGCGGTCTCGGCGATGGCGCTGGCCGTGGTGTAGCGCGGGTAGTCGGCGAGGAACCGCTTGCCGAACAGGTCGATCCCCTCGACCTGGCTGACGGTGTGCAACCCGCCGCCCTGGCCGTCGGGGTTCCCGGCGAGCTGCAGATCGACGTGCCCGAACGGCTCCAGCCGGGCACCGAAGCGGGACGTGGTACGGCGTACGCCCCGGGCGACCGCGCGCAGCCGGCCGTGCCGACGGGTCAGCAGGGTGATGATGCGGTCGGACTCGCCCAGCTTCTGCACGCGCAGCACCACCGCGTCGTCGCGGTAGAGCTGTCTGCGGTAGCCGGCCACCCACCCATTCTCGCCGCCGGCCGGTGGGCCGGCCGTCCCCGGGGTACCCGGTCCGCCCGTGGCGACTTTGTGACACCCGGACGTGTCGGAGGAGGGACCGGACGACGCCGGTGGATCTCTTCCCCTACCGTGCAGGCATGCGTCTCTCCCGCACCATTGCGGTCGTCGCCGGCGCGGCGGCCCTGTTCGCCATCGCCGGTTGTGGAAGCGTGTCGGAGCGCGAGCTCGACTTCAACAGCACCGAGGAGGTGCGGATCAGCGAGATCCTCGTGGTGTCCGGCTCCGGCAACGTAACGGTACGTACCTCGGCGAGATCCAACGTGGAGATCGACCGGACGGTCAAATACCGGGGCGGTGAACCCGACCGGACGTACCGGCTCGACGGCACCACCCTGCGGATCGAGACCGGCTGCGGGCAGTGGTGCAGCGCCTCGTACGAGATCGACGCGCCCGAGGGCGTGGCCATCCGGGGCGAGAACGGGTCGGGCAACGTCGACCTGACCGGGGTGGCCGAGGTCGACCTCAAGGTGGGTTCGGGCTCGATCACCGTCACCGGGGCGACCGGTTCGGTCAAGGTCGAGACCGGCTCCGGCGACATCAAGGTGAGCGATCCCGGCGCGGCGTTCACCGCGAAGGCCGGGTCCGGGTCGGTGACCGGCACCGGGCTGGGCGCCGGTCCGGTGTCGGTCGAGGGCAATTCCGGTGACGTCGCGCTGACCCTGGTCCAGCAGGTCGGCGTACGCGCGCATGCCGAAAGCGGAAACGTGACGGTGACCACCCCGGCCGGCTCGTACCGGGTGACCACCGACACCGGCTCGGGCAAGGCCACCATCGAGGTCGTCAACGACCCGCAGGCCGCCACGCACTTCGATCTGAAGACCGGCAGCGGCGACATCACCGTCAAGCCGGCCTGACCCGTCCGGGGTGGCCGTGCCCCGGCACGGCCACCCCGGTTCACCGGCGGGTGGCGACGGGTTCGGTGGCGCCGTGCACGGTGGCCGCCACGGCGACCCCGGCGGCCGGGCCGGCGTCCGCCACCGGTCGTGGATCGGCGGGTGGGCGCCCGTCCGGCACCAGCACCGGACGGCGCCGGGCGGCGAGATCCTCCACCCAGCCGAAGAGTGCCACGGCGACCGCCGTCAGGGCGGCGACCAGGGCGATACGGAACGCCACTCCCCCGGCCCCGCCGCCCGACCGCAGGATCTGCCAACCGGTGACGGCGGCGACCCCGTTGAGGCCGATGATCGCCGGCAGATGCCACAGGTAGATGGTCAGCGCCCGGCGGTTGAGCACGGTCACCGCCCGACTCACCGGCGTGAACCGGTCGACCCAGGCCGCCGCGGCCGGGGCCAGACCGAGCACCACCAGGATGAATCCGGCCGAGACGAGGCCGTTGGCGAGCCGGATGTCGTTGAGGTCGAGCCCGCGTGGCCCCGGGTGCGTCAGCGCCCAGACCAGGCCGGTCGAGACGAGTACGGTCGACAGCCCGACGAGCAGCCGGCGGGACAGCCGGCGCAGCAGGCCGTCGTGGTGGGCGAACCCGAGCAGCCACGCCCCGAAGTAGAGCCCGAAGTCGCGCAGCACCAGGTTCTCCGGCGGCAGCAGCCCGAACGCGTCGACGACGAGCAGGGCGTACGGCGCGAGCAGGGTGGGCAGCGGGAAGCGGCGGAACAGCCGTAGTGCCAGCGGCGAGACGATGACGAACCAGAGCAGGTCACGCAGATACCAGACGGCGCTGAGCGCCTGGGCACCCCAGCCGTTGCTCGGCGGATCGGACAGCGGGGCGGCCCACAGCACCAACCGCCAGTCGACCGCGAGCCCGGTCAGCAGCATCGCCGGTACGAACAGGGCGGCGAGCAGCCACAGCGACGGCAGCAGCCGGCGCAGCCGCCGGCCGACGGCGGCGGTGCCCGAACGGTCCAGCGACGCGGCCATCAGCGAGCCGGCGAGCGCGAACATCACCGACATCGCGGGAAAGACCACGGTGAGGAACGCCCACCCCGTGCTGTGGTAGACGACGACGCGGACGATGGCCAGGAAACGCAGGAGGTCGAGGTACCGGTTTCGCATCAGCTCGAATCTCGGCGGGGGCGATGGGGCGGTGGCCTACCTACCCACCCCGGAACCCATCCAACCCTACCGATGCACATTGAGCCCGGTTTGACCGGGTCCGCCCGGTCAGCGTGGCCTGCCGAGCGGCAGCGTGCAGAAGGTGCCGCCGAGCAGACCGACGGTCGGCGCGTGCGCGTCGTCCATCGGCGTCATACCGGCGGTGTGCGCCTCCGCGTCGTCGACCGGGTCGTATCCGATCTCGGCGCCCTCGGCGAGCGACCACCAGCGGTCCCGGTTGCGGCTGACCCCCCACAGCACCCGGAACCCGGTGGCGTCGGTGGTCAGGCAGGCGTCGACGAGCCGGGCGCAGTCGTCGGGCGACAGCCATCCGTCACGGTTCCAGGCCGCCGGCGTCGTGGTGCAGGCGCCGATCCGCAGCGCGAAGACGGTCATCCCGAACCGGTCGGCGTAGAGGCTGCCCAGCGACTCGGCGGCGGCCTTGCTCCAGCCGTAGTAGCTGTCCGGGCGCGGCACCGATCCGGACGGGACGCCGTCGGCCCCGGCCGGGGCCGGCACCCCGGCCGGCTCGGGCGCCGCGTCCGGGCGGCGGTAGAACCCGGCGGCGTGGATCGACGATGCCAGCACGACCCGCGGCACCCCGGCGACCCGGGCGGCCTCCAGCAGCGTACGGGTGCCGTCGACGTTGACCCGCAGGATGTTCTCCCAGGTGTCCTCGCCCCGCAGCGCGGCGAGGTGTACGACCGCGTCGACGCCGGCGCACGCCGCGGCGACCGCGCCTGCGTCGGTCAGGTCGGCGCGCAGCACCTCGACCGGCTCACCGGGCGCCGGCGCGGTCTGCGGGCCGACGTCGAGCAGGCGCAGGATCCGGTCCGGGCCGGGCAGCCGCTGACGCAGGTAGTTGCCGATCCGGCCGCCCGCACCGGTGACGAGGATCCGCCGCACCGGGCTCAGAATCCCAGCCGGCGCAACTGCTTAGGGTCACGCTGCCAGTCCTTGGCGACCCGGACGTGCAGGTCGAGATAGACCCGGCGGTCGAGCAGCGCCTCGATCTCGGCCCGCGCCCGGGTGCCGACCTCCTTGAGCCGGCTGGCCCGCGCCCCGATCACGATCGCCTTCTGGCTGGGCCGCTCGACGTAGACGTCGGCGTAGATCTTGAGGACCGGGCCCTCTTCGATCATCTCCTCGACGACGACGGCGATCGAGTGCGGCAACTCGTCGCGTACGCCCTCCAGCGCGGCCTCGCGGACCAGTTCCGCGATCAGCACCTGCTCCGGCTCGTCGGTGAGCATGTCGTCGGGGTAGAGCTGCGGCGAGGGCGGCAGGTATTTGGTCATCACGTCGACCAGCGTGTCGACCTGGTGGCCGGAGACCGCGCTGACCGGCACCACCTCGGCGAAGTCGCCCATCTCGCTGACCGCGATCAACTGTTCGGCGAGCCGCTTGCGGTCGACCAGGTCGGTCTTGGTGACCACGGCGATCACGGTCGCCTTGAGCTCCGCAATCTCGCCGGTGATGAACCGGTCGCCCCGGCCCACCGGCTCGTCGGCCGGCACGCAGAGACCGATCACGTCGACCTCGCTCCAGGTCTGCCGGACCAGGTCGTTGAGCCGCTCGCCGAGCAGGGTGCGCGGCCGGTGCAGGCCGGGGGTGTCGACGAGGACGACCTGCGCGTCCGGCCGGTGCAGCACGCCCCGGATGACGTGCCGGGTGGTCTGCGGCTTGCTGGACGTGATGGCGATCTTCTGCCCGATGATGGCGTTCGTCAGGGTGGACTTGCCGGCGTTGGGGCGCCCGACGAAGCAGGCGAACCCGGCCCGGTAGGTGTCCTCGGGACGCCGGCCCCGGATCTCGCCGGACCGCTCCCGGCCGGTCGGGCGGCCGGGCTGCCGGTTCCCGGCGGCGGAGCGGGCCGGACCGCTGGCGCGACCGCTCACTCGACCACCGTGCCGAGCAGTGTGCCGTCCGGTGCGGCGACGTGGATCGGGGCGTCGGCGGCCAGGTCGCGCACTGCCGCGTGCCCGGAACCGTCCAGGGTGGACGCCTCGGTCACCACGGCGGCGGCCTCCAGCCGGCTGGCGCCGGCCGAGGCGGCGGACGCGACGGCGAGCTGCAACGCGGTCAACGTCAGCGAGGGCAGCGAGACGGTCGTGGCCGCGTACGTCCGGCCGTCCTGGTCGCGTACCGCGGCGCCCTCGAGCCCGCCGGTCCGGGCCCGCGCACTGCGGGCGAGGGTGACCAGCTTGGCATCTTCGGCGCCCAGCTCGGCGGCACCGATCTGGCCACCGGGGATGGCGGCGGCGGTGGGTGACTCAGGCATCTGCGGGTTGCCTTTCCTGGGGTATGTCGTGGGATCCACGCGACTGCTTGGTTTCGCCGGACCCGGTGGGCGGCGGCTCGGCCTCGTCCCGCGAGACCAGCACCGTGTCGATGCGGTTACGGCGCCCGGTGGCGCCCTCGGCGATCAGCAGCAGCCCGTCGATCCGCGCCCGCGCCCCGGGGATCGGCACCCGGCCGAGGGACTGGGCGAGCAGGCCGCCGACCGTCTCGACCTCGCCGGCGGGCAACTCCACACCGAAGAGTTCGCCGAGGTCCTCGACCGGCAGCCGGGCGGTGACCCGTACGGAGCCGCCGTCGAGGTGCTCAACCGGCGGGCGTTCGACGTCGTACTCGTCGGTGATCTCGCCGACGATCTCCTCGAGGATGTCCTCGATGGTGACCAGGCCACCGGTGCCGCCGTACTCGTCGACGACGATCACCAGGTGGTTGCGGGCCGCCTGCATCTCCGAGAGCAGGTCGTCGACCGGCTTCGACTCCGGCACGAAGGTCGCCGGCCGCATCAGCTCGGCGACCGGCACCTGCTGGCTGCGCGGGTCGCCACCGCCCTGCGCCCGGACCACGTCCTTGAGGTAGAGCAGCCCGAGCACGTCGTCGACGCTCTCCCCGATGACCGGGATCCGGGAGAAGCCGGAACGCAGGAACAGCATCAGCGCCTGACGGGACGTCTTGGTCGACTCGATCCAGACCATCTCGGTGCGGGGCACCATGACCTCGCGGGCGATGGTGTCACCCAGCGCGATCACCGAACGGATCATCTGCCGCTCGCCGTGCTCGACGACGCCCCGCTGCTCGGCCAGGTCGAGCAGTTCGCGCAGCTCGACCTGGCTGGCGAACGGGCCGTCGCGGAAGCCGCGGCCCGGGGTGACCGCGTTGCCGATGACGATCAGCAGCGAGGCGAGCGGGTTGAGGGCCCGGCCCAGCCAGCGCACCAGCGGGGCGGTGGCCCGACCGACGGCGTACGCGTGCTGGCGACCCAGGGTGCGCGGCCCGACGCCGACGACGACGAAGCTCACCACGGTCATCGCGCCGGCGGTGACCAGCGCGGCGGTCCAGCCCGCCCCGAACGTGTCGACGGCGACGAGAGCGACGAGGGTGGTCGCCGTCAGCTCGCACAGCAGCCGCAGCAACAGCAGCAGGTTCAGGTGCCGTACGACACCGGTGGCCACGGTGTGCAGCGTCTGCGCGCCCCGTACCCCGTCGCGGGCCAGCTCGGCCGCCCGGGCCGGCGAGACCGCGGCCAGGGCGGCCTCGGTCATCGCGAACAGCCCGGCCAGCACGACCAGCCCCGCGGCGAAGACCAGCAGTTGCAGGTCGGGAAGGTTCGCCGCGGTGCCGGTGGCGGCCAGGAGAGGCGGCATCACCGGGTGCGGGTCGCCCGCCAGCTCGACAGGAGCCGGGCCTGGAGCTCGAACATCTCCCGCTCCTCCTCCGGCTCGGCGTGGTCGTAGCCGAGCAGGTGCAGGACGCCGTGCACGGTCAGCAGGTGCAGTTCGTCAGCGGCGGAGTGGCCGGCGGTGACGGCCTGCTTCGCCGCCACCTCCGGGCAGAGCACGATGTCGCCGAGCAGCGCCGGCTCGCCGCCGGCCACCTCGCCCGGACCGTGGTCGACGCTGCCCTCGTCCATGGGGAACGCGAGCACGTCGGTGGGCCCGTCGCCGTCCATCCAACGGTGGTTGAGCTCGGTCATGTAGTCGATGTCGACGAGCAGGACCGAGAGTTCGGCGAGCGGGTTCACCCCCATCTCCTCCAGAGCATGGCGGGCGACGGCGAGCACGGCGTCGGTGTCGACCCCGACACCGGACTCGTTGGCAATCTCGATGGACACTGTTTCCCCTGGTTGACGACTAGCGGCGCCGGCCGGCACGCGCGGCGCGGCCGGGTACGGCGTGGACGCCCTGGCCCTGCTGCTGGGCCTCGCGATCGGCGTCGTAGCGGGCGTACGCGTCGACGATGTCGCTGACCAGCCGGTGCCGCACCACGTCGGTGCTGCTGAGCTGGGCGAAGTGCACGTCGTCGACGCCCTGGAGGATGTCCCGCACGACCCGTAGGCCGCTGGTCGTGCCGCCGGGCAGGTCGACCTGGGTGATGTCGCCGGTGACGACGATCTTCGAGCCGAACCCGAGCCGGGTGAGGAACATCTTCATCTGCTCGGGCGTGGTGTTCTGCGCCTCGTCGAGAATGATGAACGCGTCGTTGAGCGTACGACCGCGCATGTAGGCCAGCGGGGCGACCTCGATCGTGCCCGCCGCCATCAGCTTCGGGATCGAGTCGGGGTCGAGCATGTCGTGCAGCGCGTCGTAGAGCGGGCGCAGGTAGGGGTCGATCTTCTCGAAGAGCGTGCCGGGCAGGAAGCCCAGCCGCTCGCCGGCCTCGACCGCCGGCCGGGTCAGGATGATCCGGTTGACCTGCTTGGCCTGCAACGCCTGGACCGCCTTGGCCATCGCCAGGTAGGTCTTGCCGGTGCCGGCGGGCCCGATGCCGAAGACGATGGTGTGCCCGTCGATCGAGTCGACGTAGCGCTTCTGGCCCAGCGTCTTGGGGCGGATGGTGCGCCCGCGCCGGGAGAGGATGTTGAGCGTGAGGACGTCGGCGGGACGCTCCTCACCGCCCTGTTCGAGCATGCCCACGGTGCGACGGACGGCGTCGGTGGTCAGTGTCTCGCCCTTCTGGATCAGCTCGAGCAGCTCGGCGAAGAGCCGCTCGGCGACCGCGTTGTCCGCAACGGCGCCGGTGATGGTGATCTCGTTGCCGCGTACGTGGACGTCGCTGGCGACGGACCGTTCGATGAGGCGCAGGATCTCGTCACCTGCCCCCAGCAGGTTGACCATAATCTGCGAGTCAGGAACCGTGATCCTGGTCTGCACCCGGGCCTGCCCGGGAGATGGGGTGCCGGACATAGGTCGGGCCGCGGGCCCTGGGCCACCTGCTCTCGGTCTCGGCGCCGCGTGGGCGGCGCGCTAGTTCCTTCGGCGCCGCGTGGGCGGCGCACTGCTCTTTCGGCGCCGCGCGGGCGGCGCACTTTCACATCTGACGCCACGGGAACGGTGCCGGTTTCCGGCCCGCACCTGCGGCGTTTACGAACCGTCCTGCCATCGTATCGGTTCCGCGGCGGGATGACCCGGGCCATTTTCGCCCGTACCGCCAGCCCACCGGTGGTGGTGGCCAGGCACTCACCACCACCGGACGAAACAGTACGAAACACTCAGAGCTCGTACGTCGTGACCCCGTCGAACGTCTCCTGCGTCCGGGTGAACCGGTACGTCGCCCAGTGCATCCGGACCACCCGGCCGGCGCCGTCCCGGGTCAGCCGCAGCAGCTCGCCGGTCTCCCGCCCGGACACCGTACGCAGCACGTCCGGCCGGTCCGGCAGCGGTGCGAACACCGCCGGCGGCGCGCCGGCCGGCGCGTCGGCGGCCCGGGCCCGCAGCGCCCCGTCGCGCCAGAAGAACACGAACGGGAAACCCTCGCCCCACCAGGGCCCCAGCACCGACCGGTACGCCGGCGGCGGCGCCTCGCCCGGCACCCAGGCCGCCACCTCGGCCGGGTCGTCCTCGACCGCCGCCGCCAGCAGCCGGTGCGGCAGGTCGTTGGTCTCGCCGGCGGTACCCGACGAGCCGAGCACCGCGCAGCCCATCGCCCCCGGTGTGCCGGTGCCGCCCCGGCGGGCGTAGACCGACGACAGGAAGCCGGGCATCGCGCCGTCGTGGCCGACGTGCACGATCCGCTCGCCGGCGGCGGCCGGGTCGGCCGCCCGCTGCGGCAGCAGGATCAGGCCGAGCCCGAACCCGGCCTGCCAGGAGACCTCGTCGGTGGTGGTCAGCGGCCACCGCATCTCGTCGAGGGTGGCCGGGGCCAGCACGGCACCGGACGGATCGAGCACGGCCGGGTCGGCGAGGAACGCCGCCCAGCGGGCCATGTCGGTCGCGGTGCTCCACAGCTGCGCGGCCGGGCCGAGCGCGCCGAGGTCGAGCCGGGGCTCCGGGCGGGCGTGGTCGGAATAGGCGTCGACCAGGAATCCGGTCGCGGCCGACGGCCCGGGATGGACCGTCGTCGACGACAGCCCCAGCGGCCGCAGCACCCGGTCGGCGAGCACCTCGGCCCAGGTGCCGCCGCGCAGCCGGGCGACGGCGTGCCCGAGCAGCGCCAGCCCGAGGTTGGAGTAGTGGAACCGGCGGGCCGGGGGCAGCGCGCGCTCGATCCGCGCCAGGTCGGCCAGCAGTTCGGGCACGTCGGGCGAGTGCAGCGTGTCCCAGATGTCGCCGTACGGCTCGCGTTGCACGCCGGCGGTGTGCGACAGGAGCCGGCGTACGGTCGCCGTGCCGTGCGCGGGTACGTCGAGGTGCCGGCCGATCGGGTCGTCGAGGTCGAGCAGCCCGTCGTCGCGGCACTGCATGACCAGCACCGCGGTCAGCGTCTTGGTGACCGAGCCGATCCGGAAGACGGTGTCCGGGCCGAGCGGGTTGTCGTTGCCCGTACCGCCGACCGTGAAGGTCCACAGCGGACGGTCGGCGCGGTGCAGCGCGACCGACAGCGCCGGCACCCGCGCCTGCGCCTGGGTACGCCGGACCAGTCGCTCCAGCCGCTGGTTCACGCCCGCCACCGCGCGCCTACCGGGCGACCATCGGGCCCAGCGGTGTGCCGCCGAGCAGGTGCGCGTGGACGTGGAAGACCTCCTGGCCGCCATACCCGCCGGTGTTGAAGATCGTGCGGAACCCGCCGGTGAGCAGACCCTCGGTCTCGGCCACGACGGCGGCCGTGGTCAGCACCTCGGCGGCGAGCCCCGGGTCGCCCTCGGCGAGGGTGACCACGTCGCTGTAGTGCTCCTTGGGAATCACCAGCACGTGCACCGGCGCCTGCGGGTTGATGTCGCGGAAGGCGAGGGTGCGTTCGGTCTCACGGACCACGGTGGCGGGGATGTCGCCCGTGACGATGCGGCAGAAGAGGCAGTCGTTGTTCACGTTCCGCATGGTAGGCGCGCCGGGTGGAACACGCCGCGCGGCACGGCGTACGGCATGATGCTCGGCATGACGGGACGGGCGGTGCTGGTGACCGGGGCCTCCAGGGGAATCGGGCGGGCGGTCGCGACCCGGTTCGCGCAACACGGCGACCGGGTGGCCATCCACCACCGCGACTCGGCGGACCTCGCCGAGGAACTGCGGGCGTCGCTGCCCGGCGCCGGTCACGTCGTCGTACGCGCCGACCTGGCCGACCCCGAGCAGGTGCGCGCCGCCGTCGACGGCGCGGCGGAACAGTTCGGCGGGCTCGACGTGCTGGTCAACAACGCCGGGGTCTACACCCGCACGGCATCTTCGACACCAGCTACGAGCAGTGGCAGCACGAGTGGCGGCGGACCCTGGACACCAACCTGGTCGGCGCCGCCAACGCGATCTGGTGCGCGGCCCGGCACATGCGCGAACGCGGCGGGCGGATCGTCAACGTCTCCTCGCGCGGGGCGTTCCGCGGCGAGCCCGGCCAGCCGGCGTACGGCGCCAGCAAGGCGGGGCTGAACGCGCTCGGCCAGTCGCTCGCGGTGGCCCTCGCCCCGTACGGCATCGCGGTCGCCACGGTGGCGCCCGGGTTCGTGGCGACCGACATGACCAACGAGCACCTGAAGCCGCCACGCGGCGACGAGATCCGCGCGCAGAGCCCGTTCGGCCGGGTGGCCCGGCCGGAGGAGATCGCCGAGGCGGTGTTCTGGCTCGCCTCGCCCGGCGCGGAGTGGGCCTCGGGCACGATCGTCGACCTCAACGGCGCCTCCTACCTCCGCAGCTGAGCGGGTGACGGCACACCGGCGTTATGAGTCAGCCGGGATGAACCAACACATTGCTTGCCGTCAATATGTATTCGTAGGCTCCCGGTTACCTGATCCGCGGGGTGCCACCGGCACACCGCCACCATGGCCGGGAGGACTTCCATGGTTCGTTGGCACAGACTCGTCGGCGCCGTCGCCGCCGCCCTGACCGCGTTCACCTTCGCCGGCGCGGTCCCCGCCACCGCCGCCCCGGCCACCGCCGGTGACGTCACCCCGTACGTCGTCGGCGGCACCCGCGCCGCCCAGGGCGAGTTCCCGTTCATGGTGCGGCTGTCGATGGGCTGCGGCGGGTCGCTCTACACCCCGCAGATCGTCCTGACCGCCGCCCACTGCGTCGGGCGCACCGGTGCGAACACCAGCATCACCGCCACCCTCGGCGTGGTCGACCTGCAGTCGACGAGCCGGATCACCCGGCGGTCGTCGTACGTCTACCGGGCCCCCGGCTACAACGGCGTCGGCAAGGACTGGGCGCTGATCAAGCTGCAGAGCCCGGTCACCGGCCTGGCGACGCTGCCGATCGCCACCACCACCGCCTACAACAGCGGCACGTTCACCGTCGCCGGCTGGGGCGCGCCGTACGAAGGCGGCCCGCAGCAGCGCTACCTGCTGAAGGCCCAGGTGCCGTTCGTGCCGGACAGCACCTGCCGGACGTCGTACCCGAGCATGGTCGTGGCCGAGGAGATCTGCGCCGGCTACACCGGCGGCGGCATCGACACCTGCCAGGGTGACTCCGGCGGCCCGATGTTCCGCCCCGACGCGGCCGGCGCCTGGATCCAGGTCGGCATCGTCAGCTACGGCCGGGGCTGCGCCCGCCCGAACTACCCCGGCGTCTACACCGAGGTCAGCGCGTTCGCGGCGCAGATCGCGTCGGCGGCGGCCAGCCTGTAGCCGGTCGACCCCCGCAGCCGACGACCGGCCACGGCCGCCCCACCGGCGCCGCCCCGCCCGCCACCCGCGGGCGGGGCGGCGCTGCGCGTACGCCCCACGCCCGTACGACGTGGGGCTCCTCTTCGGACGTCCGCCGGAGATGTTGAACGATCCCAATAAACTCGGGCGGCAACACGCCTCGCACGGCCGCCCGGGCGCCGCCAGAACGATCCTCCGGACCGGCCACCCGCCCCCTGGAGGTCCCCATGGCCCAGCCCACCACCGGTGGCAGCCGCCGACTCCCCCTGATCATCGCCGTCGTCGTCGGCCTGGTCGCGGTCGTCGGCGCCTACCTGATCCTGCGGCCCGACGGGACAGCCGGGTCCGGCGGTGACAACCGGGCCCGGGGCGACTGCGTCCAGATCGAAATCAACGCGTCGCTGGAAAAGGGCGACCTGATGGTCGAGATGGCCGAGAGCTACAACCAAACCGGGCGCACCTTCGACGGCCGGTGCGCCGCGGTGAGTGTCCACAAGACCACGTCGGGCGCGGCGATGGAGGCGATCGCGAACGGCTGGGACCCGCAACGCGACGGCGCCCCGGTCCCCCAGGTATGGAGCCCGAGCGCGTCGCTCTGGCTCGACCTGCTCGAACAGCGCGGCGCCAGCACCGACAACCCGGTACGCGTGGAAGGCGACCGGCTGCCGGTGACGCAGAGCCCGGTGGTGCTGGCGATGCCGCAGCCGATGGCCGAGGCGCTCGGCTGGCCGAACGCGAAGATCGGCTGGTCCGACGTGCTCGCGCTGTCGTCCGATCCGGACGGCTGGGGCTCGCGCGGCCACCCCGAGTGGGGCCGGTTCGCGTTCGGCAAGGACAACCCCCACCTGTCCACCTCGGGCCTGGCCGCCACCGTCACCACCTACTACGCCGCGACCGGGCGGTCGAGCGACCTGGTCGCCGCCGACATCACCGACCCGAAGGTGATGGACTTCGTCCGCAGCGTCGAGGGCGGCGTGCTGCACTACGCCGACGAGGCGATGAAGTTCCTCGCCAACCTCGCCGAGGTCGACGCGCAGGGCCGGGCGATGTCGTACGTCAGCGCCGTCGTGCTCCAAGAGCAGTTGGTCCACCTCTACAACGAGGGCAACCCGACCGGCGACCGGGCCCTGTTCGGCAAGGGCCGCAAGCCGCAGGTGCCGCTGGTCGCGGTCCACCCCGCCGACGGCATGCTGATGCTCGACCACCCCTACGTGACTCTGCCGTCGGCCAGCGACGACCAGCGGGCGGCCGCCGCCGACTTCCTGTCGTACATGCGGGAGGACACCCAGCAACGCCGCTTCGTCGAACTGGGCTTCCGCGACAAGGACGGCCACCTCGACGAGGCACGGGCCCGCTCGGTGGGCGCGCCCGCCGGCACCGCCCCGTCGACGATCAGCTCACCCGGCCCGGAGATCCTGGCGAAGATCCTCGACGGGTGGGACACCCTGCGCAAGAAGGCCCAGGTCATGCTGGTGCTCGACGTCTCCGGCTCGATGGACGACCACACCGGTTCCGGCAAGACCAAGATGGAGGCGGCCAAGCAGGCCGCGATCCAGGCGCTGGACCTGCTGCATCCGGAGGACGAGGTGGCCCTGTGGACGTTCTCCACACCGGCGCGCGGCGCGAGCGAGCCCTACACCGAACGGGTGCCGCTGTCCCGGATCGGTGCGAACAAGGCCGCACTGACCTCCGCGATCGGCGCGCTGCGTCCGGAGGGCGGGACCGCGCTCTACAGCACCGTCCGGGACGCGCACGACCACCTGGTCGAACACTTCAGCCCGGACCGGATCAACGCGGTCGTGGTGCTCACCGACGGCCGCAACGAGTACCCGCGCGACAACGACCTCGACCAGTTGCTGCGCGATCTCGACGCGACCGACCGGGAGCAGTCGGTACGGATCTTCTCGATCGCGTTCGGCGACAAGTCCGACCTCGGGGTGCTGGAACAGATCTCGAAGGCGTCCCGGGCGGCGGCGTACGACGCCCGTGATCCGGACACCATCGACAAGGTCTTCATCTCGGTGCTGAGCAACTTCTGACCGGCGTGACGCCCACGGATGGGGCGGCCCGGCAATGGGTATCCGTGGGCCATGGGTGACGAGACGGGCGAACTGCTCGACGTACTGGCCGACTACCGCGTCGAGGAGGACCACGACGACGACCCCGTCCTGCTCCGGGCCGACGGGCAGCCGGTCGACACGTGGCGCGAGGACTACCCGTACGACCACCGGCTCAGCCGGGAGGAGTACGACCAGGCAAAGCGCCGGCTCCAGATCGAACTACTCAAACTCCAAGAGTGGATCAAGGAGTCGGGCGAGCGTCTGGTGATCCTCTTCGAGGGCCGGGACGCGGCCGGCAAGGGCGGCACGATCAAACGGTTCATGGAACACCTCAACCCCCGCGGGGCGCAGGTCGTGGCGCTCAACAAGCCGAACGAGCGGGAAAGCAGCCAGTGGTACCTGCAACGCTGGATCCGCCACCTGCCGGCGGCCGGCGAGATCGTGCTGTTCGACCGGTCCTGGTACAACCGGGCCGGCGTCGAGCGGGTGATGGGCTTCTGCACCCGGCGCGAATACCTGGAGTTCCTGCGGCAGGCGCCCGAGTTCGAGCGGATGCTCGTCCGCTCCGGCCTCCGGCTGGTCAAGTTCTGGTTCTCGGTGTCGCAGAACGAGCAGCGGACCCGGTTCGCGATCCGCCAGGTCGACCCGGTCCGCCAGTGGAAGCTGTCACCGATGGACCTCGCCTCGCTGGACCGGTGGGACGACTACACCGAGGCGAAGGAGGCGATGTTCTTCTGGACCGACACCGCCGACGCGCCGTGGACGGTGGTCAAGAGCAACGACAAGAAACGCGCCCGGCTCGAGGCGATGCGGCACGTGCTGGCCCGGTTCGACTACGCCGGAAAGGACCCCGACGCGGTCGGCACCCCCGACCCGCTGATCGTCGGCCCGGCCGGACTGGACCTGCGCCCCGACGACCAGCCGGTGCACGTGTTCCCCCGGCTCTGACCCCGGCCCCGCCCGTCACGCGGAGACCGGACACCCAGGGAGGCCACCACCGTGCCACGAGCCCGGCGTCACCACCGTCCCAGCCTGGTGGCCAGGACCGCGAGGGCGGCGACACCGGCCGTCGACGTACGCAGCACCGCGTCGCCGAGCCGTACCGGCACCGCCCCGGCGGCGGTGAACGTGTCGACCTCGGCCGGGTCGATGCCGCCCTCCGGCCCGACCACCAGCGTGATCTCCCCCGCCGCCGGCAGGTCGACGGTCGACAGCCGCTCGGTGGCCTCCTCGTGCAGCACGTAAGCCGCCGCGCCGGCGGCGAGCCGGCGGGCCACCTGCGCGGTGGACTCGTCGGGGGCGCCGGCCACCGACGGCAGCCACGGGCGGCGGGCCTGCTTGGCCGCCTCCCGGGCGGTCGTCGCCCAGCGCTCCCGGGCCCGGTCCCCGCGCCCGTCCCGCCACCGGACCACCGAGCGGGCCGCCGCCCAGGGCACGATCGTGTCGACGCCGACCTCGGTCATCGCCTGAACGGCGAGTTCACCCCGGTCGCCCTTTGCGATGCCCTGCACGACGGTGAGCCGGGGGTCGGGCCGGTCGACGTACCGGCGGGTGGTGATCAGGAGATCCAGGGTGCCCCGGCCGACGGCGACGACCTCGGCGGTGGCGGTGCCGCCCCGGCCGTCGGCGAGCAGCAGCGGCTCGCCGACGCGCAGTCGTTGCACGGTCGCCGCGTGGTGTCCCTCGGGGCCGCCGAGGGTGTGCCGGTCGGTGGTGGGCAGGGCGTCGACGAGGAACAGCGGCGCGGACACGGGGACAGGCTAGCCGGGCCGGGCCGGCCGCCGGCCGTCAGCCGTGCCCGTTGAAGGCGTCGCGCATCCGGGAGAAGAAGCCGCCCTGCTTGCTCAGTTCGGCCACCTCCTCGCCCCGGGTCTTGGCGAAGTCCCGCAGCATCCGCTCCTGGTCGGCGTCGAGCTTGGTCGGGGTGCGTACGTCGAGGTGCACGTAGAGGTCCCCGCGGCCGGTGCCCCGCAGGTGCGGTACGCCCCGGGCCCGCAGCCGCATCGTCGAGCCGGGCTGGGTGCCGGCCTTGACGTCGACCGGCTCCTCGCTGTCCAGCGTCTTGATCGTCAGCCGGGTGCCCAGCGCCGCCGCCGTCATCGGGACGGTGACCCGGCAGTGCAGGTCGTCGCCCTTGCGCGAGTAGACGTCGTGGACCCGTTCATGGATCTCGACGTAGAGGTCGCCCGGGGTGCCGCCGCCGGGACCGACCTCGCCCTGCTGGGCCAGCCGGATGCGCATGCCGTCCTCGACCCCGGCCGGAATCTTGACGGTCAGCGACCGGCGGGTGCGGACCCGGCCCTCGCCGGCACAGGTGCCGCAGGGGTGCGGGATCACGGTGCCGTAGCCCTGGCAGGCCGTGCAGGGCCGGGCGGAGACGACCTGGCCGAGGAAGGTCCGCTGTACCGACTGCACCTCGCCCCGGCCCCCGCACGCCTCACAGGTGGCGAGATGGGTGCCGGCGGCCGTGCCGGCGCCGCTGCACGTGGTGCAGAGCACGGCGGTGTCGACGGTGATCGGCGCCTCGACCCCGAAGGCGGTCTCCACCAGGTCGAGTTCGAGGCGCAGGATGGCGTCGGCACCCGGCCGGGTGCGCGGCCGCGGGCCGCGGCTGCCGCCGGCCGCGCCGAAGAAGGCATCCATGATGTCCTGGAAGCCCACGAACGGGCCGCCACCGGGAGCACCGCCAGCCCCGCCTCCGCCCGGGGCGAGCGGGTCGCCGCCGAGGTCGACGATCTGCCGCTTCCGGTCGTCGGAGAGAACCTCGTACGCCGCGTTGATGTCCTTGAACTTCTCGTGCGCGTCGGGGTCCGGGTTGACGTCCGGATGGTATTGGCGGGCCAACTTCCGGTAGGCCCGCTTGATCTCGTCGTCGGAGGCTTCCCGGCTGACGCCGAGAATCCCGTAGTAGTCCTTGGCCACTGCGTCTGGTGTCCTCATATCAGTCTCGCGTTTGCCGGCCTTGTCGCTGGTGCTGCCGCGCCGCCCGAGTCTGCGCCGCCCTCATGCGTCGGTCTCAGTTCTGCGCCAACAGGTCGCCTACGTAGCGTGCCACGGCGCGCACCGTGGCGATGGTGCCGGGGTAGTCCATCCGGGTCGGCCCGAGCACCCCGAGCCCACCCACGATGGTCGCCCCTGGACCGTATCCGGTGCTGACCACGGAGGCGGCCCGCAGATTGTCGATCTCGTTCTCGTCGCCGATCCGGACCCGCAGCGTGCTGGGTTCGACCTCCCCGATCAGCTTGAGCAGGATGACCTCCTCCTCGAGCGCTTCGAGGATCGGCCGCAGCGAGCCCTGGAAGTCGAGCAGCCCGCCCCGGGTCAGATTGGCGGTGCCGGCAAGCGCGATGCGCTCCTCGTGCCGCTCGACGAGGGTCTCCAGCAGCACCGACGACAGCGTCGCCATCACCGGGCGTACGGTCTGCGGCACCTCCTCGACCAGGGCCTGCACCAGCGGCGGGGTGTCGGCGAGCTTCTCGCCGCAGAGCTTCTCGTTGACCCGGCGGCGCAGGTCGGTGATGTCGTCGGCGGCCACCGGGCCGGGCAGCTCGACCAGCCGCTGCTCGACCCGGCCGGTGTCGGCGATCATGACCAGCATCAGGCGGGTCGTCGAGATCGGCACCAGCTCGAGGTGGCGCACCGACGAGCGGGCCAGGCTGGGGTACTGCACGACGGCGACCTGCCGGGTGAGCTGGGCGAGCAGCCGTACGGTGCGGTGCACCACGTCGTCGAGGTCGACCGCGCCGACCAGGAACCGCTCGATGGCCCGCCGCTCGGCCGGGGTCAGTGGCTTCACCCGGGACAGGCGGTCGACGAAGAGCCGGTAGCCCCGGTCGGTCGGCACCCGGCCGGCACTGGTGTGCGGCTGGCGGATGTAGCCCTCTTCCTCCAGGACCGCCATGTCGTTGCGTACGGTCGCCGGCGAGACGCCGAGCTGGTGCCGCTCGACCAGCGCCTTGCTGCCGACCGGTTCCTGCGTGGCGACGTAGTCCTCGACTATCGCCCGCAGGACGTCGAGCTTGCGGTCGTCGAGTCCCATCTCCACCTCCCTGCGGCTGTCCGGCTCCCCCAGTTCCGCCGTCGGCACGTCGCGCGGCCTCTCACCACCGGACCGCGCCACACGCCGGCACTCGGCATGCCGGCACTGCCGGCACTGCTGAACATGCTGGCACTCGACCGGGATGAGTGCCAGTCTACGACGCCAACCCTGGCCAGGCGATGATCGATATCAGGTACGAAAGCCATATTCCAGACAGCTGACGGCATTCGGACCACTCACTCCGCGGTGATAACAGCTCAACGCCGGACATGTCCAGGGGTGGCGCCCGGCCTGCCGGAATTGCCCCCGGGTGTCGTGTGGCGCCAGTTGAAGCCGCCCCCTACCGTGGCCTCATGACTGAACCACCTCGCCCTCCGGGAGACGGCACCCCGGCTCGGTACCACCGGACCCGACAGCGCCTCTCTCCCCGGGTCCTACTCCGTGCCGGGCGAGGCGCCCTCCCCCGGCTTCCCGCCGCCCGCCGGACAGCAGTACGGCGCGCCGGACCTTTCGAAGCAGAACAACCCGCAGTACGACCAACCCGCGTCCGGCGGCGGCGCCTACCCGCCGCCGAGTTCCGGCGCCGGCGGCTACCCGCCGCCCACCTCCGGAGCGGGTGGCTACCCGCCGCCCACCTCGGGTGCCGGCGGCTACCCGCCGCCCGGCCAGGGCTACCCCCCGCCCGGTGGCGGCTACCCGCCGCAGGGCGGTGGCTACCCGCCCCAGGGCGGCTACTACGGCGGTGGGCCGGCGCCCGCCGGCTACGCCAGCAACGACGACAAGACGTGGGCCCTGGTCGCCCACTTCGGCGGCGCGCTCGGCGCGCTGATCAGCTTCGGTTCGCTGGGCTTCGTCGGCCCGCTGATCGCCTACCTGGCCAAGGGCCAGCAGTCGCCGGCGGTGCGCGCGCACGCGGTGGCCGCGCTCAACTTCCAGATCCTCTGGTCGGGAATCGCCTTCCTGCTGATCTTCGTGAGCTGGTGCCTGCTCTTCATCCCGAGCGTGATCGTCTTCGCGATCCAGCTCATCTTCGGGATCCTGGCCGGCATGAAGGCCAACGAGGGGCAGCTGTACAAGTACCCGATGTCGCCCAACTGGATCAAGTAACCCCCGCACGTTCACGGTGGGCCCGGCACGCGTGCCGGGCCCACCGGCGTCTCCGGACGCGCCGGGTCCGTCCGGGTTCCGGCCTCAGGGCAGCAGGTCGCGTACGACCGCGTCGGCGAGCAACCGGCCGCGCAGCGTCAGCACCGCCCGGCCCGCCGTGTACGCCGCGCCGTCCAGCAGCCCGTCGGCGTGCGCCCGTCGGGCCGCCGCCCGGCCCGGATCGTCGAGCACCGCCAGCGGCAGGCCGGTCGCCAGCCGGAGCCGGAGCATGACGTCCTCGGTGTGCCGGTCGGCCCCCGACAGCAGCTCGCGGCCCTGTCCGGGCGACGCGCCGGCGGCCAGCCGGGCCGCGTACGCCGACGGGTGCTTGACGTTCCACCAGCGCACCCCGCCGACGTGGCTGTGTGCCCCCGGCCCGAGCCCCCACCAGTCGCCGCCGGTCCAGTAGAGCAGGTTGTGCCGGCAGCGGGCGGCCGCCGACGTCGCCCAGTTCGACACCTCGTACCAGGAGAAGCCGGCCGCGCCGAGGGCGGTCTCGGCGGCCAGGTAGCGGTCGGCCGCCACGTCGTCCGACGGGTACGGCAGCTCGCCGCGCCCCATCCGGGCGGCCAGCCGGGTGCCGTCCTCCACGATCAGCGCGTACGCGCTCACGTGGTCGACCCCGGCGGCCACCACGGCGGCGAGCGACGCGGCGAAGTCGTCGGCGCTCTCCCCCGGCGTGCCGTAGATCAGGTCCAGGTTGACGTGGTCGAAGCCGGCGTCGCGGGCCTCGGCGACCGCGGCGGTGGCCCGACCGGCGGTGTGCCGGCGGTCGAGCACGGCGAGCACGCCGGGGGCGGCCGACTGCATGCCCAGCGAGATCCGGGTGTAGCCGGCGGCCCGCAGCGTCTTGAGCGACTCCGGGGTCACCGACTCCGGGTTGGCCTCGGTAGTGACCTCGACGTCCGGCGCCAGCCCCCAGGTGGCGTCGATCCGCTCCAGGATCCGGGCCAGGTCGTCGGCCGGCAGCAGGGTCGGGGTGCCACCGCCGACGAAGACGGTGTCGACCCGGGCCGGCGGGCTGTCGCCGAGCACCCGGGCGGCGAGGTCCAGCTCCGCCAGCACGCTGTCGGCGTACGTCTCCCGGCGCACCCCGCCGCCCAGTTCCTGCGCGGTGTACGTGTTGAAGTCGCAGTAACCGCACCGGCTGGCACAGAAGGGGACGTGTACGTACACGCCGAACCCCTGGCGGCCGACCGCGGCGAGGGCGGCGGGCGGCAGCGACCCGTCGGCGGGCACGGGTTGTCCATCGGGAAGTTCGCCTGGCATGCGACTAGTGTGCCCGCATGCCTACTGCCGACGACGCGCTCGTCCGGGTCACCACCCGCGCCGGTGTGACGATGCTGACGCTGGACAGCCCGCCCAACCGCAACGCGCTGTCCACCCCGCTGATGACCGAACTGCTCCGGGCGCTCGACGCGGCCGTGGCCGACGACACGGTCCGGGTGGTGGTGCTCTCGCACACCGGCCCGGTCTTCTGCTCGGGTGCCGACCTGAAGGAGACCGCCGCGGCGTACGACAGCGGCACGGTGCCGGCCGGGATGCTGGGTGACGTGCTGGCCGCGCTCTGGGAGTGCCCGAAGCCGGTGGTGGCCCGGGTGGGCGGTGCGGCGCGCGCCGGCGGACTGGGGTTGGTGGCGGCGGCCGACATCGCGGTCTGCGCGGAGACGGCGACCTTCGCCTTCACCGAGGTGCGGATCGGGGTGGTCCCGGCGGTGATCTCGGCGACCGTGCTGCGCCGGCTGGCGCCCCGCGCGGCCGCCGAGCTGTACCTGACCGGCGGGACCTTCGACGGGCGCCGGGCCGCCGAGGTGGGGCTGGTGACCCGGGCGGTGCCGGCGGACACCCTCGACGAGGTGGTCGGCGACTACTGCGCGGCGCTGGTACGGGGCGGCCCGCGGGCCCTCGCCGGAACGAAAGAGCTGCTCCGCAGCCGGGAAACGACTACCGTCCGTGATGAGGCGGCGGAGCTTTCCGCACTGTCGACCGGCTATTTCCTGTCCGACGAGGGGCGTGAGGGTGTGCGCGCCTTCCGGGAAAAGCGGTCCCCGG
Organism: Polymorphospora rubra; assembly: GCF_018324255.1. GTDB lineage: Bacteria > Actinomycetota > Actinomycetes > Mycobacteriales > Micromonosporaceae > Polymorphospora > Polymorphospora rubra. Next base: position 903,937 of record NZ_AP023359.1, read on the forward strand.
CCTGGCTTCCACAGACCTGAATGGGTTGCGGGCCACCAACCTCCGCCCGGCCGGACTCCCCGGATAGCGCCATACCGCCCACGAAGCGCGGCACACCGCAGAACCGGACGTACGCTTGGCGACGACTCAACAGGGGGTGACGGTGCGTACTCGGGCAGCGGTGGGCGGTTTCGTGGCACTGGCGGCGGTCGCTGGACTTGGTGTCTATCTGGGCAGGACCGACTTCGGTATCGACATACCGCTGCCCCGGCCGGCGCGCAGCTGCACCGTCGCGGCGCCGGCCGACCAACTGCCCGCCGGTGCGGCCGGCAACCTGACCCTCAATCCGGAGCAGATGGCCAACGCGGCGACCATCTCGGCGGTCGGCGTGACGATGGGCATGTCCGAGGAGGCGGTGGTGGTGGCGCTGGCCACCGCGTTCCAGGAGTCGAAGCTGGAGAACCTGGCGGGCGGCGACCGCGACTCCATCGGGCTGTTCCAGCAGCGGCCGAGTCAGGGTTGGGGCACCCCGGAGCAGATCCGTGACCCCCGCTACGCGGCGACGAAGTTCTACGCCGGTCTGAAGAAGGTGCGCGGCTGGGAGGACATGCGGGTCACCGAGGCCGCGCAGGCGGTCCAGCGCTCGGCGTTCCCGGAGCTGTACGAGCAGTGGAAGGACGAGTCGCAGCTGCTGGCCAGTGCCCTGGTGGGCAAGGCGAGTGGTGCGGTGGCCTGCACCGTGGGCCGGGAGCCGGCCGTACGCGGCAACGCGGCGGCGGCGGGCCTCGTCGACGGCCTTCTGCTGGACTGGGGGCAGGTGCAGACGGCGAGCCCGGCGGAGCTGCTCGGCCTGACGGTGGCGGCCGCCGACAGCCAGGTGGGCTGGCGCTATGCGCACTGGCTGGTGTCGCACGCGGGTGACCACGGTGTGAAGCGGGTGCGTTTCGGCGACCGGGAGTGGACTGCCGACGAGGGCGAGTGGTCGCGCATCGACGGGACGGCCGGCGCGGGAGAGGTCGTGGCCGAGGTCTTCGGCGACTCCTGACCGGTCGGAAAAGGTGAGTCTTGTTGACCTACAGTCACCGCACAATCCGGCAAATGGTTCTTTATCCCGAACGATCAACAACGCCCAGCAACACAAAGTAATCGCACGCTCTCTTCGCGTAAGAGATTGGCCCGAGTCGGGGAAACAGTGCCATTCGGCCCGATGCCGGTGCTCGACCCTGGGGTTACGATCGGCAGCCTGTGCCGAAAGGCTTCGCTAGGCGGAGGGAATGAACGCCGTGTTCGATTACGGTGGCCGGACCGGGTACGAACCGATCAGTGACGTCGACCGCAAGGAATTCCACGAGCAGGGATTCCTGTTGCTGCGCAACGTGCTGACGGAGGATCACCGCGCCGCGCTGGAGGCGGCTGTCGACCGTGTCTACGCGGAGGAGAAGGCGGCCGGCAACACCACCAAGGACGGCACGCTGCACCTGCTGGGCTTCCTGGAGCGCGACGAGCTCTTCGGTCAACTCCTCACCCACCCGATCGCGTTCCCGTACATGTGGGGCCTGGCCGGGTGGAACATCTACACCCACCACAACCACCTCGACGTGACGCCGCCGGCGCTGGAGCCGGAGAAGCCGTACTGGGGCTGGCACCAGGACGGCTACCGGCAGAACTCCGACCCGGAGACCATGGACCCGAACCTGCCGCGGCCCATGTTCTCGCTCAAGGTCGCGTACGTCCTCTCCGACCTGTCGGAGAACGGCCGGGGCGCCACCAAGGTCATCCCGGGCAGCCACCTGTGGAACTCGCTGCCCCGGCCGACCGACCTGACGGTGCACAACCCGGACCCCGAGGGGACCGTGGAGATCACCGCCAACCCGGGTGACGCGTTCATCTTCGACCGCCGCCAGTGGCACTCGCGGTCGACGAACCTGTCGAACATCACCCGCAAGATGCTCTTCGTCGGCTACACCTACCGGTGGATCCGGCCGCTCGACGAACTGCACCCCGACCTGGCCGGTGAGTGGTACCAGAACCGCACCCCGGTCCAGCGGCAGCTGCTCGGCGAGGGCACGCACACCGCCAACTACTGGGGCATCAACTGGAACGGGTACGTCGACGACGAGATCCCGCTGCGCAAGGAGCTGAAGGAGCGCGGTCTGCTCGACCGCAGCATCCCCTGGCTGCGCTGATCCGTTCGACGTCGAGAGCCCCCGCCGCATCCGCGGCGGGGGCTCTCCGCATGTCCGGCCCCGTTCGGCGATCCATATCACCGGCCTGACGCTCGGCCTGGTGGCCATCGGGCTCGGGGTCGCGTTCGGCGTGCACGCACTGGGCTGTCGATCGTCAGCCTGCTCGGGACCACCGAATGGGCCGAGTTCAGATACGTCCGCGACAGTGTCGGCCTGTCCGACTCGGCCCTGTCCGAGCAGCTGACCACCCTGGAGGAGGCCGGCTACGTGCAGATCCGCAAGGCCTTCGTCGGCAAGCAGGCCCAGACCACCGTACGGCTCACCTCGGCCGGTCAGCCCTTGACGGCGCCGGCCACCAGCCCGGATACAATCCGCCGCTGCACCGCGATGAAGAAGATCATCACCGGCAGCGTGAGCAGGGTCGACGCGGCCATGACCGATCCCCAGGCGGTGTCGTCACGGCCGAAGAAGAACGTCATCGCCACCGGCAGGGTGTAGCGGCTCTGGTCGTTGATGAAGGTCAACGCGAAGATCAGCTCGTTCCACGCGACGATGAACGAGAAGATGCTGGTCGCCACCAGGCCGGGCGCGACCAGCGGCAGCAGGATCCGCCAGAACGTCTGGGCCCGGTTCGCCCCGTCGATGGCGGCGGCCTCCTCCAGTTCCTTCGGTACGGCCGCCACGAACCCGCGCAGCATCCACACCGCGAACGGCAGCGAGAACCCGATGTACGTCAGGATCAGGCTCGGCAGGGTGTTGTAGAGCCCGAGCCGCTGGATCATGAAGAACAGCGGGATGACCAGCGCCTCCAGCGGGATCATCTGCACCACCAGCAGCATGATCAGGAATGACGTCCGGAGTCGGAACCGGAATCGCGCCACCGCCGTCGCCGCCAGCAGTGCGATCAGCCCACTGACCAGCACCGTGGCGGCCGCGACCAGCAGGCTGTTGACGAAGAAGTCGGTGAAGGTGACACCCGGGATGAGGTTGCCGGTGAGGATCTCCCGGTAGTGCTGCAGCGTCGGCTCGCGCGGCACCGGCTGCGGCGTCGACGAGAAGATCTCCCGGTTGGGCTTGAACGACGTCGAGATCATCCAGAAGACCGGGAAGACCGCGAACAGCGCGACCAGCAGACCGGTCGCGTTCAGGACGGCGCGCTTCACAGCTCCTCCTGCTTGAGCAGGGCCCGGATGTAGAACCCGGTGACGACCAGCAGGATCAGCGTGAGGATGACGGCGGCCGCGGAGCCCAGGCCGTACTTGGGCGGGGGCGAGAAGGCCGTGGCGTACGAGTAGATGCTCAGCATGTACGTCGACCGGTCCTGGGTGCCGCCGGCCAGCGCGTACTGCTGCGTGAAGACCTTGAAGTCCCAGATGGTCGACAGCACCACCAGGATGCCGAAGACCGGCCGCAGCAGCGGAGAGGTGACCGACCAGAAGACCCGCCAGGGGCCCGCACCGTCGACCCGGGCGGCCTCGTGCAGTTCACTCGGCACACTCTTCAGGCCGGCCAGCACACTGACCGCGATGAACGGGAACGAGTGCCAGACCACGACCAGGGTGAGGATGGCGAAGAACAGCAGCGGGTCGTTGAACCAGCCGTAGCCGGTCCAGTTGGCCCGGCCGAAGAGAGCCCCGGACAGGCCGTCGGGCAGCGCGTTGAAGAACCAGGTGACCAGGCCGCTGGTGTCGTCGAAGATCCATTTCCAGACGATCGCACCGGTCAGCGCCGGGGTGGCCCAGGCCAGCATCACGCAACTGCCGACGAAGGTCGCCATCCGCCGGCCGAGCCGGTTGAGCAGCAGGCCGACCAGGGTCCCCAGGATCATCGTGAGGACCACGTTCGCGGCCGCGAAGAGCACGGTGTTGCGCAACACCGTACGGAAGAACGGATCGCCGAGGATCTCGGCGTAGTTGCCCAGCCCGGCCCACGGCCACTCGCGCTCGCCGCGTACCTGGCGGACGCTGTCCAGGTCGTACAGCGACATCACCACGACCTGGCCCAACGGCCAGAGCAGCAGTACGCCGATGACCAGCGCGCAGGGCAGCAACAGCAGGTAGGGAACGTGGTCCAGCCGGCGGCGCCGCCGGACGGGGGTCTCCCGGCCGGCGGCGCTCTCGGGTGCCTTGGTCAGCGTCGTCACTGTGCGTTGAGGATGCTTTCCATCTCGGCGGCGGCATCGGCGGTGGCCTGTTCGACCGTCTTCTGCCCCTTCATGATTGAGCTGTTCATGGCCTGGGTGACCGTCCGGTTCCGGCTGACCTCGACCCACTTGGGCGTCATCGGGGTCAGCTTGGTGCTCTTCATCGTGGTGGCGAAGGCAGCCATGATCTTGTCGCCGGCGTACTTCTCGCTGCCCACGAGGTCCTGGTAGACCGGGAAGAAGCCCACGCTGTCGGCGAACTTCTGGGCATTCTTCTTGTTCAGCAGGATCGTGGTGTAGTCCCAGGCCAGGTCCTTGACCTTGCTGTCCTCCCAGATCGCGATGTCCGAGCCGCCGGCGAACGCGGGCGCCGGCTGGCCGTTCGGGCCGGGGATCGGGAAGGTGCCCCACACCTTTTCGATGTCCGGGTTGTCCTTCTTGATCGCACCCTGCTGCCAGCTGCCGGCGAACGCCATCGCCGCCTTCCCGGTGGCGAACTGGGTACGGGCGTCGACCTCGTTCCACCCGGCGGCGGCCGGCGGGGCGATCTTGTGAACGGTGACCATCTCGGTCCAGAACTTCACCGCGGACTGCGCCTCCGGGCTGGTGTAGCCGGACTTCCAGCTGGTGCCGCTGCCGGTGGCGATCTCGCCGCCGGCAGCCCACAGGAACGAGTAGAAGGGCAGCTCGGAGTTGCCGGGCAGGGCGATGCCGTAGGCGTCGGGACGCTTGGCCTGCACCGCCTTGCCGGCGGCGAGCAACTCCTCCCAGGTCGTCGGTGGGGTGTTGATGCCGGCCTCGGCGAACCAGTCGGTGCGGTAGTAGATGCCGCGGACGCCGGCGTACCATGGCACGCCGTACTGCTTGCCCTCGAGCTGGGCGTTCTTCACCAGGTCGGGCAGGATGTCCCTGCCCTCGGCCCAGCCGGCCATCCGGTCGCTGATGTCGGCCAGCGCCTCCTGCGCCGCCCAGCCCTGCGTCTCGGTGTTGCCGAGTTCGGTGACGTCCGGCCCCTCCCCGCCGGCGAGGGCGGCCTGGAATTTCTTCGGCGCCTCGAGCCACGGGATGTACTGCACCACCACGTCGGTGTCGGGGTGCTTCTGCTGGAATTCCGCCTCGACCTCGGCGAGGAACGCGGTCTGGGCCTCGCTGCCCTCACCCATCATCCAGACCGTGAGCTTGCTGGTGTCGGCCGCCTCGTCACCGCCACCACCACACGCGGTGAGCAGCATCGCGGCCGAGGCCACCACGGCGGCGACCGGCCCTCTCCACTTCTTCACGACACCCTCCCGTACCCGGCATTTACCTTCCCCGCCGCACCCTAGTAGGAAAATTTCCTTTACGACAGGGGGTGGTCCGGGCCACTTCACGCCGGGCGCCGGGCAGCAACGTGGAGGCGCCAGGCCGACCGGCCTGGCGCCTCCACGCTTCGATTTATCGCGTTATCGCGGCGAGCCGCAGATCGTCAACGGGTCACGCGTCGGCGACCGCCACCCATTCCGGACACCAGCGCGACACCGATCGCGGCGAGCACCACCTGGACCAGCAACTCCGCCCAGTCGATCCCGGCGGTCGAGGTGGCGATGCCGGCGGCCCGCGCGATCACGGTACCGAGCAGTGCCGCGCCGACACCGATGAGCATCGTGAGCCAGATCGGGATGCTCTGGCGCCCCGGTACGACCAGACGGCCGAGCGCGCCGATGATCAGACCGACGATGAGAGCGGTGATAATTCCGGTGACCGTCATGGTCGCCTCCTTCGAGGGGATCGGTTTCACGTCGTCGTGACGTGTAGTTCCCGACCCCTCGAACATCCAAACCGGCTGATCACCGGACCATCCGGGCAGCGTCCCGGATTGCCGCGTCCATCGTCGAAAATGCCAGCTCAGGCGGTGTGTGCAGAGCGAACCAGGCCAGCTCGGAAGACTCCGCCGGGTCCAGCTTCACCGCGCCGTTCCCGATCGACGCGAGGAAGAAACAGTCGAGTACGGGCAGCGCCTCGCCCTGGAAGTCGTAGCTGCCGACGTACATGCCGACGAAGTCGCCGACAGTGACCTCGACGCCCAGTTCCTCGCGCCCCTCGCGCACCGCGGCGGCGGCCGGATGCTCCGCGCCGTCGCAGAAGCCGCCGGGCGTCTCCCAGCGGCCGGCCCCTGGTTCGGCGGCCCGGCGCAGGGCCAGGAACCGGTCGCCGTCCAGCACGATCAGACCCACCGTCGGACGGGCGTTGACGAAGAGCTGGTAGCCGCACCCGACGCACGCGGTAGGCGGGGCGGCCGGCAGGGCTGCGGCGCACCGCGGGCAGAACCGGGCCTGCGGCCCGTACGCCCGCGGGATCACTTCTTGCCGCCGCCCTTGCCGCCGTCGCCGCCGTCGGAGGTGGACAGCGCGGCGATGAACGCCTCCTGCGGCACCTCCACCCGGCCGACCATCTTCATCCGCTTCTTGCCTTCCTTCTGCTTCTCCAGCAGCTTGCGCTTACGGGTGATGTCACCGCCGTAGCACTTGGAGAGCACGTCCTTGCGGATCGCCCGGATGGTCTCGCGGGCGATCACCCGGCTGCCGATCGCCGCCTGGATCGGCACCTCGAACTGCTGCCGGGGGATCAGCTTCTGCAGCTTCGCGGCGATCGTCGTGCCGTAGTTGTAGGCCTTGTCCTTGTGCACGATCGCGCTGAACGCGTCGACCGGCTCGCCGTGCAGCAGGATGTCGACCTTGACCAGGTCGGACCGCTGCTCCCCGGAGGGCTCGTAGTCGAGGCTGGCGTACCCCTTCGTACGGCTCTTGAGCTGGTCGAAGAAGTCGAAGATGATCTCGGCGAGCGGCAGCGTGTAGCGCAGCTCGACCCGGTCGGCCGACAGGTAGTCCATGCCGAGCAGGCTGCCCCGCCGTCCCTGGCACAGCTCCATCACGGCGCCGACGTAGTCGTTGGGGGTCAGCACCGTCGCCCGGACCACCGGCTCGTAGACCTCGGCGATCTTGCGGGTCGGGTATTCGCTCGGGTTGGTCACCGTAACCTCGTCGCCCTCCTCGGTGACCACCCGGTAGACGACGTTCGGCGCGGTGGAGATCAGGTCGAGGTTGAACTCGCGCTCCAGCCGCTCGGCAATGATCTCCAGGTGGAGCAGGCCGAGGAAGCCGCAGCGGAAGCCGAAGCCCAGCGCGGCACTGGTCTCCGGCTCGTAGGCGAGCGCCGCGTCGTTGAGCTTCAGCTTGTCGAGCGCGTCCCGCAACGCCGGGTAGTCGGAGCCGTCGATCGGGTAGAGCCCGGAGTAGACCATCGGCTTCGGGTCCTTGTAGCCACCCAGCGGCTCCGTCGCCGGCCGCGAGCTGATGGTGACCGTGTCACCGACCCGGGACTGGCGGACGTCCTTCACCCCGGTGATCAGGTAGCCGACCTCGCCGACCCCGAGCGCCCCGCCCTTGACCATCTCGGGCGAGATCACCCCGATCTCCAGCAGCTCGTGCACCGCGCCGGTCGACATCATCTTGATCCGCTCGCGGGCCTCGATCTTCCCGTCGATGACCCGGATGTAGGTGACCACGCCCCGGTAGACGTCGTAGACCGAGTCGAAGATCATCGCGCGGGCCGGCGCGTCGGCGACGCCGACCGGCGGGACGAACTGCCGCACGATCTCGTCGAGCAGGTGCGGCACCCCCTCACCGGTCTTGCCCGACACCCGGATGCAGTCCTCCGGCTGGCCGCCGATCAGGTGCGCCAACTCCTCGGCGAACTTGTCGGGCTGCGCCGCCGGCAGGTCGATCTTGTTGAGCACCGGGATGATGTGCAGGTCGTTCTCGAGCGCCAGGTAGAGGTTGGCCAGCGTCTGCGCCTCGATGCCCTGCGCGGCGTCGACCAGCAGGATGGCCCCTTCGCAGGCGGCCAGCGAGCGCGACACCTCGTACGTGAAGTCGACGTGACCCGGCGTGTCGATCATGTTGAGGACGGCGGTCTCGCCCGCGCGGTCACCCTCGCGGATGGTCCACGGCATCCGGACCGCCTGGCTCTTGATCGTGATGCCGCGCTCGCGCTCGATGTCCATCCGGTCGAGGTACTGCGCGCGCATCTGCCGGGGGTCGACGACCTCGGTGAGCTGGAGCATCCGGTCGGCCAGCGTGGACTTACCGTGGTCGATGTGCGCGATGATGCAGAAGTTCCTGATGCGGGCCGGGTCGGTGGCACCAGGGGTGTTCGCGCCGGGGTCGGGCGTCGGTGGCACGGGCGTCCGTTCTCGTTGCGTGGTCTGGTCGGGTCTGGGTGACTCGGTCTGGTCTTGGTGACTCGGTCGGGTCTGGATGTCGGTCGGGTCTGGTCGCTGTCTCGCCGATTGCCGACTCGCCGTCGGCAACGGCCGGCACGGGTGCCGGCCACCCCCTATGTTCCCATGCCCGCCGACGCACGGTCGGATCACTCCTCGGGCGGCCCCGGATCACTCCTCCGGTGGCTCGGTGAAGAGTGCGGCCAGGCGGGGCAGCCGCCGCCGGATCTCGTCCTCGTCGTCGAAGTCCCAGAAGTCGTCGAACCCGGGGCGCGCCGGCCCGGCACCCGACCGGGGCAGGTCCGCACCGGCCACCCGGCGGTAGGCCACGCCGGCCGCGCGGAGGATCTCCACGCAGCCCAGCTCCGCCCCGGTCGACGCGGCCCGCCGCACCGCCGGCACCCCGGCCAGCGAATCCGGATCGGCCACCGCGTCGGCCAGCGTCCGCCGCCCCTGGGCGACCAGCCACCCCCGGAAGTGGTCGAACCCCTCGTCGGAGCAGCCACCGTTGATCAGGTAGGCGGTCGCCCACAGGTCGACCTTCGCCGACGCGGTCAGCACCCGTTCCAGGTGCCGGTCCCACGCCACGATCGCCTCCGGTGCGCCGGTGGCCAGAACGTCGACCAGCCGGGCCGCCACCTCGGCCGGCGCGGCGTCGACCTCCGCACCGGACGGCCCGCCCGGTGCGGAGGATCCGGCCGGGCCGCGCCGGGCCAGGTCGACCGCGGCCCAGAACTGCTCGGTGTTCACGACCGCCCCCCGTTCCCCGCCCGGCCGCCGCCGGCAGTGCCGGGTCCGCCAACTCGCTCGCTCATGACGAGCGAGTCTGCCAGGCCGGTGTGTCGTGGCGGGACATTCGGCGACCGGGTCGACGGGTACCGGGCGGGCAGAATGGTTGCCATGCGTGTCACCTCCCTGCCCCCGGTGCCGTACGGCGCGACCGCCGTCCGTCCAGGGTGGGCGGACCTGCCGGCGGACCTGCGGACCGCGATCACCGCGCGGCTCGGCGCCCAGGTCACCTGGGCCGCCCCGGCGACCGGCGGATTCACCCGCGGGTTCGCCGCCGTCCTCGACCTCGCCGGCGGGGACCGGGTCTTCGTCAAGGCCGCCGACCTGGTCGACCAGCGCCACCTCAGCGACTGGTACGCCCACGAGGCGGCCGTGGCCGCCCTGCTGCCGCCGGCGGTGGCCGCGCCCCGCCCCCGTTGGACGCTGACCACCGCCGGACACTTCGTGGTCTGTTTCGACGCGGTCGACGGGCAGGTGCCGGCACTGCCCTGGCGGCCGGCCGACCTCGACGCCACGCTCGCCGCCTGGGCGACCGCCGCCACCGCCCTGCGCGAGCCACCGGCCGAACTGGTGACCGTCGGACTGCCCGCAATGGCCGACCTGGCCCGCAACGACCTGTCCTGGTGGCAGGAGATCGCTACCGGCCGGGAGCCGCTGCCCGTTACCACCCCGCCGTACGCCCGCCCGCTGGTCGAGGAACTCGCCGCGCTCGAACAGCGCCTGCCCGACCTGCTGACCGCCCCCGGGCTCCTGCACGGTGACCTGCGTCTCGACAACGTGCTCATCGACGGCCGGGGCGCGGCGTGGTTCGTCGACTGGAACTGGCTGTGTCACGGGCCCGCCTGGTTCGACACGGCGACGCTGCTGGTCACCGCGTACGCCAGTGGCCTGGACGCCGACGCACTCTTCGTCGGGCATCCGACCGGCCGGGACGCACCGCCGCAGGCCCTCGACGCGGCCCTCGCCGCGCTCTGCGGCTACTGGCTGAGCCGGGCGGCCGCCGCGCCCACCGGCGCGTCCGAGCACCTGCGCCCCACCAGCTGTGGAGCGGTGAGACCGCGCTGGACTGGCTGGCCGCCCGCCAGGGTTGGCGCTGACCGGCCCGGGCGGCCGACCAGCGCTCGCCCGTGCCGGCGGGCCGTGTCCCCGGCCCGGGTCGGGGCGTTTTGGCTCGTCGCCGGGCCACCTGGTAACCTGGCTCTTCGCGTGTGGCGATGAATGCTGCAACAACCTCGAATGTCGATCATGTAACGGTCGCGGTTGTCGCTGACGATTGTCGCCTACGCCCGAGTCAACCAACCCGAACTACCAGGACGAGGCTGTCGCGTGGCGAACATCAAGTCCCAGATCAAGCGCAACCGGCAGAACGAGAAGCGCCGGGTGCGTAACAAGTCGGTCAAGTCGTCGCTGAAGACCGCCATCCGCAAGTTCCACGAGGCGACCGAGGCTGGCGAGACCGAGAAGGCGACCGCGCTCCTGCTCGACGCCTCGCGCCAGCTCGACAAGGCCGCGAGCAAGGGTGTCATCCACAAGAACCAGGCGGCGAACCGCAAGTCGGCCATCGCCAAGCGTCTGAACTCGGTCTCCGCCGCCGCCTGACGGGTTCGACGCACCCGCAAGCTTCGACAGGCGCCGACCGGTTTCCGATCCGGTCGGCGCCTATCATGCTGCACCTGGCACGTCAGCCCCCACTCCCGCGAAGCGCCCTCCCTGGCTATTCGTAGCGGTGGCTGCCGGACTGACGCGCCCGCTGCTCCGCGGTGTCGGGTTCCTCGATACCGGCCGGCCACGACTGTGCCGGCCGGTACTCCAGCGGCTCGGTCGGGTGCATGTTGACCGCGTACGGACCGGCACCGGCACGCCCGATCGCCGGCGGCTCGGCGAGGTATCGACCGCTCCCGCCGGGCGCCGTGCCGCCACGTCCCCGCTCGTCGATCGCCGTCTCGTGGCCGTCGTCTCCCGCTCGCGCCACCGGTTGCGAAACCGCCGGAACTGAGCCGCCGGCCTGCTGCCCGCCCGCGTTCGCCCGCTCGGGGCGCCGGGCCGGTTCGTCGCCGGACCGGACGGAACCTTCGACCGTCGACCTTCCGGGTCCACCGAATGTGACATCGGCCGGCTCCGTCGCAGGGGGTTCGGTGCCGCCCGCTGCGCCGCCGGTCCGGACGCTGTCCATCGACACCTTGCCGGTCACCGGGCCGGACCGGGCGGCTTCTGTTCCCGCGACGGTGGCCCGGCCCACCGCCGAACCCCGTTCCTGGCGGAAGCGGGCCCGTTCGCGGGCCGGCACCCCCTCCGCGGACCGGACGACCGCCCCGGCGACGACGTCGTTGAGCTTCACCATGGCGGCGACGACCAGCGGCAGTACGGGCACCACCCAAGGGGACACCAGTTCGGCGAGCGCGAGCAGGAGGCCGAGCGCAATCGCACCCTCGAAGAAGCAGAAGCACAGTGCCCCGCTGGGGTTGAGGTGCTTCAGGAAGAGCAGCCGGGCGTAGAGGGGCCGCGTCTCGGTGCGGTTCGCCGAGTGGTCGGCCGGTAGGTCGGCCGTCATCGCCCCCCGCTTCCGTGCCGGGCGGCGGCGACCGCGAAGACCGCCCGTTCGAGGGCGTACGCACGGTCGTCGGCACCGCCCTTGACGGCGGCGTTGCACTCGGCGGCGGCCCGCATCGCGTCGGCGAGCCCTTCCGGGCTCCACCCGCGCCCCTGACGCTGGGCCCGTTCGACCTTCCACGGCGGCATGCCGAGACTGCTCGCCATCTGGTAGGAGCTGCCCCGGCCGGCCGAGACGACCCTGGCCACCGTACGGACCCCGTCGGCGATGGCGTCGGCGATCGGCACCGGATCGACCCCGACGTGCAGGGCCCACCGCAGTGCTTCGAGCGCGGCGGCGACATCGCCGACCATCGCCGCGTCGGCGACGGTGAACCCGCTCACCTCGGCGCGCCCCCGGTAGTAGCGGGCCACGGTGTCGGCACCGATCCGACCGTCGGTGTCGGCCAGCAGTTGCGAGCAGGCGGCGGCCAGCTCGCGCAGGTCGTTGCCGACTGCGGCGACAAGTGCCTCGGCGGCTTCCTCGGTGCAGCGCCCACCGCCGCGCCGGATCTCGTCACGGACGAACGCGATCCGCTCCTTCTCTTTCTTGACCTTGGGCACCGGAACGACGGCCGCACCGGCGGCGCGCAGCCCGTCGGCGAACGCCTTTCCCTTGGCCGCGCCGAGGTGGGTGACCACGAGGGTGACCTCGGGATCGGGGTTCTTGGCGTACGCGAGCAGGACCGTCACCAGGTCCTTGCGGGCGTCCTGCCCGGCCCGCAGGACCAGCACCCGCCGTCCGCCGAACAACGACGGGCTGAGCATCTCGGCCACCTCGCCGGGCGCGACCGAGCCGGCCTCGTACTCCCGTACGTCGAGATTGGGGTCGACCGCCCGGGCGTCGGTGACGGTCTGGGCGACCGCACGGTTGGCGAGCAGCTCCTCGTCGCCGAGCACGAGCACGATCGGAGCGGGACCGGTGGAAGTCACGCCCGACATCGTCGCACGGGCCCCGGCCGGGTCGGGTTCGCTCACCTCTTCCTGTGGTCGAGGCATCACCCACCGCCAATCCCGACAATTCATCCGCCCCGATAGGCCGGCCCGTCGCCTCCGATGCCGCTGTCGATGCACCCGAAGACCGTCGGCGTTCCCCCGACCCGCGCCGCCCCGGTCAGCGGGCCTGGTGGTCGGGGCCGCGTACGACCACCGCGAGCCCCCGCTCGCCGACGACCACGGCGAGGTCACCGTCCACGTCGGTACGCAGCACCCGCGCGCCACCGCGCGTGAGCATGGCGAGCAGGGCCGGATTCGGGTGTCCGTAGTCGTTGTCGACGCCGACCGACACCAGGGCGACGGCGGGATCGACCGCCGCCAGGAACGCCGCGTCCTGGTAGACCGACCCGTGGTGGGGAACCTTGAGCAGCTCCGCCCGTACGCCGGCCGGACCGTACCGTTCGAGCAGCGCACGCTGTTCCTCCTCCTCGGCGTCGCCGGTGAACAGCATCGTGGTCCCGCCGACCCGGGCCCGCAGGACGAGTGAGTTGTTGTTGGGGTCGGACCGGGTGCCGGACATCCCCTCCGGCGGTCCAACCACGGTGAGCTCCACCTGACCGGCCGCGAACCGCCAGCCGGCAGCGACCTGTCGGGGTACGACGCCCCGGGTGGCGGCGGCCAGTTCGACGGCGTCGCGCCCGGCGGCCGGCTCCGGCCACGCGGTCGTCACCACCGCACCGAGCCGGCGGCCACGCAGCACACCGTCGAGTCCGGCGACGTGGTCGGCGTGGAAATGGCTGATCACCAGCAGCGACACTTCCCGGATCCCGAGCCGGCGCAGGCAACGGTCGGCCGCCGCGGGGTCAGGGCCGGCGTCAACCACCACCGCGCGCCCCGCCGCGATCGGCAGTACGGCCGTGTCCCCCTGCCCGACCGCGCAGGCGGCGACCACCCAGCCCGACGGCGGCCAACCCGGGGCGGCCAGCCGTACCGGCAGTGCCCCGACGACCACCGCCGCGACGCCGACCGCCAGCAGCCGCCGTACCGCCGGGCGCCGCGCGAGCCGCACCACCACGAGGGTGAGCAGGCCCAACGACAGGCCGCCGGCGACACCGTCGAGCCAGGGCAGGGTGCCGGCCGGGGCACGGGCGCCGTACCGGGCGACGACGACGAGCCACCACGCCGGCCAGCCACCGAGCCAGGCCGCGAACTCCGCCCCGGCCGGCCAGAGCGGAGACACCACGGCGGCGCCGACGCCGAGCACGGTGGCCGGCGCGATCGCCGGGACCGCCAGCAGGTTCGCCGGTACGGCCACCAGGCTGACCGTGCCGGACAGTCCCGCCACCACGGGGCCGCAGGCGAGCTGGGCGGCGGCCGGCACCGCGAGCGCGTCGGCGAGCCAGGTGGGTGTCCCACGCCTGCGCAGCGCGTCCCGCCACCCGGGCGCGAGCAGCAACAGGCCGCCGGTGGCGAGTACCGACAGGGCGAATCCGGCGTCGCCGGCCAACCCGGGGTCGTAGACGACCAGGACCGTCACCGCGGCCCCGAGGGCGGGCAGCGCGGCCCGGGGCCGGCCCGTCGCGAGCCCGATCAGCGCGATGGCGCCCATCGTGCCGGCGCGTACGACGCTCGGCGACGGTCGGGCCAGAATGACGAAACCGACCAGCGCGAGGGCGCACGCGGTGGCGGCGAGCCACGGGCCGGCCCGGGCCCAGCGCGCCAGCAACAGCACCAGCCCAATGACAATCGCGACGTTCGACCCGGAAACAGCAACCAGGTGCGTCATGCCGGTGGCCCGGAAGTCCTCCTCGACCGCCGGGTCGAGCCGGCTGGTGTCGCCGACGACCAGGCCGGGCAGCAACCCACCGGGCTCGTCGGGCAGCGGCGCACAGGCCAACTGGAGCCCGGCCCGCAGGGAACCCGCGGCGCGCTGCGCCCACGACGGCTCACCGACCAGCACGGGGGCGGTGCCGGTGTTGAGCACCGCGGCGTGCAGGTCGCCACCGCGCGGCTGTGCGAGCCGACCGGTCGCGGTGAGCCGCTGCCCTGGCAGCAGGGGGCGCCACCCGGCGTCGGTGGCCAGGACGAGCAGTCGCAGGCGGGCGTCGATCCGGCCGCCCTCGTCGGGGCGGATCCAGGTGGTCTGCGCCCGGACCAGGTAGAGCGGCGGGCGACCGGCGGAGCCGGCAACCGGCCGGGGATCGTCGCGGACGACCAGTTCGACCGTCACCGAGGCGCGGCCGGCCACGAGATCGGTGACCGGTCCGGCGTCGCGCACCGCGACCCGGGCGCCGGCCGCGGCGCTGCCGCAGAGCAGGCCCAGCAGCACCGACACCGCGATCCAGAGCCGGTGGTCCGGCCGGGGCGTCCGGAGCCGGCGGCGGGCCACCGGCGGGCGGTCGACCGGGACCGGTGCGCCGGATGCCGACGGACCGACCGAACGAGGGACGGAAATCGACGGGCCGAGTCTCGACGGGCCAAGGAGCAGGGCCAGCAGGGTCAGCACGGCTCCGGCCGCGACCGCGACGGTGACCGCCACGGGCCAGTACAGGGCCCCGAGGGCCGACAGCCAGGTCGCCACCGCGAACCCCGCCAGGCGCAGGTCGGGTGGATCGGCCGCGCGGCGGGCGTCGGCGCCGGGAAGGCCGTCCCCGTCCCGGGTCTTCACACCGTCACCAGGTCCTTGAGTTCCTCGTAGCGGCTCTCCCCGATCCCGTCGACCTGCCGCAGATCGCCCACGCTGCGGAAGCCGCCCCGGCGTTCGCGGGCGTCGAGGATGCGTTGGGCCAGCACCGGGCCCACGCCGGGCAGAGCGTCCAACTGCGCGAGGGTGGCCGTGTTGAGGTTGAGCCTGCCGCCCGGTGCCGCTCCGGCGGTCTCACCACCCGCGGGGTTGCCGGCCGCGCCCGGCACGCCCGGCGGCGCGGTGACACCGACGAGGATCAGTTCTCCGTCGACCAGCTTGCGGGCGAGATTGAGCAACGCGACGTCGACTCCGGGCAGCGCGCCGCCGACGGCGGTGAGCGCGTCCGCGACCCGCGACCCCGCGGGCAGCCGCACCAGGCCGGGACGGTGCACCCTGCCCGCGACGGCGACCACGACCTCCGTCGCGGCCGGTGCGCCGGCCGGCTCCGCCGGGGCGTCCACACCGGCGGGATCCATCGACGCGGACACGACCGGCTCCTCCCGTGGCCGCGCCCACCAGGCCCACCCGGCCGCCGCGACGACGACCACCGCCGCGACGGCCGCGAGCGCCTTCACACCCCGCCGCCCCGGATCGAACGCCCCGGCGCCGCCGAGCCGGCTCGGCGGCGCCCCGGCCGACGGATCGGCGGGCGGATCGGCCTCCGCTTCCCAGGCGAGCGGCCGGGCCGGGGTGGTCGGCGGGTCGGCCCGGCGGGTGTCCCGCCCGACCGTCGACGGGTCGGCGGTCGGGCTCCGGGTGAGCCAGGGCCAGTCCGGCGGATCGCCGAGCCGGTCCGGCCGCGGACCGACGTCCGCGCCGGGCCATCCGACCGGCGGGTCCACCACGGGTCCGACCGGCCGCGACCCCGCGGCGGTGTCCCCGACCACCGGAGCACCGACCGCCGGTGGCGCGCCCACCGGGTCGTGCCCGGGCGCCATGGCCCGCAGCGGATGCCGCAACGGATCCAGGAACGGCCCGGCCCGCGGGCGTGGGTCGGCCACACCGGAGCCGGGCACGTCCGCACCGTCGCGCTGGCGTAGGGCGACCGGCCGGTCGGCCAGCCGCATCAGGCGCTGGCTTACGACGGTCTCGTCATCGTCGGACACGCGGCGACGCTATGGGGGCGGGCCGGGGACCGGCGCTCCCGAGACGCCGCGCTGTGGACGACCGGGTCCCCTGTGGACGGAAGCCTGATCATGCGAATCTCTGCTATGGCACCCACCGCGACGGCGGCCCCACGCATCCCGGCCACACCGCTCCCCGGCATGCCGCAACGAGGCGGCCGGGTACGGGTCAGGGGCGGCGGTGGACGACCACGCAGGCGAGGCCCGGGCCGGCGTGGGCGGCGACGACCGCCCCGATCTCGGTCACGTACACGTCGTGCAACCGCTCCCCCAGCCGGCCGGTGAGCGCCTCGGCGAGACCGGCGGCCCGCTCCGGCGCGGCGAAGTGGTGCACCGCCAGGTCCACGTCGGCGTCGCCGGCGGCCTCGACGGCCAGGTCGACGAGCCGGGCGAGGCCACGACTGGGCGTACGCACCTTCTCCCGGATGACGATCGCGCCGCCCACGACGTGCAGGATCGGCTTGACCGACAGGGCGGTGCCGAGCAGTGCGGACGCCGCCGTGATCCGGCCGCCCTTGCGAAGGAACTCCAGCGTGTCGACGTAGAACAGGGCGCTGGTGCGGTCGATCGTGTCGAGGGCGACCTGCCGTACCCGGTCGAGGTCCGCGCCCCGGGCGGCGACCGCGCCGGCCGCGAGCGCGGGGAAGCCGAGTCCCATCCCGGTCGACCGGGCGTCGACGACGGCGACCCGGTCGCCGATGTCGGCGGCGGCGATCCGGGCGGCGTCGACGGTGCCGGACAGTTCGGCGGACAGGTGCACCGACAGCACGGCCGTGGCGCCGCTGTCGAGCAGCCGTCGGTAGGTCCGGAGGAACTGTTCGGGGGCGGGGCGCGAGGTGGTGACCGCGGTGCGCCGGGCGGTCAGGGCCCGGGCGACCTGGTCGGTGGTGACGTCGACGCCCTCGCTGCCGTCGACACCGTTGACGACCACGGTCAGCGGCACGACGGTCAGGTCGTGTGCTCCGGCCAGCTCGACCGGCAGGTAGGCGGTGGAGTCGGTGACGACGGCGACGGACATTCCGGCACGGTAGCCGATCAGGGCCGCTGCCGCCGATCGGGTGAACGGCGGCAGCGGCCGCGGACGCGAGTCGGGGTCAGGTGCCGGCGGGGATGGTGGTCGCGGGGTTGACGCCCACGTTGTGGGCCCGCAGCCGCCAGCCCCGGCCGGCCTCGAGGCGCAGTTCGGTCCAGTGACAGTTCTGCAGCGGGCCGACGGTGTGCAGGATCGAGGTCGGCCAGCCCAGCAGGTGGCCGACCCCCTGCCGGGCGGCGCCACCGTGGGTGGCGATCACGATCGTGCCGCCCGGGGTGGCGTCAGCGGCCGCCTGCAACGCCTCGGCCATCCGTTTGCCCATGTCGTCGAGGCTCTCGACCTCGCAGCCGGGAGACTCGTCGCCGGACCGCCAGCGGGCGTACTCGGCCGGGTGCCGCTCGGCGATCTCGGGCGAGGTGAGGCCCTGCCAGAGGCCGTAGTAGCGCTCCCGCAGCCGGACGTCGGTGCCGACCGGCAGGCCGGTCAGTGCGGCCAGGGTGTCGGCGGTGTCCCGGGCCCGCTGGAGGTCGCTCGCGACGATCGCGTCGGGTCGCATGGCGGCCAGCAGCGGTGCGGCGGCCAACGCCTGCTCACGGCCGAGGTCGTTGAGGGCCGTGTCGGTCTGGCCCTGCACCCGGTCGATCGCGTTCCAGTCGGTGTTGCCGTGCCGCCACAGCAGCAACCGGGTCATTCGCCGGCACCCGCCTCGGCGTCGACGAGGTCCCGGTCGACGAACGGGATCGTCGGGCAGTCCTTCCACAGCCGGTCCAGGGCGTAGAACTCCCGCTCCTCGGTGTGCTGGACGTGGATCACCACGTCGACGTAGTCGAGCAGCACCCACCGGCCGGACCGTTCACCCTCGCGGCGGACGGGCTTGGCCTTCTCGGGGAGGTTCAGCAGGCTCTCCTCGATCGCGTCGACGATGGCGATCACCTGGCGCTCGTTGGGCGCGGAGGCGAGCAGGAACGCGTCGGTGATGACGAGCTGGTCCCCGACGTCGATGATGACGACGTCCTGCGCCTTCTTGTCGGCGGCGGCCTGGGCGGCAGCCAGCGCGAGTTCGCGGGCGCGGTCGGAAACTGTCACCGTTCTCCTTCTGGTCGACCGTAAGACCTGTCTAGCCTCTCACATGACACCGGTCGCCAGCCGCTCGGTTACTCGGGCATATGGGACGAGAAGGGCGAATCACGTCTGGTACAGGCGCCGTTTTGCGATGTACTGCACAACCCCGTCCGGCACCAGATACCACACCGGCTTGCCCGCCGCGACCCGCGCGCGGCAGTCGGTCGACGAGATGGCCATCGCAGGCACCCGCACCAGGCTCACCGCGTCGTCGGGCAGGTGGGCTGCGGACAGTTCGAACCCGGGCCGGGTCACCCCGATGAAGTGCGCCAGCTCGAACATCTGGTCGGTGTCCTTCCAGGAAAGGATCTTGTCCAGGGCGTCGGCACCGGTGATGAAGAACAGCCGGGTGTCCGGGCCGTACTCGGCCCGCAGGTCGCGCAGCGTGTCAACGGTGTAGGTCGGCCCGTCCCGGTCGACGTCTGCGCGGCTCACCTGGAAACGCGGGTTCGAGGCGGTCGCTACGACCGTCATCAGATAGCGGTCCTCGGCCGGGCTGACCGGCACGTCCTCCTTCTGCCACGGCTGCCCGGTCGGCACGAAGACGACCTCGTCCAGCCCGAACCGGTCGGCGACCTCGCTGGCCGCCACGAGATGCCCGTGATGGATGGGGTCGAACGTGCCACCCATGATCCCGATCCGCCGCGCGCCGTCCGCCACGCATCGATCGTAAGCCGATCATGGACCGGCCCGCCCGGTGTCGCCCGTCACGGTCCACCCGCCGCGACGGGCGACACCGGCGGTCAGGAGGCGGTGCGGGCGGCCAGGGCCCGGCGCAGGTCGTCGTCGGCGTCGGTCACCATCCGGCGCAGGCCCGGCTCGATGTCGTCGCGCGCCAACATCGCCGCCGCCAGCTCGCGGGTCCGCGGGGCGACCGCATACGCCGGAAAGGCCAGCTCAGCGATCTCGTCGGCCACCCACGGCGTACGGACCCGCGCCATCGCCGGCAGCTCGGCGAAGTACCGCTCCACGTAGGATTCGGTCAGCTCGACCTGCTCGGGCTGCCAGAACCCCGCCGCGCGGGCCTCGATCAGCCGGTTCGACAGCTCCAGGTCACCGATGATCGCCCGCCAGGCCCGCTCCTTGCCGGCCGGATCGGGCCGGGCGGCGGTGCACCTGGCGGCCCACTCGGCACCCGCCGCGCTGCGGTCCCGGGCCGCCTCGGCGTCGATCGCCGCCTGGTCGACCGCGCCGAGCACCGCGAGCCGGTAGAGCAGCATCCAACGCAGGTCGTCGTCGACCTCGATGCCGACCGGTACACCGTCGCCGGTGAGCCAGCCGGCCAGCCGGGCCGCGTCGTCGGTCGCCGCGATCAGGCCGTGGGCCGCCGCCAGCTGCACCGAGCCGCCGGGCGCGGCGGTGGCGAGGAGCCGGTCGCACGCCCGCGTGAGGTGGCCCAGCGCGACCGACCGGGCCGCCGGGTCGAGATGGCGGTCGACCAGCCTGCCGGTCGCCCGCAGCACGTCCTCGACCACGACGACCTCGGTCTCCGCCGGCAACGCGGCGACGACGAGGGCCACCAGCTCACCGACCGGCCGCTCGGCGTCGCGTACCGCCTCGACCATCTCGGTCCACAGCACCGCGCGGGCCAGCGAGTCGTCGAGCGCCGGCAGGACCGCCGGTACGGCCGCGGCCGACGCGTCGTCGAGGCGTATCTTGGCGAACGTCAGGTCGCCGTGGTTGGGCAGCAGCAGGTCGGCCGCGACCTGACCGCGCAGCCCCTCGACGACCGTACGCCCGCCGTCCGTGGCCGGGTCGAGGTCGATCTCGAGCCGTTCACGCAGCACGACACCGGCGCCGGACCGGTCGAAGAGGCCGAGCCCGATCCGGTGCGGGCGCAGGACGGGATGGCTCGTCGGAGCCGTCTGCACGACGGCGACCTCGGTGTAGCGGCCGTCGCCGTCCACCTCGACCTCGACGCGCAGCGTGTTGACCTGCGCCTGGCGCAGCCACCCGTCGGCCCAGCCGGACAGGTCCCGGCCACTGGCCCGGCACAGGGCGGCGAGCAGGTCGGCGAGCGTCGCGTTGCCGTACGCGTGCTCGGCGAAGTGCGCGTTGAGCCCGGCCAGGAACGCCTCGTCGCCGAGCCAGGCGACGAGTTGCCGCAGCACCGAGGCACCCTTGGCGTAGGAGATGCCGTCGAAGTTGAGCAGCGCCTGCGCGGAGTCGACCACCTCGTCGGGTGCCACCGGGTGCGTCGACGGGCGCTGGTCCGCGGCGTAACCCCAGCCCTTGCAACGCAGGCCGAAGGTGGTCCACGCGTCGGTGAACCGGGTCGCCTCGGCGGTGACCCGGCTGCCGAGGTATTCGGCGAACGACTCGTTGAGCCACAGGTCGTCCCACCAACGCATGGTGACCAGGTCGCCGAACCACATGTGGGCCATCTCGTGCGCGATCGTGCAGGCCCGCAGCTCGCGCTGGCTGTCGGTGACCGCCGACCGGAAGACGTAGTCGTCGCGGAGGGTGACCAGCCCGGGGTTCTCCATCGCGCCGGCGTTGAACTCGGGCACGAACGCCTGGTCGTACTTGCCGAACGGGTAGCGCACGTCGAAGAGCTGGTGGAACCGGTCGAGGCACTGCCTGGTGACGGTGAAGATCTCGTCGATGTCCTTGTCCAGGTGCGCGGCGAGCGACCGTCGACAGTAGACCGCCAGGGGCACGCCGTCGTGCTCGTCGTGCCGGACGTGGTATGGCCCGGCGATCAGGGACACGAAATACGTCGCCAGCGGCCGGGTCGTTTCGAACCGCCACCGGCCGTCGGTGGCCGTATCCTCGAGCGCGCCGTTGGCCGCCACGAGCCAGCCCGGCGGGGCGGTGACCGACAGGGTGACCGGCGCCTTCAGGTCGGGCTGGTCGAAGCCGGCGAAGATGCGCTGCCCGTCGTCCAGGAAGGACATCGCGTAGAGGTACGTCTCACCGTCGGCCGGGTCGACGAACCGGTGCAGCCCCTCACCCGTACGGGTGTACGCCATCTCGGCCTCGACGACGAGCACGTTCTCGGCCCGCAGGTCGGGCAGCGGCAGCCGGTTGTCGTCGAGGGCGGCCGGGTCGACCGGGCTGCCGTTGAGCCGTACCGAGCGCAGTTGCGCCGGCTTGACCTCGACGAACGTGGCACTGCCGGGCCGGGCGGCACGGAACCGGATGGTCGTCGTCGACCGGAAACGGGTGTCGCCCGTGGTCAGGTCGAGGTCGATGGCGTAGGAGTCGACGGTGAGCAGCGCGGCGCGGTCGGCGGCCTCGGCCCTCGTGAGGCTGGTCATCCCGTCATCCTGCCCCACACCGCAACCGTGTTACGTATAGCCTGACCCCGTGACCGATCACGTGCAGCAGGAGTCCACCGTCACCGGACACCCGAAGGGTGACTTCGACCTGTCCCGGGCGGTGTGGCAGCGCGCCGAGGGCGACGCGTCGGACGGCGCCGTCGAGGTCGCCTTCGTCGACGACCTGATCGGCCTGCGCAACTCCGCCGACCCCGACGGTCCGGTGCTGGTGTTCACCCGCTCCGAGTGGGACGCGTTCGTCGGTGGCGCCCAGCTCGGCGAGTTCGACGTCGCCTGAGCCTGCCCCGCCCCTGTTAGGCTGAGCGGGTGCGGATGACCCCGAACCTTCGTTGGTGGGCGCCCTGACGGGCGGCCACGCATCCGCGCACCCCAAGACCCCAGCATCGGCCGCCCGGACCTCCGGGCGGCCGATCTGCGTACCCCGGGGGACGGGCGGTCGACCGTACGGCGAAGGAGCCGACCGATGACCGCGAACCCGACAGCCACCGCCACCCCGACCACCGGCGCCGCCGCCCCCGCCGCGCCCGGGGTCAGTCTCTCCGGCTTCAAGCCCACCGGCCACCTGCACCTGGGCAACCTGCTCGGGGCGATCGCCCCGATGGTCCGGGCCCACCGCCGCACCGATTCCGTCGTCTTCCTCGCCGACCTGCACGCGATGACGGTCCGGCACGATCCGGGGGCGTTGCGGGCGTTCACCATGGAGCAGGCAACGACCATGCTCGCCGCCGGCCTCGACCCCGACCGGGCCACCTTCTACGTCCAGTCGCAGGTGCCCGCCCACACCGAACTGCACTACCTGCTGGAATGCGCCACCGGCTACGGCGAGGCGCACCGGATGATCCAGTTCCGGGAGAAGTCGGCGACGCAGCGGCACGTACGGCTCAGCCTGCTCACCTATCCGGTTCTGATGGCGGCCGACATCCTGCTGCACGACGCCCGGGACGTGCCGGTCGGCGAAGACCAGCGCCAGCACCTCGAACTGACCCGGGAGATCGCCACCCGGTTCAACGGCAGCTACGGCGAGACCTTCGTGGTGCCGCGCGCGGTGCATCCCGAGGTCGCGGCCCGGGTGATGGACCTGGCCGACCCGACCGCGAAGATGGGCAAGACCACCTCCGGCGCCAGCGGCACCATCTTCCTGCTCGACCCGCCGGACCTGGTCCGGCGCAAGGTGGCCCGCGCGGTCACCGACTCGGAGCCGACCGTGGCGTACGACCCCGACCTGCGGCCGGGGGTGGCGAACCTGCTGGAGATCCTGGCCGCCTGCGTGGGCGGGTCGCCCGCCGCACTGGCCGCCGACCACCCGTCGTACGGACGGCTCAAGGCGGCGGTGACCGAGGCGGTCGTCGGCGTCCTGCACCCGCTCCAGTCCCGGTACGCCGAACTGTCCCGCGACCCCGGGTACGTCCGGCGGGTGCTGGCCGACGGCGCGCAGCGGGCCCGGGAGGCGGTCGAGGGTACGGTGTTCCGCGCCCGGCAGGCGATCGGCCTGCTCACCTGAAGGTCAGGCGGGTACCGGCAGCCGCTTCTCGAAGCACACGCTGTATGGGTTGTCGACGTACTCGCCGTACACCGGGATCTTCTCGTAGCCGGCCGAGAGGTAGAGCGCGATCGCGGACGGCAGGTACACCCCGGTCTCCAGCCGTACGGTCGTGTGCCCGGACTCGTACGCCAGCTCCTCCAACGCGGTGAGGAGCTGGCGGGCGAGGCCCCGCCGGCGGTACGCCGGCCGGACGTACATACGTTTGATCTCGGCGGCCTGCGCGTCGAGCGCCTGTACGGCGCCGCAGGCGACGGTCCGTCCGTCGACGACGCCGGCCAGGTAGCGGGCGTCGTCGTGCGGCATGAAGACCTGCCCGTCGAGCCCGCCGTCGGCCTCACGCAGCTCACGCTGCTGGGTGGCCACCAGGGCGGCGAGTTCGGGGTCGGTGGGTGGGCGACGCTGGATCAGCACGGGCCAACTGTAGAAGGGTCTGATTTCCGGAAGGTTGCCCGAGTATGGACCAACCCCGGCCCGCCCGAGACATATCGGCGTCGGTACCACCGGCCGCCGTCGGGACGGCCCGCCGGACCGCTACGACTCCTCGTCGGTGCCCTCGACCGCCACCGGCTGCTCCAGCCGGTCCTCGAACCGCTGGCGGCGGGCCTTGCGGGCGGCGAGCCGCTGCGCCGCGCTGGCCCGGCCGGACCGCTCCTCCAAGCGGATGTCGGTGCCCCGCGCCCCGGGTACGAAGTCGGCGCCGGCGTAGTGCGTGGGCTGCCAGTCGAACTCGCGGTCGCCGATCCGGACCAGGCTGCCGGGTTCCGCACCGGCCTTGCCGAGCTGCTCCTCCACGCCGAGCCGGGCCAACCGGTCGGCGAGATAGCCGACCGCCTCGTCGTTGTCGAAGTTGGTCTGGCGTACCCAGCGTTCGGGGCGCGGGCCACGAACGACGAACGCGCCGTCGGCCGCCTGCTCGATGGTGAACCCGGCGTCGTCGACCGCGGTCGGGCGGATCACGATCCGGGTCGCCTCGACCGGGGCCTCCTGCGTCCGGGCCACCGCGACCAGCTCCGCCATCGCGTACTTGAGTTCGCGCAGCCCCTCGCGGGTTGCCGCGCTGGTCTCGAAGACCCGCATGCCACGGGCCTCGACGTCGGCGCGGACGATGTCGGCCATGTCGCGCCCGTCAGGTATGTCGATCTTGTTGAGCACGACCAGCCGGGGCCGCTCGGCGAGCCCGCCGTACGCGGCCAGTTCGGCCTCGATCGCGTCGATGTCGGCGAGCGGGTCGCGGCCGGGTTCGAGGGTGGCGGCGTCGACCACGTGCACCAGCACCGAGCACCGCTCGATGTGACGGAGGAACTCCAGGCCCAGCCCCTTGCCGGTGGCCGCACCGGGAATGAGCCCCGGTACGTCGGCGACGGTGAACGTCTGCTCGCCGGCCTGCACCACGCCGAGGTTGGGTACGAGCGTCGTGAACGGGTAGTCGGCGATCTTCGGCTTGGCGGCGGAGATGACCGAGATCAGCGACGACTTGCCCGCCGACGGAAAGCCGACGAGGCCGACGTCGGCGACGCTCTTCAGTTCGAGGACGACGTCGAGCCGGTCGCCGGGCTCGCCGAGTTCGGCGAAGCCGGGCGCCTTGCGACGGGAGTTGGCCAACCCGGCGTTGCCCCGTCCCCCGCGCCCGCCCCGGGCCACGTGGAAGGTGGTGCCGGCGCCGACGAGGTCGGCCAGCACGTCGCCGTCGGGGGTCTGTACGACGGTGCCGTCCGGCACCTTCAGGACGAGGTCGGTGCCGTTCGCCCCGTCCCGGTTCGAGCCGGCGCCGCCCTTGCCGTTCTCGGCCTTGACGTGCGGCCGGAAGTGGAAGTCGAGCAGGGTGTGCACCTGCGGGTCGACCACCAGCGAGACGCTGCCGCCGTGGCCGCCGTCGCCGCCGTCCGGCCCACCGAGCGGCTTGAACTTCTCCCGGTGGATGGAGACACAGCCGTGCCCGCCGTCGCCGGCCTGCAGGTGCAGGACGACCCGGTCAACGAACGTCGCCACGACGTGATCCTCTCAACCTTGGGAAACGCGAAAGCGGGCCGGGACGGTGTCCGCGGCCCGCTTCGACGAAGAAGCTACTGCTGTGCCGGCACGATGCTGACGGTCTTGCGACCCCGCTTGGTGCCGAACTGGACCGCGCCCGCGGCCAGGGCGAACAGCGTGTCGTCGCTGCCACGGCCGACCAGGTCGCCCGGGTGGAACTTGGTGCCGCGCTGACGGATCAGGATCTCGCCGGCGCTGACCACCTGCCCACCGAAACGCTTGACGCCGAGCCGCTGGGCCGCGGAGTCACGACCGTTACGCGAGCTGGACGCACCCTTTTTGTGAGCCATCTGGACGCCTACTTCCCGCTGGAGATGCCGGTCACCTTGACCTGGGTCAGCGGCTGGCGGTGACCCTGGCGCTTGTGGTAGCCGGTCTTGTTCTTGAACTTGTGGATCCGGATCTTCGGACCCTTGGTGTGCGCGGCGATCTCGCCGGACACCTCGACCTCGGCGAGCTTCGCCGCGTCGGTCACCAGGTCGTCACCGTCGACGAGGAGCACCGCGGACAGCTTCACCGCGTCGCCGGGGGCACCAGCGAGCTTCTCGACCTCGATCACGTCGCCCTCGGCGACCTTGTACTGCTTGCCGCCGGTCTTGACGATCGCGTACATGAGACGCGGACTCCTGTCGTTGGCTGCTGGTGGATGACTGGTGGCTGTTCGCGGTGGCCGCACTATGAAGTGGGCACGCGACAACCTGGCACACGCAGGTGCACCGCAGGTCAGCGTACGCCATGGGCGCCCCGGCTCCCAAACCGGCCCCGGTCGGGGCCGGATTCAGTTGCCGCAGAGCGCGTCCAGCCGCTGCTGCAGCTCGTCGAGCTTCATGCCGTCGACGCTCGCGACGTCGGCCTTCATCGAGCCGACCTCGGTGGCGATCTCCCCCAGCACCGCCTTGAGCCGGGCGTCGGTCGCCCGGCCGGCCTGTTCGCGCATTGCCGCGGACCAGGACTTCAGCGCGGCCTCGGCCTTCGTACGGGCCGTGTTGGCCCCCGCCGTGTCGCCGGCCGCCTCCGCCTGGAGCATCGCGCCCAACTGGGTGATGTAGGTGTCGGCCGAGTCGGCGGCGGACTTGCTGGCCGTCTCGCAGACCTCGCGGGCATTGCCGCCCGCCGGCGCGACCGAGGTGCCGGGCGTGGGCACCGCCCCCGGCGCCGATCCCCCGTCCGACGGTGTCCCGGTCGGGGCGACGGACGGCGTGGCGGCGGCCGTACCGGGTGTTCCGGTGTCACCCGGGGTCGGGGTGGCGGACGGTTCGTCACCGGAGCAGCCGGCGCTGACGAGGAGGGCGGCGGCGAGCGCGGCGGCGGCCAGCAGGCGTCGCATGTGTTGGTCTCCCGGAGGGGGTGGGCGTCGGGACCGGCCCGGGGCGGTCCACCCGCGGTCCCGCCCGACCCTAACCGAACGGCGCCGCCGCGGCACGCCCTCCGCGCCCGGCGGACGCACCCGCCGGGCGGGTGGCCGCCACGCCCCGCGACGGGTGGCCGCCACCTCCGGCCGGCGGGGAAGGACGCCGGGTGGCGCGGGGGTTTCCACAACCACCCGGCGGCCCCCGCGGGCCGGAGGGATCAACAGTTGACCTTGGTGAGGACAGCGTAGCGCCGCCGGACCCGGGCCCGCGGTTGAACGGGCAGCTCAGGCCGCCCGTTCACACATCGCGTGGCACAGCTGTCACCAGCCGGCACACCCGTACCGGCCGGCGCTACGGCCGGGTACGACGCCGGGTGCTGCCGCGGCGGGCACGGCGCCGGCCGGTCGAACCCGACTCGTCGTCGTCCCCCTCGCCCGACTCGTCGACGGCGTCGGGATCGTCGGCACCGGCCAGCCGGGCCGGCTCGACCGGTGGCGTCTCGACCACCCCGTTCGACGTCTCCGTCTCGTAGCGCGACAGGTCGTAGCCCATGGTGTCCTCGTATTCCGACACCGGCGGCGGCGCCGGCTCGGCGACCGTGACCTTGCGCCCCCGCCGCCGGGTGGTACCGGAGGTGGTGGCGGCCGGGGCCGGCGGGGTGGTCGTCGCCGGCGCGGCCGGGGCCGCGGCGACCGCCTTGACCCGCTCCGCCGCGCCACCGGTCTTGGGCTTCTCCGGCACCGGCTCGGTGTGGATGATCAGGCCCCGGCCCTTGCAGCAGTCGCAGGTCTCGCTGAACGCCTCCAGCAGCCCCGCGCCGATCCGCTTACGGGTCATCTGCACCAGGCCGAGCGAGGTGATCTCCGTGACCTGGTGCTTGGTGCGGTCCCGGCCGAGGCACTCGGTGAGCCGGCGGAGCACCAGCTCGCGGTTGGACTCCAGCACCATGTCGATGAAGTCGATGACCACGATGCCGCCGAGGTCGCGCAGCCGCAGCTGGCGCACGATCTCCTCGGCCGCCTCGAGGTTGTTGCGGGTGACCGTCTCCTCCAGGTTGCCGCCCGCACCGGTGTACTTGCCGGTGTTGACGTCCACCACCGTCATCGCCTCGGTGCGGTCGATGACCAGGTGGCCGCCGGACGGCAGGAACACCTTCCGGTCCAGCCCCTTGAGGATCTGCTCGTCGATGCGCAGTTCGGCGAAGACGTCGACCACCGCGGTGTGCCGCCGCAGCCGGTTCACCAGGTCCGGTGACACGTGCGCCAGGTACGACTCCACCATCTCGTACGCGCCGTCGCCCTGCACGACCAGCTCGCGGAAGTCCTCGTTGAACAGGTCCCGGACGACCCGGATGACCAGGTCGGGCTCCTCGGACAGCAGCGCCGGCGCGCCACCCTGGGCGGCCTTGGCCTGGATGTCCTCCCACTGCGCCTGGAGCCGCTTCACGTCGCGGGCCAGCTCGTCCTCGGTGGCACCCTCGGCCGCGGTGCGGACGATCACGCCCGCGCCCTCCGGGATCAGCTTCTTGAGGATGTCACGCAGCCGCTTGCGCTCGTTGTCGGGCAGCTTGCGGCTGATCCCCGAGGCGTTGCCTCCGGGTACGTAGACCAGGTGCCGGCCGGAGAGCGCGATGTGGCTGGTCAGCCGGGCGCCCTTGTGCCCGATCGGGTCCTTGGTGACCTGTACGAGCACCGAGTCGCCGGAGCGCAGCGCCTGCTCGATCGACCGGGCCCGGCCCTCGAGGCCGGTGCTGTCCCAGTTGACCTCGCCGGCGTAGAGCACCGCGTTGCGGCCCCGGCCGACGTCGACGAACGCCGCCTCCATGCTCGGCAGGACGTTCTGCACCTTGCCGAGGTAGACGTTGCCGGCCATGGTGCCGGCCGACGCACGGGTCACGTAGTGCTCGACCAGCACGCCGTCCTCCAGCACGGCGATCTGGGTACGGTCGCCGCGCTGGCGTACGACCATCACCCGGTCGACCGCCTCGCGGCGGGCCAGGAACTCCGACTCGCTCAGGATCGGCGGGCGGGTACGCCGCTGCTCACGGCCGTCCCGGCGGCGCTGCCGCTTGGCCTCCAGCCGGGTGGAGCCGGAGACGCCCTGCACCTCGTCGGTGGTCCGGCGCGGCTCGCGGATGCGTACGACGGTGTGGACGCCGTCCTCGGCGGCCGACTCGACGTCGCCGGCGCCCTTCCGGCGGCGCCGCCGGCGGCGCCGGGTCAGGCCCTCGCCCTCCTCGTCGCCCTCGCCGCTCTCCTCGTCGTCCTCGTCGGTCTGCGCCTCGGCGGACTCCTCGTCGTCCTCGTCGCCCTCGTCGGCGCCGCCCTTGCCCCGGCCGCGACCACGCCGGCCGCGCCGGCGCCGCCGCCGGACCGCGCCGGTCTCGTCGGTCTCCTCGTCCTCGTCTTCGTCCTCGGCCTCTTCCGCCTCCTCTTCGGCGGCAGGCTCCTCGGTCACCGTCTCGGCGACCTCGGCGGTACGGCGACCGCGCCGCCGCCGGCGGGTCGGCTCGGCGGCCTCCTCGGCGGTCTCGTCGCCCTCGGGCGCGGCGGCGGGCTCGACAGCGGCGGGCTCGACGGCGGCCGGGGCGGCCCCGACCGGCTCGACGGCCGCGGCCCGGCGACGCCTCGGCTGCGGCTCCTCCGGCTCGGGCGCCATGAACAGCACGGTCGGTGCCGACAGGGCGGCCCGGCGGCGGCGGGTACGGGGCGCTTCCTCGACCGGCTCGGCCTCGGCCGGCGCGGTCGCCGGCGGGCCGGCCTCGGGCGCGGGTGGCACGACCGGTTCACCGACGGCACCGACCGGCGCCGGATCGGTGGTGGCCGCAGTGGCCGCGACCACCGGGGCCTCGGCGGCCGCCTCGACGGCGGCCTCCGCCGCGGCCGGTACGGCCTTCTTGCGGCGGGTCCGGGTCGCCTTGACCGGTGCGGCGGGCGCCTCGGCGGCGCCCGATTCGGTAACATCCGGGGTGTTCGCGGCATCTTGCGCAGACACACTCGGATCGTCCGGTTGGTCCGTTACGACCGCTTTACGACGTCGGCGTACCGCCTTCACCGGCGGCTGCTCCGCCGCGACTTCGGGCGCCGCCGCCGCCTCGGGCGTCGCGGCGGACTCGGCCGCCGGCTGCTCCGCTGCGGCCGCGGTGCCCGCCCGGCGACGGGTGGTGCGGGTACGGCGTACAGGTGTGGTTTCAGCGGTTTCCGCGGCCGGCTGTGATCCGGTCCGTTCGCCGCCCTCGGGCTCGTTGTCGAGCATGGACGTTCTCCAGTTCTGGCTGCCCCGGGCGCGGGTGAGCGCTGCCACGCAGGGTTGCCGCAAAGGTGTTTCCGGCGGCCGTGAGGTGCACCTGGCCGCCGAAGTCTGGCTGCTGACCGCCGGCCGGAACCCGGCTAGCGTTCACCGATGAGCGCTCCGACGCGGTCCGCCTCCAACGGATCCGCGACGTCCCCCTGCGCGGTCAGCGTGCCCTGCGCCAGCCGGGTCGCCCGCGGCGATACCGGCGGCTCCAGGTCGGCCACCACGCGGAGGCCAGCTAGAACGTCATCGGGTCGCACGGAGGGGGTCACCTGCCGTACGACTAGGTCGAGTATCGCACACGGTACGGCTGTGACCTCGGAAGGCGCCGGCGGCACCTCGATCACTTCCAGTCGGTGGACCGCGCCCCGGGCGTCGAAGGTGCGTCTGCCCTGCTTCGTCATACGCTCGACCAGCACCTCGGACGCGGACGTGAATGCCGTCACCGCCGCGCTGGCCACCGCCCCGGTGACCTCGGGCAACTCGATCCGCCAGTGCGACGCGTCGATCCTGTCGGCGAGACTGCCCCCGGTCGCCTCGACCGCGTCGAGGACGTCCAGACCGGGCGACAGCGCCGCGTCGAGCGCCAGCCGCAACCGCGTGGGGTCGGTCCTCTCCCGCAGCCCGATCTCCAGGTATTCGGCCTCGCTGGCCACCCCGGTCGGCGCCGCGCTGGCGTACGAGATCTTCGGGTGCGGGGTGAACCCCTGCGAGAACGCGATCGGTACGCCGGCGCGGCGCAGCGCCCGTTCGAAGGCACGGGCGAAGTCGCGGTGGGAGGTGAACCGGAGCGGTCCGCGCTTGGCGTAACGGATCCGGATCCGCTGGACGACCGGCGCCTGGCCGCCTTCCGGCTGTGGTTTCCTACTGATCTTCCTGCTCCTCGGGAAGGTCGGGCCGAGACGTCAGCCCGCGGTCGGCACCTTCAGGCCCTGGTTGACCGGCGTGATCGGGAGCAGCTTGCGCCCGGTCGGGCCGATCTGGATCTCGGTGTCCATGGACGGGCAGACGCCGCAGTCGAAGCACGGCGTCCACCGGCAGTCGTCCTGCTCGTAGCCGGACATGGCGTCCTGCCAGTCCTGCCAGAGCCAGTCCTTGTCGAGTCCCGAGTCGAGGTGGTCCCAGGGCAGGACCTCCAGTTCCTCGCGCTCGCGGGTGGTGTACCAGTCGAGGTCGACCCCGAAGCCCGGCAGCACCTTGGCGGCGGCGTCGACCCAGCGCTGGTAGGAGAAGTGCTCGCTCCAGCCGTCGAACCGTCCGCCGTCCTCCCAGACCCGGCGGATCACCGCGCCGACCCGGCGGTCGCCGCGCGACAGCAGGCCCTCGATCAGCGACGGCTCGCCGTCGTGGTAGCGGTAGCCGATCGCGCGGCCCAGCGAGCGGTCGCTGTTGATCGCCTGCTTGAGCAGCTTGAGCCGGTTGTCGATGACCTCCGGCGTCTCCATCGACGCCCACTGGAAGGGGGTGTGCGGCTTGGGTACGAACCCGCCGATGGAGACCGTGCAGCGGATGTCCTTCGACCCGGTCGCCGCCCGGCCGGCCTTGATCACCTCGTGGGCGAGCCGGGCGATCTGGAGCACGTCCTCGTCGGTCTCGGTGGGCAGCCCGCACATGAAGTAGAGCTTCACCTGCCGCCAGCCGTTGCTGTAGGCGGTGACGACGGTGCGGATGAGGTCCTCCTCCGACACCATCTTGTTGATCACCTTGCGGATCCGCTCCGACCCGCCCTCCGGGGCGAACGTCAGACCGGTCCGCCGCCCGTTGCGGGACAGTTCCTGGGCCAGGTCGATGTTGAACGCGTCGACCCGGGTCGACGGCAGCGACAGCGAGACGTTGGTGCCCTCGTACTGCTCGGCCAGCCCGGAACAGATGTCGCCGATCTCGGAGTGGTCGGCGGACGACAGCGAGAGCAGGCCGACCTCGGAGAAGCCGGAGTACTCCAGCCCGTCGTGGACCATCTGGGCGACCGTCGTGATCGACCGCTCGCGCACCGGCCGGGTGATCATGCCGGCCTGACAGAACCGGCAGCCCCGGGTGCAGCCCCGGAAGATCTCGACGGCGTAGCGCTCGTGGACCGTCTCGGCCAGCGGCACGATCGGCTTCTTCGGGTACGGCCACGCGTCGAGGTCCATCGTGGTCCGCTTGTGCACCCGGAACGGCACGTCGGGCCGGTTGGGCACCACCCGTTGGATACGCCCGTCGGGCAGGTAGTCGACGTCGTAGAACCGGGGCACGTAGACGCTCTCGGTGCGGGCCAACCGCAGCAGCAGCTCGTCCCGGCCGCCCGGCGAGCCCTCGGCCTTCCACGCCCGCACGATCGTGGTGATCTCGAGTACGGCCTCCTCGCCGTCACCGAGCACGGCGGCGTCGACGAAGTCGGCGATCGGTTCGGGGTTGAACGCGGCGTGCCCGCCGGCCAGCACCACCGGGTCGTCGTCACCGCGGTCGGCGGCGAGCAGCGGGATGCCAGCGAGGTCGATCGCGGTGAGCAGGTTGGTGTAGCCCAGCTCGGTCGAGAACGACACCCCGAACAGGTCGAAGGCCCGCACCGACCGGTGCGCCTCCAGGGTGAACTGCGGGACGGCGTGCTCCCGCATCAGCCGCTCCAGGTCCGGCCAGACCGCGTACGTCCGTTCGGCCAGCACGTCGGGCAGCTCGTTGAGCACCTCGTAGAGGATCTGGACGCCCTGGTTCGGCTGGCCCACCTCGTACGCGTCGGGATACATCAGCGCCCAGCGGACGGCGGTGTCCTCCCACTGCTTGACCACCGCGCCCAACTCGCCGCCGACGTACTGGATCGGCTTGCTGATCTGCGGCAACAGTGGTTCGAGCCGCGACCAGACGGAGTGGGTCGCGGGCCTGCTCGTGGTGGCCGACGCGGCGCTCATGAAACCTCCCGACGTCCCCTGGACAGGGACCAACCACACAGGGTACGCGGTCGGCCCGGCCACCCGCCGGACGCCGCCCACCCCGGTCCGGGTACGGCGACCGACAGACTGTCGGATCCGGCCCCGTCGGGTGCTTCGACGGGCCGGTGGATGGCCGGTACTAACCTCGAGACGGCGTGAGAGGAGAACGACGCGATGCCGCAGCCGGACGGGGATCGACCGGCGGACCAGCCAGAGGCGAACGCGCCGCTGTGGCCCGCCCGCCCGGAACCGACACCGCCCGCACCGGCACCGTCGAGCCAGACGACCGAACCGACCCCACCGGTCCCGTCGGCCGCCGCGGCGCCACCGGTCCCGTCGGCCCCACCGGTCCCGCCAACCCCACCGGTCCCGCCAACCCCACCGGTTCCGTCGGCGCCGCCCGCCCAGGCCCCGCCGCCGGCCGCGCCGGTCGTGGACGACATCGACACCGCCGACACCGCCGCCCTCCCGCCACCCATTGCCACCGACCCGGCGGCCGGCCCCGACGAGCCACCGACCGCGACGATCTGGACCGGATCGGCGGCCGTACCACCGGCGACCCCGAAGCGGCGGCGCTGGAGCGGACTCGACCTGCCCGGCAACCGGTCACAGCCGAAACCACCCCGTGACCCGACCCTGGAACTGCCGATCGTCGAGCGCGAGGCGCTGCACCGTGGTGCCCCGGTCGACCCGTGGGCGGAGAGCGACCCGTGGTCCGGGCACCCGCCGGCCAACCCGCCGACCCGGCCGTTCCCGGCGGTTCCCGAGCAGCCGCCCGCCGCGCCGCCACCACAGCCGGCCGCCCGGCCGCCGAAGCCCCCAGGGCCAGCCGGCGGGACCGCCGTCCCCGCCAGCCGCACGGCCCGCCGGCCGTCGTGCCGCCCGGCTGGCGTCCGCCACCGGGATACGTCGCGGTGCCGGTCCGGCGGCGCCGCCGCTGGCCGCTCGTGATGGCTCTCCTGACGCTGTTCACGATCGCCTGCTGCTGCGGCTGCCCGGCCTACTTCGGCAAGCCGATGTGGGAGCAGTACCCGGCCGCCGCCGCCCTGCCCGTCGAACTGGCCGGCATGACCCTGCGCGACGACCCGGACAGTGTCGAGGCCGCCCGTCAACTCGAACAGGATCTCGGCATCGCCGCCCTGATCACCGGGGACACCTTCGCCGGCATCTACTCCGCGGCCAACGGCAAGCGGGTCACGTTGTTCGGCAGCACCGGCTACCGGTTCAGCCCGGAGAACGACCTCAACGAAGAGATCGCCCGGCTGACCACCGAATACCGGCTCACCGGGGTCGAGCCGGTCGAGACCGGAATCCGGGGCACCTACCAGCGCTGCGGCACCGGCCGCCAGGGCGAGACCGCGATCGTGCTGTGTGCCTGGGCCGATCACGGCAGTCTCGGTACCGGGCTGTTCACCCGGCTGTCCGTCGAGGACAGTTCCCGACTGCTCGACGAGATGCGTACGGTCGTGATCACCCGGGGTTGAGGTGGCCGCCCGACTGCCGCCGGGCGGCCGGACGATCCGGTCAGGATGGCCGTTCGGTCGGATCATCGGATACGTCGGTAAGCGTGCCCGGAACGCCGCAGCGAGGGAGAATCGGGGCATGGTGCGGCGTTGGATCTTCGCGGATCAGCTCGGACCGCACTTTCTCGACGGTCCACACCAGCCGGTGCTGCTCGTGGAGTCCAGGGCGGTGTTCCGACGCCGTGCCTTCCACCGGCAGAAGGCCCACCTGGTGCTCTCCGCGCTGCGGCACCGGGCCGCGGAACTCGGCGACCGGGCGGTCCACCTGCGCACCGAGACCTACCGCGACGCGCTGCGGCAGGTCGACGAGCCGCTGGAGGTCTGCCACCCCACGTCACGCCGGGCCAGGGAGTTCGTCCGGGGTCTCGACCGGGTGGCGGTGCTGCCGCCACGCGGCTTCGTGACCGCCCAGCCGGACTTCGTCGCCTGGGCCGACGAGCGGCGCGGGGCGCTGCGGATGGAGGACTTCTACCGCTACGCCCGGCGGCTGCACGACGTACTGATGGACGACGACGTCCCGGTGAGCGGCCGGTGGAACCTCGACGCCGACAACCGGCAGCCCCCGCCGAAGGGCGCGACCCGGCTCGACGTACCGGATCCGCCGGAGATCGTCGAGGACGATATCGACGCACAGGTACGCGAGGACCTGGACCGCTGGGCGGCCGAGGGGATCGAGTTCGTCGGCCGGGACGGCCCGCGCCGGTTCCCGGCGACCCGCGCCGAGGCGCTGGCCCGGCTGCGGCACTTCGTCGACCACCGGCTGGCGCTGTTCGGGCCGTACGGGGACGCGATGCTGTCCACCGATCCGGCGATGGCGCACAGCATGCTCTCGGCGGCGTTCAACCTCGGCCTGCTCGACCCGATGGAGGCCGTCCGGAGCGCGGAGCGGGCGCATCGCGTCGACGGCGCGCCACTGTCAAGTGTGGAGGGTTTCGTCCGGCAGCTGATCGGCTGGCGCGACTTCGTCTGGCACCTCTACTGGTACTTCGACGCCGGCTACCGCAGCAGCAACCGGCTCGCGGCCAACCGCTCGATCCCGGCCTGGTTCGCCGACATCGACGCCGACGCGGTGCAGGCAAGCTGCCTGTCCGACGTGCTCGCCGGCGTACGCGACCGGGGCTGGGTGCACCACATCCCCCGGCTGATGGTGCTCGGCAACTACGGACTGCAACGCGGCTGGCGGCCGGGTGAACTCGTCGACTGGTTCCACCGCAGCTTCGTCGACGGCTACGAGTGGGTGATGACCGCCAACGTCGTCGGCATGAGCCAGTACGCCGATCTGGGCCGGATGAGCACCAGGCCGTACGCGGCCGGCGGGGCGTACGTCAACCGGATGAGCGACTACTGCGGCGGGTGCCGCTACGACCCCCGGCACCGCCTCGGCGTGGACGCCTGCCCGTTCACGGCCGGCTACTGGGCGTTCCTCGACCGGGCCCGCGACCGCCTCGGCGGCAACGTACGGATGACCCGTTCGCTGCGCCAGCTCGAACAGATCGACGACCTGCCCGCCGTGCTGGCCCAGGAACAAGCCCGCGGCCCCCACGCCCCGTAACCCCCGTCCTGCCACCCGCCCCGCGCCCCCGCCACCGCCACCGCCACCGCCACCGCCGCGATCTTGCACTTGTCGCCCGACAAAACAGGCAAAAGGGGGAGACAACTGCAAGATCGCGGCGAGGGTCCGCGGGCCAGGGCGGCGAGGGTCCGGGCCCAGGGGTCAGGCTGCGGGCGGTGGGGTTGGGTGGCGGGGCGGGGCGTAGCGGGGGACGTACTCCTGGCCGGTCAGCTTCTGGATCTCGGCCATCGTCTCGTCGGTGATCTCGCGCAGCGACTTGCGGTCGGCCGACCGGCCGGTCAGGTCCAGCGGCTTGCCGAACCGTACGGTGATCTTGCCGAGCCGGGGCACCCGGGCCCCGATCGGCTGGACCTTGTCGGTGCCGATCATCCCGACCGGGATGATCGGCACCCCGGCCTGCATCGCCAGCCGGGCCGCACCGGTCCGGCCCCGGTAGAGCCGGCCGTCCGGTGACCTGGTGCCCTCCGGGTAGACGGCCACCAGGTCCCCGTCCTTGAGCACCGGAATCGCGCTGTCGAAGGCGGTCAGGGCGGCCCGGCCGCCGCCCCGCTCCACCCGGATCGCGCCCATCCCCTCCATCACCGTACGGCTCACCCAGCCGCTCAGCCCGGTGCCGTCGAAGTACTCGGACTTCGCCCAGAAGGCGATGTGCCGGGGCACGACGGCGCCGAGGAACAGCTCGTCGGCGACCGAGAGGTGGTTGCCGGCGAAGACGGCCCCGCCGGAGGCCGGCACGTGCTCCAGCCCCTCCACCTTCGGCCGCCAGCCCCACCGCAGCGTGTTACCGACGGTGAGCTGACCGATCGTGTAGAGCAGCGGCACGCGCCCTCCCCAGGTCCGCGCCCAACGGGCGGGCGGCCCACGCCGCCGCACCGATGTTAGGCGTCCCGTTCGGCGGGACGTCCGCGGGTCAGACCCGACGGACGGTTACCGTCACCTGCTCACCGTCACCGACCTCACCGACGAATCCGGCCAGCTCAGTGACCACCTCGACGCTGTCGGCCAGCACCTCGCCCGCGATGAAGTCACGGTGCGTCCCGACGGCGGCCGCGACCTCCGGGGAGCCGGCGAGCGCCACCGCGATCCGGTCCGACACGTTCAGGTCGGCGTCCCGCCGGGCCTGCTGCACGACCCGTACGACATCCCGGGCCAGCCCCTCGGCAGCCAGCTCCGGGGTGACCTCGGTGTCGAGCACGACCACGCCCTCGCCACCGGGCAGCGGCGCGGAGCGGTCGGCGTCGGCGGCGACCAGGCGCAGCTCGTACTCGCCCTCGCCCAGCGTCACCCCGGCCGCGACCGGTGCCCCGTCGACCAGTTCCCAGTCGCCGGTCTTCACCGCCCTGATCACGGCCTGGACCTGCCCGCCGACCCGCGGCCCGAGCACCCTCGGCACCACGGTCAGCACCTGCCGGCAGTAGTCGTCGACCGAGTCGGTGAAGACCACCGACCTGACGTTGACCTCGTCGGCGACCAGATCGGCGAACGGCCGCAGCGCGTCGGCCGACGGGCTGGCCACGGTCAGCGCCGGCAGCGGCAGCCGGACCCGCAGGCCCTTCGCCTTGCGCAGCGACAGCGCCGCCGAGCAGACGTCCCGGGTGGCGTCCATCGCCGCGACCAGGGCGTGCCCGTCGAGCGCCCCCGCCGGGCCGGTGGTGGCGAACTCGTCGGCCGACGGCCAGTCGGTCAGGTGCACCGACCGCTCGCCGGTCAGCCCGCGCCAGATCTCCTCGGCGGTGAGCGGGGCGAGCGGCGCCACCACCCGGCACAGCGTCTCCAGCACCGTGTGGAGGGTGTCGAAGGCGTCACGGTCACCGGACCAGAAGCGGTCCCGCGACCGGCGGACGTACCAGTTGGTCAGCGCGTCCAGGTAGGACCGCACGGTCGCGCAGGCGCCGGAGATGTCGTACTCGTCCATCTGGGTCTGCACGGTCGAGACCAGCTCGCCGGTCTTGGCCAGCACGTAGCGGTCGAGCAGGTGCGTCGAGTCGGTACGGCGCACCGCCTCGTAGCCCTCGGCGTTGGCGTAGAGCGAGAAGAAGTACCAGACGTTCCACAGCGGAAGCAGCACCTGCCGTACGGCGTCGCGGATGCCGACCTCGGTCACCGCCATGTCGCCGCCACGCAGCACCGGCGACGCCATCAGCATCCAGCGCATCGCGTCCGACCCGTGCGAGTTGAACACGTGGTAGACGTCCGGATAGTTCTTCAGGCTCTTGGACATCTTGCGGCCGTCGGCGCCGAGCAGGATGCCGTGGCTCATGCAGTTGCGGAACGCCGGCCGGTCGAACAGCGCCGTCGCCAGCACGTGCATGGTGTAGAACCAGCCCCGGGTCTGCCCGATGTACTCGACGATGAAGTCGCCCGGGTAGTGGTGCTCGAACCAGTCCGCGTTCTCGAACGGGTAGTGCACCTGGGCGAACGGCATCGAGCCGGACTCGAACCAGCAGTCCAGCACCTCCGGCACCCGACGCATCATCGACTTCCCGGTCGGGTCGTCCGGGTTGGGGCGTACGAGGGTGTCGATCTGCGGCCGGTGCAGGTCGGTGACCTTCACCCCGAAGTCGCGCTCCAGTTCGGCCAGCGAACCGTACACGTCCAGCCGCGGGTAGTTCGGGTCGTCGGACTTCCACACCGGGATCGGCGAGCCCCAGAACCGGTTCCGGCTGATCGACCAGTCCCGGGCGTTGGCCAGCCACTTGCCGAACGAGCCGTCCTTGACGTGCCCCGGGATCCAGTTGATCTGCTGGTTGAGTTCGACCATCCGGTCCCGGAACCTCGTCACCTCGACGAACCACGACGACACCGCCTTGTAGACCAGCGGGGTGTCGCAGCGCCAGCAGTGCGGGTACGAGTGGGTGTAGGTCTCGTGCCGCAGCACCACCCCCCGCTCCTTCAGCTCCCGGATCACCGGCTTGTTGGCGTCGAAGACCTGCTGCCCCTCGTACGGCGGGACCAGCGCGGTGAACCGGGTGTGCTCGTCGACGGTGACGATCGTCGGGATCCCGGCCGCGTTGCAGGTGGCCTGGTCGTCCTCACCGAACGCCGGCGCCAGGTGCACCACCCCGGTGCCGTCCTCGGTGGTCACGAACTCGGCGCCGAGCACCTGGTAGGCGTTCGGCCCGGCCCGCTCCACGAGGAAGTCGAACAGCGGCGTGTAGCGGCGCCCGACCAGGTCCCGGCCGAGAACGGTGCCGACCTGGGTGAACCCCTCCAGCTCCTTGGCGTACGCCGCGATCCGCGCCGCGCCGACGACGAACCGTTCCCCGTCCCGCTCCAGTACGGCGTACTCGATGTCCGGGCCGACGGCGAGGGCCAGGTTGGACGGCAGCGTCCACGGCGTGGTCGTCCAGACCCCGACCTTCACCGGTCCGGCGACCGGCTCCGGCGCGTCCGGCGCGGCCTCGAGCTGGAACCAGACGGTCAGCGTCGGGTCCTGCCGGTCGCGGTAGACGTCGTCCATCCGGGTCTCGGTGTTGGACAGCGGCGTCTCGCACCGCCAGCAGTACGCCAGCACCTTGAAGCCCTCGTAGACCAGCCCCTTGTCGTGCAGGGTCTTGAAGGCCCACATGACACTTTCCATGTAGTCCAGGTCGAGGGTCTTGTAGTCGTTGGCGAAGTCGACCCAGCGGGCCTGCCGGGTGACGTACCGCTCCCAGTCGTGGGTGTACTGCAACACCGAGGTACGGCACGCGTCGTTGAACCGCTCGATGCCCAGCTCGACGATCTCGGCCTTGGTGGTGATGCCGAGCTGCTTCTCCGCGACGACCTCGGCGGGCAGGCCGTGGCAGTCCCAGCCGAAGCGCCGCTCGACCCGCCGGCCGCGCATCGTCTGGTAGCGCGGCACCACGTCCTTGACGTAGCCGGTGAACAGGTGACCGTAGTGCGGCAGCCCGTTGGCGAACGGCGGCCCGTCGTAGAAGACGAACTCGTTGGCGCCGTCCGGGCCGGCGTCGCGGGTTTCGACGCTGGTCTCGAAGGTCTTGTCGGCCGTCCAGTGCTCCAGCACCCGGGCCTCGACCGCGGGCAGGTCGGGGCTCGCCGGCACGCCGGTGCCGTCGGGGGCATGCTTCGGATAAGCCATCGCGGGTCGCTCTCCTCGGTGCAGCTCACTGTCGTGGTCTGCGAGGACGAGCCGTCCGGTACGCCGTCACCGACGCCCGCGGGCCCGCGGTACCACCCCGCTTGGCGGTCCGATGGTGCGACCGCCCGCTCGTTGGTCGGCTGTCACGGGCCGAACCCGTCCGGTTCTAGTCAGACCCGTGGGTGCTGATCCACCCGCGAGGCCCTTTCTTCCGGAGGCTCACCGGTGATGGCCGGGTCAACGCCTGTAGCTGTCCAGGCTACCCGAGCCGCCCCCGCCACCCCCACCGGATTCCCTCCCCCGACCGGGCGACACGTCCACCCCACACGGAGGGCGAGCCACCCCGCCCCCGCCGCGCCCCCGCCGCGCACACTCCGGGCGGCCGCCCCGGCGGCCGCCCCGCCCTCGCCGCCCGCCGCTGCCCGCCCCCGCCGCGTCGATCAAGGAGTAGTTGTGCATGATCCTGCCCGATTTACGGCATGTATCACCTTGATCAGCGACGTTCCCACCCAGCCGGGCCGTCACCCGTCACGGCGCCTGGCGAGGCAGGCTCCCTCGCCTCGGGTCGACCGCGGTCGTCGTGATCGTCTGCGGTTCAGGCACTCCGCATACGGCGTGTCGAACGCCTGAACCGCAGACGATCGAGGCAGCCGCGGTGCCGGTCGCGTTCACGACCCCGACGGGTGATCGTCTGTTGACGAGCCGGCCGACACGCCGTACCGCAGCGGCGGAACAGCAGACGATCAACCCACCCCCGCGTCCACCCAACCGAGAAGAGGAGGCCCCGGCCGTCCCCATGTCGAGGACCTGCGACCACGCCGCAAGCCCCCGCCACGCGCCGGCATGCCGTCAAGCACAGACAAGCCGCCAAGCACGGACAAACCGTCAAGCGCCCGAAGGCCGCCACCGCCCACGCCGCGAGCAGCCGGCACCCCGGCCGAGCCGACCACACCCGGCCCCGACGCGTTGATCAAGGAGGAATTGCGATGCCCCTGTCCTGTTTCGCGGCATACATCACCTCGATCGGCGCGACAAAA
Source organism: Polymorphospora rubra (assembly GCF_018324255.1). Taxonomy (GTDB): domain Bacteria; phylum Actinomycetota; class Actinomycetes; order Mycobacteriales; family Micromonosporaceae; genus Polymorphospora; species Polymorphospora rubra. Next base: position 945,406 of record NZ_AP023359.1, read on the forward strand.
GCCTGCGCGGGTCGGGCAGCTGGGGTGGGGGTCAGGCGCTCAGGGTCTGGTGCAGGCGCCGGGCCTCGGTCACCAGGCGGCTGCTGCCGGTCCGGGCCGCGACGCCGGCGACCGCCTCGATCGGGGTACGCCGGCCCAGCGCCGCCGCGGTCTGCGTCCCGACCGCCAACAGGTCCGGTGTTCCCGGGGGCGGCTTCGCCGCGCTGAGCAGGTACGGCACGGCGGCGGCAACGATCTCCCACACAGCCGCTCCGGCACCGGCGCGGAACGCGTCGGTGAGTCCGGGCACCACCCGCCCGATCTTGATCGCGCTGTCGGCGGCGAGGCCGCCGAGTTCCCGGCCGACCGCCGCCGCGTCGAACAGCGGGTCGGTGACGAGGGTGAGCAGCGCGTCCACCCCCGCCACCCGGTCGACCTCCTGCTTGGCCGCCAACGTGTACGTCAGCGCGAGGGTCATCGCCGGACCGACCGGGCCGCCGCACTCGGCGAGCACCGGCAGGATGCCGCCGTCGTCACGGGAATCGGAGTCGGCCATCGCCGCCAGGTTCGGCAGGGCCCAGGCGGCGATCACCTCCCGGTGGTACGGCAGCACGGCCGGCCACCACACGTCCGCCCCGTGGTACTGCGTGTGGTAGACGCCGTTGGTGAACCTGATGTCGCACAGCATCTCCTCGATGATCCCGCGCGCCGGGCCGGCCGGTTGGAGGCCGATCACCACCCGGCGACCGGGGTCGGGTGAAACGCTGTAGTGGGAGGTGAATCGCTGCTCGGTGCGGACCGGGGCCGGGGTGGCCAGTCCGCCGGTCGCGAACCACTCGGCGACCCACCGGCCGGCCGGTGAGCGCAGCGCAGCGGCCCGCTTGGCGACCAGCGGGTCGACCTCGGGCGAGACCCGCAGCATCGCCTGTTCGAGGTCGAGCCGCCACGGCTGCCAGCCGGCCTCCTCGGCCCGGGCCAGCCGGTCGACGAGCGTGGCGGCGTCGAGTTGGCCGTTCGCCGAGGTCGGGGTGGCGAGCAGGAGCGGCACCGGTGCCCGGTCGAGCTGTACGGCGATCTCGGCCAGCCGCAGGGCCAGCACCCGGCGCGGGCTGGGTCGTACCTTGAACTCCGGCACGTCGGGTCGGCCGCCGTTGACCATCAAGCGAACCGAGGTGATCGCCCGCTGCCAGGCGGGGCCGCGCCGGCGGGTGCCGGCCGCGCTCCGTACCGCCTCGCCGAACTCGGCGAGGAGCCCCGTCGTCCCGTAGGTCAGCGTCTCCTGGTGACTCGCCAGCACCGGGGTGAGCGCCTCGGTCAGGGCGGCCGGCTCGGTGGCCCGCAGGGACACCAGCGCGGCGAGGACCCGTTCCCAGGCGACGGCGGGGCTGGAGGGGGCGGTCGCGAGCACCACGATCTCCTCGGCCAACTCGGCCGCGGTGCCGATCGGCGGCGGCATGGCCGCCGGTGGGGTGATCCCGGCCGGGATCCAGAACGGTGCCGGTTCGGGTGCGGCGACCGTGACGCCGAGCAGGTCGGCGGCCCGGGCGTGCAGGCTGGCGTCCAACTCCTCCAGGGCACCGCCGAGGCTGGCCGGGTCGAGTCGGGCCCGGTGCCGGGCGAGCACGGTCAGGGCACGTTCCTGTACGTCGAGCGCGGGGTGCCCGCAGGCGGTCGCGATGGTGGTCAGCACCTCGCCGGCCCGGTCGGGATGCCGCCGGACCAGCCGGTCGAGCCAGACCAACTGCTTGCGTACGAGGCCCTTCTCCTCCCGGCGCAGCACGGCGGCGCTGGCGTCGAGGAGGGTCGCGAGTTCCAGGTGGCCGGCGTCGTCGACCGGCTTGAGGGCCTTCAGGGCGAGCAGTGCCAACGGCGCCGCCCCTTCGGACAGCAGCCGTACGTAGTCGAGCCGCCGCCCGACGACCTCGTCGAGGGTCGGCTCGAGCGCGTCGTGCAGGGCGACGAAGGCGCGCAGGGCGCCCGGGCGGTCCCCGCGCAGGAAACGGCTCACACAGCCGTCGAGCAGCACCTTCCGGTCGAGCCGGCCCTCGGCGGCCAGGCTCGCCAGCGCGGTCGGATAGACGAGCGCGGTGTCCCAGGACCCGGTCCCCTGGCTCCAGCCCCGGCTGCCGAGCACGTCGCCGATCCCGTCGAGCTCGAAGACCGCCGGCAGCAGCGGGTCGAGGAACGGGTCGTCGCGCAGCCGGTCGGCGAGGGGAACCAGCCGGGTGTTGTGTCGGGTGTTGTGCCGGGCGACCGGCCGGGCGAGGAGCCAACCACGGACGAAGGGCGCGTCGGTGGGCGGGGCGGCGCCGCCCGCGAGGACGAGGTCGGCCACCGGCCGCCAGTCGTTGCCCCAGCCCCTGGCGTCGAGCTTGGCCGCCATCCGCAGCGCCAGGGCGCCGAGCCAGTCGATCTCCCGGACCGCGGCCAACTCGATCATCAGCGGGATCGACAGGTCGTCCCAGTGCCACCGCACGTCGCGCCGGCACAGCAGGGCCCCGGCCCGGGCCGCCGAGGGCAGACAGCCGACCCCGGCCACCCCGATGGCGCGGACGATCGCGGACTGCCGCTCCCAGCCGTACTCCGACAGCGTCCGGACGTACGCCTCCAGGGGCTTGGCGGCAGTCAGCCGTTCCGTCTCGTCGACCGACTTCAGCAGGGCGGCGACCTGGTCGGCCCGGCCGCCGTCCAGCGCCGGCCGCAGCCGCTCCCACAGGTCGCCGGTCATGCGTCCACCTCGTTCCGCTCGCCGTCCGCCCGAACGTCGGCCGCTGCCGTGACGATCCGGACCGCGAGCGCGTGCTTGCACGGGCCCCGGTCGCCGCGGTGCCTCGCCCACCACCGGCAGGTGCACGACAGCCGCCCGTCGGTGCTGCGTACGTGGTAGGAACCGTCGCCGCTGCGTACGGTCGCCCGGTCACCGGCGACCGTGACGGCACCACCGTCGACCAGGGCCCGGGCGGCGACCAGCCGGGGGTTCAGGCGTTCGGCCGCCGCCGCGTCGTACGGCAGCACCCGGTGGAAGTAGCCGGCCTCGGCCACGTCGAAGCCGACCCGGCCGGCGGTGCCGAGCTGGGCCAGCGCGGCCCGGACCCGCTCGGCGGTCAGTCCCGCGCCGGTGGCGAGCGCGTCGACGTCGATCGTCGGGTCCCAGGAGAGCAGGGCGCTGACCAGGTCGGCGTCGTCGGCCACGTCGTCACCGGAGAGCGCGGCGAGCACCGCGCCCTCGCCGGAGAAGCCGCGGTGCGGCTCGGGCGACAGGGTCAGCGTCAGGCGCATCGCCGGCGAACACAGCTCCCAGGTGCTGGCGACCGGCCCGCTGCCCGGACCGACCGGCGGGCCGTAGATCCGCAGCGCGGTCGCGAAGCGCAGGAAGGGGCGCAGCGCGGCGAGCCGGCCCGCGCCGGGCAGACAGACGGCGCCCGGCACCGGCCGGGAGGTGAGCCGCAGCGACCGGCCGGCCGGGACCACCCACAGCGTCGACCGGTCGGAACCGCCCGGCAGGCGGCGCAGGAACTGGGTCGCCTCCCGGGCGTCGATCTCCGCCCGGGGATCGAACCCGGACGTGATCACCTGGGCCTCGGCAAAGCCGCGCAGCCAGCGCGACGGCAGCGGCACCTTCTTCTCCACCACCGGACCGTCCCAAGTGGTGACGGTCAGGTCGTCGGGGCCGACCGCCAGGTGCATCGGATCGGCGTTGCCGACCCGCGCCAACGCCTGCCGCAAGGGCGCGTTGACGTCGACGTTGGTGGTGCCGTGTTCGACGATGTCGCCGTCGAGGCCGGCCGGCAGGACGTCGAGCCGCGCGTAGACCCCGCAGCAGCCGGAGAACGACTCGAACCGCAGCCGGTCGAGGCCGCCGGTCACCACCGGGTCCAGGCTGGCCGGGGCGAGCGGCTGGAAGTAACGGGTGCGGGCCACCTCGGCGACCGCCAGCAGGCCGACCGCGGCGGCCTCGGGCGCGGTCACGAAACCGGTGAAGAACCTCGGGTGGGCCGCCGGCCCACCCGAGGTCTGCAGGGTCAGTCGCCCGTCGTCGGGGGCGATCCCGGACGGACGGAGGTAGGAGTAGGTAGCAGTGGCGGCCATGCCGGAAAAGCTAGGCGACCGGTACGACGAAACGCGACGGTCAGACCCCGGCCGGGAACCAGAGTTCGATCTCCCGCTTGGCGCTGTCCGGCGAGTCGGAGGCGTGCACCAGGTTCTCCCGGTTGGACAGGGCCAGGTCGCCACGGATCGTGCCGGCGGCGGCCTTCCGCCCGTCGGTGGCACCGACCAGGGCGCGTACCACGTCGATCGCCTGGTCGCCGGAGACCACCAGCGCCACCAGCGCGCCCCCGGTCATGAACTCCCGCAGCGGTGGGTAGAACGGCTTGTCGACGTGCTCGGCGTAGTGCTGGTCGGCCAGTTCGCCGTCCATGGTCCGCAGCACCGTGGCGTCCAGGCGCAGCCCTTTGCGTTCGAACCGACCGATGATCTCTCCGACCAGCCCCCGGCGGACCGCGTCGGGCTTGATCAGGACGAGCGTCTGCTCGACAGGGCTGCTGGTCGACACGGGTTTCTCCTCCTGCGTACGCGGGTACCGCTCGAGCCCCGTCAGCCTAGCGAGGCCGCCGCGGGTCACCGGCGGCGCCCGCCTGGCATCGACCGGACTTCCCTTCCCCGGTGCCCGGGCCTAGCCTGACTGGTAATCACAGGGGGAGGTCCATCGTGGCGAACGGCCGTCGTCGACCGGTTGCACCCGTACGCAAGCTCGCGGCCGCGGTGCTCGGCACCTTTGCCACCTTCGTGATCCTTTTTGGTGCCGGCATGATGAGCTGGGCGATCGTGGCGCTGGGGGTGGCGCTGCTGGTGCTGGCGGTCAGCTTCCTGGTGGTCACCGCGATGCGCCGCGGCGCCCGCGCCTGGGTGGCCGGTGTCGCCCACGTGCACAGCGCCACGGAGCCACCGGCGTCGTCGACCTACGGCCGGTGCGAGATGCAGATCGTGATCGACGCACCGGGCGTCCCCCCGCGCTCGGTGAAGGTACGCGACCCGCGGGTGCCGGTGTCGAAGTGGCCCGATCCGGGCGCGACGCTTCCGATCATGGTGGCCATCGACGATCCGCGGCATGTCCGGATCCTGTGGGACGACGTGCTGACCCACGCCGAGGCGTCGATGACCGCCGACCACCTGCCGCCGGAGTTCCACGACCACCACGAGCCGCTCGACGACGAGATCCTCATCGAGCAGGACCTGCCGCCGTGGCAGCGGCGCGACCCCGACGACGACTTCGGGCCGATGGTCGAGCCCCTGCCCACCGACCTCGACGACGACCTCGGTCGGGCGCACGCCGACACGGTGATCATCCACCACGACCAGCGCCCGGGCCGGCCGATCGTGCTGGAGGGCACGCTCGTCGACTCGCCCTCGACGGCGCCGCCGCTGCCCAAGCGGGCCAAGCCGAGCCCGCACCGCCCCCGGCAGCGGACCGCCCCTGCCGACCCCTCCGAGCCGGCCGGAGACCCCGCTCCGGACCAGGGACACTCCGACGTGGACGAGCCGGTCGCGGCACAGCCCCGGCCGACACCGCTACGTCCGCCGCCGCGGCCGGTGGTTCCGCGGTGGCCGGGGCCACCACGTCGGGCGGCACGACGGCCGTCGCCGACCCGCCCGTCACCGGCCGCAAGACCGGGCCGGCCGCCGCCGGCCACGACGACTTCGACGTGGACCTCGACCTCGACCTGGATCCCGACCCGGGCCTCGGCGCGTCGCACCCGCCGGCCGACACCGGACCGACACCGTCCGGCGGGATCATCAGCGGCTCCGGAATCACGGTGACCGTGGCCGACCTGCCCAGGTCCGTGGCGTTCTACCGGGACATGCTGGGCTTCCACGAGATCGACGGCGGCGACAACAACGCGGTGCTGGCATCGGGCAACACCCGGCTGGTCCTGTGGGCGACCCCGGACGTGACCCCGGTCAACCGCCGGGTGACCCACCTGAACCTCGACGTCGCCGACGTCCAGGCGGCCTACCGGCAGTTGCGGGCCAACGGGGTCCGGTTCACCTCGGAGCCGCGGGTGGTCAACCGGGGCGCCCGCGTGGAGCAGTGGGCCGCCGCGTTCAAGGACCCCGACGGTCACGGCATCGCCCTGACCGAATGGCGCGACCGCACCGACTGACGGGCCGGCGCCCGCCCGCCGGCGGGCGCCGCGCTCAGCCGAGGATCGTGCGCCGCACGTGCAGCACGTACAGCCACACCAGGCCGAACACCAGCCCGAGCACCCCCAGCGACCAGTGCAGGAACCCGGCGAGCAGCAGCAGGCCCTGCAGCACCGTCGCCCCGTGCCACGCCCACGGGCGGCCCATCATCCCGGCCAGCAGCACCGCCGCGACCGCCAGCCCCACCACGGCGGCGATCGCGGTGCCGCTCAGGTCGCCGCCGAGCACCCGGATCGGCTGGATCGCCAGCAGCAGCACGACCGTCTCGATGACCAGGGTGCCCGCGCCGAGCCCACGTACGGCACGGACCGGGTCACGCAGGCCCGACGGCCGCCCACCCGACGCCCCGGCGCCGGGCGCCCCCGCCCCGTCGGGCCGCTCGGGCGTTCCGTCGGCCGGCCCGCTCATCGCTTCAGCAGCCGGCGCGCGTCGGCGACCGTGACCACGGAGCCGGTGACAACCACCCCGACCCCGCTCAACTCGCCCTCCACGTCGGTCTCCGCGATCCGTACCGCGGTTTCGATCGCGTCCGGCATCGTCGCCGCCACCTCGACCCGGTCCTCGCCGAACACCTCTACCGCCACCGCCGCCAGGTCGTCGACCGGCATCGCGCGCGGCGAACTGTTGCGGGTCACCACGACGGCGTCGACGACCGGCTCCAGCAGCTCCAGCAGGCCCGCCACGTCCTTGTCGCCGAGCACCGCGACGACGGCGACGAGCCGGCTGAACGCGAACTCCTCCTGGAGCGCGGTGACCGTCGCCGTCATCCCGTGCGGGTTGTGGGCGCCGTCGAGCAGGATCGTCGGTGCCGTACGCACCCGTTCGAGCCGCCCCGGCGACGTGGCCGCGGCGAACCCCTCCCGTACGGCGTCGATCTGGAGCTGACGATCGGTTCCGGCACCGAGGAACGCCTCGACGGCGGCCAGCGCCACCGCCGCGTTCTGCGCCTGGTGGGCCCCGTGCAGCGGGATGAAGATCTCCTCGTACACCCCGCCGAGCCCCTGGATGGTCAGCACCTGGCCGCCGACGGCCATCGCCCGACGCAGTACGCCGAACTCGCTGCCCTCGCGGGCGACCGTCGCCCCCACCTCGGCGCACCGCTCGAGCAGCGGCCGGGCCGCCTCCTCGTCCTGCGCCGCCGTGACGACCGTAGCTCCCTTGTGGATGATCCCGGCCTTGGCCAGTGCGATGTCCTGCACCGTGTCACCGAGCCACTCGGTGTGGTCCAGCCCGATCGGGGTGATGACGCAGACCCCGGCCTGCAGCACGTTGGTGGCGTCCTCGGCACCGCCCAACCCGACCTCGACCACCGCCACGTCGACCGGCGCGTCGGCGAACGCCGCGAACGCCAGCGCGGTGGTCATGTCGAAGTAGGTCAGCGGCTCGTCCGACCGCGCGTCGACCAGCGCGGCCAGCGGCTCGACCTCCCGGTACGTGGCGACGAACCGCTCCTCGCTGACCGGCTCGCCGTCGAGGCTGATCCGCTCCCGCACCGTCTCCAGGTGCGGACTGGTGTAGCGGCCGGTGTGCAGCCCGAACGCCCGCAGCAGCGAGTCGATCATCCGGGCGGTCGACGTCTTGCCGTTGGTCCCGGTCAGGTGGATCGACGGGTACGCCCGCTGCGGGCTGCCGAGCAGGTCGAGCAGCTCCTCGATCCGGCCGAGGTCGAAGACCATCCGGGTGAAGCCCCGCCCGGCCAGCGCCGCGTCGACCTCGGCAAATTCCTGTCGCTCGGTCATGCGTCCACCTCGCTCCGCTCGGCGGCCCGATGACTGACACTGAGCCAACCGATGACCTCGCTGCGCTCGGTCATGACGGTCACCCCGTTCCGCCCGGTCATGACGGCAACGCCGCCAGGGCGGCCGAGACGCGTACGAGGTCGGCCTCGGCCGCCGCGAGCCGGTCCTTGATCTTGTTGACGACCGCTTCCGGTGCCTTGCCGACGAACGCCGCGTTGCCGAGCTTGCCCCGGCACTGCGCGATCTCCTTCTCGGCGGCGGCCCGGTCCTTCTCCAGCCGGGCCCGCTCGGCGGCCACGTCGATCGAGCCGCGGGTGTCCAGCTCGACGGTGACCGCGGGCGAGACGGCCAGGGTGGCCGTGGCGGCGAAGTCGTCGCCGGCCGGGTCGAGGCGGACCAGGGCGCGGATCAGCGGCTCGTGGGCCGCGATGCCGGCGCCGGCCAGGCCGCCGAGCCGGGCGGCGACCCGCTGACCGGGTTTCAGTCCCTGGTCGGACCGGAACCGGCGGACCTCGGTCACCACCTTCTGCAGCGCCGCGATCTCGGTCTCGGCGGCGGGGTCGAGCAGCGCGTCGTCGGCGACCGGCCAGGCGGCCGTGACGACCGTGCCGCCACCGTTCAGCGCGATCCAGAGTTCCTCGGTGACGAACGGGATCACCGGGTGCAGCAGCCGCATCAGCTGGTCGAGCACGTGCCCGAGCACCCGCCGGGTGGCGTCGGCGGCCGGTCCACCGGCGGCGAGCACCGGCTTGGTCAGCTCGACGTACCAGTCGCAGACGTCGTCCCACGCGAAGTGGTAGAGGGTGTCGCAGACCTTCGCGAACTCGTACGCCTCGAACTGCTCGTCGACCTCGCCGACGACCTGGCGCAGCCGGGACAGGATCCACCGGTCGACGGTCGACAGCTGCTCCGCGGCCGGCAGGTCACCCTGGACGTGCGCGCCGTTCATCAGCGCGAACCGGGTCGCGTTCCACAGCTTGTTGCAGAAGTTCCGGGAGCCCTGGCACCACTCCTCGCTGACCGGCACATCCGAGCCGGGGTTGGCGCCCCGGGCGAGGGTGAACCGGGTCGCGTCGGCCCCGAACCGCTCGATCCAGTCCAGCGGGTCGACGACGTTGCCGAACGACTTCGACATCTTCTTGCCGAACTGGTCGCGGACCATGCCGTGCAGGGCGACCACGTCGAACGGCTGCCGGCCGTCGAGCGCGTACAGACCGAACATCATCATCCGGGCGACCCAGAAGAACAGGATGTCGTAGCCGGTGACCAGCACCGAGGTCGGGTAGAAGCGGCGCAGGTCGGCGGTCTCGTCCGGCCAGCCCAGGGTCGAGAACGGCCACAGCGCGCTGGAGAACCAGGTGTCGAGTACGTCCTCGTCCTGGCGCCAGCCCTGCTCCTCCGTCCCCGGCGGCCGCTCGTCCGGGCCGACGCAGACGACCTCGCCCTGCGGGCCGTACCAGACCGGGATCCGGTGGCCCCACCACAACTGCCGCGAGATGCACCAGTCGTGCATGTTGTCGACCCAGGCGAAATAGCGCTTGGCGAGTTCGGCGGGTTCGACCCGGGTACGGCCGTCCCGCACCGCGTCGCCGGCGGCCTTGGCCAGCGGGCCGGTGTTGACGAACCACTGCAACGACAGCCGCGGCTCGACCGTCGTCTTGCACCGCGAGCAGTGCCCGACGGCGTGCACGTACGGCCGCTTCTCCGCGACGATCCGACCCTGCTCGCGCAGCGCGTCGACGATGGCCGGGCGAGCCTCGAACCGGTCCAGCCCCTCAAACGGGCCGTGTGCGGTGATCACCCCCCGCTCGTCCATGATCGTCAGGTTGGGCAGCGAGTGCCGCTGGCCTATCTCGAAGTCGTTGGGGTCGTGCGCCGGGGTCACCTTGACCGCACCGGTGCCGAACGCCGGGTCGACGTGCTCGTCGGCGACGATCGGGATCCGACGTCCGGTCAGCGGCAGCTCGACCTCGGTGCCGACCAGGTGCTTGTAACGCTCGTCGTCGGGGTGGACCGCCACCGCCGTGTCACCCAGCATCGTCTCGGCCCGGGTGGTGGCCACCACGATCGAGTTGTCGCCGTCGCCGTACCGGATCGACACCAGCTCGCCGTCGTCGTCGCTGTGCTCGACCTCGATGTCGGACAGCGCCGTCAGGCAGCGCGGGCACCAGTTGATGATGCGCTCGGCGCGGTAGATCAGGCCGTCGTCGTACAGCCGCTTGAAGATCGTCTGTACGGCCCGGGACAGGCCCTCGTCCATGGTGAACCGCTCGCGGCTCCAGTCGACGGAGTCACCCAGCCGGCGCATCTGGCCGAGGATGGCGCCGCCGGACTCGGCCTTCCACTGCCACACCCGCTCGACGAACTTGTCCCGGCCGAGGTCGTGGCGGGACAGGCCCTGCCCGGCCAGCTGCCGCTCGACGACGTTCTGGGTGGCGATGCCGGCGTGGTCCATGCCGGGCAGCCACAGCGCCTCGAAGCCCTGCATCCGCTTACGGCGGATCAACGAGTCCTGGATGGTGTGGTCCAGGGCGTGCCCGACGTGCAGCGAGCCGGTGACGTTCGGCGGCGGAATCACGATCGCGTACGGCGGCCGGTCGCTGTCGGCCGACGCCTGGAAAAGCCCCGCGGATACCCATTCCTCGTACCGTCGCTGCTCTACCTCGCCCGGCTGGTACTGCCCGGGAAGGACGGGTGCATCGGTGCTGCGGGTCTGCGGAGTCTCGGTCACCCCGCGAGTCTACGGAGGGTTCCGCGACCCCCGACGTGCGCCACCACCGTTTCGCGTACGGTGGCGGCATGTCGGACGACAGCCTCTTCGCCCGTCGGCCCGCCTCGTCCACCGAGCCCGAGCCGATCGACGTCACCCCGGTGTCGGGCGACGAGGAGTCCCCCGCCGGCGAGCGCCCGGCAGGGCCCGCGAGGTCGTCCCGCCGGCGCCGGATCGTCGGCGGGGTGGTGCTGGTCGCCGGCCTGATCGGCGTCGGCTTTCTCGGCTCCGCCGTGCTGCGCATCACCCAGGAGAAGGACGCGACCCTCGGTACGCCGGCCACCGTGGCCGGACTCCAACGGGACACCAGCGAAGAGGCGTTGACGACGGCCGACTACCTGCGTACGGCGTTTGCCGCCGGCATCGACCTCGACGAGAGCATCGGAGCCGTGTACGGCGATCCGGGGGCGGCCGACCGCAGCGTGCTGCTCTTCGGCGGAACAACGCTGCTGTGGAGCCCGGAACGCGACCTCGACTCGATGTTGGAGCTGGTCGCGGACGACACCGGCGCGGTTTCCGACGTACGCGAGGTCGAGCCCGGCCCGCTGGGCGGTGTGATGAAGTGCGGCGTCAGCCGGGGCACCGACGGCGACATCCCGGTGTGCGGGTGGGCCGACCACGGCAGCATCGCGATCGCGATGTTTCCGGGCCGGGACACCCGCGAGGGTGCGGCGCTGATGCGCGACATCCGTTCGGACGTGCAGACCCGCGACTGAACAGCACCGTGTCGCCGGGACGGCAGTCGTACCGCCGACCCGGCGACACGGGATGCAAACGCAGAAATGGTTGTGGGCCATCCGTTTCGGATGGCCCACAACCATGAAGAAGTCCGGCGGTGTCCTACTCTCCCACACCCTCACAAGTGCAGTACCATCGGCGCTGGAGGGCTTAGCTTCCGGGTTCGGAATGTAACCGGGCGTTTCCCCTCCGCCATAACCGCCGTAACACTATCGACTTATCAAACACCACCCCAACACCACCCAAAATTTCTGGGCGGGGGGTCGGGTGTTCGTTTGTCGGGAATCACACAGTGGACGCGTAGCAGCTTAGTAGTCAAGTCCTCGGCCTATTAGTACCGGTCAACTCAACACGTTACCGTGCTTACATCTCCGGCCTATCAACCCAGTCGTCTAACTGGGAGCCTTACCCCACCAAAGTGGGTGGGATACCTCATCTTGAAGCGAGCTTCCCGCTTAGATGCTTTCAGCGGTTATCCCTTCCGAACGTAGCCAACCAGCCATGCTCCTGGCGGAACAACTGGCACACCAGAGGTTCGTCCGTCCCGGTCCTCTCGTACTAGGGACAGCCCTTCTCAAGTATCCTACGCGCACGGCGGATAGGGACCGAACTGTCTCACGACGTTCTAAACCCAGCTCGCGTACCGCTTTAATGGGCGAACAGCCCAACCCTTGGGACCTGCTACAGCCCCAGGATGCGACGAGCCGACATCGAGGTGCCAAACCATCCCGTCGATATGGACTCTTGGGGAAGATCAGCCTGTTATCCCCGGGGTACCTTTTATCCGTTGAGCGACACCGCTTCCACACGCAAGTGCCGGATCACTAGTCCCGACTTTCGTCCCTGCTCGACCCGTCAGTCTCACAGTCAAGCTCCCTTGTGCACTTACACTCAACACCTGATTGCCAACCAGGATGAGGGAACCTTTGGGCGCCTCCGTTACCCTTTAGGAGGCAACCGCCCCAGTTAAACTACCCACCAGACACTGTCCCTGAACCGGATCACGGCCCCAAGTTAGATACCCAAATCAACCAGAGTGGTATTTCAAGATTGCCTCCACCTGTACTGGCGTACAAGCTTCACCGGCTCCCACCTATCCTACACAAGCTAATTCAGATACCAATGTCAAGCTATAGTAAAGGTCCCGGGGTCTTTCCGTCCTGCCGCGCGTAACGAGCATCTTTACTCGTAATGCAATTTCGCCGGGCCTGTGGTTGAGACAGTGGGGAAGTCGTTACGCCATTCGTGCAGGTCGGAACTTACCCGACAAGGAATTTCGCTACCTTAGGATGGTTATAGTTACCACCGCCGTTTACTGGCGCTTAAGTTCTCAGCTTCGCCCCGAAGAGCTAACCGGTCCCCTTAACGTTCCAGCACCGGGCAGGCGTCAGTCCATATACATCGAATTACTTCTTCGCATGGACCTGTGTTTTTAGTAAACAGTCGCTTCCCCCTGCTCTCTGCGGCCATACCACGCTCCAGGAGCAAGTCCCTTCACGCGTCCGGCCCCCCTTCTCCCTAAGTTACGGGGGCAATTTGCCGAGTTCCTTAACCACAGTTCGCCCGATCGCCTCGGTATTCTCTACCTGACCACCTGTGTCGGTTTGGGGTACGGGCCGCTAAGAACTCGCTAGAGGCTTTTCTCGGCAGCATAGGATCACTGACTTCACCTGAATCGGCTCGGCATCACGTCTCAGCCACAAGGTGTGCGGATTTGCCTACACACCGGCCTACACGCTTACCCCGGCACAACCACCGGCCGGGTCCAGCTACCTTCCTGCGTCACCCCATCGCTTGACTACTACCCGCCAGGTTCCCAGGCTCACCAGCATCAGTCCGAAGACCTCCACCAGATCACATGGTTAGCACAACGAGGTTCATCATGGGCGCTCTTTCGCGGGTACGGGAATATCAACCCGTTGTCCATCGACTACGCCTCTCGGCCTCGCCTTAGGTCCCGACTCACCCAGGGCGGATTAACCTAGCCCTGGAACCCTTGGTCATCCGGCGGAAGGGTTTCTCACCCTTCATTCGCTACTCATGCCTGCATTCTCACTCGTGCCGCGTCCACAACTGGATCACTCCGCTGCTTCACCCCCGGCACGACGCTCCCCTACCCATCCACACACCTGCACCCGGAACCAAAGGCTCCAGGCGAAGTAAAAATGTGAATGCCACAGCTTCGGCGGTGTACTTGAGCCCCGCTACATTGTCGGCGCGGAACCACTTGACCAGTGAGCTATTACGCACTCTTTAAAGGGTGGCTGCTTCTAAGCCAACCTCCTGGTTGTCTATGCGACCCCACATCCTTTTCCACTTAGCACACGCTTAGGGGCCTTAGCTGGTGATCTGGGCTGTTTCCCTCTCGACTACGAAGCTTATCCCCCGCAGTCTCACTGCCACGCTCTAACTTACCGGCATTCGGAGTTTAGCTGATTTCGGTAAGCTTGTAGGCCCCCTAGACCATCCAGTGCTCTACCTCCGGCAAGAAACACGCAACGCTGCACCTAAATGCATTTCGGGGAGAACCAGCTATCACGGAGTTTGATTGGCCTTTCACCCCTAACCACAGGTCATCCCCCAACTTTTCAACGTTGGTGGGTTCGGCCCTCCACACGGTCTTACCCGCGCTTCAGCCTGCCCATGGCTAGATCACTCCGCTTCGGGTCTAGAACATGCGACTAAACGCCCTATTAAGACTCGCTTTCGCTACGGCTACCCCACACGGGTTAACCTCGCCACATGCCACTAACTCGCAGGCTCATTCTTCAAAAGGCACGCCGTCACCCCTAAAGGCTCCGACGGATTGTAGGCGAACGGTTTCAGGTACTATTTCACTCCCCTCCCGGGGTACTTTTCACCATTCCCTCACGGTACTAGTCCGCTATCGGTCACCAGGAAGTATTCAGGCTTACCAGGTGGTCCTGGCAGATTCACGGCAGATTACAGGGGTCCGCCGCTACTCGGGAACATCCACAGAAGACCAGCCACTTTCACCTACCGGACTATCACCGACTACGGTTGGCTTTCCCACACCATTCGGCTAGCAACTGGCTTTATAACTTCTCGAACAAGTGTCAGCTTGTCCAGCAGAGTCCCACAACCCCGACCACGCAACCCCTGACAGGTATCACACGCAACCGGTTTAGCCTAAATCCGCTTTCGCTCGCCACTACTCACGGAATCACTATTGTTTTCTCTTCCTACGGGTACTGAGATGTTTCACTTCCCCGCGTTCCCTCCACACACCCTATGCATTCAGGTGCGGGTGACATCACATGACTGATGCCAGGTTTCCCCATTCGGACACCCTGGGATCACAGCTCGGTTGACAGCTCCCCCAGGCCTATCGCGGCCTCCCACGTCCTTCATCGGCTCCTGGTGCCAAGGCATCCACCGTCCGCCCTTGACAACTTGACCACAAAGATGCTCGCGTCCACTGTGTAATTCTCAACAAACGACCAACCCACAACCCACAGCACCACACCAGACCACAACCCAGCCCCTTCACAGAGACCACATCGCGCGGTATGCGGCACCAGGCCATGCCTGGACCATCCGAAACAACAACCCACCACGTGGCTTGTTCTTTCAGGACCCAACAGGATGCTCACATCCCCCACCAGCCGCACCACACCACCGTTCCCACCCCGAAAACTCGGAGCTGTACTAGATCCATGTGGCCGTTGCCGGCAGAAAACTCACCAGTGTCTCCGCCAAATGAGCAACCCCGACCCGACATCCGCAGGCCGCGGGCTCCTAGCCGACCTTCGCCGGCAGGCGCTCCTTAGAAAGGAGGTGATCCAGCCGCACCTTCCGGTACGGCTACCTTGTTACGACTTCGTCCCAATCGCCAGCCCCACCTTCGACGGCTCCCTCCCTTACGGGTTAGGCCACCGGCTTCGGGTGTTGCCGACTTTCGTGACGTGACGGGCGGTGTGTACAAGGCCCGGGAACGTATTCACCGCAGCGTTGCTGATCTGCGATTACTAGCGACTCCGACTTCACGGGGTCGAGTTGCAGACCCCGATCCGAACTGAGACCGGCTTTTTGGGATTCGCTCCACCTCACGGTATCGCAGCCCATTGTACCAGCCATTGTAGCATGCGTGAAGCCCTGGACATAAGGGGCATGATGACTTGACGTCATCCCCACCTTCCTCCGAGTTGACCCCGGCAGTCTTCGATGAGTCCCCGGCATAACCCGCTGGCAACATCGAACGAGGGTTGCGCTCGTTGCGGGACTTAACCCAACATCTCACGACACGAGCTGACGACAGCCATGCACCACCTGTGAACGGCCCCGAAGGACCCGACATCTCTGCCGGATTTCCGCCCATGTCAAACCCAGGTAAGGTTCTTCGCGTTGCATCGAATTAATCCGCATGCTCCGCCGCTTGTGCGGGCCCCCGTCAATTCCTTTGAGTTTTAGCCTTGCGGCCGTACTCCCCAGGCGGGGCGCTTAATGCGTTAGCTGCGGCACAGAGAACCGGAGAGGCCCCCCACACCTAGCGCCCAACGTTTACAGCGTGGACTACCAGGGTATCTAATCCTGTTCGCTCCCCACGCTTTCGCTCCTCAGCGTCAGTATCGGCCCAGAGACCCGCCTTCGCCACCGGTGTTCCTCCTGATATCTGCGCATTTCACCGCTACACCAGGAATTCCAGTCTCCCCTACCGAACTCTAGCCTGCCCGTATCGGCTGCAAGCCCGCAGTTGAGCTGCGGGTTTTCACAGTCGACGCGACAAGCCGCCTACGAGCTCTTTACGCCCAATAAATCCGGACAACGCTCGCGCCCTACGTCTTACCGCGGCTGCTGGCACGTAGTTGGCCGGCGCTTCTTCTGCAGGTACCGTCACTTGCGCTTCGTCCCTGCTGAAAGAGGTTTACAACCCGAAGGCCGTCATCCCTCACGCGGCGTCGCTGCATCAGGCTTCCGCCCATTGTGCAATATTCCCCACTGCTGCCTCCCGTAGGAGTCTGGGCCGTGTCTCAGTCCCAGTGTGGCCGGTCGCCCTCTCAGGCCGGCTACCCGTCGTCGCCTTGGTAGGCCATCACCCCACCAACAAGCTGATAGGCCGCGAGCCCATCCCAAGCCGAAAAACTTTCCACCCCCAACCATGCGGTCAGAAGTCATATCCGGTATTAGCCCCCGTTTCCGAGGGTTATCCCAAAGCCTGGGGCAGGTTACTCACGTGTTACTCACCCGTTCGCCGCTCGAGTACCCCGAAGGGCCTTTCCGCTCGACTTGCATGTGTTAAGCACGCCGCCAGCGTTCGTCCTGAGCCAGGATCAAACTCTCCAACAAAAACTTGTCGAAAAATCCATCCCGGCAATCAAAGATTGCCAAAGGAATCCAAACCAGCAAACCATCCCCACCAAAAAGGCGGAAACAGAAAACCAGCCCGGGAAATAAATCATAAATTGGCACTGGCTTACAAAGCACCCTGTTGAGTTCTCAAAGAACAAACACACACCAAACCCGAACCCCACCAACAAGCAGGACCCGAGCCCGGGGCTTTCACTCCCTTTACCGCACCCCGCGCTCAGCGCCAGGCACTTTTACTACGTTACCCGCCAGTTTCCGCACTGTCAACCAGAACTTCCCGATCAACATCACTTCATCCAGCTTTGTCCCGGTCAGGTGCGCAACCTGTCATCGGTACCCCGACTGTGATTGCCCTACCCGGATCCAGTCCGACTCGGCGGTCGCCCGCCTTGGCCTGGCTGCTCGCTGTCCCGGCCCGTTTTGTCCGGTGTCCCGCGTGCAGAGAGAAAGTTACGCGCCCCGCCCGCAGAACACAAATCAGCGTTCATCGCTATGTTTCCGAGGCGGCGCTCCGATGCCATCCTCGACGCCGCGACTGCCACGCGCCGCAGATCCGTGCCACAGTGGCTGCCATGCCCGACACCCCGGTCGTTCTCGCCGATGACGCACTGCTGGGGCTGCTCCTGCCCTTCTGGCAGATCCTCATCGGGATCTTCGTGATCATCGCCGTGGTGGTGTCCGTACGACGGCTGGCCAGCCGGGGCCAGTCCCGGATGACGACCGCGCTGCTCGTCACCGGAAGCGCCATCGTCGGCCTGGCTGTCCTCGGCATCCTTTTACAGGGCTGATCAGCTCCTGGGCGGGCGAAAACGCGGGTAGGCCACCGTCGTACCCGGAAGCGGGGTCAGAGGCGGCGGTTCGCCAGGCTGGGCAGCTCCGCCCGGATCCGGCGCAGCCGGTCGAGGTCGACGTCGACCACCGTCACACCGACGGCGTCCGGAGCCTGACCGAGCACCGTCCCCCAGGGGTCGACGACCATGCTGCGACCGAAACAGGTACGTCCCGGGTCGTGATCGCCGATCTGGCCGGCGGCGACCACGTAGCACTGGTTCTCGATCGCCCTGGCCCGCAGCAGGATCTCCCAGTGGTCACGTCCGGTGTGCATCATGAACGCCGCCGGCACCACCAGAATCTCGGCGCCGGCGATCGCCAGGCGGCGGTAGAGCTCGGGGAACCTCAGGTCGTAGCAGATGGAAAGCCCCACCCGAACGCCCTCGACGTCGGCCACGACAGGTTCGGTGCCCGGCGCGACCCCGGCCGACTCCAGGTAGGAGACCCGCCCGGGAATCTCTACGTCGTACAGGTGGATCTTCCGGTAGGTGGCGGCGAGAGCTCCGGACCGGTCGAAGACCAGCGAGGTGTTGTACGTGTGCTCCGGGTCCGGCCCGACCTCGTGGAAGGAGCCGGCCAGCACCCACATGCCCAGTTCTCGGGCCGCGTTCGCGAAGAAGGTGCCGAACTCCCCGTCCACCGGCTGGGGTTCGGGCTGCCTCGCGCCGGGGCCGAGGTAGTCGACGTACTCGGGAAGGACGGCGAGGTCGGCGCCGGCCGCGGCGGCCCGGCGCAGCAGCTCGTGGGCGGTCTTCAGGTTTTCCTGCGGCTCGTCACGGGCGTTGAGCTGGCACACGGCGACACGCATGCTGGCAGCTTACGGGCCGGGTGCCGGGCCGGCCAGCATCGACGGTCAGGCCGACTTTTCCTCACGCTGGTCGCGTCGCCCCCGCCGGCCGGTGAATTCACGCGGCACGATGGTCGGGTTCACGTTCTCCAGCACCACCTCGCGGGTGATGACCACGCGCGCCGCGTCGGGGTTGCTGGGCACCTCGTACATCACCGAGAGCAGCACCTCCTCCATGATCGCGCGGAGGCCACGGGCCCCGGTGCCCCGCAGCATCGCCTGGTCGGCGATCGCTTCCAGGGCGGGTGCGTCGAACTCCAACTCGACGCCGTCGAGCTCGAACAGCCGCTGGTACTGCCGGACGAGTGCGTTACGCGGCTCGGTGAGGATGCGGACGAGCGCTTCGCGGTCGAGGCTCCGGACGTTCGTGATCACCGGAAGTCGGCCGATGAACTCGGGGATCAGGCCGAACTTCAGCATGTCCTCGGGCATCACCTGGCTGAAGATGTCGTCGGTCGACCGCTCCGAGACGGCCCGCAGCCGGGCGCCGAAGCCCGTGCCGCCCTGGCCGGTACGGGACTCGATGATCCGGTCCAGGCCGGCGAACGCGCCACCGACGATGAAGAGCACGTTGGTGGTGTCGATCTGGATGAACTCCTGGTGGGGGTGCTTGCGCCCGCCCTGCGGCGGCACGTTGGCGACCGTGCCCTCCAGGATCTTCAGCAACGCCTGCTGGACGCCCTCACCCGAGACGTCGCGGGTGATCGACGGGTTCTCCGACTTGCGGGCGATCTTGTCGACCTCGTCGATGTAGATGATGCCGGTCTCGGCCCGCTTGATGTCGTAGTCGGCCGCCTGGATCAGCTTCAGCAGGATGTTCTCGACGTCCTCACCGACGTAGCCGGCCTCGGTGAGGGCGGTCGCGTCGGCGATGGCGAACGGCACGTTGAGCATCCGCGCCAGTGTCTGGGCCAGGTGTGTCTTTCCACAGCCGGTCGGCCCGATCAGCATGATGTTGGACTTGGCCACCTCGACGGCGTCGTTGCCCGACCCGGGCGCCCCGGCCGCCTCGGCCTGGATGCGCTTGTAGTGGTTGTAGACCGCGACCGCGAGTGCCTTCTTCGCCTGGTCCTGGCCGACCACGTACGAGTCGAGGAACTGGCAGATCTCCATCGGCTTGGGAAGCTCTTCCCACTTCACCTCGCCGGACTCGGCCAACTCCTCTTCGATGATCTCGTTACAGAGGTCGATGCACTCGTCGCAGATGTAGACCCCTGGGCCCGCGATGAGCTTCTTGACCTGCTTCTGCGACTTCCCACAGAAGGAGCACTTGAGTAGGTCGCCACCGTCACCGATCCGTGCCACCTACGTTCTCCCTGCGCTCATCGGCCGGTCATTCGCCGGCCCTGGCCTGCGGACGGAATGTCCCGTCGCCCCGATCGTCGTCGTCCCGAGCGGGCCCGTCCGGCTCGATCATCCACGATCGCTGTCGATCGCGGCCGTCAGCCCTGGTCGTTCACGCCGGTCTGTCGATCACGTCGGTCTGTGGTTCGCGTTGATGCCGCCGTTCCCGATCGTTCGGTCGGGCCGGGCCCGGCCGAACGGTGCAGTCTCGACGTTACCCGCTGCCGGGGATTTCTCCGACCCCCGAAACGGGTGTGTCAGGGGTCGGCCGGCTTTCGAGGGCCGGCCGGCCCCTGACCCAGGGTCGCCTCAGCTCGCCGCGTTGGCGGCGAGCAGGCCCTTCTTGCGGCTGGTGAGGATGGTGTCGACGAGGCCGTACTCGCGCGCCTCCTCCGCCGTCATGATCTTGTCACGATCGATGTCCTTGCGGACCTGGTCGAGGGGCCGGTCGCAGTGCCGCGACAGCATCTCCTCGAGCTGGGTACGCATCCGCAGGATCTCCCGGGCCTGGATCTCGATGTCCGAGCCCTGTCCGTAGCCGCCCTCGGTGGCCGGCTGGTGGATGATGATCCGCGAGTTGGGCAGCGCCATCCGCTTGCCCGGCGTGCCGGCCGCGAGCAGCACCGCCGCCGCGCTGGCCGCCTGCCCCAGGCACACGGTCAGGATGTCCGGACGGACGTACTGCATGGTGTCGTAGATCGCCGTCATGGCGGTGAACGAACCACCGGGCGAGTTGATGTACATGGTGATGTCGCGGTCGGGGTCGGTGCCCTCGAGGGTCAGCAGCTGTGCCATCACGTCGTTGGCCGACGCGTCGTCCACCTGGACCCCGAGGAAGATGATCCGGTCCTCGAACAGCTTGTTGTACGGGTTGGACTCCTTGATCCCGTACGAGGTCTTCTCGACGAACGACGGGAGGACGTAGCGGTTGTGCACCGCGGCGAGCTGCGGCGGCAGGGTCAGGTCGCTCATTGTCGCCTTCCTCAGTTGCGGGTGCCGGCGCCGGTCGGGACCTGCGTCGCTCCGGTGATCACTTGGTCGATGAAGCCGTAGTCGCGGGCCTCGGCGGCCGTGAACCAGCGGTCACGGTCGGAGTCGGCCTCGATCTGGGCCGGATCCTGACCCGTGTGGTGGGCAACCCGCTCCTGGAACATCCGCTTGGTGTAGAGCATCTGCTCGGCCTGGATGGCGATGTCCGACGCGGTACCGCCCATGCCGCCGGACGGCTGGTGCATCATGATCCGCGCGTGCGGCAGGGCGTAGCGCTTGCCCTTGGTGCCGGCGCAGAGCAGGAGCTGTCCCATCGACGCCGCCATGCCCATGGCGATCGTCGCCACGTCGTTGGTGACGTACTGCATGGTGTCGTAGATCGCCATGCCGGAGTAGACCGAGCCACCGGGCGAGTTGATGTAGAGGTTGATGTCGCTTTCCGGGTCCTCGGCGGCGAGCAGGAGCAGCTGCGCGCAGATCCGGTTGGCGACCTGGTCGGTCACCTCGCTGCCCAGGAAGATGATCCGTTCCTTGAGCAACCGGTTGTAAACCGTGTCGTCGAGGTTGCCACTGAGGGAGTCCCCACCACGGGCGACGATCGCCCGCGACGGCACCGCTGGGATGTGCAGTTCGGTCATGGCAGCCCTTCGCTCTCCGTGCGTCTTACGCCCGACACTAACCGCTGCCGGGGGTCGCAGCTTCCTTCCGCGCACAGTGTTCGCTCTCAGCGCAGTGGGCCGTAGCCCGCCCGCAGAAAGGGATTCGGCCGCCGTACGTCCGAGGACGTGCGACGGCCGCCCGTCGAACGACTCAGTGCTCGTGGTTGTGCTCGCTGGCCGCCCGCAGCTCGTCGACGCTGAGCGCGTTGCCCGCGGTGTCGGTGATCTTCACCCGCTCCAGGACGGTGGCCAGCGCCTTGCCCCGCCGTACGTCGCCGAAGACGGCACCGGCCGTGCCGGACCGGACCAGCTGGTCGTAGTACTGCTGGGGGGCGACGCCGGCGCGCTGCGCGCGGTGCACGATCTCGTGGCCGAACTCGTCGTCGCTGACCTGCACGTCCTCGGCGTCCGCGAGGGTGTCGAGAAGCAGCTGGATCTTGACACCCTCGGTCGCGGCGTCGTTGAGCTCCTGGTCGACCTGCTCCTCGGTCTTCTCCTCCGACGCGAGGTAGTCCTCCATCGAGGCGCCGATCCGCTCGAGCTGGTCGATCATGGCCTGCTTGCGGTGCGAGACCTCGTCGCGGACCACGCCCTCCGGCGCCGGTACGTCGGCGGCCGCCACGATCTGCTCCAGCGCCTTGTCCCGCGCGGCGTAGATCTGCTCGACCTTCTTCACCCGGGTGACCCGCTCACGCAGGTCGCCACGCAGCTCCTCCAGCGTGTCGAACTCGCTGGCGAGCTGGGCGAACTCGTCGTCGAGCGCCGGGAGCTGCTTCTCCTTGACCGTACGGACGGTGACCGCCACGTCGGCGTCCCGGCCGGCGAAGTCGCCGCCGACGAGCTGCGTGACGAAGGTCCGGTCGTCACCGGCCGACATGCCGACCAGCACCTCGTCCAGGCCCGGCAGAAGCTGCTTGCTGCCCACCTCGTGGGAGATGTTGCTGGCGGAACCACCCGGCACCTCGACACCGTCGACGGTCGCCGCGAGGTCGATCTGGACGTAGTCACCCTCGGCGGCCGCCCGCTCGACGGTCTTCAGCGTGGCGAACCGCTCCCGCAGCCCGCTCAGCTGCTCCTCGATCTCGGTGTCGCCGACCTGCAGCTCGTCGACGGTCACCTCGATGCCGGACAGGTCGGGAATGGCGATCTCGGGCCGGACGTCGACCTCGGCGGTGAACTTCAACGGCTCACCGTCGGTGAACTCGGTGATCTCCACCTCGGGACGGCCGAGCGTCTTGACGTCGTGCTCGCGCACGGCGGCGAGGATGGTCTCCGGGATCGCTTCCTGGACGGCCTCGTTGAGGACCGTGCCGCGGCCCACCCGCTGGTCGATGACGGCGGACGGCACCTTGCCCCGGCGGAAGCCCGGGATGTTGACCTGCTGGCCGATCTCCCGGTACGCCTTCCTGAGGCTCGGCTCGAGCTCGACGAACGGCACCTCGATGGCGAGCCGGACGCGCGTCGGGCTCAGAGTCTCGACGGTGCTCTTCACAGGCGTACTCCTTGACGGATCTCAGTCTTGGTCTGGGCGTGATTCAGCCCATCGAGTGTAGGCGAGCCGGTCGGTCGGCCCGCCGGGCACCCGGCACCGCTGGTGGATCACAGTCGGGGTGGCGGGATTTGAACCCACGGCCCCTCGCTCCCAAAGCGAGTGCGCTACCAAGCTGCGCCACACCCCGTGGCGGAGAGAAGTGTATGACGTCGGCGGTCGGGCGCGCCGCCTGGTATCCGTACCGGGGTGGGTCGGGCCGCGAGAACGCGCTGGGAACCGGGTTGCCGGACCCGCTATGCTGTTGGCCGTACCCCGGGAAGACCGGGGTGTATGCGGGCGTAGCTCAATGGTAGAGCCTCAGTCTTCCAAACTGATTACGCGAGTTCGATTCTCGTCGCCCGCTCCGAGCCTCGTACCGTCCAGGGCCCTCCGCCCCGTGACACCCGGTCGACAACGTCACCGCGCCATTTCGCTCGTGAGCCCGTACGGTCGCCGACAGTCCCGCCGCGACCGTGCCGAAAGTCCTGGCAGGAGTGGTCTCCCGGCACTGATCGCAGCCCCTCTCCCGGTGGTCGAATTGATTCGTCAGCGAGAGTCAGGAAGGCGTGAAAGGCCATGACGACGACGATCGAACGAACCGCCAACCACCGGGTGACGACCGACAACGCGGTGATCCCGCCGGTCACCGGAACCATCCGCCAGGCCGAGACCACCGGCCGGAAGGCCACCCGGTACGCCCTCGCCGGGCTCCGGCTGGCCCTCGGCTGGATCTTCCTCTGGGCGTTCCTCGACAAGCTCTTCGGCCTCGGGCACGGGACCGCCGCAGAGCAGGCCTGGATCAACGGCGGCAGCCCCACCAGGGGCTTCCTCGGCAACGCCGTGGCCGGTCCGTTCGCCGACTTCTACCGCGGCTTCGCCGGCGCGGCCTGGGCCGACTGGCTCTTCATGATCGGGCTTGCCGCCGTCGGCACCGCGCTCATCCTGGGTGTGGGCATGCGGGTCGCCGCCGCGGCCGGTGGTCTGATGATGGTGCTGATGTGGACCGCCGTCCTGCCCCCGGCGAACAACCCCTTCATGGACGACCACCTGATCTACGCGGGTGTGCTTCTGGTCCTGGCGTTGACCGCGGCCGGTGACACGCTCGGCCTGGGCCGACTCTGGGCCCGCGTCCCGATCGTCAAGCGCCTCCCCTTCCTCAGGTAGTCGACCCGAACACGAACTCGCCGGCGGCCGAAGCCGTCGGCGAGTTCCGTGTGCCACCGCTGGCCACCCTTCAAGATCCCGGTGATCAGGGAGTTTTCCGGGAGACGCGCCGGCGACACGCTCGAGTCAGCCCCTGATCACGCGGATCTTGGGGGGTTGGTGGCCGGGGTGGTGTCGACCGTCTGGGGGTCGGGAGGCGGGGGGTGTGGGGCGGGCCGGCGTGTTCCGGGTCGGCCACGCCGAGGCGGATCACCAGGTAGGGCCAGCCCAACTCCGCCACCAGGCGGCGCAGTGCCGCCCGCGTCGCCGTCACCTCGACCACCGCGCTCAGCGGCAGCACCGAGGCGCCGAGGCGGGTGGCGGTCAGCCAGGCCGCGGAGAGTGCCTCGCCGGCCCGCAACCACCACAGCGGCTCGTCGCCGTCGCCGTAGAACAGGCCGTAGAACGCCGCCCGGTCGTGGCCCGGCGCGATCGGCAGGGTCCCCGGCTGGCCGAAGTCGCGCCCCGGCACGGTGGTCGCCGGCTGGACCTCGGGCAGCACGTGGGCCGGCACGCCGAGCCCGTCGCCGCGCCCGATCCAGTACGCCAACTCCTCCTGCACCGCCGGGTCCTCCCGCTCGGCGGTGCCCGCCCGGTCGGCGGCGGACGCCAGGTCGTAGACCTGTTCGCCGGTGAGCACGTGCAGGTGCGGCCCCTCGGCGCGGACCGCCTCCGAGATCGTCTTCAGGACGTCGTCGGTCAGCACCTCGTCGCTGAGCGGGCGCCGGTCGGTGTGCCGTACCGACATGGTCTGCACCAGGCGCACCGCGGCCTCGTCGGGCGCGCGGTGCTCGCCGGCCACCAGCACGGCCAGCAGGTCGGGCCGGTCGGGGTCGGGCAGCCGCCGCACCGTGCAGTCCCAGCCGTCCGCGGCGAGCGCCGTCCGGGCGTGGTGCAGGGCGGCACCGCAGCTGATCGTCAGCAGCCGTCCCTCCGGGTCCGTCGCGGCGAGCTGCCGGTCGCGTACGGCGGACAGCTCGAGCCGGTCCGGGTGGACCGTCCACCGCCACGGCTGGGTGTTGTGCACCGACGGGGCGTGCCCCGCCATCGCGGCGGCCCTGGCCAGAGCCTCCGCCGTCCTACCGGTCTGGGTGGTCACGGCCGTCCCGCCTCAATCTCGGATCGGATCTCTGCTCCGGCCAGTATCCCAGCCGGCACCGACCGAAACCCCGCCCCCGCCGGGCCGGCCGGGTAGCGGCACGGGGGTGGTACGGCTACGGTCGGCGGGCCAAGGTCACCGGGGACCGCCGTCCCCGTTCGAGGAGGGCCGATCGCGGTGTCGCTGCTGAAGCGGTTGTCGGAGTCGCCGGACGAGCGGCCGGACGCGGTCCGGGTGTCCGGCACCGCCCTGTCCGGGGTCGAGCTGCTGCGCTGCGCGACCGCGGTCGCCGACCGGGTGCACGGGCTGGACCGGGTGGCGATCGAGGCGACCCCCACGATGGAGACCGTGGTCGGCGTCGTCGGCGCGCTGCTCGCCGGGGTGGCCGTGGTGCCGGTTCCGGCCGACGCCGGCGCGATGGAACGCGCGCACATGTTCAGGGACTCGGGTGCGGCGGCGCTGCTGGCGCCGAAGGGGCCGGGGAGGCCGAGGGTTCCGGGCCGCCGGTCGTACCGGTGGATCTGGCCCTCCGGTCGGACCGGACCCGTCCGGAGCCGGATCCGGAGCGGGCCGCGCTGATCCTCTACACCAGCGGGACGACGGGGGCGCCGAAGGGCGTGGTGATCTCCCGGCGGTCGATCGCGGCCTGCCTCGACGCGCTCGCCGACGCCTGGGCGTGGACGCCGGACGACCTGCTGGTGCACGGCCTGCCGCTGTTCCACGTACACGGGTTGGTGCTGGGGGTGCTCGGGCCGCTGCGGCACGGCAGCCGGCTGGACCACGTCGGACGTCCACAGCCGGCGCGGTACGCGGCGGCGGGCGGCACGATGTACTTCGGCGTGCCGACGGTGTGGTCACGGGTGGCCGCCGCCCCGGAGTCGGCCCGCGCGTTGCGGGGTGCGCGCCTGCTGGTGTCGGGCAGCGCGGCGCTGCCGGCGGCGGTCTTCGCCGACCTCGCGGAGCTGACCGGGCACCGGATCGTCGAGCGGTACGGGATGACCGAGACGCTGATCACGGTGAGCGCGCGGGCGGACGGTCCGCGGCTGCCGGGCACGGTCGGGGTACGGCTGCCCGGGGTACGGACCCGGCTCGTCGACGAGCGGGGTGGGCCGGTGCCCGCCGACGGCGAGGCCATGGGTGAGCTGCTGGTCGCCGGGCCGACGCTGTTCAGCGGCTACCTGAACCGGCCGGACGCCGACGCGGCGAGCACCACCGGGGACGGCTGGTTCCGCACCGGCGACGTCGCCACGATCGGGCCGGACGGGTCGCACCGGATCGTCGGCCGGGCCTCCACCGACCTGATCAAAAGCGGGGGCTACCGGATCGGGGCCGGCGAGATCGAGGACGCGCTGCTGGCCCACCCGGGGTACGGGAGGCGGCCGTGATCGGCGTACCGGATCCGGATCTGGGTCAGCGGGTAACGGCGTACGTGGTGGCCGACGGGGTCACCGGCCCGGACCTGATCGAGTTCGTGGCCCGCAACCTGGCGGTGCACAAGCGACCGCGGGCGGTCCACCTGCTCGACGCACTGCCCCGCAACGCGCTGGGAAAGGTGCAGAAGAAGCTGCTGGGCCAGGGTGCTCGCCGGGACGACGCGACGGAAACGAGCCATTGACCGACATCCATCGGTAGCTCTATAACGTCATACATCCGTCCCGGGATGTCAGCAAGATCCCTGATCGCGACCAGCCCGGACATCCTGGCGCCGGCTCCGTCCCCACCGCGCCGAGGTTCGCGGGGACTCCCCCGACACCGCGGCCGGCCCCGTCCCGAACGGAGACGCCATGCCCAGAACCCTCCACGCCCGGCCGCGGACCTGGCTCCTGCTCGCCGCCACGGCGCTGGTCACCGGGTCGCTGCTGACCGCGCCGACCGCGGCCCGGGCCGTACCCGGCCGGACCCCGCCCCTGACCACGCCGTGGACCAGCCAGGCGCTGGCCGGCACGCCGCTGCCGGAGTATCCGCGGCCGCAGATGACCCGACCCGACTGGCAGAACCTCAACGGCGAGTGGCAACTGCGCCAGTCGGCGACCGACGACCCGCCGCAGTTCAACACCAACCTGCCGGAACGGATCAACGTGCCGTTCCCGGTCGAGTCCGCCCTGTCCGGGGTGATGCGGGCCGCGGGCGACAACCGCCACTACCTCTACTACCGCCGGACCTTCGCCGTTCCGGCCGACTGGGCCGGCCGGCGGGTGCAACTGCACTTCGGCGCGGTCGACTGGCAGACCACCGTCTGGGTCAACGGCACCGAGGTCGGCCGGCACACCGGCGGCTACGACGCCTTCACCTTCGACATCACCCCGCAACTCAACGGCGGCACCAACGAACTGGTCGTCAAGGTCTGGGACCCCACCGACAGCCGACAGAACGGCAGCCTGCCGGCGATCGGCAAACAGACCAGGACCCCGGGCGGGATCTTCTACACCCCCAGCTCGGGCATCTGGCAGACGGTCTGGCTGGAACCCACCCCGGCCGCCTCGATCAGCAGCGTCGACCTCTACCCGAACCTCGCCGACAACACCCTGCGGGTCCGGGTCTTCACCCGCGGCAACGTCAGCGGCCACAGCGTGCTGGCCGAGGCGCTCAACGGCGGCACCGTCGTCGGCTCGGCGACCGGCGGCTTCACCGAGTTCGCCGTACCGGTGCCGAACGCCCGCCGCTGGTCGCCGGACGACCCGTTCCTCTACCACCTGCGGGTCACCCTGCGGGGCGGCGGCGGCGCCCAGGTCGACCGGACCACGCACTACTTCGGCATGCGGGAGATCACCACCGCGCTGGTCAACGGGGTGCTGCGCCCGAAACTCAACGGCCAGTTCGTGTTCCAGGCCGGCACGCTGGACCAGGGCTACTGGCCGGACGGCCTGTACACCGCCCCGACCGACACAGCCCTCGCCTTCGACCTGCAGAAACACAAGGACCTCGGGTTCAACATGGTGCGCAAGCACATCAAGGTCGAACCCCAGCGCTGGTTCTACCACGCCGACCGGCTCGGCCTGCTGGTGTGGCAGGACATCCCGTCGCTGACCGCGCGGAACGTCGACCCGAACGACGCCCAACAGGCCCAGTTCGAGGCCGAGGCCCGGGAGATCGTCGACGAGCACCGCAGTTCACCGTCGGTCGTCGCGTACGTCGTCTACAACGAGGGCTGGGGCGAGCGGTCGCTCGCCGACACCCGCCGGGTCGGCCAGAACATCAGGAACCAGGACCCGACCCGGCTGGTCAACACCCACAGCGGACACAACTGCTGCCAGTCGCTCGGCAACCCCGGCAACGGCGACATGGACGACTGGCACATCTACGTCGGCCCCGACTCACCCCCGGCGTCGACCACCCGGATCTCGGTGCTCGGCGAGTTCGGCGGCCCCGGCCTGCGCACCCCCGGGCACGAGTACAGCCCCGACGGCAGCTTCAACGCGTACGAGTGGCAACCGAACTCCGCCGCGCTGACCGACCGGTACGTCGGCCTGGTCGCCGGCACCCGCAACCTGATGGTCGGCAAGGGGTTGAGCGCGTCGGTGTACACCGAGATAACGGACCTGGAGGGCGAACTGAACGGCTTCCTGACGTACGACCGGCAGGTGGTCAAGATGGACCAGAACCGGGTCCGGGCCGCGAACCAGGCGCTGATCGACGCGTCGAAGGCACTCGGCAACTCCGGTCCGGTCACGCTTCCCATCCACACCAGACGGTCGTTGCAGGTGACCACCGCCGGCTTCACCAACCGCTACCTGCGGCACCAGAACGGCCTGGCGTACACCGAGGTGGTCGACGCGGGCAGCCCGGCGCTGCTCCGGCAGGACGCGACGTACACGGTCCGGCCCGGGCTGGCCGACGCCGGGTGCTACTCGTTCGAGTCGGTCAACTACCCCGGGCAGTTCCTGCGGCACATCGAGTCCCGGGTCCGCAACTCCCCCGACGACGGCTCGGCCCTGCTGCGCGCCGACGCGACCTGGTGCGCCCGTACCGGACTGACCGGCGGCGGGGTGTCGTTCGAGTCGTACAACTTCCGGGGGTCGTACCTGCGGCACCACGCGGCGCAGGTGTGGCTGAGCAACGGGGCCGGCGGGCCGGCGTACAACTCGCCGGTGTCCTGGCTGGCCGACGTGACCTGGAACGTCACCGGCCCCTGGGCGCCGTGACCGGTCGCCCCCGACCCACCGGTCAGGAGCGGCGGCCCGTCAGATAGGCGTCCTCGGCCGGGTAGTCGAACATCGGGGCGAACCAGTCCGTGTCGACCCCGGCCGGGACGCCGTTCCCGATCGCAGCGGCGTCGACCAGCCAGTCGATCTCCGCGGCGACGGTGGCCGCGAAGTCGCCGGCCGGGACGTACCCGAGGTCCAGGGCCGCGGTCATGTCCAGCACGATCGGGTACGGCGCCGGCCACGGATGCCGCCCCAACGCCGGATCCGCGTCCTCGTCGAGCAGCACCTCGTCCCAGTCGTGGTCGAGGTGGCGGGCGACCGTACGGGCGATCTGCCGCGCGCTCGGCGCGTCCGGATCGGCGCTGTTGAGGATCCGCCGACCCGGCCGGGCCGCCACCACCTCGATCAGGGCGGCGATGTTGGCGGCGGCGGTCGTGTGGTCGGTGCCCTCGCCCCGGTTCGCGAGGAACACGGCGGGCCGCCGGTCGAGGACCCGCTTGACGAAGACCCACTCGCGCGGCTGGGCCGCGCCCGTACCGTGCACCTTGGAGGGACGGAGCACGGTGACCGGTGCGCCGCTGTCGAGCAGCACCCGCTCGGCCGCCACCTTGTTCGGGCCGTAGCCCTCCCGGGTCCGGTAGTCGCCGTCGCCGGGCGCCAGGGTCGGCTGCGTCTCGCGGACCGGGCCGGCAAACCGGGGCGGCGCGTCGGAGTTCGAGTGGTTGCCGTCGGCGTCGACGTAGACGGCCTTGCTGGAGATCATGACCGTCGAGCCTGCGTCCCCGGCCAGCGGCAGCAGCAGTTCGGCGTCCCGCGCGGTGTAGCAGACGCAGTCGACGAGCAGGTCGGCGCCGGTGCCGAGGGCGGTACGCAGCGCGGCCGGGTCGGCGCGGTCGGCGGCGACGAAGCGGGCGCCGGCGGCGGCGAGGTCGGCCGGCAGGTTGGCCGGGTTCCGTCCGGTGACGTCGACCCGCCAGCCGGCGGCGAGCAGGCGGTGGGCGGTGGCCCGGCCGATCAGACCGGTCCCGCCGATGACGAGGGCGCGGGGCATCCGGACAACCTACCCGCGCCGGCCACGCCGTGTTCGCCGGCGCCCCACCGGCCGGCCAAGATCCGCGTTCGCCGGCGCCCCACCGGCCAGCCAAGATCTGCGTGATCAGGGAGTTTGCGCCGCGGCGCGCCGACGACACGCGCGACTTACTCCCTGATCACGCGGATCATGCGGGGGGATCATGCGGGGGTGATCAGGGTGCCGAACTCCTCGTAGGGGGGGAGGGAGGGCCATCTTCCGGAGACGTTCTCCTGGAAGTAGGCGGCGCCGGGGTCCCAGGTGTGGCCGGTCGCCCGGCGGTGGTAGGTGTAGCCGAGCGGGTGCGTACGGAAGATCAGACCACCGGTGCGCTTGACCCGGTCGATCAGGCCCCGGTCGACCGAACGGGGCACCGGACGCCAGCCACCGACCTCCTCCAGTTCGCCCCGGCCCATCAGCATCGTCCCGCCCGCGATCACCTGGGCGTCGGACTCGGCCGCGCCCGCCGACCGCCGTACGGTGGTCCCCTCGGCCTCCAGATAGACGAACTCGGCGCCCTTGCCGACCAGGGCCGCGCCCGAGTAGTGCCGGGCCAGCACCAGGTCCCACACATGCTCGGCGCCGTACGTGTCGTCGTCGTCGAACTTCGTCACCAGGCTGCCCCGGGCGCGGGCGGTGGCCACCCCGAGCGCCTCGCCGAAGCTGACCGTGCCCGGGATCTCGACCAGTTCGATCGGCCGGCCGTACCCGGACAGGGCGGCCCGCAGCGGCGCCGGCACCTCGACGCCGTGCAGACACAACACGATCTCCAGCTCCGGATAGGTCTGCGCGGCGATCGCGCGCAGCGCCGCCGGCACCATCTCGAGACGGCGGGTGACCAGGATCGCGCTGACCGACGGCGGGCGGCGCAGCCCGGGAAACGCCGCGCCGGTGGCCGCCGGCAGGGCGAAGGCGGTGGCGTGGGCCCGCATCGCCGCACGCCGCTGGGCCACGCTGCGGACCTCCAGCGCGAGCGGCTCCGTGGCGTCGACGGCGGCGGTGACGAGGCCGCGCAGTTCCGCGTCGAGCAGGTCCCCGACGGTCGGCGGCAGATGCGGCACGTGCAGCACCGCGCCGGTCATCGCCACCTGCACGAACGCGCCGGCGACGGCGACCGGGTCGTTGACCGGCACCCGCGGGCATTCGACGACCCCGACCTCGCGCAGCGTGGCGATGGTCGCCGGATCGAGACCGCGCCCGTCGACGGCCGCCCCGGACCGGCGGAACTCCAGACGTACGCGGGGTGCGTCGAGCGCGTACGCGCCGGCCTTGCGTCCGCGTGGGTTGACCCGCTGGGCGTCGACGAGGACGGTGGTGCGGCCGGCCGTGCTCAGCCCGAACGGGGTGGCGCCGGCCGTCGCCGCGTAGCGCTCGGGCTGCTCCGGCGCACCCCAGCCGGGCGGGCACAGCAACAGGTCGTGGGCGCGTACGTCGTCCAGACCGGGCGGGTCACCCGCGACGACGGTGGCCGGTGGCCGGATCGGCAGGAACCCGGGCAGCGTGTCCCGTACGGTCAGCCGGGCGCCGGCCGGGCGCGGCAGCGGCCGGGTGGGGCTGAGCGCCTCCAGCGCGGCGCCGACGACCAGCCGCAACTGGGTCGGCGCGCCCAGCGTGACCCGTACGACAGCCGGGCCGCGCCCTCCCCGGGGCAGCGCCACCCGTTGGCCGCGCACGTTGTCGAGCCAGCCGATCCGGCCGGACCAGCCCTGGCGCGGGCTGCGCCACCAGGCGACGGTCACGACGGCGCTGGTGACGGTGCGCAGGGTCGACGGGTCGGTGACCAGGTGACGCAGCCGGTCGACGGACCCGGCCAGCACCGCCACCGATCCGATCCCGGTGCGTACGACGCGGGTGCCGACCGCACGGCTGATCCGTTCCGAACGGGACACCGGCAGGGCTCCGGTGAGACGCCAGGTGATGCCCACGGGCCTGGCGCCGGTCATCGGGACAGTCCGCGCCCGTCGGTCAGCTCCGGTGTGGCGGTACGCGGCTGCGGCGGCCGGGGGGTGGTGGCCGCGTCGAGGCGGCCCTTCTTCACCGCGCGCAGTGCTTCGAAGAGCCGGTAGGCGCCCCGGGCGACGAGCCGGTGCTTGAGCCCGGCGGCACCGCCGGGCACGGGGTAGCCGGCCGGCGGCAGGTATCTCCGGTAGTGCTGCACCATGCGGGCGAAGAACTCCTTCCGCCGCGCCTTGGGCACCCTGTGTGAGTGCCCCAACACACTCAGATAGTGCCAGATCATCCGCTGGAAGATGAGCGGTCGTACGGAGTCGACGTCGGCCGGGCGCTCGTCCATGAAGGCGAAGACCCGCTCCCAGTGCGGGAAGACCTCGAAGTGCCGCTCGCTCACGGTCTGGGTGATCGCGCCGGTCTGCCGCTGCCGGTAGGCGTAGCAGTCGCGGTCCAGCAGCGCGATCCGGTCGGCGGCGAGCAGCAACGGAAGGCTGAACGACACGTCCTCGTACCAGCCGGAGCCGAACCCGATGCCGGTCGAGGCGAGGAAGTCCCGCCGTACGACCTTGTTGCAGGCGATGTGCAGGACGTTGAGCATGCTCGGCTGGTCGGCCAGCGTGAACGTGTCGGGCATCGGCCGGCCGCCGGTGACCTTGGCCAGCGACTCGTACCGCCGGCTGCCGTCGGGATAGACCCGCGCGTAGCCGACCACCAGCAGGTCCGGGTCGGTCTCGGCGAGCCGCCCGGCGACGGCGTCGAGGGTGCCCTCGGGCAGCCAGTCGTCGCTGTCGACGAACCAGACGTAGCGGCCGATGGCCTGGGCCAGGCCGGCGTTGCGGGCGGCGCCGAGGCCGCTGTTGCGGCTCAGCGTGACGACCTTGAGGCGGGGATCCCGGGCGGCGTGCTCGGCTAGGATCTCGGCGCACCGGTCGTCGGACGCGTCGTCGACGGCCACCACCTCGACGTCGCGGAACGACTGTCCGAGGATGGAGTCCAGGCACTCGGCCAGGTAGTCCTCGACCCGGAAGACCGGCACGATCACACTCAGCAACGCCACCTGGGTCGACCTCTCCGTCCGACGGGCGGAGCAATTATGCGGCAGCCGGGTCGGACGCCGTCAAATTCCGGGGTCCGGGCCCGGACGCTCAGAACTGCGAGCCGAACCAGTTCCAGATCCCCATCACCCATTCGGTCTGGCGCAGATAGGCGATGCCGACCCCGAAAAGGAACACGGCGGTCGCCAGGTGGGCGCCCTTGGCGGTACGCCGGACCCGGCCGAGCTGCCGCTCGAGCACGACCCGGCCGAGCAGCCGGGACAGCGCGAAGACGCCGACGGCGACGAAGAGGGTCAGGACGAACGTGACCACCGGGCTGGTGAGATCGCCGCGGGCCGAGATCGCCCAGATCCCCCAGCAGACGAAGGCGAACAGTCCGCCGACGATGCTCCATTCGCTGCCCAGGCGCAACTGCGCCATGTGGTAGCTGAGCGGCATCCGGGGCCGGTGCTGGTCGTCGTGGTGCGCGCCGGGCCAGCCGCTGTCGGCGGGCCCGTGGTCGCCGGCGGCCGGAAACGTCTCGGTGGGCGCGGGACGCGGGCCGACCTGGGCCACCCCGCGCCGGAACGGCGCCGGGCCGAGCGGCACGTCGGATCCGGGCGGGACGTCCTGCCGGGGCACCTCGACGGTGCGCTCCCACGACTGACCCTGGTTGGGCTGGTCTGACATGCTTCCTCCCCGTCGGCGGCGCATCGACCCGGCGCTGACCCGCCAGATCATCGACGTTCCTTACGGCGTCGGGCGGCGGCGACCGTTCGCATACGAGGGTACCGAGCTGACAAAACGGTCGCCCACTCAGCGCCGATCGGATAGACACGCAGCATGACCGAAGCCGAACTGCCGATCGAACCGGCCACCGCGGACGACTGGGACGGGGTCAGCGCCCTGCTGGCGGGCCTGTTTCACCACACCGTCGAGTCCGACGTCCACGAGAGCGAACGGCTGGTCTTCGAGCCCGACCGGTCACTGGTGGTCCACGACGACGGCCGTACGGTCGCCCACGCCGCGGCGTTCACCCGCGACCTCACCGTACCCGGGGCGGTGGTGCCCGCCGCGCACGTCACCATGGTCGGGGTCGCGCCCACCCACCGGCGCCGCCGGCTGCTGACCCGGCTCATGCAGCGGCAGCTGCGCGAGGCAGGCGACGCCGGCCGGGAGCCGGTCGCCGTACTGTGGGCCAGCGAGGGCCGGATCTATCCGCGGTTCGGCTACGGCCTGGCCAGCCAGCGGCTTGTCCTGGACGTCGCGACCCGCGAGGTCGGCCTGCCCGAGGCCGCCGGGGGCCGGCTGCGGACCGGCCCGCCGGCCACGTTCCAGGCCGAGCTGGCCGGGCTGTACGACCAACTGCGGCCGGACCGGCCCGGCTGGTCCAGCCGCCCCGGCCGCTGGTGGGAGCACCTGCTCGGCGAGTTTCCCAGCCACCGCGACAGCGCCACCGAACGCCGGGCGGTGCTGTACGAGGGCGCGGGCGGCGTCGAGGGCTACGCGATGTGGCGGACCAGGAGCGAGTGGATCCCGGGCGGCCCGACCGGCGAGGTACGGGTCGAGGAGGTCGTCGCGGCGACCCCGGACAGCTACCGCGAGCTGTGGCGGTTCCTGCTGTCGATCGACCTGACCCGGAAGGTGACCTATCCGTTCGCGTCGCTCGACGAGCCGTTGCAGCACCTGGTCGCCG
This sequence comes from Polymorphospora rubra, assembly GCF_018324255.1. Classification (GTDB taxonomy): domain Bacteria; phylum Actinomycetota; class Actinomycetes; order Mycobacteriales; family Micromonosporaceae; genus Polymorphospora; species Polymorphospora rubra. The sequence goes on from NZ_AP023359.1 coordinate 980,562, forward strand.
AGCCGCGCCATCTGGTCCCCCGGGTCGCCGACGCGCTGTGGGTACGGCTGCTCGACGTCGCTGCCGCGCTGGCCGCCCGCCGCTACCGGACCCCGGTCGACGTGGTGATCGAGGTGACCGATCCGCTGCTGCCGGAGAACACCGGCCGCTGGCGGCTGACCGGCGACCGCTACGCCGCGAGCTGCGTTCGTACCGGTGATCCGGCCGATCTCATCTGCGACGTCCGTGACCTCGGCGCGGTCTATCTGGGTGGCCCGGAGCTGACCGCGCTCGCCGACGCCGGCCGGGTCCGCGAGATGGTGCCGGGCACGGTGGCGCGGACCGCCGCCGCGTTCGGCTGGGACCGGGCCCCGGCGTCACTGGAGGTGTTCTGACCGGGCCGGACCGGTACCGTCGATCCATGGCGGATCCCGAGCGCCGGCGTCGCCGGCTGCGGCACACCAAGGCCGGACGCGTCCCGGTCGACCCCGACGAGCCGGCCGAGGGCGGAACCGGGCCGGACGGTGCCGGCCGGCCGGCCGCGTGGCCGGCCGGATCCGGGCGGCCGGACGGACCCTCGGCATCGACGTCGCAGGTCCACGACCCGCAGCCGGGCGCACCCGCGCCGCGGCGGCGCGAGGGCGGCCGGACCGGGTCGGATCAGCCCGCCGACTCCCGGCGCGGCGGCGGCCCGACCGGGGACGCCGCCCCGGCCACCGGCGGCGGCCCGACCGGCGGTTCCGGTCCGGCGACCGGCGGCGGCCGGGGGGCCGGGGGGCGGGGCACCGGGCGCGCCGAGTCCCGGCGCGGCAACGGCGGTGGGGTGCCGGCCGAGGACCGGGACGCCGAGCGGGGCCTGCGTGGGCTGATCGGCTCCGGCACCTCCCAGGTCAACGTACGGGCCGCGCTGCGGGCCCGGGACGCCTCCCGGCCGACCGCCGCCGACCTGGCCGAGGCGCAGGAGCGGCTGGTGGTCGTACGCCGCAACTGGGTCCCCCGCGAGGACCTGCCGCGTAACCGCTGACGGCCGACCCGTTACGGCAGCGCAGGCAGTTCCGTCGTCGCCTCGTACGCGGTGATCGCCGCGATCCGGCGCGCGTGCCGGTCGTTGCCGGAGAACGGGGTGGCCAGGAACGCCTCGACAATCGCGGTCGCCTCGTCCAGGGTGTGCTGGCGGGCACCGACGGCGACCACGTTGGCGTCGTTGTGCTGGCGGGCGAGCTGTGCGGTGTCGACGTTCCAGGCCAGCGCCGCCCGTACCCCGTCGACCTTGTTGGCCGCAATCTGCTCGCCGTTGCCGGAGCCGCCGATGACGATGCCGAGGCTGCCCTCGTCGGCGACGACGCGGGCGCCGGCGTGCAGGCAGAACACCGGATAGTCGTCGTCGGGGTCGAAGACGTGCGGACCGACGTCGACCAGTTCGTAGCCCTGCTTGGCGAGGTGGTTGGCCAGGTGTGCCTTGAGCTCGAAGCCGGCGTGGTCGGCTCCCAGGTATACGCGCATGACCGGCAGTCTGTCAGCCGCCGGCCGGCGCCCGGCGCCGGGACACGGCGCCGGGCGATCGGTCACACCAGCGCCGCGCGCAGCGCCGCCGCGATCTGGTCGGCGGCCACCGCCGCGGCGTCGAAGAGGGCGAGTTTGCGGACGAAGCCGTGGTTGACGCCCTGGTAGCGGACGGTCACCACCGGCACTCCGGCGGCCAGCAGTTCGACGCCGTACCGCTCCCCCTCGTCGCGCAGGACGTCGTACTCGGCGGTGATCAGCAGGGTCGGCGGCATGCCGGCCAACGGCGCCGCGAGCGGTGCCACGTCCGGCGCGAGCCGGTCGGCGGGATCGGGCACGAACAGGTTCCAGAACCGGGCCATCGTCGCCCGGTCGAGGCCGGCCCCACCGAGGTCGCGGTAGGAGTCCGACGACATCGTCGGATCGATGACCGGATAGATCAGCACCTGGTGGGCCAGCGGCCGGCCGGCGTCCCGCTGCCGCCGGGCGACGACGGTCGCCAGGTGGCCACCGGCACTGTCGCCGCCGATCGCCACCCGGCCCACGTCCAGCCCGAGCCCCTCGCGGCGCAGCCAGTTCAGGGCGGTCTCGACGTCGTCGACCGGCGCCGGGTACGGGTGCTCGGGCGCGAGCCGGTAGTCGACCGACAGCACCGCACACCCGGACCGGTCGGCGACCCGCCGGCAGAAGGCGTCGACGATGTCCACGTTGCCCATCGCCCAGCCGCCGCCGTGCGCGTAGACGAGCACGGGTACGCCGGGGGCGGGTACGTAGAGCCGGCACGGCACGCCGTCGGCGTCCACTTCGGACACCGAGGCGACCGGTGTCGGCGGGCCGCACTCCGCCGGCACCGCGGCGAGCATGGCCGCCCGACCGGCCGCCAGGGCGGCGAGCGGATCGGCGTCGACAGTCTCCGGCGCCGGCCGCGGCCGCGCCGCGAGCGCCGCCGCCACCTGCGGATGAATGGTCACGCGCCTACCCCGTTGTCGCCGAGTTGGGCGAGGACGAGGCCGGCGCGGGCCTTCGGGGTGAACCAGGTGCTCTTGCGGGGCAGCTTCTGGCGGGCCAGGTTGACCGCCACGAAGTCGTCGACGGTCACCGGGGCGATCAGCACGGCCAGCTCCGCCCGCCCGGCGTCGACCTCACCGGCCAGCCAGTCGGCGGAGTAGTCGCCACCGACGTACGTGATCCGCTTGTCGCCCGGGTCGAGGCCGAGGACCTCGCGCAGCAGGACCCGCTCGACCAGGGCGTGGTCGAGGTTGTCCACGACGCCGCCGCCGGCGCTCGGCGGCAGTGTCACCGCCCAGGTCCGGCCGGCGACGTGGAGGTGCACGGTCCCGCCGCTTCCCGGGACGGTGGCCGGGCCGGCGACCGGCTCGACCGTGGCACCGGCGGCCGTCAACCGGGCGACCAGCTCGTCGGGGGTCATGGTCAGCTCGCTGACCAGCCGGTTGTAGGGCTGGATGGCGACCGAGGCCGGCGTCGTCACCACGGCCAGGAAACGACCGAGGCCGCCGGTCTGCGCGGCCAGGCTGCGGTGGTTGCCGTCGGCGACGACGAGTTCGCCGCCGCCGGCCAGTGCCGTCAGCTCGTCCTGCTCGGGGCCGGGCCCGACGAGCCAGATCGCGTGCGTACGCCCCGACTGGTCGACGTCGGTCGCGGCCGGCGCGCCGGCCCGCTCGGTCGCCGCGGCCAGGGCCGCGTGCAGCTCCGCGCCCCGCCCGGTCTGCAACAGCAGTACGGGCGACAGCAGGTGCCCGGTCTCCTCGGCCAGCGCGACCCGCTCGCGGACCTTCTCGATGAACACGTCCTCGTTGCGGATCACCAGCCCCGGTTCGTCGGCGCTGGTCGAGATCTGGTCGGTGTCGACGGCGGCGAAGAGCCCGTACGCGGCGGCGACGCTGGCCGGCTCGGAGATCCGGTAGAGCACCACGACCCGCTCGGCCGGGGTGTAGCTGCCGTCGGCCTTCGCCTCGGCCAGCCGGTCGACCGCGGCGGGCAGGCTGTCGAGGAAGGAGCGACCCCCGGCGTCCGGTGCCTTGTGCGGCATCTCGATCGCGAGGGCACTGTGCGGGTTGGCCCCGATGATCGCGGTGATCTCCGCGTCGTCGGCGAACTCGTCGTAGTTTTGCGCGCCGGTGCCGCCAGTGGTGATCCAGGCCCGGGCGATCGGATGCACGACCGTCATGTTCGGTGACGCTACCGTCGCACCCCGGTGTGACGCCCGATACCCCGGCGTTTCACCGCCTGATGGGCGGCGCCGCGGCGGCCGTCCGGACGTACCGGCTGGTCCGGGGGTCGGGTCAGGCGGCGCGGGCCGGGGGTCGGGTCAGGCGGCGCGGGCCGGGCGGCGGACGGCGGGCCGGACCGGATTGTCGCGCGGGGTGCCGGACCCGACGACCGCCATCCGGCGGCGGCGGCTCGGGGCGGCCCTGCGCACCGGCACCGCTGCCGCCGCCGGCACCGCAAGCTGCGGTGCTCCGGTGTCCGGCAGCACCGACACCACCACGGGCGGCGCCAGCAGGTCGGCACATCCGGGTGGAAGCCGGTCACTCCACCGGCCGACCTCGACCGCCCAGCGGCCGCCCAGACAGTGCGCGACCTCGGCGGGCCCTGCGGGCTCCGCGGCTGGTTCGCGGGTCTCGACCATTGAAATGCCTCCGCTGCGGCGATAGCACGACCCGTTCCGGGTCGCCGTGATGAACACCCTGCGCAACGAGGCTGTCGACCACTTGTCACGGCGCCGTCAGCTCCACGATAGGCGGATACCGCCGCCGGCCGGGCCGTTTCCGCCGGCCGCCGCCCCCGTGCCCTTCGTGGCGGGCGGTGGGTGGTGATCGTTAGTTGTTCCGCCGTTGGAGGTACGGCGTGTCGGACTGCTGGGCAGCAGATGATCACGGGTGCCCTCCGGGTGGGCGGTGGACCGGGCCGGTGCCGGCGGTAGCGGGCGGACAAGTCGTGTCGAAGGCACGAAGCCAGTCAGACGAAGGGTCACGCCCACTACCACCAGCATCAGCTCACCACTGATGAACCGACCCCGCCATGCTCACAGTCAGTCGAAGGACGGGTCCTCGTCGCGGGACCGCTTGAGTTCGTAGAAGCCCGGCGTGCCCGCGACCAGCACGACGCCGTCCCAGAGCCGGCCGGCCGCCTCACCCTTGGGGGCGGGGGTGACGACCGGACCGAAGAAGGCGACCGGCTGACCGGGAACCGGGCCCGGCGCGTGGATCACCGGGGTGCCGACGTCGGTCCCGACCGGCTTCATACCGGCGTTGTGGCTGGCCACCAGCGCCTCGTCGAACGCGGTGGACTCGGCCGCGTCGGCCAGCGCCGGGTCCAGGCCGACGTCGGTCAGCGCGTCGACGTAGAGCTGCCGGCCGAGTTCCTGGCGGCCCAGGTGGATCCGGGTGCCGAGCGCCGTGTAGAGGTCGCGCAGCACGGCGGTGCCGTGCTCGCGCTCGGCGGCGATGCAGACCCGTACCGGGCCCCACCCGGTCTCCAGCAGTTTGGCGTACTGCTCCGGAACCTCCCGCCCGGAGTTGAGCACCGAGAGGCTCATGACGTGGAACCGCATGTCGAGTTCGCGTACCTTCTCGACCTCGAGCAGCCAGCGGGAGGTGACCCACGCCCACGGGCAGATGGGGTCGAACCACATGTCCACGGTCTCGCGCTCAGCCACGTTGCTGTCCTTTCCCTGGTCGGCGCGGGCGTCGCGCCCCTGCGCCGAATCCTTCCCCTTCGACGGCCGTGACGGCACCATTACCAGAACGTGACCTGGACCACCCCCGCCGGTTATTTTTCCGCATGGAAGACTCGACCCGGGCCATCATCGTCGTGGCCCGTTCCTGTCAACGGGGACAGCGGGAAAGACGCGGATGGAGAACTGATCGTGCCCGGAGTGCGCAACCTCAATCAGGTCGAGGCGACCGAGCGGGCCCGCCTGCTCGACGTGACCGGCTATGACATCAACGTGGACCTCTCCTCGGCCGTACGGGCGGCCGACAACCGCACCTTCCGGTCGGTGACCGAGGTCCGGTTCACCTGCGCGGAACCCGGGGCGACGACGTTCATCGAGGTCGCCGCCGAGACGGTACGGTCGGCGACGCTCAACGGCACGCCGGTGGACATCTCCGGCTGGTCGGCGGAGAAGGGCCTGACGCTGCCCGGCCTGGCGGCCGAGAACGTGCTCGTCGTCGACGCCGACTTCGCGTACTCGGCGAGCGGGCAGGGCCTGCACCGCAGCGTCGACCCGGTCGACGGCGAGACCTATCTCTACAGCCAGTTCGAGACCGCCGACGCCCAGCGGGTCTTCGCCTGCTTCGACCAGCCCGACCTGAAGAGCGTCTACACCTGGCACGCCACCGTGCCGGCACACTGGACGGTCGTCTCGAACTCCACCGTGGACCGTGTCGAGCCGGGCGACGACACCAAGACCGTCCACTTCGCCACGTCGGCGCGGATGAGCTCCTACATCACGGCGTTGTGCGCCGGCCCCTACCACGAGGTACGGCGCACCCACGACGGCATCGACATGGGCTACTTCTGCCGGGCGAGCATGGCCGAGCACCTCGACACCGACAACCTGCACACGATCACCACGCAGGGCTTCGACTTCTTCCACGAGCAGTTCGGCGTGCGCTACCCGCTGCCGAAGTACGACCAACTCTGGGTGCCCGACTTCAACGCCGGCGCGATGGAGAACTTCGCCTGCGTCACCCACTCCGAGGCGCACTACCTCTTCCGGTCGCAGGTCACCGACTTCGAGCACGAGCAGCGGGCCAACACGATCCTGCACGAGCTGGCGCACATGTGGTTCGGTGACCTCGTCACCATGCGCTGGTGGAACGACCTGTGGCTCAACGAGTCGTTCGCGGAATGGGCCAGCCACTGGGCGAACACCCACGCCACCCGGTTCACCGACGCCTGGACGACGTTCCTGTCGGTCCGTAAGAACTGGGGCTACCGGCAGGACCAGCTCTCCTCCACGCACCCCGTCTACTGCGAGATGCCCGACCTGGAGGCCGTCGAGGTCAACTTCGACGGGATCACCTACGCCAAGGGCGCCAGCGTGATCAAGCAGCTGGTCGCGTACGTCGGGCTCGACCCGTTCCTCGCCGGGCTACGGGCGTACTTCGGCAAGCACGCGTGGGGCAACGCCACCTTCGACGACCTGCTGTCGGAGTTGGAGGCCGCCTCCGGCCGCGAGCTGCGCAAGTTCGCCGCCCAGTGGCTGGAGACCGCGCAGGTCAACACGCTGCGCCCCGAGGTGTCGATCGGCGCCGACGGTACCTACGAGCGGGTGACCGTGGTGCAGGAGGCCCCGGCCGACTACCCGACGCTGCGTACCCACCGGATCGGGGTCGGCCTCTACGACCTCGACGGCGACCGCCTGGTCCGGCGCGACCTGATCGAGATCGACGTCACCGGGGAACACACCGTGGTCGAGCAGCTCGCCGGCGTCCCGGCAGCCGACGTGCTGCTGCTCAACGACGACGACCTGACGTACGCCAAGCTGCGCCTCGACGAGCGGTCGATGGCCGCCGTCGTGCAGCACATCGACAAGTTCGAGTCGTCGCTGTCCCGCGCGCTGTGCTGGTCGGCGGCCTGGGACATGGTCCGCGACGCCGAACTGGCGGCCCGCGACTACGTGGCGCTGGTGCTGGCCGGGCTGCCCGCCGAGGACGACATCAACCTGGTCACCCAGACGCTCCGGCAGGGCGCCAGCACGCTGGCCAACTACGCCGACCCGGCGTGGGCGCCGCAGGGCTGGGCCGAATACGCCCGGACCGCCCGGACCGCGCTCGCCGGCGCGCCGGCGGGCAGCGGTTTCCAGCTCGCCTGGGCGCGGGCCTTCGCCACCGCCGCCCGGTCGGCCGAGGACCTGGCGGTGCTGCGCGGCTGGCTCGACGGCGTCGACGTGCCGGCCGGGCTGACCATCGACACCGAGCTGCGCTGGGCACTGTTGCAGGCACTGGTCGCCAACGGCGCGGCCGGCGCCGACGAGATCGACGCGGAACTCGGCCGGGACCGTACGGCGAGTGGCGAGCGGGAGGCCGCGCTGGCGCACGCGCTGGTGCCGACCGTCGCCAACAAGGAAGCGGTGTGGGCCCGGCTCACCGGCGGCGAGGCGCTGCCGAACTGGCAGAACCGGGCGCTCCTGCGCGGCTTCCACCACCCGGCGCAGGTCGAGTTGACCGCCGGCTACACCACCCGCTTCTTCGAGGCGGTCGGCCAGGTGTGGGCCAGCCGGGACAGCGAGCCGGCCCAGGAGTTCGTGCTCCACGCCTACCCGGCCTTCCAGGTCAGCGAGGAGACGGTGGCGGCCACCGACGCCTGGCTGGCGGGCAGCGGGCACCCGGCGCCGCTGCGCCGGCTGGTCGGCGAGGGTCGCGACGGGGTCGTACGCGCCCAGCGGGCCCGGGCGAAGGACGCCTCCGTCGCCGGCTGAGCAAACGGAACGAAAAAGGCCCCGGGCAAGCCCGGGGCCTTTTTCGTTGTCCGGACCGGAGCACCGGCCGGCGTGCCGGTCAGCCCTTGCGGGCGCGGCTGGCGAGCTGGTCGAGGCCGTTGACGAGGCCACCGGCGAGGTCACCGCCGCCGAAGGACGCCACCATCGACAGTGCGGCCAGCTTCGCGTCACGGTCCGGGATGCGCTTGCGGACCTCGGCACCGGTGACCACCTCCAGCTGGCGCTGGTTCGGTGAGACCGCGATCAGCACCGCCCGGTCGGGTTCGGTGATCTGGCCGTGCAGCCGCTCGGCGTGCTCGCGTACGGGTTCTTCGAGGTCGCCGACGTAGATGCTGAAGGTGTAGCCGGTCGAGTCGTCGGCCGTCCGCAGCGCCTCGTCGATCCGCAGCAGTTGGCGGGTGGAGAACGGGCCGTCGAGCACCTCGGGACGCCCGCTCAGCCCGGCGACGGTCATCTCACCAGCGGTCACTTGCGCCTCCAGTCCCGCGCGCCGCGACCGGCGTGCCCTCGTTCTCGGTTCCGCCGGTCAGTTCGCGCCGCTGGCCGCCGGAGGGCAGCGCGACGGCCTCGGCCCCCGCCGACACCTGGTCGGGCGAGGAGAGGAACCACACCGGCGTGAATTCGAAGGGTCGACCGGGTCGGTAGCGCGGCGCGCCCCGGCCACCGCCGGCCATGCCGAGGCCGGCGATCACGAGCACGATGAGGGCCGGGATGCCGACGAAGATGAGCACCGTGTTGGTAACAGACAACTCAACGCCCCCAGGCGGAAAGCGGACCAGGGTCACCGGCCGGTTGGCCAGTGGCCAGGCCCGACTCAGGTGATTCACGGTAGCGGAGGGCATCGTACGGGAGTTTTCCGGGTGCCGGTACGACGCTTTCGACGGCCGGTCCGGCAGTCGCCGGCGGAGGGCTGCGACGATACACACCCAGGCATCCCTGATGCCCGTTTCGCCACTATCGCACCCCAGCGAGCTGCCTGATTCAAAGGATTTTGCCCCGATACCAGTGGGACGATGACGGGGACAGAACGAGCGGTCCAGCCGTGCCAGGAAGGGGCCAGCATGGGGATCCGCAGACTTGTCAGCCGTACCCGTACCGCCTTGGCCGTGACGGTCGCCACGGTGTGTGCCGTACTACTGCTCGGCGCACCGGCGGCCCTCGCCCAGACGGTCCGGATCGAACTCAATCCGCCCACCGTCCAGGCCGGCAACCGGGTCGGCATCACCGCCAGTTGCGGGGACAACCTCAACCAGGCCCGGGTCGAGTCGGACGCCTTCGGCCAGGTGGTGCTCCAGCCCGAGAACGGTGTGCTGACCGGTGCGGTCACCGTGCCCGGCAGCAAGGCGCCGGGCACCTACAACGTGCGCCTCACCTGCGCCAACGGAAGCACGGCCGACACCAATCTCAACGTCATCAACCAGGCCCGGCCGACCCAGGGTCCAGCCGCCGGCGGAGGCGGCACGGCGGGCGGCCTGGACGGCCGCACCGTGCTGGTCGGCGGGCTGACCACGCTCGCGCTGGGCGCCGGGCTGGCGCTGATGTCGGCGCGGCGGCGCCGCGGCGGCGCCCGTGCCTGAGCCGGGCACCGGCGCCCCCGTCCGGCGCCGGGCCACCGGCACCGCCCCGGTCACCGGGCCGAAGCCGACCAACCGGTCGGACGGCGCATGGGTCACCGGCCCCTGGTCGGGCCAGACCGCACCGGGCCGGGCGACCGGACGTGCCACGGTACGCGGGGTCAGCCCGGCACCGGAGGGGTCGCTGATCGGCCGACCGCCGCGCAACCGGCGCGGTGCCGGCTCGATGTCGGTGGTCATGCTGATCGTCGGCATCTTCGTCACCGGCCTCGGCCTGGGCCAGCTCGGCGGCATCGACCTGGTGAGTTTCGGGCCGGGCAGCAAGGCTCCGCCGCGGGAGTTCCCGGTCATGGAATCGAGCCGGCCGGCCCTGGTCACGATCAACGACATCGGGGTGCGGGCACCGGTGCACGACGTGGGGATCGGCGCCGACGGCACCATCGAGGTGCCGGGGCTCGACCGCCGCAACGAGGCCGGCTGGTACGAGCAGGGACCGACGCCGGGCGAATTCGGTCCCGCGGTGATCGTCGGGCACGTCGACGGGCCGTCCGGCCCGTCGGTGTTCCACCGGCTGACCAACCTACGCGCGGGTACGAAGATCGAGGTCGCCCGCAAGGACAAGTCGGTGGCGGTCTTCGAGGTCAACTCCGTCGAACGCTTCGACAAGGGCAGCTTCCCGGTCGACCGGGTCTTCGACGACTTCAGCCGCCCCGGCCTGCGGCTGATCACCTGCGGCGGCCAGTGGGTCGGCGGCACCACGGGCTACGCCGACAACGTGATCGTCTTCGCCTCGTTGGTCAAGGCCCGCAAGCGCTGAGCTCCGGGCACCCCCGGTGCCCGCCGGCACCGCACGTCAGTCAGCACCGTACGGTCAGGCGGCCTCGGCCTCCGGCAGGTCGAGCCAGTCGGCCCAGCGCGGATCCGGCGCCCGGTGCCCGAGCACCCGCCAGGCCGTACCCTTCGGCGCGGCCGGGGCGCTGTGCAGCCGCCAGCCCAGCTCGGCCGGGGTTTTGTCACCCTTGGTGTGGTTGCACCTGGCACACGCCGCGACGACGTTCTCCCAGGCGTGCCCGCCGCCGCGGCTGCGCGGGAAGACGTGGTCGATGGTCTCGGCGGGTCCCCGGCAGTAGGCGCAGCGCCAGCCGTCGCGGGCGAAGATGGCCCGGCGGGACAGGCCGACGTGGGAACGGTAGGGAACCCGGACAAAGCGGGTCAGCCGGACCACCGACGGCACCGGGAGCGCGTGCCGGGCGCTGTGCAGGACACCCTCGCCGTCGGCGACGCAGACGGCCTTGGCCGACAGGACGAGGATCGCGGCCCGACGTACCGACACGACACACAGCGGCTCGTAGCTTGCGTTGAGCACCAAGGCTCCGGAGCCCACCGTGGGTCGTATGTCAGGCATCGCGCTCACCTCTCGGTTGTCGGTCTCACCCGTTCCGTGGTCACTCGCGTGCACAGCGCAGTCGCGGCCAGCCCGGACCGCGACCGACGCCGGATGGTCTCCGGCGTCCGTGCGCCAATCGTCCCTGATGGCCGGACCAATTGCACGTACTAATCGGGGGTCCTTCGTGAAGCTTCCGTGTCTCGTGGCAAGATGACCGGTTCTGTAGCGTTTGGCTGGGCCGAACGGCGGTACCCGTCACGGCCGTGCGGGGGCGGCGTGCAGCCCGACCGACGGGTGCGGTACGAAGACAGTCGTGATGACCGGCATCTCAATTTCCGACATTTCCCCGACCGTGCTGGCCCAACCGACCCCGTCGGCTCCGGCGACGCCAGCGCCCGAGGAGACCCCGGAGCCGAGTGCGACCTGCGCGGGCGACCTGCTGTGTAACCAGCTCTTCGAGTGGACCGGTCTGCCCTGGTTCGCGGAGGGCAGCTACTACATCCTGGTCAAGCCGCTGCGCATCGTGCTCATCGTGCTGGCGGCGATCATCATCCGTTACCTGCTGCACCGCGGCATCAACCAACTGGTCCGCCGGACGTCGACCACGGCGGTGCCGACCATCCTGCGGCCGCTGCGGGAACGCGTCCCCACCGCGACCAGCGACGCGACGGCGGTGTTCCCCGAACGACGGCGGCAGCGTGCCGAGGCGATCGGGTCGGTGCTGCGCAGCACGGTCACCGCGGTGGTCTTCTCCATCGCGACGCTCCTGGTGCTCAGCGAACTGAGCTTCAACCTGGCACCGCTGCTGGCCAGCGCCGGCATCGTCGGCGTGGCGCTCGGCTTCGGCGCGCAGTCACTGGTCAAGGACCTGATCGCCGGCCTCTTCATGCTGCTGGAAGACCAGTACGGCGTGGGCGACACGGTCGACCTGGGCGACGCCACCGGGGTCGTGGAGGCGGTCGGCCTACGGATCACCACGATCCGTGACGGTCGCGGGGTGCTGTGGTACATCCGCAACGGCGAGATCATCCGGGTCGGCAACAAGAGCCAGGGCTGGGCCATGGTCATCGTCGACATGCCGATCGGATTCGCCGGCACCGAGAAGGCGACCGCGGTCATGCGGGCCGCCGCCGCCGCGGTCGCCGCCGATCCGGAACTGGTCGATCACATCGTGGAGCCACCGGAAGTTCTCGGGGTGGAGACGGTGACGGTCGATGGCGCGGTAATCCGGACAATTGCCAAGACGACGGCGGAAGGACAGTTCGCGGTCGGCCGTGAATTGCGCCGCCGGTTGGCGGAGACCCTGGAAAATTCCGGCATCACGGCGCGACTGGCCGCCTCCCGGATGTACGCGACGCCAGCCACCGCCGCCGATGAAGGCGGAACCGGACAGGGTGGCGCCACCTGATCGGATACCCGGAACAGGCCAGGTCGTAAGGCCACCGGGCGGGGTCGCGCGCCGGGCGGGTGGTCGGTTATCGTCCGTTCGTTCAGTCGCACTACCGACGCATTGACCATTCGCACTAGCCAGGCGTCGGACGATCGGGCAGAATCCGTGACAAGCGCCCTTCCGGAGCGTCACGAAGATGTCACCCACCCCTACTTCTGGCAGGCGTTCCCGACCCCCGTCACAAATGGTCACGGTCACGGAACGTATGGAGGCCCCCGGTGTCCGAGGAGACCCAAGCCCCCCTGAGACCCGCCACCTTCCGTGAGGTGTTCGCCCAGGCCGAGTTCCGGGCGCTCTACTCGGCCACCACGCTGACGTGGATCGGTGACTACCTGGCCAAGGCCGCGATCACGGTAATGGTCTACAACGAGACCCAGTCGGTCGCGATGTCGGCCGCCGCGTTCGCGGTGAGTTTCCTGCCCTGGATCATCGGTGGCCCGCTGCTGGCCACCGTCGCCGAGCGCCATCCCTACCGGACGGTCATGGTCACCGCCGACGTGGTCCGGATGGTGCTGATCGCCCTGGTCGCCCTGCCGTTCCTGCCGGTCTGGGCGACGATCGGGCTGCTGTTCCTGATGACGCTGGCCAATCCGCCGAGCCAGGCCGCGCGGTCCGCGCTGATGCCCGTCCTGCTCAAGGGCGACCGGCTCGTGGTCGGCCTGTCGGTGACCACCAGCACCAGCCAGGCCGCCCAGGTGGGCGGCTACGTCGCCGGCGCCGCGATCGCCGCCGTCAACCCCCGCATCGCCCTGCTGATCAACGCCGCCGCGTTCGCCGCGTCGGCGGTGATCCTGCGCCTCGGCGTACGCAAGCGGCCCCCGGCGATGACCTCGGCGCACCGCAGCAACCTGTTCCGCGAGACCGCCGAAGGCTTCCAGATCGTCTTCGGCACCCCGGTCCTGCGGGCCACCGCCGTGATGGTCTTCGCCGCGATGCTGTTCGCGATCGTGCCCGAGGGGCTGGCGGCGGCCTGGGCCGCCGAACGCCCGCTCGGTGACGGAGAGGGCAGCCGCGGTTTGTCCCAGGCACTGATCATGGCGGCCGGACCGGTCGGGTTCATCCTCGGCAGTCTGGTCGTCGGCCGCGCCATCCGGCCCGACATCCGCCGTGCGCTGATCCGGCCGTTCGCCGTACTGGCCCCGCTGGCGCTGGTGCCGGCCCTGCTCAATCCCTCGCCGACGGTGGTCGCGCTGCTGGCCGCGGTCTCCGGGGTGGCCATCGCCGGGCTGCTGCCGGTGGCCAACGGCCTCTTCGTGCAGGCGCTGCCGCACGGCTTCCGGGCCCGGGCGTTCGGCGTCATGCAGACCGGCATGCAGGTCACCCAGGGCGGCGCCGTGCTGCTGACCGGGCTGCTCGCCTCCCGCTTCTCCATCCCGACAGTGGTGGGGGTGTGGAGCGCCGCCGGCGTACTGCTCATGCTCCTGACCGCAGCGCAGTGGCCCAGCGCCGAACGCTTCAACGAGGCGATCGCCAGGGCCAGCCGCCAGGGCCGTGAGCAGGTCGATCCCGCCCCGGGCGAGGCACCGCAGGCCGACGGTCCGGACCGCACCGCCGTGCCCTCCCAGTCTCGCCCGGCCGCTTCCAAGCCGGGCGTCAGCGCGTTGTGACCCCGGTACGGCCGGCCGGCCCGACACCGCATCCGCCTGGCAGGATGGAATGGTGAATCCAGCAGCGGAGCCATCGAAGGGTCAGCCGCCGGCCGACCAGATCCCGCCAGAGACCTTCTTCGCGTTGATCGGCGGCGAGCCGACCTTCCGCAAGCTGGTCGCCGAGTTCTACCGGGGTATCGCCGCCGACCCCGTACTGCGCCCGATGTATCCGGAAGCCGACCTGGGGCCGGCCACCGAGCGCATGACGCTGTTCCTGATGCAGTACTGGGGCGGCCCGAACACCTACTCGCAGGAGCGCGGCCACCCCCGGCTGCGGATGCGGCACGCCCCGTTCCGGATCGGACCGGCCGAGCGCGACGCCTGGCTGGGCCACATGCGGCGGGCCGTCGACAGCGTCGAGTTGCCGCCGGATCAGGCCGCGACGCTGTGGGACTACCTGGAGCGGGCCGCGTACTTCATGGTCAACACGATGGACGACATTCAATCAGCAAACGGATAGAAACCCCCATAACACGCGTCGCCCGCCCTCCTCGGTCGTTGATCCGCACGTAGTCAACGACCGGGGGCACGGACTCCCGGCCGCCCCGCCGCCGAGGAGTCCCCCACACCATGCGCCGCCGCCTCATCGCAGCCGCCACCGTGCTGGCCGTCTCCGGCCTCGCCGGCGTACTGCCCGCAGTCGCCGACATGGCACACCCCACAGTCGTCTCCGAAGACCCGGTCGACTGGACGCCGCACATCCTCGACGGAACCGTCCGGGCCATCACGGTGGTCGGTGACACCGTCGTGGTCGGCGGCGACTTCAGTGCCGTGACCGACAGCGACCGCCGCAACCCCCAACGCCGCCAGCACCTCTTCGCCTTCGACGCCGACGACGGCACCGTACGGGCCTTCGCACCGCGCCTGGACGGTCCCGTGTACGCCCTCGCCCCGGGCGCCGACGGCACGGTCTACGCCGGCGGCGCCTTCCGTACGGTCAACGGGGTCGTCCAGCGCGGGCTGACCCGGCTCTCGCTGGCCGACGGCGCCCGGGTCCCGGGCTTCACCGCGAGCATCAACTGGGGCGACGTACGTGCCCTGGCCGTCGCCGGCCACCGGCTCTACGCCGGCGGCACCTTCACCCAGGTCAACGGGGTGAACCGGACCGCGCTGGCCCGGCTCGACGCGACGTCGGGCGCGGTCGACGTCGGATTCGACGCCGCGCTCGTCGGGCAGGGCCTGTCCCGGGTACGGGTGGAGGACTTCGCGCTGTCCCCCGACGGCAACCGGCTGGTCCTGGCCGGCGCCATCACCCACGCGCGCGGGGTGGCCCGGCCGCAACTGGTGATGCTGGAGACCGGCGGCCCGGACGCCGTGGTCGCCAACTGGCACACCGACGCCTACCGGCAGACCTGCGACGGCGACTACGCCACCTACCTGCGCGGCGTCGACTTCGCGCCGGACGGCTCCTACCTGGTGGTGGTGACCACCGGCCACGATTCCGGTCCGGGCCGGCTGTGCAACACCGCCGCCCGGTTCGAGACCACCGGCACCGGCCGGCACACCCCAACCTGGATCAACCACACCGGCGGCAACACCCTCTATTCGGTCTCCGTCACCGGCAGCGCCGTGTACGTCGGCGGCCACCAGCGCTGGCTGGACAACCCGTACGGCGACAAGTCGGCCGGTCCGGGTGCGGTGTCCCGGCCGGGAATCGGGGCGATCGACCCGCGGTCGGGCAAGGCGCTGTCGTGGAACCCGACCCGGAGCCGGGGGGTGGGCGTGCGGGCCTTCCTCGCCACCCCGCAGGGGCTCTACGTCGGCTCCGACACCGACCAGCTCGGCCGGGAGTACCACGGCCGGATCGGCATGTTCCCGATGCCGTGAGCGGGTGGGAGCGAACCATCGGCGCAGAAAATACCGCGGTCGGGCCGGCTCGAAGCCGGCCCGACCGCGGTGGTGGGGGGTGACCCTCGTGCCCGGCGGCCCGGCGGGGGTGGGCCGCCGACCGGCCACGAGGGGGTCGGGGTCAGAGCAGGGCGCCCTCGTCGTGCAGCCAGTCGACGAACGCGGCGGACATGGTCTGCCCGGAGTCGACCATCTCGACCAGCAGTGCGTCGTGGGCGCCGGCGCGCAGCGGCACCTGGATCTCCGCGTAGACCGGCAGTTGTCCGCGTTCGGTGGGATCACCGACGTATGCCTTGCCGAAGCGGCCGGCGAGGTTCCATTCGTTGACCACGCGGTAGGCGCGGTCGGCCCAGTCGGGCGGGACGGTCGAGTGTGGACGGGCCCGCATGACCAGGATCTCGTCCTCCGGCCCTTCGAGGGCGAAAAGTACGGCGTGCCGCTCCCACATGGCCAACAGGCTGCCGTAGCCGTCGGCGAGGTAGCGGATGTCCAGCAGGTCCAGCGCTTCACCGATCCGGCACAGGGTCACCGGCGCGACGGTCGCTGGCATGTTCTTCGTGAGAGTCCGTTCGGCGGACGGACGGTCGTGCGTGGGTTCCCGTTGTGCCGGTGGCCCCACCCTGACGTTGCCGTCCTCCGCGATCCTGCTCCGGGTCTCCGGCTCTACGCCACCGGCGTGGCCGGGGCGCCATGACCACCACGGCATAGCTTGTGCACCTCGCTCCCCAGCGGATCCAATCGCCTACTTTGCGTTCGGCCCGAGGCAAGACGGTACCCGGATAGCCGACAGAGGGCATCCCCCCAACGACACCAGAAACCCAGACGGCCCATGCCGTCTCATACTTTCGGACGATGCTTGGTCGGACTTATCGCAAATTGCTGCACCGGGGGCAGCCAAGCGGTTCCGAACGGGGCTGCGAGACCGATCCATCGGCCCGCGAGACGTACCCGGACGGGGCTGTCCGGCGCGGTGTCACCGGAACCGAGGAAGCCCATCCGGACCACCGCCTGGACGAGCCGCTGCGGCACCTCCACCCGGCCCGACCCCGCGCCGTCGGCCGGCTCGGGCTCCACCACGACGGCGACGTGGTCGAGCAACGCGTCCCGTAACGCCCGCTGCCCCACCGCCCGGCCGCCGACCCCGTCCGTCGACGCGGTCCGCAGCGTGCCGGCGGCGGCATCCGCCACCCGCCGTACGTCGGCACCGGCCATCGTCTCGACCACCCGGCTCGCCGGCGGGGGCAGCGGCCAGAGCCAGCGCGCGTCGCAGCGGGCAGGCAGGTCGCCGCCGCCCCGGCCCAGCTCGGCGAGCAGGTCGGCGGCCAGCACCGTGGCGTCGCCCGGGGCGGCCCCGGCGACCACCCGGGTCACCAGGACCGACCAGGGCAGCCACGCCCACAGCGCGGTCACCGCCGGCCCGTCGCCGGTCCGGCCCGGCCGCAGGCGTACGACGGCGGCCCGGTCGAGCCGGGTCAACCGGGCCAGGAACGCCGTCCCGTCGCTTCCGGCGACCAACCCGTGGCCGGTCCCGGCCACTACGACCGACCGGATGCGGTCACCGGCGGCTCGAGGACGTACGGCCGCAGGAAGTCCCGCTCGTCGTCGGACAGCCGCCGGGACCGCTTGGCGGCGAGGTCGAACGGCACCAGCACCGACCGGGCCCGGCTGGCCAGCACCTCGCCGTCGAACAGCTCGTAGGCGATGGTGAACCGGGAGGCCCGGACGTCCTCCACCCACAGCTCGATGCGGACCGTCGGCGGCTGGTCGGCGGTCGCCCGGGCGGCGCTGTAGTCGACCGGCCGCAGGTAGTCGACCTCGTGCCGGGCGATGACCACGCCGTCGGCGAACGAGCCGACCCCCCAGGCCCGCCCGCCGATGAACATCAACGCGACCCGGGCCTCCTCGTACAGGGTGAGGAAGCGGGCGTTGTTGATGTGGCCGTACGCGTCGAGGTCGGACCAGCGCAACGCGCAGTGGTAGACGAACCGGTCAGTCACGCGTGAGCTTCCGGTACGTCACCCGGTGCGGCCGGGCCGCGTCCGCGCCGAGCCGGTCGACCTTGTTCTTCTCGTACGCCTCGAAGTTGCCCTCGAACCAGAACCAGTTCGCCGGGTCCTCCTCGGTGCCCTCCCAGGCCAGGATGTGCGTCGCCACCCGGTCGAGGAACATCCGGTCGTGGGAGATGACCACGGCGCAACCGGGGAACTCCAGCAGCGCGTTCTCCAGCGACGACAGCGTCTCGACGTCGAGGTCGTTGGTCGGTTCGTCGAGCAGGATCACGTTGCCGCCGATCTTCAGCGTCAGCGCGAGGTTGAGCCGGTTGCGCTCGCCGCCGGAGAGCACCTTGGTCGGCTTCTGCTGGTCGGGTCCCTTGAAGCCGAAGGCCGCGACGTAGGCCCGGGACGGCATCTCGACCTTGCCGACCATCAGGTGGTCGAGCCCGTCGGAGACGACCTCCCAGACCGTCTTGTCGCCGTCGAGGCCGGCCCGGTTCTGGTCGACGTACGACAGCTTGACCGTCTCACCGATCTTGACCGAGCCGGCGTCCGGCTGCTCGAGGCCGACGATGGTCTTGAACAGCGTGGTCTTGCCGACGCCGTTGGGGCCGATGATGCCGACGATGCCGTTACGTGGCAGCGAGAAGCTCAGGTCGCCGATCAGGACCCGGCCGTCGAAGCCCTTGCGCAGGCCGCCGACCTCGATGACCGTGTTGCCCAGCCGCGGGCCCGGCGGGATCTGGATCTCCTCGAAGTCGAGCTTGCGGGTCTTCTCCGCCTCGTTCGCCATCTCCTCGTAGCGGTCGAGGCGGGCCTTGGACTTGGTCTGCCGCGCCTTGGCGTTGGAGCGGACCCACTCGAGTTCCTCGGTGAGCCGCTTCTGCATCTTGGCGTCCTTGCGCCCCTGCACGGCCAGCCGCTGGGCCTTCTTGTCCAGGTAGGTGCTGTAGTTGCCCTCGTAGCCGATGGCCCGGCCCCGGTCCAGCTCGAGGATCCAGCCGGCGACGTTGTCGAGGAAGTAGCGGTCGTGGGTGATCGCCATGACGGTGCCGGCGTACTTGGCCAGGTGCTGCTCCAGCCACTGCACGCTCTCGGCGTCGAGGTGGTTGGTCGGCTCGTCGAGCAGCAGCAGGTCGGGCGCCTCCAGCAGCAGCTTGCACAGTGCGACCCGGCGGCGCTCACCGCCGGAGAGCTGGGTGACGTCGGCGTCCGGCGGCGGGCAGCGCAGCGCGTCCATGGCGAGTTCGAGCTTGGAGTCGATGTCCCACGCGTCGGCGTGGTCGAGCTCCTCCTGGAGCTTGCCCATCTCCTCCATCAGCTCGTCGGAGTAGTCGGTCGCCATCTGCTCGGCGATCTTGTTGAACCGCTCCAGCTTGGCCTTGGTCTCCGCGACCGCCTCCTCGATGTTGCCGAGGACGGTCTTGGCGTCGTTGAGCGGCGGCTCCTGGGCCAGCATGCCGACGGTGTAGCCGGGCATCAGCCGGGCCTCGCCGTTGCTGGGGCGGTCCAGCCCTGCCATGATCTTGAGCAGGCTGGACTTGCCCGCGCCGTTGGGGCCGACCACACCGATCTTGGCGCCCGGCAGGAAGCTGAGCGTCACGTTGTCGAGCACGACCTTGTCGCCGTGCGCCTTACGGGCCTTCTCCAGGACGTAGATGTACTGGGCCACGGTGCGGCCTACCTCCAGAATCGCTGCGAAAGTCGGCGAACGCCGTCGTCAATCCTGACAGGTCGGGGCCGGTGGACGCACATCACCCCGACCGCCGGGGTCAGATCGCGGGCTGGGTCTCCGCCCCGCCACCCTCGTGCTCGATCACCAGCTTGTCGGCGGTCACCCGGTAACGGGTGGTCCCCCGGTCGGTGTGGTTGGTCGCCACGTAGCCGCCGCCGGTCGCCGAGACGTCGGTGAGGAACAGCGCGTTGACGCCCTCGACCAGTTTCTCCCCCGGCTGCCCGGAGTGGCCCTGGTAGAACAGCGTGCCGTGCGGGTCGGTGCAGATCCACACCTCGGAGTGCCGGGTGCGCAGGTAGAGGGTGAGCGACAGGTCACCGGCCGAACCCGTTTCCCTGGCCAGGGTCACGGTGTGCGCCGGACAGGTCGTCGGCCGGCCGTGCCCGGGCGCCGTCGTCCGCACCGGCTGTCCGGTCGGGGTCGGGGCGTACGTCGGATCCGGGGCGTACGTCGGGGTGTCGGGCGCCTCGGCGACCAGGGTCGGGCGCACGGTCGGGTCCGGGCCGGCGCCCAGCCCCGGCTCGTCGTCGCCACCGTTGGTGGCCAGCAGGAAACCCACGGCGCCGCCGATCACGGCGAGCAGGACGACCGCGATGGCGAGCGGTCCGAGCCACGCGTTGCGCGGCCGGTCGGTATCGAAGACGGACACCGCCTCAGCGTGTCACCCGCCGGCAATCCACCGGTTCCGCGCCCGAGTCGACCCGGAACGCGTGGCGCAGACCGCAGACGCGAGGTGACACAGGCCGCACAATCAGGGGTACGGCCTGCGGGTTTGACGGTCGCGGCGGGCTGGGCACCAAAGACAACCGGGGACGCCGGCGGATCAACCGCGCGAAGTAGGCTCTCCGCGAGACCCGTAATCACCGGAGGTGTACGGAGCGTGACGGTTCGCAGCTCATTCGTGGTCGTAGCCAACCGCCTGCCCGTCGACGAGGTGAACACACCCGAGGGGCGGCAATGGCGGCGGAGTCCGGGTGGTCTGGTCACCGCCCTGCACCCGGTGCTGGCCCAGCACAAGGGGACCTGGGTCGGCTGGGCCGGTGGGGTGGGCGCCGCACCGGAGCCCTTCGAGGTGGAGGGCATCCACCTGCATCCGGTGCCGCTGAGCGCCGACGAACTCGAACGCTACTACGAGGGCCAGTCCAACGCCACGATCTGGCCGCTCTACCACGACGCGGTGGAGACCCCGGCCTACAAGCGCCGCTGGCGTGAGGCGTACCGGCTGGTCAACGCGCGGTTCGCCGAGGCGGCGGCGGACGCGGCGGCCGAGGGCGCCACCGTCTGGGTGCAGGACTACCAGCTCCAACTGGTGCCGGCGATGCTCCGCGAACTGCGTCCCGACCTGCGGATCGGTTTCTTCCTGCACATCCCGTTCCCGCCGATCGAGCTGTTCATGCAGATGCCGCTGCGCGCCGAGGTGCTGCGCGGCCTGCTCGGCGCCGACCTGGTCGGCTTCCAGCAGCGGCTGGCGGCGCAGAACTTCGTCCG
Organism: Polymorphospora rubra; assembly: GCF_018324255.1. Lineage (GTDB taxonomy): Bacteria > Actinomycetota > Actinomycetes > Mycobacteriales > Micromonosporaceae > Polymorphospora > Polymorphospora rubra. The sequence continues at coordinate 1,001,638 of NZ_AP023359.1, forward strand.
GCTGGCCCGGCACCTGCTCGGCCTGCGCTACTCGGGGCAGACGATCGAGGTCGACGGCCGGACGGTCAAGGCGGGCGCCTTCCCGATCTCGATCGACGTCGCCGAGATGGAGCGGATGGCGTCCGACCCGACGGTCCAGGCCCGGGCGAAGCAGATCCGGGCCGAGCTGGGCGATCCGAAGACGGTGATCCTCGGGGTGGACCGGCTGGACTACACCAAGGGGATCGAGCTGCGTCTGAAGGCGTTCCGCGAGCTGCTCTCTGACGGAAAGCTGACAGTTCCCGACGCGGTTATGGTGCAGGTCGCCACGCCCAGCCGCGAACGGGTCGAGCACTACCAGGCGCTACGGGTAAAGGTAGAGCGCGAAGTTGGTCGGATTAATGGCGAATTCGGCCGAGTCGGCGTGCCTGCTGTGCATTACCTCCACCAGTCGTACTCTCGCAGTGAGCTGGCGGCGCTCTACTGCGCCGCCGACGTCATGATGGTGACCCCGCTTCGAGACGGAATGAATCTGGTGGCCAAGGAGTACGTTGCATCGCGCGCCGACACTGGCGGCGCGCTCGTGCTCAGTGAGTTCGCCGGCGCGGCAACGGAGCTGCGCCAGGCATTTCTTTGTAACCCGCACGACCCCGACGGGGTCAAGGACGCCCTGCTAAGGGCCGTGCACGTCGACAACGTGGAGGCCCGTCGCCGGATGCGCATCATGCAGCGGCACCTGCGGACCCACGACGTGGGCCAGTGGGCCCGGTCGTTCCTCAACGAGCTCGGGGTGCCCGAGACGGAGGCGGCGTGAACACTTCTGTCCTGGAGGCAGGTCCGCGCGGCGCCGACCTGATGGACCCGGCGCTGCGCGCCGCCATCGGCCGCGTCGCCCGCCTGCCCATCCTGCTCGTCGCCTGCGACTACGACGGCACCCTGGCGCCGATCGTGACCGATCCGACCAAGGCCGTCCCGCTGCCCGAGTCGGTCGCCGCGATCCGGGCGCTGGCCGCCCTGCCGCAGACCACGGTCGCCGTGGTCTCCGGTCGGGCGCTGCGCGACCTGGCCACGCTCTCCCGGCTGCCCAGCGAGGTGCACCTGGTGGGCAGCCACGGCTCCGAGTTCGACATCGGCTTCGTCGAGCGGCTCTCGCCCGAACTCGTCGAGGTCCGCACCCGGCTGCGGGCCGAACTGCGCCGGATCGTCGCCGACAAGCCCGGCGTACGGCTGGAGAGCAAGCCGGCGAGCATCGCCGTACACACCCGGGGCGCCGACCCGCAGGTCCGCGACGAGGTGGTCGCGGCGGTCGAGGCCGGTCCGGTGAACTGGCCGGACGTCACGGTCACCCGGGGCAAGGAGGTCATCGAGCTGTCGGTGATCGCCACCCACAAGGGCCTGGCCATCGACCAGCTCCGCACCCAGCTCTCGGCCAGCGGCGTGCTCTACCTCGGTGACGACGTCACCGACGAGAACGCGTTCGGCATCCTGCACGGGCCCGACGTCGGGATCAAGATCGGCGACGGGGAGACCCGGGCCGACTTCCACGTCGACAGCCCGGTCGAGGCGGCCCGGCTGCTCGGCCTGCTGCTGGAGACCCGGCGCAACTGGCTCTTCGGCGAGCGGGCCGTACCGATCGAGCGGCACTCGATGCTCGCCAACGGGCGTACCGTCGCCCTGCTCACCCCGGAGGCCCGGGTCACCTGGCTGTGCCACCCGAAGCCGGACTCGTCGGCGATCTTCGCCGACCTGCTCGGCGGCACCCCGGCCGGCCACTTCAGCGTGGCCCCCGACCGGGGCGGGCTGCCGCTCGGCCAGCGCTACCGGCCGGGCACGATGACGGTGGAGACCCGCTGGTCGGGCCTGACCGTCACCGACTGGCTCGACTGCCCGGCCGCCGACGGCGCCGCCGGCGAGACCGTCATCCCGGGCGGCGACTCCACGCTGATCCGGGTACTCACCGGCGCCGGCCGGGTCCGCGTCGAGTTCGCCCCGCGACCGGAGTTCGGCCAGGTCGCCGTACGCCTCCAGCCGGTCGGCGACGGCCTGCTGGTGCTCGGCTCCAACGAGCCGGTGGCGCTCTACTCCCCCGGCATCGAGTGGGACGTCACCGAGGACGGCGGATACGACACCGCCCGCGCCGTCGTCGACCTGTCCTCGGCCGGCGGCTCGGTCACCCTGGAGCTGCGGTTCGGCTCGCACAGCCTCGAACACCACGCCATCGCCCTGCACGACCGGCAGCACGCCGCCGAGCAGCCGTGGCGGGACTGGGCGGCCGGCCTGAAGCTGCCGTCGCACGCCCGCGACCTGGTGACGCGCAGTGCGCTCACCCTGCGCGGCCTGTGCCACGAGGCGACCGGGTCGATCCTCGCCGCCGCCACCACCTCGCTGCCCGAGGAGGTGGGCGGGGTCCGCAACTGGGACTACCGCTACTGCTGGCTGCGCGACGCGGCGATGACCGCCCGCGCACTGGTCGACCTCGGCTCGCTGGAGGAGGCCGAGGGGCTGCTGCGCTGGGTCGACGGCTGCATCGAGCGCACCGGCGGCCACCCCGAACGGCTGCACCCGCTCTACACCGTCGAGGGCTACGAACTCGGCGCCGAGGCGGTCATCGACACCCTGCCCGGATACGCCGGCTCGCGGCCGGTCCGGGTCGGCAACCTCGCCAACCACCAGCTCCAGCTCGACGTGTTCGGGCCGGTCGCCGATCTGCTGGCGGCCGTGGCCGACGCGCGCGGCGCGGTACGCGACGACGAGTGGCGGGTCATCGAGGCGATGGTGCAGGCGGTCGAACGCCGCTGGCACGAGCCCGACCACGGACTGTGGGAAGCCCGCCTCCCTCCCCGGCACCACGTCTTCTCGAAGGTCATGTGCTGGATGACCGTCGACCGGGCCCTGCACGTCGTACGACGGCACGGCGACGGCGACCGGCCGGAGTGGGTCGAGCTGCGGGACCGGATCGGGCAGAACGTGTTGGAGCACGGCTGGCACGAGGGTGCCGGCGCCTACACGGTCGCGTACGGCGACGAGGAGATGGACGCGTCCTCGCTGTGGATCGGCCTGTCCGGGCTGCTTCCCGACGACGACCCCCGGTTCCTCGCGACCGTGCTCAAGGTCGAGTCCGACCTGCGCAGCGGTCCGGTCGTCTACCGCTACCGGTGGGACGACGGCCTGCCGGGCCGGGAGGGTGGCTTCCACATCTGCACGGCGTGGCTGATCGAGGCCTACCTGCGCACCGGCCGGCGCAGCGACGCCGAGGAACTGTTCACCCAGATGATCGACACGGCGGGCCCGACCGGGCTGCTGCCGGAGCAGTACGACCCGATGGTCGAGCGCGGGCTGGGCAACCACCCGCAGGCCTACAGCCACCTCGGCCTGATCCGGTGCGCGCTGCTGCTGGACGACGCCGTCAAGGTCTGACCACACCGTTCGAGGGCGTGGGCAGCGCGGGTCACCCCGCGTCGCCCACGCCTTCGTCGTCCGGCGCGCCGAACATCCCGCTGCCGGCCGCCCCGTCGCCGCCGGGGGCCGGGACGCCGCCGGCAGCTGGAACGCCGCCGGCGGCCGGAGGGACACCGGCCGGGTCGAGGGCGTGGACCACGTCGCCGACGACGACCACGGACGGCGGCCGGAAGCCCTCGGCCACCGCCGCGCCCGCCACCTCGCCGAGCGTCGAGCGCAGCACCCGCTGGGCGCCGGTCGTACCCTCCTGCACCACCGCCGCCGGCGTGGCCGGTGCCCGGCCGTGCGCCTGGAGCGTCGCGGTGATCGCCGGCAGGTTCTTCAGCCCCATCAGCACGACCAGGGTGCCCCGCATCCGGGCCAGCGCCGGCCAGTCGACCAGCGACGCCGGATCGTCCGGGCCGACGTGGCCGGAGACGACGGTGAACTCGTGCGCGACGCCACGGTGGGTCACCGGGATGCCGGCGCCGGCCGGCGCCGCGATGGAACTGGTGACCCCGGGTACGACGACGACCGGCACCCCGGCCCGCGTACAGGCCACCGCCTCCTCGCCGCCACGGCCGAAGACGTACGGGTCGCCGCCCTTGAGCCGGACGACGAAACGGCCGGCCAGCGCCCGGTCGACAATGATCCGGTTGATCTCCTCCTGGGCCCGGGCCGGCCCGTAGGGGATCTTGGAAGCGTCGACCAGTTCGACGTCCGGGCCGAGTTCGTCGAGCAGCAGCCCCGGCACCAGCCGGTCGGCGACCACGACGTCGGCGCGGGCGAGCAGCCGCCGGCCCTTCACGGTGATCAGTTCCGGATCGCCGGGGCCGGAGCCGACCAGTGCCACCTGACCGGCGACCGGCGGCTGGCCGCTGTGCAGCGTGCCGTCGGCGAGCCGGTCGCGGATGGCGTCGCGGACGGCGACCGCCCGCCGTGGGTCGCCGCCGGCGGTCACCGCCACCGTCACCGTGCCGTGCCGGGCGGTCGCCGGCGTCCAGGCGGTCGCGGCGAACCGGTCGTCGGCGCGTACGCAGAAGGTCCGGCGCGCGTCGGCGGCGGCGCTCACCTCGGCCGCGGCGACCGGGTCGTCGACCGCCACCTGCACCAGCCAGACATCGTCCACATCGGACGGCTCGAACCGCCGCTCGGCCCAGGCGACCCGGCCGGCGTCGGCGTACGCGCGCAGGGCCGGGGTCAGCCGGGGCGCCACCACCAGCACCTCCGCGCCGGCGTCGAGCAGGGCCGGCACGCGCCGGGTGGCCACCGCTCCGCCACCGACGACCAGCACCCGGCGGCCGGCGAGCCGCAGCGCCAGCGGGTAAAGGCCCGGGTCGCTCATTTGCTGGACACCCCCGCCGAGTCGAAGGTCGCCACCTCGTGCAGCACCCGGACGGCCGCGGCGACGACGGGCACGGCGAGCATGGCGCCGGAGCCCTCGCCGAGCCGCATCCCGAGGTCGAGCAGCGGGGTGAGGCCCAGGTGCCGCAGCGCGACCGTGGCGCCCGGCTCCGCCGAGCGGTGCCCGGCGACCATGGCCCCACGGGCGTCGGGGGCCAGGGCGGCGGCGGCCAGTGCCCCGGACGCCGCGATGACCCCGTCGACCAGGACCGGTACCCGGCGGGCGGCGCCGGCCAGCACGAAGCCGGCCAGGGCGGCGTGCTCCAGCCCGCCGACCGCCGCGAGCACGCCGACCGGGTCGCCGGGGTCCGGGGTGTGCCGGGCGAGCGCGGCCCGCACGACGGCCACCTTGCGCTCGTACGTCCCGTCGTCGATCCCGGTCCCCGACCGGTGACGTCGAGCGGGTCGGCGCCGGTGAACGCGGCCACGAGGGCGGCGGCCGGCGTGGTGTTGGCGATGCCCATGTCGCCGGTGACCAGCAGTCCGGCGCCGGCGTCGACCAGCCGGTGGGCGGTGTCGATGCCGACCGCGACGGCGGCGACGACCTCGTCCCGGGTCAGCGCCGGCCCGACGGCCAGGTCCCGGGTGCCGGCCCGGACCCGGGCCTGGACCAGTTCCGGTGCGTCCCCGGGCGGGCCGGCACCGATCGGCCCGGCCGGGGCGGGCTCGGCGGCGGGTCCGGTGGCGACGTCGGTGGCGGGCTCGGCGAGTGCGTCGGCGGGCGGACCGGCGACGCCGACGTCGACGACGGTGACCCGGGCGCCGACCTGGCGGGCGAAGGCGTTGATCACGGCTCCGCCGCCGAGGATGTTGGCGACCATCTGGGCCGTCACCTCCTGCGGCCAGGGGGTGACCCCCTGGGCGTGCACACCGTGGTCACCGGCGAAGACGCCGACGGCGGCCGGCCCGGGCAGCGGTGGCGGGCAGGTCCCGGCGAGACCGGCGAGGCGTACCGACAGCTCTTCGAGCGTGCCCAGCGAGCCGGCCGGCTTGGTCAGCCGGGCGTGCAGCGCGCGGGCCGCCGCCATGGCGTCGGCGTCCAGCGGCCGGATCGCGGCCAGGGTTTCACGCATCCTCAAGTCCTTCCCGTCAGGGCCGCCGCGGCGCCCGACCCGGCATCGGCCGACCCGACTGCGGCCGGCACCTCGTCGAGCACCTCGGCCAGCGTCGAGACGAAGCCGTCCGTGGTGGCAGTGTCCCGGACGGCGATCCGCAGCCAGTCGGCGCCCAGCCCCGGGAACGTGTCGCCGCGCCGTACCGCGTAGCCGCGCTCGCGCAGCGCCAGTCGGATCCGTTCGGCGCCGGCGATGTTGACCAGTACGAAGGCGCTCGACGGCCGGCCGGCGACGGTCACGCCGGACAGCGCCCGCAGGCGGGCGACCAGGTGGTCCCGGTCGGCGGTGAGCCGTACCGCGATCTCCCGCTCGGCCGCCACCGCCCACGGCCCGGCGCAGGCGGTGGCGGCGGCGAGGGCCGGGGTCGAGACCGCCCAGAGCGGCTGCGCCGCGGCGAGCCGCGCGACCAGGTCGGCGGGGCCGAGAAGGTATCCGATCCGCAGCCCGGCCAACCCCCAGGTCTTGGTCAGGCTGCGTAGGACCACCAGGCCGGGCAGGTCGCGTCGGTCGGCGAGCGACTCGGGTTCCCCGGGTACGCCGGTACGGGCGGTGGTGTCGGCGAACGCCTCGTCGACGACGAGGACGCGGCCCGGCCGGGCCAGCGCGGCGAGGTCGGCGGCCGGGTGCAGCACCGACGTGGGGTTGGTGGGGTTTCCGACGAAGACGAGATCGGCGTCGGGCGGCACGAGTGCGGGGTCCAGCCGGAAGCCGGTGGCGGCCGGCAGCAGGACCCGTTCGACCGGGTGCCCGGCGGCCCGCAGCGCCGCTTCGGGCTCGGTGAACTGGGGGTGGACGACGATCGGCCGGCGGGCGCCGCGCAGCGCCTGGGCCAGCAACACGAAGCCCTGGGCGGCGCCGGCGGTGAGCAGCACCTCGTCGGCGGGGCGGCGGTGGCGGGCGGCGACGGCGGCGGTCGCCGGGCGCGCGTCGGGATAGCCGGCCAGGTCGTACAGGGTCGCGGCGATCGGCCCGGCGAGCCAGGGCGGCATCGGGTCGCGTCGGACGTTGACCGCGAGGTCGACCAGTCCGGGGGTGGCCTCTGCGTCACCGTGGTGGGCCAGGTCTTCGACGGTCATCCGTCGCCCTCCATCCCTTCGCGTCCCCTGCCGGCCACGGTCCGGGATCCCTGCCGGTCGGGGTCCCGGATCCCCTGCCGGTCGATCCGGGATACAGCATGCGGGAGACGCTGTCGCCAGCCGTACGACGGGCCGGCTGACCAGCGACGCGTTTGGCCCTTTTAATCAGGTCATAACAGTATTTGTCATACCTTCAAAGGGTGACGAACCGCACCCTTCATGTTCTCGGCCGGCTCGCCCCTCTCCTCCGGGCCGGTCTCATCGCCGGAGTGATCGTGTCGGCCGTCGCGTACCCGCTGGTCGCGATCGGGGGGTTGGGCGCCAAGGCCGGCGCCGAGATCATCCAGAACATGCCGCGCGAACTGCGTACCGTGCCGCCGGCGCAGACCACCTACGTCTACGCCAACGACGGCAAGACGCTGCTGACGATGTTCTACGAGGAGCACCGGCGCTACACCCCCATCTCCCAGATGTCGCCGCACATCCAGCAGGCCATCGTGGCCTCGGAGGACTCCCGGTTCTACGAACACAACGGCGTCGACGCCAAGGGCATCGCCCGCGCGTTCGTGGCCAACCAGCAGTCCGGCGCGGTCTCCCAGGGCGCCTCGACGCTGACCATGCAGTACGTCCGGATGGCACTGCGGGACAGCGCGCAGAGCCCGGTCGAGGTGCAGGCGGCGACCGAACAGACCAGCGGCCGCAAGATCCGCGAGATGCGGCTCGCCACCGAACTCGAGAAGCAGATCTCCAAGACCGAGATCCTGGAGCGCTATCTCAACTCGGCGTACTTCGGGCACCGCGCGTACGGCATCTACGCCGCCTCCGAGGTCTTCTTCTCCAAGCTGCCGAAGGACCTCACCATCATCGAGGCGGCCACCCTCGCCGGCCTGGTCAAGGCCCCGTCCGAGTACGACCCGGCCAGCCGGGACAAGGGGGCCGCCACCGCGCGGCGCAACTACGTCATCGACCGGATGACGTCGATCGGATACATCTCCCCCGACGCCGCCGCGCAGGCCAAGGAAGAACCGATCACGCTGAAGCTCACCACCCCGCCCAACGACTGCGCCTCGATCGCGAAGGCGCAGAACAGCTGGGGCTTCTTCTGCGACTACTTCAAGAACTGGTGGGGTGCGCAGCCCGCGTTCGGCGGCAACCCATTGGAGCGCGAGGACAAGCTGCGCCGGGGTGGCTACACGATCGTCACCTCCCTCGACCCGAAGGTGCAGGAGATCGCGGAGGACAACGTCAGCGGCCGGGAGTCGGTCGACAGCCGGTTCGCCCACGGCATCGTCCTGGTCGAGCCGGGCACCGGCAACGTCAAGGCGATGGCGGTCAACCGGGTCTACTCGCTGGACCAGAGCGAGAACGGCAGCCACTCCGACCCGAAGAAGCGCGCACGGATCAAGGGCAACTATCCGAACACCGTCAACCCGCTGCTCGGCGGCGGCGACATGCCCGGCTACCAGGCCGGCTCGACGTTCAAGATGTTCACCATGCTCGCCGCCCTCGACGCCGGCAAGCCGCTGTCGACGGCGTACAACTCGCCGTACCGGATGCGGTCCATCTACCCCGGTGACGGCGGACCGTCGAGTTGCGGCGGCTACTGGTGCCCGTCGAACGCCAGTGCCGCGATGACCGGCCGGCACGCCATGTGGTCCGGGTTCGGCCAGTCGGTCAACACGTACTTCGTCCAGCTCGAACAGGAGGTCGGCGCCGACAAGGTGGTGAGGATGGCCGAACGGCTCGGCCTGCGGTGGCGGACCGAGGTCGACCGCAACCAGGCGTCACCCGAAAAGGCCAAGGGCTGGGGCGCGTTCACGCTCGGGGTGTCCGACGCGACACCGCTGGAGATGGCCAACGCGTACGCCACCGTCGCCGGGGACGGTCTCTACTGCGAGCCGATGCCGGTGCTGTCGGTGCTCGGACCCGACGGCGCGCAGGCGAAGTTCACCAACGCCGAGGGGGAACAGGTCGACGTGGCGCAGCCCCGGTGCCGGCAGGAGGTCAGCAAGGACGTCGCGCGGGCGGCGGCCGACGCGGCCCGCTGCCCGGTCGCCGACCGCCCGGCCGCCGGCTCCTGCGGCGGCTGGTCAACCGCGGACTCGGTACGCGGAACGGTCGGGCGGCCCGTCGCCGGCAAGACCGGTACGACGGACAGCACCCGGTCGGCGTGGTTCGTCGGGTTCACCCCGGAGTTGGCGGCCGCCAGCTTCATCGCCGACCCGGACAATCCGTTCAACGCCGTCGGCGACTGGCAGTCGAACAAACCGATCGACTCGGTGGCGACGACGCTGCGCGAGGCCCTGAAGGGTCAACCGACACGCGACTTCGTCCCGCCGTCGTCGGCCATCATCAGATGACGGCGCCCAGGCCGCCCACGCCGATCCCGGCCGGCGGGCACGTCAGGACCGCCGGCCGCCACGGCGGCCTGGTGATGCTGTCCCGCGCCACAGCGAATCCGGCGTATCCACAGCGAACTCGCTGTGGATCGGAACAGCGGCCTGCCCGCCGCCACGCCGCGGCGGGCGGCCGGGCCGGCGGGTGGTTCGTCCTCCATCGGGCGGTCCCGGACCGGGCGGGCCGGCCCGCGACCGTCAACGCAGGTCGGCGGCGACGAACGACCAGACCTCCAGGTCGACCCGGCCGCTGTGCACGTGGCCCGCGTTACGCAACAGGCCCTCGTAGGTGAAGCCGGCCTTCTCCGCCACCCGCCGGGACGCCACGTTGCCCGGCGCGACCCGCAGTTCGATCCGCTGGAAGCCGTGCTCCAGGAGCAACGCGATGGCCAGCGCGTCGACCGCCTCGGCCGCCATACCGAACCCGCGGGCGTGCGGCGCCATCGCGTACGACACCTCGGTCACCCGGCCCACCCAGTCGGTGCGCTTGGTCCACAGGCAGCCGACCAGCCGGTCGTCCTCGCGCCGGACGACCCCGTAGTGGTCGCCGCTGCCGCTGTCCCGCCGTTCCTGGGCCATCTCGGTGCACCAGGCAAGGCCCTCGATCTGGCCGTACTCCCGGGGGAACGGCAGCCAGCGCTGGGTCTGCTTGTCGGCGAACACCTCCGTGACCGCCTTGGCGTCGCCGGCCTCCAGGGGCCGTACGTGCATCCGGGGCGCCGACACGGTCAGCGTCGGGAACCGGCGGACCGCGACGTGGCCGGTCACGCCTCCCCCTCAGCTCCGCCAACGGCCGGCGGAGCGGCCCTTCCGGCGTCGGGTGTGCCGACGGGTGTCGTGGGCGCGGCCGGCCGGGTGGCCGGCGGGCGGACGTCGGCGGTCGGCTCGTCGGTGAGGTCGACCGCCCCGGGTACCGGAGCCGCCGACCCCGACGCGGCGGGTGGCACGGCTCCCGCCGGCACCGGCGCGGGAGCGGGCTGCACCACCGGCGCGGCGCCGGACACCGAAACGCCGGCCGGTGCGGACACCGGGACGCCGGCCGGTGCGGACACCGGAGCGCCGGCCTGCGCGGGCACCGGCGCCGACGGTCCGGTCTTCGTGAGCACCGGTCCGCCGTTCGCCGGGGCCGGGGCACCGCCCTGCGCCGGGACAGCACCCGGCGCCAGGGCGGCGGGCGACGGCGTCGACGCCGCGACCAGCCGGTGCGCGATCTCCGGGTTGCCGGCCCAGTGCAGGGTCAGCTGCGACGCGTGCACCCGCCGCCAGACGAACCCCTCGGGCGCCCCGGCCGCCCAGGTCCACGCCGGCGCCTGGCCGGCCCGCGGGTTGACCACGCCACGGTGGTGCTTGTAGCCGACCAGCCGGGCGCCCAGCGGTGCGACGGCGGTCGAGGCCCGCGCGGTCGCCTCCCGGTAGCCGACCACGATCTGGTCCATGCTCACCCCGGTCGCGTCGAGCACCCCGCACATCGGGCGGCCGTCGAACTCGCGGGCCAGCCACAGCAGTCCGGTGCCTTCGGCGAGCACCGGCCGGCCGGCGCGGGCCAGCTCGGCGACGGCCGCGCAGAGCCGCCGGTTGGCCGACAGCTCCTCGGCGTACGTCTCCGGCAGCGCACCGCCGATCACCAGCGCGTCGGTCCCGGCCGGCAGGGCCTCGTCAACCAGCGGATCGACGGCCACCACGGTCGCGCCGGCGGCGGCGAGCAGCTCGGCCGTCTCGGCGTAGCCGTAGGACAGGGCGGGGCCGCCGGCGACCGCGATCACCGGGCGGCGACCGCCCGGGCCGACCGGCAGCGGCGGCGCGTCGGCGAACGCGGCGGCGGCGGACCACGCCTCGCCGGACAGCCGGGGCGCCGACCGCGCCACCGCCAGCAGCCGGTCGAGGTCGACGGCGCCGGCGATGGCCTCGCCCAGGCGGCGTACGGCCCGCAGCGCCTCGACGGTGCGGTGCGCGACCGGCACCACGCCGTGCTGGCGGGCGGGCAGGACGGCGGGCAGGTCACGGCGGCGCAGCGCGCCGAAGACCGGCACCCCGATGTCCTCCAGCGCGTCGCGCAGCAGTTGCTCGTGCCGGTCGGACGCGACCCGGTTGAGGATCACGCCGCCGAGCCAGAGCAGTTCGTCGTACGCCCGGAAGCCGTGCACCAGCGCGGCCACCGACTGGCCCATCGCGGCGACGTCGACGACGAGCACCACCGGTGCCCGCAGCACCGACGCGACCCCGGCGGTCGAGTCGCTCTCGGCCCGGCCGGCGAGGCTGTCGAACAGGCCCATGGTGCCCTCGACGACGGCGATGTCGGCGCCCGCGCTGCCGTGGGCGAACAGCGGCGCGATCCGCTGCGGGCCGACCAGCCGGGGGTCGAGGTTGCGGCCGACCCGGCCGGCCGCCAGCCCGAGGTAGCCGGCGTCGGTGTAGTCGGGGCCGACCTTGAAGCCGGCGGCGGTCAGCCCCCGGGCGGCGCAGGCGGCGAGCAGGCCGACGGCGACGGCCGTCTTGCCGTGGCCGGACGACGGGGCACTCACCACCACGCGTGGTACGGCGGTCATCGTCGGCTCCTCATGGTCGTTGGACGGCCCGGTGCGGGTGTCGTGGAAACGGGTGTGGAGTCGGCTTGCCGGCTCCTGTCGGTATCGACGCGACCGGCCGCCGCGGGCGACCATACCGGGTAGGGGCAAGGGCGCGGGGGCGCCGATCCGGGCACCAGCGTAGTGGCTCGGGTCACACGGGTAGCCTCGTGCTGTGTACCGGTTCCTGCTGACCCCACGCTGGCTGGGCATTCTCGCGCTGACGGTGGCCGCGTCGGTGGTGATGGTCATGCTCGGCAACTGGCAGTTGAGCCGGTACGAGCAGCGATCGGCGATCAACGAGCGGATCGACGCGGCCGGGCGGCTCGACCCGGTGCCGCTGACCGAGGTCCTCGCCGCCCCCGGCGGTGGCGCCGGCACGGCCGGCCCGGCCCCGCACCGGGACGCGGCGTGGACCAGGGTCACGGTCACCGGCCGCTACGACAGCACCAACGTCGTCCTGGTCCGGGCCCGTAGCGTCGAGAGCCGGGTCGGGTTCGAGATCGTCGTACCGCTGGTGCTGGCCGACGGGACCGCGGTGCTGGTCGACCGGGGCTGGGTACCGCCGGCGCCGGGCGGCGCGGCCGCGCAGCCGGAGGTGCCGCCGGCACCCGAGGGCGAGGTGACCATCGTCGGGCGGGTGCACCTGTCGGAGAGCCAGCCGGGCACCATCGGCCGCCGGGACGGCCGGATCGAGACCCGCCGGATCGCGGTGCCGGAACTGGCCGCCGAGCTGCCCTACCCGACGTACGGGGCCTATCTGCTGGTCGACGAGCAGACCCCGGCCGCCGACGCGGCGTTCGTTCCGATCCCGATCCGGCACGAGAACAACTGGCAGAACGGCGGCTACGTGGTCCAGTGGTGGCTGTTCGCCGGGATGGCCCTGGTCGGCTACGGCTACGTGGCCCGCCGCGAGGCGCACGCCCGCAGCGGGAAGCGCCGGCCGCGCGGCGACCGGCTGGAGGCGCCGGCGGTGGCGCCGCCCGCCGCCGCGACCCGCGACTGAGCGGCCGGCCCGGGTCAGCCGCCGTGGATCGCCCGTACGGCGTCGATGGTGTCGGCCTGCGCGGCGGTCTTGTCGTCGCGGTAGCGGACCACCCGCGCGAACCGTAGCGCCACCCCGCCCGGATAGCGGGTGCTGCGCTGTACCCCGTCGAACGCGATCTCGACGACCTGCTCGGGCCGTACGGTCACCACCCAGTCTCCGCGCTCGACGGCCAGGCCGAGGAACCGTTCGGTCTGCCAGCGCAGCAGTTCGTCGGTCAGTCCCTTGAACGTCTTGCCGAGCATCACGAACCCGCCGGTGGCGGGGTCGCGGGCGCCGAGGTGGAGGTTGGACAGCCAGCCCTGCCGCCGGCCGCTGCCCCACTCGACCGCGAGCACGACCAGGTCGAGGGTGTGGCGGGGCTTGACCTTGATCCAGGCGGCGCCCCGCCGGCCCGCCTCGTACGGCGCGTCCGGCGCCTTGACGACGACGCCCTCGTGGCCGGCGTCGAGCGCGGCGGTGAAGGCGGCGGCCGCCGCCTCGACCGAGTCGACCGTGGTGCGGCCGACGAGCAGGGGCGCGGCGACCGCGTCGGCGAGCGCGGCCCAGCGGTCCCGGCCGGGCGCGTCGAGCAGGTCGGTGCCGTCGAGGTGCAGCAGATCGAAGAAGTACGGCGTGAGCGCGACCCCGCCGCCCGTCGACGCGGCCGTGGTGGCGCCGGCGGCCACCGCGATCGTCGGGCCGGCGCCGACCGGTCCGCTGCCGGCCGGTTCGTCGCCCGCCGTCGCCGGGGCCCCCGGGCTGCCGGATTTTGCCCGCCCGGCGCCCTTGACCTGGGCGGTCACCGCCCGGCGGGCACCGCGGGTCGCGGCCCGGCTGGACGTCTCCTGGAACGGTCGGGGCCGCCCGGTCGCGTCGAGGGCGATGGCCTCGCCGTCGAGCACCACCTCCCGGACGGGCAGCGCGCGGACGGCCGCCACCACCTCCGGCACCCGGGGCGTGATCTCGTCGAGACTGCGGGTGAAGACGGCGACGTCGGTGCCGGACCGGTGCACCTGGATCCGGATGCCGTCGAGCTTGACGTCGACGACGGCGGGTGCGCCGACGGTGCCGAACGCCTCGTCGACCGAGGGCGCGCTCTGCGCCAGCATCGGGGTCAGCGGGCGCCCGACCCGCAGCGCGAACCCGGCGAGCGCGGCCTCTCCCCCGGTCAGCGCGGCGACCGCGACGGCCTTCAGGTCACCGGCGAGCAGCAGGGCCCGCCGTACGACGGCGACCGGCACACCGGCGGCGCGGGCGACCGCGTCGGCGAGCAGCCCGGCCTGCGCGCCCTGGCGCAACTCGCCGCTGAAGAGCCCGACGAGGAGCCGCTGCTCGTCGGCGGTGGCGGCGGTGAACAGCGCACCGAGCAGGTCACGCCGCCGGCCCTGCGAGCCGGGGCCGGCGAGCCCGGCGATCTCGGCGATGGCGGCGTCGACGGCCGCCACGGTCAGCGTCGGCTCGGCCGCCGGCGGGGGCAGGTCGCGCAGACTGGCGTAGCCGACCCCGGTCTGCCGCTGCCGCAGTTCGCCGGCCAGGTAGGCGGAGCCGGCAAGGACCTCGTCGGGGGCCAGGTCGCGCAGGGCCCCGGCCAGCAGATCGATCTTGGCCCGTCGGCCGGAGATCGCCTTGACGGCGGCGGACGTGGCCGCCAGGTCGATGAACCGCATCCGCCCATCGTGGCAGCCACCTGTGACAACGTGCCCGGAATCGCCGGCCTGTTCCGGGTCCGTCAGATCAACCCCTCGCGAACCGCGTACGCCACCGCGTGCGTCCGGTTGCGTAGCTGGAACCGGCTGGTGATGTCGTGCAGCACGTTCTTGACGGTCCGCTCCGAGTAACTCAGCCGGTTCGCCACCTCCCGGGTGTCCATTCCCTCCGCCACGAGCCGCAGGATCTCGCTCTCCCGGACCGAGAGCCCGTTGACGTCCAGCCCGCGCGGGGTCAGCACGTTCTGCTGCAACCTGGTCACCTGCTTGACCAGTCGCCCGAGCACGTCCGGCGGCATCGCCGCCCCACCGGTGGCGGTGTTGACGACGAGCTGCGCCAGCCGGTGGCCGGTGGCCTCGGTGCGCGCGGCGAGGGCGCGTACCCCCAGTTCCACGGCGGGGATCAGGGCCGCGTCCGAGTCGACCGCGGCGACCAGGACGAAGCGCCGGCAGCCCAGCCGGCGGACGGACTTGAGCACGTCGAGCGTGTCGCGGTCCAGCGCGTCGGTGGCGACCACGCCGACGGTGTCGGCGGTGACCGACCCCTCCGCCACCACCTCGATCTCGCTGCGGCCGCGCAGGGCGGCGGTGATCCCGGCGGTGGAGATCGGGTCGGGGGTGCGGATGTACGTCGGTACGCGTCCGAGCATGACGGTTCCTTACCTTCGAACTGGGCTGGACATCAGGTGGTGGATGCACGCGGTGGTGCCGGTCGTCCGGATGCTGTTCGGGCGAGGGACCGGCAGTTGGTGGCGGTCCGTCGGCCTCCAACCGTAGAGATCGCCACGGGGCGTGCACTGGACCGTGACTGGACGCAGCCAGATCGGCGCGGTTTCGTCACGAACACCGCTCTGAGCTGCGTGAACGTCCGCCCGTCGGGGACCCGGCCGGCCGGCGGCACCGGCAGAACCGGCAGAACCGTTGCCCCGAAGGGCAGGTATCAGGTCCAGAACGGACGGTTTGACCGCGACACAACCGGGTGATTCAGTGTTGAGGATCATGGTCTATCGACCGGTGTAGCCGGCAGAATCACATGCTGGCAGCGATGGCGGGGTGGTCGCACAGCCATGACAGGGAGCCTTGGTTGATGGCCGACTTCGGCGGTGAGATCCGAGTTCGGCGGCTGCGTGCCGGGCTCACCCAGGAACAGTTGGCCAAGCTGGCGGGAATCAGCGTCCGCGCGGTGCGCGACATCGAACAGGGCCGGGTACGCAGCCCTCGTGCCGAATCCCTGCGGCGGATCGCCGAGGCGGTCGGGCTGCCCCGGATCGAACCGCCGGGGCCGGAACCGCCCCGTCCGGCGCCGCCGGCGCGACCGGCCGCCCTGCGCATCGACGTACTCGGTCCACTGAGTATCCAGATCGGATCCGAGCCGGTCGCGCTCGGCTCCGGCCGACAGCGGATGTTGCTCGGTCTGCTCGCCCTGCACCCGGACGCGACCGTGCCCCGCCAGGAGATCGTCGACCTGCTCTGGGGGCACAACCCGCCGGACACCTGCCTGAACCTCGTGCACACCTATGTGGCCCGGCTCCGTCGCGTGCTGTCCCAGGCCGGTGACGGCACCGCGACCATCACCCACGGCGGCGGCGGTTACCGGCTGCGGGTCGATCCGCGCCAGCTCGACCTGAGTCTGTTCACCACCCTGATCGGCCGCGCCGAGGGCAGCGTCGGCAGCGGCCTGCCGAGCCTCGACCGGCTGGCCGGGGCACTCTCCCTCTGGCGTGGCCCGGTGCTGGCCGACCTTCCGCCGAGACTGGCGCAGCACCCCGCCGCCGCCGCCCTGAACCGCCGCCGGATCGCCACCGCGGTCACCTACGCGACGCTCGCCGTCGAACTGGGCCTGGCCGACCTCGCGGTCCGTGAGCTGCACGCCGTCGCCAGCCACGAACCGCTGCACGAGCAGGTGCACGCCCGGCTGATGCTGGCCCTGGCCGCCTCCGGGCAGCAGGCCCAGGCCCTGGCACTGCACCGCGGGATACGCGACCGGCTGGCCCGGCAACTCGGTGTGGAGCCCGGGCCGGAGCTGCGCGAGGCACAGCTGCGCATTCTCCGCCAGGATCTGCCCGGCGCGGCCGGCCGGCCCGGTCCGGTCCCGTCCGGCGGTGGGGTGACGCCCCCGCGGCGGAGCGCACCACCGCCCCGGCACCCCGGGCACCGTCCCCCGGCACAGCTGCCGGCCGACGTCGCGTACTTCACCGGCCGGACCAGCCAGATGGACACGCTGCGCGCGATGCTGGCCGAGTCCAGGTTGGCCAGCGGCCCGGTCATCTCGGCCATCACCGGCATGGCCGGGGTCGGCAAGACCGCCCTGGCGGTGCACTGGGCGCACCGGGTCCGGCGGCAGTTCCCCGACGGGCAGCTCTACGTCAACCTGCGGGGGTATTCGACGGCCAGCCCGGTCCGGGAGAGCGAGGCCCTCGCCGGCTTCCTGCACGCCCTCGGGGTGCCGGCCGAACAGGTCCCGGTCGACCCGGGACAGGCCGCCGCCCTGTTCCGCACGATGCTCGACGGCCGCCGGATGCTGCTGGTGCTGGACAACGTCGCCACCGCCGACCAGGTGCGTGCCCTGTTGCCCGGCACACCGGGCTGCCTGGTGCTGGTCACCAGCCGGGACCGGCTCAGTGGGCTCGTCGCGGTCGACGGCGCCCGGCGGATCGACCTGGACGTGCTCACCGAGGACGAGGCGAGCACCCTGCTCAACCGGATCATCCCCACCGAGCGGGTCGCCGCCGGATCCACCGAGATCGCCGAACTCGCCGAGGTCTGCGCCCGACTGCCGCTGGCCCTGCGGATCGCCGCCGCCAACCTGATCGACCATCCCGGTGAGCCGATCAGTTCGCACACCGCCCGGCTCACCGCCGAGAACCGGCTCGCCGGCCTGCGCGTCGACGGCGACGACCAGGCCGCCGTCCGGGCCGCGTTCGACCTGTCGTACGCCGCCCTGCCCGACTCGGCCCGCCGGCTCTTCCGCCTGCTGGGACCGGCGCCGGGGGCGGACATCAGCGTCTCCGCCGCCGCGGCGCTCGCCGGGGTCGACGAGCCGTCGGCGGCGCACGAGCTGGACCGGCTCGCCGCCGCCCACCTGGTCCAGCAGCCCGCCACCGGCCGGTACACCTTCCACGACCTGCTGCGGATCTACGCCGTCGAACGGGCCACGGTGGAGGATCCGGCGGCGGAGCTGCGTACGGCGATCCGCCGCCACTACGACTGGTGCCGGCGCCGGGCCGACGCGGCCGCGGCCATGCTCTACCCACACATGGTGCGGCTGCCCGCCGACGGCAGCGGTCCGGCGCCCGGGCCGGCGCCGTTCGTCTCCCCCGCCGAGACGCTGGCCTGGCTGGAGGCCGAACACACCAACCTGGTCCGGGTCGTCGCCCACGCCGCCGACAACGGTCCCGACCCCGCCGCCTGGCGGATTCCGGACGCGCTGCGTGGCTACTACCAGTTCCGCCCGCACAACGCCGGGTTCGTCGCCGCGACCAACGGTCTGCGGGCCGCCCGGCTCGCCGCCGACCACGCCGGCGAGGCGGCGAGCCGGCTCGGCCTCGCCAGCCTGCACCTGCGGCGCGGCGAGTACGGGGTGGGCCTGGCACACGCCACCGCGATGACCGACGCGGCGGTCCGGGCGCGGTGGCCGGAGGGCGAGGCCGCGGCGTACGGCACCTGCGGGCTGATGCACCTGCGGGCCGGCCGGCTCACCGAGGCGGCGGAGCTGACCCGCCGGGCGGTACGCATCCACGAACGGCTCGGTGACGCCACCCGGTTCAGCACCAGCCTCGGCAACCTCGGCGTGATCTACCGGGACATGGGCCGGCTGCGGGAGGCCGAGGAGGTCTTCCGGCAGGGGGTGGCACTGACCGGCGGCACCGGGATGCGGATGAGCACGGGGATCAGCCTCAGCAACCTCGGCGAGGTCCAGCATGCCCTCGGCGAGTACGACGAGGCCCTGCGCCACCTGCGGGAGGCGCTGGAACTGAGCCGGGAGACCGGCTACCGGCCGACCGAGGTGGAGAGCACGCGCCGGCTGGCGGCGTTGCACGTGCACACCGGTGACCTCGGGCGGGCGACCGAGCTGGCCAACGAGGCACTGGCCCTGGCCGAGTTGGTCGGTGATCCCGCCCAGCAGGCCGCGGCCCGCAACGTGCTCGGCGCGATCCACCTACGCCGGGACGACCCGGCCGCCGCCACGGAACACCTGCGGGCGCTCGATCTGGCCCGGGCCAACGGCGCCCGTGCCGAAGAGGCCGAGTCGTTGATCGGGCTGGCCGAGGTGCACCGGCACCACGATCCGGCGAAGGCGCTCGCCCTGGCCGGGCAGGCCCGTACGGTGGCGCGGACCGCCGGCTACCGGGTGTGGGAGGGGCATGCCCTGGTGGCCGCGGCCGAGGCCCTGCGCGGCACCGGTCCGGTGACCGCGGCGCGCAACGCCGAGGAGGCGTTGGCGATCCACCGGGAGACCGATCACCTGCTCGGCCGGATCCGGGCCCTGCGGCTGCTGGCCGACCTCGGAGCGGCCGGCGGGATCGACCCGTCGCGGCAGGCGGCGTACCGGGGCGAGGCCGACGAACTGTCCCGGCGCGGCCGGCCGGACGCCGGCGACGCCGCGCCGACCGCCCGGTGACACCGGGCCGGGACGGGTCCCGGCCCGGTGCCGAGGTCAGACGAGGTCGTATTCGCGGGCCAGGTACTGGAACTTCTCGACGCTCAGGACCGTCGCCAGGATCTGCTGGTCGGCCGGGGAGAGGTCGTCCTCCTCGTCGTCGAGGACCCGGGCGAGCACCTCACGGGCGACCTCCGGGTCGAGATCGGTCAACGGCTCCTGCCCGTGACCGCCCTCCCCGGTCTGCCCGGCCACCGGCTCGTCCTGTTCCGGGTCGTCGTACCCGAGGTCGTGGTCGGGGCCGGGCCGGTCCGTCGCCCCGGCCTGCTCTCCCGGGTCGACCCGGTCGTGGCCCTGCTCCTGCGGTTCGGTCGCCCGGTAGGCCGCCGAGATCCAGTTCTGGGTCACCGAGTCGATGATCCGGGCCAGGTCCGCCGCCGGTTGTCCCATCTCGTCGACGGCGAAGATCTGTGTCGGTTCGACGGTGCCGGCCTGGTGGTAGACGTTGTTGTAGAAGTCGGCCAACCACTCGTTGCGCTGGTACCAGTCCGGGTCGCCCCAGTACTGGCCGAGGAGGCTCGGCAGCAGTTCCCAGGTCGTCTCCGGGTGCTGCTCGAGAACGCGGTGCACGCTGACGGCGGTCCAGCTCAGGTATGCGTGGGACTCGTCGAGGCTCGCCGGTCCGTTGGTGTCGAAGGTTTCCGGATAGGTCATGGTGGTGTCCCCCGCTCAGCCGATCACGGTGAAGTAGTTGTTGCTGTCGGTGTCCAACAGGCGCAGCACCGGGCTGCCGGACTGGTTGACACCGAGCCGCATCTGTCCCTGGTTGCTGTGCTGGCGCGACCTGAGTGCGGCGCCGTCGTGCTCGGCGAACCAGTCGATCCTGATCTGCGAGCCGACCTGCCCGTCGATCTCCTCGACGAAGGGGGCGAAGTGGAGGACCGACTCCTCCTCGTGGCGGTTCTTCACCGCGCTCACGTCGTAGTTCCGACCACCGTTGCCGACCACGGTCGGATCGCCCTTGCCGACCTCGAGCACCGTCAGCGAGACGTTCCGGAAGCCGGTGTACCGGACGCCGTCGACGTAGACGACCTCCCGTTTCTGGTGCGCGTCGGGGTCGGTCAGGTACGGGACGACGGTGAAGCGCAGCAGCAGCAACGCCCTGATCTTGGTGCGCACCCGCCGACCGAGCACGGACCCGTTGCGGAGGTACTCCAGCCGGATCGCCGACTCGTGCCCCTGGTCCTCCGCGGCCGTGGCGACGTGTCCCGCGCTGATCCGCTTCCGGCTGACGGTGATCTTCTCCGGGCTGCCCATGCCGGTGAACCCCTGGACCTTCATGCCCTTGTGTTCGTACTCGTCGGCGGCCAGCGCCGGGCTGATGTCGCCCGGCTTGAGGTACTTGGCCTTGTAGACGGCGATCCGGGCGTTGCCGTTCTGCTGCGCCTGCGCCGCCGTCAGGGGCGGCGCCGACGGCCGGTTGTGCACGCTGCCGC
This sequence comes from Polymorphospora rubra, assembly GCF_018324255.1. Lineage (GTDB taxonomy): Bacteria > Actinomycetota > Actinomycetes > Mycobacteriales > Micromonosporaceae > Polymorphospora > Polymorphospora rubra. Next base: position 1,022,439 of record NZ_AP023359.1, read on the forward strand.
TCAACTGGGTGATCCGGAAGTGCTTGTCGGTCCGCCCCTCGCCGGGAACGATCTCGAAGCTGCCGTTGCTGTGGATCAGGAACGCGCCGACGTCGTTGTGGTTGAGGGCGATGGTCGTACCCATCAGGGTCTTGGCCCCGTGCTGCACCCGGTATTCGATCCGGAAGTGCGGCAACCCGTCGCTGCCGGCGGTGATGGTGAAGTCGAGACTGCCGTTCTCGTTGAACTTGTTGAACGGGTTGCGCCCGCGGCCGGTCGGCATCAGCGAGATGCTCACGTTGGCGATCCCCCAACAGGGATACTTGCTCAGGATCTTCCGCTCCCGGTCGGTCGGACCGTTGCCACCACCCTTCGGCACGTAGTCGAAGGTGGTGAAGCGCACCAGCAGGTCCACGGCGACCCGCTTCTTGTCGGTGGCGCCGATCCCCCGGCGTACGTAACGCAGCCAGTAGACGTGCTGCCGGGACTGACTGCCCCGGATCATCGGGAGCTGGGCGTTGGCGACCGGCACCGGTTCGACCAACTGGTCGAGCGGCACCTCCGCCTCGAATCCGGCGCCGCTGAACCCGTTGACCCGGAACGCCCCCTCGGTCAGTCCCTTCACCTGCCCCTGCACGAAGTTGATGACGTTCAGGGTGGTGTTCAGGGCCGTCATGGCAAGGCCGGCTTCTGCTGTCACGGATACACCTCCGAGGTCGTGGTGGCCGCCGGACGGGATGGCCGGCGGTGGTGGTTGTGGCGGTGCGGACCCGGCACCGCCGGGCGGCGGTGCCGGGATCGCCCCGGACAGGTGACGCCGGGCGGTGTCACTCCAGGGCGAAGAACTCGAACTCGCTGACCGTGACGTCGGTGCCCTTCTCGGCCCGGAAGATCCCGGTGATCTGGATCTGCACGGTCGTGATCCCCTCCGCCGCCCCGAGCGTCAGGGTCTGCGGTTCGCCGGTGTCCTGGATGGTCAGCGTGTCGGAACGGTTCGTGGAATAGACCAGGTGCAGGGTGGCCGGCCGGTGGGTCAGCGTGTAGTCCTCGGCGGTGCCGGCGGTGACGATGAGCCGCTCCAGGTCCACTTCGGACGCGAAGCGCAGGGTGACCGTCGGGGGCCGCTGCTCCTCCCAGGGGGCCTGCCAGTGCGTGTTGCGGTACTGGTCGACGACCAGGTCCGGCCCCTGCTCCGGGACCGCCGTGTCGCCGGTCACCTCGACCGGCCGGACCGCGACGAACCGGGGGTTGAGCAACCCGTCGACCCAGTCGCGCGCCCCGGTCACCGGTCCGGCGACCGCCGCGTTCACCCGGTCCCGCAACGGCGGATAGATCAGGTAGGCGATGCCGACCGCGAAGAGCAGCACCGCCGCGACCGCGTTCGCCCGCCGGTAGACGGCGTGCAGTACGCCGCCGGCGCCACCCGGGGCACCGCCTCCGGGCGTACCGGGACGGGCCCCGGCCTGCCGCACCCGCGGGCCGCGCCGGGGCAGCAGCCGCTGCCACCACCGGCGCCGGGCGACCTCGGCGGTACGCAGGGAGTCGCCGCAGCGGCTGCAGAACCGGCGGGTCGGCGGGTTGCCCTCACCGCACTCGCCGCAGATCAGGTCGCCGGGTTGCAGCCGGCGGGTGGGCGGCCGGTGCCCGGCCGGACCGACCCGGGTACGCGCCGCCTGTGGGCGTACCTCCTCGGGTTCGGTCGTCGCGGCCCCGGCCGGCCCGCGCCGCGAACCCGGCCGGCCGGCGGGCGCCGGCCCGGACGCGGTCGTCTCGGACTCGTCCGGGGCGACCAGGGCGCTGGTGTGCGGCGCGGCCAGCACGCCGCGCCGCGACGTGGACGGGGCGGCCGGCGGCCGGCTCGCCGGGTCGGGCAGCGAGGCGTTGGGGATCCCCGGTGGCGGCGGTGGCAGGCGGCGCGGCGGCCCGGCCGCCGGTTCGCCGCCCGCCAATTCGCCGGCCGAGGGTTCGCGGTCCGACGCGGTCGCGCCCGGCGGGTCGGGATCGGACCCGGCGCCGGGCCGTACGCCGGGCGGGCCGGGACGGGCCGCCCGGTCCGGCAGCCGGGCCCCCGTCACCCCGGGCGGTGGCGGCGGAAGCCGGCGGGCCGGTGGCGCTGTCGGCGGTGCGCCGGCGGCCCGGGCGGGCGCACCGGGGTCGGCGGAGTCGGTGTCGGACGGCGCGGCGGGCGGCCCGGGGCGCACCGCCGGGGCGGAACCCGGCGGCCGCACCCCGGGCGGGCCGGACGGCGGCCCGGGCGAACGCGGCCCAGCCGGTCCGGCGGCGGTCCCCGGCGGGCGCAGACCCGGCGGACCGGCGGCAGTTCCCGGCGGGCGCAGACCCGGCGGACCGGCGGCAGTTCCCGGCGGGCGCAGACCCGGCGGACCGGCAGCAGTTCCCGGCGGACCGGCGGCAGTTCCCGGCAGACGCCGGCCCGGCGGACCGGCCGCGGTCCCCGGCGGGCCGGCGGCCCCGCCCGGCGGGCGGAGACCCGGCGGGCCCGGCGGCCGGCCGGTGCCGGGTGGGCCGGACAGCGACGGCAGGCCGGGGAGACCCGGGCGGGCGCCCAGCGGGCCTGCGGCGCCCGGCGCGCGGCCGGCACCGGCCCCGACCCGGAGCACGCCCTCGTCGACCGGGGAGCCGCCCGGCGCCGGCGCGATCACCCCGGCGATGCGTTGCAGCAGCGTGGGTCGCTGCCGGACCTCCGGCTCCGGTTCCGGCTCGGGCGGGGGCGCGGGCCGCGGCGCGGTCCGCTCGCCGGTCCACTCCAGGAAGCTGCCGCAGGAGCCGCAGAAGGTGTCCGCGTCACCGTTGTGGTTTCCGCACTCACGACAGATGATCACGGCCGAGCACCTCCAGGGTCGTCGTCATGTGGGCCGGTACGACCGCGCGGGTCAGCCGCTCCAGCGCCGGTACGGCCACCCGTCCGGGTTCGGCCACCCGGACCCGGACGTGCAACCGGGCCGGCGGGAGCGGGCCGGGTGCCGGCTCCGGCCGGGTCGACCAGGACACCTCGGTGGAGTCCTCGATCTCCACCTCGCCACCGGTCGCGTACTCCAGCACCATCCGCAGCCCGGCCACGGTCCCGCGCAGCCGGTGGGCGGCGGCGGCGCCGGCGACCATCGCGCGCTGCCGGTCCAGCGGCCAGTTCTCGTCCAGGTACGCGCCGACCCACCCGGCGAGCCAGGGCAGGAAGTCGGACGGGGTGAGCCACGGATCCAGGTAGGCGTCAAGACAGTCCAGTGTGGACACCACCGGGGCGACCACGTCGTCCAGTCCCCCGGTCCAGCGCACCAGCAGGTCGTCCTCCTGCAACAGGGCGGGCAGGAACCCGGCGATCGGGTACGGCATCGACACGTCGGCCAGGCCCCGCATCAGTGCTCCTCCACCCGGAGCTGGTGGTCGAAGGAGAAGACGAGACTGTCCGGTTCGACCTCGATCCGGCCGGCCTCGGAACCCCGCTCGCCGGTCACCGGGTTGGCGCTGAACAGCCGCAGATCCTCCACGAGTTCCACGCCGCGGACCCGCTGGAGCACGGCGAAGAGTTCGCCGGCCTGCACCGGCCGCCCGAACGGCCAGCCCCGCCCGTCCGGCCCACCGCCGGTGAGCGGGCTCAGGTAGCCGTACAGGGCGGCCAGCCCGTCGTCGCGTACCCGGTCGACCCGCACCCGCGGTCGGGCGACGACCCGGGCCACCACCGTCACGCCCCGGTAGCGGGGCGGCTCGACGACCACCCGGGTGCCGATCAGTCGCGTCTCGTCCAGCCGGGCGGCCACCCGGGCCAGGCTCTCCTGCGCCGGGACCAGGTCCTCCAGCCGCAGCCGGCCGTGCTGCGCGGGCGCCGCCGGGACGACCAGGATCCGGGCCAGCGGCGAACCGGATCCGTCGCTCGGCACACACCGGACCCGGGCCAGTTCCGGTGCGGCCTGGCGGGCCAGTATCTCGTGGTCCTCGGCGGTCACCGCCCGGTCGCGGCTGCGCAGGGTCAGCGGGCCCCGGCGGCGGGCCTCGTCCAGGGTCTCGCCGTCGACCCCGCCGCTGGCCGGGTGGCGGTTCTCCACCCCGGCCACGTACGGGATCGACGTCCGCAGCGCGCTGATCGCCCCGGCGGCGACGTTGCCCCGGCTACCGCCGCCGACCGCGTACCGGCGCAGCCGCAGCCGGCTGCCGCGCGGCGGCACCCCGCCGTGGCGGTGCAGCGTGCCGTCCGGCTGCCGGACGGCCGGCCCGAGCACCACCTCGCCGGTGACGCCGTCGAGCAGGAAGTGCGGGTCGTCGGGGCCGCTCTGCGCGAAGTGCCGGACCGGCGTCCACCGCTGCCAGCCGTCGTCGGAGCTGACCTCCAGCACCGGGTCGCCGAGCCCGACCAGCACCGGCGTACGGGAGAGGGTGAACCGCTGACCGGGCACCCCCTCCGAGTCGCCGAGTTCCTCGTCGTCGACCAGATCGGCGTGTACGGCGGCGGTGGTGCCGCCGACCGTGTTGGCGGCCAGGCCGAGAATCAGCGGCGAGGCGCTGTAGCCGGGTTGCCCCTCGTCGGGCGGGACCACGCGGGCCCGTAGCCAGCCGGCGAGCGTGCCGTCGACCAGGGCGGCCTGGTGCCCCTCGGGCACGTGCAGCACGATCGCGCCGGGGCGGTTGAGCGCTCCGGTCTCGTCGAGGCCCACCTCGCAGGCGAGCCAGCCGGCCGGGCCACGCGCCTCCCAGCGCAGCGGCGGATGCAACGGGTTGACCCCGACGCCGTCGACCCGCCCCTCGAACTCCAGCCGGACCGCGCAGCCGCCGACCGGCCGGTCGAGCCCGATCAGCAACTCGTCGCCGGGCTGCGGTACGGCGGAGAAGGCGGCGACGGCACCGCCCGTCTCCAGCGTCGCGGTCCGGTCGCTGATCCCGTCTGCGGTGCGTACCCGCAGGTGGGTCAGGGCGCAGGGCGGCACGGTGAGGTCGTCCAGGGTGGCGAAGACCAGCGGGTCCTCGCCGTCGGCGACGGTCACCGCCCGGGTGCCGGCCGGGATCAGCTGAATCGCCCGGGCCGGGGTGGACAGCCAGAACGTCAGGGTGGTCCGGGCCGCGGTGGGTGGCACCAGACGCACGCCGATCAGCTCCAGAAACTTCACGTAGAGCCGGTCGGGCACCCGGTTGAGCCGGTAGATGAGCTGCTCGGTCAGTGCCGCGAACGTCTCGATCAGGGTGACGCCGGGGTCGGCCGGATGCAGGTCGGTCCACTCCGGACAGCGGTCGGCGATCAGCCGGCGGGCGTCGCCGACCAGGTCGTCGAAGCCGCGGTCGTCGAGGTCGGGGGCGGGCAGTGCCATCAGCCGTGCACCCCCACCCCGGCCGGTGCCCGGTCGCCGGGCCAGGTCTGCAGGTCGAGTTCGAGGGTGCCCGGTTCGCCGGTGCCCCGGACCCGGTAGCGGATCTCGATGTGCAGCAGTCCCTCGTCACCGGACGGGGCCTCGGTCACCGCGACGTCGGCTATCTCGACCCGCTTCTCCCAGCGTTCCAGGGCCGCGCGCACCTCCACCGCGACCGCCCGGCGGGTCTGCGCCGTGGTGGGTTCGAAGACGAAGTCGCGCAGCCGGGAGCCGAACTCCGGCCGCATCGGGCGTTCCCCCGGATAGGTCGCCAGGATCACGCACATGCCCTGCTCCAGCAGGGCCGTTCCGCTGACCGTGGCCAGCCGGCCGTTGGGCTGGACGCGCAGCGGGAAGGCACACCCGGTGCCGATGACGTCGGCCTGCATGGCACTCCTCAGTTGAGCTGGATGGGTTTGCCCTTGATGGCGGTGGCCGCGGTGCCGCGGATGTTGACCTGCGTCCCGTCGATGTCGACCGTCTTGCCCTTGAGCTTCAGGCTGGTGCCGCCGTCGAGGGTGAGGCTGCCGCCCGGCCCTGCCTTGATCTCCACGGCGGTCTGTCCGGTGCACTCGATCAGCAGCTTGCCGGGCCGGTCGGGGGCACAGCGCAGGGTCACCGTGCCGGCCACCTGGTCCATGGCGAGACCGAGCTTGTCGCCCTTGGTGCCGAGCACGAGGTCGGCCGCGGTGGGCTGGCCCTTGCCGCCGGGCGGCACCTCGTCGTGGAAGACCAGCCGGCTGCCGGACGGCGAGATCAGCCCGCGCCGGATCACCGAACTGGTCTGTCCCACCGACTTGACGCCGGTCGCCCCGGGTTTCGTCGACGAGGTCTGCGCGCCGTCGAGGCCGTACCCGGTGTGCCGGCTGGGCAGGCTGCCCAGCACGTACGGGCGGCGTACGTCGCCGAACTCGAACGCGACGAGCACCTGGTCACCGGGCTCGGGTACGAAGAACGCGCCGCCGGCCGGGCCGGCGAACAGCTGGCCGACCGGGGCCCAGTCGGTCTCGTGGTCCGGCGCCAGCCAGGGCAGCGCGAGCTTGACCCGGCCCAGGTTCTGCGGGTCCTTGACGTTGCTGACGACGCCGCACACCACCCCGTCGATGCGGGCCGGGCCGTCCGCCGCCGGGCCGCCGTCGGTGAGGCCGAGCAGTGAGCGGTCCTGGGTTCCGCCGACGGTGAACTCGGTGCGGTAGCCGTCCTCCGTCTCGTCGAAGACGTGCCGGGCCGCGGTGAGGGTCCAGGTGCCGGCGAACGGCGCCGGTATCCCGTCGATCCGGACGGCGCGGCCGGCGACCAGCCGGGCATCGCCCAGTGCCTCCCCCTCCGCCTCGGCGAACGAGCCGCCGACGCTTCCGGCGAGGCTCGCCGCCACCTGGGCGACCGCACCGTCGGCCCGCCCGGGGACCGGTAGTCCGCGGCCGACCAGGACGTGTGCCCGCGGCCCGGGGGCCGGCCCGACGTCGCCGACCGCGTTGTTGCCGGCCGGCGGTGCCGGCGCACCCCGGGGTACGAAGGTGTCGGCCGCCGCCGCCGGGGTACGGCCGGCCAGGCTGACCCCGTCGGCGGTGGTCGCGGTACGGCTGGCCACCACGGTCGCCGCGACCGGATCCCAGGCGCGCACCTCGACCTCGGGGGCGAGGTTGCCGGCGCTGACCCGGGGCAGGAACCGGCGCAGGTTGCCGCGGAAGGTCAGCGGAAGCGGGCTACCGGCCGCGCGGGCGGTGGCCGCCCGGCGGAAGTGGAACTTCTCGCCGTCGGCACCGATCTCGTAGCCGATCTCGCGGGCCCGTCCGCTGAGAAACTCCCAGTCGGTCTGGTCGACCTGGGACAGGTGGGCGAGCGTACCGGCGGTGGCGTCGATCGTGCCGACGGACAGCTTGGCGGCGCTGGCCACCTGGCGGGCGATGTCGGAGTCCTTCTGGTTGAGGAACGTCCGGGTCCGGCGCACCCGGTGCAGCCGGTGGTCGTGGGTGTAGCCACGCACGACGACGTACGCGTCCAGGTCGACGAACCGTCCCTCCAGGGCGGTGACCTCGCCGCTGATCAGCCGGTGCTCGGCCGAGCCGTCCTGGCTGGGGCCGAAGACCTGCACCGCGGTGCCGAGGTCCAGGCCGCTGGTGCGCAGCACGTCGCCGTCGACGTCGGCGAAGGTCAGCTCGAACATGTCGGGTACCCGTGCCTGGGTGTCCACCACCACTCGGACCAGCTGCCCGGCGACCGGTGCCGGCAGCGCCCGACCGGCCGTTCCGACAGTGATCCGGGGTCGCAGGGTCGCGGTGCGCCAGAGCAGGTTGTGTCGGTCGATCGTGGTCATCGCCGGCCCCTACCGTCGCGTCCCGGCCGCGACGCCCTTGGCCTGGGCCCGCATCGGGTCGTCGATGCCGCTCGCGGCGGCCCGCTGGCGCCACTGCGCCGGGTCGGTGTGCACCGACCGGGTCGGCGCCGGCACCGCCTTCCCCTTGGGGAAGATGTCGCCCTCGTAGACGATCAGGTCGAGGGTGGCCTGCGCCCGGACCGGCAGGCCGTCGCCGTCGAAGCGGGTGAGGTTGACGTTGAGCGTGCAGAGTTTGACGGCCATGGAGAGCTTGCCCCAGGTGAAGGTCAGTTCGGGCAGTTTGGACGGGTCGGCGCCCCGGCCCTGCCCGTCCGGGGCGGGCTCACCGGAGAAGGCGATCAGCTTCTGCACGTCCTGGGCCACCCCGGCACCGACCAGCAGCACCTCGCCGGCCATCACCCGCAGGGCGGTGTCGGCACGCAGTTCGACGTTGCTGCCCCGGCCGACGAGTTGGCTGGCCCGCGACGAGCGGGTGATGTTCATCTTGGCCGGGTTGTAGGAGAAGGCCACCGAGCCGAGCGTCGACGAGGAGAGGCTGGCCGTCTCCGCCCTGGCCTGCAGGTCGGGGAAGAACCCCTCGTGCACCAGTTCCAGCCGCTCCACGGCGACCTGGTTGGTGTCCGCCGAGAGGTCCGGGCCGGTCCACGACGACGGCCGTACGCCGTACAGCAGCCAGCTGTGGACCGCCGCGCCGTCGGCGTCGAGCAGGGTGATCCGGGCGGTGGTACGGGTGTCGTCACCGGTGCCGTCCTGCCAGGAGCGCAGTACGTCGACCAGCCACTGCTGGAGCTGCGCCGAACTCTCCCGGTGTACCGCCCGTTCCAGCACGATCGGGCCGTAGCTGACCTGTCCGGGCAGGTGGTATTGGCCGACGTGGTCGCCGGTCACCCGGACCACCTCGGGCTTGAAGTCGGCCCGCAGCCCCCGGCAGGACCGCCACAGTCCGATCTGGACGTCGCCGACGGTGACCTGGAACCGCATGGCGAGGCCGAGCTTGAGGCTCCGTTTGACGCCCGGCCCGTCCCGGAACATCTGGAGCAGGCCGCCGGAGGCGAGCCCCTGCGCGGTCTGACTCGGGTCGCCCAGCATCCCGCCGAGCGCGCCGGCACTGACGGCGGCCATCAGAGGGAGAACTTCACGTCGTCGTCGAGGAAGCCGGTGTGGGCCAGCTCCAGGGTCTCCACCGCGACGGCGCTGCGGCCCGGGTCGAGTTCCGAGATCGACCAGCCGACCGGGAAGAAGTGCTTCAGGTCCCAGCTCACGATCTTCAGGCCGAGGCTGTCGACGAGCTGGATCGTCCCGCTCAGCGGGCGGTAGCTCTTGGCCTGCTGGCAGAGCCACTCCTGGACGACCTGGGAGTCGAAGCAGACCGCCCGGCTGAGCCGGATCCGGCTGTAGGTCGGGTTGCCGACGTAGCTGAAGATGTCGTTGCTGTCCCCGGCCCGGTACTCGCACACCTGCCAGGTCACGCCCAGCCCGGACACCCGGGACCAGGAACCGAGGTTGTACCGCCCGTCGTCGATGACCACGAGGTACCGGTGGTTGACGCCGGTGACCTCGAAGAAGCCGCCCATGAACCGGGCTCCTGTGGACAGACCGCCTGCCATCTCGCCCTCCCTCGTCGCCTCGTCCGCTCAGGTGTCGTACGCCGGTCGTCGCTCCGGCCCGATGTGTCCGTCAGCCGAACCGGGTCAGCCGGCCGCTGCGCTCCCGGTCGACCAGCAGTTCCTGCCGTAGCCGGCCACGCAGCCGTCCGTAGAGCCGGCCGGCCAGTTCCTCCAGGTCGTCGGGGCTGTCCAGGTCGGCCGCCCGGCCCGGCAGCCGCTCACGGACCCAGGACCGCAACAGCTCGGTGTCCCGGTCGAACCGGGCCTCGACGGCCTCCCCACGGTCGGCTGCCGTCCGCAGCTCGGCGCGCAGCCGGTCGACCGTGCCCCGTAGCTCGGCGAGCCGGCCGGCACCGTGGTCGATCGCGGGAACCGTCGTCGCGGCGGCGAGTTCGGCCCGCAACGCGACCAGGTCCGGTGCCGGGTCGACGCCGGTCGCCGGCTCAGGAGCCGGGTCGGGGGCCGGCGGCCGGCCGGTCCCCTCCTGCCGGGTCAGCTCGCCCCGGACCAGCTCCCGCAGGTCGGCGAGGGCGTCGGCGGAGGTGTCGACCGGTGCCCGCTGGACCGGCCCGTCGCCGGCGGGCGGGGCGGTCGACGCCCCGTTCGCGGCGTGCCAGGTCAGCCCGCCGCCCGGGGTGACTCCCCAGGTGCCGCCGGGGCCGTCGGGCAGCCGTCCGGCGCGGTGCGACCCGTTGGCACCGGCCGCCGGCAGCAGTGGCACCGGCGCGGTCGTCCCGGTCGGGTCGGGAATGCCGAGCGCGGCTCCGCCGCCGAACAGGTGCTCGGCCGCCAGTGCCCGGGCCTCCAGGTCACGTCCGGCACCGGTCGACTCGGCCGGCACGCCACCGAGTTCCCGCTGCTGCACGACGTGTGCCAGTTCGTGGGCCAGCAGTGCCCGGGCCGGCGGCGCGTCGAGCGGACCGGCCGAGTCCGGCAGGAAGATCTCGCCGCCCCTGGTGACCGCCCGGGCGCCGGACCCCTGTGCCACAGCGGTGGCCACCGGTCCGCGCCAGACCGGCACCGCCGACACGTCGACGCCGTACCGCTGCCGGAAGCCGTCGACCAAGGCGGCCGGCATCGGGGCCGGCACCTCGGCGACCGGCGGCACACCCGGTCCGGCCGGTGGTGCGGGGACCGGGGGCGGCAGGTCGGGCAGGACGGCCCGGTAAACCAGCGGCACGGCCGCCGGCCGGGCGGGTGGCGGCACCCGGGTCGGGCTCGCGGGCGGGGTCGGCCCGGGGAACGTGGGTGCGGCCGGGTCGGACCGGTGCGACCCGGCCGCCGACGGGATCGGGGCCGGGGTGGCCGTCGGATACCGGGTGGCCGCGGGCCCGGCCGGGGCCGCTCCGGATCGGCTCTCCGTGGCCGGTACCGGCCCCGCTCCGGGCGCCGGTACCGGCCACGGGACCGGCACCACCGACGGGCCGGTGGTCGCCCCGGCGGGGGGTGCCGGGGCCTGCGCGGTCGAGGAGGGTACGGCCGCCGCCGGCCCGGCCGGCGGAAGTTCCACGGGTACGGCGCCCGATCGCCCTGGTACGTCGGCCGATGTCGCCACCGGCGACGGCTCCGCGGGCCCGTCCGGTCCAGGGTCCGGGGCTGCGGCCGGGAGCGCCGGCGGTACTGCCACCGGCCCGGAAGGCACCGCCCGGTCCGGCATCGGCTCGTCCGCCGTCGGCCGGTCGGTGCGTACCGGGTCCGGCAACGCATCGGCTGGCACCGGGCCGGCCAGGAGTGGCGACAGGTCGACGGGCACCGGGCCGGCCAGGGACGGCGAGGAGTCGGCGGGCACCGGTGGGCCGGTCCCGGCGCGCCGGGTCAGGAAGCTGGACGGGGAGGTCAGGCCGGGACGGCGCTTCTCCCCCGCGCGGCCCGGCGGTTCAGCCGGGGTCGCCGGTTCGACCGGTCCGACCGCGCCGGGCCGGACCGGCGGCGGCGGAAGGTCGCCCGCCGCTTCCGCCCGCACGGCCGCCGCCGACGTCGTCGTCCGAAGTGGAGGATTCGGTGCCGGGGTGGCCGGTCCGACGGCTGCCTGGCCGGCGGCCGGCCGGTCGGTCCGGGAGGGCGGAGCGGCGGCGGGCGCCTGAGCAGCCGTGGGCAGACCAGCTGCGGGCAGACCAGCTGCGGGCTCGCCCGCGACCGGCGGACCGGCTGCGGGTCGCCGGCCCCGGGGGCCGGCCGAGACCACCTCGACCGGTCGTACCGCCGCCGCCGGTGGCGCGTCGCCCGGATCGGTGCGGTGGGAGGTGCCGGGGCCGGCCGGTCGGGGGGCGCCGTCGGGACGCGGCGGTTCCACCCGGCCAGCCGGCGTCCGGGCCGGCGGTGCCGACCGGGTGGCCTGCGCGGCGAGATAGGCCACCTCGAATCCGGGTGGCGGCCAGACCTCGGCCGTCGGCAGCCCGGCGGCGGCGAACTGGGCCACGGTCCGGGCCGCGTCGGCGTCCGGCTCGGGTCGCGCCGTGGAGGCGGGCCCGGGTTCGGGCCGCGTGGTGGGGACGGGCCGACCGGTTTCGGCGGAACCCCCGTCGACGGCCAGGGGCCCGGCCGGGTCGAACCCGTACCCGGCAACGGCCGGGACGAACCCGGGCCCGGCGGCGGCCGGGACGAACCCGGGCCCGGCGGCGGCCGGGTCGAGCGGGGGGTCGGACCATGGTGCGCCATCGGCCCGGTCCCGGGCCGATGGCGGGACCGGACCGGTGCCGACCGGCGACCGGGGCGGTCCGACCAGGGCGCCGTCGGCCACCGTCGGTGCGGTCCGGACCGTCGGCGTCACCACCGGCAGCGTCCGGCGCGATGCCGGCCGTCCCTGGTCCACCGGCCCGGCGTCCACCACCGTCCGTACCGGGCCGTCCGCCACCACCCGCAGTGGGCCCGCGACGGCCGGGCCGGCGACCGGCGCCGGGTTCGGGCCGTCCAACGGCCGGCGGCCGGGTGTGACGAGTCCGGTGACCCGGCCGCGGGGAGCCGCGCCGGGATCGCCCGTCGGCGCCGGTGCCAGCAGCGGTCGGCTCGCCGCCACCCGCGGCGAGGTGACGGTTACCATGGCGGGCGGTGCGGCCACCGTCAGCGGCAGCACCGTCGTCCGGGTCCAGTCCCGTCCGGCGGGCATCGGCGGAGGCGCTTCGACCGGCCGCCGACGCGGCCGGAACAGGTGGCGGAACGACCAGGCCATACCCACCTCCCTCAAAGTGTCGGTACGGGTGTGCCGCGGAGTTTGCGGATCTCGGCGAGCAGCCGGGCCCGCTGGGGATGTTCAAGATCGAGAATGCTGTCGAAGGACCAGTGGAGGTGGTGGGCGACGTACGCGACTTCCTCCCAGAGCCGATCTGCCGCGTACGTCAGGATCCCCCGGCGGTGCCCCGGCCACGTCGACCGCGAACCGGGCCCCGCACTGCGGGCAGCCGACCTCCGCCTCGGTGTGCCCCTGCTGGTTGATCCGCCGGTAGAGGTCCTGGAGGAAGGCCAGGTCCGAGGCGAAGAGGCGTTCGATCACCGCGGTGTCGACGACCTGCACCGCGCCGATCCGGGTCACCGTCTGGGCGAGCAGCAGCACGGTGAGGAACGCCGGGTTGTGCCGTACCCGGGGGTCGCCCTGGGGGTTGATCTCGTCGCGGGCGGTGGCCAGCCGCATGACGCCCTCGCGGTGCACCCCACCCCGGTCGTCGACCATGCCGCGGGGCAGCACGAACGGGTACTCGGTGCGCAGGCCCGCCGCCGGGTCGGCGGCGGGCTCGGCCAGACTAGATCCGCGCATTGAAGTCGAACAGGTCGTCGCACATGAGCGTGACCGTCTGGTAGACGATGTCGGTGGCGCCGGCCTTGACCCCGCTGACCTCGACCCGGGACGGCCAGGCGTTGGTCATCATGTACGTGAGCCGGGCGTTGCCGTTCAGATCGTCGCCGGGCCCGTAGAGCTTCAGCGCACAGTCCCGGTAGGCGTCGTACATCATGTTGCGCACCTTCTGGTGCCACAGCCACAGATCGCCGTTCATGTCGAGGCCCCGCTTCAGGGTGACCGTCGGCGGCTTGGTCCGGCCGAAGTGCCGGGAGAAGATCGGCCCGGTGTTGCCGGCGGCCATGTACTCGGCGTTCTCCACCTCGCTGCTGATGCCGACCAGTTCGGCGAAGTTGATCGCCGTCATGCCCGGCACCTCCAGCCGGAACACGGCGGCACTGATGATCTGGGTGCTGTCGCGTGGGTCCTGGGTGCCCTGACTCGCCATGCTCGTTCCTTTTCGTCTCGTCGTCGCTCAGGTCAGTTGTCGCCCGCGCCCTGCGAGAGCTGGGAGAGTCGGAAAACCACGAACTCGGCCGGCTTGACCGGGGCGATGCCGATGTCGACCGTGAGGATTCCGGCGTCGAGGTTCTCGGGCGGGTTGTTCTCCGCGTCGCACTTGACGAAGAACGCGTCGGACCAGGTGTCGCCCATCAGGGCACCGCTGCGCCAGACCCGGCGCAGGAACATGGTGATCACCCGGCGTACGGCGTCCCAGAGGCGGGGATCGTTGGGCTCGAAGACGACCCAGTTGGTGCCGAGCAGGATCGACTTCTCGATCCAGTTGAACAGCCGCCGGACGTTGAGATAGCGCCACTCGGCGTCGCTGGACAGCGTACGGGCGCCCCAGATCCGGATGCCCTGGCCCGGGAACGCCCGGATGCAGTTGACCCCGACCGGGTTGAGCTGGTCGTGTTCGCCCTTGGTGAGCCCGCTCTCCAGGGCCAGCGCACCCCGGATGATCTCGTTGGCCGGGGCCTTGTGGACACCCCGGGTGTCGTCGTTGCGGGCCCAGACACCGGCGACGTGGCCGCTCGGCGGTACGAAGACCGCCCGCCCCTGCGCCGGGTCCATCACCTTCACCCAGGGCCAGTAGAGCGTGGCGTACTTCGAGTCGTAGCCGGCGACGTCCATCCGCCACTCCTTGAGGCGCTGCGGGTGCAGGCCGGGTGGCGGGTCGAGGATGGCGACCCGGTCGCCCATCAGCTCGCAGTGCGCGATCATGGCCAGCTGGACGGACTTGAACGCCTCGTCGTCGATGGCACCGCGCTGGTGGGCGGCGGCCAGGTCGGGCACGCAGAGCATGGTGATGTCCTCGATCGCCTCCAGCCCGGCGAAGCCGGTCCGGTCGCCGACGTCACCGACGTAGTCCTCGGCGCTGACCCGCAGTTCGCCGCCGGTGGTGGTGGCCGGCAGGGCGGGTACGGCGAGGGTGACCTCGGCGCCGCGCCGCGGCGGGGCCAGGGTTGCGCCCTTCGCCTCCTCGATCTGGATCAGCTTCGACTGCTGCCGTACGACGGTGAGCACGTTGCCGGCACCGCGTCTGGTGGTCAGGTTGTCGAGCGTCTCGACCGGCTTGCCGGCCTGCTTGACGACGAGCTTGAACGCCTCGTCGCCGCCCTCGGACGCGTCGGCGACCTCGACCGAGATCTCCTGACCGGCGGGACCGGGCAGGGCGGACCGGACGGTGAAGGAGAGCCGGCCGTTGTCGCCGGCCGCCGGCAGCGGCGCGGTGGCGTACCCCGCGTCGTCCCCGGCCGCGTCACCGGCTCCGGGGTTCGGGGCCGCGCCGACCCGTACGACGTACGCCGAACCGCCTCCGTTGAGGAAGTAGCCGTAGACCGACAGCGGCAGGAAGGCACCGGCGACGAAGCCGCCGAAGGTGCGGGTGTACTGCGTCCAGTTCGTGATCAGCGTCGGCTCGTTGACCGGCCCCTTCTCGGCGAAGCCGACGAACGCGGCGACGGCGGTCCCGACCGCCTCGATCGGCCTCGACCCGGAGGACACCTCCTCCACGTAGACGCCCGGCGACAGATACGTCGGCATCGAACCTCCTGTACGACGGTGTGATGGGGCGAGCATGCCGGGCCGACCGGCGGGGCGAAGCTGCCCGCCGGACCGCCGCCGGGGCAGCCGACACTGCCCCGAAGGGCAGCCGGGGCGCCCCACCGGACGGCCGGACGGCCGTGGCCGGGACGGCCGGCGACCGGCACGGTGGTGGGGTGATCTGGGATGTCGATCTGTCGGTCCGGGCCTGGCTCGGCCACTACCTGCCACCGGGGGTGCCGGTCGTCTTCGACCCGCCGGACCGCTGTGCGCAACTGGACGGCGAGCTGGTCTCGGCCTTCCTCGCCGACGTCGAGGAGGACTCCAGCGGTGTCTCGGCGACCTGGGACGAGCTACGCGACGCCGGCGGCCAGTTGGTGGGTCGCCGCCCGCCCGGCCGGCGGTACCGCTTCGGCTACCTGTTGACCGCCTTCGCGGCCGACACCGAGCGGGAACACCGGCTGCTCGGTGACCTGCTGGTCGGCTGCGCGAGCTGCACGGCGCTGCCCGCCCGGTTCCTGACCGGGACGCTGGCGGCGGCGAACCAGCCGGTGGTGGTGCGCGGCGCGCCCCGTCGCGACGGGAGCACCGGCCCGGGGTGGCCCGCCGGCGCCGCGCGTACCGGCCTGCACCTGCAGCTGCTCGTCCCGTTCGTACCCGAGGCGGAGACCGACCTGGCGCCGCCGCCGCGCGAGGTGAGCGTCAACAGCGGCGGCCGGCCGGACGGTCCGCGGCCCGGCCGGCGGCCGGGCCGGGGCATCACCGAACCCGGGTGAGCCCCGACGGTTGCCCGATGAGGTAGCGACGGCTGCCCCTTCGTGTTCCTCGAACGAGGTACTGCCGGCCCACCCGGGCGGCCAGACTGCCCGCCATGAGCGTCGCTGTGGGACTTGTCGAGACCAACGTCACCGTCGACCCGGGCGGCGAGACCGGCTGCACCGTACGGGTGCGGAACACCGCATCCGTCGTCGACCAGTTCACCCTGGACGTGGTCGGCGACGCGGCGGAGTGGGCCCGGGTCGAACCGGCGACGATGAACCTCCTGCCCGGCACCGAGGAGGAGGCCCGGGTGACGTTCGCGCCGCCACGGGCGGCGAGCGTGCCGGCCGGCAGCGTCGACTTCGGGGTACGGGTCCGGTGCCACGAGGACCCGGACGGCTCGGTGGTGGAGGAGGGCGTCGTCACCGTACGGCCGTTCGTGGAGCTGGCGGCGGAGCTGGTGCCCCGCACGTCGCGGGCCCGTGGCACCGGACGTCACCAGCTGGTGGTCGACAACACCGGCAACACCGACACGACCGTCGAGATCCTGCCGTCCGATCCGGACCGGCTGCTGAACTTCCGGGTCCAGCCCGCCGCGCCGGTCCTGCGGCCGGGGACCGCCACCTTCGTGAAACTGCGGGTACGGCCGAGGCGGCGGTTCCTGCTCGGCCCGGACCGCAACCTGCCGTTCCAGGTGGCGGTCGCCCGGCCGGACACCGAGCCGATCGTCTGCGACGGCACCCTGGTGCAGCGGGCGGTGCTGCCCGCCTGGTCGCCCCGGGTGGTGCTGGTCGCCGTCGCGGTCGTGGTCGCGCTGGTCGGGCTCTGGTTCGCGGTACTGAAGCCGACGGTGCAGTCCACGGCGAAGGAGGCCGCCCAGGTGCAGACCGAGCAGCTGAGCCAGGAGGTGTCCGAGGTCAAGATCCAGGCCAGCGAGGCGGCGGAGACCGCCGAGAAGGTCGAGAAGGCGGTCACCGAGGGGATGCTCCCGACGCCCGCCCCGGAACCGTCGTCGGGTCCGGGCACCGGTCCGGGCCGGACGAACGGCGGCGGCCCGCAGGGCGGGACGCTGGAGAACGCCGATCCGGAGACCGCGACCGACTTCCGGGTGGCGACGAACGCGTCGCCGACCACGTCGAACACGTTCACCCTGGCCACCTACCGGCCGGCCGCGGGGAAGGTGCTCTGGGTGACCGACATCGTGCTCCAGAACCCGCACGGCGACGCCGGCGTGCTGCAGGTCCGGCGCGGCGCCACGGTGCTGCTGGAGACCGGCCTGAACAACTTCCGTGACCTGGACTACCACTTCGTGCAGCCGGTGCGGTTCTCCGCCGAGCAGCCGGTCACCGTCGCGGTGCGCTGCACCAACCCAGGCACCACCGCCTGCACTCCGGCCGCCTACTTCGCCGGCCAGCTGGTACCCGTACCGCCCACGCCGAGCCCTTCCGCGAGCCGATGAGCGACGGTCCCGGCGGCGCCCCCGTGGTCGCCGCGATCCGGTCCCGTGACCCGATCTCGCAGGCGGGGGTGACCGCACAGCTCGCCTCCACCGCGCCGGACGACACCGGTCCGCCGGTCGTGGTGGTGACCGAACAGGACGTCACGCCGCACGTGCTGGTGATCGTCGGCGACACGGTGGACGACTGGCTGCTGGCCCAACTCGACGCGCTGGCCGGGGGTGCCGGTCCGGCGCCCCGACCGGTCCTGGTCGTGGGACACCTCGACGACACCGCCGGGCTGCGCGCCGTCGAGGCGGGCGGGCTGAGCCTGGTACGCCGGTCGGAGAGCACCGCGCCGCTGCTGCGGGAGGTGGTCCGGTCGGCGGCCCGCGGCGAGGCGCGGCTGCCCCCTGACCTGCTCAGCTCGCTGCTGACGCAGGTGGGTCGGACGCAACGCGACGTACTCGCGCCCCGTGGCCTGACGATCCTGTCGCTGTCCCCGCGCCAGCTGGCCGTGTTGCGGATGATCGCCGCCGGTGCGGACGTCGCGACGATCGCCCGCGAACTGTCCTATTCGGAGCGGAGTATCAAGCACATCGTGCACGAGATCACCACGCGGCTCGGCGTCCGCAACCGGACCCAGGCGGTGGCGCACGCCATCCGGGCCGGACTGATCTGACCCCGGCCCGCCCGGCCGCCCGGCCGGGCCGACCTGACCCGGCACGCCCGGCCGCCCGGCCGGGCCGACCTGCCCCGTGCCCGGCTGCCCGGCCGGGTCGGACCGACGGAGGAGGCACATCGTGGGCGTTCCCGCGGCGAAGCTCGGCGACAAGGTCGTCGGCACCGACACCCACATCATCATGGTGCCGTCGCCCGGTGGGCCGGTACCGACCCCGACCCCGATGCCGTTCGCCGGCACCATCGCCAAGGGGTGCAGCACCGACGTACTGATCGAGGGCAAGCCGGCCGCCGTCGTCGGCAGCGGCGCCGTGAACGCACCGCCGCACGTGCCGACCGGCGGTCCGTTCCAGACCCCGCCGAACAACCAGGGTACGGTCGTCGCCGGCAGCCCGCAGGTGCTGATCAACGGCAAGCCGGCCGCCCGGCACGGCGACAAGGTGATGACCTGCAACGATCCCGCACCCGCGCCGACCAGCAGCATCGTCGCGACCGGCCAGGTGCTGGTCGGCTGACCGGCCCCCTCTTCGGGCATTCCCGGCCCCGCCGCCCGGACCGCCCCGCCGCCCGGACCGCCCCGCCGCCCGGCCACCCGGACCGGGGTCAGCGGCGCCGGGTGAAGACCCCCGGTTGGGTCGTCGGCGACTGCACCAGGAACGACCCGCTGGTCACCTCGCCCAACCCGGCCACCGACGCGGTCGCCGTCCGCGGGCCGGCCATGCCGTCCTCGAAGATGACCATCGGCGCGGCGAACCCACCGGCCGCGTCCGCGACGACGGTCACCGGGTCGGTGCCACCGGCCCAGGTGAGTGCGACGGTGGCCCCGGCCGGGAACCCCGTACCGAGCGCGTCGACCACCTGCCCGGGGCGCCCGACCCCCGGGTTGAACTGGAGAACCGGACTGCGGCCGGCGACGCTGAGGGTCAGCGCCTGCGCCGCGAGTCCGCCGGTGTCGGTGGAACTGGCCAGGCTGAGCACGGAGGTGACGGCGCCGATGGCCCGTGGGGTCGCCCCGACCTCCAGCACGCACGACTGCGCGACCGCGAGCGTCGGGGCGCAGGTGGAGGTGTTGATCGCGAAGACCGCCGGCGCCGGTTGGTCGGCGAGCGCGGCGACGAGGCTGAGCGGGTAGTCGCCGACGTTGGTCAGGGTCACGGTCCGGGCCGGTGCGGCGGTGCCCAGCGGCACCTCACCGAGGTCGAGCCGGGTCGAGTCGGAGTACAGGACCGGTACGTCCGGCGCGGCGCCGGTCACCTCCACCACCAGCCGTTCGGGTCCACCCTGGACGATGCCGTCCACGGTTATCTCCAGCCGGCAGGCGTACCCGCCGTTGCGCGCCGCCGGATCGACCGTCACCGACACGGTGAGGTCGACGGTGCCGCCGCTGTCGACGGTCCGCTCGGCGGGGGTGACGGTGGCCGACAGTTGAGGGTCGCAGTCGACGATCCGTGCGCCGACGGTGGCCTGGATGGCCCGGATGCCGGCCAGGATGGCGTTGGAGACGTCGGTCGGCTCGGCGGCCCGCAGCAGGACGCCGCCGGTCCGGCCGGTGATCTCGGTGAACTGCCCGGCGTCGTCCAGGGTGGACCAGCCGGGGATCCCGACGTCCACGGCCACCACCCGGATCCCCCGGGAGGTCAGCGCCTCGACCGTCCCGGCGAGGTCGTGGCCGAGGCTCGGGTCGTGCGACGGGGCGTCACCGAAGATCACCACGATCGGGCTGCTCTCCGCCCGCAGGGTGACCGCGCCGGTGGCGATCATGTGCAGCGCGTGCAGTCCGGCCTCGGGTGTGTCGCCGCCGCCGGAAGCCTCCCAGGTGTCGACGGCGTCCTGCACGGCGTACGGCTCGGCGGTCAGGTCCCGGTTGACCCGGAACGCGTACGCGTCGCCGACGTCGCGGTACTCGGCCACCGCGAAGCGGGCGTCGGGCTGCACCGACCTGATGTCGTCGACGATCCGGAGCGCGTTGATCCGTACGTCGTTCAACGCCGCCTGCATGCTGCCGGTGGTGTCGGCGAGCAGCACCACGTCGGGTCGGGGCGGGATGGTGGCGGTGGTGACACTGCGGACGACCACCGCCGATCCGCCCGGGGTCAACCCGATCGCCGGCCCGGCCGGCTCGCCGGCCGGCGGGGCGGGACCGTCCGCCACGCTGATCCGCAGGCCCGGACCACCGGCCGGCGCGGGCGCCGCGAGGAACTCGGCGTACGCGGCCGGCGGCACGCTGGCCACCAGGAGTGCCGCCGCGGCCAGCGCCGACGCGGCGCGCACGGATCGGGAAGCTGATGCAGCCATGTTGGGCAGTAAAGCCGGCCGCGGCGGCCCGGACCGCGACCGGACGGGCAGACCTCGGGGCAGTCCGTACTGCCCCTGGGGGCAGTGGGCGGGATGCCGTCCCTTCGCCGGCGGGCGGCGACGCCCGCCGCGGTCGGTCTCCGGCTCAGGACCCGCCCCGGCCTGTTCCAGGTCAGGTCAGCACCTTGACCGACAGCCCGCCGGAGCACCGCTTGACCACCGCGACCACGCTGCCCTGGTGGCTCGCCTTCACCGGGGTGACCGTGAAGTACGCCTTGCGCCCCTGGCCGTGCCGCACGACGTAGCTCTCCGCCGGGCCGTCCGCCCACAGGTCACCGAAGGTCTTCAGCACGTTGTAGATCGGCGTGTTCATGTCGCTCTCGTCGGTGTAGAACAACACCAGATCCTTGAACTGCACATAGTGGGTGTACGCGCCGTCACTGTCGAGCGTGGCGATGATCCCGGTGTTGTGCGCGTTCAGCGCGGAGTCGATGGTCACCGTGACGTTGAGGAAGTTCGGGAAGAGCATGACGCTGATCTGCTCGTTCTTGTACATCCGGGACCGGCTCTGCTGAGCCGCGTCGACCAGGTCCGCGAACTCGTCGAGGTCGACCCCCCACTGGGCGAGGTGGACCCGCGCCTGCGCCCAGGAGCACCGCCCGGGCAGGTTCGAGTTGGATTCCGGGTTCAGGGTGAAGGCGACGCCGAGCTGGAATTCCGCGTTCTGCCACTCCGGCGCCTCCTCCCCGACCACCGGGGGCTCGGCGAACCTGACCCGCTTCTCCGCCACCACCTCGTCGTCGCTCTCCTCCTCCTTTCCGGCGACGCCGACGTACCGGCGCGTCTCGTGAGCCAGCTCCTGACATGAGGCGACGAAGGAGGGGACGACCTCGGGGGCCTGGAGCACCTCGACCGAGGCCTGCTGGAGCATCTCCCGCCACAACGCGAACACGTGCTCGTCGTCACGCAGGCGCCCGGCCAGCGCGGTGAAGTCCTCGTCGTCGCGCACCACGGCCGGCACCCCGGGATACTGCCGGGCGGTCTCCTCGAGCGCCGCGACCATCGCCCAGTCGTCCCACGGGCGCGCCAGCCGACGCTCCAGGATGTCGATCGTCGAGGCCACGTCGTCGCCGTACGTCTGCGTCACCAGCAGGTATTCCAGGGCCCGGAGCAGATCGTGCCGGTCCGGGTGAAACTCCTCCAGCCACCGGCCGAACATCCGGGTGCCGTAGTCGCCGTCGAGGACGGTGGCGAACTCCGCCGCCTCGAAGTACTCCGGGCTCTCCGTCGCGTCGTTCCAGTATTTCTCGCGCCAGGTCATGACCGCTCTTCTCGCTCGGCGACAGTCAACGCGGTCACCCTGCCGCAGTGCGGCCGCCGCCGGCATGCACTGCCGGCTGCCTTCGGGGCAGTAACGACTGCCCCGAAGGACACCGGCTGGCGGGTTGGCGGCCGGTCCGGCACCGCCCGAAGGGGCGGTGCCGGACTCAGGCGGCGAGCGGTTCCTCGACCCGCAGTCCGCGGGCGCGGACCTCGTCGGCGACCCGGGACAGCACCGCGTCGAGGGCGCAGAGTACGGCGGAAAGTTCGCCGAGCTGGTCCTGAAGGGTTTCGTCGGACCACGCGGAGACGTGCACGTCCCCCAGAGCACTGACGGCGGCGTCCAGCCGCGCAATGGCCTCGTTAGAACTCATGTTCGAAACCCTAGCGGGCCGCCCGCCGGCCCGCAGCAGTTTCGCCCCATCGATCAAGGACTTTTCTCACCCGACCGGGGCAGCCGTGCGCCGGCCCGGTCGCCCGGGCCGGCGCACGGTGGCGGGGCTCAGGACCGGACGCCGACCTGGGCGACGTTGGCCAGCAGCAGCGCCTCGGCCAGGCAGACCCGGGCGAACTCGCCGAGATGCAGGCTCTCGTTCGGCCCGTGTGCGCGGGCGTGCGGGTCCTCGACCCCGGTCACCAGGATCGCCGCGTGGGGGAACATCTCCTGGAAGGTCGCGATGAACGGGATCGACCCGCCCACCCCCATGTCGACCGGGTCGGTGCCGTCCCAGGCCATCCGGAACGCCGTCCGGGCCGCGTCGAACATCGGCCCGGACGCGTCGATCACGCACGGCGCCCCGTCGTGCTCCAGGGTCACGGTGACCTGGGCACCCCACGGGGCGTGCCGTTCGAGGTGCGCGCGCAGTGCCGCGTACGCGTCCTTCGGGTCGTCGCCGGGCGCGAGCCGGATGCTGAGCTTCGCCTTGGCGGCCGGCACCAGGGCGTTCGGTGCGGCGTTGGTGGGCGGGGCGTCGATGCCGAGCACGGCCAGGGCGGGCTTGTGCCAGATCCGGTCGGTGAGTCGCCCGGTGCCGATGAACGACACCCCGTCGAGCAGGCCGGCCTCGGCCCGCAGCCGCTCCTCGGGATAGTCGACGGTCGCCGCCGACCGGGCCACGAGTCCCTCGACGGCCACGTCACCGGCGTCGTCGTGCAGCGTCGCCAGGAGCCGGGAGAGCACGGTCAGCGAGTCGGGCACGGCGCCGCCGAACATGCCGCTGTGGATGGCGTGCTGTCCGGTGCGGACCTCGACGAAGCAGTTGACGATGCCGCGCAGCGAGGTGGTCAGCGCGGGTACGCCGACGTCCCAGTTGCCGGAGTCGGCGATGACGATGACGTCGGCGGCGAGTTCGTCGCGGTGGTCGGCGAGGAGCTGTTCGAGGCTGTCGGAGCCGTACTCCTCCTCGCCCTCGATGAACAGCACCACGCCGACCGGCAGGTCGTCGCCGAACGCCCGCAGCGCGGCGACGTGGGCCAGGATGCCGGCCTTGTCGTCGGCGGCGCCGCGGCCGTAGAGTCGACCGTCCCGCTCGGTCGGCTCGAACGGCTCGCTCTCCCACAGCGACGCATCACCGACCGGCTGCACGTCGTGGTGGGCGTACAGCAGGACGGTCGGCGCACCGGGCGGGGCGGCCCGGCGGCCGAGGACCGCCGGCTGCCCGCCGGCACGGACGATCTTGACGTCGAGCCGCAGCTCACGCAGCAACTCGGCGACCGCCTCCGCGGACCGCTCGACGTGGGAGTGGTCGAACCCGTCGAAGGCGATGCCCGGTATCCGGACCAGGCGCTCCAGATCGGCGCGGACGCCGGGCAGCTCACGTGCGATCGCGGTACGCAGTTCGGACTCGGTGAAGATGGTTGCGGTCATGACCGAGATCGTAGGCCGACCTTACCGATCGTGCTGTCACGCTCGTCCGGTCATCCAGGCCCGTCACTGGCGTCGGACCAGGCGTCGCGGCCCTCCTCGGGGCCGCCCGACGGGGTACGGGGCTTGCGGGCGGCGCGGGACGCCGCCTCGCCGGCCGCGCCGAGCCAGGACCGGGCCCGGGCGGCACCGCCGCCGGCCCACTCGCCGATGTCGCTCGCCCCGTCGCCGAGCCGGCGAAGCAGCCCGACCAGCGGATCCTGGGAACGTCCGAACGCCTCGCGGTAGGACTCCGCCGCCGCCTTGATCTCCTCGGACACCGACGCGGACGAGTCGGTGTCGCGGCGCGGATAGTCGCCGGCGAGGACCCGCCCGTACGCCCCGGAGTCGATCCACTGCCGCAGGTCGGCGGCCCGCGCGACCGGCACGGGGTGGCTGCTCCAGGCGGTCATCCGCAGCTTGTGCAGGCTGTCGCGGACGTCGCCGCCGCTCTCGTATTCGGCGGCCTGCTCCAGGAACGCCGCGGTGTCGATCTGGGTGAGGTCGCCGCCGCCGGCGAGCTTCATCAGCAGCCGCAGCGACGCGGCCGGATCCTGCCCGGCGAGCAGGCCGGCCCGGTCGGCGGAGAGTTCCGCCTTGCGCCACCACTCCATCATCGCCGCGATGATCGCGCGCAGGGCGATCGCGCCGACCGGCAGCCAGCTCAGGTTGGCCGCCCAGCGGGTGAGGATCATCAGGATGGTCTTGTAGACAGCGTGGCCGCTGCGGACGTGGCCGAGTTCGTGCCCGAGCAGGGCCCGCAGTTCCTCGTCGTCGAGCTGCTGCACGCAGGCGGTGTTCAGCACGATGAACGGCTTTTCCAGGCCGATCGCCTGGGCGTTGAGCATCGGCGACTGGGTGACGAAGAGTTCCGGGAGTTCGAGGACGTCGAGCGTGCTGGCCGCCTCGGTGTAGAGGCGGTAGACCCGCGGGTACTGCCGGTGGTCGACCCGGATCGCCGACGCGAGGTAGGACAGGCGGAAGCCGCGTTCGTTCCACATCCCGAAGAACGCCTTGACCACGTCGTCGAAGCCGCGCAGTTCACGCAGGGCGGTCAGGGCACCGCGGTCGGCCGGGTGTTCCCAGGCGCGTGAGCTGATCCCGGTCAGCGCCACCCGGCGCCGGGCGGGGCTCGCCGCCGTGTCGTCGCTCGCTGTCATCGTGCACTCGCAGTCATCGTGGCTCCCCGACTCGGCATTGGGTGGGCTTCCTGCGATGGTGCCCCAGCAATGCCGGCGCGTCTACGCCGATGGCGGTTTCCCGCCCGGCACTTCCGAGCGACCCGACCGCCCGCGACCCGGTCACGGCACCCGCTCCGGGCCGGTCAGCCGGACGTAGTGCCGGGCGTCGTGCGGCACCTCGGACGCGCCGTCGACGACCAGGTCGGCGTGCCCGCCGGTGCGGTCCGCCCGGAAGTGGGCGTCCTCGGTCCGCCGCCACCGCTCCAGGTACGGCCGCAGCGCCGCGCCGTCGCGGGCCAGGGCCCGGTCGAGGCGCAGGTCGGCCGGGGCGACGACGAACACGGCGAGGCTCAGCTCCGGCCGGACGGCCGCCCGGGCGGCGCTGAACCCCTCCAGGATCACGACCGGTGTGGGCTCGACGACGATCCGGTGCGGCCCGAACTCCCCGCGTAGCCAGTCGTAGCGGGGATGGGCTCCGGGCCGGCCGGCCCGGAGCGGCCCGAGCACCGACTCCTCCAGCCGGGGCCAGAAGGTGAGCTGGTCGTCCCAGCCGTCGAGCAGGTCGTCGGTGTGCACGACGGTCGCCACCGGTGCGCCGGCGTCACCGGGGACCCCGGCCCGGTCGAGGGCGGCTCCGAGCCGGGTGGCGAACTCCGTCTTGCCGGCGCCGCTGGCACCGTCGACCGCCACCAGCCGACTGCGTCCGACCAGCGGCGGCCCGGCGAGCACCCGGGCGGCCAGGTCGGCGTACGCCGCCAGCGTCCCGGTCACGCCCGGTCCGGCAGGGGCGGGGCGCCGGGCGGGACGAACGGCAGGCCGGCGGGCGGGCCGTCCTCGATGAGCCGCCACAGGGCGTCGGTGTCCAGGTGCTCCTCGACCAGGTCGCCGAGCCGGTCGAGCGACCGTTCGCGGGCCCCCTCGAAGGAGGTGTCGGGTGCGACCACGAACCCGTGCCGACCGGCGAGGCGGGCGACCTCGGTCAGGAACCGGCGCCGGAACTCGTCGGACTCGAACGTCCCGTGCCAGTGCGTCCCGAAGACGTTGCCGACGGCGGCGCCCTCGTCCCGGCCGTCGAGGTGGGTGAGCAGCGGGGGCAGGCCGGGATCGGCGTGGGTGACGTGCCCGTGGTGGATCTCGTAGCCGTGGACCGGGACGGCGCCGAACGCGGTGCCCGCCGACCGGGTCACGGTCTTGCGCGCGGCGAAGGAGACGTCGACGGGGAGCAGGCCGAGGCAGGCCACGGTGCCGCGCCGGCTCTCCACCTCGTCGTGGATCGAGCGGGCCAGCATCTGGAAGCCGCCACAGATGCCGAGCAGGGGACGTCCGGCCGCGGCGTGCCGGCACACCACGTCGGAGAGGCCGGTGTCCCGCAGCCAGGCCAGGTCGTCGACCGTCGACTTGCTGCCGGGCAGGACGACCAGGTCGGCGGCGGCGACCTCGGCGGGTTCGACGGTCAGCCGCACCCGTACGCCCGGCTCGGTGGCGAGCGCCTCGACGTCGGTGGCGTTGGAGATGCGGGGCAGCCGTACGACGGCGACGTCGAGCCACTGCGTGCCGCGCGGCGGGCCGGGGCGGCCGAGGGTACGCCCGTAGGCGAGCGAGTCCTCGGCGTCCAGCCACAGGTCGACGTCGAAGGGCAGCACCCCGTACGTCGGGCGGCCGGTCACCGCCGTCAGCATCCCGATCCCGGGGCGCAGCAGGTCGAGGTCGCCACGGAACTTGTTGACCACGAACCCGGCGACGAGGTCCTGGTCGGCGGCGTCGAGCAGGGCGACCGTGCCGAACAGCGCCGCGAAGACGCCACCCCGGTCGATGTCGCCGACCACGATGGTCGGCAGCCGGGCGTGCCGGGCGAGGCCCATGTTGACGAAGTCGGTGTCCCGCAGGTTGATCTCGGCCGGGCTGCCGGCTCCCTCGCAGACGACCACGTCGTATTCCGCCCGCAGCTCGGCGAGGGTCGTGTGCACGGTTTCGGCGAGGCGCGGCTTGAGGCTCCGGAAGTTGCCGGCGTGGACGTGGTCGACGGCCTCGCCGAGCAGCACGACCTGGCTCGACAGGTCGCTGCCGGGCTTGAGCAGCACGGGATTGAACCGCACCTGCGGCGCGATGCCCGCGGCCGCGGCCTGCATCGCCTGCGCCCGGCCGATCTCGCCGGCACGCCCGTCGGCACCGACCACGACGGCGGAGTTGTTGGACATGTTCTGCGCCTTGAACGGGGCGACCTTCACCCCACGCCGGTGCAGCCAGCGGCAGATGCCGGCGGTCAGCACGCTCTTGCCCGCGTCGGACGTGGTGCCCGCGACGAGCAGCCCGCCGCTCACCCGCCGCCGCCCGTCGCTGCCCGGTGCCCGCGACCCATCCCTGTCCCGCCGGAGGCCGCTGCCCCGCCGAGGGCTCTCCGGTCCGCGGTGCCGGGCCGGAACCGGACCCACCGGCCGGCGCCACCGACGGCGGCCGCCCGGACGGCCGCGACGACCGCGGCCCCGGCGAGCGCCGCCAGGCCGATCGTGCGTGACAGGTTCGCCGCCCGGCGGATGTGTCGTGCCTCGGGGCGAGGCCCGTCGCCGAGGAACGGCCGGACCTCAGACCGTCCGAAGTAGACGTTACGGCCACCGAGCCGCACCCCGAGCGCGCCGGCGAACGCCGCCTCGCACTGCCCGGCGTTGGGGCTCGGATGGTCGTCGCGGTCCCGCCGCCAGACCCGCCACGCGTCGGCCCGGTCGCCGTGCACGACCGGCGCGGCGGCCACCCCCAGCAGCCCGGTCAGCCGGGACGGCAGCAGGTTGGCGACGTCGTCGAGCCGGGCGGCCGGCGTGCCGAACCGTTCGTAGCGGGGCGACCGGTGCCCGACCATCGCGTCGAGCGTGTTGACCGCCCGATAGCCGAGCAGCCCCGGCAGACCCGCCACCGCACCCCAGAACAGCGGCGCCACCACGGCGTCGGAGGTGTTCTCGGCGACCGACTCGACCGTCGCCCGGGCGAGTTCGGCCTCGTCGAGCCGGGCCGGGTCACGCCCGCAGAGGTGGCTGAGACGTTGCCGGGCGGCGGGCAGGTCACCACCGCGCAGCGCGCGGTTCATCGCCCCGGCCTCGGCACGCAGGGTCCGGCCGCCGAGCACCGCCCAGGTGCCGGCCGCGACGACCGCGACGCGGGCCACCGGATGCCGGCGGGTCAGTGCCGCCGCGGCGACCCCGGCGAGCACCGGCGCACCGACCGCCACCGCGGTGAAGACCGCGCCGGCCGCCCGCTCGCCGCGCCGACCGTCCGGGCCGGGCCGTACCGGCGCGCCGGACGATCCGGCCGCGGCCGGGCCGGGAGCCGACCGATCGGGGCCCGGGCCCGCCCGGTCGGCGGTCGGGCGGGCCGGTGCGGACCGCGCGCGGGCGGCCCGGTCGGCCGGGTGGAGGCGGCGTTCGAGGGCGGCGGCGGCCTGCCCGAAGCCGGCGACCGGGTGCAGCCGGCGCGGGTCGCCCAGCCAAGCGTCGAGCGCGTAGCCGGCCAGGAGTCCGACAGCGTCGGCGGCCCACCGGCCCCTCATGCCGGCACCTCGAACCGGTTCGGTGCGAACAGGTCGATGTCGTGCCGGGTGGCGCCGTGCTGGGCCAGGTCCGCGACGATCTCACCGATGACCGGCACGAACTTGAAGCCGTGGCCGGAGAACCCGGCCGCGACCGTCACCGCCTCGTGCCGAGGGTGCCGCCCGACCACGAAGTGCTCGTCGGGGGTGAGGGTGTAGAGGCAGGGTGTGCCGTCCGGCTGGCCGGCCGAGGCCACGGCGGGCAGAAGCGGGGCGAGCAGTTCGGCCGCCCGGCCCGCCTCCGCCGGCTCCGCCGGACCGAGGTCGGAGCGGGGCACCCCGGCCGGGTCGACGTGCACGCCGGTCTTGACGACCAGACCGCGATGACCGGAGCCGGCCGCCGGCTCGGCCCCCGGAAACCCGTACGCGACCGCGCCCGCCGCCGACTCCCAGAGCCAGATCGGGCAGCGGCCGAGGGCGAACCCGGTATCGGTGACCGGCCAGAAGTGCTGGACCCGCCGCTCGACCCGCAGCGGGATGTTCAGGTCGGCGATCAGTTCGCCGGCACCCGCGCCGGGGCAGAGCACCAGCCGCGCGGCGGTCAGCTCGCCCTCGTCGGCGCGTACGGTGACCCCGCCCGGACCGGCCGACCAGCCGGTGACCCGTACGCCGTAGCGCAGGTCGGCACCGGCCCGCCCGGCGAGGTCGAGCAGGGTGCCGACGGTCGCCTCCGGCCGGACGAACCCGGCGACCTCCTCGTAGACGCCGACCTCGTCGTCGTCCGGGGCGAACACCGGGAACCGGCGGCGGATCTCCGCGGCGTCGAGCAGTTCGTGGGCGAGCCCGTGGATGCGGGCCGAGGCCAACGCTCCGGCGACCGTCGACGAGTTCGGCCGGCCCAGCATCAGCCCGCCGGTCGGGGTCAACAGGTCGGCGCCGGACGCCTGCTCGATCTCCGCCCACAGCTCGTAGGCCCGACGCAGCAGCGGCACGTAGGCGGCACCCTCGGCGTAGGCCAGCCGGATGATCCGGGAGCCGCCGGCGTGCGCGCCGTTGGTGTGCGGCGGCGTGTAACGGTCGACACCGACCACCCGGATCCCACGGCTGGCGAGCTGGTGCGCGGTGGCCGCGCCCATGCTGCCCAGCCCGACGACGATGACGTCCGTTCCCATGCCGATCACCTCCTCGGAAAGCCTATGCCCCGACCGCCCGGCGGCAGATCTTGACCGCGACCGGGCGTGCGCCGTGCCGCTCCGACCGGGCCACGGACGCCGGGCGGGCTGCCGCCGGAATGCCGGCAGCCCGCCCGGCCTCGGGATCAGGCCGGCACGGGAACGCGGGCCCGGCCCCGGCGGCCCCGCACCGCCAAACCGGACGGCCCCGGCGCACCGTTCGCCGGCCCGGACGGCTCCGGTGGGCCGGCATCCGCCTCCTCGCCGGTCACCCCGTCCCGCTCACCGGCCGACGGGTCTTCGGGTGCACCGCCGGGACCGGTCGGCAGGGCGGGTCCGGCACCGGACAGCCCCTCGGGCCCGTCGCCGGCACCGGGTCGGCCCGGGTCGGCGGGCGCCGGCGCGTCGGCGGACGGCCCGGCCGGCGGAAACCCGGTGCCGCGTACCTCGGCGAGCGGGTCGTAGTGCGGCACCGGTGCCGCCGGCACGTCGGCGAAGTCCGGATCGTCGTCGTCGAACAGGTCGTCCCGGCCGGCCGGCGTCTCGGCGACCGGCACCGGCTCGGTCTCCTGCCCCTGCACCCGGCTCTCGGCCTCCGGATCGGCCACCGCGCTGGTGGACAGCGCCGGACGGTTGCGGACGAACTTGGCCCGCCCACGGGACAGGTCGTGCCCGACCGCGACCGCCTCCAGCTCGTACATGACGCGGTGGTTGCCGTCGGTGTCGGTCCAGTCCCGGGTGTACATCCGGCCGACCACCACGACCGGGTCGCCGACCATCAGCGACGAGGCGACCCCCTCGGCGAGCTTGCGCCAGCAGTTGACGCGGACCCGCAGGCTGTTGCCGTCGACCCAGCGGTTGTTCTCCCGGTCGAGCCGGCGGGCGGTCGACGCGACCTTGAAGTTGGCGACCAGCGTCCCGGTCTGCGTCGTACGCCGCCATTCCGGGGCGGTCAGCACATTTCCGATGATGGTTACGTTCGTGTCGTACAAGACCCCTCCACGAATCAGTAGCGGAGCCCCAGACTGGCCCGGCGCCGACCCGCCGCGACAGCACCGGCCAGGGATCTGTGGACGGCCGACCCGCCTGTGGAAAACACCCTGATCACCGCTTCGTCTGCTACGCGGCCGGGCGCGTACCGCACCCCGGCCCGGCGTACGCGGTAACGTTCGCCGCATGAGCGGGAGCTGGGACGAGGACATCCTCGGTCCGTCCTTCGAGCAACGGACCATCGATCTCGGCCACGACGACGAGGGACCGGTCGTCGCCACCCTGGTCCGCCGGCAGGCGGCCGAGCGCACCGGCCGCGCCGTCCTCTACGTGCACGGGTTCGTCGACTACTTCTTCCAGACCCACCTCGCCGACTTCTTCGTCCGGCGTGGCTGGGACTTCTACGCCCTCGACCTGCGCAAGTACGGCCGCAGCCTGCTCCCGCACCAGACCCCGAACTTCTGCCGGTCGATCGCCGACTACTTCCCCGAACTCGACGCCGCCGCCCGGATCGTCCGCGACGAGGACGGCAACCGCACCCTGCTGGTCAACGGCCACTCCACCGGCGGCCTGATCGCCGCCCTGTGGACCCACGCCCGCAGCTCGACGGACCTGGTCGACGGCCTCTTCCTGAACAGCCCCTTCTTCGACCTCAACGCCTCCTGGGTGGTCCGTCGGCCGCTGGCGGCAGCCGTCGCCCAACTGGCCCGTCGGGCCCCGTACCGGATCGTCCCGAGCGGGCTGTCCCCCGTGTACGGGCAGACCCTGCACGCCGAACACCGTGGCGAGTGGACGTACGACCTGCAGTGGAAGCCGCTCGGCGGGTTCCCGGTCCGGGCCGCGTGGCTGGCCGCGATCCGGTCGGCGCAGCAACGGGTCCGGCACGGCCTGGCGATCGACGTACCCGTCCTGCTGGCCTGCTCCACCCGCAGCTTCCGCGGCACGGTCTACCACGAGTCGGCGGCGCTGGCCGACGCCGTCCTCGACGTCGAGCACATGGTGCGTTGGGCGCCCCGCCTCGGCCGCCACGTCACCCTCGTCCGCTTCGACGGCGGCATGCACGACCTCACGCTGAGCGGCCCCGCCGTACGCGAGAAGGTGTTCACGGAGGTCGGCCGGTGGGTCACCGCGTTCGTCGAGCCGGCGGCGACGGAGCTGTCCGGGCCGCCGAGGGACGGGGCGACCGGGAAGCCGGGCCCGGCCGGGGAGTGACGCCGGTCAGCGCCGCGCCGGACGGACGGTGAGGATCTGCTCGGCGTGGCCGACCGGGCCGTCCAGGTCGTGCAGGACGGTGCTGGTCAGGCCCTGCCCGTGGGCGCCGAAGACGACGGTGGTGTCCAGCCCGACCCACTCCCCTTCCGGCTGCCGGAACAGGTGGATCGACAGGTCCAGGTTCGGGAACAGCCACTGCGTCGGCGGCTGGCGGGCCGCGATCCCGTTGGCCGTGTCGACCAGCCCGACGAACCGGGCCAGTTCGCTGCTCGTTTCACCGGCGACGAGCCGGGCCGGCGTCGACACCCACGCAATGGTGCGGCCGGGCGTGGGTGCCCCGACCGGGCGTACGTCCAGCGAGCCGATGTAGCCGCCCGCCCACGTCCGCGACATCGCCCACGACGGCAGCGAGTCGGGCGGGGTGAGCCGGTCGCCCTGGCCACCGGCCACCGCCGAGGTGTCCTGCGCGGCGAGCCGCCAGACCCGGGCGCGTACGGCCGGTCGGTCCTTGGCGACCACGGTGGCCTCGACGAGTTCGATCGTCCGCCCCGGACGTACGGTCTCCACGTAAAGGTCGAAATCCTCCAGCCCGACGACCCCGAGGATGTCGACGCTGATCCGCCCGATGACCATGCCGTCCGGTGCCCGACCGGCCACGTACCGGTCGATCGCGTGCACGATCAGACCGTTCATCGGGCTGATGTGCTGCTCCGTCGACGCCCACGCGCCACCGGTCAGCTCGGTCGGCCGGTAGCGATTCTCGTCGATCCGGATGAAGTAGCTGTCGGGCGGGGTGGGCAAGGCTCGAACTCCTCCGGTACGCCAGCGGTCGTCTGGACTCTATTCCAGCGTGCGACCGGCATCGAGCAGGTCAGCCCCGTTCCGCCCGCTCACGACGGGACCGCCAGCCGGTATCCACGCTTGACGACGGTCTGCACGACCTCCCGGCCGACGATGTCGCGCAGCCGGCCGACCGCCATCTCGACCGTGTGCGGATCGCTGGAGCCGCCGGGCAGGTCGGCGAGCAGCTCCTCGCGGGATTTCACCGCGCCGGGCCGCTCGGCCAGCGACCGCAGCAGGCAGAGACCGCCCGGCGAGACGGGAAGCACCCGGTGGTCCAGGGTCGCCGCGGTCGCCCTGATCCGAAGCCGGCCGGCCGCGGTGGCGATGCTGTCGGAGCCGTCGCCGAGCCGCATGATGATCGACCGGACGAGCGCGCCGAGCCGGGCCCGCTCCGGTACGACCGGGTCCAGTCCCGCCGTACGCAGCGGTTCGGCGGTCACGTTGCCGACCGAGGCGAAGACCGTACGCCCGGCCGCGCCGACCGCGACGACCTGCGCCGAAACCTCCTGCTCGCGTACCGCCCGCAGCCAGGCCGCCGCGCCCGGGGCCGAGGTGAACGCCACCGCGTCGTAGCCGCCGGCGGCCGTCTCGCGCACCGAATGCTGCACCGCGGTCGGGTCCGGCGGCGCACCCCACCGGTAGACGACCAGCCCGGTCGTGGCCGCCCCGGCCGCCGTCAGCCGCTCCTCCAGCCCGTCGTCGCCGGCCCCGTGATGCTGTACGACGACCCGCTGGCCCCCGATGCCCTCGGCGGACAGGAAGTCGCCGATCTCGGCCGACGTCTCCGACTCGGCGACCCAGTCCGGTGTCAACCCCGCCGCCTGGAGGGCGCCCCGGGCCTTCGGCCCTCTCGCGATGAGCCGGCTGCGGGACAGCGCCTCGACCAGTTCCTCACCGAGTTCGGAGGTCTCGGCCACGTCCAGCCAGCTCCGGAACCCGATGCCGGTGGTGACGACCACGACGTCCGCCGGGGCGGCGATGAACTCGCGGGTCCGGTCGAGGACCGTCGCCTCGTCGATGTGCGACTCCACCCCGATCGACGCGGCGATCGTCACCGAGGCGCCCCGCCGCTGCAACGCCGAGGCCAGTTCGTCGGCGCGGCGCTGCGCCGTGACGAGGACGCGGGTCCCGGCCAGCACCGGCCCGAGCCCGGTCACGGTGCCCCCTCGGTCACGGTGCCCCCTCGCTCCGCTCGGTGTCACCATGCCGACAACCGAGCCAACCGGTTCCCTCGCTCCGCTCGCTCACGGCCCCCTCGCTCCGCTCGGTGTCACCGTGCCGACAACCGAGCCAACCGGTTCCCTCGCTCCGCTCGCTCACGGCCCCCTCGCTCCGCTCGGTCACAGTGCCAACTCCACCCAGTCGTCGGTGACCCGGGCCGGCCAGACCCGGAGCCGGACGGCCGGATCGTCCAGGCACTCGCCGGTGGTCAGGTCGAAGACCTGCTTGTGCATCGGCGAAGCGACGGTCGGCCGCTCGCCCCGGGTGCCCACCAGGCCACGGGCCATCACGTTCGCGCCGCTGAACGGGTCGCGGTGCGCGACCGCGTGCACCCGGCCGGTGCCGGCGAGCAGGAAGACCGCCACCTGTTCGCCGTCGACCAGCGCCGCCGTTCCCCGGTCCGGGACGAGATCACCGACCGCGCACACCCGCCGCCAACCGCTCCGCTCACTCACCGGACGACCGCCGTCCGGACCGGCAGCGAGCCGCCGGCGATCAGGACCGCGCGTTCGGTCCGGGTCGCGGGCCGCTTCTGACCCCGTTCGCGTACGTACGCCAGATCCGGGTCGGGCTCGTCGGCGGCGTTGACGAACGCGCTGAAGCGACGCAGCTTCTCCGGGTCCCGCAGGGTCGCCGCCCACTCGTCCTCGTAGCCGCCGACGTGGGCGCTCATCGCCGCGTCGAGATCGGCGGCGATGCCGAGGCTGTCGTCGAAGACGACGGCGCGTACGGCGTCGACCCCGCCCTCGACCGACTCCAGCCAGGGTGCGGTCCGTTGCAGCCGGTCGGCGGTACGGATGTAGTAGATCAGGAAGCGGTCGATGGCCTGGACCAGGTCTTCGGTCGACAGGTCCTCGGCGAACAGGACGGCGTGCCGGGGTGTGAAGCCGCCGTTGCCGCCGACGTAGAGGTTCCAGCCCCGGTCGGTGGCGATGACGCCGACGTCCTTGCCGCGCGCCTCCGCGCACTCGCGGGCGCAGCCGGAGACGCCGAGCTTGAGCTTGTGCGGGGAGCGCAGCCCCCGGTAGCGCAGTTCGAGCGCGATCGCGAGGCCGACGGAGTCCTGTACGCCGTACCGGCACCAGCTCTGGCCGACGCAGGACTTGACCGTGCGCAGCGATTTGCCGTACGCGTGGCCGGACTCGAAACCGGCGTCGACGAGCCGGGACCAGATCGCCGGCAGTTGCTCGATCCGCGCCCCGAACAGGTCGATCCGCTGCCCGCCGGTGATCTTGGTGTAGAGGTCGAAGTCGCGGGCCACCTCACCGATCGCGATCAGGCCCTCCGGGGTGATCTCCCCGCCCGGGATCCGGGGCACGACCGAATAGGTGCCGTCCTTCTGGATGTTCGCCATCACGTGGTCGTTGGTGTCCTGCAGCGCGGCGTTCTCGCCGTCGAGCACGTGCCCGTGCCCGAGCGAGGCCAGGATCGAGGCCGCGACCGGCCGGCA
The DNA here is from genome assembly GCF_018324255.1 of Polymorphospora rubra. Lineage (GTDB taxonomy): Bacteria > Actinomycetota > Actinomycetes > Mycobacteriales > Micromonosporaceae > Polymorphospora > Polymorphospora rubra. The sequence goes on from NZ_AP023359.1 coordinate 1,057,512, forward strand.
GATGTCGCAGCCGCGGCCCCGGCCGTGCCGGTCGAGCAGTTCACTGAAGGTGGTGATGCCGCTGACCCGCACGATGTCGAACAGCTGCGCCCGGCTGTGGGCGAAGTGTTCGCACAGGTCGTTGTCCACCTCGACGCCGGCCCGGGCCAGTTCGGCGTTCAGCAGCCGCTTGACCAGCGGCACGCAGGACCCGCAGCTGGTGCCGGCCTTCGTGCAAGCCTTCACCCCGGCGAGGTCGGTGCACCCCTGCCCGGTCACCGCGCAGCGGATCGTGCCGGCGGTGACGTTGTTGCAGGAGCAGACGGTGGCCGGGTCCGGCAGCTCCGCCGACGAGGGCGGCTCGACCCCGTCCGGCAGCAGCCAGCCGGTCGGGTCGCCGCCCAGCGAGCCGCCGACCATCGGCCGCAGGCCCGTGTACGCCGACGCGTCGCCGACCAGCATCCCGCCGAGCAGGGTCGACGCGTCGTCGCTGAGGACGAGCTTCTTGTAGACGCCGGCGACCGGGTCGGCGTACACGACCTCCAGGCTGCCGGCGGTGGCGGCGAACGCGTCGCCGAAGCTGGCGACGTCGACGCCGAGGAGTTTCAGCTTCGTGGAGAGGTCGGCGCCGGTGAAGGTGGCGGCGCCGCCCATCAGCCGGTCGGCGACGACCTCGGCCATCGCGTACCCGGGTCCGACCAGGCCCCAGACCCGGCCGGCGACGTGGGCGACCTCGCCGACGGCGAAGACGTCGGGGTCGCTGGTGCGGCAGTCGGATCCGGCGACGACTCCGCCCCGCTCGTGGACGGCGAGTCCGGCGGCGCGGGCCAGCTCGTCGCGGGGCCGTACGCCGGTGGCGAAGACGACCACGTCGACCCCGACGGTGTCGCCGTCGGCGAAGACCATCCGGGCGACGGTGCCGTCCCGGCCGGCCTTCACGCCCGACGTCGCGGTCAAGGTGCGGACCGTCACGTCGAGCCCTTCGACGATGCGCCGTAGTGCGGCACCGCCGCCCTGGTCGAGCTGCACCGGCATGAGCCGGTCGGCGAACTCGACGACGGTCGTCGCGGCGCCGAGCGCGGTGAGCGCCCCGGCGGCCTCCAACCCCAGCAGGCCGCCGCCGACCACCGCGCCGCGCACCGGCCGGCCGAGCTGCTCCTGCCGGCGCAGCACCCAGGTGCGCAGGCCCGCGACGTCGTCGACGGTCCGGTAGACGAAACAGCCGGGCAGGTCGCTGCCCTCGACCGGGGGAACCGTGGCGTACGAGCCGGTGGCGAGCACGAGGGCGTCGTAGCCGTGCGCGGTGCCGCGGGCGGTGACCGTACGCCGGGCGGGGTCGATCGCGGTCACCGGTGTGTCGCGGTGCAGCCGGACGCCGGGCCGGGTCCACAGACCGGGGTCGCCGAGCAGCAGGTTGTCCGGGTCCAGATCGGCGAAGTACGAGGTCAGGGCCACCCGGTCGTACGGGCGGCGGCTCTCCTCGCCGAAGACCGCGATGTCCCACTCCGCGTCGGCGCCGCGTTCGACCAGTGCCTCGACCAGGCGCTGTGCGACCATGCCCGCTCCGGCCACGACGAGCCGCTTCCTTGCCGTCATGGGTCAGACCGTAGGGACCAGGGGTTTCATGTCTTCGCTCCCGCTGTTACCGGCCAACGACGGTTGCCTCACGCGGCGAGCCGGCTGGCTGTGAGGGGCGGATCGGACCGCTCCAGCCACCGCGCGATCCCGCACACCAGCTCGCGGCAGCCGCCACAGCCGCTGGTGGCCCGGGTATCCGCCACCAGCGCGTCGACCGACGTGCACCCGTCCGACCAGGCGTGGACGAGGTCGCCCTTGGTGACGCCGTTGCAGCGGCAGACGGTGGTGGCGGAGGGCATCGTCGTCGGCGACGGGTTGGCCTCGCGCGGGGCGTCGGCGAGCAGGAGCGCCAGCGGGTCGGGCGGCACGATGCCGGGGCGGTCGTACTGGCTGGCCAGCCGCGCCGCCATTTCCGGTGCGCCGACGCAGGTCAGCCCGACCAGGGTGCCGGCGCGGACGACCACCTCGACGTGGCGGCGGGCGCGGCGGTCGTCGACCACCAGCACCCGGTCGGCGTCGCGGGCCGTCGAGGCGCGTACGCCCATCGTCACCACGCTCATCCCGACCGCCTTGAGCCGCATTGCCGCGCCCTCGATCGGGATGGGCCCGACCGGCTCGCCGCGCAGCAGCCGCCGGGCGAGCGCGCGGGCCTGGGCCCAGCCCGGCGCGATCAGCCCGCTGACCCCGTCCGGGGTCTGCGCGCAGTCGCCGATCGCGGACACGTGCGGGTCGCCGGTACGCAACTGCGCGTCGACGACGATCCCCCGGTCGGTCGGCAGCCCGGCGCGGGCGGCGAGGTCGGTGTCGGGGACGGCGCCGCAGGCCAGGACGAGCAGGTCGCAGTCGACCCGCCGGCCGTCGGCCAGCCGTACGGCGGTGACGTGGCCGCCGTCGGCCTCGACCGCGACGAGTTCGGCGTCGCTGACGAAGCCGATGCCGAGGTCGCCGGCGGTGCGGGCGACGATCTCGCCGACCGGCTCGTCGAGGTCGCGGTTCAGCATCGCGGACTCCGGGGCCAGCAGGCTGACGGCGGTGCCGCGGTGCCGCAGCGCGCAGGCGACCTCGACGCCGAGTGGTCCGGCCCCGACGACGATCGCGTGCCGGGCGTTGAGCGCGGCGGCCGAGATGTCCCGGACGTCGTCGACCCGCCGCACGGCGTACGCCCCGCCGGGCAGGCCGTCACGCAGTCCCGGCACGTCCGGTATCCGGGGGCGGGCGCCGGTGCACAGGACCAGGTGGTCGTACCCGATCCGGTCGGTGTCGGTGACGACCTCGCGGCGGGCCGGGTCGATGGCGCGGACGGGTGCGTCGAGGTGTACCCGGACCCGGTCCGGGTCGAGCCGGGGCAGCTCGATCCCGGCCAGGTCGATCCGGCCGGCGAGGAGTTCCGACAGCATGACCCGGTTGTACGGCTCGTGCGCCTCGTCGCCGAGCAGGATCACCCGCAGGTCTTCACCGGCCCGGTTATCAGCGGCCCGGGAGGCACCGGCACCGGCGGCACGGACGAGTTCGTCGGCGAGCCGGTGGCCGACCATGCCGGCACCGACGATCACGATCCTCACCGCGGCACCTCCCCCGTCGCGCCGTCGGCGACCTCGACCCGGACGGCGCAGACCTTGAACTCCGGCATCCCCGAGACCGGGTCGGTCGCGTCGTTGGTCAGGGCGTTGACCATGCCGGCGTCGGCGAAGTGGAACGGGACGAAGACGGTGTCGGGCCGGATGTCGGGGCTGATCCGGGCCGGCGCCACCATCGAGCCCCGGGCCGAGGTGAGCCGCAGGTCCACCGCCGCGTCGATCCCGAGCCGGTCGGCGAGGTTGGGATGGATCTCGACGTACGCGTGGGGTTGGGAGTCGTTGAGCCGGGCGACCCGACGGGTCTGCGCGCCGGACTGGTAGTGCGCGAGCAGCCGGCCGGTGACGAGATAGACGGGGGCGTCGGCCCGTACGTCGTCGGCGGGGCCGACGGCGCGTACCGGCACCATCCGGGCCCGGCCGGTCGGGGTCGGAAAGGACTCCTGGAACAGGCGCGGAGTGCCCGGGTGGGTCTCGTCGGGGCAGGGCCAGAAGAGCGCCTCCCCCGCGTCGAGCCGGGCGTAGCTGATGCCCGCGTAGTCGGCCCGCCCGCCGGCGCTGGCCCGGCGCAGCTCGTCGAAGACCTCGCGGGGTTCGGTCGACCACGTTCCGGGCGCGGCCAGCCGGCCGGCCAGCCCGGCGAAGATCTCCAGTTCGGAGCGTACGCCGGGTGGCGGGTCGACGGCCCTGCGCCGGCGCAGCACCCGCCCTTCGAGGTTGGTCATGGTGCCCTCCTCCTCCGCCCACTGGGTGACCGGCAGGACGTAGTGGGCGAGCCGGGCCGTCTCCGACGGCACCAGGTCGCAGACCACGACCAGGTCGAGTGCCTCGATCCGGCGGCGGACCGCCGCGGCGTCCGGCGCACTGACGACGACGTTGCTGCCGTGCACGAAGAGCGCCCGGGGCCCACCGGGAGCGCCGAGCATCGACAGCAGTTCCACGGCCGGCACGCCCCTGCCCGGAATCAGGTCGGCGTCGACACCCCACACCGCGGCCACGTGGGCGCGGGCCGCCGGGTCGTCGATCATCCGGTAGCCGGGCAGCTGGTCGGACTTCTGGCCGTGCTCACGGCCCCCCTGCCCGTTGCCCTGGCCGGTGATCGCGCCGTACCCGCCCCGTCCGGCCCCGACGGCGCCCAGCGCCAGCGCGATGTTGATGGCGGCGGTGACCGTGTCGGTGCCGTCGACGTGCTGCTCGACACCGCGCCCGGTGAGCACGAAGACGCCGCGACCGCCCCGGTGCGCGGCGGCGGCGGCGAGCAGCGCCGCGACCTGGCGCAGTCGCGGCTCGGCGACGCCGGTGACGTCCGCGACCCGCTCCGGCCACCACTCGGCGACGCCGCGCCGCACCTCGTCCAGGCCGTCGACCCGGTCCCGCAGGTACGCCAGGTCGGCGAGCCCGCTACCCAGCAGGATGTGCAGCAGCCCGAGCAGCAGGACCAGGTCAGTGCCGGGCCGGGGTTGCAGGTGCTCGCCGGCCCCGTCGTCGGTCAGCCGGGCGGTGGCCGAGCGGCGCGGGTCGACGACGACGAGGCCGCCCCGTTCGCGGACCGGGCCGAGGTGCTGGACGGCGGGCGGCATCGTGTCGGCCAGGTTGCTGCCGAGCAGCAGGACGGCGTCGGCGTCGCGCAGGTCGGTCAGCGGGAACGGCAGTCCACGGTCGACACCGAGCGCCCGGTTCCCGGCCGCCGCCGCCGACGACATGCAGAACCGTCCGTTGTAGTCGATGAGCCGGGTCCGCAACGCCAGCCGGGCGAACTTGCCGAGCTGGTACGCCTTCTCGTTGGTCAGCCCGCCACCGCCGAAGACGGCGACCGCGTCCGGGCCGTGCGCCGCGCGCAGCGCGCCGACCCGGGCGGCGATGTCGTCGAGCGCCTCGTTCCAGCCGACCGGCTCGAACCCCGACCCGGTGCGCCGCAGCGGTGTCGTGAGCCGGTCCGGCACCCGCAGCAGTTCGGTGCTCGTCCAGCCCTTCTGGCACATCCCGCCGTTGTTGGTCGGAAACGCCCGGGGTTCGGCGGCCAGCGGCTCCCCGTGCAGCCGCTGGGCGCACTGCAGCGCGCAGTACGGACAATGCGTCTCGGTCACACGCCCGCCTTCGCCATCTCGGTGCTCCGACGCAGGTAGAACCACCAGGTGACAACGATCATCACCACGTAGATGCCGACGTAGACGAACAGGGCCGGCTCGATCGAACCGAACGCCGACGTCGACCACCCGTACGTCCGCGGCACCAGGAACCCGCCGTACGCGCCGACCGCCGAGATGATCCCGATCGCGGCCGCGGCCTGCCGCTTCATCGTCGCGGTCGCGGCGGCGTCGGCCGGGTCGACGCCGTGCCGGAAGATCGCCGGGATCATCCGGTACGTCGACCCGTTGCCGACCCCGGTCGCCAGGAACAGCACCATGAAGCAGGCCAGGAACAGCGCGAAGCTGCCCACCCGCAGCGCGCCCACCACACCGAGCACGCCGAGCCCCATCGCCAGGAAGCTGGCCGCAGTCACCACCCCGCCGCCGACCCGGTCGGCGAGCCGGCCACCGATCGGCCGCACCAGCGAACCGACCAGGGCGCCCAGGAACGCGTACGTCGTCACGTTCACCTCCGGGAACTGCCCCTTGATCAGCAGCGGGAACGCGGCCGCGTAGCCGATGAACGAGCCGAACGTGCCGATGTAGAGGAACGACATCACCCAAGTGTGCAGCCGTTTCGCCGCAACGACACTGGAGCCGAAGTCGGTCCGGGCCACCGCCAGGTTGTCCATGTAGCGCCAGGCCAGGAAGGCGGACAGCAGCGCGAGCGGCACCCACATCCAGCCGGCCCGGGCCAGGTGGATGCCGGCCCCGGCGGTGACGACCGCCGACACCACGAACGGTGCCTGCACCACCGCCACCCCGATGTTGCCGCCGGCCGCGTTCAGGCCGAGCGCCCAGCCCTTGTCCTTCTCCGGATAGAAGTACGAGATGTTCGTCATCGACGAGGCGAAGTTGCCGCCACCGACGCCGGCCAGCGCCGCGACGAACAGCATCGTCCCGAACGACGTACCCGGGTCGGAGACCGCGAACGCCAGCGCGACACACGGCACCACCAGGACCAGCGCGGACACGATCGTCCAGTTCCGGCCGCCGAACTTCGGTACCGCGAACGTGTACGGCAGCCGCAGCGTCGCCCCGACCAGGTTCGGGATCGCGACCAGCCAGAACAGTTGGCTCTCGGTGAACGCGAACCCGACGCTGTTCAGGTTGACCGCGACGATGCTCCAGATCACCCAGACGGAGAAGCCCAGATGCTCGGCGAAGATCGACAGGATGAGGTTGCGGCGGGCGACCCGCTTGCCGGTCGACGCCCAGAATGCTGGATCTTCCGGCTCCCAGTGGTCGATCCACCGGCCGGTACGGCGGGACGGGGTGCGGTCGGTCGCGTCGGGGCGGACGGCTGTCGGATTGGCCATGACTGCTCCGTGGTCGACGACCCGGCCAGCGCCGGATCTAGTGACCGCGAAGCTTAGAACAGGCTGTTTCGGGCTCGGCGCCTTCGCGGTGCGGAGTCCGTAACGCTTTCTTCACGCGGGCGGCGGGGTGGGTGTGAGATCGGCCGAGGCCGGATTGTGCTCGTCTGCCGACGGCCCGGAACCTAAGATGTCCTGGCCAGCACCTCGCCGTACCGGTAGCCGGTCCCCCACCGGCGGGCGGTAGCCTGCTGGCGCGGCACAGGCGCCCGTAGCTCAGCGGATAGAGCAGGAGACTTCTAATCTCAAGGCCGCAGGTTCGAATCCTGCCGGGCGCGCCAACGTTCCCCAGGGTGGTCGGGCCTCGATCATCTGCGGTCCAGGCACCCGACACGCCGTACCCGGAGTGTCCGAGCCGCAGACGTTCACGACGACGTCAGAGCACCGTGAAGTCCGCCGGGAGGCTGGCGCGGCCGGTGGCGGCGAGCAGCAGCGGACCGGCCAGCCCGTCGGTGGCGGCGAGGTCGGCGACGACCCGCAGCGCCTGGGCGGCGGCCGTCGCGGGAACCTCCACCGGCACGCCGAGCGCGGTGGCGAGGTCCGCCGTGTGGACGGTCAGCTCGAACGTACGGGTCGGCAGGTAGTCGGCGAGCCGCATGCCGCCGACGATCGTGGTCAGCAACTCGGTGCCGTCGCACGTCTCGACGAGCGGCAGCACCCGGGCGGCGATCCCCGCCACCGCGGTCGCCGGGTCGGCACCGAGCGCGGCCCCGGCGGCACGCCCCCGGGCCACGGCGTCCGGGCCGACGGCGGCGGTCCGGATGGCGCGGTAGTAGTCGGCGGCGGAGCCGACCTCGGCGGTCGTGGCCGGTCGGGCGAGGTACGCCTCGACCGTCAGCAGGGAGCGGCTGGTGTGGCCGACGAGTGCGCGTACGTCCCACTCCCCCAGCCCGGGCCGGTCCCACCGGTCGCCGACGAGGGCGGCGGTACGGACGAAGCACTCCGCCGCGTCGGCGAACGCCCGACGCGAGTCGTCCCACGGGTACGTCATGGCCGTGAGGCTAGCGGTACCTGAACGGCCGCCAGGACCGCCCCGCGATCTTCGGTGGCCCGGTCAGCGTCGGTTTGATCGCGTGCCAGGTGGCCCGCCACTTCGCGGGTGGCCGGGCCAGGGTGGCGCACACCTCGCGCGCGAGTTCCTCGGGACCGCGGCCGCGTACCGGGGTGTCGATGAAGATCTGGTAGTCGTCGTCGAGTCCGAGCGCGACGCGGAACGTGTCGTCGCGATAGTCGTGGGCGACCCAGTCGGGCCTGAGCCCGTGGCGGAGCAGCCGGTCCCGGTCGACGCCGGTCAGCACGAGGCGTCCGGTGGTCCGTGCCGGGGTCTCCCAGGAGTGGTCGGCGGCGACCCGGGCGATCTCGGCGTCGTACCCGGCCGCGGCGAAGGTGACGGCCCGGTGCATGGGCACCTCCTTCGACCACTCCCAGTGCACCCGGTCGCCGTCGCGGCTGATGGTGACGTCGGTGGACCCGCAGCCGTACACGCCGCACGTGCAGCGGGCGACGGGTACGGTGCGCGGCCGGTCGGTGGCTGCCAGGCGACTCGTCGGGATGAGCAGGTCGTACGGATCCATGCCGAGCCCGGCGCCGGCGGACGTCATCTCGGCGCCGTTGACGTGGACCAGCACCTGGAAGTCGCCGCCGGCCGGGCTCTGCGCCGGCCGCACCTCCAGCCGGAGGGTGTCGACTCCCGGCCGGCGGGTCGTCCCGCCGCCCGCCGCCACGGCGTAGCCGGTGGGAACAGTGCCGGGGCGGGGAATCCGGAGTTCGTCCAACGCCGTGCGGACGAGTTCGCGGATGTCCCACGAGGAGTCCCGTGCCGACGCGCCGGCGAGTTCGCGCAGCGCCGGTGAGTCCAGCCCGTCGACCAGCGCCCGGCAGGCGGCATCGATCATGTCCGCCGGGCCGTACCCGGAGTCGACGTCCCACCGCGTCGCGGCGTCGTACAGGCGTTGCTCGGCGGACTCACCGTTGTCGTCGACCACGTACCCCATCTTTCGCGACCGGCGTCCGGGCCGCACGCGGGTTGGGTGCCGGGCAGGTATTGCTGCCGCGGCCCACAGCGAATTCGGCGTATCCACACTGAATTCGCTGTCAGCCACGACAGGTGTATGCCGCCAGGACGCTTCGGACGGCACGGCGCTTCGACCCCCTGGCCGGGCGACTGCTCGTGGAACGAGACATCCATACATGTCCCGAAGAAAACGGCCTTGTAACGTTTTGATCATGAATGGCGGTCAGCGATTATGTGAATCCCCTGTGTACCGGCCGTATGGCTGATGTTGCCGGATATGACGGGCGGCCTAGCGTCGGAGGACTCCCTGAAAGATCCACACCGGCGCGTGTGCCGCGCGCCGGGGCAGAAGGAGACGACAACTTGAGATTCCCTCCGACACCTACCGGCCGGGGCCGGCGCGGGCGGGTCGCCGGCGCTCTGACCGCCGTACTGGCGGTGGCCCTGCTGCCGGCGCTGAGCCCGACCGGGGCGACCGCCGCGCCGCCGCCCGCCCCGACCGGGCCGTGGCACAAGGTGGGCGGTGCCCCCGCCGCCGCCCGCGGCGGGCAGCCCGCCGACATCCAGGCCAGCAAGCTGGCCGCGTACACCCTCGACCGGGACACGATCGCCGCCCAGCTCGAGCGGGCGCCCGACGAGTCCGCTCGGGTCGCCGCGCGGCAGGCGCCGCTGGTCCTCACCGTGCCCGCCCCGGACGGCAAGCTGCAACGGTTCGAGGTCTTCGACTCGCCGGTCATGGAAGAGGGGCTGGCGGCCAAGCACCCGGACATCAAGACGTACGCCGGTAAGGGCCTGGACGACACCACGGCGACGATCCGCGCCGACCTGACGCCGCTGGGCTTCCACGCCTCGGTGCGCTCGTCGGACGGCCCCTGGTACGTCGACCCGTACTTCCGGGACCAGAGCGTCTACGCCAGCTACTACGCCCACGACCTGGTGAACACCAAGGGCCCGCTGGTCGAGCGCGAGGACGTCGGGCACATGCACCACGATCTCGAGGACGAGATCGCGGCGATGGAGCAGGACGAGACCGGGCCGAAGGTGCAGCTGCGCACCTACCGGCTGGCCCTGGTCACCGACCCGTCGTACGCGAACTACTTCGGCGCGGACAACGTGACCGCGGCCAAGGTGACGCTGATCAACCGGGTGACCCAGATCTACGAGGACGAGACCGCGATCCGGCTCGTGCTGATCAACGACACCGACAAGACGAACCTGAACACGGTCGAGATGGCGGCCGGACCGAACGGTCCGTGCGGCTCGTCGCCGTGTTACACCGAGGCGCAGCTGACCGGCTGCACCGGCGGCACCCTGAACCGCAACCGGATCGTCCTCGGCCAGCTCGTCGGCGCCAGCAACTACGACGTCGGGCACATCGGCTTCGGCCTGCCCGGTGGCGGCGTCGCCGGCCTCGGCGTGGTCGGCGGCGACGGCAAGGCCCGTGGCTGCACCGGCCTGCCGAACCCGATCGGTGACTTCTTCGCGGTCGACTACGTGGCGCACGAGATCGGCCACCAGTTCGCCGGTAACCACACCTTCAACGGCACGCAGTGGAACTGCTCCGGCGGCAACCGCAGCGCCGCGAACTCGTACGAGCCGGGCAGCGGTTCGTCGATCATGGCGTACGCCGGCATCTGCCAGCAGGACAACCTCCAGCCGCACAGCGACCCGTACTGGTCGCAACGCACCTACACCGAGATCACCACGTTCATCAACTCGGCCCGGCCGGCGATCAACGAGGTGCAGACGGTCTCGCTGCGGGACTTCGACACCGACGGTGACTCGTTCAGCATCCGCTACCGCAACCAGCTCTCGGCGCCGATCGTGCGCGGCACGAACTACACGACCGCCGGCATCAAGGCCGCGATCGAGGGCATCGCCAACTGGCCGGCCGGCGCCACCGTCACCGTCGCGGCGTTCGGCGGCAGCGGGACGCTCAACGACTACGGCTTCCAGGTCACCTTCAACGGCGGCCCGCTGGCGCAGACCAACGTGACGTCGCTGACCCTGGGCAACCTCAACGGGGTCACCGGCTTCGTCGGCGAGACCGCCAAGGGCGGCCCGGTCGACAACGCCGGCTGGAAGATCGAGGAGACCAGCAACCACGCCCCGGTCGTCACCGTGCCGGAGACGTTCACGATCCCGGTCCGTACGCCGTTCGCCCTGACCGGCAGCGCGACCGACGCCGACGGCGACGCGCTGACCTACCTGTGGGAGCAGAACGACCGCGGCGGCATCAGCGGTGGCAGCACCGCCGGCACCGGCCTGGTCGACAACGTCAAGACCAACGGCCCGCTGTTCCGGGTCTTCGGCGAGGCGGCCATCGTCAGCAACTCCGACACCCAGCAGTACCACTCGCCGGGGCTGAACGCGGTCGACAACAACCCGACCCGGGTCTTCCCCGACGTCAAGCAGATCCTGGCGAACAACACCAACGCCAAGACCGGCGCCTGCGCCGCCGCACCGGCGCCGCCGGCCAGCGGCAGCGCCTCCAACGTGCCGGCGGCCCTGGTCGACTGCTACTCGGAGTTCCTGCCGACCGCCGACTGGGTCGGCTACGACAACGACCGGACGATGCACTTCAAGCTCACCGCCCGGGACACCCGGCCGGGTGGCGGCGGCGTCGGCAGCGCGCAGACCGCGCTGGTGCTCGCCCCGGAGGCCGGGCCGTTCCTGGTCACCTCGCAGGAGACCCCGTCGTTCCTGCTCGGCGGCTCGTCCCAGACGATCACCTGGGACGTGGCCAACACCAACGTCGCCCCGGTCAACGCGACCAACGTGAAGATCTCGCTGTCGGTCGACGGCGCGAAGACCTTCCCGTACGTGCTGGCGGAGTCGACGGCCAACAACGGCAGCGCGACCGTGACGCTGCCGAACATCACCACGACGACCGCGCGGATCAAGATCGAGGCGATCGGCAACGTCTTCTTCGACCTCAACGACGCGGACATCCGCATCGACCAGGTCCGGGGCGCGGAGGTCACCTACACCGGCGACACGCTGGCGTACGCGACCGACGGGGCCGGCTCGGCCCAGGTGATGCTCCAGGCGAAGGTGACCGGCGAGGCCGGTGACGTCCGGGGCACGCCCGCCACGTTCAAGGCGGGCGACACCACGCTGTGCAGCACCGAGGTCAAGCTCGTGGCGTCCGACGTGACGGGCGGCTCGGCCGGCTGTGTGGCCACGCTGCCGATCGGCACGACCGAGGTGACCGCGGTGGTCGCCGGCCGCTACAACGGCACCGCCACCGGCACCGTCAAGGTCGTGGCCCCGAGCGGGATCCTGTTCAACGGCACGGGCTACCTCAAGGGCGGCCGTACGGCCGGCGCCTACCCGCTGGACGACGACCACCGGATCGAGCTGAACCTGGACGCGAAGTTCAACAACACCAGCGGCAACCTGGTCGGCAAGGTCCTGGTCGGCTACCGCTCGGGTGACAAGCGGTACAAGTTCCAGGGCTCGGAACTGCTGTCCTACGGCGCGGAGAAGGGGCGGACCTCCCGGGTCGCGCAGGCACGCTACAACGTGTCGCTGTTCGACCTGTCCACCCCGCAGAACCCGGTGGAGGTCGCCACCGGGCTGACCCTGCGGGTCACCGCGACCGACAACGGCGGCCCCGGCCGCCGGGACACCGTGTCGATCACGGTGTGGGACGGGGAGCGGCTGCTGTTCTCGTCCGACTGGAACGGCACGGTGAGCGAGGAGATCAACCTGACCGCCTCCGGCGGTGACCTCGTCATCAGCTGAGCTGTCGGCAAGGTGGGGGCGCCGGACGACATGTCCGGCGCCCCCGTTTCGTTGTGACCAGGTGTGTCCGGCGGTGCCGCCTGGGGCCGGGCCGACCGCCGTTCGCGTCTGACAAACGGATCGCCCGGGGTCACGGTCGCGGCTAGCATCGGCGGCCATGGACGAGGCGATCGCTGAATGGACCCGGGATGTCAGCCGGGTCGCGGTGCTGACCGGGGCGGGCATCTCCACCGACTCCGGCATCCCCGACTACCGGGGCCCGGACGGGGTGTGGACCCGTGACCCGGCCGCCGCCGACGTCTTCACCTACGCCCGGTTCATGTCCGATCCGCAGGTGCGCACCCGGTTCTGGCGCCGCTACGTCGACCACGCGGCCTGGCACGCCGCACCGAACGCCGGCCACCGGGCGCTCGCGGACCTGGAGCGGTCGGGTCGCGCCGTACGGATCCTGACCCAGAACATCGACGGCCTGCACCAGAAGGCCGGGTCGAGCCCGCGCAAGGTGTTGGAGTTGCACGGCACCATGCACGAGGTGGTGTGCACCGGCTGCCGGACGCGGACGCCGTCGGCCACCGTCCTCTCCCGGGTCGCGGCCGGGGAAGCGGATCCGAGTTGCCCGGACTGCGGTGCGATCCTCAAGCTGGGCGTGGTCATGTTCGGCGAACACCTGAACCCGGCGACGATCTCCGCCGCGGAGCAGGTCGCCCGGGCCTGTCACCTGATGCTCGCGGTCGGCAGTTCGTTGCAGGTGGAGCCGGCCGCGTCGCTGTGTGCCGTCGCGGTCGAGGCCGGCGCCCGGCTGGTGATCGTCAACCGGGATCCGACGCCGTACGACGCGCTGGCCGCGGGCCTGGTGCGGGAACCGATCGGTGCGGTGCTCCCCCGGATCACCGCCGCCCTGGCCGACAGCGCCTCACGGGCCGCCGGCTGACGGCCGCACGCGGAGCCCGGTCAGCGCCCCCACGCGCTCCGGTGCGCCCGCCCGGGCCACCGGACCGCGAGGCTGGCGAGCATGAACACCGTGTAGGAGATGGCGTACGGCGCCCATCCGCCGCCCTGAAGCACGACGACCACCGCCATGACCAGGGCCGTGATCGTCGCGGTCGCCAGCATCTCCAGCCAGTACGCCTTCATGTCCACGCCCCGATCGCCTGCGACATCGCGGTTTCCTGTGCGTCATTCTCCCATCGGCCGGCAGGAACGCGAAGCGGTTCCTACGCCGGTTTGCGGGCCCGGACCGCGAACGTGATCGGAACGGGGCCGCCGCCCTCGTCGAACCGTTCGAGCACCAGCCCGGCGTCGAGGAACGTGTGCAGCAGTTCGGGCAGCGGCCGGTGCATGGCACCGACCTTGTCGCGTACGCCCTGGTCGGTCCAGGACTCGTGGGTCCAGTACGTGTCCAGGTAACCGGGCCTGATGACGACGGCGGCACTGTCGGCGCGGTCGGCGAACCCGCCGCAGAACGCCGGATGTACTCCGATGTGGACGAGCACGCCGCCGGGCCGCAGGACCCGGGCCGCCTCGCGTACGACGTCGGGGTAGTCCGGCATGTCGGTGTGCACCATCACCGTGATCGCGGCGGGTACGGCGTTGTCACGTACCGGGATCCGTCGCGCGTCGGCCCGGGCGATCGGCAGCCGTCCCCGGGCGTGGCGCAGCATGCCGGCGGAGAGGTCCACGCCGAGCGGGGTCCAGCCCAGCGACCGGATCTGCCTGGCGTGGGTGCCGGTGCCACAGCCGATCTCCAGGCACCGGCCGGCGCCGGGACCCAACAGGCCGGCGAGAAGGCGCCGGACGCCGATCGGGTCGGAATCACCCTGTTCGCCCAGGAACTCGGTCTCGTACCAGTCCGCTATCCCGTCGTATGCCGCCAGTCGCACCATACGATCCTCCCCGGGTTCGCGCGCCGCGGTCCGCCGCGCAGCATCCATTGGCTCCCACGTCGGCCGTTCCCGCCAACCTGTTCGCGGTCAGCGCAAGCCCGTCTGGTGCCCAAGATCCCGGTGATCAGGGAGCTGGAGCCTGGACGCGCCGACGACACGCGCGACTTGATCCCTGATCACCGGGATCTTGAGGCACCGGGGATCTTGGGGCACGAAAGCGGGAGGCAAACGTGCTTGCTGTCGTGGCAACCTGGGACGATGGACGACAACCTGGACAGCGTGCTCGCCGCGGTCGGCCCCCGCCTGCGTACGCTCCGCCGGCAGCGGGAAATCACCCTGGCCAACCTCGCCGCGACGACCGGCATCTCGGTGTCGACCCTGTCCCGGCTGGAGTCCGGCCAGCGCCGCCCCACCCTCGAACTGCTCCTGCCGCTCGCCCGGGCGTACGGGGTGCAGATCGACGAACTCGTCGGCGCGCCGCCGACCGGCGATCCCCGGGTCCACCTGCGCCCGGTCACCCGCAACGGCATGACGATGATCCCGCTGACCCGCCGCGCCGGCGGCGTACAGGCGTACAAGCTGATCATTCCGGAGCGCACGGACCCCGACCCGCAGGTCCACGAGGGGTACGAGTGGATCTACGTGCTGAACGGCCGGCTCCGGCTGGTCCTGGGCGACAAGGACCTGGTGCTCGCCGAGGGCGAGGCCGCCGAGTTCGACACCCGGGTGCCGCACTGGTTCGGCAGCGCCGAGCCCGGCCCCGTCGAGGTGCTCAGCCTCTTCGGCCGGCAGGGCGAACGCGCGCACCTGCGGGCCCGGACGGTGGCCTGATCAGCGGGTCGGGTACGGCACCCCGGCAGGACAGCGGACGGGTCGGGTCACCACTCTCCGTCGGTCCCGGCGCCGACACCGGGGTGCTCGGCGCTGGCGGTGAGCATCTTCTTGCGCTGCCGGGCGGGCAGCCGGTCGACGTACGCGAGGCCCTCGAGATGGTCGACCTCGTGCTGGAAGCAGCGGGCCAGGGTGCCGGTGCCGTCGAGACGGATCGGCGCGCCGTGCCGGTCGAAGCCGGTGACCGAGGCGGTCGCGGCCCGGGCCAGGTCGGCCCGCTCACCCGGTACGGAGAGACAGCCCTCGGAGTCGAGGACCAGGTCCCGCTGGTCGGGCAGGTGCAGGACGGGATTGACCACGTGGGCGACGGTGTGGACGCCGGTGGCGTCGGGGCAGTCGACGACGAAGATCCGCGCGTCGACGCCGATCTGGTTGGCGGCCAGGCCCACCCCGTGGGCGGCGTACATGCTGGCGAACATGTCTTCGATCAGCGCCGCGAGGGCGTCGTCGAACTCGGTCACCGGCGCGCACCGCCGGTGCAGGACCGGGTTGCCGTAGCGGGTGATCGGCCTCGGGGTACCGGAACGCGTCTCCACAGCTGCCCATCCTAGGCAGTTACCGGAGAACGGCGATACGGTGCGCGGGGCGGTGCCCGGACGGTCGGCGACCCGACCGCCGTACCCTGGTCCTGGTGACGGGGGTACGGGACAGGATCGAGGCGGTGGTCCGCGGCACCGTCGGCTACGAGGCCGGGCTGGACGCGCTGACCGTCACCCCGGCCGCCGAGGTGGATCCGGTGCTGGTCGACGTCCTGCACGACGCGTTCGCGCGGCTGTGGCGGGGCGGTTGGCAGCCGGTCGAGCTGCACCGGGTCGTGGCCCGCAACGGCACGGTGACGCAGGCCCACCTGGTGACCGACGCGGTCGCCGCGTATCTGCGCGGGTTCCCCCGCAAGAGCGTCGACGAGCGGTGGCTGAGCCAGGCCGCCACGCTGGGCGCGCACGTCTGGTGGCGCGACTCCGCCAGCTACCTCGGCGAGCTGGCGGCCAGTTGGAAGTTCGACCGGGTGGCCGTACTCGACCTGGTGTTGACCCTGCTCGGGATCCTGGCCGAGCTGCCGCCGATCGAGGTGCTGGTCCCGCCGCCCGGCACCGCCGCCCGGCCCGCGAAGACCGGTCCGCGCGGCCGGCTCGACCCCCTGCTGGACCGGGTACGTGCCCTGCTGGCCAAGGCGGAGTCGACCACCTACCCGGCCGAGGCCGAGGCGTACACGGCCAAGGCCCAGGAACTGATCGCCCGGCACAGCCTGGACGAGGTCCTGTCGGCCGTCCGGGACGGTGACGCGACGGTGGTGCCGTTCGCGCGACGGATCGGCGTCGACCACCCGTACGAGAGCGAGAAGGCGTCGCTGCTGGACGCGGTGGCCCGGGCCAACCGCTGCCACCTGGTGTGGTCGCCGGAGTTCGGGTTCGCCACCGTCTTCGGCTTCGACGCCGACATCGACGCGGTCGACCTGCTCCACACCTCGCTGCTGGTGCAGGCGCACCGGGCGATGGCACAGGCCGAGCCGCCGGGTGGCAAGGCCGGTCGGGCCAGGCTGAAGGCGTTCCGGCAGTCGTTCCTGGTGGCGTTCGCGGTGCGGATCGGTGAGCGGCTGGCCGGCGCCGCGAAGGCCGCCCTGGAGCAGGCGGTCCAGCCCGCCGGCACCGGCACCGGCGCCGGCGCGGAGCCCGGTCCCGCGGCGGGGAGCGATCTGCTGCCGGTGCTCGCCGCCCGCGACGAACAGGTCCGCGAGACGATGGACCGGGTCTTCCCGCGTACGGTCCGGGGCCGGGGCAGCCGGGTCGACAGCCGCGAGGGCTGGGAGTCCGGTCGGGCCGCCGCCGACCGGGCCAGCCTCGGCACCGGCGGCTGACCGGCCGCCCGTCCCGGCGAGGTGGACGGTCCGGTGGCCCGGCGGGAGCCGTCGGGTGGTGCTCAGTCCCGTAGCGCGGCGGCGAGCAGGTCGTGGGTTTCCGCGTCGAAGGCCACCAGGCGCACGCGTTCGACCCCGGTGGCGGTGGCCCGGATGGTCGCCACCGCGATCCGGGCCGCCTGCTCCGGTGGGAAGCCGTAGACACCGGTGGCGATCGCGGGAAAGGCCACGCTGCCGGCGCCGATCTCGTCGGCCACCGCGAGACCGCGCCGGTAGCAGGAGGCCAGCACCTCCGCCTCGCCGTGGCCGCCGCCCTCCCAGACCGGCCCGACGGTGTGGATCACGTGCCGGATCCGTGGCCCGAGGTCGAACGCGGGGGTGGCGACCGCGTCCCCGGGCAGGCAGGGGGCGACGGCGGCGCCGGCCCGCGCGAGGCTCGGCCCCGCCGCCCGGTGGATCGCGCCGTCCACGCCGCCGCCGCCGAGCAGCGACTCGTTCGCGGCCGTCACGACCGCGTCCACGTCCTCCTCGGTGATGTCACCGAGCACCACTTCGATCCTGGTCATGGCGCCGATGATGGCACGGTTCCCGCCCGGTCGCGGGTGCCGCGTCCGGGACGCCGCCCGACCGGCAACGGTTCGCGGGGTCAGGCGGGGCGCAGCAGGACGACGCCGTCGAGGACGCGGCGGCTGGCCGGTACCGGCGGCCCCACCGGCCGACCCGTCGGCCGGGCGGCGGGCCGCCGCACCGGCAGCAGTCGGTAGTCGGCGACGACCCAGCCGGTCCGCTCGACGGTGTCCATCGACTCGAGGCCGTGCAGGGTGAGGCCGGCCTGTGCCCGGCCGGCGACCGCCGCCATCGCCCGCGCCGAGTCCGCCGACACCACGTCGGCGAGCCAGCCGGTCACCGCCGGCAGCCCGGCCAGCGCGGTCGCGAGGGCGTCGAGGTCGGTCGGCGGCAGGTAGACCAGGAGCCCTTCGGTCACCAGGACGGTCGGGCCGGCGACGGCCAGCGCCGGCAACCCGCGTATGTCGCCGGGGACCCGGCGGACCGGACAACTCGGCGTTGCCCCGTCGAGCACCGCCGCCTTGCGGGCCAGGATCTCGGGCGCGTCGACCTCGACGTACTCCCGGCAGCCGGAAAGATCCAGCCGGTACGGCCGGGTGCACAGCCCGGCACCGAGGTTGACCACGGTGGCGCCCGGGTGGCGTCGTACCTCGTCCAGCAGCAGCCCGTCGATGATCGTGGTCCGGTGCACGACCTCGTCCCGGCCGGCGGCGAGCAGGGCCCGGCCGGCCGCGTCGAGGGCGTCCAGGAACAGGTCGGCGTACGGGTCGGTGAGCCGAGGCGTGGGCTGACGGGCCTCCTCGGCCCGGCACGCGGCGGCGACGAGGGCGGTCGCCTGGATCTCCCCGGCTACTGGCACCGGTCTACTCCCAGCGGAAGAGCCAGGCCGACACCGCCGCGCAGACGGCCAGGGTGCCGGCGAGCACGCCGATGCCCAGGCCGAGGGAGTCGCCGCCCCGGTCGAGCCAGGCCCACTTCAGCGCGTCGATCGCGTACGTCAGCGGCAGCGCGTCGGCGATCCGCTGCATCCCGTCCGGCATGATCTCCAGCGGCACGGTGGCCCCGGTCAGGAAGATCATCGGGAAGTAGACGATGTTGGCGATGACGATCGCGGTCTGCTCGCTGGGGCGAGGGAGGCGATGACCATGCCGATGCCGAACATGGCGGCCGCCGCCAGCAGCGCGATCCCGACGAACGCGGCCAGGTGGGCGGGCGGGTTGAGCCCGTACGCGAGCATGCCGACGACGATGAGCAGGATCGTGCCGCCGGCGCAGATCGCGACGTTGATCAGCACCTGGGCGGTCAGGAACTGGCCGGGCCGGGCCGGGGTGGCGCGCAGCCGGCGCAGGAAGCCGCGCGAGCGGTACTCCACCATGCCGAGCGGGAAGCTCATCAGCCCGGCAACCGCGACGACGAGCCCGACGTACGCCGGCACCGAGACGTCGACGGTGCCGAGCCCGTCGAACTGCTCGCTGGGGTCGTTGCCGTAGATGCCGCCGAAGATGGCCAGCACCATGACCGGGAAGGCCAGGCCGAAGAAGAGCGGCGGGAAGTTGCGCAGCATGCGCTTGGCCTCGAACGCGAGCACGTTAGTGAACATGGGTCTGCTCTTCCGACAGGGTGAGGTAGACGTCTTCCAGCGAGGCGGCCAGTGGCCGGGCGGCGATGCCCCGGTCGGCGAGCACCTCGTCGACGCGCTCGCGGGACCCGGCGTCCTCGGCGCGGACGAGCAGCCGGTTGCCGGCCGGGGTGACACTGACCCCGGCCAGGGCGGTGAGTTGGGCGCGCAGGGCGGTATCGGCGGCGACACCTTCGAGCATCAGCCGGTCGCCGCCGCCGGCGTGCTCGCGGACCAGTTCGGTGGGCGAGCCCGTCGCGACGAAGCGCCCTTGACCAGGACGGCGACCCGGTCGCATAGGTATTCGATCTCTTCCATGTGGTGCGAGGTGAGCAGGATGGTCAGTCCGTCGTTGTTGCGCCGCCGCAACTCCTCCCAGATGACCCGGCGGGCGGCCGGGTCGAGGCCGGTGGTCAGCTCGTCGAGGAAGACCACGTCGGGGCGGCCGAGCAGGGCCAGCGCGAGCGACAGCCGCTGCTGCTGGCCGCCGGAGAGCTTGGCGACCTGCTTCTTGCGGTGGCCGGTCAGACCGAACTGTTCGAGCAGTTCGGGATAGCCGGCCCCATCGGGGTAGAAGCCGGCGAACAGGCGACACACGTCGTCGACCGACGCCCGGGGCGGGTAGGCGGAGTGCTGGAGCTGCACACCGGCGATCCGGGCCATCCGGTCGCGGTCGACGCGCGGGTCGATTCCGCCGACCCGGATCTCGCCGGCGTCGGGGCGGCGCAGCCCTTCGAGGCATTCGAGCAGGGTGGTCTTGCCCGCGCCGTTGGGGCCGATCACCCCGACGATTTCTCCTTTGTCGACGGTCAGGTCGACCCGATCGACCGCCACCACCTCGCCGTAGCGGACGGTGACGCCTTTGGCCTCGATCACCCGGGCCTCCTCATCTGTGGCGGGCCGGCCGGGACGGTGGCCCGCTGGGCGCTGGTGTTGGTGTAGTACCCCGCGAACGAGGCGTGCACGAGCAGAGCCGGCAGCACGCTCGCCTCCACGATGGTCAGCAGCCCGCACACCAGCGACAGCACGACGCTGGACACGGCGAGCACGAACGCCTGGAGCCGCTGCTCGGTCAGCAGCACCTGGGCGGTGGTGAAGATCAGGCCGCTCACCACGACCGCGAGCCAGGCCGGGGCACCGGCGACGAGCAGCCCGGCGAGCAGCACGCCGCGGAAGACGAACTCCTCGACGGCCGCGCTGATCATCGGTACGCTCCACCGCCAGCGGCGGGGCAGGACCAGGATCTCCTGCACCCAGCGCACCCCGGAGACCGCTCCCGGTACGTCGACGCGCGGCGCGAAGGCGTAGAGCAGCGACATGGCGAACGAGGTGAGCGCGCTCGCCCCGACGACCGCGAGCAGGGTACGCCCGATGCCCGCCCAGCCGACGTCCCAGCTCAGTACGCCCACCACGTCGACGTCGCCGAGCCAGGCCAGCACCGCCGCGGCGAGCAGGCCGAGGGCGAGGTAGATGACGGTGCCCAGGATCGGGAAGACGTACTTCGCGGGCAGGCTGGTGCGGGAGGCGACCGCGAGCCGGATCTGCTGCCGGCGGCGCGGGTCGGCGAACGGCAGCCGGTAGAGCGCCAGCCAGGCCGCGGTCACGACGACCGACAGCCCGGCGAACAGCCAGACCTGCCCGGTCACGGGCGGTTCCAGCGTGGCAGCAGCACGAGCACCACCAGGTTCTGTACGACGTGGGCGATCAGGGGTACGAGCAGACTATGTCCACTCAGGACAAAAAGCGCGCCGAGCCAGAGTCCGGTGAGGGTCTTCTGGGCCACGGTCAGCCAGCCGTAGTAGAGGTGGTTGAGGCCGTAGACGAGCGCGGTCAGGCCGATCGCGAGCGGGCTGAGCAGGCCGAACGGGTCCAGCAGCAGGCCGAGGGCGACGCTGCGGAAGAGGATCTCCTCGGCGACGGCGATGCCGAGGGCGGCCAGCACCCGCAGCGGGCCGAGCCCGACCCGCTCGTGCACCCCGATGCCGCCGACCCGCTGCCGCCGGGCCAGCAGCACCCCGGCACCGAGCAGGTATTCCAGGAACGGGGCGGCCAGGCCGAGCACGACCGCGACGACGTACCAGAGGGGGTTGCCGGTGGTGAGGACGACCAGGCCGGCCGGAGCCACCGCCACCGCGAGGGCGGCGACGGCGAGCAGCGCGACGGCGAAGCCGACCTCGGGCGGGAACCGGCGGGCGGCGGCCGGGACGGCGCCCGGCCGCGGCGGCCCGCCGGCCCCGGTCAGGAGCAGCCGGAACGCCTGACCGGGGAACGCCACACTGACCAGCACCAGCAGGCTAAGGGAGAGGATGGGGGTGCTCATTGGTCACTCCGCCGTAGCTGAGCATGCGCGGGTGGGCCTTCGGCGGCATCCCGGGCAGGCACATGCTGAGCAGTTCCGGGATGAGGACCCGGACCACCTTCCAGTTGGTCTCGGCCAGTTCCGGGGGTGTGATGTCGAGGTAGCAGGCCCATTCGCTGACCCCGCCGACCATCCTGATCAGCGCGGTCAGGGTCTCCTCGTGGTCACCGAGGGCCGGGATCTCGCTGAGTTTCACCGAGGCGCCGGTGAACCGCTGGGCGATGATCTCCCGCTTGCGCCGGGCGTCCTGCGGGCTGGCGTAGAACAGGACGTTGGTGTCCAGGTCGAGGTAGGGCGAGGTGTTGACGGCCGCGTGCACCGAGGTGGTGTCGAAGAGGGCCGAGTACATGCCGAGGCCGGTGATCGCGGCGCTCTCCATCGTGCCGCGCAGCATCGCCGACCGCGGGTCGCCGTCACCCTGTACGCCGAAGCTGATCAGCGGCAGCGCGTCGGTCTTGCGGTCGAGGAAGACCCCGATGGTCGGCAGCGGCAGTTCGGGCCGGGTCAGGTAGCCGGCCTTGATCCGGTATTCCGAGTCGGCGCCGAGCTTCATGGTGTCCAGCACCCGGTGGACGTCCGGGTCGTCGACGACCACCGACGGGGCGGGGGTCGGCGTGTACCAGTTCAGGATGAACGAATCGATCTGTACGGCCTCGATGAGCGCGTTGCGCAGCGCCTTGTCGAGGCTGACGTGGGCGGCGGTCCCGGTGGAGAACGACGGGGTGAAGAGCAGGTCTTCGTGTTCCGGGCTTGTGGTGAAGCCGAGGAAGAACAGTTGGGCGGGGACCCAGACGTCCTCGCCGGGGCGGACCAGCGACGGGCAGCGTACCCAGGCGATCTTGTCGTCCTCGGTCGGCGGGCGGCCGGTGTAGCGGTGCAGCCGCTTGCTCAGCGCCTCCTGCTGGGCCGGGTCGAGGATGCCGAGCAGGTCCAGGGGCATGCACGCCCCCTCCTGGCTCAGTTCGCGCCGGGTGGCGTAGCGGAAGTCCTGGTCGAACATGCGGATGGCGGTCATCGCGCCGTACCGCTCGACGCTCTCCCCCATCATCTTGATGAAGGCTTCCTCGTTGTAGAGCCCGTACCCGCTGAGGTGGTACTGCACCTGGAGGTGCGGGTCGTTCATGATCGACCGGTGGTAGTGCGGCATGGTGGCCGTCATCGCCCGCATCTGCGGTTCGCCGGGGATGTCGGCGACCGAGACCAGGAAGCCGGGCATGATGCCGGTCTGGTTGCCGCCCAGGTGCCGGTAGCGCCGCAGCAGGTGCGGCATCGGCGGGTAGTGCGTCAGGCCGGTCACCGCAGCACCTCGGCGACGATCCGGTCGACGGCCGCCCGGCTGTTGAAGTTGATTTCCTTGAGTCGCTGCCGGGAGACCTTGCCGCAGGCCGGGCAGTTCGGCATCCGCAGCAGGTCCTGTGCCTGGATCTCCCAGGTCGGCAGGTGGATGCTCAGCGCCCGCCCGGAGAACCGCGAAGAGCCGACGGCGGCGTGCAGGTAGCCCTCGGTCAGCGCCATCACGGTCAGCATGCTCATCATCGGCGCATCGGTCGGCCGTTCGACCGCGGCGCCGATCGGCGACCGGGCGAAGTCGTGGTAGGTGACGTGGTCTTCGAGCCGGGCCAGGGACCGCTGCTCGAAGCACTCGAAGCAGCCGGTGTGCGGCGACTTGACGCCGACGACGGAGACGAACGGCCCGTCGATGAACGCGCTGACCCACGGCACGTCGGTGTATTCGAGCAGCCGGTTGAGGTTGCGCAGCAGCGGCAGCGACGGACGCTGGAAGCAGGTCACCACGGCGGCCGCCGCGGTGACGGCGGGCCGCAGGTCGGCGATGCCGCGCTCGGTGGCCAGGCCGTCGATCCGCGAGGTCAGGTCGGCGGTACCGAGCCGGTCGAGCAGGTCGGCGTCGGCGACGGTCAGCCGCAGCCGCATCCCCTCGGCCAACTGCCGGGCCTGGGTGGCCGACGCGCCGCAGTCGGTCAGGAACAGCACCTCGCCCTCCGGGGCCTCACCCCCGGTCGGGTACGGCGAGACGAGCCGGCCGAGCAGCGCGGCGGTGATCGCGTCCTGGATCGCGCCCTGGTCCGCGTCGACCAGCATCCCGGCCTGGGCGAGATCGGCGAAGAGGCGCTCGATGTTGGCCCGTTCGATCGGCAGCAGTTCCGGGTCGAGGTGGTCGGCCACGTCCACCGGGCCGGTGCCCAGCGCCCGCAGTGCCCCGCGTACGGATCGGGCCACGGCCGGCGACTCGGCGCTCACGTCGATGACGGCCTCCTCGAAGTTCCAGACGCCGGTTCGGATACGCATCCGCCCGGTGCCGTCCTCGATCAGCCGTGCGGTGCTGGCCAGCACATACGACACCGGTCTACTCCCCCTGTCCGACTACGGTGAGGTGGACGACGTGGCGGGTGTGCCCGTCCAGCCCCAACGCCTGTTCGATGGTCTGCTTGTCGTAACTGCCCTGGTCGCTGCCGGCCAGGGCGAGCGCGGTCCGGGCGAGGTGCAGGTTCTGCAGGATCGCGCCGACCTCGATGAGCCCGAACACCACACCGCCGTCACCGTATTTACGGGAGTTGTGGTAGAGGTTGTAGGCGAAGGTCAGCACAAATCCGGACTTCTTTACGTCCAGGTCCGGTGAGGACAGGATCTCGTTCGCGCTCTCGTCCGCCACCGGGGACAGCGCGTGCGCGTACGGCTGGTACTCGTAGACCCCGGCCGTCAGCCCGCTCACGTTGAAGACGTGCACGAAGAGCGACACCGGGTAGAGGCCGCCGCCGGAGGGCGCGTTGCGCAGCTTGATCACGCCGTGCGGGTCGGCCGGGTTGCCGTACGGCAGTTCGCCGGAGTTGCCCTGGCAGTGGAACAGCATGGTCGACAGGTCGGCCAGGCTGACCGGCTTTCCGCTGAACTCCCGGGTGCTGCGACGCATGGTGACCGCCGCGGTCAGCCCCGTCTTGAGCGTCTTCGGCTTCGGCAGCGCGATCGACTCCCGCAGGTCCTCTTCGAGGTCGGCGTGGCACGAGGTCAGGATCGCGTCCGGCTCGTAGAACCGGCCGATGCCGAGCTGGAAGCCGAGGCGGGCGTTGTCCGTGCGGTAGTTCAGCAGCAGCTGCTCACCGGCGAAGTCGTCGTCGGACGCCGCCCAGCGGCCGCGGACCACCACGTCGGGCGGGCTGACGACGGTCGAGGAGGAGTAGAGGGAGACAATGGTGTGCTGCATCGCGAACGAGCCGGTCTGGCGCAGGTAGCCGTGCCGGGACAGCGCCTCTTCGACTTCCTCTTTGGATCTCTCGTACGGCATGTGGTTCTCCGGGCCTTTCCAAGGGAAACGGTGGCGTCGCGGGGCGCCGCCACCGAATCACGTGCGGTGTGGTGCTACCAGGAGCAGCAGCTGGAGCAGCAGCAGTTGCCGCCACCACAGGTCGTGGAGGCGCCGGGGGCGACCGTGACGGTCAGACCGCCGGTGGCCGTGGTCGACACCTGGCCGGAGAAGCTCAGCATGGACGGATCTCCCTTCTGGACGGTTACCTACGTGGGATGGAACAGGAGCCGCGGCTCCGAACTACCAGGAGCAGCAGCTCGTGCAGCAGCAGTTGCCGCCGCCGCACGTCGTGGAGGCGCCAGGGGCGACCGTCACGGTCAGACCACCCGAAGCTGTCGTACCCACCTGACCGGAGAAGCTCAGCATGAGCGCACACCTTCCCTCGCGGGCGCGGACGCCCGGACCCATGACGCTCATCGGCGTCGATTGAGAGCTGACCGTAACAGAGCTCCGTTCACGAAAAAAGATCGAATGTTACGACCGTCAACATGCTCGGTGAACATCGTTACCGCCATCATCGCCACCAGTCGGTCCAGATCGGACATACGCCCCAGCGGGCCGTAGCCGCAGCCCAGACCGCCTGCGGCATCGCGACCTACACCATCGAATGGTCTACACATGTAACGAAATCGATAGCTGGATCTTGGCCTTTTCCCGTATGCGACGGTCGTTCGGCGCCGAAACCGATCGCGGTCGAGGCGGCGGCGCGGCTACCCTCGGCCGCGTGTTGATCAGGGAATTCGCCGAGGCCGACTGGGCGCGGGTGGGACCCATCGTCGACGAGGTCGTCCGTGCCGGCGACACCTTCACCTACGACCCGGCGATGACCGCCGAGCAGACGTACCGGATCTGGATCGAGGCCCCGCCGGGGCTGACGGTCGTCGCGGTCGACGGCGACCGGGTGCTCGGCACCGCGAAGATGGGCACCAACCGGCCCGGACCGGGCTCGCACGTCGCCACCGCGAGTTTCATGGTCGCCGCCGACGCGCGCGGCCGGGGCGTGGGCACCGCGCTGTGCCGGTACGCGCTGGACTGGGCCCGCGCCCGGGGCTACGCCGGAATGCAGTTCAACGCGGTCGCCGAGTCGAACCACCGGGCGGTCGAGCTCTACCGCCGGCACGGGTTCGAGGTGGTCGGCACCGTTCCGGGCGCCTTCGCCCATCCGCGCCTCGGTCGGGTCGGCCTGCACGTCATGTACCGCCCGCTCTGAGCCACCCGCACGCCGACCCCGAACGGACCGCCGCCGACCTGCTCGCCGGGCCGCTCGACGAGCTGCCGGCCAACACCCCGTCGCCGCTCCGGTGGACCGGGCCGCCGAGCCTTCACTCCCCCGGGCTCGATCCCGCCGATCGGTTAGCGTCGGCCGGGTGACCCTCTTTTACGGCGGCGGGCAGCTCGTGGCCCTGCACCGCTATCCACTGAAGTCGGCGGCTGCCGAGACACTGTCTAGTGTGGACGTCAGCTGGAGCGGGCTCGCCGGCGACCGGGTGTGGGCCTGCGTCGACGCCGACGACGTTCTGGTCAGCGCCAAGAAGCCGCGCCGCTTCGGGCGGCTGCTCGACGTCACCGCCGAGGAGCGGGGCCTCGGCGGCCTCACCGTCACGATGCCCGGCACCGCCCCCGCGTCCACGACCGACGGTACGGCCAACGCCGCGTTGTCGACCTGGCTGGGGACGGCGGTCCGGCTGACCCGTACCGCCCCGGCCGGCACCCGGGTGCACCGGTGGTGGCCCGACGAACCCGGCCTGGTCCCGGAGTGGATGACGGACGCCGAACCCGGCACCGACACCACCACCCCGGTCGGCGTCGAACCTGGCGGACGGTTCTTCGACTTCGGCGCCATCCACCTGGTCACCACCGGGGCACTCGCGGCGCTCGCCGAACAGCACGGCGGCCCGGTGGCGGCCGGCCGGTTCCGTCCCAACCTCGTGCTGGCCCTCGACGACGACCCGGAACCGGGGCAGCGGCTGCGGATCGGCGCCGACCTGGTCCTGTCGGTGACGATGCCGACGCCGCGCTGCGTCGTACCGTCGCTCGCCCAGCCGGGCGGCGGGCCGGCCGACCCCGGGCTGCTGCGTACCCTCGCCCGGCACCACCGGATGCCGGTGGCGACGTACGGCCGGGCCACCTGTTTCGGGCGGTACGCGTCGGTCGTCGAACCGGGCACCGTACGCGTCGGGGACCCGGTCCGGGCCTGACCGTCAGGACCTCGACAGCCGCAGGACGTACGTCCGGGCCAGCTCGGCGTCGGCGAACGCGGCCTCGGTCGGCGCCGGATAGCTCGCCACGACCTCCAGGCTGCCCCACGGCAGGGTGCCGCGCCCCGGGTCGCCGACCAGCACCCGACCGCCGCGCGCCACGACGCGGTCGAGGAAGGGCAGCATGCGGTCGGCCATCGCCGGGTCGTAGAAGACGTCACCGGCGAGCACCAGGTCGGCACCGTCACCGTCGGTGTCGAGCACGTCACGCCCGCTCGCGTCGACCGCGACCCCGTTGGCCGCCGCGTTGAGGGTGATCGCGGCGACCGCGTACGGGTCGATGTCGGTCGCCGTCACCGCGCTCGCCCCGGCGAGGGCCGCCGCGATGGCGACCAGACCGGATCCCGAGGCCAGATCGAGTACGCGACAACCCGCCGCCGTTTCCGGATTATCCAGCACATACCTCGCGACCGCCTGCCCGCCCGCCCAGGCCGACGCCCAGTACGGCGCCGCCAGGCTGTGACCTGCCTCGGCCTCCATCCGTGCCCACCACACGATGGCGTCCTCGGCCAGGTGCAGCCGGATCTCCGGCACGAGTGGCACCTCGACCAGGTGCAGCCCGTCGAGCCCGTCCGGCTCGCCGTGACGTTCGGTGACCTTGCGTTCGAGGTCGGTGCGCGCATCTCCGGGCCGACTGGTCACCTACCCAGAATGCCCGGACCGGGGACATACCGCGCGCCGATTCACGCGCTCTCCCCGCTGACGGGGCCGCTCCGTCACCGCCGACGCCCGCCGAGAAGGAGTTGATCTGGGCGTCAGGGACCCTATCGGCGCTGGATAGGGTCCCTGACGCCCAGATCGACGACGTGTCGCGACGAATACCCCCTGATGTGCACCACGACCGATCCGGACATTCTAGGCATTCGCTGCAGATGGTGACGTTCGTCGGGCGGTCGATCGGCGGAATGGCCGGCCGGCCCGGGTCGTTACACATGGCCGCGGCCGAGGTAGCACCGTGCCCGGCGCCGGTCCAGCCGGATGTCGGCGGGTCGGAATGGTCCGGGGTGCGGGTGCGTTACACCCGGTCCGGACGTGAGCAGCACCCCCCGCGCCGCGTCCCCCGCTCTTGTTTTGCCCCGCGTGAGAGGCATGCGTGTGGGCGGCCGTCGGACAACCCCCCGTCCGGCTGGCCTCCAACCCCCCTCGAACAAAGGACACCCCCATCATGAACATGTTCGCCACGTACACCCGTAAGGCTCTGCTGGCCACCGCCGGTATCGCGCTGACCGCCGGCCTGGCCGGCCCGACCAGCGCCGCCCTGGCCGCCGAACCCACCCCCACGCAGACGGTCGCGGTCGCGCAGACCATCGCCCAGACCGCCGACACCCCGGGCGCGCCGACGGTCGAGCAGTTGATGCCGGCCGGTGTCCCGGACAACCAGTCGAGCTTCACCCCGAACGCGGAGCAGCTCGACAACGCCCGCAAGATCATCGACGCGGGCAAGGACATGAACCTGCCGCCACGCGCCTGGACGATCGCGATCGCCACCGCCCTGCAGGAGTCGAAGCTGGAGAACCTCGGCCACCTCGGCGACCGTAACGACCACGACTCCCAGGGCCTGTTCCAGCAGCGACCCTCCAGTGGCTGGGGCACCGTGGAGCAGATCACCGACCCCGACTACTCCGCCAAGGCGTTCTACAAGGGCCTGGCCCAGGTCGACGGCTGGGAGGACATGCCACTGACCGTCGCCGCGCAGACCGTCCAGGTCTCGGCCTACCCCGACCACTACGCCCAGTGGGAGAAGATGGCCGCCGACATCATCACCGACACCACCAAGTAAGACCCCGAAACGTGGGCGCCTCCCGAACCCGGGAGGCGCCCACGTTCGCACATCCGGACGCATCCTTGTTGCCTATAGTTGGCAATTACTAGAGACTGGCACCAGTCCCGCCGACGAGGAGACCGCTTCCGTGAGCACGTACACGCTGCCGGACCTGCCCTACGACTACGCCGCGCTCGAGCCGCACATCAACGGCCAGATCCTGGAGCTGCACCACGACAAGCACCACGCCACCTACGTCAAGGCCGCCAACGACACGGTCGACCGGATCGCCGAGGCCCGCGACAAGGGCGACTTCTCGAGCATCGTCGGGCTGGAGAAGACGCTGGCGTTCAACGTCTCCGGGCACGTCCTGCACACGCTGTACTGGCAGAACATGTCACCGGACGGCGGTGACCGCCCCGACGGCGAGCTGGCCGACGCGATCACCGAGCACTTCGGGTCGTTCGAGGCGTTCCACGGGCAACTCTCGGCCGCCACCACCGCCGTGCAGGGATCGGGCTGGGGCGTGCTGTCGTACGAGCCGCTCGGCAAGCGGCTGATCGTCGAGCAGGTCTACGACCACCACGGCAACGTGGGCATCGGCTCGGTGCCGCTGCTCGCCTTCGACGCCTGGGAGCACGCCTACTACCTGCAATACCGCAACGTGCGCCCGGACTTCGTCAAGGCCATGTGGGAGGTCGTCAACTGGCCCGACGTGACCGCCCGGTACGCGGCGGCCGTCGCCGCCACCCGTCCGGCGGGCTGATGACCCCGGCCACCCCCGACGAGCTCGTCGCGGCGCTCCTGCCCCCCGCCTTGGAGCTGACCACGGCATACGTCACCTCGGATGCGGACCCGTCGCTCTACTGGGAGGCCCTGCACCGGGTGGTCGGCGAGTCGCTGACCGGGGCGGAACCGGGCCGGGCCGTCGCCGAACTGCTGGTCGGCCTCTCCGCACTCGCCGGGCTGCTGCTCGACCAGCTCGCCGAGGCCGGCGACCGGGATCGCACACAGGTCCTGGCCGAGTTACACAGGACGTACCTCACCCACTGAGCCCCGGCCGGTGGTGACCGATCAGGCGGTCGCCACCGGCCGGCTTCGTCCGTTGACCGGCGGGGACGCGTACCCGCGACTCAGCCTGCCCTTCTCAGCCGCGTACCCGCGACTCAGCCTGCCCTTCTCAGCCGCGTACCGCGACTCAGCCTGCCGGTTCCTGGCCGGCGCGGGCCGCGATCATCGCCGGCGCCTCGGCCTCGATCACCTCGAGCAGGTTGACCAACTGGGTCGCGATCCGTGTCCCGGCCGGCGTCAGGCTGTATTCGACCCGGGCCGGGATGGTCGCCTGCACCTCGCGGTGCACGAGCCCGTCACGTTCGAGATTCTGCAGCGTCTGGGCCAGCATCTTCTCGCTCACCCCGTCGACCCGTCGACGCAGGGCGTTGAAGCGGTAGGTGCCTTCGAGCAGCGCCGCGAGCGCGAGCACACCCCACTTCCCGACGATGTTCTCCATGATGGCCCGGGACGGGCAGGCGCGGGCAAAGACGTCGCAGATCAGCGCGTCGTCCGGGTCGAGCGAGGCGGCCGTGGGAAGTGGGCTGCTCATGACCACGACGATACTCTCCGGGTTTGCACTTTCGAAAAGTTAGTGCAATCGTTCGGGAAGCGCTCCGCGATCCCGCCGAGCCCGCCGTCCATCGGGGAGAACTCCACATGATCACCGTTACCGGAGCGACCGGCCACCTCGGCCGCCTCGTCGTCGAACAGCTGCTCGACCGCGGCGTGCCGGCCGCCGGGATCGTCGCCGCCGTACGCAGCCCGGAGAAGGCCGCCGACCTCGCCGCCCGCGGCGTACAGGTCCGCGAGGCCGACTACGACCGGCCGGAAACCCTGGCCACCGCCCTCGCCGGCACCGACCGGCTGCTGCTGGTCTCCGGCAACGAACTCGGCCAGCGGCTGCGCCAGCACGGCAACGTCGTCGAGGCGGCCAGGTCGGCCGGGGTGTCGCTGCTGGCGTACACGAGCATCCTCGGCGCCGACACCACCACCGTGCCGCTCGGCCCCGAGCACAAGGCCACCGAGGACCTGGTCCGGGCCTCCGGACTGCCGTACGTCCTGCTGCGCAACGGCTGGTACCTGGAGAACTACGACCTCGCCGGTGCCGTGGCGCAGGGCGTGCTCCTCGGCGCGGCCGGCGAGGGCCGGCTCTCCGCCGCCACCCGGGCCGACTTCGCCGCCGCCGCGGTCGCCGTGCTCACCGGCGACGGGCACACCGGAAAGGTCTACGAACTCGGCGGCGACGACGCGTTCACGCTGGCCGAGTTGGCCGCCGAGGTCACCCGGCAGAGCGGCACCGAGGTCACCTACCGCGACCTGCCCGTCGACGAGTACGCCCGCACGCTGGCCGGCTTCGGCCTGCCGGAGCCGGTGGCGCGGATGCTCGCGGACAGCGACGCCGGCCTGGCCTGGGGCGACCTGCACACCGACAGCGGCGACCTGAGCCGCCTCATCGCCCGCCCCACGACCCCGTTGCCCGACGCGGTGGCCGAGCGCCTGAAGTGACACCCACCGCCCCGCGATCTTGCACTTGTCGCCCCCGTAACGGACAAAAGGAGGAGACAAGCGCAAGATCGCGGGGTGGTTACGCGACGCCGCCGTGTGTCTCGCGCAGCGGGCGGCGGTCCGTCACGTCGATCCGGCCCCGGCCGAAGGCGTCGACGTGCCCCCAGCGCCCGGGGATGTCGAGCAGTTCGAGCCGCCCCATGCCGGTCGGCAGCGCCGGGTCGACCGCGAGATGCCCCTCGTGCGGCTCCAGGCCGAGCATCGTACGCAGCAACAGCATCGGCGTTCCCGTCGACCACGCCTGCGGGCTGCACGCCGTGGGATAGACCACCGGATACCGGGTGAGCGAACGGGCGTACCCGCCGAACGCCTCCGGCAGCCGGCCGGCGAAGAACTGCGCCGCGTCGATGATCCCCTCGGCGATCGTGGCCGCCTCCTCGCTGAAGCCGTACCGGCGCAGCCCCCAGGCGATGAACGAGTTGTCGAACGGCCAGATCGTGCCGGTGTGGTAGCCGATCGGGTTGTAGCGGACCTCCCCCTCGGCCATGGTCCGCACCCCCCAGCCGTTGAACAGCCGCGGCCCGAGCAGATGTTCGGCGAGCCTCGGCGCGTACGCCTCGTCGACGATCCCGCTCCACAGCAGGTGCCCGATGTTGGAGGTCAGGGTGTCCACCTGCCGGCCGTCGGCGTCCAGGGCGAGCGCGTAGTACTCCCCGTCAGCCACCCAGAAGTCCTCGTGGAACCGTTCCTTGAGCTCCATCGCCTGCCGTTCCAGCCGGTCGGCGTAGCCGGGATCGTTCCAGAAGAGCCGGGCCAGCCGGGCGGCGCGCAGCTTCGCGTCGTACGCGTACCCCTGTAGTTCGCAGGTGGCCCGCGGGTAGCCGGGCAGCGTGCCGTCGCGATAGGACAGTGAGTCCCAGGAGTCCTTCCAGCACTGGTTCTCCAGGCCGGTCGTCTCGTTGCGGCGCTGATACCAGATGTAGCCGTTGCCGACCAGATCGGCGTAGTCGTCGATCCAGGCGATCGCGGCCCGTGTCTCGGACTCCAGTGACCGGACCAGGTCGGCGTCGCCGGACCAGCGCTCGTACTCGTCGAGCAGCACCACGAACAGGGGCGTGGCGTCGACCGAGCCGTAGTACGGGGAGTGCGGCTGCTCCTCGAACGCGGCGCTCTCGCCGTACCGGAACTCGTGCAGGATGCGGCCCGGGTCCTCGTCGCGGAAGTCGTCGAGCCGGCTGCCCTGGAGCATCGCGAGCACCTTGAGGGTGGTCGCGGCCAGCTCGGGCACGAACGGCAGCGCCTGGAGGCTGGTCAGGATGCTGTCCCGACCGAACATCGTCATGAACCAGGGCAGGCCGGCGGCGGGCAGCGCCTGGCCGGGCATCGAGATCGGCGCGAACCGCAGCGCGGCGAGGTCGACCAGGCTGCGCCGGTAGGTGCCGGCCAGCGCCTCGCTCTCGCAGGAGATCGTCGGGGCCCGGGCCACGAACTGCTCGAGGTCGGCCTCCATGGCGCGTTTCTCGCCACCGTGGACCTGCAACCCCATCCGCAGGTCGTGCCCGGTGGGTACGACCGTCTCGCCGACCACCCGGATCCTGGTGTGCCACTGGCCGTTGGGTGGTATCCCGATCCGGAAGGTCATGCCGTCGTCGTCGAGTTCGGCGGGTTCGCTGGACCACAGCACGGTCTCCCGGCGGAAGTGCTCGCGCTCGTACCCGAGCCGTAGCTTGCCGTCCTCGATCCGCCGGTAGTAGGTGCCCTTCTTGGCCACCGCGTCCTTGACCTCGAAGAGGTCGGCGAAGTCGGAGCCGGCGTCGATGCGTACGTCGAGGTCGAGCCGTTCCTGGCTGTGGTTGAGTACGGTCAGCTCCTCGTCGAACCCGTCGTTGACCATCCGTTGCCGGATGACCGACAGCGCGGCGTCGACGTAGTGGGTGGCGGTGCCCGGCACAAGAAAGAACCGGGTCTCGAAGTACTGGAGGTCGTCGGCGCTGAGCGCGTCGAGCCGCTGCCCGTTGATGGTCAGCACCCATCTGGACAGGAACCGGGTGTCGAGGGCGAAGAACCCGGTCGGCGAGGTCGGGGTCGCCTCGATGTCGCCCCGGCCGTCGCTGACCACGAACGTGCTGCCGTCGAGGATGCGTACCAGGTTCTCTTCGGTCACGACGCGGCCCTCCCGGCGTGGGCGAGCCGGTGGGGGCCGACGACGTTCGCCGGGCCGGGCAGGATCCGCTCCAGCCGCACCACCAGTTGCAGGTCACCGGCGGTGCTCATCTCGCCGCGGAGCAGTGCCGAGATCGCGTTCGCCTCGCCCCGGACGATCCGCCCGAACAGTTCCGGCGAGGCGTAGATGGTGGCGTCGGCGACGTGGTCCTCCCGCGTCACGGTGATCTCGCCCAGTTTCACGGTCACCAGCCAGTGTTCGGAGTGGCCGTTGTCGTGCAGCTCGATGCGTACCGTGCCGTTCAGCTTCTCCAGCCGGGCCTCGTGCCCGCGGTGGTTGAGTCCCTCGAAGAACCTGGCGATGCTGTCCGCCATCCCGTCCCCCAATCCGCTGCGGGTCCGCGCGGCGCGGAACCAGCGGGTGCGGGCACTCGCTTACCCGACCCGCCGGTGCGGAAACGGTGCGGGGCCGGCACGGTGATCCGCGTGATCAGGGACCGGGAGCCGCGACGCGCCGACGACACGCGCGACGCGGTCCCTGATCACCGTGAGCGGTGGGCTAGACGGCGCGGGCTATGCAGATTCGCGCGCCGAGGCGGGGGCCGGCCTCGTAGACCATGTACGACACGCCGCCGTCGGTGCCGAACGCCGGCGAGGCGACCCGGCCGTTGTCCGACGCGATCGGGCTGTGGAAGACGCCGAGGTGCACCTCGCGGTCGAAGTTGTTGCCGACCTCGGTGAGCCGCATCCGGCCGTCGTTGCCATGGTAGACGACGTACGTCGTGTTGTTGCGCTTGAGCAGGTGGGGCGCGGCGATGTCGGTCAGTCCGTCACCGGCCGGCGAGACCAGCGGGTTGGGCGCGAACTGCCACTGGTCCCAGCCGTTGGGCGACCAGCCCCAGAAGATCTTCCGGGTGCCGGGCCGGATCGTGTGCGCGCCCATGAAGAGCATGACGTACCGGTTGTTCCGGCCGGCCACGGAGTGTTCGAAGACCCGGGCGTACGAGGTCTCGGTGGTGTTCGGCACCAGCCGGGTGCTCAGGATCGGGGTGATGTCCGAGAAGTTGATCCCGTCACGGGACCGGGCGACCCGGGTCGTGTGGTTCTCGCCGTGGAAGTAGAGGTAGAACTCGCGGGTCGGGGCGTTCCAGACCACGTGCGGCGACGAGACGTGGCTGACGGTGGCCTTGCCCTGCATGAACCGGTCGATGATCGGGTTGTTCGGATACTCGGTGTACGGCCCCTCCAGCCGGTCGGCGTAGGCGAGGCAGATTCCGCCGGGCGCGTCGTGCGGCGCGTAGTAGAGGTAGTACCGGCCCCGCGCGTTGCCGATCTTGTCGTAGACCCCGCGGACGCAGGGGAAGATCATCTCGCCGGTCGGGTTGTAGCGCAGCGGTCCGGCGAACGCGTCGCGGACGTAGCGGTAGTTGGGGAAGCCCGCCGGCCCGGCGTGGGCGGGGGCGGCCGCGGCCAGCCCGCCGAGGCCACCGGCCGCGGCGGCGGAGCCGAGCAGCGCGGCACCCCGCAGCAGACCCCGGCGGCCGAGCGCGAACCGCTCGCCGGCGCGGGGGCCGCCGGCCGGGTCCGGGTCGACCGGACCGGCGTCGGGTCGGGGGTGATGGTCCATGGTGGTGCCTCCGATCGTGAGGGGGACGCTCGTCGATCAAGGACTTGCCTGGTGGCGGGCAGGCGGCATCACCGACCAGCAGTCACCCTCAGTGACCTGGCCGTCCATCCTGCGACCCGCTCGTGATGGCTGAGTTTCGTCGCCCGTCGATGGCGGCGTCAAGACGCTAATACGAATTATCAAGGCGGGTTCCCGGAGAAAAACTTCCCGGCGAGGACTTGACGGCCGACGATCCGGGACCGCAAGATTTCATCTCGACGTAACTAATGCGTATTAGCAGAGAAACGGACGGGTACGGAACGTGACCGCATCGCGGAGACGGGTGACGCAGCAGGACATCGCCCGGATGACCGGAGTGAGCCAGGCGACGGTGTCCCTCGTGCTGAACGGCCGGGCCGACGCCGACGTACGGATCGCGCCCGAGACCCGCGACCGTGTGCTGCAGGCGATCCGCAGCACCGGCTACGTCGCCGACCCGATCGCCCGCCGACTGGCCGCGCGACACAACCGCATCATCGGCGTCTTCACCTACGAGCCGGTGTTCCCGACCGGCACCGGCGACTTCTACCACCCGTTCCTGGTCGGCATCGAGCAGTGCGCCGAACAACTCGGCTGCGACCTGCTGCTGCTCACCAGCGCCCCGGTGGTCGACGGCCGGCGCCGGGCCTTCCACGAGGACAACCGGCTCCGGCTCGCCGACGGCTGTGTCCTACTCGGACGGTCGCTCGACCACCACGAGCTGACCCGGCTGGTCGCCGAAGGACTGCCGTTCGTCTCCGTCGGCCGCCGCGAGGACGCCGGTGGCCCGGTGCCGTACGTCGGCGCCGACTATCCGGCCGCCACGGCCGCCCTCGTGCACCGGGCGGTCGGGGTCGGGCACCGCCGGCTGGCGTACGTCGGGCAGGGTGACGCCCCGAGCGGTCCGGACCGGCGCCCGGCGCCGGAGTCGCACGCCGACCGGTTCCGCGGCTTCAACGCCGCGGTGGCCGCGGCCGGGGCGACCGGCCGCTACGAGCAGACCGTCGACCGGTCCCCCGCCGACCTGCTCGACGCGCTGCTGGACGCCGGGGTGACCGCCGCCTTCGTCGAGGAGTACGCCGACGGGGCGGCCATCGCCGGGCTCGCCCGCGAACGCGGCCTGGCCATCCCCGGCGACCTGTCCATCCTCGCGTTGGGCGACCCGACCCGGCCGGCGCCGACCGACATCGACTTCTCCGGCTTCCGGATTCCCCGTCGGCAGATGGGCTGGCAGGCCGTCGAGGTCCTCACCACACTCCTCGAACCGACCGGGCGGAGCGAGGTCCAGAGATTGCTGTCCTGTGAACCCGTCGACGGGGCCACGCTGGCGCCGCCGGCCGGGTCGGGAAGGTCCGTCAAGTGAAGGGAAGCACGTTGCGGGAGATGCGAGCCGACATCCTCGTCGTCGGTGGAGGTCTCGGCGGGGTCGCGGCGGCGTTGGGCGCCCTGCGCGCCGGGCGTTCGGTGGTGCTGACCGAGGAGTTCGACTGGCTCGGGGGCCAGCTCACCAGCCAGGCGGTGCCGCCGGACGAGCACAGCTGGGTGGAACGCTTCGGCATCACCGCGAGCTACCGGGCGCTGCGGGACGGTATCCGCGACTACTACCGCCGCTACTACCCGCTGACCGACCGGGCGCGGGCGTGGCGGGACCTGAACCCGGGTGCCGGCCACGTCAGCCGGCTCTGCCACGAGCCACGGGTGGCGGTCGCCGTGCTCGAGTCGATGCTGGCGCCGTACCGGGGATCCGGGCGGCTACGGGTGTTGCAGCCGTACCGGCCGGTGTCCGCCGCCGTCGACGGCGACCGGGTCACCGCGGTGACGGTCGCGCACCGCGACGGCGCCGACGAGATCGTGGTGACGGCCGGGTACGTCCTGGACGCGACCGAGACCGGCGAGCTGCTGCCGATGACCGGCACCGAGTACGTCACCGGGTTCGAGTCGCGGGCCGACACCGGTGAGCCGAGCGCGCCGGACGTGGCCCAGCCGACCAACATGCAGGCGATGTCGGTGTGCTTCGCGGTCGACCACGTCGACGGCGACCACACCATCGACCGGCCGGAACGCTACTCGTTCTGGCGGGACTACCAGCCGGCGTTCTGGGGCGACCGGATGCTGTCGTTCCGCTCCCCGAACCCGCGCACGCTGGAGATCTCCGAGCGGAGCTTCACCCCGAATCCCGACGACGACCCGCTGCTGGTCGACGCCGACCAGCGCCGCAACCCCGGCGACGGCAACCTGTGGACGTTCCGGCGGATCGCGGCCCGTCGGCTGTTCCGCGACGGCGCGTACGACAGCGACATCTGCCTGGTCAACTGGCCGATGATCGACTACTTCGAGAGCCCGGTGATCGACGTACCGGATCCGGCGCACCACTTCGCGGCGGCCCGGGAACTGTCCCGGTCGGTGCTCTACTGGCTGCAGACCGAGGCGCCGCGCACCGACGGCGGCACCGGCTTCCCCGGCCTGCGGCTGCGCGGCGACGTCACCGGCAGCGCGGACGGACTCGCGCAGGCGCCGTACATCCGCGAGTCGCGCCGGATCCGCGCCGAATACACCGTGGTCGAGCAGGACCTTTCGCTGGACGTACGCGGCGACAAGGGCGCGGCCATCTATCCGGACTCGGTCGGGGTCGGCATGTACCGCATCGACCTGCACCCGTCGACCGGCGGCGACAACTACGTCGACGTCGCCTCGTGCCCCTTCCAGATCCCGTTGGGCGCACTGATCCCCCGGCGCATGGACAACCTCCTGCCCGCCGGAAAGAACATCGGCACCACCCACATCACCAACGGTTCGTACCGTCTGCATCCCGTCGAGTGGAACGTCGGCGAGGTCGCCGGCATGCTCGCGGACTTCTGTCTGGAGCGTGGGGTCGTCCCGCGGGCGGTACGTGACACTCCCGGCCTGTTGGCCGATTTCCAGAATCGCCTCGTCGGCGAGGGCGTCGAGCTGCACTGGCCCGACATCGCCGGCTACTGAGGGAGGGTTTGATGAGAGTCAGATTGACCGCGGCGGTGGCGCTGTCCGCGCTGCTCGGCCTGACGGCGTGCGGCGGCGGCGACGCCGGCGACAGCGACGGCCCGGTCTCGCTGCGAATGACGACCTGGTCGGCGAACGAGGCGCACCTCGCGCTGTTCAACGAGATCGCCGAGGAATACAAGAAGGCGAACCCGAACGTCACCGAGATCAAGTTCGATCCGATCCCGTTCGAGAACTACACGACGACCCTCACCACCCAGATCGCCGGCGGCAACCCGCCCGACCTGGCCTGGATCTTCGAGAACTCGGCACCGGACTTCGTCTCGTCCGGCGCCCTGGTCGCGCTCGACGACACCCTCAAGGGCACCGACGGGTACGCCTTCGACGAGCTGACCCCGGCCGCCACGAAGCTGTGGCAGGACGAGGGCAAGCTGTACGCGTACCCGTTCTCGACCTCGCCGTTCGGGGTCTTCGTCAACACCGACCTCTTCGAGAAGGCCGGCCGGGAGACGCCGGCGGAGCTGATCGCGGCCGGCCGGTGGACCTGGGACTCGGCGGTCGCGGCCGCCGCCGCGGTCAACGCCGAGACCGGCAAGGCCGGGCTGGTCATCCGCGACTTCGACTACAAGGGCTGGGACAACCTGTCCACGGTGTGGACGGGCTGGGGCGCGCAGGCGTGGAGCGAGGACGGCAGGACCTGCGGCTTCGACCAGCAGCCGATGGTCGACGCGATGACGTTCCTGCACAAGGCGATCTTCACCGACAAGGCGCTGCCGGCGCCGGGCACCACGGCCGACTTCTTCGCCGGTGACGCCGGCATGACGATCACCCAGATCTCCCGGGCCTCGCTGCTGGCCGACCAGAAGTTCGGCTGGGACCTGGTGCCGCTGCCGGCCGGCCCGAACGGCGACTACGCCGTCATCGGCCAGGGCGGTATGGGCGTGCTGCGCAAGGGCGACAACGCGAAGGTGGCCGCGGACTTCCTGGCCTTCCTCACCAACCCGACCAACTCGGCGAAGCTCGCGCAGTTCTTCCCGCCGCCGCGCCAGTCGCAGCTCACCGCCGAGACCCTGGCCAAGACCAACCCGCTGCTCAAGCCGGAACAGCTGCAGAGCGTGGTCATCGACGGCATCTCCTCCGGAGTGGTGAAGCCGAGCCACACCGGGCAGGCCGAGATCAGCCAGGCGGTGCGGGCCGCGCTCGACCCGCTGTGGCAGCCCGGCGCCGACGTACGGACCGTACTCACCGGCGTCTGCACCCAGATCAAGCCGCTGCTGGACCGCTGATGTCGCGTACGACGCAGGTGGTGGACCGGGCCCGCGCCCGGTCCACCCCGCCGGCCGCCAAGCCCGCCGACCCGCCCCGCCGGTCCTGGTGGACCACCCGGCGCCGGGACCAGCTCGCCGGGCTGCTGTTCGTCAGCCCGCAACTGCTGGGCAGCATCGTCTTCGTGCTGCTGCCGCTCGGGCTGGTCGTCTACTACAGCCTGCACGAGTGGAACGTGCTCGCCGACACCTTCGACTTCGTCGGCGCGGAGAACTACCGGGCGCTGGCCGACGACCCCAACCTGCCGTCGGTGCTCGGCGCGACCGGGCTCTTCTCGCTCGGCCTGGTCGTCCTCAACCTCAGCCTCGCCCTGCTGCTCGCGGTGCTGCTCAACCAGAAGTTGCGCGGCACCGTCGTCTTCCGCACCCTGTTCTTCTCGCCGGTCGTGGTGTCGCTGGTCGCCTGGACGATCGTCTGGGGCTTCCTGCTGCAGGACAACGGCGGGATCAACGGCCTGCTGGACACGATCGGTGTCGACGGCCCCAACTGGCTGCGCGGCGAGGCGACCGCGATGCTGTCGGTCGTCGTGGTGCAGGTGCTGAAGAACGTCGGCCTCAACATGGTGCTCTTCCTGGCCGCCCTGCAGGGCGTGCCGGCCGAACTCTACGAGGCGGCGCGGGTCGAGGGCGCCGGCCGGTGGACCCAGTTCCGCAAGATCACCGTACCGCTGATCAGCCCGACGATCCTGCTCACCTCGATCATCACCGTGGTCGGCTCGCTCCAGGTCTTCGCCCAGATCGCCGTACTCACCCAGGGCGGGCCGGGGACGTCCACCACCGTGCTCGTCTACTACCTCTACCAGCAGGCGTTCCAGTTCCACCACTTCGGATACGGCGCCACCCTGTCCGTACTGCTCTTCGGGATCGTGCTGGTCCTCACCGTCGTCCAGTGGCAGATGCGCAAGAGGTGGGTCTTCCATGAGCAGTAAGGTGTCCCGCCGCGCCAAACTCGGCCTGTACGGAACGCTGCTCGTCCTCGCCGTCCCGTTCGTCTTCCCGACCTGGTGGATGGTCACCTCGTCGTTCAAGCCGATCAGCGACGTCTTCTCCTGGCCGCCGAGCCTGCTGCCGACGAACCCGCAGGTCGACGCGTACCGGCAGGTCTTCGAACTCCAGCCGTTCGCCCAGCAGTACTTCAACAGCGCCTACATCGCCGCCGTCGTCACGTTCGGCACGCTCGCGGTGTCGGCCCTGGCCGGGTACGCCTTCGCCCGCATCCGGTTCCGTGGACAGAACGCGCTGTTCCTCGTCGTCCTGCTCGGGCTGCTCATCCCGAGCGAGGTCACCATCGTCCCGCTCTTCCAGATGTTCAACACGCTGGGCTGGGTCGACACCCACTGGCCGCTGATCCTGGTGCCGATCTTCGGCGCACCGAGCGTGCTGGCGACGTTCATCATGCGGCAGTTCTTCATCGCCCTGCCCGGCGAACTGGAGGAGGCGGCCCGGGTCGACGGGCTCGGCCGGCTCGCCACCTTCTGGCGGATCGCGCTGCCGCTGGCCCGGCCGGCCCTCGGCGCGGTGGCGATCTTCACGTTCCTGCACAGCTGGAACCTCTACCTGGAACCGATCGTGTTCCTGTCCACTCCGGAGAAGTTCACCCTGCCGCAGGCGCTGACCCAGTTCGTCGACGCGTACGGCGGTCCGATGTGGAACATCCAGCTGGCGGCGGCCTCACTGACCGCGCTGCCGGTGCTCGCGGTGTTCGTGGTCGCCCAGAAGCAGTTCGTCGAGGGCCTCGCCCACACCGGCCTGAAGGGCTGAGGGGAC
Organism: Polymorphospora rubra; assembly: GCF_018324255.1. GTDB lineage: Bacteria > Actinomycetota > Actinomycetes > Mycobacteriales > Micromonosporaceae > Polymorphospora > Polymorphospora rubra. Next base: position 1,098,862 of record NZ_AP023359.1, read on the forward strand.
CCGCGTCGGGCGGGCCGGCCGTCCCATTGGGTGGATGTAGAACGTTTGTTGTCGCCCCGGCAACCACAAACGTTCTACATCCAGCTAGCTCCGCACCCCGGCCGGGTCGGCCGCAAGCGTCAGGTGCATCAGCGGCAGCGCCGACGCCTCGAAGCCCATCGACCGGTAGAGCGGCTCGCCGTCGGCCGTGGCCACCAGATCGACGACCACGATGCCACGCTCGCGGTACCAACCGAGCAGGGCCGCCATCAGGGCCCGGGAGTAGCCGCGCCGGCGGTAGCCGGGGTCGGTCGACACGTTGAAGACGTACCCGATCTCGCCGCTCGGATTGTCGGGGGTGCCGAGCCGACGCTCGACCACCCCCACCACGCAGGCCGCCAACCGGGGCGGGCCGGCCGGCGCGTCGGCGGGATCGACGGGCCGATCGCCGGGGCCTGCCGGCTGGTCGACCACGAAGGCGGCCAGCGAGCCGTCCGGCTCCGCCAGCCGGTCACGCAGCGAGCGCAGCGCGACCGGCTGCCAGTCGTCGACCCCGGGCTCGCCGATCCCCATGGCCCGCAGCATCAGGCCGCGGAGCCGGACCAGCTCGGCGGCATCGTCGACCACCGCCCGACGGACCTCGACCATCAGGTCGGCGGCTGACCGTAGAGGCGGTCCACCCGCAGGCGCAGCACGAGCCGCCGGTCGGCGACCATGGCCCGGCGGTAGTCGTCCCAGTCCGGATGCTCGCCCTCGATCGACCGGTAGAGGTCCACCAGTTCCCCGACGGTGGCGTCGGCCGGGTCCGCCGCGACCGGGGTCAGCTCGGCGACGCCCTCGGCCGCCGCCCACACCCAGCCCTCGGCGGTGTTGACGTGCAGCGTGGCCCGCGGGTCGCGGCGCAGGTTGCGGGTCTTGACCCGGCCGTCGGTCAGCGACACCCGGACCAGCCGCCGCGCCGGGTCGAACGCGTAGATGATGTTCGACAGGTGGGGCCGCCCATCGGGCTGGATCGTGGCGAGCACCCCGAGCCGGTGCCCGCCCACGACCGAAAGCAGGCCCGCCTCGCGGTCAGCCGGCACTGCGCGCGGCCAGCAGCTCGGCGATCTGTACGGCGTTGAGCGCCGCCCCCTTGCGCAGATTGTCGTTGGAGCAGAAGAACGACAGCCCGTTCTCCGCCGTCTCGTCGACCCGGAACCGGCCCACGTACGTCGGGTCCTGGCCGGCCGCCCCGAGCGGCGTCGGTACGTCGGACAGCTCGACCCCGGGCGCGTCGGCGAGCAGCTCGCGGGCCCGGGCCGGGGTGAGCGGCCGGGCGAACCGAGCGTTGACCTGCAACGAGTGGCCGGTGAAGACGGGCACCCGCACACAGGTGCCGGACACCTTCAGGTCGGGAATCTCGAGGATCTTGCGGCTCTCGTTGCGGAGCTTCTGCTCCTCGTCGGTCTCCTCGGAGCCGTCGTCGACGATCGAGCCGGCCAGCGGGAGCACGTTGTAGGCGATCGGGCGGGCGAACGAACGCGGGGCCGGGAACTCCGCCGCCGCCCCGTCGAAGGTCAGCTCGGTGGCCCGGTCACTCACCTTGCGTACCTGCTCGTCCAGTTCCGCGACCCCGGCCAGCCCGGCGCCGGAGACGGCCTGGTAGGTGGCGACGACCAGGCCGACCAGGCCGGCCTCGTCGTGCAGCGGGCGCAGGATCGGCATCGCCGCCATCGTGGTGCAGTTGGGGTTGGCGATGATCCCCGGGGGCGGCGGTCGGCGGCGTGCGGGTTCACCTCGGCCACGACCAGCGGCACCTCGGGATCCATCCGCCAGGCCGAGGAGTTGTCGATGACCACCGCGCCGGCCGCGGCGACCTTCGGGGCGAGCTGCTTCGACGTCCCCTTGCCGGCGGAGAAGAGCACGATGTCCAGGCCGCTGTAGTCGGCCGTGTCCGCGTCCTCGACCGTGATCTCGCCGTCCTGCCACGGCAGGGTACGGCCCGCCGACCGGGCCGACGCGAACAACCGCAACTCCGTCACCGGAAACCGCCGCTCGGCGAGTATCCGGAGCATGACGCCACCGACCTGGCCGGTGGCTCCCACAATGCCGATCCTCATGCAGGCGAGGCTACCCACCCCGCCCACGGATACGGCAAGGTCTTTCTCATCACCCCACGCCGCCGTCGACGACCTCGCCGAGGCCGGAGGCGACCAGTTCGTCCCGGATGACGGCGGCGTCGCCCTCCACGACCAGGGTCAGCCCCTGCGGCCGCAGGTGGGCCGCCGCGGCGGCCGACACCAGGTCCCGCGGCGCCGACAGCATCGCCTCGCGCAGGTTCGCGTGGTAGTCGTCGGGAAGTCCGTGTACGACCAGGGTGGCCAGCGCCGACGCGATCGCCGCCGGGGTCTGCAGCTCGACCGAGAGCTGCCCGGCCCGCCACGACCGGGCGACCGTCAGCTCCTCCTCGGTGACCCCGTCGGCCTGCGTACGGGCGATCTCGCCGACCGCGTCGACCAGGGCGGGCGCGGTGACCGCGGTCTGCACCCCTGACGTGACGCTGAAGCGGCCGAACCGCCGGGACATCCCGAAGTCGGCCCGGATCCCGTACGTGTAGCCACGCACCTCGCGGATCAGGTGGTTGAGCCGGGACGTGAACGCGCCGCCGAGCACGGTGCCGGCGAGTTGCATCGGCACGTAGTCCGGGTGCGAGCGGTGCGGGGCGGTGTGCCCGAGCCGCAGCGACGACTGCACCGAACCGGGCCGGTCGACGAGGATGATCCGCCGCTGGGTGCGTACCTGGACGTCGATCGGCACGCCCGCCTCGACCGGGTCGCCGCCCGTGCCGGCGAACGCCGCCGCGGCCAGCGCGTCGAGGTCGATCCGGTCCAGGTCACCGGCGACGAGCAGGGTGCCGGGCCGGCGCAGCCAGCCGGTGTGGAAGCCGGTGACGTCGTCGACGGTCAGCGCGGCGACCGACTCCGGGTCGCCGTCCATGGGGCGGCCGTGGCGGACCTCGGTGCCGAACAGGTCGGCCCGCAGCGCGGCGTCGGCCCGGGGCCGGGGTTGGCCCAGTACATCCGCAGCGAGGTGACCTCGTCGTCGCGTACCCGTTCGACGTCGGCGGGGTCGAGCCGCGGCGTGCGGACCGCCTCGGCCAGCAGGGTGACGGCCGGCAGCAGCCGGTCGACCGGCACCTGCACGGTCGTGCGGAACGAGTCCCAGTCGACGCCGGTCGACAGTTCGGTGCCGAGCCCTTCCAGGGCCAGCGCGTACGCGCCGGTGTCGCGGGCGGTGGTGCCCTCCTCCAGGGCCTTGGCGACCACGCCGGCGAGCCCCTCGCGGCCCAACGGCTCCCGACCGGCGCCCGCGTCGAGCAGGAGCGTCGCGACCGCCAGGCTCTGGCCGGGCAGGTGTGCGGCGACGACCTCGCCGCCGGCCACGGCCCGCCGGACCACCGGCGGGAAGCGGTACGACCGCGGCTCGCCCGGCGACGGGCGTTCGCTGATGAGCGTCACGCGCTCTCCTCCTCGGGCAGGTACGTCAGGGTGACCCGGTCCTGCGGGCGCAGCACCTCGGCGGCGACCTCGGCCACCCGGTCGGTGGTCACGGCGAGCCAGTTCGGCAGCCGGTCGGCGGCACGGGCCGGGTCACCGAACTGGGTGGCGTAGCGGCTGAGCAGGTCGGCGCGACCGTCGACCCGGGCCAGCCCGCGCCACCAGTTCGTGGTCAGCAGCGCCTTGGCCCGGTCGAGTTCGGCTTCGGTCACCCCGCCGGTCGCGACCTCGTCGAGCACCTTCACGAGCCCGGCCTCCAACTCTTCGACGGCGACGCCGGGCCGGGTGGTCGCGGTCACGATCAGCGGCGCGGGGGCGTGGGCCAGGTCGACGCCGTACGCGGCGAGGTTGTCCGGCTGGGCGATCCGGGCCCCGTCGGCGAGCCGCTGGTAGAGCCGGCTGCCCCGGCCGTTGCCGAGAACGGCGGCCAGCACCGTCACCGCGTCGTATCCGGGGCTGCCGAACGGGTGGGTGCGGTGGCTCAGGTAGAGCCGGGGGCCGGCACCGCGGCACGGACGGTCTCGCGGACCGGGGTACCGGTGGCCGGCACCTGCCGCCCGTCCGGCGCGGCCGGGATGTCCCGGCGGGCCGCCAGCGCGCCGAAATAGCGCTCGGCCAGGGAGAACACCTCGTCGGCCGAGGTGTCGCCGACGACGGTCAGCACCGCGTTGTTCGGCGCGTAGTGGGTGGTGTGGAACGCCTGGAACGTCGCCAGGTCGGCGGCGTTGAGGTCGTCCATCGACCCGATCGTCGGGTGGTGGTACGGGTGTCCCGGCGGGTAGAGCAGCGGGAGCAGGCGCAGCCACGCGTCGCCGTACGGCACGTTCTCGTACCGCTGCCGGCGCTCGTTCTTGACCACCTCGCGCTGGTTGTCCAGGGTCTCCTGGGTCAGCGCCGGCACCAGGCCACCCATCCGGTCGGCCTCCAGCCACATGGCCAGCGCGAGGTGTTCGGCCGGGACGGTGTCGAAGTAGTTGGTGCGGTCGGGGTTGGTGCTGGCGTTCAGCGAGCCGCCGGCACCCTGGATCAGTTTCATGTGCTCGGTCTTGGCCACATTGACCGATCCCTCGAACATCAGGTGTTCGAAGAGGTGGGCGAATCCGGTCTGCCCGTCGGGCTCGTGCCGGGAGCCGACGTCGTACCAGAGGTTGACCGCGACGACGGGGCGCTGCGGTCCACGCTGACGACCACCCGGAGCCCGTTGTCCAGGCGGGTGGTCTCGATCGGCCACGGATAACCGGTCACAGACATGGGCCGACGCTATCCGATCACGGTCGGGGAGGGTGGCACGGCTGGCCGGATAATGGCCGCGTGGAACTTCTGTGCATGCCGTACCTGCTGGATCCGGGGCCGGACCGGGTGCATGTGGTGTGGCACACCGAGTCGCCGGGGCCGGTCCAGGTCGTCCTGGTCGGGCCGAATGTGTCCGGGTTGTCCGAGGCGGCGGCACTGGCCGCGGCGACCGGACCGGAGGCGACCGGACCGGGCTGGCGGCGGGTCACGGCGGTCACCACGGCGCTCAGCCGGATGCGGGAGGACTCCGGGTCACGGGTGCCCGGCCGGCACTACCACAAGGTCCGGCGCCGTCTGGTGTACCGGCACCTGGCCACCGTCACCGACCTGCCGCCGGGCCGTACGCCGTACCGGGTGGTCGCCGCCGGTCGGGTCGGCCGGGCGACGGTCACCGCCGCCTTCCGACTCGCCCCCGTCGCCGGCCCGGACCAGCCGGTACGCCTGCTGCTGACCAGTGACCACCAGCTCAAGCAGATGGTGCCGGCCAACCTGGAGAAGGTCGCGCAGACCGTCGGGGTGGAACTGGACGGGGTGCTCATGGCCGGCGACATGGTCAACGTGCCGGACCGGGCCAGCGAGTGGTTCGACTCCGGCACCGGGCGGGCCTTCTTCGCCGCCTTCGGCGGGCGGGCCGGGCACCGGCTCGCCGGCCGCCTCTACCGGGGCGCGCCGATCCTCCAGCACACCCCGATCTATCCCACCCCCGGCAACCACGACGTGATGGGCCGCTGGTCGGACACCACCACGCTGGACGAGCAGTTCAACGATCCGGCGCCGGACGACTGGGACGTGACGACGTACTCGGAACTCTTCCCGCTGCCGGCGAGCCCGGAGGGCGGGCCGCGCTGGTGGTCACGCACGATCGGCGACGTCTGGGTCGCCTCGGTCTTCGCCACCCTGGTCTGGCGGCCGAACGGCGGGTACGGCGGCGAGGGCCGCTACCGGGAGCCGGCCGACCGGCTGGCGACACCGGAACGCTGGGGGCACGGCCAGTTCCTCTTCGAGCCGGTACGGCGCGGGTCGGCGCAGTTCGCGTGGCTGGAACGGGAACTCGGCTCCGCCCCGGCGCGGGCGGCCCGCTACCGGGTGGTGATGTTCCACCATCCGGCGCACGGGCTGGGCACGCACTCGGTGCCGGCGTACACCGACCCGGTGCGGACCGTCGTCCGGGATCCGGTGACCGGTGCGGTCACCGAGGTGCGGTACGACTACCCGCTCGAGGCGGACCACATCCTGCGCGACCTGGCGCCGCTGTTCGACACGGCCGGGGTGCACCTCGTGCTCAACGGCCACTCGCACATCTGGAACCGGTTCCGCACCCCGGCCGGGGTCAACTGGCTGGAGACGTCGAACGTCGGCAACAGCTACGGCGCGTACGACGTGACCTCCGGCCGGCTGCGGGACGCCCCGGACGGCTACCCCCTCCAGGGTGATCCGGGCGGGCTGGCGCCGGTGGTGCCGACCGTCGCCCCGCTCACCGACGCCTCGGGCCGGCCGCTGCCGTACGTCGCCAGCAACGACGTGACCGCGTTCTCGATCCTGGACTCGGCGGCCGGCGTCGTACGGTCGTACCGGTTCGACACCCGCGAACCCAACTCGGCGGTCGTCCTCTTCGACGAGTTCCCGCTGGCCTGATCCGGTGCGCGGTCAGTCCGGCGGTGCGGTCAGTCCGGCGGCTCGGTCACCGTCTGGTCGGAGGTACGCCGCTCCAGGACCGTGTCGGGCGCGGCCCCCGGGTCCGCCGTACGTCGGTCGGACTCGGCGAGGATCGCCGTCGCCTGCGCCCGCGCGTCGTCACTGCCGGCCGCCCGTTCCTCGGGTAGCAGACGGAGCGCCCGCGATTCGGCCCGTTCCCGGTCGGGGTCCCGTTCGGTGGTCTCTGCACTCATACCGGTCTTCCTTACCCCGTCGGACCGTCCGCCACGCGCCCGGCCGCCGGGTGGCCGGGCGCGTGGCGGACGTCCCAGGACGCGGAACGGTGGCCGGCACGGGCGTGCCGGTCGGGTATGGTTGGCCGCGTGCGGCGCTCCTATCGATGGTTTCGTCAGCCGGCCCTGGTGCCGGTGACTCGGCCATGACCTGACGTCACCGCACACCAGAGCCGGCTAGGGCAGGGGCCTCGTCCCTGCCCTTTCGCATGCGACGAGCAGCCGGCTCTACCGCGGGACACCGGCCCCGGGTGGCTGGCGGAGGGACAACCCACGATGATCAGCACTGGCACCGCCCGGGTCACCGATCAGCGCATCGACCGCGTCGTACCGCTGACCACCCCGGCCCTGCTGCACCACGAACTGCCGCTCGACGACGCGTCGACCACGGCCGTGCTCGACAGTCGACGAGCCGTCGCCCGGGTGCTCGACCGGGTCGACGACCGCCTGCTGGTGGTCGTCGGCCCGTGCTCCGTGCATGATCCGGTCGCGGCGCTGGACTACGCCGACCGGCTCCGGGTGACGGCCGGACGGCTCGCCGACGACCTGCTGATCGTGATGCGGGTCTACTTCGAGAAGCCCCGGTCCACGGTCGGCTGGAAGGGCCTGATCAACGATCCCGGCCTGGACGGCTCGGGCGACGTCAACACCGGTCTGCGTACGGCCCGCGCCCTGCTGCTCGACGTGTTGCGGCTCGGTCTGCCGGTGGGTTGCGAGTTCCTCGACCCGATCACCCCGCAGTACATCGCGGACACGGTGGCCTGGGGCGCGATCGGCGCCCGGACCGTGGAGAGCCAGGTGCACCGGCAACTGTCGTCGGGCCTGTCGATGCCGATCGGCATGAAGAACCGGCCGGACGGCAACGTCGGCACCGCGGTCGACGCGATCCGGGCCGCGGGCGTACCGCACGTCTTCCCCGGCATCGACATGTCCGGTACCCCGGCGATCCTGCACACGCGGGGCAACGCCGACTGCCACCTGGTGCTGCGGGGCGGGCGCGGCGGCCCCAACTACGACGCCGAGTCGATCCGGGAGTCGTTGGCGCATCTGCGGGCGGCCGGCCTGCCGGAGCGGTTGGTCGTCGACGCGAGCCACGACAACAGCGGCAAGGACCACCGCCGGCAGCCGGTGGTGGTGGAGAGCGTCGCCGAGCAGTTGGCGGCCGGCCAGCGGGGCATCACCGGGGTGATGCTGGAGTCGTTCCTGGTCGAGGGACGTCAGGATCTCGACCCCACCCGCCCGCTGGCCTACGGCCAGTCGATCACCGATGCCTGCATGAGTTGGGAGCGCACCGACGCGGTGCTCACCGACCTCGCGGCGGCGGTGGCCGCCCGCCGTACGACGATCGCCGCCGCCCGGGCGTGAACCTCCGGCACGGGCGGGCATCGGACCGGATGCCCGCCCGGCGCCGGGACACGGATCGGGTGGCCGGGACGGTTCAGCGTTGTGTCCGGCCGCCGGCGGTCCGGTTGCCGGCCAGGCGTGCGGCAACATAGACGAACAGCACCGCGAGCCCGACCTGAATCGCGTGCCTGATCCAGTCGACGCCGCGGGTCTCGCCCACGCCGAGTACGTCGGCGATGATGCCGCCGAGCAGCGCGGCGGCCACCCCGACACCGATCGTGACCCAGATCGAGATGTTCTGCCGGCCGGGCAGCAGCAGCCGGCCCAGCATGCCGATGATCGTGCCGGCGATGAGCGCCCACAGGATTGTGCCGATCATGACTCCTCCTCGCAGCCGGCCCGGCACCCCGCGGACCGCTTCGTGGGCCGACCTGCCGGGATCGTACTGTTCAGAGCGTATGCCGGACAGTTCTATATATGGCGGGAAATGGTTGATCTGCCGGCATGGGGCGGATTCCCAGGAAACGAACCGAAAAAAGCGCCGCCCGCTGGCCTTGGCCAGCGGGCGGCGCCCGGTGTCGGTGTGCAGGTCGCCTCTCGGCGAGTGGCACGACGCGGCTCCAGCCGAACGGTATTCCGCGAAGGCAGTTGGGTGAGGCCCGGGGACACTGGACACACCGACGGTGGGTACAACCGCGGTCCCCCGCCCCCTGTTCCGCCCCACGGTGTGCAGCGGATCACAGCGTTTGGCGCATCCACGCCGGGGTAGCAGATCCACCGTGACCGACGAACCGCCCAACCGCGACCTCGACCGGCTGCTTGACGACATCTACTTCGGGCAGGAACGCGTCACCCAGGCGGAGATCTACCGGCGGGCCATCGCCGCCGACCTGCACGCCAGCCTGCTCACCCGCATCGGCGCGATGCCCGAGGGCGAGTACGCGATCGACGAGGCCGCCGACCTGCTCGGCGGCTCCGCCGCCTGACCGGGACCGACGGACAGCACCCCATCCCCCCAAGCCGCCGGACCGGCCCCGGCCCGCCGATGCCGCACGGAGGAGAAGACATGAAACGCGACGACCCCGCCGACCAGTTCGTCCCCCCGCTCGGCGAGCCGGTCGAGGCGACCCGCCCGGGCGCGTCCGAGGAGCAGACGACCGGCCCGGACGCGACCGGATCCGACGCGACCCGGCCCACCCCGACCAGCGCCGAGCAGGACGGCGACTTCGCCGACGAACACGACAACACCACGGTCGACGACGACATTCTCACCGGCGAGGACGTCGACCGGGAGCCCGAGGCACCGAACGGCTGGGCCGGCCTGGAAGAGGAGCCGTAACCCCACGGCCGACCGCCGGCCCTACGACGTACGTCCGCCGTGGTCGGGGCCGTGCGCCGCCCGCTGCGCGACCGCGTACCCCATCTGGAGGAAGTCCGAGACGGCGACGGCGGTCAGCGCGGTCGCCACCAGGCGGGTCAGCCGGGGTGCCAGCACCAGCCCGCCGGTCAGGCCGGTGGCGACCCAGACCGCCAGGCAGAACGGGCAGCTCAGCAGCTCGCCGATCGCGTGCCGGGTGGCGCTGCCCCCGTCCCGTACCTGTTCCATCACCTCGCCGCTGCCGATCGGCTTGTCGTAGCTGGTGAACGGCGCCCGTAGCGGACTGGTCACGGCGTCCTTGGACAGCAGCCGGCTCAGCTTGTGCGTCGCGATCGACAACAGCACGACGTCGGATGTCGCGGGTCGGTCCGGCACCGGGCGGTGGGTCACCCGCGCCACCGCGGCGAGCCCCGCCGCCACCGTGGCGTACGTGCCCATGGCGGCGAGATAGCCACCCAGGGGACGGTGTTCGTGCGGCGCGTACGCCTGCCGCAGCCGGCCGAGCCGGTCCCGGATCCGCATGTCGGCACTCCCTGAAGTGATCAGCCGGCGGTCAGGTTGTCGGCCACCTCGCGGGCGAGACAGGTCAACGCCTCCTCGGCGATCCCGGTCAGCCGGTCCGGCGCATTGTCCGCTTCGAGGCGGAGCCGGGCCAGCGCACCGCCCGCCGGAACCTCGTCGACCCGCAGGACCGCCGACCAGCCGTCGGGGGCGGCCCAGCGGGCCTCCAGCGGCTGGTCACCCGCCCTCCGGTCATTGGCCGCCAACAGTGGCTCGGGCAACCACGCGCCCACCCGGTCGGGGTCCGTCGCGGTGTTGAAGACCACCTCCGGCGGCGCGGACATGCTCCGCTGGGTGTCCACCGGCATGTCAGATCCCACCGCGCAGACGCCCCGCGTCGACCTCACGGCCGGGATGCCGGGCCAGGTACTCGGTCTCCAACTCCGCCGTCCGCCGCAGATGCGTCGCGAGCGCACTGTCCGGGGCGTGCCGCAACGTGTCCAGCCGGGTACGGTGCAGGCTGTTCATCTCACGGATCAGATCCTCTTCGGGGAGGGTGGTCGGGTCGATCCCGATCTCGTCCTCGGCGAGTCCGGTCGCGGTGCCGACCCCGTCCCGGATGTGGTCGCCGTCCCACTCGCCGATCCGTTGCTCCGGGCTCACGTCGCGTACTGATTCGGTCATCGTCGCTCCCGGTGTCTCGTACCTTGCGTCTGCTTCGGGTTCTTCTGGGATGGTTGCCCGGAGCGGCGGGCGCCAAACCCGCCCTGCCCCGCGGTGGGCCCGCCCCTGCCGAACATCGACTACGACGGCGCGTCGGAGACGGCGCGGTGCCACCGGTACGCTCGGGCCATGAAGCGGCTGTTGACCCCGTCGTGGATCGCGCGGCACGTGGGCGCGGTCGCGCTCGTGGCCGCCTTCAGCGCGCTCGGCTGGTGGCAGATCAGCCGGGCCGTCGCGGGCAACACCCTGAGCTGGGCGTACGCCGTGGAGTGGCCGGTCTTCGCCGGCTTCGTGATCTTCGTCTGGGTCCGCGAGGTACGGCACACCCTGCGGGGCGGGCAACCCGCCGAGGGCGACGCCGCCGATACGCCGGACGAGCCCGCGGAAGCGGCCCGGCCGCTGGCCGCGACCGGTGTGGGCGGGCCCGGCCCCGCGGCGGACGGCGGTCTCGGGAACGCGGCGGGCGTGCCGGGGATCCGCCGGCCGGTCCGCGCCACCCGCCGGACCACCGTCGTCGACGAAGATCCGGAACTGGACGAGTACAACCGCTATCTCGCCTGGCGCACCGCCAACCCGGACGCGCGCATCAGCGACTACCCCGGCTGACCCCGGCAGCAAGAAGGAGAGGAACCATCGTGGGCGGAGCCCTGACCCGATACCGCGTCATTGCCTACATCGTGGGTGTGGTGCTGATCGCGCTCGTGGTGATCGGAATGCCGATGAAGTACATCTGGGGCGACCCGATTGTCGTCGAGACGATCGGCCCCGGGCACGGCTTCCTCTACATGGTGTACCTGGTGGCCGCCTTCGACCTGGGCCGACGGGCGGAATGGCCGTTGAGCCGGATGGCCCTCGTCATGTTGGCCGGAACCGTGCCGTTCGTGTCGTTCTGGGCAGAGCGCGTGGTGGCCAGGTGGGCGCGCGAACCGCAGCCGGCCACCAGCTGACCGAGGTCGGGCGGATGCCGGTGAGCGGTCGGCAGCGGTGCCGGCCGACCACCGGCAGAACTGGTCAGTGGTGTCGCACGGTCAGCCGTGCAACTTCCCCGCCCTGAGCGCGTCGCAGAAGGTGGTCCAACTGCCCGGCTCGATCTCGAGAACCCCCCCGTCGGGGTACTGCGAATTGCGTACGAGCACCTGCCCTGAACGGTAGGCCACCTCGACGCAGTTGTGGGCCTCGCACCGGCTGCTCCGGTGCCATCTCTCCGGCTGTCCCATCACACTCACCTGTCCCTCCCCGGGTTCAGGCGGAGGCGCGGTGTGCCCCCCACACCTCCGCCGTCACCGTCAATTCTGCACGACGGCCACAAGCGGTGAAGGTCGCTCACGTGAGTGAATAGAATGCCTGGTCAGCGGGGGTAACGATGACCCGGGGGACATCCGCCCGCCGGCGGACCGCAGTGGTCCACCGGCGGGCGGATCAGCCCTACGGATGCCTACCGGAGATCAAATTCTCCGGCCCGGACCCCGGCGATAAAGTCTTGCCAGACCGCCGCACTGAATGCGACCTGGTCTTCCGGAAGCGCACTGTTCCGGACCGCAACCTCACCACTACGACGAGCGACTTCGACACAATTGTGCGACTCGCACCGTGAACTCTTCCGCCAAGACCCAACGACGGGCAACACCTGGGACATCCGAACTCCGACTTCGCGAAATGTGCTCAAATTTGGTCGCGGAAGAGTCCGATGACGACCACGGATCTCCCCCGGCGGTAAAACCTTGGACATTAGATCGCCTTTGTGCAATCGATCCAAGCCACGACACGGCCGAGAGTTCGGATCTTGGTCAGACTTTGACTGCTCCCGGAGGGAGCGTGCCAACCCTGGAAAAGGGCGCAACCGGGGTGTAGCCTTCAGCCAGACTCGCCATATGGCAGGTTGCCGCTAGCCAGGTGGCAGATAGCACCCGGTTGCTGTCAGCGGCAGTTGAGTTGCTGTCAGCGGCAGTTGACAGGCACCAGCTCGCCGCCGGCAGCCGGTTGCGTCTCGCCAGGTGGCAGGTCAGCAAGGCAGGTCAGCCGGCTTGGCACGCTGTCGGACCTTCCGTAACCCGATCTTGGCTCCTCGTCGGCACACTGGACCGCCGTGCACCAAGGGAGGACCAGCCGATGACCACAGTGCAGGGTCCAACCGTCGGACGCCGCCGACTGCGGTCGGCCCTACGTCGCGCCCGGGAATCCGCCAGGCTGACCCAGGAGCAGGTCTCGGCGGCGATGGACTGGTCGCTGTCCAAGCTCATCAGGATCGAGGCAGGCAGCGTCTCGATCTCCACGAACGATCTCAAGGCGTTGCTCGGGCACTACCGGATGACCGATCCGGAACAGGTCGCGGAACTGGTCGAGCTGGCCCGCGTCGCCCGCCGCCGGACCTGGTGGTCGCAGTACAAGGACATCCTGCCCGCCCCGTTCGTCGCCTACATCGGCCTGGAGCTGGAGGCGTCGAGGATCTCGTTCTTCGAATCGTCCGGAATACCGGGTCTCCTCCAGACCGAACAGTACGCACGGGCGATGGTCACCGCCGCCGCCGCGGCGGCGGCGACCGTACCGGTCGATCCGGACGAGTTCGAGACGGTCGTGGCGCTCCGCATGCGGCGCCAGCGGGAGGTCCTGGACCGGCCGGACCCGCCGACGATCGAGGTGGTCCTCGACGAGGCGGTGCTGCACCGGCAGACCGGTGGACCGGCCTGCATACGCCAACAGTTGGGGCATCTGACAACCGTGGGTGGCTGGCCGAACGTGACCATCCAGGTCCTGCCGTTCACCGCCGGCACCTACGCCAGCCAGGGTCCGTTCATCGTCCTGGGGTTCTCCGAGCCGGACGACGATGCCGTGGTTTACCTCGACGGCGTACACAGTCAGGACCTCGTCGACCGGGCCGACCTCGTGGCGCCCTACCAGCAGACGTTCCAGCGGCTCCGGGAGATGTCGCTCGGGCACGCCGAGTCGATCGCCACGATCGACCGGATCGCCCGCCAGATCGGCTGACGCCGGGCTCCGATTCGGTGGGGAGGTCACCGATGACCGCGCTACACGGAGCGACGATCGGGCGTCGGCGGCTGCGCTCGGCGCTACGGGCGGCCCGGGAGGGCGCCGGCCTCACCCAGGAGCAGGTGGCCGACGCCATGGACTGGTCGCTGTCCAAGGTGATCCGGATCGAGGCGGGCGCCGTCTCCGTTTCCACCAACGACGTGAAGGCGCTGCTCAACCACTACCGGCTGACCGACGCGGAGCAGGTGGCCGAACTGGTCGACCTGGCGCGGATCTCCCGTCGCCGCACCTGGTGGTCGCGATACCGCGACGGCCTGCCCGCGCCGTACCTGTCGTACATCGGGTTGGAGGTCGAGGCGTCGAGCCTGCTGTTCTTCCAGTCGGTCGGGATTCCCGGGCTGTTGCAGACGGACGCGTACGCGCGGGCCAGCACGGTCGCCTCGCTACGGTTCGCGGTGGAGCCGTTCGACCTCGACATCGTCGACGACGTACGGGCCCGACGGCGGCACGAGGTGCTGGACCGGGCCGACCCGCCATCCATCGAGGTGGTGCTCGACGAGTCGGTGCTGCACCGCCAGACCGGCGGGGTGGTCTGTCTCCGCGACCAGTTGCGACACCTCGTCGACGTCGGGAGCACGTCGCACATCACGATCCAGGTGCTCCCGTTCCAGGTGCCGGACTACGCGGTCCGCGCGCCGTTCATCGTCGTGCGGTTCCCTGGGGTGGGCGACACCGACGTGGTCTTCGTGGGCAGTCCGCTGTCACAGGACCTGACCGACACGTCCGACACGGTCGAGCCGTACGTGGACGCTTTCCGCACCCTGCAGGCCATGTCGCTGGATCCGGCGGCGTCGCTCGCGCGCATCGCGCGGATCGCCGACGACCTCCGCTGACCGGCGGAGGCACCGCGGACAGGGACGCGGGCGACCCCCCTCCGGGGTCGCCCGCGCGGGAGCGGTCAGCGTACGGTCGGCCACTGGCCGGCGGAGGCCAGCGGGTCGGCGATCCCGCCGTAGCGGGCCGCTTCCTTGGCCCGGATCAGTGCCCTGGTGACCTGCCCGTAGATCCGTTCCTGGTCGCTGGCGAAGATCATGACGGCCCGTCCCCGGATGTCGGCCCACAGCTCGTACGGCCGGGGCCGCAGCCGGTGCCCGATGGCGGCGGTCAGCATCGGCACCATGGCGGCGGCGCCGAGCGCCAGGTAGGTCGCGGGGCTGATGTCGTTGAGTTCGCGCACGTAGCCGAGGGTGGCCCCGACACCGGCGACCACCACGGCGGTGACCATCATGGACCGAACCGTCAACGGGTCCCGTCGGCCCCGCCCGGTCCGCAGGTTGGTCAACTCCCAGATCGGGTAGCGCCGTTCACCGATCACGAACCACTCCGTCGTGATGTAGAGACCGGGTTGGCGGTAGATCGTGGTAGGTGTCCGGCGGGTTACCCATTCGGGCTTTCCGGACATGGCCTCTGTTGAGCGGGTGGGTTGGCGGGTAGCATTCACGAGATGCCTCCAAGGGCTCGTGACGCGGGTCGGCGACGCAAACCAGGTTCGACACCGTTCGAGGATCGGCACGCGTCTCGAAAGATCGACATGTGATCCACAAGATCGGCATCTGATGGCAGTCAGGTGCCGATCGTCTTCTCGCCGCGGCGCCGGTTCCGCGAAACCTCTACGGCCTAACTCCATTGTGTGGACGCGTACGCCAAAAGAGAAGGGGGGCAATGTGCAACCTGGCACTTTTACAGGCGGCAGGTGGCTCCCTGGACAACCATAACGCCCACATTGCACACATTTAGCCTCATTGATACCGTCAAGAGCGACAAATAGCCTCAAACGTCCACCAATCTTGGCAAGATCGACTTTTGCCGCCAGGCCCCTCCGGGAACCGCCACTCACGCGAGCACAAACGCAACGCAGGGCGACAACAACGGACAGTAAGCCCGACAATTGACCGATCGGGCTCCCCGGCGCACATCACGCAGCCGCCCCCTTTCGAACGATCCGGACCGCGACTAGGTTGGAACCGCTGGTCCGGTCGTCAGCCAACCCCTCGGGAGGCGCCGGCCCGGCGCCGCCGAATCATCGGTCATCCACTGTCGACACCCGGTCACTCTCCGCGGTCGACCGGAGCCGATGAACCGGGAACCCACCAGCACCAAGGGGTGAATCCACGTTCCGTGGTAGGGCGATCTTCCCGCCCGAATCCGTCAGCTAACCCGGTAGGCGGCTGGATCACGCCGATCGTCGTGACCAGGGAAGAAAGGCTCTGCCTGTCTTGTCGCCCGTACGGATGCTGCTGCGCGCCGTCGTCCTGACCGGTATCACCATCGGCCTCGTCGTACCCGCCACGGGTGCCGCCGCCGAGCCGTCGGTCAGTGAGTTGACGCAGCGGATCAACAAGTCGTCGGCCGAACTGGAGAAGGTCGTCGAGTCCTACAACAAGCTCAACGAGGAGATCAAGGCAACCAAGGCGGCCAAGGCCGCGGTCGAGGCCAAGCTCGGACCGCTACAGGAGCAGTTGGCCCAGACCGAGGGCGAGGTCGGCACGATCGCGGCACGCGCCTACAAGTCCGGCGGCCTGGACATGGTCCAGGCGGTTCTCACCGCCGGTGAGACCGGATCGCTGGTGGATCGCCTGGGCACCCTGGAGCAACTCGCCCGCGAGCGCCAGTCCCGGGTGAGCGGGTTCACGACCACCCAGCGCGAATACCTGGACGAGCAGGCACGGCTCGACGCGACCCTGGCCCGGGAGACCGCCCAGGCCAAGGAGCTGGAGACCGGCAAGAAGAAGATCGAGGCCGATCTCAAGAAGCTGTACGAGATGCGTGAACGGGCGTACGGCTCGGCCACCAATCCGGGCAGCTCCTACAGCGGCAGCATCCCGTCGGTTTCCGGACAGGCCGGTGTCGCGGTCCGGTTCGCGTACGGGGCGATCGGCAAGCCGTACGTCTGGGCGGCCGCCGGCCCGAACGGCTACGACTGTTCGGGGCTGACCCTGGCGGCGTGGCGGGCGGCCGGCAAGTCGCTGCCGCACAACGCGGCCATGCAGTGGGACCGCGTCGCGAAGATCAGCCGGAGCGCGCTTCAGCCGGGTGACCTGGTCTTCTACAGCAACCTCGGCCACGTCGGCATCTTCGTCGGCAGCGGCAAGGTGATCCACGCACCGACCTTCGGCGAGAGCGTCAAGATCTCCAGCGTCGACATGATGCCTCCGTACGGCTACGGCCGGGTCCGGTAGTTCGCTCCCGTGCCGGGGTCACCCCGGCGGCGCACGACGGCACTCGGTGCGGTCCGGATGCCGGCCCGACACCCCGCAAGATCGCCGTTTCGGCGCGGATAACGCAGTCGACTGCACATCCGGCGCCGAAACGGCGATCTTGACCGGCGATTGTCGTAGGGCCGCCCGATCCTGGGCCGCATGACAGACCTCCCCGCGGTCCACCGGACCGTTCTGCCGGCCCTACCCCCGTTCTCGTTCGACCTGAGTCTGCGCGCCCTCGACGACTTCCGGCCGTGCGCCGGCGACCACCGCCGGACGGGTGACACGGTCCGGAAGGCGTTGCTGCTCCCCCGCCCCGCCGGCCAACCCGACCGGGCGGTCGTGGTCGAGGTCGCCGCGGCAGCCGGCCCGCCGCCGGGCGTCGCCCTCACCGTCTTCGCCGACGCCCCACTGGCACCCGCCGAGCGGTCCGCCGTCGAGCGGCTGGTCGCCCACTGGTTCAGCCTCGCCGACGATCCGACGCCGCTGCTGTCCGCCGCCGGTGCCGACCCGGCCATGGAGCCGCTGCTGCGGGTGGCTCGTGGCCTGCACCAGGTTCGTTTCGCGTCCATCGCCGAGGGCGCGGTCTACTTCACGCTCACGCAGCGCAGCACGCAGTGGTTCGCCGCGGCACGCAAGCGTCGTCTCATGTCCGACCTGGGCGCGACCGTACGGCTCGACGGCACCGCCTACACCGCGTTCCCGTCCCTGGCGACCATCGCGCGGCTGACCGACCAGGAACTGACCGGCTACGCCGGCCACCGGCAGCGCGCCGAGCGGCTCCGGGGCGTCGTCGAGGGCATCGCCGCCCTGGACGAGGAGTGGCTGCGCACCGGCCCGTACGACGAGGTCCGCGCGGCCCTGCTGGGCGTTCCCGGCGTCGGGCCGTTCACCGCGCATTCGCTGTTGCTGCGGGTGCTCGGCCGGCCCGACGACGCACCGCTGGAGATGGCCCGGTTCGAGTTGCTCGCCCGCGCGGTCTACGGCGACCCGCCGCCGTCGGCCGCCGAGGTCAGAGCCTGCTACGGGCGCCAGACCGGCGGGTGGGCATACCTGGCGCGGGTCGGCCTGAGCTGGCTGCCCGCCCCGGCGCCGGTGACGGCCGGCTGACAACCCCGGCCGGCTGGAAACACGAGGTGGCCGGCACCCCTGTTCGGGTGCCGGCCACCTCGACCGTACGGGTCGCGGAACCTGTCAGGCGGCCTGAAGGCCCTCCGCGCGGGCCAGCTCACGCAGCCGGCCGAGTGCCTGGATCTCCAGCTGGCGGATCCGCTCGCGGGAGAGCGAGAACCGCGAAGCCACCTCGGTCAGGGAGTGCTCGCGACCGTCCTCGAGGCCGTACCGGGCCCGCATGATGCCGGCCGACCGGTCGTCGAGGTGGTTGAGCAGTCCTTCGATGCGCTGACGCTCCAACGCGGTGAGCACGATCTCCTCGGGCGACGGCGCGTCGCTGTCCGCGACCAGGTCGCCGAGGTTGGTGTCGCCGTCGTCGCCGACCGGGGTGTCCAGCGAGACGGTGTCCTGCGACCAGCGGACCAGTTCGTGGACCCGCTCGACCGGAACCCCGAGCGCCGCCGCGATCTGCTCCGGCTCCGGGTCGGAGCCCAGCTCACGGGTCAGCTGTCGGGCGACGTTACGCATCCGGTTGACGTCCTCGACCAGGTGCACCGGCAGGCGGACGGTGCGCTCCTGCTGGGCGATGGCCCGGCTGATCGCCTGGCGGATCCACCAGGTCGCGTAGGTGGAGAACTTGAACCCGCGCTCGTAGTCGAACTTCTCGACGGCGCGGACCAGGCCGGTGTTGCCCTCCTGGATGAGGTCGAGCATCGGCATGCCGGAGCGCACGTAGCGGCGGGCGATCGACACGACCAGCCGGAGGTTGGCCCGGATGAACAGGTCCTTGGCCCGCTCGCCGTCGGCGACGAGCCGCTCCAGTTCCTCGCGGTCGACGCCGCTCGGCACCCGGTCGGTCTCGAGCAGGTGCTCCGCGTAGAGACCGGCCTCGATCGCCTTGGAGAGGTTGACCTCGGTAGCCGCGTCGAGCAGCGGTGTCCGGGAGATCTCGTGCAGGTAGACGCCGACCAGGTCGCGTTCTTCGGCAACTTCGTCGGTGCGCATGACCATCTTCTTTTCCACGTTGCCCACGGTCCCCTCGTCTGCCCCGATTGCCCTCTTGCCTCTGGTCTCCACGTTCATCAGCCCTCCCCCGTAACCTCTGCTGTGCCCTGTCGTCCTGACACCTACACAACAGATGAGACGTGTCGGCGATTCCGTCTCGTCATTGGAAAGTGTCACGAACGCCTGAAGATTCGCTGAGAGCGCGATTGACGTTTGCTGTCAGCGTCGCCGTCCAGGCGATTCGGAGCCGGGCACTTCCGCACGGCGTGGCGATCCGCCGCTCGGCGTCCGGTCAACGACAACACCGGCCGCCCGGCCGGCGCAGCGACCCTGGTCACCGGGAGGGCTGCGATCCTCGTCACCTCAGCTACACGAACGATTACCGCTTTCGGTTCACCACGCTTTTCGGAGTACCCCGCCATGGAAGGAACAATCGGGCAGGATCATCACTTCCCGCCGTGACGAACGTCGCAGACGGCAGAGAACAGCGGGTCGACATGCCGCGGACAGGTCGCCGTACGGGGCGGAAATCAGACCGAATTCAGTCGGGAACCGGTCAGGAGGCGAGCAGGGCGAGTGCGTCGCGTACCCGGTGCGCGGACCGGGCCAGGGCGGCCCGGGCGTCCTCGACGCCGGCCCCGGAGACCAGCGACACCAGGGCGGCCTTGAGGTCTCCGTCGGCCTCGGTGAGGGCCTGCTCGGCGACCTCTTCGGTGCGGCCGGTCGCCTCGATGAGGATGGAGATCATCCGCCCCCGGAGCTTGGCGTTTGTCGCCACCATGTCGATCATGAGATTGGAGTAGACCCGGCCGAGCCGCACCATGACGGCGGTCGAGAACGCGTTGAGCACCAACTTCTGCGCGGTGGCCGCCTTCATCCGGGTGGAGCCGGTCACCACCTCGGGCCCCGTGTCGATCCCGATGAAGACGTCGACCTCGTCTGCGGCCAAAGCGCCGGGGTTGGCGCACAGCAACACCGTCGACGCACCGAGTGTCCGGGCGGCCCGGAGGGCCCCCAGGACGTACGGCGTACGTCCGCTCGCCGCCAGTCCCACGACCAGGTCGCCGGCCCGTACGCTCGCCTGCGCCTCGGCGTGGCCGGCCGACGCGTCGTCCTCGGCATCCTCGACGGCCCGCCACATCGCCTCCGGACCGCCGGCGAGGTGGGCCCGGAACCAGTGGTCCGGAGTGTTGAAGGTCGGCGAGAGTTCGGCGGCGTCGAGCACGCCGAGCCGGCCGGAGGTGCCCGCGCCGAAGTAGTGCACCCGGCGGCCGTCCCGCAGCGCGGCGACGGCCAGTTCGACGGCGGTGCCGACCTCGTCGTGCACAGCCGCGACCGCGACCGGCACCCGACTGTCCGCCTCGTTGATCACCCGCAGGACGTCCCCGGTGGACATCAGGTCGAGGTCGGCGCTGGTCGGGTTGGACCGCTCGGTCGGGGCGGCGACCCGTACGGCGGCCCGGGGGTGCCGGGCGTCGGTGGCGTCCAGGTCGGCGGCACCGGCCGGTGCGGTGCCGGGCACGGGGGTGGGGTCGAGCCTGGTCGGTTCCGCCGTCATGCCATCCCCCGCCTGCGCTGCCGGTGCACGGCGGGCCGTCCGCCGCGCCGAACGGTGACTCCGGGCCCGCCGGCCGTGGTGCGACCGGCACCACGACCGGCCCGTACGGACCGGGTCATGCCTTCCTCCGGTGCCCGCCGAGCCGGTGTGCCTGCACGGCCTCGGCGGTCACCTCCAGTGCCTTTCTCGCCCTCGCCCGGTTGCGCGCCGCCACCCCGACGAAGAGGCAGTCGACGATCGTCAGCTGCGCCAGCCGGCTGGCCATCGCGCCGGACCGGTAGGTGGTCTCGCGGGCGGCGGTGGTCAGCACGAAGTCGGCGACCTCGGTGATCGGCGAGCGGGGGAAGTTGGTGATCGCCACGGTCGTGGCGCCACGCGCCCGCCCCTGCTCCAGCACCTCGATGACGTCCGAGGTCGTGCCGGTGTGCGAGATGCCGATCGCGACGTCACCCCGGCCGAGCAGGGCCGACGACGTCAGCGCGGCGTGTACGTCGGGGAAGTAGAACGCGGTCCGGCCGATGCGGTGCAGCTTCTGCTGGAAGTCGGACGCGACGAAGCCACTCGCGCCGGCACCGTAGATCTCGACCCGGTCGGCGTTGTTGATCGCGTCGACGACCCGTTCGCAGACCTCGGCGTCGAGCTGCTCGGCGGTCTCCTCGACGGCGCGGGCGTCGTTGAAGGCGATCGTGGCGATGATCTGGGCGAGGTCGGCGCCGGGCGGGATGTCGCCGCCGACCACCCGCGCGTCCGGCGGCTCGACCCGGCGGGCGGCCTCGGCGGCGAGCCGGATCCGCAGCTGGGGGTAGCCCTCCATGCCGACGGAGCGGCAGAAGCGGATCACGGTCGCCTCGGAGGTCTCCGCGGCCGTCGCGAGGTCGGTGATCGTCCGGCGGGCCGCGTCGGCGGGGTCGGCGACCACGAGGCGGGCGACCCGCTGCTCGGCGGGTGACAGCGACGGCAGCAGGCCGCTGATGTGGACGATCAGCCCACCGGTGTCGTGGCCCGCGGCGGCTCGCGCCTCCGAAGCCGTCGAACCTCGCGCCCCACCGGTCGCAGAAACCTTCGCAGTCTTCGCCACGGATGAAACTTACTTTCACAAATGCCGGAGAGTCAACCGTGACTGTCGGCACCTGCGAAAGTACGCCCACCCGGCCGCCGCCGGGCCCCGCTCAGCCCAGCCGTCCGTGCCATTCGCGCAACACCTTCGTCTCGGCGTCGGGGGCCAGACCGCCCGCCTTGACCGCATCCGGATGATCGGTCATCCATTGCCGGGTGGCGCGCGCCGTCTCGGCCAGCGCACGGGGAGCGAGCCCGGCGGCCAGCGTGTCGGACACGTCCCGGGACAGGAAACCGCCGTATTCGGGCAGGGGCAGCCACAGCGGCAGGGCCCGCTCGCCGGACCAGGGCCGTACGTCGTGCTCGACCAGGAACTCCTGGTCGACCCAGGTCAGCTCCGGATCGGGCCGACCCACCCCCGCCGCCACCTCGGCGAGGAAGCGTGCCCTGGGCATCGCCGGCCCCATGCCGTCGTAGGTGCCGGCGAGCCCGCTCTCCCCGCCCGGACCAGCCAGGCCGCCAGGTCGGCCACGTCGACGAACTGCACCGGCTCGTCCGGGGCACCGGGTGCCAGCACCTCGCCGCCGGCGGCCAGCCGGCGGACCCAGTACGGGAACCGGTCGCTGATGTCCTCCGGCCCGATGATCAGCCCGGCCCGGCAGATGAACGCGCGGTCGGCGCCCACCCCGTCGCGTACGACCGACTCGCAGGTGACCTTGCAGGGGCCGTACCACTCCATGTTGTCGCCGGACGGGTCGTCGACCTCGGCGGGGGCGGGAGCCACCAGCGGCGCGGTGGCCGCCCGCTGTCCCGGTGTGGAGTCGTCGGCGTAGACGGAGCAGGTCGACACGAACGACCAGTGGCCGACCCGGTCGGCGAGCGTGGCCACCGCGTGGCGGGCGTGGCTCGGCCGGCGGGTCACGTCGACGACCGCGTCGAAGTCACCGTCCAGGTTCGACAGGCCGGCCGGGTCGTCACGGTCCACCCGGACGAACCGTACGCCGTCCACGGGTGCGCCGGTCACGCCGCGGGCGGCGGCGGTGACGTCGTGGCCGGCGTCGAGGGCGTACCGGGCGATCGCGCGGCCCAGGAACACGGTGCCGCCGAGGATGAGAAGTCGCATGCGGCAGATCCTCGCCCGCCACCGCGAGCCGGCGACAGTCCCGTTCACCGGTGGCGAAACGGTTACGCCGAGCGCGTAGCGATCCGGGCCACGCCGGGACCGGGCACCGCCGGGCCGGCCGGTGGCGGCAACCCGTCGACGGGGCCGGCCACCGGCCCGGTGGACGGCCGCACCGGGAACCGCTCCGCCAGGTGGTCGAGGATCGCCGCGGTCACCTCGGCCGGGGTGCCGTTGGCGTCGACCACCACGAAGCGCGGGTGTTCCGGCAGCGAGCGGTAGGCGGCGACCGAGGCCGCCAGGAACTCCATGCTCTCGTGGTCGGTGCCGCGCTCCTCGATCCGCCGGTAGGCCTCCGCGGGGGCGACGTCGAGCAGGAACGTGACGTCCGGCGCCGGAAAGATCCGGTAGAAGGCCCGGGCGACCACTTCCCAGCGGTGTCCGCCGTGGGCGCGGATGCTGGCGTACTGGCAGGCCGCGTAGCGGTCCATGACGGCGACCCGGCGGCGCAGCGTGGAGCGCAACAGCGCGCGGGCGATGGCGAGCCAGCGCAGCACCGACTCCACGAACAGCAGGCCGGTGCGGCCGAGAAGATGCTGTGGATCGCGCCGGCCGAGCCGGCGGGCGAGCCGGCCGAGCCAGCGCCGCCCGCCGGCGTTCTGCCAGTACGTCGCCGGCATGCCGCCGGCGGTCAGCAGGTCGGCGAGTTGGTGTGCCTGGGTGGTCTTGCCGGAACCGTCGATGCCGACCAGCGCGATGGCGCGCGGCCGGCGGGTGGTGTCCGCGTCGTTCCCACTCGTGCTGCGGTGTTGCGGTACCGGGGCCACAGTGACCAACGGTACCGGGCGGACGCACGCCGCCGTCGTGGCGAAAGCCGAGGTACCGACCAATGACGTAGCACTTTTGCCCGTATTCAATAATTTATCGCCCTAGAATGGGGCTAATCCGGCACATAGGAGGCCTCAGTGGGCAGCACACATGTCCGCACCGCAGCCGAACGGGAATTCGACGAACGAGGCTCGGCGCTGCTCGGCGAACTGCACGCGCTCGCCCCCGACGACCCGCTCCGCCCCGGCCTGCGGGCCGACGCCATCGAGCAGTGGCTGCCCCTGGCCCAACATCTCGCCGGCCGGTTCGCCAACCGGGGCGAGCCGGTCGACGATCTGGTCCAGACCGCCACCGTCGGCCTGATCAAGGCGGTGGACCGGTTCGATCCGGGCCGTGGGGTGGAGTTCGCCGGGTTCGCGATCCCGACCATCGTCGGCGAGATCAAACGCCACTTCCGGGACCGCACCTG
Source organism: Polymorphospora rubra (assembly GCF_018324255.1). Taxonomy (GTDB): domain Bacteria; phylum Actinomycetota; class Actinomycetes; order Mycobacteriales; family Micromonosporaceae; genus Polymorphospora; species Polymorphospora rubra. Next base: position 1,122,941 of record NZ_AP023359.1, read on the forward strand.
GGACGTCCGGGTGCCCCGCCGGATCCAGGAACTGCGGATCGTGATCTCGGAAGCCACCGAGATCCTGCCGCAACGACTCGGCCGGGTGCCCACCGTGGCCGACCTCGCCCGGCACCTCGGGATCAGCGAGGAAGAGGTGCTGGAGGGCCTGGAAGGCGCCCGCGCCTACAACACCGTCTCGCTCTCCACCCCGACCAACGACACCGAGGGTGCCGCCGAACTCGGCGACCTGCTCGGCGGCGAGGACGACGAACTCGCCCTCGCCGAACTGCGGGTCGCGCTGGGCCCCGCGCTGGCCTCCCTCGACCGGCGCGAGCAGCAGATCCTCACCATGCGGTTCTTCGGCAACCTCACCCAGTCGCAGATCGCCGAACGGGTCGGCGTGTCGCAGATGCACGTCTCCCGGCTGCTGGCCCGGGCCCTGGTGAAGCTGCGCGGACACCTCGACGACGGGTACGGCGGGCGGTGACCCGGCCCGCCCCGGCGGGTTAGCCCCGGCCCGTACGGGGAATGCGCTCCTGAGCCCCTGCCCAGGTGTCAGCGGGCCGACGGTCGGGTACCGGTAGACCTTCAACAGACACCTACCCACGGGAGACCGCCATGTCTCACCGCGTGGACGAGGGCCTTCTCAACACCCTCAAACGCGTAGCCGCCGTACTGAAACAGTCCGACGTGCCGTTCGCGCTCGGTGGCAGCTTCGCGGTGTACGCCCACGGGGGCCATTCCAGCGACCACGACGTCGACTTCCTGGTACGCGAACAGGACATCGAACGCAGCCTGGAAGCGCTCGTCGAGGCCGGCTTCACCGCGGAACGCCCACCGGAGGACTGGCTCGTCAAGGTCTACGACGACGGTCGGATGGTCGACCTGATCCACCGGCCGATCGAAACCCCGGTCACCGACGAGACGTTCACCGACACCGTCGTACGGCCCGTCGACGCGATCCAGATGCCGGTCCTGTCGGCCACCCAACTGATGGTGCACAAACTGCTCAGCTTCTCCCAGCACTACTGCGACTTCGCCCGCGGACTGCCGCTGGCCCGCTCGCTGCGGGAGCAGATCGACTGGGACCGGGTACGTAAGGAAACCGAGCACTCCCCGTACGCCGAGGCGTTCCTGGTGCTGCTGGACCGGCTGGACGTGGTGCCGTACGGGCCCGACCGGGAGGTGCGGACGTGACCGCGCGGATCGAGGAGGAGTCGTGAGCGACGAATACCTGGAAGCGGAGATACAACATCTGCTGACCGAGAACGCCGACATCGCCGAGCAGGGCATCACCGCGTCGCGGCGGGACAACACGCTGGTCCTGTGCGGCGAGGTGGAGAGCCCGCAACGCCGGGACGAGATCCTGCGCCTGGTGCGGGAGCGGTACCCCGACCTGCGGCTGGCCGCGGACATCGGGGTGACCCGCGCCGCCGCGCCGACCGAAGCGGAGGAACTGCCGTGATCCGGATAGCCGCCGTCGGCGACGTACACATGGACGAGGACGTCGTCGGCCGGTTCCGCCCGGCCCTGGACCAGTTGCCCGAGCAGGCCGACGTGCTCCTGCTCGCCGGAGATCTGACCCGACATGGCACCGAGTCCGAGGCACGCTGTGTCGCCACCGAGTTCGGTGGGCTCGGCGTGCCGGTGATCGCCGTCCTCGGCAACCACGACCACCACTGCGACCAGGTGCCGCAGGTGGTGAAGGTGCTGGAGGACGCCGGCATCACGGTGCTCGAGGGCGACGCCACGGTGGTGGAACACAACGGAGTACGGCTCGGGGTGGCCGGTGTGAAGGGGTTCGGCGGCGGGTTCGCCGGCCGCAGCGCCAGTGCCTTCGGCGAGCCGGAGATGAAGGCGTTCATCCAGACCACCGACGACAGTGCCGACAGCCTCGCGGCCGCGCTGATCGGGCTGGAGTGCGACATCCGGGTGGCGCTCACCCACTACGCGCCGGTGCCCGAGACACTGGCCGGCGAGCCGCCGGAGATCTACCCGTTTCTGGGGTCGTACCTGCTGGGGCAGGCGATCGACTCGGCGCCGACGGCGCTGGCCCTGCACGGGCACGCGCACGCCGGATCGGAGCGCGGGACCACGCCGGGTGGCGTACGGGTGCGCAACGTGGCCCATCCGGTGATCAAGCAGGCGTACAGCGTCTTCCACGTGGGGAACCACGGGCCCTGACCGGCGGGTTTCCGGCGGCGGGCGGTCGGGTAATCCGCCGCCATGGACCTGATTCTCTGGATTCTCGCAGTGGTACTGGTCGTCGCCGGCGTACTCGCGCTCTTCCGGCGGCAGATCCTGTGGGGCATCGTCCTCATCGTCGTCGGGCTGCTCGTCGGCCCGGGCGGGGTCAGCCTCTTCACCTGACCGCCGCACCATCCCCTCCTTCCCTACCCCCACCTCGACTCGCCGGGGTCGCTCGCCGGAAGGTCGTCGTCCTCCCCGATGGACGGCCGCCGGCAGCGGCCCCGGCGCCCTGTTGTCCGGGCCCGGGTCGCACGGGCGCGGGTTTGCGCGGACCCACCGGCGGGAACCGCATCGGACATGGACACCGCCGCGCTCACCGCCAATGCCCGGTCCGGCCACCGGCGGTGGTGGGCGCTCGTCGGCTTCGCCGCCGCCGTCTTCGTCGCCGCCGCCATCGGCGGCCTGGGCGTGAGCGGCACGGCCCAGGAGTACAACGGGCTCGCCCAGCCGTCCTGGGCGCCACCGTCGTCGGTCTTCGGTCCGGTGTGGACCGTCCTGTACGCGACGATCGCGGTCGCGGGGTGGCTGGTCTGGCGCCGGGCGGGCTTCGGCCCGGCCCTGTACGTCTGGACGGCCCAACTCGTCCTCAACGCGATCTGGACGCCGATCTTCTTCGGTGCCGGCCGGTACGGCCTGGCGTTCCTCGACATCGTGGTGCTGTGGGTACTGGTCGGCGCCACCGTCGTACTCTTCTGGCGGGTCAGCCGGCCGGCCGCGCTGCTGCTGGTGCCCTACTGGGCCTGGGTGACGTTCGCGTCCGCGCTCAACCTCGCGGTGTGGCGGATGAACTGACGCGGCGGGCGCCGTGACCGGTTCGGGTCACGGCGTCGCGCGCGGGTCGGTCGGGTCAACAGCGGGGTACGCCCGGGATGAAGCCGCTGTGCCCGGTGTAGGTGTAGGCATCGGCGATGAACCGGCCGCTGCCGATCCGGTTCCAGATGTTGCTGGTGCCGTAGGTGCCGGTCACCGACGTACCGGTGGTCTGGCAGTGGATGGTGACGTTCGTACCGGTGGCGAGGGTGCCGACCGACGCGTAGCCGGTGCCGGGGCCGGAGCGCACGGTCAGCGGGGTGCCTGCGGTGCGTACGGTGCCCGGTGCGGTGCTGCCGCTTCCGCAGCCGTTGTCGCTGGTGTAGTTCCGGGTGCCCCAGTACAGCGCGAGGGTGCCGTTGAACCGGATCCTGATGTCGGCGCCGTTGAGCCGCTGCTCGTAGTGCAGGTGCGGGCCGGTGGATCCGCCGGTGCTGCCGACGGTGCCGATCACGGTGCCGTGGCGCACGGTCTGGCCGACCGACACCCGGAACGCGTTGAGGTGCGCGTAGTAGGTGTGGTAGCCGCCGCCGTGGTTGATCCGTACGTACTTTCCGTAGCTGGTGTTGCCGAGGTTGGTGACCCGGTCGACGGTGCCGGGGGCGCTGGCCACGACGGGGTCGTCGACGTCGTTGGTCCGGTTGAAGTCGATCGAGTTCGGCGGGCTGTGGTTGGTCCGCGTCTGACCCGACCACGTCTGGCCGCACGGGAACGGAACCTTGAAGGTGGGCGCCGCGGCGGCCGGCGCGGCCGGGATGATGACGGCGGCGGCGGCCATCAGCGCCGCCGCGGTGAGTGTGAGCAGACGTCTGGGCATCCAGATCCTCCAAACATCGGTAATAATTGTCGATCTTTCGATGGATGCTGACAGAAAGCTGCAATCGACGGAAGTCCCTCTGGCAAGTTCACGCCAGTTCCGATGGCGATCATCGGGTATATCTGTTGGCCATGGCCTCGCCGACGTACCTGATGTCCATGCCGCTGCACGCGATCACCGAGGTCTACGGCGAATCCGGCCTGCGGGACCGCCTGGACGAGGAGTTGGCGCGGTTCTCCCCCGCCGACCGGCCCCGCCTCGCGGCCGCCGCCGAACTCGCCGCCCACCTGCACCGCGACGACCGCCGGGTCCGCGAGCCGTACCTCAACCACCTGCTGCGGGTGGCGATCCGGATCATCCGGTACTACGAGGTCGACGACGTCGACGTGATCATCGCCGCCCTGTTGCACGACGCGGTCGAGGACCACCCCGAAGAACTGGCCGGGCTGCCGCCGGGACAGCCGCACGCGGTGGCGACCGCGGCCGCCCTGGCCGAACTGGCACGCCGGTTCAACCCCCGGGTGGCCGACCTGGTCCGGGCGGTGACCAACCCCGAGTACGCCCCGGACCGGGACCGCCACGAGCAGTACCGCGCACACGTGGCGGAAAGTCTGGACCGGCACCCGTGGGCCCGGGTGATCAAGGTTTCCGACTTCACCGACAACGGGGTGGGGATCATCCACACCACGGGCGACAGGGTGGCCCATCTCGCACGTAAGTACCGTCCGCTCGTGCCGATCTTCCGGGACCTGATCCGACGCCCCGACACCCCGCTGTCCACCCGCGCCAAGGACCACATCTTCGACCAGTTGGCCCTTGCGGAAACCCGCTTCGCCGCCATCCTCGATGACTGAATGCGCAGGCAGGAGCGCTCCCACGCGCAATAAGTCAGCAGAAAGTAACACTGCGTAATCGGGTTGAGTTTCCTGATTGTTACTTGCCGATGCCCTTCCGGACTGGACTCCGAATGTTGCAAGCGCTTACATGTGAGGACGCCCACAGGAGTCGGGGCCGGCGTGTGAGCCGTGGGGCTCGGAATGTCGCCGGCAAGGAAGGAGGACGGCATGGCGGTCTTCACCAGACCACGCCAAGCCCTCGTGATCGCCAGCGTGCTCGGCATTGCCCTCAGTGCCGCCGCGTGCTCCGGCGACGACAGCAGCGGTACCAACGCGGACTCCCCGGAGTGCGCCGCCTACGAGCCATACAAGGGACACGACGGCACCGAGGTGACCGTCTACGCGTCCATCCGCGACGCGGAGGCCGATCTGCTCGAACAGTCCTGGGCGGAGTTCCAGGACTGCACCGGAATCGAGATCAACTACGAGGGCAGCGGCGAGTTCGAGGCCCAGCTGCCCGTACGCGTGGACGGCGGCAACCCGCCGGACATCGCCCTGATCCCGCAGCCGGGTCTGATCAAGCGCTTCGCCGACGCCGGCAAGCTCAAGCCGACCTCCGCCGACACCAAGGCGATGGCCGAGAAGAACTACCCGGCCGAGTGGCTCAAGTACGGCACCGTCAACGGCCAGTTCTACGGCGCGCCGTTCGGGTCCAACGTGAAGTCCTTCGTCTGGTATTCGCCGAAGACCTTCCAGGAGAAGGGCTACACGGTCCCGACCACCTGGCAGGAACTGATCGCCCTGAGCGACAAGGTCGTCGCGGACGGCCAGAAGCCGTGGTGCGTCGGCATCGAGTCCGGTGAGGGCACCGGCTGGCCGGCCACCGACTGGATCGAAGACATCATGCTGCGCGAGAACGCCCCCGAGGTCTACGACCAGTGGGTCGACCACGGCATCCCGTTCAGCGACCCGCGGATCGCCGCCGCGTTCGAGCGCGCCGGCTCCATCCTGAAGAACCCGGCGTACGTCAACGCCGGCTACGGCGACGTCAAGAGCATCTCCACCACCTCCTTCCAGGAGGCTGGCCTGCCCATCGTCGACGGCAAGTGCACCCTGCACCGGCAGGCGTCGTTCTACGCGAACCAGTGGCCGCAGGGCACCCGGGTCGCTGAGGACGGCGACGTGTTCGCCTTCTACTTCCCGCCGGTCGACCCGAGCAGGGGCAAGCCGGTCCTCGGTGGCGGCGAGTTCGCCGCGGCGTTCGCCGACCGGCCCGAGGTCCAGGCGTTCCAGACCTACCTCGCCTCGTCCGAGCACGCCAACGCCCGCGCCAAGCTGGGCAACTGGGTCTCGGCCAACAAGGGCGTCGATCTGAACAACGTGGCCAACCCGATCGACAAGCTGTCGGTCCAGATCCTCCAGGACACCAACGCCGTCTTCCGCTTCGACGGCTCGGACCTGATGCCGGCGGCCGTCGGCGCCGGCACGTTCTGGAAGGGCATGATCGACTGGATCAACGGTAAGGACACCGCCAGCACGCTGACCTTCGTAGAGCAGTCCTGGCCCCAGTGATTCTCGGTGGTCCGGCCCGGGGCGTCCCGGGCCGGGCCACCGGTCCCTTGGGCCACCGGCCCGGTAGGTTCCGCGTGCGGGAGGACGCATGGAGTTCGCCGACGAAGCCCCGAAGCTTCTCATGTTGTTGTACGGCCTGGTGGCGTTCGTCGTCGTGGTGGGCGGATTACTCCTGCTGCTCGACGCCGTCCCCAACTACTTCGCCCGACGCCGCGAGCAGCGGCTGATCGCGGCGAGCACCGCCAAGGGCGGTCCCGGCGGGGACGGCCCCGCCCCGGCCGCCCGGCCGCGCCGCGGGGAGGGGCTCTTCGCCGCGTTCTTCCTGTTCCCGGCAATCGCGCTGCTGCTCATCGGCCTGGTCGTACCGGCCGTACGCACCACCCTGCTGTCGTTCATGGACGGCGGCAGCGTCAACTGGGTCGGCCTGCGCAACTACGGCTGGATGTTCTCCCAGCCCGAGATCCTCGACGTGCTGGCCAACACCCTGATGTGGGTGGTCCTCGTCCCCCTGCTCGCGACCAGCATGGGCCTGCTGTACGCCGTACTGGTGGACAAGGCCCGGTTCGAGGCCATCGCCAAGTCGCTGATCTTCATGCCGATGGCGATCTCGTTCGTCGGCGCCGGCATCATCTGGAAGTTCGTCTACGCCTACCGCTCCGAGGAGCAGGAGCAGATCGGCCTGCTCAACCAGATCGCGGTGTCCCTCGGCGGCGAACCGAAGCAGTGGTTGCTCAACTCCCCCCTCAACACGCTGCTGCTGATCGCCGTCATGGTCTGGATCCAGGCCGGCTTCGCGATGGTCGTCCTGTCCGCCGCGATCAAGGCCATCCCCGCCGAGATCGTCGAGGCGGCCCGGCTCGACGGCGTCAACGCCTGGCAGATGTTCCGGCGGGTCACCCTCCCCAGCATCCGGCCGGCCCTGATCGTCGTGGTCGTGACGATCTCGATCGCCACGCTCAAGGTCTTCGACATCGTCCGGACCATGACCAACGGCAACTTCAACACCAGCGTGATCGCCAACGAGATGTACAACCAGGCGTTCCGGTTCGGACAGGTCGGGCAGGGCTCCGCGCTGGCGGTGTTCCTCTTCGTCCTGGTGATCCCGATCGTGATCTACCAGATCCGCAACCTGCGCCAGCAGCGGGAGGGCTGACATGACCACCACCACCCCCGCGCCCCCGGTGGCGAAGGGCGGCGCCGACCGGCCGAAGACCGCCGCCGGGCGGGTCCGCAGGCGACTGAACACGCGGGTCGCGAGCCTCGTCTCGATCGTCATCGCGGTGCTGTGGACGCTGCCGACCTTCGGCCTGTTCGTCTCGTCGTTCCGCCCCGAGCAGGAGATCAAGACCACCGGCTGGTGGACCTTCTTCACCGACCCGCAGGTCACCCTGGAGAACTACCAGGACGTCCTCTTCGGCCGGTCGTCCTCCGCCGGGCAGCTCGCCAGCTACTTCGTCAACTCGGTGGTCATCACCCTGCCGTCCGTGCTGTTCCCGCTGGCCTTCGCCGCGCTGGCGGCGTACGCGCTGGCCTGGATCAAGTTCCGGGGCCGGGACTGGGTCTACATCGGCATCTTCGCGCTGCAGATCGTGCCGTTGCAGATGGCCCTCGTGCCGCTGCTCAGCTTCTTCTCCCAGGGCGTCAGCGTCGGCGGTGTCCAGATCATGCCGGCCTGGAACCTCGACGACGAGCAACGGTTCATCCAGGTCTGGTTCGCGCACACCTGCTTCGCGCTGCCGCTCGCCGTCTTCCTGCTGCACAACTTCATCTCGCAACTGCCGGGCGATCTGATGGAGGCGGCCCGGGTCGACGGCGCCACCCACCCGAAGATCTTCCGGACGATCGTGCTTCCGCTGATCACCCCGGCCCTGGCCGCGTTCGGTATCTTCCAGTTCCTGTGGGTATGGAACGACCTGCTGGTCGCCCTGATCTTCGCCGGCGGCGGCAACGAGGCGGCACCGCTGACCGTGCGGCTGGCCGAACTCGCCGGCACCCGGGGCAACGAGTGGCAACGGCTGACCGCCGGCGCGTTCGTGTCGATCATCGTGCCGCTGATCGTGTTCCTGTCCCTGCAGCGCTACTTCGTACGTGGCCTGCTCGCCGGAAGCGTGAAGGGCTGACCCCGGCACCACCGACCGGGCGGGCAACGGGGGTGGCCCGGTGACCAGGATCGACGACGTGGCCCGCCGGGCGGGGGTCTCCACCGCCACCGTCTCGCGGGCCCTGCGGGGGCTGCCGACGGTGTCGCCGGCCACCCGGGAACGTGTGCTGGAAGCGGCGGCCGAACTCGGCTACACCGCCTCCCCCAGCGCCTCCCGGCTGGCCGGCGGCCGCACCGGTACGGTCGCCGTCGTGATCCCCCGGGTCACCCGGTGGTTCTTCGCCACCGTCGTGGAGGCCGCCGAGGAGACCCTGCACGAGGCCGGCTACGACCTGCTGCTCTACAACCTCGGCGGCCGTGAGCATGCCCGCCAGCGGCTGCTGCACACCGCCAACCTGCACAAGCGGGTCGACGCGGTGATGCTGGTGGCGACCCCGCTGGAGCCGGCCGACTTCGTCGCCGTCACCAACCTGGCCCTGCCCGGCGTCACGGTCAGCTCCGGCACCGCCGTACCCGGGTGGCCGAGGGTGCTGATCGACGACCGGGCGGCCGCCGCGACCGCCACCGGCCACCTGCTCGCGCTCGGGCACCGACGCATCGCCCACATCTCCGGCGACCCGTCGGACGAGTTGGCCTTCACCACCCACATCGACCGGCGGATCGGCTACCGCCAGGCGCTGCTCGCCGCCGACGTACGGCCCGAGCCGGAACTCGACGTCGAGGCCGACTTCACCATCAACGGCGGCAGCCGGGCCACCGCCGAACTGCTGCGCCGCGGTCCGCTGCCCACCGCGATCTTCGCGGCCTGCGACGAGATGGCCCTGGGTGCCATGGCCACGCTGCGCCAGGCCGGGTTGCGGGTGCCCGACGACATCAGCGTCATCGGCATCGACGACCACGACGTGGCCGGCGTCGTGGGGCTCACCACCGTCGCGCAGCCCGCCGCCGAGCAGGGCCGGATCGGCGCCCGCCTGCTGCTCGGCCCGCTCGGGCACGGCGATCCCGCCGACGCCGTCGAGCCGCCGGTGATCCTGCCCACTCGTCTGGTCGTACGCGAATCGACGGCGCCGCCGAGGGCAGGTTGAAAGCGTCGACCCTGCCCTGACCGGTCCGCCCGGATTCGAAGGCTCGACCAGTACGGTAAAAACAGGCCGATCCGGCACGATCTGACGGGACCGGCACGATCTGACGGGAGTAGCGCCCTGAACACGCACGAAACCTCCGCCGCGGCATCCCCGGCCCCGGGCGGCCCCGCCGCCGTCCCGCCCGCCTGGTGGGGAGATGCCGTCATCTACCAGATCTATCCCCGCTCGTTCTCGGACATCGACGGCGACGGCATCGGTGACCTGTCCGGCATCACCGCCCGCCTCGGCCACCTCGTCGAACTCGGGGTCGACGCGGTGTGGCTCTCCCCGTTCTACCCGTCACCGCAGGCCGACGCCGGCTACGACGTCGCCGACTACCGCGACGTCGACCCGATCTTCGGCCGGCTCGCCGACGCCGACGAACTGATCGCCCAGGCCCACGCCCGGGGCCTGCGGGTCATCGTCGACCTGGTGCCCAACCACACCTCCTCGGCGCACCCGTGGTTCGTCGAGGCGCTCGCCGCCCCCGCGGGAGACCCGGCCCGGAACCGCTACATCTTCCGCGACGGCAGGGGCCCTGACGGCGCCGAGCCGCCGAACACCTGGCGCAGCGTCTTCGGCGGTCCGGCATGGACCCGGGTGCCGGACCCCGACGGCCGGCCCGGCCAGTGGTACCTGCATCTGTTCGACGTCGGCCAGCCCGACCTCAACTGGGACCTGCCCGAGGTACGCGCCGAGTTCGAGGACATCCTGCGGTTCTGGCTCGACCGGGGCGTCGACGGCTTCCGGGTCGACGTGGCGCACGGTCTGGTGAAGCAGGCCGACCTGGCCGACTGGCACTACCCGGAGGAGCCGCTGAGCGGCGGCGGCCGGACCGGCCCCCGCCCGCCGATGTGGGACCAGGACGGCGTACACGCGATCTACCGGGACTGGCGCCGGCTGGTGGACAGCTATCCGGGCGACCGGATCCTGGTCGCCGAGGCATGGGTGCAGCCGGCCGAGCGGCTGGCCGCCTACGTCCGCCCCGACGAGATGCACCAGGCGTTCAACTTCGAATACCTGCTGGCGGCCTGGACCGCTCCGGCCCAGTACGCGGTGATCACCCGCTCGCTCGAGGCGACCGACGCGGTCGGGGCGCCGACCACCTGGGTGCTGTCCAACCACGATGTGGTGCGGCACGCCTCCCGGCTCGGGCTCCCGCCCGGTACGCCCCGCCCGAACGGGATCGGGGTCGGCGACCCGCAGCCGGACACCGCCGTCGGGCTGCGCCGGGCCCGGGCGGCCACCCTGCTCATGCTCTCCCTGCCCGGGTCGGCCTATCTCTACCAGGGTGAGGAACTCGGGCTCCCCGAACACACCACCATGGACGACGACGCCCGCCAGGACCCGACCTGGAAGCGCAGCGACGGCGCCGAGCGGGGCCGGGACGGCTGCCGGGTGCCGATTCCGTGGGAGGCCGACGCGCCGTCGTACGGCTTCGGGCCGACCGACGCCAGTTGGCTGCCGCAGCCGGCGCTGTGGGCCGAGTACGCACTGGACCGCCAGCGCGGGGTGGCCGGGGCGACGTACGAGCTGTACCGGGCGGCCCTGATGCTGCGCCGGGAACACGGCCTGGGCCGGGGCGCCCTGTCCTGGGTGGACACCGCCGACGACGTGCTCGCGTTCCGTAACGGAGACCTGCTCGTGGTGACCAACTTCGGTGCCGAGTCGGTCGGCCTGCCGGCCGGGGCGCAGCCGCTGCTCAGCAGCGGGCCGCTCGACTCCGACGGCCGGGTGCCGACCGACGTCACCGTGTGGGCGCGCGCCTGAGCCGCGTCGACCGGCCGGTTCCGGGCCCGGGACCGGCCGGTGTGACGGGAGTGCCGTCAGCCGGTCCAGCCGAGCCAGGCCTCCCCGGCCGAGATGGCACCGAACCAGAACAGCGCCGACACGACCGGCACCAGCAGCACGTACGCCGGACGGCGGCGCAGCAGCACGATCGCCACGGCGAGCAGCCCGGCCCACACCAGTAGCAGGAGCAGCACCGCCCAGCCCGGGGCGAGCAGCCCGCTGGCGGCGTACCAGACGAGGGTGGCGAGGTGGGCGACGAGACCGGTCCAGCCGGCGATGCGGGCCGGCAGCGGGTGGGCGTTCTGCATGTGCCGAAGTCTGCCGATCAACGGTCGGGCGCGCCCTCGGCCGACCGGTCGGTCGCGGTCGGTTCGCCGCGGGCCGCCCGGTCGGTCAGCAGGTGGTGCACGTCGGATATGTCGCGGGGCGTCGTACGTGACGCCAGCCAGTACATGATCCCGGTCGGCACGAAGAACAGCTGGAATGCGGCGAGCCCGACGGCGTAGTTCAGCGGCGGCGGGAACGCCCCGCGCAGCATGCCGAACACGACGCCGACCAGCCCGTTGCCGGCCGCCCGCCCCACCCCGTTGACCAGGTTGCCGAGGCTGTAGACGGTGCCCCGGTGCTCCGGCGGGTTGACGTCGGCGATCAGGGCGAACCAGTTCGGGGAGTTCGCGGACGTCAGTGCCAGGGCCAGCACGGCGGCGAGGAAGCTGAGGCCGACGGTCGGCTCGGACACCACGCTGCGCAGCACGGCCGCGGTGACCGCGCCGCCGCCGGCTCCGTCGGGCACGTCGATGCGCATCGGCACGAAGAACAGGACGACGTAGAACGGCACGGCCGCGAGGATGCCGACCGACGCGACGACCGCCCGGCCCCGCGGGGTACGGCGTTGCAGCGCGTCGCCGACCAGGCCGCCGACGATCGAGAACACCCCGCCGAGTTGGAACAGCGTCGCGAAGACGCTCCCGACCACGATGGCGGTGGGCGTCGAATAGCCCTGGTCGAGGGCCCGCTGCTGGAACAGCACCGGCAGCCAGACCAGTGATCCGAACGCCGCCTGGGCGGTGAGGCCCTGGAGGATCAGCCACACGTTGCTGCGCCGGCCGACGATCTTCGGCAGGTCGGCGCGGCCGATCCGGTAGTCGTAGTCGCCGCCGGCGGACAGCACACCGGCCAGTTCGGGCTGGCTCGCGCCGCGCCGGATGTCGTACGTGAACAGGTAGGCGGCGGTCGCGGCGAGGCCGACCACGGTCAGCACCAGGAACGGGCGGCGCCAGTCGACGGAGCCGAGCAGCCCCGCGACCAGGGTGCCGGCCAGGGTGCCGATGCCCTGTGACAGCCCCCAGAAGCTCATCACCAGGCCACGGCGGCGCGGCGAGATCAGGTCGGTGACGACCGAGAAGCCGACCGAGCCGACCGCCCCCAGGCCGATCGCCGCCACGATCTGCGCGACGACGAAGCCGGCGTACCCGGCGCCCAGCCCGCCGGCGAACGCGCTGCCGGCGGTGCCGGCCGCCCACAGCAGGGTGCCGGCGACCAGCAGCGGCTTGCGGTTGGTGCGGTCCCCGACGTACGCCCAGGCGACGGAGGCGACCGCGCTGACGAGGAAGCTGAGTGCGGTGACCAGGCCGAGGGCGCTGACCGGTACGTCGAACGACTCGGAGATCGGACCGTAGAGCGGGGGGACGAGCCCGATCGCGACGTTGTCGAGCGAGGCGAGGACGACGAAGACGACGACGCTGTAGAACCGGTGGGCCGGGCTGCCCCCACGCGGCCCGACCCCGCTGGTCATCCTCGGCACCGCACCAGGATCACCTACCCCGTTGACACCGGCAACAGCCGGGGTGCCGGACGCGCCTAACCGGCGACCGGCCGGTCCCGGACCAGGTCGCGGCTGGCGGCGTACTGCTCGCGGATGTGCGGGGCGGGTGTGGCGACGTACTCCCGGGCCTGGCTCGCCGACCACGGCGGTGGCTCGGCACCGCCCAGGGCGACCCAGGCGGCCTGGCGGGCGGCCCCGTCGGCGACGTATTCGCCGGGCGGCGGGACCAGCACCGGGACGCCGAAGACCTCGGGCGCGATCCGGCGGACCGCCGCCGACCGGGCCCCGCCACCGACCAGGATCACCCGGTTGGCGGCGGCGCCCTGCGCCACCAGGGCGTCCAGCCCGTCGGCGAGCGCGCAGAGCATGCCCTCGACGGCGGCGCGGGCCAGGTGGGCCGGGGTCGCGGTGCGCAGCGTCAGGCCGTGCACCGCGCCGGTCGAGTGTGGACGGTTGGGGGTGCGTTCCCCTTCCAGGTAGGGCACCAGGACCAGTCCGTCGGCGCCGGGCGGCGCCTCCAGGGCCAGCGTGGCGAGGTCGTCGAGGCCGACCCGGAGCATCGTCGCGGCCGCGTCGAGCACCCGCGCGGCGTTGAGGGTGCAGACCAGGGGCAGGAACCGGCCGGTGGCGTCGGCGAACCCGGCGACCGCGCCCGAGTCGTCGGCGGCGGGCCGGTCGGCGACGCTGAAGACCGTGCCGGAGGTGCCGATGGACACCACGACGTCGCCGGGCCGGGCCCCCACGCCGAGCGCGGCGGCGGCGTTGTCGCCGGTGCCGGGCCCGAGCCGGGCCCCCGCCGGCAGCGTCCCGGCCGGGTCGGTCGGGCCGAGCACCCGGGGTACGGCCGGCTCCCGCCCGTCGAAGGCGTGCCGGAGCAGGTCGGTGCGGTACGCCCCGGTGGCCGGCGACCAGTAACCGGTGCCGCTGGCGTCGCCCCGGTCGGTGCGCAGGGCGTCGAGGCCGGGTGCGCCCGCCAGGCGCCAGGTGAGCCAGTCGTGCGGAAGGCAGACGGCGGCGGTGCGGTCGGCGGCGTCGGGCTCGTGCCGGCTCAGCCAGCGCAGCTTGGTGACGGTCAGGCTGGCGACCGGCACCGATCCGACCGCCTCGGCCCAGGCGCGCCGGCCCGTCCGGTCGCCGCCGAACTCGGCGACGAGATCGGCGGCGGCGCCGGCCGACCGGGTGTCGTTCCACAGCAGGGCCGGCCGGACCACCTTGCCGTCCTCGTCGAGGCAGACCATGCCGTGCTGCTGGCCGGCGACCGAGATGGCGACCACGTCGTCGAGCCCGCCGGCCTGGTCGATCGCCTCCTGGAGCGCCCCCCACCAGGCGGCCGGTTCGACCTCGGTGCCGTCGGGGTGGGCGGCCCGGCCCTGCCGGACCAGCGTGCCGGTCTCGGCGTCGCGGACGACCACCTTGCAGGACTGGGTCGACGAGTCGACTCCGGCGACGTACGGCATGACTGGCCTCCGCATCGACAGATCCGAAACTCTACCCGCTGCCCCGCCCACTTCCAAGATCACCGTGACCAGGGGCGGGTACGCCGGCCCGCCGGCGGTACTCCCTGATCACGGTGATCAGGGCAGCGGTCAGCGGGCGCCCAGGACGTGCTCCACCGCGAGTTGGTTGAGGCGGACGAAGCCGAAGCCCTTCGCGGCGACCGCGTCGACGTCGAGATCCTCGTACGCCGACCGGTCGGCGAGCAGGTCGGTGTAGGTCTCCCCCGGGTTCAGCGTCGGCTCGTTGAGGGCGCCGACCTGACTCTCGGCCAGCGCCTGCCGCACCTCCGGGTCGGCGCGGAACGCCGCGGCCCGCTCCTTGAGCAGCAGGTAGGTGCGCATGTTGGCGGCCGCCGAGGCCCACACGCCGGCGAAGTCCTCGGTGCGCGACGGCTTGTAGTCGAAGTGCCGCGGGCCGTCGTACGCCGGGCCGCCGTCCGGGCCGCCGTTCTCCAGCAGGTCGACCAGGGCGAAGGCGTTGAGCAGGTCGCCGTGCCCGAAGACCAGGTCCTGGTCGTACTTGATGCCGCGCTGGCCGTTGAGGTCGAGGTGGAACAGCTTGCCGGCCCAGAGCGCCTGGGCGATGCCGTGCGCGTAGTTGAGCCCGGCCATCTGCTCGTGCCCGACCTCGGGGTTGAGGCCGACGAGTTCCGGGTGCTCCAGCTCGTTGATGAACGCCAGCGCGTGCCCGACGGTCGGCAGCAGGATGTCGCCGCGCGGCTCGTTCGGCTTGGGCTCGATCGCGAACCGGATGTCGTAGCCGCGGTCGAGGACGTACCCGGCGAGCAGGTTGACCGCCTCGCGGTAGCGGTCGAGCGCGGCCCGGATGTCCTTGGCCACGTCGTACTCGGCGCCCTCCCGGCCGCCCCACATCACGAACGTCTTCGCGCCGAGTTCGGCGGCGAGGTCGATGTTGCGCAGCACCTTGCGCAGCGCGAACCGGCGTACGTCGCGGTCGTTGCTGGTGAAGCCGCCGTCCTTGAAGACCGGGTGGGTGAACAGGTTGGTGGTGACCATCGGGACCACCAGGCCGGTCTCGTCGAGCGCCTTGCGGAACCGGCCGACGTGGTGGTCACGGGCCGCGGCGTCGGCCCCGAACGGGATCAGGTCGTCGTCGTGGAAGGTGATGCCGTACGCCCCGAGCTCGGCGAGCCGGTGCACGGCCTCGACCGGGTCGAGGTCGGCCCGGGTGGCGTCGCCGAACGGATCGCGGGCCGGCCACCCCACGGTCCACAGGCCGAAGGAGAACTTGTCAGCGGGCGTGGGCTGGGTTGCCATGGCGACCTCCACGTAACACGTTCGATTTGTTTATTGGTTGAATTATTTGGCGCCGCTGTGGCACTGTCAAGGTCATGGAGCAGGCTGGCACGCGGTCGGGCGACACCCCCGTACGACAGGCCAGCCTGCGCGAACACAACCTCGGACTGGTTCTGCGGCACATCGCCGCGGGCACCGGCGGCCCGGCGGGCCGCGCCGGCGGGGACGGACGGGCACCGTCGCGCGCCGACATCGCCGCCGCGACCGGGCTGACCCGGGCCACCGTCTCCGCCCTCGTCGACGACCTCATCGGCGGCCGGCTGGTCACCGAGGTGGCCCCGGCCCGCCGCACCGGCGCCGGCCGACCCGCGCTCGGCCTGGTGCTCGCCGGGACCGGCCCGGTCGGGCTCGGCCTCGAGATCAACGTCGACTACCTCGCCGCCTGCGTCGTCGACCTGACCGGCCGGGTACGCCACCGCGCGGTGCACCGGGCCGACCAGCGGCCGGCCGCGCCGGCCGAGGTGCTCGCCCGCGTCGCCGACCTCGCCGGCACCGTACGGACCGAGGCGGAGCGGCAGGGGCTGGTGCACGCCGGCAGCGCGCTCGCCGTACCGGGGCTGGTGACCGCCGACGGCGTGGTCCGGCTCGCCCCCAACCTCGGCTGGCGGGACGTCGACGTACCCGCGGTCCTGCACGGGCATCCGGCGCTCGGCGGCGGGGCGGCGCTCTCGGTCGAGAACGAGGCCAACCTCGCCGCCCTCGGCGAACTGCACGCCGGCGGGCCGGCCAGCTTCCTCTACGTCTCCGGCGAGATCGGCATCGGGGCCGGGCTGGTGCTGGACGGGGCACTCCTGCGCGGCGCCCGCGGCTGGAGCGGCGAACTCGGCCACGTCGCGGTACGTCCCGACGGCCCGCGGTGCGGCTGCGGCGCACACGGCTGCCTGGAACGGTACGCCGGACAGGACGCGATCCTGGCCGCCGCCGGCCTGGCCGACCAGCAGGTCACCTCCGACGAGGCGGTGGCCCGGCTGACCCGGCTGGCCGGGGCGGCCGAACCGGCCGCGCTGCGGGCCCTCGCCACGGCCGGCGCGGCGCTCGGCGTCGCCGTGGCCGGTGTGATCAACGTGCTGGACGTCGACACGGTGGTGCTCGGCGGGGTCTACGCGCCGCTGGCACCGTGGCTGGTGCCGGCGGTCGGGGCCGAGGTCGCCGGGCGGGTGCTCACCGCGGGCTGGTCACCCGTCACGGTCCGGGCGTCCCGGCTCGGCGGGGACGCGGCCGTGGTCGGCGCCGCCGGATCGGTGGTCCGGGCGGTCCTGGACCGGCCGGCGCGGTGGCTCGCCGACACCGTTCGGCCGTGACCGCGCGGCGCTAGGCGGTACGGGCCTCCTCCTCGGCGGTCTCGGCCCGGGCGGCCACGTCGAACTCACGCAGACCGTGCAAGAGCGCCTGCCGGGCGCCGCTGGTCATCGCGTCGAGCACCGCCGCCAGCCGTTCCCGCCGGTCGTCACGCAGCTCGGCCAGCAACGCCTCGCCGCCCGGCGTCAGGTGCAGCGAGATCTCCCGGCGGTCGGCCCGGCCCGGCACCCGTTCGAGTACGCCGGCGGCGACCAGCCGGTCACACAGCCGGCTCGCCGACGACAGGATCATGCCCATGCTCTCGGCCAGCCCGCGCAGGTTGATCCCGTCGTACTGCTCGACGACGATCAGTGCCCGGAGCTGTGATCCGGACAACCGGCTGGTGGCCCGCTCACGTGCCGAGTCCCACACGGACAGCAACGCTTCCGCCGCGGCGTCCACCTCGGCGGCAATACTCGTATCCGGCCCGTCTGGACCATGGTGTTCGGCCATGGTGGGCCTGACACTACCCTCGCGGCACCCGCCGCCGGACAAGCCAGGGGCGGATCATGTACGAGCGGCTGATCGCGGTACGGCGGTCGTTGACAGAGGCACCCGCCGACGAGATCGTCGAACGCCTCGGCGAGGCGCTGACCAAGGCGTACGGAATCACCGGGACCGATCTGCTCCAGGTCGACTACCGGATCGCGGCGCTCCTGCCGCTGTCCGGCGACGACGCGGTCACCACCCCCGGCGCGCCGGGCTGGCGCAGCTTCGACCACCAGGCCGAGGTCCTCCACGACGGCGTGCTCCACCTGCCGGTGACGATGCGCGGGGACCGGATCGGGGTGCTGCGTCTCCAGCCCGTACCCGACGACCCGCAGCTGCGCGGCGAGCTGGCCGAGATCGCCACGTTGCTCGGGCACGAACTGGCCGCCGTACGGGCCAGTACCGACCGCTACACGGTGGCGGCGCGGACCCGCCGGCTGACCCTCGCCGCCGAGATGCAGTGGGAGCTGCTGCCCGGCCGCAGCCGCTGCCGGTCGTCGTTCAGCCTCGCGGGGCAACTCGAGCCGGCGTACGCGGTGCGCGGCGACAGCTTCGACTGGGCCGACGACGGGCACCGGCTCTGGCTCGCCACCGTCAACGGGATGGGTGACGGGGTGACCGCCGCCACCCTCACCGCCCTGGCGATCCAGGCGCTGCGCAACGCCCGCCGCGCCGGGCTGTCCCTGGCCGACCAGGCGACGTTGGCCGACCAGGCCGTCTACTCCCACCACCGGGGCGTGCAGCACCTCGAGACGCTCCTGCTCGAACTCGACCTGGCCACCGGTCGGGTCCTCGCCGTCGACGCCGGCTCGCCGCGGATCCTGCTGTTGCGGGAGGGCGGGGTGGTCGAGCAGCGGCTGGACGCGCAGTTCCCGCTCGGCATGTTCGACGGCACGATCTACCACACCCAGAGCTTCGACCTGGCAGTGGGCGACCGGCTGTTCATCGTCAGCGACGGCATCTTCGACGCCGCCGCGACGAACCTCCGGTACGGCGAGTCGGCGCTGGAGCGGTTCGTACGGCGTACCCGCCCGTTGGCGCCGCTGGAGGCGGTGCGGTCGCTGCTCGGCGACCTGCGGGCCTTCGTGGCCGGCGATCTGGTCGACGACGCGGTGGCCGTCTGCCTCGACTGGACCGGTCCGGCCCACTGACCCGCCGCCCGCTGCCCCTGCGGCGGGGCAGCGGGTTCAGTAGGCGCCGCGGCTGTTGACGACCGCGCCGAAGGTCTTCCAGAGGATGGTCAGGTCGGCGGCCAGCGACCAGTTCTCGACGTAGTACAGGTCGAGCCGGATGCCGTCCTCCCAGGTGAGGTCGGACCGGCCGCTGACCTGCCACAGCCCGGTCATGCCGGGCTTGACCAGCAGCCGCCGGGCCACGTCGCCGTCGTAGCGGGCCACCTCCGACGGCAGCGGCGGCCGGGGACCGACCAGGCTCATGTGCCCGAAGAGCACGTTCGCCAGTTGGGGCAGTTCGTCGAGCGACCACTTGCGCAGGAACCGGCCGGTCCGGGTGACGCGCGGGTCGTCGCGCATCTTGAACATCAGACCGTCGGTCTCGTTGCTGGCGGCCAGTTGGGCCAGCAACGCGTCGGCGTTGACCACCATGGTGCGGAACTTGTAGACGCCGAACTCCTTGCCGCCCTGCCCCACCCGGACCTGTTTGAAGATGACCGGGCCCCGGCTGTCGAGCTTGATGGCCAACGCGATGACGGCGAGCACCGGCAGCGCCAGGGTGAGCGCGATCAGCGAGAACGAGCGGTCGACCAGGCCCTTGACGAACTTGCGGGCGCCCCGGAACTCGGGTGCCTCGACGTGGATCAGGGGCAGTCCGGCGACCGGCCGGGTGTGGATGCGCGGGCCGGCGACGTCGGTCAGCGCCGGGGCCAGCACCAGGTCGATGCCGGTGCCCTCGAGCTGCCAGCCGAGCCGGCGCAGCCGGGTGGCGGTGAGTTCGCCGGAGGCGGTGACGGCCACGGTGTCGGCACCGGTCGCCGCGGCCGCGTCGGGGATGCCGCGGAAGGAGCCGACGACCGGTACGTCACCGAGCCGCTGCGGTACGGGGGCGAGGAGCGCGTCGGGGATGCAGGCGCCGACCACCTGGTAGCCGGCGTACGGCTCGCGGCGCAGGGTGTGCACAAGTTCGAGGACGTGGGCGGTGTCACCGACGACGAGCACCTGCCGGGACCAGCCGGCGCCCCGGGACCGGGCCCGGTGCAGCCGTTTGCGGGCGGCGAACCTGGCCACCAGCATCCCGGCGATGCCGAGGGCGAAGGAGAGGGCGAGGAAGCCCCGGGCCACGCCGACGTCGGCGATGTATCCGGTGATCGCCACGGTGGCGGCGAGCCGGAGGCTGGCGGAGGTGACCCGGCGGTATTCGTCGGCGCCGTAGCCGAGCACCCGGTCGTCGTAGCAGTGCAGCAGTTTGAGCGAGAGCAGCCACACGAGCACCAGGGCCGGCCCGACTATCAGGTAGGAGATGTCGGAGCCGCGGCCGCGGGGTTCGGAGGTGCCGAACCGGATCAGGTAGGCGCCGAGTACCGCGAGGACCAGGACGACGGTGTCCAGGACGAAGATCGCGCGGACGTACGCCCGCTGCCGCACGCGCAGCGATTCCGCCCGGGCCTGCGGTCCAGCCGCCTGGACCGCGGCGGGGCTCGAAAGCGTCGCCGACGACACCAATCCACCCCCAGGTCAGAGAAGTCGACGAAAACCCGGAACAACATTCGGCTCACGAACGCGGGCCGGTTGCTCCGGGCACCCAGTCATCTTTGCCTACCCCTGTGCCCGTCCAGACCTTGCGACAAAAAACTGTCACTTGATTGCGGCCGTAGGTTCACCCGTGCGAGCAGATCGCATCCATGGCACCACTCACCGTGATTCGACATTGTCGCCCGTCACTGAACCGCAGGTCAGCCGGGTGCGGCCGGCCGCAGCGCGATCGCCTGGAGGAAGATGTCGCCGATCTTGGCGGGGTCTTCGGTCACGAAGACACCACCACCGGTGACCTTGGTGATGGATTCCAACTCGTCGCGGCTGACCCCGTCGCCGATACCGATGATCACGACCTGGATCGGGCGGCGCGGGTCGACGAGCGCCTGCAGGTCGGCGAGCAGTTTCTCCTGGGAGATGCCATCGGCGTCGTCGTTGCGGCCGTCGGTGAGCATGACGACGGAGTTGACCCGGCCGGGCTCCCACCCCTCCTGCATGCTCTCGTACGCCGCCAGCACGGTGTCGTAGAGGCCGGTGTCGCCGGTCGGTTTGGGGGTGATCGCGTTCAGCGAGGCGAGCAACCTGCTCCGCTGGCTGCTCAACGGGCCTACCGGCTGTTCCTCGCGGTAGTCGCGTCCGCCGGCGAGTTCGGTGGAGAAGGTCCAGAGCCCGACGGCCCAGGAGTCGTCGAAGAGGCCGAGGCCGCGCTGGGCGGCCTGCAGGGTGACCTGCATCCGGGTGGCGCCGCCGGCGGTCGGCACCCGCTGGAGCATCGACCCGGACACGTCGATCACCGCCAGCATGCGGGCCGGCAGGGTCACCGCCGTCCAGGTGGACAGCGCCCGGTCGACCGCCGCCGGATCGGGGCCGCCGGCCGGTGCACCACCCGGCGCCCCCGACCCGCCGGCATCGGACGACGCGGTCGGCTGCGGTGCGGCGGACGGCGGCTCCGGCAGTCCCGCCCGGGCGCCGCGCGGCGCCTCGAAGCCCTGCCCCCAACTGCCGTCCGGGCCACGCAACCCGCGGGCACCCAGCCGGTCCTTGAACGCGGTGGTGTCGAGCACCGAGAACAGCGCCTCGGCCGCGGCGGCCCGGGCGGGATCGGTGCCGGGAAGTACGGCGTACGGGTAGTCGAGCGACATCGACGCCGGCTGCGGGTAGAGCGCGGCGAGGCTGATCGGCGGCCGGGCCGCGTTGTAGGCGATGACGTCCTCCTCGGAGAGCGCGGCGGCGCTCAGCGCGGAGGCGACGGCGGCCGGATCAGCCGACCTCGGGAAGCGGGCGACCAGGTCCTGCCGCAGTGCGGACCGGCCGGTCGCCAACGCCCGCAGCGCCCCCGTCATGGCCTGCTGGGCGCCGTCCCCCGCGGCACTGGCGGCGCCACCGATCGCGAGCAGCAGGGACAGCCCGGCGGAGTCCCGGGTCGGGTCGACGATGCCGGTCCGCAGCTGGGTGCCGGTGGTGATCTGCTGGAGCAGGTCGGTCCAGGTGAGCTGCTCGTCGGGCCAGCCGAACGAGGTGGCGACCGGTTCGGGCATCGCGACCACGACCGGGCTGTGGGCCACCGAGGCGTTGTTGGTCGGGGCGAACCCCGGCGCGGCCGCGCTCAGCCGCAGCAGCCAGGTCGACGAGTCGGGCACCCAGACGTCGGGCATGACGGCGGTGCCGCTGGCCCGGCCAACCCCGGCGAGCGAGATGCCGTGCAGACCGGCGACGGCCGCCGCGACGTCGACCGGGTCGGTGCCGCTCACCGTCACGGCGACGCACCTGCCGTCGACGGCCGCACCGTCCTCGATCCACGCCTGCGCGGCGGCCTCGACCGCCGGCGCGATCTCGGGCGCGGCGGCGACGTTGAGCGGAACCTCGCCGGAACAGCCGGCCCCGGCCAGCGTCCGGTAGACGAACCATCCCCCCACGGCGACGACGACCAGCGCCATCACGGACGCGATGGCGCCTGCTCCACGGAAGGACTTTCGCATGCGATGGCGGCCCGGCACGGTCCCCATAGTGCTGAAGCGGTCGGACGACTGCCACGTACGTTCGGTCGAAAGTTACGGACGTGGAACACCCGGGAGAATTCCGGTAACCGCTGGTAGCACCGTGATCCCGGGGTGTTTCGGGGATCGCCCAGCAAGGATGCGAAGCGACACTTCACACTTATTACGCATCAGACCATCAGGTGGTCGGAAGGATGCAAGTCGGGCTGGGCACCGCGACCGGGTCGCCGACCGGCGTCGGCACACCGCTCTCCGGGTCGACGGCGAACACCCCGACCGTGTGCGAGCGCTCGTTGGCGACGTACAGGTGGATTCCGGTGACGGCGAGTTGTCGGGGCCAGTGCCCGCCACTGCCGACCTCGGCCACCAGTCGTGGTTGGGCGCCGTCGAGCGCGAACACGCCCACCGTGTCGACGCCGCGGTTGCCGACGTAGAGGAATCGGCCGTCGCCGCTCACGACGATGTCCGAGGGCTGGACGTGGCCGCCGCGCCCGCTGGCCGCCACCCGCGACCGCTCGCGCACGGCACCGGACTCGTCGGCGTACTCGTGCACGGTCGCGTTCAGTTCCCCGACCACGAAGAACCGGCCGTCGGGATGCCGGGACAGGTGCCGCGGCCCGGTCCCGGGCGAGGTCCGCACCGGCGTGCCGTGGCTCCGGAGCCGCCCGTTGCTCGGATCGAGGTCGTAGCGGTAGACGGCGTCGGTGCCGAGGTCGACGACGAGCAGCGGGCCGCCGTCCGGGGTGGGCGACACCATGTGGACGTGCGGCCCCTCCTGCCGGTCGGGGTCGGCACCGTGCCCGTCGTGCTTCAGCAGGTCGGTGCGCGGGCCGGGAGCCCCGGCCGGATCCAGCGGGTGTACGACCACGCTTCCGCCGTAGTTGGCGGTGAGCAGGAAGGCGCCGTCGGACGAGACGGCCAGGTGGCAGGGGCTGGCACCCCCGGTGGGCTGGCTGCCGAGGGCCGCCAGCCCGCCGTCCGGCCCGATCGTCCACGCGGTGACCACGCCGTCGTCGAGTTCCCCGACGGCGTAGAGCACCGGCAGCCGGGGATGCCGGGCCAGGAACGACGGTGACGGGGTGGCGGCGACGGTGCCGAGGATGTCCAGCCGGCCGGAGCGCGGATCACGGCGGGCGGCGACGATGCCTTCGCCCCGCCCACCGCTTTGCGGGGTGTAACACCCGATATGCACCAGTTCGCCGCTGTCAGTCACCCGAAGCTCCGTCTTCTGCCATTTCCACCGCATCGGCCCTGGTTACGATCCAACCAGAACCAGCGGCCGGGCGCCGGGGAAGCACCACCTTCGCGCCCGGGCCCGACGGTCAGTACGCCGGCACCGGATGCCCCCGCCGGCTGGCCACATGCTCCACAAGGGACACCAGCACCGCCTTGCCGGACTGGCGGTCCCGGGCGTCGCAGAGCACCACCGGCACATCCGGGTCGAGGTCCAGGGCGTTGCGGACCGCATCCGGGCTGAACCGCTGGGCGCCCTCGAAACAGTTCACACCGACGACGAACGGCGTACCCCGCTGCTCGAAGTAGTCGACCGACGGGAAGCAGTCCGCCAGCCGCCGCGTGTCGGCGAGCACGACCGCGCCCAGCGCCCCGAACGACAACTCGTCCCACAGGAACCAGAACCGGTCCTGGCCCGGCGTACCGAAGAGATAGACCTGGAGGTCGGAGTTGATGGTGATCCGGCCGAAGTCCATCGCCACGGTCGTGGTGTTCTTGGCCTCGACGCCGGTCAGGTCGTCGGTGCCGATGCTCGCGTCGGTGAGCACCTCTTCGGTCTGCAACGGCCGGATCTCGCTCACCGAACCCACCAGCGTCGTCTTGCCGACCCCGAACCCGCCAGCGATGAGGATCTTCAACGCGAGCGGGATGCGCGGGGCGTCGCCCCGCTGGTCAGAGCGCACGGAGTCCATTGACCACCGCCTTGAGAATTTTTTCGTCGGGGAAGTTGGCCGCCGCCGGCGGCTCGTACATGGCGATCAGCCCCTCGGCCAGCAGGTCGCCGAGGAGCACCCGGACGACGCCGAGGGCCAGGTCGACCTGCGCGGCCAGTTCGGCCACCGAGATCGGCTGCTGGGAATTGCCGAGGATCGCGTGGTGCTCGGGCTGCAACCGGGGATCCGACGCGGCCTGGTCCGGCGGACCCGCGACCACGAAGGCGACCACGTCGAACCCGCCCGCGGCCGGGCGCGCCCGGCCGGCCGTTACCGTGTACGGCCGCACCACCGGCCCGGCGTCACCGTCGAGCCAGTGGTGCGGGTCCGACGCGTCACCGCGCATCGGAGTGCACCGCCGGTGGCCGGGTCGGCGAACTCAGATTCTGACCGACCCGGGTGACCAGCATCGCCATCTCGTACGCGATCAACCCGATGTCGGCGTCGGTGGCGCTGAGTACCGCCAGGCAGGCCCCCTGCCCGGCGGCGGTCACGAACAGGTAGGCCGACTCCATCTCCACCACGGTCTGCCGGACCGGGCCGGCGGAGAAGTGCCGGCTGGCCCCCTTGGCCAGGCTCTGGAAGCCGGCGGCCATCGCCGACAGGTGCTCGGCGTCCTCGCGGCTTAGGTCTCGTGACGACCCCATCAGCAGGCCGTCGGCCGAGAGCACCACGGCCTGCAACGCCGACGGCACACGCTCGATGAGATCGTCGAGCAGCCAGTCGAGGTTCGAGGCAGACCTGATCGGGTGCGGATACACCACTACGAGTTCCTTTCGGAATCGGCTGGCGCCCCGTCGGTCACCGCGGTGCCGTCGTGGGCGGCCGGAGCGGGCGGCACCGGCTGGGATTCGGTCACCGGACCGGGCTGGCCGGCCGGCGGGTTGGTCAGGGCCTCGGATTCGAGCCGGCCGCGGGCGGTGCCCGCCTGGAGCGCCGACATCCTCGCCCGGACCTCCTCGGGGCAACGCTCGCGTACCTCGCTGGCGAGACCCGCCAGGTCCTGGATCGCGGAGGCACGCAACTGTGGCGCGAGGCTGGTCTGCCGTACCCGTCGGGGCAGCCCGTCGTCGTCCAGCGGCAGCACCACCGGAGCCGGCGGGGCCGGCGCGGGCGACGGGGCCGGCGGCTCCCGGCGGGGTGCGGGTTGCGTCGGTACGGCGGTGAGCCGGGCCGTCGTGCGGATCCGGCGCTCGGGCTCGGCCGGGGTCGCCGCCGTGGGCGGGCCGGCCGGCAGCAGCATCGGGCTCGGCCGGCGGGCCGGGTCGAGGGCCTTGACCTCCATGGTGTCCACGTCGACCCGCGGCTGCCCCGCGGGCTGGCCGGGCAGCGTCCGGCCACCGGGTACGGCGACGACCAGCTCGTTCGGCAGCAGTACGACCGCGGTCACCCCGCCGTACGGCGACGGCCGCAACTGCACCCGGACGCCGTGTCGCACGCTGAGCTGGGCCACCACGAAGAGCCCGAGCCGGGCGCTGTTGGCCGGGTCGAAGTCGGGTGGTTCGGCCAGCCGCCGGTTGGCCTCGGCGAGGGCTTCCGGGGCCATGCCGAGGCCGCGGTCCTCGACCTCGATCGCGTAGCCGTTGGGCACTTCCTGCCCGGTGACGTGGACCCGGGTGTGCGGCGGCGAGAACGAGGTCGCGTTCTCGATCAGCTCGGCGAGCAGGTGGGTGAGGTCGGCGACCGCCCGACCGACGACCGACATCGGCTGGATGGCGTGCACGTCGACCCGGACGTAGTCCTCCACCTCGGAGACCGCCCCGCGCACCACGTCGATCATCGCCACCGGGTTGCGCCAGCCGCGGCCGGGTACCGCGCCGGCGAGGATCACCAGGTCCTCGGCGTGGCGCCGCATCCGGGTGGCCATGTGGTCGACCCGGAAGAGGTCTTCCAACTCGTCGGGGTTGGTGGTGCGCCGCTCCATCTTGTCGAGCAGCGCGAGCTGGCGGTGCAACAGCGTCTGGCTGCGCCGGGCGATGTTGAGGAACACGTCGTTGAGCCCGCGGCGCAGGTCCGCCTCGTCGACCGCGGATCGCACCGCCCGCCGGTGCACCTGGTCGAACGCCCGGCCGACCTGGCCGATCTCGTCGTTGCCGTACTCCAGCACGGGCGCCTCGGCCTCGACGTCGACCTCCTCGCCCCGGCGCAGCCGTGCGACGACCGAGGGCAGGCGCTTCTCGGCGATCTCCAGCGCCGAGGACTGCAGTCCGCCCAGCCGGTGGATCAGCTGCCGGCCCACCCGCAACGCGATGAACAGCGAGAACCCGACCGCGATCAGCCCGAGTACGGCGGCCAGCGCCAGCCGGACCAGGATGTCGACGGCGACCGGCACGGTGCGCCGCTCCAACGCGGTCGAGGCGGTCGACTCGAAGTCCCGCAGCTGCTCCTGCGCCGAGTCGTACGTGGACACCCAGTTTCCGGGGTCGACCGGCGACACCGCCCCCGTCCGCCCCTCGGCGACGAGCCGGTTCTCCAGGGTCTGGAGCCGGACGAACGTCTCTCCTTCGACGAGGCGCTGGTAGGCGGCCCGGTCGTCGGAGTTCAGGTCGGCGACGGCCGCCGCGTAGAGGTAGCGCTTGGTGCCGAGGATCTGCACGAGTTGTCCGTGCTCGCCGTCGGCGAACCGGCCGGCCGTGAACACCCCGGCGAGCAGCGCGTCGGCCTGGCCGAGCACCTCGCGGGCCTGACCGAGCGAGGTCAGCGCGCGGACCTCGCTGTTGATCTGGTCGTCGGGCAGGGCGGCGAGCGCGGCGAAGGTGCGGAACGCCGCGTCGATGGTGCTGGTGTAGAGCCCGAGCGCGCCGGTCCGGTCCAGGTCCCGGCGGTCGATGAAGCCGCGTCCGGAGGGCAGCGCGTCCAGCGAGGTGGCGAGCTGGCCGAGGCGGCTGTCGAGGGTGGGATCGACGCCGTCGCGGAAGCCGGGGTTCAGCGCCCGGCGGCGGAACTCGGCGATCGCCCGGTCGGTGCTGACCCGCTGCTGGCCCAGCTCGGTGGTGTCGGTGTCACCGGCGAGATAGACCAGGGACAGCCGCCGCTCGCGCTGGAGTTCCGACACCATCGCCTGGCCGGGGAAGCCCAGCTCATCGAGCAACGACTGGGCGCTGAGCAGGCTCAGTGCGGGACCCACCGTGAGGGTGGTAGCAAAGATCCATAGTGCGAGGAGCGCAGCGAGCGGCACGGTGACCAAGGCCACGATCTTCGACCGGATCGACCAGTTGCGGGTAATCATCAGACCTCGCCCTAGGGGATACGGCACCGGCGCGTGCGCCTTGGGCAGGATACGGAATCGACGGCCTCGGCACTACCACCGATGATCGATCCGTACCGTTTCGTCGATGGCTTGATATCCAATGATTCAAGATAGTTCAGCCCGATTTCGCCTATCGATGACAACTGGTCTGCCCAACGGGGATTGACGACCACCCTCCAGCGGGAACTACCTCTTGCGAAGGAGGACCCCATGTCGACCACCCAGATCGTCGTCACCCTGATTCTCGTAGTCGTCGTCGTGGCCGCCGTGGCCGCCGCGTGGATGTTCGCCCGGCGCCGGAGCCTGCGTAGCCGGTTCGGTCCGGAGTACGACCGCCTGCTGTCCGAACGGGACAGCCGTACCGCCGCCGAGCGCGAGCTGCGGGACCGGGAACGCCGCCACGCCGAGCTGACCCTGACTCCGCTGTCGCCGGAATCCCGGGAGCGCTACGCCGTCGCCTGGGAGGAGATCCAGGCCCGGTTCGTCGACTCCCCCGCCGAGGCCGTCGGCGCCGCCGACGAGCTGGTCACCCGGCTCGTCGCCGAACGTGGCTACCCGACCGACGACTACGACGCCCAGGTGGCCCACCTGAGCGTCGAGCACGCCCGCACTCTCGGGCACTACCGCGACGCCCACGACATCCAGCTCCGCAACGCCAAGGGCGAAGCGAGCACCGAGGAACTCCGCCAGGCCGTCGTCCACTACCGGGAACTCTTCGCCGACCTGCTCGGCGACGCGCCGGTGCGGACCAGGACCGCGGAGTCGACCGAACCCGCTGACGCCACGACCCGGTGAGGAGAGCAGCCGTGCGCCATCACGACCAGCAGTTGACGGATCCGGACGTGGTCCGGTCCCACCCGGTGCCCGTACCGGAACAGGACGGCGCCCCGGACCGGACGGCCGCGCGCCGCGACGACGAGATCGCGCCGGACCCGCGCGACGAGCCCGGGTACGACACCGAGCGGCGGGATCCCAACGCATACGTCGACGACGCGGTCTATGCCGATCTGGACGCCACCGACGCGAAGCGGAACCCGACCGACCCGACCGGTGACGGCAAGGTGGATGGCCGCGCCGCAGGGGTCAACGGGTTCCGGGACGAACTCAGGGCGGTGCCGGACGACACCGTGGCCGTCGACGACCGGCCGTCGGCCGGTGCCGGGCCGGAGCCCGACCCGGTGCCGGCCGACGACCGGCCCGACGCGGTCGCCGTCGACGACCGGCCCGACGTGGTCGCCGTCGACGACGACCGGACCGAGCCGACCGGTGCCGACCGAACCGATGCCGGCCCGGCCGGCGGGGCGGGGCTGATGCCCGGCGACGTACCGGGCGAGCCGGTCGCCGTGCTGATCCCGGCCGACGCCGCGCAGGCGCTGCGGGAGCGGTGGCGCGAGGTCCAGTTGCGCTTCGTCGACGATCCGCGCGCCGCCGCCGGCGAGGCGCAGGACCTGGTGGAGGAGGCGGTGCAGGCGCTGGCCGCGGCACTCGCCACGCAGAAGGACGACCTCGGCGGCTGGCGGTCGTCCGGTGACGAGGACACCGAACGGCTGCGGGTCACCGTACGCCGCTACCGGGATTTCCTGGACCGGCTGCTGGACACCTGAGTCACCGCCCGGCGGTGGTGCGTGGTCCGGCCGGACCACGCACCACCGCCGTTTCCGGCCTTCCCCGCGCTACCTGACCACGGCCAGCGAGAAGCCGTCCCAGCCCTTGGCGCCGACCGTCTGCAACGCGGTCGCGTCCAGGCGCGGGTCGGCGGCGGTCATCTCGAGGAAGGTACGCACCCCCCGCACCTTCTCGTCGGCACTCGCGGCGTCGACGACGTGCCCGTCGCGGACCACGTTGTCGCCGATGATCAGGCTGCCGGGCCGGGTGAGCCGCAGTGCCCACTCCAGGTAGTGCGGGTTGTTCGGCTTGTCCGCGTCGATGAACACCAGGTCGAACGGTCCGGCGCCCTCGGCGACGAGTTCGGGCAGCGTCCGCAGCGCCGGGGCGAGCCGCAGGTCGACCCGGTCGGCCACCCCGGCCCGGTCGAGGTTCGCCCGCGCCACGGCGGCATACGACGGTTCGGCCTCCAGGGTCACGATCCGCCCGTCGGCCGGGATTCCCCTGGCCAGCCAGATGGTGCTGTAGGCACCCAGGGTGCCGATCTCCAGTACCCGCCGGGCGCCGCTGATCCGGGCCAGCAGCATGAGCAGTTTGCCCTGGTTGGGCGCGACGTCCATGGCCGGCAGGCCGGCCTCCTGGTTGGCCCGCAACACCGCTGTCAGCACCGGGTCGGCCGGAATGAGCAGGTCGCTGAAGTACCGGTCGACGGAATCCCACGCGTCTTTGGTCATACGTTGCATTGTCGACGGGGCTCCACGACCGCTCGGTAGGGTGCCCGACATGCCAAGTGATCGGGTGCTGCCGGCGCTGCGCGCCGAGGCCGGACAGCTCGCCGCCGTCGTGCGCGACCTCCCGGCGGAAGACTGGTCGCGCCCCACCCCGTGTCCACCGTGGAACGTGGCCGGACTCCTCGGCCACGTACTGACGATCCTGGAGTGGCTGCCCGGCATGCTGGCGGCCCCGACGCCGCCGCGGGCCGCGGTCTCCGCCGCCGGCTACTACCGGCCCGACCACCGCTTCGCCAGCGGTACGAACGCGGCCCGGATCGGGTTGGCGCAGCGCCGTGCGGCGAGCGTCGCCGACGGCGCCGCCCTCGCCGTCGAGTTCGACGACACCTGGCGGCGGATCGCCGACCTGTGCGCGCGGGAGCCGGCCGACCGCGTGGTCCGGACCCGGCACGGCGACGCCATGCTGCTGACCGACTTCCTCGTCACCAGGATCGTCGAACTCGGAATCCACGGGCTCGACCTGGCCGGCGCCCTGGACCGGCCGCCGTGGCTGACCCCCGCGGCGGCCGGGGTGCTGACCGACCTGCTGCTGCCCGAACAGGGCATCGCCGCGGTGGCCGACCTGGGCTGGGACGAGATCACGTTCCTGCACAAGGCGACCGGACGCCGGCCGCTCACCCCGGCCGAGACGGACCGGGTCGCGCAGCACGGGATCCGCTGGCTGACCCTCCGTTAGCCGGCCCGGCTGAATGTCCGGGCCGCCGCCGGGTATGCCGTCAGGTATCGACAGGAGGGCGGAGCCATGACGGACAGGAGTTCCGGTACGCAGCGACCGCTGGAGGAGACGCCCGAGGTGGCCGCCGCGGTCGAGCAGGAGACGAGCGTGACCAAGCTGACCGGCGGCGGCGGGCCCGGACCGGACAATCCGGATTTCCGGGAGCCCGGCGACAACGCCGATTTCCCGCCCACCGAGGAGGTTCTCGGTGCCCCGTTCGGTGGCGGTACGCCCGCCGCGCGCGGTGCCCGTACCGGCGCGGAGCAGCCGTGGGATCCGGAGGACCTGGTGATGGCCCAGGGCGGTGATCCGACCCCGGAGCGCATCCGGCGGGCCCAGGCCGAACTGGACCGGGACGGGCCGGCCGCGGTCGAACGGACCGTGCCGTAGGTGTCGGAGGCCGGAGGGCCGAAGTTGAGCCGGAACGCGCCGGACCGACAAAGGGGGCGGCCCCCGATGCGGATCGCATCGGGGGCCGCCCTGCGGGGTGTGAGGTTCAGTTCAGCGGCGGGTAGGCGTTGGCCATGAGCTCGCGGAACTGTGCCGAGAACCAGGCACCCGAGATCGGGGCGTTGGGCAGGGCACCACTGAGGTTGTTGCCGTTGCGCTCGTTACCGGTGTAGGTCGGGTCACACATCCGGTCGAAGCCCTTGCCGTCGTTGTTCGGGATCAGGCTGCTGGAGCCGTCCGACTCACCCGGGGGCTTCACCCAGACGTACGCGTCGATGCCCGGCTCCGGAGCGGCGACCGGACGCTCGCCGAGGCCGGCACCGCTCTGGTTGCACCAGTTGCCGGCGTGGATGCGGCGGTCGATCCGACGGGCGTTGACGAAGTTGTCGACGGTGTCGGTCGGGCCGGCGCCGGTCGGCCGGTTCGGGCCGCCCCAGCCGTTGCGGGAGGTGTCGATCAGCATGCCGATGTTGCTGTTGAAGCCGCGGTTGACCAGCTCCTGCCGGAAGGCCTGGGCGAAGGTCAGCTCGTCGACGTAGAAGTTCCAGTCGACCCACTTGGACTGGCGCACGGAGGTGCCGTTGACCTGGGTGTTGATGGTGTAGTGCGGGTTGCGCAGCGCCGAGTAGTTGGCGGTGTTGGTGATGAAGCCGTGCACGTCGTTGACGGTCGCGCCCTCGGCGGTCGCCGCCTCCTTGAACTTGGCGGCCGACGGGCCGAAGTTGGTGTCCCAGCCGATCCAGCCGTGGTGCGCGGCGTCGATGTAGTTGTAGACGTTCGGAACCGCGCCGAGCTTGTGCAGCGCGTAGCCGACGCCCTTGACGTAGCCGCCGTTGTTGTTCATGGTCTGGCACTTGGCCACGTTGAGGTTGGTGACCAGGTTCGGCAGCGAGTCGATCTCGATGATGTTGATGATCCGCAGGTTGCGGTACTTCGGGTCGCCCTGGATCGCGGCGATCGGGTCGATGTACGCGGACTTGTAGCGGGGCAGCTCGTCGACGCCCAGCTCACCGTTGGAGGCGAGGGCCGAGCAGTCGCGGCCGGGCAGGTTGTAGATGACGAACTGGATGTAGCCGGCGTTCTGGGCGAGCGCGGCGTCCAGGTGGTCACGTACGCCCATCGGGCCGTTGGACTGGCTGTTGTCGGTGCCCTCGATCGCGGCGATCCGGTCGATCCACACGGCGGTCGGGGTGCTGGAGATCCGGCTTCCGCCCGGCTCGGCGTTGGCCTTGGCCCGCCACTCCGGGTTCACGTATCCCTGGGCGCCCACGTAGGGGTTGTCGACCCGGGGACCGCCGGGCGGCGGGGTGGTGGGCGGCGGCGTGGTCGGCGGGGGCGTGGTCGGCGGCGGCGTGGTCGGCGGCGGCGTGGTGGGCGGCGGCGTGGTCGGGTTGGTGGTACCGCCGTTGCAGACGACGCCGTTCAGGGTGAAGCTGGTCGGCTTCGGGTTGCTGCCGCTCCACGCACCGTTGAAGCCGATGCTGGTGGAGGCGCCGGTGCCCAGCGAGCCGTTCCAGGACAGGTTCGTGGCGGTGACCTGGCTGCCGCTCTGGGACCAGTTCGCCGACCAGCCCTGCTGCACCTGCTGGCTGCCGTTGGGGAAGGTGAAGCGCAGCGTCCACGCGGTCAGCGGGTCACCGACGTTCTTGATGGTGACGTTGCCGGTGAAGCCACCCTGCCAGTCGTTGGTGGTGTAGGTGACGTCGCAGCCGGTCG
Organism: Polymorphospora rubra; assembly: GCF_018324255.1. Taxonomy (GTDB): domain Bacteria; phylum Actinomycetota; class Actinomycetes; order Mycobacteriales; family Micromonosporaceae; genus Polymorphospora; species Polymorphospora rubra. The sequence continues at coordinate 1,155,867 of NZ_AP023359.1, forward strand.
CCGCGTGGGCCATGGTGGCCGGGATCGTGGCGAGGCCGGCGGCCACGAGGGCGCTGGCACCTGCCAGCGCCACGGCCTTACGCCGGCCGGACAACCTGTTCCGCAAATTCATTACCGCTGATCTCCTCGGGTCGGTCCGGCCCCCGGGGGTGGGGTCCGGAACGGCGACGACCGCCGGACATCGTCCGTGGGGCGCCATTCGGGGGTGCTGCTCTGCCCGGCCCGGTCGGGCGTATGCCGGCGCCGCCCGGAAGACCGGATGCCCTCGGCGCCGTTACTGTGCGGTGTGTGCTGCCCGACACAGTGCTGGAATTCTTACATGGGAGCGCTTCCATGCACAACAGTCGACATCAGTGCGAAACTTCCGCGTATCACGGAGCTGCTGCGTGGGCGCCCGGTGACCCGTCGTCCGGGCGTAGGCGGGCGGCCTCGAACAGCGCCCGCAGCTTCGCCGCCCGCGCCGGCCGGTCCCGGCCGACCCACCCGATCCGCCCGGCGAGATGCGCCTCGAAGTCGGGGTGGCCGGCACGGTTCTGCGCCGCCAGCCCGGTCCGCGCCGCGTTGTGCAGCAGGGCGCGGAGCCGGTCGTACTCGTCGCGCGGCACCCCGGGCGCGGTGTTGACGACCAGGCCGGCGAGCAGCTGCCGGTCGGCCCGGCCCCGGATCCGGGTCTTGTCCGGCCGGACCCGGAACCCCTCCCCGGCCACGACAGCGGTGACCCGGTCGACCAGGGCCGCCGCCCGGCGCGGCGGCAGGTCGCCGGAGAAGGCGAGGTCGTCGGCGTACCGGGTGTAGGTCGCGCCGAACGCCGCCGCCAGCCCGGCCAGCCGCCGGTCGAGCCGGAAGCCGCACAGGTTGGCCAGCGCCGGCGAGGTCGGCGCGCCCTGCGGCAGGTGCGGCCCGCGCAGCAACGCCAGCCGGTACGGCCGGTCCGGCAGTCCGGCCGGCGCGGCCCGCAGCACCCCGGCCGGGGTACGGGTCACGCACAGCGCGGTCAGCGTGTGCGCCACCGGCTCGGGATAGCCGGCGAGCCGGAGCAGCCCGAAGATCCGGGGCGCCGAGACGGTCGCGAAGAACGAGACCAGATCGACGCGTACGACGGTCGGCCGTCCGGCGTGTGCCGCCGCGAACGTGTGCGCGGACCGGCCGGACACGAAGCCGTGCACCGCGGGATGCACCGGCACCGGTCCGAGCACCTCGGCGAGCAGCCGCCGCTGGAGTGCCCGCAGTCGCGGCTTCGGCGCCTCGATCAACCGGCCGCCGAGCCAGGTGTACCGGTAGTGGCGCAGCCGCTCGTCGCGGGCGTGCCGGTTGATCGACCGGCGGTCGGCGTACCAGTCGAGTTCCTCGGGGGTGAGCCCGAGCAGCGCGGCGAGCGCGGCCAGGTCGTCGACGACCGGGGTGGGCCAGGGCCGGCGTACGGTCCGGGTCGCGGTGACCGGCCGGGCGCGGACCCGCAACCGGCGGCCACGCCGCCGGGCCGAGTGCCACGCCGCCCGGTAGACCGGCGACGCCGCGACGAAGCCGGCGAGTTCACGCGGCCGGTCGGCCGGGACCCTCGGGTACGCCCCGAGCACCTCGGCCGCCACCCGGCGCAGCCAGCGGGCCCGTACGCCGACGACGAGCGCGCCCCGCCCGAGCAGGCCGTCGCGGCCCCAGTCGCCGGCCAGGAACGCGTCGGCCAACGCGGCGGCGACGCGTTCCCCGGGCCGGCCGGGCGGCTCCTCTCCTCCGACGCCGCTCAGCACGGCCGGTCCATGGTGGGGCGTGGCAGCGTGTCCCGACGAGGCCCGGTCGTGCGTGCGCGGACGTGCGCGGAGCGCACCGGAGCGCAGGCGACGCGATGCGGTGGTACGGGTGACGTCCCCGGGGTTTCCCCGGAGAGACCGGGACCGCGCGGACGCGGCCTGGTCAGCTCGGGACACGCTGCCACCCGGCCAGCCTAGGCGGCCACCTACCGGCGTCGCGAGCGCGACACCTGGATCAAGGTCCACAGCACGTCGACGACCAGCACGATGGTCCAGATCCGGCCCACCCCGTACGCGATGGCGGCCGGCCCGTCGTGCTCGACGCCGCCGCGCATGACGAGTCCGGACAGCCGGCCGGTAAGCAGGTCCCACAGCCAGGAGACACCGAACACCGCGAGCCCGACCTGTGCAGCGGCGAAGAGCGCGGCGTGCTGGCCGAGTTCGACCAGGCGCTGACGGGGGGTCTTCGGCGGTTTCCCGGCCGTCGCCGGCTCCGGGGCCGCCGACCGTTCCGTCGCCCCCGGGACGGGCGGCCCGCCGGATCGCGCGCCGCCGGGCGCATCGGCGGACGGCCCGGGCACGGACGGCTCGGGCCTGGTCAGCGACACCGGCTCCGTCGGGCGGGTCGCGACGGGTACGACGGGTACGACCCCCGGTGCGGGAGCCACCACCGCTCCCCCGCCCGCCGTCGCCGCCCCATTCGCGTCCACATCGGACTCGTCGGGCTCGGTGACGGTCGGGACGTCGGCGACCCCGAGGGCACGCACCGACCGGGGCACGATCAGCGCTCCGGACAGGATGACCACGGCGGCGACCAGGCAGGCCAACGCCCACGAGCCACCGTCGTAGAGCAGGCCGCCGGCCAGCGAACCGACCACCCCGCCGACCAGGGCCGCCGACTCGTACAGCCCCATCCCGCGACCGGTCTGCGCGCCGGACGCCTCGGCGATCACCGCCTGCTGGATCGGCATCACCGCCGCCCACGCGGCACCGCTGAGGACCCACAGTCCGGCGAGGACCCACGGGTTCGGGGCCAGCGACAGGCTCGCGGCGAACGCGGCGCTGGCCACCGAGGCGGTCGCCAGCACCCGGGTACGGCCGAACCTGAGCACGAACCGGTGCAGGTAGCCGGGCAGCACGCTCATCGCGATGGCGCCGGGCAGGAAGACGTACGCGATCTCGATGACCTCGAGGTCGAACCCGCGCTGCAGGTGCAGCAGCAGCAGGATGCCGATCGCGGCCTCGGCGGTCATCGTGACGACGACGGCGAGCAGCATCGGACGCAGCCGGCGCCCGACCGCACCGAGGCCGACCGCGCCGGCGACGTCGGCACCGCCGTGCTCCCCCGCCGGCGCCCGCCGGGCCGGCATCGCGAAGAGGGCCACCGCCCCGACCAGGCAGGCCGCCGCGCAGGCCAGGAAGAGGCCGCGGAAGTCGACGAAGCCGAGCAGGGTCAACCCGGCGACGAAGGCGACCCAGGTCCCGGTCTCCTGGGCCGACATCAGGCGCGGGTAGACGGTCGTGTCCCGGGCCAGCCGTTCCCCGACGATGGCGCGTACGGCCACCCACAGCAGGGCGCCGCCGACGCCGCCGAGAACCGCGGCGAGATACGCCACCGGCATGCTGCCCGCCACCGCGTAGCCGGCGCAGGACAGGCCGTAGAGCAGCGCCCCGGCACCCGCCACGTAGCGACGCTCCCGGGTGTCGGCCAGCACACCGGCGATCGGGCGGACGACCACCGACACGGCCAGTTCCAGGGCCACGAGCAGGCCGACCTCGGTGGCACTGGCGCCCAGCGCGATGCCGGCCCAGAGCGGGAGTACGAAGTCGACGAGTTCGGCCGGCCCGTTGGTCAGCGCGGCGGCGAGAAGGGTGCTCGCCTCCCGGCGCTTCGCGACAACTCCGCCGGCCGTGGGACGCGCGGGGTCGGACATGGCGCCACCGTAACAGCCGGGCCGATCTTGCCCCGGCATCCAGCGGCGGCGTCCGTCCAGGTGGAACGCCTCGCGTACGGTGACGGGGTCCGGGAGCCGCCCCCGGACGAAGGGGGCACGACCGGTGACCGCAGATTTCGTCCGGGACGCGGCCATGACCGCCGTCATCTTCGGCTTCTTCGCCTCCGGCTGGTTCGGGTGGGCACAGGAGAAGCCACCACCGGCCTGGCCGAAGTGGCTCGGCATCGGCTCCGGCGTGTCGATGCTGACGGCGGTCGCCGGGGGCCTGCTCGCCTGGCGCCACTGGACCGACGGCACCGTCTTCGACCCCGACACCAGCAGGGCGTTCGGGCTGGTCGTCGCCATCGAGTTCGGCGCCGCCGGCCTCGGCGCCGTGCTCCTGGCCGTCACCCGGCGCAAGGAGCTGATCCCCGCCTGGGTCGCCCTCGTGGTCGGGCTGCACCTCTTCCCGGTGGCGGTGCTGCTGCACTATCCGCTCATCCACCTGCCGGCGGTGCTGCTGACCGTCGTGGCGCTGGTCGCCGTACCGGTGGCGCGGGCCCGGTCCCTGCCGGTGAGCGCGGTGACCGGCGTCGGCTGCGGCGCCGCCCTGCTGATGAGCGCTCTGATCTCCCTGGCCGGCGCCCTGCTCTTGTACTGACGACGGGCTGTGGCGGTCAGCGCGGCGCCGGCCGCCAGGCGGCGAGCAGTTCGGCGGGACCGTACGCCGCGTCCAGCCCGGTGCAGGTGACCCCGCTTCGGCTCACCGCGACCAACGGGACCGGCAGATCGGTCAGCAACGCCCGGTGCCGGTGCAGCGCGGCGAGGTCGTGGGCGTCGAACGGCCGTTGCTCCAGCCACTTGACCGAGCCGAGGAAGAGCAGTTCCCGGGCGATCGGTTCGCGGTCCGCGCCGACGATGTCGATCTCGATGTCGTTCGACCGGGTCCAGAAGGCGCCGACGGCGGCGGCCGACGGCAGGTTGTCGTCGGGTAGCAGCCGGGCGAGCGACTCCCGCAGCAGCGGTTCGATCGCGCGGCCGCGCCACGTCGTCCAGCCCGCCCGGACCCGGTCGAGGGTGAGGTCGCCGCGCATCCGTTCGATCTCGGGCAGATGCGGCTGCACGAAGTGCAACCAGAACCGCAGGTACGGGTCGGCGACCCGGTAACGGCGTTCCTTCGACGGCCGCGTGGAGAGCGGCAACTCGGCGGCGACGAGCCGTTTGCGGACCAGGAACTCGGCGGCCCGGGTCAGGGTCGTGTTGGCGATCCCACCCGCCGCCCGGGCGATGTTGGTGAAGGTCCGCTCGCCGCTGCCGATCGCCGAGAGTACGGCGCGGGCGTGGGCATGGTCGGGGAACTCCGCCGCGAGCGACCGTTCGGCACTGACCAGCAGGGCCGACACGGGATTGGCCAGTTCCGCGGCGAGGAAGTCCCAGAGATCCATGCCCCGACGCCACGCCGCGCAGATCAGCGGCAGTCCACCGGTGACGAGCGCGGCGTCGAAAGCGGCCGGCGGATCGAGGTCGAGCATCCGGCCGACCTCGGCCGGGTTGAGCGGACCGAGGACCATCTCCTGTCCCCGCTGGTGGAAGGGCCGGCCGTAGGAGCCGAGGGCCTCCATCATGGACACGTCCGAGCCGATCAGGACGAGCAGCACCGGACGCCGGCTGAGTTCCCGGTCCCAGGCACGTTGCAGGATGCCTTCGAACGCGTCGATCCGGTCCATCAGGTAGGGAATCTCGTCGATGACGACCACGCTCGGCCGGTCGTCGGGCAGGGTGCCGGCGAGTTGGCGTAGGGCGGCCGTCCAGTTCCCCGGGATCGCCTCGTCGAAGACGGCCCGGTCCGGCAGGGTCGAGAAACGGACGGCGTCGGTCAGGACTTCGAGTTCGGCTTCGGACGACGCCCCGGCGGCGGTGTAGAAGACGGACGGCGCTCCGGCCGCACCGACGAACGTCTCGACCAGGCTGGACTTGCCGATCCGCCGCCGTCCACGGATGAGCAGGCAACGGCCGGGCCGGGCGGTGCCGATCTCGGCAGCCACGTCGTCGAGCAGCGTGCCGAGCACGCTCAGTTCCCGTTCCCGCCCCACGAACGCGACCACAGATCCTCCAAAGACTTTCTCTGGCGATACTTTCTCTAGAGATAGTATCGCCAGACGGAGTCTTCTTTTACCTGGTCAGACGGTTCTGGCGTACCCACGCATACGGGAGTTGCTGTTCGGCAGGCCGTATTCGCCGACCGCCATGCTGAAGTTGCCGAACTCCTGCCGGCCCGACCAGCACCAGGAACCGGGTGCGGCGGCCAGCACCCGGACCAGCCGGCGCTGCCGGTCGTCGAGTGCCGTGAACGGTGTACCCGCCGGCACCGGGCCGGCCGGGAACGCCAGCCGCAGCGCCGCGCCGACGACCGTCAGTGCCGGCATGGCCTGGACCTTCGGCAGCCGGGCCAGGTGGGCGTCGAACGCGGCGTCGGCGTACGCCGACCCGAGCTGGTGCGTCGCCAGCGACGCGTAGCCGCCCAGGTCGCCCTCGAGATACGGGATCCGGGGGTCCGGTTCGTCGGTGCCGCCGGCCCAGCGCAGCAGTTCGGTGACCGCCCGCTCGCCGGTCGCCGGCCCGTGCAGGCGGGCGGACGCGACGGCACCCGCCCAGCGCACCACCGGCCGCTCGTCGTCGAGTGCCGTCGCGGCGAGCCGGTCGGCACCGTCGGCGCCGACCATCCCGGCCGCCACCACCGCGACCGCCACCTGGACCTCGTCGCGGTCCGGGTCCGTCGCCACCACCGCCAGCACGGCGAGGCTCGCCGCCGGCTCCGGTTCCGAAAACCAGCCCAGCGTGTACGCCGCGACAGTGCTCAGGTCGGCGTCGCCCTCAGCGGCGGCGACCCGACGCAGCAGCGGCAGGCCGGCGCCGACCGCCTCGTACGCGCGCAGGTCGAAATGCGCGTACATCCGCCCCTGGTCCGCATCGCCCAGGGGCTCGTCGCGTTTGTACCGTCGCAGTGCCTCGGCACCACCGGTCGCCGCCGCCCGCAACTCCTCGACCGGCAGCCCGTCGGGCAGCCACGCCTCGTCGCTGCCGATCGCGATCAGCACCAGCAGTTGCCCGACCAGCCACCGGTCCGGGGTCGCCGGGTCGGCGATCAGGTCCAGCAGCGGCGGCACCGCATAGGCGCTCGCCTCGTAGCGGGTGCCCTGGTGGACGATGCTGGCGTACAGCTCGCCGAAGGCACCGTGCCGCTCCTCCTCATCCGCCGAGGTCAGCGCCCGCAGGTTCGCAGGTACGTCCTCGGCACTGCCGTACGCGTGCTCCAGCCCCGCCCAGTCGACCGTCTCCACCGGCCACATCCTGCCAGCGGACGTCCACCGGTCGCGGCGCCGTCAGCCCCGGCGTACGGCCACTGCCTGGATCTCGATGAGCAGGTGCGGGTGTGGGAGTTGGTGTACGGCGACGGTGGTGCGGGTGGGTCCGGTCTCGTCGAAGTGTTCGGCGTAGATCTCGTTGTAGCCGCCGAAGTCGTTCATGTTGACGAGGTAGGTGGTGATCTGGACGAGGTCGGTCAGGTCGGCGTCGACGGAGTGCAGGATGTCGCGGATGTTCTCGATGACGGCCCGGGTTTGGACGCGGATGTCGAGGTCGGTGGTGCCCATCGGGTCGACGGAGGCGCCGGCGATGGTGTTGTCCGGTCGGCGGCTGGACGTGCCGGAGACGAAGACCAGGTTGCCGGCTACCTTGACGTGCGGGAACCGGCCGCGTGGGGTGGCCTTGCCGGCCACGACCCCGCCACCCTTCGCGCCGGGCTCGGGTCCGGCGGTCACGGGATCGCCTTCAGCGACGCGGTGCCGAGCGATTCCACGACCACCCGGACGTGGGCGCCGGGCCGCAGCGGTACGGCGGCCGTCGCCGCGCCGGCGAGCAGGACCGAGCCGTCGGTCAGTTCGACGCCGCCGGCGCCGGCCAGCCGGACCGCTTCGGCCAGGGCCCGACGCGGGTCGCCGAGGATGGCGGCCGTCGATCCGATCTGGACGGTGCGGCCGTCGACCTCCAGCAACACCCCGAGGTTGTCGATCCCGGCCGGAACCGGCTGCCAGGCGCCGATCACGAAACCGCTCGCCGACGTGTTGTCGGCGATCACCTCGGGCAGGGTGAAACGGAAGTCGATGTAGCGGGAGTCGATGACCTCGATCGCCGGCGCGACCGCCGCGATCGCGCCGCCCTCGACGAGGAAGGCGACCTCCGGTTCGGCCTTCGGGTGGATGTGGTCGGCGAGGCTGATCGTGCCGCCGTCGGGAATGTGCATGGCGTCGGTGAGCCGGCCCCAGATGACCTCGTCGACACCCATCTGCGCCATCTTGGCCCGGCTGGTCAGCCCCAGCTTCAATCCGACGGGACGTTCGCCGCGGGCCAGGCGGTGGGCGACCACGGCCTCCTGAATCCGGTACGCGGTGGGCACGTCCAGCCCGGCGTCGGACCCGAACTGCGGGGTCGCGGTACGGCTGGTCGCCGCCCGGTCGAGTTGTTCGGCGATGGTGGCGAGGTCGGTCACGGCTTGCCCTCCTTGCCGCCGACCAGGTCGAGGGCAACGTCGACGATCATGTCCTCCTGACCGCCGACCATCCGGCGGCGGCCCAACTCGACCAGGATCGAACGGACGTCGACCCCGTACCGGTCCGACGCCCGCTCCGCATGCCGCAGGAAGCTGGAGTACACCCCGGCATAGCCCAGCGTCAGGGTCTCCCGGTCCACGCGCACGGGCCGGTCCTGCAACGGCCGGACCAGGTCCTCGGCGGCGTCCATCAACGCGAACACGTCACAACCGTGCTCCCAACCGTGCAACTCCGCGACCGCGACGAACACCTCCAGCGGCGCGTTCCCGGCCCCGGCGCCGTGCCCGGCCAGGGACGCATCCACTCTCGTGGTGCCGTGTTCGACCGCGACGACACTGTTCGCCACACCGAGGGACAGGTTGTGGTGGGCGTGGATCCCGATCTGCGTGCCCGGGTCGAGGACCTGCCGGTACGCATCCACCCGCTCCGCCACGTCACGCATCAACAGCCGACCACCCGAGTCGGTGACATACACACAGTGCGCCCCGTACGACTCCATCAACCTCGCCTGCCCGGCAAGGTTCTTGGGGTCGTTCATGTGCGACATCATCAGGAACCCGGACACGTCCATACCGTTCTCCCGCGCCCAGCCGATGTGCTGGGCGGAGATGTCCGCCTCCGTGCAGTGCGTCGCGATCCGCACACTGGTCACCCCGAGATCACGGGCCGCCTTCAGGTCGGCGATCGTGCCGATCCCGGGCAGCAGCAACGTCGTCAACTTCGCGTTCGTCACCGCCTCGGCCGCCGCCGCGATCCAGTCCGCGTCCGACGCCGCACCATGGCCGTAGTTCACCGACGAGCCGGCCAGACCGTCGCCGTGCGCGACCTCGATCGCCGCCACACCAGCACTGTCGAGGGCGGCGGCGATGCTACGCACCTGGTCGACGGTGAACTGATGCCGCACCGCGTGCATCCCGTCCCGCAACGTCACATCCTGGATATACAAGCTCATGCCGGCACCCCCTTCTCGGCGCGCAGTGCCACCATCCGCTCCGCCGTCCGCAACGCCGCCGACGTCATGATGTCCAGATTCCCCGCATACGCCGGCAGGTAGTGCCCGGCCCCGGACACCTCCAGGAACACCGACACCTGCACCCCGGCGAACGACGTTCCCAGAGCCGGCACGTAGGCGTCCACGTCGTCGAACTGCACCGTCTGCTTGAGCCGGTAGCCGGGAACGTACTCGGCAACGGTGGCGACCATCGCCTCCACCGACGCGGCGATCGCATCCCGGTCCACATTCCGGTCCGGGCACAGGCAGTACACCGTGTCGCGCATCAACAGCGGCGGATCGGCCGGGTTCAACACGATGATCGCCTTACCCGCCCGAGCCCCACCCACGACCTCGATCGCCCGCGCCGTCGTCTCGGTGAACTCGTCGATGTTCGCCCGCGTCCCCGGCCCCGCCGACCTCGACGCGATCGACGCCACGATCTCCGCATACGCCACCGGCGTGACCTGTCCGACCGCCGCGACGATCGGGACGGTCGCCTGACCGCCGCAGGTCACCATGTTCACGTTCGGCTCGGACAGATGCTCGTCCAGATTCACCGGCGGCACGACGTACGGACCGACAGCGGCCGGGGTCAGATCCACCACCAGACGGCCATGCTCCCGCAACAGTTCAGCGTGCCGCTTGTGCGCACCCGCCGACGTCGCGTCGAAGACCACCTGCACGTCCGCGAACTCCGGCATCCCGAGCAGCCCGTCGATGCCCTCGGCCGTGGTCGCCACACCAAGCCGGCGGGCCCGGGCCAGACCGTCGGAGTCGGGGTCGATACCGACCATCGCGACCATCCGCAACGACTCCGACAACCGCAACACCTTGATCATCAGATCGGTACCGATGTTCCCCGACCCGATCACCGCCACACCCGTGGTCACGCTTCCTCCCTCGTCCCGAAGCAGACCCGGACCGAGCCCAGGCCAGAGATCCGCGCCTCATACGCCGCCCCGGGGGTGACCGACACCATCGGCCCCAACGCCCCGGACAGCACCACATCACCGGCGGCGAGCGGGCTGCCGGCGGCGGCGAGCGTCTGCGCCAACCAGGCGACCGCGTGCACGGGGTTACCGAGGCAGGCGGCGCCCGCGCCAACCGAGACCGGCTCGCCAGCCTGTTCGAGAACCATGCCCGCCACCCGCAGGTCGACGTCCGACAGGCGCCGGGGCTGGTTACCCAGCACGAACAAGCCGGAGGAGGCGTTGTCGGCGACGGTGTCCACGATCGAGATGTCCCACCCCGCGATCCGCGAATCCACGATCTCGACCGCCGGAAGGATGTGGTCGGTCGCCCGGATCACGTCGGCGACCGTCACCCGCTCGAACGGCAGATCAGCGCCGAGGACGAACGCGACCTCCGCCTCCACCCGAGGCTGGATCAACCCACCCAGGTCGACCTCGCCGCCGTCCGGGACCGCCATGTCAGCGAACAACACCCCAAAGTCGGGCTGGTAGACCCCGAACGCCTGCTGCACCGCCGGCGACGTCAAACCGATCTTCGCCCCGACCCGACGCCGACCAGCCGCCAACCAATCGGCGACCTGCGCCTGCTGAACGGCGTACGCGGCATCGACATCGCCGACCGGCAACAGGTCGCCACGCAGCGGCGGAACCGGCGTCCCACTCTCGTACGCCGACCGGAGCAGTCCGGCCACCCGCGCAACATCAGTCATGACAGATCCACACACACGTTCGTCAGCTCCGAATAGAAGTCCAGGGAATGGGTGCCACCCTCACGCCCGACACCGGACGCCTTCACCCCACCGAACGGCGTCCGCAGATCCCGCAGGAACCACGTGTTCACCCACACGATCCCCGCCTCCAAACGCGCCCCCGCCCGATGCGCCCGACCCACATCACGGGTCCACACCGTTCCGGCGAGCCCGTACTCACTGTCGTTGGCCAGAGCGAATGCCTCGTCCTCGTCATCAAAAGGCGCCACGTGGCAGACAGGTCCGAAGACCTCCTCGCGGTTGACACGCGCATCCGGGCCAAGACCGGTCAACACCGTCGGCTGGACATAGGCGCCACCATCCCGGCCGTCACCGAACCGCGGCACCCCACCACCAGCCAGAACCGTCGCACCCTCGGCACGGGCCAAGTCGTAATAACCGAGGACCTTCTCCCGATGCCTGTGCGAAATCAGCGGCATGTTCACCGTCGCCTCGTCAGCCGGCCAGCCGAAGCTCAACTCGTCCGCCCGCTTCGCCAACCGGGACACGAACTCGTCGAACACCGGCCGCTCAACATAGAGCCGTTCCGTGCACAGACACACCTGGCCACCGTTGGTGAACGACGACCGCACCGAGCCCTCGACAGCCGCGTCCAGATCCGCGTCGGCAAAGACGAGGCCGGCGTTCTTGCCGCCCAACTCGAACGACACCGCCTTCACCCCATCCGCCGCCGCCCGCATGATCGCCCCACCAGTAGCCGACTCACCCGTGAACGTGATCGCATCCACCCCCGGATGCCGAGTCAAAAACTCCCCCGCCGACCCCGGACCGAACCCATGCACCACATTGAAAACACCATCCGGAACCCCCGCCGCCGCCATCACCTCGGCCAACAACGTCGCCGACGACGGCGTCTCCTCCGACGGCTTCACAACCACCGCATTCCCACACGCCAGAGCCGGCGCGACCTTCCACGTCAGCAGCAGCAACGGCAGATTCCACGGCACGATCACCGCCACCACACCCACCGGCTTACGCACCGCATAATTCAGAGCCCGACCACCCGACGGGGTCACCGTCGTAAAAGACTCCGTCGGCGCCGTCGACACGATCTCCGCAAAGGCACGGAAGTTCGCCGCACCACGCGGAATATCGAGAGTCCGCGCCTGCGAAATCGACTTACCCGTATCACCGACCTCCGCCGCCACCAGATCATCGAACCGACGCTCCAACTCGTCGGCCACCCGATACAACACCGCCGCCCGCTCCCGCTCACCCATCCGACCCCACGGACCAGCCAACGCCGACCGCGCCGCACCCACCGCAGCGTCCACCATGGACCGATCGGCCTCGGCGACGTACCGGATGGTTTCCCCGGTGACCGGGGAGACCTTGGCGAAGTGGGTGCCGGAGGTGTCGAACTCGCCGCCGACGAAGTTGGGCAGCACGGTCGGCTCGCCGTCCGGCCGGCCGGTGAGCAGGGTCGGGGACCAGAGCCCGGTCATGTGCGTACCTCTCGGTCAGTCGGTGGTGGGTGCGGCGCCGGTGTCGGCGACCAGGGCGACGACGGCCGCGTCGACGGTGGCCTCACCGGTGACCGCGGCGGCGGCCTCGTCGGTGACGACCAGCACGGTGGTGCCGACGCCGACGTTCAGCGGATCGACGGCCACCAGGTCGGGGCCGTCCGGCCGGACCCGGACCAGGACGAGTCGCCGGCCCTGGAGCGGGGACAGGATGCGGTCCGCCCACACCTTGCCGACGACCTCGCCGAGCAGCATCAGCCTTCTCCGCGCAGGCCGGCCATGACCTCGCGGATCCGGGCGGTCTCCGGGTTGTCGAGCAGCGCCGCCGTGGTCGGGTGCGGCTTCGGGTAGACCTGCGAGCTGCGCAGTTCGCCGTGGGCACGGATGGCGGCCTCGCCGGCCGCGACGGCCTGGCGTACGGCGGCGAGGGTGCCGCGTACGGCGACGGCGAGGTAGCCGCTGGTGACCCGTTCGACGCCGACGCACCGTACGTCAGCGGTCTTGATCATGGCTTCGATGCCCGCCGAGAGGGCCACCAGGCCGCGGGTCTCGACGATTCCGATCGCGATGTCGGACGACATGTCTGGTTCTCCTTACCGGGTCAGTTGCCGACGAGCTGGGGGTCGGCCGCCAGGGCGCTGACGGCGTCGCAGGGGCTGGCGAAGACGATCGAACGCACCGAGCGGCTCTTGGCCCGGGCGGTCTCCTCGCCGATGTCGACGGCTTCCTCGACGGTGGCGAGGTCACCGCGTACGGCGACGGCGACGATCCCGCCGCCGAGCCGGACGACCTTGGTCACCTCGACCTCGGTGGCCTTCACCATCGCGTCGACGGCGTCGAAGATGGGGGTGAAGCCTTCGGCTTCGACGAAGCCCACGGCCATGTTCCGCATGGTTTCTCCTTACTGGTGGTCGGGCAGGTTCCAGGACAGGACGGCGGCGCCGGTGCCCCAGATCGGGCCGTACGCGTGCAGGTGGGCCGGGCCGGTGGTCGCCTCGGCACCGGCGGCGAAGGCGAGGGCGCGGAACTGGCTGTCGGCCTGTGCCTGCCGGGCGAAGTCCTCGCGTACGGCGAGTACCTCGTCGACCTTGCCGGCGGTGAGCAGGTCGAGGATCCGGGTGTTCCACTGGTCGTGGCCGGGTTCGCCGATGCGGTCCTGGTCGGGCTCGATCCACTGCTGGATAAGGCCGGAGGACATCCCGGTGACGACGACGACGGCGGCGCGCAGGCCGGCGTCACGGGCGGCGGCGGCGCCGGCCCGGCCGACGTCGGCGAGGGTGTCGGCGTCGGCGTAGAGGTTGCAGGAGACCTGGGCCCAGCGCAGTTTGCGGTCCGGGTCGAGCAGGGCGGAGGTGACGATCGTGCCGGTGTCGATCGGGAACCCGTCGTAGCGGGTCCGTCGGGCCTGCATCCCGCCGGCCTGCACCCGGTCGGCCCACCGTTCGGTGAAGTCGACGTCGAACCGCAGGTCGTAGTCGAGCAGGCCGTAGTCGTAGGCGTACCAGTTCTCGTCGACGTGCCCGCCGCGCGGGTTGGGGTCGCACTGGAACTGGTGGCCGAGGACGGTGAACCACTGGGTCGACAGCAGCAGCACGACGTCGGGTTCGAGGCGGCGCAGCCGGGCGCCGACGTCGCGGGCCGCGTCGGCCAGCGCCGACCAGCTCGGCGCGGGCTGCTCGGCGAGCAGGTGCGGCATGCCGGGCAGCAGCGCCCCGGCGACGATCCCGGTCCGGTCAGCCATGGTGGCTCCCCTCGGGCAGCCATTCCACGACCGCGTTGCCGGTGCCGATGATCGTGCCGTAGCCGAGCACGTCGCCGGCGACCTTGGGCCAGCCCATCGCGGCGAGCATCCAGGTGAGACTGCCGGCCTTGGTCTCCGAGGCGGTGGCCTCGATGTGTTCGGGGATGAGTTCGCGCAGCGGCGCGGTCGGTCCGCGCCGGATCGCCTCGAGCAGTTTCATGTCCCACCGGTACTGGTGGTTGTTGTACGGGTGTTCCCGTTCCATGTCCTCGGGCAGTTCGGGTTCCTCGTGCCAGTGCAGGTGCGACAGCGAGTTGGAGGCGAGCAGTACGGCGCGGCGGCCGGTGGCCTCGACGGCGCGGCGGGTGGCCTCGCCGAGGACCTCCATCTCCGACAGCGACGCGTCGGAGTAGAAGTACGGGTTGTTGTTGGCCGACAGCGACACCACCGGGATGTCCCAGGCCGGGTTGGCCAGGTGCAGCGCGCCGATGGTGGCGTAGTCGACGCGTACCCGGGGGTCGCGCAGCTTGCGGGTGACCAGGCCGAGCCCGCTGGCCTCGTCGGCGATCGCCTCGCCGAGTTCGACGTCGGTGCGGAAGTCGTACCGGTAGCGGAACAGGTGCGGGAAGATCGGTTCGACGGAGATGCCGCGCGGGTTCGGTACGCAGTTGACGTGGTGGCCGACCATCGTGATCCAGTGCGGGGCGTGGACGATGAGCACGTCCGGCTTGTGCACGTCGCGGATGCGGGCACGCAGCCGCTCGTACGCCCAGCGCAGCGTCTCCCAGCCGCCGGTGGAGCGGGGCTCGTTCTGTGGCGGGTTCTCGGCGTAGATCAGGTGTGGTGGGTGCGGGCTGAGGCAGCCGGCGACGATGCCGGGCCGGGTCGGTGCCGTCGCCGGCCGCTGGGCCCGCGGGGCGGTGGTGGTGCCGCCCCGGGCCGGCACCAGCGGCACCCGGAAGACCTTGCTCATGCCCCTCCTCCCCCGGCGAGCACCCGCACGTGGGAGCGGTCGTGTGCGGCCGTGCCGAGAATCTGCAGCCCGTCGTCGTCGAGGGCGAGTTCGTCCGCGGCCAGTGCCGCGTCGTGCCGGATCCAGGCCCGCAGCGGGGCCGGGTGTCCACCGTGGACCTCGACGAGGGTGTCCTCGGCGAGGCCGCTGCCGGGGGCGACGTACGCCAGCCGGCGCTGCCCGCGCTGCCCGGTGTAGGCGGGGTTGGCGGTGACGGTGGTCCGCAGCCACCGCCGCGCCTCCCGCAGCCGCTGCCGGGTGGCGGCGGTCGCGGCCGGGTCGACCTGTCCGGCCGGGTCGAGTTCGACGCCGTAGCGCTGCCGTGCGTCGTCGGCGCTCAGGTATTCCTGGGCCACGTCCCCGGCGACGTCTTCGGGTGCCCGCTCCAGCGGGTCGCCCCAGCCGCCGCCACCGGCGGATTCCATCACCAGTACGTCGCCTTCGCGCATCGGGAAGCCGGCGACCTTGCCGGGGTGGCGAAGTCGACGCGTTCGCCGTCCGGGCGCCGGAGGTGGGTGACGGTGGGTGCGCCGGGGCCGCCGTGCCGCAGCCCGTACGGCGGTACGGTGGTCCGGTCGGTCTGCACCGAGTACGCGCCGCCGCTGGCGAGCAGCCGGGTTTCCCGGCGGCTGCCGAGCCCGCCACGGCGTACGCCGTCGCCGCAGGATCCGGTGCGCAGCTCGCACGCCTCGACGAGGATCGGGATCTCGGTCTCCAGCCGTTCGACGGACTGGATGGTGGAGATGTCGCCGAGGTCGACGGGGTTCATCGCGCTGGGCCCGTCGGATTCGAGGAATCCGCCGTTGCCGCCGGCCGGGTAGTCGTAGTAGAGGTAGGGCCGTCCGGTGTGCTCGTCGACGCCGCCGATGAGGTTCTGGAAGGTGGTGCCGAACTGGTCGGCGGCGATGAGATCGGGCGCCACCTGGCTGAGGGCGGCCATGACGGCGGAGATGACCCGCTTGCGGACCTCGCTGTGCGCGTTGGCCGGGGCGGGATAGCTGACGTGCACGACGGTGCCGGGTTCGGTGTGCACCCGCAGCGGCCGGAAGGCGCCGTGGTTGACCAGACCGCCGGGGTCGAGGGCCGACTTGACGGCGATGAAGACGCCCGCGACGGTCATCGCCCGCGACGAGTTGACCACGGCGGCGACCTGGGTCGACGAGCCGCGGAAGTCGGCTTCGATCTCGTCGCCGTCGACGGTGAGCCGGCAGCGGACGATGGCGGCGTCGTAGCGGCCGTCGGTGTAGAGGTCGAGGTAGTCCTCGTAGCGGTAGGTGCCGTCCGGCAGGGCCCGGATCATGTCGCGCAGCCGCTGTTCGGTGCGGTCCATGTTGGCGGCGACGGATTCGAGGACGAGGCCGGTGCCGTGCCGGGCGACGAGTTCACGCAGCCGACGCTCGGCGGTGTGGCAGGCGGCGATGCTGGATTCGAGGTCGCCGCGGCGTTCGTCGGCCATCCGGACGTTGGCGAAGACGATGTCGAACGCGGCGCGGTTGGGCCGGCCCTCCTCGATCAGTTTGATCGGCGGGATCCGCAGACCCTCCTGGAGGATCTCGGTGGCCTGGCCGGAGACGCTGCCCGGGGTCATCCCGCCGATGTCGGCCCAGTGCATGCGTACGCAGGGGAAGAGGAAGAGCTTCCCGTCGACGAAGACCGGGCTGATCAGGGTGACGTCGTTGAGGTGGCTGCCGCCGCGGTAGGGGTCGTTGACGATGTAGAGGTCGCCGGGGCGCATCTCGTCGGCGAAGTCGGCGAAGATCTCGGCGACCGAGGCCGGCATGGCGATGACGTGGCCGGGCATGTCCCGCCCCTGGGCGACCATCTGCCCCTGCGGGTCGAACAGCGCGCAGGAGAAGTCCTGCGCGTCGGCGATCACCGGCGAGTGCGCCGTCCGGAAGATCGTCTGTCGCATCTCCCGGACGATCGAGATGAGACCTTCGGTGACGACTTCCAGGTCGATCGGGTTCACAGTCATGCGGATGCCTCACTGGTTTCCGGTTCGATCCCGGCGGCGGGAGAACGGGGTGGACCGCTCCTACTGGCCACCTCTTCGGGTGGACCGCTCGGGCTGACCACCTCTTCAGGTGGACCATAATGTGGTCCTAGAGTTATATTATGAAACCTAGCAACGGAGAGTTGAGGAAGCAAGATGCCGTACGCCACTGACGCCACCCCGGACGACGGGCCGGCCCCCCGCGAGTCGGGTACGCAGGCGCTGGACCGCGCGCTCAGCGTGCTGCTCGCCTTCCGCGGCACCGAGACCGAGCGCAAGGTCAGCGACGTCAGCCGCGAACTCGGCCTACACAAGTCGACCGCCAGCCGGCTGTTCCGGGCGCTGGCCGACGCCGGCTTCCTCCAGCGCAACGAGGAGAACGGGAACTACCGGCTCGGGGTCGCCGTCTTCGAACTCGGCGCGCGCTACCTCGCCGGCCTCGACCTGCACACCCTCGCCCGCCCGCTGGTGCACCGGCTGGCCGAGGAGGAGGGCGAGAGCGTCAACCTGTCGGTCCTGGAGGGCCTGGACGCGATCTCGATCCACGTCGTACAGGGCACCCGCAACCTGCAGCTCGTCTCCCGGCTCGGCCGGCGCATCCCGCTGTGGTGCAGCGCGGCCGGCAAGGCACTGCTGATCGACCAGGACGACGCCGCGCTGCGGGCCACCCTGGCCACCGCGCCGTTCACCGCCCTGACCGCCAACACGATCACCGATCTGGACACGTTCGTGTCCCGGATGGCAACCGTCCGGCA
The DNA here is from genome assembly GCF_018324255.1 of Polymorphospora rubra. Lineage (GTDB taxonomy): Bacteria > Actinomycetota > Actinomycetes > Mycobacteriales > Micromonosporaceae > Polymorphospora > Polymorphospora rubra. The sequence goes on from NZ_AP023359.1 coordinate 1,173,858, forward strand.
GCAGGGCTGGGCGCTCAACGACCAGGAGAGCGAGGAGGGCCTGCGGGTCGTCGCCGCACCGGTCCGCGACCGCCACGGCCGGGTCACCGCCGCGATCAGCGTCTCCGGCCCGATCTTCCGGGTCGACGGCGACCGGATGGCGGAACTCGCCGCCGCCGCGTGCCGGACCGCCGACGAACTGTCCCGCCAACTCGGCTACGGCTTCGGCGAGGCCTGGGGCGACTGAGCCGGTCAAAACTTCTCCTGCACCACGTCGGGGCGGACCTTCACGTGCAGCAGCGCCGGGCCGGTCAGCGGCAGCACCGCGTCGAAGGCCGCCCGCGCGCCCGCCTCGTCGGTGACCGTCCACGCCGGCACCCCGAGCGCGCGGGCCACGGCGGCGAGGTCCCGGTCCGGAAACCGGGCCAGGTCCGGGTCCACCCCGCGCGGGGCGAGCTTGCGCACCTCGGCGCCGTACGCGGCGTCGTCGAGGACCACCAGCAGGACCGGGGCACCGACCCGGGCCAGGGTGTCGAGTTCGCCGAGTCCGGTGAGCAGGCTGCCGTCGCCCTCGAAGGCGACCACCGGCCGGTCCGGGCGGCCCACGGCGGCGCCGACCGCGAACGGCAGCCCGACGCCGATGCTGCCGAACTCCCACGGCGCCACGAACGACCGGTCGGTGGCGGCCGAGTCGAGCAGCAGGTTGGGCCAGCCGCCGAAGTGACCGACACCGACGACGGTGGTCCGCTCCCGTGGCAGCCGTTCGGCGCAGATCCGGATGAACGCCCGCGGGTCGATCCGGTCCACCGTGGACCGGAGGTAGAGGTCGTCGAACGGGTCGGCCGTGGCGAGTTCGGCGGCCAGTTCCGGGCTGCGCCAGTACGGCCGTTCCACCGGTGCCAGCAGCGCCGACACCGCCCGTGCCGTCTCCCCCGCGTCGCCGACCACCCCGGCGGCCACCGGCCAGCGGGCGCCGATCGCGGCCGGGTCGACGTCCACGCTGACCACCGTCGCGTCCGCGAAGAGGACACCGTGGTCGGCGGTCCACCGGTTGAGGCCGGCTCCGAACGTGACCACCAGGTCCGCCCCGGCCAGTACCCGCCGGGTCGGCGGCCGGGACAGCCCGCCGGCCACCCCGAGGTCGTACGGGTGGCCGGTGAACAGGCCGGCGGCCATCAGCGTGGTGGCCAGCAGCGCGCCGCTGCGGTCGGCGAGTTCCCTGATCGCGTCGGCGGCCGGTTCGGCGCCCCGGCCGGCGAGCAGCACCGGACGGTCGGCCGTACGCAGCCGCTGCGCGAGCGCTTCGACGTCGGCGGGATCCGGCACGAGCGGGCACGGCGGGCGGGGCAGCACCGGCGGTGCCGCCTGTGTGCCCGCCGGCACGGACTCTTCCTGCAGGTCGATCGGCAGGTTCAGGACGACCGGGCCGGGCAGCTCGCGGGCCGCCCGGAACGCCAGCCCGACATCGCGTACGGCGGTTCCGGCGCCGGTGACCGGCACGAACCTGCCCGCCGTGGCCAGCGCGTACGGCTGCTGGTCGAAGCTCTGCACGTGCAACGGGTCGCCGGGCGGGGTGTCGCCGGCGATCAGCACCAGCGGGGTGCGGGCCTGCCGGGCGATGGTCAGCGCCGCCCCGGCGACCGCCAGCCCCGGCCCCTGGGTGACGGTGGCGACCGCGCACCGGCCGGTCGTGCGGGCGTACCCGTCGGCCATCATCACCGCGGCGTTCTCGTTGCGGGCCGCGACGAACCGTACGCCGTGCCGGTTCACCAGGTCGGCGACCAGGAACATGTTGGCGTCGCCGAGCAGGCCGAAGACGGTGTCGACGCCGTGCGCCACGACGGCGTCGGCGATCGCCTCGAAGACCCTCACCGGGCACCGCGGTCGAGGTAGTCGCCGGGCGGGCGCAGCGCGACGCTCAGCGCGCCGAGGTAGGAGTCGTTGGCGACCGCGTCGAACCGGGGGCCGGCCAGCCGGGCGGCCCGCTTGGTCATCGAGCGGCCGACCGCCGAGGTGGCGAGCAGCCGGTCGGTGATGCCGGTGACGGCGTCGGGTAGCCCGTCCGCGTCAACCACCCGGGTGACCAGGCGCAGGGCGAGCATGTCGGCGGGTTCGACCCGCTCGCCGAGCAGCAGCCAGCGCTTGGCCAGGTCGGCGCCGACCAGGTCGGCGAGGATCGCCATGCCGCTCCAGGTCAGCGGGATGCCGAAGGTCACCTCGGGAAAGGTGAAGTACGCGCTGTCGGCGGCCACCCGCAGGTCGCTGGCGAGCCCGAGTACGGCCCCCGAACCGATCGCCGGCCCGTTGAAGGCGGCGACCGTGGTCTGCTCCAGCCGGTACCAGCGTTCGACAAGTTCGGCGGTGCGGCGCTGGACGTACATGGTGGTCTCGGCGTCGAGGCCGGCCAGCTCACGCAGGTCGGTGCCGGCGCAGAACGCCGTATCCGCGCCGGTGAGCACCACCACCTCGACGTCGCGGTCCCGGCCGAGTTCGTGGAGCACGTCCTCGAAGCGGGCGAGCATCGCCAGGTCGAAGCTGTTGCGTTTGACCGGCCGGTTCAGCGTCACCCGGGCCAGCCGGCCGGAGCGGTGCAGCAGCACGGACTGTTCAGCGGTCACGGCGACTCCGAGTTCAGTAGGGCGCGGTCGACCAGCGCGGCGGCGTGGCCGACGTACGACAGCGGGTCGAGAAGCCCGGCCAGTTCGGTGCCGGGCAGGGCGGCGGCCACCTGCGGGTCGGCGCGCAGCACGTCGGCGAACGGCCGGTTCTGCTCCAGGCTGTCGCGGACGATCCGCATCACCAGGTGGTGGGCCTGCTCGCGGCCGAGCGGGCCGGCGAGGCGGAGCATGACCGCCTCGGAGAGCACCAGCCCGCCGGTGATGTCCAAATTGGACCGCATCCGGTCCGGGTTGACGCCGAGGTCGCCGAAGACCTCGACCAGCCGTTCCAGGGCGCCGCCGATGAGGATGAAGCACTCCGGCAGCAGCTTCCACAGGGTCATGCCGACGCCCATGTCGCGGTCGTCCTGGGCGACCATGGTCTGCAACGCCAGCGGCACCTGGGCGCGCAGCGTGCCGGCGGCGGCGATGACCGCCTCGCATCGGATCGGGTTGCGCTTGTGCGGCATGGTGCTGCTGCCGACCTGGGTGGCCCGCTGCGGCTCGTACGCCTCGCCGACCTCGGTACGGCCGAGAAAGTAGACCTCCCGGGCCAGTTTCTCGGCGCTGGCGGCGACCAGCCCGAGCACCATCAGGCACTCGGCGAACCGGTCCGAGGTGGCGTGCCACGGGGTGTCGGCGACGCCGAGGCCGAGTTCGTCGGCGACGGCGCGTTCGAGTGCGAACGCCTGCGGGCCGTAGCCGGCCATCGTGCCGGCGGCCCCGCCCATGCTCGTGACCAGCAGCCGGTCCCGCATCTGGGCCAGCCGGGACCGGTGCCGTTGCAGTTCGCTCTGCCACACCGCGCAGCGCAGCCCGAACGTGGTCGGCAGCGCCTGCTGGCCGTGGGTACGGGCCGGCATCGGGGTGGTGCGGTGCCGCAGCGCGAGCCGGCGCAGGATGCGTACCAACTCGTCGACCTGGCGTTGGACGATGTCCAGGCCGGCCCGGGCGCGCAGCACGAAGCCGGTGTCCATGACGTCCTGGGTGGTCGCGCCGAGGTGGACGTAGCGGCCGGCGTCGCCGGGGCAGGCGGCGGTCAGTGCCCGGACCAGCGGCACCAGCGGGTGCACGGTGTCGGCCGCGTCGGCGGCGAGGACCGCGGTGTCGAGGCGGTCGAGCCGGGCGGTCTCGGTGATCGCCCGGGCGGCGGCCGACGGGATGGTGCCGAGGCTCGCCTGGCCACGGGCCAGGGCCGCCTCGACGTCGAGCCAGGACTGCATGAGCTGCCGGTCGTTGAAGACGCCGCGCATCTCGGCGTTGCCGAAGAAGCTGGTGACGGTCAGCGAGTCCAGGAAACAGGAGCCGAGTTGCATCAGCGGTCCCCCTCACCGGTGAGCAGGCCGAGCGCGGCACGCCGGTCGACCTTTCCGGACGGCAGCAGCGGCAGGCCCGGAACCGTACGGATCAGCGTCGGCACCTTGTGCCGGGCCAGCCGGGTGGCGGCGACCCCGGCGAGCCGGTCGGGGTCCGGTTCGGTGCCGGTCGCGGCGACGACGAGCGCGCCGACCTCCTCGCCCCAGCGCGGCGACGGCACGCCGAGTACGCAGACCTGGGCGACGGCCGGATCGTGGAGCAGCGCGGCCTCCACCTCGGCCGGGCTGACGTTCTCACCGCCCCGGATGATCAGTTCCTTGACCCGGCCGGTGAGGGTGAAGATCCGGTCGACGCCGAGGGCGCCGAGGTCGCCGGTACGCAGCCAGCCGTCCTCGGTGATCGCCGCCCGGGTGGCTGCCGGGTCGTCGACGTAGCCGGCGGTCACCGAGTCACCGCGGACCAGCAGTTCGCCGGCCTGGCCGGCGGGCAGTTCGGTCCGGGTGCCGGGGGCGACCACGACGGCGGACAGCGCCGGCACGATCCGGCCGACGGTGCTGCCGGGCAGGCCGCAGGTTCCGTCGCCGGGGTCGACGCTGATCGTCGGTCCGGCCTCGGTCTGGCCGTAGATCACCGCGATCCGGTCCAGCCCGAGCACCCGGCGGGTGCGGGCCAGCAGGGCCGGGGCACAGGGGGCGCCGCCGAGGAACCCGACCCGCAGCGACGACAGGTCGTACCGGTCCGGGTCGGCCTCGACCCGGTCGGCGAGCATGGTCGCCATCGTCGGTACGGCCTGCAGCACGGTGCACCGGTGCCGGGCGATCTGTGCCAGCACCGGTTCGGACCGGAACCTGCGGGCCGACACCCACAGTGCCCCGCTGACCAGGGCGAGTACGGCGCCGCTGCCGAGGCCGGCGGCGTGGGCCAGCGGCAGCGGCGAGGCGATCCGGTCGTCGGCGCCGAGCCGGGCGGCGGCGGCCGTCCACTCCGCGTTGGTGATCAGGTTGCGGGCGCTGAGCGAGACCATCTTCGCCGGGCCGGTGGAGCCCGAGGTGAACTGGATGTTCAGCGCGGCGTCCGGGTGCCCGGTCGGGGCCGGGGCCGGGTCGGTCCAGCCGGGCAGCCCGGCCAGGTCGTCGCCGTACGCGTGCCAGCCGTCCGGGCGGGCGTCGGCCGGCAGCCCGGCGACGGCCTGCGCGGCGGTGGTCCGACCGTCGCGGTCGCGGACCCGGTCGGCGACGAAGAGCCGGCGCGGGCGGCTGCGGGCCAGGGCCGTGGTCAGTTCCGGGGTGGTCAGGCCGGGGTGCAGGGTCACCAGGGCGGCGCCCCGCCAGGCCGCGGCGGCGAGCAGGACCAGCCAGCCGGGGCCGTTCTCGGCCCACACCGCGATCCGGTCGCCCCGGCCGACGCCGAGCGCGGCGAGCACGGCCGCGCCCCGGCCGGCGAGCTCGGCGAACTCGCCGGCCGACACCGGCCGGCCGTCGTCGAACACGTAGAGGGGCCGGTCCGGATGCCGGGCGGCACGGTCCAGGACGGTGGCGTCGAGAGCGGGTGGGATCACGGTCACTCCCGGACGAGCAGCAGGTTCCCGTGGTCGTCGACGGTGGCGGTCCAGCCGGCGCCGACAACGGTGGTGCTGCCGTTCTCCCGTACGACGGCCGGGCCGGGCACCGTACGGCCGGGGGCCAGTTCGGTACGCCGCCAGACGGTGGCGTCGACCCAACCGGCCGCACCGTAGATCCGGGTCCGGTCGGGCTCGGGCGAGCCGCCGGTCGGGGCGGTGAACCGTACGGCGGGTCGGGGGCCGAAAGCGGTCAGCCGGCAGTTGACGATCTCGGCCGGGTGCCCGGAGCGGGCGTACGCGTACCGCTCGGCGTAGGCGGCGTGGAACGCCGCCACCAGGTCCTCGGCGGTCGCCGGCACGTCGTCGACGGGTACGGCGAGGTCGAAGCTCTGGCCCCGGAACCGCATCCCGACCGACAGCCCGAACGTGACCTGGTCGGGTTCGACGCCGTCCTCGGCCTTGAGCTGGGCCCGGGCCACGTCGCGCAGTTCGGCGACGACGGCGCGTACGGCGGACAGCCCGGTCTCGTCGGCCGGCACCAGGACGGTACGGACGTAGTCGTGCCGGGCCTGGGCGGTGACGAAGCCGAGCGCGGAGAAGTTGCCGGGGACCGGTGGCACCAGCACCCGGCGGATGCCGAGTTCGTCGGCGAGGGCGGTGGCGTGCATCGGGCCGGCGCCGCCGAACGGCATCAGCACGAAGTCGCGGGGGTCGTGACCGCAGGCGACCGAGATCTCCTTGATCGCGCTGGTCATCTTGATCGTGGCGATCCGGAGGATGCCGTGCGCGAGTTCCAGGTCGTCGAGGCCGAACTCGGTGGCGAGCCGGCCGACGGCGGCGCGGGCGGCGTCGACGTCAAGGCGTACCTCGCCGCCGAGGCTCTCCTGCGGGTCGAGGTGGCCGACGACGACGTGCGCGTCGGTGGTGGTCGGCTCGGTTCCGCCGCGGCCGTACGCGGCCGGGCCGGGGGTCGAGCCGGCGCTGCGTGGGCCGATCCGCAGTTCGCCGCCGAGGTCCCGCCAGGCGATCGAGCCACCGCCGGCGCCGATCGTGTTGATCTCGACCTGGAAGGTGCGGTTCGGGTATCCGGCGATCTTCCCGTCGTTGGTCATCAACGGGGCGCCGTTCTTGATCAGGCAGACGTCGGTGCTGGTGCCGCCGATGTCGCAGGTGATCACGTTCGGATAGCCGGCCAGGCCGGCGACGTGGACGCTGGCGGCGACCCCGCCGGCCGGACCGGACAGGGCCAGGTTGATCGGCAGCCGGCCGGCCTCGTCGGTGGAGACGACCCCGCCACTGCTCGTCATGATCGACAGCGGCTGGGCGTAGCCGCCTTCGGCGAGCGCCGTACCGAGCCCGCGCAGGTAGTCGGCGACCGTCGAGCGGACGCTGGCGTTGAGCACGGTGGTCGCGAACCGCTCGTACTCGCCCTGCTCCGGCACCACGTCCGAGGAGATCGTGCAGACCAGGCCCGGGTAGCGCTCGGCGAGCCGGGACGCGGCCGCCCGCTCGTGCGCCGGGTTGCGGTACGAGTGCAGCAGGCAGACGGCGACGGCCTTCGGCCCGGCGGCGGCCACCCGGTCCAGTACGGCGTCGAGGTCGTCGGCGTCGAGCGCCCGGACCACGCTGCCGTCGGCGCCGATCCGCTCCCGCAGCACGTGCCGCAGCCGGCGCGGGGCCAGCGGCGGCCGGGCCGTCTCCTTGACGCTGTAGAGCTGCGGCCGGTGCCCCAGCCCCATCTCCAGCACGTCGCGGAAGCCCTCGGTGGCGACCACGCTGACCGGCTCGCCGGAACCTTCGAGCAGCGCGTTGGTGACCCGGGTGGTGCCGTGGACGAAGCGGTCGACCGCGTCGAGGCGTACGCCGAGCTTGGCCAGGCCCTCGAAGATGGCCGCGGCCGGGTCGGCCGGGGTGGACAGGGTCTTGGCCTCGGCGAGCCGGGCGGTGGCCGGCTCGTACACGATGACGTCGGTGAAGGTGCCACCGATGTCGACGCCGATGCACAGCATGGCGAGCCTTTCGGTAGTGGTGGGCGCGCTGTCGCGGGCGGTCGTCGCCGGCGCCGTCGCCGGAGGTTGTCCGGCGACGGCGCCGGCCGGCTAGAAGTTGACGCCGTAGCGGCGCAGGGACTTGCTGGTGACGACCCGCAGGATCCAGTCGAAGAGGTAGCCGAGCAGGCCGAGGGCGATGATGCCGACGAAGACCCACTCGGTCTTGGCGTAGTTGCGGGCGGTCCAGATCAGCGATCCGAGGCCGCTCTGCGCCGCCACGATCTCGGCGGAGACGATCGTCAGGAACGAGTTGCCCATGGCGAGCCGGGCTCCGGTCACCACGTGCGGCACGGTCGACGGCAGCACCACCGAGACCAGGGTGCGGACCGGATTGGCACCGAGCGCCCGGGCCGCCCGCAGCCGGAGTTCGTCGACCGACAGGACCCCCGCCAGGGTGTTGAGCGCGACGATGAAGACGGTCGTGTAGAAGATCAGCGCGACCTTCGACGCCTCGCCCGGGCCGAGCCAGATGATCGCCAGCGTGACGAAGGCGATCGGCGGCACGAACCGGAAGAACTGGATGTACGGGTCGAGCATCAGCCGCAGCCACGGCACGCAGCCCATCAGCAGCCCGACCGGTACGCCGATCACGACGCCGAGCGCCCAGCCGGTCAGGATCCGGGTCGACGAGGCGCTGATCGAACTCCACAGCGTGCCGTCTTGGACCAGTTCGACCGCGCCCTGCCAGGTGAGCATCGGCGAGGGCAGGAAGAAGGCGGTGTAGTTGCGGCTGACCAGGTCCCAGATGGCGATGCCGAGCAGCACCGACAGGACCGACAGCCCGACCCGGGTGAGCCGGGGGCGGCTCTTGCCTCGACGGGTCGGACCGGGCGCGGCCGGGCGGGCCTTCTCCGGAGCGGTGGGTGCGTCCACGGTCATCGCAGAGCCTTCCTGTCCCGGCCGTTCGACCCGTCGTGCCCGTCGCCCGTCCGGCCGTCGTGCCCGTCGTCGAGGCCCTGGGCCCGCAGCGTCCGGGCGACCTCGGCGCCGATGTCCTCGCGCAGCTGGCGGAAGAGCGCGGCGCTCGCCGGGTCGGTCAGGTCACGGGGCCGGGGCAGGTCGCACGGGTAGACGTTCTTGATCGCCGCCGAGGGGCCGGCGGTCATCGTGACGATGCGGTCGCCGAGCAGGATCGCCTCGCCGATGTCGTGCGTGACGAACACGATCGTGGCCCCGGTCTCCCGCCAGATCCGGTCGAGTTCGACCTGCATCACCAGCCGGGTCTGCGCGTCGAGCGCGCCGAACGGCTCGTCCATCAGCACCACCGACGGCTCGTTGGCCAGCACCCGGGCGAGTTGCGCCCGCTGGCGCATGCCGCCGGAGAGTTGTCCGGGGAACCGGTCGGCGCTGTGGCTGAGCCCGACCATGGTCAGGTAGCGGTCGACGGCGGTGGCCCGCTGCGCCTTGCCGACGCCGCGCATCCGCGGCCCGAACTCGACGTTCTGCCGTACGGTCAGCCAGGGGAACAGGGCCTCGGCGCTCTGGAACACCACGCCGCGCGACACGTCGGGTGCGGTGACCCGCGCCCCCGCGCAGGTCACCTCCCCGCCGACCGGCTTGACGAAGCCGGCGATCGCGTTGAGCAGCGTCGACTTGCCGCAGCCGCTCGGGCCGAGCAGGCAGACGAACTCCCCGGCAGCGATGTCCAGGTTCGCCTGGCGGACCGCCACGAAGTCGCCGAACCGGATGTCGACGTCGCGGACGGACACCGGGGAGCCGGAGCCGGTCACGCCACTCCCCTGACCATGACGGTCGCCGCGTCGGCCTTCTGGGTCACGATCCCGCTGTCCTGCTGGAACTGGGCGATCTCGTCGTAGCGCCGGATGTCGTCGTCGGTGAAGTCACGGACCTGGCACTGGACGCCCTCCAGGAGGGTCTGCGCCTCGGCCGCCGGCACCTTGATCGCGGTCTCGGTCACCGTGCCGGCCTTCGCCGGGTCGGCGGTGAGCTGCTCGCACGCCTGGGCGATGGTGTCGACGACCTTCTTGGCCGTCTCCTTGTTGGCCTCGTACCAGGCGCCGTCGACGCCGATCACCAGGTTGTAGACGTAGCCGATGTCGCCGCTGGTCAGCAGCACCGTGCCGCCGTTGGCGACGCCCCGCGACGGCCACGGCTCCCACATGATGTAGCCGTCGACGTCGCCGCGCTGCAGCAGCGCCGGCATCTCGGCGGGCGAGGCGTTGACGAACTCGACGGAGTCCCGGCTGATGCCGCGGCTGTCGAGCACCTTGTTGGTGGCGTACTCGTTCACGGTGCCCGGCACGACGCCGTACTTCTTGATGCCGGCGACGTCGCTGATGCCCGAGCGGGCGACGAGCTTGATGAAGCTCGGCGACTGGGAGAAGACCGCGAGGCCCTTGATGTCGCCCCGGGTGGCCCGGTTGAGCAGGCTCGACTCGGTGCTGGCGGTCACCTGGCCCTGCTTGGCCAGGATGGCGTCGAGCCCGCCGGTGCCCTCCTGGTACTGGGTCACGGTCACGTCGAGGCCGGCCTGCTCGAAGAGGTTGTCCTGGTCGGCCAGGTAGATCGGCGAGTACGCCGGGTCGACGCCGACGCCGAAGTTGACGGCAACGGAGGTCGTGGCGTCGCCGCCGGACTCTCCGGGCGACTGGTTCTCGGAACACGCCGCGACGGCGACGGTCATCAGCAGGGCTGCGGCCGCGGCCCGCAAAGCTCGCATTCTCATGGCTACCCCAGACTTGCGCGGCTCATATTGTGGTCTTGGTTGCTTAATATGGGACGCTACTGCGATGCAGTTAACAGGTCAAGACCACAACGGCTCCACCTCTAGATACAGAGAGTAGGCAGACTCCGGTGGACCTCCCATCTCACTGACGGTGCGCCGAGGAGGTAACAACCATGAAGTACCTGAACAAGCCGCTTGGCGCGGGAGATCCGGATTCGGATCCCCCTTCCGTGTCAGACGAGCCGATTACCGAACGTGTCCATGGGGCGGCCCAGACTCCACTCTCTTCACGAGACTGTTACGCACGGACGGTGACCGAACGCGGCTGGACCGCCAGCGACGCGATCCTCTACGCCCTCGGCGTCGGCGCCGGACAGACCGACCCCACCGACGAACTCCGGTTCACCACCGAGAACTCCGCCGGCCGCCCGCACGCCGTCCTGCCGACCTTCGCCACCCTGCTCGCCGCCGACCCGCCGTACCTCGGCGAGCCGGCCGCCGTCCGGCACGCCGGGGAGACCCTGACCCTGCACCGGCCGATCCCGCCCGCCGGCCGGGCCCGCACCACCGCCACGGTCACCGGCGTGTACGACCAGACCAGCGGCGCCCTGCTGCACCACCGGTCCGAGATCCACGACGCCGACGGCGACCCGCTCGCCACCGTCGAGCGGGCCATGTTCGTCATCGGCGCCGGCGGCTTCGGCGGCCACCGCGCCCCGGTCGCCGACTGGAAACGGCCGACCGAACACCCCGACCACACCGTTAGCCACCCGATCCGCCCCGACCAGGCGCTGCTCTACCGGCTCAACGGCGACCGCAACCCGCTGCACTCCGATCCCGCGGTGGCCGCCCGCGCCGGACTTCCCCGCCCCGTCCTGCATGGGCTGTGCACGTACGGCTTCGCCGGCCGGACCCTGCTGCACACCGTCGCCGGCGGTGACCCCGAGCGGGTACGGCGGATCAGCGCCCGGTTCAGCGCACCACTGTTCCCCGGTGACACCCTCACCGTGCTGGTGTGGCGGCGCCCGGCCGGCGCGCTGTTCCAGGCGGTCGACGGCCGGGGCCGGCCGGTCCTCGACCGGGGCGTGCTGGACCTACGCTGACCCGAGCACCCGGTCGAGGAAGGCGTTGCCGAACTTGCCGGCCGGGTCGACCCGGTCGCGCAGCCGGGCGAAGTCGTCGAGCCGTGGATACACCGCCCGCACCGCCGCACCGGTCGCGACGAAGCACTTGCCCCAGTGCGGGCGGGCGCCGAGCGGCAGGAGCGCGTCCTCGATCGCCGGCAGCAGGGCGTACACGGCGGGGGTGTCGCGTACCCAGGTGAAGTGCAGGGCGACGGCGTCGGTGCCGTACGCGCCGCTCAGCCAGAGCCGGTCGGCGGCGACCGTACGGATCTCGCCGACCTGGAGGACCGGCGCGAGCCGGGGGCCGAGCCGGCGCAGTTCGGTGATGGCGGCTGCGGCGTGCCGCCTCGGCACCAGGTATTCGCTCTGGAGTTCCTCGCCCCGGCTGGGGGTGAACGCCATCCGGAAGTGCGGCAGCCGCTCGTGCCACGGGCCGGGCACGCCGTGCTGACCGGTGACGGCCGCGACGTCGGCGCCGGCCAGCATGTGCCGGGTGGCGTCGGCGCGGGGCGCGCCGAGGAAGTCCGCCGGTGGTTCGCCGGCGCGGCTCTTGTGCCAGACCTGGTCGACCCGGTCGCCGACCCAGTCGGTGAAGAGGCTGACGCTGTACGCCCCGGCGGTGACCGCGTCGAGGTCGGTGAGCACGGCGTCCCACGACAGTCCGGTGTAGACCGTCTGGCGCACGTCGTACGCCGGCTCGATGTCGAGGGTCAGCCGGACCACGATGCCCAGCGCGCCGAGGGCGACGACGCTGCCGTCGAAGTCCGGGTCGGTCCGGGTGAGCCGCCGGATCGCGCCGTCCGGTCCGACGATCTCGACGGCGACGACGGCGGTGGCCAGCGAACCGTTGCGGTCGCCGGAGCCGTGCGTGCCGGTGGCCACCGCCCCGGCGACCGAGATGTGCGGCAGGGAGGCGAGGTTGGCCAGCGCCCAGCCCTTGGCGTGCAGCGCCTCGGCGACCTCGCCGTACCGGGCGCCGCCACCGACGGTGACCTGCCGGCGGTCCGGGTCGATCTCGACGTCGGCCGGCAGTCCGGCGAGCGACACCAGCAGGCCGGCGCTGTCGCCGATGTCGGTGAACGAGTGCCGGGAGCCGAGCGCCCGTACCCGGTCCTCGCGGGCCACGACGTCGCGCAGTTCGTCCACGGATGCCGGCTCGCACACCCCGACCGCCCGGTAGCTGTGGTTACCGGCCCAGTTCGTCTCCATGGGTAGAGGCTAGGGCCGGGCGGGCCGGCCGCGCTGGCCCCGTCTCCCGGCCTCCCGGATCCGGCTGTCTGTCCCGGGCCCGGCTGCCTGTCGTGGCCCACAGCGAGTTCGCGGTACGTACGCCGGATTCGCTGTGGGCGCCGACAGCGACACCTACGTCGACTCGACCAGGTGCCGGGCGTAGGCGTCGGTGGTGAAGAACGCCGGCAGGTCCTCGGCGAGGGCGTTCTGGTCGAAGACCGCCGCCGCGGCGAGGGCCCGCTCCCGGTCGGCGCCGGTACGCCCCTGCGCCAGCTTCGCCGACTCCTCGGCGACCAGCGACCGCACCAGGTCGGCGGTGACCACGCCGCCGTCGGCGAGCGGCGTGCCGTGGGTCTGCCACTGCCACACCTGGCAACGGGCGATCTCGGCGGTGGCGGCGTCCTCCATCAGGTCGAAGATGGCGACCGCGCCCGTACCGGCGACCCAGGCGTCGAAGTAGCGCAGGGCGACGGCGATGTTGGACCGTACTCCGGCCAGCGAGACCTGGCCGGGGGTCTTGTCGACGGCGAGCAGGTCGGCGGCGGTGACGAACACGTCGTCGCGGAGCCGGTCGACCTGGTTGGGCCGGTCCGCCAGCACGGCGTCGAAGACCTCGCGGCAGACCGGGACGAGGCCGGGGTGGGCCACCCAGGAGCCGTCGAAGCCGTCGCCGGCCTCGCGTTCCTTGTCGGCCCGGACCTTGGCGAGGGCGACCTTGTTGACCTCGGGGTCCCTGCTGGGGATGAAGGCGGCCATCCCGCCGATCGCGTGCGCGCCACGCTTGTGGCAGGTCCGCACCAGCAGTTCGGTGTACGCCCGCATGAACGGCACGGTCATCGTCACGTCAGCGCGGTCCGGCAGGACGAAGTCCGGCCACTGCCCGAAGTTCTTGATGACGCTGAAGATGTAGTCCCACCGGCCGGCGTTGAGTCCGGCGGAGTGCTCCCGCAACTCGTACAGGATCTCCTCCATCTCGAACGCGGCCGTGATGGTCTCGATCAGCGTGGTGGCGCGGATGGTGCCCTGCGGGATGCCGAGGTAGTGCTGGGCGAAGACGAAGACGTCGTTCCACAGCCGGGCCTCGCGGTGGCTCTCCAGTTTGGGCAGGTAGAAGTACGGCCCGCGGCCGGCGTCGAGCTGCCGCCGCGCGCAGTGGAAGAGGTAGAGCCCGAAGTCGACCAGGCTGGCCGAGACGGGGCGGCCGTCGATGACGATGTGCTTCTCGACCAGGTGCCAGCCGCGCGGCCGGACGACGATGGTGGCCGGGTCGTCGGACAGGACGTACCGCTTGCCCTGCGGGCTGGTGAAGTCGATCCGCCGGTCGAGGGCGTCGATCAGGTTGAGCTGGCCGTTGACGACGTTGTGCCAGGTCGGGGCGGTGGCGTCCTCGAAGTCGGCGAGCCACACCCTGGCCCCGGAGTTCAGGGCGTTGACGGTCATCTTCCGGTCGGTCGGGCCGGTGATCTCCACCCGGCGGTCGACGAGTCCGGGTGCCGGCGGCGCCACCCGCCAGGTCGGGTCGGCGCGGACGGCGGCGGTCTCGGGCAGGAAGTCGGGCAGCTGGCCGGCGGCGTACCGGGCCCGGCGGGCCCGCCGGGTGTCCAGCAGTGCCACCCGACGGGCGGCGAACTCCCGGTCGAGGGCGACCAGGAACTCCAGCGCGTGCGGGGTGAGGACCTCTTCGAACCGGTCGCCCATCGGGCCGGTGACCTGGACTGTCATGAGAACTGCTCCTCTTCGGTCGAACCCCGCAGCGCGGTCGTCTCGGCGGCGGGGTTGAGCACGGTGCTGATCAGGTCGAAGTAGCCGGTGCCGACCTCACGCTGGTGCTTCACCGCGGTGTAGCCGGCGTCCTCGGCGGCGAACTCCTTCTCCTGCAGCGAGACGTACGCCGGCATGCCGTCGGTGGCGTAGCCGCGGGCCAGGTCGAACATCGAGTAGTTCAGGGCGTGGAAGCCGGCCAGGGTGATGAACTGGAACTTGTAGCCCATGTGCCCGAGTTCGCGCTGGAACTTGGCGATGGTGGCGTCGTCGAGGTGCTTGCGCCAGTTGAACGACGGCGAGCAGTTGTAGGCCAGCAACTGGTCCGGGTGTTCCGCCTTGATCGCCTCGGCGAACCGGCGGGCCACCTCCAGGTCCGGGGTGCTGGTCTCCATCCAGAGCAGGTCGGCGTACGGCGCGTAGGCGAGGCCGCGGGCGATGCACGGCTCGACGCCGTTGCGGACCCGGTAGAAGCCCTCGGCGGTCCGCTCGCCGGTGGTGAACGGCCGGTCCCGCTCGTCGACGTCGGTGGTGATCAGGGTGGCGGCCTGCGCGTCGGTCCGGGCGACGATCACCGACGGTACCCCGGCGACGTCGGCGGCGAGCCGGGCGGCGTTGAGGGTCCGCACGTGCTGGCCGGTCGGGATGAGCACCTTGCCGCCGAGGTGGCCGCACTTCTTCTCGGAGGCGAGCTGGTCCTCCCAGTGCACGCCCGCCGCGCCGGCCGCGATCATCGCGGTCATCAGCTCGTACGCGTTGAGTACGCCGCCGAACCCGGCCTCGGCGTCGGCGACGATCGGGGCGAGCCAGTCGTGGTCGGTCGGGGTGCCCTCGGCGGTGGTGATCTGGGCGGCGCGCAGCAGCGCGTTGTTGATCCGGCGGACCACGGCGGGCACCGAGTTGGCCGGGTAGAGGCTCTGGTCGGGGTAGGTGTGGCCGGACAGGTTGGCGTCGGCGGCGACCTGCCAGCCGGACAGGTAGATGGCTTTGAGGCCGGCGCGGACCATCTGCACGGCCTGGTTGCCGGTGAGGGCGCCGAGGGCGTGGACGTAGTCTTCCTCGTGCAGCAGTTGCCACAGGCGCTGCGCGCCGCGCCGGGCGAGCGTGTGCTCCTCCTGGATCGCCCCGCGCAGCCGTACGACGTCCTCGGCGCGGTAGCTGCGCTCGACGCCCTGCCACCGGGCCTGGGTGGCCCACTCGGTCCGCAACTGCTCTGCCGCTGTGCTCATGGGTCTCTCCTTCGGCTTGCCGGAAACGGGGTGTCCACACCATGGCACCGGGCGGATCATCGGGTCGAGATACGGAATCAGCCAATTATTGAAAACTGGAAAGCGCTTTTTGCCAACTTGCGAAAGAGCCTTTTAGCAGAGGTGTTAATGTGTCGGGATCCCGCCGCCGGAGAGGAGTCGCGATGACCAAGACGTTCGCCGGCGCCCGGCTGCGTCGGCTGCGCGAGGACCGGGGCATCAGCCAGATCGAACTGGCCCGGCAGCTCGCCATCTCGCCCAGCTACCTCAACCAGATCGAGCACGACACCCGCCCGCTGACCGTGGCCGTACTGATGCGGATCACCGAGGTCTTCGGCATCGACACCGCGTTCTTCGCCCCGCACGACGGGCCGCGGCTGGTGGCCAACCTGCGGGAGGCGCTCGGCGCCCGGGCCACCGTCCCCGACCTGACCGAGCTGGCCAACCGGCTGCCCGAGGTGGCCGAGGCCGTGATCGACCTGCACCGCCGCTACCAGCAGGTCAACGAACAGCTCACCGAGTTGGTCGGCGACCGCGACATGGTCGGCGGCCGCAGCCCGCACGACCAGGTCATCGACTTCTTCTACCGGCGGCAGAACTACGTGCCGGAGCTGGACGAGGCGGCCGAGGAGTTGGCCGGGACCATCGGCGTACGACGTGGTGAGGCGCGGTCGGCGCTGCGGGACCGGCTGGCCGACCGGCACGGCATCCGGATTGTCCGGCAGGACACCGACGCGCTCGCCGGCGACCTGCACCGCTACCGGCCGCAGACCCGCACCCTGCACCTGTCGACGTCGCTGCGGGCGGGGCAGGAGGCGATCCGGATGGGCGCCCAGATCGCACTTCTCGAATACACCGACATCATTGACGAGATCATCGAGCAGGAACGGTTCGAGGACGTACAGACGCAGATTCTCATGCGGGTCGGATTGGCCAACTACTTCGCGGCGGCGGTGATTCTGCCGTATCAGCGGTTCCTCACGGCGGCGGAGGATATGCGTTACGACATCGACCTGTTGACCAACCATTTCGCGATGGGTTGGGAGAGTGTCTGCCACCGGTTGAGCACGCTCCAGCGCCCGAAGGCGCGCGGTGTGCCGTTCTCGTTCGTCCGGGTCGACCGCGCCGGCAACATGTCCAAGCGCCAGTCCGCGACCGGCTTCCCGTTCTCCCGCTCGGGCGGCACGTGTCCACTGTGGAATGTGTACGAGGCGTTCAGCGCCCCGGGCCGGGTGATGGCCCAGGTCGCGGCGATGCCGGACGGGCAGCGTTACCTGTGGATCGCCCGTACCGTCATCCGGCACCACGGCGGCTACGGTCAGCCCGGCAAGGTCTTCGCCATCGGGCTGGGCTGCGAGACCCGGCACGCCGGCCGGCTGGTCTACTCCGCCGGCATGGACCTGCACGCGACCGAGGCCGCGACGCCGATCGGCCCCGGCTGCAAGACCTGCGAACGGATGACCTGCCCGCAACGGGCCGCCGCCCCGATCAGCCGCCGCCTCGACCTCGACGAGAACCGCAGCACCTTCATCCCGTATCCGCTGAAGGACCGGACCGGCTGACGGGACCCCGGTCGAGGCGCCGGGTCAGCCCCGGGCGTCGTGGACGAGGATGGCGACCTGCACCCGGTTGGCGCAGTCCATCTTGGTCAGCACCCGGGACACGTACGCCTTCACGGTGGCGACGCTCATGAACAGCTCGACGCTGATCTCGGCGTTGGACAGGCCCTGCCCGACCGCCTCGGCGACCTCGCGCTCCCGTTCGGTGAGGCGGCCCAACATGCTCCGGGCCCGCTCCACCCGGTCGATCCGGTCGCCGCGGTCCTCGTCGCGCACCACGTGTTCGATCAGCCTGCCGACCACCGACGGCGACAGCATCGACTCGCCCCCGGCGACCCGGCGCACCGCGTCGATGATCTCCAGCGGTGGGGTGTCCTTGAGCAGGAAGCCGCTGGCCCCGGCCCGCAGTGCGCGGAGAATGTGGTCGTCGGTGTCGAACGTGGTGAGCACGATGACCGCCGGGGCACCCGCGACCGTACGCAGCGCCTCGGTGGCGGCCAGGCCGTCCATGCCGGGCATCCGGATGTCCATCATTACGACGTCCGGCCGCAGCCGCGCAACGGCGTCCAGCGCCCCGGCGCCGTCGGCCGACTCCCCCACCACCTCGATGTCCCGGCCGGCGCCGAGCACCGTGGCCAGCCCGAGGCGGATCATGGACTCGTCGTCGACGAGGAGAACACGAATCACGCCCGTCACAGTAGCCAGCCGGGTAGGAGAGGGCACGCTCACCGCCGTACGAGGCCACCCGCACACGCCCACGTGGCAAACCTGCGTGAAGGCGTTCTGGCGGATCGCCGCCCGTGGTAACGGCCGTTGCCCGATGGGGCTTCAGTGAATCTCTCGCAATTGTTGATCTGTGGGAGACGGCCTCGCCCGGAGGAGTCTGGCAGAGGTGCGCACCTGGCCGTGACGGGCACGGGTAGCCTGCGGTGGTGACCGCTTCCAGCGACTACACCGCGACGCTTCCACGGAAGCGCATGGGCGCAGCCGTCCTGTTCACCGACGGAGCCGGGCGGGCGCTGCTTGTCGAGCCTGTTTACAAGGACTACTGGGAGATCGTCGGCGGGTGCGTCGACGAGAACGAGTCGCCGCGGCAGGCCGCGATACGCGAGGTGAAAGAGGAACTGGGCAAGACCGTTACGCCGGGACGGCTGCTGGTGGTCGACTGGGTGCCGCCCCGGCCGGGCCGCACCGAGGGCGTCATGTACGTCTACGACGGCGACACCCTGGACGAGCTGGGCATCGCCGACATCCACCTGCCGCCGGACGAACTTTCCAGCTGGGCCTGGTGCGACCAGAAGCAGATCGAGCAGCGCATGTCGGAACTGCTGGCACGGCGGGTGATCGCCGCTTTGCGGGCCAAGGCCGAGGGCACGACGTTCGAACTCGAGAACGGCTTCCACGTGCTGTGACGCACGGCTGACGGCGTGCCGCCCTCGTTGGGCTGGCACGCCGTCTACGTGTTCACGCAGCGTTACCGTTGCGTTCGGCGGCCGCGATGTCGGTCCGGATCGGCACCACCGGGGCGACCGGGTCAGCCACAAGGCTCATGCCGCCGGACCGGTAGAGGCTGTCGTGGATGCCATCGGCGTACAGCAGCCCGGTCAGGTCGGCGCGGGCCTTGGCGATCGGGTGGGCCCGCTGGAAACCGGCCGCGCCGATCAGCGGGGACAGGTCCGCGACGGCGCGCACGGCAGCGTCGACGCCGGCGGCCTTGCCAACCCGTGCCGCGAAGTCGGCGTGCGGGTGAGTCTCGGCGGCCAGGCGGCCGGCGGTGATGGTCGCGAGCAGCGCGGCGGTGATCTCGGCGTGGCTGCGGCCGAGCACCACCAGGGCGTTGTCACGAACCCTCGGCAGCACCCCGACCCTGGTCCTGGCCGCCACGGTGCCGGTTACCAGGGTATGCACCCCGGCAGCGGTGCCCAGCGCGGTCGCAGTGACCAGGGGCCGGAACCGGGCGAAGTGCCGCCGGAACACCCCCAGCCCGGCTCAGCTCGGCTGCTCGGCATCGCAGTTCAGTCGCTTGTCAAGTCCAACTCGAACGTCCTGTGCAACGCCGGTGGCCGTCGCCGGATCCAGGCGATGATCGACCAGCGCCTGAAGCAGATTGTCCTCGTACGCCTGAAGCCCCTCGACCCGACAACCTGACTTCCCGCCTGACCGCTCCAGGATCGAAGATCTGGCGGCTCGGTTCTGTTACACGGGCGCGGGGCCAACGAGAGGGCGCCAGTACTGCTGGGCGCCCTCGTCCCGGACGACGTAGTCGAGCTTCGCAATCGCGACGCGCAGATCACGTACCTCCTTGTGGGCCTTTTTCTTCAAGGCCGAGGCGCGGATCGCGAGCAGGTCGTGCACGGCGGGCGGCAGGTCGGCGGTGCCGAGATGCCAGGGGCGGTACAGGTCGGCGTACGGATCGGTGTCCCGCCACGGGTATCCGTGGCCGCGGAAGGCGCCGGCGATGACCGCCGGGGCGGCCTCGTGGGTCTCGTACAGCAGGTGGCGGGACTCGTGGTCGAGGACGACGACCTTGTCGCCGTCGACGAAGACGGCGGCCACGTCGGCACGGGGGATGATCCTCTTCTCCTCGCCCCGCTCGATCCCCAGTTCGGTGTCGCCGACCGTCAGCTTCAGCGACTCGGTCATCGTCGTGAGGGCGATCCCGGCCACCACCGCGAGCCAGATGGCCATGTTGACGGCGATCTCCCAGGGCCGGTCGATGCCGGCGAAGAGCCGGAAGACGAAGCCCATCGGCAGCCCGACCTCCCAGCTCAGCGCCCAGCGGGCGAGCGGAGGAAGGCCGAACCCGAGGGCCAGTACGAGGGCGGGCAACCCGGCGAAGAGGACGATCTTGTTGAGAAGTGGGACGCCGAGGTAGGTCTGCTTGTCGCCGGCCATGGGTTGCTTGCCGGTCTTGCGGGCGTCCATCGGTTCCCCTCCGCGTGACGGTGACGGGCCGGGCCGGGTCCGGCTCGCCCTGGCGACCACGCTAGGTGTCGGGGATCGTCGGCGGCCAGTCGCCGAAAGTCGATGATCCGGGCGGTCCGGTGCTCACAGCCAGCGTTGGCGTACGGCGTTCGCGCCGGCCTGGAAGCGGCTGGCGGCGCCGAGCCGGTCGGTCAGGTCGGACATCATCCGCTGGATCGTCCGGACCGACAGGCCGAGCCGGCGGGCCGCCGACTCGTCGGTGTGGCCGTCGCCGAGCAGCCGGAGCAGTTCCCGCTCG
Organism: Polymorphospora rubra; assembly: GCF_018324255.1. Lineage (GTDB taxonomy): Bacteria > Actinomycetota > Actinomycetes > Mycobacteriales > Micromonosporaceae > Polymorphospora > Polymorphospora rubra. The sequence continues at coordinate 1,194,253 of NZ_AP023359.1, forward strand.
GGTGGTTCGAGACCGTTGTCGTCGATGGGGGCGGCGCTGCCGAAGGGGGTGGCGGACGACCACACCTGGTCGAAGAGGGCGCACACGGCGGTGGTCACGCTCGGGCTGTGGATCTCGATCGCTCCCTTGCGCGGGTCGGCGGGGTCGATCGGGAGCAGGGCCAGCCTGCTATCGACGATAGTAAGTTGAAAATGGATGAGTGGGACTGTCCGGGCCTCTCCCCCCATTTCACTGAACCAGCGCGTGTACGCCGACGTTTCCGGGTCGTTGCGGAAGCTGTCCTGACAGACGGCCCTGACCGTGATCCCGCGTTCGAGTGCGAGTTGGTGGAATGGCCTACTGACGGCGATGGCGTCGAACTTGCGCGCCCCGCCCGGAATGAACGACAGGCACTCGGAGCGGGCCAGGGCGGCCAGGTGCTCCAGCCGGTCCCGCACCGCCTCGAGGGTGTCCAGCCGCACCAGCCGGTCGCGGCGCCGGCTCTCGCCGTGCGCCTCGGCGAGCGCCTCGATGGCGGCCTGGGTGGCCTCGATCTCGTACTGCTGCCGGGCGATGCCCGCCTTGGCGCGGGCGAGCAGGGCGGCGAGCCCGACCTCGGGATTCGTCGGCCGAAGCCGATCGCCCGATTCGCGCACCAGGGCGAGTTCGATCAACTCGTCGAGCGCGTCGTGCACCTGCCCCGCCGACACACCGAGGGCCCCGGCAAGTTCGACCACTCCCCAGGTCGGCTCCGCCAGCATCGCGCGGTAGACCGCCTCTGCCGTCGTCGACAGACCAAGGGATCTGAACACTCGGCCTCCTCGCCCTGCCGACCACCGTCTCAAACGATCTTCAGGTTGGCAAGGGTCGGTACGGCCGCCGTGGCGTGATCGCGCCAGGCGTTTTCACGCCTGTTCACACTCGTTGACCATGCTCCGAGACAAAGAAAACAATGAATCCCCAAACGTGTCCACGAACCCTGGACGGAAATCATGCAACTATCGGCCGTATCCCTCGCCCCGGTCGGCGAGGACCGGACGCCGCTGACGCCCGAGACACTGCGTGACCTGGTCCTCGGACTGCGGTCCGAGACGGACCGGGTCGAGCACGTCAAGGTCATCGAGCGGGCGGGGATGATGTGGATCGCCGCGTTCGTCGCGGTGGCCGACGACGAGCGGGCCCAGCACTGCCTGCGCGAACTGTGTGCCCGGCTGACCGGTGTCATCGACGGCTGGGACATCGTCGGGGAGCCGGCGGGGCGCGGCCCGGTCGACAGGTGATCACGTGACCGGAGACGACACGGCATCCTCGGGCACGCGACTGACCGCCGGCCCCGACCGCACGGTGCCGCACCGGGCCACGTACCAGGAGCGGCGCGGCCCGGCCGCCGAGATCAACATCGCCCTGCTCGGTGCCGAACTGGCGGAACTGACCAGGAACGAACTCCTGGTGCTGGTGCCGGCGCCGTACCGGCTGCCGCTGCGGGTGGACCTGTTCGAGGACCTACGGGCCCGGGGTGTCACGGTCCGGCTCCTGCACGCCGCCGGACGGGAACCGTCGACCGGCCCGCTCGCCACCCTGGCCCGCGACGGGATCGCCCTGCCGACCCCGTCGCAGGTGCCCTACTTCCTGGTGATCCGCGACCGGGCCGTGGTCTACCTGCCAGGGCAGGATCCCGGCCACAAGCCCGACCGGCTGACCAGGATGCGCAACGTCGTGCTGGCCGGCTCGATGGCCGCCGCGTTCGGTGCCGTCTGGGAGACGGCGGCACGGCGGGCGGAAGCGGCCCGGGTCGCCGCCGGCATCGACGGCATCGAGGGCGGGCGGGAGCTGGTCCGGGCCCTCGGCGACGGGCTGACCGACCAGCAGGCGGCGGCCCGGCTGCACATGAGCAAACGCACGTTCGCCCGGCGGGTGGCGCTGCTCATGCAACGCCTGGACGCCGGCACCCGGTTCCAGGCCGGCGTGCAGGCCGCCCGGCGCGGCTTCGTCTGACCGCCGGCCGCGCCGGCACACCGGCGCCGCCGGCGTGCCGGGCAACGCCGTCAGACCGCGAGGTAGGGCACCGGCCAGTGCCGCATCCGGTACGGCAGCACCAGCGCCCGGCCGCCGGCCTCGACGGCCAGCCCCGCCTCGACGGCGTCGGTGACGAGTTCGTCGTCGCCCGGCCCGGGCAGGCCGTCCGGTGACTCGGCCAGCCGCTCGAACCGGTCGGCGCCCTCCTCGATCACCATCCGGGCGGCGGGCTGCCCCGGCCGGACGTCCTTCACGGTGACGATGCCGGGGCCACGGCGGTAGTAGAACGTGCCGTACCGGTAGTCGCGGGCCCACTCGACGGCGTGGCCCATGTCGTCGAGGCCGACGCCGTCGGACGGCGCCACGAAGTGGGCGTACGTCTCCAGCGGGAAGGACGGCCGGCCGCTGATCGTCCAGTGCAGCCGTACGGCGTGGCTGGTCAGGGTACGCAGCAGCCGCAGGTGTTCGAGGTCCTGCGCGGCGTCCTGCCCGAATCGCAGCGGTTCGGGCAGGACGACCACCCGCAGGCTGTACGCCGCCGGGTCGGCACGCAGGGCGGCGGCGTCGATCGCCGGTCGGGTCGTGGTGGTCATCGTCAGCCCACCTTCAGCGGCTCGGTGGTGGTCGCCAGCGCGATCCAGTGGTCCTGTTCGGTGAAGACGAGTCCGTGCTCGGACAGTTCCCGCAGCCAGGCGTCGACCCGGTCGGCCGGGAGCCCGTACCCGGCGAGCCGGGCGGCCAGGGCCTTGGCCGTACGACCGTTGCCCAGTTCCCGGTACGCCGCCACGAACGGGGCGCCGACGATGTGGTGCTCGCGTTCGGGCCAGCCGACCCGCCGGTCCGCGATCACGATCTCCTCGTCGTCCTCGCTCACCACCTGCAGCGAGCTGGACGAATAGCCGTCGGTCCACAGGTCGATCAGCTTGGCCAGCGGTTCGGCGTCGGTGTCGGACAGTCCGGCCGGATCGGTGTCGAAGAGATACACCATGTCCGTCAACTGGTCGGCCGGCAGCGCGTAGACGTGGTCGTAGAGCCGGGCCGGCCGACGCTCGGGGAAGCCGAGCAGCCGGTTCTCGAAGTACGGGCTGAACCGTTCGAGCAGGATCCGGGCCAGACCGGCCGGCGGCTGCAGGTGGATCAGCGCCGGCACCTGGCGCAGGATCGCCTGGTAGTCGGCGCCGCGCTCGGTCGGGAAGCCGTACAGCCAGTTCCAGGTCACGGTCAGCGCCGCCGACTCGCAGTCGCGCAGGGTACGGACGTTGCGGACGCCGGTCACGCCCTTGTCCATCAGCTTCAGTACGGGGCTGACCAGCGACTCGATGCCGGGTTGGACGTGGGTGACGCCGGCCCGCCGCAGTGCCTCGATCTCGTCGGGGCGCAGGTTGGACTTCACCTCGTAGTGGATCCGCAGGTCCCAGTCGAGGTCGGCGACGCGGGGCAGCACGTCGCGGAAGTACCGGTTGTCGATGATGTTGTCGACCATGATGACGTCGAGCGTCTGGTGGCGGCTGACCAGTGTGGTCAGTTCGGCGATCAGGGCGTCCGGTGCCTTGGCCCGGAACTGCATGCCGGTGCCGTTGAGGCCGCAGAAGGTGCAGTGGTGCTTCTCGCCCCACCAGCAGCCCCGGGCGCCCTCCAGGACCAGCTTCGGTTCGACGTACTCGTTGACCGGCGAGTCGGCCATCAGTTCGAACCAGTCGTCGAAGTCCGGCACCGGGATGAGTCCGGGCGGGACCAGGCTGCCCTGCGGGTTGTCGTGCCGCCGGTCGCCGTCGCGCCAGGAGAGCCCGGGTACGTCCGCGAACGGGATCTTCCCGTCGATGGCGTCGAGCAGGGCCGGGAAGGCAATCTCGCCCTCGCCCCGGATGACGTGGTCGATGAAGGGGAAGTTGCGGTGCATGGCGCTGCCCATGGCGCCGTCGCAGTTGCCGCCGCCGAAGACGATCGTCAGGTCGGGTGCCAGTTCGCGCAGCCGGCGGGCGGTGGCCAGGCTCGGCGCGTTCTGCATGAAGGTGGTGCTGAAGCCGACCAGGGTCGGGTTCGTGGCGAGGATCTCGCGGGCGGCGGCCTCGACGAACGCGGCGGCGTACGGGCGCATCCGGGTGACCACGCCGATGTCGACGTCGTGGTCGGCGGCGTACCGCCGCAGTTGGGCGACGCCGAACTCGTCGTCGCCGTGCAGGACCCCGGCGAAGACCCAGTCGCCCAGCCCGTGGAAGAGGCCGGATTCGGCGACGTCGGTGTATTCCGCGGGTCCGATCTCGCCGTCGGTCGCGGCGAGCAGGAACTCGGCCCACCGGGTGCCGCCGTGGTAGGTCGCCGGGGCCGGCCGTCCGCCGGCGGCGGTGATGGCCTTGAGCAGGCCGAGGGGCAGCGACGGGCAGTCCAGCGACTGCCAGGGCATGGCCGCGAGGCAGATGGTCACGGCGTCACCTCCGCGAGACTGGTGGACGGGGGTACGCCCGGGCGGGGCGGTGGCACCGCCCGGGCGTCTGGATCACTTGGCCGACCGCTTGAGGTCGACCTGGTACTTGCACGTGCCGTGGGTGACCTTCTTCAGGCCCACCTTCTTGATCTTCATCCGTGTTCACCTCCGATCACGGGGGTCAGGCACGGGTGCGCGGCGTCCGGGCGGGACGGGCCCGCCCGGACGGTCCGTCACTTGGTCGCCTTCTTGAGGTCGGCGATGTACTTGCAGGTGCCGTGCGTGACCTTCTTCAGGCCCACCTTCTTGATCTTCACTTCTGCTCACCTCCCCTCGTGATCTCGACGCCGGCGGCGCGCAACCGGGCGCGGTGCCGGCGGACGAACCAGGCCTTGATCCGTTTCGGGTCGCGGCCGGTCAGCGCACCGCACTTGGCGGAGATGCTGTCGAGCGAGGTGATGTTGAAGCCCAGGTCGTGCCACTCCCGGCCGTGTTCGCGCCAGAGTTCGGCGCCCTCCCGGGTCTTGGACACCCGGCCGAGATAGTTCAGGCCGATGGCGATGTGGTGGATCTCGTCACCGCGTACGGCCTCGTAGAGCCGGCCGAGCGGATCGCCGGCGAAGATCTCCTGGAAGAGGATGAACTCGTCGGCCGCCAGTCCTTCGAGGATCGTGTGCACCAGCGCCCGCCCCATGTGCGGCAGGCTGACCAGCATCTCGTTGAGCGGTTCCACCGTCTCCGGGGCGTCCGGCTCCGGCTCGCCGCCGATCGCCTTGGCGTACTGGTAGAAGGCGTCGGCGTGCCGGGCCTCGTCGGCGGTGGCCAGGGCCAGGCTGAAGCGCAGCGGCGCGTCCTCGGTGTGGGTCGCCAGCGTGGCGGCGGCGACCAGGCCGGCCTGTTCGGCGTAGTAGCCGCGCGAGGCGACCCGCCACGCGGACTCGGTGCGGTCCCAGTCCTTGCGACGCATGGCATCGCCGATGATGTCGGTCGCCCGCCAGCCCTTCTTGTCGCGGGTCGCGCCGAAGATGCGGTAGGCGACGGCGTCGCTGTCGAGTTCGTCTGCGCGGTGAAGTGCCATGACTGCTCCAGTGCGGTGCAAGCGGACCTGAGGAACCTGGCCGCCGGCCTGCTGCCGGCCGACCGGTGGCGCCGCCTGTCCTGCCCGTGGCCAGGTCGTGATGCACCTCGAGGAGGCGAAACACGCAGCCGGCCACTCTCCGCCCGGAGATTGACCAACCTAACTTGCCCTACCGACCGCGTCAAGGCTGCTACCCGCAGTCAGCGCGGCCCGGATCGCACTAGGCTGCGTCGATGGCAGCTCGCCGCAGACCCTGGTCGCGTACGCCCGGTCACGGGCTCGGATCGCTCGTCACCGCGCACGGCGTCGGCGTGATCGGCACCCAGATCACCGCGCTCGCCCTGCCCACCCTCGCGATCATCCACCTGGGAGCGTCACCGTTCGCCGCCAGCGTGCTGTTCGCACTGGAGTTCGGCGCGCAGGCGTTCGCCGCCCCGGTGCTCGGCGTGCTGGTCGACCGGGCCCGCTCGCCCCGCCGGCTGCTGATCCTGGCCAGCCTCGGCTACGGCCTGGCCGTACTCCTGGTGCCGGTCGCCGCCGTCGGCGGCCTGCTCTCGCTGGTGCTGCTGGGCGCTGTCGCGGTCGTGACCGGGGTGCTCGGCGGGCTGATCACCATCGGGCTGCAGGCCGTCGTGCCGGTACTCGTGCCGCGCGACAGGCTGGTCGCGGCGAACTCCGCGATGGCCGGGGCACGGTCGGTCGGCCAGGTGGCCGGACCGGCCATCGCCGGGTCGCTGGTGCAGTGGTGGGGGGCGGCGGCCGCGATGGGCGTCGACGCGGCGACCCGGGTGCTGTCCATCCTCGCCTTCGCCACGATGCGCCCCTCCCGCGAGGCGCTGGCCCGCCGGTCCGCCGAGGCGTCCGGCATGGTCCGGGCGCTGCGGGACGGGGTCGCGGTGCTGCGCGGTCAACCCCTCCTGGTACGGATCGCGGTCACCGCCGCGGCGCTCAACTTCGGCGGCTCGGCGCTCGGCGCGCTCTACCTGGTCTTCGCCTACCAGGAACTGCACCTGTCCCCCGGCCTGATCGGCGTCGTCTACGTGGTCAACAGCGTGGCGTCGCTGGTGGCGGTCGGCACCGCCGGCCGGGTCATCCGCCGGCTGCGGATGACCCGGGTGGTGCCGTTCTTCGCCCCGCTGGCCGGGGCCGCGCTGTTCCTGATCCCGGCCGCCGCGATCGCCCCGCCGTTCGCCGCCCTGGTCGCGTACGAGGCGGTCTTCGGCTACTGCGCGACGGTGTGGTTCATCGCCACCGCCACCCTGCAGCAGTCGCTGGTACCCACCCACCAGCTGGGCCGGGTGATCGCGATGAGCCGCACGATCAGCGCGCTGGCCATCCCGGTCGGCGCGCTGCTCGGCGGGGCGCTGGCCCAGTGGTGGGGGATGGTCCCGACGCTGCTCGCCTTCGCCGCCGCGGCACTGGCCGGTACGTGCGCGAGCATCGTACGGAACTCGCAGTTCGGCACAACAACGCCAACATCGGCCGATGACCGACCCGCCGAGAGTGGCACCAACGCGCCATCCTCCGAGGTTTTGTTGACAGCCGAGCCGACCAGCCCGAAAGCTGGCTCCAGCAGTTAGTCACGAGCCGTACGGCGTAGTCAGCGTCCTGCGTTTCCTCCGCCCGGAACCGCACCGCGCAAGCCAACGAACTCCTGACGGGACCGCACCATGGATCTGTTGTCCGCATACCGCGCCATGCTCGGCATCCGGCTCTTCGAAGAGGGCGTGCTGCGGTTGGCCGAGCAGGGGCTCGTGCCGGGCGCGACACATCCCTACACCGGCCAGGAGGCCGTCGCCGTCGGCGTGCTCGCCGCCCGCCGGCCGCAGGAGTGGGTGGTCAGCTTCTACCGCTGCCACGGCCACGCCCTCGCCGCGGGCAGCCCACCCGAGCGGGTGCTGCGGGAGATCCTCGGCCGCGACGGCGGGCTGTGCGGCGGCAAGTCCGGTTCGATGCACCTCGCCGACCGGGCCAACCGCCTGCTCGGATCGACGTCGATCGTCGCGGCCCAGCTCCCGATCGCGGCCGGCGCGGCGATGTCCGCGAAGCTCGACGGCACCGGCCAGGCGGTGATCGTCTTCTGCGGCGACGGGGCACTGGGCGCCGGCGGCGCGTACGAGACGCTGACGATTGCCGCCGCCCAGCGGCTGCCGCTGCTCGTGGTCTGTGAGGACAACGGCTGGCAGGACCGGACCGCCAGCGCGCTCGTACGCCATCTCGCCCCGACCGAACTGGTCCGCGGCCTGCGGCTGCCGTACGTGGAGGTCGACGGCAACGACGTCGAGGCCGTGCACGGGGCGGCCACCGCCGCGCTCGCCGCCTGCCGCGACGGCGGCGGGGTCGGGGTGCTGGTCGCCCACACCTACCTGCGGCACTTCCACTCCCAGCTCGGGCCGCGGCCGCCGGCGGAATACCGGCCGGCGGCCGAACGCGAACGGTGGCTGGCGCGCGATCCGCTGACCGTCGCGGCGGACCGGATCACCGCCGACCTGACCGCACTGCGCGCCGAGGTGGCCGCCGAGACGGACGCCCTGATCCGCCGGGCCCTCGACGCCGGCGAACCCGATCCGGCGACCGCCACGACCGGGGTCACGGTCACCGGCGACGCGCTGATCGGCGCGGCCCGGTGAGCCGCCCGCACCCGATCGGGGCGGCGGTCCGCGACGCGTTGACCGCCCAGCCCGACCTGAGCATGTTCTGCACCTACCAGCAGGACGACCTGGTCGCCCGGTACGGCGCCGACCGGATGGTCCGGATGCCGATCGCCGAGAACGCGATGCTGGGCATGGCGCTCGGCATGGCCCTGACCGGCCGGCGGGTGCTGGTCAGCATCGCCCGGATCGCCTTCCTCTTCAGCGCCTTCGACCAGCTGGTCAACCAGGTCACCACCTGGCGCTACATGTCCGGCGGGCAGTTCTCGGTGCCGCTGGTCGTCCGCGGCTTCAGCCGGGGCGGCGAGCACCTCGGCGCCCAGCACGAGCACGCGCCGTACGGGCTGCTGAGCCGGATCCCGGGCCTCGTGGTCGCCGTACCCGGCTCGCCGAACTCCCTCGCCGGCCTGCTGCGGACCGCGCTGACCCATCCCGACCCGGTGGTCGTGCTGGAGTCGCCGCTGCTGTTCGCGCCGGACTGGGCCGACCTGCCCGAGCCCGAACCGTCGCCGGCCGCGCTGCCGTTCGGCGTCGCCGGGCTGGCCCGCACCGGCACCGATCTCACGATGGTCGCCATCGGCAACACGGTCGCCGCCTGCCTGCGCGCCGCCGACCGGTTGGCCGGGCAGGGCGTCGACGCCCGCGTCGTCGACCTTCGTACGGCGGCACCACTGGATCGCGACGGGGTGGCCGCGATGGTCGTACCGGACCGGCCGGTCCTGCTCGTCGACGAGGAGTCCCGCGCCGGGTCGGTGATGACCGACCTCGCCCTGCACCTGGTCCAGACCGGGGCGGTCAGCCCCGGGCGGATCGACCTGCTGACCGGTGCCCCGGTGCCGGCGCCGGTCAGCCCGACCCTGCTCGCTCCCCTGCTGCCCGACGTGGACCGGATCGTCGACGCGGCCCTGCACAGTTTCGCCCCCGACCTGCGGAGGAAGAACCCATGATCGAAAGCAGCGGGTACGCCGTCTGGCACGGCCTGACCCCGATGGGCGAGTTCCTGCGCGACAACGACCCGGACATGTTCCTGGTCAGCGGGGCGGACAGTCACGTGGTCGACGCGGCCGGCCGGCGCTACCTCGACGCCCGCTCGTCGATGTGGAACGTCACCCTCGGCTACTCCTGCGAGCCGGTCAAGCGGGCGATGGCCCGGCAACTCGACGTGCTGCCGTCCGGCACCGTGATGCGCTACGAGCATCCGCCGCGGACCACCGTGGACTACGCCGCCGCGCTCGCGGCCGTGCTGCCGGCTCCGCTGCGGCACATCCGGTTCGGCAACACCGGCAGCCAGATGACCGAGTCGGCGGCGATGCTGTCCCGGTTCTACCGGCGGATGACCGGCGAGACCGACCGGCACACCGTGATCGCCCTGCACAGCGCCTACCACGGCACCGGGCCGCTGGCGACGGCGCTGACCGACGAGCCGGTCCTGCACGACTACTCCGCGCCGGTCGACCAGCACGTCGTGCACGTCACCACCCCGCCGCCGGTGTCGTGCGAGCCCGGCGCCTGCACCGGCGAGTGCATCCGGCCGGTCCTCGACGCCATCGACTCGGTCGGCACCGACCACGTCACCGCGGTCATGTTCGAACCGGTCTCCGGCACCTCGTTCCTGCCGGCGCCGCCGCACTACCTGGAGACGCTGATCGTCGAGTGCCGGCGGCGCGGCATCCACACCATCGCCGACGAGGTGACCACCGGCGCCGGCCGGGTCGGCGCGATGACGTACGTCGAACGCCTGACCGAGGTGCCGGACATGCTGGTACTCGGCAAGGGGCTGAGCGCCGGCTACTTCCCGCTGGCCGTGCTCGCCGTCGGGTCGCCCGTCTTCGACGCGTTGACCCACCCCCCGGTACGGCTCGGCTTCCCCAACGGCTCCACCACCGACGGCCACCCGCTCGGGGCGGCGGCCGGCCTCGCCGTACTCGACATCCTCGGCGCCGACGGGTTCTTCGACGGCGTACGGCGGCGCAGCGCCGACCTGGTCGCGATGCTGACCGCGGCGGCGGAGTCCGAGCCGCGACTGGGCGCCGTACGCGGCGAGGGCATGCTGCTCGGCATCGAACTCGTCGACGAGAACGGCGAGCCGTGGCGGGTCCGGGAGGTGAACCGGTTCCGGCTGGCCTGCCGCGACCAGGGGCTGCTCACGAGCTATTCGCTCGGGGTGCTGCCGCTGCTGCCGCAACTCACCGTCAGCGAGGCCGACTGCCGCGAACTGGTCGACCTGCTGCTCAAGGCACTGGCGGCGTACCGGCCGGCCTGACCGCGCCTGCACCGGCCGGCGGTGCGCCACCGGCGGTGATCGTCTGCTGTTCCGCCGTGGCTGCTACGGCGTGTCGACTGTTTGAAGCGCAGAGGATCATCGACGTCCCCGCGTCCCTCGTCGCCTGAGGCCCCTGCAGGGTAGGTTGCTGCCCCGCTCCACAGCGAATTCACTGTTCGTACGCCGAATTCGCTGTTGCCCGCGACAGCGGTACCCCGCCTCCCGATGCGAGGCCGACCCTGATCGCCGCCGCCTGTTCGGCGTTCCCACCTGCGTGTCCCCGGATGGCCACCCGGCGCGACGCCGCGCGTCCACACATCCATCGGCATCACAGCGTTGACGCGTTCGTAGCACGTCGGTAAAGTTCGGCCCCAAGTAACGCAAGATTCAAACAAAGCCATGCTTGTTTCATTGCAGGCTGGCGCAATTTTCCGCGCCGACACTCGGCGGTGCCCACCCTCCGACCCGGACAGGCCCGGTGATGCCATCGGTCGCCGCACGTTCCGGCCGGCCACCCCCACCCGGCCCCGGGGGCGCCCGCCGGCCGCCCGCCACCACACCCACCCGCCCGTGAACACCATCCGGTCCCGCTCGCCGTTCGCGGCCCACCCCGGCCCCGGTGCCGGCACACCCCCACGCCCGTGGCCGTACGCCACCGGCGAACCGTCCCGACAGCGAAGAGGACAGTGATGAGACGACCCGCTCTGATCAGGGTGGTGGCGACGGCGGTCGCGGCCGCCGTGATCGCCACCGTGGGAGGAACCGCCGTCGCGCACGCGGCCGGCGGCCCCAACCTCGCACTCGGAAAGACCGCCTCCGCGAGCACGACCAACGGCCAGAACGCGGCCGGCAACCTCAACGACGGCAACGCCGGCAGCTACTGGGAGAGCACGAACAACGCCTTCCCGCAGTGGGCCCAGATCGACCTCGGCGGCAGCACCGGCGTCGACCAGGTCGTGCTGAAGCTGCCGCCGGGCTGGGGCACCCGCACCCAGACCCTGGCCGTGCAGGGCAGCCAGGACGGGGTCAGCTTCGCCAACGTCACCGCGCCGCAGGGGCACGTCTTCAACCCGGCCGGCGGCAACGCGGTGACCATCGACTTCCCGGCGACAAGCACCCGGTTCGTCCGGATCCACATCACCGCGAACACCGGCTGGCCGGCCGGGCAGCTCTCCGAGCTGGAGGTCTACGGAACGACCACCGGCTCGACCACCAACCTCGCCCAGGGCCGTCCCACCACCGAGAGCGGTCACGCCGACGTCTACGCCTCGTCGCGGGCGGTCGACGGCAACCAGAGCACCTACTGGGAGAGCACCAACCACGCCTTCCCGCAGTGGCTCACCGTCGACCTCGGCACCGCCACCGCGATCGACCGGGTCGTGCTCAAGCTGCCGACCGCCGGCTGGGCCACCCGTACGCAGACCCTCGCCGTGCAGGGCAGCACCAACGGGTCGACGTTCACCGACGTGGCCGCGTCGCGGACGTACACCTTCGACCCGGCCGTCGCCGGCAACTCGGTGACCGTCACCTTCAACCGGACCACGACCCGGTACGTCCGGATCAACATCACCGCGAACAGCGCCTGGCCGGCCGGGCAGCTCTCCGAGGTCGAGATCTACGGCCCCGGCGGCGGCACCGACACCACCCCGCCGAGCGTGCCGGGCACCCTGTCCTACACCGCCTCCGGCACGACGATCACCCTCAACTGGGGCGCGTCGACCGACAACGCCGGCGGCAGCGGGCTGGCCGGCTACGACATCTACCGCAACGGCGCCCTGGTCCACAGCGTCGGCACCGTCACCACCTGGGCGGACACCCAGCCGGTCGCGGCGACGGTCAGCTACTACGTACGGGCCCGCGACAACGCCGGCAACCGGTCCGGCAACAGCAACACGGTGACCCGTACCGGCACCGACAGCATCCCGCCCACCGTGCCGGGCACCCTGTCGCACAGCACCTCGGGCAACACCATCACGCTGACCTGGGGCGCCTCCACCGACACCGGCGGCAGCGGGCTGGCCGGCTACAACGTCTACCGGGACGGCAACCTGATCGCGACGCTGGGCACCGTGCTGACCTACCAGGACAGCCAGCCGCCGACGGCAACCGTCTCCTACCAGGTCCGGGCCCGCGACGGCGCCGGCAACCTGTCCGCGTTCGGCAACACCACCACCCGTACCGGCAGCCAGCCGCCGACCTGCGTCAACGTCGCGCAGGGCAAGACCATGACGGCGAGCGGGTCGACGTTCACCTTCACCCCGGACAAGGCCAACGACGGCCAGCTCGGCACCTACTGGGAGGGGGCGGCGGCTACCCGCAGAACCTGACCGTCGCGCTCGGCGCCAACCACGCGATCACCGCGGTCACCGTCAAGCTGAACCCGGACCAGTCGTGGGGCACCCGTACCCAGAACTTCCAGATCCTCGGCCGCGACCAGGCGGCGACCACGTACACCAGCCTGGTGCCCGCCGCGAACTACCAGTTCGTCCAGGGCAACAACGTCGTACGCGTCCCGGTCACCGCGACCACCGCGGACGTGCAGTTGCGCTTCAACTCCAACAGCGGCGCCCCCGGCGCTCAGGTGGCCGAACTGGAGGTGTGCGGCACCCCGGCGCCGAACCCGGACCTGACCGTCAAGAACGTGTCGTGGACCCCGGCGTCGCCGTCGGAGACGACGAACCTGAGCCTGACCGCCACGGTCAACAACACCGGTGACCGGGTGTCCGGCAACACCCGGCTGGACTTCCTGCTGGGTGGCGTGGTGAAGGCCAGCGCCGACATCGGCCCGATCGCCGCCGGCGGTTCGCTGCCGGTCAGCCGGGCCATCGGCACCCTGGCCCAGGGCTCCTACACCGTCAGCGCCCGGGTCGACCCGGCCAACACCGTCGTCGAGCAGAACGAGGGCAACAACACCGCCGCCAACCCGACGCCGCTGGTGGTCGCCCAGGCGCCCGGACCCGACCTGCAGGTGCTCGGCATCACGTCCAACCCGCCGAACCCGGCGGTCGGCGCGGCGGTCTCGTTCACCGTCGCGGTCAACAACCGCGGCACCACCGGCGCGGCCGCCGGCACGGTCACCCGGCTGACGGTGGGCGGCACCACGCTGAACGGCACCACCCCGGCCGTGGCAGCCGGCGCGACGGTCAACGTGGCGGTCAGCGGCACCTGGACCGCGACCAGCGGCGGGGCGACGATCACCGCGACCGCCGACGCCACCAACACGGTCACCGAGACCAACGAGGGCAACAACACCTTCACCCGGTCGATCGTGGTCGGGCGCGGCGCGGCCGTGCCGTGGGTGTCGTACGAGGCCGAGGACGCCAACTACCAGGGTGTCCTGTTGCAGGCCGACCCGCTGCGCACCTTCGGGCACACCAACTTCGCCACCGAGTCCTCCGGCCGCGAGTCGGTACGGCTCAACAGCACCGGCCAGTTCGTCGAGTTCACCTCCACCAACCAGGCCAACTCGATCGTGGTCCGCAACTCGATCCCGGACGCCGCGAACGGCGGCGGCATCGAGGCCACCATCAGCCTCTACGTCAACGGCACGTTCAACCGGAAGCTGACCCTGTCGTCACGGCACAGCTGGCTGTACGGCAACACCGACGACCCGGAGGGGCTGACGAACACCCCGCAGGCCGACGCGCGGCGGCTGTTCGACGAGTCGAACGCGCTGCTGGGGCAGTCGTACCCGCCCGGCACCAGGTTCAAGCTGCAGCGCGACGCCGGTGACACCGCCTCCTTCTACATCATCGACTTCGTCGACCTGGAGCAGGTGGCGCCGCCGTCGAGCAAGCCGGCCGAGTGCACGTCGATCACCGAGTACGGCGCGGTGCCCAACGACGGCCTCGACGACACCGCCGCGCTGCAGCGGGCGGTGACCGACGACCAGAACGGTGTCATCAGCTGCGTGTGGATTCCGCCGGGCCAGTGGCGGCAGGAGCAGAAGATCCTGACCGACGACCCGCTGAACCGGGGCACCCACAACCAGGTCGGCATCCGCAACGTCACCATCCGCGGCGCCGGCATGTGGCACTCCCAGCTCTACACGCTGACCGAACCGCACCTGGTGGTCGGCGGCATCAACCACCCGCACGAGGGCAACTTCGGCTTCGACATCGACGACAACACCCAGATCTCCGACATCGCGATCTTCGGCTCGGGCCGGATCCGGGGCGGGCCGGGTGGTGCCGAGGGCGGCGTCGGCCTGAACGGCCGGTTCGGCAAGAACACCCGGATCAGCAACGTCTGGATCGAGCACGCCAACGTCGGTGCCTGGGTCGGCCGTGACTACAGCAACATCCCCGAGTTGTGGAACCCCGGCGACGGGCTGGAGTTCAGCGGCATGCGGATCCGCAACACGTACGCCGACGGCATCAACTTCAGCAACGGGACCCGCAACTCGCGGGTCTTCAACTCCTCGTTCCGTACCACCGGCGACGACGCCCTGGCGGTCTGGGCCAACCCGTACGTCAAGGACACGTCAGTCGACATCGGACACAGCAACCAGTTCCTCAACAACACCATCCAGCTGCCCTGGCGGGCGAACGGCATCGCCGTCTACGGCGGCTACGACAACAGGATCGAGAACAACCTGATCTACGACACCATGAACTACCCCGGCATCATGCTGGCGACCGACCACAGCCCGCTGCCGTTCTCCGGGCAGACGTTGATCGCCAACAACGGGCTCTACCGTACCGGTGGCGCCTTCTGGAACGAGGACCAGGAGTTCGGCGCGATCACGCTCTTCGCGGCGGGCCTGGACATCCCGGGCGTCGTCATCCGGGACACCGACATCCACGACTCCACGTACGACGGCATCCAGTTCAAGACCGGCGGCGGGTCCATACCCAACGTCACGATCACCAACGTACGCATCGACAAGTCCAACAACGGCGCCGGCATCCTGGCGATGGGCGGTGCCCGCGGCAGTGCCCGGCTGACGAACGTGACCATCACCAACTCGGCCGACGGCAACATCGTGATCCAACCGGGATCGAGCTTCACGATCACCGGCAGCTAGTCCCGATCCGGCGCCGGCCCGCAGGGGTCGGCGCCGGCCCGGTCCCCTCCCGCGACGGGGTGGGTACCTGGACCCCGGGTTCGGGGCGCGTCCGCCCGGGGCGGTTCCGGCATCCGGCCGCCCCATCTCTGGCGTGGCGGGCGCGGCGGTTGTACGCTGCCCCCAATGAACACCTCCTCTTTCAGATTGGGGGCCCCATTCGCACAAGGTGAGTGCTGATGCGCCCATCTACCGCGAACCGGGATTCCCGTCTTCTCGTCTGGCGGCACGTGCGCGAGTTCGCCGTCCCGCCGTCCATGATCAGATCTGCGACCGACCGCCGTGCCGTCGGCGACTGGGCCGGAGCGTGCGCCGCCGCCCGCGTCGATGTCGACCTGAGTCTTCGCTCCGTGGCCCACGCCCACGGGCAGGAACTCGCGGCACGAATCCGGACCGACCTCCGTCAACTGGCTCCCGACCTGCTGCGCTGGCACATGCCCAGGGTCGCACCGGACGGCCTGCTCCGACCGGGCCTGACCGTCTCCCTGGCCCGCTACGGCCCGGCGGAGGGCGCGGACGGCGACACGGTCCACCTGGTGGCGCGGACTCCCCCGGCCTGGGCGGACGCCGGCCAACGGATCAGCCTGGCGCTGTGGAACGGGTCCCGGCCCGGAACCGGCCGGGGTCCGCACCCCGACCGGCGGTTCCGCCTCGACCTGCACCGCCACCTCTGGGACTCGCGCCGGGCGGGTGAACTGCGCACCCGGGCCGGCGCGGACCGGTGTCCCGGCGAACAGAATCTCGCTGTCGAACCGTTCGTGCCGCCAGGCCACGGCTACGCCACGGACCGGTGGGCGGACGAGGCAGGGCTGCTGCTGCGCGCGGAGGGCCGGACCACCGGCACCGTCGCCGTACGGATCGGCGGACGGCGCCGGCTGCTCCTCGACCCGACCACCGTCGGGAACCCCACCGGCGGGTCGCCGGGACCGGGGATCACGGTGGCGTCCGCCGGGGGCCGCAGCCGCGGACTTCCGGTGCTGCCCGACGCGGCGACCTGGGAGCTACCCGACCTGGCGTTGCTGCGCGCCGGGCTGATCGGGCCCGAACGGCTGCACCCGCTGGTGGCGCAGGCCCTCGTACCGGATCGGCCACCGGCCGACGCCGCGCACGGAGCGGACGGCGACCACGTTCCGCGGCTCGTCGAGTGCCGGGGCGCCCGGCACCGGATCGGCCTCGTCGACGGCGTACTCGTCCCGCTCGACCACGACCCGGCCGAGATCCGCCGTGAGGAACTGCTGGCCGCGCTGACCGGCACCCCACTGCCCTGCCTGCAGGCGATCGACCACGCCCACCGGCACCCGGAGTGCCTCGTCGACGTACGGGCCCGCCTGGACCACGGCGACACCGCCGGTGCCCTGGCCGTCGTCGAGGCCGTTCTCGGACCCGACGCGCTGCTACGCCCCGGTGCTCTCCAGGACGAGTTGGAGACCGCGGCGCTCCGGCGGATCAGGCACGGACTGTTCCGGGCCGGACTCGCCGGACGCATCAACGCCCTGGCCCGCCGACCCGACCAGCACCGCCTGCGTCGCGAGCGCCGGACCCACCCGCGGCACGCGCTGCCCCGCTGACCGCAGGTCCGCTCCCCCACCTTTCCGATCTCCACCCCGGCACGGGCGCGACCGCTGCCGTCCCGACTCGAACCCAAAGGTGATCCCACATGCGCAGTTCCATCCCGTCCGTCACCCCGGCAACGCCCCACCACACCGAACTCGACGTCGCCGCCGACCTGCTCACCCTCCTGCGCGACACCGCCACCGAGCCGCGTCCCGACATCCAGTTGGAGGCGCTGACCCTGGCCGTGGCCGCCGACCTGCCCGTGCTGCTGTGGGGCGAGCCGGGAATCGGCAAGACGGCGGCCCTGAACCAGCTCGCGGCGGCCCTCGACCTGCCGCTGACCACGGTGATCGCCAGCGTGCACGAGCCGTCCGATTTCGCCGGCCTGCCCGTGGTCGGCGACGACCCGGCGGTGCAGGGCGTCCCGATGGCCCCGCCGGACTGGGCCGTACGCCTGGTCCGCGCCGGGCGGGGACTCCTGTTCCTCGACGAACTGTCCACCGCGCCGCCGGCCGTCCAGGCCGCCCTGCTCCGCGTCGTACTCGAACGGCGGATCGGTGCCCTGCGGCTGCCGGCCGGTGTCCGGATCGTGGCCGCCGCCAATCCCCGGTCGTCCGCGGCCGACGGCTGGGAGCTGAGTGCGCCCCTGGCCAACCGGTTTGTCCATCTGCAGTGGACCTACCAGCACGAGACGGTGGTACGCGGCCTCGGCGGGACCTGGCCCAGGGCGGCACTGCCCCGGCTCGCCCCGCAGCGGCTGCCCGAGGCAGTCGCGTACGCCCGTCGGGCGGTGTGCGGGCTCCTCACCGGCCGCCCCGCGCTGGTGCACCAGATGCCGAACAACGAAGCCCGCCGGGGCGGCCCCTGGCCGTCACCCCGCAGTTGGCAGATGGCGCTGTGCCTGACCGCGTTCGCGACCGCGGCGGGGTCCTCCCGGGAAGTCCTGTCCATGTTGGTCAGAGGGACCGTCGGGGACGGGCCGGGGCTCGAACTGCTCGCCAGCCTGGACCGGATGGACCTGCCCGATCCCGAGACGCTGCTGGCCGCCCCGGCAACGGCCGAGCTGCCCGAACGGGGCGACCTGCGCCAGGTCGTACTCGACGCGGTGGTCGCGGCGGTCCGGGAGCGTCCGGACCGGGCCCGCTGGGACGCGGCGTGGACCCTGCTCGTACGGGCCCTGGAGACCGGAGCCCCGGACCTCGTGGTCGTCCCCGCGACCACGCTCGCCGCGCTGCGGCAGCCGGACTGGGACGTCCCGGCGGCGATCGAACGCCTCACCGGAGTGGTGTCGCTGAGCCGGCGCGCCGACCGGGTCGCGGCGGCGGCCGGGAGCGGCCGATGACCGCCACCGTACGGGGTGCACTCGACCTCCAGAAGCTCTTCACCGCCCGGCTGCACGCCGCCCGGGTCCGGCCGTACCTGGCGACGGCGCTGTTCGCCCTGCGTCCGGTGGAGTCACGGCGGGTGCCGACGATGGCGGTGGACCGGCACTGGCGGTGCTACGTGTCGCCGGCGTTCGTGGACCGGACCCCCGTCGAGGAGTTGGCCGGCGTGTGGGTGCACGAGGTCTCGCACCTGCTGCGTGACCACCACGGCCGCGGCGACCGGATCGCGTCGCAGCAGGGCCTGACCGGCCGGGGTGAACGGCTGCGGATGAACATCGCGGCCGACTGCGAGATCAACGACGACGTGTACGGCGACGGACTCGCCCGGCCCGAAGGCGTCGTCGACCCGGCTCTCCTGCGGCTGCCGGAGGGGAAGCTGATGGAGGAGTACCTGACCATGTTCCGGCTCGGACCACACACCCAGGGGCTGGTCTGGCTGGACTGTGGCAGTGGCGCCGACGGCCTGGAACGGGAATGGGACCTCGGGGCGGACGGCGCGTACGGGCTCAGCGACCAGGAACGGGACGCGGTCCGGTTCCGGGTCGCGCAGGGCATCACGGGACAACCGGGCGACGCCCCGAAAGGGTGGCGACGCTGGGCGGAAGAGGCGTTCCACCCGCCGCAGCCGTGGCGGGACCTGCTGGGGGCGGCGGTCCGCTCGGCCGCCTCCAGCGCCGGGGCGGGCGAGGACTACACGTACGGCCGGCCGTCGCGGCGGTCCACCAGCCTGCCCGGCATCGTCCTGCCGAGCCTGCGGCGCAGGCCGCCGCGGGTCTCGGTGGTCGTCGACACGTCCGGGTCGGTCAGCGACACCGAACTCGGCAGCGCGCTGCTCGAGGTCGCCGCGATCGCCCGCGCACTGGGCGGTCGACGCGACCTGGTCACCGTGCTGTCGTGCGATGCCGCGGCCCACCTGGTACGCCCGGTGTGCCGCGCCGAGAACATCCCGCTGGTCGGCGGCGGCGGCACCGACCTGCGTACCGGCTTCGCCAGGGCGCTGCGGGCAACGCCCCGACCGGACGTCATCGTGGCGCTGACCGACGGGCAGACCCCCTGGCCGGACCGACAGCCGCCGTGCCGGACCGTGGTGGGCCTGTTTCCCCGGCACGGAGCCGCCCGGTCATGGGACGAGGAGGATCCCGACTACGTACCCGACACGCCGCCGAACTGGGCCCGGGTCGTCACCATCGGCCCCCAGCCGTACTGAACCCGGCGCCGGCAGCCGCGGTCGGGCGGCGGATTCAGTAACCGATGGTGCGGTGCAGCCGGAGGAACGTCTCGGTGAAGCCGAGCCTCGGCCAGGTACGCGAGGACAGCAGGTTGGTCACCCGCCAGTCGGTGACCACGCTGTCGAAGCCGCTGTCGACCGACCAGTCGATGACGGCCTCGCCGAGCGCCCGGCCGGCGCCGGCCCCACGGGCGTGCGCGTACACCGCGGCGTACGCGAGGAACCCGGCGTTGTCCGGAAGGGCCAGGCTCAGGTGGCTGCTCGACTTCTCCAGCGCGCACCCGATGGCGGAGCCGACCACCTTGCCGTCGCGTTCGACGACGAACGTGGCGTACTCCGGGTTGTCGATGTCGTCCTCCCAGTCGGCGAGGCTCTCCTCGACCGTTCCGACCCGGCCGGCCGAGAACGTCGGGGCCAGGCCTTGGTGGAGCGGCAGTTCGAGGTCGAGCCGGGCCAGCTCCGGGATGTCGGCCCGGACGGCCCGACGCGCCGATACCCCGCTGGCCGAGGGCGCCGCCACCTTCTCCGCCGGTCGGATGGCGTGCGCGTGCTGCTGGCCGAAGCCCAGCCGGAACCAGGCACCGACCAGTTCCTCGTCATGGGACGGCACGATCACGAAGTGCGCGGTGCGGCCCTCGTCGACCCAACGGGTCGCGGCGACGCCGTACAGGTCACGCATCACCTCGGCGTCGGTGACCGCCTGACCGGCCGCCTCCACCCAGATGTTCGGCCCCCACAGCGGCGACGTCTTCGGGGCGCCGAGCAGGAATCCGACCGGTACGCCGGCCCGGAACGCGACCGCACCGGACGCGTTCTCGGTCCCGTACGCAGCGGTCAGCTCCGCGACGGCGGCGTCGACGTCCTCGAAACGCGGCGACAGCAGCGGCTGCGCGACGCGGTGACGGCGGTGCCGCCCGGCCAGCAACACGCCACAGGCGGCCAGGTCGGCGGCCTCGAACGGTCGAACCTCTAGGGACATGGCCGGCACGGTATACACGCGCGACCCGGTCCGCATTCGCTTTTCGCGCTCGCCCATTGCCCGGCGCCCCTCACTCGGGCAGGAAGCCGGCCGACCAGGTCTCGAACCGGTCGCCGTACTCGGCGCGGGCGGTGGCGACGACCGCGTCCGGGTCGTCCGCGGGGGTCAGCGCGAAGTGCTCGGCCAGCCAGGCGACGTAGTCGGCGTGGCCGGAACGGTGCTCGTGGTCGTCGCCGCGGTAGAAGTAGGCGTCGTCCCAGTCGACCGTGATCTCGCAGTCGTGGCCGACGAGTTGGAACAGCTCCCGCAGGTCGCGGGCGACGACGTGCTGGCCGCCCTCATCGCCGAAGACGACGATCGGCAGGGTTGCCAGATCGGCCCGGTCGTCGATCCGCCAGAACGCGTAGAACGATCCGCCGTCGGTGGCCCGGGCGAACGGCACCAGCCGGTCGAGGAAGTCGGGATCGACCGACCAGCCGGCCTCCAGCCCGGACGTGTCGTCGTACTCGGTCAGCCCGAACCCGTCGGCGTACTGCCCGAACCCGATCCGGTCCTGGAACGCCATGAGCAGGTTGAGTTCGGGAACCGGCGAGTAGTCGGCGTCCACGGGTCCTCCACAAGATCGACGCTTCGGCCGAGCGTACCGGCGGGCCGCTGGCCGGCCGCCACCCGGACCGGGTGGCGGCCGGCAGTTCGTCAGCCGACGGTGACGCTGACGTAGTCGAGGGCGAGGACCACGGTCGGCGAGTTGCCCGTACGGAACTTCGCCCGGTCGACGTCGACGAGCGTCGGGTTGGTGTACGCCTGGTCGGACAGCACCGGCGTCCCGTTCAGGTAGGCGTCGAACTCCCGGGCCCCGGTGTCGATGACCAGGCGCACGACGTACCAGGTGTCCGGGGTGATGGTGCCGAGCGGTACGTAGGTGTCGTCGGCGCGGCGCAGCGCCAGCCCGGAGGTGTCGGTGTCGTAGAGCTCGATCGCGTTGTCGACCGGGCCGGCGCCGACGTTCATCCGGGTCCAGCGGCCGACCGCGTCCTGCTTGAAGCGGTATTCGACGGTGACCGTCCCGCTGCCGGTACGCGGGAAGTCCCGTACCGCCTCGACTGCGCCGGTGGTGCTGGTGTCGGTGCAGACGAAGCTCTTGTCGCCGACGCTGGGCACCTCGGCCACCACGCACTGCGCCGGCGCGGTCCAGTCGAGCGGCTGGACGTCGGGGGCGGCGAGGAACCCGCCGGCGACCGTACCGGTCGGGTAGGCGTCGAAGGTGTCGTGGACGACCGTACGGGCCGGTGCGGTGCCACCCGGGGTGAGCAGTCCGGTGCCGCCGATGCTCTCCACCGCGTCGACCCGGACCAGGGTGTCGACCGCCGGGGCCTGCCCGGTGCCCTTCACCACCAGCCGGATGGTGTGGTTGCCGGTCGGCAGCGACGGGGACTGGAAGATGGCCCGCCGGTACTCCGGCGCCGTGGCGTACGTGTCGATGGTGGTCTGGAACACCCCGTCGACGTAGACGTCGGCCCGGCCGCCGTCCACTCCCCGGGCACCGATGATCGAGGCAGTGCTGCCGTGGAAGCTGAAGTTGAGTTCGTCGCCGCCCCGCCGGGAGGCGGTGGTGGTGCGGGTGAAGGTGTCGTAGTTCCCGTCGAGGTCCAGCCAGGTACCGGTCCAGCGCAGCCTCGGGTCGTCGTCGGTGTACCTGGTGACGGAGACCGGCGACCCGACGGAGCGGATGGCCAGGTTGTCGAAGCGGGCCCGGTGGTAGCCGCTGCCCAGCACCACCTGACCGCTGGCGAAGGAGGTGTGCTCGATCTCCGTGAGCAGGGTGGAGTCGACGAACGCCTTGATGTTCGTGCCGTGCATGCGTAGCCGCAGGGTGTGCCAGGCACCGGCGGCGAAGCCGGCGATGGTGCCGCTGCGTACGGCGTTCCCGCCGACCCGCAGCGCCCAGTTGCCGGCGGCATCGACGCGCAGGTCGTATCCGTCGGCGGGGGCGGCGCTCTTCGCCGTGTGGTTGACCCGGCCGCCGAGCAGCAGGTAGCCGGTGGAGTCGGTGAGCTTGGCGTCCACCTCCACCTCGTAGTTGCGCCACTCGAGGCTGCCGAGCAGCGTGTACGGGTCGGGGGTGGCCCGGTACTTCCAGTCGACCGGCCTGGTGCTCGCGGTGATCACCTGTTCGAGGGCCCTGCCGCTGCCCTCGGTGGCGATCTCGAAGGCGCCGCCCTGGTCCGAGGTGTACCTCGGGTTCTTTCCGACGGCGTACGAGTCGAAGTTGTCGGTGTAGTCGAGCGGGAACTGGGTCGACGTCGGGACGGCGGCGGCCGGGGTGCCCTTGCGCTGGCCGGTCGTGGTGGTCAGCGACGAGATCGAGTACGCCGGCACGGTGACGCTGAACGTGCCGCCGGAGACCGCCACGTTCGGCTGCTGGACGAACTGCGCCGCCGCCGTGGTCTGCCAGCGGGACAGCGACGAGGCGGTGATCCCGCCGCTGAGCGTCACCTGGTAGGTGCGGGGTGCGGCGCTGGTGTTGAGCAGGATGGTGCTCCAGTCGGCGCCGGCCGGGTCCTTCACCGTCATGACGCCGCCGCGGGAGTCGACGGTGGTGGCGCTGTCGACGTACTTCCAGCCGGGTTCGGCGAACTGGGTGAAGTGCGCGGTCACCCAGAGTCCGGTCTCGATCGAGTAGTGGCCGGACCAGGGGGTCTGGGCGACCATGATGCTCTTGTGGTTGAACGGGGTGTTCGGGTACCCCGCCTCGATGGCGGGGTGCATCTCGTACTTGGTCATCCTGCCGACGGCGTACGAGCGGATGATCCGGTTGGCCGTGTCCAGCGGGCCGGTGACCCAGTCGCCCCGGAACGGCGCCAGGTCCTCGCCGTTCCACAGCGCCAGCCCGGAGTTGCGGGCGTTGGCGGTGCTCTCCTGGTTGTAGTGCACGTTCATCGAGTGCAGCGCGCTCTTCAGCGCCGGGTCGGCGGTGACCCGGTCGGCGATCCACCAGCCGGTGTTGCTGTCGGCGGCGGTGAGCTTGACGTCGGCGTACCCGTCGGCGTCCAGCCCCGGACGCAGGGTGTCGACGACGAAGTCGCGGGCCGGACCGGTGGGGCCCCAGTCGGCCGAGGTGGTGTGCTCGTTGCGTTCCGGGCCGAGGTAGTCGAAGTCGAGGCCGTACTCGTCGGCGGCGCCGTCCAGGAAGGACTTGTAGTACCGGTAGCGCTCGGCGTCGGTGTCCACGTAGGCCGGAGTGCCCCAACGCAGGGCGTCCAGGGGTACGTCCGGGTTACGCAGCCGGGCCTGCTGCGCCAGCCAGAGCTGGGTTCCCCGGGTGATGTCGAAGTCGGTCGCCGAGCGGGTGTGGCTCGGTTCGGTGCCGGCCGAGGTGTTGGCGTCCGAGCCGATCTCGATCTTCACGTGCTGTAGCGAGGCGCCGAACTTCGGGGTGAAGAGCAGGTCGAGGATGTCGTCGCGCTGCGCCGGCGGGTAGTCCATCAGCAGCTTGTTCATGCCGTTGCTGAACACCGCGCCCACGCCTTCGTAGGTGCGGCCGAGGGTGCCGCCGTCGATGCCGACGGTGACCGTGTCGGCGCCGGCCGGACCGGCGGTGACCACCTGGCACAGGGTGGCGGCGAGCAGGACGGCGGTGCCGGTGGCGAGGGTTCTTCGGAGTGGTCGCACGATGGATCCTTTCCGGGGGTGTGCGCGCCCGGGGCGCGCGGTCAGGCCATGTGGAGCAGGTGTTCGGAGTGCACGGGGTGCAGTGGGGGCGCACCCCGGGCGTACCGTTCCAGTTCCTCGATCGCGGCGTCGGCCAGTCGCCGTACCTCGCCGTCGAGCGAGCCCGCCACGTGCGGGGTGATGAAGACGTTCGGCATCAGCCACAGCGGGGAGTCGGTGGGCAGCGGCTCCGGGTCGGTCACGTCCAGCAGCGCCGAGAGCCGCCCGGCCGCGCATTCGTCGGTCAGGGCGGCGGTGTCGACCAGCGCCCCCCGGGCCGTGTTGATCAGAGTCGCGCCGTCCGGCATCAGGGCCAGCCGACGCCGGTCGAGCAGGTGCCGGGTCGCCGGCAGCGACGGCGCGTGCAGGCTCACCACGTCACTGGCCCGCAGCAGTTCGTCGAGTTCGACCAGGGTGGCGCCGGCCGCACCGACCGTCGCGGGATCGGCGTACGGGTCGGCGACCAGCACCCGCAGGTCGTACGGACGCAGCAGGTCCACCACCCGCCGGCCGATCCGGGAGAAGCCGACCACGCCGACCACGCGGTCCCGGTTGGACCGCTCCCCGGACGCGTGCACCGCGGTCCGGTGCAGCCGGGACAGGGCGGCCGCCTGGGGCACCCGCTTGCCGGCGAAGAGCACCGCCGCCACCGTGTACTCGGCCACCGGGACGGCGTTCGCCTCGGCGGCCGAGGTGACCAGCAGCCCGCGTGCCCAGCAGGCGTCGGTGACGTGTTCCTTGACCGTTCCGGCCGCGTGCAGCACCGCGCGCAGCCGGGGTGCGGCCGACAGGACCGCGTCGTCCAGTGGTGGGCAGCCCCAGCCGGTGACCAGCACCTCGACCTCGGCCAGCCGGGTGCGGGCCGCCCCGGTGTCGAGGCGGGTGACGTGCGCCGGTTCGGCCAGCCGGGCGGTCCGCCGGATCCGGGCCAGGGCGTCGGCGTCGAACAGCGCCCGGTAGGTGTCGTCGGCCATCACCAGCAACGTCTGCGGGTGGCCGGTCACAGCGGAACCCTTTCCGTCGCGCCGTCGGCCCAGCGGACGACGACGGTCGCACCGTCCACCTCGACGGCCGGCTCGGCTGCACCGGGAAACGCGTCGGCCGGGTCCGTGACACCCCGGCCGGTCAGGACCACGGCGGCGGCGTAGACCGCACCCGGCCGGACCGCACCGGTGGTTCGTACCCAGGGCACCGCCGACCACACGCCCAGCGGGTTGCTCCGCTCGCCGGGGGTGATCCCGGCCTGGTCGAAGCCGCGCAGACCGGTCACCAGGCTGCACAGGCCGTCCGGCCGGTCCGCCCGGGCCCAGCCGTCGCCGATCCCGGTGTCGACCCGGTGCCCGGCCAGCGCGTAGCCGCCGACATGCAGCCGCCACGGCCCCGGATCGGCCGGCCAGTGTTCCTCCGGATCCCCTCCGCCACCCGGGTTGGCCGGTCCCGGCCAGGGGCGTGGGCCGACCGTCGCCGGCTCGACCCGGGCCAGGCGGACCTCGACGGCGCCGCGCAGCACCGACGCGGTACGCAGCCAGGGGCCGGTACGCAGGCCGTACCAGGTGGCGGACGGCGGGCCGGGGTCGGACAGGTCGAGCCAGAGTGCCCGGCTCTGCGAGGCGGCCCACGTGCCGCCCTGGCCGGTCCGTTCGATCCGGCCCCGGTGCGACGGGCGACCGCCGCCGTCGAGCAGGGCCACGTGCGAGTCGACCGGCTCGCGCAGCGCCGCGGCGGACAGTTCCGGCGCGGCGTGGCTGGCGTACCCGTGCCGCAGGTAGAACGGGTCGTCGGCCTGTAGCCGCCGTTCCCACAGGTGGTCGCTGCCGTGGTTGGCGACCCGGACGATGCCGTCGGCGGCGGTGGTCGAGACCACCCAGCCGGGTCGGCGCAGCGAGTGCACGTCGTCGGCCCGCTCCACCGGCAGCGGCTGTTCGGGTGCGGTCCAGACCGGGTGCCCGGCCGGCAGCAGCAGGCCGGCGAACCCCTTGCCGGCCCAGTACGGCGAGCCCGGTCCACTGTAGAGCTGACGGATCCGGGGGAACGCGCCGTGCCAGCCGATCGGCAGCAGCCCGTCGGCGTCGACCGCGCCCCCGTCGACGAAGTGCCGGAGCACCTCACCGGTCAGCCGGCGGGTCTCCCCCGCCGGCAGCGGCGTCGCGTCGAACAGGGCACCGGTCCAGAACGGCGCCAGCATCGCGAACCGGTAGGTCAGCGACCGGCCCTGGAACAGCGGGGCACCGCCGGCACCCACCAGGTGCCGGGCGTCGCCGAGATAGCGGCCGAGCCGCTGCCGGTACGTCCAGGCCGGCTGCTCGCCGAGGATCCGCTGATACCACAGCGGATAGAAGTGCAGCGCCCAGCCGGTGTAGTAGTCGAAGTTCTGCCGCCGGCCGTCCTGCAGCCCGCCGTCGGAATACCAGCCGTCGCCGACGTACCACTCCTCGTGCCAGGCGAGGTTGCGCTCGATGTCCTCGCTCGACCAGGGGCCGCCGACGGTACGCAGGAACGCCTCGGCGACGTTCTGGAACCAGACCCAGTTGTTGTCGTAGTCGGCGGTGCCGATGAACGGCGTCAGCCACTCCACCAACTGGTTGCGGGTCCGGTCGTCGAGCCGGTCCCACAGCCACCGCCGGGTCTCGTGCAGCGCGATGACGACCGAGGCGGCCTCGACCCGGGCCTGCCGCCGCTCGGTCAGCCGGGGCCACCGCTGCGACGAGTCCGGGTCGACTCCGGCGGCGAGCCCTTCGGCGTACCAGCGCAGCAGGCCGTGCGGGTCGGCCCCGCCGGCCCCGGCGACGCGGAAGGCGGCCAGCAGGAAGGTGCGGGCGTAGCCCTCCAGACCGTCGCTCCACCGGCCGGAGGCGCTGGGCGGGCCGGGCAGGTCGATCAGCGAGTGTGCCGGTGAGGCGTACGGCCGTACGGCGAGCAGCAGGTGGTCGGCGAGCCGCTCCCAGTGCGCCCGGCCGTACCCGGTGTACGGCGCACCGGCCCGGTCCGGCGCGGGGAGCCCGATCACGCCCGGTCCCCCGGGTCGCCGCCGGCGGGCACCGGTGTCACGTCGAGGTGGTCGAGCACGACCGGCCCGTCCTCGGCGCGGACGACGAGGGTGTGCCGGCCGGCGGGCAGTTCGGTGGCCCCGTTCAGCGGGGTGCCGTCGACGGTGACCGCGAGCCGCCCGGTGCCGCCCGCGGTGACCGGACGTACCGCGAGGCCGCCCGGGGCCACGGTGTTCACCTCGTACGACAGCCAGTCACCTTCGGCCAGGTGGACCACCATCACCTCGTGGTCGGCGCGCTCCTGGCCCAGGTTGTGCCGGAAGTTCGGCTCGTCGCCCTCGGGGGCGGGGTCACCGTCGGTACGCGGCAGCCGGTAGCGGACCGTCACCCGGTCCGACTCGCGGAAGCCGGGCAGCGGCGTGCCGGGTCCGGTGACCCCGTACGACACGCCCTCGCCGAGGTGGCC
Organism: Polymorphospora rubra; assembly: GCF_018324255.1. Lineage (GTDB taxonomy): Bacteria > Actinomycetota > Actinomycetes > Mycobacteriales > Micromonosporaceae > Polymorphospora > Polymorphospora rubra. The sequence continues at coordinate 1,222,040 of NZ_AP023359.1, forward strand.
GAAGTATTCGGCCTGCAGCCGCAGCGGGGCCCGGCGCATCATCGCGTCGACCACGTCGTGCCGGTAGTCGCAGCGGTCCAGCGGCAGGTTGTCGAGGAACTCGTCGAAGGCCCGCTTCGCGACGGCCCGGTCCGGCTTCGCGCCGCCGTAGACGTAGTCGACGATCCGCTGCCAGTCGGCGGGCTGGCGGACGGTGGCCGGTGAGTTGAGCTTGGACAGTTTCTTCCAGGTCCAGAAGTTCCAGGAGATGTCGTGGTCCTCGTAGAGCTGGAACGACGCCTGGTACCAGCCGTTGTTGTTCTCGCCGCCCTCGCCCATGTAGATCGGCGCGTCGAGTTCGGCGCGCTTGGCCAGGTATTCCTGGATCTGGTCGCGGTCCGGGGAGTTCCAGTACTTGTGGAACTGGAGCAGGACGTTGTCGTCCCACAGTTCGTCGAAGATGCTCCAGTTCCGGGCCCAGTTGCTGCCCTCCAGGATGATCATGTGGTTCTGGTCGATCTCCCGGATCTCGGCGATCAGCCGCTTGTAGAGCGCGATCAACTCGGCCGGGTACTTGTACTGGAAGTCGCGCGGCAGCGGCTCGTTGAGCAGGTCGTAGCCGGCCACGATCTCCTCGTCGCGGTAGCGCCGGGCGATCTCCCGCCAGAGCCGTACGGTGGCGTCCTGGTGGGCCGGGGTGGTGAACAGCTCCGGGTAGTTGTTCGGCGAGTCGTCGATGTTGGTGCCGGTCTGCCCGCCGGGCGCGCCGTGCAGGTCCACCACCACGTAGACCCGGTGCGTACGGCACCAGCCCAGGAACCGGTCGATCAGCGCGAACGCCGGTTCGTCGAAGGTGCCGTCGTCGGCCATCAGGTAGCGGGCGTTGAGCGGCAGCCGGACCGAGTTCCAGCCCTCGGCGGCCATCCGGGCGACGTCCGCCTCGCCGACGTACTCGTCGCGGTAGCGGCGCCAGAATTGTTCGGCGTCCCCCGGCCCGATCAGGTCTTCGACCACCTTCTCGATCTGCCGGGGGCTGGCGGCGGCGTCGCCGAACCGCCACATGTAGCCCTCGGGCAGCCACCAGTTGCCGATGCCGACACCGCGCAGCAGGATCTCCTCGCCGGCACCGTCCACGATGCTCCGGTGCCGCCGCCGCAGGAAACCGTTCATGTCCAACTCCGCTCTCACTTGAGACCCGACATCATGAAGCCGCGCACCACCCAGCGCTGGCAGAAGACGAAGACCACCAGGATCGGCAGCACCATCACCGCGGCGCCGGCCATCAGCACGCCGTAGTTGCTGGCGTACTGCCCCTCCAGCAGGGCCAGCCCGACCGACAACGTGTACCTGTCCTGGTCGGTGGCGACGATCAGCGGCCACAGGAAGCTGTTCCAGGAGGCGATGAAGGTCAGTACGCCCTGGATCGCCAGGATCGGCCCGGACAGCGGCGCCACCACGCGCAGGAAGATCCGTACCTCGCCGGCGCCGTCGAGCCGGGCCGCCTCCAGCAACTCGTTCGGCACGGTGGTGAAGAACTGCCGGAACAGGAAGACGCTGAACGCCGAGACCAGACCGGGCAGCACGATGCCGGTGATCGTGTTGGTCAGGCCCAGCTGGTTGAGGATCAGGTACGTCGGGATCATCGTCACCTGGTCCGGGATCATCATGGTGGCCAGCACCACCACGTAGATCGGCCCCTTGCCCGGGAAGTCGTACTTGGCGAAGCCGTAGCCGGCCATCGCCCGCAGCAGCAGGCCGACCATGGACAGGGCGACCACCATCAGCGTGTTGCCGAGGTAGATCCCGAAGTCCAGGCTCTCGAAGAGCTGGACGTAGTTGTCCCAGGTGAAGTCCTTGGGCCACAGGGTCGGCGGGATGTCCAGCACCTCGCTCTCCGGCTTCACCGAGCCGGCGAGCATCCACAGGAACGGCACCGAGACCAGCACCGCACCGACGATCAGGACGATGGCGACGCCGACGCGCAGCAGTCGCGACCTAGTACTCGACATCGGCCCTCCGCAGCCGGAACTGGACCGCCGTCACCAGCAGGACGCTCAGGAAGAGCAGGACCGAGGCTGCCGAGGCGTAGCCGAAGTCCGAGAGGTTGAAGCCGTTCTGGTAGATGAACAGGGCGACGGAGATGGTGCCGTCGAGCGGCCCGCCGTCGGTCATCACGAACGGCTCCTCGAAGAACTGGATCCAGGCGATCGTGGTGGTCACCGTGACGAAGAAGGTGGCGTAGCGCAGCAACGGGATGGTGATCTTCGTGAGCTTGTGCCACGCCCCGGCGCCGTCCAGTTCGGCGGCCTCGTAGTAGTCCTTCGGAATGCCCTGCAGGGCGGCCAGGAAAATGATCATGTTGAAGCCGGCGCCCTTCCAGACCCCGACCAGGATCAGGCTCAGTTTGGCGACGAACGGCTGGTCGAGCCACGGCACCGGCTCCACCCCGCCGATCGAGAGCAGGTAGTTGAGCAGGCCGCTGTCGGTGTTGTAGAGGTAGCCCCAGACCACCGCCACCGCCACGATGTTCGTGATCGCGGGCAGGAAGTACGCCGCCCGCAGGCCGCTGTACAACCGGCTGGTGCCGAAGTTCAGCAGCAACGCGATGCCCATCGCGAACACCACGATCAACGGCACCCCGAGTACGACGTACAGAACGGTGTTCAGCGCGGCCGTACCGAACAGCGAATCGGTGAACAGGCGCCGGTAGTTGTCCAGACCGATGAACTCGACGCTGGACAGGTCGCGCAGCCCGCGCAGGTCCAGGTCGGTGAGACTGGCGACGGCCGCGACGAGGATCGGGGCGACCACGAAGACCGTCAGCAGGACCACCGACGGTCCGACGAACAGCAGCGCGGCGCGGTACCGCGACAGGTTACGCATGGCACTCCCAGGGGTGGGGGCGGAGCGGCCGGCACGACGACCGGCGGGAACTGCCGGACTCGGCCCGGCCACGGGAGGGTGCCCGGGTCGGCGGGGTGACCGGGGTCGGCCGGTGGCGGCTAGCCGGCGCCGGTCAGTTCGCCGGCCTTGGCGGCGAAGCCGGTGATGGCCGACTCCGGCTGGTTGTCGCCGACGCACACCTGCTGCATCAACCGGACCATCTCCGGAGCGACGGCACCCCACGCCTTGATCTGCGGAACGATCTTGGCATCGCTCATCTGCCGGTAGTAGACGGCGAGGTTCGCATCCCCGCCGGAACCGAGCGCCTCCAGCGAGTCCTGCCGGGCGGGGAGGTCGTTGGTCGCCTGGAACCACTGCTCCTGGGTCTGCTTGCGGCTCAGGTAGGCCATCAGTTGGACCGACTCGTCCGCCTTCTCCGACTCGCTGAAGATCGCCAGGTTCGATCCCGCCATCAGCGACGTACCGGTCCGGTCTTTCGGCATCGGGGCGACCGCCCACTTGCCGGCCAGTTCCGGGGCCTGGTTGCCCAGCAACGTGGCCATGTACGGCCCGCTGACGAACATCGGGATCTTGCCGGTTTTGAAGCCCTGCACCATGTCCGCGTCCGGCTGTGCCTTCTTCGGGGTCAGCCCGGCGGTGAAGAAGCTCCGCTCGAACTCGACCGCCCGGCGGAACGGCGCGGTGTCGAAGGTCGCCCGGTCGCCCTGCGCCACCTCGCCCCCGGCCTGCCAGGTCAGGATGATCGGCAGGAACTGGTCGTCGGTGTTGAGCCCGATGCCGTAGTTGCCGTCACCACGCGCGGCCAGCTTGGTCGCCGTGCCCTTCAGCTCGTCCCAGGTGGCCGGCGCCTGCGGATATCCCGCCTCCTGCAGCACGTCGGTGCGGTAGAACAGCACCCGGGTGTCCGCGATCCACGGGACGCTGACCACCTTGCCGCCGACCTGCATGGTCTCGGCCGAGGCCGGAAAGAAGTTGGCGGCGGCGAGTTCCGGCGTGCCGGCGACCTTGTCGGAGAGGTCGAGCAGGGCACCGGCGTCCGCGAACTCCGCGAGGAACGAGTGTCCGACCTGGACCACGTCGGGTCCGTCCCCCGAGGCGATGGCCGTGGACATCTTGTCCCGCGCGTTCTTCCACGGAATCGACTGGACCTTGACCTTGATGCCGGTCTCGGCGGTGAAGGCCGTGCTGACGGTGTCCATCGCCTTCGCCTTGTCGCCCATCAGCCACAGTTCGATCGTGTCGCTGTCGGCGCCCGATCCCCCACCGCCACACGCCGCCGTACCGGTGACCAACGCGAAGGCGGTCACGACCGCCGCCGCCACACGTGTTCTCCGCACGTCCCACCAGCCCCTTCGCAAGTTTTCTACTTAAGACACGACATGATTTAACTCGCGAGAAAGAAGGCTGTCAAGAGATCGAAAACGTCCCCGAACTGCCACCGAACGCAACCGCCCGGCCGCGGATGCGGCCGGGCGGTCAGGTCGGAAAGGCCCGCCGAACAGGGCGGATGGTCGGTCTGGCCGGACGGATCAGACCGGATACGGCGTCCGCGGAGAAACGGGTCCGTCCCCGGCCGGCACGGCCCGGCGCGGCGGCGGCGCCTGGCCGGAGACCTCACGCGCCACTCCCCCGGTACGCAAAAACTCGGCCACCGGCAGGGTGGCCGCACCCACGATCGCGGCGTCGGCGCCGAGCAGCGCCAGGTCGATCGTGGTGTGGCCGAACGGCGTCCGCAAGGCGTTCTCCCGGGCCGCCTCACGCAACTGCGGCAACAGGACGTCACCGAGCAGCAGGCCGGCCCATCCACCGACGATGATCCGTTCCGGGTTGACCAGGTTGATCAGATTGGCCACCCCGACACCCAGATAGACCGCGGTCTCGTCGAGCACCCGCCGGGCCACCTCGGAGTTGGGCGCCCCCGTGGCGCCCGCCTCGGCGACGATCTGGCGCAACAACGCCTGCTCGTCGAGCGTCGGCTCAGGCCGGATCCCGGCCAACTGGTGGTAACGCTCGACCACCGCCTCGGCACCGACGTACGCCTCGAGGCAACCGCGCGCGCCGCAGCGGCAGCGCCGACCACCGACCTCGACCTTCATGTGACCCCACTCGCCGGCGCTGCTGCTCGCCCCCTGGTAGATCACACCGTTCGTCACGATCGCCGCGCCGACACCGGAGCTGACCAGGGCGATCACCGCCTGCTGGGCGCCCCGGCCGGCACCGAACCACATCTCCGCCCGACCCATGTTCTTGGCGCCGTTGTCGATGAAGAGCGGCAGGTCGGTACCGGCCCGCAGCAACCGCTCCAGCGGCAGCCGCGACCAGCCCATCGTCTGGTCGCTGACCAACGGATCCGGCCCGTGCTCGACGACCCCGGACACGCCCACCCCGAGCCCGAGCACAGCAGCCGGATCAATGGCCGCGTCGGCGAGCACCTCGGCGACGGCGTCGAGCAGCCGCCGGACCACCTCGTCCGGCCGCTGGTCACCGGGGGCGAGCGGCACCGTGACCCGGGACCGTTCCCGCAACGTGAGGTCGAATGCCCCGGCCAGCAGCCGCCGCGGCCCGACACTCACGCCGACCACGCAACCCCGGGCCGGATTGGCCCGCAACAGGATGCGAGGCCGCCCACCCTCGGAGTCGACCGCCCCCGCCTCGACCACCGCACCGGACTCGATCAGCTCGCTGGTCACGTTGCTGACGCTGGCACTGCTCAGGCCGGTCGCCCGGATGAGTTCGTGACGGCTCACCGGGCCGTCGAAGTAGATCGCGGAAAGCAGCTCGGCCCGGTTTCCGCGCCGCAGATCGCGTACCGTGCTGGGCTTGCGGGCACCCATGTCGCCGCCACCTTCCTCACCACATTACTTAAGGGGTGAGGTAAGTGTACCGAAGGCGGCCCGGGAGCATCGCCCCACCGGCCCACTGCCGCCCACTGCCGCCCGCGTCGGCCAGCGGGGCCAGCCTCGAAACCCGCCCCTCGCATGAGACTCACTGATCCAGTCCCAGCGGAGAGCTTGCCCGTCGCCGATTTGGCCCTGTCGAGGGTCTCGTTGCCGAGGCGCCTGGCGGCATCGACGCGGTCTGCTCCTGCCTCGAGCGCCTTGTCCCTCACCTCCTGGCCGCGTCCGCCCATCGTCTCGCCTCCGATGACTGTCGAGCGCGCTCGATCCCGAGCCGCCCGTGGAAGTCGACGACGGCGACCGGGACATGGTTACTCGACTGCACCACAGCCGGGGCTTTGGCCGGATGCATCAGCATTTTGGTGTCGGCCGTGCCAGCAGCCGCATCCATGCGGGCCATCACTCCCCCCGCACCGACCTCAGCGCCCAAATTGACTATCGTGCAAGCATAAAATTTCCTCAACTCGCGTCATCAAATGGGGCCACTGCGATCCGACCTCCAACAAATTGGTTCGCAGATCATCCCGCCCCTCATAGAGCCATCCCTCTTCGATACTCAAAGCCGCTTCAACCCGACGACGGTCGCCGCTCTTCAGCCACCCACGGCAGACAGCGATCACGTCAGCCCCGTTATCGTCAGTCAACCACACCAGCCTGTTCAGGATCTCACCGAGAGCATCACCGCCCAGGCCGGGATGAAGCCGCGATATTAAGCCATCCAGAACTGACTGCATACTCTGCACGTCAGCCATCCAGCATCACATCCTTTCATACACTCGAGTTGACGAGTGTCCCGCGCAGAAGGGAGCATTCGTTAATCTCTGAATGCCGAATGCATGTTCTGGAATCATCGGCCCCTCCGGAACAAGACGGAACCCGGCAGCCTCGATCTCTGCAGCAGAGGGATTGAACCACGCGCAAGCGGGGTGAGCGCCTCCACGCAGAACTGGAAGTCGGTGTTGGCCCCACGCGACCTGGCCGCCGGCTGACCGGCGGGGCCCTGCACCGGGCCCGGCCGGCGCAGGTCAGAAGCGGTACGCGGTGTGGTACTCGGGCATCAGCACCCGGCTGCGCGGCGACACCCTCCGCACCGCGGCGACCAGGTCGTTGAGGCGCTTGCGGTCACTCTCCGCCACCGCCGGCGGGTTGGTCAGCCGGGTCTCGAAGTTGTCCCAGTGCACCGGCACCACGACCTTCGGGTAGTCCAGCGCGGCCATCAGCCGGGGCACGTAGTCGGCGATCGAGGTGGTCGCGGCGGAGGCCACCATCGCCACGTCGGGGGCCAACCCGGCCAGGTTGCGCTCGTTGAGGTCGCTCGCCCCCATGAAGAACACCGACGGGCCGCCGGCCACCCGGAGTTGGTACGCCAGGGTGTCGCCCTCGGGCAGGTCGGAGATCTTCTCCGGCCTCGGCGGCTGGCTGACCCGTACGCCGGGGAAGGCCAGCAACCACGAGCCGTTGCGGCTGTGCAGCGAGCTGACCACCTCGACCGTGTAGCCGCCGAAGTCGAGTACCTCGCCGCCCTTGACCGGGGCGAGCTTCCCGGCCGGCAGCCCGTACGCCAGCCCCGCCGTAGTACTTGGCGGTGAAGTGTGGGCTGGAGTGGCGTAGCCGGTTGGAGATGACCTTCATTTGGACTCCGGCGGCGAGGCCCATGGTTTCGGTACGCCCGTCATGGCACTCCGGAGACGCGAGGCATCATGATTCGGTGACCGCCGCCAGCCCCAGGATCATCCTCATCGACGATCTACGCTCGTTCGTCGACGGCCGGCGCGCCGAGGTGGCCCGCACCAGTGCAGCCGGGGCCGCACTCCTCGGCCGCTACCGGGACCAACGGCTGGACGAGTTGTGGCTCGATCACGACCTCGGCGAGGACGACACGATCTGGCCCGTCGTGGAGATCCTGGAACGGGCCGCCTTCGAAGGACACCGGTACGACATCGGCGTCATCAACATCCACTCCGCCAACCCGGCCGGCAGCGCGAAGATGGCACAGGCCCTCCGACACTGGGGCTACCACGTCCGAGTCGTGCCCGGCTCAGCGGACGTCGGCTACCTGGGCGAGTCGGCACTGAACGAGTCTCGACCAGCCCCTCGGCGGCCGGGCAGACCTCAAGGAGGGCCGGTGGCGACTGTCGATCCGACCCGTTCGCTGGAGGACCTCGAAGGTCACCACTGGGGTGAGGCGCCCGACGGGGCCACCCGGCTGGTGGCGACCGCACATGAACTCCGCAGGAAGCCGATTGGTGAGCTCACCGTCGAAGATCTCCGGCTGCTCATATCGCAGCGGGTTGGGCTCTCACACCTCGTTCCGATAGCGCTCGACCTACTACAGAACGACCCCATGGCCGAGGGCGACATGTACGAGGGCGACCTGTTACGCGCCGTGCTCCGCATCGGCCCCGATTTCTGGGCTGCACACACCGATCTGCTCCAGCGCCTTCACGCCGTCATCGACGCGATCGCCGATCCACCGAAATGGTTGACCACCGACCTTCTCCCGGCTCTCGAAAGCCCGTGAGCCCCGTGCCATCGCGCACGTTGGGCGCGGATCGCGGGATGGTCGGAGACACATCGACAAGCCGAGCACGGCAGCCACGCCAGGGCAACCAACTCGGCCGACCTCCACGATGATGGTGGCGTGAGCGAGCGCATCATCCGCGGGTACGCCGAACGGATGGCCGGGTACCGCCGCGTCCTCGAAGCGAGGTCCACGACGACGTCCGCCGGCCGGTTGCGGGAACTGGCCGCCGACGAGATCCGGCCGGTACGGGTATGGACGGCACTCAACCACAACACCCCGGCGAACGCACTGGACCTGCTGACCCGGGACTCCGACCGGATCGTCCGGTGGATCGCCCTGCTCCACCCGCGGACACCGGCCCACGCCCTCGAGCGGATGGCCCGCGACCACCAGGATCCGTTCGACACCCGTCCCTCCAGCGTCCGTGACCTGATCGCCCACCACCCGAACACGCCGGACGGACTGCGGCAAGCTCTCGCCCAGGCCGGCGCCTGCCCCAACTGTTCTCCGACATGCCCCGAATGGCGGACCTACACCCACCGCCACCCCTGGCACTCACGGTACGAACCCGCCGACCGCTTCCGGCGCACCGACGCCGAGCGCGCCGACCAACTGCTGTCGTGGCAGCGCGACGACCAGGCGTTCTTCGCAGCCGGCGCCTGCCACATCCTGGCCTGGGCCTTCCTACAGACCAATCCCGACAGCGGGTACGAGATCCATGGCCTACGAAGGCCCGGCGAAGCGCACTGCCACCACGTCTACGTCACCGACGGACTCTGGGCGTTCGACCACTGCGGCTGGACCCTGGCCTCCGAACTGCGCCAGGCGTACCAGTCGGAGAACCTGATCATCCAGTCCGACCTGGAAACGTTCTGCGCCGAACACAACTGTCGGCTACCCCACCAGTTCGCGCACCTTCCATGGCAGCGCGCCCACAACTACATCGCACGCTACACATGACCATCGATCAGGGACCACGCCCGCAACGACAAGGACCAGTGCTCCCTGGCGCACCGATGCGTCCTGCTCGATCCATTCAGGGTGATCGACTGGAATCAGAAGCGAACGATGCCGGCCGCAGTGGCAGGATGCTTGCCGATGACAACGCACGACTCTCGGCAACTGATCCATCCGCGCCTGCTCTCCTGGGCAGATGTCGACCCGGCGCGGCATCCGTTCGACGCCGACGAGGCCCTTCACGTCGTGCGTTCCCTCGCGCCGCCGGTACCTCCCCCTCTGGTGTGGGCCGGTTACGAGTTGGTCGGCAAAGACGAGGCCGACAAGTGGCGTGAGACGGTGACCCACGCCCTCGCCACCCGTTACGGACGCTGGGCCTGTGGCTGGTGTTGGGGAACCGGCGAGGGAGACCACGACGGTGGGCCGGTCGACGGATGGTGCTGCGCCTCCGACTCCATCTCGTCTCCGGACGAGACCCTGGCCCTCGTCGCCGCATCATTGGTCGACTGGCGGGGCTGGCTGGAGGACCTGGCCGAGCGGTTCGAGCGGTTCCGGCCGTTGCTCGATTCCGCGCAGCCGGACGACCTCGTCGTCGGCTGGGAGGTCGCCGTCGGCCAGCTCGTGACCGCGACCGTGGACCGCACGCGCGGCGAAAGCGGTTGGTACAACCACTGCGAGCAGGTCCTCACCTGGTTCCTGACCTTCGCCGGCTTGCCGCCGGAGCAGCACTCGACGCTGATCACCCACGCCATCGGTGGACGCTTCCACAGCTGGGTGGAGCCCTCCGTCACTGAGGTCGCCGACGTCGCCGGGCGACTCGCGCAAGAGGTCGTCGCGCATGGGCCGGCCGATCCGTTCAGTCGGGGACGCCAGCCGGGCGACGACTGGCCGGACACCTGGCCGCAGGACTGGCCCTCCCCACGGGCGACGAACCTGCCGAGCTGGGCCCGGCAATCCCGACGCCGTAAGGACTCGCCGCCCGACGACGACCTGAGCGCGTGGCACAGGATCCGGGAACGCGTCGACTGGCGCACCGCGTCCGGGCCGGTCTCCGGCCCGGTCCGCGGCGACCGCGACGGGATCGCCGAGTACGTCGCCCAGCGCGTGGACGGTGGCACCGAACTGTCCGCCGCACTCGCCGAGGTACGACAGGAAGCGGTCGACGGCGGCCCGCTCACCTTCGCGCGCCTGGCCCGCTGGCAGCGCACCGTGCTCGGCGTACCCGAGGCAAAATTCCGTACCAGTCCCGCCTCCGCCAAAGGCGGCCGCGAACGCTACTACTGGCGGTCGGATCTTCCCGAACTGTTCGAACAGTGCCTGGCCGAGGCGACCGACGACGAACCGCCCCTGCCGTCGAGAGCCGCCCGCGTCTACCTCGACGTGGCGTTCTTCCACCCGTTCGACGACGGCAACGCACGAGCGGCCATGCTCGCGCTCTACTACGTACTCGCCCGTGAAGGCGTGGTCCTCGACCGCGCCACACCGCTGCTCATGACCGTCCGACAGGCACACGACGCACTCGGCGCCGCCGGCCTCGCCGGGCTCACCGGAAAGCTGATCGGCGCCACCCGGGACCGCGCACGGACCTCCCACCCGCCCGACGTCGACAACCCATCCCGCTGAACGATCCTTCCTATCCCTGGAGCGCAGACCATGGCGACGTACGCATTCGTTCGCGGCTGGCTCCAGATCGCCTTCGAACAGCGGACAACCGCCGAGAAGATCATCGATCGGAACCGCCACCCCCTCTACTCCGGCGGCTGGGCCTTCCCGTCAGCGCCGTTCAACTGGACGTTGTACCTGTTCTACGGCGGCGACATCCGACAGCCCGAACTTCCCTGGCTACGCGAGCAGATCGCCGAGATGGCCGCGATGCCGCCGATCGACGATGACGGCGACCGCCCCACCGGCCTGTTCCTGGTCACGGACGAACAGGGACGAGCCGACACCTGGCAGATTCGAAACGGAGCACTGAACGAGCGTCCCGCCCCGGACCTGTCCTGGCTCGACGAATGAACCGGTCGCTCCAAGCTCAGATCCGGCCCTGGAGCTGAGCTGTCCCATCCCCAGCACCTCGTCTCAACTTGCAAAGCACTCCTATTGACGCCGTTGTCGATCGAGTTCTTCAAGCAGGTCGATGATCTCCAGCCTGCTCGTGCCGGCCGGCATGCTGCTCGTGGTGCCGTAGGCGAGTTCGACCAGAGCCGAGCGTGCTGCGGCGAGTTCGGCTGCGGTGGCATCCAGTTGGTGCCAGGATGCGTTGTCCGCCGGCATGATCTCGTTACGCAGCCGATCGGCGAAGGCCCGCGCCGTCTCGGCGTCGGCGCCTGTCCGGGTCTCCCACTCGTCGTCGCCGAGGTCGTCGAGGGCGATGACGATGACGCTTGCCAACAGATGAAGCATCTGTAGGTCGCCGGCGAGTCGAACACCGGTCGCGGCGATCCGAATCGTGGTGCGGTTGATCGGCACGTCGTCCAGGCCTACGTGACGTTCGCCCAGCATGAACTGGACGTTCTGACGCTGCCAGCCACGGGCCAGCCGCAGCGCGGACATGCCGTCGACGCTGACCGCGTTGACGGCGGCGCCGGCCAGCAGGAGGGCGGCGATGACCTGTCGTTCGTTGCGTTCGACCGCGTGCATCAATGCCGTACGCCCCTGCCCGTCACGGGCATCCACGTCGGCGCCGGCCCGCAGAAGTACGTCCACCGCGGCGTGATCGCCCCGCCGGGCCGCCACGACGATTGCCGGCGTGCCGTCGGAACGCCGCTGGTTGGCGTCCGCACCATACGCGAGCAGGAGACGCAGTACCGCGGGTGCGACGGACCGCATCACCGCGGCGATCAGAGGCGCCTCCTCGTCAGGTCCTGGTCGTGCCCCTGCCTCCAGCAGCAGCCGCAGCGCCGCAAGAGCGGACGGACCCGGGCTGAACCACGTACGGGACACAGCGTCGGTCAGCACACTCGACCTGGCGGCGGGCTCCGCCGCCAGCGCCCCGTGGGCGACGAGGAACCGCACCACGTCCAGGTGCGTCTCGCGCACTGCGGCACGCAGCGGCGACGCGTCGTAGGGATCGGCGGGTCCGACGCGGGCGCCAGCGTCCACCAGCCGGGCCACGATTCCCAGCTGGCCGTTGCGGGCGGCGTCGGCCAGCACCGACCATTGGATCCGGCCAACCATGGCATTCGGATCAGCGCCGTCAGCCAGCGCCTGCCCGACAGCCGCCTCGTCACCGGCCCGCACCGCCTCGACCAGGCGCTGCACGACATCGGGGTTCATCGGTCGTCACCTGTCGGGTCGGTGAACGCTCGTAGGCGTAGCCGTGCGGCGACGTTGTCGGCGAACCAGGCGAAGAACGCGCGCTCCGAGTCGAGACCCGCGCGGACCGTGTCACACCAGTCCGGCCGGTCGAGCACCGCCAGGTACTGCCGCACGATGTGGTCACGTTGTTCGGTGGTGCACCCACATCGCTGCGGAGCCTTGCCCGCCAGATGGTCGGCGATGACCGCGGCATCGACGTACCTGTGAACGGTCGGCGCCTGCCGGGCAAGGTGCGCCGCGTGCGCGGCCAGGACGATCGGCGCCGGCGGATACCGCTCGAGGGTCATGCCCATGCCACCGCAGTCCGCCATGGTCTTCAACAGTCGGCCGGTGTGGTCGACCAGGGCATCGTCGACCTCTGCACCCACGATCGCTTCGTGCAGGTGAGCCGCGGTCGCGACCTGGCCGGCGTAGTAGCCGTTGAGGAAGTCGCCGTCGCAGGCGTGACGCAGCAGCCACCGACGCGAGGCATCGTCGCTCCGTCGACAGAGCGCCTCCACGACGTAGACCCGGCCCCAGCCGGCAACACGCTGGGCCAGCCACAACAACGCCGGCCCGCCCCCGCGACGCCGCTGCAGCGCCTCGGCGGCCAACGGCCCGAATCTCTCCGACAGCAGGCCGATGGTCTGGATCAGCGGGATGTCTTCCTCGGCCCGGTCCGTGGCGAGCAGTGCCAGGCCGACGGTAACGTCGCATCGCTCGGTGCCGTGCCGCACCAGCCACCGACCGGTCTGCCGCACCCGTTGCCGGTCCGCGCGGAACGCGGCGGCGGCAATGTGCGTGTTTGGGTGAATCGGAACATAGACGTCGTGGAACGCGTCGGTGAGTTCGCTCGGTCCCGCGTCGGCGTTACCGAAATGCCTGTCGAGAATGGCGGCCACGTCGGCGCCGTCGAGTCGCCGATCGTTCCGGGTCTGCGGTCGCCGCCGGCTGTGGTGGAGCGCGTTGTCCGGATACGGCTCGCCATCACGCGGCAAGGCACTGTCAGGATCTTGCTGGTGTAGGCGCAGAGCGTGCGCGAACAGAGTGGGCTGGGCTCCGAGCGATCCAGGCTCGGTCGTCACGCTCACCGGCGGACGGAGGACTCGATTCTGTCGATCATGGCCGGAATGATGCCAGCCCGGACTCGTCGAGACAAGCAGAGTTCGTCAGGCGAGCTCAAGGAACGGCAGACGTGGCCATCGAATACCCACTGAACCTCGAAGGGGACATCCCCCTGGAGCAGGTGGCCGCACTGGCTGCCGCAGAGGTGCTGTAGATCCACCGATCGGTGGAGGCGCGAATCAACCCGAGCTCAGACGCTGCGGTCGATCTGGCGAGGTGCGGTGCGTCCGTAACTTCGCAGTATGACCGCGTTGGAGGTACGAAATCTGCACAAGCGCTACGGGCAGCACGTTGCCGTCGACGACGTCTCCTTCACCGTTGAGGAGGGGGAGGTCTTCGGCATCATCGGGCCCAATGGCGCCGGCAAGACGACAACCGTCGAGACCATCGCCGGCCTGCGAACGCCCGACTCGGGCTCGATCTCTGTGCTGGGACTCGACCCGATCAAGGACCGGGCGGAGGTGCGTGAGCGACTCGGCGTGCAACTGCAGGAGAGCAGCTTCCCAGACGCGATCAAAGTCGCCGAAGCCCTCGAGCTCTACAGTTCCTTCTACCGGAACCCCGCCGACTGGCGCGAGCTCATGGAACTCCTTGGTCTCACCGAGAAACGCAACACGAAGTACCAGGCCCTCTCAGGCGGGCAGAAGCAGCGGCTTTCCATCGCGCTCGCTCTGGTCGGCAATCCGAAAATCGCGATTCTGGACGAGCTCACGACGGGACTGGACCCGCAGGCGAGGCGCGACACCTGGAGCCTCATTGAGCGGGTTCGTGACACAGGCGTCACGATCCTCCTTGTCACGCACTTCATGGATGAAGCGGAGCGCCTCAGCGACCGGATCGCCGTCATCGATGGTGGCCGGGTTGCCGCAGTGGATACGCCCGCAGGGCTGATTGCGCAGTCGAGTGCGGTGCAGCAGGTCCGGTTCCGCGTGAGTCAACCGCTGGACAAGCGTGTCCTGACCGAGCTTCCCGACGTGACCAATGTCGAGATCACCGAGGGCCGCTGGCTGGTCACCGGCAGGGGACAGCTTCTGAGCAGCGTCGCAGGGGCTCTCGCCAGGGCGCAGGTCGTGGCGGAGGATCTCCGCGTCGACCAGCGCAGCCTCGACGACGCGTTCGTGGCCTTTACGGGACGCGCTCCCGAGTTCCCGGAACCCGCCAAGAGGAGCGTTGCCTGATGCGTGCTTTCCGGAAGATGGTCAAGGTCGAGACGAGACTCTTCCTTCGAGACTCTGCCACCGTCGTCTTCGGTGTGCTGTTCCCGGCGGGACTCCTGCTCGGGCTGGGTGCCATCCCGGCGCTCAGAGAGTCGTCGCCGGAAACCGGCGCGCTCCGGGCCATCGACATCTGGGCGCCGACCGCACTGGTGTTCGGGATGGTGATGATCGCCGTGCAGCACGTCCCGGCGGTGATCGCGACGTATCGTGAGCGCGGCATCCTGCGCAGGCTGTCGACCACTCCCGCGCATCCGCGGAGTGTCCTGCTCGCGCAGATGATTGTCGCGTTCGCCTCCGTGGTCGTCTCCGCGGCACTCATGACCTTCCTCGCGTGGGCGGTGCTGGATATCGCGCCGCCCGAGCGCCCCCTGGAGTTCGTCGTCGCCTTCATCGTCGGCTATGCGGCACTGCTCGGGCTCGGCATGATCTCCGCGGCCGTGGTCCGCACGAGCAGTGCCGCGAACCAGGTCGGTACCCTCCTGTTCGTTGCGCTGATGTTCTTCGGCGGAGCCTTCCTGCCCCGTGCCCTCATGCCCGACGTGCTGCGCGAGGTCGGCGAAGTCATACCGCCCGGGCTGCAGGCTCTCACCGCGGCGTGGTCCGCCGAAGCGGGCGAGGTCACCGCCACCGCCGGCGGGCAGCCCTTCTGGCTGCAGATTGCCGTTATGGCGGGTATCGCGGTGACCGCGAGCGCGGTCGCCGCTAAGCTCTTCCGCTGGGAGTAGATGTCGATGATGCGGGATGCCGGGGCCGGTGAGCGCCCGAGCTTCGGGACGCACGAATCTGCCATCGCGGAAGAGGCGGAATTCGCGAATCGCTCCCGGTTGGCCTGGAAAGAGGAGCAGCTGCGGGTCTGGGACCTTCTGCAGTTGATCACACCGTGGCTGCTGCTGACGATCTCGACGGCTATCTACTTCTCGTGGGCGCTTCCGGCCTCCGGTGAGCGCTTCAGGCCCGAGGGCCTATCCGTCCTCGGGCTGGTCGCGGTCTCGGTGCTGTGGGTGCTATTCGGTCACACGTTGCCCATCAAGAGAAGGACGCTCCGGCCCGTGTCGGCGGGCATCTTCTTCGTCGGGCTGCTGGCGCTGAGCGTCACCCTCATGACGTACTCCGATATCTTCCTCGTCTTCACCATTACGGGCTTCTTCCACGCGTACCTGCTCAGGCCCTGGCCGTTGGGGGTACTCGGAGTCCTGGCCACCTCCGTTGCCCTCAACGGCTCGGCGATGCGCGTGTGGGCCGACCCGACCCCGGACAGGCTCGCGGAGTTCATCCTGATCGTCTCCGTGCAGACTGCGGCGATCGGGGTGGGCATCCTGCTGACGGCGCGCAGCGAACCAGAGGAACGCAAGCGGGAGGAACTCGTCGAGCGACTCGAGGCGGCACTGCACGAGAACGCCGGGCTCCATGCGCAACTGGTCGCCCAGGCCCGCGAATCCGGGGCGCAGGACGAGCGGCAGCGACTGGCCAGTGAAATCCACGACACGCTGGCCCAGGGTCTCGCTGGCATCATCACACAGCTCCAGGCAGCGGAGCGTTCCGCGAGTGTGCAGGGCGAGACGGAAGAACACGTTGCGCGTGCACTTCGGCTCGCGCGCAGCAGTCTGACCGAGGCCAGACGGTCCGTGCAGGCGCTCGCTCCCCGGGAACTCGGACGAGCGCACCTCCCCGACGCGCTGCGTACGTTGACCGAGCAATGGTCGGAGGACCAGGGAATCAGCGCGCAGGTGGAGGTCACCGGCACCCGAGAGCCACTGAGCCCGGCGATCGAGGTGTCGCTCTTCCGGGTCGCGCAGGAGTCGCTGACCAACGTGGCGAAGCACGCGGATGCCTCGCGCGTCGGTGTCACGCTGTCGTACACGGGCACCGAGGTGCTGTTGGACGTGCGGGATGATGGACGCGGGTTCGCGAAAGGCGTCGGCACCGGCTTCGGCCTGACGAGCATGCGCCAACGCATCAGAGGGGTCGGCGGTCACGTCGTGGTGCAGAGCGCACCGGGTGAAGGGACATCCGTCAGTGCGCGCGTTCCGGCGATCGCCCCCGGGGGCACCAGAGCAAAGGGGGAGACCGACCGATGATTCGACTGGTAATCGTCGACGACCATCCGATCGTGAGGGGCGGTCTTCGCGACACCTTCGCGGACGCCGAGGACATCGTTGTGGTCGGTGAGGCCGGGGACGGCGCCGAGGGCATCGAACGTGCGAAGCTGCTGGCAGCCGATGTCGTACTCATGGACCTTCGAATGCCCGTGATGGACGGCGTCGCCGCGACCGCGGCCCTGTGCGAGCAGGCCCCGAGTGTCCGGGTGCTGATCCTGACCACCTTCGACAGCGAGAGCGACGTACTGCCGGCGATCGAGGCGGGTGCGATCGGATATCTCCTGAAGGACGCTCTGCCCGACGAACTGATGCGAGCCGTCCGTGCAGCCGCGCGTGGAGAGTCGGTGCTCGCACCGTCGGTGACGCAGCACCTCATGGGGCAGGTTCGGAGGCCCGGCGCCGGCACACTGACCGATCGAGAGAAGCAGGTACTGCAATTGGTCGCGAACGGCAACTCGAATCGAGAGGCCGCTACAGCGTTGTTCATCGGCGAAGCCAGCATCAAGACCCATCTGCAACACATCTACGACAAACTCGGCGTTCGTGATCGAGCCTCGGCGGTGGCCGAGGGCTACCGCCGTCGCCTGCTCACATGACGCCCCCGCTGCTGGCCACCGCACGGAAGGACCGTCGCGAGCGGCATCGAGATCGGAATGGACGACGATGTTCGCCAGGTCGCGGTAATGCGGCTCTTCGAAGACGGGGTGTAGAGGTCCCCGGTAGCGGCTGACAGGATCAAGAAAGGCGCCGCCACACATAGTCGCGAACGGCGGCCTTGTCAGGCAACGGAATCCTTGGAGCGTTTCGGTCGGTGTGCCTCGAACGCGTCCCGGAGGTCGGTGGCCTCTGGAATCCCGGCCTGTGTGACGCCCTGGAACACCTCGACGGCGCGCCACCAGTTCGATGGCACGATCCTGCCGGAGGTCACCGCGGCAAGAGCCTCGGAGCTGGCCTCGTCGGGTCGGCCGGCGGCGAGCAGTGCAAGTCCGAGGTCGAGCCGGGCCGAGGCGACCCGTCGGGGCCGGGATACACCGCCGGGCTCGGATTCCAGTTCGCGGATCGCGATTCTGGCGAAGCCTTCGGCGGCCGAGTCGCCTACCCATGACAGCGTGGTCGCGGTGTAGCTGACCGCTTTCGCCGGGTCGTAGCGGTAGTGGTGTTCGGGGTTGTCGGGCGTCGGCAGGTTACTGACGAGACGGTCGACGCGCGCCAGGGAGCTACGTGTTTCCGATGCCGCGCCCATTCGTGCCCAGGCCCTGCCCTCCTGCGCGGTTGCCTGGATCAACGCCGAAGAGCCGACCGGGGCGACAGCCTGCGCCCGCTGCGACAGTTCCAGCGCTTCCCGGTAGCCGCCGGCGGTGAGCAGTTCCCACGCTCTGGTCTCCAGGCACCAGGCGGCGATCTCGGCGTGCCCCGCCTGGCCGGCCATCTGCTCGGCGGTCCTGAGCCAGGCCCGCGCCGCATCCCCCTGTCGTAGGTCGATGTGCAGCGTCGCGGCAAGCAGGGCAAGCCACCCGCCGGTGACAAGCAGTTGACGACGATGGGTGAGGGTCATCCGGGCGTCAACGAGAGCGCTGACGTACGCCAGGTGCCGCCGTACCTGTGGCAGCAGCTCCTTGGGCGGCGTCCGGGCGTAGGCCATGGCCATCTGATCGGCGACCTGTTCGAGCCGGCCGAGGGTGCTGTCGCTGACGTCGCTCGCCTCGATCCGGCGCGCCAGCTCGATCGCCGCCATCTCAGCGTCCTGGCCGTCGACTGTCGCTGCCGGTGAGGTCAGAAGGGCTGCTCCGCCGTCGCGGCTGACGGCTGGAACGGCTGCGACTACCGTCTCGTCGAGAAGCGTCTGCAACTCGTCGGCGGTCACGTTCAGGGCGGCGGCGAGCGCCGGCCTGATCCACGGCTGCGGCTCGGTGGCTCCGCTCTCCCACCGCACGACCGTGGACCGCTCGACCATCAACCGCTCGGCAAGCTTCTCCTGACTCAAACCGGCCGCCTTACGGCGTTGAGCGAACCGGACCCGCTTGCTGCCCATCGGTGGAGCCCCTTCGGGAAGTGCGTCAGGGTTCCCACGGTAGCGGCCCGTCCGCCCTACCCGCAGGCCGTGACGCCCGATGCCCCACAGATGCCTCACAACCACACCACACACGCCGTGGGTTCCCATCGCCCAAACCGATTTCCTTGAACGCAGCCGGGCCGGCGATGCCGGCCTACCTCGCTTCCCGTCGCCGGTCCGGCCTTCCAAGCAACAAGTCGATAGCCGCATACCGCCGAAACGAAGGGTGACGCCCCCGTGCCGTTCAAGGAACCCGTCCGCAAGACCCTGCGCGCCCAGTGGCTCGGCTACCTCATGCGCGAGTTACGCCGCGAACGCGGTGTCACGCTCAAGGAGGCCACCGAGTACCTGAACCGCGACCATTCGGCGCTGGCCCGGTACGAGCGGGCGGAATGGCCCTTCAAGCGCGACGACGTGATGGCCCTGCTCGACATCTACGGCGTCGACGACCCCGACCGCCGCGCACGCATCCTGAAGCTGTCCGAGGAGTGCTGGCGCACCGGGGAGTGGGACCTCGACTACGCCGACGAACGCCACAACCGCGGCTACGTCGACCACGACTGGCTCGAAGAACACGCCACCAGCATCAACATCTACGCCACCCACCTCCTCCCCGACCTGCTCCAGACCCCCGCCTACACCGCGCACGTGATCCAACTGCGGGAACGGACGAAGAAGCGCACCGAACACCAGGGCCGACTCGTGGACAAGCTCATCGCCCGGCAGCGGGCGTTCGAGGCCCGCACCAACCGCCTCAACGTCGTCATCGACGAAGCCGCCCTCCACGTGAAGACGCCCGAGCCCGACCTGATGCGCGAACAGCTGGCGCACGTCGCGGCCCTCGCCCAAAGGACCCGGATCAACATCCAGGTCATCCGGTCCGAGGTGAACATCGCCGCCCGGGCCTGGGGGCCGTTCGAGTTGTTCCTGATGCCGGACCCGTACCCGGAGGTCGGATACCTCGACAACCTCGCCGGCCGCATCTACGTCGAAACCCCACACAGCAAACGCTTCGTCCTCGCCTACGAGCAACTTCAACAAGCCGCCCTCAACCCCAGCGACTCCATCAAGGTCATCCGGCAGGCGGCCGAGCAGGCGTAGCCGTCAAAGGCGGCCGAGCAGACGCTCAGGGCGCGAGATCGATCAGGCGCCGACGGGTGCCGGCCTCGCCCGGCACCCGCCACACCGCCTCGTTCGGCCACTGCCGGCCCAACAGGTCCATGTTGCTGGTGGCGATCGGCGCCCGGACCGGACGACGGGCCAGGTCCTCGAGAAGGTGCTCCTCGTGGTCGGTGTCGCGGGCGACGACCAGGACCGCGCCCACGGGTACCGCCGGGTCGGTTCGGCGCTACCCGGCCAGCAACACCTCCAGGCCGGCCGTACGCTGCTCCTCCTCGCTCAACAGGCCACTGATCCGGGCGTTGTCGACGTGGACCAGGAACCGCAGACAGCGCCCGTCCTCCAACCACACCCCGAATCCGTCGGCGCGCAGATGCGCCAGGCCGTGCCCCCGCAGCCACACCGACGTGTCCATCGTGGTCAACCACCCGAACAGCTCGCACCGGCCGGGGTTCCGCCGCGACGTCTCGATCAACGGCAGGAACAACAGCCCGTCCGCCTCGTTCCAACGCCGCCGTCCCAGTTGCAACGGCACCGGCCGCCCCGACGCCGCCAGGTCCCGGCCCACCAGATCGGTGCCTTCGGCGGTGACGCCGTACCACCAGGTGTGGGTACGGTCCTCGTCGGACCGTCGCCGCTCGACCAACTCGGCGCCGTGCAGCCGTGTCAGGTCCCGGTGTGCGGTCAACCGGGGCACCCCGACGGCCACCGCCACCTCGACCGTCGTCGCGGTCCCGTGCAACGCCAGGAACGACAGGACCCGCCACTGCCGCGACGTCAGCCGGCGCGAGACGGCCCGATCCCCCATCCACCAATGATCCACCGACCGCCTACGGACCTCCACAGGCAAACACGTTCTGTAGTCGCCGCCCCGGGCGATGGACTCAACCCCGAATACCGGCGCCCCGGCGGATCACGCCACCGGAACAGCCACCACAGGCAGCCCCGGCGGCTCCACAAAACCCCCGCATCTCCCAATCGGGCTTTGTCAGAGGTTTTCCATGATCATTGTTCAACAGATCAGCCAAAGAGACGAAGACGAAAGTAGTAAAAGAAACAAAACGACGACGGCCATTTGATCTTCAAAACAACCGCCCACCACGCCCACACGGGCCACCCCAGACGCCAGAACGGGCACTACCGACGGCCTCGACGGCCCCATGGCGCGACCCGCACACCAACGAATCCAACTACCCTGCGTCACCAACGACAGGATCGGAACGCCGACAGAAGATAGGACATACCGGGCGGAATCACGCACCCGCTCCCGAGCACCCACCGAGCGCCCGGCCCCGAACCCAAAACATGAAAAAGGCTCTGATCTGGTTTGAAATCCCAGCTCAGAGCCTTGATCGTTGGTGCGCCGCCAGGGACTCGAACCCCGAACCCGCGGATTAAGAGAGGGCTGTCCGTTCCATTCATGACCTGCCAGTGTCCGCATTCGTTCCGATTTGCCATGTGCGCTGAACACGCCCCGTCGTCGTTCGGCCCGGTCAGCGGGTGGCTCTTGTCCCCCTGGGGACATACCCTGTCCCCTCGTGGCGAGCATCGAGCAGCGCGGGGACTCCTGGCGGGTTGTCTGGCGATACAACGGTGACAAGCAGTACACCACATGGCCCGCAAAATCGTACGCAGAGCAAGCAAAAGACCTTGCCGAGGCGCACCGCCACAAAATCGACGCCGACAAGGTCTATCGCGAAATACTCGAGGAAGCAGACACCGTTTCCGATTCCACGGCAATGACGTTTCGGGAATGGTGCCAGAAGTGGCTTCCGGCGAAGACCCGAATAACCGAACGCGTACGCGCAGACTATCGGGCGCAACTCATCAACCATATCTACCCGCCATTGGGTGACGCGAAGGTCGGCCTGGGTGACACGCCGATTGATCAAATTACTGGACTCGACATCGGCGCCTGGGTCAATGCCCAGCGCGCCAGTGGCGCGCACAACAAGACGATCACCCGTCGGTATTCGCTGCTCCACTCGGCGCTCGAGGCTGCCGTGCGGCAGGAGGTCATCCGGTCGAACCCGTGCGGGCAGACCGATTTCGTTCGAGATCAAGTGGCTGAGGACGACGTCGACCAGCACGAGCCGGTGTACCTCACCCACGAGGAGTTCGCCCTGCTCCGGGCCGGCTTCGACGCAAAGTGGTGGCCCTTCCTCGACTTCCTAGTTGGAACGTCGGCGCGCTGGTCGGAGGCGACCGCGGTCGCGGTCGAGCATGTGGTCGCGCCAACGGCGAAGAGCGACCCGAAGATCCGACTGTGGCGGGCGTGGAAGCGTGGTGCCCCGGGCTCCCCTCGCTACCTGGGGGTGACGAAGGGGCGGTCCCGGCGGGATCTACGGGTGACCCGGAACCTGTATGACGCGGTGATGCCGTTGGCGGCTGGCCAGCCGAAGGGCACGCTACTGTTCCGCACGGCCAGCGGTACCGAACTGGACTACAGCAACTTCTACAAGCAGGTGTGGCGGCGAGGGCTGCGGGCCGCGATGCAGTGTCCTAACCACCCTGCCCCCGACCGGGGCCAGCCGCTCGAGGGTGCTCGTGGCCGGTGCCGGGACTATGGCGGCGAGAAGAAGGACGGCACGCCGTGCGGGGCGCGGGTGAAGCCGGGAACGACCCGGTGCCTGCCTCACTCGGGTCCGAACCCGAACGCTGTCGCGGCGTGCGACTGCCCAGGGGTGCTGCGTCGGTGGTGCACCCCGCACGACCTACGGCATACGTCGGCGGCGTGGCTTCTGTCGGCCGGCGTCCCACTGCTGGTGGTCTCCCGGCGCCTAGGCCACGAGCAGGCCAGCACGACGAGCGAGATCTACGGCGGGCTCCTACCTGATGCCGATGACGCGGTGCTGGACGTGCTGGGGCGCGCAATGCAGACCGAGAAGGACTAGCTAGCCAGCCTGCCGGCCGGCTTGGTTCGCCTGCTCGATCATGTCCAGCAGGCGCAGCATGGTCTCGCGCTGGTCCTCGTTGAACATGGGGTCCTGCTCAATCGCCTCGCGCGCAGATACCGCGGTTGGGCCGGTGCCGGGCGGAGTGATCCGGGCAAGGCTGAGCGCTTCGTCTCGGTCGATGCCGAGGGCGTCCGCCAGGGCGTTGACGATCCGCGGCTGAGGGGGTCGCTTCCCGACCTTCAGGCGGTCGGTGGTGCCGCGCGGGATGCCCGACTGGCGTTGCAGTTCGACGTCGTTCCAGCCGCGTGTGGCCTGTTCAGTCTTCACGCGTAGCCAGAAGTTGTACGCGACTCCCCGTTCAGACCGTTCAGGCATGTAGCAGGTTGTAGCACGGCGACCGGTTTCGGACATAGAGCCAACCTCACATGCGCCTAAACAGACTCGCATCGTGCAACAGGTTGCAACGAGTCGAGACGGAAGCTAACGTGTTGAACGCACAACATGTTGCAGAAGCCGTCAACGTGGGAGCGCGAGTGGATCAGCAGCTCATGACCATCGCCGAAGTGGAGCAGTACCTCCAGGTCTCCCGGTGGAGCGTCAAACGCCTCATCGAGGCCGGACATCTCGAGGCCACCAAGGCGGACGGACGCAACGGCGCGGTCCGGATTTACCCGGCCAGCCTGCGGGCCTACGTCGAGTCCCACACCGTCACCGCCAAGGAGGAGTGATGACCACCCCCCTGCCCCGACTCCACCCCTTCCCCCGGGTGGCCGCGGAGTTGGGCATCCCCCTGCGCGTACTGCGCGAGGGGTCCTGGGCCCGCAAGTTCACGCACATCAAGGCCGGTCGGGAGCGCTACTTCACCGACGAGCAGCTCGCCGACTTCATCGCCTCGTTGACGGTCGCCTCTACGGCGACGGACGCCGAGGAGCAGCGGGCTGCCGACCTGGCGGAGACCCGCGCCCGGGTCGAGCGGGCGCGGTCCCGACCGCGCCGCCGTGCGGCCTGACGAGAGAAGCCCCTGCCGTTGGCGCGGCAGAGGGCTCACCACACACCAGTGCCCCGCCGCCACCTGCCAGTGCCCAGCGGGACGCCAGACGAAGGGATCGTACCCGTGTCCAAGCCCAGCAAGCCGCCGGAGCCGCAGCCGCGGCGTCCGCAGCCGGCGACCAGGCCGGCGAACCCGCCGGTCATCCTCCCCCGGCACCCGCGCTACACCGGCACCGCGGTGGCGGTGCTCGAGCGGCCGGCCGCCGACTGCTACGTCTGCCTCGCCCCGGGCGCCACCGACCGGACGTACGGCGTCCCGCTGTGCGGCCGGAACGTGTGCGAGCGGGCGTTCCGGGAGTGCGGCGACTGCGGCAGCCCGAACTCCGGCTCCTGCCCGTGCGGGGCGTGGTGACCATGCCGTACCACGTCCTGGCCCTCGTCGCCGTCATGGTCGGCCTCGTCGCCGCCGTCGCGATCGGCGCCTTCATCCACGCACACCGCGACCTGAAGACCGTGACCGGTGAGCGCGACGCCATTGCCGGCCAGCTCGACCGGGCCCGGATCCGGGCCCGGGTCGACTCCGCCCGGGTGCAGGAGTTGCGCCGCCGCTGCGACGGCTACCTCACCGACCTCGACGCGGTCACCGAGGCCACCCGGCCGCCCGTCGCCGCGCAGGCCGCGCTCACCCCGGACGACCCGGTGCTCGACATCGCTGCCGCGCACCAGCACTCGCTCGACCTCGCCACCGAGTGGACCGCGTTCGTCAACTCCCTTCCCGTCGCTGACAAGGAGCCGCCGTGCTGACCGTCGAGACCCGTCCGGCCCGGTACGAGGGCCGGCACCGGCCCGGCCACACCGACACCACCGGCCGCCGCATCATCGCCGCCCCGGTCCCGCCCACCTACAGCCCGCTGCCGGGCCGGGTCCGGCTGTCCCTCGCCCCGACCGCGCACGCCGACGACTGGATGCCGGCCGGCGTCGACGAGCTGACCGGCCGCATCGAGCGCGTTCTCGCCCCGGCGGTCGACGACACCCAGCAGATCCCCGCGGTCGTCAACGACGGCCCGTGGTTCGCCACCACCACCGGAGAGCAGGCATGACGCTCAAGCGCATCAACTACGGCCGCGGCCACGGCTACAAGATCGATGGCCAGAAGGTCGACGGCGTCACGACGCTCATCAAGGACGGATTGCCCAAGCCGGCGCTGCCGTACTGGTCGGCTCGGACCGTCGCCGAGTACGTCGCCGACAACTTGGACCAGGTCGCCGGGATGGGCGACATGGGCCGAGCGTCGATCGTCGCCGCCCTCAAGGAGGTGCCCTGGACCGCCCGCGACAAGGCGGCCGTCAAGGGCACCGAGGTCCACAACCTGGGCGAGAAGCTGATCCGCGGCGAGGAGATCGAGGTGCCCGAGCACCTCGCCGGCCACGTCGACGCCTACGTCCAGTTCCTCGACGACTGGAAGCCCGAGCCGATCCTCGTTGAGGCCCCGGTCGGGCACCGCCGGTGGAGGTACGCCGGGACGCTCGACATGGTCGTCCGGCTTCCCGACGGCCGGACCGTGCTGGCCGACATCAAGACGGCCGCGTCCGGGATCTGGCCGGAGACCGCCTACCAGCTCGCCGCGTACCGGCACGCCGAGGTGTACCTCGACTCCGACGGCGCCGAGCAGCCGATGCCCGTCGTCGACGCCGGCTTCGCAATCTGGGTGCGCGCCGACGGCTACGACGTGATCCCCGTCGAGTGCGGCGAGCGCGTTTTCAAGGACTTCCTCCACATCGCCTGGGTCGCTCGCGCGGCCAAGGACAACAAGGCCCTGATCGGAGAGGCGATCCGCAATGACTGAACTTGCTGTCCGTCCCGCCACGAACGGGTGGGGCGTCGTCGATCACATCCAGCAGCCCGCCCCGGGCCCGGCCCGGCAGGACCTGGCCGAGTGGGTCGCACAGGCCCGCGAGGTCGCCAACATCGCCGACATGCTCTGCCGCACGAGCTTCGTGCCGAAGGCGTTCCAGGGCAAGGCGGCCGAGTGCGCTGCGGCGATCCTCGCCGGCCAGGAGATGGACATGTCCCCGATGGCCAGCCTGCGCGCCATTGACGTCATCGAGGGCAAGCCCGGCCTGACCGCCCTTGGCCTCCGCGCCCTGGTCCAGTCCAAGGGCCACGAGATCTGGGTCCACGAGTCCACCGCAACGCGGGCCATCGTCAAGGGCCGCCGTCGCGGCTCGGACAAGGTCGAAAGCTCCACGTGGACGATGGACCGGGCCAAGCACCTGGCAGGTAAGGACAACTGGCGGAAGCAGCCGACGGCCATGCTGCTGGCCCGGGCGACCGCCGAGTGCGCCCGGCTCATCGCCGCCGACGCGCTGCTGGGCATGCCGTACTCGACGGAGGAGCTGGCGGACGGCGCGGACGTGCCGGTCTCCGCCGTCCCGGACACGACCGAGGCGAAGCCGACCACGGCGCGGCGTACCGCCCGCCGGGCCCAGCCGAAGGCCGAGCCGGCCCCGGTGCCGGAGCCGTCCCTCGAGGACCCGGAGCAGGTGCCGGCCACGGTCGCGGCGATCGACGACGCCGTGGCCGCCGGCGCCAGCGCGCCGTGGCAGCCGGGTGAGCGCGAGGAGATGACCGCCGACTCGGAGCCGGGCATCACCGACGCGCAGATCACGAAGCTGCACACCTCGTTCAGTAAGCAGGGCATCAAGGACCGCGACGCGAAGAGCGCCTTCATCGAGCAGGTCACCGGCCGCCGGGTCGGCTCGTCAAAGGAGCTGAGCCGGCGCGAGGCGATGCGGGTCATCGACGCCCTCGAGGCGCCCGCGGTCGAAGAGCCGCCGTACGACGACGAGCCCGGGTTCGACGACGACTGGCCGACGGTGCCGGTTATCGGCGGCGGGCAGTGACCCACCAGGACCCGGGCGCCGCCGCCGGCACCATCCCGACCGAGCCCGGCCGGTGCGAGTGCGGCGACCTCGAGCCGATCCACGTCATCGGCCCGCGCGGTCGCGGCGCCTGCTCGGCGTCCACGTGCGACTGCAAGCGCTACGTCCCGGGGGTCGGTGTCGCGCCGGCCCCCGGGGCCCCGGCCGGTGCCCGATGAGCGGCCAGTGGCTCCTGGCCACCGCCGCCACGGGCCGGATCATCCCGGCAGACGGCCCGTACCCGCACGTGGAGGGCGCGACCGTCACCAGCCCGCGGACCGGCCGCCCGGTGCGGCTGACGCGCCGGGACTGCCACGCCTGCATCCGGGCGGAGACGCCCGACCTCGAGGTAGTCCGGTGAGCCGCGTCGACCAACTCCGGGCGCTCGTCGACGAGCGCTGGCCCGACCGGGCCGCCATCGAGCAAGAGCGGCCCGACCCCGCGGCGCTCCAGGCGCAGCGCCGCCAAGACCTGATCACAGCCATGTCCCGCCGTCCGAAGGAGTGCGACGCATGACCACCACCGTCACCGTCGGCGACCTGCACAAGGTTCTCGACATCCTCATCCCGTTCACCGCCTCCGACAGCTACGAGGCGCCGACTCTGGCCGCCGTCCACATCGAGGCCGCCCCCTGCCGCGGCGGACTCGTCGGCCAGGCCACCGACCGGTACGTCGTTGGCCACATGCGGGTCAACGCCACCGGCGACGACCTCGCACCGACTCTCGTGCCCCGCCGCTGGGCCAAGGTTCTGCGCCGCGCGCTCTCCGCCGTGCCCGAGAACACCCTGGCCACCCTCCGCCAGATTCCCGGTCGCACCCGGTCTGAGAACCGCCTCGAGGTGTCTACCGAGCCGCTCACGATCAGCATCCAGATCGGAACCGGCACCTTCCCCGACCTCAGCAAGGCGTTCAAGGCCGCCGCCGCAGACGGCCTGACCGCCCCCTGGGGCTCAACCCGGCCCTCATCGGCCGGTTCAGCCGAGCCCGCGCGCACATCCAGTGGGAGCCGCCGCGCTGGACCTTTTCCGGCCCGGAGGCCCCGATCCGAATCGAGATCGGCACCGCGTTCGTCGGCCTGGTGATGCCCGTCCGGCTCCGCGACAACGACCTGTCGCCGGTTCCGATCGGCCTGACCCCGCCCGCCGAACCGGCCCTGAGCCGACCGGCGAGCCCGCCCAGGCCGAGCCCGCGACGTTAACCCCCGCCAGCTGATCCCCTTCCCGGACGCCGGCCCACCTCGAGGTGGGCCGGCCCGAAGCCCGACCTTTCGAAAGGGGTGAGCGCCGTGGCTACCGACTCCCCTCGTGCATCCTCGGTCTGGACCGAGATGCCGTTCATGCGCGGCCCCATCGGCGCCGAGCGCCTCCGCGCCTGGCTGCCCACCCAGCGCACCAACCGCACCCGCGCTACGAACCGCCGCGAACGGGTCCTCGCCCACGACTGGGCCCGGACCCGGCTCTGCCAGATCCTGCAGCTCACCGACGCCCGGAAGTGGAACGGCTACGTGCCGCCCGGCGTCGACGAGCACGGACGGCCGGTCCGCGACGAGCGGCGGCACGCACTGATCGAACTGCTCCGCGACGTCCAGGCCGCCGACGAGCAGGCCGCAGGGAGCACCGAGTGAGCCAGTCGCCGCTGCACCGATGGCAGTTCGATCGGGCCCTCATGGCATCTGAGCTGCCAGGGCCGGCCCGGCTGATCCTGTTCGTGCTGGCCGCGCTTGCGAACTGGCCGGGCGGGCTTATCCCGGCGCGGTTCGGGCCGTCGCTGACGACGCTGGCCGAGAAGACCGGGTTGTCCCGCCGGGCTGTCGCCGCACACCTGAACGACGTCGAGCGGACTTCAGAGCAAGACGGGTGGGTGGTCCGGTCGCGGCCGACGAAGGAGTCTGCGCGGTCGAAAAAGGAGCGGACCCAGTACCAACTCTGCATCCCGGCTAGTGCACGTAGTGCACTAGAGCTAGTGCAGGAGGTGCACTCCTCTAGTGCAGGAAATGCACTAGCTAGTGCACCTGATGCACCAGAGCTAGTGCAGGAGATGCACCGGGCTAGTGCACCAGGTGCACACAGCCCAAGCCTTTCCAAGCCTTTCCAAGCCGCAGCCAAGAAGCAGCCTGCGGGATCCGCCCCCGAACAGATCGTCATCAAGGCCACCGGAGCCACCCCCGACGAAGCCGCCGCCGTCGTCCGCCGCGTCCAAAACGAGCGCAACCCGCGATCCCTCCGCGGCCTCCTCAACCGCATGGCCACCGACGGCGACCTCCCCGACCTCCTCCAGGAACACCGGGCCGCCGCCCACCGTGCCGCAGTCTCCGCGGCCCTAGACGAAGCCCGCCGCGGCCCCGCCTGCGAACACACCATCCCCGGCGGGCGCGCACCCCACCCCACCACCGGCGAACCCCTGTGCCCGCAGTGCCGGGTCAGGGCCCGACTGAAGGTCGTGACCGGATGACGCTCACCAGCCCCAGCCGAGCCGGCGCCACCCGCGCCCTCGCCACACCCCGACTCGCCACCAACGCCCGCAGCCGACCCTGCCCGAAGTGCGGCGCCGAACCCGGCCAGGCCTGCCGCACCCGCGCCGGCGGACGCGTCCAGGGCGTCGACACCGGAGGCGGCTACACCCGCCCCCTCAAGCACGTCCACGCCGAACGCAAGCGCCCCCGGGCCGTCAACCCGGACCCGCCGCCAGCCACCCGCGGCCCGCACGTCGACGAGCCCCGCCTCGCACGCCCCATCACCACCGCCACCGCACCCGCCCACCTCTGAGGAGCACCGGTGAAGCCACCCTTCGCCTACTTCGGCGGCAAGACCAACCTCGCCGAACGCATCGTCACCCTGCTGCCAGCCCACAAGCACTACGTCGAGCCCTACTGCGGATCGCTCGCGGTCCTGCTTGCCAAGCAGCCGGCCAAGATGGAGACGGTCAACGACCTCGACCACGAGTTGATCACCTGGTGGCGGATCCTCCGCGACCGCCCCGACGACCTGGCCCGTGTCTGCGCGCTCACCCCGCACTCCCGCACCGAGTACGTTGCCGCCCGGCACCGCCGCCTCGATGACGAACTTGAGGTAGCTCGCCGGGTCTGGGTGATGCTCAGCCAGGGCCGCGGCCTGACCCTCCGCCCTGGCAAGACCGGCTGGAAGCACTATGTCTTCCCGTTCGGGTCGTCGCTCGGCATGCCCGGCTACCTCGAGGCCTACGTCGACCGGATCGCCGCCGCGGCGGACCGGCTCAGCATGGTGTCGCTGGAGTGCCTGCCGGCACTCGACCTGATCCGGAAGTACGGCAAGGAGCCGGACGTCCTGCTCTACGTCGACCCGCCGTACCTCGGCACCACCCGCGACCACCGGAACAACTACCGGCATGAGATGAAGAGCGAGGCCGACCACCGCGCACTCGCCGAGGTGCTACTCGAGGCCCGCGCCGCGGTCGTCCTCTCCGGCTACGCGTCCGACCTGTACGACCGCGACCTGTACGCCGGCTGGGACCGCCACACCCTCTCTGCGTTCACCGGCAACAGCTCCGGCGACCGCAGCCGTACCGAAGTCCTCTGGTCCAACCGTCCGCTCGGTACGCAGTCCGCCCTGTTCGACCTCGCCACCGCACCCGCCCACCTCTGAGGAGCAGCCATGACCCAGCCCACCACCGCCGAGACCGGCCACTGCCACCACGGCATCTCGCTCGACGAGGAATGCAAGCCCTGCCTCATCGAGACCTACGGCACCGCCGACGAGCAGCCCGAAATCCGACGCGGCCAGTACGACATCGCCCGCCAGCCCCGCCCCTTCACCTTCACCCGCGACGGAAACTTCACCCTCACCAACGCCGTCCACCAGGCGCTCGGCGCCGCATCCGCCTGCTGGACCAACCTCCGGCTCGCCGGCCAGTTCGACAGCCATCGCGCCCAAGAGATCAGCGCAACCCTCCTCGCCGAGATCGAAGCCGAGATGCACCACGCCCGGGCCGAAGCCAACCAACTCCGCGACCAGCTCGCCAGCCAGCGCACCGCCCTCGCCGACGCCATCGAACAGGCCGCCAACGAGCAGCGAGCCGACGCGATCCGCGTCCTCGGTTCCGGCCCGGCCCGCGCGCAGGTGACCTCCGCCGCCGAGGCGCTGCTCGAGCACATCGACACCATGACCGCCCGCTGCATGACCCTGCTGCCGCGCGATGTGGGAGAGACGCTGGAGGCGCGGGCCGCGACTCTGGCATCGGCGCTGCGACAGTTGGCCGGCCCGGCCCGCGCGCAGGACGGGGTGCTCGCCGAGATCGCCGCCGAACGCGCCCGTCAGGACGCGAAGTGGGGCGAGCAGAACCACCCCGACGGCACCGGACCGAACATCGTCTGGGCATTCACCGGCCCGGCCGCGTACGTCGCCGAGACCGCACGCGCCGAGTGCGACCGCCTTCACGCCGAAGGGCACGGCACCTGGCGCGACATCCTCACCGAGGAGGTTGCCGAGGCGTACGCGACCGACAGCCCGGCCGCGCTCCGTGCTGAGCTGGTCCAGGTCGCCGCGGTGGTGGTGGCGTGGGTGGAGGCGATCGACCGGCGTACGGCCGGCCAGGAGCCGCCCCAGCCGCAGCAGCCGGACGCCGTCCAGCGCGCCTACGCCGACCCCAGCAGCGTCACCCCCCGCCGCGACGGCGAAACCCTGACCCAGCACACCGCCCGCGCCGTCATGGCCGTGTTCGACGGCAAGGCACCGCAGCAGCTCGCCGGGGAGGGCTGACCGATGCAGGGACAGATGGAACTCTTCGCCACCGACACCCCGCAGGCCACGCCGGCCCCGCCCGTCCGCACCTGGGCCGACGTCCGAACCGGCGAGCGGGTCACCTACAACGTGCCCGGCTCGCCCTGGTGCGGCATCTGGACCGTCCGCCGCATTGAGCGCCACCCGCACGCCGGGTACGCCCTGATCGTCACCCTGGTCGACGACGACGGCCGGACCTGGGTGTCGGTACCGCACCGAGATGCCGACGCCGATGTGGACGTCACCGCGTGATTCGCCGCCTGGTCCTGGCCGTCTCCATCGCCCTGGTGGTGGGGACGGCCGCCACCCTCGCCTTCGCAGCCGCGGCCGACGCCTGGACCGGCGACGGAGCCGCCGTCCTCGTCGCCCTGGTCGCCGTCCTGCTCGGCAACACCGCCATCCACCTCGCACTCCCCCGCCGCCGTACCGACCGCTGAGGACCGCCGTGACCACCCTGCACCCGCACCAGCTCGCCGCCGCCGCCTGGGCCTGGCACCTCGGCCACGCCCTCGCCCACCTCGAGCAGCTCGCCGCCGAAGCCCAACGCCTCGACGCCCACGCCCGCCTCGAGTACCTCACGCGCGCCCCAGACGGCCTCCAGGGCTGGCGACCGGTTATTGGCCGAAGCGGAGGAGGACACGGCGATCCTGTCGGCTCTACGGCCCTCCTGGACGGTCCCGCCACCCGCCCGCCGCTGCCCGCAGCGATCCGCTGGACCACCCTCGCCAGCAACGCGCACGAGATGCTCCGCTGGCTCGCCGCCCGGCTCGGCCTCCCGCGCGGAGGCGCGCCCCTCGAGGCGCTCACCGCTGCCATCCCGGCCATGCGCTCGTCGACGGCCGCCGAGCTGGCGAAGTGGCTGCGCGAACGGGACGGCATCGTGCGGGCGAAGACCGGGCGGCCCGCGGACTGGCTGGGCATGCCGTACGGCGCGCCGTGCCCAGCCTGCGCCGGCCGGTCGCTGCGCCGCGCGCTCACCGACGACCGGGGCGGGGTGGTGCTGTGCCAGGAGCTGTGCGTCTGTGCTGGTGCCGGGTGTGGGTGCGGGATGCCGCAGCGGGGGTGGGGTGGCCGCATGCGTGGGAGTGGGGCGCGGTTGTGGTCGGGCTGCCCAGGGCGGGGCAGGAAAGCGGTTTCCGGTAGATTGCCCAGGATTGCCCCCTCCTCAGGCTTGTTATCATTCAGATAACCTGTTATCGTATAGATAACAGCAAGACGGAGACAGGGAGCCGAGATGGACACCACCGCCACCGCCAAGATCGCAGGCACTCAGATCGAGAAGGCCTGGTTCGCCATCTCCGCCACCTACGGCCGACTCACCACCCCCGGCGAGCTCATCCACATCAGCGAGATCCGCGCCCAGATCGCCCACCGCTTCGACCAGGCCACCATCGACGCCGCCCTCCTCTGGATGCACCGCGAGATCGAAGACGTCTGGATCGTCCCGCAGAGCTACCGCCGCTGGGCCATGACCGAGGAGCAGCGCGACGGGGCGGTGGTCATCGGGGACCAGCACAAGGAGCTGATCTCGATCGGCTGAGAGACCACGGGGCCGGCCGGGTGGCCGGCCCCGCAACAACCTGGGAAACCGCTTTCCCGACCACGGAGGACCCGTGATGGACATCGAGCCCTACGACGTCATCGACGGCGAGATCGTCGACAACACCTGCGAATCCTGCGACCAGCCCGGCACGCTCATGATCGATCCGTACATGGAGGACGTGTACGGCGAGACGATCATGGTTGTCCTCTGCCCGGAGCACGAGCAGGCCCGGGTCGACGACATCTGACCGCCCCCACACCCTTATCCAAGGGATAATCCCGCCATGACCGCCACCGACAAGACCACCGCCCTCGAGCAGCTCGCCGCCGCCCACCAAGCCGAGCAGGACGCAGCCCGCGCCACCATCGCCGCCGTCGCCCAGGCCGTCAACGCCGGCGCCACCTGGGCCGAGATCGGCGAGCAGGTCGACCAGGCCGGCCCGAACGCACACCGGAAGTACGCCAAGCTGCTGCGGGTCGAACCTGCCGCGTAGCCGTCCGGGAAACGACCGTTTGCCGAACAGCCCAGCACGATTACGACGGGATGCCCTCGATCAGGGGGCATCCCGTTCGGTATCTCGCGTCGAAAACGGGTGTGTGCCGAAACTGGCTCTAGACCGTTTTCGGGACTACGATCGGGCCATGGCTCTCATCGGCTACGCCCGCGTCTCCACCACCGACCAGCGGCACGCCCTCCAGACCGACGCCCTCACCACCGCCGGCTGCACCCGCACCTTCACCGACACCGCCAGCGGCAAACTTGACGAACGCCCCGGCCTCGCCCAGGTGCTCGACTACCTCCGCGCCGGAGACACCCTCGTTGTCTGGCGCCTTGACCGCCTCGGCCGATCCGTCCAGCACCTCACCACCACGGTTGCCGGCCTCGCTGAGCGGGGCATCGAGTTCCGCTCGCTGACCGAGGGCATCGACACCTCGACCGCCGCAGGGAAGCTGATCTTTCACATCTTCGCCAGCCTGGCTGAGTTCGAGCGCAGCTTGATCGTGGAGCGGACCCGGGCCGGTCTCGACGCCGCTGCCGCGCGCGGCCGGAAGGGCGGACGCCCGCCCAAGATGACCCCGGAGCGGATCGCCGCCGCGAAGGCCCTGATGGCGAACGGGAAGAACGCTACCGAGACTGCTCGGATCCTGGGCGTAGGTCGGACGACCCTGTACAACCACCTCGGAGACTGAGCCCATCTGCCACGCCCGCCAGGTAGCCGCCCTGGCGGGTCGTCAGCTCCAGCTCGCCTGGGTCGGCGACGATCCGGCGCAGGATTTCCGCTGCCTCAGCAGCCGTCTCCGGTGTCACCCCGTCCATGGCGTCCATGCAGGTCAGTGTGCAGTACCGTGGCAGCGTGATCTACCTGAGCGGGGTTCAGTACGCCGAGACCGCCCGAGAGGCATGCCAGAACTGGCCGGACGTCACACCTGACCGGGTCCGCGACTGGGTACGCCGCTCCGCCAAGGTCGGCGACCCGCTGTACGGCGTCATCACCCCCCACCGCTACCGAGGCCGCACCTACCTGCCCGTCCACCAGGTCGCCGCCGCCGAGAAAGCCACCCGGATGACACGCCACGCCGGCGGACGGCGCCGAGTTGACATCCTGGCCGCCATAGCCTGATCCTGTGCATCACACACCTCTGCTGTAGGCGGGGTGTGCCCGCAGCCCGGTTGAGCCCAGTGCTCCCGGGCTGTTGCCGTTGGTGGACGGCACGGTGGTGAAACAGCGCGGCCGGGAACGGACGGCCCGGCCGCGCCCACCCCAACCCCCCCTGCGACCTGGCGAGGTGACCGCCGTGTGAGGTGACCATGGCCCCCTTCACCGACCGCGAGCGGGAACTCGTTGCCCAACTCCACGGCGAGGGCAAAGGCCGCAACGCCATCAGCCGCGAGACCAGCATCCACCAGAAGCGCGTCTCGGCCATCGCCGCCGAGCTTGGGCTCAGCTTCGCCCGCGGCGGCGCCCGCACCGCCGTCGCCACCGAAGCCCGCAAGGCTGACGCCGCCGCCCGCCGCGCCGCCATCGAGGACCAGGCCCTCGCCGCCGCCGAGAAGCTTCTCGGCCAGATGTTCGCCAAGGCCAAGGTCTACAACTTCGGCGGCAAGGAGAACGACTACAACGAGCGCGAGCACCCGGAGCCGCCGTTCGCCGACAAACGAGCCATCGCCTCCTCGGTGCAGGCGCTGATGGCGACCGCACTGCGGATCGCAGAGCACGACCGGGCCGACGCGACCACCTCCGGTGTGGACGCCTGGCTGGAGCACATGACCGAGGACGGCGACGACTGATGATCAAGCCGCTCACGGGGAAGGCGAAGCAGTCGGTCAAGCTGGCGACGGCCCGGTTCAACGTCTGGGAAGGCGCGGTCCGGTCCTCCAAGACCGTCGCATCGATTTTCCGGTGGATGCAGTACGCCCGGACCGGCCCAGGCGGAAACCTCGCCATGATCGGCAAAACCGAACGGTCGCTCAAGCGGAACGTCATCGACCCAATCATCGAACTCGTCGGGTCGAAACGCTGCCGCTACCTCGCAGGCTCCGGCGAACTGCACCTGTTCGGCCGCCGGATCTACACCGCCGGAGCCAACGACGCCCGCGCCATCGAGAAGATCCAGGGCCTCACCCTGGCCGGCGCCTACGGCGACGAGATTGCGACCTGGCCGGAACCGTTCTGGGACATGCTCGGCACCCGGCTCAGCGTGCCTGGCGCGCAGTTCTTCGGCACCTGCAACCCCGCCGGCCCCGTCCACTGGCTCAAACGCTGGCTCGACCAGTCCTCACTGTGGCTCACCCACGAGGGCAGCATCTCCACCGGCCACGCCGACGAACCTGTCGACCTGCACCGGTTCTCGTTCATCCTCGACGACAACCCCCACCTGGACCCGGCCTTCGTCGAGTCGTTGAAACGCCAGTACGTCGGCCTGTTCTTCAAGCGGTACATCCAGGGCCTCTGGGTACCCGCTGAAGGCGCGATCTTCGACATGTGGGACGAGAACCGGCACGTCGCCAAGATGCTGCCGACCATCACCCGCTGGATCTCGCTCGGCATCGACCACGGCACCCGGAACCCGTTCCACGCCGTCGTCCTCGGCCTGGGCGTCGACCGTCGGCTCCACATCACCCGCGAGTGGCGGTGGGACTCGGCGAAGCAGCGCCGGCAACTCTCCGACGCCGAGTACTCGCGTGAAGTCCGGCAGTGGCTGACCACCGTGCCAGTCCCCGGCACCGACACCACCGGCGTTATGCCGGAGTACACGATTGTCGACCCGTCAGCGACCGGCTTCCGGGTGCAACTGCACCAGGATGGGCTCCCGTCGAAGCTCGCCGACAACGAGGTGCTACCCGGCATCCGCACCATGTCCAGCCTGCTGGCCCTGGGGCTGATCGACGTGCACGAGTCGTGCCGCGACCTGCTCCTTGAGATCCCCGGCTACTGCTGGGACGACAAGGCTGCCGAGCGGGACGGAACCGACCAGCCGATCAAGCTGGCCGACCACGGCATCGACGCCAGTCGGTACGCAACGCACACCACCCGCTCGATCTGGCGCTCGGCGCTGCGCTCGAGCATCCACGACGCCGCCTGAGAGGGGGCATCTGCTGTGCCGCTGCCCACCTCACCAGACATGGCCTGGCCGCCGAAGTCCCTGGCCCCGGTGTACGCCAAGCTCGACGAGTGGACCGCCTGGTACTCCGGTGAACTGACCCGGCTGACCAGGGTCTACCAGGGCGTCGACCTGGCCCGGCCGCACAACCGACCATCCCAGTACCGCGGTGGTCTCGTCGGCTGGGTGGCCCGTAGGTTCTGGGGCGAGCCGACCCCGGAGGGCGAGCACCGGGCGAAGCTGCACGTGCCGCTGGCCTCCGACATCGCCCAGACCAGCGCGCGACTGCTGTTCTCCGAGCCCCCAACCCTCACGGCCTCCAACAAGGAGACCCAGAAGCGACTGGACGAACTGGTCGACGATGGCGCTCACGCCACCTTCCTTGCCGCCGCCGAGACCGGCGCTGCGAAGGGCGGGGTCTACCTGCGCGTCGTCTGGGACAACGCCGTCCGCCCCCGGCCATGGCTGGCCCGGGTCGACGCCACCGCCGCCGTACCGGAATGGCGCTGGGACGTACTGTGGGCAGTCACCTTCTGGCAGGTCCTGGAGAACGACGGCAACCGGGTGCTGCGGCACCTGGAGCGGCACGAGCGCGGCGTCATCCTTCACGGTGTGTACGAGGGCACCCCCGACCACCTTGGCCGCCGGGTCGATTTCGGCGCACACCCGGACGTGTCCTGGCTGGTCGACGTTGCCCCCACCGGCGCCATTTCGACTGGCCTGCCGGACCGGCTCACCGCCGTCTACATCCCGAACGTCACCCCGTCGCGGATCTGGACCGACCTGCCGGCGGCGGCGAACCTCGGCCGGAGCGACTACGACGGCGTGGAGCCGCTGTTCGACGCCCTCGACGAGACGTGGACCAGCCTGATGCGGGACCTCAGGCTGGCCCGCGCCCGCCTCGTTGTCCCCGAGGAATACCTGACGTCGCTCGGCCCCGGCAACGGCGCCTACTTCAACACCGCCCAGGAACTGTTCACCCCCATCAAGACCATGGCGGACGACAGCGCCGGCCTGAACATCGAGCTGATCCAGCCGCTGATCCGGGTCGAAGAGCACCTGCGGATGTCGGCGGAGCAGGCCCGCCTCATCGTCGAAACCGCCGGCTACGCCGCGCAGAGCTTCGGCATGGCGGACGGCGCCGCGGTCACGGCCACCGAGGTCAACGCCCGTGAGCGCGAGTCGTTCATCGGCCGCGACGCCAAGATGCTGCACATGAGGCCGAAAACGGCCGAGATCATCGAGACGCTTCTCATGGTCGATGCGGTGCTCTTCGGCTCCGGGGTGACTCCGGAGGCGCCGCAGGTCGACTTCGGCGACACCGTCTCCCAGGACCCTGAGAGCGTGGCTCGCACTCTCCAGCTGCTGGAGGCTGCGGCCGCGATCTCCACCTGGATGAAGGTGAAGACGCTTCACCCGGACTGGTCGGACCCCGAGATCCAGGAGGAGGTCGACCGGATCAAGGGTGACGCTCCGCCGGTTGTGGACGTCGGGAGCAGTCTCGACGCACTGGCCGGCAACAACCCGCCCGGCGCAGAGGAGCCCGAAGAGGACGGCGTCAACGCAGAGGCGGACGACCAGGCTGAGGAGTAGCCCGTGACGCCGGAGCAGGTCGACGCCGTCAGCCGCAGTACGGTCGACCTTTACCGCGCCGCCGAACTGGCCATTCTGCGGCTCATCACTTCGTACCTGAGCCGGGGTATCGACAGCCCGACCTGGGCAGAGGAGCGGTACGCCGCCCTGCGGTCGCTGCGCGAGGCTGCCGAGGCAATCCTCACCCAGGTTGCCGCCGACAGCGTGGGCACAATGACCGGCGCGGTGGCGAAGGCGTACCGGACTGGGCACGGGGCTGCGCTGACCGATCTGCCAGAGGACGCCGCGGTTCGGCTCGCAGCCCAGCAGGCGGCCGTCGCCGTGGTCACTCGGACCGCTGCTGTGGAGAGCCTGGCGTCAGCGCTGGTCGCCGACGTCGGCGCCCGCCACAGCAACGTCCTGCGCCACGTGACCGACGTCTACCGGGGCGTCATCCAGCAGGCAGCCGCGGTCAGCATCGCGGGCGGACAGACCCGCAGGCAGGCCAGCCAGTTTGCCTTCCAGAGGTTCGTCGACCAGGGCGTCACGAGCTTCACCGACTCGATCGGCCGGCGCTGGCGGCTGTCCACGTATGCAGAGATGGGCGTGCGGACCGTCACCCAGAGAGCGGCGGTGCAAGGCCAGACGGACCGGCTTCAGTCCCTCGGGCTGGACCTGGTCCAGATCAGCGACAGCCCGCGCGAGTGCCCGCGGTGTGAACCCTGGGAGGGAAAGATCCTCTCGATCTCCGGGCGCCTACGCGGGCGCGTGCAGGTCCAGTCTGCCGTCTCCAACGAGATGGTCTGGA
Source organism: Polymorphospora rubra (assembly GCF_018324255.1). Taxonomy (GTDB): domain Bacteria; phylum Actinomycetota; class Actinomycetes; order Mycobacteriales; family Micromonosporaceae; genus Polymorphospora; species Polymorphospora rubra. Next base: position 1,261,298 of record NZ_AP023359.1, read on the forward strand.
TCTATGTGGCGGGCAGTCTCGCCGAGGCCCGCGCTGCCGGGCTGTTCCATCCGAACTGCACGCATTCGGCCAGGAGCTACCTGCCCGGCGTCACTCGACGACCGGCCCGCCCGACTCCCAACCCGGCCGGCTACGAGGCCAAGCAGCGTCAGAGGGAGATCGAGCGGCAGATCCGAAAGTGGAAGGAGCGCGAAGAGTCCGCGCTCGACCCGGCCGCTGCGGCGACCGCCCGGACAAAGGTCCGCCAGTGGCAGAAGGCCATGCGTGACCACCTGACCGCCAACCCCGAGCTGAAGCGGCTGCCGTATCGAGAGCAGATCGGCGCTGGATCCGTGCCATCCCGTACCTCCTGACACCCCCGACTCCCGGCCAGGCGCCGGGGCAGCACCACCCCCATGGTCGGCCAGGCGCCGGCCCGTCACCCTGGAGAGCGTCAGCGTGGAAACCAGCACCGGCGAGAGCACCCAGACCCAGACCGCCCCGGAGCAGCAGCAGGCGGGCACCGGGCAGCAGCAGACCAGCCAGCAGGCCGGACAGGAGCCGACCGGCGAACGGGTCGAGGACTTGCCCCCGTGGGCGCAGAAGGCGCTCCGGGACGCCCGCACGGACGCAGGGAAGGCCCGGACTGAGGCGAAGGCGCAGGCCGCCACCGAAGCCGCCGAGCAGGCCCGTAACGAGCTGGCCCAAAAGATCGGCAAAGCACTCGGCCTCGTCAAGGACGGCGACACCGAGCAGCCCGACCCCGCGCAGCTCACCCAGCAGCTCACCAAGATGGCCGACACCAACCGCGACCTCGCCGTCGAACTGGCCATCTGGAAGAGCGCGAAGAAGGCCGGCGCGAACCCGCAGGCACTCACCGACAGCCGCTCCTTCATGGCAACGGCGTCCAAGCTCGACCCGACCGCCGACGACTTCTCTGCGAAGCTCCGCGACGCGGTGAAGAAGGCGATCGACGACAACCCCCAGTACCGCGAGGCAGGCCAGGCGCCGGCACGCAGCGGAGGCGAGTTCACCGGCGGGCCCGGTGGCGATGCCGTCACCCCGGAGCAGTTCAAGCGCATGAGCGCCGCTCAGCGTAACGACCTGTTCCAGAAGGACCCCGCCCTGTACCGCAAGCTCGCGGGCCGGTAGCCCGCCTCACTGATCCAGGAGCCCCAGTGGCACTCACCGACTCACCGAAGCTGTTCGTTCCCGAGGTCTGGGAGGACATGGCCCAGGCCGAGTTCCTTGGCCGCGTCATCGTCGCCAACGCCGCCATGTCCGACGACACCCTCGTCGGCAACCCGGGCGACACGGTCGACTTCCCGAAGTGGGACGCGCTCTCCGAACTGGCCGACCTCACCGAGGGCGTCGCGATGGTCCCCGAGGCACTGACCCAGTCCACCTCCAAGGCCACCATCAAGGAAGCCGGCAAGGCCGTCGAGATCACCGACAAGGCGATGCTGACCGGCCTCGGTGACCCCCAGCAGGAAGCCATCCGGCAGTTCGGGATCCTCGCCGCGCGGAAGGTCGACACCGACCTCATCGCCGCCGCGACCGCGACCGTCACCGACGGCATCACCCGCCCGAACGGCGACGTGGTCGGCAACTCGGCGCCCCTGACCCACACCCTCTCGACCGGGCAGACCGCCCTTACCTGGGACCACATCGTCGACGCCACCGCCAAGTTCGGCGACGACTTCGAGTTGGACGACGTCTACGGCATGTTCATCCGGTCGGACGCCAAGGCCGCGATCATGAAGAACGACGACTTCATTCAGGCGGCACAGACCCAGTCCGGCAACGACATCGTCCGCCGCGGCTTCATCGGCCAGGTCGGCGGCCTCAACATCTACGTCACCGACCGGCTCGCGGCCCGCACCTCGCTCATCGTCAAGCGAAACTCGCTTGGTGTGCTGTGGAAGCGGCGCCCGATCGTCGAGCAGGACCGGGACATCCTCAAGCGGACCAACGTCGTGACGACGAACCTGCACTACGCGGTGAAGCGCCTGAACGACAAGGGCGTGCTGGTGCTGACCACGGCGGCGTCCTGATGGGCATCGGGATGCTCCGCCGCCACCACCCGGATCCGGCGGAGCAGAATGGCCCGCCTCTCGTCGGCGAGCAGGGGCCGGAACTGGTCGACCTGGGCCAGGGTGCGGTGGTCCAGCTGTCCACCGGGTTGGAGCCGCCGGCCGGAAACGCGTCGCAGGAGACCTGGGCGGACTGGGTCATCGCCAACGTCGAGGGCGTCGACGAGGCCGAGGTACGGGCGATGAAGCGCGACGAGCTGCGCGAGAAGTACGGCCCGAAGGAGTAGGTCATGCCGACTCGTATCTCCACGGCCGCGCGCAACGCGGCGGCTGACGGCATCGTGGACCTGGTCGACGGCGGGTCTGGGCCGGGTGTGATCCGGGTGTATACCGGGTCGCAGCCGGCCGGCCCCGGGTCGGCGCCGACGGGCACGCTGCTGGCCCAGTTCACGCTGTCCGATCCTGCGTTCGGGACGCGGCGGTCGGGGTGGCCACGCTGGACGTGACCCCGGTGCCGACTGCGACGGCCTCGGCTGATGGGACCGCCGGATGGTTTCGCGTGCTCGACAGCACCGAGGCGGCCGGGTCCGGTCTGGGCGTCTTCGACGGCGCCGTCACGGCCACCGGTGGCGGCGGGCAGCTCACCCTGTCCACCGTCTCCATCACGACGGGGCTCACAGTGGAGATCACCAGCGGTAGCCTGACGATGCCGGCGAGCTGACCGTGGCCTCTGTCGCAGCGTCGTCAGGGGTAGAGGTAGCGAGCAGCGCCAAGGGCACGACCAGCACCAGCGTGGCGTACGTCGGCGTTGCCGCCGACCGGACCGGGGTGCTCTACGCGACGGTCAAGCCAGACACAGCCGCCTGGGGCAGCGTCGCCGGGTGGACGCAGGTCGTCGACACCCCTGGCGGTGCCGCTGAGGCGGTCGCCAGCGACACCGGGCCGACCCGGCTCGGTGTCTGGATACGGGAGTTGGACGGGTCGGAGACCGGCTCGGTGACGGTGACCGCGACTGGTGCGGACTGCATGGTCGCTGCGATGGACGCGGTCACGTCGGCGGTGCTGCCGCTGGACCTCGAGGTGGTCGTCGGCTCCGACAGCGTGCACGGCTCGGCGTACTCGGCGACCGCCGGGGCATGGACGTCGCCGCTCGAGGCCGGCGACCTGCTGCTGATCGCCCGGTCGTCGGACTCGGACGGTGTGGGCGCCAAGTCGGCGCCGGCCCTGGCTCAGTCCGGAGCGACGTTCGACACGATCGCCTACAACAACAACCGCCTGAACTCGTCGAACTCGGACTGCTGCGTAGCCACCTGGTCAACGACGGTTCTGACGGGCACTGCGGATCCGCCGACGTTCGCCCACGCGCTGGCGAGCCAGTCCTGCGGGGCCCTGGCCATCGTGCGCCTGCGGGAGCCGTCGACCATCCCCACCGGTGTTCTGGCCGCCGTGCTGCCCGCTGCGGCAGCGGAGGCGACCGGGGCGGTGTCCGGCGCCGGGGTGCTGGCTGCTGGCCTGCCTGCGGCGGTGGCGGCCGGGGCCGGGGTGGTCACCGCTGGCGGTGCGCTCGAGGTGAGCCTGCCGGCGGTGACCGCCGCAGCATCGGGGGCGGTCGGGACCGACGGCGCGCTGGCGGCGTCGCTGCCGGCTGTGGTGGCTGCTCTGGCCGGCGCGGGGGCCGTCCGGGGTGCCCTGGCCGGTGCTCTGCCTGCGGCGACCGCGCAGGCGACCGGTGGCGTGCTTGCCGCGGGCGACCTGGCCGCTGTGTTGCCGGCTGCCGTCGTGGCCCTCGCGGGCACTGCGGAGGCGCCCGGACTGGAGCCCGGCACGCTGACCGCCTCCGGGCGGCCGCCCGCCGTGCTCGCCGCGGGCGGCACCACATCCACCCTGACCAGCGACGGACGACCGTGAGGAGGAGATCGTGGCGTACGACGAGGGCGACTGGCGGATCCCGACGCTCACGGTCACGCCGGCGGACGGGACGACGCAGGCCGCGCTGGTCGTGGAGGCGCCGGACGGCACCCGTACGGCGCTGACCCCGACCGGCGGCAGCGGCTCGTGGGAGGGGCCAGCGTACGAGCTGACCTCACCCGGCGAGTGGATCGAGGACTGGACCGTCACCGGCACCGGTGCGGGCCGGCAGCGGACATCGGTGCTGGTGGCCCCGGTCTCGGGACCGGTCGGGGCCCGGGTCTACGCGACCACGGCTGACCTGGCCAGGTGGCTGCACGCTGCACCGCCGGCCGGCGCGCGGCGCGCGCTCCAGGCCGCCTCCCGGCGGGTCGACGAGATGCTGCTGACCGCGCTCTACCCCACCGATGCCACCGGCCTACCGACCACGCCAGCGCACATTGCCGCCCTGCGGGACGCAACGTGCGCGCAGGCGGAGTACGCCCGGGCCAGCGGAGACGCCACGTCGGTCGGCGCGACGACGAAGCCGTCGAGCTTCACGCTCGGCCGGCTGTCGGTCCAGCAGGCTGGCACCTCGAGCAGCTCGGGGCGGCCTGGTCGCCGCGGGCGTGGGCCATTCTCCAGGCGGCCGGGCTGACCGGCCACGCGCCCTGGAGCTGCTGATGACCTGGGACGAGTTCCTCGCTGCCTGCATCCCGCAGCCGGCGTCCATCCTGGTGGAGGCGTACGAGGGCAGCGGCGCGTACGGGGACGTCTACGGGCCGGCAACCACTGTCGACGGCTGCGTGGTGGAGGACACCCGCCGCCTTGTGCGCGTCCAGACTCAGGACGCTGCCGGCGCCGAGCAGGTCTCCCAGACCACGGTGGCAGCCCCGCCCGGCACGGTTGCTCCGCCCGGATCCCGGGTCACCGTCCGAGGCCGCACAACCCGCGTCCTCGTCGCGTCCTGGCTGGACGCGCACGGCCATGACCTGCCGGAGCACTGGGAACTGGCCCTCGAGTAGGAGGTGACCATGACGGACATCGAGTGGGACGGGGCCCGGGTCCTGGCCCGTATCCGAGCGGCCACGATGGCCGGCCTCGAGGTCGGCGCGGAACACCTCCTCCAGGTCTCTAGTTCGCTGGCGCCGCATGAGGAGGGCGACCTGGAGCGGTCCGGCGAGGTCAGCAAGGACGAGGACGGGCTGGTTGTGGCCGTCAGCTTTGATCGTCCGTACGCCGCCCGGCAGCACGAGGACATGACCTACCGGCACGACGCCGGCAGGAAGGCGAAGTTCCTCGAAGAGCCGATGCACGGCGAGAAGCCGACGGTCCTGGCCCTGATCCACCAGCGGGCACGCCGCGAGCTGGGCGAGACCTGATGGGCTGGACCACTGACCTTCTCGAGGGCTGCGCCGAGCACCTTGCTGCGGCCTCCGTCGGCCTCTGGCTCCCCAACGGCGTCTACGGGCCGGACGACATCGGCATCGTCATCCGCGACGTACCGCAGACCCCGAACAGGCTCATCACCCTGGCCAACTACCCCGTTGGTACCGACCTCCCCGGGATGGCAGACCACATCTCCGCCATCCAAATTCGGATCAGGGCCGGTCGCGACCCGCGCGAGTGCGACGACCTGGCCGACGACGTCTTCGACGCGCTCGACTCCGCGATGGGCCTGCGCTGGCGCGGCATCCCGATCAAGCAGATCTGGCGGCAGAGCTACACCTCCCTCGGCAAGGACGGCAACGGCCGCTGGGAACGCAGCGAGAACTACTACATCGACTCGATGCGCCCGACGGCGCACCGTACCGACTGACCACGAGGAGAACGTCATGGCGACGACCCCAACCGACCGCGTGACCTCCCTCGCGCGGTCCCACCTGCTCGACATCGACACCGCCACCTACCCCGCCGTGCACTACCAGAACGCCATCGGCATGGTGGACCTCAAGCTGATCGAAGAGCCGCGCGTTGAGGACGACGAGACGTACTCCGACGCCGGAGCGATGCGCGAGACGAACACCGGCTACTCGTGGCGCATCGAGGCCACCCTGGCCTACTCAACGAACCTCGCCGGCACGGCGATCGAGGCCCTCCACGCGTTCCTGCGCGCCAAGTTCAAGGGCCACCGGTCAGGCCGTATCGAGAACAATGAGTTCGGCATCCGCTTCTACGACGAGACAGGCATCGACAGCGGCCACGACCACGAGGGCCGCTGCTATGTCAAGTCGTGGACGATGCCGGGCGGCAAGGGTGGCAACCGCATCGCCATCGTGCTCCAGGGGCAGGGGCCTCTGGTCGACATTCCCAACCCCGCGGCGACGCTGACCCCGACCGTGACCGGCCTGACCCCGGCCACCGGCGACGACGCTGGCGGCAACCTGGTCAGCATCTACGGCCAGCACTTCACCCTCAACGGGCAGCCGGCGGTCGAAGAGGTCGACTTCGGCGCGAATGCCGCCGACGACTTCATTGTCGTCTCCGACTCGCTCGTGATCGCCACTGCGCCGGCTGGCACTGCTGGCACCGTCGCCGTGCGCGTCACTACGTCTGTCGGGCAGTCTGCGGACACGGCGGCCGACAACTACGTCTACACCGCCTGATGGGTCTCAACCTCGACGGGTACGACAAGTACGTCGATCCCACCCTTACCCTCACCGTCCGGGCCAGGGATGGCGTCGAGCGCACGTACGTCATCCCCGAGCCGTCCGCCGAACTGGGCCTCTGGTGCCAAACCGTTGCGTCGGTGTACGGACAGATCACAGAGTCGTCCACGCCAGATCAGGTCAAAGCGGCTGTCGCGTCACTGAACAACATGCCGGAGCTGGAGACCGGCCTGACCGTTGCCCAGCGGGTCATGGGCTCTGCATTTGACGCGATGCTGGCTGACGGGGTGTCGCACCCACGGATCGAGCACTGCGCCAGCACCGTCTTCGCCTGGATTGTCCGTGGCGAGAAGGCCGCCATCCGCGCCTGGCGGATGGGTGGTGGCTCGGGGGAAGCGCCGGGCCCGGGGAACCGGGCCGAGCGGAGAGCAGCGGAGAAGACTGGTGGGCGCAGTACGGTCGCGGCCGACGCGACCCCGAAAGCGGCCTCTACCAGCGATATGAGGTCCCCGAGGAAGTCCTCCAGGAGCAGGAAACGCAAGAGCGCGGCGTGACCTGGGAGGCGATCCTCGCCAAGTGGCCGCTGCTTGAGGCGGACATGCACGAGGTGTACGGGGTGGATCTCGAGGACCGGGGCCTGCTCCGGTCTCGGTCGTGGCGGTGGTGGAAGGTGCGGGTGCAGGGCCTGCTGGCCGCTGACACCCGCCTCCACCGGGCACTCAGCCCACGACCGTCAAGCGGGGCATGACCTGCCCTCGTTGACCTCCCAGGCAACCTCACCCTCATCCAGCCCGGTCTGCGCCCGACCCAACGTTCCGATCGCAAACCTTCCGCTGGCCAGACGGTTGGCGACGCTCTCCGTACCACCGGATGCGCAGTCGATCCACACCCAGTAGCCGCCCTCTGCCGACTGCTTGCCGCGAATGTCGTCGAACACGGCTCGCAGTCCTTTGGTCGACTCGACCTCGATGGTGATGTGCCCGTTGTCGGTTTGCTCGACGACGGTGTACGCCGGCACCTCTGCTGCTGCGGATGGCCGCGAGCCGGCTGGCACCTGGTCGTCATCGTCTCCGCCGGAGACGAGTGCGCCGATGATGCCGATTACGCAGCAGAGCGCGAGCACCACCGCCACCACGAGCAGCGTGATGAGCAGCGGCGACATGCGGCGACGTGGCGGGGGCGGCGGGACGGGCCGGTACGGCGGCTGCTGCGGGTGCATTCGGTGACCTCTCTGCGCTGGTGATGGACCGGCGCACCGTACTAACCGCGACGAGCCGATCACGGCGTCGTGTCCTCGATCCGACACGCAGGAGGTGATCAGGTGTCGCTGCATCTCGGCACGCTCAACACCCAGATCACCGCCGACAGCACCCAGTTCGAGCGTGGCCTCGACCAGTCAGAGTCTCGCTTCGAGCGGTTCGGCGGCCGACTGAAGGCCGGTGCCGCGATCGTGGGCGCCGCAGTCGGCGCCGTACTCGCATCGTCCATCGGCCAGGCGCTGGAGCTGGACAAGGCGCAGACGCTGCTGACCGCGCAACTCGGCGACCCGGTTGAGGCGAAGCGGCTCGGCGACATCGCCGGCCGCGTCTACGGCCGCGGTTTCACCGAGAACGCCGGCGAGGCCATGCAGGCTGCCCGGGCCGTAATGCAGTCCGGGCTTCTGCCGCCCAACGCCGACGCCGCCACGATCGAGGACCTGACGGTCAAGGCGCAAGGGCTGGCAACCGTCTTTGGTCAGGACGTAACGCAGGCCACGAGGGCGGCCGGGCAGATGGTTAAGACCGGGCTGGCCAAGGACGCCGGCGAGGCCATGGACCTCATCACCCGCGGCTTCCAGGTCACGGGTGACCAGGCCGGCGACCTGCTCGACAGCTTCAGCGAGTACGGCACCCAGTTCCGCAAATTGGGCCTGTCCGGCGCCGATGCCATGGGGCTGATGAACCAGGGTGTCAAGGCCGGCGCCCGCGACCTCGACACCGTCGCTGATGCCCTGAAGGAATTCTCGATCCGGGCCATCGACGGGTCGAAGGCCACGGCCGAGGCCTTCCAGGCGTTGGGGATGGACGCCGAGGGGATGGCGATCGATCTTGCCTCGGGGGCGAAACGGCGAAGGCCGCGTTCGGCCTGGTCCTCGCCGAGCTGAAGGCGATCGAGGACCCGGTCAAGAGGAACACGGTCGCGGTTGGCCTCTTCGGGACCAAGGCCGAGGATCTTGGCGACGCGCTGTGGTCGATGGATCTCGACACGGCCGCTGAGTCGCTGGGCAAGGTCGGCGGGGCGGCCGACGAGATGGGCAAGACCCTGGAGCAGAGCGCCAGCCAGCGGGTGCAGGCGTTCAAGAACCAGGCGATACAGCAGCTCACTGCCCTCGGTGGCGGCATCATCGGCATCGTCCAGGGCGTTGCCGACAACCCGTCGGTCAAGGACTTCATGGGCTCCGCCCGCCGCGCGCTCGACGAGAAGGTGATGCCGGCGCTGAGGGCGTTCGGTGGCTGGATCCAGGACAAGGTGATGCCGGTCCTGGAGAAGGTTCGCGCCGACTACCTCGAGAAACTGCGCGGCGCGTTCAACGATCTACAGACCAAGATCGATGAGAACCGTGAGGAACTGACGACCTTCGGAAACGCGATCAAGACCGTGGCCGAGTGGATCGTCGAGAACGTGATTCCGGTCCTGTACGACCTGTACACGGAGTATCTCGTCGGCCTGATCGACGGCATCGGCAAGGTGGTCTCCGCCATCGCCTGGTGGGTCAACCACTTCCGCATGCTGCGTGACGGCGCAGGCGCCGCGATCGGCTGGGTCGGAGACAAGATCGACTGGGTCGTCGACAAGGTGACGGGCTGGAAGGGGCGGATCTCGTCAGCCAGCCGGGGCATGTGGGATGGCGTGTCCAACTCGTTCAAGGGCGCGCTCAACTGGGTGATCGGCAAGTGGAACGGACTGTCGTTCAAGATCCCCTCAGTGTCGATTCCCGGCCTCGGCTCCTTCGGTGGCGGACAGCTGTCGATGCCGCGAATCCCGTACCTGGCCAAGGGCGGCCACATCATCGAGGACGGCCTGGCCGTGGTCGGCGACGCCGGCCCGGAGCTGGTGCGGCTGGGCCGGGGCGCCAGCGTGCACCCGCTGAGTCATGCCGAGCGCAATGCCCTGGGCGGCGCCGGCGGCACGGTCAGCCTCCGCGGCGAGTTCGTCGTACGCGGCTCCGACCTGGTGCTGGTGATCCGTGACGAGGTGCAGGTCAGGTCTGGCGGCGACGTGCAGGCCGCTCTGGGGACGTAGGAGGGGCGCGTGGCGTACACCGACGGCAACGTGCTCGGCGTCCGGATTCGTGCTGCGTTCGGGGCGGCGATCGGCACGCCGTCGGAGACATGGCCGTGGGTCGACATCACCCCGTACTGGCATGTTCCGCACGATGTGCAGCTCACCTGGGGTAGCTCGAGTGGGGCGTCGAAGGTGGAGACGGCGCGGCTCGGGCTGAGTTTGAAAAACACAGACCGCCGATTCACGCCGTTTCACCCGCTCAGCCCGTACTGGCCGCACGTCCTGGAGTGGACGCCGCTCACCTACGACGTCGACCTGGGCGACGGCTGGCTCAACAAGTTCTCGGGCTTCGTCAAGGACTGGTCGGTGACCTGGCCCGGGGCGTCGGCGCTCATGGCCGTCACACGTATCCAGGCGGTCGGGATCCTTGGCCGTCGGGAGCGGGGTCGGCCGCCGCAGCGGTCGGCGCTGCGGCGCGCCATCCCGGTTTCGGCACCGGCCGCGTACTGGCCGGCCGAGGACGGTGGCGACGCCGACCACGCTGCCTCCGCGATCGCGGATCACCCGTCGATCACCACGGCGGGCGTATCTCAGTTCGCTGCGGTGTCGGTCGCCACGCCCGGTGGCAACGCCGGGGCCGGGACGCTGCCACTGCCGGACCTGTCCGCCGGTGGCCGACTGGTGGCGACCATCCCCGCCCCGGTCACCGCAGCCTGCACCGCTGCCAGCCAGTACAGCCTTCAGTTCGTCGCCACGGTCGCGGCCGGCTCGTTCACCGGCGATCTGACGCTGGTGGAGTGGCTCACGCCGGGCGGCACCCATGTGCGCTGGGCGCTGATCTTCACCATGAGCGGATCGGTGCTCAACTGGGCACTGAAGGCGTACAACGCTGCCGGCACCGAGACGCACGTCAACGGTGGTGCCGGGCAGGCTTTCGGCGCCTGGCGCATCACCGCCACCCAGGCCGGCGGCAACATCTCGGTTCGCATGTACTTCGCCTCCAACTTCGCCAGCTCGGCAACGGTGGCAGGCACGCTGGCCGGGCCGGCGAGGATCACGGCAAACGCGTCCGGCACAACGGCAACGGAGGCGCTGCCGTTCGGGCATCTGACCGTCTGGCCGGACGCCGATCCCACGCTGCCTCAGCAGGGTGACGTGGTCGACTCGTATGGCCAGTCGGTGAGGGCGCCGGACGTGCTGCCGTGGCAGTACGAGGCGGCCCACCTGCGCCTCGCTCGCCTGTGTGCGGAGGAGGGCGTCTCGTTCGCGGCGCCGACGGTGGCGGCTGAGGACGTGGTCCGGATGGGGCCGCAGCCCGCCGGGACGGTCGCAGAGCTGCTGTTGCAGTGTGCGGAGTCCGACCAGGGTCTCGTGTACGAGGACGGCTGGGGCCTGGGGTACCTGCCCCGCCCGGACCGGTACAACGCCCCGGTCGCGCTCACGATCGCGGCTGCGGAGAGGCAGCTTGGCGGGGACCTGGCCCCGGCGACGGACGACCCGAACCGCCGCAACATCTGGACGGTGTCGCGGCACGGTGGTTCGTCGGCGCAGGCTCGTGACGAGGACCTGGTCACGCTCCAGGGCGAGATCGAGGGCCAAACCACCGTCCACCACGTTGGCGACGGCGCCCTCGAGGACCATGCCGCCTGGTGGCTGCGCCGGCACTCGGCGCAGGAGATGCGCTGGCCGTCGCTGGCCATCAACCTGCACGTGGCCAGGGAGCTGGCCGCTGACTGGTGTGCGGTCCGGCCCGGGTCACGGGTGCAGGTGACCGATCCGCCGGCGCAGGCGCCGCCCGGCGTCATCGACCAGCTGGTGGTGGGCGCAACCGAGACCTGGTCGGGTCGGCGGAAGTGGAAGGCGGTACTGAACCTCCAGCCGGCCAGCCCGTGGCTGGTGGCGGAGCTGGACGGGGCCCAGGACCAGCGGATCGCCACCGATGACGGTCTGCTCGCCGCCAACGTCGACCAGGCGGCCATGGTGCTGTGGCTGTCGGCACCGGAGGGGTGGACGACCCTGGACGGCGACCACCCTCTCGACCTGCGACTCGGGGGCGAGCAGGTGCGGATCGCCCAGACGCGGGCGTCGCTTGAGGATCGGTTCGCCCGCTACGCCGCCTCCGGCTGGGGCACGGCGGACACCGGCCAGACCTGGGCCACGGTGGGCGGCAGCAGCAGCGACTACGGGGTGGAGGGCGGCTGACCATGGCGGATCTCTACGCCTCGTACGCCGAGCTGGCCGCCGCCGAGACGGAGGGTGTCGACTACTCGAGGACCGTCATTCCGGTGACCGGCGCCACCTGGGCGTCCATCGCCATCCACGGTGGCGGCATCGAGCGGGGCAGCGGCGAGATGGCGCGGGCGGTCGGCGACGGGCTCATGAGTGTGTACGAGTTCGCCGGGCTCAAGACGTCCGGCAACCAGGACCTGCACATCACCTCGACGAATTTCGACGAGCCGCTGTGCACTGCGTTGGTCGGGGCCTCGCAGCGCACCCTGTCTTTCCACGGCTACGTCGGCACGACCGGCGTCGCGACGACGGCGCTTGGCGGGCTCGACGCCGACCTGGTCGCGCGCGTCCGCGCCGCGCTCGAGGATGCTGACTTTGCCGTGGTGGATGCTCCGAGCGAGATCGCGGGCACGGACCCGGCCAACATCTGCAACCAGAATGCCAGGTCAGCGGGTGTGCAGCTCGAGATGAGCCGCGCGCTCCGCGACAGCTTCTTTCCCGGCGGGGCCACGAGTGCCGGCGCTGCCGCCGGCAGGCTCGAGGCGTTCTGGCGCTACGTGCGGGCGGTCAGGTCGGCGTACATCGGCACGGGCCGCATCTCGGCGGGCGTCATCAACTCGAGCAGGTGGGTGCTGGCGCCGTCGCCGGCGGCGAATGTAACGGTGACGGCGGCCGTCAGCACGGATGCCCTGGCTGTTGGGGGCAGCATCTTCGCGGCGGTGGCCGCCCGGTCCAGTGCCGACGGTGCGAGCTGCTACCTGGCCAGGCTGGACTGCACCACCAGCCAGGGCATCACGCTCACGATCCGGCGTCGGTCCTCTGGCACGGAGACGCTTCTGGCGACCTACGTCTCCGACCTGGTGCACGTGGCTGGAGCCCGGTACTCCGTAGCCCTGGACGTGCGTGGCAGCACCCTGCGGGCTCGGGTGTGGCCGGCGGGCCCGTGGCCGCCGCCGGCATGGCAGGTCGAGACGACCGACAGCGCTCACGCAGCGGCCGGGCACGTCGGCGCGCGGCTGATCCTGTCGACGGCCTACAGCGGTGCGCTGCCGGTAACCGCGCACGTGTCCGACCTGACCGTGGATGCCGGCTACCAGGTGGCGACGGTGGCGCCAGGCGGGCGTGCGCTCAACGGCGTCCGCCGGTCGTGGCCGGCCGGGACGCCGGTCGACGTGTGGACCCCTGCTCACCTGGCCCTCTGAGGAGAGACGATGGCAACCATCCAGCCGGGCCGGAAGGTGACGGCGGCGCTGCTTCGGTCGATCAGCGCGGAGACGGTGTATCGGGGTACGCCGCCTGGCACGCAGGACATCACGGCTACGACGTTCGCCACGTTGACAGGGCTGTCGTTCACCCTGACCAAGATCCGATCCGATACAAAGCTGATCGTTGACCTGACGGCCACGGCCTACGTGTCTGGCACCAGCGGTCACCTGGCCATCATCGCCGTGCGAATCGCAGCCGCTGACTACCCGGTCGCCGAGATGATCCTCAACACCGCGAGCGCGCACACGCCGATCACCGGTCATGCCGAGATCACGGGCGTGGCGGCCGGGACGTACACGGTGTCGCTGCGGGCCCGGAACGACGTCGGATCGCGTACGACTCGCGTGGATGCCGGCGACAGGTTCACCGTCAACATCCGCGAGACCTGGGCCTGACGTTCCGCACGGCGGCACACGTCCGCCGTCTTCCACCCGCCGGGCGGACGCTCGAGGCGGGCACCACACCACGCCCTGGAGGTAGACCGTGCCTACGTACGCGCAGCTCGCCGCCGAGGCGGTCTGGGGCCGTGAGATCACCCCACCGGCCATGACCTGGCTCGCCGAAGCCCTCTGTGCGCACTTCGGCCGGCCTCGCACGGCGGCCGGAATCAAGGGCGACAACCGGCACCTGAACGGCTCCCACCGGTCGCAGGAGTGGATCCTGCAGAGCCGGTGGTGCACCAACCGCAGGTACACGGTCGAGTCCGGACTGACCGCCGAGCAGGCGCGGTGGCTCGCCGGGTTCGACTTCACCCCGGGCAGCACGAAGGACATGCTGCTGATCTGCCAGCGGCTCGACCGGGCTGTGCGGGCCGGCGAGCTGGAGGAGATCGCTGCCTGGTACGGCAACGTCGACGGGGATCAGCGGGTCGACGGGTGGGACAACATCCGCAACGTCGTCGCCACCTCGGACAGCAGCCACCTGTGGCACCTGCACATCACCTTCAAGCGGCGGCACGCCAACGACATGGCGCTGATGCGCCGCGTGTTCGCCGTCCTGACCGGCACAAACAATGGAGGGCTCATGTCCGAGCTGAGTGGCGCCGAGCAGCGGGAGCTGTACAACGCGATCTGCGGGAAGGGCGGCGTGCGCTTCCAGGTCGCCGGCCGCGGGCCGAAGGGCGACCGGGGCGTCGTCGACTACGTCCTGGAAGGCAAGGACGCGGTGCTCGAACGGCTCAACGAGCTGCCGGCGGCGACGGCCGAGGCTACGCTCGCCCGGCTCGGCCAGGTGCCGGTGGCGGAGTCGGCCCGGGTCCTGGTCGCGGTGCTCGGTTCGGAGCGGGCGCGGGAGCTGGGCGCGGCGCTGACCGCCGGGCCGGGCAGTGAGTGACCCCCGAGCGACTGATCAAGTTGTGCGTCCTGGCTGGGTGCGGGCTGGGGGGCCTGGGTGGACTCGCCTTCCTGACCGTCCGGCACCCAGAGCGGGCGTCCGAGGCGCTGATCCTGGCGCTGCTCACTCTCGTCGCGACTCCGCTCGGGTTCGGCCTGGTCGGCATCTCACCTGGCGTTTCGACCCAGCAGCCTTCGGGATCGGTGTCATCGGGCTCATCCTCGCCGGGCTCATCCTCGCCGTCGGCGCCGTCCGGGGCGGGTGAGCCGTGACGCAGCGAGGGTGGCAGTTCCTCGTCGGGCTGCTCGTCGCGGCGCTGACGCTGGTGGGGCTGGCGCTGTACACCGCCAGTCGGGCTGACGTCGCTGCGGAGCAGGCCCGTGAGGAGTCGGACCGGCGCTGGTGCGGGGTGGTCGTGGCCTTGGACCAGGCGTACCAGGAGTCACCGCCGCAGACGCCGGCCGGCCGGCAGATCGCGACGTCGATCGCTGAGCTGCGCCGGGATTTCCACTGCCCCTGACCTGGGGCGGTTTCTCTTTTTCGACCTCATCGGAGGCGCTACATGTCGCTCATCCAGAAGTACGGCAAGGCCGGCGTCGCCGTCGTCTTCGCCGGGCTCACCGCCGCCTACGCCGCGCTCGGCGGCGACCAGCACGTCGACCCGGTCGAGTGGGTCGCCATCGCCACGGCGGCCGCGCAGGCGATTTTGGTCTGGCTGGTGCCGCTCGTACCGTCCGCGCCGTGGCTCAAGACGGCCGTCAACGGGGCACTCGCGGTCCTCGGCGTCCTGACCGTCGCGATCGTCGGCGGACTCGACAACGCCGAGGTCGTGCTCATGCTGCTCGCCGGGCTCAGCGTCCTGGGTGTCGGTGTCGCGCCGTCGGCGTCAACGACCACAGCCGGCCCGGGGCGGGCGCCGGTGACGACGTCGGTGGGCTGGGGTTCTGGCTCGCCGCGGGTCATCGACGGCGAGCTGGTCACCCGGTAGCGTCGTCTGGGACGGACCCCCGTCGTACGAGCGCAAGACAGCGCCCCCGCTGGCCACCGGCCGGCGGGGGCGCTTCTGCATGTCCGGGGTCTATGTCACAGTGGAGTCATGACCGAGACCCCGCAGCAGCGTTGGACCCGCCGCCTCCGCGATGCCGCGATCGAGGCCACCCTCGCGGGTGTCAGCGAGGCCGAACTGCGGGCCGCTCTCGACGACGGCCTGGCCGAAGGCCGCCGCGGTCTGGCACTGCGTCGCGGTGAACTGCCCGCACCGCCGACTGCTGCCCGGCACCGGGCCGGCCCGGTCGCTCCGCCCGGATCCGCAGCCGAACGGCTGCTCAAGGCGACCGGCATCATCCCCTGATCGATCAGACCAACTCGTAGCGGTCGCCTTCGCGGGCGACCGCTCCTTTGTCTGCAAGGGCCGAGAGCACCTGGTGCACCCGCTGCGCGGACACGTCCACGCCGAGCGTGCCGACCTCGGCACGGACCTCAGCGGCGGTCAGCCGGCGCCTCGAGGCGTCCAGCACGGCGAGGATGGCCTCACGGGTCGTCGGTACCCCGCCGGGGACAGCGGGCGCCGGCGCGGCGTGCTGTGCGGCCGGCTGTGCAAGGTGCGCTTCGGAAAGCAGCGCGGCGGCCTCCCGCTCGACCGGGTCCGGGGCCGGCTTGGCCGGCTGGCTGTTCCGGGTGACGCCCATGGCCAGGAGGAACTGCTCGGCGGCCGAGCCGGCCGGGGCGGCGGTCAGCGGACCGGCCGGCACCACTGGCGCTGCGGGCTCGTCGTCCAGGTCGTCGCCGAGGTCTTCCTCTCGCAGCTCGGCCAGCATCGCCGCAGCCCTGTCCCAGCGGCCGGCGTACGCCCGGCCCGCGGCCACCTCCCGCATCGTCGGGTGCTCCAGCAGCCCCTCGAACTTTTTCGGATCCCGGCCCTCGATTACATCCGCGACCGTAAGGCGGGCAGCGATTCGCTGCGCCCGCTCGTCCAGCCGGGGCCGCAGACCGGCGGTTGCGATCGAGTGTCGCTCAATGCTGGCCAGGTCAACGTCGACCGTCCGGGCCAGCACCGGCGTCAGGTCCTTGTCCGTTCGGAACAGGTAGGCGCTGCCGACGTGGAGCAGCGGGGTCCGGCCGGGGTTACGGCCGAGCACGTGGTCGCACTCGCCTTCCTCGTCCATCCGCATGCACAGCCGGATGCCGACGACCGCGCGCAGGCCCTTGCCGAGCAGGTCGCCGGTGCCTCGCAGGACGGACATCACCACTCGGACGCCCTCGGCTCGGCCAATCTGCGCGACCCGGGCGATGCCCTCGTCGACGAGGGATGCGAGTAGGCCGATCGTCTGCCGGATCTCGGCGCCTTCGTCGGCCAGGATCAGGATGGCGGGCAGGGCGGCGTCGACCGGCAGCACCGTCGAGTTGGCGGCCCGCTTGCGGCGCACCGCCTCGCGGTTGACCTTGCGGTCCTTGGCCACGGCAGCGGCGGTGGCAACCATCACGGCTGCTTCAACGTCATTGGTGGCCACCCAGTCCACGACCGGTGCGGTGGCGTCGCCGCGCGCCCAGGGGCCGACCCAGGGAACCGCGACACCGCCGCCGTTGAGGTCGACGACCCAGATCAGGGTGTCGGTGCACCGCGCCAAGAACATGATCAGGCGGTTGAGTGCCGTGGTCTTCCCGGATCCGGTCGTACCGCCGACGATCATGCTCTTCTGGCGCAGGCACACCTCGAGGCGCTCACCGCGTGCCGTGGTAGCCACGTCGAACGGGTCGTTGATGCTGGCTGGTGTTGTCGGCTCGGCGAGCATGCGTCCCTCGCCGGCGAGGCAGTCGCGGAGCATGACGTCCAGGATCGCGGCGCCCTGGTGGGCGGCCGGGAGCGCACGAACGACGCAGCCGACAGGCAGTCGACGGGCGGCGGCGATAGTGTCGCACAGGGCTGCGACGGTCTTGAGCGTCATGTCTTCCGGAAGGTCGATGTGAACGCGCTGCCCGTCGCGTGGCTCGTCCCAGGGGTGGATTGCGGTCACCCGGATCGGCTTCTTGAACAGCCTGGTGAGCATCGCCTCCCACTGAAGCACGTCGGGCGGCCGCTGCTCGACCGGCGGCGCGGCGGGCAGCGCGACAAGCTGGTTGGCCTGCCACGGCGTCAACCGCTCAGCCGCCGGGGCCAACAGCAACTCCAGCACGAGCACGACGCCGGCGCCGATGCCAAGAGCAACAACGGCCGGCCCGGACCAGCCCCACCCGGCAACGACCGCGACCCAGATGCCGGCGGCAAGCGCGGCCACGCCACGGTGGATCGCAGCGGCCATTCGATCCAGGGCGGCCGCGATAAGGACGGCGCCGAGGGCGGCGAGGGGGGCGAGGCCGAGCGGGAGCCACCAGGACACCGGCACCCCCGGCAGGCGCAGCGCGACGGCGGCGAGCAGGATCACGATTACCCAGGCGGGTACCCAGACCGCGCCGCTCTTGGTGGCTCCCATGTGGCCTCTCCCTTCCTGTTGGTTGGTGCGCTGGTCAGACGTCTTGCTCGGCGGCGGAGATGTCGGCGCGCTTCTCCCGGTGCCGGCCGCCCCGCTCGCCTTCGAGGCGGGCCTCGTCGGTCTCGTGCGAGCGCCGGTAGGCGCCGGATAGCACCTCGGCACGGCTGCCGAGCTGCCGCAGCCGCAGGGCGAGGGCTTCCTCTTCGGCTTCCAGGGCTGCGAGGTCGGCGGCGATGGACTCGGCCTCGGCGATGAGGGTCGGGTCGGCCGGCAGGTCCGTTTCGCCCTGCGTGGCGAGCTTCCTGACGCCGCTGGCGAGGGAGCCGATGAGCTGGGCCTGGGCGTCGGCCTGTCGGGCGGCGTCCTCGGCAGCGGGGGTGATGGTCTGGAGGTTGCGGCCCCACCGCTGGAGCGAGCTGTCCTCTTCGAATCGGATCGTCACGTTGCTCTTCTCCTTCTGATCGGGTCCGGCTGGCGGGGTGCCGTCCGGCTTGGTGCTCTTCCTCTCGGCCGGCTTCTGCTCGGCTGCGGGCTTCTCCGGCTTCGCCTTCGGGGCTGGCTTCTCCGGCGCTGCGGGCTTGGCCTCGGCGGGTTTCTTGCTGGCGAGGTCTGGGGGTGGCTTCGCCCTGTCGCTCGGCGGCGCGGGCTTGGCGCGCGGTCCCGGTTCGGGTCCCGGTTTCGGCGGTTTCTGGCCGCCGCCGGGCCACCGGAACCCACCGCCTCCTCCGCCCCCGTTGCCGTTGGGGCGCCGGGGGCCAGGGCCCGGCGGTTTCCCACCCGGTCCCGGGGGCCTACCGCCGGGCGGTCCCGGCGCCTTGGGTCCGCCCGGCGGCCGCAGTAGGTCGCGGAGCCGCTTGCCCGGGCCTGCTGGTGGCGCGCCGCCGGGGCCGGGCGCCCGGGGCGGTCCCCCAGCAGGCGCCCGGGGCGCTGCCCGGTCCCGGATCCGGCTGAGGAGGTCTCGAAGCCGCGGCGGTCGGCCAGCGGGGTCGGGGCGGCGTGGCTTGTCCGCGGGCGGGGTCTTGTCGGCGCGCGGGGTCTTGTCGGCGGACGCCTTCCCATCCGTCTTCGCCGCGGCCTGAGCCTTGCGCTGGGCGGTCCGGCGACGCATCCACCAGACGAGGGCGCCGACCGCCGCGGCGAGCAGGTGCACGACCACCCAGACGGTCAGGCCGCCCGCGACGTAGATCAGCACGGACGCCAGGACGGCGGCGAGCAGCCCGGTGATGACGAGCGGCGGGCTCAGTTCGACCCGCTTCGCCGTCACGGCCTGTGGACCATCAACCCCTTGACCCTTCAAGGGGGTTGATGGCTGCTTGCGAGCCGGGTTGTCGGCAGGCGCCGCAGGTGGGCGGGGTTGGCGGGCGCATCAACCCCTTGACCCTTCAACCCCTTGACGTCACTCACGGTAGCGTCCCCCATGGTCAGAACAGCAGGCCCGAGAGCCAGGTGATGGCGGCCTGCGTCACGTTGACGACCGCCCGGATCATGCCGGCGAACGGGCCGCCGGCTGCGGCGACGATGGCGCCAAGGGCGAGGGCGAGCAGGGCGGTGATGAGCCCGCCCTGCCGCCAGACGCGCCAGGCGATGCCGGCGGCGAGCAGGGTGCCGAGGATGGTCAGGGACATCAGAACCCCTTGCGGCTGGCGTACTCGTCGGCCAGCAGCGCGCTGACCCCGCCCACGAAGGCGATCAGGGCGGTGACCGGCAGGGCGGTGGCGGCCGAGGTGAGGATCGCGGCGGGGACGACGCTCACGAGGGCGGTCACGACGGCGATGACGCCGACCTTGACGATCCGACGGGCGCGCCGAACGCTGCGGGGCGGGTAGGCGGGGTTGATGGAGCGGAGGGCGTGGGCGAGGCGGCGCTCGAGGCGGCGCTCGGCGATGCGACGGAACATCAGGACTCCTCGGTGGGCTTGGCGTCCTTGAGGACGCGGCGGGCGGTGGTCTCGGAGACGCCGGTCTTGCGGGCGATTTCGGCGGGCTTGAGGTCGGGGTTTCTGGCGACGACGCGGGCGGCCTTTTCGGCGGCCTTCGGGGGCCGGCCGGGGCCGACCTTTTTGACCGCCGCCGACACCGTCTTTCTGGCGGGCTTCGCGGCCGAGATTTGGCGGCCAGCCGGGGCCGGCCCGGCGGGGGTTTCGGCGGGCGCGATGGCGGGGGTTTCGACGGCGGCGGTGACGGCCGGCGGGGTGGCGTCCGGGTCGGGCCAGAGCCGGCGGGGACGGTCCACGATGGCGGGCTGGGCTGGTGCCGCGAACGCCCGCTGGTGCTGTCCGCGTAGTGACGTCGTGGCGTCGCGCATCAGCAGCCGGACGTCGTCGAGGGTGGTCTGGGTACGGTCGTCAACCGGCGGCGCCGGTGGGGCGAACAGCGTGGTCCGGATCGCCAGCGTCCGGCGAAGCTGCTCCCGCGCGGCATCGACCGTCGCCTGGTCGGCCGTCTTCGCAAGCTGCTGGAGCCGGCGCTCGGCGGTGGCCAGCCGGTCGCGGCGCGGTCGCCAGCGGGAGACCTTTTCGGTGCCGCCGAGCTTGGCGGCCTGCTCGAGGACGTAGACCTCCATCGCCTGGTTGACGAGCTGACCGACCCTTCGCTGCTGGAACACCTCGTCGAGGTTCGAAACGGCACCCGGCTTGAGTAGGCCAAGGCGGACGCCGAGCCGAGCCGGGGTCCAGATCCAGGAGGACTCCTCGGCCTTGGAGTCGACCTTGCGCAGGGCCATCACCTTCTGGGTCCAGAGCGCGGCGGCCACGAGCGGGCTGAAGAAACGGAAGAACTGGGTGGCTGCGTTGCCACCGGCCATCGACACGGTGATGGATGCGGCGATCGACATCGCCCAGATGATCAGGAGGTAGCCGGCGACCCGGGCCGTGGACGACTTGGTCACCGCCTTCACCGCGGCCCGACCCTGGGCGTAGATCACGGCATCGAAGGCGCCGAACATGACGATGGCGAGCCAGACGCCGACGCCGAGTTGCTTGTGGACGACCTCCCACATGCCTTCGGTCGTGACGACGAGGAAGAGGAAGACGCCGAGCTTGCCGGCGAAGTCGTCGTGTTCGCGCGTACGAATCCACTTCCGGATGGCGTAGGCGGCGACCAGGGCGCCGACTGCGCCGGCGCCGGTGGCGAGGTAGGGGCCGTAGATCGCCAGCCAGTTGGTGACGGCTCGTACGGCCGGGTGGTCGATGTCCATGCCGAGAGCATGGCATAGGTTCTATCTTTTCGTCTAGACGAAACTCTGCCATGCTCTGGACATGACCTTCGTCCTGACAGTTGATGCAGACGAATCAAGATCTGCCGGTAGCGTGGCGGGCATGCCGCCGATCCCCCGCTACCGCCAGATCGCCGATGAGCTGCGCCAGCGCATCAAGTCCGGCACTCTGCCGGCTGGTGCCGCCCTGCCCACGGAGGTCGAGCTGATGGAGCAGTGGGGGGTGGCCCGCGGTACGGTCCGCGAGGCAATCGCCCTGCTCCGCGCGGAGGGGTTGATCAGCACCGCCCGGCATCGGGGCTCGCACGTGCGCCCGCGTTGGCCGGTGCGCCGGCTTGGGATGGACCGGTACAAGGTCGAGACCCGGCAGCGGGACGGCGGCGAGTCGGAGCCGGCGACGTCGTTCACCGCCGACCAGCGGATCGGCTGGTCGGACTACACGATGGACAAGGACTACAGCGAGGTCGGTGCCGACGAGCAGCTGGCCGGCCTGCTTCGGGTCGACGTCGGCACGCCGCTGCTCCGCCGCCACTTCGTGTTCCGCTCGTACGGTGTACCGCAGCAGATCTCGACCTCGTACCTGCTGCTGGAGATGGTCGGCGGCACGCCGGTCGCCGATCCGGATCGGGAGCCGTGGCCGGGCGGGAACATCGCCCAGCTCGCCACGCTGGGCGTGCAGGTCTCGCGGATCCGGGAGCAAATTCGGACCCGGATGCCGACGACCGAGGAGGCTCGGATCCTGGGCCTCGGCGACGCCGTACCGGTGCTGACGATCACGCGAACGATGCTGTCCGGCGAGCGGCCGGTGGAGGCTGCGGTCGACATCGTGCTGCCCGGCGACCGGGTCGAGCTGGACTACACGATCGACCTGTAGTCGAACAGAGCGACGATCAGGACGAGGGTGAGGAGAACCGCTCCGGGCCATCCACAGCCGCGGAGCCGTACCAGCCAGCCTCTGAGCTGCCTCACGACTGCCTCCCGATCGGGTGGACTTGCGCTATAGCGCTGTAGCTCCATACCTGCACACCTACCCGCCCTGCATACCGTGCGTCAGTGCTCGATCACCAGTCCGGCGTACCGGCGTGGCGCCAGGTGGCGGACCACCTGCGCGGCCGAATCGCGGCTGGGGACTGGCCGGCTGGCGCGCTCATCTCGCCGACGCTGAGGTTGATGGATGAGTACGGTGTCGGTGCCGCCACGGTTCGCCGCGCTGTTCGGGCGTTGCAGGCGGACGGACTGGTCGACTACCAGCACGGGATCGGGATCAGGGTGCGGGAGCCGGGCACGCTGCGGCAGGTGCCGGTACCTCGCGGGTGCCGCACCAGGGCCCGCATGCCCACGGCCGAGGAACGCGCCGAGTTCGGGCTTGCCGACGGTGTGCCGGTGCTGGTCGTGATGGCCGGGGACCTGGTGAAAGGCGTGTATCCCTCGGACCAGGTCGAGCTGGTTTCACGCTGAGTCGATCGTCAGTATCGGGGTGCGTTTGGCGATCTTGGTGCGCCTGGATTGTCCGGCTAATGGCGGTTCGCGTCACATGCTGCGGTTAGCAAATGACGCAGAGTGATCGCTAGGCATTCCGGACAATTAGCTTCGCAAGGGCCCGCCAATCGGGACTTGTCGATCCACGTTTGGGTTAGTAAGTGTGTGCTAACCCGCTGCTCGACGGGCAGTATGAGCGCCTTCACGATCACCTCGGGGAGGCACCGCCATGTCACACCCGGCCGCCGCCGGCCAAGACACCACCACCGCATCAACCCCGGGCCGCGTCCACACCGCACTGCTGGTCGCCGCCGTACTGCTTACCCCAGCCACCTGGACCGCGCTCGGAATCGCCGCACACGCGCTTCACGGTGAGCCGGTCGAATTCGTAGGCGCACTCGCGATCGCATTCGCCGCTGCGCTCGTCCCCGCGACCGCAACTCTCGCCGTTTTCTGGATCTACCGACGAGACGCGGCGCACCGTCACCGCGAATTGCTGGCCACGCTCGAGTCGGTCGCAGAGCGCGCCCTGACCCGATCCGAGGCGGTCGCAGACACCGTCGACCGCCTCGCCGCCGCCCTGCCCGGCGGGGCCGCGAAAGTCCGGGACATTCGCCGCTGAGGGGGCCATTGTCCCCAGGATGTCCCCACACAAAAAGTAACGGCCCTCCGGATGATCTCCGGAGGGCCGTTCTCGCTGTTCAACCCAAGTGCGCCGCCAGGGACTCGAACCCCGAACCCGCGGATTAAGAGTCCGCTGCTCTGCCAGTTGAGCTAGCGGCGCTCGCTGACAACGGTGGAAACCCTAGCACGCCGATCCCGGCCCCTTCCAACCAGTTCGCCTCCCACCACACCCGTGTGGCTGACCTGACGCCGCCGCCCCGTCTGGCACCGTGTCGTCCGGGGCGCGCGCCCTTTCCTCCGTCGTGCACCATGTGCACAGCGACGAGTGAATCGGGGTTGGGATGGGCAGGGTTTGGCGCTTCGTGGCCGTACTGGCGGTGGTCGCCCCGTTGGCGCTGACCGGGTGTGCCGGCGGCGACGACAAGCCGCGCTTCGGCAGCGCTCCGTCCGACCCGGCGACCAGTTCCGCTCCTCCCGAGCCGTTCGAGTTCTCGGTGACGCCGGCCGCGGACACCAAGAACCTGCCGATCAGCACCGAGGTCGGCACCCTGGTCAAGGGTGGGACGGTGACCTCGGTCGCGTTGACCGAGACGGGCGGCACGAAGCCGATCGAGGGCGCGCTGCGTGACGACCAGTCGTCGTGGGTGCCGGCGAGCCCGTTGAAGTACTCGAAGTCCTACACGGCGACGGTCACGGCGACGAGCGCGGCCGGGCAGGCGGAGACGAAGACGACGACGTTCACGACGATGGCGAAGTCGGGTTCGACGACGGGTACGGGTCTCTACCTGTTCGACGACCGCGAGTACGGCGTGGCGATGCCGGTGGTGGTCGAGTTCCACCCGGGGGTGAAGAAGGAGGACCGGGCGGGGGTGCAGCAGCGGATGTTCGTGAAGACGGATCCGCCGCAGCCGGGTGCCTGGCACTGGGTGGAGAACGGGACGCAGGTGTTCTACCGGGCGCCGGAGTTCTGGCAGCCGGGCACGACGCTGACGGTCCGGATCGCGGTCGGCGGGCATCCGACGGCCAAGGGCCGGTACGGCGACATGGACCGCAAGGCGACGGCGAAGATCGGCGAGAAGCTGGTGATGGAGGTCGACAACGCCACGAAGCAGATGTCGGTCTTCAAGAACGACCAGTTGGTGAAGACGATGCCGGTCAGCCTGGGTAAGCAGAAGACGCCGTCCTCCAGCGGCACCATGATCGTGATGGAGAAGAAGGAGGAGACGGTCTTCGACACGTTCGCCGAACTGGGGCCGGAGGAGGGTTACCGGACCGATATCCAGTACGCGCAGCGGCTGACCTGGGGTGGCGAGTACATCCACGCGGCGCCGTGGTCGGTGGCCGACCAGGGACAACGCAACGTGTCGCACGGGTGCGTGAACGTGTCGGTCGACAACGCCCGGTGGCTGTTCCAGCAGACCAAGATCGGCGATCCGATCACGGTGAAGGGCACCGAGCGCAAGCTCCAGGCCGGTAACGGCTGGACGGCGTGGGACCTGACCTGGCCGGAGTTCGTCAAGGGCAGCGCGCTGCCGGTGCCGGCCGATCTGGGTCCGGCGACGGCGGAGCCGGGTGTCACGCCGACGGTGGCCGCAGGCTAAATTCATCGGCGGCGGCGCCGCAATCAAAGCGATCGACCGGTAAATCGGATTCGTCCCGATTTGCCGGTCGACTTTTTGGTGCTTCTCGTCTCGGCATGAAACCGGGACTTGCCGCTTTCCGTCTCTGAGAGACGATGGATGTCGAGAATGACACTGTGAGGGAGCCATGCGACCGAACCGAATGCAGCGGACACAGCACGCCCGTCGGGCGCTGGCGGCGGCCGTACTCGTCGGGGCGGTGGCACTGACGTCGGCCTGCTCCGGCGGCGGCAACGGGCCCTCCTGGCAGGGCGGCGGGCAGGAGCAGGAGCAGCGGCCGAAGGCGACGGCGGCGATCACCGTCCCGGCCGCCGACGCGCAGGACGTGCCGGCGTCGACCGAGATCACCTTCACCGCCGAGGGGGCCACCCAGACCACGGTCGAGCTGAAGAACGCCGCCGGTGAGGCCGTGGAGGGCGCCCTGACCCCGACGGCAAGAGTTGGCTGCCGGCGGGGCAACTGGACTACGCGACCGCCTACACGGCGACGGTGACGGCGACCGGCGACGACGGCCGGGCGGTGACCGCCACCCACGCGTTCACCACGATGGCCAAGCCCGCCAACCAGGTACGGGTGACCAGCTTCATGGGCGACGACCAGGTCGTCGGCATCGCGATGCCGCTCATCCTGCGGTTCAGCCGGGCCATCCCCGAGGACTACCGCGACGACGTGCAGCGGCGGCTGTCGGTGCGCACCGAACCGGCGCAGGAGGGCATCTGGAACTGGGCCAGCCCGACCGAGGTCCGGTTCCGCCCGAAGGAGTACTGGCAGGCGAACACCAAGCTGTTCTACCGGGCGCAGACCGGTGGCCTGCCGATGGGCGACGGCTGGTACGGCCGGTCCGACCTGACCATCGACGCCAAGGTCGGCGCGGCGGTGGAGATGGTCGTCGACAACGCCAACAAGCAGATGACGGTGACCAAGGACGGCGCCGTGATCAAGACGATCCCGATCAGCCTGGGCAAGCAGAGCACCCCGTCGTCGAGCGGCACGATGGTGGTGATGGAGAAGCTCAAGGAGACGGTCTTCGACACGTTCGACGAGCTGGGCCCGGAAGAGGGTTACCGCACCGACATCGAATACGCGCAGCGGCTGACCTGGGGTGGCGAGTTCATCCACGCGGCGCCGTGGTCGGTGGCCGACCAGGGGCGGCGCAACGTGTCGCACGGCTGCGTCAACATGTCGAACGAGAACGCGAGCTGGCTGTTCAACCAGACCCGGGTCGGTGACCCGGTGACGGTCAAGGGCACCGAGCGCAAGCTCCAGCTCGGCAACGGCTGGACCGACTGGAACGTCAGCTGGGACGAGTACGTCAAGGGCAGCGCGCTGCCGTACGAGCCGGCGGCCGACACCCCGGCGACGCCGGACGCGAGCGCCACGCCGGGCAACTGAGCATCGCGAAAGGGCCGGTCAGGAGATCCTGACCGGCCCTTTCGACCTACTGGGGTGACCGAGGGGACTTGAACCCCCGACATCCGGGACCACAACCCGGCGCTCTACCTGCTGAGCTACGGCCACCATGCAATCGGCGTCGCGAGCGAACTCGCGGGCCGGTGCCGCACAATGATAGCCACACCGGCACCCCCCGCGTCGAGTGGGTTACCCACCCGCCGGTCGCGTCGACCCGGAGCCTCAGAGTTCGGCGGCGATGGCCTTGGCGGTCTCGACGTCGGGGCCGGGCAGCGGAACGAACAGGGTGCGCCGGTAGTACTCCAGCTCACGGATGCTCTCCCGGATGTCGGCGAGCGCCCGGTGGGCGAGTCCCTTCGGCGGCTGGCCGAAATAGACCCGGGGATACCAGCGCCGGCACAGCTCCTTGATCGACGAGACGTCGATCATCCGGTAGTGCAGGTAGCCGTCGAGGCGGGGCATGTCGCGGGCCAGGAAACCCCGGTCGGTGGCGATCGAGTTGCCGCACAGGGGCGCGGTCCGGGGTTCCTTGACGTACGTCCGGACGTAGTCGAGCACCATGTCCTCGGCCTCGGCGAGGCTCACCGCGGAGCGGCGTACCTCCTCGGTGAGGCCGGACTTCTCGTGCATCGTCCGGACGATCTCCGGCATCGCGTCGAGCACCACGTCGTCGGCGTGGATCACCACGTCGACGCCTTCGCCGAGGACCGTGAGGTCGGGGTCCGTCACCAGGGCAGCGACCTCGATCAACGCATCCCCGCCGAGATCGAGCCCGGTCATCTCACAGTCGATCCAGACAAGAAGATCACGCACTGAAACAGCGTACGCCCCGGTGCGGCGCACGGGCCGGTCCCCCGTACGGCGGGGCGCGCCCGGTGCCGGTGCCGCCACGCGGCGTCGGGCGCCGTTGATGGCCTAGGGTTGCCGACGTGGCAGCCGCACCACCCACCGCCCCGATCAGGGTCGACGACACCGCCGGCGGTGGCCGGACGGTCCGCCGGATCGCGGCCGTCGCCGCCGTCACGGCCGCGGTCGCCGCGTTCCTCGCCTGGTACGGCAACCGCCACGACTTCTTCGATCTGCGGATCTACATGTCGGCGATGCGGTGGTGGAACGAGGGGAACCCGCTCTACGACTACCGGCAGCCGGATCCGGTGCAGGGCGAACTGTATTTCACGTATCCGCCGTTCACGGCGCTGCTGCTGCGGCCGTTCGCGGCCCTGCCGCTCGGCGCGACCTTCGCGGTCTTCTCGATACTGACCCTGGTGGCGGTCGCGGTCACCACCTGGTGGCTGGTCGGGCCGGCGACCGACCGGCGGGACCTGCCGCGCTGGTTCGCCGCCGGGCTCGCCGTGCCGCTGGTGCTGGCGATCGAGCCGAGCCGGGAGACGCTGGCGTTCGGGCAGATCAACATGCTGCTGATCGTGCTGATCCTGGCCGACCTGCTGTTCGCCGTACCGCGCAATTCGCGGTGGGCCGGGGTCGGTGTCGGGCTGGCGACCGCGCTCAAGCTGTTTCCGGGGATCTTCATCGTCTTCCTGCTGGTCACCCGGCGGTGGCGGGCGGCACTGGTGGCCAGCGTCACGGCGGCCGTGGCGACCCTGCTGTCGGCCGCGGTCACGCCCGGCGACTCGTGGCGGTTCTGGACGCACGAACTGTGGGCCACCGACCGGGTCGGCCGGCTCGACTACACCGCCAACCAGTCGCTGCTGGGCATGCTCAGCCGGTTCACCGCCCCCGAGGCGGCCAACCGGGTTCTCTGGATCGTCCTGGTGCTCGCGGTGACCGGGTTCGGGCTGTGGCGGGCGGCGCGGGCGGTGTCGGCGGGGGTGGACCCGATCGCCGGCCTGACGCTGGCCGGGCTGGTCGGTGCGCTGATCAGCCCGATCACCTGGTCGCACCACCTG
Source organism: Polymorphospora rubra (assembly GCF_018324255.1). Classification (GTDB taxonomy): domain Bacteria; phylum Actinomycetota; class Actinomycetes; order Mycobacteriales; family Micromonosporaceae; genus Polymorphospora; species Polymorphospora rubra. The sequence goes on from NZ_AP023359.1 coordinate 1,289,640, forward strand.
TTCTGGCTGGTGCCGGCGATGATCGTGCTGGTCGACGCGGCGCTGCCGGTGCCCGGCGGCGGCGGGGGGACGCGGTGGCGGCCGGGTTACCTGGTGGCGGCCGGCGGCGTCTTCGCCGCGTCGGTGTACGGCGTGGTGTCCTTCCCGCTGTGGAACAACGATCCGGTGCCGACGGGTTCGGTCGGCGAGTTCCTGCTGCGGAACCTGTTCGTCCTGATCTCGTTGCTTCTGCTGGCCGGTCTGCCGGTACGCCGGCACGGCGGCGCGCTCGGCTGGTAGCCGACCTTCTTTACCACTTGTCCGGCAAACCGGACAGATCTTTCTAGTCTCACCTTTCGCCCGTAGTGTGGCGATTAACGGAAAAACGTCCCTTGCACCGTTCCCCCGGTGAGAGCGGCCCCGCGCGTCGGCAGCGCGCAGGGCCGCTCGCCGTACGGGATCCCGTCAGGCGGCCGGCGGCGCGGCCGGCCGGCGGGTGCGGGCGTACGCGAGCCCGCCGAGAACCAGGCCGGCGAGCCCGGCGACCAGACCGGCGATGCCCCACGCGTTCGACCCGCCGCCGTCGCCGGTGGCCGCGACCGGCGTCGCCTCGACGCTCGGACCGGCCGTCGGGGCGCCCTCGGCCGACGCCGCCGCCAACGTCAGCACCGGCGCCGGGCTGGCCGGCTCCTCACCACCGGCCGCCGCCGGCGGGTCGATCCAGCGGACCACGTTGCCGTCGGAGTACGTCTGCAGCGCCCGGAACACCATCCGGTCGACCTCCGGCAGCGGACCGGCGGAGACCGGGAACTCCTGGAACTCGCCCGGCTGGACGCCCGTGTCGTCCGACGACGCCGTCCAGGTGATCTTCGCGACGGCCTCCGTCACCTGGCTGCCGTGCATCTCCAGCGGCGGGTTGACGGCCCGCTTCTCCACCGCGACCGTCCACCCCGGCACCGGCATCGTCGTCACCGACGCCACCGGGGCGTCCTCGGGGAAGAACACCTCCACCTTGGTGGTCGACGCCTCGTCGCTCTCGTTCGGCACCCGGAACGCCAGCCGGGCGTACCCGCCCTGGTCGGCCTCGTTCGGGTTGACGGTGATGTGCGCCGAGGCGGGTGCGGCGACCCCGAGTACGGCGCCGAGGACCGCCCCCAGGGTCAGGACCGCCGCGGCGGTCACGGAGCGACGAAGACGGATCATGGACGGGACCTCTCTACGTGACGGGCACGGTGACGGTCACCGTGTCCTGGTCGATCTCGGATATCCGGACCGTGACGCGCATCTGCCAGTCACCGGCCGCCGGCAGCCGGATGTCGCCGAAGGCGTGGTTGTCGGTCAGGCTCAGCAGCGCGATGTCGATCGGCTCCACCCCCTGGTCGGGCAGCGCGATCGTGGCCCGCCACTCCACCACCGGCAGCGGCCGGTTGTCGAGGGTGTAGGCGTACATGTGCACGGTGTTGTTGCCCCGGGCGGCCGGGTCCATCTGGATCTGCAACGAGTAGATCGAACTGGTCGCGGTGGTCGTGAAGTACTCGACGCCGCCGTCCCGGCCACCGGCGACCGCCGTACGGGCCGGCGTCGTCTGCACCAGCACCGCGCTGACCGCCAGGATGACCGCGGCGATGCCGAGTTCGAGCCACACCGCCTTGCGCATCCGGCCGGGCTCCTCCGGCGCGGTCCGGCTCCGGACCAGCTTGCGGGCGAACGCCGCGACCGCGAGCACCACCGCGAACAGCACCACCTTGGCGATGATCAACTGGCCGTACCTGGTGCTGAACAGGGCCTGCGGGGTGCCGACCTCCAGCAGTGCCTGCACCACACCGGCGAGCAGCAGCGCACAGACCGCGAACGTCGCCCACCGCGACCACACCGGCAGGATCGCGGCCAGTTCCCGGTCGTCGGCCTGCCGCAGCAGGAACGCCACCAGCATCACCAGGCCGCCCAGCCACACCGCCATCGCGGCCAGGTGCACCGCGTCGACCACCACCGACACCGCCGGGACCAGGGCGGCCGCGGCGTGCCCGGCCAGCGGCCAGGTCAGCAGCGCGGCCCCGCCGAGGATGCCGAGCAGCACCTGGTCGCTGCGGGTGGCCCGGCCGTCGCCGTGCAGCAGCGGCCACAGCAGGAACGCCGCCGCGAGCAGGATGCCGAGCCGGACCAGGTGAACGGTGCCGTACAGGCTGCCGAGGACGTCGCCCAACGCGGCGCCGCTGCCCTCGAAGATCCCGCCGCCGTTGGTGTACGGCACCTGCAACCAGATCGCCGCCAGCGTCGACACGGTGATCAGGCCGGCGCCGGTCCAGACCAGCCGGGCCGGCCCCGTCCGGGACAGCCGCTGCGGCCACAGCAGCATCAGCACCAGCACCGGGCCGACGACCAGCAGCAGTCCGGTGTACCCGAGGTACTTGGCGACCGGGATCGCGGCCGCGACGACCGGGTCGGCACGGTCACTGCCGTCGTCGGTCGGCGGCTCCGACGGGTTGCCGACCGAGTACGTGAAGGCGCCGCTGACCGGGTGGCTGTCGGCGGAGATCACCCGGTAGCTGACCAGGTAGGTGCCGCGCGGCCCGCCCTGGTCGACCGGGATCGTCACCACCGAGCCGTTGAACGTCGGCTCGCCCCGGTCGACCCGGTTCCCGTCCGGGCCGATCACCCGGATCTTGTCGGTGACCTTGCGGACCGACTCGCTGAAGGTGAGCACCACCTCGGCCGGGGCGGTCGGCACCACCGTGTCGGCGACCGGGCTGGTGCTGCTGAGCACGGCGTGGGCGTACGCGGGGGTGGCCGGGACGAGCAGCGTGGCGAGGGCTGCGACCAGCACCGCCAGCAGGGCCGCGCACCGCCTCGGGGTCGCGGACCGGGCCGGGCCCGCCGGGGTAGCGGGTCGCGACCGGTCCACCAGGGTCGCGGATCGCGACCGGTCCGCCGAGGTCGCGGATCGCGACGGTGTTCGATGATCTGCGGCAATCATGTCGGACATGCTCGCCGACCGGGGCCCTTCGACGCGAGTCCGGACACCCATCACCTCCGAAGATCGACTGAGCCGCGACCGGCGGATCAACGCGACATCAGCAGCTAGTCGGACGGGCACCCGGAATAGTTCCCCCGCACGCGGGAAACTTGCCCACGTTCTGGCCGGGGCTTGGTGACCTTTGGCCCTACGGCCGGTAGTAGCCGCGGCCATACCGTCTGACGCGGCGGACGGGCGCGACGAGGTCACGCCCGCGAGCCCCGCCGTGGATGCCGGCGGACCACGTCAGGACGGCAGGTGAGGCGTGACCGTGAACAGCGTGGGCGAGAGCCGCCGATCCGCGGTCCTGCCCTGGATCGGCACCGCCGTACGGCTCGGGCTGGCCGCCGTGTGGCTGCTGGCCGGCGCCACCAAGGTCGGCGACCTGGCCGCGTCCGGCCGCGCCGTCGCCGCGTACGAGGTCATGCCGTACGACGTCGCGAAGATCGTCGGCGCCGCGCTGCCGTTCGTGGAGATCGCGCTCGGCGTACTACTCCTCCTCGGGGTGGCCACCCGGCTGGCCGCCGCCGTCTCCGCGGCGCTGCTCGTCGTCTTCGTCGCCGGCATCACGTCCGCGTGGGTCCGCGGCCTGTCCATCGACTGCGGCTGCTTCGGCACCGGCGGCCAACTCGCCCCCGGACAGACCCCCAGCTACGGCCCGGAACTGCTGCGCGACCTCGGATTCCTCGCCCTCGCCGGCTTCCTGCTGGTCAGACCGCACACCCGGATCTCAGTCGACGCCATCGGCGGGCACCACCCCAAGGAGGAGCAGTGAGCAGCAGAGCCGGACAGAAACGGGCGGCGAAGGTGGTCCGCCAGCAGATGGCCCGGGAACGGCGCCGCCAGCGCACCCTGTGGACGTCGGTCGTCGCGGTCGCCGCCCTGGTCGTCGCCGGCATGATCGGCTGGGGTGTGTTCGCCAGCCAGCGGGCCGACGAATACCACGCCCCGACCGGCGCCACCGCCGACGGCAGCGGCATCGCCGTCGGCACCGGTCCGGTCACCGTCGACGTCTACGAGGACTTCATGTGCCCCGCCTGCCGGCAGTTCGAGACACAGTTCGGCCCCGTTCTGGACCAGCTCGTCGCCGACGGCCGGGTCCGGGTCGTCCACCACCCGGTCGCCTACCTCGACCGCGCCTCCACCACCGACTACTCGAGCCGGTCGTCGGCCGCGGCCGGCTGCGCCGCCGACGGCGGCCGGTACGGCGAGTACTCGTCGGCGCTGTTCGAACGGCAGCCGCCCGAGGGCGGGGCCGGGCTCAGCACCGACGAACTGATCCGCATCGGCGGCGGCGTCGGCCTCGACGAGGACACGTTCGGCACCTGCATACGCGACGGTAGGTTCAGGACGTGGACGGCACACGTCACCGATCTCGCCAGCGAACGCGGCGTCCGCGGCACCCCGACCGTCTTCGTCGACGGCCAGCCGGTGCAGAACAACGCGGAGGCGATCCGGACGGCCATCGACGCGGCCGGACAATAGGCCGCGGCCGGACAGTAGACCGCGGCCAGACAACTGGCCACGGCCGGACGGTGGCCGGCGCGACCGTGCCGCAGACCGGAACAACGGCCCGGGCCGGCGCGGCGGCGCTCCTGCTCGCCGCCGTCGCCGGCCTGCTCGCGGCGCTCGCCCTCGCCGGCCCCGCCCACGCCCACGGCGGCGCCGACACGCCCGACGGCACCGACTACCGCGTCCGGATCACCGGACTGACCCCGCCCGTGCCGGGCCTCACCGTACGCACCATCGAGGCGGGCGCCCGCCTGGAACTGACCAACCGCACCGGCCGCGTCATCGAGATCCCCGGCTACGCCAACGAGCCCTACCTCGAGGTACGCCCCGACGGGACGTACGAGAACCTCAACTCCCCCACCACCTACCGCAACCGCACCCTCGCCGGCGACACACCGGTCCCGGCCGACGTCGACCCGGCCGGGCCACCCCGGTGGCGACTCCTCGACGCCGACCCGGTCGCCCGCTGGCACGACCTGCGCACCGCCTGGACCGACACCGACCCGCCGCCCGGCGTACGCGCCGACCCCGAACGGGAGCAGCGGGTCCGCGACTGGACGGTGCCGGTACGCGACGGCGACACCGCCATCACGATCAGCGGCACCCTCGACTGGGTGCCGCCACCCGACCCCTGGGTGTGGTGGGCCTGGATCCTGCTCGCCATCGTCGCGATCGGCGCACTCGGCATCGTGCCCGGCCGGTACGCCCCCGCCGCCACCGCCGTACTCGCCGGCCTGTCCGTCGTCGGCGGCCTGTCCGCCGTCGCCTTCGCCGTCGCCCGCGAACTCGACGCCGGCACGACCGGGCCCGGCGCGATCCTGGTCGGTCTGCTCGCCCGGCACGGACTGTCGCTCGCCGTCGGCGCCTGTGCCATCGCCGCCGGCATCCTGGCCCGCCGGCCCGCCCGCGACTTCGCCCTCGTACTCGCCGGCATCGTCCTGGCGATCTTCCAGGGGCTGGTCAACGCCGGCGTCCTCGCCCGTGCCGTCGCCCCCGCCCCCTGGCCGGCGGACTGGGCCCGGCTCGTCATCGCCGTGGCCGTCGCCACCGGCGCCGGCATCGCCGCCGCCGGACTGCTGCGGATGCACTCCGCCGCCCGCCGGGCGCCGCGCCGGCCCGCCGACCCCGACGCGCCCGACGGCACGTCGACCGTCGGGCCGCCCAGCGGCGACACCCCCGTCCCCGCCGCCGACGCCGGCTACGCCGGCGCCTCCTGAGCCGGTGCCGGTCGGGCGGTCGGTCGCCGGGCGGCGAGCTGCGCCGCGGCCAGCGCCGGATCGAAGCCGTACGGCAACTCCAGCCGGTGCCGGGCCAGCAGCTCGGCATCGGCCAGCAGGTCGACCGTCGCCCCGTCGGCCACCACCCGCCCCGCGTCCAGGATCACCGACCGCGAGCACAACTCCATCGCGTACGGCAGATCGTGCGTCACCAACAGCAGCGTCACCGGCAGCGCGCGCAGGATCTCGGCCAGCTCCCGCCGGGACGCCGGATCGAGGTTCGACGACGGCTCGTCCAGCACCAGGATCTCCGGCCGCATCGCCAGCACCGTCGCGACCGCCACCCGCCGGCGCTGCCCGTACGACAGGTGGTGCGGGGCCCGGTCCCGGTGCGCCGACATCCCGACGGCGGTCAACGCCTCGTCGACCCGGGCCGCGAGTTCCGCCCCGCGCAGCCCCAGGTTGGCCGGGCCGAACGCGACGTCCTCGGCGACCGTCGGCAGGAACAGCTGGTCGTCCGGATCCTGGAAGACGATGCCGACCCGGCGCCGGATCTCGGCCAGGGTCGCCCGGTCACGCGCGACGACCAGACCGCCGACCGTGACCGTGCCGGCGCCTTCGTGCAGCACCCCGTTCAGGTGCAGCACCAGCGTGGTCTTGCCGGCACCGTTCGGCCCCAGCAGCGCGACCCGGGCCCCGCGCGGCACCCGCAGGTCGACGCCGCGCAACGCGACCTGACCGTCCGGGTACGCGTAACGCAGGCCACGCACCTCCAGGGACACCGGCCCGCTCACGACAGCAGCACCGCCGTGACGCCGACGCCCGCGGCGGCCACCGGCACCGTCGCCGCGAGCAGCCACTGCCCCGCCGACGCCACCCCCGTCCCCGGCCCGGCCGGCGGCATCCGGCCCGTGTAGCCGCGCGACAGCATCGCCAGGTAGACCCGCTCCCCCCGCTCGAACGCCCGCAGGAACAGCGCACCGATCCCGGCCGCGAAGCCCCGCACCTGCCACAGGAACCTCGGGTCGTCGCCCCGCGAGATCCGGGCCACCCGCATCCGGCGGGCCTCACCGACCAGCACGTCGAGGTAGCGGACCATGAACATCGCGATCTGGGTCAGGATCTGCGGGCACCGCAGCCGGTCCAGGCCGACGATCAGGTCCCGGCTCGTCGTGGTCGCCGCCAGGACCAGCGACACGAGTACGCCGAGCGTCCCCTTGACCAGGATGTTCCACCCCCGAGCAGCCCCTCCACCGACAGCTCCAGGCCCAGCCAGGTGACCCGCTCCCCGGCCGCGACGAACGGCAGCGCCACCGCCAGCAGGACGAACGGCGCCTCGACCAGGGCCCGGCGGGCCAGCCACCCCGCCGGGATCCGGCCCAGCGCCGCCACCACCGCGACGAGTACGGCGTAGCCGCCGAACGCCCAGAACGCGTCGCGGGGCGTGGCCACCACGACCAGCGTCACCGCCACCGCCGCCGTGATCTTCACCTCGGGCGGGAGCCGGTGCAGCACGCTGTCCCGGTCGAGGTGCAGGACGTACGCGTGCCCACGGGCCATGCCCCGCCCCGCCCGGCTAGCCGTGATCCGCCGTACGACGGCCACGGACCAGCCAGAAGAGCCCGCCACCGACGGCGAAGGTGAGCAGCACCCCGGTCACCCCGGCCACCGCCGTCGACAGGTACGCGTTGTCGACGCCCCGCAGCCCGTAGTCGGCCAACGGGCTGTCGGCCCACTCGTGATCCTTGGCGTTGCGCGCCATGCAACTGCCGCCGGTGATCTCCTCGTCGGCGTTCAGGGTGCAGCCCTTCGTCGACGCCGAATCCAGGCCGTCGGGCGAACCCGAGGCGAAGTTGCTGACCACCCCGGCCAGCAGCAGGGTGACCAGCAGGCCACCCAGGACGAACCAGCTTCCGCGCCTCACGCCGCGCCTCCCACCGTCGAAGTCGTCGTCAGCCGGGTGCCCCGCAGGGCGTACACCAGGTCGGGCCGGGTCTTCGCGACGGTGACCACCGTCGTCGCCGCGATGATCCCCTCACCGACACCGATCAGCAGGTGGGTGCCGGTCATCGTCGCCGCGACCGCCCCGAGCCCGTAGTCGACGAGCTGCGTCGTACCGCCGAGCGCGTACTGGAGCACGAAACCCAACGCCGCCGCGACCACGCTGACCACCGAGGCGAGCAACGCCGTCGCCGCCAGCCCGGCCGGGGTACGCGGCAACACCCGCAGCAGAAGCACGATCAGCCCGTACGCCGCCGCCGTGCCGACCAGCGCCATGTTGACGATGTTCGGGCCGAGCGCGGTGATCCCGCCGTCGGCGAAGACGAGCGCCTGCACGACGAGCACCACCGCGACGCACAGCGCACCCACCCACGGGCCGACCAGCAGCGCCGCCAGCGCCCCGCCGAGCAGGTGCCCGCTCACCCCGGGCAGCACCGGGAAGTTGAGCATCTGGACCGCGAAGACGAACGCCGCCACCAGGCCGGCCATCGGCGCCAGCCGGTCGTCGAGATCCCGCCGCCCACGTATCACGCAGAAGACCAGTGCCGCCGCCGCGAGCGCGGCACAGGCGATCGAAACCGGGGCGTCGAGCACCCCGTTGCCGATGTGCAGAGCCAGACCGTCCATGAGCTCCTCCGGAGAGTGCGAAGCTCGGTACGCGGTGCCGGTGCGCTGCCGCGTACAGGCGACTCCCAGAGTATTTGCACACATAGGTTGTTGCCAATACTTGGCAACTGAACCCGTTCGGGGCACGCGGCCGGGTACCGCCACGCGCCACCGTTCGGGCGATAGGGTTCGGGTCATGACCGCACCGGCCCGCCTCGCTCCCGGCGACCCCGCACCCGAGTTCGAACTGCCGACCGACACCGGCGAGACGCTGTCCCTGAAGGAGCTGCGCGGCCGCAAGGTGGTGCTGTACGTCTACCCCTCCGCGATGACGCCCGGCTGCACCAAGCAGGCCTGCGACTTCCGCGACTCGCTCGCGTCGCTGCAGGCCGCCGGATACGAGGTCGTCGGCCTCTCCCCCGACAAGCCGGCCAAGCTCGCCAAGTTCCGCGAACGCGACACGCTCACCTTCCCGCTGGTGTCCGACCCCGAGAAGGCGGTGCTGACCGCGTACGGCGCGTTCGGCGAGAAGCAGCTCTACGGCAAGACCGTCACCGGTGTGATCCGCTCGACGTTCGTCATCGACGAGGACGGAAAGATCGAGAAGGCGCTCTACAACGTCAAGGCCACCGGCCACGTCGCCAAGCTGCGCCGCGACCTCGGCCTGGACTGAAACCAGCCGTTTGGCGCTCGTGCTCCACTCCACTGCCGCCATCTAGCGTCGTGGGCGTGGTGAAGTACACCGAACAGGTTCTGACGGAAGCGGTGGCGGCGAGCCACAGCATGGCGGGGTGCTGCGATATCTCGGCCTCCCCCTCAACGGCGGTTCGCACGCACATCTACGGCGCCGGATCGACACCCTCGGAATCGACACGGCGCACTTCCTCGGCAGGGCACACAACCGAGGCCGGCGGTCACCGCGCCGGCTGCGCCCCGACGAGGTGCTGGTGCTGCGGGCCACCGACCGGCGTCGGGCTCATCCCGAGGTCCTGCGGCGGGCGCTCGTCGAATCCGGTGTGCCGGCAACCTGCCAACTGTGCGGCATCGGGCCGGTGTGGAACGGCCGCCCCCTGACCCTGCACGTCGACCACGTCAACGGCGAGTTCTGGGACTGCCGACCAGACAACCTGCGGTTCCTCTGCCCCAACTGCCACAGCCAGACACCGACGTACGCGGGCCGCAACCGTCGCCCCACCCGTGGCTCGGCCGAAGACTCGGTCCGGTACGGCAGCACCCGCGGCGACCGGCCCGACGACGACACCGTCCGGGACATCGTCGAACGGGTGGCGCGCGGTCACCTGACCGTGGTGGCCGCCGCCCGGCTGATCGGATGCCACCGCAACCACTTCTACCGGCTCCGGCGACGCCTGCTGGAAGCCGGTTCGCTGACCACCATGCGGGGCGGGTCGCGCCCGCGCACGGAGGCACAGCAGGACCGGGTGATCGCGCACGCACTGGCCCACCCGACCGACGGGCCGAAGGCGATCGCCCGCCAGCTCCGTACGCTCGATCCGACCGGCGCTGTCAGCCACGGCACGGTGTCCAACATTTTGCGCAAGGCGGGCCTCAACACCATCGCTGCCCGGCGCTCTAGACTCTTGGCGTCGGCGGGAGTGGCGTAACGGCAGCCGCGGCAGGTTTAGGTCCTGTTGTCCGAAAGGACGTAGGGGTTCGAATCCCCTCTCCCGCACCCATCAACCGGCCCGTGGCCGACGACACGTCGGGGACGTTGGCGTGGAGCGGCAGGATTGCGGGCATGGGCCTGCGTTTCGTACTCGATCCTCCGCTGACCGACGCACTGCGCGACGAGATCGTCGACCTGTGGTGCACGGTGACCAACACCGGTGGCGCGGTCGGGTTCGTGGGGCAGGTCACTCCCGCCGACGTGTGGTCGACGGCACAGGTCGAGTTCGCCGCTGTCGACGGAGGACGGGACCGGCTACTGGTCGGCTACGAGGGCGAGCGGCTGGTCGCCATGCTGTTCGTCACCGACAACAACTTCGTCCTCAAGGACCACTGGCGGATCCTGAAGCGGGTCATGGTGCACCCGGACCGGCAGGGCCTCGGCTACGGCGCGGCGCTGGTCCGGGAGGCGGAGCGGGTCGGTCGGGAGATGGGGCTGGCCGCGCTGCACCTGACGGTCCGGGACGGGGCCGGGGTGACGGAGTTCTACTCGCGGTGCGGCTACAAGGAGGTCGGCCGGTTGCCGGGCGCGTTGCGGGTGGCGGCCGGCGACGACCGCGACGAGGTCCTGATGTGGCTGCCGCTGCGCTGAAGCCCCCGCCGTCGGCAGTGTCATGATCGTCTGCGGCTGAGGCGTGCCGGGTACGGCGTGTCGAATGCTTCAGCAGCAGACGATCGAGGGCCGATGACCGTCAGGGATTCAGGCTGTCGGGCGGGGTACTGCTGTTGCGGTCCACAGCGAATTCGGCGTATCGACAGCGAACTCGCTGTGGGCCGTGACAGCACCTGCCCGTCGGGGCCGCCGTGGGTCAGTGGCAGTCGGTTGGTGTGATCGGGGAACTGGCGGCGAGTGACGCCGGCTCGGGCACGTCGCCGGCGGCGGCCCCGTCCGTCGTGGTGGATGACACGGTCGGGGTGGGCTCGGCGGTCGGGGTGGGTGCGGCGCTCGTCGGCCCGGGGGTCGGCGGACGGGACGGGCTGGCGGTGGGGCGGGCCGGTGCGCCGTACATGTTGGTGTTGGTCTGTTGGGTCTGCTCGGGTGCCATCCGGATTCCTTCGGCGACCGCCTGCCGGCTCTGGTCGTCGGTGACCCGGATCGCGTACGGGCCGGGGCCGAGCCCGCCTTCGATGATCCAGTAGTTGTAGTCGTGGCGTACGGCGGTTTTCCAGCCGCCGCCGGGTGGTCTGGCCTCGACCTTGCGCAGCGGGTTGCCGTGGTTGGTGACGAGCACGGCGAACCACCACTGGGAGGCGCCGTCCTTGATGCGGAAGGCGAGCGGGCCGGGCAGCGCCGGGTCGACGACGCGCCGGTAGGTGACCGGGACGATGCCCTGGACCGGGTCGGCGATCTTCGCGAACGCCTCGCGGGAGAGGTCGATGTGGCCGGTCGGGCATTCGGGGCACTGGTCCATGACGATGACGCGGACCCTGCCCTTGGGGCCGGTCACGTCGAGGTAGCTGCCGCAGGCGACCGCGCCGTCGTATTCGGTCGGGCCGAGGGCGACGTACATGCGGTTGGCGGGGGCACCGACGTAGGAGCAGTTGCCGCCGGCCCCGTTGGAGTCGTAGAAGGTGGCTTTGCCCTGGCGGGCGGCGGGTGCGGCGGCGCAGGCGGCGGGTACGCCGGTCTGGAGGAGGACGGCGAGTCCGGCAATGGCGGCGACGGCGGCGAGTCCGCCGGCGGCGAGCCAGCGGACGTACGGCCGCCGGGGGACGCGCCGGTGTCCCCGGACGGCTCGCCCGGTCACGGCATCAACTCGACGGGGTCGCCGACGGTTATGGGGCCGGTGCCGTCGGGGATGAGGTTGACGCCGAAGAGCAGTTTCTGGTCGCGGTTGCGGTGGCGGGCGAGCAGCCGCAGCGGCTGTCGTCCCTTTTCGCCGGTCTCCTGGTCGATGGTGGTGACGAGGCAGCGGGCGCAGGCTTTGACGGCGCGCATCACGACGTTCCCGAACCGGAGCCGGCGGCCGATCCAGTCGTCTTCGGCCCAGGGGTCGGCGCCGCTGACGACGAGGTTGGCGCGGAAGCGGTTCATCGGCAGCGGCCCCTCGATGTCGCCGGCTTCGCGCAGCAGGCTGTTGAGCGCGTCGAGGGAGGCGGTGTTGGTGACCAGCATCGGGTAGCGGTCGGCGAAGCTGACCCGGTCTTCGGGGCGGCTGAGTTCGGTGCCGATGGGTTGGTCGGCGGGGTTGGCGAGCCAGACGAGTCGTACCTTGCGGTCGATCAGGGTGCTGAGCCAGTGGTCGGCGGCGGGGCCGGCCGGTGCGGCGGCGACCGGGGTGCGGTTGACGAAGATCTGTACGTCGAGCGGGTCGCCGGCCGGTTCGGGTACGTCGAGCGGGTGCCGGCCGGTGGCGTGCAGGACCAGTCCGCCGCCGGGGCGGGGTGCGGGCCGGATGTGCACGAGTGCGGCGGTGTCGCGCTGGGTGACGCCGACGCCGTCCTCGTCGATGACGAGCCAGCGCCGGTCGCCGGCGAGCCCCCACGGCTCGACGTGGATGGTGTCGTGGTCGAGCCGGTGGCAGCCCTTGACGGGGTGGGTGTGCAGGGACGCGAGCCGCATCCCGTCAGCCTGCCACAGGGCGGGCCGGCGGGATCGCGGGCCGGGACTACCAGGCGAGGCCGATTCCGTCGCCGCGGAACCAGTGCCGGTCGGGGGTTTCGCGGTAGGCGAGGAAGCGGCGGCCGGTGCGTTCGGCGTGTTCGGCGAGGACGTTGGTGGTGGTGACGTTGTCGGTGAGCAGCCGGGCGTCGGGGGCGAGTTTGGGTTCGACGGCTTCGAATTCGCGGCGTTCGTGGGCGACGCTGTGGTCGCTGTCGTGCAGGAAGAGGTCGACGGGGCGGTCGAGGGCGTTGATGCTGGCGATGGAGTCGCCGATGACGAGATCGGCGACGTCGGACCAGGGTTGGGCCTGGGCGAGGTAGCCGGCTTCGGGGTTGATGTCCAGCGAGGTGACCCGGCCGGGGTGCCCTTCGGCGGCGTTGCGTAGGAGTGCGGCCGCGAGTACGCAGGTGCCGAGGCCCTTGTCGACGCCGGTTTCGACGATGTGCGTGGGGCGGGTGGCGCGGACGATGGCGTACCAGCCGATGCGGCGGGCGTAGCGGACCTGTCGGTCGGCGAGGCCGCGGCGGGCGGCTTTGGCGGTGGTCTGTTCGATGTGTCGGCGCAGGTCGTCGTCGGTCTCGATCTCGGTGAGGTAGCTCCGGACCTGGGTGACGGGGAGGTCGCAGGTGACGCTGACGAACCAGGCGAGGTGTTGCCGGCTGAGCGGGGTCAGGTCGTAGGTGTAGTTGTGGTGTTCGCGGGAGGTGAAGAGCCAACGGGCGGAGACGCCGAGGACGCGGGCGTCGTGGCGGGCCACGGTAACGAGCCGCTTGGGGAAGGCGGCGACGGGCGCGAGTGGGGTGCGCGCGATACGGCGCCGAAAGTTCGTACCGGTCACGCCGAATATCTACCACAGCCCATGGCGACCATTGCGCTCTGAATATTTTCATGCATATCCTCGCCCCATGAATCGGAAGAGCGCTGGGGAGGCGTCCGCGGACCGGGTGCTCGACCTGTTCCGGGGGTACGGCTGACCCCGACCCAGCGCCGGATCGCGCACAGTCTGGTGCAGCACACCGCGTCGGCGGCGTACCTGTCGGCGGCCGAGGTCGCCGAACTGGCCGGGGTGAGCCAGCCGTCGGTGACCCGGTTCGCGATGGCGCTCGGCTACGACGGCTACCCGGCGCTGCGCCGCCGCCTGCGGGAGTTCGCCGGCGCCGGGAACGGGACGGCCGCCGGCCCGACGGTCGGCAACGAGCTGCAGCGGGCGGTGCACGACGAGGTCGACAACCTGCACCGGCTCGCCGGGCAGCTCGCCGAGCGCGACACGCTGACCGTCGCCGGGGCGCTGCTGGCGGCCAGCCGCCCGCTGCCGGTGCTCGGCCTGCGCTCCGCCGCACCGCTGGCCGCGTACTTCGCCTATTTCGCCGCGAAGGTGCTGCCGGACGTACGAGTCTTGGACTCCGGGGGCAGCCTGCTCACCGACCGCCTCGACCAGGCCCGGGCCGCCGGGGCGACCGCGCTGCTGGCGATGGTCATGCCCCGTTACCCGCGGGAGTCGATCGAGGCGGTACGCGAGGCGCGGGCCGCCGGCCTGTCGGTGGTGGCGATCACCGACTCGGCGGTCAGCCCGGTCGCCGAGCACGCCGACGTGGTGCTGCCGGCGGCGGTCGGCACGCAGCTCGTCTTCGACCTGCACGCCGCGCCGATGGCGATGGCGATGGTGCTGTTGCAGGCGATCTGTGACGTGGCGCCGGCCGACGCGCAGCGTCGCCTGGAGCAGTTCGAGCAGTCGGCGGCCAACCGCAACGTGTTCGTGGCCTGAGCACGCCCGAGAACGCCTGAGCACGCCTGAGAACGCCCCGGAGGAGGCAGACCGATGGACGGACCGGTTCGCGCGGCGCGCGGGGTCACCCGTACCGCGAAGGCGTGGCCGCAGGAGGCCGCGCTGCGGATGTTGATGAACAACCTGGACCCGGACGTGGCCGAGCGCCCCGACGACCTGGTGGTGTACGGCGGCACCGGCCGGGCGGCCCGGGACTGGCCGTCCTACCGGGCGCTGGTGCGGACGCTGACCGAGTTGGACGACGACGAGACGATGCTGGTGCAGTCGGGCCGGCCGGTCGGGGTGTTCCGCACCCACGAGTGGGCGCCCCGGGTGCTGCTGGCGAACTCGAACCTGGTCGGCGACTGGTCGACGTGGCCGGAGTTCCGCCGGCTGGAGAACCTGGGCCTGACCATGTACGGCCAGATGACCGCCGGCTCGTGGATCTACATCGGGACGCAGGGCATCCTGCAGGGGACGTACGAGACGTTCGCGGCGGTGGCGGCGAAGCGGTTCGGTGGGACGCTCGCCGGCACGTTGACGTTGACCGGCGGCTGTGGCGGGATGGGTGGCGCGCAGCCGCTCGCGGTGACGATGAACGACGGGGTGTGCCTGGTCGTCGACGTCGACCGGGCCCGGCTGGACCGCCGGGTGGCGACCCGCTACCTGGACGTGGTCGCCGCCGACCTGGACGAGGCGGTGGCGCTGGCCACGGCGGCCCGTCGGGAGCGGCGGGCGCTGTCGGTCGGGGTGGTCGGCAACGCGGCGACGGTCTTTCCGGAGCTGCTGCGCCGTGGTGTCGAGATCGACATCGTGACCGACCAGACCAGCGCCCACGACCCGCTGTCGTACGTGCCGGAGGGGGTCGAGCCGGGCGAGGCCGGTGACTACGCGCGGGCGAAGCCGGAGGAGTTCACCGCCCGGGCGCGGGCGTCGATGGCGAAGCACGTCGAGGCGATGGTCGGCTTCCTCGACGCGGGTGCCGAGGTGTTCGACTACGGCAACTCGATCCGGGGCGAGGCGCAGCTGCACGGCTACGAGCGGGCGTTCGACTTCCCGGGGTTCGTGCCGGCGTACATTCGGCCGTTGTTCTGCGAGGGCAAGGGACCGTTCCGGTGGGCGGCGCTGTCCGGCGATCCGGCCGACATCGCGGCCACCGACCGGGCGGTGCTGGACCTCTTCCCGGAGAACGAGGCGCTGGCCCGGTGGATCCGGCTGGCCGGCGAGCGGGTGGCGTTCCAGGGGCTGCCGGCCCGGATCTGCTGGCTCGGGTACGGCGAACGGGACCGGGCCGGGGTGCGGTTCAACGACATGGTGGCCTCCGGTGAGCTGTCGGCGCCGGTGGTGATCGGCCGCGACCACCTGGACTGCGGCAGTGTGGCCAGCCCGTTCCGGGAGACCGAGGGGATGCGCGACGGCTCCGACGCGATCGCCGACTGGCCGCTGCTGAACGCCCTGGTGAACACGGCGAGCGGCGCCTCCTGGGTATCCATCCACAATGGAGGCGGGGTGGGCATCGGGCGGTCGCTGCACGCCGGGCAGGTCTGCGTCGCCGACGGCACCGAACTGGCCGGCCGGAAGATCGAGCGGGTGCTGACCAACGACCCGGGGATGGGCGTGATCCGGCACGTCGACGCCGGCTACGAACTCGCCGCCGAGGTCGCCGGGGAGCACGGCGTCCAGATCCCGATGGCCCGCCCGTGACCGGCTTCCGGAAGCTCTGGGACGAACTCGCCCCGGTGGGCCGGGACCCGGTCAGCGGCGGCTACCTGCGCTACGCCTTCACCGAGCCGGAGCGGTGGCTGCGGGACTGGTTCCGCCGGCAGGCGGCCGACCGCGGCATGTCGGTCGAGGAGGACGGCAACGGCAACCTGTTCGCCTGGTGGGGGCGGCCGACGCCGGTGACGCGGTGCTGACCGGCAGCCACTTCGACTCGGTGCCGCACGGCGGCGGCTACGACGGTCCACTGGGGATCGTCAGCGCTTTGCTGGCCGTCGACGCCCTGCGGGAGCGTGGGGTCACGCCGACCCGGCCGGTCTGCGTGGCGGCGTTCGCCGAGGAGGAGGGCGCCAGGTTCGGGGTGCCGTGCCTCGGGTCGCGGCTGCTGACCGGCGCGATCGAGCCGGAGCGGGCGGCGGAGCTGACCGACCGGGACGGCGTCACCTTCGGGCGGGCGCTGGGCGGGCCACCGGCCGGCCCGGTGCCCGGCCTGCTGGCCCGGTTCGGCACGTTCGTCGAACTGCACGTCGAGCAGGGCCGGGCGCTGGTCGACCTGGCCGCGCCGGTCGGGGTCGCCAGCGCCATCTGGCCGCACGGCCGGTGGCGGTTCGACTTCCACGGCGAGGCCAACCACGCCGGTACGACCCGGATGGCCGACCGCCGCGATCCGATGCTGACGTACGCGTTCACGGTGCTGGCGGCGAACAAGGAGGCCCGGCTGCGCGGCGCGCATGCCACGGTGGGCCGGGTAGCGGTCGAGCCGAACGCCACCAACGCGGTCCCGGCGCTGGTCCGGGGCTGGCTGGACGCCCGGGCCGCCGACCCGGCCACCCTCGACGGCCTCGTCGACGCGGTCCGGGGCAAGGCGGTCGAGCGGGCCGGCCGGGACGGCACCACGCTGGCGGTGACCCGGGAGTCGTTCACCGGCGTGGTCGACTTCGACGGACCGCTCGCCGGCCGGCTGGCCACCCTGCTCGGCGGGGTGCCGGTGCTGCCGACCGGGGCCGGCCACGACGCCGGGGTGCTGGCCGCGCACCTGCCGACCGCGATGCTGTTCGTCCGCAACCCGACCGGGGTGTCGCACTCCCCGGCCGAACACGCCACCGACGACGACTGCGTCGCCGGGGTGGCGGCGCTCGCCGACGTACTCCAGGAGTTGGCATGCTGACCCCGACCCGTTGGCACGCCGCGTACGCCTGGCTTCCCGGGCGGGGCGGGCCGGACGCGGACGTACTGATCGAGGTGGCCGACGGGCGGTTCACCGCGGTCGACGCCGGCGTACCGGCCCCGCCGGACGCCACCCGGCTGTCCGGGCTGGTGCTGCCCGGGCTGGCGAACGCCCACTCGCACGCGTTCCACCGGGCCCTGCGCGGGCGTACGCACGCCGGGGGCGGCACGTTCTGGACGTGGCGGGAGCGGATGTACGACGTCGCCACCCGGCTGGACCCGGACTCCTATCTCGCGCTGGCCCGGGCCACGTACGCGGAGATGGCGCTGGCCGGGATCACCTGTGTCGGCGAGTTCCACTACCTGCACCACGCCCCGGGCGGCCGCCCGTACGCGGACCCGAACGCGATGGGTGCCGCGCTGGTCGAGGCGGCGGCGCAGGCCGGCGTACGGCTCACCCTGCTCGACGCCTGCTATCTGACGGCCACTGTGGACGGTGCACCGTTGGCCGGGCCGCAGCTGCGCTTCGGCGACGGCGACGCGGCCGGCTGGGCGGCCCGGGTCGACGCCTTCCGGCCGGCCGGCGGACACGCCCTGATCGGCGCCGCCATCCACTCCGTGCGGGCGGTGCCGGCGGACCAGCTCGCCGACGTCGCCGGCTTCGCCGTCGCCCGCGAGATGCCGCTGCACACGCACCTGTCGGAGCAGCCGGCCGAGAACGACGCGTGTCTGGCGTACCACGGGACGACGCCGGCCGGGCTGCTCGCCCGCGCGGGCGCCCTCGGTCCACGTACGACGGCGGTCCATGCCACCCATCTCACGGGGCCGGACCTGACCGCGCTGCGCGACACCGGGACCGGGGTGTGCCTGTGCCCGACGACCGAACGCGACCTCGCCGACGGGATCGGGCCGGCGCGGGCGCTGGCCGACGCCGGCATCCGGCTGAGCCTCGGCAGCGACAGCCACGCGGTTATCGACCCGTTCGAGGAGGCGCGGGCGGTGGAGCTGGACGAGCGGCTGCGGACCCGCCGGCGCGGCCACTTCTCCGCCGGGCAGCTGCTGCGGGCCGCCGGCCCCGCCGGCCACGAGGCGCTCGGCTGGACCGACGCCGGCCGGATCGCGGTCGGGGCCCGGGCCGACCTGGTCGCCGTACGCCTCGACAGCGTGCGTACGGCCGGGGTGGAGCCGGTCGGGGCGCTGTTCGCGGCGACCGCCGCCGACGTCGACCTGGTGCTCGTCGACGGCACGGTAGTGATCCGCGACGGCCGGCACGTGCGCGTGGACGTACCGGCCGAACTGGCCCGGTCGGTGGCGAACTCCTACGGGGAGGGTGCGGCGTGAACCTGCTGGTCGACGACATCGGCGAACTGGTCACCAACGATCCGGCCCGCGACGGCCTGATCGGCGTGGTCCGCGACGCCGCCGTGCTGGTCGAGGACGGCCGGATCGCCTGGATCGGCCGCGCCGCCGACGCGCCCGCCGCCGACCGGCGGATCGACGCCGACGGCGCCGCGGTGCTGCCCGGCTTCGTCGACAGCCACGCGCACCTCGTCTTCGCCGGCGACCGGGCCGCCGAGTTCGCCGCCCGGATGACCGGCGAGCGCTACACCGGTGGCGGCATCCGCACCACCGTGTCCGCGACCCGCGCCGCCTCCGACGACGAACTACGCGGCACCGTGCACCGGCTGCGCCGCGAGGCGCTGCGGCAGGGCACCACCACGATCGAGATCAAGAGCGGGTACGGCCTCAGCGTCCGCCACGAGGCCAGATCCCTACGAATCGCGCGCGAGGTGACCGACGAGACGACGTTCCTCGGCGCACACGTGGTGCCGGCCGAGTACGCCGACCGCCCCGACGACTACGTCGGACTGGTCTGCGGGCCGATGCTGCGGGCGGCACTGCCGTACGCCCGCTGGGTCGACGTGTTCTGCGAGCGGGGCGCGTTCGACGCCGACCACACCCGGGCGATCCTGACCGTCGGGCAGGCGGCCGGTCTGGGCGTCCGGGTGCACGCCAACCAGCTCGGCCCGGGGCCGGGCGTACAACTGGCGGTCGAGCTGGGGGCGGCCAGCGCCGACCACTGCACCCACCTGTCGGACGCCGACGTCGAGGCGCTCGCCGGCTCGGAAACCGTGGCCACCCTGCTGCCGGGAGCGGAGTTCTCGACCCGGTCGCCGTACCCGGACGCCCGGCGGCTGCTCGACGCCGGGGTGACGGTGGCACTGGCCACCGACTGCAACCCCGGATCGTCGTACACGTCGTCGATGCCGTTCTGCATCGCGCTCGCCGTACGGGAGATGGGGATGAGCCCGGCGGAGGCGGTGTGGGCGGCGACGGCCGGCGGGGCGCGGGCGCTGCGCCGCACCGACGTCGGCGTGCTGCGCCCGGGGGCCCGGGCCGACCTGGTGATCCTCGACGCGCCGTCGCACCTGCACCTGGCCTACCGGCCGGGGGTTCCACTGATCAGTGAAGTCCTGCACAACGGAGTGCCGCAATGCCTGACGTAGTCGTCCAGCCGACCGGGGTCTCCCCCGCCGACGTGCTCGCCGTGGCGCGCGGCACGGCCAGGGTCACCCTCGCGCCGTCCACCGTGGAGGCGATGGAGCGGAGTCGGTCCATCGTGGATCGCATCGAGCGGGACGGCCGACCGGTGTACGGCGTCTCCACCGGATTCGGCGCGCTGGCGAACACGTTCGTCGCACCGGAGCGGCGGGCCGAACTGCAGCACGCGCTGATCCGCTCGCACGCCGCCGGGATCGGCGCCCCGGTGTCCCGCGAGGTGGTCCGGGCGATGATCCTGCTCCGGGTCCGCTCGCTGGCGCTCGGCCGCTCCGGTGTACGGCCGCTCGTCGCGCACGCGCTGGTCGACCTGCTCAACCACGACATCACCCCGTGGGTGCCGGAGCACGGCTCGCTCGGCGCGTCCGGCGACCTCGCCCCGCTCGCCCACTGCGCGCTGGTGCTGCTCGGCGAGGGCTGGGTGCTCGGCCCCGGCGGGGAACGGATCGACGGCGGCGAGGCGCTGCGCCGGGCCGGGCTCACGCCGGTCGAACTGTCGGCGAAGGAGGGGCTGGCGCTGATCAACGGCACCGACGGCATGCTCGGCATGCTGCTGCTCGCCATCGACGACGCCGCACACCTGTTCACCATGGCCGACGTGACCGCCGCCCTGTCGACCGAGGCGATGCTCGGCTCCGACCGGCCGTTCCTGCCCGAACTGCACGCGATCCGGCCGCATCCCGGCCAGGCGGTGTCGGCCGCCAACATCCACCGGCTGCTCCAGGGCTCGGCGATCATGGATTCGCACCGGGACGACCTGGCCCACGCGGTGCAGGACGCCTACTCGATCCGGTGCGCCCCGCAGGTCGCCGGCGCCGCCCGGGACACCCTCGCGTTCGTCGAGACGACCGCCGCCCGCGAACTCGTCAGCGTCGTCGACAACCCCGTCGTGCTCCCCGACGGGCGGGTCCTGTCGACCGGCAACTTCCACGGCGCCCCGCTCGGCTTCGCCGCCGACTTCCTGGCCATCGCCGCCGCCGAGGTCGGCGCCATCGCCGAACGCCGGGTCGACCGGCTCCTCGACGTGACCCGATCGCGCAACCTGCCGGCGTTCCTCTCCCCCGACCCGGGCGTCAACTCCGGGCTGATGATCGCCCAGTACACCGCCGCCGGGATCGTCGCCGAGAACCGGCGGCTGGCGGGGCCGGCATCGGTCGACTCGGTGCCGACCAGCGGCATGCAGGAGGACCACGTCTCGATGGGCTGGGCCGCCTGCCGCAAACTGCGTACGGTGCTGGACAACCTGACCAGCCTGCTCGCGGTGGAGCTGCTGGCCGGCGTACGCGGGTTGCAGTTACGGGCGCCGCTGACCCCGTCCCCGGCCGGGCAGGCGGCACTGGCGGCGGTGGGCGGATACGCGGGCGAACCCGGCCCGGACATCTACCTCGCCCCGGTCCTGGAACAGGCGAGGGCGACGGTCTCCGGGCGGGCGTTGCGCACCGAGATCGAGTCGACGACCGGCCCCCTGAACTGACCCAGCCCGCGCAGTGCCGAGGTGGTGCCGCGCCCCGCGCAGTGCCGTGCCGTGCCGCGTCGCGTCGATCAAGGACTAACCGTGCCCGCTTCGCCCTGATTCCCGACACAACAAGTCCTTGATCGTCGCAGGGGCGGGGCGGGCGACAGGCACCGGGGCAGGGCGCGGCTGCGGGCAGCACGCGGAGCGGTGGCGGCGGCGGTGGCGGTGGCGGCGGTGGCGGCGGTGGCGGTGGCGGTGAGAGTCAGGCGTGATCGTCTGCTGTTCCGCCGGTGCCCCCGCGGCGTGTCGGCCGGCTGAGCAGCAGACGATCATCGGCCACCGCCGGACCTGTCACGCAGTCGCCGCGAGGTGGGCGGGGTTCACAGCGAATTCGGCGTATCCACAGCGAACTCGCTGTGGACCCCGACAGCGGTATCCGCCCCTGCGCCCGACCCAACCGCGGGCCCTCGGCGAAACCGGCCCGACCCAACCGCGGGCCCTCGGCGAAACCGGCCCGACCCACCCGCCGACCCTCAGCCGCCGGCCCTCGGCGAAACCGGCCGGCCTCGATCGTCTGCGGTCCAGGCGTACGACACGCCGTGCCTAAGGTGTCTCAGCCGCAGACGATCAAGAACGCGCAGACGATCAAGAACGCGGCGGGCCGCCCCTCGCCAGGTGGAAGTGACCGGGTCAGCCGGGCAGAGCGAGTTTGGCGATCACCCGGGCCAGCGAGCGAAACGCCTTGCCACGGTGGCTGATCGCGTCCTTCTCGGCGGGGGACAGCTCGGCGTTCGTCCGGGTCTGGCCCTCGCCGAGGAAGATCGGGTCGTACCCGAAGCCGCCCTCGCCGCGCGGCCCCCGCAGGATCCGGCCGGCCTGGCGGCCTTCGACCAGGTGTTCCTTGCCCCCGGGAAGCACCAGTGCGGCGGCACAGACGAACGCCCCGCCACGGTGCTCGTCCGGCACGTCACCGATCTGCCCCAGCACCAGGTCCAGGTTGGCCTGGTCGTCGCCGTGCCGTCCGGACCAGCGGGCGCTGAAGACGCCCGGCATTCCGTTCAGCGCGTCGACCGCGAGCCCCGAGTCGTCGGCGACGGTCGGCAGCCCGGTGTTGCGGCACCCCTCCCGGGCTTTGAGCAGCGCGTTCTCGCCGAACGTCAGACCGGTCTCGGGCACCTCGTGATATTCCGGTACGTCGGACAGCCCGACCAGCTCGACGCGCTGCACGCCCAACGCCTCGTCGAGGATCCGCTGCAGTTCGACAAGCTTCTTGGCGTTACGGGTCGCCAGCAGCAGTTTCGTCATTTGCCCAACGCCTTCCGCTGCGCCTCCGTCAACTCGGCACAGCCGGCCACCCCGAGATCGAGCAACGCGTCCAGCTGGTCGCGGGCGAACACCCCGGACTCGCCGGTCCCCTGCACCTCGACGAAGTCGCCGTCGCCGGTGCAGACGACGTTCATGTCGACCTCGGCGGCGACATCCTCCAGATAGCACAGATCCAACCGCGGCTCGCCCTCGATGACGCCGACGCTGACCGCGGCCACCGACCGGTGCAGCACCTTCGCCGGCTTACCGGCCAGCGCCTTACGGTCGGCCAGCCAGTCGACCGCGTCGGACAGGGCCACGTACGCGCCGGTGATGGCCGCCGTACGGGTGCCGCCGTCGGCCTGGAGCACGTCGCAGTCGAGCACGATCGAGTTTTCGCCGAGCGCCTTGAGATCGATGGTGGCCCGCAGACTGCGCCCGATCAGCCGGGAGATCTCGTGGGTACGACCGCCGACCCGGCCCTTCACGCTCTCCCGGTCCGACCGGGTCGTGGTCGCCCGGGGCAGCATCGAGTATTCGGCGGTCACCCAGCCGAGCCCGGAGCCCTTGCGCCAGCGGGGCACGCCCTCGGTGACGCTCGCGGTGCACAGCACCCGGGTGTCGCCGAACTCCACGAGCACCGATCCCTCGGGGTGCATGCTCCACTGCCGGGTCAACGTCACCGGTCGGAGTTGGTCGGGCCGCCGCCCGTCAGGTCGCGCCATCCCGACACCCTATTGGTGACCGGATCACGTCCGCCGGCCGGGATCAGAGTTCGTACCGGGCGCCCGGCCGGACGATCTCGATCGGCCCGTCGAACGCCGACTCGGCCTCCTCGAAGGTGGTCGCCTCGCTGCCCCAGGCCGTCACCAGGTGGGTGAGCAGGAGCTTGCCGACCCCCGCCTTGGTCGCGATCTCGCCGGCCTCCCGCCCGGTCAGGTGCAGGTCGGGCGGGTTCTCGACCCCGTCGAGATAGCTCGCCTCGCACAGGAACAGGTCGGCGCCGTGCGCCAGCCGGATGAGCGCGTCGCAGGGCGCCGTGTCCGACGAGTAGGCCACCACCCTCTTCTGCCACTCCAGACGCACCCCGTACGTCTCGACGGGGTGGTTGACCCGGTCGACGGTGACGGTGAACGGGCCGATCGGAAAGGTGCCGGGCTGGAGCCCGTAGAAGGTGTAGACGTCGTCGACCGCCTCCGGCTCGCTGCTGTAGGCGGCGGCGATCCGGTCGTGGGCGCCGGCCGGCGCGTAGACCGGCAGCGCCGGCAACGGACCCTGCGGCGCGTACCGGCGCACCACGATGTAGGTGCACGCGTCGAGCATGTGGTCGCAGTGCAGGTGGGTGAGCAGGATCGCGTCGACGGCGTGGAGTCCGGCGTAGCGCTGCAGGGCGGACAGCGACCCGGAGCCGAAGTCGATCAGAAGCCGGAAGCCGTCGGCCTCCACCAGGTAGGCCGAGCAGGCCGAGTCAGGTCCCGGGAAACTGCCGGCACAGCCCAGGACGGTCAGCCGCATCCGACTGCCCCGGACGGGGCGCCGGCCACCGACAGCCCGCCGACCGCTGTGCTGAAGATCCGTACTGGCGAGTCCGTCACGGCACGCAGCCTACGCGGTGACCAGCACGGCGACGAAAGGTCTGATCCAACTTGTCATCAAGGCGACACCACGGGAGGGTACGCCGCCTGCGGGTTGCGGCCCCGCGCACCGTTACGCGCCGTCACACCGATCCGTTGCACAGCGTGAAGGTCCACGGGTACGGGTGGGCCGCGACAGATCGCAGGACGGTGACACGTGGCCTCGCAAGCTGACAGCCCATCACTCGGCACCGACACACTGCCCGCCGAGGTGGACCCGGAGGCGGTTACCGAACCGATCCCCCGGGAGCCGTTCCGGTAGCGCAGCGCCACGATCCGCTGTCGACGGCGGCCACGCCGCACACCGACGAACCGGCGAAGCCGGCGCCGGTGGACGGCACCGACCCGGCGCGGACCGGAAACGCCGTACCCGACCGGCCGTTCTGGGTGCAGCGGGCGGCGAGCGACGCCACCGTGCGGCTCGGCAGCCGCGACGAGGTCTTCCTGCCCCGACGCGGGCTGGCCAGCCTGTTCCGGCTGCCGGGTGCGAGCGACCCCGCGCCCGACGGACGGCGGATGGTCGGGCTGTGCGCCTGGGCGACCGCGCTGGGGCTGGTCGGGATGGCCGTGGCGCTGCGCGGCCTGTACGCGATCCTGTCCGGCACCGACCCGGTCTGGTACGAGCCGACACTGATCGTCGGCGGGCTGGCGGGGATCGCGCTGACCGTCGGCGGGTTCCTGTCGATCCAACGGCGCCGGCTGCCGTGGCTGATGCTCGGCGGCGCGACCGTGCCGCTGCTGCTGAACCTGGTCCTGACGGTCATCGCCCTCTGACTTCCCCCGGCATGACGTACGCCGGCCGCGGGGACCGCGGCCGGCGTCATCGGGGTTCAGGCGCGGGGGTCAGGCCCAGAGCTGGCCTTCGAGTGCGTCCTCGGCGTCGGTGAGGGTGCCGCCGTACGCGCCGGTCGACAGGTATTTCCAGCCACCGTCCGCCACCACGAACGCGACATCGGCGCGGCGGCCCGCCTTGACCGCCTCGTGCGCGACCGCGAGGGCCGCGTGCAGGATCGCGCCGGTGGAGAACCCGGCGAAGATCCCCTCGACCTCGACGAGCTGCCGGGTACGCAGCACCGCGTCGCGGGTGCCGACGGAGAACCGCCGGGTCAGCACGGTGGCGTCGTAGAGCTCCGGGACGTAGCCCTCGTCGATGTTGCGCAGGCCGTAGACCAGCTCGCCGTACCGCGGTTCGGCGGCGATGATCTCGATGCCCTCGACCTTCTCCCGCAGGTAGCGCCCGGTGCCCATTAGGGTGCCGGTGGTGCCCAGCCCGGCGACGAAGTGGGTGATCGAGGGCAGGTCGTGCAGCAGTTCGGGCCCGGTCGACTCGTAGTGGGCGCGGGCGTTGGCCTCGTTGCCGTACTGGAAGAGCATCACCCAGTCCGGGTGCTCGGCCGCGATCTGCTTGGCGGTCGCGACCGCCTGGTTGGAGCCGCCCGCCGCGGCCGAGAAGATGATCTCGGCGCCGTACATGCGGAGCAGTTGGACCCGCTCGGCGGAGACGTTCTCCGGCATCACGCAGACCAGCCGGTAGCCGCGCAACTTGGCGACCATGGCCAGCGAGATGCCGGTGTTGCCGCTCGTCGGCTCCAGGATCGTGTCGCCGGGGCGGAGCCGCCCGGCGCGTTCGGCCTCACGGACCATGAACAGCGCCGGACGGTCCTTGATGCTGCCGGTCGGGTTACGGTCCTCCAGCTTCGCCCACAGCCGCACCGGTGGCGCCCCGTCGGGCACCGTCGGCGAGAGTCGGGGCAGGCCCACGAGCGGCGTGCCGCCGCAGGCGTCGAGCAGGCTGTCGTACCGTGCCATGCCGGCCCGGCCTCAGCGGACGGCGACCGGCGCGCGGTGGCCGAGCATCGCGGCCGCGGCCGCGAACCCGAACGCACCACCGGCCACGGCCGGCAGGATGGTCACGCTGTCGCCGTCGGACAGCTTGGCGTCCAGCGCGCCGAGGAACCGTACGTCCTCGTCGTTGACGTAGACGTTGACGAAGCGGTGCAGGGTGCCCTCGTCGGTGACGAGCCGGCCGCGCAGGCCGGAGAACTTGGCGTCCAGGTCGGCCAGGAGTCCACCCAGGGTGTCTCCACTGCCCTCGACGACCTTCGCGCCACCGGTGTACGTGCGCAGGATGGTGGGGATACGAACCTCGATAGCCATTGACGTGCTCCTCAGAAACGACGGTGATCGGAAGAAGGACTGCGGTGGGTCGGGCTGCTGCGGAATCAGCGGCCGGAACACTCGTAGTCGACCGTCGTCGGGCTCTGCCCGAACATGTAGGACTGGACGGCGTTCTGATCCACGGTCGCATCGACGATCCGGACCGGCTCCTCGGTGATCACGCCGTCCACGATGCGGAACGAGCGGATCTCCTCGGTGTCGGGTTCACGGGTCGACACCAGCAGGTAGTGGGCACCCGGTTCGCCGGCGAACGACACATCGGTGCGCGACGGATACGCCTCGGTGGCGGTGTGCGAGTGGTAGATCACGACCGGCTCCTCGTCGCGGTCGTCCATCTCGCGCCACACCCGCAACTGCTCCATCGAGTCGAACTCGTAGAAGGTCATCGAGCGGGCGGCGTTGTCCATCGGGATGTGCCGGGTCGGCACGTCGGACCCGGCGGGACCGGCGACGACACCGCACGCCTCGTCGGGGTGGTCCCGGCGGGCGTGGGCGACGATCGCGTCGATGATCGCCCGGTCGATGGTCAGCACGGGGGCCAGCCTACCGCCTCGTCGCCGTCGGCTGCCGGTCCTGTCCACCACGTGGTCGGCGTCACCGCCGGCGACGTCGCCGCCGACCGTCGCCCGCGCGGTTCAGTCGATCAGCGCGTTGAGCAGGGACTCCTGGAGATACCCGAGGTAGGCGTAGACGGAGAGCTGGAAGACCCGCGACGACGTCGGGTCCTGCAGCACCGCGTCGTCGAGTTCCTCGCCGAGATCGGTGCCGTCCTTGAGGTCGAGGCGTACCCCCATCGCCAACCGGGCGTCGTTGAGCGCCCGCAGCCACGCCTCGGCGGCCTCGGCGTCGAGGCGTACCTCGCCGCCGTCGGCGTCGGGCAGCGCGGCGA
The DNA here is from genome assembly GCF_018324255.1 of Polymorphospora rubra. Taxonomy (GTDB): domain Bacteria; phylum Actinomycetota; class Actinomycetes; order Mycobacteriales; family Micromonosporaceae; genus Polymorphospora; species Polymorphospora rubra. The sequence goes on from NZ_AP023359.1 coordinate 1,316,928, forward strand.
GGACGGCACCCGCCTGGTCGATCTTGGCGGTCTTCAGGTCGCCCTCGGTGTAGAGCCGGAACTCGGCCGAGTCGGCCGGCTCGTCCGGATAGACGTCCGGGAACAGGCGGCCCACCACCGGGTCGTCGTGGTCGAACCCGTCGGTGAGCAGGCCGACCACCTCGCCCGCCACCTTGCGCAGCACCCGGACCTCGTCGGTGGCGAAGGTGGCGACACAGTACTCACCCTGACGCCGGAACATGCTCATGCCGCCACCTCGCTGCGCTCGGCGTCGGCGTGTCCGTTCCTGAGCTTGATGGCTCGCTCGCTGCGCTCACTCACGGCCACCTCGCTGCGCTCGGCGTCGGCGTGTCCATTCCTGAGCCCAACGGCTCGCTCGCTCCGCTCGCTCACGGCCACCTCGCTGCACCCACCCACAGCCACCCCGCTCATGACTTGTCGACCGTCGCCCACAGACCGTACGCGTGCAGCCGTGAGGCGTCGTGCTCCATCCGCTCGCGGGCACCGCTGGACACCACCGCCCGGCCCTTGTGGTGCACGTCGAGCATGAGCCGCTCGGCCTTCTCCTTGCTGTAGCCGAAGAGCTTCTGGAACACCCAGGTCACGTAGGACATGAGGTTGACCGGATCGTCCCAGACGATCGTCACCCACGGCCGGTCCTCGGCCGGCACCTCTTCGGTGATCGGGACCTGCGCCGGTGCAACCTGTGGAGCCGCCATGTCACCCATCGTGCCACCGATGCCGGGGAACCGATGAACCGGAACCGCCACGGATGTCCGGTCCGGGTGTGCCGACTTCCGGCGATCACACCAAGAGGATGCCGTGGTCGACCGCTTCGGTGATCACGAGCGAGAGGGCACGGCCGGCCGCGCCGTACCGCCGGGAGGTTTCGGCCAGCAGCTCCAGCTCGGTCGCGCGGACCGCACGTTGCAGCCAGGCCCGGGCCCGCGCCGGGTCGGCGTTCGCCGGGTTGCGCCAGTGGCCGTAGCAGCCGGCGGACAGCGCCATCCCGAACGGCGGCAGCAGCGCCCGTCCCGGCGGCACCGGATACGCCGAGAGCGCCGCCACCGCGGCGGGGCCGGTGACCGAGGCGACGCCGGCCGTCGTGGTGACCAGGAGCACCCGCTCGAGATCGGCCACGGCCGGGTCGTCGGAGAGGCCGTGCCGTACCGCGTCGACCAGCCGGTCCCGGATCTCCCGGTCGGCACGGCCGAAGACGTGGCGGGCGGTCTCGTCGACGATCCGCGTCAGATCCGTCCCCGCCGTGGCCACGGCCCGCAGGGACAGCGCGTGCAGTTCACGGTCCAGCCGGTCCGGCAGGCCGGCGGGACCGGCACCGGCGACGATGTCGCGCAGGCAGCGCAGATGGAGCCCGGCGAGTTCGACGGCGAGACGCTGCCGGGCCAGGTGCGCGGCCGAGCGGACCAGCCGGTCCAGCCACGCCGCCCAGTCGGGTTCGAGGGCGTCGGCGGCGACCCGTACGGCTCCGCCGGTGGCCGGGACCGGCGACCGGTCCGCGACCCGGCGCAGGTCGGCCACACCGGCGCGCTCGACCAGCGCCCGACGCAGTTCGGCCGGGTCGGTGCCGCCCCGGACGGCGAACCACGGCGCCCCGGCGAGCGCCGGAACCGCCGCCGTCACGGCGGCACGCTGCGCGTCCAGCCCGGCGCCGGCGTCCGCCGCCGGGTCACCGGCCGGTGTGCCGGCGAACAGCACCGGTACGCCCGCCCGGGCGGCACCGGCCAGCAGGGCGACCTCCGGCCCGTCCGGGTGGTGACCGGCGGCGGTGACGAAGAGCAGCGCGCCCCGGCCGGCCACGTCGAGCAGCACCCGCGTCGCGGCGGCGTCCAGGGTGCCGGTGTCCGGTGCCTCGACCAGGGCGAGATGGCGCAGCAGCGGATCGGGCAGCGACACCTCGATCCGCCGGGGCGGACGGGCCGGCGCGCTGCCGGGCGCCGTCGACCCGTACGGCTGCGGCGCCCGGCGGCCGGGCAGATAGGCGGCCACGGCGCGCCGCTCGGCGTGCCGGACGACCACGAACGCGTCGCCGGGCCGGTCGGCGGGCACGGGCAGCGGCGCGCCGAGCAGCGCGCCCAGCACGGTGCCGGGCCGGGCCGCGGCCGGGCCGGTGACGACGACGACCAGCGGTTCGTCGGGGATCGGGGCGGCCAGCGTGCTCCGCGGCCGGACGGCGCGGCGCTGGCGCGGGGCCCGGACCGCCTGGTTTGCGGACCGTGGGGCCGTCCGGCGCGTGTCGCCCGGGTGCGGCGGATTGTGGGTAGGCAGCAGCGTGGCGGGCTCCATGGCTGTGGCCTCCTCGACGCCGGTGGACCGGCTGCGGAGCCGGACGACCGGAACGCGGCACCGCCGGCCCTCACGTCGGGGCGGGGATGCTTCTCAACTGGTGACCGGGATCGCTACTCGGACTGCGGCCCGTTACGCGGACCCCACGCACGGCGTGGCGTGGCTCCGCGGACGGACCCGTGGCGCGGTGGAGGCCGCACGGAAGACTCCGCCTGCTGATCGCGGCGGCGACCGGCGGCAATGGCTGCGGCCCATTCTCAGCGGCCCGGCCGGCATTGGCAAGAGCCGTCCGGCCATCGCGTTTCCGCACACCGGCACCGTCGTACGTCGGGCTGTGACCGGCGGCACGGACCGGACCGCGGCGGCGGCCCGAAGGGGCAGCCCCTAGGCTCTCAGGAGTGACCGCCTTGCACCCCACGCTGCTCACCGACCAATACGAACTGACGATGGTCAACGCCGCCCTCAAGGACGGCACGGCCGACCGACGTTGCGTGTTCGAGGTGTTCACCCGACGGCTGCCGACCGGCCGCCGCTACGGTGTGGTCGCCGGCACCGGCCGCCTCGTCGAACTTCTGCGCGACTTCCGTTTCGCCGACGACGACATCGCCTACCTGCGGCGGGCCGGGATCGTCGACGCCGACACCGCGAAGTGGCTGGCCGACTACCGCTTCACCGGCGACATCGACGGCTACCCCGAGGGTGAACTCTTCTTCCCCGGCTCGCCGATCCTGACCGTGTCCGGCACGTTCGCCGAATGCGTGGTCCTGGAGACGCTGGTGCTGTCGGTGCTCAACCACGACTGTGCCATCGCCGCCGCGTCCGCCCGGATGGTCACCGCCGCCCGGGGCCGCGCCGTCATCGAGATGGGCTCGCGGCGCACCCACGAGCAGGCCGCGGTCGCCGCCGCCCGCGCCTCCTACCTCGCCGGCTTCGCGTACACCTCCAACCTGGCCGCCGGGCAGCGCTACGGCATCCCGACCGCCGGCACCGCCGCGCACGCGTTCACGCTGCTGCACGACGACGAGCCGGCCGCGTTCGCGTCGCAGGTCGCCGCGCTGGGCAAGAACACCACGCTGCTCGTCGACACGTACGACATCGCGCAGGGCATCCGCAACGCCATCGCGGTCGCCGGTCCGGACCTGCTGGCCGTACGGATCGACTCCGGCGACCTGTCGGTGCTGGCCCAGCACTCGCGGGAACTGCTCGACTCGCTCGGCGCCACCGAGACGAAGATCATCGTCTCCGGTGACCTCGACGAGTACGCCATCGCCGCGCTCGCCGCCGAGCCGGTGGACATGTACGGGGCCGGCACGGCGGTGGTGACCGGTTCCGGCGCCCCGACGGCCGGTCTGGTCTACAAACTCGTCGAGGTCGACGGCCGGCCGGTGGTCAAGCGGTCGGAGAACAAGGCCACGGTCGGCGGACGCAAGGTCGCCGTTCGCCGGCACAAGCCGACCGGCACCGCCACCGAGGAGATCGTCGTCTCGCAGGGCGTGCCGGACCACAAGCCCAACGACCGGCTGCTGCAGACGTCGTACGTCATCAGCGGCGAACCGGCCGCCCAGCCGCCGCTGGCCGCCGCCCGCGACCATCTGCGGCAGTGCCTGATCTCGATACCGTGGGAGGGGCTCAAGCTCTCCGCCGGCGACCCGGCGATTCCGGTCACCGTCGTACCGACCAGCTGAAAGGTCTGCCCCCAAATGACCCGAGCCCTGATCATCGTGGACGTGCAGAACGACTTCTGCGAGGGTGGTTCCCTCGCCGTCGGCGGCGGCGCCGGGGTCGCCGAGGCGATCTCGCGGGTGCTGGCCGGCGGTGGAGGTGGTTGGGATCACGTCGTCGCGACCAAGGACCACCACGTCGACCCGGGCGCCCACTTCGGCAACCCGCCGGACTTCGTGTCGTCGTGGCCGGTGCACTGTGTGGTGGGCACCGACGGCGTCGAGTTCCACCCCAACCTGGTCACCGACCGGGTGGAGGCGGTCTTCCACAAGGGCGAGTACGCGGCGGCGTACTCCGGCTTCGAGGGGCGGGCCGACGACGGCGTCGGCCTGACCGACTGGCTGCGGGCCCGCGACGTCGACACGGTCGACGTGGTGGGCATCGCGACGGACCACTGTGTACGCGCGACCGCGCTGGACGCGGCCCGCGAAGGCTTCGCCACCACGGTGCTGCTCGACCTGACGGCGGGCGTGGCACGGATCACGACCGATCTGGCGCTGGACGACCTGCGCTCGGCCGACGTCACCCTGACCGGCACCCCGGTCGTCCTCCAGTCCACCCCCTGACCCCACCCCGACCGCACCGCCGCCCGCGCCGGACCGCGCCGGACCGCGCCGCGCCGGGCCGCGCCGATCAAGGAGAAGTCGTGGGTGTTCCGCGGCTTTCGGGGCGCGATTTCTCCTTGATCGACCCGGGCGGCCGGGTGAGCACGACGCCGGGGGCACGGATGGGGTAATCCGGTGGCGGGGGCGTCGTACCCCCGGGTGAGGATGTCACCCGGAGGTACGCACCAACATGAAGCTCACCCCTTACCGTCAGGCGCTCGGGCTGCCCGGCATCCGGCCGCTGCTGCTCATCGCCGTACTCGCCCGGGTGCCGGTCACCGCGGCCGGCATCACGTTGACCCTGCACGTCGTGCTCGACCTCGAACGCGGCTACGCGGCGGCCGGGCTCGTCGGCGGCGCGATGACGGTCGGCTCGGCGATCGGGGCACCCCTGCTCGGCCGGCTCGTCGACCGGCACGGCCTACGTCCGGTGATCGCGGCCACCACCGTCGCCGAGGCGATCTTCTGGGCGGTCGCCCAGGCCCTGCCGTATCCGGTGCTGCTGGTCGCCGCGTTCTTCGGTGGACTGCTCACCCTGCCGGTGTTCTCGGTGGTCCGGCAGTCGATCGCGGCGCTCGCCCCCGAGGCGCACCGCCGTCCGGCGTACGCGCTCGACTCGATGTCGGTCGAACTGTCGTTCATGATCGGCCCGGCACTCGCCGTGTTCCTGTCGACCGCGGTGTCGCCGCGGGTGACCATGCTCGCCGTCGGCAGCGGGATCGTCCTGTCCGGCATCACCCTGTTCCTGTTCAACCCACCGATCCGTACCGACGCCGAACGGGCCGCCGCCCCCGTTGCCGTCCGGCGCCGGGAATGGCTGACGCCGCGGCTGATCGGCGTACTCGCGGTCAGTTCCGCGGCGACCCTGGTCCTCGGCGGCACGGACGTGGCGGTCGTCGCCGTCCTGCGCGAGTCCGGCCAGGTCGCGTGGACCGGCCTGGTGCTCGCCGTCTGGGCCGCCTACTCGCTGGTGGGCGGGTTCGCGTACGGGTCCGCGTCGCGGCCGGTCCCGCCGGTCGGGTTGATGGGCGCGCTCGCGCTCTGCACCATCCCGGTCGGGCTCGGCGGCGGCCAGTGGTGGCTGCTGGCGGTCGCCCTCCTGCCGGCCGGGGCCCTGTGCGCACCGACGATCGCCGCGACCGCCGACGCCGTGAGCCGCCTGGCGCCGGCGTCCGCCCGTGGTGAGGCGATGGGCCTGCACGGCTCGGCGATGACGGTCGGGATCGCGCTGGGCGCGCCGCTCGCCGGCGCGGTGATCGACGTCTCCAGCCCGGCCTGGGGCTTCGCCGCCACCGGCGCGGTCGGGGCGCTGGTGGCGCTCCTCGCCCTGCCCGCCGAACTCCGCCGCCGCCGCGCTCCCCTGGTCCCCGCCGAGGCCTGACCGGGCGGCCGGTGCGATGACAGCACGCGGCCCCGGCCGTACGCCGGGGCCGCGCCGGCCCGAACAGGCGCTGATCTGAGCGGGAGAGACCCTACCGGCTGCCGGTAGGGTCTCTCCCGCTCAGATCAACACCATTCCGCGCGGCGGGCGGTCGCGTCGCTGTCCGCCCGGCGGCAAGGGCACCACAGACGAAAGCGCCGGCCCCCCGTACGGAGGCCGGCGCTTCGCGAGTGGTGCGGGCGGGTCAGCGGCGGTCGATGTCGCTGGCCACGTCCTCGGTGTAGCTGGCGCCGCCGTCGGACTCGCTGGTCAGCGGCTTCGCGCCACCCTCGGGCGGGCCGGCCAGCGACTGGTGACCGGCGGCCAGGTGCGGAAACTTCAGGTCGAACGCGGGCCGCTCGGAACGGATCCGGGGCATCCGGTCGAAGTTGCGCAGCGGGGGCGGGCTGCTGGTCGCCCACTCCAGCGAGTTGCCGTGGCCCCACGGGTCGTCGACCTCGACGATGGGGCCGGTCTTGTACGACTTCCAGCAGTTCCAGATGAACGGCAGGGTCGAGATACCGGTGATGAACGACCCGATCGTGGAGATCGTGTTGAGCGTGGCCCAGTTGTCCATCGGCAGGTAGTCGGCGTACCGGCGGGGGAAGCCGTCGTTGCCGAGCCAGTGCTGCACGAGGAACGTGGTGTGGAACCCGATGAGGGTCATCCAGAAGTGGATCTTGCCGAGACGCTCGTCGAGCATCCGGCCGGTCATCTTCGGGAACCAGAAGTAGATGCCGGCGAACACCGCGAACACGATCGTGCCGAAGAGCACGTAGTGGAAGTGCGCGACGACGAAGTACGAGTCGGAGACGTGGAAGTCGATCGGCGGGCTGGCGAGCAGCACGCCGGACAGGCCGCCGAAGAGGAACGTCACCAGGAAGCCGATGGACCACAGCATCGGCGTCTCGAAGCTGATCTGGCCGCGCCACATGGTGCCGATCCAGTTGAAGAACTTCATACCGGTCGGTACGGCGATCAGGAAGCTCAGGAAGCTGAAGAACGGCAGCAGCACCTGGCCGGTGGCGAACATGTGGTGCGCCCACACGCTCATCGACAGGGCCGCGATGGCGATGGTGGCGCCGACCAGGCCCTTGTAGCCGAAGATCGGCTTACGGGAGAAGACCGGGATGATCTCGCTGACGATGCCGAAGAACGGCAGCGCCACGATATAGACCTCGGGATGCCCGAAGAACCAGAAGAGGTGCTGCCAGAGCAGTGGGCCGCCGGTCTCCGGGGCGTAGACGTGGGCGCCGAGGATCCGGTCGGCGGCGAGCGCGAACAGCGCGGCGGCCAGCAGCGGGAAGACCATGATCACCAGGAGGCTGGTGACCAGGATGTTCCAGGTGAAGATCGGCATCCGGAACATCGTCATGCCGGGCGCGCGCAGCGTCAGGATCGTGGTGATCAGGTTGACGCCGCCGAGGATGGTGCCCAGACCGGAGATGGCCAGACCGACGATCCACATGTTGGCGCCGACGCCCGGCGAGTGCTCGACGCTGCTCAGTGGGGCGTACGCGAACCAGCCGAAGTCGGCCGCCCCGCCCGGGGTGAGGAAGCCGGCCATGGCGAGCGTGCCACCGAAGAGGTAGAGCCAGTACGCGAAGCTGTTCAGCCGCGGGAACGACACGTCCGGCGCGCCGATCTGGATCGGCACGATGTAGTTCGCGAACGCGAAGACGATCGGCGTCGCGAAGAACAGCAGCATGATCGTGCCGTGCATGGTGAAGAGCTGGTTGTACTGCTCCGGGGAGAGGAACTGAAGCCCGGGCTGGGCCAGCTCGGCCCGCATGATCAGGGCCATCAGGCCACCGATCAGGAAGAACACGAAGGCCGTGATCATGTACATGATCCCGATCTGCTTCGCGTCCGTCGTACGCAGGATCCGCGCGATGGCCGAGCCCTTTACCGGCTGGTGGACCGGCCACGGCCGGGTCACGATCGGCTTCGGTGCGACGGTGGTCACGAGCGGCCTCCGGTTCTCGTTGGTCACACTCGGCACGCGCTCGTCGTTGACACTCTGTCGTTGATCCGCGGGCGTACCTCGCAGCGAGGATAGTCCCCTCTACCGGCGGGTTTCGCGCCGGGTGGTGGTCCGGTGGCCGGCGGCTAGATCGGATCAACCAGCAGGCGGTAGTGCTCGGCGAAGATCCGGCCACCGCGTCCACGCAGCAACGGGTCGCGCAGCGCCGCCGGGACGTCGCGGGTCCGCTCCCGGTCGCGGGTGCGGTCGAGCACCCACTTGGTACGCGGCCGACGGCGGCTCTCGTACGTCTCCAGCGCCGTTTCGACGTCGTCGGCGTGACGCAGCGTATCGGCGAGCACGATCGCGTCCTCGAACGCCATCGCGGCGCCCTGCGACAGGGTGGGCGAGGTGGCGTGGGCGGCGTCACCGACGAGGACGACCCGGCCGCGCGACCAGCGCCCGAGTTCGACCTCGTCGGTACGGGCCACCTGGACCGTGTCGATCGCGTCGATGATCTCCGGCACCGGGTCGCCGTAGTCGGCGAACAGTTCGGCGAGCCGGGCCCGGGGATCGTCGGGAACGGTGTCGCCGGCCTCGTCGGCGTAGCAGTAGAGCCGGCCGGCCCCCATCGGCACGGCGATGAAGCCGGAGTGCCGGCCGAGCAGCCCCGTCCACTCGGTGATCTTGGGGCCACCGGTCACGACGCTGCGGTAGACGATCTGACCGACCGGACGGGCCGCGCCGCCGAGCGCGGCCAGGGAGCGTACCGCGGACCGGCGGCCGTCGGCGCCGACGACCAGGTCGAACTCGGCGCCGCTGCCGTCGTCGAAACCGACCGTGACGGTCCGCGGGCCGAGGTCGAGCCCGGTCACCCCGGTCTGGTGATGTACGTCGCCGCCGGCGGCGGTGAGCAGCACCCGGTGCAGGTCGGCGCGGGGCAGGGCCCGGCACGCGCCGACCCCGTCCCAGAGCCCGAGCAGGTCGACCTCGCACAGTGGGCGGCCCCGCTGGTCGAGAAAGTGCTGCCGGGTGACGACCTCGCCGAGCGGGCGTACCGGGTTGTCGAGGCCGAGGGCGGCCAGCGCCCGGGCGGCGTTGCCGGGCAGGTAGATCCCCGCGCCGGGGACGGCCGACGCGGGGAGTTGTTCCACGACCCGGGGGCGGAAGCCGGCGAGGCGCAGAGCCCGTGCGGTGGCCAGCCCGGCGATGCCCGCCCCGACAATGAGGACGCGCAGGGTGGATCCGCCCATTTCTGCAACGCCTCCGAGGGGGGTTGGGCACGCGTTGAAGCCAGAAGACTACTTCGCGCGACCGCCCGGCGACAGACCCCCTCGACTAAAGATCATCGCTGGACCCGGGCTCCGCCTCCCCTGACCAGCGACTCGACCTCCTTGAGGCTCGCCATCGAAGTGTCGCCCGGAGTCGTCATCGCCAGCGCGCCGTGGGCCGCGCCGTACTCGATGGCCACCGCGAGGTCGCCCTTCTCCAGCAGGCCGTACGCGAGCCCGGAGGCGAAGCTGTCGCCGCCGCCGACCCGGTCCATGATCTCCAGTCCGGGGCGGTGGGTGGCCTCGACGAAGCCGCTCTCCGCCGACCAGGCGACCGCGCCCCAGTCGTTGACGGTCGCCGAACGCACCGTCCGCAGGGTGGTGGCGACCACCGAGAAGTTGTCGTACTCCTTGGTGACCTCGCCGATCATCTTCTGGAAGTTGGCGACGTCGAGTTCGGACAGGTTCTCGTCGGTGTCGGGCACCTCGAAGCCGAGCGAGGCGGTGAAGTCCTCCTCGTTGCCGATCATCACGTCGACGTAGCGGGCCAGGCGGCGGTTGACCTCCTGCGCCCGGGCCTGCCCGCCGACCGCCTTCCAGAGGCTGGGCCGGTAGTTCAGGTCGTACGAGATGACCGTGCCGTGCCGGCGGGCGGCGGCCATGGCGGCCTCGATGGTGTCCGGGGTGATCTCGGACAGGGCCGCGTAGATGCCGCCGGTGTGCAGCCAGCGCACGCCGAGGGTGCCGAAGAGATGGTCCCAGTCGACGTCGTCGGGGCGCAGCTGGCTGGCCGCGGTGTGGCCCCGGTCGGAGGTGCCGACCGCGCCGCGTACGCCGAAGCCGCGCTCGGTGAAGTTGAGGCCGTTGCGGACCGAGCGGCCGATGCCGTCGTACGGCACCCACTTCACGAACGAGGTGTCGACGCCGCCCTGCAGGACCAGGTCCTCCAGCAGCCGGCCGATCTCGTTGTCGGCGAACGCGGTGACCACCGCCGTACGCAGCCCGAAGCAGCGGCGCAGCCCGCGGGCGACGTTGTATTCACCGCCGCCCTCCCAGGCCCGGAAGTTGCGGGCGGTGCGGACCCGCCCCTCGCCCGGGTCGAGTCGCAGCATGATCTCGCCGAGCGACACCAGGTCGTAGCGGCACTGGTCGGCGGGCCGGATCTGCAGCATCGTCACGCCTCCGGGGCGGGTCGGGCGGCGGCGACGGCCGCCGCGGTGAGGGCGGTGACCTCGTCCCACTTGCCGGCGCGCAGCAGGTCGGGGGCGACCATCCAGGTGCCGCCGACGGCGAACACGGACGGCACGGCGAGGTAGTCGGCGAGGTTGCCGGTGTTGACCCCGCCGGTGGGGATGAACCGCACCGAGCGGAACGGCGCGGCCAGCGCCTTGATCATCGGGATCCCGCCGAGCTGCTCGGCGGGGAAGAACTTGACGATCTCCAGGCCGGCGTCGAGCGCCATCTGGATCTCGGTGGCGGTGGCCACGCCGGGGAAGATCGGCAGGCCGAGTTCCTGGCAGCGCTTGACGACGTTCGGGCTGAAGCCGGGACTGAGCACGAACTTCGCGCCGGCCTCGGCGGCCTGGTCGACCTGGGCCGGGGACAGGACGGTCCCGGCGCCGACGAGCAGGTCGGGGTTGGTGGACATGGCCCGGATCGCGTCCGCCGCGGCGGCGGTACGGAAGGTCACCTCGACGCTGCGCAGGCCGCCGGCGACCAGGGCGTCGGCGAGCGGGGCGGCGGCGGAGGCGTCTTCGAGCACGACGACCGGCAGCATCCGGCCGGCGGCGATGGCGGCGGTCACATCGAGCGGTTGCTGTTCAGAAGCATGAACGTTGGTCACACTTGTGACCCTAGCCCGGTGGTCGAGGATGTCAACCCGGCTAGAGTGACCGCCATGACGACGGGCGACGCCTACCAACCGGTCAAATCCGCCGGCCGGACCCTCGACGTCCTGGAGACACTGGCGGCCTCCTCCGAGCGGCGTTCCCTGGTCGACCTCGCCCGCACCCTCGGCATCCCGAAGAGCAGCCTGCACGGCATCCTGCGGACCATGGTCCAGCGCGGCTGGGTGGAGGCCGACGGCACCGGCACCCGGTTCGGACTCGGCGTACGCGCCCTCCAGGTCGGCGCCGCCTACCTGGAGACCGACGACACCGTCGGCCTGCTCGGCGGCGTACTCGACGGGTTGTCCCGCGAGTTCGGCGAAACCGTGCACCTCGGCCGCCTCGACGGGGCGCACGTCGTATACATGGCCAAACGCGAATCGGTGCACCCGCTGCGGCTCTACAGCGCGATCGGCCGTCGGCTGCCGGCCCACGCCACCGCACTGGGCAAGGTGCTGCTCGCCGAACGCCCGCCGGAGTCCCTCGACAAGCTGCTGACCTGGCCGCTGGCCGCGCTGACGCCGGACACCGTCACCGACCCCGACGCGCTGCACGCCGAACTCGACCTGGTCCGTGGCCGTGGGTACGCCGTCGACCGCGGCGAGAACACCGAGGGAATCGTGTGTTTCGCCATGGCCGTACCCCTGCACTCCCCCGCCAACGACGCGATCAGCCTGTCGGTGCCCGCCGCCCGGATCGGCGCGGACACCGAGGACCGGGTCGTGTCCGCGCTCGGCCGCGCCGTCGCGCAGGTACGCGCCGCCCGCCGCCTGCTGACGGCGTAGAACGCGACGGGCCACCGGCCGGCCTTGACTGTGACACCGTGTGAGACCCCACGGTAGGACGTGCCATGTTCAGTATCGGAGACTTCGCCAGACTCGGCCGGGTGTCGGTCCGGATGCTGCGTCACTACGACGCGATCGGACTACTGACCCCCGCGACCGTCGACCCCGCCAGCGGCTACCGGTTCTACCGGGCCGCCCAACTCGGGCGGCTCAACCGGGTGGTCGCCCTGAAAGAGCTCGGCTTCACGCTCACCCAGGTCCAGGCGATCCTCGACGAGGAACTCGGCCCCGACGCGTTGCGCGGCATGCTGCGCCTGCGCCGGGCCCAACTCGAGGCCCAGATCGAGGCGGACGCGGCCCGGCTCACCGGGATCGAGGCGAGGCTCCAGTTGATCGAGAAGGAGGGCCACATGCCCACCGAGGACGTCGTACTCAAGCCGGTCACCCCGGTCCGCGTCGCGGAACTGACCGCGGTCTCCCCGACGTACGAGACCGCCGACATCGGTCCGGTCATCCAGCCGCTCTACGCCGAACTCCACCGGCGGCTCGCGGTGGCCGGGGTGAAACAGACCGGTCCCGGCATCGCCTACTACACCCCCGCGCCGGACGGCCCCGGCGAGGCGGTCGTCGTGCACGCCACCGCCCAGGTCGACGCCGGGCCGCACGACGGGTACGACTTCGAGATCGTCGAGGTGCCGGCGATCCCGACCGCGGCGACGATCATCCACCGCGGACCGATGGACAACGTCGAGCAGAGCATCCAGGTCCTGGCCCGGTGGGTCGAGGACAACGGCTACCGGACCGACGGGTACGTCCGCGAGGTCTACCTCGACTACTGCCCGGACAACACCGCCGAGGGCGTCACCGAACTACAGCTGGCCGTCACCAAGTCCTGAGCCGCGGCTCAGCGGGCGAGGGCGTCGATCCGGCGGGTCTCGTCGTCGTCGAGCCGGAACCCGGAAACGTCGAAGTTGCTCCGGATCCGCTCCGGGGTGACCGACTTCGGGATCACCACGATGCCGTGCTCCAGGTGCCAGCGCAGCACCACCTGGGCCGGTGAGACACCGTGCGCCTCGGCGATCCGGACCAGCTCCGGGTCGCCGAGGTCGGTGCTGCGGAACGGGCTGTAGCCCTCCAGCACCACACCCCGCTCCCGGTGCGCGGCCAGCACCCCCGGGTCGTACAGCGACGGGCTCCACCGGACCTGGTTGACCGCCGGCGCCACCCCGGTCGCCCCGACCAGCTCGTCGAGTTGGGCCACGTCGTAGTTGCTCACCCCCACCGCCCGGGCCAGCCCCTGCTCGCGTACGGCCAGGAACTCCCGCCAGGTCGACGGCGACGCCCCGCCCGCCGGCGGCCAGTGGATCAGCCACAGGTCGACGTGGTCGAAGCCGAGCGCGGCGAGGCTCGCGTCGATCGCCGGCCGCGGCCGGTCGGCCTCCTCGGGCAGCAGCTTGGTGGTGACGAAGATGTCCTCGCGCGGCACCCCGCTGTCCCGCACCGCCCGGCCCACCTGGTCCTCGTTGCGGTACATGGTGGCGGTGTCGATGTGCCGGTAGCCGACGTCGAGCGCCTCCCGGACCGCCCGGTAGCACTCCTCGCCGGTCGTCTTCCAGGTGCCGAACCCCAACAGGGGCATGGCCCCACCACCGGCCAGCGGGACGGTCGACGTCATACGGCAACGCACCTCTCGCAACGGTCGAACCTCTCCGTCGCACCCTACGCCGACCGGTCCGCCGCCACCGCCGGTACGGCCACCCGCCGACGCCCGCCACCCGGCTGGTCGTTCGGCCGCCAGCGTGGATCATGGAAGGGCCGCCGCCGGAGGGAGTGCCATGTTCCTTACCCACCTCGACTGCCCACGCTGCGAAACACGGCACGCCGCCGACCGGCCGCAGAACCTGTGCGACTGTGGCTCGCCGCTGCTGGCCCGCTACGACCTCGACGCGGTCCGGGCGGCCGTCTCCCCCGCCGACATCGCCGGCCGGGGCGCCGATCTCTGGCGGTACCGGGAACTGCTGCCGGTCGCCGACCCGACCGACGTCGTCACCTTCGGTGAGGGCTGGACGCCGCTGCTGCCGGCCGCCCGCTACGGCGCGCACATCGGGCTGCCCAACCTGCTGATCAAGGACGAGGGCCTCGTCCCGACGGGTTCGTTCAAGGCCCGTGGCGCGGCCGTCGGCGTGTCGCGCGCCCGTGAACTCGGCATCCGGCATGTCGCCATGCCGACCAACGGCAACGCGGGCGCGGCCTGGGCGACGTACGCGGCCCGCGCCGGGCTGCGGGCCACGATCGCGATGCCGCTCGGCGCACCGACCATCACCCGCAACGAGTGCCTCGCCGCCGGCGCCGACCTGCTGCTGGTCGACGGCCTCATCAACGACGCCGGGCGGCAGGTGGCCGCGATCCTCGCCGAATCCGGCGGCATGATCTTCGACGCCAGCACGCTGAAAGAGCCGTACCGGCTCGAGGGAAAGAAGACCATGGGCCTCGAAATAGTCGAGCAGCTCGGCTGGCGGGTACCCGATGTGATCATCTATCCGACGGGTGGCGGGGTCGGATTGATCGGAATTCACAAAGCACTCCGCGAACTGCGCGAGTTGGGCTGGATCGAGGACCGGATGCCCCGGCTGGTGGCGGTCCAGTCCAGCGGCTGCGCCCCGATCGTGCGGGCCTTCGAGGCCGGCGCGCGGCGGGCCGAGCCGTGGGTCGACGCGGCGACGGTCGCCTTCGGGATCACCGTACCGGCACCGCTGGGCGACGAGCTGATCCTCGACGCGATCGCCGGCACCGACGGCACCGCGATCGCGGTCGACGACGCGGAACTCCTCGCCGACCTGCGCGAATTCGGCTCCCTCGAAGGGCTGCTGCTCTGCCCGGAGGGCGCGGCCTGCCTGACCGCGGCCCGACGGCTACGGGCCGACGGCTGGCTCGGCGCCGCCGACGAGGTCGTCGTCCTCAACACCGGCGCCGGCCTGAAGTATCCGGAAACCGTTGCGGCAGAAGGTCCCGCGCCGAACGCCGACTGAGCCGATCGTCAGGTTACGGATCCGTCGACATCCCGACAGCGCTGACCACTTGACGCCGGAGCGCCCCCATCCGGCCTGGCAACCTGAACGTACGGTAACCAAAAAGCGATCTTCCGCAGAACGAGACATCGGTAAGGCCGGTCGTTAGTGAGGCCCGGGAACGGGAAAGATGGCCGCGTGAATCGCTTGACCGCGGTTTCGCCCGCACCGCATCCTCTCTCCGAGGACGACGAGTCGCTTTGGCGGACCGCCACCGAGGTCCTTGACGCCAACTGGCGAACCGACCACACCGTTCCATCGGGCACCCTCTATCCACACCAGTGGAGCTGGGACTCCGCCTTCATCAGCATCGGCCTGGCGCACATCGCGCCCGACCGGGCCTGGCGGGACCTGCGCAGCCTCTTCGAGGCCCAGTGGCCGGACGGCCGGGTGCCGCACATCGTGTTCGATCTGGGGGTCGCCGAGCGCGACTACTTCCCCGGTCCCGATTTCTGGGACGTCCCTGCCATGTCGGGGCGACCGCCCCGCTTCTCCACCGGGCTGGTGCAGCCGCCGGCACACGCGCTCGCCGCGTGGGAGGTCTACCGTCGGGCACCCGGCGACGCCTCCGCCGAGGAACTGCGCCGGCTCTACCCGCGTCTGGTCGCGCTACAGGACTACCTGATCGGCTCGCGCGGGGTCAGCGGAACCGGACTGGCCAGCATCGTGCACCCATGGGAATCGGGGCTCGACAACAGCCCGTCCTGGGACATGGCGCTGGCGAACGTCACCGCCGACGAGAGTCTCCTGCTCCGCTACGAGCGGCAGGACCTCAAGCGGGCGGCGGCGGACCACCGGCCGACCAACGACGACTACGCGCGGTACATCGCGATCGCCGCGACATACCGCAACGGGGGCTACTCCGACGTCGACCTGGTCGACCGGCACCTGTTCGTCGTCGAGTGCCCGGCGTACAACTCGCTGCTGGGCGCGGCCGAACACGCGCTGGCCCGGATCGCGGCCGTCGTCGGCGCGGACCCCGCACCGCACCGCGAGCGGGCGGCGACGATCACCCGCAGCATCGTCGAGCGGCTCTACGATCCGGAGAGCGGCACCTTCCGCTCGTTGGACCTGAAGACCGGCAAGCTCAGCACGCAGCGCTGTGTCAACGGCCTCTTCCCGCTGATCCTGGGCGACCTGCCCCGGGACATCGTGGCGCAGGTCGTGGCAGAGGCCGAGTCGGCGCGCTTCGGGATCAACGAGATGATGCCGATCCCCAGTTCCGACCGGACCGCCGACAGTTTCGACGCCAACCGCTACTGGCGGGGCCCGGTCTGGATCAACGCGAACTGGCTGCTCGCCCGCGGCCTGGCCGCACACGGGTACGCCGGGCACGCGGCGACGCTGCGCACCGCCATGCTGGATCTGGTCCGCCGGTCCGGCTACTACGAGTATTTCCACCCGATCACCGGTAACGGCATCGGCGCCGGGGCGTTCAGCTGGACCGCCGCCCTGGTGCTCGACATGCTCGCCGAGGTCGGTCCACGGATCGGCGATCCCGGAACCACCCGGATGAGCCGTACCCGATAGTCAGCACCGCACCTGATCCGCGCGACGTCGTGACGGTCCGTCCGTCATCATCGACCACCACCAACCGGTGACGTCGCGCGGATCCGACCGATCCCGGCTCCTCCGCAACCGCGTACGGTCCGGTCACCTGTCCGCTGGCACGGGCAGTACGGATTCGATGCTGGCGCAGGCGGCGGCCGCGGTGGCCGCGAGGTCGACGGCGGCACCGAACCGGCGGCTGCGTTCGGCGTACCGGGGTTCGGTCAGCAACTCCACCAGCAGCTCCCCGGCCAGGTCCGGGTCCCAGCGGGTCGACGGCAGCCAGCGGGCGACCCCGAGCCGCTGCAACCGGGCGCCGGTGTCCGGCTGGTCGAAGCTGTGGGCCAGCACCAACTGCGGTACTCCGGAGACCAGGCAGCGACCGAGTGTCCCGATCCCGCCGTGGTGGATCACCGCAGCCATCCGGGGCACGACCTCCCTGTAGGGCAACCTAGGAAACCAGGTGACTTCGGGCGGCAGCGGATCGGGCAGGCTCTCCGGGTGCGGGCTGACCAGGACCACCCGGCGGCCGGCCCGGCGGCACGCGGCCAGTGCCGCCGTGTAGAACGGCTCCCACAGCATCTGGCCGGAGCTGGCCGCCACCAGGACCGGTGGCTCGCCGGCGGCGAGCAGGTCGGTCAGCTCGGCCGGCGGCGCACCGGACTCGGCGGCGTCGTTGAGCAGGAACCCGACCCGGTCCACTTCGGCCGGGGTCGGCGTGCCGGCGGCGTCGAACCACTTCGGCCACAGCCCGATCTGCCGGTCCGCGCCCGACATCCACGCCGGCCAGTCGCCGACCGGCGGCAGGCCGAAGTCGGCCCGTACGGCGTCGACGCCGGCCGCCAGCTCGGTGCGGTGTACGTGCGCCTGCACCGGCAGCAGCAGGTGCTGGGCCGGGGTCATGGCGACCCAGACGGCGGGCACCCCGAACGCCTCCGCCGCGATCAGCGCCGACAGCCCGGAGGTGTGCCGCCCGACGACGACCGTCTCCCCGGGGCGGTGCCGCCGCGCCACCACCTCGACCTCACGCCGGATCTGACCGAAGAGGTCGTTGCGCTCGTAGTGCCCCCGCAGGTCGGGCAGGCTCGCGGAGCCGACCCGGGCGTCCAGCATGTCGCGGGCGTCGGCGAGGTAGCGGACGTACTCCCGCTCGGTGTCCAGGGCGACGAACTCGATCCCGGCGGCCCGGGCCGTCGGGCCGTAGCGGGCGTGGGTGGCGATCGTGACGTCGTGCCCGCGGGCGGCCAGCGCCCGGCCGAGCTGGACGAACGACAGCACGTCGCCGTTGGTGCCGTGGGTGGTGAGTACGACGGTGGCCATCGGTCAGTTGCTCTCGGCGGCGAGCAGGGCGGCCACCTCGTCGTCGGAGAGGGCCTCGACCTCGGCGAGCAGCCCGTCGAGGTCGGGCACCGCCCGGCCGCCGGCCGCGTCGATCGATCCGGCGGCCTGCGCCACCGTGAACGCCGGGGTGAAGAGCAGATCGATCGGCAGCTCGACGCCGAGTACGGCGCGGACCCGGGCCATGAACTGCACCACCTGGAGCGACTGGCCGCCCAGCGCGAAGAAGCTGTCGTGCACCGAGCGCGGTGCGACGCCGAGCACGTCGGTCCACAGTTGGGCGACGGTGAGTTCGGTGCCGGTGGCCGAACCGAGCGGCACCGGGCCCACCGGCCGGCCGTGGACGGCGGCGTGCAGGGCGGCGGCGTCGCGCAGTTCGGTCGCGATCCGCTCGACCAGCCGCCACGGGGCGGGGGCCGCGGCCACGGGCGCGGTCGGTGCCGGCGCCTCGGCGGTGGCCGGCGGGCGGAACCGCACCCCGGCGGCGGTCGTGGCGGACAGCCGGAACAGCCGCCGGCCGTCACCCTCGGCGACCGGCTCGCCGGCGACGTCGGACACGAAGTCGCGGGCCGGCCGGTTCTTGGCGGTCTCGACCACCGGCAGGGTGACGTCGGCCAGGCCCCGGGCCAGGGCCAGCTCGCCGAGGGTGGCCAGCACCCGGTGCTCGACGCCGCGGCCGAGGACCCGGCAGCTCAGCAGGAACGTGTCGACGGCCAGGGCCGAACCATCCACCGTGGACAGGAGCAGTCCCACGATGCCGTACGCCCCGAAGCGGTCGCTCACCTCGACCGCGTGGCAGTCGAGCCCGCTGTGGGCGATCTCGGCCGCGGTACGCCGTACCGTGGTGAGGTTGAACTGGTTGGTGCGCTGGGTGAGCTGGGCCAGCCGGTCGAGCTGGTCGGGCGTTGCCGGTGCGACCGTGACGGTCAACCCGAGGCCGGCGACGAACTCCGCGACGGTGCCGACCGAGCCGCGCAGTTCGCGGCGCCGGCGTTCGCGCCGGTAGTGCTCGGTGCGCAGCCGGTCGTCGTCGGTGACCGCCGGCACGTCCAGCGGCCAGCAGTGCCGCAGCGTACGCAGCGCCCCGGCGGCGTCGGCGGGCAGCTGGACGGTCAACACCTCGGGGCAGGCGGCGCGCATCTCGCCGCACTCGACCGGGCTGTCGTCGAGGAAGACGAAGCTGTCCAACCCGAGGTCGAGTTCGGTGGCGAGTTCGCGTACGGTGGCCGACTTCGGCCGCCAGTCGGCGCGCAGGGCGGTCAGGTGGTCCAGGCCGATCCGCAGCTCCGGCCGCCCGGCGAACACCGCCCGCACGTCGGCCTCGGTGTTCTTGCTGCTGACGCAGATCAGCCGGCCGGCGCGCTGCTGTGCGACGAGGAGTTCGTGCAGCGCCTGCCGCTCGGGGCCGATGTGGACGCCGTCGACGCCGTCCTCGCCCACCACGCCGTCCCACAGCGTGTTGTCGGCGTCCACGACGAGCACCTTGGGCCGGGGTGTGCGCAGCGCGTGCAGCCGGCGCGCCACCGCCGTGCCGAGCACGGTGAAGAACTCCGGCGTGTAGGGCACGTGTCCGAGCCGGTCGGCGTACTCGTCGGCGTATCCGTCGAGGCCGTAGGCGTCGAGGGTGTCGGCGTCGGTGATCAGGTGCACGCCGGTGAGGAGGCCGAGGTCGTCGGCCAGCCGCCGGACGGTGTCACGCAGGAAGGGGCCGTCGACCGGGTCGGCAAGCAGGGTCGGGGAGGCCGGGCAGAGGGCGACGATCAGGCGCGGTGTCGTGCCGGCCGCGGTCCGCACCGCCGCCACCAGGTCGTCGGCGGCGGCCGTGACGGTGGCCCGGCCGTCATCGCCGAGCCCGGCCGCCGGATCGCCGGCCCCGTGTTCCGGGTCGCGGCGGGCGGCGGTGGCCCAGTCCTCGGGCCGGATCAGGGCGACGGTCGCCCCGGCGGCGGGCGCACCGAGCAACTGCTGGAAGACCTGCCCGTACGGGGCGAAGGTGACCTCCGGCAGGTCGAGTTCGGCCGACCACCAGGCGAGTGGGGTGGCCAGCGATTCGGCGACGAAGGTGGCCGTCACCACGACGGGAGGGCTGCTGACTACGGTGTTGCCGGTCTGCACCGCCCCAACCTAGGAAGGCGCTCATCGAACTGTCAATACTCTTAACTATTGACCGTACGACCAGCCGACCGGATGATCCACCCCGCGCCGCTAGGGTCGGGGCATGGGTTTGATCATGATCACCGGGGCGTCCGACGGCCTGGGCCGGGCTCTCGCCGGGACCCTCGCCGCACAGGGTCACCGGCTCGTCGTGCACGGGCGCGACGAGACGCGGCTCGCCGAGGTCGCGGCGGCCACCGGGGCGCGGGCGATCCGCGCCGACCTCTCCTCACTCGCCGACGTACGACAGCTCGCCGCGCGGGTCCACGCCGAGTACGACCGGCTGGACGTGCTGGTCAACAACGCCGGGGTGGGCTTCGGGCCGGCCGGCGAGCCGCGACAGCTCTCCGCCGACGGCCACGAACTGCGGCTGGCCGTCAACTACCTGGCGCCGTACCTGCTCAGCCGGCTGCTGCTGCCGCTGCTGCGGCGCGCCGCCCCGGCCCGGATCGTCAACGTCGCCTCGATCGGCCAGGCGGACGTCGACCTCGACGACCTCATGCTGGACCGCGGCTACGACCGGTTCGTGGCCTACCGGCGGGCGAAGCTGGCCCTGATCGCCGACACCTTCGGTCTGGCCGAGGACCTCGCCGGCAGCGGCGTGACGGTCAACGCCCTGCACCCGGCGACGCTGATGCCGACCACGATGGTCCGCGACGCCGGCATGGACCGGGTCGAACCGCTGGAGACCGGGCTGCGGGCCACCCTGCGACTGGTGGTCGACCCCGACCTGGCCGGGACGACCGGTCGCTACTTCGACCGGGACCAGGAGGCCAGGGCCCGGGAGCAGGCGTACGACCCCGGGTTCCGGGCCCGGCTGCGGTCGGTCACGCAGCGGCTGGTCGGCGCCTGACCACCGGCGACGGGTCACCGCCGACCGGCGACCGCCGGCACTCACGATCGCGGCGGTTCGTCCTCCCCGGCGGCCTCCGCCGCGTCGCCCTCCTCCTTCGTCCGGTGCACCACGCCGTCGGCGTGCTCCGGCGGCCCGTACACGGTGTAGAGCACCAGCGGGTTCGGGCCGGTGTTGACGAAGTTGTGCTTCTGGCCGGCCGGCACGACCACCAGGTCCCCCTGCGCCACGCGGCGCGTCTCGCCGTTGACGACGGCGTCGCCGACGCCGCTGACGAAGGTCAGGATCTGGTCGATCCCCTCGTGCACCTCTTCGCCGATCTCACCGCCCGGCGGGATCGTCATGATGACCAGCTGGGTCCGCTGCCCGGTCCACAGCACCCGACGGAAGTCGGCGCTCTTCTCCGCCTCGGTGGCGATCGTGAAGTGTTCCATGTCCGGTTCCATACCCGACGCCCCGGCTCCGCACTCCACCGAACGGACCACGGCACACTGTCCGGTCGCCAGGTTTGCACCCGGGCGGTGCGGGGCATGCACCGACACAGACCGGGACGACGAGGTGCCGGTCGAGCCAAGTCCCCGCTGTCGTACGGCCGGATGGCTGCGGTGGTGGGAGACGGCCGGAGCGCGGCGACGTTTCGACGACAATCGGGCGGCGCCGCGCGCTCTTGTGCCGCCCCGTCCCCGCAGCCCGGCCGCCCATCCGGCACCGCTCACATCGGTCATGAATACGACTCACTGTCGCCGCCCGCGATCGGCCGCCGACCATGGCGTGAATCTTGTTCACATCGACCCCGGGGGCGGGACTTCGATGGCCGGCACGTACGAACCACCGGACACCCTGACCGTCGGGGTGCTCGGCCCGCTGACCGTGCACCACGCGGGCCGACCGGCCGCGCTCGGCGGGCCGAACCCACGTGCCGTACTCGCCCGGCTCGTCATCGCCGACGGCCGGATGGTGCCGCTCGACGTGCTCATCGAGGACGTCTGGCCGGAGGCGCCGCCGCCGAGCGCCCAGATCACCCTCCAGGGCTACATCTCGTCACTGCGCCGGGTCCTGGAGCCGGACCGGCGCGCCCGGCGGCCGGCGAGCATCCTGGTCCGACAGGGTCCCGGTTACGCGCTACGGCTGCCGCCCGGCGCGCTGGACGCGAGCCGGTTCGCGGAGCTGGCCACGGCCGGCCACCAGCTGCTCGCCGGCGCGATCCGGCCGGTGGCGGGCGGCGCGCCGGCCGCGGGCGTCCACGGCACCGGCGACACCACCGGCGACCCGGCCCGGGCCGCGGAGGTGCTGGACAGGGCGCTGGCGATGTGGCGCGGCCCCGCCTTCGCCGACTGCGCCGACCGGCCCTTCGCCCTGCCGGAGGCCAACCGCCTGCGGGAACTCCAGATCGGCGCCACCGAGGACCGGCTCGCGGCCGCGCTCGCCCTCGGCAGCCCCGACACGGCGGCGGCCCAACTCCAGGCGTTCACCGCCGAACATCCGCTACGCGAGCGCGGCTGGGAACTGCTGGCGCTCGCCCTCTACCGGGCCGGCCGGCAGGGCGACGCGCTGGCCGCACTGCGTACCGCCCGGGAGCGGATCGCCGACGAACTCGGCATCGACCCCGGTCCGGCGCTGGCCGCGCTCCAGCACGCCATCCTCAGGCAGGACCCGGCCCTGCTGGCGCCGACGAACCGCGCGGCGG
The DNA here is from genome assembly GCF_018324255.1 of Polymorphospora rubra. Lineage (GTDB taxonomy): Bacteria > Actinomycetota > Actinomycetes > Mycobacteriales > Micromonosporaceae > Polymorphospora > Polymorphospora rubra. Next base: position 1,339,532 of record NZ_AP023359.1, read on the forward strand.
TGCCCGTCACGCCGGCCCAGGCCGCCCACAACCTGCCGTACCCGCTGTCCACACTGATCGGTCGCGGCGGCCAGGTCGCCGCCGTCGGCGAACTCCTCGACCGGCACCGGCTGGTGACCCTGACCGGTGCCGGCGGCATGGGCAAGACCCGGCTGGCCCTGGCCGTCGCCCTGGACCGCACCGGCGGCGACGGGCCGTGGCTGGTCGAACTCGCCGGCCTGCACGACGGATCGCTGCTCGCCGAGACGGTCGCCACCGCGCTGGGCATCGCCGGCGCCGGCGCCCTGCCGGACGTGCTGCGGTCCCGCCGCCTGCTGCTCGTCCTGGACAACTGCGAGCACCTGGTCGACGACGTCGCCCGGTTCGTCACCCGGCTGCTCGGCGCCTGCCCGGACGTCCGCGTGCTCGCCACCAGCCGGGAGGCGCTGCGGGCCGAGGGTGAGCAGGTGTACGACGTACCGCCGCTGGCGTCCGCCGACGCGGTCGAGTTGTTCGTCGACCGGGCCGCGCCGCTGCGCGGCGGCTGGCGGCCGGACGCCGCCGAGCGGGACCTCGTCGCCCGGCTCTGCGCCGACCTCGACGGGATGCCGCTGGCCATCGAGTTCGCCTCGGCCCAGTGCCGGGTGCTCTCGCTACGGCAGATCGCCGAGCACCTCGACGACCGGTTCACGCTGCTGCGCGGCGGGCGCGGCGACTCCCGGCACGCCACCCTGCTCGCCGCCGTCGACTGGTCGTACGACCTGCTCGACGCCGACGAGCGCGAGGTCTTCACGGCCCTGGCCGTCTTCGAGGGCAGCTTCGACCTGGCCGGCGCGCGGACCGTCACCGGCCGGCCCGACATCCTCGCCGTGCTGACCGAGCTGGTCACCAAGTCCCTGCTGGTGGTCGAACGCCGCGAGCCGTACCGCTACCGCATGTTGGAGACGCTGCGCCGGTACGCCGCCCGCCGGACCGGTGCCGCCGACCGGGCCCGGCTGGTCCGCAACCAGATCACCTGGGTACGCGAACTGGCCGCCGCGGCCGACGGCGGGCTACGCGGCCCGGACGGGACGTACTGGATGCGGCGCATGCACGCCGAGAGCCCCAACGTCCGGGCCGCGCTGACGGCGGCGACCGACGTGGGCGATCTGGCGTCGGTGCTGCGGATCGGGGCGGGTGCCTACTGGTTCTGGTACCGGCGTGGGCACATCGCCGAGGGGCTGCGCTTCCTCGAACCGGTTCTGCACCTCGACGACGACCACGCCGTCGACCACGCGGTACGGGCCCAGGCCGCGGTCGGGCTGGCCCTGCTGCGCTATCTCGACGGCGCGCTCGACGGGGTCGCCAAGGCGCTGTGGCTGGCCGCCCGGCACGCCGAGCTGACCACGGACGGACCGGTACGCGCCCTGGTGCTCGCCACGATGTCGTACTTCGAGTCGTTCGCCGGTGCCGTCGAACCGGCCCGCGAGCACGGGCGGCAGGCACTGGACCTGGCCCGCCGCACCGGTGCCCGGGTCACCGTCGCCGAGGCGCTGATGAGCCTCGGCAGTGCCGAACTACGGGCCGGCCGACCGGACCTGGCGGTGCCGCTGCTCGCCGACGGGCTGGCCGAGGCGGACGAGATCAGCCACACCTGGGCGGCGGTGTCGTGTCTGTGGCTGCTGGCGAAGGCGGAACTGTCCCGGGGCGAAGCGACGGTGGCCCGGGCCTGGCTGGTCCGCATGATCGAGCTCACGTACGCCAGCGAGGACGCCACCAGCTGGCTGGTGGGGGTCGCCACGTACGCGTACGTCCGGTGCCGTACCGGCGACCCGGCCGGGGCGGCCGAGCTGTGCGGTTCGGTGCGCTGGCTCGGCGACCGGATCGGCTATTCGCCCGAGGCGATGGACCCGGACCTCGCCGGGTACGCCGCCGAGATCGCCGGACACCTGCCGCCGGTTCGGCACGCGGCGGCCCTGGAGCGGGGGCGGGGACGCTCCCAGGAGGAGGTCATGGCGCGGATGCGGCGCAGCTGGTGATCCACCCGCCGGGTGTCGGACGCCCCGCCCGGCGGCCGGACCGGACGGTGCCGCGGGGCGCAATGGGCCGGAAGGTCGTACCCCCGTGGTCCACTCGTGGGGAGGACAGCCGGCGACGGCAGCCCGTACGGTCGGCTCTACGGCGGCGGTACGGTCAGCCCGGGCCCGGCACACCACCGGCCCGGCGGGCCCACGCCGCCGATCCGGCACCACACCGTCGCGACCTGGGGAGGACGACGTCGATGAGGGCAAAGCGAGTGAGCCTGCTCGACATCGGGTTGGATGCCTCGTTCGACGCGGCGATGACCTTCGTCCAGTCCACGTTGCAGAACATCAACGCCGGCTTCGAGGCACCGATCGTCGACATCGACTTCGTCCGGTCCCGCGACCCGAGCACGGTGCTGTCGGCGTTCACCGCGCCGTGTGACGTACTGCACGTGATGGCGCACGGTGACCACAGCGTCACGCCAACGTTCAGCAGCAGTGATGGGCGGACCAGCGTGTCACTGGAGCAGCTCGGCGAGACCGCCGCCCAGCAGGGCAAGGGGATCTCGACCGGAGCGATCCTGGCCGACGGCTGCCGCACCGGCACCGGCGCCTGGCAGAAGGCGGTCCGCGACTGCCTGCACGGCGAGGTGACCTATATCGGCACGTCAGGGCAGATCGGCTGGCACGAGAGCGGGGTCTTCTGCTCGGCCTTCTACGGCGCGTTGTTCCGCAACCGGGGCCGCGGCATGACCGCCGCCGAGCAGGCCCAGGACGCCGCCGAGCGGGCGATCCACGCCTACACGATGTTGACCGACCGCAACTGTCCGTTCCGGGTGATGACCCTGACCCCGAGCCGCTGGGCCCGGATGGCACTGGCGTGACCGCCGGGCACGGGCCCTACTTCATCCGAGAATACCGACATAACACCCAGAGCTGCGCCGAGATCGTCTGATAGGGGGATGACGTGGACGGACACCTGAGCACAGCGACTCAGTCGGCGCTACCCGAGCCGATCTAAACTCGCATCATGGTGGCGGGCTTGCGACTGGGGGTCGACCTTGGCACGTCCAACACCGTGGCAGTGCTGCGGTGGCCGGACGGACGGTGCCGCCCCTGCTCTTCGACGGGTCGCCGCAGATGCCCTCGGCCGTCTACGCCTCCCCGGACGGCGACATGGTCGTCGGCCGGGACGCCGTCCAGCACTCCCGGGTCCACCCCGACCGTTTCGAGCGCAACCCGAAGCGCCGGGTGGACGACGGCACCGTCCTCCTCGGCGACGCCGAACTGCCGGTGGTCGAACTCATGGCCGCCGTGCTGCGCCGGGTGCACGCCGAGGCGGCCCGCGTCGGCGGCCGGCAGATCACCGAGGCCGTCCTCACCCACCCCGTCGAATGGGGTGCCCAACGTCGGGCGATGCTGGCCAACGCCGCCGCCCGGGCCGGCCTGCACAACGCCCGCCTGGTCCCCGAACCGGTCGCGGCCGCCAGCTACTTCATCGCCGTCCTGCGCCACCAACTGCCGATCGGCCGCAACCTCGTCGTCTACGACTTCGGCGCCGGCACGTTCGACGCCACCGTCGTCCGCCGTACCCCGGACAACCTCCAGGTGCTGTCCACCGACGGGGTCGACGACGCGGGCGGGCTGGACGTCGACGCGGCGGTGGTCGAATACCTCGGCGAGGTCTTCGCCGAACGTGACCCCGACGGCTGGAAGCGGCTGATCACACCGTCCACCTCCGCCGAACGCCGGATGAGCCAGCAGTTCTGGGAGGACGTCCGCGGCGCCAAGGAGATGCTCTCGCGGGCCCCGTCGGCGATCGTGCACGTACCGGTCATCGACATCGACGTGCCGGTCGGCCGCGAGCAACTGGAGAAGTTCGCCCGGCCGGTGCTCGACCGGACCCTGCTGGCCACCCAGAACGCGATCCGCTCCGCGTCGGTCAACACCGCCGGACTCGCCGGCGTGTTCCTGGTCGGCGGATCGAGCCGGATCCCGCTGGTCGCGACGCTGCTGCACCGTACGCTCCAGATCGCGCCGACCACCCTGGAACAGCCCGAGATGGTGGTGGCGGAGGGCAGCCTCTACGTGCCGGCCGCCGCCCTCGCGGCGATCGATCCGCGCAGCTACACCGCGCCGGTGAGCGGCCCGCCCGGTGGCGCGATCGCCCCGATGAGCGGGCCGCCGGCGGGGCCGATCGCCCCGATGAGCGGGCCACCCGCCGGACCGGTCGCCCCGATGAGCGGGCCGCCGTCGAGCGCGCCGCCCTACCGCCCGATGGCGCCGCACGCACCCCACCCGCAGCACCGGCCGGCGATGCCGCAGCCGCAGCCGCACTACCGTCCGGCGCCGCAGCCGCACGCCCCGCATCCGCAGCACCGGCCGACGATGCCGCAGCCGCAGCAGGCGTCGGCGCCGTACCGGCCGCCGCACGTGGCCCCGCCGCCGCACGGCCAGCCCCACCCGCAGGCCCGCCCGCAGCAGCAGCACCCTCAACCGCAGCAGCACCCTCAACCGCAGCGGCCGGTCGGACCGCCACCGCACGTCCAGCCACCGCACGCCCAGCCACCGCACCACCCCCAGCCCCAACATCCCCAACCACACCACCCGCAGCCGCAACGGCCGGTGGCGCCACCGCCGCAGCACACCCAGCAGCAACGGCCGGTCGGACCACCACCGGTCCACCCGCAACACCAGCGCCCCGGCCCGGCCTACCCACCGCACCAGCCGCAACGGCCGGTGGCGCCACCGCCGCAGCACACCCAGCAGCAACGGCCGGTCGGACCACCACCGGTCCACCCGCAACACCAGCGCCCCGGCCCGGCCTACCCACCGCACCAGCCGCAACGGCCGGCCGCACCGACGACGGCTCCGCCCGGATACCGGCCCGGCCATCCGGGTCACCCGCAGACCGCCGCGCACCCGGTGACGCCGACCGGGGTCCACCCACCGGCACACACCGCCCAGCGGCCCCCCGGCCCGCCGGTGCACGTGCCGATGGGACACCCGCCACCCGTCGCGCCGCCGCAGGTGGCCCAGCCGGCACACACCGGCCACCTGGCGCAGCGCGGCAGCACCCCGCCGCCGGTCCACGCACCGCAGCCGCCGGTCCAGCGGTCACCGCTGACCGTGCTGCCGCTGTCGATCACCCTGCCGGCCGGCACCGCCTTCAGCCTGGCCGCCACCCCGGCCCGCACCGACTTCCTGGTCGCCAACGGACACCTGGTGGCCGTACGCGCCGTCGACCGGCTCACCGCGCTCCTGCGTGAGCAGCCCTCGCTGACCGCGGTGCACCCGTGGGCCGCGCTACCGGCCGACCTGCGCCCCGGTGACCTCACCCCGTCGCCGGACGCCAGCTACGACTTCGTCCGGATCGGCCGGATCCTCGCCGCCGGCTGCGAGGCGGACTCGATGCCGATGTACCGCACCGCGGACGGGCGGCTGAGCCCCGCCGAGCCGGACCACACCGGCCAGATCGGCCCGGACGACATCAGCCGGCACGTCGAACTGGTCCGCCGGTTGTTCGCCGTGCTGCGACGGCGGTCGCTGGTCCTCGACACCGAACGCATCGGCCGTACGGTCGGCCCGCTGACGGCTGCCGCGACCTCGGCCGGCCGGCTCGACGCGACGGTGCTCCGGACGGGCACCGAGGCGTTCGAGCGGTTCCGCGCCGCCTCCTGGTGGTGGCAGATCGTGGACGAGGTGACCACCGTGACCGACTGGCGCTGACCGCCAGCCCCGGTTCGCTTCCCGGAAGCGGCGATCCGCTCCGCGCCGGGCTGCCGGCGGGCCATGCTGGGGACGTGGCGCTCCAGTACACGTTCCAGACCAGGACCCGCCTGGCCCCGACGGAGGCGCTGCCCATCGTCGGGCACGAGGTCGGCGGACGGGTCGTCGACGGCACCGAGATCCAGCGCGACGGCATGCAGGTGGTCTTCGAGGCGCTCGCCCGCCGCGACGGGCGCTCGACCGGCGAGGCCATCGGGTTCGCCCCCGCATGTCGGTGGCGTTCAATCTCGTCAACGAGGGCGACCACGCCGAGCGGCGGACGAACCTGGCCCGGATGATCCGGGCGGTGCTGGCCCTGCTCGACCAGGACCAGGAGGACGGGATGCTGCTGATGGACTACGAGCAGATCGTGCTCGAACGGGTCGGCAAACGGCTGAGCCTCAACAGCGACTGGACCAACTGGGTGGAACTGCCGGAACTCGCGACGATCGCCCAGCGGTACGACTGCCGCCCCTTCCCGGCGCCCTTCCTCTGACCCGCTCCGGGCGCCGGACGTGGCGGGCGGTCCGGGGCGGCCGGTCTGGCCGCCGGCGCCGTCAGTCGGCGGCCAGGTGGGCGGGGAAGCCCCCGGTGGCGACCGGCCCCACCGCTCGATGCTGACCCGGATCAGCGACTTGCCCTGGCGGCGCATCGCGTCGCGGTATTCGTCCCAGTCCGGGTGCTCGCCGGAGATGACCCGGAAGTAGTCGACCAGCGGCTCCAGCGCCTCGGGCAGGTCGAGCACCTCGGCGGTGCCGTCGACCTGCACCCACGGGCCGTTCCAGTCGTCGGAGAGCACGCACACCGACACCCGTGGATCGCGTCGGACGTTGAGCACCTTGGCCCGCTGCGGGTAGGTGGAGATCACGATTCGGCCGGCGGAGTCGACGCCGCACGTGACCGGGGACGCCTGGGGGCGCCCGTCCGGCCGGGTGGTCATCACGATGGCGCGGTGGCGCGGCGTGAGGAACTCCACGAGACGTGCCCGGTCGACCCGGTCGTTGGTCGCGATGCTGCGGGCCATGGCTGGCTCCCCTCGGTGACACGGTCGGTGCTGGCATTCGGACGGCCCGTCCCGCAACCGCGGCGACAACTCGCCACCCGCGACGTCCACCCACCCGAACCCTATTCGGTCCGGCGGCTAAGGTCAGCGGCCATGACGACCGGCCACCCCTCCCCCGCCCCGGAGCCCCGCGAACCGTCCGTCGAGGATCTCGCCCACCGGCTGCGGGACTTTGCCGCCGAGCGGGACTGGCAGCGCTTCCACACCCCGAAGAACCTGGCCATGGCACTCGCGGGCGAGGTCGGCGAGTTGGTCGCGGAGTTCCAGTGGCTGACACCGGCGGAGGCGGCCGAGGTGATGGACGGTCCGGCGGGTGAACGGGTGCGGGCCGAGATCGGCGATGTGATGATCTATCTCACCAGGTTGGCGGACGTGCTCGGCATCGATCTCGTGCGGGCCGCCACCGACAAGTTGGCCCACTCCGCCCGCCGGTACACAGTGGAGGCGTCCCGGGGGTCGATCGCCAAGATCCCACAGCCGGAATGACCATGCCGACGAAGCCGTCACCCCTACGGAGCGTAGTCACGGCGGTAGGAGTACCGCACCCCGCCCGGGCTGCGGACCCGGGCCAGGGGCCGCCGGATCTTGGGGCTTGCCATCACCGCATACCCTCACAGACGGGTACGACATCCTCAGCGGGAGGTTGAGTATTGCGCAACTTCCCTCTGAAATATGAGGTAAAGCCCGGTTTTACAAAACTGGACCGATCATGTTAGACCCGACGAGCGGTCGGCGACGCCGGTCGTGGAGATGCGCTGGGCTCTCAACGAAGTCGGCACGCTAGTAAGGACGCACGATGAGTAACCCCTACCCGCCCTACTCAGGCCCGCCGGACCCGACATCGGGGGCTGGAACCCGCCACCCGGGTCTCCGGCACCTGGTCAGCCCGACCCAACGATGGGAGGGTGGGCGGCTCCGCCCGGACCCTCCTACGGACCGCCGCCCGGCCCCTCCTACGGCCCGCCCACCACGCCGATGTCGGGACCGCCGATGGGCGACTACCCCCCGCAGCAGCCGACGTACGCCCAACCCGTCCCGCCATATGGACAGCCGCCGAAAAGGTCCAATAACGGTTTGCTGATCGGTATGGGCGTCGCCGTCCTGGTGCTGCTGCTGGCCGTCGGTGGCCTGGGTATCGCGCTGCTCGCCGGTGGCGACGACGAGCCTGAGGTGACGACGCAGCCGACGACCTCCACCACGGAGGAACCCGGCGGCACCGAGCCGAGCGGCGAGCCGTCGCCCGACTCTCCCCCGCCGGCGAACAACAACGCCGTGACCGCGAAGTACAGCAGCGACTTCGAGGAGGTGTGCGCCGGCGGCGCGATCCTCAACGCGGCCGACTACACCGCGGGCAGCAACACCACCAAGGTCTACGCGTTCTCCAACTCGCCGGACCGGGCCAGCGACTGGCGGACCCGGTCGGTCGGCTACGACAAGCCGTTCTACGCCAAGTCGGCCGACTTCACCACCGTCAGCGTGGTCGCCTGCCTGACGACGGTGCCGGGCAGCGAGGGCACCCCGAAGAAGTGCGACTACAAGGACCGGGACGAGAAGCCGATCCAGGTCGACTACATCTCGTCGCGGCTCGACGTGGCGTTCTACGCCGCCAAGACCGGGCAGAAGCTCGGCACCGGCGACCAGGTCAACGCCCCGGCCAACCGCTGCCCGAGCTACATCTCCTACAACTCCTCGACGATGAAGGCGTACGCGGCACCGGACGAGGGTGCCATCACCGCCGCGATCGAGAAGTTCCTCAGCTAGGCAGGGCACGGAAAACGGATGGCCGGTCGGATCCCGACCGGCCATCCGGCTTTCGGCGTCCGGCCCGCTCAGGGGCGTACGACGGGCAGCCGGGCCAGGACGGCCTGGTTCGCCTCCCACCCGTCGGGGAACCGGACCGGAACGTTCAGGTGCACCGGTTCGGTGGACGGGTGGGCGTCGAGCAGTTCGGGAATGCCGGCCCGGGCCACGACCAGGCAGGCGTGCCGGTGCCGCGACGTGAGCACGCACAACCGTCCGGACTCCAGGTGGAAGGCGGTCGCGTCGCGCCGCCCGGAGAGCGGGTGCAGGACCACCGTGACGTCGTACTCGCGGCCCTGGAGCCGGTTGGCCGTGTCGACGGTGACGCCGGCCGCCGACGCCGGGAGCATCGACCGGATGACCGCCACCTGGTCGCGGTGGGCGGCGCCGATCGCGATCCGGGTGGCGTCGACCGGAGCACCCGAACGGGCGCGTTCGGAGACCGCCACCGCCCCACGCTCCAGCATCCGTACGGCGAGGGCCGCGCACGCGGCGGCCGCCTCGACGTCGGTGCGCAGGGTGTGCCGGGCGGGCAGTTCGTACAGTGCCCAGCCGGTCGCCGCCGCCAGGTCGACGGCCGCGTCAGCCGGCCCGCCGTCGCCCGGCCCGGTCAGCGACAGCACCCGGTCGGGGCCGGACGTGCCGGCCCGGAACCCGGTGAACGGGTAGAACGCCTCGGCCACCAGCGGCGCGGCCGATGCCGGCAACCGCCACGAGACCGGCAGCCGGTGCACCGGCAGATCCGGGTTGTGCCGCAGCAGCACCGCGACCGCGCTCTGCATCGGATCCCAGGTCAGCCCGGTCCAGCGCGACGTCTCCACGGTCGAGAACGGGTCGAGCTGACCGGGGTCGCCGACGAACAGCGCCCGCTCGAACCGGGAGGCCACCCGCAGCAGGGCGTCCGACCGCATCTGGTAGGCCTCGTCCACGATCGCCCACGGCCACGAGCCGTCGGCGACGGTGGCCCACTTGGCCGCCGTACCGATGATCACCGCTGACCCGCCGAGGTCGGCGACCTTCGCCGCGACCCGGACCGTCCCGGGTGCCGAAACCCGCTCGGAGGGTACGTAGTCGGCGGCCGACAGGCGCCCGACCAGCAGTTCCGGGGCGTCGGTGACCAGCCGGGCGATCAGGTCGTCGACCTGCTCGTTGGTCTGCGCGATGACGATCAGCGGTTCACCGGCCGCCGCCAGCTCGATGGTGGCCCGGACCACCAGCGTCGACTTGCCGGCACCGGGCGGCGAGTCGACGACGATGCCCCGGTGCCGGCCGGACCGCAGGTCGGCCAGCACCGCCTCGACCACCCGCCCGGCTTCGACGCCGGGCGGCAGCACGGGAGTCATCCGCACGGTCACCGTCGCCCCCTGGACTCTCGCCATCACCGGTCGTCGCACGTTACCCGACCCGGGTCACCCGATCCGGTGCGACGGTCCGCCGGCGGCGTCGCCGGATCAGGCGTCGACCGGCCGCCCCGCCGGCAGCTTCGCGGGCCGGCGCAGGACGAGCACCGCCGCCACCACGCCGGCCAGCGCGAACGCGGCGCTGGCCGCGTACGCGACCCGGAAGCCGCCGGCCAGCGCGGCGGCGGAACCCGCCCCCTGGGCGAGCAGAGCACCGGTACGTGCCGACGCCAGGGCCGCCAGCACCGCGGTGCCGATCGCCGCGCCGACCTGCTGGGTGGTGTTGACCAGCCCGGAGGCGAGTCCCGAGTCGGCCGGCGTCGCGGCGGACATCGCCTGGCCCATCAGCGCGGGCAGGACCGCCCCGAACGCGGCACCGATCAGGACCAGCGCGGGCAGCACGTCGACGGCGTACCGGGCGTCGGCCGGCACCCGGGCGAGCAGCAGGAGTCCGGCGGCGATCGCGGTCAGGCCGGCCACGAGCACCGTACGCGGACCGAACCGGGCGGCGAGCCGCCCGGCGACACCGACCGAGACCAGCGCGATCGCCGCCGGGGCGGGCAGGAAGGCCAGCCCGGTGCGCAGCGCATCGAGGTCCAGCAGGCGCTGCAGGTAGAGCGCGGTCAGGAACTGGAAGCCGAACATGCCGGCGACCAGCGGCAGCATCACCAGATTGGCGCCGGAGACCGCGCGGGAGCGGAAGATCCGCAGCGGCAGCAGCGGCTGGCGGGCGGTCGCCTGCCGGATCACGAACCCGGCGAGCAGGACGATCGACAGGACGGCCGGTCCCGCGGTCCGCGGGCTGCCCCAGCTGTGCCGCTCGGCTTCGACGATGGCGTAGACGAGCAGCATCAGCCCGCCGGTGACCAGGGCGGCGCCCGGCAGGTCGAGGCCGGCCCGCAGGCCCGGCCCGCGTTCGGCGGGGAACAGCCGGTAGGCCAGCAGGACGGCCGCGATCCCGACCGGCACGTTGACGAAGAACGCCCAGTGCCAGCTCAGTAGTTGGGTGAGCACGCCGCCGGCGATGAGTCCGATCGCCGCCCCGCTGGCCTGGACGAGGCTGTAGACGCCGATGGCCCTGGCCCGCTCCCCCGGCTCGGGAAACATCGTGACGATCATCCCGAGTACGACGGCGGAGGCCATCGCGCCGCCCACCCCCTGCGCGAACCGGGCGGCGATCAGCTCCCCGCTGCTGCCGGCGACGCCACACAGCAGCGAGGCGACGGTGAAGACGGCGAGACCGGCGAGGAGCACCCGTTTGCGACCGATCAGGTCACCGAGGCGGCCGGCGAGCAGGAGCAGGCCGGCGAAGGCGATCAGGTAGGCGTTGACCACCCAGGCCAGGCCGGACCGGGAGAAGCCCAGATCGTGCTGGATGATCGGCAGCGCGACGGTCACCACGCTCCCGTCGAGGATGACCAGCAGCGTTCCGCTGCACAGCACGCCGAGCGCCAGCCACCGGCGGGCGGCGGGCATGGTGGGTCCGGACATCGTTCTCCTTCACGGATTTTCGGCGCAGCCGCAATAGGGCACCTTTTGTTACTGAACCCATGATGTGTGACCATCAACGAGGCTGGAAGGAGGCACTTTCATGTCCCAGGGGCACACGGATGTGCCGGTCGAGGCACGCAACCCCGAGGTGTGCACGGTCTACGACGTGCTCAACCGGGTCAGCGGGAAGTGGAGCATCGGCATCCTGGTCGAGGCGACCCACGGGCCGGTGCGCTTCACCGAACTGGAGCGCAACGTGCGGGGGATCAGCCGGCGGATGCTCACCCTGACCCTGCGCAACCTGGAACGCGACGGCCTGCTCGTCCGCACCGTCTACCCGACGGTCCCGCCACGCGTCGAATACGTCGCCACCGACATGGCACGGGAGCTGTACCGCTCGCTCGTCGAACTGACCGGGTGGGCCGAGCGGCACCGCGCCGCCATCGCCGCCGCCCGCGAGGCGTACGACCGGGCCAACGACCGCGGCGAACCGGAACGGGCGTGATCAGGACCAGTCTTCGGTCGCCCCGGTGTCGCCGACGGCGCCGTCGACCGGCGGCCCGCCGTGCGTCCACGGCGTCGCCTCCCGGGCCGGGAAGGTGCCCGGCGGGCTGAAGCCATCGGTGATCGTGGTGTAGCAGAGCCGCTCCCCGACCTCGGGCACGCTGCCCGGCGCGGCGGTACGCGACCGTCCCATGCCGCCGGAGAGCTCGAGCACCACCTCGGTCTTCGACTCCCCCGGCGCGGCCGTGACGAAGCAGACCCTCGCCTTCTGCGCCGGCCGGGCGGGTGAGATCAGGACGGTGCCGGGGGTCAGCCGCACCGGGTCCGCGGTGACGAGTTGGATCCGGGGACGCAGCACCGGCCGCTTGCCGCTGTCGTCGACCCGCTTCGCGTCGGCGAGGGTCACCTCGCCGACGAACGCCTCGCCGGTCAACCGGTGTTCGGCCATCACCAGGGGATCGTCGTACGCCCGCTGCACGGCGTAGGAGGTGAGCGCCTTCTCCAGCCGGTGCAGGCGTTGGGCGGCGGCGACGGCCCCGTCCCGCCTCGGCTGCGGATGGCCGCCGTCGACGTAGACGGCGTAGTCGCTGTAGGCGTCGCGGTCGTCGGCCCACCGTCCGGCGACCCGCGCGCCGGGCGGCAGCTCGCGCAGCAGCGTGACCGCGTCCCACATGGCCCGCCAGGTGGGTTCGAGCTGGCCGTGCAGGGCGTCCGCCAGCTCGGCGGTGGCGCGCAGCCCCACGGCGCGGGCGGGACCGTCGTCGGTGCCGTCGGCCTCGGCGTCCCGGATCGCGCGGACCAGCGGGGCAAGTACGTCGTTGTCGAAGCCGGGGTCGGTGGCCGGCCCCGCCGGCGGGCAGACCGCGGGGTCCTCGGCGTCCCGCCCCGCCTGCGCGCCGGTCCGGCCGGGCGGCGGCGAGATCCAGCCGAGCAGCGAGCCCAGGTGGGCGTCCTCCAGCGCGCTCTGCCCGGTCGCCCAGTGGGCGGACAACGCGTCGGTGGCCGCGACCAGCATCGACGACCCCGGCATCTCGGCCCGGTCGGCGAGAAACGTCATCCACCGGCCGAGCAGCGGCACGGCCGGTGGCACCGGGTAGTCGCCGTCGGTCCGGCGGAACCGGGTCGAGCGGCCCAGCAGGCGGACGAACCCGATGCCGGCGGGGTTGGGCACCAGGATCTGCGGCGCGTCGACGAACCGGTAGCGGACGTCACGCCCCCGGTCGGTCGGCACCGCCTCGGCGACGCCGCGGAAACTGTCCAGATAGGTCAACATGACGGCCGCGAGCGACTCGGCGAAGGCGAACCGCTGGTCGCGGTTGCGCGGCTGCGGCACCACGAGCAGGGTCGGCTCGTCGTACGCCGGACCGACGAGGCAGCCCAGCGGGGCGTTCGCCTCACCGGCGAGTGCCAGCGGCACGAAGACCAGCGGGCGGTCGGCGATGTGGACGTGCCGGACGGTGGTGATCCGCTGCGCCGTGCCGGTGGCGGCGGCCCGGGCCCGGGCCAGCGCGGTGAGGGCACTCACCGGTCCGTCCCGCCGCGTCCGGCGGTGGCACCGTACGGGTCGCTCATGCGAACGCCTCGGCGCGCAGGCGGGCGGCGGTCCGCAGCCGCAGCGCCGCCTCGACCTGGTCGTCGTCGGGTTCGATCTCGCCGGCGGCCAGGGCGAGCACGGTCTCGACCGAGTCGATGCCCCCCAGCGCGTCGCGTACCGGCCGGCCGAGCGCGGCGGTGCCGGTGCGGGCCTCGTAGCGGCAGAAGTAGGACAGCTCGCAGGCCGACAGGCACTCCGGGGCGTAACGGGCGTCGACGGTGGACAGTGCCGCGGCGAGCTCGGCCGGGGACCGCGTCGGTACGCCATCGGCGCCGGCGGCCAGGTCGAACGAGAGGTCGGCGGGCAGCCCCACCAGCAGGTCGTCGACCCGGGCCATCCGGGTGAGCTGCCGGCGCAGCGTCGACAACTGCTTGCGTACGTCGATGAGCGCGGCCGTCGGCTGGTTGGCGAAGTCGCGCGGACAGACCAGCACCACCTCGTGCGACACGATCTCCGGGTCGAGCCCGGCCTGCTCCAGCATGCCGCGCATCGCCAGCACGTAGACGGCCGACTGGGTGGCCGCGGCGGCGACCTTGGCGGCGTCGGCCTGCTCGTCGATGACCGCGAACGACTTGATCTCCACGACGTGGAACCGGCCGCCGATCTGCAGCGCGATCAGGTCGGGCTCCAGATAGACCGGCCGGCCGGCGACGTCGAGCCGCAGCATGGGGTGGTCGAACAGGGTGCTGGTCGGGCCGGCGTCGGTGGCGGCCCGGACGAGCAGTTCCATCGAGCGGGCGTGCCGTTCGGCGTTGCCGCCGTCCACGGCCGGTTGCACGATGTCGGTGGCCGGCGGTCCGGCCAGGTCGTCGTACGACGCCTCGGGGATCGGCACGCCGAGCCGCTGCCGCAGCAGGTCGAGCAGTTCGGCGCAGCCGTTCTCCTTGACCCTGGCCTCGAACGCGTTGCCCCGGGTGATCGCGAACTGGGACTGGCCGAACCGGCCGGGATAGCCGACGTGGGCCGCGATCCGCTGCTTGTCGATGCCGGCCGAGTCGAGCACGGCGCGGCGGGTGCAGCCGGGGTTTCCGGTCAGGGCGGCAATCGTGCGGGCGTTGTGCCGTCTGGGCGCGACCCGCCCGCGTAGGGCGGCAAGCCGCTGCTCGGTGCTGGTCATCCCACCTCCCGGGTCGGGGCGATGCCGTCGTGCGGTGACCACGGGGCCGCCCGGTGCGTCCGTTCGGTCCCTATCGTGCACGGTGCCCACCACGGCCGCCGGACACGCCACGCCCATCGTTGTCGAGCCGCCCGCGATCCGCGCACCTTACCGGCGCACGAGTCGTCGCCGCGCCGCATTCTCGATCAGGAGTACGACACAACCACCCTGTCACCATTCGCATTCATCTGGATACATTGGGTAAATGACGGGATTCGTCGATCCGGATCATCCACAGGAGACCGTCTACCGGCCGATCCTGCGTGCCCGGCGCGGTGAACTCGACGCGCTCAGGCATCTCGACGCCGGCTGGATCCCGTCCGTCACCCCGATCCTGGTCGCCCAGTCCACCCCGCGGGGCCCGGTGCAGGACGCGTACGACTTCTTCAAGGCCGTCGGCGACCGCCTGCCGCGCGGACTGCGGATCGGCGTCGACCTCGCCGACCTGCCCGACCCCGACGGCGGGCTGTCGTACCCGGCCCGCGACGTCGCCGAGTATCTCGCCGGGTGGGGCATTCCGATGCTGCCGGTGCTCAGGGTCACCGACAGTGCCCGTCGACTGACCGCGTACGGCGACGCCGCGCGGATGCACGACCGGCGGGCCATCCTGCGGCTGCGCCCCGACGAGGCACCCGGCCCGGCGACGGCGACCCGGGCCTGCGACCGGGTGTGGCGGCGCACCGGACTGCTGCCCGAGCGCTGCGACCTCGTCATCGACCTCGGGGCCCTGACCCACCCGGGCGACCTGCCCGGCGCCGAGCACACCGTACGGCGGGTGCTGGGCTGGGCGATCGGCGAGCGGTGGAGGTCGGTCACCGTCGCCGCCGGCGCGATGCCGCCGACCCTGTCCCACCTGCCACGCAACGTCGCCACCCGGTTGCCGCGCTGGGAGGCCGAACTGTGGCGGCGGATCCGGCACCTGCCGGTCGGATTCGGCGACCACGGGGTCACCGCGCCGCGGCCGGGAGGACGTGACCATCCGGCCCGGCCGCTGCCCACCATGCGCTACACCACCCGGGACGCGTGGTGGATCTACCGCTGGTCGCGTCACACCGGCGGCCGGCCCGACGACCGGTTCTACGACCTGTGCGGCCGGCTCACCTCGGCGCCGCACTGGGCGGGCGCGGCCCTGTCGTGGGGGGACCGCGAGATCGCCCGGCGGGCCCGCCGCACCCCGGGACCGGGTACGCCCACGAGTTGGATCGCCTGGGCCACCTCACACCATCTGGCGTACGTGCTGTCGGCACTGACCGGGACCGGATCGGAGCCGGACGCCGACCCGACGGGCGCACCACCGCCCGACCACCCCGCCGGGCAGCCGGCGGGCCGGTCACCGGCGCGGCCGGCCGGTCGGTTCCGCCCGCCGGGCGGCCGGTTCTCCCCGCCGCTCGGACAACTCGACGAGCCGCGCTGAGCGGACCGACCGACGACCCCGCCTGTCACGCAGTGTCACCGGTGGGTCGGGATGCAAATCCGGTCCGCTCTCGGACATCGGTCGTATCGACGAGTTCGCCCCACGCACAGGTCGGCGGAGCGTTGGCTGTCCAGGTTGGACACGGTTCGACCGGTGCGAACGGACAGGGGGTGTGCAAATCTCGACCCCGGGGGGAACGTCCCACGGCGTCGGGGGTCGACCGGCCGTACCCGCCGTCGACCCGGCGGCGGATGACCGGCGCGATGACGCCGTTCATTGTGAAAGGCAAACAGCGTGGCAAACCTCGACGTGGCGCTCAAGAGCGCAATGTCCATCGAAGGCGCGATCGGCGTGGCGCTGGTCGACTACACCAGCGGCATGACGCTCGGGGTGGCCGGGGGGTCACCCGAACTGGACCTCACGATCGCCGCCGCCGGGAACACCGACGTGGTCCGGGCGAAGATGCGGACGATCGAGATGCTGAAGCTCACCGACGGCATCGAAGACATCCTGATCACACTGGACACCCAGTACCACCTGATCCGTCCACTCAGCTCGCGGTCCGGCAAGGGCCTGTTCCTCTACCTGGCGGTGAGCAAGAGCCGGGCCAACCTCGCGTTCGCCCGCCACCAGCTGCGCCTCATCGAGGAGAGCATGGAGCTGTGAACGGGGGCAGCGGCTACACACTGCCCCGCCGCATCGCCCAGCCTCCGGCCCAGCGGTCGATACCCGATCAACCGCACCCCCGGCTGGCGCCCCGCGGCGACACGGTGCCGTACGTAGCCATCCACAACCAACTGTCCGACCTGCGCATCCAGATTCCCGGCGTACGCGGCTGCGTCCTCGGCGGCGTCGACGGCCTGCTCATCGCGCACGACCTGATCACCGGGGACGCCGAACCGCACGACCTGGCCGCCCTCGCGGCGACCACGTTCGGGCTCGGCCGGCAGGTCGGGCTGGCGCTGCGGCACGGCCCGTTCCGGGAGTCCACGGTCCGCAGCCACCACGGCTACTTCACCGTCTACGCGGTCAACGACACGGCGCTGCTCGCCGTCCTCGGCGAGGACGCGGTCAACGTCGCCCGACTGCACCTGCACGCACCGACCGTCGCGGAACGACTGGCGGCACTGCTCGGCGGCGGCCAGGGCCGCTGACGCGACTTCGAGGGGCACCTCGCACGGGGTGCCCCTCGATCCGGTATGCACCAATTCTCACTAACAGCACATGGGGCGTCACGGATCGGCGATTTTCGCTAGCGTCACCTTGAGTACGGGCCACCGGCCACGACGGGGGAGATGACGTGGTGAGCGCGCTCTGGCGGGTACACGTCGACCCACGCCGCTGCATCGGTTCGGGCATCTGCGCCGGCGCGGCGCCCGACCACTTCGTGCTCGTCGCCGACGCGTCGGTGGCGCTCGCGGAGCTGATCGAGCCGTCCCAGGAGGTCACCGACGCGGCCGAGTCGTGCCCGATGGAGGCGATCACGGTGCGGGACGCGCTGGACGACCGGCAGATCTCGCCGGGCCGCGACGGCCGGCTTTAGCCGGCACCGCCGGTCGCGGCCTACTGTGGCTGGCATGCCGAAAGCCGTCTGGAACGACCTGGTCATCGCCGAGAGCACCGACACCGTCGTGGTGGAGGGAAACCACTACTTCCCGCGCGCGGCACTGCGCGACGACCTGATCCGCGAGTCGGACACGCACACCATCTGCCCGTGGAAGGGCACCGCCTCCTACTACACGCTGGAACTCGACGGCGCCCGGTCGCCGGACGCCGTCTGGTACTACGCGGACCCCAAGCCCGAGGCGGACATGGTCCGCGACCGGGTCGCGTTCTGGAAGGACGTACGGGTCGTCGACTGACGCGCACCGGCCGGGTGGCCCGCCGGACCACCCGGCCGGCGCGGCCCCGGTCAGCCCGCCTGTTGCTCCGTGATGCCGAACTGGACGCCGCCCTGCGGGTCGACCGACGCGTCCAGCGCCTTGTCGTCGAGGATCTGGGCCGCCTCGGGGTCGAGGAAGATGCGAGCTCCGGAGTTGTCGACCACCTGGTCGCCCTGGGCCGGCTGCGCGGCCAGGCCGAGGGTCAGCGCACCCGCGGAGGTGTCGGTCGCGATGCGCAGACCCGCCCCCTCCGGCACCTCCTGCTGGGTGGTCAGGTCACGGATCACGGTCACCGCGTTGTCCGTCAGAGTGAGCATGAAGAACTCCCCATGGTTTCTCGTGTCGGGTTGTCGTTGGCCGGCAACGCCGGCGGATGACACGGCCGGGCGCGGATGAACGCACCAGGGTGGCCGTGGCCGACACGACCCGACGTCCGCAGAACCACCGGGCGCACCGACTCCCAGCCGGGCAGATCATCCGAACGGTCGAGTTCATGACCGTCCGCGATCTACGTTGCCTCCTCCGAATGGCTACGTCAAATCGGGCACCCGACCCGACAACGGACCAACAGGCCGGGTCCGGACGACAGCGAAACCCGGCGGGGGCGCCCTCCGGGACGCCGACCGGGGATGACGGGCCGACGCCGGCCAGGTTCGCGCGGCGCCCTGTCCGGCGACCTCATCGCCGACCGCTCACGTGTTCAGTGGGCGGCGGGCGACCGACAGGACATGGGTGACCGGCCATTCGATCGGTCCACCGTCCGGCGTGGACAGCTCGGCGACCGGAGTGAGCCGATTGGTCACGATCCAGTCGTTGCGGTAGGCCCCGCTGGCCGCGTCGACCTCGAAGCCGACGTCGGTGAGCAACGCCTTCCAGTCGGCGTACTCCAGCCCGCAGAACTGCTCCTGGGTCTCCGACAACCAGTTGTCGACGTAGTCCTTGCGGGTCAGGAAGTCCATCGCGGCGTCGAACGCCAGCTCGGCCGTCTCCGGCCGGCCCTCGACCGGGCGGTGGGCGAACGGGAAGCGGTAGTCGACCGCGAACTGGTCCAGCCGGGCCCGCGTGGACAGCCCGCCGACGTACGCGGCGACCTCCGCCGCGGGCAGCTCCGCCAGGTCGGTCCGGGGCCGCGCCGGGTTCGCACCGTCCGAGGTGGACAGCCGCAGCCGCACCGGGCGGTCGCGGCCGTCCGGCCCGCACACATCGCTGTTGATCCACACCCCGCCCGGCACAGTGTGGTCGTAGATCGCCTGTACGAAGCGGCGCAGCGACGCCATCCGGTCGCCGTACGACCAGATCTCGTGGGTGAGCGCGAACGTCATCGTGGTGTCGACCGAGCGTGGCGCGAACACCGCCCCGCCGAGCACGTTGCGCCGGTAGAAGAACACGTTGGGGTTGGCGAAGAAGCCCTGTGCCTTCTTGTGTACGCACTCCTCGAACAGGTGCCGGGCCACCTCGACGCCGATCAGGTCGCTCTCCCGCAGCGCCGGCTCCCGGTCGGCGAGTTCCAGCACCGCGCCCGCGCCGCAACCGATGTCGACGATCCGACCCGGCCGGACGTGGTCGCGGACCGCCGCCCACTTGCGTTGCGCGGCGTCGGCGAACGCCTCGGCGTACGTCCGGTAGTCGCGGGTCGCGGTCAGCC
The DNA here is from genome assembly GCF_018324255.1 of Polymorphospora rubra. GTDB lineage: Bacteria > Actinomycetota > Actinomycetes > Mycobacteriales > Micromonosporaceae > Polymorphospora > Polymorphospora rubra. Next base: position 1,359,232 of record NZ_AP023359.1, read on the forward strand.
CGCCCTCGTCGCCGACGACCGGATCGTTGACGACGGCGCGGACCAGGTCGTCCAACTGGTAGCGGTCGAAGACGTCGACGGTCGCCGGATGGGCCGACTCCCGCCACGTCAGGTCACCGGCGGCCAGCCGCAACAGCACGTCCCACGGGCGGGCCGGCGCGGGTTCGACGTCGGCCTCCACGCCGGCGATCGGAAAGCCGAGCCGGGCGTACATCGCGGCCACCTCCGGGGTGGAGCAGGCCACCACCGTGTCGGCCGGGGTCAGCTCCAGGCCGGTGACGGCCGCGACGTTCTTCAGCGTCACCTCGGCGAACCGGTCGGTCGCCGCGGTGTCGAAGACCGGCACCACCACCGACCGCAGCCCGGCGAGCACGCTGAAGCGTTCAATCGCCGCCTCCCGGCGGTGAAATGGCACCGGGTTACGTTTCGTGTTCTCGTGGTTCGCCGACGTCACCGCCCAGACCACCGTGCCGTCGGTGCCGGCCAGCCGGCTCAGATAGTCGGCCTGGAATCGGGTCAGCAGGTGGTGTCGGCCAGGAAAGAGCAGGTAGCGCGGCATCCCTCGTTCTTAGCCGACGATGGTTTGCGACCCTCTGGCAGGGTGGGCGACGTGCAGACCGACCTTGCTGAGCCCGACGTCCTGCTGGCCCGCTGGGGCGCGATCGCCTCGGCTCTGGCCACGCTCGGTCACGACGACGTGTGGTGGATCGACGGCGGCACCGCGTACCGCGACGATCACGGTGGCAACTGGGGCCGCCTGGTGCCGGTCGAGGGCGGCCGGGCGGTGCTGTACGGCTTCGACCACGAGTATTCCGCGACCACCGACGCCAGTCCCCCGATCGACCTGCTGGCCGGGGCACCGGTCTGGCTGCCCTGGCCGGACCTGCTCCGCTTCGCCGAGGAGCAGCAGCTGGGCTTCGTCTACTGGTACGACGGCGGCTGGTCGCGGGTGCCGTACCCGGACGGGATCGCCGACGGGCTGACGGCGGCGTTGCCGGCGGTCGTCAGCGAGGAGCGGGCCCACCGGGCGCTGCGTGAGGTGGTCTTCGGCTGGGCCCGCCACAAGCCGGCGAACGCCGCGGAGGAGGCCGAGGTGGCCGACGCCGCGGCCCGACTGCTCGCCGCCGCCACCTCCCGTACGGTCGACGTCGCCACGCTCGCCGGGCTGCTCGGCCGGATCGGCAACCAGCCGGTCGACCTCGATGCCGGCCTGGCGACGGCCGCCGGGTTCGGGCTGGTCGCGGGAAGCACCGCGCCGACCGTGCCGGCCGGGACCGGCGAGCCGCCCCGCCGGGTCCGGATGCTCAGCGACGACGAGCGGCAGGACCTGGTGTGGGCGGCGATGCGCTCGGCCGCCGAACTGCCCCGGCCGGTCCCGGCGCCGACCGCCGAACTGGCCGCCCTGGTCGACTGGGCCCGGTCCCGGGCCCAGTCCGACGGGCGGTGCTCGCTGCGGTTCGAGGTACTCGACAACGCGCGGTGCTTCGGCCCCGGCGAGGCGGCGCCGGTCGGGCGCCCCGGCGACAACCAGTGGGCCGTGGCGCGCGAGGTGGGCGAGCTGGCGAAGAGGCTGTGGGAGGCCGAGGCCGATCCCGCGCACGGTCACTGGATCTTCCTGCGGCTGGAGGTCTCGACCGACGGCCACACCGTCGAGCGGCACTACGACTCCTGGCCGGACTGGATGAAGTTCGACGGGATCTCCGGACCCTGGCCGGACGATCTCCGGATCGAGATGGACCGTCGCGCCGCGGCCTTCCGGCCGGCCTGGTCGGTGCTGCTCGACCCCGGGTTGACCTACACCGGTGTGCCGGAGCCGTTCCGGACGCCCGAGGTCGACTGACTGTCCGCCCGGCCCGGGGCCGGTGACGTGACCGGTGGCCGGGATCGCCTGCCGGCCGGCTCCGGCGGACCCTTGGTGTGTCGCTGGTGGTGTGTCAGGCTCCCAGGACGCGGGTTGCGTCCCCGCGGAGCAGGTCGCGCGCCGGCCGACGGCGCCGCCCCCACCCGGAGGAAGGTCCATGAGCGAGCGAAGCGAGTCGTTCTCCGCCCGGCTGCGGTCGGCGACCCGTCGAGACCACGAGGCGGCCGAGTCGGAGCGGTACGTCACCGCGCTCACGGGCGGCGAGCTGAGCCGGACCGCGTACGCCGAACTGGTCGCCCAGCACTACTTCATCTACGAGGTGCTGGAGGAGGCCGCCACGGCGATGGCCGGCGACCCGGTCGCGGGCGGCTTCGTCGATGACGCGCTCACCCGGATGCCGTCGCTCGTGGCCGACCTGGAGTTCCTGCTCGGCGCCGGCTGGCTGGACCGGATCGCGCCGAATCCGGCGACGGCGGCGTACGTGCAGCGGATGCGGGAGGTGTGCCGGACCTGGCCGGCCGGGTTCGTCGCCCATCACTACACCCGTTACCTGGGCGACCTGTCCGGCGGGTTGTTCGTCGGCCGCGCGGTCGCGAAGGCGTACGGGTTGGGCGACGACGGAGGCGTGGACTTCTACCGCTTCCCGGCGATCGACGACCCCCGGGCGTACAAGGACGCCTACCGCCGCCGGCTGGACGCCATGCCGATCTCCGAGGCGGAGTTCGAGCGCCTGGTCGGGGAGGTGACGCTGGCATACCGGCACAACACCGCCGTGCTGGCCGAGTTGGGCCGTACCGTGGAGCCCTTTCCGCCCGAGGTGGTGGCCGCGATCAGCCGCCACATGAACGACGACCATCCCGACGACTCGCTGCTGATCTGCCGGTCGCTGGGTGGCCGGCCGACCGCCACCGCCGCCCGGATGACCGGGATGGACGCGGACGGGATCGACTTCGCCGCCACCGTCGACGGGGACCCGGTGCCCGTACGGGTGCCGTTCAGCGAGCGGCTGACCGAACGCCCGCAGGTCCGCAAGGAGGTCGTGCGGATGTACCACGAGGCGTGTGCGGCGCTCGGGGTGCCGCCCCGGCCGGCCGCTCCGCACGGTTGAGCCGGGCCGCGCCGCCGTCCGCGCGGCCCGTCCACGTGACGACCTGACTGTAACGCAGGCGTGACAGAATGGGATTCCCGGAGTTAGTCTGCTCAATGTCGTCGGCAGGCTCTGAAGGGGTGGCGCAATGCCAACTGTCGTCCTGGGCGTCAAAGCAGCCGGCACCGCCGACCGCATCAACGCCTACGCCCTGCGACTCGGGATCGCATCGGTACTCACCGCACGGATCACCGCCCGGGAGCCGTTCGGCGCTCCCGACGAGAAGGTCGACCTGGTCGTCCTCGACGCCAGCGCACTCGGCGACAACCGCCGGGCCGCGCTGCGCCGGATAGCCTTCCAACTCCCGACCGCCCGGATCCTGGTCTGCGAGTCGGGCCGGGCGGGCACACTTCCGGTTCCGCCGCTGCCGATCCGGGTGCAGGGCGTCGACTACGACGGGCTGGCGGCGCTGGCCCATCTCCTGCTCGTCTTCTGCGCCATCGAGGCACCGGCCGACCATCCGCGGGCGAACGCGCTGATGCCGCTGCTCGCCCGGCGGGCGGCGAACGGCGGCGACCACTACGCGTCGCGTGCGGCGATCCCCACCCAGCGCTGCAACACCGCCGAACCCGCGAGAGGCCGGCTGACCGACCGCGAGGTCCAGGTCGTACGGCTGATCGCGGACGGCCGCTCCAACCTTCAGATCGCCCGCGACCTCAACCTGTCGAGCGAGACGGTCAAGACCCACGTACGGCGGATCCTGCGCAAGCTCCAGGCCGACGACCGCGCCCACGCGGTGGCCAACGCGTTCCGCGCCAAGCTGCTGACCTGAACCGACCCCGCCATGCTCACAGTCAGGTCAGCGCGTCGGACCTCGGGTTGACCGGGACGTCGGGCAACTTCGTCCGGTCGGCCCGCCGCCGGCGCAGCATCATCGACAACACCGCCGCCCCGATCGACAGGCCGCCGGCGACATACCAGGCCAGCACGTAGGTGCCCAGCTGGTCGCGGACCAGACCGGCGGCGGTGGCGGCGAACCCCGCGCCGAGCTGGTGCGACGCGAAGACCCAGCCGAAGACGACCGCCCCGGCGTCGCCGAAGTACTCCCGGCACAGCGCGACCGTCGGCGGCACCGTCGCCACCCAGTCGAGACCGTAGAAGACGATGAACACCAGCATGCTCGGTCCGGCGGTCTCGGCGAACAGGCTCGGCAGCACCAGCAGCGAAAGCCCGCGCAGCCCGTAGTAGACGGCGAGCAGCACCCGGGGGTCGATCCGGTCGGTGAGCCAGCCGGACGCGATCGTGCCGGCGATGTCGAACAGGCCGACCAGGGCCAGCAGCCCGGCCGCGGTCGTCTGCGGCATGCCGTGGTCGTGCGCCGCCGGGATGAAGTGGGTGCCGACCAGCCCGTTCGTGGTCGCGCCGCAGATCGCGAACCCGGCGGCGAGCAGCCAGAACGCCCGGGTCCGGGCCGCCGCGGCCAGGGCGCCGAGCGCCCGCGCGGCCGCTCCGCCGGTCGGGGCCGGCCGGGTACGACCTCGGTGCCGCCGTACGGCGGCAGACCCAGATCCGCCGGGTGGTCGCGCAGCAGCCACACCACCACGGGTACGACCGCGAGCGCCGCCCCGGCCACGATCAGGGCCGCCACCCGCCACCCGTACGCCGCGACGACGTTCGCCAGCACCGGCAGGAAGACCAGTTGCCCGGCCGCCCCGCCGGCGGTGAGCACCCCGGTGACCAGGCCGCGCCGCTTGACGAACCACCGGCCGGTGACGGTGGCCACGAACGCCAGCGCCATCGAACCGGTGCCGAGCCCGACCAGCACACCCCAGCAGAGGATGAGCTGCCAGCTCGCGGTCATGAAGACGGTCAGCCCGCTGCCGGCGGCCACCATCAGCAGCGCGTACGAGACCACCCGCCGGATGCCGAACCGGTCCATCAGGGCGGCGGCGAACGGCGCCGTCAGGCCGTAGAGCAGCAGGTTGATCGAGACGGCGGCCGAGATGGTCGCCAGCGGCCAGCGGAACTCGGCGTGCAGCGGGTGCAGCAGGACCGCCGGGGTGGCCCGGAACCCGGCCGCGCCGACCAGCGCGACGAAGGCGACCACGGCGACGAGCCAGGCGGGATGGACAAGACGGGTACGACTCACCGGGCCAGTCTCGGCCGGCCGGCACCCCCGCGACAGTGGCCGGGAAGCCATCATGCGCAATAATCAGGCCATGACGGTGGCGAACGAAGCACGACGGAACGGATCGGATCCCGCTCGGCCGGTAGCGGACCCGGCACGGCCGGCGGCCGGCCCGGGCAGCGCCCCGCACCGGGTCGTCGTACTCGCCCTCGACGAGGTGGTCGGCCTCGACCTCGGCACCCCCGCGCAGGTGTTCTGCACCGCGCGGACCCTCGTCGGCAACACCGATCTCTACACCGTCACCACCTGCACCAGGGACGGCGCCCCGGTACGCAGCACCGCCGGCTACCGGGTGCTGCCCGACCACGGGCTGGCCGCCCTCGCCACCGCCGACACCGTCGTCGTGCCCGGCATCCACGGCGGTCCACCACTGACCGAGGGCACTCTCGACCCCGAGCTGACCGACGCGCTGCGGGCGGCGCACGAGCGCGGCACCCGGATCATGTCGATCTGCACCGGCGCCTTCGCACTCGCCGCGGCCGGACTGCTCGACGGCCGGCCGGCGACCACCCACTGGGCGTACGCCGCCCGGTTCCGCGACCACTTCCCGTCGGTGCGGCTCGACCCCGAGGTGCTCTTCGTCGACGACGGAGACATCCTCACCTCGGCCGGGGTCGCCGCCGGCATCGACCTGTGCCTGCACGTCATCCGCACCGACCACGGCAGCGAGGTGGCCAACCGGTCGGCCCGACGCTGTGTGATGCCGCCGTGGCGGGACGGCGGCCAGGCACAGTACATCGAACGGCCGGTGCCGGTCGGCGACGACACCACGACCGCGCCGACCAGGACCTGGCTGCTCCAGCGCCTCGACGACCCGCCGAGCCTGCGGGCGATGGCGGCGCACGCCAACATGAGCGTGCGCACCTTCACCCGCCGGTTCCGCGAGGAGACCGGGGTCAGCCCGGCCCGGTGGCTGCTGCGGCACCGCACCGACCACGCCCGGCTGCTGCTGGAGACGACCGAACTGAGCGTCGACCAGGTCGCGCGGCAGGCCGGATTCGGTACGGCGACCTCGCTGCGCCAGCACCTGCACGGATCGATCGGGGTCGCTCCGACGACCTACCGCCGCACCTTCCGCCCGCCCGAGGGCCTGCGCCCGGGGGCCACCACCGAAGCCGCCTCCCCACCGCCTGAGCCCGTCCAGCGCGATTCCGCAATCGGAACCCTGCCACCAACGTTCGCCCGCCTGGTTCACTCGCAGCCGGTCACCGCGGATGGCGACACCCCGTCGCACGCCGGACCACACGACCACGGCGGGAGGTGGGTTGTCTCATGGGTGAGCCCCAGGGCGCTCTGGCCGGCATGCCGGCCGCGGCCGGTACCGCCTACGTGATGGGGAACGACCTGAGCGAGCTGTTCGCCCAGGCAGAGGTGGTACGGGAGCGGCGGCCGGCAAAGATGGTCACCACGCTCGGCATCGACCTGGACATCCAGGTCGAGTTGGAGAGGGCAGCGGCCGCCCGAGGCATCGGGGCGTCGACCTTGATGCGACAGATCATCGAGGAGTGGGTGACGGCTCGGCGCAGCCCGGCGGGCCGCAGCGTCACTGGCGAGGCTGAAAAGCCCTGACAGTTGACCGAGGTCGCAACCAAAGATCGTGACATTGGATGACTGCCCCTGGGCGCCCTACGCGTGGTTTACTCGCACAAGGAGGCTTGAAGCTGGCATCACAGGAGGTGTTGGGGCGAGATGCTGCTGAGTTTCCGCTTCGCCAACCATCGTTCCTTTCGTACTGAACAGCAGCTCAACCTGACGCCGCTCTACCGGGCCGTGGGAGAGGACCGTGGCCAGCCCACCGCCGTCCGCGTCGTAGGGGTGTTCGGCGCGAACGCCTCCGGCAAGTCGAACTGCCTGCAGGCACTCGGCTTCATGCGCAATTTCGCGACTCGCTCCGACCGCGAGGTCGAGCCGGGACTCGGGCTCACACGCGAACCGTTCCGCCTCGATCCCGACGCCCTGGAAGAGCCGTCGAGCTTCGCCGTCGACCTTCTACTCAGCGGCATACGCCATACCTACGGTTTCACAATCAGCGATGACCGGGTAACTGAGGAATGGCTTTACCACTACCCGTTGAACCGGCAGCGACGGGTCTTCGAGCGAGACCGCGACGACTTCACATGGGGCGAGCAGACCCGTAGGCGGTCGGATCTGGAACGCATTGCCGATATCACCGCCCCGACGGCGCTGTTCCTTTCCACGGTGGCCCGATTCGCCGGGCGCAGCCAGCCGACGGAGGATCCCGAGGCGCAGCCCATGCACTCCGTGTACCGATGGTTCTTCCGCGCCCGCACCCGCAGTGGTCCCTTCCGGCGCCACCCCAACATGGTCGCAAGGCGGTGGCCGGACGAAGTGGATGCGCAAGGAGTGCTGATCGGCCTGCTCCGGGCCGCGGATGTCGGCATCACCGATGTCCAATTGATCGAAGAGGAACCACCAGAGGCCGCGCTTTTCGAGGTGTCCGAGCCACGCCTCGTCGCGCATGTCCGGCCCCGCTCCCAGCGCCGCCTGGTCTTTGCCCATCACGGCCCTCGCGGTAACGCATTACTCGGCCTGGAGGACGAATCCACGGGCACGCAGCAACTACTCGACCTGGCCATCGATGCCGCCGCGGTCCTGCACGGCGGTGGCATGATGACCGTCGACGAAATCGACGCCAGCCTGCATCCGATGCTCACCGCCAAGCTGATCGGCCTGTTCCAGAACCCGGCCACGAACCCCCGGCACAGCCAACTGGTCTTCACCAGTCACGATGCCACCTTGCTGGGCACCTTCGACACGGAAGAGATCCTGGCCAGAGACGAGATCTGGTTCACCGAGAAAGACGATGACGGAGCTTCGACCCTGTATCCGCTGAGCGACTTCAAGCCTCGGAAGGAGGGCGAGAACCGGCAGCGGCGCTACCTCAACGGCAATTACGGGGCCGTACCTGACATGTCGACATTGCTGTTCGAGCAGGCGCTGGCGAGCCGAAAGGAATCCGGTGCCCGGAAGAAGCACTGATCGACGCCGGCATGGATTTTCGCGCGAAACCGACCTGCGAAGGCAACCAGGGACGCGTGAACAGCGGACGGCGATCCTCATCGCCACCAACGGAGAGTCCACCGAACGGGACTACTTTCTCGCGTTGAAGGCCGAGCCGTGGGTGCGGGCGGCGCGGGTCGCGGTGGTGTTCAAGAGAGGCGCACCCATCGAGGTGATCGGCGACGGAACCGCGACGACTACGACCAGGCGTGGGCGGTCTGCGACGTAGATCACTACGAGACAGCGACGGCTGACGCCGAGGCGATCGAACGCGATGTCCGGATGGCCTGGTCCAACCCTTGTTTCGAGGTGTGGCTGATCTTGCATAAGGCGGACTGCAACGCCCACCTGGAAAACGCCCGCAGAGCCGGCGATCGGCTCCGCAGTCACGTCAGAAACTGGAACAAGACGACGCTCGACTACGCCGAGTTCCGTGACGGCGTCAACGCGGCGGTGCGCCGGGCCAGGACACTGGAACCCTCACCCGAGCGCAATCCGTCCACGATGGTGTGGCTGCTGATCGAGGCCCTTCAACGACCCTGACAAGCCACGTCGCCGGTCAGCGGGCGCGGCGGCCGCGGCGGGCGCGCAGGTAGTCGGAAACCACGTACCGGCCCAGGTCCTCGGTGTCCGGGGTGAAGACCCGGCCGCCGCTGCGCCGGGCCACCGCGTCGACGAATCGGCGTAGTCCCGGCTCCTCGCCGAGCATGAAGAGGTTGAGCGTCGCGCCGAAGCGGGTCAACTCGTCCACCTCGACCACGGTCGCCTGCACCGTCTCCAACGTCGGCGGCCACATGAAGACCGCCTCGCCGTCCTCGATGTGGGCGGTCGGTTCGCCGTCGGTGACCACGAGCACGACCGGCTCGGCGCCGGGGTGCCGGCGCAGGTGCCGGCCGGCCAGCTTCAGCGCGTGCTGGAGGTTGGTGCCCTGCACCATGTCGGGTTCGACGGCGGCCAACTGCTCGCGCGACAGCGGCAGCGCGTGCCGACCGAAGCCGATGATCTGCAGCGCGTCCTGCGGAAACCGGGTCGCGACCAGGTGCGACAGGGCCAGTGCGGTCTGCTTCATCGGGCCCCACCGGCCCTCGGAGATCATCGAGAACGACAGGTCGACGCAGAGGGCCACCGCCGCCGACGCGCGGCGCTCGGTCTCCACCACCTCGAAGTCGTCGACCTCGAGCCGGACCGGCACCGCCGCCCCGCGCCGTAGTGCGTTGGAGACGGTACGGACGACGTCGAGCGGCTGCTCGTCGCCGTACGCCCAGGGTCTGGACGCGCCGGTGACCTCGCCGGCCGCTCCGGCGTCGCGCAGGTCGTGCTGGCCGCGGCGGCGGCCGGACAGGTCGTTGAAGACGCGGCGCAGCGCGGTGCCGCCGAGCCGGCGCAGCGCCTTCGGGCTGAGGGTGAGCCCGTCGCCGTCCCGGGTGACCCAGCCCTGCCGGCGCAGTTCGCGTTCGAGTTCCCGCAGCCGGCGTACGTCGTCGGCCGCCTCCCGGCCGAGTGACCGCTGCACCGCCTCGACGTCGATGTCGTCCAGCGTGGCGCCGGGATGCTCCTGGCCCAGTTGGTCGAGCAGGTCGTCGAGTTCGCCGATCTCCTCCAGTGCGCCGGCCGCGGCGCCGTACCCGAGGTCCTCCCCGCCGCGGACCCGCTCGGCGCGGTCCCAGGCGAGGTCGGGCCGCAGCGTACGCAGGTTGGCGGTCAGGTCGCGCAGTTGGCCGGCGAGCGGACCGTCGCCGAACGCCTGGTCCATCAGCCGGGACAGTTCCTCGCGCTGCTGCGACGACAGTGACCGCATCAGCCGTTCGCCGGCCGCGGCCCGGCGGGCGAGCGCGTCGACGAGTTCGTCGACCGAGCCGGGTTTCTCCGGGAAGAAGTCGCCGTGCCGGCGCATGAACTCGGCGAACGCGTCGGTGGTGTCCTCGCCCCGGGCGTGCCGGTCGAGCAGCGCGTTGAGGTCGCCGAGCATCTCGGCCAGGCGCCGCTGGGCGGCGGGGTCCGGGTCGCGCAGCGCCTCGCGGATGCCCGCGAAGCGTTGTTCGAGTACCTCGTCGCGCAGCCCGTCGAGGATCTGCCGGTAGAGTGCGGCGGCCTCGTCGCTGGTCCACCGGTAGCCGGCGAGTTCCTCGACGGCGCGGGCGGTGGACCGGGGCAGGTTGTCGAGTTGCGCCTGCGCGAACCGGGCGTCGTCGTCGTCACGCCGGGCGAGTTCGTCGCGTTCGGCGGCGAGCGCCTGGTCGAGGAGGGCCTGGGAGCGGGTGACGGCACCGTCGAGGTTGCCGCGGCGCATCGCCTCCCGGCGCAGCCGCCTGGCCCGGGCGGCCAGGTCGTCGAGGCCGCCCCGCCCCTGTGGCCCGCGGCGCAGCAGGTCCCGCAGTGCCTCGCGCAGGCTGCCACCGTTCAGGACCTCGGCGCCGACCTGGTCGACCGCGGCGCGTACGTCGTACGGCGGGGCGAGCGGGTCGGGTCCGCCGCGCCAGGAGCCGTACCGGTAGCGGTTGCCGGCGGCCACGGGTCAGCCCCGCCCCTGGTCGCGTACGCCGTACCGGGTGCGGCCGTCGTCGGTGACGTCCTTGGCCAGCCGGCGGGTCAGGTGCAGCCCTTCGAGGGTGAACTCGATGCCGGCCGCGGCCTCGCCGGGGGTGGGCGCGTCGCCGAGCCCGAGCCGGTCGAGCACCTTGGCCAGCCCCGGCACGGTGCCGACCTGGCGCAGCAGTTCGTCGGCGGCGACGAGTTCACCGGTCTCGACGACCTCGCCCTGCGCGACGAGGTCGGTGAAGCCGGACAGGTCGAGTCCGGCCAGCCGGGCCCGGAACGTCTCGGCGGTGGCGGTACGCAGCAGGTGGCCCAGGATCTCCGTCTCCCGCCCCTCCTCGCCGCTCTCGAACTCGACCTTGCCGCGCAGCGTGCTGGTCACCGAGACGGCGTCACCGACCCGGGCGACCGGCCCGGTCTCACCGAGCAGGCCGGCCCGGCGCAGCGCCGACGCGGCGACGGTCTCGGCGGCCGCGATGGCGAACCGGGCCGAGACGCCGGAGCGGGCGTCGACCGAAGGCGACTCGCGGACCGCCCGGGCGAACCGCGCGACCACCTCGAGGACGTGCTCCGGTACGGCGGCGACGAGGTCGGACTCCTGCCGGATCAGGTCGAGTTCGAGGTCGAGTTCGAGCGGGTAGTGGGTGCGCACCTCGGCGCCGAACCGGTCCTTGAGCGGGGTGATGATCCGGCCCCGGTTGGTGTAGTCCTCGGGGTTGGCGCTGGCCACGAGCAGGATGTCGAGCGGCAGCCGGAGCTGGTAGCCGCGGACCTGGATGTCGCGCTCCTCGAGCACGTTGAGCAGCGACACCTGGATGCGCTCGGCCAGGTCGGGCAGTTCGTTGACGGCGAAGATGCCGCGGTTGGTGCGCGGCACGAGCCCGAAGTGGATGGTCTCCGGGTCGCCGAGGGTGCGGCCCTGCGCGACCCGGATCGGGTCAACGTCGCCGATCAGGTCGCCGACGCTGGTGTCGGGGGTGGCGAGCTTCTCGCCGTAGCGCATCGAGCGGTGCAACCAGGCGACCGGCAGGTCGTCGCCGGCCTGCGCGGCCAGCGCCCGGGCGGTGGGGGTGAGCGGGCGCAGCGGGTGCTCGTTGAGTTCCGAGCCCGCGATCACCGGGGTCCACTCGTCGAGCAGACCGACCAGCGAGCGCAGCAGCCGGGTCTTGCCCTGGCCCCGCTCGCCGAGCAGGACCAGGTCGTGGCCGGCGAGCAGGGCCCGTTCGACCTCGGGGAGCACGGTGTCGTCGTATCCGACGACGCCGGGGAAGCGCGGCTGGCCGCTCCGCATCCGGTCCAGCAGGTTCTCCCGGAGCTCCTGCTTGACGGTTCGGTAGCGGTGCCCGGCGGCGCGCAGTTCGCCCGCGGTGCGGGGCAGGTCGGCGGGCGGGGTGGGCAGGACCGTGTCGGTGTCTCCAGTCACCCCCGAAACGCTAGCGCGGTGCGACTTAGAGCGCCCGCACTCGACAGCGAATCGGCACGTAACTAGTCTAACGCCCATGACTCCTTACGCGGATGCACGCGCCCGGCACCGGATCGACGCGGCGGCATGGCAGGAGAGCTGGGACCACCAGCAGGAGGCCTACCTGCCGGACCGCGAGGAGCGGTTCACGGCACTGCTGGACACCGTCGAGGCGACCAGCCCCGGCCAGGCCCCGACCGTGCTCGACCTGGCCGGCGGCACCGGCTCGATCTCGCTGCGTACGCTGCGCCGGTTCCCGCACGCCACCACGACCCTGCTCGACGTCGACCCGGTGCTGCTCACCATCGCCCGCGAGTCGCTCGACGACCGGTCGACGGTGGTCACCGCGGATCTGCGTACGCCCGACTGGGTGGCGGCGCTGCCGCACCGTGAGTACGACGCGGTGCTGACCGCGACCGCCCTGCACTGGATCGCGCCGGAGCGGCTCGCGGCGCTCTACGCGGAGATCCGGGAGGTGCTACGCCCGGGCGGGGTGTTCATCAACGTCGACCACATGCCGGACGACGGCCTGCCGGCGCTGACCGTCATGCTCGGCGACCGGGAGCGGGCCCGGCGCGAGGCGCGGTATGCCGCCGGCGCGGTGTTGTCGTGGGAGGCGTGGTGGGACCACGTCGCCAAGGACCCGGAACTGGGTCCGCTGCTGGAAGAGCGGCGGAAGGTCTTCGCCGACCGGCACACCACCGAGTCCGACCCGCCGGTCTCCTGGCATCTCGGCGCGTTGCGCACCGCCGGCTTCCGCGAGGCCGGCATCGTGTGGCGCGGCGCCCGCGACGCCGCCGTCACCGGCCTCCGCTGACCCAGGATCCCGGTGATCAGGGAGTAGTGCCGGCGTGTCGCCGGCGTGGCGGGGTACGCCGTCCCTGATCACCGCGATCACCGGGCCGCCCGACGGCCTCCGGTCGCCGCGTTAACGTCGCCGGTGCGCGGGAAAGCGGCACGGCGATGAGGGCGTTCCTGATCGTCGCGGTGACAGCCATCAGCGCAGGGCTGTTCGCCTGGCTGTCCGGGATGGCCGTCAAGTTCGTCGCCCGCCGCCGGTACGAACCGTTCCTGATGAAGCTGCACCGGGCCTGCTTCCGGCCCTGGGTGCTGCTCCTGGTCTCCGCCGCGCTCTATTTCGTGCTGCCGAAGACCGGGGTGTCCGACTTCAAGCTCGCCGCCTACGAGCACGGTGCGCAGATCGCGGTGATCGTCGCGGCCGGCTGGCTGATGGTCAAGGTGCTGTTCGTCGCCGAGGACGTCGCGTTCCGGCGGCTACCGGTCAACGTCGCCAACAACCGGCGGGTCCGTCGGGCCCGTACCCAGATCAGCCTGATGCGCCGGATCACCGCCCTGGTCATCACGGTCCTGACGATCGGCGCGGTCGCGATGACGTACGCGCCGCTGCGGACCTTCGGGGCGTCGGTGCTGGCCTCCGCCGGTGTCGCCGGCGTCATCCTCGGTTTCGCCGCGCACACCACGCTCGGCAACGCGGTCGCCGGTCTGCAGCTGGCGTTCACCGACGCGCTACGCATCGACGACGTCGTCGTGGTGGAGTGCGAATGGGGTCGGGTCGAGGAGATCAAGCTCACCCACGTCGTCGTACGGCTCTGGGACGAGCGCCGCCTCATGCTGCCGACCAGCTACTTCACCACCAAGCCGTTCCAGAACTGGACCCGGCACGAGGCACGGGTGCTCGCCGCCGTCACCCTGCACCTCGACTTCACCGCGCACGTCGACGAGATCCGGGCCGAGACGCACCGGCTACTGGAGCAGACCGCGTTGTGGGACCAGTCCGAATGGGTTCTCCAGGTCATCGACGTCACCGACACGGCGATCTGCCTCCGGGTCCTGGCCTCGGCCAGTGACGGGCCGAGCGCCTGGGACCTGCGCTGCGAACTGCGCGAGAAGCTCATCCAGTACCTGCGGGAAAAGCATCCCGAGTGGTTGCCGCGCCTGCGCAGCGAGTTCAAGCCCTGACCGGGTTCACCGGAACACCACGCGGGTAGGCAGCGGAACCGGGTGAAGGAAGGGAAAGCATGGGCGTCCCACTGACCACCGAAAACCCCGTGGTACCGCTGGAAGTGGTCGCCACGTTCAGCGGGCCGATGCCGGCCGGGGTGGCGCTGTCCCGCGCCGGACGCATCTTCGTCAACTTTCCGCAGTGGGACGAACAGGCGGCCGCCACGGTCACCGAACTACGGGACGGGCACTGCGAACCGTACCCGGACCGGCGGTGGAACTCCCCCGTCACCGACGACGATCCGCACGGCTTCGTGTCGGCACAGAGCCTCGTCGTCGACGCCGCCGACCGGCTGTGGATCCTCGACTCGGGCAGCCCGATGTTCCGGCCGGTGGTCACCGGCGGGCCCAAGCTCGTCTGCGTCGACCTGACCGACGACACCGTCGCGCAGACGATCGTGCTGGGGCCCGACGTGGCGCCGCCGACGGCGTACCTGGGCGACGTACGGATCGACCTGCGGCGCGGCACCGGCGGCCTGGCATTCGTCACCGACGCCACCGACAAGGGGCCCAACGCGATCGTGGTCGTCGACCTGGTGACCGGCGCCGCCTGGCGGCGGCTGGAAGGGCACCCGTCGACCCGTGCCGAGGGCCCGCGCACGTTCCGCCCGGTCGTCGAGGGGCGGCCGTTCGTGGAACGACCCGTCGACGGCCCGGCCCGACCGGTCACGGTCGGCGCGGACGGGCTCGCGATCTCCCCGGACGGCAGCCGGCTCTACTACTGCCCGCTGGCGTCCCGCCGCCTCTACAGCGTCTCGGTCGACGCGCTGGCCGACCCCGCGCTCGACGACGCCGCGGTGGCCGCGACCGTCGTCGACGAGGGCGACAAGGGCAGCGGCGCCGCCGGCCTGGAGACCGACCACCTGGGCCGGGTCTACCTGACCGCGTACGAGCACGACGCGGTCCTGCGCCGGCGAACCGACGGCGAGTACGAGACGATCGCGCACGATCCCCGGCTGCTGTGGCCGGACGCGATGTCGGTGAGCAGCGACGGCTACCTCTACGTCACCGCGAACCAACTGCACCGGCAGGCCAGGTTCCAACTGGGCCAGGACCTGCGACGAAAGCCGTACGCGTTGTTCCGGTTGCCGATCGACGGCCGGCCGGCGGGGTGATACGCGAACGTGGGCGCCTCCCGGGTTCGGGAGGCGCCCACGTTCAGTGGTCTTACTTGGTGGTGTCGGTGATGATGTCGGCGGCCATCTTCTCCCACTGGGCGTAGTGGTCGGGGTAGGCCGAGACCTGTACGGTCTGCGCGGCGACGGTCAGTGGCATGTCTTCCCAGCCGTCGACCTGGGCCAGGCCCTTGTAGAACGCCTTGGCGGAGTAGTCGGGGTCGGTGATCTGCTCCACGGTGCCCCAGCCACTGGAGGGTCGCTGCTGGAACAGGCCCTGGGAGTCGTGGTCGTTACGGTCGCCGAGGTGGCCGAGGTTCTCCAGCTTCGACTCCTGCAGGGCGGTGGCGATCGCGATCGTCCAGGCGCGTGGCGGCAGGTTCATGTCCTTACCCGCGTCGATGATCTTGCGGGCGTTGTCGAGCTGCTCCGCGTTCGGGGTGAAGCTCGACTGGTTGTCCGGGACACCGGCCGGCATCAACTGCTCGACCGTCGGCGCGCCCGGGGTGTCGGCGGTCCGGGCGATGGTCTGCGCGACCGCGACCGTCTGCGTGGTGGTGGGTTCGGCGGCCAGGGCGGCGCTGGTCGGGCCGGCCAGGCCGGCGGTCAGCGCGATACCGGCGGTGGCCAGCAGAGCCTTACGGGTGTACGTGGCGAACATGTTCATGATGGGGGTGTCCTTTGTTCGAGGGGGGGTTGGAGGCCAGCCGGACGGGGGGTTGTCCGACGGCCGCCCACACGCATGCCTCTCACGCGGGGCAAAACAAGAGCGGGGGACGCGGCGCGGGGGGTGCTGCTCACGTCCGGACCGGGTGTAACGCACCCGCACCCCGGACCATTCCGACCCGCCGACATCCCGCCGGACCGGCGCCAGGCACGGTGCTACCTCGGCCGCGGCCATCCACAACGACGCCACCCCGCCCCGCATTCCGGGGCCCCGGCGATGAGGGTCGACCCCCCACCGACGGCCGGGCGCCGGATCACCATCCGACCGGCCCGTCCGGTTCATCCCGGGCGGCGGGTCAGCGGCGGGCGCCGCTTCCTGCCAGAACGTCGACGGCGGCCCTTGCCGATCTGGGCGGGAGAGACCTTAACGCGCGTGGATAAGGTCCCTGCCGCCCAGATCAACAGCGCGACCTCGCACGAATGGCCGGCCACGAGGGACTTCTCGGCACATATCGCCCCGACGGGCGGGGCGGTGGAGGGAGATCCCTGGCCGGGGGCGACCGGGCGCGGCGCTGGAGGGAGATCCCGGCCGGGGGCGACCGGGCGCCCGGTCAGGCGTCCGGCAGGTGTTCGTCGGCCCAGCCGGCAAGCTCGTCAAGCACGAGCACGAGTGCGTCGCCGGCGGGAGTCAGTCCGTAGCTGACGGCGGGCGGGCGGGCGTCGACGACCGTACGGATCACCAGCCCCACCCGTACCAGTTCGCTGAGCCGGTCGGAGAGCACCGAGTCGCTGATGCCGGCAACCGAGCGGGCGACCTCCGAGAAGCTCGCCGGCCCGGACTTGAGGGTGGCGAGGATGACGCCGTTCCAGCGCTTGCCGAGGATCTCGAAGACCCGGACGAGGGCACCCGCACACCGGAGTTCTTCCCGTCCCGCATCGCGCTGCCCTGCCCGCATGTGTTCATGTTAACGGCCTGAGAACTAGTTCTTCCGAGGGTGCTAGGTTTTAGCTAGTACCACGCGGGCGGCTAGTGCTCCCGCGTCCGTTCTCCTAAGGAGCACCATGTCCCTGTTCCGCCTGGACGCCAGCATCCGCATCGACGGCTCACACAGCCGCGAGATCGCCGACACCGTCGAGGCCGCCTGGCGTGAGACCAATCCGGACGCCCCGGTCACCCGCCGGCACATCGGACTCGAGCCGGTCCCGGCCACCGCGTGGGCAGACTCGGTCAGCGCGGGACAGACCCCCGTCGAGAAGTGGAGCGACGGCCAACGTGCCGCCAGGGCACTCGCCGCGGCCATCGTCGACGAACTCGTCGCCGCCGACGCGCTGCTGTTCGCCGTACCGCTCTACAACTACGGGGTGTCCCAGCACTTCAAGACGTACACGGATCTGGCCATCACCGACCCCCGGCTGGCCGCGGGCGTCCCGCCGGCGATCGCGGGCAAGCCCGCGGTGCTGGTGACCGTCCGCGGTGGCGGCTACGGCGCCGGCACGCCGCGCGAGGGCTGGGACCACGCGACGCCGTACACCCGGCGGGTCCTCGCCGACCTGTGGCAGCTCGACCTCAAGGTGGTCGAGGCGGAGTTCACCCTGGCCGGGGAGAACCCGGCGCTGGCCGACTTCCGCGACCTCGCGGCCCAGTTGCGGGCCGAGGCCGAGTCTTCGGCGCGTGAGCACGGGCGTTCGCTGAGCCGGGTCTGACCGGCGGCGACGCGACGCCCCGCGGTGACGACCTGTCGCCGCGGGGCGTCTTCATATGCCTTGCATTTCATATAACCTCAGAGGCATGATTTACCGGTGGATGGTTTCACCCTCATCGCGGACCCGACCCGGCGCCGAATCCTCGACCTCCTGCGGGCCGAGGAACGTGACGTCGGGGCGCTCATCACCGCCCTCGGACTGCCCCAGCCGCTGGTGTCCAAGCACCTACGGGTGTTGCGCGAGGCGGGCGCGGTGACCGCCACCGTCGCCGGCCGGCGGCGGGTCTACCGGCTGGCCGTCGACCCGCTGCCCGACGTGCTCGCCTGGGTGACGCCCTACCGCCAGATGTGGAGTGCCAGCTTCGACCGGCTGGCCCGCAGCCTCGACGAGGAGAAATAAGTGACCGAACAGGGCAAGGGAATCGACCCGACCGTGACCGCACGGATCGACGACGACGCCACCGACGCCACGCTGGCCGAGGTGGCCGGACGCTGGGTGTTGACGATGACCCGGCCGCTGCCGCACCCGGTCGAGCGGGTATGGCCGAAACTCACCGAACCCGACCAGTTGCGTACCTGGTCGCCCGTCGGGCCGAACCGCGCGCTCGACTCCGTGGGGCCGGCCACGGCGCGCGAGACGCCGCAGGACGAACCCGAGAACGCCGAGGTGCTGGTCTGCGACCCGCCGCGCGAACTCGTCCACCGCTGGGGCGACCACCTGCTCCGCTGGACCCTCACCCCGACCCCGGACGGCTCGCTGCTGACCCTCGAACACACCTTCGACGAGCACCCGGGCCGCGGCATGTACGCCGCGGGCTGGCACGTCGCGCTCGCCGTACTCGCCACCGTCCTCGACGGTCACGAGGTGGACCGGGTCGTCGGCGAGGCCGCCCGGGAGTACGGTTGGTCGACGCTGCGGCAGCGCTACGACGCCACCCTCGGCTGATCCCGTACCGCGTGGCGCACCGCCGGTGCGCCCGCGGCCCAGCCGTGGTTGCGGCCGGTGTTGACAATTGTCAGCGCGGGATGACGATCATTGACGCCGGATGCTGGCGGTGGGGACGACCCGCGCCACGATCGACGTCGCCCGCTCGCCCGGCGGACCGCCCGAGGAGTTGACGCATGCGGATTCTGCTGGTCGAGGACGACAGGCGGGTGGCCACCGCGATGAACTCGGCACTGACCCGCCGCGGCTACGACGTCGAGCACGCGGCGACCGCCGCCGCGGCGCTGAGCGCGGCCCCGTGCGACCTGGTGCTGCTGGACCTCTCGCTGCCCGACGGGGACGGCCTCGACGTGTGTCGTACCCTGCGGGGGCGCAGTGCCCGGCTCGGGATCATCGCGGTGACCGCCCGCGGCGAGGAACGTGACCGGGTCGTCGGCCTGCGCGTCGGCGCCGACGACTACATGGTGAAGCCGTTCTCCATGGACGAGTTGCAGGCCCGGATCGAGGCCGTGCTGCGCCGCGCGTCGTACGCCGCACCGGAGCCGGAGGTGATCGTCGCCGGCCGGCTGCGGATCGACGTCGCGGCCCGGGCGGTGACCGTAGACGACCGCCCGGTCGCGCTCACCCGCAAGGAGTTCGACATCCTGCTCTCCCTCGCCCGCCAGCCCGGTCTGGTGATCACCCGTGACCGCATCCAGCTCGACGTGTGGCAGACGACCTGGGTGGCCCGGCACACCGTCGAGGTGCACATCGGGTCGCTGCGTACGAAGCTCGGCGACGCCCGGCTGATCGAGTCGGTACGCGGCGTCGGCTACCGGCTGCGCGGCGAATAGTCGCCGTGCGCCGCCGACTCGCGCTCAGCTATCTGCTGTTGCTTGCCCTGGTGCTGCTGGCGTTGGAGATCCCTCTGGCGTTCACCCTGGTCAGCCGGGAGACCCAACTGCTGCGGGCGGACCGGCTCGCCGACGCGACGAGGTTCGCCGCGCTGGCCCGGCCGGCGCTGCGTACCGAGGCGTTCGGCACCCTCACCGCCGAACTGCGCCGCTACGACGAGCTGTACGGCATCGGCGCGGCGGTCGTCGACCGGGAGGGCCGTACGGTCGTGCGGGCCGGCAGCCGCCGTCCGCACACCGGGCAGTTCGACGCCGCGATGTGGGTCACCCTGGCCGGGCAGCAGTACGCCTCCGAGGAGCAGTTGTGGCCGTGGAGCGACGGCCCGATGATCGTCGCGGTGCCGATCAACGACGGCGGCGAGGTGCTCGGCATGGTGATCACCGCGTCGCCGACCGACCGGCGCCGCGAGGCGGTGATGCTGTGGCTGGCGGTCTTCAGCGGTTTCGGTCTGATGGCCGCGGTGGCCTGCGTGGTCACCGCGTGGGGCATGGCCAACTGGGTGCTGCGGCCGGTGACGGTCCTCGACGCGATGACCCTGGAGATCGCGGCGGGCGACGGCCGGACCCAGATCTCGGACCGGGCCGGACCGGCCGAGTTGCGGCGCCTCGCCCGCAGTTTCAACGAGATGTCGGGCGCGGTGTCGGACGCGATGGAGCGGCAACGCGCCTTCGTCGCCCACGCCAGCCACCAGCTCCGCAACCCGCTCACGGCGCTGCGGCTGCGGGTCGAGGAACTGGGGCCGAGCCTGACCGACGACTACGGCCGGCAGGAGCACCAGCTCGCCCTGGAGGAGACCGACCGGCTCGCCAAGGTGCTCGACGGGCTGCTCACCCTCGCCCGGGCCGAACGCGGCCAGCGGCGGCTGGTCACCGTCGACGCGGTCGCCGTCGCCAGGTCACGGGTCGCGGCCTGGGAGCCGCTGGCCCGCCGTACGGGGATGACGTTGACACTGCGTCCGACGCCCGCGGTCGCACTGATCCAGGCGGTGCCGACGGCGCTCGACCAGAGCCTGGACGCGCTCATCGACAACGCGGTCAAGTTCGGCGGCCCGGACGGGCGCATCGAGGTGTCGGTGGTGCCCACCGAGGACGGGGTCGCGGTGCACGTCCGCGACGACGGGCCGGGGCTCAGCGACGCGCAGCTCGAGCAGGCCACCGAACGGTTCTGGCGGGCGCCGGACGCGCAGAACATCGACGGATCGGGGCTGGGTCTGACCATCGTCGCGGTGCTGGCCGACGCGTCCGGCGGACGGCTCACCATGCGCCGGGCCGACAGCCGCGGCCTCGACGCCCGGCTGTGGTTTCAGTCGGCCCAGCCGGTCACGGCTTGACCGACCGGTAGTACCTGGCGGCGCCGGGATGCAGCGGCAGCGGCGCGGTCGCGATCGCCGACTGGAGGTTCATCCGACCGGCGGCCGGGTGGGCGATCCCCAGTTCGTCGCGGTGCTGCATCAACAGCCGGGTCAGCTCGTAGACCAGGTCTTCCGGTACCGAAGGGCCGACGACCAGGTAGTTGGGGTTGGCGACGGTGCTGAGCGGCTCGATGCCGTACGCGGTCGCCGGGATGTCCCGCGCGACATAGACCTCGCTGTAACGCTCGCGCAGCGGCTCGGTCCAGACCTCCAGGTCGACCAGCCGCACCGGCATCTCGGCGACGAGCTGCTCGACCGCCCTGACCGGCGGCCCGCCGGAGAAGAAGAATGCGTCGATCTCCCCGTTGCGCAGCGCTTCGGCGGACGCGTCGAGATTGAGGTACGCCAGCCGTACGGGCTGCGCGTCGTCCGGTTTGTGGGCCAGTCCGGCGACGTCGAGCAGGCGGTTGGCGGTGACCTCGGTGCCCGAGCCGGAGGCGCCCACCGAGACCCGGTGCCCGCGCAGGTCCTCCAACCGCAGGATCGAGGCGTCGGAACGAGTCACCAGGTGCAGCAGGTCGTCGTACACGCGGGCGACGCCGACGACCTCGTTTCCGTTCCGCGGCAGGATGTCGGCCTGGGTGAAGCCCAGCTGGGCCCGGCCGCTGCCAACCAGTTGGACGTTCTCGGCCGAGGCGGTCGTCACGACGACCTCGGCCCGCACCTGCGGCAGTTCCCGGTTGACGATCGTGGCGAACGCCTGGCCGAACACGTAGTAGACGCCGGCCCGGCTGCCGGTGGCGATGTCCAGCCGGATCGGCTCGGCGGGGGCGTCGGTGCAGCCGGCCAGGCCGAGCAGGGTGGTGGCGGCAAGCACCGCGGCCAGGCCGGCACGGCGCCGGCCCCGCCGAGGCCGGCGCGGTGGCCAGCAACGGCTCATGGGGCGCCCCTTCCCGCCCGACTGACCCGAATATCAGCACGGCAGTGCTGCCGAACCTACGGCAGTTCGGCAAGCGGGGCGACCTCGGTCCTACGACTGGCCGGCTCCGGGGGCCGGTTCGAGCACCGGGGTGTCACACAGTTGGGCGCCGCGCAGCAGCCGGCCGGCGGCGGGTCCGTTGGGCACGCTGATCAGGAAGGAGCCGCCCCGGCGGACGAGCGACGCCTGGGCGTCGAGCAGTTGCGCGGCGCGTACGAGGACGGTGGCGAGGTCCTGGTCGGTGACCCGTACGCCGAGGATGTGCTTGCGCATGTGCCGGCCGGCGGTGAGCAGGGTTCCCCGCCATGCCGCGCCGGCCATCCGCAGCCGCCAGGTGTTGGCGGGTGCCGTCGCGCCGAGTGCGACGGGGCTCAGAATCGAGGTCCGGCCCTGCTGCCAGGCCGCGGCGACAAGGCCGGAGTACGCGGTCCGGTGTGCCTCCGGAACGATGATCCGGTACAGCTCGTAACGGCGGCGCAGGCCGGCGACGGAAGCCTCGGTGTAGGCCGGCACGTCGAGCGAGCGCAGCAGTTGGGCGGTACGTCGGGCGGCGGCCTCGACGTCGAACTCGACGACGCCCGGATCGGGCCCGAACCACGGCGACCGGATCGTTCGGGTCGCCGACGCCGGTGTCACCGCGGTGGCCCGGACTAGGCAGGCCAGCTCGAACGCACCGGCCAGCCGGGGCCGGTCGAGCGGCACGGCGGCCGTTCTCGTCCCGGTCGGCTGTACGGGTGGCGGTTCAAGCGTCGCTCTCATGGCCCAGCTCCCGGATGCACCTCGACTGAGTGGTGGCCATCACGGTGTCTCGCGGGCCGGGCGCGACGGAACCCTCTCCGCCGAGCTTTGAGAAGAAATTGCGTTTGTTGACGGCCGGCGGCGGGCCCGGCGTCCACGGGAGCGCTCTCCGGAACCGTCCCGCACCGACGGCAACCGGTGGGTGACCCTGCGGCGTGCACCGGCGCTCCGGCTCGCCGCCAGCGGCTGGAGGATGGCCGGCACCGGCTTGAGGATGGCCGGCGTGAGCGTGGACAATTCCCCATCGCCCCAGGTCAGGGGGAGGCTGGGGGTTGGCCGGCACGGTCGGTGGAGGCGGATCCATGTTGAACGATGATCAGGCGAGCGGCGGTTCGGGCGTGGACGGCGGGACCGGTGGGCCACCGGCAGGGTTTCCCTCGTCCGCCCCGCTCATCGCGGCCGTGCTCACCCCGACGACCGCCGGCGGGTCGATCGACCCCGACGTGACCTCGGCCTACTTCCGCGGCGTGGTCGCCGACGGCGCCGACGGGCTGGCGGTCGCGGTGCACACCGGTCGGGGCGACCGGCTGCCACTGCCGGCGCGGGCCGCGCTGGTCGAGGCGGCGCGGTCGCTCACCCCGATCGTGGTGACCGCCGTGTGGCCGCACGACGACCTGGACCGCTGGGGCGCGATCGCGGCGGACGCCGGCGCGTCGGCGCTGCTCGTCGCCCCGGCCGCGCGCGACGACCCCGGTTCCGAGCTGCGCCGGCTCGACCGGTTGAGCCGCTCGAGCGGGCTCGACCTCATCGCCTTCGACCTCTACACCGGCCCGTACGCCCCGGCGACGCTCGCGGCGGTGCTGAGCCACCCTGCGGTCACCGCGTACAAGCCGGCCCACCTGTCCGACGCCATCGCCTGCCAGGCGGGCATCTGGTCGGCGGTCGCGGCCGGGGTCACGGTGCTGACCGGCGAGGACCGGATGTTCGTGCCGTCGATGCTGTGGGGTGCGCGGGGCGCGCTCGTCGGGCTGGCCGCCGCCGCGACGCCGTTGACCCGTACGGCGTTCCGGGCCGCGCACGAGGGCACCGAACTGTTCGCGCCGTCGCGGATCCTCGACGAGTTCGCGGCGGCCACCTTTTGCCCGCCCTACGACGGGTACGTCCAGCGGATGTCGTGGATCGCCGCCGACGAGGGGCGCATTCCCGTCGAGTTCGCCGTCGATCCGGGACGGCCGGCCGGGCTGGACGACGTCGAGCGGGGCCCGCTGTTGGCGCTCACCCGGCGACTGCTCGGCGAGGTGGACGCGGCCGGCGGCCCGGCGCGCTGAACGGGGCCGTCGGCCCGCCCCGCCGCCCGGGGAGGATTCGGGCGGCGGGGCGGGCTTCCGGGTGGGTCACAGTGCCGCGCACTGCCCCGTACGCGGGCCGGACACCGTGTTGGCGACGCCGGCGTTGCCGGGCGCCGTCGTGTTCGCGGTGCAGGTGAGCGGGCCGCCGACCGTCGTGGCGGTCACGGTCACCTCGCCGCCACGGTTGGCGGTGAGGGTCACCGGGCCGCGTACGGTCGACGAGTCGACCCGTACCGGGCCGGTCGAGGCGCTGACGCTCAGCGGGCCGCGTACCTCGGCGTCGAAGGTGCTGAGGTGACTGGCGCCGGTCGCGGTGACCGGCCCGTCGACCCGGGCCCCGTCGAGGACGAGACCGGCACCGGGGCGGACCGTGACCGGCCCGCTGACCTGGCCGCCGATCACGCAGGTGACGCCACGGGACACCTGGAGCGGGCCACGGTGCGCGCCGGTGATCGTCTCGGTGCACGCGGGCGGCGCCGCGACCGGGTCGAAGACCCAGCGGTAGAGGGTGAAGCCACGGGTGTAGTAGAGGCTGCCGTCGACCCCGGCCACCAGGTGCTCCGCCCCGGAACCGGCCAGCGCCCGCGCCTTCCACGTCACCGGGTTGACCGACCAGAGCCGGCCGCCGTAGGTGGCGTAGATCATGCCGTCGCGGAACGCGAGCGCCCGGTCCTGCCCGTACATCGTGCGGGCGAGGCCGAACAGGTTCTCCGCCCGCAGTACGTCGATCGTGCCGGTGGCCGGGTCGACCCCGGCGGCGAAGAGCGTGCCGTCGGCGATGCCCCACAGCACGCCCTCGTCGTCGAAGCGCAGCCCGTTGATCGACTGGGCACCGGGGACCACGACCCGGGACTCGCGTACGGTCCCGGTCGTGACGTCGTAGACGAACAGTTCGGCCTGTGACGCGACCGGGTCGATCCCGAAGCCACCGTTGATCGAGGTGCCGCCGACGACGAGGTCGCCCCGGGCGGCGAGCGACACGACGCTCTGGTCCGCGACGATGCCGCGCCGCACGGTGATCTCGCCGGTGTCCGGTTTCCAGACGCTGAGCGCGCCGCCGAGCCGGCCGGAGATCGGCACGCTGCCGACGACGACCCGGTCGCCGATCTGGACGAGTGCCTGCGGGCGGTCCTGCTCCTGGCCGATCGTCACCGGCTCACCGGGGTTGGTCCCCATCGACCAGGTCCGGGCGGGGTCGTAACGGTAGAGGGTGCCACCGGGGTAGCGGCCGTAGACGAGGTCGTCGCCGAACTGGCCGAAGCCCTCGACCTGGCCGCCGCCGTTCAGCAGGCGGAAGGCGTTGGTGTCGGGGTTGTAGGCCGAGATGCCGGGCGGGGTGAGAAACCCTCCGGAGTAGACGGTGCCGGCCCGGTCGACGCCGAGCGCCTGCAGCGGGGTGGGCGCGCCCTGGAGTCCGGCCTCGCTGATGTACCTGTTCCTCTTGGTCTGCAGGTTGTAGACGTAGACGCGGCCGTTGTAGAACGTCATCGACAGCGACAGGCCCGGGAAGTCGGGCGACTGCATGTCGATCCAGGCCCAGGTGCCGGGGATGGCGTTGGGGCGCCAGCCGAGCGGCGTCTCCTCGAACGTCTCCAGGTTGAGCTGCACGATGCCCTGGCTGACCCGGCGGTAGTAGACGTACGGCCCGGTGGGGTCGAGTCCGGAGATGGCCCGGCCGTCGATCGCCGGCACCACGTGCACGAGCTGTGCGGTGGCGGTGTCGAAGACGAGCAGGTCGTTGACCTTCTGTACGCGGGCCAGCAGGTAGCCGCCGGCGAGCGTCATGTCGTAGACGGCTTCCTCGTTGGCGTACCTGGCCGGCAGCGGCATCTGGAGCACCTCGCCGGTCGCCCGGTCGAAGCGGGCCAGCCTGGCACGCGGCTGGGTGCCGAAGTAGACGTGGTCGTCGTCGACGGCGAGTGCCCGGCCGTACGTCTCGCCGGGGATGATCTGGCCGTGGTCGGTGAACCGCGCGGTCGCCGGGTCGTAGGCGAACAGCCGGCCGCCGGGGTACGTCCCGCCGTAGATGATCCCGTCGGGTGCCGCGGCCAGTCGCCAGATCCCCTCTCCGGGGTACGGGAACGGGATGGCGGTGACGTTCTCGTCGCCGGGTGTCCAGGTGTAGAAGTAGCCCTCGGTCGTGGCGAAGTAGACCGCGCCCTCGGCCGGCGAGAACGTGTTCGCCCAACTGTTGATGCCGCGGGGCAGCCGTTCGGCGAACACGATCCGGCCGGTGCGGACGTCGGTGGCCTGGAACATCGCGGTCGTCTCGTCGTTGCCGGCGGTCACCCAGTAGACCTGGGGGTTGCCGGCGGCGTCGACGCCCTGGGACTGGTCTTGAGAAAGGATCTTGTCGGGCATGGTCTGCCCGAGGTTCTCCTCGTGCCCGGGCTGGACGGAGGTGCGCAGCGGCGCGGGGGTCGGCGGCTCGGCCAGGGCGGGCGTGCCGGACAGCGTCATGGCGGCCACGGCGGTGAGTGCTGTGGTGAGAAGGAGTCGTCGGTGTCGGGAAAGTCTCATCGATTCTCCGCTCGACTTTAGGTCTGGACCGTAATTGACGCCCTAGGCTAGCGGGACCGGGGAACAGGCGCAATCGTGTGCGACGATGAATCCCCCGGCGGAAGGGAGCGGATTGTCCACCATCGTTGGCATCGTCGGCCCGGTCGACCTCGTCGACAGCGTCGCCGCACTCTGCGAGCAGTCCCCCGGCGTCAGCGTCGTCCGCTGCCCGTACGCCCACGAGACCGACGCCCCCGCCCTCGTACGCGACCACTCCGCACAGGTCGACGCGTGGCTCTTCACCGGCATCGTGCCCTACACGCTGGCCGGCAACGCCTCGCCGCGACCGTCCGCCTTCGTCGACTACACCCGGGAGACGGTGCTCGAAGCCTGGGTCCGGCTGGCCAGCACCGGCCGCGACATCGCCCGTACGTCGATCGACACGGTCCGCACCACCGAGATCCGCGACCTGTCGACCGCCGTCGGGATCGACCCGGCGGCGATCCGGTCCGTCGCCTACCGGCCCGACATCGACTCGGCCCAGCTGATCGCCTTCCACCGGGGCAACCCCGACCCGACCTGGTCGGCCATCACCTGCGTGTCGAGCGTCCACGAGGCCCTGCGCGACGAGATGACGATCATCCGGCTGGCACCGTCGGCGCACGCGGTCCGCACCGCCCTGCACCAGCTCCTGCTCGCGACCACCAACCAGATCCACGAGGACGCCCAGGTCGTGCTCGGCCTGGTCGACGCGGCCGGGGCCGACGGCAGCGCCGTCACCGAACGGCTGGCGGCCGAGGTGTCCGCGCTCGCCGGCACGCTCTCGCGGACCGGTGACGGCACCTACCTGCTCGTCACGACACGCGGCGCGCTCGCGGGCGCCACCAACGACTTCACCGACGCGCCGTTCCTGCGCCGCTTCGAGGAGGCGTCGATCGACGCGTACGTCGGGTTCGGGCTCGGCCGCACCGCCGCCGAAGCCGAGCGGCTGGCCCGCCGGGCGCTCAACCGCGCGCACGCGCACAAGGGGCCGGCCGCCGTCGCCGCCTTCCGCAACGACATCGACCTGCTGCTCGCCTCCGGTGGCCGGCACCCCGACGGCGACGAGGCCGGCCCGCCCGCCATCGGCGTCATCGCCGCCCGGGTCGGCCTGTCCGCCGCCACGCTGGGTCGGCTCCAGCAACTCTGGGAGGGCGGCACCGGCGCCCCGATCACGTCCCGGGTCGTCGCCGCCGAGCTGGGCGTGCAACTGCGCACCGCGCGGCGGATGCTGCAACGGCTGGAGTACGCCGGTTACGCCGAGCGGGCCGGGATCGAGACGACCGGCAGCACCGGCCGTCCCCGCACGCAATACCTCCTGCGGTTGTGAGCCCCACTCACCCCTTGATCCCGCTCGACGCGACGCTGTTGACGATGTAACGCTGCAACACCGCGAAGATCACCAGACACGGGATGACGGTGACGGCGGCGGCCGCCATCAGTCGCGCATCGGAGACCGACTCCGAGTTGAGCGAGGCGAGGCCGACGGTGAGCGTACGCATCTCGTCGGTCTGCGCGATGATCAGCGGCCACAGGAAGTCGTTCCAGTGCCACAGGAACACGAAGATGCCGAGCGTCGCCAGGATCGGCTTGGTCAGCGGCAGCACGATCTGCCAGAAGATCCGCCATTCGCTTGCCCCGTCGACCTTCGCCGCCTCGAAGAGCTCGTCCGGCAGGCCACGGATGAACTGCCGCATCAGGAACACCGACTGCGAGTTCGCCAGCGTCGGCACGATGAGCCCCCAGAAGGTGTCGATGCCGTCCAGGTTGGACACCAGCACGAACATCGGGATCAGCGTCGCCTGCGCGGGGACCATCAGCGTGGCGAGGAACGACCAGAACAGCGCGTCCCGGCCGGGGAACCGCTTCTTCGCGAACGCGTAGCCGGCCATCGCCGCCGTGATCAGCACGAGCACGACGGAGACGAGCGAGTAGACCAGCGAGTTGAAGGTCCAGCGCAGGAAGCTCTGCGCCGACAGCACCGACACGATGTTGTCGAGCGTCCACCTGTCCGGGAACTGGTACGGGATCGTCCGCGCGCCCTCGGGACTCAGCGCGAGGACGAAGACGGCGAGAAACGGGATGGCCGTACCGAGGGCCAGCAGGCTCGCGAGCACGACGAGCCAGATCCGCGCCGCCCGACGCGGCCGGCGCGGGCGTTCGCCGGGCCGCCGCTGGCCACGTCCGGACTGGTGTGCGGTGCGGTCGCGGACGGCGATGCTCATGTTTCGTCCCGATCGAGGAAGCGGCGCTGGATGACGGAGATGACGAACACCAGCGCGAAGATGGCGACGCCGATGGTGGCCGCATAGCCGAAGTCGAAGAATTTGAAGCCCTCGTCGTACAGGGCGTAGACCAGCGAGTACGAGGCGCGGGCCGGGCCGCCGCCGGTCATGACGTAGATGGTGTCGAAGACCTGGAACGCGGCGATCGTCTCGATGACCACCACGAAGAAGACGACCGGTCGCAGCAGCGGCAGGGTCACCCGGAAGAAGCGCTGTACGGCGTTCGCCCCGTCGAGCTTCGCCGCCTCGGTGAGTTCGGTCGGGATGGTCTTCAGGCCGGCGAGCAGGATCAGCATCGAATAGCCGAACCCCCGCCACACCGAGACCACCGACAGCGACCCCAGCACCTGCCACTGGTTGCCGGACAGGAACGGGATGGCCTCGATCCCCCACCGTTGCAGGAGCCCGTTGACCAGACCGTCGGCCGAGTAGATCCAGTACCAGATCACACCGGCGAGGACGAACGAGGTGACGTACGGCAGGAACAGCGCGCCGCGGAAGAAGCCGACGCCCCAGACGAGCTTGTCGAGCACCACCGCGGTGAACATCGAGACGACCACGATCAGCGGCACGTAGAACGCGGCGTAGATCAGGGTCGTCACCAGGGCGTTGCGGAAGATGGGGTCGGACACCAGCCGGCTGTAGTTCTCGAAGCCGATGACCTCGAAGTCCCCGTTGAGCCGGTAGTCGGTGAAACTCATGCCGATCGCGCCGAAGCTGGGCACGAAGCGGAAGACGACGAAGAGTACGAGCATCGGCAGCACGAACAGGATTCCGGCCCACATGCCGTTCGTGTTCGCCCACCGACGTCGGGTCGCCGGCGGGCGCTTCCGCGCGGAGATTGAGGTCATCGGAATCCTTCTGTGGATACTCCGGCCTTCAGCTTTAGGACGGTGGAGGATGTCAAGGCTCTGCTTTCGGTCCGGCGGCGGCGGGTGCCGCCGTGGGGCGCCGACCGGGTCGGCGTCCCACGGCGGCGACGCTCAGCGCAGTCGGGAGAGGATGCCGCGGGCCTCGGTGGCGGCGTCCGTGAGCGCCTCGGCGGCCGTCCGCTTGCCCTGCAACGCGCCCTGCAGGTGCGGGGCGAGGGCGGCCATCACCTGGCGGGCGCCGGGGTGGGCCTCGCCGGGGTTCGCGAACTTCAGCGCCTCCAGGTAGGCGGTGGTGATCTCGTCGGTGCCCGGCGCCTGCACGTCGGTCCGCGACGGGTACGTGCCGGAGGCCACGTTGAGTTCGTGCTGGACCTCGGGCGAGGCGAGCCGGCGGGCGACGGCGAGCGCGGCCTCCTCGTTGTCGTCGGAGTTGATGGTCGTCAGCGTGATCAGGCCGGGCGTGCCGAACGAGCGCTGCCGGGCACCGGTCAACGGCTGGCCGACCACGACCTCGGCCGCGCCGACGCCGGCCTGCATCTGCTGGGCCTCGGGCTTGGAGACCGCGTAGCCCATGGCCACCTTGCCGAGCCCGAGCGGGCCGCCCTCGACCTTGTTGGGCTTGGTGGCGGCGTCGGCGGGCAGGCCGCTGGCGGCCTGCAGGTCGAGCAGGAACTGCAGGGCGGCGACCCCGGCCGGGCCGTCGAAGGCGACGTCCTTGCCGTCGGGGGTGAAGACGGTGCCGCCGGCCTGCCACAGCAGCGGGTAGAAGCTCTGGTTGAGGGTCACCTCGGGCGAGCCGGAGTAGTCCATGACCGCGATGCCCTTGGCGGCCAGTGCGGGGGCGGCGGCGAGGACGTCGTCCCAGGTCTTCGGCAGGTCGGTGATCCCGGCCGCGGCGAACGCGGCCTTGTTGTAGACGGCCGTCGTCGACGTCTGGTAGATCGGCAGGCCGTAGATCTCGCCGTCGATGGTGCCGCCGGCGAGCGCGCCCTCGAAGTATTTCGACCTGTCGTCGACGGCGGCGCCGATCGGCTTGAGGCCGCGGGTCGAGTGGAAGTTCGCCGTCAGGTCGGGGGTCAGCAGGACGAGGTCGGGGCCCTTGCCGGCGGCGATCGCCGTACCGATCTTCTCCTCGCGGTTGTCCCACGGGAGCAGTTCGATGGTCAGGTTGGTGTCCGGGTTCTCGGCCTCGAAGTCGGCCTCGAAGTCGGCCCAGAACTTCTGGCTCGCGTCCTGGTCGGGAATGACCGGATACATCCACAGGGTCACATCCGATCCGCCGTCGCCGGATCCTCCGGAACCGCAGCCGGTGAGTGCGAGCGCGGCGGTGGCGGCGAGCGCCACGGCCGTCAGGAAACGGGATCTCACTTGGTCCTCCTCGTGCAATGGCGTGGTGCGTCCTCGCAGCCACTGCGGGCCGGTGGTGCGGTACGGGGCGACCGCGTGCGGTGCCCCGTCGGCGTCACGCGAACCACCCGTGACGGTGCTCGTCGACGAAGTCGTCGTCCGACAGCCACGGGTAGCGCCGGAACGCGTCGTCGATCGCCTCGGCCTGCCCTGGGGAGAGCACCTCGCGATCGCTCAGGCAGCGGATGCTCGGCAGCAGTCCCTGGCGCCAGAGCACGTAGTTGACGCCGGCGATGCAGCCGCGGAAGGCGTTCGCGGCGTCGAAGACGGCGGCGTTGGCGACCGTGAGTTGCGGTGCCCGCCGGCTCAGCAGGTCGGCCTTCGCGGCGTCGCCGGCCCGGACGGCCCGGACCAGCTCCATCAGCCGTACGGCGGCGTTGGTGCCGACCGCCCACTGCCCGAGCAGCCCGCCGTCGATCCAGCGGTCACCGCCCGGGGTTTCGAACGGGGTGGTCAGGTCGTGGACGATGTTGTCGTCGTTGCCGGTGTAGAGGGCGATCCGCTCGGCCCGTCCGGACTCCAGGACGGCGGAGACGACGTCGAGGGTGCGGTAGCGGTCGAACGGTGCGATCTTGATCGCGACGACCCCCTCGATCTCGGCGAACCCGCGCCAGAACTCGGCCGAGAGCCGCCGGCCGCCGACGGCTTCCTGCAGGTAGAAGCCGATGACGGGCAGGATCTCGGCGACGGCACGGGCCCGGTCGAGCATCCCCGGCTCGTCCATCGCGCCGCCCATCGGGGGGCAGAGCAGGACCGCGTCGTACCCGAGGCGTTCGGCCAGCCGGGCCTCGGCGACCGCCTGGCCGGTGGGGCCGGCGACGCCGGCGATCCGGATCAGGTCGCTGCCGGCGCGGGCGAGGGTGTCGGCGACCACCTCCAGCACCGGTTCGAGCAGCCGGGTGGCCGGGTCCCGGATCTCGAACTGGGTGGTGTGTACGGCGACCGCGATGCCGCCGGCGCCCGCCGCCGCGTAGTAGTTGGCCAGGGCCGCCTGGTAGCGCTCGTCGAACCGGCGGTCGTCGTCGAGGGCCAGTGGCATGGCCGGGACGACGAGCCCCGTCCGCAGGGTCGCGAGCATCCGTGCGGGCGCGATGCGGTCGCGCGGTGCGGCGCTCAAAACCGGCCGTCCCGGCGCTGGAACTTGGTCGGCTTGTCCCACAGCGTCCCACCGGCGGCGATCCACTGTGCCTGCCAGTGGATCAGTGTGCCGGCCGCGACGTCGGGGTAGCCGAACAGTTCGTGGCACCGGCGCGCGTCGGAGAGCAGCGCGGAGTCCGACTCCTGGCCGGAGAAGTGCACGTCGCGGCCGAGCAGTGCCGCGAGTTGCTCGGCGGTGGTCCGTACGGCGAGCGTCTCGGGCCCGGTGAGGTTGATGGTGAACGGCTCGCGGTCGGCGCGCCCGAGCGACCGCAGGACGACCTCGTTGGCGTAGCGCTGCCAGACGATGTTGACGAAGCCGGTGGTCAGGTCGACGGGTTCGCCCGCGACGATGGTGCGGGCCAGGTCGGCCAGTACGCCGTACCGGGGCTCGACCGCGTAGTTGAGCCGGACGAGCGAGATCCGGGTGCCGCGGGTCGCCGCGGCGGCCTCGAAGATCCGTTCCCGGCCGAGGCAGCTCATCGCGTACTCCCCCACCGGGCCGGTCGGCGACTGCTCGGTCGGCGACGGCGTGCGGACGTCGGTGAGGGGATACACGTTGCCGGTCGAGAGGGCGGCGATCCGGGCGTCGGGATAGCGCTGGGCGACCGTGTGCGGCAGGGCCGCGTTGGTCAGCCAGGCGCGGTACTCCTGGCCGGTGACCCCGAACTTGGCCCCGACCATGAAGACGACGTTGCCGGCGTCGGGCAGCTTGCCGGGCGCCGCCGGGTCGGCGAGGTCGGCGACGACGGTGGAGACCCGTCCGGCGTCGAGCCGGCCCCGAACGGCGCCGTCGCTCCACCGTGACACGGCGTGTACGGCGAGGTCGGTGCGGCCGGCTTCGTCGAGCGCCCGGCGCGCCATCAGGCACAGCGTCGGGCCCATCTTGCCGCCGGCTCCGAGCACGACCAGGTCGCCGTCGAGCTTGCTCAGGTCGTCGATGAGGTCGGCACCCGGGCCCGACAATCGGTGCTCAAGTGCCCGCTCGTCGGCCGGTGCCCCATGGTCCCCGGTCATCGTGGGTCTTCTCCTTGCCAGGCAGCGACGTCCAAGCGACGTCGGATCACCACATATTTACGGCCCGGACCGTTAATGTCAAGATAGCCTTCGGCCTCGCGACCACCGGAAGGAACCCTCCACGATGCGAATCCTGCTGATCGGCGGCGCGGGCGCAGTCGGCACCGCGCTGACCGCCGCCTGGCGGGACCGGCACGAACTCACCGTCGCCGACCTGCGTCCGCCCCGCACCACCGGCATCTCGACGATCACCCTCGACGCCACCGACGCCGAGGCACTGCGCGCCGCCGTACCGGGACACGACGCGGTCGTACACCTGGCGGCCGTCGTCCCGCGCGGCGCGGCGGCCACCGACCCCCGCGTCGTCGACCTCGCCCTGCGGGTCAACGTCGGCAGCGTCGTCCAGGCCCTGTACGCCGCCCACGCCGGCGCGGTGCCCCGGTTCGTCCACATCAGCTCGCTGTCGGTGTTCCGCGACTACGGCCGGCGCCGCATCACCCGCGACGACCGCCCCGACTCGACCGAGCCGTACGGGCTCGGCAAGCGGCTGGCGGAGTCGGCCTGCGCGGCCATCGCCGACGAACGGCTCACCGTCACCTCGCTACGGCTCGGCCACCCGACCACCGCCGAACTCTGGCCACTCTGGAAGTCACCGTCGGCCGCGCCGGCCGACCCCGCGGTCCGGCTCGCCCTCGACGGCGGGCCGACCTTCGCCGCCCTGCACCCCGACGACCTGGCCGAGGCGGCCGAACGCACCGTGCACCGGGTCGGACCGGCGTACGCCGCCATCTCGGTCACCGGCGACGCCGGCGGCGCCACCATCGACGACGACTCGGCACGGTCGCTGCTGGACTGGCGGCCGCTCCACCGCGACCACGAAGGAGCCACCCGGCCATGAGCTGGTTCGACCTGCCGCTCGACGTCCTGCGCGAACACCGGCCCGACCGCGAGGAACCCGACGACTTCGACGACTTCTGGCGGCGCACGCTCGACGAGCACGCCGGCGCACCGGACGTACGGCTGCACCCCGAGCCGGCCCTCTTTCCCGGCATCGCGGTCGACGACGTCGACTACGCCGGCTTCGCCGGGCAGCGCGTCCGCGGTTGGCTGCTCACCCCGGAAGCCGGCCCGCGCCGGGACGTCGGGGTGCTCCACCTGCCCGGGTACGGCCGTGGTCGAGGCTTCGCGCACCAGTGGCTGCCGTTCGCGGCCGCCGGCTTCACGGTTCTCGTCATGGACGTACGCGGCCAGGGCGCCGAGTCGGACCACCCGGGCAGCACCCCGGACCCCGGCGAGGCCACCGGGAGCGAGGTGCCGGGGTTCCTCACCCGGGGAATCGCGGCACCGGAGACGTCCTACCTGCGCCGGCTCTACGTCGACGCCTACCGGGCGGTCGACGCGTTGCCGGTCGCCGCGCCACACGTCACCCGTACGGCGGTCGTGGCCGGCAGCCAGGGCGCCGGGATCGGGATCGCGCTGGCCGGCCTGCGCACCGACCTCGCCATCGCGTTGCTCGACGTGCCCGCGTTCGCCGGTTTCCGGCGGGCGATCGAGATCGGGGCGGCCGGTTCGCGGGCCGAGATCGCCCGTTACCTCGGGGCCCGACACGACGCCGCCGAGCAGGTGTTCCGCACGCTGTCGTACTTCGACGCGGTGAACTTCGCCGCACGGGCCACGACACCGGCGCACTTCTCGGTCGCCCTGATGGACCGGGTCTGTCCACCGTCGACGGTCTACGCCGCCTACAACCACTACGCCGGCGAGAAGCGGATCACGGTGTGGCCGTACAACGGGCACGAGGGTGGCGGAAGCACGGCGACGCAGCGGCGGCTGGAGGAACTCATCGGGTGGAGCGCGACTCCAACTCGACCGCGCTGATCAGCAGATCGAGAATCGCGACGGTCTCCGACCAGGCGACCGGCGATGGGGCGCCGACCTCGACCATCGCCAGGAACTCCTCGACCGTACGGGTGTATCCGAGCGGGTCGGCGGACCCGTCGGGCAGGTCGAACCCGATCGGACCGTCGGCCGTCTCGACGCTGACGCCGTAGCTCTCGCTCTGCGCGGCACCGACCACGTCGACCGTACCCTGCACGCCGTCGGCCCAGCACAGGAGCAGGGTCGCGGAGTCCGCGCTGCGCAACGTGGGATAGATCCGGCGGGCGCTGGTCGCGGCGACGGCCCGCGCCTCGCGGCCGAGCAGCGCGACGAGCAGTTCCACCCCGTGCAGCCCCATCGTGACGATCGCCCCGCCGCCGACCGACGGATCGTCCTGCCAGGGCGTCGATCCCGTCGCCCAGCGGCCGACGTCGTGGCGGACCACCGCCCGCGCCGACAGCACCCGGTCGCGGTCGAGCCGCCGTGCGAGTCGGGCCACCGGTGCCGCGAAACGCAGGACCGACGAGGTCAGGACACGGTGGGCGACCGGCTCACACCGCGCGGTCAGATCCCGCAACTGTGAGCGCGTCGCGGCCGCCGGCTTGTTGACGAACACCGGTACGCCGAGCGGGAGCAGGACGTCGAGGGCCGCCGCGACCTGGTCCGGTCGTACGGTCAGGATGATCCCGTCCGGCTTGCGGTCGACCAGATCGGCGAGTTGGTCATGGACGTGGTGGCCGGGGTTGCGGCGCTCGAACTCGGCGACCCGGTCCGCGTCCGAATCCCACACGTCGAAGGCGGCACCCGGGCGCAGCCGCCCGATCGTGGCCGCGTCGGAGAAGGGATGGCTGGTCGCGAGACCGGCGATCGCGATCCTCGGCTGCCGTTCGCCCGCTGGGTACGCCATGGATCAAGCCTCCCACAGCGTCCCGATCCGACCGTGAGGACGTCCCGCGAGGGCCGGGACGGCAACCGGGCTGCAAACCGGGACAGCTCCGAAAGGGTGCAGAGCCTGCAATTCGGGCGGGGTTCCACAGCTTCACGGCAGCACCCGGATCCGCATCTCGAAGCGATGCAACATTCTTGCACGTCTATGCCCTTGACTCAAGGAAAGCCCTTTCCCTACGTTTGACCTATTGATTTCGGGCGTGTTAACGCCCATCGCCCCGCGCTCTTGCCGGAAACCCCGGCCGAGCAACAGCCATCTGTCGAGAGGGGTTTTATATGCTTAAATCACGATCTTCTCGCCGAGCCGGCCTCGCCGCACTGGTGGCCGGATCGGTCACCGTGGCGTTGGCCGCCGCGAGCATCACCTCCGCACACGCCGCGACCCTCTTCACCGACAGCTTCGAAAGCGGCAACGCCGGCGCCTGGAGCAGATCGGGCGGCAGCTGGTCGATCGACACCGACGGGTCGACCGTCTACCGGCAGTCGGGCACCGGATCGGACGCCAAGGCCCGGGCCGGCAGCACCTGGACCGACCAGACCGTCGAGGCCCGGGTGAAGCCGACCGCGTTCAACGGCGCAGGCCGCTTCGCCGGCGTGCTCGCCCGGGCGCAGAGCACGACCACCTACTACTACCTCGCGCTCGACGGCGACGGGCAGGTGCTGCTCGGCCGGCGCGGATCGAGCGGGCACACCACGCTCGCCGCCGCCCCCGCGACCGTCACCACCGGCACCTGGTACACGCTGCGCCTGGAGGCGTTCGGCAGCAGCCTGCGCGGCTTCGTCGACGGGCGGCAGGTCGTCGGCGCCACCGACGGCACCATCGGGTCCGGCCGCATCGGCCTGGCCACCTACTACGCCAGCGCCTCCTTCGACGACGTACGGGTGACCGACACCGCCGGCCCGACGCCGACCACCCCGCCGACCGGCACCCCCACCCCGTCCCCGACACCGACCGGCACCCCGCCCCCGCAGCCGCCGGCCGGGCAGCCGGACGGCTACGCGAGCGTGCCGGCGCTCGGGCTCGACGGCACCACCGGCGGCGCGGGCGGCCCGACCGTCACCGTCACCACCGCCGCCGACCTCGCCACCTACGCGGGGGCGAACACCCCGTACGTCATCCTGGTCGCCGGCCGGATCCAGGTCTCCGGCATGGTGACCGTGGTCGCCAACAAGACCATCCTCGGTCTGGGCGGCACCGCCGAGATCACCGGCGGTGGCCTCCAGATGGGCACCACCACCCGGCCCGGCAACAACGTGATCATCCGCAACATCACGTTCCGGAACGCCTCCGACGACTCGATCAGCGTCCACAACGGCTCGCACCACGTGTGGATCGACCACAACGAGTTCTACCCCGGCTTCGACGGCTCGGTCGACGTCAAGCACCGGTCCAGCTACGTGACCGTCTCCTGGAACCGGTTCCACCAGACCGACAAGAGCATGCTGCTCGGCCACTCCGACTCCTACACCCAGGACATCGGATACCTGAAGGTCAGCTACCACCACAACTACTTCGACGGCTCCAACCAGCGCCACCCGCGCGTGCGGTTCGGCGACCCGGTGCACGTCTACAACAACTACTACAAGGGCGTCGGGCTCTACGGCGTCGTCTCGGTCGAGAACGCCGGCGTCCTGGTCGAGGGCAACTACTTCGAGGACGTCGCCTTCCCCTGCCACTCGGCCAGCGGATACGCCGACTCCGGCCCCGGCCGGCTGGTCCAGCGCGGCAACGTCTTCCTCCGGTCCGGCACCTGCGAGGTCAACGGCTCGGTGGGCGAGCCGGGCGCCTACTACTCGTACACATTGGACAACGCGGCCCAGGTCCCGCAGCTCGTCGCGGCCGGCGCCGGCGTGGGAAGGATCAACCCGTGAACATCCGACGCTGGCGCGTACCGGCCGCCGCCGGGCTGGCCGGGACGCTGACCGCCCTGGTGCTGGCCGTCATGCCCCCGGCCCAGGCCGCGACCCTGTTCAGCGACGACTTCGCCGACGGCAACCACAACGGCTGGAGCTCCTCCGGCGGCTCCTGGCGGGTCGAGCCGGTCGCCGGCGACCCGGCGCTCGTGCAGCGCGGCACCAGCGCCGACGCCCGGGTCCGCACCGGCCAGGCCGGCTGGTCCGACTACACGGTCACCGCAGAGGTACGTCCCACCACGTGGGGCGGCGCCGACGCGGGTGCCGGGGTCGCCGCCCGGGTCCAGGGCAGCGGCAACTACTACTACCTCGGCGTCACCGCCGGCAGCCTCGTGCTCGGCAAGCGGACCGGCGGCACGCTGACCCCGCTGGCCACCACCGCGCTCGGCGTCACCACCGGTACGGCGTACACGCTGAGCCTGCAGGTCTCCGGCACCGCCCTCACCGGCCGGGTCGCCGGCGGGCCGGTGCTCACCGCCTCCGACGCCGCCTACCCGACCGGTCAGGCCGGACTGGTGGCCCGGTACGCCGCCGCGGGCTTCGACGACGTGACGGTCGAAACCGCTCCCCCGGGTCCACAACCGACGGTCAGCCCGACCCCGACGGCGAGCCCGACGACCAGCCCCACCGCCTCGCCGACCACCTCGCCGGGACCCGACCCGACGCCGCCGCCCGCCGGTCAACCCGACGGGTGGGCCAGCGTGGCCGGACTCGGGCAGAACGGCACCACCGGTGGGGCCGGCGGACCGGTCGTCACCGTACGGGACACCGCCGGCTTCCTCGACTACATCGCCCGCCCCGGCCCGTACGTCATCCAGGTCGCCGGCACCATCAACCTGCCGACCGGCGCGAGCGACGGCATGTACGACGTCACCTCGGACAAGACGATCGTCGGGCTCGGTGCCAACGCCACACTCAGCGGTGGCGGGCTCAACATCGGCCTGCCGGTCGACGACAACGTGACCGCGCCGCCGGCGAACGCCGTACA
This sequence comes from Polymorphospora rubra, assembly GCF_018324255.1. Lineage (GTDB taxonomy): Bacteria > Actinomycetota > Actinomycetes > Mycobacteriales > Micromonosporaceae > Polymorphospora > Polymorphospora rubra. The sequence continues at coordinate 1,398,133 of NZ_AP023359.1, forward strand.
CAACATCATCATCCGGAACCTGCACCTCACCGGTGCCACCGACGACCTGATCAACGTGCAGATGTTCTCGCACCACATCTGGATCGACCACAACTCGTTCTCCAACGGCGACGACGGGGCGGTCGACATCAAACGCGGGTCGGACCACGTCACGGTCTCCTGGAACCACTTCTTCGACCACAACAAGACGCTGCTGCTCGGGCACGACGAGGACGCCGGGGCACAGGACATCGGCCGGCTGCGGGTCACCTACCACCACAACTTCTTCGACCGCTCCGACCAGCGCAACCCGCGGGTGCGGTTCTCCGCGTCGGCGCACGTCTACAACAACTACTACTTCGACAACAGCTACGGCGTCGCGTCGACGTACGACGCCGCCGTGCTGATGGAGAACAACTACTTCTACAGCGTCAACAACCCCGGCCGGGTGGTCTTCAGCGGCGACCAGGGCCGCATCGTCGAACGCGGCAACATCCTCGTCGACTGCAACCACCCGATCGAGACCCGGGGCACGGTGCCGGAACCGGGCCAGTTCTACGCCTACCGGCTCGATCCGGCCGCCGACATTCCGACGATCGTCCCGGCCGGCGCCGGGGTGGGAAAGCTGGGCTGACGCGATGGGACGAACCTCCGTGAGGCGCCGGGCCGCGCTGGCCACCGGGCTCGCGACACTGCTCACCACCGCCCTGCTCACGGTCGCCGGCAACGCCCAGGCGGCGACACTGTTCACCGACGACTTCAACGACGGCAACCACACCGGCTGGACGACCTCCGGCGGCACCTGGTCGGTGGCCACCGACGGCGGACCGGTGCTGCGCCAGGCCGGCACCAGCTCCAACGCCCGCGCGACGGCCGGCGCCGCGAACTGGACCGACTACACGGTGACCGCCCGGGTGAAGCCCACGGCGTTGGGCGGCGCCGACCGGTTCGCCGCCGTACTCGCCCGGGTCGCCTCCACCACCAGCTACTACTACCTGGCGTTGCGCGGCAACCACACCGTCGAGCTGAAGCGGCTGGCCGGCGGGTCGAGCACGACGCTGGCCAGCGCGTCGATGCCGGTCTCCACCGGCACCTGGTACACGCTGAGCCTGCGGGTCGCCGGCACCACCCTGACCGGCCAGGTCGACGGCGGCACGCCGCTGGTCGCCACCGACAACCGGTACGCCTCGGGGGGCGTCGGCCTGGCCACCTTCAACGCCAGCGCCAACTTCGACGACGTGACCGTCTCCACCGTCACGCCGGGCCCCACGCCGACCGTGACGCCGACGGTGGGACCAACCACGCCTCCCCCGACCACCCCGCCGCCCACCACCCCGCCACCGACCACGCCACCACCCACCACGTCGCCGCCGGCCGCGGGTGACCGGCCGGGCGGCTTCGCGAGCCTGAACGCCCTCGGACAGAACGGCACCACCGGCGGGGCCGGCGGCCCGGTGGTCACCGCCACCAACGCCACCGACTTCCTCGAGTACATCGACACCATCGGCCCGCTGGTCATCCAGGTCCAGGGCGTGATCCAGATCAGCAGCAAGAAAGGCGTACGCCCCAACAAGACGATCATCGGTATCGGCTCCAACGCCGAGATCACCGGTGGCGGCCTGGACTTCTACCGGTCGTACAACGTGATCGTCCGCAACATCAGGTTCACCAATGCCGACGACGACGCGATCAACGTGGGCCAGGAGTCGCACCACATCTGGATCGACCACAACACGTTCACCGGTGCCGTGGACGGGTCGATCGACGTGGTCCGCGGCGCCGACTACGTCACCATCTCCTGGAACCACTTCGACCATGCCGACAAGAGCATGCTGATCAGCCACTCCGACGGCGCCGGTTCGACCGACATCGGCAAGCTGAAGGTCAGCATCCACCACAACTTCTTCGACAACAGCCGGCAGCGCCACCCGCGGATCCGGTTCGCCGAACCCGTCCACGTCTACAACAACTACTTCCTGAACAACGACCTGTACGCGGTCGCTTCCACGGAGAACGCGGGCGTGGTCGTCGAGGGCAACTACTTCGAGAACGTGCCGTACCCGATCTTCTCCGCCAGCGGCTACGCCGACAGCGGGCCGGGCCGGGCGGTGCAGCGCAACAACATCTTCGTCAACTCCGGAGTACCGGAAACGGCCGGCTCGGTCGTCGAACCCGGCACCTACTACAGCTACCGGGTCGACCCGCCGGCCAGCGTGCCGTCCCTCGTACGCGCCGGCGCCGGCGCCGGCAAGCTGGGCTGACCGGCGTACGGCGGCCGTGGTCGGGATGCCCGGCCACGGCCGCCGTCGCGCTTTCCCCGCGACGCCCAGAGGCCGTACGCCGCCAGGAAACCGGTGACGGCCCCGTGGAACTCGTCGGGACGCTCCAGGTTCGGATGGTGGGCGCTGCCCTCGATGACGACGTACTCCCGGGGTGGCGCCGACTCAGCGGCCGGCCTCGGCCGAGGTGAGCCGCCCGTTCGCCGGGTCCACCCGCATCCGGGTACAGATCACGTCGAGCCCCACGTCGGCCATCTCGTCGGGCACGTCGACCTCGGCCTCGACCTGGCGGGGGCCGGCCAGCGGCGTCACCAGGACGCTGTCGTCGCCCCGCTCCGGAACGGCGGCCGCGGCGACGATGCGCCCGTCTTCGTCGTAGACGACCCGAAGTCTCATCTGACCATCACCCCGGTGATGCGGATCAGTCCGCCGGACCCGACCGGCCCCTGATTGGGAGAGAGCCGCACGATCAGGTCGGTGCTCTGGTTGAGATTGTTGTCGGAGTGGGCGGCGACCCCGGTCAGGAGCGCCGAGTCTCTCGCCTGGAACGGGCGGACCGACCACCCGAAATAGTTGTCACGGTCACCCACGGCCACGTTCCAAGCCGTTTCCCCGTACACCTGAAACACGGGGTTTGCCCGAATCAATGTGACGGTAGCCATGGCGTCAGTGTCCTACGACCCATGCGGGCAGAGGACCGATGCCAATGAGTTTCCGCACCAGGTGAGCAATGTGGCCGTACCGGAGTTCGGGTCGATCACCACGACCACCTCGACGTTTTCCGGGCATCGTCCGGCCGATGGCGAACGCCTGGATCGGAATGTCGCTGACGGATCGGCCGCCCGGCCTCATGCCCCGCGAACCCGCCACCGCGAGGGCTCGGTACGCCCGGCAACCTCCGGCCCGGACAAAGATCGAGGGCGTCCGTCATGTCTGACGAACGCCCTCGAAAGTTGCGGGTGGAGCCGAGGGGACTCGAACCCCTGACCCCCACACTGCCAGTGTGGTGCGCTACCAGCTGCGCCACGGCCCCCGGTCGTCCCCGATCTCTCGGGCACTGACGGAATAGTACACACCCCGGCCGGCCCGGTCACATCCGAGGGTCCCCCGCTCGTGGCGCACCCCCACCCCCCGTACCACCGTGCCCACGCATCCGCGCCGGCGGGCCGATCGAGGAGGAATCGTGGGCGTTTCGTCCGTTTCTTCCCGCGACAAGTCCTTGATCAACGCGGCACGCGCGCGCGAACGCGACCTGGGCGCGCAAGCGCGACCTGGGCGCGCAAGCGCGGCCCCGGCGGGCCGTGCGGCCCGGTCAGTTGACGGCCACGTCCGGGGGAAGTGGGCCATCGCGGCCATCATGCCGCCCTGGCGGCGCAGGACCATCGACCACAGGTCGTCGGGGCGGTTCACGAAGGCGTCGCCGGGCAGGCCGTCGAGCAGGAACCACGAGCCGCCCGCGATCTCGTCCTCCAACTGCCCGGGCGACCAGCCCGAATAGCCGGCGAAGACCCGGATGCCGGCGATGCTCTCCCGCAGCCGTTCCGGATCGGCGGAGAGGTCGACGGTGCCGACCGCGCCGGACACCTGGTGGAAGCCCTTCAGCCGGCGGGTCGGGGTGCGCATCCGCGCCAGGCAGATCGCCGACTCGGGCTGCACCGGCCCGCCCTCGAAGAGCACCGCCGGTTCGCCGGCGAGCGCACCCCACGACGACAGGACGTCGGCGACCGGCACCTCGGTCGCGCGGTTGAGCACCACGCCGAGCGCGCCGCCGGGTTCGTGGGCGACGAGCAGGACCACGGTACGGTCGAAGTTCGGATCCTTCAGTGCGGGTGCCGCGACGAGCAGTTGCCCGGTCAACGACTCCATCGACCGACCGCCGATCGCCTGCCCCTCTCCGTGCACAGCCGTGACCCGCTACTCGGCGCCAGGGGCACGGGAGTCGCCGACCTTGGACCGCTGTGACCTCAACGCCATGCCTCGCACCATAGCCTGCGGAACTGGCCGCGGATAAGGGCCACGGCGACCTGTCTCGCCGGAGCTTGCGGCGTTCCGTCGGGCCGGGAAAGCTATGCCGGGTGAGCCCTCATGCGCAAATCGCCGTCATCGGCGGGTCCGGCCTCTACGCGCTGCTCGACGGTGCCACCGAACACGTCGTCGATACGCCGTACGGCGCACCGTCCGATCCGATCACGGTCGCCGAGGTCGGCGGGCGGCCGGTCGCCTTCCTGCCCCGGCACGGGCGGGACCACCGCCACCCGCCACACCTGATCCCCTACCAGGCAAACCTGTGGGCGTTGCGGTCGATCGGCGTACGGCAGATCCTGGCGCCGTGCGCGGTCGGCGGGCTGCGGCCGGAGCTGGGGCCGGGCACGTTCGTCGTCCCGGACCAGCTCATCGACCGCACCACCGGCCGGGCGCAGACCTACTACGACCGGGGTGCGGTGCACGTCTCGTTCGCCGACCCGTACTGCCCGACGGGGCGCACCGTGGTCCTCGACGCGGCCCGCGGCCGGGACGTCGCGGCGACCGACGGCGGCACGATGGTCGTCGTGGAGGGTCCCCGGTTCTCCACCCGGGCCGAGTCGCGCTGGTTCACCAGCATCGGCGGGAGCGTGGTGAACATGACCGGGCACCCGGAGGCGGTGCTCGCCCGAGAACTGGCGCTCTGCTACACCTCGGTGGCCCTGGTCACCGACCTCGACGCCGGGGTGGAGGGTGGCCACGGCGTCACGCAGGAGGAGGTCTTCCGGGTGTTCGCGGAGAACACCGCCCGCCTGCGTGAGGTCCTGCTCGACGCGGTCGCCGCGCTGCCGGCCGAGCGTTCCTGCCCGTGCCGCACCGCGCTCGACGGCATCAAGCTCCCGTTCGACCTGCCCTGAGCGGGCACCGTCCACACCCGGCTCACCCTCCACACGGGATCATCGGAACATCGGCAGCCGCATCGGCTGGCCGCTGACGGCGTCGAGGACGGGCCGGTCGCCGAGCGGCGCGGCCAGCGTCACGGTGACCGGCTCGAACAGAAGCTGGTCGGTGCACGCGCCGGCGGTCGGCCTGGTCACCGTGCCGCTGACCACGACCGCGTCGTCGAACTCCTCGACCAACGCGGCGGGGTCGGTGTCGCAGGCGCCGATGCCGAGCCGGAAGGTGATCTGGCTGCCGTCCACGTCCGACAGGTCCTGAACGGTGACGAGGCCGGCCGGCGGTGCGCCGCCGGGTTCGGCCACCTGCGGCAGCGGGGCGGTGTCGGCCGGCGCGACGGCGACCCGCGCGACCGGTACGGGAAGTTCGGTGACCTGGAACAGCCAGGCCGGGACCCGCGCCTCGCCGCGACTGGTGAGCACGGCCACCTCGCCGAGTTCGACCCCGGTGACGGTGAGCACGCCGCACGGCGCGGCGGAACTGGCCGTTCCGTCCGGGCCGCCGGTCGGCGTCGGTTGCGCGCCGCCCGGCGGCTGGCACGCTGGTGGGTCACCCTGGTCCAGTTCCCGGTACGCCTCAGCCGCGCCGACCAGCGCGGTCGGCAACTCCCCGTCGGCGAACCGGACGACCCCCTCCGACGGCGCGTCGGCCGGCAGCGTCGTCTTGAGGACGTACCAGCCGGCGTTGAACGCCATCTCGGCGTCGGCGTCGAGCTTGGGGTTGCCGGGCAGCACGGTGGCGTTCTGCAGCGGCAGGTAGCCGGTGTGCCACGCGTCGGCGGGCCGGGCCCGCCAGGTCTCGGCGACGGCGGCGGCCCGCTCGGCGAACCCGTCCTGGACCGGGGCCGGGTCGCCCGGACCTCCCGGGTTCTGCCCGCAGGCGGTCAGCGTGACGCACAGGGCGATGGCGGAAACACTGGCGAGACGGCGCATACCAGTCCGACGCCGGTCGCCGGCCACCGGTTCCACACGGGCGCCCGTGACGGCAAAGCGCCCCCGACCCGGTCCGGGTCGGGGGCGCTGACTGGTGGAGGTGCCGGGAATCGAACCCGGGTCCTTCGGCGCCTTGTCAGGGCTTCTCCGAGCGCAGCTCGCTGTGCCTTTCTCGGCCCCACCGATCACGCGAGCGAGTCGGTGTGACGGGCTCAGTCGCGATTAGTCTCACCGCACGGACCCCGCGACGAGGTCCGGTTGGCCAGCCTTCTAGCTGATGCCGGTTACTGGGCCGAAGGCGTGCTCAGACCGACAGACTTGCTACTCGCCTCAGGCGGCGAGAGCGAAGTCAGCGCGATTTTGCTTGGCGCTTATTGGTTTCCGACGAACGATTCTCGAGACGACGTCGGCTTCCTCGGCTCGCTTCCCCTGACGCCACGTACGAAGTCGAAACCAGTCACCCCCTGGAAGTGCTGCACCGGTTGCAGCCACCCAAGCGTAACGTCTCGTGCCACGGACTTCATTCCGGATACCGCCGCTCCCGTCCGCGGCGGCCCGGGGTCACTCGTACATGCCCTTGCCGCGCCGGCCGGCGACCCGCTGGATCTCGCGGTCGGCGTCCCGTTTGGCGAGGTCCTGCCGCTTGTCGTAGGTCTTCTTACCCTTGGCGACGCCGATCTCGACCTTGGCCCAGCCGTCGGCGAAGTAGACCGACAGCGGCACCAGGGTCAGGCCGCTCTCCCGCAGCTTGCCGACCAGGCGGCTGATCTCGAGCCGCTTGAGCAGCAGCTTGCGGGTGCGGCGCGGCTCGTGGTTGGTCCACGTGCCCATCGCGTACTCCGGGATGTGCATCCCGTACAGGAAGATCTCCCCGTCCCGTTCCTGGGCGAACGCGTCGACCAGCGACGCCCGGCCGGCCCGCAGCGATTTGACCTCGGTGCCGGTCAGCGACATGCCCGCCTCGTACGTGTCGAGGATCGCGTAGTCGTGTCGCGCCTTCTTGTTGGAGGCGACGACCTTGCGCCCCTTCTCCCGCGGCATCGGCACACCTCCTTCTGTTCTCACCCGGCTGCTGTTCTCACCCGGTGTCAAGCCGAGCCATGCTACCCAAATCAACGCACGCCCCGCCCCGTCCTTTCCCGCCGATCTTGCACTTGTCGCCCTGGAAACCGGACATAAGGGGGAGATAAGTGCAAGATCGCGGGAATCAAGGGCGGGGATCAGGGCGGGGCGGGTCAGCAGAGGCAGCCGGGGAGCCAGCTCAGCGGGTTGGTGGGCGAGCCGTTGAGACGTACCTCGAAGTGCAGGTGGTTGCCGGTCGAGGCGCCGGTGGTGCCGACCCGGCCGATGACCTGGCCCCGGCGCACGTACTGACCGGCCCGTACGCCGATGCTGGACTGGTGGGCGTAGCAGGTGCTCAACCCCTTGCCGCCCGACCTGCCGTGGCTGAGGCAGGTGTAGTTGCCGTACCCGCCGTTCCAGCCGGCGCGGATCACGGTGCCGTCGGCGGCCGCGTAGATGGGCTGGCCGCCACCGGCCGCGATGTCGACGCCCGCGTGTAGTTGCCACACCTTGTAGTAGGGGTCGAACCGCATGCCGTAGTCGCTGGACTTCCAGCCGCGTACCGGCATGAGGAACTTGGCGCCGGGTTTGGCCGCCGGCGGCGGGGCATTGTTGGCCGGCGGCCTGGTGGCGGCCTGGCGGGCCTCCCAGGCGGCGAGTTCCGCCTCGATCCGGGCGGCCTCGCGCTTGGCCTCCTCATACCTGGCGAGGCTGGCGCCACGCTCCTGCTCGGCGACGGCGAGCGCTTCGGTGCGCTGGGTGGTCAATGCGACGACCTGGGCGGCGGCGGCCTCGGCCTGCGCCTGGGCGGCCCGGGCGTCGGCGAGGGCCCGGTCGGCCTCGATCCGGGCGGCCTCGGCGGCCTGCCGGGCCAGGGTGGCCTCGTTCTGACTCTGCTTGGCGTCGAGCCGGGCGTTGCTCAGCGCGTCGATGGCGGCCTTCTCGGTGCTCATGATCCGCTCGAAGTAGCCGTACCGGTCGGCGGCGTCGAGAATGCCGCGGGACGCGAGCAGCATGTTGATCGTGGCGAGGTCGCTGCCCTTGTAGTTGGCGACGACGAAGCCGGCGGCGCGTTCCCGGGCGGCTTCGACCTGGCGTTCGGATTCGGCGTACCGGTCGGTGGCGGCCTTCAGCGCGGTCTGCGCCTCGTCGGCCTTGCGCCGGGCGGTGCTGGCCGCGGTCTCGGCGGCGGCGACCACACCACGGCGCTGCGCGACGAGGCTCTGCGCGGCGGGCAGGGCGCCGTTCGCGGCCGCGAGGAGCTTCGCCGCCTGCTGGGCCCGCTCGGTGGCTCCCTCGAGGATCGATCCGGCCCGGGCCATCTCGTCCTCGATACGTTTCTGGTCGTCGCGGGGGTTGGCGTTGACCGGGCACGCCGAGGCGAACATGACCGCGAAGACGGTCGCGATCAGTGCGACATGGCGAAACGTCCGATACGAGTCCACGGCACACCCTCCACTCGTACGTGAAGGTCACCGTACTCCGGTCACATGCGGCACATCAGCAAAATAGTCACCTATTTCCCCAAAGAGAACGATCGCCGCCAACCCGGACATCCCAGGTGGCGGCGATCGTCACTGCGGCCGGATGCGCGCCGGCCGACCAGCCCCGCGGTTCGTCTGGGCAGAGCCGACCAGACCCCGCAGGTAGGTCGGCAGAGCCGACTAGACCCGCAAGTAGGTCGGCAGAGCCGATTAGACCCGCAGGTAGAAGCGGAGCGTGACCCAGGCCGTGGCGGCACTCACCAGGCCACCGACGCCGGCCATGAGCGGGAACATCAGCAGTACGCTGTTCCACTCGATCGGGGTCAGCAGGTCGGTGAGTTCGCGCAGCGAGCCGTCGAGCAGGAAGAGCTTGGCGAGGACCAGACCACCGAAGCCGATGATCGAGCCGATCAGACCCGCGACGACGGCCTCCAGCACGAACGGCGCCTGGATGAACCAGTTGGAGGCGCCGACGAGCTTCATGACCGCGACTTCCCGGCGCTTGCTGTAGGCGGCCACCTGGATCGTGTTACCGACCAGCAGGAGTGCGGCGATGGCCATGATCGAGGCAGCGATCAGCGCCATGTTCTGGACCGAGTTGAGGATGCCGAAGATCTTGTCGAGCAGCCGGCGCTGGTCGACGATCTCGTCGATCCCCTCGTTGGCCTGGTACTTGTCGACGATCTGGCGGTACTGCTCGGGATCGTTCAGGCGGACCCGGAACGACTCGGGCAACGTGTCGGGCTTGACGGCGTTCACGAAGTCGGGGGCGTCCTGGTACATCGCCTTGAACTTCTCGTACGCCGCTTCCTTGGACTCGTAGATGACCTCGGCGACGAGCGGGTCGGCCTTCAGCGAGGCGTCCAGCGTGGAGCGCTGCTCCTCGGTGATGTCGCCCTTGAGGAAGATCGAGACCTCGATCTGGTCGTAGTAGAAGTCCTTCATCGAGTTGACCTGCATGTACATCAGGCCGCTGGCACCCAGCATGGTCAATGACACCGCCATGGTGATGATCATGGCGATCGTCATGGTCACGTTGCGCCACAGCCCGACCATTACTTCGGACAGGACGTATTTCGCGCGCATCGGGTGTTTCCTTCCGGGGGTCTTCCGCAGAGAGGGTGTCGCTCAGGTCGTGGAGCCGTACGGGGGCGCGAAACCTAGCCGTAGACGCCGCGGGCCTGGTCGCGGACGATCCGGCCACTTTCGATCTCGATGACGCGGCGGCGCATCTGATTGACGATGTTGGAGTCGTGGGTGACCATCACGACGGTCGTGCCGGTGCGGTTGATCCGGTCCAGGAGACGCATGATCTCGATCGACGTGTCGGGGTCGAGGTTACCGGTCGGCTCGTCGGCGAGCAGGATCAGCGGACGGTTGACGAACGCCCGGGCGACCGCGACCCGCTGCTGCTCACCACCGGACAACTCGTGCGGGTAGCGGTGCTCCTTGCCGCCGAGGCCGACCAGTTCGAGCACCTCGGGCACGACCCGGCGGGCGACCGCCTTGGTCTTGCCGATCACCTCGAGGGCGAACGCCACGTTCTCGTACGCGGTGCGGTTGGGCAGCAGTCGGAAGTCCTGGAAGACACAGCCGATCGACCGCCGGAAGTGAGGGATCTTCCAGGAGCGCATCGACGTGACGTCGCGGCTGTTCACGATGACCTTGCCCTTGCTGGGATGCACCTCGTGCAGCAGCAACTTGATGATCGTGGACTTACCGGAGCCGGAGGGACCGATGAAGAAGACGAACTCGCCCTTCTCGATCGAGACCGACACGTCGTCCAGCGACGGCCGGGACGCCTTCGGGTACGTCTTCGTCACTTGCTCGAGCAGAATCACGGGTGGTGAGTCTACGCCGTGTAACGAAATCGCCAAGTCGCCATCGACCGACCGCACCCCTATTGTCCGAAAAGTGCCAGCGATCCCCTGACGCCCCCGACGGAGCTAGGCCGACTCCCCCGCCAGCTGCCGCTGCTTGCGCCACCTGATACCCGCCTCGATGAATCCGTCCAGGTCACCGTCGAAAACCGAGGACGGATTGCCCGTCTCCTGCTCCGTTCGGAGATCCTTCACCATCTGATACGGGTGCAGGACGTACGAGCGCATCTGGTCGCCCCACGAGCCGGCGGCGTCGGTCTTCAGACCCTCGAGTTTCGCCTGCTCCTCCTGCCGCTTGCGCTCCAGCAGCCGGGCCTGGAGCACCCGCAGGGCGGACGCCTTGTTCTGCAGCTGCGACTTCTCGTTCTGACACGTGACGACGATGCCGGTCGGGATGTGGGTGATCCGGACCGCCGAGTCGGTGGTGTTGACGCTCTGTCCACCGGGACCCGACGAACGGTAGACGTCGACCCGCATCTCGTTCTCGGGAATGTCGATGTGGTCGGTCTGTTCGGTGACCGGCAACACCTCGACCCCCGCGAAGCTCGTCTGCCGACGACCCTGGTTGTCGAACGGACTGATCCGCACCAGCCGGTGCGTGCCCGACTCGACACTCAGCGTCCCGTAGGCGTACGGAGCCTTGACCGCGAAGGTGGCCGACTTGAGGCCGGCCTCCTCGGCGTACGACGTGTCGTAGACCTCGGTGGGGTAGCCGTGCCGCTCCGCCCACCGCAGGTACATCCGCAGCAGCATCTCGGCGAAGTCGGCGGCGTCGACGCCACCCGCCCCGGCGCGGATGGCGACGAGCGCCTCGCGGGAGTCGTATTCGCCGCTGAGCAGGGTCCGGACCTCGAGCTCGTCGATCGCCTTGCCGAGCCCCTCGATCTCGGTGCCGACCTCCTCGAGCGACCCCGGGTCGTTCTCGGCCTCGGCCAGCTCGAGCAGCACGTGTGCGTCGTCGAGCCGGCCGCGGAGGCGTTCCAGCTTGGCGATCTCGCCATTGACGTACGACAGCTTCGAGGTCACCTGCTGGGCACGCGCCTGGTCGTCCCACAGGTCAGGGGCGGAGGCCGTCTCCTCCAACTCCGCCTTCTCCCGGCGGAGCCGGTCGACATCGAGGACTGCCTCGATGTTCCGGAGTGTGGCGTCGAGTGTCTTGAGCTGGTCGGCGTAATCGGCAGCGGTCACGACATCCAAGAGTACGCCGCCGTGACGAGCCGGGCGCGGGTCCGGTCCCACCACGCCCGTCGTGGCTCAGCCGGCCGGCACCGCCTTCAGCCAGGTGAGGGCCGCCTTGTGGTAGGCGACCGCGAACTCCAGCGCCGCGGCACCGTATCCGTCGCCCGCCTTCTTGGCCTCTTTGACCTGCTCACGGGCGTGGCTGAGGGCCTCGGAGTGGTAGTCGCTCGCGCCGGCGTAGAGGCTGCTCAACTGGTTGCCGGAGTGCTGCTGGCCGAACGCCACGCGCAGCGCGATCGGGTTGCGTACGGCGTCGCGGCCGGGGGCCTCGGTCAGCCAGCGGGAGAACGCCCGCTTGCCCGCCGCAGTGATCGCGTAGGGCTGGCTGGACCGGGGGCCGGGCTTGCCGAGCCGGACGTAACCCATGTCGGCCAGGGCCGGTAGTTCCCGGTAGACCTGGCTGCGTGTCATCGACCAGTAGGGCGCGAGCCGCCGCTCGGCCGCGGCCATGAGCTGACCGCCGGTCATCGGTCCTTCGTGGAGGAGGCCCAGCAGAGCGGCCGCCGTGGGATTGATCTGAGAATCCGCCATGCCCTCTACGCTGCCACTTTGTCGCCTCCACGTCCAGGATTTGGCATGATCCAAAACACCGAGTACTCCACTGTGCACTGTCGGTGCAAGACAGTCTGGTGAGGACCATCGATGCCTGCCGGGTCCGTCTGGGTGCGGTGTCCAACGGACGGCATCTTTGTCCCTTTTAACCGGCCGTTCCGGGCCCTCCGGCCCGGGGGAACGTCGGCATCGGATCGCCGATACCCGGCATCCCGCTCATACCCGGTCGGGGGACCTCCGTCAGCCCCGGGCCCGGCGTGCCGGGCACCAACGGTTGGCCCGGACCGTCCGGCCCGGCGGGCCCCGGCCCGGCCGGTGGTCCGACCGGTCCACCGTCCGGCTGTTCCGCTCCACCGGACGGCCCAGGCCCCGGCTCGGACGACTGCCCACCCGGCGCGGTCGACGGGTCGGTACCCGGCGGCGGGGAGACCCGGTCACCGGCCGGCGCGGTGGGTGCCGGCACCGTCGCCGGGCCACCGGTCCGCACGGGCCCGGCGTCCGAAGCGCGCAGCAGCGCGAGCCCCCCGAGCACGGCGGCCAGCAGTACGGCCGCCGCCCCCACCCCGGCCACCACCAGCGGTGCCCGGCCACGTCGGACGGTCTTGCCCGCCCCGGACGTCGGCAGGGGCTCGGTCACCGCACCGGGCCACGGGCTCGCCGTGCCGTACGCGGCACCGAGCACGACCGGCGCGGTCGGGGTGACCTGCGCCGCCTCGAACCCGGCGACCGGGATCGCGACCATCCGGCCGGAGTACGCCGACGCCGGCGAGACCGGTGCCGCCCGCAATGGGACCCAGGTCACCGGTTGGGCCACCTTGGCCAGCCCGGTCGTCGCCCCGGCCGGCCGCGGCCACCAGGTCACCGCGTCGGCGGTCAGGGCCGGCAGTGCGGTCGTACCGTCCAGTTCCAACTGGACCGCGCGCAACCGGACGGCCAGCAGCGACGCGCGCGGCCGCTGCGCCGGGTCGACCGCGAGGCAGTTCTCGATGATCGGCCAGAGCACCGACGGCAACCCCGGCGGCGGCACCGGGGTACAGGTCGCGTGCCGGTTGATGACCTCGGTCGGCGGGCCGCCCCGGAACGGGCTGCGGCCGCAGATCAGCTCGAAGAGCACGATGCCCAACGCGTAGACGTCGGCCGCCGGGGTGGGCGGCGCGCCGGCGACGACCTCCGGGGCGACGTACTCCGGAGTGGCGTGGGTGGCCCGCTCCGGCACCCCCTCGACCGCCCTGGCCACCCCGAAGTCGACCAGCCGGACCGGGCCGCCGTCCGCCGGCACCAGCAGGTTTCCCGGCTTGACGTCGCCGTGCACGATGCCACGCCCGTGCAGGTAGGACAGCGCGTCCGCGACCTGGGCCACCACGTCCGCGGCGATGGCCGCCGGCACCGGCCCATCCCGGCGTACCCGCCGGCGCAGGTCCTCGCCCTCGACCAGGTCCATCACCAGGGCCAACTCGCCGGCTGCCCCGTCGTCACCGGCCGAGGCGTCGACGAAGTCCCGGCGCCGTACGACGCACGGATGGTCGAGCAGGGCCAGCAGCTCCGCCTCGGCGATGAACGCCTCCACGAGGTCGGGTTGCTCGGCGGCCTCCGGACGCAGCAGCTTCACCGCCACCGCGGTGCCGTCGCGGGTGTCGACCGCCCGCCACACGGCGCCGATCGCGCCGCGGGCGATCTCCCGCTCGAGTCGGTACCGGCCGTCGAGCAGAGTATCCATGACTGTCCTCCCCGGAACCGCACGTTATTCGGACCGGCGCCCCCGCACGGGCGCGGGCCGGCCAGGTTGGCACGAACCCGGGACACCGCCGCGGCGCCGCGGTTTGACCTGGCCACGGCGGTACGGGAGATTGGGCCGGACCGCACGAGAGGACGGGGTGTGCCGTGGCCTCACCGCTGACCCGCTGGCTCGCCGGCCGCTCCCCCGACGAACTGGCCGCCGTCCTGGTCCGCCGGCCCGACGCCCTGACCGCCCCGGCCGTCACCGACCTCGGCTCGCTCGCCGCCCGTCTGCAACGGCACGAGTCGGTCGCCGCCGCCCTGGCCCGGCTGCCGGCCCCGGCCGTGCAGCTCGTCGAGGCGATGCAGGCGCTGGGCGGCCCGGCGGTGCCCCGTACCCGACTGGCCGAACTGGTCGGACGCGACCCGGACGACGCCGAACTCGCCGCCACGCTGGAGATCCTCGCCCAGCGGGCGCTGGTCTGGCCCGACGGCGACGAACTGCGGATGGCCGGCGCGCTGTGGTCGGCGTTCACCTACCCGCTCGGGCTCGGCCTGCCCGCCGCCGAACTGTCCCACGCCCTGCTCCCGCCGCAACTGCACGACCTGGCCAGGTTGTGGCGGCTGCCGTCCGCGACGCCCGACGCGCTCGTCACCGCCCTCACCGATCCGGACCGGATCCGCGCGATGGTGGCCGCCGCCCCGGCCGAGGTACGTCTGCTGCTGGACCGCGTCGCACACGACGGCCCGCTCACCGAGGCGCCGGACGACTTCGAGACCACCCGACCCGACGGCTCCGCCCTGGAGTGGGCGATCCGCCGGGGCCTGCTGGTGTGGGACGGCTGGCGGCACGCCCACCTGCCCCGCGAGGTCGGCCTCGCGCTGCGCGGGCCGCACTGGCGGGCGCCGTTCGCGCCGCGCCCGCCCCGACTGGTGCTCGGCGAGGCGTCCGCCGAAGCGGTCGACCGGGAGACCGTCGCCGCCGCCAGCACCGCCGTCGAGCGGGTCGCCGCCGTGGTCGAGGCCACGGCCGCGAGTCCGGTCGCCCTGTTGAAGGCCGGCGGCGTCGGCAGCCGGGAACTACGCCGGCTGGCCCGTACCGTCGGCTGCGACGAGCCCGAGGTACGGCTGTGGCTCGAACTCGCCTACGCGGCCGGGCTGGTCGGCGTCGCCCGCGAGGAGGTACTGCCGACCGACGCGTACGACGACTGGGCGCGGGCCGAACCGGGCGGCCGGCTGCCGGCGCTGCTACGCGGCTGGCAGCGGCTGCCCGCCGTACCGCTGGCGGCCTCGACCGGCGACGGCGGGCGACCGCCCGCGGCCCTGCTGCGCGACGGGTCCGGGCTGGCCGCCCTCGATCTGCGGCCGGCGCTGCTGCGCACCCTGGACGAGCTGCCGGCCGGTCGGGGCAGCACCGACCCGGATCGGCTCACCGACGCGCTGACCTGGCAGCTGCCGCTGCTCTCCGGCCAGCGGGACGGCGCCCTCGCGGCCGGGCTCTGGCGGGAGGCCCAACTCGTCGGGGTGGTGGCACACGGTGTGCTGACCCCGCTCGGCCGGGCACTGCTCCACGCCCCCGACACGCTGGAGGAGGTGGCGGCGGCACTGCTGCCGGCCTCGGTCGGGTCCGCGGTGTTCCAGAACGACCTGACCGTCGTCGTACCCGGCCTGCCGGCCGCGGCGCTGGCCGAACTGCTCGACGCGGCTGCCCGGCGGGAGTCCCGGGGCGGCGCGGCGACCTGGCGCTTCAGCGCCGCCTCCGTACGCGCCGCGCTCGACGCCGGCCACGAGCCGGCCCCGCTGCTGGCCGACCTGCGCCGCGCCGCCGCCGGCGGTCACCTGCCGCAGGCCCTGGAATACCTGGTCAACGACGTCGGCCGGCAACACGGCCGGATCCGGGTACGCGCCGTCGGCTGCATCCTGCACGCCGACGACCCGGCCCTGGTCGCCGAGATCGCCTCGGCCCGGGCCCTGCGCCCGCTCGAACTGCGGATCCTCGCCCCGACCGTGCTGGCCAGTGCCCAGCCGATGGCGAAGACCCTGAACGCGCTGCGGGCGGCCGGATTCGCCCCGATCGGCGAGGACGGCGACGGCGAGGTCCGCGTCGAGCGGCCCACCCGCCGACGCGCCCCGGCGCTGCGCGGTGGTCGCGTGTCGTCGCCGGTTCGCGGCGCGTCGGCTCACGGCACGTCGGCTCCGGGGCGCATCGCTTCGGCGCCGGACGGCAGTGTGTCGGCACCGGGCCGCGCGGGCCGGGCCGAAGGCGGCGGTGACGGGTCGGCCGAGGGCGGGTCCGGCACCGGCCGGGCAGCGGCCGAACTCGCCGAACGGCTGCTCGCCACCGTGGCCGCCGGGCTCCCCGACGCCCCGGACGGCCGGGCATTCGACCTGCTCACGTCACCCGACGTCGAGCCGCCGGCCTTGACCACAGAGCTGGTCCGGCCGCTGGTCGAGCGGCACGCCGCCCACCTGCGGGCCAACGAGCGGGCGCTGCTGGTCGACGCGACCGTCGGGGGCGGCCGGGTGAAGATCGACTACTGCGATTCGTCGGGTGAACTGACCACCCGGGTCATCGAGCCGCTGGACGTCGACCGGCACCTGCTCACCGCCTGGTGCCACCTACGTGACGACGAGCGGATGTTCGCCCTCGACCGCATCGAGTCCGTCACCCCGGCCTGACCGTCGGTCCCCACCCCGCCCCCACCCCACCCCGTCCGGGCGGGCGGGCGCGTCCGGGCGGGCAGGGCGGGCGCGTCCGGGCGGGCAGGGCGGGCGCGTCCGGGCGCGTTGATCAAGGACTTGTTGCCAAGATCGCGCCCTGTTTTGTCCGATACATCCCCAAGATCGATGCTCGGGAAGGGCGCCTCGGAAGGGCGCCCTGGACGGGGCGGGGACGGACGGGGTGGGTGCGGTGGAGCAGGGACGCTCCTATGGCGCGTCGCCCGGCCGTCACCCCGCACCCTTCGTGGCGTGGCGGTGCGTGGTGATCGTTAGTTGTTCCGCAGTTGTCCGTACTGCGTGTCGAACTGCCGGGCAACTGATGATCACAGGTGCCCTTGGCGGTTTGCCGAGGAACGACCCTGGGGTGTCGCGGTCCACAGCGAATTCGGCGTACGCACAGCGAACTCGCTGTGGGGCATGACAGTGGTATCCGGCCTCCGGGTGGGCCGGTGGACCGGGCCGGCGCCGGCGGTGGCGGTGGGCAGTCCCGCCCAAGGCACAAAGCCGGTCAGAGCAAGGGACACGCCCACCACCACCAGCATCAGCTCATCACCGATGAACCGACCCCGCCATGCGCACAGTCAGGACATGTGCGGGTAGGTGTGGTCGGTCGGCGGGACGAAGGTCTCCTTCAGGGTGCGGGGAGACGTCCAGCGCAGCAGGTTGTGCCACGAACCGGCCTTGTCGTTGGTGCCGCTGGCCCGCGCACCGCCGAACGGCTGCTGGCCCACCACCGCGCCGGTCGGCTTGTCGTTGATGTAGAAGTTGCCGGCGGCGTACCGCAGCTTCTCGGCCACCCGGTCGACCACCCGGCGGTCGTCGGCGAAGATCGACCCGGTCAGCGCGTACGGCGCCGCCGACTCGGCCTGCGTCACCACCTCGTCGAAGCGGGCGTCGTCGAAGACGTGTACGCCGAGGATGGGCCCGAAGTACTCGGTGGTGAAGACCTCGTTGGTCGGGTCGGTGCACTCGACGACG
The DNA here is from genome assembly GCF_018324255.1 of Polymorphospora rubra. Classification (GTDB taxonomy): domain Bacteria; phylum Actinomycetota; class Actinomycetes; order Mycobacteriales; family Micromonosporaceae; genus Polymorphospora; species Polymorphospora rubra. The sequence continues at coordinate 1,415,874 of NZ_AP023359.1, forward strand.
GTCGGCCGGACGAAGTAGCCCTCGGAGTCGTCGGCGGTGCCGCCGGCCAGCACGGTGCTCTCCGGCGAGTTCTTGATCCGGTCGAGCGCGGCGGCGAGCCGGCCGAAGGAGCGGGCGTCGATGACGGCGCCACCGAAGTTGGCGAAGTCGGTCACGTCGCCGTACGTCAGCGAATCGGCCGTCGCGGCCAGCCGGTCGCGCAGGCCGCCCTCCCACAGCGAGCGCGGGACGTACGCCCGCGACGCCGCTGAGCACTTCTGGCCCTGGTATTCGAAGGCGCCCCGGATCAGGGCGGTGTGCAGGGCATCGACGTCGGCGCTGGTGTGCGCGACGACGAAGTCCTTGCCGCCGGTCTCGCCGACCAGGCGCGGGTAGCCCCGGTACTTCGCGATGTTCTCGCCGACGGTGCGCCACAGGTGCTGGAAGACGGCCGTGGAGCCGGTGAAGTGGATGCCGGCCAGGTCGGGGTCGGCCAGCGCCGCCTCGGAGACGGCGATGCCGTCGCCGGTCACCATGTTGATCACACCGGGCGGCAGGCCGGCGGCCTCGAACAGCCGCATGGTGAAGTGCGCCGAGAACTGCTGGGTCGGCGACGGCTTCCAGACCACGGTGTTGCCGAGCAGGGCCGGCGCGGCCGGCAGGTTGCCGGCGATCGCGGTGAAGTTGAACGGCGTGATCGCGTAGACGAAGCCTTCCAGCGGCCGGTGGTCGAACCGGTTCCAGACGCCGGCGGACGAGATCGGCTGCTCGGCGATCAGCCGGCGGGCGAAGTGCACGTTGAACCGGAGAAAGTCGACCAGTTCACAGGCGGAGTCGATCTCGGCCTGCTGGACGGTCTTCGACTGGCCGAGCATGGTGGCGCCGTTGAGGGTGTCGCGCCACGGTCCGGCGAGCAGGTCGGCGGCGCGCAGGAACACCGCGGCCCGGTCTTCGAACGAGAGCCGCTGCCAGTCGTACGACGCGTCCTTCGCGGCGGTGACCGCGGCCCGGGCGTCGTCGACGGTGGCGTTGTTGGTGACCCGAGCACGTGCCGGTGCCGGTGCGGCTGGACGACGTCGATCGGTGCGCCGGCCCCCATCCGCCGCTCACCGCCGATGGTCATCGGCAGTTCGAGGCGTTCCGCGGCCAGTTCGCCGAGGCGGCGCGCGATGGCGTCGCGTTCCGGGCTACCGGGTGCGTAGCCGCGGACCGGTTCGTTGTGCGGTTCGGGTACGGAGAAGACAGCGTCCATGGGTGGGCTCCCGCAAGATCTCGACAGGGTAGACGAAACCGGACCCGCCAACGCCGCCGTTCCGACGAAACGCGTGACGACTCCGGGGGTGCCAATGCCACGGTGTCGGGTCCATCCCAATACTCGCACGTCGAAGGGCGTCCACCCCGAGCCCCGGCCACCGCCGCCCAGGTCGGGGACCGTCCGGCGGCCCGCCGCGCGGCCGGGCACGCGCCGCCGACCGGACGGCTCAGGCGGGCGGCGTACCCTGATGAGCCGGCGCCGTCGCGGCGCCGCGCCCGATCCCGCGCCGTCGCAGCGGCGCGGCCGGTCGCCCGGGAGGGGAGACGATGACCGACAAGTCCGGCGCCACCGCGCCACCGAAGGCCGGCGACCCGACCGTGGTGCCGGCCGCGGAGGCGCCCGACGACGCCAATCCTCCGACCACCGGGCCGGCCAATTCCCCGACCACCGGGCCGGCCAATCCCCCGACCACCGGGCCGGCCGCGTCCCGCCCCGGGAACGCCGCCCCGACCGGGAGCGACGACGCCCCCCGGGACGACGACCACGGGCACGACGACCGTGCGGACGACGACCTCGATCCGGACGGCGCGGACGACCGGCCGGGCGTGCTGGCGCCGGGCGCCGCGCTGCTGGCGGTGCTCGCCGTCGGCTGGTTGGCCGCCACCCTCTGGCTGCTCCGCGACGCGATCTCGACCTCGGTCACCGACGCGATCGCGCTGGCGTCGACCGCGATCGCGCTGCCCAACGTCGTGTCGGCCAGCGTGGTCGCCGGTGCCGCCGTCGGGCTGACCGCCGCCAACCTGGCCGCCCGCCGGTGGCCGGGCACGGCCGTCCGGTTCACCGCCGGGATCGGCGCGAGCATGGTCACCGGGCTGGCCGCCGCGATCGCGGTGACCGTCGGGTACGGCGGCTCGGCCGGCACGATCCTCGCCGGCACGGTCGCCGCCGCGGTCATCGTCGGCGGTGCGGCGGCCGCCACCGCCGTTGGCCGCGCCGGGGCGCCGGTGGTGGCCGGGGTGGCCGCCGCCACGCTCGCCCTGTTCGCGGTCGTCCTGCTCGTCAACGTCTTCCGCGAGCCGCTGCTGCCGCTGCTCGGTGCCGGGGAGAGCGGCGCCTCGCAGCAGAGCGCCGCCGGCCGGCTCACGCTCGCGTCGACGGTGCTCAGCGGCCTGGTCGCCGGGTTCGTCGTCTTCGGCTACCTGCGGCTGGTCGGCCGGCGGTCGACGGACACGCCCGCGCCCCGCTGGCCGGCGTACATGCTGGGCGGGGCCGGCGTCGGCCTGCTGTTGCTGGTCAGCGAGGTGATCACCCGGGTCGGCGGGGCGCGGCTGCTCGAGGCGGTCAGCTCGATCAGCGAGGTGGACCGGATGGTCCGGGTCCAGGCCGACAGCGACCGGATCATGTTCGCCCTGATGGTGCTCTTCATCGGCGCGCTCACCACGACGATCGCGTTCGGCCGTACCCTCAAGCCCACCCGCTGACGGTCCGGCCGTCACGGCGTGCCGCATGACCGCGGTGGGCCGTGCGGCGACGGGGGCCGGGTGGCTCAGGCGTCGAGCAGGATCGGCAGCTCGGAGGCGTCGTACCACTCCAGTTCGTGGTCCTCGGTCCCGTCGACGGTGAACTGCGCGTCGTCGTCACCGGCCAGGGCCCGCTCGACGACGGCGGCCGCGGCGGCGACGTCGTCGGCCGCGTCGGGGCTGTCGACGTGGATCGCGGCGACCGCCCGGACCGGGACCGGTCCGGCCAGCCCGACGGTGCTGGAGCCGAGTTCGTACTCGCCGGGGCGGACCGCCGAGGCCGGCAGGTCGGCCGAGACGACCACCCGTCGGCGGGGTGCGTCCGAGTCGGCGTGCAGCAGCGGGAGCGCGGCCTGGGCGGCGCGGGTGAAGGCGACGTACTCCAGCTCTTCCTCGTCGCCCTCGGCGTACCACTCCCGCAGGGCCGGGGTCACCGCGTGCGCGGCCGGGCCGGGGAGGGTGCCCTCGGCCCGCAGGATCGCCAGCATCGGCACGGTGGCCGGGACGTACACCCTGATCAGTTCTGGCACCGCGAGGTCTCCGTTTCCGCGACCGGCGCGCGGGCCGGTGGCCGCGCGGACCCTGATCTGGCGCGACCACCGGACATTGTCCTACACGGGCCGGGAGGGGGTACGCGTCAGTGCGCCACCGGGGCGGTCAGCGGGTCGGCGGGCCGCTCGTGGATCTCGTCGCCGACCTGGAGCGGGAACCCTTCGCGGATCCAGTACTCGATCCCGCCGATCATCTCCTTGACCAGGTGGCCGCGCCGGGCCAGGGCGAGCGCGGCCCGGGTGGCGCCGTCGCAGCCCGGTCCCCAGCAGTAGGTGACCACCGGTCGGTCGGGGCCGAGCAGCCGGGCGCCGCGGACCGGGATCATCGCGGTCGGCAGGTGTACCGCGCCCGGGATGTGGCCCTGCCGCCAGGCGGCGAGGGAACGGCTGTCGACCAGGGTGAAGCCGGGGTCGGCCAGCAGGAGCGCGGCCCGTACGTCGGCCACGTCGGTCTGCGCGGCCAGGCGGGCGGCGAACCAGGCGGCGGCCTGGTCGGGTGCTGCGGGTGGCACCGCCAGCACCGGGTTCGCAGTGGTTGTCGTCATGCCCAGACCGTACGGCGCACCGTCTCCCCGGGGAACGCCGAATCAACGCCCTGGTGGCTGATCAGCCGCTGCTTCCACGGTAGATTCATCGGATGGCCATGGGATCAGCGGCGCTCGACCAGACGGACTGGCGGATCCTCGCCGCGCTGCAGGCCGACGGCCGGGCCAGCTACGCCGACCTGGCCCGTACCGTCGCCATGTCGCCGAGCGCCGTCGCCGAACGCGTCCGGCGGTTGGAGGAGACCGGCGTGATCGCCGGTTACCGGGCGATCGTCCGGCCGGACCGGGTCGGCCTGGAGATCATGGCGCTCGTCCGGCTGCGCTACCCGACGGGCAACTACCGGCCGTTCCAGGCGCTGCTCGACACCACCCCGGAGATCATCGAGGCCCACCACGTGACCGGGGAGGACTGCTTCGTACTCAAGGTGGTGGCCCGGTCGATGCGCCACCTGGAGTCGGTGACCGGGCGGATCTCGGGGCTGGGCGGGGTGACGACCAGCGTGGTCTATTCCAGCCCGCTGCCCGGCCGCGACCTGGCCGCCGGTGCCGTCGAGGGGGCGGCCGGGCCGCACGGGTAGCGGCATCGCAGGCCACCGGTGGCAAACTGAGGCAACCAGGAGTCACCCCACCGCCGGGAGTCGCCGTGCAGCCCAGGTTCCTGCAACTGTCCGACGTCGCCGCCGAACTGAACGTTTCGGATTCGCAGGTCTACCACATGGTCCGCAGTGGCGAGCTGCCCGCGATCAAGATCGGTGGGCGGGGTCAGTGGCGGGTGGAGCGAGCCCGGCTGGAGGAGTACATCCAGCGGAAGTACGCCGAGACCGCCGAGTGGGTGCAGGAGAATCCGCTCGTCGATCGCGAGCCCGACTGATACATCTTTGGACTGTTTCGCAGCCATCCGCGCGTTGTCGCGGGTGGCTTTTTCGTGCCGCAGGAGCGTTGACCGAGAGATTGGAGCCCATCTACAAATTAGGGCTGTCGGAAGCAAACGAAAGCAAACGCAAGATCGACTCTGGAGAGGAACGCCGTGCGAGCGACCCTGACCCGGCCCCGTGCCCGACAGTCCGTACGGGTACGCACCGTTCCACCGCTCGACCCGCCGTACGACGACGAATCGCCCCGCGACCCGTGGAGCCAACTGGCCGGTGCCGGGCAACTCACCCTCGACCTCGCCGACACCCGCCGACGCCGGGGCCAGCGACCCGAGTCACCGCCGGCACTTGCCGTCCCCCGGCCCGGGGAACGGGCCACCCGCGGGCCGGCCCGCACCGGCTCGTCCGCCGTGGGTCCGGCGGCCCTGACCGGCTCATCCGGGGAGACGCATCCGCCGGCGGTCCCGTTCCCGGCCGAGGTGACCGCGATCGGGAGCGGGCCGGCGGCCGACCCCGGCGCGGCTTCGCCGGAGGCCAGGCAGGCGGCCCGCCGATTCCTGGCCGCCTGCCTGGAGGTCTTCAACGGCTACCGGCCGGTCGTCCACCTACGCCGGCTCTGCGTCCCGGTCGACGCCGAGGCCGTGGTCGAGCGGATCACGGCGGCCAACCGGCGGTTCGCCGGGCCGCAGCCACCCGCCCGCGGCCGGTCACGGCAGCTGCTACGCCCCAGGCTGCTCCGGGTCTCCGAGCCACTGCCCGGCATCGCCGAGGCGACCGCCGTGCTCGACCGGGCCGGCCGGGTCCGGGCGATGGCCTACCGCCTGGAACGCCGCCGCGGCGTGTGGCTCGGCACCACCGCCCAACTGATCTGATTCCATCCGACTCCCGGGGTGATCCGCGCCCCGCCCGACTCCCGGGGCGCCCATCCGGTGGTGACGGTGGGCGTCCCGGGCGCCAACCGGCCACACGGGGGCGCCGGTACGGCAACGGGCTCCCCCGCCGGTCGCGGGGGAGCCCGTTTCGGTCCGCTACGGGCGGGCCGGCCGGAAGCCTGTCTCAGGCGCCGGGGCCACCGTGGCAGCGCTTGTACTTCTTGCCCGAGCCGCAGGGGCAGGGCGCGTTACGCGACGGGCTGTTGCCGCCGACGGCCTGGCCGGGGGCCGGACGGCGGGACGCCCGGGAGGGCGCCGGACGACCACCGACGCCGAGGGCCGGGGCGGACGGGGCCGGCGGGGCGGCCGAGGAACCCTGGCCGGCCGGCGGCTGCGTCGGAGCCTTCTCGATCTGCACCCCACCGGCGCCGGCGGCACCGTCGATGGTCGGCGAGGAGTACTGCAACCCCTGGTTGCGTGGCGCCCGTCCGAGGCCCTTGGCCCGGATCTCGACGGCGGCGTCGTCGGGCGCCGGGGTGGCGGCGCCGTCCTCGGTCGGCGCCGGCTGCGGGGCCTCCTCGACCTGGACCTCCAGGTTGAACAGGAAGCCGACCGTCTCCTCCTTGATGCCGTCCATCATGTTGGCGAACATGTCGAAGCCCTCCCGCTGGTATTCCACCACCGGGTCGCGCTGGGCGTACGCCCGCAGGCTGATGCCCTCCTGCAGATAGTCCATCTCGTAGAGGTGCTCACGCCACTTGCGGTCGATGACCTGGAGCAGCACCATCCGCTCGAGCTGGCGTACCGCCTCCTCGCCCAGTTCCTCCTCGCGCCGGTCGTACGCCGCGTGGGCGTCCTCCTTCAGGCGGGTCAGCAGGAAGTCCGGGTCGAGGTTGTTGCGCTCGCCGCCGACCTCCTCCTCCAGGTCCTCGACGGTCACCGCGATCGGGTAGAGCTGCTTGAGGCTGGACCACAACTGGTCGAGGTCCCAGTCCTCGGCATAGCCGTCGGCGGTCGCCCCCCGGACGTACGCGTCGACGACATCGTCGATCATGTGCGTCACCTGGTCGTTGAGGTCTTCGCCGTTGAGCACCCGGAGGCGCTCGGCGTAGACGACCTGGCGCTGCTTGTTGAGCACCTCGTCGTACTTCAGGACGTTCTTGCGGATCTCGGCGTTCTGGCCCTCGATCTGGGCCTGGGCGCTCTTGATCTGCCGGGTGACCATCTTCGACTCGATGGGCACGTCCTCGGGGATGTTGAAGCGCTCCATGACCGCTTCGACCGCACCCGCCCGGAACCGCTTCATCAGCTCGTCCTGGAGCGACAGGTAGAAGCGCGACTCACCCGGGTCGCCCTGCCGGCCGGACCGGCCGCGCAGCTGGTTGTCGATCCGCCGCGACTCGTGGCGCTCGGTGCCCAGGACGTAGAGGCCACCGGCGGCGGCGACCTCCTCGGCCTCGTCGTCGCAGGCCCGCTTCCACTTGGGCAGGATCTCCTCGAGCGCCTTGGCGTACTCCTCCTCGTGCTCCACCGGGTCGATCCCCCGCTGGTGCAGTTCGGCCTCGGCCAGGTGCTCGGCGCTGCCGCCGAGCAGGATGTCGGTGCCCCGGCCGGCCATGTTGGTCGCCACGGTGACCGCGCCCTTGCGCCCGGCCTGGGCGACGATCTCGGCCTCCTTGGCGTGGAACTTCGCGTTGAGTACGGCGTGCGGAATGCCCCGCCGGCGCAGCAGCTGCGACAGGATCTCGGAGTTCTCGACCGAGACCGTGCCGACCAGGACCGGCTGGCCGAGAACGTGCCGCTCGGCGATGTCCTCGACGACGGCGTTGAACTTGGCCTTCTCGGTCTTGTAGATGACGTCGGGGCGGTCGAGCCGCACCATCGCCCGGTGGGTCGGGATGCTCACCACGCCGACCTTGTAGACCTTGTTGAACTCGCCGGCCTCGGTCTGTGCCGTACCGGTCATGCCGGACAGCTTGTTGTAGAGGCGGAAGTAGTTCTGCAGCGTGATCGTGGCGAGGGTCTGGTTCTCCTGCTTGATCTCCACGCCCTCTTTGGCCTCGATGGCCTGGTGCATGCCCTCGTTGTAGCGACGACCGTGCAGGATGCGACCGGTGAACTCGTCGACGATGAGGACCTCGCCCTCGTTGACGATGTAGTCCTTGTCGCGCTTGTAGAGCTCCTTGGCCTTGATCGCGTTGTTCAGGTAGCCGACCAGCGGGGTGTTGACCGACTCGTAGAGGTTGTCGATGCCGAGCCGGTCCTCGACCTTGGCCACGCCGCGCTCGGTCACCGCGATGGTGCGCTTGGCGTAGTCGACCTCGTAGTCGCCCTCGCCGTCCTTGCCGACCTGGAGGCGGCCGACGACCTGGGCGAACTCGCCGTACCAGCGGGCCGAGTGCTCGGCCGGACCGGAGATGATCAGCGGGGTACGGGCCTCGTCGATCAGGATGGAGTCGACCTCGTCGACGATCGCGAAGTTGTGGCCGCGCTGCACCAGTTCGTCCTTCGACCAGGACATGTTGTCGCGCAGGTAGTCGAAGCCGAACTCGTTGTTGGTGCCGTACGTGATGTCGCACTCGTAGGCGGCGCGGTGCTCGGCGGACGGCCGGTTGGGCAGGATCACGCCGACGCTGAGGCCGAGGAACTGGTGCACCCGGCCCATCCAGGCCGCGTCACGCTCGGCGAGGTAGTCGTTGACCGTGACCACGTGCACGCCCTTGCCCGACAGGGCGTTGAGATAGGCGGGCAGCACCGAGGTCAGGGTCTTGCCCTCACCGGTCTTCATCTCGGCGATGTTGCCGAAGTGCAGCGCCGCCCCGCCCATGATCTGGACGTCGTAGTGGCGCTGACCGAGCACCCGCGACGCCGCCTCACGGGCGGTCGCGAACGCCTCCGGCAGCAGGTCGTCGAGGCTCTCGCCGTCGGCGATGCGCTCCCGGTACTGGTCGGTCAACTCCCGCAGTTCGGCGTCGGTCAGGTCGACGTAGTCGTCCTCGATCGAGTTGACGGCGTTGGCAACGGCCTTGAGCCGGCGCACCATGCGGCCTTCGCCGGCACGCAGTACCTTTTCCAGAATCGACACGGATCAACGCTCCCCTTGGCTGTCTGCCGAACCATCGTAGGCGCATCCCGGGGGCAAACGGCAGCCACGCCTACTAGGGAAAAGCAGGTAAGCGAACATTACGCCCAGATACTGACGACGAATCCCGTTGGTGACCCCCGGAGCATCCGGCAGGATGGCGCCGGTGGAGCCGCCGACGATCACCGAAGCCGGCCTGACCCTGCGCCCGTGGCGCCCCGACGACGCCGACGCGGTACTCCGCGCCTGCCAGGATCCGGCGATCGGCCGGTGGACCACGGTCCCCTCGCCCTATCTGCCGGAGCACGCCGTGGGGTTCGTCGCCGAACGCGCCCCCGCCGGCTGGGCCGCGGGCACCGGCGCGCCGTTCGCGGTCTGCGACGCGGCCACCGGAGAAGTGCTCGGCTCCTGCGGGCTGGTCAGCCTCGACCGGGCCGCCGGGCAGGGTGAGATCGGCTACTGGACCGCGCCGTGGGCGCGCGGCCGGGGCGTCGCCGTACGGGCGACCCGGATGGTGGCACGGTGGGCCTTCGAGTCCGTCGGGCTGCGCCGGCTGGTCTGGCGCGCCGAGGTCGGCAACCACGCCTCCCGGCTGGTCGCGTTGCGTGCCGGTTTCACCATGGAAGGCATCCTGCGCCGGGACGTACGCCGGGGGCACGGGGACACCGACAGCTGGATCGGTTCCCTCCTGCCGGACGATCCCACCCCGGCACCCGGTCGCGAACCGGCCCGCCCCGGCTCGGTCGAGGCCCGCCGGGCGGCCGTCTTCACCGGCGACCAGCCGACCCTGACTGCCGAGGCCCCGGCCGGCCCGATCCGGCTGCGCCGCCCCGGGTCGGCCGACATCGACGGTGCCGTGGCGACCTGTCGGGACCAGGCGGCGATCCGCTGGACCTCCGTTCCCGACCCCTATCACCGGCGCGACGCCGAACACTTCGTCGGACAGGCCGAACAGCAGTGGCTACGCGGCACCGGCGCGACCTTCGCCATCGTCGGACCGGCCGGCACGTTCGCCGGCTCGATCGCGCTGCGGCTGTCCGCCGCCGATCCGGCGGTCGCCGACGTAGGATTCCTGATCGCCCCGGCCGCCCGGAACCGGGGATACGCGTCCGCCGCGCTGGCCGCCGTGTGTACGTGGGGCTTCGACCGTCTCGTCCTGCACCGCATCGAGTGGCGGGCGCACGTCGGCAACACCGCCTCCCGCCGGGTCGCGGAGAAGGCCGGGTTCACCGTCGAGGGCGTCGCCCACGGCAGCCTGGCGCACCGGGGTGCCCGCGTCGACGTCTGGGTCGGCGCGCTGCTCGTCGACGACAGGAGCGCATGATGCCGCTGACCGGCCTGGCCCGGGAACCGATCGACGGCGACGGGGTACGGCTGCGGCCGTACCGGGAAGGTGACGTCGGGGACGTGGCGGCGGCCTGCGCCGACCCGCTGACCCAGCGCTTCCTGTCCCTGCTCCCACACCCCTACACCGCGGCCGACGCCCGGTGGTGGATCACCGAGGGATCCACGGCGGTGTGGGCGACCGGCGGCGCGGCGTACGCGGTCGCCGACCCGGCCACCGACCGGCTGATCGGCGCGGTCGGCCTGGACCGGGTCAACCGGCCGCGGGCCTCGGGCGAGATCGGCTACTGGGTCGCCCCCTGGGCCCGCGGTCGGGGCGTGGCGACGGCCGCGACCCGGGCGCTCACCGACGCGGCCTTCGCCGCCGGGCTGGCCCGCGTCGAACTCCTCACCGAGTGGGAGAACACCCCGAGCCAGCGGGTCGCGCTGGCCGCCGGATACCGGCGCGAGGGCGTACGCCGGTCGGCCGGCGCGGGCCGGACCGGGCGGCACGACCTGATCGCCTGGGTACGCCTCGCCGACGCCCCGGCCGAACCGGCGCCCCGGCTGCTGCCGGACCTGCCGGGCGGCCGGCTCGACGACGGTGTGGTGGCCCTACGGCCGTTGCGGCCCGACGACGCCGACTTCCTCTTCGCCCTGCTCTCGGTGCCGGACGTGGTCGCGACCAGCGTGCCGCCGGTGCCGCCGCAGCGGGCCGGGATCGAGGAGCGGTGCCGCCAGGCCGAGGCCCGCTGGCTGGCCGGCGAACGCGCCGATCTGGTGATCAGCGACGCGGCGTCCGGCGAGCCGGCCGGCGACATCGGCCTGTACTACCACGAGCCGCCGACCGGCCTGGCCATGATCGGCTACTCGATGCTGCCCGCCTGGCGTGGCCGGGGCTACCCGGCCCGGGCGGCGCGGCTGCTGACCGAGTGGGCCTTCGAGGTCGGCGTCGCCCGGATGACCGCCGGAACGCTGCCGGACAACCTCGGCTCGCAGCGGGTGCTGCAGAAGGCCGGGTTCCGCCGGGAGGGCTACCAGCGCGGCCGGTTGCCCGGTGTGGACGGCACCCGGCACGACGACGTGCTGTTCGCGCGGCTGCCGGGCGACGGCGACACCGGCTGACCGGCGCAACCGCGCCGATCCCCGGCCGGACCGGGTCGATCCCGCCCCGGGCGGACGCCTGGGTACGGGATCGACGGATGGTCCGGGGGACGTCCTGGTTCAGTTGGCGAGCGAGATGATCCCGTAGTCGTAGCCCTTGCGGCGGTAGACGACACTGGGCAGGCCCGACTCCTTGTCGTTGAAGAGATAGAAGTCGTGGCCGACGAGTTCCATCTGGAAGAGCGCGTCGTCGACGGTCATCGGCTGGCCGGAGTGTTCCTTGTGCCGCACGATGTGCCACGGCTGGTCGTCGGACTCGTCGTAGCGGCTCTCCGCCGGCGCCTCGGTCAGGGTCGCGACCGGCGCGGCGCCGAAGTCGGCCACCGGCAGATCCGCGGTCGCGGCGGCCACCGACACCGGCGTCTGCCGGCCGTGGTGCACCCGACGGCGGTCGGCGGCCCGGCGCATCCGGGTCTCGAGCTTGCTGATCGCGGCGTCCAGGGCGCTGTAGAAGTCCTTCGCGCACGCCTCGGCCCGCACCACGGGGCCCCGGGACACACAGGTGATTTCGACGCGCTGGCAGTGGTCGGCCTGTCGAGGGTTGCGTTCGTGGAACAGTTCCACGTCGACCCGGATGAGCTTGTGGTCGTAGCGCTCTATCTTGGCGAGCTTCTCGCCGACATGAACCCGGTAGTGATCGGGCACCTCAACGTTGCGGCCTTTGACGACAATGTCCACGCGTGACCTCCCCGACGATCGGATGGTCCGTAGTTGCAGAGACTTTCCCGGTCGGCCTGTCCGCCCTTGTCGTTCGACCCCGCCAGAGCGACCGGATTGTTTTGGGGGCTACGCCTCCTTTCCGGGTGCGGGCGCCGGGGCTGATCAAAGTCATACCCCTGGTGACAACGACGCTAACTCCTGTTGGCCACTACGTCACCCCTACTTCGAAAGCCGTTTCGAGGCGATTCGCCCGATCAATCGAGAACGAGCAGCGTACGAGGTGCCGACCGGCACACCCGCGCGGGTGTGACGTTACCGACGGTCACGCTTTCGGGTGGCGGCCAGTACGGCCGCGGCGTCGACGCGTACGCCGGCCGCGGCGAGCAACGTCGTCACCGCGGCCAGCGTCGCACCGGTGGTCACGATGTCGTCGAGCACCACGACCCGCCGCCCGGCCGCCACCGCCCGTACCGAAGGCGACCGCAGCCGGAAGGCGGCGCCCGCCGCCCGGGCCCGCTGCGCGCTGGTGAGTTCCGCCGAATCCGGCCGGGGCAACGCCCGCACCGGGCGGGCCACCCGTACCCGCCAGCCCGCGCCGCGCAACCGGCGCGCCGCGTGGCGGGTCAGCCGTCCCAGGTGGTCGCCGTGCCGCGCCCGGGCGGCCCGGGCCGTCGACGGCACCGGCACCAGGAGTACGGGCCGGTCCGGCCCCACCGCCGTCGCCACCACCTCGGCCAGCAACCGGCCGAGCGGCCGGGCCAGTCCGTGCCGCCCCCGTTCCTTGTAGGACAGCAGCGACTCGCGCAGCACCCCGGCGTACGGGCCCAGGGCCACGCAGTCGGGCAGGCCCGGCGGGGCCGGGGTGGGGCGTACCGGACCGGCGCGCAGCGCCTGCAGATCGGCCGCACAGGCGGCACACGCTCCGGCCCGCAGCGGTGTCCGGTCGGCCCGGCAGCCGGCGCACGACGCCGGCAGGACGAGATCGGTCAGCGCGTCCCACAGCCCGGCCGCGGCCACCACGCCACCTCTCCGGGTCAGTAGACGAAGAACGGGGCGGTCGGAACGGTCGTCTCCGGCGCGGTGTCGCCCGGCCCGACCCCGGCCACCTCGGTGGAGTCGATCTGCTCCGCGTTGGTCAGATGCCGGTACCAGGCGACCCCGCTGGCCTCGTACATCAGCCGGGCGAAGTTGGGCCGGGTCACCGGGTTGTCGGGATAGGAGGAGATGTTGGTGACCTGGGTGGCCGGCACGTCCTCGTCGAGCCAGGACTCCAGCAGCCCGTCGACGGTGATGTCGACCAGCGCCAGCCGGGTGCTCTTCAGCCCTGCCGTCACCAACCGGTTCTCGTCGGTCCAGGCGACCGCCGACACGTCGGTCAGCGAGGTCGTCAGCTGGCGGTGGGCGGCCACCTCGACGAGCCCGCCGGTCACCATCAGGGTCGCCACGTACAGCCGGTTGCCGGCGGTGTAGGCGATCCGGTGGCCGTCGAGCGCGGGCGCGACCCCGGTCACCGGGCCGGCCGTACCCGGCAGCTCGACCTCGGTCAGGCCGGCGGCCACGCCGAACTGGTAGAGCCGGCCGTCGGCGACCACCAGGCCGACGGGACCGCGCGGATCGGTCGTACGCAGCCACACCGGCCGGCCCATCGAGGCGAAACCCGCCCCGGTCGGCCGGAATATCCGGACCGCCCCGGTGCTGGCCCCCACCTGCAGCTGGCTGCGGTCGCCGGCGGCGGTCACCAGGGCCACGGAGGAGATCTCCCCGGTCCGGATGATGGCCGCCGACTGCACGCCGGTGTTCGCCTCCGGCGCGATCGGCGGCGGTCCGCCCGCTGGTTCGCCGGGGTCGTTGAGGCGGCGTACCTGCCCGGCGTAGACGGTGTAGCGCTCGGCCACCGGGGCGACCTCGTAGACCGGGTCCTGCTGGAACCTCTCCCCGGCGACGAGGGTCGTCCGGGTCTGATTCTGGATCTTGAGTTCGAGTTCGTCGGTGTCGGGGAGGTCGAGCCGCAGCGACCAGGCGAGCTGGATGGCGAGCCGGTTCAGTTCGGCGTCGTCGCCGGTCGGCACGGCCTGCGCCGACAGGTTCACCACCAGGCGCCCGTCGGTCACCGGCGCGTTGCCGATCGGGACGGTGCCCTCCGGCAGCCCCTTGGTGATCGACCTGATCGATCCGGAGGGCCCCGCCGCCAGCCAGCCGAGCACCTCGGTGGCCTGGAGTTCGTTGGGCACCGAGCGCGGCAGGTAGCGCAGGTCGGGGACGAGCCCGGTCTGGTCGCCGTTCCAGAAGTAGATCGTCCGTGGCTGGTAGTACTTGCCGAACGCCTCGGTGCTGAGCAGCACCACCGGCGGCGGCTTGAGAACGAACAGGCCGGGATTGTTGGCGACCCGCCCGACCGTGAACGAGTAGTGGTCGGTGGTTGCCACCGGCGGGTCGATGACTCCGCTGCGGGTGATGATCCCGATCTGCTGCACCGACACGTTCACCGTGCTGGTGCCGTCGGCGTTCGCCGTGACGCGCGGCGACTCGGTCAACCGCACCACGTTCACCTGCGCGTCCGGGCCGGGCTTGTCCCGCAGGTCGGGCTGCCCCTCGGGCGCGATGAACTCGCGGACCCGCTCGACCGCGCCGCCGAGCTCACCGGCCGCCGCCTCCAGGTAGGCGACCGCGAACGTCTGCGGGTCGCTGCCGGCCGCCGACCGCTGCGGCGGTGCCTGCGCCACCCCGGTGCCGCCGCGGTAGTTGGGCGCCGGGCCGGGACCATCGACGCGTACCCCGGTCGTCTCCGGAATGCCGCAGCCGGCGAGACCGGTGACCAGCGCGGCCACCACGGCCGCCGCGACCAGCCGGCGCCTCACCGGGTCACCTCCGCCGGGGTGCCGGCGGCGGTGCCGGGGGCCGGCTCGGCGGCGTCGGCAGGCGCACCGGTGTCGACGGACGGTCCGTCCGGCTTGACCGGCAACAGCGGAAGGTCGGCGGAGACCCGCAGGTCGATCGGGGTCATCACCTCGGTCGGCACCAGCCGCAGGGGGGACGAGGTGAGCCGGTCGCCGGACCGTACCGGCAGCGTCAGCCGGAACTGGGCGCCCTTGCCGAGCGCTCCCCACGCCTCCAACCAGCCGCCGTGCAGCCGGGCGTCCTCCAGGCTGATCGACAGCCCCAGGCCGGTCCCACCGGTCTGCCGGGCCCGAGACGGGTCGGCCCGCCAGAACCGGTTGAACACCAGCTTCTCCTCGCCCGGCCGCAACCCGATCCCGTGGTCGCGTACGGTGACCGCCACCGCCGAGGCGTCGACGGCGAGGGTCACCTCGACCGGCCGGCCCTCGCCGTGTTCGACGGCGTTGCCGACCAGGTTGCGCAGGACCCGCTCGACCCGGCGCGGATCGACTTCGGCGATCACGGCCCCGTCCGGCAGATGTGCCTCCAGCGCCACCCCGCACCGCTGCGCCAGCCCGGTGAGCCGGTCGACCACCCGCTGCACCACCGGCACCAGGTCGGTCGGTTCGGCGTCGAGCATCGCGAAGCCGGCGTCGAACCGGCTGATCTCCAGCAGGTCGGTGAGCAGGTCCTCGAAGCGGTCCAGTTCGGCCTGGAGCAGTTCGGCGCTGCGGGCGACGGCCGGGTCGAACTCGTCGCGCTCGGCGAAGATCAGGTCGGCGGCCATCCGTACGGTGGTCAGCGGCGTACGCAGTTCGTGCGAGACGTCGGAGGTGAACCGGCGCTGGAGCCGGGACATCTCCTCCAGCCGGACGATCTGCCGCTGCAGGTTGGTGGCCATCTGGTTGAACGATGCCGCGAGCAGGGCCAGGTCGTCCTCGCCGTTGACCGCCATCCGCTGGTCGAGCAGGCCGGCGGAGAGCCGCTGCGCGGTACGGGCGGCGTCCCGTACCGGGTTGACGACCAGCCGGGTGACCAGGGCCGCGAGCACCGCCAGCAGCAGAACCAGCGCGACGCCGGTGGCCAGGACGGTGGTGCGGGCCTGGACGGCGGTCTGCTCCTGGGTGGTCAGCGGCACCAGCCGGTAGATCTCCGCCTGGCCGAACCCCGCCGGCACCGGGGAGCCGTAGATCAGGTATCTGGTCGGCCCGCCGCCGAGGTCGCCGGTGCGGATCTGGGAGGCCACCTCGCCGCCGGCGACCGTCCGCCGCAGCTCGTTGGAGATCAACGCGCTGGCGTCGACGTTGGGCGAGGTCGCGGTCTCGATGGTGGGATAGCCGCTCGCGGTGAGCACCACCACGACACCCGCCTCGTCCGGATCACCGCCGGCCAGCGCCACCACCGTGCTGTCGAAGGTGCGTTGCAGCCTGGGCTCGATCCGGGGATGCACGCTCAACTGGTCGAAGGCGTAGGCACGGCTGGTCTCCAGGCGTTCCCTGGCGTCGGCGACCGCGTTGTCGAGCAGGTTGCCGGTGATCTGGGTGACCACCATGTAGGCGAACCCGCCGACCAGCAGACCGGACGAGACCAGCGTGATGGTGACGATCCGGACCTGCAACGACCGGCGCCAGGTCTGGCGTACGCCGGCGGCGACCACGCCACCGCGCCGCAGGACGGCGCGCCACACCACCGCCCCGCGCCGCGCGCCGATACGCCAGGTCGCCCGCGCCGTGGTTCGGGCGCGGGCGACGAGCACGTTGACAGAGGTCAGGAGGTCGGCCACAGTGCCGTCAAGGCTAGCCGGTGCCCGCCTTGTAGCCCACGCCCCGAACCGTCAGGATGATTTCCGGACGCTCCGGATCCGGCTCGATCTTGGCCCGCAGCCGCTGCACGTGCACGTTGACCAACCGGGTGTCGGCGGCGTGCCGGTAGCCCCAGACCTGCTCCAGCAGCACCTCGCGGGTGAAGACCTGGCGCGGCTTGCGGGCCAGCGCGACGAGGAGGTCGAACTCCAGCGGGGTCAGCTTCACCTCGTCGCCGTCGCGGCTGACCGTGTGGGCCGGCACGTCGATGGTGATCTGGTTGCCGGGCGGGCCGATGGTGAGCATCTCGGGCGCGGCGTCCTCGCCCCGGCGCAGCCGGGCCCGCATCCGGGCGACCAGTTCCTTGGGCTTGAACGGCTTGACCACGTAGTCGTCGGCACCGGACTCCAGCCCGAGAACCACGTCGACGGTGTCACTCTTCGCGGTCAGCATGACGATCGGCACGCCGGACTCGGACCGGATGGCCCGCGCCACGTCGATGCCGCTCATTCCCGGCAGCATCAGATCGAGCAGGACGATGTCGGGACGGCTGTCGCGGAACGCGGCCAGCGCCCGCTCGCCGTCGGCGACGAAGGACGGAAGGAACCCCTCGCTGCGTAGCACGATGCCGAGCATCTCGGCCAGCGCGGGATCGTCGTCGACCACCAGTACCCGGGCTCTCATGCGACCAATATTCCATCCCCGTTCACATCGACCCAGCGGGCTCCACCCGTGTGTTCCCCGGACACGGGGACAGGGGCGACAATTCGGAACGGCCATCACCGTACGTCATGATGACCGCACGTACGGCAGCGCCGGTTCGCCGACGACGCGTGGACATGCCACGATGGCCGCTGAATCGTTCCGCACCCCCTGGAGACCGCGTGGATCACGCCGGCCGGCCCGTCGTGCTGCCACTGCGCCCGCTGACCGTCGGTGAACTGCTCGACGCCGCGGTCGCGTTGCTGCGCGCGCACGCGCGGGTGCTGGTGCCGGTCGCCGCCGTACTCGCGCTGGTCGAACAGCTCCTGCTCGCCCCGTTACGGATGGCCGCCAACGCCGAACCACCGGCCTACCTGCCCGACTTCGACCACTTCGGGGCGTACTGGCTCCTGCTGGCCGTCGGGGCCGGGGTCGAGGTGGCGATCATCGCCGTGTTGGGCGGCCCCGCCGCCCGGGCCGCCGCCGCCGAGGTGGTGGGCCACCGGCCGACCGCCCGCGAGTTGCTGCGCCCGGCCGGCGGCCGGTTCGGCCTGGTCGCCGTACTCGCCCTGACCGCCGGCGCGGTCGTGTTCGTCATGTCGCTGACCGGGCCGGCCTGGATCATCGGGTACGCGCTGGTCGGGCTCGCCGTACCGGTTCTGGTGATCGACCGGACCGGACCGCTCCAGGCCCTGGGCCGGGGCGCCCTCCTGGCCGTGCGGTCCGGGCTGCGCGCGGCCGGGATCCGGCTCGTCGGCTACCTGGCCTGGTTCGCCGTCCGGATCGCGCTGGGCCTGGGCGCGCTGGCGGCGCTGAGCGCGATCGGGGCCGACGCCCCGGGCTGGGCGGTGCCGGTCGCCGCCACCGTCTGGCTGCTGGTCAACAGCCTCGCCTACCCGACACTGGCCTGCCTCGACGCGGTTCTGCTCCTGGAGACCCGGATGCGGACCGAAGGGCTGGACATCGCACTCACCCGGGCCCGGCACACCGGCCGGTCCGCCGCCGCGATCCTGGCGGGTGGACCGTGAGCACCACGACGCGGGCCGGCCAGGTCTCACCCGTCGGCGCGGTGGACTTCAGCCGGTGGTGGACCGAGAAGGTGGCGTCCGTCGGGGACGCACTCCCGCTGCCGCTGGCCGCCCTGCTGCTGGTCGCCGCCGCCGCACTGGTCGCCGCCGGCTGGTACTGGTGGCCGGCGTGGGTGCCGCGCCGCCTGCCCGGGCTGCCACGCTGGCGATGGCGGGGGTGGCGCTGGAAGCTGCGGCGACCCCGGTGGCCGTGGCGGCGCGACAGGAAGCGGCCGGCCGGTGTGGACGTACCCGGCGAGGCGGCTCCGGACGACCTGCCGGCCCTGCCGGCGGCGGCGTTCGTCTCGCTCGCCGACCGGTACGCCGCGCAGGGCCGCTACGCCGAGGCGGTGCGCGAACGGCTGCGCGCCGTGATCCGCGAACTCACCGACCGCCAGGTGATCGAACACCGTCCGGGATGGACGATCACCGAGTTGGCCGGTGCGGCCGGCAGCGCCCGGCCGGCCGTCGACGCCCCGCTGGCCGCCGCCGGTCGGCTCTTCTCCGACCTCTGGTACGGCCAGCGACCCGCGCGGCCCGAACACGACGCCCGGATGCGCCAACTCGCCGGCGAGGTGCTCCGGGCCGTCGACGCCGGTCGCCCGCCCAGCGTCGTCGGGGCTGCCGGCGAGGACGACCGGTGACGGCCGTCGCCCCCGGGCCGCGAACCGCGACGGCGGGGCCGTACGCCGCGCCGGCGGAGACCACGCCCCGTCGGCGCCGGCGGCGCATCGCCATTCCGTTCGGGCTGGTGCTGCTGCTGTTCGTCATCACCGGGGTGACGTATGCGGTGGAGGAACCCGATCCGGCCGACAACGACTTCCTGTCCCCGGTCAGCACCGCACCGGTCGGCGCCCGGCAACTCGCCGACCGGCTGCGCGGGCACGGGGCGTCGGTCGAGCGGCAGACCCGCACCCCGGCCGCGCTGGCGTCGGCGTACCGGGGGAACGCCACGCTGTTCGTCCCGGCGCCGTCGATGGTGCATCCGGCGTACCTGGAGATGCTCCAACTCCTGCCGGAACGCACCCGGATCGTGCTCGTCGATCCGGCACCCGGGGCGCTGCGGGCCGCCGGAATCCCGCTGCGGACCGGCAGCCGGCGCTGGACCACCCGGGCGGGCCCGCCCGGGGCCGGCTGCGGCCTGGCCGAGGCCGTCGAGGCGGGCACCGCGGCGGCACTGCGGCAGCGGTACGACCGTCCGCCCTCGTCGGGCCCGGCCGGCGGACAGCTCGACCGGTGCTACGACGGCGGGCTGGTCCGGCTGCCGTGGCGGTCGATCGACGTGGTGGTGATCGGCACCGCCGACCCGTTCCGCAACGACCGGCTCGCCGAGCACCGCAACGCCGCGCTGGCGACCGCCCTGCTCGCCGCCGCCCCGCGGGTCGTCTGGCTCGACCTGCACCAGCCCGAGCCACGCCCGACCATCCCCGCGCAGTCCCCGGACGGCGACCCTCCGCCGGCACCTGATCCCGACCCGGACCGGGACGGTGAACCGCCCGGCGGCGGCCCGACGTCGGGCGACGGCGGCCGGCCACGCCCCGGCGGCGACAGCCCCGCCGGTGGTGACGGGCCGCCCCGGGCCGACGGGCCGAACCCGCTCTGGGGCGCCTTCCCGCCCTGGTTCTGGACCCTGCTGGCGCAGTTGGCGCTGGCCCTGCTGATCCTGGCCCTGTGGCGGGCCCGGCGGCTCGGGCCACCGGCGGCCGAGCCACTGCCCGTCTCGGTCCGCTCGGCCGAGACGGTCCTCGGACGGGCCCGGCTCTATCACCGGGCGAAGGCCCGTGGCCCGGCCGCCGAGATCCTGCGCTCCGCCACTCTGGACCGGATCGTGCCGCTGCTGGACCTGCCCGCCGACCCCGCCCCCGCCGATGTGGTCACGGCGGTCGCCGCGCAGACCGGCCAGCCGCCCGACGAGGTCGACGCGCTGCTCTACGGGCCGGCGCCGGCGACCGACACGGAACTGCTCGACCTGGCCCGCAGGCTGGACACGCTGCCGCACGCCGTCGCCACCCCGGCTGCCGGTGGCGCGTCGTGGCCGTCCGGATCCACCGGCGCGCCGTCACCCCGCACGGCGGAAGCCGATCCGCCCCCCGGGCACCATGGTCCGGTGTACCGAACCGACGAAGGAGAAACCCGGTGACCCGACCCGCCGGACCGGCCAACCAGCCCGCCGCGGCCGATGACGCCCGGACCGCGCTGCACCGGCTGCGCGCCGAGGTCGCCAAGGCGGTGGTCGGGCAGGACGCGGTCGTCACCGGCCTGGTGATCGCCCTGCTGTGTCGCGGCCACATCCTGCTCGAAGGCGTGCCCGGCGTCGCCAAGACCCTGCTCGTACGCACCTTCGCCGCCGCCCTCGACCTGGACGCCAAGCGTCTCCAGTTCACCCCGGACCTGATGCCCGGCGACGTCACCGGCTCACTGGTCTTCGACCCCCGGACCGCCGCGTTCACCTTCCGCGAGGGGCCGGTCTTCACCAACCTGCTGCTCGCCGACGAGGCCAACCGGACCCCGCCGAAGACCCAGTCGGCGCTGCTGGAGGTGATGGAGGAGCGGCAGGTGTCGGTCGAGGGCACGCCCCGGCCACTGCCCCAGCCGTTCATCGTCGTGGCCACCCAGAACCCCGTCGAGTACGAGGGCACCTATCCGCTGCCCGAGGCCCAGCTCGACCGGTTCCTGCTCAAGCTGACCGTGCCGCTGCCGACCCGCGACGAGGAACTCGGCGTACTGCGCGCCCACCACGCCGGCTTCGACCCGCGTGACCTCGCCGCCGCCGGCGTACGTCGGGTCGCCACCGCCGCCGACCTGGCCGTGGGCCGGGAGGCGGTCGGGCGGGTCGGTGTCGCCGAACCGGTCCTCGGCTACATCGTCGACCTGTGCCGCGCCACCCGGGTCTCGCCGTCGCTGGAACTGGGCGCCTCGCCGCGGGGTGCCACCGCCCTGCTGCTCACCGCCAAGGCGTGGGCCTGGCTCGCCGGCCGGGACTACGTCACCCCCGACGACGTCAAGGCGGTCGCCCGGGCGGCGCTACGCCACCGGGTACGGCTGCGCCCGGAGGCCGAACTCGAAGGTGTCACAACCGACGCGGTGCTCGACGCGGTGCTCGGCACCGTGCCGACCCCGCGGTAACGCCCGTGCTGACCTGGCGGGCCGCCGCGCTGGTCGGGCTCGGCGCGCTGACCCTGCCGCTGTGGTCGCCGGCCTGGCTGGGCGCCGTGCTGCTGACCGGCGCCGTACTCCTGCTGGCCCTGCTCGACCTGGCCCTGGCCGCCTCGCCCCGGCACCTCACCGCCGCGCGGAGCGGGGACCGGACCGTCCGGTTGGGTGAGACCGCCACCGTCACACTGTCGCTGCACAACGGCTCACCCCGCCGGTTCGTCGGCGACGTACGGGACTCGTGGGTGCCCTCGGCCGGGGCGCGCAGTGGCGCCGACGGGGTGGCGGGGCGGCCCTGCCGGGTCGCCGCCAACCCGGGCGCGACCGCCACGCTGGTCACCACCCTGACCCCGACGCGGCGCGGCGACCGGGCCGCGGTACGGCTCGGCGTGCGCTCGTACGGTCCGCTGCGGCTGGCTTTCCGGCAGCGGACCGAACGGCCGATGACACCACAGTGGACACTGCGGGTGCTGCCCCGCTTCGAGTCGCGGCGCTTCCTGCCGGAGAAGACCGCCCGGCTGCGGATGCTCAACGGCGCGACCAGCACCCGTGGCCGCGGCCAGGGCACCGAGTTCGACACGCTGCGCGAGTACGTGACCGGCGACGACGTACGCTCCATCGACTGGCGGGCCAGCGCCCGCCGACAGGACGTACTGGTGCGTACCTGGCGGCCCGAGCGCGACCGGCGGGTGGTGTGCGTGCTCGACAGCGGCCGCACGTCGGCGGTCCGGCTCGGCGACGAACCCCGCCTCGACGCGTCGATCGACGCCGCCCTCCTGCTCGCCGCCCTGGCGTCGCGGGCCGGCGACCAGGTCGACCTGCTCGCGGTCGACACCGCGGTCCGCGCCGCGGTCTCCGGCGCCCGCCGGCAGGTGCTGCTCACCCGCATGGTCAACGCACTGGCGCCGCTGCAACCGGCACTGGTCGAGACGGACTTCGAACTGATCGTCGGCGAGGTGTTGCGGCGCGAACGCAAGCGGGCCCTGGTGGTGCTGTTCACCGCGCTGGAACCCGGCGCCCTCGGTGAGGGCCTGTTGCCGGTGCTGCCCCGGCTGGTGGCCCGGCACCGGGTGGTCGTCGCCACGACCCACGACCCGGTGCTGTCGGGACTGACCTCGGCACCGCCGGCGCGGGCCGCCGACGTCTACGCCGCGGCGGCGGCCTGGCGGGCGCTGGGCGAGCGGGACCGGGTACGCGCCGCGCTGGCCCGGCAGGGCGTGCAGGTGGTCGACTCCCCGCCACACCTGTTCGCCTCGCAGGTCGCCGACACCTACCTGCTCCTCAAAGCCCAGGGCCGCCTCTGACGATGCCCCGGGGCTTTCTCGCGATCTTGCAGTTATCTCCTCCTTTTGCCCCTTATGGGTGGCGACAAGTGCAAGGACGCGGAGGGGCTGCGGTGCGAACAGACGTACGGGAGTTATCCACAGGCGCGCCCTCATCCACAGATCTTGACGCCGGTGGCTGCGCTGCCGGGCGGGGCGACGCATCGTGGACGCCCATGGAAGAGGCATGGCGCTTCGCCGAGCTACGCGCATCCGGACTGTCCAGAACCCAGATCAGGCGGCGGGCCGACGGTGGCCGCTGGATCCGCCCGTATCACGGTGTCTACCTCGATGCCGCGCTGGGCGCCGACGAACTCGCCCGGCTGCGTGCCCTGTTCCTGCGCCTACCGTCGGAGGCGGTCGTCTGCCGACAGACAGTTGCCCGGCTGCACGGGTTCGGCGAGTTTGCGCCGATGTCGCGGACGATCCACGTACTTCTGCCGGCCGGCGTTCACCGGCCGCGACTACGCGGCGTGACGGTCCACGAGACCGCCTTACCGCCCGTCCCGGTGACCATCCATGGGATATCGAGTACGTCCGCAGCCCGCTGCGCCGTCGACCTGGCCCGCACCTCGCGTCGGCTCGATGCCCTTCCCGTGCTCGATGGCGCGCTACGGGCCGGTTGCACCCCCGACGATCTCGTCGTGGAGGCGATCTCCCACGGTGGACTGCGAGGCATCCGTCAGGTCCGCGAACTGCTCCAGGTCGCCGACGCCGGGGCGCAATGCCGCCAGGAGAGTCAACTGCGGCTCGTCGTGATCGACGGTGGCCTCCCCCGCCCGCGGGCGCAACTACCGGTCGTCGACGGGTTCGGGCGGCTCCGGTACATACTCGACCTCGGCTGGGAGCAGCGCCGGGTGGGCGCCGAGTACGACGGCGTGAGCCATCTCGACCGGAGCCGGGCACGACGAGACCGCGAGCGGCACAACTGGCTCGCCGCACAGGGCTGGCGTATGCGCTACTTCACCGACCTGGACCTCTACCGACGCCCCCGCCACGTGGTGGAGGTACTCCGCCACACACTGACCCGGCTGACCCACGCCGCTCCGGCACTCGAACTCCGCGATCTTGCACTTGTCGCCCCCCATAAGGGACGAAAGGAGGAGACAACTGCAAGATCGCGGAATGTCAGGGTGATACGTCGGTGGATTCGCCGGCCGCCGCCGCGCGGGAGCCGAAGTGCAGTACGTACACCAGGAACGCACCCCAGGCCAGCGCGCCGACGCCGATCCGGAACACCGTCGGCAGCGGCGCCGGGGTCACGAACGCCTCGATCAACCCCGACACGGCGAACACCCCGACCAGACCGAGCGCGACCAGCATCCCGGACCGGGCCGCCTCGCCGAGGGCCCGGCCCCGCCCCAGGTCGGCCGGGGGCGCGATCCACGCCCAGCCGATCCGCAGCCCGACGCCGGCCGCGACGAACACGCCGGTCAACTCCAGCAGTCCGTGCGGAGTGATCAGACCGAAGAACACGTCGGCCCGACCGTGGTCGATCATGACGCCACCGACCGCGCCGATGTTGAGCGCGTTGACCCACAACAACCACACCGTCGGTACGACGAGGATGCCCGCCGCCAGACACTGCGCCGCCAGCCACGCGTTGTGCGTCCACAGCTGGAACGCGAACGTCGGCGCGGTGAACTCGGTGTAGTACGCGGCGAACCCCGAGTCGGCCAGTTCCCGGGCCGCCTCCTCGCCGACGAACGCCTCGGCGCTCTCCGGATGCCCGGCCACCCACCACATGATGAACGCGGTCAGGCCGCTGAAGGCCACGGCCACCCCCGACCACCACGGCCAGGCCCGGTAGGCCGCCAGCGGAAAGCCGACGGTGAAGAACCGGCCGACGTCACGCCAGGTGAAGGTGCTGCCGCCGGTGACCTTCGCGCGGGCGGTCAGCACCAGCCGGGACAGCCGCGCGACGAGCGCCGGGTCGGGCGAGCGGCTGCGTACGACGGACAGGTGGGTCGCGGCACGCTGATAGAGGGCGACGAGTTCGTCGGCCTCGGCCGCCGACAGCCGTCGCCCCCGGGAGAGTTGTTCGAGCCGCCGCCATTCACCTTCGTGCTCGGCGACGTACGCGTCGAGATCCACGTCGCCCAGTGTCGCCGACATGGTGTTCACTGGGCGAGTGAGTGTCCATCCGCCGTCGCCGGCCCGGTTCGGGATGGCGGAAGCCGGCCTGGTCAGTGGCGAGGCGGTCGAGGTCGACGTACGGGTGGCCCGGATCGGCTCGCGGGTCGTCGCGCTGCTGATCGACATCGTGATGCAGGTGCAGATCGGCCTCGTCCTCGCACTGGTGGGCGTGATCGGCCTCACGGTCACCGCCAGCCGGTTCACCCTCGACGAGGCGTTCGAGCGCGGGCTGTTCACGGTCGGCGTCATCGTCGTACTGGTGCTGTATCCGACGCTGTTCGAGACGTTCGCCGGCGGCCGTACGATCGGCAAGGCCGCACTCGGCCTGCGGGTCGTACGTGAGGACGGCGGCCCGGTCCGGTTCCGGCACGCCCTGACCCGCAGCCTGGTGGGCGTCGCCGTGGAGTGGCCCGGCCTGGTGCTGCCACTGGTCACCTGGCTGGCGAGCCTCGGCGCGATGATGTCGAATCCGCGCGGCAGGCGCCTCGGCGACCTCGCGGCCGGCACCCTCGTCATCCACGACCGCACCCCGGCGACGTGGGGTTGGATACCCGGGATGCCCACGCCGCTGGCCGGCTGGGCCCGCACCCTCGATCTGACCGGGCTGCCCGACGACCTGGCCCTGGCGATCCGCCACTATCTGGCGCGCGGTCACGGGCTGGTCGAGCCGGCACGCAGCCGGCTCGGGCAGCAGCTGGCGAAGGAGGTGGCCGCGACGACCGCTCCCCCGCCGCCGCCCGGGATACCGAGCTGGGCCTACCTGGCCGCGGTCCTCGCGGAGCGGCACCGGCGGGCGGCGTTACGGCTGGGCCGGGCCCGGTCGGCCAGCGCGGCCCTGTGGCCGGACCTGGCGCGGTCGCCGCTGATCGGACGGCCGGTTCCGGCGGCGTGGCTGGAATCGAAGGCGGAGTCGTGGACACCGGACGGCGTGCGGCCTCCGGCGCCGGTCCAGCCGGGTCCGGACTGGCCGAGTCAACGCTGGCCGACTCCGCCGTGGCTGGGTCCGACGGCCGAGTTGCCGGACTGGACCGGGATGCGACCGCCACCGGTCGCGAGCACCCTGCGCCCGTCGGCCCCGCCGGACGAGCCCCCCGGATGAGCCGGAGCGGCGGGCGGGGCCGTCCGTAGCGGGCGGCCGGGAGGTGAGGCCCGACCGCCCGGAAAATCAGCCGGCGAGGTCTCCGGTCCGCACGGAGTTCACGAAGCTCTGCCACGTGCCGGCGTCGAATCGCAGGATCGGGCTGTGGAGGTCCTTCGAGTCGCGAACGGCGACCACACCGGGAACGACCGCGACCTCGACGCACTGGCCGTTGCCAGCGCTCCGGCTGCTGGTGAACCACCGCAGCTCGTCGGTTTCAGGCGCAGAGAACACCGCGCCACTTCCTCTCTTTTGGTTTGCTGTGTCAGTTGTTGCCGTGCGCGGCCATGGTGATGAACTCGACCGATTCCCTCGGGGAGAGCGCGGCCGCGCGCAACGCCTCGAAGCTCATCCAGTAGCTCCGAAGTTCTTCCGGTCTGGCTCGGATCACCCCGCCCGTCATGCCTTCACTGTGGACGAGTGGCGCGTCCGAGCGGCCGGCGAATTCGAGGATCACGAACGACCCGGCCAGTGCGCGATGCGCACCGACCGCGAAGGGCAGCACCTGGATGGTGACCATCGGCAGTTCGCTCGCCTCGACCAGCCGGAGCAGTTGGCGGCGCAGCACGCCGGGCCCGCCAATCTGCCGACGCAGGACCGCCTCATCGAGGATCACCCAGAGTTGCGGCGGTGGCTCGCGGGTCAGGACGGCCTGTCGGGCCATCCGTACGGCTACCCGCTGACCGAGGACGTCGGGGTCGTCGTAGACCCCGTCGGCCTGGATGACCGCGCTCGCGTACTCCGCTGTCTGGAGCAGCCCGGGCACGATCTGGCATTCGTAGTTGAAGATGCTGGTGGCTTCGGCCTCGAAGCCGATGTAGGTCTCGTAAGCGTTGGGCAGGACGTCGCCGTACGCCTCCCACCAGGCCTTTTGCCGTGACTGGCTGGCTATTGCCCGGATCTTCGCCGCGACGTCGTCCTTGACACCATAGTGCTTCAGAAGACGGTCGAGGTCGCCGTTGCGGATACCGGTGTGCGCCGTCTCGATTCGGCTGATCTTCGACTCCGACCAGCCGAGCGCTTCCGCCACCTCACTGACGGTGCTGCCAGCCTGGTCGCGCAACTTGCGCAGCTCGGCGCCGAGTTGCCGTCGCAGCGTGGTAGGGCTGGGCTTCACTGCCATCCCGCAAAGCATAGGGCCTAGTTGTTGCTAGACAATGCAACATCCTGGCATCAATCTGCACTTGCATCTATGACAGCTCTCATGCAGGCTGGAAGTGCGCTGAGCGACGGCGGGATCACACATTCGCCCTCGCCCTACGACACCGGGAGGCTGCCGTGATCAACGAGCAAGTCACCGCTGGCGACGTAGCCGAACTGCCCTGGCAGCTGAGTCTCGGGCTCGTGCTCGTCGACGAGAAGCCATCCCTCTTCGCGCTCTACGACCGTGGTGGAACCGACGTTCCCGGACACGTCGCGGCCTGGGTCGTCGCACTGCCCGACGGCGCGGCCGTGCTGCTGCCGACCGACGACGGGCCACAGGCCCGACCCATCCTCACCACACTCCAGCAGGTGCGACGCCGCTGGAGCCGGTTGCTGGAGGCAGAACTGGTCCAGGTCGCGGGCCGAACGGCACAGCACCTGGCGGCCTGATCCGGGGGTGGGTCGGCGGCGGCAAACGCCGACCCACCCCTCCCGGCCGCCCCTGTCCGGCCCGGGCGGGATCTGCTGCAATGGCGGGGTGAAAGCCTTCGTACCCTGGTTGGTCGTCCTGGTGGTCGTCCTCGCGCTGAACGCGCTGCGGCTGCGTCCGCTGGCCACCGCCGTCGCCGTCGCCTGGCTCGTCTACTGCATCTGGACCTGGGTGCGCCCCAACCGGCGCTCCGGCACCTGACGGCGGTCGCACCGCGCGGAGCCCCCGGAACGCCGGACGGGCCGGTCGGAAGACTCCGGCCGGCCCGTCCGTACGCGTGGACTCAGTAGCGGTAGTGGTCCGACTTGTAGGGACCCTCGACCGGGATACCGAGGTACTTCGCCTGCGCTGCACTCAGCTCGGTCAGCTTGGCGCCGAGCGCGTCCAGGTGCAGCCGGGCCACCTTCTCGTCGAGGTACTTCGGCAGGGTGTAGACCCCGATCGGGTACTCGTCGGTCTTGGTGAACAGTTCGATCTGGGCGATCGTCTGGTTGGCGAACGAGTTCGACATGACGAAGCTCGGGTGGCCGGTCGCGTTGCCGAGGTTCAGCAGCCGGCCCTCGGACAGCACGATCACCGAGTGGCCGTCGTCGAACCGCCACTCGTCGACCTGCGGCTTGATGTTGATCCGCTGCACGTCGCCCCGCTTGGCGAGGGCGGCCATCCCGATCTCGTTGTCGAAGTGGCCGATGTTGCCGACGATCGCCTGGTGCTTCATCCGAGCCATGTGCTCGTCGGTGATGACGTCGTAGCAGCCGGTCGCGGTGATGA
Source organism: Polymorphospora rubra (assembly GCF_018324255.1). Lineage (GTDB taxonomy): Bacteria > Actinomycetota > Actinomycetes > Mycobacteriales > Micromonosporaceae > Polymorphospora > Polymorphospora rubra. The sequence goes on from NZ_AP023359.1 coordinate 1,444,298, forward strand.
AGATGTCGGCGGTCTCGACGACGTCCTCCATCGTGGCCACCTGGTAGCCGTCCATCGCCGCCTGCAGTGCGCAGATCGGGTCGATCTCGGTAACGATGACCCGGGCGCCCTGGCCACGCAGCGATTCCGCGCAACCCTTGCCGACGTCGCCGTAGCCGAAGACGACCGCGACCTTGCCACCGATGAGGACGTCGGTGGCGCGGTTGATGCCGTCGATCAGCGAGTGGCGGCAGCCGTACTTGTTGTCGAACTTGCTCTTGGTCACCGAGTCGTTGACGTTGATGGCCGGGAAGAGCAGCGAACCCGCCTGCTGCATCTCGTAGAGCCGGTGAACGCCGGTGGTGGTCTCCTCGGTCACGCCCTTGATGCCGGCCGCGACCCGGGTCCAGCGCCGGTTGTCCTCCGCGAGCGACCGGTGCAGCAGACCGAGGATGACGGCGTACTCCTCGGAGTCGGCCGTCTCGACGGCCGGAACCGCGCCGACGCCTTCGAACTCCGCTCCCTTGTGGACCAGAAGGGTCGCGTCACCGCCGTCGTCGAGGATCATGTTGGGGCCTGGCCGTCCGGCCAGACGAGCACCTGCTCGGTGCACCACCAGTATTCCTCGAGCGTCTCGCCCTTCCACGCGTAGACCGGGACACCGGCCGGCGCCTCGGGGGTGCCGTCGGCGCCGACCACGACCGCCGCGGCCGCGTGGTCCTGGGTGGAGAAGATGTTGCAGGACGCCCAGCGCACCTCGGCACCGAGCGCGACCAGGGTCTCGATCAGCACAGCGGTCTGGATCGTCATGTGCAGCGAGCCGGTGATCCGGGCACCCCGCAGAGGCTGGCTCGCGGCGTACTCCCGACGGATGGCCATCAGCCCGGGCATCTCGTGCTCGGCAAGCTGGATCTCCTTGCGGCCGAAGGCCGCGAGGGACAGGTCGGCCACTTTGAAGTCGCCCTCGGCCAGGGTGCGGGGGCGGGTCCCGTCAGCGGTCGCCGGAAGGGTGCTGGTCATAAAAGCTCCTGTCGTACGAGTCTGCTGCGCGACGGCCAAGCTTACGCTGGGCAGTTGACCATCAGCCGCGGACCTGTCGGGTGCACGCCAGCTCCGAGTGACCGCCGACCCGTACGCGGACAGCGCGCGGGGCGGGCGAGCTGATGAACGGTTCCCCGCTCACTGCCCGACCGCCCCGCGCATCCCCCCGGTTTGGTTCCTCGCGCGTGTCTCGGACCTTCGTCGCGTTCACGCTGCGTACCTATAGAGTCACACTCAGCAACCACGCTGTCAAGGGATTCCGGGAAAATCCGCATATAGCCGGCTGGGATGCTCGAGGTGAATCCTGCGGCAACCGTGCCGGACGGGGTCAGTGCACGCCGACCGAGGCGACGTACGCCGTACCGGCACCGGTGAAGGTCAGCGCGCCGCCCGCCGCGGCGCCGATCGCCGCCCGCCCGGGCGGCACCGTCACCAGGCCGGCCGATCCGATGGCCGGCCCGACCGGTCCGGTGCCGTCGGCGACCGACACCTCGCCCGCCGTGCAGAGCACGACCCGCGGCCCGTCCACCGGGAGCGACACCGTCGGCACCTGCCCGTCGAGGACCACCCGGTGGATCACGAAGTCGGGCACCGGCACCGGCCAGGTGACCACCCCCGGCGACACCGGGACCGGCGGCAGCACCACCTCGTCGAGCACCTCGAACCGCAGCACCCGCAGCAACTCCGCGACGTCCACGTGTTTCGGGGTCAGCCCCCGCGCAACACGTTGTCGCTGGCCGCCATGATCTCCACGCCGGCACCCCGGAGGTAGGCGTGCAGGTTGCCGGCCGGCATCCAGACCGCCTCGCCGGGTTCGAGCCGGACGTGGTTGAGCAGCAGGGCCACCAGCACGCCCGGGTCGCCCGGGTAGTGGCCGGCGAGGCGGCGGGCCAGCGCCTGCTCGGCCGCGAACCGTCCGGGCAGCTCGGCCGCGGCGACCGCCGCCACCAGGCCGGTCCGATCGGCCGGCGGCCAGCACAGCAGGAGTCGTACCGCCTCGCGCAGCCCCCCGGCGCCCGCGCGCAGCGCCGCGACCACCGGTTCGAGGGCGGCGACCCCGAACCCGGCGAGTACGTCGGCCGACAGCTCCGGCCGCTGGAAGCCGCAGAGTGCCTCGAACGGGGTAAGTGCCACCAGCAGCTCCGGCTTGTGGTTGCCGTCGGCGTAGTTGCGGTGGCCGTCACCGGCCGCGGTCTGCGCCGCATAGCCGGCGCGGGCCTGGTCGAGGTCGGGGTGGGCCTGCAACGACAGCGGGGCGTCGGCGGCCAGGACCTTCATCAGGTATGGCAGCTGCGGGCCGAACCGGGACACCACCGCGGCCCCGAGCCAGTGGTCGGGCTCGGCGGCGATCACCTCGACGAGGCTCCGCGGCCCGTCGGCCCACTCGACCAGTGACGGCGCCCCCGGATGGGCCCCCAGCCACAGTTCGGCCTCCGGGCCGTCGCTCGGCACCGGGCGCCCCTGGAGTTCAGCGATCACGGAACGGGATCCCCAGGCATAGTCGCGGATCGGGCTGCGCAACAGTTGCACGGTCACTCCACGGGTGGTGGTCCGGCCCTGGTCGGCACGCGGCCGGCCGCGGCGTGGTGGATGTCGGCCTCAAGATAGGTCACCGGGGCGACCCACCACCGCCGTCCGGTCCCGGACAGCGGATCGTAGGCCGTGGTCCGGGCCGCGCTCGGCGTGCACCCGGCAGCGGGCGTCCCTTCATTGCGAAGGGTATCCACGACGGTGCCCGGCGGTACGCCGAATCCGACGGCGATCCGGGTGACAACGACCGCCACCGGCGGCCGGATGCCGGCGGTGGCCGCCGCGTGCGCGCGGCGGCCGCCGGCAGCGGCACAGCCGGGCCGCCACCCGGCGGCCCGGCGCGGATCACTGGTTGGACAGTTCCTTCATCTCCTGCACCGCGGGCACGGCCATCGGGTCGAGGCCGTGGGCGAGGGAGAGGTAGATGGAGGCGAAGTCCGGTACGGCGATCAGGGAAGCAAGCCGCTCCAGTGCCGACCCGCCCTCGGCGGTCACCACGTCGCAGCGCACCCCGCGGCGTTCGGCGAGGGTCTGGACGGCGTCGGCCCGCCGCTCCTCCACCGCCAGCGGCTCGTCGGTGTCCTCGTCGGCGTTGAGTCCGCCGTCACGCAGCAGCACCAGGCGCAGCCGGGTGGCGTCGGACTGGTCCTCCGGGTCGGCGAAGATGTCCCGGGTCGACTCGACCAGCCCGCCGAACACGCCGTCGAGCAGCCCGACCCGACCCCGTCCCGCCTCACCCAACGCCCCCGCGACCACCGGGTAGCGGGCGTTCGCGGACAGCGTGTCACCGAACCGCCGCGCCGCGACCGTGGCCAGCGGCGAGGAGCCCCAGACGATCGGCACCGAGCCGCTGAGCCCGAGCGCGAGCGCCTTGGCCGGGTTGACGAACGACTCGGCGGCCGGCCGGCACCGGTCGGCGTCCGCGTCGAGCCGGGCCGCCGTCTCCGCCAGGTCGGCCTCGTTGACCTTGACCAGTCCGAGGGTGCGGGCCGCCAGCAGCACCGGCACGGTCAGCGCCCACAGGCTGGCCCGGGCCGGAGCCCGGCGGGGCACCGGGATGAACGGGGCCCGGACCCCCTCGGCCACCGACTGCAACTGCGAGTCGGGCGCGCCGACAGCCACCAGCCGGGCGCCGCGCCGCGCCGCGGCCTCGGCCGCGCCGAGCGCCTCCGGGCTGCGGCCGGACGCGCTGACCGCGATGACCACGTCGGCGGCACCGACCCAGCCCGGCACCCCCGCGCTGCGGTGGGCGATCACCGGCACCGGGCAGCGCGGGCCGGCGACCGTGGCGAGCACGTCGCCGGTACGGGCGGCGGTGCCGATGCCGGCGATGACCACGGCCCGCGGTCGGCCCTCGTCGGCCAGCACCGACAGGTTGGCCTCGGCGGCCAGCGAGGCCGACTCGCGTACCTGGGCGCCGGCCGAGGCGGTGAAGCGCAGCATGCCGCCCGGATCGTTGTCGGCCAGGGCGTCGGGGTCGTCGAGCAGTGCCTCGTCGGCGATCCGGCTGCCGCGTACGCCGGCGGCCCCTTCGATCGGACCGGCCATCAGGGGGCCTCCACCTGTTCGTTTCCGCCGCGCGCCTCGTCGAGCAGCAGCACCGGGATGTCGTCGCGCACCTCGAAGACCCGCCGGCACTCGGTGCAGGTCAGGGTCTGGGCGACCGGATCGTGGTCGAGCGGTGCGTGGTGCGTGTCCGGACAGGCGAGGATCTCCAGCAACTGCGGATCCAGGGCCATGACGCGACTCCCCTTACGGTCGTGGGCGGTCGGGGTCGGCTGGCTCGGCCCGTACCGGACCGATCATGTGCTGCCGACCGGCGGACGGATCTTATCCGCGTACGAGGGCGAGCACCTCGTCGCGCAACGCGGACATGCGCTCGGCGGTGGGCGCCTCGACGTTGAGCCGCAGCAGCGGTTCGGTGTTGGAGGCACGCAGGTTCACCCAGGCGCCGTCGGCGAAGCGGACGGTGAGCCCGTCGAGTTCGTCGGTGTCGGCGTCGGCGTAGTTGCGCTTGACCTCGTCGAGCTTGGCCTGCTGGTCGTCGACCGTCGAGTTGATCTCGCCCGAGGAGACGTAGCGCTCGTAGTCGCAGCCGATCTCCGACAGCGGGCGGTCCTGCTCGCCGAGAGCGGCCAGGACGTGCATCGCGGCGAGCATGCCGGTGTCGGCGAACCAGAAGTCGCGGAAGTAGTAGTGGGCCGAGTGTTCGCCGCCGAAGACGGCGTTGGTGCGGGCCATCTCGGCCTTGATGAACGAGTGGCCGACCCGGCTGCGCACCGGTTCGCCGCCGTGCTCCCGGACGATCTCCGGCACGGCGGTGGAGGTGATGAGGTTGTGGATGACCGTGGAGCCGGGGTGCTTGCCGAGTTCGCGGGTGGCGACCAGTGCGGTGATCGCGGACGGCGAGACCGGTTCGCCACGCTCGTCGACGACGAAGCAGCGGTCGGCGTCACCGTCGAACGCCACGCCGATGTCGGCGCCGTGTTCGACGACGGCGCGCTGGAGGTCGACGATGTTGGCCGGGTCGAGCGGGTTGGCCTCGTGGTTGGGGAACGAGCCGTCGAGTTCGAAGTAGAGCGGCACGATGGTCAGCGGCAGGGCCGGCAATGCCGCGTCGCCCAGGACGGCCGGCACGGTGTAGCCACCCATGCCGTTGCCGGCGTCGACGACCACCTTGAGCGGCCGGATGTCCGACAGGTCGACCAGGGTGCGCAGATGGGCCGCGTAGTCGGGAAGCAGCTCGCGACGCTCCGCCGCCTCCTTGACCGGACCGGCCGGGTGCTGCGCGGCACGGTCGAGAAGAGCCTCGGCCCGTTCCCGGATCTCGGCCAGACCGGAGTCCTGCCCGATCGGCCGGGCGCCGGCCCGGCACATCTTGATGCCGTTGTACTGCGCCGGGTTGTGGCTCGCGGTGAACATCGCGCCGGGCATGTCCAGCGCGCCGGACGCGTAGTAGAGCATGTCGGTGGAGCCGAGGCCCGCCTCGACGACCCCGAGTCCCTCCGCGCGCACGCCGGTGGCGAAGGCGGCGGCGAGACCGGGTGACGAGTCGCGCATGTCGTGGGCGATGACGACCGTGTCGCCGCCGTCTTCGGAGGCCCGCAGCAGTTGGGCGAACGCCGCCCCGAGTGCTTCGGCGACCCGCTCGTCCCACTGGTCCGGGACGGTGCCGCGGATGTCGTAGGCCTTGACGATCCGGGACAAGTCAGACAATTGTCTCGCTCCTCAGCCGATCAGTATCCAACCGTCTGAGCGTATCGGAGCCGGGGCCGCCAACCGTGCCGAGGCGCGGTCCCGACCCGGCCGACGTGGCGGGGTCCGGACCGGGCCGGCTATCCGGCGGTTCGGTACGGCACGGTTCAGTACGGCACGCGCGGCAGGATCCTCGTCGCGTCGCCGTCACCACCGCCGGGCGGCGGAGGCGGGGGTGGGCCGAACCCGAACCCGCCCTCCGGGCCGGGGTCGTCGCCACGCCGCCCGCGGCGCAACAGGAAGATGAGCAGCGCCACGCCGACGGCGACCATGCCCACGCCGGCCGACATGACGACGGTGCCGACACCGAAGAAGCCGCCTCCGCCCGACGACGGCGCCGCCCCACCCGCCACCGGCGAGCGCTCGGCGACCGGCACCGCCCCGTCGGTCGGTCCGGCACTCTCCGACGCCTCGGGTGACGGGCTCGCCGACGGCGAGGGGGTGGGCGACTTCGACGGCCGCGGCGGCGTCGGGCTCACCCCGCCGGTGACCCGCCGGGTGCCGGCGGCCCGGTCCAGCACGCCACCGGGATTGCCGTACGCCTCCCCCACGATGTTGACCGTGCCGCTGGGGCACCGGGCAGGAACTGCACCCGGTAGCGCATCGACACGCTCTTGCGCTCGCAGAGCCGGGCCTTCTCCGGTGCCGTGCGTTCGGTGACGATCAGGCCACCACCCCCGTCGGAGGTGATCACCCGGCGCCACTCACCGTCGACCGCGACCTGCACCTCGACCTGGTCGGGCGAGAGCTGGGGAAGATTGAAGGCCAGTGCGGTGCGTACCGAGACGCAGCCCTCGGTCCGCTTGGCCACGGTGACCGTGACACCGCCCGCCGCGCCGACCTTGAAGCTGCCCGGGAGTTTGACGGTCACCCGGTCCTCGTCAGCCATTGCCGGGGCCGCACCGGCCACGACGAGACCGCCGGCGAGCGCCAGCACCGTCGCGAGCCTGATCGCGCCGCGCCGTACCGTCATGTTCACCTCGCTGCTGGGACCGGACCGGGTACGGCGGACAGGCTACCCCGCCCCGACCTGCCGGCCGATACGTGCAAAGCGCTCAAGATCACCTCGAACCACCGCCAACCACGCACCGCGCCCACACCGCGCGGCGAACAAACGTGCCGGTGGGACGTGCGGCGCCCGGTCGGCGTATCGATCCCGACACCCGGCCGTCACCGGGGCGACACCCGGCCGACCTGGCCGGCCAGCGCCTGCCGGCACATCCGGTCGGCCGCCCGGGTCGTCTCCGGCAGCCGGTAGTCCGGCGACAACGCGAGGACCTGATCGGTGGCGTTGTCCAGCCCCATCCGGTGCCCGACCGAGACGAAGACCGGCTTGACGCCGTCCCGGGTACGCAGCACCCGCCCCACGGTGTCCGCACCGTCGCGAAGGTCGGACCACGAACCGCGCGGCGAAGCCGGCGGATCCCAGGTGCCGGTCAGCGGGGTCTTGCCGACCCCGATCGCCGGCAGCCCGGTGAGGACGCCCAGGTGACAGGCGAGCCCGAACCGGCGCGGATGGGCCAACCCGTGCCCGTCGCAGACCAGCAGGTCCGGCGGGGCCGTCAACCGGTCGAGTGCGTCGAGCAGTGCCGGCAGCTCGCGGAACGCGAACAGCCCCGGGACGTAGCCGAACGCCACCCGCCCGACGGCCACCGCGGCGTCGACCACGGTGAGGCTCGCCGCGTCGAGCACCACCACGGCCGCCGCGAGCCGGTCGCCGTCCTCGGCGTACGCCACGTCGAGTCCCGCCACCAGTCGCGGCGCCGTCGGCCCCGGCCCGACCAGGTCCACCAGCGGACGCAGGCGGTCCTGTTCGGCTCGGGCCGCCTCCGGAGTCGCCGGCCAGCCGGCCGGTACACGTACCTCGGTCACCGGAGCATGCTGCCCGAACCGGCGCCCGGATTCAGCGGCGGGGGCGGCCTGGAATACGTGGTCGAACTTTCCAGCAGGTAGACCCGGTTGAAGTCCGGGCTCTCGCCGTCCGCGAGCGGGGGCGGCATCGGGCGCTCCTCCGGAGGCGGCGGGGGTGGGGGCGAAGGAGGCGGCGGGGGTGGGGGCAGGGGCGGTTCGTCCCCGGTCCGTGGCGGGCGGCTGTTGAAGATGCCCGGCGGGTGGTCGGGCAACGGCATCGGTTCGGCGTTGCGGTCGAGGACGAGCACGTCGAGCGCGGTGACGTTGCCGTCGTCCCCGGTCCCGGAATGGCGGTACAGCGGCTCCTCGACCGACACCTGTCCACTCTGCGGATCAAGGAACAGAATGGTGCCGCCCTGGTTGATCGCCACCCAGGCGTGGGACGCACCGGTCGCCCAGGTGTTGATCAGGAAGGCGTACGAGCCGTGCCCGCCGGCCCGCAACTGCCGGGCCAGTTCCCCGTACGCCGCCCCGACCCGCTCCTGCCCGACCGCCGGCGGCAGCCCGCTCACGTCCGGGCACAGCTGCTGGAATCGGCCGCCGGTGACATCCTCGACCCGGCCCGGACCGTCGAGTTCACCGTCGACCGGGAAGTCGACGTTGCCGTACGCGTAGCCGTCGAAGGTGCGTGGCGCCGACACCCGGGGGCGCCCGTGCACCCAGGTGTCGTAGAACGACAGCGTGCAGTCCAGGCAGTTGATCGACCGGGTGGGGTCGGCCAGCGGCCCGCCGTCGTTGGCCAACTGGAACCATCCGCCGGCGCGCGGATCGGCGGTGCGCAGAACGGCGCCGTCGCGGTCACGGGGCATCCGGTTCACGAGCTCACGCTGATGCAGCGCCAGCGGTGGACGCAGCCCGCCGCGCCGGCCGTACGTCCGGGTGTTGTCGACCGGCGGCGGACGGTCGCTGCCGGTCAGCGCCGAACGGTCGGCCCGGGTCGGGGCGGTGAACAGGTTGCCGGCGTCGTGGTTCAGCCGGAAGAAGTCGAGCCCGTCGGCGACGTCGTGCCGGTCCGGAACGATCCTCCCGGCGAGCACCGCGTCCGCCCGGTCGGCCCGGATCTCCGACCGGCGGTTCTCCCGCCGGGCCGTCGCCGACAGCACCCGGGCCAGTTCCACATGGCCGGCGGCGCGCAGCCGGTCGGCCTCGTCCGCGAAGTCGGAGTAGCGGCGCAGGGATTCGCGTGCCTCGGCCCGCAGCCGTGCCGCCTCGTCGTCCCGGCGGATCTGCTCGTAGGTCTCCCGCTCCCGACGGGCGTACTCGGTGTAACGCTGGCGCTCCCGCTCGTCGAGGATGGCCTGGTACAGGGGAGACAACCGGGACGGATCGGTCGCCGGACCCGGCGGGTTCGATTCGGCCGGCGGGTTTGATGGGACCGGCGGGTTCGGTGCGGCTGGCGGGTTCGGCGCGGACGACGGGTTCGGCGCGGACAGCGTGCGGGGCGTGGGCGCCGGGTTGCCGACCGGCAGCTCTGCGCCCGGTGCCGGTGCGGGGTTCGGAACCGTCCCGGCCGGCGCCACCGGACCGGCCGGGAGGGGCGGCGTCGCCGGCGGATCGCCGACCGGAGTGGGCATCGCCGCGACCGACGGACCGGCAAGTCCGACCATCGGCGTGAGCGACGCGGCACCAGCCATAGCCGGCCCCTCGGAGGTCGGACCGCCGGTGGCCGGTCCCCCGATGGTCGAGCCCTCGGCAGCCGGCATCTCGTGGCCGGCGGCTCCGGTATGGACGGTGATGTCGGCTGTCGAGGGGGACGAGCCCGGCGGGACCGTGCCCGCCAAAGAGCTGCCCGCCGGAGGAGTACCCGCCGGCGAGACCGCGTCAGCGGACGGGCGGGCATCCGACCCGGTCGCCCGCAGGCCGCCGTCGGTCGCGGTGCCGCCCACCTCGGCGGGCGCCCGCTCCGGGAATCCCGGAGGTTCCGGCGGCCGGGCCGCCGCCGATGCCGGGACCGCTTCCTTGTCCGTCCCGGCCGATGCCCCGGCCGCGACCGGCGCGCCGGTGACACCGTCCGTCGCCCGTTGGGCCGCACCGCCGCCATCCGCGACCGGCCCTCCCGCACCGCCACCGCCGCCAGCGGCCGGCCCTCCCACACCGCCACCGGCCACCGTCCCGCCAGCGGCCACCGTCCCGTCCCCGGCCAGCGCCGGTCCCCCGGACGTTCCGGCCGGCAGGTCGGCCGTCGGAGGCAGGTTCCGCGCCGCCGTGAGCGCGTCGAGCCGGGTACCCAGGTTCCGGTCGAGTTCGGTCGTGGCGTGGTTGATCCCGGCGCTGGTCGCCCCCGAGGTCGCGGCCCGGCCGGCGTCGTCGAGCGCGACGAGGCCGTTCCCGGTGGCGAGGCTGGCGGCCTGCTCGGCGAGCACTTCGCCGGCCATTCCCCGGCCGATGCTCTCGCCGAACCGGGCGGCTCCGCCAGCCGCGTGCGGGCCGAGCGTGGCCAGCGCGGCCGCCGCCCCGCCGGCGAAGCCGCCCACGGCCGACATGCCCAGCGAACGGGCGTCGAGTCCGTCCCGGCGGCCGGTGCCGTTCTGGTGCAACTGCGTGCCGAGGTCGACGGCGACCTCTTCACCGGCCTCCTTGCCGCCCTGCATCGCGGCGTACCGGGCGAAGTTCTTCAGACCGCGGCCGGTGACGTCCCGGGCGGCCCGTTCGGCGGCCTCCCGTACGCCTTCCCTGATCGCCTTTCTGGCCATCTGGGCGGCGAGGCGGCGGAAGATCTGCTGGACGACCAGACGGGTGGCGGCCATGGCCGCGGCGGCCGCCGGTGAGGCGGCACCGAGGGTGAGCGCGGCCACGACGGTCAGCGCGATCAGTTCGACGACCAGGATGCCGAGCTGGATCCAGACCTCGATCTTGGCGCCCTCGATGTCGCAGCCACATTCCTCGACGATCCGGCCGAGTTCACCGCTGACCGCCTGGAGGACCGGCAGTGGTGCGTCGTCGCCCTGGGTGAGGTCGCGCCACGCGACGCCGAACGCCGTACCGGCGGCACCGCTCGCGCCGAAGCCGGCAAGCACCTCACCGGCGGCGCGGTGCGCGTCGTCACGCGGCCCGGCCAGTGCGGCGGCGACCGCGTACCACTGGTCGGCGAGGTCCCAGACGGCCTTCTCGTCGCCCTGCGGCCATTCGGCCCCGACGACCCAGTCGAGGCCCTCGTACGCCCAGTCGGGCAGGTCCCAGGGCAGCAGGTCGAGCGGGTGCGGGATCGGGCTCGGCAGGATGGTCACGGGTGCCGTACTCCCTCCACGGTCAGGTCGCCGCGTCGGCGACCCGCCGGCCGGCGCCGGCGTCGGTGCGGACGTGGGCGTCGACGGACCGCAGGACGCGGTCGCCGAGCCCTTCGACGTGACGGCCGGAGCCGCGCCATCCCCTCAGGACGGTCGTCTCGGCGGTGCGGTAGATCCGGTCGAAGGTGGCACCGATGTCGTCGCGGCCCCACGGCCGGCCGGCGCTGCGGACAGCGAGGTCGGCGCCGAGCCGGTCCCGTTGGGCGGTGATCGCCCGGCCGGCGGCGGCGAGGTCCCGGCCGCCGCGGCCGGCCAGGGCGGGGTCGAGCCAGATGTCGCCGTCAGGCGCCACGTCCGGCCTCCTCGCGCAGGGCCGCGTCACCACGCCGCAGCAGCGCGCCGAAATCGCCGCCGTCGAGGAAGTCGACCGCGCCGGAGCCGGCCGGCAGGTAACCGGCGACCAGCTCCCGTACCGCGGTGCCGGCCTGCCTGGCGGCCCGCTGAACGGTGCCGGTGATCCGGGCGGCGAGCGCCTCGGCGTCGTGGGTGTGGTGCACGCGTGGGTCGAGAACAAGCTTGACGAGCTGGCCGCGCGGTCCGACGGTGGCGGTGATCCGGCCGTCGTCGGAACTCGCGGTCACCTCGACCGCGGCCAGCCGGCGCCGCAGCTCGTCGAGGTTCGAGCGGAGCCGCTCGTACTGGCCGTACACCTCGTCGAAGCGCGCCCTGAGCGCGCGGTTGGCGTCCCGATCCGCGGACTGTGTCACCGGCGTCCCTCCCCCATGTCAACCTCGATCAAGATCGATGGTTGATCGACTCTCGGTAACGCCGCACCATACCGGGCGCCACGAAACAGCGTTGTCCGGTAGTTTCTGCGCAGCAGAGCCGAGCCGGCCCGACCGTTTCCGCGGCGGCGACCGGATGACGGGGAGGCGACAGGCATGATCAGTCGACAGGAGGCCGAACGGATCGCCGCCGAGTGGGCTCGGCGGGAAACCCTTCGGCTGGGCTACGAGTGCACGCCGATGCTCAGCGAGTTCGACGTGGGATACGTGGTGTGGTCCAGGCTCCCGCCGGACGTGGTGAGCGTGCCCGGCAGCGGCGCGACGACGGTCATCGACAAGGAGACCGGCGAGGTGTCGAGTTGGCCGGCCCTGCCACCGGCCGTCGTGCAGGACATGTACCGGCGCGGACGGGCCGGCCGGCTCGGCGGCCTGCGTACCGTCGACCCGACGCTGGAACTGCGGCGCAACACCGGCCGGGCGGCGACGCCCGGCGCGGCCGCGCACCTGACCGTCCAGTACGACCAGCACATCGCGCACGGCGCCAAGGGGGAGGTGGAGTTGCGGCACCACCCGCTGGTCCGGGACTACCTCGACGATCTGCCCCCGGGACATCTGGTCCGTGGCGGCGAACGACACGCCGAGCTGATCGTGGTGTCCGACGTGCTGCACGAGTACGACCGGCGGCAGGCCGCCGCCGGTCAGCCGCCGCTGACCGAGGAGACCGCACGGGAACTGCTCGGCAGCTCCTATCTGGAACTGTTCCGCATCCGCGAGGCGGGTGACCCGTCCGGCGGACCGGCCGAGCGGCCGTGCGACTCGTGTGTGAAGGCGCTGGTCTACTTCGGCGTACTGCCGTGGTCGCACCTGGCGTTCACCCAGGAGTGGCGTCCCGCGCCGCAACCGGTGCCGGTGGCGAGGCGGTTCCCGTCGGAGGTGGCCCACGCGTTGGTCGAGGCCGGCTGGCGGCCCGGGGTCGGCGACAAGGTGCTGGCCGATGCCGCCATCGCCCGGGTCACCGCGGTGCCCGGCCGGGAGTTCCGGCACGCGGAGTTCCCGGCCGCCCGGGCGGCCCTGACAGCGTTCCCTGGCCTGGTCAGCGGCCGGCGCGGGCCGGGCGAGCAGGTGTGGATCCGCCGGTTCGAGATCAACCCGGGCAGCGTCGCGCACACCGCCGACACCCTCGGCGACCTCGCCCGGCTGATCGGCTCCCGACTCTTCCCGATCGGCAGCGAGGGCGGTGACAGCATTCTCGCCGTGGACGAGCGGGGCCGGGTGTTCGCGCTCGACCAGGGCGGCGAGTGGTTCATCGGCGCCGACCTGGACACCGCGCTGACCAACCTGCTGCTCGGGCGGGGCCCGGTCCGGCTAGACGACGACGGCAGGTGGTGAGTCGGGGGCCTAGAGGTCGATGCCGGTCAGCACCATCACCCGTGGCTCGGTGTAGTCGTCCATCGCGCTGCGCAGCCCCTCCCGGCCGACGCCGCTGGCCTTGGTGCCCCCGTACGGCATCTGGTCGGCCCGGTACGAGGGCACGTCGCCGACGATGACCCCGCCGACCTGGAGCGTCCGGTGGGCGCTGAACGCCGTCCGGATGTCGTGGGTGAAGATCCCGGCCTGGAGCCCGTACGCCGAGTCGTTGATGGCGGCGAACCCGGCCTCGTCGTCGGCGACCGGGGCGACGACCAGCACCGGGCCGAAGACCTCCTCGGTGCAGACCTTGGCGTCGGCGGGCGCGCCGGTCAGGACCGTCGGCGGGTAGGTCGCGCCGTCGCGCCGGCCGCCGGCCGCGATCTCGGCACCGGCGGCGACCGCCTCGTCGACCCACGCCTCGACCCGGCGGGCGGCGTCCTCGCTGATCAGCGGCCCGACGTCGACGGTCTCGTCGGTGGGGTCGCCGACCCGCAGCGCCTCGACGGCGGTAACCAGCCGGGGCAGGAAGCCGTCGTAGAGCCATTCGTGCACGTAGACCCGCTGGACGGCGATGCAGCTCTGCCCGGCCTGGTAGTTGGCGAACGTGGCGATCCGCTGGGCGGCGAAGGTGAAGTCGGCGTCGGCGGCGTAGTCCTCGCAGATCAGCGCCGCGGCGTTGCCGCCGAGTTCGAGGGTGACGTGCTTGCCGGGTACGGCGGCCTGGATCGCGGCGCCGACCGGCCCGGATCCGGTGAACGACACGATCGGCAGCCGGGGGTCCTCGACCAGGTCGGCGGCCCGGTCGTTGGGCAACGGCAGCACCGAGAACATGCCGGCCGGCAACTCCGTCTCGGCGAGCAGTTCGCCGAGCAGAAGGGCGGACAGCGGCGTCGCCGGCGCCGGCTTGACGATGATCGGGGCGCCGACCGCGATTGCCGGGGCGACCTTGTGGGCGACCAGGTTGAGCGGGAAGTTGAACGGCGTGATCCCGAGGACCGGTCCCCTGGGCACCCGGCGGACCACGGCGAGCCGGCCGGCCGACGCCGGGTCGGTGTCGAGCCGCTGGAGGTCGCCGGAGAACCGCCGGGCCTCTTCGGCGGCCCACCGGAAGGTGGCGACGGCCCGCCCCACCTCGGCCCGCGCCCACTTGACCGGCTTGCCGTTCTCGGCGGTGATCAGGCGGGCGACCTCGTCGGCGCGTTCGGCGAGCCGGCGCGACACGTGGTCGAGCGCCGCCGCCCGCCGGAACGCCGGCAGCGCCGCGGCCTGCCCGGCCACTCCGGCCGCCGCCGCGATGGCGGCCTCGACCTGGTCGGGTGTGGCGTTCGCGGTACGTCCGACCGGCCGGCCGTCGTACGGGTGCCGCACGGTCAGCGTGTCGTCGCTGGTGGCGGGCTGCCCGGCGACGTAGAACGGGATCGGTTCCACGTACGGCAGCCTAGTCGCGCCCCGGCCGGCCGGGCCGGATCGGCGGGCTGCTCAGCGGCTTGTCGTCCGGCGGTGACGTGGGTCACGATTGTGAGGAGGAGGACGACGCCGATGCCCAACCCGTGGCTCGCCCTGCGGTTCGGGGCCGATCCGAGTGAACGGATCGGCCAGGTGGGTCGTGCCCACGAGCGGTTCGTCACCGGCGACCCGGTGCCCGACCAGGTACGGGATGTCGTCGCCGACTCGTGGCGGCGGTCGGCCGGCGCCCTGGTCGACCCGGACGCCACCGCTCCGATCGACCTCAGCGACGACGAGCTGGAGACCTATCGGGCCGGGCATCCGCTGGCGGCCGTCCTGCCGGTCTTCCGGGATCTGCTGGGCGGCATCGCCGACGACGGCGAGCACATCATGGCGGTCTGCGACGCGCACGGCCGGCTGCTCTGGGTCGAGGGCCATCCCCGGGTGCTGCACCGGGCCGAGGCGATGAACTTCGTCGCCGGCGCCCGCTGGGACGAGCGGCACGCCGGAACGAACGCGCCCGGGGTCGCGCTCGCCGTCGACCACTCGGTGCAGATCTTCGCCACCGAGCACTTCAGCCGACTGGTGCAGCCGTGGACCTGTGCGGCGGCGCCGATCCACGATCCGCTGACCGGGCGGCTGCTCGGCGCCATCGACGTGACCGGTGGCGACCACCTGGCGAATCCGCACAGCCTGGCGCTGGTGCAGGCGACGGCGCGGGCGGCCGAGGCGCATCTGGCCGGGCTGGGGCGGGCGGTTGGCACGCGACCGGGGGCGGCGCTCACCGCGCTCGGCCGCGACGAGGCGGTGCTGACCGTCGACGGGCGGCGGGTCCGGCTGGGCCGCCGGCACAGCGAACTGCTGGTGCTGCTCGCCTGCCATCCGCAGGGGCGCAGCGGCGATCAGCTCGGGCTCGACGTCTACGGCGACGGGATACTGAACCCGGTCACCGTACGGGCCGAGTTGTCCCGGTTGCGGCGGATCCTCGGTCCGGCCGTGCTCGACTCCCGTCCCTACCGGCTGCTGGTCGGTCTGGACGCCGACTTCGTGGCCGTAACCCGACTTCTCGATCAAGGAAGAGTGGCCGAGGCACTCGACGCGTACGGCGGCCCGCTGCTGCCCGGCTCGGACGCGCCGGGCGTGGTCCGGCTCCGCCGGCTGCTCGACGGCCAGTTGCGGGCCGGGGTGCTCGCCACCCGCGACCCGGCCCTGTTGTCCGCCTGGACCCGGGCCCCGTGGGGCGGCGACGACCTGCAGATGTGGGAGGCCCTGACCACGCTGCTGCCGTCCGGGTCGCCGCGCCGGCCGCTCGCCCTCGACCGGGTGCATCGCCTGCGCGGCGAGTACGGCCTGCCGGTGCCGGCCCCGGCCGACCCCGCGCACCGGCCGCAGGCGGCACGGTCCGGCACCCCCGCGCACCGGCCGGACACGGCGCGACCCGGCACCCCCGTGCACCGGCCGGACACGGCGCGGCCCGGCGCGCCCGCCGCCGAACGGAACCCGCGCGCAACGTAGTTGCAACGTCGACGTAACTAGCGTGACCGGCATCACCGCCGCCCCGCACCGGGCGGCTGACGCCGGGAGGGCACACCATGACCCTTTACGCAGCGCCGGGCACCGAAGGTGCGCTCGCGTCGTACCAGACCCGCTACGACCACTGGATCGGCGGCGAGTACGTCAAGCCGGCCCGTGGCCAGTACTTCGAGAACGTCACCCCGGTCACCGGACGCCCCTTCACCGAGATCGCCCGCGGCACCGCCGAGGACGTCGAGCTGGCCCTGGACGCCGCACACGGCGCCGCCGACGCCTGGGGCCGTACCCCGGTCGCCGAACGGGCCAACATCCTCAACAAGATCGCCGACCGGATGGAGGCGAACCTCGAACTGCTGGCCGTCGCCGAGACCTGGGAGAACGGCAAGCCGGTACGGGAGTGCCTGGCCGCCGACATCCCGCTCGCGATCGACCACTTCCGCTACTTCGCCGGGGCGATCCGCGCCCAGGAGGGCTCGCTCGGCGAACTCGACGACGACACGGTGGCGTACCACTTCCACGAGCCGCTGGGCGTGGTCGGGCAGATCATCCCGTGGAACTTCCCGCTGCTGATGGCGACCTGGAAGCTCGCCCCGGCGCTGGCCGCCGGCAACGCGGTCGTACTCAAGCCGGCCGAGCAGACCCCGGCCTCGATCCACCTGTGGCTGAGCCTGGTCGCCGACCTGCTGCCACCGGGCGTGGTCAACATCGTCAACGGCTTCGGCGTCGAGGCCGGCAAGCCGCTGGCGAGCAGCCCGCGGGTGGCCAAGGTCGCGTTCACCGGCGAGACCACCACCGGGCGGCTGATCATGCAGTACGCCAGCGAGAACATCAAGCCGGTCACGCTGGAACTCGGCGGCAAGAGCCCGAACATCTTCTTCGACGACGTCAGCTCCGCCAGCGACGCCTTCTACGACAAGGCGCTCGAGGGATTCACCATGTTCGCCCTCAACCAGGGCGAGGTCTGCACCTGCCCGTCGCGGGCGCTGATCCAGCAGGGCCACTACGCCGACTTCCTGGCCGCGGCGGTCGAGCGGACCCGTGCGGTCCGGCAGGGCAACCCGCTGGACACCGACACCATGATCGGGGCGCAGGCGTCCAACGACCAGCTGGAGAAGATCCTGTCCTACCTGGACATCGGGCGGCAGGAGGGGGCCAGGGTGCTGACCGGTGGCGCCCGCGCCGAACTCGGCGGCGACCTCGCCGGCGGCTTCTACGTGCAGCCGACCATCTTCGAGGGCGACAACTCAATGCGGATCTTCCAGGAGGAGATCTTCGGCCCGGTCGTCTCGGTGACCTCGTTCAGCGACTTCGCCGACGCCATCAAGATCGCGAACGACACCCTGTACGGCCTCGGCGCCGGCGTCTGGACCCGGGACATGAACACCGCGTACCGGGCCGGGCGCGCCATCCAGGCCGGCCGCGTGTGGACCAACTGCTACCACGCCTACCCGGCGCACGCGGCGTTCGGCGGCTACAAGCAGTCCGGCATCGGCCGGGAGAACCACAAGATGATGCTGGAGCACTACCAGCAGACCAAGAACCTGCTGGTCAGCTACTCCCCCGACAAGCTCGGCTTCTTCTGATGGACAGCGCCCCGGACGCCCGCCCCGACACCGGGGCGGACATCGAGCGGGTCGCGGTGACTCCCGCGGCGGCCGACCTCATCCGGTCGCTGCGGGCGGCACACGGGCCGCTGATGTTCCACCAGTCCGGCGGATGCTGCGACGGCAGCGCGCCGATGTGCTTCCCGGCCGGTGAGTTCCGGACCGGCGGGTCGGACGTACTGCTCCAGTCGCTCCAGATCGACGGGGTGCCCGAACCGGTGCCGTTCTGGATGTCGGCGTCGCAGTACGAACGCTGGCGGCACACGCACCTGACCGTCGACGTCGTACCGGGCCGGGGCAGTGGCTTCTCGCTGGAGGCGCCGGAAGGGGTGCGCTTCCTGATCCGCTCCCGCCTGCTGACCTGAGCCGTACGGCCCGGTCCGTGGTCCACGACCGCGGACCGGGCCGGTGCGTCAGCGCGCCGCCCGGCCGCGGACCAGGACCCGGACGGCGAGGTCGGGGCGCATCAGCGACCGGGGTGCCGCGATCAGGTTGAGCACCCGGGCGAACGCCTCGGTCAGGGTCGCGTCGCGACGGGCCGCCGCCTGCAGCCGGCGGAGATAGGCGTTCACGAACCGGATCGCACCTGTGCGCTCCCCCTGAACCCCCGGATGCGCCAGGTCCGAGCCGGTCACGATCTGCCACGGTACGTCGATGATCGGCGCGACGGCCCGGAAGAACGCCGGGGCCGTGACGCCGTCCGGCGCCATCCGCAGCAGGGTGGCGGCCTCCATCGCGGAGACGCTCATCCCCTGCGCGTACTGGGGATTGAAGCTGCAGATCGCGTCGCCGATCACCAACAGGCCGGCCGGGAAACGGTCCAGGCGCTCGTAGCGGCGACGGACGCTGGCCGGGAACCGGAAGGTCGCCGGCTCGTCGATCGGCTCGGCCGCCCGGAGGATCCCGTCGAACTCCGGTGCCCGCAGCGTCTTCGCGAAGGCGAGGAATCCGTCGAGGTCGCCGGGCGCGGCGTCGCCGAGGATGCCGAAGACGGTGGCGACGGCCCGGCCCTGCTCGACGACCTGGAGGACACCGCCGCGCGGGTTGGTCACCGACGGCGCCACGATGACCGTGTGGTTGCCGCCGAGGCCGTCCGGCGCCATCTTGAACTTCCGGGTCGTGTAGCTCAGGTTGACCTCGAGCCGCTCCTCCACCGGTGACGCGTAGCCCAGTTCGCCGAGCCAGCGCGGCGTACGCGAGCCGCGCCCGGTCGCGTCGACCACCAGGTCGGCGGCGACGGTCTCCTCGCCGGCGCCCACCGACCGGCGGTGGATCCGCGCGCCGGTGACCGCCCCGTCGACCGAATCGAGTCCGGCGACGTCACAGCCGTCGATCACCTTGAGGTTCGCGGTGTCGAGCACCCGGGTCCGGACATAGCTCTCCAGGAACGGCCGGCTCACCGCCAGACCGAGTTCTCCGATGGTGCCCTGGCGCAGTGGATGCCCGTCGGCGTAGAGCCGGATGGCGCCGCACATGTCGCCGGCCGGCACGCCCGCCTCGGCCAGGTCGGCGGTGGCGCCGGGCAGCAGCGTCTCGATCGCCCGCAGCCCACCGACGAGCAGGCCGTGGGCGTGCCGCCCGTGCGGTACGCCAGTCCGGGGCGTGGTCGAGGTGCCGACCGGCAGCGGATCCCGCTCGACGAGCACCACCTCGCGGTAGCTGCTGGCGAGCGCGCGGACGGCGAGCAGGCCGGCCACACTCCCGCCGAGCACGACGGCACGGTCCTTTGTGGCCATTCTGACGCCCTCCCAAGGTCAAGTGGACCGTAGGGCGAGCTCGCGGCATGGTCAACGAGCGCTGTGTGCGGATGCGGCATTCGGCGTGCTCTGCGCGTTGTCGCGCCGGTCGTGGGAACGGCGCCCTCTGCCTCAGGTCATCACGAACCGGACTGGCTCCTTGTAGAACTGCCGCTGCGCCGTCGAGAGCGGCAAGCCGGCAGTGTTCAGCCTCGGCGGCCCGCCAGGGTGCATGAACCTATGGTTTCGCTACGGCCGCACATGGACTCAGCCGTAGCGGAAACCGATGCTCGTTGAGCACCGCAACCGGATCGGCAAATTCCACAATGGCCGTACGATCGGTCGACAGAGGACCCCAGAACCACAGCTGTCGATCGGAAAACTGACAGGGGACGCCACGCACACGACTGCTTCCGTATCCTCTCCAGTCACCAGCATCGGGGGAGGTTAGGTGTCACACGTCCGCGTTCAGGTCGAATTCACGCCACTTGCCGAGGATGACGAGTTCGTCCTCGACCAGCTGACCGAGGAACTGGCCAGGGATCTTGGTGAAATCGGCGAGGTCGAACGGATCGCGATGACGGCGGCACCGGACAGCAAAGGTGTCGCCGAGTTGGCGCTCGGCACGCTGACCGTGCTCACCAGCGTTGACCCCGGCTACATCCAGGCCCTGGTCGACGTGGTGGCGGCGTTCCTGCGACGCAACGCCGGACGACGCGCCCATCTGCGGGTGGGCGAGATCGAGCTGACCATCGACCAGCCGACGGCGAGCGAGACCGCAGAGCTGATCAGGACCGTGCAGGCCGCGATCGAGCGGTCCCAGCGCTGATGGGTCGGTACGCACTACTGATCGGCACCGCGACCTACCACGCCGACGGCCAACTGCAGCCACTGCCTTCGGTCCGTCAGGATCTCGCACAGCTCAAGACACTGCTGGACAGCCACGGCGAGTTCGACGAGGTACGCGCCGAACTCGACCTGCCGGCCACCCAGATGACCCAGGTCGTCCAGGACTTCTATCAGGCCCGGCGCACGGGCGATCTGGCGCTACTCTACTACTCCGGTCATGGCGTGGTCATGGACGCGGATCAGGAGTCGGTCTTCCTCGCCGCGACCGACACAGTCACGGGTTCGCTGCACGGCACCGCGCTGGACACCGACGGGCCGCTTCGGCACATGCTGAACATCACGAAGGCCAGCCAGAAGGTCGTACTGATCGATTGTTGCTACTCCGGTTCCTTCAGCACCCGGCACCGTTTCCGGGGCGGGGTACGCCAGGAGGCGCGTCGGGGGCGTCGTGAACGAGGCACCTTCGTCCTCACCTCGAGCAACCACATGAAGGCATCGAAGGTACAGGGCCCGGACCGGCCCTCGGTCTTCACCGAGGTACTTCTGGCCGGGCTGGGCGGAGCCGCGCAGGGGATCGCCGACGACGGCTGGATCACCACGAACGACCTGTCCCGCTACGCGATGACCGAGATGGCCCGGCGCCACCAGCACGCACCGACGGAGTCGAGCGAGGGGGTCAGCACCCCGATCCCGTTGACGGCGGCGCCGGGCTCCGAGGCCGCCGCCCGGCAGACGACCAGCACGGTGCCGACCGCCGCCGACGACGCTCCGTTCGATGCCGACCAGTGGCGCCGCCTGCTCACCTACTACGTCAACTGCATGCAGCGGTCGAAGGCCCTGCAGTCGTTCATCGATCCGCGCCAGGCGAGCACCTACACCGCCGCCCCGCCCGGTCCGGAGGCGATCCTCCTGGCCACCGCCCCTGTGCAGCTGCACGGTCAGGCGGCGACGCTGGCCGGCCGGGTCCGCGCGGAGGGCAAGGAGCTGCAGTACGGCTATCCGGTCGTCGCCGTCCGGGCCGGCAGGCAGCGGCAGATCCGCCTGACTCCGCTGCTGGTCTGCGATGTGACGGTGGGGCCGGACGACGTGCTGCACGCGTCCTTCCCGCCCCGGCCCTCTCCGGCCCTGGTCGACCTGCTCCAACTGTCCGAGGTGGAGTCGGACGAGCTGGTGCAGCAGGTGGAGCGGGTCTTCGTCCCGGGCGACCGTGCCGCGCTCACCGCCACCGTGGACCTGCTTCTCAAGACGTTCGGTCTGACGCCGCTGGTCGACCCCGACCCGACGGCGCTGGCCGGCCAGATCAGACCGGGTCCAATCGACCGGGTGCAAAACGCCGCCGTGCTGTTCATGGTGGATGGTGCGGACTCGCCGCAGCGACAGCTCGTCAGCGACCTGCAAGACATGATCAAGAACCCGAAGGCCATCGACGGGACCGCGTTGGCCGCGCTGGCCACCCGCCCGCCGGAGGTCGAGCCGGCATCGATCCTCCAGGTGGCGCTGAGCCCGGTCAACGAGGCGCAGGAAGAGGTCATCCAGGCGGCGATGTCACGGACGTTGACGGTGGCACAGGGCCCGCCCGGCACCGGGAAGAGCCAGTTGGTCACCGCGCTGCTGGCCACCGCCACCGCAGCGGGGCAGAGTGTCCTGATCGGCTCGACCAGCAACCAGGCCGTGGACTCGGTGGTGGACCGGGTCACCGACCTGATCGGTCCGGGACTGCTGCTGCGTACCGGCAACAAGGAGCACCGCCTGCAGGAGCCGAAGCACCTCGCGGACATTCTCACCGCCTATCCGCCGGCGGCGCGCGACGTCGCGCCGGACGAACACACGCCCGCCGGCGAGCTGCGGCTGATCTCCGATGAATTGTCCGGCCTCCGACGGGTGCTCGATGAGCATCGCACGATCGAACGGGATCTGGCCGACCTCGCCGACCTGGCCGCGGAACGCGGCTCCGACCAGGTCGACGAGGTCGCCCTGCCCGACGACGAGGCGGCCCTGGCCCGGCTCGTCCGGATGACCGACCTGGCGCTGACGAGCCGATGGTTCGGCTGGTGGTACCGCCGCCGGCTACGCCGCTTCGGTGCCGCCGACCGGGAGGCCGTCGCCAGCCTGGCGGAGCGGGCCGTCCTGAAGCTGCGCTGGCGGGAACGTCGGCAGAGGCTGGCCGGGCTGCCCGACGGCGACGCGGCCTGGCAGCGGCTGCTCGAACTGGTCAACGGCGAACGTCCGGCGCGCAGTGGCGAGTTGCTGCGTGCCCAGATCGCCCGTCGGGTGACCGCCGGGGTCAGGTTGCTGCAGAACCGGGCGGACGAGATGGCCAAGCCGAACGCCTACAGCCGGGCGTACTTTCCCGAGATCCTGCGGGTGCTGCCCGGCTGGGCGGTGACGGCACTGTCCGCACGGCAGTTGGACCGCAAGCCCGGCCTGTACGACCTGGTGGTGATCGACGAGGCGGCGCAGTGCACGGTGCCGGCGATCCTGCCCATGCTCTACCGGGCCAAGCGGGCACTGATCATCGGCGATCCACGCCAGCTCGCACCGGTCGTCGACCTGCCGGAGGGCGACGACGTCGCCGAACAGGTCAAGGCCGGCCTCGGTACCGGCTGGCTCACCGCCCGCCGGCTGGCCTATGCGCGACATTCGGCGTACGACGCGTTCGCCGCCTCGGCCGGGGCGACGCACCTGCTCGACGAGCACTACCGCTGCCACCCGGACATCGTCGACATCCCGAACCGGGAGGTCTACCAGGGGCGGCTCACGATCCTGACCGACCCACGGCGCCTCGCCGCACCGGCCGAGCCAGCGATGCGCTGGCAGGACGTGACCGGGGCATTCGTGCGTGGCCAGACCGGCTCCGGACGTAACCCGGCGGAGATCGCCGAGGTGGTGGCCGAGGTGGCGCGGCTGCGGGCCGCGTACCCCGATGCTTCGGTCGGGGTCGTCACGCCGCTCGCCGCGCACAAGCGCAACCTGGCGGCGGCCCTAGGCGCCGCCGGCCTACACGACAACCTGCTCTGCGAGACCATCCACCGGTTCCAGGGCAGTGAACGGGACATCATGGTCATCTCGCCGGTTGGGGCGCACGGCATCTCGGACTCCACCCGCAACTGGCTCGTCCACCAGACGAATCTGTGGAACGTGGCGATCACCCGCGCCCGCTCCCAGCTCGTCGTCGTCGGCGACCGCTCGTGGTGGGCGAGCCAACGCGGTCTTCTCGCCGCCCTGGCAACCAGCCGGGAGCCGACCGAGGGCACGCCAGACGCCGCACCCAATCCCGCCGACCGGTTGCACGCCGCATTGCGGAAGCGGGGTCTCACCGTACGGCGTGACGTCACGATGTCCGGGCACACCCTCGACCTGCTCGTACGAGCCGGCGACGCCGAGGTGGCTGTACTGGTCGACGACCCGACCGGCAATGCCGATGGTCGCGCGCTACGCAAGGTGCTCGCCCAGATCGACATCACCAATGGCAAGACGACCGTCCGCCGGGTTCCGGTGTGGCGCTGTCTGGCCGAGCCGGAACAGGTGGCCGCCGAGCTGTCGGAATACCTGGGCCGACGGTAACCACTGGCGAACCCCGGCGGCATCAACCTCCACTACACCAGGCGTTCCGTTGTCCACGAGGGCTCAAGTGCGAATCGCTTGGACGCGAGCCCAGCCAGATCAGCGAGAGTTCGCCTCTGACATCGGGCACTTGGCGCCAACCGGCGAAAGATGCTTCGGAAACTTGCCGTTCTTGTTCAGGGTTAGCGACTTCCTACCACAGCACGGACATGTCTGCCTGCTGAGTGTGCGGCTGCACTTCCACCTCAACTGACGGTCGGGAGTGTATTGGCCCGTCCCCGAACCAGAACACTCCTTCTGTGCACCTGGAAAGAAAAGCCCAGCAAAATGGGCAGAGTAGTGCTTGGGTAACCTCTTGTCTTTCCTCAGAGAAACACGCAAGCAGCAGACATTGCAATGCACCACCACTCACCACCTTCCATATCTCGATGAGGCGTACAGACCGTCACGCTGGAAGATCAACGTCTCACAGGCCGTCGCCTGGAGCAGGATCCGAACTACGAGACCGCGACCATCGGCAAAGCGGGCGGGGTGCATTCGCAGCCACCGTCGCACTCGTGGTTCAGCATCAGCCGTGGCTCGCCGGACCGGTGCGGCTGGCGACTGCAGTCGTCGGAGCATCCGCACCGGCCCGCGGCCGAGGTATGGCCTAACTCAGCCCGGACTAGGCCCAGGGGGCGGTCGGGTACCAGGGGATGATCTCGCGCCGGGCGAGCAGGCGGACGTCCCAGTAGAGGAAGGTGAAGGCGCCGGCAACGAGGAACGCGACGGCGGTGATGACGGTGAGTCGGCGCGGGTTGGCGGCCAGCCACCGCTGGATCCGACCACCGGTGAAGTTGGCGATGATCAGGAATAGAATCGCCATGACCAGGATGTTGCCGATCGACTGGAGGCTGAACGCGGCCGCACCGTACAGCGGGTTTCCGCTTTCGGCGGCGTCGCGGAACATCTGCCGGAAGAGCGGGAACGGCCGGCCGATCAGGAATGCGCCGATCAGGATGCCCATGAAGACCATCGGGGCGTTCGGGAATCGCTTGGAGATCTTGGCGAAGGGGTCGCGGACCAGCCCCAGAGACGCCAATCCGAGGTAACACATGACCAGGCCGATGATGCCGTAGACGACCATCGACTGGATGCTGCGCGGCGAAAGGCTGCCGGGCTGGTTGGCCGCCTGGGAGAACTGCGGCATAGACGTTCCGACGAGTCCGACGATCACGCCGTACACCGACGACACCGCGAGCATTCCGACCGACACCCAGCCGAGCGGCCTGAGGGTGTGCAGCATGCGGCTCCACCGGCTGCCGCCGCTGCCGAGCAGTGGGGCCATCGCCCCGAAGGTGGCGATGTTACAGGCGGTGAACGTGCCGGCGAGACCGGAAACAAAGGCGAAAAGAATCCCGGCGGCGATGCCGGCGATCGGGGTTTCCTTGGCGTCGTGGCCGAGCAGGGTGTTGGCGACGTTGTCGCCGATGGTGGAGTCGACGAAGTGGGCCGACCAGACCACCGTCAGCAGGAAGCCGGCCAGCACGCTGAGTCCGATGATCAGTCCACGTCGGCGCGGGAAATGCCCGTTGACGAATGGTGACGTGGCTTTCGGTTCGGACGTGCCGTCGGCGGGTGGCACGGAGATCGTTTCCGGCGCGGCGCGCAGCAGTTCACCAGGGGGCGGTTTGACCACAGAATTCTCCTGACCTGGATCGCAGGAAGAGGGATTGGTGGCCAGATGATAGACAGAAGAACGTACCCGAAAACCGATCGTTGATTGATTTCTGTCAACATAGAATGTTACGTAGATCAAATACGGATCCGATCTCCCGGCGGTCACCGGGCAGGTGACCGCCGGGGACCTACCGTGCGTCGAGGGTGGCCCGCTCCGACTGCTGGGGCACCGCTTCAGCCGGGCCGGACAGCTTGCGCCACAGGAACTCGTACGTCAGCGCCGACATGAACGCCGCCTGCTCGTTGTCGGCGGCACCGCCGTGCCCGCCCTCGATGTTCTCGTAGTACGACACGTCGTAGCCGAACTCGGCCAGCCGGGCCGCCATCTTGCGGGCGTGGCCCGGATGCACCCGGTCGTCGCGGGTCGACGTGGTCAAAAGCACCGGCGGATACGGCTGGCCGGCGCGGACGTTCTGGTAGGGCGAGTATTCGCGCAGGAACGCCCAGTCGTCGGGGTTCTCCGGGTCGCCGTACTCGGCCACCCAGGACGCACCCGCGAGCAGCAGGTGGTAGCGGCGCATGTCGAGCAGCGGCACCTGAACGACGATCGCGCCGAACAGTTCCGGATAGCGGGTCAGCATGACCCCCATGAGCAGGCCGCCGTTGCTGCCGCCCCTGATGCCGAGCCGGGACGGTTCGGTGATGCCCCGGGCCACGAGGTCGGTGGCGACGGCGGCGAAGTCCTCGTACGCCCTGGGCCGGCGCTCGCGCAGCGCGGCGTGGTGCCACTGTGGACCGTACTCGCCGCCGCCGCGGATGTTGGCGACCACGTAGGTGCCGCCCCGGGCCAGCCAGCCCCGTCCGACGACCGCGTCGTAGGCGGGGGTACGGGAAACCTCGAAGCCGCCGTACCCGGTCAGCAGGGTGGGACCCACGGACGCGCCCGCGTCGCCGACCACGAAGTAGGGAACCTGCGTACCGTCGGCGGAGGTGGCGAAGAACTGCCGGACGGTCAGCCCGTGGGGGTCGAAGTACGCGGGTTCCCGCTTGACCGGTTCGACGTCGCCCCCGATCACACCGAGGCGCAGCGTGTCGGGCTGGAGGAAGCCCTCCGACGTCGTGGCGTAGTAGTCGTCGAGGTCGGGTTCGGTGTCGAGAATTCCACTGTGGTCCATCGCGGGGACGCCGGGCAGCGGCTCCCGCGCCCAGCCGTCCGGTCCGGGGGTCAGCACCACCAGTTCGGTCCGCACGTCGCGCAGCAGCACCAGGAGCAGGTGGTTGCGGGTCCACGCGTACTCGCTGACCGACGTGTGCGCGTCCGGCTCGAAGAGCACCGTCAGGTCGCGGCCGCCGGCGAGGAAGTCGTCGAACCCGGTGACCAGCACGGCGCCCGCCGGGTGGGTCACCCCGCCGACGGTCCAGTCCGACCGCACCCGGACCAGCAGCCACTGCCGGTGTACGTCCCAGTCGGCGTCGTCGGGTACGTCGATCCGGCGCAGCGTGCCGTCGGGGCCGAGCAGATGGCTCTCGCCGCGGAAGAAGTCGAGGCGACGGCTGACGAAGTCGCGGACGAACCCCGGCGTCGGGTCGTGGCTGGCGTAGACGGCGACGTCGTCGACGTGCCCCTCGAAGACGGTCGGCGCCTGCGCCAGCGGGGTGCCCCGCCGCCACCGCCGGACCGTTCGTGGATAGCCCGACGCGGTGAGCGAGCCGGGTCCGAGGTCGGTGCCGACGTAGATGTGGTCGGCGTCGATCCAGCCGACGTTCGTCTTCGCCTCGGCCAGGGTGAACCCGTCGGCGACGAACGTCCGGTCGACCAGGTCGAACTCGCGTACGACGGTGGCGTCCGCGCCGCCCCGGGACAGCTTGACCAGGCCGCGGCGGAAGTCGGGACGCAGGACGGTGGCCCCGCCCCAGACCCAGTTCTCGTCCTCGGCGGCGGCGAGCGCGTCGATGTCGAGCAGCACCTCCCACCGCGGTTCGGGCCGGCGGTAGTCGTCGACGGTGGTCCGCCGCCACAGGCCGCGGGGGTGGGTGGCGTCCCGCCAGAAGTTGTAGACGTGGTCGCCGCGCCGGGCCGGGTACGGGATCCGGTCGTCGGCGTCGAGCACCTGCCGGATCTCGGCCTTCAGGTCGTCGAACGTGCCACCGGCGGCGAGCCGCGCGACGGTCTCGGCGTTGCGCTCGCGTACCCAGGCGCCGGCGTCCGCGCCGTCGACCTCTTCGAGCCACAGGTATTCGTCACCCATCCCGGCAATGATTCCCGACGCCCGCGCCGGACGGAAGTCGACGTCTGATCAACGACGGCAGCCGACCACCATGACGTGGCGGGGTGTGGTGATCGTTAGTTGTTCCGCCGTTATAGGTACGGCGTGTCGAGCTGCTGAGCAGCAGATGATCACGGGTGCGCCCTGCGGTTCGCCGGGGAAGAGCCCCAAGGTGTTGTGGTTCACCGCGAATTCGGCGTACGCACAGCGAGTTCGCTGTGGGGCGTGACGGTGGTATCCGGCCTCCGGCTGGGCCGGTGGACCGGGCCGGTGCAGAGGCCGAGAGCCGGGGCGGGACGTCAGCCGACCGCATGGGTGGTGCCCGCCGGCACGGCCGACCGACCGACGGCTGCCGACTGACCGACGGATCAGGAGTCGAAGCCGAGGCCGAGACGGTCGAGGGTACGTAGCCAGAGGTCGCGGCGGCCCTCGTTCGCGTCGGCGCGGGCCATCGAACGGCGGGTCAGGTTGATCACCGCGGAGCGCAGTGGCTCGGGCGGGAACGGGACCGGCCGGTCGCGGACGAGGGCGAGCCGGGTCGCTTCGGTGTCGGCGCCGGCGAGCAGGTCGAGCATGACCTGCGCACCGAAGCGGGTGGCGCCGACGCCGAGCCCGGTGAATCCGGCGGCGTAGGCGAGACGGCCGCCGTACGCGGTGCCGTGGAAGGCGCAGAACCGGGTGCAGGTGTCGATGACGCCGCCCCAGGTGTGGCTGAACCGTAGGCCGTCGAGCTGCGGGAAGGTGGCCCGGAAGTGGTCGGCCAGCCGGACGAAGGTGCTGGTCCGGCGTTCCAGGGCCGGTGTCATCCGGCTGCCGGCGTGGTAGACGGCGTCGTACCCGCCGAACAGGATGCGGTCGTCGGCGGTGCGCCGGTAGTAGTGGAACTGGTTGGCGGCGTCGGAGATGCCCTGCCGGTTGTGCCAGCCGACGGCGGCGAGCTGGGCCGGGGTCAACGGCTCGGTCATCAGCGCGTAGTCGTAGACCGGCACGAGGTAGTGCCGCAGGCGGCGCAGCAGCGGCGGGAAGGCGTTGGTGGCCAGCGCCACCCGGTCGGCGCGCACCCGGCCGTGCGGCGTACGCAGGCTCAGGGCGGCCCGGTCGCGGTGCAGGCCGGTGACCCGGGTGTGTTCGTGGATGCGTACGCCGAGGTCGAGGCAGACCCGGCGCAGTCCCCAGGCGAGCCGGGCCGGGTCGAGCATCGCGACGCCGTCGGTGTCCCAGAAGCCGCCGAGGTACGTCGGCGAGTCGACCTCGGCGCGCAGCGCGTCGCGGTCGAGCAGGAGGCCGGGCTGGCCGAGCCGGGCGGCGAGGGCGGCGTCGTCGGCGATCCCGGCGAGCTGGTACGGCTCGACGGCGACGGTGAGTTCGCCGGTGCGCCGGAAGTCGCAGTCGATGCCGTACCGGTCGACGGTCGCCTCGATGGCGTCGAGGTTGGCGCGGCCGAGCCGCTCCAGGGTGCCGATCTCGTCGGGGAAGAGGGCGGCGCCGTTGGCGGTGCCGTGGGTCAGCGAGGCGGCGCAGAATCCGCCGTTGCGTCCGGAGGCGGCCCAGCCGCAGGTGCCGGCCTCCAGGAGGACGACGTCGCGGCCGGGGTCGGCCTGCTTGGCGAGCAGGGCGGTCCACAGGCCGCTGTAGCCGCCGCCGACGACGGCGAGGTCGGCGCTGTCGGCGCCGGCCAGCGGCGGCAGCGGGTCGGGCCGCTCCGGGCGGTCCAGCCAGTAGGGCCGGTGGACGGCGTCGGCGAGGGCCCGGCGGGCGGCGGCCGTCACCGGGCACCGCCGGACCGGGGCCGGCGCCGTACGGCGGTGCCGAGCACGAACAGCACCGCGATCGCGAACATGGCGGTGCCGACGACGTTGACCTGGGGCGGGATGCCGCGCTGGGCGGCGCCCCACACGTACATGGGAAAGGTGACGGTGCTGCCGGAGTTGAAGTTGGTGATGATGAAGTCGTCGAACGACAGCGAGAACGCCAACAGCGCGGCGGCGACGATGCCGGGCGCGGCGAGCGGCAGCGTGACCCGGCGGAAGGTCTGCCACGGGCCGGCGTACAGGTCCATCGCCGCCTCCTCGAGTCGGCTGTCCATTCCGGATAGTCGGGCTCTGACGGTGACCACGACGAACGATACGCAGAACATCACGTGGGCGACGACCACGGTCCAGAAGCCGAGCGGCACCCGGCCGGCGACGAAGAGCGTCAGCAGCGACGAGCCGAGCACCACCTCGGGGGTCGCCATCGGCAGCAGCACCAGCAGGCCGACCGCCGACCGGGCACGGAACCGGTAGCGGGCCAGGGCGAACGCCATCAGGGTGCCGAGCACGGTCGCGCCCAGCGTGGCGACCAGACCGATCTGGGCGCTGCGCCACACGGCCGCGCACAGTTCGGCGCTGGCGCACGGGTTCGCCCAGTTGTCGACGGTGAACTCGTGGAAGTCGTACGACAGCCGTGACGACGGCCGGTTGAACGACAGCGCGGCGACGACGCCGATCGGCAGCAGCAGGTAACCGAGCACCATCAGTCCGACGGCCGTCACCCAGTGCGCGGCGAGCCACCGCGCGGGCCGGTTCACCACACCTCCGCGGCCCGGCCCCGGCGCAGGCCGGCCACGACGAGTGCGAGGACCATCGCCATCAGCAGGAACGACAGCGCGGCGGCCTGCGGGTAGTCGAGCCGGACCAGGAACGCCGAGTCGATGACGTTGCCGACCAGGTATTCGTTGGGGCTGCCGAGCAGTCTCGCGTTGACGTAGTCGCCGCTGGCCGGGATGAAGAAGAGCAGGATGCCGGCGGTCAGGCCGGGCGCCGACAGCGGCAGGGTGACGGTGAGGAAGGTGCGTAGGCGGCCGGCGTAGAGGTCGCGGGCCGCCTCCAGCAGCCGCCCGTCGAGCCGTTCGAGGCTGGCGTACAGCGGCAGCACCAGGAACGGCAGGAAGTTGTACGTCAGGCCGAGCACCACCGCCGCCGGGGTGGCCAGCAGCCGGCCGTCCGGTTCGAGCAGGTGCAGGTCGCGCAGCACGCCGACCAGCCAGCCGTTGTCGGACAGGATCGTCTTCCAGGCCAGGGTGCGGACCAGGAAGCTGGTGAACATCGGGGCGACGACGCAGACCAGGAAGAGGTTCTTCCAGCGGCCGGCGCGGCGGGCGATCACGTACGCCAGCGGGTAGCCGAGCAGCAGGGCGAGCCCGGTGGCGATGCCGGCGTAGAGCAGTGACCGGCCGAAGTGGCCGCCGTAAGCCCGCAGTGCGGCCGGGTAGTTGCCGAACGACCAGGTCATGGCGTAGCCGTCGGCGACCGAGCCGGCCGGGTCGTAGAGGCTGGTCGCGGCGAGTTGGCCGGCCGGTACGACGAAGAACAGCGCCAGCCACAGCCCGCCGGGCAGGATCAGCAGGTACGGCAGCAGCCGGCGGCCGGTCGTCACCGGCGGATGCCGGCCGGGCCGGGGTCGACGTCGTCGGGCACCAGGAAGGCGTGGGCGGGGTTCCAGTACGCCACCACTTCCGCGCCGACCGGCAGCCGGCCGGCTCCACCGGGTGCGGGGTCGCCCGCGGCAGCCGCCGCCCCGCCGCCCGCCACCGCGCCGTACGCCGCGAACGCGGCCAACTCCGCGCCCCACGGGGTGCGTACCAGGTAGCGGGTGCCGACCCCGACGTAGGACGAGTCGGTGACCACGCCGGTCACCCACTGGTGACCTTCCGGTACGTCGGCGGCGGCCGCTGCCAGGTGCAGCCGCTCGGGACGTACGCCGACCAGGACCGCGCCGGCCCCGGACCCCGACCGGTCGGCGGGCACCGAGAACCGCGAGCCGTACGCCTCGACCAGTACGTCGCCGCCGGCGCGGCCGGTGACCCGGCCGGCGAGGAGGTTGGCCTGCCCGAGGAAGTTGGCCACGAAGGCGGTGGCCGGCAGGTCGTAGAGGTCGGCCGGGGCGCCGAACTGCTCGACCCGGCCGGCGTTGAGCACCGCGACCGTGTCGGCCAGCGTCATGGCCTCCTCCTGGTCGTGGGTGACGTGCACGAAGGTGGCGCCGACATCGGTCTGGATGCGTTTGAGTTCGATCTGCATCTGTCGGCGCAGCCTGGGGTCGAGCGCGCTGAGCGGCTCGTCGAGCAGCAGCACCCGGGGTTCGTTGACCAGTGCGCGGGCGAGCGCGACCCGCTGCTGCTGCCCGCCGGAGAGCTCCGCCGGCCGGCGCCGTTCGAAGCCGTCGAGCCGGACCATCGCCAGCATCCGCGCGACCCGGCCGGCCAGGTCGGGTACGCCGCGGCGGCGTAGGCCGAACGCGACGTTGCCGAAGACGTCCAGGTGTGGGAAGAGCGCGTAGCTCTGGAACACCGTGTTGACCGGCCGCCGGTACGGCCGCAGGTCGGTGACGTCGCGGCCGGCGAGGAACACCCGGCCGGCGGTCGGTTGCTCGAGACCGGCGACGATGCGCAGGGTGGTCGTCTTGCCGCAGCCGGACGGGCCGAGCAGGGCGAAGAACGACCCCTGCGGGACGGTCAGGTCGAGATCGTCTACGGCGGCGACGGCGCCGAACCGCTTGGTGACGCCGGCCAGCCGAAGCTCGCCGGCGGGCTCCTTTTCGGCCATCCGGTTACGCCCCGATGACCTGCTGGAACTTTGCCTCGTACGCCCGTTCCTGATCGTCGGTGAGCGCCATGAAGACCTTCGTCCCGGCCAGCGTCGAGTCGTCGGGGAAGATCAGCGGGTTGGTGGCGAGCGCGGGGTCGATCCGCTCCATCTCGGCCCGCGCGCCCTCGACCGGGCAGATGTAGTTGACGTACGCGGCGAGTTGGGCGGCGACGGCGGGCTCGTAGTAGTAGTTGATCAGATCTTCGGCGTTCGCCCGGTGGGTGGCCCGGTTGGGCACCTGGAGGTTGTCGGAGAACAGCATCGCGCCGGATTCGGGGGCGACGAAGCGGATCCGCTCGTCGGTGGCGGCGAGCTGGATGACGTCGCCGGACCAGCCGATGCACGCGGCGACGTCGCCGCGGGCCAGTTCGGGGGCGTAGTCGTTGCCGGTGAACCGGCGAATCTGGCCGTCGGCGACCGCCCGCCGGAGCCGCTCCAGCGCGTCGTCGAACTGCGCCTCGGTGAAGTCGGCCGCATCGTGGCCGGCGGCCTGGAGCAGCAGGCCCATGGTGTCGCGCATCTCGGTGAGCACGGTCACCCGGCCCTTCAGGTCGGGGCGGGTGAGCAGTTCGTCGACGGTACGCACCTCGCCGGTCACGCTGCCGTTGTACGCGAGCCCGGCAAGTCCGGACTGCCACGGTACGGCCAGGTCACCGGCGGGGTCGAAGGGCCGGTCACGCAGTGAGGCGAGCAGGTTGCGCTCCACGTTGGGCAGCCGGCCCAGGTCGAGCTTCTGTACCCAGCCGAGCCGGATCAGGCGGGCGGACATCCAGTCGGTCAGCACGATCAGGTCACGGTCGATGGGCTGGCAGGCGGCGAGTTGGGCCTGCACCTTGCCGAAGAACTCGTTGTTGTCGTTGATGTCCTCGGTGTAGGTGACCTGGATACCGGTCCGGTCGACGAACGCGTCGAGGGTCGGCCGCCGGTCGGGGTCCTCGTCGTCGACGTCCAGGTACTGGATCCAGTTGGAGAAGTGCAGCGACCGCTCGGTCTCCGACCGGTCGTCGCTGGCACACTCCCCGGCCTGCCGCGCACCCGGTGTGCCGCAGCCGGCGAGCCCGCCCGCGACGGCCAGCGCGCCCACCCCGAACGCACCGCGGATGATGGAGCGGCGGGAGAGGCGGTGCGCGGACAGCAGGGCGGCGACTTCCGGCGACGGCGGAGAGGGGAAGCTGTTGTGCATGGTTGACGGCTCCTGCGGCGGTCGGATCCGGGATGGAGGATCCAGGCGGTCGTCGATGGGGGTGTCGCCGACCACTGATCTTGACATGCAATAGGGTATGTCACAAGGGATTTCGTTGCATATCTCGGTTTTTGCGACGAAATACACCTTCGATAGGTGACCGGGTGGGCACGCGCGCCCCACGGCAGACAGGGGAAACGGATGGTCGCGCGACAACTTGACGACCGCCGCACCATCGGAAGCGGCCGACGGGTCGCGGTCCGGGAGAGTGCCGCCGACGCGCCGATCGACGACGTGGCGAAGCAGATCATCGAACAGTTGCGGGAGGACGGCCGGCGCGCGTACGGCACGATCGGAAAGGCGGTCGGGCTCTCCGAGGCGGCCGTACGCCAGCGGGTGCAGCGCCTGCTCGACGCCGGGGTGATGCAGATCGTGGCGGTGACCGATCCGCAGCGGCTCGGCTTTCCCCGGCAGGCGATGGTCGGCCTGCGTACGTCCGGCGACCTGGAGACGGTGGCGGACCGACTGGCCGACCTGGACGAGATCAGTTATGTGGCGGTCACGGCGGGTTCGTTCGACCTGCTGGCCGAGGTGGTCTGCCGCGACGACGACCACCTACTGGAGATCCTGCAGCGGCTCCGTACGGCCGACGGCGTCCTGTCCACGGAAGCCTTCGTCTACCTCAAGCCGCCCCACACGCCGCGCTGATCAGGTGCGCCGCCCGACCCAGGCAGGTCCGACGGCCGTCGGGCGGGTTCGAAGCCTCAGTGGGTGGGCGGGATGACCCGGAGGTGGCCACGGCGGCCGACCTGGGGCCCCTGGGCGTCGTCGGGCTCCTCGGTGCGCTGCACCGGGCGGGCCGCCTCGCGTACCGCCTCGGCCAGCGCCACCAGGTCGTCGGTGGTCGGCGGCGGCGGCTCGAACTCGCCCTCGTGCCGCACGACGTCCCAGCCGCGTGGCGCGGTCAGGCTGCGGGCGTGTTGCTCGCACAGGTCGTAGGTGTGCGGCTCGGCGAACGCGGCAAGCGGCCCGACCACCGCCGTCGACTCGGTGTAGACATAGGTCAGCGTGGCGACGGCCTGTCGGGGGCAGCCGTTGCGGGAGCAACGCCGTGGTGACCTCACGGCGGCACGTTATCTCTCTTACCGGGTCTCCCGCTCCGGTTACCGCCGCGACACGCCGATGATCCGTAGATCACGATCTGACGACGCGCCGCCGGCAACCTCGTCCACCGTCCGGGTGGGCCGGCGCGGGGCTACCCTGGCGACGTGAACATGGGGATGGGGGGTGGTCCGGTGAACCGGCCGGACCACGACAGGGCGGACCACGGCACAGCCGGCCGGGCCGACCGGACGACAGCACACCGGGTACGGATTGCCGGCGCGGGTCACGCGCCCGGCGGGAGGGCGAGGTGACCGTCCCGCAGCACCGGCGGCCCGGCCCGGGGCGCCGCCCCCGCCGCGACCGGCACGGGCGCGGCCTGCGCGGGCGGCTCGTGCCCGCCACCGTCCCGCTGTCGCGGACCAAGGCCGAGATCTTCGACGATCTGGTGCTCGACACGGTGGAAACCCTGGAACGCCGATTCGCCAAGGAACTGGCCGGCGTGGAGTTCGCCGTCGAAGACGTGCCACCGGACCTCAACGTCTACGACTCCGACGTGCTGGAGGACGGCGAGGTGCCGCTCGCCCGACTGTTGCCGGGCCGGCCCGGCCGGCAGGAGGTGCCGCCGCGGATCGTGCTCTACCGGCGTCCGCTGGAGTTCCGCGCGATGGACCGGGAGGATCTCGCCGACCTGGTGCACGACGTGATCATCGAGCAGGTCGCCAACCTGCTCGGCGTCGACCCGGACGAACTCGCCTGAGCGCCGCCGGGTGCTGCCGGACCGGGCGGCCCCCACCGCCCGGCCGTCGGCCGTTGTGACCGCGGTCCGCCGCGCGGACCGGGTCGGGTCAGGCGACCCGACGCTTGAGCTTGCGCCGTTCACGTTCGGACAGGCCGCCCCAGATGCCGAACCGTTCGTCGTGCCCCAGCGCGAACTCCAGGCATTCGGTCTGGACCTCGCAGCGCGAGCAGATGCGCTTTGCCTCGCGGGTGGATCCGCCCTTCTCGGGGAAGAACGCCTCGGGGTCGGTCTGCGAGCACAGGGCCCGCTCCTGCCACTCCGGCGCATCTCCGAGCAGGTCGGCTACTTCTAGCCGGCCGTCCATGCATGCCTCCTTATCGCGCGCCAGCAGCGGTGCCGGCGCAACCCCCCACGCGGAAGGCGTGTCTATTGCCCCGAACGGCGGCTTTTCATGCCCTCCGTTCGAACAACCCCAACCGAAATTACACGCGTGTAATGCGTGCGTCGTCAAGCCGAACCTGATAGACGGGGTTGCTTTTTCGCCGTGTCTCCGACGGCTCGCCCGAGCCGTCTCGCTGCCCTATCGATCGAGCCCCCGGCCGGGTAACGCCCCTATCGGCGAGTCGCCCGGAGAATTCGGCGTGCCGCGTCGATTGTGGCCGTAACCAGGCAGTTCCGCACGACGAATGGCAATATCGACGTCGGGCAGGGTCGTACCGCCCGGCTCCGGCGGCCGGGCGGGTGAAAGCTGCCCGCCCCGGCCCGCCGGTACCCCCGGCCACCTGGGAGAAGTCAGCGGCTCCGGCCGTACGCCGTCGTGCGCTCACGGGCCGGCCGACCGGCCGCCTCGGCCATCGCGTGCAGTTGCGCGACCGTACGTGCCGAACCGTTGTCGGATCCCGCCATCCGGGAAATGGTCTCCTCCATGAGGGTGCCGCCGAGATCGTTGCAGCCGCCCCGGAGCATCGCGACCGTGCCCTCGTCGCCGAGTTTCACCCACGAGCACTGGATGTTGTCGATCCGGCCGTGCAGCAACAACCGGGCCATCGCGTGCACGATCCGGTTCTCCCGCCAGGTCGGGCCGGGCCGGGCGATCCCGGCCAGGTAGATCGGGGCGTTGGTGTGCACGAACGGCAGCGCCACGAATTCGGTGAACCCGCCGGTGCGGTCCTGTACCCCGGCCAGCACCCGGAAGTGCCCGAGCCACTGTCGGGGATGGTCGACGTGGCCGTACATCATGGTCGAACTGGACCGGATGCCGAGTTCGTGCGCGGTCGTCACGACCTCGACCCAGGTCGCGGCCGGAAGCTTGCCCTTGGTGAGCACCCACCGCACGTCGTCGTCGAGAATCTCCGCGGCGGTACCGGGGATCGTGTCCAGGCCGGCTTCCCGCAGCATGGTCAGCCAGTCGCGGACGGACAGTCCACCCTTGGCCGCGGCGGTGACGATCTCCATCGGCGAGAACGCGTGCACGTGCATGCCCGGCACCCGGGCCTTGACCGCACGCACGATGTCGGCGTACGCGGTGATCGGCAGTTTCGGGTCGATGCCGCCCTGCATGCAGACCTCGGTCGCACCGGCCCGCCACGCCTCCTCGGCCCGGTCGGCGACCTGGTCGACCGACAGGCGGAAGGCGTCCGCGTCGCGTTCCCGCTGCGCGAAGGCACAGAACCGGCAGCCGACGTAGCAGACGTTGGTGAAGTTGATGTTGCGGTTGACGATGTAGGTGACATCGTCACCGACGGCGTCCCGGCGTACGTCGTCGGCGATCCGGCACACCTCGTCGAGCGCCGCCCCGTCGGCACCGAACAGCGCCATCGCGGCCGCCTCGTTCGCCGGTTCGAGCAGTGCGGCCGGATCGTCGGCGGCCAGCCGCAGTCCGGCGAGCAGCTCGGCGGGGGTGCGCGCCGGGGCACCGCCCGGCGCCGGGGCCACGTGCGCGGCGACCTCGCTCCAGTCGCCGTACACGCTGTCGAAGTCGCCGCGCCGGTCGCCGGTACGGCCGGTCGTGTCGATCGTCTCGTGCAGGTCGGTGCGGCCGCCCGGCACGAACGAGTCCTCCGGCTCCTGCCACGGCCGGCCGACCGGGCGGGCCTCCTCGTCGGCCAGGCCGGTCGCCGGCTCGGCCAGCGCGTAGACGTGCGGGTTCAGGCGCGGGTCGAGCCAGGGGTCACCGCGCCGCAGGTATTCGGGGTAGATGGTCAGCCGCTCACGCAGCGTGAAACCGGCGGCGGCGCTGTGCTTGGCCAGCTCGTCGATCTGCGGCCAGGGCCGCTCCGGGTTGACGTGGTCCGGCGTCACCGGCGACACCCCGCCCCAGTCGTCGATACCGGCCCGCAGCAGCAGCTCGTACTCGCCGGCGATCAGGTTGGGCGGGGCCTGGATCCGGGCCTTCGGACCGAGCAGGACACGGGCGACCGCAACGGTGGCCGCCAGATCGTGCAGTTCGGCGTCCTGCATGCCACGCATCGCGGTGTCCGGCTTGGCGCGGAAGTTCTGCACGATGACTTCCTGAATGTGGCCGTACTCCCGGGCCGCCCGCCGGATCGCGAAGATCGACTCGACCCGCTCGGTCCGGTTCTCCCCGATGCCGATCAGGATGCCGGTGGTGAACGGCACTCCCACCCGTCCGGCGTCGTCGAGCACCCGCAGCCGGACCGCGGGTTCCTTGTCGGGCGAGCCGTAGTGCGGACCGCCGGGCTCCGACCACAGCCGGGTCGCGGTCGTCTCCAGCATCATGCCCATGCTCGGCGCCACCGGCTTGAGCCGCTGCAGCTCGGCCCACGAGAGCACCCCGGGGTTGAGGTGCGGCAGCAGGCCGGTCTCCTCCAGCACCGCGATGGCACAGGCGCGTACGTAGTCGACCGTCGAGTCGTAACCGCGCTCGTCGAGCCACTGCCGGGCCGCCGGCCAACGCTCCTCCGGCCGGTCGCCGAGCGTGAACAGGGCCTCCTTGCAGCCCTGGGCGGCGCCGTCCCGGGCGATCGCCAGCACCTCGTCACGGTCGAGGTAGGCCGCCGGCAGCCGGTGCGGCACGGTCGCGAAGGTGCAGTAGTGGCACCGGTCCCGGCACAACCGGGTCAGCGGGATGAAAACCTTCTTGGAGTACGTCACCACACCGGGCCGGCCGGCCTCGCGCAGTCCGGCGTCCCGGATTCCGGCGGCGATCGCGAGCAGGCGGTCGAGGTGCTCGCCGCGGGCGGCGAGCAGGTCGGCGGCCTCGCCCGTGTCAAGGGCCTGCCCGTCGGCGGCCCGCCGCAGCGCGCGCCGCAGGCTGGCCTCGGTCGGTCTGGGGTCGGTGCTGTCAACCACGTGTGCAGCCTAGGCCGTGCCACCTGCCGTGGTCGGTGGTAGCGGTCACACACGCCGCGAGGGCGCCCCTGCCGGAGCGCCCTCGCGGTGCCGCGTCGGCGGCGTCGGGTCAGGGCTGGTGCCGCTGGGTCGGCTCGTCGCCCATCGCGGTGGCCGGCGGCGGCGAACCGGCCGACGGCTGCTGGCTGGCCGGGTTGATCAGTTGGGTGCGCTGGCTCGGGTCGTCCTCGCCGGCGCTGATCACCTGGGTCGGTTCGGCACCGGCGTCCGGCTTGGTCAGGCTGGGTCCGGTCGGCTGCCCGGGTGCCGGGGCGGGCTGGCCACCGGCGGGCGGCGCCGAGGTCGGCGCGTACGGCGACGGTGTGGGCGTGGGTGCCGGCATGGTGTACGGCCCGGCGACGACCTGGGTCGGGTCCTCGCCCGGCGGTGCGGGCGACGGGGTGAACCCGGTCGGTCCGGCCGGTGGCGCGGACGCCGGCGGGGCGGAGGCGGGCGGCGCCGAGGCCGGCGCGGGCGGGGCGGAAGCGGGCGCGAACCCGCCCGTCTGCGCACCGGTCTGGTCCTGCGGCGCCCACTGCTGGCCGTACGCCCCCGGCGGGTAGGCAGCCGGCTGCTGCCCGGTCGGCTGGCCGTAGCCCGGCTGCGGGTGGTAGCCGGGCTGCGCCGGATAGCCCGGCTGGGCGGGGTAGCCGGGCTGCTGGCCCGACGGGTAGCCGGGCTGCTGGCCGTACTGCTGCGGGTAGCCGCCCTGCTGCGGGTAGCCGGGCTGGCCGTACATGCCGGGCTGCGGCTTGGGCCGGGCCACGTAGAACAGGTGCTGCCACACCTTGAACACCAGCAGTGCGGCCACCGCGAGCAGCGCCAGGAAGGCGAAGCGGACCAGCAGGCCGGTCAGCACGTCCCGGAACCGGCCGTCGATGAACCCGCCGGCCAGGAAGGCGAACAGGGTGACGACGCCGAACAGCGCCGAGACGGCGTACTCGGCGAGGGCGCCGATCGTGATCAGCTTGGCCCGGCCGGTGACCGGCTCGAAGTGGGTCACCAGCAGCACGGCCAGCACCGGCAGGACGATCTGCGGCAGTCCGACGAAGTCGAAGAACGTGCTGCCGGCCCGGGTGGCGAAGCCGCTGCTGGTGGAGTAGGGCACCACCAGGTTGATCAGGCCGACGAAGAGCAGGACGGCGTTCGCGCCGAGAAGCACCAGGGCGACGAGTTCGCGCAGGGGCTTGGTTATCTGGCTGGCCGGCGCCTTTTCGGCGGGCGCGGGCTCGGGTTGGCTGCTCAAGGGCTCCCCTGATGCGGTGACGGAAGACTGCGCACGTGAGCCTAGTCGCACAACCCACGCGGTGAACGGGCACGCGGGTGAGCGAGGATGGGCTGCATGCACATCGTGGTACTCGCCGGAGGCATCGGCGGCGCCCGTTTCCTGACCGGCGTACGCGCCCACGCCAGGATGACCGGCGCCGATGTCACCGCCATCGTCAACGTCGCCGACGACGTCGTGCTGCACGGCCTGCGGATCTCGCCCGACCTCGACAGCGTCATGTACACCCTCGGCGGCGGCGCCGACCCCGAGCGGGGTTGGGGCCGGGCCGGAGAAACCTGGGCGATCAAGGGCGAGCTGGCGGCGTACGGGGCGGAGCCGACCTGGTTCGGGCTGGGTGACAAGGACGTGGCCACCCATCTGGTCCGGACCACGATGCTCAACGCCGGATATCCACTGTCGGCGGTGACCGAGGCGCTGTGCGCCCGCTGGCAGCCCGGCGTACGGCTGCTGCCGGCCACCGACGACCGGCTGGAGACGCACGTGGTCGTCGCCGACGACGCCGGCCAGCGGGCGATCCACTTCCAGGAGTGGTGGGTCCGCTACCGCGGCGAGATCCCGACCCGGCGCTTCGTCTTCGTCGGCGCCGACGTGGCGAAGCCGGCGGCCGGGGTGCTCGACGCACTGTCCACGGCGGACGTGGTGCTGCTGGCGCCGAGCAACCCGGTGGTGAGCATCGCGCCGATCCTCGCGGTGTCGGCGCTGCGCGAGGCACTCGCCGGCGGCACCGCCCCGGTGGTCGGGGTCTCCCCCGTCATCGGTGGCGCGCCGGTGCGCGGCATGGCCGACCGCTGTCTGGCGGTGACGGGGGTCGAGTGCACCGCGGCCGGGGTCGGTGGTCTGCTCGGCGCGCGGAGCGCGGGCGGCGTGCTCGACGGCTGGCTGGTCGACAGCACCGACGCCGGCACCGAGGTGCCCGGGGTGACGGTCGGCGCCGCGCCGCTGTGGATGACGGACGAGGCGGCGACCGCCGCGATGGTACGGGCCGCGTTGGAGCTGGTATGAAACTCGAGATCCTGCCGGTGCTCGGCCTCGGCGACATCACCCCCGGAGACGATCTCGCGGCGCTGATCGCCCGGGCCGCCCCGTGGCTGCGCGACGGTGACGTACTGGTCGTCACCAGCAAGATCATCTCGAAGGCCGAGGGGCGGCTGGTCGACGTACCGGTCGACGGGCCGGAGCGTGAGACGGCGCGCGAGGAGGTGCTGACCGCCGAGACCGCCCGGGTCGTGGCCCGGCGTGGGCCGACCCGGATCGTGCAGACCCACCACGGCTTCGTGATGGCCGCCGCCGGCATCGACGCATCCAATGTGGACCCGTCCCGGCTCGTGCTGCTGCCGAAGGACCCCGACGCCTCCGCCCGGTCGCTGCGGGCCGCGCTGCGGGAACGACACGACGTCGACGTCGCCGTCGTCGTCTCCGACACGATGGGCCGGCCGTGGCGCAACGGGTTGACCGACGTGGCCCTCGGGGCGGCCGGCATCGGCCCGATCCACGACCACCGGGGCGAGACCGACCCGTACGGCAACGAGCTGCAACTGACCCAGATGGCCGTGGTCGACGAGCTGGCCGGTGCCGGCGAACTCGTCAAGGGCAAGTGCGACCAGGTACCGGTCGCCGTCGTGCGCGGCTACCTGCGTACCCCTGGGGCGGCCGACGGCCCGGGCGCCGCCGCCCTGGTCCGCGACGCCGAACTCGACCTGTTCTCGCTCGGTACGGCCGAGGCCCGCGCGGCGGGCCTGCGCGCCGCCGGGACCCTCACGGACGACCTTCCGTCGGCGGTCCCGGACGGCGCCGCCGCGGGGCCGGTCGACCGCGCGGCGGTGGACCGGGCGGTCGCGGTGGTCGCCGGGGTGGTGACGCCCGGCACCGAGTTCCGGGTCGCGGCGGCGACCGCCGAGATCACGGCCATCGCCGGGTGGCCGGCGTCGGCGGGCACCGTGGTGACCTGTCACCTGCCCGGCACGCCGGACGGGGCGGCGTTGGTCCGGCTCGGCGCCGACCTGCACCGGCTCCGCGCGGCACTCGCCGCCGAGGGGGTCGCGTCGACCCTGCTCGTTCCGCCGGCCCCGACCGGCGCCGGTGGTCACGCCCTGCTCGCCCTGTGACCGTGGTCGGCGACGGTTGAAGATCGCCGTGATCAGGGCCGCGCACCTCGACCCGCCGACGACACCCGCGACGCGGTCCCTGATCACGCGGATCTTTCAGTGGCCGCTCAGCATGGCCCGACCCAGCGGGGTGAGGGTGTGCAGCACGGTGTTGCGGTCCCGGTGACTGACCAGCAGACCAGCGTCGCGCAGGACAGTCGCGTGCTGGCTCGCGGCAGCCGGTGAGATGCCCAGCCGGCGGGCCAGCTCGCCGGTCGAGCAACCGTCGTGCACCGCCGCCAGCACCGCCGCCCGGGTCTGCCCCAGCAGGGCGCCCAACGCCCCCCGTCCGCCGCCCGGCCGGGCCTGGACCGCACCGCCGTCGCCGGAACCCGGCAGGATCCCGC
This sequence comes from Polymorphospora rubra, assembly GCF_018324255.1. GTDB lineage: Bacteria > Actinomycetota > Actinomycetes > Mycobacteriales > Micromonosporaceae > Polymorphospora > Polymorphospora rubra. The sequence goes on from NZ_AP023359.1 coordinate 1,486,878, forward strand.
CGAGCCGGTCGACCGGATAGACCAGGACCGGCGGCAGTTCGGGGTCGAGCAGCCCCACCGGGGTACGGGCACAGAAGAACGACGGCACCAGCAACAGTCCCCTCCCGTTGAGGTGCAGGTCGCGGTCGGCGGGATAGTCGGGCACCTCCAGCACCCGGCCGTCCCAGCGCATCACCGGCCGGTAGCTGGCCAGCAGCCCCTCCGCACCGCCGTCGAGCAGGGCCCGCGCCCGGCGGGTGCGGTCGGCCTCGACGGCGGCCTGGAGCCGCGCCCGGTACGGCGTGATCGCGAGGCCGTCGTACCGTCGCATGGCGGCGGTCAGGTGGTGCAGGGCGTCGCTGTCGCCGCCGGCGACGCCGGCCGCGCCGGACGGCAGTTCGCTGTCGGCGGCGAGCCGGCTCAGATCCCGGTCGAGCTGGCCGACCGGGGTCGAGCGGATCGCGTCGAGACCGGCCTCGAGACCGTCCACGCTGGCGTACGGCGTGAGGAAGTCGGGGAAGTAACCGCGGGTCGGATTGAGCGCGAAGAGCATCTGGAACGTGCCCCGTGCCTCCTGGCGCAGGGCTCGGGCGACCTCGCCGCGCCAACCGGCGACGATCGGGTCGCGGGTCCGGGTCTGGAACAGATGGACGCTGAGGATCAGCTCCCAGAGCGGGTCGGCGGCGGGCGCGACCCGGGTCCGGGCGATGTCGTCGCCGGAGAAGTGGATCCGCAGCACGGGCACGCTCCCACCGATGCCCGACCTCGGGGGCGGCCGGCACCGGATGGCACTCTACCGACCGTCGATGACCTGCGTCTTTCGGCTCAGACTGAAAGACCTCGACGGTCCGGTGGCCGGGCCGTCATGCTCTTGATCTGGGCCGGGGAGGGTGCGAGCCGCCCGGACGTCCACCACGAGGGTCCGCAGCCCTTGTTCTGCGGAGGTGGCGTCCGGGCGCACGTCCATGTCTGCACTCGATGACCCCGGCCCATGCCGTGCCCCGACTCCTTTCGATCGGGGCCGGCGGCCGGGTCAGACGTACTTCTCGTCGCCACGCTGCTTGAGCGTGTCGACGAGCTTCTTCACGTCCTGGGCCCGCTCCCGCGGGCAGATCATGAGGGCGTCGGGGGTGTCGACGACGACCAGGTCACGTACGCCCAACGCCGCCACGAGGCGGCCGGACTGCGGCACGACGACGAGCCCTTCGGTGTCGTGCAGCAGCACGACCGGCTTCGTTTCGGCCGACTCGCCGGTGACGACCACGTTGCCGGCCTGGTCGCCGGGAAGAACGTCGCCGAGGGTGTGGAAGTCGCCGACGTCGTTCCAGCCGAAGTCGCCCGGTACGGTGCCGACCCGGCCGGCCGCGGCGGCGCCCTCCATGACGGCGTAGTCGACCGAGATCTTCGGCAGGGTCGGCCACACCTCGTGGAGCACCTCGTCGCGCTCACGGCTGTCCCACGCCCGCGCGATGCGGGTCAGGCCGGCGTGCAGTTCGGGCTGCTGGCGGGCGAGTTCGGCGAGGAAGACGTCGGTACGCCAGACGAACATGCTCGCGTTCCACAGGTGGTGGCCGGACCGCAGGTAGGTCTCGGCGACGGCCGCGGGTGGCTTCTCCTTGAACTCCTCGACCCGGTGCACCGGGCCGTCGCCGACCGGCTCGCCGAACTGCAGGTAGCCGTAGCCGGTCTCGGGCCGCGTCGGCTTGATGCCGATGGTCATCAGCAGGCCCTGCTGCGCGCCGACGATCGCCCGGCGCACCGTCTCGACCCAGCGCTGCGGATCGCCGATCAGGTGGTCGGCGGCGAACGAGCCCATCAGGGCGGCCGGTTCACGCTCGGCGATGATGGCGGCCGCCAGCGCGATCGCCGCGCAGGAGTCACGCGGCGTCGGCTCGACGAGGATGTTCTCCTCCGGAACCTCGACCAGTTGCCGGGCGACGGCGGCCACGTGCGCGGCACCGGTGACCACGATGGTGTGATCGGGGGTGGTCAGCGGACCGAGCCGTTCGACGGTCGCCTGTAGCAGCGACGACGGCGTGCCGGTCAGCGGGTGGAGAAACTTGGGATGACCGGCACGGGACAGCGGCCAGAGGCGGGTGCCGCTGCCGCCCGCCGGGATCACGGCGAAGAACATCAGGACATCATGCCGAACGGCTACCTTTCTCACGCATACCGGGTTCACCCTGCGTGATGGTGTGTCGTCCGGTGGTCTGGCGTCCCCTCGCGACGGTACGGGTCAGTCAGGGCGTCCCCGGGACGCCCGGCTCCAGGCGGCGACGTGCACCTCGGCACTCGACTGCCAGGTGAACTCCTTGGCCCGGTCGAAGCCGGCCTTGGCCAGGGTCAGCCGGCGCGACTCGTCGTCCAGCAGCGCCGCCAGGTCGATCCCGATCTGGTCCGGATCCTCGCTGGTGTATGCGACGGCATCGCCACCGACCTCGGGCAGCGAGAGCCGCGGCGTGGTCAGCACCGGCGCGCCACAGGCCATCGCCTCCAGGATCGGCAGACCGAATCCCTCCCCGTAGGACGGGTAGGCGGCGACGAGCGCACCACCGAGGAAGCCCGGCAGATCGGCGTAGCGCAGGTAGCCCGGACGCAGCAGGCGCAGATGACCGGGTACGTCGGCGGCGGCCCGGTCGATGTCGTCATCGTGGCCCTGGCCACCGGCGACGACGAGGGCGGGCGGGTTGGGCAGGTCGTGTACGGCCCGTACCCAGCCCCGGATCAGGTTGGGCACGTTCTTCCGGGGCTCCTTGGCGCCGAGGAACGCGACGTAGCCCGAGCCGCCCAGCCCGAGCCGGGCCCGGACCCGCGCCTTCTCCTCCTCGGTCGGAGCGTGGAACGCGGCGTGGTCGACGCCGTGGTAGGCGACGTCGATCCGGGTCGGGTCGGCGTCGAGCAGCCGGATCAGTTCGTCGCGGGTCGCCTTGCTCGGCACGATCACCCGGTCGGCACGACGCAGCGAGGTCTTGATCGCGCTGCGGAAGAAGGTCCTTCGCGATTTGTCGTAGTGCTCGGGCTCGGTGAAGAAGGTCGCGTCGTGCACCGTCACCGTGACCGGACAACCCGCCCGCAGTGGACAGGTGTAGAAGGGCGAGTGCAGCACGTCGGCGCCGACCTGCTGGGCGAGCAGCGGCAGCCCGGTCTGCTCCCAGGCCAGCCGCGCGGGTCGGTGCGCGACGGCCGCCGGCGCGGCGATCACCTCGGCCGTTGGCAGCATCCGGCGGTAGCGCTCGTGGTCGGTGCGCAGGCTCACCACGGCCAGTTCGACCGCCGGTCCGCCCGCCTCGCCGAGGGCGCCGAGCAGCCCGTCCACGTATCTCCCGACGCCGCCGCGGTCGGCGGGGACGCTGGTGGCGTCGACTAGAACGCGGGGCGGGCGACCGGCGGTCACTGGGCAACTCCTCGACTGTGCGATGGCGGTATAGGGCGATTTGCCGCTTCTGCTGAACTTGAGTTGATACGGCTTCGCCGAGGTGCCGAACCGTGTGGCATACGACACTCGCGCACCAGCCTACGCCGCGCCCGCGCGGCCCCGGCGACGGCAACGCGATCGAGGAGGGCCTTTCCCAACCTGTTAACTTGCGGGCCACCACGGGCCGTACCGTCATCGGCGGGGACACGATGGGTGCGGTGCCGCCAACGGGGGCACCACGATGGGTATCGTCGCCTCCGATGAACGACGACATTGCCGGCCGGTTCGCCGCGACCGTCGCGACCGACCCGACCCGGCCGCTGCTGACCTGGTACGACGACGCGACCGGAGACCGCACCGAACTGTCCGGCGCGACGCTGTCCAACTGGGTGGCCAAGACCGCCAACCTGCTCGTCGACTCGGCCGGACTCGGGCCGGGCGACACCGCCGCGGCGCTGCTCCCGCCCCACTGGCAGACCGCCGCGGTACTGCTCGGCTGTTGGTCGGCGGGGTTGTCGGTGACGTTCGACGGACCAGCACCGGTCGACGTGCTCTTCGCCGCCGCGGACCGGGTCGACGAGGCGGCCGGCTGGCCGTCGGGCGACCGCTACGCGCTGTCGCTGGCCCCGATGGCGCTGCCACTGCGCGAGGTGCCGGCCGGTTGGGTCGACTACGTGATCGAGGTCCGGGCGCACGGCGACCACTTCACGCCGTACCCGGGAGGTGCCGGGCAGGGCGCGGATCTGGCGGCGCGCGCGGCGGCCCGGGCGACGGAGCTGGGCCTGTCGGCCGGCGACCGGGTGCTCGTCGACGCCGTCCGGCACCCCGATCCGCTGGACTGGCTGCTCGCCCCGCTGGTGGTAGGCGCCAGCACGGTCCTGTGCGGCCGGCTCGACCCGGCCCGGTTGCCCGGCCGGGTCGACACCGAACGGATCACGGTCACCCTGGCCTGACCGGGCACCGGCTCACAGGTCGGCCGGCACGACCTCGCGCAGTGCTCCGTCCGGACCGCAGACGAAGAAGCCGGCGCGGTCGCCGAGCCACGGGCGACCCGACACCTCCTCGGCGCTGAGCACCTTGTCCTGGAGGTCCAGGATCACGTACGCGGAGCCGCCCGGACCGGCGTCGCGCCAGCCGGGCTCGTAGAGACGGTCGACGAGCTGGTCCCGCCGGCGCGGGCAGAGCACGCCGTCGGCCACCCACTCGCCGGGCACCCGGTACCAGAAGGTCCGGGTGACCCGCGCGTGCGGGCTGAAGCAGTGGTGGCCACCGACACGCGTGCCGAGCGTGTCGGTGATGGTCAGCCGCAGGTAGGAGCCCACGAAGATGAGACGCCGCGGTTCTCCCGGCTCGTTGCCACACGACCGGTTGGTCTCCGTCGGCCGATGGGTCAGCCGGCGCTCCGCTCCTTGGCGAACCGTTCGAAGGCGGTCAACGACTCCGGGTTGGCCAGGGCGCCCTTCGCCGCCGCCGACTCGACCGGAGTACCGGTGAGGATCTTCTTCACCGGTACCTCGAGCTTCTTCGCCGAGAGGGTGCGCGGCACCGCACCCACCTGGTAGATCTCGTCCGGCACGTGCCGCGGCGACAGCGCGGTACGCAGCTCGCGGCAGATCCGGCGACGCAGGTCGTCGTCCAGTTCGTGACCGCCGCGCAGCACCACGAACAGCAGCAGCTCCCCCGCCCCGCCCTCGTCGTCCTCGAGGTGCACGACCACCGAGTCGACGACCTCGTCGAGGCCCTCCACCACCGAATAGAACTCGGCGGTGCCCAGCCGTACGCCACCGCGGTTCAGGGTCGCGTCGGAACGGCCGGTGATGACGCAGGTGCCCCGGTCGCTGACGGTGATCCAGTCGCCGTGCCGCCACACGCCCGGATAGACGTCGAAGTACGCCTCCCGGTAGCGCCGGCCGTCGGTGTCGCCCCAGAACCCGACCGGCATGCTCGGCATCGGCGCGGTGATCACCAACTCGCCCAGCTCGCCGACGACCGGCGTGCCGTCGGCCGACCGGGCCTCCACCTTCGCGCCCAGGCACCGGCAGGCGATCTCACCGGCGTGCACCGGCAGCAGCGCGACCCCGCCGACGAAGCCGGTGCACACGTCGGTGCCGCCGGACAGCGACTGGAGCTGCAGGTCGGGGCTGACCGCCTCGTAGACCCAGCGGAACCCTTCGGCCGGCAGCGGCGCCCCGGTCGAGCCGAGACCGCGCAGCGCGCTCAGATCGGCGACCTCGGACGGCACCAGACCGGCCTTACGGCAGGCCAGCAGGAACGGCGCCGAGGTGCCGAAGTAGGTGGTGCCGGTCTCCTCGGCCAGCCGCCACAGCGCGTCCAGGCCGGGATGCGCCGGGTTGCCGTCGAACAGCACGATGGCGGCTCCCACCGCGGGGGCGCTGACCAGGAAGTTCCACATCATCCAGCCGGTGGTGGAGAACCAGAGGAACCGGTCCGCCGGGCCGAGGTCGTGGTGCAGGGCGAGCATCTTCAGGTGCTCGAGCAGGATGCCGCCGTGCCCGTGCACGATCGGCTTGGGCAGCCCGGTGGTGCCCGACGAATACAGCACGTAGAGCGGGTGGTCGAACGGCACCGGCTCGAACACGAGCGGCTCGTCGGTGTCGGCGGTCAGCTCCGCCCAGGTGAGCGCGGTGTCGGCGGTCGCGGCCGGATCCAGGTAGTTCAGCAGCACCGTGTGTTCGACCGAACCGAGAGCGGCCCGGATCGCGGCGACCTCGGCCCGCCGGTCGATCGCCTTGTCGCCGTACCGGTAGCCGTCGACGGCGACCAGCACCGTCGGCTCGATCTGCTGCCAGCGGTCGGTGACGCTGCGGGTGCCGAACTCCGGCGCGCACGAGGAGAAGATCGCGCCCAGGCTGGTGGTGGCGAGCATCAGCACGAAGGTCTCCGGGATGTTCGGCGCGTACGCCGCCACCCGGTCACCGGGACCGACTCCCAGCCGGCGCAGCCCGGCCCGGGCGCGCCGGACCTGTTCGCGCAGTTGCGCGACGGTCAGGGTGACCGGCGCCCTGGTCTGGCTGTGCGCCACGACCACCGGGTCGTCGTCGGCCAGTCCGGGCATGCGCAGCACGTGTTGGGCGTAGTTGAGGGTGGCGTCGGGGAACCAGCGGGTGCCGGGCATCGCGGTGCCCTCGACCGTTGCGGTCGGCGGGGTGTGCGTGACCACCTCGAAGTAGTCCCAGATCGACCGCCAGAAGCCGTCGAGGTCGGTGACCGACCAGCGCCACAACGCGTCGTAGTCGGCGAAGACCAGGCCACGTTCGGCCTCGAGCCACCGCAGGTAGTCACCGATGCGGGTGTGTTCACGCACATCGGCCCGCGGCGTCCAGAGGATCTCACCCTGCACCGTCGCCCTCCTCCCCGGCCGGCACGGCGGTGTGCCGACCCGTGCCGACATCCTGCCCTACCCCGGACGGTCATTGTCCGGCCACCGGACGGGTGACGGCGCGTGGGTGACCCACACAGTCGACCGCCGACCATGTGGGCGGCGACCATGGGTCAGGGGTCGCGGCGGCGGTCCACGCCGGCCGCCGCCGGACGCGGGGCACGGTCCCGTGGCTGCCAACCCTGATCGGGCACGGTCCGCGCGACGGCCGGCCGGCCGGACACGGTGACCATCGGCCGCTCGCCCGTGCCCGGCCCGACCGCCGCGGCCGTGCGTCCCGGGTTCGGGTCGGCCGGCGGGGTGCGGACCGGCGCGGCCGCCGCGCCCCCGGGTCCGGCGCCGGCCTCCGCGGCGGCGGCCGACCCGGTGCCGGCCGCCGCCCGCAGATCGACGAAGGACTTCTTGAGCAGCCGGCGCAGCAGCGGCATCAGGGGGCGTTCGACGAAGCGGTGCACCAGCCACGCGACGACCAGGGTGCCGACCGTCACGGCCCCGAGCAGGAGCCACGGGTCGACACTGTCCCGCCACGCGACGATCGGCATCAGGCCGAGCTTGTGGGTCAGATACAGCGGGTACGTCAGCGCGCCCGCGAACGTCAGCCAGCGCCACCGGACGGTGGGCAGCCAGCCGAGCCCGATCGCCGCCACCAGCAGGAAGAACGCCGTGATCAGAGCGGCCACCACCGGCCACGACAGCTCCCGGCCGGCGAAGCCGCCCATCGCGGTGATCTGCTCGGTGATGTCGTACTGCGCCCGCAGCAGTGACACCCCGACGATGCCCCACAGCAACAGGTTCTGCCCGAACCGGGTCATCAGATAGATGGCGACGCCGCCGATGAAGTAGCTGGAGTAGCGGGGGTTGAGGAAGAGGTTGACGACCGGGTTGTCGGCGTACAGGGCGAAGACCGAGGCGACCGTCCACAGCAGACAGAACGTCACCACCCGGCGGTAGGTCACACCGCGCCACACGACGAGCGCGAAGAGCAGGTAGAAGCAGAGCTCGATCCAGAGCGTCCAGTAGACGCTGTCCACCCGCGGTGCCCGTACGGCGTCCTGGAGCATGGTGAGGTTGAGCAGTGCGGCGCGGATGGTCGGCACCGGTTCGGGCGACTCGAACAGCCGCAGCGCCACCGTGGTAACGATCACCGCCAGCCAGTACGCCGGGTAGAGCCGACTGGCCCGGGAGACGAAGAAGTCGCCGAGCGACCTGCCCCAGGCGCTCATGCAGATGACGAAGCCGCTGATCACGAAGAACAGCTCGACGCCCAACCAGCCGTACGAGGCGATCAGATGCAGCACCGGGAAGAGGGCATCCGGGGCCTCTCCCCAGGCGTCGCGGCCGGTCGCCACGAAGTGGAAGAGGACGACCATGAGGGCAGCAACGAACCGCAGGCCGTCCAGGCTGGCTAGACGACCCTTTTGTCCATCATTGGCGAGGTACGTTGGGGGAGGACTGACCACCTGGCGACCCTAGCCGATCAGCATATGTCCGTACTCTTCAGGTTATTTACACTAGTCGATCGTGCGTAATTCCGCCCTTCGACGACTGCGTCACCAGGGCATGGACTGGCACGCGACGGATACGGTGCGTGAATGCGACATATCCTGAGCCTGCTCGCCGGGGCGGTTGCCGCGCCCCTGGCCTGGGTGCTCGTCGCGCTCGGGCAGGGTGCTTCCAGCCGTACCGTCTCGGCATGGTTCGAGACCGACCGGTTCGACGGCGCCGACCTCGTCCAACCGGCGGTCTACCTGGGCGCCGGCGGAATCGTCCTCGGTCTGGTCGCCACGCTGCGGATCTCGCCGCTCGGGCCACTCCTCGCCGGACTGCTACTGCTCATCCCGTACGCGGCGCTGTTCGTCGACCCGTTCGCGGTCCGCGACGCCGTACCCGCCGGCTGGCGGCTCTTCGGCGACCCGGTCGACCTGCGCCAGCCGCTCCAGAACGGCACACTCCTCTTCCTCGGCGGCCTGCTCGTGATGGCGACGTTCAGCGCGAAGCGGTGGCGACGCTGGCCGCAACCGGTGCTGCTGCCGCCGCCGGCCAACTACCCGCCGCAACCCGCGTACGGCGCGCGGAGCCAGGACGAGCCGACCCTCGACTGGCCCACCGGCCCGCCCGACACCGACTCCCGCCCGCCGACCCTCGGCTACCCGTACGACCCGCCGCCACCTCCCCCGGCACACCACCCGGGCCCGCCGTAGGGGCAGGCTCGAGAGCCCGATCACCCGGCCCGTCGAGGGCCGCGCGGATGATCAACCGGCTTGCCCGACCGGGGTACGGTGCGGCGTGGCGGCAACCCCGGAGGAGGTCGGATGCGCCACATCGGATCGCTGGCCCTGGCCCTGTTCGTCGCACCCGTCGCCTGGGTGCTGACCGGGATCGGGCTGACCGCGTACGCCGGGGCCGGGCCGGACACCGGGCCGACCCGGACCCTGGTCCTCGGCCTCCTCGCCCCGCTCGGCGCCGGTGCGCTGCTCGCGCTGCTGGTGCTCCCCCGGATCTCCCCGATCGGTCCGGTCGTGGCCGGGCTCCTGCTGCTCGGGATGACCGCGTGGGCCACCGTCGACCTCGGGTCGCTACGGCGCGCGCTGCCCCACGACCTCTTCGGCCTCGACCTCGGCCTGCCGCTCCCGGCCGGCGGCATCGCGGCGGTGCTGGCCGTACCGTTGATCGCCACCGGGCTCAGCCCACGCCGCTGGCGTGGCTCCGAGCGGATGCCGGCACCCGCTCCGGGGTCGGGTGGCGGTGTCGCCGCGGGCGGCACCCCGCCGCCACCCGTGCCGTACACCCCGTCGGCGCACCCGGCGCCCGCCGACGGTTCCGCCACCGTTCACCTTCCGCCGGGCCCTGCCGCCGCCGGGGCACCCGGATCCGCAGCGCGGTCCGGCCCGACCGCCGGGTTCGGGCCACCGAGCGCCGGGTTCGCGGCACCGAACGCCGGGTTCGTGCCGTCGGCCGGGTTCGCACCGTCCGTCGCACCGGCGGCCGACCGGCCGGCCACGGCACCGGCCCCGGCGGCGCCGAGCGGCGTGCCGCCACTGCGCCCGGCCGGCCGGGAACCGGACACCGACGAGACCACCCGGCTGTCGCCACCGGCTCCCAGGCCGGCCCCGCTGACCGGGCCGGTGCTCACGCCGGCCTTCGCCGGGCCGGACCACCCGACGTCTGACCTGCGGACACCGGCGCAGCCGGACTTCGATGCCACCACGGTGCTGCGCCCCGCGCCGCCCGAGCCGGACACCGCGACGGTGGCCGTGCCGGCGTACCCGCCATCGGCCCTCGACGACGGCGAGGCCACCACCGTCCTCCGGCCGCCGGCGGACGAGGAACCCACGGCCGCCACGCCCGGCCCCGGCCGGGCGACGACGGACGAGGCGACCCGGCGGATCGACGAGGCGACCCACCGGATCGGCGGAGCGACCGGGCCGGCCGACGAGGCGACGGAACAGATCGATGAAGTGACCGCGCGGCTGCAGGGCACGCCGCCGCCACCGGCCGCGTACCCGCCGCCCGGCCACTCGACACCGACGGCCGCACCCGTCGATCCGGACGCCACCCGGCGCCTCTGACGGAACGGATCGCGCCCCGGTCAGCCCTGCAGCAGCTGCCTCGCCATCACGATCCGCTGCACCTGGTTGGTGCCCTCGTAGATCTGGGTGATCTTCGCGTCGCGCATCATGCGCTCGAGCGGATAGTCCCGGGTGTAGCCGTATCCGCCGAGCAGTTGCACGGCGTCGGTGGTGATCTCCATGGCGGCGTCGGAGGCGAAGCACTTCGCGGCCGCGCCGAAGTACGTCAGGTCGTCGTCGCCGCGCTCGGAGCGGCCGGCGGCGGCGTACGTGAGCTGGCGGGCCGCCTCGAGCTTCATGCCCATGTCCGCGAGCATGAACTGGATGCCCTGGAAGTCGGCGACCGGCCGGCCGAACTGGCGGCGCTCCTTGACGTAGCCCTTCGCGTAGTCGAGCGCGCCCTGGGCGATTCCGACCGCCTGTGCGGCGATGGTGACCCGGGTGTGGTCGAGGGTGCGCATGGCGGTCGCGAAGCCGGTGCCGGGTTCACCGATCATTCGGTCGGCGGGGATGCGTACGTTGTCGAGGTAGACCTCGCGGGTGGGCGAGCCCTTGATCCCCAACTTCTTCTCCGGCGCGCCGAAACTGACCCCCGGGTCGGACTTCTCCACGACGAAGGCCGAGATGCCCCGGGACCGGGCAGTGGGATCGGTCACCGCGAATACGGTGTAGTAGTCGGAAACCCCGGCGTTGGTGATCCACCGCTTGACGCCGTTGAGAATGTAGTGGTCTCCGTCACGTTCGGCCCGGGTCGACATCGCGGCGGCGTCGCTGCCCGCGTCCGGCTCCGAAAGGCAGTACGAGAACATCGCCTCGCCGCTGGCGACCGGCGACAGATAGCGCCGCTTGAGATCCTCGGAGCCGGCGATCAGCAACGGCATCGTGCCGAGCTTGTTGACCGCGGGGATCAGCGACGACGACGCGCAGGCGCGGGCCACCTCCTCGATCACGATGGCCGTGGCCAGCGCGTCCGCCCCGGCCCCGCCGTACTCGACCGGGATGTGGGGGGCATGGAAGTCGGCGGCGCGCAGGGCGTCGTACGAAGCGGTGGGGAACTCGCCGGTCTCGTCGGCGTGCGTGGCGTTCGGGGCGACCTTCGCGTCGCAGACCGCCCGGACGGCCGCCCGGATGTCAGAGTGCTCCTCCGGAATCTGGTACGCGTCGAACGACCGCTCTGTCGTCATTCTGGCCCTCCCCTTGGCGCCCGCGGAACGTATCTGTAGCGTCCTGCTCACGTGTGGGTGCCACGCGCATGTGAGGATACCGACCATGCTCACGGCAACCCCTACCGCCGCGTAGGCTGAGCCACTATGGTCGCCTGCGCCACCCGGCGGCCGACGCCGGTTCACGCGGGTCCCGAGGCCGGATCGCGCGGACGCGACAGCCATTGAGACATACAACACAAGATGTCCGAGACAGCGCCGCTTCCGGCGCCCCCCGACTGCGACGCAACAAGCGCCGCCCTGTGCGAGCGGAGATTCCACGCGTGACGATCCCGTACCCGAGTAGCCAGCCCATGCCGGCCATCCCCGCGGTCTCCCCACCGTCCGGCGCACAGCGCCCGCGGCTGACCTTCCTTGGCACCGGTTACCTGGGCGCGACGTACGCCATCTGCTTCGCGGAGCTGGGCTACGAGGTGATCGGTTTCGACGTCGACGAGGCCAAGATCGCCAAGCTGGCCGCCGGTTCGGTGCCGTTCCACGAGCCCGGGCTGGACGAGCTGCTGCGCCGCAACCTGGCCGCCGGCCGGCTGCGGTTCAGCACCTCCTACCAGGAGACCGCCGAGTTCGGCGACGTGCACTTCATCTGCGTCGGCACCCCGCAGCGGGCCGACGGGATGGGTGCCGACCTGTCGTACGTCGAGACGGCCGTGACCGGCCTGGCACCGCACCTGACCCGCAAGGCGCTGATCGTCGGCAAGTCCACCGTCCCGGTCGGCACCGCCGAGTGGGTCGAGCAGCTGGTCGGCAAGCACTCCTCCACCGACCTGGGCATCGAGGTGGCCTGGAGCCCCGAGTTCCTCCAAGAGGGCTTCGCCGTCGAGGACGTGCTGCGGCCCAACCGCATCGTCGTCGGGGTGAAGAGCGAGTGGGCGAACGGCATGCTCTACTCCGCGCACAAGGGCGTCTTCGACCTCGCCGCCACCGAGGACCGCGAGGTCCCGCTGGTGGTCACCGACTTCGCCACCGCCGAACTGGTCAAGGTCGCCGCGAACGCGTTCCTGGCCACCAAGATCTCGTTCATCAACGCGATGGCCGAGGTGTGCGAGGTCGCCGGCGGCGACGTGACCCAACTCTCGCGGGCGATCGGCTACGACCCGCGGATCGGCAACCGCTTCCTCCAGGCCGGCCTCGGCTTCGGCGGCGCCTGCCTGCCCAAGGACATCCGCGCCTTCCAGGCCCGGGCCCAGGAACTGGGCGCCGGCGAGGCGCTGCGGTTCCTGCACGAGGTCGACCTGATCAACCTGCGCCGTCGTACCCGGGTGCTGACGCTCGCCGCCGAACTGCTCGACCGCCGCGTCGGTCCGGCCGGCCCGGACCTGTCCGGCACCCGGATCGCCGTGCTCGGCGCCACCTTCAAGCCCAACACCGACGACGTACGCGACGCGCCGTCGCTGGCCGTCGCCGCGATGCTCGCCAAGGCCGGCGCGGACGTGCACCTCTACGACCCGGAGGGCAACGAGAACGCCCGCCGGACGCTGCCGGACCTCAACTACGAGACCTCGATGAACGCCGCCGTGCAGGACGCCGACCTGGTCTGCGTGCTCACCGAGTGGTCCGACTTCCGCAACGCCGACCCGGTCGCGCTCGGCGAGATCGTCGGTGGCCGTCGGGTGATCGACGCCCGGAACTGCCTCGACACCTCGCTCTGGACCGCGGCCGGCTGGGACTACCGGGGTATGGGTCGCCCCTGACGACGATCCAGCCGATCCGTCCACCAGCACCGTGGCGCCGGCCACGGTCCCCACCCGGGGGCCGTGGCCGGCGCTTTCGTTCGCCGGGTGCGGGCCGCGACCGAGAAGATGCGCGGACACGCCCGTAAGGACTGTTCAACCCTCACCCGAGTTGGGCATGCTTCGTGGGTGGAGAGTCCACAGTGCAGCACGGGTGCTACGGCCGTGGCCCGGGTCGGATAGGCATGACCGGGCCGTTGCCGGGCTATGAGGGCATAGCCGGGCCGTGGCGGCGGTCTGCACGGGCGGGGTCGTCCCTGGCGGCGACCTGAGGCGAGGAGGTGCCAGTGACCACGTACCGGTGCCCCTCGTGCGACCGGCAGATCGAGCCGGCCCCCGAATGCCCGCACTGCGGTGCGGTGCAGGGCGGGTGGGCCGATGACCTGGCCCGCATCGAGCGGTCGATCGCCGAGATGAAGGCCCGCGACGTGGCGATCGCCAAGGAGCAGAAACAGATCGCCTCGAAGCTCCAGGCCGCCGTCTTCCAGCGGGACATCCTCGCGCACGCCAACGACAAACGGGGCAAGGGGGCCACCAAACCACGCCGGGTGCTGCGCCGCCGGCCGGGTCAGCGGCCCCCGACCGCCAACCCCGGCCCGCCGCCTCCCCGGATCCCGCGGCAGACCGGCAGGGGCGGCGACCAGGACCCACCGCCGCCACCACCACCGGGCCCGCAGGTCGCCGACCTCGACGACCCCGAGGCACGCCCCGAGGCCTCCCAGCGCCAGGTGCAGAACATCCTGCTCGGCCTCGGTGCGCTGCTGCTCGGCGTGGCGGCGGTGGTCTTCGCCGTCGTGGCGATCAGCACCCTCGACACGCTGAGCCGGATGACCATCCTGGTCGCCGCCACCGGACTGCTGCTGCTCGCCGCGCCGCTGATGGCGCGCCGGGCCCTGACCTCGACCGCCGAGACGCTCGCCGGCGTCGGCCTCCTACTGGTGCCGCTCACCGCCTACGCACTGTGGACGGCCGAGTCGGTGCGGACCGGTGTGCTGTCCGGGGCCGTGTTCGGGGCGCTGGCGTTCGCGGTCACCGCCGGCGTCGCGGCCTTCTACACCTCGGGGACCGGGCTGACCGTGCCCCGCTACGCCACCGTGGTCGCCGTACAGCCGATCATCCCGCTGCTGGCGTACGACTGGATCCGCGGCCCGGCCGGCTGGGCGCTCACCCTGACCGCGGTGGCCGCCCTCGACCTCTACCTCGCCCGGTTGTTCGCCCAGCCGGGCCGGCTGGTGCTGCCACCATGGCTCGGCCGCCGGCCCGGACCGACGGCGGGTGCCGCGCCCGGCACGGCACCCGGCACCGCCGAGCCCGGCACCGACCGGCCGGAGAGTGCCCCGGAAGAGGCCGACGCCGTCGTCACCGCCGAGCCGCCGGGCACCGCGAAGCGGCGTCACGGGGATCCGTTCGGCGGACCGGACACCGACGACGCCGGACCGCCCTTCCCCGAGGCCGACGAGCCGGTGAAGCCCCGTCCCGCCGAGCCGGCGCCCGCGGCCGCCGCCGCCACGTTCTGGCTGCGCGAGCTGACCTGGGTGCTGCACGGCCTGGCGATCGGTGCCGCACTGGTCTACGCCGTCGCCGCCCTCGTCGACGCCGACACCGTCGCCGCCGCCACCCGCGCCGGCGCCACCCTGCTGCTCGCCGCCCTGATCGGGCTGCTCGGCGCCCACACGCTGCGGCAGCCGCCGCTGCCGGACCTGGCGGCCGGGATCCTCACCCTCGCCGTCATCGGGGCGGCCGGCCGGGTCGCGGCCCTTGCCCTGCCCGGCCGGGCGCTGCTGATCATCGCCGTCGTGATCACGCTGACCGGGGTCGGCGTACGCGCCCTGCCCGCCTGGGCCCGGCGCGGGCCGCAACTGGCGTCGGTCGCCGCCCTCGTCGTGATCGGCGTGGTCGTCGCGGGCGGCGCGGTCCGGGCGGCACTCGCCCCGATCCGGGCCGCGACCCCGATCTGGGAGGCCGACCTCGTCGACTACCCGCACGTGCTGGCAGCGGCGGTCGCGTCGACCGGATGGCAGCTCGCCGCGACGGCGTTCCTGCTCACCGTCGCCGCGATCCTGTCGCTGCCGACGGAGGTCCGCAGCGAGTTCGCCGTGGCCGGTGCGGCACTCACCGCGCTCGCCGCCCCCGCCTCGCTCGGCCTGCCCTGGTGGGCCGCGCCGTGGCCGCCGGTGCTGGCCGCCATCGGCATCGGCGCGGCCGGGCTGTGGACCGACAGTGACCGGGCCGCCCGGGTGCACCTCGTCGGCGCCGGCCTGGTCGGTTTCGCCGGCGCCGGTACCGCGCTGGCCCGCCCGGGCCTGACCGCCGCCGCGCTGCTCGCACTGACCGCCGGTGGCATCCTCGTCGCGCTGCTGGCCGCCACCGACACCGTCGCGCCCGGCACGGGCGCCGACCTGGTCGGCCCCTGGGCGGCCGGTGGAGCCGCCTTCGCCGCGCCGGGTGCGGTGGCCGCGCTCGTGGCCGCGTCCGTACCGCTCGACGCCAACCCGACCACCGGAGAGTTGCAGGACGCCACCCTGCCGGTGCTCGCCGCGAGCTTCCTCGCCGTCTGCGCCACCCTCGGCTACGCCGCCGTCACCCAGGTCGCGAAACGGCAGATCAGCCCGCCGCTCGCACTGGGCAGCAGCCTCGGTGCCCTCGGCGTCGCCGCCGTCGCGTTCGGCACGCCCGGCGGGACCGTCACCGACACCTGGGTGGCGGTGTTGCTCGTCGCCGCCGCCGTGCTGCTCCTGCTCTCGCCGGCGATCGACGCCGGCCGGCGGGCCGACCGGCTCTTCGACGGACCCGACTTCGCCGCCGCGGCGGCGACCGCGGCCCTGGTGGGCACCCTCGGCCGGATCGCCACGATCCTGCTGCCCGGCGCCGAACTGGTGGTCACCGCCGCGCTGATCGTGGTCGTCGCGTTCGCCGTACGGGCGATGCCGGCGGACTGGCGGCGCGGCCCGATCCTCGGCGTCACCGTCAGCGGGGCGGTGATCGCCGCGATCGCCGGCTGGACCGCGGTCAGCGGCGGGCTGCGGGTGCTGGCCACGCCGGGCGCGGTGTGGGCCGGTGACCTCGACGCCTGGCAGTTCTCCGCGGGCGACACCGGCTGGCAGATGCCCGTCGCCCTGGTGCTGCTCGCCGGCGCCGCCGCGGTGCTGCTCCCCCGCCCGTGGTCGTACGACGTCGCGGGGGTCTGCGTCGGCCTCGCCACCATCGGCACCCCCGCCGCGTTCGGCATGCCGTGGTGGTCACCGATCGTGGTCGGCGGGCTGGTCGCCACCGGTTACGGCATCTTCGCCGTCTCCGCCGCCGACCCCCGGGCCGGCCTCACCCGGGCCGCGGTCGCCGCGGCGGTCGCGCTGCACGCGGTCGGCGCGAGCCTCGTCCGGCCCTGGACGACCGCCGCCGCACTCGGTGTCATCGCCCTGGTCGGGGTCGTCGTGGCGGTGCTCGCCCGGATGGTCGCCACCCTGCCCGACGACGACGGTCCGGTCGAACTGCCCGTCGACGCCGACCCGATGCCGCCGCACCTCGCCACGATCGGCGGCGCCGCCACCGGGGGCGCTCTGCTGGCGCTGCCCGGCGCGCTCGCCGCACTGGCCGCCGAATTCAACCGGACCGAGGCGGTCGTACTCGCCGCCGCGCTCGCCGGGTCGAGTCTCGGGGTGGCGGTCCTCGCCCTGGTCGGTCGCGGGGTGCCGCGCTATCTGCCGTACGCGACGATCGGTATCGCGGGCGGCGCCACGGTGACCGCCGCCGTCTCCCTGCCGACCGATGCGCCCACCGGCGTCTACGCGGCCGCGGCCGCCCTGCTGGCCGTACTCGCCGAGCTGCTGCGCGCGGCGACCCCGCCACCCGGTTCCGGTGGTGAGCCGGCACACCGGTGGACGGTCATGCTCGGCGGGGTGATGCGCCGGATGCCGGCCGCCCCGGTCACCCGCTGGTCAATCAGCCCGGTACGGGGCGCGATCGTCCTCGCCACCGTACCGACCGTCCTCGCCTTCGTCACGATCGCTCCGGCCCTGTTGGCCGCGCTGGTCCAGCCCTATCAGAGCCTGTGGCGGATCTGGCAGGGCCCGCCGGCCGACCTCGGTGACGCCGTCGTCGAGCCCACGAACGTGCTCACCGCACTCCTGCTCACGGTCGCCACGGCACTGGCCGCGGTCGGGTTCAGCGGCGGACGGCCGGCCGAGGCGATCCCGGTCTCGCTGCCCGGCATCGCCCTGACCCTGCTGATCGCACCGATTTCGCTCGGGCTCGACTGGCCCGACGGCACGCTGGCCGGGCTCGCCGTCTTCGCGATCGCGATGCTCGGCCTGGCACTGACCCCGCCGCCGCCGGACACCGACCGGGCCCGCCCGGTACGCGTCGCCCGCGTGATCGTCTTCGCGATCGGGCTCGCCGCCGGCGGTGCCGGCCTGGCCGGCAGCCTGGCCACCGCCAACCTGACACTGCTCGCCCTCGGTGGTGCGGTCGTCGTCGGCGCGGTCGCCGCGATCTTCGGCCGCTCCGCCCGGGCCCGCATCCTGGGCTGGGTGTTCGGCGCGGTCATGGCGCAACTCTTCGTCTTCACGATCGGTGTCGCCGCCGGCTTCGACCCCGCCTGGTCGGCGTTCGGTGTGCTGGGCGTCGGCGCGCTGCTGCTGCTCGTCGCGGCCCGACTGCCACGCCTGCGGCAGCCGGAGGCCACCCGCGAGGCGTCGACCGTGGAGTGGAGCGGCTACGGGGCCGCGCTCATCGCGGCGGCGCTCGCGTACGACTCCCCCCGGCACGTGGCGGCGCTGCTCGCCGCGTGGGGTGCGGTGCTCGGGGTGGCCGCGATCCGCCCGGGTCGGGGCCCGGTGGAGCGGCGCACCCTGTTCTGGGCGGCGGTGGGTTGCGAGATCAGTGCCTGGTGGCTGCTGATGGGGCTCGCCGACGTGGCGCTGCCGGAGGCCTACACGCTGCCCTTCGCGGTACTCGCGCTGCTGGTCGGTCTCCTGGAGCTGCGCCAGCGCTCCGACCTGGGCAGCTGGGCCGCGTTCGGGCCGGCCCTGGTGGCCGCGTTCCTGCCCAGTCTGGTGATCATGATTGCGACCGACACCAGCACCACACGGCGGGTGCTGCTGCTGTTCGGCGCGGTCGCCACCCTCATCATCGGATCGGTGACCCGCCGGCAGGCCCCGGTGGTCACCGGTGCCATCGCGACCGCCCTGGTGGCATTGCACGCGCTGACCCTGGCCGGCGGCTGGTGGATACTGATCCCGACCGGGATCGTGCTGGTCGCGCTCGGCGCCAGCAACGAACGCCGGCGGCGCACCCAGGATCGGGTCCGCGGGGCGCTGTTCCGGATGAAATAATTGAGTCGGATGGTCATTGGACGTGGGTGGGTGGTTGCGCAGGCCACGTGCCGGGTTTGACCGGGCGTTGGGCAGGGCACGTGCCGGGTTTGACCGGGCGTTGGGCAGGGCACGTGCCGGGTTTGACCGGCTGTCACGGAGTCCGCGTGCCGGGTTTGACCGAACGTTGCGCAGGCCGCGTGCCGGGTTTGACCGGGTGTCACGCCCGGCCCGTGCCGGGTTTGACCCGGGAGTCACGCCCGCCGCGTGCCGGGTTTGACCGGGCGTTGCGGAGGCCGGGTGCCGGGGTGACCGCCGGTGCGGCTTCGGGTGGTGTCGGCTAGGCGGTGAGGGTGGCGCGCAGGGCGGCGTCCTTCTCGGCGACCAGCGCCTCCAGGTCGGCCTGGAAGGCGACCATCCGGGCCCGCAGATTCTCGTCGGCGGCGGCGAGGATCCGTACGGCGAGCAGCCCGGCGTTGCGCGCCCCACCGATCGAGACGGTGGCGACCGGCACCCCGGCCGGCATCTGCACGATGGAAAGCAGCGAGTCCATGCCGTCGAGGTGCTTCAGCGGCACCGGCACCCCGATCACCGGCAGAGGCGTCACCGAGGCGACCATCCCGGGCAGGTGGGCGGCTCCGCCGGCGCCGGCAATGATCACCTTGAGGCCCCGACCGGCGGCGGCGCGGCCGTACTCGATCATCGCGACCGGGGTGCGGTGCGCGGACACGACCCCGACCTCGAAGGCGACGCCGAACTCGTCGAGCGCGTCGGCGGCCGCCTTCATCGTCGGCCAGTCCGAGTCACTGCCCATGATCAGGCCAACGGCGGTCATGCCTTGCTCCCCTCACGCAGCCAGCGCGCGGCGCGTGCCGCCCGGGCCCGTACGTCGGTCAGGTCGTCGCCGAGCACGGTCACGTGCCCGATCTTGCGGCCGGGCCGCACCTGCTTGCCGTACAGGTGGACCTTCACGCCCGGGTCGGCGGCGAACAGGTGGTGCAGCCGCTCGTCGATCGGCATCCCGCCGTCCGGGCCACCGAGCACGTTCGCCATCACCACGGCCGGCGCCGTGAGCGCCGTCTCGCCCATCGGGTAGTCGAGGACGGCCCGCAGATGCTGCTCGAACTGCGAGGTCCGCGCACCCTCGATGGTCCAGTGCCCGGAGTTGTGGGGCCGCATCGCCAGTTCGTTGACGACCAGGGCGACGGCGCCGTCCGGGCCGGTGGTCTCGAAGAGTTCGACGGCGAGCAGTCCGACGACGCCGAGCGAGGTGGCGACGTCGATCGCCAGCTGCTGTGCGCGGACCGCCAGGTCTTCGGGCAGGTCGGGGGCGGGGGCCAGCACCTCGACGCAGATGCCGTCCTGCTGCACCGTCTCGACGACCGGGTATACGGCGACCTGGCCGAACGGTGACCGGGCCACCTGCACCGCCAGTTCCCGGCGCAGGGCGACCCGCTCCTCGGCGATCAGCTCGGTGCCGCTGGCGAACAGTTCGGCGGCCTCGCCGGGGCCGGACAGCAGCCACACCCCCCGGCCGTCGTACCCGCCCCGGGCGGCCTTGACGATCACCGGCCAGCCGACCTCGGCACCGAAGTCGGCGAGGTCGTCGGGCCCGGCCAGCGGGCGCCAGCGGGGCACCGGCGCGCCGAGCCGCGACAGCCGTTCGCGCATCGCCCGCTTGTCCTGGGCGTACAGCAGCGCGTCCGCACCGGGGTACAGGCGTACGCCCTCTGCCTCCAGGGTCCGGATGTGTCCGGTCGGCACGTGTTCGTGGTCGAAGGTGACGACGTCGCAACCCTTGGCGAAGGTGCGCAGCGCGGCGAGGTCGGTGTGGTCGCCGTACTGCACGTCGGCGGCGACCAGCGCGGCGCCGTCCTCCGGCGATGTCGCCAGCACGCGCAGTGACTGGCCGAGGGCGATGGCGGCCTGGTGGGTCATGCGGGCCAGTTGGCCGCCGCCCACCATGCCGACGGTGGGCAGACCGGTGCGGGTATCCATAACGCGCGCAAGCCTATTACGCGTCGCCGTCGGCCCCCACCAGGGCCGTCGCCGGTCACGCCAGCTGGGCGGCCAGGTCGGCGGCGTCGGTGACCGGGCGGTCGCAGACGAAGCCGCGGCAGACGTACGCGGTGGCCCGGTCTTCGATCCTCCGCCGGTCGGCGAGCAGCGGCACGCCCGGTTGGTCCGGCTTCCCTGCGACGATCACCGCGCCGGGCGGGGCGTACCGGTACGCCGTACCGACCAGCGGATCACCGGTCGGATCGTCGGTGACGACGGCGATCTCGTACGGCCCGGAGAGCAGCGCCTCGCCGACCGTCGCCGCGTACCCGGTGAAGCGGGCGTGCCGGGCGACGATCGGTGCGATGGTCGACAGCGCCGTCTCCGCCGCCTGCCGGTAGCGCGGCTGCGCCGTCAGGGCCGAGTACGTCACCAGCGCCGCGACCAGCGCCGACTGGCCGGACGGCGTGGCGTTGTCGGTCGGGTCGGCCGGTCTGGTCACCAACCGCTCGGCATCGTCGGCGGTGTCGTAGAACCCGCCGGCCCCGGTGACGAACCGGGTCAGCGCGGTGTCGAGCAGCTGTCCGGCCAGCGCCAGCCACCGCCCGTCGCCGGTGAGCTGGTGCACGGTCGCGAACGCCTCCGCCACGCAGCCGTGGTCCTCCAGCACCCCGGCGGGTTCGCCGACGACGCCGTCGCGGGAGACCCGGCGCAGCCGCCCGTCAACGAGGTGGCGGTCGGCAAGCACGCCGGCGATCCGGATGGCCGCGTCGCGGGCGGCGGCGTCACCGGTCAGGGCGGCGTACTCGGCGAGCGCGGTCACCGCGAGCCCGTTCCAGGAGGCGACCACCTTGTCGTCGCGGGCCGGCTGCGGACGGGCCGCCCGGGCGGCGCGCAGCCGGTCCCGGACCCGCCGCCAGCGGTCCTGGACGGCCGGGTCGGCGTCGTCGACGTCGCGGGCCAGCCGCAGCACGCTGGTGCCGTGTTCGAAGGTGCCGTCCGTGGTGACCGCGAACAGGTCGGCGGCGAAGCGACCGTCGTCCTCACCGAGCACCTCGACGAGTTGGTCGGGCGTCCAGGCGTACGTGGCGCCCTCCACCCCGTCGGTGTCGGCGTCGAGGGCGCTGGCCAGCCCACCGGCCTCGGTGGCGAGGTCGTCGAGCAGGAACGCGGTGGTCTCGGCGGCGATCCGGCGGGCCAACGGGTCGCCGGTGAGCCGCCACAGCTGGGTGTAGACCCGCAGCAGCAGCGCGTTGTCGTAGAGCATCTTCTCGAAGTGCGGCACGGTCCAGTGCGCGTCGACCGAGTAGCGGGCGAACCCGCCGGCAAGCTGGTCGTAGATACCGCCCCGGGCCATCGCCTCGGCGGTGTGCCGGACGAGTTCCAGGCTCTGCCGGTCACCGGTGCGCTGGTAGTGGCGCAGCAGAAAGAGCAGGTTCATGTGCGGCGGGAACTTCGGGGCGCCGCCGAACCCGCCGTTGGCGCGGTCGTGCTCCTTGGCGAGCTGGATCGCGGCGGCGTCGAGCAGTTCGGCGGTGAGCGGCGCGGCGGGCTTGCCGACCGCCTGGGCCCCGCCGATCGCCTGGACCAGTGCGGCGCCCTGCTCGATCACCGCGTCCCGCTGGTCGCGCCACGCGGTGGTCACCGATTCGAGCAGCCGTACGAAGTTGGGGCGCGGATAGTAGGTGCCGCAGAAGAACGGCGTGCCGTCCGGTGTCGCGAAGACCGTCATGGGCCAGCCGCCCTGGCCGGTCATCGCCTGCGTCGCGGTCATGTAGACGGCGTCGACGTCGGGCCGCTCCTCCCGGTCGACCTTGATCGACACGAAGTTGTCGTTCAGCAGCCGGCCGACGGCCTCGTCCTCGAACGACTCGTGCGCCATCACGTGGCACCAGTGGCAGGCGGCGTAGCCGACGGAGATCAGCACCGGTACGTCCCGGCGTCTGGCCTCCTCGAACGCCTCGGCACACCACGGCCACCAGTCGACCGGGTTGTCGGCGTGCTGCTGGAGGTACGGCGAGGTCGCGCTACCGAGCCGGTTCATGGGTTCAACCTCTCACACCGGCCCGCCCGACGCCCGCCTCCACCCCGACGGGCCGGGAGTGCTGCGTTCTATAGCGTTTTCGCTACAGAATGCAGACATGACGATGAGGGCCAGCCCGAAGGCTGGCCCTCATCAGGTCTGTTCAATTCAGTTGGCCCGGATCAGGCCGAGTAGCCACGCGAGGCGATCCAGTCGGCCAGCACGTCGGCGCTCATCCAGTACTCGCCCTTGTCGGACCACGAGTCACCGATCTTGACCTTGTCGCCACCGTCGGCGTACCCGGTGACCGCGATGTAGTGGCCACCCTCGTACGAGTGCCGGTCGCCGTCGACGTCCGTCATGGTGCCGGCGATATTCGCGACCACGGCGCGCTTCTCGTCCACGGCCTTCACGACGTCGGACTTCAGCTGGTTCGTCTGGCCGTCGTCGGCCTTGGCGCCGGGGATCTCGACGGTGCGGTAGTCCTTACCGGTCACGTCCTTCAGCACCCGGGTGGTGTCCACCGCGGAGTTGGTGCCCGCCTCGGTGGTGCCGAGCTTGTCGGCCACCTCGTCCTGGCTGAAGTGCTTGCCGTCGGCGGACAGCGCCATCTTGGTGGCCGCCGGGCCGCAGTAGTAGTACGTGTCCTGGAACTCGTAGGTGAAGTCGAGCTCCTTGGCACCGGTGCTCTTGTCCTGGCTGACCGCCGCGACGGTGGTCGGCTTGTCAGCGGTCGGGGTGGCCGCGTGGGCCATGGTGGCCGGGCCGGCGACCACGCCGCCCGCCATGGCCAGCCCGGCGACGCCGAGGGCGGCCTTGCGGATGACCGGAGCCTGGAAGACGGTGGGGATCCACTGCTTGATGGGGGTCATGTTGCACACCTCTCTCGTCCCGGGGGAAGGGATGGGGGATGCGGTCCGCCGGGGGTGGCAGGACCTGCAAGACGTCCGTGCTTGGTACCGGAGCGAAGTCACATAACCGCGGGGGCCCGGCCGGCATTCCGCCGGGCGGCGATCCGCGCCGCGGTACCTCGTGGAGCGGGGTACATAACCACGGGCACCCGGCCGGCATTCCGCCGGGCGGCGATCCGTCCCGCGGTACCTCGTGGAGCGGGGTACATAACCACGGGCACCCGGCCGGCATTCCGCCGGGGCCGTTCAGCCTGCGGTGCGCGCCGTGGTGCTGGGTCGTTCGGGGGACATAACCAGGCGGGCCGGGCCGGCATTCCGGCCGCCGCCACCCGGCGGTCTTGCTAACACGTCCGTGCGGTGCTACCGGCTCGTGTGGATGGCATAACGACCCCCACCCGCCCGTCATTCCGTCAGGGTGGGCAGCCGGCCATCGGATAACCGGACATTCGGAGCAATCGGCGCGGGCGGGCGAAAACTCCCTCTGACTAGGTCGGGTACGGCTCCACCGGCGGCGCCGTCAGCGACGCGGCGATGTCCGCCGCCGCCGACTCCAACCTGCCGGCCGCGATGTAACTCAGAGTCGGCCCATACCCGACCGCGGCGACGAGCCCGGCACGCTCCAGCCGCCGGATGTCCCGAATCGACTGGTCCCGCGACAGCCCTTCCTCCGCCTGATAGGTCTCCCGTCGCAGCCGGTCGGTCGCCGCCGCATACAGTGCGGAAACCGTCCGCTCGTGCAGATCGAGCCGCTGCGCCAACTCGTGTGCCGCTTCCCAGACCTCACGCCCGAGGCGTAGCCGTTTGCTCACCAACTGCGCCTGCAGATGGTGCGCCCGCAGGCAGAACCGGACCCATCCGTGACTGGTCCGCTCCGGCTGATACGAGCCCTGATTCGTCTCACGCAATACCCGGTAGTAGTCGAGCGTGTTGATGTCGTGCCCGAGCCACTCCTCGATGGAGCAGAACTCCGGGTACGTCCGCCCGCCACGGGCGATGACAAGGGTCTGCAGGCAACGGGACATCCGGCCGTTGCCGTCCTGCCAGGGGTGAATCGACACCAGGTTCAGGTGCGCCATTGCCGCCCGTACGAGCAGATGCGCATTGAGATCGCCGCCGTTGAGCCAGTCGACCAGTTCGCCCATGAGTGTCGGGACGTCCGCGACGTCCGGTCCGACGTACGCGGGCGCCAGCGGGTCGGCACCGGTGACCACGATGCCTCCGCGCCGGTACCGACCGGGACGCTTGCCCTTCCAGGCTCTCGTCATCATGAAATGGAGGCCTGACAGCACCATCTCGCTGTGCGCGAAGAAGTCCATCTCCGGGGTCTGCATCACCCAGGTCAGGGCATCGCGGTAGCCCGACACCGCCGCCTTCGACTCCTCCGGAACATCAGCGGGTACGGGTGCACCAGCGACGATGGCGGAGGCCGTGCTCAACTCTACGGAGTAACCCTCGATGGTGTTGGAGCCCATGATCGCTCCGGCCACCAGGCGTTTACGGACTCCACCGAGCCATTCGTTCGCCCTCGTACCACCGCTGGACGAGACGAACTGCTGGTAGAACTCATCGATCTGGGCCAGCACGCGGCGATCGTCGGAATCCAACGCGGGAGCCACGTAAAGCATCCCACGATGCTACGGTCCTCGTAGCATCGTGGCAAACTCTTCTCACCCGCAGAACTCCCGGCCGCGCCCCCGTGGCGCCGATACCAGGTGGAGGACTACGAGGCGCCGTCAGCGCGCAGCGGCAGGATCTGCGCCTGCGCGGAATCGGACAGATTGCGCAACACCGCCACGATCTTGTCGGCGGGCATTGGTTTGAAGAAGTGGTAGCCCTGCGCGGAGGTGCAGCCCAGGGCGGCGAGCGCGGTCCGCTGGTCGGCGGTCTCCACGCCCTCGGCGACCACCCGCAACCCCAACTCGTGGGCGAGTTCAACGGTGGTACGGACAATCGCGGCGGCTTCCGGCGAATCGACCATACCCATCACGAAGGACCGGTCGACCTTGAGTTCGTGTACGGCGATCCGGGCCAGGAAACTCAACGACGAGAAGCCGGTGCCGAAATCGTCGACGGCCAGTTGCACACCCAGCGCCCGGAGGTCGGCCAGCACGTCGTCGATCACGTCGAGTTCGCTCATCACGACCGTCTCGGTGATCTCCAGCACGAGGCGGCGGGCCGGCACCTGGTGGCGTCGTAGCGACTCGCCGACCTCGACCGGCAGTCGGGGGTCGAGCAGGCTGCGGGCGGACAGGTTGACCGAGATCGGTACGTCCAACCCGGTGCGGGCCCACTCGGCCGCGACCGTGAGCGCCCGGTCGATGACGTAGCGGGTGAACGGGGCGAGCAGGTCGCTTCCCTCGACGGCCCGGACGAAGTCGCCGGGGCCGAGCGTTCCCCGCCGCGGGTGGTGCCAGCGGATGAGGGCCTCGACTCCGGTCGGCCGGCCGGTGACCAGGTCGACCGCCGGTTGCAGGTGCAGGACGAGCTGGTCGTCGACGACGAGCGCCTCGCGCAGCTCGGCCAACAGGGCGAGTTGGTCGGTGCTGGCCGCGTCCCGGCCGCTGTCGTACGAGGCGATGTTGCTGCCGCCGTCCTTGGCCTGGTACATGGCGATGTCGGCCCGGCGCAGCAGTTCGGTCATGTCGGCGGTGCCGGCACCGGCCACGACCACGCCGACGGACGCCTCCACCGACATCTTGACCCCGCCGACCTCGACCGGCACGGCGAGCCGCTCGACAAGGTCGCGGGCCCGGCGCATCGCCGCCGGCAGGCTCGAACCGCCGCCCGCCACGTCGGCGCGTACGGGCACCGCGGTGATCAGGAGAGCGAACTCGTCGCCGCCGAGCCGGCCGAGCAGTTCGCCGGGCCGCATGCTGGCCTTGAGCCGACCGGCGGTCACCTGGAGCAGTTCGTCGCCGGCGGCGTGCCCCAGCGTGTCGTTGACCTCTTTGAAGTTGTTGATGTCGAGCAGCAGCAGGGCGACCGGATGATCATGGGTGAGCCGGTGCAGCGCGACGTCGCCCTTGCTGAGCACGGCCGCCCGGTTGACCAGCTTGGTGAGCGGATCGTGCACCGCCTCGTACGCCGATCGTGACGTCAGGATGCGCAGCTCGCGGTGGATGATCGCGTCGTGGAGGGCGGTCGCCAGCGCCGCACCGAAGATCGACAGGGCGGCCCGTTCCCGGTGTCCCGGGGTGACCGAACTCGGGAACCGGACCCGCAGGTCGCCGACCCGGATGCCGCCCGCGGTCAGCTCGACGTCGTACCGGCCGCTATCGGAGTCGGGGCGTGAATCGGCCGGTACGGCCCGTACGGCGAGCTCCCCGTCGGGAGCCAGCCGGTAGCGTCGGCGGCTGCCGTCGGCGCGGGTGACGTCGAGCTCGACCCGTTCGGCCTGGAACAGCCGGGCCGCGGACTCGAGCGCGGCGCTGACGACGGCCCGTTCGTCGAGCCGGTTGAGACCGTTGACGGCGGCGGCGAGCGTGCTCCAGGCCTGCCGTTCGTCGTCGGCGCGGAACCGGTGCAGGTAGGTCTGTTGCAGCAGCCAGAGGGCCGGCGGCACCAGGAGCAGCCACCGCGGATCGCTGTCGATCATGACGATCGCGGCCAGGCCGACGAGTACGTTGCCGGCGAACATCAGCAGTTTCCCGCGCAGGATGCCCAGCAGCAGCGGGACGACCGGCCGCCGGTGCCGGACCGCCATGGTGACCATGGCGAGTGCCGTCGTGGTCGCCAGGTAGGTGGCCGCCCCGAGCAGGAGGGCCCCGGCCAGCGCCGGTGACAGCGGCGCCCCGAGCGGCGGGGCGAGCGCCTGGGTGACGGCGGCGGCGATCCCGACGGCGGTGGTCAGCGACGCGACACAGTGCAGCACCTCCAGCACGCCGCGCCGGTCGACGAAGACCGCCAGGATGCTCCAGGCGACCCCGGCGCCGACGAGGGTGGCCGCCGGCAGCCAGCCGGCGGGCACCAGGTGCAGTCCCACGATCAGGGCGGCTTCGCCCCAGGTGACGCTGAATCCACCGGAGCCGGTGCGCACCCGCAGCCGGGCCAACTGGCCGGCGGCGAAGACACCCGCCACGATCCCCGACCGGAGCAGCAGGTCGGACGGCTCCGCCGGGCTCCCGCCGGCGAAGATGGGGCCGAGCACCACGGCGGTGATCGCAAGCGTCAGTAACGCGCCGGTCAACGGGACGATCCTACGCAGACCGGACGGTGCGGATGGTCGGGCGGGCCACGCCGGGCCGGAAGTCACGGACCGCCTCCGCGTGCCGGTCGCCGGCACGGCGGGGCCGCCACCGCTCCGGACGACGATCGCGCGGCGGATCTGATGCTCATCGGCGCCCCCCTTCCGCGCGCGGCATCGGGAGTGTTGGTCCCCCCGGCGGAAGGCTAAGCCAAAGCGCAAGGGTGCAACAGGGGGCGTCGTGCCCTTTTGCCCGAACCGTGGTCGCGGGCATGGCCACCGCCCAAATGGTGGACACCCCGGAACCGTCCGGGACGAACTCTATCGACGGGCTTGCTGTTCCGTCGAATCCGCGGGCCTGCCCCGCTCTCGGTCGGGCCGGCCACGGTATCGACCGCCAGGGCCTCGGCCTCGACCGTTCCGGCCTGCGCGTCCTCGCCCGGCGCCGGGAACCGCTCGGGCAACCGGCGCAGCCGGCTGTTCATGTTGCGGATCAGCAGCACGGTGACGATCGCGAGCAGGATGATCAGAAAGAGCCCCATGGGCCCGGCGAGACCACCGCTGCGGGTGTTGCCGAAGTTGTTCTGGGCCAGCACCTGGGCCGCGGTCAACATGACGGTTCCTCCATCGCGACGTACGCCCGAGCGCACAACGGATCCTGCGCCGGGACCGGCCGCGCCTCCCGCGACCGGTCCGACGTTGTACGTGTGCCGTCCACCGTACGCCTGGCCCTGCTCAGCGCGCGTGGACGGTCTCCCGGATGCCCGCGAAGAGATCGGACTCCGGTACCGGGCTGTCGACCATCGAACGGACCAGTTCGAAGTCCTCGGTCGGCCACGCCTTGCGCTGCACCTCCAGCGGGACGTGGAACCAGAAGCCGTCCGGGTCGACCTGGGTCGCGTGGGCCCGCAGCGCGTCGTCGCGCACCGGGAAGTAGTCCGCGCACTCGATCCGGGTGGTGACCCGGGGCCCCTTGTCCCCCGGTCCTCCCACTTCTCCAGCCACTCCGCGTACGGCGACTCGAGGTCCGCGGCGAGCATCGCCTCGTGCAGCGCGACCACCCGCGCCTTGGAAAAGCCCATGCAGTAGTAGAGCTTGAGCGGCTGCCACGGATCGCCGAGGTCGGGGAAGCGGTCGGGGTCGCCGGCCGCCTCGAACGCGGCGACGCTGATCTTGTGGCACATGATGTGGTCGGGGTGCGGGTAGCCGCCGTCCTCGTCGTACGTGGTGACGACGTGTGGGCGGAACTCGCGCATCAGCCGCACCAGCGGCCCGGCCGCGACCTGCGCGTCCTGGAGTCCGAAGCAGCCGTCGGGCAGCGGCGGCAGCGGATCGCCCTCGGGCAGCCCGGAGTCGACGAAGCCGAGCCAGGCCTGCTCGACACCGAGGATCGCCCGGGCGGCGTCCATCTCGGCGCGGCGGATCTCGGCGATGTTCTCCCACACGTCCGGCCGGTCGAGCTTGGGATTGAGTACGCTGCCCCGTTCGCCGCCGGTACAGGTCACGACCAGCACCTCGACGCCCTCGGCCACGTATTTCGCCATCGTGGCCGCACCCTTGCTGGACTCGTCGTCGGGGTGGGCGTGCACGGCCATGAGGCGCAGTTGCTCTGCCAACGGGACTCCCTAGTCCGTACCCTCGCCGGGCCTCCGTGACCCGGCACGACACAACTTTTGCAATCGTCGCACCTGTTGCAAGTCAGATCCGCCCGCACCCGGTGGCAGCACCCGGCGCACCGGGCCGCCGACGCCCTGCGATGATGGACCTGTCCAGGTAATCCGATGCCACCGACAAGAACGCGGGAGAGCCCACCCGGTGACCGAGACGCGAGCCACAACGCAGCCCGGCGCGTCGATGTTCCCGCCCGGCCGCTACGGGCGGCGGCGGGAGGCCCGCCGGACCCGGCCGTGGGTCGTCGGTGCGCTGGTCGCGGTTCTGGTGGTGGTCGGTGCCGGTTTCAGCTTCCGGCTCTACCGCATGTACGGCGATCCGACCTACGACGCGAAGGTGATCACCTACACCGAGATCACCGACACGCAGATCCTCGTCGACTTCCAGGTCACCGTGCCCGAGGGCGGCTCGGCGATCTGCGTGCTGCGGGCCCGGTCGCGCGACGGCGCCGAGGTGGCCCGCGAAGAGGTCCGGGTGGACGCGCCGGCCGGCGAGAAACACCCCGTCGTACGGCACCGGCTGGCCACCTCGGCCCGGCCGATGATCGGCGAGGTTCTGCGCTGCCGCGCCACTGACTGACAGCGGTCGGCAAATCACGCACCGCTGCGCGGTGTGTTTCGCTGGTAAGTTGGTACTTCTACCTTCACACCGAGCACCCGAACACCTGTCCAGTTACCACGCTGTTCCCAAGCCCACCGAGGAGATCGTCTGTGTCCACGACCGACCGCGAGGCGCCCGCCACCTGGCTGTCCCAGGACGCGTACGACCGCCTGCAAGCCGAGCTCAACGAGCTGATCGCCGCCCGACCGGTGATCGCCGCGGAGATCAACGCCCGTCGTGAAGAGGGCGACCTGCGCGAGAACGGCGGCTACCACGCCGCCCGCGAAGAGCAGGGCAAGCAGGAGGGTCGGATCCGCTACCTGCAGGAACTGCTCCGCACAGCGCAGGTCGGCGAGGCACCGACCGCCGACAAGGTCGCACCCGGCACCGTCGTGACGATCTACTTCGACGAGGACAGCAGCGACACGGAAACCTTCCTGCTCGGTTCGCGGGAGATCTCGGCCACCACCGACCTGACCGTCTACAGCCCGGAGTCCGCGCTCGGCAAGGCGATCCTCGGCAGCGGCCCCGGCCAGACCGTCACCTACACCGCGCCGAGCGGCGCGGACATCAAGGTCACCGTCGTCAAGTTCGAGCCGTACGGGGGCTGACCCGCGCAGCGGCGCCCGGTGGTCGCGCACCTCTCCGGCCACCGGGGCCGGCTCGACCGGCCGAGCCGATCAGGCCGGCGGCGCCGAGATCTCGACCGTGTAGCCGCTCGCCCGCAGCGCCGTGACCAGCCGCTCGGAGTGGTCCGCGCCACGGGTCTCCACCGACAGCGCCACCTCCACCTCCCCCAGCCGCAGCAGCGGGTTCTGCCGCAGGTGTACGACGTCGACGACGTTCGCCCGGTGCTCGGCGATCTGACTCAGCAGCGAGGCCAACTGCCCGGGCCGGTCCACGCAGCGCACCGTGAAGCGCAGGAACCGACCGGCCGCGGCCAGGCCGTGCTCGATGACCCGCAACAGCAGCAGCGGATCGATGTTGCCGCCCGACAGCACCGCCACCACCGGTGAGTCGACGGTCGTCGCCCCGGCCAGCAGCGCCGCCACCCCGACCGCGCCGGCCGGCTCGACAACCTGTTTTCCGCGCTCCAGCAACATCAGCAGGGCCCGGGAGATGTCCTCTTCGGACACCGTCACGATGTCGTCGACCAGCTTGCTGACGTGCGCGAACGTGAGATCGCCGGGACGGCCGACCGCGATGCCGTCGGCGATCGTGGCGTAGTGCGGCAGCCGTACCGGTCCGCCGGCCACCAGCGAGGGCGGATACGCCGCCGCTCCCCTGGCCTGCACCCCGATGACCCGTACGTCCGGGCGCAGCGCCTTGGCCACGACCGCGATGCCGGAGATCAGGCCGCCGCCGCCGACCCCGGCGACGATCGTCGCCGCCTCCGGGCACTGCTCCAGGATCTCCAGCGCCACCGTGCCCTGACCGGCGATGACGTCGTGGTGGTCGAACGGGTGGATGAACACCGCCCCGGTACGTTCGGCGAACTCCCGGGCCGCGACCAGCGACTCGTCGACGGTGTTGCCGACGAGTTCGATGCGTGCGCCGTACCCCTTGGTGGCGACGACCTTCGGCAGTGGCGCACCGACCGGCATGAACACCGTGGACGGGATGCCGAGCAGTCCGGCGGCCAGCGCGACGCCCTGGGCGTGGTTGCCGGCGCTGGCGGCGACCACGCCGCGGGCCCGCTCGTCGGGCGTCAGCCGGGCCAGCCGGACGTAGGCGCCACGCACCTTGTAGGAACCGGCCCGCTGAAGGTTCTCGCACTTGAGCCAGACCGGACCGCCGAGCGCCGCGCTGAGCGGCCGCGACGGTTCGAGCGGCGTGGTCCGGGTCACCCCGGTCAGCAGTTTCCGCGCGGCCTCGATGTCGGCGAGTCCGACCAGCTCAGTCATGCCCTGATCGTCGCATCACGGGCCGGAGCCGGCCGCGCCCGGTGGCGGGGCGCCGTCAGGCCGTACGGGTGGGGACCTTCGGCCAACCGGGTGCGTGCCGGCTCCACGGGGCGGTCATCTCGAACTGACCGGCCACGGCCAGCAGCAGCAGTTCGCTGCCGGGCGGGCCGGTGAGCTGCACGGCGACCGGCAGCCCGTCCGGACGCACCCCGATCGGCACCACCAGCGACGGCAGGCCGGCGATGTTCCACGGCGCGGCGAACGGGGCGTATCTGATGCTGGCCGTCAGATTCGCCCGCCACGACCGTCCGGCCCAGCCACCGGCCACCGGTGGCGGACCGGCCAGTGCCGGGGTCAGCAGCACGTCGATCGAGTTGTCGGTGAAGAACCCGATCGACTTCTCCCGCCAGGCGGTCCGGTCGGCCTCGCGTACGTAGCCGCGCCGCTGCGCCCACGCCCCCAGCGACGCGTGCCGGCGGGTACGCGGCTGGAGGGTGCGCGGGTCGAGGCCGCCGGCCCGGACGTCGCTGGCCGCCGCCGCCAGCCAGGTGGCGACGCCGCGCAGGCCGACCGAGGTCGGATAGACCGGGTCGAGGGTGACGGTGTCGTGGCCGGCGTCCACGAGCAGCCGTACGGCGCTCGCGACCGCGTCCCGGTTGGGCTGGTCGACGCGGACGCCGAGGACCGGCGACCGCAGCGACATCGCGACCCGCAGCCGGCGCGGCTCGACGAGTTTTTCCGGCCGGCGGCCGGCGAGGACAGCGAACCCGACGGCGGTGTCGGCGACGGTGGTGGCGAGGATGCCGTGCTCGGTCAGGCCGAACCAGTCCTCGGGGCCGAGTTGGCAGGGCACCACACCCCGGCCGGGCTTGAGGCCGATCAGGCCGCAGCAGGCGGCCGGGATCCGGATCGAGCCGAGGCCGTCGTTGGCGTGCGCGATCGGCACCATGCCGGAGGCGACGGCGGCGGCCGCGCCACCCGACGACCCACCCGGGGTCCGGTCGGTGCGCCACGGGTTGCGGGTCACCGAGGTGCCGTCGTCGGTGACCGCCCACAGGCCGAGTTCCGGCATCCGGGTCACCCCGAGCACCACCGCCCCGGCGCCACGCAGGCGGCGTACGACCTCGTGGTCGTCCTCGGCGACCGGGCTGCGGGCCGCCGCGGACCCGTTCCAGGTCGGCAGGCCGGCCACCGCGGTGTTCTCCTTCACCGCGACCGGCACCCCGGCCAGTGGCAGGTTGGCCAGTTCGTCCTGCTCGTCGACCTTCTCCGCCTCGACGATCGCCTCGCCGCCGCGCACCGCCCGGAAGGCGGACACCACCGGATCGGCGGTGGCGACATGGTCGAGATGGTCGGCGACCACCTGCGTCGCGGACGCGTCGCCGCGACGGACCGCACGCGCGATCTGCTTCGCGGTCGCACCTACCCAGGTCGGCACGATGTCCTGCACGGCCACCTCCCCATCGGCCTTGCAATTATGCGGCGACGCGGCCGCCCCGCCCGGCCGGGTGCGCGCACCCGGCCGGTGCCGCGTCGATCCGGCGCCCGCGCCCGGCCGGATCAGGCCAGCGCCTGCGCCAGGTCGGCGAGGAGGTCGTCGACCGTCTCGATGCCGACGGACAGTCGTACGAGGTCGGCGGGGACCTCGAGCGGTGATCCGGCGGCGCTCGCGTGCGTCATCCGGCCCGGGTGCTCGATCAGGGACTCGACCCCGCCGAGGGACTCGGCGAGCACGAAGACCTTGGTGCGGTTGCAGATCTCGACAGCGTGCGCCTCACCGCCGGTGGCCCGGAACGACACCATCCCGCCGAAGCGGCGCATCTGCTTGGCCGCCGTCTCGTGCCCCGGGTGGTCGGGCAGGCCGGGGTACAGCACCTGTGCCACGGCCTTGTGCCGGGTCAGGAACTCGGCGACCCGCTCGGCGTTGTCGCAGTGCCGGTCCATCCGTACGCCCAGGGTCTTGACCCCGCGCAGGGTGAGCCAGGCGTCGAACGGGCCGTTGATCGCACCCATCGCGTTCTGGTGGTAGGCCAGTTCGGCGCCGAGTTCGGCGTCCGCGGTCACCAGGGCACCACCGACCACGTCGGAGTGTCCGCCGACGTACTTGGTGGTCGAGTGCACGACGATGTCGGCACCGAGGGCGAGCGGCTGCTGAAGGTAGGGCGAGGCGAAGGTGTTGTCGACCACGAGCCGGGCCTGCGCGTCGTGGGCCACCGCGGCGAGCGCGGCGATGTCGGCGATGCCGAGCAGCGGGTTGGTCGGCGTCTCCAGCCAGACCAGCTTCGTCCGCCCCGGCTCGATCGCGGCCCGGACCGCGTCGACGTCGGACACCTTCGCGGCCGTCCAGCTGACCCCCCACCGTTGCGCCACCCGGGCGAAGAGCCGGTAGGTGCCGCCGTACGCGTCGTCGGGGATCACCACGTGGTCGCCGGGCTGGCAGACGGTGCGCAGAAGGGTGTCCTCGGCCGCCAGCCCGCTGGCGAAGGCGAGCGCGGTGTGCCCGCCCTCCAGCGCCGCCAGGCACTGCTGCAACGCGTCCCGGGTCGGGTTGCCGGACCGGCTGTATTCGTAGCCCTCGCGCGGTGCGCCGACGCCGTCCTGCGCGTAGGTGCTGGTCTGGAAGATCGGTGGCACCACCGCCCCGGTGCGGGGCTCCGGCTTCTGGCCGGCATGGATGGCGAGAGTCTCAAAGCCGTACGTCATGGATGCGAGGCTAGTCTCATCGGGTGTCGGGGTGCGTCTTCTGTCGAATCGTGGCGGGATCGGTGCCGTCCTTCCAGGTCGTCGAGGAAGCCGCCGGCGTGGCGTTCCTGGACGCCCGGCCGGTCTTCCCCGGGCACGTGCTGGTGGTGCCCAGACCGCATCTCGAGACCCTGGCCGATCTTCCCGACGCGGATCTGGGCGACTACTTCGCGCTGGTCCGCCGGGTCGCGGTGGCCGTCGAGTCGGGTCTCGGCGCCGGCGGCACGTTCGTGGCGATGAACAACCGGGTGTCGCAGTCGGTTCCCCACCTGCACACCCACGTCGTACCCCGGACGAAGGGGGACGGGCTGCGTGGCTTCTTCTGGCCCCGTACCCGGTACGCCGACGACGGGGAGGCCGCCACGTACGCCGCCCGGATCGCCGCCGCGGTTGCCCCGCCGGACCGGGGGTAAGTGCCGGGTAAGGAGTGGCCGGTCGTCGGCGTTGCAACCCGGTGAGAGGTACGAGAGGAGTCGACCGTGTTCCTACGGCGTATGAAGCACGAGATGCCGACCCCGGACCAGGCGCTGCCGGGCCGGGCGATCGGTATGCCGGTGTCCGACCGGCACGAGGTGCTCGGCACCCCGTTGCAGGGCCCCTGGCCCGAGGGCAGCCGGGTGGCGGTCTTCGGGATGGGCTGTTTCTGGGGCGCCGAGCGGCTGTTCTGGAACCTCCCCGGAGTGATCACGACCTCGGTCGGCTATGCGGGCGGTATCACCCCGAATCCGACGTACGAAGAGGTCTGCTCCGGGATGACCGGGCACAACGAGGTCGTGCAGGTGGTGTACGACCCGGCCCGGACCGACTACGAGCAGTTGCTGAAGGTGTTCTGGGAGAACCACGACCCGACGCAGGGCATGCGTCAGGGCAACGACGTGGGCACCCAGTACCGGTCGGCGATCTACACCACCAACGACGAGCAGCTCCGGATCGCGCAGGCGTCCCGGGACGCGTTCGCCCCGGTGGTGGCGCAGACCGGCCGTGGCGAGATCACCACGGAGATCCAGCCGCTCGGCGACTACTACTTCGCCGAGGACTACCACCAGCAGTACCTGGCTCCGACGAAGAACCCGAACGGCTACTGCAACCACGGCCCGACCGGGATGACCTGCCCGATCGGGGTGGCGAAGACCGGCGCCTGACGTACGCCCCGGAGCCCCGGACCAGGCCGACCACCGGCCCCGGTCCGGGGCTCCGGCGTCGCCGCGATGGATCTGCAGGCGGTCGACCGCTGGACCGCATATACGACCCAACGCTGAGTCGGATAGGCGGCAAAGTACGGGCAGGCCTGCCGCGGGCGGTCAGCATTGCCGCATGTACCCCAGCCCAACCGTTTCCTCCGCTGAACTGCGCCCCCGCCGGATCTGGTTTCTCGTCGCCGCCCTGATCGCCCTCGTCGGGGTGGTCGCGGGCGTCGTTCTTTTTCTCCTCGGCCTGAACAGCGCCGCCGGCGGCGTGGAAGACGTCAGCGCCGAATTCGAGACCAGCACCGAACAGGTCTTCCAGACCGGCGACACCGTTCAGGTCGCGCTGACCCCGACCAGTCGAAGATCGTCTGGGTGGACACGGCCGTGATCGGGAGCACTCCGACGTGCGAGGTGTCCGGCTCGGCCGATCTCGGCACGTCCACGACCAACTGGACCGTGACCAACGCGACCGGGGAGTGGCGCAGTCTCTACGAACTCTCCGCCGCCAGCGCCGGCACCTACGAACTGACCTGCACCGGAGGTACCGGCCCCACGGCTCTCGCGGTCGGCCCCCCGCCGGCGTTCGGGGAGATGTTCGGGTCCTTCGGCGCATTGTTCGGCGGGATCGGCGCGCTGACCGTGCTGCCCTGTCTCGGGTTCGTCGTCGGCGGGGTGATCGCCCTGGTGGTCGGCCTGCGTCGGGGTGCGCACCGCAAGCGTCTCGTCGCCGAGCGGACGGCGGGCTACGGCTACGGGTACGCCCCCGGCTACGGACCGCCCCGGTAGCGATCACGAAAAACCGTTGCCGCTCCGCGCGGCCACTGGATAGCGTGGCCGTACACGGGAAGGGAGGTGGTCCAGGCTTTGATAGGCAATCGGACTCGTGAGGTGGCTGCCCGCTAGCCGCTGTCCTTGACAGTTGTTCGTTCGTCGAGACCGTGTGGCAGCGGCGCGGCGAAACCACGACAGCCACCCGACCCCCGGGGGTGCCGGCCCAGTCCAGCCGGCCCGCGTCAGCGGAATCCCCCGGGGGTCGTCCTGTTCCCGGTTCTGTTCCCCGGTCTGCGGAAGGCGGCCGACGCGTGTCGTCGCGCGAACTCGTCGTACTCGGCACGGCCAGTCAGGTGCCCACCCGACGCCGTAACCACAACGGCTACCTGCTGCGCTGGGACCGCGAGGGCATCCTGTTCGACCCGGGTGAGGGCACCCAGCGGCAGATGCTGCTCGCCGGGGTTTCCGCGACCGACCTGACCCGGGTCTGCGTCACCCACTTCCACGGCGACCACTGCCTGGGCCTGCCCGGTCTCATCCAACGACTGTCGCTGGACCGGGTGCCGCATCCGGTGCCGGTGCACTTCCCCGCCGGCGGTGCCCGTTACTACGACCGGCTCCGGCACGCCAGTTCGTTCCACGACGTCACCGACGTACGCGCCGAACCGGTCGGCTTCGACGGTCAGCGCTTCGAGATCGGTGCCGGGGTGCTCGAGGCGCGGCGGCTGCGGCACCCCGTCGAGACGTACGGCTACCGGCTCGTGGCGCCGGACGGGCGGCGGATGCTGCGGGACCGGCTCGAGGCGTACGGCATCTCCGGGCCGGCGGTCGGCGCGTTGCAGCGCGACGGCCACCTCGACCTGGACGGGCGCCGCGTGCCCCTGGCGGCGGTCAGCGAGCACCGGCGCGGCCAGCGGTTCGCGTTCGTCATGGACACCGGCCTGTGCGACAACGTGTTCGCCCTGGCCGAGGAGGCCGACCTGCTGGTGATCGAATCGACGTTCCTGTCCGAGGACGCCGCCCTCGCCGCCGAGGTCGGTCATCTGACCGCGGCGCAGGCGGGCCGGGTGGCGGCCGAATCCCGGGTACGCCGGTTGGTGCTGACCCACTTCTCACAGCGGTATCCGGATCCGGAGCGGTTCGCGGCGGAGGCCCGGGAGCGGTTCGACGGTGATCTTGTGGTGGCTGACGACCTGACCCGGGTGCCGGTGCCGCCCACGGCGTAGCCGGGCTGTCGGCGCCCGCCGGTGCACCGGCCTGAGCCGCTACTACCCGGGCATAGAATCGGCGGATGCCGGTCTCGTTGCGCACCGCGGAGGCCGCGGACATTCCCCGGGTCGCCGATCTGCACCACCGTTCCCGAATCGACGCCTACGCCGGCCTGGTAAGCCGGCGGGCACTCACCCAGGTGTCGGCGCCGGTGTTCGCCGCCTGGTGGGTGGAGCGGTGGAGTCACGAACGGGCGACGCATGTGCTCACCGTCGCCGAACGCGACGACCAGTTGGTCGGGTTCACGTACGTCGGCCCGGACGACGAAGACGACGAACCGCGCACCGGCCTGCTCTACGCGATCCATCTCGACCCGGCCGAGCAGGGAAAGGGGACCGGGCGAATGTTGATGACCGGCGCCCTGGCGACCCTGTCGGAACAGGGCTGGCAGCGGGCCGCGCTGTGGGTCCTGGCCGGCAACGACCGCGCGCGGGCGTTCTACGAGCGGGGTGGGTGGCGCCCGGCCGGGCAGTCCCGCGACAGCAGATTCGGCCCACCGATCGAGGAGATCCGGTACGACCGTCAGCTGCCCTGAGCGCGTGCCGGGCACTTGGAAGAGTGTGGCGGGCGAGAGCACGTGACCGATGTATGCGGGGGAACCGTATGGTCACGCGCCCTCGCCCGCCGTGCCCACCCGGATCCGGGGGGAACGCCTGGCCGGAGGCGTCAGACCGGCGGAGGCTGCCGGT
Source organism: Polymorphospora rubra (assembly GCF_018324255.1). Taxonomy (GTDB): domain Bacteria; phylum Actinomycetota; class Actinomycetes; order Mycobacteriales; family Micromonosporaceae; genus Polymorphospora; species Polymorphospora rubra. The sequence continues at coordinate 1,525,451 of NZ_AP023359.1, forward strand.
CACCTGGTCAGGTGGGCGGTGCGGGACCGTCGGGAGCTGGCGGGGCATCGCCGGTGGTCACCGCTCGTGCGAAGACTTGTTCTGGTTGTCGTGCCGCAGGCCGTGGCGTCCTGCGTACACCTAGTCAACGGCGCCGCGGACCCGACCGGTCGGACAGGTTGTGCGACATCCGGACACCATCATCGGGCGCCGAGATGCGCCAGGAGGTCCTGCCGGGTCAGCACGCCCTTCGGCTTGCCGTCGACGAGCACGAGCGCCGCGTCGGACTTCTCCAGCAGCGTGACCGCCTCGCTCACCGGCTGCCCGCCGCCGACGACCGGCAGCGGCGGCCCCATGTGCCGCTCGACCATGTCGTGCAGCTGTGCCTGACCGGTGAAGAGCGCGTCGAGCAGGTCGCGCTCGGCGACCGAGCCGGCGACCTCGCCGGTCACCACCGGCGGTTCGGCCTTGAGCACCGGAAGCTGGGAGACGCCGTACTCGCGCATGTAGTCGATCGCGTCCCGGACCGTCTCGGTCGGGTGCACGTGGATCAACTCCGGCATGCCGCCGGGCTTGCCGGCCAGCGCCTCGGCCACCGTCGCCTCGGCCCCGCCGGTCTCCAGGAACCCGTAGCGGGCCATCCACTCGTCGTTGAAGATCTTCGAGAGGTAGCCGCGACCGCCGTCGGGCAGCAGCACCACGACGATGTCGTCGGGCCCGGCGCGCCGGGCGACGTCGAGCGCGGCGACGACCGCCATGCCGCACGAACCGCCGACCAGCAGCCCCTCCTCCCGGGCCAGCCGCCGGGTCAGGTCGAAGGACTCCTTGTCGGAAACCTCCACGATCTCGTCGCAGACGGTCCGGTCGTAGTTCTCCGGCCAGAAGTCCTCGCCGACGCCCTCCACGAGGTAGGGCCGGCCGGTGCCGCCGGAGTAGACCGAGCCCTCGGGGTCGGCGCCGACGATGCGGACCCGCCCCTCGGACGCCTCCTTCAGGTAGCGGCCGATGCCGGAAATGGTGCCGCCGCTGCCGATACCGGCGACGAAGTGGGTGATCCGGCCGGCCGTCTGCTCCCAGATCTCCGGACCGGTCGTCTCGTAGTGCGACCGCGTGTTGGCGGGGTTGGAGTACTGGTTGGGCTTCCACGCCCCGGGGATCTCCTGGGCCAGCCGGTCGGAGACGTTGTAGTAGGACCGGGGGTCCTCCGGCGCGACGTTCGTCGGGCAGACCACCACCTCGGCGCCGTACGCCCGCAGCACGTTCTGCTTGTCCTCGCTGACCTTGTCCGGGCAGACGAAGACGCAGCGGTAGCCCTTGAGCTGTGCCACCAGGGCCAGGCCGACGCCGGTGTTGCCGCTGGTCGGTTCGACGATCGTGCCGCCGGGCTGCAGCAGCCCGGCCTTCTCGGCCTCTTCGACCATCCGCAGGGCGATCCGGTCCTTGACCGAGCCGCCGGGGTTGAAGTATTCGACCTTCGCCAGCACCGTGGCGGCGATGCCCTCGGTGACGCTGCGGAGCCGTACCAGCGGGGTGTTGCCGATCAGCTCGACGACATTGTCGGAGTAGCGCACGTCGTTGTGCCCTTCTTGGAAGCGCCACGGCAGGTGGCCGGGCCGGTGGTCGCACGGGTCACGTCAAGACTACGTGCAGTTCAGGTCACGACCTGCCCCGGGATCACCGTGCTGCGCTTGGCCTCCCACTCCAGGAACCGCTCCGTCTCGGCGAGGATCGAACCGGCCAGCCAGGTCGCCATGAGCGCGTCGTCGGCCAGGCCGAAGACGGTCAGGAACAACTCCGGCACCAGGTCGACCGGCGACGCGATGTACGCCGTCGCGGCGGCCATCATCGCCAGCCGCAGGCCGCCGTCGTACTCGCCACGCGCGGTGGCTTTGATCATCCGTGGCACCGCGCCGATCCGTTTGCCCAGGCCGGGACCACCACGGGCGCCCGACGTGAGCGCCCGCCCCAACGCCGCGAAAGCGGCGGTCCGCTTCAGACTCTTGGCCATGTCACGCCTCCCTGTCGCCAATGATGCACCCACCCGCCAACCGACGCCTCCGTCGCGGTACGTACCCAACCGGTCGCGGATCTAGGCAACGGCCGCAGCCGGGTGTCGCACCCGGGAGATAACCTCGAAGACCGTACGGCGCCCGCGGCACGACCGCCCGGACTGTTCCCGCCGGTCGGTCTTTCCGTGGAGGGCGCCGGCGCGCAGACGACGGTCCGGGGGGACGCGAATGGCTCGGGTGGAGACGGTCGAACGGGGATCGGCCTCGTGGCGGATCGCCCGGCGGGTGGGTTGGGCGGCCGCGATCGGCGCGGGTCTGACCACGGCCACCGCCGTGGCTCTCGGCGGGGTGGTGCTCGGTCAGGCCAACCGGGCCCGCCGCACCATCCCCATGGCCGAGGCCCCGCCGCCGCGCGGTGACGGCCTCTACGGCGCCAAGTTCCCCGGCCGACCGATCACCCTCGTCGTCCTCGGTGACTCGACGGCGGCGGGCTACGGCGTCCACCGTCCACGGGAGACGCCCGGCGCGTTGCTGGCCACCGGCGTGTCCCGCCGGCTGGGGCGGCCGGTACGGCTGCGCCGGTTCGCGGTCGTGGGTTCGATCTCCTCCGGCCTCGCCCCGCAGGTCGAGGTGGCGATCGAGGAGAAACCCGATCTCGCGGTCATCCTGATCGGCGGCAACGACGTCACCAACCGCACGCCGTACGGGATCGCGGTGCGCCACCTGGTCGACGCCGTACGTGATCTGCGTCGGGCCGGTGCCGAGGTCGTCGTCGGCACCTGTCCCGACCTCGGCGCGATCCAGCCGATCAAGCCACCGCTGCGGTGGCTGGCCCGCCGGTGGAGCCGGCAGTTGGCGGCGGCCCAGACGGTGGCGGTGGTCGAGGCGGGCGGCCGCACGGTGTCGCTCGGCGACCTGCTGGGTCCACGGTTCGCCGCCGACCCGGTCCGGATGTTCGCCTGGGACCGCTACCACCCGTCCGCCGACGGCTACGCGGTGGCGGTGGCGGCGATGCTGCCCACGGTCCTGGCCGCGCTCGGTGCCGGCGAGGAGCGGCGGCCCGCACCGGCGGCCGGCGAGGGGGTGCGCTCGCTGACCGAGGCCGCCGCGCAGGCCGCCCGCCAGCCGGGCACCGAGGTCAGCGGCACCCAGGTCGCCGGCCGCGACCGTGGGCCGGGTGGCCGCTGGGCACAACTGCGGCGGCACCGGCCGGCCTGGCTCGCTCCGCTGCCGGCCGGTGGGCTGCCGGCCCTGTTCGGCAATGCGCGAACCGACGATCCGGCGCCGATCGCCGTACCCTTGGGGCATGGGTCACACGACGTGGGACAACCCTCCACGGTGGAGGAACCCCGGTGAACGGTCGCCGGTGTGCCTCGCCCGCCCCGGGGTGACACGGTGAGCGGCATGGCCGTACGCGTCGGGCGGGCCGCCGCCCTCACCCTGCTCGCCGGCACGGTCGGCGGCGCGGCACTGCTCGCTGGCGAGGCACTGGTGGCCCGTACCCGCCGCTACGCGCAACCGGAGATGGGCCTGACGCTGCGCGCGACGGTCGGTGACCGGTCGGCCCCGCCGCTGCGCCTGGTCCTGCTCGGCGACTCGCTGGCGCTCGGCGTCGGTGTCGACCAGATGGCCGACACCGTCGGTGGCCAACTGGCCCGGCTGCTCAGCGAAGGCGACGGCCCGACCGCCGGGCGGCGACGGGTCGAACTGTCCAGCGTCGGCGTCTCCGGGTCCCGGTCGACCGATCTCGCCACGCAGGTGGCGCGGGCGCTGCTGGGGCAGCTTCCGGACGTGGCGGTCATCCTGATCGGGGCCAACGACGCCACCGGTCTACGCCGGCCGGTCGAGGCGGCCGCGCACCTCGGCGCGGCCGTACGGCGGCTGCGTACGGCCGGCGTCGAGGTCGTCGTCGGCACCTGCCCCGACCTCGGCGCCGTACGGTCGATCGCCCCGCCGCTGCGGCAGGTGGTCGGGTGGGCCGGACGGGTGACGGCGCGGGCACAGGCGCGGGCGGTGCACGAGTCGGGCGGCCACACCGTCGACCTGGCCGCCGAGGCGGGGCCGGTGTTCCGGGCCGACGCCGGCACGCTCTGCTACGACGGCTACCACCCCTCGGCGGACGGCTACCGGGTCTGGGCGCACGCGCTGCTGCCGGCGGTCGCCCGCGCGGCGAGCGGTGTCGACCGCCGCTGAGGCACCGCTCCGTCCGCCGATCTTCCCGACGAAGTTACCCGCGGGTTAAGTTGGGCTCATGTCGACAGAGCCGTCCCGCACCGCCGTCATCGTCTCCACCGCCCGCTCCCCCATCGGCCGCGCGGCCAAGGGATCGCTGCGCGAGCTCCGGCCCGACGACCTCGCGGCCACCATCGTCCGGGCCGCCCTGGACAAGGTGCCGCAGCTCGATCCGACACGGATCGACGACCTCTACCTCGGCTGCGGCCTACCCGGCGGCGAGCAGGGCTTCAACATGGCCCGGGTGGTCGGCACACTGCTCGGCCTCGACACCGTGCCCGGGGCGACCGTGACCCGCTACTGCGCCTCGTCGCTCCAGACCACCCGGATGGCCTTCCACGCCATCGCCGCCGGAGAAGGCGACATCTTCGTCTCCGCCGGCGTCGAGTGCGTCTCCCGGTACGCCCGGGGCAACTCCGACAGCCTGCCGCCGCAGGCACAGGAACTGGTCGGCGGCGGTTGGCAGAACCCGCGGTTCGCGGCGGCGCGGGAGCGCTCGACGGCACAGGCGCAGGGCGGCGGACAGCCGTGGCACGACCCCCGGCTCGACGGCGAACTGCCCGACGTCTACCTCGCGATGGGGCAGACGGCGGAGAACCTCGCCCAGGCGTACGACGTCAGCCGGGCCGACATGGACGAGTTCGGCGTACGCAGCCAGAACCTCGCCGAGAAGGCCATCGCGGACGGGTTCTGGGCCCGCGAGATCACGCCGGTGACGCTGCCGTCCGGTGAGGTGGTCAGCACCGACGACGGCCCGCGGCCCGGGGTGACCCTGGAGGGGGTGGCCGGGCTCAAGCCGGTGTTCCGTCCGGACGGCCGGGTCACCGCCGGCAACTGCTGCCCGCTCAACGACGGCGCCGCCGCCGTGGTCGTGATGAGCGAGAGCCGGGCCCGGGAGCTGGGCATCACCCCGCTGGCCCGGATCGTGTCGACCGGGGTGAGCGCGCTGTCCCCGGAGATCATGGGGCTCGGCCCGGTCGAGGCATCCCGGCAGGCGCTGCGCCGGGCCGGCATGACCATCGACGACGTCGACCTGGTCGAGATCAACGAGGCGTTCGCGGCACAGGTGATCCCGTCGTACCGGGAACTGGGGATCCCGCTCGACAAGCTCAACGTGATGGGCGGCGCGATCGCGGTCGGGCACCCGTTCGGGATGACCGGGGCACGGATCACCGGGACGCTGCTCAACGCCCTCGACTGGCACGACCGCACGATCGGTCTCGAGACGATGTGCGTCGGCGGCGGCCAGGGCATGGCGATGATCCTCGAACGCCTGAGCTGACCCACCAAGATCCTCGTGATCAGGGACCAGTACCGGCGGGTCGCCGGCGTGTCGGGCGTCCGACTCCCTGATCACGGGGATCTTGGCAACACCGTACGGTCACAGTGCGCGCCGGGTCTCCTGTACGTCGGCGACGGCCGCGCCGAGCAGGTCCGGTGCCGGGCCGGCGGCGACCAGGTCCGCGGCGACCACCTTCAACTGATCGGTGAGGGCGAGATCGTTCGACAGCCGAGGCACCGGCCGCCGGGGTTCGCCCTCGGCGTCGGCCGCCCGATCGGCGATCCGCTGCACCAGCGCGTGCATGAGATCCCGCCGGGCCGGCGGGGCATCCCGGTCGACCGAAACGGCCGAACCCGCCACGACGGGACCCCGGTTGGGCAGGATCCCGCCGGAGCCCGCCGTGGCCCGCCAGCGCGGCGCCTCCCAGTGACCGACCTGACGCGCAAGCAGATCCACTGCGCGGCCGAACTCCTCGACACTCATGGCGGGCCAGTCTATGGCTGAGTTGACCGACCTCGCCTTCGCCTCGGCTGGCTCGCTCCGCTTCGCGCCGCCCCATGCACCGTCTTCACCCTCCGGGCATGACGGCTTCGCCGCATGTCCTCGGGCTCCAGACGGTGCGGCGGCGCTCGGACTGAGTTGGCTGGCCCCACCCCCGGCGGGGCCGGCTCGCTCCGCTTCGCGCCACCCCATGCACCGTCTTCACCCCGCGAGGTGTGACGGCTTCGCCGCATGTCCTCGGGCTCCAGACGGTGCGGCGGCGCTCGGTCGACTCGCGACCCTGGTTGCGGTCAGACCTGTCCGTCGATTGCTTCGCCGAATGCTGCCGGTGCACGGGGGCTCGGGTGGAACGGGTCTGCCAGCGCGCCCGCGTCACATTCGGCTGTCGTGTTGATCTGGGCGGGAGAGACCTTACCCGGGCTGGATAAGGTCTCTCCCGCCCAGATCAACGACAATCGCTGGCCGCGATCCCGGCGGTGGTCGGGTCGCTGTCGCGCCCGCTTGGGCGGATCGGCAGCCAGGACGGCAGGTGGCCTTGATCGCCGGTCCCTTCGGCCGGGAAAGGCCAGGGCGGGGAGAGGCCAGGGCCGGGAAGGCCAGGGCCGGGAAGGCCAGGGCCGGGAAGGCCAGGGCCGGGAAGGCCAGGGCCGGGAAGGCCAGGGCCGGGAAGGCCAGGGCCGGGAAGGCCAGGGCCGGGAAGGCCAGGGCCGGGAAGGCCAGGGCCGGGAAGGCCAGGGCCGGGAAGGCCAGGGCCGGGAAGGCCAGGGCCGGGAAGGCCAGGGCCGGGAAGGCCAGGGCCGGGAAGGCCAGGGCCGGGAAGGCCAGGGCCGGGAAGGCCAGGGCCGGGAAGGCCAGGGCCGGGAAGGCCAGGGCCGGGAAGGCCAGGGCCGGGAAGGCCAGGGCCGGGAAGGCCAGGGCCGGGAAGGCCAGGGCCGGGAAGGCCAGGGCCGGGAAGGCCAGGGCCGGGTCGCCGCCGCACCGGAGGGCCGTGCTCGAGAAAGGGCGACGCCCGCCCCGGGGTGGGGCGGGCGTCGGTTGGTGGTCGGTGGCGCGGCCGGTCGGGCGACGGCGCCGGTAGGGGACGGTCAGTCGTCGCCCTGGAAGAAACTGAGTAGCCGCAGGATCTCGATGTAGAGCCAGATCAGGCTGACCAGGATGCCGAAGGCGGCGGTCCAGGAGTAGCGCTGCGGCAGCCCCATCCGGACGCCTTCCTCGACCTCGTGGAAGCTGAGGACGAAGCTGAGCGCGGCCACGATGATGCAGATGACGCTGAAGCCGATCGCCAGCGCGCCCCCGCTACGCAGCCCGGTGTCAACGCCGAAGAGCGACAGCACCAGGTTGATCAGCATGACGGCGAAGAGGCCGACCATCGCGGCGATCATGCCGCGGACGAACTTCGGCGTGGCCCGGATCGCCCGGACCTTGTAGAGCATCGCCATCAGGAAGAACACCCCGAAGGTGGCGACCACCGCCTGCAGGACGATGCCCTGGAAGCCGGCGACGACCTCGAAGTACTTGCTCACCATGCCGACGAAGACACCCTCGACGACGGCGTAGGTGACGACCAGTGCCGGGTTGGCCATCCGGGAGAACGAGATGACCAGGCCGAGCACGAGCCCGACGACCGCCGCACCGATCCAGGCCGCGCTGAGCAGCGCGTCGGGCACGAGGACCCACGCGGCGGCGGCCGAGGCGCCGACGATGCCGAGCAGGGTGACGGTCTTGACGACGACGTCGTCCACCGACATCGGCTGCACGGCGGGCGGCGCGGCCGGGTATCCCGCCGCCGTCGGGTACGGCTGACCGAACTGGCCGGCGGGGGCGTACCCGGCGGCCCGCTCGCGCTCGGCCGCGCGGCCGAGCCGGGCCAGCACCGGGTTGGAAGTTCTCACTGTCAGGCCTCCTTCAGAGGTCGTTGCACGGTGACCGTGCACTACAACAGTAATCTCCTCCACGAATATTCGGGAGTTCCACAGCCTGTGAGCACGCTGAACGCACGAGGTGCCCGGGGCGGGGATCGAACCCGCACGCCTTTCGGCAGCCGCTTTTAAGGCGGCCGTGTCTGCCGTTCCACCACCCGGGCCGGGCGGTCTGCAGCGGCCGATTGCCGCGCTGCCCATACGGTAGCCGGTCTATACCGACCGGGGCGTACCCGTCGCAGCGCGCGACGCTAGGGTCATGGCCGTGACCAGCACTGCCGCCACGGACGCCGGACAGGATTCGACGGACCCGGCGAACGGGTCGGACGGACGGCGGGCCAGCCCGGCCGGACGACCGAGCACGATCCGTGATCATGCCCCCGACCTCGTAATCTGCCTCATCTTCCTCGTCATCGCCGGCTGGGTCACACACGGGCTGTGGCCCGACCCGGGCAGCCGGGTGCTGGCGCTGAACCCCGAGGACCAGACGCTCTACGAGTGGTTCCTCGCCAACGACGCCCGCCTGCTGTTCGGCGATGTCGGATTGCGGACCGACCGGTTGAACGCACCGGACGGCGTCAATCTGATGGCCAACACGACGGTGATCCTGCTGGGTGTGGTCTTCGCCCCGGTGACGCTGCTGTTCGGCGTACCGGTCACGTTCGCCGTGCTGGCCGGGCTGTGTCTGGCCGCGACGGCGATCGCCTGGTATCTGCTGTTCACCCGTACGGCGCGGTTGCACCGGTTCGCCGCCGCGCTGGGCGCCGGTCTGTGCGGCTTCGCCCCGGCGATGGTCTCGCAGACCAACAGCCACCTCCACATGACCGCCCAGTTCATGGTTCCGGTGATCGTCTGGTTGGTCGTCCGCCTGGTCCGCGCCGCCGATCCGACCGGCACCGCCGATCCCACCGGCACCGCCGATCCGACCGGCACCGTCGGCCCGACCGGTGCCACCGGCCCGGACCGGCGGCGGATCGTCACGTCCGGGCTCGGGCTCGGGGCGGCCGTGACCGCGCAGGTGTTCATCGGCGAGGAGGTCGTCTTCCTCACCGCGCTCACCCTGGTCGTGATCACGCTGGCGTACGCCGCCGTGAACTGGCCACACGTCCGGCGGATCCTGCCCGGCGCCGCCGCCGGCATGGCGCTCGCGGTCGGCTCCGCCAGCCTCGTGCTCGCCTACCCGCTGTGGTTCCAGTTCGCCGGACCGGGCAGCGTGCCGAACGGCATGTTCAGCCCGCACTACTTCTCCGCCGACCTGGCGAGTTGGTCGGCGTTCTCGCCGCTGTCGGTCACCGGCAGCGACGACTCGGCCCGGCTGACCACCGGCCCGGCCGAATACAACACCTTCCTCGGCTGGCCGCTGATCGTCGTCGCGGTCGGCTGCACCGCCTGGCTGATCCGCCGGCCACTCGTCAGCGCCTGCACGATCGCCACGGTCGTGATGGCGGCCCTGTCACTCGGCCCCGAACTGGTGATCGACGGCGTACGCACCACCATCTCCGGCCCGTACGCGCTGCTGCTCGGGGTGCCGGTGATCGACGGCGCGCTGCCGATGCGGTTCGCCGTCGCGGCCGTACCGCTGATCGCCACGGTCCTCGCGTTCGCCGTCGACCGGGCGCTGCGGGCTTCCGGTCGGCCGGTACGGCTGCTCGTCCCGGGCGCGGTCGCGGTCGCGCTGGCGACGGTCTTCCCCGCACCGCTGCCGACCGCCGAACGCCCGCCGCTGCCGCAGTTCATCACCGGCGGGCACTGGCGCGACTGCGTCGAGCCGGGCGGCGTGCTGGTGCCGGTGCCGCTGCCGACCCCGCAGGAGCCGTGGCCGCAGCGCTGGGCGGCGGCGGCGAACGCCGAGTTCGCCCTGCCCGAGGGGTTCTTCATCGGGCCGTACGCGGCGGACGGGCGGGCGTCGATGGGCACCTACAAGCAGGCCACGTCGGCGCTGCTGGCGGAGGTGGCCCGAACCGGGGCGGTGCCGGCGATCGACGACGAGGACCGGCAGCGGGCCGGCGCCGACATCGACTTCTGGGGTGCCTCCTGCGTGGCCCTGGCCGACGGGACAGCGAACGGCGACAGCCTGCGCAGCGCGCTGGAGCAGCTTCTCGGCCCGCCCACCCGGTCGGCCGACGCCTGGACCTGGAAGGTGCGCTGACCCGGGCGCCGGCCGGCGCCCGGGTCAGGTGGAGCGTCAGGCCCGGCTGTCGGCGTCCAGCCGGGGCGTCGCCTCCAGGAACTCCTCGCGCGGGTCGTGCAGCTGCCCGAGCGCGACCACCTCGCGGCGCAGGACGAAGGCCAGCGTCCAGTCGACGACGACCCGTACCTTCCGGTTCAGGGACGGGATCCGGCTCATGTGGTACGTCCGGTGCATGAACCAGGCCGGCAGGCCCTTGAGCTTGATCCCGTAGACCTGGGCGACGCCCTTGTGCAGGCCGAGGCTGGCGACGCTGCCGGCGTGCTTGTGCTTGTATTCGACCGGCTCCTGGCCCCGGATCACCGCCCGGATGTTGTCGGCCAGCCGGGACGCCTGCCGTACGGCGTGCTGGGCGCTCGGCGAGCAGAAGGCCCCGGGCGGGCCGGTCAGGTCCGGTACGGCCGCGCAGTCGCCGGCGCTCCAGGCACCCTCGACGATCTTGTCCCCGTCGACCACCTGGAGCGTCGGCAGGCAGGTGACGCGGCGGCGCTCGTCACGCGGCAGGTCGGTGTTGTCGAGCATCGGCGACGGCTTGACGCCGGCGGTCCAGACGATGGTGTCGGCGCGAAAGGCGTCGCCGTCGGAAAGCTTCACCAGCCCGTCGACACACGACTCCAGCCGGGTGTCCAGCCGGATGTCCATCCCCCGCTTGAGCAACACCTCGACCGTGTACGCGCCCATGTCCCGGTCGACCTCGGGCAGCACCCGCTGGGTCGCCTCGACCAGCACCCACCGCATGTCCTCGGCCTTCAGCTCCGGGTAGTACTTCAGCGCGTCCCGGGCCATGTCCTCCATCTCGGCCAGCGCCTCGATGCCGGCGTAGCCGCCGCCGACGAAGACGAACGTCAACGCGCTCCGACGGGTCTCCGGGTCGGCGGTGGCCGCCGCCACATCCAGCCGGTCGAGCACGTGGTTACGCAGGTAGATGGCCTCACCGATGGTCTTGAACCCGATGCCGTGCTCGCGCAGGCCGGGAATCGGCAGGGTGCGGGAGACCGCGCCGGGGGCGACGACGATGTGGTCGTACCCGATCTCGCGGGCCGGGCCGATGATCGGCTGCACGGTCGCGGTCTTGCGGGCGTGTTCGACCCGGGTGACGGTTCCGGCGACGATCTGGCACCGACGAAGTTCGCGGCGCAGCGGCACGACGGAGTGCCGCGGGGAGATGTTGCCGGCTGCCGCCTCGGGCAGGAACGGCTGATAGGTCATGTGGGGCTGCGGGTCGACGACGACGACTTCCGCCTCGCGCGACCCGAGCTTCTTCGACAGGCGCAGAGCCGCGTAGAGCCCGACGTGACCGGCGCCCACCACCAGAATCCGCTGCGGTTTCACGCCTCCATCTTTCTCCTGCCGGCCGCCGGTTATGCCTCCGATACCGGCCTTTGTGACCGAGGACAACGGTGTGATGTCGCTCCGTGTCGGCGGTCACGTCCGCCCGGACCGCCGGTTTCCCTCGGACGGGACGCCGTCAGCGGCGCAGCAGGCGGGCGAGCAGCGCCGCGACACCGACCGCGACGGCGAACCCGGCCAGCGCGGCGGCGAGGAAGGTACGGTCACCGCCCCACTGCGCGGCGGCCAGCAGCAGGATGCCGAGCACGGCCGAGGCCAGCACCACCACCCCGGCGCGCACCGACCAGCCGGTGAACACCTCGGGGGCGACGACCGCGTCGTACGGCAGGACCGCGGCGAGGGCGCACAGGGTGTGGTGCAGGTAGAGGAAGGTGGCCAGGCCGAGCAGCCGCCACAGTGCCACGGGTTCGCCGTACCGGGTGGTGGACAGCACCCAGCCGCCGACGGTGACGACCGCGAAGACGGTCGCCCACCGGCCCCGGGGGCGACCACCGGCAGGACGGCGGCGACGAACAGGGCGAAGGCGAAGCGGCTGAGGAAGATCTGCGCCGGGTACGCCAGCACCAGCGCCACGATCCCGGTGAGCAGGATACCGCCACGGACCCCGAGCGGCGGCAGCGTCGCCCGGGTCACCACGGTGCGGACCGACCGGATCCGCTCGACGACCGACGAGATCACCGGTGCACCGGCCGGGGTGCGGAGGCCAGCCGGGCCACGTCGCGCAGCACCAGGTCGAGGCTGCCGGCGCCGGCCCAGGCGACGACCGGGACGCCGTGCTCACGTAGCTGGCCGATGGTGTTGTCGCGGTCGAGACGCCACAGCCGGTGCGCGATGTCGCTCCACTGCCCCCGGCCGGGCGGGGCCGCCGTGTCCGGCAGCGTGTCGACGGCGACCACGAACCGGCCGGACCGGGCCAGGCGGGCGAGCATCTCCGCCGAGCGCGGGTCGACGAGCGGGGTGAGCACCACCACGAGCGCGTCCGACGACAGCACGTGCGGACCGAAAACCTGGTCGTACGGCTCGTACGGGCTCGCTTCGGCGCGTACGTCGAGCAGCCATTCGAGGACCGTCAGGTATTGCCGGCGGCCGGTGGCCGGACGCAACCGTCGGGCGGCCGGCCCGTACTCCAGCATCGACACCCGGTCGCCGCGGTGCAGGTAGTGCTCGGCGACCGCGGCGGCGGCCCGCACGGTGGTGTCGAGCACCGACGGGCTGCCCTTGACCCCGCCCGACCTGCCGGCCTCGGCGAGTACGTCGAGCAGGAGCACGACCTCGGCGTCGCGGTCGGACAGCGTCGACGCCACGTGCAGTTGCCGGGTCCGCAGCGACACCCGCCAGTCGATCCGCCGCAGCCGGTCGCCCGGCCCGAAGATCCGTACGCCGGCCAGCTCGCCGCCCTCACCCGGCCGCCGGGACCGGTGCCCGCCGACCAGTCCGGCGGCCCGCGGCATCGCCTCGTCGGCGTCGAACGGGTCGGTGACCGGATAGACCGGTACGCCCCGCGGCTCGGCGATCACCGGCCGGCTGACCACGAGACCGTCACCGGCCGCGACCTGGACCCCGGCCGGTCCGAGCGGCTGACGTCCCCAGCGCAGCGCCTCGCCCCGTAACTCGACGTCGACCTCGCCGCCGGCCGGTACGGCGATCGCGTGCGGCCGGTCACCACGCTCGAGCCGCAGCCAGGGCGAGGTGCGGGTGCGTACGACGGCCAGATCGTAGCCGGCGGCGGCATGGTTGCCGACGGTGACCGTACCGCTGACCGGCCCGCCCTCGACGAGATGGCCGTCACCGGCGTCGATCCGCAGTCGGGGCGGCCCGGCGGGACGGCGGCGCAACGCCCACGCGGTCCCGAGCGCGAACGGCGTGGCGAGCACGACAAGGTCGACCCGACCGAGCAGCACCCCGGCGACGAGGAGCAGCCCGACCAGCAGCACGGCCCGACCGAGCGCCCGGGTCGGGGTCCAGTCCGGCTGGTCGGTGTGGTCGTACTCGGGCACGGCCTGCGCGCCCGGCACGGCGGGCCGCAGCATCAGAAGCCGGCCGCGTACGTCGGCAGTGCTCCGCTGGCCGGGGCCGGCGTGCTGGCCAGCACCTCTTCCACGACGAACGACGGGTCGACCCGGCGCAGCCACATCTCCGGCCGCAGGGTGATCCGGTGGGCCAGCGCCGGTACGGCGACCCCCTTCACGTCCTCCGGGATGACGTAGTCACGGCCGGCGAGCACGGCCTTCGCCCGGGCCAGCAGCAGCAGCGCCAGCGAGCCGCGCGGCGACGCACCGACCAGGACCGAGGCGTTCTCGCGGGTGGCCGCGGTCAGTTCGACGATGTAGCGGCCGATGGAGTCCTCGACCACGACCGTCTCCAGCGCGGCCTGCATGGCCAGCAGGGTGGCGGCGTCGACGACCGGTTCGAGCTCGGTCTCCTCGCGCTGGCGGGAGATCCGCCGGCGCAGGATGTCCCACTCCTGCTCCCGGTCCGGATAACCGAACGAGACGCGGAGCAGGAACCGGTCGAGCTGCGCCTCCGGCAGCGGATAGGTGCCCTCGTACTCGATGGGGTTGGCGGTGGCGAGCACGTGGAACGGCGCGTCGAGGCGGTAGGTGACACCTTCCACCGACACCTGCTTCTCCTGCATCGCCTCCAGCAGTGCCGCCTGGGTCTTCGGCGGGGTTCGGTTGATCTCGTCGGCGAGCAGCAGGTTGGTGAAGACCGGACCGGCCCGGAAGGTGAAGTCGGCCTTGCTCTGGTCGTAGAGGAACGAACCGGTGACGTCGGCGGGCAGCAGGTCCGGCGTGAACTGCAGACGGCGGAAGTCGAGGCCGAGCGCCTGCGCGAAGGACCGGGCGGTCAGCGTCTTGCCCAGGCCGGGCAGGTCCTCCAGCAGCACGTGCCCGCCCGCGAGAATGCCGGCGAGCACGAGTTCGAGGGCGTCCTGCTTGCCGACGACGACCGTGCCGACCGAGTCGAGCACCGCCTGGGCCATCCGGCCCACGTCGGGCACGGTGACTCCGCCCGCTCGCCGGCCTCCGGTTACGGCGTCTCCACCGGTCATGTTTGCTCCAATTGCGCGACGGCCGCCGCGATGTCGGCCGGCCTGGGCTTGCGCCTGGCCGGAGTGTCCAGCAAATTCCACAGTGGATCGGTCAGCAGCGCGCGGGCCCGCTCCGGGTCGGTCGCCCGGGTGCAGCCGTGGCGCTGCCGCAGCCGTTCGTCGACAAGTTCACCGAGCGCCGGCAGCACCACCCGGTTGAACCGCTCCGGGTCGTTCTGCGCCCGCGCGAGCGCCGTCTCCCACCGGCTGACCGCGCTCTGCAGGGCATCCTGGGCGGACCAGTTGTAGGTGCCGTCGTCGGGTCGTACCGGCGGGCGTACCGGGGCCGGCGGGACGAGCCCCGCCGTGACCCGGCGCAGCACGAGCAACGCGAGGAAACCGGCGAAGACGGCGACCAGCGGCACCGCGAGCCCGAACAGCCGCAGCCCGAAGGCGGTCACGGCGGTGCAGGCGGCGGCGATCGCCGCCGTACGGAGCCACCGCCGCAGCCCCGACCGGTCCCGCCGGGACCGGCGCGCCGGCTCCTCCTCGTGCTGGAGCAGATCGTCGATACTCGTCACGGCTGCACCTCGGCGGTGAGTTCGCCGCGCAGTCGTTGCAGGGCGGCCCGGGCCTGGTTACGCATCCGCTCGTCGACGGTACGGGTGGCGTAGCGCGCCTCCCGGTAGACGGTGGCGAAGGCGCCGAGCACGTCCGCGCTCACCCCACGGTTGCCGCTGAGCAGCCGGGTCACCAGGTCGGTCGGGGTGTCGCCGACCTCCCGCTGCACGCCCGCCGCGGCGGCGGCCTGTTCCAGTCGCAACCAGCAGGCGATGACCGCCCGCCGCGGGTCGGCGTCGGCGTCGGACAGATCGACCAGGCCGGCGTCGACGGCGGCGACCACCTCCTCGGCCGTACGGCCGGCGGCCCGTTTCGGGGCGTCCGGCCGGACCCGGCGGGTTCGGCGGCCCAGCCGGTCGCGCAGCATCGCCCACACCAGCAGACCGACGGCCACCACGACGGCGAGCACACAGAGCGTGGCGGCCAGCGGGGCCAGCCACCCGGGCAGCTCGGTGGGTTCGGCCGCGGCGACCGGGCTGGGCTCCGGCGGGAAGGACGGCATCTCCCGGTCCTGCGAGTAGTCGGGCAACCCCGGCACGACGTCGCTGTCGACCGCCGGCTCGACCCGGCTCAACCTGAGCGACGAATGCCCGGCCGCGACCGCCGTCAACGCGAGCAGCAGCGCGACGACCGCCAACGGCCAGAGCCGGCGCAGGGAATTGACGTCCACAGCGGCCCTCAATCCAGTCCGGCGAGGCTCTTCGCCCGCCCGAACACGTCGTCGAGCATCGCCGGGGTGAGTCGCCCGGTGAAGGTGTTCTGCTGACTGACGTGATAGCAGCCCAGCAGGTGCGGAACGGGGTTCGGTCCGTCGCCGGCCCAGTGTGCGCCGTGCCCGAACGCCGGACGCGGGCTGGGCGGGCGTACGCCGTACACCCGGGTCATGGCCGGCCACCACGCGGCCCAGGCGAACGCGCCCAGCGCGACCACGACCCGCAGGGTGGACCTGATCAGTTCGATCTCGCGGTGCAGCCACGGCGCGCAGGTGTCACGTTCGGCCGGGGTGGGCTTGTTGTCCGGCGGCGCGCAGCGCACCGCCGCGAAGATCCGGGTGCCTTGGACGGTGAGGCCGTCGTCGACGGCCAGGCTGGTCGGCTGGTTCGCCAGTCCGGCCCGGTGCAGCGCCGCGAAGAGCACGTCGCCGGAGCGGTCACCGGTGAAGATCCGGCCGGTACGGTTGCCGCCGTGCGCGGCCGGCGCGAGACCGAGGATGCCGATCCTGGCGTCGCCGGCGCCGAAGCCGGGCACCGGGCGGCCCCAGTAGACCTGGTCGCGGAACGCCGCCCGCCGGGTCGTCGCGACCTCCTCGCGCCACCCGACCAGCCGGGGGCAGGCGAAGCAGTCCGCCACCGCCGCATCCAGCGCGGCCAGGTCGCCGGCGCTCCGGGCACCAGCGACCACATCCGCAGCGGTACGGCTAACCACGCCACCTCCCGTGATCGACGCGTCCCCATGCTGCCAGACCGGGGACGCGTCCGGTCAGGCGGCGAGTCTGGTGCGGAAAACCTCCAGGGTACGAGCCCACGCGCTGGCCGAAGCCACCCGGTCGAAGACTTCCGGCCGGTCGTCGTTGAAGAACGCGTGCCGGGTGCCCGGGTAGTCGTGCACGGCGCACTCGCCGCCCGCTGCCTCGATGGCACGTGATGCCGTGACCACGCCCTCGGCCGCCGACGTGCCGTCCTCCTCGGAGCAGTGGATGACCGCCGCCTTGCCAGCGTAGTCCGTCCACTCCGGACGCATCCGCTCCCACGGCAGGACCGGGTAGAAGCCGACGGTCGCCACGATCCGGTCGGACAGGGTCGCCGACCACAGCGCGAGGCTGCCGCCCGCGCAGAATCCGACGGTGCCGACCCGGCCGTTGGCATCCGGGCGCTGGGCGAGGTAATCGGCGGCACCGCCGATGTCCTTGGCCGCCTGATCCATCGCCAGGCCCATGATGAGCTTGCCGGCCTCGTCGGGCTCGCTGGTCGACTTGCCGTGGTAGAGGTCGGGGGCCAGGGCCACGAATCCGGCCGCGGCGAACCGGTCGGCGATCGACGTGATGTGCGGCACCAGGCCCCACCACTCCTGAATGACGATGACGGCCGGGGCGGCGGAGGCCCGCTCACCTGTCGGCAGGGCGAGGTAGCCCTCGCTGGTCCCGCCGTTACTGCGGTAGCTCACCATTTCGCCCATCGGCCGTCCTCCTGTCGGTCAGTCATCGTTGGCTGGTCGCACAGTGGTCTTGCGTGGGCGTCAGCGTGTCATGCCGGACAGGAACGCGGAAGCCGGCGGCGACGTGGCGTACACCTCCTTTTAACCCGAGGTATGCCCCGTCGCCGCCGGCTTCATCGAACCGGCTGGCGGTCTCTACCCGGCGGCCGGCTCCATGCAGAGCACGTCGCCGTTGCCGCCAGGCTTGCCCCACCAGTACGCGATCTCGCTCGTCGGGTGGACCGCGCAGATTCCTTCAGAGGCCCGGAACTCGCTCTCGGACTTGTCCTCGACCTTGCCGACGACCTTCCACTGGGCGGTGGCGTCGCCGCAGTCGATCACCTTGAGGGTGTCCTCGTCCTCACCGACCAGGCAGTCGCCGACGCTGGCCGTCGAGGGGTCACCGGTCAGGTTGTTCCAGATGAATCCGCCGACAGCGATCACGACGAGGACCACGACCACGCCGATGACCTGCTTGGCGATGCCGCCGAGGAACGCCTTGCCACGCGACGGCGGTGCCGGCGGCGGAGGAGGCGTCATCGAGGGGTTGGGGGCACCGGCCGGCGGCGGGGGCGGCGGTGCGACCTGCTCAGACACGAAGGATTTCCTTCCATGGGGGTTGATCTGGCAGGCGACACCGTAACGAGCACCACCGACATTCATCGACCCGATTTCACGGAATCGACATGATCGATCCAGCCGGTCGATCTGCCCCGACCGAACAGTTGATCAATTTGGCCCGATCCGGCGCACCTTCAGCCGGTCGATGTGGGCTCCGGCACACCGGACGTGGATGGGGTCGGCTCGACCGTCGCGGTGGGCGACGGCCCCGGACCGGTCGGCGCCGCGTCGGTCGGCGCGGCTTCCGACGGCGACGGGATCGGCGGCAGCGACGGCGCGGGCACCTCGGTCGCGAACGGCTTGATCGGCGCACCCTCCGGGCAGTACGGGTAGGTCCACTTTAGACTTCCCTCGTTCTGCGCCCGGATTGCCTCCTCGCACCACGGCTGGCCGAGTCGGATCGGCCGGCCGTCCTGGTCGAGCAGTCGCGCGTTCTGGATCAGCCGACCCTGCTCGTCGTAGACGTACACGTCCCGGACCTCCGAATAGGGATCGCTGTACGTCGGCGTGTAGTAGGTCGGCGAAGGGTCGGAATCAACGAGCGCCACAAAGCCGAAGACAGCCACCACGACCCCGACGGCGTGCAACCCACGCCGCTGCCACCGACCGAGGCGGTCGGCGCCACGCCGGCCGAGCCAGATCGAGCCGACCACGAAGGCGACGATCAGGAACAGGGTGCCGAAGATCGTGCCGTCCACCCTCGGAACCAGCGTCAGGCCGTTGCCGTTGACGAAGAACCCGACCACCATCGCGGCCAGGTAGCCCCGCAGCACCCACCAGGCCGGCCGCAGCAGCCGCAGGAAGTCGGAGACCATCGGATAGCCGATCAGCGGACCGAGCCGGGTGTCGGCCGCCTTCAGTTGCGTCCGACCACGGCGAACGGCCCCGGCGATCCGGTCGTCGAGATTCGGCGCCGGCGGCTTGACCGGAATGTCGGCGGCGGCGCGCAACTCGGCGGCGTACGCGGCCGGCGGACCGAGCCGGTCGACCAGCGGACCCTCCCCCTCGGCGGCGATCTCCGCGAGGTGTTCCGGCAGGTCCTCGAGCAACTCGTCGCGGACCGCCGGCGGCAGGTCGGCGAGCGCCGCCCGCACCTGCTGCACGTAGCGCGTGATCTCCGGCCCACTCGTGACGGTCATGCGGCACCTCGCTCCGCTCGGCGGCCGCATGACTGAGGCCTGAGCCAACCCAATCGCTCGCTCCGCTCACTCACACGGCACCTCGCTCCGCTCGGCGGCCACATGACTGAGGCCTGAGCCAACCCAATCGCTCGCTCCGCTCACTCACACGGCACCTCGCTCCGCTCGGCGGCCACATGACTGAGGCCTGAGCCAACCCATTCCCTCGCGCGGCTCGGTCATGCCGCCGTCCCCCGATCGTCGAGCAAGGTGTCCATTGTGGAGGCGAATTCGCGCCAGACCTTGGCGCTGCGGTTGAGCTGGTCGCGGCCGGCGGCGTTGAGCGAGTAGTACTTGCGGTGCGGGCCCGCTTCACTCGGCACGACGTAGGTGGTCAGGAAACCTGACTGGAAGAGCCTGCGCAGCGTGCCGTAGACCGAGGCGTCGCCCACCTCGTCAAGCCCGGCCGCGCGCAGCCGGCGCAGAATGTCGTAACCGTAACCGTCCTCGTCTTTGAGCACGGCGAGTACCGCGAGATCCAGCACGCCCTTGAGCAACTGGGTGGTGTCCACGCGACGAACGCTACTTCGCAATGCACAGTAGCGTCAACCGCGCGCTACCCGCTGGCGTGTTGCGGCTAATCTGACGCCGTGCCTGCCAACGAACTCCTCAGTCGGCTCGCCGCCGCGCCGGGCGTCTACCGGGGCCGGGGCGACGGCCCCGAAAGCGGCCCGTTCGTGGCCCGGATGGCGGTCACCTCGGCGGTGCACGGGCGGGCCCTGATCCTCGACTACGAGGCCACCAACGACCGCGACGGCCTCCAGCACGTCGAACACACCGTGCTCGTGGTCGGCGAGGGTGGCCGTCCCGAACTGCACGTCGCCTGCCTGAAACTGCCCGGTGTGGTGCGCTTCGCCCAGACCGCGCCCAACCAGTTCACCGCGTACGAGGGTCCGATGGTCGCCCGGATCACGCTCACCGTCCCGCAGCCGGGCGCGGTCAGCTACGGCTGGTGGTGGTCGCGGGACGAGGCCGAGCCGCGCGAGCAGTTCCGCGCGGAGATGCGCCGTTCCGGCTGAGCCGATCCGGCGCCTGCCCCGCCAACTAGGCGAGGCTCCAGGCGATGCCGTCGAGGATGTCGTGCTCGCTGGCCACCACCGAGGTCATTCCGGCCCGCTCCATGATGATCCGCAGCACGAGCGCCCCGGCACCGATCACGTCGGCCCGGCCCGGGTGCATCACCGGAATCTCCATCCGCTGCGCCGCCGACCGGGCCAGCAGGTCGGCGGTCACCTTCGCCACCGCCTCGTACGACACCCGGGCGTGATGGATGCGGGTCGGGTCGTACTCGGGCAGTTCCCGCGCGATGCCGACCACGGTCGTGACCGAACCGGCCAGGCCGACCAGGGTCGCGGCCTCCCGGCCCGGTACGACGGCCAGCGCCCGGTCGACCGCCTCGGCGATGTCGACCTCGGCGGCCGCGACCTGGTCCGCGCTCGGTGGATCGCCGTGCAGATGCCGCTCGGTCATCCGGACACAGCCGATGTCGACCGAGACCGCGCTCTCGACCTCGGCACCGCCCACGACGAACTCCGTCGACCCACCGCCGATGTCGACGACCAGGTACGGCGGACGGGCGTCCGCCGGCAGCCCGCGTACGGCACCGGTGAACGACAGTCGTGCCTCCTCGACGCCGGTCACCACCTCGGGCGCCACCCCGAGCGTGTCGAGCACCATGGCCCGGAAGTCGTCGGCATTCGACGCGTCGCGGGACGCGGACGTGGCGCACATCCGGACCCGGTCGACGCCGAGCGACTCGATCCGCTCGGCGTAGCCGACCAGCGCCGTCCGGGTGCGCTCGATCGCCTCCGGGGCCAGCCGTCCGGTGCGGTCGACGCCCTGCCCGAGGCGGACGATCTCCATCTGCCGGATCAGGTCGCCCAGCGGCGCGCCCGGCGGGTCGTCCGGCCCGGGCAGGTCGGCCACCAGGAGCCGGATCGAGTTGGTGCCGCAGTCGATCGCCGCCACTCTCGTCACGCCGCAACCCTACGAGGTCACGTCGACCCCGGCGGGGCCGCCCTCACAGATGCAGCAGCATCCGTACGTTGCCCAGGGTGTTGGGCTTGACCCGTTCCAGGCCGAGAAACTCGGCGACCCCCTCGTCGTACGAGCGCAGCAACTGCTCGTAGACCTGGTGCGGGACCGGCGCCCCGTCGATCTCGACGAACCCGAACGAGCCGAAGAACCTGGTCTCGAAGGTCAGCACGAAGACCCGGGCCACCCCCAGTTCGCGGGCGGCGGCCAGCAACGCATCGACGATCCGGTGACCGATCCGCATGCCCCGGCAGTCCGGGTCGACCGCCACGGTTCGGATCTCGGCCAGGTCCTCCCACATCACGTGCAGCGCCCCGCAGCCGACCACCACCCCGTCGTCGGCGCGGACCGCCACCCAGAACTCCTGGATGTCCTCGAAGAGGGTGACCGTGGCCTTGCTGAGCATCCGCCGGCCGCCGCTGTAGGTGTCGATCAGTTGGCGGATGACCCGCACGTCCGAGGTACGCGCCCGGCGTACGACGAAATCCATGCCCACCAAACTAGGGCCGCCGGGTCCGGGCGCACCGGCCGGGGCGGCCGGAAATCCCGGATTCGTGTCGGGCCCGCGACGCGATCGTCGACGCGGGTCGATCGGAGCGCACAGTGACAGTCATGACAACGCCCCGCGCACACTTCGCCGCGCGCTTCGTCGCCATCCCGGCCGCCGTCGTCCTCGGCATCGGCTCGCTGGGCTGTGGCGTCATCGACACCGTGCGGAACGTGGTGGACACCGCCGGCATCCTGTCGGAGTTCTCCGACCGGCTCGGCAAGGCGGCCAGCCTCACCTACACCGCCGAATACCGGATCGAGGGCAGCGACAGCGACACGGTCGGCTACGTGCAGCAGCCGCCGAACAGCGCGACCGTCAAGGGCGACGGTCGCATGATCTTCACACCGGAACACATGATCTTCTGCGGCCCGGCGTCCGGTCGGGTCACCTGCCAGAAGGCGCCCAACCATGCCGCCGCCGCCGGGGACCCGACCCTGGTCGCCGGCGTGGCCGGGCCCGGCTTCATCACCCCCGAGGTCGCACTCGGCATGGTCGCCATCGCGGCACTGGTCCCCGACGCCGACGTCGAGACCTCCGAACGGACCATCGCCGGCCAGAAGTCACTGTGCGCCGACGTCACCGGGATCAAGGACCCGAACGCCGGCCCCGACGAGGTGGCGCAGGACTTCTCGGTCTGCGTGACCGAGTCGGGCGTGCTCGCGGCCTTCAACGGCACCACCGACACGGGCGAAAAGGCATCACTCGAACTCGTCAGCTATTCCGACCGGGTCGACGGATCCGCGTTCGCCCCGCCGGCCGGCGCGGAGATCGTCGACGTCAGTGTGATCCAGTCGTAGGCACGTCGACGCACGGACCGCCGGTCCACCACGGTTCGACCAGTTCGAGCGTCTCGTCGCCGAACGGGTTGACGCCGGGGCCGGCGGCCAGCGCATGCCCGAGATGCACGTGCAGGCACTTGACCCGGCCGGGCATGCCGCCCGCGGAGACTCCGGCGATCTCCGGCACCTCGCCGATCGCCTCCCGCCGGGTCAGGTAGTCCCGGTGGGCAGCCACGTAGCGCGCTGCCAACTCCGGATCCTCGGCGAGCCGCTCCGCCATCTCCTTCATCACGCCGGCGGACTCCAGCCGGCTGCACGCGGCCGTCGCCCGCGGGCAGGTCAGGTAGAACAGCGTCGGGAACGGGGTGCCGTCGGCCAGTCGAGGCGTCGTCTCGACCACGTCCGGCAGCCCGCACGGGCACCGGTGGGCCACCGCACGGGTGCCGCGGGGCGGGCGACCGAGCTGCGCACCCACCGCGGCCAGGTCGGCCTCGGTCGCCGGTTCCCGGACCGGCGGCGGTACGCCCCCGGCAGCCGATTCCGCAGGCGGCTCAACCGTCATTGCCGTTTTGTCCTTCGTTGTTCGCTGCCTGAATGCTGGCCCAGAGGGTGTCGTACCAGGGGGCGGATTTCTGGGGCTCGCCCGGCGGCTCGACGCCGGCGTCCCGGGCCGCCCCCTCGGGATCGGTCAGGACGACCATCGGTACCTCGCCCGGCGTGACCATGTAGAACCGCTTCCGGGCCTCGGTCTTGACGTACTCCGGGTCCTGCCACAGCTCGGCCTCTTCGGCGAGTGCGTCGATGTGCTCCCGCTGGGCCGCCTGCGCCGCCTCGATCCGGGCGATGTCGGACTGCTGGCTGAGGTAGAGGCGTACCGGATAGGTGTAGGCGAGGGCGAGCGCGACCAGGACCGCGACCAGGATCGTCGCCCGGCCGGTGAACCGGCGGGGCTGCGGTGCGGTGGTGCGCTTGGCGGCACCGCCGGCGGCGGCCCGCCGGGCGGCAGCCGGCCGACTGGCCGAGCGCGGCCCGTCGCCGGTCCGCCCCGTTCCGGGCGTACGCCCCGACGCGTTCCGCGACTCGACACGTACGCCGAAGTCGCGGGCGGCCGGCCGGCCGGTGCGCCGGGTCGTGCCCCGGCCCGGCTGACCCGGCCGGCGGGCCGGGCCCTGCCCACTTGGTGTGCGGCGCTGCGCCATCGTCGCGCCCCCTCCCCGAGGTGCTCCGCGACCCCGCGGCCGTGACCGGCTACCCGCCGGCGCCCGCCACGACCACGGGGATCGGCGGGATGCTACGCAGAACGGTATCGCGGGAAAGCGCCGGCTCCGGCGTAGCGCGCCGCGTCCGCCAGCTCCTCCTCGATCCGCAGCAGCTGGTTGTATTTCGCGACGCGCTCCGAACGGGCCGGGGCGCCGGTCTTGATCTGGCCGCTACCGGTGGCCACGGCCAGGTCGGCGATCGTGGTGTCCTCGGTCTCGCCGGACCGGTGGCTCATCATGGTCCGGAAGCCGCTGCGGTGGGCCAGCTCGACCGCGTCGAAGGTCTCGGTCAGCGAGCCGATCTGGTTGACCTTGACGAGCACCGCGTTGGCCGCGCTCTCCGCGATGCCCCGGGCGATGCGCTGCGGGTTGGTGACGAAGAGGTCGTCGCCGACGATCTGGAGCTTGCCGCCGAGCGCCGCCGTCATCGCCGACCAGCCGGACCAGTCGTCCTCGGCCAGCGGGTCCTCGATCGACACGATCGGGTACGCCTCGGCCAGCTTTGCGTAGTAGTTGACCATCTCGTCGGCGGTCTTCGAGGCGCCCTCGAAGACGTACGACCCGTCCTTGTAGAACTCGGTCGCGGCCACGTCGAGCGCCAGCACGATGTCGGTGCCGAGCTGGTAGCCGGCGGCCTGCACGGCCTCGGCGATCAGGTCGAGGGCGGCGGCGTTGGACGGCAGGTCCGGGGCGAACCCGCCCTCGTCACCGAGGCCGGTGGACAGGCCCTTCTTCTTCAGGACCGCCTTCAGCGCGTGGTAGACCTCGGCGCCGGACCGCAGCGCCTCGCGGAAGGTCGGCGCCCCGATCGGGGCGATCATGAACTCCTGCACGTCGACGTTGGAGTCGGCGTGCGCCCCACCGTTGAGGATGTTCATCATCGGCACCGGCAGCAGGTGGGCGTTGGGGCCGCCCAGGTAGCGGAAGAGGCTCAGCTCGGCGCTGCTGGCGGCGGCCTTCGCCACGGCCAGCGAGACACCCAGGATCGCGTTCGCGCCGAGGTCGGACTTGTCGGCGGTGCCGTCGATGTCGAGCAGCTTCTGGTCGATCAGGCGCTGCTCGCTCGCCTCGTAGCCGAGGAGCTGCTCGACGATGCGGTCCTCGATGTTCGCGACCGCGTTCTCGACGCCCTTGCCGTTGTAGCGGTCCTTCACGCCGTCGCGCAGCTCTACCGCCTCGAACGCGCCGGTGGACGCGCCGGACGGCACGGCGGCACGGGCGATCGTGCCGTCGTCCAGCCCGATCTCGACTTCGACGGTCGGATTGCCGCGCGAGTCGAGAATCTCCCGGGCGACGATCCCCTCGATGGTGGCCACTGTGGTCGCTCCTCGTTGTCGGGTTCCTACGAGTCCCCTGGACCGCTACGGCGCGGCCGGGGCTTACCGGTCGGGCCGCGACGGTGCGGCTTGAGCCTACTTTTCCCGCCACGGCAGCGCGGCCGGGCGAGCCTCCGGCCGTGGTCTCGGCTCCGCGGCCCGGGACAGCGTGGCTGGGCGTTCGATGGCAGCGTATCGGGCGACGGTTGGCGGCCGGGCGTCGCCTCCGCGACCGATGGTTACGCAACCCGCATGAGTCAGCTTTCCGACATTTAGCCATCAGGGTCACATATTGCGGGAACCGGTTTGCGCGGGCTTCGCCCCATCGGCAAGGCTGGGGCCATGCCGGCCGACCCGTCCATGCCCCGCCTCCTCGCGGGATCGCTCGTCGCCGTGATGCTGCTCTCCGGGTGCCAGACGCTGGGCGACGCCGGACAGGTGATCGACCGCGCCGAACTGGTGAACGACCTCGCGTCCCGGCTCGACCGGTCCACCGAACTGACGTACTCGGCCGACTACCAGCTCAGCGGCGGCCAGACGGCGAGCATCGTCCAGGCACAGAAGCCGGTCCGCGCCGCCTACACCTATCCGGGCGGCAAACTCACCGTCACCGACGAGGCGACCGTCATCTGCGTCTCCGAGGGTGAACTCACCTGCACCATCACGCCCCCGCCGTCGCCGAGCGCGAAGCCCGCCATCACCGTCTTCCAGAACGCGGGCAACCAGGGCCTGGTCACCCCCACCCTGGTGATCAACATGTTGACCACGGCCGCGCTGGACGCGGACGCGATCATCGAGCAGACCGACACCACGATCGCCGGTCGGCACGCCACCTGTGTCAAGGTCGGCGAGGTCGCCGACACCGCCGCCGCGAACTTCACCGCCTGCGTCACCACCGAGGGTGTCCTCGGCAGCTTCCGGGGTGTGGTCGAGGGCAAGCCGGTCGAACTCGCGATGAGCCGGCTGCGTGACGCCGTCGACCCGACCGCCTTCGAGGTACCCGCCGAGGCGACCGTCGTCGACCAGCGTGCCGGCAACCCATGACCGTCCCGTCGCCACGTCCCCCGGCCGGGTCCGTGGCAGGTGGGCGGTTCGTACCTGACGCCCTGAACAGCGGACCGGCGTCGCCGGACGATCTCTGCCTGCTGGTCGACGGCCGCAAGCTGCTGGTCGCGTCGGCCGGCGGGTTTCCCGCCGTACGCGACCTGCCGGCCGGCACCGAGTGGATCCCGCTCGGCACCCTGGACGGCGCCCGGGTCTGGGCCGGCGCCCTGCCCACGCCCCAGGCCGTCCCGGCCGCCGAAGCCGCCACCACCGAAGCCGCCGTGGCCGGCGCCCCGGGCCTGGCCCGCCCCGCCCCCGCCCCCGCCGACGGCGCCCTCGGCGACTGGCTGGGCTGGCCCAGAGTCGCCGCCGAACTGGGCGAACCCTACGCCGCGCTCGCCAGCCGGGCACTGCAGGTGATGACGTGGCGACGCACCCACCGGTTCTGCGGCGCCTGCGCGACCGAACTGGCCGACGTACCCGGTGAGCACGCCCGGCGCTGCCCGTCCTGCGCGGTCTACGTGCCGATGCAACTCTCCCCCGCCGTCCTCGCCGCGATCCGCCGGCCCGGTCCGGTCGGCGGCGTCGACGAACTGCTGCTGGTCCGGCACACCTACGGGCCGACCGAGATCTGGGCCCTGGTCGCCGGATTCGTCGAGGCCGGCGAATCGCTCGAAGAGGCGGTGCACCGCGAGGTCGGTGAGGAGGTCGGGCTCACGGTCGACCGGGTCACCTATTTCGGCAGCCAGCCCTGGGCGATGTCCGGCCCCGGCGTGGTGCTCGCCGGCTTCCATGCCGTCTGCGCCGCCGGTGCCGAACCGGTCGTCGACGGCACCGAACTCGCCGACGCCCGCTGGTTCCCGCTAGACCGGCTGCCCGACGAGATCCCGCCGACGTACTCGATCTCACGCTGGCTGATCGACGACGCCGTCCGCACCGCCGCGCCCCGGTCCTGACCGCTCGCCCACCTGCCCGCCGCCCCACCGGCCGGGCCGACCAAGATCCGCGTGATCAGGGAGTTCGTACGCCGGCACGCCGGCGACACGCCCGATTCAATCCCTGATCACGCGGATCTTTGGCGGGGTCAGACGTTCAGCAGGGTGCGGAGGTGGCGGGGCGGGGGCGAGCCGTGCGCGAGCATCTCGTCGTGCCACTCGCGCCGGGTCCGGCCGGCCGGTCGACGCGCGCCGATCTCGGCGACCTCGGTGAAGCCGACGAAGTACGTCGACAGCTGGGTCGAGGTGAGCAGGGCCCGCCGCCACTTGCCGGTCGCCTCGCCCTCCTCCTGGAACCCCGGCCCGGTCATCAGCGCCATCCCGTCGGCCTCGGACAGGTCCTCGCAGTGCACGAGCTGGTCGAGGATCGCGTTGATCGACATCCGCAGCCGCATCTTGAGTTGCTGGAGCCGCACCGGCAGGCCGCCGTATCCGAGTTCGGTCATCACCTGCTCGGCGTAGACCGCCCAACCCTCCACGAACGGACCCGACCAGCCCAGCGCCCGGACCCGGGTCGTACCCCGGAACCGCCGGGCGTGGGCCAGTTGCAGGAAGTGGCCGGGCATCGCCTCGTGGACGGTCAGGTTTTCGATCATGTGGTTGTTGTATTCGCGGTAGAACGACTCGACCCGCTCCGCCGGCCAGTCCGACGGTGGAGGCGCGATGCAGTAGAAGGTCGGCACGTCCGCGGTCTCCAGCGGGCCGGGCGGGTCGCAGTAGGCGACCGCGACGCCCCGGGCGAACTCCGGCATCAGCTGGATGACGCACGGATCGGTGACCGGTGACACCACGTCGTGACCGGTCACGAACTCCGTCGTCGCGGCCAGCGACCGGGTCGCGGCGGCCACGATCGACGCGTCGTCGGGGTGCTCGGCGCCGAGCCGGTCCAGGGCCCGCCGTACGGTCTCGTCGGTGGCCGGACCCCCGACCAGCTCGGCGGCTGCCGCACGCAGCTCCTCCCCCGCCTCCGCCAGGTGGGCCCGCGCCCGGCGCAGCACCTCGGCGGCGGGCAGCTCGGTGTCCAGGGTGTGCCAGAGTCGGGCCTCCCACAGCGGCCGGCCGAGCCGCGGGTCACGGCCGGGGCCGCGGTCGACCTGGAGCCAGGCC
The DNA here is from genome assembly GCF_018324255.1 of Polymorphospora rubra. Taxonomy (GTDB): domain Bacteria; phylum Actinomycetota; class Actinomycetes; order Mycobacteriales; family Micromonosporaceae; genus Polymorphospora; species Polymorphospora rubra. The sequence goes on from NZ_AP023359.1 coordinate 1,553,639, forward strand.
GAGAAGTCCTCCAGCGCGGCGACGGCGTCCCGGGCGACCGGTTCCACCCGGCCGCGCAGGCCGGGCGCCTGGTCGAGCAGCACCGGCAGCTCGTCGCGGACCAACGCCGCCGTCCCGGCGAACTGGCCGGCCGCCGTCTCGGCATGGATGCGCGGCACGTCCCGCAGGGTCGCCCGGGCGGTCGCCAGGGCGTCGGGTACGGCGGCGAGCCGGCCGGCGAGGCTCGCCAGCCGTACGTCGACCGGGGCGAACGGCCGGGCCAGCAGCGCGTACAGCAGCGGGCCGGGGTTGTGCCGCAGCGGATCCCACTCGTGGGTGCGTACCTCGGTCAGTTCGAACGTCTGGCGCTCGACCAGCGCCGTCAGGATGGCGTGGTCGACCTGTTCCTGCCGGTCGAGCGGGTCGGCGTCGACCTCGGCGAGCGCGTTGCCGGCCTCGCGCAGCATGGCGAGCCGGGCGGCGACACCGTCGGCGGACAGGTCGGGCAGCCGGTCGTCGGCCCGGTGGTCACCGGCGGACGAGGCGAGGGCGGGGTCACTGTCGAGGAGCGCTTCGACGATCCGGTCGGCGAGCGGGGCGAACTGCGGCATCCCGCCAACCTACGACAACCGTCCGCTGCCCCGCCGCCCTCCACGATCCCCGTGATCAGGGAGCTGTTCGGGCGCGTCGCCGGCGTGTCGCGGCCGGCCCGGTCAGGCGGAACCCTCGGCGGCGCGTACCGCCTCGGCGTAGGCGAGCGCCGCCCGGCGCAGGGCCGCCTCGGCGTCCAGCCCCTCGGCCCGCGCCCGCGCCACGATCGCCAGCAGTTCCACTCCCAGGCCGTGCTCGGCGACCAACGCGTCCGGCCGGTCGACGGCAGGCGGCGCCGTCGCCGCGGCGGCCGGCTCGGGGGACGGGTCGGCGGCCGGCAGCGGCACCGCGACGCCGGCCCGCTCCGCCCGTTGCAGGATCTTCGCCGCCAGCGCCAGCGCCGGCTGGGCGAGCGCGATCCCGTCCATGGCCGAGCCCCGGGCCTTCTCCGCCCGCTTGATCTGCTCCCAGTTGTCGACGATCTCGTCGATGTCCTCGACGGTACGGCCGGCGAAGACGTGCGGGTTGCGGCGGATCATCTTCTCCACCAGGCCGCCGGCGACGTCGTCGACGTTCCATCCCTCGCCCTCGGGGAGCTCCTGCGCGAGCCGGGCGTGCAGCACCACCTGGAGCAGCACGTCGCCCAGTTCTTCACGCAACGCGTCCAGGTCACCGGCCTCGATCGCGTCGTACGCCTCGTAGCACTCCTCGAGCAGGAACTGCGCCAGGCTGGCGTGCGTCTGCGCCCGCTTCCACGGGTCACCGCCGGGCGACACCAGCCGGTCCATCACCGCCACCGCGTCGAGCAGCCGGGCGCCGGGCGGGTCCCACGAGCCGTACATCAGCTCCAGCTCGGCCAGCCCCGGTTCGCGGACCAGCCGCATCCCCAGCTCGCGGGCCAGCGCCTGGTCACCGGCCGGGCCGGCGAGCCAGACCACCGTACGACCGGAGGCGACGACCGCCAGCAGGTCGGCCGCCGGGTCCTCGGTGACGGTGACCTCGGCGCCCGCCGCGCGGACCGCCGTGACCAGCTCGCCGTCCGCCCCGGCGAAGACCGGATTGGCGCGTACGGCGTCCCACGCCGCCGCGGTCAGCAGTCCGGCCGGCAGCCGGGGCGAGGTGACCAGCAGGACGATCCGCGCCATGTGGTCAGCGGTTGATGACGGCGGGCTCGGCGGTCTTCGCCTCGAACGGCAGGATCACCAGCGGCTGCGGCTGGCCGTCGGGGCCCTGGAAGGTGACCAGCGCGAGCTGGGCCGGGGCGTACCGGGGGTTGACCGTCGCGTCGACCTTCTGCACCTGCGCGAAGACCTCGTCGCGCAGGCCGATGCTCTGCGACAGCGTCTGCCGGTCCTGCGTGCCGAGGGTGGCGACGAACTCCTCGAAGCTCGGCGCCGGGTCGCGGAAGCCGCCGCCCTTCGCCAGCCGGTCGTAGACGTCACGCAGGTCGGCCTCGCTCGGCTCGACCGGCTGCGAGGCGCCGACCAGTGCCTGCACGTAGCCCTCGTACTCGGCGAACAGCTGCGCGAACTCGGTGGTCGGGGGCAGTCGGAGCTGCTGCACGACCTGCTCGACCGCGACCGGGGTGGCGGTCAGCCCCTTCTCGCGAACGAGGCCGCCGAGCAGATCGGCGCCGACCAGGGTCACCACGATGTCCTGCCGGGTGATCGGCAGGGTCACCTCGGTCGGTTCCGGCCCCTCCGACTGCTCCGGCTGGGCGGCACGCTGCTGCTCGATCGCGGCGGTCAACTGCTCCAGCGCGTCGTTGTAGAGCCGCTCGACCCGCTCCTCGGTGATGTGGCGGTCGCCGACGTACGCGGCGACACCCGGCTGCGACCGGCAGGCGGTCAGCCCGCCGAGTCCCAGGGCGGCAATGACTGCGATCGACACCAGACGACGGGCACGCTGCATGGTCGACATGCTCTCACGCGCGGCCGGGGCGGGCCCCGGCCGGGTCGCCGAGGACATCGGAGAGCAACTGGGCGCACCAGTCCAGCAGTGCCTGGTCGCGCAGCGGCTCGCCGCCGATCCGTCGGGTCGTCGGCCGGGGCACGCTGACCTGGTCGGTGGCCGACTTGTAGACCGAGTCCGGGTGGTAGCGCTTGAGCCGCATCTGCTTGGAGTCCGGCAGCGGCAACGGTCCGAACCGCAGGTGCCGGCCCTGCAACGACACGTCGGTCAGCCCGTACGTCCGGGCCAGCAGCCGGAACCTGGCCACCGCGACCAGGTTCTGCACCGGCTCGGGCGGGGCGCCGTACCGGTCGGTCATCTCGGCGACGACCTCGCGCAGCCGAGTCTCGTCGCGGGCCTCGGCGAGCTTGCGGTACATCTCCAGGCGCAGTCGCTCCACGCCGACGTAGTCGTGCGGCAGGTGCGCGTCGACCGGCAGATCGATCTTGACGTCGACCTCCTCCTCCGGCCGCTCGCCCTTGAACTGCTGCACCGCCTCGCCGACCATCCGGACGTAGAGGTCGAAGCCGACCCCCTCGATGTGCCCGGACTGCTCGCCGCCGAGCAGGTTGCCGGCGCCACGGATCTCCAGGTCCTTCATCGCCACGTACATGCCGGCACCGAGTTCGGTGTGCTGGGCGATGGTGGCCAGCCGCTCGTGCGCGTGCTCGGTCAGCGGCTTCTCCGGCGGGTAGAGGAAGTAGGCGTACGCCCGCTCCCGGCCCCGGCCGACCCGGCCGCGGATCTGGTGCAGCTGGGCCAGGCCGAGCAGGTCGGCCCGCTCCACGATCAGCGTGTTCGCGTTCGGGATGTCGATGCCGGACTCGACGATCGTGGTGCAGACCAGTACGTCGTACTCCTTCTCCCAGAAGCCGACCATGACCTTCTCCAGGGCGTCCTCGCCCAGCTGGCCGTGCGCGACCGCGACCCGGGCCTCGGGCACGAGCTCACGCAGCCGGCGGGCCGCCCGGTCGATCGACTCGACCCGGTTGTGCAGGTAGAAGACCTGGCCGTCGCGGAGCAGCTCGCGGTGGATCGACGCGGCCACCTGCTTGTCGTCGTACGCCCCGACGAACGTCAGCACCGGGTGCCGCTCCTCCGGCGGGGTGGCGATCGTCGACATCTCCCGGATGCCGGTGATCGCCATCTCCAGGGTGCGTGGGATCGGGGTGGCCGACATGGTCAGCACGTCGACCGCCGTACGCAGCGTCTTCAGGTGTTCCTTGTGCTCGACGCCGAAACGCTGCTCCTCGTCGACGATGACCATGCCGAGCTGCTTGAACCGGGTCGCCGACTGGAGCAGCCGGTGGGTGCCGATGACGATGTCGGCGCTGCCCTCCGCGGCGGCGGTCAGCGTCTGCTCGGCCTCCTTCGGCGTCTGGAACCGGGACAGTTGCCGGATCTGGACCGGGAACTGGCTCATCCGCTCGGCGAACGTGTTGTAGTGCTGCTGGGCGAGCAGCGTCGTCGGCACCAGCACCGCCACCTGCTTGCCGTCCTGCACCGCCTTGAACGCCGCCCGTACCGCGATCTCGGTCTTGCCGTAGCCGACGTCGCCGCAGATCAGCCGGTCCATCGGCGCCTGCTGCTCCATGTCCCGCTTGACCTCTTCGATCGCGGCGAGCTGGTCCGGCGTCTCGGTGTACGGGAACGCGTCCTCCAACTCCCGCTGCCACGGGGTGTCCGGCCCGTACGCGTGGCCCTTGGACGCCTTGCGGGCGGCGTAGAGCTGGATGAGCTGGGCGGCGATCTCGCGGACCGCCTTGCGGGCCCGGGCCTTGGCCTTCTGCCAGTCCGAGCCGCCCATCTTGTGCAGGGTCGGAGCCTCCCCGCCCACGTACCTCGACAACTGGTCCAACTGGTCGGTGGGGACAAAAAGCCGATCACCCGGCTGACCGCGCTTCGAGGCGGCGTACTCGATAACCAGGTATTCGCGTTCGGCGCCGTTGACGGTGCGCTGCACCAGTTCCACGTACCGGCCGATGCCGTGCTGCTCGTGCACCACGTGGTCGCCGGCCTTCAGCTCCAGCGGGTCGATCGTGTTGCGTCGCCGGCTCGGCATCTTGCGCATGTCGCGGGTCGACGCGCCCCGGCCGCCGGTGACGTCGTTGCCGGTGAGTACGGCGAGCCGGGCCGCCTCGTCGACGAAGCCGTGGTTGAGCGCGCCGCAGGCGACGACGAGCTGGCCGGCGGCCGGCGGCTGCTCGATCGTCTCGGTCAGCACGGCGCCGAGCCCGGCGTCGCGCAGCACCTCGACCGACCGCTGTGCCGGACCGTGCCCCTCGAAGACCAGCGCGACCGCCCAGCCGTCGCCGACCCAGCGCTTCAGGTCGTCGACGACCCGGCCGGTGTCGCCGTGGTAGAGCTGGGTCGGGTGGGCGGCCAGGGTAACCGCGTCACTGGTGTCCGGGGTGACGGCCACCTCCTCCGGCTCGTCCAGCCACGGCTGTGGTTCGCCGGCCGCCGCCTCGCTCTCCACCAGGCCGAACGGCGCCACCGACCACCACGGCTGGCGCAGTGTGGCGGCGGTCGCGCGTACCTCGGCCAGCGTCCGGAACGCGGCCGCGCCGAGGTCGATCGGGGCCTGGCCGCCGACGGCGGCCGCGGCCCAGCTCGCCTCCAGGAACTCCGCCGACGTACGCACCAGGTCGTGGGCCCGGGTCCGGATCCGCTCCGGGTCGCAGAGCAGTACGTGGGTGCCGGCCGGCATCCGGTGCAGCAGCAACTCCATCGCGCCGGTGCCGTCGAGCAGGGCCGGGGCCAGCGACTCCATCCCCTCCACCGGGATGCCCTCGGCCAGCTTCTCCAGGATCTCGGCCAGCTCCGGGTGCTGCTCGGCCAGCTCGGCGGCCCGGGCCCGGACCTTCGGGGTGAGCAGCAGTTCCCGGCACGGCGGGGCGTGCAGCCGGTCGACCGCCTCGATCGTGCGCTGGTCGGCGACGGCGAAGGTGCGGATCTCCTCGATCTCGTCACCCCAGAACTCGACCCGTGACGGGTGCTCGTCGACCGGCGGGAAGACGTCGAGGATGCCGCCCCGGACGGCGAACTCGCCGCGCTTGGTGACCAGGTCGACCCGGGCGTACGCCAGGTCGGTCAGCCGCCGGACGGTGTCGTCGAGCGCCGCCTCGCCCTTCACGGCCAACTCCACCGGCTCCAGGTCGCCGAGGCCCTTGAGCTGCGGCTGGAGCAGCGACCGTACGGGGGCGACGACCACCTTCAGCGGGTCGCCCAGTTCGGGGTGGGTGAGCCGGCGCAGGATCGCCAGCCGCCGGCCGACGGTGTCCGAGCGCGGCGACAGCCGCTCGTGCGGCAGCGTCTCCCACGACGGGAACACCGCCACCTGGGCCGGCGGCAGCAGGCTGTGCAGCGCGGCGGCCAGGTCGTCGGCCTCCCGGCTGGTCGCGGTGACCGCGAGCACCGGCCGGTCCGCCCCGCCCCGGTCGGCCGCGGCGGCCATCGCGGCCACGACGAACGGACGCAGCGCCGGCGGCGCCGTCACGTCGAGGTCGTCGGCCTGGCCGAAGCCGGCCCGGGCCAGGTCGCGGGTACGGGCGAGCCCCTTGTCGCCGAGGGCGGCGGTGAGCAGACCGGAGAGCATCATGGGACGTCACTTCCTCGCGTGGGCGTGGCACGGGGAGGCACCGGATCGTGGAGGCACGCGCGAGTGCCCCCGCACCCGGTAGGGCGGGGGTCGGAGCGTGCCCGACCAGCCTATCCCCGCCGACTCCGGGACCGCCGCACGATAACCGCTTGCCCCACGCCACTGCGCCTGATCGGCTTTCTCGATGGCTGAACAATGGCGGGTACGGTTCGACGCCGAGGTGACCTTCACCAACGGCGGCGGGCTGCGTACCGAGGACTTCCGGCTCGACATCCCCGGTTCGGACATCAGCGACGACGATCTCGCCGCGCTCTTCGTACGGCATCTGGGTCTGCTCATGGTCGCCGAGGTACAGATCAGCGAAAAGACGCTGCTCCGGGAGGCGCACCGGGGCGGTCGGGGCACCGACGTCACCGCCGCTGCCGACGGTGGGCGCGCCGGGCGGCGGCTGATCGAACTGAGCCACGTCATCCACGACGGCATGACGACGCTGCCCGGCTGGCCCGGCCCGGTGATCGACGAGTGGCTGTCACGCGAGGCGTCCCGGGCCCGCTACGCCGAGGGCGTCGAGTTCCACGTCGCCCGGATCACCATGATCGGCAACACGGGTACGTACGTCGACACACCCGCACACCGCTATGCCGGTACGCCCGATCTCTCCGGCGTCGGGCTCGACCGGCTCGCCGACCTGCCCGGTCTCGTCGTACGCATTCCGGACGGGACACGTGCCATCGACCGGCTGCTGCTGGCACCGTACGAGGTGACCGGCCGGGCGGTGCTGCTGCACACCGGCTGGGACGCGCACTTCGGCACCGAGCGGTACGGCGGCCCGGACCACCCGTACCTCTCCGGCGACGGGGCGCGGTGGCTGGTCGAACAGGGTGCGGCGCTGGTCGGCATCGACTCGCTGAACATCGACGACTCCTCCCCCGCCGCTGGCGGGCAGCGGCCGGCGCACAGCGCACTGCTGGCCGCCGGCGTCCCGATCGTCGAGCACCTGCGTGGCCTCGACCAGCTTCCGCCGGAGGGCTTCCGCTTCACCGCGGCGCCACCGATGGTCGCCGGGATGGGCACCCTCCCCGTACGCGCGTTCGCCGTCGTGCCCTGACCGTCATCGGTCGACGGACCCCCGGGTGCTGCTCGCCGTCTACTACGGGCTGCGCGGGCTCTCGCTGCTGTGGGGCAGCGGGCCCGGGCGGCAGGCGAAAGGCTCGTCGGATGCCGCGCACCGCCCGGGTTCCGCGAGAGTTGGCCTTCCTGCCGTTCCTCGGCAGTCGGGCCGTCGCCGAGGGACTCCTCACCCGGCGAATGCTCGAAGGAAGGTCCTGGTACCGGCTGCTGCCCGACGTCTACGTCCATGCCGGTGGCTACCAGCCCGACGACCATCGGATGTGGTGCGACGCCGTCGCGTTGACCCTGCCGCCGGGCGCGGCCATTTGCGGACTCAGCGCCGCCTACCTCTGGGGCGTGCGTCTCCTTGATCGGCAGAGTCCGGTTTCGGTCGTGCTGCCCGGCACCTACCGGCCACGCCGGCAGGAACGCGTCGTGGTCAGCTATTACCGCCTGCCCGCCAGCGACGTCACGAGGTTCGCCGACCTGTCGGTCACCACGCCGGCCCGTACGGCCTTCGACCTCGGCCGGTTGATGCCTCGCGTCGAGGCGGTCGTAGCCGTCGACGCGCTGCTCGCCAGGCGGCTCGTCCGGCTCGACACCCTCGCCGGGTATCTCGCCGCCCACCCGCCCTGCCCCGGGATCAGGCAACTCCGGCAGGTACTCGCCATCGCCGAACCACTCAGCGAGTCACCGATGGAGACCCGGCTTCGCCTCGTCCTGGTTGACGGGGGTGCTCCGCGTCCGGCCGCCCAGTTCGAGGTGCACGACAGCCAGGGCCGGTTCGTCGGCCGCGTCGACCTGGCCTATCCGCAGTGGCGGATCGCCATCGAGTACGAGGGTGACCACCACCGGGAACAGGCTCGGTTCCGCCGGGACGTCGCCCGGCTGAACGACCTGCGGGCCTGCGGGTGGCTCGTGCTGCGGTTCACCGCCGACGACGTGCTCCGGCATCCGGACCGGGTCATCGCCCTGGTGTTCCGGGCGATCGCCGAACGCCGACAAAGCGCTCAGGCCACCAGGAGCCCGAGTTGATCTGGGCGTAAACCACCTAATGAGGGCCTCGTAGGGTGGTTTACGCCCAGATCAACTCGGGCGTCCGTCAGGACAGACGGGACGTCCGTCAGTAGCGGACGGAAATGCGGCGTTGGGCGGCGTCGACGCGGGCCAGGCCGCCGTACGGGATGATCAACTGCGGGTCGGTGTGACCGAGGTCCACGTCGAAGACGAGTACGGCGTCCGGGTTGTACTCGCCGACGGCACGGGTGACCGCCGCCCGTTGGGCCGCCGCGTACTCCTGCTTCTCCGGCGCGGAACGGCGCTTGGCGAAGTCCCAGGACTTGGGGCGGCCGACGATGACGGCCGGGAAGTTCGCGAGCAGGCCGCGCTCGCCGAGGTTGCGCAGGATGCGGTAGACCTCGACGTCCGACGGCAGCTCCTCCGACGTCTCCACGACCAGGATCCCGCCCCCCTCGATGGAAACACCAGACGCGGCGGGAACACCCGACACGGGGAAACCGCCCGATGCGGCGGACACACCTGACCCGGCGGACACACCCGACACGGGGGGAACACCTGACGCATTGGGAGCGGCGCCTGAGGGCGGGCCCAGCCACGGGGTCGGGCCGACGCGGTCGGCGGCGAGCAACCAGTGGATGATCTCCAGGTTGCCGCCCCAGACCGGCCCCTCGACCACCGTCGCCGGGCCCTGCCAGTGCCATCCGGCGCCGGGAAACATCGGCAGGTCACGGTCGAGGTTGGCAGGGTCGGCCCAGTCCATGGGCTCGTCGTTCCAACTGTCGGCGGGTGTGAGGTCGTACCAGCCGGAGGTGAACAGGGCGGCGCGCAGCGAGTCGGCGGTCGCCGGGTGCAGCGCCCCTGGCCTGCCGAGGTGCACCAGGACCGAACCCCCGTGGTACGACACGATGCCCAGCCGGTGCAGGTGGTTGAGCAGGTTGGTGTTGTCGGAGTAGCCGAAGAACGGCTTCGGGTTGGCGCGCAGCACGTCGTCGTCGAGGTGCGGGACGACGGTGATCTGGTCGTCGCCGCCGACGGTGGCGAGCACGGCGGTGATCGTCGGGTCGGCGAACGCGGCGGTGAGGTCCCGCGCCCGGTCGGCTGCGCTGGCGCCCATGATCCGGGTCGTCGGGTACTCGACCGGCGTCAGCCCGAACTCGTCGCGCAGCCGGCGCAGGCCGAGTTCGTACACGTGGGGGAAGATCGCCGGCAGGCCGGCGGACGGGGAGACCACCGCCACCCGGTCGCCGGGTTTCGGCTTCGCTGGATAGCGCATGGTGATCGACGCTAGCCGTGGCCGGCGGCCCGGGCACGCCGTTTTCGGCCCACTTACTTATCGCACCTTTCGGGCGATATAGGGTAACGAGCAGGTAACCCCTGAGACTTGACTCACCACCCCGACCCCGGCCGGTGGCACCGCCGATAGCATTCTTGAAGCCGGACAGCGCTGTCCTCCGTACAACTGTAAGGAGCGCACGGTGACCGACCAGCTAGATCACGACGGCCCCGACGCCGCGCTGCGCGCCGACATCCGGCGCCTCGGCACCCTCCTCGGACAGACCCTGGCCCGCCAGGAGGGCCGTCCCCTGCTCGACCTGGTCGAGGAGATCCGTGCCCTGGTCCGGTCCGACGCCGAGGCCGCCGCGCTGCGGCTCGCCGCGATGGACGTCACCACGGGCACGAAGCTGGCCCGCGCCTTCTCCACCTACTTCCACCTGGCCAACATCACCGAGCAGGTGCACCGCTCCCGCGACCTGCGCCGCCGCCGGGCCACCCAGGGCGGCTGGCTGGACCAGGCGGCCAAGCTGATCGCCGAACGGGGCGTGCCGGCCGACGAGATCGCCGCCGCGGCCCGCCGGCTGGCCGTACGGCCGGTCTTCACGGCACACCCGACCGAGGCCGCCCGGCGGTCGATCCTGTCGAAGCTGCGTGCCGTCGCCGACGAACTCGACGCGGAAGCCGCCAACTCGGTGCTGTACGGCGCCACCGACGAGGGCCCGACCAGCCGGCGTCTCGCCGAACTGCTCGACCTGCTGTGGCAGACCGACGAGCTGCGGCTGGACCGGCCGGACCCGACCGACGAGGCCCGCAACGCCGTCTACTACCTGCGTGACCTCTACGGCGACGCCGCCCCGCAGGTGCTCGACGACCTCGCCGACACGCTGCGGACGCTCGGCGTGGAGACGTCGCCGACCAGCCGGCCGCTGACCTTCGGTACGTGGATCGGCGGCGACCGCGACGGCAACCCGTTCGTCACCCCGACCGTGACCCGCGACGTGCTGCTCATCCAGCACGAGCACGGCATCCAGGCGACCGAGAAGGCGATGGACGCCCTCATCGACGAGGTGTCGGTGTCCCGTCGACTGCGCGGCGTCTCGCTCGACCTGTCCGCCAGCCTCGCCAAGGACCTCGACGCGCTGCCGGAGGTGGCGCCGCGGTTCCGGCGCACCAACGCCGAGGAGCCCTACCGGCTCAAGGCACGCTGTGTGAAGGCGAAGCTCGAGAACACCCGCGAGCGGCTGGCCCGGGGCACCGCCCACGTGCCGGGCCGCGACTACCGTGGCTCTGGCGAACTACTCGCCGACCTCGAGGTGATGCGGGCGTCGCTGGCCCGCAACGCCGGGCAGCTCACCGCGGTCGGCAAGCTCGCCTCGGTGATCCGTACGGTGTCGTCGTTCGGCCTGCACCTGGCCACGATGGACGTACGCGAGCACGCCGAGGCACACCACGCGGTGCTGGCCCAGCTCTACGCGCGGGTCGGCGAGGTGACCGACTACAACCGGCTGTCGCGGGCCGACCGGACCAAGCTGCTGGCCGAGGAACTCACCGGCCGGCGCCCGTTGAGCAGCATCGACACCCCGCTGACCGAGAGTGCCCGCAAGACGTTCGACGTGTTCGGCACGATCCGTGACGCGCAGGAGCGGTTCGGGGCCGAGGTGGTCGAGTCGTACATCATCTCGATGACGCTCGGTGTCGACGACGTGCTCGCCGCGACGGTGCTGGCCCGGGAGGCCGGTCTGGTCGACGTACACAGTGGACGGGCGCGGATCGGGTTCGTGCCGCTGCTGGAGACGCCCGCCGAGTTGAACGCCGGTGGTGAGCTGCTCGACGAGATGCTGTCGCTGCCGGCCTACCGGGCGATCGTCGCGGCCCGCGGGGACGTACAGGAGGTGATGCTCGGCTACTCCGACTCCAACAAGGAGGCCGGCATCACCACCTCGCAGTGGTCGATCCACCGGGCCCAGCGCTCGCTGCGCGACGTGGCCGCCCGGCACGGCGTACGGCTGCGGCTCTTCCACGGCCGGGGCGGCACCGTCGGCCGGGGCGGCGGCCCCACCCATGAGGCGATCCTCGCCCAGCCGTACGGCACCCTCGACGGCGCGATCAAGGTGACCGAGCAGGGTGAGGTGATCTCCGACAAGTACACGCTGCCGGCGCTGGCCCGGGAGAACCTCGAACTGACCGTCGCCGCGGTGCTCCAGGCGACGCTGCTGCACACCACGCCGCGGCAGCCGAAGGAGCAGCTGGAGCGGTGGGACGCCACGATGGACGTCGTCTCCGACGAGGCGTTCCGCGCCTACCGGGCGCTGGTCGAGAACCCGGACCTGCCGGAGTACTTCTGGGCGTCGACGCCGACCGAGTTGCTCGGTGCGCTCAACATCGGCTCCCGGCCGTCGAAGCGGCCGAACACCGGTGCCGGGCTGGGTGGCCTGCGGGCCATCCCGTGGGTCTTCGGCTGGACCCAGTCGCGGCAGATCGTGCCCGGCTGGTTCGGGGTCGGCTCGGGGTTGGCGGCGGCCCGGGCGGCGGGCCTTTCGGACGTCCTGACCGAGATGCACGAGAACTGGCACTTCTTCCGTACGTTCCTGTCGAACGTCGAGATGATGCTGACCAAGACCGACCTCAGCATCGCCCGGCGTTACGTGGAGACGCTGGTGCCTGAGCCGCTTCAGCCGATCTTCACCACGATCGAGCAGGAGTACGAGCAGACCCGGCGTGAGGTGCTCGCCATCACCGCCGTGCCGGACCTGCTGGAGAACTCGCCGGTGCTCCAGCGCACGCTGGCCGTCCGCGACACCTACCTGGAACCGTTGCACCACCTGCAGGTGGCTTTGCTGCGGCAGTACCGGGATTCGGGTGCGGCCGGCCGGGCGGTGGCGACCGCGCCCGGTGCCCGGCGCGGCCCGGACGACGGGACCGCGCTGGAGCGGGCCCTGTTGACCACGGTCAACGGGATCGCCGCCGGCATGCGTAACACCGGCTGACCCTGGCCCCACGCGGCGGCGCGGCACAGCCGCGCCGCCGCCCCCCGCCCGGCCGCCCCCGCCCCGCCGTCCGCCCGGCCGCTCACCGGCAAGATCCGCGTGATCAGGGAGTACGTCGCACGGCACGCCGACGACACGCGGGACTTGGTCCCTGATCACGGGGATCTTGGAGGGTCAGCTGGTTTCGCCGGCGACGCTGAAGGATCGCAGCCGGTCGACGGCGAGCACCGTCCCCGCCACGGTGATCAGGACGCTCATCACCACGGCCAGCGGGATGCCGACCGTGGCGGTCAGGATCTCGGTCGGAGCGATCTTGTCGGCCAGCGCCACCACGTACTGCTGAATCGACAGCACCCGGGTGCCGCTGACGAAGTTGCCGAGCAGCCCCTCCCAGATCAGCACATAGACCAGGCCGAGCAGCACCGGCCGCCGGGTGAGCAGGCTCAGCGCCAGGAAGAACGCCGAGTACGCCAGCGCACCGATCGCGCTGACCGCGACCAGGGCCAGCCCGAACCGTACCGAGTGGGCGAGCACCCCGGCGACGTAGAGCGGGATCGCGGCGGTGACCGTGGTGACTGCGGTCGCCACGAACAGCTTGGGCAGGATGATCTGCCAGCGGGGCAACGGGGTGGTCAGGATGTGGACGACGGTCCCGTCGTCGATCTCGGAGCCGAGTACGCCGGTGCCGACGATGAGCGCGACGACGGGCAACACGACGGCCAGTCCGAGCCCGAGTACGACCGCCTGCCCCCAGGCGTCGGCGTCGATGCCGACGATCCGGGACGCGACGGCGAGCGCGATCACCAGCAGCGGTAGTGGGACCAGCAGCAGGAACCGGCGGCGACCGAACAGGCCGCGGGCGGTGATCCAGGTGACGGTGGACAAGAAGACTCCTTCATAGACGATCGGCGGGCGCGGTGCCGGGCACCGTCACGCCTCCACCAGGTACGAGAACACGCTCTCCAGCGACTCGTCGGAGGGCAGCAGGCGGCGGACCTGGATGCCGGTGGTGAGCGCGACCCGGGGCAGCACCCGGGTGAAGGTGCCGTAGTCGCTGGCACGGACGGTCAGGCCGGCGCGGTCGAGTTCGACGCCGGCGACCGACGGCTCGGCGATGAGCGCGGTGGCCAGCCGCCGGTCGTCGGTCGACTGGACGGCGAAGACGTGCGGCCGGTTGGTCATCAGCCGCCGGATGGAGCGGAAGTCGCCGGACGCGGCGAGCCGGCCGGCGACGATGACCTGCACGGTGCCGGACAGCTGCTCGACCTCTTCGAGGATGTGCGAGCTGAACAGGATGGTCCGGCCGGCGTCCCCGAGCCGGTGCAGCAGGTCCATCATGTGCATCCGCTGCCGTGGGTCCATGCCGTTGAACGGCTCGTCGAGCAGCAGCACCTGCGGGTCGTGGACGAGGGCGGCGGCGACCCGGGCCCGCTGCCGCATGCCCTTGGAGTACGTGCCGATCCGTCGGTGTTGCGCGTCGGCCATCTCGACCATCTCGATCGCCGCCTTGGCGGCGGCGACCGGATCGGGCAGCCCGTGCAGCCGCGCACTGGCCAGCACGAACTCGTACGCGCTGAGGAACGGGTACGCCGCCTCACGCTCGCTGACCAGCCCGAGCCGCCGGTAGACCGACGGGTTGCGCCAGGTGGGCGCGCCGTCGACGGTGACGGCTCCCCGGGACGGGGCGAGGAAGCCGGCCATCATGTGCAGCAGGGTGGTCTTTCCGGCGCCGTTCGGGCCGAGCAGCCCGGTGACGCCCGGGCCGAGGGTCATCGTGACGTCGTTGACCGCGACGACGTTGCCGTACCAGCGGGAGACGCCCGCCAACTCGACGTGGCTCATGAGGCGGCGACCTTCCGGTATCGGGCGAGCAGCAGCAGGACGCAGGCGGTGACGAGGGCGACGGCGAACAGGGCGTACACGGGTCCGAAGTCACCGGGCATGCCCGCGGCCCCGCCGTCGAAGGTGATCAGCTGGTCGCGGAACAGCCAGATGCCGATGCCCTGCACGAGGGTGGACGGGGCGGCGATCCCGGCCAGTTCGTTGACGGCCTGCGACGGCATGACCGACAGCACCCCGGCGACCGGGGTGGTCATCAGGAAGACGGCGACGATGCCGCCGGCGGCGAACGCCCGCTTGCCGGTCAGGGAGGCGACGAGCAACCCGACGACGCCGAAGAGAACCGCCCACATGCCGGCGTAGAGCAGTCCGGGCACCAGGTCGAGGAACTCGTCCCAGACCGCGCCGGCGCCGCCGTCGATGGTGAACGCGGCCCCGAGGAACATCAGCAGCTGCGGTCCGCCGAGCAGCAGCCAGACCGCGGTGACGAGGGCGACCAGCTTCGCCAGGGCGTAGTCGCCGCGGCGCAACGGCCGGGAGAAGTAGAGCGGCAGGACGCCGCTGCGCAGGTCGCGGGAGACCAGCTCGGGCGCGACGATGGCGACGAAGAAGATGACCAGCCAGCTCAGCCCGTCGGCGAACTGGGCATAGGTGAACAGGACCTCGCCGAGCTGGGCCCGTACGCCGGCGGCGATGACCGCGACGAGGGTGACGATGCCGACGATCAGCCAGGGGAAGATCTTCGCCTTGGCGCTGCGGCCGAGGCCGAACGCCGTACGCAGCGCGTGTACGTAGAGCGAGCCGACGACGTACCGCCGGCCGAGCCGCGGCCCGGTGTAGCGCTGGTATCCGATGTCGTGGATGACGCCCGCCGGGGCGTTGGTCTCAGGCGTTGGCACTGGTGGTCTCCCTCTGGGCGAACAGCTCGGCCACCCGGTGCCGCCGCTGGTCGAGACGGTGCAGCGGCAGTTCGAGTTCGGCCACCGCGGTCATGATGAGGTCGTACGTCCGGTCGCTTTCGACCGGTACGAGCAGCAGCCGGCCCTCCCGGCGCACCGGCAGCCGGTCCGCGGCGAGGCGGGCGGCGAGTTCGTCGACGCCCTCGCTGACCTCGATGGTGAGCACGTCGGTGGCGCCGGTCATGGCCGAGATGTTGTCGGCGCGCAGCAGCCGGCCGCCGTCGATCGCGATCAGCGAGTCGCAGATCCGCTCGACCTCGCCGAGCAGGTGCGAGCAGACGAGTACGGAGATGCCGAACTCGGTGCCGATGCGCTGGATGAGGTTGAGCATCGCGTCGCGGCCGGCCGGGTCGAGTCCGTTGGTGGGCTCGTCGAGCAGCAGCAGGTCGGGGTCGTGTACGAGGGCCTGGGCGAGCTTGACCCGCTGTTTCATGCCGGTGGAGTAGCCGCCGATCTGCCGGTAGCGCTCCTCGTAGAGGCCGACGTGGCGCAGCGCCTCCGAGGCCCGTTCCCTGGCGATGGTGCGCGGCAGCCCGCTGATCCGGCCGAGGTGGGTGACGAACTCGGCCGCCGACAGGTCGGGCGGCAGGCTCTCGTGTTCGGGCATGTAGCCGACCCGGGCCCGGACCTGCTCGGCCTGCGTCGTGGGGTCGAGATCGAGGACCCGGACCTGGCCGCTGGTCGGTTCGAGCAGACCGAGCATGATCTTGATGAAGGTCGACTTGCCCGCGCCGTTGGCGCCGACCAGGCCGACGATGCCGGGCTCGACCGTCACCGTCAGGTCGGACAGGGCGGTCACCCGCCCGCCGTACGTCTTGGTGAGCGACTGGGTCGCGATAAGTGTCACGACGCTCAGCGTAGGGATCGGCGGGCCGTCGTGGGACCGACCGAAGTCGACCCTTTTCCCTGAGCTTGCCCTGACGCCCCGGGCCGGCGACCCTAGGGGCGGTCCCCCGCGCACCGGTGGACCGTGGCGGGCGGCGGTCACCATCGGTGCGCGATGATGGGGCAGGTTCCGGGACGGTAACGGCTGGGACGGAGGCGGTGCCCGTGCGGTCGCGCCGTGGCACTCTCGACCGATGTCCGCCGGGGCTGCGAAACTGTGTGCCGGTCAGCAGTTGGGGGTGCGATGAGCAACGGGTGGGTGCTGCCCGATGGGGTGCTGCGGGACGCGCCGGCGTACACGCCGCGCCCGCACGAGCTGGCCGATCTGGAGCTGCTGCTCTCCGGCGCGTACGCCCCGCTGACCGGGTTCCTCGGCCGGGCCGATCTGAACGCCCAGCACCTTCGCGGCCGGCTCGCCGACGGCACGCCGTGGCCGGTGCCGGTGACGCTGGAGGTGCCGGTCCAGCTCGTCACCAACTTCGACCTGGACAACCCGCTGCACCGGGTGCTGGTCCTGACCGATCCGGAGGGCGCGCCGCTGGCCGCCGTCGACGCCACCGATCTCTGGATGATCCGGGACGGCTGGGCCGGGGTCGGCGGCACGGTCCGGCGGCTCGGCGACGGCGCCCACGGCTCGTTCCAGCGGCTGCGCCGCGCACCGGCCGAGATCCGCGGGCTGCTGCCCCCGGGCCGGGTGCTGGGAGTGCTCGCCGACCGGCCGTTGCACCGGCCGCAACTGGCCCAGATCGCGCACGCGGCCCGTACCCTCGCCGCCCACGTGCTGATCCTGATCCCGTTGACCGAGCACGGGGTCGACGGGTTGGCGCCCGAGGTGCTGGTCCGCAGCGTCTTCGCGGCCCGCGACCGGATGCCGCCGGCCACCCTGGTCGTGGTGCCGATGACCCGGCGCGGCGACGAGATCCGCGACGCGCTGCTGCGGGCCAGGGTCGCCGCCGCGTACGGGGTCACCCATCTGCTGTCGACCGGCGACACCCTGTCCGGCGGCGGGTTGCGGGTGCTGGTGCCCCGCGAACTCGCCTACGACAGCCGTGACGGCCAGTGGCGCTGGCGTGACGACATCCCGCCGCGCAACCGGCGGCTGGCGCTGAGCCCGGCCGAGATCGAGGACCTTCTCGACCGTGGTTTCCCGCTGCCGGAGTGGCACACCCCGCCCGCGGTCGCCAAGGAACTGGCCCGGGCCCGGCCGCCGCGCCGGCACCGCGGCCTGGTGCTCTTCTTCACCGGACTGTCCGGCTCGGGCAAGTCGACCATCGCCCGGGGGGTCGCCGACGCGCTGCGGGAGAGCGGCGAGCGGACGGTCACCCTGCTCGACGGTGACGTCGTACGTCGGGAGTTGTCCGCCGGGCTCGGGTTCAGCAAGGCCGACCGGGACCTCAACGTACGCCGGATCGGCTGGGTCGCGGCGGAGGTGGCCCGGCACCACGGGTTGGCGATCTGCTGCCCGATCGCCCCGTACGCGCGGGCCCGGGCGACGGCTCGGGCGATGGCGCACGCCGCCGGGGCGGGTTTCGTGCTGGTGCACGTCGCCACCCCGCTGGAGGTGTGCGAGCGGCGCGACCGCAAGGGCCTCTACGCGCGGGCCCGGGCCGGCCAGTTGACCGGGATGACGGGCATCGACGACCCGTACGAGGTGCCGACCGACGCCGAACTGGTCCTGGACACCAGCAACTCCAGCATCGAGGCGGGCGTCGAGGCGGTCCTGCACCATCTGATCGAGACCGGCTGGGTGGAGCCGCACCTGCCTCCGACGGAGGCCTTAACCGGGCCTTAGCTCCGACACAGCGCGGTCCTATCCCGAACTGGGCGAACCTTTGGTCCACAGGCAACCGAAGGAGGCCCACAGTGACCCGGAAAATGATCATCGCCCTGGCCGTCGGCGGGGTGGCCGCCCTGGCCATCACCGGTACGGCGATCGGCGCCGTGGCGTCGGACACCGGCCAGGACCGGAAGCGGACCGTCGCGGCCGCGCAGACCGGTGACGCCGGCACCGGCGCGGCCACCGACGCGGTCTCGGCCGAGCGGGCGAAGGAGATCGCGCTCGCCGAGGTCGGCGGCGGCACGGTCGAGGAGGTCGAGCGGGACCGCGAGAACGGCCGTCCGGTCTGGGAGGTCGAGATCGACCAGGGCACCATCGAGTACGAGGTCGACGTCGACCGGCAGACCGGCGAGGTCGTCAAGGTCGAGCGGGACGACGACGATGACGACGACCGGTACGACGACTGATCCCGGCACGAAGGCCGGCCGCCGGATCCTCCACGGCCGGCCTCGTGCGGCTCGTGGCGCTACCGGGGACGGACGTCGACCTGGAACTGTGCCTGCCGACCGAGGGTCCGGTACGCGACCAGCGCGAACGGACTGCTGTCCACCCGTGAGTCGTAGCCCTGCTGGTTGCGCGGGGTGTCGAAGTAGACCATCGCCTTGACCCGTGGGAAGAGCCGCATCTGGTTGCCGACCGAGCGGTAGAACTCGGCCTTGTGGCCGGGGTTGCGGTCGGAGTGCCAGACCCCCCACTCGCTGAGCATCAGCGGCTTGTCGGGATAGCGGGCCGCCGCCCAGTTGTAGAACCCGGGCCAGGACGGGTGCTGGCCCGACCGCCGGTTCATCAGCTCGGCGAAGTCGCCGTGGCCGTAGCCGGGATCGCTGTAGGCGTAGGCGTCCCAGGCGATCCAGTCGACGACGTCATCGCCGGGGTAGAGGTCGGGAAACCACGGCTGGACGTTCCACGGCACGTACGCCATGTGCACCAGGGTGGCGACGATGCCGGTGGCGCCGGCGTCGCGCAGCCGGGTGACGACGTGGCGGAACATGGCGGCGTAGTCGTCGGCGGTGTAGCCGGAGCCGGGCTCGGGGCGTACGTCGTCCTCCGGCTCGTGGTGCACGGTGAAGAAGAACTGCTCCGGGAAATTGGTCCGCAGGTGCGCGGCCAGCCGGTCCAGGTAGGCGTCGGTCGCCGGGTCGCCGGCCGCGATCCGGGCCCATGAGACGCCCTGCGGCTTCCAGTTCAGGAAGAGCAGGCGCGGGGTCCGGGGGTCGCGCACGATGGCGATCTCCTCAGCGGTCGGGAAGACCTCGGTGCCCCGGTGGTAGGCGTGGTAGATCGCCTGCGGCCGGCCGGTCTTCAGCTCGAACTCGCGCAGCGCCGTCGTACGGGGGTGCCGGTGTGCGCGCCCGGTGCGACGCCCCACAGCACGCCACAGGTGGGTACGAGTTTCGCGCCGACCACGCAGTCGGGGTCACCCGGCGGGCCGGTGGCGGTGGGGCCGGGCGTGGCCGACGGGCCGACCGGCCCGGTCGGCGTCACCGTCGGGGTGGGCGTGGGCGTCACCGTCGGGGTGGGCGTGGGCGTCACCGTCGGGCTCGGTGTCAGCGTCGGCGGCACCGTCGGGTCGCCGGAGGGCGTGGCGGTCGGGTGCGGTGTCGCGGACGGGCTCGGTGTCGATGGGGTCGGGCTGCCGGACGGGGTCGGGGTGGCCGTCGGGGTCGGTGCCCCGGACCCGCCCGGTGCCGCGGCGGCCGGCGCACCCGGTGCCCCGGCGGTCGGCACGCCCGGGGCGCCGGCGGTCGGCACGCCCGGCGCGCGTCCGCCGTGGGCACCGAGCCAGGACAGCCACAGGGTGGGCTGCGCCAGCGCCTCGGCCGGCCGTACGCCTTCCTTGGCGGCGAACCGGGCCAGGGTGTCGCCGCCGGGTACGGTCACCGCGAACGAGTACGTGCCCGGACCGCGTACCTCGTCGGTGACGTCGAAGGCGACGCCGGGGTCGGCGGGCCGCGGCGCCGCGGTGGCCACCACCGCACCGAGCCGGGGCGCGGACCGGTCGGTGACCGACGACTCCCGCCAGGTGTTGCTCGGCACCCGGGTCAGCTCGATGTGGCCGGGCAGCTCGGTGCCCCGGCTGGTGAGCCGGATCTCGACGCGGGCCGGTTCGCGACCGCCGCGCAGCGGGCCGACGGTGAACTTGAGGTAGGTGACCCGCGCCGCCCCGCCGGTGCCGCCGGCGACCAGTTCGGAGCGGTCGCCGGTCGCGGTCGTGGGTACGTCGGTCGCGGTGTAGGTGTCGTCGCTGACCGGGATGCGCTGGTCGGGACTGGCACCGACCTGCCCGCCGAGATGTCCGAGCAGGACCGCCAGGGCGATGGCGGCGACCGCGGTGCCGGTCGCGCCGAGGGTGTCCCTTCTGACCATGGCCGGAGGTCCTTCCGTGCCTGGGGCGAGCCCTCGTCGGCAGCTGCGCCCGTCCGTTGCCTCCCACTTTCCTGACACATGTTGCTTAAGACACATTTAACCGGTAGAGCAGGCTAAATCAGCTAAAGCCTCATTTACTCCTCGATCGTTATCTTCCGGTCATCCTGCGCCTGTCCTCACTTGAAGAGTTACGTACGGCCCGACCGCCCGTTTACCCCTCGGGGGAGATACGCCGCCGAAGTGATAAACCCCCCAGACATGCCGTCATCCGACAAGCCGGTCGGACGGCGCCGCCACCTGCGGAAGGGCCCCCAAATCTGATGGACGCGTCTCGTCCGGTGTCTCCAGACCTGTCCGACCACCTCGGCCTGCTCCGCCGGCAATGGTGGGTCGTGCTCGCGCTGCTGGTCACCGGGCTGGCCGCCGCGGGCGTGGTGACCAGCGCGCAGACCAGGGTCTACGAGTCGTCGACCTCGGTTCTGGTCCAGCCGGCCGGCCAGGACACCAACGTGGTCGGCGGACGGACCAGGGGCGACATCAACCTCGACACCGAAGCCCAACTCGTCCGCTCCACCGCCGTGGCGACCGGTGCCGCCGAACTGCTCCGCGTCGACACCCCCGCCGACGAACTCGCGCACGACGTCTCGGTCAAGGTGCCGGCCAACACCTCCGTGCTGGTCATCACCTTCGCGGCCGGCGCCCCCGAAGCGGCCCGCGCCGGCTCGCACGCCTTCGCCGAGGCGTACCTGCGCAACCGGGAGGCCAGCGCCCGCACCGACCTCGACACGCAGATCGCCGCCCTCAACAGCAAGATCAAGGAACTGGACGCGGCACTGGTGCAGATCAACGGCCGGCTCGCCGGACTGTCCGCGGGCAGCCCACAGCGGGCCAACCTGGAGAGCCAGCGCGCCACCACCCAGGCCCAGCTCAACTCGATGACCGGCAAGCTCAACGAGTTGACGACCGCCACCGTCAGCGCCGGTCGGATCATCAGCGACGCCCGGCTGCCGGCCCGGCCGAGCCGGCCGGACACGCTGCTCAACCTGGCCAGCGGGGGAATGCTCGGTCTCCTGCTCGGGTTGGGTGTGGCCGCCGCCCGGGAACGCCTCGACCGCCGGGTCCGCGCCGGCTCCGACGTCGGGCGGGCCGGCGTACCGGTGCTCGCCGAACTGGGCGACCGGACACCGGGCGTCGACGACCTGCACCAGCCGTACGGACCGGGCGGGCACACGTACTACCGGCTACGCAACGAGGTGCTCGCCAGCCTCGGCCCCGACGACCGGATCGTGGTGGTCACCGGCGCCAGCCGGGGCAGCGCCTCCACCCTCGTCGCCGCCAACCTCGCCGCCGCCCTCGCGCACACCGGCACCGAGGTCGTGCTCGTCGGCGCCAACCCGACCGACAGCATCGCCGACGCCGCCCCGCTCGCCCGGCTCTTCGGCGTGGCACCCACGCCGGGCCTGTCCGAGGTACTGGCCGGCAAGGTCGACCTCGACACCGCCGCCCAGCGCGCCCCGCGCAACCCCTGGCTGCGGGTGCTGACCACCGGCGGCACCGCGACGGCCGGCGGCCTGCTGCGCTCGCCGTACCTCGGCGAGGTGCTCGACCGGCTCAGCGGCGGCACCGCGTACGTCGTCCTCGAGGCCCCGTCGACGGCGAGCAGCGCCGACGCGCAGAGTCTCGCCTCCTTCGCCGACGCCGCGATCATCGCGGTCGAGTTGCGCCGGACCCGCCGGCCCGAGGTCAGCGACGCGGCCCGGCAACTGCACCGGGTCGGCACCCCGCTGCTCGGCGCGGTGGTCATGCCGCGCCTCACCCCGCACCGGGACGGCGAACCCGGGGCCCGCGAGGGACGTACGGCAGCCGCGGCGCAGCCCGCCGGTGGTCCGGGGCGCGCCGACCGGAAGTCCGGCCCGGCGAAGCGGCCCGGGTCGCGGGGCAACGCCGCCCGCGGCGCCACGCCGTCCACTCCCGACGGTGCCCGGGTCGCGCAACTCGACCTCACCGCCGGCACCGCGCTGATCCGCACCCGGACGGGTACCGGCAACGGGACGGACCCCGCCGCACCGGACGTGCCCACCGGCACCGCCGACGGCGGCCACCACGGCTCGGTCGCCCGTACCGGCGGCGCGGGCCGGGACGGCGACGGTGGCGTGGACACCGCCGTGCTGCACCGGCTCGACCGGGTCACGCTGGCCGAGATGGACCGCTCCCCGGCCGACGGCTGGCCGACCACCGGTGACGGCGGGCGGTCGTCGGCACGTACCGGCGGCCCCGGCGGGCCGGGCCGGTGACGGTCGTCGCCTCGGCCCCCGGCCAGGATCGGCCGCCCGACCCGGCGGTGCCGGCCGGCGGGCCCGGCCGACACCGCGCCGGTGCCGGGTACGGCGCGGGCCGGGACACCGCCGCGGGCCGCAAGCAGCGGTCGGCCGGACCGCCCCCGGGGTTGCCCGCCTGGCCGGTCACCGCACTGCTCCTGCTCTATCCACTGTGGTGGGCGCTCGGGCTCGGCGTACTGATCTTCCCGATCCTGGCGGTGCCGATGGCGTACGCGCTGCTGCGCGCGCACCTCGCTGGCCGCCCGGTACGCCTGCCGCCCGGCTTCTGGCTGTGGGCCGTCTTCCTCGCCGTTCTCGTCGTGAGCATGGCCGCCCTCGGCTCCGAGCCGACCGGCGCGGTTCCCGGCCCGGCGTCCGGCCGGATGGTCGGCGTGCTCTTCCGGCTCGTCGAATACCTGGCGATGACCGTGCTGCTGATCCACGCCGGCAACCTCACCGAACGCGAACTGCCGGTCCGGCGGCTGGTCCGGCTGCTCGGCTGGCTGTTCGTGGTCACCGTCGCCGGTGGGCTGCTCGGGGTGTTCGCCGGCACGTTCGAGTTCACCTCCCCGGTCGAGCTGCTGCTCCCGCCGGAGATCCGCGGCCGGGGGTTCGTGCAGTCGCTGGTGCACCCGTACGCGGCGCAGATCCACGACATCATCGGCGACCAGCGCCCCCGGCCGGCCGCCCCGTGGGGCTACACCAACACCTGGGGCAACAACTTCTGCCTGCTCGTGGTCTGGTTCGTGGTCGCGGTGTGGGGGCAGGTGACCCGGCGGCGTACCCGGCTGCTCGCCCTGGCCTGCCTCGCCGTCTCGGTCGTACCGGTGGTGATCTCGCTCAACCGGGGGCTGTGGATCGGGCTCGGTCTGGCCGCCGGGTACGCCGCCCTGCGGCTGGCCCTCGCCGGCCGGGTCTGGGTGCTCGGCGCGCTCGCGGCGGCCGCCGTGGTCCTCGCGGCCGCCCTGGTCGTCACCCCGCTCGGCGACGTGGTCACCGCCCGGCTCGACAACGGCAAGTCCAACGGGGTGCGGTCCTACCTCATCGAACGGGCGGTCGCCGGCGTCGCCGAGTCGCCGGTGATCGGATACGGCTCGACCCGGACCACGATCGGCGGCCGCCACTCGATCACCGTCGGGGAGAGCGCCGACTGCGAACGGTGCGGCAACTTCACCATCGGCGGCAACGGGCAGCTCTGGCAGTTGCTCATCGCGCACGGGCTGACCGGCACCTTCGCGTACCTCGGCTTTCTCGGTTACGGAGTGTGGCGATTCCGCCGGGACCGAAGTCCGGTCGGGATCGCCGGGAGCTGCGCGATCCTCGGCTCGTTCGCCGCCATGCTCTGGTACAACGCGCTGGTCACCCCCCTGGCGTTCATGTTCTTGGCCTACGCGCTGCTATGGCGCAACGAGGGGAGGCAGGCAGATGAGTCCGGTCAGCACCGCACCGGCACACCTGACCAACGGTGACGCCGAGTTGCGCGCCCGATATCTGGAGGAGGTGCTCGGCCTGCTCTACCCGGCGCCGTGCACCCTCGACGAGAAGCAGCGGGCCGACGCCGGCCCGATCGCCGGCTATCTCGTGGTGCCCGACGCGCGGCGGCCACGGTTACTCGTCCCGACCCGGTCGCGTCGGGTCGCCGCCGCCGCCGTACGTCACTACGCCGAACCGCAGTCCCGGCCGGCCCGGCTCAAGCGCGACGCCGTCGTCCTGGCCCTGCGCAGCGGAGCGTCCCGGGTGCTGCTGCGGGACCGGATCCGGGTCACCGGCCCACCCGGCAGCGGCATCGACGGATACCTGCGCCGGCAACTCGACACCGACCTGGCCCTCAGCGTCCACATCGGACCGGCCCGGGCCAACCGGAAGCCGGTCCTGCAGCTCATCTCCCCCGCCGGCGAGACCACCGGCTTCGCCAAGCTCGGCGTCGGCCCGCTGACCCGGCGGCTGGTCCGCGCCGAGACCGCCGCGCTGACCGCGCTGTCCCATGTCGACCTGCGGCACCTCATGGTGCCGGCGGTACGGCACGCCGGGCAGTGGCACGGCCACCAGGTGCTGGTGCAGTCCGCGCTGCCGGTCTGGGAGCCGCGCCAGCCGTTGCGGCCGGACCGGCTCACCGACGCGATGCGCGAGATCGCCGCCTGCTGCGGCATCTCCCGCGGCTGGCTCGCCACCAGCCCGTACTGGGCCGAGATGCGCGACCGGCTCGCCGCCGTCGCCGACCGGCCCGAGGGTGCCGTACTCGCCGGGGCCGCCCGGTCGCTCGCCGCCCGCGCCGGTGACACCGACCTGCGGTACGGCGCGTGGCACGGCGACTGGGCGCCGTGGAACATGGCGTCGCTCGGCGACCGGCTGCTGGTCTGGGACTGGGAACGCTTCGCCACCGGCGTACCGCTGGGGTTCGACGCCCTGCACCACGACCTGCAACAGCGCATCATGTCCGACGGTGACGCGGCGGCCGCGGTCGAGGCCACGGTCCGGCAGGCCCCGCTGCTGCTCAGGCCCTTCGACACCCCGCCCGGCACCGCCGAACTGACCGCGCTGCTCTATCTGATCGACCTCGCCACCCGGTACCTCGCCGACCGGCAGGCCGAGGCCGGCGCCCGGCTCGGGGTGCTCGGCACCTGGCTGCTACCGGTCCTCATCCGCCGGGCGGAGGGCTACCAGTGATCAGGTCCACGCGGGTGCCCGAACCGCTCAAACGGGTCGCCCACCTCGGCTCCCGCTCCTACGGCCGGCTCACCGCGCCGGCCCGGATGCTGCCGTCGTTCCTGATCTGCGGCGGGCAGCGGTGCGGCACGACCTCGCTCTACCGGGCCCTGGCCGCCCACCCGGCGGTCCTGAAAGCCGTGCTGCACAAGGGTGTGCACTATTTCGACACGTCCTACCACCGGGGCATCGCCTGGTACCGGGCGCACTTCCCGCTCCAGCGCACCGCCGACCGGCTGGCCCGGCGGCACGGGGTGCCGGTGCAGACCTTCGAGTCGAGCCCCTACTACATGTACCACCCGCACGCGCCGGCCCGGATCGCCCGCGACCTGCCCGGTGTGAAGCTGGTCGTGCTGGTCCGCGACCCGGTCGAGCGGGCCTACTCGCACCACGCCCACGAGTTGGCCCGCGGCTTCGAGTCGGAGACCTCGTTCAGCCGGGCGCTGGCCCTGGAGCCGGCCCGGCTGCGTGGCGAGCGGCAACGGCTGCTCGGGGATCCGGCGTACCACAGCTTCGCCCACCAGCACCACGCCTACCGGGCCCGCGGCGAGTACGCCACCCACCTCACCGAACTGGCCGCCCGGATCGGGCGGGAGCGGATCCACGTGGTCGAGAGCGAACGGTTCTTCACCACCCCGGGCGAGGTCTACGACGAGGTGCTGGACTTCCTCGGCCTGCCGGACCTCGGCCACCCCGGGTTCGAACGGCACAACGCCCGGCCGCGCGGCACCGCCGTGGAGGACCGGGTACGGCGGGAGCTGACCGCTTACTACGCCCCGTACGACGAACAGCTCACGGCCTGGCTCGGCCGCCCGCCCTCGTGGCGCCGGTGAACGTCACGGCCGACCGCGTTCCGTCGACTGTGGACGGAGGAGCGGCGGGCACCGGCAGGGCCGGGGTGCGGGCGATGGCCCGGGGCGGGGTGGCCGGGATCGCCGGCGCCGGACTCGCCGCGGTCGCCGGGATCGGCGTCACCTGGCTGGCCGCCCGCGGCCTCGGCCCGAACGGGCCGGCGCGTTCTTCGCCGCCACCGCCCTCTTCGTGCTGGTCGGCGCGGTCGCCAAGCTCGGCACCCAGACCGGGCTGGTCTACTGGCCGGCCCGACTGCGGGCCCGGGGCCAGGGGCACCTGCTCGGCAGCTGCCTGCGGGCCGGCCTCACCCCGGTCGCCGGCGTCTCCGCCGTCCTCGGCGCCGGACTGCTCGTCGCGGCGCCGGCGTTGGCCCGGCTGACCGCCGGCGGCGCCGGGCCGGACACCGTCGCCCAGCACACCGCCGGACTGCGGGTGCTGGCCGTCTTCGTACCGTTGGCCGCGTTCGCCGACGCGGCGCTCGCCGCGACCCGGGGTTACCGGCAGTTGCGGCCGACGCTGATGCTCGACCGGGTGGCCCGGCCGGTGCTCCAGCTCGCCGGGGTCGCGGCGGTCACCGTCGCCGCCGGGTCGCTGGCGGCGTACGCCCTCGCCTGGGCGCTGCCGTACCTGCCGGTCGCGGCCCTGGCCGGCTACGCCCTGGTCCGCACCCACCACACCACCGCCCCACCCCCCGGCGCCCCGCCCCCGCTTCCGCCCCCGCCCCGCCCCCGGCCCCGGCCCGGCCCCGGCCCCGCCAAGATCCGCGTGATCAGGGAGTACGTCGCACGGCGCGCCGGCGACACGCCCGATTTGGTCCCTGATCACGCGGATCTTGGGGGCGGGGGCGGGGGGAAGGCGGGTGGAGAGGGCCGTGTGGCGGGGTTCTGGGGGTTCGGCTGGCCGCGGGCGCTCGGGAGTGTGGGGCAGTTGGCTCTGCAGCGGGTCGATCTGCTGCTCGTGGCCGGGCTCGGCGGGCTCGGGGCGGCGGCGCTGTACGCGGTCGCCGGACGGTTCGTCGTGCTCGGACAACTCGCCAACCAGGGGATCTCGCAGTCCGTACAGCCCCGGCTCGCCGAGGCGCTGGCCATCGGCGACCGGGCCGCGGCGAACCGGCTCTACCAGGTGGCCACCGGCTGGCTGGTCCTCGCCACGTGGCCGCTCTACCTGCTGCTGCTCTCGTACGCCCCGCTCTACCTCGGCTTCTTCGGCGACGCCTATCGCGACGGCGGTCCGATCGTCGCCGTACTCGCCGGTGCCATGCTGCTGTCCACCGGGTGCGGCATGGTCGACATGGTGCTGGCGATGGCCGGCCGCACGAGCTGGAACCTGGCCAACGTCGCGGTCGCGCTGGGCGTGACCGTCGCGCTGGACCTCGCCCTCATCCCCCGCCTCGGCGCGCTCGGCGCCGCGATCGGACTGGCCGCCGCCGTCGCCGTCAACAACCTGCTGCCGCTGGCCCAGGTCGGCCTGGCGCTCGGGCTGCACCCGTTCGGGCGCGGCACGCTGACCGCCGCGGCGCTCGCGGTCGGCTGTTTCGGCGTACTGCCGAGGATCTTCGTGGCGGTGGCCGGCACCGGTCCGGCGGCCACGTTCGCGGCCGTCGTCACGGCCACCGGCGTGTACCTGGCCGGCGCGCGGTTGCTGCGTGGCCCGCTCGCCCTGGACGCCCTCCGCCGTCGCGGCCGGCCCCGTCCCGCCCCGGCACCACGGCCCGTGCCCGGGACCCGCCCGACCCCGAACTGATCCGACCCGATCCCGACCGACACCGACCCGACCCGACCCGACCTGATCCGACCTGACCTGATCCGACCTGACCTGATCCGAAATCGAATCGAGGAGCAGCAAGTTGCGCAACGACTACGCCGAAGTCTTCCAGGACACCGCCGCCGTCGAACGGTACGAGGCCGTCGAGTACGCCCCGGACGGCTACGCGGCGGCGATCAACCGGCGGCAGCGCGCGTACCTGCGCGATCTGGTCGGGCGGTCGTTCGTGGCCCGCCGGCCGGTGCAGCACGACTTCGCCTGCGGGACCGGGCGGGCCCTGCGGGCGCTGCACGGCATGGTGCGCGGGGCGCACGGCTACGACTCGTCGCCGGCGATGCTGGCCAAGGCCGACGACCTGGGCGCCCTCGCCGAACTGCACCGGGTCGACGCGGCCGGGCCGGTGCCGACCCCGGTGGCGACCGACTCGCCGGCGATCGTCACCGTGTTCCGGCTGCTGCTGAACGTCGGTGACGACGTACGGGAACGGGCGATCGCGTTCGCGGCACGGGTGCTGCCGCACCAGGAGGCCGGGCTGCTGGTGGTGGAGAACCACGGCAACCGGGGCTCGGCCCGGCACCTGCGGCACCGCCGCCACGCGGGCGAGCCGTGGTTCGCCGAACTGTCCCACGAGGAGGTGACCGCGCTGCTGGCCCGGTACGGGTTCAGCGTCGTGGAGCGGCGCGGTTTCTCGCTGCTGACCCGGGGCTGGTACGACCGCCGCTGGCTGCGCCCCTTCGCCACCGTGGTCGACGACGTGGCGACCCGCGTCCCGGCCCTGAGCCGCTACTGCGTGAACGTCCTCTACGTGGCCCGTCGCACCGCCCCCCACGTGGCCCCGCCAGCGGTGCACCCGCCCCACCCCGACGCCACCACCTGGTAGCCCATGATCCGCGTGATCAGGGAGTACGTCGTGCGTGTCGCCGGCGCGCCGTGCCGCCCACTCCCTGATCACGCGGATCTTCATCCGCGCCGAAAGACGGTTCGTACGCGCCACAGCGCAAGGAGTCTCGATGCACAACTGGTTCAGGGGTGCGGTCGTGGTGCTCGCCGCCGCGCTGGCCGGGTGTACGGCACCGCCGCCGGGCCCGGAGCCCACCGCCGCCCCGACGGGTATCGCCACCGACCCCGGCCCGTACGACAGCGGCCCGGTCGCCGCCCCCGCCACCGGCGCGAGGCTCGGCGCCTGGGTCAAGCCCCGGGTCTGGGGCCAGGACGGGCGGCGGGCGGCCGTCACCGGGTACGAGGAGTCGCTCGACCGGTCACTCGACATCGTCAACACCTACCGGCGGTTCGACGAGAAGTTCCTCACCCTGACCGACCGGGAGTTCATGGCCCGTGGCGTCACCGTCATGCTCAGCTGGGCGTCCGGCGACACGAGGTCCATCGTGGAGGGCCACCACGACGACCTGATCCGGGCCCAGGCCCGCCGGGTACGCGCCGCGCAGCGCCCGGTGCTGCTGCGCTACCGCTGGGAGATGGACCGGCCGAACCTGCGGGCCACCATGTGGTCGGGGGCGGACTTCGTCGCGGCCTGGCGGCACACCCGGCGGATTTTCGACGAGGAGCGGGTCACCAACGCCTCGTGGGTGTGGTGTCCGACCGCCGAGGGGTTCGTCCGGGGCGACGCACCGGACTTCTATCCCGGTGACGACGCCGTCGACTGGACCTGCGTGGACGTGTACGCCGGCCAGCGGTTCCGGTCGCTCGCCGAACTGATGGACCCGTTCCTGCGCTGGGCCGCGGCCCGGCCGAAGCCGATCATCGTGGGTGAGTTCGGGGTGGCCCGGGAGTGGGGCTCGGCGGGCCGGGCAGCCTGGCTGCGGGACGCGGCCGTGCTGTTCAAGGCAAACCCGCAGATCAAGGCGGTCGCGTATTTCGAGTCGGATCCGGACGGCAACCCGCCCAAGGGGCAGTTCCAGCTCTCCGACGACCCGCCGGCCTTCGCCGCGTTCACCGAACTGGCCCGTGACCCGTACTTCAACCCGGCCGGCTGAGCGACCCGGGTGCCGACACGGGCGGCACCCGGGCACGGTCACGCCACGGGCGGCACCCGGGGCACGGTCATGCGACCTGGCGGCACCCGGGGCACGGTCAGCGAGCCGGCAGCGGCACCGCCCGGCTCCGCGTCACCCGGCCGGCGGCCGGACGGTGGGCGACCAGGTGCCGGGCCGCCGCCGTCGTGGCCAGCAGCCGCAGTGCGTACGGGGCGTCGTGGCGCAGGTAGCGGCCGGCCAGCCGGCGCGGTTCGGTGCCGAGCCGGTGCGCCCACTCCAGACCGGACCGCTGCATCCACGACGGGGCCCGCCGCTGGTCGCCGGCCGCGAAGTTGACCGCCGCGCCGCAGCCGAGGAACCAGGCCGCCGGCAACTGTGCGCGCAGTCGGTCGATGACCCGTTCCTGTTTGGGAAAGCCGAGCCCGACCAGCACGAGGTCGGGTCGGGCGGCCACCACCTCGGCGCAGACCCGGTCGAGTCGGACGGGATCGCGGTCGAAGCCGTACCCGGGGCTCAGCGTGCCGGCCACCCGCAGTCCGGGGCAGCCGGCGGTGACCCGCCGGGCGGCCCGGACGGCACCCGCGGCGGACCCGGCGCCCGGCGGATCGCCGCCGAGGATGAAGATCGAACGGCCGTCCAGCCCGAGCCCGTACGAGAGCGACCAGAGCAGGCTGGAGCCGGCTACCCGCTCCGGCAGCGGACTGCCGGCGAGCTGGCTGGCCCACACCAGGGGCATGCCGTCGGCGACGACCAGGGTGGCGTCGGCGAGGTGGGCGCGTACGCCGGGGTCGGTCCGTGCCTGCCGGAGGATGTCGACGTTGGGGGTGATGATCCGGCCGCCGGCTCCCCGGCGCAGCGCGTCGCGGACCATCGCGACCACCCGGTCCTCGGTGAGTGCGTCGAAGTCGGTACCTCCGACGTTTATCCGACGAAACGTTGCGTACAGCCCCAAACCAAGCTCCCCACCGGTCGATCGCTCGTTATACCAACGAAACGAGCGAAGGCGGTTAAAAGTGGCAGTAGTTCTGTTTGTCGGTGGATTAGGACGAAGTGGCACAACACTCGTCGAGCGCCTGATGGGTGAACTGCCCGGTGTATGTGCTCTGGGCGAGGTCGTACACCTCTGGCAGCGCGACGTCCGCGACGACGAACGCTGCGGATGCGGCGCCCCCTTCTCGGCCTGCCGGTTCTGGCAACTCGTCGGCGAACGCGCCTTCGGCGGCTGGCACCGGGTCGACGTCTACCGGGTGCTGGCGCTGAAGGAGGCCGTCGAGCGGACCCGGCACATCCCCCGGCTCGCCGGCAGCCGGCTCCCCGACGACCTGCGCGGCCTCGTCGAGGAGTACGCCGGTTACTACCGGGCGATCTACACCGCCGCCGCCGAGGTCTCCGGTGCGACCGTCGTCGTCGACTCCTCCAAGCACAGCGCGCTCGCCCACTGCCTGCGCTGGGCGCCCGACATCGACCTGCGGGTCGCCCACGTCGTACGCGACGCGCGCGGGGTCGCGTACTCGTGGACGAAGACCGTCGGCCGGCCGGAGACCGACGGCGCCGACACCATGACCCGGTACGCCCCCGGGCGCTCCGCCCTGCTCTGGAACGCGCACAACGCCGCCTTCGGACTGCTCGCCCGGCGCGGCGTGCCCGTTCTGCGGGTCCGGTACGAGCAACTGGTCGGCGCGCCGGTCGACGAACTGCGCCGGCTCGCCGCGTTCACCGGCGTCGACCTGTCCGGCGCCGACCTCGGCTTCGTCACCGGCACGTACGCCGACCTGCGGGTCGGGCACAGCGCCGCCGGCAATCCGATGCGGTTCGAGGTGGGCCGGATCCCGCTGCGGCACGACGACACCTGGATGGCCGCCCTGCCACCGGGACAACGGCGGCTCGTCGGCGCGGTCTGCGCGCCGCTGCTGCGCGCGTACGGCTATCCGCTGCGCGCGACGGGCACGGCGGGTACCGGGGTGGCCACGACGCCGGGCGACCCGCGGTGATCGCCTGGCCGTCGGTCGGCGTGGTCGTACCGACCCGGGACCGTCCCGAACTGCTGCGCCGGACGCTGGCGAGCGTGCGCGCGCAGGACTATCCCGGCCGGCTGCGGGTGGTCGTCGTGTTCGACCGGAGCGCCCCGGACTACCTGCTGGCCACCACCGACGGGGTACCGGTGATGGTGCTCGGCAACTGCCGTACCCCCGGCCTCGCCGGCGCCCGGAACACCGCGATCGCGGCCCTGGACACCGACCTGGTCGCGTTCTGCGACGACGACGACCAATGGGCGCCGGGCAAGCTGCGCCGCCAGGTGGCCGCCCTGGCCGCCGCCGGATCCGGCGCCGAGTTCGCGACCTGCGCCATCGAGGTCGAGTACGACGGCCGGCGCACCCCCCGGCTCGCCGGACTCGACCGGGTCACCGTGGACCGGTTGGCCCGGTCCCGGATGGCGATGCTGCACTCGTCGAGTTTCCTGGTCGAACGCGCCGCGCTGACCGACCCCGACCGGATCGGCCTGGTCGCCGAGGACGCGCCCGGCAGCCAGAACGAGGACTGGGACCTGCTGCTGCGCGCCGCCCGCCGGTCGCCCGTCGTCCACGTCGACGAGCCGCTGGTACGGGTGCTGTGGGGCCGCACGTCGCACTACGCCTACGAGTACGCCACCAAGATCTCGTCGCTGCGCTGGATGATGGCCCGGCACCCGGAGATCAGCGGGTGCCGTCCGGGCGCGGCCCGGGTCTACGGGCAGCTGGCGTGCTGGTCGGCCGCCACCGGCAACCGGGGCGAGGCGTGGCGGTGGACCCGGGAGGCGGTGCGGTCCAACTGGCGGGAGCCGCGGGCGGCGATCGCCCTCGCCGCGATCACCGGGCGGTACGGGTGGAGAACGTGCTGGCCACCCTGCACCGGCGCGGTCGCGGCATCTGACCCCACCGGCTCGCCGACGTTCACACCGGCCCGGCGTTCCCACTCCGCGACACGGCGACTAGTGTGCGTATCTGTTGGATTACGTTTGAATCTGGGGGCCAGCGGATGTTCGAATCCGGGAGTCGACGATGAAGCGCACGATGGTCCGGCTCGCCGACGGCCGCGACCTCATCTACTACGACGAACGCGACGACGCCGTACGCGAGGGGCCCGACCGGCGCGACCTGCCGCCGCCACCACCCGCCTCGGAACTGCGCTACGACCCGCTGCTCGACGAATGGGTGGCGATCGCCACCCACCGGCAGACCCGCATCTTCCTGCCGCCCACCGACCAGTGCCCGCTGTGTCCGTCCACACCGGACCAGTCGTCGGAGATCCCGGCGTACGACTACGACGTCGCCGTCTTCGAGAACCGGTTCCCGTCGCTGAGCGTCCGCACCGGCGAGCCGGGCGACGACCCGACGCCGTACACCCCGACCCGGCCCGCTCTGGGGCGCTGCGAGGTCGTCTGCTTCACCGCCGACCACCACGCGTCGTTCGCCACGCTGCCCCCGTCGCGGGTCCGCACCGTGCTCGACGCGCTCGCCGACCGCACCGGCGAACTGTCCGAACTACCCGGCGTCGAGCAGGTGTTCTGCTTCGAGAACCGGGGCGTCGAAATCGGCGTCACCCTGCACCACCCGCACGGCCAGATCTACGCGTACCCGTTCGTCACCCCCCGCACGCGGGCGATGACGGCCGCCGCCCGCCGGCACGCCGAGCGCACCGGCGGACGCAACCTGTTCGCCGACGTGCTCGCCGCCGAACGGGCCGCCGGCGACCGGGTCGTCGCGGCGAACGCGCACTGGACCGCGTACGTCCCCGCCGCCGCCCGCTGGCCGTTCGAGGTGCACGTCGCGCCGCACCGGCAGGTGCCCGACCTGCCCGCCCTCGACGACGCCGAACGGGCCGCCTTCGGCCCGCTCTACCTCGACCTCCTACGCCGCTTCGACCGGCTCTTCGACAAGCCGATGCCGTACATCTCGGCCTGGCACCAGGCCCCGGTACGCGTCGACCGCGACCTCGGCTACCTGCACCTTCAACTGTTCAGCGTCCGGCGGGCCGTCGACAAGCTGAAGTATCTCGCCGGCTCCGAGTCGGCGATGGGCGTCTTCATCAACGACATCCGTCCCGAGCAGGCCGCGGCCATGCTGCGCCAACTGGCCGACCGGCCCTAGGTCTCCGGCCGGCGGACTCCGGCGCCCGACCGGCGGGCCAGGTGTCCGACCGGCGGCTAGGTGTCCAGCCGGCGGGCCAGGTAGAGCGCCGTGGCCATGCTGACGACGATCCGCTCCCCCAGCACGTCGGTGACCGCGCGGAACAGCCCGGCCCGGGTGTCCTCGTCGAGCAGGCGGTAGGCGGACTGGGTGGACAGGTTCGCCGTGTAGTCCTGCGCCGTCAGGGTCCGCTCCCAGCGGTAGAGGCGCTCGGACAGGTCACCGAACTCGGTCCGGGCCACCAGTTCCTCGCGTGGCCAGGCGGCCGCGAGCGGCGAGTCGTGGACCGGTTCGACGTCGGGCAGGATCTGTGGCGCGTGCGCCCGGTGGACTTCGAGCAGCGCCGCCGTCACCTCCGGGTCGGCCGGCCGGTCGCCGTTCCAGAAGAGGGCGAGCGTCCCGCCCGGGGCCAGCGCCGCGGCCGCCCGCCGCCACCGTGACGCCGGGTCGGTCCAGTGCCAGGCCTGGGCACTGAACAACAGGCCGTACGGCCGATCCGGCCGGTGGTCCTCGAAGGCGGTGACCGCCACCGTGACGTCCGGCCGACCCGCGACGCGGCGGCGCAGCACCTCGGCCATCGCCTCGTCGGGTTCGATCGCGGTGAGAGCCACCCCGCGCTCGGCGAACGCGACGGTCGCCTTGCCCGTGCCGGCGCCGACCTCCAGGGCGGGCGCGCCGGCGAGCCGGGCATGGTCGAGGACGTCGTCGACGAGCGCCGTCGGATAGCCGGGCCGGATCCGGTCGTACTCGTCGGCCACCTCACCGAACACCCTGGCCCGAACCCGTTCCGCCATGGCGACACCGTACGGCAACACGCTCGTTCCGGGGGTACGCGTGACGCCTTCGGCGCAATTCATGACTTGTCAGCACCTGGATCACATTGCCGATAGCCATTTATTTTCATCATTGCCCGGCAAGGATAGCCGTCACTAGGGTCGACTCACCCGACCACAGAATGGAGCGGCCCATGAAGCGCCCTCGCATTCGTTCCGTCCTTGCCAGCGTCGCCGCCTGCGTGGTCGCGGCGGCGACGTTCACGCTCGCCGGGGCCACCCCCGCCGCCGCGATCGGCCAGGAAACCTTCGGCTGCCGCATCGCACCAGGGGTCGTGCTGACCTGGAACACGTACTGCACCAACAGCGCGCCGGCCAGCACCTACAACGCCGGTTTCGCCGTACAGAACACGTCCGGCAGCTACACCTTCTCCTGGAGCATCAGCGGCCCCTACCAGTCGATCAACACCGGCTGCACCGCGACCTCGTCCTCCTGCTCGGTCTGGGTGGCCAATTCCGACGCGACGATCGTCGCGACCGTCACCTACACCCAGAACGGACAGAGCCGGACCCAGACCTCCTACGCCACGATCAACCGTTACTGCGGGAGTCAGCTCTGCTGAGCGAGCGGTCAGGGCTGCGGGGGCCCGGGACAGGGCCCCCCGCATCGGGAAGGGACGACAGGCTGTGCATCACAGCCGGGGAACTGGCCGGCCGGCGTCCCGGTCGGGCGTCCTCGACCGGCTCCGCTCCCCGGACACGACTGGCATCGCATCCACTCCATACAACGACGGCGGCGCATTCGCGGTAACGCCCGGTATCGATCGCTGGCAGCGTCCGACCTCGCCCCTGGCGCCGGAACGGCGCCCACGGACAGCGCGGCAGAAAGCACGAAAATGCCCGCCGGCGAACCGCCGGCGGGCATTTCCCGAGGTGCTGGTCAGGCGCCGAGCTTGCGCGCCAGGTTCTCGTCGAGCGCGTTCATGAACTCGTCGGTGGTGAGCCACGGGGCGTCGCGGGAGATGAGCAGCGCGAGGTCCTTGGTCATCTGACCGCCTTCGACGGTCTCGATGCAGACCTGCTCGAGAGTGTTGGCGAAGTCGGTGACCGCCGGGGTGTTGTCGAGCTTGCCGCGGTGGGCGAGGCCCCGGGTCCAGGCGAAGATCGAGGCGATCGGGTTGGTCGAGGTCTTCTCGCCCTTCTGCCACTGCCGGTAGTGCCGGGTGACGGTGCCGTGCGCGGCCTCGGCCTCGACGGTACGGCCGTCCGGGGTCATCAGGACCGACGTCATCAGACCGAGCGAGCCGAAGCCCTGGGCGACGGTGTCGGACTGGACGTCACCGTCGTAGTTCTTGCAGGCCCAGACGAAGCCGCCCTCCCACTTCAGCGCGGCGGCGACCATGTCGTCGATGAGCCGGTGCTCGTAGGTAATGCCGGCGGCGTCGAACTCGGCCTTGAACTCGGCCTCGAAGACCTCGGCGAAGATGTCCTTGAAGCGGCCGTCGTAGGCCTTCAGGATGGTGTTCTTCGTCGACAGGTAGACCGGGTAGCCGCGGTCCAGCCCGTAGCGCATGGAGGCCCGGGCGAAGTCGCGGATCGACTCGTCGAAGTTGTACATGCCCATCGCGACGCCGCCGCCGGAGAAGTTGGCGACCTCCATCTCGATCGGGGCGCCACCGTCGGCCGGGGTGTAGGTGACGGTGACCGAGCCGGGGCCGGGTACGACGAAGTCGGTGGCCTTGTACTGGTCGCCGTGGGCGTGCCGGCCGATGATGATCGGCTTGGTCCAGCCCGGGACGAGCCGCGGCACGTTGGACATGATGATCGGCTCGCGGAAGACGACGCCGCCGAGGATGTTGCGGATGGTGCCGTTCGGCGACCGCCACATCTTCTTGAGGCCGAACTCCTCGACGCGGGCCTCGTCGGGGGTGATGGTGGCGCACTTGACGCCGACGCCGTGCCGCTTGATGGCGTTCGCGGAGTCGATGGTCACCTGGTCGTCGGTCTGGTCACGGTACTGGATCGACAGGTCGTAGTAGTCGAGTTCGACGTCGAGGTAGGGCAGGATCAACTGCTCCCGGATCTGCTTCCAGATGATCCGGGTCATCTCGTCGCCGTCGAGTTCGACGACCGGGTTCGCTACCTTGATCTTCGCCATCGGCCGGCGCTCCTCTCGGGAACCTCAGTGCTAGCAGTACGAGCGTACTGGATGCACGTGAGGGCGCTCAGGCAGGTCCGGCAAGCAGGCGTGAACCCGCATCGGCGACCACGGGACACGGCGCCCTAGCGGCCGGCCCGCACCGCGTCGTAGCAGCCGTATCTGTTGCACCCCAGGCTGTGCTGGGAAGCGGACTCCCCAGGCCGGAGACCCGACCCCGCGGCGCCGAGGGCCAGTGCGGCCAACGCGCAGCCGAGCACGACGACGGTACGGATCCTGCGCATGGCGCCTCCCGGGGCAGACATCGGCGACCGTCACGATATGGCCGCCCGGCGCCGCACTGAAGACCTCGCGCCAGGGCGGGATGGGCGCCATCCGCACAACCCGCTCATCAGCCGAAACCCGGCCGGAAACGACGGACCGCCGCACCCCGGGCGGGGTACGGCGGTCCGGTCGGCGGATCACATGCCCGCGACGTCCTGCTGCTTGGCGCGTACGGCCTCGGCGGCGGCCTTGAGGTCGGCCAGCTCGTTGTCGGTCAGCTTGGTCTCGACGACCTTCTTGACGCCCTCGGCGCCGATCTCGGCCTCGACACCGAGGTAGACGCCGGAGATGCCGTACTCGCCGTCGACCCAGGCGCAGACCGGCATGACCGCGCCGGAGTCCTCCGCGACGGCCTTCGCCATCCGGGCGGCGGCGGCCGACGGGGCGTAGTAGGCGGAACCCGTCTTGAGCAGGGCCACCACCTCGGCGCCACCGTTGCGGGTCCGGACGACCAGCTCCTCGATCTTGTCGGCGGGAAGCACCTCGGCCAGCGGCTTGCCGTTCACGCTGCTCTGCGACGGTACGGGGACCATGGTGTCGCCGTGCGAGCCGAGGGTCAGGGTCTTGACGGTGTTGACCGGTACGGCGAGCGTCTCGGCGACGAAGTTGGTGAAGCGGGCGGTGTCGAGCATGCCGGCCTGGCCGAGCACCCGGTTCTTCGGGAACTGGGTGGCGAGCTGGGCCAGCGCGGTCATCTCGTCGAGCGGGTTGGAGACGACGATGACGACGGCATTCGGGGCGTACTTGGCGACGTTCTCCGCCACGCTCCGTACGATCTTGGCGTTGACCTCGAGCAGGTCCATCCGGCTCATGCCGGGCTTGCGGGGCAGGCCGGCGGTGATGACGACGACGTCGGAGCCCTCGATCGCCTCGTAGCCCTCGCCGTTCGGGCCGGTGGTCGCACCGACGATCTTGGTCTCGAAGCCCTCGATCGACCGGGACTGGTTGAGGTCGAGGGCGAGGCCCTCGGGCTTGCCCTCGACGATGTCGGTGAGCACGACCGTGTCGAAGACGTCGTACTCGGCGAGGCGCTGCGCGGTCGTCGAGCCGTAGAAGCCGGCGCCGACGACGGTGACCTTCTTGCCCATGGTCGTCTCACTCTCTGATACCGGAAGGCTTGTTTGGGCGGACCGTACCAGTCAGGGTGGTGCCCCGCCGGGCTAGGGGCACAGGCCGTTGACTGGGTCACCCGTGCCGGTCCATAGAAACACGTCGCTGACCCAGCTTCCGTCGGTCAGTTTGTTCCACAGGTCGCTGCTGTACCCGCTCCGGCCCACGTGACGCGTACCCCGGGCCGAACACTCGACGGTGACCGTCGTGCCGTCGAGGACCGTGCCCACGACGGGATGGCCGGCCCCGGGTCCGGAGCGGCGGTTCAGCACCGTACCGCCGTCGGTGTCGACGACGCCCTGTGTGAATCCGAGCACACCGTGGTTGTGGAGGGTGCCGCCGACACCGACCCGCCGCGACCCGTGCCAGGCCGAGCCGCTGTAGTCGGCACCCGAGGCCGAGATGACCCACTTGCCGAAGTTGTAGCGGTCGATCGGCACGTACGCGTTGTTCCGGCGCAGCGAGAAGTGCACGTGCGCGCCGGTGGAGGAGCCGCCGCAGGAGACGTCGTTGCCGATGTTGCCGAGGAAGTCGCCCTCCTTGACCGCCTTGCCGTCGGCCGAGATGTTGCCCTGGAGGTGGTAGTAGTCGGTGGCGAGGCCGCGGTCGTGCACTACCCGGATCCAGCCCCTGCCGGAGCCGCACATGGTGTACGCCAGCCCACCACGGACGGCCAGCACCCGGCCGTCACCGCCGGCGAAGTCGACCGAACTGCGTACGCCACCGCTCATTGGGTGCGGGCCGCCGGTGTAGCGCCACGACTGGCCGGTCGCCCACGGCAGCCGCATCCCGGTGCGCCGGTCGGACGGGTTCGTCGACAGCGGGCCGGCCTCGGACCGCCCGCCGGCCCCGGCAAGGACCCGGCGCTCCTCCTCGTGCAGGATCTCGGACCCCGCGCTGAGCTCGGCGAACGTGGGCTCACCCTCGACCGCGACCCGCCAGGCACCAGCCTCGCGCCGGGCCACGAAGAGCCACCCCGTGGGGTACGCGCCGGCGGCCTCCGGGGCCCGTACGACCACGCTGCCGAAGCCGTGCTCGTCGGTGCTCCGCGCGGCGACGACGACGTCGGGGTCCGGGGCGGCGACGGACCGGGCCGGTCCACCCTGCCGCTGCTCGGCATGCCACTGCTCGGTGCGAAGCGGCCCGTCCCGCAGGTGGGCGGCGACCGCGGCGGCGAGGTCGGCGGGTGTTGCGGCGTGCACCGGCACCGGGATGCCGGCGACCAGCACGATGACTACAAAAGACGCGATAGGGGTTCGCATCCCCCCATAGTTACCAAATCAGACACATACCCCGGTACCGCCACGCCGACCCCGCCGCCGCGATCTTGCACTTGTCGCCCGCCAAAACGGGATGAAAGGGGGAGACAAATGCAAGATCGCGAGGATCAGGCGCGGATCTTGCGTGGGGGGTCAGACACGTTCGGCGCGCTCCACGACGTTCGTGAGCAGCATCGCCCGGGTCATCGGGCCGACCCCGCCGGGCATCGGCGCGATCGCACCGGCCACCTCGCGCACCTCGGCGTCGACGTCGCCGGTGTAGTGCCCCTTGCCGTCGGTTCCGACCACCCGGGTGATCCCGACGTCGATCACCACCGCGCCCGGCCGGACCATCTCGGCGGTGAGCAGACCGGGTACGCCGGCCGCGACGATCACGATGTCGGCGGCCCGGGTGTGCGCGGCCAGGTCGAGGGTGCCGGTGTGGCACAGGGTCACGGTCGCGTTCTCGCTGCGCCGGGTCAGCAGCAGCCCGAGCGGCCGGCCCACCGTGTTGCCCCGCCCGACGACCGCCACCTCGGCCCCCCGCAGCGGTACGTCGTACCGGCGCAGCAGCTCGACGATGCCGCGCGGGGTGCACGGCAGCGGGGCGTCGTAGCCGAGCACCAGCCGGCCGAGGTTGACCGGGTGCAGCCCGTCGGCGTCCTTGTCCGGCGCGATCGACTCCAGCACCCGCTGGGTGTCGATCTGCCCCGGCAGCGGCAGCTGCACGATGTAGCCGTGGCAGGCCGGGTCGGCGTTGAGTTCGGCCACCACCTCGTCGACCTGGTCCTGGGTGGCGTCCGCCGGCAGCTCGCGCCGGATCGAGGCGATGCCGACCTCGGCGCAGTCGCGGTGTTTGCCGTTGACGTACGCCTGCGAGCCGGGGTCCTGCCCGACCAGCACCGTGCCGAGCCCGGGAACGATGCCCCGCTCGGCGAGGGCCTTGACCCGCCCCCGCAACTCGTCCTTGATCGCCGCCGCGGTGGCCTTGCCGTCCAGAAGGTTCGCCGTCACGTCCGGATCGTCTCACGCGACCGACCCCGGTCCACCGAACCCCCCAAGATCCCGCTGATCAGGAGACACTCCCCGGCACGTGGCACCGCCGGGGCGTGGCGCCGATCAAGGTGATACTTGCCGCAAAGGAGGCACGAAACGGCACGCCTTCTCCTTGATCAACGTGATCATGCGGCACCACGAGCGGGCGTGATGCGCGCCGCCCCGGCGGTGCGGAGCGGCGCGCCGACCTCGGATCAGTGGAAGAAGTGGCGGGTGCCGGTCAGGTAGAGGGTCACGCCGGCCGCCTGCGCCGCCGCGATCACCTCTTCGTCGCGTACCGAGCCACCGGGCTGCACGACCGCGCGGACCCCGGCGTCGAGCAGCACCTGCAGGCCGTCGGGGAACGGGAAGAACGCGTCGGAGGCGGCCACCGCGCCGCAGGCCCGCTCGGCACCGGCCCGCGACACCGCCAGGTGCGCGGCGTCGACCCGGTTGACCTGGCCCATGCCGACGCCGACGGTCGCCCCGTCGGCGGCCAGCAGGATCGCGTTGGACTTGACCGCGCGCACGGCCCGCCAGGCGAACTCCAGGTCCCGCAGTACGTCGTCGGTCACGGCCTCGCCGGCGACCAGCCGCCACGCGGCCGGATCGTCGCCGGGGGCGTCCACCCGGTCGGCCGTCTGGGTCAGCACTCCCCCGCTGACCTGTCGCCACTCGACCGGCGCCGGCCGCCAGGCGGGCGCCTTCAGCAGGCGGATGTTCTTCTTGCCGGACAGCACCTCGACCGCGCCGTCCTCGTACGCCGGGGCCACCACGACCTCGGTGAAGATGTCGGCGACCTGCTTGGCCAGCTCGACCG
Source organism: Polymorphospora rubra (assembly GCF_018324255.1). Classification (GTDB taxonomy): domain Bacteria; phylum Actinomycetota; class Actinomycetes; order Mycobacteriales; family Micromonosporaceae; genus Polymorphospora; species Polymorphospora rubra. The sequence continues at coordinate 1,595,318 of NZ_AP023359.1, forward strand.
TGACCGGCGCGTTGACCGCGATGACACCACCGAACGCCGACACCGGGTCGCAGGCGTGCGCCTTGCGGTGGGCCTCGGCGACGTCGGCACCGACCGCGATCCCGCACGGGTTGGCGTGCTTGATGATCGCCACCGCCGGCTCGGTGAAGTCGTGGGCGGCCCGCCACGCCGCGTCGGCGTCGACGTAGTTGTTGTAGGACATCTCCTTGCCGTGCAACTGCTCGGCCTGGGCCAGCCCGGCGGGGGCGTCCGGGTCGAGGTAGAGCGCGGCCTGCTGGTGCGGGTTCTCGCCGTACCGCAGGGTGGCCGAGCGGCGCAGCGCCAGCCCGGCGAACCGCGGCGCCCACTCCTCGTCGGGGGCCAGCACGTCGGCGCACCAGCGGGCCACCGCGACGTCGTACTCGGCGATGTCGGCGAACGCCCGGGCGGCGAGCAGGCGACGCTGCGCGAGGGTGAACCCGCCGTCGGTAAGGGCCGCGAAGACCATCGGGTACGCCGACACCGACGTCACCACCGCCACGGACGGGTGATTCTTGGCGGCGGCCCGGACCATCGCCGGCCCGCCGATGTCGATCTGCTCGACACAGCCGTCGACGTCGGCACCGGACGCCACCGTCTCCTGGAACGGATAGAGGTTGGAGACCAGCAGGTCGAACGGCGCGATCCCCAGCTCGGCGAGCTGGGCGGCGTGCGACTCCAGCCGCAGGTCGGCGAGCAGGCCCGCGTGCACCCGCGGGTGCAGGGTCTTGACCCGGCCGTCGAGGCACTCGGGGAAACCGGTCAGCTCCTCCACCCGGACGACCGGCACACCGGCGCCCTCGATCGTGGACGCGGTCGACCCGGTGGAGACGATCTCGACCCCGGCCGCGTGCAGCGCCTGGGCCAGCTCGGTCAGCCCGGTCTTGTCGTACACGCTGACCAGTGCCCGCTTGATCGGGCGGCGGCCGTCCGGCGCGGCGTTCATGGAATGGTGACCTTTCTTCCGGTGATGGTCCAGCCGTCACGGACGAGTCGGCCGACGCTGTCGACGAGCTGCCGCCGCTCGGCATCCTTGATCCGTTCGGTGAGGGTTTCCTCGGTGTCGTCGGCCAGGACCGGCACCGCGACCTGGGCGACGATCGGTCCGGTGTCGACCCCGGCGTCGACGAAGAACAGCGTCGCGCCGGCCAGTTTCACGCCGTACGCCAGTGCGTCGCGGGGGCCGTGGATGCCCGGGAACGCGGGCAGCAGCGAGTTGTGGGTGTTGAGGTAGCGGTCGCCGAACGAGGCCAGGAAGTCGGTGCCGACCAGCTTCAGGAAGCCGGCCGAGATCACCAGGTCGGGCTTGTGCTCGGCGACCTGCGCGGTGAGCGCCCGGTCCCAGTCGGCCCGGTCGGCATGGTCGCGGACCCGCTCGACGAAGGTCGGCACCCCGGCGGCGGTCGCCCGGTCGAGGCCGGCGATCCCGTCCCGGTCCGCGCCGACGGCGACGACCCGGGCCCCGTACGCCGGATCGGCGCACGCGTCGAGCAGGGCCTGGAGGTTGCTTCCGGAGCCGGAGACGAGGACGACGAGGCGGGCGGCTGGCGCGCGGTCGGTCACGCAGAGCACCCTACCGGCCAGGTCACGGCGTCCCCGGCGCGCCCCGGGCGGCTACCGCACCGGCGGTCCCGGGCTGCCGTACGGCTGTCCCACAGGGATGCACGGATCTGCATGTCGCCTGATAGTCGGTGCCTAACTGTCGTCACGACCAGGTACGCTGCCGGACGCTTCGGCATCGATGTCCGACCCGACCGTGTTTTGTCAAGGAGCAGGCCTGATGGGCTACCCCTCGCAACCGCCGCACCACGTCGACAACAACATGACGATGTCCATCGTCGCGATCTTCCTGTTCTGGCCGCTGGCCATCCCGGCCCTCATCAACGCGTCCAAGGTCAACCCGGCACTTCAGCAGGGCGACTTCATGGGTGCCCAGGCCGCGGCCGCCGAGTCCCGCAAGTGGTCGAAACTTGCTCTGATCGTCGGCATTTCGTGGTACGTGATCAGCATCATCTGCTGCGTCATCTACTTCGTGGTGATGGCGGGCTCGATAGCCTCTAGCACAGTCTGAGAAATAGTCCGCCTGAAAAGGAGTGCCCATGCAGCCCGGCTATCCCGGTCAGGATCCGTACGGCAAGCAGCCGCAGGACCCGAATGCGCCGCAGTACCAGGACCCGTACGCGCAGCCGCAGCAGCCGTACGGCCAGCCCACCTCCGGCCAGCCCTACGGTCAGCCGACCTCGGGGCAGCCGGCCTACGGTCAGCCGGTGTCCGGTGACCCGTACGGTCAGCCGACCTCGGGGCAGCCGGCCTACGGCCAGCCGGTGTCCGGTGACCCCTACGGCCAGCCGTCGTACCAGGACCCGTACGCCCAGCAGCAGCCGACGTCCGGCCAGCCGTACGGCGCCGCGCCGGGCTACCCGGCGGCTTCCTACGGGGCGCCCGCTTCGAGTCAGAACAACACGCTCGGCCTGATCGGCATGATCGTCGGCATCGTGGCGCTGCCGCTGGCCTTCTGCTGCGGCCTGTTCAGCCTGCCGTTCGGCATCGGCGCGATCGTGCTCGGCTTCCTCGGCAAGAACAAGGCCGACCAGGGGCAGGCCAGCAACCGCGGCCAGGCCATGGCCGCTCTGATCTGCGGTGCGTCGAGCATCGTCCTGGCGATCATCATGGTTCTCGTGGGCCAGATGATCGATCTGGGTCCGAGCTTCACCTGATCGTCGCAGCACGTTGAGGGCGTTCCGGCCACCGTGGCCGGGGCGCCCTTCGCCGTCCCGGGCCGGTGTCGCTCAGTTCCCGGTGAAGACCCGGGTGGCGGCCGCGCCGACGACGGTGCCGACCGCGACGACCACGGTCGCGACCACGGCGACCTGCCAACCGACCGGCCCGACCTCGACGAGCCGGCCGCCCCCGACCGGCCCTCCGGACACGGTCGCGGCCGCCCCGAGCACGAGTCCGGCGACCGGGCCACCGATCGCGGCCGCGCCGAGCAGCCCCTTCCAGGACAGTGGCGTACGGTCCCGGGCGGCCGACCGCAGCCGCCGGCGGGCGAGCAGCCAGCCGGCGGCCATGCCGGCGAACACCGGCACGGTGAGCAGCGCGGCGCCGAAGCCGCCGACCGGCCCGTGCGGCAGGCCGGCGATCAGCGGGATGGCGGGCAGCGCCCCGACGGTGACCTCGGTGGTCCGCACGACCGTGTCGGCGCCGACCGCGAACCCGGGCCCGAGCAGGTAGGCGCTGGCCCAGACCGCGACGTTCGGCGCGTACGCGACGCTGACGAGGGTGATCCCGGCCTGACCGGCGACTCCGGCCCGGTACGCCTGGATCATGCTGCTGGCGTCACCGCCACCGGTCGCCACGGCCAACCCTGCCGCCCCGGCCCCGGCCCCGAGCAGCAGCAGTGCCGCGACGACGCCGGTGCGGATGCCGTGCCGCAGCGGTGCGGGCAGGCGCCGGGCGACGACCCGCAGCGCGCCGGTGGTGCGCAGCGCGCCGACCAGGGCGGCGAGCGCCCCGAAGACCGCCAGGTTGGCGGCGGCGCGCAGCGGGGACACGTCCAGGCTGTCGGTGGTGACGGCGAGCGCGGCCAGGGCGCCGATCAGGCCGTACGCGCAACCGATCACGACCGCGACGGTGAGGGCCTGGCGTGGCGAGCCGTGGTTCCGGGCGCCGATCGCCCGACTGACGTGTACGCCGGCGCGGCTGACCCGCCAGGCGGCGAGCGCGGCGAGCGCCATCGGCGCGAGACCGAGCGACCCGGCGCCGGTCTCCAGCGGCACCCCGTGGCCGAGCAGCCACGCGGCGAGCCCGACCCGGGCGGCGCCGGTCCACGTGGCGGCGTCCTCGGCGAGTTGGGCGAGTCCCATCACGACGGCTACCGGGAAATAGGAGACGAGTGCCGCCCACAGCGTCGCGACGGCGGCGGCGACCACGATGGGGGCGCGGCCACCGCGCCGCACCCCGCCGGACCGCTGCGTGGGCAGGCGTACGGTCGGCCGGTTACCGACGTCGATCGGCTCGGTCGGCCGGTTACCGACATCAATACGTTCGGTCCGGCGGGTGCCGACGTCGATCGGCTCGGTCCGGCGGTTGCCGACATCGATCGGCTCGGTCTGGCGGCCGCCCAGGTCGGCGGGAAACGACTCCTCGGCCCCGTCGGCGCGAGAAGGCTGGTCAGGGGTGCTGGCTGCCATCAAGGCCCCACTTAAACACGCGAAAGGGTGTGGTGGTTCGCGACACCACCGTCGCCGACGCGTCAGTTCCCTGTAGCGGTGGACATTAAGCGCAAATCTCTCTACGCCCAGGTCACTCCACGAACGACGAACGGGGCCGGCCGTGTCACACGGCCGACCCCGTTACCGTACGTCACTCAGGCGCCGGTGATGATCTCGCGCATCAGGCGCGCGGTCTCGCTCGGCGTCTTGCCGACCCGTACCCCGGCCGCCTCCAGCGCCGCCTTCTTGGCGTCGGCGGTGCCGGACGAGCCGGAGATGATGGCACCGGCGTGGCCCATCGTCTTGCCGGGCGGCGCGGTGAAGCCGGCGATGTAGCCGACCACCGGCTTCGTCACGTTGGCCTTGATGAAGTCGGCCGCCCGCTCCTCGGCGTCGCCACCGATCTCACCGATCATCACGATGGCGTCGGTGTCCGGGTCGTCCTGGAAGGCGGCGAGCGCGTCGATGTGGGTGGTGCCGATGATCGGGTCACCGCCGATGCCGACGCTGGTGGAGAAGCCGATGTCGCGCAGCTCGTACATGAGCTGGTAGGTCAGCGTGCCGCTCTTGCTGACCAGGCCGATCCGGCCGGCCGGGGTGATGTCGGCCGGAATGATGCCGGCGTTGGACTGGCCCGGCGAGGCGATGCCGGGGCAGTTCGGGCCGATGATGCGGGTCTTGTTGCCGGACGTCACGTTGTGCGCCCAGAACGCGGCGGTGTCGTGCACCGGCACGCCCTCGGTGATGACCACGGCGAGCGGGATCTCGGCGTCGATCGCCTCGACCACGGCCGCCTTGGTGAACTGCGGCGGCACGAAGATGACGGTGACGTCGGCCCCGGTCTCCTTGATCGCGTCGGCGACCCCGGCGAAGACCGGCAGGGACGTGCCGTCGAAGTCGACCGACTGGCCCGCCTTGCGCGGGTTGACGCCACCGACGATGTTGGTGCCGGCGGCCAGCATCCGGCGGGTGTGCTTCGACCCCTCGGAGCCGGTCATCCCCTGGACGATGACCTTCGAATCCTTGGTCAGCCAGATTGCCATCTCAGACCCCCGCACCGGCGAGCTCGGCGGCGCGCTCGGCCGCTCCATCCATGGTGTCGACCCGCTGCACCAGCGGGTTGGCGGCGGCGTCGAGGATCGCCCGGCCCGCCTCGGCGTTGTTGCCGTCGAGCCGTACGACCAGCGGCTTGGTCACGCTCTCGCCACGCTGCTCCAGCAGGGCGAGCGCCTGGATGATGCCGTTGGCGACCTCGTCGCAGGCGGTGATGCCGCCGAAGACGTTCACGAAGACGCTCTTGACCGCCGGGTCGGACAGCACGATCTCCAGCCCGTTGGCCATCACCGCGGCGCTGGCCCCGCCGCCGATGTCGAGGAAGTTGGCCGGCTTGACGCCGCCGTGCCCCTCCCCGGCGTACGCGACCACGTCGAGCGTGGACATGACCAGGCCCGCGCCGTTGCCGATAATGCCGACCTCGCCGTCGAGCTTGACGTAGTTGAGGTCCTTCTCCTTGGCCCGCTGCTCGAGCGGGTCGACACTGCCCTGGTCGACCAGTGCCTCGTGGTCGGGGTGGCGGAAGGCGGCGTTCTCGTCGAGCGTCACCTTCGCGTCGAGGCAGAGCACGTTGCCCTCGGGCGTACGGGCCAGCGGGTTGACCTCCACCAGCGTGGCGTCCTCGGCGACGAACGCCTGCCACAGCTTGACCGCGATGTCGGTCACCTGGTCGGCGACCTCGGCCGGGAACCCGCCCTTGGCGACGATCTCACGGGCCAGCGCCTCGTCGACGCCGCGGTTGGCATCGATGGCGACCTTGGCAACCTGCTCCGGGGTCTCCTCGGCGACCTGCTCGATGTCCATGCCGCCCGCGACGCTGGCGATGCACAGGAACGTACGGTTCGACCGGTCGAGCAGGTAGGAGAGGTAGAACTCCTGCTCGATGTCCGCCGTCACGGTCAGCATGACCTTGTGGACCGTGTGGCCCTTGATGTCCATGCCGAGGATGTCGGTGGCCCGGGCCACCGCCTCCCCGGCGTCGTCGGCGAGCTTGACGCCCCCGGCCTTGCCTCGGCCACCGACCTTTACCTGGGCCTTGACGACCACCCGGCCACCGAGGCGCTCGGCGATCGCCCGAGCCTCGTCCGGGGTCGTCGCGACGCCGCCGGCCAGCACGGGCAGCCCGTGCCGGTCGAACAGTTCGCGCCCCTGGTACTCGTACAGGTCCACGTTTACGCGTCCCGTCCTAGTCCGCGCGGCGCGCCGTCGCGCCGTCGCCAGCGTGAAATTGGTTGACGCCTGCCGGTCCCGCATCGACAGGCCATTTGGGGCAGCCTAACGACGGGCACACTGCTGGCAACCGAGCGGGCGCACGGTGTGCTCAACCGCACACGCCGTAGCGCAGGATCCCACGGACCGCACCGCCGTCGCGGCGTATCCGACGGACAGCGGCGGAGCCGACCGGAAGATCAGCGAATGAACGTACGGCCGGCCGAGAAGTGGACGATGGCGCCCATGATCTCCCGCTCGGGGCGGTCGGCGAAGGCCAGCGGCGCCGTGAAGCCCGTACCGAACACCAACTGCTGCATGCCGGAGTCCAGCGCGGTGAAGGCACCGAGGTTGCCGCCCGTACGCGGATCGCGTGGCTTGACGCAGACGTTCTTGTCGAAGGCCCACCGGCGGGTGTAGATCTGCTCGATCGCCTCCCACGGCAGCCACACCGCCTGTCCCCGCGTGGGCCGGGTCTTGATCCACAGGCCGGCCGGACCGACCGCGAGCACCGGTCCGCCGGAGACCAGCAGGTAGACCTGTAGCCCGAAGAGCAGTCCCATGAACACGCCCAGCGCCCCGAGGATGCCGAGGATCGGCAGCGCGCTCTCGCCGCTGGTGAACGCCAACACCCCGAGCGAGCACCCCGGTGCGGCCAGTACGAAGAGGGTGAGCAGGCCGAACTGGAGGATCCGCTTGCCCGCGCTGGCCCGGACGATGAACGGCTGATCCTCCGGGATCCGCTTGGTGACCGGCACGGGCGGGGGCGGCGGCCACCCCCGGGCGGGGGCCCGGCCGGAGCGGGCTGCCAGCCGCCGGGCGGCACCGGAGGCTGCTGCGGCGGCATGGTCACGGCGACTCCAGACCTTGGTCTTCGGGGGGCGTCAGGCTCGGCGGACCGATCATGACGAGGCCCATCATGCCATCGCCGGAAAAGTTCTCCGTGACGCGCGTAACCCCGCCGACCGGACGTCGTTGAGTCTGATGTCGGAGCACGCTGGAGCGGCCCGGCGGATACGGCCGATGCCCTGTCGGTCGAGGGGTGGCGGCGGGGCATCGTGCATAGAGGGGCCGGACGTGTGAGGGGTGCGTCCGGCCCCTCCCTCCATTTCCCCACCATTTCCCGCCGGGCCCGGCCGCGGCGACCGTTCCCGGGTACGACGTCAGCCGACGGGTTGGGTCACGTTGTCCCGTACCCAGTCGACGATGGACCCGGTGGTCGCCCCGGGCGTGAAGATCTTCGCGACGCCCAGCCGTTCGAGTTCCGGTATGTCGGCCTCGGGGATGATGCCGCCGCCGAACACCACCATGTCGGTGACCTCGCGTTCGGCGAGAAGTTCGAGGACCCGCCGGAAGAGCGTCATGTGCGCACCGGACAGGACGGAGAGGCCGATCGCGTCGGCGTCCTCCTGGATCGCGGTCTCGACGATCTGCTCGGGCGTCTGGTGCAGCCCGGTGTAGATGACCTCCATGCCCGCGTCGCGTAAGGCGCGGGCGACCACCTTGGCGCCACGGTCGTGGCCGTCCAGGCCCGGCTTGGCGACGACGACCCGAGTTCGAGAGCTCATCAGCGCAACACCTCTCCAGGGCACCGGAAAACCACCTGAACGAACGGTAACCCCCACGGCACCGACCGGGGAACCGGGTCCGGCGGACCGGTCCCGCGCCCACCCGCCGGAGCACGGTCGGACTCCTGGAAAGCCCCTACGGGTGCGGCATTCCATTATTGGAGTTGAATCGCTCACATATACGATACGTAATCATCAATAACACCGAACGCTACTAACGAGCGGGTCTACAAAAGGTTACGAATTCAGGCATTCCATGGCGCACGGTCACAGTTTCGCGTCGCCAATTTGGCGGTGCGGCTTGTGAGGTGCCTAGGGGTTGGTTACCGTGTCCCACGGTTGTCATCCGGTTCGCGCCGGCGGACAACGCGGCCATCAAGCTTTCACCCCCGGTTCACCGATGCCGGTGCCGGCCGCCTTTGTTGCCCGACCACGGAGGGTGTGCGTGCGCCAGCGCCTGTCGTCTGAGCCGGACCGATATCGCGGTCGCCGTCGCGTACCCACCCCCCTCGCAGCCGCTACGCCGCGGTCGTCGCCACCGCCTTCGTCGGGGCCGGCGTCGTCGCCCTCGGTGCCGGGGCGAGCCTGCCGGACGCGAAGTCGGTCAGCCCGACCGTCCTCGCCGACCTGGAGGCAGCCTCTCTCACCAACGAGCAGGCCGCCGACCGGGCCGAGGACGCCGAGCGCGCCTCCCGTGACGACCGGGGTGGCCTGGAAACCTCGATGGAGGACCAGGCCGAGGTCTGGCGGCTGCCGCTGCACGGCTACACCTTCACCACCCCGTACGGGATGCGGTGGGACAAGCTGCACGCCGGCGTCGACCTCGCCGCCGAAGAGGGCACGCCCTACCACGCGATCCGGGACGGCAAGGTCAAGCTGGCCCGCTACTACGGCGGCTACGGAAACGCGGTCATCCTCGACCACGGCGACGGCACCGAGTCGATCTACGGCCACTCGTCGAAGCTCCTGGTGAAGGAAGGCCAGCAGGTCAAGGCCGGCGACCAACTGGGCCTGGTCGGCAGCACGGGCCACTCCTTCGGTTCCCACCTGCATCTCGAACTGCATGTCAACGGCACCCCGAAGGACCCGATCCCCTACCTGCGGGATCGCGGAGTGGACATCAAGCTACAAGTCGAAGCAATCTATACCGGAGTAGTCGCCTCCTGACCCTGCGTACTGCCCCATTAACCGCTCATCCCGCACGGGATGGGCGGTTTTTTCATGATCACTCTGCGTGAAAGTTCTGTACGCCACAGGGGTTGAGGTGACGCACGTCACGTCATCATGAAGCTCGCGTATCAGGCAGTAATACCGCATAAACGGGCAGAGCCTGCCGCTTCAGATGGCAGCCGGTGCCACCGGATCCGCCTCTCGCCGTACCCCGTGCCCAGCTCGCCCGCCGGCCAAACAAACATTTCCGGGTCCGCGCCACACGACCACGGAGGTTCCCGCCGTGCAGGAAAGCAGCACCCCGACAGCAACGCCGGTGACCGCGCAGCCACCGGGGGTGCCCGGCACCGCCGTCCGGGCGGCCGCCGCCTGCCCAGCGGCCGTGACCTGCTCGACAGCGGCCGCCGCCGGCTGCGGGGCCGACGCCCGGTCGTCGCGCTGGCCGCCACCGCGATCCTCGGCGTCGGACTGGCCGGGGCCACGGCGGCCGCCGGCGGCGGCGACGACACCCCCGCCGCCACGTCGGTAACCGCCGACGCCCGCGACCGGGAACGTGCCGCCGAGCGGGCCGACCGCGCGCAGCGCGAGGCGCCCACCACGGCGCCGGTGGAAACCGGCAGTCCGACGGCCGACATCCCGGAGCCGAAGGCCGCGCCGGCCGAGGAGCAGCCGCAGTCGAGCAGCCCGTCGGCCGAGCCGGAGCGGACGCAGAGCGCCCCCCAGCGGGCCGCCGCGCCAGCGCCCACCTCCGCGGCTCCGAAGGCCGACTGGGTCAATCCGATGCCGGGCGCCGCCACCACCTCCTGCTACGGGCAGCGGTGGGGCACCCTGCACGCCGGCATCGACCTCGCCGAGCCGGCGAACACCCCGATCCACGCCGCCGGAGCCGGCACCGTCACCATCGTCGGCTGGGCCTACGCCGGCTACGGCATCTCGGTGGTCATCGACCACGGCAACAATGTCTTCACCCACTACGCCCACCAGAACCGCACCGCGGTCGAGGTGGGTCAGCGGGTCAACGCCGGCCAGGTCATCGGTTACGAGGGATCGACCGGCGACTCGACCGGCCCGCACCTGCACTTCGAGGTGCACCTGGGCATGTGGAACCAGGTGGACCCGGCCCCGTGGATGCGCGAGCGCGGCGTCGACCTCGGTTGCTGACCCGCGAGCCGCCGGCCGCCGAGCCGGCGCGGCCGTCCGGAGCCGAGGACCCGGTCCGGTAGGGGCATCGGGCCGGGTCCTCCGGGGTCAGCCCCGGCGCGAGGCAGACCGGCGCCGGTCAGAGCTTGTCGATCGGCGCGTGTCGCAGGACCAGCCACATCGTCTGGTCGCCGAAGTCGATCTGGGCTCGGGCGCCGGGCCCGTGCCCCTCCACCGCAAGCACCCGACCCAGCCCGTACCGCTGGTGGTTGACCCGGTCGCCGGCCGCCACCTTCGGCGCGCGGGGCAGCTCGCTGGCCGTCGCCAGCCGGCTGCCGTCGACCCCGAGCCGGGCGGCCAGCTGAGCCGCCCGCGGCGTACCGCCGGCGAAGCCGCCGCCACGCCCGGCGCCGCCACGGTCGCCGCCGGACCGCCCGCCCACGCCGCCGCCCGTGCCGGACCACGACGTGTACGAACCCTCGGTGCGCTCCCAGCGCACCAGTTCGGTCGGCAGCTCCTCCAGGAACCGCGACGCCGGGTTGTAGGCGGGCTGCCCCCACGCCGACCGGGTGACCGCCCGCGAGAGGTAGAGGCGCTGCCGCGCCCGGGTGATGCCCACGTAGGCCAGCCGGCGCTCCTCCTCCAGCTCCCGGGTGTCGCCGAGGGCCCGCAGGTGGGGGAAGACCCCGTCCTCCAGACCGCTGAGGAAGACCACCGGGAACTCCAGGCCCTTCGCGGTGTGCAGGGTCATCAGCGTGACCACGCCCTGGTGCTCGGGGTCGTCGGACGGCACCTGGTCGGCGTCGGCGACCAGCGCCACCTGCTCCAGGAAGCCGGCAAGAGTGGCCCCGGGGCCACCGTCCTCGGTCTGCGCCTCGACCCGTTCGGTGAACTCGCGGGCGACGCTCACCAGTTCCTGGAGATTCTCCACCCGACCGGCGTCCTGCGGGTCGAGGCTCTCCTCCAGCTCGGTCAGATAGCTCGAGCGGAGCAGCACCGCCTCCAGCACCTCTTCGGGCGGGGCCGTCGCCGCCAGCTCACGCATGTCGTCGAGGAGCTGTACGAAGTCGGCGATGGAGTTGGCCGCCCGGGTGGAGATCCCCGGCGCGTCGCCGGCCCGGCGCAGCGCGGCGCCGAACGAGATCCGGTCGCGTGCCGACAGGGCCTCGACGCACGCCTCGGCCCGGTCACCGATGCCGCGGCGCGGCGTGTTGAGGACCCGCCGGATGCTCACCGTGTCGTCGTCGTTGACCACCGCCCGCAGGTAGGCCAGCGCGTCGCGGACCTCCTTGCGCTCGTAGAACCGGACGCCGCCGACCACCTTGTAGGGCAGCCCGACCCGGATGAACACCTCTTCGAAGACCCGGGACTGGGCGTTGGTGCGGTAGAAGACGGCGACGTCGCCGGGACGCGCCGTCCCCTCGTCGCACAGCCGGTCGATCTCCCGGGCGACCCAGTCGGCCTCCGCGTGCTCGGTGTCCGCGACGTAGCCGACGATCTGCTCGCCGGGCCCCTCGTCGCTCCACAGCCGCTTGGGCTTACGGGCCGAGTTGTTGTCGATGACCGCGTTGGCCGCGTTGAGAATCGTCTGGGTCGAGCGGTAGTTCTGCTCCAGCAGAATCGTGCGGGCATCGGTGAAGTCGCGCTCGAACTCCAGGATGTTGCGGATCGTCGCACCCCGGAACGCGTAGATCGACTGGTCGGCGTCACCGACCACGCACAGCTCCGCGGGCGGCACCCCCTCGGTGCCGGCCACCAACTCCTTGACCAGGGTGTACTGGGCGTGGTTGGTGTCCTGGTATTCGTCGACGAGCACGTGGCGGAAGCGTCGACGGTAGGTCTCCGCCACGTGCGGGTGCGACTGGAGCAGGTGCACCGTGGTCATGATCAGATCGTCGAAGTCGAGTGCGTGCGCCTCTTTGAGCCGGCGCTGATAGAGCGTGTAGGCCTCGACCAGGGCCCGCTCGTTGGGGCCCTTGGCACGCCCGGCGAACTCGTCGGGATCGACCAGCTCGTTCTTGAGGTTGGACACCTGCGTCGCCAGCCCGCGCGCCGGGTAGCGCTTGGGGTCCAGGTCGAGTTCGCGGGCGACCATCTGCATAAGCCGCCGCGAGTCGTCGGCGTCGTAGATGGAGAAGGTCGACTTGAGCCCGGCGTGCTCGTGTTCGGCGCGCAGGATCCGGACGCAGGCCGAATGGAACGTCGACACCCACATCAGCCGGGCCCGCCCGCCGACCAGAGCGGCGACCCGCTCCTTCATCTCGCCGGCGGCCTTGTTGGTGAAGGTGATCGCGATGATCTCGCCGGGGTGCACGTCGCGGGCGGCGAGCAGGTAGGCGATCCGGTTGGTCAGCACGCGGGTCTTACCGGACCCGGCGCCGGCCACGATGAGCAGCGGTGCGCCCGAATGGGTCACCGCGTCACGCTGGGGCCCGTTGAGGCCGGCCAGCAGAGCCTCCGGGTCGTGCCCGGGACGCGGCCGGTGCGGTGTCCCGGCGGAGGGGGGCTGATTCTGGGCCGGCGGGATTTCGAAGAGAGCATGCATCGCAGAGCGAGTCTATGCCCGCCGTCCGACATAACCGACCCACGCACGCCGACAGAACGAAACCTGTCACTTCCGGGGTCTCGCGGCCCTGCCGGCACCGCCGCAAACCGGTCCCACCAGATGGTCGGATTGCTTGCGTACTCCACGCTGAGGTGGGCATACTTCTGAGCGTGATCGAGCAGGCGAACCGCTACTTTTACTACGGCTCCGGGAGTCCGGCAGCCGTAGGTCACGCCTGATCCAAGACCTACGAAACGCCCCGGGCTCACGGAGTCCGGGGCTTTTCGCTTCGGGATTCCGACACCCGGGACCTCACCGCTCAGGGAGCACCCGATGACGACGAACCTCGCCACGCAGTCCGACAAGCCGGGCGGCGACCAGACCGGCACCGACTCGCCGGCCGCCGCGGACCAGATCCGCGAGCTGCGCGACCGGATCAACGAGATCGACGCGGCGTTCATCGCGCTGTGGCAGGAGCGCGCCGCCCTGTCCCAGCAGATCGGCGCGGCCCGGATGGCGTCGGGCGGCACCCGCCTGGTGCTGTCGCGTGAACGCGAGATCCTGGAGCGGTTCCGGGAGGCGCTGGGCGAGGACGGCACCCAACTCGCCCTGCTGATCCTGCGGGCCGGCCGCGGCCCGCTCTGAGGGCACGGCTTCCGCTCCTCGATGTCGGGCCCGCTCCACGCGGGCCGACCACCGCCTACGCACGATCGGCGGCTCGGGACCGGTCGGGGCCCGGAAACCGGCGGCAGCTCAGGGGAGCGTCGGAGGTCGGGCCGGAAACCACTCGGGGGAGCCGGCCACCGGGCCAGCTCCCCCTTTGACGCACGTGGCGGCCGTCAGGCCAGTTCGCCGGACTCCGGGAAGTGGCAGGCGGCCAGCGCGCCGGTCGACTTCGCGCTCAGCGGCGGCTCTTCGGTGGCGCAGATGTCCTGCGCCTTCCAGCACCGGGTGCGGAACCGGCAGCCGGACGGCGGGTTAAGCGGCGTCGGCACGTCGCCCTCCAGCCGGATGCGGCCACCGGTGCCCAGCTTCGTCACGTCCGGCACTGCCGACAACAGGGCCCGGGTGTACGGGTGCGACGGCCGCTCGTAGATCTGCTGACGGTCGCCGAGCTCGACCAGCTTGCCGAGGTACATGACCCCGATCCGCTGGCTGAAGTGCCGGACCACGGCCAGGTCGTGCGCGATGAACACGAACGCCAGGCCGAGTTCGCGTTGCAGTTCGCGGAGCAGGTTGATGACCTGGGCCTGGATCGACACGTCGAGCGCGGACACCGGCTCGTCGGCAATGATGATCTTCGGCTTGAGGGCGAGCGCTCGCGCGATACCGATGCGCTGGCGCTGACCACCGGAGAACTCGTGCGGGTAGCGGTTGTAGTGCTCGGGGTTCAGGCCGACCAGTTCGAGCAGCTCCTGGACCCGCTTCCGCACCCCACCCGGCGGATTGATCCCGTTGACCTCCAGGGGCATCGAGATGATGTTGCCGACCGTGTGCCGCGGGTTCAGCGAGGCGTACGGGTCCTGGAAGATGATCTGCATGTCCTGGCGGAGGGCCCGCAGGCCACCACGCTTGGCGTGGGTGATGTCCTTGCCCTCGAAGACGATGCTGCCCGAGGTCGGCTCCAGCAGCCGGACGAGCATCCGGCCGGTGGTCGTCTTGCCGCAGCCGGACTCACCGACGAGCCCGAGGGTCTCGCCGGGTGCGACCGAGAAGCTGACCCCGTCGACGGCGCGTACGGACTCCCTGCGGCCGATGAGCCCACCACGCACCGGGAAGTGCTTGGTCAGGTCCTTGACCACGAGCAGCGGCTCGCGCCCGGAACGCTTCTCCTCGGCGGCCTCGTCGGCCGGCTTCACCAGTGTCGTGTCGCTCACTGCGCCACCCCCGCGGACGGTGCGATGTCTTCGGCGTAGTACCGCTTCCGGTCGGCTTCGGACAGGTGGCAGGCCACCAGGTGACCGCGCTCCTGAACCTGGCGCAGCTCCGGCACCTCGGTGAAGGAGCGGTCGCCGTTGCGTCCGGCGTACCGGCACCGGGGGTTGAACGCACACCCGGACGGCAGATTGATCAACGACGGCGGGTTGCCCTTGATCGGCACAAGTTCCGCGTCGGCGTCACCGTGCAGGGACGGCACGCTGGCGAGCAGACCCCAGGTGTACGGGTGCTGCGGCCGACGGAGCACCTGCTCGGTGCTCCCGAACTCGACCGCCCGGCCGCCGTACATCACCAGGACGTCGTCGGCGACCTGGGCGACCACGCCGAGGTCGTGGGTGATCATGATGATCGCGGAGTTGAACTCCTTCTGGAGATCCTCGAGCAGGTCCAGAATCTGCGCCTGCACGGTCACGTCGAGCGCGGTGGTCGGCTCGTCGGCGATCAGCAGGTCCGGGTCGTTGACCAGGGCCATCGCGATCATCGCGCGCTGGCGCATGCCGCCGGAGAACTCGTGCGGGTAGGCGTTGGCCCGCTTCTGGGGCTGCGGGATGCCGACCCGGTCGAGCATCTCGACGGCCCGCTTGTTGGCTTCGGCCTTGGACGCCGACGGGTGATGCACCTTGTACGCCTCGGCGATCTGCCGCCCCACCTTGTAATAGGGATGCAGAGCCGACAGCGGATCCTGGAAGATCATTGCCATGTCCCGGCCACGCAGCCGCCGCACCTGTTCCTCGTTCATCCCGACGACGTTGCGGCCGCCCACCTCGATCTCGCCCGAGATCTTGGTGCGCTTGGCGTTGTGCAGGCCGAGGATGGACAGGCTGGTGACCGACTTGCCGGAGCCGGACTCCCCGACGATGCCGAGGGTACGGCCGCGCTCCACCGAGAACGAGATGCCGTCGACCGCGCGGACCACGCCGTCCTCGGTGTTGAACTGCACCCGCAGGTCCTTGACCTGGAGGTACGGGCCCTTCGCCGGGTCGGTGGCGGCGGTGTTGCCGGAGGCCAAAGTACTCATAGCTGCTCCCCTGGCCTCAGCCGAGCCGGACACGCGGGTCGATGACGGCGTACAGCATGTCGACGATGATGTTCATCGTCACGATAAAGAAGGCCGCGATGAGCACCGTGGCCATGACCACCGGCAGGTTGAGCTCGCCCACCGCCTCGACCGCCGCCCGGCCGATGCCGTTCAGGCTGAAGACCGACTCGGTGATGAGCACACCGCCCAACTGGACACCGAGGTCCAGGCCGGCGATCGTCACGATCGGGGTGATGGCGGCGCGCAGCGCGTGCCGGCCATTGACGGTGCGGTTCGGCAGCCCCTTGGCCCGGGCGGTACGGACGAAGTCCTCCGACAGCGTCTCGACCATCTGGGCCCGGGAGAACCGGGCGTAGGCTGCCGAGTTGATCAGGCCCAGGGTGATCCACGGCAGCAGCAGACCACTCGCCCAAGCTACTGGGTCCTGGGTTATCGGGGTATATGACGGGTTCGGTAGCACGCCCAGGGTGTAGACCAGGAGCAGCAACAACAGGAACCCGAGGGTGTAGATCTGGGTCGAGGCGAAGCCGAGCGAGAGTGCGATGGCGCCCCGGTCGAACAAGGTTCCCTTCCGCAGCGCGGAGATCATGCCCAGTCCGACGCCGACGGTCAGATAGATGACCATCGCTCCACCGACGACGCTCGCCGTCACCGGGAAGGAGCGCTTCATCATGTCGGTGACCGGCTCGCGACCACGGAACGAGTAGCCGAGGCACGGTGCGGGGCACTCGCGGACGGTGGTGGCGTCGACGATGGTACGGCCGACGAAGACACCCTTGACGAAGTCCGCGTACTGCTGGTGGGCCGGACGGTCGAGCCCGAGGCTCTCGTTGACCTGCGCGATCCGCTCCGGCGAGCAGTTCTTGCCACACATGACGTACGCCGGGCTCGACGGCACCATGAAGAAGAGCGCGAAGCCCACGATCGAGACCAGGATCAACGTCATTGCTCCCAGGAGCAGACGCTTTATCAGGAAACGGAGCATTTAATCAGCACTTTCGGCCGGTCACCGGGTCATCGGTGACGAGCGGCGGGATGGCCGGGGTCCGGCCATCCCGCCGTCGCTGTTACTTACTTACGGCTTGACGAAGATGGTGTTGAGGGTCAGGTGACCGAACGAGTCGCTGAGGAACGTCCCGCCGATCTTCGAACCGAACATCTCGTAGTTGCCGATGTACCAGAGCGGAACGACGGGGGCGTGCTCCCGCATGATCTTCTCGTCGAGCGCCTGCCAGGCACCCTCCGCCTCGGCGACGGGGAGCGTCTGGATCCGGTCGATCTCGGTGTTGACGTCCTCCGCGTTGAAGTACGCGAGGTTGTTGTTACCGGTGTCACGGATCGAACGACCGTCGAACAGCGCCGGGAAGACCGTCGCGGCGCTCGGCCAGTCAGCACCCCAGCCACCACGGATCAGGTCGAACTGGTTGGTCTTGGTGCCGACCGTGGCGTAGTAGGTCGCCGAGTCCAGCGGGTTCAGCACGATGTCGAAGCCCGCCTTGGCCAGCATCTCCTTGTACAGCGCGGCCCGGTTCTGGTGGGCGGCGGTGTTCGGGAAGGCGTAGGTCAGCTTGACGGTCTGGCCGCCGAGCAGTTCCTTGGCCTTCTCGACGTCACCGGTCTGGCCGCCGTCGTAGGCGTTGTAGTCCTTGTAGCCGGACAGGGTCGGCGACATCAGGCTGGCGCCGAAGGAGTGGATGCCACCGGTCTGCTTGATGAGCGCATCCCGGTCCACCGCGTAGTTCAGCGCCTGGCGGACCTTGAGGTCGGTCACCCGCAGGTTGTTGATGTAGAGGTACTCGACGTACTGCGACGGGCCCTTGGCGACCCGCTCGGCAACCTCACCGGACTGGGTCTTCGGCAGGTTGGCCGCCGGCACGTTCGACCACATGATCGCCGACTGGTCGTCCGGCGCGTTCGCGATGATCCGGTTGGACGCGGTCTCGGCGTTGGTGCCGAACTCGACCCGGATGCCGTCCGGGTAGGCGTTGCGGATCGGGTCGGTGGCCGCGTCCCAGTGCGGGTTACGAACCAGGTTGATGAACTGGTCGTACTGGTGCTCCTGGATCATGTACGGACCCGAGGAGACCGGCTTGAGGTCGTAGTCGGCCTTGGTGTCCTTCGCCGCCGGGACCGGAGCGGTCGTCGGCATGGCCACCGCGTACGGGGTCTCGCACCGCGGCTTGGCGAAGGTGAAGGTGATGGTGTTGCCCTCGACGGTGACGCCCGGAACCTGCGCGCCGGCCGACTGGAACGGGCCCTTGTAGGTGGTGTTGTATTCGGTGCTGTCCGCCAGCCACTGCTGGAGGTACAGCGGGCCGTCGCCCCAGTCCGGGTCGAACGAGCGCGAGATGCCGTAGACCACGTCCTGCGCGGTGATCGGCGATCCGTCGTCGAACTTCAGGCCGTCCTTGAGCGTGTACTTCCAGGTCTTGCAGTCGCTGTTGACGTCCTCACCGGCGTTGGTGGCGAGGTCGCCGACCAGCCGCAGCTTGCCGGTGCCGTCCTCCTTGTAGCCGGTCAGCGTCCGGGCGAACTGGGTCGCGAAGGACAGCGCGTCGGACACGTAGATCTTCTGCGGGTCCAAGTGCGCGAATTCGGACTCGTGGAGGATCTTGACGACGCCACCCTTGGTGGCGCCGGGAACCTCCTTCGCCGGGCCCTGGGACTCGGCGGGGTCGGTCGCGATGGTGCCGGTCTGGACTACAGCTTCTCCGTTGCCGTCCTCGGAATCGGTGGTTTCCGAGCAACCCGTGGCAACCAGAGCGACCGCCAGAACGCCGGCAGAGAGCGCTCCAAGCTTCCGTCGCACGTCTTTCTCCTTCCCTCCTGCCGTTCCGCACCTGGGCCACTCGGCCCGCCACGGCGGGAACGGAAGCAAATTTTCAATCTTCTATGGGGACCGCTCGGACCTACTTGTCCGACTTGGGGTCGAGCGCGTCACGCAACGAGTCGCCGAACAGGTTGAAGGCGAGCACGAGGAGGAACACCGTCAGTGCCGGCCACAGGAAGTAGGTCGGCATCGGCTCCAGGTATTCACGCGCCGCGTAGACCAGCCGGCCCAGGTCGGGCGTCGGCTCGATCACGCCGATGTTGAGGAACGACAGGGCGGCCTCGGCGGTGATGAAGGCGGGCAGCGCCAGCGAGAAGGTCACCAGGACCGGCGCCCAGATGTTGGGCAGAAGCTGGCGGAAGAGGATGTGCGGGGTGCGCGCGCCAGCGGCGCGGGCCGCGTCGACGTACTCCCGCTCGCGCAGCGAGAGCACCTGGCCGCGGACCAGCCGGGCCGTCGACATCCACCCGAAGAGCGAGAAGACCCCGATGATCACCGCGATCCGGAACCACCCCGGGACCTCTTCGCCCGGCTGGTAGAAGTAGAGGTTGACGATCGGGATGACCGCGAGCGCGAAGATCAGGAAGGGGAAGGCGAGCATGAAGTCGACGAGCCAGGTGATCGCCTGGTCGATCCAGCCGCCGAAGTAGCCGGCGACGATACCCATCACGACACCGACCACGACGGTGATGACCGCTGCCGCCGAGGCGATGAGCAACGAGGTGCGCAGGCCGTAGACGAGCTGCATGAAGACGTCGCGGCCGCTGCCGCCCTGGAGCCCCAGCCAGTGCTCGCTGGACATGCCGCCGGCGTAGCCGAGCGGGAAGCCCTGCCGGTTGAGCTTGTCGCTGTGGTTCTGGGTCGGGCTAACCCCGTAGAACATCTCGATGAGCGGCGCGGCGATCGCGAGGACCACGAAGAAGACGACGAGCGAGAAGCTGAAGATGGCCGTCTTGTCGCGCTTGAGCCGTAGCCACGCGAGCTGCCCTGGCGACCGCCCCACGAAGTTCCGCTCTTCGGCGGTGGTCTTGGGCGCGTCGGTCGGGGAACCGACCTCCATCGCCGAGCCTGTCATCCCGTCACCGACGGGCTGCATGCCGGGCGGAGAGGTGGTGCTGCTCATGGACCGGGGCCTCCTTTGCCGACGAAGGATCGCTTCGTCTGTTCGGCAAAAGCTAGCCCGCTGACAGCGACTTTCGGAATAGCCCAATGCATCGTTCAGATAACAGGTCAATCACTGGACGGCGGTCCCGCTGTAACAGTCAGTCGTTAACCAGCCGACGGGCACATATCCTACCTTACAGACAGGTTTCGGGCGCACCCATATGGCTCGTATGATCGTTCCATGGGGTTTCCGCCGTCGGCGCCGTCACTTTCCGACGTAAGTCGGGCACTTGCCGTATTCGCCCATCCGGACGATGTCGACTTCGGTTCCGCGGGCACGATCGCCTCCTGGGTGGACCAGGGTATCGACGTCAGTTATTTGTTGATCACGCGCGGAGATGCCGGCGGATACGACGACACCCCCGCGATCAGATGCGCAAGATCCGTGAGAAAGAGCAGCGTGCGGCCGCCGCCGCGGTGGGTGTCCGACAGGTCGAATTCCTCGACGGGTACGCCGACGGCATGCTCGCCCCGACCCTGGAGCTACGGCGCGACATCACCGCCGTGATCCGCCGCTTCCGCCCCGACCGGGTGCTCACCAGCTCGCCGCTGCGCCGGTGGGAACGGCTCGCCGGCCCCAGCCACCCCGACCACCTCGCCGCCGGCGAGGCGACCACCTGCGCGATCTATCCCGACGCCCGCAACCGCTTCGCCTTCCCGGAACTGCTGGAGCAGGGTCTGGAGCCCTGGGTGGTGCGGGAGGTCTGGTACGCCGGCGGCCCCGCGCCCGATCACGTGGTCGACATCACCGAGCGGTATCCCCGCAAACTCGCCGCGATGCGGGCGCACGCCACCCAGACCGGGCACATGGACCTGGAAACCTGGTTGCGGGACGTGTTGACGACCGTCGCCGAGAACGCCGGGCTCCCCGCCGGCCGGCTGGCCGAGGCGTTCACGGTGCTGCGTACGGAGTGACCCCGGCGGTCAGACCAGCCGGCGGTCGGCGGCCCAGCGGGACAGCTCGTAACGGTTGGACATCTGGAGCTTGCGCAGCACGTTCGACACGTGCGTCTCGACCGTCTTGATCGAGATGAACAGCTCCTTGGCGATCTCCTTGTACGCGTACCCGCGGGCCAGCAGCCGCAGCACCTCGCGCTCACGGTTGGTGAGCTGGTCCAGCTCCGGATCCGCGACCGGGGTGTCGGGCCGGGCGGCGAACGCGTCGAGCACGAAGCCGGCCAGCCGCGGACTGAACACCGCGTCACCGTCGGCGACCCGGCGGATCGCCGCGGCCAGGTCGTCCGGTGAGATGGTCTTGGTGACGTAGCCCCGGGCACCGGCCCGGATCAGCCCGATCACGTCCTCGGCCGCGTCCGACACGCTGAGGGCGAGGAACCGGACCTGCGGATGGGTACGCCGCAGTGCCTCCAGCACCGCCCGGCCACCCCCGTCCGGCATGTGTACGTCGAGCAGCACCACGTCGGGCTCGGCGGCGGCGATCCGGGTGAGCGCCTCGGCCACCGTGCTCGCCTCGCCGATCACGTCGACGTGGGCGCCGAGTTCGGCGCGTACCCCGGCCCGGAACATCGCGTGGTCGTCGACGAGGAACACGCGCAGCCGCCGCGGGGTGTCGCCGCCGGCGTCCGCCGCGCCCGTCGCCTGCTGGTCGGTCATCTGCGCTACCTGTCCTTCCCTGACGAGGAGCTGTCCGGTGCCGTCGGCATGATCAGCCTCACCTCGGTGCCTTCCCCGGCTCGCTGCGGATCTCGGCCCGGCCGCCGTGCCGCTTCATCCGGCCGATGATCGAGCCCCGTACCCCGTGCCGATGGTCTTCTACCGTGGACAGGTCGAAGCCGGCGCCACGGTCGCGGACGAACACGCTCACCTGCTCGGGTTCCACCTCAGCGTAGAGCGAGACGGTCTGCACCTTCGCGTGCCGGGCCGCGTTCACCAGCGCCTCGCGGGCCGCGGCGACCAGGGCCGCGACGTGTTCGTCGGTCTCCCGGTCACCGACCACCACCGCTTCGACGGTGATCGCGTAGGTGTCCTCGACCTCGGCCGCGGCCTGCTCCAGCGCGGCGGCGAACCGTTCGGTCGGCGATCCGGTCGGCTTGTAGAGCCAGTTGCGCAGCGACCGCTCCTGACCACGGGCCAGCCGTTGCACCGTCTTGACGTCGCCGGCGTTGCGCTGGATCAGGGCCAGGGTGTGCAGCACCTGGTCATGGATCATGGCGGCGAGTTCGGCCCGCTCCTGCTCCCGGATGCGCCCCTCGCGCTCGGCCCGCAACTGGTTGAACGTACGCCACAGGACCGGTGCCGCGACCACCGTGACACCGGCGAGGCCGACCAGGGCGAAGATGATCCCGTTGAGTACGGCGTCGAAGCTGTCCTGTGGCGAGTAGACCGCGACCACACCGATGATGCCGACCGCCACCAGCAGGCCACCGCCGATGAAGCGCAGTACGAAGGCGCGCCGGTCGCTCTCCTCGATGACCGCGCCGAGCCACGGCACCGGCATCGTCTCGCTCCACTGCCGGCGGCGCTCCGGGGCGGACTGGTGCCAGATCACCCCGGCACCGACCGCGACGATCGCGACCAGCCAACCGGCGGTGCCGGCCACACCGGTCGAGCCGAAGACCATGATCTGGATGATCATCACGCCGATACCGATGGCGATGAACGGCAACATCTGCACGAGGTCACGCCGGGCCGGCGGCTCCGCGCCGTCGGGCCGTACCGGCACCACCGCCCAGAAGGCGGCGTAGAGCAGCAGACCGAGACCGCTGAAGCTGAGCAGCACGACGAAGGCGATCCGGACACCGGTGACACCGATGGCGAGATGCTGGGCCACTCCCGAGGCCACTCCGGCGACCATGCGCTGGTCACGGGCGCGGTACAGGCGGGGTGGCTGGATCGCGGTGGTGATCGTCGGCTCCCTGCTCCGTGCCGGCGTACGGGTGCCGGCGGTACGTCGTCGGCCACTGAACCGCTGGTCGGCCGACCGCCGGACAGGCTGCCGGCGTCGCTTCGATCGTCACACGCCGTGGCCTGCTCCGGCCACGGGGACGCCCCGGACATCCGACGGGTGCGGATCTCAGGGTGCGTTCAGGGTCCGATCCTGACGCCGTTCGGGTGCGGCGGGCGAAAGTATTCACGGTATGACCGATGAAGCTGCCGAGTCCCGTAGACCGGCAAAGGCGGAACCCGCCGGCCAGTCGCAGCAGCCGCTGCCCGGCTCGGCGCCTTCCGCCGGCGACGACAGCCCGGCCGCCACCCCACCCGCCGCCTCCCCCGCCGTCGAGCCGGTGGTCGGACCGGCGCCGGCCATGCCTACACCCGCGGCCATGCCGGCACCGCGCCCCATGCCCGCGCCGGCGGCCATGCCGCCGCCTGTGCCGGCGGCCATGCCGCCTGCCGGGCAGGCGTCCGCCGGGCAGGCGCCGGGCACCGCCGGCGGGACCGGCACGACACCGCCCACCCAAACACCACCCGCTGCCGCGCCGCCGCCCGCCGATCCGGCGACCGCCGCCGGACCACCGCCGTCCGGTGGCAGCGTTCCACCCCCCGCCGGCCCACCACCCGGCGGTCCACCACCCGGCGGCACCGGGGGCCCGCCGCCCGGCGGCCCGCCACCCTGGGGGCAGGGGCCTGCGCGCGGCGCCTTCGCCACCCGGTACGGCCTGGTCCGCCCCCGCGACGGCCGCTACCTCGCGGGCGTGTGCGCCGCGATCGGCCGTGCCACGAACACCGACCCGATCCTGTGGCGGGTGCTGCTGGCCGTACTCGGTTTCTTCGGGGGCATCGGCATCCTGGTGTACGTCGCCGCGTGGCTGCTCATCCCGTCCGAGGGTGACACCGCGTCGCCGGTCGAGTCGATGCTCGGCCGCGGGCGGTCGAGCATGTCGCCGGTGACGGTGATCGTGCTCGGCGTCCTCATCGCGGTGATGTTCGGCTTCATCGTGACCGACTCGTTCCGGGCCGTGATGCTCGGCACGGCGATCCTCATCGGGGGTGCGCTGCTGCTCAACCGCAACAGCGCCGGGTCGCCGCCGGACAGCCGGACGGACGGGGCGGTACCGCCGGGTGGGGGCGGCCCGGTGCCGCCGTACGCCGGTCCGGCACCGGTGTTCCCGCCGGGTCCGGTACCGCCCGTGCCGCCCGCCGGCGGGCCGCCGCAGGCCATGTACCCACCGGCGCCCCCCGGCACGCCGGCCGGGCCGCTGCCGCCCAGCCTCACGAAACCGGCGGCCACACCGGCCCCGCCCGACTTCACGAAGCCGCAGACCACGGTCCCGGTGGGGCCGGGCTCCCCCGCCGCGGGCTACCCGCCGCCGTCGCCGTACGTGTCGGAGGTGGCCCCGCCGCAGCCGGGCGGCCCCGACCGCACCGCGCCGACCGCCGTACTGCCGCCGGTGTGGCCCACCGGGCCGGCGGCCCCGGTACCGGCTCCGCCGGCGGGCGGCTACCGGCCACCGTTCGCGCCGCACGGCCCGTACGCGGGGACCGGTCCGTTTCCACCGGTGCCACCGAAACCGGTGAACCTCCCGAAACCACCCAAGCCACCGAAGGAACGGTCACCGCTCGGCGCCGCCACCTTCTCGATGATCTTCGTGGTGCTCGGCCTGCTGGCAATGCTGCACGTGGCAGGCGTGTTCGCACCGAGCCCCTCCGCGTACTTCGCGGCGGTGCTGGCCACCATCGCGCTCGGCCTGCTCGTCGGCGCCTGGCTCGGCCGGGCCCGGTGGCTGATCGCTCTCGGCCTGGTCGCCGCCGCGGCGCTCGGCTTCACCTCGATGGTCGAGTCGTTCAACGACGGCCGTCCGCACGGCGACGTCGTCGTCTGGAGTCCGGCCTCGCACGACGCGTTGGCCACCCGCTACTCGAGCCCCTTCGGGGACTCCACCCTCGACCTGCGGTCGGTGGACTTCAGCGGGCAGAACACCGAGATCACCGTCGACGTCAACATCGGAACGGTCACCGTGCTCGTGCCGCCCCAGGTCGACGTGGTGGCCGTGACCAGCGTCGGCGTCGGCGACGCGCGGGTCTTCGGCCAGCGCTGGAGCGGCATCGACAGCAACAACCGCGAGGTACGCGACCTCGGCGCCGACGGTGCCGGCGGGGGCGACCTGCGGCTGTTCGTGAACATCAACGCCGGCGACGTGGAGGTCCGTCGATGAAAGCGCACCGCACCGATGGGGTGTCCCTGACGTTCGCCCTGATCTTTCTCGGTCTGGCCGGCTGGTGGCTGGTCGCCCAGATCTTCCACCTCGCGCTGCCGACGGTGGGCTGGTTCCTGGCCAGCGGGCTGATCCTGCTCGGCGTCTTCGGCCTGATCGGGGCACTGCGGTCAAGCCGCGCCACGCCGGCCGGGGGCGAGCCCGACCCGGTCGCCCCGACCAGCGGCGGGGCCGTCGATCCGGTCAGCGGCGCGCCGTACGAGCCGGTCACCGCACCACCGGCGGACCCGGAGGACACCCGCCGGCTGTGACGTGATCGCGGCGGCGCCGCCTATGCTGGCCGATGGAGGTACCGCCGCCATCGGCCGGTCCGCGACCCGCTGACCGGACGCGGCACAACTCGTCACGCGGCCCCGTGCGGCACGCGTTCCGATCCTGATCTGCGAGGAGCCCGCCCGACATGACCGAGTCCCCCGCCGTACGCGCGACCGGCCAGCGCGGTCCGGTCCGCGTCGGCGAGCGCGCCGCCCGGACCCTGACGACCGAACTCGCCCGGCACCAGGCGCCGAAGAGTGCCCTGCTGGTCGACGCGTCGCCCGATTCCGCGGTGCTGGCCGCGGCGATCGACGCGCTGCTGCCCGGCGACGCGCTCACCCTGGTGCCCACCGAGGCAGGTCGGGCCGCCGCGTTGCGGGAGCACGTCACGGAGCAGGGCCGGTGGGTCGCCGACCGGGTGAGCGTGGTCGACTCGCTCGCCGAGGCCGACCCGGCCGACGTGGTGATGGTCGCCGAACCCCTCGCCGGCACCGCCGAGGAGACCCGGACCACGCTGGACACGCTGACCAAGCACCTGACCGATGGTGCGGTGCTGGCGGTCGCCGTACCGGCGCTGCCCGGCGCGACGCCCGGCGCGGCCGCCGAACTGGACCGGCAGGGTGCGCTCTTCGGGGTCGGCACCGACCTGGTGCTGCGCAACCAGCCCCCGCTGCGGGTCTACCGCCTCCGGTTCACCGCGGCCGACCCGGCCGCCGCCGACAAGCTGACGCCGGCGTACCGGCCGTCGAGCGTGCCGTTGACCCGGGGCATGCACATCGACTCCAACGGCGTGGCCGCGGCCGGGATCGCGCTGGGCCTGGCGGCCCTGTCGCGGGTGAGCCGGCCGAAGTCGAAGCTGTGGCTGGTGCCGGCGCTGGCCGCCGTACCGGTCGCGGCGTTCTTCCGCGACCCGGAGCGGGACGTGCCCGAGGACGCGTCGGCCGTCGTGGCGGCCAGCGACGGCAAGGTGCTCTCGGTCGAACGGCTGCGCGACGAACGCTTCGGCGATCAGGAGTTCCTTCGGATCGCGGTGTTCCTGTCGGTCCTGGACGTGCACGTCAACCGGGCCCCGGTCGCCGGCAAGGTGGTCGACTACTTCGTCGCCGACGGCGGCTTCGCGGCCGCGATGAAGCCGGACGCCGAGCACAACGTGGCCGCCTACACGGTGCTCGACACCAGCCGGGGCACGGTGGTGGTCGCGCAGCGGACCGGCCTGATCGCCCGCCGGATCGTGCAGCGGGCGCCGGTCGGTTCGCTGCTGGCCCGCGGTGAGCGGTTCGGCCTGATCCGCTTCGGTTCGCGGACCGACGTCTACCTGCCGGCCGAGTCCGCCGAGCCGCTCGTGGCACCCGGCGACCGGGTGCTGGGAGGTTCATCGGTCATCGCCCGCTGGAGCTGACCCGTACGACACACGGCCGCCATCCCCGACGGGGGTGGCGGCCGTTTCGCGCGGTCGTACGTCAGGCGGCGCGGGAGACGCCCTGGTCGGCGCGGCGCTCGCGGAGCCAGAGCAGCGGGCCGCTGATCAGATATCCGGCGACGACGAGCGCGAACGTCAGCCGGGCGTCGACCAGGGCACCGATGATCGGGGCCAGCCAGAGCCACGGCGGAAGCTTGACCAGGCGGGCCAGTTTGGCGTACGGGAAGCTGGACACCATCGCGAACGCCAGGACCGCGACCCCGGCCACCTGCACCCAGCCGGGTACCGGCAGGCCGATCAGCACCGTGACGGCGAGGACGGCGGCGGCCATCGTGGTCGGTACGCCGCAGAAGAAGCGGCCGTCCTTCGGCGAGACGTTGAAGCGGGCCAGCCGGATCGCGGCGCACGCCGCGACCAGCGCGCAGGCCACGGCCGCGGCGGCGGTCGAGACGGTGCCGGCCAGCGACGCGTAGACGACCACGGGCGCGGCCAGCCCGAACGAGCACATGTCGGCGAGCGAGTCCATCTGGGCACCGAACGGGCTGGACACGCCGAAGCGACGGGCCAGCGCACCGTCGAGCCCGTCGAACCCGACGCAGGCGATGAGGCAGAACGCGGCGTTCTGGATCTCGCCCTGCATCGCCAGGAAGATCGCCAGCAGGCCGAGGGTCAGGCTGGTCAGCGTGCAGGCGTTGACCAGGAGGAACTTGACCCGGCGGGCCATGGTCCGCTCGCCCGGCAGCAGCGGGATGGTCATGCCCTGCGCATCGGCGTCGACCGAGGTGGACGGTCCGACGGCGGGGCTGACCGGTACGGCGGCCGCGAGCTCCGCGGCGGCCTGCGGGGTGGGCCCGAGGAGTGTCGAGGCCCCCGCGACGTGGTCGGAGCGGACGACCGCGGTGCGGGCGGAGGAGTCGCCGCGCCGGCCGACCCGGACGAGAAGTGCCTGGCGAGCGATTGTGCCGCCCCGACGCAGACGCCCTGCCCAGCGGCGGCCCGCGGGTCGCGGGCTGTCGGTCGTACGACGACGTCGCCAAGGGGTTCTCGGCACGTATCCCTCCAACACGGGATGGTCGATCCGCCGCCTCGGCGGCCACCCGATTTTGCGGCCTACACCATCGCACAGTGAGCGAAGATTGGCGATAGGTGCCTGCGGATCCTGTTTTGGGTGCACCGTACGGCGTTCAGACGGTCGCGGTCGGAGTTCCGTTCCCGGTCGTGACAGCCGTCGCGCGGGGTCGCCGCCACCGGCCGGTCGGGCCGCCCGGTCAACGCCCGTCCCCACGGATCTTACCGGAAGCCTCCATACCGGTAGCTTCGCGGCCGCTCACGCTCCGTAGCAGGTCAGGGGGCCAGGCGCGGCAACACCGCGGCGGCGACGTCGGTGAGCGGCAGTCCCGCCGCCTCCGCCGACGGGAACCAGGCAGCGTCCGCCGTCGATCCGCCGGCCGCCTCGGTCACGCGGGCCGCGGTGGGCGCGTCGACGACGACCCGGAAGATCGCCCGTACGGCGTGCCAGTCGATCGGATAGCCCTCCGGCCCGAGCGCGGCCGGGTTGCGCCGGTGCGAGACGTCGAGCAACGCGGTGACCCGGCCGACCTGGTCGGCTTCCTCGGCGAGTTCGCGCAGCAGCGCGGCGACGGGTTGCTCGCCGTGGTCGGTGCCGCCGCCGGGCAGGTGCCAGGATCCGGCACCGGGGAAGCCGGGTGCGATCAGCGTCAACAGCACCCGCCCCGCCGGGTCGGTGACCAGCCCGTACGCGGCGAAGCGCTGGCCCCGTGCCGGCCGGTCGCCACCCGCCGGGGTCACCGTCCCGTGCCCGGTTCCGGCGGTCGACGGCACCGTGCGGTCGGCGGGCACCGGCTCGACCGGGCGACCGAACAGTTCGGCGGTGAACGGCATCAGCGGCAGCCCGGCCAGCCGCCCGGGCTCGACCCACTCGACGTGGTCGCTGGTCCCGGCCGTGGCCTCGCGCGGCGTTCCGCCCAGCGGGGTGACGTCGTAGACGATCCGGTCGGTGTGCACGGCGGCGTCCGGACCGGTCTGCACATCGGCGACCACGGCCCGCAGGCCGCCTACCTCGACGGTGAGACCGGTTTCCTCGGCGAACTCGCGAACGACGGCGTCGGCCGGGTGCTCACCGTGCCCGATGCCGCCACCGGGCACCTGCCAGACGCCGGGGCGGTCGGTCGCCGCTGATGCTCTGACCAGCAACAGCCGGCCGTCGGGGGCCCGGCAGACGCCGTACGCCGCGATCCGTCGCCGACGATCCACCCGTACCCCCGTCGCCACTCGTGGCCCTGACGGGTCGATCGTACGGCGCGAACTCAGGCGAGCTGGACGGCCCGCATCGCCTCGGCGGTGACCTCCGTCATCCGGTCGGTGGGCAGTTCGGCGATCTCCTGCGGCCCGAACCAGCGCGCCTCGCAGGTCGAGCCGCCGACGTCGCCGACGGTCGGCGGGGCGGGCGTGTCGACAGCCACCCGGTAGAAGGCCCGCACCCCGTGCCAGTCGATCGGATAGCCCTCGGGGCCGAGCGAGGCCGCGTCGCGGTGGCTCGCCACCCCGAGGAGCTCGACCAGCCGGCCGCGCTGGCCGGTCTCCTCGACCAGTTCCCGGATGAGCGCGGCACCGGGCTGCTCGCCGTAGTCGGTGCCGCCGCCGGGCAGGTGCCAGCAGCCGGCACCGGGATAGCCCTCGGAGACCCGGGTGAGCAACACGTGACCGCCCGGGTCCGTCGCGACGGCGTACGCGGCGAAGCGCTGCGCGCGGTGCAGCCCGTCCGG
The DNA here is from genome assembly GCF_018324255.1 of Polymorphospora rubra. Taxonomy (GTDB): domain Bacteria; phylum Actinomycetota; class Actinomycetes; order Mycobacteriales; family Micromonosporaceae; genus Polymorphospora; species Polymorphospora rubra. The sequence goes on from NZ_AP023359.1 coordinate 1,624,844, forward strand.
CCCGGGTACGGCGTAGAAGGACGGGAAGTCGGGCGCCTCGTCGGGGCGCAGGTCGATCGGCTCGGCCGGCAGCCCGAGGGCGGTGGCCGTGAAGGGTCGCAGCGGCATCCCCTTCGCCTCGTCGAGGGTGACCCAGCGGGCCAGGTCGGTGGGCTGGCCGATCCGGTCGTAGAGGTTTCCGCCCCGCACCGAACCCTGGTAGATCAGCCGGTCGGTGTGGATGGTCACGCCGCGGTGCGGCAGCGAGCGCATGTCGGCGAGCACGTCGCGCAGGCCGGTGACGGTGATGGAGAGTCCCGTCTCGGCGGCCGTCTCGCGGACGACCGTGTGGTTGGGGTCCTCACCGTGGTCGACCGCACCGCCGGGCAGCGACCACACACCCGGTGTGCCCGAGCGGGGAGAGGCCCGGACCAGCAACACACGGTCATCGGAATCGGCACAGAGGGCGTATGCCGCGATCCTGCGAAGCGGCTCTAGCGCGGGGGTCACAGCGGTCGATTCTTCCCGAATCATGTGACACGTCTGTGACGCGAGTCAGATTCCTGACAGGCTATCGCCCATCGGGGACAGTCAGGGTAAGGCTCAGGAGAGTCACCGAGGTCGGCGGGGCCGCCGGCGCGGAGTGTGGAGGCATGACACAACCACCTCCCCGACAGCCCACCGCCCACCCGCCCTACAAGCAACTGCGCCGGCCGACCAGCGACCGGATGATCGCCGGGGTGGCCTCCGGCATCGGCCGCTACTTCAACGTCGACCCGACCCTCGTCCGGGTGATCTTCGCCGTGGCCGGCCTCGCGACCGGCGGGCTCCTCCTGCTGACGTACCCGGTCATCTGGTTCCTGATGCCCGAGGAGCCCGCCGGTGCCCCGGCCTGGCCGCACCCGACGGGGCCCGTGGCCGGTACCCCGGCCGCGCCGGGGCCCTACCCGCCCGCCGAGGCCACCCCGCCGAACTGGACGAAGGTGTCCGACCCGCCGCCCGCGGCGTGACCGGTCACTCCCACTCGATGGTGCCCGGCGGCTTGCTCGTCACGTCGAGCACCACCCGGTTGACCTCGGGTACCTCGTTGGTGATGCGGGTGGAGATCCGGGCGACGACGTCGTACGGCAGGCGGGACCAGTCGGCCGTCATCGCGTCCTCGCTGGAGACCGGCCGCAGCACCACGGGGTGGCCGTAGGTACGGCCGTCGCCCTGCACGCCCACGCTGCGTACGTCGGCGAGCAGCACCACCGGGAACTGCCAGACGTCGCGGTCCAGGCCGGCGGCGGAAAGCTCCTCGCGGGCGATCAGGTCGGCGGCGCGCAGCACCTCCAGCCGGTCCCGGGAGACCGCGCCGATGATCCGGATGGCCAGCCCGGGGCCCGGGAACGGGTGCCGCCAGACCATCGCCTCGGGCAGGCCCAACTGCAGGCCGAGCGTGCGTACCTCGTCTTTGAAGAGGGTGCGCAACGGCTCGACCAGCGAGAACTGGAGATCGTCGGGGAGCCCGCCGACGTTGTGGTGCGACTTGATGTTGGCGGTGCCGGTGCCGCCGCCGGACTCGACCACGTCGGGGTAGAGCGTGCCCTGCACCAGGAACTCGACGTCACCGGCGGCGGCGACCTCGCGGGCGGCGGCCTCGAAGACCCGGATGAACTCCCGCCCGATGATCTTGCGCTTGTCCTCCGGGTCGGTGACCCCGTCGAGCGCGCCGAGGAACCGGTCGGCCGCGTCGACGACCTTCAGCTTGATGCCGGTCGCCGCGACGTAGTCCTTCTCCACCTGCTCTGCCTCGCCGGCCCGCAACAGTCCGTGGTCGACGAAGACACAGGTCAGCTGGTCACCGACGGCCTTGTGCACCAGGGCCGCCGCCACCGCGGAGTCGACGCCGCCGGACAGCCCGCAGATGACCTCCTTATCACCGACCTGGGCCCGGATCCGGGCCACCTGGTCGTCGATGATGTTCTCCGGCGTCCAGGTCGGCTCGATGCCTGCCACGTCGTACAGGAAGCGGGTCAGCACCGTCTGCCCGTGCGCGGTGTGCAGGACCTCCGGGTGGAACTGCACGCCGGCCCGACGCCCGGCGACGTCCTCGAACGCCGCCACCGGCGCGCCCGCGGACTCGGCCGTCACGGTGAACCCGGTCGGCGCCTCGGTCACGCAGTCGCCGTGGCTCATCCACACCGGCAACTCGGCGGGCAGCTCGCGCAGCAGCACCCCGGCCTGCGGCCGTACGGTCAGCGGCGTGCCGCCGTACTCGCTGCGGCCGGTGCGGGCGACGGTGCCGCCGAGCACCTGCGCCATCGCCTGGAACCCGTAGCAGATGCCGAACACCGGCACGCCGGTGTCGAACAGGGCGCCGTCGACCTGCGGCGCGCCCGGCGCGTAGACGCTGGACGGGCCGCCGGACAGGATGATCGCGGCGGGATCCTTCGCCAGCATCTCGGCCACCGGCATCGAGTGCGGGACGATCTCCGAATAGACCCGCGCCTCACGGACGCGGCGGGCGATCAACTGGGCGTACTGGGCGCCGAAGTCGACGACGAGGACCGGGCGGGGCGTGCTCATGTGCTCAGAGCCTACCCACCGTCACCGGCGTCGCCGCCACAGGCCACCGGGTCGGTTCCGACCGGCCTGCACCAGCGCCGGTACCGGCCGGGAGCGGGTCGTCTCCGCAGCTCAGCGGCGCCCGGTCAGCGGCGCGCCGCCGCCGGGGCGCCGGCCGGGACCGCCGGGTTGCCGGGCGGCACCGGCGCGATCCGGACGTACGGCGCACCGGGTGCCGGACGAGGATCCGGATCGCCCCGGTTGGGCCAGAACGACAGCGCCCGCTCCGCCTGGGCGGTGATCGTCAGAGCCGGGTTGACGCCGAGATTCGCCGACACCGCCGACCCGTCGACCACGTGCAGCCCCGGGTGGCCGTACACCCGGTGGTAGGGGTCGATCACCCCCTCACCGGCACTGCCGCCGATCACCGCACCGCCGAGAAGGTGCGCCGTCATCGGGATGTCCACCGCCTCGGTGACCGCGCCGCCGGGGATCCCGCCGATCTCCCGCGCCAGCAGCCGGGCCGCGGTGTTGCCGGCCGGGATCCAGGTCGGGCTGGGCGGCCCGTGCCCCGGCCCGGTCGCCAACCGCCGGCCACCGAACCAGGTCCGCCGCTGCCGCGTGGTCAGCGAGTTGTCCGCCGACTGCATCACGAGCGCGATCACCGTACGGCGGGACCAGTCCCGCACCGAGAGCTGCCGCAGCGACGTGAGCGGCTGCCGGGCCAGCGTGCCCAGCCAGCGACGGAACCGCCGGGGCCCGCCGTCGACCAGCGCCGACTGGAGCAGTCCCAGCAGGTTCGACCCGGGCCCGTAGCGGACCGGCTCGACGTGGGTCTGCCGGTCGGGGTGGAAGGAACTGGTGATCGCCACGCCCCGGCTGAAGTCCAACTTCCGGCGCCGCGCCGCCGGCCGGGGCACCGACGCGCCGAGGATCGCCTCGGAGTTGGTCCGGGTCAGCGTGCCCACCCGCGTGGAAAGGCCGGGCAGCGCGCCGCTGTCCCGCATCGTGTGCAGGAGCCGCTGGGTGCCCAGTGCTCCGGCGGCGAAGACGACCTGGTCGGCCTCGACCGTCCGGCGCCGGCCGGGCCAGGGGCCGGTGCGTACGGTCTCCACCAGGTAGCCGCCCGCCGGAGCGGGACGTACGGCGGTGACCGTGGTGCGTGGACGGATCCGGGCCCCGAGTCGTTCGGCCAGCCACAGGTAGTTCTTGACCAGGGTGTTCTTGGCACCGTGGCGGCAGCCGGTCATGCAGGCGCCGCAGTGCAGGCAGCCGGTGCGGTCCGGCCCCACACCCCCGAAGTAGGGATCGGCGCTCACCTCGCCCGGCCGGCCGAGGTGGACCGCGACCGGCGTCGGCCGGTGGGTGTGCCCGACCCCCATCCGGTCCGCGACCGTCCGCATCACCTCGTCGGCGGCCGTCCGCACCGGATACGTCGTCACCCCGAGCATCCGTTTCGCCTGCTCGTAGTGGGGGGCGAGTTCGGCGCGCCAGTCCGCGAGGTGGCACCACTGCGGATCGTCGTAAAACTCGGGCAGCGGCTCGTAGAGCGTGTTGGCGTACACGAGGGACCCGCCGCCGACCCCGGCGCCGGACAGCACCAGCACCCCGCCGCCCCCGCCACGTCGGGCCGGCCGGAGCAGGGTGACCCGCTGGATGCCGTACCAGCCGAGGCGGGGCGCCCAGAGGAACCGGTGGACACGCCACGACGTACGGGGCAGGTCCTGGTCGGCGAACCGGCGGCCGGCCTCCAACACCGCGACCGAGTAGCCCTTCTCCACCAGGCGTAATGCGGCTACGCTGCCGCCAAACCCGGAGCCGATGACGACGACGTCGTACCGCATGCGAGCCATTCTCGCGGCCGGGTAGCTTTCACGCCACGGTTCGGCGCGGGAGGAAATCGATGACTGGACAGGGCAGGCGCCGGCGCCTCCTCGTATGGTGCGTGGCGGTCGCCGCCGTCGCCGGACTGCTCGGTGGCGCCGTGGTCGTCGTCGACCGGTACCTGGAGCGGCGCTATCCGATCTCGACCGCCGACCTGTTCGGGCCGTCCGGCACGGCGAGCGCGTCAGGCGGCGGCACCCCGACCGCCAGCCCCACCCCGCGCCCCGGCGCCGACATCACCGGTCCGCTCGACATCCTGCTGGTCGGCATCGACACCCGGGAGAGCGTGCCGGACTGGCAGCCCAACGCCGACGCGATCATGATCCTGCGGATGGACGCCGACCTGACCGGCGGCCAACTGGTCGCCCTCCCCCGCGACCTGCTCGTCGACATCCCCGCCTTCCCGGCCACCAACTACCGGGGCGGCCAGAGCAAGCTCAACGCCGCGATGGCGTACGGCAGCCGGCAGCGCGACGGCGGCGAGCCGGACATCGCCCGGGGCTTCGAACTCCTGGCCCGTACGGTCGGCGACTACACCGGGATCGACGAGTTCGACGCCGGCGCGGTGCTGAACTTCCGGGGCTTCCGCGAACTCGTTGACGCGGTCGGCGGCGTCGACCTGCGCGTCGACCACCGGGTCGCGTCGGCCCACATGCGTCCCGACGGCACCCACCGACCCGCCGCGGCGGGCGGCGGCTACACCGGCCCGCAGATGGTCTACGAGCCGGGGGTACGACGGTTCAACGGCTGGCAGGCCCTCGACTACGCCCGCCAGCGGTACGACCTGCCGAACGGCGCGTACGACCGGCAGCGCCACCACCAGCAGTTGATCAAGGCTCTGCTGCGCGAGGTGCTGTCCCAGCGGTTGGCGACCGATCCGCTGGCCGTCGACCGGGTGCTGACCGCGCTCGGCGACGCGCTGGTCTTCGACGGCCGGGGGCAGCGGCCCGTCGACTTCGCCTTCGCCCTGAGCAACCTGCGGCCGGATCAACTGACCCTCGTCGCGCTGCCCGGCTCGGCGGTCGGCCAGGGCGCCGGCTACCGCGGCGAGGAACTCGGCCAGCTCGGCCGGCGGTACCTCGCCGAGCTACGGGCCGGCCGGGGTGCACAGTTCCTGGCCGAGAACCCGTCGCTGGTGATCGAGAGCTGACCGACCGGGTCCGGCCGCGGACCCGGGCCCAGCCGGGCGGTGGCTCACGGACCCGGCCCGGCCGGGTGGTGGCTCACGGAACCGGCGGCGCGGTGGTGCCGTAGAGCCAGTCGTCGAAGAACGGGCGCAGCGACTTGCCGGTGACCCGCTCGGCGACGGCGACGAACTCGGCGGTGGTGGCGTTGCCGTCCCGCTTCTCGGCCGTCCAGGTCTTCAACAGCCGGAAGAACGCGTCGTCGCCGACCGTACGGCGGAGCGCGTGCACGGTCAGCGCGCCCCGTTTGTAGACCGCCCGGCTGAAGATCCCGGACCGGCCGGGGTCACCGGTCGGCTGGCTCCAGTCGGTCTGGGCGTACTCGTCGGCGAAGTTGGCCTGCGCGGTACGGCCGCCGTCGTGCTCCTCCCACAGCCACTCGGCGTAGCTGGCGAAGCCCTCGTTGAGCCAGATGTCCCGCCAGTGGTGGATCGAGACGCTGTCGCCGAACCACTGGTGGGCCAGTTCGTGCGCGACCACCCACTCACCGGTGTCCCGGCGGAAGAACGACGGGCCGTAGACCGGACGGGACTGCGTCTCCAGGGCGTAGCCGATCCGGCTGTCGGCGACGACGATCCCGCCGTACGAGTCGAACGGGTACGGGCCGAACAGGGTGGCGAGATAGTCGGCGATCTCACCGGTACGCGCCATCGCCGGGTCGGCGTACGTCGTCGGCAGCTCGGCGGCGACCGCGGTGACGATCGGCTTGCCGGCGTGGGTGCCGCTGCTGACCCGGTAGTCGCCGATGACCAGGGTGGTCAGGTAGCTCGCCATCGGCGCGCGCTCCGACCACTTCCAGGTGGTCCAGCCGTCGGCGGTCGAGGTGCCGCCCGGCACCCCGTTGCTGAGCGCGCTCAGCCCCTCCGGCACGGTGATCTCGATGTCGTACGTCGCCTTGTCGAGGGGGTGGTCGTTGACCGGGAACCAGGTGCTGGCCGACTCGGGCTGGCCGAGCGCGATCGCCCCGTCGTCGGTGTTGATGAAACCGCCCTCGCCGAGGTCGGGGCTGCGCACCGTACCGGGGGTGCCGGCGTAGTCGACCTCGACCACGAACCGGGAGTCCCGGCGCAGGCCGGACTCCGGCGTGATCACCAGTTCGTCGCCCTCGCGGGCATGGCCGGCCACGGTCCCGTCGACGGTGACCTCGGAGACGGTGAGCCCGACGAGGTCGAGGTTGAACCGGGACAGGTTGGCGGTCGCGGTGGCGGTGATGGTGGCGGTGCCGCCGAGCTGGTCGCCGGCCGGGTCGTAGCGCAGCTTCAGGCCGTAGCTGACGACGTCGTACCCGCCGTTGCCGTATGTCGGGAAGTAGGGGTCGCCGATGCCGTCGGCCCCGGCCTCGAAGGTGACCGGTGTCCCACCGGCACCGGGCAGCCCCGTGCACCCGCTGGTGGCGAGCACCACCACCAGCGCGGCGGCGCCCGCCGCCCGGGCGGTTCTGGTCGTCATCACTTGTCGATGACCAGGCCGACCTTCTGGAACTCCTTCAGGTCGCGGTAGCCGCACTTGGCCATTGCCCGGCGCAGGCCGCCGAAGAGGTTGAGCTGGCCGTCCGGGTCGTCGGACGGGCCGTACAGCAGCTTCTCCATCGAGCCGAGCGACTGACCGGCAACCCCGAACGCGCCACGCGGCAGCTGCGGGTGGCTCGCCGCCGAGTGCCACCAGGCGCCGGAAGCGGGTGCCTCGTCGCACATCGCGAGCGGCTCGCCGATCATGACGGCGTCGGCGCCGCAGCCGAGCGCCTTCGCGATGTCGCCGGAGGTCTGCAGGTCACCGTCAGCGATGAGGTGGACGTAGCGCCCGCCGGTCTCGTCGAGGTAGTCACGGCGGGCCGCGGCCGCGTCGGCGATCGCGGTCGCCATCGGCACCCGGATGCCGAGCACGGTGTCGGTCGTCGACCACTCGTCGGCGCCGACGCCGACGATCACGCCGGCCGCGCCGGTCCGCATCAGGTGCAGCGCCGTCTTGTAGTCGGTGCAGCCGCCCACCACGACCGGCAGGTCGAGGTCGGCGATGAACTCCTTGAGGTTGAGCGGCTCGTCGGTGGTCGAGACGTGCTCGGCGGAGACGATGGTGCCCTGGATGACCAGGATGTCGACGCCGGCGTCGAGGATGACCGGGGCGAGGGCGAGGGTGTGCTGGGGCGACACCCGTACGGCGACGGTGCTCCCGCCCTCGCGCATCTGCCGGACCCGCTCGGCGATGAGGTCCGGCCGGATCGGTTCGGCGTACGCCTCCTGGAGCCGCTTCGTGGCCGGCGCGTCCTCGTCGAGCGTCGACAGCTCCTCGAGCACCTTGTCCGGGTTCTCGTAGCGGGTCCACAGCCCTTCGACGTTGAGCACGCCGAGGCCGCCGAGCTGACCGAGCGCGACCGCCGAGGCCGGGCTCATGGTCGCGTCGGACGGGTGCGCCACGCACGGGATCCGGAATGGGTAGGCGTCGAGCTGCCAGGCGGTCGAGACGTCGTCGACGTCGCGGGTACGTCGGCTCGGCACGATCGCGATGTCGTCGAGGTGGTAGCCGCGCTGCGCGGTCTTACCCGACCCGATCTCGACCACGTCACGCACAGCAGGCTCCTATCGGGTGTGGTAATTGAGGGCTTCGACGGTCATCTGGATGTCGTGCGGGTGGCTCTCCTTGAGCCCGGCCGCGGTGATCCGGACGAGCTGGCCCCGCTCGTGCAGGTCACGGATACCTTCGGCGCCGACGTAGCCCATGGCCGCGCGCAGGCCGCCGACGAGCTGGTGGGCGACCGCGGCCAGCGGGCCACGGTAGGGCACCTGGCCCTCGACGCCCTCGGGGACCAGCTTGTCCTCGTTGAGCACGTCCTGCTGGAAGTAGCGGTCCTTGGAGTACGACCGGGCCTGGCCGCGCGACTGCATCGCGCCGAGCGAACCCATGCCGCGGTAGGACTTGAACTGCTTGCCGTTGATGAACAACAGTTCCCCGGGGCTCTCCTCGCAGCCGGCGAGCAGGCTGCCGAGCATGACCGAGTCGGCGCCGGCGACCAGCGCCTTGGCGATGTCTCCGGAGTACTGGATGCCGCCGTCGCCGATCACCGGTACGCCGGCCGGCCGGCAGGCGCGGGCCGCCTCCATGATCGCGGTGATCTGGGGTACGCCGACCCCGGCCACGATCCGGGTGGTGCAGATGGCGCCGGGGCCGACCCCGACCTTGACCCCGTCGGCACCGGCGTCGACCAGCGCCTTGGCGCCGGCGTACGTCGCCACGTTGCCGCCGACCACGTCGACCGTGGTCTCCTTCTTCAGCAGCCGCACCATGTCGAGCACGGCACGCTGGTGGCCGTGCGCCGTGTCGACGATCACCACGTCGACGGCGGCGTCGATCAGGGCCCGGGCCCGCTTGTACGCGTCGTCGCCCACCCCGACGGCGGCGGCGACCCGCAGCCGGCCGGAGCTGTCCTTGGTCGCGTTGGGGAACTGCTCGCTCTTGGTGAAGTCCTTGACGGTGATCAACCCGCGCAGCCGCCCGGTCCGGTCGACCAGCGGGAGCTTCTCCACCTTGTGCTGACGCAGCAGGGCCAGGGCCTGTTCCTTGGAGACCCCGACCTCGGCGGTGACCAGTGGCATCGGCGTCATGATCTGGCGGACCGGGATGTTGGTGTCGGTCTCGAACCGCATGTCGCGGTTGGTGACGATGCCGACCAGGATGCCCTCGGCGTCGACGACCGGCACGCCGGAGATCCGGTAGCGCCCGCAGAGGGCGTCGACGTCGCGCAGGGTGTCGTCGGGGCTGGCGGTCACCGGATTGGTGATCATGCCGGCCTCGGACCGCTTGACGAGGTCGACCTGAAGTGCCTGGTCTTCCAGCGAGAGGTTGCGGTGCAGCACACCGATGCCGCCCTGGCGGGCCATGGCGATCGCCATCCGGGCCTCGGTCACGGTGTCCATCGCACTGGACGCGAGCGGAATGGCGATCTCGACGTTGCGGGTCAGCCGGGTGATCGTGTTGACCCGGCTCGGCACGACGTCGGACTCGCCGGGCTGCAGGAGCACGTCGTCGAAGGTCAGGCCGAGCGGCACGATCCGCTCGGGTGCCGGACCCGTCGAGCTGGCGTCGACCCGGTCCGACGCATGACCGTTCACGGGCGAAATTTCCACGATTTGTCCCCTCAGCGGCGCGTCGCTTCATCGTACCCATCCGCCCGTGACGGCTCCGCGCCCGTCGACCTGGGCCGGTCGGCCGCGTCGTCGGTACGGCGGGGCGGGCGCACCGGGCGCGCCTACCACTACGGTGGAGGGGTGCACGACGAGCCGATCGACCCGTTCAACGGCGACCCCGCCGATCCGGCAGCGGGGCTCGACGATCCCGAGCAGGACAATCCGCATGACCCGCTGACCGAGGTCGAGCGGCAGGACGTGCTGGAGGACATCGCCGACCTGGAGATCTACCAGGCGCTGTTGAGCCCGATCGGGGTACGCGGGCTGGTCATCGAGTGCGAGGACTGCCGGGAGCCGCACTATTTCGACTGGGACCTGTTGCGGGGCAACCTGCGACACCTGCTCGACTCCGGCCGTACGCGGGTGCACGAGCCGGCCTTCGACCCGGACCCGGACCACTACGTGACCTGGGACTACGCCCGCGGTTACGCCGACGGGGTGCACGACACCCTGACCGAGGGCACCGACGAGGTCGAAGACGACGACGGGCCGGACGCCTGACGGCACCGGCCCCGGTCGTCGGGCGGCCCGGGTCAGGCCACCAGCCCAGCGCGGAATCCGGCCGCGACCGCGTGCGCGCGGTCCCGGGCGCCGAGTTTGCGGAAGAGCCGGCGGGCGTGTGTCTTGACGGTGTCCTCCGAGACGAAGAGGTCCCGCCCGATCTCGGCGTTGCTCTTGCCGTCTGACATACCCCGCAACACCTGGAGTTCGCGTTCGGTCAGCGTGATCCGCCGTCCGGGCGGACCGGCCGTGGTTGGCGGCGGGCCGGCGTCGCGGCGGCCCGACGGGCCGGCATAGCGCCCCTCCGGGCTGTTCGCGGCCCGTGGATCGACCGGCGGGTAGAAACCGTCGTATCCCTCGTCACCGCGCTGGGCGGGCACCATCGAGGGCTGGCCGGGCGGCGGCACCCGGTCGGCCAACCTCGCCGGCCCCCGGTCGCGGCGAGCCCGCGCCCGGCCGCACCGCGCCCGGTGCCCAGCCCTACCCCGGCCCGGCCGGGTACGCAGAGCAGCAGCAACGCCTTGGCGACCACGCTGACCAGATCGTGGTCGCCGCCCTGGATGAGTCCGCGGGCACCGGCGGCGACGGCGGCGGCGGCGACCCGTGGGTCCTCCGGCCCGAAGAGCACCAGCACGGCTCCCGGCGCGCGGGCCAGCACCCGGCGGGTGAACCCGGCACTGTCCGGGCGGGTCAACGCGGTGTCGGCGAGCACCACCTCCGCCGGGCCCTCGGCGAGCCGGAGCAGCACCTCGGGCTCGGAAACCGCGGTACGGACGGCGGCGGCCATCCCGAGCCGGGCGGCGGCGGACGCGACGTTGCGGGCGGCGATCGGCGTCCGGACGCACACGAGGACGGTACGCACAGTGATCCCCCTTTCCTCAAGGAGAAGACCACGGAAGCATGTGATCATTACGTGCTTTAACGGGTTAGGAAAGGGAAAGTTCCGGACACTTCACCAACCCATGTGCATCCGTCTCCGCAACGAATCGATCAGGGACGTGTGAGGCTCGCGCAAGCGGGGTATCGCCATCGACAGGTCGGGATTCCGGTGCGCCTGCGCGGCCCGTCGCCCGGGACCGACCGCCCGGATCGTGCTGATGTGTTGACCGCGGGGCCGCGCGGGAGGAGGGGTGCTGATGTCGAACGTGAACAGACTGCCCGGACCCATCGTCGACCTGTGGGAGTGGCAGCGACTCGGTGCCTGCCGCGGGCGGGACAGCGCCCAGTTCTTCCACCCCGACGGTGAACGGGGATCGTCACGCAACCGGCGCGAGGCCAAGGCCAAGTCGGTCTGCGGTAGCTGCCCGGTGCGGGCCGAGTGCGCCGCGCACGCACTGGCCGTACGCGAGCCGTACGGCGTGTGGGGTGGGTTCAGCGAGGCCGAGCGGCTGCGGCTGCTCGCCGTCGGCTGGGAGGACGCCGCGGACCGCCGGCTGGCCCGGGTCGACGTCGGCCGGCTGGAGGCCCGCCTGGGTCGCCCGCACCGGTCGACGGTGCCGGTTCAGCGGCCGGCCGCCGTACCCGCCGCGCAACACTGACGTCTGCCGGGATCGGGGCGCCCACCGTACGGTGGGCGCCCCGATCTTCGTGCGTTGACGCGGCGAGGCTCAGAAGCCCGGGCCGTGCTGGTGGCCGTGTCCGTGGCCGTGCGAGTGGCCGTGGCCACCGCCGGCCGGCTCCGGCTCGGCCGGCTTCTCCACGACCAGGCTCTCCGTGGTGAGCAGCAGCGCGGCGATCGACGCGGCGTTGGCGACCGCGTTGCGGGTCACCTTCACCGGGTCGATGATGCCGGCCTTGGCCAGGTCGAGGTATTCGCCGGTGGCGGCGTTGAGGCCGGAGCCCCAGGCGCTCTCGGCGACCTTCTGCACGACGACGTAGCCGTCGAAGCCGGCGTTCTGGGCGATCCAGCGCAGCGGCTCGACCAGCGCCTTGCGGACGATGGTGACGCCGACCTTCTCGTCGCCGGTGAGGCCGAGGTCACCGTCGAGCACCGAGGCGACCTGCGCCAGCGCGGCGCCACCACCGGGAACGGTGCCCTCCTCGACCGCGGCCCGGGTGGCGGCGATCGCGTCTTCGATGCGGTGCTTGCGCTCCTTCATCTCGACCTCGGTGGCCGCGCCGGCCTTGATGACCGCGATGCCGCCGGACAGCTTCGCCAGCCGCTCGGACAGCTTCTCCTTGTCCCAGTCGGAGTCGGAGGCCTCGATCTCCTTGCGGATCTGGGCGACCCGGTCGGCGACCTCGTTGGCCCGCCCCCCGCCGTCGACGACGGTGGTGTTGTCCTTGTCGACCACGACCCGCCGGGCGGTGCCCAGCGACTCCAGGCCGACCGCGTCGAGCTTGTAGCCGAGCTCGGGCGCGACCAGTTCGGCACCGGTGAGGATCGCCATGTCCTGGAGCATCGCCTTGCGGCGGTCGCCGAACCCGGGTGCCTTCACCGCGGTGACCTTGACGGTCTTGCGGATCGAGTTGACCACCAGGGTCGACAGCGCCTGGCCGTCGACGTCCTCGGCGATGATCAGCAGCGGCTTGCTGGTCTGGAGGACCTTCTCCAGCAGCGGCAGCAGCTCCTCGATCGCGGAAATCTTCTGCGTGGTGATCAGGATGTACGGATCGTCGAGCACCGCCTCCTGCGCCTCGGAGTCGGTGACGAAGTGCGGCGAGATGAAGCCCTTGTCGAACTGCAGGCCCTCGGTGACCTCCAGTTCGGTGGCCAGCGTGGAGCCTTCCTCGACGGTGATGACGCCGTCGCGACCGACCCGCTCCATCGCCTCGGCGATCAGGTCACCGATGGTGGCGTCCTGCGCGGAGATGGTCGCCACGTGGGCGATCGCGGCCCGGCTGTCGACCTCGACCGCCTTCTCGAGCAGCGCCGCGGAGATCTTCTCGACCGCGACCTCGATGCCCCGCTTGAGGCCGGCCGGGTTGGCGCCGGCCGTCACGTTGCGCAGACCCTCGCGCACCATCGCCTGGGCGAGCACGGTCGCGGTGGTGGTCCCGTCGCCGGCGACGTCGTTGGTCTTCGTCGCCACCTCCTTGACCAGCTGCGCGCCGAGGTTCTCGTACGGGTTGGTGAGGTCGATCTCCTTGGCGATGGTGACACCGTCGTTGGTGATCGTGGGAGCGCCGAATTTCTTGTCCAGGACGACGTTGCGCCCGCGCGGACCGAGGGTGACCCGGACCGTGTCCGCGAGGGTGTTGACACCGTGTTCGAGCAGGTGTCGGGCGTCGTCCGAGAAGCTCAGGATCTTCGCCATCTATGTTCCTCTCGAAGCGACGCAGCCCCGGCCCGGCGAGCCGGTCCGGGGCTGCGTCACGGATCAGTTGGTTACTTCTCGATGACCGCGAGGACGTCGCGGGCGGAGAGCACCAGGTACTCCTCGCCGGCGTACTTGATCTCGGTGCCGCCGTACTTCGAGTAGACGACGGTGTCACCGACCTGAACGTCAACCGGGATCCGGTTGCCCTTCTCGTCGATGCGGCCGGGGCCGACGGCGAGGACGGTGCCCTCCTGCGGCTTCTCCTTGGCGGTGTCGGGGATCACGAGGCCGGAAGCGGTGGTGGTCTCAGCCTCGTTCGCCTGGACCAGGATCCGGTCCTCGAGCGGCTTGATCGCAACCTTGGTCGCGGTAGTCACGGGCATACCCTCCTGGGGTATCTGGTTTCGTAACCGGTCGATCGCCCAACCGGCGTCAATCTGCCTCATGCCACCGGGCGGTCCGTCGTCGCGGGTGCCGGTCCGCCTGGCGTTGTCCAGCCATCGGCCGCAGCCGGATCGCTGGCACACTCCTGTCGAGAGTGCTAATCGCAGATTAGGCCGCCGCTAGCACTCCGTCAAGGAGAGTGCCAACCCGACCCACCGGATGACGTAGCCGGGCACCGGTGTCGGGCCGGCCCGACACACAATGGGCCGGTGGAACTCGCCGTACTCGACGCCCTGCGTACGCCCGCCGGGGAGACCGCGCTCGCCGCGGCCGCCGGGCAGGCCGGGGGCGATCCGCTGGCCGCGGCCGCCGCGCTGCGGGCCCGTGGCCTACCCGCCGACCTCGCCGCCGCCGCGCTGACCCAGACCGAACTGCGCCGGCGGGCCGCCGGCAAGTTCGGCCCGGCCGCCGCCGGGATGTTCTTCACCCGGGCCGGCCTGGAGCAGGCCACCCGCGGCGTGGTCGCCCACCGGCGGGCCGGTCGGCTGGCCGCCGCCGGCGTACGGACCCTGGCCGATCTCGGCTGCGGCCTCGGCGCGGACGCGATCGCCGCCGCCCGCGCCGGAATCCGGGTGTACGGCGTGGAGGCCGACCCGCTCACCGCGGCGATGGCCGCCGCGAACGCGGCGGCCGCCGGCGTGGCCGACCGGTTCACCGTCGCGTGCGGCGACGCCACCCGGTTCGACGTGTCGACGGTCGACGCGGTGTTCTGCGACCCGGCCCGCCGCTCCGGCACCGGCCGGCGGGTCTTCGACCCGGCCGCCTACTCCCCGCCGTGGGACTTCGTCGTCGAACTGACCCGCCGCGTCCCGGCCACGGTGGTCAAGGTGGCCCCCGGGATCGACCACGCGCTCGTCCCGGCCGGTGCCGAGGCCGAGTGGGTCAGCGTCGACCGTGAGGTCGTGGAGGCGGCGTTCTGGTGCGGGCCGCTCGCGGCGGCGCCGCGCCGGGCCACCCTGCTGCGCACCGCGCCGGCGGACGCCGTCCACCCTTCCACCGCGACCGAGCTGACCGGGCCGGGCGACACCGCCGCCCCGGTCGGCACCCCCGGCCGGTTCCTCCACGACCCCGACGGTGCGGTCGTACGCGCCCATCTGGTGGCCGAGTTCGCGGCCACGGTGGACGGCGTGCTCGCCGACCCGTCGATCGCGTACGTCTACGGCGACCACGGCCGGACCACCCCGTACGGCCGTTGCTTCGAGGTCACCGACGTGCTGCCGTTCTCGCTGAAGAGGCTGCGCGCCCTGCTCCGGGAGCGGGGCGTCGGGCGGGTCGAGATCCTCAAGCGCGGCTCGGCTCTCGACCCGGACCGGCTGCGCCGCGACCTGCGTCTGGCCGGACCGGAATCGACCTCGCTCGTGCTGACCCGGGTCGCCGGCGCCCCCACCGTCATCCTGTGCCGACCCGTCGGGTGAGCCCGTCCGTCCACTGTGGCGTAACACCGGCCGGCGGGCGGCGCGCTGCCGGCCGGCCGCGGCGGCGGTAGGGTCACGGCCATGGCGGGCAAGGGCACCCCGGCGACGTCGCTGCTGGTCAGGCGGAAGGTGCCGTTCACCACGCACCCGTACCAGGTCGATCCGGCCGCACCGTCGTACGGCCTGGCCGCCGCCGCGGCGCTCGGCGTGGAACCCGGGCGGGTGTTCAAGACCCTGGTGGCCACGGTGGACGGTCGGCTGACCGTCGGCGTGGTGCCGGTGAGCGGTTCGCTGGACCTCAAGGCGCTGGCGGCCGCGGTCGGCGGCAAGCGGGGCGCGATGGCCGAGCCGGCGGCGGCCGAGCGGGCGACCGGCTACGTCACCGGCGGCATCTCCCCGCTCGGCCAGCGGACCCGGCTACCCATCGTGTTGGACGCCACAGCGCCGGACTGGTCGACCGTCTTCGTCTCCGGCGGCCGCCGGGGCCTGCAGATCGAGATCACTCCGGGTGACCTGGTCGACCTGACCGGCGCGACGCTCGCCCCCCTCACAGCCCTCTGACCAGGCCGGCAACCACCGGGTTTCGGTGACGTTGCTGAATTGTTATTGCCAACAACAAACTCGCCACCTCGGCGCTCTTGTGTGATCCGCGCGTCACCTAATACGTTGCCGGACACAACAAAACATTATGACCGGTTTCGCACCCCCGGTCCGAACCCCACCCTGCCCCACGATCCGGGGCTCACTCTCCGAAAGGACCCGTGCAATGCGCAGAGGGATCCTCTCCCTGACCGCCGTGGGCCTGCTGACCGTCGGCGGGGTCGCCGCCTGCGGCGACGGCGAAGACACCGGCCCCGGCGGCGCGACGCCGAAGGTCGGCGTGATCCTGCCCGACAGCGCCTCCTCGGCCCGCTGGGAGACCGCGGACCGCAAGTTCCTGCAGGCGGCTTTCGACGCGGCCGGAATCCAGGCCGACATCCAGAACGCCCAGGGCGACAAGGCCGCCTTCCAGACCATCGCCGACCAGATGATCACCAACGGCGCGACCGTGCTGATGATCGTCAACCTCGACTCCGGAACCGGCAAGGCCGTCCTGGACAAGGCGAAGTCGCAGGGCGTCGCGACGATCGACTACGACCGGCTGACGCTGGGCGGCTCCGCGGAGTACTACGTGAGCTTCGACAACGAGGTGGTCGGCAAGCAGCAGGGCGAGGGTCTGGTGAAGTGCCTGGCCGACAAGGGCGTCCAGAACCCGGTGGTGGCCGAACTCAACGGCTCCCCACCGACAACAACGCGACCCTGTTCAAGAACGGCTACGACTCGGTCCTGAACCTCAAGTACGAGTCGAAGGAGTACACCAAGGGCCCCGACCAGTCCGTCCCCGAGTGGAACAACACCGAGGCCGGCACGATCTTCGAGCAGATGCTGACCTCGACCGGCGGCAAGATCGACGGTGTGCTCGCCGCCAACGACGGTCTCGGCAACGCGGTCATCTCGGTGCTGAAGAAGAACAACCTCAACGGCAAGGTCCCGGTCACCGGCCAGGACGCCACCGTCCAGGGGCTGCAGAACATCCTCGCCGGTGACCAGTGCATGACCGTCTACAAGGCGATCAAGCAGGAGGCCGAAGCCGCCGCCGAGCTGGCCATCGCGCTGGCCAAGGGCGAGACCAGCAACGTCGACACGACGGTCAAGGACCCGGAGAGCGGCCGGGACGTCCCCTCGGTGCTGCTCACCCCGAAGGCGATCTTCAAGGAGAACGTCAAGGACGTCGTCGACGACGGCTACGTCACCCAGGCCGAACTGTGCGCCGGCGAGTTCGCCGCCCGGTGCGCCGAGGCCGGCATCAGCTAGTCCCCGCCGCCGCCGTCAGCCGCCGCCCGGCGGCCACCGGCGGGCGCGCCCCGGCGCGTCCGCCGGCGCCGGGCGGCGGCTGACGGACACCGCCCGACCGGACACTTCAGAAGGAGACCACCCGTGTCCGCGACACCCCTGTTGGAACTGCGCGGAGTCGACAAGAGCTTCGGTCCCGTGCAGGTTCTGCGCGACGTCGCCCTCACCGTCCAGCCCGGCGAGGTGACCGCCCTCGTCGGCGACAACGGCGCAGGCAAGTCCACCCTCGTCAAGTGCATCAGCGGCATCCATCCCACCGACGCGGGCGAGTTCTTCTTCGAGGGCCGGCCGGTCAGCATCAACAGTCCCCGGGACGCGGCCGGCCTGGGCATCGAGGTCGTCTACCAGGACCTCGCGCTCTGCGACAACCTCGACATCGTGCAGAACATGTTCCTCGGCCGGGAGAAGCGCAGCGGGCTGGTGCTCGACGAGGCGACCATGGAGCAGATGGCCGCCGACACGCTCGCCGGCCTGTCGGTGCGTACGGTCCAGTCACTGCGCCAGCACGTCTCCAGCCTGTCCGGCGGGCAGCGGCAGACGGTGGCGATCGCCAAGGCCGTGCTGTGGAACAGCAAGCTGGTCATCCTCGACGAGCCGACCGCCGCGCTCGGCGTCGCGCAGACCGCGCAGGTGCTCGAACTGGTCCGCCGGCTCGCCGACAACGGCCTGGCGGTGGTGCTCATCTCGCACAACATGAACGACGTCTTCGCGGTCTCCGACCGCATCGCGGCGCTCTACCTCGGGCAGATGGTCGCCCAGGTCAAGAGCACCGACGTGACGCACGCCCAGGTGGTCGAACTCATCACGGCCGGCCGCACCGAGAGCACCGCCGACTTCAGCAAAACCACCAGCCCGGGAGCGGACCGATGACCACCACGACGGCTGCGGTGCAGAAGGAGTCGGTGCCGGCGCCGGCACCCACGCTCGGCGACCACGTCCGTGGCTACCTGGCCCGGGTGCGCGGCGGCGACATCGGGGCGCTGCCGGCCGTACTCGGTCTGGTCGTGCTCTGCGTCGTCTTCTCGATCATGCGCCCGTCGTTCCTGTCGGCGGGCAACTTCGCCAACCTGTTCACCCAGGGGGCCGCGGTCACCCTGATCGCGATGGGGCTGGTCTTCGTCCTGTTACTCGGCGAGATCGACCTGTCCGCCGGCTTCGCCAGCGGGGTCTGCGCCGCCGTACTCGCGGTGCTCGTCACCCAGCAGGGCCTGCCCTGGTACGTGGCGCTGCTCGCGGCGATCGGCACCGGAGTGCTGATCGGCCTGGTGCTCGGCTTCCTGGTCGCCAAGATCGGCATTCCGTCGTTCGTGGTGACGCTCGCCGGCTTCCTGGCGTTCCAGGGCATCGTGCTGTTGCTGATCGAGGGCGGCAACAACGTGTCGGTACGCGACGGCGTCCTGGTGGCGATCGCCAACCGCAACATGCCACCGGTGCTCGGCTGGGTGCTGGCCGGCGTCGCGGTGGCCGGCTACGCCGCCGTGCAGTTGCTACGGCACCGCAAACGGGCGGCCCGGGGCCTGGTCACCGACCCGCTCGCCGTGATCGCCGCCCGGATCGGCGGGCTGGCACTGATCCTCGGCGTCGCCGTCTACATCCTCAACCAGGAACGCAGCCGGGTGCTGATCACCTCGCTCAAGGGCGTGCCGATCGTGGTGCCGATCATCGCCGTACTGCTGATCGTCTGGACCTTCGTGCTCCAGCGCACCGCGTACGGCCGGCACATCTACGCTGTCGGCGGCAACAAGGAGGCGGCCCGGCGGGCCGGCATCAACGTCGACCGGATCCGGATCTCGGTCTTCGTCATCTGCTCGGCGATGGCGGCGATCGGTGGCATCGTGGCGGCGAGCCGGGCCAACTCGGTCGACGCCAACACCGGCGGCAGCAACGTCCTGCTCTACGCGGTCGGGGCCGCGGTCATCGGTGGCACCAGCCTCTTCGGCGGCAAGGGCCGGGTACTCGACGCGGTACTCGGCGGTGCCGTGGTCGCCGTGATCGACAATGGGATGGGTCTGATGGGATACAGCTCAGGGGTCAAGTACGTGGTCACCGGTTCGGTACTGCTGCTGGCCGCGGGTGTCGACGCGCTGTCCCGACGTCGGGCCACCGCCACCGGCAACCGTTGACCGCCGCCACCGTGGAGTTACCGAGACGATGCGTGTAGGACCGAGCCAGGAGGACATCCGCCGGCAGAACCTCGGTGCCCTGCTGCGCTACGTACACGTCCACGGCGCCACGTCGCGGGCCGAACTCACCACCGCGCTCGGGCTGAACCGCAGCACCATCGGAGCGCTCACCGCCGACCTGGCCGGTGCCGGCCTGGTCAGCGAGGGGGCTCCGCGGGAAACCGGCCGGGCCGGACGACCGTCGCCGGTCGTCCGGCCCGAGTCCGAGCGGGTCTTCGCCTACGCGTACAGCATCGAGGTGGACCGGTTGCGGGCCGCCCGGGTCGGACTCGGCGGCGCGGTGCTCGACCGGCGCGAGACGGCCCGCCCGTGCGGGGTCGCCGCCGCCGAGACCGCGCCGCTGCTCGCCGCCTTCGTCAAGGAGATGCAGCAGTCGGTCCCGGCCGATTCGGTATACGTCGGCGCCGGCGTCGCGGTCTGCGGCCTGGAGCTGCGGGAGGAGGGTCCGGTCCACGTCAAGCCGGAGACCGGCTTCGTCGACCGGTCGCTCGGCGCGGCGCTGGGCGGGCACCTCGACTCGGAACGGCCGATCCTGGTCGGCAACGCCGCCGACGTGTCGGCCCTGGCCGAACACGCGCGGGGGGCGGCGGTCGGCTGCGACGACCTCATCTATCTGCACCGCGATGTGGGCGTCGACGCCGGGATCATCGTGCGTGGCCGGCGGCTCACCGGGCACGGCGGATTCGGCGGCGAGGTCGGTCACATGGTGGTGCAGCCCGGCGGGCGGGAGTGCGGGTGCGGCTCCCGGGGCTGCTGGGAGACGGTCATCGGCGAGTACGCCCTGCTGGACGGCGGTGCGGGCGGCACCGGCCGGCGGGCGGCGCTGTCGATCGTCGACGCGGCGGCCCGCGGCGACGCCACCGCCAAGGCGGCCGTACGGGAGATCGGTGACTGGCTCGGGTTCGGGGTCGCCAACCTCGTCAACATCTTCAACCCCGGAATGGTGATCTTCGGCGGCACGCTGCGCGACGTCTACCTGGCTTCGGCCGCCCGGGTCCGCAGCCGGCTCAACTCGATGGCCCTGCCCGCGTCCCGGGAGCAGGTCAAGCTGCGCACCCCGCAGCTCGGCGAGGACGCCGCCCTGCTCGGCGCCGCCGAACTCGCCTTCGAACACCTCCTCGCCGCCCCCCTGGACGCGACCCCGTAACCCCGCCCCGGCCCCAGGCCGGCGGCCGGCGGCGCGCGGCGCGCGTTGATCAAGGAGTTGTTGCGCGACAATTCGCGCGAAGCGGGCACGCTTTCTCCTCGATCAACGCGACACGCCAGCGGGGTCGACGGCGCTCGCGGCGGGTGCGGGGTTCTGGGCAGCGGGCGGGCGGTTCATCTGCCGCCAGGTCGGGCTGACGAACGGCAGCACGGTCACCGCCAGGTACGCGCCACCGAAGATCAACAGCGCCGCGTTCAGACCGAAGCCCTGCACCGCCCAGCCGGCGAGCAGGCTGCCCAGCGGCATGCCACCCCACCCGATGGCCTGCCCGAGGCCGAGGACCCGGGCCCGCAGGTGTTCCGGGACCCGTTCGTACGACACCGCGCCGAGGATCGGGTTGACGGCCGAGATCGACACGCCGGCCACGAACGACACGACGTACACGATCCAGAGCGCGTCGGCCACGGACAGGATGGCGAACCGTGGCGCCCCGGCGATCAGGAACCCGACGGCGAACACCGCGAACCGCGGCACCCGCGGCGCGATGGCGGTGAAGACCACGTTGCCGAGCACCGCGCCGACCGCGAAGACCCCGGACAGCGCCCCGAGCGCGACCGGCGACCCGATCACGTCATTGGCCCAGAACGGCGCCAGCACCGTCCCGTACGCGGCATCGGCGAGGTTGGTGACGAACAGCAGCAGCGTGATGCCGAGCATGAGCCGGTCCCGACGCAGGAACGCCAGCCCGGCCCGCAACGCCGGCAGGTACGCCTCCCGGTCGGTGACCGCCGCCACGACCCGGCGTACGCCGGGCACCAGGAACGCGACGATCACGCCGGCGACCAGGAACGTGGCGGCGTCGATGGCCAGCACGGTCGACGCGTCCAGGGTCGCGATGAGCACACTGGCCAACGGGGCGCCGAGCAGGGTCGCGAGGCGGCCGAGCCCGTCGTGCAGGCTGGTGGCCCGGGTCAGCTCCATCCCGGAGGCGGCGACGGTCTCCGGGAAGACGACCCGTTTCGCGGTGTCGCCGAGCCCGCGCAGCAGCCCGACGACGCCGATCAGCGTGATCAGTACGCCGAAGTGCAGCTGGCCGCCGGCGTGCAGGACGGGTACGGCGATCAGCGCGGCGGCGCTGCCGAGGTCGGCGGCGACGCTGACCCGACGGTGGCCGAGCCGGTCGAGCAGCGGTCCGCCGAGCCCGCAGGCGAGCACGTACGGCAGCATCTCGACGAACGCGACGATGCCGGTACGGGCGGCGCTGCCGGTGGTGACGAGGGTGAACCAGGGCAGCGCGATCATGCTCATCCGGCTGCCGACCAGCGAGACGACCTCGGCGGTGAGCAGCGCGATCAGGCCCTGCCGTTTCACGCTTCCGCCCCGCCCTCGGTCCGGAGGAACGGCATGAGCTGCACCTGGACGACGACCCGCTCGGTGCCGTCGGAGGCGGGGGCATCCGGCCGGGCTTCGCGGTAGCGGTCGAGCACCGCGGTCAACTCCTCCCCCAGCGCGCGGGTTTCCTCGGCGGTCAGTTGGAGGCGCCAGTCGCTGATGGTTCCGGTGTCGCGCCACGGCCCGGTGCGATCAGCGGATTCGTCGAGCCAGCGCTCGACCCGCCCGGCGTAGAGGGCGGCGACGGCCCGCAGGTAGGCGGCACTCTCCTCGGGCATGTCCCGGTTGGCTTCGCCGTCGAAGCTGGTGAACCGGTGGGCGGCCCGCCACCAGCGTTCCCGGCCGACACCGCGTTCGGTGTCCTCCACCACGAACCCGTATGTGGCGAGTTGGCGCAGGTGGTAGCTGGTGGAGCCGGTTGACTCGCCGAGCAGTTCGGCGAGTCGGGTGGCGGTGGCGGGTCCGTCCTCACGCAGTGCGCTGAGGATACGGACCCGCAGCGGGTGGGCGATCCCGCGCAACGAACGCCCGTCGAGGACAAGCCGATCCTCTTCCAAAGACATGCTTGCAAAGATAGCTATGCAAAGACTCCTTTGCAAGACCCGAATGCCCTCGACGCACCCTGCCCCACTCGAGCGTTGATCAAGGAGAAAGTGTGGGCGTTTTGTCGCTTCTTGGGGACGACTTCCCCTTGATCAACGCGCCCGCACCCGGCGAAGCCGGGGCGCGGGGCGGGGCGGGGGCGGGAGGCGGGCTACGGGCGGGTGCCGTGCCAGGAGCGCCACAGGGCGGCGTACGACCCGTCGGCGGCGACCAGCTCGTCGTGTGATCCCAGCTCGGCGATCCGGCCGTCCTCCACCACCGCGACCCGGTCCGCGTCGTGCGCGGAGAAGAGCCGGTGCGCGATCGCGATCACCGTACGACCCTTCAGTACCGCCGCGAGCGAGCGTTCGAGATGCCGGGCCGCCCTCGGGTCGATCAACGAGGTCGCCTCGTCGAGCACCAGTGTGTGCGGGTCGGCCAGCACCAGCCGGGCCAGCGCCAACTGCTGCGCCTGCGCCGCCGACAGCGGATGCCCCTTCGCGCCGACCACCGTCGCCAGGCCGTCCGGCAGTTCGTCGGCCCAGCCGAGCGCGTCGACCGCCGCCAGTGCGGCGCGTACCTGATCCTCGCCGGCGTCGGGGCGCACCATGGCGACGTTGTCGCGCACCGTACCGATGAAGACGTGGTGCTCCTGGGTCACCAGGGCCACGTGCGAGCGCAACTCCTCGATCGGCAGGCCGACGAGCGGCGCTCCACCGACCGTGACCGAACCGGCCCGGGGCCCGTGGATGCCGGCGAGCAACCGGCCGAGGGTCGACTTGCCGGCCCCGGACGGCCCGACCATCGCCAGCCGCTCCCCCGGCTCCACCGCGAGCGAGACGCCGTGCAGGACGTCCCGCTCCGGGACGTACGAGAACCGCACGTCCCGGGCGACGACCCGTTCACCGTCCGGCCTGGCCGCCGACGCCGCCCGGTCGTCGGGCAGCTGCGCGACGCCGAGCAGCCGGGCCATCGAGGCGCCGCCGACCTGGAGTTCGTCGAGCCAGGACAGCAGCCGGTCCAGCGGGTCGATCAACTGCTGTACGTAGAGCGTGGCGGCGGTCAGCTGGCCGAGTGTCACCCAGCCCTCCAAGTAGAACCAGCCGCCGAGGACCAAAGTGGCCACCACCGGGATGACGTAGCTGATCTCCGCGACCGGGAACCACACCGTACGCAGGAACAGCGTGTACCGCTCGGCGGCGTACGACCGGCGGATGTCCTTGTCGACGCGGACCCGGCGCCGGTTCGCCTGGCGCAGCGCCTCCGTGGTCCGCGAACCGTCGACGGTCTCCGCGATGCCGTCGGTGATGTCGGAGTAGGTGGCACTCTCCCGCAGATAGCCGGCCGGTGCCCGGCGCAGATACCAGCGGGTTCCGACGTACAGCAGCGGTGCCGCGATCAGGCAGGGCAGCGCCAGCAGCGGGCTGACCAGCATCAGCGCCAGCGCGACGAAGACGCAGGTAACCATCGCGATCAAGGTCTCGGGTACGGCGAACCGGACCGTCTTCGACAGCGCCGAGACATCGCGGGACGTCCGGGTCAGCAGGTCACCCGAACCGGCCTTTTCCACAGTGGACAACGGAATGGCCAGGATCCGGTCGACGAACTCCTCCCGCAGTTCGGCGAGCACCCGTTCACCGAGCCGCGCCGACGCCAGATGGGCGAAACGCACCAGCACCGCCTGGGCCACCAGGAACCCGCCGATCGCCAACGCGATCCGGTCCACGGTGACCGAGGTCGTACCCCGCGAGATCGCCTCGACCAGGTCGCCGAGCAGCCGGGGCGCGACGAGACCGGCGATCGCGGCGAGCGCGTGCAGGCCCAACGCCCAGGCCAGAGCGCGCGGATGGCGGCGAATCAACACCCGGGCGTACGCCCGCGCCTGCGTCGCGTCGGCGACCGGCAACGCCCGCCCGCTCACGCCGTCACCGGGCTCGCTCACGCCGTCACCTCGCTGCGCTCGGCACCGCCGTGTTCTTCACTGAGCCTCATGGCTCGCTCGCTACGCTCACTCACGGTCACCTCGCTGCGCTCGGCACCGCCGTGTTCTTCACTGAGCCTCATGGCTCGCTCACTCACGCGTCCTCCCCGCGGGTGACCACGGCGGCGTACCGCGGTTCGGTGGCGAACAGATCGCGGTGACCGCCCTCGGCCACGACCTTGCCGTCCTCGACGAAGACGACCCGGTCGGCCCGGTCGAGGACGAGTGGGCTGGTCGTGCAGACCAGCGTCGTACGGCCGGCGCGGGCCGGTCCGAGCCGGCCGGCGATCCGCGCCTCGGTGTGCGCGTCGACGGCGCTGGTGGGCTCGACCAGGATCAGGATCTGCGGATCGGCGACCAGCGCGCGGGCCAGCCGCAGCCGCTGCTGCTGGCCGCCGGAGAACTCCCGGCCCCGTTCGGCCACGACCGCGTCGACTCCGGCCGGCAGCGCCGCCACGATGTCCGTCGCGCTGGCCGCGACCAGGGCTGCCTCGACCGTCTCGTCGTCGGCCCGGTCGTGCGGATCCAGCTCGACCCGCAGCCGGCCGGTGAACAGGGCAGCGTCGTTGTCGGCCACCAGAATCCGCTCCCGCACCGCTGGCAGCGCCAGCTCCCGCAGCGGTACGCCGGCGTAGCTCGCCTCGCTGTCGGTGTACCGGCCGAGCCGGTCGGCGATCGCCACCGCGTCGGCGGGGTCGGCCGCGACGAGTGCGGTGAACCGGTTGGCGACGACCGCGAGCCCGGATTCGGAGTCGACCAGGTCGGCGGCGTAGGGCGGCCAGTCCCGCGGCCGGTCCGGGTCGGACAGCTCCGGGGCCAGCGTGAACAGCCGGACGACCCGCTGCGCGGCGACGTGCCCGCGGGTGATCTTCTCGATCGCCTCGGTGAGCGTCCGCAGCGGCGAGACCAGGAACGCCGTGTAGCCGTAGAAGGCGACGAGCTGGCCGGCGGTGATGTCGCCACGGAGCGCGAACCGGGCGCCGAGCCAGGTCACCAGTACGACGAACACGCCGGGCAGCAGAATCTGGGCCGCCTCCAGGTAGGACTCGATCCGGGCCACCCGCATCCCCCGCCGGCGCAGGTCCTGCGACTCGGCGCGGTAGCGCGCGGAGAAGACCGGCTCGCCGCCGACACCGCGCAGCACCCGCAGTCCGGCGACGATGTCACCGGCCCGGGTGGTCAGGGTGCCCTGCTGGTCGCGGTACTCCTCCTGCTGCCGGTGCAACGGCCGGATGAGCAGCCCGACGACCGCCATCAGCAGCGGTACGCCGACCAGGACGACCACGCCCAGCGGAACCGAGGTGGTGAGCAGGATCACGGTGATCGTGATGATCGCGACGACGGCACCGGTGCCCCGGGCGGTGATGTCGAGGGCCGCGCCGATGTGGCTGATGTCGGCGGTGCCGATGCTGACCACCTCGCCCGCGGCCAGCCGTTTGGGCAACGTGGCGCCGAGCCGGTTGGCCCGCTCCACGGTGAGCTGAATGGTGCGGTAGGCGGAGGCGAGGAAGTTGAAGACGGCCAACCGGTGCCGACCGACGCCGGCGGCGGCCTGGAGCACCCCGAGGCCGAGCAGCACCAGCCCCCAGTGCAGCAGCCCGTCGGCGTCCCGGCCGACGATGCCGACATCGATGGCGCGGCCGATCACCGCCGGCATCAGCGCCTGCGCCCCCATCCAGACGATGGCCAGCAGGACGGCGCCGGTCATCGACGGCCAGGCACGGCGAGCCAGCCAGATCAGGTAGTGGGTCGCGCTGCGGTGGTCGGGAGCGCCGGGATCGGCGACAGGTAAGGGCCGCATAGCACCGCCGACATTACGAGATCACACCCGTTGGTCACCAGCGGTTTTCCGCCCGGCCGGTCCGGAGACCCCGACCGGTGGTGCCGACCCGGTCGCGGGTCAGCGGTCGACCTGGGTGAAGTCCCACGTGTGGGGTGGCCGGGCCACCAGCATCGGCGGCGGGTCGGGCAGCGCCAGCGGGGCGCTACGCCACTTCGAGATGACCACCAGGCGGTGGTCGGTCGACGTGAAGACCTCGCTCGACAGGTGCAGCGGGCTGTGGTCGAACTCCGGGAGCGCGGTCTCGCACACCCAGGTGATGAGGTCGGCGAACCTGGCCGGCTCGGCCCGCACCTCCCACATCCGCACGATCACGTGCGCGGACACTACACGCTCACCACGGTCAGCGGCATCGCGGAGTCGGCCGGCAGATCCAACCGACTCGGCGCGATCCCGGCCGCGACCAGGTGCGAACCGAGCGCGGCCACCATCGCGCCGTTGTCGGTGCACAGTCGGGGCGGTGGCACCCGTACGGTGATCCCGTGCCGGGCGCAGCGCTGCTCGGCCAGTGCCCGCAGTCGTGAGTTGGCCGCCACCCCGCCCCGATGACCAGCGTCTCGACCCCGTGCTGCCGGCAGGCGTCGATCGCCTTGGCGGTGAGCACGTCGCAGACGGCCTCCTGGAACGACGCCGCCACGTCGGCGACCGGAACCGGCTCGCCGGCCCGCTCCCGGGCCTCCACCCAGCGGGCGACCGCCGTCTTCAGCCCGGAGAACGAGAAGTCGAACCGGTGCGCGGCCAGGTCCTTCGGCGCGGTCAGGCCGCGCGGAAACGCGATCGAGTCGGCGTCGCCCTCCCGGGCCGCCCGGTCGATCGGCGGGCCGCCGGGGAACGGCAGTCCCAGCAGCCGGGCCACCTTGTCGAACGCCTCGCCGGCGGCGTCGTCGATCGTGGCCCCGAGCGGGGTCACCCCGGCGGTCAGGTCGTCGACCAGCAGCAGCGAGGAGTGTCCGCCGGAGACCAGCATCGCGATCGCCGGCTCGGGCAGGGGGCCGTGCTCCAGGGTGTCGACGGCGACGTGCGCGGCCAGGTGGTTCACCCCGTAGATCGGCTTCTCGGCGGCGACCGCGTAGCCCTTGGCGGCGGCGACCCCGACCAGCAGCGCGCCGGCCAGCCCCGGCCCGGCGGTCACCGCGATGGCGTCGATGTCGGCGATCGTGACCCCGGCCTGGTCGAGAGCCCGCCGCATGGTCGGCACGATCGCCTCCAGGTGGGCCCGGCTGGCGACCTCGGGCACCACGCCGCCGAACCGGGCGTGCTGGTCGACGCTGGAGGCCAGCGCGTCGGCGAGCAGGGTGTGCCCGCGTACGATGCCCACCCCCGTCTCGTCGCAGGACGTCTCGATGCCGAGTACGAGCGGTTCGTCAGCCATTGCGCATCATCACCAGTGCGTCGGTGTTGCTCGGTTGGTAGTAGCCGCGCCGGATCCCGACCGGCTCGAAGTCGTACGCCGCGTAGAGGCGCTGCGCGGCGGCGTTGTCGACCGCCACCTCCAGCAGGGTACGACGTACCCCGCGCCGGGCGGCCTGGGCGAGCAGCGCCTCCAGCAGCCGGCGGCCGACCCCGCCCCGCTGGGCGTCGCGGCGTACGGCGATGTTCTGCACCCAGCCCTCGTCGGGCGGCGTGACCGCCAGTCCGGCGTAGCCGACCACGGCGCCGGCCGGATCGAGCGCGACCAGGTAGTGGTGGCCGCCCGCCAGCTCGCTCCAGAACATGGCGGCCGACCACTGCTCGGCACCGAAGAGGTCCGCCTCGATCGGCAGCACCTGGTCGATGTGCCACCACCGCATCCGGGTCAGCCGGACGTCGCCCGGCCCGCCGGTGCCGCCCGCGTCGTCGGCCCGCGTCACGGCGCCACCCGACCGGTCATGGCAGCACCGGTTTGCGGGCGGTGGGGGCCACCGCGTCGGGGCGGCGCAGGTAGAGCGGGGTCAGCGGTTCGGACGGGGCCTTCGCGCGGACCCGTTCGGCGGCCAGCTCGGCGAGGGCGAGCGGGTCGGGGTAACGCGGCTCGTCGCGCAGCGGGAGGCCGAGCTGCTCGGTGTAGCGGTGCGCGCCGTCACCGACGGCGACGGTGGCACCGAGTTCGCGGGCCCGCCCGGCCACCTCGGCCGGGGTGTGCACCTCCGGACCGGCGACCCGCTCGCCGGTGCCGGCGTAGACCGCCCAGTAGACCTCGCGGCGCCGGGCGTCGGTGGCCACCAGCACCGGCTCACCGCCGGCCGCCGGGCGCCCGATGCCATCCAGGGAGCACACCCCGTACGTCGGTATGCCGAGGACCTGGCCCATCGTGACGGCGGTGACCAGCCCGACCCGCAGTCCGGTGAACGGGCCGGGGCCGAGGCCGGCGACGATCGCGGCCAGCTCGGCGGGCCCGCTCCCGGACTCGGCGAGGAGCGCGTCGACCTGGGGGGCGAGCAGTTCGCCGTGCGCCCGGGCGTCGACGGCGCGGCGGTGCGCCACCGGCGCCACACCGGCCGACGTGATCCGCACCAGCGCGGCCGTCACCGCCGGGGTCGCCGAGTCCACCACGAGTACCAGCACGTTGTGCACCTTAATCGGCGCCGTGGTGCCACCCTGGCACCGGCCGGCACGGCGCACCGCGACACGCCGGTGCGGTCGGGTTCAGACGGCTGAGCGGTCCCATTCGATGCCGGGCAGTCCGGCGTCGGCGAGGGCCTTGTTGGTGGCGCTGAACGGCCGGCTGCCGAGGAAGCCCTTCGGGTTCATCGGGCTGGGGTGGCCGGCCTCGAGGACCACGTGCGTCGGGTTGGTGACCAGTGCCGCCTTCTTGCGGGCGTAGCCGCCCCAGAGCAGGAAGACGACCCGGCTGTCGCGGGCGTCCAGCGCCCGGATCGTGGCGTCGGTGAACTCCTCCCAGCCCTTGTTCGCGTGCGAGCCCGGCTTGGCCTCGCGAACGGTGAGGACTGCGTTGAGCAGCAGTACGCCGCGTTCGGCCCAGGCGGTCAGGTTGCCGTTGCGCGACACCGGGACGTCGAGGTCCTCGTGCAGTTCCTTGAAGACGTTGCGCAGCGACGGCGGCACCGACACACCGTCGCGGACGCTGAAGCTGAGCCCGTGGGCCTGGCCCGCCTTGTGGTAGGGGTCCTGGCCGAGAATCAGCACCCGGGTGTCCTCGGGCGCGCACAGCCGGTAGGCGCTGAACAGGTCGTCGACCGGCGGGTAGACCGTCTGGGTCTGGTATTCCTCGGCGACGAACGCACCGAGCGCGGCGGTGCGTTCGGTGTCGAGGTGCGGTGCCAGCAGCGTCTGCCAGGCTGGCGGGAGGAGCGCCGGGAGGTCGAGGGACATCAGCGGCCTTTCGTGGATTCGGACGATGACCGAACCCTAGAACGGCGGTGCGACATACTCCAGCTTCGCCAGGCGGGCGGCCCAGTCGCCGCCGACCGGTACGAGTTCGACGATCCGGGTGTCGTCGTCGCGCCGGTCGATGCGAATCAGCAGGTGGCCGTCGCCGTGCTGCTCGACCATGCCCTCGCCCCACTCGACGACGGTCACCGAGTCGTCCATCGACGCGTCGAGGTCGAGGTCGTCGATCTCGGCCCGGGGGTCCGATGTGGAGCCGAGTCGGTAGGCGTCGGCGTGCACCAGGGCCATCCGACCGCCACGCGCCGGGTCGGGCCGGTGCACGCGGGCGATGACGAACGTCGGCGAGGTGACGTCGCCGAGCACGCCGAGGCCGGCGCCGATGCCCTGGGTCAGCGCGGTCTTGCCGGCGCCCAGCGGCCCGGCGAGCACCAGCAGGTCACCGGCGCGCAGGATCCCGGCGAGCCGCGCGCCGTACGCCCGGGTTTCGTCCACGGTGGACAGTTTGGTCATCCTTCGAGCTTTCCGAGAAAGTCGATCAGCACGGCGTTGACCTCGTCGGCATGTTCGAGCATCACGACGTGGCCACTGTCGGCGATCTTGATGAATTCGGCGTCCGGGAGGCGGCGCAGGATCTCCTCGGAGTGTGCCACCGGGGTGATCATGTCCTTGTCGCCGACGATGACGAGGGTCGGCGTCTCCCGCAGGGTGGCCAACGCCGGATAGCGGGCATGGGTGTAGAGGGTACGCAGGTAGCGGGCCACCGTTTCGGCCGTGGTGCCCGAGTTCATCTTCTCCACGTACGACACCAGGGCCGGGCTCGGCCGGGCGGTGCCGAACCCGTAGCGGCGGGTCAACAGCCAGGCCAGGTCGGCGGCGGCGATGCGGGCCCGGTCGACCACACCGCCGGTGAGCCGGGTCGCGTTGTTGACCAACGGCAGCAGCGGGCTGCCGAACCGGGAGATGATGGTCGGCAGGCCGAACCTCGCCTGCTCCACCAGGCCGCCGGAGGTGGCGATGAGCACGGCCCCGACGACCCGTTGCTCGAACATCTCCGGATAGAGCTCGGCCAGCGCCATGATCGTCATGCCGCCCATCGAGTGTCCGACGAGCACGAGCGGCCCCTCCGGCACCGTCTCGTCGATCACCGCCCGCAGCGTCTCGCCCAGGGCCGGCAGCTCGTACTCCCCCGACTCGAGCCGGCCGGAGCGGCCGTGTCCGGGCTGGTCGTAGAAGACCATCCGGTAGTCGCCGCGCCGGGTCAGCTCCGCGCGCTGGAAGTGGAACGTGCCCATGTCGAGGCAGAAGCCGTGTACGAACACGATGGTCGGCTCATGCGGCCCGTCCGCCACCCCCGCGATGAACCCGGCGTCGATCTCGACCCCGTCGGTCGGTTCGACGACCTCCACGTGGATGTCGGTGCCGTCGGCGGTGGTGACCGTGCACGACTCGTCGTACGGCAGGGCACCGAACTTCTCCTCGGCGTACCGGTCGCCGACGCCGCGCTTGGACCGCCGGACGATGGCGCGTTCGGCGGCGATACCGGCCGCGAGGCCGGCCGCCGCCACACCGACCACGGCGCCGAAGATGCCGGCCCGCCGCTTCGCCTTCGTCCGCCCGTTCTCCGCCGCCATCAACGCGCCCCGTCGTAGACGCGGGGCACGCGGACCCCGCCGAACCGGGTCACGATCTCGTAGTTGATCGTGCCGGCCGCCTCGGCCCAGTCGTCGGCGGTCGGCTCGCCGCCGTCGCCGGGCCCGAACAGCGTCGCGACGTCGCCGGCCACCACCGGGTCGTCGCCGCAGTCGAGCACCACCTGGTCCATGCAGACCCGGCCGGCGATGGTACGGACCCGGCCACCGAGCTGGATCGGGCCGGCATTGGAGGCGTGCCGGGGAATCCCGTCGGCGTATCCGAGCGGTACGACCGCCAGCGTCGTCTCCCGCCCGGTGGTGTAGGTGTGGCCGTACGACACGCCCTGGCCGGCCGGCACCCGCTTGACGAGCATCACCCGGGCCCGGGCGGTCATCGCCGGCCGCAGCCCGTAGCGCTCGCCGACGACCGGGGACAGGCCGTAGACGGCGAGGCCGGGGCGGACCAGGTCGAAGTGCGTGTCGGGCCGGGTCAGGGTGGCCGCCGAGTTGGCCAGGTGCCGGTAGCGCGGGCGTACACCCCACCGCTCGGCGAGCGCCAGCCCCTCGTGGAAGTGGGCGAGCTGCCGGTCGATGGTCGGGTGACCGGGCGCGTCGGCGTACGCGAAGTGGCTCCAGATCCCGACTACCTCGACGGTGCCGTCGGCCTGGGCCTTGGCGGCGGCCTCCAGCAGGGCCGGCCAGTCGGCGGCGGTCGCCCCGCCCCGGGCCAGCCCCGTGTCGATCTTGAGATGGACCCGGGCCGGGTGGCCGGCCCGGCCGGCGGCGACCAGCACCTCGCCGAGCTGGTCGACCGAGCCCGCGCTCAGGTCGACGTTCGCGGCCACCCCCTCGTGCAGGGGCAGCCCGGGCGCCAGCAGCCAGGCGAGCACCGGCGCCGTCACCCCGGCGCGGCGCAGCGTCAGCGCCTCGTCGAGGGTGCACACCCCGAGCCAGTCGGCACCCGCGTCCAGGGCGGCCCGGGCGGCGGGCAGCATCCCGTGGCCGTACCCGTCCCCCTTGACCACCGCCATCAGCTCGGCGCTCGTGCCGGCCCGCAACCGGGCCACGTTCTCGCGGATCGCGTCAAGGTCGATCCGCACCTCGGCCTGCCACATGCTGTTCAGCCTACTGACCTTCACCGACGCCCCGAGCCGGTCGCCACGACCGTTTCGCCACCACCGGGCCGGACGGCCCGCGCCTCACCGTGCGGTGAGGCGGGCGACGACCGGGCGCAGGGCGTCGACGACGTCCGGGGCGGTGACCGGGCCGTGCCGGGCGGCCTCCCGGCCGGCCAGCCCGTGCAGGAAGGCGGCGGCCACGGCGGCCCGCTCCGGTGCCACCCCGGCCGCCAGCAGCGACCCGAGGAGGCCGGCGAGTACGTCACCGGTGCCGCCGGTGGCCAGCGCGGGGCTGCCGGTCGGGTTGACGTACGCCCGGCCGTCCGGGGTCGCCACCACCGTCCGGTCGCCCTTGAGCAGGACGACCGCGTTCATCCAGGCGGCCAGGCGCAGTGCGGCGCCGACCCGGTCGGAGCCGGCGGCCGCGCCGCAGAGCCGGGCGAACTCGCGGTCGTGCGGGGTGACCACGGTCGGCGCGTCGCGCCCGCGCAGCCGACCAGCGTGGCTGCCGTCGACGAGCATGGTCAACGCGTCGGCGTCGAGCACCGCCGGCACCGGTGCGGCGAGCACCGAGCGCAGTTCGGCCGCTGCCGCCTCCCCGCTACCGAGACCGGATCCGCAGACCCAGGCCTGCACCCGACCGGCGTCGGCGACCCGGCCGGT
Organism: Polymorphospora rubra; assembly: GCF_018324255.1. Lineage (GTDB taxonomy): Bacteria > Actinomycetota > Actinomycetes > Mycobacteriales > Micromonosporaceae > Polymorphospora > Polymorphospora rubra. The sequence goes on from NZ_AP023359.1 coordinate 1,657,999, forward strand.
GGCGATCACGGAGGGATGCTGGTGCAGCACCTCGGCCGCGGCGCCGCCCGCGTACCGGACCAGGCCGGTCGGGCCGGCGAGCGCGCCGCCGACGGACAGTACGGCGGCGCCGGGATAGGTGGCCGATCCGGTGGCGACCCCGACCACGCCGCGGGTGTACTTCTCCGACTCGGGGCCGAGCGCCGGCCACCAGCCCACGATGTCGTCCCACTCGGGGACCAGCAGGGCCGGGGTCGCGCGCAGCCGGTCGCCGAGCCCGATGTCGACCAGGTCGACCTCACCGGCACGCACCGCGGCGGGCCCGACGACCAGGGCCGGCTTGAGGCAGCCGAAGGTGACGGTGACGTCGGCGCGCACAGCCGCTCCGGGCACGTCACCGGTGTCCACCGCGACCCCGCTCGGCACGTCGACCGCGACAACCGTGGGCCGGTCGCCCGCCGACGACCGGAGCGCGTCGAGTTTCGCCACCACGTCGGCGGCGTCGGGGCGCAGCCCGCCGGTGGCGCCGATCCCGACGATCCCGTCGACGACGAGGTCGACCCGGTCCGGCAGCGCGGTGATCAGCCGGCCGCCGGCCGTACGTAGGGCCGCCAACCCCCGTCCGTGGATCCGGTCGGGGGCCAGGGCCAGGGCGGACACCGCCGCACCCCGGCCGGCGAGGGTGGCACCGGCGTAGAGCGCGTCCCCGCCGTTGTTCCCGGCACCGACGAGCAGCAGGACCCGGGCGCCGTAGACCCCGCCACGTCCGGCGAGCAGCAACGCGCAGCGGCGGGCGAGTCCGGCGGCGGCGCGCCGCATCAGGGTGTCCGTCGGCAGACTGGCGATCAGTCCGTCCTCGGCGGCCCGTACGTCGGCCGCCCGCCACGCCGCCCTCATCGCTCGGCCACGACCATCGCGGAGGCGATCCCACCGTCGTGGGAGAGCGAGAGGTGCCAGTGGTTGACGCCGCGTTCGTCCGCCGCGGCGGCGACCGTGCCGGAGACGGTCAACCAGGGCCGGCCGTCCGGGGCGGCGACCACCTCGCAGTCGTGCCAGTGCAGTCCGGCCGGGGCGCCGAGCGACTTCGCCACCGCCTCCTTGGCCGCGAACCGCGCGGCCAGGGACTCCGGCGACCGCGGGTTGCCGGCCCCGGTGTGCCGCTCCGCCTCGGTGAACAGCCGCTCGGCCAGCTGCGGGGTGCGGGCCAGCGCCCGGGCGAACCGCTCGACCAGGACGACGTCGATGCCGACAGCCACGATCACCCGACCACCCTAACGGGCGGCAGGCTATCCGTGCGGTCCGTGGTGGACAAGGCCTGTGGACAACCCGCGGGTACGGCGGTCACCCGGATTCCACAGGGTTCCCGCCACGCGACCGTGGCCACCTAGCGTCGACGGCAACGACGTCCGGGGAGGTTCCCATGACCGACGGTTCCATCCGGGTGCGGATCGCCGCACTGCGCCGCGCCGCCGGCGAGTCGACCGGCACGGCGTACCGGCTCGGTCAGGGGCTCGGCGCGACGCCGGGGCTGGTCGTCACCGCCCCGGGCTGGGCCACCACCGCCGCGCTGGCGCACGTCGAGGCGGCGGTCCACCGGTCGCTGACGGTGCTCGGCGGCCGGACGGCGGACACCGCCGACGCGCTGCGCCGGTCCGCCGACGGCTACGAGGCGGCCGACGACCGGGCGGCGCGACGCATGGCCGGCATCGGATGATCGGCTACGCGCAACTGTGGGCCGCCGATCCGGCCGCCTGGCGGTCCGCCGGGACGGCCTGGCGCGGCCTCGTCACGATGGTGCGGCGGCGGACGGCGGAGGTCGCCCGGACCCGGTCGGCGTTGACCGACGGCTGGGCCGGGCGGGCGGCCGGTGCCGCGGAAACCCGGCTCGACACACTGCGTGACGCGGTCGGGGCCACCGCACCGGTCCTGATGGAGGTCGACCAGATCCTGGCCGAGTTCGCCACCCTGCTGGTCCGGGCGAAGGCGCTGCTCGACGCCGCCGTGCGCGGCGCGGCCGTCAGCCGGGTGCTGGTCGACCGGTACGGCGGCGTGTCGCTCGATGCCGGCGTGCCGCAGGTCGATCCGCGCGCCGGCGCGGCCGTGCTCCGGGTCGGGGCGGAGATCCGGGCCGCGCTGGAGTTGGCCACCCGGGCCGACCGGGAGGCGGCCCGGCGGCTCGGCGACCTCGCCACCGCGGTGGTGACCGGTTGGACGGCCGAACCACCGCCGGGCCGCCCGGCCGGCGATGCCGACCCGGCCTCCGTACGCCGGTGGTGGAACGGGCTCACCCCCGCGCAGCGGCGCTGGCTCGTACTGCACGAGCCGGCACTGGTCGGCGGCCTCGACGGAGTGCCGGTGGCCGCCCGTGACCAGGCCAACCGGCTGCTCCTGCCGCAACTGCGGGCCGACCTGCTCGCCCGCCAGACGGAACTGCTGACGACCCGGCCCCGGCTGCCCGCCAACCATCTCGAGGTGCTGCGGATCGACGCCAACCTGGGCGGTCTGGACGCGATCGAGGCACGACTCACCGCGGAGAGCGGCCCCCGGGCCTACCTGCTCGGCCTGGACCCGACCGGTGACGGGCGGACCGTCGTCGCGCTCGGCGACCCGGACCTCGCCGACCACGTGGTCACCTACGTGCCGGGGATGACCTCCGACCTGCCCGGCGCCGACGGGGAGTTGGGCCGGGCGGAGCGGATCCTCGCCCGGGCCGCCGAACTCGCCCCCGGCCAACCGGCGGCGGCGGTGCTGTGGCTGGACTACGACGCGCCGGACTTCGTGCACGAGGCCCACCGCGCGTCGTACGCCCACGACGCCGGGCCGGCCCTGCACCGGTTCCAGGAGGGCCTGCGGGTCAGCCACGAGGGCGGGCCGGCCCACCACACGGTGGTCGGGCACAGCTACGGCTCGTTGGTGGTCGGGGCGGCGGCACGTGACCACGGCCTCGCCGCCGACGACCTGGTCCTCGTCGGGTCACCCGGGGTCGGCGTCGACCACGCCCGCGACCTCGGGCTGCCGCCGGAGCGGGTGTGGGCGAGCACGGCCGGCAACGACGTGATCCGCTACGTGCCGTCGGCCCGCGCGTTCGCCGGCGATCTGGCGCTCAGCGTCGCGGTGCCCGGCATCGGGCCGGTGCTGGCGTTCAGCCGGCCCGGTGACGACCTGTGGTTCGGCCACGATCCCAGCGACCGTGACTTCGGCGGGCGGGTCTTCGCGAGCGACCCGGACGGGCACACCGGCTACTGGGACCACGACAACCGGGCGCTGGACGCCATGGCCCGCATCGCGCTCGGCGACGCGGGCCGGCTGCCACCTACTCCACGGTGACCGATTTGGCCAGGTTGCGGGGCTGGTCGACGTCGTGCCCGCGGGCGTCGGCGACCGCGCAGGCGAAGACCTGCAACGGCACGCTGGTGACCAGCGGCGCGAGCAGGGTCGGCGTACGCGGCACGTAGATCACGTGGTCGGCGAAGGGCAGGACCGCCTCGTCGCCCTCCTCGGCGATCACGATCGTGCGCGCACCGCGGGCCCGCACCTCCTGGATGTTCGACACGATCTTGTCGCGGAGCATGCCCCGGCCGGCCGGGGACGGGACCACGCAGATCACCGGGGTGCCCTTGTCGATCAGGGCGATCGGGCCGTGCTTCAGCTCACCGGCGGCGAAGCCCTCGGCGTGCATGTACGCCAGCTCCTTGAGCTTGAGCGCGCCCTCCAGGGCGACCGGGTAGCCGACGTGCCGGCCGATGAACAGCACCGTGCCGGCGGTCGACAGGTCCCGGGCCAGCTGCCGTACCGGCTCCATGGCGGCGAGCACCGTACGCAGCTTGTCCGGCACCTCCTGGAGCTGGTCGACGACGGCCGCCACCTCGTCGGCGTACTTGACGCCCCGGACCTGGGCCAGGTGCAGGCCGATCAGATAGCAGGCCACGAGCTGGGTGAGGAACGCCTTGGTCGAGGCGACCGCGATCTCCGGCCCGCTGTGGGTGTAGAGCACCGCGTCGGACTCGCGCGGGATGGTGGACCCGTTGGTGTTGCAGATCGCCAGCACCCGGGCCTTCTGCTCCTTGGCGTGCCGCAGCGCCATCAGCGTGTCCATCGTCTCGCCGGACTGCGAGATCGCCACCACCAGCGTCGACCGGTCGAGCACCGGGTCCCGGTAGCGGAACTCGCTGGCCAGCTCGACCTCGCAGGGGATGCGGGTCCAGTGCTCGATCGCGTACTTCGCCACCAGGCCGGCGTGGTAGGCGGTGCCGCAGGCGACGATGAAGACCTTGTCGACGTCGCGCAGGTCCTGGTCGCTGAGGCGGACCTCGTCGAGCAGGATCTCGCCGGTCTCGGTGAGCCGGCCGAGCAGCGTGTCGGCGACCGCCTGCGGCTGCTCGGCGATCTCCTTGAGCATGAAGTAGTCGTAGCCGCCCTTCTCGGCGGCGGACGCGTCCCAGTCGATGTGGAAGTCCTTGCCGGCGGCCGGCCGGCCGTCGAAATCGGTGATCTCGATGCTGTCGGCGGTGATCAGCACGACCTGGTCCTGGCCCAGCTCGACCGCCTCGCGGGTGTGCTCGATGAACGCCGACACGTCGCTGGCAAGGAAGTTCTCCCCCGTGCCCCGGCCGACCACCAGCGGCGAGTTGCGCCGCGCGCCGACCACCGCGCCGGGGATGGCGGCGTCGGCGGCGAGCAGGGTGAAGGCCCCCTCCAGCCGGACACACACCTGGCGCATGGCGGCCGCGAGCAGCTGCGGGCCGTCCGGCGCCCCGCCCGCCCGCAGCTCGGCGAGCGCACCGGCGAGCAGGTGGGCGGCGCACTCGGTGTCGGTGTCGCTGGTGAACTCGACGCCGTCGGACTCCAGCTCGTCCCGCAGCTTCGCGAAGTTCTCGATGATGCCGTTGTGGATGACGGCGACCCGGCCGTCGCGGGCCACGTGGGGATGGGCGTTGCGGTCGGTCGGGCCGCCGTGGGTGGCCCAGCGGGTGTGGCCGATGCCGGTCGTCCCGTCACCGATGCCGAGGACCGGCCCGGTGCCCTCCGGATCGGCGATGCCCCGCTCGGCGAGCGCCTTCTCGAGGTTGGCCAGCTTGCCGGCCCTCTTCTCGGTCAGCAGCTCGCCGTCACCGACGACCGCCACGCCGGCCGAGTCGTAGCCGCGGTATTCCAGCCGCCGCAGGCCGTCCAGCACGATGCTCAGCGCCGGGCGGGCGCCGACGTACCCCACGATTCCACACATGGGCAGCAGCGTAGCGGAAAAGCACTCACCCTGGTTGCGCGAAAGTGCCCTTATCAATCATCCGACTTGATTGAGACGGGCATCCGGGACACGTCCCGCGGCGGTGCCTGCAGGGTCGCTCCCGCCGATCCCGGGATCAACCGGACGCCCCGTCCGCCACCCCGCCCCACCACCCCGGCCCCGGCCCGGGTCACGGCCGCCCCGGGGCGCGGGCATCGACGGGGCTGACCGGGCGCGTCTAGGGTGGTCCGGTGAGCACCACAGCCAGCACCGACCCCGCGTCCGGCACCGACCCCCTGGTACGGCGGATGCGCCCGTTCGGCACGACGATCTTCGCGGAGATGTCGGCGTTGGCGGTCCGGACCGGCGCGGTCAACCTGGGTCAGGGCTTCCCCGACACCGACGGGCCACCGGAGATGCTCGCCGCGGCGGCCGAGGCACTGCGCACCGGCCACAACCAGTACCCGCCCGGGCCGGGCATCCCGGCACTGCGCGCCGCCGTCGCCGCCCACCAGCGCCGGTTCTGGGGTCTCGACTACGACCCCGACGGCGAGGTGCTGGTCACCGCCGGGGCCACCGAGGCCATCGCCGCCGCCATCCTCGGCCTGTGCGAGACCGGCGACGAGGTGGTCACCTTCGAGCCCTACTACGACTCGTACGCGGCCTCGATCGCCCTGGCCGGGGCCGTCCGCCGGCCGGTGACGCTGCGCCCCTCGACCGACGGCCGGTACGCCTTCGACCCCGATGAACTGCGTGCCGCCTTCGGCCCACATACCCGTCTCGTGCTGCTCAACTCACCGCACAACCCGACCGGCAAGGTCTTCACCCGCGAGGAACTGACCCTGATCGCGGCGCTGTGCCAGGAGTACGACGCGTACGCCGTCACCGACGAGGTCTACGAACACCTGGTCTTCTCCGACGCCGGCTCGACACACGTACCGCTGGCCACCCTGCCCGGCATGCGGGAACGCACGTTGCGGATCTCGTCCGCGGGGAAGACGTTCTCGTGCACCGGCTGGAAGATCGGCTGGGTCAGCGGCCCGGCCGCACTGGTGTCCGCGGCGATGCGGGTGAAGCAGTTCCTGACCTTCGTCAACGGCGGGCCGCTGCAACCCGCGGTCGCGGTGGCGCTCGGCCTTCCCGACAGCTACTACGAGGGGTTCCGGGCCGGCCTGGAGGCGCAGCGCGACCAGCTCGCCGAGGGGCTGGTCGACGCCGGCTTCGGGGTGCTCCCGTCGGAAGGCACCTACTTCGTCACCACCGACATCACCCCGCTCGGCGGCGTCGACGGCGTGGAGTTCTGCCGGTCGCTGCCGGAACGCTGTGGCGTGGTCGCCGTACCCACCCAGGTCTTCTACGACGACGTGGCGGCAGGCCGGCACCTGGTCCGGTTCGCCTTCTGCAAACGCCCGACCGTGCTCACCGAAGCCGTCACCCGCCTACGCCGCATGGCGCACTGACCGCGCCGCTCCCGCCACCCGCACGCCCGGATTTCGGGTTGATCAAGGACAGAGCGTGCCCGTCCTGCGAGGTTTGTCGCGCAGCTACTCCTTGATCAACGTGCGCGCCCACCCACCCCCGGGGCGGGTGGGCGCAGGAGGCCAGGTCAGGCCGGGCTGGCCTGGCGGACCTCGGCGGCGATCCGCTCCGCCACCTCGCGGGCGGTCCCCTCGGTGGCCGCCTCGACCATCACACGTACCAGCGGCTCGGTCCCCGACGGGCGCAGCAGCACCCGACCGGTCTCCCCCAACTCGGCCTCGGCCCGCTCCGCCGCGGCCACCACGGCCGGCGCGGTCGCGCCCACGGTACGGTCGCCGACCGGCACGTTGACCAGCACCTGTGGCAGCTTCGTCACCACCGACGCCAGGTCGGCCAGCGACCGCCCGGTGGCGGCCATCCGCGACATCAGATGCAGTCCGGTCAGCACCCCGTCGCCGGTGGTGGCGTACGCGGGCACGATGATGTGGCCGCTCTGCTCGCCGCCCAGGGCCAGCCCGGACGCGCGCAACTCCTCCAGGACGTACCGGTCACCGACCCGGGTCTCGACCAGCCGGATGCCCTCACGCGACATGGCGAGACGCAGCCCGAGGTTGCTCATCACGGTGGCGACCAGGGTGTCCTCGGTCAGCGTGCCGGCCTCGCGCATGGCCAGCGCGAGGATCGCCATGATCTGGTCGCCGTCGACCTCCTCGCCGTCGGCGGTCACCGCGTGGCAACGGTCGGCGTCGCCATCGTGGGCGAGGCCGAGGTCCGCGCCGTGCTCGACCACGGCCGCCCGGACGACGTCGAGGTGGGTGGACCCGCAGCCGTCGTTGATGTTGAGCCCGTCGGGTTCGGCGTGGATCGCGATGACCTCGGCGCCGGCCTCCTTGTAGGCCACCGGCGCGATGTCCGCGGCCGCGCCGTTGGCGCAGTCGACGACGACCTTGAGGCCGTCGAGCCGGTGCGGCACCGAGCCGACGAGGTGCTGTACGTAGTGGTCGGCGCCGTCCAGCAGGTCGTGGACCCGGCCGATGCCGGCACCGGTGGGCCGTTCCCAGGCGGTGGCGGCGTTGGCCTCGATCGCGGCCTCGATCCGCATCTCGACCTCGTCGGGCAACTTGTGGCCGCCGGCCGCGAACAGCTTGATCCCGTTGTCGGGCATCGGGTTGTGCGACGCCGAGAGCATCACGCCGAGGTCGGCCTTTGTCTCGCCGACCAGGAAGGCGACACCGGGGGTGGGCAGGACGCCGACCCGCAGCACGTTGGCGCCGGCGCTGGCCAGCCCCGCCACGACGGCGGCCTCCAGCATCTCGCCACTGGCCCGGGGGTCCCGGCCGACGACCGCCAGCGGAGCGTGGCTGCGGTCGGACTCGGCGAGGGTGTGCGCCGCGGCGACGGCGATCGCGAGCGCCAATTCGGGTGTGAGGTCGGCGTTCGCCTTCCCACGTACCCCGTCCGTGCCGAACAACCGACCCATGCGTGAGACCTCCGGAAGCACCAGCGATGAGGAAGGAACACCAACGATGAGGAAAAACGGAAACGGCCGGGTACGCCACCAAACCGGGGGCGGACCCGACCGTCCGTCAGAGGTACAAGTGCGCTGAGCTGATCAGCGCTTGGAGTACTGAGGCGCCTTGCGGGCCTTCTTGAGACCGTACTTCTTGCTTTCCTTGACCCGGGCGTCCCGGGTGAGGAAGCCGGCCTTCTTCAGAGCGGGCCGGTCGTCGAGGTCGTTCGCGCACAGGGCACGGGCGATGCCGAGCCGGAGCGCCCCGGCCTGGCCGGTGATGCCGCCGCCACGCAGGTTGGCGATGACGTCGAAGACCTCGGTCTTCTCGGCGGTCACCAGCGGCTCCTTGATCAGCTGCTGGTGCACCTTGCTCGGGAAGTACGCCTCGAGGTCGCGCCCGTTGCAGGTGATCTTGCCGGTGCCGGGGACGATACGGACCCGGACGATGGCCTCCTTGCGGCGGCCCACGGTCTGGATCGGGCGGTCGCCGCGCGGCGCCCGCGCAACGGGGGCGGCAGTCGTGGCGGGCACCACTACCTCGGCGACGGCCGTCGGGCTGGGCGCGGTGGTGTCGGTCATGCTGCTTCCTTCGTCCGCGCTCACTGCGCGATCTGCTTGATCTCGAACGGCACCGGCTGCTGCGCGATGTGCGGGTGCTCGGCACCAGGGTAGACCTTCAGCTTCTTGATCAGCTGCCGGCCGAGCCGGTTGTGCGGGAGCATGCCCTTGACGGCCAGCTCGATGGCCCGCTCGGGACGCTTGGTCAGCAGCTCGTCGTAGCCGACCTGCTTCAGACCACCGGGGTAACCCGAGTGGCGGTAGGCCACCTTGGTCTGCCGCTTGTTGCCGGTCAGCGCGACCTTGCCGGCGTTGACGACGACGACGAAGTCGCCGGTGTCAACGTGCGGCGCGAAAGTGGGCTTGTGCTTACCACGCAGCAACGTGGCGACGTGGGTGGCCAGACGGCCCAGCACGACATCAGAGGCGTCGATGACGTGCCACTGACGCTCGATCTCACCCGGCTTCGGGCTGTACGTACGCACAGGTCTACCTTGTCTCGTCGTCGGTCTGGGTCTTCGTCAGCGCTGTGTTGACCGCGCGTCAGGCATGAATCGCACGAATGACGCGGTACGGATCACACGCACACAGATCACACGGACGACAAGCGTACCCACGGGTACGCCTAAACGGCTGTCGTGCACAACAGCAGGCAACGATACCCGGTGGCCCGATGCACGGTCAAAACGGGGACCGCCGCCGCCGACCCCGTTCCGGTGGGCACGGGAGTCCCGCGCTCCCCGGCCTGACCCGCGCCGTGGCCACCGCTCTTAGCAGGCGCGAAACAATCGGGACGCTCCGGCGAAACCGCCCGGCGGCACGCTTCCGTCATGACAGGCAGTGCACACGCTGCGACGCAGCCGGACCGGAGGAACCCGGGCGTCACCGCGTACCGCACGCGCCGACCACGGAAGACCTCGCCAGGGTTGAGGACGGACCTGGCGAGGGCCGCCCGGCCGGGTTGCCGGTCCGGCGGCCAGCACCGACCCCGCGGCGTCGGGTCGGTCGGTCCGGGACCTCGTGACAGGCCCCGGGCCGAACTCGGAGAGCCGTGGCGGGCCACGGCAGAGGGCGTGGCCGGACACGCAGGCGTCACGTGGGAGCGGGTCGACGCCGAGGACGGCGTGCTCCGGCCGGGTCCGTCGGTGGACCGTCGCGGCACGTCACGGCTCTCCGGGACACACCTCGCCGGGGCCGGCCGCCCGCCCGCCGGCCGACCCCCGAATGACACGTCGACCGACACCGGCCGGATGGTGGCAACTGCCGGTGGCGACGCCACCAGCGGGCCGGCGGCGACGCGGTGAGCGACGAACTCGCCGGTTTCACCGTCGGCGTCACCGCCCACCGCCGCCGCGACGATCTGGCCACCATGCTCGAGCGCCACGGTGCGCGGGTGGTGCTCGCGCCGGCCCTGCGCATCGTGCCGCTGGCCGACGACACCGAGCTGCGCGCCGCCACCCGGGCCTGCCTGGACAGCCCGCCCGACATCGTCATCGTCAACACCGGCATCGGAATGCGCGGCTGGCTGGAGGCGGCCGACGGCTGGGGGCTGGGCGAACCGCTGCGCGCCGTACTCGGGTCCGCGCACGTCGTGACCCGCGACCCGCAGGCGGGCCGCGCGGTGCGGGCGGCCGGGCTGCGGGTCGGGTGGTCGCCCGGCTCGGAGGGGCACGACGAGATCGTCGAGCACCTGCGGGGGCGGGGCATCGCCGGCCGGGTGGTCGCGATGCAACTGCACGGCGAACGGCAGCCGGACCAGACGACCGCCCTGGAAGCCGCCGGGGCCGTCGTGATCGAGGTACCGGTGTACCGCTGGGCACCGCCGATCGACCCGGCTCCGCTGCACCGCCTGGTCGACCTGGTCACCGGTCGGCTCGTCAACGCGGTCACGTTCACCTCGGCGCCGGCCGTGGACGCGCTGCTGCGGGCCGCCGGCGCGAACGGCGACGCGGTACTCGACGCGCTACGGTCCGACGTACTGGCCAGCTGTGTCGGCGCGGTGACCGCCGCCCCGCTACGCCAGCACGGGGTGCCGGTCGTGACCCCGAGCCGGGCCCATCCGGCCGCGCTCGTCCACGCCCTGGTCGACGAACTGCCCCAACGGGCGATCAGCCTGAAGGTCGGCGGCCACACGCTCGTTCTGCGCGGGCACGCGGCGGTGATCGACGGCGAACTGCGTCCGCTCGCGCCGGCACCGATGGCGGTGCTGCGGGCCCTCGCCGCGACCCCGGGCCGCGTGCTGTCGAGGTCGGCCCTGCTCCGTACGCTGCCCCGCGGCGCCGACGAGCACGCGGTGGAGATGGCGGTGGCCCGGTTGCGGGCCGGCCTGGGCACCCCGGGTGTGGTGCAGACGGTGGTGAAGCGCGGCTACCGCCTGCCGGTGGACTGAGCCGCCGACAGGCGCAACCGGCGGCCCGACGGCGCGGACCCGACCCGAACGGACCGCGCCGCCGGGCCGGATCCGGGCGGGTCAGCCGACCGGGGTGGGATGTCCCCGGTCGTGCTGGGCCCGCAACCTCGCCATCGCATGTTCGACGACGTTGACGAGGACGTACTTCACCGAGTCACGCTGCCGGGCGTCGCAGGTGACCATCGGCACGTGCGGTGCGATGGCCAGCGCCTCCCGGATCTCCTCCGTCGCGTAGCGGGCCCCGCCGTCGAAGTGGTTGAGTGCCACGACGTACGGCAGTCCGCGGTTCTCGAAGTAGTCGAGCGGTGCGAAGGCGTCGGTGATGCGGCGGGTGTCCACGAGGACGGCGGCCCCGACGGCACCACGGATGATCTCGTCCCACATGAACCAGAAGCGGGTCTGCCCGGGGGTACCGAACAGGTAGAGGATCAGGTCCTCGGCCATGGTGATACGACCGAAGTCCATGGCGACCGTGGTTGTCTCCTTGCCAGGCACCTTCGACGGGTCGTCGATGCCGACACCAGCCGCGGTCATGACGGCCTCGGTGGTCAGCGGAGTGATCTCCGAGACCGCTCCGACCAGCGTCGTCTTGCCCACACCGAAGCCACCAGCGACAACGATCTTTGCCGAGGTGATCCCCCGGTTGCGTTGCGGCGGTTGGGCTCTGGCCGGGTCATAGCCTGCGAAGTCCACTAAGTACCCTTTCAAGCAGTTCCATCCGCTCCTCGTAGACCTCGGACGAAGCGGGAGTGTGAAGCGTCAGCAGGCCGTCGGCCACCATGTCCGCGACCAGTACCCGGGCCACCCCCAGAGGCAGGCGGGTGTACGCCCCGATCTCCGCGAGGGACAGCGGGCGTCCCTCGCAGACCGATGCGATCCGGTGTTTGTCGTGCCCGGCGAACCGGGATTCCTGGACCCCGGCCGCCGTTGCCGTGATCACCGCCTCGATGGCGATGTGCTGGCGGGGTTCGGTACGGCCGCGGGTGACCGCATACGGTCTGACCAGTGACCCGCGCGGATCCTCGCGTGGCTGCCCCATCGTGCGGTCACCTCCTCTTCTTCCGGTGCGGCGTCACCGTTGCCGGGCTGTCATCAAACTGTTCGGTGTCACGGTGCTCAGGCCCGCGGCGCGACAGCTTCGCGGGGCAGCGGGATCAGCGCCGCCCCGACCCGCTCGACCAGCAGCGCCATCTCGTATCCGACCTGGCCGACGTCACAGCTACGGGCGGCGAGCACCGCCATCGACGAACCGTCGCTGATGGACATCAGGAAGAGATAGCCGCTGTCCATCTCGATGACCGTCTGCAGCACCCCCCCGGCGCTGAACATCCGGGACGCGCCGTCGGTCAGGCTGACGACGCCGGACGTGATGGCGGCGAGCTGGTCGGCCCGGTCCGCCGGAAGGTCCCGCGACGAGGCGAGAAGCAGGCCGTCGGCCGAAACGGCGACCACGTGAGCGATTCCGGCCACGCTGTCGGCGAAATTGCTGAGCAGCCAACCCATGTCCTGCATAGCTGCTGGCCTGTTCATCAGCTGGTCTCCTTGTTATCGGTGCTACCGAACTGCTCGTTGCCGGCGGTCCGGCCGCGCTGCACTCCGCGGTGGTATGCGGACAGCAGACCGCGGACCTCGTCCGGGGTCCGCCGGGCACGGTCCCGGCTGTTGTTGGCTTCGACGCCGCCCGGCACGAGCTGGGCCTGCGGTACCCGCTTGGGCAGACCCGAACGGGTGGTGCCGGCGGCCTCCGGCTCGGCCGCCCGGGTGGCCCGGGACCAGCCCTCGTCGGCCGCCGTACGCCAGCCCGCGTCACCACCACGCTGCTGCGGTACGGCGGGCGGCGGGGTGGCCGCGAGCGGCTGCGCCGGGGCGACCGGCTCCGCGGGAGCGGCGGGCGGCGGGGTGGCCGCCGACTGCGGGTATGCCCGCTGCGGATACGACTGCTGCGGCTCCGCGCTGGGCGGCGTCGACTGCCCGGGAGTACGGGCCGGTAGCGGCGCCCGGGTCGGATCGCCCGCGCCGAAGCTGCCGTTGCCGCCGGGCATGCCCCGGCCGGCGATCGGCCCGCTGGCCACCGGCGGTGCCGTTGCCGGTGGCGGCGGCGAGTCGTAGCCACCCGGCGGCACCTGGAAGATCTCCGTCGACGCCGATCCGTGCGAGCGGAACCAGACGGCCTCCATCTCCCGGAAGATCGGCATCTCGGCCGCGTCCTCGGGTCGGGGCGGCAGCGGAGGCACACTCGACGGTGGGGGTGCCGCCTGGGCCGGTACTACAGGGGGCGCGACCGGGGCGGCGGGCGGCGGCTGGGTCGGCGTGAAGCCGGCCGCAGGTCCCGCGGGCAGCCCCGCGATCGGTCCTGCCGGCAGCCCGGCCACCGGGGGCAGGGCGTGTGGCGTGGCCGGAACGACGCCCCCTCGGGCCGTCGCGGCAGGGACTGCTGTACGGCCGGATAGGCGACCGTCGGCGTACCGACGCTGGGCGGCGCCGACACCGGCGGAACGGCCGGCGCCGGAGGGGTGATCGGAGCCTGTGGAACGGCCGGCGCGAATGGCGCGGGCGGGATGGCGTGGGGCGCCTGCGGAGTGCGGACCGGCAGTGCGGGCGGCGCCAGGCTGGGCTGGGCGGCGGTCGGCTCGGCCACCGCCGGCAGCGCGGCGGTGACCGGGGGCACCGTGCTGCGCGGCTGTGCCGGCGCGTCCCACGTGGCGGGCTGCTGCGGGCGCCATTCGTCCGGCAGGGTCGCGGACGAGGTACGCGCGCCGTTGACCGGCGCCATCGTGTCCGACCAGCCCGAGCCGGCGGCCGGCGCGGGGGGCACGGGGGCCGGGGCCGAGTCCACCGCGAGCGGCTGCCGCGGCCGGGGCAGCATGTTGTCCTGCTGGCCACGGGTGGGCAGCACGACGATGGCGGCGGGCAGGGTGACCTGTGCGACGGTGCCGCCCTCGACGTTGCGCCGCAGTTCGACGCGGATCTCGTAGCGGTGGGCGAGCCGGCTGACGACGGCCAGACCCATCAGGCGGAACGCCGCCACGTCGACGGTGGGTGGCTCGGCCAGCCGTCGGTTGAGCGAGTCCATCTGGTCCGCGCTCAGCCCGAGGCCCCGGTCCTCGACCTGGATGACCACGTAGTCACGGATCCGGCGGGCGTCGGCGACGACGGTGGTGTGCGGCGGCGAGAACCGGGTCGCGTTGTCGAGCAGTTCGGCGACGAGCCGTACGACGTCGTTGACGGCCTGGGCGGCCACCGAGATGTCGGTGTCGACGGTGCCGAACTCGATCCGGTTGTAGAGCTCCACCTCGGACTGGGCGGCCCGCAGGATGTCGACCAGCAGGGCGTCGTCGCGCCGTGGCGCGGTCGAGTCGGCACCGGCCAGCACGAGCAGGTTCTCGTCGTTGCGGCGCATCCGGGTGGCGAGGTGGTCCAGTTCGAAGAGCTGGGCCAGGCGCTTCGGGTCCTCCTCCCCGCGCTCGATCATGTCGAGCTCGCCGATCATCCGGTCGACCAGGGTCTGGCTCCGGCGGGCCAGGGTGAGGAACATCGCCGAGACGCTGGTCCGCAGGGCCGCCTGCTCGGCCGCGATCCGGACCGCCTCGCGGTGGACCACGTTGAACGCGGACGCCACCTGGCCGACCTCGTCGCGGTTGTCCAGCTTGATCGGGTCCCGGACCTGGCGCACGATCTCGTCGACGCCGCCTTCACCGATGCTGCGTACGTCACGCAGCCGGCTGACCGCGTCGGGCAGGTCGTGGTTGGCCACGCTGAGGGCGCCTTCACGCAGCTTGCGCAGCGAGCGGTTGAGCGACCGGGCCAGGATCACGGCCAGCACGATGGCGAGGACCAGGGTGACGAAGACGATCACGGCTTCGGTGATGGCCTGCCGGATGACCGTGGCGGTGACCTCCTCGGCCTCGGCGAGGAGGTCCGACTCGAGCTGGATCTCCGCCCACCGCATCAGGTCGTTGACCGCGCCGATGGTGTTGGAGGCGTCGACGGCCGTGATCAGCGCCTCGCCGCCGACCGACCGGGTCAGCTCGGTGGAGGTCTGGTCGGCCAGCACGACGGCGTCACCGGTGACGGTGAACTCGACCAGGTTCTGCTGCTCGGGGGTGGCGGCCAACGAGAAGGCCAGGAGCGCTTCCTGCTGGCTGGTGAGGGTGGCCACGAAGGACGAGTACTGCTCCTCGTCGAGCTGCCCGGAGGTCAGCGCGGCGAAGGCGACCGCCTGCTCTTCCGCGGTGGCGGCCTTGGCCTTGATGAACGCGGCGACCGCGCGGAGGCTGCGGCCGACGCCGTCGTCACCGGAGAGCTGGGCGAGCGCGTCGGTGTACGAGACCAGGTCGGTGAGGATCACGCCGTAGCGCAGCACGACCTCGGCGACCGGCATCTCGTCGTTCTCGAGGATCTGCTGGCGGGTGCTGGTGAGGGTGGCGAGATGGCTGTCGATGACGTCGAGCCGGTCGTCGACGGAGGCCGGGATCTCACCGATGGCCCGCCGCTCGGATTCGTAGGCGGCGATCCGCTCGTCGGTGCGGCGGACGGCCAGGTTGAACGCGTCCGCCTGAGGGCTCGGGGCGGCGAGGAGCGCCGCCGCGGCCATCCGTTCCTGGTGGACATCGTGGTTCAGGGCCGAGACGTCGATCGACAGCGCGGTCAGCGAGCGGACGATGCTGGCGGCGTCCGCCTCCTGCACGACGTCGACGAGTCGGATTCCCGCCAGTGCCATGACCGCGGCGACGGGAACGACGAGGATGAGCGCGAGCTTCGAGCGGATCCGGGTGTCCCTCAGCCGGGGGAACCCGCGGCGCCGCGCACCATGCTCCTGCGTGCCATTTCCGGGCAGGCTAGTAGGTCCGGTGCTCACGACATCGCCTCCGTCGTTTTCTCTACGTGTGACCTACCGACCGTTGCCTCCTGCAGCGGATGGCGCCGCACGCGGCACGGCCGCGATTTCATCAGAAGCAGCCCGTCTTGGGAAGCCTCAACTGGGCGGGAATCGGTCGGAGACCGTCGAAGCCCTATTCGAATCACTCAACACCTTCGTTCCCACAACGCCCTGAACAGGTCGGATATCGTCAGAGTGGTGGCATATATCCGCAAAGTAATGGTCTACGGAGGAGACCCCTCGCCAGATTGTGGGATCACTATCCCAGAGTCGAACAGTCGGCCGCTTGACCCGGATACCCCTCCGTTGGCAAGGTTCTCCAGGTTTGAAGGCTTCGCGCAGACCGTACGGTAGACCATCACGTTCCATCCACTGCGGTTCGGTTCAGGTCGACCGGCATCGGCCATGGTTCCCGGCTCCGCCGCGGCATCTCCGCGCAACATGGAGGATTCAGTTGAGGCGCATCCGCTCCGTGAGCATCACGGCGCTCACCGCGGCCGTTCTGGCATCGTCGCTCGCCGGCTGCCAGTTCACCCAGGAAGAACGCGACACACGCGAAATCGTCGTCGGCGCCGACCTGGAGCTGTCCGGCTCCGCGGCGGCGTACGGCGAGGCATACCGACGGGCGCTCGAGCTCAAGGCCGAGCAGCTCAACGAGTCCGGTGTGCTCGGCGACCGCAGAATCCGCGTCGACATCAAGGACAATCGCTCTGACGCGAACGAGTCGCTACGCAACGTCAGCGACTTCGCGAAGAACAACTCGGTCAGCGCCGTCATCATGGGCGGGTGCAGCGAGTGCGCGATCGGCGCGCTCCCGGCCATCACCGAGAACAAGCTGCCCACGGTGGCGCTCGCTCCGGCGAACGACGTCGCGTCACCGGCGGCCGAGCGCCGTTACATGTTCAAGCTCGGGCTCAACGCGGCGGACAGCGCCGCCGCGCTCGTCGGTGAGTTGCGGCGCAAGGAGGTCACCCGGGCCGCACTGCTGCACACCGACGACAGCTACGGCCAGGAAGGCCAGGCGGCGCTGACCGCCGAGTTCCAGAAGGCCAACATCCGGTTGACCCGGACCCAGGCGGTCAAGGCCGACGCCACCAACATCGACTCGGCCGTCCGGTCGGCCGCCAGCGGCAACACCGACGCGCTGGTCGTCTGGACCGGCCCCGAACAGGCGCTCATGGCCGCGTCCGCCGCCCGGCAGGCCAACTTCGACGGTGAGCTCTACTTCGACGCCGCCGCCGCCAGCGGGCTGTTCTTCGGCGGCAACGCGAGCGAGTCCACCAACGGCGCCACGATGGTCTTCACCCAGACGATGGTCATCGACGACGTCATCGCGACCACGCCGGCGAAGGCCGCCCGCAAGCAGTGGTTCCGGGACTACACCGCCCGGTACGGCGGCTACGACGGCATCTCGTCGTTCGCCGCCGACGCCCTCCAGTTGGTGGCCGACTCGGTGCTGGGCGGCGACGGCACCTCCGGCTCCCCCAACCGGGACGGCATCCGCGACGTCCTGGAGACGTCGCAGTTCGACGGGTTGTCCGGGCCGATCCGGATGACTCCCGACAACCACTCCGGCCTGATGCCGCAGGCACTGACCATGCTGGTCGCCCGGAGCGGCCGCTGGCGGCTCGCGGGCTGATCCGGTACACGTCGCAGGGGCCGTCCCATCGGGACGGCCCCTGCGGCCTTCTGTGGCGCGGGTTCGGCCCGCCGTGCTCAGCGCGACGAGGTCGTCTCGCGGACCCAGGGCAGGGCGAGCCGCTCGATCAGCACGAGCGCGAAGTAGAGCACGATGCTCATGAGGGCGATCAGGATGATCGCGGCCCAGGCCGTCGCGCTGTCGCCGACTCCGCTGGTCTGCACGATCTCGTAACCCAGACCGCCCTCGCCGGCCTGGAACTCACCGATGACCGCACCGATCGCGGCCAGCGGCATGGCGACCTTGAGGCCGACGAAGATCTGCGGCAGGGCGGCGGGCAGCCGGACCTTGCGGAACGCCTGCCAGCGTGACGCGTCCAGCGACCTGGCGAGTTCGGCCAGGTCCGCCGGGGTCGAGGTGAGCCCGGTCGCGGTGGACAGCACGATCGGGAAGAAGCAGAGCAGGAAGACCATCGTCAGGATCGGCTTCTGCCCCCAGCCGAGCGAGACGACGAGCAGCGGCCCGAGGGCGATCTTCGGGACCGCGTTGATCGCCACCAGCAGCGGCGAGAACATCCGCTCGACCAGCCGGGAGCTGGCCAGCGCAAGACCGATGAGGACACCCGCGACGGTCGACAGCAGGAAGCCGATGACGGTTTCCAGGGTCGTCGCGAGGGTCGCTTCGAGCAGCCGCGCGGACGCGGCGTTGAACGCCGACAGCACGTCCTGCGGCGGTGGCAGGACCACCGGGTGGATCAGGTTGAACACGGAGGTGACGAGCCACCAGACGGTGAGCGCGACCACCAGCCCGAGCGCCGGCAACCCGACCGCCGCCGCGCTGCCACCGCCCTTGCGCCGTCGTGCCGGGACCACTGCCGGGACCGCCCGGACCTCGGTCAACTCGGCCATCTTTCACTCCTCAGTTCGCCCGGCTCGCGGAGCCGGGGTTCAGTTCGCCCAGCTCGCGGAGCCGGGGTGACGCGAGGGGTACGCCCACCGACGCGGAGCGGTGGACGTACCCCTGTTTCAGGTCGGACCGGTCAGGACTTCGGCGCGAGGTCGAAGTTGATGATCTGCTCGGGCGTGAGGCCCGGCGGGATCGCGCCGGCACCCTGGAGGATGGCGATGCTGCGGGCGATCCGCTCGCTGTCGAGCGTGCCGACCGCGGCACCCGATCCGGCCGACCGGACGTAGGCACCCATCAGCTCGAGCTCGGCCGCCGCAGGGGCAGCCTGCGCGGTGCTGACGTTCTTGTGCAGGATCTCGCCCGCCTCCTGCGGGTGGGCGATGCTGTACTCCAGGCCCTTGAGCAGCGCCTGGGTGAAGCGGCGGACCTTGTCCGGCTCCTCGTTGGCAAGCTTGGTCGAGGTGATCAGCACGTTGCCGTAGAGGTCGGTCATGATGTCGCTGTACGGCAGCACCACCGCGGTCTTCTTGGCGACGCCCTCGACGGTCGGCTTGCCGACGACGAACTGGCCGATGCCCTGCACCTGCCCGCCGGCAAGCGTTCCGATCAGGGTCTGTGCCTGACCGTTGACCCATTCCACCTTGGAGGCGTCGACACCGGCGAGCTTGGCGTACGTCGGGAAGAGGTTACGCACGACCGAGCCGGGGGTGTCGGCGAGCTTCTTGCCTTCCAGGTCCTTGGGGGTGGTGATGCCGTTGCCCTCAAGGGTGATGATCGCGGCCATCGTACGCTGCTGGATGCCGGCGACCGCCACAAAGTCCTTCGCCTGGCCGTTGCCCATCTGGAGCAGACCACCGGTGAGGTCGATGGGGGTAAATTCGGCCTGACCGCCGACGACGGTCTTGATGTTGTCACCAGTGCCGTTGCCGGCCTTGATGTCGACATCGAAGCCGGCTTCCTCGAAGAACCCCTTGTCCTTCGCAACCCAGGCGTACGAGTCACGACCGAAATTGCCGAACGAAGTGAGATATGTCACTTTCTCCAGGGAGCCGTCGCTCCCGGAGCCGTCCGACTCGTTCGAGCCGCTGCAGCCGGACACGACCGCGAGGGCCGTGGCCAACGCCGCGACGGCGATCGTACGGGTGAGCCTTGTCATTGAGACGTTTCCTTCCCAACCAGAGGGGAGTTGTTGAGCCGGTCGGCACCGCGCCGAGGGGTGGCCAGTGCCGCGGTGTGAGGAATGTTCGCGGGCACACTGTACGAGAAGGTCACGATTAGCTCACCCCGCGTATCAGGTTGCGGAACGGCCACAAAATCGCCAGCCCCAGACGTCTAGTGCTTCCCAGCCGATGCGGCTAGCCTGGCCAGGCTGTTGATCCGTTGATGGGAGCCACTCGGGTGATCGAGCTCCACGGGGTGTCCCGAACCTTCACGACCCGCACCGGGACCGTCGAGGCGTTGCGGGGAATCGACCTCGAAATCCGCCAGGGCGAGTTCGTCGCGGTCGTCGGCCGTTCCGGCTGCGGCAAGTCCACATTGCTGCGTCTGGTGGCCGGGCTGTTGCCGGTGACCGATGGCGAACTGAAGGTGGCCGGCGAGCGGGTGACCAAGGCCCGCCGCGACATCGCGATGCTCTTCCAGCGCCCGGCTCTGCTGCCGTGGCGATCCGTTCTCGACAATGTGCTGTTGCCCGTCGAGATCTTCGGTTGGCGCAAGGCCAAGTACGTCGAACGGGCGCACCAACTGCTGGAGATGGCCGGCCTCGCCGGCTTCGAGAAGCGGCTGCCGCACGAACTCTCCGGCGGCATGCAGCAGCGCGTGTCACTGTGCCGCTCGCTGATCGGATCGCCGAAGGTGATGCTGATGGACGAGCCGTTCTCCGCACTCGACGCACTCACCCGCGAGGAGCTGTCGGTCGAACTCCAGCGTGTCCACATGGAAAACCAGGCGACCATCATCTTCGTCACACACTCGATCGACGAGGCGGTTCTGCTCGCCGACCGGGTGGTCGTGCTCAGCCCCCGACCGGGCCGGATCCGCAAGGTGGTCGACATCGACATTCCGCGGCCGCGCAGCCTCGGTCGCAACGCGCACCTGGAAGAGGTCGCCAGGTGCAGCGCCGACCTGCACGAACTCCTGATGGAGCGGGAGCCGTCGGCGACCGCGGGAGTCGGAGGACGATGACGATGCGGGTGACGATCTTCACCGAGCCGCACCGCGGTGCGAGCTACGCCGACCAGCTCCGCTTCGCCAGGGCGGTCGAGGACAGCGGCTTCGAGGGCTTCCTGCGGGCCGACCACTTCCAGTCGATGGGTGCCGACCCGGGGCTGCCCGGCCCGACCGACGCGTGGATCACGCTGGCCGGTCTGGCCCGGGAGACCAGCCGGATCCGGCTCGGCACGCTGGTCACCTCCGTGACGTTCCGGCTGCCCGGCCCGTTCGCCATCCAGGTGGCCCAGGTCGACCAGATGAGTGGCGGCCGGGTCGACCTCGGCATCGGCGCCGGCTGGTACGAGCGTGAGCACCTCTCGTACGGCATTCCGTTCCCCCGCACGGTCGAGCGGTTCGACCGGCTCGAGGAGCAGTTGGCGATCCTGACCGGACTGTGGGCGACGCCGGCCGACGGCCGGTTCAGCTACCACGGCGACCACTACCAGCTGGTCGACGCGCCCGCGCTGCCCCGCCCGGTCCAGACCCCCGGCCCGCCGGTGATCATCGGGGCCGGGGTGCCAAGCGCACGCCCGAGCTGGCCGCCCGCTACGGCGACGAGTTCAACATGCCGTTCAAGTCGGTCGCCGAGACCGCCGAGGCATACGAGCGGGTTTCCGAGGCGGCGGACCGGGTCGGCCGCGCCGAGACCGGCCGTGCGCCGCTGACCCTGTCGGCCGGCATCGTGGTGGCCATCGGCCGCACCGACGCCGAGGCGGAGCACCGGGCGGCACCGCTGCACGTCAAGAGCGCGCTCCCGCCGGAGGACCCGGTGGTGGGCTCCCCCGCCAGGCTCGTCGAGCGGATCGGCGAGTTCGCGGCGATCGGCGCGACGCGGGTGCACCTGCGACTGATCGACATGGCCGACCTCGACCACCTCGAACTCATCGCCGACCAGGTGCTCCCCCAGCTCGACGCGGGGCAGTGACGACGGCGACATCCCCGTCCGACCCGCCCTCACAGGTCGGGTCATGTCCGGACGAAGGGTAGCGATTCACCACGGCTGGCCGTAACGTGCCGGCATGGCCTATCGGACCTGGGGCAAGGTGCTGGTCGCGGCACTCGGCGTCGGCGCACTCGCCGGAGCCGGTCAGCTCGGCATCGCGTACGGGCTGGGGCTCGTACGCCTCGCCCGGGCCTTCGACGGCGCGACGCAGAACCAGTGGCCCGCCCAGCTCGCCTGGGTGACCTGGTTCGCCGTGGTCGCCGCGGTGGCCGGTGGTTTCGCGGCCGAGCGGCTGGCCCGCCGGCACGGGCTCGCCACCCCGATCGGCGCCCGGATCGCGTACGCCGTGGTGGCCGGGATCGGTGCCGCCGCGGTCGCACCACTGGCCATGCTTCCGGCCCGGACGGCGCAGGTGGCGGCGACCGACCCGGTCGGGTCCGTCGGCCTGGCCGCCGTTCTCGGCGCCGCGGTCGGCGCGGGAGCCACCGTCGCGGTGCTCACCCAACGGGCGATCGGCTGGAACGTCGCCGCCTCGATCGGGGCGGTGTGGCTGCTCGCACTGTTCTCGGTGGTTCCGTCGTTGGGTCCGACGGCGGCGTGGGCGGACGTACGTCTCGGGGTGTTCGACCCGACCTGGCTGAGCACCGACGCCGGCCAGCGGCTGGCCCTGGTCACCATGCCGGCACTGGCCCTGGTCGCCGGCGCCGGGATCGGCGTGCTGGCCCGCCTCCGTGGCCACCAGGTCGTGCCGGCCGCCCTGTCGGGGGCGGTCGCGCCGGCGCTGCTCGCCGTCGCCTACCTGCTGGCCGGTCCGGGCGGCTCGGCCGACCGCTACCAGGCCAACCCGTACTGGGCCGCGTTGCTGGCGGTGGTCACCGGCGCGATCGGGTCGGTGCTCGCCGTGCTGACCAGGCTGCCACGCCCGGCCGCCGGCGACGGGTCGCCGGACGCGGTCTCCGCAGCCGGCCGGACCGGCGGCGGTCGACACCGGCTCCAGTTCCGGCGGCCGGTCCCCGGCCAGGCGGCCGCCGCCGACGAAGTGCCGTCCGCCGACCGCCGGGACGGGTCCGATCCCGCCACACCGGCCGGGCCGACCATCCCGACGCAGCCGACCATTCCCACGCAGCCGACCGGCCCGGCACCGGGTCCCGATCCGGCGCCAGCGGCGGAGCCGGCCCGGGCGACGGAGCCGGTGACGGCTCCGCTGGCGGCGCCGGTCAGCGCTGCGGAGAGCACCGTGGTCACCGCCAGCAACCCGTCGATCCCGCAGCCGGCACCGACCGCGACCGTGGCGCCGGTCCTCACGAAACCGGAACCGGCCCGGCCCGCACCCCGCCCGTCCGGGCCGGCGGCCCCGCCCGCGCCCCGCTCACCCGAGCCCGCGGCCCCGCCCGCGCAGCGGTCGCCCGAACCCGTGTCCCGAAAGGCACCCGAGCCGGCGCCCCACCCCGCCCCCCGGTCCGCCCCCGAGCCGGCGCCCCGGCCCACGCTTGAAGCCGTGGCCGGGCCCACGCCCGAACCCGTGCCCCGGCCAACACCCGAACCCGTGACCCGGCCGACACCACCGCCGCACAGCCCGGCGCCGGCCGGTGCGGGCGCGACCGAGCGGGGCACCGCGACGCCCGAACCGGCCCCAACCGTCCCGGCCACCACCACCGAACCGGCCCGCCCGAACTTCGGCACCTCGCTGATCGACCGGATCGAGGCCGGCCTGGACGAGGCCGGACCCGCCACTCCGCCGGCCGATCCGGCCGGCACGGCGACGGCACCGGACGGCAGGGCGGCGGCCGGAGAACGCGGCCGGTCCCGCCGCCGTGGGAAGACAGCCGAGCCGACCGAACCGGCAGCGGTGGCCGGGGTGGACGGCGGGGACACCGATCCCGCCCGGCCACGGCGGGGATTGTTCCGCCGCCGGCCCTCGGCGGCCGACAACCCGGACCAGGGGGCCCAGCCGTCGGCCGACGAGCAGCCCGCCGACGCCTCGACGAAGGGTCGGGGCAGGAAGCCGGCGAAGGCCCAGGACGAGGACTACGTCGACTGGGTCAGTGGGCTCGGGGCGGCCACCGCGGCGGACGGCCGGCCGCAACGTGACCATGGCCCGCGCCTGTCACTGCGTACGTCCGACCGGCCGTCCGGCGAGTGAGCGCTACGCCTGCGGCAGGTAGACCCGGCCGCCGGAGTCGACGAACTCCTGCGACTTGTCGCGCATGCCCCGTGCGGCGTACTCCTTCAACTCCTGCGTGATCTTCATCGAGCAGAACTTCGGCCCGCACATGGAGCAGAAGTGCGCGGTCTTGGCGGGTTCGGCCGGCAGGGTCGCGTCGTGGTACGCCCGCGCGGTGTCCGGGTCGAGCGCCAGGTTGAACTGGTCCTCCCAGCGGAACTCGAACCGCGCCTTGGAGAGCGCGTCGTCCCAGGCCTGGGCCCCGGGGTGGCCCTTGGCGAGGTCGGCCGCGTGTGCCGCGATCTTGTACGCGATCACGCCGGCCTTGACGTCGTCGCGGTCGGGCAGGCCGAGGTGCTCCTTGGGGGTGACGTAACACAGCATCGCGGTGCCGAACATGCCGATCATCGCCGCCCCGATGGCCGAGGTGATGTGGTCGTACGCCGGCGCGATGTCCGTCGTGAGTGGACCGAGGGTGTAGAACGGCGCCTGGTGGCACAGTTCCTGTTGCAGGTCGACGTTCTCCTTGATCTTGTGCATCGGCACGTGGCCGGGCCCCTCGATCATCACCTGTACGTCGTGTTCCCATGCGACGGTGGTCAGCTCGCCCAACGTACGCAGCTCGGCGAACTGCGCCTCGTCGTTGGCGTCGGCGATCGAACCCGGCCGCAGTCCGTCGCCCAGGGAGAATGTCACGTCGTAGCGGGCGAGCAGTTCGCACAGCTCGGCGAAGTTGGTGTAAAGGAAGTTCTCCTCGTGGTGCGCGAGACACCAGGCCGCCATGATCGAGCCGCCGCGGGACACGATCCCGGTGACCCGGTCGACCGCCAGCGGCACGTACGGCAGCAGCACCCCGGCGTGCACGGTCATGTAGTCGACGCCCTGTTCGGCCTGCTCGATCACGGTCTCCCGGAAGACCTCCCAGGAGAGCTTGACCGGATCGCCGCCGACCTTCTCCAGCGCCTGGTAGATCGGCACGGTGCCGATCGGCACGGCCGAGTTGCGCACGATCGCCTCGCGGGTCTCGTGGATCCGTTTGCCGGTCGACAGGTCCATGACCGTGTCGGCGCCCCAGCGGGTGGCCCAGGTGAGCTTGTCGACCTCCTCGGCGATCGACGAGGTGACCGCCGAGGTGCCGATGTTGGCGTTGACCTTCACCAGGAACCGGCTTCCGATGATCATCGGCTCGGACTCGGGGTGGTTGACGTTGGCGGGCAGGACGGCCCGGCCGGCGGCGATCTCGTCGCGTACGACGCTCGCCGGGACGCCCTCGCGGACCGCGACGAACTCCATCTCCGGCGTGACCCGGCCGGCGCGGGCGTAGGCGAGCTGGGTCGGCCGGGTGCCGGCCAGCGGGCTGCCGCCACCGCGGACCGGCGCGACGTCGCCGCGCTCGGCGATCCACGGCCCGCGCAGAGGGGGCAGTCCGGTGTCCGGATCGGACCCCGGGCCGGAGGTGTCGTAGAGCCGTACCGGCGGGTTGTCACCGGTGAGTTCCACCTCCGCGAACGGCACCCGGACGTCCGGTCGCGGACCTTCGACGTAGACCTTGCGACGTGCCTGCATGACATCTCCTCGCTTCGCTCGTCGTCATGACACGAGCCGAGCCGGCCGCTCCGCCCGCTCACGACAAACTTGTTCT
This sequence comes from Polymorphospora rubra, assembly GCF_018324255.1. Classification (GTDB taxonomy): domain Bacteria; phylum Actinomycetota; class Actinomycetes; order Mycobacteriales; family Micromonosporaceae; genus Polymorphospora; species Polymorphospora rubra. The sequence goes on from NZ_AP023359.1 coordinate 1,683,546, forward strand.
CTGGATGACGCTCAGCCGGACTGCCGGCCGCGGCGGGCCGGGGGTTGCGGATCGCCGCCGCCGGAACCGGCCCGGGGTGGGCAGCCGGCGCGCAGCGCCGCGACGGTGGCCGCCGGGTCAGCGGCGGACATGGCCACACCCATCACGGCGACGCCGGCCGCACCCGCGGCGTGGCAGTCGGCGACCTGGGCGGCGGTCCGCACCCCGCCGAGGGCGAGCACCGGCACCGCGGTACGCCGGATCAGCCGGGCGAGCCCGTCGACGGTCAGCGGCGGCCCGTAGCCGGGCTTGGACGGGGTGGGAAAGACCGGCGACAGCGTCACGTAGTCCTCTGTGGACAGCCGATCGAGTTCGGCCGGGTCGTGGCAGGAGCGGCCGACCAGCGGCGGCGCCGGCGACGGCTGCGGGTCGGCGGCGGCCAGGTGCACCGCGTCGCCGTCCAGCGGGTCGGGGCCGGCGACGACCAGCCGCCCGCCGACCGTGGCGAGCACGGCGCGCAGCCGGTCCGCGAGGCGGGCCCGTTCGGGGCGGGGAAGGTCGCGTTCCCGCAGCACCACCCACCAGGCGCCGCCGTCGACGCAGCCCCGCACGACGTCGACCAGTGGCCGGCGGGCCAGCCGGCGGTCGGTGAGGACGACGACGCCGCCCGGTCCGGTCACAGTTGTGGCCGCCCCTCGTCCGGTGTGGACGCCAGGGCGTGGGACCGCCGGGCGATCCGGCCGGCACCGGCGGCCAGCCAGCCGGCCTCGACCGCGTGACGCATCGCGGTGGCCATCCGCTCCGGGTCGGCGGCCCGGGTCACCGCGCTGGCCAGCAGCACGCCGGCACAGCCGAGCTCCATCGCCCGGGCGGCGTCGGACGCGGTGCCGATGCCCGCGTCGAGGATCACCGGTACGTCGACCGACTGCGTGATCAGCCGGATGTGGTGTTCGTTGCTGATGCCGAGCCCGGATCCGATCGGCGCGCCGGCGGGCATGACCGCGGCACAGCCGACGTCGGCCAGCCGGCGGGCCAGCACCGGGTCGTCGGAGGTGTACGGCAGCACGGTGAATCCGTCGGCGACGAGCCGCTCGGCGGCGGTGAGGAGTTCCACCCCGTCCGGCAGCAGCGTCCGCTCGTCGCCGATGACCTCCAGCTTCACCCAGTCCGTCTCGAACGCCTCGCGGGCCAGGTGGGCGACCTTCACCGCCTCGGTGGCGGTGTAGCAGCCGGCGGTGTTCGGCAGCAGCCGTACGCCGCACCGCTCGAGCAGGTCGAGCAGCCCGCCCTGCATGGTGGCGGCGGCGTCGACCCGGCGCAGCGCGAGGGTGACCAGTTCGGTGCCGGAGGCCCGGACGGCCCGCTCCAGCACGTGCAGGTTCGCGGCACCGCCGGTGCCGAGGATCAGCCGCGAGGTGAACGTGTGCCCGCCCAGTTCGAACGACGACACCGCGGTCAGCCGCCCTGGGCCGCGGTCAGCACCTCGACCAGGTCGCCGGGCCGCAGCGTGGTCGCCGGCCAGGCGCCCCGCGGCACCACCTCGCCGTTGACGGCCACCGCTACGCCCCGGTGCTGGGTCGTCGAGGCGGCGACGACCGCGGCGACGGTCGTACCGGCGGCGAAGGGGCTGGTGACCCCGTTGACGGTGAGTTCGATCGGATCGTCCGGCACGGGTGTGCCTCCGCTCTCAGTTCGGATCGGTGGTGAAACGGGCCGGCCCGAACGGGTCCAGCGCCGGGTCCGGGACCCCGGTCGAGACGAGGTCGGCGACCAGGTCGGCGGTCAACGGCGTCAGCACGATGCCGTGCCGGTAGTGCCCGGTGGCCACGACCACTCCCGGCCGGCCGGGCAGGGCGCCGATGATCGGCGCGTTGTCCGGCGTACCGGGCCGCCAGCCGACCCGGGTCTCGGTGAGCTGGTATTCGGCGATCTCCGGCAGCAGGTCGGTCGCGGCGCGCAGCAGGTCGAGCACGGCCCCGGCGGTGACCGTGTCGTCGAGCCGTTCCTCGACGGTCGCCCCGACCACCACCTCGCCGTCGGTGCGCGGTACGAGATAGACGTGCCGCTGGTCGGCGTACCCCCGGATCACGTGCCGGAAGCCCGGCGGGGCACCGTCGGGTGCGCGCAGCCGCAGCACCTGCCCCTTCACCGGCCGGACCGGCAGCCCGGTCAGCGCGGCGGCACCGAGACCCGCCGCGACCACCACCACTCCGGCGTCCACGGTGGACAGATCGGTGACCGCGGTCGGCTCGACCCGTACCCCGGCCCGCGCCGCCGCCACCCGCAGGGCGACGACCAGGCGCCGGGGGTCGACCTGATGGTCGTCGGGGGCGTACCCGCCGCCGCGCACCCGCGGCGAGAGCCCGGGCTCGCGGGCCCGCAGGTCCGCCGGGCGCAGCACCGAGATCGGCAGCCCCAACCCCCGCTGGTACGTCCACAGCCGCTCCGCCTCGGCCACGTCGTCGGAGGTGAGGGCCACCACGAGGGTGCCGTCGGTGCGGTAGCCGACCTCGGCGCCGGCGGCCCGCGAGAGTTCGTCGGCGAATCCGGGCCAGCGGGCGGCGGAGGCGACGAGCAGCGAGGTCAGCTCCTCCTCGCCGAAGTACGCCTCGGCCACCGGGGCGAGCATCCCGGCGGCCACGTCCGACGCGCCCGAACCGGGGGCCGGATCGTGGACGACCACGCTCATCCCACGGGCGGCGCAGCGCCAGGCGATGGCGAGCCCGATCGGCCCGGCGCCGACGACGGCGACGTCCGGCCTCATCGGACGGCCGTGATCGCGGCGAGCAGTTCGGCGGTGGCCCGGGCCGGGTCGGCGGCCGACGAGACGGCGCCGACGACGGCCACGCCGTACGCGCCGGCGGCGACGAGTTCGGCCGCGCGGGCCGCGGTGACCCCACCGATCGCGATGACCGGCACGTCCACCGCGCCGGCCACCGCGGCGATCCCGGCCGGCCCGATCGGCGTCGGCAGCCCGTCCTTGGTCGACGTCAAATAGCAGGGGCCGACGCCGAGATAGGTCGCCCCGGCGGCCACCGCCGCCCGCCCCGTCTCCGGGGTACGGGCGGTGGCGCCGAGCACGGCATCCGGGCCGAGCACCCGGCGGGCCGCGTCGAGGGGCAGGTCCAGCGCCCCCACGTGGCCGCCGGCGGCGCCGACCGCGAGCGCGACGTGCAGGCGGTCGTTGACCAGGCAGGTCGCCCCGGCCGCCGCGCACAGCCCGGCGACCCGGCCGGCCAGGTCGTACGCCTCCCGATCGCTCGCCACGTCCTCGACCCGAACCTGTACGACGAGTTCGGCGCCGGCGGCGGACAGGGCGGCCTGTACGACGGCGAGCGGATCCCGGCCCGGCCGGGTGTCGGTAACGAGATGCAGTCGTCCAAGGGACGGCACAGCGGCACTCCTCCCTGCGCCGGCATTACCCGGATCAGGTTCGACGGTCGGGGGCTGCAGCCCCCCTCTCAGCCCGGTGCACCGGGCTCCCGTGGGTCACTTCCGCGACCGAGAGTACGTCTGTCGTCCGGTCCCCGTAAAGGGGGGACCAGGTCAGAGCAGGGTGGCGAGCGCCTCCCGGTCTTCGGCGGACGGCTCCCAGGCACCGGCCCGCGCGTTGGCGCGCACCTGGTCGGGGGTGGTCGCGCCAGCGATCACGGAGGCGACGGCGGGGCGGGCGGCGAGCCCGCCGATGGCGACGTCGAGCAGGCCACGGCCGCGCTCCGCGGCGAACTTCTCCAGCGACTCGATCACGTCCCACGGCGCGCCGGCCAGCCGCTTGGCCCACCGGTCCTCGGCGAGCCGGGTGCCCTGCGGTGCGCTCTCGCCACGCCGGTACTTGCCGCTGAGCAGGCCGCTGGCCAGCGGGAAGAACGGCAGCAGGCCGAGCCCGAACCGCTCGCAGGCCGGCACCACCTCGGTCTCGGCGGCGCGCTCGATGAGGCTGTAGTGATTCTGGGCACTCACGAACCGGGTCAGGTTCCGGGTGCGGGCGGTCCACTCCGCGTCGGCGATCTGCCAGCCGGCGAAGTTCGAGTTGCCCAGGTAGCGGACCTTGCCGGCGCGGACGAGGTCGTCGAGCGCCGACAGCGTCTCCTCGATCGGCGTCGCCGGGTCGGGCTCGTGCATCTGGTACAGGTCGATGTGGTCGGTGCCGAGCCGACGAAGCGACGCCTCGACGGCGCGGACGACGTACCGGCGGGCCCCGCGGGCACCCCGGTCGGCGCCGTTGGCACCCTCCATGTCCATGCCGAACTTGGTGGCCACCACCACCTCGTCCCGGCGGCCGCGCAGCGCCGCGCCGAGCTGCTCCTCGGAGGCGCCGTGCGGGTTGCCGTAGATGTCGGCGGTGTCGAAGAAGTTGATCCCGGACTCGATCGCGGCGTCGACGACCGCCTTCGTACCGGCGGCGTCGAGCTTGCGGCCGAAGTTGTTGCAGCCGATGCCGACCACGGACACCACGAGCCCGGAGTCACCCAACCGGCGGTAGCGCATCTCAGTCATGCCACGAGCCTATGCGCGGGGTGTCACGCCACGTCCCAGACCGGTTCGGGAACCTCGACCACCTCGCCGTCGCCACGGAAGAGCACGAACCGGTCGAACGACCGGCTGAACCACCGGTCGTGGGTCACCGCCACCACCGTGCCGTCGAAGGCCCGCAGCCCCTCTTCGAGCGCCTCGGCGCTGGCCAGGTCGAGGTTGTCGGTCGGCTCGTCGAGCAGCAGCAGGGTCGCCCCGGACAGTTCCAGCAGCAGCACGAGGAACCTGGCCTGCTGGCCGCCGGACAGCGTGCCGAACCGCTGGTCGCCCTGCCCGGCCAGTTCGTAGCGGCCCAACGCCGCCATCGCCGCGTGCCGGTCCATCCCGTCCCGGTGGTCGTCGCCGCGCCACAACACCTCGACCAGGGTCTTCGCCATCAGCTCCGGCCGGTCGTGGGTCTGCGAGAAGTGACCGGGCCGGACCCGGGCGCCGAGCCGTACGACGCCCTCGTGCGCGACCGGCGCCAGCGTCATCCCGACGTCGACCGGCACGTTCGCCGGGTCGGGGTCGGTGCCGCCGCGGGCGAGCAGCCGCAGGAAGTGCGACTTCCCGGTGCCGTTGGCACCGAGGACCGCGACCCGGTCGCCGTACCAGATCTCAAGCTCGAACGGGTACGTCAGGCCGTCGAGTTCGAGCTGCTCGCACATGACGGCCCGCTTGCCGGTACGGCCGCCGGTGAGCCGCATCCGCACGGCCTGGTCCTTCGGCGGCAGCGGCGGCGGGCCGGCCTCCTCGAACTTGCGCAGCCGGGTCTGCGCCGCCTGGTAGCGCGACGCCATCCCGTCGTTGTACGCGGCCTTCTGCTTGTACATCAGCATCAGCTCACGCAGCTTCTGATGCTCCTCGTCCCACCGCCGTCGGCGTTCCTCGAGCTGGCCGTGGCGGGCGACCCGGGCCTCGTGCCAGCTCGCGAACCCGCCCGGGTGGGTCCAGGCACTGCCACCCTCGACGGCGACGACCCGGTCGGCGGTCTGGGCCAGCAACTCCCGGTCGTGCGAGACGTAGAGCACCGACTTGGCCGACTCCCGCAGCCGCCGTTCGAGCCACCGCTTGCCGGGTACGTCGAGGAAGTTGTCCGGCTCGTCGAGGAGCAGCACCTCGTCGGTGCCGCGGAGCAGCAGTTCGAGCGCGAACCGTTTCTGCTGCCCGCCGGAGAGGGTGCGCACGGGTCGGTCGCGGACGGCGTCCCACGGCTGGTCGAGCACGATGGTGGCGACGGTGTCGAAGACCACCTCGGCCTCGTACCCACCGGTCTCGCCCCAGGCGGCCAGCGCGTCGGCGTACGCCATCTGGGCCTTGCCGGCCGCGTTGCTGTACTTGCCGCGGGCCTCGGCGGTGCGCAGCGCCGCCTCGGTGGCGGCCAACTGCCGGCCGGCGTCCCGCAACGGCGGCGTGGCCAGCGACAGCGCCAGGTCCAGCAGGGTGGTGTCGTCACCGATCATGCCGATGAACTGGCGCATCACGCCGAGCCCACCGGACCGGGCGATGGCGCCGGTCTTGTGTGTCAGGTCGCCGGCGACCATACGCAACAGGGTGGTCTTGCCGGCGCCGTTGGGTCCGACGAGGGCGACCTTGGCTCCCTCACCGACCCGGAACGACACGTCGGCGAAAAGCTGGCGGCCGTCGGGCAGCGTGTGCGCGACCCCGGCGACGTCTACGTAACCCACCCGGGCATCCTGCCCGAACCGCCCGCCCCTACGACACCGGGTTTCAGCGGGTCAGCCGCAGGATACGGAAGCCCTTCTGGCTGGCGCGCCGGTCCACCTGCCAGCCCTGCTCGACGAGCCAGCGGTGCAGCGAGTCGCCGCCGAGGTGGCGGGCCACGACGAGCCAGCCGACCCCGTCCGGCGCCAGCCGGGGCAGCCAGCGGGTCAGCAGCGCGTGCAGTTCGACCTTGCCGATCCGGATCGGCGGGTTCGACCAGATCTGGTCGAAGACGACCCCGTCGGGTACGTCGTCGGGGGCGGCGACCCGGATCCGGTCGGCCGCGCCGATCCGGGCGGCGTTCTCGGCGGCGAGTTCCCTGGCCCGGGCGTTGACGTCGACGGCGTGGACGGTGGCGGCCGGGGCGACGGTCGCCAGCGCGCAGGCGATCGGACCGTAGCCGCAGCCCAGGTCGAGCAGGTGGCCGGTGGTGCCGGGCGCGGGCAGCTCGGCCTTGCGGAGCAGTACGGCCGTTCCGGGGTCGAGCCGCCCGGCGGAGAAGACCCCGCCGGTGGCAACCAGGGCGAGTTGCCGGCCCGCCACGGTGAACTCGATGTCGCGGCGCTGATCCGGGCTGGTCGGCTCAGCGGTGAAGTAGTGGTCGCCGGTCACTCCGGCATTCTCGCCCACCGCACGTCCGCCCCTCATGCCGCCCTTATGGCATGAAGAGAGTGTTATATACCGAAGGTCCACTCTTTCGATTGACGCAAAACTTCAAGTGGGGTAAGAGATCTTAAACCTCCGTTACCCTGACCCGCATGGTGTACGGGCACCCGCCGCACCCCGACGGACGCCCATCCCCGCCGGGCCGCGAGCACGCCCCGCCCAATCCGTACGCCCGGTTCAGCCGCCCGCCCCAACCGCCCGACCGGCCCGACGATCCGCCCGGTCCACGCGACGGCCCGCCTGGGCCGTCCGACGATCGGCAGCCGGGCCGCCGACCACCCCGACCGCATCCCGGGCCGGCCGGCCCCGGCTCCATCGCGGACTACCTGCCGAGCTACCTGCCTCCCGAAGGACCCGGTCGCCGCCAGACGGCGAAGCCGTACCCGTCGCCGGCCGACCGGCCCGCCACCCCACCCGGTCCCTCGCACGAGCCGAGGCCCCCGGGGCGGCGCGGCCGGGTGGATCCCGCGGCGCCGTCCCCCGGACCGCGCCGCACGGCACCGCCCGGCCCGCCACCGGCGGTCGCGCCTCCCCCCGGCCGGACGGCCCCGAACCCCCCGACGACACCGCCCGTGGTCCGCCGACCGCCGGCACCACCCGGTTCCGCCCGGGCCCTGCCGCCGTCACCCACCCCGAGACGGGTCCCACCACCACCGCCCGCGCAGGCCCTACCGCCGCCACCCACCCCGTCACGGGCCCTACCACCGGCGCCCACGCCGTCCCGGGCGGCGGCTCCGACCCCGGCGCGCGAACCCGCGACCGCCGGGGACGGCACCGTCGCACGGCCCTCGGCGAAGGCGAAGCTCCAGGCCCTGATCAGCGGGATCGCCGCGCTGGTGTTGCTCGGGGTCTGCGGCCTCACCTCGTACTTCCTGGTCGCCGACGAGCGCGAGGGACGCGACGCCCGCGCCTCCGGCGGACCGGCCGCGGCTACCCAGCCGCGAGACATCAGCTCCCAGGCCGTAGACCCGGCACCGCTCACCGTCGAAGAGGTCTTCCCCGCCGCGGAGATCGTCATCAACTCCGCCGAACCGCCCTACGAGGTGCTGAAGACCGAGGTGACACCGGACTGCCGGAGCGCGGCCGGCGGCGGCATCGCCGAACTGCTGGACGGAGCCGGCTGCACCCAGGTCGTCCGTGCCACGCTCCGCTCACCGACCGGCGAGTTCCTGCTCACCGCCGGAATCTTCAACCTGGTGGACCAGGCCGCCGCCGACCGGGTCCACGAGGGCACCAAGCCGCTCGTCGCCGAGGAGAAGGGCCGATTCCAGGGCATGGTCGCCGGGGCGGACACCGAACCGGTCGCCCTGTCGTCGGCCCAGGTCGGCTGGCACTCCCGGGGCCATTACCTGGCGTACGCCGTCATCGCGAAGACCACCGGCGACCCCATCGACCCGGGTGACCCGCATGCCCGGCAGATCCTGTACGACGTGATCGAACTGCACCTGCGCGGCACCGTCCTGGAGCGGCGGGCGACCGTTCCGACCGGGGAGGCCGGGCCGGCCGCCGCCGCTCATCCCGGCAGCTGAGGCGCGACCCGCAACCGGCGGGTGGTCTCGGCCCGGCCGGCGTACGCGGCGGGATCCGCGGGATAGCCGACCGCGACAAGGGTGAGTCCGTGCGCGGGGGCCACCGTCACCTCGCTGGACCGTTCGCGGTGCCGCAGCAGTCCGGCCGGCCAGTCCGCAGGACGGCGCCCGTCGCCGACGACCAGCATCGCCCCGACCAGGCTGCGCACCATCGACTGGCAGAACGCGTCGGCCTGCACGGTCGCGACCAGGATGCCGTCCGCCTCGCGCCGCCAGTCCAGCCGGGTGACCTCGCGCCGGGTGGTCGCGTTCTCCTTGCGCCGGCAGTACGCCGCGAAGTCGTGCTCGCCGACCAGACCCGCGGCGGCCGCGTTGAGCCGGTCCAGGTGCAACGGCCGGGGCCAGGCCAGAATCTCGTGCCGCCGCAACGGCTCGACCCCGTACGCCGCGTCGGTGACCCGGTACTCGTAGCGGCGGTACGTCGCGGCGAACCGTGCGTCGAAGTCGTCCGGCACAGCGGCGGCCGCCCGTACCCGCACGTCGCCGGGCAGCATTCCGGACAGCCGGCGGACGAGCGTTCCGGCCCGGTCGGCCCAGGCGTCGGCCGGCAGGTCGACGTGGCACACCTGCCCGGAGGCGTGCACGCCGGCATCGGTCCGACCGGCCACGGTCAGCCCGGTCACCGCCTCCGGGCCGAAGATCCGGTGCAGGGCCTCGGCCAGGACACCAGCCACGGTACGGCGACCGGGCTGCGCCGCCCAACCGGAGAAATCGGTGCCGTCGTACGCCACATCAAGCCGTACCCGGATCCGTCCGTCCACTTCGTACTCCCGATATGGTCCGGGCCCGGCACCCCAGAGAGGGTGCCGGGCCCGGTGTGCCTGCTGGGCGGATTACTTGGTGTCTTCGCCCTCGGCCTTGTCGCCCGGGCCCTCCGCGCCGTGGTCACCGGACGCCGACTCCGGCGCCTCGGCGTCCTGGTCCGCGTTGGCTTCGGCCGGCTTGGTCGCGGGCTTCTCCTCCTCGGCGGGGGCGAGCGCCTCGACCTTGTCCTGCTGGGCCGCCTTGCGGGCGGCCGCCTTCTTGCCGCCGGCGGGCGCCGCGACGACCAGTTCCTCGACCAGCTCGATGATCGCCATCGGGGCGGCGTCACCCTTGCGCGGACCGGTCTTCACGATCCGGGTGTAGCCACCGGGACGGTTGGCGTAGCGCGGGGCGATCTGGTCGAACAGCGTGTAGACCACGTCCTTGTCGCGTACGACGGTCAGCACCCGCCGACGCGCGGCCAGGTCACCGCGCTTGGCCTTGGTGATGAGCTGTTCCGCGAGCGGACGCAGCCGCTTGGCCTTCGACTCGGTCGTGCGGATCTTGCCGTGCTGGAACAGCGCGGTGGCCAGGTTGGCCAGGATGAGCCGCTCGTGCGCCGGGCTGCCGCCGAGGCGGGGGCCCTTGGTGGGCGTGGGCATTGTTGGTGCTCCTCAGTATTGGCAGCGGATCTTAGAGCTGCTCGGTCTCGCGGTAGTCGTCGGTGTCGTAGTCAACCTCGCCGAAGGAGTCCACGACGTTCGCCGGGTCGAAGTTGGGCGCCGAGTCCTTCAGGCCCAGCCCCATGCCGGCGAGCTTCATCTTGACCTCGTCGATCGACTTCTGACCGAAATTCCGGATGTCGAGGAGGTCGGCCTCGGTACGCCCGATGAGTTCACCAACGGAGTTGATGCCCTCGCGCTTGAGGCAGTTGTAGGACCGTACGGTCAGGTCCAGCTCCTCGATCGGCAGCGCCAGATCGGCGGCGTGCTGGAGGTCGCCCTGCGACGGGCCGATGTCGATGCCCTCCGCGGTCTCGTCCAGCTCGCGGGCCAGCCCGAAGAGCTCGACCAGGGTCGAACCGGCGGACGCGATCGCGGTCCGCGGGCCGATCGACGCCTTGGTCTCGACGTCGATGATCAGCCGGTCGAAGTCGGTGCGCTGCTCGACACGGGTCGCCTCGACCCGGTAGGTCACCTTCAGCACGGGCGAGTAGATCGAGTCGACCGGGATCCGGCCGATCTCGGCGCCGGCCTGCTTGTTCTGCGCGGCCGTCACGTAGCCACGGCCCCGCTCGACGGTCAGCTCCATGTCGAGCCGGCCCTTGCCGTTGAGGGTCGCGAGCTTCAGGTCGGGGTTGTGCACCGAGACACCGGCCGGGGGCTGGATGTCGCCGGCCGTGACGTCGCCCGGCCCCTGCTTACGCAGGTACATGCTGACCGGCTCGTCGACCTCGGAGCTGACGCTCAGCTCCTTGACGTTCATGACGAGCTCGACCACGTCCTCCTTGACGCCGGGGATCGTGGTGAACTCGTGCAGGACGCCGTCGATCTTGATCGACGTGACCGCCGCGCCCGGGATGGACGAGAGCAGCGTACGCCGCAGCGAGTTGCCGAGCGTGTAGCCAAAGCCCGGCTCCAGCGGTTCGATGGTGAACCGGGACCGGGTCTCGCTGATCGACTCCTCGGTGAGGGTCGGCCGCTGGGTGATGAGCACTGCGTTCTCCTTGTGTCGGGGCGCCCACCATTTGACGCCCACAACCAATGTGGTGTGGAGCGGCCCCGCCGGCTCGCGCCGGCGGGGCGGTGCTCCGGATCGGCCCGCGCGGGCCGGGTGAGCCCCCGACCGACCCACAGGGGTCGGCCGGGGCCGGGTCGGCCACCAGGGCCGGCCGGACTACTTGGAGTAGAGCTCGACGATCAGCTGCTCCTGGACCTGCGTGTCGATGACCTGGCGGGCCGGGAGCGAGTGAACGAGGATCTTCAGCTGGCTCGGGATCGCCTCGAGCCAGGCCGGAACGGTACGCGAGCCAGCCTCGGCCTGCGCCACGATGAACGGGGTCATCTCCTTGGACTTGCCCCGGACCTCGATGATGTCGTGCTCCTTCACGCGGAACGAAGGAATGTCGACCTTCGTGCCGTTGACCGTGAAGTGACCGTGCTTGACCAGCTGACGGGCCATGTCGCGGGACTTGGCGTAACCAGCCCGGTAGACCACGTTGTCGAGCCGCGACTCGAGGATCTGGAGGAGGACCTCACCGGTCTTGGCCTGCTTGGCGACGGCCTCCTCGTAGTAGCCGCGGAACTGCCGCTCGAGCACGCCGTAGACGCGACGGGCCTTCTGCTTCTCGCGGAGCTGGAGCAGGTACTCGGTCTCCTTCGTCCGACCACGGCCGTGCTGGCCGGGCGGGAAGGGACGCGATTCGAACGGGCACTTCGGCCCGTCGCACTTGCTGCCCTTGAGGAACAGCTTCATCTTCTCGCGCCGGCAACGACGGCAGTCGGCACCCGTGTAACGAGCCATCTCTATCTACCTCTCAGACCCGGCGACGCTTCGGCGGACGGCACCCGTTGTGCGGCTGCGGCGTGACGTCGGAGATCTGCCCGACCTCGAGGCCGACGGCCTGCAGCGAACGGATGGCGGTTTCCCGGCCGGAGCCGGGGCCCTTGACGAACACGTCGACCTTGCGCATGCCGTGCTCCATCGCCCGACGGGCAGCCGCCTCGGCGGCGAGCTGCGCGGCGAACGGGGTCGACTTGCGGGAGCCCTTGAAGCCCACCTGGCCCGCGGAGGCCCAGGAGATGACCGCACCGGTCGGGTCGGTGATCGACACGATGGTGTTGTTGAACGTGCTCTTGATATGCGCCTGCCCGTGGGCGACGTTCTTGCGTTCCTTGCGCCGGACCTTCTTGACAGCGGCTCCGGCACGAGCCTTCGGTGGCATAAGTCAGTGCGCTCCTGTTTGTTCCAAAAGATCGGTTGCTGATCGCACGGCCGTTCTCGGCGGCTCGTCGCCGTGCTCTTCGACGGCGAACGACCCGTCTGACCCCGTCAACTTCCGTAGACCCCAGATCGGTAGCGGCCCGGTCAACCACGACGGCGAACGACCACCAATTCCGATCAAGGACCTACTTCTTACCGGCCTTCTTCTTGCCGGCGACGGTCCGCTTCGGGCCCTTACGGGTGCGGGCGTTGGTACGGGTCCGCTGTCCCCGGACGGGAAGACCGCGGCGGTGCCGGATGCCCTCGTAGCAGCCGATCTCGACCTTGCGGCGGATGTCGGCGGCGACCTCGCGGCGCAGGTCGCCTTCAACCTTGTAGTTGGCCTCGATGTGATCGCGGAGCTGCACGAGCTCCTCGTCGGTGAGGTCCTTGGTGCGCTTGTCGGGGCTGATGCCGGTCGCGCTCAGGGTTTCGATCGCGCGGGTCCGGCCGACCCCGAAGATGTAGGTGAGCGCGATCTCCAACCGCTTGTCGCGGGGAGGTCGACGCCGACTAGACGTGCCATGTGCGGGCGTACTCCTCGTGTTTTCTCACGGAGGTCTGTGCCCGACCCACCCCGCCTGCCCGGACGGGCCCCGGCCTCCGACCGGGGGTCTGCCACGCGCGTACGCCTTGACGGCGAAACTCCCGCGGCTGGGACGAGCTTGTTCGGTTGTGCGATCTGCCAGCGGAGGGGTTCAGCCCTGGCGCTGCTTGTGGCGCGGGTCGGTCTTGCAGATGACCATGACCCGGCCGTGCCGCCGGATGACCCGGCAGTTGTTGCAGATCCTCTTGACGCTCGGCTTGACCTTCACGGTTTGCCTTACTTCCCATCTACACCCGGCGACACGACGCGTCGCGCGCCGGACTTCGAAGACGGACACGGGGACATCCCGGCCGTCGTCAGGTGTTACTTGTAGCGGTAGACGATGCGCCCGCGGGTCAGGTCGTACGGCGAGAGCTCGACGACCACCCGGTCCTCGGGCAGGATGCGGATGTAGTGCTGCCGCATCTTGCCACTGATGTGAGCCAGCACCTTGTGACCGTTGGCCAACTCCACCCGAAACATCGCGTTCGGCAGTGGTTCGATGACCCGGCCTTCGATCTCGATGGCCCCGTCTTTTTTCGGCATGTCCTCCGCTGTCCTGACGTCGGTTTATCCGGATGGCTCACAACGCCTTTCACGGGTCGCCCTCCGCTACGGGAACATGCCCGTGACGTGGAACGGCCCGCGCCAGCCGCGGCTCCAAGACCCACCGGAAGCGCAGGGTGGGCATGATGGAGTGGACGCTGTGCGCCGATCAGCCAGTGTACGCGCGCCCAGGTATCGACGGCAAACCGAGGTCCTGGTCACCCCGCCGCAGATGACGGGTCAGTCGTCATCCTCGAAATCAGATCCCTTTTCAGCCTTTTTGCGGGCTTTCTTCTCTGCTTTCGCCTGCCGCTTACGGGCCTCCTTCGCCGCCCACTTCTGCGGCTCGCCCGTGACCAGACCGCTGATCGTGATCGCGATCAGGACCGCCCCCCAGGGACCGGCCACCCACCCCGGCCAGAAGTACATCAGCTCCTGCGTCATCAGGCAGATGACCGCCCAGATGCCGACCACGATGCCGACTGTGAGGCCGTACCCGTCCCAGGTGTCGGCCAGCCAGCGCCGCGTCGCGTGCGGGTAGCGCCCGTCCGGCTCGGCTACCAACTCCGCTTTCTCGCCGATCGGCACGAGCTGCGCCTCCGCCGCGGGGATGGTGCCCGGTAGGTCGGAGAGCAACCCGTCAAGATCGGCATACGTCTTCGCGAGATAGACCCGCTGAAGCCGTTCGTCGTATTCGTGCAGGTCAAGCCGGCCTTCACCCAACGCGACCCGCAGTTGCTCGGCGACCGCCTCCCGATCGGAGTCCGCCGCGCGCATGTCCTCACGCCGATCCATGCCTACGAGGATGCCATCCCCGACCCAGGACGCCCGCGCCGGTCGGCCCTCCAGGCCACCGGGGGCCGCGGCCGCTCGGGCGTCGCCCCGCGGCGCGTCACGCCGGCGGGGACGTCGCCGGCTGCCGGGCGGTCACCAGGTCACCCAGCCGACTCCGGCCGCCGTCCGGTGCCGTGAGCACCCAGATGCCGTCGTCGAGAATCGCCGAGGAGTGTTCGACGTGCGCCGCGACCGAACCGTCACGGGTGACCACGGTCCAGCCGTCGGCCAGTTCGACGGTTTTGGGCGACCCCATCGTGATCATCGGCTCGATCGCCAGCGCCATGCCGGGCACCAGCGCCGGCCCTCGGCCCGGCCGGCCGTGGTTGAGCACGTGCGGGTCCTGGTGCATCTCGGTGCCGATGCCGTGCCCGCCGTACCCGTCGACGATGCCGTAGCGGCCACCCTTACGAACCGCCGTCTCCACGGCGTGGGAGATGTCGGTGAGCCGGCCCCGGCCGGAGCCGGCGCCCTGGGCCGCCGCCGCGATGCCCGCCCACATCGCGTCCTCGGCGACCTCGGCCATCCGCAGCAGGGCCGGGTCCACGTCACCGACGCCCACCGTGATCGCCGCGTCGCCGTGCCAACCGTCGAGGACAGCCCCACAGTCGATCGAGATGAGGTCACCGTCCCGCAGGACCTGGTCCGGCGACGGGATGGCGTGCACGATCTGCTCGTTGACCGATGAGCAGATCGTGGCCGGGAACCCGTGGTAGCCCTTGAACGACGGGACCGCGCCCGCATCCCGGATCACCGACTCGGCGATCGCGTCCAGATCGGCCGTGGTGACCCCGGGCGCCACCGCCTCACGCATCCGCGCCAGTGCCGCGGCGACGACGAGTCCCGCGGCGCGCATCAGGTCGATCTGCTCGGGAGTCTTGAGCTGTATGTTCAGCCGCTGGCGGCGCATGCGAGGTATCGGGCCTTCCGTTGACGGTCGCGGTGCGCGCGGAGGAACCGGGTCGCGCCCGCTTGATCGAGCCTAACCGCCGTACGACCGCAGTGCGTCGATAGCCCGTACCGTGACGTCTTCGACCGGGCCGGTCGCGTCGATGCCGACCAGCTTGCCCTGGGCACCGTAGTAGTCGACCAGCGGCGCCGTCTTGTGCGCGTACTCGACGAGGCGTTCGGCGATCGTCTCGGCCTTGTCGTCGTCACGCTGGAACAGGTCGGCGCCGCAGCGGTCGCAGACCCCTTCGCGGGTGGTCGCGTCAAACTCGACATGCCAGATCTTGCCGCAGCCCCGGCAGGTGCGCCGGCCCGACAGGCGCCGGATCACCTCGTCGTCGTCGACGACCAGCTCCATCACGAGGTCGAGCGCGGTCCCGAGGTCGGCCAGAAGCTTGTCCAGGGCCGCGGCCTGCGGAGTGGTCCGGGGGAACCCGTCGAGCAGGAACCCCTCGGCCGCGTCCGCCTCGGCGAGCCGGCCCCGGACCATGTTGATGGTCACTTCGTCCGGGACCAGCTTGCCCGCGTCCATGTAGCGCTTGGCCTCGACTCCCAGCGGTGTGCCCTGGGAGACGTTGGCCCGGAAGATGTCCCCCGTGGAGATCTTGGGCACCGACAGGTGAGCGGCGATGAACTCCGCCTGGGTCCCCTTCCCCGCCCCTGGGGGGCCAACCAGAACCAGTCTCATTTACCGCAGGAACCCTTCGTAGTTCCGCTGCATGAGTTGACTCTCGATCTGCTTCACGGTTTCCAATCCGACGCCGACCATGATGAGCACCGCGGTGCCACCGAACGGGAAGTTCACGTACTGGTCGCTGTTGAGCCAGATGAAGAAGAAGTTCGGCAGGATCGAGATGAGGCCGAGGTAGAGCGCGCCCGGCAGGGTGATCCGGCTCAGGATGAAGTCGAGGTATTCGGCGGTGGGCTTGCCCGGCCGGATGCCGGGGACGAAGCCACCGTACTTCTTCATGTTGTCCGCGACCTCGGTCGGGTTGAACGTGATCGAGACGTAGAAGTACGTAAAGAAGATGATCATCAGGAAGTAGACCGCGATGTAGATCGGGCTACGCGGGTCCGCCAGGTTGTTCTGCACCCAGATCTGCACGTCGCCCGGGTCGTTCGGGTCGAAGAACTGCAGACCGAGCTGGGGCAGGTAGAGCAGCGACGAGGCGAAGATGACCGGGATGACACCGGCCTGGTTGACCTTCAGCGGGATGTAGGTCGACGTACCGCCGTACATCCGGCGACCGATCATGCGCTTCGCGTACTGCACCGGGATGCGACGCTGCGCCTGCTCGATGAAGACCACGGCGGTGATGACGATCAGCACCAGGGCGATCACCAGGGCGAACATGCCCCAACCGTTGGTGGTCTTGATCGACCAGCCCTCGCTGGGGAGCCGGGCGGCGATCGAGGTGAAGATCAGGACCGACATGCCGTTGCCGACGCCGCGGTCGGTGATCAGCTCGCCGAGCCACATGACCAGACCGGTGCCGGCGGTCATCGTGATGACCAGGACCGTGACGGTGAGCCAGGTCGGCAGGCCGGTGCCCTCGGGGATGATCGCGAACTGCGGATCGCTCTGCGGGCAGTTGCCCTGGAAGAGCTGACCGGACCGGGCCAGGGCGACGAAGGCCGAAGCCTGGAGCACACCGAGCCCGAGGGTCAGGTAACGGGTGTACTGGGTGATCTTCGCCTGGCCGGACTGGCCTTCCTTGCGCAGCTGCTCAAGTCGCGGGATCACGACTGTGAGCAGCTGGAGGATGATCGAGGCTGTGATGTACGGCATAATGCCGAGCGCAAAGACCGACAGCGAGAGCAGCGCGCCACCGGAGAAGAGGTTCAGCAGTGTGAAGACACCGCTGGTCTCCCCGTTCTCCATGGCGTCGATGCAGTTCTGCACGTTGCCGTAGGACACGCCGGGGCTGGGGATCGTCGCGCCGAGCCGGTAGATCGCGACGATAGCCACTGTGAACAGCAGCTTCTTGCGCAGGTCAGGCGTGCGGAACGCACTGCTGAAGGCGGAGAGCAACTCTTTCCTCCTGCGCGAGGCGGGCCGCCGGCTGAGTCAGTGGCGGTCAGGGTTGGTCGCGGGCGGGTTGAGCCCGCAAACCATGGCTGGGACTCGGACTGTAACAGTCCAATCGGTTTAGGGGCAGGTCCGTCCTGCCACATCCACCGGTACCGATATTAACGGGACGATTGGTCCCTCAGTAGACCGTGGCGCCCGCCAGTTGCTTCCAACTGATCGGACGCCACGACCCGGTAGTTCCTTACAGCTCGGTGACCGAGCCACCGGCCGCGGTGATCTTCTCCTTGGCCGAGGTGCTGAACGCCTGCGCCGACACCTGGAGCTGGACGCCGCCCAGTTCACCGGTGCCGAGAACCTTGACCGGCTGGCCCTTGCGGACCGCGCCGGCCTCGACCAGCTCGGCCGGACCGACCTGGCCGCCGTTGGGGAAGAGTTCCGCGAGCCGGTCCAGGTTGACCACCTGGAACACGACCTTGTTCTTGTTCTTGAAGCCCTTCAGCTTCGGCAGACGCATGTGGATGGGCATCTGCCCACCCTCGAACGCCGCCGAGATGTTCTTGCGGGCCTTCGAACCCTTGGTACCCCGACCGGCGGTCTTGCCCTTGGAGCCCTCACCGCGACCCACGCGGGTCTTGGCGGTCTTGGCACCGGGGGCCGGACGGAGGTGGTGAACCTTGATCGTCATTAGTCAACCTCCTCGACCTTCACGAGGTGGTTCACGGTGAAGATCATGCCCCGAATCTCGGGCCGGTCCTCCTTGACCACCACGTCGTTGATCCGCTTGAGACCGAGCGACCGCAGCGACTCACGCTGGTTGCGCTTGGCCCCGATCTCCGACCTGAGCTGGGTGACCTTGAGACGTGCCATCGTCATGCCCCCACACCCGCGCGAGCCGCCAGCATGGCGGCCGGCGCGACGTCCTCGACCGGCAGACCACGACGGGCAGCGACCGCCTCCGGCGATTCGAGAGCCTTCAGGGCGGCCACGGTCGCGTGCACGATGTTGATCGGGTTCGAGGAGCCGAGGCTCTTCGAGAGCACGTCGTGGATACCGGCGCACTCCAGCACGGCACGCACCGGGCCACCGGCGATGACACCCGTACCGGCGCTGGCCGGCTTGAGCAGGACGACGCCAGCGGCGTCCTCGCCCTGCACCGGGTGCGGGATCGACGCGGCGATCCGGGGCACCTTGAAGAAGTGCTTCTTGGCCTCCTCGACGCCCTTGGCGATCGCCGCGGGCACCTCCTTGGCCTTTCCGTAACCCACACCCACGGTGCCGTCACCGTCGCCCACGATCACCAGGGCGGTGAAGCTGAAGCGACGACCACCCTTCACGACCTTGGCCACCCGGTTGATGGCGACTACCCGCTCGAGGTGCGGGGTCTTCTCGACGGGCGCGTTTCCGCGGCCGCCCTCACGGCGGTTGTCGCGGCGACCACCCTCGTTGCCACCGGACCCGCCGCCACGGCGCTGTTGACCTGGCATCAGCAGCCTTCCTTCCTTCTCGTGACGGGGTTAGAACTCAAGCCCGGCTTCGCGGGCGGCGTCGGCCAGCGCGGCGAGACGCCCCGCGTACCGGTTGCCACCGCGGTCGAAGACGACCTTCGAAATACCAGCGGCCTTGGCGCGCTCGGCGACCAGTGCACCGACCTTGCCGGCCAGGGCGCTCTTGTCACCCTCGGCACCGCGGATCGACTCGTCCAGGGTCGAGGCCGACGCCAGGGTGTGCCCCTTGGTGTCGTCGACGATCTGGGCCGTGATGTGCCGCAGCGAACGGGTGACGACCAGGCGCGGACGCTCGGCGGTGCCGCTGATGTTCTTGCGCACCCGGAAGTGCCGACGCGCCCGCCCGACGGCGCGCTTGGCAGCGACGCCGCGACGACGCTTGAGCAGCGTGGCGGTCACTTCTTACCTGCCTTTCCAGCCTTACGGCGGATTACCTCGTCCAGGTACTTGACACCCTTGCCCTTGTAGGGCTCCGGCGGACGGATCTTCCGGATGTTCGCGGCGACCTCACCGACGAGCTGCTTGTCGATGCCGGCCACGTGGAACAGCGTCGGCTTCTCCACCGTGAAGGTGATACCCGCCGGCGGGGTCACGAGGACCGGGTGCGAGAACCCGAGCGCGAACTCGAGATCGCTGCCCTTCGCCGCGACCCGGTAGCCGGTGCCCCGGATCTCCAGGCTCTTGCGGTAGCCGTCCGTCACCCCGACGATCATGTTGGCGACCAGGGTCCGGCTCAGGCCGTGCAACTCCTTGGCGCGCCGCTCGTCGTTCGGCCGGTTGACGTGCAGTTCGCCGTCGTCGCCGCGCTCAGCCGTGATCGGCTCGGCGAGGGTGTGCGACAGCTCGCCCTTCGGGCCCTTGACCTTCACGGTCTGCCCGTCGATCGTGACCTCGACGCCAGCCGGCACCGGGATCGACTTACGTCCAATACGCGACATTATCGATCATTTCCTTCGTTCGCGACTGCGGGGCTCCGCTTCGCGGCGCACTTGGTGCTCACGCCAGGGCCCCCGTTACCAGACGAAGGCGAGGACTTCCCCGCCAACGCTCCGCTTGCGGGCCTGCCGGTCGGTCAGCAGTCCCTGCGACGTCGAAATGATCGCCACACCGAGTCCACCGAGCACCCGCGGGAGCCCGTCCGACTTGGCGTAGACCCGCAGACCGGGCTTGGAGACGCGCTTGATGCCGGCCAGGCTCCGCTCGCGGTTCTGGCCGTACTTCAGCTCGACGACCAGTCGCTTGCCGACGGCGCCCTCCGCGGGCTCCTCGACCGACCAGGTCGCGATGTAGCCCTCGGCCTTGAGAACCTCGGCGATGTTCGCCTTGATCTTCGAGTAGGGCATCGTCACCTGGTCGTGGTACGCCTGGTTGGCGTTACGCAGACGAGTGAGCATGTCTGCGATCGGGTCGGTCATCGTCATGGGTTCTGTCAGCCTTTCTCGCCGGGGTTCCCGGGGCTCGCGCCCCGGGCCTACGGCGAAGAGCAATAGCTAGTTACCAGGAAGCCTTGGACACGCCGGGCAGCTCACCGCGGTGAGCCATCTCCCGGATGCACACCCGGCAGAGGCCGAACTTGCGGTAGACCGCCTTCGGACGCCCGCAACGCTGGCAGCGGGTGTACGCGCGAACCGAGAACTTCGGCTTCGCGGCCGCCTTGAGGATCAGCGCCTTCTTGGCCATTCGCTCAGTTCTCCTTGAACGGGAAGCCCAGGAACTTCAGCAGCGCCCGGCCCTCGTCGTCGGTCGTGGCGGTGGTGACCACCGTGATGTCCATGCCCCGCTGGCGATCGATCCGGTCCTGGTCGATCTCGTGGAACACCGACTGCTCGGTCAGACCGAACGTGTAGTTGCCGTTCCCGTCGAGCTTGCGCCCGTCGAGACCGCGGAAGTCACGGATACGCGGCAGTGCGATCGACAGCAGCCGGTCGAGGAACTCCCACATCCGGTCGCCGCGCAGCGTCACCTTGGCGCCGATCGGCATGCCCTCCCGCAGCTTGAACTGCGCGATGGACTTGGTGGCCCGACGTACCTGCGGCTTCTGGCCGGTGATGGTGGCCAGGTCGCGGACCGCACCCTCGATCAGCTTGGCGTCGCGAGCTGCCTCGCCGACACCCATGTTGACGACGATCTTGACGAGGCCGGGCACCTGCATCGGGTTGCCGTACTGGAACTGCTCGCGCAGCTGTCCGACGATCTCGTTGCGGTACCGCTCCTTGAGCCGCGGCGTGATCTTGGTCTCGGTAGCGGTGGTCATCACAGGTCCTTACCGTTGCTGCGCGCGATGCGGACCTTCTGGCCGTTGTCGTCGAACCGGTATCCGACCCGGGTCGGCTTGCCGTCGGAGTCGAGGATCTGCACGTTCGAGACGTGGATCGCAGCCTCCTGGGTGACGATGCCACCGGTCTTCGCGCCGCGCTGGGTGGTGCGGATGCGTTCGTGCTTCTTGACGCGGTTCACGCCCTCGACCAGGACCTTGTCCTGCCGCGGGTAGGCCGCGATGACCTTGCCCTTGGCACCCTTGTCCTTGCCGGCGATGACGATGACCGTGTCGCCCTTCTTGACCTTCACAGTCACAACACCTCCGGGGCGAGGCTGATGATCTTCATGAACCGCTTGTCCCGCAGCTCACGCCCGACAGGCCCGAAGATACGGGTCCCGCGCGGGTCACCACCGTCTTTGATGATCACGGCGGCGTTCTCGTCGAAACGGATGTACGAACCGTCCGGGCGCCGCCTCTCCTTGGCGGTGCGGACGATGACCGCCTTGACGACGTCGCCCTTCTTCACACCGGCACCCGGGATCGCGTCCTTGACGGTGGCCACGATGACGTCGCCGATGCCCGCGTAGCGCCGACCGGAGCCACCGAGCACCCGGATGCACAGGATCTCCCGGGCACCCGTGTTGTCGGCGACGCGCAGTCGCGACTCCTGCTGAATCACGTCTATCTCCTATGTCTGCCGGTTCTCCGGCCGCTCGCACGGCCGGAGCCTGGCGGAACCCGCGCCCGGCGACGCCGGACGAGCTCGAAGCCTTCGCTACTTGGCCTTTTCCAGGATCTCCACGATCCGCCACCGCTTGGTGGCGGACAGCGGGCGGGTCTCCATCAGCAGGACCCGGTCACCGATGCCGCACGCGTTCTGCTCGTCGTGCGCCTTCAGCTTGCTGGTCCGGCGCATGACCTTGCCGTACAGCGGGTGCTTGACCCGGTCCTCGACCTCGACGACGACGGTCTTTTCCATCTTGTCGCTGATCACGAGGCCCTCGCGTACCTTGCGCTGGGCCCGTGGAGCGGCGGCCGTGTTCTCGCTCATGCTGCAGTCACCTCATCCGGCGCGGCCGAGAGCCCCAGCTCACGCTCACGCATGATCGTGTAGATCCGGGCGATCTCCCGACGAACGACCTGGAGCCGGCGGTTGTTGTCCAGCTGACCGGTCGCGCTCTGCACGCGGAGGTTGAACAGCTCCGCCTTGGCCTCGCGGAGCTTCGTGACCAGCTCCTCGTCGGAGAGCTCACGCAGCTCGGCGGCCTTAACGCCCGCTGCCATCAGGATTCACCCACTTCGCGCGTCACAATGCGGCACTTCATCGGGAGCTTGTGGATCGCGCGGCGCATGGCCTCACGCGCGATCTGCTCGTTGGGGAAGGACATCTCGAACAGCACCCGACCGGGCTTGATGTTCGCGACCCACCACTCAGGCGAACCCTTACCGGAACCCATCCGGGTTTCGGCCGGCTTCTTGGTGAGGGCCTGGTCCGGGAAAACGGTGATCCAGACCTTGCCACCACGCTTGATGTGGCGGGTCATGGCGATACGGGCCGACTCGATCTGCCGGTTCGTGACGTACGCCGGCTCGAGCGCCTGGATACCGAACTCGCCGAAGACCACCCGGTTGCCGCCCTTCGAAGCGCCGCTGCGATCCGGGTGGTGCGGCTTGCGGAAGCCCTTCGGGGGCTTGCGCGGCATCAGCATGTGTCAGCCCTCCTGCGCTGAGCTGTCGTTCCCGGCCGGAGCCGGGGCGGCCGCCGCGGCGGCGCTGTCGTTCGGGGCTTCCGCGGCCTCGGCCTGCGCGGCCTGCGCAGCCCGTCCGGCCTCGGTGCCGCCGGCGGTCGTACCGGTCGAGCCGGAGCGCCCACGACGCGGCCGCTCGGGCCGGTCGCCACGTTCCCGACGGGGACGCGCGGGACCCGCCTCGACCGGGGCCTCGCGGCCCGGTACGGCGTCACCCTTGTAGATCCAGACCTTCACACCGATCCGGCCGAAGGTGGTACGGGCCTCGAAGAACCCGTACTCGATGTTGGCGCGCAGCGTGTGCAGCGGAACGCGACCCTCGCGGTAGAACTCCGTGCGGCTCATCTCCGCACCGCCGAGGCGGCCGGAAACCTGCACCCGGATGCCCTTGACGATCGAGTTCTTCATCGCCGACTGCATCGCCTTGCGCATCGCCCGCCGGAAGCTGACCCGGCTGGAGAGCTGCTCCGCGACGCCCTGCGCCACGAGCTGGGCGTCCGACTCGGGGCTCTTCACCTCGAGGATGTTGAGCTGCACCTGCTTGCCGGTCAGCTTCTCCAGCTCGCCACGGATCCGGTCGGCCTCCGCGCCCTTACGGCCGATGACGATGCCCGGCCGGGCGGTGTGGATGTCGACCCGGACCCGGTCCCGGGTCCGCTCGATGTCGACCTTGGAGATACCCGCGCGCTCCAGGCCCTTGGACATCATCCGCCGGATCTTGACGTCCTCGGCGATGTAGTCCTTGTAGAGCTTGTCGGCGTACCACCGGGACTTCCAGTCGGTCGAGATGCCGAGCCGAAACCCGTGCGGGTGAACCTTCTGACCCATTACTCGGCACCCTCCGTGTTACTCGCAGACTCGCTGGCCTGCGCCTTGGTCTCCGGCTTCGCCTCGGCGGGCGCGGCCTTCTTCGCCGCGGCCTTCTTCGCCGGACGTGCCGCCGGCGCGACCGCCTCCACCGCGATGGTGATGTGGCAGGTGCGCTTGCGGATCCGGTAGGCCCGGCCCTGCGCGCGCGGCTGGAACCGCTTCATGGTCGGTCCCTCGTCGACGAACGCCTCGCTGACGAGCAGCGCGTCGGGGTCCAGCCGCTCGTTGTTCTCGGCGTTGGCGATCGCGCTGGCGAGCACCTTGTAGACCTGCTCGCTCGCGGCCTGCGGCGCGAACTGGAGCACCGTGAGCGCCTCCTTCGCGGGCAAACCGCGGACGAGGTTGACCACCCGGCGCGCCTTGTTCGGCGAGATGCGCACGTAACGCGCAATCGCCCGCGCGCCCGGGAGCACCGGAGCGTCGCCCTTAACTGGCATCGCTGAAACCCCTTGATCCTCTATCCGTGGCTGCCGCGTCAGCGGCGGCGGCTCTTCCGGTCGTCCTTCTCGTGACCCTTGAACGTGCGGGTGAGCGCGAACTCGCCGAGCTTGTGCCCGACCATCGACTCGGTGACGAACACCGGGACGTGCTTGCGCCCGTCGTGCACGGCGATCGTGTGCCCCAGCATCTCGGGGATGATCGTCGAGCGTCGCGACCAGGTCTTGATGACGTTCTTCGAGCCCTTCTCGTTCTGCGTCTCCACCTTCTTGAGCAGGTGGTCGTCGATGAACGGGCCCTTCTTCAGGCTGCGAGGCATGTCTTGACTTCTCCTTAGCCGCGCTTGCGGGTCGCGTAGCGGCGGCGGACGATCAGCCGGTCGCTCGGCTGGCCCTTACGACGGGTACGGCCTTCGGGCTTACCCTGCGGGTTGACCGGGTGGCGACCACCGGAGGTCTTGCCCTCACCACCACCGTGCGGGTGGTCGACCGGGTTCATGGCGACACCACGTACGGTCGGGCGCTTGCCCTTCCAGCGCATGCGGCCGGCCTTGCCCCAGTTGATGTTTGACTGGTCGGCGTTGCCGATCTCACCGACGGTCGCCCGGCACCGGACGTCGACCCGCCGGATCTCACCGGACGGCATCCGCAGCGTGGCGTAGGCGCCTTCCCGGCCGAGCAGCTGGATGCCGACGCCGGCCGAGCGGGCCAGCTTGGCACCGCCACCGGGACGCAGCTCCACCCCGTGGATCGTGGTACCGACCGGAATATTGCGCAGCGGCAGGTTATTGCCCGGCTTGATGTCGGCCGTGGGGCCCGACTCGACCGTGTCGCCCTGCTTCAGGTCCTTCGGCGCGATGATGTAGCGCTTCTCGCCGTCGGCGTAGTGCAGCAGCGCGATCCGCGCGGTGCGGTTGGGGTCGTACTCGATGTGGGCGACCTTCGCCGGTACGCCGTCCTTGTCGACCCGCTTGAAGTCGATCAGACGGTACTGGCGCTTGTGCCCACCACCCTGGTGCCGCGCGGTGATCCGGCCGTGGGCGTTGCGCCCACCCTTCTTCGGCAGCGGAGCCAGCAGCGACTTTTCGGGAGTCGACCGCGTGATCTCGGCGAAGTCGGCGACGCTGGAGCCACGGCGGCCCGGGGTCGTCGGCTTGTACTTACGGATAGCCATTGTCTATACCCCTCAGCCGACCGGGCCGCCGAAGGCCTCGATACGATCACCGTCAGCCAGCTTCACCATCGCCCGCTTGGTGGCCTTGCGCTGACCGAAACCGGTACGGGTCCGCTTGCGCTTGCCTTCGCGGTTGAGCGTGTTCACCGTCAGGACGCGGACGTTGAAGATCTGCTGGATCGCGATCTTGATCTCGGTCTTGTTGGCGTCCGGGTGGACCAGGAACGTGTACCAGTTCCGGTTCAGCTCGCTGTAGCTCTTCTCGGAGACCACCGGCGCGACGATGATGTCGCGGGGGTCAGCGATGGTGGTCACTTGTCGCTCTCCTCGGACTTCGACGCCGCCGGGACGCGCAGGAACTCGTCCAGGGCCTCCTTGGTGAAGACCACGTCGTCGGCGACCAGCACGTCGTAGGTGTTGAGCTGGCCGGCCTCGATCAGGTGCACGCTCGCCTCGTTACGCAGCGACAGCCAGTTGAGCTCGTCGGTGCTGCTCAGCACGACCAGCACCCGCCGGGCCTCGGTGGCCTTGCGCAGCGTGGCGATGGCGGCCTTGGTCGACGGCTTCTCGCCGGTGACGAACGCCTCCACCACGTGCAGCTGGCCGGCGCGGGCGCGGTCGGAGAGCGCCCCCCGCAGTGCGGCGGCCTTCATCTTCTTCGGGGTCCGCTGGCTGTAGTCACGCGGCACGGGGCCGTGCACGACGCCACCGCCGGCGAACTGCGGCGCGCGGATGGAGCCCTGCCGCGCCCGGCCGGTGCCCTTCTGCTTGTACGGCTTCTTGCCGCCGCCGGCCACCTCGCCGCGGGTCTTGGCCTTGTGCGTGCCCTGCCGGGCCGCCGCGAGCTGAGCCACCACGACCTGGTGCATCAACGGGACGTTGGCCTGTACGTCGAAGACCTCGCCGGGAAGGTCGACCGAACCGCTCTTGACGCCTTCGGCGTTGAGCACGTCAACCGTCGCCATTACTTGACACCACCCTTCTTGGCCTGGGTCTTGGCCGCGGAGCGGACCAGGACCAGCGCGCCCTTGGGGCCGGGGATGGCGCCCTTCACCAGCAGCAGGTTGTTCTCGGCGTCGACCGCCTGCACGGTGAGGTTCTGCACCGTGTAGCGCACACCACCCATGCGGCCGGCCATCCGTACGCCCTTGAAGACACGACCGGGGGTCGCGCAGGCGCCGATGGAACCGGGCGAGCGGTGCTTGCGCTCGACACCGTGGCTGGCACGCAGGCCGTGGAAGCCGTGCCGCTTCATGACACCGGCGAAGCCCTTGCCCTTGGTCTTACCGGTCACGTCGATCGTTCCGCCGGGCGCGAAGCTGTCGACGGTGACCTCCTGGCCGAGCTCGTAGTCGCTCGCGTCGGCCGTGCGGAGCTCGACGATGTGCCGGCGCGGGGCCACACCCGACTTCGCGAAGTGACCGGCCCGCGGCTTCTTGACCTTGCGGGGGTCGATCGCGCCGTACGCCAGCTGGATCGCCGAGTAGCCGTCCTTGTCACCGGTTCGCACCTGGGTCACGACGCACGGGCCGGCCTGCACCACGGTCACCGGCACAACCCGATTGTTGTCCCAGACCTGGGTCATGCCGAGCTTGGCGCCCAGGATGCCCTTAACTTGCCTGTCCATTAGTCGCAGTCCCTACAGCTTGATCTCGATGTCGACGCCAGCCGGCAGGTCGAGGCGCATGAGCGAGTCGACCGTCTTCGGGGTCGGGTCGATGATGTCGATCAGACGCTTGTGCGTGCGCATCTCGAAGTGCTCGCGCGAGTCCTTGTACTTGTGCGGCGACCGGATGACGCAGAAACGGTTGATTTCCGTGGGCAGCGGCACCGGGCCCGCGACCTGCGCCCCGGTGCGCGTCACCGTCTCGACGATCTTCCGCGCCGAGGAGTCGACGACCTCGTGGTCGTAGGCCTTGAGCCGGATGCGGATCTTCTGTCCCGCCATGGTGGCTTCTGTTCCTTCTCTCGATGCCGCTGTGTCGCGGGGCTTCCCCCGGATTCCGCCCACCCCCGCGGTCGGGCGTGTCGCGCCCTGGAGCCAGGCTCCGCCCCGGATTCCCGGAGCGACCTGGGGTGTTTCGCGGGGCTGACCCCGTCCGAGGGTCAAGGCTCCGGCCGTGTCTCCAAGGCCGGACACCGTGCGAGGGTGGTTGACTGCTGGGCAGCCAACCACCCTGCGCGGACGCAACCTGACTAGTATGCCGTACCGCGTACGGCAACGCTAATCGGGGTTACCTGTTACTTGACGATCTTCGTGACGAAACCGGCGCCGACGGTCCGGCCACCCTCACGGATCGCGAACTTGAGGTTGTCCTCCATCGCGATCGGCTGGATGAGCTTGACCGACATCGACGTGTTGTCGCCCGGCATGACCATCTCGGTGCCCTCGGGCAGCGTGACGACACCGGTGACGTCGGTGGTACGGAAGTAGAACTGCGGCCGGTAGTTCTGGAAGAACGGGGTGTGCCGGCCACCCTCCTCCTTGGAGAGGATGTAGACGGTCGCCTCGAACTCGGTGTGCGGGGTGTTCGTACCCGGCTTCACCACGACCATGCCGCGCTCGACCTCGTCGCGCTTGGTACCGCGCAGCAGCAGGCCGACGTTCTCACCCGCGCGGGCGTCCTCCAGGGTCTTCCGGAACATCTCGATCGCGGTGACCTTGGTCTTGATGCCCTTGTCCTTGATACCGACGATCTCGACGTCCTCGTTCGGGAGGAGCACACCGCGCTCCACCCGGCCGGTGACGACGGTGCCACGACCGGTGATCGTGAAGACGTCCTCGACGGGCATGAGGAACGGCTTCTCGGTCTGCCGCTCCGGCTGCGGGATGGCGGTGTCGACCGCACCCATCAGCTCCATGAGCGCGTCGGTCCACTGCGGGTCGCCCTCGAGCGCCTTCAGCGCCGAAACCCGGACGACCGGCAGGTCGTCACCCGGGTAGTCCTGCGCCGACAGCAGCTCGCGGACCTCGAGCTCGACGAGCTCGAGCAGCTCCTCGTCGTCGACCATGTCGCTCTTGTTGAGCGCCACGACGATGTACGGCACGCCGACCTGACGGGCCAGCAGCACGTGCTCGCGGGTCTGCGGCATCGGGCCGTCGGTCGCCGCCACCACCAGGATCGCGCCGTCCATCTGCGCGGCACCGGTGATCATGTTCTTGATGTAGTCGGCGTGACCGGGGCAGTCGACGTGAGCGTAGTGCCGCTCCTCCGTCTGGTACTCGACGTGCGCGATCGAGATCGTGATACCGCGGGCCTTCTCCTCCGGCGCCTTGTCGATCTCGTCGAACGGCGTGTAGGGGTTGACGTCCGGGTACCGGTCGTGCAGCACCTTGGTGATGGCCGCGGTCAGCGTCGTCTTACCGTGGTCGATGTGACCAATGGTGCCGATGTTGACGTGCGGCTTAGTCCGCTCGAACTTCGCCTTCGCCACTGGTGTCCTCCTGTGGACTTCTTGGTTCGTACGCCCCGGGCGCCCATTGCGGCGCCCAGGACTCTGTCGACTTGGGTCTTGCGGCAGTGACGCCTTCAGGCCCGGTACGGCAGCTCGCCCGAAGGCGAGCGGGGATCACTCCCCGGTCGCCTTTGCGATGATCTCCTTAGCCACGCTCTGCGGAACCTCGGCGTAGGAGTCGAACTGCATGCTGTAGCTAGCCCGGCCCTGGGTCTTCGACCGCAGGTCGCCGACATAGCCGAACATCTCCGACAGCGGCACCAGGGCGCGGACGACGCGGGCACCGCCGCGCTCCTCCATCGCCTGGATGATGCCACGGCGGGAGTTGAGGTCGCCGATGACGTCACCCATGTTCTCCTCAGGAGTGGTGACTTCAACGGCCATCATCGGTTCGAGGAGCGCCGGGTCGGCCTTGCGGGCCGCCTCCTTCAGCACCATCGAACCAGCGATCTTGAATGCCATTTCCGACGAGTCAACCTCGTGGTACTGACCGTCGAGCAGCGTCAGCTTGACGCCGACCAGCGGGAACCCGGCCAGGATGCCGTACTGCATGGCGTCCTGGGCGCCCGCGTCCACCGAGGGGATGAACTCCTTGGGGATACGGCCACCGGTGACGGCGTTGGAGAACTCGTACGTCGCCGACTCGTTGTCGAGCGGCAGCGGCTCGAGGCTCACGATGACGCGGGCGTACTGACCCGAACCACCGGTCTGCTTCTTGTGCGTGTACTCGACCTTCTCCACCTTGCGGCGGATGGTCTCGCGGTACGCCACCTGGGGCTTACCGATGTTCGCCTCGACGTTGAACTCCCGCCGCATCCGGTCCACCAGGATGTCCAGGTGCAGCTCGCCCATGCCGGCGATGACCGTCTGCCCGGTCTCCTCGTCGTTCTTGACGCGGAAGGTCGGGTCCTCCTCGGCCAGCCGCTGGATCGCGGTGCTCAGCTTCTCCTGGTCGGCCTTGGTCTTCGGCTCGATCGCCACCTCGATGACCGGCTCGGGGAAGGTCATCGACTCGAGGATCACCGGGTTGGCCGGGTCACACAGCGTGTCACCGGTCGTGGTCTGCTTCAGACCCTGTACGGCGATGATGTCGCCAGCCTGGGCCGAGCCGCGCTCTTCCCGCTTGTTGGCGTGCATCTGGTAGATCTTGCCGATGCGCTCCTTGCGGTCCTTGGTGGAGTTGACCACCTGGGAGCCGGACTCGAGCTTGCCGGAGTAGACCCGCACGTAGGTGAGCTTGCCGAGGTGCTTGTCGGTCTGGATCTTGAAGGCCAGGCCGGAGAACGGCTCGGTCACCGAGGGCTTGCGCTGCAGCGGCGTCTCGCCGTCGGTCGCCGTGCCCTCGATCGCCGGGATGTCCAGCGGCGACGGCAGGAAGCTGATCACCGCGTCCAGCATGGGCTGGATGCCCTTGTTCTTGAACGCGGTGCCGGTCAGCACCGGGTTGGCCTTGCCCGCGATCGTGGCCCGCCGGATGGCGGCCTTGATCTCGTCGGCGGAGAGTTCCTCACCCTCGAGGTACTTCTCCATGACCGCGTCGTCGACGTCGGCGAGGGTCTCGAGCAGCTTCTCGCGCCACTCGGCGGCCAGGTCGGTGAGGTCGGCCGGGATCTCCTCGACCGCGTAGTCCTCACCCTTCTGGGTCTCGCCCCGCCAGGTCAGCGCCCGCATCTCGACCAGGTCGACGACACCGATGAAGTCGGCCTCGGCACCGATCGGCACCTGGAGCACCAGCGGCGTCGCCTTGAGCCGGTCGATCATCATCTGCACGCAGCGGAAGAAGTCCGCACCGGTCCGGTCGAGCTTGTTGACGAAACACATCCGCGGGACGTTGTACTTGTCCGCCTGCCGCCACACGTTCTCGGTCTGCGGCTCGACGCCGGCGACACCGTCGTAGACGGCGACGGCACCGTCGAGGACCCGCAACGACCGCTCGACCTCGACCGTGAAGTCGACGTGGCCGGGCGTGTCGATGATCTGGATCGTGTGGCCCTTCCACTCGCACTTCGTGGCGGCGGAGGTGATGGTGATGCCCCGCTCCTGCTCCTGCTCCATCCAGTCCATGACGGCGGCGCCCTCGTGGACTTCACCGATCTTGTAGGTGATGCCGGTGTAGAACAGGATCCGCTCGGTGGTCGTGGTCTTACCGGCATCGATGTGCGCCATGATGCCGATGTTGCGTACGTTGGCGAGCGCGTCTGCGGCGGCCACTTCAATCCCTACTTGTCGTCTCGTCTACGAACCGTTGATTACCAGCGGTAGTGCGCGAAGGCCTTGTTGGACTCGGCCATCTTGTGCGTGTCCTCACGCCGCTTGACGGCGGCGCCAAGGCCGTTGCTCGCGTCGAGCAGCTCGTTCATGAGGCGCTCGACCATGGTCTTCTCGCGGCGGGCCTTCGAGTACGTCACCAGCCAGCGCAGCCCGAGGGTGGTCGCCCGGGCCGGGCGCACCTCGACCGGCACCTGGTAGGTCGCGCCACCGACACGGCGGCTGCGGACCTCGAGGGTCGGCTTGACGTTGTCCATCGCGCGCTTGAGCGTGACGACCGGGTCGGTACCCGACTTCTCGCGGCAGCCTTCGAGCGCTCCGTAGACGATGCGTTCGGCCAGCTGGCGCTTTCCGCGCAGGAGGATCTTGTTCACCAGCTGGGTGACCAGCGGCGAGTTGTAAACCGGGTCCGCGACCAGGGGGCGGCGCGGAGCGGGGCCCTTACGCGGCATGTCAGCTCTTCTCCTTCTTCGCGCCGTAACGGCTACGGGCCTGCTTGCGGTTGCGGACGCCCTGGGTGTCCAGCGAGCCGCGGACGATCTTGTAACGCACGCCGGGGAGGTCCTTCACACGACCGCCACGCACGAGCACGATCGAGTGCTCCTGAAGGTTGTGGCCGACGCCGGGGATGTAGGCGGTCACCTCGATCTGGCTGCTGAGCTTCACACGGGCGACCTTGCGCAGCGCGGAGTTCGGCTTCTTCGGGGTGGTGGTGTAGACGCGCGTGCAGACGCCACGCCGCTGCGGGCTGCCCTTGAGCGCCGGCGTCTTCGTCTTCGTCGTCTTGGCCTGTCGGCCCTTGCGGACCAACTGCTGAATGGTGGGCACCGGGTTTCTCCGCTCCCTTCGGCCACTTCTCACGCGGCCGCGCTGTCTGCCGTAACCGCCCGGGTGGGCGGCTCTACTACCTTCCGACCAGGGCTTCCGTCAGGAGCCCCGGCACCCGCGGTCGGGCGTGTCGCCAGCCCACAGGTTTGACGCGAACTTCCGAACGCGTCGGCTTTGTCGTTGTCGCGGCGCTTGTCGATGGCCTACAGCCGGATCGTGAGCACACACGAGTTGCCCGGGCATGCCCGGGCACGAGGGAAAAGAGTACCCACCATGAGCGCACAGGTCAAAACGGGCCTGTGTGTGCCTCCCACAGCGTCCACACTTGCGTCGACATGCATCGAGTCGCCGCCCGCCACGGATGTCCACCCATCGCGAGCAACCCCCAGTTAGCAAGTGTAACGGCTCCCACGGCGGCCGGCTCCGGGCGCCCCCCGCCCGCGTCAGGCCAGTTGCAGCAGCAGGGCCGACGCGAACGAGAGCACGGTGATCCCCAGGCCGGCGGCGCCGCAACTCACCGCCGAGATCGCCCAACCACGCCCGGTGAACCGGATCGCCGGCGGCTCGGCCGTACGCAGGATCTGTCGGCGCGCGATCAGCCCGAGTACGACCCCGGCCAGCCCGAGCAACCCGCCGAGGACGGCGAACGCGCCCGCCACCCAGCCACCCCAGCC
This sequence comes from Polymorphospora rubra, assembly GCF_018324255.1. Taxonomy (GTDB): domain Bacteria; phylum Actinomycetota; class Actinomycetes; order Mycobacteriales; family Micromonosporaceae; genus Polymorphospora; species Polymorphospora rubra. The sequence continues at coordinate 1,715,909 of NZ_AP023359.1, forward strand.
GGCCTGTGCCCCGGCCAGCCCGAAGCAGGCGACGAGCAGCGAGACCAGGATCGAACCGATCCCGGCCACGAGGGCACCCACGGCCAGCCCCGACATGACCGGGGGTACGCCGAGGTGCACCACCGCGAACCCCGTACCGGGGACCGGGTCGACGCGGCTGGGCCGGCTCCAGCTTTCCCTCGGCGGCGCCGGGGGCAGGGGGGCGGGCACCATGACCGGCGGCGGGCCGGAGACTCCCGGCGGATATGCGCCGCCGGACGGACCAACCGGCACGACCGGCGGGGTGCCCGGGTACGCCGGCACTGTCGCGGCCCCCGGGGACGCCGGGACCGGCGGGTGCCCCGGCGGCGTGGTGGCCGGTGGCGGGACGGGCCCGGTCGGGGCCGCCCACGGGCTCGCCGGCGGGAGAGCGGGACGGGTCGGGACCGGCCACGGGCTCGCCGGCTGAACCGGCCCCGGGACCGGCGCACCCGCGGGTCCGGCTCCCGTCGTGCCGGAGTCGGCGAGATGTGGGGTGTCGGGGCCGGTGGGGACAGCCGGCATCCCGCCGGGTCCGGCGGGCGGGCCGGTCGTCGGGGATGGGGCGCCGAATGGATCTGACGGCTTGTGGAGGCTCGGCTGGTGGGCCGGTGGCGGGGCCGCCGACTCCGCGGACGGCTCGCCCGACGGCTGCGACCGTACCTCTTCCGCCACGAACGTCCCCTCTCCGCAACCGACTGCCGCTCCGGCCCCGGTCCGGGTGTTCCGCCCGGGCCTTCCCACGCCGACCTTCCGGCTCGGGCCATCCGGTGTCGGGCCTGGTGCCCGGCGCGTACCGGATCGTACGAGTCAGGCTACCGCCGGCCGACCATTCCGGTCTTCCGGGAGGTCGGCCCGGGACACGCCTGGACCGGCTCTGCGGCGGCTAGTTGACGGACGGCGCGAAGTCCTGCCCGGTCGGGCTGTTGGCCAGGTTGATCAGCCCGATCACCAGCCCGATCACCAGCGTGGTCGCGGCCAGTGTCAGACCGGCCCACGCGAGGCGCTCACCGCGGTCGAGCCAGGCCGACCCGGTCAGGTATCCACCCGACGCGTACGCCTCCCGGCGGGCCTGCCGCGACAGCAGCAGGGCGATCGTGGCGGGTGCGACACCGCCCACGACCACGCCGGTGATCGCGGCGACCAGACCGAGCCAGAAGACGGTCATCGCCTTGGTGGAGCGCACCGGGTCGGGATCGAGCGGGTGGCGCGACGCCGTGGGCGGCGGGACGGTGACCGGCGTCGTGTTCACCACCCCAGCCTACAAAGACCGGGCGCCGGCCACGTCGTGCGTACGACGTGACCGGCGCCCGGTTCCGTGTTGCGCCTAGCGGTACGACCCGAAGTCGAAGTCGTCCAGCGGCACGGCCTGCCCGCTGGCCGGCCCGAATCCGTAGTCGGTCTCGGGGTATCCGGTCATCGAGTAGACCTTGGCCTTCGCCTCCTCGGTGGGCTCGACCCGGATGTTGCGGTACTTGCTGATGCCGGTACCGGCCGGGATGAGCTTTCCGATGATGACGTTCTCCTTCAGGCCGATGAGCGAGTCGCTGCGCGCGTTGATCGCCGCATCGGTCAGCACCCGGGTGGTCTCCTGGAAGGAGGCCGCCGACAGCCACGAGTCGGTGGCCAGCGACGCCTTGGTGATACCCATCAGCACCGGACGTCCGGCCGCGGGCTCGCCGCCCTCGGAGACGAGCCGGCGGTTCTCCGACTCGAACAGTGCCCGGTCGACCAGCACACCCGGCAGGAACTCGGTCGCGCCGGAGTCGATCACCGTGACCCGCTTGAGCATCTGGCGGATGATGATCTCGATGTGCTTGTCGTGGATGAGCACACCCTGCGAGCGGTAGACCTCCTGGACCTCCTGGGTCAGGTGGACCTGGACCGCGCGCGGGCCGAGGATGCGCAGCAGCTCGTGCGGGTCGATGGTGCCCTCGGTGAGCTTCTCGCCGACCTCGACGCGGTCTCCGTCGTGGGCCCGCAGGCGGACCCGCTTGGAGATCTTGTCGTGGACGATCTCGTCGCTGCCGTCGTCCGGCACGATGATGATCTTCCGCGAACGCTCGCCGTCCTCGATCCGGATCCGGCCCGGGGTGTCGGCGATCGGCGCCTTGCCCTTCGGCACCCGCGCCTCGAAGATCTCCTGGACACGGGGCAGACCCTGGGTGATGTCCTCACCGGCGACACCACCGGTGTGGAAGGTACGCATGGTCAGCTGCGTACCCGGCTCACCGATGGACTGGGCGGCGATGATGCCGACCGCCTCGCCCACGTCGACGGTCTTGCCGGTCGGCAGCGAGCGGCCGTAGCACGCACCGCAGACACCCAGCTTCGACTCGCAGGTGAGCACGCTGCGTACCCGTACCGTCTCGACGCCGGCGGCGACGAGCTTGTCGACCAGGATCGAGTTGAGGTCCGCGCCCCGCTCGACCACCAGGGTGCCGTCGGCGCCCTTGATGTCGTCGGCGATGGTCCGGGCGTGTACGCCGGTCTCGGCGTGCTCGTGGACCACCAGCTTGCCGTCGAGGTACTCGCCGACCTGCATCGGGATCGCCCGGTCCGTGCCGCAGTCCTCTTCGCGGATGATGACGTCCTGGGAGACGTCGACCAGACGACGGGTCAGGTAACCCGAGTCGGCGGTCCGCAGCGCGGTGTCGGCGAGACCCTTACGGGCACCGTGCGTGGAGATGAAGTACTCCAGCACGGACAGACCCTCCCGGTAGCTGGCCTTGATCGGCCGCGGGATGATCTCACCCTTCGGGTTGGCCACCAGACCACGGATCGCGGCGATCTGGCGAAGCTGGAGCAGGTTACCGCGGGCACCCGAGTTGATCATCTTCCACAGCGGGTTCTCCTGCGGCAGCGCGGTCTCCATCTCCTTGGCGACCTCGCCGGTCGCCTTGGTCCAGATCTCGATGAGCTCGCCGCGACGCTCCTCGGCGGTCATCAGACCCCGCTGGTACTGCTTGTCGATCCGGTCGGCGTCGGACTCGTACCGCTCCAGGATCTCCCGCTTGCGCGGCGGAGCGATGACGTCCTCCATGCCGATCGTGACACCCGACCAGGTGGCCCAGTGGAAACCGGCCTCCTTGAGCCCGTCGAGGGTCGCGGCCAGCGCCACCTTCGGGAACCGCTCGGCGAGGTCGTTGACGATCGCCGACAGCTGACCCTTGCGGATCTCGTAGTTCACGAAGCGGTAGCCCTGCGGCAGCGTCTCGTTGAACAGCACCCGGCCCAGCGTCGTCTCGACCGTCAGCGGCTCGCCCGGCGTCCAGTCCTCCGGCTCGGTCCACTTGGTCGCGCCGGCGCCGTTGTCGACCCCGACGACGCCGTGCAGGCGGATCTTCACCGGTGCCTGCAGGTGCAGTTCACCGTTGTCGTACGCCATCCGGGCCTCGGCGTCCGAACTGAACGCCCGGCCCTCGCCACGCGCACCCGCGGTGAGGTGGGTGAGGTGGTAGAGGCCGATGACCATGTCCTGGGTCGGCATGGTGACCGGCTTGCCGTCCGCGGGCTTGAGGATGTTGTTGGACGACAGCATCAGGATCCGCGCCTCGGCCTGCGCCTCGGCGGACAGCGGCACGTGGACCGCCATCTGGTCACCGTCGAAGTCGGCGTTGAAGGCGGTGCAGACGAGCGGGTGGATCTGGATCGCCTTGCCCTCGACCAGCTGCGGCTCGAAGGCCTGGATGCCCAGCCGGTGCAGCGTCGGTGCCCGGTTGAGCAGCACCGGGTGCTCGCCGATGACCTCTTCCAGCACGTCCCACACGACCGGACGGTGCCGCTCGACCATCCGCTTGGCGGACTTGATGTTCTGCGCGTGGTTGAGGTCGACCAGCCGCTTCATCACGAACGGCTTGAACAGCTCCAGCGCCATCTGCTTGGGCAGGCCGCACTGGTGCAGCTTGAGCTGCGGGCCGACCACGATGACCGAGCGGCCGGAGTAGTCGACGCGCTTGCCGAGCAGGTTCTGCCGGAACCGACCCTGCTTGCCCTTGAGCATGTCGGACAGCGACTTCAGCGGACGGTTACCCGGGCCGGTGACCGGCCGGCCACGGCGGCCGTTGTCGAACAGCGCGTCGACGGCCTCCTGGAGCATCCGCTTCTCGTTGTTGACGATGATCTCGGGCGCGCCGAGGTCGATCAGCCGCTTGAGCCGGTTGTTGCGGTTGATCACCCGACGGTAGAGGTCGTTGAGGTCCGAGGTGGCGAACCGGCCACCGTCGAGCTGGACCATCGGCCGCAGGTCCGGCGGGATCACCGGTACGCAGTCGAGCACCATGCCGAGCGGGGAGTTGCGGGTGTTGAGGAACGCCGCGACGACCTTGAGCCGCTTGAGCGCCCGGATCTTCCGCTGGCCCTTGCCGGACCGGATGATCTCGCGCAGATTGTCGGCCTCGGCGTGCAGGTCCATGTTCTGGACCAGCGCCTTGATCGCCTCGGCACCCATGCCACCGGTGAAGTACTCGCCGAACCGGTCCCGCAGCTCGCGGTAGAGCAGCTCGTCGGTGACCAGCTGCTTGGAATCCAGCTTCCGGAAGGTGTCGAGAACCTCGTCCAGCCGGTCGATCTCCCGCTGGGCCCGGTCGCGGATCTGGCGCATCTCGCGCTCGCCGCCCTCTTTGACCTTGCGGCGTACGTCGGCCTTGGCGCCTTCGGCCTCCAGCTCGGCGAGGTCGGCCTCCAGCTTGGCGGCCCGCTTCTCGATCTCCGAGTCGCGGCTGTTCTCCGACTGCCGCTTCTCGGCGAGAATCTCGTTCTCGACGGTGGACATGTCCCGGTGCCGCGCTTCGGTGTCGACGCTGGTGATCACGTACGAGGCGAAGTAAATGATCTTTTCGAGGTCCTTGGGGGCCAGGTCGAGCAGGTAGCCCAGCCGGCTCGGGACGCCCTTGAAGTACCAGATGTGGGTCACGGAGGCGGCCAGCTCGATGTGGCCCATCCGCTCACGCCGCACCTTGGACCGGGTCACCTCGACGCCGCAGCGCTCGCAGATGATGCCCTTGAAGCGGACGCGCTTGTACTTACCGCAGTAGCACTCCCAGTCCCGCTGCGGACCGAAGATCTTCTCGCAGAAGAGCCCGTCCTTTTCCGGCTTCAGAGTGCGGTAGTTGATCGTTTCAGGCTTCTTGACCTCGCCGTGCGACCACTGACGGATGTCGTCTGCGGTGGCCAGGCCAATGCGCAGCTCGTCGAAGAAGTTGACGTCGAGCACGTTACGTGTCCCCTATGTCGTCGTCGTCATACTGCTGTTCCTGGGCGGATCTTGGGGGCGGGCCGACCCGCGCAGGGATCAAGCCTGACCGCCCGGAGCGGGTCGGCCCGCCCCCAAGATCACAACCTCACACCTCTTCGACCGAGCTCGGCTCGCGCCGGGACAGGTCGATCCCGAGTTCCTCCGCGGCCCGGAAGACCTCGTCGTCGGTCTCGCGCATCTCCAGGGCCACGCCGTCGCTGGAGAGCACCTCGACGTTGAGGCACAGCGACTGCAGCTCCTTGAGCAGCACCTTGAACGACTCCGGGATGCCCGGCTCGGGGATGTTCTCGCCCTTGACGATCGCCTCGTAGACCTTGACCCGGCCGAGGACGTCGTCGGACTTGATCGTCAGCAGCTCCTGGAGGGCATAGGCGGCGCCGTACGCCTGCATCGCCCAGCACTCCATCTCACCGAAGCGCTGGCCACCGAACTGCGCCTTACCACCCAGCGGCTGCTGGGTGATCATCGAGTACGGTCCGGTCGACCGGGCGTGGATCTTGTCGTCGACCAGGTGGTTGAGCTTGAGGATGTAGATGTAGCCGACCGCGATCGGGTCCGGCAGCGGCTCGCCGGAACGGCCGTCGAACAGCTGCGCCTTGCCGGATCCACCGACCAGCTGCACACCATCCCGGTTGGGCAGGGTGCTGCTGAGCAGACCGGTGATCTCCTCTTCCTTGGCACCGTCGAAGACCGGCGTCGCCACGTTGGTGTCCGGCTCGGACTCGTGGGCGTCGATCGCCCGCAGCGCCTTCTTCCACTCGGCGTCGTCGCCGTCGACCTTCCAACCGGTCTTGGCGACCCAACCGAGGTGGGTCTCCAGCACCTGGCCGATGTTCATCCGGCTCGGCACGCCGAGCGGGTTGAGCACGATGTCGACCGGGGTGCCGTCCTCGAGGAACGGCATGTCCTCGACCGGCAGGATCTTGGAGATGACGCCCTTGTTGCCGTGCCGGCCGGCGAGCTTGTCACCGTCCTGGATCTTGCGCTTCTGGGCGACGTAGACCCGGACCAGCTCGTTGACGCCCGGCGGCAGCTCGTCGCCGTCCTCACGGGAGAAGGTACGTACGCCGATGACCGTGCCGGTCTCGCCGTGCGGCACCTTCAGCGAGGTGTCCCGGACCTCCCGCGCCTTCTCGCCGAAGATCGCCCGCAGCAGCCGCTCCTCCGGGGTCAGCTCGGTCTCACCCTTGGGCGTGACCTTGCCGACCAGGATGTCGCCGGGTACGACCTCGGCACCGATCCGGATGATGCCGCGCTCGTCGAGGTCGGCGAGCATCTCCTCGCTGACGTTCGGGATGTCGCGGGTGATCTCCTCCGGGCCCAGCTTGGTGTCGCGGGCGTCGACCTCGTGCTCCTCGATGTGGATCGAGGTGAGGGCGTCCTGCTGCACGAGGCGCTGCGACAGGATGATCGCGTCCTCGTAGTTGTGGCCCTCCCAGGTCATGAACGCCACGAGCAGGTTGCGCCCGAGCGCCATCTCGCCCTCGTCGGTGCAGGGCCCGTCGGCGATGACCTGGCCGGCCTCGACCCGGTCCCCCTCGAAGACGACCGGCTTCTGGTTGACGCAGGAGCCGGCGTTGGAACGGCGGAACTTGTGCAGCAGGTACGTCCGGCGGTGGCCGTCGTCCTGGTGCACGGTGACGTAGTCGGCGCACAGGTCCTCGACGACACCACCGACCTCCGCGACGACGACGTCGCCGGCGTCGACCGCGGCCCGGTATTCCATGCCGGTGCCGACCAGCGGCGACTCCGCCTTGACCAGCGGCACCGCCTGGCGCTGCATGTTGGCACCCATCAGGGCCCGGTTGGCGTCGTCGTGCTCGAGGAACGGGATCATGGCGGTCGCGACCGACACCATCTGGCGCGGCGAGACGTCCATGTAGTCGACGGCCGCCGGGGCGACGAAGTCGACCTCACCGCCCTTCCGGCGCACGAGGACGCGGTCCTCGGCGAACTGGCCGTCGCTCATCAGCGGGGCGTTGGCCTGCGCCTTGACGAACCGGTCTTCCTCGTCGGCCGTCAGGTAGTCGATCTGGTCGGTGACCCGGCCGTCGACGACCTTGCGGTACGGCGTCTCGATGAAGCCGAACGGGTTGACCCGGCCGAAGGTCGACAGGGCGCCGATCAGGCCGATGTTCGGGCCTTCCGGGGTCTCGATCGGGCACATCCGGCCGTAGTGGGACGGGTGCACGTCACGGACCTCGAAGCCGGCCCGCTCACGGGACAGACCACCCGGGCCGAGCGCGCTCAGCCGGCGCCGGTGGGTCAGGCCCGCCAGCGGGTTGGTCTGGTCCATGAACTGCGAGAGCTGCGAGGTGCCGAAGAACTCCTTGATCGCCGCCACCACCGGGCGGATGTTGATCAGGGTCTGCGGCGTGATCGCCTCGACGTCCTGGGTCGTCATCCGCTCCCGGACCACGCGCTCCATGCGGGAGAGCCCGACCCGGACCTGGTTCTGGATCAGCTCGCCGACGGTACGCAGACGACGGTTACCGAAGTGGTCGATGTCGTCGGCCTCGTAGCCCTCCTCACCGGCGTGCAGCCGGCAGAGGTATTCCACGGTGGCGACGATGTCGTCCTCGGTCAGGATTCCGGTGTTGATCGGAACCTCGACCTCGAGCTTCTTGTTGAACTTGTATCGGCCGACCTTGGCGACGTCGTACCGCTTCGGGTTGAAGAAGAGGTTGTCGAGCAGGGTCTGCGCGTTCTCCCGCGTCGGCGGCTCGCCCGGCCGGAGCTTGCGGTAGATGTCGAGAAGCGCTTCGTCGACCCCGGCGATGTGGTCCTTCTCCAGGGTCGTCATCATCAGCTCGGACCAACCGAACCGCTCGCGGATCCGCTCGGCGGTCCAACCGATCGCCTTGAGCAGGACGGTGACCGCCTGCCGGCGCTTACGGTCGATACGGACACCAACGGTGTCGCGCTTGTCGATGTCGAACTCCAGCCAGGCACCCCGGCTCGGGATGACCTTGACGCTGGAGAGGTCACGGTCGGAGGTCTTGTCCGGCTGCTTGTCGAAGTAGACGCCCGGCGAACGGACGAGCTGGCTGACCACGACGCGCTCGGTGCCGTTGATGATGAAGGTGCCCTTGGGCGTCATCATCGGGAAGTCCCCCATGAACACCGTCTGGCTCTTGATCTCGCCGGTGGTGTTGTTGGTGAACTCCGCGGTCACGAACAGCGGCGCGCAGTAGGTCAGGTCCTTCTCCTTGCACTCCTCGATCGAGGCCTTGACCTCGTCGAAGCGTGGTGCGGAGAAGGAGAGCGACATGGTGCCGGAGAAGTCCTCAATGGGGCTGATCTCATCGAGGATCTCCGCGAGACCCGAGCGGGCGTGCGGGTCGTCAGACGACCGGCCCTGCCAAGCCTCGTTGCCGACCAGCCAGTCGAAGGACTCGTTCTGGATGGCAAGGAGGTTGGGGACCTCGAGGTGTTCCGTGATCCGACCGAATGAGATTCGGCGCGGCGCGAATGCGCTCGACGTACGGCTGGTCTTCGCAGGGCGGGAAGCTGCCAAGATGCGTCCTTCCGAGGACCGTGCTGCAAAACGGCTGTTACGCGTGCACTCCAATGGACCCCACTCTGAACGCCCGATTCGGACATTCCGGGCAGGGGTCAAGTCGGAAGGCAGCGCAAACTAGCAGTGTAGCCGAGAGGCTAACCGCTGTCCAGCCCGCCGGGCAGGCCGTCGCGGAACGTGCCTCGGAGCACCTGGACCGGTGCCTCCGGGCCGCTCAGAACGCGGCGGATCCCGCTGGGGGTCACCCGAACATCGCAGCGACAGGCGAGCTGCCGTTGCGTTACCCGGATGAGGGCCGTTGCAAGCGCGGAAGGTCTTGCTGGTGTCAGCGTGCCTGCCACCAGCAGCCGCGTCAAGGGTTGTCGCGCGGGTCGGGCCAGGTGTTTGTGTGACGTACGGGCGCTGTTGCCGACCCCGTCCGGCCACAGACCGCGCTGATTGCCTGTTCACCGCGTGGTTGCACGCTGTCAGCAGACGAAAGCGGGCGGCGATCCGGATCCGGATCGCCGCCCGCTTCGAACGCGGTGTGCGTCAGCTCACTTCAGGGTGACCTTCGCGCCCTCGGCCTCGAGCTTGGCCTTGGCCTTGTCGGCGGTCTCCTTGTTGACCTTCTCCAGGATCGCCTTCGGCGCGCCCTCGACGGCGTCCTTGGCCTCCTTCAGGCCCAGGCCGGTCAGCTCACGCACGACCTTGATGACCTGGATCTTCTTGCCACCGTCGGCCTCGAGGACGACGTCGAACTCGTCCTTCTCCTCCTCGGCCGGAGCCGCGGCGGCCGGGCCACCCGGGCCGGCGGCGATGGCGACCGGGGCGGCGGCGGTGACATCGAAGGTCTCCTCGAACTGCTTCACGAACTCCGACAGCTCGATCAGCGTCATCTCCTTGAACGCGTCGAGCAGCTCGTCGGTGCTGAGCTTCGCCATGTCTGGCGTCCTTCCTACTACTTTTAGATGACTGGGTACGGATGCGGGAAGGCTCAGGCAGCCTCCTCCGCACCCTCCTTTTCGCGCTTTTCCTGAAGGGCAGCCGCCAGACGGGCGGTCTTGGACAGCGGCGCCTGGAACAGGGCCGCGGCCTTGCTCAGGTTGGCCTTCATCCCACCGGCCAGCTTGGCCAGCAGCACCTCACGGGACTCGAGGTCGGCGAGCTTGTTGACCTCTTCGGCCGAGATCGCCTTGCCCTCGAAAACGCCGCCCTTGATGACGAGCAGCGGGTTGGCCTTCGCGAACTCGCGCAGACCCTTCGCCGCTTCAACGACATCGCCGGAGACGAAGGTGAGCGCGGTAGGACCGGTGAACAGCGTGTCGAGGCCCTCGATGCCAGCGTCCGCCGCGGCACGCTTCGCGAGCGTGTTCTTCGCGACCGCGTAGGTGGTTTCCCGACCCAGCGCGCGCCGCAGCTTGGTCAGCTGAGCGACCGTGAGACCGCGGTACTCGGTCAGCACGGTTGCGCCCGAGCTACGGAACTGCTCGGTGAGCTCAGTGACGGCGGTGGCCTTGTCGGCCCGAACCGGCTTGTCCGCCATGTCCCTCCTCTCTCGTTACTCCAGGCTGGTCGACTTCACAGTCCGTGGAGAAGGGACCCGAAAACGGAAAACGCCCCGGCGCAGGGCGCACGGGGCGGACATGATCATGCGGACATGACCGGTACGCTACCGTCTCCCCCTGCGCGGGCCGCCCGCCGAAGCGGGACCTTCGACCGTGCCGAAGCACGGTTACCAGCGGTCTCTGGGTGGTTACGATTTGCCGCCTGGCTTGCAGCCAGACGCATTCCACACAGTACGCGACCTGGTCCCCGGCCGCCAAATCGGTCCGGTGGGCAACGCACCGGCCACCTACCTGGAGCACCCGACGTCAAAAACGAACCGGGGTGCCCCGAATTCGGAGCACCCCGGTTGCGACGTCCTGCCGCGAAAGGCGGTCACGCCTCGGCGGCGGCCTCCTGAAGGTTCTTCACCACGTTCGGGTCGACCGGGACGCCCGGGCCCATCGTGGTGGTCAGGGTGACCTTCTTCAGGTACTTGCCCTTGGCCGCCGACGGCTTGGCACGGAGCACCTCGTCGAGCACGGCGGCGTAGTTGTCGATCAGCTGCGCCTCCGAGAACGACGCCTTGCCGATGATGAGGTGCAGGTTGGAGTGCTTGTCCACCCGGAAGGTGATCTTGCCGCCCTTGATCTCGGAGACGGCCTTGGTGACGTCCATGGTCACGGTGCCGGTCTTCGGGTTCGGCATCAGGCCGCGCGGGCCCAGAATCCGCGCGATCCGGCCGATCTTGGCCATCTGGTCCGGGGTGGCGATGGCCGCGTCGAAGTCCAGCCAGCCCTCCTGGATACGGGCGACCAGCTCGTCGGTGCCCACCTCGTCGGCACCGGCGGCAGCGGCCTCCTCGGCCTTCGCGCCGGCCGCGAACACGATCACACGGGCGGTCTTGCCGGTGCCGTGGGGCAGGTTGACCGTGCCACGGACCATCTGGTCCGCCTTACGCGGGTCGACCCCGAGGCGCATCGCGACCTCGACCGTGGGGTCGAACTTGACGGCGGTGGCTGCCTTGGCCAGCTTCACGGCCTCGGCCGGGGTGTAGAGCTTGTCCCGGTCGATGGCCTCGGCGGCCTTGCGGTAAGCCTTGCTGCGCTGCATTTCTGTCTACTCCTGTGGTGTCTGGCGGGGCGCGCGGCGCGCGCACCCTCCCACGGTCTGATCGTGCTCGGGAAGGCTCGGGAGCCTCAGTCCTTGACGGTGATGCCCATCGAACGCGCGGTGCCGGCGATGATCCGCTCGGCCTGGTCCACGTCGTTGGCGTTGAGGTCGGCCATCTTCCGCTCGGCGATCTCCCGGAGCTGGGTACGGGTCACCGAACCGACCTTGTCCTTCTGCGGAACGCCGGAGCCCTTCTGCACGCCGGCGGCCTTGAGCAGCAGGCGGGCGGCGGGCGGCGTCTTCAGCACGAAGGTGAAGGAGCGGTCCTCGTAGACGCTGATCTCAGCGGGAACGACGTCACCGCGCTGCGACTCGGTCTGCGCGTTGTAGGACTTGCAGAACTCCATGATGTTCACGCCGTGCTGACCGAGCGCCGGACCGACCGGCGGCGCCGGCGTGGCCTGGCCCGCCGGCAGCTGCAGCGTGAACGTCTTGACCAGTTTCTTCTTCGGAGGCATGTCTCTTCCTGGGCTTGATTCTGGTGGATTGCACCGGGGTGGATTGCACCGGACGCTGCCCGCAGAGCGCGCGCACGGTCAGCGCGGCCTGCGGGCCGACGTTCTAGGCTAGCGCAACAGTTGGCCCGGCTATTCACCGAGGCGGCTGCCGCCGGGTCCGAATCCTCAGATCTTGGCGACCTGGTTGAAGTTGAGCTCCACCGGAGTCTCCCGACCGAAGATCGACACCAGCACCTTGAGCTTCTGCTGGTCGGCGTTGATCTCGCTGATCGTGGCGGGAAGCGAGGCGAACGCCCCGTCGGTGACGGTGACCGAGTCACCCACCTCGAAGTCGAGAACCTTGACCTCGGGCTTGGCCTTCTTCTGCTCCGTCTCGACGGCCGGCGCGAGCCACTTCAGCACCTCGTCGAGCGAGAGCGGCGCGGGACGGTCGGCCCGGTCGGTGGCGCCGACGAAGCCCGTCACGCCCGGGGTGTTCCGGACACAGGAGTAGGACTCGGCCGTCAGCTCCATCCGGACCAGGATGTAGCCGGGGAAGACCTTGTTCTGCACCTGAAGCCGCTTGCCGTTCTTGACCTCGACCTCTTCGCGGGTCGGCACCTCGACCTGGAAGATGTAGTCCTCCATGTCGAGGCTGGTGATACGGGTCTCCAGGTTGGTCTTGACCTTGTTCTCGTATCCGGCGTAGGAGTGCACGACGTACCAGTCGCCCGGCGCGTACCGCAGCTTCTGCCGCAGTTCCGCGACCGGGTCGTACTCCTCTTCCGGTTCCGGCGTCGCGACGGGCGCGTACTCCGGCTCGCTGGCGGCCTCGACCGACTCGTCACTGGCCGCCGTCGCCACCGCGGACTGCTCGTCGGTGGCTCGTCCGGCGGTCTCGTCGTACTCAGGCACGCTCGCTCACTTCCGTAACTGTCAGCTCGGTTCTGCGGTCAACTGGGGTTGCCGAAGACCCACAGCACGCCCTTGGCGAAGGCGAAGTCGAGCCCGGCCACGATCGCCAGCATCACGGACACGAACACGACCACCACGGCGGTGTAGGTCAACAGCTCCTTGCGGGTAGGCCAGATGACTTTACGCAGCTCGGCCACGACCTCGCGGATGAACCGCACGATCCGGCCGAAGATGCCGACCCGACCGCCCTCGGTGCGGGCCTTCGGCTTGCTGTCGGCCGACTCCGCCTTCGGGCGTGCCCGGGTGGCGGTGCCTCCGCGGGATACCGGCTCGTCGTCTTCGTCGTCCGAGTCGTTCTCGACCGCCTCGTCCAACGCCTCGTCATCGCGGTGGTCGTCCGCGGCGTCCTCGCCGCGCCGATTCTTGTCGGCCACTTCGCCCTCCGTCGCGGGATGGTCGGATCGCACGTCGGTGGACGCACGCTGCGCTGGTCACGCCGGCCGCCCGGACCGATCCCGGGGCTGGCCGCGGCCGGCGGACCGGACGGCGAACGCCCGACCGGCGCATCGCGCCGCGGACCGCTCCCGCCGGACACCACCGCCACGGGACGGCTGCCGCCCCGTGAGACGACTCCGACCCCCGGGGCCGGTCAGGCCTTAGGCGCAGGGGTGACAGGACTTGAACCTGCAGCCTGCGGTTTTGGAGACCGCTGCTCTGCCAATTGAGCTACACCCCTGTGCGGCAGTTGGACCCACTCAGGCGCAGACGCCTGTGTAGGGGCCACTACCCCACGGCGGACCAGTGTACGGGTAGACCGGGTACTTTCCCAACCGGTCGGCCCCCGGCCGCCGGCGAACCGTCATCCGGGCAGCCGGACCAGCGCTTTGGCCTGTGACAGCACCTTCTCCCCCAGGCTCGTCACGGTCAGGTTGAGCTGGGTCAGACCGTCTTCGGTGACTCCCTTGACGACCGCCGCCACCTGGACGTCGACCCCCTCGTCGTCGTCCGGCACCGGAACCGGACGGGCGAAGCGCACGCTGAACTCCGCCACGGTGTCCGGCCGGCCCGCCCACTCGGTCACCGCGCGGCCGGTCAGCGCCATCGTGAGCATGCCGTGCGCGATCACGCCGGGCAGGCCCACCCCGTTGGCGAACCGTTCGTTCCAGTGGATCGGGTTGAAGTCGCCCGACGCGCCCGCGTAGCGGACCAGGTCGGCCCGGGTCACCCGGTAGGTCTTGACCGGCAGGTCCATCTCAGCTGCCCTCCCCGCGTACGACGAGCTTCGACCAGACCGAAACCACCGGTTCCTCGGCGACCGTCGAGACGTCGCTCCGGATAGTCAAAAAGTCGTGTCCACCCCGGGAGGTGATCTCCTCGATGGTGCTCACACAGACCAGCTCGTCGCCCGCGACGACCGGGCGGGCATAGCGGAAGCGCTGGTCGCCGTGTACGACCCGGCTGTAGTCGACCCCGAGGGCGGGATCGTCGACGATCTGGCGATGGCTCGACTCCATCGTGACGACCACCGGGAAGGTCGGCGGCGCGACCACATCGGTGTGCCCGAGGGCGCGGGCGGCCACCGGATCGTGGTGGGCGGCGTCGGTCGCACCGATCGCGGTGGCGAACTCGCGAATCTTCTCTCGGCCCACCTGGTAGGGGGCGGTCGGCGGGTACGTACGGCCGACGAACGACGGGTCCAAGGGCATGCGGCGAACCTACACGCAAAGAAGAATCGCCGTTTCGGGGCCGGCGGTGCTGGTCATCCCAGACTGTCCGGTCTCGAAACGGCGATCCTGACGGATGCTGTGCTCCGCGATGCCTGCCGGCGCCGGCCTCGGCCGGCGCGCAGTCAGCGGGTCTCGCGGTGCAGGGTGTGCTTCCCGTCCCGGGGCAGAACTTCTTCATCTCGATGCGGTCCGGGTCGTTGCGGCGGTTCTTACGCGTGATGTAGTTGCGCTCCTTGCACTCCACACACGCCAAAGTGATCTTTGGACGGACGTCGGTCGCCTTGGCCACGGCGGGGTGCCTTCCTCGCTAACGGAACAACTACGACGAGCCAGCGTAGACCTTGCCTACCTGGACACGCAAAGCGGGTGCCCGTGGCACCCGCAGATCCGGTTACCGGAGTCGCCCGGCACCGAAAGTAGCGGTGGCCGGACTTGAACCGGCGACACAACGATTATGAGCCGTTTGCTCTACCAACTGAGCTACACCGCTGTGGGCGGGTTCCAACAAGAACCCTCTGAGCCCCCTTACGGAATCGAACCGTAGACCTTCTCCTTACCATGGAGACGCTCTGCCGACTGAGCTAAGGGGGCGCACGCTAACTCCTCGAAAGGCGCGCAGGAGAAGAATACACGGCCCCCGGCGGGAGGAGAAATCAGATCCCCCGCTCCCCCGCCGACTCACCCGCCGGCGGAAGAAACCGCAGGTCAGGGCACTGCGCGCAGGCGGCGTACGTCGCTGGCGAGCGACAGGTCCGACTCGGACTGCGCCCCAAACCACGCCTCCAGCCGCTCGTACGGCAGCGGCCGGCTGAAGAGGAATCCCTGTCCGATCTGGCAGCCGATGTCCTGTAGCAGCTCCAGGGTCAGCTCGCTCTCCACCCCTTCGGCCACCACGGTCAGCCCGAACTGCTGGGACAGCGTCACCACCGCGTTGACGATCGCGAGGTCGCCGGGGTCGGTCGCCATGCCCTGTACGAACGAACGGTCGACCTTGACCTCGTGGACCGGCAGTCGGCGCAGGTAGGACAGCGACGAGTAGCCGGTACCGAAATCGTCGACGGAGAGCCGCACCCCGATGTCGCGCAACCGGCGCAGGGTGGGCATGGGCCGGTCCGTGCCGTCGAGCACACCGGCTTCCTTGATCTCGAAGGTCAACAGTTCCGGCGCCACCTTGAACTCGGCCAGCAACTCCTGGACCCGGGCCGGGAAGTACGGGTCGGTCAACGTACGTGCCGACAGGTTCACGGCGACCGCCAACGGGTGATCCGGATCACTCCATTCGCGGGACCGGCGCAACCCCTCGCGGAGCACCGACTCGGTCAGCCGGCCCAACTGGCCGGTGTGTTCGGCGACCGCCACGAAGTCCTCGGGCGAAACCGCGCCGTGCGCCGGATGCTCCCAACGGGCCAGACACTCCACGCCCACCAGGCGCCGGTCGTCGAGCGTCACCTTGGGCTGGAAGTAGACCTTCAACTCGTCGTTGTCGAGCGCGCGGCTCAGGTCGCCGGCGAGCCCGAGGCGGCGTACGGACCGGGACTCCAGCCCGGGGTTGAACAACTGCACGCTGCCGGGCATCGACTTGGCGGCGGTGGCGGCCAGCCCCGCCCGCTGCACCAGGGTCGCCGGATCACTGCCGTGCTCCGGATGAATCGCCACCCCGACGGCCGTGTCGACGTCGAGGGTCAGGGCGCCGAACACCATCTGGTCGTGGGTCTGCTCACGCAACTCGGTCGCCAGCGCGAGCGCCGCCTCCGCGCTCTCGGCCCGCAGGGTCACCACGAACTCGTCGCCGCCGATCCGCCCCACGAGCGCAGCCGACGGCGACGACGACCGCAGCCGGGCCGCCACCTCGACCAGCACCCGGTCGCCGGCCGCGTGCCCGAGGGACTCGTTGACCTGACGCAGCGCGTCGACGTCGAACAGGAGGACCGCCACCACCTCGTCGGGGGCGCAGACCTGGACGGCCTCCTCCAGGGCGCCGAGAACCCGCTTCCGGTTGGGCAGGGCGGTGAGCCCGTCGTGGTAGGCGTCGTATCGCAACCGGTCGACCAGCCGGGAGTTCTCCAGCGCGATCGCGGCGTGCGCGGCGATCGTCTCGAAGATCGGCACATCGCCGGGCATGAAGTGGGAGGTCTCGCCGAGCCGGTTGACCACCTCCAGCGAGCCGATGACAGCCTGGCCGGACCGCAGCGGCACGACGATGACGTCCTTGACGCCGTCCGCCTCCCGCAGGCCGGTCCGCAGTTCCTCGTCGCCGCCGAGCCGGCTGCCGACCGCCACCGTCTTCTTCGCCTTGATCGCCCGGGCCCGGGCGACCGCCGGCGTACGCGCCAGGTCGAGCAGTCCCGGATCGTCGACTCGGGCGGTCAGCAGCACCTCGGGGTGCCGGCCCTGCGCCGGCAGCCACAACGTCGCGTATTCGGCCTGCATGAGGACGCGTACGCGGCCGAGCAGCGAGTCGGCGAGCGTGCCGTCCTGGCCGCTCTCGCTCATCGCCCGGGTGAGGTCGTACATGTCGGCGAGGGTGCGGTGCTGGCGGAAGAACTGCGCGTACGACCGGTAGACCAGGCCGAGCGCGCCCGTCAGCACGACGACCAGCACGATCGCCCACCAGGTGGTTTCCAGGGCGATGAGGACGACCAGGCCGAGCGACACGTTGATCGCGGCGGTGACCAGCGTCGGCGCGGCGGTGCGGACGACCTCCAGCCCGGCCTGCGAACCCTGCACGATCGTGATGACCCCGATCACGGCGGCGAGCCCGACCAGAGTGTGGGTGCTCACCACGGCGAACAGGATTCCCCAGGTGCCGGGTCCGACGCCCTCGATCGGCGGGAAGGCGTAGAGCACCAGCCCGGCCAACGACGTCGCGGCCGCCTCTTTGGCGACGTTGAACCAGAGTTTCGCCGGGCCGACCCGGCGCCGGATCTGGGTGACGAGGGCGGCCAGGGTGGCGATCACCACCACCGTCAGCGGGCGGAAGTAGAACAGTGCCAGAACCAGTGAGATCTCGGTCAGCGTCAACACGAACGCCTGGCGGCGGATCACGAAATGGAGGTTCGGGATCGCCACCGCCACCATGACGGCGAGTAGAACGAGGGCGAAAAACAGTTCGCTTCCGGCATCCCGGGCGACTCGCCCCGCCTCTTGGCCATCGATCAGCCCGAGCGCCGTCGACATCACCACAGCAAGAAGTGCCAGCGGCCCCGTGATCAACCAGGCGTGGTCAGGGGAACGCCGGGGTGACGGCTGGGGCCTTGGCATCCGGCTCCTTCGCCACTCGCACCGAATTGTCCGCGCGGGCGCGGGTTACGGTGCGACGGTGAGATTCTGAGGCGTGGTGGGGGCGTCGACGATGACCGTGTCGGTGACCTTCGCCCAGTCGTAGCCGGCCCAGTCGTAGCCAGCCTGTGGCCTGGTGGCGAGCTGGGCACCCACGATGCCACCGACGAGCGCGACGAGCGCCAAGCCCGAGCCGATCCGACGGCCCGACCATTTTGCACGCATCTACTGCTCCTATCGAAACGGCCGAGGAAGGTGAGGGTTCCATGATGGTGCCACAGCCTGGTGAACCGGCAAAGCCGTTGTGCGGCGTCAACCGAACAGTGCGTCGAACTTTAACCGTTCGGCAGCGTGGATGACCCGCCCGGACGCAACGTACGAGGTCCGCTGGCCGCCGGCGCTGATTCGTGGTTCGTCCAATAAGACCTCTCAGTCAAACCTCTGCCGGTCTGACAAACGACACCTTTCGGATTTTAGTCTCTGTCGAACCGTCGTGCTGGATTTCGCCCGTGGTCCACATGGGTGGCCGACGGGCGGACATCGCCGGACCCGCGCCAAATATTTCGACACTCACCTATGTAACATGCCGCGGCCCCGGCGGCCCAGGGCCCAAAGTCCCCACCCTGGCGACAGGGTCGGGACCCGGGCCACGGGGGCACGGACCGCCCCCACTGCCGCCCGGCGATCCACGACCGGACCACCACCGCCGCGACAACACGACACCGGCCGCGGTCGTCCCGATCTCCGGTCCAGCGGCCCGCGGCACCCGCGCCCCGGGCCGGACCAACGACAACGGCCCTTGTCCAACTGGACAAGGGCCGTTGTCTACTGCTGTGGCGGGTAGAGGATTCGAACCTCTGTAGCTTTCGCGACGGATTTACAGTGTGCGCCGCATCCGGGGTGTCATACCGGCCCTGACCAGGCGCTTCTTCTCAGTCAGGTCGACATCGCCGGGGTTGTTCCCGTGATGTTCCCGTGGCGGGAACACTCACCCCAGCGCGTCCCCGATGCGGTTGTTCACCCCGTCCTCTCCCCCGTCGAGGCAGTTCGCGTAGACCCGCAGCAGGACCGCGACGCTGTGCCCGAGCCGCCGGGCGACCTCGGTAGCCGGCACACCCGCGTTCAGCCAGAGCGAAGCGGCAGCGTGACGCAGGTCGTACGGACGGCGAGCCAGCGGAGATGCCACCTGGGCGGAGGTGAACGCCTGGACCCGGGCGAGCTTCCACCACCGGTCATAGACCGACTCCGACAGCGGCCCGCCGTGCAGGCCCCGGAACAGCCGGCCGTCCGGTGCCGTGTCGTGCTTCGCGACGTGCTTGTGCAGCAGCGCGACGAGTTGCGGCGGGATCGGCACCGGGCGGGTATCGGTGCGTGCCCGATGCTTGAGCCCGCGCCGCTCGTGCGCCTGGCCGTCGTCCGTCCAGGCGGTACCGGACCGGGGGGCGGTCTCGGCGAGGATGATGCGCCCCCACCCGTATTCGATCTTCTCGTGTCGGCAGGCGCCGACGGGTGCGGCGGTCACATCGGGAAGGTCAGCATCACAGTCGATGCAGCGGCCAGGCAGCACGCAGTCAGCGCGGCGAAGGTCGGCCGCCTCCGACGGACGGGTACCGGCGTAGTAAAGGCAACCGAAGAAGGCGGTGAGCCGTGAGGCCCGGTTGCCGAGTCCCTCCAGCGCTTCGAGAAGCGAGGCGACCTGAACCGGGTTGGCGACCACCCGACGATCGATCGCCGTGGCGACCTCGGGCGCGGTCCACTGAATCCGGTCGATCGGGTTGGCGTCGAGGTAGCCAAGCTCGACCGCGTACCCGATCGCGTTGTAGAAGATCGCCCGCTTGCGACGAATCGTGCTGGCAGCAGCGGCCTTGCCGTCGAGCCGAACGCAGAGACCATCCAGGACCCGACGGACCTTCGCCACGTCTTCCAGCTCGACCACGGGCAGCGACGCCTGTTCCAGCCAGGTCAGGGCCTCAGCCTGGGCAGACGACGGTTCGTCCGACCACCGGCGCGGATTCAGCGCGTAGTTATATAGAGCCTCGCGCAGCACGTCGTTAGCCGGCCGCCCACGCCGACCCGGACGGGTCAGCAGCAGCGTCACATCGGTCAAAGCCTCCACCGTGCCACGACGCGACTTCGCGGCGAGCCGGGGCCACTTGCGTTCCATGTAAGCGCGAACGTGCCCATACCACGTAGTGGCGTTTCGGGCGCGCACCTCAGCCAGTGGCCGACCAGTCTCCGTGTCGAACGGTTGACCGTCGTTGGCCGCCTTGACCAGCTCGGATCGGAACGAGTTGGCAAGCGCCTTCTTCTGGAACAGCTCCTCGAACGGCTTGGACGCACCCTCCACGGTCCAGCGAACCCGGTACCAAGTCTTTCCCCGGATGGCGCGCTTACCGATCTCCCAGATCCGAACCTCGAAGCTCTTCACGCGGCCTCGCTCTCCAGATCGGTCAACCACGCCTCCAGCACCGAGCGGCGTACGCGCAGCTCACCGTTGGGAAGCTTGAAGACACGCGGAGCCCTGCCGGTCTGACGCCACAGGTACCAAGTCGATCGAGGCACCCGCAGTTCCTCCAGCACTTCAGGCACGGTCAGCAGGCTGTCACCGGCACCCATCGCGATCAGTCCTTTCTTGTCTGTCGTGCTGATCGGATGCGGTCCCCGATCGCGGTGGCGAGTTCGAGTTGTTCGCGGGTGTCGTAGCCGATGCCGAGGATCTGCCAGTCGTTGACGACCAGGACGTCGGTGTCTTCGGGCAGCCCGGCCTCGGTGAGCGCCGCTTGGAGCTGGTGGGCGCGGCGTTCGGCCCGCAGGTTCTTGAAGGTGGTGCTGTAGATGCGGGACTTGGTGAGGAAGTGGCCTCGGAAGCCGAGCATGTGTGCCCAGTGGCGGAGCTTGAGGTCGGCGTACTGGTCGAGTCCGCCGAGGTTCCAGGCGGTCTGGATCATGGCTCGGTGGTGAGCGGACACCCGCAGTTGATTGATGTGCATCTGAGAGCGGATGCGCCGGTCTCCGGTTTCGGTGGCGCCGGTGCCCTTGGTGGCGTACTTGGCGACGTAGCCGGCGAGCCGGGCGTCACTGACGACCTGGTCCCCGTCGTCGTCGCCGTCGTTGATGTCGATGTCGGTGGTGGTGATGTCCTTGACGTCGACCTGGGCGCCCCAACCGAGGGGCAGCGCCGTGCCGTCGGGACGGGCGCTGTCGACCCGGACGGAGGAAGCCGCGGTGCGTACCGCGTCGGCCAACACGTCGGGGGTGAGCCATACCGGGGGCGACGAATCCGGACCGGACGGGCCGTCAGCGCGAACCACCGCGTGGAAGTGGACCAGGCCCCGCCGTTGGTACTCGGCAACTTTGGCGTAGGAGATCCGCAGGTGTGCCCCGGATGCCCGGACGGTGAGGCCGCCAGCGGCAGCGACCGCCCGGCGTAGCGCGATGGTGAACCGGTGCCAGAGTTGGCCGCTGTGTGCCTGCCACAGGACCGCGCCGGTGTAGTCGTAGGTGTCGGGGTCGATCGGGCTGCCAAGGAGCGGATGCCCGTCCGGGTGCCAGCGACCGCAGCCACAGGGGCGTTTGCCGGGCCGGTTGTGGACCGGGCCGAAGGACGGTGCGGTGAGGGTGACGAACAGACGCGTGGATGCCGCCACGGTGGCGGGGATGCCCTTGCCGCCGGCCATGCCCGCGTGGATGAGGTGCCAGGCGTCGGCGGCGTACCGGTCGGCGCAGGTCGGGCAGACGGCCGCCCGACGGGTACCGCAGGAGGCCCAGACCCGACCGGACCGGGAGGCGATCAGTTGGCCGGTGGCCGCGTGCTGGGCCTCCCACTTGCCGATCAGGCGGACCGGCTGGAGGCAGCCCTTGACGCTTTCGACGCCGGCCCGCCATTCCTTGTAGGCGGGAGTACGCATCCACTGGGCGAGCGCTGCCTCACCGTCGTATGCCAGACGGTCAGGTGGTGACATGGGGGTTTCCCTCCGAAGACGGGCCTGCCGTGCCCCGGAGCAGGAGCACGGCAGGCCAGAGCGAGCGAGAGAAGGTCGTCAGGCGGTGACCGGGGTGAGCCGGTCGACTACCCGTGTTGCGATCGACAGCGGCAGGCGGGTGGCGCGTTGGATGTCGACGGCCGTCACCGGGGCGATGGAGTCCGCGACGAGTTGCCGGATCTGTGCCTGCATAGCGACCGGGATGCCGAGCCCATCCAGTTCCACCGACGCGGCCGGGGTTTCCACCCGAGCAGCCGGGGCCTCGACCACGGCGGCCGGTGGCGGGGGTAGGAAGACCGTCGGGGCTTCCACTGGGGCGGCCGGGGGCGGGGGCGCGAAGACCGTCGGGGCTTTGACCGGGGTGGTCGGGGCCGGCGGGGTGGTTTCGGGCTTGCTCGTCTCGGGGTTGGTCAGGGTGATGGCCCGGCGTGCCTGGGTGCAGCGCGCCTGGACGACCGGCATGACCTCGGCCAGGAAGAACACCAGGACCGGGACCATGATGTGCGCGGCGAGCATGCCCGCGCTGATACCGCCGTCGCGGGGGAACAGTGCCGGTACGACGTTCATGACCAGGGTGGAGCCGAGCAGGAACCGCTTGAGCCAGTCGACCGCCCGGGAGTCGATGTCGATCCCCCGGGCGATCATCGCGGCTTCCCAGCGCAGGACCGTGATGAGGATCCCGACCAGACATGGCTCGACTCCCCAGCAGCCCCACCAGACCGGATCGGCCGGGGTGAGGTGCCCGGCGAGGAAGTCCTGAACGCCGGTCGTGGTGAAGACCGAGCCGATTGCCAGGAACAGCCACAGCGACCGGGTGACGCTCACCCGAAGCCGCTCGATCTCCACGATGTCCAGCGCGGTGTCCTGCTCCAGGTCGTGAAGCTGCCGCGCCACATCGAGGCGGCGGGACAGCTTGCGGACCGGTCGGGGCTGCTTGGCCATGTTGGTCACGCCTTCCCCGCGTGGGCCAGTTCCGACACCGGCCAACCGGCGACCCGGACCAGCTCGGCGATGTCGGTGTCGTCGCAGTACGCCGCCCGCACGCGCATCGGGGTTCGGGACCGCTGCTTGACGACGAAGCCGATACCGGCCGACTCGGGCACGTTCGGGATCTCGTCAGCGAGGGCACCGCGCCGGCGCATGTCATCACCGAGGACCATGTCGACGTGCCCCGCCGTGGTGGCCCGCAGGCATACCCGCAGGGAGAACAGGTCCCGCTGCGGGATGACGTCCTTGGTCGGTTCCTGGAGAGCGCCGATCACGCTGCCGCCCAGCGCGCGGGCCTGGGACAGGATCAGTGGAAGAGCCGCCTGGGCGCCGCGGGTCAGCGACCGGTCCCCGTAGCCGGTCACCGCGCCCAGCTCGTCGATGACCAGGACGTCGAGCGGGGTTTCCCGCGACATGCGGAAGGTCCGCCGGCCCTGCTCCGCCAAGACCTGCTTGCGTTCCTGCATGGTGGTCCAGAAGCCCTGGATGACCTCCACGATGTCCCCGTCGGACTCCGCGTACCGGTGTGACACCGGCCGCAGAGCGTTGAGTTCGGTTCCCTTGGGGTTGACCACGTGCAGGCGGACCAGGCCGTCACGGATCAGCGGCGCGCAGGCCCGAAGCGCCATCCAGGTGACCGAGTTCTTCCCCGAACCGGTCGCACCCGAGACCATCCAGTGCTGCCCGACCAGCGGCGCGAACCAGTCGTCACCGTGCTCGGTCTCCCCGAGGAAGACGCGAGACAGGTCGACGGCGTCGGAGTCGGCCGGGATGTCCGGCGGGACGATCACCTGGGTGAACGGCTCGCTGCGCTGGACGATCAGGGCGATCACCTGCGGGCGTACCCGCTCGACTCCGACCCGTTCCGCCTTCAGTGCCACGGCCAGGGCGTCGGCGGCCTCCTCCCACTGCTTCGGCGTCTGCCCCAGCAGCAGCCGGACGTAGACCGTCTCGGTCGACGGGGAGTGGCTACGGACCCGGATGATCCGGGGAACGTTCACCATCCCCGTGGTCCGGTGCACCGTGATCAGGTTGCACGCCTCCGTGACCCGGCTCCACCACGGCCCGAGGTAGGTCCGCGACAGCCACCGGCGACGCACCGCCCGCAGCCGGGGAGCCGCCATCCGCGACCACGAGTCCGGGTGCCCCCGGTACCAACCCACGCCGGCCGCCACCGCACCCGCCAGCACACCACCGGTGGTCACCGGTCCGAACTGGACGGACGCCGCAGTCAGAGCGGCGGGCACCGCCACGAAGCCCGGGTGCCGCGCGGCCCAACCCGCTACCCGCCATTCCCACCCCTGAGTACGCTTACCCATCTCCCGCACCTACCCTCACTAATGGAGTTGTTTAATTCGTCGTGTCGTGTTTTTGAGAAAGGCAAGGCCCGGATCGGATTAGTGATCCGGGCCTTACCGTTTGAATGTCTGTCAGCGCGTGGCGTTGAACAACTGCTTCGCGCGACTGGTCGCCTTCTCCGCTTCGCGCGTCTCTTCCAGCCACGGGCCGGCCTCTTCGAGCAGGACCAGGAGCACCGCCACCGACCGGCGAAGTTCGTCGTAGTGGCGCATGTACCGCTGCCGCTCCGGCATTCCCTTCATCGACCCGCGCATCAGCCGCATGGCCTTGTCGATCCCGTCATAGGTATCGGTCACCTGGTAAGACATCAACCCACCTTCCAAGGCTTCGCGACCAAATCGGCCTCGAACGTCTTCACCCGCACGTGGAACGCCCGCAGCGTCTCCACCGCCTGCTTGTGCGCGTCCTCCAGGTCCTCGATCCGAGCCGTGTACAGGTACAGCGTTCCCGGCGGCGGCTCACAGGACTTGATCAGGCTCTTCGCCCCGTCCAGCAGCATCGCCAAGCCCTGGACGTTGCCCATCAGCGCCTCGTACCGACTCCGGCCCGTCAACGACTTCACGACCTCCGGAACCAGATCCATAACTCCCCTTCCGTTCTCCTCCGTGCGGCTTGCTCGCCGTCATCGGTGAGCACCACCCACCCCCGGAACGAAAGACCCGAAGGGCGGATAGAAACCACCGACCGGCGACTACTCCCGACCGGACAACCGCCACACACGCCGCCACCGCCGAGTTTCACGACGGATCAGACCCACGTTGATCGAAACCGAAATCAGCAAGAGCCCCGAAACAATCAGGTCGAAATTCGACACAAGAATCTCCTTTCAATTCTTGATGAATTCTCAATCGCAGATCAAAGCGAATCAAAAAGGCATCTTCAGGCAAGGTTGTATCCACTGTGGAATTCTCAACGAACAATCTGCCGAGGATCCGACCGCATGGGCCGCATTGCCACCGGCATAAGCGCCCCGACCCGACTCGAACGGGTCACCCACCAGAAAAGGGGCGGGGCCGAAGACTTCTACGCGGCCAGAGACACCCTGGCCCGGCCGTCCACACCGGACACATGGCTGGTGGGTCGGGCCTGGTCACGACGGCGACCGGTGTCGCTGCCGGCGGCCGGTGGCACAGCGGTGGTGATCGCGGTGACCGTCCGGTTCGCCCGAGCCGCGTACATGGCGGCATCGGCAGCGCTCAGCCACGCACCGATCGAGTGGCCAGGACCGGCCAGGGTGGCGCCGATGGTGGCACCGACCGCGAGGCTTCCACCCTCGTACGACGCCGGAGTGGTGACGCGAGCATGGATACGCGGCAGCCAGCCCGCGAGCCACCCGTCAGCGTCAGCGCCACCAGACGCGGGACCGGTGGTGACGATGGCGAACTCGTCCCCGCCGAGTCGAGCAGCGATCCCCGCAGGTCCCGCGATCCCCCGAAGCCGCGCCGCAACCACGGTCAGGATGTGATCCCCCGCGTCGTGACCGTGCCGATCGTTGACCGCCTTGAAACCGACGAGGTCGACCAGGGCGACGACGACCGGCCGCCCCGCCTGGTAAGCAGTGGCGATGAACCGGTCAGCCGCCTGAGTCAGCCCAGCCCGGTTCGCGATCCCGGTAAGCGGATCAGTGGCAGCCGCCCGCCGAGTCGCAGCGAGTTCGGCCCGAAGAGAGCGGCGCGCCGTGAGGTAGCCGGCGGTACCGGCCAGCGCGACGACAGCGGCGGTAATCGAGTGGCGCCGGAGGGGAGACACACCAAATCCTTTCGTCACTGTGCGTAACCGTGTTTGGGCATGTGGAACCGCGCCGGGAGACCCGACGCCGTGGCGCCTATCAGATGTAGAGCGAGGAGTGAGGCCAGCACACGGGCCGAACCTCTCGGGGCGTAGCGACCTCACCCCTCGCAAGCAGGAATGCCGCTCAGCGAGCGGTCTTGAGCCCCTGCGCCTTCCAGGTCAGACCCGACCGCCCGTCCCGCTCCCAGTGCGACACCGTCGGCCCGATCAGCTCCACCAACTCCCCCTCCTCGACCTGGCCCGGGTCCATGGTCAGGGTGATCTTCAGCTCCTCACCCTTGCCCCGGTAGCCGTCCTCGGTCGCGACCGGCTTCGCGAACACCGCCACCGTGAACAGCGGGTCACTCGTGCCGTACGCCGTACTCACCCTCCCCTCCTGATCCGTCTTCACCGACGGCTCCTCCACCACCCGCAGCTTGTAGCCGGACAGGTTCACAGGGATGTTCCGCATGTCGCCTCGTTCTCCTTTGCTGCTCATGCTTGTGTCGTTCGCGCCCGATCGGGCACTTAAGCTCCTGACCAACCTCGCTGCCCGATGTAACAGAGCGGATCAGCTTGGAACAGAGGCTAACAGTTTGATTCAGTCTGCGTCAACAGATACAATCAGTTTCACGAAAAAGGCCCGTGACCTGCGGAAACACCGCCGTGCGGAGTTGGCTCGAACCCGACGCCCGCAGGCCATGCGAGACGAGGAGCCCGATGACCACCCAGCCGGACCCACGGGACGAGTTGCAGCGGGGAACGAGTGCGCTCGTCATCGCCCAGACCATCCGGAACGACATTCAGTCCGGCCGGTTGGCCCACGGGCGGCAACTGCCTGGCACCAGGGCTCTTGCTGAGTCCTGGAACACCAGCGTCGCCACAATCAATCGAGCGATGGGGATCCTTGCCGAGGAAGGGCTAGTCATAAACCGTGCCCGGTCGAGTCGGATCGTCCACAACCCTGCTGGCGCCCCGAGCAAGGCAGGTCCCCGGATAATCCTTATTGGAGGCTATCCCGGCTCAGGGAAGACGGAACTTGGCCGCATTATCGCTCGCCAAACGGGCTGGGCAATTCTCGACAAGGACACTACAACTCGGCCGGTGGTTGAAGCGGCGCTAGAGCGTCTGGGGCAATCCCCACATGATCGGGAGTCAGAAACCTACTTGACGGCTATCCGACCTGCCGAGTACGAAGCCCTGATTGCCGCTCTGACCGAGAATTTGCAGTGCGGGGTATCGGTCATCGTGACAGCGCCTTTCGTTAAAGAACTCCGCGACGAAGCATGGTGTGACCGGTTGGCAGCCACAGTGACGACCCATGGCGGAACCCTCCAAGTCATCTGGGTGCGATGCGACCCTGACACCATGCACACCTACATCCGTCGCCGTGGCGCTGCCCGAGACGATTACAAGCTTGCGCACTGGACCAAGTATGTAAAGGGCCTCGAATTCGTGTTCGAGCCGAGAATTCCGTACGTAAGTGTCGACAACTCCGCAGGCGCCAGGCCACTACAGGAGCAGGCAAAAGGTTTGCTAAGCGAGATGGCTGTGGCGTGAGAAGGGGGCTGATCCTCTATGGTGCGCCCGCTACCGGCAAGGACACGGTTACCGCCGAACTCGTTAACCGAGAGCCCCGCCTGGAGCACTTTAGGCGATTGAAGCTCGGCCGTGGGAGGACCAGCGGCTATCGAATGATCGATCCGCGCCAGGCTAATGACCTGCGTCGCAGAGTGGACGCGATTCTTTGGGAAAACAGCCGATACGGCGCAACGTACCTTGTCGATCGCCCTGGGCTTGAACAGGTATGGGATGCGAATCGAGTACCGGTTATACATCTAGGCCAGGTCGAAGCCGTCGAAGCAATAACCGGCGATAGGGGAACCGGGGCGGCATGGACCGTTGTCGAGCTGTACTGCCGACCTGCCGTACTCCGTGACCGTATCCGGTTTCGGGCCACTGGGGACGAAGAGCAACGATTTGCGGTCATCGAGCAGACGCCTCGTTTGCCCAACGCGGACATCAGGATCGACACCGAGTCTGTCACCGCAGCCGTAGCAGCAACGATGATTGCTCAGCACATGCGGATTTATTTGTAGCCTCGCCTGAACTGGCGTCGCTATGGCTAAAGCGTAGTGTGTTCAAACTTTCTTTACTTGGTCAAGGGCGGGCCTTCGGCCCGCCGCCGTGACGCGCCGGGGCGCGCGTGCGGCCTGGCGGCCGGTCACGCCCCGGCGCACGGCACGACATGGGATGGCCGGACACCGCCGCCGCACCACCGAGAAGGCGCCCAGGAGGCACGTAGGCGCCCGAACACCGGCCCGGCCACCACCGGGGCAGGGTCCGAAGCGGGCCGACGGGCGCGACCGGCAAGCCCCAAGCATGGGGGCGGCGTCCGCGTGAGCATCGAGCTTCCGACCCCCACGCCTGCCCCGAACCGAGCCCGGTTAAGTCAAGATCTGTCACCGGCGAAGGAGGGGTGTCCGCCGTACCCGGCCGCCGTCGCTCTTCGCCAGGCCGTACCTCGTCACGGTCTAGGGCGAAGGCACAGCAACGGCCGCCGCCGGGGGAAGGCCGTACTGCGGTAACAGTGCCCGCCGGCAGTTGCCCGGCAAACCCCAAGATCGGCGTTCCCGTCATGTTCCCGTGGAGGCCGGTAGAGCGCTGGAACCGGGTGGACTGCACTGGACCCAACGAGAACGGCCCTGTGTCAGCGTTTCCGCTGCTCACAGGGCCGTTGTCGCACCTGGTGGCGGGTAGAGGATTCGAACCTCTGTAGCTTTCGCGACGGATTTACAGTCCGCTCCCATTGGCCGCTCGGGCAACCCGCCTGGGCGTGCCGCCGTGGTTCATGCGGCAGCGGAAGCAAGGATAGCGGTACCACCCGCCCCCCACGCAACCGGGTACGGTCGGCATGTCGCAGCACTGACGAACGGTCCAAAACACCTTCATATCGCCACACCGCAGGAGCATGATCATGGCAGCGAACCCGTCGTTCGACATCGTCAGCAAGGTCGACCGGCAGGAGATCGACAACGCCCTCCGACAGACCGAGAAAGAGCTCTCCACACGCTTCGACTTCCGGGGGACCGGGGCGGAGATCAACTGGTCCGGCGAGGAGGCGATCAGCCTCCAGGCCGAGACGGAGGACCGGGTCAAGGCCGCCCTCGACGTCTTCAAGGACAAGCTGGTGAAGCGCAACATCTCGCTCAAGGCGCTGGACGCCGGCGACCCTCGGGCGTCCGGCAAGACCTACCGGATCGACGCGAAGGTCATCCAGGGCATCGACTCGGACAAGGCGAAGGCGATCAGCAAGAAGATCCGGGAGGAGGGCCCGAAGGGCGTCCAGGCACAGATCCAGGGCGACCAACTCCGGGTGACCGGCAAGAAGAAGGACGACCTGCAGGCCGTCATCACCCTGCTCAAGGCCGAGGACTTCGGCGTCGCCCTCCAGTTCACCAACTACCGCTAACGCGTACGGCAACCGTCGCCCGTCCGGCCGCCGAGGCTGGACGGGCGACGGTTTCGCATGACCAGGGTCACACCGAGTCGGGCGCGAGTTTCTGCTCGAGCCGGGCGACCGCCAGCGCGTCGGCACGGGCGATCGACCCGGCCGGCAGCGCCGCGACAACGGCGGCGAACGCGACCGCCGTACCGGCGAAGACGAACGCCCACGGCACTCCGCCGCGCTGGTCGACGATCAGGCCGGCGACCGAGCCACCCACCGCGCTCGCCGCGACGGCGGTGGTGACGACCCAGGTGTACGCCTCGTTGAGCATGCCTCCGGGCGAGATCCGGCCCACCATCGTGTTCTCCAGGGTGAGCGCCGGTGCGATCACCGCGCCGCCGATGACCAGTGCGACGCCCAGCGCGATCGGATCGGGCATGACGGCGAAGACCAGGAAGCTGGCGGCTACCGCCGCGAGCAGCCAGGCGAACTGGCGGGCCATCCGCCGGGCCGGTCGCCGGGTGCCGAACCAGATGCCGCCGGCGGCACTGCCGACGCCCCAGACGGCCAGCAGCACGCCGGCGAGGCTCTCCGCGTCACCGGCGCTGTGCGAGGTCGCGTACGCCGGCACGGTGACTCCGGCGGCGCCGAACGCGATGCCCAGCCCGCCGACGCAGAGCAGCAGGGCCGGAAAGCCGGTCACCCGGAGCGGACCGAGCCCGCGGGCGTGGGCGTGGGCCGGGTGCGGCCGCCAGCCGCGCATCGCCCGACCGAGTGCGACCACGATCGTGCCGACCAGCGTCACCACCGCCGACCCGACCAGCGCGGCGGCGGCGTCGGCGAACAGCACGAAGGCGGCCACCAGGAGCGGCCCGAGCACGAAGACCACCTCGAAGAGCGAGGTCTCGGCCGCCAGCGCCGTGTTACGCAGGTGGTAGCGGCCGGAACCGGGTTCGGTGTGGTCGTTCCAGGCACCGCGGATGGCGGCGCTCAACGGCGGGTACGTGGCGCCGGCCACCGCCGCGGCGGTGTAGATGGCGGTCAGCGCGTCGGCGCCGACCCCGCTGGCGATCAGCAGACCGACCAGTGCCAGCGGGTGGGCGGCCGCGGTGACCAGCAGCACCGGGGTGGGGCCGACCCGGTCGGCGATCCGGCCGGCGATCGGGCTCAGCGCGGCCCCGGCGAGGGCGTAGATGCCGCCGGCGACGGCGGCGAGCGCGTAGCTGCCGGTGACGTCCTCGACGACCAGCAGGAGGGCGAGCGGGGTGATACCGATTCCGAGACGGGCCAGCACGCCGGCGGTCAGCAGCAGCGGCGCGCCCGGAATCCGCCACACTTCCACGTACTGACGCAACGCGGCCACAGCCGTCGCCCCCTCCGCGGTGTAACGAGTGAAAACCCCCGCGACCCTAACGTGAGGGTCGCGGGGGCGGGAGAGGATTACCGGTGATCGCCGTCTCAGCGCTGGTAGCGCACCGGGCCGACGGACTGGGCCGCCATCCGCTCCAGCCGGCTCACCCGCTCCGCCATCGGCGGGTGGGTGGAGAACAGGCCGGCCAGGCCGCCGCCGCGCAGCGGGTTGTCGATCATGAGGTGAGCGGTGCTGGCGAGCTGACCCTGCGGCGGGAGCGGGATCCGCTGCGTACCAGCATGGATCTTGCGTAGTGCGCTGGCCAGCGCGAGCGGGTCGCCGGTAAGGCGGGCGCCGGACGCGTCGGCCTGGTATTCGCGGTTCCGGCTGATCGCCAACTGGATCACCGTCGCGGCCAGCGGGCCCAGGATCAGCATCATCAGCAGGACCGCCGGGTTCGGCGAGTCCTCGTCGTTGCCGCCGAGCGGCAGGAACAATGCCAGGTTGGCCAGCGTGGTGATGATGCCGGCGAGGCCGGCGGCCACGCTGGAGATCAGGATGTCCCGGTTGTAGACGTGGGACAGTTCGTGGCCGATGACCCCGCGCAGCTCCCGGTAGTCGAGGATCTGGGTGATGCCGTGGGTGACGGCGACGGCGGCGTTACGCGGGTTACGGCCGGTGGCGAATGCGTTGGGCTGGGCGGTCGGGCTCACGTAGAGGCGCGGCATCGGCTGGCCGGCCTCGGTCGAGAGCTCCCGCACCATCTGGTAGAGCGCCGGGAACTCGGCCTCGCTCACCGGCCGGGCGTGCATCGCGCGCAGCGCGAGCTTGTCCGACCAGAAGTAGGTGCCGGCGTTCATGGCGAGCGAGACGACCACGGCGATGACCAGACCGGAACTTCCGCCGAACCAGTAGCCGACGCCCAGGATCATCGCGGTGAGCAGGCCCAGAAGGGCGGCTGTCTTGAGTCCGTTGCGGTGGCTGTGCACGATCACTCCTTCGGTGCACGGGTCACGGGAACCCGCTGACCGGTACAACACCGAACTACCCAGCAACCATCCGGCTTATCACTGTGAGTTACCTGAAAGTAGGTTGGTCAGAGCTGGACGGCATCGAGGATCGTCTGCGGCGCGAACCCGACGACCACCGCGACCGCGGTCGCGCCGCCCAGTGCGAGCCCGACGGACCACGGCACCCGCCGGGCGGTTCCGGCGACGTCGCCAGCGGCGTAGAGGGTGCCGCAGACACGGAGGTAGTAGGCGAGGCCGACCACCGCGTTGAGTGCCACCACGACGGCCAGCCAGCCGGCGCCACCGTCGAGCAGCGAGCGCACCACGACCACCTTGGCGAACAGCCCGGCCAGGCCGGGCGGCAGCCCGGCGAGCCCGACCAGGGCCAACACGAACGCGGCGGCGACGAAGGGATGCCGGCGACCGGCCCCGCGGTAGGCGGTGATCTCGCCGCCGTCGGCGTCCGCGGGACGCAACGCCACCACCGACGCGAACGCGGCGAGTTCGAGGACGACGAAGAAGACCGCGTACGCGACGGTCGCGGCGACGGCGACCGACAGCGCGTCGGCGTCGCGGCCGGCGACAGCGACGGCCGCCCCTAGCGGAGCCAGGATGTAGCCGGCCTGGGCCACCGAGGACCACGCCAACAGGCGCACCATCCGGGTCTGCCGCAACGCTACGAGGTTACCGACGGTCATCGTCAGTACGGCGAGCACGGCCAGGGCCGGACCGCTGACGGCCAGCCACGGCCCGAGCCCGTCGACGACGACCGCGATCACCGCGACGACCCCGCCGAGCTTCGACGCGGTCGACAGGTAGGCGGCCACCGGCAGCGGCGCCCCGTCGTAGGTGGCCGGCGCCCAGGCGTGCAGCGGCACGGCGGCGACCTTGAACGCCAGGCCGGCGAGCAGCAGCACGACCGCCACCCGCCCGAGCCGGGCCTCGGCACCCGCCTCGAGCGCCGGGGCGGCGGCCAGGGCAGCCAGGTGCAGCGTGCCGCGTACGGCGTAGAGCAGCGCCGCCCCCAGCAGGGTGACCGCCGTCGCCACCACACTGACCAGGAAGAAGGTCATCGCCGCCTCGGCGCTGGCGACGGTCCGGCGGCGCAGGCCGACCAGGATGTAGAGCGGGATGGTGAGGGTCTCCAGCGCCACGATCAGCGTGATCAGGTCGCCGGCCGCGCCGAGGACCACGCCGCCGGTCATCGAGCAGGCGAGCAGGAAGCAGTACTCCCCCGCCGGCACCGCGCCGGCCCGCAGCAGCGGGCCGGACAGCAGCAGTACGCCGAGGGTGAGCACCGCGAAGACGGTGCCGACGAGAGCCCCCCGGCTGGTGGCCAGCCAGGAACAGCCGTCGACGGTGCAGAACGTCTCCCGGTCGGCGCCCCGACCGACCAGCACCGCGCCGACCGCCGTACCGGCGGCGCCGAGCATGGCGACCGCGGCCGTCGCCGCGCGCCGACCGACGAGCAGGTCGGCCAGCAGGACGAGCACGGCGGTGCCGGCCGCGAGGTAGGCGGGCAGCAGCGCGACGTGGTCGATGGTCTGGGTCATATCGCCCCTTCGATCGCGACTGCGGGGCTCCGCTGCGCTGCACTCCTCGCGCTCACTGACCGACCACCCCCGTCAACGCCTCCACCGGGGCGCCGGCGACGCCGAGCACCAGGGCGGGTATGAGACCGACGGCCAGCGCCAGGACGACCAGCGGCGACCAGGCGACCAGTTCACCCGCCCCGATCGGGGCGGCCGGGGTGGCGGCGACGACCGGGCTGGCCGGACCGTGGGTGAGCCGGCGCAACAGCCGCAGGAAGTAGGCGGCGGTCAGCGCGCCGCCGACGGCCGCGACCACCGCCAGCGTCGTCCACAGCGGGCCGCCCCGTTGCAGCGCCGCGACCACCGCGAACGCCTCGCCCCAGAAGCCGGCCAGGCCGGGCAGGCCGAGCGACGCCACGGCGGCGAACGCGAACAGGCCGGACAGCGCCGGCAGCCGCTCCCGCAGCCCGCCCAGCTCAGTCAGGCTGCCGGTGTGCAACCGGTCCTTGATCGCGCCGGCCAGGAAGAACAGCAGTCCGGTGATGACGCCGTGCGCGACGTTGCCGATCAGGGCCGCCTCGATGCCGGTCGCGGTCAGGGTCGCCACCCCCAGCAGTACGAAGCCCATGTGGCCGACGCTGGAGTAGGCGATGAGCCGCTTCAGGTCGGTCTGCCGCAGACACACCAGCGAACCGACGACGACCGCGGCCACGGCGAGGACGCCGAGCACCGGGGCGGCCCAGCGGGCGCCTTCGGGCGCGACGCCGACCGCGATCCGGATGATTCCGTACGTGCCCATCTTGAGCAGGACCCCGGCGAGGATGACACTGCCGACGGTGGGTGCCTGGGTGTGCGCGTCGGGCAGCCACGTGTGCAGCGGCCACAGCGGGCTCTTCACCGCGAACGCGACCGCGAGCAGCACGAACGCGGCCAGTTGGGTGGTTCGGGACAGGTTGGCGCCGCCGGTGAGCGCCACGATGTCGGCGGTGCCGGCGGCGGCGACCACGGTCACCACCCCGACCAGCAGCAGCACCGACCCGAAGAGTGTGTAGAGGACGAACTTGCGGGCCGCCCGGCGCCGGTCCTCGCCGCCCCATCCGGCGATGACCACGAACATCGGCAGCAGTACGACCTCGAAGAACACGAAGAAGAGGACCAGGTCGAGGGCGAGGAAGGTGCCGACGATCCCGACCTCGATCACCAGCAGCAGCGCGACCAGGTATCCACCGGGTCCGCCGGCCGGGACGTGCCGGAGCGAGTACGCGCAGCAGAGCAGCGTCAGCAGGGTGGTGAGGACGACCAGCGGGTAGGAGATCCCGTCGACCCCGAGATGGAACCGCAGGTCGAGACCGGGTACCCAGGTGAGGTCCAGCTCGTGCCAGGGCAGGATGCCCGGCCCGGCCGCCTCCGCCTGGTAACGGGCCCATCCCCGGTCACCGATGCCGTAGAGCGCAAGGCTGATCAGGAAGGCGACCGCGGCGACGACGGTGGCGACGACCCGGGCCGTACGGTCGGCGCGCCGGGTGAGGGCGGCGACCGCTACGGCACCTACGGCGGGTACGGCGAGAACCGCGACCAGTGCCACCTGCCCGGTGGTCATCACAGCACCCCCAGGGTCGCGGCGGCCACGGCGACGAGCAGCGCGCCGGCCAGGACCGCGGTCGCCGCCCGGGGCAACCCGGCCCGGTGCAGCAGGGCCAGCCCCCGACCCAGCGCCACGGTCGCCCGCCCGGTGCCCAGCACCGCGCCGTCGACCACCTTCTCGTCGGTGCGGCGGGCGGCGCGGGCCAGGGCGACGACCGGCCGTACGACCACCGCACGCTGGAGCGCGTCCAGCCCGAACGCGGCGGCGAACACCCGCCGGGCCGGGCCGAGCGCGGTCGCGGGATCGGCGGCCGTGTCCCGCCGCCACAGCAGCCAGGCACCGACCCCACCGACCAGCAGCGCGGCCAGCGGCAGCGCCACCTCCGGGCCGAGATGCATGAGGTTGGTGTGGGCCGGCAGCAGGTCGGACGGGTGTTCGGCGGTCGCCGGTGGCAGCAGCCGGCCGGCGAGCCAGTCGGTGTATCCGGCCAGCCCCAGCAGCGCGCTCGGCACCGCCAGCAGCAGCACCGGACCGGCCATCGCGGCCGGCGGTTCGTGCGCGGCCCGGGCCCCCGCCGACCGGGGCGCGCCGAAGAACGTACGCAGCCACAGCCGGGTCGCGTACCAGGCGGTCACCGCCACGGTCACCAGCCCCACCCCGTAGATCGTCGGCGGCAGCCAGCCGGCCCCGGTGGACGAGGCGGCGTGCAGGACCGCCTCCTTGCTCCAGAAACCGGCCAGCGGTGGCAGCCCGACCAGCGCGGCCAGCCCGACCGTCATCGACCAGAAGGTCGCCGGCATGCGGCGTCGCAGCCCGCCCATCTCGCTCATCGAGTTGCTGCCGACAGCGTGGATCACCGAGCCGGCGGCGAGGAAGAGCAGGGCCTTGAACGCGGCGTGGGTGAGCAGGTGGAACAGGGCCGCGCCGGTCGCGCCGACCGCGAGCGCGGCGGCCATGTAGCCGATCTGGGACACCGTCGACCAGGCGAGCACCCGCTTGATGTCGTCCTGGGCGGTGGCCGCCAGGCCGCCGAGCGCGATGGTGACCACGGCCAGCACACCGAGCACGAGCAGGGCCGGGTCGCCGCCGGCGAACACCGGGTCGAGGCGGGTCACCACGTAGATTCCGGCGGCCACCATCGTCGCCGCGTGGATCAGTGCGGAGATCGGCGTCGGGCCGGCCATCGCGTCCGGCAGCCAGGTGTGCAGCGGGAAGAGGGCGCTCTTACCGGCCACGCCGGCGAGCAGCAGCAGCGCGGCGGCGGTCAGGGTGCCGCCGCCGACCTCGCCCGCGCCGACCGCGGCCAGCACGTCGGAGATCCGGAAACTGCCGGCGGCGATGCCCAGCAACGCGATGCCGAGCAGGAATCCGACGTCACCGACCCGGGTCACCAGGAACGCCTTGACCGCGGCGGCCGGCGCCTCCGGCAGCCGGCGGTCGTGGCCGATCAGCAGATACGAGCAGATGCCCATCACCTCCCAGCCGACCAGCAGCAGGATGAGGTCACCGGCGACGACCACGACCAGCATCGCGGCCGTGAAGAGGCTGACCTGGGCGGCGTACGGCCCGTAGCGGGTGTCGTCGTGCAGGTAGCCGACCGAGTAGACCTGCACCGCCAGCGCCACGACGGTCACCGCCAGCGCGACCAGCACGGCGGCACCGTCGAGCCGTACGCCGAGGGTGACGGCCAGATCGCCGAACTCGACCCAGCGGACGCTGGTCTCCACCGGGCCGTCGACGGTCATGGCGAGGCCCACGGCCACCAGCAGGGCCAGTGCCGTTCCGCCGATACCGAACGCGGCCGCGGCGGTCCGCGCCCCGCGCGGCAACAGCAGACCGACGGCGGCCGCCAACAGCGGAGCCAGCGGCAGCAGCGGACCGAGCGTCTCCGGCGCCATCAGGACACCGCCGCCCGGCCCGGGTCGGCCAGCGCCGTCGAGCCCTTCTCGGCGGCCGAGGCGAGGCCGGGCGCGGCATCGAGACGTACGTCGTCGACCGACACGGTGGCCCGCAGGCGGTAGAGCTGCAACACGATCGCCAGGCCGACCCCCACCTCGGCGGCGGCGATCACGATGATGAACAGCGCGAACGTCTGTCCGCTGTGCGGCAGCGCGGCCCGGACGGTGGTGTCGGCGGTGATCAGGATCAGGTTGACCGCGTTGAGCATCAACTCGACCGCCATCAGCACCAGGATCGCGTTGCGGCGCCGCAGTACGCCGTAGACGCCGATGCCGAAGAGCAGCGCGGCGACGACGTACGGGATGACGGGTCTCACCGGCGCTCCTCCCCCGTCGCCCGGGAGCCGTTGCCGTGCCCGGAGCCGATGTCGTGCCGGGAGATGACGATCGCGCCGACCAGCGCGGACAGCAGCAGCACCGACAGCAGCTCGAACGGCAGCACCCACGAGCCGAAGATCCCGGCGCCCAACCGCTCGGCGCTGCCCGGCTCGGGCAGGTCCACCATGGACCAGCGGAAGGCGTCGACGAGCAGGGCCGACAGGCCGAGGCCGGTGCCGGCACCGATCAGCACCGCCGGCCAGCCGGGCCGGTCGAGGTCATCGGAGGCGCCGATCGGCGCCCGGGTCAGCATCACCGCGAACAGCAGCAGCACCACGACCGCGCCGACGTAGATCAGCACCTGCACCCAGGCGACGAGTTCGGCGGTCAGCACCAGATAGAGGCCGGCGATCGCGCCCAGGCACACCACGAGGTAGAGGCCGGCGCGGACCAGGTGCCGGGTGGTCACCACCAGCAGCCCGGAACCCACCGCCACCAGGCCGAGCGCGATCAGCAGCACGTCCGCCCCGGTCATGTGTCGACCTCGCTGCGCTCGGCCGCCACACGACTGCATCCGAGCCAACCGATTCCCTCGCCGCGCTCGGTCATGTGTCGACTCCGCTGCGCTCGGCCGCCACACGACCGCATCCGAGCCAACCGATTCCCTCGCCGCGCTCGGTCATGCGTCGGCGTTGGTCGGAGGGGACGGGTCCGCGGGGCCGGTGGGGCGCTGTGGCCGTACCCGGGTCGCGGCCGGGCCACCGGCGGCCCGGCCGGTCGCGGGGCCACCGGCGGCCTTGCGGGCCGCGGTGGCCTCCTCTTTGGAGGGTTCGCCGTTCGGGTCGTGGGCCGGCGGTGGCGGGACGGTGGCCATCCACTGACCGAGATGGTCCTTGTCGTGCAGGAGATCACGGATGTCGTATTCGGCGTATTCGAACTCCGGCGACCAGTACAGGGCGTCGAAGGGGCAGACCTCGACGCAGATCCCGCAGTACATGCACAGCGAGAAGTCGATGTCGAACTTGTCGAGCACGTTGCGCTGGCGGGCCCGCGCCGCCCCCGGCACCACGACCTCCTCCTTGTGCGAGTCGATGTAGATGCACCAGTCGGGGCACTCCCGGGCACAGAGCATGCAGACCGTGCAGTTCTCCTCCAGCAGGGCGATCACGCCCCGGCTGCGGGGCGGCAGGTCCGGCTCGACGTCGGGATACTGCTGGGTGCCGGAACGGCGGGTCATCGTCTTGAGGGTGACGGCGAGCCCCTTGGCCAGCCCCTCGCCGGGCACGCTCACGATGCCACCCCGTTCATGCCGCCACCTCGCTGTGCATGGCCCACATCCTCCCCCTTCGTCCCGCCGTACGCGAGCACCCGCGGCCGCCTCAGAGGGCGACCCGGACCGCGGCGGTCAGCACCAGTTGGCCCAACGCGACCGGTACCAGCACCAGCCAGCACAGTCGTTGCAGCTGGTCCTCGCGCAGGCGGGGATAGCTGACCCGGACCCAGATGATCACGAACGACACCGCGAAGACCTTGACCAGCGTCCACAGCCAACCGAGCTGGTCGTCGATCGGCCCCTGCCAGCCGCCGAGGAACAGCACGGTGGTCAGCGCGGCGATGACCACGATGCCGACGTATTCGGCGAGCAGGAAGAACGCGAACCGCAGCCCGGTGTATTCGGTCAGGTAGCCGAAGACCAGCTCGGAGTCGGCGATCGGCATGTCGAACGGCGGCCTGCGGATCTCCGCCAGCCCGGCCACGAAGAAGACGAACAGCGCCGGCGCCTGCCACAGCAGCCACCAGGGCCGCCACGCCTCGACGATGCCGGGCAGCGACAACGTGCCGGCCGCCATCGCCACGCTGGCCGCCGCGAGCACCAGCGGAAGCTCGTAGCCGAGCAGCTGCGCGGCGCCCCGCAGCCCGCCGAGCAGGCTGTATTTGTTCGCCGACGCCCACGCCGACATCAGCACCGCGACCACCCCGATGCCGACGACGGCCAGCACGAAGAAGAGTCCGATGTCGAGCGGTTGGGCGACCAGGTCGTCGGGGCCGAGCGGGATGACCAGCAGCACCAGCAGGTAGGGCACCAGCGCCACGACCGGCGCGAGCCGGAAGACCGGCCCGTCGGCCGCCCGCGGTGTGACGTCCTCCTTCTGCACGAACTTGACCCCGTCGGCGACGAGCTGCGCCCAGCCGTGGAACCCGCCGGCGTACATCGGGCCGAGACGGCCCTGCATGTGCGCCATCACCTTGTGTTCGACCTGCCCGACGATCAGCGGCAGGGCGAGGAAGGCGACGACGACACCGACGATCCGGACGGTCAGCTCCACCCACAGCGGCATCAGACGGTCCCGTCCGGGCCGGTCGCCGGCGGTCGTTGCCGGTTCGGACCCCACTCGGCGGGATCGGGTACGCCCGGCGGCCGCATCGGTGCCCGCCGGCTCGCACCCGCCTCGGACTCGCCGGGCTCCTTCGCCCCCGGCCACGCCTTCGCGACCCGCGCGGCGAGCACGAACTCCTTGCGCAGCGGATGCCCCTCGAATTCCGGCGGCAGCAGCAGCGGCGCGAGGTCGGGATGGCCGGCGAAGTCGATGCCGAACATCTCGTGCGTCTCCCGCTCGTGCCAGGACGCGCCGGGGAAGAGATCCACGACCGACGGTGCCGAGGCCGCCTCGCGTGGCAGCCGGGTCCGCAGCAGCACGCCGTGCCGGTGGCCGGTCGACCACAGGTGCACGACCAGGGTGAAGCCGTCGGGCAGCTCGTCGACGGCCGAGAGCCAGTCGAAGAAGTCGAGCGCCAACTCGGTGTCGTCGCGGGCGGACCGGACGGCCGCGTGCCAGTCCTGCGGCGGCACGTCGACGGTGGCCCGGGCGTGGCTTCCGCCACCGGACACACCGACCGCGACGTCGCCGGTGCCGGCGGCCCCCAGGACCGCGGCCAGCCGCTCACCGACCTCTTCGGGCGTCATGCCCGCGATCCTATGGTGGTCGCCGGCCGCCGCGAAGCCCTGACCGGCCGGCACGACGCCGTTTCCGGTGTGGCGCGGCGCGGACCGGGCGACAATGTCACCCGTGTTCGCAGTCACCGTGATACCTGGCACACCGGACTCGCTCCGGCTCGTCGACGACTTCCCGGAACCGCCTCCGCGCGAGGGACCGGTCCTGGTCGAGGCGCTGTCGGTCGGTGTCTGCGCCACCGACCGGGAGATCATCGACGGCGGGTTCGGCGAGGCACCGGAGGGCTCCGACACCCTGGTCCTCGGCCACGAGTCACTGGGCCGGGTGATCGAGGATCCGACCGGTCAGCTGCGGCCCGGTGAGCTGGTCGCGGGGATCGTGCGTCATCCCGACCCGGTGCCCTGCGCGAACTGCGCGGCCCGGGAGTGGGACATGTGCCGCAACGGCCGCTACACCGAACACGGGATCAAGGCCCTGCACGGGTTCGCCCGGGAGCGGTGGCGGACCCAGCCCGAGTTCGCCGTACCGCTCGCGCCGGGTCTCGCCGAGGTCGGGGTGCTGCTCGAACCGGCGAGCGTGGTCGCCAAGGGGTGGGAGCACATCGACCGGATCGGGGCCCGCGCGGTGTGGCGGCCGCGTCGGGCGCTGGTCACCGGCGCCGGGCCGATCGGTCTGCTCGCCGCGCTGCTCGCCCAGCAGCGCGGGCTGGAGGTGCACGTGCTCGACCGGGCCGAGCGGGGACACAAGCCGGCGCTGGTCGACGGGCTCGGTGCGACGTACCACGCCGGGACGGTGATGGACCTGGACTTCGAGCCGGACGTCGTGCTGGAGTGCACCGGTGCGCCGACCGTGGTGATCGACGTGATGGACAAGGTCGGCCGGAATGGAATCGTGTGCCTCACCGGCGTGTCCAGTGGTGGGCGGACCATCGAGATCGACGCGGGCGCGCTGAACCGCTCGCTGGTGCTGGAGAACAACGTCGTCTTCGGCTCGGTGAACGCCAATCGTCGGCACTGGTTGCAGGCCGCGGAGGCGCTGGCCCGGGCCGACGTCGGCTGGCTCGGCAGCCTGATCACCCGGCGCGAGGACGTCGCACACCACGCCGAGGCGTACGAGGGGCAGCCGGACGACATCAAGGTCGTCCTGGACTTTCCCGCCGCCAACGGCTGACCTCCCGCCTCCCGGGACGGGCCGACCCGGGAGGCGCGGGGCGCGGTGACCGTCAGAGGCCGGGGAACCGGCCGTTACGGAAGAGGTCGACGAAGATCTGGTGATCCTCGCGGGCCCGCAGGCCGTACGCGTGCGCGAACTCGACCAGGTGCGGGACGAACGCCGCGTCGTTCTTGTCGACCGCCGCCACGATCGCCTCCTCGGTGGAGTAGTCGACGAGGTCGTGGCTGGACTCGTCGTCGGCCACCGAGTGCATGCGGGCGACCGCCCGGCCGAGGTCGGCGATCACGGCGGCCAGGTCTTCCGGCTCGTTGACGTCGGCCCAGTCGAGGTCGGCCGCGTACGGCGACACCTCGGCGACGAGCTGCCCGATGCCGCCCAGTTCGGTGAA
Organism: Polymorphospora rubra; assembly: GCF_018324255.1. Lineage (GTDB taxonomy): Bacteria > Actinomycetota > Actinomycetes > Mycobacteriales > Micromonosporaceae > Polymorphospora > Polymorphospora rubra. Next base: position 1,757,575 of record NZ_AP023359.1, read on the forward strand.
CCCGACCCACGGGTCGGCGTGCGCCTGCAGCGCCCGCTGCGACTCGGCCGTCCGGTGGCCCTGGTGGCGGAAGTAGCCACGGACCCGTTCGTCGTCGATGTGGCGGGCCACGGCCGGCACCTGGGCCTGCTTCATGTAGATGATGACGTCGTTCTCCAGCGCCTGCGTGCTGCCCTCCAGCAGCAGGTTGTAGGACGGCAGGCCGGCCGAGCCGATGCCCACCCCCTTGCGCAGCACGATGTCCTTGATGTGGGTGGCGACCGGGCGCAGCGTGGCGCCCGCCGCCGGCAGCGTGCCGAGGTACCGGTGGTACGCGTAGGCGACCTGCTCCCAGGTCTCGTCGTCGATCTCGAAGACGCCGTCGCCGATGGCGAACCGCCGCTCGTAGTTGTCGATCGTGGTCTGCTCGCGCAGCAGGTCGACGCGGGTGTTCAGCCGGGCCTGCTGGAGCACCGTACGCAGCACCCCGTCGGCGTTCGCCAGCGTGATCGAGCCGATCGCGTCGTCGCCGCCGGCGGCGATGGCCCGCAGTTCGGTCAGGTAGGAGGTGGCGAACCTGGTCACCAGGTCGGTGATCACGTCGTCGGACAGCGCCTTGGCGTATCCGATCAGCGCCACGCTCGCCACGAACCGTTTGAGGTCCCAGGAGAACGGGCCGACGTACGCCTCGTCGAAGTCGTTGACGTTGAAGACCAGTTCGCCGGAGCTGTTCATGTAGGTGCCGAAGTTCTCGGCGTGCAGGTCGCCGTGGATCCAGACCCGGCTGGTCCGCTCGTCGAGGAAGCTCTCGTCGGCGAAGTCGCCCGTCAGGTCGGCGTAGAAGACGGACGCGCTGCCGCGGTAGAACGCGAAGGGTGAGGCGGCCATCTTGCGGAACTTGCGCCGGAACGCCGCCGGATCGAGGGCGATCAGCTCCCCGAATTCGGCGATCAGCACCTCGACGAGGCGCTCGGCGCGTTGCTCAGTCGTCATGCCCGGCAGGCTATCCGCCCCGGGCCAGCCTAGGAGGCCGGCGGACGTACGGGGGCCGCGGTGAGCGCGGCGGTGTCGACGGGCGACACGAGCGGGTCGGGCCGGGACACACCGCCGGGTCCGGACTGCTCGGCGGCGATCTTCTCCTGCAGGCGCAGGATGCCGTGCAGCAGCGCCTCGGGCCGGGGCGGGCACCCCGGCACGTAGACGTCGACCGGGATGATCTGGTCGACCCCCTTGGTCACCGAGTACGAGTCCCAGTAGGGCCCGCCACAGTTGGAGCAGGCACCGAACGAGATGACGTACTTCGGCTCCGGCATCTGGTCGTACAGGCGCTTGATGGCCGGGGCCATCTTGTCGGTCACGGTGCCGGAGACGACCATCAGGTCAGCCTGGCGGGGGCCGTGCGCGAACGGGATCACGCCGAGCCGCATGAAGTCGTGCCGGGACATGCTGGCCGCGATGAACTCGATGGCGCAGCAGGCCAGCCCGAAGTTGAAAACCCAGAGCGAGTAGCGGCGGCCCCAGTTCAGCACGAACCGGATGGGCTCACCCAGCACCGCGGGAAGTTGCACGTCGCCCCCTCTCCGGCCGGCCGACTCGGGTCGGCCACCCGACAGTGAACCACAGCCGGCGGGTGCCGGCGGCGCGCAACCGTCGGGGTCATCGAAGCGTGTAACGACCATCGGGGGGCACCCGCCCGCTGGAACGGGGAGGAAGATGTGACGACGACGATGAATCCACGCCTCGACGAGCCGCCGGACGGCGAACACCGGCGGCGGCCGGCGGCCGTCCAGCCCGGCGAGGACGGATTCGACGAGTTCTACCACGCCCACTACCGGCAACTGACCGCCCAGATGTACGCCTACACCGGCGACCTCGCCCAGGCGCAGGACCTCGCCCAGGACGCGTTCTGCCGGGCCTTCGCCCGCTGGGACAAGGTCATCCGGTACGACGACCCGGTGGCCTGGCTGCGGCGGGTCGCCTGGAATCTGGCGACCAGCCGGTGGCGCCGGATGCGCACCGCGCACGCCTTTCTTCAGCGGCAGCGCGTCGAGCACGTGCCCGGGCCGAGCCCGGACCGGGTGCTGCTGGCCACCGCCCTGACCCGGCTGCCGGCCAAATACCGCCGCGCGGTGGTCCTGCACCACCTCGCCGATCTCAGTGTCGCGGAGATCGCCGCACAGGAGGGCGTCGCCGAGGGCACCGTCAAGTCCTGGCTCCATCGCGGCAGGTTGGCGCTGGCCAGCCAACTGGCCGACCTCAGGGGGGAAAACCATGGCTGAGTACGACGAAATCGACCACGCCTTCGCCGCCCTGCGCGGCGAGGTCTTCGAACGGGTGCTGCCGGCCGGGCCGGCGGCGGTGCGGACCACGGTCCGCCGACGTCGACACCGCGCCGCCGTCACGGGGGCGACCGTCGCGGTGCTGCTCGTCGCCGGTCCGGTCGCCGGATACGCGGCGCTCCAGGACCCGGTGCAGCGCCCCGAGACCGGGGCCACCGTCGCGCCGACCGAACCTCCGGCGACGCTGACACCCACCCTGCCGGCACCGACCGTTTCCGCCAGTCCGAGCGCTGTCCCGGACGGCCGGATCAGCCGCGCCGAACTGCTGGGCACGAAGGTCGACCTGCCACCCTGGCCCGGGAGCCCGGGGTGCCGGACCGATCAGGCCCGGTTGGAGGCCGCACCCACCAACCAGCCGGCGATCTGGCTCGGTCTGATCGCCTACGGCGACGTCGACCGGGACGGGGCGGCGGAGACGCTGGCGGAGGTGCAGTGCCTGGTCGGCCAGGGTGGACCGGCCCAGGTGATCGCCTTCGACCGGGACACCGGCGGCAAGATCATCACGATGGGCGCGGTGGTACGCAGCGGAACGGGGGGCATCGAGGACGTCCGCGCGCTCGATCCACGGGCCGACGGCTCGATCCGGATCGAGGTCGGCGACCGGTTCATGTGCTGCGGCATACCGCTGGAGTCGATCCGGCGGCAGTGGCGGACCTACGCGCTCGACGGTGCCAACTTCGTCCAGATCGGCGGCCCGACCTCCTTCGGCCCGGGCGGCCCAGGTGGCCCGGGCGGCCCGGCGACGCCCTCGCCCACCGCCGGCCCACCACGTACCGACCTGTCGGTGACCGCGACCGACGTGCGGTTCACCGAGCAGCCTGACGACATGATGCGGCACGGCGTCGTCACCGTGGTGATCCGCAATGCCGGTCCGGTCGACGCCGACCTGGTCCGGCTCCGCTTCCTCTGGGACACCGGGGTGACCCTGATCGCCGAGGGCGACGGCTGGTCGACCTGCTCCAGCCGGGACATCCCCGTCGTCGGCATCCCTCCGGAGCAGAACCCGGTCTGCATCCTCGGGCCGCTGCGGGCCGGTCAGCAGCGGACCCTGGTGCTGGGCATCAGCTACAACAAGGACTGGGCGGCGACCGGCATCGGCACCGCGGTGGTCGAGCGCGTCAACGACGTGCCGGACCGCAACCCGGACGACAACCAGGATCCGTTCAACTACCGATGATCCACCCTGAAGCGCCCGGCCGGATCGTCCCGGCCGGGCGCTTTCAGCCGTACGTGGGCCGCTGCAGCAGGCCGACGAACTCGATCAGCAGGCGTTCACGCATCCGGGGCGGGGCGACGTTGAGCACGGTGTTGACGAGCGCCGACCGGTCCGGCAGCGGGGCGGCCCCCGTCCCGGCTCCCGGCTCGGCGCCGCCGATCACGAGGCCGAGGCCGCCGGCGAGCCCTTCGACCAGTTCCGGGGACAACTGCTCCGGGGCGAGGGAGCCGAGCAGGGCGAGCACCTCGTCGGGCAGCCGAACCGGACCGTGTTCGCGGGCGGCGGCCGCCGCGGCCTGCAGGGCCGGTCCGAACTCGGCCACCCGCGGTGCCACCGCCGCGGTCACCGTCAGATGGATGGAGGCCGGCAGATCGCCGTACGCCATCTGGGGTTGGGTGTGCCAGCCGCGGGCGGTGAGTTCGTCGGCGAGGACGAACAGGTCGAGCGCCGGATCCGTGGAGGTGAACGCGACGACGGTGGACTCGGGTTCGGCCATCAGCCGCAGGCCGTCCACCTTGGTCACGGCGGCGGCGAGGCCGCGTACGGCATCAAGGGTCTGCCCGGCCAGCGCCAGGTAGCCGTCGTCGCCGATGTGGCGCAGGGTGGCGTACGCGGCGGCGATCGGGCCGCCGGACCGGGTCGACGAGATCACCGGATTGATCATGGTGTAGCCGGGCCAGTCGGCGAACGCGAAGTACTGCGGCGCCCGCAGCGCGGCGTCCCGGTGCAGCAGGACCGAGACGCCCTTCGGGCAGTACGCGTACTTGTGCAGGTCGACCGAGATCGAGGTGACCCCGGGTACGGAGAAGTCGAACGCCGGCCCCTCGACGCCGAGCCGGCGCAGGTACGGCAGCGTCCAGCCACCGAAACAGGCGTCGACGTGGCAGCGTACGCCGGCCGCGGCGGCGACCGCCGCGATCTCGGGCACCGGGTCGACGACCCCGTGCGCGTACGACGGCGCCGAGCAGGCAACCAGCACCGTGTCCGGGCCGATCGCGGCGGCGACGTCGGCCGGGTCGGGGCGCAGCGCCACCGTCGACACCGGCACCAGGTCGAGGGCGACGCCGAGATAGTGGGCCGCCTTCGCGAACGCGGCGTGCGCGCTGACCGGAATCACCAGCCGGGGAACCGCCACCTCGGGGCGGGCATCACGGGCGGCCTTCACGGCCAGGATCAGCGACTCGGTGCCGCCGCCGGTGACGCTGCCGACGACGTCCGGCGCGGACGTGTCCGGCCCGCCGCCGAGCACCGACGCGGCGGCGCCGACCAGGACGTTCTCCATCGCCAGCAGCGACGGGAACGCGGTCGGGTCGAGGCCGTTGACGTGTGCGGACAGCGCGTGGGCGGACATCGCCAGATCGTCGAGGCCGGGCACGGCCGGGTCGTAGACGTAGGCGAAGAGCCGGCCGCCGTGCGTCGGCCGGTCCGCGGACCGCAGCGCCCGGATCTCGTCGAGGACCCGGTCCGCCGGTACGCCCCGCGCCGGTAGCGCCCACGCCACGCGGTCGCTCCGCTCGCTCATGCCACCCACTCGCTCATGTCGATCACGCTACCGGCTCGGCGGGCTGTGCCTGGTCAACCGGCTTGGTCGGACCGGCGGCCGCAAGGCGCTCGGGAGTGAGGTCGTAGCCGCGCAGCAGCAGCACCGCCAGTCCGACGGCGAGGGCCGGCAGGACCGTGAAGCCGAGCAGCACCCCGAGCCGGGCGGTGTCGGACTGGTCGGCGGCCAGCCCGGTGTCCGACGACACGTAGCCGAAGAGTTGCAGCACCAGCGCGAACACCCCGGGGCCGAGCGCCAGGCCGAAGGTCTCCCCCGCCGTCCACAGGCCGGTGAACACCCCCGCCTGCCGGCGGCCGGTGCGCGCGGTGTCGTACGCGATGCAGTCCGGCAGCATCGCCAGGGCGAAGACCTGCTGTCCGGCGTACCCGCAGCCGATCACCGCGACCAGCAGGTAGACGACCACGACCGGCAACACCGGGGCGGCGACCAGCACCAGCGCCGCGACCGCGAAGAGCAGCGACGCGGCGACGAACGCGCGCAGCTTGCCGAGCCGGGCGCCGACCCGGCTCCAGACCGGCATGACCAGCAGTGCCGGGCCGACGAAGCAGGCGAAGAGCACGGTCGGCCCGGCGTCGGGACTCTCCAGGATCTGGCCGGCGAAGTACGCGACGCCGGCGAGCACCGTGCCGATGCCGACCGACTGGACGACGAAGCAGATCAACAGGGCCCGGAACGGGCGGTTGGCGGTGGCCACGGCGAGCTGGGCACGCAGGCTCGGTTCGCTCTCCTGAACGGTGCCGGTCGGCGCGCCACGGGTGCCGAAGAAGACGCCGATCGTGCCGATCACGATCAGCGCGCCGACGAACAGCCCCATGAGCCGGTGGCCGGGGATCCCGTTGCCGCCCGCGGTGACCACGGCCGGCGCGACCGCCCCGGAGACCAGGATGGCCAGCGCCAGTACGGCGATCCGCCAGGTCATCAGCCGGGTGCGCTCGTCGTACGAGTCGGTCAGTTCGGCCGGCATGGCGACGTACGGCACCTGGAAGAACGCGAACGCGGTGGCGGTGAGGAGGAACGCGACGGCGACGTACCCGCCGGCGGCCGATCCGTTGCCGAACGGCGCCGCGAAGATCGCCGCGAACAGTACGGCCAGGGCCAGCCCGCCGACCAGCAGATACGGGCGCCGGGCGCCCCACCTGGTGCGGGTGCGGTCGGAGATCCGGCCGGCGACCGGGTTGACCAGTACGTCCCACGCCTTCGGCAGCACCACGAGCAGGCCGGCGAGCCCGGCGGCGATGCCGAGCGTGTCGGTCAGGTAAGGCAGCAGCAACAGCCCGGGTACGGTGCCGAACGCGCCGGTGACCAGCGAGCCGAGGGCGTACCCGCCGTGCACCCGGCGGGGCAGCCCGCCGCCGGGTGGTGGCACGCCGCCGGACGCCGCGCCACCGGACGCCGCGCCGCCACCGGACGGGCTACCGCTCCCACCGCCGGTCCCGGCGCCCCGGACATGAGACGCATTCATGAATCGGCATGCTAGCCGTCGCCGCCCCCGCTGGACAGCGTCCGGCCGGCCATGATCGGGGTGATCAGGGAGCCCGTCGCGCGGCGCGCCGGCGACACGCCGGACTTACTCCCTGATCACGCGGGTCATGGGGAGGGGTACCAGGAGGAGATCTTCATGTCGACCTTCAGGCCGTTCAGGCGGGCGCCCTCGCCGATCAGGCGGGTCGCCGCCTCGGCCTCGTGGCCGGGGGGCAGCCGGCCGCCGGCGCCGACCACCCGGTGCCACGGCACGCCCGAGCCGTGCCGGGCCATGATCCCGCCGACGAGTCGTGCCGAGGCCCGCCCGGACCGGTCGGCCAGATAGTCGGCGATCGCGCCGTACGTCATCACCCGGCCCGCTGGGATGCGCTCGACGAGCGTGAGGACCTCTTCCACGTACTCCTCTGGCGTCACGACCCGCCACCATATGGGAGCCGAGACGCCCGCGTGCACCCGAACCGCGCAGAATGGGCGGGTGCGCGAAGCAGTCCTGTCGGCGCGGCGGATCGTGGTCAAGGTCGGTTCGTCGTCGCTGACCACCGCGGTCGGCGGGCTCGACACCAACCGGGTCGACGCCCTCACCGACGTACTCGCCGGGCTCGCCGAAGGCGGCCGGGAGGTCGTACTGGTCTCGTCCGGCGCCATCGCCGCCGGCCTGGCTCCGCTCGGGTTGCCCCGCCGGCCGCGCGACCTCGCGACCCAGCAGGCCGCCGCCAGCGTCGGGCAGGGGCTGCTCATCGGCCACTACACGGCCAGCTTCGGTCGGCGCGGCCGGACCGTCGGTCAGGTGCTGCTGACCGTCGACGACGTCACCCGGCGGGCGCACTACCGCAACGCCTACCGGACCCTGCGCAAGCTGCTCGACCTGCGGGCCATCCCGATCGTCAACGAGAACGACACGGTGGCCACCGACGAGATCCGCTTCGGCGACAACGACCGGCTCGCCGCCCTGGTCGCCGCCCTGGTCGACGCCGATCTTCTGGTCCTGCTCTCCGACGTGGACGCGCTCTACACCGGCGACCCGACCCGGCCGGAGAGCCGGAGGATCGACGAGGTACGCACCGACGCCGACCTCGCCGGGGTGGCCGTGGGCCGGGCCGGGCGGGCCGGCGTCGGCACCGGCGGCATGGTCACCAAGGTCGAGGCGGCGAAGATCGCCACCGGGTTCGGCATCCCGGTCGTGCTCACCGCCGCACCGCTGGCCGCACCGGCGCTGGCCGGCGAAGCGGTCGGCACGTTCTTCCACCGGATGCCGAAACGCCCGGCCGCCCGGCTGTTCTGGCTGGCCCACGCCACCTCGCCGCGCGGCCGGCTGCACCTGGACCCGGGCGCGGTGCAGGCGGTGGTGAACCGTCGCAAGTCGCTGCTGCCCGCCGGGATCACCTCCGTCGACGGCACCTTCACCGCCGGCGACCCGGTCGACCTGGTCGACGCGGCCGGCGCCCCGGTGGCCCGGGGACTGGTCAACTACGACGCGGTGGAACTGCCCGGCCTGCTCGGCCGGTCCACGGTCGAACTGGCCGCGACGCTCGGCCCCGGATACGAACGAGAGGTCGTCCACCGCGACGACCTGGTACTGCTGTGACGGCTACCGTGCTGGAGGAATCATGAGCGTCATCGAACAGGCGCGCCGGGCCCGCGAGGCGGCCGCCGAACTGGCGACCGCGCCCCGCAAGGTCAAGGACGCCGCGCTGCACGCGATGGCCGACGCACTGGTCGCCCGTACCGAAGAGATCGTGGCCGCGAACGCCGGCGACATCGAGGCGGGTCGTACAGCCGGCCTGTCGACCGCGATCATCGACCGGTTGACGCTGACCGGGGCCCGGATCGCCGGGATCGCCGAGGCGCTGCGCGAGATGGCGGCACTGCCCGACCCGGTCGGCGAGGTGGTCCGCGGCTCGACCCTGCCGAACGGGCTCGAACTGCGCCAGATCCGGGTGCCGTTCGGCGTCGTCGGCATCATCTACGAGGCGCGGCCGAACGTGACCGCCGACGCCGCCGGCATCTGCCTCAAGTCCGGCAACGCGGCGCTGCTGCGCGGATCGTCGTCGGCCGCCAACTCCAACGCCGCGATCGTGGCGGTGCTGCGCGCGGCGGTCGCCGACGCTGGCCTGCCCGCCGACGCGATCCAGTTGCTGGACAGTTCCTCACGCGACTCGGTCAAGGAGTTGATGCGGGCCCGCGGGCTGGTCGACGTACTCATCCCGCGCGGCGGCGCGTCGCTGATCAGGACGGTGGTCGAGGAGTCGACGGTCCCGGTGATCGAGACCGGGGTCGGCAACTGCCACGTGTACGTCGACGCGGCCGCCGACCTCGACAAGGCGCTGGCCGTGGTGCTCAACGCCAAGACGCAGCGGCTGTCGACCTGCAACACCGCCGAGTCGCTGCTGGTGCACGAGGCGGTCGCCGACGCGTTCCTGCCCCGGGTGCTGGCCGCGTTCGCGCAGGCCGGGGTGACCGTGCACGGCACCCCGGAGGTCGCCGCGTACTCCCCCGACGTGGTGGCCGCCACCGACGAGGACTTCGGCACCGAATACCTGTCCGCCGACATCTCGGCCGCCGTCGTACCGTCGCTGTCCGCCGCCGTCGCGCACATCCGCTCGTACGGCACCGGGCACACGGAGGCGATCGTGACCGACTCGACGACGGCGGCCCGCGAGTTCGTGGCCCGGGTCGACGCGGCAGCGGTCATGGTCAACGCCTCGACCCGGTTCACCGACGGCGGCGAGTTCGGCTTCGGCGCCGAGATCGGCATCTCGACCCAGAAGCTGCACGCCCGCGGTCCGATGGGCCTGCCGGAGCTGACCTCGACCAAGTACGTCGTCACCGGCGACGGCCACGTCCGCACCTGACCGGGGTACGTACCGCCGGGCGCGGGGCGGTCAGCGACAGGCCCGGATCACGGCCAGCGTGGTGTGTACGTCGAACGCGTCACCGTCGTCGCTGGTCCAGCCACCGTCGCTGCGCTGCGTCTCGGCCAGCCGGTGCCGGGCGGCGGTGAGCAGCCGGTCCTGCGGGGCGACGCCGACCCGGCGCAACGCCGCCGCCATGGTGGCCACGTCGGCCGGTGTCATCCCGGGCAGCCGTTCCCCGAGGACCGCCTGCATCCGGGCCGACTCGTAGAACATCTCCTGCCGGTGCAACACCGCCGCGCCGAGCCAGCCGGCGGCGAGAAAGGACGGCCAGGTCCCATCCGGGTTGATCCGATACGCCACGGCCTGCGCGGCGGCGTGCACCACGCCGGCGTACACGCCGCCGACCCGGTGGTCGAGCGGCCCGGCGGACCGGGCGTCGTGCCCGCCGACGGTCAGCCAGAACCCGGCGTTCGCGGTGAGGTAGAGCCGTGCCTCCGGGTTTCCCGGCTGCGCCCACGACGGTGCCTGGTTGGCCAGCGCCGGATCCTCCTCCCAACTGCCGTCCGGCAGCTGGCGGCTGGCCAGCCAGTCCAGCGCCTTACGGGCCGCCGGCCGGCCGAGGGCGCCGAGGTCGTCCAGTTCGGCGAGCCGGAAGCAGGTGGCATCGACGGACGCGATCTCGCCGGCCCAGAACGCGGGCCACCCGCCGTCGGGAGTCTGCCCCACCTCGGCCTCGTCGAGCACGCCCGGCTGCGGAACGGCCCCGGTGCGCAGCCACGAGAGCCGCGCCCGGTCGACCGTGTCGCCGTGCGCGACCACGAAGCCGATCGCGGCATCCATGTCGATCACGGTCGAGACGCTACCGCCGCCGGCCCGGTCCCGCCTCAGCAAGACAGTCAAGGTCATCTGTCCGCCCGGCGGGCTGACCTGCCAACCTTTACGCGTCCGCGCACCATTCGACGCAATGTCGATCTGAGCGGGAGAGACCTAACAGAAGCCGAATAAGGTCCCTCACGCCCAGATCGACACAACCAGCCCGCGCACCCATCGACGAACCAAGCGACGGACAGCAGTAGACCGCGACCAGAGTCGCGAGTCGACCGAGCGCCGCCGCACCGTCTGGAGCCCGAGGACATGCGGCGAAGCCGTCATGCCCGGAGGGTGAAGACGGTGCATGGGGCGGCGCGAAGCGGAGCGAGCCAGCCCGCGCGGAGCGAGGGCCAGCCAACACCGCGAGTCGACCGAGCGCCGCCGCACCGTCTGGAGCCCGAGGACCGCGCCGCGAAGCGGTCGCGGCCCGCAGGGTGAAGACGGTGCGTAGGGCGGCGCGAAGCGGAGCGAGCCAGCCCCGCCGGAGGCGGGGCCAGCAAACTCAGTACGCCGGCAGCGAGGGGTCGATCTGGTTGACCCAGGCGATCACGCCGCCCTGCACGTGTACGGCGTCGCGGAACCCGGCCGCCTTGAGGGCGGCGAGGGCCTCGGCGGAGCGTACGCCGGTCTTGCAGTGCAGCACGATCTGCCGGTCCTGCGGGAACTTTGCCAGCGCCTCGCCGGACATGATCTCGCCCTTGGGGACGAGGGTGGCGCCGGGGATGCGGACGATCTCGTATTCGGCGGGTTCGCGCACGTCGACGAGGAAGACGTCCTTGCCGGCGTCCTGCCATTCCTTGAGTTCGCGGGCGGTGATGGTGGCGTCGACGACCGCCGCCTCGGCCTCCGGGGAGACCGCGCCGCAGAAGTCCTCGTAGTCCTCGAGCAGGTCGGTCACGGTCGGGTTGTCGCCGCAGAGCACGCAGGCCGGGTCCTTGCGGACCTTGATCTTGCGGTACGTCATCTCCAGCGCGTCGTAGACCGTCAGCGCGCCGACGAGCGGCTCACCGATCCCGGTCAGCAGCTTGATCGCCTCGGTGACCTGGATCGAGCCGACCGACGCGCAGAGCACGCCGAGTACGCCGCCCTCGGCGCACGACGGGACCATGCCGGGCGGCGGCGGCTCCGGGTAGAGGCACCGGTAGCAGGGACCGTGCTCGGCCCAGAACACCGACGCCTGCCCGTCGAAGCGGTAGATCGATCCCCAGACGTACGGCTTGCCGAGCAGCACCGCCGCGTCGTTGACCATGTAGCGGGTGGCGAAGTTGTCGGTGCCGTCGACGATCAGGTCGTACTGGGCGAAGATCTCGCGTACGTTTTCGCGGTCCAGCGCGGTGTTGTGGATCTCGACCTTGACCAGCGGGTTGATCTCGCGGATCGAGGCGGCGGCGGACTCGGCCTTGGGCCGGCCGACGTCGGACTGGCCGTGGATGATCTGCCGCTGGAGATTGGACTCGTCGACGGTGTCGAAGTCGATGATGCCGAGGGTGCCGACGCCGGCCGCGGCGAGATACATCAGGGCCGGGGAGCCGAGACCGCCGGCACCGACACAGAGCACCCGGGCGTTCTTGAGTCGCTTCTGCCCCTCCACCCCCACGTCGGGGATGATCAGGTGGCGGGAATAGCGGCGGATCTCGTCTACGGTCAGCTCGGCGGCGGGCTCGACGAGCGGGGGCAGCGACACGGTGAACTCCCCGGAATCGACAGTGGTGTCGGGCCATTGTTGCTCGCGTGCGGCAGGTTCGACCATGAGGTGCAACACCCGACCACGATGCGGAACAGGGAATATCTCAGGGCAGGTCCGGGCCGACGTACCGGCGGCCGTCGAGGTAGGGCCAGGCGTTGGCCAGGCATTCCTCGAGGCCGTACGTCTGCTGTTGCATCACCGGGGCGGGGCTGCCGGCGGACGGGCACGCCTCGTGGCCGTACCCGAGTTCGTGGCCGACCTCGTGGTTGATCACGTAGGCCCGGTAGGTGTCCAGCGGGGCACCGTAGTCGGGTACCGCCTCCTGCCAGCGGGCGACATTGATGATCACCTGGCCGGGTAGCCGGCAGGAGGTGTAGCCCTCGGTCCGCAGCCCGCCGGCGGCGCACATCCGCTCCGAGGTGGCGGGGGTGGCCAGGTAGAGGGTGAAGTCGGCGGCCGCCGTCCGCGGCACGTGCTGGAGCCGCAGCTGCCCGGAGGCAATCCAGCTGCGGGGGTCGCCGAGGATGCTGTCGGCGGCGGCGGCGAACACCGCCGGTTCCTGCGCCATGCCGTGTTCGACCGCGATCCGGAAGCGTCGCAGGGTCCCGGCGGTGCCGAGTACGGCGCCCTCGTCGGTCGCGTACCCGAAGGTGCCCGGCCCGGTCGTGGGATACCCCGATCCGGCCAAGGGTTGGTCGGGTGTGGTCGTGGGCTGGACGGATGGGGTGGTGGCCGCCCCGGTGGCGGGCCCGGGTGACGCGGTGGCCGGTGCCGTGGCTACGGTGTCCGGATCGGCGGTCGGGGTGGGGACGGCCGGCGGCCCGACGGCGATCCCGTCCCGGGCGGCGGCCGCGTGCTCGGCGCGCGGCCGGTCACCGTTGCGGGCCAGGTCGACCCCGATCAGTATGGCCGCGGCCAGGACTATCAGGAGCACGAAGAACCGCCGCCGGCGCTGCCAGCGTCGCTGCCGGGCTACCCGGCCGGCGGTGTCCCGGGCCCCCGGACCGCTCCCGGCCGGACCGCTCCCGGCCGGGTCGGCCTGGTCGTGGCCGGTCGACGGCGGCGCGTCGGGGTCGTGGGCGGGGGCGCGCCCGGTCGGCGTCCGGACGCGCGGCGAGTCGGTCTCTGGCGTCGTCATGCCTTTCGACCCTGCCACGTGCCGGGTGTCCGAGGCGGTGTACGCCACACCTTATGGTCCTGATTAGGCGTGTTTTGGCACGACCAACCGGTACGAGGTTCCGGGTGGCACCATCGGCCGGACCACCGGCCTCCGCCACCGGCCCGAACGGCTCACAACGGCGGACCGGCGTACCGCTTGCCGTCGAGGAACGGCCACGGGTTGGCCTCGCAGCCGTTGAGGAAGAGCGTCTGCTGCATCATCACCGGCGCCGGCCTGCCCTGCCCGGGGCAGCGCTCGTGGTTGTAGCCGAGTTCGTGGCCGACCTCGTGGTTGACGACGTAATCACGGTAGACGTCGAGCGGCACCTCGGCCTCGACGTAGTGCGGCACCGAGGTCCGCCACCGGTCCAGGTTGAGAATCACCTTGCCCTGTGCCCGGCACGAGGTGTAGGGCTTGCCGTCGACTCTGATGTCGACCCAGCCGGCCTGGCACATCGTGTACGCGGTCTGCGCCGTGACCAGGTAGACGGTGAAGTCGTGCCCGGCCCGGTCCGGAACCCGCTGGAGCCGCAGCCGGCCACTGCCGATCCAGCTGCCCTTGTTCGCCAGAACCGCGTCGACGGTCGCCCCGAACGCCTCCACGTCCTCGTCCGCGCCCTTCTCGACCGCGATCCGGTAACGGCGCAGCGTGCCCGCGGTGCCGGCCACCTCGCCCTGCGTGGTGCCGTAGTCGAAGGTGCCCTCCCCCTTCGACGGCACCGGCCCGGGCATCTGGAGCACCGGCGGCGGCTCCTCGGTCGGTTGCGGCGGCTCGCTGGTGGGCGGCACCGCGATCGGTGTTTCGGCGGCCGGCGAGACCTCCGCCACCGGGGCCTGCGACCGGTCGGTGAACCCGGGCACCGCGAGTCCCACCATCACCAGGGCGGCCGCTGTCACCAGGGTGGCGAGCGACGCCAGCTGGGCGACCGGTCGCCGGCCGCGGGCGCGGCGGCCGGCGGCCACCGCACCGATCTGTGGCGGCGACGCGGATGTGCGGATCGGTGACAGGGTACGCATCGCCGGACAGCTTGCCACACCGCCCGGACCGGCAGGGTGTGAAGATCACGACTGTCGGGCGGTCGGTCAGATCCCGGACGCACCGCGGTGTTCGTCGAGAAGGGCGAGCACGGCCCGGGCGACGGTCCGGGGCACCTCCATCTGCGCCACGTGCCCGACCCCGTCGAGCATCAGCAGCCGGCTGTCCGGGATCGCCCTGGCCACCTGCGGCGCGACCCGTACGTCGACCAGCCGGTCCTGCCGACCGCCGATGACCAGGGTCGGGGCGGTGATCCGGGCCGCGGTCCGCCACAGCGACCGGTCGCCGGGCAGGTACGCCCGCACGAACTCCGAGACGATTCCGCGCAACGTACCCAGGTAGGCACTCGCGTAGTGGGCGGCGGTGCCCCGGATCTTGATCTCCTCGATCGTCTCCAACCGCCGCTGCTCGCAGATGCGCGAAGTGTCGGCGATGCAGGCCTCCATCACCTGTCGCGCCATCTCCTCCGGCGGGATCTGCGCGAGCCGGCGGGCCACGAGCCGTTCGGCGCGGGGAATCGCGAGCAGCGGCAGCATCCGCCCCTGCAACGAGCGCCGGGGGTCGAGGAACGGCATGGCCGGCGAGATGAGCGTCAGGGTACGGACCAGGTCGGGGCGGCGCCCCGCGACGCGTACGGTGATCGCCCCGCCGAGCGAGTTGCCGACCAGGTGGACGGGGCCGCGCCCGGCCTGCTCCAGGTGCCGGATCACCCGGTCGGCGAACGCCGCGATCGTGTAGCGGTCACCGGGGTCGCTGTGACCGAACCCGGGCAGGTCGATCGCTTCGCCGTCGAGGCGGCCGGCGAGCAGGCCGGCCAGGTCGGTCCAGTTCTGCGACGAGCCGCCGAGACCGTGTACGTAGAGGGCGGGTTCGGCGTCCGACGTGGTCGCCGGGGTGTCGCGGACGTAGATGGCCGAGCCTTCGGGGCCCACCCGGCGCCCCAGCCAGGGCGGGGGTGTCCGGCCCTCCGGCAACAGGTCGTCGGCCGCCAGGAGCGCGTTTCTCATGCCTCAAGTGTGCGCCCGGCGGCT
The DNA here is from genome assembly GCF_018324255.1 of Polymorphospora rubra. GTDB lineage: Bacteria > Actinomycetota > Actinomycetes > Mycobacteriales > Micromonosporaceae > Polymorphospora > Polymorphospora rubra. The sequence continues at coordinate 1,772,789 of NZ_AP023359.1, forward strand.
CACTGTCCGTCGGAGAGCAGCGCCTCCAGCCGGCGGTTGACCGCGGCGAGCGTGGCCCGTACGACGGCCTGACGCGGATCGCCGGAAACCAGTGCCGAGCCGGCGAGCTGCTCGACCCAACCGCCGCAGACCAGCAGCACCACGACGACCGCGACCTCGCTGCTGCCGAACGGGACCATCGCCGCGTGCTCGACGAAGCACCGTCCACGGCCGGTGACCTGCTGCGAGGTGAGTAGCAGTTCGTCGATTGCCAGGGCGGCGGACACGGCGCACAGCCGCAGCACGTATCCGTCGACGGCCGGTCCGGTGGCGACCCCGGCGGCCTGCTTCGGGCCGGCGGCGAGCCGGACCTCGACGGTGGCGTCGAGCCCGAAGGTGCTGACCTGGACGTGGTCGATGACCACCCGTGGCCCGGGGTTGGCGCCGGGGTTGAGCGGCCGGGACGGCGCCGACTCGGTGGTGGTGATCTGGCCGCCCTGATAGGAGACCCCGGCGGTCGTCGGGTCGACGGTGCCCCGGCCGACGGCGGCCACCGGGTGCCCGGCGACGGTGCCGATGACGCCGGCGGCGGTGCCCGGCTCGGGGAACCGGGGTACGCGGGCCGGCTCCTCGACGGTGGCCCGTCCCCGGTGGGGGGCCGGCTGGCGGCGCCGGCGCGGCACGTCGGGCCCGACCTCGGCGGCCGGCGGCACGGGCGGGGCGACCGGGGCCGGCTCGGCCGGGGCCGGAGGGAGCGCGCTGGGCGGGGCGGCGGCCAGCCCCATCCGGTCCTGGAGCAGCCGGGCGACCAGCCGGCTGACCTCGGCGGGGTCCGCGCCGTCGTGCAGGTCCAGGCGCAGGCTGTGGGCCCCGGCCGGGGTGGTGCGCAGTGAGGCGTCGCGGACCCCGGACACCTCGCTCACCGCGGCGACGATCGCGTCGACGTCGAATTCTTCGGGAGGCTCGTGCGACGTCGGCGGTCCGTCCTCGCGGCGTAGGTGGGTGGCGATGCGTGCCAACTCGGGCGTTTCGGCGGGGGGCGGCTCCACGGCTTGCTGCTCCGGGACGGTGGGCACGTCTGGTTCGGCGGGCACGCGCTGGGGCAGCACGGCGGTGGCCGGGTCCGTCGCGCGGGTCGGCGCGACGGGCTCCGGAGGGGCTCCGGTCACCGGCTGCCGTGGGGGCGCGGGCTCGGTCGGTGCCGGGAAGCGGTCGCCGGGTCCCGGGTTCGGGTTCTCCCGGGGCGGTTCGTAGCCGGCCCGGGAGCCGGGCCTGTAGGCCGGCGGGTCGTAGTCGGATCGGGCGGCGCCACGACCGGGCCAGCCGGCCGACCAGGGGCGCGGAACGCCGCGGTCGGACTGCTCGGCGGGCGCCTGGTCGCCGGGGGTGCCGGCCGGTTCAACCGGTGCTCCGGCCGCCCGCCCGGCGTCCGGGCGGGGGCTGTGGTCGGCTCCGGGTCGCCAGGTTTCCGGCCAGGTCGGCGCCCACTCGGCCCGGGCCTGGCGGTCGTCCGGGTCGTCGAAACCACGCCGGACAGCGGGCGTGCCGGACCCGCCACGGCGTGGGCCGGGCGCGTCGGACCCGGCCCGCCAGGAGACGGGTGTTTCCGGGTCCGGCGGACCGGAAGTGGGCGCATCGGCGCGCCGGGAGGTGGCCGGTTCGGACTCCGCCCGCCAGCGGGCGGGCGCTTCGGCCCCGGATCGCCGGGAGACGGAGGCGTCCGGATCGGCCGGCCAGGGGGCGGAGCCGGCCGAGTCAACGGGTCCGCCCGGCGGGGACGCCTCCCCGACACGTCGGCCGGCGGCCTGGATATCCGGAGTCCCGGTCTGGAAGGCATCGGGTCCGGTGGACTCGTGCCCGGTGGTGGAGTCGCCGGAGCGACGGCCGGCCGCCGCCGGATCGGCGGACCAGCGGCCGGAGGCCGCCGGGGAATCCGCCCAGCGGTCGGCTGCCTCGGCCTCGGCGCGCCGCCCGAAGGCCGGCCGGTCGTCGGTGCGACGGTCCGGGCCTTCGCCGGGTGCCGGACCGAACAGTCGTGGTGCGGGTCCGCGCCGTCGGGGGTATCCGTCGGGTCCGCCACGGCCGGGCGGGTCCACATGGCCGCCGGATCCGGCGTGGTCGGAACGGTCCACGCCCGGCCCGGCGTCGTCGGGCCGGTCGAATCCCGGCTGGGCGGCCTCGGGCCGGTCGAATCCCGGCTGGGCGGCCTCGGGTTCGCCGGATTCATCTCGATCGCGGGGCCGTTCCCGCCTGGGTCCGGTGTAGCGGTCGACCGCGTCGGGGTCGCGTGGCTGCGGGCGGTCACCGTAGCGGGGTGACGGCCGGCCGCCGGCCCGGTCGTGCCGGGTCGCCGGGGACCCGCTGGCAGCGTCCGGCGTCGCCGGCTCGTCGGCGCCTTCCCTCGGCGCGCCACGGTCCGCCGACCGCCAGCGCGGCACCGCCGGCAGTCCGCCCGACGGCGTCGGCTCCTCGATCGCGTGCCGGGCCTGCTCGCCGGGGTCGGGGTCGGCGGGCGCCTCCGGATCGGGGTGCCCCGTCGAGGGGCCGGGTCGGGCGGCGGGGATGGCCGGTCGCTGATCGCGTATGGCGTCTTCGAGGTCGCCCTCGTACGGATAGGGCGGTGCGCTCGCCGGCGCGCGGACGGCGACCGGGGCCGCGTCGCCCGCGTGGTGCCCGTGTCCGACGCCGTTGACCGGACGGTGGATCTCGTGGGCCGGCCGGATCAGATCGTCGTAGCGGGCCGCCGATTCGGTCCAGCCGCGCAGCGCCGCCTCGCCCGATCGATGCCAGGGCGAGTGACCGGCGTCACCATCCGACGCCGTTTCCGCCCGGTCGGACCAGCCGGCGTCAGCGCCCGGCCAGCCGCCGGTCCGCCGGGCCCGATCACCCGCGGACCTGCGCCCTCTGCGCCATCGCCTGGCGTAGTGCCGCCGGGTTGCCCTGCTTCGTCCACCGTGCGCTCCTCCGTCGCCCCCGCTGAGGCTACCGTGTGGGATCAGGGGCGATAAGTTGCAACGGCTGGGTAATTCGGAGGTCGGGTGGCGTACACCCATCGGTTCCCGTCGGGACAGCTCGCCCGCCGGCCGAAAGATCCGCCAGCCGAAGGAGAGGTGCTCAATGACCGCACCGTCGAGCGGCGCGCAAACGGCGGGCCGGCCGGCACGGTTGCCGCGCTCGGCGCGCCGCAAGCAGCTGCTGGCCGCGGCGCAGGAGGTGTTCGTCGCCCAGGGTTACCACTCGGCCGCGATGGACGACATCGCGGAGCGGGCCGGGGTGTCGAAGCCAGTGCTCTACCAGCATTTCCCCGGCAAGATGGAGCTATACCTGGCGCTGCTCGACACGCACTGCGAGGCGATCGTCGCGCAGGTCCGGGCCGCGATGGCCGCGACCAGCGACAACAAGGAGCGGGTCAGCGGTGCGGTACGCGCCTACTTCGACTTCGTCGACCACGAGAGCGAGGCGTTCCGACTGGTCTTCGAGTCGGACCTGCGCAACGACCCGGCGGTGCGTGAGCGGATGGCCCGGGTGGAGAGCGGCTGCATCGCGGCGATCACCGACACGATCATCTCGGACACCGGGGTGAGCCGGGCACGCGCCGAGCTGCTGGCCTCGGGTCTGGTCGGCACGGCCGAGACCGCGGCGAAGTTCTGGCTCGCAAGTGGACGGCAGGTACCCAAGGCGGAGGCCGAGGCGTTGCTGACCGCCCTGGCATGGCGGGGGATCGCCAGCTTCCCCCTGCAGGGCGAGTCGGCCTGACCACGGCCGCCCCAGATCGGCTAGCCTTCGCAACGGCGCAGTTTCCGCCCGGATAAGGAGGGCCCGTGGAGGTCAAGATCGGTGTGCAGTACGCGCCGCGAGAGCTCGTGGTCGACAGCGCGCAGACGCCGGCCGAAATCGAGCAGATCGTGACCGATGCCATCGCCAACGAGGGCACTCTTTCACTGACCGACGAGAAGGGCCGGCGCATCATCGTTCCGGTCAACAAGATCGCCTATGTGGAGATCGCCGAGTCGTCGCCCCGGGTCGTGGGCTTCACCGCCCGCTGACCCGCCGGTTGCCGGTCGGGAAGCGGTCGGTGCGCTGTTCGCACCACTTCGACCGCTCCCGACCGAACCTGCGTCAACTGCGGCGATTTGTGCCCGTATGGGCTAATTGTTCAGTCCGACGGCGACCATCCGTGCCGAATGCGCCGCGGTGAGCCGCCGAAGCAACCCCTGCACGCCGCTCTCGTCCTCGACCTCCGCCACGATCAGGGCGGTGAGCGCGACCCGCTCGGCGGCGACCCGGCCAGCCTGCGACAGGGCCTCCCCCACCAGCCGGCGGGCCCACATCGAGAGGCGGTTGGCCAGCTTCGGGTCCGCGGCGATCGCGGTCCGGATCTCGCCCGCGGCGAAATCGGCGTACTGCGAGTCGTGCAGCACGTCCAGGACGAGCTGCCGGTCCGGTTCGGCCAGCAGGTCGGCGACCGCCCGGAAGAAGTCGTCGGCGATGGCGTCGCCGACGTACGCCTTGGCCAACGCCTCCAGCCAGTCCTTCGGCTCGGTCGAGTCGTGGTAGCTCTGCAGCGCCTCGACGTACGGCGCCATGGCCGCGCCGGGCTCCACGCCCAGCTCGGTGAGCCGGTCGGCCAGCCGGCGGTAGCTGACGATCTCCACCGCCGCCATCTCGCTGAGCAGCGCCCGCCGGGGCAGGTCGGGGGCGAGCCGCGCGTCGGCGGCCATCCGGTCGAAGGCGAGCAGTTCGCCGTACGCGACCAGGCCGAGCAGGTCGATGACGGCGGCGAACCGGGTCGGATCGACCGGTACGGGGACCGTGCCGGGAGCGGTGGGGCCGGCCGACGGGCCGGTGCCGGCTGAGGGATCGGACACGTGCGCAGGCTACCGCCTCCACCTCGGGACAGCCGGCACGCCGACGGGCACCCGAACCGGGCGGCGAACAGTGACCCAGATCACAACCAGATGGGCGGAATCGCCGGTCGCCAAAGAGCTGAGGCGACGTTTGAGCAAGTCAGGTAACATAGGGGAGTTGTCGTGGGCGTTCAGGTAATCACCCCCTCACCCACGACGCGCGTGCGGCCCGGAACGACGCGAGCGTAAGCCGTCGATCCGTGTGGCCCGCGCCCCGACCCACATCGCGCCCCAGGTCAGACGGGCGCACCACGAGAGGGCACCCCTAAAACCTGATGAGTGACAACAACGTACAAACACCGGTCGACGAAGACACAGCGACAGCGGTCGAGGAAGCGACCATCGTCCCGGTACCGGTCCGTCCGGAAGCACCCACCTTCGCCGACCTCGGCGCCCGGCAGGAGACCGTCGACGCACTGGCGGCGGTCGGGATCACCCGCGCCTTCGCCATCCAGGAATACGCGCTGCCGATCGGGCTGCGCGGGACCGACCTGATCGGCCAGGCGCCGACCGGCACCGGCAAGACCCTCGGCTTCGGGATTCCGCTGCTGGAGCGGGTCTTCGCACCGTCGGAGGGCGGTGAGGGCCTGCCGCAGGCCCTGGTCGTGGTGCCGACCCGCGAACTCGGTCTGCAGGTCGCCAAGGACCTGGCCGCCGCCGGCAAGACCCGCGGCGTACGGGTGCTGCCGATCTACGGCGGCGTCGCGTACGAGCCGCAGATCGAGGCCCTGCGCCGCGGCGTGGAGATCCTGGTCGGCACGCCCGGCCGGCTGATGGACCTCGCCAAGCAGAAGCACCTGCGGCTCGACCGGATCCGGGCACTGGTCCTCGACGAGGCCGACCGGATGCTCGACCTCGGCTTCCTCGACGACGTCGAGAAGATCCTGGCGATGCTGCCCGAGGACCGGCAGACGATGCTGTTCTCGGCCACGATGCCCGACCCGATCGTCGCGCTGAGCCGGCGCTTCCTGCGCCACCCGGTCACGATCCACGCCGGGCACACGGCCGAGACCGGCCCGTCACCGCTGACCAAGCAGGTCGTCTACCGCACCCACCCGATGAACAAGATCGAGGTGGTGGCCCGCATCCTGCAGGCCGAGGGACGCGGCCTGACCATGGTCTTCACCCGCACGAAGCGGGCCGCCGACCGGGTCGCGGAGGACCTCGACTTCCGCGGGTTCGCCGCCGCCGCGGTACACGGCGATCTCGGGCAGGGTGCCCGGGAACGGGCCCTGCGGGCGTTCCGGTCCGGCAAGATCGACGTACTGGTGGCCACCGACGTCGCAGCCCGTGGCCTGGACGTCTCCGGCGTCACGCACGTCATCAACTACGACTGCCCGGAAGATCCGGACACCTACACCCACCGGATCGGTCGCACCGGCCGGGCTGGCGCGACCGGGGTGGCGGTCACCTTCGTCGACTGGGAGGACATGCCCCGCTGGCGGCTGATCGACAAGTCGCTGGGGCTGGACATGCCCGAGCCGCCGGAGACCTACCACACCTCGCCCTACCTCTACACCGAACTCGACATCCCGACCGAGGTCACCGGCACGTTGCCGACCGCCGACCGGACCCGGGCCGGGCTCTCCGCCGAGGTCGAGGAAGACCTCGGCGGCGGCCGGTCCCGGACCAACCGCCGCGGCGAGAGCCCCGGGCGGAGCCGGACGCGCAACCGGCGCGGAGCCGGTGACGGTGGCGGGCCCCGCAACGAGGTGCCGCTGCCGGTGGAGTCCGAGGAGGCACCCCGCACCCAGCGGCAGCGCCGCCGCCGCCGGGCCGGCGAAGTGATCTCCGGTGACACGGCCGGCACCGCCGGAGCGGCCACCGAGAGCGGTCCGGCCGAGACCGTCCGCGCCGACGCGGAACCGGCCGGCGACGGAGACGCGGCGAAGCCGCGTACCCGGCGGCGCCGCCGCCGGGGCGGACGGGGTGGCCGGGACAGCTCGGCGGCCGGTGCCGCCGAGGCCGGCGCCGGCCCCGTCGAGGCCTGACCGCCAGCTCGACCTGTCAGGGGACCGGCATCATGCCGGTCCCCTGATCCATCTCCGTCGCCGAGCCCCGCCGCACCGGGGTGGATACGCTGGAACCGCCGGCCGCCGCACGCTGCGCAGCCCCGCCGGCGGCGAAGGAGTCACCGATGTTCAGCCTGCACCGGGTCCGCAAGGATCTCGACGAGGCGCGGCGAGGCCGTGGCGCCGGGCGCCGGCCGGCCCGCTTCGACGACCGGCTCACCGCTCCCCTGCCCACGTTCCGCGACATGGTACGGATGTTCCGGGAGAGCGGCCCACGGATGACCCACCCCGACCACGTGGCGCGCATCCCGGTCGAACGGTCGGCCGCCCTGCCGCCGGTGACCGCCGACGAGGTGCAGGTCACCTGGGTCGGCCACGCCACCTACGTGGTGCAGATCGGCGGGCTGACCGTGCTGACTGACCCGGTGTGGGCACACCGGATCCCCGGGGTGCGTCCCCGGATCACCCCGGTCGGCCTCGACTGGGCGGCCCTGCCACCCGTCGACGCGGTGGTGATCAGCCACAACCACTACGACCACCTCGACGCGCCGACCGTACGCCGGCTGCCGAAGGACACCCCGATCCTGGTGCCCGCCAACCTGGCCGGCTGGTTCCAGCGCCGCGGCTTCCGCGACGTCACCGACCTCGACTGGTGGGAGTCGCGCGAGATCGGCGGAGTCACCTTCGACTTCGTGCCGGCACACCACTGGAGCCGCCGCACCCTGACCGACACCAACCGGAGCCTGTGGGGCGGTTGGATGTTCACCGCCGGCGACGGGGCCCGGGTCTACTTCGCCGGCGACACCGGCTACGGGCACTGGTTCGCCGAGATCGCCGCCCGCTATCCGGGCATCGACCTGGCGCTGCTGCCGGTCGGGGCGTACGAGCCGAACTGGTTCATGAAGCCGGTGCACATGAATCCGCCGGAGGCGGTCCGGGCCTGCCTCGATCTCGGTGCCAGGCGGATGTCACCGATGCACTGGGGCACTTTCGTGCTGTCCGCCGAGCCGATCCTGGAGCCGTTGGAGCGCACGGTGGCGGAGTGGACGGCCGCCGACCGGCCGCGCGAGGACCTGTGGGATCTGCCGGTCGGCGGGTCTAGGAAGATCTGATCCATGCCCGAAGATCTGGCGGCGGCGCTCGCCGAGGTACGGACCCTCCTGCTCGACCCGCAGCTGACCCGGGCGGTGGCCGCCGGCCGCCGGCGCGGGCAGACCCCGTCGGTCGTACGCGCCGAACTGCGCCCGGTCGCCATCAAGGCCGGTCCCCGCCTCCAGATCGTCACCAGTGACGGGGCCCGGCCGTACACCCGCAACGTGGCGGCGGGCGCGGAGGCCGAGGCGGCCGTCGACGCACTGCTGACCGAGCCGTTCGGCAACTGGCATGTGGAGACCTCGGGAGGCACGGTGCAGGTTCGGGTGACCAAGAAGGGCGACGCCCAGGTGCATCGGGCCGGCCGGGCGCCCGCCCGCCCCGCACCGGCCCCCGCCACCTCCACGCCGACGACCGCGGCGCCCGTGGCCCCGCCCGCCGGGTCGGCGCCTGCGCTGCCCGACGCACCGGTGGCCGGCACGTCCGCGAACGTCCTCGCCCATGACCGGCGCAAGGAGCACCTGCTCGCTTCCGGTGACCCGCTCTTCACCGCGATCGGCGCCAGCGCGGCGAAACGGCGGCAGGTCGACGCGTTCCTCCGCGCGCTGGCCGCCACCCTGCCGGAGGGCGACCTGCCGCGGCCGCTGCGGGTCGTCGATCTCGGCTGCGGCAACGCCTACCTGACCTTCGCCGCCTACCGCTATCTGGCCACGCGCGGGATCGAGGCGCAGGTGGTCGGCATCGACGTCCGGGAGGACCAGCGGGAACGCAACAGCACCCTGGCAATGTTGTTGGGTTGTGAGGACTCGGTGGAGTTCGTCGCCGGCACGATCCAGGACGCCGCCGTCGACCCGGCTCCCGACCTGGTCCTGGCCCTGCACGCCTGCGACACGGCCACCGACGACGCGCTGGCCCGGGCGGTGCGCTGGCAGGCCCGTTGGGTGCTGGCGGCGCCGTGCTGCCACCACGACGTGGCGGCGCAGCTGCGCCGGACGCCGGCTCCGGAGCCGTACGACATGCTCACCCGGCACGGCATTCTGCGGGAACGGTTCGCCGACGTGCTCACCGACTCGCTACGCGCGGCGCTGCTGCGGCTGAACGGCTACCGGGTCGACGTGGTCGAGTTCGTCGACTCCCGGCACACCCCGCGCAACCTGCTGCTGCGGGCCCGCCGGACCGGGGCGCCCGCCAGCGCCGAGCTACGCGCGGAGTACGCCGCGTTGACCGGACCGTGGCAGCTCACGCCGAGGCTGGAGACCCTGCTCGCCGCGGCCTGACCCGAGGCGCGGCCTGACTCGGGGCTCAACGCCGGCGGTCGCGCTCGCCGTCGGGCTGCGGGCGTACCGAACTCAGTCCCTCGTAGACCATCGTCGGGAAGGGCACGACGTTGGCCGGGCTCTCGGCGTTTCCGGCGGCGGCGAAGGCGTTCCACGAGATGTCGACGAGCAGGCGCTTGAGTTCGGCGTGCCGCTCCGCCGCGTTGGCCTGCAGTGCCATCCGTACGCCGAGGAGCACCGCGACGATGGTGGTGGTGATCGCGCCGGTCGCGGCGAGCAGATGCACTCCGGTCGCCTCCCCGTCCTGGAACGCCAGGACCACCAGCCAGATCCAGAAGCCGGCAGCGAAGAGCGCGGCCTTGGCGACGAAGAAGAGGCTGATCGCGCCGGGGCGGTGCGGCGGCGGAGGTGCCGGTCGGCTGTCTTGCGGGGCCATCGTGCGCTCCTGGGGGTGATCACCTGTCTGCCGGTGAGACAGGCCAGCGGACCTGCCGTTGGGCGTACGGCCCGTCGGCCTGTTGATCCTATTGGATGGCTGCAATCACAGACGGTGAGAATGGCGATGCCGCTCGACGTAACCGGTCGGCCGATGTGACGTCCCGCTGCCCCCGGTCAGCGGGACGTCACATCGGTGCCTCACGCCACCGCACGCGGGCGGGCGGCGTCATTCCGTACGGACCGGCCGGGGAGGAGCCCACACGCCGGGCGCCGGTCCCACGGGTGGGACCCACGCTAGTACGTCCCGTGCACGAGACTAATCCGTCAATCGCCCGGCTCGCGAGCCCTCCTTGTGGTCTACCCTCCACTTGGACATGCTTCGGGTTGGCCGGAAGGGGGTTTGCCGCCGCGTGGCCCTACCTGAAAGAGCGCAGCCGGCACCCCGGCCGGCCTCCCCACCCGGGGGATCCCCGCAGGCGGCGTTCGCCCGCTTCGTACGGCGGGCGATCGATGACGCCAAGAACGAACGCGGCTGGACCGTCACCGACCTCGCCGCCCGCACCGGCGTCGGGCGTTCCACCGTCTTCCGCTGGCTGGCCGGCGACTGGCAGGACTATCCCGAACTGGCCAAGGTACGTGGTTTCTGCACCGCCCTCGAAGTGCCGGTGTCCGCCGCCTTCCGGGCGCTCGGCCTGCCCGACGGGGAGGCGGCCCCCAACCGGGTCCGGTCCGAGCCGCCGCTGGAGGCCGATGTCGAGGTGATCCTCGGCCGGCTCGCCGATCCGACGGTGCCGGCCGAGGAGAAGAAGCTCATCCGCGACATGCTGCGCTACCTCGCCCAGCGCCCGGTGCGCCGGGTCGGCTGAGCCCGACGCCGCTCAGCCGACCACGAGGGTGAACTCCGCGGTGTGCACCTGGCCGGCCACCTGGAAGTCGAGGAAGAGCCGGTAGCGGCCGGGGCTCGGCGCGGTCAGCCAGAACTTGATCGCACCTCCGGCGAGCTCCGACTCGGGGTGGACGTGCACGTAGCCGAGGTCGCCGTCACGGACCGCCACCAGGTGCCCGTACGCACCGAGGTAGCGCTCCAGCCCGGCGACCGGGCTGCCGTCGCGGAACACCCGGAACTGCAGCGGCTGGGTGGCCCCCACCTGCGGCGTGCCCTCGTAGGTCACGACGAAGTCGTCGACGTTCGCCTCCCGGGCCGGCGACGGCAGCGGCGTCGGCTGGTAGTCGCCGCCGGCCACCAGGTCGACGCCGAGCGTCACCGGGGTCTGCGAGCCGGCCGCGTCGACGGCGGTGAAGTCGGCGTACGCCCGCCAGATGCCGGGACCGGTCAGGGCGAGCGGAACGCTCCAGGTGCCGTCGGGCGCCATCGTGGGATGCAGGTGCTGGTAGCCGGTCAGGTCCCGGCGGAGCACGATCAGGTGCAACGGCTTGTCGTGTACGACCGCGAACGTGGTGACCGTCTGCCGGTCGATCGCCTGCACGGTGAACCGGAAGTCGACGGCGGGGCCGACCCCGAGTCGGGTCGTCGCCGGCACGAGTGTGTAGCCGGCGCTGCTGAGCGACAGTCCGCTGACGCCGTCGGGGCCCGTTGCCGGACCACCGGTGGAGTGGTCGTGGGCGCCGCCGGTGGCGGGTGGATGGGTGTGGTCGCCGGTGCCCGGTGCGTGGGTGTGGTCGGCGGTGGCGCCGGCGGTGCCGCTGCCACCGGTGGAGTCTCCGGCCGGCTGGCCGACGACCCGGCCCAGGCCGAAGCCGGCGACCAGCATGACGACCAGCCCGCCGACGAAGAGGGCGAGCCGGACGGTGGAGCGGTCGGGGTCCGGCGCGACCGCCCTGGCCACGGCCGGCCGGGCCGGCGCGGTCTTAGGCACCGGTGCCGGCGAGTTCGTAGCCCGCCTCGTCGACGGCGGTCCGGACCGTGTCGAGCGCCAGCGGGGCGTCGCTGGTCACCGACACCGCGCCGGTCGGCAGTTCGACCTGTACGTCGCGTACGCCCGGCAGGGCGGTCAGTTCCCCGGTCACGGCCTGCACGCAGTGTCCGCAGGTCATGCCCACGACGGTGTAGGTGTTGGTCACGGACATCTTCGGGTCCTCCTCGGCCACATACCGGGGAGCATACCCCCCGGTGTATCTGCCGCCGCCCGCCGCCCGAGGTGGTGCCGGTCGTGGTCAGCCGGCGACGGCGAGCGCCAACGGCAGGACGGCCGGGGCACCGGCCTGGCGGAGCAGCCGGCCCACCATCGCCATCGTCCAGCCCGAGTCGACCAGGTCGTCGACGAGCAGCACCGGACCGGCCAGCCCGTCGAGGGCCCCCGCCAGCCCGTCGGGGACGGCGAAGGCGCCGTGCAGCCCGCGTACGCGTTGGGCGCTGTTGCCGCGCGCGGCCGCACCGGCCGGTGCGCCGGCACCGGTCGCGGTGACCGTGCCGAGCAGCGGCAGCCGGCCCACTGACGCGACCCGCTCGGCGAGGCTGCCGACCAGCCGGGGCCGCTGCCGCGATCCGACGGCGACGACGCCCACCGGGCGCCCGGGCCAGCGCTCGTCCCCGTGCGCCCAGTCCTTGAGCACCTCGACGACCGCGCCGAACACGTCGTCGGGCACCGGGCCGTCGCTCGCTCCGGGGCCGACGAGTGCCCGCAGCCGGCCGCCCCACCCGAGGTCGGACAGCCGCCCCACGGCCCGGCCGGGCGCCGACTGCTCGGCGGGCCCCAGCTTGCCGCGCAGCGGTACGCCGATCGCCTCCAGCCCGGTCGGCCACAGCTTCTTCGGCGGGATCTGCACCCCGGGGCGACCGAGGAACGCCTGCGCGGCGGCGAGTGCCGGCGCCGACACGGCGGCGTCGAACTGCGGTCCGGCACACCGGTCACAGCGCCCGCACGGTGTCGCGCCGGGGTCGTCGAGGCAGCGACGCAGGAACTCCATCCGGCAGCCGGTGGTGGCCGCGTACTCCCGCATCGCCTGCTGCTCGGCGGTGCGGGCGGCGGCGACCCGCTCCAGCCGGGCGGTGTCGTAGACCCACGGCTCGCCGGTGGCGACCCAGCCGCCACGGACCCGGCGGACCGCACCGTCGACGTCGAGGACCTTGAGCATCAGCTCCAGGCGGGCCCGACGCAGGTCGACGATGGGTTCGAGGGCCGGTGTCGACAGTGGCCGGTCGGCCCGCTCCAGGGCGGCGAGCACCGACCGGACCTGTTCCTGCGGCGGGAAGGCCAGCGACGCGAAGTAGCGCCAGATCGCCTGGTCCTCGGCACCGGGCAGGAGCAGCACCTCGGCGTGCCGGACGGCCCGGCCGGCCCGCCCCACCTGCTGGTAGTAGGCGATCGGCGACGGCGGGGCGCCGAGGTGCACGACGAAGCCGAGATCGGGCTTGTCGAAGCCCATGCCGAGCGCCGACGTGGCCACCAGCGCCTTGATCTTGTTGTCGAGCAGGTCCTGCTCGGCGGCCCGACGGTCGGCGTCCTCGGCCTGGCCGGTGTACGCCGCCACCGGGTAGCCGCGGGACCGCAGGAACTCCGCCGTCTCGCCGGCCGCCGCCACGGTCAGCGTGTAGACGATGCCCGACCCGGGCAGCCGGTCGAGCTGGTCGGCCAGCCAGCCGAGCCGGTGCGCCGGGCTCGGCAGATCGAGTACGGCCATCCGCAGCGAGTCCCGGTCGAGGCTCCCGCGCAGCACCAGCGCGTCGCCCAACTGCTCGGCGACGTCGTCGGTGACCCGGGCGTTGGCGGTCGCCGTGGTGGCCAGCACCGGGGTGCCGGCCGGCAGGTTGGCCAGGAAGGTGCGCAACCGCCGGTAGTCGGGGCGGAAGTCGTGTCCCCAGTCGGAGACGCAGTGCGCCTCGTCGACGACGAGCAGCCCGGTGGTCGCCGCCAGGCGGGGCAGCACCGAGTCCCGGAACTCCGGGTTGTTGAGCCGCTCGGGACTGACCAGCAGTACGTCGACGGCACCGGCATTGATCTCGTCGGTGATCTGCTGCCACTCGTCGAGGTTCGCCGAGTTGATCGTGCGGGCGGTGATCCCGGCCCGGGCGGCCGCCTCGACCTGGTTGCGCATCAGCGCCAGCAGCGGCGAGACGATGACCGTCGGCCCGGCGCTCCGGCCGGCGTCGGCGGCGCGCAGCAGCGCGGTCGCGACGAAGTAGACCGCCGACTTCCCCCACCCGGTGCGTTGCACGCACAGCACCCGGCGCTTGTCGACGACCAGCGCCTCGATCGCCCGCCACTGGTCGTCGCGCAGTCGCGCACCGTCTCCGGCGAGCCGGCGCAGCACCGCCTCGGCCTGCTCGCGTACCGCCGTACGCCCGGTGTCCACCCGACATGTCTACCAGCGCCGCCCGACAGCGCGCCGGCCCCGCGGCGCCGTGGGCCGCTACGTGGTGGTCAGTGCCTCGCGCATCCGAACGATCTCGGCCTTCTGCTCGACGACGACGCCGCTGGCCAGCTCGTTGATGATGTTGTCTTCGCCGAGCACCAGCACCTCGCCGGCCATGTCGATCGCGCCCTGGTGGTGTTCGGCCATCATGTCGACGAACATCCGGTCGAACTCGGCGCCGCGGGCGGCGGTCAGGCGGCTCAGCGCCTCCGCCGACTGCATGCCGGACATGCTGTGCTGATGGCGACCACCGCCGTCGCGGCCCAGACCCCGGTCGCTCAGCCAGGTCTCCAGTGTCTTGATCTCCGGCTCCTGGGCGGCCAGGATCCGCTCGGCGATGCTCCTGAGGCCCGCGTTATCGCCCCGGTCCGCCACCAGCCTCGCCATCACGAGCGCCTGCTCGTGGTGCGGGATCATCATCGCGACGAACCGCACGTCGGCGTTGTTGTACGACGGCGCCGCCAGTGGCGACACCTCGTTCGCCGGTGCCCTCCCGGCCGGCTCACCGGGGCGCCCGGGCATCAGCACCGGGGCGGTGGCGTCGGGCAGGCCGGGCAGGTCGAGGGGTACCGGCGGGCTCGGCCGGGCCGCCGGTCGCGGGTCGTCGTCGGGCAGCCAGAGGACCACCCCGGCCACCGCGGCCACCACCGCGACCACGGCCAACTCGATCAGCACGAACGCCCGGATCCGCACACCACCCAGCACAACTGACTCCCGCCGTCCGCCCGAGGTTGGCCGGGATCGTAACGCGCCCCTGACCTGCGACGGGAGGGGTCAGCGGCAGCGAAGATGATCCATTTGGTCCGGCCTGGGGCTATTCGTACCACCACCTCGGCACCACAGTTGCGAAACCGTGATCAACATCGAACTACTAGTGTGACCCACACCACAATCGCCAGGTCAGGGGCCAGGTTATTGTGCCGACACCCTACTCACCCCCGACGAAGGGTGTCACATGCTAGAAACATCCCCACGACGGTACCGAAGAGCGGCTGTCAGCCTGGCCGCCGCGGGTGCCCTCGTCCTCACCGCCGTCGTGGCGGCGCCCGCCAGCGGGTTCACCGACTCGGCCGAAGGTACCGACGTCTGCGACTCGTTCCTGGGCGCCGGCGACAACTTCGCCGAGTACTGCATCACCGAGGAGGCGGTCAACGACTCCGCCGCCACGTACGCCATCCCGGGCGTCGACGAGATCTCCAGCAGCCCGAACATCGAACTGATCGCCAACATCCCCAAGTTCGGCGGGTTCGCCAGCGAGGCCGCGTACAACTCGGACCTGGCCTTCCAGGGCAACTACGTCATCGCCGGCAACTACCAGGGCTTCAGCGTCTTCGACGTGAGCACCCCCAGCTCGCCCCAGGTGGTCAGCCAGGTGGTCTGCCCCGGCTCGCAGGGCGACCCGTCGATCTTCGGTGACCTGCTGTTCCTCGCCGTCGACGCGCCGCGCAGCGACGACTCGTGCAGCAGCGCCAGCGGATCCGCGGCCCAGGAGACCTCCTGGGAGGGTGTCCGGATCTTCGACATCAGCGACAAGGCGAACCCGCAGTACATCAAGTCGGTCCGGACCGACTGCGGCTCGCACACCCTGACGCTGGCGCCGGACAAGGCCGGGACCGACGTCTACGTCTACGTCCAGTCGTACGGCCCGTCGAACGGCGCCTTCTACTGCAAGCCGCCGCACGACAAGATCTCGATCATCAAGGTGCCGCTGGACAACCCGACCAGTGCCGCCGTGGTGGCCACCCCGGTCCTCTTCCCGGGCACCACCGGCAACACCTCCACCAGCGGCTGCCACGACATCACCACCTACCCGGAGCTGGACCTGGCCGCCGGCGCCTGCATGGGTGACGGCGTCCTCATGGACATCTCCGACCGGGAGAACCCGGTGATCATCAGCCAGGTCCGGGACACGAACTTCGCGTTCTGGCACTCGGCGACCTTCAACAACGCCGGCACCAAGGTGATCTTCACCGACGAGCTCGGCGGCGGCAGCGGCGCGATCTGCACCAGCAGCTACCGGACCAACCAGGGCGCGAACGCGATCTACGACATCGTCGGCTCCGGCGCTGACCGCGAACTGGTCTTCAAGAGCTACTACAAGATCCCGCGGCTGAACACCACGCTGGAGAACTGCGTGGCGCACAACGGCTCGCTGATCCCGGCGATGGGCCGCGACATCATGGTCCAGGCGTGGTACCAGGGCGGCATCTCGGTGATCGACTTCACCGACTCGGCCAACCCGGTCGAGATCGCCTACTGGGAGCGGGGCCCGCTCTCCGACACCCGCCGCATCCTGGGTGGGGCCTGGTCGACCTACTACCACAACGGCTACATCTACTCGAACGACATCCAGAAGGGCTTCGACGTCCTCAAGCTGGACGACCCGCGTACGAACAACGCGCGGGCGGTGGCCTTCGACGAGCTGAACGTGCAGACGCAGCCCAGCTACCCGGCCTGCACCACGGTCATCACCAACCGCGTGAACGGCGGCCTGGACGTCAAGTCCGGTGTCACCTGCCTCGACGGTGCGAGCGTCAACGGTGCGACCAAGGTCGCTCCGGGTGCCGGCCTGCTCATCTTCAACTCGAACCTCAACGGCTCGATCACCGCGACCGACGCCGCCGTGGTGTCGATCGTGGAGAGCAAGGTCAACGGCTCGGTGAACGCTCCCGGCGCGACCGTCCGGGACACCAAGGTCAACGGATCCGTCAAGATCTGATCCACCGCACGAAAGCTCCGGCCCGGCGGATGTCCGCCGGGCCGGCGCTTTTCGCGCCTCCGACGACCGCGCCACCGCGCCGGACCGCCGGTAGGACGGGTCAGCGTCTACGGTTGGGAATCAGCCGGAGCAGCGGGCCGAGCCGGCCGGCCAGACTCGCCAGCCCGCCGGGGAAGAAGTAGACCGCCAGGATGAACACGGTGCCGAGCACGAACAGCGGCTGCGACAGCGGAGCGCTGAGGAAGCCGGGCAGCGCCTCCACCGCCGACGAGGTGCCGAACGCGGTCAGCCGGTGGTCGAGATACATGTAGAGCATGCCGCCGATCACCGGTCCCCACCGGGTACCAGGCCCGCCGAGCACCACCATCACCAGCAGCGACAGGGTCAGCTCCGACGAGGTGATGTGCGGCGACGCGCCGCTGACCAGCAGGGTGTAGACGATCCCGCCGGCCGCCGCGAGGGTGCCGGACAGGGTGAAGGCGACCAGCTTGAACCGGTACGGGTCCAGACCGAGCACGCCGATGCGGCGTTCGTCGTCGCGCAGCCCGGCGAGGACGCGACCGGTCGGCGACGACGACACCCGGTGTACGACGAAGACGACCAGCGCCAGGTACGCCAGCGCCAGCCAGTACAGGTTGTACGTGTTGGCGACCCCGACGAAGAACGCCGGCAGCCCGGACACGTCGAGCGGCAGCCCCTCCTCACCACCGGTGAGCCCACCGAAGTCACGGGCCACCAGGATCGCGCCGACCTGCGCGAAGGCGAGCGTGACCATGGCAAAGGCGATGCCGGCGGTCCGCAGCGCGATCGCGCCGATCAGCGCGGCCAGGGTCGCACCGCCGACCAGGGCGAACGGGGCGGCCTGCCACAGCGGCAGTCCGGCCTTGGTGATCAGGATGTCGGTGCCGTAGACGCCGGCGGCGAAATAGAGCGCGTGGCCGAACGACAGCATGCCGGTACGGCCGTAGAGCAGGTCGTACCCGGCGGCGAGACCGCCGTACACCAGGCAGAGGGCGAGCAGTTGCAGGGTGCCCGGCGAGTTGAGCGGCCCGTCGAAGATGCCCGGAATCTCGAGCCGCAGGTACGGCACGAAGAGGAACACGACCAGCGCCACGAGCGGCAGCCAGGGGCGCAGCAGGGTCCACCACCGCCGGGCCGGCGTCGGCTCGGGCGGTGCGGCGGTCGCCGGTGTATCGGTCTTGGAGGCAGTGTCGAGGTCCGTCACGCCGTAGCCGCCTTCCCGGCGATGCCCTGCGGACGCAGCAGCAGCACGATCGCCAGCAGCGCGACCACGCAGATGTCCCCGAGCCCGGAGGTGCCGTAGTAGTTGACGAACTGCTGGAGCAGGCCGACGGCGACCGCCGCGTACGCGGAGCCGACGACCGAACCCATCCCGCCGATGACCACGACGATGAAGGCGAAGATGAGCAGCGACCCGCCCTGGCTGGGCGAGACCGATCCGAAGTAGACGCCGCCGAGGGCCCCGGCGAGCGCCGCCGCCGCACCACCGATCGCGAAGACGAGGGTGAACGCCTTGCGTACGTCGATGCCCAGCGCCGTGACCATCTCCCGGTTCTCCACCCCGGCCCGGATCACCAGGCCGTACCGGGTGTAGCGCAGGAAGGCGAGCAGCGCGGCCAGCACCGCGACGGCGGCGACGATCAGCAGCAGTCCGGAGTTGGGCACCTTGGCACCGAGGACCGAGGTGACCCCCTGCGTCCACTGTGGGCGCGGGAACGGCCGCGGGTCGGCGCCCCAGCTGGCCTGGAGCAGCGCCACCCCGGCCAGCGACAGGCCGACGGTGACCAGCACCTGTTCGATGGTGCGGGAGTAGAGCGGCCGAATCATGATCAGTTCGACGAGCACGGCGACCGCGACGCCGGCCGCCACCCCGAACGCGACCGCGAGCACGAAGCCGAAGCCGTCGGCACCCGCCCCCGGCAGGTTGCCGGCCGCCCACCAGGTCGCGTACGCCCCCACGGACAGGAACAGCCCGTGCGCGAAGTTGAGCACGTCGGCGAGGCCGAAGACCAGCGACAGCCCGGAGGCGACCAGGAAGTAGAGGGCGGACAGCCCCAACCCGGTCAGGGTCAGCAAAATCACCGTACTCATGCCGCCACCTCGCTCCGCTCGGCGTCGCCATGTTCCGAACTGAGCCAACCGATTCGCTCGCTACGCTCGCACGCCGCCACCTCGCTACGCTCGGCGGCGCCGCGACCAAGACTGAGCCAACCGATTCGCTCGCTACGCTCGCTCATGCGTGCACCCCCGACGATCCGACGCCGAGCAGCGACTTGGTCAGCTCGGCTTCGGACAGCAGCCGCCCGGCGTCACCGGTCCAGGCGACCCGGCCCGCGTCGAGCACGACCGCGTCCCGGGCGAGCCGCCGTACGACGGCGAGATTCTGCTCGACCAGCAGCACCGGCACGTCGACGGCGACCCGTTCGAGCACCTCGGCCACCTCTGTCACCACCTTCGGCGCGAGCCCCTTCGTCGGCTCGTCGATCAGCAGCAGCCGGTTGTCGTTGAGCAGGATCCGGCCGATGGCGAGCATCTGCTGCTGCCCGCCGGACAGGGAGCCGGCGCGCTGCTTCGCCCGCCGGTCCAGCTCCGGGAAAAGTTCGAAGACCCGCCCGTACGCCGGGGGTTGCCCCGCCGTTCGGCGAGCCGCAGGTTCTCGGCGACGGTGAGGCCGGCGAAGATGCCGCGGTCCTCCGGCACGTAGCCGAGCCCGTCCCGGACCACCCGGTGGGTGGCCTGGTCGGTGATGTCCCGCCCGCCGATCCGCACGGTGCCGCGCAC
Organism: Polymorphospora rubra; assembly: GCF_018324255.1. Lineage (GTDB taxonomy): Bacteria > Actinomycetota > Actinomycetes > Mycobacteriales > Micromonosporaceae > Polymorphospora > Polymorphospora rubra. The sequence continues at coordinate 1,792,389 of NZ_AP023359.1, forward strand.
CTCGCCGCCGCGCGGGGTGAGTCCGAGTACGGCCCGCAGCGTGGTGGTCTTGCCGACCCCGTTGCGTCCGAGCAGGACGGTGACCCCACTCGCGGCGACGTCGAACGAGACCCCCTGAAGAATGTGCAGCCCGGCGATCCGCACCGACAGATCATTGATCGAAAGGATGGGTTCGCTGCTCATAGGGCTTCCCCCAGATATGCCTCCTGGACCGTCGCGTTCGCCATCACGGTGTCCGGGGTGTCGCAGGCGAGCAGGGCGCCGTGGTGCATGACCGCGATCCGGTCGGCGAGTTCGAGGATCACGTCCATGTGGTGCTCCACCATGAGTACGGAGCGCCCGCTGTCGCCGGTCAACGAGCGGATCACCGCGACCAGCTCCGGTACGTCCTCCGCGCTGACGCCGGCCATCGGCTCGTCGAGCAGCATGACAGTCGGCTCACCGGCGAGCAGCAGCGCGATCTCCAGCTTGCGTTTCTCGCCGTGGGCGAGGGTGCCGGCCAGCGCCTCGCCCCGGTGGCCGAGCCCGACCCGGTCCAGCGCCCGGTCGGCGGCCTCGGCGACCGCGGTGTCCCGGGCGGCCCGCCGCCACAGCTTGAACGAGCCGCCCCGTTGTGCCTGTACGGCGAGCCGCACGTTCTCCCGTACGCTCAGCGACCCGAAGACCGACGACGACTGGAAGGTGCGGCCGAGCCCCTGCCGGGCCCGCTTGTGCGGCGGCAGCGCGGTGACGTCCTGCCCGCCGAGCAGCACCTGGCCGGTGGTCGGCGGACGCAGGCCGGAGATCAGGTTGAACAGTGACGTCTTGCCGGCGCCGTTGGGGCCGATGACGCCCAGGAACTCGCCCGGCCGCAGGTCGATCTCGACGTTGTCGACGATGGCGACCTCGCCGATCCGCCAGGTCAGTTGCCGGGTGGCGAGGAGCGCCCCGGTGGCGGGGCCCTCCTCGCGCGCTCGCGTCGCCGGTGTCGCGGAGGGTGGCACCGGGCTCAGCCCTTCATCGGTACGGCCGGCGGCGCGGCCTCTTCGGGGTCAGGGTCTTGGTCAGCTGTGCGGTGAACTCGGTGCCGCTGCCGGAGAGGGTGGCCTGGAACATCGGCTGGAGCAGGGCGTGGTCCTCGGCACGTACCGTGGTCTTGCCCTTGACGCTGTCGAAGGTCCAGCCCTCCAGGCCGGTGACCATCTTGTCGACGTCGTCGCCGCCCTCCTCGACGGCGCGGACGACCATCTGGGCGGCGGCGAAGCCGTCCGGGTGGAACAGGTCGAGGACCCCGCCGGGCACGGCCGCCTTGAGGGCCCTGGCCGCCTCGTTGTCGGCCGCGCCGTCGAAGAAGTGGGACAGGAACGAGATCTTGCTGCCGGCGGCGCCGAAGGTCGGCCAGGAGGCCCGGATGTCCAGGCCGGTCACGACGGTCGTGGAGGTCAGCACGCCCTGCTGGTCCAGGGTCTGCCACATGGCGGGGGCGGTGGTGCCGGCCCAGGCGACGAAGAGCAGGTCGGGCTTCTCCGCGGTGAGCTGGCTGGCGAACGGGGTGAAGTCGGTGGCGCTGGCCGGGGCGAGCACGCTGCTGACGGTCGCGCCGGCGCCGCCGATGACGGCCTTGACGGCTTCCTCGTTGCTCTTGCCGAAGGCACTGTCCTGGGCGAAGACGACGACCTTCTTGCCGGCCGCGTCGCCGATGAACGACTTGGCGGTCAGCACGTCCTGGTAGGACTGCCGGCCGGAACGGAAGGTGTACTTGTTGACGGCGGTGGCGGCGTCGGTCGCGGCCGGGCCGGAGATGAACAGCACCTTGTTCTGTACGGCGAGCGGCGCGACCTGCAGCGCCACGCCGGAGGCCGTCGACCCGGCGAGGATCTTGTAGCCCTTGCCGATCAGGTCCTTGGCTGCGGAGACGGCCTTGGTGGGGTCGCCGGCGTCGTCGACCTCGGTGACCTCGACCGGCCGGTCGCCGATCTTGTTGGTGCCGCCGGTGGCGTGGGCGAGGCCGGCACGGAAGCCTTCGATGTACTGCTTGCCGTACGTGGCCAGCGCCCCGGACTGCGAGTAGACCAGGCCGACCTTGACGGGTGCGGTGCTGTCACCGCCGCCGGTCGCGCTTTCCTGAGGGCTGCCACACGCTGCCACGACCAGGGCCGCGGCCATCATGGTGGCGGCGGTGGCAAACACCCGCCGCGTCGTCCTAACGGTCATTGTCACTCCACGTGAAGAGACTCGGAGGGAAATCTCGTTGTCGGCCCACGCTAGGGAGTGACGTCACCCACGATCTATGTGGCTGAAACCCACAAGTAACAGCATCGGGATATCTGACCGGGACAGGTCAGGCCGGCTGGCAGCGACCGGAACGGCCTTCGATGGCAGCCGGGGCCACGCCGTCCGGCCCGACTGTGTCGATCCGCCCCACCGAACCGGGCCGGAGATCACGACACGATAACGCGTACCGCCGTCGGGTGGGAGGTTCCGCTCCCACCCGACGGCGGCGGTGAATCACGCTCGGTGGCGCCCCGATCGATCCCGGGCGCGGGTCAGCTCAAGGCCGCCCGGGCCGCGACCGCGGTGTCCGGGTGGTCGGTGAAGACCCCGTCGACACCGGCCGCGAAGAGCAGCTCGTACTCGGCGTAGATGTCGCCGCGGGCGTTCGGGTCGGTGCCGATGCGCAGGTCGACGGGGAGGAACTGGTTCTCCGCCCGCGACGTCCAGGTGTGCACGACCAGGTCGTGCCGGTGCGCGTCGCGGACCAGCGTGGTCGCCGGCAACAGCCGGCCGGCCGCGTCACGGGGCAGGACCAGGTTCTTCTGCGCGCCGACACCGTCGGCGTAGCCCGCGATCCAGCGCAGACCGGCCGGGGTGACCAGGTCGGCGTAGGTGCGGGGGTCACCGGCGACGGTGAAGTCGTACGGGCGGCCGGACGCGTCGACGAGCTGCGCCAGCCGTACGTCGGTCAGCCGGGCGAGCTTGCGCAGGTTGGCGGTCTCGAACGACTGGATGATCACCGGGTCCTTGCGCTTGGTCATGCCGTTGCGCTTGAGCACCTTGACCAGCGGCTCTTCCAGCGCCAGCCCGATCGACTGGAAGTAGGTGGGGTGCTTGGTCTCCGGGTAGATGCTGATGGTGCGGTTGCGGGCCCGGCCCTCCCGCTTGGCCAGGTCGATGACCTCCTGGAGGGTCGGCACCTGGAACTGGCCGTCGAAGGCGGTGTTCGTCGGGCGGACCAGCGGCAGCCGCTCCTTGGCCCGCAGCGTCTTCAGCTCGGCCAGGGTGAAGTCCTCGGTGAACCAGCCGGTGACGGTCACCCCGTCGATGACCTTGGTGGCCCGCCGGTCGGCGAACTCGGGGCGGGTCGACACGTCGGTCGTACCGGAGATCTCGTTCTCGTGCCGGGCGACCAGCTCGCCGTCCCTGGTCGGCACCAGGTCGGGTTCGATGAAGTCGGCGCCCTGCCGGATCGCCAACCGGTACGCCTCCAGCGTGTGCTCCGGCCGGTAGCCGCTGGCGCCCCGGTGTGCGATCACCGTCGGGCGGTCGGATGCCCTGGTCCCCTTGTCGGCCACGGCCGGGGCACTCGGGACCGCCACGGCACCGACCACCAGCAGCGCGCCGGCCAGGCCAAGAGCGGAAAGGGTACGTCGCAACGCCGTCTCCTCGTCGTCGGGCGCGATCACGTGCGCACGGGTACGGCGCACTCGCGGACCCGAGTCAAACGGCGCACCACGACCATCGATTGATCTACACCTGTCCATCCGGTGAACCTCGCGGGTGGGACTGATGGCCGACCGCGCCGGCCCGCACCGAGCCCCGGCCGGAGCACGGGTCGCGCCAACCTCACGATCGGGCTCACGGATCGCCCATCGATCGACCACTGAGCGTGATATGAACAGCGACGATGCGCCGGCCGCTGCAACACCCCGCCCGGATCGTGCCGCTGGCGTTCCTGTGCGCGATCGCCGTGGGCACGGTCCTGCTGATGCTGCCGGTGACCCGGGAGGGGCCGGGCGGGCCGAGCTTCGTCACCGCGCTGTTCACCGCCACCTCGGCGATCTCGGTCACCGGCCTGACGGTCGTCGACACGGCCACCTACTGGTCCGACGCCGGGCACGTGCTGATCCTCGTACTCGCGCAGCTCGGCGGCTTCGGCATCATGACCCTGGCGACGCTGCTCAGCCTGCTGGTGTCGCAGCGACTCGGCCTGCGCAGCCGGCTGTTGGCCCGGGCGGAGAGCAGCCTCGCCCTGGGCGACGTACGCCACGTGCTCGGCCGGATCGCGCTGACCATGCTGATCTGCGAGTCGGTCATCGCCGTCTTCGTCGCCGGGCGGCTGTGGATCCACTACGACTACCCGTTTGGCAAGGCCGTCTGGTACGGCGTCTTCCACGCCGTGCAGGCGTTCAACAACGCGGGCTTCGCCCTCTACAGCGACAGCATGGTCCGCTTCGTGGGCGACTGGTGGATCTGCCTGCCGCTGTCGCTCGGCATGCTCGCCGGCGGCATCGGTTTTCCGGTGCTGTTCGAACTCGCCCGGCGGCTCGGCCGCCCAGGGAACTGGTCGACGCACACCCGGCTCACGGTGTGGGGCGGGCTGGTGCTCGGCCTCGCCGGCCTGCTGGTCTTCCTCACCTTCGAGTGGACCAACCCAGGCACACTGGGGCCGCTCGGCACCCACGAGAAGCTGATCGCCGCGATCTTCCAGGACGCGTCGACCCGGGCGGGCGGCTTCAACAGCCTGGACTACAGCGCGATGAACAGCGAGACGATCGCGGTCTGCATCGCGCTGATGTTCATCGGGGGCGGCAGCGCCAGCACCGCCGGCGGCATCAAGATCACAACCTTCTTCCTGCTGGCATTCGTGATCTGGGCCGAGATACGGGGTGAGCCCGACGTCGTCATCGGGCGGCGCCGGATCGCCGAGACCACCCAGCGGCAGGCGATCACGATCGCGTTGCTCGGCATCGCGCTGGTCACTGGTGGCGCGCTACTGCTGATCGCGCTCACCGACGGGGTCGGCCTCGACACAGCGGTCTTCGAGGTGACCTCGGCGTTCGCTACCGTGGGGTTGTCGACCGGGCTGACCCCGACGTTGCCGGACAGCGCGCAGATCGTCCTTGTGGTGCTGATGTTCATCGGCCGGGTCGGCACGATCGTGGTCGCCTCGGCGATCGCGTTGAACGCCCGCACCCGGCTCTACCGATATCCGGAGGAGCGTCCGATTGTTGGCTGACGACCAGGCCGTGCCGAAGGGACCGATGGGGCCGGCGCGGGGTGCGGGCCGGGCGCCCACGGCCGCCGAGGGCGTCGCGGTCCTCGGGTTGGGCAGGTTCGGCGGGCAGGTCGCGGCATCACTGCTGCGGCTCGGGCACGAGGTGCTCGGCATCGACGAGGACCCCAGGCTGGTGCAGCAGTGGTCCGACCGGCTGACCCACGTGGCACAGGCGGACACGACCGACAACGAGGCACTGCGGCAGCTCGGTGTGCCAGACTTCGGCCGGGCCGTGGTCGGCATCGGCACCGACATCGAGGCCAGCGTGCTGACCGTCCTGGCGTTGACCGAGGTCGGCGTCAAGGAGATCTGGGCGAAGGCGACCTCCAGCAAGCACGGCAAGATCCTGTCGGCGGTCGGCGCCCAACACGTCATCTACCCGGAGGCGGCGATGGGCGACCGGGTGGCCCACCTGATCACCAGCCGGATGCTCGACTTCATCGAGTTCGACGACGGCTTCGCGATCGCCAAGATCCGCGCGCCGGAGGACATGGTGGGCCGGAACCTGGCGGACATCGGGCTGCGGACGAGGTGGGGCGTGACGGTGGTCGGGGTCAAGACACCGGGGCGGGAGTTCGACTACGCGCAGGCGAGCACGGTCATCCCGGCCGACAGCGTGCTCATCGTGGCCGGCACGACCGAACAGGTGCAGGAGTTCGCCGCCACGACCTGACCGGCCCGCGGCTCAGTCGTCGTCATCACCGTCGTCGTCATCGTCGTTGCTGTTGTTGCCGTTCCCGTTGTTGCCGTTCCCGTTATTGCCGTTGTTGCCGTTCCCGTTCCCGTTGTTGCCGTTGCCGCGGTTGCCGGACCCGCCGTGGCCGACCTTCTCGGTGCGGCCGGCACCACCGGCGGTGGCCGGTGGCGGGGCGGCACCGGCCGGGTGCGCGCCCGCGACGCCACCACCCACCTGCTGCTGGCCGGCCACTCCGCTGACCCGTACCTCGCACGGCAGACCGTCGAGGTGGAACCGCACCGGAAGCGCGTTGGCCGTGGCGTAGGTGCCGGTCAGCGCGATGGACACGGCCGCGCCCGGCGCCAGCGTGTCGGTGTCCGCCGGCGGTCGTACGGTCACGTCCCGTCCGGCCTGCCGCCACGCCGCCGGTTCGCCACCGACCATGGTCTGGTCACCGGGCAGCGCGAACGTCAGCGTCCAGCCCTGCCGGGTCTGCCCGTCGTTGGTGAGCGTCAGCTCGGCGTCGAACGCCTGTCCGGAATCGGTGCGCACCGCGTACTCGACCTGGCAGGGCGCGGCCGGTTGGTTGCCCATGGCGAGGTTCGTCGGTTCGTCGCCGGTGGCCGGGCTGCCGCCGCTCGCCGCCCAGCCGACGCCGGTCACCATGAGCAGGGCGGCGCCGGCCACCGTGGCAGCGACCCGCCGTCGGACGCCCGGGGTTCGGCCGGACCACCAACGCTCCAGCCGGCCGGGGGCCGACAGTCCGCTGGAGCCGGGCAGCGCGCCGGTCGCCGTGGTTCCCGGAAGGATCGTCGTGCCGGCCACGGCCAGTTCGTCGGCCGGCCGATCGGCCGCGCCGTCCGGCGCGGGTGACACCGGTACGACCCCGGCCAGGCCGACCGCGGCGGCGAGCGTACGGGCGACGTCGGCGCTGCTCGGCCGGTCGTCGGGCGCCTTGGCCAGGCAGCGCCGGCACAGTTGTGCGACCTCGTCGGGCAGCCCCTCGACCGGTGGCAGCGGGGCCGGGTCGGCGTGCCGGTGGTTACGGAGCATCTGGGTGGTCGTGTCGGCCTCCCAGGGCAGCCGGCCGGCCAGGCAGCGATAGAGGAGCAGGCCGAGGGCGTAGACGTCGGTGGCCGCCGACACCTGCCCGGCGTCGAGCCGTTCCGGCGCCAGGTAGGCGGGGGTGCCGAGCAGCTTTCCGTCCGGGTCGGTGTCGCTCTCGCCGGCGAGGGCGGAGATGCCGAAGTCGACGACCTTCGCGCCGGTGGGGGTCAGCATGACGTTGCCCGGGGTCACGTCGCGGTGTACCACGCCGCGGGCGTGTGCCGCGGCCAGCGCGGAGGCGACCTCGGCACAGGCGGCGACCGCGTGCCGCCAGGGCAGGGTCCCGTGGCGGGCCAGCCGGGCCTCCAGCGACTGCCCGTCGACGAGTTCCATGACCACGTACGGCACGGGGACGTCACCGTCCCAGGACTCGCCGAAGTCGTAGACGTTGGTGATGTGCGGATGGATCAGCCGGGCGGCGGCCTTCGCCTCGACCCGCAGCCGGTGCCGGAACGACCGCTCGGCGGCCAGCCGGGAGGCGAGCACCTTGATCGCCACCTGCCGGCCCAGCACCTCGTCGTAGCCGCGCCAGACGACCGACATCCCGCCGGCGCCGAGTTGTTCCACCAGCCGGTAGCGGCCGCCCAGCAGTTCGTTGCCCACCCCACGCATGACCGGATGGATGCCCCTGGAGCAGGGCTTTCAATCTTGACGACCGAAATCGGTCAGCCGGGAGGTCTCCGGTCAGCCGACGGTCAGGAGCTGGTCGACGGGGCGTACTCGTCGGTGAGGACCCGGGCGCCGTCGACGAACCGGTCGAGGTCGGCGCCCGCGAGCAGGGTCGCCGGTTCGTCGACCGAGGTGTCCACGCTGTGGCGCAGGCCGTCGACGTCGAGCGGGGTGTCGGAGGCGACGATGAGGAAGTTGGCGCCTTCCTCGCCGGCCAGCCCGGCGGGCGGGGCGATGACCGCGACGTTCGGGAAGACCGCGGCGACGGTGGCGAGCTGGGCGCGGATGAACCGCAGCGGCGGGTAGTCGATCACGTTCATCACGTAGATGCCGCCCGGCCGGACGATCCGGTGCACCTCGGCGGCCATCTCCCGGGTGGCCAGGTGCCAGGGCACCGTCAGATGGCCGAACGCGTCCCCGACGACGAGGTCGGCGCTGTCGGTGGGCCGCTGGGTGACCAGCATCCGGGCGTCGCCGACGACCGGTTCGAGGTCGGGTCCGGGGCGTACGTCCAGTTCGCGTTCGCCGAGTTCGACCAGCCCGCCGTCGATCTCGAAGACCACGTTGTCGGTGCCGGGACGGGTCGCGGTCAGGTAGCGGGGCACGGTGAACCCGCCACCGCCGAGGTGTACGGCGTCCAGCGGCTGCCCGGGCGGTGCCATCACGTCGGCGACCGCCCCGATCCACTGGGTGTAGGCGAACTCCAGGTGTGTCGGGTCGGCGAGGTCGACGTACGAGTGGTGGGCCGAGTTGAGCACCAGCAGCCGGCCGGTGGAGTTGTCGGGGTCGACCTCGACCGACGCGCAGTGGTATTCGGTTTCCACGTCGCATGGGTCGGGAGCGACGACGGAGACGGTCACCGCAGCCAGGCCGACGACGGCGACGAGCGCTTTCGTGCCGGTACGTCCCGGGAGCGCCCCGCCGCCCTGTCGGCGCAGGTAACCGCCGACGACGAGGCCGGTGACGCCGAGCACCACGGCCAGCCCGATGATGATGACGGTGCTGCTGAAGACCGCCACCAGCACGAAGCCGGTGCCCAGGGTGGCGGTGATCGCGCCGAGGGTGCCGATGCTGGACAGTTTTCCGACCACCTGGCCGGTGTGCCGCAGGTCGCCGAGCTGGAGCTTGACCACCAGCGGGGTGACGGCGGAGAGCAGGGCGGCGGGCACCACGACGGCCAGCGCGACGAGCAGCAGCATCCCGGCCGCGGCGCCGCCGCGCAGCAGTTCGCCGGCGTAGCGGACGACTGGCAGGGTCACCGCGGTGGCGATGGCGGAGATCAGCAGCGCCGGGGCGAGCAGGGTACGCGGGTCGCGGCGGTCGGCGAGCCAGCCGCCGAACCAGGTGCCGTACGCGATCGCGGCCAGCGCCACGCCGATGACCGAGCTGGTGACCTGGAGGGTCACCCCGACGTAGGGCCCGACCAGGCGCAGGGCGGCGGTCTCCAGGACGAGCACGGCGCCGCTGGAGAGGAAGACGAGTGCGGCGGCGAGGCCGTTCGGGAGCGGGCGGCGCAGCTCGTCGGCCGCCGCCGTGATCGCGGTGTCCATCGCCTGCGATGGTACGCAGGCCGGCTGGACGCTTCCGGTGAGACCGGAAGGTCAGATCATCGATAGATGGACGTGGTTGGTGTGGTCGCCGGCCGGGCTGCCGCCGCCGTTGTAGTTGCTCCAGCCGGTGCCGGGCATCCAGATCTGGCGGTACCAGATCACGTAGAGCACGCCGAGCCGGCTGGCGTTCTTGATGTAGAAGGCGGCGAGGTTGTTGCCGTAGGTGCGGTCGCCGCCGGTGGCGTGGACGTTCTGGAAGCCGCTGGTCGCGGCGGAGAAGTCGCAGGCCCGCCCCTTGGGGTGTTCGCCGCTGCCGCCGCTGCGGAAGCAGGAGACGTAGCGCTTGAAACCGGCGAGCTTGGCCTCGTTCATCGCGTGCAGGGTGCGTGGGGTGATGCAGCCGGAGGTGGTGGGGTCGTCGACCGTGCAGGACTCCTTGGGCCAGGAGCCGTTGGGATTGCGCGGTGCGGCCTTGGCCGCCGGGGAGTTGGCGTTGACGTAGCCTCCGCTGGCCCCGCCGCCGACGGCGGCCAGTGCCCGCTCGGCGTCCTTCTTCTTCTTGGCCATGATGTCGAGCTGCTTCTTCTGCTCGTTGACCTCGTTGTCCATCGCGGCCTTGGCCCGGTCGGCCTGCTCGCGGGCCGCGGTCAGGGCGACCAGTTGCCGGTTCTCGTGCCGGGCGATCGTCTCCAGGCCGGCCGCTCGCTGGAGGAACGACTCGGGCGACGCGCTGTTGACCATGATCATAACCGCCGACAGCCGCCCCCTGCGGTAGGACTCGGCGGCGATCAGGGCGACCTCGTCGGTCAGCGCCGCAAGGTTGGCCTCGACCTTCTGGAGTTCCAGGGTCAGTTCGAGCTGACGTTTCTGGGAGTTCTCCAGGGCCGCCTTGGCCTCGACGTGCCCCTTGGACGCCGCCTCGAGCGCGTCGCGCAGGTTCTTGCTGCCCCCCTCGTCCGGCGTCGAGCCGGGCGCGGCGAGGACGGCGCCACCGGGCGAGCCGACGATGACCGACGTGGCGGTGAGGATCGCGGCGAACAGCGCGACCGCGCGGCGCCGGAGCAAGGCCGTCCTGGGCACGAAAGTGGATCCTTCCGTCGGCCGCCTGAGCCCCCGGCCGGGTCGCTCACGACGGGTGGCGACCCTTTCACTTTCGGCGGCGACCCCGCGCACCGGTGCTGTTGACGCCGGTCGGCGGCGCCATCGGGCGGAGACCGCCGGTCAGCATACCGGACGACGGGAAGCGGCTGGTTACTCCACAGTGGAAGATCCATCCAGGATCAAGCTAGGCTAGCCTAGCCTAACTGGAGTACGTGCGAGGAGTGCAGGATGCTCAGGTCCGAAGCCCGGATCGTCACCGACCGTCCCGGGCGATACCTGGCCCAACTCTGCCGGCACTTCTCTCACAAGATCACCACAGAGTGGACCGACGAGCGCGGCTTCGCCGACTTCGGCTTCGGCACCTGCACCCTGCTCGCCGAGGACGGCACCCTGGTCCTGCTCGCGCAGGGCACCGACGAGCCGGGCCTGTCCCGGGTCGAATACGTCGTCGGCGACCACCTCGAACGGTTCGCCGCCCGGGACGGCCTCACCGCCCGGTGGAGCCGCCCCTCGCCGACCTGACCGCCCGGCCGCCGGCGGCCGAGCGGCCCGGCCTCCGGGAGGCCACCGGTCACACCCCGGCCGCCCGCAGCACCTCACGCACCTCGTGCCAGATCGGCTCGCTGGCCGCCGCCACCAGGCCAGTTCCCTCGCTGGTCGCCTCGTACGGGCGACCGTCGAGACGGCAGGCCATTCCGCCCGCCTCCCGGACCAGAAACGAGCCCGCGACGTGGTCCCACGGCAGGGTCCGCCAGAAGACCGCGAAATGCTGCACCCCGGCAACCAGATCGGCGTACTCCCGGCCGGCACAGTGCAGGCCGGGCAGCACCTCGCCGAGCACCCGCGCCCGCTCCCGGAACGCCTCACGCACCCCGGGCGGGAAGAACCGGGTCATGATCGGCCCGCGCAGCCCGCCGGGCGGCGGCGGGTCCGCGCTGATCCGCATCCGCACGCCGTCGACGTACGCGCCGGAGCCGGCCTCGGCGACGGTCAGGCTGTCGGCCACCGGGTCGTGGATCCAGCCGGCGACGGCCGTACCGTCGCGCACCAACGCCACCATGATCGCGAACGGCGTCCGGCCGGCGGCGTAGTTGGCGGTGCCGTCGATCGGGTCGACCAGCCAGACCGGGTCGGTCCCACTCAGCCGGTCGAGCAGCGCCGGATCGGCCGCCACGCCCTCCTCGCCCACCACGACCGAGCCGGGCAGCAGCGCGGTCAGCCCGGCGCTGAGCACCTCCTCGGTGCGCTGGTCGGCGACGGTCACCACCTCGCCGGGCGCCTTCTCGCTGACGTCGGCGCTGGAGAGGTGCTGGAACATCGGCAGCACGACCTCGGCGGCCGCCTCCCGGATCAGCGCCGAGACCTGGTCGATCATCAGCTACGCGGGGGCAGCTTGACCACGCTGACGAAGAACTCGTCGATCTGGCGTACCACCGAGATGAACCGCTCGAAGTCGACCGGCTTGGTCACGTATGCGTTCGCGTGCAGCTGGTAGCTGCGCAGGATGTCCTCGTCGGCCTGCGACGTGGTGAGCACCACCACCGGAATCCGGCAGAGCTGCTCGTCCTTCTTGATCTCGGCCAGCACCTCGCGGCCGTCGCGGCGCGGCAGGTTGAGGTCGAGCAGGATCAGGTCGGGGGCGACCGCGTCGGCGTACTTGCCCTCCCGGCGCAGATAGGCCAGGGCCTCGGCACCGTCGGAGACCACCCGGAGCCGGTTGCGCAGCTTGTGCTCCTCGAACGCCTCCTGGGTCATCAGGACGTCGCCCGGGTCGTCCTCGACCAGGAGAACCTCGATCGGGCTCCTGCCATCGGCGGGTGCGGTCACGCCACAGTCTCCTTCACACCGTCGGGCCGTTGCGCCGGCTCGTCGTCCCCGGTGTCGGCCGCGTCGGACCCGCCCGGTTCGTCGGCCGCCGGCTCGTCGGCGACCACGGGAAGAGTAAAGCGGATGGCCGTACCCTCGGTGACCTCCGGGTCGACCCAGATCCGGCCACCGTGATACTCGACGATCTTCTTACCGATCGCCAGCCCGATGCCGGTGCCCGGATAGGCGTCCTTGGAGTGCAGGCGCTGGAAGATCACGAAGATCTTGTCGGCGAACTCCGGTTCGATTCCGATGCCGTTGTCCTGGCAGGTGATCTCCCACTCGTCGCCGGTGCGGCGGGCCGAGAGGTGGACCCGGGCCGGCACGTCCGGCCGGCGGAACTTGATCGAGTTGCTGACCAGGTTGACCAGCAGGTTGGTCAGCAACGGCTCCTCGCCGTGCACCACCGGCAGGTCCGACCAGGTCACCTCGCCGCTCGCGTACTGCCGGGCCGCCTCGGTCTGCCCGGCCACCTGCGTCATCACCTCGTCCAGGTCGACGTCGGTGAAGCCGGTGGTGAGCCGGCCGATCCGGGAGAACGCCAGCAGGTCGTTGATCAGGCGCTGCATCCGCTGGGCACCGTCGACGGCGAACGCGATGTACTGGTCGGCCCGCTCGTCGAGCTGTCCCGCGTACCGGCGCTGGAGCAGCTGGCAGAAGCTGGCGACCTTGCGCAGCGGCTCCTGCAGGTCGTGCGAGGCCACGTACGCGAACTGCTCCAGGTCACGGTTGGAGCGCACCAGTTCCTCGGCCTGCTTCTGCAGCTGGCTGTTGATCCACTCGATGCGGGTCCGGGCCTCGCGCACCTCGGCCAGGTCGGCCGCGATCCGGCGGCGCATCCCGTCGACGTCCTCGGCCAACCTGGCCAGCTCGGGCGGGCCGACCCGCTCGATGTCGCGCTGGTAGTCGCCGGCCGCGATCAGACGCACCTGCCCGGCCAGGACGGTGACCGGGTTGATCACCAACCGGTTGATCCACAGGATCAGCGCCCCGGCGGCGATCAGGACCACGGCGGCCGCGGTCACGAGGAGGACGACCAGGGTGTTGCCGGTCTGCCGGGCGTCGCCGGCGATCTCGTTGCGCAGGGCCAGGATCTCCTCCTGAAGCTGCTGCACCTCCGCCCGCAACACGTCGAAGCGCACCCGGGACTGCTCGTCGAAGAGCGCCTGGGCGGCCCCCGTACCGCTGGTGTTGACCGTGTCGATCACCGGTACGGCGACCACGGCCCGCCACTGCTCGGCCTGCTCGCGGATCTGCCCCACCCGCCGGCGGATGTCCGGCTCGTCGGTCAGCAGGCCGTCCATCTGGGTGAGCAGGTCACGCTCCTGCTCGACGCCCCGCTGGTAGGGCACCAGGTCGACCGGGTCGCCGCTGACCGCGTAGCCGCGGACCCCGGTCTCCTGGTCGAGCAGCGTGCCGAGCAGCGCCTCGCTGCCGGTGCGCAGCGGGCCGCTCTTGTTGAGCAGGGTGTCGAGGTGGGTACGGTTCTGTGCGGCCTGGACCACCCCGATCGTGGCCAGCGCGGCCAGCAGCACCCCGATCAGCACACACATCGTGGTGACCCGCCGCCGCAGCGTCCACTTCCGCCCGTTCACCGCCCACCGCCCCGACTCACCAGCAGCATGGCGACGTCGTCGGCGAGCGGGCCGCCGTTGGTCAGCTCGGCCCGCCCGACCAGCCAGCCGGGCAACTCCTCCAGCGGCACCTTCGCGGTGTCCGGATGCCCGACCAGTTCGGTCAGCCCCGGCACGTCGAGCCGTTCGCTGCCGCCGCCCACCCGCCCCTCGATCAGGCCGTCGGTGTACATCAACAGGGACCAGTCATCGCTGTCGAACTCCAGATCGAAGGCGCGTGGGGGCCGTGGCCGGACGCCGAGCAGACGTCCACCGGGGGCCGGGACCGGCGCCACCTCGCCCCCGGACAGCAGCAGCGGCGGCGGATGGCCGGCGAGACGTACGGTGGCCCGGTTGCGGGCCAGGTCGAGGCGGACCGAGGCGACCGTCGCGAAGATCTCCCGGAGCCGGCGCTCGCTCATCAGGACCTGCTCGAGCGCCGGCAGTACGGCGTCGTCGGGCACCCCGGCGAGCACCAGGGCCCGCCAGGCCACCCGCAGTTCGACACCGAGCGCGGCCTCGTCGACGCCGTGCCCGCAGACGTCCCCGACGATGAGGTCGATCCGGTCGGGTGTGGTCTGCACCACGTCGTAGAAGTCGCCGCCGATCAGGGCGGCGTGCCGGCCGGGCCGGTAGAAGGTGTGGACCTCGACCTCGCGGGTCGTCATCAGCGGCTGGGGCAGCAGGCCGCGTTCGAGGCGGGCCGACTCGGCCTGACGCAGCTCGGCCTCACGCAGCCGACGGGCGTTCTCGTCGGCGCGCTTCCGCTCGACCGCGTAGCGCAGCGCCCGGGTCAGCAGCACGCCGTCGACCTGCCCCTTGACCAGGTAGTCCTGGGCGCCCTCGGCGACGGCGCCGACGCCGAGGTGCTCGTCCTGCCGGCCGGTGAGCACGCAGACCGCCGCGCCGGAACTCATCGCCAGCACCTGGCGCAGCCCGTCGAGCCCCTGCGAGTCGGGCAGACCGAGGTCCAGCAGGACACAGTCGACCCCGCCGATCTGCTGACGGGCCTGGGTGATGCTGGTGGCGACGATCAGGTCCATCGCGGCGTCGGCCTCGGCCAGCAGCTCGCCGACCAGGAACGCGTCGCCCTCGTCGTCCTCGACGAGCAGCACGCGCAGGCGTTCGGCCTGCGGCAGCGGCAGGCCCGAACCGAGCCGGGCCCGGGGCGGGACGACGGAGGAACCGGTCACCACGGCACCCCTTCGGATCGCATCTGCGGCACTCTTCCCGGACGGTCGCTGATCGTCGCTCTCGGGGCGACCCGTACGGGTCGCGTGCGCCCACGCTATTCGACCGTCCGGCCGAGCGGCCACCCGGTCCGGTCCGCTGGCCCCGGAGCGCCCGCTGTCGGATGATGACAACCCCCGATCGCAGGAGGCACCGTGGCCGCACCGCTGCTCCCCCCGGCCGACCGGTCGCTGGCCCGCCCGCCCCGCCGCGTCGTGGCGGCGGCCGCCGCCCTGGCCGCGCTGGTGCTGGTCGGTGCCGCCGGCCTGCTGGAGATCCGCCCGCCGCGGCCCCGGCCCGCCGACGCGCCGGCCGGGCAGTTCAGCGCCGACCGGGCGGCCGAACACCTGCGGATCGTCGCCGCGGAGCCGCACCCGGCCGGCAGCCCGGCGAACGACCGGGTACGCGACCACCTCGTCGGCACCCTGCGCGGGCTGGGTCTGGAGACCGAGGTGCAGGACACCGTGGCGCCCGAGGCCGGCCAGCTCAGCGGCGCCGCCGGTGGCGCGACCGTGGCCCGGGTCCGCAACGTGGTCGCCCGGCTGCCCGGCACCGATCCGACCGGCCGGGTCTTCGTCGTCGCGCACTACGACTCGGTGCAGCTCGCGCCGGGCGGCAACGACGACGGGGCCGGCACGTCGACGATCCTGGAGGTGGCCCGCGCGATGGCGGCCGGGCCGGGCCCCCGCAACGACGTGGTCTTCGTGCTCACCGACGCCGAGGAGGCGTGCCTGTGCGGGGCGTCGGCGTTCGCGTCGAGCCATCCGCTGGCCGCGGACGGCGGGGTCGTGCTCAATCTGGAGGCCCGCGGCAGCACCGGGCCGGTGATCATGTTCGAGACGTCGCGGGACAACGCCGCGCTGGTCGGCGCGTACGGGCGGGCGGCGCCGCACCCGGTCGGCACCTCGTTCGCCGTCGAGGTCTACCGGCTGCTGCCCAACGACACCGACTTCACCGCGTTCCTCGCGGAGGACTTCGTCGGGCTCAACTCCGCCTATCTCGACGGTGGCGCGAACTACCACACGCCGCAGGACACGGTCGAATCGGTCGACCTGGCCAGCATCCAGCACCACGGCGACAACACCCTGGGTCTGGTGCGGGAGTTCGGGTCGGTCGACATCGCCGGCCTGGCCGCGGACGGGGACGCCACGTACTTCCCCGTACCGGGCGGTCTGGTCCGCTATCCGGGCTGGCTGACCTGGCCACTGGTGCTGCTGGCCGGCGCCGCGGTCGGCGTGCTGGCCTGGCTGGCCCGGCGGCGCGGGCGTACGACGTGGTCGAAGTTGGGCGTCGGCTTCGAACTCTGGGGGGTGCCGATCGTGGTCGCCCCGGTCGCCGCCCAACTGCTGTGGGCGGGGCTCACCGCGATCCGGCCGGGGTACGCCGAGCTGCTCGACCCGTACCGTCCACAGTGGTATCGGCTGGCCGTCCTCGGCCTGACCGCCACGACCGTCCTGGCCTGGTACGCGCTGATCCGCCGGCGGACCGGACCGGCCGCGCTGGCGATCGGCGGCCTCGTCTGGCTGGTGGCGCTCGGCGCGGTTCTCGCCGCGCTCGCGCCGGGCGGTTCGTACCTGACGACGCTGCCGGCGCTGGCGACGGCGATCGGCGGAATCGTCGCGCTGCTGGTCCGCCCGGGCAGCGTCTGGGCGGTGGTCTCGGTCACCGCCGGCGCGGCGGTGGGCGTACTCGTGCTGCTGCCGACCGTGGTGCTGCTCTTCCCGGCGCTCGGCATGGCGATGGGTGGCGCCGCCGCCGTCTTCACCGTGATGCTCGGCCTCGCGGTGCTGCCGGTCGTCGACCTGCTGCACCCGGAGGCCGGCGGGCAACGCGGATTGGCGGCCCTGGAGGCCCGCCGGGCGGCGGCCGTCCCGGCGCTCGCCGCCGGCCTGGCCACGCTGGTGTTCGCCGGGGTCGGACTGGCCGTCGACCGGTTCGACGCCGACCATCCCACCCAGACCCACCTCATGTACGCCCTCGAC
This sequence comes from Polymorphospora rubra, assembly GCF_018324255.1. GTDB lineage: Bacteria > Actinomycetota > Actinomycetes > Mycobacteriales > Micromonosporaceae > Polymorphospora > Polymorphospora rubra. The sequence continues at coordinate 1,809,437 of NZ_AP023359.1, forward strand.
GCCGACACCGGCACCGCCCGGTGGCTCAGCCGGGAGAGCGACCCGCAGCCGTGGACCGCCGGATACGTCGACGGGCCGGCCTCGATCGCCGACGAGTTCCCGGCCCTGGCCGCCCACGAACTGCGGGCCGGCCCGGCGCAGGCGGCCGCTCTGCCGGCACCGGCCGTACAGACGGTCAGCGACACCACCACGGCCGGGGTCCGCACGCTACGGGTCAGGCTGGTGCCGCAGCGCCAGGTGCGGCTGGCCGCGCTGCACGTCGACCAGACCACGGCGACGGTGCGGGCCGCGACGGTGGCCGGGCTGCCGGTGCCGGTGGAGCCCACCGACGACGCCCGGTGGAGCTTCGGCATCGTGTTCCACGCCCCGCCGCCGGAGGGCGTGGAGATCGAACTGACCCTGGCCGCGACCGGACAGCCGGTGGCGCTGCGGGCGGCGGACGCCAGCGACGGCCTGGCCGGGCTGCCGGGCTTCCGGCCCCGCCCGCCGGATGTCGGGATCGTCGGCTCGCACAGTTCGGAGATGCTGATGGTGGCCCGGACCTACCACCTGCCGCCGGCGTAGACGTGGCTGACGCACGGCCATAACGGACAGGAGCTGACCGGAACCCTCCATAGGTTGGTCCTTACGCGGCCGTGGCGGTCGCGAAACCGACGAGGAGGGCCGGAATGCGACAGGTGGGCGACGACAGGGTACGCGCGGTGCCGGCGCCGTACCGGACGGTGACGCCGTACGTGGTCGTGCGGAACGCGGGCGCGTTCCTCGACTTCCTGGTGGCGGCGTTCGGTGCGGTGGAGCGCGGGCGGGTGCCGAACCCCGACGGCACGGTGGGGCACGGCGAGGTCATGATCGGCGACTCGGTCGTGATGTCGTTCGAGGCGAGCGGGCACTGGCCGCCGACGCCCGCTTTCCTGTCGCTGTACGTCGAGGACTGCGACGCCGTCACACGATCGGCGACGGCCGCAGGGGCCACCGTCGTCACCCCGCTGGGCACGAACGCGTGGGGTGACCGGGGATGCCGCCTGAAGGACCCGTTCGGGAATCTCTGGTGGGTCCAGACCCATGTCGAGGACGTCCCCGAGCCGGAGATGCACACCCGGATGGCGAGCCCGGAACACGAGGAGTCGATGCGCGTGTCGACCGCGACGCTCGACGGGTTCATGCGCTCCGTACGCGGGGCCGGTGTGGCCTGATCCGGCGGGTCAGCGGCCGGACGACTTCCAGCGGAAGTGGACGAAGAGGCGGCCGAAGTTGTCGGAGTCCTTCTCCACCCGGTGGTAGAGCTGCTTGATCTCCTTCTGGTCGAGGAAGCGCAGCACCCGCTTCTTCAACTGGCCCGACCCCTTACCTGGGATGATCTCCACCAGGGTGGCCTTCTTGGCGACCGCCTCGTTGATGATCCCGCGCAGCGCCCGTTCGATGTCCTGGTTCCGGTTGAAGATGTCGTGCAGGTCAAGCTTCAGCTTCATCGCGCGGCCCCCGGCTGATCAGGTCCATGACGGCCCATCGTATGCCGGCCGCCGCGGGCAGGTCCTGCTCGCGGCGGCCGGCTCGTCGATCAGCCGTTGACCCGGTTCTCGACCCGGCGCAGCGCGGCCGAGTATTCGGCGTTCTCCTCGGCGCGCATCGCCACCGCGAGCCGCAGGTGCCCCAGTGCCTCGGCCGGCCGGCCGAGACGTTCGAGGGTACGACCGAGCACGTGGTGCGCGTAGTGGTCGGTGGGGTCGCTGACCAGCATCGCCCGCAACTGGTCCTCGGCCCGGTTGAGCTGGGCCGCGCCGAAGTAGGCGCGCGCCAGCAACTGCCGTACCCCGGTGTTGCCCGGTTCGGCGGCGACGATCGGCTCGAGCAGCTTGGCCGCGTACGCCGGGTCGCCGGCCTCGAAGAACAGCTCCGCCCGCCGGTATTCCTGCAGAAGATCCATGTTCCGCCTCCCGGTTCGGTCGTACCGTGCGGGTGGCACAACAACGGGACGGGCGTTCCTCTTCCCGGGGCCGGTCGGTGCCGGGACGACGGACCAGGGCAGGTCAGGGTCGGTCGCTGCGAACCGGCCGGTGGGGGCGGACCGACCAGGCGCGGACGCCGCCGAGGATGCCCGCAGTGTTGGGCACCACCACCACGTCGTCGCCCATCCGGGCCAACTGCTCGGGCCGGATGAGTCGGGAGTTGCCGCCGCCGAGATAGAGCCGGTCCCACAGGAACACCGGACGCAGGCCCTCGACGACCCCGCGTACCCGGCGGGACCAGAACGTGTCACCGAGCCGGCGGCGTTCGTGCTCGCCGACGTACGTGTCGTAGCTCTGCCCCCAGCGGACCGGTGCCTGCGACAGCTCCAGGTGCGGGGCGAGTACCCCGCCGTCGAAGAGCGCGCTGCCCAGGCCGGTGCCGAGGGTGAGCACGAGTTCCAGGCCGGTGCCGGCGACGACGCCGGCGCCGTGCACCTCGGCGTCGTTGAGCACGAGCACCGGCACCCCGAACGCCTCGGTCAGCCCCGTCTGGGCGTCGAACCCGAACCACTGCGTGACCAGGTCCTGGTCGACCTTGGTGCGCGGTCCGGCCCGGGTGACGTAGTGCGGGGTCGCCACCACCACGCCGTGCCGCAGCATGCCGGGCATGCCGACGGTCACCCGGTCGGCGGCCGGCAGTTCCGCGGCCAGGTCGAGCAGGGTCTTCACGAACAGCGACGGCGGCAACGGATAGGGGGTCGGCACCCGCATCGGGCGGGCCCGCATGGTGCCCTGCTCGTCGAGCACCGATGCCTTGATCCCGCCACCGCCGCAGTCGATCGCCAAGGTCGTCACCACAGGCACAGTCTGCACGGCCGGTGCGGGCATGCGGGATAGCATCTCCATCTGATGGCTGCCACCCTGATCGCGCGCGGGCTCGTCGCCGGCCACGGCGACAAGATCCTCTTCTCCGACCTCGATCTCGTCGTCGCGCCCGGCGACGTGGTCGGCCTGGTCGGGGTCAACGGGGCCGGCAAGTCGACCCTGCTGCGCATCCTCGCCGGCCGGCAGCCGGCCGAGCAGGGCTCGGTGCAGCTCAACCCGCCGTCGGCCACGGTCGGCCACCTGCCGCAGGAGCCGGACCGCCGGGCCGGCGAGACGGTCCGCGCGTTCCTGTCCCGGCGTACCGGGGTCGCCGCCGCCCAGCGGGACATGGACGAGGCGGCCGAGGCGCTGGCCACGGGCACGCCCGGGGCCGACGACCGGTACGCCGCCGCGCTGGAACGGTGGCTCGACCTGGGCGGCGCCGACCTGGCCGAACGGGCCGAGACCGTCGCCGACGAACTCGGCCTCGCCGTCGACCTCGACCAGCCGATGACCACCCTCTCCGGCGGCCAGGCGGCCCGGGCCTCGATGGCGTCGCTGCTGCTCAGCCGCTACGACGTGTTCCTGCTCGACGAGCCGACCAACGACCTCGACCTCGACGGGCTGCGCCGGCTGGAGGAGTTCGTCACCGGCTTGCGGGCCGGCACCGTGCTGGTCAGCCACGACCGCGAGTTCCTGACCCGCACGGTCACCCGGATCGTCGAACTCGACCTGCCCCAGCAGCAGGTCCGGCACTACGGCGGTGGATACGCCGCCTACCTGGAGGAACGCGAGGTGGCCCGCCGGCACGCCCGCGAGGAGTACGAGGAGTACGCCGACACCCGCGCCGGCCTGGAGGCCCGGGCCCGTACCCAGCGGTCGTGGATGGAGAAGGGCGTGAAGAACGCCCGACGCAAGGCCACCGACAACGACAAGATCGGTCGCAAGTTCCGGTCCGAGGCGACCGAGAAGCAGGCGGCGAAGGCCCGGCAGACCGAGCGGCTGATCGAGCGCCTGGAGGTGGTCGAGGAGCCGCGCAAGGAGTGGGAGCTGCGGATGGAGATCGCCGTGGCGCCGCGCGCCGGCGCGGTCGTCGCGGCGCTGCGCGGTGCGGTCGTACGCCGGGGCGGGTTCACCCTCGGCCCGGTCGACCTCCAGATCGACTGGGCCGACCGGGTCGCGATCACCGGGGCCAACGGTTCCGGCAAGTCGACGCTGCTCGGGGCCCTGCTCGGCCGGCTGCCGCTGGCGGCCGGCAGCGCGTCGCTCGGGCCCGGGGTCGTGGTCGGCGAGGTCGACCAGGCGCGCGGGCTGTTCCTCGGCGACGAGTCGCTGCTGGACGCGTTCGGTGCGGCCGTACCGCAGTTGGTGCCGGCGGACGTCCGGACCCTGCTGGCCAAGTTCGGGTTGCGGGCGGCGCACGTGCTGCGCCGGGCGGCGACGCTGTCGCCGGGTGAGCGGACCCGGGCCGCGCTGGCGCTGTTGCAGGCACGCGGGGTCAACCTGCTGGTCCTCGACGAACCGACCAACCACCTCGACCTGCCCGCGATCGAGCAGCTCGAGTCGGCGCTGGCGAGCTATCCGGGCACGCTGCTGCTGGTGACCCACGACCGGCGGATGCTCGACGCCGTACGGACCACCCGGCGCATCGAGGTCGACGCGGGCAAGGTGGTCGATCGCTAGCCCTTGTGCGGAGCCGGTTCCGGGCGACAATCAACGGGTGATCACATGGGAGTACGCACTACTCGTGCGACGGCGGGTACCCCGGATGCACGAAACCGGGTGGGAGCTGACCTACACCTGGTACGGACCGGACGGCCAGGTGCTGGACGTCACCCCGTACGGCGACACCGCGCTGGCGCATCTCAACCGGGCCGGATCGCAGGGCTGGGAGCTGGCGTCGGTGACCGAGGACACATCCATGCAGGGCTCCAGCGAGCTGCACCGTTACCACATGAAACGGTCCAGGACGACGGGCGGTCCGCCGCGCCAGCGTATCCGCAGCTCGCCCCGGGCGGTGCGGCGCAACTGACGGGAGCACCACGATGGCCAGAACCCACACGTACGAGTTGTCCGTGACCTGGAGCGGCGACCGGGGCACCGGCACCAGCGAGGTCCTGGCCTACGACCGTACGCACGAGATCGACGCGCCGGGCCGGCCGACGCTGCCCGGCTCGTCGGACCCGGCGTTCCGGGGCTCGGCCGACCGGTGGAATCCCGAGCAGTTGCTCGTCGCGTCACTGTCCCAGTGCCACATGCTGTGGTACCTGCACCTGTGTGCCGACGCGGGCGTGGTCGTCACCGGCTACACCGACCAGCCGATCGGCACGATGGTCGAAGAGGCCGGGGCCGGCGGGCAGTTCACCGGGGTCGAACTGCGGCCCCGGGTCACCGTCACCGAGGCCGGGATGGTGGAGCGGGCGACCGGGCTGCACGCGGCAGCCCACAAGCTGTGCTTCATCGCCCGGTCGGTCAACTTCCCGGTGACGCACAGTCCGGTGGTCGTCGCCGGCTGAGTCCCGGCGCGGCGACCGGTCAGCGCTTCTTGCCGCCGCCCTTCGAGGTGGTCTTGCGGGTCTTCGGGTTGGTGTTGGTGCCGCCGTTCGAGTTGTCGGCCGAGGTCGGTGACGCGGTCGGCGTGGGCGTCGGGCTGGGCTCCTTGGCCGGGGTCCACCCTGCGGGCGGTGTGCTGCGGCCGGCCGACACCCATGACCAGGCGACGAACCTGCCGTTCACCATCCGTCCACAGTCCGGCACCTCCGACTTGCGGCGGTCCTCGGCGTCGCAGTCCTCGACCTCGACGCCCGATCCGCCGGTCGGCGTCTGCGGTGCCGGATCGCCGCCACAGCCGGTGACGAACACGAGGGTGGCGGCGAGGGCCACGGTCGGGGCGAGTGTGGACAGTCGCATGGGGACCTCTTCGGGATCTGGGTGGCGGCGTCGGCCATCGACCACAGTGACCCATCGATGCAACCCACCTGTGCCGCTCGTCAGCCCCGGTTGCGCGGGTGCTGCCTGGCGGTCCGCTCGTTGCCCCGCCGGTAGTTGCCGGTCCAGCGGGCCATCACCTGCAGCGGGTCGTCGTCGACCTCGGCCAGGAACTCGGCGGCCCGCCCGCCGCGCAGCGTGGTGGCGCTTCGCCCGTGGTGCGTGATGACGACCGATCCGTCGGCCCGTTCCGTGTAGTCGAATCCCTCCGCTTGTCCCATGCCCGCGATCCTGCCAGCACCACCGCGTCGGACCCATCGATTTCCGGACGCGCAAGATCCGCGTGATCAGGGAGTTTGCCTGGCGACGCGCCGCCGACACGCGGGAAATAGTCCCTGATCACGGGGATCTAGGCGGGGTAGGTGGTCGTCTCCGTTGCCTTCAGGGCGGCCCAGACGCTGGCACCGGGGGCCAGGTTCAGCTGGGCGGCGGCCGCCGGGGTGACGTCGGCGGCCAGGGTGATCGGGCCGCCGAGTTCGATCCGCAGGTTGTCGCCGTTCGGGGCCACCGCCGCGATCGTGGCCGGCCAGGTGTTGCGCGGGCTGCCGTCGGGCCGGCGCGGATACAGCGCGACGGCCGACGGGCGGAACGCCACGAACACCTCGCCGTGCTGCGGCTCGGCGGTGGCCAGCCGGAAGCCGCCGGCCAACTCCACCGTGGTGCCGTCGGCCCGGCCCCGGTAGAGGTTGAGGCCGACCAGTCGGGCCACGTAGTCGGTGCGCGGCCGGGTCGTCACGGTCGCGGCGTCACCGGACTGCACGATCCGGCCGTGCTCGACGATGACGAGCCGGTCGGCGAGGACCATCGCGTCGAGCGGGTCGTGGGTGATCAGCACCGTCGCGCCCGGGTGGTCGGCGAGATGCCGGTGCAGGTGAACCCGGGTGTCGAGCCGGGTACGCGCGTCGAGGGCGGCGAGCGGTTCGTCGAGCAGCAGCAGATCGGGCCGGACAGCCAGGGCACGGGCGAGGGCGACCCGCTGGGCCTGTCCGCCGGAGAGCTGCCGGGGCCGGCGCCGTACGTGCTCGGCCAGCCCGACCCGGTCGAGCCAGCCGGCCGCCTCGGCGCGGGCCGACTGCCGGGACACGCCGCGACAGCGCAGCCCGAACGCGACGTTGTCGAGCGCGGTCAGGTGCGGAAACAGCAGGTAGTCCTGGAAGACGACGCCGATCGACCGCTTCTCGGGGGCGACGAACCGCCCGTCGTCGGGATCGTCGAGCCGCCGGCCACCGATCGTGACGTGCCCGCCATGCAGCGGCAGCAGACCGGCGAGGGCGCGCAGGGCCGTGGTCTTCCCGGCGCCGTTCGGCCCGAGCAGTGCCACCACCTCCCCCGGCCCGACGGTCAGCGGCAGATCGAGGGTGAAGCCGGGCCGTTCGACGACCAGGTGCGCGTCCAGCAGCTCGCTCATGGGCTGGTGATCCAGCGGTCACGCAGGCTGGCGAGGATGGCCACCGACACGACGAGCAGGACGAGGCTGAGCACGATGGCCGCCTCCAGGTCCTGTTCGAGGGCGAGATAGACGGCCAGCGGCATGGTCTGGGTGCGGCCGGGGAAGTTGCCGGCGAACGTGATGGTGGCGCCGAACTCGCCGAGGGCCCGGGCCCAGCACAGGACCGCCCCGGCGGCGATGCCCGGCGCGACCAGCGGCAGGGTGACCCGCCGGAAGGCGGTCCACCGGCCGGCGCCGAGCGTCGCGGCGGCCTCCTCGTAGCGGGCGTCGGCGCCACGCAGCGCGCCCTCGACGGCGATGACGAGGAACGGCATGGCCACGAAGGCCTCGGCCAGCACGACGCCGGTGGTGGTGAACGGCAGCGTGATCCCGAACGTCTCGTCGAGCCAGCCGCCGATCAGGCCACGCCGGCCGAACACCAGCAGCAGCGCCACCCCGCCGACGACCGGCGGCAGGACCAGCGGGACGGTGACCAGGGCGCGTACGAGCCGCCGACCGGGAAAGGTGGTGCGGGCCAGCAGCCAGGCCAGTGGCACGCCGAGCAGCAGGCAGAGCAGGGTCGCGGCGGTCGCGGTGACGAGCGAGAGCCGCAGCGCCTCCAGTACGCCGGGCGCGGTGAGCCGCTGCGGGAGGCTGGTCCACGGGGTCCGGATCAGCAGCCCGGCCAGCGGCAGCACCAGGAAGCCGAGGCCGAGCAGGGCCGGTACGGCGAGTGCGACCGGCACCCCGGCGGAGCCGCGCCGGGTGCGCCCGCGCCGGAGCCGGGCGACCGGCCCGGTTCCGGCGGTCTTGGCGCTGGTCGGCATCAGGGGGTCTGGAATCCGGCTTCGGTCAGCACGGCCCGGGCTTCGGCGCCGAGCACGTACGCGACGAACGCCGCCGCGCCGGCGCTGTTGGGAGCCTGCTTCAGCGTGACGATCGGATAGTCGTTGACCGCGCCGGCGGACTCGGGGAACTCGATGCCGTCGACGTCGGCGGCCGCGGCCCGGGCGTCGGTGCGGTAGACCAGTGCCGCGTCGACCTCACCGAGCCTGACCTTCGACAGGGCCTGCTTGACGTCCTGCTCGAGGGTGACCGGGGTCAGCGCGGTGCCGGCGGCGTCCAGCGCCGTCTTCGCCGCCGCGCCGCACGGCACCTGTTCGGCGCAGAGCGCGACCTTGGTGTCGGGCTTCGTCAGGTCGGCCAGGCCGGTGATGCCCTTCGGATTGCCCTTCGCCACCGCGATGACGAGCTGGTTGCGTACGAAGACCTGCGGCTCCGCGGCGTTGTCGCCGGCGTCGGTGACGGTCTTCATGGTGGCCGGGCTGGCGGCGGCGAAGACGTCGGCGGGTGCGCCGGCGGTGATCTGCTGGGCGAGTTGGGAGCTGCCGGCGAAGCTGAACGTGACCGTGACGCCGGGGTTGGCCGCCTCGAAGGCCGCGCCGATCCGGGTGAACGACTCGGTCAGCGAGGCGGCGGCGAGCACGGTGACGGTGCCGGTAACCGCGCCCGGCGAACCGTCCGCGCCCGGCCGCGGGTCGTCGTCACCGCCGCCGCAGCCGGCCGTGGCCAGCAGCAGGGCACCGACCGCCACACTCAGGGTCCATCTCCGACCGCGCATCCCGCTCCCCTTTTCCCGTACCGGCCGAACCCGTCGTCAGCGGGTCCGCTCCACCACCACGGTGGTCGACTTGATCACTGCGACAGCGGTCGACCCGACCTCCAGGCCGAGGTCGTCCACGGCCTCCCGACTCATCAGGGAGACCACCCGGAACGGTCCGGCCTGGATGTCGACCTGTGCCATCACCGAGTCGCGGGTGATCGCGGTGACGATCCCGCGCAGCCGGTTGCGGGCCGACGAGCGGCCGGCGCCCTCGTCGGGGTCGTCGGCCAGCGACTTGGCGAACCGGGCCAGGTCGGCTCCGGCGATCGTGCGGTGGCCGTGGTCGTCGCGGTCGGCGGCGAGCCGTCCGCCGTCGACCCAGCGGCGGACGGTGTCGACGCTGACACCGAGGAGTTCCGCCGCCTCACCGATCCGATAGGTGGTCACCCGTCAACCCTATTGCCGCATCTGCGAGTTGAAAAGCGCCGGATCCCTGGCAGATGCCCGAGATTGGTCCGTGTGCGGGCCGCTGATGCGGCTCACCGCCGGCCGGCGGGGCTGGGGAACCCACCGACCGGCGGCGCCTGTGCCGGGGCGCTGTCCGCGAGGGCACGACGTACCGCGCCCGGCACCCGCCGCCGGTCCCGGCCGGGCCGGGGCCGGGACCGGCGGCGGAGGTCAGTCCTTGCGGCCGATCGTGGAGTAGAGCTGGTGGCCGCGTACGACGAGGCCGGAGCCGGGGTCGGTGGCGAGGCGGGCGATCTCGTCGAGGTCGGTGTCGGTGAGGGCGCCGGTGGTGAGCCGGGCACGGTGTTGGGCGATGTTGACGGTGACCAGGGCGAGGCCGGGGCTGCCGGCGTGCCAGACGGGTGCGTGGATGGCGGTGTCGAGGTCGCGTAGGCCGGCGGCGCGCATGGTGGGGTGGATACGGATGGCCCAGGTGGGGTCGGTGCCGGCGGCGGTGAGGATGTCGCGGGCGACGGCGTGCTGGTAGACGGCGAACAGGGTGCGGGCGGCGGTGGTGGGGGCGTCGATGACGGCGGTGTCGGGCTGGATGGCCCAGTCCTCGACGCAGAGGACGCCGCCGGGGGCGAGGGCGTCGGCGAGGCGGGTGAGGATCTGTTCGCGTTGCGGGAGGTGCATGAGGACGAGGCGGGCGTGGATGAGGTCGTACGGGGGTTCGGGGACCGGGTCGGTGATGATGTTGTGGGCGAGCGGGGTCAGGCGCGGGTGGGTGGGGACGTGTCGGGGTTGGATGTCGGTGGCGACGACGTGTCCGGCAGGTCCGACCTCGGTGGCGAGCCAGGCGGGCAGGGCGCTGCCGCCGGCGCCGATTTCGAGGCAGCGTCGGCCGCGTAGGTCGAGCTGGGTGAGCCGGCCGATGGTGACGTCGTCGAGGAGGGCGGCGAGGCTGGCGAGTTGGTTCGGTGCGGCGGGGTGGTCGTTGTCGTAGGCGTACGGCCGGTTGGGCCCGGCGGCGCGGTTGGTCACGGGTACGGCTCCAGGGTCGGGGTGGGCCGGGGACACGCCCCGATCGCGCTGGGCGTGACGTGCCCCCGGCCCGGGGCGGTGCGGCTCGCTGCCGGACGGACTCAGGCGGGGGCGGGTGCCAGGTCGAAGGCGACGACCTGGTCGGGTGCGAGTCCGGCGGGAATGGTGCCGGCACCCTGGAGTACGGCGATGGCGCGGGCGATGCGGCCGGTGTCGAGGACGCCGGCGCGGGCGTTGGCGAACACGTACGGCTGCATCAGCGCGACCTCCTGCGCGGCGGCCTGCGGGTCGGCGGAGGGTACGTGTTTGTGCAGGATCTGGCCGGCCTCGTCGGGGTGGTCGATGGAGTAGATGAGTCCTTCGAGGATCGCCTCGCTGAACCGGCGTACCAGGTCCGGATCGTCCCTGATCAGCGTCATGGGGGCGATGACGGCGTTGCCGTACAGGTCGGCGATCACGTCGGAGTACGGCAGCAGCCGCACCGGCCGGCCCTGGGCCGCCTTCTCCACGGTGCCGCGGGCGACGGTGAACTGGCCGATCCCGTCGACGCGGCCGGCGGCGAGCAGGCCGGGCGTCTGCTGCGCCGGGGAGTTGACCCACTGCACACTTGCCGGGTCGATCCCGGCGAGCTTGGCGTACGCCGGCCACAGCAGCATCGGCGCCCCGCCGGGCACCCCACCGACCCGCTTGCCGACCAGGTCGGCCGGGGTGGTGATGCCCGACGACTCCAGCACGGTGATCGAGTTCAAGGTGCGTTGCTGGATCGCCGCGACCGCGCGGACGTCGCCCTGGTAGTCACCCTGCCCGAGGGTGATCATCACACCGGACAGGTCGTTGGCCGAGAACTGCGCCTGCCCGGCTGCCAGAAGCTTGAGGTTGTCGGCCGAACCCTGCCCGGGCTTGATCTCGACCTCGATCCCCCGGTCGCGGAAGAACCCCTTCTCCAGGGCCACCCAGGCGTACGCCTCCCGACCGAAGGACGCGAACGCGGTCAGGTAGGTGACCTTGTCCACTTCCCGGGCGCCCTCCTCGGCGTCGCCGCCCGTGCAGCCGGCGGTGACCGCGAGCAGCCCGGCCAGTACCGCCGTACCGGCGCGGCGGGCGAGTCTGTTGCGCATCTCTATCAACTCCAGAACGAAACAAGGTTGGCGAGGTATGGCACGCCGGTGCCCCGCCCCGGGTCGGTGGGCGGGGCACCGGCGGGGTCAGGCGACGTACGGCAACCGGGCGACGCCGGCCCAGATCGGCACCCGTGGCCGCGCTCCGGGTTCTTCGAGATCGCCGGGCTCGGGCCACCAGGTGTCGGCCGGTACGACGCCCGGTTCGAGAACCCGCCAGCCGGCGAACAGGTCGGTGACCTGGGCCCGGCTGCGGAACGTCAGGGGTGTGCCGGTGCGGGTGTTGTACTGCGCCACCACTCCGACCACGGCCGCGGACATCTCGTCCGGGGTGGTCAGGTGGGACACGACGAGGTGGCTGCCGGGCGCGGCGGCCGACCGGAAGCCGGCGAGGATCGGGGTGGGGTCGTCGGTGACGAAGTGGAGGACCGCGACGGCCAGGACCCCCACCGGCTGGTCGAAGTCGATCAGGTCCTGGGTCGCCGGGTCGGCCAGGATCGCGTCCACGTCCCGGATGTCGGCCTGGACGACGACCGCGCGGCCGTCGCCGGCCAGCAGGGACTGTCCGTGGGCGACGGCGACCGGGTCGACGTCGACGTAGACGACCCGGCCGTCGGGGTCGGCGGCGTGCACGATCTCGTGGACGTTGCCGACGGTGGGCAGCCCGGAGCCGAGGTCGACGAACTGACGTACGCCCTCGTCGAGCAGGAAATCGACGGCCCGGCGCAGGAACGCCCGGTTGGCCTGGGCCCACCGGGCGGCGTTCGGTTCGGCGGTGAGCATCTGCCGGGCCAGTGCCCGGTCGACCGCGAAGTTCGCCGAGCCGCCCAGCAGTGCGTCGTAGACCCGGGCGGCGCTCGGCCGGTCGAGGTCCACACCCGACGGATACCGGTCGTCGGCGGATCCGCCGATCATCCGGACACCGGCCTGTGCAGTGCCGACCAGCAACCCATGGCGGTGCACCTCCCCGGTGGTGGTCCGGGCGGCGGGTCCACCCGGTGATGTCACCACTCAAGCCGCCGTCGCCGATGTCGTGGAGGCCCGCCGGCGACGAATGACAGCCCGGGCCGGTTCGCGACAAACCAGCGACAAACAAGGGACATCGGTTCCGATGCGCACACCGGCCGGCGGCGGTCCGACGGGTCGGACCGCCGGCGCGGAGCGGCCCTGGCGCGGATCGGTAGGGTCGCGGCATGCGAAGCCGGGATCGGGACACGGTGGCGCGGGTGGCGCTGGCGACACACCTGCCCAACCACCGCGTCGGCACGCTGGAGCGGTTGGGCGAGGGCGAGGACAACGTCGCGTACGAGGTCGACGGCGAGCTGATCCTTCGGGTCAGCAAGGCCACCGACCCCGCCCCGTGGTCGAACGGGAGGCCCGTCTGCTCGCCGCGGTCGCGGCCGTGTCGCCGCTACCGGTGCCGGAGCCGCTGTTCACCGCACCGGAGCTGGGCTGCCTGGCCTACCGGAAGCTGCCGGGGGTGCCGCTGCTGGCGCTGCCGGACCGTGCGGCGTACACCGGACCGGTGGCCGCCGCGCTCGGCCGGCTGCTCGGTGCGCTGCACGCCGTACCGGTCGAGCGGATGGCCGAGTTGGTCGAGCCGGACCACCAGCCGCTCGCCGACTGGCTCGACGAGGCCGCGGAGAACCACGCCGCCGTCGCGGATCGGCTGCCGGACGGGCACCGGCCCGGCGTGGCGGCGTTCCTCGCCGCGCCGCCGCCGGACGGCGGGTACGTCCCGGTGTTCTCGCACAACGACCTCGGCATCGAGCACGTGCTGGTCGATCCGGCCCGGCCGGTGGTGACCGGTGTCCTCGACTGGACCGACGCCGCACTGGTCGACCCGGCGTACGACTTCGGTCTGGTGTTGCGCGACCTCGGTCCGGCCGCGCTCGAAACGGCGCTGGACGCCGCCGGCCGCGCCGGGCCGGACCGAGACCGGCTGCGGGACCGGGCCACCTTCTACGCCCGGTGCGGTGTGTTGGAGGACCTGGTCTACGGCTTCGAGGCGCCGGACCGGGAGGCGTACGTCGACAAGTGTCTCGCCACGCTGCACTGGCTGTTTCCGACCCCGGACGGCCGGGGGGCGGCACCCGGCGACCGCTGAGGCGGTGTGGCGGTCGACCCCGGTAACGGTGTCCGTCCGCACGACATTGTCTGCACGAACCGTGCGACGGCGGCGCCGAGTCGACGAGGGGGCCCGGGTGCCGTGATCGCTACAGTGGACGGTGCCGGACGCCCAAGTCACGGAGTTCGCGGAGGATGGCTGTGGACCGTCAGTCGGGCGCCCTGGTCGAGCTGGGCGGTGGATGGGGCCTGTGGCCGTGGTTCTGCCTGCGGGCCGCCGGCTTCCCCGTCGACCTGCTCGAGCCGCTGGCCGATCCGCGACTGGCCACGCTCGCCGACGAACTGAACGCCACACCGGACGCCGACCGTGCGGCGGCCTACCGGGCGCGGTTCGAGGACGCCGGGGTGGCGGTCGGCGAGGCACTGCACCGGGTCGCGGCCGACCCCCTGGTGCGCGAGGCGGTCGCCTGGCAGAACCCGCAGGCGCTGTCCACCGGCTTCGACACGCTGCTGCGCCGCGATCCGCGTACGGTGGCACGCACCGGCCGGCACCGCAAGACCGAGACGCTGGTGACCAGCTACCTGCACCGCTACTGCGCCAAGAACGACACGATCGGCTTCTTCGGGCCGCTGCGCTGGGGCCGGATCGACCCGGAGCAGCCACGGCCGCTGGCGCCCACCGACGACGGCACCGCCGGTTCGCGCACCCTCTACCTCGAAGGCTGGGCGCTGGCCGCGCTGGGCCGGGCGCTCGCCGCGCCGCTGCGGCCCTGGCTGGTCCCCCGGCTGCTGCCGTTGCTGCGGGCCGACGGGTCGACGCTGCGGATCCCGCTGGCCGCCGCCGTACCGCTGGATCCGGTCCCGGCGGCGGTCCTGGCCGCGCTGCGCCCGGGCCGGACCGCCCGCGAGGTCGTCGCCGCCGTGCTCGCCGCACCGGACCGGCCGATCGACGACCCGGCCGTGGTGTGGTCCGCCCTGCACCAGCTGCACCGCGACCGCCGGATCGAATGGACGCTGGAGGTCGCGGCCGACGACCTGCGGGCCGCCGAGACGATGCGGGCCGTCGTGGCCGGGGTCGACGACCCGGCCGTACGCGACACCGCCCTGGCCGCCCTCGACCGGCTGGCCGCCGCGGCCGGCGAGGTCGAGGCGGCGCGGGGCGACCCGGACAAGGTGGTCGGCGCGCTGGCCGGGCTCGGCACCGTCTTCACCGAACTGACCGGCGAGGCGTCGGTGCGCGAGGCCGGCGCGCTCTACGCCGGCCGCACCCTGGTCTTCGAGGAGTGCCGCCGGCCCGACTCGGTCGTGCTCGGCCCGGCCGCGCTCGATCCGCTGCGCGCGCCGCTGGCTCTGCTGCTCGACAGCGCCCGCTGGTACACGGCGGCGGGTGCGGCCCTCTACCGGCGGACGCTGCGGGCGGTCTTCGACCGGCTGGTGGCCGGCCGGGCGGACGGGGTGGTGCCGCTCGCCGAACTGTGGCTGGCCGCCCGTGGTCCGCTCCTCGACTCCCCGGAAGCCGTGGTCCGCCCGCTGACGAGGGCTCTGCAGCAGCGGTGGGAGCGGCTGCTCGCCGTGCCGGCCGGGGTGCGGCGGGTGGCGCGTACGTCCGCCGAGCTGCGTGCCGGCTTCGCCGAGGTCTTCCCGGCCGGTGCGCCCGGCTGGACCGCCGCCGTCCAGCACAGCCCGGATCTGATGATCGCGGCGCCGGACCTCGACGCGGTACGCGCCGGCGACTTCGACTGGGTGCTCGGCGAACTGCATCCGAGCTACCACACGATGCGGTACGCGAGCTGGGTCGACTGCCATCCGGAGCCGGCGGCGCTGGCCGCGGCGATGGCCGCCGACCTGCCCGGCGGGGTGGTGCGGATCGGCGCGACCGGGGCGCAGGGCGGTAGCGCCACCCGGTTCTCGCCCCGGCTGCTCGGCCCCGCGGACCGGCGGCTGGTGTTCGCGCCGGACACCTGCGACGCCGACCCGGAACGGGATCTGGTCGCCGGTGCCTGCGACGTCGTCGACCGGGACGGGCGGCTGACCGTCCGCCGGCACGCCGACGACGTCGGATTCGACGTGGTCGAGGTCTTCGCCGACCTGATCGCCGGCAACCTGATGCCGCACTTCCGGCTGCTGTCGCCGGCCGCGCACCGGCCCCGGGTGACGATCGACCGGCTGGTGGTCAACCGGGAGACGTGGACGTTCCCGCCGGAGGCGCTCGGCTTCGCCGCCGACCCCGACGAGGCACGCCGGTTCCTGGCCGCCCGCCGTTTCGTGGTCGGGCACGGGCTGCCCCGGCACGTGTTCGTCCGGGCCACCGGGGAGAAGAAGCCGGTGCACATCGACCTCGCCAGCCTCGCCTCGGTCGAGGTGCTGGCCCGGATGGTGCGCCGCGCCGGGCGTACGGCCGGGTCCGAGGCCAGGGTGACGGTGACCGAAATGCTGCCGGCACCGGACCAGATGTGGCTCGCCGACGCCGACGGCCGCCGCTACAGCGCCGAGTTCCGGTTCGTCGCCGCCCCGGCCCGGTAGCTGCCCGGACCGGTTCGGTGCTGGCCCGCCCCGACCCGGTAGCTGCCCGCCTCGGTGTGGCGAGGCCGCTACCGGTCGACCGGGTCGGCGGCGGCGGCCACCGGTCGGTCCGGGTCGCTCTCCGGCGGCGGCTTCGGACCGTCGGTCGTCGTACACAGGTTGGGGCGGGCCGCCAGGCAGGCCAGCGCGCCGACCGCGGCCACCACGACGAGCAGCAGCATCGCCGTACGGGCCGTTTCGGCGGTGACCGAGACACCGGTGCCCTGGAGTACGGCGCCGACCGCGGCCGAGCCGATCATCGAGCCGATCTGGAGCGAGGTGACCAGTACGCCGGACGCCGCACCGGCGAGTTTCGGCTGCACGCCGCCGAGGGCGACGACCGCCAACGGCGTGAACAGGAAGGCGTTGCCGATCCCGATGACGCTCATCGGCGCGACGAAGGACTGCCAGTCGGCGCCCTCGTACATCGCGGTCATCGCCCACAGCATGCCGCCGGCGGTCAGCACCGCGCCGACCAGCAGCAGATGCTTGCCCTCGACGCGTTCGGAGAGCTTGCCGGCGACCGGGTCGAACAGGGTCGAGAACAGCGAGGCCGGCACGATCACCAGGCCGGCGGCGAGCGGGTCCATGCCGAGCACCGACTGCAGGAAGAGCGACAGCACCAGGACCAGGCCGATGACGGTGCCCGAGGTGGTCAGCGAGAACGCGTTCATCAGGGTGTAGTTGCGGTCGCGGAAGAGGCCGAACGGGACCAGCGGTTCACTGTCCTGCCGGCCGCGCTGCTGTACGACGAAGGCGGCGAAGAGGACCCCGGAGCCGGCGAGCAGTGCCCAGATCCAGCCGTTCCAGGCGTACCGCTCGCCCTGGCTGATCGCGAACGTGAGGCAGAACAGGGCGGCCGAGGCGATGAGTACGCCGAGCAGGTCGAGCCGGTGCCGGCGTTCGGGGCGGGTCTCCGGGATGACCAACCAGGCGAGCACCAGCATGGCGACGCCGAGCGGGGCGTTGACGAGGAAGACCCACCGCCAGTCCAGCGCGCTGACCAGTACGCCGCCGACGACCGGGCCGGTGACGGCGGCGACGCCACCGACCGCGCCCCGGATGCCGAGCGCCATGCCGCGCCGGTCGGCCGGGAAGAACTCGACCAGCAACGCGAGGGTCTGCGGGGTGAGCAGTGCGGCACCGAGGCCCTGGGCGGCCCGGGAGGCGATGAGCTGTCCGGGTGTCTCGGCCAGCCCGGCGGTGAGGCTGAAGAGGGTGAACAGGGCGACGCCGATGACGAACAGCCGGCGCCGGCCGTAGAGGTCACCGAGCCGGCCGGCGGTGATCAGCACGACCGCCAGCACGAAGATGTAGGCGCTGATCGACCAGACCACCTGGTCGGTGGTGGCGTCGAGGTCGGCCATCACGCTCGGGATGGCGACGGCCAGGACGGCCACGTCCAACTGGGTCAGGAAGTAGGCCAGCGCCAGTACGGCCAGGATCGCCCACGGGTTGCCCCGCATCTTCGTCATGTCGGTCCGCTCCACGGGTGCTCGTCGGTCGTGGTCAGGGCCGGGCCGCTTCCCGCCACAGCATCGGCGGGATCTTGTTGGTGCGTTCGACCCGGCCGAGGGCGGCGACCCGTTCGGTGGTGATCGCGTCCGGGTGGTGCTGGGCGATGACGCCCAGGTCGTAGAACTCGCGCAGCAGCCGCTCCTGGACCGCGCCGGGGTCGGCGTCGCCGGTGAAGTGGACGGTGAGTTGGCGTACGGAGTGGCGGGACTCGGCGCCGCGGGTGAGCACCAGTTGGGCGTCGCGGACGCCGGGCTGGGCGCGCACGACCGAAAGGGCCTCGCCGATCCCGACGAGGGCGCCGTGCAGCTTGATCGCGTCGTCGGCGCGGCCGAGCACGCGTAGCGCGTCCGGCCGTCCGCAGCGGCATTCGGCGGCCGCGACCCGGTCGCCGAGGCGGTAGCGGACCGTCGGCACCGTCCAGCCGGTTCCGCGTCGGGAGAGCAGGGCGCCGGCGTCGTCGGGTTCGATGACCTGGTCGGGCATCAGGTGCAGCACCGACAGGTCGCAGGCCGGGGTGTTGGTGGCCATCACGTACGTCTCGACGGAGCCGTAGTTGCCCCAGAAGCCGATGTCGGGGAAGGCGGCACGGACCGTCTTCTCCTTGTCGTCGGTCCACGGCTCGGCCATCCAGATCAGCTTCTTCAGCGGCAGGACGAGTCCGGAGTCGAGTACCCCGCGGGCCAGGTCGGCCAGTGCGGTCGGGGTGCCGCAGACCGCGTCGACGCCGACCTCGTTCCACATCGGGATCCAGTCGACGATCTCGGCAGGCGAGTGCGGGCCGGCCGGGATGATGTCGCAGCGGCTGTGCTCGGCCAGCGCCTGCATGTAGTAGTGCGAGGCCCACATCCGGCCGGGGGTGAAGAGGTTGAGCATGAGGTTGCCGGGGGCGAGCGGTCGCCACTGCCGCAGCAGCCGGTCGTGCGCCTGGTGATAGCTGACGAAGGTCAGCTTCGGGCGCCCGGTGGTGCCGCCGCTGGACATCAGGATGCCGCCCCCGTCGCGGGACATGTGCCGGGAGACCGCGAGGATCTCGGCCGGGCCGATCACCGCCAACCCTTCCAGGCCGGTGGCGCCGTCGGGGACCGGCGCGCCGCCGCGGTCGGCCAGCCACCGGGCCTGGGCGAGGATGTCCTGCCAGGGCAGTTGACCGATGGTCACGCCGGCCCTCCCCCGCCGGCCACGAAGGCGGCGTGGCCGGCCTGGTAGGCCTGGAAGCGGGACCGGACGATGGATTCGGCGATCCGGTCCTGCTCGGGGTCGCCGTTGAAGGCGACCGCACCGTCGAGTTCAATTTCCGAGATCCAGTACCGGTCGCCGTCGATGAGGAAGTCGACGCAGAAGTACGGGGTGGGCAGCCGGGAGGCCGCATAGGCGATCGCGTCCTCCAGGTCGGCCGGCAGGGTGGCGTAGCCCCGTTCGTGCCGGCCGCCGACCGCCTTGGTGACCATCAGGCAGTAGCCGTCCTTGACGCCCTCCAGCACGGTGTGCGCCCGGCCGTCGACGCAGTAGACCCGCTTCTCGTGCACGCCGGGCAGGTAGGGCTGGGCGACGAGCGCGGTGTCGGAGCCGCCGGCCAGGCCGATAACGCCGCGCAGGTCGTGCACGTTGTGTACGACGGAGATGCCGAGCCCCATGCCCCAGTACGCCGGCTTGACGATCATCGGGTAGTCGAGGTTGGCGAAGGCGGGGTCGTAGTGGCCGCTCATCGCCTCCCGGCCGCCGATCACCCGTACGGTCGGCAGCAGTGGCACCGGGCTGTCGCGCAGGTGCAGCATCGTGGCGGTCTTGTCCTCGCCGATGTAGGACAGTGCGGGCGGGATCGGCAGGTAGAAGCCGGCCCGTTCCAGGATGGTGAAGAGGAAGAGCTGGTTCTCGACGTCCTGGCTCTGGTGCGGCAGCGAGTAGAGCGAGGTGACGAAGATGGTGTCGGCGGGGGTCACCGGGTCGCCGTTGAGGTAGACCCTGGGCCGGGTCGCGTCGGTGGTGTCGACCGCGACCTCCTCCGGCTTGTTCAGGGTCATCTCCAGGCCGAGGTCGGCGGCCACCTTCCGGTAGGGCTCCCAGACGGCCTCGTCCTCGGCGCGGCGCTGCCAGGCCGTGCCCCGGTCGGGGTAGATCCAGCTCAGCCGGCGGGCGGGGGACGTGGCGGTGGTGTCAGCCATCGGCTTCACTCCCAGGGGTGCGGGCCGGCGCGGCGACCCGGGCGACGAACTCACGGACCGTACGGGTGAACCGGTCGCGTTCCTCGATGAACGGCAGATGTCCACTGTGGTCGAACGTTTCCAGCCGGGCGCCGGGGATGGCGTCGGCGAGCCAACCGCCGACGGCACCGGGATAGACCTGGCTGCGGGCGCCGTGGACGAGCAGGGTCGGCACGGTCAGTCGGGAGATCCGCTCCCGCCAGTCGGCGGCGACCGCGTCGGCGAGCAGGGCGCCCACCGCCTCGGGGTCGCACCGGCCGGCCTGCGCGATCAGGTCGGCGACGACCGCCGGATCGGGGTCGGCGCCGGCGGCGAACGAGCCGCGGACCAGGTTGTCGGCGAACGCCCCGTAGTCGGCGGCGATGGCCTGCCGGAACTGGCCGGCGGCGGCGGTGGTCAGGTTGCCGAAGGCCGGGTAGGGCCAGCCGTCGTCGCCGACGAGGCGGGGGGTCTGCTCGACGGAGACCAGCCCGGCGGCCCGGGCGGCACCGAAGCGTTCCAGGTAGCCGTACGCGACGGTGGCGCCGAGCGACCAGCCGAGCAGGGTCACGTCGCGCAGGTCGAGCGCCTCGACGGTGCGGTGCACGTCCTCGGCGGCGGTGGCCAGCGACGCCGTACCGCCGGTGTTGCGGCCGTGGCCGGGCAACTCGACGGTGACCACCCGGTGGTCGACGGCGAGGTCGGCGACGGCTTCGGCGAGGAAGCCGGCGGTGGCGGCCAGGCCCGGAAGGACCAGCAGGGTCGGGCCGGTGCCCCGGTCGTGGTGGATGCTCATCGGGATCCTCCGGTAAGGCCGAGGCGGTGCCGCAGCAACGGTTTGTCGATCTTGCCGACCGGGGTGCGGGGTATCTCGTCGACGAACCGGACCGTGCCGTCGAGCCGGTGGGCGTCCAGGATGTCCGCCACGATCTTGCCGACCTCGTCGGCGGACCGGCCGGGAGCGGGCCGGACCGCGACGGCGACCTGTGCGGCGTACCGGCCGGGGTGGACGGCGAGGCACACCGCGATGTCGACGGCGCCGGTGCCGGCGATCTCGTCGTCGAGCATCGGCGCGAGGACCGGCCCGGCCGGGGTGGCCAGCGCCTCGGAGACCCGGCCGAGGATCCGGTAGGAGCCGTCGGGGCCA
Organism: Polymorphospora rubra; assembly: GCF_018324255.1. GTDB lineage: Bacteria > Actinomycetota > Actinomycetes > Mycobacteriales > Micromonosporaceae > Polymorphospora > Polymorphospora rubra. The sequence goes on from NZ_AP023359.1 coordinate 1,830,350, forward strand.
CGACGGGCGACGTCGCCGGTCCAGAACTCGGGAGTGCGGAAGGTGCGGGCGTTGGCCTCGTCGTTGTCGAGGTAGCCCTCGCTGGTGCAGTCCGACCGCAGGACCAGCTCGCCGGTGTCCGGCTCGGTGCCGACCGCTTCGGCGAAGGGTTCCAGGCGGGTGCCGACGCCGTGGACCGGGATCATGCCGGCGTCGGCCTGCACCTCGTCGGTCATGTTGCCGAGCGCGAGGCCGAACTCGGTGGAGCCGTAGATCTGCCGGATCCGGATGCCGAGCACCTCGTCCGCCCGCCGGATGACGGCCGGGGGCAGGTAGGCGCCGCCGCACAGCGGCCGGCGCAGCCGGGACAGGTCGAGGTCGCCGTCCGCCGCCGCCACCAGGTCCTCGTAGTGCTTCGGCAGCGCGCTCATCACGGTGACGCGGTGCGCGACGAGCTGGCGCAGCAGCACGTCCGCCGGAGCGGTCGGGTCGGCCAGCACCAGCCGGGCACCGGACAGTAGGGCGGCGAAGACGTGCAGGTCGGTGGCGTGCGCGACGTCGAGGGTGTGCCGGCAGAGGAACACGTCGGTGGCGCGGATGTCGACGTCGGCGATCCACCGGCGGCGCTCCCGGACGAACTTGTCCTGCCGCCAGGCCATCAGTTTCGGGAAGCCGGTCGAGCCGGAGGTCCACAGGGTTCGGAAGATCCGGTGGTGCACCCCGGCGATGGGCTCCGCGAGCGGGTCGGCGGCGCCGAGTTCGTCGAGGCCCGTGGTGGGCGGCCCGGCCGGCAGGTCGCGGTGACCGTCGGTCACCACCAGGACCGGCCGGGTACGGTCCAGCGCGGTGCGCAGGTCGGCGGCGTCGAAGTTGCCCATCAGCGGCACGTAGCGGGCGCCGAGCCGGGCCACGGCGATGATCAGTGCGACGTATCCGACGCTGTTGCGCAGCGCGAAGGCGACACTGTCGTCGGCGCGGACGCCCCGGGCGGCCAGGCCGCCGGCCAGCCGGTCGACCAGCCCGACCAGTTCGGCGTAGCTGACCGCGTCTCCTGCGGTGGTCTCGACGGCGGGTGCGTCGGGGCGGGCCGCGGCGACCGCGCGTACGGCCGCGTAGAGCGTGTCCGGCTCCTCGGCGGTCATACCGCCGTCCACCCGGCGTACGTGGCGAACCGCCAGTCCTTGGCCAGGCAGTCGACCTGCGCGTAGCCGGCCTGCCGTAGCCAGTCGAGTTGGGTGTCGACGTCGATGCAGATGTCGTGCTTCATCCGCTCGCGGCCGGCGGCCCACTCGTCGGCCGGCGTCTCGGAGTCGTGCACGTGCTGCTCGTGCTGGCGGTCGTAGAGCGCCTCGATCGTGGGCGTGGGGGCGAGCACCTGCTCGACGTTGACGAACAGGCCGCCGGGGCGCAGGACGTCGCGGATGCGGGCGAACAGGTCGCGCTTGCCCTCGTGCGGCAGGTGGTGGATCGCCAGGCCGGAGACGACGGCGTCGAACGGGCCGACCGGCAGCGGGTCGGTGAGGTCGGCGACCAGCGTGCGGACGTGCTCGACGGTCTCGAAGCGCTGCACGGCCTTGGCGAGCATCGGCGCCGAGCGGTCGACGAGGAGCAGCTCGGCGTCGGGCAGCCGCTCCAGCAGCGCCGCGCTGAGCAGGCCGGTGCCGGCACCGAGGTCGAGGATGCGGGGCCGGCGGGGCACCGACATGGCGACCACGCTGACCGCGCTGCCGTAGAGGAGGTCGAACGACGGGATCAGTTGCCGCCGCAGCGCGTCGAAGGTCGCCGGATTCCAGAGTTCGGTGGTCACAGGTCTCCCCCCATCAGCCTTACGGCAATGGATCGGTCAGGGCTGGGCGGTGGCCGAGCTACGCCACAATGGGCGGCCGGATTCGCGCCAGACATTGACCGTGGTGTAGCGGTTTCACCCGGTCTCCCCTGCTTGCCGAGATCCAGAAAGAATGCACCCGGCAGCAATGCCACCTGGCCACGTCGCCGAGCATCACTATAGACGATGATCATTCAGTTAGAAACGGGTAGATCATCTGACGAACCCGGCGGATACGGGCCCTTCGAATTCACGCTCGTCGCACCGTCGCCACATTGCGGAGAGTGACTGTCGGGCCGGTGACATCCGGGGTGGCACATGCCACCCACCAGCGGATTGACACCGGGCGGGCGACTCGGAAAGACTTACCGTCCACAACAGAAGATGCGTGCACCGTGGGGGAAGTCCGGTCGAAGTCCGGCGCTGGCCCGCAACGGTAGGCCGTCGAGCACAGCATTGTGTCCGACGGCGAGCCCGAATGCCCACCCGCACGCAAAACCCGCTCCTCACCCGTCGTGGCCCACGGGACGGAGTCCGGATAAATCCCCACCGCGCACCGTGGGCGCAGGGACCTCCGGCCTCGTTACCTTCGGGCCGGAAAGGCGTGCCCACATGGTTCGCTCGCTATCCCGGCACAGACTCCCCGCCCTGCTGTGCGGCGTACTCGCCGCCGCCCTCACCGTCGCGTCACCGGCCGCCGCGGCCGCCGCCCCGCCGACCCTGAGCCGCTCCGACGCCGCCGCCGGCTGGCTCGCCCGCCAACTGGTCGACGGCGAGCGCTTCGAGACCGAGTTCGGCGGCGTCAGCTATCCCGACCAGGGCCTCACCATCGACGCCATCTTCGCGTTCGCCGCCGCCAAGGTCGCCGACGAGAACGGCGCCAAGGCGCTCACCTGGCTCGCCCGGCCGGAAATCCTCACCAGCTACGTCGGCGACGGCAGCACCGAGGCGTACGCCGGCGCCACCGCCAAGCTCACCCTCGCCGCCCAGGTCCGGGGTGCCGACCCGACCGCGTTCGGCGGTGTCGACCTCGTCGCCCAACTGCGGAGCCTGGAGGACCCGTCCGGCCGGTTCGCCGACCGCTCCGCGTGGGGCGACTACAGCAACGCGTTCAGCCAGTCCCTCGCCCTGCTCGCCCTCGACCGCACCCCGGCCGGCGCCCCCGCCACCGCCGCCGCGTTCCTGGCCGGCAGCCGCTGCGCCGACGGCGGCTATCCGCTGCTGTTCGCGCAGGCCACCTGCGTCAGCGACGTCGACGCGACGGCGCTGGCCGTGCAGGCCCTGCTCGCCGTCGACCGGTACGCCGACGCGGCGGCCGGGCTCGCCTGGCTGACCGGCGTACAGGCGGCGAACGGCTCGTTCGGCAACGCGGCCGGCGAACCGAACGCCAACAGCACCGGCCTCGCCGCCCAGGCACTGTGGGCCGGCGGGCGGCTGATCTCCGCAGCCAGGGCGAACATCTTCCTGATCGGCCTCCAGGTCGGCTGCTCCGGCCCGACGGCCGACCGCGGCGCGGTCGCCTACACCAGCACCGGCTTCGACCCGGCCACCGCGCCCCGGGCCACCGCCCAGGCCGTCCCAGGGCTGGCCGCGGTCGGCTTCGCGAAGCTTTCCGCCACCGGCGCCCGCGGCGCCGCGCCCACCCTGGCGTGCCGGTGAGTACGGCGATCGTGCGGACCCGACGCTGGGCCGCGACCCTCGCCGCACTGCTGGTGCTGACCGCCGGCCTCACGGTCGCCGAGCCGGCACCCCGGGCCGCGCACGCCGCGGCCTGCACCGGCACGACCGGTGTCACGGTCGTCGTCGACTTCACCGCCTTCGGCGGATCGATCGAGGTACGGTGCGCGCCCGGCGACCCGGCCACCGGCCTGGCCGCCCTGCAGAGCGCCGGCTTCGCCGTCACCGGCACGGCCCGCTGGGGACTGGCGTTCATCTGCCGCCTCGACGGGCTGCCCACCGCGACCACCGAGCCGTGCGTCAACACGCCGCCGGCGAGCGCGTACTGGTCGTACTGGCACGCCCCCGCCGGCGGCAGCTGGTCCTACAGCACGCTCGGCGCCACCAGCTACAACCCGGCACCGGGCACGGTGGAGGGATGGTCGTTCGGGTCCGGCGCGGCCCCGGGCATCTCGCCCCCGTGATCCGCTGACGATCCGGGCCGGGCGGCTTCCCCCGCCCGGCCCGGATGTGTCGGCCCGCTCCCGTACCCTCCCGCCAGGCGATCGGGTTCCGGTGAAGGAGAGCGGGTCATGGGCAGTCTCGGTGTGCACTTCGCGATCGACGGGGAGACGGCGACCCGGCTGCTGTCGGCCGACGGCGACGCGGCGGTGATGGCGATCGTCACCGGGATCGAGGAGGCCCCGGACGGTGTCGACCACTGTGACACCGACAAGGCCTGGGACGCGATCCACCGCTGCCTGACCGACGGCCTGCTCGGCTACGACAACGGCGACTACCCCCTCAACGCCGCGATCCTCGGCGGTGTCCAGGTCCACGAGGACGACGACTACATCGTCAGCCTCCTCACCCCGGACCGCGTACGCGACGTCGCCGAGGCACTCGTCCCGGTCGACCGCGACCGGCTGCTCGCCGGCTACCGGGCGATCGACGTCGAGGACTACGGCGTGAACTACGGCGCCGACGACTTCGAATACACCTGGGCGAACTTCACCGACGTCGTGGCCTTCTTCCAGCGTGCCGCCCACGACGGAAAGCACGTGATCTTCACCGTCGACCAGTGAGCGTCAGCCACCGCTGTCACTCCAGGTGAAACGTTGCCGACCCCCGCTCGGCGGTCGTACCCACCGGTTCGATGAACAGCAGTCCGGCGCGGTGGCGGACGTACCGGCCGGGAAAGTTGCCCGATTCGAGGGAGATCCCGGCGCTGTCGGCGAGTCCGGGCCGGCGTACGAAGCTCGCGTCGGCCCGGAACTGGGCCGAGCCATCGTCGCGCTCGACGTGGATCTCGTAGTTGCGGTGCCGCAGGTAGTGGCCGGGGAAGTTGGTCGACTCCAGGGACACCGACCCGGCGCCGGCCAGCCCGGTGACGATCCGGAACTGCGAGTCGGCCAGGTTCGTCACGTTCGGCTCGACCCGGCCCCGGTAGGCGAAGTGCCGGACGAAGTTGGCGGTGAGGTCGTGCGACCGCAGCCGTACCGGCGTCGCGCCGTCGGGCACCGGGATGCCGAAGTTGGGCGTGCCGTCGGCGTTCCAGTACAGCTTCTGGATCCGGGTCCGCCGGTTCGGGTCGTTGAGCGGATCACCGGTGATGTCCCGGTAGTTGCGGTCGTGGTAGACGAGGATGTCGCTCTGCCCGTCGTCGGACGTGGTGAATGAGTTGTGCCCCGGGCCGTACTGGCCGGTGGCGGCGTTGCTGGCGAAGACCGGGGTCGGGCTCTTCGTCCAGGATGCCGGGTTGAGCAGGTCCGATGTAGCGGCGGCGGTGAGCAGGCCGAGACAGTAGTTGGCGTCCGTCGCGCTGGCCGAGTAGGTCAGGAAGATCCGGCCGTTGCGCTGGATCACCGCCGGGCCCTCGGCCACCCGGAAGCCGCGGGTCTCCCAGTCGTACGTCGGCACGGTCAGCCGGGTCACCGGTCCGGTGATCGTCCACGGGGTGGCGCCCATCCGCGCCAGGTAGAGGTTGGAGTTGGTGGCGATCCCCGGTTCCTGCTGCGCCCAGGTCAGGTAACGCACCCCGCCGGCGACGAACGTCGAGGCGTCCAGGGCGAAGGTGTCCCACGGCGTGGTGATCCGGCCCCGTTCGGTCCACAAGCCGCCGAGCGGGTTCGCGGCGGAGTTCTCCAGCACGTACATCCGGATCCGCCAGATGTCGTCGGCCCGCCCGGCGGCGAAATAGACGTACCACCGGCCGTCGATGAAGTGGATCTCCGGTGCCCAGATGTGGGCGCTCATCTCGCCGCTGGTGTGCCGGCGCCAGATCGTGGTCTCCGGGGCGGTGGAGAGCCCCTGCAGGGTGGTGGCGCGGCGCAGCACGATGCGGTCGTACTCGGGCACCGTGGCGGTCAGGTAGTAGTAGCCGTCGGTGTGCCTGACGATGTGCGGGTCGGCCCGCTGGGCGACCAGCGGGTTGGTGTGATTGACCGCCGGGGCGGCCGGTGCCGGTGCCGCCACCAGCAGGCTCGCCAGCAGCGTGAACACCGTCGCGGTGGCGGCGCGGCGGACGAGGCCGGTGGGGTGGGACCTGTCGGGGCGGATCATCGGCGTCTCCTTCCTGCGGTCCGGTGACACGGGTGCGGCGCGCCGGACGCTAGTGGCCGATCTGGAAGGTCGCGTCCTGCCGGGCGCTGGCGGCGGATCCGCTCGACAGCTGGTCGATGCGCAGGACGTAGCCCGCGTGCCGGACGTAGCGGTCGGGGAAGTTGTGCGACCGGAACGAGGTCCACGCGGGATCGGCCAGGCCGGCCGTCCGGTGGAACGTGGCGTCGGCGGCGAACGTCGGCGACCCGTCGTCGGCGGCCAGCACCAGCGTGTATCCCGAGTGCCGCAGGTAGCGGTCGGGGTAGTTGACCGACCGGAACGACACGCCCGCGGGGTCGGCGAGGCCGGGCACCAGCCGCCACTGCGAATCGGCGTACGGGTCGAACGGGTACGGGTCGATGCGGGCGGCGTAGCCGGCGTGCCGGACGAGGTGGTCGGGGAAGTTGTAGGACTTGATCCGGTTCCATTCCGGGGCGCCCCACCTGGCGAGCAGGTTCGCGTGCTCGGCCGCGGTGATGGGCGTGATGGTGGGGTGTTTGGCGTTCAGCGGCTGGGTGTACTGCGCCTTGGTCAGCGGCGACCAGCCGTCGCCGCGGATGTCGCCGCTGCGCCACGCGTACAGCTCGCCGTTGTTCGGGGCGAAGGAGTCACCCCAGAGAAACCATTCGTCGCGGTCGTTGGCCTTCACGACGATGGGGGCCTCGATGCCGCCGTTGACGACGCCGCCGGTGTAGGTGCCCCGGTCGAAGCTGCGCGGGCTGAGGGTGGCCGACCGGGCACCGTACAGCCGGCCGTCGTCCATGTTCTTGTAGTAGAGGTAGTGCATTCCGCCGTGGCTGTGCACGGTGGCGTCCAGCACGTTGAAACCTGGATCGAAGAAGAGCTGCGGCGCGCCGACCGTCTGGAAGTCGGCGGTGTAGTTGACGTAGAAGGCGTCCCGGTTGCCGCTGCGGGCGGAGTAGATGATGCCGTACTGGCCCCGGGCGGCGTCCCAGAACGCCTCGGGTGCCCAGGTGTGCGTGGGCATCGAGTGCATCTTCAGCCGCCGGTATCCGGTGAAGCCGCGCAGGTCGGTCGAGTCCCAGGCGTGGATGTACTGGTTCTGCTGGGTGAAGTCGGTGCCGTACAGGTCGGTGGCGAGGACGACGAACGTGCCGTCCTGTTTGCGCAGGACGTACGGGTCGCGCAGGCCACGGGTGCCGGCGGTCGGTGTCGCGACGGGTCGGTTCTGGTTCAGCGGGGTCCAGTTCAGCCCGTCCGGGCTGACCGCCAGGTGCAGGCCGTAGTTGTCGGCCACCCGGCCGGGCGACTCGGTGAAGTAGGCCATCAGATAGGCGGAGTAGGCCGTCTGCGCGGTGGCGGCGGGGGTGCGGCCACGACCGCCCCGGCCAGCAGCAGCGACCCCAACGTCCCGGCCAGCACCTTGCGCCGCGTCGACATCATGTCAGCATTGTGAAGGTTAACATCGATACTTATCAAGCGCCTCGCTCGACTTAGTTGCCGCTCCACCCGATGTCCAAGCAGGTAGATCCACACACCTTCCCTCCCTGTCGAACCTCGATGGACTCCTTGACAAGCCACATTGTTAACGCGACCATCGTCGATGTCTTCCGTCGACCGGCAGGGAGTGGGCCGATGCCACCGATCAGCGAGAAGCATCCCGGCCGGGCACGACGGCGCTGGCGGACCGGCCTCGCCGCCGGGGTCGTCATCGTCGTCACGGGCACCGCCACGGCCGTCGCCATGCCGGCGGCCTCGGCCGCCACGGCGGACACCAACGCCTACTACGTGCTGGTGAACCGGCACAGCGGCAAGGCGCTCGACGTCTACAACCTGGCCACCCACGACGGCGCGCCGATCAACCAGTACGCCCGCAACGACGGCAACTGGCAGCAGTGGCGGTTCCTGGACGCCGGCAACGGCTACTACCGGGTGCAGTCCCGGCACAGCGGCAAGGTGCTCGAACTGCCCAACGCCGACGACGGGGTCCAACTGGTCCAGAACACCGACAACGGCAGCACCCGGCAGCACTTCCGGCTGGCCGACTCCGCCGGCGGCCACGTACGGCTGATCAACCGGCACAGCGGCAAGGCCCTGGACGTCTGGGAGTGGTCGACGGCCGACGGGGCCAAGGTCTCGCAATACCAGGACCTGGACGGCGACAACCAGCAGTGGCGGATGGTCAACCTGGGCCCCGTCGTCGGCACCCCGGGCACCTTCACCAACCCGATCAAACGCAACGGCCCGGACCCCTGGCTGCAACACCACAACGGCTCCTACTACCTGGCCACGACCACCTGGAACTCGACCATCACCATGCGCCGGTCGAGCACGCTCGGCGGCCTCTTCGGCGCCCCCGAGCAGGTGGTCTTCGACCTCTCCGGGCGGCCCAACGGCTGCTGCAACATGTGGGCACCCGAGTTCCACCTGCTCGACGGCCCGAACGGCCGCCGGTGGTACCTCTACTACGTCGCCGGCCAGAACGTCAGCGACTTCAACCCCACCCAGCGGCTGCACGTGCTGGAGAGCGCGGGCACCGACCCGATGGGCCGTACACCTTCAGGGCCGACCTCGGCGGCGACTGGCAACTGGACGCCAGCGTCCTGAAGGTCAACGGCAACCTCTACCTGCTGGGCACCTACAACGCCGGCAGCAACGGCCAGAGCCTGTTCATCACCCCGCTCAGCAACCCCTGGACGCTCAGCGGCTCCCGGGTCCGGCTCACCTCACCGACCCTGAGTTGGGAACGGCAGACCCACCCGGTAGCCGAAGGACCCGAACCGCTGTACCACAACGGCCGGACCATGATCGTCTACTCGGCCAGCGCCTGCTGGGGCCCCGACTACAAACTCGGCCTGCTCACGCTGACCGGGAGCAATCCGCTGAACCCGTCATCGTGGACCAAGCACCCGACCCCGGTGTTCCAGCGCAGCGACGCCAACGGCGTCTACGCCCCCGGCCACAACGGCTTCTTCAAGTCACCCGACGGCACCGAGGACTGGATCGTCTATCACGCCAACGACTCGGCCGGCGGCGGATGCGACATGAACCGCTCCACCCGCGCGCAGAAGTTCACCTGGAACGCCGACGGGACCCCGAACTTCGGCACACCGGTCCGGCTGGGCGTCCAACTCCCCGCCCCGTCCGGCGAATAGCGCCCGGCCTCACTTCGCGGCCGGCCCGGGCTGGCCGGGCACGGCACGGACGGCATCGAACACGACCGGCGCGTCGAAGGCCGCACGGCGGGCGGCCCGGCGCAGGGCGGCCAGGACCGCCGGCCCGGCGAGCACGATCGCCACCACGTTGGTGACCGCCCGGCCGGTGTCCCAGCCGAACGTCGAGGTGACGCCGGTGAACACCGCGAACCGGTGCAGGTTCTCCAGCAGCGGCGCCCCGGCCACGTACGACAGCTGGGTGTCGATCCCGGTCGTGTACGGCCAGAACCACATGTTCATCAGGAAGCCGAACCCGTACGCGGCGAGCAGGCCGTACCCGGCGAGCATCGCGATCTCGGCCCGGCCGCGCGGGCGGGCCGGCAGCAGCCCGGCCCCCAGCCCCACCCAGGCCGAGGCGAGCATCTGGAACGGCAGCCACGGCCCGACACCGGCGGTCAGCAGCGCCGACGTGAACAGCGACGTGCAGCCGAGGACGAAGCCGAAGCCCGGGCCGAAGACCCGGCCGGCGAGCACCAGCATGAAGAAGACCGTCTCGATGCCGGCGGTGCCGGCGCCGAGCGGGCGCAGCGCGGCGTTGATCGCCGACAGTACGCCGAGCATGGCGAGTCCCTTGGCGTCGATCCCGCCCGAGGTCAGCTCGGCGAGTACGACGGCGACCAGCACCGGCAGGATCACCACGAAGATCAGCGGGGCGTCGGCGGTGTGCGCGATCGCCTCGGGTTCGGGCGCGGCGAACAGCGGCCAGAAGAACATCGCCAGGCCGGCCGCCGACGCCAGGACGAGGACCAGCGCACTACGCGGCGCCACCCGGATCACCCGGGTACGCCCTGGTACACCGGAGGGTGTCATGCAGATACGTCCTGTTCGGACAGGGTGGCGGCGACCTGGGCGACGGTGAGCCACGGCAGCGGGTCGAGGACCTTGGCGACCTGCGGCGCGAAGGCCGGCGACGCGACGACGACGTCGGGGGTGGGTCCGTCGGCGACGATCTCACCCTCGGCCATGACGACGACCCGGTCGGCGGCTGCGGCGACGAACTCCACGTCGTGGGTGGCGAAGACGACCGACCGGCCGGCGTCGGCGAGTTCGCGTACGACGGCCGCGAAGTGCCGCTTCGCCGGATAGTCCAGGCCCCGGGTCGGCTCGTCGAGCAGCACCACCGGCGGCGCGGCGACCAACTGCACGGCGAGTACGAGCGCGAGCCGCTGCCCCTCGGACAGGTCGCGCGGATGGCTGTCGCCGGGCAGGCCGGGTACGAGCCGGTCGAGCAGGGCCCGGCAGGTGCCGGCCGGCGACCGCGACTCCTGGTCGGCCTGGCCGCACTCGGCGTCGACGGTGTCGAAGTAGAGCAGGTCGGCGGGGGTCTGCGGGACGAGTCCGACGAGGCGTCGGGCCTTTGCGGCGGAGACCTGTTTCGGGTCGTGGCCGGCGACGTCGACCCGGCCGCCCTGGCGCGGCCCGGAACCCTGCACCGCCCACAGCAGCGACGACTTTCCGGAGCCGTTGCGGCCCATCAGGGCGGTGATCTGGCCGGCCCGCAGGTCGAGGTCGACGCCACGTACGGCGTACACGTCGCCGTAGCGGACCACGACCCGGCGGGCGGTCAGGGCGACCGGGCCGTCGGTGCCGCTCCGGGACGGTGGTGGTGGCCGGTCGCGAAGCCGGTCACGCAGGGCCGGGGCCTGCCGGCGGGCGTCGCGGACCGACAGCGGCAGCGGCTGCCAGCCGGCGAGCCGGCCCAGCTCGACGACGGGCGGGGCGACGTCGGCGGTGGCCAGCACGCCGGCCGGCGTACCGGAGACGACGGCGCCGTCGCCGGGCAGGTAGAGCATCCGGTCGGCGTACTGGACGACGCGTTCGAGGCGGTGTTCGGCGACGACGACGGTGACGCCGAGGTCGTGCACCAGCCGGGTGATCGCGGCGAGCACCTCCTCGGCGGCGGTCGGGTCGAGGGCGGAGGTCGGTTCGTCGAGTACGAGGACGCGGGGCTGGGCGGTGAGTACCGCGCCGATCGCGACCCGCTGCTGTTGTCCGCCGGACAGTGTCCGCAGTGGACGGTTGCGGAGTTCGGCGATGCCGAGCAGGTCGAGGGTCTCCTCCACCCGTTTACGCATGACCGCCGGCGGTACGGCGAGCTGCTCCATGCCGTACGCGAGTTCCTCCTCGACGGTGTCGGTGGTGAACCCGGCCAGCGGGTCCTGGCCGACGACGCCGACGAGGTGGGCGAACTCGCGGGGCGGGTGGTCGCGGGTGTCCAGCCCGGCGACGGTGACCCGGCCGGCGAGCCGGCCGCCGGTGAAGTGCGGTACGAGGCCGTTGACGGCCCGCAGCAGGGTGGACTTGCCGGCGCCGGTACGGCCGGCGACCAGGCAGAGTTCCCCCTCCTCCACGGAGAGCGTGACGTCGCGCAGGGCCGGGCCGGGTGCGTCGGCGTAGGTGACGGTGACTTCGCTGAACCGGATCGTCATCTCTGCTCCCACGCGGCGACCGCGACGGCGGGCGCCCGGCCGGCGTCCGCGCTGACTGGGGAATCGGCCGGCGGTGGCGGGGCCAGCCAGGCCGGCAGTACGGCCACCAGCACCGCCGCCGCCGGCAGCACGGAGATCTCCGGCCAGGACAGCGGGCTGAGCGACGGATACAGGTTGGCCGCGTCGATCCGGGTGGTGGCGTGGAAGCCGGCGGCGGCGGTCAGGCCGCACAGCGCGACCGCGACCTCCGCCGGGCGCCAGCGGTCGGGCCGGTAGACCGAGCGGACCACCCGCCGCCCGCCGAGCACGAATCCGCCGACGGCCAGGGCGAGCCCGATGCCGAGCATCGGCAGGCCGAGGTAGCGCGGGGTACTGGCGTCGAGCAGACCGTAGACGCCGACACAGACCCCGATCAGGCCGGCGACGACCAGGGTGCCGGTGACCAGCCGGAAGCCCTTCGGCACGGCGCCCCGGCGGCCGTAGCCCCGGGAGTCCATCGCCGCGGCCAGGGCCAGCGACCGGTCGAGGGCCTCCTCCAGCACCGGGATGACGATGCCGCGCAGTGCCCGCATGCCGCGTCCGGTGCCGCCGCGCAGCCGCCGGGCCCGGCGTACCCGCAGCACGCTCTCGACCAGTTGCGGCGCAACCGACAGCGCGACGACGACGGCCGCGCCGACCTCGTAGAGGGCGCCGGGCAGCGCCCGCAGCATCCGTTTCGGGTTGGCCAGGGCGTTGGCCGCCCCGAGGCAGATCAGCATGGTGGCCAGCCGCAGCCCGTCGTAGAAGCCGCCGAGCAGTTGCTCGACCGCGACCGGGCCGAAGAGCCGGATGCCGGCCGCCCACTCCGGCAGCGGGATCTGCGGCAGGGTGAACAGGACGGTGTCGCCCTGTCCGCCGCCGAACACGACCCGGAAGAGCACCCGGGAGACGACGATGATGCCGCCCAGCCACAGGTAGAGCCGGAAACCGAGGGCCCACGGCGCGGTGCCGCGGCGGGCCGCGACGACGTACGCCGCGACCGCCAGGATCAGCGCCAGCAGCAGCGGGTTCGTCGTGCGGCTGGCCGCGACCGCGAGACCCAGCGCCCACAGCCACCAGGCGCCGGGGTGCAGGTTTCGCGGCACCCGTACCGGGGCGGTCACCTCAGACCTGCTCCGGCGGTTCGGTGCCGGTCGCGGCCCGTCGGCGCCGGGCCGTCCACACCGCACCGCCGACGAGGGCCACCAGCAGTACGCCGCCGGCCAGCGTCGCAAAGGGCACTCCCCCGAAGGTCAGCGTCACGAAGGGCACTCTCCCGCCGCCGGAATGGGCGGCAGGCTCGGGTGGCAGCGCGAGATCCGTACCGGTCGGGGTCGGTGCCGGACCCGGGTCGGTGGTGGCCGGTGCGCCGCCCGACGTAGGTCCGGCGGGTGTGGGCGGGGTGGTGGCCTGGGTGGTCGCGGGACCGGTCGGGGCGGCGGGCGGCGACGCGGGTCGCGACGGGGCGGGCGCGCCGGGCGGCGGGTCGGCCGGACGGCTGGCGGCCGGTGGCGGGGCGCCGGGCTGCCCGCCCGGTGGCGGGCCGGCGGTGGTCCGCGTCGGTGCCGGTGCCGCCGGCCGGCGGGGCGCCACGCGCGGCGGCGGGCTGCTGGACGAGGTCCGGTCCTTCGAGAACGACCAGCCCTCGAAGCTGCCCGGTGGCGGGGTCCGGTTCAGTACCCCGAACTGGCTGTAGCTCCAGGTGCCGCCGTTCGGCGCGTGCCAGTAGGACCAGTAGGCGCTGGCCGGCGGGGTGTCGATGCACGGTTCGCTCTGCGGGCCCGGCCTGCCCTCGATCCGGCAGATGAATCCCTCGCCCCACCGGGCGGTGCCGGTGATCTGGATGCCGGCGTTCTTCAACGCCGCCAGGCCGGTGGCCTGGTTGCCGGGGGCACACCTGATGATCGTGGCGCCGCCGAGTTCCCGGAAGTCGACGATCACGGTGACGCCGTTGGCGTCGGGGCAGTAGCCGGCGGTGCCGGCCGCGTGGGCGGGTGCGGCACCGACGGTGGCGCCGGCACCGGCGAGCAGCAGCGCGGCCAGGGTCGTGGCGGCCCTCCGCGGCCCGATCCGGCTCCCGGTCGCCGCCGGGCCGCGCCCGGCCGGTGTCGGCGGGAGCCGGTCCGTCCGTACGGTCACGACCGCGCCCGGCGGCGCCGGCCGGCCACCACCAGCCCGACCCCGGCAAGCATGACGACCGCGCCGAACGCGCCGATCGAGGTGACGTCGACGCCGGTCGTCGGCAGCCGGCCGCCGCCGGACGGCGGGGGCGCCCAGGTGGTCGGTGCCGGGCTGACGGTCGCGGTCGGGGTGGGATCGGTGGGCGTCGGGTCGGTCGGCTCCGGGTCGGTCGGTGTCGGGCCGGCGGTGCCGGTCGGGGACGCCGTCGGGGACGCCGAGCCGGTCGGGGTCGGGGTGGCCGTCGGACTCGGGGTCGGTTCGGTACCGCCGGTCCCGATCTCGGCCAGCGACACCTTCGCCAGGCCCAGTGCGGCCTGGGCAGTGGCCCGCCGCCACTGGTCCGTCTCGTTCGCGGCGATGCCGCCCGAGATGGCGGCCGCGAGGGCGTCCGGGGTGTAGGCGATCGCGCCGGCGTGGACGGCCGCCGCGCCGCCACCCGCCGCCGTCAACTGCTGTGCGGCGACGAAGTCGGCGGCCTTGTCGGCCTCGACGGTGCGTCCGGCGGCGGCCAGGGCCTGGCCGCCGAGGCCGGTGCTGTTGGTGTTGGAGTATTCGGTGACCGCCGAGCCCTGGAACGAGCCGTCGGCCTTCTGGTGGGTGAGCAGCCACCCGATGCCGGTGTCGGCGGCGGCCCGCGCGCCGGTGGCGCCCGCCGCGTCGGCCGCGAGCAGCGCCTGTACGGCCATCGCGGTCGTGTCGACGTCCTGAACCTGGCCGGCCACCGGCGCGCTGGTGCAGGCCGCGCCGTCGGTCGCCGGACTGAGCCGGAACCCGCCGGCGGCGCACTGCTGTTTGATCAGGAAGTCGACCGCCGGCTGCGGGACACCGCCGGAGCGGGCCAGGCCGAGCACCGCGAGGCTCTGCGCGAAGAGGTTGCCGCCCTGCGTCGGCTCGTCGCCGTACCGGTCGAAGATCCAGCCCTGCACGGCTCCGGCGTCCGCGCCGCGGATCAGGTCGAGGGTGCGGGCGCGCATGTCGTGCCTGCCGAACGAGGTCGGGTCCCGGCCGGCGACCACGGCGGCGACGAGAACCTTGGCCATCGAGCCGCTGATGAGGTAGTCAGGGGCCCACTCGCCGCCGGTGGCGTACGAGTCGACGTTCGCCGCGACCGCGTCGGCGACCGCGTCGGCGGCGGCCGGCTCGGTGCCGGCGGCCTCCAGCGCGATCAGCGCGTCGATGGTCAGGCCCCAGTCGGTGCCGGCGAAGGGACCGGGCAGGCGCCCGTCGGTCAGTTGGCCGGCCAGCCACCTGGCGGCGGCAGCGCTCTGCGCCGAATGTGGGTTGTCGGCCCGTACGGCGGCGGCCGGGGCGGGAGCGGGTGTTGTCGGAATCGCGACAAGCAGCAGCGCGCCCCCGGCAAGGGCCGGGGTGAGGGCCGCGAGAAGGCGACGGAGCATGGGACATGCCTTTCGGGAGCGGTGGTGAGCACCGCATCCCGGCCCTTCAGGGGTCCGTCGATCCGGGCTCAACCTGTAGACCACGACAGTTGAGGCCGCTCGCCTCCACGCGGGCATTCCGGCTCGTGGCGGAGGTCCACCACATACGGTTGCGGGTCAGCGCCGGCTTCACACCGGCTTCCCCCACGCGGAAACTCATTCAGTTGTGGGTAAGCCATTCTGGCTGGTAGCGAACCTTACGGTATCCAGCCACCCACGCCGCGTACATGAGGCACAGGTCACGACCTCGCATCGATGGCCGCCGACGGTACGTCCGGTCCATGCGACCGGCGGTCCCGTCGGTGGCACCCGGTCGGCCGATGGAGGACGGTGGCGCGCCGTTGCGACGATGTTGCGGAACGGGGGTGCGTCCGTCGGCAGATCTGGAGATCGGCAGTGAGCACTGATTCAGGCTGGAACGACTACCTGTCCACCGAAACGCCCGCCGTGGACGTCACGCCGGTCGTCCCCACCGTCGAACCCGTCGCCGTGCCGGAACCGGCCGCGACGATCGTGCAAAGTGAACTGACCAGCGCCACCAGCGACCAGCAGTGGTCGGACTGGCACGCGGACAGCAGCGCCTCGTGGGCCGACTCGGCGCAGAGCTACGTCGACTACGCCCAGCAGAGCGCCGCACAGGGCTACTTCGACGCCGCCGACAGCGCGATGGACACCGCCGCCAACCACGCCTCGATCGCCGGCGCCAACCTGGACACCTCGATCGACTACCAGGCCGCGGCGAACACCCACGTCGAGACGGCCGCCGCCGAACTGGCCCCGTACGACGCCGGCCCCGCTGCGGAATGACCTGGGCGGAAGCCGGGGACGCCACCGCCGGACCGGAGGCCGGCACGTCCGGGCTCGAACCGGGGCGGTTGGCCGCCGGTGCGCAGCGCCGGGTCGCCGTACCGCCCAGCGTGGCCCGTCAACACCTGCTGCGCACCATCCGTGAGCTGTCGTTCGAGTTGAAGACCGAGCAGCTCAGCGTGCTGGAGGCGGTGCGCGGTTCGAAGCTCGGCGGTGTCACGCTGACGCCGGGCCGGCTGCCGGTGGGTCTGCGGATCGGTCTGGAGGCGGCCGACTCCGGTTGCCGGGTCGCGGTCCTGCTCACCGACCGCTGGCCGGGCAAGGTCGGCCGCAACTGGGGGGCGACCGGTGCGTACGTCGAACTCTTCGGCTCGGTCCTGACCGCCGTCGACGCCACGCTGTCCCGGCTCGACCCGGCGGCGGCCGCCTCGTTCCCGCCGTGGTGGCGGGACACCGGTTCCGGCGACGTGGCGGTGATGCAGAACGCCGCCAGCCGCGCCGCCCAGGCGCAGGCGGCCCTGTCGCGGCACACCTCGCGGCTGCTCGACGGCGGTTCGGGGCCGGCGCGGGGCGCATCGGTGAGCCGGTCCGGTGTGGACACCTTCGTCTTCGAGACGCCCGACGCGGTCGCCGAGGTGTCGACCGAACTGGCCGACGGCATGCTGATGGTGGGCACGCTGGTCACCAGCCGGCCCGGCGCGATGCCGCCGGCACTCGTCGCGCAGGTGCAGTCGCTGGTCTTCCGGGTCGAGGAGCACCTCGCCGCCGCCGGCCGGGGTTCACTGTTTCCCGCCACCCCCGACGACGTACCGGTGGTGACCTTCCTGCACCAGCAGGCCCGGCTGCGCGGGATGCTGCCGGTGCGCACGCTGCGGACCTGCACCACCTGCCGCCTGGAGAAGGTGACCAACCCCGAACTCGAACGGCTCCAGGAACGCACCCGGCGCACCCGTGACCTGGCGACCGGCATCAGCGCGGTGGTGACGCCGTACGTGTTGGCCGGCCGGCTGGTGCAGTTGAACAGCAAGGGTCCGGAGTTCGCCTGCCCACGCTGCCAGGGTCTGGACGCCGACGAGACGGTGGTGACGTACTGCCAGCGGTGCGGCGAGCGGCGGGCCGAGACGGCGTTGCGGGCCTGCCCGAAGTGCCAGTTCGACTTCCGCTCGATGCTGCCGGCGGAGCAGTTGTGGCAGCCCCGCCGGTCGGCGGACCCCGCCACCGTCCCCGGTCCGCCACCGGCCGGAACCGCGGGGTCGGCCACGGTGGCCGCCCCGGCACCGGCCCTGTTGACGGTTCCGGACCATTTCCCACCGGCACATCCACGTCCGCCCAAGGCACCGCGGCCACCGCGATCGTCCGGCCTCCCCGCTTCCCCCGGTCCGCCGGCGCCCTGACCGCGCCGGTCGTGCGACGATCAGGGCCGCCGCCGGCGGAGAGCCCGCCGCTGCCATCGGGAGTTCGCCGATCCCGGTCGGCACCGCGGCGAGCACGAGAGGCCGGCCGATGCCCACCGCCGACGAACTCCTCAGCGCCTCCGCCGTCGAGGATCTGGCCCGGTGCCTGCGCGACGTGGCGCCGGGACGTCCACTGCCGGCGCTGCGCCGTACCGCGACGGCGCTCGCCGGGCGGACGCTGAGCGAGCGGTGCCGGGACGTCCGTGACGCGCTGTTGGCCGATCTGCCGGGCGACTACGACGAGTTCGAGGCGGTCGTACGCGCCGCCCTCAGCCGGCCCGCGTTCACCGGGTGGATGATCTGGCCGGTTTCCGAGGCGGTGGCCACGCGGGCGCTCGCCGCCGGGCCGGTCGACCGCTTCGGCGCCGGGCTCGCCCTGCTGGCCGACCTGACGCCGCGACTCACCGGCGAGTTCGCGATCCGGTCGTTCCTCGCCGCCGACCTGGACCGGACGCTGACCGCGGTACGGGACTGGACCCGGCACCCGGACCCGCACGTCCGGCGGCTGGCGAGTGAGGGCACCCGCCCGTACCTGCCCTGGGCCAGGAAGGTGAAGGCGCTGTTCGACCGCCCGGCGGCCACCACCGCCGTGCTCGACGCGCTCTACCGGGACGATTCGGAGTACGTCCGCCGGTCGGTGGCGAACCATCTCAACGACCTGAGCCGCATCGACCCGGAACTGACCACGGCCACGGCCGCGCGCTGGCTCGACGCGCCCGATGTCCACACCGCGAAGGTGGTCCGGCACGGGCTACGGACGTTGATCAAGAAGGGTGATCCCGAGGCGTTCCGGCTGCTCGGCTTCGCACCGGCCCCCGACATCGTGGTCACCGGCCCGGTGCTCGGCGACAGTGTGGTGCCGACCGGCGGCGACCTGCTCTTCGAGGTCACCCTGGAGAACCCGGGGCCGGCCCCCGCGACGCTGGTCATCGACTACGTCGTCCACCACCGGCGGGCCAACGGGACACTGAGCCCGAAGGTCTTCAAGCTCACCACCCGCGGTCTCGACCCCGGCGCCAGCCTGACGATCAGCCGCCGGCACTCCTTCGCGCCGGTGAGCACCCGCACCTACTACCCGGGCGAGCAGGCGGTCGAGGTCCAGGTGAACGGCGTCCGGTACGGACGGCGCAGCTTCCGACTCGGCGCCGCGTGACCACGCGCCCGGGTGGCGGCTGCCGCCCGGAGGGACGGCCCCGGACGGCAGCGGGCCGGCTCAGCGCGACTCGAAGGTCATGCAGTCGGCGAGATCCTGTCCGGGCGCGACCCGGATCGACGGGGCCCGGCACTCGAGTTCGGCGTTGAAGCGGCATTCCGCCCGCTTGCAGGCGCCGACCTGGGCGATCACCATGTCGAGCCCGCCCTTGGCCGAGGTGTCGATGAACGTGTCACAACTGGCGCTCGTCTCACCGATGGTGATGGCGAAGGCCCGGCATCCGTCATGGTTGTAGCCGCAGTCGATTACCGTGCATTCCTGCACCCGCGGCATTTCCAGCATCTGAGTCATGACTACCTCCTCGATTCCACGGTAAACCGTGGCCGGACATCCGGCACATCGAACAGGCAAATAGTTTGCCCAGGTCAGACGAGTAGAGCCTTACCTAATATCGCGCAGGTGAGGCTTTCCTTAATTCGACTGGATCCGATTCCACAACACCCGCACGACGACCGTCCGAGGTTGGTCCCGAACAATTCCGGAAGGCTGCGTGCGGTGGTCCGCCGGACCAGTCACGCGGTGACGTGCGGCCGCACCCAGGGTGCCGGCACCTCGTGGAAGGCCGCCTCCACGAGCAGGCGTTCCAGGTCCCGCAGGAACCGTTCGGCATGTTCGGGCGGCAGGTAGGCGGTGTTGGCGGTGAGCGTCAGCCCGATACCGCCCGGCTTGTCGACGACCTCGACCCGGGTCCGGTAGACGAAGCTGTCGAAGCTCTCACCCCAGGAGAACGACGATTTCGCCATCGCCGCCCGGACCTCGTCCTCGCCGGTGGCCCGGCCGAACACGCTCGCGTCGGTGCTCAACCGGATGTCGTTGAAGTAGCAGTGCGCGCTCTCGCCGGTGTTGATTTTGTGGCCGGCCGCCTCGTACGCCCGGAGCAGTTCCGCCTGCTCGTAGTAGGCCGACCGGTAGGCGTCGAGAGCCGCCGACCACACCCGGGGCAGCAGGTTGGCGAAATCCGGCCGGTCGGCCACGTCGACCACGATCATGCCGAGCTGGTTGAGTTTCGCGATCGCGGTGTCGTAACCGGGCAGCGAACGGTTGTTGACCATCATGAAGATGCCGACCGTGTCCCGGCCGGACCAGCCCGCGTGCACCGCGGCGATCGACGCCAGCAGCACCGTCGAGGTGGTCACCCCGTGCCGGCTGGCGATCAGCCGTACGGCGGTGTCCGCCGCCGCCGAGACCAGCGTTCCCTGGCGGAACAGGGGGGTCAGCGGCGGCCCCAGCTCGGGCAGCGTCTCCGTGGGCAGCTGGCCGAACCAGTCGACCCAGCGGGCGATGGAGCGTTGGGCCCGGCGCCGGTAACGCTCGTCCTGCTCGCGCCGGGCGATGTCGACCGACTGGAGCCCGGCCGGCGCGGCGATGCTGCCGCGCAACAGGAGCACCCGCAGGTCCCGCAACACGATCTCGACGGCACCGAAGTCCACGGTGGTGTGGCTGAAGACGAGCACGACCTGACGTACCCGGTCGCCGGCGACCACCAGCGCGACCCGTTGCGGCAGTTCCTCGGCCAGGTCGAACGCGGTCGAGGCGAGCCGGGTCGCCAGTGCCTGTGCGGTGGCGGCACCGCCGTCGTCGGCCGGGCCGGCGTGCGCCAGCAGCACCGGCTGCCCACCGCCGCCCGAGACGACCTGGCACAGCTCCCCGTCGACGGTGTGCAGCCGGGTGCGCAGCGAACTGTGCCGGGCGAGCAGGGCACCGACGACCCGCAGCACGTCCGGCACGTCAGCCTTCGCCCGGCGCGGTACCGGTACCACCCGGGAGATGTTGACCATCGTCCGGTTCGGCGGGTACATCTCGAACGCCCGCCACAGCATCCGCTGCCCCCAGGTGAAGGGTGCCGACGGGGACTGCGTGCCGGTGAAGTCGGCGGTCGTCCACTCCTCGGCCACCGGCTCGACCGGCTGGACCGTACCTTCGGGCCCGGACACCCCGCACCTCCGCTGTGCATGATCCACTGTGGGCGTTCGCGACCATCGCCGACCGGCGGGTCGCTTCGACCAGTATCTGTTTCGGCGCCCGGCTTCTGACTCCACGGGACAGCGCATTGCTTCGTCCGTTCGGCCGATCCACCGACCGGCGCCGCCTGTGTGACCGATCAGCTCCGCGCCCCGCTCGACCTGCGCGAGCGGGCCGGAATCAGCGGGATAGACGATGTCGGATACCCGTCGGGGCGGGCAGGATCTGGAGATGGACTCCTGGCTCACCACCGTCGCTCTGCCGATCGCGCTCGGCATCGTCATGCTCGGCCTCGGCCTCGGGCTCACCATCGGCGACTTCCGTCGGGTGGCGACCTATCCGAAACTGGTGCTGATCGCCCTCGGCTGCCAGATCGTGCTGCTCCCGGCCCTGTGCTTCGGGTTGGTGATCGCGTTCGGCCTGCGGCCGGAGCTGGCGCTGGGCATGATGCTGCTCGCGGCGTCGCCGGGCGGAACCACCGCCAACCTCTACAGCCATCTCTTCGGCGGCCACGTCGCACTCAACGTGACGCTGACCGCGGTGAACTCGGTGCTCGCGGTCCTCACACTGCCGGTGGTGGTCAACCTGTCGTCGAGTTACTTCCTCAGCGACGGGGCGTCCATCGGGTTGCAGCTCGACAAGGTGGTGCAGGTCTTCGCGATCGTGCTCATCCCGGTGGCGATCGGCATGTTCCTGCGGTCGCGGCTACCCGCCCTGGCCGACCGGCTCGCCCGGCCGGTGAAGATCCTGTCGGTGGTGGTGCTGGTCGCGGTCGTCGTCGGCGCGATCGTCAACGAGCGGGACAACATCGCCGAGTACTTCGTCGCGGTCGGCCTGATCGTGTTGGTGTTCAACGTGCTCAGCCTCGCCGTCGGGTACGGGCTGCCGCGGCTGGCGGGGGTCGGCCGGCGGGAGTCGATCGCGGCCGGCATGGAGATCGGCATCCACAACAGCACGCTGGCGATCACCATCGCGGTCAGCCCGGCGCTGCTGAACAGCACGACCATCGCGATCCCGGCGGCCGTCTACGGCATCGTCATGTTCTTCACCGCCGCCGCCTTCGGTTATCTGGTCAGCCGTCGTCGCAACACGACGGAAGCCCAACCCGACCTCGACCCGACCCGCTGAGCGGGCCGGCCCCCTCCCGACGGGCGGAGGCCGGCCGGCAGCGGCTATCCGTCGGACTTCATGGCGTCGATGAGGCTCTGCGGACGCAGGTCGGTCCAGTTGGCCTCGACGTAGTCGAGGGCCTCCTGGCGGGGACCGGGACCGAACACCGTGGTCCAGCCGGCCGGCACGTCGGCGAACGACGGCCACAGGCTGTGCTGGTTCTCGGCGTTGACCAGGACCAGGAAGGTGCCGTCGGGGTCGTCGAAGGGGTTCGTCATCGGGCTCTCCTCGGTGGCGGTTCCACGGACTTGACGAGACTATGCAGGATCCGGGTCCAGACGGCAGCCGTCTCCCGGACGGTTTCCCCGGCCAGCACCGCACCGGGCCAGGTCCACGTGGCGGTCAGGTGGGGCCCGTCCGTACGGTCCTCGACCTGGATCGTGACACTCAGCGCGTACGACTGGGGCATGGCCGGGTCGGCGGCGTACGGGGCGGCGGCGGCCATCTCGGGGGCGAACGTCCAGTCCGCCGCCTCCGGCACACTGAACCGGCCCAGGTAGTTGACCTGGATGTCCGGGTCACCGAGGGCGGCCAGGGTGGCGCCGGTCCGGCTGTTCAGGTGCCGGAGCAGGCCGAAGCCGATGCCGTTGCCGGGTACGGCGCGCAGGGTGTCCCGTACCCGGGTGACGGCGGCCCGCAGCGTGTCGGGCCGGTCCGGGTCGACGGCGCCCGGGTCGAGGCGGACCGGGTAGACGCTGGTGAACCAGCCGACCGTGCGGGACAGGTCGACCGCCCCGGCCACCGTGGCCTCTTCGCGGCCGTGTCCTTCGAGGGCGATCCGGACGGCGGTGCCGGCCGCCCCGCCGCGCCGGCGGCTTTCCGCGACCGCCGCCGCGACGCTGGCCAGCAGGATGTCGTTGACGGTGGCGTCGAAGGCGGCCGGTAGCCGGGTGAGCAGGGCGGCCGTCTCGGCTGCGGCCAGGGTGGTGTGGACCTCGCGGCAGGTGCCGGCGGTGTCCCGCGCCGGGTCGAGCGGGCTGCGCAGTGGCAGGTCGGTACCGGCCGTCCCCGGCCCGCCGTCGGAACCGGCCAGCGTGTCCGTCCAGTAGGCCAGCTCCGCTTCCCGGGCCGGGTCGGCCCCGGCCCGGACCAGCCCGGCCGCCCAGTCGGCGAACGCGGTGCCGACCGGCGCCGGGCCGCCGGCCGGGTCGACCGCTGCACCCGCCGGCTCGCCGGCCGCCGTCCAGGCGGCGGCCAGGTCCGGCACCAGGATGCGCCAGGACACCCCGTCGACGGCGAGATGGTGGATCATCAGCAAAAGCCGGCCCGGCCGCGGTCCGGCGTCGAACCAGACCGCCTGGAGCAGCACGCCGCGCCCGGGGTCGAGCCGGTCGCGGGCGGCCCGCGCCTGCTCGGCGACCGCGGCCCGCAGGCCGTCGTCGTCGAGTCGGGCGGCGTCGACCCGGTGCACCAGGGGCCGTACGTCGGTCACGCCCGGCGGCGGCACCCGCAGCGTCCACGGCTGCCCGTCCGGCCGGTCGAGCCGGGCCCGGAGCAGGTCGTGGGTGTCCACGAGGGAGCGCAGCGCCCGCACGATCCGGTCGTGGTCCGCCCCGGCGGGCGTACGCAGCACCGCCGCCTGGTTGAAACCGTCGGTCGGGCCGGGCAGTCCACGCAGCCAGTGCATGATCGGCGTCAGCGGGACGGTGGTCTCCCCGACGGTCACCACCGCCGCCAGCGCCGCGACGGTACGCAGCCGGAACACGTCCCGGGTCCGTAGCGTCAGCCCGGCCCGGCGGGCCCGGACGACGAGTTCGATCGAGCTGGCGCTGTCCGCCCCGGCGGCGAAGAAGTCGTCGTCGACGCCGATCTCCGGCCGGCCGAGCACGTCCGCGACGAGGTCGCGCAGGGTGCCCTCCAGCGAGGTACGGGCCGCCCGGCCGGGCGCCGGACGGTGGTCGGGGGCGGGCAGCGCGGCCCGGTCGAGCTTGCCGTTGGGCAGCACCGGCAGCCGGGGCAGGACGACGAAGGCGGCCGGCACCATGTACTCCGGCAGCGTCCGGGCGGTGTGCTCGCGCAGCACCGCCGGGTCCGGGTCGGTTCCCGGGGTGGCGACGACGTACGCGACGAGGTGGCGCCCGGCGTCCTCACGTACAACCACGGTGGCCCGGGACACGGCGGGGTGGCCGGTCAGCACCGCCTCGATCTCGCCGGGCTCGATCCGGTATCCGCGGATCTTCACCTGGTCGTCGGCCCGGCCGGCGTAGTCGATCTGCCCGTCGGCGGTCCACCTGGCCAGGTCGCCGGTGCGGTACATACGGGTGCCGGGCGGGCCGAACGGGTCGGCGACGAACCGCTGCGCGGTCAGGTCCGGCCGCCCGAGATAGCCGCGGGCCAGTCCGGCGCCGGCCAGGTACAGCTCGCCGGTCACGCCGGGGGCGACGGGTCGCATGGCCGGGTCGAGCACGTACGCCCGCAGGTTGGCGACCGGCCGGCCGACCACCGGTCGCTCGCTTTCGCCGATCCGGGCGACCAGGGCGTCGACCGTGCACTCCGTCGGGCCGTACAGGTTGAAGCCCGTGGTGTCGGGCAGCCCGGCCAGGGCGGTCCAGAGGTCGGGCGGGACGGCCTCGCCGCCGACGCCGACCATCGCGAGGCCGCAGCGGCCGTCGCGGACCAGGCCGGCGGCGGCCATCGCGGCGAACTGTCCCGGGGTGACCTCGATGAAGTCGAGCCGGGCGGCGGTCATCGCGGCGGCGAGCCGGCCGGGGTCGCGGCGGGTCTCGTCGTCGACCACGTGCACGGCGTGCCCGTCGTAGAGCCAGAGTTGCGGCTGCCACGAGGCGTCGAAGGAGAACGACCAGGCATGGCCGACGCGCAGGTGCCGGCGGCCGGTGGCGGCGACCGCCGGCCGGTGCAGGGTGGCCCGGTGGCTGTGGAAGAGGTTGGCGAGGTTTCGGTGGGTGACCACGACGCCCTTGGGCCGGCCGGTGGAGCCGGAGGTGTAGATGACGTACGCCGGGTGGTCGGGGCGTAGCGGGCGGCGGCGGTCGGCGTCGGTGACGGCGGTGGCGGGCTGGCCGAGCAGGCGTTCGGCGGTGCCGGCGCTGTCGAGCAGCAGTCTCGGCGGGCCGCCTTCGGGCAGGTCGGCGGCGTTGTCGGCGGTGGTCAGCAGAAGTACCGGGCCGGCGTCGGCGAGCATGGTGGCGACCCGGTCCGGTGGCAGGTCGGCGTCGATCGGCAGGTAGCCGGCGCCGGCCTTGTGCACGGCGAGGATCGCGGCGATCGTCAGCGCCCTGCGGGGCAGGGCGAGCGCGACCAGCCGTTCCGGGCCGGCGCCGGCGGCGACCAGCAGCCGGGCGAGCCGGTTGGTGTAGCGGTCGACCTCGGCGAACGACCAGCCCTCGGTGTCGGTGTCGGCGCCGACGAGGGCGGTGGCGTCCGGGGTTTCGGCGACCTGGGCGGCGAACAGGTCCGGCATGGTCGCCACGGGTACGTCCATCGTGGACCCTCGTCCGGCGGCCAGTACCCGCTCGCGGACCGGCGGGGCGAGCAGGTCGACCGCGCCGGCCGGGCGGTCCGGGTCGGTGGCCAGCGCGGTCAGGGTACGGGCCAGTGCCTCGGTGATCCGTTCGACGGTCGCCGGGTCGAGCACGTCCGGCCGGTATTCGGCGACCAGGCGCAGCCGGTCGCCGGGCTCGATCGACCAGGTGAGCGGGTAGTGGGTGGCGTCGCGGCCACCGGCCGGCGCGATGTCGAGCCCGGCCGTCGCCGGGCCGGCCGGACCGCCGGTGCCGGGGAAGTTCTCGAAGACGACCAGGCTGTCGAAGAGTTCGCCGCCGCCGGCCGCCCGCTGGATCTCGGCGAGCCCGAGGTGCTGGTGGTCGACCAGCCGGGACTGGGCGGCCCACACCCGGTCCAGCACGTCGCGCAGCGGATCGGCGGGCCGGCAGCGGACCCGGACCGGAACGGTGTTGATGAACAGGCCGATCATCGACTCCATGCCGGGCAGGTCGGCGGGGCGGCCGGAGACGGTGGCGCCGAAGACGACATCGTCCCGGCCGAGAAGCCGGCTGAGCACGACGCCCCAGGCGGCGTGCACGGCCGTGCCGACGGTCACGCCGGCCTTCCGGGCCAGGGTGGCGAGCGCCGCCGTGGTGTCGACGGACAGGGCGACCTCGTACAGCCGGGGCGCGATCGGCGGGCGGGCCGGGTCGGCGGGTACGAGGCGGGTCGGTTCGGTCACGCCGGTGAGTTCGGCCGTCCATGCCGCGCGGGCGGCGGCGCGGTCCTGAACGGCGAGCCAGCCGAGGTAGTCGCGGAACGGCACGACCGGCGGCAACGCGCCGGGGTCGGCGTCGGCGGCGTAGAGGCGGGCGAGTTCGTCGACGAGCGGCGGGCCGGACCAGCCGTCGAGCAGGAGGTGCTGGTGGGTGAGGACCAGCCGGTGCCGGTCTGGTCCGAAGTGGACCAGGGCGAGGCGCAGCAGGGGTGGG
Source organism: Polymorphospora rubra (assembly GCF_018324255.1). Lineage (GTDB taxonomy): Bacteria > Actinomycetota > Actinomycetes > Mycobacteriales > Micromonosporaceae > Polymorphospora > Polymorphospora rubra. The sequence continues at coordinate 1,856,693 of NZ_AP023359.1, forward strand.
GCGGCCGGGTCGAACCGGGTCGCCTGGGCGTCGAGCAGATCCGGCCATGCGGTATCGGCACCGTCGTGCTCGGACCACGGCAGTTCGGCGGTGGCCGGGACGAGCGCGACCGGCCGGCCGGACGACAGGTGCCGGAAGCCGGCGCGCAGGTTGGCGTGCCGGTCCAGCAGCGCCTGGCCGCTGCGGCGCAGCCGGTCGGCGTCGACCGGGCCGGTGAGGTCGAACCAGGTCTGCACGGTGTAGACGTCCGGCCCGTCGGTGTCGAGCGCGGCGTGGAAGAGCAGGCCGGCCTGCAGCGGGGTGAGCGGCAGCACCTCGACCGGTGCCGGGTCGAGGGCGGCGATCTCGGCCGCTTCGGCCGGGTCGAGGTCGAGGCCGGTGGGGACCGCCGGTGCCGGGCCGGCGGCCGGTGGTGCGGTGTCGGTCGCCACGGCGGCCAGCCCGGCCGGGGTACGCGCCGTGAAGACGGCCGCCGGCCGGATGGTCAGCCCCTCCCGGCGGGCCCGGCCGACGAGTTGGATCGCCACGATGCTGTCGCCGCCGAGGGCGAAGAAGTCGTCGTCGGCGCCGACGGTCGGCAGGTGGAGCAGGTCGGCGACGAGCCGGCAGAGCAGTTCCTCGCGGGCGGTCGCCGGGGCCCGGCCACCGGTCGCCGCACCGAAGTCCGGGGCCGGTAGCGCCCTGCGGTCCAGCTTGCCGTTCGGGGTGAGTGGCAGCGGGCCGGGCAGCACCGCCACCGCCGCCGGGACCATGTATTCCGGCAGCCGCGCCGCGACGTGGTCGCGCAGGGCAGCCGGGTCGGGGGCGGCGACGCCGGCCGGTACGACGTACGCGGCGAGCCGGGTCACCGGGCCGGACCGGTCGGCGACGACAGCGGCCTGTGCCACGTCGGGGTGTGCGCCGAGGGCCGCCTCGATCTCGCCGAGTTCGATCCGGAAGCCGCGGATCTTCACCTGGTCGTCGGTGCGGCCGAGGAAGTCGAGGTTGCCGTCGGCGCGCCAGCGGGCCCGGTCACCGGTGCGGTACATGCGGGCCCCGGGCGGGCCGTACGGGTCGGCGACGAACCGCTGCGCGGTCAGCCCGAACCGGCCGAGGTAGCCGGTGGCGAGGCCACGGCCGGCGACGTACAGCTCGCCGACGACGCCGGGCGGGACCGGGCGCAGATGGGCGTCGAGGACGTACACGCTGGTGTTGGGGTCGGGGCGGCCGATCGGGACGGCGGCGGCCCAGCCCGGTTCGGCGGCCCACAGGGTCGAGTTCACGGTCGCCTCGGTCAGGCCGTACGCGCCGAAGACCCGCTGCCGCCGGGTCAGCCGGCGGACCAGGTCCGGTGGCACGGTCTCGGTGCCGACCAGCACCACCCCGCCGTCCGGCAGTTCGCAGCCCTCGGGCAGGGCGGACAGCAGCGACGGCGGCAGGATCATGTGGGTGACCGCGTGCGCGGCCAGGAAGTCGGTGAGGGCGTGGTCGGCGACCCGGGCCTCGTCGGGGATCAGCACCAGCCGGCCGCCGACGCACAGCGACATGACCAGGTCGAAGACGGTGACGTCGAAGCCGACCGAGGCGAACTGGAGGACGCGGCTGTCGGCGGTGACGCCCATCCGGTCGACGGCGGTCGCGGCCAGGCTGGCGATGCCCTCGTGGCTGACGACGACGCCCTTGGGCCGGCCGGTGGAGCCGGAGGTGTAGATGACGTAGGCGGCGTGGTCGAGTCCGGCCGGTGGCCGGGCTTCGGTCAGCGGGCCGCCGTCGAAACCGGCGAGGTCGGCGACGGTGGCCGGGTCGTCCAGCACGAGCCGGTGTACGGGCGCGTCCGGCAGTCGAGCGTCCACGGTGGACAGCAGGACCCGGGCGCCACTGTCGGCGAGCATGTACGCCAGCCGGTCGGCCGGATGGGTCAGGTCGAGCGGCAGGTAGGCGGCGCCGAGCTTCAGCGTGCCGAGGATCGCGGCGACCATCGGGGTGGACCGGGGCACGGCGAGCCCGACGACGTCACCGGCCCGTACGCCGTGGCGCAGCAGCAGCCGGGCGATCCGGTTCGCGGCGGCGTCGAGTCCGGCGTACGTCAGCTCGCCGGCCGCGTCGACCACGGCGACCGCGTCGGGCCGTTCGGCGACGCGGGCGGTGAACAGGTCCGGCAGGGTGGCCTCGTCGACGGGCCGGCCGGTGGCGTTGAGGTCGTGCAGCACGTGCCGCCGTTCGGCGTCGTCGAGCAGGTCGGCGGTGTGCAGCGGGGCGGTCGGGTCGGCGGCGACCGCGTCGACCAGCCGGGCCAGCCGGGCGCCGATCGCCTCGACCGTGGCGGCGTCGAAGACGTCGGTCCGGTAGCCGAGGGTCACGCCCAGCGATTCGCCGTCGGCGTGCTCGACGAAGCTGACCACCAGGTCGAACCGGGCGGTGCCGGTGGCGTACGGCTCCGGGGTGACGGTCAGGCCGGGCAGGTCGAGCCGGTCGCCGGCGCGGTTGCGGTGCACCACCATGACCTGGAAGAGCGGGTTGTCGCCGGCCGACCGTTCGGGGTTGAGGTCGCGGACGACCGCCTCGAACGGCACGTCCTGGTTGGCGAACGCGGCCAGGTCGGCGGCCCGGACCCGGGTGAGCAGTTCGGTGAAACCGGGGTCGCCGGCGACGTCGGTGCGGAGCACGAGCGTGTTGACGAAGAAGCCGACCAGGTCGTCGAGGGCTTCGTCGGTGCGGCCGGCGATCGGGGCGCCGAGCGGGATGTCGGTGCCGGCGCCGAGCCGGTGCAGCAGGGCGGCGACCAGGGCGTGGCCGACCATGAACATGCTGGACCCGGTCTGCTGGGCCAGCCGGCGCAGGATGCGTACGGCGGCCGGGGCGAGTGCGACGGACGTCTCGGCGCCGGCGCTGCCGGTCGTGCCCGGGATGGGGGTGCGGTCGGCGGGCAGTTCGAGTCGCTGCGGGGCGCCGGCCAGGGTCTGCCGCCAGAAGGCGAGCTGCCGGCCGGCAAGGCTGTCCGGGTCGGCCGGATCGCCGAGCAGTTCGGTCTGCCACCGGGTGTAGTCGGCGTACTGCACCGGCAGCGGCGCCCAGTCCGGTGCCGTCCCGCCCAGCCGGGCCGCGTACGCCGCGCCGAGGTCGCGCAGGAACGGCCCGTCCGACCACTCGTCGGTGGTGACGTGGTGCAGCAGGATAACCACCACGTGCTCGTCGGGGGCGAGCCGGGCGATGGTGAGCCGGACCGGGAGTTCGGTGGCGAGGTCGAACGGCCGGGACGCGGCGGTGCCGACGACCGCGGACAGTTCGGCGGCGCTGACGTCGCGCAGGTCGACGGTGGGCGTGGCGTCGGCGGCCGGAACGATCCGCTGCACCGGGCGGCCGTCGTGCTCGACGACGAGGGTGCGCAGCGCCTCGTGCCGGGCCAGCACGTCGCCGACGGCGGCGGTGAACGCGCCGACGTCCAGGGTGCCGCCCAGCCGGGCCACCAGTGGGAAGTTGTACGCCGCCGAGTCCGGGTCGAGCTGGTGCAGCACCCACAGCCGCTGCTGGGCGTACGACGCCGGCAGCGGGTCGGGGCGGGACACCGGCACCAGCGCCGGCCGGTCCACGCCGACGTCCGGTACCGCCCGCCCGGCCAGCTCGGCGACGGTCGGCGCCTCGAACAGGTCGCGGATCGACAGGTCGGCGCCGAGGAGGGGGCGGGCCCGGCCGACCAGCCGGGTGGCGAGCAGCGAGTGGCCGCCGAGGTCGAAGAAGTTGTCCCGTACGCCGACGGCGGGCAGGCTGAGCACGTCGGCGAAGAGTTCGCACAGCGCCCGTTCGCGGTCGTTGGCCGGGGCCTGGTCGGGGGTGGCCGTCGGGGCGGGATCGGCGTCCGGCAGGGCCCGGGTGTTGAGTTTGCCGTTGACGGTCAGCGGCAGGTCGGCGAGCAGGACGAGGGCGGCCGGGACCATGTAGTCGGGCAGTTGGCCCTTGAGGTGGTCGCGCAGCCGGGCGGTGAGGGCGGCGGTGCCCCGGGCGGCGGCGGGCCGGTTGGCGCAGTCGGCGGGGGTGGCGGCGGCCCGCAGCGGCCGGTAGAGGCCGCCCGGCGGTTCCCCGCCGGGCGGGAGCAGCACCAGGTCGAGGCTGCCGTCGTGGGCCGGTGACCAGGTGACCAGCGCCCGGTAGCCGAGCCGGTGGCCGAGTTCGTGCAACGCCTCCGGCTCCACCCCGGCGATGACGTCCACATCGGACGAGGAGTCGTCGAGGGCGCGTACGGTGGCGAGTTCGCCGGCGAGGCGGGCGTTGGGCACCCGCTCGACGCGCATCCGTTCGGGTCGGGCCGATTCCAGGTATGTCCCGAGCCCGTCGAGGTCACCGTCGAAGCGTCGTACCGGCAGGTCTGCCACCGGTCGCGCATCGGTCCGCGCCCGCAGCACGACGTCGTAGCGGTGCCGGGTCAGCTCGTTGTGGTGCTGCCCGCGCTTGACCAGCACGGTGGCGGTGGCGTCCGGCAGGAGGCCGAACAGGTCCGGGTCGACCAGCAGCTCCTTCTCCATCAGCACGCTGCGCTCGACGGCGCGCCGGAGCCGGTCCGGATCAGCACCGGTGCCGGCTCGGGCGGACTGGACGGCCGCGTGGAAGGTACGCGCCAGCCGCAGGTTGCGGACGTCGCCGACGAAGACGGCACCGCCCGGCACCACCAGGTCCAGGGCGCCGGTCAGCACCTCGACCAGGTATTCGACGCTCGGAAAGTACTGGACCACCGAGTTGATCACGATGGTGTCGAAGTGGTCGCGGGGCAGCCCGGACAGGTCGTCGGCCCGCCGGTGCCGCAACTCGACCCGGCCGGCCAGTTCCGGCACCCCGGCCACGTCCGCCCGCAGCTTGTCGATGACCGGGGCGGCGAAGTCGGTGCCCCAGTACGACTCGCAGTCCGGGGCCAGCTTCGACAGCAGGAGTCCGGTGCCGCAGCCGATCTCCAACACCCGGCGCGGCCGCAGTTCCCGGATCCGGGCGACGGTCGCGTCCCGCCATTCGCGCATGTCGGCAAGCGGGATCGGTTGCCCGTCGTAGCTGGAGTCCCAGCCGGCGAACTCCTCGGTCCCGACGGCGGTGCCGACCTCGGTGTACTCGTCGTGGTAGATCTGGTGCCACTCGGCGAGCTGCTCGTCCTCGGCGTCGGCGTCGACCCCGTCGGCGGGTACGACGTATCCGACCAGCCGGCGACCGGTGCCGGTGTCGCGGGCGACGACGGCGGCCCGGGCGACGTCCGGATGCTCGGCGAGCACCGACTCGATCTCGCCCAGCTCGACCCGGTAGCCCCGGATCTTGATCTGGTCGTCGGTGCGGCCGAGGAAGTCGAGGTTGCCGTCCGGCCGGCGGCGGACCAGGTCACCGGTGCGGTAGAGCCGCTGCCCCGGCGCCCCGAACGGGTCGGCGACGAACCGGTGGGAGGTCAGGCCGGGGCTGCCCAGATAGCCGCGGGCCAGGCCGGCCCCGCCGATGTAGAGTTCGCCGGCGCAGCCGTCCGGCACCGGCCGCAGCCACGGGTCGAGCAGGTAGGCCCGGGTGTTCCAGATCTCCCGGCCGACGGTCGGGGTGGCACTGTCGAGGGTGCCGCCGCCGAGGGTGTTGATGGTGTATTCGGTCGGGCCGTACAGGTTGTAGCCGAGCGTGCCGTCGGTGTCCCGCAGCCGGCCCCAGACCTGGTCGGAGACGGCCTCGCCGCCGAGCAGCACCAGCACCGGCCGGTGCCGGCCGGCCGCCTCGTCGTCGACCAGCAGTCCCTGCGCGATCAGGTGGTCGGCGTACGTCGGGGTCACGTTGACCACGTCGATCCGGTGCCGGTCGCAGTACGCCACCAGCGCCTCGGCGTCGCGCCGCAGTTCCTCGTCGCAGACGTGCACCTCGTGCCCCTCGACCAGCCAGAGCAGTTCCTCCCACGACATGTCGAAGGCGAACGAGACGGTGTGCGCGATCCGCAGCCGCCGCCCGGCCGCCTCGACCACCGGGCCGAAGATCGCCTCCTGGTGGTTGAGCTGCATGTTGGTCAGCCCCCGGTACGGGGTGACGACGCCCTTGGGCCGGCCGGTCGAGCCGGAGGTGTAGATGACGTACGCCGGGTGGTCGAGCCGGTCCGGGCGGGTCCGGGCGAAGGCCGGGTGTTCGGCGTCGGTGATCTCGCCGGCCGGGGTCGCGGCGAGTTCGGCGACGGTCTCCGTGGCGTCGAGCCGGAGCAGGCCCCGGTCGGGCAGCCGGGCGGCGACGGCCGTGGTGGTCAGCACGCAGACCGGCCCGGCGTCGTCGATCATGTGGGCCAGCCGGCCGGCCGGGTGGTCCAGTTCCAGCGGGAGGTAGGCGGCGCCGGTGCGCAGCACCGCGAACAGGGCGGCCACCATGTCCGCCGAGCGGGGCAGGGCCAGGGCCACCACCCGCTCCGGGCCGGCGCCGCGCGCGATCAGCAGCCGCGTGATCCGGTTCACCCGGGCGTCCAGTTCGGCGTACGTCCACCGCTGGGCGCCGAAGACCAGCGCGGTCTCGTCCGGGGTACGGCCGGCCTGCGCGGCGAGCAGGTCGGCGACCGTGTCGGCGGGCAGCGGCCGTACGGTCGATCCGGCGCGGGCGGCGAGCGCGGCGCGTTCGGCCGGCGGCAGCGGGTCGATCCGGCCGACCGGGGTGGCCGGGGCGGCGGCGAGCCGCTCCAGCCCGGTGACGTACCGGTCGAGCAGGCTCGACGCGGTCGGGGCGCCGATCGTGTCGGCCCGGTACGCCAGCGTCGCCCGCAGCCGCTCTCCCGGTGCGACGACCAGGGTCAGCGGGTAGTGGGTGGCGTCGACGCTGCCGGCCTCGGTGACGCCGTACCGGTCGCGCAGCTGCGCGATCTCGTCGTCACCGCCGACCTGCTGCAGGGCGAAGAGCGTGTCGAAGAGCTGGGTGTGGCCGCTCGCCCGCTGCACCTCGCCGAGGCCGAGGTATTCGTGCGGCATCAGCGCGGCCCGCTCGGCCTGCATGCGGCGCAGCAGGTCACCGACGGGTTCGGTCGCGTCGAGGGCGACCCGGACCGGGACGGTGTTCAGGAACAGGCCGATGGTGTCGTCGACGTACGGGATCTCGGCGGGCCGGCCGGCGACGGTGGTGCCGAAGACGACGTCGGTGCGGCCGACCGCGGTGGAGAGCACGAGTGCCCAGGCGGCGTTGAGCAGGGTGTTGAGGGTTACGCCGTGGTCGCGGGCGGCGGTGCGCAGCCGGTCGGTCGCCGCCGTCGACAGCTCGACGGTGCGGCGCCGGGGCAGCACCGGGCGGCGGGCCCGGTCGGCCGGGGCGACCAGGGTCGGTTCGGCCAGCCCGTCGAACGCGGCCCGCCAGGCGGCCGTCGCCGCGTCGCGGTCCTGACCGGCGACCCAGTCCAGGTAGGAGCGGTAGGAGCCGGCGGGTGGCAGGTCGCGGTCGTCGCCGCCCGAGGCGTAGAGGGCGAGGAGCTGGTCGAGCACGATGCGGGCCGACCAGCCGTCCCAGAGCAGGACGTGGTGGGTGATGACGAGGCGGTCGGTGTCGCCGAGCCGGATCAGCAGCAGCCGGAACAGTGGTGGCCGGGCCAGCTCGAAGCGTCGGGTCCGGTCGGTGGTCAGCAGCCGTTCGATCTCCGCCACCCGGGCAGTTCCGTCCATGGTGGACAGGTCGGCGACGGTGAGCACCGGGGGCGGGTCGGTGGTGACGAACTGGACCGGGGCGGGCAGTCCGTCGCCGGTGAACCCGGCCCGCAGTCCGGGGTTGCGGGCCAGCAGCGTACGGCAGGCGCGGGCCAACCGGTCGGTGTCCATCGGCCGGGCCACGTCGAAGGCGACCTGGGCGGTGTAGACGTCGAGTTCGCCGCTGTCGTAGCTGGCGTGGAAGTACAGCCCCTCCTGAAGCGGCGACAGTGGCCACACCTGTTCGACCGGCCACGGGCTCCGGTCCCGGACCAGTTCCAGGTCGGCCGGGGACGGCGACCCGACCGCCGGCCGGTCCGGGCCGGCACCGGCCGACGGGACGGCGTACGCGGCCAACTCGGCGGGGGTCCGCAGGGTGAAGACGTCGCGCGGACTGACCGGCAGGTCGCGGGCGTGTGCCCGGCTGGACACCGCGATCGACCGGATGCTGTCCCCGCCGAGGGCGAAGAAGTCGTCGTCGGCGCCGACCTCCGGCAGGTCGAGCACGGCCGCGAAGATGTCGCAGAAGAGCCGCTCGCCGTCGGTCGCCGGGACACGGGAGGCGGCCCGGTCCGGTTGCGGGTCGGGCAGGGCGGCCAGGTCGAGCTTGCCGCCGGCGGTGCGGGGCAGGGCGTCGACGACGACCACGACCGCCGGCACCAGCGGGCCGGGCAGGGTCGCGGCGAGGTCGGCCCGCAGCGCGTCGGGGTCGACGTCGGCGCCGGGACGGGGGACGACGTACCCGATCAGGCGGGTGGCGCCGCCGGGACCGGGCCGTACGGCGGCGGCCGCCGCCGCGATCCCCGGCCGGTCGGTCAGGTGTGCCTCCACCTCGCCCGGCTCGATGCGGTGGCCGCGCACCTTGACCTGCCGGTCGGTGCGGCCGAGGTATTCGAGCACCCCGTCGTCGCCGTACCGGACCAGGTCGCCGGTGCGGTACATGCGCTCCCCCGCCGGCCCGTACGGGTCGGCGACGAACCGGTCGGCGGTCAGCCCCGGCCGGCGGTGGTAGCCGCGGGCCAGCTGGCTGCCGGCGACGTACAGCTCGCCGGGTACGCCGGACGGGACCGGCCGCAGCCCGCCGTCGAGGACGTACAGGCGGGTGTTGGCGACCGGGCGGCCGATGGGCACGGTCGGACCGTGCGGGCCGGTGTCGGCGGGGTGCCAGGTGACCTGGATGGCGGTCTCGGTCGGGCCGTAGACGTTGTGGACCGGTGTCCCGGTCAGTTCGCGCCAGCGGGCGGCGGTCGCGGTCGGCAGCGCGTCGCCGCCGGCCAGCACCCGGGTGAGGCTGGCGACCGATCCGACCTCGCCGGACACGGCGAGGGCGTCCGCGAAGGCGGTGAGCACCGACGAGACGGTCACCAACGTGGTGGCCCGGTGCCGGTGGATGACCTCGGTCAGGTGGGCCGGGTCGCCGGTGCGGTCCGGGCGGGTCGGCACGATGGCGGCGCCGGCGGTCAGCGGCCAGAAGATCTCCAGCGCGGCGGGGTCGAAGGTGGCCGACAGCTGGTGCAGCACCCGGTCGTCGGGGGTGAGCCGGAACCGGTCCTGGACCCAGGTGAGCTGGTTGGTGATCGCGGCGTGCGGGACGACGACGCCCTTGGGCCGGCCGGTGGAGCCGGATGTGTAGAGCAGGTAGGCGGGCTGGTCCGGCCGGGGCCGGACACCGGCCGGACCGGGCGTCGCCGGGCCGTCGACCGGGAGCAGGTCGAGCCCGGCCGGCAGTGCGGCGGGTGCCGCCGGAACCGTCACGACCGTGCGTACGTCGGCGTCGGCGAGCAGGTGGGCCAGCCGGTCGGCGGGCTGGTCGACGTCGAGCGGCAGGTAGGCGGCGCCGGCCTTGAGCACGCCGAGCAGGCCGACGACGAGGTCGACCGACCTGGGTACGGCGACCCCGACGATCCGCTCCGGGCCGGCGCCCGCGGCGACCAGCCGGGCGGCCAGCGCGCCGGCCCGCTCGTCGAGCTGCCGGTACGTCACCGTCTCGTCGCCCGCGACGATCGCTGGCGCGTCCGGGGTACGGGCCACCTGCGCCTCGACCGCGTCGAGCAGGGTCGCCGGGCCGTCCGTGCGGTGCGGGCCGGCGAGCAGCGCGAGTGCCCCGTCGCGTTCGGCGTCGGTGAGCGGGTCGATCCGCCCGCACAGCCGGTGCGGGTCGGCGGCGATCTGTGCGAGCAGCCGGGTGAGCCGGTCGGCGATCCGTTCGACCCGGTCGGTACCGATCCTGGCCAGGTCGTACTTGAAGCGCAGGTCCAGTCGGTCGCCGGGCAGTGCGATCAGGGCGAGCGGGTAGTGGCCGGCGTCGCGGTAGTCCAGGCCGGCGACCGCGATCGTGCCGGACGGGTCGCGCAGCCCGTCCTGCTCCGGATAGTTCTCCAGCACCACGAGGGTGTCGAAGAGTTCGTCGAGGCCGGTGAGCCGGTGCAGTTCGGCGAGGCCGAGGTGCTGGTGGTCGAGCAGGTCGGACTGTTCGGCGTGCAGGCCGGCGAGGACGTCGAGCAGTGACCGGTCCGGGCGCCAGCGCAGCCGTACCGGCAGGGTGTTGATGAACAGGCCGACCATGTCGGCGATGCCGTCGACGTCGGCGGCCCGGCCGGAGACGGTGGTGCCGAAGACCACGTCGTGGCGGCCGGTGAGCTGGCCGAGCAGCAGGCCCCAGGCCCCCTGGAGCACGGCGCCCAGCGTGAGGCCGTGCGCGCGGGCCCGGGTGGTCAGCTCGGCCGTCGCCGCCGCGGGCAGGGTGACCCGCAGTTCGGCGTTGCGGGCCGGCAGCGGCCGGGGCGGCACCGGCACCAGCCGGGTCGGTTCGTCCACTCCGGACAGTGCGGTGGCCCACGCGGTCCGGGCGGCGTCGCGGTCCTGCCGTTCCAGCCAGCCGAGGTACGTCCGGTAGGGGGTGACGGCGGGCAGCGCGGCGGCGGCCGGGCCGTAGCCGGCGAGCAGATCGCGCAGCAGCACCGAGACCGACCAGCCGTCGGCGACGATGTGCGGGAACTGGAGGACCAGCCGGTGCCGGTCCGGCTCGTGCCGGACCAGCAGGGCGCGCAGCAGCGGTGCCCGGCCGAGGTCGAACGGCCGGGCACGTTCGGCGTCGACCTCGGCGGCGAACCGGTCCCGCCGCGCGTCGGCGTCGAACCCGGAAAGGTCGACGGTCCGCCAGGGCAGCTCGACGCCGGCGACGACGGCCTGGACGAGTTCGCCGTGCGGGCCGGTACGGAAGGCGGCCCGCAGCGGGGCGTGCCGGTCCAGCACCGACTGCGCCGCCCGGCGCAGCCCGTCGGCGTCCACCGGCCCGGTCAGGTCGACGACGAGCTGCACCACGTAGGCGTCGGTGCCGGCGCCGTCGAGCAGTGCGTGGAAGTAGAACCCCTCCTGCAACGGGGTGACCGGCAGGACCTCGACCAGGCCCGGTAGTTCGGTGGCGAGCTGGTCGGCGGTGGCCGGGTCGACGGCGACCGGCGCCGGCCCGGTTGCCGGATCCGTCACCGGCGTGGCGTCGGGGGCCAGCGCGGCGACGGTACGCCGGACGAAGACCTGGCGCAGGCTGATCGCGAGGCCGGCCTGTCGGGCCCGGATCACCAGTTGGATCGCGACGATGCTGTCCCCGCCGAGGGCGAAGAAATCGTCGTCGATGCCGACCGACGGCAGGTCGAGCACCTCGGCGTAGAGGGTGCAGAGCAGTTCCTCGCGCGCGCCGCGCGGGCGTACGCCGGTGCTGAGCGCGCCGAGGTCGGGCACGGGCAGGGCGGCCCGGTCGACCTTGCCGCTGCCGGTGACCGGGATCCGGTGCAGCGCGACGAACGCCGACGGCACCATGTGTTCCGGCAGCCAACCGCGGGCCTGGTCACGCAGCCGGCGCAGCAGGGCGGTCACGTCGCGGAAGGCAACCGGCCGGTTCGCCAGTTCGGCGAGCGGTCGTCCGGTGCTGCCGGGCCGGTAGGCGGGCGCCGTGGCCCGGTCGGGACCGGCTCGGAAGACCGCCGCCAGGCGGCCGTCGGTGCCGTCCGGCGCAAGCGTGACCGCGACCGTGTAGCCGTGCCGGGTGGCCAGTGCGTGCAGCGCCTCCGGGTCGACCGGGTCGGGGCCGTCCCCGGCCACCTCGCCGTCGAGCAGCCGCCGGGCGGCCAGGTCATCGGTCAGCCGCGCGTTCGGCAGCCCGGTGACCCGCAGCTCGGCCGGTCGTTCGCCGGCCAGTACGGCGGCCAGCTCGTCTAGATTGGACGGTCCGGCGCCCCAGATCAGCGTCGGTGCGGGTGCCGGCAGCGGCTCGACCGGTGCGCCGTCGCGGCGGCGGTGCAGGACGGCGTCGTACCGGTAGCGGCTCAGTTCGTTGTGGTCCGTACCGCGCTTGACCCACAGGTCGACGCCGGCGACGTCGGGCAGGCCGGCGGCCAGGGTCGGGAAGAAGTCCGGGTCGAGCAGCAGTTCGCCCTCCCAGGCGAGGTCCTGCTCGACGCCGGTGCGGGCCGCCGCGACGTCCAACTGCCGCCCGCCGGCGGTGCCCCGGCCGACCTGGACGGCGGCGCGCAGAACCGGCAGCAGCCGCAGGTCGCGTACGTCGCCGACGAAGACCCGGCCGCCGGGTACGACCAGTTCGACGGCGCGCCGGAGCACGTCGGCGAGGTAGCCGGCGTCCGGGAAGTACTGGACGACGGAGTTGACGACGACGGTGTCGAAGAAGCCCGCCGGCAGTCCGTCGAACCGGTGTGCCGGCCGGGCCCGCAGCGTGACCCGATCGGCGAGTTCCGGATCCCGTGCCACGTGGCCGCGCAGCGTCTCGATCGCCTGCTCGGACAGGTCGGTGCCCCAGTAGGCCGCGCTGTGCGGGGCGAGCCTGGACAGGATCAGGCCGCTGCCGACGCCGATCTCCAGGATCCGGCGGGGGCGCAGGGCCCGGATCCGGGCGACGGTGGCGTCCCGCCAGGCACGCATCTGCGGCAGCGGGATCGGCTGGCCGTCGTAGGTGCTGTTCCAGCCGGTGAAGTTGTCGGCGGCCGGCTCGGCGGTCCCGGCGCGGTAGAGCAGTTCGTGCAGTTCCTTCCACTGCGCGACCTGCCCGTCACCACTGCCGGTGGCCGGCTGCGGTGCGGGGGTGCTCCCGCCCGTCGCCGGTACGACGTACGCGACCAGCCGCCGGTCGCCCGGCCGGTCCTCGCGTACGGTGGCGACGACCTGGGCCACCTCGGGGTCGCCGGCGATCGCCGACTCGACCTCGCCCAGCTCGATCCGGTACCCGCGGATCTTCACCTGGTCGTCGGCCCGCCCGATGAAGTCGAGTTGCCCGTCGGCCCGCCACCGGACCAGGTCACCGGTGCGGTAGAGGCGCTCCCCGGCCGGTCCGTACGGGTCGGCGACGAACCGCTGCGCGGTCAACTCCGGCCGGTTGAGGTAGCCGCGGGCGAGGCCGGGGCCACCGAGGTACAGCTCGCCGATCACCCCGACCGGCACCGGTCGCAGCGTGTTGTCGAGCACGTAGGCCCGGGTGCCGGGGTCGGGGCGGCCGATCGGGACCGGGGAGCCGGGCGGCAGGTCGGGGTCGCAGCGGCCGAGGGTCGAGTTGACGGTCGCCTCGGTCGGCCCGTACGCGTTGAACATCCTCAGCCGGCGGGCGTAGCGGGCGACGAGTTCGGACGAGACCCGTTCGGTGCCGGCGAGCAGGGTGGCGCCTTCGGGCAGTTCGGCGTCGGCGGGCAGGACGGCCAGCAGCGCCGGCGGCAGGATCATGAAGGTGGCGCCGTGGTCGCGGGCGTACCCGGCGAGCGCGTCGGTCGGCACCCGGCGTTCGGCCGGCACCAGCACCATCCGCCCGCCGGACAGCAGGGCCAGGCACAGGTCCCAGAACGCGACGTCGAAGCTCGGTGACGCGAACTGGAGGACCCGGCTGTGCGGGCCGATGCCGAACCGTTCGGTCTGGGTGGCGACGAGTTTGGCGACGCCGCTGTGCGACAGCACGACACCTTTCGGGCGGCCGGTGGAGCCGGAGGTGTAGATGACGTACGCGGCGCCGTGGACGCTCAGCGGGGCGGTCCGGTCGGCGTCGGTGGGGTCGGTGGTCGGCTGTCCGGCCAGGTCGGCGGCGAGTTCCGGGGTGTCGAGCAGCAGCCGGTCGGTGCCGGGGCGGTCCGGCACGTCGGCGGCGAGGTCGGTGGTGGTCAGCAGGCAGACGGGTGCGGCGTCGGCCAGCATGTAGGCGATCCGGTCGGCCGGGTAGTCGACGTCGAGCGGCAGGTAGGCGGCGCCGGCCTTGAGCACGGCGAGTTCGGCCACGATCAGGTCGACGGACCGGGGCAGGGCGAGCGCGACCAGCCGCTCCGGGCCGGCGCCGGCGGCGATCAGCAGGTGGGCGAGCCGGTTGGCGCGTTCGTTGAGCTGCCGGTACGTCAGCTCGGTTTCCGCCAGCACGAGTGCGACCGCGTCGGGGGTGCGCCGTACCCGGGTCTGGAAGAGGTCGGGGACGGTTCCGGGCGGCACCGCGCAGGCGGTGTCGTTCCAGCCGACCAGGATGCGGTGTCGTTCGGCGGGGGTGAGCAGGTCGAGTTCGGCGACCGGCCGGTCGGGATGCCGGGTGCCGTCGGTGAGCAGGTTGTCGAGGTGGTCGAGCAGGCGCGCGGCGGCCGCCGGGGTCAGCCGGCCGGTGGCGGTACGCAGTTCGAGGCCGACGGCGTCACCGCCGGTGGTGGCGCCGAGCCAGAGGTCGAGGCGGTCGTCGGGGGTGGCGCCGTACCCGACGTTGTAGGGCAGGGCGGTGGCCGGGTCGACGATCGCGTCCAGCGGCAGGCTGTGGGCCGCCGCCCCGGCCCGGGTGGCGGCGACCCGTCGGGCGAGTTCGGCGAGCCCCGGTGTGCCGGCGAGGTCGAGCCGCAGCGGCAGTTCGGCGCCGATCAGCAGGTCGGTGCTGCCGGCGTAGCGGTGCAGCAGGGCGGCGAACCCGGCGAGTACGACGTCGTCGGTGCCGGTCCCGGTGCGGTGGGCGAGGTCGGCCAGCGGGCCGGCGGGCCGGGTACGACGGTGCGGGCCGACCGGCGCGGTGCCGTCGCGCGGGGCGGGGACCCGTGGCGCGCGGACGCCGTCGACCGGCAGCGGGATCTCCGGTGCGGCGCCGGCGAGCCGGTCCCGCCAGTACCGCAGGGCGGGTTCGACAGTGGTCATTTCGCTGGCGGACAAGAGGGATCACACCTTTCCGGCGGAAGGCACGGGGATACGACCGGCCCGGGGGACGGGAACGCGGGCGGCGGTCAGACGCGGGCGGCGGCGGGGTGCGCGATGTCGCGGCGGGCGGCGATCGACGCGAGGATCTCGGCGGAGCGGACCGCACCGTTGGACAGCAGCGACGAGCTGATTCCGTGGCTGTGCTCGGTGCCGCCCTGGAGATAGATCCCGCAGCGCAGGCTGTCGCCGGTCGCCACCCGGTAGTCGCGGTGCACCCGCAGCCGGCCCTGGCTGTCGCGTTCGCACCGGTCGCCCAGTTCGCCGAGGAGCGTCGTCGGGTCGACCGGGTCGTATCCGGTGGCGCAGATCAGGATGTCGGCGTCGAGGGTGTGGCGCTCGCCGGTGGTCAGCGTCTCGAGCACCAGCCGTACGCCGGTGCCGTGCGCGGTGGCGGCGGCCAGCCGGGTGACGTTGAGCATGTGCAGCCGGGTCCGGCCGAGCACCCGTTCCTGGTAGCTGCGGCGGTAGAGCTCGGCGATGAGGTCGCCGTCGACCACGGCGTAGTTGGTGTTGCCGTGGTAGCCCATGAGTTGGGCCTTGACCTCGGCGGGCGCGTCGTAGAAGTCGTCCACGGCGGCCGGGTCGAAGATCCGGTTGGCGAAGGAGCTGTCGTCGGCGGGGGTGTATCCGTAGCGGGAGAAGACCGCGCAGACCTCGGCGTCGGTGAACTGTTCGTGCAGGCGGGCGGTGATCTCGGCGGCGCTCTGGCCGGCGCCGACCACGACGAAGCGGGTCGGGGTGTCGCCGGCGAGCCGGTCGAGGTTGTGCAGCAGGTCGCCGCTGTGCCAGATCCGTTCGCCTGCGACGACGCCGCCGGGCAGGCGGGGGCGCAGGCCGGTGGCGAAGACGAGGTTGCGGGCGCGGTAGACGGTGGTGCCGGCGCCTGTGTCGACCAGTACGTCGACGAGGTCGATCTCGCCGCCGGCACCGGTGTCGGCGGGGCGGACGCCGATCACCTCGTGGCCGTAGCGGACCAGGTCGCCAACCTGGGCGGCGGCCCATTCGAGGTAGTCGTGGTATTCGACCCGCAGCGGGTTGAGGGTCTTGTGGTTGATGAAGTCGACGAGGCGGCCCTTCTCCTTGAGGTAGCACAGGAAGCTGAACCGGCTGGTGGGGTCGCGCAGGGTGACCAGGTCCTTGAGGAACGAGACCTGCATCGTGGCGTCGTCCAGGAGCATTCCGCGGTGCCACCCGAAGCTCTCCTGGCGTTCCAGGAAGGCGGCGGTGACGGGTCGGTCCGGCCCGGCCTGCTCGGTCAACGCGATGGCGAGGGCCAGATTGGACGGTCCGAACCCGACCCCTACGACGTCGTGCACGGGGACCTCGGACGATGAGCGCGGCATAAACCACCCCTAGATTGACAGTTAGGGTAGGCTACCCTTTGCTAGAATGCCGGTCAATGCGTCACGACACCGACACGCACCGCTCAGACAGGTAAGCCTTGCCTGACCTACACACCGTCGTCAATGCCCGGAGGCGCCAAAATGCGAGTGATCATGTTCGGTTACCAGACCTGGGGGCACCGGACCCTGCAAGCGCTCCTGGACTCCGACCACGAGGTCGCGCTGGTGGTGACCCACCCGAAGAGTGATCACGCGTACGAGCAGATGTGGGACGACTCGGTGGCCGACCTGGCCCGCGACAACGGCGTACCGGTGCTGCTGCGTCAGCGCCCCGACGACGACCTGGCCGACGACGTCAAGCGGGCCGACGCCGACATCATCGTGGCGACCAACTGGCGCACCTGGATCCCGCCGGCCATCTTCAACCAGCCCCGGTACGGCACGCTCAACGTGCACGACTCGCTGCTGCCGGCGTACGCCGGCTTCTCGCCCCTGATCTGGGCACTGATCAACGGCGAGCCGGAGGTCGGCGTCACCGCCCACATCATGGACGACGAACTCGACGCCGGTGACATCGTGCTCCAGCGGGCCGTACCGGTCGGGCCGACCGACACCACGACCGACCTGTTCCACCGCACGCTGGCCCTCTTCGGGCCGATCACCCTGGACGGCCTGGCGCTCATCGCGTCCGGCCGCACCGACTGGGCCAGGCAGGACCGCGCCAAGGCCAGCTTCTTCCACAAGCGGTCCGTCGAGGACAGCCGGATCGACTGGACCTGGCCGGCCGAGGACCTGGAGCGGCTGGTACGGGCCCTGTCCGACCCGTACCCGAACGCCTTCACCTATCACCGGGGCGAGCGGATCCGGATCCTGTCGGCGGGGGTCTCCGAGGGTCGCTACGGCGGTACGCCGGGCCGGATCTTCATCCGGGAGGGCGACGGCATCGTCATCGTCGCCGGCGCGGAGGCCCGCCGCGGCCGCAGCCACGGCCTGGTCGTCAAGCGGGTCCGCACCGACGACGGCACCGAGCTGCCGGCCACCGAGTACTTCCGCACGATGGGCGGCTATCTGACCGACCGGCCCTGACCCGGCCCTGCCTACCGCTGCGCGTCGACGCGGTACGCGTACTGCTCCTGGCCGGCCTTGGCGCCCATCTTCAGGAAGGTCGGCAGCATCAGGTCCCGGAACAGGTTGCCGGCGGCCGAGGTGATCTTCCGGTCGCCGATCCGGCGACCCATCCGGACGATCGCCTCGGCCCGGTCCCGGCGCCGCGTCACGAAGTCGTCGAACGCCACGACCGGTTCGGCCCGGTCGCGCAGGCACCCGGCCAGGACGGCGGCGTCCTCGACGGCCAGGCTCGCCCCCTGCCCGCTCGACGGGCTGGCGGCGTGCGCCGCGTCGCCGACCAGGCAGACCCGCGAGGTGTGCCACGCGTCGAGCGAGCGCAGGTCGTAGACCGGCCAGGCGCCGAGTGAGCTCTCCGCGGCGGCCAGGATCGCCGGCACCG
The DNA here is from genome assembly GCF_018324255.1 of Polymorphospora rubra. Classification (GTDB taxonomy): domain Bacteria; phylum Actinomycetota; class Actinomycetes; order Mycobacteriales; family Micromonosporaceae; genus Polymorphospora; species Polymorphospora rubra. The sequence goes on from NZ_AP023359.1 coordinate 1,874,386, forward strand.
GCGCCGGGTCGCCGTCGTGCAGCGCCCGGATGTCGGCCATCCACCGGGCCTGGTCGAGCCGGTCCAGTTCACCGCGCCGGGGTTCGCGCCGGTGCGGCACGTTGGTGAACCAGTAGACGAGGCCGTCGTGGGCGGCGTAGCCGAAGAACGCCCGGCGGCCGAAGACCATCTGCTGCCGGGCGGTGTCCGGCAGCGACATCGCCGTCCAGCCGCCGCAGTCGACGATCCCCGTGTATGCCGGGGTCGGCGCGTCCGGCCAGGTGAGGCGCCGTACGGTCGACCACACCCCGTCGGCGCCGATCACGATGTCGGCGTCGACGACCCGGCCGTCGGCGAAGACCGCCCGTACGCCGCCGGTGTGTTCGTCGAGCCGTTCGAGGCGCGCGTCGAAGGTGTAGGCGACGCCGGCCGCCCGGGCCCGGTCCACGAGTGCGGCCCGCAGCCTGGAACGGCGCAGCACCACGCCACGCGCCCCGTACCGCTGCTGGTCGTGTTCACCGGGCAGTTCCCCGATCCGCCGGCCCCTGGCGTTGCGGAAGTCCAGGCCGGACAGTTCGAAGCCGCCGGCCGCCGCCGGCACGTCGCCGAGGCCGAGGGCCCGTAGCGCGTTGACGCCGTTGGGCGCCAGCGTGAGGAAGGCGCCGCCGGTGTCCCCGGTGTCCGGGCGGGCCTCGGCGACCTCGCCGGTCAGTCCGGCCCGGTGCAGCGCGAGGGCGAGCGCCGATCCGGCGATGCCGCCACCGACGATGAGGATCTTCATGGGTCACGTCCCGGGATCTATTAGTTCGTTCGTCCGAACGATCGAAATCTAACAGGGGTCCCCGAGGTGGTCAACGCGACGTCGCCCGCCGGGATCGGTCACCGGCGGGCGATGTGGTCGGGCATCGGTACGGCGATCGCCGCGTCGAGGTCAGTTCGGCTGGGCCCGGCCCCTGCGCCAGTAGCCCATGAACGCCACCGCGCGCCGGTCCACCCCGCAGTCGCCGACCAGGAACCGGCGCAGGGCGACGACCGTGCCGGCCTCACCGGCCAGCCAGGCGTAGCCGCCAACCCGGCGGTCGTCGTCGGGCCCCGGCACCTGCCACGGGTCGTCGTCCGCGTCGTCCGGCGGGCCGCCGGCCGCCCGCGCGGGCGCGCCGTCGGGTGCCGCCGCCGGCAACGACAGACCGGGGGCCAGCTCGCGGACCACCTGCTCCAGCCGCTCGCCCCGACTGCCCACCAGCCACACCAGGTCGACGTCGCGGGCCACGTCCAGCTCGACGACGTCGGCCGGCTCCGGCACCTCCAGCACCACGGTCGTGGTGGTGCCGGCCGGGATCGACTCGGCGATCGACGCCGCGGCCGGCAGCGCGGCGGCGTCGGCGGCGAGCAGCAGGCGGGTGGCCAGCGGCGGCGGCGCCCAGGCGACGTCGGTCGCCGGGTGCCCGACCACCGGCCCGATGACGGTCAGCGGATCACCGGTCCGGGCGGTGGTGGCGAACCGGGTGGCGGGGCCGGTGTCGCCGTGCACGACGAAGTCGATGTCCAGCTCGCGGTCCGCCGGCCGGAAGGCCCGCACTGTGTACGTCCGCAGCGGCGCCCGGCGCCGGGTCGGGGTGTCCCGCCACCGCCCGAACCAGTCCGGCTCGTCGACGTAGCCGAGGTGTTCGTCCTCGTCGGCCAGGAACAGCAGGTTGATCCGCTGGTCGAAGCCGTGGCCGGCGAACTCCGCGAGGGATTCGCCGGCCACGGTGACCCGGGTGAACGTCGGGCTGAGCCGACGCACCCGGGTGACCCTGGTCAGGAAGGGCCGGTACGCCACTACGCCCCTGTCTTGGTCAGCAACGGCAGCAGCTGGTCGATCGCGTACGGCACGCTGAGCACCGTCACGAAGGACAGCGCCGCGCCGATCGGCGGCTCCATGTACGGCGCGAAGACGGCCTTGCCCCCGGTCACCACCTTCAGCGTGGCGAAGACCGGGTCGGCGCGCACCCGCGGCTCGACCGACTCGTCACTGGCGAGCAGCAGCAGCCGGTCGACGTCGAGGATGTCGAGCCGCTCGGAGCTGACCACCGCGGCGGTGTCCTGGCCGGCGGCCTGCTCGACCTGGTCGGAGAGCTTGAAACCCATCTCGGCGAGCAGTTGCGCCTTCGGGTCGGACTTGGCGAAGGCGGCGTAGACGCCCGGCTCGCTCGGGTCGGCGACCACGATGGTCTGCTGGGCGAACTCCGGGTGCTGCTGGCGGATGTCGGCGAGCCGCTTGTCGATGTCGCCGAGCAGCTGCTCGACCTGCGCGGTCTTGCCGAGCGCCTGCCCGATGGTCCGGGTCATCTCGTCCCACGGGGTCGAGTAGTCCTCGTGGTTCGCCGACTGGGCGACGACCGGGGCGACCTTGGACAGGGTGTCGTACTGCTCCTTCTTCATCCCCGAGTACTGGGCGATGATCAGGTCGGGAGCCAGCTCGATGATCTTCTCGATGTCGTACTCGTCGCGCTCGCCGACGATCTCCGGCGGGGTGTCGCCCCACCTGTCCTTCACCCAGGCCCAGTTGCCGAACGGGCGCTCACCGAACCAGTCGACCGCGCCGACGGGCTTGATGCCCAGCGCCAGCACGGTGTCCTGGTCGCTGAGCCCGAGGGTCACCACCCGGGTCGGCGCGGCGGGGATCGAGGTGGAGCCGTACTTGTGGTCGATCACCACCGGCCAGGCCCCGTCGCCGGCCGGGGCCGCCGGGTCGTCGGTTTCGGCGGTGTCCCCGCCGCAGGCGGCCAGCGCGCCGACCAGCGCGACGGCGACCACCGACCGGGCCAGCCGCCGGCCGTTGCCGATCTGGAATGAGCTTTTCATCGGTCCGCTTTCCGGATCATGAGGAATCGATAGTGGGCAGCACTGTCCGACAGGCGTTCGACTCAGCCGAATCGACACCGACAACGCTAAGGGTCGGCTAACCTAACCTCAAGCCGTAAGATGCTCTCACCCGCAATCCGCGTCCGCAAGAAGCACGCCGCACCGTCCCGCCCGCCAGAGAGGACCGCGTGACCGCGACCCTGCACCCGCCCCCGGTACGGCGGACCACCGGCACCCGCCTGCTCGGGCTGGCCGGCGGGCTGGCCCTGCTGGCCGTGGTGTGCCTGCTCTCGATCGCCTTCGGGACCCGGCAGATCCCCATCGGACAGGTCGTCGACTCCTTTGTGGACCCGGGACGGGTGCCCGCCGACGTGCTCGCCATCGTGCGCGGCGTACGCATCCCGCGTACCGCACTGGGGTTGCTCGCCGGCGCCTCGATCGGCCTGGCCGGCGCGGTGATGCAGGGCCTGACCCGCAACCCGCTCGCCGACCCGGGCCTGCTCGGGGTCAGCGCCGGAGCCGCGTTCGGCATCGTCGTCGCGATCGCGCTGCTGAACGTCACCGGCGTCTACGGCTACGTCTGGTTCGCGCTGCTCGGCGCGCTGCTCGCCAGCACCGTGGTGTATCTGCTCGGCGGCCTCGGCCGCGGCGGCGCCACCCCGGTCAAGCTCGCCCTGGCCGGCGTCGGCGTGACCCTGCTGATCGGCTCGCTGACCAGCGCCATCGTGCTGTCCAGCCCGCTGGCCCTGGACCGGTTCCGGTTCTGGACCGCGGGTTCGATCGCCGGCCAGGACGCCGGCGTGGTGCTGCGCGTCCTGCCGTTCCTGGCCGCCGGCGTCGTCCTCGCCCTCGGGACCGCGCCGGCCCTGAACAGCCTCGCCCTCGGCGACCAGGTCGCCAGGGCACTCGGTCAGCGGATCGGCTGGATCCGGTTGCAGGGCGCGCTCGCCGTCACCCTGCTGGCCGCCGGTGCCGTCGCCGTCACCGGACCGATCGTCTTCGTCGGGCTCGTCGTACCGCACCTGGTACGCATGGTCACCGGCCCCGACTACCGCTGGCTACTGCCGTACACCATCGTCTACTCCCCTGCCCTGCTGCTCGCCGCCGACGTCGCCGGCCGGATCGTGGCCCGGCCCGGGGAGATCCAGGTCGGGGTCATCGTCGCCTTCATCGGCGGCCCGTTCTTCATCGCGCTGGTCCGCCGGCGCCGACTCGCGGAGCTGTAGCCGGTGGCCTTCCTGGAAACCTCGACCGCCGCCGGCCGGACCACGTTCCGGTTCGCCCGGCCGGCCGTCTCCGGCGTGCTTCCGCTGCGCCCGCTCGCGGTCGGCGCCCTGCTCACCGCCGTCACCTTCGCCGCGTTCTGCGTCAGCGTCGCGGACGGCCGGATCCAGATCCCGCTCACCGAGGTGGTCCCCGCCCTGTTCGGCCACGGCGACCCGGGCACGCTGCTCGTGGTGCGGGAACTGCGACTGCCCCGGGCACTGACCGGGCTGCTGGTCGGCGCGGCGTTCGGGCTGTCCGGCGCGGTGTTCCAGGCGATGACCGGCAACCCGCTGGCCAGCCCCGACATGATCGGGGTGATCGCCGGGGCGCAGACCGCCGTCGTCGCCGGCATCGTGCTCGGCTTCGGTGCCGGCCTCGGCACCCAGACGCTCGGCGTGGTCGGCGCGCTGGTCGCCGCGCTCGTCGTCTATCTGCTCGCCTGGGGCGGGGCACCACCGGATACCGGCTCGTGCTGGTCGGTGTCGGCGTCGCCTGGATGTGCACCAGCGCCACCGACTACCTGGTGGCGCGGGCGATGCCGTACGAGGCGCGGGCGGCGGTGGGCTGGCTGGTCGGCAGCCTCAACGAGCGCGGCTGGCACCACGTACGCCCGCTCGCCCTGGCGATGGCGGTGCTGGTGCCCGCCGTCCTGCTGCTCGGCCGCTGGCTGGGCACCCTGCACCTGGGCGACCCGGTCGCGACCGCCCTGGGCACCCCGGTCGGCTACGCCCGGATCGCCCTGCTGGTGACCGCCGTCGGGCTGGCCGCCTTCGGCACCTCCGCCGCCGGCCCGATCCTGTTCGTCGCGCTGATCGCCCCGCAGATCGCCCAGCGGCTGGCCGGCCGGGCCACCCCGCCGCTGCTGGTCTCCGCCGTCACCGGTGCGCTGATCGTGCTGGTCGGTGACCTGATCAGCCGGATCGTGCTGGCCGACGCCCGCCTGCCGATCGGGGTGGTGACCGGCGTACTCGGCGCCCCGGTCCTGCTCTGGCTCCTCGTCCGCGCCAACCGCACCGGCTCAGGAGGTTGACCTTGAAAGGTGACCCGTCGGGTACGCCCGAACCCGGCCCGGCGTACCCGCCGGAGCTGCACGCCACCGGCCTGCGCCTGGGCTACGACGACCGGATCGTCGTCGACGGGCTCGACCTCGCCGTCCCGGCCGGCCGGATCACGGTGATCATCGGCGGGAACGCGTGCGGCAAGTCGACCCTGCTGCAGTCGCTGGCCCGGCTGCTCACCCCGCGTGGCGGGGCGGTGCACCTCGACGGCCGGTCGATCCACAGCATGCCGACCCGGCAGGTGGCCCGCCGGATCGGCATCCTGCCGCAGTCACCGGTGGCGCCCGCCGGACTCACCGTGATCGACCTGGTGACCCGCGGCCGGTCGCCGTACCAGACCTGGTGGCGGCAGTGGTCGGCGCAGGACGAGCAGGCGGTCACCGGGGCGCTCGCCGCCACCGGCATGCGCGAACACGCCAACCGGCCGATCGACGCCCTCTCCGGCGGCCAGCGGCAGCGGGCCTGGATCGCCATGGCCATCGCGCAGGGCACGCCGGTGCTGCTGCTCGACGAGCCGACCACCTATCTCGACCTGGCGCACCAGATCGACGTACTCGATCTCGTGGTCGACCTGAACCGCCGGGACGGCCGGACCGTCGTGATGGTGCTGCACGACATCAACCAGGCCGCCCGCTACGCCGACCACCTGATCGCGATGAAGGCGGGCCGGATCGTCGCGCAGGGCAGGCCGGCCGAGGTGGTCACCGCCGACCTGGTCGAGGAGGTGTTCGACCTGGACTGCCGGGTCGGTGTCTGCCCGGTCAGCGACGCCCCGATGATCATCCCGGTGGGGCGGCACCACGGGGCCCGTACGCCGAACCTGGCGGTCCGGTGACCGTCACGGCCGGGCCGGCCACCGGGCGGGCGGTGTTGCGCCGGGCCGTCACCGGGCAGACCAGGTACGTCGTCCCCGCCGGCCTGCTCGCCACCGGTCACCAGGCCGGTGAGGCGCTGGTGCCGGTCCTGATCGGGGTCGTCGTCGACGAGGCGGTCGCCACCGGTTCGGGCGGGGCGCTGTTCGGCTGGCTCGGCGTGCTCGGCGCGGTCTTCCTCGGCCTGTCGACGAGCTACCGGTTCGCCGCCCGGGCCGGGGAACGCGCCGCCGAGCAGGCCGCCCACGAGATCCGCCGCGAGCTGACCGGCCGGATCCTGGCGCCGTACGGCGGTGCCGAGACCCAGTTGCCCGGTGCGTTGGTCAGCGTCGCCACCAGCGACGCCGGCCGGGTCGGCGCGGTCAACATGGCCGTCACCGCCGGAATCGCCGCGCTGGCCGCGCTGGTCACCACGATCGTGGCGTTGCTGAGCATGTCGGTGCCGCTCGGCCTGCTGATCCTGCTCGGTGCCCCGCCGGTGCTGGTCGCCGCGCATCTGCTCGGCCGGCCGCTGCAGAAGCGCGGTGCCGTCGAGCAGGAGAACGCGGCCCTGGCCTCCGGTGTCGCCGCCGACCTCGTGGCCGGTCTGCGGGTGCTCAAGGGCATCGGTGCGGAGCCGGCGGCGCTGGCCCGCTACCGGGTCATCAACCGGCGGTCGCTGGCCGCGACGTTGCGGGCTGCAAACGCCCAGGGCTGGCACGACGGCGCCCTGCTCGCCATCACCGGCGTCTTCATCGCGGCGGTCGCGCTGGTCGGTGCCCGGCTGGCCGCGCAGGGCGCGATCAGCATCGGCGACCTGGTCGCCGCCGTCGGGCTGGCGCTCTTCCTGTTCAACCCGCTGTCGGTGGTCGCCTGGGTGAACGGGCAACTGGCGCTGGCCCGGGCCTCGGCGGCGCGGGTCGCGGCGGTGCTGTCGGCGCCGCCCGCCGTCCCGACCGGCGACGCCGACCCGGCCGCCCCGGTCCGTGGCGAGCTGCGGTTCACCGGGGTGGCGCACGGGCCGCTGCGGATCGGCGACCTGCGGGTGGCGCCCGGCGAACTGCTCGGTCTGGTGACCGCCGATCCGGCGGCGGCCGGCACGCTGGTCCGCTGCCTGGCCCGGGAGTCAGACCCTCCACAGGGGACGATCGCGCTGGACGGCGTGCCGTTGACCGCACTCGACCCGGACCGGTTCCGGGCGACGGTCGTCACCGCGGCGCACGACGCGGTGCTCTTCGACGGCAGCGTCCGCGACAACGTCACCGCGGTCGGCGGCCCCGCCGGGCCGGTCGACGCCGTGCTCGCCGCCACCCTCCTCGACGAGGTGGCCCGCGGCCTGCCGTCCGGGCTGGACACCGCCGTCGGGGAACGCGGCCGGTCGCTCTCCGGCGGCCAGCGGCAGCGGGTCGCACTGGCCCGGGCCCTGGTCGCCGACCCGCCGGTGCTGGTCGTGCACGATCCGACCACGGCGGTGGACGCCGCGACCGAGAGCCATGTCGCCGCCCACCTGCGGCGGCTGCGCACCGGACGTACGACGCTCGTCGTGACGACCAGCCCCACCCTGCTCGCCGTCACCGACCGGGTGGTGCTCCTCGACGCCGAGGGCGGCACCGTCTCGGGCCGGCACGGTGACCTCGTCGCCGCCGACAAACGCTACGCCGCGACGGTCCTGGCCTGACCGCCGCCGCTCCGACCACCGACGGGAGGCAGGATGCCGAACGTACTGCCCATCGCCAGCCGGGCGCAGGCCGTCGCGGCGGTACGCCGGCTGCTGCGGCCCCGCCGGGCACTGGCCGCCGGCTCGCTGGCCGTGCTCACCGCCGCGACCGCCGTGGGGCTGCTCACCCCGCCGATCCTGGGCCACCTCGTCGACCTGGTCACGCGGGGCCGCCCGGTCGACGCCCTCACCCTGCCGGCGATCCTGCTCGTCGTCGTGGCGCTGGTGCAGGGGGTCAGCACCGCGATCGGCATCGGGATGATCGCCCGGCTCGGCGAGGGCATGCTCGCCGAGCTGCGTGAACGGTTCGTCGAACGGGCCCTGGCACTGCCGCTGAACCGGGTGGAGCAGGCCGGGTCCGGCGACCTGACGTCGCGGGTCACCGGCGACGTCGAGGTGATCGCCGAGGCGGTCCGGACAGCTCTGCCCGAACTGGTCCGTTCGGTGCTGGTCATCGGGCTGACCCTGGTCAGCCTCGCCGTGCTGGACTACCGCTTCTTCGTCGCCGCCCTGCTCGCCGCGCCGATCCAGGCGCTGACCGTCCGCTGGTACCTGCGGCACAGCGGCCCGCTCTACGCCGCGCACCGCCTGGCGGTCGGTGCCCAGCAACAGCAGCTGTTGGAGACCGTGGGCGGGGCCGCGACCGTACGGGCGCTGCGGCTGCGTGACCAGCACGTCGACCGGGTCACCCGACGCTCGTGGTCGGCGGTGGAGCTGGCGCTGCGGGCGATCCGGCTGATCACCCGGTTCTACGGGCGGCTCAACCTGGCCGAGTACGTCGGGCTGGCCGCCGTACTCGTGGCGGGGTTCCTGCTGGTCCGCTCCGGTGCCGTGTCGATCGGTACGGCGACCGCCGCGGCGCTGTACTTCCACAACCTGTTCGGTCCGGTCAACGCCGCCCTGCGACTGGTCGACGACGCGCAGCTGGCGGCGGCCAGCCTGACCCGGCTGGTCGGGGTGGCCGAGCTGCCGGCGGCCGAGGAGGGTCCGGCCCGGCCGGCCCCGGTCGACGGGGCGCTGAAGATCAGTGACGTCGGGTACGCGTACCGGACCGGTCATCCGGTGGTCAAAGGGGTGACGCTGGAGATCACGCCCGGGCAGCGGGTGGCGCTGGTCGGGGCGAGCGGTGCCGGCAAGACGACGCTGGCGCAGCTCGTCGCCGGCATCCACCGGCCGGACCACGGCACGATCATGCTCGGCGGGCTCGACCTGGCCAGGCTGGGCCCGGCGGAGCGCCGCCGCACGATCGCCGTGGTCACCCAGGAGGTGCACGTGTTCGCCGGCCCGCTCGCCGACGACCTGCGACTGTCCAGGATGGATGCGACGGATGCCGGGCTACGGGCGGCACTCGCCGAGGTCGGCGCGCTGGAGTGGGCACTGGCCCTGCCGGACGGGCTGGAAACCGTGGTCGGCGACGGCGGCCACCAGCTCTCCGTGACGCAGGCCCAGCAGTTGGCGCTGGCCCGGCTGGTGCTCGCCGACCCGAAGGTGGTGATCCTCGACGAGGCGACCGCCGACGCCGGCAGCGCGGGCGCGAGGGTGCTGGAGCGGGCCGCCGACCGGGCGCTGGCCGGCCGTACGGCGCTGGTGGTCGCACACCGCCTCACCCAGGCCGCGACGGCGGACCGGATCGTGGTCCTCGACGCCGGCCGGGTCGTCGAGACCGGCACCCACGACGAACTGGCCGCGCTGCCCGAAGGCCGCTACTCCGCCCTGTGGGAGGCCTGGTCCGGCTCCCGAACTCTCCCCTTCAGGGACGCTCCCGTTGATCAAGGAGAAATCGTGGCCGGGAACCGGCACAACGCCCACGACTAGTCCTTGATCAGCGGGGCTGGCCGGCGGGGCTGGCCGGGCTGGGCGGCGGCGATCACGCGGGTCAGGGCCTCGTGCAGGTTCTGCAGCTCGGTCAGGGGCAGACCGAGCCGCTCCACCACCGCCGGCGGGATGCCCTCCGCCTGCGCGCGCAGGTCGCGGCCGGCGACGGTCAGCGTCACCGACAGGCTGCGCTCGTCGCGGGCGTCGCGCTCGCGGCGTACGTAGCCGATCGCCTCCAGGCGTTTGAGCAGCGGCGACAGGGTGCCCGGATCCAACTGGAGCAGTCCGCTGAGGTCCTTGACGGACAGTGGCGCGTACTGCCACAGGGCGAGCATGACCAGGTATTGCGGGTGGGTCAGCCCCATCGGCTCCAGCAGTGGGCGATAGACGGCCACCACGCCCCGGGCGGCGACGGACAGCGCGAAGCACACCTGCCGCTCCAGCGCGAGCAGGTCGTCCTGGTCACTGACAGCCTCGGCCACGGCTGCTAGCGTACCAACAGTTTGTGCACCAACCATTGGGGTCGCAACCAACGCGAGGAGAGTGAGCGACATGGCCGAGCCACCGCCGCGGAAGCCGGAGAAGGGCGACCGGATGTTCGACTTCCTCTTCAAGATCCTCGGGCCGCCGACGGTCGACAACGCCCTCCAGGGCTGCTCCAGCCAGGCCCACGAACTGTGGAAGAAGGACCTCGAAGCCCGCAAGCGCTACAGCCGGGAGCAGCGCGAGAAGAAGCGCGCCGCCGAGCAGGCCGCCCGCGACAACTGGACCCTCGACGTACGCTGACCGACCCCGCTGACCGCCCGCCGCGCGGTCAGCCGGTGATGTCGTCGATCGCCCGGTCCGCCACGGCGAGCGTGGCGGTCCCGCCGCCACGGTGGTACGTGTCGATCGCGGTGTCGACGAACTTGATCACGTGCGGGTCGCCGGACGCCGCCGCCCGGTCGACCAGGTCGCGTACGCCGGTTCCGGCCCGTGCCACCGGGGCGGTGCGGGCGCGGGCCGGCGCGTACGCGGCGGTGACGGCGGCCGTCGCGGCCCAGGCCGCGGCGAGACTCGGCACCCAGAGCGTGGCGGGCAGGGCCGGGAGGGTACGCAGCACCGCGTTCGGCACGGTCGCCGCGTGCACGAGCATCACCGGGTCGGCATACCCGTGACCGCCGTACCGGACGACGGCCGCGTCGACGACGGCGGCGAGCCGCGCCGGCACCGACCCGGCCGGGTCGCCCGGCACCGCACCGGCGACGGCCGGCCAGCCGGGCAGGTCGGCGAGTTGGGCGAGCCGGGCCCGGATGCCGTGCCGCTGGTCCGGCACCCGGGGTACGGCGTCGAGCGCCGACCTCGGATCGGTCGCCGGGTACGGCCCGGCGCCGGGGGCCGCCAGCGGCTGCCACCGGGCGGCCCAGTAGGCGAGGCCGTGGCCGAGTTCGGTGACGCGTGGCGGGGTCTCCGCGTCGAGCAGGGCGCGGACGGCGTGGCCGACCCGGATGACGCCGTGCGTGGCGCCGGCGGCGATTCCGGGCAGCAGGCGTGGCCACCACCGGGCGAGCACGGTTCGCCAGGGTTCGCCGGCCAGTTCCCGCTCGAAGTGGTCGAGCCAGTCGCCGGTGCGTACCGGGTCGCCGAGCGGGTCACGCCACCCGTCGGCGGTGATCCGGGCGATGCCGCGCGGTCGCTCCTCGAGCCGGTCGGCGTATCCGTCCAGCCACCGGTGGAGATCGTCGCCGTGGCCGTGCCGGGCCAGGCACTCGACCGCCATCGGGGCGTGGTTGGACAGCCAGCCGGAGCGCTCCGGTCCGGTGTGCCGGAGCCGGTCGTACGCCTCGTCGAGCAGCGCGGTGGTCATGCGTACGACGCTCACACCTGAAGCTCACTTCAAGTCAACCACCCACGCCGAGCAGGGCGGACGATGCGACGAAGACCGCTGCCCGGGAACCGTGCGGGGGTGCCGTCCGACTACCCGCTGTGGGGGTCGCGCGACCGTGGGTCCGGCCACCCGCCACCACTGATCGACGCAAGCCCGGAAGGCTCCCGATGTCACACAAGACCAGCCGCCGCCCGAAGCCGTCCGGGGGCGCTGCCCGCCCGGCGGGCGGCTCGAACCGTACCGGCTCCGGCACCCCGCGGAACGCGACCGCCGCCCGGAGCCGCAAGGCCACGAAGGCGATCCGCAACCAGGGCATGAGCACCAACATGAAGGTGACCCTGGCCCTGCTCGGGGTGGTGCTGGTCGGGCTGGGCGCACTGTTCGTGGTGGTCCAGCGCGGCAGTGACGACGCGCGGGCGGCCGCCGCCGAGCGGGTGGTCCGCGACGACAGTCACCGGCTCTCGGTCGCCGCCGACGGCAAGGTCACCGTCGTGGAGTTCCTCGACTTCGAGTGCCCGTCGTGCGCGGCGGTGTATCCGGCGGTCGAGCAGCTGCGTGCCGAGTACGACGGCCGGATCGACTACGTGGTGCGCAACTATCCGCTGCCGATGCACGCCAACGCGATGAACGCCGCGCTCGCCGTGGAGGCCGCCGCGAAGCAGGACGCGTTCGAGGGGATGTACCAGAAGCTGTTCGAGTCGCAGGCGAGCTGGGGAAACCAGCCGCAGGACCAGGCCGCGACGTTCGAGGGCTACGCCCGCGAACTCGGGCTGGACATCGACCGCTACCGCGCCGACGTGGCCGATCCGGCGACCGCGGCCCGGGTCGGCACCGACCGGGAGGACGGGAGTGCGGCCGGGGTGACCGGCACGCCGACGTTCTTCGTCAACGGCGAGCGGTTCGACGGGCAGCCGACGTACGCCGGTCTGAAGGCCGCGGTCGACGCGGCGCTGGCGAAGTGAGCGCGCGTCCGGTGGCGCCGGCCGCCCGCCGTACCCGCCCGTCGCCGGGGCCCGGTGCGGTCGGGACCGGACCGGCGGGTGAACCGGTACACCCGGCCGAGCCGGTGCCGTTCGCGGCGCGGGTCGTCGGTTGGGTGCTCGCCGTCGGTGGCGGGATCGGTGCCCTGGCCGCGTTCGTGCTCACCGTCGAGAAGATCAACCTGATCGCGGACCCGGGCTACCGGCCGACGTGCAGCATCAACCCGATCCTGTCCTGCGGTTCGGTGATGACGACGCCGCAGGCCGAGGTGTTCGGCTTCCCCAATCCGCTGCTCGGCATCGCCGGGTTCAGCGTGGTCACCACGATCGGCGTGCTGGTGCTGGCTGGTGCCCGGCTGCCCCGGTGGGTCTGGCTGGGGCTGCAGGCGGGCGCGACGTTCGGCGTGGTCTTCGTGCACTGGCTGGTCTACCAGAGCCTCTACCGGATCGGCGCACTGTGCCCGTACTGCATGGTGGTCTGGGTCGTCATGATCGCCATCTTCTGGTACGTGACGCTGCACAACCTGCACCACCGGCACCTGCCGGTACCCGGTGCCGCCGGTCGGGGTGTGGACGCGCTGGTCCGGCTGCACACCGTGGGCCTGACCGTCTGGTTCCTCGTCATCGTCGGGCTGATCGGCGAGGCGTTCTGGTTCTACTGGCGTACCCTGCTCTAGCTTTCGCGCCGCCACGGCGTGGGAGATGCGGAAGGAAGTGCGTGGTGGTGGTCGCCGAGGGCGCAGCGACGCCGGACCGGCTCGAGACGGTGTGGCAGGCCGTTGCCGACGATCTCTCCTCGGTCGAGCCGCAGGACGCGGATCCGGTGGCCCTCGCCGGGCTGTACGACGACCTCTACGGAATGTTCACCGAGGTCGGCGTCACCGACGTGTCGGCGCGACTCGCGTTGCCGGCCGACTACGTTTGTTTCCTCGCCCTCGCCGGGGGTGACCGGTGGTGGCGCCACTCCACCTACGACGAATCGTCCTTCTGCCTCTTCGGGATCGACCGGGTGTGGTCGGCCACGGACTTCTCCTGCCGGCTCTGGGCGGACCGGCGACCGGCCGGGGAGCCGATGTGGTTGACCGTCGCGGCGTTGTCGGACCGAAGCGAGTTGGCGCTGTGCTGCGACCGCGCCGACCCGCGGTTCGGTGCGGTCGTCGAGTGCCACGACGACCACCCGTGGCACGCCGGCAACGGCCTCTTCTCGCCCCGGGCGTCGTTCACCGACTTCCTGGCGTCGCTTTCGTGAGGCCACGACCGGCCGGCGGCGCGTGCCGCCGGCCGGATGCCGGTCACGCCGGCAGCAGGTCTTCCGGCAGGTCCTGGTAGGCGACCGGGCGCAGGAACCGGTGGATCGCCATGGTGCCGACCGAGGTCGCCCGGGCGTCCGAGGTGGCCGGATACGGCCCACCGTGGACCATCGCCGGGCTGACCTCGACGCCGGTCGGCCAGCCGTTGTAGATGATCCGGCCGGCCCGGCGTTCCAGCACCGGCAGCAGTTTCGCGGCCAGCTCGTGGTCGGTCGGGTCGGCGTGCAGGGTGGCGGTGAGCTGCCCGCCCAGGTGGGTGGCGGCCTCGATCAGTTCGTCGGCCGTGGCGCACGAGACGAGGATCGAGGTGGCGCCGAAGACCTCCTCCTGCAACCGTGGCTCGGCCAGCAGGGTCTTGGCGTCGGTCTGGTAGACGGCGGGCCGACAGGCGTTCGGGGCGTCGGTGGGCGCGCCTTCGGCGACCAGGCTGACGGCGGGCAGGCCGGCGAGTTCGGCGTTGCCGGCCCGGTACGCCGACGCGATGCCGGCGGTCAGCATGGTCTGCGCCACCTGCCCGCCGAGCAGCCCGGCCACCGTCTCGCGGAAGGTGGCGAAGTCGGGGCCTTCGACGGCGAGGAGCAGGCCGGGGTTGGTGCAGAACTGGCCGGCGCCCATCGTCAGCGAGGTGACGTACCCGGTCGCGGTTTCGGCCGCGGCGGCGGCGACCTTGCCGGGCAGCAGGAAGACCGGGTTGATCGCGGACATCTCGGCGAAGACCGGGATCGGGACCGGGCGGCGCTGCGCGACGGCCATCAGGGCGGTGCCGCCGGCCCGGGAACCGGTGAAGCCGACGGCGGCGATCCGGGGGTCGGCGACCAGCTGTTCGCCGGTCTCGTTGCCGGCGCCGAAGACCAGGGAGAAGACCCCGTCGGGCATCCCGGTGGTCCGGGCGGCGTCGGCGATGCAGGCACCGGCGAGTTCACCGGTACGCAGGTGGGCGAGATGGCCCTTGACGACGACCGGGCAGCCGACGGCCAGCGCCGACGCGGTGTCGCCGCCGGCGACCGAGAACGCCAGCGGAAAGTTCGAGGCGCCGAAGACCGCGACGGGGCCGAGCGGGATGTAGCGCGAGCGCAGGTCGGGCCGGGGCAGCGGGGCCCGGTCCGGCTGGGCCGGAACGTGCCGGGGATCGCGCCAGTCCGGGTTCGCCAGCAGGTCGGCGAACATCCGGAGCTGGTTGGCGGTCCGGCCGAGCTCGGTGCGGGCCCGGCCTTCGGCGAGTCCGGTCTCGGCCTGCACCGCGGCGACGAGCTGCTCGCCGGCCGCTTCGAGGTTGTCGGCGATCTGCCGCAGGAACCCGGCCCGGCGCTGGTCGGGCAGGGACCGGTACGCGTCGAACGCCGCCTCCGCCCGGCGGCACGCCTCGGCGACGACGGTCCCGTCGTCCATCCCGTACGCCGGTTCCAGTTCCTCGCCGGTGGCCGGGTCGACCGACCGGCGGTCGCCGGCGGTGCCGCGGATCCGGTCGGCGCCGATGAACATCTCTCCGGTGAGCTGCATTGGTGTGTCCTGTCAGCCGTCGAGGTGGGCGGGGTCGGTGAGGCCGTCGCGGGCGGCCGGGTCGCGGTGCACGGCGAGGGCCCAGAACAGCAGGGCGATTCCCATGGCGCCGGCGTCCGGGGTGCCGAGCACGCGTTCGCCG
This sequence comes from Polymorphospora rubra, assembly GCF_018324255.1. Lineage (GTDB taxonomy): Bacteria > Actinomycetota > Actinomycetes > Mycobacteriales > Micromonosporaceae > Polymorphospora > Polymorphospora rubra. The sequence goes on from NZ_AP023359.1 coordinate 1,889,718, forward strand.
ACGTAGCTGGCGCGGCCCATCCGGGCCCGCAGATCGGCGGTGGCACGGGCGTGGGTCAGCGCGGCGGCGGCGGTCGCGGTCCAGTCGACCGGTCCGGTCGCGGCGCGGAGGCCGTCGACGGTCGGGGCGAGGCAGTCGACCATCGTGCGGTCGCCGACCTGGGCCTCGCCGACCCGCTGGACGGCGGCGAGCCCGCCGGTGAGCCCGGCGACGAGCGCGGTGTCCTCGTCGCCCGGCTCGGCCAGTTCGGCGGCGATCTCGCGCAGCAGGAGCCCGATGAGGGGGCCGCTGGTGCCGCCGACCTCGTCGAGGAACCAGGTTGCCGCGACGTCGAACTCGGTGGCGAGGTCGGCGTCGGCGGGCAGCCGGGACACCACGCCGCGCAGGCCGTCGCGGAGGTTGTCGCCGAAGTCGCCGTCGCCGGCGACCTGGTCGATCCGGGTCAGTTCGGCGTGGGCGGCCTCGGCCGCGTCGAGGTAGGTCTTCATCAGCATTGGTGGTCTCACTTCCTGAGGACGGCGGTCCACGCGGGCGCGTGCCACAGTCCGGCCCAGCCTTGGTCGAGCATGGTGACGGTGATCGAGAAGCCCTTCATGTCCAGCGCGGGTGACCAGGTGCCGACGAGGCTGCCGGCGACGGCGATGCCCCGGTCGGCGAGGTCGTCGGTGGTGCGCGCGAAGACGTTGTAGAGCTCGATGCCGGTGGTGCCGCCGAGGCCGTTGACCAGGACGATCGCCGAGTCGCCGGCCGGGGCCTTGGCGAGTACGTCGGCGACCATCCGGTCGACGAGTTCCTCCAGCGGAGGCCGGGGGATGCTGCGCTGGGCGCGTTCCCCGTGGATGCCGACGCCGTACTCGAGCTGTCCGGGGTCGAGGACGAAGCCGGGTTCGCCGGTGACGTGCGAGGTGTGCGCGACCGACGCGACGGCGACGCTGCGCGAGCGGGCGGTGACGGCGCGGCCGAGTTCGGTCAGGCCGTCGAGGTCGAGGCCCTGGTCGGCGGCGGCGCCGAGGATCTTCTCGACGATCACGGTCGCGCCGGTGCCGCGGCGCCCGGTCGCGGTCTGCTCACTCTCGGTCGCCACGTCGTCGTCGACGAGTACGCGTTCGACCCGGATGCCGTCGTGCCGCAGCCGCTCGGCGGCGATGCCAAAGTTGATCCGGTCGCCGGTGTAGTTCTTGACCACGTGCAGTACGCCGTCGGGTCCGGCGACGGCCTTGCTGGCCTCGTAGATCTGCCGGTTGTGCGGCGAGGCGAAGACCTTGCCCGGTACGGCGGCGTCGAGCATTCCGGTGCCGACGAGCCCGATGTGCATCGGCTCGTGGCCGGAGCCGCCGCCGGAGACGATGCCGACGCGCCGGCGCGGGTCGCGGTTGACCGCCGTGACGTAGACGGGGTTCTGGTTGAGTTCGACGATGTCGCCGTGGTCGCGGGCGAACCCGAGCAGGGCCCGGTCGACGTAGTCCGCCCCGGACGCGAAGAAGGCTTCGGCCATGTCGTGGTCTCTCGATTCGGTTCAGCGGGTGCTGGGCGGGGCCAGCGACTCCCGCATGATCATCGTTGCCGGCAGTACGACGTCACCGAGCCCCCGTTCGCCGTCGAGCTGGCGCAGCAGCAGGTCGGCGGCGGCCCGGCCCATCTCGTACGCGGGCTGGTCGATCGCGCTGATCGGCGGCTCGACGAGCGGGAAGAGATTCATGTCGTCGAAGGCCAGGATGCTGATGTCGACGGGGATGCGCAGCCGGGCCTCCCGGATCGCCTTGAGCGCCCCGACGGTGACGAGGTTGTTGAAGCAGAACACCGCGGTGGGGCGCGGGTCGAGTTCCAGCAGCTCGTTCATTGCCTTGTAGCCGCCGGCCTCGCCGAGGTGGCCGTGCCGGATGAGTTCGTCGGGCAGGGCGGTCCCGGCCGCCTTGTAGGCGAGCCGGAACCCGGAGAGCCGCTGGCAGGCGGTGTCGAAGTCGCGCGGCCCGGAGATCATCGCGATCCGGGTGTGCCCCATCTCGAAGAGCTGGCTGATCGCGCCCCGGGTCACCTTGCGGTTGTCGGTGCGTACGAGTGGTGCCTTGATGCCCCGGGGCCGCCGGTCGACGAGGACCAGCGGGCCCCGGGTGGCACCGAGTGCGGTGGTGAATCCCTCGTCGGTGCCCACGGTGGTGGCGGCGAGTCCGGCGAGGGTGCCGTCCTGGAACGAGGTGAGCAGGTGCCGCTCGCGCTCGGGGTTGAGGTGCGAGCTGGCGATCACGCAGTGGTAGCGCGCCTCCGCGGCCCGGTCCTCCAGTCCCTGGGCGACCTGTGCGTAGAACGGGTTGGTGATGTCCGGTACGAACAGGCCGAGCAGGTTGGACCGGCCGCGGGACAGGGCGCGTGCCGCGGCGCTGGGGACGTAGTCCAGCCGGAGGGCGGCGGCCCTGACCTTGGCCTTGGTCGCCGCCGTCACCGAGGCTTCGTCCCGCAGTGCGCGCGTCACGGTCGCGGTCGACACGCCGGCCAGTTTGGCCACGTCCCGGATTCCTGCCACCAGACGACTCCTTGTTCCAGGCCGAGGGATGTCCACCAGAGTTACAGCCTTCGGCGTCGGTGAGTCAATCACGCGGCGATCGCGCCGGCCTCCACGAGGGCGGCCCGGATCACCGCCTCCTCCTGCTCGCTGACCGGGGTGAGCGGGTGGGCGCCGAGTCCGCCGTCGCGGCCCTGCAGCTTCAGCGCGGTCTTGATGCGTACGGTCATGTTGGGGCCGTCGATCGCGCGCCACACCGGCAGCAGCCTGTTGTGGATCTCCAGGGCGGTCTTGTGGTCGCCCTTCTGGACCGCGTCCCACTGGTCGACGCAGAGCTGCGGCACGACGGTGAGGGTGGCGCTGATGGCGCCGCCGGCGCCGAGCAGGTAGGCCGGGTAGAGCAGGTCGTCGACGGCGGTGAAGACGACACCCCCGGTGGGGGCGGCCTTGAGCAGGTCGGCGAGCTGGTGGATGTTGCCGCCGGACTGCTTGACGCCGACGACGCCGGGGATCTCCTGGATGGCCCGGTAGACGGTGGTGGCCGGGATCAGCGCGTAGGGGATCACGTTGTAGATCAGGACCGGCAGTCCGGTGGTGTCGCAGATCCGCCGGTAGTAGTCGAGGGTGGTCTCCTCGTCCGGCTGGAAGAGGTAGTGCACCGGGGTGACCTGGAGGGCGTCGACGCCGACCTCCTTGAGCGCGAGCCCGTAGCGGATGACCTCGGCGGTCGAGTCGCGGATGATGCCGGCGATGACCGGCACCGCACCCTTGACCTCCTCGACGGCGATCTTGGAGACGGTCACGGACTGTTCAAGCGAGAGCATCTGTCCATCGCCGGTCGAGCCGGTGACGCACAGCCCGTGCACACCCACCGCGAGGTGGAAGCGGATCTCCGCACGCAGGGCTTCGGTGTCGATGTTCTCCTCCGCGTCGAACGGAGTCACGAGCGGCGGAATGATTCCCGCGAACTCGGGTGCTGCTGAAGCCATGTGACGACCTCTCTCGACAGGGCTCGATGTTACCGGTTACAACTACGATCGAATATTTCGCATCACCCGACGGATGTCAACCACGGATTTGCGCTGCATGACAGGCTTGTTTCAAGCCCGCTCTTGACAGGTAAGCGACGGCCACGTGATCGTGTAACCGATAACACAGACCACACACCGCACCGCTACCAGAGGACGAACAATGACCCGCAACCACCCCAGAGCGAGGCTCGCAGTCACCGCCGCCGCGGTGGCCGGGACCGTCGCGCTGCTCGCGGCGTGCAGTCCACCCGGCGCCGGATCCGGCAACTCTGCCGGCCGCGCGGACGACGGCGGACCCATCAACCTGACCTTCTGGACCAACCTCACGGTGAGTACTCAGGCCGGGGCGATCCAGCAGCAGGCCGAGCAGTGCGCCACCCAGCAGCAGGACGTCAGCGTGACGTTCGAGGCCGTCCCGTTCGACAGCATGTATCCGAAGATGGTCACCGCCTTCAAGGCGGGCAACGGCCCCGACATCATGAACACCATCGAGGGTGGCGTCGCCGCCGCCGAGGCCGGCGGCTTCATCGTCCCCGTCGACGACGTCGTCGAAAGCCACGGCAAGGACGACTTCATCCCGTCCTTCCTGCACGCGGTCGGCAAGGACGACCAGACCTGGGCGGTGCCGGACTGGGCCCTGCACCAGGAGGTCTGGTATCGCAAGGACCTCTTCCAGGCCAAGGGCATCGAGATCCCGAAGTCGTGGCCCGAACTGCTCGCCGCCGCCAAGCAGCTCGACGACCCGGCGAACGGCGTACGCGGCTTCGCCGTACCGATGGGTTCGGCGCTCGTCGCCCCGCAGACCTACTACCAGTTCCTGTACGCCAACGGCGTACACACCTTCGACCCGCAGACCGGCGAGTACGCGCTCGACCGCGACCCGGCGAAGGCGATCGAGGCCACCCAGTTCATGCTCGACCTCTACCAGGCGGCGTCCCCGCCGGAGTCGCGCACCTGGACGTGGAACGACTTCCGGACCGGATACGCGCAGGGCAAGCTCGCCATGGTGCTCGACTTCGGTGCCGTCGTCGGCCTGGCCGCCGAGCAGAACCCGAGCATGATCGACAACATGGGCGTCTTCCCGCTGCCCGGCCCGACCGCTGAGATCAAGCCGCAGGGCTCGATCGGCGGCGGCTACTTCTTCATGGTCGGCAAGAGCAACGAGCGGCGGGAAAAGGCCGCCAAGACCCTGGTCGAGTGCATGATGCAGCCCGACCTGGCCGCCGCCCGGACCAACACCCGGCCGGTGTTCGCGCTGCCGGCGACCAACAGCGCCGCCGAGTCCGCCACCTACACCGGCAACGAGACCGTGCGGCGCTTCGCCCCGGAGATCCAGACCATCCGGGAGAACATCCTGCCCGAGTGGTACCGCTACGGCATGGAGGCCGGCCTGAACCAGCTCGCCGGCCAGATCGAGGCGACCACCTTCGTCGGTGACCAGCTCCAGGCGGCCGCGGCCGGCAACATCACCGCCGAGCAGGCCTTCAACAACATCAACGCCGAGATGAAGCGTCTCGCCAAAGTCAGCTGATTGGTTCCCCTGATGGCAATGACGCAACCTGCCTTCCTGTCCCGGACCCTGACCGGACGGCAGCAGCGCGCGGGCATGGCGTTCGCCGTGCCCGCGGCACTGCTCTTCGCGATAATCCTGGCGTACCCGATCTTCGAGAGTTTCCGTACGTCACTGTTCTCCATCGACCTGCTGACCGGTGACGCCTCCTACGTGGGGCTGGACAACTACGCGGCACTCGGCAGCGACCGGAACCTGCTGTCCACGATCGGCAACACTCTGCTGTGGACGGTGGTGTCACTCGCCGGCCAGCTCGTCCTCGGGCTCATCGCGGCGCTGCTCATCGACACCAACTGGCGCGGCATGCGGTGGATCCGCCAACTGCTGCTGATCCCGTACGTCGTACCGGTCATCGCCACCGCCCTGGTGTGGCAGTGGATGCTCGACGGCCACTACGGGATCATCAGCACCAACCTGCAGTCCTGGGGAGTCCTGCCGGCCGGCGCCACCCCGCTCGGCCTGGAGGGGACGGCGCTGTTCACCGTCATCCTGGTGAACATCTGGCGCGGCTTCCCGTTCGCGATGCTCGTCTACTGGGCCCGGATGCAGAGCATCGACAAGGGACAGTACGAGGCGGCCCGGGTCGACGGCGCCGGCGCCTGGCGCGAGTTCGTACACATCACCCTGCCCAACCTGAAGTCGGCGACGATCGCGCTGCTGGCCCTGCGCGGCATCTGGACGCTGATGTACTTCGAACTGGTCTGGCTGCTCAGCCGGGGCGGACCGGCCGGCTCGAGCGAGGTGCTCTCCACCTACATCTACAAGGTCGTCATGGGTGAGTTCCGGATCGGGTACGCCGCCGCGATCGCCTCGGCCGTCGGGCTCTTCCTCGCCGCGGTCGGCGTGGCCGGCTGGCTCGTGGTGCGGACCCGGGGAAGGCGGTCCAAGTGAGCGTGACAAGCGAAGCCAGGCGGCCCCCCACGGCGCAGGCCGACGGCGGGCCGACCCGCACCCCGTCGAAGGCACCGCCGAAAACGTCGGGGAAGAAGGTCGCCGCCGTCATCGGTCGGATCATCGCCCTGGCGCTGATCGTGTTCTTCGCGGTCGGGCCGATCCTGTGGATGGCGCTGAGTTCGTTCCGGCCCGCCGACGAACTCTTCCAGTCCGACCCGTCGCTGATCCCGTCCCGGCTGACCGGTGACTGGTACCGGGAGGTCTTCGAGGGCAGCGAGGCGGTGCGCTGGTTCGTCAACAGCTTCATCGTCGCCGTCGTCACCACACTCGTCTCGGTGACCGTCGGCACCACCGCCGGATACGCGGTCAGCCGCTTCGAGTTCCCCGGCCGCAAGGTGCTGCTCGCCTGCCTCAGCGTGTCGTACCTCTTCCCCGCGATCCTGCTGCTGGTGCCGCTCTACCTGGCGCTGTCGGCACTCGGGCTGGTCGGTGGCCTCTTCGGCATCATCGTCGCCCACCTGACCATCACCCTGCCGCTGACCACCTGGCTGATGAAGTCGTTCGTCGAGGCCGTGCCGAAGGAACTGGAGGAAGCGGCCTGGGTCGACGGCCTCGGCTACTTCCGGTCCTTCCTCATCGTCACCCTGCCGCTGCTGCGGACCGGGCTGGCGACGACCGCGATGTTCTCGTTCATCCTCTCCTGGGACGAATACCTCTTCGCCAGCGTCATCGCGCAGGGCCAGAACGTCACCGCACCGGTGGCGATGGCCGGCTTCGTCACCTCGTTCGACATCCGCTGGGGCGCGATCATGGCCCTGAGCACCCTGGTAACCATCCCCGTCGTCGGACTCTTCTTCGTGCTGCAGCGCTACTACGAAAAGGGTCTGACCGCGGGCAGCGTGAAAGGCTGACGCGTGTCGCGTACCGAAAACCCCGTACTCACCCCTCAGGTGCTCGTCGTCGGCGCCGGATCGGCCGGCACCGCCGCCGCGATCGCGGCGGCGGAGACCGGGGCCGACACCCTGCTGGTCGAGGCCAGCGGCCACGTCGGCGGTACGCTCGCCCGCCAACTGCTGGAGCACAGCGCCGGCTTCCACGACGCCGCCGGCAACCAGGTCACCGGCGGCGTCGGCCAGCGCATCGTCACCCTGCTCCAGGAGTACGGCGGCTCGCCGGGCCACATCCCGGACGACGTGTCGTACACCGCCACCCGTACGCCGGTCAACCACTCCGAGCTGTCCATGTGCGAGGCCGTACTGCTCCGCCGGGCCGGCGTACACCTGCTGCTCAACACCGTCGTCGTCGACGTCGAGACCGCCGCCGGGACCGGCGGGAACGAGGGCGGCGGGACCGGCACCACGGTCACCGCCGTCGTCGCCGAGATCCCCGGGCGGGGGCGCACCACCATCCGCCCGGGGATCGTCGTGGACTGCTCCGGCGACGCGGTCGTCTTCGCACTCGCCGGCGCGTCGTTCCAGACCGACCGGGCCGACGCGACCCAGCCCGGGTCGCTGCTCCTCAAGCTCGGCGGCGTCGACTACGCGCCGCTGCTGAAGTACGCCGCCGACAACCCCGACGACCTGCGGCCGGACAGCCGGATCGGCGCCGCCGGCGACGACCACGCCAACCTGTGGGGGTTCGGGAAGCTGCTGGCACGGGGGCACGCCGACGGCCGGCTGTCGTGGCGGCGTACCGAGATGCACCTGGCAGCCTGGCCGAGCCGGGGCGAGGCGGTGCTCAACCTGACCCGGACCGCGGTCGAGCCCGGGGCGAGCCACGGGGACGCCTACCTCAAGCTCGCCCAGCAGGTCATGGAGACGGTCGCCTGGTTCCGCGAGTACGTCCCCGGCGGCCGGCTCGCCTATCTGGCCGAGGTCGCCGACCGGGTCGGGGTACGCGAATCCCGCCGGATCAGGGGCGTCGTCACCCTGACCGAGGACGACGTGAAGCAGGGCCGCCGGTCGGCGCAGAGCGTCGGGCAGGGAGCCTTTCCGATCGACGTACACGACGCCAACTCGGCCGGGCTGTCGCACACCGACGGGCTGGCGTCCGCCTACGACATCCCGTACGGCATCCTCGTCGGCGCCGAGCACGACAACCTGCTCGCCGCCGGCCGGTGTGTCTCCAGCACCCACGAGGCGAACGGGTCGGCCCGGATCACCGCCACCTGTTTCGCCACCGGCGAGGCGGCGGGTACGGCGGCGGCTCTGGCGGTGCTGGACGGGGTAGCTCCCCGCCTGCTGGATGTCGGGGAGTTGCAGGCCCGGCTGCGCCAACGGGGTGTCATCGGCGCCCGCTGACCCGGTCCGGGCCGCCGCCCTCATGAAGGACCCGACCGGGCACGCCCGTGGTCGTGCCCGGTCGGCCACTTCACCGTCGAACCCGACGAAGACCCGAGGCCCTGAAGATGGCGCGAGGCTGTGTTCGACCGTGCACGTTTCCGATCCAGCACCACGCGTCGCACCTACCAGGGGATGAGGCCGTCCACGCCGTAGTGCGCCCACCACTGCGCCCGGTGTCTACGAAGGGTCCCGGCAACGCGGGTCAGCAACAGCCAGTTGCCGTTGAGGACGAGAGCGGCGTCCTCGGGCCGATCGGCCAGCACCCGGGCTACCGCCGTCACCATATTCGTAACCCCTTCGACGGCCTCGTCGTCCTTACCCATGTCGAAGCTGATGTTGACGTATTCCGCAGGCTCCCACTCCCAGTAGCCGTCGTCGTCCTCGGCGTCGTAGTAGCCGTTGCTTCCCGAGCTGACATTCATCAGATAGCCGCTCTCCTCGTACCGAGCGGAACTGAACAGCTGGTTGCCGGCCGGGGTACGCGCCTCGGTGGCATCCGGAGCGGCGACCTCCACCACGTCCCGTGGAGGGATTTCGCCGGCCAGCGTCAATCGGTAGCTGATACCCATTTCGTACCCTTTACGGGATCAGGTTCCGCCACGAAAACTCCAGTTCACCAATCCGCACGCACGTGCGGATTCCCCGCCCAGCAGGGGCCAGGCGAGCCAAGGGACACCACGGTCCGCACGTTCGTGCGGAACATCAGTGCCCGATGGGAAGCATGCGTCGTTTGTCCCCGCCTGCTCGCGGGGTGCCGTTGTTGATCTGGGCAAGAACCACCTAATCCCTGCGGAATAAGGTGGCTGGCGCCCAGATCAACTCCGTCACCCTGCGCCCCGTCCCGCTCATGCGAGGCGTTCGGCGCATATCGCCCCGTCGGCGGGGCGGTCGATGGAGATCCGCTGGCCGAGGACTGTCGGGTCACCGAACGCTGGTGGGTCCACCACTGCGGCCGGTGCTTCGGCAACGTCCAGGAAGCTCACACCCGGGTTCAGAATCCGCGGAGCAGTTGCTGCAACCGTTGCAGCTGCCGGGGCGGCAACCCGCTACGGACCCGCCGGGGATCCGCGGGGCGGCGGCCCCACAGCAGGAGCAGCCGGGCTGCCGGATCCGTTTCCACGGCGGCGCTGTCGTCGGGATCGACGAGCGCGAACCGCCCCTTGCCGTCGTGTACTTCGACCAGGAGATCGGGTTGCCGGGGGCAGCGCAGTCGGGCGGTGAAGTCGGGTCCACTTCCACCCTCAGCGGCGAGACCGGTGGCGAGCAACGATTTCTGGAGCATCCGCACCGAATGCGCCAGCAGTTCGGACCGGGCCAGAATCTCGGCGCCCTGGTCGTCGTCGCCGATGAGATCCCAGCGGTGCAGGGCGAACTCCTGCCGCATGTGCAGGACCAGTTCCTCCACCGGCATGCCCCATCCCAGTCCGGGGACCACCGCGGTGGGATCGGATGCGCCGAGCTGCTCGAACAGCTCGGTCATGTCCCGTTCGCCGGTTTCCAGCCGGCGGCGCAGCACGCGGTCGTCCAGCGCCTGGTACGAAAGCTCGTGCGCCGCCCAGTCGTCCACCGCCGGGGCGGGCCGCCCCTCGAGATGGGCCCGGGCCTGCCCGCTGAGGAGTTCGACGCCGGCAACCAGGTGGGCCACCACCTCGTGTGCGGTCCAGCCCTGGCAGGCGGTCAGGGTGTGCGGCGGCACGTCCTGCAGGGTGTCGAGGAAGAAATCGATCTCTGGGCGGGCGGACGGGGCGTTGCCGTCGGCGGCGACGGACGATGTGTCGAGCGCCATTTACCCTCCCGCGCGGTGAGCTTGTTTCGCATGCTAACGCACGGGCAGCTGACTACCGTCCGTCATGAGCGCAGGTGGGGCGGTGTCGCCGTGCTCCGGAATCCGACCGGGAACGCGGTGAGAAGTAGAGTCGCGTGCGGACGTACGACGATCGCCGGGGAGGTGGGACCGCCTCCCGACCGGATGGAGTTACCCGACGTGTTGACGATGCAGGATGCGCTGGCCCGACTCGCCGCCTACTGGGGCGAGCAGGGTTGCCTGACGGTCCAGCCGATGAACACCGAGGTGGGCGCGGGCACGCTCAACCCGGCGACGTTCCTGCGGGTGCTCGGTCCGGAGCCGTGGCGGGTCGCGTACGTCGAGCCGTCGGTCCGCCCCGACGACGCCCGGTACGGGGAGAACCCGAACCGGGTCCAGACGCACACCCAGTTCCAGGTGATCCTGAAGCCGGAGCCGGGCAACAGCCAGGAGCTGTATCTGGGCAGCCTGGCGGCGCTCGGGATCGACGTCGCGGCGCACGACGTGCGGTTCGTCGAGGACAACTGGGCGTCGCCGGCGCTGGGCGCCTGGGGGCTGGGCTGGGAGGTCTGGCTCGACGGGCTGGAGATCACCCAGTTCACGTACTTCCAGCAGGCGGGTGGGATCAACCTCGACCCGCCGGCGGTGGAGATCACGTACGGGCTGGAGCGCATCCTGATGGCGTTGCAGGGGGTGCGGCACTTCAAGGAGATCGCCTACACCGACACCGTCTCGTACGGGGAACTGTTCGGCCAGGGCGAGTACGAGATGTCGCGCTACTACCTCGACGACGCGGACATCGCGGCGAACCGCAGCCTGTTGCAGCTGTACGCGGCCGAGGCGCAGCGGATGATCGACGCCGGGTTGCCGGTGCCGGCGCACACGTACGTGTTGAAGTGTTCGCACGCGTTCAACGTGCTCGACGCGCGGGGTGCGGTGTCGACGGCGGAGCGGGCGACCGAGTTCGCCCGGATGCGTAAGTTGGCCGGTGACGTGGCGCGGTTGTGGATGGAGCGCCGGGCCGAGCTGGATCATCCGTTGGGGGTCTGCGCGCCGATCGCCGTACCCGGGGCTGTTGATGTTGACCTGGTGCCGCGTGGGCCGGAGCCGCGCGCGTTCGTGTGCGAGGTCGGCACCGAGGAGATGCCGCCGGTCGAGGGGCGGGCTGCCGCTGGCCAGCTGGCGCGGGAACTGGAGGCGCGGCTGGCGGCTACCCGGCTGGCACACGGTCGGGTCACGGTGCGGGCGACGCCGCGCCGGCTGGTCGCGCTGGTCGAGGAGGTCGCGGCCCGCGAGGAGGACCAGGACCGGGTGGTGAAGGGGCCGAAGGCGGCGGCGGCGTTCGACGCGGCCGGGAACCCGACCCCGGCGGTGCGGGGGTTCGCGCGGGCGCAGGGGGTCGAGGTCGCCGACCTGGTACGGCAGCAGGTCGGCAACGCCGAGCACATGGTGCTGGTGCGGCGTGAGATCGGGCGGGGTGCGCCCGAGGTGCTGGCCGGTGTCGTCGAGGGTGCGGTCGGTGCGTTGCGGTCGGGCCGGAACATGCGGTGGAACGACCCGAAGCTGGCGTTCACCCGGCCGATCCGGTGGCTGCTGGCGTTGTGGGGTGACCAGGTGGTGCCGGCGCGGGTGTCGGCGCTGGTCGCCGACCGGCGGACCCGGGTGCTGCGGACGGCGCCCGCCCCGGAGATCACCGTCGACTCGGCGGAGTCCTATGTGGAGACGGTGGAGGCCGCCGGGATCGTGCTCGATCACGCGGACCGGCGTTCCCGGATCATCGAGGGGGCGCGGGCACTGTCCGCCGGGGTGGCCGGCCACGTCGACATCGACGGCGAGTCGGGCCTGATCGAGCAGGTCGCGTTCCTGGTGGAGCAGCCGACGCCGCTGCTGGGCGGGTTCGACGAGAGCTACCTGTCGCTGCCGGAGGCGGTGCTGGCGACGGTGATGCGCAAGCACCAGCGTTACCTGCCGGTGCGGGGTGCCGACGGGCGGCTGCTGCCGTACTTCGTCGCGGTCGCGAACGGGCCGGTCGACGTCGACCTGGTCCGGGCCGGGAACGAGGCGGTGCTGCGGGCCCGGTACGAGGACGCGTTGTTCTTCTACCGCACCGACCGGGAGGCGCCGCTCGCGGTGATGCGGGAGCGGCTGGCCCGCTTGACGTTCACCGACCGGCTCGGTTCGGTCGCGGAGCGGGCGGACCGGATCGGCGCGCTGGCCCGGCGGCTCGCGGACGAGGTCGGGCTCGACGGGCCGGACCGGGCGGTGCTCGACCGGGCCGCGGAGCTGGTCAAGTTCGACCTCGGCAGCCAGCTGGTGACGGAGATGACCAGTCTCGCCGGGACGATGGCCCGCGACTACGCGGCCCATGCCGGGGAGCCGGCGGCGGTGGCCGAGGCGTTGTTCGAGGCGGAGCGGCCCCGCAACACCGAGGACGCGCTTCCGCGGGGCGCCGCGGGTGAGCTGCTGTCGGTCGCGGACCGGCTCGACCTGCTGACCGGGCTGGCGGCGACGGTAGGGCTGCCGACCGGGAGCAGTGACCAGTTCGCGCTGCGCCGGGCCGCGCTCGGGTTGCTCGGGGTGTTCCGCCGGCGACCGGTGCTGGCGCCGGTGTCGCTGCGTGCGGCGCTGGGGATGGCGGCGCAACTGCAGCCGGTTCCGGTCTCCGACGAGGTGCTGGAGGCCGTCGCCGAGTTCGTCACCCGCCGGTTCGAGCAGCAGCTCACCGAGGAGGACCAGCCGGTCGACCGGATCCGGGCGGTGCTGCCGCACGCCGACCGGCCGTACCTGCTGGACCGGATCCTGGCCCAGCTGGCGAAGCAGGTCGAGCAGCCCGGGTTCCAGCAGCTCACCGAGGCGTTGCAGCGGGCGCGGCGGATCGTGCCGGCCGGCACCCCGGCGGAGTACGACCCGGGGGTGCTGGTCGAGCCGGCGGAGGTCGCGCTGCACGACGCGCTGGTGCGGGCCCGGGCCGGGCTCGGTGAGGCGCCGGACCTGGACCGGTTCGTCGAAGCGGTGGGTGGCATCGTACGGCCGGTGAACACGTTCTTCGACGACGTGTTCGTGATGGTCGACGACGAGCCGCTGCGGCGGGCCAGGTTGGGGCTGCTCGCGTCGGTCGCCGACCTCGGTGCCCCGGTATTGGCCTGGGAGCACCTGCGGATGTGACCCCGGCGCTCCCCCTGGCACGCGGGCACGCGTCGCCCGGGGTGCGCGTCGCCGGGGGTGCGCGTCACCCGGGGGTGCGCGTCACCCGGGGGTGCGCGTTGATCAAGGACAAATCGTGGTTGTTGTGTCACGGTTTGTCGTGCAACTACTCCTTGATCAGCGCGAGGGCCATCAGCGCGAGGGCCATCAGCGCGAGGGGCGCGGGCGGGGGCCACGGGCGGGGCGGCGCCCGGGTCAGGTCGGCTGACCGGCCAGGGCGCGCAGGGCTACGGCGAGGTCGTGGCCGGTCGGGGCGTTGTCGGGGTCGATGAGCCACTGCAGCACCATGCCGTTGATCATCGTCATGGCAAGCGAGCCGACGGTCCGCGCCTGTTCCTCGGTGACGTCGTCGGGGTCGACGAGCAGCAGCAGGGCCACCATGTCGCGGCGGGCGACCTTGAAGGTTTCCGCGACCTGGGTACGGACCTCGGCCGCGTGCAACGCGACGGCGAGCGCCTGGGTGCTTCCCGCCGCCACCGTCCGGTCGGCCCGGACCGCCGCGACGATGCCGTTCAGGAACGCTTCCAGCCGGTCCACCGGTTCCCCGTCGGCGGCCATCTCGACCGCCGGCGTGATCGCGTCACCCCATTCGTCGAACGTGGCCAGGATCGCCGCGTTCAGCAGGGCTTCCTTCGACCCGAAGTGGTAGCCGATCGAGGCGAGGTTGGTGCCGGATTCGGCGACCAGGTCGCGGGCGGTGATCTGCCCGAAGCTCTTCTCCTTGACCAGGCGTTTCGCGCCGGCAAGCAGGTCCTCCCGATGTCCCATGCGGCCATCGTACGCCATGATCTATACGCCTGTACTAGACGTATGTATAAGACGCTCGTATAGTTCCGGGGCATGACTGACCACACCGCCAAGGCGGGTGCGCGGGAATGGGTGGGCCTCGCCGTGCTCGTCCTGCCCGCCCTGCTCGCCTCGATGGACCTGTCCGTGCTCTTCATGGCCACGCCCTGGATCAGCGCCGACCTGCAACCCAGCGGCACCCAACTGCTCTGGGTGATGGACGTCTACGGCTTCCTGATGGCCGGTCTGCTGCTGACCATGGGCTCGCTCGGCGACCGCATCGGCCGGCGGAAACTGCTGCTGATCGGTGCCGTCGCCTTCGGCGCGGCCTCCCTGCTCGCCGCGTACGCGAACAGCACCGAACTGCTCATCGCCGCCCGCGCCCTGCTCGGCATCGGTGGCGCCACCCTCGCCCCGTCGACGCTGGCCCTGATCCGCAACATGTTCCACGACGCCGACCAGCGCCGTGCCGCGATCGGCATCTGGACCGGCGCGTTCACCGGTGGCGTCGCACTCGGCCCGATCATCGGCGGGCTGCTGCTCGAACACTTCTGGTGGGGATCGGTCTTCCTGATCAACGTGCCGGTGATGGTGCTGCTGCTGATCCTGGCTCCGATCCTGCTGCCCGAGCACCGGGATCCGGCCGGTGGCCGCTTCGACCTGCTCAGCGCGCTGCTGTCGATAGCGGCCGTACTGCCGGTCATCTACGGGATCAAGGAGTTGGCCGAGGTCGGTCTGCACTGGCCGGCGGTGCTGGCGATCGTGGTCGGGCTCGGGTTCGGGGTGCTGTTCGTCCGTCGCCAGTCGACCATGGCAGATCCGCTGATCGACATCGGCTTCTTCCGCAACGGTGCGTTCAGCGCCGCCATCGCGGCGTACGCGATCATGGTCTTCGCCAGCGCCGGCACCGGCTACCTCGCCGTGCAGTACATGCAGGTCGTACTCGGGCTCCGGCCGTTCACCGCCGCCCTGTGGATGCTCCCGACGGTCGGCGGGACCATGGTCGGCATCGCGCTGGCCACCGCACTTGTCCGGGTGGCCCGGCCCGCCCTCGTCGCTGGCGCCGGCCTGGCCGTCGCCGGCTGCGGATTCCTGCTGGTCAGCCGGATCGGCGTCGACTCGTCCGAGATCGTGGTCATCGCCGGCTACACCGTACTGACGCTCGGGATCGGGATGGTCGCCCCGCTCGCCATCGACCTGATCGTCTCCACCGCCCCGCCGTCCCGGGCCGGCACCGCGGCGGCGCTCGGCGAGACCGGTGCCGAGTTCGGCGGCGCGCTCGGCATCGCCGTCCTGGGCAGTGTCGCCATCGTCGCCTACCGGGACGGGATCGGTGACTCACTGCCCGCCGGCGTGCCGGCCGGGGCCGCCGACGCCGCGACCGGCACCCTCGGCGGCGCGGTCGCCGCCGCCGGTGGGCTCCCGGCGGAACTCGCCGGCCCGCTGATGCAGGCGGCGAACGTCGCGTTCACCGACGGCTTCAAACTGGCCGCGGTCGTGGGCGCCGCCCTGCTGTTCACCACCGCCGTCGTGGTCGGCGTCCGGCTGCGTCGGGTACGTCTCGACCAGCCGGTATCCCATTGAGCCGACGGCCGGCGGCCGGCTATAAAACGGGGCGTGACAGCGAACGACCTGCGGATCCGCGGCTACCGCGATGCCGACCTGCCCCGCCTGACGGACACCTTCGCCGGCTGGATCGCACAGGCCGGAAGCTGCGGGTACGACCACGTCGGCGAGGTGCCGCACCGGATCTACGAGAACCTGCGCGGCCGTCCGGTCGGCGAACTCGTGCAGCTGTGGGAGCGGGGCGGTGACATCATCGGGCTGGCCGTCAACGGCCGGTTCGGCAACGCGTTCGATGTCTTCACCGCCCCCGGGCTGCGGGGTGGGGCGGCCGAGCTGACGATGCTGCGGGCGGCGGCCGACACGACCGCCGGTCAGACCGACGAGGGGGCGGTCCTGACCGACGTCTTCGACGCGGACACAACCAGGATCGAACTGCTGGAACGGCTCGGCTTCGTCCGCTTCCGCACCTGGGACCACGTCAACGAGCGCGACCTAGGTGAGGCCGTCGGAGAGCCCCGGCTCCCCGACGGCTTCACCGTACGGTCCGCGCGGCTGGCCGACGCCGAGCAGCTCGCCGCCGCCCGCAACCATTCGTTCGGCACCACCTGGACCGGCGACCTCTACCGGTCGGCGGTGATGACAAAGCCGGGGTACGACCCCGGGCACGAGATCGTCGTCGAGTCGCCGGACGGCCGGATCGCCGCTTTCGCGGTCTGCTGGATCGACCGGCGCAACCGGGTCGGGCACTTCGAACCGGTCGGCACCCACCGGGACTTCCAGCGCCGCGGGCTGGCCGGGGCGGCGATGCGGCACGCGATGCGGTGGATGGCGGGACTCGGCCTGACCCGGGTCACCGTCAGCCACGACGCCGAGAACGTCGCCGCCAGCCGGCTCTACGCCTCCCTCGGGTTCCGGAAGCGGTACGAGACCTACGGCTACCGGCGGGCGATCGACACCGTCAGACGAGCACGCTCCAGGTGAGCGGGCCAACCTGGCCGTCGGCGAGCAGCCCGTTCGCGCTCTGGAAGCTACGGGCCGCGGCGGCGCTGACCGCGCCGAAGGCGCCGTCGACCAGGAGTGCGGCACCGCGGGCGTTCAGCGCTGTCTGGGCGGCCCGGACCCCGTCGCCGGAGCTGCCCTGCTGCACGGGCAGGATCAGCGCGGTCCAGGTGATCGGGCCGACCAGACCGTCGGCGTGGAGGCCGCGTCCACTCTGGAACGTACGGACGGCCGAGGCGGTGCCGGGCCCGAAGTAGCCGTCGACGACGACGGAGACGCCCCGGCCGCGGAGCAGGTACTGGATGGTCCGCTGGACCCAGCCGGTGCCGCCGGAGACCGAGGGCCAGCCGGTGCTGCCGAGCGGGGCGGTCGAGCCGAGGCTGATCCCCCGGTTGGCCAGGAACACCCGGGGGTCGGTCGAGGTGAGCCGGGGCCGGTGGATCTCGAAGTGCAGGTGCGGGCCGGTGGAGTTGCCGGTGGTGCCCATCAGCCCGATCAGCTGTCCGCAACTGATCTGCTGGCCGGGGCTGACCAGGACCCGGTGCAGGTGGCCGTAGTAGGTGAAGAAGCTGTCGACGTGGTTGAGGTGGACGCTGTTGCCGGTGCGTCCGGGCAGCGGACCGCTGGTCTGGTCGCCAGGGTAGGAGCCGGTCCGGATGTCGCGGACGGTGCCGGCGGCGGCCGCGTAGACCGGGGTGCCCTGGGCGGCGGCGACGTCCCAGCCGAGGTGACCGGGCCGGCTCGGGGTCTTGTATCCGGAGGTCAGGGTGCCGCGGGTCGGGTTGGTCCAGGTGCCGGGGCCGGCGGCGGCGGCCGGGCCGGGCAGTCCGAGCGCGCCGGCGCCGACCCCGGCGCCCAGGGCGGCAAGCAGGGTACGCCGGCTCGCCGCGACGTCACGCGGCCGGCGCGATCGACTCTCATCGTTCATCGGTCCTCCAGCGTTGATCATCGTGGCGATTGATCGTAGATGATCGATACCTCGACGGAAAGTCCGCCGAGCCGGACGACTAGCAACCCGGTTGCTAATTAGCAACCGGGTTGCTACCGTCTCGGCCATGTCGGTCTCCCGCACCCTGCTCGGCCTGCTCGAGCCGGAAGCACAGCACGGTTACACACTGCGCCGCCGCTACGACGGCTGGTTCGGTTCGTCCCGGCCGCTGAAGTCGGCCCAGGTCTACGCCACCCTGCAACGGCTCGACCGCGACGGCCTGATCGAGTTGGCCGGGGTGACCGCCGGCGAGGGCCCGGACCGCCGGATGTACGCCATCACCGACGCCGGAGTGTCCGAACTGGAGCGGTGGCTGGAAGAGCCCGAGGTGCCCGACGTGACCGCCACCCGCCGGGTGCTGTTCGCGAAGATGGTCATCGCACTGTCCAGCGGCCGGTCGGCGACCCAACTGCTCGACCAGCAACGGCAGGCCCACCTCGCCCGGATGCGCGACATGCGGGCGCTGCGCCAGCGCGGCGACCTGATCACCCAACTCGACGCCGACTTCGAGATGTACCACCTCGACGCCGACCTCAAGTGGATCGACGGCGCCCAGGCCCGCCTGGACCGGCTCGCCGCTCTGATCGGTGAGACCGACGAGGGGCCGGCATGACCCTCCTTGCCCGCGAGGTCGGGATCCGGTTCGGGGCGACCGACGCGTTACGGGGCGCGGACATCGAGATCGGCGAGGGCGAACTCGTCGCGGTGATGGGCCCGTCCGGCTCCGGCAAGTCCACCCTGCTGCACGTACTCGCCGGCATCCTGCGCCCCGACCGGGGCGAGATCCGGCTCGGCGACCGGCGTATCGACAACCTCGCCGACGGCGCCCGCAGTTCCCTGCGCCTGACCTCGTTCGGGTTCGTGCTCCAGTTCGGTGACCTGGTTCCGGAACTGTCGCTGCGGGAGAACGTGGAGCTGCCGCTGCGGCTGCTCAAGGTCCGCCGGTCGGAGACCCGCGCCCGGGCCGCCGCGCTGCTGCGCGAACTGGAGGTCGAGGAGTTCGCCGACCGCCGCCCCGGCGAGGTTTCCGGCGGTCAGGCCCAGCGGGCGGCGGTCGCCCGCGCCCTGGTGCACCGTCCGGCCGTCGTCTTCGCCGACGAGCCGACCGGGGCGCTGGACAGCGTCGCCGGTGAACTGGTGCTCGACGCGCTCACCGGACTGGCCCGCCAGCAGGGCAGCGCGGTGGTGATGGTGACCCACGAGGCGCGCGTCGCCGCGTACGCCGACCGGACCGTCTTCCTGCGCGACGGACAGGTCGCCGCATGAGCCGCTGGCTGTGGCTGGGCCTGCGCCTGTCGGTCGGCTCGGGCCGCGCCGGTGTGCTCCGTACGGTGCTGATGGCCAGCGGCGCGGCGATCGGCGTGTGCACCGTGCTGGCCGGCCTGGCCGGGGCCACGGTCGCCGCAAACCAACAGGAGCGGACCGGGGCCCGCACCCCGGTGCAGGTGGAGAACGGTCCCGGCCAGCTACGGATGATCGAGATCGAAGACGGGATCGGCACCCGGGTGGTGCGCCGTACGGCGCTCACCGGTGCGACCGCCGACAGTCCCCGCCCACCGGGCGTCGACGCCTATCCCGGTCCTGACGAGGTGGTGCTCTCCCCCGCGCTGGCGGATCTGATCCGGGTCGACGAACGCGCCGCCGACCGCTTCCCGCAGCGGGTCGTCGGCGTCATCGGACCGGCCGGCCTGGTCGCGCCGGACGAACTGCGCGCCTACGTGGGCGTGCCGGCGGGCGATCCGATGCTCAACGGTGACGAGCCGTTCTTCCGGGACAGTGCCGTGGTCGGCTTCGGCGCCCCACCGACCTTCGCCCGCGGTTCGATGTACGGCACCGGCGTCGACGTGTTCACGCCGGGTCGGTGGCTGGCGGCCGCGTTCGCGCTGTTCGTGCTGGTGCCGTTCGGTGCCTTCCTGGCCACCTGCGCCCGGCTCTCGGCCACCACCCGCGACCGGCGGATCGCCGCGCTGCGGCTGCTCGGCGTCTCGGCCCGGCAGGCGACGCTGGTCAACGTCGTGGAGACCGGTGTGGTCGCCGCCGGTGGTGCCCTGCTCGGCGCGGCGGTGTTCGCGGGCCTGGCCCCGCTGTCCCAGGGCTGGCGGATCGGCCGCCTGCACTGGTATGCCGCCGACATCGCGCTGCCGGCGGGCTGGATCGCCGCAGTGCTCGCCGGAACGGTGCTCTTCGCGGTCCTGGTCGGGGTGGTCGCCGCCCGGCCGGCCAGGTCGAGGCCGCTCTCGGTACGCCGTGGCGGGTCGGCGCGGCGGCCGGCCTGGTGGCGGTCGCTGCCGATGGTCTGCGGGCTCGGCGCGGTGGTGTTCGCCGCCACGGACGCCGCCCCGCTGACCCCGACCGGCCGAGGCACGGTCTTCATCGTCGGGCTGCTGGTCACCGGCCTGGCGCTGCCGCTGGTGCTGCCGCTGTTGGCGTACTGGCTGGCCGTCGCGGTCGGTCGCATCCCGAACGCGCCGGTCTGGCTCGGGCTGGCCGCCGCCCGGGTACGGCACACTCCCGGCGTCGCACCCCGGCTGGTCGCCTCGCTGGCGGTGACGCTCTTCGTCATCGGGATGGGGTCGCTCGGAGCGGCGCTGTTCACCAACGACCGTGACCTGCGCAACGACCGACTCAGCCCGCTCTACCAGGTCGTCAGCAACGATCCTGGCGTCGTGGACGCACTGCGCGCGGTCCCTGGCACGACGCTCATCGAGGACGACTTCACCCCGGTGACGGTGGACGGCCGACACGACTCGGTGCTGATCGCCGACTGCGCCGACGTCACCGCCATGCACACCCTCGGCGCGGGCCAGACGTGTGTGGACGGCGAGACGTACCAACTGCGCTATCCCGGCAGCGCGCCGCCCCTGCGGCCGGATGCCGAGGTGACGGCCGAGAACGGCGTCCGCATCCCGGTGCCGCGGCACGCCCTGGATCTGACCGGCCGCTACGACATCGGATACCGCAACCTACTGCTGGTCACCCGACAGGCACCGATCGCCGCCGACCTCGCGGTCCGGCCGGACATTCCGTTGCTCCTGGCGCCCGACCGGGAATCCCTCGACCGGGCGGCCCGGATCGTCTCGGCGCGGGCACCGGCCGGATACCTCAACGGGGACCTCGGCATCCATACGGGTATCGACAGCGACCTGCTCTTCACGCTCCTGGTCGCCGGGCTGAGCATCAGCCTCGTGCTGGGCATGGGATCGTTCACTGCGGCGGCCGTCGACCGGGCCGTGGAGCGCCGTCGGGACAACGCGACCCTGGCCGTCGTCGGCGTCCGGCCGGCCGTCATCGCCGGTGGTGAGACCGGGTTCGGTGGGCTGCCGCTGGTGGTCGGGGTCGGTGCCGCCGCTGTCGCCACGATCGTCGTCGGGGCCAGCCTCGCCGCCGTTCTCGACACCCCGACGGCCGCGGTCTTCGGCCGGATCATTCCGATCCTGTTGCTCGGGGCCGGCGCGACCGTCGTCGGGCTGCTCCTGATCGCCGTACCGGCGTGGTTCACCCAACGGATCACGGCCGAACAGCTCCGGCGGCCGTGACCGGGGCCGGCGCAGCGGCCGGGCTAGCCGCCGGCCCGGACGGTGGCGGCGAGGCCGGCGGGCAGCGGGTACGGCCGCTCGGGCGGCAGCAGCGCGACGGCACCGGCCTCGTCGCCGCCGCGTAGCCGGTCCCGGATCGCGTAGGCGGTGTCGGTGACGTCGGTGAGCCCCACGGTCCAGTCGTCGACGTAGCGGTGGACGGCGTCGCCGCTGAGTCCGACCTGGAGTGACCGGTGTGGCAGGGCGGCCAGGTGCAGGGTGCGTTCGGGGTCCCACTGCACCCGGACCGGGCTGGCCCGTAGCCGTGCCGACCAGTCGGCGCGGCTCTCGTAACGGTCGCGGTCGTAGTGGCTGAGGCAGGAGTTGGCCAGCGCCCACTCGAAGCCGGCGCGGGTGATCTCGACGGCGAGGACGTGTTCCTGGCCCGGCTTGGTGGCGAAGCCGCAGCGGTACATCATCCAGAGGAACGAGGGTTTGATCCAGGTCATGCGCTCGCGCTTGAACGGGTCCACGAACCGTCCGGCGGCCAGCGCCGGGCGGGCGATCGGGGCCGCGTACGCCTGGTAGACGGTGATCGTGTCGGCGGTGTGGACGGCGCGGATCTGACGTACGGGAACTGACACGTCCTTGATCGTCGGTGGCGGTGCGGGCGGCCGCCAGCGGTTATCGGTCGGGCCAGTCGTAGACAACGATGGTGGTACCCGGTTCGAGGGTGGCGCCGGAGCCGGCGTACATGCGCAGGGCCGGCTCGTTGTCGTGTTCGGTGCCGGTCCACATTCCGTAGCAGCCGGCGGCGCGGGCGATATCCCGCAGGGCCCGGACAAGGCCGCGGCCGATGCCGCGGTTGCGGGCGTGTTCGGCGACACCGAGTTCGTAGATGAACATCTCGACGCCCTTGTCGGGGTGGATCATCTCGACGCCGGTGGCGAATCCGACCAGCCCGTCCGGGGTGTCCGCGAGGACGAGGTGGTGGCCGGGAGTGGTGAGGAACCGCTCGGTCCACTCCCGTCGGGGCGGTTCGTCGAAAAGGTCGCCGGCGGCGAGGACGAGGTCGACGTCGGCCGGGCCGAGGACCCGGTAGTCGACGGTCAGCGGTTCCATCCGCCGATGGTATGGCCTGTCGCGGTCAGCGGGCGGCGGCAAGCGCCGAGGGCGTCTGGCGGCCGACGATGGCCGGGGCCTCGTGGATCAGACCGTCGTCGACGATGGCGTTGACCATGAACAGGGCGAAGTCGGTGCGTCGGGTGCGGTTGCTGCGCAGGATCGGGTCGCCGACGTGCCGGCTCCACACCGGCAGTCCCTGGCTCTCACCTTCTTCGAGGTCGCTGCCGCGTACGACGGTCCAGCGGGTGTTGCTGGCGAAGATCCGCCGGCAGGCCTCGACCTGGTCGTTGATGTCCACGGCCCGGGCCAGCCGGCCGACCACCGCGAAGAACCTGACGGCGGCGCGGACGCTGAGCGGGTAGACGTCCTTTCCGTCGCGGGTGATGTGCCAGCCGCAGGAGAAGACCAGGCGCGCGTCGGCCTGGGCGTGGTCCATCACCGCCTGGGCGGTGCCGGACGAGTAGTTCTTGACGCCCCAGGGGACCAGCACGGTCAGTACGGCGTCGCAGCCGGCGACGGCTTTCGCGATCACCTCCCGGTCGTCGGTGTGTCCCGGTACGACGGTGATGCGGTCGCCGAACCCGGCCAGTTTGCCGACGCTCTTCTCGCGGCAGACGGCCACGACCTGGTAGCCGCGGTCCAGCAGGTGCCGGATCATGTACTGCCCGAGTTTGCCCGATCCTCCGACGACGCAGACCCGCCTGCCCTGCCCGAGGGCCTTCTGCGTGCTCATCCGTCCTCCTTTGATAGGCGGGTGCCAGCGTCGCTCACACCCGCGGATCAACCTTACGAGCGTAAGGCTGGCTGCAGGTTATCCTTACACCCGTAAGGCCGTCAATCAGGGAACGGAGAGTGCCCGGTGGTGCCGAGCCCGAAGCGGCAGCGGTCGCAGCGCCCGCCACTGACCAGGGAGCGCGTGTTCGAGGCCGCCGTCAGCGTGGCCGACGCGCGGGGGGTCGCCGCCGTGACCATGCGGAACGTGGCCGAGCAGCTCGGAATCGAGGCGATGTCGCTCTACCACCACGTGGCGAACAAGGACGGGATTCTCGACGGGATCGTCGACCTGGTCTTCGCGCAGATCGAGCTGCCCGACGGCGAATCCGACTGGAAGAGCGCCATGAACCGGCGCGCCGCCTCCGCCCGTACGGTGCTCGCGCGCCACCCCTGGGCCCTCGGCCTGATGGAGTCCCGCCGCAACCCGGGCCCGGCGACACTGCGCCACCACGACTGGATGATCGGGCGCCTGCGGACCGCCGGGTTCCCGATCCGCCTCGTCGCGCACGCGATCTCGGCCATCGACGCGTACGTCTACGGGTTCGTGCTGCAGGAGTCGACGCTGCCGTTCACCACGGCCGAGGAACTCGAAACCGTGGCGGCCGGGATCGTCGAACACCTGCCGGCCAACGGGTATCCACACCTCGCCGAGATGTTCGAACACGCGCTGCGGCCCGGATACTCCTACGCCGACGAGTTCACGTTCGGGCTCGACCTGGTCCTCGACGGCCTCGAACGCGCCTTCGCCGAGGCGGGCGGACCCCCGGTCTAGCCGGTGTCGGACGGCCTACTCGGCGAGGACGGAGAGGATGTTGCCGGCCGGGTCGGTGAACCAGGCGATGTGCGGGCCGCCGCCCCGGAAGATGTCGTCTTCGTCGGTCTTCAGGCCGGGCATGTCGTAGCTCTCGAAGGAGACGCCGCGGGCCTTGAGGTCGGCGACGGTCTTCCCGACGTCGGCGACCGGGAAGTTGAGGATGGTGAAGGCCGCCGGCCGGTGGTCGCGTTTGGGATAGACGAACACTCTCGCACCCGTGGCGAGGTGCAGTTCGAGCATGCCGTCGGCCTCGGTGACGTGCAGGCCGAGCGTCTCGCCGTAGAAGCGTTTCGCGGCGGCAGTGTCGTCGACGGAGAACCCGGAGAACGCCTTCGATTCGCCCAACATGTCCCGACGATAACGGCCCCCGCGCACCCCCGCAGGCCGAACGGCACACCCCGGCGGGTGCATAGGGAAACACCCGATTCCTCGGCCCGGGGCGCGGCCTAGCGTCGATGACGTGCCCGGTTCCCTGTTCGCCGTCGAGCGCTACGAGCGTCGGGGCGACCAGCGAACGCCGCCACTCGCGGCGTTGCCGGCCGACTCCGGCGTACGGCTGGTGGTGGCCGTCCACGTGCCGGCCGACGAAGTGGTGATCGCGTTGGTCGAGGCGGACGACGTCGCCGCCGTCGAGGCGGCGGCGGTGGGGGCGGGGTGGCAGGTGGACCGGGTCACGCCGGCCGTCTGGATCGTGCCGCTGGACTGTGCCTGACCGAACTCTTTGGAGCCACGATGCGCAAGACCCTTTCCCTGCTCGGCCTGACCGCGCTCGTGCTCACCGGAGCACTCGGCTGCGGAATCTCGACGCCGCAGGCGCCGGTGGCACAGCCGCCGGTGACGTCGCCGCTCGACGAGCCGGCCGTCGAGCCGACCCCCGAGGAGCCGCCGGCCGCCGAGCTTCCGGACCCGTGCGCGCTGCTGCCCAAGGCCGAAGCCGAGACGCTCGCCGACGCCAAGCTCGAGGACCCGGTGCCGATCCGGGACACGTGTACGTACAGCGGGGCGCCGACCGGGCCGACGGCGCAGGTGGAGATCTACGTCGGTGACGGCGCGAAGAAAGTCCTGGACATCGACCGGGAACTCGGCCACGAGTTCACCGCGCTGTCGGGCATCGGTGACGAGGCGCATCTGGAGAACGGCATGGTGTTCTTCAGCAAGGGCGGGGTCTGGGTCGGGATCCGGCTGGTCCGGCTGACCGACGACGCCGAGAACAACAAGCGGCTGGAGCAGGCGGCCCGGTCGGCCGCCGGTCGGCTGTGAGCGGCGTCCGACGTCGCCGTACGGTGCTGGCGGCCGCCGTCGCGGTGCTGCTCGCCGTCTCCGCCTGTTCCGGGGGCGGCGCCGGCAACTCGCCGGGCGGCGAGGAGGACCTGCGGTACGGGGCCGCACCGGCCCGCGACGCGGACGTGACGTTCCAGCCGGACGTCGTCGTCGTCGGCGACGGGGGCAGGTCGGTGCGGTCCGTCACCGACGACGGGCTGACCTGGCGGATCGACGCGAAGGCGCGCAACGCGGCCGACCTGGATCCCGGTGAGGTCATGTTCGTCACCGGGCGCGGGGTCGGCCGGGTGCTGGACATCGCGCGGGAGGGCGACGACCTGCTGGTGACGGTCGGCCCGGTCGACATCACCGAGGTGATCCGCGACGGCACGTTCGAGCAGCAGGACGTGAAGCTGTCCGATCCGGTCGTCCATTCGGCCGGGGAGCCGTTCTGGTCCGAGGAGGAGCCCCAGGCGCCGAGTACGTTCGGCCGCAGTGTCGCCGTACGGCCGCTGCGGGCGCCGGTGCTGGCGCAGCGGCCGGTCGCCCCGCCGCCGGCGCGTGGTGGCGGGGCGAACAACAGGTCGCACGGCTATTCGGTGTTCTCGTCGTGCTGCACCAACGGGGTCGGCGCGCACTTCAGTTACGACGACGGCGGGGTGCGGCTGGTCGGCACGGTGACGCTCACCTCCCGGCAGCCGGACGCGAAGTTCCATCTCAGCATCGGTGGCGGGCTGGTCAGCCGGGCCGAACTGGAGGTCAGCGGCGGGTTCGGGATCAAGGTGGACTTCGAGGCGGGGATCCAGGACGGGCAGAACCACCGCAAGGAGTTCCCGATCGCCGCCGACTTCTCGTTCCCGATCGGGCAGGTGGCCGGGATCCCGCTGTCGTTCACGGTCAGCCAGACGCTGGGGGTTCGCACCGCTTTCGGCGCGAAGGTGGGCACGATCAAGGGCTCGGGTGAGTTCTCGCTGGCCGGGTCGCTCGGGTTCGGCTACCGCGACGGGTCGTTCGGGCCGCGGGTGTCGCACAACTTCCAGCGCAAGTCGAGTCTGATCAACTCGCTGACCGGGGTTCCGGTCGGGGTGATGGGCCTGGTGATCGAGCACGGCATCCGGTTCACCGTCGGCATCAACGCCTACCTGTTCAAGGCCGGCATCTACTTCGAACTGCAGGTCAAGTACGGGCAGACGCTCGGTTCGGCGCTCGGTGCGCCGTACGCGCAGTGCCGTGGGGTCGGCATCGGTGTGCACGCGGTCTTCGGCGTGGGGTATTCGATCCTGGAGCCGGTGGTCAAAGTGATCAACAAGTTCCTGAGCCTGCTGGAGCCGGTCACCTCGATCAAGATCCCACCCATCAAGGCGGAGTCCGGGATCAGATCGAGCAAGGAGGTCTACACCAACAGCGAGACCATCCCGAACAGCCCGGTCTGCGGCAAACCGCCGGTCTGAGCCGTCGCCCGGGCGGGCGCCGCCGTGCCATCATCGCGCCATGGCGGTGTACGGCCGGGACGCCACCGTCCAGGAGGCGTGGCAGTTGCTGGCGGCCGGGGCACCGGTGCTGGTCGAGGGCCCGGCCGGGATCGGCAAGACCGTGGTCTGGCGGACGCTGGTCGCCCGGGCGCGGGCCGAGGGTTGGCTGGTCCTGGCGTGCGCGCCGACCGAGGCGGAGACCGCGCTGCCGTTCGCCGCCCTGGCCGACCTGCTGCGCCCGTGCGCGCACCTGGTGGCCGGGCTGCCGCCGCCGCAGCGGGTCGCGGCCGAGGTGATCCTGCTGGCGGCGACGGCCGACGAGGTCATCGACGAGCGGGCGGTCGGTGCCGCCACCCGGTCGCTGCTGGCCGGTGCGGTGGCCGCGGCGTCGACGCCGGTGCTGGTCGCGGTCGACGACGCACCGTGGCTGGACCCGCCGAGCGCCCGGGCCCTGCGCTTCGCGCTGCGCCGGCTGGCGCCCCGCCCGGCACTGCTGGTGTGCAGCCGTACCGACGGCACCGCACCGGCGGCGGTGCCGCTCGGCCTCGACGCCGGTCCGGCCGGCGACGAGGTGGAACGGATCACGCTGGCCCCGCTCGGGGTCGGCGCCCTGCACCACACGCTGCGTGAGCGGCTGGGGCGTCCGCTCAGCCGGCCGCTGCTGGCCCGGATCGCCCGGGACGCGGGCGGTAATCCGCTGCTGGCGATCGAGTTGGCGCGGGCGGTGCTGCGGCTTCCGGAGCCGCCCCGGCCCGGCGACGACCTGCCGGTGGCGGCGTCGATCCAGCCCCTGCTCGCCGACGTGCTGCGGTCGCTCCCGGCGGCCAGCCGCGACGCGGTACGGCTGGCGTCGCTGCTGGCGGTGCCGATGCTCGACGATCTCGTCGCGGCCGGAACGTCGGCGGCGGCGTTCGATCCGGCCGAGGAGGCGGGGCTGCTGACCGTCGACGCGGCCGGGCTGGTCTTCGCCCATCCGGCGTACGCCGCCGCGGTGCGGGCCAGCATCCCGGCCGGGATCAGGCGCCGGCTGCACCGGCGGCTGGCGGCGGCCGTCACCGACCCGGACGAGCGGGCCCGGCAGTTGGCCCGGTGCACGGCCACCGCCGATGCGGCGGTGGCCGGCGAGTTGGCGGCGGCGGCGGATCGGCAGCGGTCGCGGGGGGCGCCGGCGGTCGCGGCCGGGTTGTACGAGCAGGCGGCCGGGCTGACCCCGCCGGGCGCGGCGGCGGACGGCGACCGGTACCGGCTGGCGGCGGCGCACTGCCATTTCGACAGCGGGGACTATCCGGCGGCGGATGCGGTGGCGGCGACGGTGGTGGGCGGTGCGACACGGGCGGAGGCGCTGCTGTTGCGGGCCATGGTGGCCTGGTCGACCGACGACATCGCCGGCGCGGTGACGTTGGCCGGGCAGGGGCTTTCGTCCGTACCGGCGGACAGCCGGGTCGCCGGACGGCTGCACGCGCACCTGAGCCTGTTCAACGACGCGCCGGAGGCCGGGCGGCGGCATGCCCGTACGGCGCTGGAGATCCTGTCCGCCGGCGGCGACCGAGAACTGGTCTGCGCCGTCCTGCTCCAGTTGTTCTTCCACGAGGTGCGGGCGGGGCTGCCGCCGCGGCCGGAACTGGTGGACCGGGCCCTGGAGCTGGAGGACGGTCACCCGTCGCGGCTCAGCGGCACGATCCCGGCGATCTGGTGGAAGGCGGTCGACGACCACGGGCGGGCGCGGGCCCGGCTGCACGACATGCGCCGGTACGCGGCGGCGCGCGGCGACGAGCCGCTGCTGCACGAGGTGCTGTGTCACCTGGGCGAGACGGAGCTGTTCGCGGGCCGGTTCGCGGCCGCCGGCGAGCACATCGCGGCCGCCCGGGAACTCGGCGACCAGCTCGGGTCCGGGCTGGTCGGTGAGACGTGGCTCGCGGCGACGCTGGCCGCGTACCGGGGTGACCTGGCCGGGGCCCGGCTGGTCGCCGAGGCGGGGCTGCGGCACGCGGAGCGGCTCGACGATCCGTGGGCGCGGCGGATCCACACACAGTTGCGGGGGTTCGTGGCCCTGTCGACCGGGCGGATGGCCGACGCCGCCGCCGCGTACGGCGATCTCGCGCGGATGCTGGCCGGCGAGGGGATCGCCGAACCGATCGCGTTGCGGTTCGAGCCGGACTGGATCGAGGCGTGTGTCGGGGCCGGTGACCTCGACGAGGCGCGGGCGGCGCTGGACCGGCTCGCCGGGCGGCACACCCGGTTGCCCCGGCCGTGGACGGCGTTGGGCCTGGCCCGCAGCCGGGTGCTGCTGGCCGGTGCGGCCGGTGGTGACGTCGCCGCCGCGCTGGCCGAACTCCGGGCGGCGCGGGACGGGGTGCCGGCCGATGTCCTGCCGCTGGACCGGGCCCGGTGCCTGCTGGTCGCCGGCCTGGCGCACCGGCGGGCCCGGCGTAAGCGGGAGGCCCGCGACGCGCTGGAGCAGGCCGCTGTCGAGTTCGCCGGGGTCGGTGCGGCGGCGTTCGCCGAGCGGGCGCAGGCCGAGCTGGCCCGGGTCGGCGAGCGGGTGGCGTCGTCGACGACGCTGACCGCCACCGAACTGCGGGTGGCGCGAATGGCCGCGCTCGGCCACACCAACCGGGTCATCGCCGACACGTTGTTCATCAGCCCGAAGACGGTGGAGGCGAATCTCGCGCGGGCGTACCGCAAGCTGGGCGTCTCCGGGCGGGCGCAGCTCGGTGCGGCGATGTCCCGGTTGCCGGAGGATTAGCCCACGGGCCCGGCTTCCCCGACCGGGGGACCCGAGAACCGTTTCGCACGGTCATCCGTCCTTAGCTGGTGTGAACCAGATCGGCGACGGGGTGCTGCTGCGCCGGATCGGCAGGGGCGACCGCCGTGCGTTCGAGGCGTTCTACGCGCGGCACGCGCCCTGGCTGACGCTGCGGCTGCGGCGGCGCTGCCGCGACCCCGAACTCGCCCGTGAACTGCTCCAGGAGACGTTCCTCGCGGTCTGGCGGGCGGGCGGCAGCTATCGCGGGGACGGCGAGGTCGTCGGCTGGCTGTGGTCGATCGCCGTCCGGCGGCTGATCGACGCCGGCCGCCGCGAGCAGGTCCGCCCGCAGACCGTCGAACTGCCCGACGAGACCCTGCTGACCTGGTCACCGTCCGCCGAGGAGGAAGCCATGACCGACACGTACGACGCCCGGCTGGAGGTCGCGTTGCGCAGCCTGGCACCGGAGTTGCGGGCGGTGCTGCAGGCGACCGTGCTCGACGGCCTCACGATCCGGGAGGCCGCCGTCGTGCTCGGCCTGCCGGAGGGCACGGTGAAGACGCGGGCGCTGCGGGCCCGGCGTGCGCTGCGGGCGGCGCTGTCGTGAGCGGCTTCCACCTCGACGACGCCGTGCTGCGGGCGTACGCGCGGGAGCGGCTGGCCGACACCGACGCCTGGTCGGTCGAGGCGCACCTCGACCGGTGCGCGGCGTGTCGCTCCCGGCTCGCGGTCGACGTGCCGGCGGCCGCCGAACTGCCGGCGGTGCTGCCCGCGCAGGGCCGGGTCCGCCCCGGCACCAGGTGGCGCCGGAGCATGATGCTGCTGGGCGCCGCACCGGCGGCCCGGGTCGCCTGGTTCGTCTCGGTCGTCGCGACCCTCGCCCTGGCGGTCGGGGCGGCGTTCGACCCGCTGCTGATCCGGCCGTGGCTGCTGCTGCTCATCGCACCGGTCCTGCCGGTGCTCGGTGTCGCCGCCTCCTACGGGCCGCACACCGATCCGCTGCACGAGATGGTGGCGGCCAGCCCGTACGGCGGGTTGCGGATCGTCCTGTGGCGCACCCTGTCGGTGCTCGCCGTCACCGTTCCCGTCGCGGTCGTGGCCGGCGGTACGTCGGGCATCGGCGTACCGGCGATGTGGCTGCTGCCGTGTCTGGCGCTGACCGGGCTGGCGCTCGGACTGGGGTCGCTGATCGCCCCGGTCCGGGCGGCGGCGCTGGTGGCGGGCGGCTGGGCGCTGTTGGTGCTCGCCGCCTCCGGGCCGCAGTGGCTGGTCGTGCCGGCCGCCGGCCCGCCCTGGCTGGCCGTGCTGGCGGCGGCCACCGGGCTCTTCCTCGTACGGACGACACGCGAAGGGGCGGTTCGATGACGGTCACCGTCGAAGGGGTACGGATCGGCTACCGCAACCGGGTGGTGCTCGACGGCCTCGACCTGCACCTCGGCACCGGCGTACACGGGCTGCTCGGCCCGAACGGGGCCGGGAAGACCACGCTGATGCGGGTGCTGGCGACCGTGGACCGCCCCGAAGCCGGCCGGATCCGTCTCCTCGGTCGGGACGTCGCCGACCCGGCCGTGCTGCGTCAGGTCCGCCGCCGGATCGGCTACCTGCCGCAGACGTTCGGCTACTACCCACGGTTCACGGTGCGGGAGTTCGTCGAGTATTTCGCCTGGCTCAAGGAGATGCCGCCGGCCGGGGTGCCGCTCGCGGTCGACCGGGCACTGGAGCGGGTCGGGCTGCTCGACCGGGCCGACGACCGGATGAAGCACCTCTCCGGCGGGATGCTGCGCCGGGCCGGGATCGCCCAGGGCATCGTCAACGATCCCCGGCTGCTGCTGCTCGACGAACCCACCGCCGGCCTGGACCCGGAGCAGCGGGTCGACTTCCGGGCGCTGCTGCGCGAGATCGGTGTCGACGCCTGCGTACTGGTCAGCACCCACCTGGTCGAGGACGTCGCGTCGGCGTGCGCGACGGTCAGCCTGGTCGACGGCGGTCGGCTCGTCTTCACCGGCACACCCGACGAACTCGCCGCGCTCGGCACCGACCCCGGTAGCGGCGACTCGCCCATCGAGCGCGGCTACAGCGCCGCGCTACGTGACGCCCGGGGGGTACGCCGGTGAGGCGGCAGCTGCGGGTCGAACTGCTGCGCGGCACGGCGCCGGCGGCGGCGCTGGTGATGTTCGGCGCGAACATCTGGATGCTCGCCGTGCACCAGGACGACTGGGCCGGGCGCTGGGCCGGACTGGCGTCATGGGTCCGGCAGTCAATGCTGATCCTCGTGGCCCTGATGGTGGCGGCCGGTGCCTGGCAGGCCGGCCGGGAGCGGCGGCGGCAGATCGGCGACCTGCTCGCCTCGACCCCGCGCCCGGCCTGGCAGCCGATGCTGGTGGGCTGGCTGGCGGTGTCGCTCGCCGGCACCGCCGGCCTGCTCGTCGCGCTGGCCGGTGCGGCGGTGCTGGTCGGTCGGCTCGCCACCTATGCCGGCGGTGACTGGTGGTGGACGCTCGCCGTCGGTGTGCTGGCGCTGTGGACGGCGAGCGCGCTCGGGGTCGTCGTCGGCCGGCTCGTGCCGCTCCGGGTGGCCGCCCCGATCGCCGGCCTGGCCGCGTATCTCGGGCTCGCCGTCGCCACCTACGCGCCGCCCGGCACGGCCACCTGGCTGTCGCCGGTCCATCCCGGTTGGGGCGTGGAACGGCTGGTGCCCGCCGGAACGCATCTACGGCAGGCGACCTGGTTCGTGGCCCTGGCCGCGCTGCTGCTGGCGGTCGCCGCACGGCGGATATGGGTGGCGCTGCTCTGCGGGGCGCTGGCCGCCGCGTCCGTCGTACCGATCGTCACTGGGCCGCCCTCTCGGCATCTGCCGGCCGATCCGGCGGCGGTCGAACCGATGTGCACTGTGGAGGGTCCGCAGGTGTGCGTGGCCCGGATCAACGCCTACCTGCTCGACGACCTGGCGGCGGTCATGCAGCCGGTGCTGCGCCGCGTCGACGGCATCCCAGGCGCGCCGTCGCGGGCCGCCGACGAGGCGACGGCACCGCCCGGACACTCGACGGTCGACGACGACGGCACGATCTGGTTCAGCCTGCTCGGCCAGTCGAAGGCGCTCGGCGGACTCGAACGCCTGGACTGGCTGCGGGCCAGCGCCGACAGCTTCCTCGCCCGTTGGGTGGAGTGCGAAGGCGACCATCACGACCAGCGGGTGTTCCACGCGAACATGCTGGCCCGCTCCTGGCTGCACGAGGAGCCTCCGCACGGCAGGGTCCCCATCGACCGGCTGCTGGCGCTGCCGTTGCCGCAACAACGGGCCTGGCTCGCCGACTACCTCGCCGCCGGCCGCGCGTGCGACACCACCCGCCTGATCGAACTGGCGCGGGTGCCGTGACCGGCCGGCTGCTCCTGCTGCACCTGCGGGCGCGCGGCGGCCCCGCGTTCGCCGCCGGCCTGGTCGTCGTCACGGCACTGGCCTGGGCCGGCGGCAGCTGGCTGATCAGCCGGCCGTACTTCGACGGGCCGGCCGCCCGGATACCGGTGGTCGCCCTCACCCCGCTGCTCGGCGCCCTGCTGCTCGCCCCGACCCTCGCCGGTGCCGGCGACGAACTCGAACGCGGCACCCCGGCACCGTGGCGGCACTGGCGGGCCGGCCACGTGCTGGCGGGCGTCGCCGCGATCGGCCTCCCACTGGCGCTGACCGGGCTGCACGCGCCCGAGGTGTTCGGCGCGTACGCGCTGCTGCGCAACACCCTCGGCTGTGTCGGGCTGGTCGCCGGGGCCGCCGTGCTGCTCGGGGCCAGGCTGGCCTGGGTGCCGGCGTTCGGGTACGTCTGCGCGGTCTACGGCGGGGCGCCGCGCCAGGTCGGTGGGGCGGCCGGAATCTGGGCCTGGCCGGTGCAGCCGTCCGGCGTCGAGACGTCCTGGGCGGTCGCCGGCGCCCTGTTCGTCGCCGGCACCACGAGCTACCTCTGGTACGGGGCCCGGCCCCGGTTCGGCTGCGACTGACCCGTCGGTCAGGGTGCTTCGACGCCGAGCAGGTCGCGCAGTGCCGCCCGGCCGGAATCGGTGACCCGCAGCGCCCGGCCGGTGCCGATCCGTACCGCCCAGCCCCGGTCGAGCACGTGCCGGCACAGGGCCGCGCCGGCCACCCCGCCCAGGTGCGGGCGACGCTCGGTGTGGTCGAGGCAGGCGCGGACCAGCGGGCGTCGGCCGGTCGGCAGTTCGCCGACCAGGTCGGTCAGCCGGCGCAGCCCGGCGTCGGTCAGCGCGAACCCGGTCCGCTGCTGCAACCAGCCGGCGTCGAGCAGCGCGTCGGTGACCGCCACCCCGAGCCGGCCGGCGAGGTGGTCGTAGCAGGTGCGGGCCTGCGCACTGGCCCGCTCGCGGGTCGCCGCCTTGAGGGTGCGGGGCGGCGGGGCCGGGGCGGCGTACGCGGCCAGGTCCTCGATCAACTGGGCGGTGGCCGGGTCGGCGAGCCGTACGTAGCGGTGCCGGCCCTGCCGCTCCTGCACCAGCAGCCCGCCGTCGACGAGCAGGGTCAGGTGGGCACTCGCCGTGGACGGGGCCACCCCCGCATGGCGGGCGAGTTCGCCGGCGGTCCAGGCCCGGCCGTCGAGCAGCGCCAGGCAGAAGGTGGCCCGGGTCGCATCGGCGAGCAGGCCGGCCAGCGCGGCCAGCGGCGGGTCCGTCGTCATGACCCCATCCTGCGGGTACGACGTTTCGGCCGGCACCGAACCGTCGCGGTCCTAGCCTCGGCGCGAGGGTCCTCGGCCGGCCGGTGCGTCCGGCCTGCTGGAAGGGGTACGCGGATGAACTTCCACGAACTGCATCGGCCCGGTGCGCCGTTGCTGCTGCCGAACGCCTGGGACGTCGCGTCCGCGAAGCTGTTCGCGGCGGCCGGTCATCCGGCGGTCGGCACGACCAGCCTCGGTGTGGCGGCCGCGGCGGGCCGGCCGGACGGGGTCGGCGCGACGCGGGCGGAGACGCTCGCGCTCGCCCGGTTGCTGTCGGCACTGCCCTGCCTGATCACGGTGGACATCGAGGCCGGGTTCAGCGACGACCCGACGGAGGTCGCCGAGGTCGCGGCGACGCTGGCCGGCTACGGCGTCGCCGGAATCAACATCGAGGATGCCGGCGGCCCCCGGGCCTTCAGGTCGAGAAGATCGCCGCGATCAGGAGCGTGGCGCCGGGGCTGTTCGTCAACGCCCGCACCGACACGTACTGGCTCGGACAGGGCTCGTACGACGAGACGGTGCGGCGGCTCGACGGGTACGTGGCGGCGGGTGCCGACGGGGTGTTCGTGCCCGGTCTGCGGGCGCCGGACACGATCCGGGCCCTGGTCGGGGCGGTCGACGCGCCGCTCAACGTGCTGATCGCGCCGGACGGGCCGACGGTCACCGAGCTGGCCGGGCTCGGCGTCGCCCGGGTCAGTTGCGGTTCGCTGCTTTACCGGGCGGCGTTGACGGCGGCGGTCGGTGTGCTCGGCGCCGTCGCCGCGGCCGGGCCGCTCCCCACCGACCTGCTCGGCTACGCCGAAGTGGCGGGTCGGTAGCCGCCCCACCCACAGAAAGATACTTGTACGATCGTTCTAGTTGAACGATCGTGCAAGTATCTCGACTGTGGTGGGAGGACGGATGCACACGACCGGGAAACCACGCGCCGGAGCACGGGAATGGGTCGGCCTGGGCCTGCTGGCCCTGCCGACCGTCCTGCTGGGACTGGACGTCACGGTGCTGTACCTCGTACTGCCGAGCCTGGCCGCCGACCTGCAGCCCTCCGCCACCCAGACGCTGTGGATCATGGATGCCTACGGGTTCTTCATCGCCGGGTTCCTGATCACGATGGGCACCCTCGGCGACCGGATCGGCCGGCGGCGCCTGCTGATGATCGGCGTCGCCGCGTTCGGCGCGGTCTCGGTGTTCGCGGCGTTCGCCCCCAGCCCCGCCCTGCTCGTCATCGCCCGTGCGCTGCTGGGAATCGCCGGCGCCACCCTCATGCCGTCCACGCTCTCGCTGATCAGCAACATGTTCACCGACGCACGTCAGCGGGCGGTGGCGATTGGCGTCTGGGCGACGATGTTCGCACTCGGCATGGCCGCCGGCCCCGTCGTCGGCGGAGCCCTCGTCGCCCACCTCTGGTGGGGTGCGGCCTTTCTCCTCGCCGTGCCGATCGCCGTCGTCGTGCTGGCCGGCGCCCCGGTCCTACTGCCGGAATACACCGCCCCACACCGGGGCCGGCTCGACCTGCCGAGCGTGGCGCTGTCGCTGGCCGCACTGCTGCCGCTCATCTACGCGGTCAAGCACATCGCCGCGTACGGCATCGACGCGCACGCCGTCGCCGCACTCCCGGCGGTCCTGGCCGCGATCGTCTTCGTCCGCCGGCAGCGGCGACTTCCGGCCCCGCTGCTGGACATGACACTCTTCCGCAGCCGGGCCTTCTCCGCCGCGCTGGCCGTGCTGCTGATCGGCCTGGTCGGCGTCGGCGGAGCCATGTTCCTCGTCACGCAGTACCTGCAACTCGTCGACGGTCTCTCCCCCGCCGTCGCCGGCCTGTGGATGGGACCACCCGCACTGGCGATGTTCGCCGCCGCGATCGGCGCGCCGATCCTGGCCGGACGCGTACGGCCGGGCACCGTCATGGCCGCCACGCTCGGCGTCTCGCTGGCCGGATACGGACTCCTCGCCACCGCCGGCACCGACAGCAGGGCCGCCGTGGTGACCGGGTTCGCCTTCGTCTACCTCGGCCTCGGGGCGATCGCGGCGCTGGGAACCGACATCGTCGTCGGTGCCGCCCCACCGGCGAACTCAGGCTCCGCGGCGGCCATGTCCGAAACCGTCCAGGAACTCGGCATCGCCGTCGGCGTGGCGGTGCTCGGCAGTCTCACCGCCGCGGTCTACCGCGCCCGGATCGACGTACCGCCGGGCACGGCCCCGGACGTCGCCGGAGCGGTGACCGACAGCCTGGCCGGCGCTTTGTCCGTCGCCGACCAGGTGCCCGCGGCGACCGTCGCGCAGGCACAGGCCGCGTTCACCAGTGGGCTGAACTCCGCCGCCCTCGTCGCCGGCCTGGCCATCGCCGTGGTCACCATCGTGTGTGCCGTCACGTTGCGGCACATCGCGCCCATCGGCGAATCCGAGCATTAGCGGTGGGTAGCCTGAATGCCCGGGAGGAAGCATGGGCGACGAGGAACCCACCACGGACGGGCGCCGGGCCAGGGGGCGCAAGCGCCGGGCCGACATCATCGACGCGACCCTGACCGTGGTGCAGCGCGACGGCGCCGCCGGAGTGACCCACCGTACGGTCGCCCGGGAGGCTGGCATCCCCACCAGCCTGACCACCTACTACTTCGCCAGCCTCGACGACCTGCTGGTGGCGGCGCTGACCAGCGTCGCCGACGCCTACACCGAACGGATCCGCCACATCATCGACCACGACGGCGACAAGCTGCGTGGACTGGCCGAACTCATCGCCGAGAGCGCCGGCCCGGGGCGCGAACGCGCCCTCGCCGAACGGGAGCTGTCCACACTGGCGGCCAGGCGGCCGGCCCTGCGGCCGGCGGCCCGCCGCTGGCGGGAAAACGTCGCCGAACTCGCGAGGACCCGTACCAGCGATCCCGAGGCCGCGGAGGCACTCGTCGCGGTCGCCGACGGCCTGTGTGCGGCCATCCTTCTCGACGACGGCAAGGCCGACTCCGACCACATCCACGCCGTGCTGATCCGGGCCCTGGACGGCGAGCCGCCGGGCTGATGGATCAGAAGAGGGTCAGCGGCTCGACCGGGATCGGCTCGGGCAGCGGATCGAGTTCGGGAACCCGCGCCCGTACGTCGTCGTGGAAGCGGCGGGCCAGCACCGGCGCGTCGACGTTGTCCGGGGTGTGGATGAACATCGTCGGCGAGCGGCCCTCGCGCAGCCATCCGGCGACAATGTCGATCCAGCGCTGCCAGCCCTCGACCGTCCGCGCGGAGTCGTCGCGGCCGATATACCGCACGATCGGCCGGTCGGTCAGCGCGGCGGTTCGCAGCGGCATCCGCGGTTTCCGGGTCCACGCCTCCCGTTCCGGGTCGGTGGTCGGCGGGCTCTGGAAGAACGCGGTGGTGTCGAACGGAACCCATTCGGCGGACGCTGCGGTGAGCACTTCCTCGAGTGCGGATATCGAGTGGGAATCGTCGAAGAACGACGGGTGGCGGACT
The DNA here is from genome assembly GCF_018324255.1 of Polymorphospora rubra. Taxonomy (GTDB): domain Bacteria; phylum Actinomycetota; class Actinomycetes; order Mycobacteriales; family Micromonosporaceae; genus Polymorphospora; species Polymorphospora rubra. The sequence goes on from NZ_AP023359.1 coordinate 1,927,282, forward strand.
TCGACGGCGTACCGGTGCGAGGTTGGGAGCCGGTGCAGGAAGCGGCCGAGTGCGGCCACGTCGGCGGGACCGAACGAGCCCGGCAACTGGATCCAGAGGGCGTCGGCGCGCGGGCCGAGTGGCTCGATCGCGTCCAGGAATTCCCGGAGCGGTTCCTCGACGTCGCCGAGGCGGCGTTCGTGCGTGATCACCTTCGGTAGTTTGACGACGAACCGGAAGTCGGGGTCGGTCTGCCGCGCCCACGAGGCCACGGTCTCCCGGGTCGGCGTCGCGTAGAACGTCGTGTTGCCCTCGACGGCGTTGCACCAGCCCGCATAGTGCCGCAGGCGCTCGTGCGACGGAAGTGGATGCGCAACCAGGCGCCCCTGCCACGACTTGTGGGTCCACATCGCACAACCGACGTGAAGACGCACGATCCCACTTCCTCCCCGCGTGTCTGCCCGGCTCTCACCACCCACCGTATACGGGCGGGCCGGCACGGCCTCACCGCTCTAATCTCCTTGCCGCCCCTGACGGATGGCGATTAACGTCATGGACGCACCTCCTGTGCGAAGACCGGGGCTACTTCTTTCCGCAAAAGACCCGTTGCCTCGGTCGTCCAGTTCTCGGAGGGGCACGTACGGGGCGCGCTGGCGGCCAGCCTGTGCGCAGGGTGGGGTTACTTCCACTTGTAATGGGGATGTTGCGAGTTCGAGTCTCGTCGGCGGCTTCGGGCTGCCGTAGCTCAATTGGTAGAGCGCCTATGTACCTCGCCCGCTTGGTTCTCGGCTGGCTCCCAGTGCGTCCCGTACAACGCCTCTCCCGCCCGAAGAGAAGGGGCGTCATCCATGGCGAAGTTCAACACCGCCGCCGCCCGTCCCGCGGTCGGCCGGGGCCCGATCACCGCTTCGGTGACCGCCGACATCCGTACCCACGAGGGCGCTCCCGGCCACCGCCGTGACCTGAAGTCCGAGCTTTTCCTGCTCGCCGTGGCGAACTTCGTCGGCGAGGACACCTTCTACGAGCGGGCCGGCAGCCGCGACAACCGGTACGTCCACCTCGTCCGCCAGGTCGCCGTCACCGACGTCGAATGGCTGACCGAGTTCGTACGCTGGCTGCGCCGCGAGGCGAACATGCGGTCGGCGCCCCTCGTCGCCGCCGCCGAAGCGGTCAAGGCCCGGCTCGACGCCGGCCTGCACGGCGCCAACCGGCCCATCGTCGACGCCGCCCTGAACCGGGCCGACGAGCCCGGCGAGTTCCTGGCGTACTGGCGGTCCCGGTTCGGTCGCCGGGTGCCGGGCCCGGTCAAGAACGGCCTCGCCGACGCCGTACGGCGCCTGTACAACCAGCGGTCAATGCTGAAGTACGACACCGACAGCAAGGGCTACCGGTTCGCCGACGTCATCGATACCGTCCACCCCACCCCGGCCGCGCCGTGGCAGTCGGCGCTGTTCCGGCACGCCCTCGACCGGCGCCACGACCACGTCGACGCCATCCCCGACGAGCTGACGGTCATCCGCCGGCGGGCCGACCTGTGGGCGCTGCCGGTCGAGCAGCGTCGGGCCGTACTCGACGAACCGCAGCGGCTCGCCGACGCCGGCATGACCTGGGAGGCGCTCGCGGGCTGGCTCGACGGCCCCATGGACCGGCGGGCATGGGAGGCGATGGTGCCGTCGATGGGAGTCATGGCGCTGAGCCGCAACCTGCGCAATCTCGACGAGGCCGGCGTCAGCGACGAGGTGGCCGCGATCGTGGCGGCACGGTTCGCGGACCCGGCCGAGGTGGCCCGGTCACGGATGTTCCCGTTCCGGTGGCTGTCCGCGTACGAGCAGGCACCGTCACTGCGCTGGGGACACGCCCTCGACCAGGCGCTCCAGGCGTCGCTGGCCAACCTGCCGGCGCTGCCCGGCCGGTCGCTGATCCTGGTCGACACGTCGGCCTCGATGACCCACCGGGCGTTCTCGGCGAAGTCGAACGTCACGCCGCTGAAGGCCGCCGCCGTGTTCGGGGTGGCGCTCGCGGCCAGGGGCGAGCGGGTGGACCTGTACGGCTTCGCCGACGGCGTGTTCCGCCACCACATCGGCGAGGGCGCGTCGGTGCTCCGCGAGGTCGACGCGTTCTGCCGCCGGGTCGGCGAGGTCGGTCACGGTACGCAGATCGCCGGCTCGCTGCGGGCCACGTACAGGGGGCACGACCGGGTGTTCCTGATCTCGGACATGCAGACGATGGACGGCTTGTACGGCCGGGGTGTCGGTGAGCAGGTGCCGGCGACGGTGCCGCTGTACGGATTCAACCTGAACGGATACGAGGCGGCGGCGTTCGCGGCGGGCACGCCGAACCGGATCGAGTTCGGCGGGCTGACCGACGCGACGTTCCGCATGATCCCGCTGATCGAGGCCGGCCAGGACGGATCCTGGCCCTGGCTGACGCGATAGCCGAGGGTGGCGCCCTCTCCGGAGGGCGCCACTTCGCCTGCGGTCAGGCTGCCCGCCACCGGAGTGCCGGATCCTCCGCCGTTTTCTTGCACTGCATGAGCTTGCCGGTCTTGGTCTTCCCCATCGCACCGGCCGTCTTGCAGAACGCGCCGGGATGGACACCCTGCTGGACACTGTCGGTGGTCGGCTTGGTCGTACGGGGTGCTGCGGTCGTCCGCTTCGGCTGCGCGGTGGTCTGTTTCGGCCGTGGCGTCGTCTGGGTCGGCCGTGGGGTGGTCTTCACCTGGCCGGCGGTGGTCGGGCCGGCCGTGGTCGGCGTGGCGCCGGCCGTGGTCGAGGTGTCGTCGGTCGGGGTGGCGGAATCGACATCGGCCGGGACCGCCGACGGAGAGTCGGCGGGAGCCTCCGGTGTGCCGGTGCTGGCCGAGGCAAGCGGTTTCGGGCCGTCACTGAGTGCGGCACCGATCGCACCGATACCGCAGCAGCTGATCAGCAGGACGCCGAAGGTGATGCCGATGATGCCGGCAACGCCGAGCCTCCTCCGCCGTGCCGGAGGGTTCGCGTACATCGGGGGCTGGACAGGCGGCAGGGGCTGGGTGTGGTGGGGGTACGGGGGCCGCTGCTGCTGCCCCCACGGCTGATTCGTCATCGGTGGCTGCGGCGCGGACCTGGCCCGACCAGGGCCGGTACGAGGCGCCGCTCCCCCTTTCTCGAAGACCTGCGAAACCGCGAACGCGGCCGAATCCCTTGATCCGGGTAGGAGGCCGCCCGCCGAAGTGTGTCGCGGCGATGAAGGGTTCGTTACCAGCCGTGCGGATGGTGTCGCAGGTTTGATCGGCGACTCAGAGTCCGCTTACCGACGGGTACGTCGGAAACACGATCGAGCAGACCCGGACGGGTACCGAAACGGGGCCACGGAAATCGTCCGCGACCGCTACCCTGCGCGAACGAAAACGGGACGCGCCGTCCGGGCTGACATCGCGGTTGGCCGCTGGAAGGCAGACCCACTTTGAAGAACGACTGCAAGTGCCGGCCGGACCTCGTCCGCTCGACCGTCGCGGCGAGCGGCATGCCCGAGCCGGCGGGATTACCAAACGTGAACGCGGTGATCTAACGGTCGCGTTCGGTGGCGCCCGGTCGATAGAGTCAGCCACCGATGGACACTCTGGATCAGATGAACGATCGGCTCCGTCGGATCTTCCGGGGCGAGGAGACGTTCGGCGAGGGAAAGGCAGTCGAGCAGGCCCGGCGCTACCGGCTGACCGAGATGCTCTCGACGACTGTGGCCCGGGCCAGGGAGAACTCGGCCAACGTCGCGGTTCCCACGTTCGACCTGCTCATCAGCCTGTCCGGTTTTTCCCCGGAGACCACCATCTTCGCCTACGAGTTGCTGCGTCCTCGCCGGTTGCTGATCGTCGGCTCGGACCGGACCCGGGACAGTGTGGACACCATCTGGTCCGCCCTGCAGGGCAAGCTGGCGATTTCCGACCTGCAGCACGTCCAATGCGACCCGGTCGACCCGCTGGACATCTATCGGATAGTCCACCGGGCCGTGCCCGGCTCGAACGACAGCGGTAAGCGGCCTCGGGTGATCATCGACATCACCGGTGGCAAGAAGGTGATGAGCGCGAGCGCGGCGTTGGCCGCCGCCCAGCTCGACCTGCCACTCTGCTACATCGACGGCCATTTCGATGTGGAGTTGCGGCAGTCCCGCCCCGGGACCGAGCGACTGGTGATCCTGCCGAACCCCACCGAACTGTTCGGCGAACGGGAGATCAGGGCGGCCGAGAGCGCCTTCCGGCACGGGGCCTACGCCGCCGCGCACGCCCGGTTCGCGGAGATCGCGGAGTCGGTTTTCGAGCCGGCCCGGGCCCGTTTCCTGCGCGACCTCGCCGACCTGTACCAGGCCTGGTGCGATCTGGACTTTGCCGGCCTCCCGGATCGGGTGCGGGTGATGCGTGAGCGGCTACGGGACCCGGGCTACCGGCCGGGTCGGTCCATCGTGGATCGACTGGCCCGGCAGCTCGACTTTCTCGACCGACTGGCCACCGATCAGAGCGGTCCGGCGTTACTGCTCAACTTCTACCTGCTCGGAGAGCACTACTCGAAGCTTGGTCGGCACGACTTCGCGGCCCTGCTCTACTACCGGACCATCGAGAACAGTTTTTCCCTGCGGCTGGCCAGCCGCTATGCCGGGTTTTCGTGCCGTAAGCCGGACTATGCCCTGTTGAGCGACGACCAAGAGGCGCTGGCGGACAAGTTCCAGCGGCTGGCCTCCGAGGTTCACCGCCGTCCGGTCGCCGGGCTGCCGTGGCGGATCGGACTGATGGACGCGGCGATCCTGCTCGTCGCGGTCGACGACCCGATGATGCCGGCCACCCAGATCAAGGATGTGAACGGACTGCGTCATCTCAGCGGGCTCAGCGAGGCCCGGAACCAGTCGGTGCTCGCCCACGGTTCGGTGAGCGTCACCCCCAAGCTGAGCGAGGAGCTGCGCAATCGGGCAGGGGTCAACCTGCGCGGCTACTGGCGGCTCGATCGTACGGATGCGGACGTCGACACCCTGATCAGGACCTTGCAGTTCGTGGTCGAGGTATGACCGACGACCGTGCCGGCCCGCTCCTGGGGGTGCCGTCGGTGTGGATCGACGAGCTGGCCGTCCGGCGGGTGCCGCCGGTCCGCTGTGAGTTGGTGCTCAGCTACTACCACCGGGACGGTCCGACCCTGCCCGCCGACACCACCCTCGCCGATGTCGAGCGGGATCTGACCAACGGTGCCTGGCTGTCTCGGCGGCACTCCGAGGAATGGTTCCGCCTCGGTGGCGACGAGTACGAGATGCGGGTACGGCGCCGGGCGGCGGCCAACAGCGGCGTGATGCTGGCGGTGGTGGGCACGGTCGACCGCCTGGAATCGGTGCCGCCGCGTGAACGCTTCCTGCCACAGGTCCGGTTCGAGTCCGTCAAGCAGGAGCGCCCCTGTGACCTGCACGAGACTCACCAACTGCTCGAGGCCCGCCGGGTGGAATACCAGGGGGAGCGGCGACTGGTCAACCGGCAGTTGCGGCGGACCCGAACCCCGGACTCCCTGGCGACGCACGGTCAACTCCAGGCCGCGGTGCGGCAGGAGTACGGACAACTCGACACGATGCTCCGCCTGCTGCACCAGCGGGCGAACCTGCAGGACGAGGAGGAGATCGAAGGCGTCGTGCTCGGCGACGAGACGGTGGGGGTCGACGAGACGGCGGAGAGCAGCCCTACGGAGAGCCCGGCATCGGGCGCGGCCCTGCCGGTACGGATCGAGACTCTCGGGTCCACCGGATGGTTCGGCAAGCACAATGTCCGCAACGTGACGGTGCGGCTGGGTTCCGACGACGAGTACCGCACCCAGATCCGGCGCGTCGTGGGTCGTACCGTCGAACTGGAGCCCATGCGGGGCTGGGCCGCAGTCCCCGGCGATCAGGTGAGCATCGTCGCGTCGGCCAGGTTCGGAATGAAGCAGAACGCGGAGGCGCTGGCCAGGTTTCTGCGGGGCGAGGTCGTGGGTGACTGGGAGCACCTGGCCACCCTGCTCTGCCGTCCGAAGGACCTGCGGTTGCCCGGCTCGGTCACCATGCCGAAACGGTTCTTCTGCGACAGCGACCCGGAGACGCCGCCCCTCAATCCGGCACAGCGGGCCGCGGTGGCCGGGGCACTCGCGGCACCACACGCCTACCTGATCCAGGGCCCGCCCGGCACCGGCAAGACCAGTGTCATCAGTGAGCTGATCCAGCAACTCGTCGGCCGGGGCGAACGGGTTCTGCTGTTGGCCCCGGCACACGTCGCGGTCGACGAGGCACTGCGCCGCACCGGTGGCAGGCCGGGGGTGTACCCGCTGCGGGTCACCTGGAACGACGACCTGGTCGACGAGTCCCTGCACCCGTACCTGTGGCAGCGCGCCGGGCGGGAACTGGCCCGCCAGGTGATGCGGCCGGCTACGGGTGACGACCCGCGGATCGCCCGGTGGGACCGGGAGCGCGTCGCTCTCGCCGTTGAGCTGGCCGACCTGGACCGCGTTCGAGCCGGCCAGCGGGCCCAGCGGAGCGCGGCGGCGGCCGTGGTGGAGGCGAGCACCGCGGTGAACGCCGTTCGCCGTCGATGGGACGACCGGGAAGCCCGCCTACAGGCGACGATCGATTCCGGCGAGCGACAACTCGACGCGGCGATCGCCGTCCAGGCGAGGGCGTACGCCGCGGCGCGGGAGACCGCGGAGGCGTACGACCGGACGAGCGCGACCCTGCTGCCGGCGGTGCGGACGGTGCTCGCGGCGGTGCACACCGCGCTGCCCGCGGCCCGGGATGTCGTGGCCGCCCGACAGACCGTGGCGGCGGCGCGCACCGAGCTGGACCGGTGGACCGCCGCGGTGGCCGCCACCGACCACGAGATCGCGGCCCGGCAGCCGGCCGCCGAGGCCCACGCCGGCCGAGCGGCAGCGCAGCTCGCCGCGCTCGGTCAACACGCCGCGGGACTGCGACAACGGCTGTGGGCCATCGGTCAGCGGACCCGGTTCCAGCGGATGCTCGACAGCCTCGGGTTCACCGAGGTCGCCGATCTGCGCCGTCAGGCGGCCGAGACCGACGACCAACTGCGACGCTCGCAGGACGCCCAGCGCGCCGCCGGGGCGGAGCTGGCCTACCTCGCCGGGCTGCGGCACCGGCGGGACGAGCAGCGTGTCCGGTGGGATCAGCGGCGGCATGACGTCGTGCAGAGCACGGACCGGCTCGCCGAGCGGGAGGCGGCCTGGCGGATCGCCGTACGGCCACTGGCCGACGCTCTTGCCGGGATGCCCACGAGTGCCGCCTCGGCGGGCACCGGTGTGACCGGGGCCGGCTCGGCTGACCCGCGTCTTCGGATGGACCCGGACCGGGCCGACGCGGGCGAGTGGCTGGTGGTCGGTGAGCACCTGGCCAGCACGCTGTCCACCGTGTTGGCCAGCCCCGACGTCCCACACCAGGTGCCCCGGCGGCCCGAGTTGTCGGTGCTCGACACGGAGCTGAGCCGGCTGGTGCGGATCGCCAGGGAGCGGACGGCGCGTCGCCGCGCCGACCTGCTGGCCGAGGAACAGGTCACCGAACTACGCAGAGCCGTCGAGGTGGCACGTCTCGACCGGAGCGTCGAACTCGGTGACCTGCGGGCCGAGGCAGAGGCGGCCATCGAGCGGCTGGAGCGAAGCCAGACGGCGCAGACGGACGCGAACGCCGTGCTGGACGCCCTGCGGGTGGACCTGCCGGCGCTTGCCAGCCTGACCCCGTCCACGCTCGGGCAGCGCGAGACGGATGCCCGGAAACGACACGACCGGCTGGGGCATTTCCAGGCACTGCGGCGGCGCTGGGTGGAGTTGACCGCCGAGCAGGAGCACGGCGAGGTGCTCGAGGACATTCGCCGGTCGTACGTCCGGGCCACAAACCTGGTCTGCGCGACCACCAAGGGCATCGTCGGCCGGGGCAGCCGGCCGGTCGAGCAGACCGACTTCGACACGCTGATCGTCGACGAGGCCAGCCGGGTGACCGAGAGCGAGTTCCTGATCGGGGCGGTGCGGGCCCGACGCTGGATCCTGGTGGGCGACGAACACCAGTTGCCGCCGTACGTGGAGCCGGAGGACGAGCACCACCTGCACGCGCTCACCGCACTGCACCGTACCGAGCGGGGCGCCGCCGCCGACCTGGACGCAGCCGTGGACGAACTAGCCGAGATTTGGCACGAGGAGGACAAGGAGCAGCACGTCTTCCGGCGGGACAAGGTGCGCGAACTCGCCTCCGAGCTGCGGGACTCCGATGAGTGGGCCGACGCCTACCGGGAGACGTTCGTCGACGCGTACCGCCATTTCAAGCGCGGCCGCGGTGGCGATGTCGCGCTGTTGTCGTCGATGCGTCGGCACCTGGTGCAGAGTCTGTTCCAGCGGGCGGTAGACGGATCGCGGCTGGAGTTGCGTACCGCGCTCATCGAACAGCGGCGGATGGTGCCGGAGCTGGCCCAACTGGTCCGGGAGCCGGTCTACCGGGGAAGGTACGACAGCCCGGCGCCCGACGAACTCGCCAGAATCGGTCTGGCCCCGCTGACCACCAGCACCTTCACCGGTCCGGTGGTGCTGTTGGACACCAGCATGCGACGCGACGCCGTCGACAAACTCTCCGGCAACGGCTTCGTCAACGAGGTCGAGCAGCGGGCGGTGCTCTGGGCCCTGCGCACCTACGACCGGGAACTGCACCAGGCCGGGGTATCGGAAGTGTCGGTCGCGGTGCTCGCCTTCTACCGGGCCCAGGCCACCGCGCTGGCACGTCGCATCGCCCGGGTCGATTTCAAGGTGCTGACCTTCTCGGTGATCGACGTCATCGACCGGATCCAGGGGCAGCAGGCGGACCTGGTGGTCCTGAGCTTCGTTCGGGCCGCGCCGAAGGGGCCGGGCGAGAGGTTCGGGCGGTGGCTACAGGACGTACGGCGGCTCAACGTGGCCTGCACCCGGGCCCGGCGGGCGCTGGTCTTCGTCGGCCACGCCAGTACGCTGCGATCGCTGCGTACCGTGCCTGAGGCGCGAGCCTTCTACCGCAACATGCTGGGGCTCTTCCGGGCAGACCCGGAGACCTACCAGACGATCTGGCGGTTCGAGTGACCGACGCGGCTGACGTGGCGAGCGACGCGGAGCCGACGTACCGGTGGTTGGCTCAGCCGCCCAACCTGCCCCGGTACGGGTACGCGGAGATCACCGAAGCACTGGTCCCGATCCTGACCTGGCCGGCGGTGCCGGTGCTGAAACGGGTGGAGCACGGGCTCTCGGTCGTCGAACGGTTTGTCCTCGAGGCGGCGCTGACGTTGCAGGGTGTGCGGGCCGAGGACATCACCGAGATCACCGGTATCCCGACGGACATCGTCTTCCGGGTGGCCGACCGGCTACGGGCGCTGGGAGCGTTGGACCGGGTCGACGACACGTTCGAGCCGATCGAACCGGTGACGAGGGAAGTGCTGACGAGTCAACGCCTGCCGGAGTACCACCAGGCGAATCTGCGGTTCATGTACCTGGCCGACACCGATGAGCTGATCGCCTACGACAGTGGCCCCGGAACCCCGGATCCGCCCCTGGTGCACCTGGTCCCGGTGGCCTGTCAGGCGCCGGTCCCCGCCGGTCTCGTCGGCCGGTCCCGGGCCACCCTGCTCAACGAGCGCATCGCCGCCGGCCGGGTGGCCGGTCTGCCCGACTGGGTGCACGCGGCGGTGGACGACGACGTCCGGATGCCGGAGACCTCCCCGGCGTACCGGTGTCGCCGCGGCCATCTCAAGAGCGCCGGGAATGGCGCGGCCCTGGTGTTGGAGTTGTACGACGGCGACAATCCCGAGCGCCGGGGGCGGCCGTGCTCGTTCGACGGGGCCGACCGGCTACGGGAGCGCCTGCGCGCGTGCGCCGACGCCCTCGACGGGGCGCTGCGCCCGCTGACGCCGGTCAGCCAGGCCGAGGCGACCGTGCGGGACGACCGCACCGTCCGGTTCTTCACCGTGACGACCGAGGGGGCACGGTACTTCGGTGACCAGGGGCTGCCGATCAGCCGCCCACTCGGGCTGAGCATCCGCTCGACGCAGGCGATCGTGGCCGTACCCGCCCGGCTCGCCCCGGCCGACCCGGCCGCCGCCGGGCTGTTCGCCCTCGACCACGCCGTCCACCACATGCTTGAGACGCCCCTTTCCGAGCTGACACCGCAGACCGCCGCGCAAGCGGTGGCCGGTGCGGTCGAGATCCACCAGCTGCCCGAGACCGCGGTCACGGTCGACGAGCTGCGGTCGGAGCTGTGGCGGCGACGCCACTTCACCCCGTTGTACACGCTGCGAGCCGCCGAGGACTTCGACTATGACTGACGCGCCGGCCGCTCCGGCCGGGCCATCGGCCGACGACGTGATCGACCTCGGCGCGCTGCCGGTGACCGGGGCATACTTCCTGGCCCGCCCCGAGGTTCCCACCCGTACGCCGTTCCTGGCTGCTCCTGGCCCGGCGACCGCTGACGGGACCGACCCGGCGTACCGGCACTGCTGGACGTACGCCGGCGGTGGTTCGACGATCCGGCGGGAACTCGTCGGAATGCTGGACGGAGCCCGGCGAAAGGTCTTCGTCGCGAGCTTCTTCCTCGGCGACGCGGAGGTTCGGGCGGCGCTGTGTCGGGCCGCCGAACGACTCCGCGGCGGCGTGTACGTCATCTCGGCGCTGGACGACCGCAGCCTGAACCGAGCCATCAACGAGGTCGACGACCAACAGCCCGTGGACAAGCAGACCGAACAGAAGAGGTTCGAGGAACTGACCCGCCAGGGAATCTGGGTCCGCGGGTACGAGGGATGCCACGCCAAGTTCGCGGTGGTCGACGATCAGGTGGCGCTGGTCAGCAGCGCCAACCTGACCACTCATGCCCTCGACGTGACCGGCGAGAACGGTGTGGTGGTGCGGGCCGCGGCGGATGTGGCCACGCTCGCCCGGTTGTTCGCCCGACTGTGGCAGGGGGCGAGGTGGGAAATGCCGCCCGGCGACGATCCGGTGGTGTCCGGGCGTACCGCCACCTCCCGGGCGGTCCGGGTCGACGCGCCGAAGCCGGGCGCCACCGGTCCCGTCTGGACCTTCGACGACGAGCACCACATCCAGGAGGCGATCGAGGAGCTGATCGACTCGGCCCGGGAGGAACTGCTGCTGGCCACCTTCAGCCTGGACAGCATGACCGCCAACCCCCGGCTGCTGCTCGACCCGCTGCGGGTGGCGGTCGACCGGGGAGTACGGGTCAGCATGCTGCTGCGCGGTCGGAACAACATGTCCACCCACCGGGCCGACGCCACGGCACTGGCCGAACTGGGGGTCCGGCTGCGGCCCTGCCGACTGAACCATGCGAAAGGCGTGATCGCCGACCGGAAACGAGGTGCGTTGTTCTCCGCCAACTTCGACGCTCGCCACGGACTGACCAACGGCGTCGAGGTCGGCATGCGGCTGGACGGCACCCCGAGCCTGGACGAGGCGATCCGCTACTTCGAGCAGGCCATGCGCGAGTGTGACCTGGAGTTCGTCCGCGAAACGACGGTCCGGGCGCTCACCCGGCTGGCCAGCCCGGTCTGTAAGCCGTGGCCGTTGCCCGAGCGGCTGACCGTGGCCGGCACCGACAGCGACTGGCAGGCAATGCGGCGGGCGACGGCCGACGGCGGGCCCGCGTTGTACTCCGTGGATTCCGATGGTCAGCATTTGATCCAGGTCGGCGTACAACGGTGGACCCTCACCCCGGAAGCCGACGGTGGACACCGGTTGACCCGCGCGACCCGGGAACGTCGGATACCCACGGCCGCGGCCCAACTCGACGACTGGCTCAGTTCCCGGATGTCAAACCGGACCCGGCGCGGCATCTGCCCGGCGACCCTGGTCCGGGCCTAACCGGAGGCCGAAGTGGCCCCGTCGGGCGACAAGGAGGCCGCCCCCCAAGAGCGCCACAGCCAGCTCGGACACGCACCGAGCAGGTTACGAATAGGCACTACGTCGTCAGGTCCGCGCTGGCCCGGACAGTTCCGACATCCTGGAACAGTTTGGCGCCGACCAAGCCACAGCCGGGCCCCGAACGTCGCCCCTACGACTCACGCCCGACCGGTTAGACGCGCGGGACAGCCGCCGGCACCCACAGCACGAACGTGATCGCCTACAGGTGTTATCGACGGGGTTGGGGAGGATTCAAGGCCACATAGATAGACACGAAAGTCCTGAGCAACTTTTCGCTGGTGAGCTTTACAGTGGTGCCCCCGGCAGGATTCGAACCTGCGACACACGGTTTAGGAAACCGTTGCTCTATCCCCTGAGCTACGGGGGCGCGATGATCCAGACTAGCTAGCAGCGGCTGTCAGCGTACCGCAGGGAGCCGCAGGCGCGATCGACGCCGGCACCGCCACCAGCGGATCGCACGACGACCACACGCGCGCGGCCCGGACGGGCGGTCTTCAGCGCCGGGCACGGTCGGTCAGCATCGGCCACGGCCGGTCACCGTCGCCGGAGCACACATCGGGCACGCACGCCAAGGCCATCGACACTCGTTCACGCTGGCCGCTCTCGTCGAGGTGAGGCCCTCCGGATGCGGGGCTATCCCAAGCCGGTGTCTGGCCGCTCGCCGACCAACTCCTCCGCGAGCCCGCAGGGTGGCACGAGTTGAAGCGGCTTTGGTGGGCAGGCAGCGACGCTTCGGCGCGGGCGCGATATCGGCGACATCCGCACACGCCCAGCTCGTCCCACCCTGCGAGCAGGTACACCGGCTGGTCGTGGCCACGACCAGAACGTCGCCCACGACCGACGCGCCGCCACCGATCCAGGCCGCTCGGCCCGTTACATCCCCTACGCTCTTCGCAAACCGATACGCCCTCTTCCGCCGAAATGAGTGTGCAGGAGAGGCGTCATGGAAGCTTCCGGGAGGAGCACAGTAGGGCATACGATCCTTCACGGACTACCCGGAGATCTTCTCAGGAGGCGATATGGCCGCGGTCGCACCGATTCCCTTAGAGCCAGACGTTCTCGCTTATATCCGGGAAGTGTTTGACGTTGCTAACCGGCGCGTTGCTGGCAGGCTTGACCGGATGCCGACAACACACGAGGAAACACTCGACTTTGCACTTATTGACGCCCTAGCCGAAGGTCGGGGACCACACATAACCAAGTCTAGAACTGTTGTCGATATAGATGCCCATTTCGTTGGGGGCGGATGGCACTGGGAGCGATGGGAGATAGCAGACGTCGGCGTAATTGTCAACTTCCGTCGCGCTGGCCAGTTGCTGCGAACAAAGGTAGTTCTGCTCCAAAGTAAACGACTGTATCCACGTGAAGCGGAGTTCACGGAGGACCTCGGTCTGACTCGCCCTGGTGGCTTCGGCTCACTGATGGTGCGCTCTCTGCCAGCCACCTTAGGCGAACGCCTATTCCGATTCGATGACAGTTGTCGATACAGAGCGCTGCAGGTTGGAGATGACCAGTGGAGGGCCATCGCCAACTACGAGTCAGAATTCGGCCTACCTGTGCACTATATGCTCTACCACCCCAGCTCAATGCCAGGTGAGTCAGTCATACCGGTAACCCTTCCAGTTGCGAATTTAACTGGCGATGTTGCTGTCGGTGTCCGCGTGTTGCCGGCCTCACGTATGCGGAGCATGACCGCTGGCCAGGCGCGAAACTATGCACCGTCATACAGCGAGCTGACGGGAGGCGGAGTTTGTCCGGGAGTAGGACTTCCCGCATTCATGGTTGATGAGGTGTTGGGCTGCAGAGCGGGCTATATTACGGAAGAAGGAACTCAGAGTCCTGGGTTGATGCGTGTCTTCAACCAGCGCTCTGCGCCGATTGCCGCCGCCATCCGCATCGACATCAACCTCCCGGAAGAGGGGTAGCGGAAATCTTCTTGAGCCGTTGGGCAAAAATTCGGCACGGAGGAGGCTGCGTTCGGCCTCATCGTCAGCGCTGAAGGCCGGCTTACTCATCCCCCGCCGCCTTGGCGGCGACCGTATCTGCCGCCGCCCCTCACCCCCTGAACCCAGCTCCTTCGCTTGACAAGCATCTGTTACGGATCTGCGTTCCAGCTCGGTAACCCCTCGTTAGTCACGCGCCGAACTGTACTATCGGCGATCAGCGCTTCACCTCGGCGGCTCGATGCCAGCTTGCTGGAGCCGCCAGCGTGCAGCTGCTCGGTGCTGCTCGCTGAATAACGGATCCCACCTCGAGTTGAGGATCTCCCATTCGATCGTCTACTCGGGGCGACCAGCTTGAACGAGCCGACCGAAGCCTGTCTGGATGTCCCCGTTAACGACCAGGCGTCGCGCGGCCTCCGCTGCACCCAGGGCGGCAATCATCCCTTTCCAGGCCGTTGGCCGGTAGGGCGGAGAGAGACGGAGGCATGTCTCGATCGCAGTCTCGCATACCGCCCGAAATTCGGACTCAAGAGTCGCGGGTACCTGGGAATCGTCGTGGTAGTGGTTAGGCACGATTGCGCTCGGCGGGTACCGGGTCGCCGCGCTTTGCGGCTGAACCGGAGTATCGCTGCAAACGGAGAGTCAAGCAAGAGGCGTGAAGGATCGGCGAGCTGACATGGCGCCTATGGTGCGCTCGAAGGGTGCCGACAAGCGCCGAAGTGTGCAGTGATGTCGGCCGGCCAATCCGGCGGGTGCCGTCTACGCCCCACGTCTGGCCGGTGCCGTTCGTGCCGGTGCCGATCAGAGCGCCACGCAACCACGCTGCGGACACCTCGTTGGCTTGTCCCGCCGGTGTTCCTTGACGTGCCGTCTCCACAGGACGATGTCGAGGACCCGCAGGATGCTCACCCTGTCTCCCATGGCCACGGCCTCACGAACTCCGGCGAGGGCTGCCAGCAGTTCGCCGTTGTTCGCGGCGAGCTGGTCGTGCAGCTTCAGCCATACATGCTTCGGCGCTCCGAACTGGCAGCTGACGATCGAGTCGTAGACGGGGATGAGCTTGGGCCGCTTGCGAGCCAGCAGCTTGCCGGCGATCACCCAGCCGATACCGGTCTTCTCGTTCCGATTGTTCAGCAGGTGCCATGCCTGATCGGCGTGTCCACCGTCGGCGACCAGTTCGCGGGTGCCGCGGGTACCCAGCTCGGCATCAGTGGGGATCTCTCGCAACCGTGCGCTGATGTCCCTGCCGAGCTGACCGTCAAGCAGCTCCTTGCCGACGGCGAACGGAACCTGGACGTTGAGGGCCTCCACCGCATAGAGATCGTCCACGGAGATCCTGTCACGGGTCTCGACGCGGTCACCGCCACCCGCGAAGGTCTCGAACCACTGCCCCGTATACGCCCCCGGCGTGAAGTAGGCCCCGAGGTGGCCCACGCCTTCACGACGAACAATGTCGACCAACTTCTCAGGCATTGGCAGATGCTACCGACCACCGGTGGACACCCACATCCGCCGCGAGAAGTACGGCCAGGCCCGATCACCGCCAGGGCCGGCGCCGCTGCTTACGTGGAGGGCCAGGCTCCTTTCACCGCGCGATCTGCCAATCACCCGTGGCACCTCCCACCACCATCTGCGCGGCCGCCCCGAGCTAGTTCCGATCTCTCGCCTGGATCAGACGGTCCAGCTCGGCGGCGACGATCCGAGCTCAGACAGGTTCAGGTGGGCGGCGTTGCCGGGCTACCTCCGGTTCACAGAGAGTCGACGGCTTTCTGGATGGCGGTTTCGGGGCGGAGGCGGAGATGGTCGGCGGGGTACTCAGTGGGGACTCCGCCGAGGTCGAAGGAGATCGCGGTGGCTGGGGCGGGGACGTCGGGGTCGGTGTCGTAGCCGCCGTCGTCGGTGATGTGGACGACGAAGGCGTGGGTGGCGTGGCCTAGGCCGACCTGGACGCCGGGTGGCAGGTCAGTGTCGTCGGCGGGTTCGTCGTAGATGGTGACGACGACGGGTTCGTCTCGTTCGTGGATCTGTCGGAGCAGACGGTCGAGTGCTGTCGGGTCGGTGATGTCGACCTGGTGGGTGTCCCGGTGGTCACCGCGGTCGTAGGCCCAGGTCACCTTCATGCGATCGCCTTTCCGTTTCCGATGTAGGTGCGCCAGTGCCGCACCTGTCCGTCATCGTCGCTGACGTAGACGGTCAGCCGCGAGCCGGCCGGCAGGAGTTGGGGAAGGATTCTCTCGCAGCCGTAGGGCTGATTGTTGGTGAGCACGGCGGCGTCGGTGATGTGGTCTCGGCGCATTCGGGCGGCGAGCTTGGCCTCGAGGTGGTCGGTGGTCGTGGCGATGAGCCGGTAGGCCGGTTTGAGGTCCGCGGCGGCGTCGGGGGTGCGGCTGGATCGCATCGGTATCCGCTCGCCGGCGATGAGCGCGACTCCCGATGTCGGGTCTTTGGGCTGTCGTCTCGGAAGGTCTCGGGCGGCCTGCGCCAGCCAGGACGGCAATTGCTCCGTCGTCGGGCGGGACCCAGTGCCGGGTGCGGGTGATCCCTTGTCGGGTACGCCCCACCCAGGCTCGGTTTCCCGTGCCGCCGATTGTTCTCGCCTCGCTGATCGCGATCTGCGCTCGTTGTCGGGCGGTGGCACCGCGTTGCGCGACGGCGACCAGGGCCTGGTGAACGGCATCGAGTCTGGCCAGCAGGATCCCGGGGTCGCCCCCTTGCAGGACCGCGCCGGTCAACTGCCGGGTTTGGTCGATGCGGCCGATGCAGGCGCGCGCGCCTGCGTGGATGTCGCCAAGTTTCTGGTCGAGCAGGCCGATCGTCGTGATCGTGTCCTGTGGGGTGGGCTGCCGTGAAGCGGCAGCCACCACCGTCGCGGCATCGTCCGCCAGCATGGACAGGCTGCGGACTCCCGCCCGGATCTGACCGATGATGTCGCGGACCATGGCCATGTTCTGGGCGATCGCGGCGAACCCGGATGCCGCGGCTTGCATGGTGATCTGCTGTGCCATGTGATCGGCGGCCGAGGTCTGTCTCTGGGCGAGTTCGGTGCCGGCTCTGATCGCCTCGATCTCCGCCCGAACGGCATCGACCAGCACATCGACTTCCTTCGCTTCATTGTTCGGTTTCAACCATGGCACGAACATGCTGCCGTGGCCTTGTGCCGGAGGCCGGGCGTGGAGGGAGATCGTCGGGCACGGCAGTCGCATCATGCGACGCGGCGTCGGCGTGCTCACGGAACCCGAACCTCTGCTGTCGGATGCGAGCCCGTCGCCGGGCCGGGTCTATGGCGCCACCGGCACGCTGTGCTGGAGGGCGGTGAGCAGTTGGCTGGTGCGACTGTCCGCCTGGACGGCGGCTTGGAGGTGGTCGTGGGCGACGGTGAAGCGCAGGCTGCGGGGGTGTTCGAGGTAGAGGCGGCCGGCGAGGCTCTGGGTGACGGCGACGGGTGGGTAGGGGTCGGGCATGTCGAAGACGGTGAACGGGGTGTCGTACCGGGCGGTGATCTCGTGCCCGTCGGGCAGGACGTTGATGGTGTTGCGGGGATGGCGGGCGAGTTTGTGCAGGTGGTTGATCTGCTGGTCCATCAGGTGGCTGTCGCCGACCTGGTTCCGTAGGGCGGTTTCGGTGATCACGGCGGACAGGCGGTTGGTGCCGTCGCGGAGCGCCTGTTTCCGGGCGTTGAGGGCGGCGACGGCGGCTCGGTGTTCGGGGGTGGGCTGGTGGATGCCCATCTGGGTTTGGATGAGGCGGGCGGCGTACTCGGGGGTTTGGAGGAGGTCAGGAATGCGGGTGGTGGCGTAGTAGCGGATGGCGGTGGCGCGGGTCTCGAGCCATGCGAGGTTGACGTAGGGGCGGTAGGGCAGTTCGTCGCCGAAGTCGACGTCCCAGTGGTCCCCGTGGCGTGCGTCCAGGGCGAGGGAGAGCAGTACGTCGCGTTGCCGGTCGTCGAAGACGTGGTAGAGGTCGAGTAGTGCGGCGACGTCGTCGTACTTGGGCTTGATCTCGCCGCGTTCGAACCGGCCCAGGCTGCTCCAGTCGAGTGGGAGGCGTTCGGCGACCTGCTGCAGGGTGAGCCGGCGGTCGAGGCGTAGCTGGCGGAGTTGTTCGGCGAGCCACTGGCCACGCACGGTCGGGTGGTGGCGTTCCTGGAACGGCATGCGGTTGTTCTCCTGATCGGCCGGCTTTGGTTCGTGGTCGGGTTCGGGGTGGTGCAGGTCGTCGGGGTCGGGCTCCCACGCGTTACGGCGGTCGACCTCGGCGTCGAGGCGCAGCAGCATGCCCCGCCGTTTGGGGTCGGTGACCTGGTAGATGTCGAGCAGGGTCGCGACCCGTCCGGCCAGGAACGGCCACTGACCCCGCTCGAACCGGGCCAGGGCGGAGTGGCCGACTCGCAAGTGCGAGGCGGCGGCCTTGAGGGTGATCCGCCGGTCCCTGCGCAGGCGGCGCATCTGCTCGCCCAGCCACAAGGCACGCAGGCTGGACGGCGACTGCTTGTACGGCATCGTTCAATCGCTTCCAACAGAAGAGGCTTGGATTGGTGTACGTAGGGTGGGATGCCGGACGTCGACACCGTCTAGACGACCGGAATGGGGCGAGGGCTCGGGCCGACCGCCCAGCAGGTGACGACCCGCGGCCGCGATGGACAGCGCGCGATCGTCGCTGTCCAGGAACCCGCTTCTGTGGACAGGCACCGGTTTGGGCGGGCCGGGCATGGGTGGTGAAGCACTCTTCGCCGCCGGCTTCGACGTTCGTGGTGGCGGATGGCGCATGCCGGTCTGGTTCGCCGGCCAGCGTGGCCGCTGGTCGGGATGCTCGCTCGGCGCGGGCATCGTCATGGTGGTTAGGTGAGGAGCGTCGAGGTGGACAGGTCCGCAAGGGTTCGCGCCCGGCCGACCGGCTGCCGGCTGTGGTCGCCGGTGTAAGTGCCGGCGCCGGTGGTGAACTCGTCACGGTGGTCGGTGGCGCCGAGCGCGGCGACGCGGACGATCAGGGTACGGGTGGTGTGCGGCGGGTCGGTGGGTGCCACGACCAGGTGCGCCCATTCCAGACAATTCAGTTGTAGCGGGCTCATGCCGGTGTCGACCTCGACAACGGTGCCGGTGAATCGGCGGTCGCCGCCGAGGTAGTCGTGTTCAGCGATAGAGATGCGGTCGCCGGGGCGGGGCAGAGTCACCCGCGTGGGCGGTGGCGGGTCGAGGCGGCGGGGCAGGGTGCTCGAGGCTGTCATGGCAAGGCCTTCCGGATCGGTGGTGGGCACGGCCGACACACGCGCACCCGTCGCCGGCGACGGGTGGCGCGGCGCGTTCCTCCTACACAAGGTCTAGTGGTGGGGTTTGCCGCCGAGGGTGGAGTAGAGCTGGTGGCCGCGTACGACGAGTCCGGAGTCGGGGTCGGAGACCAGTTTGGTGACCTCGTGCAGGTCGGCGTCGGTGAGCAGGCCGCCGTGCAGGAGCTGGTCGCGGTGGGAGGCGATCGCGGTCAGGGAGATCTGCAGGCCGGGGCTGCCGGCGTGCCAGACGGGTGCGTAGATGGCGGTGTCGACCCCACGGAGCCCGGCGGCGCGCATGGTGGTGTGGATGCGGGGTGCCCAGTTCGGGTCGGAGCCGGCGGCCTGGAAGACGCGTTGGTTGACCTCGTGCTGGTAGGCGGCGAACAGCCGCCGCTGCTGCCCGGTGGGCGCGTCGAGGACGACGCCGGAGGGTTGGATGTGCCAGTCCTCGACGCACAGGATCCCGCCAGGGGCGAGGGCGTCGATGAGCCGGGTGAGGATCTTTTCGGGTTCGGGTAGGTGCATCAGGACCAGGCGGGCGTGGATGAGGTCGTACGGCGGGTCCGGGATTGGTTCGGTGACGATGTCGTGCCGCAGCGGGGTCAGGCGTGGGTGGGTGCCGGTGTGGGTGGTGTCGAGGTCGGTCGCGGTGACGTGGCCGGTGGGTCCGACGTGTTCGGCGAGCCAGACGGGGACGTGGCTGCGGCCGGCGCCGATCTCGAGGCAGCGGCGGCTGGTCAGGTCAAGGTGCGTGAGGCGGCCGATGGTGAAGTCGTCCAGGGCCGCCGAAAGGCTGGCGAGGTGCCGGCGGGCGGACGGGTGGGCGTTGTCGTAGGCGTAGCGGGCCTCGGTAGCGGGGCGGGCCATCACTGCTCCAATGGGGAAGTTGCGGGGTGGGCCCGGGGGCGTTCGGGTCGCCGCCCCGGGACACCGGGCGAAGGAAGTGGTTGTCAGGCAGGGCTCGCGGCGAAGCCGGAGGCGATCACGTCGGCAGGGGTGAGGCCGGCCGGGATCACGCCGGCGCCCTGGAGGACGGCGATGGCGCGGGCGATCCGTTCTGGGTCGAGGACGCCGGCGCGGGCGTTCGACAGCACGTACGGCTGCATCAGGGCGACCTCCTGCGCGGCGGCGGTCGGGTCGGCGGAGGGTACGTGTTTGTGCAGGATCTGGCCGGCCTCGTCGGGGTGGTCGATGGAGTAGACGAGTCCTTCGAGGATCGCCTCGCTGAACCGGCGTACCAGGTCCGGATCGTCCCTGATCAGCGTCATGGGGGCGATGACGGCGTTGCCGTACAGGTCGGCGATCACGTCGGAGTACGGCAGCAGCCGCACCGGCCGGCCCTGGGCCGCCTTCTCCACGGTGCCCCGGGCGACGGTGAACTGGCCGATCCCGTCGACCCGCCCGGCGGCCAGCAGCCCCGGCGTCTGCTGCGCCGGGGAGTTCACCCACTGCACGCTGCCCGGGTCGATGCCGGCGAGCTTGGCGTACGCCGGCCACAACAGCATCGGCGCCCCACCGGGCACCCCACCGACCCGCTTGCCGACCAGGTCGGCCGGGGTGGTGATGCCGGACGACTCCAGCACGGTGATCGAGTTCAAGGTGCGTTGCTGGATCGCCGCGACCGCGCGCACGTCGCCCTGGTAGTCACCCTGCCCGAGGGTGATCATCACACCGGACAGGTCGTTGGCCGAGAACTGCGCCTGCCCGGCCGCCAACAGTTTCAGGTTGTCGGCCGAACCCTGCCCGGGCTTGATCTCGACCTCAATGTTCCGGTCGCGGAAGAAGCCCTTCTCCAGGGCCACCCAGGCGTACGCCTCCCGACCGAAACTCGCGAACGCGGTCAAATAGGTGACCTTGTCCACGCCGTCCGGCGCCTTGGCTGGTTCGCCGGTGGTGCAGCCGGCGGTGACCGTCATCAGCCCGGCCACCGCCGCAGCAGCTGCCCGACGTGCGATTCTGATACTCACTTATCCTCCCCAGATGGATAAAACAGGCGCGCGATGGGCGCGCCAATCCACCGGCCAGACCACCCGCGAACTGTTGCCGCAGGCGCCGACCGGCGACAGCTACACGGGCGATGACAGCCGGCCGACGCCGGCCCAGATCGGCACCGGGCCCAGATCCGCGGACTCCTCGACGTCGGTCGGCTCGGGCCGCCACTGGTCGACCGACACCACTCCGGGCGGCACCAGTTCCCACCCGGTGAACAGGTCGACAACCTGGTCACGGCTACGGAACGTCAGAGGTGTCGTGGTCGAGGTGTTGTAGCGCTGAACGACACCGACCACCTCGCGCGACATCTGCGCCGGCGTCGTCAGATGCGACACCACGAGCCGGCTACCCGCCACCACGGCGGCGCGGAACCGGTCGAGGATCCCGGCCGGATCCTCGGCAATGAAGTGCAGCACCGCCACCGCGAGAATCCCGACCGGCCGGTCGAAGTCGATCAGCCGCCCGGTGGCCGGATCGGACAGGATGGCGTCCACGTCGCGGATGTCGGCCTGGACCACCGTGGCCCGCTCCTCGCCGGCCAGCAACTGCCGCCCGTACGCGACCGTCACCGGATCCACGTCGACATACACGACCCGCCCCTGCGGGTCCGCGTCGTGCACGACCTCGTGAACGTTGCCGACCGTCGGCAGACCCGAACCAAGATCGACAAACTGGTCCACGCCCTCGTCCAACAGCGCACCGACAGCCCGCCTCAGGAACGCGCGATTCGCCCGCGCATACCGTCTGGCCTGAGGCTCCGCCCCGAGCATCCGTTCGACCATGACACGGTCCACGACGAAGTTCGACGATCCACCGAGCAGCGCGTCGTACACTCGCCCCGCACTCGGACGATTCAGATCCGCACTCGCTGTGTCACAGGTCTCGGCCGAATCGTTGATCATTTGAACCTCCAACTGCCCTGCTTCTATTCACGCCGGCATCGGCTCCCCTTGGCTCGCGGTGGGCATGTGGGCTGTCCCCGCTGGAGCAGTCCGCCGGCCGAATGGGCCACAGCCATTGATGAGCAGCCTGGCCACTGCGCAACGTGAAGTGAAGGTGGGAGCCGTCAGCCGCTGTCTGCTGACGTCGTCGCCCGCCAGAGAACGGAGCCGGGCAGGTCAACTAGGGTGCACTCCATGAGTACGGAGGCGCGGCGTGCCAGCGAGTGGACCATCCATGGCGAGCGCATCGTCGACGACAGTCGTCGGGCTGTGCTCAGCATCGCCGACGTGGAGCTACCCGACGGGGTTCGCTTCGAGCAGTACGTTCTTCGGGTGCCGGCCGCCGCGATGGTGGTCGTGCTCGACGACGCGGAGCGGGTGCTGATGATGTGGCGGCACCGGTTCATCCTCGACCGCTGGGTATGGGAGTTGCCCGGTGGTTACCTCGACCCCGATGAGGACCCCGCCGTCTGTGCCGCGCGGGAGGTGGAGGAGGAAACCGGCTGGCGGCCACGGAGCATCGAGCCGCTGGTTACCTTCCAGCCGATGGTCGGCACCATCGACCAAGCCAACATCGTCTATCTCGCGCGCGGCGCCGATCCCACCGGTGCGGCACCGGACGTCAACGAGACCGAACGGCTCGGCTGGATTCCGCTCGCCGAGATCGAGCAGCACATGCAAGAGGGAAGGATCGTCGGAGCGGGATCGGTCGCGGGTCTCCTTGCGGTCCTGCTCAGAAGGGCGACGGGAACTCTCTAGGCGGATTGCAGTATCGGGCGCACCCGCTCCGTGAAGGCCCGGACACCAGGCAGGCCGACATGGGGGGCGAGCCGGTCCGCGAGGTCCTTCAGGTAGTCCCGTGTTCGCGCCGAACGCAGTCCCTCGGCCGCGTCGGCCGCCTGCATACCGACAGCGCTGGCCTGTTCCAGTTGGCCAGCCTGTGCGTGAGCTACCGCCAGCAGCACCAGATTGAACTGCCGTCCTCGCGCATAGTGCCGGCCGTCCATCTCCAGCGACCGCAAGGCGAACCGTTCCGCAAGGTCACCGCGCCCCAACGCAGCGAAGCAGTGCCCAAACTTCGCTGCCAGGTACGCCTCGTCGAAATAGCCGATCCAGTGCGGGTCGCCGGTCCTGTCCGCTCGATCGAGGGCACGCTCCGCTCGATCCAGCGCCGCCGCGCAGGCAGTCTCGTCATCTCCAGCGGCATATCCCTGCGCCTCAAGCACAGCTGATTCCGCCACAATCGCCTCCACCCCGACGTTCGCGGCCGACTGGCCAGCGGCACGGGCAAGATCAACCGCCTCGGCAGCCGCACCGAGATACGCGGCCTGATGGCTCATGGCCGCAAGGATCTCCGCACCCAGTGCCCGGTCCCCCGCAGCCGCGGCCAGCCTCAGTGCCTGAACCATGTAGCGCTGCGCCAGTCCGTTCAGCCCCACATCGTAGGAGGCCCAACCCGCCAACTGCGTCGTCTCGGCCGCTGCGGACAGAAGACTGGAACCCGTCCGCGCGTCATAGCGGCCCCGTAGGAGCACCGCCACCTCACCGTCGAGGAACCGCACGACACTGTCTCGGACGTGGCCACCGCCGTACTGGTTGTCCAAAGTCCGGTAGACGGCCGTAATCTGCCGAACCATTTCGACATCTGGCATCCCAACCAGTCGTTGGCCACTACCCGAAGGACGCTCGCCCAGCGGCCAGGTCAGCCACCGCATGGCCGGATGCAGGAACGCCGTCGCACTGAAACCGGCATCCCGAAGCGGCTGTCGCTGTTGCATGTCCCCCTGCCACAGCCCCACTGCAGCATCCAGGCCGTGGCGCCAGTCTGGCGTGAACTCCAGCCCCAACACAGGACCCTGATCGTCAGTTTGGCTGGTGCCCGCCGACGGCCGCCCGCTGTCTGCCGACACCTCGCGGACCATGGCAGACAGACGCCCCTCCGCATCCAGCGTCGCGTCCAGAGCGGCCGCCACAGACACACTCGGCCGCTTGCTGCCCGCCTCGAGCTCCCACAGGTAGCCGTGCGAACAGTGGACGAGCTGTCCCAGCCGCCGAAGCGACAGGCGCCTAAGCTCACGCAACTCCTTGAGCCGAACACCGAAGCTCGGGTCGACCATGATCCGTCGCGCCATTACACACCCCCGATCACCGCAGACGGAGCCGCCCATGACTCGCCGCCAAGCCGATCCGCCGCATGCCGACGGTACAACGACTCGAGCCTGGTGTCCTACATGTACACCAGCATGGTGATCAGGACGCACTTCATCCGAAACGGCATAGTGACGTACTCCTGGCGGCCGAG
The DNA here is from genome assembly GCF_018324255.1 of Polymorphospora rubra. Taxonomy (GTDB): domain Bacteria; phylum Actinomycetota; class Actinomycetes; order Mycobacteriales; family Micromonosporaceae; genus Polymorphospora; species Polymorphospora rubra. Next base: position 1,951,623 of record NZ_AP023359.1, read on the forward strand.
CCTGATTCGTTGAGCCTGTCTTGGCCCTACTGACCGAACCCTCAGCGTGTCCGCTGCCCGACCGACGCAACGCGCTCAATCTCTTTACCTCAGGCGCCAACCAACTGTGCATTGAGCGGATTTGTTGGGATCGGTCCTACACGGGCATGGGCCATGCGTATGGGCTGTCGGGGTGGTCGAGCCAGATGTATTGCCGGTCGGTGCGGTTGAGGGCGCTGATCCCGTACCGGCCGCGGTCGGGGTGGCCGAGGCGTTGCCACAGTTCGGCGACGTGCTCGGCGGTGTCCCATGGTCTGCCGTCGTACTGGATGGTGGTGTGGCGGCCGTCGGTGGCGGTGGCGGTGCGGGCGACCTGGGCGTACGCAATTGGTGTGGACAGGGTGAGGAAGGTTCCGCGTGGGTTGTCCATGGCGCCGATGGACAGGCCGGGCAGGTGGAGTTGGAGTAGCAGGTTCAGGTCGTGGTCGGCGTGGTCGTAGACGGCCGGGTCGAGGCTGGTGGTGCCGTACTGGCCGATCCCGTTTGTTGCCGGACCGAGGCTCCGTCGGTCGGCGAGTGGGTTGCCGACGTCGGTGCGCAGCGGCATGAAGGCGACGTGTTGGTGGTCGAGGCGGCCGGTGACCTCGTCGTCGGCGGTCTTGTCGAGGATCATCAGGGCGCAGCCGGCGCCGGCCAGTGGTGCGACGATCCGGCCGCCGGTGTGGAGTTGGTCGATCCAGGCGGGTGGGATGTGGTTGACGGCGCAGGTGGCGATGATCCGGTCGTACGGGGCCTGGTCGGACCATCCCGCGGTGCCGTCCCCAGCATTGAGGTGGGGGTGGTGGCCGGTGGCGGCCAGTCGCTGGCGTGCGGTCGCGTGCAGTGTCGGGTCGAGTTCGACGGAGTAGACGTTGTTCCCGCCGAGGCGGTGTGTCAGGAGTGCGGCGTTGTATCCGGTCGCGGTGCCGATCTCGAGTACGCGCATGCCGTCGCGGATATCGGCGCGTTCGAGCATGGTCGCCATCACGCCGGGTTGGCTGGACGAGGAGGTCGGCAGTAGCGGTCCTGTCGTGCCGGTGGTGGTCGGTGCGGGCCGTTGCTGGGTGACCAGGGCCTGGTCGGCGTACACCTGGTCGAGCGGGGCGTCGGGGACGAAGACGTGTCGGGGTACCTGTTCGAAGGCGCGCCTCCAGGCCGGGTCGCTCAGCTCGCCGCTGTCGGCGAGGTGGGCGGCGAGGGTCTGGGCCGCGTGCTGCCAGTCCACGCCTACTCCTTGGTCAGTTCGTCGGCCAGAGCGGCCGCGATCGGCAGGTTGAGTTCCTCGGCCAGCCAGCCCCACTGGCCGGCGCCGTTGCACTCCAGGAACACCCAGCGTCCCCCGGTCGTGACGACGAAGTCGAACGCGGCGTAGGCCAGTCCGAGCGCCCGACAGTAGTCTGCGACCTGCCCGGCGATGTCGGGCGGGCAGTCCACCAGTTCGTAGGACAGCGCGTCGTAGTCGCTGCGCCAGTCGACCCTCGCCTGCTCGCTGCCGGCGTGGATGGCCACCGGGAACATGCGGTCGCCGACGACGGTCAGCCGGACCTCGAACCGCTTGGGTACCCACTGCTGGAACAGGTGCGCGGTCGTCTCGACACCGGCCAGGTCGTCCAGGTCGGCGGTGATCACCTTTCGGGTCCACACGGCGGTGTGGGAGCCGGCCTCCTCGACGATCGGCTCGGCGAGCGGCTTGACGATCAGATCGCCGTAACGGGCGGCGAACTTCCGCACCGCCTCGGCCTGGTTCGTGATCAGGGTCGGCGGAACGGCCATGCCCGCCCGGCTGGCCGTGACGAGCTGGCGGGGCTTGTACTCGGCGTCCGCCAGGACGGCCGGGTGGTTGATCCAGCGGGCCGGGAGGCTGGACAGGATGCCGCCCAGCCCGACCCGGGCCTGAGCGCGAGCGAACCTGCGCTCCGGCCCGGACATGCCGGCCGGCAGTGTGAAGTCGCTCGGCCGCCGGTAGAACACCGAGGTCACCTCACGCAGGTCGACCGACGCCGCACCGGTCAGGCCACCGCTCCAGGCGCCGTCGTCGAGTTCGGCGACGAGGGTCAGGTCGAGGGGAAAGGCGCCCACGTCGAGCCACGCGTACCGGACGCCGCGGTCCCGTAGCTGGTTGGCGACCTGCTCGGCCGACCAGTCCGAGCGCGTGCTGACGATGAGGACCGTCATCAGTCGTCCGGGGTGACGTAGGTGTCGGTCTTGGTCGTGGGACTCTTGCCGTCCGAGGTCGTCGGCTCGGAGTGCCTGCTCTGAGTCGCCGGCGTACGGTGCCTGGCCTCGCGCAGACCACCGAGCGGCGCGCCGCGCAGAACGAACGGCCGCATGTGCGACGGCTGCTCCTGGCTGCTGCCGTCGGACGGTGCCAGGCGCGGGAACCGGTGCGTGGCCGGCATCAACGGGTCCGGATTCATCAGGATCTCCTTCGTCAGTCAGGGTGGTAGGTATCGGCTCCGCGAAGACTGCCCCCGGCTTCATCACCTCCGTCCGCCGCCGCGACACCGATCACCGAAGTACGTGCCGGCGCCCCAACTGATCGCCAACGCCGTCTCCCCCACGACCGTCCGGACAACCAGGATCGGTGAGGGGCCGCAGCTGGCGACAGGGCTCCAAATCGCATCTGAAGGCCTGCCGACGTGGTCCGGCATCGAGAAAGCCATGGTGGGGATGTCGAACGGCGCCAGAACCACCCGACCCCCGAACCACGCCCGCCTAAAGGTCAGCGGACAATGGAGGCAGTCGATGACGGGCGTCGACACACCTGGAGAGTGGGGCATCGTGTCGCTGTACTGGGACCCGACAAGTGCCTTGACGCCCGAACAACGTGGGGATTTCAGAGGCCGCTGGGATGATCTTCTCTGGCTCAATGTTCCCGGCCCGTTCTGGACAGGTGAAACGGACACCTGTTGGACCGGGCGACTGCATGCCCCCGAACACGTTCTCTACGGCGGCGAGTACTTCTCCGAGTTCGTGTATCGCCAGCCGCGAACGACGGCCGAGGTCGCTGCGCTCGCCGAAGCCGCGTGGGACGATCCCTTCGGCGGTTACGGCTGTGACGGCGACGACCGGTGGACACCAGACGCCGTACGCATATGGTGGCGAGAGCGCGACCGCGTCATCCAATACGTCGAGCAGCTATCTCAGCGGTGGATCGCGAGTGAACGTGCGGACGAGCGAGAAGCCGCCGCTGGACTGCAAGACTTCGCTTCGTATCTGGTTGGGCCGCTCAGTGACGATCTACGGATCTACCTGTACTGGTTGATCGAGCGTCGATCACCCAACCCAAGCGATCGACTGCCACCCCTATGACGCCACACGTTGGCTACGATCAGCGATCGAAGCCACACAGAGCGGCGCCGAAACTCACCGACACAGAATTGCTCCAGAACGTAGTGGCACTGAAAAGTGGCTGACGGGCAGCGCTCGAACTGACCGACAAAGCCACCTGCCACGTACCGTCTTCGGGAACCGGTGCGACCTGCGGCCGGTGCGAGGCCGGCAGGCTCAGGTGCTCCGGGTCAGGTGGCGGGAGACGAACTCGCGCCACCGGCCGACAGCCGCGGGTCTGGTCTCGGCGTGGCCGCCGGGATAGTCGGCCAGTGCCTTGTCTGGCGAGCCGAGCAGGTCGAAGAGCGCCAGCTGGCCGTCTCTGGGGAAGATCTCGTCGTGCCACTGCACGTGGAAGAGCACCGGGGCGGTGACCCGTCGGGCGTCGGCGGCGACGCGCTGCGGCGCGTCCAGGCCCTCGTGCACACCGGGGCCCTGCCGAAGCCCGAACTTACCGAAAACCGCACACCGCAGCCGGTCACCCATGACCGGTACGTCTTCGACCTAGTCGTGAGTGGGCTGGGTGACGGGCATGTTCGACCTCCGGCTGGTGACGGGTGCGGTCGGTCGCCGCAGAAGCCCTCGGGGTACGGGCGGGTTCGACGTCGACCAGGACGATGGACGCTCACCTTTTGCCGGAGATCAGGTCGTCCTGGTCGGGCCGTTCCTGGTTCACTGCTCGGTTCGAGTCGACCAATGCGTGATGCGTACCTGGCTTTCCCGTTCCCGCGCTGCTGACTTGGGCGTATCGCGGAGTAGGTTCCGGTGTGGTGCCGGGAGGTCGGATGACGGTGTTCGCGTGTACGGGGTGCGGTGCCGTGCTGACCGTGCCGGTGTCGCGGGTGGCGTTTCCTGTCCAGGCCCATCAGCAGGTCGGCAACGGGTTGTTGCTGGGTGTGCTGATGGAGCCTGGGACGTACGCGGTGGATCCCGAGCCTTTCGGGCCGCCGTGGCTGCGATGGGACGAGTTCGGTGCGGTCGAGGCGGAGGCCCACGGGGTGTACGCGCCGGTTTTCGCGCTGTCGTGCGGGCCGCGTGGGGCTGTCGTGGTGGCGCCGGGCGACGTAGGAGGGACCGTCCTCATTCCGGGGCCGGCGGGCGGTAACTGCTGCGGGTTGGACGGCCAGGACGGCCCCAACCTGGCGTGCGCCCGGTGCGGACGGCTGGTGGCGACCCGTGTCGACGACTGCTCGCTGTGGCAGGCGGTGTGGCTGGACCCGGACGCCGTGCACCGCGTCGACGGCGACGCCTCCCCCCAGCGGACGGTCGGCTGGGACGCACTGCGCGCGGAACGTCCCGGTGTTGAGCCGGTCGAGCCGGACGGACAGTGGAACCCGTTGTGGGAGGCCGCCGTAGCGGTGGCCCTGGCCCGGCTGCTGGTCCTTTCGACCGGTGCCCGGGTGACGGTCCCTGACGGCCTGGTCGCCGAGACCTTCCGCCGGACTCTCGACGCCCTGCTCCCGCCCGGACCGACGGCCCGGACGCTCGCCCTGGCCGGGCCGGGCCTGCCCGCCGTCACCGCCGACATCGGCCTCGTCCCACAGCACCCGCAGAGCGGTGAAGACTGGGCACCGTCCGGTTCGGTGGACGTGGTGCCGCTGCCTTGGGATGTCTGGGCGTACCTGGCGTTCCACCACGACCGCAGACCCGTTCCGGGCGCCGGCGCGATGCCCGACGACGCCCGCCGCGACGACCCGCCACCACCGCTGCCACGTCGGGCGTTCCACCCGGACGTGGTCGTGTTCCTCGACACGTTGGCGCGACTACCCGAGGTCCGTCAGCCGTGGCTGCGCGAGATCTACCACCGTGTGAGCCGCGGGCCGTACCGCTTTCCGTTCTGACGCCGGGAACGGAAGGCATCGAGCGAGCCGAGCACCGCTGCCGGCTGCTACCCGCTCCTCCCGATGGCCATTGACACTGACTCCCGGGGAACTCCAGCCGCGTGCGGCTGTGGTAGCTGGCCGAGCCAGGGTGACGGCAGCTCCCACTAACGTGGTCACGTCCACGGGAGTGGTGTACGACGGTCGGGTCCTTGACTCGCCCGTAACGAGATGAACGGCCATCGGATTGATCCTTCAGAGACCGACCAAGATCTTGAAGGAGACCGCACCGATGACCGCATTAGAGAGTGTGAACCCTGCCGACCTGCTACGCCAGCAACTGGCCGAGGGTGGCCCGGACGTGTTGGCGGCGATGGTGACCGCGTTCGCGAACGCGTTGATGTCCGCCGACGCCGACGCGGTCTGCGGGGCCGACTACGGCCAGCGCAGCCCGGAGCGGACGAACTCGCGTAACGGCTACCGGGCCCGACAGTGGGACACCCGGGCCGGAACGGTCGAGCTGGCGGTGCCGAAACTGCGTCACGGCTCGTACTTCCCGGACTGGCTGCTGGAACACCGACGCCGCGCCGAGCAGGCCCTGGTGACGGTCGTGGCCACCTCGTACCTGCTCGGGGTGTCGACCCGCAGGGTCGAGAAACTCGCCGAGCAGCTCGGCGTCACCAGGTTGTCGAAGTCGCAGGTGTCACAGATGGCGCAGCACCTCGACGCCCAGGTCGAGGCGTTCCGAAGCCGGCCCCTGGACTCCGCCCACTACACGTTCGTGGCGTTGGACGCGCTGACGATGAAGGTCCGCGAGGACGGCCGCACGGTCAACGTCGCCTGCCTGGTAGCGGTCGGCGTCAACGCCGACGGCCACCGCGAGGTCCTCGGCCTCGACGTGTGCGCCAGCGAGGACGGCGCCGGCTGGATCGCGTTCCTCCGCGGCCTGACCGCCCGCGGCCTCAAAGGCGTCCGCCTGGTCATCTCCGACGCCCACCGCGGCCTCGTCGACGCGATCGGCTCCGCCCTACCCGGCGCGTCCTGGCAACGCTGCCGCACCCACTACCTACGCAACCTGCTCACCAAGGTCCCCAAAAGCGCCCAACCATGGGTGGCGACCATGGTCCGCACCATCTTCGACCAGCCCGACCCTGGCGAGGTCCGCGCCCAGTACGCCCGCGTCGTCGACACCATCAACGCCAAGTACCCCACCGCCGCCGAACACCTCGACCAGGCCCGCGAGGACCTACTCGCCTTCACCAACTTCCCACACGAGATCTGGCGCCAGATCTGGTCCAACAACCCACAGGAACGGCTGAACAAGGAAATCCGACGCCGCACCGACGTCGTCGGGATCTTCCCCAACAGAGCCGCCGTCATCCGCCTCGTCGGAGCCGTCCTGGCCGAACAGACCGACGAATGGACCGAACAACGCCGCTACATCGGGCCCGAACTCCTCACCAAAGCCCGCCAGGAAACCCCCGAAAACCAACAACCCGACGCCGTGCCGCAACCCAAACCCGCACTGACCACCGCATAAGCTCATCCCAGGATCAACCGGTGGCCGTCAGCTCATACACCACCACCGTGGACGTGACCCACTAAAACGTCGAGACTCATTGCCCTTCTGGCCGTCGAGACGACCTCTGTTCGGAGCGCCACCTCAGGTGTTCAAGCACCGCTAGCAGGAGCTTGAGGCGGTGACTGGATTCCTGTGGCAGCACACCGAGTGCTGCAGGGATAAGGAATGCGGCGAGTACAACCGGCCAAGGGGCGCCCGCCGTGTGGGCGAAGCCGCTGCCGGCTACCGCTCCGATGGTGCCAGCACCGGCCGAGAGGCGGCTGCTCACAGAGGCACGACGCGACGAACTTGGGCCACCACGACCACTGGTAGGCGGTGACCGGCGGGGACGGGGCGCGGATGCGTTGGGCACTCATAACTCCCTGCGAAGGTGGCAGGGAGCGGCTACGCCTACGCGGCGATTAGCGCCCTGCCTATGTCGGCCGACCTCTTCGTACGCAGGGCGTTGTTGGGTCCGCGAGGGCCGCCGCGAACGGCCGCACCGCGAGCACCGGTCGGTGCCGCACGGGACTCGCGTGCAGGTGCTCGGAGACAGCGACGGGCGATGAGCAGCACCGCAAGGTGGACCAAGATCGTCTGCAGAAGGCGGTGCGACCTACCCGCAGCGGGCCAGACGCGGACTAGCGCGTCTAGTATTTGTCGCACTCGATCAGCCGGGCTTGCTAGTGGTGTCAGTTCGCCGTCCGGCACGTACGCGAGTTGAGCCGTGGCTCGACTGCAGCCCAGCACCCTTTCGATCGAGCTGAGAGACTCCGGCACCCAGGCCGGCCCTGCACACTCTTCGCGATTGGCCGACTCGGTAAACCAGGACCGGAACGGCGGGTCACCGCCCGAGCCAGCCGTCACGACGTGGGCCGCGGGCTCTTCCGAGGGCAAGCTCCGCGCGAGGAATCGGACAACCTGCCGTGGGGTGATGGAGACGATCGACGGCTTGTCCGTCCTGACGCTCGCAACGAGTTCAGCAAGGTATCTGAGGATCGCCTCGGTCTTGCCGGATCCTGTCGGGGCGGTAATCACGGGCAAATCTTGTGCAAGGAGTACGGGCCCGCTTACCTGGCGGGCGGCGTCGTATGCCGACCAGGTTCGTTGCGACACTACGTCGAAGGGGATGTGGAACAACCCCTTCCCATCGTCGTGGCCATGCAGTACCGGCACCACGCCAACGTTGTGAGCGTCAGACGCGAAGGTGATGGTCACCGCCTCAGGCACAGCTTGTACTGTAGTAGATGTCCGCCCGCCGACGGCCCTGTGCCGGGCGACGAGCCTTTGAGTGCATGTTGAATAACCAGGTCAGCGTGACTGGCATCGACTGAGGGGCGCAGGAACTCACCGACGCAGAATTGCTCCAGAACGTAGTGGCACTGAAAAGTGGCTGACGGGCGGCGCCCGAACTGACCGACAAAGCCACCTGCCACGTACCGTCTTCGGGAACCGGTGCGACCTGCGGCCGGTGCGAGGCCGGCAGGCTCAGGTGCTCCGGGTCAGGTGGCGGGAGACGAACTCGCGCCACCGGCCGACAGCCGCGGGTCTGGTCTCGGCGTGGCCGCCGGGATAGTCGGCCAGTGCCTTGTCTGGCGAGCCGAGCAGGTCGAAGAGCGCCAGCTGGCCGTCTCTGGGGAAGATCTCGTCGTGCCACTGCACGTGGAAGAGCACCGGGGCGGTGACCCGTCGGGCGTCGGCGGCGACGCGCTGCGGCGCGTCCAGGCCCTCGTGCACACCGGGGCCCTGCCGAAGCCCGAACTTGCCGATGACTGCACACCGCAGCCCGGCGCCCATGGTCGCCGTCAGAGGTAGGCCGAACCGGGCTCCCATGGACATCCCGAGATATCCGACGTTGCTGATGTCAGCGAGGCCCGCGCCAGCGAGGGCGTTCATGGTCGCCAGCCAGTCGTCGACCATCCGGTCGAGAACGACCTCGATCCCCTCCCGGGCAATCCGGGCCTGATACTCCGCGGGCGGCAACGGATCCGGGATGCGGTCACCGTGATACGGGCCGTCGATCGCGACCGCCGCGAAACCGGAACGCGCGACGAACCATTGGGCAAGGTCGACGATCCGCGCGCTTCTCTTGTGCCCGCTACCGCCATGCCCCAGCAGGACCAACGGGCATAGCGCATCGGCCGAGGGCGGCAACCACACAACGCCCGGTACCGCACCCGACGGCCGGCGCAGGACGAACAACCGCTCAACGACGTCGTCCGCCGCCACACACTGCTTGATCCACTCGATCGGCTCGGGCACGACGCCATCCAAGCAGCGGTGTGGCCAAACGTCGCCGGAACGAGGCTGGTGGTGCTGGTCTGACCGGTGCCGTTCTGTAGATCCGACCACGGCAGGAACCGTGTCGCTGGTATGCCTCTCGGTCGGGTATTCGGGCTGACCTACGCGCTTGGTTCCCTCCGTCGATGCGATGCGTGCTCTCCTACAGGTCGAACTGGTAGACCGCTCGGTCTTTGCCTGGTCCCTTGAAGTCGTTGACGACCTCGACGCCGTGCTCGGTACGGTCACCGGGAAGGTTGCGGAAGCCGAGTGCTATCCAGGAGGCGTGCGCTGGACGGTTATCGGGTTCGGAGGTCAGCCAGAGGCGTTGGCATCCCCAAGCGGTCGCACGGGCAGCCAGGCTGTCGATGAGCATGCCGGCGACTCCGTGACGGCGGAAATGCGGGTGCGTGATCACGTCCTGGATGTAGACGTCTTGCGGCGTCTCCTGGTCGCGCATCGCGATCATCGCACCGACGACTTCGCCGTCGACCAGGGCTACCGGGCATGTGGAGGCGAACAGAGTCGCGTAGAGCCAGTAGTCGGACTCGCCGCGTACCCGAATGAAAGGTACGCCTGTCGCCATTACGGCCATGACCTGTGGGATCAGCGCAGCATCAATCGGCTTGATCCTCATTCTGGCACTCCTTCGATCGGCTGCAGGTCACACTCCACTGTGGCAGGTAGCCGGCATTGACAACGCCTTACGTGTCAGTGAAGCTGCCGCACCTCCCCGCCGGCGGTTACCTCGTACAGGCAGATGCGTAGCAGGTCCCGGACGTGGGTGGGAACCCGTTGGACGGCACGCACGGAGGTAGTCGGCACTATCAACGCGTAGCGGATGTCGGTGGATACGCCGGTCATTCGGCGTAGCAGCTGGCCGTATGCGATGTCGGCATCGGTGCCCGGCTCGCTGGTCCTCCCCTTCGCCTCACCAATCAGACGCTCGCCTCCCCGGACGGCCTCGATGTCGGTCCACGGATCGGTCGGCGCGACAGGCGTCCAGCCTTGGGAGATCAACCAGGTTCGAAAAGCATCCATGACCCGGTCCTCGTCGCTCTCACGGGTGAGCAGCTTGCGGATGACCTCGAGGTCCGAGTCCACATTGCGGCGCAGCCGGCCACGGCTGTCGGAATCCAGATCGCCGGGACGGATCACGACGAGCCGCAATCCGTGGGCAGGGATCTCGGTATCCCGCCGCGCGTCGTACAAAGCCCGCTGCTCGCCGCGGTGAACTCGGCTGATGGTCAGCGTGCCAGGCTTGTCGAAGTGCGCCACGGGCTGGTCGTGCTGCTGCTCGCGATACTCGACGACGAGCTGATGGCCGGGCCAGTACCCATCGACGGGCAGCATCACCCGTCGTCCGTTCGTAGACGGGTCACCGAGCAGCCACTCGAACCGGTGCTGCGTCTCGGCTTGCTCGCCCAACACCTTGCTACACAGCCCGATCACAAACGCTTCGTCACTGTCGTCTCTGCTCACGTCGCCGAATGATGCCACCCGGCGATACCGCAGCATTACCCCGCCCCGGTCAGGTCCGCAGACCACTGACGTTTCGTCGAGGCCCGCACCAAGGAGCACCCTTTCAGTGCAGCGCCTATACCGCTCCCCCAAGCCCAAGGAACCCGCGCGACCCTGCGTCGGCACCGCGCCTTCGGTGGTCACCGCTGCCGCGCAGATCTACTACTCCAGTGCCCTCGAGGAGGGATCCCGTCCGGGGTGGGCGGCCAGTAGCGGCGGACCGTGCGCTCGGACCTTTCGATCCGTACGCCGATCTCGGCCGGGTGCAGGTTCGGGGCACGCCGGTACCAGAAGGCCACGGCTGCGGCAGTCCCCTTCGGCACCGGCTCTTCACCGACATCGTGCTCGAGGGAACGGCCTTCTCGGCCGTGTCGCGGCTGCTGAACTCCGCGACTACCTGACCCGGACGGGCGGCTGGTGTTGGCCGTGGACATCACATGCTGGCTGCGGCCCGAGGCACAGACCTCGCCGGAACGGATCCTGTGCCACACCTGCGGCCGCGGCAAAGGCCAGGCCATCATGATTCCGGGCTGGCCGTACTCGATGATCGCGGCTCTGGAACCCGGACGCAGTTCGCGGACCGCCCCCTTGGACTTTTAGCGCCTGGCCCCGGGTGACGGTCCATCGGGCAACGTGTAGACGTCGTTCCGCTCTCCCCTCGACCGATCGCCGGCGCCGGTCTCGAGAATTTCCAAGCCGTCCCGGCCACTACAGCCACGAGTAGTAGGTGCAGCAGGACCGAGCACTCCCGCTGTGCGATGCGCCGACGACGATTGGCCCGGAGCGAGCGCCTGCGGGGGTGCGCAGCCGCGCCTCGATAAGCCTGCTCATCATGTCCCGACGACCAGTGCAGCCGACGGCGGCCGGCTGCCCCGGCCTGGCACCAGTGCTCGCCCGGTCACCCGTGTTGGCCCAACCAGCGACGGGTTTGGGTGCAGCGACCATGACGGCGGGATGATCCGGGCCGAGGTGATCGCGGTTCGGGTGGCGTCGTACCAGTCGATGAACGCCTGGCGCGGCGCGCGCCCGTCGGACTGGGTGCTCATTGGCGCCGCGCTGCGGCATGTCGCCGTCTTGGGTGCTCCCGCTGCCACTGGTGGGCGGCGGCGGGAGATCTGCTGGGCGCGGTGGGCGGTGCGTACGGGCAGGCAGGGGTAGTGCTGTCCGGTGCAGAGCAGGCTCGTGCATCGGGTTGGTCGTTCGGGGTGGGGCTGGTGGGCGGCGATGACCTTGGTGGCCATGCGCCAGAGCAGTACGTCGGTGACGTCCGCTGGTACGTCTTCGACCTGTTCGTGAGCGGGATGCGTAACGGGCATTTCGACCTCCGGCTGGTGACGGGTGCGGTCGGTCGCCGCGGAAGCCTGGGGTGCGGGCGGTTTCGACGTCGACCAGGACGATGGACGCTCACCTTTTGCCGGAACTCAAGTCGTCCGGGGCGCCCATCCCCCGCTGCTGCCGTACGGGCCGGGGGATGGTGCGTCACGGGCGCCGGGCTGACCCGGTCGCCTGCTGTGCCGTTTGGGCCGCGCTCCGGAACAGGTGTGGGGCCGTGAGGTCGGGTGACGGTGTTCGGGGGTACGGGCCGCAGCGTCGTGCCGGTGGGGCCACTGTTCACGCCTCATCGGCGCTACGGCGGTGGCTGATGTTCGGCGTGCTGGTGGTGTGCCGGGGACGTTGGTCTGCTGGGTGGTGTGCCGTACGGCCGCTGGTCCCGCCGTGGTGTGACGGCCCGGCAGCGGACGCCGTGGTTAGGGTGGTGGCATGGCGCGTAGAAGCCGCACTGATCCCCGCCCCGGCGACGAGGATTTCGTCCCGCTCACCGACGCCGAACGGCGTGCGCACGCCGAGGCGCTGTCGATCGCCCACGCCGGCCACAACTGCGCCGAACAGGCGGCCAGTCTGCGCCAGGCCGGGGAGTACTACGCGATCCTCGGCGAACACGACCTGGCCGAGCAGGTGTTCCGCCAGGCACTCGGGATCGAGGAGGGCGAACCCGGCGCCGCGCAGGCCGACTACGCCTCGTTCCTGCTCGACCGGCACCGACCTGACGAAGCCATGGCCATGATCACCGAAGCGCGTCGGCTCCACCCCGAGCACCCCGACGTGTTCAGTGTCATCGGTGAGGCTCTCGAGGAACACGGGTATGCCCAACAGGCCGTCCGCTGGTTCACCGCCGGCCTCGTATCGCACCACGGCCACCTCACGGATCTCGACCTGGATGACCTACGCGACGACTTCGATACCGAGTTGCTGGCCCGCGGCCGCTACCGGGCACGCCAGTCCCTGGGCCTGCAGCAGGACCACATCGACGCTCTGGTGCAGGAACTACAACGCGACAACGCCGCCACTGCCGACGCCCGTTAGCCCCGGCCGATCATCGAATCGATGATTCCCTGTCGGTGAATCGGGCGCCTGGCTGGACCGGATCACGGCGACGGGCTGACGCTCGTGCGATCCGGTGTTGCCGCGCGAGGGCACGATCCTTCCCATGATTGTCTGGATCAACGGCGCGTTCGGTTCGGGCAAGACGACGGCGGCGGGCCTGCTGACCAAGAGGTTGGACGGGGCGAAGCTGTTCGACCCCGAGTACGTCGGCTTCATGCTGATGCCGTTCGTCGAGTCACCGACCGGCGATTTCCAGGATCTGCCGCTGTGGCGGCACCTCGTGATCGAAGCGATGACCGGCCTGGCCCGGCAGTACCGGCATCCGTGGGTCGCCCCGATGAGCCTGATCAACGCGGCTTACCGGGCCGAGATCCTGGGCGGCATCCGCGGCGCCGGTGTCGAGGTCCATGAGTTCGTGCTCGCCGTACCCGAGGACCGGCTGCGGGCCCGGATCGACACGGACCAGGTGGAGGTGAAGGCGCGCCGGTGGCGACACGACCATGTCGACCAGGCACTGACCACGTTCGGCTCGCTGACCGACGCCACCTTCATCGACGGGACACAGCCGCCCAAAGAGGTGGCCGAGGCCGTCCTGACGCGGCTACGGGGATGACCTCTTCCGTCCGTCGTGCGGCGGGCGGTCGCACGTCCCGGTGTTCCGCCAGCCGAGCCGGACGGACTACGGAACCCGATGTAGGCGGCCGCTGCCACAGGGTAGCGCTGGCCCGTCTCCGGCCAGGGCGACCGGCGCCCATTCGTCTCCCACCTACCAACCGGCGTTTGTCAGACGTGGCGAACGCCTGGCGATCTGACACCGTCCTGACAGGGCCGCTCGACCGCGAACTAGTCCGGATTGTTCGCATTCTCGGCCCAGGTCTGACCGTGACCGTCGCCTGCCGGCGCCCGGAACGGCGGGCGGCCGGATCTGACAGCGGGAGTCGACGGCGCTCTGTCAGATCGGTCGCCGCAACGACCGCGGGTACGCGCGACCCCTGAACCAGAACCCGCGAACACTACCTTCAGTAAGGATCATGCGTTGATCCGAACTGGATGATAGCGGCGTGAGCTGCCCTGTCAGTTTCATGGAATCACTGACAGATACGCTCCGCATCTGTCAGGGGCTAGCGGGGCGTTGTGAGCCCGAGGGCTGTCAGATCCTGTCAGATCGGCAGGCGTTCGCTACGTCTGACAAACGCCGATTGGTAGATGCGGGACAAGCGGGCCGCGCCAACGCCGGCCAACCGGGGTCCGGCCGGACGCGGCGGGCAGCGGCGGACGGCCGTCGAGGGTCGGCGCGGAGGAGACGTCCTTCCACACCGTCGCCCGGCACCGGTCATCGTCCACGGTTCGCCGATCTGTCCCGCGTCAACGGCGTCCCTGGCGGGCAGGGTGGCAGGGGCGCCTGTGACATGTTCGTGTCACAGGCGGCCGGCGATGCCAGCGGCCTCGCCCATGACATCGACGGCGGCTGTCATGGGCGGTCGCGCCCGGCCCCTTGGACATCTCACAGCGCCTCTGCCATTCCGGCCCCCGGGACGCCATGTCAAGAGACGGACGCCGATGGCACGGGTCCCCGGACATCCGATGTCAACCCTGTCTGCCAGGGTGAGTTGAGGCCAGCGGTTCATAGCAAGTCCGTCTGGCAGGGCGAGTTCGGGATCGAGAAGCGTTGACTACTGCTGTTGACATGGTGGTGGCCCAGGATGGGGTCATGAGTCGCAAGAAGGGGCCGCGTTCGGACGGGCCGCGGGCGCGTCGGTCGTTCAGCCCGGGGCAGAAGCTGGACCTGTTGGCCCGGTACGAGGAGGCCGTCGCGGACGGTGACGGTGGGGCGTTCCTGCGGCGGGAGGGTTTGTACTCGTCGTTGATGTCGGAGTGGCGCCGGGCCCGTGACGCCGGCCTGTTGCAGGGCAAGCCGGCCGGACAGACGGTCGGGCGGCCCAGCGCCGAGCAGGCCGAGATCGCCCGGTTGCGGCGTGAGTTGGAGCGTACGCAGGCCCGGTTGGCGCGTACGGAGACGGCGCTGACGATCATGGGAAAAGCGCGCGAGCTCTTGGAGGAGATCTCCAGGAGCGAGCCGGAGGACCCGGACGTGTTCGGGCTCGGCAGACGCTGATGGCCGCCTATCACGGGTTGACCGGTGCGGGGACCACCACACGGAACGCGAAGCGGCTGACCGGGATCGCCCGCTCCAGCGCCGATCGTGACCGGCGCCGGCCGAGTCCGGTCCGCCCGGTGCGGCATACGCCGGCGAACGCGCTCACCCCGGCCGAACGTGAGCAGGTCCTACACGTGTTGAACAGTCCCGAGTTCGTCGACACCGCCCCGGCACAGATCTACGCGGCCCTGTTGGACCGGGGCGTGTACGTCGGGTCGATCGCCACCATGTACCGGATCCTTCGCGAGCACGAGCAGGTCCGGGAACGGCGCCGGCAGGCCCGGCACCCGGCCCGCCAGCGTCCCGAACTGGTCGCCGACGGTCCGCGGCGCGTCTACACCTGGGACATCACGAAACTGCCCGGCCCTGCCAAAGGTGTCTACTACGACGCCTACGTGATGATCGACATCTACTCCCGGTACATCGTCGGTGCACGGGTCCACGCCCGCGAGTCCGGTCCCCTCGCGGAATCGATGATCCGCCAGGTGTTCGACACCCACGGCGTCCCGCACGTCGTGCATGCCGACCGGGGCACCTCGATGACCTCGAAATCCGTCGCCGACCTGCTCGAAGACCTCGACGTGACCCGCTCACACTCCCGGCCAAAGGTGAGCAACGACAACCCGTACAGCGAATCCTGGTTCAAGACGTCGAAGTACGCGCCGGTCTTCCCGGACCGGTTCGCGTCCCTCGCCGACGCCCGAACGTTCATGACCGACTTCGTGACCTGGTACAACCACTGCCACCGGCACTGCGGGATCGGGCTGCACACCCCCGCCGACGTCCACCACGGCCGCCACCACACCGTCCGCGCCGCCCGTGAGGACACCCTGACCGCCGCCCGCGCCGCGAACCCGGAACGGTTCGGCACCAGCCGACTCCTGCCCAAGATCCTCGACCTGCCCGCCCAGGTCTGGATCAACAAGCCAGACCAGAAAACCGAGTCCCTGGTACAAGCTGCTTAACTCCCGCCGGCCTCAATCCCTTGACACGTACCGCAACGGCGCCGACCACTTCTGGCAGAGGTCGAGGCCCCGTGTCAGAGGTGCCTGTCACCGGTGTCCGAGGCACGGCGCCGGGCGGTTGCCGGCGCCGTCTCGGCCGGTGTCCGTCGGCGCGGTCTCGTTCCGGCGGGCGGCGGCCACGTCACGGCTTGGCCACCCGGCGGCGGGCTCGTCGTTCCGGCCGTGGTTCCGGCGCGGTGGGCCGCTGACAGATCCGAGAGGTACCGTCCACGACGACCGGTCCTCGGCCATCCGACGGTTGTGAGCGGCTGTGAGTCCGGCAAGCGTTCGCCAGGGCTCACAAACCCCGGTTTGGTAGATGAGCACGGTCCCCGCCGGACAGCCGGCTCCCCTCCACCACCCCGACGCCGGCGACAGCGGCCCGGCCAAGGCCGGCGCCCGCACGGACGGCACCGCCGGATGACCCGATGGCCGGCGCTCCGCCGCGCGCCCGTACCGCCGCGGTGCCAGCGCCGCGGCTGAGGCGGCCAACCGACTGGTCCTGGCCGTAGGCGGCCGGATCCTCGGCCGGCCGCTCGTGACAGATGTTGACAGATCCCGTTGCGGTGTCGGTGTCGTCGTCGGTGTCCGCCCACATGTGTGCGTCGGTCTTGAGACCGACCCGCAAACGGACCCGTCCGGTCTCTGTCAGTGCCGCACACGCCGCTGCCGGCAGATCCCCGCCCAGCTCAGAGAGACCTTCCCGGTCTCTCCCCTACCCCCACATCCACACGTAAAGAAGAAGAGGAAACCCGTGTCCGACCACGTCCTACGTGCGCAATCCACCCTGACCGCCCGCGACCACACCCTGCTCGGCTGGCTCGCCGACCACGGCGTCATGACCACGCCCCAGATCGCCCACGCCCTGTTCCCGTCCCTGGACTTCGCCCAACGCCGCCTCCACCGCCTCCACACCATCGGCGTCATCGACCGCTTCCGCCCCCTGAAGACCGACGGCGGCACCTACCCCTACCACTACGTCCTCGACCAACTCGGCGCCGAGATCATCGCCGCCCAACGCGACCAGCCGCCACCACGCCCCAGCCACACCAGGACCAGGCGCCGCCGCTGGACCGTCGCCCCCGTCCTTGCCCACCGGCTCGGCGTCAACCAGTTCTTCACCGACCTCGCCGGCCACGCCCGCACCCACCCCGACCACGAACTGCAAAGGTGGTGGTCGGAAGCCAGATGCCGCGAACCCGACAGCTTCCCCAACCCACACGCCAACTTCGACCTCCGCGCCTACCCCGCCCCGATCCACCCCGACGGCCACGGCATCTGGCGAACCGGCGACCACCGAGTGCCGTTCTTCCTCGAACACGACACCGGCACCGAACCCCTCACCGAACTACACCGCAAACTCCGCGGCTACCTCCGCCTCGTCGACTACGGCGGCCCCAGATGGCCGATCCTGTTCTGGCTCCACTCCGCCAAACGCGCCCACCACCTCCACCAACACCTCGGCGACGAAACCCGCTACGTACCCGTGGCCACCGCCAGCCGCGACCACGCCACCCAAGCCGGCCTCAACCCCGCCGGCCGCCTGTGGTGGCTCCACGGCCACAACGGCCTACTCACCCTCGCCGAACTCGCCGAAGCCCTACCCCACCTACAAGACCCCGCCTACGACCCCGACCAAGACGCCGAACCCAACGCCTGAACCCCAAGCACACCACCGAGGGCCCGCCACCCCCGCCCAGGGGACGGCGGGCCCTCGGCCTACACCCGACCATTCAGACAGCTTGGAGCCCGATTCATGAACGCCCGACGACGACGTCCCAGCAGCGACAACGGCCTGGTCTGGACCGCCGACAAGATCCACGCCCTCGGCGTCAGCACCGACCTCGCAACCGCCGCCCACATCTTCAACCTCTCCCTCGCCACCGCCTACCGCCTCGTCAAAACCAACACCTTCCCCGTACCCGTCATCCGCGCCGGCACCCACTACCGCGTCCCCACCGCCCCGATCCTGACCACCCTCGGCCTCACCCCGCCCGACAAGCCCGCGCCCCGTCCACGACGGCAGTTCCGCAAACACCCGACGACGCCCGTGAATCCTGCCGGCTGAAAGAGGTCGGAGCCTTGCCGAGTCCCGTGGTGAACGAGCCCGGCAAGGCTCATGGCCGCAGCCGCGCCCGGCCACTCAAGGGTCGCGATAGCGGAGCGGCCCTTTGCCTTCACGGATTCGGTAGGCCGGCCCCGACTTCCTCACACGTTGGGCTGGTTGAAATCGAGGCAACAATGCGATGCCCCTGCCAAAGCGAGAGGACGCCGATTGCTGGATGCAGAATACTACCATTATGGGCATTTTCGGCATTTTCGAGGAATGTCCAGCAGGGCGATGAGGTCAATACTGCCACGGTATTGTCTTCGATAGATCCGGGCGCCGACTGGCGTTCTATTCGTGGTTGGCCGAATGCGCGCATTCTGCTTGACGATCATGGACGATGGAGGCAGTGGGCAATGGGTCGCAAGCCATACTCCTACGCCTATTGCGATTCCTTGGTCGAGCCACAATTCTAGCGGAAGGAATATCTGTGCAACGCCATCGAAAAGCCGCTACCCCGATTGCTGCGCTAGCCACCTTACTGACCTTCAGTATCACCTTGACGGCATCGCCCGCCTTGGCCGACGACAAGTTGCCTCCGTCGACCGTGCCGCCGGCCGATTCGAGCAACTTCCTCGCCGCCCCAGATGCCCGCCAAGACCTCTTGATGGACCTCAAGTCCTGGATCATCACGCAACCCGGCATCGAGGATAGCGGTTACGTCGAGTCGGTGAATGACTCCGCCCGCCTGTCCACCACGCTGCTGTGGCATGGGCCAGCCAACGAGCTCCAGCATGCGATCCTCGCGGAGGGCAAGCGTCGCGGCATCACGGTGACGATCAAGCAACGCAAGTTCAGCCGTGCGAAACTCCTAGACGCCGCTTCGACCGCAGCGGATAGTGCGGGTCGCGGGGCTTTCAAGGACTATAAGATCAATTCGATTGTTGCATTGGACCCTAACATCGACGGCATCGTCGTTCGCGGCGGCCAGACTCGCTCCTCTGCGACCACCGGTCCGGCGGCGGACCTCGCATTCGCCAAGGCCGCCTCCGCGGAACTGGGGGTCGACGTGACTCTTCAGGCGGCCGGTGTGATCACGCCGTTCGCAACCCGCTCAAACGACAATGCCCCGTTTAATGCCGGCGGCTACATGATCGCCGGCAATGGCACATCCTGTTCTACCGGGTTCGGGATCTGGCTTAATGGAGTCCGGCGCACGACAACCGCACGGCATTGCTGGCAGCACGACTACCGCGCCCGCAACAACAGCTCGACTTCCTACGGCGACGGCCTAGTGAATTCACCCGATGGGGCGGCCCGCGTGATGACGACCGCCGGCTTCTATTGGATGTTTGACGGCGCCTGGAACAATGCGGCAGGCTACAAGAAGACTGTGATCGGCTTCAGTGACGTGAGCACCGGCGACTCGGTGTGCACGAGCGGCGGAAACTCCGGCGTGCGCTGCGGCATCCAGGTCGAGCGAATGTGTGTCCTGTTCAATGACGGTATGGGGTTCGGTAACGTCTGCACCATTGAAGGTCACCAGGTGAACAACGGGCTCGCCGCCATCCAGGGCGATAGCGGCGGCCCAGTCTTCACCACTAGCGGCACGAACCAGGTGCGGGCCACTGGCATGATCCAGGCGGGCGTGGACGGCTGGACGAACTGCACCGGCGTGCACGATGGCGGCTCCAATATCTGTAGCGACCGGATACTCTTTACGTCGATGCGGACGATCACGAACAGTCTTGGGGCCTCACTCGTCGTCGGATGATGCGTCAGGAATTCTGGGGGGCACGAGGCGGCCTTGTCCTCGTGCCCCCAGGGCCGCCTGGCCAGCCGCCGTGAGCGGCCGACGCGAAGAGTGGGTTCGTGGGATCTTGGACCGATGAACAGCGGAATAGGTTCCACAATTCACGCCTCCGGTGACGTTACGTAGGTATGCAACACTGCCCGCGCAAGCACCACGGGGAACAGGGGGCCAGCGTCGGTGACGTTCGAGGAGTTCCTCCACGCCGAAATGGCTGGTTTGTCACGCTTCGCCGGCGCGGTCTGTGGAGACCATCATCTTGCCGAGGACGTGCTGTCCGACGCGCTGGTGACCGTGTCCGCGCGTTGGCACCGTATCGTCCGGATGGATCATCCCCTCGCGTACGTGCGTCGCGTCGTGACCAGGACGTTCCTGTCGGAGCTCCGGAAAACCCGGCGGCGCCGGACCGAGTCCACCGCCGACATGACGAGACTCGACCAGTCGCAGGACGACGCCTCCGGGGTGGTCGGACAGCGCGATGAGGTGCGGCGGCTGCTGTCCGCCCTGACACCGCAGCAACGAACCGCAGTCGTCCTGCGATACATGTTCGACCAGACCGACGGGGAGATCGCCGCCGTGCTGAACTGCTCGGCCGCCACGGTTCGGTCCCATCTCTCGCACGCCCGGTCCACGCTGCGACTGACCGTCACCAAGGAACGAGGCAGATCATGATGGACCTCCACCAACTACGGGATGCGCTGTCCCAGGATGACGCAGATCCGCAGGTCGTTCTGGCGCGGCTGCACGTGAAGCGCCAGGCTCGGCGTAGGCGCCAACTCGTGGCCACCGGGGTGGCGACGCTTAGCGTCCTCGCCGTGACCGCCGGCGGTTTCGCCGGCGGCGGTCACGGCGTTCCAGGACCCCGCGCGGGCGGGGCGGCATCACCGGTCGCGAGCGCCAACGGGCCAGGCTCCACGGCTCCCGGGCCGGTCGGTGCCGCACAGGGCTGTGCCGACATCCCGCTCGCCGACCGGCTCCCGGCCCTTCTCACCGACGGTGCATCGGTGATCGTCGGCCGCGGTGTCCGCACCGGCCGCACCGGCCGCGACGGCGTCATCCACCACGAGATGTCATTGCGGGAGGTCCGCACACTGGCCGGGCCGGAAGTCCCGGACGGCGCCACAGTGTGGGTCGAGACGCCGGAGCTTCCCCCGATGCCCGACCCGATCGCCAGGATCAACCCCGGGCCGCTCTGGGGACCCGACGGCGCGCTGTTCGGTATTGTCCTGCCGCAGAGCCTCACCGGCGGGACGCTCGGCGCCACGATCCTGCAGGCACCCCTGGTCGACGGCCAGGTCATTCTCGGTACGTCGGGCGGGTGCTGGAGCACACGTGACCTGGCCGGAGAGCCGTTCCATGGTCCGCTCACCGAGATCCCGGGCAGCAACACGTATGCCCGTGCCTCGGCGGCAGGTTTCACCGCCGTACCGCTGGCAGAGTTGCAGCGGCTCGCGACCGACTCCTGAAGCGGACATCATTCCAGGCGCCCGGCGTCGCCCGGTTCATGCGGCCAGCGTCGTCATGCCGTCACCGCCAGCCGTGCCATAGCCGCCGAATGGCTCTGCGCCCCTCACTTGCCGCCAGCGTCGACGACACATGTCGTGCCGTCTCTTGCGCTGGCCCGGAGGACCACCTCGACGCCCGATCCCGCCGGCCCCTTTTGGACGTACACCGCGTGGGACCTGGAGGACACGCGGGCGTGGGACGCCCGCCCACCGATCTGCTTGCAGTAGAAGACGACTGAAGGTTGCGGGTAGTCCCGGGCTTCGATCATCTGCCAGCCCGCCGCTGCCGCCGGTTGTCAGTGGCCAGTTCAGATTCCCCACTGGCGGCCAGTTAGCGGGGAGCTAACTGGCCATGGATGGCTACACAACGTTGACCCGGCAGCAGATCGCACCGTGCTCGCAATCCGGCTCCGAGCGGTTTCGTCTGCCGGATGTCGTCGCTGGCGTGTTGGGATGCGACCGCGAAGGCCGGCGTTTGGCCGGGTGTGCTGGCCGTCTCGCGGCCGACGGTGTGGCCGGCCCTACCGTCTCCTGGAGGCCGCTGAACAGCTCGAATCCGGTTCGGTAGCAAGCCGACCCGTACCGCAGCCGCGCAGCGGCGAGGAACGGAAGCGGCGCGGTAGGATCTCCGTCCTGCATGATCGCGCCTCGCCTGATGCCCGGAGACGGCTGCCAGGGCACATTGCCTGGCAGCCTTGTGAGTGCTGCTCTCTGTAGTCGTAGAGCTGGCCGTCCCTGGGGAAATCCTGCTGGCCGCCGACAGCCGGTTGATCGAACCGCTGTCGCAGTTGGTCAGCGCTGTAGACGGCGGGCGTCTTGTACAGCCGCATCACCTCAGCGAAGACCGGACCTGTCGGGCTCCCCCCGTGTCCCGAATCGCAGGTATGACTGTGCGCATACTCGTCAACGAGCCGGCCGCCGTGGGGTACGACGGCGAGCAGAGGTTCATCCTCGTACAGTTCGATCATGCCCGCCTCGTCACGAGGCGGGTAGCAGCCGAACAGCTTCTGCACGATCACCAACGCGCCAGCGGCGACCGTCACGGCCACCCCAACACGCACGACGATCGACTTCCTTGGTCTGTTCATGCCGGCTCCCTCGCCCAGCCCGTGATGAATGCCCGCATGCCGGTGACGTCGGTCTTCGATGTTCCCCAAATCGCCCCGGACGGTGGACTGCAGACGCAGGCCCTTCCGACTTCGCCTGGGACGGGCGACGGCGACCGCATCGTCACGAAGTCCAGCGTAGTGAGGCCAGGTCGTGTTTGGCGGATCGGCTTCGTCCCAGACTGGGACTGCAGGAGCTTCGCCATCATCCCCAACAGGCCACGCCCATGCTCGATCGGACAGCCGGACAAAACCCAACTCCACCAGAGACAACGCTCATCTTCCCGGCATTTGCCCGAGCCCGGCCCCTGACAACCCGACCGCCGCTCTCCGTCCACCGCCGCCCGCGCATTGCGCCAGGCGGCGGTTCTGTCTTTACTCCCGGCCGGATCGGCCTTCCCTGGCCGGCCCGGTGCGGCCTGGGCCGCGGCAGCACGCCGTGGCCCAGGCTCCCCGGCAACAACCCAGCTCGGGCGCCGGTAGGTGGGGTGCTCCGCCCGGGCTGGCGGCGGCCGCACCGGCCGACGACTTGACCTCGGCCGGAAGGCACGCGTCCATATCGATCGACAAATCCGCCGCCCACCACGAGCACACCAAACTTCCGTACGAGGAGAACCCCGACCGATGCCCGACGGCTCACTGACCAAACGCTGCAGCTGCCGCGACACCAACGGCAAACTCATCGGCGTCACCTGCCCCAAACTCCGCCGCACCAACGGCACCTGGAGCGCCGACCACGGCCACTGGCACTACCAGATCGAACTCCCCCCAACCCCCGACAAACGCCGCCGCCAACTACGCCGAGGCGGCTTCCGCACCCGCGCCGACGCCGCCGACGAACTCGACCAGGCCCGCACCCTCATCTCCCTCGCCAACCGCGACCGCGAACGCGGCACCGAAATCGGCGACATGCTCCAAACCATCGCCCACAACCGCCAAGCCCTACCCGACCCCGACGAGATCCGCAGACGCCTACGCGCCGGCGGCTCCCTCGCCGACGCCCCCACCGTCGCCGAATACCTCACCCAATGGCTCACCGGCCTACAAGTCGACGAGAACACCATCCGCAGCTACGAATCCCACGCCCGCAACCACCACATCCCCCACCTCGGCCACATCCCCCTGGACAAACTCCGCCCCCACCACATCAAGAACATGTTCACCGCCATAGAACAACGCGCCAACGAAATCCAAGCGGCCAAGACCAGCCCCGACCCGAAAATCCGCGACAGCGTCAAGGGCATCCGCCCCTGCGGCCCCGCCACCCGCCAACGCATCCGCGCCTCCCTACGCAAGGCCATCAACGACGCCCTCGCCGAAGAGATCATCGTCGGCGTCGCCAACCCCGCCACCCTCGTCAAGACCCGAGGCCACCGCGCACACCCCATCGTCTGGGAACCCGAACGCGTCGCCCACTGGAAAACCACCGGCGACATCCCCGGCCCCGTCATGGTCTGGACCGACGAACTCCTCGTCCAGTTCCTCGACTACGCCGCCGAACACGACCCCGACCTACACCCCCTGTTCCACTTCCTCGCCTACCGCGGCCCCCGCCGCGGCGAAGCCTGCGGCCTACGCGACTCCGAAGTCCGACTCGACAAACGAGAGGTCACCATCAACAACCAGATCGCCACCTACGGCCACCTCGCACGACAGAAACCCCCCAAAAGCAAAGCCGGCAACCGCGACCTCACCCTCGACGCCGACACCACCGCCGTCATGACCGCCTACCGTGCCCGCCGCAACACCCAACGCCTCAAAGCCGGACCCGACTGGCCCGACACCGGCCTGTTCTTCGTACGCCCCAACGGACACCCCTGGCACCCCAACCTCGTCACCCAACGCTTCCGCAAACTCACCCGCAAAGCCGGACTACCACCCATCCGCCTCCACGACCTCCGCCACGGCGCCGCCACCATCGCCCTCGACGCCGGCATCGACATCAAAGTCGTATCCGAACAACTCGGACACACCACCACCACACTCACCCGCGACACGTACCAAAGCGTCACCAAAGAACTCCACCACCAAGCAGCCGACGCAGTCGCGGAGAGGATTAAGAAGAAGCGCAGCCACCTCGCGTGAACACGGCC
Source organism: Polymorphospora rubra (assembly GCF_018324255.1). Lineage (GTDB taxonomy): Bacteria > Actinomycetota > Actinomycetes > Mycobacteriales > Micromonosporaceae > Polymorphospora > Polymorphospora rubra. The sequence goes on from NZ_AP023359.1 coordinate 1,976,261, forward strand.
CTCTATAAGGCGCAAGGCACCGAAGAGCCGTTGGTTACGTACGACTTGGGCCAGATCAGGGACGCCCCGGACCGCCCCCGACACGCCCTAACACCAGAGGCGAGGCTTCCAGCCACTCTGGGCAAGCCCGATGGCGTCCAAGAGCACCTTCTGTCGGCCGAGCATGATGTCAAGGGTCTCGAATGCGGACGTCGGTACCTTCGGCGGGAAGATCAGGCGAGGTTTATGGGCACTAACAGCAGGTGCGTGTCCGCCTGGCTCGTCGCGGCCATCCGGGATGCCCTCGCGGACTGTCTTTTCGCAGTTGACCTGCGCGTTCTCAGCTTGGGCTCGGATCGCCGGGTTCGTCAATCAGCCGGCTCCACTACGGATCAACTGCTCGACGCCCGCCGCGCGCGATAGACCCTTGCCCCAAAGACCGAGGAGTGGTTCTATAGTCTTTGAGCCAATCAGGCATGAGCCGCCGGGAGGTCTAAGTTGTTGCGTATCAAGCTGAGCCAGCGCACGTACGTGGGGGACGAGCAGGGTTCGCACCCGTTCCTGCCCCGTCAGCACGCTGGATGGGATCCGACCATGTCGAAGGAGGAGGTCTACGACGCCGCCCGCGGTTGGTGGCGACTCAATCAGCGCGCCGAACAGGAGCGCTACGCCGTCGTCGTAGCCGGCGGGCAGAGCGTGATGGCCATCCGGATCGCAGAGTGGCGGCAGGAGGGTGACCGGCGCGCGTTCGCTGGCGACATCCTGCAGCCTGGCGACCCTGTGCATGACAAGTTCGTCGGCAAGCCGGACCCGGCGGAGTCTACCAGCCGGTTCCCGGTGCTGTACCTGGCCAACCCGGTTGACATGGCCACCTGCCGCTGCGGTTGCGGCTCGACCGTCGCCCGGGGCGAGTGGGTTCAGGGCCACGACCAGCGGGCGATCCATGACCGCATCCGCGCCGACTTCGGCGGATCGGTTAGCAAGTTCATTGACTGGTACGACGCCAACGGCCCTTTCACCGCCGACGAGTGACCATCTGGGGCCCGGCCGCAGCGGGCCGGGCCCCATCCTCCATCCCGGACGTCGGAGCAACTCCTGTGTCCCGTCTCAGCGAAGTCGCCCCACCACAGTGACGCTGAACTGAGCCTGAGCAAGTTGATTGAGACAGGTGGGGTCGCGGCCGCCGCATCCAAGTTACTTACAGTCGCGTCTGGTCTTGGCCGTCTGAGTGAAACCTGCCCTGAATCACGTTCTCGGTCTGACTGGCCTTGCCCCGATTTGACGGACAGGGTCGATGAGTTGGTCAGGCTACCTTGCTGATCGTGCTGGTGTGGGCGGTGGCTTCGTAGGCGGCGGGGCTGAGGTAGCCGAGGGTGGAGTGACGGCGTCGGGTGTTGTACCAGCCCTCGATCCAGTTGAAGATCGCGGTGTGAGCTGCGGTCCGGGTGGGCCAGGTCTCGCGGTGGAGTAGTTCGGTTTTGATGGTGGCGAAGAACGACTCGGCGACGGCGTTGTCCCAGCACTGGCCTTTGCGTCCGACGGACAGGCGGATTCGGTGCTGGTCGGCCAACCGGGTGTACTGGGCGCTGCCGTATTGACAGCCGCGGTCGCTGTGAAAAATTGGCGGCCGGTCGGGGCGGCGACTGGCGACGGCGTTCGACAACGCCCGGGCGGGTAGGTCGGTGCGTAGGTGGTCGGCGGTGGCCCAGCCGACGACCCGGCGGGAGGCCAGGTCGATCACGGTGGCCAGGTACAGCCAGCCCTCCCGGGTGTGGACGTATGTGATGTCGCCGCACCAGCGGGTGTTCACCGCCGTGGCGGCGGTGGTGAAGTCCCTGCCGATCAGGTCCGGCCGCGCCGGCGCTGTCGGGTCGGCAACGGTGGTCGTGCGCCACCGTTTCGGTGTCCGGCCGCACCTTCCGGCCGCGGCCATGAGCCGGGCGATCCGCTTGCGGGAGTGTCGCCGGCCCTGGGCGCGAAGCTCGGCGTGCACGCGTGGGGCGCCGTAGGTGCTGGCGGACGCGTCGTGCACGACGATGATCCGCTCGGTGAGTTCGACGTCCTGGCGGGCCCGCGGCGACAGGCCCGCGGTGCGGTGCTGATAGTAGGCGGACCGGGAGACCTCCAGCAGCTCACAGGCACGCTTCACATTGCCCTGCCGCGCTTTCTCCGCCTCGATGAACGGGTACACGTTCACCGGGTCTCCCTCACGAAGAAAGCCGTGGCCCGTCTGAGGATGTCGACGTCCTCACGCAGCCGGCGGTTCTCCCGACGCAACCGCGCCAACTCCTCCCGCTCCGCACTGGTCAACCCGTCCGAACGGGCACCAGCGTCGAGGTCGGCCTGCTTCACCCAGTCCCGCACCGCCGTCTCGGTCAGATCGAAATCCTTCGCGACCTGACCGACCGTGCGGTCACCCCGCCGGCACACCTCGACGATCTCCGCCTTGAACTCCGGCGTGAACGCCCTCCGCGGCCGACGCGGCTTTCTCCCCATGCCTTCCATGATGAACATCCTTCCCGAGGGCACACAGCCCCGCGGATCTCAGATGTCCGTCAAACCGGGTCAAGCCCACGAGTGGTTCCTGTGGACTGACGAACTGAGCGCCTTTGTCAGCACCTTGTGTCGAGAGCACTGCTCGGAGCGAAGTTAGCGGGCCGGCTGCCGTCAGACTCAGATAACCAAGATTAACTGAGATCCGTCAGGCACCCAAGTCACGACCACCTCGATCTTGACAGCGACATGCGCCGATGACGGGGGTGCTGACCGGCATTGTCAGACTGGGCTTCCCCTGAGATGTGGACACCAGAAGGCGTGCAAATGAGGCAGATCGACCGCGCGGACGTGAGCGATCCAGAGCGAGAGCCGGTCGGCATTTCCTGTGTGAGGCGTCAGAAGTTCGGCGAAGCCTTCGACAATGGCGGCCAGTTTGGTCATCTCGGGGCAGGCTGCGGTGAGCCGTGCCAGGAGATCTTGTTGTTCGGGTTTGAGGTTATCGGGTCTGGTGAGGATCATCCGGGCGAGCCGGCGTGGGGAGATGTGGCTGCGGTCGGCGCCCGCGCGGCCTTGGTTGATGTACTTGTGCAGCAGGTGAAGGCAGCCGGTGTAGCCGAGGGGCCTTGATCTCTTCGAAGAGGTGCGCGATGGGGGCGGCGGGGGTCTCGAGCCGGCGGTTGCGTAGGTGTTCGCGGTAGGGGTCGACGAGGGTGGCGCGGTATTTGGGGACGCGGAGCATCCGTTCGGACCGGTCGGCTCGCGCGTAGCGTTTGACAGTGTTCAGGGCCAGTTGCAGGCGGCGGGCGCATTCCAGCAGGCCCACGCCCTGGTCGAGCAGGCTGTGGACCTGGTGCCAGCGTTCCAGGGTCGTCTGGCGCGGGGCCCGTCATACATCGGCGCGTCCAGTACGGCGGCCCAGCAGGTGCTGTGCACCTACGCCTCGTCCAGGGTGGCTTCGCGCAGGTTGCGTCACAGCTGCCACCTGTCGGCGACCTGGACCGCGTCGGGCAGGGCGCGGCGGATGGTCTCGGCACAGGTAGCGGAGCCGTCACGGCATACGACCTCGACGCCCGGATGCTTGCGCACCCATGCTTCAAGGGTGTCGGCGGTGCGGTCGGGCAGCACGTCGATGCGCTCATGTGTCTCGGCGTCGATCACCACGGTGCCATAGCGGTGCCGCCGCCGCAGAGCGAAATCGTCGACGCCGATCACCGGGGCGTCCGCCCGCCGGCAACGGGATACGCAGCAGGGCCGGCGGGACAGGCTACCGCGAGTATCGCCAGCAGACGTGCCCCTGCCCGGCCCGCCAGCTCCTTGACCACAGCCTTGACCTGTCTGGACAGATGGGCCGTGCGTCGCTGGTAACGCTCCAGCATCCCGGGCATCTGCTCACGAAAGGTCTGCCGGCAGCCACGTGTGGGACAGACCAGGCGCCGCACCTGCACACGGAGCACCACCCGCCGTCCGTCGGTGGGCACGTCGGCCAACGCCCGCAGATGAAGTCCGTGCACCCGCCCCAACGACGCCCCACACAACGGACAGACCGCGGCGCCCCGTGGAGTCCGTGCCCGCACCACGATCCGCTCGCCCTCGTCGGCCACATCCTCTATGACCAGCGGAGAAGAACCCGAACCACCGTCCGCACAAGCACGTTGACATCCTTCATCTTCATGCGGGTGCCAACGCCCTGACGACTCTCCGTCACCGCCGACTGTGAGACAAGGCCGTTACCCGGACAGCCCCTGACGATCCGCCCGACAAGTAAGCCATATCCGTTCTGCCCGAAATTAGGCGGATTGTAGATCGGCCAGCTATACAGCCCTCTTTGCGGCAGTGGCGATCATGTGAATGTACCGGAGGTCAGGGTTATGCTGTAGGGCTGGCGCAAGACGATCACGAAGTACCTTGCCAGCGGGCTGGAAGCTCACGAGAGGGGCAGCAGTGAGTGGCGCAAGGTTGGAGGATCTCACGCCGGGCAGCATAGTGAGCGGGGTGACGGCAGCCGGCTCGGTGGTCGTGGTGGCTGCGAAGTGGTACGGCGGCAACGCCGTGAACGTCACCTACCGCGACGAGGGCGGTCAGGTTGCCGATCAGCTGCTCTACCGCGACAACGAGGCCCGTCTGCGCGTGCAGGAGGCTTCCTCGGCCTACGGGTTCGACGGCGATGGCGCGCTGTTTAAGCTGGCCGCCGAGGCCTTACGCATCCAGATGGCGGCCAGGTTCGATCCAATGCTCGCGGTCACTACCAGCGACTTGGAGCCGCTGCCCCACCAGATTCAGGCGGTGTACGGCGACCTGCTGGACCGCAGCCCGCTTCGGTTCGTGCTCGCCGACGACCCTGGTGCCGGCAAGACGATCATGGCTGGTCTCTATATCAAGGAGCTGATGCTTCGTGGTGACTTGGAGCGCTGCCTCATCGTGGCGCCCGGTGGGCTTGTCGATCAGTGGCAGGAAGAATTGCTCGACAAGTTCGGCCTCCGATTTGAGGTGTTGACCCGCGACCTGATCGCCAGCCAGATCGATCAGAGCGTGTTCGACAAGTTCCCTCTGCTCATCGGCCGCATGGATCAGCTGGCCCGCTCGGAGGAGTTGCAGGAGCAGCTCGCGCGAAGCGACTGGGACGTCGTAGTCGTGGACGAGGCGCACCGCATGTCAGCCAGCTACTTCGGCGACGAGTTGAAGAAGACGAAGCGGTACGTTCTGGGTGAGCTGCTCGGCAAGCACACCCGGCACCTGCTGCTGATGACAGCGACCCCGCACGCCGGCAACGAGGCAAGTTTCCAGCTGTTCATGGGCCTGCTCGACTCCGACCGGTTCGAGGGCCGCTACCGCGACGGTGTCAGCTCGACCGATACCGACGGCCTCATGCGTCGCATGGTCAAGGAAGACCTGCTCACCTTCGAAGGTAAGCCGCTGTTTCCCGAACGCCGGGCGTACACGGTGCCGTACCAGCTCTCCGAACCCGAGTGGGAGCTGTACGAGGTGGTCACCGAGTACGTGCGCGAACAGATGGGCAAGGCCCAACAACTCGCCGAACGCGGCGAGAGCCGGCGGGGCAACACTGTCGGCTTCGCCCTGACCGTCCTGCAGCGGCGCCTGGCCTCCAGCCCCGAGGCGATCCTTCAGTCGCTGGTACGCCGCCACCGCCGGTTGCAGTTGCTCCGCCAGGAACTGATCGTCAATGGCGCACCGGACGGTGGACTGCGTGATCGTCTCGCGGGCATCCTCAGCCGAGGGCCGGTGGACTATGATGCTGCGCTGGAAGACATGCCCAGCGCCGAGCGTGAGCAGCTCGAAGACGACGTGGTGAACGCCGCCACCACCGCCCAAACCCTCGCCGAGTTGGACAAGGAGATCGCCATCCTCGCCGACCTGGTCGAGGTTGCGCGCCGCGTCCGGGACCTGGGTACCGACAAGAAGTGGACCGAGCTGAGCGAGCTGCTGCTCAGCCATCCCATGATCCGCGATAGTGACGGCACTCCCCGCAAACTGATCGTCTTCACGGAGCACCGAGACACCCTGGAGTACCTGGTCGGCCGTATCCGCGCCCTGCTCGGCAGCGAGGAGGCCGTCGTGTCCATCCACGGCGGCGTGTCCCGGGACAACCGCCGCAAGATCAAGGAGCTATTTACGCAGGACAAGGACTGTCGAATCCTGGTGGCCACCGACGCCGCCGGCGAAGGCCTCAACCTTCAGCGGGCCAACCTGATGGTCAACTACGACCTGCCGTGGAACCCCAACCGGATCGAACAGCGCTTCGGCCGCATCCATCGCATCGGGCAGACCGAGGTCTGCCACCTGTGGAACCTCGTCGCCGAGGACACCCGGGAGGGTGCTGTCTTTATCCGCCTCCTTCACAAGATCGATGAGCAGCGTCGCGCGTACAAGGGCAAGGTCTTCGACGTGCTCGGCGAGGCGTTCCAGGACCAGCCGCTGCGGGGACTTCTCATGCAGGCCATCCAGTATGGTGACCGGCCCGAGGTCCGTGACCGGCTCAACCAGGTCATCGATGCATCGGTGGGCGAGGGTTTGGAGAAGTTGCTCGCCGAGCGCGCCCTGGCGCACCAGAAGCTGGCCGAGTCTGACGTCGCGACCTGGAGACTGCGGATGGAGGAGGCGCGGGCTCGTCGCCTGCAACCGCACTACATCAAGGCGTTCTTCATCGCCGCATTTAAGCTGCTGGGAGGCCGGATCTCCGAGCGCGAACCGGGCCGCTACGAGATCACTCACGTTCCCGGCGACGTACTAGGCTACGAGCGACTCATAAAGATCGGCACACGGGTCCTGCGCCGATACGAGCGCGTAACCTTCGACCGGGACCTTGTCCGCCCCGCAGGCGTGTCTCAGGCCGACCTCGTCGCCCCCGGTCACCCGCTTCTCGACACGGTTGTTGCCCTGATCGTCGAGCGCTACGGCACGCAACTAAAGCAAGGGGCCGTGCTGGTTAACCGTCGCGACGTCGGTGAAGAGCCGCACCTGCTCGTCGCTGTCGCCCAGGAGATCGCCGACGGGGACGAACGACCCCGCACCATCAGCAAGCGGTTCGATTTCATCGAGATTGGCGAGTTCCGTGCCCGTGCCGCAGGTTCCGCCCCTTACCTCGATTACGTGCCGGCAGGTGAGGAGGAGCGGCGCCTCGTAGCGGCGGTAACCCAGCAGGTTTGGCTTGCCAGCGGCGTGGAGGACATCGCGATCAGCTGGGCGATCTCCGACGGGCTGGCGACGCACGTGTCGGAGATCCAGCAGCGGGTGTCGATCGAGACCGAACGCACCCGGCGTCTGGTCCGCCAGCGTCTTCTCCAAGAGATCAACTACTGGGACTCTCGGCACGCCGATCTCCGTGACGCCGAAGCCGCTGGCAAGTCGGTAAAGATCAAGTCTGAGATCGCAGCGCGGCGCGCACGGGACCTTGAACAGCGTCTGGAACGCCGCATGGTCGAACTCGACTGTGCCGAGAGGCTCCAGGTCCGGCCACCGCGGGTGGCTGGCGCCGCGTTGGTCATCCCGCAAGGGCTGCTCGACCGGCTGGCCGGCCTTCGGGACGGCCCGCCGGAGGCGTACGCCCGAGACACCGCGCTGGTGGAACGACGCGCCGTCGATCTGGTCCTGCAGGAGGAGCGCAAACTGGGACGGAACCCGGAGGAGATGGCTCACAACAACCCCGGCTACGATGTTCGCTCACGCACGGTCGATGATCGGTGGGTGTTCATCGAGGTAAAGGGCCGCACCGCGGGCGCTGAGAACTTCCACGTCACCCGCACCGAGGTCCTCACCGGGAAGAACTCCGGTACAAGCTTCCGTCTGGCCCTGGTCAGCGTTCACCCAGATGGGTCTGAGCGCGACGAGGTCCGGTACGTCGTAGACCCGTTCAAGGACGTGGACTTCGGCAGCTTCGACGCCACCGAGCTCGGCGGCGACTGGGCCAAGACGTGGCGACGAGGAGGAGAGCCGGTATGACGCGAGGGGGCAGCAACGGCTACCAGCGCAAGCTAATCGACGTAACGCTTCCGCTGACGCAAATCAGCTATGCCAGCATCGCGTACAAAGAGCGCAAGGTCGGCACGATCAAGAACCTGCACAAGTGGTTCGCTCCGATGCCGACGCCTGCCCTCCGTGCGCTGATCTTCGCCTCGCTGGTCGATGATCCTGGACCAGGAAGCCAGCGTGAGGAACTCGTTGAGCTCGTCAAGCAGCTGGTGCCGATCAACGGCATGGCGCCGCCTGATGAGGTTCTCGTCAAGGCCAGACTGCTGATCGAGAAGTCGAACCCCGAGCTTCCCACTGTCCTGGACCCGTTTGCCGGCGGAGGCTCTACCATCGTCGAGGCGCTGAGACTGGGGCTGCCAGGGATAAGTTCCGACCTCAATCCCGTGGCCGTGGTTGCGACTCGAACCCTGGGCGAACTGCTGCCGCCAATTGCCCATGCGTCATCCATCTCTCAGCGGCAACGCCAGAAGCGCACCCATGACGTCCCTTACGACGGATTCGCCGACGACGTGCGGCACTACGGAGATCTCGTTCAGAGTGCGGTGCGGCAGCGGCTCGGCGACTACTACCCCGTACCAGTTTCTGGCGAGCCGGTGGCCTGGCTGTGGGCGCGCACCGTGCCCTGCGCCAACCCGATGTGTCCGGTCCATGTACCTCTTTACGGCTCGCCCTGGCTAAGCAAACAGCGTGGTCGCGAGGTAACGATTGAGCTTGCCGTGCGTGGCGGTGAGGTGCATTTCGAAATCCGCCAAGGCAAGAATAGCCTTGCGAAGTCAACGAAAGGAGCCGGACGAGCTCAGTTCAACTGCCCCCGCTGCTCAACGCCGATCGGCGAGCGGGAACTCCGACAGGCCGGCAGAGACGGAAAGCTGGGGCTACAGCTTATGGCTCTGTGCGTGGATACCAAGCAGGGTCGGACCTTCTTGGCCGCCGATGAGGTGCCGCGCTCTGATCTCGCCATCGACGTTCCTGACGATCTCGACGAGATCACGCTTGGGGCTAACACCAAGAACTTTAGCCACCCTCTCTACGGGCTGGACTACCAGACCGACCTTTACACTCCCCGTCAACTAGCAGTGCTGACCGCATTCGCCGACGAAGTGTCGGCTACCTATGACCGAATAGTCGACGACGGTGGAAGCGCCAGCTACGCGCGGGCAGTGGTGACAGTTCTCGGGATCTGTGTAAGCAAGATGGCCCAAGCCAACTCTACGTTGGTTCGCTGGCGGACCCGAGTCGGCCCGTCAAAGCCTGAGCCCGCCTTTGGCTCCCAAGCAATGCCCATGCTTTGGGACTTTGCTGAGGCATACCCTTTCGGCAACTCCGTCGGGAGTTGGTCAGCGCAGATCAACTCGGTAACTTCCGTTTTCCGGTCGCTGCCATCGGACGCTACACCTGGCCGGGTCGTCCAGGTCGACGCTCGCCGCGCGGGTGACCTTGTCCAGCCGGGAACGGCGCTGATCGTTACGGATCCTCCGTACTTCGGACAGATCAACTACGCCGACCTCAGTGACTATTTCTACTTGTGGCTCCGCCGCGCCCTTCGTCTCGTGCATCCAGACCTGTTCGGCACCATCGCCACCCCCAAGTCGATCGAGTTGGTCGCAAACCCTGCTCGACATGCCGGCAGCAAGGATGCGGCGCAGCGGTATTTCGTCGACGGGTTCACTGAGGTGTTCAGATCGCTTCAGAAGGCATCGAGGCCTGATCTGCCCATCGTGGTGGCCTATGCGGCTAAGCAGGACGACGCCGACGCTGGCGGAGCCGTGTCCTCGGCCTGGGTCTCCATGCTCCGAGCGGTGCTCGCATCGGGCCTGGCGGTCGTCGGTACGATGCCGATCGAATCGACGATGAGCACGCGACAGGTAAGTCAAGGCGCGAACGCTCTCGCTTCCTACATCATCCTCGTGTGCCGGCCTCGGCAGGCCGAGGATGTCGCTGACAAGGGCACGTTCCTCTCTCGCCTCCAGAAGGAACTTCCGGAGGCCGTCGAAGCGCTCCGCAAGGGTGGAGTGTCGCCGCTCGACATGGGGCAAGCGGCGATGGGGCCTGGCATGAAAATCTTCTCTGAGTACAAGGAGGTCTTGCTGCCGGACGGCAGGCCGATGGAGGTCCGTGACGCCCTGATCGAGATCGACAAGGCGGCTACCGCCGTAATCGACGGTGAAGAGGCAGAGTACGACGCTGCCACAAGATTCTGTCTGCGGTGGTTCCGGCAGTTCGGCTTCGATCGTGGAGCGTACGGTGACGCCGACGTGGTGCTCCGCCAGACTGGCACGGCCATCCGCGATCTTGTGGGAGCGGGAATTGTGAGCAACGCGCCCGCAGGGTCTGTCAGCCTTCTCGGCGTCGATGAACTCCCGGCCGATTACGACCCACTTGACGATGGTCGGATCTCCCACTGGGAAGTGGCAATGCACCTCGCTAAGGTCTTCGACGATCGAGGAATTGACGGTGCGGCTCGCCTTGTCGCGGCGGTGCGTTCCCGCAGCGACGATGCTATCAGCATCGACCGAGCAAACCGCCTGGTCCACCGCATATTCAAGATTGCAGATCGGCGCTTCCAGAAAACGGCCACGCTGTTTAACCAACTTGGCACGGCGTGGCCCGACATCATCGCGACTGCCCAGAACATGGGTGCCATTGCGACCTATGCGCGTCCGGATGCCGACGACCTCTTCTCGATTTGGGAGACCGACAACGAGTAGCATCGTGGGGCGATCAGGTAGTAGACCCAAGGGGAGGCGGGGAAGTCGTGGCATTATCAAACCGGGACCGAGTCAGCCGAGGATTTGAGATCCTCGCCGAGGGTCTCGGGCCGATCGTTGACCGGTTGATGAGCCAAGCCGCGCCGGCAGGCAAAGACTGGCTAGAGCTTGTCGCCGCGCGGGAGTCGGCTAAGCACGGCGGAAGCCAGAAGTTTTCGAAGACCGACCCTGCACTGCAACTAAAGGTGATCACCGATCATCGCAACGTCTTCATGGACCTGCTGTCCCACAGCGGCCTGCGCTTCGCAAGCGAGCTGCGCGAGACACGTAACGCGTGGGCGCACAACGAGAAGTTCAGCGCGGACGACACCTATCGGGCGCTGGACACCATAGAACGGTTGTTGACCGCAGCGGGAGCAGTGTCAGCCTCCGAGCAGATTCACAGCTTTAGGGAGGACCATCAGCGTGCCTCCTACGAGAGCCAGGCCCGCGAGAAGACCAGGAAGGCCACCCCGGCGGCTCTGGCGGTCGACGGGCAAGGATTGAAGTCTTGGCGTGAGGTGATGACACCGCACCCTGACGTGCGGACCGGAAACTTCGCCTCGGCCGAGTTCGCGGCCGACCTGCACCAGGTGGCGACGGGCACGAGTAAGAGCGAGGAGTACTCCGAGCCCATCCAGTTCTTCCGCCGTACCTACCTCACGGAGGGTCTGAGGGAGCTGCTGACTAACGCCGCCCGGCGCGTGGCCGGGAACTTAAACGCGGAACCGGTGTTCAACCTGCAGACCAACTTCGGTGGCGGCAAGACGCACTCGATGCTGGCGGTCTGGCACCTCTATGCCCCCGACCGGGCGCTCGGCGACTATCCGCAGCCGGTGCAGGACATGCTCGGCGAGATTCCACTCCGGTCTGGCGTGCGCCGGGTGGCCCTGGTCGGCAACCGGATCGACACGGGCGAGCCGTCCAGCCGGGACGGGCGACCGAGTATCAACACCCTGTGGGGTGAACTGGCCTGGCAGCTCGGCGGTCAGGAGGCGTACGACATCGTCGTCTCGGCGGACCAGACGCGAACGCCCCCGGCTGAGTCGCTGCAGCGGCTGCTACAGGCGTATGCCCCGTGCGTCATCTTGATCGATGAATGGGTCGCCTACGCCCGGCTGCTCTACGGTCGCGACGATCTTCCTGCTGGCACCTTCGAGGCACAGTTCTCGTTCGCGCAGACCCTCACCGAGGTGGCCAAGGGGACTCCTGGCGTGATGCTGGTCGTGTCCATCCCGGCTTCCCATGATCGCGTCAACGATGGCGGGAGCCGCGCCGACGACCTTGAGGTTGGCGGGGTTCGCGGACATGAGGCACTGGAGCGACTGCAGCAGGTGATCGGCCGGGTGGCGCGGCACTGGCGGCCTGCCTCCTCGGATGAGTCGTTCGAGATCGTGCGCCGGCGTCTGTTTGAGGAGCCGACGGCACAGGGCCAGCGGGATCGGGATGTTATCGCCAAGACGTTGGTCAAGTTCTACCGGGAGCACGCCAGCGAGTTCCCGCGGGAGATCATCGAGCCCAAGTACGAGGATGAGATCAAGGCGGCGTACCCGATTCATCCGGAGCTGTTCAAGCGACTATACGAGGACTGGTCGACGCTGGAGCGGTTCCAGCGGACCCGAGGCGTCCTACGGCTAATGAGCGCGGTCATCTATCGGCTATGGGAAGCCGAGGACCCGGCGCCGCTCATCATGCCGGGTTCGCTGCCGTTGAGCGACAAGTGGGTCCTGGGTGAGGTCACCCACCATCTGTCGGACGCCTGGAAGGCCATCATCGACGCCGATGTCGATGGGCCAAGCTCGACACCGGAGCAAATCGACAAGAGTCGGGAGGTCTTCCACCGTCGCCACCTGACTCGTAGGCTCGCCCGGGCCGCCTTCCTTGGGTCAGCCGCCCTGTCCGGCAGTGCGCGCCGAGGCATCGAACGCAAGCGGATCTGGCTCGGCACTGCCTTGCCCGGTGACGTGGTCGGCAACTTTGGCTCAGCCATCCACCTGCTCAGTGAGCAGGCCATGTACTTCTACGCCGAAGGCACAACGTACTGGTACGACACGCAAGCCTCGGTCAACCGGATGGCCCGCGACCGCGCGGAGGAGTACCGCAGTCACCCCGAGGATGTGTACGCGGACATCGTGCGGCGCCTCAAGGAGCGTCACGTCAAGGCTAAGGGCGACTTCGGCGGCGTGTACCCGGGGCCTACGAAGAGCGATGAAATCCCGGACCTGCCTGAAGTCAGGCTCGTAGTCGTCCACCCTCGTCACCATTACTCTGCCCAGAATTCGCAGAGTCCGGCGCACGGCTTTGTCGCACAGGCGCTGGAAAGCCGTGGGAACTCACCGCGGGTCAATCAAAACATGTTGGTATTCGCGGTAGCCGAACGCGAACTGCTCGGCTACTTGATGGACGTGGTGCGCGAGTACCTGGCGTGGAAGTCTATCGTCGATCAGAAGGACCTTCCGCTTCTCCCTGACCAGATCGCGATGGCGACCAGGCGGTACAAGAGCGCCGACGAGACCGCCGCGCTGCGCGTGGTCCAGGCTTACAACGCGTTGTTGTACCCGATCTGGGACGATGAAACCGGACGGATCGGGCTGCAGGCGGCGACGATCGACGAGGATGGCGATCACATCGCCGAACGCGCCAGCACTAAGCTGCGCAATCTCGACAAGCTGCGCGTCGTGATGGGTGCCCGCCTCATCCGACATGACCTCGAAAAGAGACTTCCGACGGTATGGCAGCAGGGTCACATCTCTGTCGGTGACCTTTGGCAGTACTACCGCCGGTTCCCCTACCTGAGCAGACTGCGCAACCGGCAGGTTCTGGAGGACGGAATCCTCGGCGTCTTTGACGAGCTCACTGGCTACGTCGAAGGCTTCGCCCTGGCCCATTCCTACGACGACGAGACCAAGCGCTTCGTGGAACTCGTCCTGCCGGGTACCGGCGAGCGGATTAGCGCGATCACGGACGGTACCTTGCTCGTCGAACTCACGACTGCAAAGGCGCAACGCGCGGAGGAAGAACGCGCACGGCGGGCTCAGCGGCAAGAGGAAGGTGACCAGGGTCATGGCCCTGCAGCCCCGACGAAACAGCCCGACGGCAGTGGCACGACCCCGACGGCCACGTCCACGACCGCAGCGACGACGGTCGTGAAGAACACGCGGTTCTGGGGCTCGCATTCCGTTGATCCTGAACGCTTTTCTCGTGACCTCAACAGACTAAGCCAAGACCTCCTAGCGCTGCTGACCGCACCAGACGGCGTGGACCTGGAGGTACGCGTCGAAATCAGCGCTCGCCGAGCGGAGGGCTTCCCGGACGACACGGTAATGAAGGTGCTGGAGAACCTCGGCCCACTGAAGGTGGACGGCAAGTTCGAGGACCGATGAATCGCTGCCGGCGACAACACTGCCCAGGACCATCGACCGGACGGTGCACGCGACCCGAGCAAGGCTCGACCCTCACATCGATCAAGTCGGCCAGTCCCACAAGCATCCAGGAGTGCGCTGGCGGGTAGTAGGCGATCCCAGGTCCGCGGCAGCGGCTCGGTCATGGTACGAATGGCCGGCAGGGCGGTCCGGCCGCAAGCAGTGGTCTGCGGCCGGACCACTGCGGGTGTATGCTGCCGCATGCAAGGTGGTCGTGATCGCAAACCGTGGCCCGTCAAGCCAGGCATGCGGCGTCATAGGCAGCCGACGCGCAGTGTCATCGCGGAATCCCAGATTCGAGCGTGTCTACGGACCCTCCAGTTGCAGTAATCCGATAGGCGCATACGCGGGTTTCCTCCGCGTCGACCGAGACGGTGCCAGGCAGAGTACGCAACACGTCCGCGATGGCGTCGCGGTCGTGATGCGCGGCCAGGTACACGTCGGTGCGGATCGTGCCGTAGAGCCGCCCGCCCTTAGCAACGGTTCGCGACGTGACGCGACGCACGTCGGCGAGGCCGACAGCGCCGAGTGCGGCGCGGGCGGCGCGGGTGGCCTGCGCCGGCGAGGTGATGCGCTGGTGGTCGGGCATGGAGTTGTCCTTTCTGGGTACTGGCGGGGTCGTTGAGAGCACGCTGGGTCAATGGCGAATCACGTGGTCGGGTCCTCCTGGTCGAATCCGCGACATGAAGATCTCGGGCCGGACGGCTCCCTGCGGGCCACACGGAGGTGGCCGGCCGGAGATCACGCCAGTCGGACGGGGATTTAGTAGTCACTTCATGCATCAATTTGCACTTCGCCGCATTTATGGCTTTGGAGTGTCGGCACCCACGGAGTTCCCCGCCTGTACCGGTACTCACGTAATTCCTCACCCGGTCGCTCACGGAGTACCCGCTAGAAGGCTGTCGCCGTGGTTGTCGGGCTGCTGCACGCCGAGACGTCGAGGGCGAGCCGCCACAGGAACAGGTCGCACTTCATCGGGCATCACGGCGAGCTGACTGAGGCACTCACGAGGCATGGCAGGAGCCCTTTCGTCGACGGACCATGTCGTCTGCCGCAGCAGGGCGGAGGGACAACAGACACGATCGACGCTCACCTTTGGCCGAAGGTCAAGTCGTCTGCCTGGGCAGTGCTCTCGCCCGCAAAGCAGGGTTTCGAACGAAGCCCTGTCCAGCCATTCCTCGCCGAGGTAAAGCGCGCCGCACGCACCGCCTCACCGGTGCCGGCGACGCCCGTCAGGCGCACGAGGCCGCCCTCCGTGACGAGGTCCCTATCCAACTCGACGACGCCGAACGGCGGATCGTCGACCTCCTGTGCGCGCCGCCGCCGGAGGAGGCGAGGACTCAGGCGCTGCATGGCCGGCGGCCACATGGTTCATCGGCGCGGCGTTCTGCGCACGGGACCCACAATGCTGTAGCTAATCGAGCGGCGGTGAACGCGGTCATCCATTTTCTAGGTCGGCCATCACCACCCAGCACGCGCAGCCGAAGCTCGCCACGCTCCTGACCCAAGCTCTCGCGGCACCGTAGACTGACGCGGCGCGGCAGCTTCGCCGGACCTCCGCAAGGACATGCCGGCCCGACTAAAGCATGTCCTGAGCAGGACTTACGTCTGTTCCGCTGATCTTCGGCAAGCGAGCACAGCAACGCGCGTGTGCGTCCCACTAACGTGAAAATAAAATAGAAACCCGCAGGTAATGAGCCTCTAGGTACAGATAGAGCGTCGCCTTAGGAATTCTCGACCATGCTGGTTCGGCGGCTCGACCATCTGGCAGCGCCGCTGGTCAACAGCGTGATCGCCCGGCTTTCGTTGATCGTCAGTGCCCCCTGATGCCCGCCCCATCGGGCACGCAACGGGACGCGGAGGAGCTCTCCTGACCCCACCGTAGCTACCGATTCAACATCGACCGGACTAGCCGTAGGCTCAGCTGGTCCCAATCTGTGCCCGATGATCTTTGTGGGCATGTGGTCGCAGTAGCGGCGCCCCAACGACATCTTTACCCTGAGGTTCCTCGGAACTGAGGCGGTGGGGATGGCTCGGCGTAGCGTCTGGGTTGCAGTCTTAAACATCAGCTGGCGCACCGCCGAAAAAATTTCACACCGACATCAACTGACAGCGGACGAGGTTCGCGATGCAGTGGTATGCGTCGCTGGACTGACCTACGCCTGGGACGTAGATGTAGAGCGTGGCGAGCGAGCGATCGTCCAGGTTCACCTACGAGGTCGCCCGGCACTGGTAGTCCTGTACCCGACAGATGACCCGATAGGGGACATTTGGAACCTAGGTAGCGCCTACTTCACAGACACCTAGCGCGCGGGGCAACCAGAAGGGATGATGGGCTCATGGCCACCACTGATGAGTTCTTCGAGCCCGACGAGCCAGTTGACAAGATCACAAAGGCCTTTGAGCGTGGAGAGAAGGGCCTCACCGGTCGTACCACCTGGTCCGCTACTTCGTACCTGAAACTCCCCGCATCTGTGGGCCTCGTTCTTGAGAACCTGTCCAACAAGACAACGCGAGAACTGCCCGCCCACTGACATGGCGTCCCCCGTTGAGGCGCAGCTCATCCTTTGCGACGCTGCGCAGGCCGTGTCTGGCAAAATCCACATGTTGGGCGCCGGCTGGTCAATGACTTCGTCCCCGACCGCACCTCATGCGGTAGCTGTACTCATCAAGGTTCCATGGGACCGGGCGAATCAGCAGCTACCACTAAAGTTGCAGCTACTCGAAGCCGACGGAAATCCGGTCAAGGTCACAGCAAGTGACGGCGAGGTCCCAATCGGCGCAGACGCCAACATTGAGGTTGGTCGGCCGCCCGGTCTCGCGCCTGGAACGATGCTCGACGCCTCGTTCGCACTGAACATCCCTTCCCTCCCGCTTCCCCCAGGGCGCTACGAATGGCGCATGAGCTTCGCGGGACAGGAGTTCGTCCAGTCGTTCACGGTTCGCAAGTAGTCGACGACGCATCGCCAAAAACGCGCCTGAACCACCCCGGATCTTGTAGAGGCTTTGATGTTCCCCGGGTTCGGTGGAGTCGGGTTGGTTGACTCGTCAGGCCTCTCACTCGTTGAGGAGACACTCCCCGAGTTTCGTCGTAAGGTCCTCGATCTGCTCAAGGCCCGGCCGGTCGGTCGCGGAGCTGGTCCGGGACCTGGAGATCAGTGATCAGACGATCTACAACTGGCGCCGCCAGGAGCTGATCGACACCGGCCAGGTGTCCGGCGTCACCTCCGCCGATCAGGCGGAGCTGGTTGCCGCCCGGCGGCGTATCGCCGAGCTGGAGACCGAGCTGGCCGTGCACCGACGCGCCGCTGAACTACTCAAGGAGGTGGTGCCCCCAAAAGACCGGTACGCGGTCATCAAGCGGATGGCCGCTGAAGGGCTGCCCGTCGAGGTCTGTGGCGGGTGCTGCAGGTATCCGCCTCCGGGTACTACGCCTGGCGTGACCGGCCACCGTTGCCACGGGCGCTGCGTCACGTCTGGCTGACCGATCAGATCCGCGCGGTGCACCTCGCGTCCCGGGGCACGTACGGTTCCCGCCGGGTGCACGCCGAACTGCGGCTGGGCCGCGGCCTGGTCGTCGGCTACCACGCGGTGGAGATGCTGATGCGCCGCGCCGGCATCCGAGGACTGCCCGGTAGCCGACACCCCAGACCGAAGCACCAGACACCGACCGCGAGCGACCGGGTCAACCACTTCACCCGCTCCGCACCCAACCGGTTGTGGGTCACCGACATCACCGAGCACCCGACCCGGGAGGGCAAGGTGTACTGCGCAGACGTGCTCGACACCAGTGATCTGTTTGTATCCGCACCTTCGGCCAGGCCACAGAATATCTCTTCACGATCAGCCAGTGTCAACATCGCACACACGACGGAACCCCTGTCGCACCAAACCACCAAGATCAAATGTAACGACTGACTGAACCACCTTGCCTTGGACTGCTTTGTACGGTGAGATCAGCGCGTGGACGCTCAAATCTCGTACCCCGCGCTAGTCGCTACACTCAACGGCGGCAGCCTCCAAGGCAATCCACAGGGCAGCTTCCGCGTCCATGATGACGAGAAGTTCTTCATAAATCCAGAACTGTTGGTACGGGAGGACTTCGACGATCTGACGTCCTCGATCATCCTGATCTCTGCTCGAGGAGCCGCGGGTAAGAGCCGCTCCGCAGAAGAGCTCTCGCGTCAGCTTGGTGCCCCACTTTGGAAACTGGAAAAAGACAAAGCAGTTGGCGCAACTTCGCTACTCTTTGTTCTTGGGCGCTACCTGAACGTCACCGACGTAATGGCTGCTCTCGCCTCTGAGGAGTCACCTACGGTTTTGATCGACTCGCTCGACGAGGCACGGGCTCGAGTTTCTGGAACATCATGGGCAGAGTTCCTTGAGTCGCTAGCTGACGCTTCACGCCACGGATGCCGCTTCGTCCTTTTCGGACGGGAACGGACGTTGGAAGAGGTCTGGGTCAGCCTGGCCGATGCCGGCACATCCCTTGCCTGGATCGAGATTTCGCATTTTGGACCCGAAGAGCGCCTCCAATATGTCGACGGCGTGGTGACACACCGGAGCAGGAACAGCCTAGTTCTCAGCGGCAAATACTATCAAGCCGCACGCGACGCCGTACTCAAATCGGTAGTTAGCTCCGTCCCCAGCCAGGCCGCCGAGACATTCGCCGGATACGCGCCCGTACTCGACGCCGTCGCTGCGGTACTGTTACGCGAGGAAAACCACTTCGCCGTCTCAAATGCATTCGGCACGTCGAGCGGGGGGACGCGGCACCTCCAGGAACTTAAGCACATCCTTGATGATCTTCTAATTCGCGACCAGGGGAAAATGAAGCCTGTTGCCACTCAACTGGGCCTCGATCCATCGTCGACCTACGGACCAGAAGAGCAAATCGATTGGCTGTGTCATGACCTCGAAGGGGTCCGGAGCCAGACCTCCCACACATCAGTGATCCCAAAACTCGAAATGATTACATCGAAAACGTGCGACCATTCCTCAATGATCACCCTTTTCGAAATGACACCAAGTGGGCAAGCACTGTATTTACAGCATATGTCGCCTCTAGGCGCTTTGAGACAATCGACGGCCAGCGATTGATCGAAGTAGGCAATGACTCGAGCCTCCTATTTGACTTAGTCGCGCTCGAGTTTGATGAACCATTCATTGACGAGTGGCAGTTCGCGGCTCTTCATGCCTCTATCGCCGCGGGCGAGTTCAGCGGAGCGCTCGCCTCAGTTACCGCATCTGAAGTTCAAGGGGGCGAATATGAAGCGGCGATTAGCCTCCTCCGAGCTGGCGTCCCCTCCCAAACTCAACTTACACTTATCCCTGATTCATCACAAACACTGCGACTTTACGGCCCTCTTGAGGGCCTAACCCTCTCGACTTCCGGAGAGGTGAGGATACCGCGCCGAGACACTCCGACCGTCCTAGGGCCGGACCTATTCCTGCACTGCAAGACGTTGGTCATTGAAGGGCCAGCTATCGAGTTCGCACATCGTGCCGCCCTTAGATCGGATTTGGACGCGTCCAACAATGCGGTAATCATCGAAGTCGAGAACAACGTTCAGCTTCCGAACGTAATTGCACGTGAACCATCGCCTGGAGATTTCGAGTTGCGGGTCTCGGGAACTTCCACACTTCGATACCCTTGGGTCAACTACCGACAGACGCTGGAACTCACCGATAAGGTCGACCCAAACGATCGCGCGGTACGCTTTCTCAAAATGCTTATGAACTTGACCCGGACACACGGACATGCTGGGGAAAGGGGTGCATTCATGATGAAGTTGCAGGGCTGCCAGTCTCTCAAGGGGGCAGATTTCAAGGCCGCGGTCGATGTACTCAACGGTCGAGGTATCACCCGAGTGGAGGGAGCTATGATCTATGTTCGCGACGCTTACGAGCCCTATCGCTTCAGCGGCAAAACAATTCCTGGACAGAGACTGATCGACGACGTCTGGGATGTATGGGGACCAGTGGCCCGGGAAATCGCCCAGCACCTTAGGTGATTTTGGCGAATCCAGTCACACTCATCTCGGACAACCGGACGTTGGCTGCCCTACCTATGCCATCACGATGCGTAGCGCGCCGCGAGTCTGCGCCAACTTCTGGCAACCGGTGGGCACATCCCGATCCAGTCTAGGCCCGCCGGAACCCCTGACTGACCCGAAAGCCCAACGGTGGGTGGGCAGGCGGCAGCGACTCGGCGCAGCGGAGCCGGGTTCGTGGTGGTGTGGGTCAGGCTGCCGCACGGGCTCATTGAGATGCTTCTATAGAGGTCAAAGGCGTAGGCTCGGCCATCGCCGACACCCTCGGCCTGGACCGCAAGACCGTACGCCGCTACGCCCACGCCGCCACCGCCGAGGGACTGCTCACCCAGCCGACCCACCGAGGCGGCAAGACCCTGCAGCCGTACCTCGCACACCTGCACCGACGGTGGAACGAGGGCTGCACCGACACAGCCGTGCTGCACGCCGAAATCCGCGAACAGGGCTACCGCGGCAGCCAACGCACCGTACGCCGACATCTGCAACCCATCCGGCACAGCGGTCTACCCGCCCCCACCACACCGGCAACGCCAACCATCCGGCAGGTCACCGCCTGGATCGTCCGCAAGCCGGAATCACTGGCCGCCGAAGACCAGAACCACCTCACCCAGCTCCTGACCCGCTGCCCCGAACTGAACGCCGTCGCAACCTGCGTGACCGGCTTCGCCGCCATCATGGACGAACATCGAGGCCACGACCTGCCCGAATGGCTAACCCAGGCCGACGCCGCCGAACTCGCCCCACTACGCAGCTTCACCCGCAGCCTGCGTCACGACCTCGCCGCCGTGACCGCCGGCCTCACCCTGCCCTGGAACTCCGGCCCCGTCGAAGGCGACGTCAACCGCATCAAAATGCTCAAACGCCAAATGTACGGCCGCGCAAGCATCGATCTCCTACGGCACCGCATCCTCCACGCCTAACCACCAAACCACCTCACCGTCCGTCACCACTCCACAAGAAGTGGTGTCAACGACGGTCGAAAAGTGACCCCCTAGCGACGCGGGGGTTCTAGGGCGGATTCCATCGATCGTCGCAACGTTGCTGGTCACGATGATCGCACTGCTTCGTCGAAGATCTCGGTCGGGGTTCGCCATCCGAGCGTCTTGCGGGGTCTGTTGTTGAGGCGGTCCTGCACCCGGCGTAGTTCCTCCGGGCCATGCATGGACAGATCGGTGCCCTTCGGGAAGTACTGACGTACCAGCCCGTTGGTGTTCTCGTTGGTACCGCGCTGCCACGGGCTTGCCGGGTACGCGAAGAACACGCCCTGCGCCAGGTGCTTGGCGATGTGATCGTGGTGGGCCAACTCGCTGCCCTGGTCCCAGGTCAGCGTGTGTCGGGCACTCGCCGGTAGGTGCGCGAGTGTGGCGGTGAGGGCGTCGCGTACCGCGGTGGCGTCGTGGCCTGCGGGCAGGTTCACCAGCAGCAGGTAGCGGCTGCGTCGGTCGACCAGGGTGGCGATCGCGGACCGGTTGCCGCGCCCGATGATCAGGTCGCCTTCCCAGTCGCCGACGCGTTCGCGGCGCGTGACGCTGTCGGGGCGTTGGTCGATGAGCCGGCCGGGTGTCGAGAACCTGGTCCGTCGCTCGGTGGTGCGGCGGCGTCGCTTGCGCAGCGGCCGGCCGGTACGCAGCCGGCGGGTGAGCTGGCGGCGCAGCCCGCCCCGGCCGCCGAGGTAGAGGGCCTGGTAGATGGTTTCGTGGCAGACATGCCAGTCGGGCCGGTCGGGGAACGTGACGCGCAGCCAGGCAGCGATCTGCTCGGGACTCCACTCCAGCTCGAGTTTCGCCTCGACGTGGGCACGCAGCTCCTGATCGACCAGCAGGCGGCCAGGGCGGCGTCGGCGGGCCCGTTCACGGGCTCGTGCGTGGGCCAGGTCGCCGTCGTAGCCGTGGTCGTGGGCGGCGGTGTTGCGGCGCAGCTCGCGGCTGATCGTCGACGGTGACCTGTTCAGCTGTTCGGCGATCTGCCGTACGCCCATGCCGTCGCGGCGCAGCGTCGCGATCCGGTGACGCTCCAACAGGGACAGGTAGCGCTGGGACCGGCCGCTTTCGCTCAGCACGGCCGGCGGTAGGCCGCCGTTCTCTGCCCGCCAGCGGTAACCGGTCTTGCGGCCTATGCCCAGCCGCCTACACGCCTCCACCGTGCCCACGCCGGAGGCCAGCAGCAGCCAGTACTCCGACTCGATATCCAACCTGCGCTTGCGTCCGCGTCTGCCCATCAACACCCCAAAATGATCAAGGAGTGTTGCGACAAGCTCTAGAACCCCCGCGCCGCCAGGGGGTCAGTTTTCACGCGTCGACGACAAGTGGATCAGAACCGAACTGATTGGCCGTTGACACTCGATGACCTCGATGGCGCGGCCGCATTACAACGGAGCAGGCAAGGAGCGTACTGGTTCAGGAATACCCGGCATCCGCGGCCGATGTGCGGCTTGTTAGGCTGCCGAAATGTCGAATATCGGCATTAGGAAACCGTTGCTCTATCCCCTGAGCTACGGGGGCGCGATGATCCAGACTAGCTAGCAGCGGCTGTCAGCGTACCGCAGGGAGCCCCAGGCGCGATCGACGCCGGCACCGCCACCAGCGGATCGCACAACGACCACACGTACCCGGCCCGGACGGGCGACCTTCAGCGACGGGCACGCTCGGTCAGCGTCGGCCACGGCTGGTCACCGTTGCCGGAGCACACATCGGGCACACACACGAACGCCATCGATGCCCGTTCACACCGGTCGGTCTCGACGAGATGGAGCCCTCGGATGCGGGGTTGCCCGAGCCAGCATCCGGCCACCCGCCGACCGGCTCCTCAGCGAGCCACGGGTGGCGTGGGGTTGGATCGACCCACGGTGGGCACGCAGTGGCACTCCGGGCCGGGTGCGATATCGGCGGCATCCGGACACGCCCTCGTTCGACCCATCCCGACGAACGGGTACACCGGCTCGTCGTGGCCATGACCATCCTGCCGCCTACGGCAGCCGTGCCGCCGACCAGGCCGCACGGTCAGTTACGACTTCGGCATCCGCTTCGCAAGCCGGTACGCGCTCTTCTGGCTCCCCTCTGTGTCAAGACGCCGGCGGGAGTGGGGTTCTATGCTGGGTTGCGGCGGGTCCGGGAAGTGACTTGTCCGAAGAGCCGGCGTGGGGATGTGAGCCGGTCGCGCTGGAGTCGGTAGCCGTTTCCCGTTGTCCTCCCGGGCCCGTCGTCGTGGCGGCTGCGGTGTCGTTGATCATGCGCCGGTAGACGATGTCGGACAGGCGTCGCTTGAGCGCACGCATCGCTTCCATCGATGTCTTGCCGGCGGCTTTCTTCCGGTCGAAGTAGGTGCGGCCTTCGGTGGGGTTACGCAGCTGGACGGTGGCCATGATGTGCAGCACCCGGTTGATCTGCCGGTTCCCGGCACGGGAGAGCCGGTGTCGTACCTGTTCGCCGGAGGATGCGTCGATGGGGGCGGTGCCGTTCCAGGAGGCGAAGTGGGCACGGTTGGGGAACCGGCTGATGTCGCCGACCTCGACCAGCAGCCGGGCGGCGCCGGAGGGTCCGATGCCGTGCAGGTCCATCAGCGTGGTGCCGGTGGCGGCGACCAGGTCCTTCAGTTCCTTGTCGGCCTCCTTGGAGCGTCGGTAGACCCGTTCGAGGTCGCTGATCAGTTCCGCGGCGACCCGGCGTCGGGTCTTGCCGACCACGTCACGGGGGCGGACCGTGGCCAGCATTGCTTTGGCCTGGGCGGCGGACAGGCTCTTCTTCGCCCCACCCGGGATCAGTTCCAGCAGTAGTTGGTGCAGCTGGGACACCATTCGGGTGTGGTCCTCGCCGAGGGATCGGCGCCGGTCGACCAGGATCCGCAGCAGGGCGAGCTGTTCGTCGTTGACCAGCGGACGCAGTCCTGCCATCCGGGTGCCGACCAGCGCGACGGAGTGGGCGTCGGTGGCGTCGGTCTTGCGGCCCTGCCCGGTGGCGAACACCCGCGCCCGGGCGGACAGCTTCGGCGGCACATCCACGATCTGCTCGCCATCGGCCAGCAGCCGGTTGGCGATGTGCCGGCCGATTCCCTGGCAGCCCTCGATCGCCCAGACCCGGATCGGCCACCGTTTGGCGTACGTCTTCATCGCGGTGTAGCCGTCGCGGTCGGTGTCGAACCGGCCGCCGCCGACAACGGTCTCGTCGCCGGCCATGACCTCGATCGTGGCAGAGCGTTTGTGCGGGTCCATCCCGATGACCACACGGTCCGATGTGACAGTCACAGCGTCCTCCGATGCTCGATCCACCTGGTTGTCGAGCCGGGAGGGCAACGCTACTTCGAGCCGAGCAAACCCCTCTTGAGCCTCTCCCCGCCCTGGGGCGACGCCCGGAGCCGCGCAGGCCAGAAGAGAGCCACACGACCAGCGTGGGCAGCCGATGTGAGAGCGACAGCCCGGGCGCCTCGACCGAAGCCTGGCCGGGCAACGGTCGCAGGTCAATGAAACAAGTAGCCGAGATGAGGGCACTCGATCTTGCCAGTCGTGTGGGCACAAGCGGTGCCGAATACGAAATCCCCCAGTTTGATTGAGCGGTTGCAGCAGTCAAGGAAACATCAGGTTGCCATGGCAGCATTACTCCGGTAGCCCGAGCGCGTGGACAGGCGAGGACTCGCCCTTGCTTGACTGAGGCACTTCCCAGCGCGGCCAGTACCGGTTGTTGGCGCGCAGTGACCGCAGCGAATGGAGTGCGCGGTCCTCAGCTGAGCGGGTTGGGAAGTGCATCCCGCCGTTGTGGATCTCGCGGATCGTGACCTCACCGACACCCTTCATTAGTACACTCCGCTCGTCCAAGAGCTCGAATGGTTGCCAATCGAACTCTTTTGTGCCGTCGCTCTGCTCGAACCACCGCGGCGGCAGCACGTCATTGAGGTCACGCTCACTCCAGTCGGAGGCTGGCATGACGATTGTCGACGACATGATCTTTTCCGGGTCGGACGGTTTCACCGCCGCACAGCGAGCCGCGAGCGCGACCGGAGCCCCAAACACCGATACGTTATAGCGCAGCGCGGTGCCGGCGTACCCCACGATGACGCGGCCCGAAGCGATGCCGATATGTGGACGGTAAGCATGTACATCATGCCTGCTCATCGCCGCTGCTGCCCGTACAGCGTCGGTGAGTGGGTCCTCAGAGCCGAACTCCTGCGAGAAGATGACCATGACCTCATCGCCGATGTACTTGTCGACGATGCCTGGCCGGCCGTGGAGAGCTTCGGCTGTGATCCATGCGAAGAAGTTCTGAACATACACCAACGTGGCCGCTGGGCTCATGGCAAGGGTGCGAGTCGAAAAACTAGTGATATCAGCGAATAGCACTGTCGCCTCGATCTCGCGTCCCTTGACCGGGAACTTGAAGCCCCAGCCGTCGTCAAGGACGCCGTCGACATGACTCATTGTTGAGGCGAGGAAGTCCTCAAGCGAGTGGAAGCGCTGTTCGATCGGCATGTCAAAAGCGTAAGCAGTCGATAGCCTCTGCGGTCGATCCGCAGCGCGTTACCTCCGCCACACCTCGCCATGCATTGCTATCTCCGCCGCGAGGTGCGGCCACCTGTCGCTTTTCATCGGTAATGGTGGCTGGTCGGTCGCCGCCGCCAGTGATGGTAGCGGGCAGCCGGTCATCCGTCATACACATCTGCTTGATTCGCGCTGTCACCTTGTGGCGGATCGCGTCAGGCTCACGACGACACGGCGACCGGCGGCCCGGCCGTCTCGATCCGCCGTAGAGGTGATCATGCGTCTGCAATCAAGGGGCTGACCCGCCAGCATCAGGAGGCCATCTGGGCGCTCGGCCAGACCGTCAGCGGTCAGAACCCACCCACCCCGCTACGAAATCCGGCGTCAGGCCCTGGGGCGACCAGCTTGGGCTCTTGCGGTTCGGGCGATCAGCCTTCGGTGGTCGGCCTGGAGCAGGTGCCGGACCTCGTCGTGCTCGGGGCTGTCGTTCAGGGAGCTGGCCAGCGCATATCTGACGGCTGGCTCTGGGTCCTTCGCCAGTTTGACGCCTAGGTCGGGCCACTGGCTGGGTGCGCGCACCCACACGCGCGCGGCGAAGGCTCGGGGCGCCTTATTGGGATGCGCGGCGAAAACCGGGAGGTCGATCTGGAGGGCCTCCACTGGGAGAGCGATCAGTGCGTGCGCGATGTGCAGCCAGTCGGTGTCCCGTGCCCCATACATCAGGGAGATCGCCAGCTCCTGCACCTGCGTAAACTGCTCCTGGGTGGTCGCGAGGGCGGCCGCGACGCGCAAGGCGAGAGCCGCCAGCGGCGGCGTGCCACCGGTGACCTTGAAGCGGGCGAACGGGCCGTTGTCGATCCCGAACGCGACCAAGCTCTCCGTCGGCTCCCGGACGAAGTTCATCAGCGCGTCGAACGTCGCGGACCGCGTCGCCGCCGGCAACGTGGGAGCGAGGTACAGAATCGCTCTGAGGGCATCGGAACGATTTTCGGCGGCATCGCGCACCTCGGCCACCCTGTCCAGCATTGCATCGGTGAAGGTAGTCCGGTCCGTGTCGTCAAGAGTCCGTACCAGCAGGGCGGTTTCCTTCAGTGCCGTGCCGAAGGTGGTAACGCTAGGGTTGAACACGAAGGGCTGCGAGTCGCGCTCGAAGCTAGAGCGAGCAACCGCCAATACCGGCTCGACGTCGCTACCGGCGAGCACGAGCGTGAGAGCGGCATACCGATTCCCCTCTGAGGCCGCTGACGCCAGGCGCTCCGAAACGCGTGGTGGGTTCGAACGGAAGAGAAGCTCTCCTTTGTCGGACGCGTAGTCGGCAATATGATTGTTTAGCAGCACGGCATCGCACAGAGCGTCAATCACCCGGGCGCTCAGCAAAGGGTGACTTTCGGCAATGTCAACCGCTGCCGTGATGTATTCCTCATAGAACGCGAAGACCGAGTCGGGCGTCGATTCGGATAGGTGGTCCTGCGCCAGGTTAAGGAATCCTTCTGCCTCTTCCAGCGATGCGGCGCCGCAGGTTCCGGCGAACGCTCCAAAGGCGGGCCCCCACGTGTTGTTGGGTGAGCGCGAGAACTCCTTCGTGGTGAGCTCGCGATACGACGCGCTTGCCCACTCCCGGGCCGCCTCCTCCGGAATGAGCCCGGCGGCCACCGATGCAAAGCGGAAGGACGCCGCGCGTTCCCAGGTCGGCTGATCGTCCGACGGTGGATGGAAGTCGAGCGGCTCGTCGGGCAACCGGCCGACCAGGGCCTTCAACTTCTGCCAGTAGCTGCCGTAAATGTAGTGCCTGATCGCCTCGGTCCATTGTCCGGTTTCGGTGTACAGGTCCCCGAACCGCTGGTGTGCCAGGAACTCTTCCTGCCAGTCGGCGCCCAGTACCGCATAGGAGAGGTGCTGGTGCAGGTTGTGCCGAGCGTCGGGCCACCGCTTGTCGAGGATGTTGGACGTCGCCCGTGAGGCGTACGGCTGCGGCTCTGGCAGCACCGAGCCGCTGCCGCCGACCTTGAGCGCCTGTGCGACCAGATGAGTGTCCGCCGCCTTCAGTTGCGGGCCGAAGTTCTGCCTCGCGACCCCGACCGTGGCGTAGAGCCAGGACGCGGCGGAGTCGTTGAGTCCGACCTGGACCGCCACGTCGATGGCGTCCTGCCATCGCCGGAGCGCTTCGTCCGTCCGCCCCTTGATCGCCAGATGCCGCGCATGACGAGTGGCGATCCATGCGACGGCGTTCGGTGGATAGTGCCCTCTAGCGCCGTCAAGCTGACTCCAGTCGTCGGCCGCTTCGGCGAGGCACATCAGAATGCGCGCGCGGATCGTCAGGTGGTGATCGTCGAGAGGAGTCGTCAGAGCAGCATCACGCAGGCGGTCCGTCCGCGTGGTCAAGAGATCGGCGCGGCGCCACACGATGCATTGTTCCGCGAGCATCAATGCACATTCGAGATATTTCATGTCAGTACTCTGGAGCGCATCAAAAGCAGAAGCGACGTGATCGATATCCACGGAATGCTCGTAACCGAATGCAGCGACGTAGGAAAGCGCGCTGATTGACCGGAGGATCGACTCGGAAAGGTGTTGGTGATTGCTGTCCAGTTTGCGTATGTGCTCGGCCACGGCGAACGAGTTTCCGTAGGTGTGGAGAACCCATCCCAGGTTGAGGCGCAGGGCGGCAGCAGATTCGAAGTCGCCGCCGGATTCGAGCGCCTCGCACTGGCGAGTCCGGAGCAGGATCGCATGCCGGGCGAACGGCGAGGCCTCGAGTTTCGACGCCACCTCGGCGAACAGCGAAGCCGCCTCCAAAGGAGACTCGGCCACTCGCTCTTCTGCCTGCTGAAGCCGCTCCGCCTCACCCAGATGGGCGATCGGACCGCGAAGCACCGCGTCCGACGTGACTGGCGGAACCCCGTTAATGCGCCGCGCGATCGCTGCGAGGTCCGCGTCGCGCACAAAGCGGTCACCCTGGCGTTTCTGCTGCTCTTTCCACTCCAGCAGTTCCTCGATCGTGTAGGCCGATTCGTGCTGGTCAACCGGAGGGTGATGCACGCCGCAGAGGAGAAGCAAATTCTCGAAGCCATTGATGTCGCCCGTATATGCCGGGTCGTGGCGCGGCCCTTCGGGCGACTCGGACCGGATGTGCGCGATTTGCGCCGTCGGGGTCAGCAGACCTCGGTCCTCGAAGATGATCGGGCTCGCGCACCCGGGGTACGCGCAGTGAGCCGCCGTGCCAAAGAGGAGCTTCAGCGTTCGATCGGTGTAGCTGCGTGGCACTGGATGATCTTAGCGTGTACCCGCAACCAATCACGTAGGTGGAGCGGAGCGCCCCTCGGCGGAGGCTGCGGTCCGTACTCCGGCGGGGGTGCGACATGACCATGCTTTTGGTTGAGCTGAGCGCGGCTGTTAATGGGCTAGCACTGCAACGGCACTCGGCCGACGCCGTTCGCTGATCGGCCGTACCAGAGATTGCCCTGGTAACCGGCTTCACGGACGGGTGTTGGATGTGTTGGCGTCCCGGAGAAGAATCCTTCGGAGACGTTGTCTGACGTCCTCACATGCCGCGGACGGCGAGTTCGCGATGGTTGTGCTCAGTGCTATCGCCGCTGTCGGCGGCCCTGGGTGTTGGCGTTCTGGGTGAGGTCG
Source organism: Polymorphospora rubra (assembly GCF_018324255.1). GTDB lineage: Bacteria > Actinomycetota > Actinomycetes > Mycobacteriales > Micromonosporaceae > Polymorphospora > Polymorphospora rubra. The sequence goes on from NZ_AP023359.1 coordinate 2,005,545, forward strand.
GCGCGTAGCTGGGTGCGGGTGCGTATCAAGATCCGTCCGAGCATGTTCTTGCCGGTGCCACTCCGGCCGCGTCCCCAGTGGTGGTCAGTGCTGGTGTCCTCGACGATCTCCTCGTCGCCGGTGTCCAACAGGATGGCGCGGATGTCGGCGTGGGCGGTGAACTTGGCCGTCAGGGCCCGGCGCATCATGTCGTCTTTGACCCGTTCCCAGTCGCGGCGCAGCGGCCGGGACCGGTCGCGGCCCAGCTCGGCGGCCCGCAACGGGGTCGCCGTCCGCCGGATGAGTTCGGCGTGGCGGGTGCCGGGGAACTTCTGGGCCTGGAAATAGTGCTCGGAGGTCGTCCACCAGTGGCCGTCGAGGTCGAAGCCGTGGCCGGAGAAGTTGGAGAGGCAACCGTACGGAACCTCGTCGGCACCGTAGAAGTGGATCGTCATCTGGGCCTAGGAGCGGGGGTCGGGGATCTGCACCGTGTCACAGGCATCGACAGAGCGGCAACCGAGTTCGCTGGCCACCATCCGGATCTGCCGCAAAGCGCTCGTCACCGACGGTGACATCAGCGCCGATCGCTGGTGTCCGAACGTGTTGATGACCGGACTCCTGGCCGCTACACGAACCTGGGTGCATGGAACCTTGCCCGGACTACCCTCATTGGCGTGCCTGTTGATGATCTCCCGTTGCCTCCCGCGTTCGAAGCGGTCACGGCCTGGGCTGGTGCTGGCCGGGTGGTGCGTGCCACCGAACTGGACGTGGCGACGTGGCGGCTTCCCGAGCCGCAAAGGGCAGCGCTGGTCTCCTGTGGCGCACCGCTGATCGATGACCTTGTAAGCGCGGTGTCATTCCATGCACTGCCGACGATGTACCGGTTGGCGAACTCCGACGACCCGGACTGGGTGTACGGTGCCGCACCGGGGACAGGCGAGGTGCGGGCATGGTCGTCGGACGGCAGCACTCAGTTCATCAACTCAACGATCACCCACTGGCTGTGTTCGCTGCACATGGTTGGTAACTGGCTGAACAGCTCGCCCGTCATCGACCGCTGGGACGAAGACGGCCAGGCCGACCAGGAGGCACTCGCGGAGATCGCCGACCTGCTGGACCGGACCAGAGCTCTTGACCCGCCCGCGATCGCGGACGGCGACCACGCAACCCACTTCTGGCCCGCAGTGCTCGACCGGTGGCTCTACTGATCGATGCAGACGTCCTCTTTTGCTGCCGACCGAGCAACGCTGCGCGCCGAGGTCCTCACTGTTCTTCGAAGTTGAACGCGAAGTCGCCGGTCTCGATGCGATCGATGAGTTGACCGACGTCGTTGGCCTGCCTGATCCCGCTGCCCCACCCATTGCTGGTGATGTTGACTAGTGCTCTGACCGCATACGTTCGCCGGGTTGGTCAGGCCGCCGCGGTGAGTGGGCGTCCGCCCCAGCGGATGCCCTTCTCGCTGCGGATGCGGGCTCGTTCGCGACGTTGGGCGGCCAAAACGTCGGGGTGGCGGGCGTTGGTGTTGCGCCAGCGCAGGTAGGCGTGCAGGGCCTGGGTCTGGACGGTGTGGTTGCGGTGGTTGGAATTGGCAATGGTGAACTGCCGCAGGGGTCCGAAGTGGGCCTCGATCGGGTTGGCCCAGGAGGCGTAGGTGGGCGTGAAACACAGCTCGACCCGGTGTTTCTTGGCCCAGTAGCGGATTTTCTGACCTTTGTGGGCGGACAGGTTATCCAAGATCACGTAGATGGGGGCGCCGTCGGGTCGGGCGGCTCGGATGGACTTCAGTGCGGCCAGGGTGTTCGCGGCCCCTTCCTTGCGGCGGTTGACGCCCCACAGGGTGTCGTCGCCGACCGAGTAGCAGCCGTGAAAGTACCGGACACCGTGGGTGCGGTGACAAGTCGCCGGGTGTCGCTCGGGGTGGCTGGCGGCAGCCCAACCCGAGCCGGCGGTGGGACGGATGCCGAGCGGGCCGAACTCGTCGAAGGCGAAGACCCGGGCGGGGAAGCGGTCCAGGACCTCCTCGATGCGGTCGAGCTTGGCATCGCGGTCGGGGTCGGGTGATTCCTTCCAGGTCTTGGTGCGCTGGAAGGTGATGCCACGGCGAGCGAGGAGGCGGCGTAATGCCTCGCGGCCGATGCGGATCACGCGGCCGTGAACTTTCCGCAGGCAGGCGGCGAGTTTGCGGGTGGACCAGCGAGTGAAGGGCTGGCCAAGCTTCATCGGGCGGGTAGTGGCCGTCTGGATGACGAAATCCTCGTCGTCAGGGCTGAGCAGGCGGGGACGGCCTCCCGCCCACTGAGGGTCCAGGCAGGCCAGACCGATCTCGTTGAACCGGTGGACCACGTCACGGACGGTGTCCTCGTCGGCCTGCACCAGTTGGGCGATCACCGGGACCCGGTTCCCGCCCGCCGAGGCCAGCAGCATCATCGCGCGCCGGTAGCGCACCGAACTGGTGCTGCCCCGGCGCACGATCTGCTGCAGTTTCTGCCCTTCCTGGTCGGTCAGGCTGCGTACACGAACAGGCTCGGCCACCGCACCTCCAGCCGTCGGAACGGACGTCATCGCACATCCAACAGCCCCGACCGCCACCCCGGCGAGCCTTCCCGGTCAAAGGCCTACTTGCCGCGCAGGGTCTCGACTTCGGCGGCCAGCACGACCATGTCGCGCACGCGCGTGTAGTACTTGGTCGCGTACTCGTCGTCGATCGCCGGGAGAACGGTCTCGAACACCGCTGTGAGCCTCAGAAAGCCCGCACGACGCTGCTCATCGAGCGGGTCCTTGAGGGCGCTGGAAGCGTAGCCGTAGGCGTCCGCATCGAGCAGCACCATGTCCTGGCCCTCGATGTCCAGGCCGCGGAAGCTCGGCGGGAACGGCATGGCCATGTGCTCGGCCACCATCTGCGACAGTGCGTCGAGCTTCTCCTCGAACATGCGGCAGATCCTGCCAGGGCACGCAGGCGACGCGGTGCAGTGCGACCTCAACCCGGTCAACCTTTCCGGTCGCAGCACTAGTGTCCTGCGCCAGAAATTCGCCTTATAAGTGGGTGTAAGCTGCGGGGATGCCGAGAACCGGGCGGCCGACCCCGCCGTTGACGCTGACGGACGAAGAGCGCGCGACGTTGACGCGTTGGTCACGGCGGGCGAAGTCGTCGCAGGTGTTGGCGATGCGTTCACGGATCATCCTGGCGTGTGCCGAGGGCGCCTCGAACGTCGACGTCGCAACGGAGTTGGGCGTCCATCTGTCCACTGTGGGTAAGTGGCGGCGGCGGTTCCTGAAGCTGCGGCTGGACGGCCTGATCGACGAGCAGCGGCCGGGCCGCCCGCCCTCGATCGCTCTGGACCGGGTCGAGGACGTCGTGGTGACGACCCTGGAACAGACCCCCCGCAACGCCACACACTGGTCCCGCAAATCGATGGCAGAGCGGTCCGGGCTGTCGAAGTCGACGATCGGGCGGATCTGGCGGGACTTCGGCCTCAAACCCCACCGGGCCGACACGTTCAAGCTGTCCACCGACCCGCAGTTCATCGAGAAGGTCGTCGACGTCGTCGGCCTGTACCACAACCCGCCCGAACGGGCCGTGGTCCTCTGCGTGGACGAGAAATCCCAGATCCAGGCACTGGACCGCTCGCAACCGGTCCTGCCGATGATGCCCGGCATGCCCGAACGCCGCACCCACGACTACCACCGCAACGGCATCACCAGCCTGTTCGCCGCGTTCAACATCGCCGACGGCACCGTGATCGGCCAACTCCACCGCCAGCACCGCGCCACCGAGTTCCGCAAGTTCCTGACCACGATCGACAAGACCGTGCCCACCGACCTCGACATCCACCTGATCTGCGACAACTACGGCACCCACAAGACCCCGGCCATCCGGGCCTGGCTCGCCCGGCACCCCCGCTTCCACATGCACTTCACCCCGACCGGCTCGTCCTGGATCAACCAGGTCGAACGCTGGTTCGGCTACCTCACCGAACAGAAGATCCGCCGCGGCGCCCACAAAAGCGTCCGGTCCCTCGAAGCCGACATCCGAGCGTGGATCACCGACTGGAACAACAACCCACGCCCATTCATCTGGACCAAGACCGCCGAAGAGATCCTCGAATCACTCGCCCGATTTTGTAGGCGAATTTCTGGCGCAGGACACTAGCAGTACCGGCGCGGGGTCGCCGCGTAGGTCGAGCACGAGTTGTTCGCGGGAGCCGTCACCGCCGATGATCGCGATGGCAGGATGTGCGTCGGTGCTCTCGTCCCACACCTGATGCAGCTCGAGCATCTCGCGTGGCGTGTTGAGCCACACGTATGCCCCGGTGGTCATCCACCCTCGCCTAAACCACGACTGGCCCTGAAGGTAGCTGCGCCATGCCCCAGGCAGAGGCCGGCCCAGGGCCGCTTCGGCCTCGGTGAACTCCGAGTCGCTCACCGGCCCACGGTAGTCGGCTTCTTCGGTGATCGCGCCAATGATGTGGGCATTGAGATCGGCGACCTCCGCGGCCGGGATCAGGTACTCCCGTTCGTCGCAGCGGTTGGCGTGGCGGATCTCGTAATGCTCCAGGAACGACCGCTCGACGGCGAACTGGGCCACGTAGCCGACACCTTCCGCTGGCACCTTCCGCTCCCGGCTGATCTTCGAGGCGTACTGACGGTTGAGTACGGCGGAGAAGGCCGGCTGCTCCGGTGCATGCGGCCACGCCCGCCACCCCGACGCCGCGACAAGATCCAGTTCAGCCTGCCCGACGGGCCGCCACAGAGTGACGGCGTCAGGGCTGCCGATATCAGGCTGCGGAGCCTCAATCGCGATCGTTTTGTGATCATGGTCGGCCACGGCGACTATTCTGGCGGTATCTGTCCGAGCGTTGCCACAGCTCGACGAGTCGATGAGTTAGGCCGTCGGCCCCGCAGCCCCTGCGGCCGCCGCCGCACCCGTGCTAGGCACTCTGCGGCAGAATCGGTCATCAGCCCGTGCCACCAGGCGCACGGCTCCGAGGTTGCTCTCGCGTCTCGTTAACCTGGTGATCACTGGCCGTGCAGGTGTGTTGCTTCGGTCAGATCGTTCAGGGCCGCCTCGAAGCGGCCGTCAGCGGCGGCCAGGCCGGCCCGGTCGGTGAGGGCTTGCGCCAACAGCGCCGAGCCTTCGACGGCACCGGCGTCGTGGCAGCGGCGCGCAACCTCGACGCTGTCGTCGAACGCGGGTCGGCACCGTTGTGCCCACCTGGTGCCGGACCTCCATTCGTGGCGAACGGCCGTGCGTACCGCCACCTGGCGATGAACTCGGGCGACGGTCGGCAGGCCGGTCAGGGCGTTGGTCGCCTCGGTGATCGCGGCAATCCCGGCGCAGTAGGCGTCCCGCAGGTCAGGTGACCAGTCGGTGATGCTCCAACCGAACGGCGGCAGCGGGCCGTCAACGCTCCGCTCGCTCGCGACACTGGACGCGGCCAGCAGCGTGGTCCACAGCGTCGACTGGTAGCCGCTCCACACCTTGCGTTCCCCGCCGGCCCGCACGATCCTGCCCAGGAACGCGACCGCGTCCCGGTCCACGGCGACTGCCGCCCGCATACGGCCATCGGTACGCAGCATCCACGCCTGGTACATCAGCAGGTACAGCAGCACTCGCTCCGACGCGTCAGCGTGCTCGACGTACCCGCGCTCGACCTCGATCACCTCGGCCAAGCCCTCGTGTGCCCGTGCCGTGCGCCCGGCCGCATGCGCTTGAGCGATGGCGCTGACAAACCCCCACAGCTCACCGCTCCATGCGGTGGCATCACGCTGGCGCGACACGGCCGTCAACTCCGCGCAGACATCGGCTGCCTCGGCATGCCGGCCGGCCTCGGCCAGGCAACGCGCCCACACGTCGAGTCGGTACCGGCTGCCGCTGCCACGCCGGCTCAACGCCCCCAGCTCTTCGGACACCTCGAAACCGTCGGTCCGCCGCCCCGCCTCATACAGCGCGAACTGGTAGCTGTCGAGCACCTCCGCGAACACGTCGATGTCCCGCGTGGATGTCAGTGGGACCGAACGCCCTACGGCCACCGCCTCCTCGAGCAGGCCGAGCCGCTCCGTACCGGCATGCCAACTGTGCTCGTATAGTGCCCTCGTCAGCTTCAACGCGTACGCACGCGGATCCCATGCCGCCAGGACCCGGTACGCCCGAACAATGTCCTGGGTGGACGCCCGGCGTCCGACCAACAGTGCACGCGCCCAGGCGACCGCATCATGATCGACCTCGTCTGACATCAACCGAACCGTAATCCATCGGCACGCGACAGGGCAGGCCTAGGCCGGACCGGCTTCCGTCTACGACGGCACGGGTAACAAGGGTGCACCAGTCCTGGCGTTGACAGGCTCAGGCGGGTGGCGGCGATACCGGGCTACCTCCGGCTCGCAAGAATGCGACCGCCTTCTGGATCGCGGTTTCGGGGCGGAGACGGAGATTCTCGGCGGGGTACTCGGTGGGCACTCCGCCGAGGTCGAAGGAGATCGCGGTGGCTGGCGCGGGAACGCCGGGGTCGGTGTCGTAACCGCCATCGTCGGTGATGTGGACGATGAAGGCGTGGGTGGCGTGGCCTAGGCCGATCTGGACGCCGGGTGGCAGGTCGTCGGTGTCGCCGGTGGGTTCGTCGTAGATGGTGACCACGACGGGTTCGTCTCGCTCGTGGATCTGCCGGAGCAGACGGTCAAATGCTGTCGGGTCGGTGGTGTCGACCTCGTGGGTGTCCCGGTGGTCCCCACAGTCGTAGGCCCAGGTCACCCTCATGCGATCGCCTCCCCGCGTCCAGAGTAGGTATGCCGGTGCCGCACCTGCCCGTCATCGGCTCCGGAGGCCATGGCGGATCGCGTACGAGTACACGTGCATCAACCGAACCGATACAGGAGGACTGATGGTGGATCGACCGACGCAGGAGGCGACGGAGGAGGCGGTGGCGTGCCTGCTTCGGGAGGCCATGCTGCTGATCCGGCACGAACTCGCGCCGCTGCGCGAAGACGTGCCCGAACGACATCGGATGCACCGGGCGTGGATTCTGGCCGACCTGTGCCACAACCTCCCGGCATGGCTCGATCCCGCGCGCCGGTCCCGCATCCACGAGGGCCTGGAGTGGAGTTGGCGGACAGCCTCCGCGCCACGCAGGGCGTGGATGCGCAGCTGCTGGGACAGCATCGGCTACGACCACACCTGGCTGCCCGACACCCCCGGCGGCAGCCCGGAGTCCGATCGAGGATGGCGCGACAACCTGACGTTGAACGGAGATCCGTGGGCGGACACGTAGACCAACCCCTCGCCACCGGAAACAGTTCCAATCGGGCCGGGAGTACGAGTCCCGCCCTCCGTCGATCCGGCCAAGGTAAACGTCGATATCAGCCAGCCTCTGTCGCTATCACCGCAACCTTGTCGCGATCCCAGAGTCGGGCACGGACGCGATCATCGGCGTGAAGACGTCGGCGGCCTTGGGCGTACTGGACGGGCCCCCTTCACGGCTTGACACTCAATGATTGCCGGGCGGTTCAGTGGCGCTGAAGGTGGCTGACGGGCGGTGCTCGAACTGACCGACAAAGCCACCTGCCACGTATCGTCTTCAGAGTGTCCGCGGCCAGTGAATGATCCCCATAGGCGGCCATTTACCGCCCCGCTGATGGCCAGGGTTCTCCCCGTGGACGGCCAGATATCTCCCCGCTGATCACCATCGGATGCCGGTCGGCGAGGGTCGGCGGCGTGAAGAGCGGCAGGGAGATCGTGGAAATCTTGGAGGCCTACGACCTCACGGGTAGTTACCGTGCGGCGGCCGAGCTGGCCGGGTGCGACCACCACACCGTGGCCCGGTATGTGAAGCTGCGGGCGGAGGGCCGCAGCCCCGAAGAGCGTGCGCAGCGGTCCCGGCCGATCGACGACTTCATGGACAAGATCGAGGAACTGGTGGCCCGCTCCGGTGGCCGGATCCGCGCCGACGTGGTGCACCGGCGGATCACCGCGATGGGCTTCGCCGGCGGGGAACGCACCACCCGCCGGGCGGTCGCCGCGGTGAAGAAGTCCTGGCAGGCCGGCCAGCGGCGGGTGTTCCGGCCTTGGATTCCCGAGCCGGGACTTTGGATGCAGTTCGACTGGGGCGAGGGACCGCGCATCGGCGGGCGGCGGACCACGTTGTGGTGCGCGTGGCTGCCCTGGTCACGGTTCAGGGTCGTGATCCCGGTGCTGGACAAGACGCTGCCGACGATCGTGGCCTGTCTGGACGCGACCCTGCGCCGGCTCGGCGGGGTCCCGGCCTACGTGCTGACCGACAACGAGAAGACGATCACGGTCGAGCACATCGCGGACATCGCGGTCCGCAACCCGGAGATCGTGCAGGTCGCCCGGCATTACGGGACGACGATCCGCACCTGCGTGCCGGCGGACCCGCAGTCCAAGGGCGGCGCCGAGAACACCGTGAAGATCGCCAAGGCCGACCTGGTTCCGACCAGCACGAACCTGCTTGAGCAGTACCGAAAGTTCGCCGACCTCGAGGCGGCCTGCCGCGATTTCACCGACCAGGTCAACACCCGGATCCACCGCGACACCCGCCGCCGCCCGGCCGAAGCCCTCCTCGAAGAGCAACAGCGTCTGCACCCGCTGCCCGCTGCGCCGTTCACGGTCGCGTTCGGCACCACCCGCCGGGTGAACTGGGACTGCACCATCTCCGTCGAGGGCGTGCGCTACTCGGTCCCGCACCATCTGGTCGACACCCGGGTCTGGGCCCGCTTCCACGGCGACGAGCTCATCGTCACCGCCGTCACCGACACCGGCCCGACCGAGGTCGCCCGCCATGAGCGGGCCCAGCCCGGGCGTCCGTCGATCGTCGACGAACACTATCCGCCGAGGTCCCGCCAGGCCGACACCGACGAGCGGGTGCCGCGGGCCCGCACCGCTGAGGAGGCCGCGTTCCTGGCCCTCGGCCCTGGCGCCGCGGCCTGGCTGGTCGAAGCCGCCGCGGCAGGGGTTCGTGGGGTCCGTCGCAAGATGACCGAAGCCGTCGCCCTCGCCAAACTGCACGGCCTGGCCGACGTCGACCGAGCCCTGGGCACCGCCGCCCTGGCCGGCCGGTTCGCCGACAACGACCTGCTGCGTCTGCTCGCCCACCAGCGCGACGACGACGCCGCCCCGACCCGCGCAAGCGAGACCCACAGCCTGCAACCAGGCACTTCTGCCTGGTCCACGTTCGGCACGACGACTGGAGAACAGTGACCACCACCCCACTGCGGGTCACCGGCACCGCCGGTGACCCCCTGACCGAAGCGATCGAGCTGACCCGCCGGCTGAAACTGCCGCACCTGCGCCGGGCCATGGCCGACCTGGTCCCGACCGCGAAAGCGCAACGCTGGGACCCGGCCGAGGTCGTTCGGGTCCTGCTCGCCGAGGAAGCCGCCGGCCGTGACCAGGCCAACCTGCGGACCCGCCGCAAACGCGCCGCGTTCCCGTCCGGCAAAACCTTCGGCGACTGGGACGAACAGGCGTCCTCGATCCCGCGGCCGACCCAGGACGCGTTACGCAGCCTGGAATGGGTCCAGCGCAAGGAGAACCTGTCGATCTGCGGGCCGTCGGGCACCGGGAAGAGCCACTTCTGCGAGGCCCTCGGCCAAGCCGCGGTCGAGGCCGGCATGACCGTCGCCTGGTTCACCATCGAAGACCTCGGCGTCATGGTCCGCCGGCACCGCCCCGACGACTCGGTCACCCGGGCGATGAGCCGGCTGATCCGCACCGACCTGATCATCATCGACGACATCGGACTGCTGCCGGTCTCACCGGACGCCGCCGAAGGCTTCTACCGCCTCGTCGACGCCGCCTACGAACGCCGCAGCCTCGCCGTCAGCTCGAACCTGCACCCGTCCGGCTTCGACGAAATCATGCCCAAAACCCTGGCCACCGCCACCGTCGACCGGCTCCTGCACCACGCCCACGTCGTCGTGACCCAGGGTGACAGCTACCGCTTCAACCAAGCCACCGCCGGGCAAGGCGTCAAAGCCCTGCACTGACCCAGCACCACCCGCGGCGGGGAACTCATCTGGCCGCCAGCGGGGAGAAACCATGGCCGCCAGCGGGAACAACTACTGGCCGCCTACGGGGCGATCTCAATGGCCATTGACATCAGAGCGGTGCGACCTGCGCCCGCTGTGCGGCCGGCAGGTTCAGGTGCTCCGGGCCAGGCGGCGGGAGACGAACTCGCGCCACCGGCCGACAGCCGTGGGCCTGGTCTCGGCGTGTCCGCCGGGATAGCCCGCCAGTTCCTTGTCCGGCGACCCGAGCAGGTCGAACAGCGCCAACTGGCCGTCTCTGGGGAAGACCTCGTCGTGCCGCTGAACGTGGAAGAGCACCGGGGCGGTGCCCCGTCGGGCTGCGGCGCGTCCAGGCCCTCGTGCGCGCCCGAGCCCTGCCGAAGCCCGAACTTGCCGAAGACCGCACACCGCTGCCGGTCACCCATCGCCGCCGCCAGGGGCAGACCGATCCGAATCCCCATGGACATCCCGAGATATCCGACGTTACTGATGTCGGCAAGGCCTGGCCAAGGTCCGGTGGTGGCCTGCCGCTCGACCCGCGCCTCAGGCGAAGGCCGAGGTGCGGATCTTGTCGGTGGGAGCGGTTAGCGTGGGTACGCCACCCGGTCAGGGTCGGTGCCGACCCCCTCGGAGGACCCTCATGTCGCAGGAGACGACCTACCTCGAGCTGTCCGAAGCGGACGGTGGAGCGCACAAGTTCTACGAGGTGGTGGTCGACGACACCACCCTGACCGTGAGCTACGGTCGGATCGGCGACCAGGGCCAGGTGAAGACCACCGGCTACCCCGACAATGCGCGGGCGCGGGCCGCTGCCGCGAAGAAGATCGGCGAGAAGGTCCGCAAGGGGTACGCCCCGGCGGTGCGCGGCGTGCGCCAGAAGCGGTCCGTCTCCCGGCGGCAGATCGTCAGCACCCGCTCGACCGCCCGCACCGCCCCGGTGCTCTGGCGGTACAACTCCGGCGCCCCCGCGTTCGGCATCTTCATCGACGGACGCACCTGCATGGTGGGCAACGAGCGCGGTGTGATCACCACGCTTGACCACGACGCCCGAGTTCTGGACCAGGTCCGCCTCCCCGACGGGGTCAAGTGCATCGTCGCCGACGACGCCTGGATCTACGCCGGCTGCGATGACGGCAACGTCTACGACCTCTCCGGCAAGATCCCCCGGGTGGCGTACGCCATCGCCCCCGACATCGACATCTACTGGCTGGACATCCACGACGGCGTACTCGGGGTCTCGGACGCCGACGGCGGCATCGCCGCCATCGACCACGAGGACGAGTTCCTCTGGCGCCGGGGTGGGCGCGGCAACTCGGCCTGGATGGTCCGCTGCGACACCGACGCCGTCTACCACGGCGACTCCACCGGCGTCAGCCGGTACGACTGGCGCACCGGACAGGAGCAGTGGCACACCCGTACCGGCTCGGTGCTGTTCGGCTGGCAGGAGCGCGACGCCGTCTTCGCCGGCACCGCGACCCGCGAGGTGGTCCGGATCGGCAAGAACGGCCGCGCCGCCCAGACGTACCGCGCCGACGCGCCGGTCTTCTCCTGCGCCACCGCCGAGGACGGCCGGTACGTCTTCGCCGGCGACAGCCAGTCCTCGATCTACTGCTTCGCCGCTGACGGCACCCGGCTGTGGAAGCTCGGCACCGGCTGCGGCTCGGCGTACTCGATGCAGTACCACGACCAGCGGCTCTACGTGGTGACCACCAGCGGCCAGCTCGCCTGCATCGACGCCAGCGAGCCGGCGATCAGGGCGGCCGAGCAGGGCAACGTGCCCGACGTGGTCGACGTCAAGGCCCCCACCCGGATGCCGGAGCCGGCTCCGGTGACCCAGGTCGAGGTGGTCGCCGACGCCAGCAACGGCGTGATGGTGGAGTGCGTGGAGGAGGGCGGCCGGCTACGCGTGCACGTGCTCAGCACCGGCTACCACCGGGACTGGTCGGTGCAGTTCCCCAAGGGCATCCGCGAGCCCGGGGCACGCTACCTGGTCACCGACATCCGCGAGGCCGGCCGGGGCGGCTTCTACCGCGCACACGGCGACATCCGCCGCCTGCGGTGACACCAAGGACCCAAGCCCCTCGAACCTGCCGGCTGCCATCGCGCGACGGCCCCACCAACGCGGGAAATGACCGAGGGCTGAGGAATCAGCCCTCGGTACGTCGGCTGCCTCCCGGCCGGAAGGGAGAACGGCCCCGATCGGCACCGTGAACCGGCCCTGGATGAATAGCTGGGGCAGCAGCATCCAGGTCGTGCCGGCCGACGAGCCCGACGGCCGGTGGACCCTCGCTGTGCGGGATCCTGTTCGTGCTGCACACCGGTATCCAGTGGGAGTCCCTGCCCCGGGAGCTGGGGTTCGGGTCCGGGATGACCTGCTGGCGGCGCCTGGAGGAGTGGAACCGGGCGGGGTGTGGCAGCGCCTGCACGAGTTGCTGCTGGCAGAGCTGCAGGCGGCCGGCAAGCTGGACTGGTCCCGTGCCGTCATCGACTCCCCGCACGTGCGGGCCGCCCGACGCGGCCCAGAAGTGGCCCGGGCCCGGTCGACCGCGCCCGCCCGGGCTCGAAGCACCACGTCCTGACCGAGGGCCGGGATCCCTCTTGCCGTGTCGCTGACCGGAGGCAACCGCCACGACGTCACCGAACTGCTTCCACTGCTCAGCGGTTCCAGCAAAGGACTCGGCGGGGTGGACCTGCCCCCGCGTACGGATCCAAGATCACTGCCGCATTGGGGTCATCGCTGCAATCAAGCCGTTCGTCACCGTCGGCCATGCGGCATGCCCCTTTCCCGAGGCACGGGTGGGCTGCCGCGATGCTCGCCGCCCCGCTGGCCACCACTCTCGCGACGAACGCGACCCCGGCCGACCAGCGCACCCACTGGCCAGGGCGCTTGTCCTCCATCATCGTTGCGGATGCGGGAACGAGCATCCCGTCGGCCGGCGCCGCTGCCTGGGTGAAACGCCCAGGCTCCCTTCACTGCTCTACCTGCCGATCACCCTGCGGCCATGACCATCCAGCCGCCTACAACATCCGCGCCCCCGGCGATCCAGGCTGCCCAGTTCGCTCCATCTTCAACTTTTCGAGGCCCGATACGCCCTCTTCCGGCCGAAGTCGGATGCTGAACTCATTGACTGCACCGACGGCTATCCGAAGCGGTCCGCCAGCTTGGTCAGCTTGTCGACATACGCCGGCCAGTCGTAGCCGTCGGGGATGTTGGTGTTCTCCCGCCGCAGACCGATCGCCGTGTCGTGCTGCTCGCGCATGATGTCGGCGTGCCCGGCGTGGCGAGCGAGGTCGCAGGTCACGTGGAGGATGATCTGCTGCAGCGTCACGGTCTGGCCATCTGGCCGCCACCACGACACCCGTCCCGGCGCGTCGAGCGGCAACTGTTCGATCGTCTGATCCGCGAACATCCCGACCCGGCGATACAGGTCGATCAGTCCTTCCTTCGTCTCGTCCTCCCTCGCGTACCAGTCGGCCTGCGGGTCCTCCTCGAACGCCTGCAGGGGGACCAGTTCCTCAGGCGTCGGGAACTCGCGCCCAAAGGTGGGCCCGAAGTAGGCGGCTTCGACATTGAGGCAGTGCTTGAGCACTCCCAACATGTTGTTTGCCGGGGTCACGTCCACGGTGGTGGTGTATGAGCTGACGGCCACCGGTTGATCCTGGGATGAGCTTATGCGGTGGTCAGTGCGGGTTTGGGTTGCGGCACGGCGTCGGGTTGTTGGTCTTCGGGGGTTTCCTGGCGGGCTTTGGTGAGGAGTTCGGGCCCGATGTAGCGGCGTTGTTCGGTCCATTCGTCGGTCTGTTCGGCCAGGACGGCTCCGACGAGGCGGATGACGGCGGCTCTGTTGGGGAAGATCCCGACGACGTCGGTGCGGCGTCGGATTTCCTTGTTCAGCCGTTCCTGTGGGTTGTTGGACCAGATCTGGCGCCAGATCTCGTGTGGGAAGTTGGTGAAGGCGAGTAGGTCCTCGCGGGCCTGGTCGAGGTGTTCGGCGGCGGTGGGGTACTTGGCGTTGATGGTGTCGACGACGCGGGCGTACTGGGCGCGGACCTCGCCAGGGTCGGGCTGGTCGAAGATGGTGCGGACCATGGTCGCCACCCATGGTTGGGCGCTTTTGGGGACCTTGGTGAGCAGGTTGCGTAGGTAGTGGGTGCGGCAGCGTTGCCAGGACGCGCCGGGTAGGGCGGAGCCGATCGCGTCGACGAGGCCGCGGTGGGCGTCGGAGATGACCAGGCGGACGCCTTTGAGGCCGCGGGCGGTCAGGCCGCGGAGGAACGCGATCCAGCCGGCGCCGTCCTCGCTGGCGCACACGTCGAGGCCGAGGACCTCGCGGTGGCCGTCGGCGTTGACGCCGACCGCTACCAGGCAGGCGACGTTGACCGTGCGGCCGTCCTCGCGGACCTTCATCGTCAGCGCGTCCAACGCCACGAACGTGTAGTGGGCGGAGTCCAGGGGCCGGCTTCGGAACGCCTCGACCTGGGCGTCGAGGTGCTGCGCCATCTGTGACACCTGCGACTTCGACAACCTGGTGACGCCGAGCTGCTCGGCGAGTTTCTCGACCCTGCGGGTCGACACCCCGAGCAGGTACGAGGTGGCCACGACCGTCACCAGGGCCTGCTCGGCGCGGCGTCGGTGTTCCAGCAGCCAGTCCGGGAAGTACGAGCCGTGACGCAGTTTCGGCACCGCCAGCTCGACCGTTCCGGCCCGGGTGTCCCACTGTCGGGCCCGGTAGCCGTTACGCGAGTTCGTCCGCTCCGGGCTGCGCTGGCCGTAGTCGGCCCCGCAGACCGCGTCGGCGTCGGCGGACATCAACGCGTTCGCGAACGCGGTCACCATCGCCGCCAACACGTCCGGGCCACCCTCGGCCAGTTGCTGGCGTAGCAGGTCGGCAGGGTTCACACTCTCTAATGCGGTCATCGGTGCGGTCTCCTTCAAGATCTTGGTCGGTCTCTGAAGGATCAATCCGATGGCCGTTCATCTCGTTACGGGCGAGTCAAGGACCCGACCGTCGTACACCACTCCCGTGGACGTGACCGTTGCCGGTCGCGGTACGGGGCAGTCTGGCTTCGCGTTCGCTCAGCCCGTCGAGCTTCCAGATCAGGTCTCCGCGAGTGGCGTTGAGGTAGTAGTGCAGCGCAGCCTTTGCCTCGCCCAGGTCAGCCATGCCCGCCAGTCTTCCTCATGCGCGGAGCCACTGTGCGCGTGTCGTCAGCAAGATCAACACCTGGACAAAGCGCTCGGCATCCCTCATTTTCCGTGGGACCCTCGCTGGAGAGTGGCATGGCTGGCCGCCTCGGTCGACGCGCGCTCTTGCTGTCGTGCCGACGGGTGTTGTACGTCGGCCCGCAGTGGGGCTGCATGGCGACGATGTTCGCTAGCAGTCTGCGTTGTCCGGGCGACCGTCGATGAGGACGGTGAAGGTGGCGGCGTGGTCGGGTGTGCCGTCGGCCAGGCTGAACACCTCCAGCCGGGCGGTTACCCTGTTGATCGTCTTGCAGTAGCGCAGGAGGGGGAGGCCAGAGTCTCCCTGGTGTACGAAATGCCAGCCAGCCGCCTCGACGTCGGGGCCGGCAAGAGCGATGAGCTCGTCCAACGTGTATGGGCGATCCACGGTGTACTGACGCCAGACGGTCGCGAACTCCGGTCCTGCCGACTCTTCCCGTTCCCGTGAACCCGGCCGGTAGTCACAGGCGCGCGTCTTGGACGTCTCCTCGATCAGCTGGCCGTTCGGCGGCGTCAGCGAGAATGCCGGATCCTTCTGGTAGGCCGTTACCGCGGCGACCTGGTCGCCGGGAGTGAAGTTGCAGCCCCACCAGCGGGTCGTCCGGACTGCCGCAGCGGTCAGCGTCAGCAGTACGGCGGCCACGAGAACTCCGACGACGACACGGCCGCGCCGTGGCGGGAAGACTGGATCAGCGGCGTTCGTCGCCGATGGCTCGCCAGGTTTCAAAGCGCGGAGGTCGGGTTCGTTCACAGGGGATCTCCGAGGGGGAACTGCCCTCGTGGGGCATGGTCCGTGAGCCTTGAATCTAGCGATGTTCTTCGTCGCCGTCCGACCGCACACCAAGATCCCTGAGCGATGCCCCCAACTATCGTGTGGTCATGACCGCCGGGGATGAGGCAAGCCTGACGCTGCCCGATGGCCGAGTTGTCGAGTATTTCGATGGGGGCGATCCGTCGGGCCTGCCGGTCTTCTTTCAGCCGGGAAGCCCGAACACGCGGATCATGGGGAAGTTGTGGCACCCGGCGGCGGCCGTGGCCGGGGTCCGACTTATCAGCGTGAGCCGGCCAGGCTACGGCGGTTCGACCGCGATCATGGGTCGACCAACCCTTTCGGTAGCAGGCCGCGACGTTGCTGCCCTCGCTACCCTGCTCGGGCTTGAGCAGTACGCCGTGGTCGGTTCGTCGGGGGGCGGACCTTTCGCTGTGGCAGCTGCGGCTGTCGATCCCCGGCGAGTACGGGCTCTCGGCGTGGTCGCCGGCTCCGGACCATGGCGGGAGCTTGCCGCCCCGTCGACGGAGCCAGCGGAACGGGCGTGCCTGGCTCGCCTGGACGAAGGCGACCTGGCCGGTGCCCGTGCCGGCATGCGCGACCTCGTCGAAAACGTCTGGCAGGCGGGTCTGCGCGAACTCGACGGTGACGCCCGTCTGGATGCATGGCTCGGCGACGATCCGCTGGCTCCTGACGACACCTACCGGGCGATCATGGCCGACGCCATGCGCGAGGTGCTGGAAGGCACCGAAGGCGCGGTGTTCGACGGACTCGCCCTCGGTGCCGGCTGGGACGTCGACCTGCACGCCATTGAAGCCCCGACCTTGCTCTGGTACGGGGATGCGGACGAAGTCTGTCCCGTGGCGTACGGGCGTTGGTTTGCCGAACGGATCGCCAACGCCGAACTCGTCGTCATCCCGGACGAGGGCCACCTGGCGGTGGGTGATTCACACCGGCCTGAGGTGTTGGCGGCCCTGCTCAAGGCATGGCAATAGCTGCGGCTCTGGCGATTCGACTCCGGCGCGCTCTCGCCGTCGGTGGCATCCGTACGGGCCCGGCTCGGCCCATCCCGGCGAACAGGTGCACCGGTTGATGGCGGCCATGACCGGCCTACGGCAGCCGCGCCGGCGCCGCATCCGCTCGGCGGGGGCGGCCGGCGTGCCCGGCCAGTGCGGCCATGACCGCGTCCAGGGGCAGGTCTACGGCGCTGGTCAGCAGGAGGTCCGCGGCCGTGAAGCGGGCATGGTCCGCGTGTGGGTTCGGCACTGCCACGCAACGCAGCCCGGCCGCCTGTGCCGCCGCCACGCCGTGCGCGGTGTCCTCGAACGCGACCGCTTCCTCCGCCGGCAGCCCGAGCCGCTGCAGCGTCAGCAGATACACGGCCGGATCCGGCTTGTGCGCGTCCACCTCCTCGCCGGTCGCCAGCACCTCGAACCGCGCCCGCAGCCCGGCCCGATCAAGCATCGCCCCCACGTGGGTGACCGAGGAACTGCTCGCCACCGCCAGCCGCAGCCCCAGCTTCGCGGCCCGGTCCAGCCAGCCGACGATGCCCGGCGCCGGCGCCAGCGCCGCGTTCAGTTCCGCCCGGTACGCCATCCGTAGCGTGTGACTGGACTCGCGGTCGTACGCCGGTCCGACCGTTGCGGCGAGCGCGGCGTACCGGGGCTCGTTCGCGTCGCCGCCGTGGTCGGCGAAGAAGCCGGCCGGGTCGAGTTCCAGGCCGTGCCGCCGCCACTCCCAACGCCAACTCTCCAGCAGCGTGGTCTCCGTGTCCATCAGCAGGCCGTCGAAGTCGAAGATGAGCGCCTTGACCGTCATCGCGGCAGTATCCCAATCCGGTCTCCGCGGCCGGCGGCTGGCGCTGTCGCCCAGCGCGGTGAGCTCCAGTCGAAGCACATGACCGGCCCGAAGCGGCTGACCTGGTCGAGCGTGTGCTCGACATGTCGGTACCGGTAGCGCAGCATGTGCCCATGGGTTTCGATCTTGTCGTGCTCGCCGTCGACCCGGGTGCGACCGATGCCGAGATACGGGCCACGGCGGACCGCTGTCGCGGCCTGCACCACCCGAAGGGCGACCCGGACGAACGCATCGTCGGGTTCTACGAAGCTCTCCGCGCCCGGTACCCGGACTTCCCGCCTCACGATCGCGACTCTCCGTGGATGGCGACCCCGCTGGACGTGGGCATCGATCACGTCAGCATGTGTCTGGGCTTCGGCGAACGCCGCGACCCGGCATTGCAGTTGATCGACGAACTCGCCCAACGGCACGAACTCACCATCTACGACCACCAGGACGATGAGGTGGCGCGTCCGGCAGACGTACGAACGCCCCTGGATCCAGCGATCCTGACATTGATCGACGAACTGCGACCGTAGCCGTCAAAGAGGGGTGGTGCGTGCGACGCCAGGTCGTTCCGCCTCGCCGCTGGAGACGCGGCGCGCACCCGGCGCCGTGCTCGGATCCATCGTGATCTGCGCTGAAGACCCGCACGTCCGCGGCTGGTGAGCGCCCGCGTGTGCCGGTGCCAACGGGCGGCCCCGCCGGTCCGGCCAGCGGGGTGCGGGTCAGGCGCTGCCCGGAGGCCGGGTGGGGGCACTAGGGTTCTGGCGTGCACATTCGTTTCGACATCCCCGCCGATCCCGCCTACCCGGGCCGCGTGGCCGCCGCACTCAGCAGTGTTCGGCTGCGCAAGTACGGTTACATCGGCGCCGTGCTGGCGGCGGTCGGGGCGATCGGTCTCGTCGTCTCGCGGGGGTCCGCGTGGGGCGACCAGGTCTCGCTGCTGTGCATGCCGATGGTCATGGGTGGCCTGCTGTCGATGCTGTACGCGCCGTGGGTGCGGTGGCGCGCCCAACGCCGCTCCAGTGGCTACGCCGTCGAGGGCGGCTACGACATCACCGACGACAACATCCTGATGCGCAGCGGCACGGAGTCCGGCGGCATCGCCTGGGACGGGGTCGCCCAGGTGAGGGACACCCCTGAGTTCTGGATCGTGTACGTCGGCCGGATGCCGGCGACTGTGATCCCACGCCGTTTGATGTCCGCCGAGGACGCCGAGACGTTGCGGGCCTTCATGGCCGAACGTGGGCTGCTCCAGTCGCAGTGACTCACCTGCCGTGGTGGGGGTGCGAGGCGCGTACGGCCGTCGCGGTGCTGCCGTGCCGTTCCCCCCGAGCAGGCCGGCGCGGTTCCGTCCGCTCAGTCGAGTGGCGGACGATCGATGACCTCGACGAACATGATCACGTTGTCGACGACGTCCAGAACGAGCATGCCTGCCCGATGTGGGCTGAGACCGATGTTGCGGTGGCCCGGACCGTAGGCACCGGCCGGCGGCGGTTGCGTGTAGAAGCTCTGGCAGAAATCGTCGCCGCACCCGCACTCGCGAAGCACTCGGAGACTGTCGACCTGGTTCACCAGATCGCTCTCACCCTCCTCGCGAAGCGCGGTCGCAAGCTCCGCCGCCAGGCGTGGCCATCTGTCGACCACAAGTGGCGGTTTCTCGATCGTCATCGTCGACGACGGTAGCCGACGCACCGCGTGTAGTCGCTGCCGCGTCGCGCCGACCTGCGGCCCGCGAGGCCTGGCACCACGCCGATGATCAGACTTCCGGGCGACCGGGTCAGCTTGCCGGGTCATACGACCAGTGCAGCGCGACGTCGGGCTTCATCCGTAGCCAGAGGGCCGACGCCGGTGAGTCGTCCGGGAAGTCGAGTCGTAGCAGCTCGCGGCCATGGATGCGGTCAACGCCGACGCCGCGGACGCCACGCAGATCCAGCGAGAACAGCTCGGCTCCGTCGCTGACGGTCCGCAGCCGTAGCCGAACGATGTCGTAACCCGGCTCGATGTACATCTCGATGTCGTAGCCGGCCCGCGTGGTCCGGAACGTCACTGCCGTGTAGGGCCACAGCTCCCGCCAGTCGGACTCGTAGCCGGCCGCTCGCTCGTCGGCCGCGTACCGATGGACCGGCTCTTCCTCGAACAGCCAGATCAGGTCCTCGTAGCTGGGGACCGGCTCCATGACCATCCGAAGATGGTGGCACGGCTGCCGGAGCCGCCTGCCCAGCATCCGGATCTGTCGCGAACGGCTGGAACCGGCTCGCTCCACGTGTCGGTCAGCCGGCGAGCTGGTCGCGGCGGCGGGTCAGGTAGGCCCGCTCCGCGGGGTTGCCGGCGAGACCGATGGCCCGGTCGTACGCGACCCGCGACTCGCCGCCGCGCCCGAGTCGCCGTAGCAGATCGGCGCGCGCGGCGTGGAAGGCGTGGTAGCCGTCCAGGACCTCGGCGAGCCGGTCGATCTCGGCGAGCCCGACCCCGGGGCCGTCGAGTTCGGCGACCGCGACCGCCCGGTTGAGCCGCACGATCGGCGAGGGGTCGAGCAGCACCATACGGCCGTAGAGGGCGACGATGGCGGACCAGTCGGTGTCTCGGGCGGACGGGGCATTCGTGTGGACCGTGTTGATCGCGGCCTGCAGCTGGTAGCGCCCGGGTGGGTCACCGCCGGCCGCCACCGCCTCGATCCGCTCGCGGACCAGGGCGTTGCCCTCGGCAATGAGGGTGCGGTCCCATGCGCCGCGGTCCTGCTCGTCGAGGGTCACCAGCTCCCCGGTGCGGGACACGCGCGCCGCCCGCCGGGCGTCGGTGAGGAGCATCAGGGCGAGCAGGCCCGCCACCTCGCCGTTGTCCGGGAGAAGGGTCCGGAGCAGGCGGCCGAGGCGGATCGCCTCGTCGGTGAGGTCGACACGCACCGGGTCGTTCCCCTCGCTGGCGAGGTAGCCCTCGTTGAAGACGAGGTAGACGACCGCGAGCACGCCGGCGAGCCGCTCGCGGATGTCGGCGGCCGAGGGCACCCGGTAGGGAATGTGCGCCGCCTTGATCTTTGTCTTGGCGCGGGTGATCCGCCGCGCCATCGTGGTCTCCTGCACCAGGAAGGCGCGGGCGATCTCGGCGACGGTGAGGCCGCCGAGCAGGCGCAGGGTGAGCGCCACCCGGGCCTCCATCGCCAGCGCGGGGTGGCAGCAGGTGAAGACCAGTCTGAGCCGGTCGTCCTCGACCGGGCCGGTCGGCTCGGCAGGGGTGTCGTCGTACACGATTCGGGCCGCCTGGTGCTTGGCGTCGCGCTGCGACTCGCGACGGAGCTGATCGATCGCCTTGCGGGTCGCGGTGGTGGCGAGCCATCCGCCGGGATTGGGCGGTACGCCGTCGCGCGGCCACCGCTCCGCAGCCGCTACGAACGCCTCGGCCGTCGCTTCCTCGGCGACGTCGAGGTCCCCGAAACGGCGTGCGAGGCCGGCGACCACCCGCGCCCACTCCTCGTGGTGGGCCCGGGTGATCGCCTGTTCGACGGTGGAACCGGTCACGGCTCCAGCAGCGTTCGGACGGATTCCTCGGTTCGGAAGGGACGCACCTCGACCGTGCCGCGGCACGCTTTCGACCCCTCGGCGGCAAGCGCCAGGGCCACGTCGAGGTCGGCCGCCTCGATGACCCAGAAGCCGCCGAGGTGTTCCTTCGTCTCCAGGTAGGGCCCGTCGGTGAAGGTCGGCTTCGCGCCCTGCCCGTCGACGGTGGTGGCGGTCGTAGCGGGCTCCAGGCCGTCGGCGAAGACGAGGTGCCCGTCCCTCCGGAGCCTGTCGTTGAAGGCGCCGGTGTCGGCGAACGCCTGCAGCATGGCCTCCTGGGAGGGGTAGGTGCCAAACTCGGTGTGCTCGGCCGGTCCGTAGACGGACAGCAGGTATCTGGGCATCGCGCTCACCTCTCCCCGGAGCCGTTACGTCCGGTCTGCCCGGGTCCTCGGAACCGGTGCACCTCCTGCGGCCAGTCGAGCATGGTCGCGAGCCTGCCGGCCCAGTGTCGCGCCGCCGCGTCGTCGGGCACGTCCACGACGACGAAGCCGCCGAGGTGCTCCTTGGTCTCGACGTACGGGCCGTCGGTGAAGACGGGCTTGCCGTCGACCGGCTCGACACTGCACACCGCGGTGCACCGGTCGAGCCCGCCGTTGGTGAAGATCAGGACGCCTTCGGCCTGCATCTCCTCGATCACGGTCCGGGCGGCCGTGGCCTTCTCGCGTATCTCCTCCACCGTGTGGTCGGGCACCCACTCGTCGTTGAAGGCGATCAGGTACTCCGTCATGGTCGTCTCCTCTCTGTTCCCGGACGAGGGCCTTCCCGACTCCTCGTGTGCGGCGGCCCGCCGGCCGCCGCACACCAATTCCACGAACAGCTGCGCCCTGATACGACACCTTTCCGGAAATTGCCCCGGTAGGCAGCCTCGGCGGGGTGCCTTGTCCGCCGACGGATGCGTTACCAGCACACGCTCAGGTCGGCGCTGCCTCGGGCAACGCAGCCGTGGTAGTACCTGATCTGCGCTTCGAACTGCTCGATGATGCGGTCGGCATGCTCGGGACAGGAGGCGAGGACGCGTTCGATCCTGCCCCACACGGAGGTCAGGTCCTCGGCCGTGCGGTACCCGCTGATGCCGTAGCAGGGCACGTCCGTGTGGAAGCCGTACCCGACGTCTCCTCTGCGATAGGCGCTGCGGTCCGCGACCTGGACGGGCACCTCCACGATCTTCTCCCAGGCGGTGTTCCGTTCGTCCCGGTCGTCGCTGAGCACCCCCGCCAGATCTATCCGCTGTGGGGTGTCGGCCGCGAAGAGCAGATGGCTGAACCAGTCCGGATCCGGGTGCTTGCCGAGGTCGAGGCCGCCGAGTCGGCGCTGCTGCTCGGCGGAGAAGGTCAGGTGGGGCCAGGTGAAGCGGGCGCGCAACTCCTCGTCGGTCAGGGTCGAGTAGCTCACCGCCGCGCTCCAGCCCGGTGCGGTACCGGAGTCCGGATCACCGGCCTCGAACAGCAGCCCGTCGACCCACTCCTCGTCATCGGGGCGTTCGAGGAGCCGGGTGAGCAGGGCCGCGGGTATCTCCTTGTACGCCGGGTACATTCCCATCGCGCCACGATAGGAGGCCGCCGCGTACGAACGCACCAGGGCCTCAACTATTCCTCGAAGTCGAACGCGAACTCACCGGTCTCGATGCGGTCGATGAGTTGGCCGACGTCGTTCGCCTGCCTGGTCCCGCTGCCCCATCCGTCGCTGACGATGTCGACCAGCAGTACCGGCGCAGGGTCACTACGCAGGTCGAGCACGAGCTGTTCACGGGAGCCGTCACCACCGATGATCGCGATGCCGGGATGCCTGCGGGTGCTGTCGGCCCACGCGTCGTGCAGCTCGAGCATCTCGCGTGGCGTGTTGAGCCACACGTATTCCCCGGTGGTCATCCAGCCTCGTCGGAACCACGACCGGCCCTGGAGGTAGCTGCGCCATGGCCCGGGCAGAGGCCGACCCAGGGCCGCTTCGGCGTCGGTGAACTCCGAGTCGCCCACCGGGCCGCGGTAGTCGGCGTCTTCCATGATCGCGCCGATGATGTGGGCATTCAGATCGGCGACCTCCGCTGCCGGGATCAGGTACTCCCGTTCGTCGCGGCAGTCGGCATGGTGGCTCTCGTAACGCTCCAGGAACGACCGCTCGACAGCGAACCGGGTCACGTAGCCGACACCTTCCGCGGGCACGATCCGCTCACGGCTGATCTTCACGGCATACCGACGATCGAGTACGGCGCAGAAGGTCGACTGGTCCGGTACGGGCGGCGCCCACGCCCGCCATCCCGACGCCGCGACGAGGTCCAGTTCAGCCTGCCCGACGGGCCGCCACAAAGTGACGGTGTCAGAGGTGTCGATATCAGGCTGCGGAGCCTCAATCGCGGTCGCGTTGTGATCATGGTCGGACACGTCGACCATTCTGGCGGTATCTCTGGAAAGGCACTGTCTGGCGGCCCGCCGCAGGCGCAGAAACCCGCGGGTTCGGGGTGGCTACGGTCGATCATCAACGGCGGCCACCCACGCGGGTAGCGGCTCGCACGCGGTCAGCCATTCGTCGGGGAGTCCGGTCAGTCCGGTACGGGCGGCGACGATCCCGCCGACGATCGCACAGGTGGTGTCGACGTCGCCCCCGGCCATCGCGGTGGCCCACAACGCCTCCGGCAGGTCGTCAAGGTGCCTCGCGGCGCACCAGACCGCGTACGGCACGGTGTCCACCGCCGAGATCTGCCGGCCGCAGCCGAGCATGGCAGCGACATGGCGCGGATCGGCCGACAGCGCGATTCCGGCCGCACGGCGTAGCCGCGCCGCGACCTCGCTGTCGGGTACCCGGCCGGCAACCGCCTCGACCAGGTCACCGGCGGCGACGCCACGCACGCTCAACGCCGCGGCGACAGCGACCGCCACCGCCCCGGCCGCGGCCTCCGCATGGGCGTGCGTCACCACCGCCGACCGGGAAGCCTCGGCCACCACCAGGTCGAGGTCGTCGCAGAACCACGCGCCAAGCGGGGCCACCCGCATGGCGGCGCCGTTGCCCCACGACCCCATCCCGTCGAACTGGCGGCCGGTGACCGCCGCCCATCCCTCACCATCGCCGATGGCGCGCAACACGTCGTGCATGGATGCGCCATAGCAGCGGTACGGATCGGCGGCATACGCGCGGGCGAACTCCGCCGCCAGAGCATCCCGGTCGACGTGACCGTGCCGGTCCAGGATCCGCAGCAGCGACAGCGCCATCGCGGTGTCGTCCGTCCACGGCCACGGTCCGTCCTTGAGGCGTCGCTCGACCAGCGCCTCCTCCAGCGTCCCGGCAGGGCGGAAGAACCACGTCTCACCGAACGCGTCCCCCAGAGCCAGGCCCCGCATCGCCGCCACCGCCGCCGCCCGGTTCACCACCGCACGATCATCGCGCGGGCCAGCCGGTGGGGCCACCGAGATTGCCGGCCGGGCAAGCAGCGGGCCTACGCAAGATCCAGCAGGTGCGTCTCGCCGCCACGAATCATCCAGCCGTCCCAGTAGCCGAGCCGTCCGCACCCGATACACCGGCTCGTGATGGCGATCGCACGGATACCGGCACCGCCGGTGTAGAGGGAGTAGGCCACCGCGACGTTGAAGTCCTCCTCGTCGCCGTCACCGTCGCACTCGCAGACCATGATGCCGTACCTGGCGTCGTCCCAGTACATGCCGCTGTCCGCGATGAAGTGCCCGGCACCGCAGCCGCGGCAGATGCGCCGCGCCGCGTGCTGCTCAAGATCACCATGCACGACGAAGACCTGTCCGCCGCACGACGCACAACCGCACAGCCGTACCTCGTGCACGTCGTGCCCCTCGGCGCCCTGCGCCCTCGCATACTCGGCAAGGTCCTCCAGGTTCTCGCCGACCAGCCCGCCATCGACCTCGCTGATCACCACAGCCGCAATCTCACCATGGCGTGCCCGCGCCGCTACACGCGTGCTCGTAGGCTGCATCTCAGACATGATGGGCAGGAGGACGAGGTGACTGCGACGACGGTGGCCGAGGTGATGGCCGAGTTGGCCACGCTCGAGGGCCCGAGGGCACGCGAGGTCAACGAGAGACACGGCGACGATCACGGCGTGAACCTCAGCATGCTGCGCGCGCTCGCGAAGCGGCTGAAGACGCAGCAGGAACTCGCGCGCCAACTCTGGGAGACGGGTGACACCGCGGCGAGACTGCTGGCCATCCTGATCAGCCGCCCGAAGGCGTTCGAGCGTGACGAACTGGACGGCATGTTGCGCGAGGCGCGCACCCCCAAGGTGCACGACTGGCTGGTGAACTACGTGGTGAAGAAGAACCCACACTCCGAGGAGCTGCGCCTGGCCTGGTTTGCCGATCCGGACCCGGTGGTCGCGAGTGCCGGCTGGGCGCTGACCACCGAACGCGTGGCGAAGCAGCCCGAGAGCCTCGATCTCGCGGGACTGCTCGACGTCATCGAGGCGGAGATGAAAGACGCCCCGGATCGCCTGCAGTGGGCGATGAACCACTGTCTGGCCCAGATCGGGATCGAGCATGCGGGGCACCGCGCCCGCGCGATCGACATCGGCGAGCGTCTGGAGGTGCTCAAGGACTACCCGACTCCGCGGAACTGCACGTCTCCGTTCGCGCCCATCTGGATCGGCGAGATGGTGCGCCGGCAACACCTCAACTAGAAAGACTCCGGCGACCGAGTACCGCGGTACGTGACCGAGAGGCGGCCACGCCCGGCACGCGCTCGTGCCGCTCCACCGTTCGACGGCGTGCCCATGTTCATGCGGTCGCCGGACGGTATTCCATTCCCTCGGGTTCGGGAAGCAGGACCGCGGCATAGCGTTTCTCGGCGGTGATGTCGTCGTCCTCGTCGATTTCGAAGCCGATGAGGGCACGGAGGAACGGCACGTCGGCGTACACGGCGACGGCCAGCTCGGCAAGCCATCGGTCGAGCGGCGCCCGCCAGGTCAGAGACTCGACACCGCTGCGCTCATCGAAGGGATAGCCGCCGATCCTGCGGTCGACCCGGGCCAACGCGCCGAGCGGAAGGTAGAGCTCCACTCTGTCGATGCCCTCGTAGCGGAATGAGTGCGCGCCACAGACCACCCGGTCGCCGGAAGGCAGGGTCAGCGTCCCGCGCAGATGCCCATCCACCTCGAGCGCGACTGCGCCGGGCTCGGCTTCGAACAATCCGGGCCCTACCCGGCACTCTCGGACTCCAGCGGCACGCCACAGGGATCGTACGGCCCGGTCGAACCTGACGTCGTCGGTCGCACCGAGGACCAGCATCAGTTCGTAGAAGCCGCCCGTCCAGTTCCTGGCGTCGCTCATGTCGTCCGTGGCTGTCATTCCACCAAGGTCCACGATCCGACGGCCGGTGTCACCGCTGTTTCAGCGATCACGCACGCACGGACACCACGTCATCGAGTCGGCGACGTGGCCGAACATGGTGTGGTCCATCGAAGAATCGGGAGCTGGCGGGGACGAGGCCGTGCTTCGAATGAAGAGCGGCGCCCCGGACGAAAAGCAGAGAAAGCATTCCCTGCCACTCTTAACGTATAGCGCACCAGGGGTCTTGCGGCAAGACCCGGGTCGTGCTGCAGAATCTCCGGCCGGGGCCAGGAACTGCGGAAACAAGGATCCGCGAAGTAGGTGTGTACGCGAATGCGCGCCGCCGGACCGCGCGGAGCGGCTGGCCGGAAAACAATGGGGGATCTCATGTTCGACGTGATCGTTGCCGGGGGTGGACCGACCGGCCTGATGCTGGCGAGCGAGTTGCGGCTGCACGACGTGCACGTGCTCGTGCTGGAGAAGGATGCGGAGCCGACCAGGGTCGTCCGCGCGCTCGGTCTGCACGTACGCAGCATCGAGGTGATGGCCCAGCGCGGTCTGCTGGAGCGGTTCCTCGCGCACGGGAAGCAGTACCCGGTCGGTGGTTTCTTCGCCGGCATCGACAAGCCCACGCCGGACCGGTTGAACACCGCGCATCCGTACGTCCTCGGCATCCCGCAGCCGGTCACCGATCGCCTGCTGGCCGAGCGTGCCACCGAACTCGGCGTCGAAATCCGGCGCGGCCACGAACTGGTCGGACTGAGCCAGGACGACGACGGGGTGACCGTCGAACTGTCCGACGGCTCACGCCTGCGCTCGCGTTACCTCGTCGGCTGTGACGGCGGCCGCAGCACGGTGCGCAAGCTGGCGGGCGTCGGCTTCCCCGGCGAGCCCAGCCGGGTCGAGCTGCTGCTGGGCGAGATGGAGGTGGGGGTGCCGCTGGAGACGGTGACCGCCGTGGTGGCCGAGATCCGCAAGACCGAGAAGCGGTTCGGCCTCGGGCCGCTCGGGGACGGGGTGTACCGGGTCCTCGTGCCCGCGGAGGGGGTGGCCGCGGACCGCTCGGTCCCACCGACTCTCGAGGAGTTCAAGCAGCGGCTGCGGGTGTTCGCCGGCACCGACTTCGGCGTGCACTCGCCGCGCTGGCTGTCCCGCTTCGGCGACGCCACGCGGCTGGCCGAGCGCTACCGGACCGGCCGGGTGCTGCTGGCCGGCGACGCGGCGCACATCCACCCGCCGACCGGCGGGCAGGGGCTCAACCTCGGCATCCAGGACGCGTTCAACCTCGGCTGGAAACTGGCCGCCGACATCAACGGCTGGGCGCCGGAGGGACTGCTGGACAGCTACCACGCCGAACGGCACCCGGTGGCCGCCGACGTACTGAACAACACGCGGGCGCAGATGGAGCTGCTGTCCACCGAGCCCGGTCCCCTGGCGGTGCGCAAACTGGTGTCGGAGCTGATGGACTTCGAGGAGGTGAACCGGTACCTGATCGAGAAGCTCACCGCGATCGGAGTCCGGTACGACTTCGGCGGAGGGCATGAGCTTGTCGGCCGGCGCATGCGGGACGTGCGGCTGAAGCGGGGGCGACTGTACGAACTGACGCACGGCGGCCGCGGGCTACTGCTCGACCAGACCGGGCGGCTTTCGGTCACGGGCTGGGCGGACCGGGTCGACCACGTCGTCGACGTCAGCGACGAGTTGGACGTGCCCGCCGTGCTGCTGCGGCCGGACGGCCACGTGGCGTGGGTCGGTGACGATCAGCAGGATCTGCTCGACCGGCTACCTCGATGGTTCGGCGCCGCCGTCGGCTGAGTTCGTGACCTCTCGTACGCGGTGGCGCCTGGGCGCGCCGCCGCGTACCCGGTCAGCGGACCTCCGGGCGGCGGCGGGTGTCGACGGTCGCCCCGGCGGTCCGTAGCGTCTCGCGCAGTTCGGACGCCTGTGCCGTACTGAGGCCGGTGACCACGACGCTGGGGCAGGTCTCCAGCAAATGCCTGATCACCTCAAGGAAGTGGTGGAGGACCGGCCAGGGAAGGGTCCACGAGCCGTACGCGGTGAAGACCGCCCTCTCCGCCCAGGGGACCGGAGGGCCGCTGGTCGACGGCAGGTCGGGGATGAGCACTTCGAGGTGGTCGTGGCGAGCATGCACGTCACCGGCCTCGGACAGCTCGTAGCACCAGCAGCCGCGCTCAGCCGAATGGTAGGAGTCGACCTCGAACTGCCGGTCCGCGAAGCGCCACAGGTCGGGTGACGAGGAGAGTTCACCGGTCACCGACCGGCCGTCCACATCGGAGACGATGTCTCCTGAGGTCTCGACGAGACCGACGAAACGCAGAAGTACCGGCCACGGCAGCTGCCCGCCGTCGGTGACCACCCGGACGTGGGTGGACGCCATCGGCGTGAACGGCCCGTCGTACGGCGTCGCGTCAGGAATGACGACAGCGAGCCCGACGAACTCGCCAACCGCGCCCCCTGGCCCGGTCAGTTCGTAGGACCAGGCATCCTCCGGCAGCAGATACATCGAGTTCACCTCGTAAACCCCGCCGTCGAACGTCCACCTCTCCACCGGGCCAGCATGTCAGGGCGGCCGGATGGCGACGAGAAGATAACGCCTCGAACGCGGTGGCTCCGGGCCACCGCGTTTCGGGTGTTCAAGGTGGGGCCTCTCCGGCGGATCGTGCGGGAAGGGGTCAGCGGCGGACGGCGAGGCGGCGGGGTTCGAGGATCGCGGCGATGGCGTAGGCGCCGCCGCCGGCGAACGCGAGGATCCAGAACGGGCCCGGCGTGCTGAGGAAGAGCGACGCGGTGGAGATCAGGGCGAGCCAGCTGCCGAGGGTGTAGTGCAGTACGTTGCGGCGGGCGGCGCCTTCGGCGAGGTAGATCAGGCCGACGACGAACGCGGAGCCGGTCGGCCAGAGGATGGCTTGCAGTTCGGGCATGTCGAGGGTGTTCGCCAGGCCGGTGATGGCGAAGAAGAGTCCGGTGAAGGCGGTGGCCCAGGCAATGCCGAGCAGCTTGCCGGAGAGGGCCTCGGCGCTGGGGGGCGCCCCGTTGGGCACGGGTGGAGGCGATGGTGGCGGCGACCGAGCCGGCCACGATGCCGGTGGCGAGGAACGTCATCGGCAGCCAGCCGGGCAGGTCCAGCAGCGGGTCGGTTCCGTGGGAGACGGCGGCGGCACCGTGCCCGATCAGGTAGGCGAGGGCGAAGCTGACGTAGGCGACGCGGTTGTCGACCTGGTCGGTGAGGCGCGGCTGCTCCTGGCGTCGGCGACGACGGCGGGGACGATGGTGGCGGTGGACATGGTGAACCTCCGGTGGGTTTCCGCCGTTGGGCGTGGGTCGATGGGTGCTCAGGCGGTGGCCGGGCGTGCTTGCGGGGTTCCGGCGGTCGCACCCGGGACGCCGCCGAGCAGCACGGCCGCCTCGCGTAGCGCTTCGTCGAGCGGTTGGGGTCGCCGGCCGAAGGTGGTGGTGGCGGCGGTGGACTCCATGACGAACGGCCGCGCGAACTGGTACGCCGTGGTCTGCAGCTCGCGCAGCATCGGGGAGAGGAAGCCGGCGGCGCGGAAGATCGGACCGGGGATGGTGGCGAGCTTCGGTGCGGGCGCGCCGGCCACCTTGGTGAAGCGGGTGGCGAGTTCCCGGATGGTCAGTGGCGACACGCTGGGTACGTGCCAGGCACGGTTCCACGCCCGCTGGTCGGTGGCGGCGGTGACCAGCATCGCCGCCATGTCGTTGATCGAGGTCCAGGTGTGTGGCACGTCGAGCGGGGCGGGGACGAAGGTACGGCGTCCGGCGAGCAGCGGCTTTCCCATCACGAAGCTGAAGATCGACTGCGCCTGGAGGTAGTCGCTACCGCGTACCTCGGTGACGGCGCGGATCCGGCCGGCACGCTGGGCGGCGAGGGCGTCGCGCCACATGTCGGCGCGCATCTTCAGCTTGGGGTGGGTGGCGGCGAGCGGGTTCTCCTCGGTCATCGGGCCGGTGACCTCGCCGTACCCGTAGAGGCAGCCGGCGATCACCAGGGGGGCGCCGGAGCGTTCGGCGGCGGTGAGCAGCGCGGCGGCCATCGGCGGCCAGTCGGTGAGCCAGCGGTGGTAGGCCGGGTTGAGGCAGTTGTAGATCGCGGTGGCGCCCTGCGCGAGTTCGCCGAGCCGGTCGGCGTCGGTGGCGTCGGCGGCGATCCGCTCGACCCGGGGGTGGGTCGGGCCGCGGCCGGAGCGGCTGACGATCCGGACCTGCTCTCCGCGGTCGGCGAGCTGTCGTGCGGTGGTGGAGCCGACCATGCCGGCGCCGACGATCAGGTGTACGGCCATCGGAGTTCCCCTTCCAGAACGAGAGCACCGCTCTCTTGTGAGACCTATGCTCACCCAGGCACGACCCCGCCGTCAAGAGCAGTGCTCTCGAAAATGTGCGACACTCACCGACATGCCTGCAGCCAGCATCCGGGCCAGGGCCCGAGCCGAGATGATCAACGAGATCAAGACGATCGCCCGCCGCCACCTGGCCGCCGAGGGCGCGAACCTGTCGCTGCGCGCCGTCGCCCGCGACATGGGCATGGTCTCCTCGGCGATCTACCGCTACTTCCCCAGCCGGGACGAGCTGCTCACCGCACTGATCGTCGACGGCTACCACGCCCTCGGCGACGCCGCCGAGGGCGGCGACGCGCAGGTCACCGACCGCGCCGACCTGCGTGGCCGGTGGCTCGCCGTCTCCCACGCGGTACGCCGCTGGGCGCTGACCCACCCCGCCGAGTACGCCCTGCTCTTCGGCAGCCCGGTCCCCGGTTACGCCGCCCCCCAGGAGACCACCGCGGCGGCCGCCCGAACCCCGGCCGCCCTGATCGGGATCCTCATCGACGGCTTCGCCGCCGGCACCCTGCCCGATCCCGGCCCCGGCGAACTACCCGGCCCGGTCCACGCCAACCTGGCCGCCGTCCGCGACAGCCTCTTCGCCGGCCTTCCCGAGGCCCTGCTGGCCCGGGGCGCCACCGGCTGGATCCACTGCTTCGGCGCCGTCAGCTTCGAACTCTTCGGCCAGCTCGACGGCGTGATCGAGGCCCGGGAGGAGTACTTCGACCACCAGATGCGCCGGATGTGCGACCTGATCGGGCTACCCTGACCTTGTCCGCCGTCGTCCGGGACAGGTCCACCGGCACCAGGCGCCACTCCAACTCAGCGGCCGACGGCACCGACAGCTCCGGCAGACAACGGCCCGATCCGGTCGGAGTCACCGCCGAAAGTGTGGGCACCGCCTTCCTGATCCTCCACCATGGACAGGGAGTCAGGTCGTCGCGCGGGCGACTCATTGAGGCGGTTTGCGCCAGAGCATGATCTCGGTGTCCGGCAACTGCTCGGCGAAGACCCCGTCCGGCGACGCGTCGCGCAGCACCCCGCGCAGGTCGTACTCGAACTCGTCGCGCCGGTCGCCGAACAGGTGCGGCGCCGAGTCCGACCGGGAGAACACCCACGCGACGACGTCGTCCGCGCTGCGCTCGACGACCTCGCCGGCCGGCACGATCAACCGCTGGAACCCTTCGAATCCGGCCCGCTCCACCACCAGATCCTCCCGGTCCGGCGTGCCGTTGACGAGCACGCCCTGCCCGGCGCGGCGTACCTCGCCCAGGTAGTCGCGGACCAGCGCGTGGATCCGCCCGAACGGCGGCGCCGGGTGCGGCAGCGGTGCCGGCTGTGCCGGCGGCTCCTTGTGGTCGCTCATGTGCACGAACGCCCCGCCCGGCACCAGCATGTCGAACACGGTCGCGGCCACCCGGTCGCGGTCGGTCCAGTGGAACGACTGCGCGAACAGCACCGTCTGGAACACACCGAGCCCGGCCGGCAGGTCCTCGGCGCGGGCCCCGACCCAGTACGCGTTGTCGACGCCGAGCCGCAGCGCACGGCGACGCGCCTCGGCGAGCATGTCGGGATCCGGGTCGACGCCGACAACCGAGGCGAAGTGTCCGGCGAGTGCCAGGGTGACCGTGCCGGGGCCACATCCGACATCGAGGAGTCGGCCCTGCCCGTCCAGCCCGAGCGTCTCGACGAGCCGGTCGGCGAACCCTGGCGCGTACGGCAGCCGGCCCTGGTCGTAGTAGGCGGCGCTGCCACGGAACAGGGTCTGGTCCCACTGCCAGCCGTCGGGCATGTCCACCTCACTCGAGAAGGTCTGGGTGTCCGCATCTCCCGGGAGTCAACCGGGGAACGGTCGGCGGCCCGACAGCAACTCTACGGATCCGTCGGCTTCGAACACCCAGGTGCGCACCTCACAGAACGGGCCGTTCAACTCGCCGAGCACCCGACCGTCCGGATCCCGCGCGGTCAGCCGCACCGACGACGCACAGTCCCGGGCGGTGGGGATCTCCGTGTAGCTACCGCTGCGTACCCGGTAGATCCCTGGACCCGCGCCACGGTCAACCTCGACGGCCAACTCCACGGCGAGGTGGTTCTCCACCACGGACACGTCCTCCACCGGAGCCTGGTCGGCCATCGGCACACCGAACCGCCAGATCCATCCGGCGCAGCACAGCAACACCGCAAGCACGATCCCGACGGACGCCGCGACCGCCCACCAGATCACCTGCTTATGCTCCCGGGTGATCTCCAGCCTCCCGAAGATCCCGGTGAACGGTGTTCCGCTGTCGGCCCGTCCTGGGTACCGGCTGACCGAGGACGTACAACGGCGCGTCGACCGCGGTCACGGCGGCCAACCGACCCCCCGCTTCACTTCGCCGCGATCGGATACCCGATCGCGGCGACATCCGCGTGCAGTTCGGCAAGGGTCGCTTCCGGGTTCAGGGCCCGCACGACGGTGTCGGTGAGAGGGCGATGCGCGACGACATGCGCGACCGCCTTCGCGTCGATCTCGATCTCGTAGTAGTCCTCGGCGAACTCGACGTACCGGTCGACGGTGTCGTCGAACAGGATTTCGAGCATGCCGGAGCCGTCAGGTCCGGTGCGCTCGTACGGTCCACGTGACGGGGGAAACGTGATGCTCTCCCCTGCCCGCCATGCGTCATCATCGGTAAGCCGCCACAGGACCGCGGTGGCGACGAGTTGTCCCGCCCCGTCGCCGAAAGCCGGTTCCTCGACGTGTGGACGGAACACCGCCGGGATCCCGTCGAGCAGTCCCGGCCACAGCTCGTGGTCCGGATCGCGGTAGGGCGTCATCGCCGACTCGTGGTCGAAGATCCGGATGAACGCACCAGCATCAGTGAACACCACGGCCCACTCGTTGCCGCTGCCGTCGCTCATCAGCGCGGCCTCGTCGTCACCCCACTCGCGGGTGTAGGCGTAGTACGGATCGTCGCCGATGATCTGCTCCAGCACGGCGAGTGCCTGGCAGCGGTCCCGCAGCACGTCGATGGACGGCAGTTTGGCGGCGACGTCGTACACGGTCACCGGGTGACCTTACGCCGCGACGGCGCGGTAGCCGGCGGCCTGGAGGGCGAACAGTTCGGCGTAGTGTCCGCCGGCGGTGATGAGCTGGTCGTGGGTGCCGGACTCGATCAGGTTGCCGTGGTCGAGAACGTAGATGTGGTCGGCGTGCCGGACGTTGGCCAGCCGGTGGGTGATCAGGATCGTGGTCGCCCTGCCCTGCCGGTGCCGGATGGCCTGGAAGAGGGCGTCTTCGGCGCGCGGGTCCAGGGCGGACGACGGCTCGTCCATGATCAGCAGTTCGGCGTCGCGCATGAAGCCGCGGGCGGCGGTGATCCGCTGCCACTGGCCGCCGGACAGGTCCTGGCCGCCGGCGAAGGTCCGGTCGAGCAGGGTCTCGTAGCCGTGCGGCAGGTCGCGGATCATGTCGTGGGCGACCGCCCGTGCGGCGGCGGCCTCGATCCGGGCCTGGTCCGGCTCGGTGTCGGTGTCGCCGATGGCGATGTTGGTCGCGGCGGTGAACGGCCACTTGTGGTACTCCTGCGTGACGACGGCGATCCTGGCCCGCAGCGTGGCCGGGTCCCACCGGCGCAGCTCGGTGCCGTTCCATTCGATGCCGCCGGCGTTCGGGGTCCGTAGTCCGGCGATCATCGCGGCGAGGGTGGTCTTGCCGGAGCCGTTCTCTCCGACGAACGCGACCGTCTGCCCGGCGCGGATGGTGAGCGTGACGTCGTCGACGGCGGGCTCGTCGCGGTCGGGGTAGGACAGGCTGACGCCGCGGACGGTGAGTTGCTGGAGCGCGCCGGGTTCGGGCCGACCGGTGTCGGCCGGGTCGGGCAGGTGGTCGGCGGCCCGCTCCATGAAGCCGGTGTAGTCACCGAAGTGCTGCCCCTCGCTGTAGATCTGGTCGACCTGGAACGTGGCCGTGGCCAGCGCCCGCTGTGCCGCCTGGACCGCGATCACACACGTCGCCGCGGCCGCGAGCGGAATCCGCCCGTTCAGCAGCAGCACCGCCAGCAGGATGTAGACGCCGCCGGTGGCGATCCCGCCGACGACCCTGCCCACGGCGGTGGTCGTGGTGACCCTGCGGGCCAGGGCGATCTGGATCTGGGTCTCGACGCCCATGACCCGGTCGTACTGGTCGAGCAGGAATCCACGCAGCCCGTACGAGCGCAGCTCCGGCGCCGACGCCCGTTCGGCCATCAGCCGGTGCAGGAGCCACAACCGGCGGCGGCGCACCGACCCGGCCAGGTACGTCTGGTAGCGCTGGTGACCGGCCCGCAGCGCCGCGTACCCGCCGGGTGCGGTGGCCAGTAGCAACGCGACCAGCAGCAGCGGATGGATCACCACGACCGCGACCGCCACCGCGAGCAGGCCGGCGACCCCGGCGAGCAGGTTCATCACCCCCTGCACCAGCGAGATCGCCGAGTCGGTGCCGCGTGAGGCGCGTTCCATGTCGTCGGCGAACGCGTCGGCGTCGAAGGCGTCCAGCCGTACCGCGGTGGTCACCTCGAACAGGCCCCGCTCGACCTCCCGGTCCACCCTCGGCGTCAACCCGTTCTGCGCGTACCCGGTCGCGATCCCCAGCCCGGCCCGCACCGCGGTCGCCGCCGCCAACGCCGCCAGGGCCGGTATCGCGGCGGTCACCCGGTCCGGGGTCGGGCCGCCGGCGAACAGTTCCACCAGTACGCGCTGGGTGGCGAGCAGCCCGAAGGCGGCCATCACCCCCGCGCCCACGGTCGCGACACCGACCGCCGACGTACGGACCCGGTCGGCCCGCCAGCTGATCGCCAACGCCGTCACCACCAGGCGTGGCAGCTCGGCGAACACCGCGAGCACGCCGGCGCCGGCGCGGGCCTGCCATCCGGACTCCCACCACATCTCCCGCAGCTCCGGCAGGACCGACACCTGCGAATCTCCGCCGTCCGTGTCCGGCCCCCCGCTGCTGTGGATCTTCGCTTTGGTCGTCGGTGCTGTCACGCTGAACCTCCCCCGTCGCGGACACAAGGATCGGACGGTGACCGCTGTTGGCGACAGGGCACCAAGTCCCACCCCGGAGACTGTCGATGCGGTCCGGGATTGGGAAGACCGAGATGTGGGGATGTCGAGCAGGCGCCAGAACCGTCCAACGTCCCAAACCATGCCCGCTACGTGGCGTCCTCCGGACCCGGCGCCGACGGAACGGGCGGCTTGAACCGCCGGTCCGGTCCGTCCGGCGCTGGCTACATTCGGTTGGTGCAGGAGTTGTTCGAGCGGGCCGGGGCGCTGCGTGCGGCGTACCAGCGGGTGGACTGGGCGTCTACGCCGTTGGGGCCGGTCGAGTCGTGGACCCCGACGCTGCGCGCGACGGTGGACCTGGCTCTTCAGACGCGGTTCCCCGTCACGCTGTTCTGGGGGCCGGAGCTGGTACTGGTCTACAACGAGGCGTACGTCCCGATGATCGGTGACAAGCATCCCGCCGCTCTCGGTACGCCGGCGTCGGCGGTGTTCTCGGAGATCTGGGACAGCATCGGGCCCATGCTGACCGGTGTGCTGTCCGGCGAGCGGGCGACGTGGTCGGAAGACCTTGAGCTGTTCATGGACCGGCACGGGTTCGCCGAGCAGTGCTTCTTCACGTTCTCCTACTCGGCGGTACGCAGTCCGGAGGGGCAGGTCGAGGGTGTCATCGACATCGCTGCCGAAACCACGGGGCAGGTGGTGTCCCGTCGCCGGCTGGTGCTGCTGGCCCAACTGACCGAGGCGCTCAAGGACCTCGACGACCCGCAGCGGATCCTGCGGCAGGCTGTCACGGTGCTGCGGGCCAACGCCCAGGACCTGCTGGATGCCGACATACTGCTGCCCGCAGTCGCCGTCCGCGAGAGCGCGACGGCGTTGCCGGCTGTGCCGCCGTCGGTGTCCGGAGACCGGGACATGGTCGTCGAGGAGCTGGGCGGACGGACGGTGGTGCGGCTGCGGCTGGCCACATCGTCACCGGTGCGGCAGAACCCGGTCCTGGTGGCCAGGCTCAACCCGCATCTGCCCGTCGACGACGGCTACATCCGGTTCGTACGGCTGGTCGGTGTGGCGATCACGCAGGCGTTCGACCGGGCCCAGGCCCGGCAGACCGAACGGCGTATCGCCGAACTCGAACGGCAGATGTCCGAGTCGCTGCAGCGAAGTCTGCTCACCCCGCCGGCCCGGCCCGAGCACGTCGAGGTGGCGGTGCGTTACCAGCCCGCCGCGGCGCAGATGCAGGTCGGCGGCGACTGGTACGACGCGTTCCTGCTTCCTGACGGTGTTCTGGCGCTGGTCATCGGTGACGTCACCGGCCATGACCCGCGCGCCGCGGCAGGCATGGCCCAGATCCGAAACCTGCTGCGCGGGGTGGCCACCACGCTGCGCAAGCCGCCCAGTTTCGTGCTCGCCGCCCTGGACACGGCCCTGGACACCCTGGCGGTCAACGCCCTCGCCACCGCCGTGCTCGCCCACGTCGAACAGAGCGACGAGCAGGCCACGGATCGCCGGTGGACCCTGCGGTGGTCGAACGCCGGGCATCCGCCACCGGTGCTCATCCGACCCGACGGCGTCGCCACGCTGCTGTGGACACCCACGGACACCATGCTCGGTGTGCAGCCCGATGCCGTACGGCGTGACCACGCCGCCACCCTGGAGCCGGGCTCCACCGTGGTTCTCTACACAGACGGGCTCATCGACCGTCGCGGCGTGCTGATCGATGACGGCCTGGCCGACCTCACCCGTGCGCTCACCGACCGGCAGAGCCTGTCCGCCGAACAGGTGTGTGACCACCTGCTCGCCCGCTACGCCGACCAAAGCGATGACGACATCGCCCTGGTCGTGCTGCGTGTCCCTCCGGACATCGCCGCCGACGTCGAACGTCGCGATGCGCACGCCTAGCCGAGGGGCCTTGTCGGCAGGAATCTAGGGTTCCAGTTCGCGGGTGAACAGGTGGGCGGGGCGGCCGCCCAACGTGGTTTCGCCGACGACCGTGAAGCCGTTGCGGAGCAGGACCGTCCTGGAGCCGTGGTTGTCCGTGGTGGTGGCCGCATGGAGGCGTTCGAGGCCGTACGCGGAGCGGGCGAGGTGGCAGGCCTGGCGGACAGCTTCGGTGGCCAGGCCGCGGCCGGCGAAGTCGCGGGCGATCCGGTAGCCGATCTCGGCTTCGCCACCGCTGATGTGGGTGAGGTTGACCCGGCCGATGATCGTGCCGTCGTCGGCGGTCAGGACGTGGAAGCGGTCGGTGCCTGCTTCCTGCAGCGCGAGCAGGGCGGTGTGGCGGGCGGGATAGTCGGTGAAGAAGTCGTCGCCCCGGTCGGGAACTGTCGCGGCGAAGTAGTCGCGGTTCACCGTCTCGAAGTCGAGGACGGCGTCGCGGTGCCGGGCGCCGAGTTGCTGCAGTTGCACACGGTGACGTTACCGAACCTGGAGGGGGCGGCGACGCTGGTCCGCCCGCCGGTTCACTGCATCGCGGTCGCCGGCGGGTGGTCGAACGACGTCGGGCACACGAAGATGTACAGCGAATACCCTCGGCCGATGGTCACCCCGACCGGGTTCACCGGCGCCCCGGCCGGTTCTCCGACGGCACGCCACACGTCGCTGCCGCCGTACTCGCTGGAATCGGCGGTCAGCAGCAGCGTCATCGCCGTACCACACACGGTGCAGTCGACAGGGTGCCAGTCGGTGAGCGACCAGTTCGCGAAGCCGCCGACCTTCCAGCCCGGCGCCAGCGACAGGTCGACCTGGTAGTTGACGTCGGATTCCTCCTCCCAGTCGGACAGCCGCCGGTCGAGGTCCTCGGGCAGCAGGCCGCCGTACTGGTGTTCCCGTACCGGCTCGGGGTGCACCACACACGCCGTGGGCAGGTAGTCGTCGTACACCACGGCCGGCTCGGGCACCTCGGCGACCTGGCCGGTGATCTCGGCGACCCGCCGCCAGCGCACCTCGACCCGCGGGTTGTAGCCGGTCTCCGGGTGGTCCAGCGGACACCAGAGGACCTGGAGCAGATCGCAGTCAGCCGGTCCGGCGAAGTCCGGGACGTCCCGCCGGTACAGCTGTGCCACCGGTACCAACGCGATCGGCCCGTCGGCCAACGCTTCCGGCTCGCTGTGGTCGGACGCCGGCAGCTCGGCGCGTTCCGCCTCGGTCAACTCGTACGGCTGGCCGGTGGCCGCCGCCCGTGCCTTCGCCGCCGCGTAGATCCGGCGCTGCCGCCGCACCGTCGCGGGGGTCGACAGGTGGTTGACGTAGTGCTCCCGGTCGACGCAGAACGGCCACGGCTCGTCGGCCGGCCAGCGCAGCGGACCGCCGATCGAGCTGTCCTGCGTGCCGGGGTTTCCGCGCCGTGGGTGCAGTCTCGTCGCCGTGGTCGCGTAGTCACGCAGTTCCGGAAACAGCTCTTCGATGTCCACCGGCGGGGGTGGCGTCGTGGGAACTGATGATCGGTCCAACTCGTTCTCCAGTTCCACCCGGCCGGGCTGTTCCGCCGGCAGCACGGTCGCG
Source organism: Polymorphospora rubra (assembly GCF_018324255.1). Lineage (GTDB taxonomy): Bacteria > Actinomycetota > Actinomycetes > Mycobacteriales > Micromonosporaceae > Polymorphospora > Polymorphospora rubra. The sequence continues at coordinate 2,045,090 of NZ_AP023359.1, forward strand.
GCGTGAACCCTATCGCCCGATGCGGGCGGCCGGGTCCGGGCGGCTGAGGTGAACCAGGCCAGCATGGTGTCGCTGCCCGGCCGTGCTCGATCTTTCGCCGGCACGGCCGGGCAGCGCCCGTGGTCGGATCGCTACGGCCCTTCGCGCAGGAGTTGGGCCTCGGTCTTGGTGATGGCGGGCAGCTCCTGCGCGGTGTCGCGCAGGGTTGCCGGCAGGGATCCGCTGGCCACGTCGACCTTCTGGAAGGCGGTGGCGCCGGCCGTCTTGGCGTAGACGCCGGCCGGGCCGCCGACCACGACGTAGCCGCCGGCGGGGTCGTTGGGGCCGTACATGGCGGGGGTGACGAAGAGCAGGAAGGGGCCGCCGGACAGCAGGCCGAGCTCGCCGGTGGCGTGGTCGATGCCGGGGCTGACGAGGTCGATCTCGCGCGCGGTGAGGGTGCCCTGGACGACCTTGGTGACGGTCAGCTTGACGTACACGGTCGGCGCCGAGTCGGGCTCGCCGTGCTCGGCCGGCAGCGGCCGGCTGTGCGACTTGCCGGTGGGGGTGGCGACGATGATCGCGCTGGCCTTGTCGGCGAGTTGCTGGACCGACGTGTACATGTGCGCGCGGGTGCCTTCGATGTCGAACTGCGGCAGCTGGGAGCCTGCCTGGTCCGGGGTGCCGCAGGCCGAAAAGGAGGCGGCGATCAGTACGGCGGTGGCGAGTACGCCGATTCGGGGTCGGTCAGTAGAGCGCATTGATGCCTGCCCTGTCGTCGCTTTGCGGGGTCGTGACGCCTGCGCTGTGCCGGTTGCTGTCGTACGGGTACATGAGCTTGATCGGTGTCGTCGTGGTGTGCGCCAGGCCGAGGGCGTGTCCGAACTCATGTGCCGCCACCCCCTGCTTCTGGGCGTTGCTGTAGCCGCTGATCGCCGTCCAGTTGAGGACCACCTCGACCTGGCCGGCGGTGAAGATGCCGCCGGGGCAGGGCGGCATGTCCTGCAGGGTGCCACGGTGGCGGGTCACGCCGGTCCAGACGACGGTGTTGCCGCGGCTCTCGTTCGTCGCGTGGATGTGGACGTTGGAGTTGATCCAGGTCAGTGACGCGTCGAGGCCGGCCCAGGAGTCACCGGCGTTGAGCCAGGTCGGGAACGACAGCAGGGGTGACGGTACGTAGTACCGGACCGCGGAGGTGTTCCACTTGCATCCGATGAACGCGTAGGCGTTCGCGCTCTGCTGGATGACCACGACCGACAGGGCGCCCAGCAGCGCGGCGGTCGCCAGGCCGACCGCCCGCCGCCATGTTCTGGTTCTTGTGACCGGCCCCTTCGGGCCTGAACCGGTTGGACTGATTCGCATTCCGCCTGCCTCCTTCGTCCCGGAGCAGTCGGGGGCCTGGCCGGGCCAGTCTGTCGTCGCCATCACGTTTGGCGGCACCCCCGCAATGACCGAAGGTAGGAAGCTCGCACCCCTTCGTCAACATTGATGTGTGCCAATATTTGCAGGAAGATCGCCCAGTCAGGCCATCCAGACCGGGTGCGGGGCCGGCACCTGATCAGGTTGCGGGCCTGCCGGTCGAACCCGGCTCCGGTGCCGAGCGGCCCGCCTCCGCCCCTTCGCGGCTACCCTGCCGTCCGCGCCGTCGTGATCCGGGCGAGGGCGTCGGTCTCCAGGGCGGTCCACAGCGCACCATCGGGACCGAGTGTGATGCCGTGCGGCTCGGACCCGGGCGTGGGCAGGTCGTAGACCTCGATCACACCGTCGGGCGTGATCGATCCGGTCCGGTTGCCGGCCCATTCGGTGAACCAGGCCTTCCCGTCGCCGCCGGAGGTGATCGCGTGCGGCGGGCGGCACGGTCGGGAAGCCGTCGATCACGCCGTCGGGGGCGATCCGGCCGACCTGGCCGGCGGCGATCTCGACGAACCAGACGGCGTCGTCGGGGCCGACGGCGACCGCGTACGGGCCGGCGTCGCGGTCGGCCACCACGAACTCCTCGATCGACACGGCGGCGCGGGTCATCCACTGGACTCCTGACGTTGCTCGGCGGCGATGCGTTCGATGTCGGCCGGCGACCCGGCCATGATGGTGCGGGCGTGCTCGGTGACAAGGTCGACGGGCCAGTCCCACCACGCGGCGCGGCGCAGCCGGTCGATGTCAGCGTCGTCGAAGCGTTGCCGGATCGGCCGGGCCGGGTTGCCGCCGACGATCGTGTACGGCGGCACGTCGGCGGTGACCACGGCACCGGCCGCGACGATCGCCCCGTCCCCGATCCGTACGCCGGGCATGACGATGGCCTGGTAGCCGATCCAGACGTCGTTCCCGACCACGGTGTCGCCCCGGCTGGGCATGCCGGTGACGATGTCGAGGGTCCGGTCGGCCCACTCGCCGCCGAACATGGTGAACGGGAAGGTGGAGACACCGATCGTGGGGTGGTCGGCTCCGGCCATCAGGAACCGGGTGCCGGCGGCGATCGCACAGTATCTCCCGATGATCAACCGCTCCGGCCCGTAGCCGTAGAGCACATTGCGGCGCTCGAAGTCGGTCGCACCGTCCGGGTCGTCGTAGTAGGTGAACTCCCCCACGACGATCTTCGGTGAGGTGACCAGCGGCCTGAGGAACACGACACGCTCGTGCGCCGGGAGTGGGTGGACGGTCGTCGGGTCGGGCGTCACCTGGTACGCCTCCTTCGCGTCGGTCGGTGCGGTGCGGGCCACTCGGCCGGAGTCGGACGTACGTCGCGTACCCGGGCGGCCGGGGGCACAACCAGCGTCCGCTGATGCGTCCGGTGGATCAACGCCGTTTCCGGTCTGCGGGTCGAATCCCGCGGCGGCATCGGACCCGCGATCTGCTCCCGAGCGCGCTGGTGGAGGGAGGGTGGCTGCCATAGGATCGCGCCAATCCTGCGAATGCGGAGAGTCCGGGGACCGTCCCAAACCCGGTGATAGCACCCCATACTCCAGCCGGCCGACGAGCCGGCTTTTGGCGTTTCAGCCGATTCGATGCAACAAAGCTGCAAATAGCACCCATTGACGGTTTTGAGTGCGCCTTTCTATGTTGACGGGAAAGCGCATTCCACCACAGGGAGGCTCACAGTGCAGGAAGCGCGACACACACCCCACCGATCGGGCCGGCGGACCCGGATCGCCCTCGCGGCCGGCGCCAGCGCCACCGTCACGGCGCTGGTCCTGACCATCAGCGCGACCGCGAACGCGGCCACGCTGCTGTCGGACGATTTCAACGACGGCAACGCCAACGGCTGGAGCACCTCGGGCGGCAGCTGGTCGGTATCGTCCGGCGCCTACTCGCAGTCGAGCACCAGCGCCAGCGCCAAGGCGCTCGGCGGCTCCACCTCCTGGTCGACCGCCACGGTGACGGCCAACGTCCGGGCCAACACCTTCGGCAGCGCGACCGCACGCGGAATCGGCGTCGCGGCCCGGGTGCAGAGCGCGTCGAACTTCTACTCGCTCGTCCTCACCCCCAACTCCGTGCAGATCCGCAGGGGAGCGACCACCACGCTCGCGTCGGTGTCGTTCTCGGCGGCGACCGGCACCTGGTACACGCTGTCGCTCAGCGCGACCGGCGGTTCCCTGGTCGGCTCGGTCAACGGAACCCAGCTCGTGTCCGCATCGGACAGTTCATACGCCACCGGCCGGGCGGGGCTCGTCGCCAACTACGCCGCGGGCTCCTTCGACGACGTACTGGCGACCGACGCCGCCGGCCCGAGCCCGACCACCCCGCCGACCACCGCCCCACCGACGACCCCGCCGCCCACGACGCCGCCCCCCACCACCCCTCCACCCACCACCCCGCCGCCGTCGCCGAGCGGGATCATCGGCTGGGCCACGCAGGCCGGTGGCACCACCGGCGGGGCGGGCGGCCCCACCGTCACCGTGAGCACCTTCGCCGACTTCCGGACCCAGGCACAGACCGAGGGCACCCGCACCATCCTCGTCAACGGCATGCTCACCGGCTCGGGCACCGTCGAGATCACCGCCAACAAGACGATCCGGGGTGTCGGCGCCAGCTCCGGCATCTCCGGCACCACCCTCGCCATCGAGGACATGTCCCCGGCGAACGTGATCATCCAGAACATGAACATCCGCGGGGTACCCGGTCGCGACGCGATCGGAATCGAGAGCGCCACCCACGTCTGGATCGACCACAACACCCTGTCCAGCACCATCGAGAACCACCCCGACTTCTACGACGGAATGATCGACATCACCCGGGGCAGCGACTACATCACCGTCTCGTGGAACGTCATCCGCGACCACTGGAAGACCTCGCTGGTCGGACACTCCGACGGCAACGGCGGCCAGGACATCGGCCACCTGCGGGTCACGTACCACCACAACTGGTTCGACCGGACCTTCGAACGCAGTCCGCGGGTACGGTTCGGCGAGACCGTCCACGTCTTCAACAACTACTACTCGAACGTCAACAACAACGCCGACTCCTACGCCATCGCCTCACTCGAGAACGCCGGACTGCTCGTCGAGGCGAACGTCTTCGAAAACGTGCAGCAGGCATGCTGGTCGGCGAGCGGATACGCGGACTCCGACCCCGGCCGGTTGGTGGCGCGCGACAACTCGCTCACCAACTCCGGACCGTGTGAGACCAACGGCTCGGTGGCGGCTCTCCCATACGGCTACACCGCCGACAACGTCGAGACCGTCAAGGCATCCGTCACCACGGGCGCGGGAGCGGGCAGGCTCTGATCCGGTGGAGGCCGGTGACCGGCGTAGGTCGGTCACCGGCCGCCATGACGTCGCGGCCGTCCAGGCCGACACCCGCCCAGTTCACCGACCGACGATCCTCACCCAACCGCAAGGTGCAGTTCGGGTAGGTGGTCGGTGGCGGCGTCGAAGACGGTACGGGCGAGAGCCGGTGGCAGACCGGCCCGCGCCGCCAGGCTCTCCGTCGTCACCTGCTGCTGTTCGAGCAGCTCGACGGCTCTGCCGAGCAGTGACGGCTGCTCGCGGGGGCCGAGGTCGCCCGGCTCCGGATAGCCCCACTGGGCCAACAGACCCATCCCGCGCCGGTACGTGTGCTCCCGGTACACGCCCAGGTCGTGCCCCCGGTACACCAGCGCCTTCAGACTGATCCCCAGCGGCGCTTCAACTCGTGCAACCGGTCGAAATCGAGCCGGGCCGGCAACTCCTCCGCCAGCACCGGCCCGGGAACCAGGAACTCCGAGGCGAACGTGGTCGCCTCCCGCTCCAGGATCTGGCTGCCGGGCTCGGCGTCATGGTGCAGCAGCAGATGCCCCAGCTCGTGCGCGGCGTCCATTCTGGACCGGGCCTTGTCGTCCTTCGCCGGATTGAGGAAGACGAACGGCCGCTGGCCGTACCAGTGCGAAAAGGCGTCGACACGCTCGGACGCGTCCGGCAGTGCCAGCACGATCACCCCGTACGCCTCCAGCAGCCGCACCATGTGCGGCACCGGCGCGGCACCGAGGTCGAACGCCTCCCGCGCCGCCGCCGCAGCCGCCCGTACGTCCTCCACCCGGGTCGGCTCCGGGAGATCCAGATGCGGCAGCCGGAGCGGGGGCAGCCGCAGGTGGCGGCCGACGACCTCGACGACCCGCCAGGCGATCTCGCCGAACGCCTCCGCCTGGTCCCGCTCGGCCTGGCTCGTCGCCCGCAGGCTGCGAAAGTGCGCGTGCCCCGGGGTCGCCGGTGTCGGGATGCCGGCGGCGAAGAACTCGACCGGCATCCCCAGCGCCAGCGCCAGCCGGGCCAGCACCGCCGCCGACGGGCGGGCCTGCCCCAGTTCGTACTGGCTGACCGCCGCCGCGGTGACACCGATCTGGCGGGCGAGTTCGTTCTTGCGCATCCGCCGCCACCGGCGCGCCAGGCCCAGCGCGTGCGGCTCGAACGCCGCGACGGCCGCGGTGGCGGGTACCGTCGGTCGCGGTCCGTCCGTCACGCCAGCCGACCGGCGGTACGGCCGGCCACGCCGCCCGGCCGCACGGCCTCGATCGCCAGCTCGGGAATCGGCAGCTCGTCGTACCGCCGCCCGGGCACCGCGTCCTGCGCGACGACGAGCGGCAGCGGGGTGCCCACGGTCGGCGCCGCACCGAACCAGAGCGTCACCTCGAACCACGGCGACCCGCCGTCGCGGTTGTCTCTGGGCAGTCCGATGTACGCGGTCGCGTCCCCGGTCGTGATGTCCCCGGTGTGTGCGATCCGGATGTGCCGCTTCGGCGGGGCGACTCCGGCGAACACCTCCGGGAACTGGCCCTCGTCGTCGAACGCGAGCTGCCCGTCGCGGGTGTTCTCCACCGCGCCGCCGAGCCGGACTTCGCTGCCTTCCCAGCGGATCGACTCGATCCCGCCCTGCATCGAGTAGAGCCGGACGACGTATCCGGCGCAGAGGATCTCCAGCGAGTTGTCCTCCACCCGGCCCCGTACGCCGTCGACGCCGTCGAAGGTGGCCTTGCCGAGGTTGGTCAGGTTCCGCCACACGGTGGTGCCGAAGCTCATCGCGTCGTCGCCGAGTTCCGGCTCGTGCCGGTCGGCGGCCCGCCGGTACACCTGCCGGATCAACTCCCCCAGCGGCTTGAGCACGCCTCGGTCGTCCAGTACCGCCACCGCGTCATCCAGCAGACCCATGGCGAGAAATCTAGCCGATGCCGCAGTTGATGTTCCAAGAATCAAGTGCCGACACGCCACCGACCCGGGTACGGCTCAGCACGCGGCCGCGCCATCTCTCCGACTTCCCGGGTTCCCCCGGTGGGCTAGCATCGCCCGGTGCGGATCAGGTCGGGTGGCGGCAGCAAACTCGTGAAACTCGCCACCGTCCTGGTCGTCGCGCTGGCCGGCTGCGCCGAACCCGAGAAGCAGACCACGGTGCCGGTCGATCCGGAAGCCGTACTCATGGAGAACCTGGCCGGCCTGGACCGGGACGACCCGTACCGGGATCCGGATCCGGACGAGCGGGAGTCGGCGCGGCAGGCCATCCGGCTGCTGCTGGACGATCCCGGCAACCCGTCCCGCCCGGACGAGATCCTCGCCCGACTCGGCTTCACGGCCTACCACGACGTCGATCCGGCGACCGGACGGCCGTTCAGCCTGTTCGTCATGAACAGCACCGACGAGCCGGCCTGGGGAGCCCTGCTGGTCGACCGCTCGGCGGGAGTCCGGACGGTCATCGAGGTGCCACATCCGACGGCCGACATCAACACCGAGAAGCTGGGGATCGCGGTCTTCCGGCAGCTTCCCGGCAGTGTGCTGCTGGTCGCCGGGGCACACCGGACCGCGGCGGACGGCGCCGCGGATGTGGCCCACAACGAACGGTCGATGTTCCACCAGTTCTCGGTCGAGTTCGCCCGCAAGGGTCTGCTGCAGATCCAGCTGCACGGCTTCGCCGACCGGAGCCTGCCGGACGCCCAGGCAGTCGTGTCGAGCGGGCCGGCCACGGTGTCGAGAGCGGCCCGCGAGGTGGGGGACGGTCTGGCCGACGCCGGGCTGACGACCTGTCTCGCCTGGCTCACCCGATGCGGTCGGCTCGAGGGCACCCGCAACGAACAGGGCAGGGTGGCGGCGGAACAGGACGCGCCGTTCATCCACCTGGAACTCGGCTGGTCGGTACGGGGTGATCCGGCCAGCCTCGACCGGGTGGCCAAGGCCCTCGGCGATCGACTGGCCAGCCGCTGATCCGCCGCATCACACCCGACGGGCGGTACGCATCCGCAGCGCCCAGTAACCGGTGCCGTCCAGGATGGACTCGCCGGCCAGGTCACCCATGGTGGGGCCGTTGGCCTGACTCCGGCTCGAGATGAACCGGTGGTGGCCACGATCGTCCACGCCCAGGTAGATCCCCATGTGTTCGATGTTCGCACCCTGGACCGGCCCGGCGTTGAAGAAGAGCATGTCGCCCGGGAACAGGCGGTCCAGCTCACGTGGGCGCGTACCCCGGTTCTCCATCAGCTGCACGCCGGGTCCGAACGCGGCGATGGCGTAGGCACGCCGGGGCAGGCCCGGGCCCTTGGTGTTCGTACCGAGCAGCGGAAAGCCCATCCGGTAGCCGTACACCATACGGACGAATCCGGAGCAGTCCAGGCTCAGGATGTGCGCCGCGGCCGGCTTCTCCCTCTTGTCGGGGAAGGTCCACGAGACGCCGAGGTAGTCGTAGAAGTCGGAGTTCTCCGCCCGACCGTCCGGGTCGGTGTCGGACAGCGGCCCGAACGCGGCGTCACCGGCGATCTGCTGGCCGCTGGAATCCTTTTCCGGGCTGGCGCCGTACGTGTACTGGAACGCGGTCTCCAGCACGTCCCGGGGCTTCTCGGTGCGGGTCTTCTCCAGCCAGTCGACGAACCACTGCTCCTGCTCGGCACCCGCCCGCCAGACCTTGGGAGCAAGATGGACGTACACGTCGGTGTGGACCTTCGCCTTGGTGAAGCGGGGCTCCTCGAACGTGCGCGGTGGTCCGATGATGTGCCCGGTACGGGCGCCGTCGGTCATCGTCGCGACGAGCGTGCCGTCGCTGGTGTAGATCGCCGTACGGTCCGGTGTCTGCAGGCGCTGGTAGACGTACTGGCTTCCCGGGCCGCTGGTCGCCGGCGGGAGTTCGGCCACCCCGAGGCTGATCTCCGACAGCGACGGCCGCGCCATGTCGAGGGAGCCGTAGGCGATCGAGGTCAGCCCGACCACCAGCGCCAGACCACCGGCGTTCAGCGCCATCGTCGATCGCCGCGAGTAGGTGCGGAAGTTCATCTCGGCTCCACTCGATTCGGAGGGTCGATTCTCATGTCGCCGGAACGAGGCCCGCGACGATGCCGCTGAAGGCGACACCGTAGGTGATCGCGGTCACCATGAGGGTCGCCAGGATGGTCGCCTTCGGTGGTTGCCGGACCAGCTGGTAGGTGATCAGACCGGGCGCGACGAAGCCGAGGGTCTGGTGGGAGAACAGGAGCGGGAAGTCACGCTGGACGATAACGAAGAGCGTCAGCTGGAGAAACACTCCGAGCAGCACGATCGCGGCGAACAGCCGCTTGCCGTAGAGGATCACGTACCGCTGCATGACGCGGGTGAGCAGATAGGTGACCACCGTCATGACGACGATGACCACCGCCTGCAGCGGATCCTCGATCAGGGCGAGTGCGATCCACCCCGGTGTGATCATGCCGCCCGGCGACAGGTTGGTGGTCAGATAGCACAGCAGTGCGAAGACCAGTCCGATGCCGAGACAGGCAGTGGCGAGCTGAGCGCTCAGCTCTCCGCCGAACATCATCGCCGGCCACCTCTCTGATAAACGACGCCTTTGGGAACCCGCTGACTCGGGACGATCGCGGTCCGGACCATGGAGGAGTGCATCTGATCGTCCTCCGGCGACCAACTCGGCAGCGCCGCGAGTTCGTGGATGAGGACCTCACCCTGGCCGTGGATGTTGCCCACCGCCACGATGGAGGCGTCGCCGGGAGTGGCGGCCAACACGCCGGCGAGCAGGCGATTCGGCGGCAGCTTGCCGCCCAGGTCGACCACCCTGTCCTGGAGGCCGGCGGGGATGGTGCTGCGGGCGCTACGGGTCGGTTCACCGATCAGGATGATCCGCTGGGGATCGATCTCCTCGCAGATCGCGCCCATCTGGCCGTTGCGCTCGACCCGGTCCGGCCGGCAGTTGATGACGACGTTCAGCGGCCGTCCGATCAGCCGCTGCTGCTCCAGCTGCCGGATGTTCATCAGGGTCGACTCGGGGTCGTTCGCGGCGAACACGTTCGCGAACCGCAGCCGCTGCTGCTTGTGGAGGATGCGGACGACCGACAGGACACCCGGATCCGGCGGCGCCTCCCACATACCGGCCAGCGCCTTGTCCCGGGCGACACCCAGTTGCTCGGCGACCGCCAGCGCGATCGCGACGTTCTCCTTGAACGTGATCCAGCCGAAGCCGGCCATCTCCTGGTCACTGACCGTCTCCGGGTCGACCGCGATGAGTCGGCAGTCCCGCCGTTCGGCCTCCTTACGGAGGATGTCGAGGCGCTCCCGTTCTGCCGTGATGCAGATGCCGCCGACCGGCATGGAGCGGGACAACGAGCGGGCGACATCGTCGAGGGTCGGCCCCATCTCGGCCAGGTGGTCCTCACGTACGTTGCACAGCACACCGATGTCCGAGCGGATCAACTTGCTCTGGTTGATCTCCTGCAGCGCCGGCATCACCGCCATGCACTCGATGACCATCGCGTCCGGGTGGTAGATGGCCGCCCGTCGTACGATCCCGATCTGCTCGACCACGTTCGCGATACCGAACTTACGGTGGACCGGTTCCTCGCTGGCGTCGGGGAAGATGAACCGCGCGGCGGTGCCCGTGGTCTTGGCGACCACCTGGAGGCCGCCGCCACGCAACGCCCCGGCGCACAGGCGGGTGATCGAACTCTTCCCCCGGATGCCGTTGACCAGCACCCGGTGCGGAATCTTGGCCAGGTTCCGGTAGTGGTTGCGCTGTTCGACCACTCCGGCGATAAGGAGTGCCAGGCAGCACAGGGTGAAGACGCAATAGAGGTACCACACGGCTCAGACCTTTACGCCTCGTGCGTGGCGACTGTCGCGTCGCACCTTGGGCATGACAGTGGTCAGGTCGGCCTCGGAGCCACGGACCCGCAGGGCGCCGCCGAACCGGGCCGAACCGGTGTGCCGGATCTGTCGACTGATCTCCAGGCAGACGGCGATCGCTCCGATGTCGTCGTGCCGCTGCGGTGTGATCGGCTGGTCGAGAACGCCCCGGTTGATCCGGTCCGCCGCGGCCGCCACCCGGCGCAGCGGCTGGACGAAGATGTAGAACTGCCAGGCCAGGGTGAGCAGAACGATGCCGAGCACCGCGCCGGCCACCAGCAGGCTCCACCGCTTGGTGACCACGACCGGCAGGTGCAGCAGCGCGATGTCGTTCTCGACGACGATCACCCAATCCAGGTGCGCCGAACTCGCCTCGGTCAGGCCGGCGGCGGCAATGAGCAGTGGCTGACCTTCGGCGTCACGTGATCTGCCCACCGTGCCACCGGCCAGTGCCTCGACCACGACCTCGGCGGCGGCGACGTCGGTCACCGGCTGGAACGCCCGGAACCCGTTCGAGTCGAGCACCGTACGCAGGTCCTGGTCGACGACCCGGGCCCGGCCGGCGACCTGACGCATCAGGCCGACCAGGTAGTCGATGTCGAACTCGCCGACCACGGCCCGGCCGTCGGTGCGCGTGCGGTACGCGTAGACCACCGGCAGACGCTCGATCGACCTGTCGAGCTGGATGCCGCCGGTGCCGGGCAGCGGCGTCTGCTCGCGCAGTGACCGCCGCCCGGCCGATTCACTCACCCGACCGTCGGCTTCGACCAGAAAGAGTCCACGGAGCCGGTGCTCGTCGGCCAGCCCTCGGGCGAGTGCTTCGCCCATGTCGGCCGGTGCGGTGCTGTCGCTGCCCGATGTCACCAGCGACACGGTCCGCAGGCCGGTCTCCAGGGCATTGCCGAGCTGCTCGGCCACCGCTTCGGCCCGGTTCTCGACGTCGTAGAGCAGTTGGACGGGTACGTCGGGCTGGGCGTCGCTGCTCTGGCTGCTCAGCAGCACCACGGTCGGCCAGAGGAGGGTGACGACCGCGGCGGCGACCAGCCCCTGGAGCGCGGTCGGTCGCCATCGACGTGCCGTTTCCACGGCGGGCCGGGTCAGGGCGTCCACGACCCGGTTCGCCTCGGCGGTCCACAGCCGGCCGGTCGGTTTGACCTCGACGCCGCAGGCGTCGTCCTTGGCCAGCGGGAGGACCGTCTGGATCGGCCGGGACAGCGAGTGGTGCATCAACGTCGCACTCAACACCGCGACCAGGAGAAGCGTCACGGCGAGCACGAAGCCGCGCGTCGTCGACGTGCCGTCGCCGGTGGTCGCGACGACGACCGAGACGACCCTGATGCCGGTGTCCCCGACCGGCGCCGTGGCGGCCAGGAGTTGCCGATCGGACCATTCCTGTACGGCGAACACTCTGGCCCTCGACGGTCCGTCCGCCGGAAGCTCGCCGAAGACCTTCGTGAGCTGCTCGGACGGCACGGTGTCGACGCCCTGCATCAGGGTCGACACACCGTCCGGCATGATCATGAAGATGCCGTGTCGGCCCTCGACATTGAGGCGCAGGTTACGCATCGTAAGTGGCTGGAGCCCGACCAGGGCCCGTCCGTCGTCGAACGGCACGATACGGACGAGCACCGGACCGTCCGTCGTGGTGAGCGGTAAGAGGGTGATTGTGCTCAGTGATTCGGGCGGCAACTGGTCGATCGGAACCGGGACGCCCGACTCGGACACCTTACGGCGGGATGCGGCTTCCACGATGGCCGCTCCGGTCCAGGTCTGCCGGTCCCCGACCGCGGAGGACAGTATTTCGGTGTCGGCGGGTCGGGGTCCGGTCTGGAATCTGGTGACTCTGCGGTCGAATTCGTCGATGGCCCGATTCGAGGCCAGATTCATCGCCCGGCCGATGCGCGAGGAGAAGTCACGCTGGGAATCCTGGACCGCTTGCGGGACGCCGTGGTGATCGTTGATGGCGAATCCGAATACGGTCGCCGCCGCGACGATCGTCATGGCCCAGAGGTAGACCAACACAGGTGACCGGGAGCCGGCGGGGAACGCCGCCGCGGGCAACTGCTGATCCAATGCCCGTCTCCGCCAGGCGAGTACCTGCTGCGGCGACGGTCTCGATACCCCGCCCGTAGCGGACACGCAGACGCCTCCCTTGCCCGCAGGCAAGTTCAAAATTGACGGATAAAATGCCCATGACCAGCCATATGGGCCAGGCCGGGGCGCCAAACTATAACAACCACGGTGATCGACCACAGGGCAGGTCAACCACTAATGCCCGGATTGCCCGCAGATGATCTGGAATCAGATCACGCCAGCGCCCTGAAGATCACCCGATCAGTCGGCGGCGACTCCCCGTACGGTCAACGCGGATTGATCCTGGACCCTGGTTGACAGGTGGCCCCGGATGCGTTCGACAGCCGCTTCGTAGATCCGCCGCCGCCCCGGCGACAGCCCCGGCTCGGCCAGCGCCCGCTCAAGATCCACCAACCTGATATCCGGATTGAGATCGACGAACGTCGGGATGGCCTCGATTGCCGCGACCTTCCAACGACCGGTGCCACCGGCCGGACCGAAAGTGACCCGAATCATCGCCCCGTCCCGGTTGCCATTCGTCGGTTTGTCGTGCCGGGCAATCTGGTTACCCAAGCCATAGACGACCCACTTCTCACCGAACTGCTCGATCGGCTGCACCACATGGGCGTGATGACCGAACACCACGTCGACGTCACGCATGGCCGCAATCTGCCGGGCCCACTGTTGCTGGTCGACATCGGGCTCGTGCTGATACTCGGTGCCCCAGTGCAGACTCACCACCACAATGTCGGCACCCGCCGAACGACTGGCGGCCGCATCCGCCTCGACCTTCTCGACATCGATAAGATTCGCCACCCAATCCTTGTTCTCCGGCCGTCGAAGCCCGTTGAAGCTCTTGGTGTAGCTGAGGTGCGCGACGCGGACATCGCCAACCTCGTAGATCTTCGGCCGTTTCGCCTCGTCAGCCGTACGGTAGGTGCCGGTATGTCCGACGCCGACCTCGTCCAGGACGTCGAGCGTCCGGTTGATCCCCTCCACTCCGTGGTCGAGGCTGTGGTTCGACGCCGTCGAGCAACCGTCGAAGCCGACTTCCTTGATCCCCTTGACGATCTCCTGCGGCACGCTGAACAACGGGAACCCGATGTACGGGCCGCCGGGCGGCGCCAACGGCGTCTCCAGATGACACAGCGCGAGATCCGTCTGCTCGATGGCCGGCCCCACACCGGCCAGGATCGGCCCGAAGTCCATGGTTCCGCCACCGTCGCGGCGTGCCTGGTCCCACAACTCCGGGTGCAGCAGGATGTCACCCGCGGCCAGAATGGAGACCGTCTCACCCTCGACGGACACCGGCTTGCCGAGTGGCCGGGGAGGACTCGACAGCGGCGCCGGCCCGGCCCACCACGGATCCACCAGATACACGGCACCGCCCACGGTTACCACGACCAGGGTGAGGATCCCGAGAAGCGAGCGGAGCCGACGCCTCAACTTGGAGCCGGAGTCGGCAGGATCAGGGGTACGCACCGCGCTAGGCTAACAACCCGGGCAACCTCCGCCCGCCCACCTTTTCACCAGCCCAGGTAACGCAGAGTAGTCAGCTCTGCACACCTTCAGGATGCCACGGCAAGCAGACGTTCGACGATGTCAGCCAGTTCTCCCACCGGCCGCCGACCGTCGAGTTGCACGCTGGCGGTCCGGCGGAGCAACGGCTCCACCTCGCCCACGTAGCGCTCGATCTCCGCCCGATGCGCGGCCGTCTTCCCGTACGGATTGTTCACCCGCACCGCGACGCGGTGGAGAAGGACCTCAAGTGGTGCGCTCAGCAGGACGACGTGGTCGAACCGGTCGTAGAAGCGGCCCTGGTTCGCCACGGTTCCCGACACGACGACCTCGGCCCGCCCCGCGAGCAGGGCCGCCATCCGTGGCTCGTCCCAGTCGCCGTCCGGCAGTGTCCAGCCGTCGTGGTCGGTGTCGATGGCCTCGTACCCGCGGCGCGACAGCTCATCGAGCAGCGTGCTCTTGCCGACGCCCGACATGCCTGTCACCAGCACCCGCGCCACCCGGCGATTGTACGAAGCCACCCGTCGTCGGGGCGCTCCGCCGGCCACCGAGTCCACGCCGCCGGGTACGGCCCCGCCACTACGATCGTGCGATGTCACGACACACAGCCGGAGCCGAGGTCGCCCTGGCGCGGGTCATGGCCCACTGCGGCGGCGACCCGGCGGAGGCAATGGGATACCTCTCCAGCGCGATAGCCGGCGCACCACACCACCCCGACGCATACGCGGTGATCGCCGAGTTGCGACAGAGTGCGCCGGCGGCGACGACCGCGTTCGCCGAAGGTGCCCGATCGCCGGGCGGGCTGGCGGCGCAGGCATTCCTCATGTTCCTCGACGACGACATGGACGATGCGACGCTGACGGTCGGCACCATCACCGGCTTCGCGCCGACCGTCGCGTGGGCCGCCGCGCCATGGTTCGGCGACCCGCGGTTCCTCGCCTCGGTGAGCGCCGAAGCGTTGGCCGAGGCGGCGATGCGCACGATGGACTACGGCCATCCCCTCGACACCGATGACGTGCGGGAACGGTTCCGACCGTGGTTCCGCGCCATCGAGACCGTGTCCGCCCGCCACCCGCGGCCGGAGTCGCTCGCCCGCATGGCGATCCTGTTGCGTGCCTGCGGCCTCATACCCGCGTCGTTGGCGCTGTGCGACACGGCGGACGCCGTCGAACGCACCATGCTGACCGAGGTCGTACGAGGGGGCACGTGGCGCAGGGTAGGCGACCTGGAGCAGGCCGCGGCGGCGTTCGAACGCGCCACCGAACTGAGCCCGACGAACTGGTCGCTGTACCTCGACCTGGCCGACATCCGCGCCGACCAGGGAGACTTCGCCGCAGCCGTCGACCTCACCGACCGCGGCCTCGCACACGGGCCGGCGGAGATCACCCTGCGCGCCGCCCGGGCCGCATACCGCACCCGCCTGACCGGCTCGGCCGCCGACCTGGCCGACCTCGTCGAGATGGCACCGCGGCTACCGAACGCCGGGTACCGGAACCTGTTGATCGACCAGGCCTGCGACGGCCCGAACCTGCCCGCCGACCTCGTCGCGGCGGCGCACAACGTCCGCGAGAGCTGACGCACCACGGGACCGGGCGAGATACCCGACCGGTTTCACGAGAAGCGGTCGATCGTGACAGGGATCAGCCCCTGGGCCCGCATCGTTGTCGTCAGCTCCCGTAGCAGCGGTCCGACGGCCTCGTCACGGCTGTCGGCGAGGTCGACGGTCAGGTCGACGCACCACGCGTCCATCGCGCCGAGTCGGCGAAGGTCCCACGAGAAGGCGTCGCCTCCGATGCGGCGGCCGGCGGTGCCCAGGACCCGAACGTGTGGATCGGCCGGGTCGCCGGTTATCGTCATCCGCCAGACGGCCCGCAGGTTGGCCAGGGCGCCCGGGTTCAGCTCGTTCGCGAACAGGATCCGGTAGAGCCGCGTCTCGTGGAACCCTGTCGTGACCCGTGCGGCGCTCAGCCGAAGCGGAGCCGGCATGGACATCGTCGCGCCGACGCGGCAGTACGCGCTCAGCACGGCTTCGTCCGGCAGGTCCTCTCCCGCGAGGCCACGGTGGAAGACCTCTGCCGTCTGCCGGGCGACCGGCACCACCCGGCGGCGGAGCAGGGCGTCGGTACGAATGCGCCGGCTGGTGTCCGACGAGGCGCGCCAGCGGCGATCCTGCGAACTCCAGCCGACGCTGACGAGGCCGGCCGCCGAGTAGTCGTCGGCGAGAATGAACTCCTCGACGAGGATGCCCTCGGGCACGGCGGAGTTCCCGCTCGCCACCGGCGATGCGTAGACCAGGTAGTAGTCCAACCGTCCGGGCGAAGCGGGTGCGGCTGTCGCCGTTGGTGTGTCAGCAGTGCGGCGGGCAACTTCCCACTCGGCCGACTGGCTCGGGGCCGGGTGCCATGCGGGCAACCTCGTCATCAGTCCATAGTGGTCGATGACTGCCGATCGGGAGGGCACGACTCGCGGGGGACGGACAACGGAAACGCCGGTCAGCTCTGCTGATAGACGGCGGCCGACAGGCCGCAGGTCGGGTCGTGGAAGAGGTAGTGGCAGCCCTCGCCGAGTTCCCCCAGAGATCTCCACCGGTGACCATGCCCACGAAGGGCATGGTGCGGACGCACCGGGGGCAGGCCGGGTACCCGGCATCCTGTATCCATTCGGGCATGCCGCCGACCGTCGAGCCACCCGTGTTCCAGGCACTGGCCGCGAACGGGGTCGGCCGTGGCTCGCCGAGCCCGAGCACGCCGTCTTCGGGCAGGTCCCAGCCGTCGTCGTCACGACCGAGAAACTCGGGCCGGTAGTTTTCGGCGGCGAATCGTCCCGCCTCGGTGAACAGTGTCGTATAGCAGCCGCACCTGACGCAGGTGGCGACCGTGATCTGCCCGGTGTCCCCGCCGAGCAGGTCCGGCAGGACGGCCCGGTCGACCTCCAGCAGTCGCCACAGCCGCAGCCCACACCATCCGCAGGTGCCGTCCAGTGGCCCACCGGAAACCGGTCCCGCGCCAGGGGCACGGGCGGCGGCGACCGGAACCAGTTCGGTCGCGTACCGGCTCGCGAGCGCCCGACGCCGGCCCGACGGGTCCAGCTCCCAGCCACCCGCATGCCCGACCAGGCCCAGCGGAATCGGCAGCTCGGCCGCCCATTGCGGCGGCTCGGCAGTCCACTGCCGTACGGCGGCCACGGCCGTCTCGGTGCCTCCCGCGGCCAGCACATGGACGAGACCCACCGGGCCGGCGCCGTCATCGAGTCGGCGCACCAGCTCGGCGGCGGTCTCCTCGCTCATGCCGTGGTAGAGGTCGGCGGGCCACCACACCTGCGCCTCCGCCAGCCGCAGGTGGAACGGCGCGACCAGGTCGGGCCGGACCCGCGCCACCTCCAGCAACTCTGTCGGATCGTCCTCCACCGCGATGTCGACCAGCCGCCGCAGCTCGGCCTCCGAGATCTCCACGCCCGGGAACCTACACCCGAACCAGCCCGGGCCGGCCGCACCGGTGACATGTCGGCGGACCGGTTCAGGTCCGGACCGCCGGAGGGCTGCCGACGTCGACGGAACCGGCCGGCTCGCGGGCGGCGGGGTCCGCGCCGTCGTCGTGCGACTGGAAGCCGACCAGGGCGGCGACGGCGAGCATCAGTGCCGCACCGGCGACGAACGGCCCCGGCGCCCAGACGAACTCCCGCACGGTTCCGGCGACGAGCGGGCCGGCGACAGAACCGATTCCGGACAGCGTTGCCGCCGCCCCCATGGCCAGCCCGACCGATTCGGGGCCGGCGAGCCGGCTCATCTCGGCGACCGTGCACGGAAACAGCACCGAGGCGCCCAATGCCCAGGTCAGCGGCAGCACCGGCACCAGCCACACGGTCGGCACCACCGGCGCCAGCAGCATCGACGCGGCGATCAGCGACGCGCCGCCGACCATCAGCCGGGTCTCGCCGAACGCCGTGACCAGGCGGCCGAGCAGCAGGCCACGGACGACCACGGCGACGACTCCGCTGATGGCGATGACCACCCCGTACGTGGACGCGGTGACGGCCAGCCGGTCGGCGAGTTCGACCGGCAGGACGGCGGCGTACCCGGTGAAGCAGAGCCATCCGACGCAGATCGCGGCGGCGATCCCCCGCAGCCGCCGCGAGCGCAGCGCGGCGGCTGCCGCGGCCAGCCGGCGCGGCCGGCCGGCAGCGGCGGCCTTCGGCGCGGTGGCCGGGAGCAGGAAGACGGTGAGCAGCCAGGCGACCAGCGGTCCGGCCGCCGCGGTGAGCCCGACGGCGACGGTTCCGTACGACAGGACGAGGCCGCCCAGCGCCGGGCCGATGATGTTGCCGATGCCCTGTGCGGCGCTGACCCGCCCGATGACGCCGGCGCGGTCGGCGTCGGTGACCAGCCGCGCGGCGTGGGCCTGCGCGAGCAGCACGACGGCCGCGCCGAGGCCGGCGACGACCCGGCCGGCGAACAGCGTCGGATAGTTGGTGGAGAACGCGAAGATGACATGGCCGCCGGCGGCGACGAGCGGGGCGATCAGCAGCAGCAGCCGGGTGCCGTACCGGTCGGCGAGGGCGCCCCAGACCGGCGCGGCGACCAGGGTCGCGACACCGGCGGCGGCGAGCAGCACACCGAGTTCGAAGGCGCCGCCGTGCATGCCGATGACGATGAACGGCAGGGCCGGCAGGATCACGCCGAACGCGATCGCGTCGGCGCCGGTGGCGGTGACGAGGACACCGATTCCGGTCCGCTCGCGCCCGGTCGCGGTCATTCCCGACCTCCCGCGGTCATCGAACACTGTCACCAGGATCGTCGAAGTCGTGATGCCGCGCGACCCGATTGTCCCAATGCCGCAAGCTAGAGTGCCGGGGTGGGAGAGCTGAGCACACAACGGCTGCTGCTGCGGCACTGGCGCGAATCCGACCTGGACCCGTGGGCGGAAATGAACGCCGACCCGCAGGTGCGTGAGTTCTTTCCGAACCTGGAGACCCGCGAGAAGAGCACGGCCGCGGTGGCCCGCTTCCAGGCCGGTCTCGAAGAACGCGGCTGGGGCTGGTGGGCGGTCGAGGTCGCCGCGACCGGGGAGTTCATCGGGTTCACCGGACTGAACCCGATCAGTGCCAACATGCCGTTCACCGGCGTCGAGACCGGCTGGCGGCTACGCCGTACGGCGTGGGGACACGGGTACGCCACCGAAGCCGCCCGGGCCTGCCTCGCGTACGGGTTCGACGTCCTGGCCCTGCCGGAGATCGTGGCGTTCACCGCCGCCGGCAACGTGCGTTCGGAAGCCGTCATGCGGCGGATCGGGATGACCCGCGACCTGAACGGTGACTTCGACCACCCGAACATTCCCGACGGCCCGGTGCGCCGCCACATCCTCTACCGGATCGCGGCACCGGCCAGCTGACCGGAGCCTCGGACCTACGTCGCCGGCTCCGCCACCAGACACAGGTAGTCGTCGAGGCGGGCGGCGGCGGTCAGCATCGCGCGGCCCCTTGCGGCGAGCCGCTGCCGCCAGTCCGCGAGCGAACCGGCCAACGGCTCGGCGCCACCGGCACCACGTACGTGTTCCAGCACGGTGGCGATGTGGGCCAGCGGATAGCCGCCCCGCCGCAGCAGGTGTGCGAGTTCGGCGTCGCGTACGTCGTCGGCCCCGTACACCCGGTGCCGGGTGGCGCGGTCGCGCCGCGGGACGAGGATGCCGGCACGTTCCCACTTGCGTAGCGTCGCCGCCGTGACGCCGAGCCGGTGCGCGACGGCGCCGACCGGAAGCGACCGGTCCGGGCGGTCCGCGGTCGGCCTGTCGACGAGTACGCCGATCGCGGCCTCGACTGAGTCGAGCGTCTCCCGGTCCCCGGCCAGCTGGGCATGGCCGGCGTCGATCATCTGGAAGGCGGCGTCCAGGTCACCGCGGTGAACGGCCCGCATGACCGTCCCGGCGGCCGGATACCCGTACGCCGGTATCAGCGCCAGATAGGCGCCGAGCGCGCGGGCGTGCGTCGCCGAGTAGACGCGGTAGCCGGTCGGGGTACGGCGCGCGGCCGGAATCACCCCGTCCCGCTCGTAGTTGCGGACCGTCTGGGCCGAGATGCCGTACGCCCGCCCGAGATCGGCCGGCCGGTTATGCACTCCGTTTTGAGACTTCAGTAGATCTCCCGAAGGTACGTGGTCAGCAAAGTCTCAACAGCAAGTTCAAGGATACGGTCGAGGTCATGGCTATCGAACTGCGGTCCTTCCTCGATTCCCGTACCCGTCCGCCGCAACTGCTCGCCCTGGGCGAGCCGACCCACGGGGAGCCCGCCTTCCCACGCCTGCGCAACGAGGCGCTCAAGATCCTCGCCGAACGGGGGTTCCGGTCCGTCGCCGTCGAATCCGACCGGGTCGCGGGGCTCGCCGTCGACGCCTACGTCCAGGGCGGTGGCGGAAGCGTCGACGACGTACTCGCCGACGGCTTCAGCCACGGCTTCGGCGGGCACGCCGCCACCCGGGAACTGGTGGAGTGGATGCGCGCGTACAACGAGTCGGTGCCGGCGGCGCAGCGGCTGGCGTTCCACGGCTTCGACGCGCCGCTGGAAATGACCAGCGCCCCCGGCCCCGGCCCGTATCTGCGGCACCTGTGCGACTACCTCGTCAACCACCTCGGCCCGCGGGTGCTGCCGGCCGGCGCCGACGACCTGGAGCGGCTGCTGGGCGACGAGACACGGTGGAGCGACTTCGCCGCGCTGATGGACGCCACGAAGTCCGTCGGACGGTCCGAGGCGGCCGGCCGGCTGCGGGTCCTCGCCGACGACCTGCTCACCACCCTGTACGCCCACGCGCCACGGCTGGTCGCCGCCTCGACCCACGACGACTGGTGGTGCGCCCGGCTGCACGGCACGACCGCCCTCGGCCTGCTGCGCTACCACGCCGTCGCCGCCGACCGCGCGCCCGCCGCCGAACGCACCTCCCGGCTGCTCGCGGTACGGGACGCCCTGATGGCCGAAAACCTGCTCGACATCCGTGCCGCGGAGCAGCGGCGCGGCCCGACCCTGCTCTTCGCCAACAACCGGCACCTGCAGCGGCACCCCAGCCGGTGGCGGCTCGCCGACATGGACCTCGAGTGGTCCAGTGCCGGTGCGATCGTGTCGGCGCTGCTCGGCGACGGCTACGCCGTCGTCGTCGGCAGCCTGGGCGCCAGCGTCGCGCTGAAACTCGACGTGCCGGCCGACGACACGTACGAGGGCAGGCTCGGCGCCACCACCGGGCAGGGCCCGCTCTTCGACGCCGCCGCGCTGGCCCCCCTCGTCGACGGCGCGCGGGTCCGGGCCGACGTGACACCCGAACAGGGCTACTTCCCGCTCGACGCCGAAACCGTCGCGCACTGCGACGCGGTGTGGCACGTCGACCGGTTCCCGCCGGCCGCCGCCGCCCTCGCCGCGCAGATCCTGGGACTGCCCGACGTCGCCGAAACGCGGGCCGGGCCGGACATCGGCGCACCCGAACTCGGCTGGGACGACCGGTTCTTCTTCGCCGGACCGGACCGGCACCGGCCGTTCGCCACCATCGTCGCCCACGACCTTCCGGGCTTCGACGACCGGTCGCGGCTGGACCGCGCCGGCGTGTTCCGGTTCAACATCGAGGCGGGCCGCGACGAGTTCCGGCGCCTGTTCGGCTACGGGCCGGAGCAGTTCGCCGAACACCGGGACGGGATCGACTTCACCGCCACGGACGTGATCGTCCCGCACCCGGCCTACGGGGTACAGGGCTGGGTGAGCGTCAACAACCCCGGCCCCGGGACACGGGCGGAGGTGCAACGGCTGCTCTCGTACGCCCACCGGCGTGCGACGCAGCGCAAACGGCGCCCCTGATCGCGCCCACCCGAAGCGGCGGGCGCCCGGTCACAGCGGGGCGCCGCCGAACCCGATTTCGTTGCCGTCGGGGTCGCGGAAGGTCGTCTTCCGTACGCCGTTGTCGTAGGTTTCCCGCTTCGCCGGCTCCAGTCCCCGCCCCACTATCTCCGCCACGCGCGTGTCGAAGTCGTCGACGAAGAGGGTGTGCATGGCGTGGCCGGCGTGGTCGGGCCGCTGCTCGATGTACACGTACCGGTGTTCCGCGAGTTCCCAGACGGCTTCGATGTCGTTGGGGAGGAATGTCGGCGGGGAGCCGAGCAGGCGCTCGTACCAGGCCAGCGACGCCGCGTAGTCGCTGACCGGAATTCCCGCGAACAGGTCGACGGTCATGCCGGCATGCTAACCGCCGCGTCCGACACCCGCTTGCGTACCGGTTCGGCCGGACCGGACGCCGGTTCGGCCGTCAGCGGAAGCCCGCGACCAGGAACGCCCCGAACCCGGCCACGGCCAGGGGGACGGCCGTGGCCAGGGCGAGTGCCCGCCGCCGGTTCGTCCCGCCGACCAGGACGACGACCGAGACACCGAGTACGACGTTGATCAGGGCGTTCCACAGCGGATCGATCCCGTAACTCGGGTGTCCGATGTCCTTGGCCAGCAGTCCCGCCTCGGCGAAGAGCACCGCGCCCGGCAGCGCGGTCCCCACCAGCTGCCGCCACCCCGACCCGCGCGCCCACGTCCCACCGATGCCGAAGACGATCCCCGCGACGACCCCGAAGGACATCCAGAGCAGCGACGTCGGCGCCCACAGCATGGCCAGGTCGTCGTCCTGGATCAGGGTCGCCGCAAGGTAGTAGCTGGGCACCGCGACGACGAGCCCGACGGCGGCGCCCAGCGCCGCGCGTAGCCGGCCCGACCGGACCCAGTAGCCGAAGCCGAAGGCCGCGACCGCCCACACGGCGCTGGAGTTGCCCAGTTCGGCGAACGGGTACGGCACCCACTTGATCCACACAAAGTCGAGGAACCCCAGCAGGAAGCCGCCCACCACCGCGGTGAGCGCCACGCGGCGATGATCAGGTCCCATGACCAGGGAGCATACCGGGTATGCACCGCTGGCCGCCGCGGACCCGACCCGACCGCCTCCGCGGCGGGACGCTACGAGCCGACAGCGGCCGCCCGGTAGTGGGCGAGGTAGTCCTGTACCGGCGGCGACAGGTCGTCCCAGTCCCGTTCCTGGCCGACCACCTCGAACCAGGCCAGGTTCTCCACCCAGAACCGGTAGACGAACCGTTCGAAGTCCGGCGCCACCTCCACCAGGTCGCCGGCCGCGTCCGTTTCGTCGATGCCGTCCTCGGCCCAGGTGTCGTAGTTGATCCCGCCGGCCAGCACCCGGTGCCCGCCGTCCGGTTCCAGGTACAGGTACCAGAACAGACAGTCCTGCTGGTCGTTGAGGAACCGCAGGAGCCTCGCGCCGGCACCGACCGGGCTCGGCACCGGCCGTGCCGGCCACTGCCACCAGCACGCCGTGCACGACGGCACCGCGCCTGACAACTCCGGCCGCCCCATGAACTCCACGAACGGATCCGGCAGGCCCGCGCCGAGCAGTGCCTTGTCCGCCCGGGCGTCGATCGGCCGCATGTACGCCACCCGCGGATCGCGGGCCCCGGCCAGCCAGGCGAACCGGCCGTCGAACAACGGCTCCGGCAGCGGTGGCAGGCTCTCGGCCGGGACGTGGTCGTACGTCCCGTCGTCGCACCGGTACGGTCCGAGATCCGTACCGAACCATCCCGCGCCAACTTCATCAGGCCACTGTAGACACCACGTCGATCGCGCCGCGTCGAGCCACGATCAGGACGAGGATGCCCCCGGCCGGATCACGGTCACGCCCGGCCACCGCTGTTCCGGTCGGTGCCGGGCGAGGCGGGCCAGTGACCGGTCGACGGTGACCTGGCGGGGATTGTGCCGCCACACGCCGTCGAGGAGATCCGACACCCCGTACGGCGCGCACACCTCGATCCTGTCGTCGCGGTCGAGCCGCACCACGACGGCGGTGGCCGTCTCGGGCCAGGTGCCGATCGCGTCCGCGATCGACGTCAGCGGCTGGACCGGACCGCCACCGAACTTGGCGGCGTACCAGGTGTGGACCGCGGCCTGGTTGCGTGCCTCCCACGGCACGCCGGGCAGGCGCTCACCCAGGCGCGCGGTCACCCGGTCGTCGTACCCGCGACCGAGGTCGCTTCCGTCGAAGAACGCGACGTCGACGTCGCGTACCTCGTCGGGGCGGAACCCGACCCCGTACCGCTCACCCCAGACCAGGTCGCGCAGCGCCCCCGCCCCGACCCAGGCGTCCGGGACCTGTTCGTCGCGGACGGCGGCGAGAACACGCATCATCCAGTCGTTCGACCGGATCAGCGTCTCCAGGTCGTCGGTCATCGTGCTCACTTCCCGAAGTGTCGCCGGAAGGTGGCGTACACGGGGGTGCCGGGAAGGTTGTCGTGGATGGCGAAGACAACGTGGTCGAACCGGTCGACCGCCCGCAGCGCGGTGGCGAACACGTCGGCGACCGTGGCGGGATCGTTGCGGAACACCCCGCACCCCCAGGCGCCCAGCACGAGTGTCCGGTGCCCGTGCGCGGCGGCGACCTCGAGCACCCGGCGGGCCCGGGCGGCCAGCACCGCCGGCACGTCCCCGGTGTGTTCGGGCTGGTTGCGCGCGATCGCGCCGAGGTTCGGCGCCGCCGCCGTCAGGAACGACGTCCGGTACGGCTGGTCGAGCAGCTTGCCCTTGTCGTCGCGGAACACCGGCACGCCCGGGCTGTAGATGACCCGGTCGCTGTAGCGCAGGTCCCGCTGCTCGCGGTGGAAGGTGTAGAAGTCGGGGGCGGTGAGCAGGCACGGGTACAGCGCCGACGAGCGGGCGATGCTCTCCTCCTGCGCCTTCGCCCCGCCGAGGAACCCACCGCCGGGGTTCTTGGCCGACGCGAACACCAGGCACGCCGCCGTCGGCCCGAGGCGGCTGGCCGCCGCGAGGGTCGACTCGTGCGTCACCTCGACCGAGCCGGCGCCGGGCTTCGCGTCGGCCATGGTCAGGTCGGTGTCGGGCAGGTGGTGGCGGGTTCCGGTGACGGCGGCGCGTACGGCGTCGGCGATGACCACCTCACGGCCGGCACTGTCGCGGTAGCGGCCCGCCTCGGCGATCTCGACCGTCTGGCGGGCGATCTCCCGCAGCCGGCCGCTCACGGATGGACCTGAAGATCTGAATGTGGCACGGAGGGCAGGCTAGGCAGCCCGGCCGCAGACTGGCAACGCAATAGTCGAACGTGGTCAGTCATCGACCCACTCGAGCAGGTCACCGGGCTGGCAGTCGAGCACCCGGCACATGGCCTCCAGGGTGCTGAACCGGACGGCCTTGGCCCGGCCGTTCTTCAGCACGGCCACGTTCGCCGGGGTGAGCCCCACCCGCTCGGCGAACTCACCGACGCTCATCTTGCGCTTGGCCAACTCGACGTCGATGCGGACGACGATGGGCATCAGATCACCGCTTCCATGTCGGTCCGCAGGGTAGTCGCCTGGCGCAGCAGCGCACGCATCACGATCATCAGAAGTCCGACCACGGCGACCCCTACCGACATCAGGAACAGCAGCATCGGCGCACCCGGGTCGTCGCCGGTGAATCCGACGTAGAGAAGAAGGCCCACGAGCACCACCCACGCGGCGGCGATGGCCCACACGATCGTGTCGACCCACACCAGGGACGCCTGGGTGAAGATGCGGTCGTTCTTGACCATGCCGAGCAACTTCCAGGTGGCCACGATCACCACCTGGACGCACAGCACCAGGAAGACCGCGATGGCGGTCATCGGCCACCGCAGGTAGGCAAGGTCGGGGGCCTCCTGCGCCATGTGCCTGAACTGTCCCGGCAGCGAGAGGGTCTGGAAGACGACCAGGATCCCGAACAACAACACGAGGAAGACTCTGAGTGGGGCTACGGCCCGATGCTCCGCCAGCATGCATCGACTATCACTCGTTACCTATCGAAAGTCAATCGGTTCGCTGGTCTTCGGCACCATCAGCTATGGACGGAACGTGATCCTTCGAAACGACGGTCACGCTCGGCGTACAGACCGCGTCCGGCGGGCAGTGGCACGAGCAGGAGGCGCGCTACGGGGGACGGGAGCCGGGTGTGGTGTCTGCCCCCCACACCCGGCTCCGGTGACCTCCGGTGTCATCTGATCGACCGATGCCGGGGCACCGGTGGGCGCCGTACCGTTGCACCACGTGTCGGCCGGGCAGGTCCCCCGTCTTGTCCGGCCCACACACCCGAGGCACACCTCATCCGGGCGGGTCGTCGCGTCCCGAACCGTCGTCGAACCAGGGCACGGCCATCAACGCCAGCTGGGTACGGTTCTCGCGTTCGAAGCGGCGCATCAGCCGGGACACGTACTGCTTCACGGTCGCCTCGCTCAGATACAGGCTGCGGCCGATGGCCGCGTTCGACGCCCCGGTGGCCACAAGTCGCATGATCTCGCGTTCGCGGTCGGACATCTCCGGCATGGGCGGCCGGGCCGGCCCGCGGTCGGCAGCCTCGGCGGGCTCGGCTGTCCGGGAGGAGCCGGCCGAGTCGTGCAGTTCGATCCGGGTCACGGTGCCTCCGCCCGCGCTGGCCCCGGTGAGTCCCCGCCTGGCCACGTCGCGCAGGTCGGCCGCCGCCCGGCGGGCGGACGTGTCACCGGTCGACGCGACGAGTTCGTCACTGCGTAGGGCGACGATGGCGAGGGCCCGTCGGGCCGCTTCCAGTGTCCCGGCCGGAAGGGCCGCTCCTTCGTCGGCTCCGGTCATCCCGACGGACATCGCCGGACGCCGGACGCGGTCGTCGCGCGCGTCGCGCAGGTGCAGCCCCAAGGCGAGAAGCACACCGATGAGGAACGGCACACTCGCGGCCAGTATCGCCATCGCCACCGGCACGCCGGCCCGGATGCTCACCGCCACGACTCCGGCGGAGCCCAGCGCCAGGGCGGCGGTCCCGGTGGCGATCGGGATCCAGTCACCGGCCCGGCGGTAGAGATTCAGGGCACTCATCGCGACTCCCAGCGCGATCCACGGGACCGCCCCGCTGTAGGTCAGCTCCGCCAGCCGTGGGTCCGGCAGGGTCGTGCCCAACGCCACGACGGCGACCGCGACGGCCCAGAGCACCGGCCTTTCCGGGGCCAGGAAACCGAGTGCCGTGACACCGAGCTGCGCGCCGGTCATCGCGACGACGGCCGGCGTCGCGGCGGGGAAGGCGGTGATGCCGATGACCGCGCCCAGCAGGGCGGCAGTGGTCAGGCCGATCATCGGCCACACCATCTCCCGGTCGACATGTTCCCGCACGGCACCCGCCTTCCTCGTCGATGGTCGTGCCACGGCTCAGCGCAGCGTCGCGGCCGCGAGGTCCTCCCGTACCGCTCTCACTATTCGCCGGAAGCGCATGGTGAGCCACACGACGAACACCGGCGCGTCGTTGCCGGCGTACGCGGCACCGTGGGTTTCCTGGGTCAGCACCAGGCGGCGTGCTTCGGTGTCGACGCGTACGGCCACCCGCAGCCGCTGGGCGGTCATGGTGTGCCGCACCGGCCTTCCGCCCTCGCTGGCGACGGCGGTCAGCGGACCGGTCTGTTCCCAGAGGTAGTCGCGGCTTTCGAAGGTTTCGCGGACCGTGGCCAGCACCTGCTCCGGCCGGGCGGCGGCGGTGAGCTTCAACCGTGTCATGGCTCGCTCCTCGTCCAGATCAGCGGATGTCGGTACGGGACAGACGCAGCGTGGCGGCCGCGCACAGTGCGGCGACCCAGGCGATCACGCACACCGACGCCAGCGGCCAGTCCAGGTAGCCGTAGGAGCCGGGCGCCGCCACCCCGGCCAGGCTCTCCACCGCGGCGCCGGGCAGCCAACGGGGCACGCTCGCCGAATACCACTCGCCGAGGAACGCCGCCAGGCTCACCGGCAGAAGCGAGATCACGCCGGTGACGACGACCGCCGCGACAGCCGAGCGGACGAGGACCGCGAAGCATGCGGCCAACAGTCCCTGGACCGCCATCGAGGCCCCGAACAGCAGCACGACGGCGCGCAACAGGCCCGGGTCGGTCAGGTCGAGCGGCTCGAACCCGCGCGCGGCGAGCACGCCCTGGGTCGCCGCCACCGTCATGACCGACGCGAGCAGGCCGACGACCAGACCACCGGCCGCGACGAGAACCAGCTTGGCCGACAGGACCCGGCCTCGGCGGGCGGTGGCGGGGAAGGTCGATTCGCCCAGCCCCTGGAACTCCGATGCGACGAAGGTCGCCGCCAGGTAGGCGAATGCCCAGGTGACCAGTCCGGAACTGTAGAAGATGACCGAATACCCGTTCTCCGCCTGGGCGTCGGCGATGGCGGAACTGTCTCCGATGACGGTCATGAAGACGCCGACCCCGACACTGACCAGGAGAATCAGGACGATCCCGATCGGGGTGGAGCGCAGGGCACGTATCTTGCGCCATTCCGAGCGGAACGTCGCCTCGAACCCTGGAGTGGACCGGGTGGATGCTGCGGCGTTCACCGGCTGCTCCCTCCGGTCGTGCCGGCGCGGTACTGGGCCGCGCCGGCGGCGAGCGTCAGGTAGGCGTCTTCGAGGGAGGTGCCCTCGGAAAGGTCGCCGATGTCGAACTGGCCCAGCAGCCTTCCGGCGCCGATGACCACCACCCGGTCCACCGTCTGCTGCAGCTCGGCCATGATGTGGCTGGAGACGAGCACGCAGCGGCCTTCCGCGGCGAGCCGGCGCACGAGGTGGCGGACCCAGCGCACGCCGTCGAGGTCGAGCCCGTTGACCGGCTCGTCCAGGACGAGGGTGCCCGGGTCGCCCAGCAGGGCGGCCGCGATACCGAGCCGCTGGCGCATGCCGAGGGAGAGGGCACCGATCCGCCGGGATGCCGCCGACGCGAGTCCCACTTCCTCCAGCAGGTCGTCGGCGCGCCGGTCGGGGATCCGGCCGGCCGCGGCCAACCAGCGCAGGTGGGCCCTGGTCGTCATGCCACCGGGTGTGTTGCGTACGTCGAGCACGACCCCCACGACCCGCTGCGGTGAACGGTGATCACGCAGTGGCCGCCCGTCGACGGTGGCGCTGCCGGATGTCGGTCGGTCGAGCCCGACCACCATCCGCATCGTGGAGGTCTTGCCCGATCCGTTGGGGCCGACGAAACCGGTCACCTGCCCGTCGGGCGCGCTGAACGAAAGGTCCTCGACCGCGGTGACCGCTCGATGTCGTTTGGTGAGACGAAGGGTTTCGATCATGCCCTCAACTGCACCAACACGGCGGACGGCACCGCTACTAACCTTCGTATGCGTCGGGTGTCACGAAGGTCGGTCAGCGCCTCGATGCCCGCGCGACGTCGGTACGGGCGACGGCGGGTCGGCCCGGGTCACTTCGAGAGCGCCTTTTCGAGTTGGGCCTTGGTCATGGTGGAGCGGCCCTTGATGTTGCGCTGTCTGGCCTCGTTGTAGAGCTGCTCCTTCGTACGGCCCTGGGCGCCGCTGTGCGACCGCAGGCCGCCCCGGCGTCCGGACGAGATGTCCTTGACCGACGACCGGCTCGCAGTCTTGGACTCGCCGGCCCGGGCGCGTTCCTTGTTCACCGTACGGGCGGCGATCTCCTCGGCGCGCGATTCGGCGACGCCCCGCTTCTTCGCGCTGGCCTTGATGTGCTTGTACTGGCGTTCTCTCTTCGGACTTGATCCCGCGGGCATGACCGGCTCCTTCCAGGGACGGGTCAGAGAATGGGTTTGCCGCCGGTCACCGGGATCATCGCTCCGGAGATGTAGCTGGCCTCGTCGGAGGCGAGCAGCACGTACACGGGGGCGACTTCCCGGGGTTGGCCGGGGCGGCCGAGAGGACTGTTCCGGCCGAACTGCTCGACCTGCTCGGCCGGCATCGTCGACGGGATCAGCGGGGTCCAGATGGGGCCCGGCGCGACGCTGTTGACGCGGATCCCGCGCTCGCCGAGCATCTGGGCCAGTCCGGCGGTGAAGTTCGCGATCGCGCCCTTCGTCGTGGCGTACGGCAGCAGGGTGGGCCGGGGCATGTCCGAGTTGATCGAGCTGGTGTTGATGATCGAGGCGCCGGAGGACAGGTGCGGCAGCGCCGCCTGCACGAGCCGGAACATGGCGGTGATGTTGACGTCGAACGTGTACTGCCATTCGTCGTCGGTGATCTCTTCGACGGTTTCGTGCGTCATCTGGTAGGCGGCGTTGTTGACCAGGATGTCGACGCCGCCGAACTCGGACACGGCCCGGTCGACGATCTGCGTGCACAGGGACCGGTCGGCGATGTCACCGGGCACGAGCACGGCCCGGCGGCCGGCGTCCTCGACGAGCTTCGCGGTGTCCCTGGCGTCGTCGTGCTCGTTGAGATACGAGATCAGCACGTCGGCGCCTTCGCGGGCGTACGCGATCGCGACCGCCCGGCCGATGCCGCTGTCACCGCCGGTGACGATCGCCTTGCGGCCCTGCAACCGGCCGGATCCGCGGTAGGAGTCCTCGCCGTGGTCGGGCTTGTTGTGCATCGCCGCCAGGCTGCCGGGTGGCTGCTGCTGGCGCTCGAACTGCTGCTCATCGGGCATGTCGCTGCTCCTTCACCGGACCGTCGTCGTCGCCTGCGGTCCGGGTATCCCCGACGGTGGCGGGGTCACGCCTTCGCCGACATCAGGGCCATCGGGTCGGCCGGGGTATTCGACCTGGCCACGGTCATCTGCTCGCCGAATCCGACCAGGCGGTTGCGGCCGAGCTTCCTGCGGACCTCGGCCGCCCGCAGCAGCACGATGCCGTCCACGTCGCCCCTCCGTCTGGTTGCCTGAGCGAGGCTGTCCACCGGTTCGCGCAGCCTCATATCGGCCTACATCAGGGCAGATGCCCAGCACCGCTAGCCGGCAAACTCCAGCAGCCCCACTCCTGTCGGGAATCGTCAGCCGGGCGTTCCGTCGAAACATGCACACCTTTGCCATCTTCGAACGAAAGCTAGCCACAAACAGCTCTATCTTTCGTCGATATCGATGGTTACGATCTGCGGCAGGCACGTAACACGTGTGACACACCCGCCCTCCCCGACCACACCCCCGAAAGCGGCGCGGCACCACGGCCGACCGGCCAGGCACCCCCACCCCCCGCACTCGCACCGGCACCCCACCGGCGCGGGCTCCTGCCTGTCCGCCGCTCACCACAGTGAGGTGAACCCTTGTCCGTCCTGCCCCCGCCCCGCCGGCAAACCCGACGGGCCGCGATCACCCTGGGCCTCGCCGGCGCCCTGACGCTCTCCGTCGGCCTGGCCGCCCCCGCCAACGCCGCCCCGCACAAGGTGCGCCCGTCGACCGCCACCGGTGCCGACGTCGCCGACCCCGCCGTCACGGGGCCGGTCGCGAACACCACCGGAGTCGGACACCCCGACCGCGGCTATCCGTTCCTCGCCACCGACGTCGACCTCGCCGCCGCCGGCTATCTGGAGCAGGAGTTCTTCATCGCCGGCGAGGCGACCCGCTACGCCGTCAACGGCACCGGAACGGCGACCGTCACCAGCACCGGTCACGCGTACACCACCCGGGTCGTCGTACGCCGCCCGAAGGCGGCCACGAAGTTCAACGGCGTGGTGATCGCCGAGTGGAACAACGTCAGCAACCAGTGGGACCAGGAGGTCGACTGGTTCCAGTCCCACGAACACCTGATGCGCGAGGGCTACGCCTGGGTCGGCGTCTCCGCCCAGCGCGCCGGCCTGCACTCCGCGACCGGCCTGAAGGCGTGGAGCCCCCGCTACGCGAGCCTCGACGTCACCGCCGGCGGCACCATCACCGACGACAGCCTGTCGTACGACATCTTCAGCCAGGCGGTAAAGGCGGTCCGCAGCCCGGCCGGCGTCGACCCGCTGGGCAACCTGCCCGCCCCGCAGCACGTCATCGCCACCGGCCACTCCCAGTCGGCCGGCCGTCTCGCGAATTACCACAACGCGATCCAGCCGCTGGCGAACGTCCTCGACGCGATCGTCCTGCACGGCGGCGGTGGGGTGCTGCGTACCGACCTGTCGACACCGGTGTTCCGGATCAACGCCGAGGGCGACGTCGCCAGCGGCATCTTCTCCGCCGCGGCGCGGGCCCAGGCCGACTCGCCGGTCCTGCGCTCCTGGGAGGTCGCCGGCGCCTCGCACGGCGACTGGAAACTCATCACCGACTACGGCCCGCTGCGCAAACGCGACATCGGCACCTACCCCGGCGGCTACCCCGGTGAGCCGCAGACCTGCGCCCTGCCCGCCCTGTCCCGGGTTCCGCAGCACATGGTGCAGAACGCCGTCTACGACCACACCGTGAAATGGGTCGCGTACGGCATCCAGCCGCCGACCGCCCCGAAGATCCAGATGACCGACACGACCCCGCCGGCGGTCGCCCGCGACAGCCTCGGCCTCGCCCTGGGCGGCATCCGCCTCGCCCAGCACGAGGTGCCGCTGCGGATCAACAGCGGCGCCAACACCGGCCCCGGTTTCTGCTTCCTCGACGGAAGCTCGGTCCCGCTCAGCGACGCGCAACTCGCCACGCTCTACCCGACCGTGGCGTCCTACGTCGGCGAGACCGTCGCGGTGACGACCGCGGCCGTCAGGGCCGGATACGTCCCGGGTTCGGTCACCCGCGACCCCGCCTGGTACTCCGACATCCGCTACCTCATCGGCGACCTCGCCGCCGCCGGCCGCATCGACCTGCGTACGGCGGCCAACCTCGACAACCGGCTGCGGCAGGCCGAACGGTTCGGCGTGGCCGGCAACGAACGCCAGGCGGTCGAGTTCCTGACCCGGCTCGCCGACCGGGCCGGCCAGGACCTGAAGCACGACCGGGCGGCCCGCGACGCGGTGCTGCGCGTGACCAGGGCGCTGAGCAGGCTGCTCACCAAGTCGGACCGGCTGGACTGGTAGAACCCCGGGTTCAGGCACCACCGGACGTCGCACGGACGCCCGCTCCCGGCACGGCCGGAGCGGGCGTCCGGCACGTCCCGTCCAGTGGCGGCCGCTGGCACGGCAGCACCAGCCGTACGACGAGCCCGCCCCCGCCGGCCGGCTCGACCACCAGCGAGCCGCCGTGCGCGTCCGCCACCGCCGCCGCGAACGGCAAGCCGAGCCCGAGCCCGTCGCCACCGGCGAGCCGGGTCGCCGTACCCCGTTCGAACGGTTCCAGCAGCCGGTACGCCGACTCGCGGTCGAACCGCTCACCGGTGTTCGCGATCTCCAGCGTCGCCGCGCCCGCCGAGGCCGTCAGGGTGACGGTCGCCCGCCCGCCGCCGGTGTTGTGCCGTACCGCGTTGTCGACCAGGTTCACCACGGCGCGCTCCAGAAGCGTCGGGTCACCCGCGACGGTCACCGGCTCGACCACCTGTTCGACCCGGACGTCGCGCGCCGCCGCCTCCGCCGCCACCGACCGGACCGCCGCGCCGACCAGCCCGTCGAGCGCCACCGGCTCCCGGGCACCACCGCCGTGCCGGGCCCGGGCCAACCGCAGCAACGCCGCGATGAGGCGCTCGCTCTGCCCGTTGGCGGCCAGCGCCCGCCGCAGCGCCGGCTCGAGATCCTTCGGCACCCGGCCCTGTTCGAGCGGCACCTCCAGCGCCGTCCTCGCCGCCGCGAGCGGCGTACGCAGTTCGTGCGAGGCGTTCGCGATGAACTGCCGCTGCCCGACGAAGGACCGTTCGAGCCGGTCGAGCATGCCGTCGATCGTGTCGCTGAGCTCCTTGATCTCGTCATCGGGACCGTCGAGTTCGAGCCGGCGCGACAGATCGTCGTCGGACAGTTCGCGGGCCGCGTCGGTGATGTCGGCGACCCGGCGCAGCGAGCGCTGCGCGAGCCACGCCGCGGCCAGCACGGCGAGAACCGCGAACCCCACGAGCACGACGATCGACCAGAGCAGCAGACCACCGAGCACGTCGTCGGAGACGGACTGCTCGATCACCGCCTCGCCGGCGGGCATGCCGGCACCGCCCGGGCAGGACACCGTCGCGTCCGGGCCGTCCGGCGCCGGAAAGATCACGACGTCGTCCCGACCGCCGCCGGCCGGGCAGCCGACCACCGTCGTACCGAGCGCCTCCTCGAAGAGGTGCCGGGCCAGCAGGTACTGCACACCGAGCAGCACCGCCCCGGCGGCGAGGAAACACCCGGCGATGATCATCGTCAGGCGGGTACGGAAACTCCACCGGCGCCTCGCGGTCATGTCGCCGCCCCGAGCCGGTAGCCGTGCCCCGGAGCGCTGTGCACGACCCCCGGTTCCCCCAGCTTGCGTCGCAGCGTGTGCACCACGATCTTGACCGCGCCCCGGGACGGCTCGTCGGAGTCGTACCACACGTCGTCGAGCAGGGCCTCCGTGCTGACGTACCCGCCGTCGGCGCCGAGCAGCCGCTCCAGCACCGCGAACTCCTTGCGGGTCAGGTGCAGCGGCCGGCCGTCGCGCTCCGCGACCCGCCGCACGCTGTCCAGCCGTACCCCGCCGCACTCCCACACGACCGGCGCCGCCGGGCGTCCACGCCGCAGCAGCGCGCGGATGCGCGCCAGCAGTTCGACGTACGCGAACGGCTTGGCGAGGTAGTCGTCCGCCCCGAGGTCGAGTCCACGGACCCGGTCGTCGAGGGTGCCGGCCGCCGTCAGCATGAGAATCCGCACCGGATGCCCGGCCGTGACCAGCGCCCGGCAGACCGCGTCACCACTGAGGACGGGCAGGTCGCGGTCGAGTACGACGACGTCGAACTCGTCGGCGCCGAGCCGGACGAGCGCGGCCGCGCCGTCGTACACCGCCTCGACCGCGTACCCCTCCGCGGCGAGCCCCTCGGACAGCGAGGCCGCGAGGTTGCGGTCGTCCTCCACCAGCAGCAGTCGCACGGGCAGCCCTCCTTCGTTCCACTCCGAGTGTGCGCGGCGGCGGTTTGGTTCCGGTTAGTCCGCACCGAACCGGACGCGAACCCGGCCGTTGCTACAACGGCTCGCACCGTCGTGGAGCCGTACCGCGGCGGGCCGCCGATCCGAAGGAGTGACCATGACGACGAGACGTACGACCGGATTCGCCGTAGCGCTGGGAATGGTGGCCGTCCTGGCGCTCACCGGCTGCGCCGACACCGAGCCGGCGGACTCCGGTAGGCCGGACACCGCGTCGCGGTTCGCCGCCTGTCTGGAAACCGCCGGTGAGGAGGCCCGGGTGAACGCCGCCGGACAGGTGCTCGTCAAGACCCTCGCCGACCGCGCCGGCGGCCCCGTCGACTTCGACGGCGCGATCGTCGCGGTCGAGGCCGACGAGGCCGGAAACCCGTGGATCGCGGCAACCGACCCGTCGGCCTTCGCCGGCGACCCGAGTCTGCGGGCAACCTACGAGCGGTGCCTGACCGAACACCCGGACTTCACGCAGCCGCAGACGCCGCGCAAGGCCACCGACGGCGGCACCGACCGGCAGGAACCGGCGCTCGCGTTCGCCGACTGCGGCCGCCGGCAGGGGCACGCCTGGGTCACCGACCCCGACCCCGCCAACGGCGACGCCATCGTGCTGCCCGACACCGTCACCGAAGCCGAGTTCCGCAGCCTGCTCCAGGCCTGCCACAACCCGACCCACGGGGTCGCCTTCATCGCCAGCGACGCGATCGGCTTCGACTGGGCGGCCGTGATCGACGAGGTCACCGGATCGGTCGGGCGGTGAACCGGCGCACCCTGGCCGCCGCCGGCTCCGGCGCGTTGCTGGTCGCCGTCGCGGCGGCGGTCTGGCTCGGCCGGCCGGCCACCCCGGACGCCGAACCGGCGGCCGTGACGGTCCCGGTGCAGCGCACCACCCTCACCTCCGAGCTGCGGCTCAGCGGCCGCCTCGGCCACGGCCCGCTCACCCCGGTCGGCGACACCACGGGCACCGTCACCGGGCTGCCCCGGGTCGGTGACGTGGTCCGCGTGGGCGCCCGCGTCTACGAGGTCGACGGCCGGCCGGTCGTCCTGCTGCGCGGCAAGCGCCCCTTCTGGCGCGAACTCTCCACCGGCAGCGCGACCGGCCCCGACGTACGCCAACTCGAACAGAACCTCGCCGATCTCGGCTTCGGCGGCGGCTTCGACGTCGACGAGCGCTTCACGCCGGCGACCGCAAGGGCCGTACGCGCCTGGCAGCGCTCGATCGGAGCCGAGCCGACCGGCAGGGTACGGCCCGGCGACGTCGTCACGGTCGACGCCGGCGACATCCGGATCGCCCGCGTCGACGCCCGCCTCGGCGGGGTCGACGCGGCGGCGCCGGTGTCGTACACCGCGACCGCCGTACGGGTGACGGCGACCCTGACCCCGGCGCAGGCCCGCGAACTCGCCGCCGGCACCGCCGTCGAGGTCGTGCTGCCCGACGGGACCAGGGTCGCGTCGACGATCGCGGCGATCGACCCTGGTGGCGAGCCGACCGGCACCGACGGCGAGACGACGCCGGCGACCGCCACCGTCGACCTGCCCGACCAGAAGGCCGTGGCGGACATCGGGCTGCCCGCGGTGCAGGTACGCGTCGCCAAGGCCGAACGGGCCCGGGCGCTCGTGGTTCCGGTGACCGCCCTGCTGGCCACCGCCGACGGCGGGTACGCCGTCGAGGTCGTCCGCGACGGCGTCGTCGAGCGGATACCCGTCGAGGTCGGCCTCGTCGCCGACGCCCGCGCCGAGGTGTCCACGGCAGCGTCCGGCGACGGACCGGAGCCGCTGCGCGAGGGTGACGCAGTGGTGATCGCCTCGTGACCCCGCTCCTGACCGCCGACCGGATCAGCCGGACCTTTCCCGGCCCGCCGCCGCTGACCGTGCTGCACCCGACCGACGTGACACTGCACCGCGGCGAGAGCGTCGCCGTCGTCGGCGCGTCCGGGTCGGGAAAGAGCACCCTGCTCTCGCTGCTCGGCACGCTCGACCGGCCGACGACCGGCACCCTGTGCGTCGACGGACGCGACGTCGCCACGATGGGCGAACGCGAGCGTGCCACCCTGCGCGCCACCCGGATCGGCTTCGTCTTCCAGCAGTTCCACCTGCTGCCGACCCTCTCCGCGCTCGACAACGTCGCGACCGGACTGCTCTACGCCGGGGTCGGGGCGGTCGAGCGCCGCGAGCGGGCCGCCGCGGCACTCGACGCGGTCGGGCTCGCCGCCCGCCGTACCCACCGGCCCGGTCAGCTCTCCGGCGGCGAGCAGCAGCGGGTCGCGATCGCCCGGGCGATCGCGCGCACCCCCGACCTGCTGTTCGCCGACGAGCCGACGGGCGCCCTCGACTCCGTGACCGGTGAGGCGATCGTCGCCCTGCTCGCCGGGATCGCGGCGACCGGCACGACGGTGGTGGTCGTCACCCACGACGCCGCCGTCGCGGACCGCTTCGCGCGACGCATCAGCCTGCGGGACGGACGGATCGTCGACGACCACGGCCCCGGACCCGGGGACGCCCGGTGACGGCCGGCGACCTGCTGCGTACCGCGATGGTCGGGCTGCTCGGGCGGCCGCTGCGGTCGGCACTGGCGATGCTCGGCGTCGCACTCGGGATCGCCGCACTCACCGGCCTCACCGGTGTCGCCGCGTCCAACCGGGCCGCGCTGCTCGCCGAACTCGACCGGATGGGCGCCGACCTCATCGTCGTCGAACCCGGTGCCGGCCCGGACGGCACCACCGTCCCCCTGCCCGAGACGGCGCCGGCGATGATCAGACGGATGGCCGGGGTCGACCGGGTCGGCGTCGTCGAGCAGGTGCCCGAGGGGCTGCGCGTCTATCGCACCGACCTCGTGCCACCCGGCGAACACAACGGGCTCGGCGTCATCGCCGCCCGTACCGACCTGCTCGACGCGATCGGCACGGGCCTGCGCGCCGGCTCGTGGTTCGCGCCCGGAGCCCGGCCACTACCGGTCACGGTGCTCGGTGCGACGGCCGCGGACCGGCTGGGCGTCCACGACGTCGGCGGGCGGGTGTGGATCGGCGGATCCTGGTACGCCGTCGTCGGCATCCTGAACCCGGTGCCGCTGGCCGGGGGTGTCGACGCCGCCGCGATCCTGCCCGCGGACTGGGCCCGCGCGCACCTGCCCCCGCCGGCGGACCCGGACCGGACGATCGCCGCCGTCTACGTACGCGGCGGCGACGGCGACGCGACGGCGGTGCGTCCGCTGCTCGCCGCGACCGTCGATCCCGGCGGTGGGCGGGCGTCGGTCTCGGCACTGTCCGAACTCGCCGACGCCCGCGGCGCCACGGACGCCACCCTCACCACGCTGAGCCTCGCGCTGACCGGCATCGCGCTGCTCGTCGGCGGCGTCGGCATCGCCAACACCATGGTCGTCAGCGTCGTCGAACGGCGGGGCGAGATCGGGCTGCGCCGGGCTCTGGGGGCGATGCCCCGCCACATCGCCACGCAGTTCCTGGTCGAGGCGCTCACCCTCGGCGCGGCCGGCGGCATCGCCGGCGCGGCTGTCGGGGTGGCCGCCGCCGCGGTGCTCGCGCTCGCGACCGGGGCTCCCGCTGTCGTGGAGCCGCTCGCCCTCGTCGGCGGACCACTGCTGTCGTCGACCGTCGGCGGGCTCGCGGGCCTGCACGCGGCGACCCGGGCGGCCCGGATGCCCGCCACCGACGCGCTGCGGGTCGGTTGAGGGCTGTGCACCGGCCGGTACCGGCGGTAGGCAGAAGGGGACCCGGGGTCCCCTTCTGCCTGGGTCAGCGGGATGTGTCCCGGTTGTAGAGCCGCTTCGCCCAGACGTAGCTGACCACGGTGATCGCGCTGGTCCAGGCGAGCGCGAGCCAGCCGTCGTTACCGATTCCGGTGCCCATCAGCAGGCCGCGCAGCGTCTCCATGATCGGGGTGAACGGCTGGTGGTCGGCGAACCAGCGCACCGCCGTCGGCATCGAGTCGGTGGGAACGAACCCGCTGCCGAGGAACGGCAGCAGGATCAGCGGCATCGGCAGGTTGCTGGCCGTCTCGACGCTCTTGCTGACCAGGCCACAGGCGACCGAGAGCCAGGTGACGGCGAAAGTGACGGCGACCAGCAGCCCGATGGCGGCGAGCCACTCGACCGGGTTCGCGGTGGGCCGGAAGCCGACCAGCAGGGCGACCCCGGTGACGGCCGCCAGGCCGAGCATCGTCTGGATCATGCTGCCGAGGACGTGGCCGGTCAGCACCGACGGCCGGAAGATCGACAGGGTACGGAAGCGGTCGATGATGCCCTCGGTCATGTCCATCGCGACCGAGATCGCCGTTCCCTGCGCGGTGCCGGCGATCGCTATCAGCAGGATGCCGGGGGTGATGTAGTTGGCGTATTCGGCCCGGCCGCCGGCGGCGCCGAGCCCGGCCCCCATCGTGCCACCGAAGACGTAGACGAACAGCAGCAGCAGGACGACCGGGATGCCGACCAGCATCAGGGTCAACCCCGGATACCGCTGCATCCGCCGCAGGTTGCGCCGCAGCATGGTGGTCGAGTCGCGTACGGCGTAGGTGAGGGTGCTCATCGCACGGATTCCCTTTCGGGGCGGCCGGTGAGGGCGAGGAAGACGTCGTCGAGGTCGGGGGTACGCACGTCGAGGCCGTCGACCTCGATCGAGGCGCGATCGAGTTGGTCGAGCAGTGCGCGCAGCGACCGGACCCCGCCGTCGCCGGGCACCCGCAGGGTCAGCGTCTCGTCGTCGCGGGCCGCGCCGGGGAAGGTGCGGGCGGCGGACTCCAACTCGGACAGATCGGTGAACCGCAGACTGACGTGCCCGCCGGGGACGAGGCGTTTGAGTTCGTCCGGGTGCCTTCGGCGATCAGCCGGCCGTGGTCGAGCAGCGCGACGCGGTCGGCGAGTTCGTCGGCCTCGGCGAGGTACTGGGTGGTGAGGAAGAGCGTCACCCCGGACCGGACGAGGTCGCGGATGATCTCCCACATGGTGCGCCGGCTGCGCGGGTCGAGGCCGGTGGTCGGCTCGTCGAGGAAGATGATGCGCGGCTCGCCGATCAGGGTCATCGCCAGGTCGAGGCGGCGCCGCATGCCGCCGGAGTAGGTGGCCACCGGCTTGCCGGCCGCGTCGACCAGGTCGAAGCGGTCGAGCAGTTCGGCGGTCCGGCGCCGGGCGGTGGCCCGGTCCAGGTGCCGCAGGTCCGCCATGAGGCGCAGGTTCTCCTCGCCGGTGAGCAGGCTGTCGACCGCGGAGAACTGCCCGGTGACCCCGATCGCGTCGCGTACGGCGTCGGGCTCGCGGGCCAGGTCCCGGCCGGCGATCCGGACGTCGCCGGCGTCGGCGCGGACCAGAGTGGACAGGATCTTGACGGTGGTGGTCTTGCCGGCGCCGTTCGGCCCGAGCAGCGCGAAGACCGTGCCGGCCGGCACCGTCAGATCCACGCCGTCGAGCACCACCTTTTCGCCGTACGCCTTGCGCAGGCCGGTGGCCGTGATCGCGGGAATGGGCATCAGCTGACTCCTCGAGAAGGTCTGCGTGGTTCAGGAGCGGCGGACGACGATGTCGCCGACAGAGGTGACGGCCCGTACCTTGACGGTCTCGTCGGAGTTGCCGGGAGCGGCGGACGGGGTCAGCTCGTTGCGGACCCGGCCGGCGGTGGTGTCGAGGTCGAGCCAGGCGGCGCTGCCCTCGCGGATCCCGACCTCCAGGGGCCCGGCCGCCGTCTCCAGCGTCACCGTGCCGCGGACGACCTCACCGACGCTGACGCCGCCGTTCGCGGTCTTTGCGGTGACGTCGGCGTGGGCCCGGTCGACGGTGATCGACCCGTTGGCGGCTTTGAGCCGCACGTCGCCGGTGACCTCGCCGATCCAGCTGTCGCCGTTGGAGTTCTGCACCCTCGCCGGCCCGTCGATCCGGTGGATCCGGATGTCCCCGTTGCTGGCGGTCACCTCGGCGCCGCCGTCGACGTGCTCGACGAGGACGGCTCCGCTGCCACTGTTCAGCCGTACCGGGCCGGCCCGGTCGATCCGGATGTCGCCGTAACCGTTCTTGAACCGGCATTCGCCGAGCCGGCCGTCGAAGCGGACCTCGCCCATGCCGGTCTCGCCCTCGACCCGGGAGCCGGCCGGTAGCGCGACCGTGACGTCGACCCCGCCGCTGCGGGTGAACAACGAGCCGAGCCGGGGAGCCCGGACGAGCAGTTTCCCGTCGGCGTACTCGATGCGGGTCTGCTCGGCGATTTTCCGGTCGGGCTTGCTGTCCGGGTCGACGGGACGTACGTCGACGGTCGTTTCGGTGCGGTCGTCGGCGGTGATCCGCACATTGCCGACGACGAAGCCGAGACTGAGCGTGACGGAGATCGGTTGTGGGGTGTCGAAGGTCGGCATGGCTGTTCCCCTACCTGGTGGCTGGAGTGGTGGGCGGTCGGCTGGTGTGCGGCGCGGGTGTGGCGGGCGGATCAGCGGACCCATCCGGTGAAGCGCTGTCCGTGACTCGCGCCGCCGTAACCGGACGTGGGCCGGGTGCCGGACCCCAGGGCGGCGGCGGCGGCCCGGACGAGCCAGGCGTTGACCGACAGCCGCTCCCGCGTCGCGGCTTCCTCGACGCGGGCCTTGATCTCGTCGGGCAGGCGCAGGTTGATCCGGGAGGTGGCGCCCTTGTCTCCGGCCGTGGCCGCGTCGTCCCAGGTGGCCGGCGGGGCGGTGGGTGGCTGCTCGTCCGGCACCACCGGTGCGGTGCGGGCGGGGGTAACGACGAAGTCCGGCTCCCGGCCGCGCAGCCGCAGGTGGACCGAGCCCGGCGCGAGGTCGCGGGTGATCTCGGCGGTGGCGGCGGACAGCGCCTCGAGCAGGGTGAGCCG
This sequence comes from Polymorphospora rubra, assembly GCF_018324255.1. Taxonomy (GTDB): domain Bacteria; phylum Actinomycetota; class Actinomycetes; order Mycobacteriales; family Micromonosporaceae; genus Polymorphospora; species Polymorphospora rubra. The sequence continues at coordinate 2,086,787 of NZ_AP023359.1, forward strand.
GATCGCGGATTCCAGCGGGGCGGTGAGGCGGTCGGCGAGCGCCCGCGCCTCGTCGCCGCCGGCTTCGGCGGCGACCGCGAGTTCCCGCCGGAGCAGGTCGACGTACGGCGTGAGGTCCATGGGAGCCACTATGGCACCATCTTGGCTCAGCTCGCAAGCTATTTGGCTCAACCCGGCTCAGCGTGAGCCAGGCCCGGCACCACTGCTTCCCCTACGCATATGTCCCGGCGGGACGGGCAGTCCGCGGTATGGCCAAGGAGATGGAAGGCGACAACAAGAAGCGACGCGCGCTCGCCGCCGCCGCCCGCGAGCAGGGCCGCACCGCCGTCGAGGCCGGGGCCAGCCTCGGCGGCTCCAAGCAGCGCGAACACGCCAGACGCAAGGAACGGGCCGGCCCGCAGCCGGCCGGCGCCCGCAAGCCCGGCCCCCAGGCACCGAGACCGGACCTGCCGCCCGGCCCCGAGACACCCCGCCCGCCGCACTCCCCGCCGTACGGCGACACGGTCGCCGACCCCGGCGTCCTGCGCCTGCGCTACCGCGAACTCGTCAGCGAGGTCGGCGACCGCACCGGCGTCGGATTCGACCAGGCCAAGGGCGCCGCCCGCGCCACCGTCAGCGTGCTCGCCCGCGCCCTTCCCGAGCCCGACCGGCAACGGCTGCTCGACGCGCTGCCGACCGAACTGTCGCAGGGACAGGACGTCAGCGAGCCGTACTACGGCCGTGGCCTGTCCGGGTTCGTCCAGCAGGTCGCCGGACTCGCCCAACGCCCGCCCGAACAGGCGCTGCTCCAGACGCAGGCCGTCCTCGGCGCCATCGCCGCCCAGGACGGGCAGCTGCTCGACTCGCTCGAACTGCCGGACTTCCTGACCGACCTCACCCACCCGCCGGCACCCGGTGGCGGACTGGTCGGCCCGAACCGGCACACCGCCCCGCTCGACGAGGACGAGCTGATCGCCGCCCTGCGCCGGCTCCCCGGCTGGACCGGCAACGCCAGCGCGCTGACCCGCACGCTGACCCTGCCGCCCGACCAGCTCGACCGGGTCCTGGCCCGCCTCGACCAGCTCAAGATCGACAGCGGTCGCGGTCCACGGATCAGCCGCCCCGACGACTGGACCGCACAGCTCGTTGTCCAGACCACGAACGCACGCGCGGTGACCGCACTCGACGTCGACCTGGCGGCACTGATCAACGACGCCATCGACGAGGCCGCCGCCGGCCTGGCATGACCCGTACGAACACACGAAGAGGTGGTGCCGTGGAACTGGTCGAGGAGTCGCCGTACCGGTTCCGGATCGACCGGCACGGCGACATGCGGGTACCCGGCGTGGTCTTCGCCTCCCGGCCGCTGCTGCCCGACGTCTCCGCCGACAAGGCGATCGACCAGGTCGCCAACGTGGCGACGCTGCCGGGCATCGTCGAGGCGTCGTACGCCATGCCCGACGTGCACTGGGGCTACGGCTTCCCGATCGGCGGCGTCGCCGCGACCGACCTCGGGGCGGACGGTGTCGTCTCACCCGGCGGCGTCGGATTCGACATCTCCTGCGGCGTACGGCTGCTCGCCGCCGACCTCGACCGCGCCGAACTGCCCCGGGTACGGGAACGGCTGATGGACGCCCTCGACACCGCGATCCCCCGGGGCATGGCCAAGGGGCGGTATGGAGGATCACCGACCGGGCCCAGCTGAACGAGGTCCTCCTCGGCGGGTCGAGGTACGCCGTCGCGCAGGGCCACGGCGTCGAACGTGACCTCACCCGCTGCGAGGACCACGGTGCGGTGTCCGACGCCGACCCCGCCCAGGTCAGCGACCGGGCCGTGCAGCGCGGACAGGGCCAGGTCGGCAGTCTCGGCTCCGGCAACCACTTCCTGGAGGTGCAGGCCGTCGACCACGTCTACGACGAACCGGCCGCCGAGGCGTTCGGGCTGCGGCCCGGCCAGATCTGCGTCATGGTCCACAGTGGTTCGCGCGGCATGGGGCACCAGATCTGCACCGACCACGTACGCGTCATGGAACGGGTCATGCCCCGCTACGGGATCAACGTACCCGACCGGCAGCTCGCCTGCGCCCCGGTCTCCTCACCCGAGGGCCGGGCCTACCTCGGTGCGATGGCCGCCGCCGCGAACTACGCGCGCGCCAACCGGCAACTGCTCGGCGAGGCCGCCCGCCGGGTCTTCGCACGCGTCGTCGGCCGCCGCCTGGACCTGGTGTACGACATCTCGCACAACCTCGCCAAGATCGAAACTCATCGGGTCGACGGCGTCGACAAGCGGCTGTGCGTACACCGCAAGGGCGCCACCCGGGCACTGCCGCCCGGCCACCCCGACCTGCCCGCCGACCTGGCCGGGGTGGGACAGCCGGTGCTCATCCCCGGCTCGATGGGCACCCCGTCCTACGTGCTGACCGGGGTCGCCGGCTCCCCCGCGTTCGCCTCGACCTGCCACGGCGCCGGCCGCGCCCAGAGCCGCACCCAGGCCGCCAAATCGGTGCGCGGCAAGGAACTGCGCGACCAACTGGAGGCCCAGGACATCTCGGTACGCGGCGCGTCGATGCGCGGGCTGGCCGAGGAGACGCCGCAGGCGTACAAGGACGTGTCCGCGGTCGTCGAGTCGGCCGAGGGCGGCGGCCTGTGCCGGCGGGTGGCCCGGCTGGTCCCGGTCGGCGTGGTAAAGGGCTGACGGCACCGGTCATGCCGTCGGTGGCCATCCGGCCGCCGTCACACGTCGAGGGTCACCGCACACGACCAGCCGTCCACGTCCGGCGCGAACCGCAGCTCGTGCAGCGACACCGCCTTCGGCACCGCACCCACCACCTCGACCCGGTCGGGATCGGCCATCCGCAGCCGTACCTCGAACCCGCCCTCGACGGCGGCCACGTCGGCGGACGCCGGCAGCCGGCCCTCGGTGTCCATCCGGAAGATCACCTCGTCGAGGACGGCGACCAGCATGTCCTCGTCGCTGCCCGGGTCGACCCGGAACTCCACGGTCTGCTCCCCCGCCGGCGGCACCTCGGCGAAGCTGCCGACCAGGCCCGCCACGGCCTCCGCCACGCAGCGCTCGCGAGCCGGCGCCCACGCCTCGATGCGTACGTCGGCGGTGTGCGGCACGCTGCGGTGGCCCACCGGTGGCCGCTCCCCCACTGCCCGCCCCCTTCGCCGAAGCCTCCCGCGACCCATTCTCGCCGCGCCCGGCGTGCCCCGGAGCCGAACCCGCGACCGCGGCCGGCCTACCCTCCCGGCAGCGCCTGGGCGAGCAGGCCGTACGGCCCGAGCACGCCCTCGACGTAGCCGAGGTTCTCGGCCCGCTCCGCCAGGTCGAGGGCGGGGTCGAGCGCGACCGTGGCGAGCTCGGCGACGTCTTCGAGGGCCCGGGTGCACCGGTAGTAGGTCAGCAGCTCCGGGTCGGGGTCGACACCGCCGTAGCCGTCGAGGAACCACGCCTGTTGCACGGTGGTGGCCGGCGCGAAGGGCAGCACTCCCCCGCCGAGCACGAACATGAGGTCGCGCTCCGGCGGGGCGAGTACGGCGTCGTCGAAGTCGATCAGAACGACGCGGGTGTCCCCGGTGACGATGACGTTGCCGAGATGCGGGTCGGCGTGACACGGCACCGGTGCCGGCAGGTCGGCGCGGCGGCGCAGCACCCCGGCCAGTGCCACGGCCCGGTCCCGGACCTCGAACAGCCGGTCCCGGCCGGCCGTCCAACCCTCGGCCAACCGGTGCTGGATGTCGTCCGCGCCCGGACCGACGCCGGTGACCGCGCGGTCGGCGTCGTCGAAGGCCCGCACCCACTTCCCCGGGTCGTACGTCTCCGCCGGCACCGCCACCGTCAGGGCGTCGTCGACCGGGACCCGGTGCAGGCGGGCCAGCAGCCGGCCGTACGCCGTCCATTGCTCGCGCCGTAGCGGGCCGCCCAACGCCGGGGCACCGGTGACCCAGCGGGTGACCGCGAGGCGCCGCCCGGCGACATCGGCCAACAGCCCGCCGTCGCGGGTACGGACGACGTCGGCGACCGTGCCGGGTGCCACGGCCCCGAGCGCTTCCGGGATCACCAGGCCGGCCGTCGAGTCGTTCACGGTCCACTTGACGGCGTAGCCGGTCCCGTCAGAGTCGGTGCCGCGGAAGAGGTCGGCACCCCGGTCGGCGCCGGCCTCGACGGCGCGCAGGTCGGTCAGCGCGATCCCGTGGTGTTCGGCGACCCAGCCGGCGATCCGATCCACCTCAGCCCCGGTCAGCTGCCGGGCGGGAAGATCCGGCGGCCGTCCCAGTAGGGCTTTAGGTCGTGCACCCGGCACAGTTCGACGTCGTCCGGCCCGATCCGGCTCGCCGACACGGTGCAGCGGTGGCCTCCGAGCACGGTCGTGGCGACCCAGCCCTCGGGAAGCCACCAGACCGAGAAGCGGGTCGGCGCGCCCTCGACCGGGATGACCACCTCGTCCGGTTGGACGGCCAGCAGTTCGCGGTCGATCCGCCGGAAGGTCTCCTCGTCGCGCGGCGGTTCGGTTGCGTACCGGACCTCGCGGCGACGCTCGAGGGCCTGGTCGGGACCGACCGCGGCGCTGACCAGAACGTCGACGTACGGCCCGGGGCCGGGATGGGCGCCGTGGCCGAGGCCAGCCGTCTCCAGGCCGCCGTCGCGGGTATGCCAGCAGCTGAACTGCCGGGAACCGGTCCAGTTCGCCAGCCCGTGGAGCGGAAAGCCCGCGGCGAGGGTGTGGAGCTGTTCGAGTTCCATGGCCGCGCGCACCTGGAACTGTCGCGGGTCGGGCACCGCCGGACCGGTCACTCCACGATCTGCCACGCCGACTCCCCTCCCCCCGAGAAAGGCCGGCCTTACCGTATCAATGGCCGCCCCGATCCACCGGACGCTGCGCGTCGCCCCGTTTCCACAGCGTGGACACTTCCCTAGACTCCCGACCATGGAGTTCCAGGATGTCGTCCGCCGCCGGCGCATGGTCCGCACCTACACCGACCGGCCGGTCCCACCCGACGTCGTCGACCGGATCGTGCACAACGCGCTCCGGGCACCGTCGGCCGGCTTCTCCCAGGGCTGGGGCTTCCTGGTGCTCGACAACGCCGACGACATCGCGCGCTTCCGCGACGCGGCCCGGCCGGAGCAGGACCCGCAGAACTGGTTCGCCGCCAACGTGCAGGCGCCGCTGCTGATCGTGGCGCACTCCAACAAGGACGCCTACCTGGACCGGTACGCGCAGCCCGACAAGGGACAGACCGACCGGTCGGAGGCCCGGTGGCCGGCGCCGTACTGGGACATCGACACCGGCATGGCGTCGCTGCTGATGCTGCTCACGGCGGTCGACGCCGGACTCGGCGCCTGCTTCTTCGGCATCTCGCCCGACCGCATCGACACGTACCGCGAGGCGTTCGGGGTGCCCGCGCACTTCGCTCCGATCGGGGCGGTCTCGATCGGCTACAGCGATGAGCCGCCCCGCGACCTGCGCGGCCGGCGCCGGCCGACCGCCGACGTCGTGCACCGGGGCAGCTGGGGCCAGCCGGCCGGGTAGCCCCTACTCGTACGGGTCGCCGGGTTCGTTCTGCTTCCGCTTCCGGTGCAGGTATCCGCGGCGCAACTCGTCCTCCCGGTGCCGCTTCCGCCGGTGCAGCAGAATCCAGGCGGCGAGCAGCACCAGTCCGAGCAGGATCAGCCAGAGCCCGGCACGGCGGTCCTCGGGGACGGTCACGAAGAGCCCCCCGACGAACAACGCCGCGACGCCCAGGTAGAGGGCGATGCCGGGCAGGGTGTTGCGGTATTCGAGCGCGTGCCGGTCGGCGAAGGTCCGGAACTCGTCCGGAACCTCCTCCAGCTCCTCGTACTCTTTCCCGCTACCCATCCTGTCGCTCCCCGGCGCCCAGGTTCGCCAGCAGTGCGAGGGAGCGGCGAAGTCGGGCCGGCTCACCCGGGCCGAGCAGTTCCTCGTACTCCCGCTCGAGGCTCGCCTTCACCGCTTCGCCGTCCGCGCCGAAGCCGTACCCCTGTGTGGTGAGGGTGACGACGACCGCGCGTTGGTCGTCGGGGTCGGCTCCGGTCGTGACGTATCCGAGGTCCTCCAGTTCGCGGACCAGGCGGCCCATCATCTGACGGGTCATCCCGGCCCGGGCGGCGAGGTCGGTGATGCGGGTGCCGGTGTCGTCGATGTAGCCGAAGACCGGCAGGTGCCCGGTACGGATGCCGGGGTGGCCGCACCCGTGGAGTTTGGTGACCGCGTTGGCCTGGACCTGGCGCAGCGCCCGCAACAGCAGCCGGCCGAGGTGTGCGCTGCCGACGTCGTCGACCGGATCCCGATCCGACATGCGAAACCTCATTTACAATCTACGAAACCTGATTTAGCTTATGCCCCGTGGAACTGGGGAGCGAGCCATGACCGGTCCCTACCGGACACTGCTCGCCCTACCGGGCGCCGCCGCCTTCGTCACCGCCGGACTGGCCGCCCGGCTCGCCCACCTGACGACCGTCCTGGGCATCGTCTTCCTCGTCTCGGCACTCAGCGGCTCCTACGGCCTCGGCGGACTGGTCTCCGGCGCCTACGCGCTCGCGTACTCGCTCGTCGCCCCGCTGCTCGGCCGCCTCGCCGACCGCCACCGGCAGGGGCCGGTCCTCGTGGCGACCGCCGTCGCCACCACCGTCACCCGCACCGGGTTCCTGGTGGCGGCCGGGGCCGGCGCCCCGGCCTGGGTCCTCGTCATCCTGGCCGCAACGAGTGGCGCCAGCATGCCGGCCATCGGACCGTTCGTCCGGGCCCGCTGGGCCCACCTGCTGACCGGCTCGCCACGGCTGCACGCGGCGACGTCCTTCGAGTCGGTCGTGGACGAACTACTTCTCGTCATCGGCCCGGTCCTGGTGTCGACGTCGGTCGCGTACCTGCACCCCGCGGCCGCCCTGATCCTGGCGGTTCCGCTCGCCGCCGGCGGCTCGATCGCGCTCGCGCTGCAGCACCGCACCGAACCGCCGGGCGCTCCCGCGGACCGGCCGGCGCCCGGAACCGCCCTGCGCACGCCCGGACTTCCCCTGCTGCTGCTCACCTTCGCGCTGATCAGCACGGTGCTGATCGGGCTCGACGTCGCGGTCATCGCCTACACCGAACGCCAGGGCACCCAGGCACTCGGCGGCTGGATCCTGGCGACGATCGCCGCCGGCAGTGCCCTGTCCGGGCTCTGGTACGGCGCCCGCGACTGGTCCCACCCACCGCACCGGCGGCTGACGGTCGTACTGCCGATGCTGACGGTGGGCACGGTGCCGTTCGTGGTCGCGCCGACGACCGGATGGCTGTTCCCGGCCGCGTTCACGCTCGGGCTGACGCTCGCGCCGGCCTTCATCGACGGCTTCTCGATCGCCGGCCGGGCCGTCGCCGCCCACCACCGGACCGAGGGCCTGACCTGGCTCACGACGGCCGCCGGCATCGGCATCTCCGCCGGCTCGGCCACCGCCGGGGTGCTGGTGGACACCTGGGGTACGACGGCGGCCTTCGCCCTCGCCACCGGATGCGCCGCCACCGCGGCACTCACCGGCCGCGCCGCGAGCCGCCGGCTGACCGCGCCGTGGTAGCCGCACCCCCACGGCTCCCGGGAGTCCCGGCGCGCGCCCGGCGGCCGGGAAGCTCCGAAGTGGATCCTCACCCCATGACGACCAGCAGCACGGTGGCCGTCGCCAGGCTGCCCGCACCGGCCCCGGCGAGGAACGGCAGGGTCCGCAGACCGTTCCAGACCACGACGGCGAGCGTGACACCGAGGAACAGGTTCGCCAGCCCCCAGCCGAGGTTCGCGGCCGCCGACCGGGGCACCCCGAGCAGGGTGGGGAACGGCTGCCCCAGGCCGCCGTGCACCAGATGCGGCAGGGCGTTGACGAACAGTGCGCCGGCGAGCACTCCCACCACCGCGAGCCCCACGGCCCGCGGGCTCACGGCCCGCACCCGGCGTCCCGCAGCATCCGGGCCACCCGGATCACGACGACCAGCATCAGCGCGAGCAGGAGCCGCTCGACCAGCCCGATGTACGGCAGCGAATCGGCGTCGAGCAGGATCGTGGGCAGATGCGCGGCGGCGAAGACAGCACCCGCCACCCCGGTGACCACCGACGCCGCCCGGAGCTGCCGGGCACCGTCGTCGCGGCCCGCCCCGGCGAGGACGAGTCCGAGCAGCGGCGGTACGGCGACCGCGACAGCGGCCCCGTACCGGTGCAGCACTCCGGCGTACGTGGTCGGCTCCCCGGAAAGGTCCATCGGGAACACGGCCAGCGCCACGAGTCCCGCCGCCCAGATCACCAGCAGCAGGGTCAGCAGCCCGGCACGGCGTGGACCGGCCCGCCGGACCCCGACCCCCAGGCAGCCGGCCACGGCGACGAGGGCGGCCGCCGCGACACCGAGCAGCAGGATCCCCGCCGACGAGACGGCGGTCTCGCTCAGCATCTGGTGCAGCGGATGCACGTCGTCGACCGCGTGCAGCGCCAGCCCGGCGACCAGGGCGACGGTGACCGCCGACAGCGCGTACCGGTACCAGCCAGGGGCCCGGGCGGGCGCCTGCGGCCGGCCGCCGGTGCCGGTCGGTGTGGTGGCCAGCAGGCCACTTCCGGCCGTCACGCCGCGACCCGCAGCGCCGGGACCGCCGGCCGGTTGCCACCGACCCGGGCATAGATCTCCTCGAAGGCGGCGACGGTGCGGGCCTCGTCGTGCTCCTCGGCCAGCAGCCGGCCGCGTCGGCCCAGGCCCGCCGCCCGATCCGGATCCGACAGGATCGCCACCAGCCGCTCGGCCAGCGCCGCGTCGTCACCGGGCGGGAACAGCAGGCCGGTGACGCCGTGCCGGACCAGGTGCGGCAGCGCGGACGCGTCCGCCCCGACGACCGGTACGCCGCACGCCATCGCCTCCAGCGTCACCAGACTCTGCAGCTCGGCGGTGCCGGCGTTGACGAACACGTCGGTGGCGGCGTACGCGGCGGGCAGGTCGGCGTCGGCGACGAATCCGGTGAACACCAGCGCGTCGGCGACGCCGAGTTCGGCGGCCAGCGCCGCCAGCCGGCCCCGCTCGGCCCCGGTGCCGACGAGCATCAGCTGGACGTCGACGTGCCGGCGTACCCGGGCCAGGGCGCGGACCACGACGTCGAGGTTCTTCTCCTTGTCGAGCCGGCCGACGTATCCGATCGTCGGGCGGGCCGGCACCCCGTAGCGCAGCCGGAACCCGGCGCGGTTACGGCCGGTGCCGAAGCGGGAGACGTCCATCCCGCACGAGATCGGCAGCACCGGGCCGGGCACCCCGGCGCGCTCGGCGAGCGCCGCCGCGTACGGCGTCGGTGCGGTCACCACCTCGGCCCGGGCGTAGACGCGGGCCAGGTCCTGCCAGGCCCATTCGTGCAGCCGGCGCCGGCCGAGGTCGCCGACCGGAACGTAGTGGGTCAGGTTCTCCGGCATGAAGTGGTTGGTGGCCACGACCGGGATGCCGAGCCCGTCCGCGGCCTCGATCAGCGCCCGGCAGAGCGGGAAGTGGCTCTGCACGTGCACCACGTCGGGGCGTACCTCGGTGAGGATCCGGCGGGCCGCGGCGACCAGACGTACCGGGGCGCAGAACCGGAAGCCCTTGCGCCGCAGTACGGGCAACGACCGGACCCGGTGTTCGACGATTCCCGCACCGGTGCCGGTGGTACGGCTGCCGTAGCCGGTCGACGGGCAGACGACGTGCACCTCGTGCCGGCCGGCCAGCGCGGTCGCCAGCCGCTGCGCGAAGTACGACGCGCCGTTGACGTCCGGTGCGTACGTGTCGGCGCCGATGAGAATCTTCATGGTTTCTCCCTGACAGGATCGAATCGGGTTCCGGCGAGCCGCCGGGTCAGCAGGTGGGTGGCCGCGACGGCCAGGGCCAGCCCGGCGACGATCGCGAGCCCGGTGCCGGGCTCGGTGAGCAGGTCGGCGACCTCCTGGCCGAAGAGCACGCCGACGCCGATCAGCAGTCCGGCGCGTACCGTGCTGGCCCCCGCGACCCAGGCCACGAACCTGCGGTACGGGGCCCGCGCGAGCCCGGCGGCCAGGAACGCCGGTACGGCGGCGACGTCGACGACCTTCGCGCCGAGCACGACGCGCGGCAGGGCCCGGCGCACCGCGACGGTGAGCCGCCGCCGTCGGTGTGTCGGCAGCCCGAGCCGGCCCAGCAGCGGCGCCAGCCGCCGGTGGTTGCCGAACCGGCCGAGCAGGTAGAGGGCGCTGTCGGCGAGGACGTCGGCGACGACGACGATCAGCCAGATCGGCCAGAACCGGGCGAGCCCGGCACCGACCAGCGACCCGGCGACGACCGTCGCCGCCGGCCCTTCGACCAGCACCAGCGGCCCGAGCAGGAGGTACGGGTGTTCGGTCACCCCCGTCCACAACGCCTGCACCGGATCCACTGCCGCACCTCCCGCGTCACGTCCCGGCGGCGGTTTCGCCGGCGACGGGGAGAAAGCTAGGTACGGGACACCGCGCCGGTCGTCGCCCCGCGGAGGCGTTCGGGCCCGGACGGCGGAGGTAGTTCGCCCGCCCCGCGCATACCTCCGCCGTAGGGGGTGGCCTACCGCCGCGGCACGACGTCACCCCGACTCCGACCCCGGTAGCGTCGCCCTGAGCAGGGCACGGGGAGGAATCGTGGAAATCAGGCTGTGGGCGCCGGTACGCCCGGCCGAGCCGCTCAACCCATGGTCGTGGCTGGTGGCCGGCGCGCTGGCCGTGGTGCTGATGGCCGTCAACATCCCGGTCGCGACCGAGGTGTACGAGGTGCCGCTGGCCGTCGCCTTCGCCGCCGGCATCGCGCAGGCGGTGGCCCTGCCGCTGACCCTGCGGTGGCCGGTCGAGGCGACCGCGGTGCAGTTCGCCGGGGTGATCGCCTTCGCGGTCACGCTGTCGCTCGACGCCGGCCCGACCTGGCCGCTGACCATTCCGGGCCTGCTCGCCCTGATCGCCCACGTGACCCTGGTCGGACTGTTCCACGAGTGGCGGGTGGCGGCGACGGCCTGGTGGGCGAGCGTGCTGCTGTGCTTCCTGCTGGTGGTGCTCGACCTGCGGGCCGGCCATACCGTCGCCGAGGCCGAACCGTTGCTCGTCATCTATGCCACGAACTCGGCCCTGATCACGCTCGGCGCGATCGCCTTCCGGCAGCGGGCCGTGATCCGGCGCCAGCTCGTCGACGCCCGCCGCGACGTCGCGCTCGAACAGGCGCAGCGGGCCGTGGTCGAGGAACGGACCCGGATCGCCCGGGAGCTGCACGACGTCGTCGCGCACAGCATGTCCGTGATCCACATGCAGGCGACGTCGGCGGCGTACCGGATCAAGAACATCGACGACGAGTCGCGGGCCGAGTTCGGGCAGATCGCCGCCGGTGCCCGCGGCGCGCTGCGCGAGATGCGGCAACTGCTGGCCGTGCTCCGCGACGAGGACGCCGCCGTCGACCTGCGGCCGGTGCCCGGCCTGGACCGGCTCGACGAGTTGGCCGAATCGGTACGCCGCGGCGGCGTACCCGTCGAGCTGCGGATCGGCGACGAGGTGCGCCGCACGGCGGTACCGGACGCGGTCGCGCTGGCCGCCTACCGGATCGTGCAGGAGTCGCTGAGCAACGTCATCCGGCACGCGGCCGGCGCCCCCACCGTCGTGGGGGTCGACGTCGAACCCGGCGACGTCCTCGCCGTCGTCGTCACCAACGCCCCGGCCGCCGGACCCGTCGGGCCGCCCGAGGAGGTCGGCCGGGCCGGCCACGGGCTGCACGGAATGCGGGAACGGGTCCGGCTGGTCGGCGGCACCCTGGAGACCGGCCCGCTGGCCGGCGGCGGCTACGGGGTACTCGCCCGGCTGCCGATACGGTGGGACGAGGCGGCCGACGGGAGCAACGGGTGATCCGGATTCTGATCGTGGACGACCAGTCGATGATCCGGGTCGGGATCCGGGCGATCCTCGATTCGCAGGACGACATGACGGTGGTCGGCGAGGCCGAGAACGGTCGGGCCGGCGTCGACCGCTGCCGCAGCCTGCGACCCGACGTGGTGCTGATGGACGTACGGATGCCGGTGCTGGACGGGCTGGCCGCCACCCGGGCGATCCTCGGCCCGGAACGCACCGAGGGACACAGCCCACGGGTACTGATGCTGACCACGTTCGACATCGACGACTACATCTACGAGGCGCTGCGGATCGGGGCCAGCGGCTTCCTGCTCAAGGACAGCGAACCCGACGAGCTGATGCGCGCCGTACGGGTCGTCGCCGGCGGCGAGGCGCTGCTGGCGCCGAGCATCACCCGCCGCCTCATCGAGAACTTCGTCGACGCCCAGCCCAGGCGGACGGCGGGCAGTACGGCGCTCAACGCGCTGACCGACCGGGAACGGGAGGTGCTGCGGCTGGTGGCGCTCGGCATGTCCAACGCCGAGATCGCCGCGTCGCTGTTCATCGCCGAGCAGACCACCAAGACCCACGTCAGCCGCATCCTGCAGAAGCTGGGCCTGCGCGACCGGGTGCAGGCAGTGGTGTTCGGCTACGAGAACGGCCTGGTCACCCCGGGCGGCTGACCCTCGCTGATCCGGGCGATGCGCGCCCGCTCCGCTGCCCGCGCCGGTCACTGCGGTTCGACGTCCTGCGCTGCATCTGGGCGGTGGTCATCGTTGAGCTGAGCGTCAGGGACCTTATCCGGCGCGGGTAGGGTCGCTGGTGCTCAGATCAACTTTTGTCGGGACGGAAGGTCTCCTTCGCGCGCGGCATCCGTATGACGACGGTCGTGCCACCGGCCTGATCACCCCCGGCGGTTGACCTCCACCGGCAGTCCGGCGTGGAAGCGCAGCAGCCGGACCCGGCGCTCGCCGAGGACCGGTCGGGCCCGCTCGGTCAGCCGGTCGAGTTCGGCGGCGAGACGCGGCCCCGGTTGTCCGTAGGTGGTCGCCGCCTGCCGGTGGAGCCACATCGCGAGGTCGGCCCGGGCGCTGCCGCGCAGCCGCTCGTCGGCGTCGTCGAGCAGCCGCAGGTCGGTGACGACCCGCTGCCACGCGCCGCCGGCCAGCAGCAGACGGTAGCCGGCGAAGCGGACGTACGGCGGGTTGTCCGGAGCGGTCAGGCCGGCGAGCATCGCCGGGTCCAGCCCGCCAGCCTGCTGCCGCAGGCTCGTGACGACCTGCCGGGTGACCGCGCCGGAGTCGTCGCGCAGCAGTGGCAGCAGGTCTTCCGGGCGGGCGGCGCCGAGGCGGCGCAGGGCCCGGACCGCCTCGGCCCGGCTCCGGGGGCGGGGATGGGCCAACCATCGGGTGAGCGGGACGGCGTCCACGGCTCCGCCGGTCTCGCCGAGCCCGGCGATCACCGCCGGTACCGGCGGGTCCTGGCCCGTGACGAGTCGCCGGTAGCGGGCCGCCGGATCGGTGCCGGCCCGGCGCAGCGCGGCCTGGGCGGTGGCCCGCACCACGGGATGCCGGTCGAGCAGCGCCACCTCGGCGGCGGCCGGGTCACCGGCCGTGGTGAGGGCGTGCAGTGCCTCGGCCCGCACCAGCGCCGTACGGCTGGCAAGCAGTTCCCGCAATTCGTCCGGGCCGGCGACGGCGACGGCGGCCCGGGCGCACATCGCCCGGATCGGCGGGTCGCCGTCGCGGACCGCCGCCGTGACCAACTGCCGCTGACCGAGCCGGCCGGCGGCGAGCGCGGCCCGGTACGCCGCCCGCCGGGTCCGGTGGTCGCGGGCGGTGAGCAGCGGTTCGAGGCCGTCCGGCGGCAACTCCCGCAGCGCCCGCTCGACCCGCTCGGCCAGCCAGCCGCCGTGCCGCCGGGCACGCAGCGCGTACGCCATCCCGGCGAGCACCGCCAGCGCCGCACCGGTGACCGGCACCCGTTCGTCCACTGTGGTGCGGGCCCGGTCGCGGACCGGCTCCACCCAGTCGGCGCAGCGCAGTGCCAGCACCGCGAGCGCCGCCGGATGCGGCGCGTGGTCCGCGAGCCGGGTGACCGTCGCCTCGCGGATCCACCCGTCGTGGTGGCAGCCGGCCACCACGAGACGGAGCAGATCGGCGCTATCGTCGGCGATCCGCTCCGCGACCCGTACGGTCCAGACCGGCGCCCACCACCACCGCTCCCGCAGTTCCTCGTCGACAGCCATCCAGGTAGGGGCGGGCCAGGCGCCAAGAGTGTCGGCCGTCGCCGCCCGCAGGCCCTCGTCACCGTCGCGGGTGATCGTGATCAGGCCGGTGACGGCCTGTCCTCGTAAAGCGTCCCCGGCGGCCCGCAGCAGGTCGGGGCCTGGTGGCTTCGGCAGGTGGTCGCGTTCGACCGGAACGGTGGTGGCCATCCCCCGCAGCCGATTCCACAGATCCATGCCCACCACCGCCCCCGCCTTGTCCGGTCCGCCATTCGTACCCCACGCGGCCGCCCGGCCGCCCGCATATTGCGACCGGCCGCCCTCGGAGCTATCCGCCGAGGCGGACGCGGCGCAGGAGTTGGGCGTTGAGGGCCACCACGATCGTGGAGGCCGACATCAGCAGCGCGCCGGCGGCCGGACTGAGCGCCACCCCGGCCCAGGCCAGCACCCCGGCCGCCAGCGGTAACGCCACCACGTTGTAGCCGGCGGCCCAGCCCAGGTTCTGGATCATCTTGCGGTAGGAGGCCCGGGACAGCCGGATCACCCCGGTCACCCCGCGCGGGTCCGACGAGGCCAGGACGACCCCGGCGGACTCGATCGCGACGTCGGTGCCGGCGCCGATGGCGATGCCGACGTCGGCGCGGGCCAGCGCGGGCGCGTCGTTGACGCCGTCGCCGACCATCGCCACCCGCAGTCCGCGGCGTTGGAGCTCGCCCACCGCGTCGTCCTTGTCGGCCGGCAGGACCTCGGCGAAGACCTCGTCGAGCCCGAGTTCGGCGGCGACCGCGTCGGCCACCGGGCGGGCGTCCCCGGTGATCATCACGATCCTGGAGATGCCCTGCGCCCGCAGGTCGGCGATGGCCTGCCGGGCCTCGGGGCGTACCTCGTCGGCCAGGGCCAGCGCGCCGAGCACCCGGGCCGGTCCGGTGTCGTCGAGCCGTAGCAGGTGCAGCACCGCCGCCCCGCGCCGCGACCAGTCCGCCGTGTCGGTCGCCAGTTCCGCCGGTACGTCGACACCCAGCTCCCGCAGCAGCGCGGGTCCGCCGACGGCGTACTCGGTGCCGTCGATGCTGGCCCGCACCCCGCGCCCGGTCAACGCCCGGAAGTCGGTGGCCGACGCCGGCCCGGTCGCGGCGGCGACGATGGCCCGGGCGAGCGGATGCTCGCTGTCGGCCTCCACCCCGGCCGCCAGGCGCAGCACCTCGTCGGCGTCGGTGCCGGTGGTGCCGGCGACCGCGGTGACGACGTGCTCGCCCCGGGTCAGGGTGCCGGTCTTGTCGAAGAGCACCGCGTCGACCGTACGCATCCGCTCCAGCGCGAGCCGGTCCTTGACCAGGATGCCGGCCTTCGCCGCGACGGCGGTGGACAGCGCGATCACCAGGGGAATGGCCAGCCCGAGGGCATGCGGGCAGGCGATCACCAGCACGGTGACGGTACGCACCACCGCCTCGTCGGCGTTGCCGAGCACCGCCCACACCGTGAACGTGACCACGGCGGTGGCGATCGCGATGTAGAACAGCCAGGCGGCGAACCGGTCGGCGAGCACCTGGGCCCGGCCGCTGGACCGCTGCGCCTGGGCGACGAGCCGCTGGATGCCGGCCAGGGCGGTGTCGTCGCCGACGGCCTCGACGCGTACCCGGACCGCGGAGTCGGTGGCGACGGTGCCGGCCACCACCCGGTCCCCGACGGACCGGGCGACCGGCCGGGACTCTCCGGTGATCATCGACTCGTCGAGTTCGGCGCCGCCGTCGACGATCCGGCCGTCGGCGGGCACCCGTCCGCCTGGGCGGACCAGGACCACGTCGTCCACGCGCAGGTCGGCCACTGAAACCCGCTCGGTACGGCCGTCGCCGACCCGTTCGGCGTCGTCGGGCAGCAGCGCGGCGAGTGCGGACAGGGCGCCCTGCGCCTGGCCGATCGCCTTCATCTCCTGCCAGTGCCCGAGCAGCATGATGGTGACCAGCGCCGCCAGCTCCCACCAGAAGTCGAGGTCGAACGCGCCGAGGGTGGTGGCGAGCGAGGCGACGTACGCGACCGTGATCGCCATCGCGATCAGCAGCATCATGCCCGGCGCCCGGTCCCGGGCCTCGTGTACGGCGCCGGTCAGGAACGGCCAGCCGCCGTAGAGGAACACCACCGTGCCGAGGACCGGGCCGATCCAGGCCATGCCGGGGAAGTCCACCGAGTAGCCGAACCAGTCCATCACCATGTGGCTGGTCACCACGATCGGCACGGTCAGGGCCAGGCTGAGCCAGAACTTGCGGCGGAAGACCTCCGGGTCGTGCCCGGCGTGCTTGTCGTGCCCCTGGTGACCACCGTGCCGATCGGGACGGGTGTGCTGGTCAGGGCCGCCGTGCTCGCCGTCGCCGGCGTGTTGGTCGTGTGCTGCCGTGTCGTGCCGCATGTCGACCACCTCCCACGCTCACCATATACCCCATGGGGTATCCGCAACCCCCACGTGACCGCCACCTCACCCTGCCCCACCACGACCCCCGCCGCTGCCCGATCGAGCATTGCGCGCAATCACGAATGTCAATACATCTGAAGACTGAACGCCCCTGATCGTTTCCCGCATCCCGCGTTTTCCGCCGGTCGAGTTGACCTTCCATCGGCAGCAATCATTGGTGCACGCGGGCCATGGCAGGCCCATCCCATTCCCTTGGAGAGCGGATGCTCCGTACGTCGAACGACCCTGCCCTGATCACCCCGGTCAGAACGCCCCGGGCGAGAGTCGCCGCCACGATCGCCGGCCTGCTCGTCGGCGTACTCGCGGCCCTGTCGATCACCACTCCGGCACAGGCCGCGACCGCGTCCTGGACCCAGCACCAGGGAACGTCCTACCCGACGATCTACCAGACCAACTGGCTCTACTACGGAAACGCCTTCACCGCACCGGCGACCCCGCCCGGCGCCGTCATCACCACGGTCTACTACCGCTGGATCTTCATGGAGATCCCGCCGCCGCTGCGGATCTACACCGTCTATCTGTGCGCCGGCCCGAACGGCACCCAGTGCCTACTCGTCAGCCCCAACCTGTCGACACAGTCGTGGAGTGCCACGACGACGGCATTCGCCGGTTTCCCGGCCAACACCACGTTCCAGTACGTGGTCGGAATCGGTGCCCCGACGACGTACGTGCTCACCCCGCCGAAACACAGCAGCAGTTACGAACTCACCGTCACCTACACCTACTGACGGCCCGCCCGGGCCCACAACCGGACCACCCGGGCCCGGGCCACCCCGGCGCGTCGAAGCCGGATCAGCGGACCCGCAGGTTGATCAGTGAACCGGCCGGCGGCCAGCCCGTCGGCGGGAGATCACCGAGCCAGACATACTCCAGCGAGTCCACACCGGACGCGGACGCGAACAGCAGCACCACGTCGCCGTCGGTTCCGGCCACCTCGGCCTCGGCGACCAGTTCCGTGCCACCGACCGGACCGTCGGTGAAGTAGACGGTGGGGCACCCACAGCCGCACACCGCCCGCACCCGCAACCGCTCCGCCTCGGCACGCAGCCGCCACCCGTGCCGGATCGGCAACTCCAGCAACGCCGCCAGGATCTCCCGCTCCGCGACAGCCAGCGCCCGACCCGAGTCGTCCGTCATGCCAGAAAGCATGCCTCGCCCCGGCCCCGCAGACCCACTTCACGCCGACCACGGCATGACCCAGACTTGCGGCCATGTCAACATCCGACCCGACGCCGGTGACCTCCGCGGGCACGCCGCCGCCAACACCTTCTGGGCGCCCGGGCCGGCGAACTCTTCGCCGCGCACCGGGCCGACGACCCGCGTAGCCGCGACCGCACCGGCATCTGATGCACTGGTGTTCCATGCCCTCGGCACCGGGTCCGAGGGACGACCCCGACCGGAGGTCGTTGATGCACACCCGTGCCATGCGGACCGACGACGCCGATGCCGTGTTGCGGATCTACCAGGCCGGCCTGGACACCGGGCACGCGAGCTTCGAGCTGACCGCCCCGAGCTGGCCGGCGTTCGACGCCGGAAAGCTGCCGGAGCACCGCCACGTCGCCGTGATCGACGGCGTTGTGGCCGGCTGGGTCGCCGTCTCACCGGTGTCGACCCGGGCCGTGTACGTCGGCGTCGTCGAGCACTCGGTGTACGTCGATCCGGCGGCGCACGGGCGGGGTGTGGCACGGCGGCTGCTGGACACGATGATCGCCTCGACCGAAGCGGCCGGGATCTGGACGATCCAGGCCATGATCTTCCCGGAGAACGAGGTCAGCCTGGCCCTGCACGAGCGGCACGGATTCCGGCTCGTCGGCACCCGGGAGCGGATGGGCCGGCATCACGGCCGCTGGCGCGACGTCGTGCTGCTGGAACGGCGCAGCAAGGTCGTCGGTTGACCGGGCCGGCGAGGTCGTCGACGGGCTCGGGTCGCGTGACCCGGTCACCGAGTGCGGCGGAACGCACAAGGCCACCGCAGGGCAAATCTAGGGTGACGCCAGTATCAACAGGAGAAAGATCCGTTCGGGCACGCAGCCACCCCTAGGGGGAACGGCGCTGTCCCCTAGGTGACCACCCCGATCGCGCCGTTGCCGCTAGGGGGTGGATACGGGTTTCACGTTCGTCGGCCCGGCCACCATGATCGCTGCCATACGACAAACACCCACCCCTTCCGGCGTACCAGAGTCATCATCACCGTGCGTGATCACCGCCTACGGCGCCATGGAGAGGAACAGGCTCGCGTGTCCCAGGCATTGATGGAACGTACTCCGCAGGAGATCGTCGACCGGGCCCGATCCGCTCAGCTGCACGCGGACGCCTACCGGTCGCTGCTCGAACGGTCCGGCATCTGCATGGCCAGCGTCGATCTCACGCTCAGGATCGAGGAGGCGAACGAACAGTTCCGCCGCGACCTCGGCGGGTCCGGTGACATCGTCGGCCGCGAACTCTTCGACTTCCTGGGGCTGGACACCCAGCCGCACCTGCGCCGCCAGTTCGTCGGCCTCGTCGAGGGACGGTGTGAGCGGATCGCCGAGCGGGTCCTCGGCGTACGGGCCGGGAACTACCTTCTCCCCGCCCAACTCACCGCCGTCTCCGTACGGGACCGGTCGCCGGTCGTGTCCAGCCTCGTCGTCATGTTGCAGTGGGACGAGTCGGCGCCCCGGACCGCCCGGCACAAGGTCCTCACCGACCTGGACGCCCGTATCCTCCAGGGCGTCGCGATGGGCATGTCGACGGTCAACCTGGCGGCCAAGCTCTACCTGAGCCGACAGGGCGTCGAATACCACGTGGCGACGATGATGAAGAAGTTGAAGGCGCCCAACCGGGCCGCGCTGGTTTCCCGGGCGTACTCGATGGGCGTGCTGAACGCCGGCACCTGGCCGCCGCAGGTCTCGCCCGAGTTCATCAAGTGACCTCGTCGTCCTCGTCGCGCTCCAGGAACTGACCCAGCAGCCCGGGCACGGCGGCGTCGGCGAACGCGAGCCCCTGGGCCAGCCCGATGTCGGGAATCCGGTACGCCCCGTGGTTCGCCGCCGTCGTCGCGGTCAGGGTGACGAGGCCGGCCCGGCGCTGCATCGGCGAACTGGTGACCGTCCAGCCGATCACCCCGTCGCGGAGCAGGGCCACCGTGCCGCGGCGGATCGTGCCCCGACGGGCGACCAGATACCTGCCGGTGATGCCGTGCCCGAGGTTGCGGTAGGCATCGAGCGCCAGCCCGATCCCGACCGGCAGCAGCAGGATGGCGGAGACCCAGGCCAGATTCACCAGCACGTCGGTCAGCAGCACTCCCAGCAGGGCGAGCAGTCCGCAGAATCCGGCGATCGTGGCCACCGCCCAGCCGAGGCGGCGGCGCCGCGCCACGGGTGGGTGGCCGGTGAGCTGGACCGCTTCGGTCGGGTTCACCGGCTCCCGCAGGATGGCGGCGGCGACCCGGTGCGCCAGCGCGCGGGGGCCGTCGGAAGCAACGTACGCGGGTCACTGCGCTGGTCGTCGGCGCGCAGCGTCAACCCGGTGGCGACCGCGTCGAGCCGGGCACCGCCGGACAGCCGGGCTCCGATCGGCTCCACCAGTTCGATGCCGCGTAGCCGGCGCTCCTCCAGGGTCAACGACCGGGAGGTGATCAGTCCGCGCCGGACCAGCAGCGTGCCGGACTCCTGGGTCAGCCGGTAGGACCACCACAGTTCGATCCAGAGGGCGACCGCGCCGATCGAGCCGACCACCATGCCGATGCCGGCCAGCGTCGCGATCATCACGATCAGCGGAACCCCGTCGAACACGTCGCCGACCCAGGAGATCACGGCGGCTTCGGCGGAGAACCACTCGGCGACCTGCATCACCGCGCCGAAGGCCGAGGCACCCAGGATCGGGGTGACGATCGACACCGGGGCGTATCTCAGCCACGCCCAGCGGAACCCGGCCAGTGGCGGGGCGTCGTCCTGTTCGGTGCCTTCCGGAGACTTGCGCAGCAGTTCGCGCCGGAGCCGTTCGGCGCCGGCGCGGTTCACCGGGTCGAAGGTGATGACGACCTCGCCGAAGGAGTCCTGCTGCCCGGTGCCGACCTTGACCCTCGCCACACCCAGCATCCGGTAGATGACGCTGGCGTTGACGTCGACACTGCGGATCCGGTCCCGCGCGACCGACTTGTGGGTACGGAACACGAAGTCGAACTTCTTCTCGATCCGCTGGTCGGTGATCCGGTGGAACTCGTACCGCCAGCGCACCAGATCGATCAGGACCCCACCGACCACGATCAGCAGCGCCGGTCCGCCGACGAAGGTCAGCACCACCGTCGTGGAGACGTCGCCCCGGAGCAGGAAGAAGGCGGTGATGCCGCCGGCGGCGATCACCCACCCGGTCAGGTAGATCGCGGTGAGCGCCAGCGTCCGGCCGTCGACCCGGTGCCAGGCCGCCTCCTCGGCCGGTTCCCCCGGCCGTTCCTCGCCGCCGGTCACGTCGCGTCCCCGGGGGTGGCCTGGGTGATCTCGGTCAACCGGTGGGTCAGCGTCTCGGCGCTCTCCCGGTCCAGTCCCTCGATCTTGATCGCGCCCTTGGCGGACGCCGTGGTCACGGTCACGGTCGACAGCCCGAAGCGCTGTTCGATCGGGCCACGGACGGTGTCGACCGTCTGGATACGCGAGATCGGCGCGATCCGCCACTGCTGGAGGAACCATCCCCGGCGGGTGTAGACCGCGTCCTGCGTGACCTCCCAGCGGTGCACCCGGTAACGGATCCACGGCACGACAAGGGCGTAGAAGAGCGCCACGACGCCGACCAATGCGGCGGCGAGCAACAGCCACTGCCGTGCCGGCCGGACCAGCAGCCCGACGATCAGCAGGGGGGCCAGGACCGGGATCGAGACGACGACCGCCTGCACCGCCCACCAGCCGATGGCCCGACGTTCGACCGGATTGCGAGGCGGCCGGAGCCGGAGGGTGCGGGTCCCGTTCGTCACCTACACAGTGGATCACTCACCGCAAGGGGGCGCCACACGAGCTCCGGACCCGACGACACGTCCGGCGCCGGTTCGGGCACGAGCGTCCGCTACGCCGTGTTGCGCAGCTCCGACGCCAGGCTGAACGGCAGATCGGAGCGCCGGTTGATGCGCAGCTTCCGGTAGACCCGGGTCAGGTGCTGCTCGACGGTACTGACGGTGATGAAGAGCTTGCGGGCGATCTGCTGGTTGGTGTGCCCCGGGCGGCGAGCGCGGCCACCCGCCGCTCGGCGTCGCTCAGCTCCTCGATCGACTGCACCCCGGGGGCACTCTCGGCGCGGCCACCCACCAGCTCGTAGAGGTGGTGTTTGGTCGCCACCTGCTGTGCCCGGCGGTGGGTGGTCCTGGCCTTGCTGTATTCGCCGAGCGCGTGCTGCGCCTCGCCGAGTTCGGTCAGCGCCTCGATCAGTTCCAACTGGTCGCCACCGGCCTGCAACTCGTCGACGGCTTCGCGCAGGATCGGGACCCGCTGCGCCAGGTCGGCCGTCGCCGCCAGGACGCGCAGGGTTATCCCCCGGGTACGCCGGTTGGCGGGGCCGAGTCGGGCGAGCTGGTCGGCGACGAGGTCGGCGCCCGGCAGGCCGAGTGCGAGGCGGGCCTCCGCCAGGTCGGTGCGCCACGGCACGATCGCGGGCAGGTCGACCCCCAACCTGGTGACCAGTTCCCGGCACGCCTCGAAATCCTCGACGGCGGCCCGGTAGCTCCCCGAGCCAGGTGGAAGCGGCCACGGGCGCGCAGGTACTGCAACCCGAAAGGGGTGCGGAACATGACAGCGGGCACCGGTACGGCAAACAGTCGGAGCGCTTTCTCGAACTGACCCCGGCGGGTCGCCGAAAGCAGGAGGATCGACAACGGAATACCGACGAAAATGCCCAGCCCCGCCGGCTGGATTCGACACATCGCCAGGTTGGCGTGCCGTTCCGCCTCCGCCATGTCACCCTGCCGGAAACTGATTGTCGCGCGAATCGAGGAGAGCAGGGCGCTCCAGGTCGGAATGTGTCGCTCGTCAGCCTGGGACAACAACGAGTCGCACCAGAACGCCGCCGTTTCCAGGTGTTCGGCGTGCACCAGAATCTCCAGTGCGGCAAGAATACCGTCGTACGTGTGGTCGTCGATGCGGTACTGCTGGAGGATCGCCTGGGCGTCGTCCACGGCGTCCTCGGTGATCCGGCCCCGGCGGATCGAGTCGAGGATCGTGGCGGTCTGGATCCGCAACTTCCCGGTCGACGTCGCCAGGGCCAGCGGCGTCGGGCGGATCCGGTCGCCCGGCAACTGACCGGCCAGCTCGGGGTAGATGTACGCGAACCGCGACTCGACCGGGTAGAGGTTGATCGCGGCCTCCGGGTCGTCGGGATCGACCGAGTCGACGACGGCGGCCAGGACCGCGGCCGCCTCGGCCGGCCGACCGAACCACATCAGGTGGTTGACCAGCATCGCCGCCGCTGTGAGCGGCAACTTCCCGGCGAGGGCGGCCTGGATCAGAGCCGGGCTGTACCGCTCGGCGGTGGCCGGGTCGAGGCGCCAGCTGGCCCGCAGCAGGGCCGCCTGGATCCGTGTGCACTCGGGGTGCGCGTCCCGCCCGCCCTCGGCGAGCCGGAGACAGTCCATCGCCGCGGTGGTGTCGTCGGCGGCGAGGGCCTGCTCGGCGGCCTCCTGCAGCAGCGGCACCGACCAGGGTGCCCCGGCCCGGCGGGCGGCGAGCTTGTGCCGGGCGACCGTCAGGGCCGGCGCGCCGTTCCGGTAGAGCAGCTGCGCGACCCGTTCGTGCAGGTCGGCCCGGTCGGCGGGGCTCATGCCGTCCAGTACGGCGCTGGCCGCCCGCGGGTGCCGGAACCGGCCGTCGGCCAGGATTCCGATCTCGGTGATGGCGGCCAGCCCTCCGGTCGGCGCGGTGCAGACGTCCTGGACCAACTCGTCGAGCAGCCTCGGGGTGGCCGGCTCGTCGAGCACCGCCAGTCCGCGGGCGACCGGCAGCATCGACTCGTCGCCCCGGTAGAGGCAGGTCAGAACGGCCTGCGCGAACGCCTCGCCAGCGACCGGTTCCGCGCCGCCGGGCCCGAGCCGGTGGTCTTCGATCAGGGCGTTGAGCAGCAGCGGGTTGCCGCCGCTGACCTCGTGCCAGGCGGCCGGGGCGACGCCGCGCAGGTCCGGATGCCGGGCGAGGGCGGTGGCCACGCCGGCCGACGAGAGCAGGTTGAGCCGCAACTGCCGGGAGTTCGCGTGGCTTTGCAGCTCCGCCGCCAGCATCGGCCAGGACCGCCGCAGCCCGCCGGACTCGTTGATCACGATGAGCATCCGGGCCCGGTCGATCCGGCGCAGCAGGTACAGCAGGTACTGGATGGATTCGGTGTCGGCGAAATGGGCGTCGTCGATGCCGATCAGAAGCGGCGTACGCTCGGCGAGTTCGAGCAGGACCCTGGTCAGACCGCGCCAGGCGCGGGCATCGGGCTGTTCGGCGGCCGTCGTGTGCCCGGCAGCGGCGGTCATCGCCCGACAGTCCAGCAGTCGGGCGACCTCGGCCGTGGCGTCGTCGGGCAGATCGGCACCACCGAAGACCTGGCCCATGAGGCCCATCGGGAGGGCCCGCTCGGCCCGCGACCCCTTGGCGCTCAGGAACGTGAAGCCGGCGTCGGTGGCCCGCTGCGCGGCCAGCCGTAGCAGCGCGGTCTTGCCGGATCCGACCGGTCCGGTGATCGTGACGGCGCCCCCGTTACCGCTCGCGCATTCGGTCAGGGCCCCGTCCAGAAGCGCCGATTCCATGTCACGCTCGACCAGCATTCGCCCCCCAATAGCGCATGACAGACCCTGGGTCGCCGACACTGACATCGGCCCCGCCGGGCATCACCATTCGTGATGCAATGATCACCGGACGTTGCCCGAGATGAATCCACCCGGACAGCGAGGCAATGCACAGGAATACGCGCCACCAGCCGAACGCCGGCAACACACGGAGAACGAAGATTTTTCATCACGTCGAAGCGTGAACGAACCGCTACACCGGCTTCCGGCTTCCGCGTGGCATCCCGAATGACGACCCACCCGGCACATAAAACGCCATGCGGTCAAGGCCAGCAAGCCGACTTAGATCACGCGGCGATAACAGCACCACATAGGACCGTCGATACATGCCGGCAGCCAGCAAGGCATTAGTCGGTCGTTAATTTCCTTACAATCATGCCAATGTCGGCTGATGCGGCTTTCGTCCAGTTTTGCAATCGTCCATCGCATACTCGCCGACCCGAACAGCGTCGTCGACACGTTCCGCGACGACACCCGGACGGACAACCACCGGGCCACGACGACTCCCCGGTCGGTCCACAGCGGCGAACGACGGCCACCCAAGGCCGCTCCGGCCGGGTCACTGATGATCTTCATCACCGCCCCGGGTCCGTCGAACGGGTGACAGCGCGGTCGGCAACGGGGGCCTGCGCCCGACTCAGGCGGCGGGTTCCTCGCTGTTGAGTTTGGCCATCCAACCCTCGTTCTGGATCGAGATCACCCGCTCGCAGCCGGCCACGAGTGCGTCGTCGGCAGCGGCGCCGCCCGGCCCGTCGACGTACCGCGCAAGCAGATCCTCCAGCCCGTCCGCCGTACGGGAGAACTCGATCTGCTGGTATTCGTAGCGTTCCGCGGCGGCGTGCGCGACGACGGCGGTGCTGATCGTGGTGATCAGCCCGACCCAGGCGGTCAACCCGGCCGCCGGCACGAATCCGGCGATGGCGGCGAGCACCGCACCGAGCATGGCGAGGCCCAGCTCGATCCGGCGCAGCAGGTTGACGCGGTGGCGCAGTCCGGCCGCCCGGAACCGGTAGTAGCCGTCGATCTGGGCCTGTACCCGGATGCGGACGTACGAGTCGACGTCGTGCACGTCCGGCAGCGGGCGCGGCACCGGGGCGATCCCCGCCACGTGCTGCTCCAGATCGTCGGCGCCGATCATCAGGGCGTCCAGCCGGTCGACCAGCACGGTGGTCCGGTCCTCCCCCCGGTACGGCGTGACACCGGCGAGGTAGGTGTAGATCTCGGTCTTGATCGCCTCGGAGACCGACCGCGCCCGGGTCCAGTCCCGGACCACTGTGGATCCGGCTCCCCTACCGAGCACCGGCACCAGCCCCAGCGACACGGCGGCGAGGCCGGCGAAGACCTTGGCACCGGTCGGCAGCCAACTGATCAGCTGAACCGAGACGGCGCTGAACAGCGCGCCGCCCACGGTGAGGAGCATGGCCCAGAGTCGGGCCCGCCGGATCTGCGCCTTGAGTTGATTGGCACCCTGGGACCAGACGCTCTGCCGCCGCCAGCGGACGGCGAGCACCTCGACCGACGTCGTAGCCGCCATAACGAGAATTCTCGATACTCACCACCAACATCGGTAGTGGCCGATCGGGTCGGCCGCGGCGCGGTCCACATCCGGGTGCCCGACAGAGCCGGGCGGGCCGACGCCCACGACCTGACAGGACGGTCTGGACGAATTCCGCGCGGTTGGAACCTGATGTCGGACGGACGCCAGCCCCGACAGGTGCGAGAATCACGCCTCGTGACGGCTCCCGCGTCCGGCCCACAAACCAGAGTCTCCCTCGCGTCCGATCTCGCCCGGCTGGGCGTCACGCGAGGCGAGACGATCCTGGTGCATACGTCGTTGAGTGCGTTGGGTTGGGTCTGCGGTGGCGCCACCACCGTCGTACACGCCCTGTTGGACGTGCTCGGACCGACCGGCAACCTCGTGGTCACCGCCCAGACGCCGGACAATCGCGACCCGTCGACCTGGACCGAGAACCCGGTGCCGGAGTCGTGGTGGCAGACCATCCGGGACCACCTGCCCGGGTTCGACGCCGCACTCACGCCCAGCACCGCCGTCGGCGTGGTCCCCGAACGGGTACGCACCTGGCCGGGTGCCGTGCGCAGCACCCACCCACAGACCTCGTTCGCCGCCATCGGCCCGCGCGCCGCCGAGCTGATGGAACATCACCTGCTCGAGTCGCCGCTCGGTGACGAGTCGCCGCTGGCCCGGCTGGAGAAGGCCGATGCCCACATCCTGCTGCTGGGGGTCGGCTTCAACCGGTGCACCGCGTTCCACCTCGCCGAATACCGGCTGCCGGCGCCGCCGGCCCGGATCGCCGCGTGCGCGGTGAGCGACGACGCCGGGCGACGCTGGATCGAGTATCCGACGGTCGCCCTCGACGACCGCGACTTCGACCGGCTCGGCGCCGCCTTCGAGGACACGTCCGGGCAGGTCACGGTCGGCCGGGTCGGCGCGGCGCAGTGCCGGCTCCTGCCGATGCGGCCGGCGGTCGAGTTCGCGACAACATGGCTCACGTTCAACCGGCACTGACACCGACGCGGTCGGCCCGCGAGGCCGACATCGCCGCGCCTTTCCCCAGAGGGGTTGTTGTGGAAGAGCACAAGCAGGACATCGACACCGACGTCATCCAGCTTGCCGATTTACCGCTGCACCTGTTGCTGTCCATGGAGGACACCGTGCTCGGGCACTCGCTGCGCCGGGTTGCCGAGGAGGCGATGGCCGGTGCCCGATCCGACGCGGTCTCTGCCTTCAACTCCAGCCTCTGACCCGCCGGCGGTCCCGGCCCTGCGCCTGACGGCGGCCCAGTTCGGCGGGCTGGCCGCCGGCTACGGCGATCCGGCCGCCATCGGGGTCCTGCACGACGGGCAACTCGCCAAACGGCGCCTGCTGCTGCGGGCGCTCGCCGCCGCGGCCGGCCCCGCGGGAAGGCCGCTCTCGACCTGCTGTCCACCGCGGACCGGCAGGCTCCCGAGGCGGTGCGAACCGTGCTGGGGCAGCCGCACCTCGACGCGGCCGCCGCGGCCCGGCTCCGGCAGGGCACCCCTGACGATCTGCTGTGCCGGTACGCGGCCGCGGCCGCCGCCCTGGCCGGGCTGCGGTTCACCATCCGGGTTCCCACCGACGCCGGTCACCTGCACCTGCCCGCCCTCGGCACAGCCGTCGGGGTCGGCCCCGGGCCGGCCACCGTATGCGGGACGTTCACCGGGATCTCCGTGGTCGGCAGCCGCGACACGCTCTCCGTACCGGCACCGTTCGACGCCGGTACCCGCGTGTGGTGGCCGCTGCGGCGGCTGACCGTCGAGGCGTCCGGGCAGCGACTCACCCTCGCCGTCGACGACGTGGATCCGGAGCGGGACTGCTACCAGTGGCCGGCCGCCGACCGGCTCGACGACGCCGGTCTGGCCCGCTTCGCCGCGCTGCTCGGCGACGCCTGGCAGTCGATCGTGGCGGACCATCCCGACCATGCCGCGGCGATTCAGGGTCTACTGTGGGCGATCGTGCCGTTGTCGCCGGCCGCCGGCAACGTCAGCGCGGCGTCCCGTCGCGCCGGCGGCTCGATCGCCCTCGCCGTACCCGCCGACGCGGCCGGTCTCGCCCTGCTGATGCTGCACGAGTTCCAGCACATGAAGCTGAATGCCCTGCTCGATCTGGTCGACCTGTGTTCCGGTGCCGGGCCGCCCCGACACCGGGCGCCCTGGCGCCTCGACCCACGGCCGGTGGGAGCCCTGCTCCAGGGCACGTACGCCCACCTCGCCGTCGCGGACTTCTGGCGGCGCCACCGGCACCGGGCCGCCGCGGCCGGCGCGCACCTGGAATTCGCGTACTGGCTCGCGCAGAGCCGCCAGGGCGCCGCGACGCTTGCCGCCTCCGGCGAGTTGACCGGGCCGGGCGACACCTTCGTCGCCGGACTTGCCGCGACACTCGACGGCTGGCACGCCACCGAAGACGTGCCGGCCGGGGTCCGGGACGCCGTGGCGGACCTGTCGGTCGCGGCCGCGGTGTCATGGCACCTGCGCAACCTGCGGCCCACCGCCGCGACGGTGGCCGGGCTCGCCACGCAGTGGGCGGCCGGAACAGCGCGACCGGACGTGCCGGCCGCGGACTGGGGGCCCGCGCCCCCGCCGGGACCCGCTCCGGTTTCCGGTGTCGAAGCGGCGATCCGTTCCCGCCCGGCCGAGCTGCCCGGAACACCGTCTGATCAGGACGAATGGCTACGGCGGCTCGCCGCCGATCCCGACGACATCGACGCCTGGGCCGGACTCGCCGTCGCCCTGCGACCGGTGGATCCGACCGCCGTACGCGGCCTGACCGCCCGCCCCGAACTGGTCCGGGCACTGTACGCCCACCCGGATGCCGGCGCCGGCGGGCCGCGGCGACTGGCGGCCTGGATCGGCGCCGGCCTGGACCGTTGACCTGGCCGGACGGCGACAGTCCCGTCAGAGCAGCGGCGGCTCCAGATCCGAACTCAGCCGCTGACCGACCCGCACCACCCTGGTCGTCGGATGCTCCTGACCGAGCAACGCGCCGAACTTGGCCAGCACCGACTCGCCGAGCCGGCGCCCCTGCTCGACCTCACCGACCGCGCTCAGCGACAGGGCCAGGTTCGCCTCCGCGGTGAGCGTTTCCGGATGTCCGGGACCGAACACGTCGGCCAGCCGGCGGTACACATCCTCGTCGATCTCCCGCGCCTGCGCCACGTCACCGAGAGAGAACAGGCTGTTCGCCAGGTTGAGCCGGGCCGTCAGCGTGTACGGATGGCTGTCGTTGAGCCGGGCGCCGAACTCGTCGGCGACCTCCGCGGACAGGGCCCGGGCCCGGTCGTGGTCGCCGAGTTCACGGGTGAACACCGCGATGTTGTTGGTGCAGATCAGGCTGAACGTGCGGTTGGCGGGGATGATCCGCTGGTATTCCGCCCGGGCCTCCTCGGCCCGGTCCAGTGCCGACCGCAGGTCGCGCGCCGCCCAGTCGTCACTGGCCAGGTTGAGCAGGCAGGTGACGGTGTCCGGGTGGTTACGGCCCGGCCCGTGCAGGTAGTGCTGCAACGAGATGTCGGTGAGCCGGCGGGCAGCCGCGTACTCGCCGAGCTTGCGCAGCGTCACGGCGAGACTCTTCGCGGTGCGCAGCGTTTCGGTGTGGCTCTCGCCGAGCACCTCCTCGTAGGTCCGCAGGGTCCGTTCGAGGGTCCGGCGGGCGGCCGGGAAGTCGCCGATCTCCCGCAGGTCACGGCCGTAGTTGCCGGCGGAGAACAGGGTGTACGGGTGGCGTTCGCCGAGCACCCGCCGCCGCTTCTCCAGGGTGTCCAGGTCGAGCGCGGCGGCCGCCTGGTGGTCGCCGACCAGGCGCAGCGACACGGCCAGGTTGTTGGCGACCATCAGGCTGTGCGGGTGTTCGTCGGAGAGCGTCGACCGCAGCTGCCGCAGGGTCCGCTCGTCGAGTTCCCGGGCGCCGACGTAGTCGCCGGTCATCCGGTGGTCCGCCGCGAGGCTGCGGGCGGCCATCAGGGTGTACGGGTTGGTTTCGCCGACGGTGGCCTTGAACCGGTCGTACACGTCGTGGTTCTCGTCGTGCGCCTCGCGGTCGTGCCCCTGGGCCCGCAGCACGTTGGCGCGGTGGAAGCGCACCAGCAGGGTCAACCGGTCGTCGGTCCCGAACGTCTCCTCCCACCGGGTCCGCGCCCGCTCCGCGAGCAGCCGGCTGCTCGCGTAGTCGTTGCGTTTGTGCAGGTAACGCACGACATCGATGATGAGCTGGCGGACTTCCGTGGACGTCGACTCCACGGCCTTCGACGGCAGCAGGTGCGGCCACAGTTCGGCGTACCGGGACCAGTGGTCGGGGTTGTCCGGGTCCTTCGGGCTGGGCTGCGCCCCGGCCAGGATCTCGTGCACGTGTCGGCGGTTCTCGTCGCGTTTCTCGGGCGACAGCTCCTCACGGATCATCAGCTGGATCAACCGGTGCACCTGGATGCTGCTCTGCCCCGGGCCCACCTGGGCCAGCGCGTACCGGTTGATCTCCCGGATCACCGGTCCCATCATCAGCGGGTCGGCGAGCGCGGGGTCGTACTCGGTGAGCACCCGCAGACAGCGGTCGCTGTAGATCAGCGAGGTCGGAATGGGTTCGGCGGAGAAGAACGCGCACAGCTCCATCAGCCGGGCGGCGGCCGGCTGGCGCTCGCGTACCTTCTCCAGGGCAAGCTGCCACATGGCGGCGACGGTCTTGGAGTAGCCGCCGGGCACCGGAGCCGAGAGCACGCGTACGAGTTGGCGTTCGATCTGGCGGAGCAGCTCCGGCACCGGGATCAGCGTCTCGGCCAGCCAGGCCGCGGCCTGTTCCAGGGCCAGCGGCAGGTCGCCCATCTTCTCCGCGACCAGTTCCGCGTCGGCGTCCGTGATCGACTCGGCGTGCCGGCGCAGCAGCGCGATGCTCTCCTCGCGGTGGAAGACGCCGACCGCCACCCCCTCGGCCCGGGTGGCCCACGCCGGGTCGCGGGAGGTCAACAGAACGTGCCCCGGCCCGTGCGGGATCAGACCGTCGACGCTCGCCGGATCGTCGACGTTGTCATAGATGATCAACCAGCGGGCGTACGGCCGGCCCTGCTGGAGCGCGGTCAGTACGGTGCGTACGGTCTCGTCGGAGTCGTTGCCGGCCGGCAGCCCGAGTTCCTGGCCCAGTTCGACGAGCCGGGCCCGCACGACGCTCTCCTGCTCGGCCGAAATCCACCAGACCACGTCGTAGTCGGCGGCGAACCGGTTGGCGTACTCGCGGGCGACCTGGGTCTTTCCGACGCCGGCCATGCCGTGCAACGCCTGTGGGAGGGTACGGCTGACCCTGGTCGCGAGCCGGTCCCGCAGGTCGTCGAGGATTCCGACCCGGCCGGTGAACGTGCTGTAGCGGGGCTGGATGTTGCGCACCCGGGGCTGCCCGGTCGGGAACCGCGGCCGCCGGCCACCGGCCGACTCGGCGCGCGGATCGCCGTCCGGGGGCGCCGCCTCCAGGCCCAGCGCCTCCAGCAGGAGTTCGCTGGCCTGCTGCTCGGTGCGGTCGGACAGGTCGATCTGGGTGCGGTCGAGGTAGGGCGGCGGCGGTCGGGTGGCGTCGAGCCGGGCCACCACGACCGAGCGGGGCACCGGCCCGCTGCCGGCCCCGACCAGCCGTTTCCACAGGTCGGTGGCGCCCGGTGCGGCCAGGAAGTCGCGGGAGAGCAGCACGAGCGCGGCGCTGGTGGTACGCACCAGCCGTTCGGCCTCGGCCATCCGGCCGCCGCCCGGCCTGGCGTCGATCTCGTGCAGCACCGCCTGCATGCCCGCGTCGGCGAGTTCGGCCGCGATCCACTCGGCCCACAGCCGGTCCACCGCCGAGTACGTCAGGAACACCTCGGAGATCTCCGACGGGCGCAGCCGCTGCCGCTCGAAATCGGCGAGCCGCCGCAGCCGTTCGCGCTCCTCGATCGGGGCGTTGTGCTGCACCTCGCCGCCGGTCAGCACCGAGGTCAGCCGCTCGTACGCCCCCAGCAGCGAGTTGTCCTGATAGGGCCGGTCACCGAAGGTGGAAAGGATCTCCTCGTACGCGTAGTAGGCCCGGTACGGGATCTCGACGTTGCCCCAGTAGCGGTCGACCTGCGCGGGGTCGAGGTGGGCGAGCATCGGCCGGAACCGTAGCCGGGCGAAGTCGCGGCCGGCCTCCACCTTGCCCTGCTCGCCGTCCTCGACCCGCATCGGCGCCGGCAGCATCCGCACCGGCCGGTCGCCGCGCTGGGTCTGGATGGAGTACGCGACCGCGGCCGCGCCCTCGATGCTCTGGGTGTTCATCGTGAAGCAGTTGACGACCGTGTCGGGCAGCAGCACCGTACAGATCCCGGCCGCGTCGCTCAGGCCGGTGCGGCTGTCGATGAGCACGTGGTCGTAGTTGGCCCTCAGGTCGTCGCGGAGCGCCTGGAGGAAAACGCCGCCATGCTGGCGCTCGAAGAATCCGTTCCAGTCGAAGGTCGTCACCGCACGCGAATAGTGCCGGTCCTGGCGGCCGGCGGGAACGAAGTCCAGCATGCCGCCGTCGGGGAAGTGATCCCACTCGATCGTGGACGCGTAGTCCAGGATCCGGGCGTGGTCGCGGTGCCAGCCCGGCTGGCTGGGTCCGTTGGGGTCCAGGGTCGCCTCGGCGAACGAACGGATCATGTCGATGATGCCGGGCGAGGAACGCAACTGCTTGTCGACCAGGAACGGGTGCAGATATCGGTGCAGGCCGGGTGACTCCAGGTCCCAGTCGATGACCAGGACCCGTTTGCCGCTGCTGGCCAGGATCCACGCGACGTTGGCGACCGCCATGGTGCGGCCGGTGCCGCCCTTGTACGAGTAGAAGGTGATGATCTCGCCGCCGGCATCGGACCCGGCCGTGGGCTCGGCGGCGGGCTCGGCGGCCGGCTCGGGCTCGGTGGCCGCCACGGCCGTCCTGCTGGGCGTCTGTCTGACCGTCATGGCTCGCTCCTGTCCGGTCGTGGCCTCGGGCGTCCGCGCCCCGTTACGGGTTCTCGAGGAAGGGACGGTCGAACCGGATCTCCCCCTGCGGGATCCGGTAGATGTGCCCCCTGGTGATCACCCGGCTCCAGGCCTCTTCGAGCACCTCTTCCAGGCACTGTCCGAAGCTTTCCGGGTTGGGAATGCCGAGCCGGAACATCTCCTGGTCGGGCCGGGTGACGTTACGGGGCAGCAGGCGCTTGCACTCCAGGTCGAGCTGTGCCCAGTGTGACTGGTTCTCGGCGATGGCCGGGTTCCAGGGCGCGAGTACGGCCGTGGTCGGGCCACTGTTCTCGTCGTAGCGTTGCAGGGCCAGGCGTTGGGCCTGGAGTTGACTGGACCAGGCGTCCAGGAGCAGCACGACGATCTGGTTGTTGCGGAACGCCGTCTCCAGCCGGTCGGTGATGCCCTCGATCGAGGCGACCTCGGCCCCGAAATCGCGCTGCATCGCCAACCCGCTCGCCAGGTCGGAGACCGACGTCAGCGGATCGGGATGGTAGGGCGCCCAGGAGTGGTCGTGGCTGCCGTAGGCGCCGAGTTCGGACCGGACCGGCGACATCTCCTCCCGGCTGCCGGCGGAGACCACGAAGTGCACGTGTTTGACCGTCGGCCGGGCCTCGACCGGCTCACGCGGCGCCGGCACCGGCGGGCCGGCGAAGGCGTTGGGCACCAGGCGCAGGACCGGCTTGTCGACCGGTGGCGGCAGCGGATGGTCGTCGTGCAACGCCACGATCGTGCTGGCCAGTTCGGCGATGAACTGGAACTTCCGGTCCCGGTAGCGGCCCTGCCGCATCAGGTCCCGCAGTCCGATCGGACGGTCGTTCTGGTCGAGACCGAGCTGCGGGTACTGCAGTCTCGCGGCGACCGGGTGCACCTCGGTGCCGGCCATCCACATCACCGGGATCAACGACGGCGGGCGGATGCCCTGCTCGATCCGGTGCTGGTCCAGCCGGCCGTCGAAGACCGACCACTCCTGGCCGCAGTTGACGCTCTTGAAGTATCGCGGCGCCATCAGTGCGATGAAGGTGTGGGCCTGGGACAGCGCGGTCGCCAGTTCGTCGGGCCATTCCGTGCCCGGCTCGATGGTGCTGGTGTCGAAGAAGCCGACGCGTTCGTGGCGGCCCAGTCCGGCATGGGCGCGCACCTCGGCGCTGAGAAGGTCGAAGAACTTCTTCTTCCACGGATCGTCGTCGCCCCGGGCGTAACTGAGAAAGAAATACTGTCCCACCACGTCCTCCGACCCGCCGAAAGGCTTTCAGACAGCCGGTAACACGCATGCTGTGCAGCGAGTATATCCACGCCTTCCAACATGGAATGGGCCCCGATCTTCCGAGGCAGCCGATTAGGATAAATGGGACCGAGAATTGTCGATCATCACTCGACAGAGTGAACCGCCGGCACCCGAAGGTCTGCGGACAGCCGTCGGTGGACGTGCCCGATCAGCCGATAGAGATCGACACAGTAGACGGACGGGTTACGGAATCCGGAACCGGACCGGTAGCGGTGCGGAAAACAGCCGCCGCCGCAGGTACGTACGACGTCGCACCGGCCACACTGGTCGGACAGGGCCGCCGGCCCCAACTGCCGGGCCACCACCGCCGGATGCCACAGTGCCGCGTCGAACGCGTCGGTGTCGACGTTGCGGCCGGTCGCGGGCGCACCCGGGTACGCCGACTTGAGTGTGTCGACCTGCTCCACCGCGCCGTCGGTGTCCACGACCGCCGTCACGTACGGGCTCAACCCGACCGACTCCGACCGACCCGGACCGCCGAACAGCAGGTGGATGATCTCCTCGAAGAGCCGGATCCCGGTCTCCCGCCGCGGCGCGTCGTACCACCGGTCGAAGACCGCGACGAGCCAGTCCGCGTACGGGGTGGCGTGGGTGGGCGGCCGGCCCGGCGGCGGGCTGGACCAGTTGCCGTGCGGCAGCAGCAGGTCGATCATCGGCGGGGCGAAGGAGAGCAGCGCCTCGTACGTGCCGACCGGGTCGTTGGCCAGGTCGACCGTACACAGCAGACCGGCGAACATGTCCCCGAACTCGGCACCGGTGAGCAGGTCGAGGCCGGCCCGGACCTGTGCGTAACTGCCCCGCCCGTCAGCGAACCGGCGGTGCCGGTCGTTGCCGACCGCGTCGCCGTCCAGGCTCACCCCGACCCGGTAGCCGTGCCGGCGCAGCGCCGAGAGCATCGGCCGGTCGAGAAGGATCCCGTTGGTCTGCACGCTCAACGACAGGTCGGTGCCCGTCGGCAGCAGCGCACGCAGGAGCTCCGCGGTCCGCTCGACGGCGCCCGTACCGGCCAGGAGCGGCTCTCCGCCGTGCAGCACCACGGAAACCCCGGCGAGCCCATGGGCGCGGGCGTGTTCGGCGATCCGCTCGCAGACCCGGGTGTGCACCGCCGTGGACATGACCTTCGGCCGGGACCGCCAACTCTGGTCGGCCATCGTGTAGACGTAGCAGTAGTCGCAGGCCAGGTTGCAGCGGGCATGCACCTTGACGATGAACTGCCGGAACGGCGCCGGTCGCCAGCCGGCCCGGCGCAGCGCCGCCAGATCGATGTCCTCGGGCCACTGCGCCGACCGGCTCACTCGATGCCGCCCGCCCCGAGCAGCACCTTGATCTCCGAACGGAACGCGACGTCGTTGGCGACCTTGATCTCCGCGCCGAGGGCCAGCCGGAGGTCTGCCCCGGCACCGGCCGGCTTGCGCAGCCGCATCTGGACCGGTACGTCGCCGGGATGGGCGAGCAGTACGCGCTTCAACTCCTGCGCGAACTCGGCGGTGACCTTGTCCATGGCGGTGACCAGCACGATCGGCGGCTCACCGCCTTCGACCACACTGGACACGTCCAGGATCGCCATGTCCTGACCGAACACGCTGACCTCGCCGTCGCGCCGGCTGACGTGACCGGAAATCTTCACCACGGTGTCCTCGATCATGTACTGCCCGAGCAGTTCGTAGGACTTGGGAAAGAACAGCACCTCGACGCTACCGCTGAGGTCCTCCAGGTGCACGATCGCCCACGACGCACCCTGCTTGGTGATCTTCCGGGTGACGCCGGAGATCATGCCGGCGAGCACCACCGGCTTACGGTCCGGGGTGTCCTCACCGAGGATCTCGCTGACCATCTGTTCGCAGTTGGCCTTGAGGATCCGCTCGGTGCCGGCCAGCGGGTGGTCGGAGACGTACAGGCCGAGCATGTCGCGCTCGAAGGCGAGCTTCTCCTTCTTGTGCCACTCCTGCCCGCTGAAGGCCAGGTCGAGACCGACGACCGACGACTCGCTCGGCGTGTCGGTCAGCCCGCCGAACAGGTCGAACTGCCCGGCGGCCTCCTGCCGCTTGAGGCCGACGACGGCGTCGATCGCCGTCTCGTGGTGGATGACGAGGTCACGCCGGGTGTGGCCCATCTCGTCGAAGCCGCCCGCCTTGATCAGCGATTCCACCGTGCGCTTGTTGCAGACGACCAGCTCGACCTTTGACAGGAAGTCGGAGAACGACGTGTACGCCCCCTTCTCCTGCCGGGACTTCACGATCGACGACACCACGTTGGCGCCGACGTTGCGTACGGCGCCGAGGCCGAAGCGGATGTCGCGGCCGACCGGGGTGAAGGCCAGGGCGGACTCGTTGACGTCCGGCGGCAGCACCTTGATCCCCATGCTGCGGCACTCGGCCAGGTAGAGCGCCATGGTGTCCTTCTTGTCACCGACCGAGGTCAGCAGGCCCGCCATGTACTCGGCCGGATAGTTCGCCTTCAGGTATGCGGTCCAGTAGCTGATCAGGCCGTACGCGGCGGAGTGCGCCTTGTTGAACGCGTAGCCGGCGAACGGCACCAGGACGTCCCAGACCGCCTGGCACGCCTCCTTGGAGTATTCGCGCTCGAGCATGCCCTGCTGGAACGGCACGAACTCCTTGTCGAGGATCTCCTTCTTCTTCTTGCCCATCGCGCGCCGGAGCAGGTCGGCCTGGCCGAGCGTGTAGCCGGCCAGTTTCTGCGCGACACGCTGCACCTGCTCCTGGTAGACGATCAGGCCGTAGGTGTCGGCCAGGATCTCCTTGAGCGGATCGGCGAGTTGCGGGTGGATCGGGGTGATCTCCTGCTGGCCGTTCTTACGCAGCGCGTAGTTGATGTGCGAGTTGACGCCCATCGGGCCGGGCCGGTAGAGGGCGCCGACGGCGGAGATGTCCTCGAAGTTGTCCGGCTTCATCAGCCGCAGCAGCGACCGCATCGGCCCACCGTCGAACTGGAAGACGCCGAGCGTGTCGCCCCGGCCGAGCAGGTCGAAGGTGGGCTTGTCGTCGAGCGGCAACTTGAGCAGGTCGATCTTGAGTCCGGCGGTCGCCTCGATGTTCTTCAGCGCGTCGTCGATGATCGTCAGGTTGCGCAGGCCGAGGAAGTCCATCTTCAGCAGCCCGAGCGACTCGCAGGTCGGATAGTCGAACTGCGTGATGATGGTGCCGTCGGCGTCGCGCTGGACCAGCGGCACGTGGTCGATCAGCGGCTCGGCCGACATGATGACGCCGGCGGCGTGCACGCCGAGCTGGCGGACCAGACCCTCCAGCCCCTTGGCGACCTCCATCACCTTGGCCACGTCGGCCTCGTTGGCGGTCAGCTCACGGACCGCGGCGGCCTCGGCGTACCGGGGGTGGTTGGGGTCGAAGATGCCGGACAGCGGGATGTCCTTGCCCAGCACCGCCGGCGGCATCGCCTTGGTGATCTTGTCACCGAGGGCGTACGGGAAGCCGAGCACCCGGCAGCCGTCCTTGATGGCGGCCTTCGCCTTGATGGTGCCGAAGGTCGCAATCTGCGCGACCCGGTCCGAGCCCCACTTCTCCGTGACGTAGCGGATCACGTCACCGCGCCCACGCTCGTCGAAGTCGATGTCGATATCGGGCATCTGGACACGTTCGGGGTTGAGGAACCGCTCGAAGATCAGGCCGTGCTGGAGCGGGTCCAGGTCGGTGATGCCCAGCGCGTACGCGACGATGCTCCCCGCCGCCGAACCACGCCCCGGTCCGACCGAGATGCCGTTGTTCTTCGCCCACATGATGAAGTCGGAGACCACGAGGAAGTAGGCCGGGAAGCCCATCTCGCAGATGACGTCGAGTTCGTACTCGGCCTGCTTGCGGCGGGTCTCGTCGTAGCCGTCCGGCCACCGGCGGTCCATGCCGGCCCAGACCTCCTTGCGGAACCAGGTCGACTCGGTCTCGCCCTCGGGAACCGGGAACTTCGGCATGAGGTTCCGGAACTTGAACATCCCCTCGGTCTCGACCCGGGAGGCGATGAGCAGGGTGTTGCGGCAGCCCTCCTGCCAGGCGTCGGACAGGTCGTGGCCGTACATCTCCTCGGCGGACTTGATGTAGTAGCCGCCGCCGTCGAACCGGAACCGGTTGGGGTCGGACAGGTTACTCCCGGTCTGCACGCAGAGCAGCGCGTCGTGTGCCTCGACCTGGGAGGCGAAGGTGTAGTGCGAGTCGTTGGTCACCACCGGGGGGATGCCGAGCCGGCGGCCGATCTCCAGCAGGCCGTCCCGGACCCGCTTCTCGATCTCCAGACCGTGGTCCATGAGTTCGAGGAAGAAGTTTTCCTTGCCGAAGATGTCCTGGTATTTGGCCGCCGCCGCCTCGGCCTCCTTGACGTGCCCCAGCCGCAGGCGGGTCTGCACCTCGCCGGACGGGCAGCCGGTGGTGGCCATGATGCCGGCGGCGTGCTCGGAGATCAGGTCGGCGTCCATCCGGCCCTTGACGTAGTGGCCCTCGATCGACCCCCGCGAGTTGAGGCGGAAGAGGTTGTGCAGGCCCTCGGCGTTGCGGGCCCACATCGTCATGTGGGTGAAGGCGCCGTTACCCGAGACGTCGTCGCGCTTCTGGTCCGGGTTACCCCAGTTGATCCGCTTCTTGTCGAATCGGGAGGCCGGCGCGAGGTACGCCTCGATCCCGATGACCGGTGTGATGCCCGTCGCCTTGGCCTGCTGGAAGAAGTCGTACGCCCCGTGCATGTTGCCGTGGTCGGTGACGGCCACCGCGGGCATCCCGAGCCGGGCCGCTTCGCCGAACATCTCCTTGAGGCGGGCCGCTCCGTCCAGCATCGAGTACTCGGAATGCACATGCAGATGGACGAACTGGTCAGCCACAGGATTCTCCCCCCACGTGAGATGCCGCCAGGCACGGCGGCGCGAAGCCCACCTGACCCTAGCGCTGTCCCGGCGCGGGGGTGGATAGGGCGTCCGGCGCGTCCCGCCGACGCCACGCCGACCGCCGGAGGCCGATTGCCCAATGAAGTTACCGAGAAGTAACATACTGCCCATGTCCATCGACTCGCGGCAGGTGGCCGCAGGAATGCTCCAGGCTGTTCCGTTCGCCCGGACGCTCGGTATCGAGTTCGTCGACGTGGCCGAGGGTCCCGATGGGCTGCACGCGATCGTGCGCCTACCGGACTCCGGGGCGACCCACAACCACGTCGGCGGGCCGCACGCCGGCGCCATGTTCACCCTCGGCGAGACCGCCTCCGGCGCGGTCGTGCTCGCCGGCTTCGGGCACCTGCTCGACCGCGCCGTACCGCTCGCTGTACGCGCCGAGATCGCGTACAAGAAGCTGGCCATGGGACCGGTGCGGGCGACGGCCCGGCTCGGCCGGCCGGTCGCCGAGGTCGAGGCCGAACTCGCCGCCGGCACCCGGCCGGAGTTCCCGGTCCTGGTGGAGATCTCCACCGAGGGCGAGGGGGCACGGACCACCGCCGAGTTGACCGTGGTCTGGACGCTGCGCCCGCAGTGACCCCCGGGATTTCCCTGATCCGTCCCTGAATCCGGCCGGCGGACCTGGACGCCTCCTCGATAGGAAGACACGCTACATGTAGCTGTCCGACCTATCGAGGAGGTTCTCGGTGACCACCACCGGTCCCCGTCCCCGCCGGCCGATCCGTCTGCTCGTCGGCATACTCGTCGCGGTCGTCGTGCTCTGCTGCTGCGGCAGCGCCGGGATCACCGGTTGGCTGCTGCTGCGGCCGGGAATCGACACCGCCGGAAAGGTCGACTTCCGCAACCCGCTCGCCGTGCCACCGCTGGCCCCGTCCCGTATCGACGACGAGGGACGGCGGGTGTTCGACCTGCGGGCGCAGGCCGGCCAGCGCGACTTCGGCCAGGGTGCGGCCACCCGGACCTGGGGGTTCGAGGGTGACTACCTCGGACCGACCCTGCGGGCCGCCCGCGGCGAGCGGGTCGTCGTCGACGTCGTCAACGGGCTCCCCGAGCCGACCAGCGTGCACTGGCACGGCATGCGCCTGCCCGCGGTGATGGACGGCGGCCCGCACCAGGAGGTCCGCCCCGGCGCCACCTGGTCACCCACCTGGACGGTCGACCAGCCGGCGGCCACCCTCTGGTATCACCCGCACCCGCACGGGAAGACCGAGGAGCACGTCTACCGCGGCCTCGCCGGCATGTTCATCGTCGACGACGAGCGGGAGGGGGCGCTCCCACTCCCCCGCGACTACGGCGTCGACGACTTCCCGGTGATCGTCCAGGACAAGAACTTCGACCGGGACGGACAACTGCGAGTCACCCGCAACATGTTCTCCGACATCGGGACGCTCGGCGACACCCTGCTGGTCAACGGCACCGTCGCGCCCTATCTGGACGTCACCACCGAGCGGGTCCGGCTCCGGCTGCTCAACGGCTCCACCGCCCGGACGTACGACTTCGGCCTCGCCGACGACCGACCGTTCGCACTCATCGGCACCGACGGTGGCCTGCTCGCCGCCCCACACACCACCCGGCGCATCACGCTGTCGCCGGGTGAACGGGCCGAGATCGTCGTCGACCTGCGGGCCGGTGAACGGGTCGCCGTACGCAGCTTCCCGCCCGCACTCGGCAACGTCTTCTCCGACCGGTTCGCGGGCGGCCGGGACACCTTCGACGTGCTCGAACTGCGGGCCGCCGGCACCCTCGCGACAGCGCCCGACCTGCCCGACCAGCTCGTTCCGGTCGAGCGCATCGATCCGGCATCGGCCGTCACGACCCGGTCGCTCGACTTCGCCGGCCGGTCGATCGGCGGCAGAAGCATGGACCTGGGCCGGATCGACGCCACCGTCGTCCGGGGCAGCGTCGAGATCTGGGAGGTCACCAAACTCGACGGCACCCCGCACAACCTCCACGTGCACGACGTGCAGTTCCAGGTGCTGTCGATCGGCGGCGACCCGCCACCGCCACACCTGGCCGGCTGGAAGGACACCATCCTCCTGCCCGACGACGACCCCGTACGGATCATCATGCGGTTCGGCGACCATGCCGACCCGAACATGCCGTACATGTACCACTGCCACCTGCTCTACCACGAGGACCAGGGAATGATGGGCCAGTTCGTGGTGGTCGAGCCGGGTCAGTCGGCGGGCACACCACCGCGCGGCGGGGCGGGACACTCGCACGGACAGTGAGTGCCCCGCCTCCGCGCGGCAGGGTTTCAGCAGCCCTCGACGCGGTTAGATTGACCTGGTGCTCGGTCTACCCGCTGACGTGACCGCCTGTCTGTTCGACCTCGACGGCGTCCTGACCCAGACCGCCCGGGTGCACAACGCGGCCTGGACGGAAACCTTCGACGCCTACCTGCGCCGGCGCTCGGCCGCGACCGGCGAGCCGTTCCGGCCGTTCGACCCCGGCCCCGACTACCACCGGTACGTCGACGGCCGGCCGCGCGCCGACGGCGTACGGACGTTCCTCGCCTCGCGCGGCATCACGCTGCCGGAGGGGACGCCCGACGACCCGGGGACCGCCGACACGGTCAACGGGATCGGCAACGGCAAGAACGCCATCGTGCTGCGCCGGATCGCCGCCGGTGACGTGGAGGTCTTCGACGGATCGGTCGCCTACCTGCACGCGGTCGCCCGGGCCGGGATCCGCCGGGCGGTCGTCTCCGCCAGCGCGAACTGCCGCGAGGTGCTCGCCGCCGCCGGCATCGAGGACCTGTTCGAGGTACGCGTCGATGGCATCGTCGCGCGCGAACAGGGACTGCCCGGCAAGCCGGCGCCGGACACCTTCCTGGCCGCGGCCCGGATGCTGGGGGTCGAGCCGGCCCGGGCCGCGGTCTTCGAGGACGCGCTCGCCGGCGTCGAGGCCGGCCGCGCCGGCAGCTTCGGCCTGGTGGTCGGCGTCGACCGGGTCGGCCAGGCCGACGCGCTGCGCGCCCACGGCGCCGACGTGGTCGTCTCCGACCTGTCCCAATTGCTCGCCACGGATGAGGTCGTGAGCGAGCGCAGCGAGCGAACCAGCAAACTCAGTGCCAATCATGACGACGGTGAGCGAAGCGAGGCGGCGTCGTGAGCGAGCGCAGCGAGCGAACCAAGCAGCTCAGTGCCAATCATGACGACGGTGAGCGAAGCGAGGCGGCGTCGTGAGCGAGCGCAGCGAGCGAACCAAGCAGCTCAGTGCCAATCATGACGACGGTGAGCGAAGCGAGGCGGCGTCGTGAGCGAGCGCAGCGAGCGAACCAAGCAGCTCAGTGCCAATCATGACGACGGTGAGCGAAGCGAGGCGGCGTCATGATCAGAGAGCGGGCTTATCCGGTCGAGCCGTGGCATGTCCGGGAAACCGGTCTCGACCTGGACGTCCTGGCCCAGTCGGAGTCGGTGTTCGCGCTGGCCAACGGGCATGTCGGGTTGCGCGGCAACCTGGACGAGGGTGACCCGCACGGCCTGCCCGGCAGTTACCTCAACTCCTTCTACGAGCTGCGTCCGCTGCCGTACGCCGAGGCCGGGTTCGGGTTTCCCGAGTCCGGGCAGACGATCGTCAACATCACCAACGGCAAACTGATCCGGCTGCTGGTCGACGACGAGCCGTTCGACGTCCGCTACGGCGAACTGCTCGCCCACGAGCGGGTGCTCGACCTGCGCGCCGGCACCCTCGAACGCAACGTGCACTGGCGTTCACCGGCCGGTGACGAGGTCCGGATCCGCAGCACCCGGCTGGTGTCGTTCACCCAGCGGGCGGTCGCGGCGATCTGCTACGAGGTCGAGCCGGTCGACGAGCCGGTGCGGCTGATCCTGCAGTCCGAGCTGGTCGCCAACGAGGAACTGCCGGCCCAGGCGAAGGACCCCGGGTGGCGGCCGTACTCGAGTCGCCGCTGCATGCCGAGGAGCGCCTGGTCTACGAGGACGGTGGCCTGCTGATCCACCGCACCAAGCGGAGCGGGCTGCGGCTGGCCGCCGCGATGGGGCACGAGGTCGACGGGCCGGACCGCACCAAGGTAAGTACCGAGGCGTACGAGGACTGGGCACGTACGACGGTCGCGGTGGCGCTCCATCCCGGTCAGCGGCTACGGATGGTCAAGTACGTGACGTACGGCTGGTCCAGCCGGCGGTCCCGGCCGGCGTTGCGGGACCAGGTCGGCGGGGCGCTGGCCGGGGCCCGCTACTCCGGCTGGGAGGGGCTGGTCCGCGAGCAGCGCGAATACCTCGACGACTTCTGGGACGCCTCCGACGTACGGGTCGAGGGTGATCCCGAGGTGCAGCAGGCGGTGCGGTTCGGGCTCTTCCACGTGCTCCAGGCCGGGGCACGCGCGGAGTCGCGGCCGATCGCCGCGAAGGGCCTGACCGGCCCCGGGTACGACGGCCACGTCTTCTGGGACACCGAGACGTTCGTGCTGCCGGTGCTGACGTACACCCAGCCGACCGCGGTCGCGCACGCCCTGCGCTGGCGGCACGCCACCCTGGACCTGGCCCGGGACCGGGCCCGGACCCTGGACCTGCACGGTGCGGCGTTCCCGTGGCGGACGATCCGGGGCCACGAGTGTTCGGCGTACTGGCCGGCGGGCACCGCCGGTTTCCACATCGGCGCGGACATCGCCGACGCCGTACGCCGCTACGTGCAGGCGACCGGCGACAGCGAGTTCGAGCGCGAGATCGGCCTGGAGCTGCTGGTGGAGACGGCCCGGTTGTGGCGGTCGTTGGGCCACCACGACCGGCACGGCCGGTTCCACATCGACGGTG
The DNA here is from genome assembly GCF_018324255.1 of Polymorphospora rubra. Lineage (GTDB taxonomy): Bacteria > Actinomycetota > Actinomycetes > Mycobacteriales > Micromonosporaceae > Polymorphospora > Polymorphospora rubra. The sequence goes on from NZ_AP023359.1 coordinate 2,130,575, forward strand.
TGACGGGGCCGGACGAGTACACGGCGGTGAAGGACGACAACGTCTACACCAATCTGATGGCGCAACGGAACCTGCTGGCCGCCGCGGAGGCGGTGCACCGGCACAGCGAGGAGGCGTGGCGGCTCGGGGTCGACGACGAGGAGACCGCCGCCTGGCGGGACGCCGCCGCGTCGATGTACGTGCCGTACGACGAGGAGTTGGGCGTGCACCCGCAGGTGGAGGGCTTCACCCGCTACCAGGAGTGGGACTTCGCCGCGACCCCGCCGGACAAGTATCCGCTGCTGCTCAACCACCCGTACTTCGATCTCTACCGCAAGCAGGTGGTCAAGCAGGCCGACCTGGTGATGGCGATGCACCTGCGCGGCGACGCGTTCACCGCCGAGGAGAAGGCGCGCAACTTCGCCTACTACGAGCGCCGTACGGTTCGGGACTCGTCGCTGTCGGCGTGTACCCAGTCGGTGCTGGCCGCCGAGACCGGGCATCTGGAGCTCGCCCACGACTATCTGGGCGAGGCCGCCCTGATGGACCTGCACGACATCCACCAGAACACCCGCGACGGGGTGCACGTGGCGTCGCTGGCCGGGGCGTGGATCGCGCTGGTGGCCGGGTTCGGCGGCATGCGTGACCACGATGGCCGGTTGTCGTTCGCGCCCCGGCTGCCGAGCCGGATCGGCCGGTTGGAGTTCTCGCTGATGTGGCACGGCCGGCGGCTGCGGGTCGATGTGCGGCCGCACGAGGTGACGTACTCGTTGCGGGACGGCGACGACGACACCCGGCTGGAGTTGCGGCACCACGGTGAGGAGGTCACGGTGACCTGCGACGACTCGGTCACCCGGCCGGTTCCGCCGGCCCCGCCGGCCGGGCCGACGCCACGCCAGCCGCCGGGGCGGGCCCCGGCGCGCCGGTCCGCCCTCGGTGAGCTGTGACCGGCTGACGTCCGGTACGGAACACGGCGGAGCCGGGCCGCGCGGCGACCCGGCTCCGCAGAGGACCGACGTAGGTGTCCCTACAGCAGGGACAGATGCACGTGGTTCGTATGGTCGCTGTTCGGGTCGCCGTAGGCACCGCTGTACGACTTCCATCCGGTCGCCGGTAGCCAGACCTGCTTGAACCAGATGACGTAGAGGATGCCGAGCCGGTCGGCGTTGCGGACCAGGAACGCGGCCAGGTTGTTGCCGTACAGCCTGTTCTCACCCTGCGCGACGCCGCCGAAGCCCTTCGGCTGGGACGAGAAGTCGCAGGCCCGACCCTTCGGGTGTTCGTACGGCCCACCGGGGCGGTAGCAGGAGACGAACCATTTGAAGCCGGCCTTCTGCGTCTCCTTGAGCGCGTGCAGGGTGCGTGCGGTGATGCATCCCGACGTCGTCGGGTCGTTCTGGTTGCACGACTGCGGCGGCCACGATCCGTCGCGGTTGCGGGGGGCCTGCGCGGCGATCGGCGAGGTCGCGTTGACGAACCCGCCGGTCGAGGAGCCGCCGGCCAGCCGGAGCGCCTTCTCGGTCTCGGCCTTCTTCTTCGCCATCACCTCGAGCTGCTGCTGCTCCTCGGTGACGGCCTGGTCGATCGCGGCCTTGGCCCGGTCGGCCTGCTCGAACGCGGCGTTGAGTTCGCGCATCTTCCGGTTGTCGTGCTGCGCGAGGGCGTCGAGGCCCTCGGCGCGGTCGAGGAAGTCCTCGGGTGACGCGCTGTTGAGCAGCATCATCATCGGCCCGATGCGGCCCGTCCGGTAGGCGTGGGCCGCCACCTGGCCGATCTCGGGCTGGAGTTGCTCGATCTGCTTTTCGACCTTCTGCAGTTCGAGGGTGAGCTGGAGTTGCCGCTTGCGTGAGTTGTCGACCGCCGTCTTCGCCTCGACGTAGCCGCGGCTGGTGGCTTCCATCACGTCGCGCAGCAGCGGGTTCTCGCCCTCGTCGCCGGGTGTCGTCGGTGCGGAAGTGGGCTCGGCGTGTGCCGTGCCGGGGGCGACCGCCAAGCCGATGAGCACGGCCACGGCGGCCACGAGCGTGACGGGCAGCGAGTGCCGCCGACGCTGGTATGACGTCATCTACCGTTCCTCCCATCTGCCGCCGACCGGGTTAGCTGACGGGTTCGGGACGGAAGGATCCCTACCGCTCTCGCGGATTCACCCCAGGAGACCTGGTTCCCCGGCTCGCCTCGCGGCGATTGGGCGGCGGTCACCACCGGCGCCGATGGGCGCCGCCGGGCGGAGACCGCGGGCCAGCCTACCGGATGGTTTGGTCCTCCCGCGCTGGAACCACCGAGCCCCTACCAGGGCAGATGCGTTACACGACAACGACTTTCGGTGATGTCTGCTGGTCGCCCGAGGCGCCCCGACCGCTCACCCGTTGAGGGCATTGCCAGCTGGTTGACAGGTTCCGCATGGCCGGCGCCCAGCCCGGCGACCAATCGTGAACCCCGGTAAACCGTCCAACCGTTACCAATCGGAGGAAAGTGATCATGCAGATCGTCCCCAGGAAGGCGGCGCTGGTCGGCCTCGGAGCGGCCGGGGTGCTGGCCCTCGCCGTGGCCGTGCCGACGGTGGCCCTCGCCGAGGACCCGACTCCCGCGCCGTCCGTGTCGTCGTCCGGCGCGCCGTCGTCGGACACACCGTCGCGGACCGAGCAACACGAGGAACGCCGTACCGAACGCAACCGGCAGCTCGCCGAAGGGCTGGCCGCCGAACTCGGCGTCGACGTGGACAAGGTCACGGCGGCGCTCGAGAAGGTGCAGGGTGATCTGGAGACCGACGCCCGGCAGGAGCGGCAGGGCAGGCTCAAGGAGCGGCTCGACGCTGCCGTCGAGGAGGGCAAGCTGACCCGGGAACAGGCCGACGCGATCATCGCGGCCGGCGAGGCCGGGGTGCTCGGCGGCGGCAAGGGCGGCGGCTTCGGGCCGCGCCACGGCGGCCGCTGACCACAGCGCGTCGTACGCCGGACAGCGGGCCGGCGGCGGACCGGGTGGTCCGCCGCCGGCCCGTGCGGGTCAGCAGTAGAGGTTGTTGCCGGGCGTGGTGCCGAGGATCTGGACGAACCGCTGGTAGGCGTTCACCCGGCTCTGCACCGTGGCCGGGTTGCGGCCGTTGCACTCCAGCGCGCCGTTGATGCTGCGGATCGTCTCGCCGAAGCCGATTCCGTTGACCATGGCGTGGTGCGGGGTCATCGTGCCGGGGCCGGACTGGGTGTTCCAGTACCACAGGGCGGTCTTCCAGGCCACCGCCGCGTCGTTCTGCACCAGCCAGGGGTTGGTGAGCAGCGGCAGGCCGAGCGCGTCACCGGCCGCCTTGTAGTTGAAGTTCCAGCTCAGCTGCACCGGGCCGCGACCGTAGTAGGCGGCCTGGCCGGCCGGGCAGCCGTACGGCTGACTGGTGTCGCAGTAGTGCGGGTAGTTGGCCGTGTTCTGCTCGACGATGTGCACCAACCCGCCGGTCTCGTGGTTGACGTTGGCCAGGAAGGCGGCCGCCTCGCGGCGCCGGGTGGTCTCGTCACCGGTCTTGGCGAAGCCCGGGTACGCGCTCAGGGCGGCGGTCAGCCCGCTGTAGGTGTAGAACCCGTTCCGGCTCGGGAACATCTGGTTGAACTGCGCCTGGCTGACCACGAAGCCGGTGGTGCCGCCCGGCGGGGTGGTGGGCGGCTGGCCGCCGCAGCTGTACGGCTCCCAGTACCAGGTGCTGATGATCGGGTCGTAACCCGGGTTCTCGTGCTTGGCGCGGTAGTACTGGCCGTTGGTGTAGCGGACGATCGAGCCGGCGGGGTACCACTGGCCGGCGACCCAGGCGGGGTGGTTGCAGTTGGTGCCCGGCGGCGGCTGGGTGCCGCCACAGGTGCCCTGGTCGGCCCAGACGCCGGAGCCGCCGGTGCTCGGCGCCTCGCCCTGGGTCCACCACTTGGCCTGCCAGTTACGGCCGTTGTGGGAGGCGGTCATGCCTCCGGTGTAGACGGCCGAGGAGTTCCAGGCGGTCGCGCAGGTCGCGGCGGACGCGGACGACATCGGCACGACGACGGCCAGGGCGACCGCGACCGCGAGCGCGGCCAGCGACGCGATCGTGCGTTTTCTGGACAAGTGATCACTCTCCTCGTAACAACAGACGTAGACAGCCATCTTTTAATAAACTTTACTAACCTATTCCGTCGGTCGACGCAAGGGATCGGGGCCCGGACATCCGCGGGGCGCACGGCGGCGCCCGCCGAGGCCACCGGCGAAGACGCCACGAGGACGCGCCGCGCGGCCGGTCGTGGGCGGACCGGACGGGTCGGAACAGGCTGCCTGACGGCTGAAATGATCTGGATGATTACTCTTCGCGGCCCGGGAAGCCGCCCAGGTCACCGCTGGTCAAGGGCGCCGACACGCCGCTCGCGTCGACCCGGGCACGGCCGTACCGAGCGGGACCGGCGGCGCCGGCGTACCCGCCGTGGAGGCATGCTCGTGCTCGCGGCCGGACCCGAGCACCGGCCGCACGCGTTCCCCGGGGCCGGACGGGCGGGTCGATCCGCCGGCCCTCGACAGGTGCGGGTGAGGCGGCGTCAGCGCCAGCCGACGTCGATCCGGTCGCCGCGCTCGTCGAAGAAGTGCAGGGCGTCCAGGCGCACCGAGACCGCCAGCGGATGGCCGGCCGACACGGCCGGGTACGGCGCCAGCCGTACGGCCAACTCCGCCGGCCGCCGGTGGTGCCGGCCGGGGTCGCTGAGCACGCTGGTCCGGCCGCTGCCCGCCTGCCGCTGCCGGGGAACCGAACGACCGGCGCCGCCGCTCCGGCCGGCCAGGCGCTGCACGGCGTGACCGAGCCGCTGGATCGGCCCCGCTTCGGCGCTCTGCCCGGCGGCCGCCCCGGCGATGTCGTCGACGACCACCGCGGTCGCCCCGATGTCGAGGTAGGCCAGCGACTCGTGGCCGTGGTGCTCCAGGTAGCGGATCCGCCCCTTGAGGACGTCACCCTGGGTGTCGGGGGCGACCGGGGTCAGCGCCTCGGCCCGCATACCGACCACGATCCGCTCGCCGTGGTAGTGCGCCACGGCCCGGGCCCGGATGTCGTCCCACGGCAGATAGAGCGCCTGGTCACCGAGGTTGAGCGTGACGTAGCGGTCCAGGTGCACGTAGACCGACGCCTCGAGCAGGTTCATCCGCGGACTGCCGAGGAACGCGGCCACGTAGAGGGTCGCCGGACGTCCGTAGACCTGGGTCGGGGTGCCCACGTCCTGAAGCACCCCCTTACGCATGATCGCCACCCGGTCGGCCATGGTGAGCGCCTCGGCCTGGTCGTGGGTGACGTAGATGGTGCTGACGTTCAGTTCGCGCACCAGCCCGGAGATCTCGGCCCGCAGTTCGGCCCGCAGGCCGCTGTCCAGGTTGGACAGTGGTTCGTCCATGAGGAACAGGCCGGGGCGGCGTACGATCGCACGTCCCATCGCGACCCGCTGGCGCTGGCCGCCGGACAACTGGCTGGGCTTGCGCCCCAGCACGTCGCCGATGCCGAGCGCGCTGGCGACGTCGGCCACCCGCTCGCCACGCGAGGCGGGCTCCACACCTGACAGGCGCAGCGGAAACGCGATGTTGTCATTGACCGTCATGTGCGGATAGAGCGCGAAGTCCTGGAAGACCATGGCGATCCGCCGATCGCGTGGTGGCAGGTCGTTGGCCAGCTCACCGTCGAGCAGGATGGCACCCGAACTCGGGTCCTCCAACCCGGCGACCATGCGCAGCACGGTGGACTTGCCGCAGCCCGAAGGGCCGAGCAACACCATGAACTCGCCGTCGTCCACGTCCAGATTGACGTTGTCGACAGCGACCGTGCCGTCGTGGAACACCTTTGTGACGTCCTTGAGCGCGACGGTTGTCACCGCCACCTCCCCAAGCCTCGATGCCGGCCTCCGAATGACTGTGACGAGCATCATGAGGTCCGACTATCGGGTAAACGTTCCATGTTCGTCGTGTGACAGGGCAGTTACCTGGGCTGTGCGACCTTCAGGAGCCTGGATTTGCCGGGTCCTTCGACGACGGTCGACGCGTATCCGTCGGCCCAGCCGTAGCTGCCGTCGAGGTCGAGAATCCAGTCCACCCCGTACGCGGTGAGCAGTGCACGGCGGCGCGGGTCGGGCGTCGCGGCGTCCACCAGCTCGGCCTGTTCCGCCAGCCGGCGGTCCTCGTCGGCGAGCAGCGGATCCGGCCACGGCGGTGCCACCGAGCGGATCTCGAAGGCCAGCAGGGCCCGGCCGGCGGGCGCGTTGCCGGTCAGCACCACGGAGCCCGGCGCGACCGCGCGGTCCACCCAGCCGAAGTTGGGCAGGTTCGTGACGTCGTGCGCCGCCCGGCGGGGCGCGGTGAGCTGATCGGCGGGCAGCACGAGCAGCAGGTTGCCGTACTGGGTGGCGAAGCCGGCCAGACAGGCGACCGCGGCGACCGCCGCCCACAGCCCGACCAGCAGCCGGCTGCCGCTGCCCGGCCGCCGGGGCGCCGGACCGGCAGCGTCCGGCCCGGCGACCCCCGCCGGGTCGGACGGCGCCGGACTTTCGGCCGGTCGCCGGCCGAACGCCGCGGCCACCACCGTCGCGAGCACCACCGCGGCGGCGACCTGGAGGCTGAGCACCACCACCGGCCACACCCGGCCGAACGCGTAGGCGCCGGTGAGCCAGCCGGCGAGCACCACCGCACCGGACAGCCCGAAGAGCAGCACCAGCGGGTCGAGCCGGTCCCGGCGCAGCCGCAGCACCAGGGCGGGCACGCCGACGAGGAACGCCAGCCCGTACCGGCCGGCCGCGTCGAGATAGAGCGCCTCGTGGATGGCATCCAGTTCGGACGCTGACGCGAGCGTGTCGGTGACTCGGAAATAGGGCCAGCCGAACACCGGCACCAGGGCGGCGGCGGCACCCACCAGCATGCCGACCAGGTCGGGCCGGCGCAGCCGGGTGAGCCGCCCGACGACGAAGGCGACCACGCCGAGCACCGTGCCGACCGCGGTGAACGGGTGGATCAGGATCACCAGGCCGCCGAGCAGGCCGGCGACGAGCCAGCGCCGCCACGACGCCGTACGCAGCGCGCCGGCCACCGCGACCCAGCAGAGCAGCATCAGGCCGAACGCCAACGTGCTCGGGTACGGCAGGATGAGCACCAACCCGCGCAGTGCCGGGAAGCCGCTCCACTGGGGGACGGCCGGCCCCCACAGCAGCGGGACGAACAGCAGTGCCAGCACCGGCGCCCACCGGTTCGTGGTGAACAGGCCGACGAACCGCCGCAGGCCGAAGAGCAGCAGTGCCAGGTTGGCCGGGCCGGCGGCGCTGAGCACGGTCGCCGGCCCGAGCCCCGTCACCTTGGCGATCACGGCCAGCAGCAGCGTGTAGGGCGTGAAGTAGGGACTGGGCGAGATCACCTCGACCATCGGGTTGGCCGGCTGCCACAGGTCGTCCCGCAACCGGCCGACCACCGCCGCGTGCAGGCCGAAGTCGGCACCCCACGGCTGGCGTACGGCCACGGCGACCGAGAACAGCACGGCGAGGGTCGACAGGACGAGGTAGGGCGACGGGAGGCCGCGCCGGCGCGGCGCGGCCGGCTCGGGGGCCGCTCCTCGCCGGAGCCGTCAGGAATGGAACCGCCGGTCACCGCACCGGATCCGCCACCGGCCACCCGCACGCGAGGGTCTCCTTCTTCCGGGCCTGCCCGGCGCGTCAGAGCTGCGCGAGCGGTGCCTCCGAGTCGCCGGCCGTCCCGGCGGACCGCTGGACCTGGCCGGGAGGCAGGGGGACCCGGCGGATGTCCTCGGCGATGGCCTGCCCGGCCGGCTGAACCACCCCGCCCAGCCCGTCCGACGCGTACGCCCGGTTCGGGGCGAGCGTGCCGAACTCACTGTGCCGGGGCAGACCCGACCACTGCATGCCGTTGCCGCGTAGGAAGTATTCCAGGCCCGGGTCCCACGTGTGCCCCCCGGACCGGCGGTGGTAGACGTATCCGAGCGGGTGGGTGCGGTAGACCAGGCCACCGGCCCGCCGGACCCGGTCGATCAGCCCGCGGTCGATCGACCGGGGCACCGGCCGCCAGCCACCGACCTGCTCCAGGTCACCGCGGCTGATCAGCATCGTGCCGCCGGCGACGACCGCCGCGAACGCCTCGATCTGGCCGGCCTCCCGCCGGACCGTCATGTCGAGCGTCTCCAGGTGGACGAACTCGGCCCCCTTGCCGACCATCGTCGCCCCGGAGTAGTGCCGGGCCAGGACCAGGTCCCAGACGTGTTCGGGCCCGTACGTGTCGTCGTCGTCGATCTTGGTGACCAGGCTGCCGCGGGCGTGCGCGGTGGCCGCGCCGATCGCCTCGCCGAAGCCGTGCTCCGCGGGTACGGCCAGCGTCTCGATCGGCCGGTGGGAGCGGGCCAGCCGGGCCCGGTACTCGGCCGGCAGCTCGATACCGTGCGTGCAGAGCACGATCTCCAGGTTGGGATAGGTCTGTGCCTCGAGTGCGGCGATCACGGTCGGCAGGTGCTCCAGCCGCTTGGTGACCAGCAGCGCACTCACCGACGGCAGGGCCGGCAGGGCCGGGAAGGCCGCCGAGACGATCTTCGGCAGGGCGAACGGGGTGGCGTGCTGGCGCAACGCCGCCCGACGCTGGCGTACGGTGCGCACCTCCCACTCCAGTTCGCTCTCGACGCGGCCGGGCAGCGGCGCGGTGATCAGCTCGGCCAACTCGTCGGCGAGCACCGCCCGGCAGGCCGGCGGCAGGGTCGGTGCGTGCAACAGCACCCCCGCCATCGCCAGGTGCACCAGCAGCGCGGCTTCCTCCAGCGGGTGCCGGGCCGGCACGGTGGGGCATTCGACGACGCCGAGCGCGGCGAGCGCCTCCAGCGCGTCCTCCGACAGCCACGGGCGGTCGACCCGACCGCTCCAGATCGGCCCCTTCGGGCCGACGATCTGCCAGCCCCGCCCGTCGCCGCCCGCGTCGAAGCGCAGCTCCGCCCGGGGCGCGTCGGGGCCGAACGGGCCGTACCGGCCGGTGACGACGGTCCGTTCGAGGTCGACCAGTACGGTGTCCGGCCGGGTGCCGACGCCGGACCCGGCGCTGTCGGCGGCGAGGATGGTGGCGTAGAGGTCGCCCGGCGCCGGGCTGCCCTGTTCGGTCTCCGCGGGCAGGTCCGGCTCGACCGGCGGCTCGGGCACGCCGGTCGTGGTCAACAGCACGTCGTGGGCGCGGATGTCGTCGTTGCCGGGCAGGTCACCGGTGAGCACGGTGACGTTGGGACCGGCACCCACCCAGGCGGGGAAGACGTTCTGGGCGGTGATGTCGGCGCTCGCCGGGGCCGGAATCGGGCGCAGCGGCGAAAGGACCGGCAGCACCGCGGCGACCGCGTCGCGCAACGTCACCGGGTGGCGCAGCCTGAGGTCGACCACCGCCTTGCCCTTGCCCGACCGGGGTACGCGGATGCGGTGCGACAGCAGGTGCGGCAGCGGGCCGACCCGTCCGGACCAGCCACTGGCCGGCACCTGCCACGAATCGACGACGACCGTGACGCGGCGCACGGTGAGCAGGGACGCGGGATCGTCGAGGAGGTGCCGCAGCCAGCCGACCGAACGGGCGGCGACCATGACCCGGCCGATCTGCGACCCGGAGTCGGGCACGAAGACGTCCTCGCCGTCCCTCGGCAGCCGGGTGATCCTGGATCCCCACTGGCTGGCCGGCCACTGCCGCCGGCCCGGTCCTCGTCGCTCGCCTATCGCTACCCGCCAGCGTAGGTATCTGTGCGGGGTGCCCTCGCTCGACAAAGCCGGTCCTTCCCGCGCCGTCGACGCGTCTCACTCGTCACCACAGGTTATGCCTGCGTCACTTAACTCACCGTGAAGCCGCGCCGGGCGACCCAGACCTAATCAATACCGCCGTCGGCCGCTCCACGCCAAACGCGAACCGGCGGCACCCCCGGCACCGGTCGTTAGACTGTCGCTCGTGTCGAGCCGCAACCGCGCCAACGCCCAGGCCCATGACCAGCAGGACATCAGACTCTTCCGTAACGACTGGAGTGCCCTGACCCCGCCGCAGGTCGGCAACTGGCGGCCGACAAAATCGGTATCGGTGGTCATCCCGGCCTACAACTGCCAGGAATCCCTCGATCTGACCCTGGCCTCCCTTCGTCACCAAACGTATCCGGAAGACCTGCTGGAAGTGATCGTCGCCGATGACGGCAGCGAACCGGCGCTGGAGCTTCCCAAGATCCGTCCGGCCAACTGCCGGATCGTGCGGGTGCCGGACCACTCCACCGGCTGGGGGCGGGCCAACGCCCTGCACGTGGGGGCCACCCAGAGCACCGGTGAGATCATCCACTGGCTCGACGCCGACATGGTGGTCTTCCACGAGCACGTCGAGGCCCAGGTCCGCTGGCACCACGTCTCCGACGAGGTGGTCACGCTCGGCTACAAGCGGTTCGTCACCGGCTGGGCGACCGCCGAGGAGGTCTCGGAGCAGGCCGCCGAAGGCCGGCTGGACCGGCTCTTCCGGCTCGAGGAGTCCGAGCCGCACGACTACGTCGAGAAGCTGATCAACGAGACCGACCGGCTGCGGGCGGGCGACCACCTCAACTTCCGGGCCCACGTCGGCGCGACGGCGGCCCTGACCCGATCGCTGTACGAGCGGTCCGGCGGCCTCAACACCGAACTGCGGCTCGGCGAGGACACCGAGTTCGGCTACCGGCTCACCCAGACCGGCGCGGTCTTCATTCCCGAACCGCTCGCCCGGAGCTGGCACATGGGTCCGACGCACATGATGACCAAGGGCGACGCCCTGCGCCGCTACAACCACCCCTATCTCGCCGAACTGATGCCGCACCCGCGCTACCTGCGCCCGGCCGGCAACCGGTCGTGGGCGGTGCCGCTGGTCACCGCGGTGGTGGTCGCCGAGGGCAGCTTCGAGATGGTCCGCACCTGTGTCGACCGGCTGCTGGCCAGCGACCAGACCGACCTGAAGGTGCTGCTCGTCGCCGACTGGGCGGCGGTCACCGACGAGCGCCGGTCGATCCTCGCCGACCCGCTGCTCGACCGGCGGTTGATCCAGGTGACCTACCGGTCGGAGTCCCGGGTGGAGCTGGTGCAGGAGGTGCCGGAGACGGTCTTCCCGTCGCCCTACCTGCTGCACGTGCCGGCCCACCTCGGCGTCGACCCGCCGACCGTCCGGCGGATGATCAAGATGGCCGACGACTGGCAGGTCGGCCTGGTCCGCCTGCTGCCGACCGGCGCCCGGTCGTCGGACGGCGCGGTCGCGCTGTGGCGCACCTCCGCGCTGAGCCGGGCCCTGCGGGTACGCCGGCCGGACGAGCAGCTCGACAAGATCGTCGCCGAGGTAGCCGGCGAACGCTGGGCCAGCGGCAAGGAGTTCACCCTGACCGACCTGTCGACGCTGCCGGCGGCCAAGCTGGTCTCCCCGTCGCCACGCCTGGTCACCGGCTCCGACAAGGGCCGGGCCAGCGTCAGCGACGTGGAGACGATCCCGGTCGGCGGGGTGCGCTCGCTGGCCGCCGCCACCCGGCTGGTCGGCAACCGGGTCGCCCGCGAGGCGGCCCAGCAGGTCAAACTGCGCCTGAAGCGGCCGTCCCGGCCGGCGCACTAGCCCGCCGGCAGCCGTTCGTGGGCCGTCCCCTGGCGGGCCGGCCCGCTAGGGGACGGGGAACACCCGCCGGACCACCCGTTCGGCGGCCCGACCGTCCTCCAGGGCGCAGAACCGCTCCCGGAACGCGGCCCGCGCCGAACGGGCCGCCGGGTCGTCCAGCGCGTCGGCACGCACGAGTTCGAGCAGCTCGGCGAAGGTGGTGACCACCGCGCCGGGCGGTTCCGCCGTGATGTCGAAGTAGACCCCTCGCTCGGCCCGGTAGGCCGGCCAGTCCGGGGCGTACACCACGATCGGCCGGTCCAGCACCGCGTAGTCGAACATGATCGAGGAGTAGTCGGTGACCAGCACGTCGGCGGCCAGGAAGAGTTCCTCGACGCACGGATGGGCCGACACGTCCCGTACCCGGTCGCCGTGATCCGGCCCGGCGGACCGCGCCGACCGGTCGTGGAAGTAGTGGCTGCGCACCAGCAGCCGACCGGTCGGGCCCAGCGCCTCGACGAACGTCTCCGGTTCGAAGTACGGCTGCCGGCCCGGCCGGTGCTCGCGGTGGGTCGGCGCGTAGAGGACCACCCGGTCGGTGGCGGTCAGGCCGAGCGCGGCCCGGGCCCGCGCGACGTCACCGGCAGCCGCGGTGGCGAGCCGGTCGTTGCGCGGATAGCCGGTCTCCAGCGTCGTGTGCCGCCGGGGATAGGCGGTCCGCCAGGCCCGGCTGGTGTGCGGGTTGGCGGAGACGCTGAAGTCCCACCGCCGCGTACGGCGCAGCTGCGCGTCGAAGTCGGGATCCTGCACACCGTCGGGGTAGGCGCGCTGGTCCAGCCCCATCACCTTCAGCGGCGTGCCGTGGTGGGTCATCACGTGCACCGCCCCGGGGCGTTTCACGACCGGATTCGGCCAGTTGACGTTGTTGATCAGCCACTTGGCGCGGGCCAGCGCGCGGTAGTAGCCGGGCGAGCCGGCCACCACGTGGTCGACGCCGGGCGGCAACGTCGCCGCCCGGTCCCGGCGCACCACCCACACCCCGCGTACGTCGGGGGCCAACTCGCGGGCCTTCTCGTAGATCGCGGCCGGGTTGCACGCGTACCCGCGGTACCAGTACGCGGCGTACAACGCCAGCGACGGGTCGACCGGTCGACGCAGCTGCAGCCGGTAGTAGCCGGCCAGCACCAGGTCACGCAGGCGCCGGGCGGCGGTGGTCAGCGCGGTCACGCCACGCCGGGCGGCCCGGCGGGCGAACCGGACGCCCCGGGACGTCCGGCGCAGCGCCAGGAACGTGCGGTGCCGGCCACCGGCCACGAGGCGGTGCCTGACCCCTTCGAGCCCGCCCGGCACCGGATAGCCGCCGGACGGCAGGTACCGGTGGTACATGGCGGTCATCTCGGTGAAGAACCCGGGCCGCAGCGTGGACTCCAGCCGGTCGTCGTTGCCGCGCACTCGGATGAAGTGCCAGATCATGCGGCGGAACAGCAGCGGGCGCAGCAGCGCGGTGTCCGGCCGGGAGTCGTCGAGGCTGTCGAAGACCCGGGCCCAGTTGGGAAAGATCCCGAAGTGGCCGCCACCGGCGGTGGCGGTCGCCGCCCCGGCCCGCTGCCGGTAGAGCACGCAGACCCGGTCCAGGGTCGAGATCCGCTCGGCGGCCAGCAGGAGGGCGTACGTGAAGGGGACGTCCTCGTACCAGCCCGGCCGGAACCGGAAGTCGAGCCGGTCGAGCAACGACCGGTGGACCACCTTGTTCCACGGCACGTGCAGTACGTCGATCGCCGCCGGCCAGTCCCGCAGGGCGAACACCTCCGGTGCACGCCCCAGGGCCGGCCCGCGCCCCGTCCGCCAGGTCGCGCCGTCCGGGGCGGCGTCGGCGTGACCGACGACGAGCACCTCGGCGCCGGTGTGCCGGAGCCGGTCCGCGACCGCGCGCACCGCCCCCGGGGCCAGCCAGTCGTCGCCGTCGAGAAACCAGACATAGTCGCCGGCGGCGGCGGCGAGGCCGCGTTCCCGGGCCGGCCCGGGTCCCTCGTTGCCCACCGACCGGATCACCCGGACCCGGGGGTCGCGGGCGGCGTACCCCGCCAGGATCGTGCCGCTGTCGTCGGGCGAACAGTCGTCGACCGCTATCACCTCGACGTCGGTGTACGACTGTTCGAGGATCGAGTCCAGGCACCGCCGCAGGTAGTCCTGCACCTGGTAGACCGGTACGACGAAACTGATCAGATCAGCGGCTCCGTTCCTGGGTTGCCCGGCCTGCGGTGGCCAGGGCGGGTATCGCGTCGATGTCACCGCCCCGCGTGCCGCCGCGCCGGTTTCCGGTCGACGTCCAGCCGATGACCGCGCTGAGCACGAAGATCAGAAAGAGCAGGCCGGCGAGCGTGCCGACCACCGTCGCGGCCGCCCCGAGGGCGGTGCCGGCGGCGAGCACGACGACCCGCCCGTCCCAGCCTAGGTTGAGCGTGTGCAGCGGGGGCGCGGCGGCCCGCTTCTCCAGCCGTGCGGTCAGGTCGTAGTGGTGCATCGCCAGTGCGAAGAGCAGCGCGAACGTCAGCGGCGGCGGTACGTCGCCGACGACCCCGACGGCGACGACGAAGAGGTATTCGGCGGCCCGCAGCGCGGCCGGGACGAGCCAGTCCAGCGCACCCGCGTGCGGCCGGCCCGACGGCAGCGCGGCGACCAGTACGACGAGCGCCACCGGCAGGACCGTCCAGCGGGCCGGGCTGCCGAGCAGGGCGGCGCCGAGCAGGCCGAGCGCGCCGACCGCGGCCAGCACCGCCGCCGGCAGGGCGGGCAGCGGCAGCCGGGCGGTGAACCGGCCCAACGGGCGGGCCAGCAGCCCGTCGTCGCGGTGCAGGACCGCGTCGACCGTCGACAGCACCGGCACCCGCATCGACGCCGACCGCAGGGTACGCAGCGCCAGCGTGTAGGCCGCGGCGAGCCCGCCCCAGACCAGTACGGCGATCAGGCTGACCAGCGGATTGAACAGCGCCGCGGTCAGGGCGATCAACGCCCACCGCTCCCCGATCGGGAAGACCACGGTCCGCTTCAGCCAGTACGACACCGAGCCGGCGTCGGCCTGCACCCGGGTCGACGCCTGGCTGAGCCGGGCACCGAGCCCCCCGGACGCCGCCGGCTTCGGACGGCGGGCCGCCTCGTCGTGCAGGGCGCCGTACCAGGTGTCGGTCATGTGCCGGACGGTCTGCAGCAGGATCGCGGCGATGGCCAGCGCCCAGCCGTTGCCCAGCCCGGCCCGCTCGACGCCGACCGCGAGGCCGGCGTAGACCAGGTATTCCTTGGCCCGGTCGGCCATCGTGTCGAGCCAGCCGCCCCACGCGCTGAAGTTGCGGGTGTAGCGGGCCAGTTGACCGTCGACGCAGTCGAGCACGAAGCCGAGGTAGAGCAGGACGGCTCCGGCGACCAGGGCGAGCCGGTTGCCGCCGAAGGCGAAGAGCGCGGCCGCACCGGCCGCGAAGACGATCGACAGTACGGTGACGCCGGTCGGGCTGAGGCCGATCCGGGCGGCGAGCCGGGTCACGTACGGCGACCAGGTGCTGACCGCGAAGGTGGTGAAGAAGTCGTCCCGCTCCTTGACCGCCAGCCGGAGTTCGGCCCGGTCGGAGTCGACCGCGGCGACCGTCCGCGCCGCCGCGTCGGCGCCCGGCTGGCTGGTCGCCCGCCGGGCCACCAGCAATCTGGCCCGGTGCGCGAGGATCATGGTCGGCCGGCTGGTGAGCCGGGTGAGCAGCCGGTCGAGCGGCGGGGCCGGGCGGCCTGACCCGGCCGGGGTGGCCTCCCGACCGGCCTCGGCCGCGGCTGCTTCGGCCAGGGCGGGCAGGTCTTCGGTGCCGACCCGCAGGACCGCGCCGAAGATGCCGATCGGGTCGCTGGCGGCGCCGTCCAGCCTGGTGATCCCCTCCAGCCCGGCCGCGACGACCTGCCCCCGGTCTTCGATCACCGTGGCCCGCGGCCCGGCGTCCGGCTCGTCGGTGAGCACGAGCGCGACACTGGCGGTGCCCGGCACGGTCGCCACGTGCCGGAGGACCGCGGTGTGCGCGACGACGTCGTCGCCGACCAGGAGCAGGGGCTCCCGCGCCGACCGGGCCAGTTCGGCGAGATGCGCCAGGCTGGTCACGGACACGACTTCACGCGCACCCGCGGCCCGGAGCTGGTCGAGCAGGTGTGTGGTGAGGCGGCGGCCGCCGGTAACGGTCAGCGGCGCCTCGTCAGTGGGTTGGGTGAGCAGGATCGCCAGCGTCACGTCCGTACCACGTTGTTGTATCCGTCAAGCGCTTCCTGGACCGTGCCGTCCACCGTGAGCAGGCCGTTGTTGAAGTAGAGGCCGCGGGTGCAGAAGCGGGTGAGGTCGTTCTCGTTGTGCGAGACCAGCACCAGCGTCCGCCCCTCGGCGAGGAGTCGCTCGATCGTGGCGTAGCACTTCTTCCGGAACTCCGCGTCACCGACCGCCAGTACCTCGTCGACCAGCAGGATCGGGTGCGGGAGCTGGGCGATGACCGAGAAGCCGAGCCGGACCTTCATCCCGGACGAGAAGTGCCGCACCGGGGTGTCGATCCCCTTCTGCACCTGCTCGCCGGCGAAGTCCAGGATCTCGTCGAACTTCTGCTTCATCGTCTTGGGGCTCAGTCCGTGCAACGAACCCACCAGGTGCACGTTTTCCCGACCGGTGAGGTCGTTGGAGAACCCGGCCGACAGTTCCAGCAGCGGCGCGACCGCCCCCCGTACGGTGATCGAGCCCTCGTCGGGGATCAGCACGCCCGCGATCAGCCGCAGCAGGGTGCTCTTACCGGTGCCGTTCTTGCCGATGATGCCGACCGCCTCGCCCGGCTGCACCGCGAAGGACACGTCACGCAGCGGCCAGAAGACGCCGGACTCGGGCGAACGGCCGCCCTTGTAGATGAACATCTCGCGCAGCCGTAGCTGCCGACGGCGGTTGCGGACGAACTCGATGCCGAGCTTGTTCGCCTCGATGATCGGCTGAACCACTACAGCTCCTTGAGAACGGCGGGCTCGAGACGGCGGAATACCCACCAGCCACCGAGGAAGACCACGAGGCTGCCGCCGACAGACGCGCTGAGCAGGAAAGCGTCGGGGAACTCGTCGGGATACCAGACCGCGTGGTGCAGCTGGAAGATTCCGACGAGCGGGTTGAGTTCATAGAGCACCTTGACCCAGGAGGGCATGTTCGACTCCTGGACCAGGGACAACGGGTAGATGATCGGCGTCGCGTAGAACAGGATCCGGGTCACCAGGCGCATGAACCGTTCCACGTCACGCATCAGCACGTTCATCGACGAGAGCAGCAGCGACAGACCGACCAGCAGGATCGCCTGGATCAGCACGGCGAGCGGCAGTGCGAGCAGGTTGAAGCCGAACTTCACACCGTCGGTGGTGATCGCGAAGAAGATCGCCAGACCGAACAGGATCGGCAGGCCGGCCAGATATTCGGCGAACCGGCCGGTCACCCGACCGATCGGGAACACCTCCCGCGGCATCCGCATCGTCGTGATCAGGCGGGCCTGCCCGGTCAGCGCGTTGGTCGCCTCGCCGATCGCCGAGTTGGTCCACATCCAGGCGAAGATGCCGGTCACCAGAAACAGCGGGTAGGAATCGGCCGCGCTGCCCAGGTGCCGGTTGGTGTCGGTGCCGTAGAGCAGGCCGAAAACGAACCAGTAGATGGCTCCCATGCCGAGCGGTTCGATCAACGACCACAGATAGCCCAGGAACGACTGCTGATACTTGACGGCAAGATCCCGCCGGACCAACAGTCGCAACGCGTTGCGACTGGACCACACCGCGTGGACGCTCGACGTCAAAGCCGCCTCCAGCTATCAGGAAGAGGGATCAGTAACCGGGTGCGTCGATGGCCGGCACCACCCGTAGGCAACCCCGGCGGCGCGCACGCGGTAGCGGCTGATCGCCGGCGCGGGGCCGCTGACGCGCCATAGGTTAGCAGTCCGTAATGGGCGGGGGTAGGCGGCCGAGGTAGCCACCCTCAGCACTCGATTACATTGACGGCCAACCCACCCCGCGCCGTTTCCTTGTACTTGACTTTCATGTCGGCACCCGTCTCGCGCATCGTTTTGATCACCTTGTCCAGCGACACCGCGTGTTCACCGTCGCCGTGCAGCGCGAGGCGGGCCGCGGTGATCGCCTTGATGCTGGCCACGGCGTTGCGTTCGATGCAGGGAATCTGCACGAGGCCGCCGACCGGGTCGCAGGTGAGCCCCAGGTTGTGTTCCATTCCGATCTCCGCGGCGTTCTCCACCTGAGCCGGCGTGCCACCGAGCGCCTCGGCGAGCCCCGCCGCGGCCATCGAGCAGGCCGAACCGACCTCGCCCTGACACCCGACCTCGGCACCGGAGATCGAGGCGTTCTCCTTGAAGAGCACGCCGATCGCGCCGGCCGCCAGAAGGAAGCGGACGATGCCGTCCTCCGAGGCCGATGGAACAAACCGGTGGTAATAGTGCATAACAGCAGGAATGATGCCGGCAGCCCCGTTCGTGGGCGCGGTCACCACCCGGCCGCCCGCCGCGTTCTCCTCGTTGACCGCGAGCGCGAAGAGCGTGACCCAGTCCATGACCCGCAGCGGGTCGGGGGTCGCGCCGGCATCGCTCTCCAGACTCCGTAGGAGTTCCGCCGCGCGCCGGCGGACCCGCAGGCCGCCCGGAAGCACCCCGGTACGCGTACAGCCCGCTGAGACGCACTCCCGCATCACCCGCCAGATCTCCAGCAGGCCGTCCCGGATGTCCGCCTCGGAGCGCCAGGCCCGCTCGTTGGCGAGCATCACCTCGCTGACCGAGAGCCCGGTCGACCGGGTCACCGCCAGCAGCTCCGCACCGGTCGTGAAGGGGTACGCCACGGTCGTGGTGTCCGGTTTGATCCGGTCCGCGCCGGCGGCCGCCTCGTCGACGACGAACCCGCCACCCACCGAGTAGTAGGTCCTGGCCCGGATCGACCGGCCGGTCCCGTCGTACGCGGTGAACGTCATGCCGTTCGGGTGGTACGGCAACGACCGCCGACGGTGCAGCACCAGGTCCCGGTCGACGTCGAAGTCGATGGAGTGCGCGGCGAGCACCGCCAGCCGGCCGGTGCCGCGTACGTCCTCGACCAGCGGGCCCACCTGGTCGGTGTCGACCGTTTCCGGCAGTTCACCGCTGAGCCCGAGCAGTACGGCCCGGTCACTGCCGTGACCGTGCCCGGTGGCTCCCAGCGAACCGAACAGTTCCGCGTGGATCCGCGCCGTGTCCGACAGCAGCCCGTCGGCCTTGAGCCCGGCGGCGAACGTGCGGGCGGCACGCATCGGGCCGACCGTGTGCGAGCTGGACGGGCCGATACCGATGCTGAAGAGGTCGAAGACGCTGATCACGGTTCTACACTGCGCCCACGGGGTAGCAACTGTCCATCCCACCGGACGGTCGGGAGCGGGCCGTTCAGCAATTCCGGCAGGACCGCTACCAGGGATCCCGTACCGGCACGGCGTAAGGGTTGACCACCTACGGGAGCGTCGACCGGAATCCGACTCCGGACGGAGGGTGCCGACATCGACCGTTCGTACCGTTGGATGTGGAGCGGCGCATCGCCGCCCGGAGAGGGAGAAGACGACCATGAGTCGCAAACTCGTACGCCCCCGCGATGACCGCATGCTGGCCGGTGTCTGCGCCGGACTCGCCCGCCGCTTCGGCATGTCGACCGGACTGGTGCGGCTCCTCTTCCTCCTGTCGCTGCTGCTGCCGGGTACCCAGGTGATCATTTACATCGCCCTGTGGATCATCATGCCGAACGAGGACCGGCAGCTCGCCTACTGACCCACCCCTCTGACGAGACGAAGGTCACCCCGCCCTGACGAAGCGAAGGCCCGGACGGCACCGCCGTCCGGGCCTTCGCCCACGCATCCGCCGGATGCCCTACTTGCGGATCGCGACGACGATCCCGCCGGACAGCCCTCGACCACGGTGAAGTGTTCGGGCGAGAACTGCTCCGGCGTGAAGGAGAGGCCGCGCACCCACATCAGCCGACCCTCGTTCTGCCGCAGGACGAAGATGTCGATCGGCCCGTACGCGGTCTCCCGCGAAGCGGCCGCGAACGCCGCCGGATCGGTGGTGTCGGCGACCCGCCGCAGCTCGGCGAACCGGTCGTCCCAGTGCACCAGGCTGCTGCTCGCCGTACGGTCGTTCTCGAGGTAGCCCGGCCACGGCAGGTAGGACCACAGCCGGTCGTCGACCGACAGGGTCGGACGGCTCGGATCAGGACCGGTGACCTGCTCGACGGCCCGCTCGACCTCGCGGACCGGGAACGCGGCCCGGCGCAGCTCCTCGTCCTTGGGCGCCCAGCGTGGATAGCCGCCACCGGGCAGCGGCTCGGAGTGCGCCGCGATCGTGTACTTGTTCCCCGCCTCCGGCATCCAACCCAACGTGTACGTCGCGCCGACCCAGGCCATGACCACCGCCAGCAGCGCGGCACCCGTCAGCCGGGGCGGGACGATCCGCAACCGGCGCAGCACGATCGGCGTCACGTGGGCCAGGGTGAGAACACCCGCGATGGCGAACATGACCGTGTAGAGCCGGGTCGTGTAGTGCAGGAACAGCGTGTGCTCGGTCAGCACGTGGCGGATCATCCCGATCAACCGGAACGCGTAGGTCCCGAGGATCAGCAGGGCCAGCGGCTGCGCCCACCAGGTCGACCGCCACAGCAGGACCAGGCCGACCAGGCCGACCAGTTGCAGCAGGCCGATCGGGCTGAACTCCAGGAACGGGAACAGGCCGGAGTTCAGGGAGGTGGTCTGGAAGAGGTCGGAGATCGAGTCGTTGCCCCGGGTCAGGATCGT
Source organism: Polymorphospora rubra (assembly GCF_018324255.1). Lineage (GTDB taxonomy): Bacteria > Actinomycetota > Actinomycetes > Mycobacteriales > Micromonosporaceae > Polymorphospora > Polymorphospora rubra. Next base: position 2,150,967 of record NZ_AP023359.1, read on the forward strand.
CCAGAGCAGGGGCACCAGATACCAGGACGAGACCACGAACGACACGGCGATGATCAGCAGGATCCGGCGGACGTACGCCGCCCGCTGCTCCTCCCGGCGCAGCATGATGATCCCCAGCGCGGACATGCCGAGGGCCGCGAACCCCATCCAGAGCTGGTACGTCATCACGAGGGCGCCGCCGATCACACCGGCCCACAGCCAGTGCATCCGTTCACGGACCGGACGGGCGAACACCTCCAGCGCCCACGGCACGAACAGCGCGAGGGTCACCACCTCGAACGCCTTGCGCGGATCGGACCAGGCGATCAGTGACAGCGCCGAGATCGCCAGGGCGATCCACGGGTTCACGTGCCGACGCCACATCAGGAACGCGGCGAGCACGGACGCCGACATGAAGAGCACCTGGAAGTCGCCGACCAGGGTCCAGGCCGGCTGGTCGAGCAGCACCGCGGTCCGGCCGACGAGCCAGGGGAAGAACGGTGGATACTCCGCCGGCAGGTTGGGGATCAGGGTGTCGTTGCTGGTCCACGTGGTGGTGTAGCGCGTCGACGCCGCCGACATCCGGCTCATGTCGCCGACCAGGCCACCGAATCCGAACGGCGTCCCGGCCAGCGCGGCGCGCAGCATCAGGGCGGTCCACGCGGCGGCGAGCCCGGCGGCCACCCCCGCCACGACCTCACCCGACCAGCGGGTGGCGATCGCGAAGATACCGACGATCAACAGGAACGCGCCGAGCGTCGGCGCGAGCGAGGCACCGACCTTGAACGGGTCGAAGTCGGTCAGCGACGGCAGCACGAAGGCGACCGGGGTCGCCACCAGCCACGTGAGCAGGGCGATCGTGCCGCTGTTGGCAAGCCGGTGCGGCAGCCGCCGTCGGCCGGGCCCGGGGGCCGCCGGGCTCCCGGCCGAAGCCGGGTCCGCGACGTCCGCCGGCTTCCCATCGGCGTCCGCCGGCCGCCCGGCCTCGGCCGGGACGGTGCCGGCCGGCGGGTCGGACTCGTCCGACTCTCGACCGGCCGGCGCTGGCCCGGGTTCGTCCGTCGCCGCCGTGGGCAGCGGACGGTCCTGTTCGGGGTGGAGCGGGTCTTCCCGTACGGCAGTCGTGCCGTCAGCCACGGGTGGCCGCCAGCTCGTCCTCCGCCGCGACGACCGGGGTCGACGTCACCGGGGTGTTGATCCGGCGCAGGCTGAGCAGGCTGGAGAACAGCCCGGAGAAGAGCACCGTCACGCCGACCCCGATGGTGGTCGACGACGGCAGCACCACCCGCAGCGACTCGGTCAGTTCCTGCGGGCCGAACCCGGTGCTGCCCCAGACCGTCAGGGCATAGATCGAGCCGGCGAGCCCGAGCAGGGTCAGCACGAGGCCGGCCGCCGTACAGGTCTCGAACCGCACTATCCGCCCCCACCGGGCGACCTGACGCTGGCTGGTGATGCCTTCGGTGTGGCCGTAGAGCAGCGCGAACACACCGAAGAGAAGTAGTTGGGCGCCGACCAGCATCGCCAGGCAGGTATAGACCATGGTGCTGATGTCGAAGCCGACCCCGCCGACCTCCACCTGCCCGAACGAGAGGATCGTGGTGCCGAGCAGGCCCAGGACGAACATCGTCAGGCCCGGCCAGATCAGCGTCTTGCGCGGCGCGAAGACGAGCAGGAACCGCAGGTGCCGCCAACCGTCACGCCAGGTGCGCAGGTGCGGCGGCCGGCTGCGGCCGTCGGGCTTGAGGGTGGTGGGCACCTCGACGATGTCGTATCCGTTGAGCGCGGCCCGAACCACCAGCTCGGATGCGAACTCCATGCCGGGCATGCAGAGCTGGAGGTCACGGATCCGGTCGCGGTTGAAGCCGCGCAGACCGCAGTGGAAGTCGCCGACGTTGCGCAGGCCGAAGAGGCGCCGGCCGAGCCAGGACAACACGGGGTTGCCCAGGTAGCGGTGCAGCGGCGGCATCGCGCCGGGCGCGATGCCGCCCTTGAACCGGTTGCCCATCACGACGTCGTGACCGGCCCGCAGCGCCTCGACGAACGGCCCGAGGTTGGACAGGTCGTACGAGTCGTCGGCATCTCCCATGATCACGTAGCGACCGCGGGCCTGCTCGATGCCGTTGAGCAGCGCACCGCCGTAGCCCCGGATCGGTGCGTGCACCACCCGGGCGCCGGCCCGGACGGCGATCTCCTGGGATCCGTCGGTGGATCCGTTGTCGGAGACCAGCACCTCGCCGACCACGCCGAGCTCGTCCATGGCGCGGAGGGCTTTGGTGACACAGATTTCCAGGGTCTCGGCCTCGTTGAGACAAGGCAGCAGGACGGTCAGCTCGACGTCGTCAGTGGCGACAAGCTCTGACACAGGCGTTTCTCCCGGATTCGGCGATCGCGAGGCCCGGGACGTCACTGAGAACCTGATGCCGGGCCAGCCATAGACTGTGATGGTGCGTACCGCCGCACTGTAGCGGTGGCACGACGGAGGAGCGTACCCGGTAGTTGGCCCAAATGTGTTACCGACAATGTCCCGGAATCACCGTCAACCAGCCGTAAAAGTAACTGTCACCGTCTCGTAGCCCAACGACCGCAGCAGACCTTCGAGCATCTTCCGGGTGTTTTCCTGTGCCCGATCGGCCAGTCCGGTGTCGCGGGCCGCCGCCGTAATGCGTTCCTCGGCCAACCGATAGACCTCACGCTGGCGGTTGGGATCGCCCCCGAACACCTCGCCGAGCCGGTTGAGCAGGCCCCGTTCCTCGGCGAAGACATAGCTGTTCTCCAGATCGAGATTGGCGTCACCGAGCTGCGGCCCGGGCAACCTGATCTCGACGCTCTGGCCGTCGGCCGACTCCACGACCGCGCCCTCGGAGATCTGCGCGAAGTCGACGTACGCCTCGACGCTGCCGGCACCCACGAACAGGGTCCGCTCGCTGAGTAGGAAGTCCGGCACGTACTTGCGGTCGCGTTCCAGGTCGATGACGACCTGGAAGTTGCCCTCGGCGGCGACGTAACGGCTCAGGTCCTGAATCGACTTGAGCAGCGGCGGCTGGCTGCGGTCGGTCTCCTCCTCGACGAAGGGGTTGCGCCAACTGGGCAGCAGGCCGGTGGCCTGCACCCCCAGGAAAAGCAGGAGGACCACCCCGGCGACGCCGGCGAACAGGAGCAGCCCGCGGTTGCGGCCCGACGGCGGCTGGTGGGGACCGGCGGCCGGCGGCTCATTGGTCGGCCTGTCGTCGGCCGGCTCGACCGCCTCGGCGGAGTCGTCGGACCACGGCGACGGCGCGTCCGGCGCTGTCGCCCGACCTTTCGGGTATTCCGGGAACTCCCGGGTGGGCTGGTGCGCGTCTCCGTTGCGGGACATCGACCTCACCGTCCTCAGCAGACCTGCCGCCCTGAGCGGACCCGCGACGGAATCGAACGTGATCAGAATCCGTCGGGACTCCACTCCCTACCGCAGACGGTACGGCTCCCGTACGACACCCGCGACTCGGGCCGCACCCGTCCGCCGCGACCAGGAGAGGTCGGATGCCGGCCGGCCGGGTCAGGCAAACGCCGACAGCCCGGTGAGCTTCTGTCCGATCACGAGCTGGTGGATCTCGGAGGTGCCCTCGTACGTCAGCACGCTCTCCAGGTTGTTGGCGTGCCGGAGCACCGGATACTCGCCGCTGACGCCGTTCGCGCCGAGGATCGTCCGGCACTGGCGGGCGATCTCCAGCGCCTCCCGGACGTTGTTGAGTTTGCCCACGCTGACCTGCTCCGGCCGCAGCGTGCCGGCGTCGGCCAACCGTGCCAGGTGCAGCGCGAGCAGATAGCCCTTCTGGAGTTCGACGGCCATGTCGGCGAGCTTGGCCTGGGTGAGCTGGAAGCCGGCGACGGGCCGGCCGAACTGCACCCGGCTGACGGCGTAGTCGATCGCCGTCCGCAGGCAGTCACGGGCCGCCCCGAGGCTGCCCCAGGCGATGCCCTGCCGGGCCTCGGTCAGGCAGGACAGCGGCGCCTTCAGCCCGACCGCGAGCGGGAGCCGGGCGTCGGCCGGCAGACGTACGTCGTCGAGGACGATCTCGCCGGTCGACGAGGCGCGTAGCGACATCTTGTTGCGGATCTCGCCGACGGTGACCCCGGCCGAGTCCATCGGTACGACGAAGCCGCGTACCCCCTCGTCGGTCTGCGCCCAGACCACCGCGACATCGGCGACCGGCGCGTTGGTGATCCACATCTTTCCGCCGGTGAGCACCCAGTCGTCGCCGTCGCGCCGGGCGCGGGTCGTCATCGCGGATGGGTCGGAGCCGTGGTCGGGTTCGGTCAGGCCGAAGCATCCGATCACCTCGCCGGCGGCCATCGGCGGCAACCAGTACCGCTTCTGCTCCTCGCTGCCGTAGCGCCAGATGGCGAACATCGCCAGCGAGCCCTGCACCGACACCAGCGACCGTACGCCGGAGTCGCCGGCCTCCAGTTCCAGGCAGGCCAGCCCGTAGGCGACCGCGGAGGAGCCGGCGCAGCCGTAGCCGGTCAGGTGCATGCCGAGCAGGCCGAGTCGACCGAACTCCAGGGCCAGCTCACGGATCGGGGCGTGGCCCTGCTCGTACCAGCCGGCGACGTGCGGCCGGACCCGGTCGTCGACCACCCGGCGCACCACGGCCCGGATCTGCCGCTCCTCGTCGGTGAGCGAGTTGTCCAGATCGAGCAGGTCGAGCGGGGCGACCCGGCTCATGACAGGTTCTCGCTGCACTCGCTCACGCCGCCACCCTAACGACCGGTCAGCCGGCCAGCACCAGGACCCGGGCGTGGATCTGGTTGCGCTGTTGCAGCGCGGCCCGCAGCGCGCGGTGCAGGCCATCTTCCAGGAAGAGGGCGTTCTGCCACTGCACGACGTGCGGAAAGAGGTCGCCGTAGAAGGTCGAGTCCTCGGCGAGCAGTTTGTCGAGGGCCAGCTCACGCTTGGTGGTGACCAACTGGTCGAGCCGCAACGGCCGGGGCGGGATCTCGGCCCACTGTTTCAGGGTGAGTCCGTGATCCGGGTAGGGACGCCCGTCCCGAACCGCTTTGAAGATCACGGTGCGCTCCCCCCATGTCGGAACAAATCTATCGGATCGACCCGGCGAACGACCCCGCCGATACCGCTGCCAGCGTAGCGAGCATTGCCGACATCGCGGTTTGTTACCCGATGTCAGTTTCGTTGCTCTCCGGCATCGAATGATGATCCTCTCGCGTCCCAGCGGCCACGATGCACCACCTGGTCGACCGGCCGTCGCCCACGCCGCAGCGACGGCGAGCGGCGGTCCGGTGCCGGATATCCGATGCTTATCGCACCGATCGGGGTAAATTCATCGGGTACGCCGAAAGCATCCCGATAACTCGCGGTGCGTTCTGGCGGAATTCCGAAGAAACAGGCACCAAGCTCCTCGTCGACAACCGTCAGCAACATCAACATCGCGGCGAAGCCGGTGTCGATGTGCCAGTACGGCACCGGCCAGCGCGCCTCGTCCCGGTCCGCCCAGCCCTTGTCCGGCTCGGCGTACCGGTCGAGATAGACCGACCGGTTCGAGTGCGGTACGACGATCAGCGGCGCCTGTCGCATCCCCGTCAGCCAGCGGCTCTCCGGAGCCCCCTGCGGCGTGGTCGACGCCCAGAACCGTTCCCGGTCCGCCGGGCTTTCGAGCACCAGGAACCCCCAGCCCTGGGAGAACCCGGCCGACGGGGCGCGTACGGCGTGGTCGAGCAGCCGGTCCACCACCGCCGCCGGCACCGGCCGGTCGGGGTCGTAACTGCGCACCATCCGGCGCCGTCGGACGACGTCGCGGAACTCCATCACGTACTCCGATCGGGTGGGTCAGGCCGGGCGGATGCCCCAACTCGCGGTGAACGTCTCGCCCGGGGCGAGCACCACCAGACCGTGCCCGGACCGGAACGCGTCCGGCGGGCAGGTCATCGGCTCGACCGCCACCGAGCGACGGCGCCGTTCGCCGGGCAGGGTGTCCCCGGTGAACACCTGCCACCAGCCGAAGGACCGGTCGGCCCAGACGGTCACGGACGCCGTGCCGTCGGCCGCGGCGAGGGTGACCGCCGACCCGCCGTCGGCCTCGGTCTCCAGGTCACCGAATGCGGTGTCGAGCTGCGCCGTACCGATCCGCCGGGGCGCGGTGAAGTCGTGCTCGCCGCCGGCGACCTTCGCCGCGCCGATCGGCAGCAGCCGGCCGTCGACCAGCACCCGGGTACGGGCCGGCACCCGAAGCAGCAGGTCGTCGACGGGCACCCCCGGCAGGCGCAGGTAGGGGTGGGTGGCGAGACCGAAGGGCGCGTTCCCGGCACCGAGGTTGGTCGCCTCGTGCGTGGCCCGCAGCCCGCCCGCACCCACCTGCCACCGGGTACGCAGCAGCAGCGGCCACGGATAACCGGGCTGGGCGGGCAGTTCGTACTCCACGGTCACCGCCCCGGGCACCTCGTCGACCAGCCGCCACCGGACCCAGTTGGCCAGGCCGTGCAGGGCGTTGTGCCGCACCGGTTCGGTGATCGGAAGCTGGTGCGCGACGCCGTCGAAGGTGTAGCGGCCGTCCCGGATCCGGTTCGGCCAGGGGACCAGCACCTGCCCGGCCCCGCCGACGCACATCTCCTCGGCGGCGTACCCGTCCACGTGGTCCACCCCGGCGGACCGGTAGGCCCGCAGGCCGCCGCCCACCTCGACCACGACCGCCTCGTGCCCGTCCGCAGCGATCGTCCACTGTGCACCCGACGGTGGCCGCGGGCCGGTATCGACGTTTTCCATGCCGGGACGATAGCCGCCCGCGACCGGCGGTGCCGGCTCCACCGGTCGTGAACGGCCCGTCACCCGGTGGTCCGGTAGCGCAGCAGGGTCGGGAACGCCAGCGCCAGCGCGAGGGCCAGCACCGCCGCGAGCACACCGCCGGCCACCCAGGAGAAGCTGACACCGAACGCGGCGGCCATCATCCCGGCCCGCAGGTCGCCGAGGCGCGGCCCGCCGGCGACCACCACCGTGTTGACCCCCTGGAGCCGGCCGCGCAGCTTGTCCGGCGCGTAGACCTGGAGCATCGACTGCCGGAAGACCGCGCTGACCAGGTCGGCGGCGCCGGCGACCGCGAGCAGCAGCACCATCAGCCACAACTGGCCGGCCAGCCCGGCCAGGGCCACGGCCACGCCCCAACCGACCACGGCGACCACGAGGGCGACGCCCTGCCGGCGTACCCGGCCGATCCAGCCGGAGGTGAGCCCGCCGAGAACCGAGCCGATGGCGATGGCGGCGAAGAGCCAGCCGATTGCCGCCCCGCCGCCGAACCGCACCTCGGCGATCTCCGGGAACAGCGCCCGCGGCATGGCCAGCATCATCGCGATGACGTCGATGGCGAACGAGAGCAGCAGCACCGGCGTGGTGGCCAGATACCTGATCCCGACGGCGATGCTGCGCAGCCCGGCCGTACGCGGGCCGGGGCTGTCGTCGGGCTCCGGCGGGACCGGCGGCAGCCGCAGCGTGGCCCACACCGAGACGGTGAAGAGCACCGCGTCGACGGCGTACGCGATCGGGAGCGCGAGGTCGGCGTCCCAGCTGGCGAAGATCACGCCCGCGGTGAGCGGACCGAGGACCATGGTGGCCTGGAAGGTGGTGAAGTGCAGCGTGTTGGCGGCCGGCACCAGTGCCTTCGGCACCAGCCTCGGCACGATCGCCTGCCGGGTCGGCGAGCTGACCGCGAAGGCGCTGGTCTGCAGCGCGACCAGGACCAGCAGCAGGACCGGGCTGCCCAGCCCGAGCAGCGCCTGGCCGAGCAGCCCGAGGGTGGACAGCCACATCAGCGCCGAACTGGCCAGCAGCAGTTTGCGCCGGTCGACCACGTCGGCGACCGCACCGCCCCACAGGCCGAAGACGAGCAGCGGCACCAGTCCGGCCACGCCCAGCAGTCCCACCCAGAACGATCCGCCGGTGAGCGCGAACATCTCGACCGGCACCGCGACGGCGGTGAACTGGAAGCCGAACATCGAGACCGCGTTGCCGACCCACATCCGGCGGTAGGCCGGGATCCGCAGCGGCCGGGTGTCGATCGCCCACCGCGACGGCGACGGGCCGTCGTCGTCGCTCTCCTTGACCGGCCGGTCGTCGTCGACGCTGGTCATCGCGCGCCCCCGCGCCGCAGGGCCCGGCCCGTCGCGGTCACGGCGCGAGCCGTTCGACGGTCCACGACCCGTCCTCGGTACGCCGGTAGCGCAGCCGGTCGTGCAGCCGGCTGGCCCGTCCCTGCCAGAACTCCACGGTGTCCGGCACCACCCGCAGACCGCCCCAGTGCGGCGGGGCCGGTACCGGGCCGGTGGCGAAGCGGGCGGTGGCCGCGGCGTAACCCGCGTCCAGTTCGGCCCGGTCGGCCAGCACCCGCGACTGCGGACTGGCCCAGGCGCCGAGCTGCGACCCGTGCGGTCGGGCGGCGAAGTACTCCTCGGTCTCGGCCCGGTCGACGGGCTCGACCCGTCCGCACACGATGACCTGCCGGTGCATGGCGAACCACGGGAAGAGCAGGCTCGCGTACGGGTTGGTCAGCGCCTCGACGCCCTTGCGCGACTCGTAGTTGGTGTAGAAGACCAGCCCACGTCCGTCGTGCGCCTTGAGCAGCACGGTACGGGCACTCGGCCGGGCGGCCGGGTCGGCGGTGGCGACCACCATCGCGTTCGGTTCGGGCAACCCGTACGCGACCGCGTCGGCGAACCAACCCACGAACTGGGTGTGCCAGTCGGCTGCCAGATCCCCACGAGAAAGGCCTTTCTCGGCCGGATACTCCTGCCGCATTCCAGCCGGCCACACTGTGTCGCCCGTCACGTTCACCTCTCCCGAACCCGGACTGAGCTGCCTGGATGGTCCCCCATCGGCCGACAGATCGCGGCAACCACCCCACCACGACACGGTGAGCAGCGAGGATGTCGCACACAGCACACCATCGGTGGGTCGCGCGGAAGTTACCCGCCAGGCAAGATGTCACGAACCACATCGCCGAGGGTCACCGCGACCCCACCGGACACCACCGGATGAGCGCCGCACCCGCTCGCACAGACAGATCAGGAGAACGAAATGTCTGATTTCAAGCCGGGCCTGGAGGGCGTGATCGCCTTCGAGACCGAGATCGCCGAGCCCGACAAGGAAGGCGGGGCGCTGCGCTACCGGGGCGTCGACATCGAGGACCTGATCGGGCAGGTCTCCTTCGGCAACGTGTGGGCGCTCCTGGTCGACGGGCGGTTCGGCCCCGGCCTGCCACCGGCGGAGCCGTTCCCGGTACCGGTGCACTCCGGCGACATCCGGGTCGACGTGCAGTCGGCGGTCGCCATGCTGGCCCCGTACTGGGGGCTCTCCCAACTGCTCGACATCTCCGACGAGCAGGCCCGCACCGACCTCGCCCGGGTGTCGGTCACCGCGCTGTCGTTCGTCGCCCAGTCGGCCCGCGGTCTCGGCCTGCCGGCCGTACCGCAGAAGGAGATCGACAAGGCGTCGACGATCGTCGAGCGCTTCATGAAGCGCTGGCGCGGCGAGCCCGACCCCCGCCACGTCAAGGCGGTCGACGCCTACTTCATCTCCGCCGCCGAGCACGGCATGAACGCCTCCACGTTCACCACCCGGGTGGTCGCCTCCACCGGGGCCGACGCCGCCGCCTGCATCTCGTCGGGCATCGGGGCACTGTCCGGGCCGCTGCACGGCGGCGCGCCGTCCCGCGTACTGCACATGATCGAAGGCGTCGAGCGCAGCGGCGACGCCGCCGGCTACGTCAAGGGCGTACTCGACCGGGGCGAGCGGCTGATGGGCTTCGGCCACCGGGTCTACCGGGCCGAGGACCCCCGGGCCCGCGTGCTGCGGCGCACCGCCAAGGAACTGGGCGCACCCCGCTACGAGGTGGCCGAGGCGCTGGAGAAGGCCGCGCTGGAGGAGCTGCACAACCGCAAGCCCGACCGGGTGCTCGCCACCAACGTCGAGTTCTGGTCCGCCGTCGTACTCGACTTCGCCGAGGTGCCGGCGCACATGTTCACCTCGATGTTCACCTGCGCCCGGATGGGCGGCTGGAGCGCGCACATCCTGGAGCAGAAGGCGCTCGGCCGGCTGGTCCGCCCGTCGGCCACGTACATCGGGCCCGGCCCGCGCAAGCCCGCCGACGTCGAGGGCTGGGACGCCACCCCGCACGGCGTCTGACCGTATCCGGCGCCCCGGGGCGCCCCTGCCCGGCAACCGGCCGGGCGGTGGGCGCCCCGACGCGTGTTCACCGGATGTGTTGGACGACTCACCTCCACGGGCGGGATCACACCCGGTGGGCACCTGCGAAGGTGGAAGGATGGGTGCTCGGCAACGCCGCCGGGTATTCCCGCCAGACCGACTGGCCCGCGCCAGCTCGACAGGCTTCTGCCAGCTCACATGGGGCTAGCCGCCCGCCCGAGAGGATCTTCGATAACCGTGGCTGACGTTTCGACCATCCGGATCCCCGACGAGATCAAGCCCGCCGACGGCCGGTTCGGCTGCGGGCCGTCCAAGGTGCGTCCCGAGGCAGTTTCGGCGCTCGCCGACGTGGCCACGACGTACCTCGGCACCTCCCACCGGCAGAAGACGGTCCGGGACCAGGTCGCCCGCCTGCGGCGCGGCCTCACCGACTTCTTCGGCCTGCCCGAGGGCTACGAGGTGATCCTCGGCAACGGCGGCACCACCGCGTTCTGGGAGGTCGCGACGTTCGGGCTGGTCCGCGACCGGGCCCAGTTCGCGAGCTTCGGCGAGTTCGGGGCCAAGTTCGTCAAGGCGGTCAAGGACGCGCCGTTCGTCGGTGACCCGACGGTACACAAGGCCGAGCCGGGCTCGGCGCCGGCGCTGACCGCCGAGTCGGGCGTCGACGTCTACGCGACCCCGCACAACGAGACCTCCACCGGCGTGGCGGTGCCGATCCGGCGGGTCGCCGGTGCCGACGACGGCGCGCTGCTGCTGGTCGACGCCACGTCCGGCGCCGGCGGTCTCGACGTCGACGTCGCCGAGACCGACGTCTACTACTTCGCCCCGCAGAAGTGCTTCGGTTCCGACGGCGGCATCTGGATCGCGCTGATGTCGCCGGCCGCGCTCGCCCGGGCCACCGAGATCAAGCAGTCCGGCCGCTACATCCCGGCCTTCCTCGACCTGGTCACCGCGATCGACAACTCGCGGCTGGAGCAGACGTACAACACCCCCGCGCTGGCGACGATCTTCCTGGCCGCCGAGCAGACCGACTGGATGAACGCCCAGGGCGGGTTGTCCTGGGCGGCCAAGCGCACCGCCGAGAGCGCGGCGACCGTCTACGGCTGGGCCGAGCGGTCGTCGGTGGCCACCCCGTTCGTCACCGACCCGGGTCTGCGCTCCAACGTCGTTGCCACGATCGACTTCGCCGAGGGCGTCGACGCGGCGGCGGTGGCCAAGGCGCTGCGGGCCAACGGCATCGTCGACACCGAGCCCTACCGCAAGCTCGGCCGCAACCAGCTGCGGGTGGCGCTGTTCCCGGCCGTCGACCCGGCCGACGTCGAGGCGCTGACCAAGAGCATCGACTACGTCGTCGAGCGGCTCTGACCCGCTCCCGGCACCGGAGCGACGTCGTACGGTGCGGTGGGGACACCCGGGCCGGGTGTCCCCACCGCACCCGGCTCTGACGGAAACCCAGCTCACATCGGTCGGCGTGGCCTACTCCCATCGGGTGACCGACCGGCGTACCTTGTTTCAAGGACGCCCCGGCGTGGCTGACTCGGGGCATCGGCGGCCAGGGCGACAGCCGGGTCGCAGCGGCCAGCGCAGCGGGACGGAGGCAACGCGATGCGCCCAGTACGCTTCGTCGCCCTCTCCGAGGACGGTCAGGCCATGGTGCTCACCGACGAGGTGGGTCGCCTTCTTGCGCTGCCCATCGACGAGCGGGTGTCCACGGTTCTGCAAGGCGACTCGGGCAGTGGCGGCAGCACCGGTCTCACCGTGGCGGTGCCGCCGAGTGACCTGACGCCCTCCCTCTCGCCACGCGACATCCAGGCCCGGATCCGGTCCGGCGAATCCGCCGACGACGTCGCCCGCATCGCCGGTGTGCCGGTCGACCGGGTGCTGCGTTACGCCGGCCCGGTGCTGCAGGAGCGGGCGATGCTGGCCCAGCACGCGCGCCGCACCCGGCTGAAGAACTCCGACAAGAACGCCCCGCTCGCCGAGGTCGTCGACAGCCGCCTGGCCCAGCACGGCATCGACACCGAGAAGATCTCCTGGGACGCCTACCGCCGCGACGACGGCACCTGGCGGATCGTCGCCACCTGGCCGTCGGGGAAGGCGACCGCCCAGGCCATCTGGGAGCTCGACAAGACCCGCCAGGTCGTCGCCCCGCACGACGACATGGCGCAATACCTGTGCGCCGAGCGGCCGACCCCGATCCTCGGCCACGAGCCGACCACCGAGCGGGGTGGCCATGCGCTGCCCGGCCCGTCGCGCGGCGAGCCGAGCCGGGGCGGGCACGGACTACCGACCGCGGCGCCCGGCGACCACGCCCGGCCCGCCCGTGACCCGATCCGGGCCGGACGGGACGCGCTGCTCGCCTCGCTGGACCGCCCGCTCAGCCCCGGCCCGGGCCGTGGGCTCGACCCGGCGGCCACCGTGGACCAGCCCCGTCAGCGGCCGGTGGCCGGTGGCGCCGCGGCGCTGCTCGGTGGCGGCGGTGCCGGCTCCGCCTTCGACGACGACGCCGACCTGCCGAAGGAGGTGCCCGCCGTGCCGTCGCTGGCGGTGCTGCGGCCACGTCGCACCACGGGCGGTGCCGCGGCGGCGAACGAGGCCACCGACGCCCCGGGCAAGTCGCGCAAGCGTCTGCCGAGCTGGGACGACGTCCTGTTCGGCAGCGGCCCGGCCGCCCGCGAAAGCTCCTGACCCACACGCTTCGAGGCGCGACGCCCCGGGCCCGCGCCGATCAGCCCAGGTCCGCGCTGATCAAGGGGATACTTCGGGCATCTCGCCCCGCGTGAGCCACGATTGGCCCTTGATCGGCGCCGAGCCTGGAGCGCTAGGCACTCGAAGTCCACCCGTGACAGGGTGAGTGACATGGAATACACCAACCTCGGGCGCACCGGCCTGTCGGTGAGCCGGCTCTGCCTCGGCACGATGAACTTCGGACCGCAGACCACCGAACCCGACAGCTTCGCCATCATGGACCGGGCGCTGGAGCACGGGCTCAACTTCTACGACACCGCCAACGTCTACGGCTGGAAGACCGGCGAAGGCGTCACCGAGCAGATCATCGGCCGGTGGCTCGCCCAGGGCGGTGGCCGACGCGAGAAGGTCGTCCTGGCGACCAAGGTCTACGGCAGGATGGGCGACTGGCCCAACGAGCAGGGACTGTCCGCCCGGCACATCATCCGGGCCTGCGAGGACTCGCTCCGCCGGCTCCAGACCGACACCATCGACCTCTACCAGATGCACCACGTCTCCCGCAGCACGCCGTGGGAGGAGATCTGGCAGGCCATGCAGACCCTGGTCGACCAGGGCAAGGTGCTCTACGTCGGCTCGTCGAACTTCGCCGGCTGGCACCTCGCCGCCGCGCAGGAGTCGGCCGCCCGCCGCAACTTCCTCGGTCTCGTCTCCGAGCAGGCGATCTACAACCTGTTCACCCGGCACATCGAGCTGGAGGTGATCCCGGCGGCCCAGCACTACGGCATCGGCATCATCCCGTGGTCGCCGCTGCACGGCGGCCTGCTCGGCGGGGCGATCCGCAAGCTCGCGGAGGGGGGCGCGGAGCGCGCCAAGAGCGGCCGGGCGGCCGAGGCGCTTGCCGAGCACCGGCCCACCGTCGAGGCGTACGAGAAGCTCTGCGCGGACCTCGGCCACGATCCCGCCGACGTGGCGCTGGCCTGGCTGCTGTCCCGCCCCGGCGTCACCGCGCCGATCATCGGGCCGCGTACGGTCGAGCAGCTCGACAAGTCACTCGGCGCGCTGGAGGTGACCCTCTCCGACGACGTACTGGCGCGGCTCGACGAACTCTTCCCGCCGGTGGGCAAGGGCGGGCCCGGCCCGGAGGCCTGGGCCTGGTAGATCCCCGGCCCGGCCGCAGGTCACAGCGGCCACGACCCGAGCCGGTCGTACGTCGGACGCGGGCCGGGATGGCTGCGCATCAGCACCATCTCGGCCAGCGGCCACCACGGGCCGACGTATCCGGCCAGCTCGACGAGATCGGCGTTGACGGCCGCCCGGGTCAGCCGCTCCCCCGGCCGGGCGAGGGTCAGGTGCGGGCGCAGCGGGCGCCGGTCGTACGGCACCCGGGCCCGCCTGAGTTCGGTCCGGACCGCGTCGCTGACCAGCGCCAACGCATCGACGTCCCCGTCGAGACCGACCCACAGCACGGTGAACCGTCCGCGGCCGAACCGCCCACCGCCGGCCAGCCGCAACCGGGCCACGACCGGCGCCGCGCCCGCTTCCGCCGCCACCGCCTCCGACACCACCGGCTCCGACACCACCAGATCCGCTTCCGCGCCGGGCTCCGGGACGACCGGTTCCGCCGGGCGGGCCGGTTCCACGGGACAGGACCAATCTGCCGGCCGGGACAGTTCTGCCGAGCCGGGCAACTCCGCCGGCCGGGCCGGGCGGCGCGTCCGGGTGGTGCCACGCCGGCGGGACGGCGTACGCCAGCCCTGTGCCGCCCGACCCAGCGCGTCCCGTACGTCGGGTAGCCGCCCGTCCTCGACGTCACCGATGAACGCGAGCGTGACGTGCAGGTTGTCGGCGCTGGCCCGGCGTACGTTCACCCCGTCGGCGGCCGCCTGTCCGATCCGCAGCCGGTCGGCGTACGCCCCGACGTGCGTGACCACCTCGGTCGGCGGGTAGAGGGCGACGAAGAGCCTCACCGCGGCTCGCGCCGCTGCCACGTGGTGGCCGCCGGCAGCAGCAGACCGGCGGCGGCCAGTTCGCCCTCCACCCGGATCCGTTCGATGTCCAGGTCGAAGCCGGCGAGTTCGTCGAGGTGCTGGGGAATGCCGAGGCTACGGCTGGCCATCCGGAGCCGCTCGTCGTAGGCCTGCGCGAACGCGCTGCGCCACAGCAGGCTCTCGCTGCCCAGATAGCGCCGCTGCACGGCGAGCCGACGCAGGTCGGCCGCGAGCTGCTCGATCGGCACCCGCCCGGCATCGGTGGCGGGTCCGGGGCCGGTCAGGCCGGTGACCTGCTCGAGTCGGTCGACCGTACGCCGTTCGCGGCGGGCCCGGCGACGGGCGACGAGCCGGGCGGTCACCCGATCGATCATCTCGTCGGCACAGATGAGCGCCGCCACGGCCGCCGGCAGGCACAGCACGGAGAGCAGCGCCAGTGGCAACACCAGGGCGTCCACGAGGGGCCACGACCTTCGGCACGGGACGGTGGAGCGAACACCCACCGTCGGGTTGGGTTCATCCGTTACAGGGTGGCAACTCCGAGAAGCTGGCGGAGCCGGACGACCAGGTCCTTTTCACCTTCGATCCGGACGGCGTCGTCGTCGACCCGTCGCCACAGCCACCGTAGGACGGCGTCCGGGTCTCCGCTGACCCGGGCGTCCGCCTCGTCGGTGTCCGTCGGCTCGACCGTGACCACGTCACGGTCGAGCCGGACCAGCCACCCGCTCCCGCCGCATGCCACGAGTACCCCACGCCCGTCGTTACCCACCATCAGCTCGGTGAAGTATTCCGGCCAGGTCCGGGTGGCGTAGGCCAGGAACACCTCGAGCACCTCGTCGACACCGTCGACCGCGAGATCGTCGGGGACGTCTGCGGACGGCACGCCGGCGGCCAACTCGGCGTCGATGCGGTGCACCACGGTCTCCTGCGCCATCCGACGGGTCCAGAAGCCGACCGTCTGGTCCGGCTCGTACCAGCCGCCGGCCGGCGCCTCGGACGGTCGGGTGGTGAGCTCGTGGGTCAGGGCGGCGTAGGCCCGGTCGAGCAGGGCGATCGACTCCTCGCCGGAGAGGTCCGGCGGCCACGACTCGGGCTCGACCCCGTGCCGGATGCACTCGGTCTTGTGCAGGTAGACGTGTGCGACGTGCCCGGCGAGATCGGCCATCGACCAGTCGGGGCAGCTCGGTACGACCGCGTCGGGCGGCCCGCCCGTGACGACCTCGCGCAGCCGGCGGAAGTCGCTCGACAGGCACTCCAGGTAACGCGTGTTCTGCATCGAGACAGACAATCAGACAGGTGTGACAGCCGGCTCGGATTTTGCCGCCGGCACCACGTAGAACGCGGGCAGCGGGCGGATCCGCAGCCGCAGGCGGGCTCCGGTCCGGTGCAGCTGCCAGGCGAGCGCCAGCAGCGCCACGGCCAGGGAGATCAGGCCGCCGAGCCAGATGCTCGCCGCGGCGCCGTACGTCTCGGCGACCCAGCCGATCAGCGGAGCGCCGACCGGGTTGGTGCCCAGGAAGACCAGCACCCACAGGGCCATGACCCGGCCCCGGAACGCGGCGTCGACGCCGAGCTGGACCCGCTGGTTGGACGCCTGCGCGAAGAAGATCATGAAGAAGCCCGCGGGCAGCAGCAGGAGCACGACCAGCCAGTACGTCGGAGCCAGGCCGACCAGGGTGCCGAAGACCGCACAGCCGACCGCGGCGCCGAGCACCAGCCACACCGACGGCCGCTCCCGGCGGGTGCTGCCGGCCAGGGCGCCGGCCAGCGAGCCGAGCGCGAGCATGGTGGTGAACACGCCGAAGGTGGCCGCACCGGTGTTGAAGACAGTCTTGGCGAGGGCGGCCAGGGTGATCTGGAAGTTGAAGAGCACCATCCCGATGATCGACATGAGCGCCATCGGCAGCAGCAGGTCGGGTCGCCGGGCGACGTAGCGCAGCCCGTCGACCACCTTGGCGGTCTCGCGCTCGCCGATCGGCGGCAGGTCGGCGCGGTGCAGTTCGGCGGCCCGCATCCGCAGCAGGCCGACGAGCGGGGCGACGGTGGCGAGCGCGCTCACCAGGAAGACCGGGCCGACGTCGAAGACCGCGATGGCCACGCCGGCCAGCGCCGGTCCAAGGACCCGGGCCGAGTTGAACGTGGCCGACGAGAGGGCGAGGGCGTTGGGCAGCAGGGTGGTGCCGACGAGTTCGGACACGAACGCCTGGCGGACCGGGGTCTCCACGGCGTTGGCCACGCCGAGCAGGCCGGCGAAGACGAAGACGTGCCAGAGCTGAACGACGCCGGTGACCACCAGCAGGCTCATCGCCAGGGCCAGTACCGTCCAGGTCGCGTTGGCCACCAGGAGCAGCATCCGCTTGTCGTAACGGTCGGCGAGCCGCCCGGAGAGCAGCGTCAGCAGGAGTACCGGGGTGAACTGGAGGGCGACTACGACGCCGAGGGCGGTCGCCGAATCGCCGGAGAGTTCGAGGACCAGCCAGTCCTGGGCGATGAACATCACCCAGACGCCGATCAGCTTGATCAGTTGACCGATCGCGAAGAGCCGGTAGTTGCGGACCGTCAGGGACTGGAACGTGCTGCTCAGCTTTGCCCGCACTCGGGGTGCGCCTCCTCAGATCGTACGCGTCATCCACAGTGGACGAAGCAGATCCGAGGTCCCCGCCGCCGTCAGGCGCGCGCGATCCTCCGCAGGATCTCGGCGGCGCTCGACAACGTCTCGCGTTCCTCCGCGGTCAGTTCGGCGAGCCGGCTGGCGAGCCACTCGTCGCGGGCCCGCTCGATCTGGTCGAGCATGTCCCGCCCGGCCTCGGTCACCGCGAGGATGACCTGCCGGCCGTCGGTCGGGTGGGGGGTGCGGCCCACGAGGCCACGCTCCTCCAGCTTGGCGACGATCCTGGTCATCGTCGGCGGCTGGACCCGTTCGATGTCGGCCAGTTCGCGCGGGGTCAGCGCGCCCGCCAGTTCGAGACTGATGAGCGCGGAGAGCTGGGTCGCGGTGAGGTCGCCGACCGGGCGGGTCTGCCGGACCCGTCGGTTGAGCCGGGTGATCGCGTCGCGCAGGAGAGTCGCCAACTGCGCCGGCGGCAAACGCTTCGCCATCACCGTCCGCTCCGTCACGATCGTTAGCTTAACTAATGAGCGATGCTAACGACCACTGATATGACCGCCGTCACCGTACCGCGCCCGATCCGGTGCCACCGGGCGCGGTACGCCGGAAACCGCTAGTAGATCAACGCCTCGACCGGGCCACGCATGAAGTACACGACGAACAGCACGGCCACCCCGTACAGCAGCGGATGCACCTCACGGGCCTTACCGCGTACGACCTTCAGCAGGACGTACGTGATCACACCGGCCCCGATGCCGTTGGAGATCGAGTAGGTGAACGGCATCAGCACGATGGTCAGGAACGCCGGGATCGCGATCTCGTAGTCGGACCAGTCGATCGTGCGGATCATGGTCATCATCAGGAAGCCGACCACGATCAGCGCGGTCGACGCCGCCTCGAACGGCACGATCACCACCAGCGGCGCGAGGAACATCGCCAGCAGGAACAGCGCGCCGGTGACCAGGTTGGCGACCCCGGTCCGGGCCCCCTCCGCGACCCCGGCCGCGCTCTCGATGTACGACGTGTTGCTCGACACGCTCGCCGCGCCACCGGCCGCCGCGGCGACCGAGTCGACGAGCAGGATCTCCCGGGTACGCGGCGGCATGCCCTTGTCGTCGAGCAGTTTGCCCTCCTGCCCCACCGCGACCATGGTCCCCATCGTGTCGAAGAAGTCCGTGATCAGAAGCGTGAAGACGAACATCAGGGCGACCAGCCAGCCGGCCCGCTCCCACGAACCGAGGACGTTGAAGTTGCCCAGCAGCGACAGGTCCGGGACGTCGACCACGGTCTCCGGGACCGCCGGCACGTTCAGCGACCAGCCCTTCGGGTTCGGCACGCCGTCGACGACCGACGGGCCCACCTTCGCCACGGCCTCGACGACGATCGCCAGCAGGGTCGTGGCGAGGATGCCGATCAGAATCGCGCCCTTGACCCGGCGGACGACCAGCACCAGGGTCAGCAGCAGGCCAAGAACGAACACCAGTGCGGGCCAGCTCACCAGCCTGCCGTTGATGCCCAGGCCCACCGGGACGGTGGTGTTGGCGACGTCGGGGATCCGCCGGACGAACCCGGCGTCGACCAGGCCGATGATGGTCAGGAACAGCCCGATGCCGACCCCGATGGCGGTCTTGAGCTGGACCGGG
This sequence comes from Polymorphospora rubra, assembly GCF_018324255.1. Classification (GTDB taxonomy): domain Bacteria; phylum Actinomycetota; class Actinomycetes; order Mycobacteriales; family Micromonosporaceae; genus Polymorphospora; species Polymorphospora rubra. Next base: position 2,170,059 of record NZ_AP023359.1, read on the forward strand.
ACCGACCGGAACACCGCCGTACGCAGACCGGTCAGCACCAGGATGCCGATGAGTACCCCTTCGATGACCACGAGCCCCATCGCGTCGGCCCAGGTCATCTGCGGCGCGATCTCGTACGCGACCAGCGCGTTGACGCCGAGCCCGGCGGCCAGCGCCAGCGGGAACCGGGCGACGACGCCCATCAGGATCGTCATCACCCCGGCAACCAGGGCCGTGGCCGCCGCGATCGCGGCCATCGCCAGCCGCCGCCCGTCGCCGTCGACCGCGTTGCCGAGGATCAACGGGTTGAGTACGACGATGTACCCCATCGTGAAGAAGGTCGCCAGACCGCCACGGACCTCCCGGCTCAGCGTCGAGCCACGGGCGGAGATCTCGAAGAAGCGGTCGAAGCCGTTGCGGGCCACGGTTGTCTCGGCACCCGCCGGGCGCTTTTCCATCTGTTCCTCACCGCACTGGTCACATCATGCCGCGCGCATAATCGCAGATCAGACGTTTCCTGGGAAATTCGCCCCGGTTACGATCCTCGATATTTACGCGACCGTCCGGACACCGGGATCCGGCACAGTAGGCTGACCTTCGTGCCCGACCGCCCCAAGCCCGAGCCGCTCGACCCGCCGATGGTGCCCTTCGCGGTGGCCGGCATCGTGGCGTGGGCGGTCGCCGGCCTGATCCTGTTGGTCTTCTTCCGCGGCTGGCTGGCCGAGCAGGGACACACCGACTGGCTCTGGGTCTGCCTCGCCGGCTTCCTGATGGGCTTTCCCGGCCTGGCCGTGATGATGAAACACGACGCCAACCGGCGGCGCCGCCGGGCGGCGGCCGGCTGACGAAACGGCCGGCCGAACGAGCCGCCGGTCAACTGTGGCCGTACGGCTCCGCCGGCTCCCCCTCGGCGACCGGGCCGGTGGCGGTGACCGGTCCCGTCGTGACGTGCACCGGCACCGCCTCGACCTCGCTGTCGTCGTAGACGGTCGGCAACTCGTCGACCGGGGTCGGCGGCACGTCGGTCAGCGTCTCCGAATGGGCACCACAGCCGTGGTCGGCGCTGACCACCCGGCCGTCGTCGGGGGCGTAGACGTTGGCGCAGGCGCCGAAGAGCAGCCGCATCGCACCGGCCAGCGGCAGGTAGAAGCCGCAGGATCCGCAACGGGCGGTGCGCGGCGCGGCGACCGAGATCGGCGCCTCCGGACCGTGTTCCCCCTCGTACCAGCGCTGACCGGCGTCGGCGCGGCCCTCGCGGGACAGCACCCGCGGCCGGCCGAGACCCAGTTCCCAGGACACCTCCTCGACCGCCGGATCGTCCGACTCCAGGTAGCCCGGGGCGAGCCGCTCGTCGTCCGGGGCGGTCGGCAGCAGGTCACCGACGCCCAGGTCGCCGGGCTGGAGCCGCTCGTGCCAGGGCAGCCAGCCGGGTGCGAGCAACGCGTCCGCCCCGGGCAGCAGCACGGTCTCGCAGACCGTCACGTGCTTGCTGCGGGCGACCCGGGTGACGGTGACCGCCCAGCGCCAGCCCCGGTAACCGGCGAGCAGACACTCGAAAAGATGGGTGACCAATCGGTCACCCTCAGCAACCGCGTCGAGGTGAGCGCCCACTCCTTCCGGCTCGACCTCGGTGATGGCTGCACGGGCCACGTCGACGGCGGCGGCGCAGACCTGGTCGAGACGGGCGGCGCGAGTGGTCGTCCTGGTCACGCGGACATTGTTCCTCATGCCGGCCGATCGTCGACAGCCACTCCCCGATCCGATCTGCTGCCGGATGGGACGAAGAGCGACCGGATGGGCGAGGATGGGAGGCATGCCGCTCTTCCCGTCGCTCGGGCGCACCATCGGTTCCGCGTTCCGCGGCACCCGCGTGCTCGCCAGAGGATCGGTCAGCGGCGGGCGCTGGGTGACCCGCCGCGTCGGCCGGGTACGCGAGAAGGGGGCCGGCGGCGAGCCCGGAATGGTCCGCCTCTTCGACCTGCACGCCGTGTCCTGCGCCGGCGACACGCTGATCGCGATCGGGCTGGCCGGCACGATCTTCTTCAACGCGCCGCTCGGCGAGGCCCGCAGCAAGGTCGCCCTCTACCTGCTGGTCACCATGGTCCCGTTCGCGCTGCTGGCCCCGGTGGTCGGCCCACTGCTCGACCACTTCCGGCACGGCCGGCGTTACGCGCTGGCGGCGACCATGCTCGGCCGGGCGTTCCTCGCCTGGATGATCTCCGACTACATCCACGGGTTCGGGCTGTATCCGGCCGCGTTCGGCGTGCTCGCCCTGTCCCGCGCGTACGGCGTGGCCCGGTCCGCCGCCGTGCCCAGGCTGCTGCCGGAGAAACTCGGCCTCTCCCAGGCCGGCGCCCGGGCCAGCGTCTACGGCACGATCGCCGGCGCCGTCGTGGCCCCGCTCGGCCTGGCCGCGTTCTGGTTCGGTCCACAGTGGCCACTGCGGGTCGCTTCGGTGATCTTCCTGGTCGGGATGGTGATCGCGCTGCGGCTGCCGCCCCGCGCCGACTCCGATCCGCCGGAGACGGTGCCCCGGGCCTGGCAGATCCTCGGCTTCCGGCGGGGCAAGGGCGAGCGGGTGCTGTCCGGCCGGCTGGTCCTCGCCGCCCTGATCGGCAGCGCCAGCCTGCGCGCCCTCTACGGCTTCCTCCTGCTCTTCCTGGCCTTCGCGATCAAGGCCGGCGACCTGACCACCGTCGTGTTCGGCCGCGACCTCGGCGACGAGGTCGCCCTCGGCCTGGTCGGCGCCGCGCTCGCGACCGGCACCTTCCTGGCCACCGCGATCGGCACCCGGCTGCGCATCCACCACCCGCTCGCCCTGCAGTCCAGCGGACTCGTCATCGTCGCCGGCGTCGCGGTCCTGGCCACCATCAAGTTCTCGCTGCTGATGGTGGCCCTCCTGTGCCTGGTCAGTGCCGTGATGAGCGGTATCGCCAAGCTCGCGGTCGACGCCTCCATCCAGGAACGGGTCCGGGAACGGATGCGGGCCAGCGCCTTCGCGCACTCCGAAACCGTGCTCATGCTCGCCTTCGTGGCCGGCGGGGCGGTCGGGCTGATCCCGTTCGACGGCCGGGTGGGCATCGGCGTCGTCGCCGGGGTCGGCGTACTCGCCGCCGCCCGCGCTGTCGTCGTCGCCGGCCAACTACGCGCCGAGCGGCTGCACGGGCGGCCGGTCGCCGACGGCGAAGAACAGAGCGCCGCCCCGGACCCGGCCGCGCCGCCGGACGCGGACCGTGCCGCCGGTGATCCGGACCGCAGCGACCCCAGGGCCCGGAAGGACCCGGACCGCCCCGCGCCGGACCGCCCCGCCCCCGAACGGGGAGCCAGCGGGATCAGGAGGATGTTCATCCGCAAGAAGGCCGGCGCCAGGGAACCGGCGAAGACCGCGGCCGACGACCCGACGCCGCCCCGGCTCGACAAGCCCCTCCGGACGCCGACCCAGTCCGGCGGCGACCGGCCGGCCACCCCCGTCGAGCGGCCGGAGGCCACGGCACCACCCGGCTACCACATCTACCGCCCCTCGACGGCCGTCCCCCGGCCCGGCTCCGGCGACGACGAGACGAGCCGCGAATCGCGGGGGCCGGCATGATCGCCGGCCGGTTGCTGGTGGTCACCGCCGTCGAGGCCGAGGCCGCCGCCGTACGCGCCGGACTGCGCGAACCCACCGTGACGGTGACCCCGGTCGGGGTCGGGCCGGCGGCCGCCGCCGCGGGCACCGCCCGGCTGCTGGCGCTCGCCGAGGGCGCCGGACAGCCGTACGCCGCGGTGGTCTGCGCCGGGATCGCCGGCGGGTTCACCGACCGGGTCGAGGTCGGCGGCACCGTACTGGCCGACCGCAGCATCGCCGCCGACCTGGGCGCCGAATCACCCGACGGGTTCATCCCGCTCGACGAACTGGGTTTCGGCGAGACCGTCGCGCCGGTCCACCCGCCGCTGCTGGCGACGCTGCGCCGGGCGCTGCCCGCCGCCGCCGTCGGCGCGGTACTCACCGTCGGGACGGTCACCGGCAGCGCCGAGTCGGCGAAAGCCCTGGCCGTCCGGCACCCCGACGCCGTGGCCGAGGCCATGGAAGGGTACGGCGTCGCGTGTGCCGCCGCCGGTGCCGGTGTCCCGTTCGCCGAGCTGCGTACGGTCTCCAACCCGATCGGGCCACGCGACCGGGCGGCGTGGCGGATGCGGGAGGCGTTCGACGCCCTGACCGCGGCCGCCGCCACGCTCGCCTGACGGCCGCCCGCGTCGGTCCGGACCGGCGCTGGATACGGTGGGGACGTGACGATCTCGCTGGCCATCTCGCCGTGCCCCAACGACACGTTCGTCTTCCACGCACTCGTCCACGGCCTGGTGCCCGGCGCGCCGGCGGTCGACGTCACGTACGCCGACGTCGACGTGACCAACACCGCCGCCGAACGGGGCGCGTACGACATCGTGAAGGTCAGCTACGCCGCGCTGCCCTGGCTGCTCGACGACTACGAGCTGCTGCCCTGCGGCGGGGCGCTCGGCCGGGGCTGCGGTCCGCTGCTGCTCACCCGCACCGGCACCGCCGACCTGACCGGCGCGACGGTCGCCGTACCCGGCGACCGGACCACGGCGTACCTGCTCTTCCGGCTCTGGTCGGCGGACCGCCCGCCGGCCCGGATCGAGGTCGTGCCCTTCCACGAGATCATGCCGGGGGTGGCGGCCGGCCGGTACGACGCCGGCCTGGTCATCCACGAGGCCCGCTTCACCTACCCCCGCTACGGCCTGACCGCCCTGGTCGACCTCGGTGAGTGGTGGGAGAACGACACCGGGCTGCCGATTCCGCTCGGCGCGATCCTGGCCCGCCGCGGCGTCGTCGACCCGGTCGCCGCCACGGGCTGGATCCGCGAGTCGGTACGGCAGGCATGGGCCGACCCGACCGCGAGCCGCGACTACGTGATGGCGCACGCCCAGGAGATGGAGCCGGACGTCGCCGACCGGCACATCGCGCTGTATGTCAACGACTTCACCGCCGACCTGGGCCGGGACGGCCACGCGGCGGTCGACGCGCTGCTGCGCCGGGCCGCCGACGCCGGTCTGACGCCTCAGATCTCCAGCTCGCGGGCCACCGCGTGGACCAGCTGAGCGACGTTCTGCGCGGTCTTGCGGTCGGGGAACCGGCCGCGCCGCAGGTCGGGCTGTACCTTGGCCTCGAGCACCTTGATCATGTCTTCGACGAGTCCGTGCAGCTCCTCGGCCGGCCGGCGACGCAGCTCCGCCATGGACGGTGGCGCGTCGAGCAGCTTCACGCCGTGCGCCTGCGCGCCCCGGCGGCTGTCCATCAGGCCGAACTCGATCCGCTGGCCGCCCTTGAGCTCCGTCACGCCCGCGGGCAACGCGCTCTTGGGCAGGAAGACGTCGCCACCCTCGTCACTGGTGACGAACCCGTAGCCCTTGGTCGCGTCGAACCACTTAACTCGCCCCGTCGGCACCGATGACCCCTGCTTCGTCGAATTCACGGACCCGACAAGGCTATCCGGAGGAACCCGTTCGGTGCGCACGAGAATCCGCTCGGGCCGACCGACGTCCCGTCGGCCGTCGCCCGCACCGGGAAAGATGCCCACCCGATCGGGCAGGGGACGTGACGACAATCACTCCCCCGTCGGATTCAGCGGCTGACGTGGGTGTAGTTCAGGTCCTCCACCGGCAGCGGGAACTGCACCTCGTCGCCGAACGGGGACGGACCGCCCGGCCGGGAGAAGGTGATTTCGGTGACCGCCAGGTGTCCCTGCTTCACCGGCTTGACCCTGCTGTCCCGCGCGCCGTCCGCCGCGTCCTGCCGCGCCACCCGCCGTCCGCCGTCCCGCGCCATGCCGAAACTCCCTCCCCGCCGACCATTACCTGATCATCGTCGCACGCCACCCGGGCGGGCGACCGAGGCCCATCATGCACGCCCGGCCGGATAGCGTGGAAAGACGATGACCACGACCCTCGCCGACCAACTCCGGGCGCTGCCCGACGAAGCGCTCGGCGCCCTGCTGCGCCTGCGCCCCGACCTCGTCGTACCGGTGCCGACCGACATCGGCGCACTGGCCGTACGCGCCCAGTCGCGGGTCTCGGTGGCCCGGGCGCTCGACGGACTCGACCGGTTCACGCTCCAGGTCCTCGACGCCGTACGGCTGACCCGCGACGGCAGCGACGGCACCACCTCGGTCGACGCCGTACTGGCCCTCGCCGGCGTACCGGCGCAGGGCGTCGACGCGGCGACCGCCCGGGCCGCCCTCGACCGGCTGCGGGCCCGGTTCATCGTCTACGGCCCGGAAACCGCCCTGCGCCTGGTCGACGCCGTCGACGAGGTCTGTTCGCCGTACCCGGCGGGGTTGGGGCGGCCGGCCGCCGACCTGGACTCGCGGACGGCGGCCCTGGTCGCGGACCCGGCGCGGCTGCGCCGCACGGTGCTGGCCGCCCCGCAGCCGGCCCGGGCGGTCCTCGACCGGCTCGCCGCCGGCCCGCCGGTCGGTTCACCCGCCACCGGGGCCGCCGTCGGCTGGCTGCTCGACAACAAGCTGCTCGTGACGATCACCGACGGGGCGTTCTCGGTCGACGCCGACGCCGTCGAACTGCCCCGGGAGGTCGGTCTCCTGCTGCGCCGCGACACCGGGGCGCTCGGGCCGCTCCAACCGCGGCCACCGGCCCCGGTCCCCGCCGGCCGGGAGCCCAAGGCCGTCGACTCGGCCGGTGCCGGTCAGGCCATGGAGATCATCCGGCATGTCGAGGCGCTGGCCGAGGCGCTGGCCACCGAACCGGCACCGGTACTGCGTTCCGGTGGGGTGGGCGTACGCGAGCTGCGCCGGCTGGCGAAGGCCGCCGGACTCGACGAGGCGCCGACCGCGCTGCTGATCGAGGTCGGCTACGCGGCCGGTCTGCTCGGTTCCGCCGACACTCCCGGAGCCGGTGGCCGGGCCGGCGGCGACACGCAGATCCTGCCGACCACCGGCTACGACGTGTGGCGGGTCCTGCCGCTGTCGGCCCGTTGGGAACAGCTGGCCCGGGCCTGGCTCGGGATGCCCCGCCAGGCCGGCCTGGTCGGTCAGCGCGACGAACGGGACCGGCCGATCACCGTACTGTCCACCGAGGTCGGCCGCGGCTCCGCGCCGGCCGCCCGGCGGGCCGCGCTCGGTGTGCTCGCCGACGTCGGCCCCGGTGCCGCGCCGACCGCCGACGAGGTGCTGGAACTGCTCGCCTGGGAGGCGCCCCGCCGCGGCCGCGGACGCGAGTCGGCCTACCGTGACGCGCTGGACGAGGCCGCCCGGCTCGGGGTGACCGGACTCGGCGCCCTCACCAGCTACGGCCGGGTGCTGCTCGCCGATACGGCGCCGGACCGCGCCCCCGGCCTCGAGAACGACCCCCTGGGCGTGCGGGCGACCGTCGGCGGCCCGGCCGACCTGCCGCCGGTGGCGGCGGCGCTGGACGGGCTGCTTCCCGCGCCGGTCGACCACCTGCTGGTGCAGGCCGACCTGACCGTGGTCGTGCCGGGGCCGCCGGAACCGGCGCTCGCCGCCGAACTCGACATCGTCGCCGACCCCGAGTCCGCGGGCGGCGCCAGCGTCTACCGGGTCACCCAGGCGAGCGTGCGCCGCGCCCTCGACGCCGGGTACGCCGCCGACGACCTGCACGCGCTGTTCAGCCGCCGGTCGCGTACCCCGGTGCCGCAGGCGCTGCGCTACCTCGTCGACGACACCGCCCGCAGACACGGCGGGCTGCGGACCGGACCGGCCGGCTCCTACCTGCGCAGCGACGACGAGGCCCTACTGACCCAGGCGCTCGCCGACCGGCGGCTGTCGGTGCTGGCACTGCGCCGGCTGGCGCCGACCGTACTGGTGACCACGCACCAGCCCGGCCGGCTGCTCGCCACGCTGCGCGAGGCCGGATACGCACCGGTGCCGGAGGACGCCAGCGGCGCCACGGTGCTGTCCCGGCCGAAGGCCCGCCGGGCACCGCTGCGTTCCGCCGACCGGGCCACCGACCCGCTGGCGGCGCCGGCGCTGACGCAGCCACGGGTGCTGGGCATCGTCGAGCAGATCCGGCGCGGCGACGCGGCCGCGCGGGCAGCCCGCCGGGCGCCCGCGACGATGCGGACCGCGGGCGGGCGCAACGGTGAGCGACTCACCACGGTGCAGGCGCACACCCAGGCGCTGGCAGTGCTTCAGCAGGCGGTCCGGGACCGGGCCCAGGTCTGGGTCGGGTACGTCGACGCACACGGCGGCACGACATCGCGGCTGCTGCGGCCGGTGTCGATCGGGGGCGGATACCTGCGCGCGGAGGACGACCGGACCGAGACGTTGCACACGTTCGCCCTGCACCGGATCACCGCGGCGGTCGTCGAGGACTGACCGGATCCGGCCGCCCGGCGCTCAGTGTCGGTCCCGGCGCGCCATTCCGACGATCGACACCAGCAGGAGCAGGACGGACGCGGTGCCCAGCGCCTCGCCGACCGAGTCGACGAAACCCTGCTGCTGGACCAGCCAGCCGAAGAGGAACCAGCCGAATAGCAGCGCGGCGGCGCAGCCGTACGCGACGACCGTGCCCCGCGACACCGGCGCCGGGTCGTCGGCCGCGGCATATCCCGGTTCGGTTCTCCGGGCCGGCTCACCGTCCACTGACATGCGCCCTCCCCCGTCTTCCGCCGGTTCCATCCAGACTGGCAGCCGTACAGCGCTTCTGACAGGGTTTTCGCCCCGGAGTCCGCCCCGGGATCGCCCTGTCAGGGCAGGTCGGACGGAGGTGCCCCGGGCACGGCGGACCGGCGTCGGACCGTCCCGCCCGTGCAACACTGGAGGGTCCTTTCCGCGAGGTCGAGGGGGAAAACCGGCGTGAACGGCGGCCCGCTGATCGTCCAGTCCGACAAGACGCTCCTGCTGGAGGTCGACCACCCCGACGCACAGGCCTGCCGGATCGCGATCGCGCCGTTCGCCGAACTGGAGCGCTCGCCCGAGCACGTGCACACCTACCGGCTGACGCCGCTCGGGCTCTGGAACGCCCGCGCCGCCGGGCACGACGCCGAAGGCGTGGTCGACGCCCTGATCAAGTTCTCCCGCTATCCGGTGCCGCACGCGCTGCTGGTCGACGTCGCCGAGACCATGGACCGGTACGGCCGGCTGCAACTGGCCAACCACCCCACGCACGGTCTGGTGCTACGCGCCCTGGACCGGATGGTGTTGATCGAGGTGGCGAAGAGCAAGAAGCTCGCCGGCATGATCGGCGCCAAGGTCGACGACGACACCCTGATCGTGCACCCGTCCGAACGTGGGCGGCTCAAGCAGGCGCTGCTCAAACTCGGCTGGCCCGCCGAGGACCTGGCCGGTTACGTGGACGGCGAGGCGCATCCGATCGACCTCGCCGAGGCCGGCAAGGACGGCCGGCCGGCCTGGACGCTGCGGTCGTACCAGCGGGAGGCGGTCGACACCTTCTGGGCCGGCGGCTCCGGCGTGGTCGTACTGCCCTGTGGGGCCGGCAAGACACTGGTCGGCGCGGCGGCGATGGCCGAGGCGAAGGCGACCACGCTGATCCTGGTCACCAACACCGTCGCCGGCCGGCAGTGGAAGCGGGAACTGGTCGCCCGGACCTCGTTGACCGAGGACGAGATCGGCGAGTACTCCGGGGAACGCAAGGAGATCCGGCCGGTCACCATCGCGACGTACCAGGTGCTGACCTCGCGGCGCGGCGGCGCCTTCACCCACCTGGACCTCTTCAACGCCCGCGACTGGGGCCTGGTCATCTACGACGAGGTGCACCTGCTGCCGGCGCCGATCTTCCGGTTCACCGCCGACCTCCAGGCCCGCCGCCGGCTCGGCCTGACCGCGACCCTGGTACGCGAGGACGGCCGCGAGGGCGACGTGTTCTCGTTGATCGGCCCGAAGCGCTACGACGCGCCGTGGAAGGACATCGAGGCGCAGGGCTGGATCGCCCCGGCCGAGTGCACCGAGGTACGGGTCACGCTGACCGACGCCGAACGGATGGGGTACGCCGTCGCCGAACCGGAGGAGCGCTACCGGGTGGCGGCGACGGCGCGTACGAAGCTGCCCGTGGTCCGCCGCCTGGTCGAGCGGCACCACGGCGAGCAGGTGCTGGTCATCGGCGCCTACATCGAGCAGTTGCACCAACTCGGCGAGTTCCTCGACGCGCCGATCGTGCAGGGTTCGACGACCAACAAGGAGCGGGAACGGCTCTTCGACGCGTTCCGCTCCGGCGAGGTGTCGACCCTGGTGATCTCCAAGGTGGGCAACTTCTCGATCGACCTGCCGGAGGCGGCGGTGGCGATCCAGGTCTCCGGCACGTTCGGATCCCGGCAGGAGGAGGCGCAGCGACTCGGGCGGGTGCTGCGACCGAAGTCCGACGGCCGGCAGGCACACTTCTACACGGTGGTCTCCCGGGACACGATCGACACCGAGTACGCCGCACACCGGCAGCGGTTCCTGGCCGAGCAGGGGTACGCGTACACGATCGTCGACGCCGACGACGTGCTCGGCCCGCCGCTGCCGTCGACCGACTGATCCGTTGATCGCCGGGGTGGCCGTTGCCGGCGGCGGCCGTTACCCCGGCGGCGGCCGCTGCTGGCGGGCGGCCGTTCGTGGCGGGCGGCCGTTCGTGGCGGGCGGCCGACGCTGAGGGCGGGGGTCAGGCGCCGAGCACTCTGGCGCGGCGCGCAACGCGGTCGAGTTGCGGGTCGTCGCGGAGGACGTCGAGCAGCGGCCGGACCGGCACCTCCTCCGCCCCGGCGACCACCGGCACCGGCGTTGGCCAGGTTTCCAGCAGCCGTACCCGCAGTTCGGCCAGGGGTGTCCACCAGCGCAGCGGGCCGGGCCGATTCGGGTCCCGGTCGGCGCCGACGAAGTCCCGCCACCGCTCGTTCCACCGCTCGCAGTTCGGCAACGCGAAGATCCAGTCGGTCAGCCGGGGCAGGTCGGCCGTGGCGACCGCCACGTCGGCGCGGGTCACCCGGACCGGCACGCCCTGCAACGCGGCGGCCAGTTCGCCGTCGATGACGTAGTCGAGGCCGCCGGACCAGCGCAGCAGATTCCTGAGGTTGCCCAGCATGAACCGGATGTCGTCGTCCCGTTCCCGGCAAGCTGCCGCGATGCTCTCGTCGAGATCGGCGTCGAGCGCTTCGACATCGGCCCGCACCTGGCAACCGAGCGCCTCGAAGAGCCGTTCGACGACGGCCGTCGTCGGGGCGTAGAAGCCGGTCTCGAAACGGGAGACGCACTGCTGGGAGGTGCCGGCACGGGCCGCCAGCGCCCGCTGTGAAAGCCGCGCCCGCTCCCGTTCGAGGCGAAGCAGTTGCCCCAGCCGAAGATTGAGTCGCCCGGCCGGCGCCGCGGCGACGGCTCCGTCGTCACTCACCGCCTGATCGTGGCGCGGTCCGCAGCCGCGCGCCACCCTGCCTGTCCACCCTGTGGAAAACGCTGTGGATAACTCCAGCCGCTGGGGATTCGAGGGCTCGAAAGGGCTGGGTGCAGGCCTGTGGTGCGGCGCCGGGCTCGACCGGGTCGAGGATCGACGGCGCCAGGGGTGCCTGGGCTGCACGGACCGGGTAGGCCGGGACGGGACGGGACGGAAGGGGACGGAACGGGACGGAACGCACGGACCGGGCCGGGGCAGGTACTGCTGTTGCGGGCCACAGCGAATTCACTGTTAAAACAGTGAATTCGCTGTGGCCTCGGACAGCGGTGTTGGACCCGGCCGGACAGCCGCCCGGGCAGGCTGCCGCCGGGTGGGTCCGCGGCTCGGACAGCTATGTCCGCCCGGCCGAAAAGGCGCAACCGCGGAGGGCTGGGCTCCGGCTCCGCAAACTCAGGCGACCACGTGCGCCCGGGCCGGGGCCGCCGCCAGCGGCCGCTGCGTCGACCCTCCGCCGGTCGGTGGCGTCAGGTGGGGAGGGCGGGGCCGGGGGTGACGAGGTCGGCCATCAGGTCGCCGTACCGGTCGACCCGGTCCAGGACCTCGGCGGCGGTGAACGGGCGGACGGCGCGGACGTCGCCGTCGGCCGCCGCCTCCACCTCGGCCCAGGTCAGCGGGGTGGAGACGAAGGGCTGCGGTTCGGCGCGCAGCGAGTACGGCGCCACGGTGGTCTTGGCCGCGTTGTTCTGACTCCAGTCGATGAAAACCTTGCCGGGCCGCAGGTTGCGGGCCATCCTCGAAGTGATCGACTTCGGTGCCGCCCGTTCGAGTTCCTCGGCGATCCGCCGGGCGTAGTCGCTCACCACCTCTGCGGACTGCCCTGCCGAGATCGGGCAGCACAGCTGCATGCCCTTCTTGCCGGAGGTCTTGGGCTGGCTGGTGAGGCCGTCGGCGGCGAGGCGTTCGCGCAGCAGCAGCGCCACCCCGCAGCACTCGCGCAGGCCGGCGGGGGCGCCGGGGTCGAGGTCGACCACCATCAGGTCCGGGTGGGCGCCGATCCGCCACTGCGGGGTGTGCAGTTCGAGCGCGGCAAGATTGGCGAGCCAGACCAGGGTCGGCAGGTCATCGGCGACCACGTAGTCGATCTTCTCCCGGTTCTTCGTCGAACCGGGTACCGGCAGCCGCTGCGTGCGTACCCAGTCGGGTGTGCTCGCCGGGGCGTTCTTCTCGAAGAAGAACTGCCGGTCGACGCCGTTGGGATAGCGGATACGGGTCAGGGCCCGGTCGCGCAGGTGCGGCAGCAGGACCGGGGCGACCCGGGTGTAGTAGTCGATCACCTCGCCCTTGGTGAACCCGCTCGCCGGAAAGAGCACCTTGTCGAGGTTGGACAGGTCGAGTTCACGGCCGCCGACCTCGACCCTGATCCGCTCACCACTCGGCATCGACGTCCTCCGGTCGCAGGTCTGGGCGGCGGCGCAGGAAGCGGGGGAAGCGCAGCCGGCCGTCCGGGGTGCGCTGGCCGTACTTCACCTCCACCACGACCTCGGGACGTACCCAGTGGGCGCCCCGGGCATCCTCGCGCGACACGCCCGGGGCGAACGGCGAGACATCTGCACGGCACGTTTCGAGCACGGCGAGCAGGTCCCGTTCGGCGGCCGCCCCGATGCCGCCGCCGACCCGCCCCCGGTAGGTGAGCCGCCCGTCCGGACCGGGTACGCCGACCAGCAGTCCGCCGAGCCGACGGGCGCCGGGCCGCCAGCCGCCGACGACGAAGTCGGCGGTCACCTCGACCTTCGCCTTGACCCAGTCGGGGGTACGCACCCCCGGACGGTAGGCGGAGTCCAGCCGTTTCGCGACCACCCCCTCCAGACCGTGTTCCCGGGCGGCGGCGTAGGTCGCGGGGCCGTCGGTGAACGTCGGAGGTACCGCCCAGCGTGGCCCCGAAAGCTCCAGCCCGTCCAGCGCCGCCCGCCGCTCCCGGTAGGTCCGGCCGGCCAGGTCCTCGCCGCGCAGCCGGAGCAGGTCGAAGATCATGTACATCGCCGGCACCGTCGCCGCCAGCCGGGCCGCCCGGTCCGGATCGCGTACGTGCATCCGTTCGGCCAGCGCGGTGAACGACGGCACGCCCCGGTCGTCGAGCACGACGATCTCGCCGTCGAGCTGGATGTCGTCGAACAGCCTGGTCAGGGCGGTGAACTCGGGGTAGGCGACGGTGATCTCGACCCCGGACCGGGCGAAGAACCGGCCGCTGCCGGCGGCGACGTCGGCCAGCGCCCGGACGCCGTCCCACTTGAACTCGTAGCCCCAGCCGCCGCCGGTGGGCAGGTCACCGGTCGTGGCGAGCATCGGCTTACGCGGCGTGGCCGGCACGTCACCATGGTAGGGCGGATCGGGCCTGATCAGGCCAGACATTGCCGGCGTCGGCTGGAAACCCTCCCGCTCGACGCGCCCCGGTGCGATCCTGGTCTATACCGGGCTGCTCCGGCACCGGTACGGCGGGTTTCCACAGGTCAGGCGGGGTATCTCCCCCGGGCGGGCCGGGTAAGGAGCGACATGCGGGCTATCTGGAAGGGTGCCGTCTCGTTCGGCCTTGTCTCGATCGCGGTCAAGCTCTACTCGGCCACCGAGGAGAAGGACATCCGCTTTCACCAGGTGCACCGGGCGGACGGCGGCCGGATCCGCTACAAGCGCACCTGCTCGGTCTGTGGCGAGGAGGTCACGTACGACGACATCGCCAAGGGCTACGACATCGGCGGTGGCGAGATGGTGATCCTCACCGACGAGGACTTCGCCGACCTGCCGCTGACCACCTCGCACGCCATCGACGTCCTGGAGTTCGTGCCCGCCGAACAGGTCGACCCGATCCTCTACAACAAGGCCTACTTCCTGGAGCCGGAGGGCGCGGCCACCAAGCCGTACGTGCTGCTGCGCGACGCGTTGACCGACTCCGAGCGGGTGGCGATCGTCAAGGTGGCGCTGCGGCAGCGCGAGCAGCTTGCCACGCTGCGGGTGCGCGAAGGGGTCCTGCTGCTCAACACGATGCTGTGGCCCGACGAGATCCGTAAGCCGTCGTTCGGCTTTCTCGACGACGACATCCAGGTACGCCCGCCCGAGCTGGCGATGGCCAGTTCGCTGATCGACTCGATGGCCGGCGACTTCGAACCCGACGCGTTCACCGACGACTACCGGGCCGCGTTGCAGGAGGTCATCGACGCCAAGGTGGAAGGCCGCGAGGTCGTGCAGCCGGAAGAGGTGGAGGAGGCGCCGGCGGCGGCCGTCGACCTGATGGCGGCGCTGCGGGCCTCGGTCGAGCGGGCCCGGGTCGCCCGGGGCGAACCCGCCGAGGAGGCGCCGGCCGCCGCGAAGAAGGCCCCCGCCAAGAAGGCGGCAGCGAAGAAGGCGGCCCCCGCAAGGCCGCGAAGAAGACGGCGGCCAAGAAGGCGGGGTCCGCCCGGACCCCGACCCGCAAGACCGCCTGACCGCCGTCGTCGCCCTCGGCGGAACTCAGCCCCGGCCGAGCCGCTCGGTGACCGTGATCCGTACGATCACCCGCTGCTCACCAGGTTGGCGCATCGGATAGGTCGGCTGGCCCAGGTATTTCTGCGCCATCTTGTCGATGTGCTCGTCGGCGCCCTCGTCGACGAATTCGGCGGTGCCCTTCACCCACAGCGTCCGGTAGTCGTTGGCCTTGTCCACCACCGACACCGCGACCCGCGGGTCACGCGCGATGTTGTTGTACTTGACCCGGCCCTTGGCCGTGTTGAAGATGATCCGCTCGCCGTCGGTGTCCACCCACACCGGCGTGACGTGCGGCGAGCCGTCGTCCTCGATGGTGGCGACGTGGGCAAGGTGCGGCTCGTTGAGCAGGGCGACATCGGCCTCGGTCAGAATCGACATGCGCTCGAATCTACCGCCGCCGGCGGGGGAACGACGGCGGATGGCGGATCATCCGATGGGTCAGGGGCAGGCGGTGGCGCGCAGCGGGCCCGCCGCCGGCTGTCCGTCCAGCGATGTCGGGTCCACGCTCCAGGACCGGGCCAGCCGCATGACGTCGTCCTCGGCGACGAGGATGTCGGTGTCGGTGTCGACCTCCGGCGGCAGGCCGACCGCCCGTTCGGCGTCGTCGGGGTCGCCACGCCACTCGGTGACCTCACCGGTTTCGCCGATGTAGCCGAACGCCCGGACCGACACGCCGTCGACCGCACGCTCCCAGCGGTGCACCTCGGACACCCGGTAGGTGGCGAAGAACTGCACCTCGGTCTGCAGGATCGCCGACAGTTCGATGACGTCCACAGCGGAGCGCGGGCCGAGCAGCCACCGCCCGGTCGCCAGCAGCCAGTGCGAGCCACGGGCACCCGGTAGCGGCGGGGTGAGCACCAACCGGTCGTCGGTCAGGTAGGCCAGGTCGATCCCGTCCCGCCAGGGCACGGTGCCCAGATCACGCAGTCCGAGTACGGTGATCACCGCCGCCGGGTCGCCGTCACGGACCGCGAGCCACGCCTGCTTGTAACCGAAGCCGACCATGGTTTCACCCATGCCCCGCACGTTACCGATCGCGCACCCCGCCCACTGCCCAGTCCGGCGGGCCGCTGGCCGGTCATCGCCCACCTCTAGGGTGATCTGATGGCGTACCTTCCCTGGGCGGAGTCCTATCTCGGCCAGCTTCGCGCGCTCGCCGGCGACCGCACCCTGATGTTCGTCGGGTCGCGGGCGGTGGTCCGCGACGACGGCGGCCGGGTGCTGCTGATCGAGCGCTCGGACAACGGGATCTGGGCGTTGCCGGCCGGGGCGATGGAGCTGGGCGAGTCGATCTCGGACTGCGCGATTCGCGAGGTGTGGGAGGAGACCGGCCTGACCGCGACCGCGGTGACGCCGTTCGCGTTCTACACCGGGCCGGACTACACCCACACCAACATGTACGGCCACACCTACCAGCTCTTCGTGGTCGCCTTCCGGGTCGACCGCTGGGCGGGCGAGCTGACCCGGGTGACGACGGAGAGCACCGACGCCGGCTTCTTCGCCGCCGACGCCGTGCCCGCGCCGCTCTCCCCGGTGGTGGCCGAGGTCCTCGCCGACCTGGCCACCTTCGAGGAGACGGGCCAACTGTTGATGAAGTGAGCGACCGTTGCGGGCGAACCAGCCAGCTCAGGTGTGTCTGACGACTGCGAGCGGAGCGGGTAGGCGTCAGATCATCGTCTGCGACTTGGCTTCCATCTCGGCGGCGGCGTCGTCGTGCGGCTCCTTGCGCAGGGCGTCGTCGCTGGCCGCGGGCATGGCGCCGCGCAGCTCGTGGTCGGGCAGCAGGACGGTGACCGCGACGGCGACGATGGCGATCAGCCCGGCGACCAGGAAGACGACGTGCAGCGAGTCGACGAACGACTCCTGGACGGCGGCCCGGATGGGGTCCGGCAGGGCCAGGATCACCGAGGGCTCGTTCACCGAGAAGCTCGTACTGGAGGTGCCGGCGAAGGCCGCCGCCTGCTCGGGCGGAAGCTGGGCGATCGCCCCCGGCATCCGGTCGGCCAGTTCGGCGGTGAGCCGGGCGGACAGCACCGCGCCGAGGATCGCGACGCCGAACGAGCCGCCGAGCGAGCGGAAGAAGGTGACCGCGGACGTACCGGCGCCGAGGTCGCGGGGTGGTACGCCGTTCTGTACGGCGAGGACCAGCGACTGCATGCACAGGCCCAGGCCGACGCCGATGACGACCATGAACCCGAAGGCGAGCCACAGCGAGGTGCCGACCTCCAGGCGGGTGAAGAGCAGCATGCCGACGAGCAGTACGACGGAGCCGGCCACCGGGAACCACTTGTAGCGGCCGATGCGGCTCATCGCCCGGCCGGAGAGCACCGAGGTGACGATGACGCCGGCCATCATCGGCAGCATCAGCAGGCCGCTGCGGGTGGGTGAGGCGCCCTTGACGATCTGGAGATAGAGCGGGATGAAGATGATCGACCCGAACATCACCAGGCCGAGTACGAAGCCGGCGGCGTTGGCCAGGGCAAAGGTCGGGATGCGGAAGAACCGCAACGAGAGGATGGGTTCGGCGACCCGGGACTCCTGGAACAGGAACAGCAGCGACAGCACGCCACCGGCGACGAACAGGCCGACGATGACCGGTGAACCCCAGGCGTATTCGTTGCCGCCCCAGCTCAGGGCGAGCAGCAGGCAGCTCACGGCGGCGACCATGAGGGCCGCGCCGAGCCAGTCGATCGCGTGGTCCCGGCGCTGGAACGGGACCAACTTCATGACCTGATAGCAGACGAGGATGGCGACCACACCGAGCGGGACGTTGATGAAGAAGATCCACCGCCAGTCGGTCTCGGCGAAGTAGCCGCCGACCAGCGGGCCGGCCACCGAGGAGACGCCGAAGACCGCGCCGAAAAGTCCCTGGTAGCGGCCGCGCTCGCGGGGCGACACCACGTCGGAGATGATCGTGAAGGCGAGCGTCATCAGGCCGCCGGCGCCGACGCCCTGGATGCCCCGGGTGACGATGAGCTGGGTCATGTCCTGGGCGAATCCGGCGAGCAGCGAGCCGAGCACGAAGGTACCGATGGAGAAGAGAAAGACCGGCCGGCGGCCGTAGAGGTCGGCCATCTTGCCGTAGAGCGGGGTGGAGGCGGTGGATGCCAGCAGGTAGGCGGTCACCACCCAGGAGTAGTGGTTGATCCCGCCCAGCTCGCCGACGATGGTCGGCAGGGCGGTGCCGACGATGGTCTGGTCGAGCGCGGCGAGCAGCATGCCGGTCATCAGCCCGACCATCAGCAGCAGGATCTGCCGGTGGGTCAGCCGCGGCGCCGCGGTCTGGTCGACGGTGGTCATCGTTCGTTCTCCCCGTGGTTCGCCGGCCCAGGTACGACGGGCGGTACGGCTATCGATTCGTTGAGCCGGGCGAACAGGCGGGCGAACTCGTCGCGTTCGTCCGGTGTCCAGTCGGCGAGGGCGCCACGCAGGGCGGCCACCCACTGGGCGCGGTAGCGCCGGTAGGACTCGGTGCCGGTGGCGGTGGCGGTGATGACGCTGGCCCGGCGGTCCGCCGGATCGGCGGTGCGGGTCACCAGGCCCCTGCTCTCCAGGGCGGCGACCTGCCGGCTGACCGTCGACAGGTCGAGTTCGAGGTCGTCGGCGAGCGCGGTGAGCCGGGCGGGGCCGGCCGAGCCGAGCCGGCTGAGCAGCGTGTAGGCGGACCGTTCCAGGCCATGGTCCGGACGGAGCCGCTGGTAGAGCAGGTTCACCCGCCGATAGAACAGCCCGATCGACCGGCCGATCTCGACGTATTCGGCGTCCGGGTCGTGCGTCGTCTGCATCGCCACCCCAAAAAGCTTGCTTGCTACAAGCACTCTGCCACCGGGCGACGCTGGCTTACCCGCGGAACCGGCTGTGATTCGGGCCATGGGAAACCCGCTCGACACGGCACGGGTCATCGGTCAGCATCTCGTCCGTGAAGACGGGCCTGCTCCGGCGCGTGGCGCTGGACGTCACCCCGCTCAAGACCTCGCGCGACTACCGGTTCCAGTTCGCCGCCAGCGGAATCTCCGCGTTCGGGGCGTTCATCGCCTACGTCACGATCCCCTACCAGGTCTTCCTGATCACCGACGATCCGCTGCTCGTCGGCCTGATCGGCGTCTTCGAACTCGTACCGCTGCTCTTCATGGCATTCGTCGGCGGCGCGCTGGCCGACTACCTCGACCGGCGGCTGATCGTCATCGGCGGCGAGGTCGCCTTCACCGCGCTCTGCGGTGTGCTGCTGCTCAACTCGCTGTCCGACGAGCCGCACCTGTGGCTGCTCTACCTGGTCGCCGCACTGACCGCGGCGGTCGACGGCGTACAGCGCCCGGCGATGGAGAGCCTGACGCCACGACTGGTCAAGCCCGCGGAGATCCCGGCCGCCAGCTCGCTCAACGCGCTCCGGATGCAGGCGGCGCAGCTCGGCGGGCCGGGTGTCGCCGGCATCCTCATCGCCTCGGTCGACCTGACCTGGGTGTACGCCATCACCATGGGCACCCTGGCCGTGTCACTGGTCTTCCTGACCCTGATCAGGGCGGTGCCACCGCCGCCGGACGCCGACCGGCCGTCGCTGCGGTCGGTGGTGACCGGCCTGCGGTACGCCCGCAGCCGCCCCGAACTGCTCGGCACCTACCTGGTCGACATCAACGCGATGTTCTTCGGCATGCCGCAGGCGCTGTATCCGTTCATGGCGGAGAAGTTCGGCGGTCCGGCGGTGCTGGGCCTGCTCTACGCGGCCCCGGCGGTGGGCTCACTGGCCGCCACGATCAGCTCGGGCTGGACCAGGTACGTGCACCGGCACGGGCTGATGGTTGTGCTCGCGGCCGGCGGGTGGGGGCTGGCGATCATTGGCTTCGGCGTGGTCGACACGCTCTGGCTGGCGGTGTTCTTCCTCGCCCTGGCCGGCGCCGCCGACATGATCTCCGGCCTGTTCCGCATGATCATCTGGAACCAGACCATCCCCGACCACCTGCGCGGCCGGCTCGCCGGCATCGAGATGCTGTCGTACACGACCGGGCCGTTGCTCGGGCAGCTCCGCTCCGGACTGTCCGCCCGCTGGCTCGGCATCAACGGTTCGATCATCTCCGGCGGGGTGCTCTGCGTGCTCGGCACGGTGGCCCTGGCCGCGCTGATGCCGTCGTTCCTGCGCTACGACGGACGCGAGGGGCGGGCCCGCAAGGAGGCCGAGGACGCGGCCTGGGCGGCGAAGGCGGACAGCGCGTCCTGACGACCCGGACACCGGCACGGGTCGCCCGCCTCACGTTTGACCCGCGGCACCCCGGGGATCCGCAGCGGCATGTCAGAGGTCGCCGCCGTCGTCGACAACTGGGCCGGCCGGAACGTCCTGGTCGTCGGCGACGCCATGCTCGACGAATGGCGGTTCGCCGACACCGACCGGCTCTGCCGCGAGGCGCCCGCCCCCGTACTCACCCTGCGGCACCGGCGGGCAAGTGCCGGCGGGGCCGCCAACACCGCGGTCAACGTCGCCGCGCTCGGCGGGCGGGCCACCCTGGTCGCGCCGGTCGGCGCGGACACCGCCGGGGGCGAGATCCGCGCCTGCCTGGACCGGGCCGGGGTACGTGACCACACCCTGCTCCGCCCCGACCACCCCACCCCGGTCAAGCGCCGCCTGCTCGCCGCCGACCAGATCCTGGTACGCGAGGACGAGGGCGGGCCGGCCGGGCCACTGCCGGACGACGCCGTACGGCTGCTCCTCGACGCCCTGGCCGGCGCCGCCGACGAGGTCACCGGCCCCGGCGCGGCCCTGGTGATCTGCGACTACGGGCTGGGCGCACTGCCCGGACCGGTGCGCGCCTGGCTGCTCGCCCACCGGCACAGTTTCGACACCGTCGCACTCGACGCACACGACCTCGACGCCTGGCGCGGCCTCGCCCCGACGGTGGTGACGCCGAGCCTCGGCGAGGCGCACGCCGCGCTCCGCCCCGGATCCGGTCCGCCCCCGGCGGTCCGCCGGGGCCACCGGGCGGGTCGGCGGACCGGGTGGCGCTCGCCGAGTCGTACCTGCCGGAACTACGGCGGCGGACCGGGGCCGAGATCGTCGCGCTCACTCTCGACGTCGACGGAGCCGTGGTCAGCGACGGCGTCGGGAGCCCGTACCGCAGCCACGCCGACGCGGTGCCGGCGAGCCACGCGGTCGGCGCCGGGGACGCCTATCTGGCCGCGATCACGCTGGCCCTGACGACCGGGGTGCCGGCGCCGGTCGCCGGTGGGATCGCCCAACTGGCCGCCAGCCGCACCCTCGACGGCCCGGGAACCTGTGTCTGCGACCGGGACCAACTGGTCGCGACGCCCGGCCCGGCGCGCACCCCCCGCCCCACGGTCGTCGACGCGGACGCGCTGGCCGCCGCGGTGGCCCGGCGACGGGCGGCCGGGGCCCGGATCGTCTTCACCAACGGCTGCTTCGACGTGCTGCACCGGGGCCACGTCCGCTTCCTCGAACAGGCGGCGGAACTCGGCGACGTGCTCGTGGTCGCGGTCAACTCCGACGACAGCGTCCGCCGGCTGAAGGGGCGGGACCGGCCGGTCAACCCGGTCGAGGACCGGGTGGCCGTACTCGCCGCACTGTCCTGTGTGGACTACGTGGTGACGTTCGCCGCGGACTCGCCGGCCGACCTGCTGCGCGCGGTCCGGCCCGAGGTGTACGTAAAGGGCGGCGACTACCCGCCGGACCTGGTGCCCGAGTCCCCCCTCGTACGCGGGCTCGGCGGCGAGGTACGGATCCTCGGGTACGTCCCGGACCGCTCCACCTCGGCGATCATCGAGCGGATCCGTTCCCGGACCCGGGTGCCCAGCCTTGACCCGGCCGATTGACCCCGGCGATCCGGTCGCCTTCCGGGCCGGCCGGCTGCTCGACGTGCTCATCCCGACCCGGAACCGCCCCGCCGAACTCGCCACGACACTGTCCGGACTGGCCGGACAGCCCGGCCCGGCCGGATTCGGGGTGCTGGTCAGCGACCAGTCCGACGGCGAACCGTCCTTCGCCCATCCGGCGGCCGCCGCCATGGCCCGGGTGCTGCGCCACCGCGGCCATCCGGTCCGGCTGGCCCGACATCTGCCCGCCCGGGGCATGGCCGAACAGCGGGCGTTCCTGCTGGCCGGCACGACGGCCCGCTACGCGCTCTTCCTCGACGACGACGTCTGGCTCGAACCGGGGGCGGTGGACCGGCTCGTCGCCGCCATCGAACGGCTGGGCTGCGGGTTCGTCGGCAACGCCGTACAAGGACTGTCCTATTTAGATGACGTACGGCCGGCGGAGCAGGCGGCGTACGAGGAGTGGCCGGGGCGGCCGGAACCCGAACGGATCCGCTCCGGCGGGCCCGGCTGGGACCGGTGGCGGCTGCACTCCGCCGCCAACCTGCTGCACATCGCCGCGCGGCTCGACCTCGCCCCGGAGCAGTGGCGGGCCTACAAAATCGCCTGGATCGGCGGCTGCGTCCTCTTCGACCGGGAGAAGCTCGTCCGGTCCGGCGGCTTCGACTTCTGGCCCCGGGTACCCGCCGACCACCAGGGCGAGGACGTGGCAGCGCAGCTGCGGGTGATGGAGCGCGACGGTGCGGCGGGCGTACTGCCCAGCGGCGCCTTCCACCTGGAGTCGCCGACCACGCTCACCGAGCGGGGCGTGGAGTGCTGGCAGGTGGTGTTCGCTGACGAGGCCGGCACGGACTATCCGCCGGTGTCGGAGCCCGCGGGTCGGCCGGCCGACGGAGCAGGGGTGCCGAGCCGGACCGGCTGAGTCCCGCCGTACCGGAACAGGTCCTCCACGGCGTCGAAGACCTCCCCCACCGGGATCTCGGCGACGAAGGACTCCCGGTGGTCGCACGAGGTGCCGCCGCCCGGCCGGTCCGGATAGAGATCCCGGGTGCAGTCGAGCCCGCAGACCGGACAGTCGATCGTCCACGACTCGATCGCCCGGTGCCGGCCACGCAGCCCCGACGCACAGTTGATCAGGTTGCCGATCCAGTAGATGCCGACGGTCGGGGTGCCCACCGCCGCCGCCAGGTGCACCGGTCCGGTGTCGTTGGAGACCACCACCGCGCAGTCCGCGAAGAGGCCGGCGAGGCCACCCAGCGACAGGACGCCGACCAGCGGGCGGACCGGGGCACGGGCGGCCGACCGGACCGCCTCGACCACGTCGCGTTCGGCGGGCGTACCGGTGACCAGCACCTCGAACCCGTCTGCGGCGAGCCGGTCGGCGACCTGCGCGAACCGGTCCGGCGGCCACCGGCGCCGGGGATCGCTGGCGCCCGGGTGCAGGACGACCCGCGGGCCGGCCGGCACACCGGCGACCGCCGCCGCCTCCGCCCGGTCGGCGACGGTGACCGCGATCGACGGGGTCAACGTGACCGGCTCCGCACCCACCAGGGCGACCGCCTCCAGATAGCGGACGACCTCCGGCTGGTAGTAGATGTAGCGCAGCCAACGGTCCAGCGGCGGCGCGTCGGGCGCCCGCAGTCCGGCGGTCAGTCCGGCACCGAGCCCGCGGACGAACGGGTTGCTGTTGCGCCCCCCGCCGTGCAGTTGCAGGGCCAGATCGAACCCCTCCCGCTGGACCAGGGCCGCGAACTCGGCCTGCTGCCCGGCGGGATCGGGTTCACCGGGCACCGGCCCGCGTACGCCGTCCGTCGGCGGGACGACCATCACCCGGTCCACCGGTCCGGGCCGCCCGGTGAGCCAGTCCGCGTGCCAGGGTGCGCCGAGCAGCACCAGCTCCGCCCGCGGGTACGCGGCCTTCAGCGCCTCCAGCGCCGGCAGCACGAAGATGAAGTCGCCGAGCGCGTTGGCCCGCAGTACGCCGATCCGACGTACCCCGTCGACGAGGCCGGTGCCGGTCACCAGCCGAGCTGCTCGCCGGCGGTCGGGAACGACACGTCCGGCCGGTGCATCTCCCGGTCGGCGACCGGGTCGGGGATCGTGATCGGCCCGGGCGGGGACTTCGGTGCGGGGGGCGGCGTACGCGCCGGCGACGGCTCGGGTCGCGCGCCGGCGGGCCGCTCCGGATCGTACTGGCGGCGGCCGACGACGATCGTCCGGCGCAGTACCCGGGTGCCCCGGGGCAGCGTCACGGTGAGCAGACCGTGGTCCATGACGGCGTCGACCCGGGACAGGTCCACGTCGGCGGGCAGATCGACCCGGTGCTCGAAGGCCCGGATGGAGCCGCCGCCGTCCGGGATGCCGTTGTCGGCGTCGACCTCGTCCGGCGTCCTGGCCCGTACGCAGAGTTCCCGGTCGTCGAGTTCGACGGCGACCTCTTCGGGCGCGACGCCGGGCAGCCGTACGACCACGGTGTAGCCGCCGTCGGTCGGGGTCGTCTCCACGTCGGCGCCACCGACCCGGCCGCCGGTCAGCGCCGCGAGCATCCGGTTCAGGCCGGTCCGCAGCGTCCGCAGGTCCTCGACCGGATTCCAGCCCCACTCCGGGCGCGCCTTCAACATCGACTGGTTCACCGGTCGTCTCCGGCGCGGCCGAGCCGGGTGGCGGACAGCGAGTTCGGGGCGTTCAGGTCGGCCTCCCGGTCGACGCCGACGCCGAGCCGGTCGACGAGTTCGCCGCCCAGCCACGCGGCCAGCCCGGTGCCGGCCACGGCCACGATCTCGATGGCCAGCAGTCCACCGCCGGCGCCCCGCTGGTAGGCGGCCGTCCGGACCACCCAGACGCCGGCGAACAGCAGGATCATCGCCGTGTTGACCAGGGCGTGCATGACCCCGATCCGTTTGGCCCGGGTGTTGCGCGGGATGGCCCGCAGGTCGACCGCCCCGGCGCCGGCGGCGAGGATGCCGCCGATCAGGCCGACGCTGATGTTCCAGTACGCGACCTCGCCGAGGATCGCCGGTCCGCCGGCGACGTCGATGACGTCGAAGATCACGGCGGTGACGAACAGCCCGACCGGCAGCGTCACCAGCATGGGATGGACCGGATGGCCCAGCACCTTGAGACGGCTCTCCATTGGTCGTCGTCCTCCCAGGCTCGGCCGGCGTGGCCGCGAGGCCCCGGCGTGGGCCAGTGCGGTACCCGGCAGGCAGGGCGACAAACGCGGTGGCCCGCCCTCCGGTCGGAGAGCGGGCCACCTTGGCGTTGGAACGGTTCGATCAGTCCTCAGGGGTGGTGAGCACGACCCGCCGACGCCGGGCGAAGTACGCCGCGACGACGCCGCCGAGCAGCAGGAGCAGGCCGACGGCCACGACCCCGGTGGTGGCGGCACCGGTGACCGGCAGGCCCGGGTCGTCGCCGCCGCCACCGCCGCCGGGCGGCGCGTCGTCGACGTGGATGGCGCGCTTGGCGGTGTCGGCGGTGATCGGGCTGTTCGCCTCGACGTAGGCGACCAGCATGGTCAGGTCGTTGTCACCGGTGGTGGTCCGGTTGGTGCCCTCGCCCAGCGCGCCGAAGTTGTCGCCGCCCGACGCCAGGAACGAGTTGATCGTCACCCGGTAGGTGCCGGCCGCGTCGATGGCGGTGCCGTTGAGCGTCATCCGGACGATCCGGCTGCCGGCGGCGGCGTCCGGGTCGAAGACGTAGCTGAAGCCCTTCGAGACGCCGAGATGCAGGTAGGGACGGCTCGAGCCGGCCGGCTGCCACTGCTGCTCCAGCGCCGCCTTGATCTGCGCGCCGGTCAGGGTCACCGTCACCAGGTCGTTGGCGAACGGCTGGACGGCCGCCAGGTCGGCGTACGTGACCACGCCGTCGTCGCCCTTGAGCAGGTCGTCCCGCAGGCCGCCCGGGTTCATGAGGGCGAGCTGGGCGCCACCACGGCCTTCGGCCTTGGTCTGCTCGAACTGCACGTCGGCGATGAAGTTGCCGAGGGTCGACTCGGCACCGCGGTTCTCCGAGCCGTCAGCGTTCTTGGCCCGGGTGATGTCGGCGGTGATCTCGCCGACCTTGACCGAACCGACCACGTCGGCCTCGGCCTTGGCCTTGGCCACCAGCGCGGCGACGTCCGGGTCCGGGGTGAAGCCGCTCACTGCCTCGTTCTCGGCCTCGATCGCGGTGACCTCGCCGTCGGTGAGGGTGACGCTCAGCTTGCCGAGTGCCGCACCGTACGAGCCAGTTTGCAGAACGGGCCGCTCGAATCCGAGCCCGGCGACCGGGTAGGTGCAGTCGTACTCCGCGTGGGTGTGCCCCGAGAAGATCGCGTCGATGTTCGCGCTCGCCCCGGTAACGATCTTGCCAAAGTCGGTCGAGGTGTTCGCCACTGCCGTGCAGTCGGTCGACTGCGAGCCCTCGTGGGCAAGCAGCACCACGAGGTCGGCGCCGTCGGCCTTGAGTTCGGCAGCGACTCGGTTGGCCTCGGCCGTCGGGTCCTTGAACTCCAAACCGACGATCCCGTCAGCTCGGACAAGCGAAGGAGTCTCCTCGGTCACCACACCGACGAAGCCGACCTTGACGCCGTCGACCGTCGTGACGAACGACTCGTCGAGGGCCGGCGAGCCGCCCTTGTAGACGTTCGCGCCGAGGTACGGGAAGTCGGCCAGGTCGTCGACCCGCCCGGTGAGGTCGTCGAAGCCCCGGTCGAACTCGTGGTTGCCGACCGCCGACACGTCGAGGTCGATCATGTTGAGGAACTCGAGCGTCGGCTTGTCCTGCTGCACGGCGGAGATGAACGGCGAGGCGCCGATGTTGTCGCCGGCGGAGACCACGAGGGTGTTCGGGTTCTCCGCACGCTTCGAATTGATCATGCCGGCAAGCTGGGCGGCACCGCCGACGGGCGGGGTGCCGGCGGCCTCCAGGCGGCCGTGGAAGTCGTTGAAGCCGAGAATCTGGATCTCGGTCGTGGCCGGGGCGGCACTCGCGGGTGTCGCCATCGCACCCATGGCGAGCAGCGCGGCGCCGGTCGCCGCGCCGAACGCGCGCAGGGGTGACTTGCGCATGAATCCTCCTGTTGCCGCGCCGGCCCACCGGATCGACTGCCACCGGTGCCGACGCGTGACGCGGCCCCGATGGTGCGGAGCCGGGAGTCGCGGGTGAAGACGTCGCCCGTCACGATCGGGAATCTCGGCGCGCACGTCAAGACGGACGCGTGTTACGGAGGATTTCGATACTCGACCAAAGCCTGCAAAGCCGGCAGAGTCGACATAGGGCAATTATGTCTATTTAAGATGCCCTATCCAGGCGCCAACCCGGACCAACCGGCGGCATCACCAGCCGATCGGCACCCGACCAGTGACCTTCATAACTAAGTGGTAACAAGCGCGACGGTCGCCGGACCGCGATGAACGATACGCCAACGCGCCATGAACCCGGTGCCCGGTGGCACGAGAAAAGCGCCCCACCAACTGGTGGGGCGCCTGATCTGGAGCCGCCTAACGGAATCGAACCGTTGACCCCGATATTACGAGTATCGTGCTCTACCGACTGAGCTAAGGCGGCATGCGCGCATGCCGGTGCACCGCGCCGCACCAGTGTACGCGACCCGGCGGCCGGCGGGCGCACCGCACCCCGCACAGCGGCTAGGCTGCCGATTCGTGACGGATGACCGCGCCACACCACCCCCACCGGTCGCACCGAACCACGACGGGCGGCCCCGGCCGCGCAGCCTGGACCCGCACGAACTCGGCTTCACCCCGCGCGGCCCGGTCCCCTGGCTCGGCCCGTTCCTGCTGCTCAGCACCGGACTGCGAACGCTGCTGGCGATCCTGTTCGGCGCCTACCTCGACAAGCGCGAACTCCAGAACGCGCTGCCCGGCGACGTACTCGAAGAGCCCGGCACCGACGGCGAACTCTGGCTCGACTACGTCGCCGACCTCGGTGACGGCTTCGACGCCACCTACTCGGTGGCGTACCTGCTCGGCCGCCCCGAACTGGAAATCGACGGGCGGCGACTGCCGCGCGGCCAGATGCTGCTGATGGGCGGCGACCAGGTCTATCCGACGGCGAGCGGATCGGCGTACGAGGACCGCTGCAAGGGGCCCTACCAGGCGGCCCTGCCCGGCAGCGCCGAGCCCCGGCCGAGCCTCTACGCGGTGCCCGGCAACCACGACTGGTACGACGGGCTGACCGCCTTCCTGCGCCTGTTCACCCGCCACCGCGACGCCAGCATCGGCGGCTGGAAAACCAAGCAGTCCCGTTCGTACTTCGCCGTCGAACTGCCGGCCAACTGGTGGCTGTTCGCCATCGACGAGCAGTTCGGGGCGTACCTCGACGATCCGCAGCTCAGCTATTTCGAGAAGGCCGCCACCCGGCTCGGCCCCGACGACCGGGTCATCCTCGCCGTGCCGGCACCGACCTGGGTCAAGGCCGTCGAGGAACCGCAGGCGTACGACGCGGTCGACTACTTCATCCGTACCGTGATCAAGCCGACCGGGGCGCGGGTCCGCCTGATCGTCTCCGGCGACCTGCACCACTACGCCCGCTACTCCGGCCCGGACCGCGAACTGGTCACCTGCGGCGGTGGTGGCGCCTACCTCTACCCCACGCACAAGCTGCCGGAACGGATCGAGGTGCCGCCGCGCCGCACGCTCGCCCGCCGGTCCAGCACCACGCAGGAGTACGACCTCACCGCGCGCTACCCGACCGCACAGCGGTCCCGCCGGCTCGGGTGGGGCATCTTCGGCAAGCTGCCGCTGCGCAACCCCGGCTTCACCACCCTGCTCGGCGGCCTGCAGGCCCTGCTGCTGCTCGCCATGACCAGCTTCGCGGAGGAACGGGTCAGCGGCGCCGAGCAGCGGCTCTTCAGCATCCCGCTGGCCCTGGTGCTGATCACGACCCTGCTCGGCGCGGCCCTGTTCGCCAAGCCGCCGAGCGCGGCCGGCAGCCGCCGTACGCCCCACTGGATTCTCGGCACCGCACACGGGCTGGCGCACATCGCGCTCGCCATCGGCGGCACCCTGGTCTGGTTGCGGCTGCCGTTCCACGACTGGGCGTGGCCGCTGCCGCTGCTCGCCGCGGCCCTGCTCTACGCGCCGGTGGCCGGCCTGGTGGCCAGCCAGGTGACGGCGGCGTACCTGCTGGTCGCCAGCAAGTTCAAGGTCAACCTGAACGAACTCTTCGCCGGGCAGGGCATCGAGGACGCGAAGAGCTTCCTGCGGCTGCACATCGCCGCCGACGGCACGCTGACCGGCTATCCGGTCGCCGTCGACAAGGTCTGCCGCCGCTGGCGGCCCAACCCCGACGGCCCGTACGACGCGCCGTGGCTGGAGCCGGAAACCCCGCTGACCGTACGGCTCGCCGAGGAGCCGTTCACGATTCGCTGACCGACGAGAACCGAACCCCCTGCCGGCGTACGACCCGCAGGTGGCCAGTAAACAATCCGAATCCCTCGCCGCAGATTCTCGCCCGCGTCGGCGCGTAACTCACGGCCGCCCGCGTCACGCACCCCGACCAGCGTGGACGTACGCTCTCACGTCGGAGGATCCCGGTACGTGCTGTACCAGGACGAACACCCCGTAGAGCGTGGGCTTACCGACGCTGAAGCGCTGAAAGCGCTGCTCTGGACCGATCTGCCATCCGAGCCGTCGCACTACGTCATCATCCATCCACCTACTGCGGTAGATGGGGATTCTTTCAGCAGCTACACCGCCGAGCGTCGTCGCACCAAGATCGCCGTCCATGGCGTTCAACGCCAAGAAGCTGTTCATGCATTGTTCGGACGACTCGAGCTTCAGGTAGATGTGGTGATAGTAACCGAATCCGTTGTCCACGAGCGCGTATCGAAGCCTCTCGTGGAGACACTCCGGCAGCTCGAGTGCGGCGCGCCGAAGCCCGTCCTCCAACGAGACATCACCTTCGTCGACATCATAAGCACGCGGATCGTGCACGCTCGGTCCCTGATCGCGATCACGCAGAACCAACAGGAGCGTGACCGGAACCGCAATGGAGAACAGCAACGCAAGGACGGCCAGGGTCGCCCACTTCTTTTCCTCAAGTCCACGAGCCACCCTGCCCCCTACGACAAGAGCACCGATCTGCCGAACCCGGGGATCACTCGTTCCCAGCGCCGATTTTGTTAGGCCAGCCGCTTGCGGCCGGGCGTTCGGTTCAGCCGTACTGCTCGTCGTGGGCCTTCCGGGGGCCGCAGACCGAGGCGCGACTGCACGAGCAGCGGGACCCGTCGGCGTCCAGCCGTACCGTGACCGAATCACGCGGCACGCTGTGCGCGACCACCCGCCCGTCGCCCTCGGGTGTCGAAACGCGGGACCCGATCGACGGCGCGGACGCCTGGAACTGCTGGTAGAGCGGATGTTCGTACTTCAGGCAGCACATCAGCCGGCCACAGGCACCGGAGATCCGCAACGGGTTCAGCGGCAGATCCTGGTCCTTGGCCATCCGGATGGTGACCGGTTCGAAGTCGTTGAGGAACGTGGCGCAGCACAGGTCGCGCCCGCAGGATCCGATGCCGCCCTGGACCCGCGCCGAGTCGCGGGCGGAAAGCTGCCGCAACTCCACCCGGCAGTGCAGGGTGGCACCGAGGTCGCGGACCAGGGACCGGAAGTCGACCCGGTGCGGCGCGGTGAAGTAGATCGTGGTGCGGGCGCCGCCGGGGCCGCTGGCCGCACCGGCCGTTTCGAGGGTGTGGTCGACCGCCACCACCTTCATCGGCAGGCCGTGCTCGCGGATCAGCCGCTTCGCGGCGACCTTCGCCTCGGCCTTGCGCTTGCGCTGGGTCTCGTCGCGGCGCAGGTCGCTCTCGGTGGCCATGCCGGCCAGCCGGGGGAAGCCGCTGGTCTCCTCGTCGACCCACTGGGCGGCCCAGACACACTCGGCGACCTCGGTGCCGTCGTCGGTGGGCACCAGCACCTTGTCGCCGACGACAGGATGCAGATCGCCGGGGTCGAGGTAGTAGAGCCGCCCGTATCGGTTGAAGCTGACGGCGCAGAGCATCCCCATGCACCCCACCCTACGACGGACACGGGCAACCGGAGAACACTGACCATTCGGACGATCCGCGCTGACCGTATGAATGGGACTTACTTTTTGTCCGCAACCCGGGGCCGGGGCCCTCGTTGGGCTCGATCAGTAGACACCGTCTGACGCGGTGCCGACGGCATACCGCCGTATGCCGTCGCCCCTGGTTCCCGGTCACCGGAGGATGTCGATGACGGACGCCCAGTCCGCCCGTACCACCCTGCCCAAGCGCAGCCGGCGTCTCGCCGGACTCACCGTCGCCGGCCTCGCCGGCGCCCTGGTCAGCCCCGCCCTGGCGATCACACCCGCCACCGCGGCACCCACCTGCGCCACCCCCGCCGCTTACGGCGCACTAGCCAGCGCCGAACTGGTCAAACTCGGCCTGCTCGACCTGCGCCCGCTCGGGCTGCCGCTCGGCCCGGTCGCCGACGTACGGCTGGCCTCTGCCAACTCGGGGCTCAACGCCCAGGCCGAGGTCAACTCGGGTGCCGCGGCCCGACTGCTCGAAGCCGACCTGCTCGGCATCAACCTGCCGCTCGGGCCGCTGACCCGGCCGCTGCACCAGCAGGCCCCACCGACCAACGCCGAGCCGGCCACCCGTGCACTGGCCCGCGCCGACCTCGGCGTGCTGTCGCTCGGCGTCGGCGAACTCAAGGCCCACGCGCAGTGGGACGAGGCGATGGCCTGTGGAAAGAAGGTCGGCCAGACGACGCTGTCGTCGGCCAGCATCGCCAGCGCCAAGGTGCTGCCCGGCCCGTTCGGCCGGGCCCTGGTCAGCGTGCCGAACAACCTGTCCAGCACCAGCACCACCGGCCTGGCCGAAGAGGGCGGCGCGGTCCGCTCGGTCGGGGCCGCCTCCATCGGGGTCAGCGAGGTGCGGCTCTTCGCCGGCTCGTCGTCCGAGATCGTGGTCAAGGTGATCAAGCCGCCGACGCTGCGGGTCACCACCGCCGGTACGCGGGACAGCGCCACCGTGCAGTACGACGCCCCGATCCTGGAGGTCTCCGCCGCCGGCATCGCCTCGGCCCGGATCCAATCGCCCGGCGAGTACGTCGACCTGGCCCTGCCGGCGCGCACCCTCGGACTGCCCGGGGCGCGGGCGGCCGCCGAGTCCGGCGACGTGCCGCTGGTCGGCACCAACCCGCTCGACGGCCTGCTGAAGGACCTCGACCCCGACCAGCAGGCCCGGACCGGTGCCGCCGCCGGACCGCTCGCCGTACCCGGCGTACCCGTACTGCCCGGCCTGCCGGAACTGCCTCCCGCCGGCGAGATCATCGGTGGCATCCCGGAGCGGCTGCCCGTGCTCGGCGGCGACCTCGCCCTGGTCCGCCTGTCCATCGGCAAACTGGAGCAGCAGATCACCGATCAGGCGGTGCACGCGAACGCGGCCTCGCTGCGCCTGCAGGTGCTGAGCGGCCCGCCGAGCCGGGACGCGAACGGAAACACCGAACGGCGCAGCGTCGTCGACGTCGGCGTCGGCCTGCTCCAGGCAGCGGCCGTCGCGCCCGTACCGGCGGCCAGCCCGAGCCCGTCCACGCCCCCGCCGGCCGCCGGCGGCGGCGGTGGCCTCCCGGTCACCGGCGTGAACGTCGGTGTGCTGGCCGGGGCCGGCGCGCTGCTGCTCGCCGGCGGTGGCGGCCTGCTGATCGCCGGCCGGCGGCGCCGTACGACCTGATTCCCTTCCCCCGCCTTCGGGCCGCACACGTCCCCGGTGTGTGCGGCCCGAAGGGCTTACCCGGGTCGGATCAGCTCAGCGCCGACCCCCGGCCGATTGTCGGCGACCATATCCGGTACCACGCGGTACCATTCGCCGTATGGCGACCATCTCTTTGCGCGAGTTCCGGGACGGCGCGGGGCGCATCCTGGAAAGCCTCGAACGCAACCACGAGCCGGTGATCA
This sequence comes from Polymorphospora rubra, assembly GCF_018324255.1. GTDB lineage: Bacteria > Actinomycetota > Actinomycetes > Mycobacteriales > Micromonosporaceae > Polymorphospora > Polymorphospora rubra. The sequence continues at coordinate 2,202,651 of NZ_AP023359.1, forward strand.
TCACTAAGTACGAACGGCCGGTGGCCGTCCTGATCGGCATCGACGAGTGGGAGGAACTGGAAGCGTTCCGGGACCGGAAGGACTCCGAGGCGATCGCCCGGTCCCGTGCGGAAGGCGAGTTCGTCCCGCTGGCCGCCGCCCTGGAGTCGCTCGGTGTCGACCCCGAAGAGGTGGAGGCGTTACTCGCCGACCGGGGGCGCGCGGCCGCATGAAGGTCGAGGTCGATCGCGAAGTGCTCGTCTGGCTCCACAAGCAGCCACGCAACGTCTTCTTGACGGTGCTCGGCGCAATGCTCGAACTCGTCGCCGACCCGCATCCGCCGAACTCGACCGCGATGCGGGACGGGTCGGGTCGGCGGCTCCGTGTGGGTGACTACCGGATCGTTTACCGGATCGACGGCGACACGCTCACCGTGCACGCGGTCGGGCACCGCAAGGACGTCTACAACTGATCCGCCGTGGCGCCGGCTCTCGCCGGCCGGTCAGAGTGGGAGGCGGAGGTCCGTGTGGTGGCCGGGCGTCGGCTCCGCCGGGGGCCGGTAGGACAGTTCGGCCAGACCGGAGGCGTGCCGGCCGAGCAGTTCCTCGCCGTGCTCGTACACCTCGGCCACCGTCTGCAGCAGGACGGTCCCGATGCGCGCCGCGGCGAGCGTGTCGTCGCGGTCCGGGTCGGCCCCAGTCGGGCCCGCCGTCAGCGTGACCGCCTCCGCGCAGGTCAGGACCGGCGCCAGGGTGCGGGCCAGGGTGGACCGGCTCTGCGTGAGCCAGTCGGCGACCGCTTCGGCGTACGCCGCGGCGGCCGCCAGCCGGCCGCCCATTCCGTCCGGGTCGTCGGACAGGTGCGCGGTGAGCGCGGTGCGGTGAGCGTCGAAGGTGTCGGCGCCGGCGCCCGTCCAGTCCACGTTCCGGGCCACGGCGGCGTGCCCGCGGGCGTAGCCGGGGCGCAGGTCGTGCAGCGCGGAGCCGGCGGCGGCCAGCGGCGCCGGGTCGAAGCCGGCGACCGTGCGCACCGCGTCGCCGGGCAGGACCCGCAGGCGGCGCAGCAGCGGCCAGATCGGGTCGCCGTCCGGGGCACCGGACCGGGCGAGCACGTCGTCGACCCGGACGAGCAGTCCGGCGCCGGCCCGGACGAGCTGGTCAAGGGCGTCCATCACGCCTCCTCGGGCTGCCGCCGGCGGGCGGCGTCGTCGGTGTCGGCGTATCGGCCGGCGAGCAGGCGCAGGGTGTCGGCGACCTCGGTCAGCCGGGTGGCGGCGGCGGTCGCCTCGTCGAAGCGCGCGCCGGTCGCGGCGAGCCACCGGTCGCGCAGGTCACGGGTGAGGTCGCCGAGCCGGCCGGGGCCGGGTGGCCCGAGGTCGGCGCCGGCGGTTCCGGTGGCGGCGATGCGCCGGCCCGCGTCGGTCAGGTCGGCCGCGACCGTGTCGAACCGCTCGGCGGCCTGCCGCAGGGTGTCCATTCAGGACCTCCCGAGCGGCGGGTAGTCGGTGAAGGTTTCGGCGTGCAGCTTCTCGCGGGCCCAGCGGGCGGCGTCGGCCGCGGCGGTGACCACCGCGTGGATCGACCGGGCGACCTCGGTGTTGGCCCGGTTGTGCAGCGTGCCGGGGATGCGGACGTCGGTAATGACGCCGGCGGCGGTGACCACCACCTCGATCAGCCCGTCGGGCGATCGTACGGTCACCTCGACGCCCTGCACCGCCTTGTCGAACTCGGCCCGGAGGGACTCGATGCGGCGGTGCCGCTCGACCGCCTCCTCGATCCATGCCTCGTCGATCTCGCGCGCCATGCACAGGCTCCTCACCCGATGTGCCGCTCCGGTTGCGGTACGGCACCGAACCGTACCGGTCGGGCCGTGGTTGCGAAACCCCGTGGCCGTCGAGCCCGGAACCGCCCGGACGGGTGGCGGTCAGCCGCGCCAGAGGGCGAGCATCATCGCCTCGACGGCGATGCGCGGCTTGACGTTGACCCCGATCGCCTCCCGGCAGGCGAGCACCGCCTCCAGGCGCCGCAGGGTGCTCTCCGCGGTCCATTTCCCGGCCGCCGCCTCGGCCAGTGGCGCGGTGTCGGTGTGCACCGGGGCGACCGGGGCGCGCAGCAGGGTGGTGAGCACGTCGCGGTAGAAGCCGGCCAGGTCGACCAGGGCGCGGTCGAGGGCGTCGCGCTGAGCCCGGGTGGCGCGGGACTTCTGACGGCGTTCGAGTTCCTTGATCTGTCCAGCTGTTCCGCGGGCCGCGCCGGCGGCGCCCCGACCCGTACCGCCGGCACCGAGCGCGGTCTCCAGCGCGGCCCGCTCGGCGGCGTCGGCCTCGACGACCGAGGCGGCCGCCTCGGCCTCGGTGGCCTCGATGAGCGCCGACGCGGCGTCGATGCAGGCGCCGACGTTGCTGAGCCGGCGGGGCACGGCGAGTACCGCGTCCCGGCGCTTGCGGGCCTCCGGGTCGCGGGCCAGGAGCCGGGCCCGGCCGACGTCTCCCTGCGCGGCGGCGGCGGCCCACCGCGCGACCTCGGCGTCGACCCCGTCGCGGGCCTGGAGGACCGCGGCGACCGCGTCGGCGGGAGGTTGGCGCAGCGGGACCAGCCGGCACCGGGACCGGATGGTGACGGAGATGTCGTCGGGGTGGGTGGACGGCGTACAGAGCAGGAACACCGTCCGTGGCGGCGGCTCCTCGACCGCCTTGAGCAGGGCGTTCCCGGCGGCTTCGGTGAGCCGGTCGGCGTCGGTGACGACGACCACCTGCCAGCGCCCGCCGGCCGGCGTGCTCGCCGCGCGCAGCACCAGCGCACGCATCTCGCCGACCCCGATCGACAGGCCCTCGGGCACCACGAACCGCACGTCGGCGTGGGTGCCGGCGAGCGTGGTGTGGCAGCCGGTGCAGTCGCCGCAGCCGGTGCCGTGGACGCATTCCAGGGCGGCGGCGAAGGCCCGGGCGGCGACGGTACGACCGGAACCGGGCGGTCCGGTGAAGATCCAGGCATGCGTCATCGCGCCGGTGCCGGCAGCGCTGCCCGGCCCACCGGAGCCGTCCGCGCCGGTGCTGTCCCGTGGGCGGCCCGGACGATGTCGGCCGCGTCGGCCGCGGCCCGGCGCAGGGTCTCGACCGCCTCGTCCTGGCCGACGAGTTCGGCGAACACGCCGAGACTCATCTGCCCGCCTCCACCGTGCTGTCCGCCATCGACATCGGCTCGTCCGGGGAGGGCTTCGGCGGCCGGGCGGGGTCGGCCGACCGGTCGGGTCGGGTTGGGTCACCGGGGTCGGTCCCGCGGGTGGCGAGCAGTTCGGTGGCCCGGGCTCCGACCGCCCGGGCGATGTCGTCGGCCGGCAGTCCGGCGTCGAGGACCAGGTAACGCTTCGGGTCGGCGGCGGCCAGGTCGAGGAACGCGTACCGGACCCGCTCGTGGAACGCGAGGGACTCGCTCTCCAGGCGGTCGGCGGCCATCCCCCGTTCGGCGACCCGGGCCAGCCCTGTCCTCGGGTCGACGTCGAGCAGGACGACCAGGTCGGGCTTCAGCCCGCCGGTCGCCCACGACGAGAGCCAGGACACCTCGTCGACCGGCAGGGTGCGACCGGCGCCCTGGTAGGCCAGCGACGAGTCGACGTAGCGGTCGCTGATGACGACCGCCCCGCCGGCCAGCGCGGGCCGTACGACGGTGGCGACATGGTGTGCCCGGTCGGCGGCGTAGAGCAGCGCCTCGGCCCGGGGCGAGGGAGCGGCCGGACCGGTCCCGTCGGAGAGCAGCAGGGTACGGATCCGCTTGCCCACGTCGGTGGCGCCGGGTTCCCGGGTCACCACGACGTCGTGCCCCTGCTCGCCGAGGGTGGCGGCCAGCTTGTTGACCTGGGTCGACTTCCCGGCGCCCTCGCCGCCCTCGAAGACGACGAAGAGCCCGTGCCGGGCGAACGACTCGCCGACCGACAGCGGGCGGCCCCGGAGCGATCCCCAGAGGTCGGCCAGCACCGGCACGCCGGGCTTGTCGTCCATCTGCCGGAAGGCGCTGATGCCGGCGAAGATGCCGAAGACGCCGGCGGCGAGCAGGAGCAGGCGGGTCGACGAGATGGAGATTCCGAGATCGGCGATCCGCAGTTCGCGGGAGCCGCCGACACCGACCAGCAGGCTGCTGAGCGAGATGGCGAGCATCAGCACGATCCGGGTGCCGGTCTGCACGACGGCGAAGACGCGGCCGCGTACCTCGTCGGCGATCTCCCCACCGAGCAGGGTGGTGCCGGCCAGGAAGGCCATGCCGGCGCCGGCACCGACCAGGATCGCGCCCAGGATGGCCATCGAGAGGTGGATCGCCGCGGCGAGCAGGAGCACCGAGGCGCTGGCGAGCACGATGCTCATGCCGAACCAGCGGCGCCGGGACAGCTCCCGGATGACCATCGGGCCGAGACCGATGCCGACCGCGAGCCCGACGAAGATCGAGCCGAACAGCAGGTAGAACGCGGCGTCGCCGGCACTGAGCGAGTTGGTGAAGAAGCGGGCGGTGCCGATGACGATGCCGCCGCCGGCGAAGGCGCCGAAGATGCCGAGGACGAGGCCCCGGACCAGCGGAGTCTTGCCGATGAACCGCCAGCCCTCGACGAACTGCTTCACCACGCTCTGGCCGGGGCCGTCCTGCCGGCCGCCGCGGCCGCTGATCTCCTTGATGCCGAAGAAGACGACGAGCGCGGTGGCGAGCCGGGACAGCGAGTTGAAATAGAGCGCGAGCTGTGCGGGTTCGACCCAGGCCGGTGGTTCTCCGGCGGAGATCCCGCGCACGGTCCGGTCGAGGGCGGCCAGGACGGCGGCGGCCAGGACCGGGGTGACGCCGTACGTGGTGATCAGGGTCAGCTGGTTGGAGACCTCCAGCCGGGCCCGCGGGATCAGGTTGGGGACCGCGGCCTCCTTGGCCGGGATCCAGATCAGCGTGATCGCCTCGATCAGGAAGGTGGCGATGGCCGCCCAGGTGACGGTGACCCCGCCGCTCGCACCCAGGAGCGCCACCAGCGGAATGGAGGCGAACAGGACGAACCGCAGCAGGTCACAGATGACCATCGTGTATCGGCGGTCGAAGCGGTCGGCGAGGATGCCGGCGACCGGACCGAGGACGAGGGCGGGGAGCAGGCGTACGGCGATGACGCCGCCGAACGCGAGGCCCTTGGCGGCGTCGCTCTCGACCTGGGTGGCGGCGAAGACCGAGGTGGCCAGCAGACCGAGCCAGTCGCCCAGGGACGCGACCCCCAGCACGATCCAGAGCCGGCGGAACGGGCGGATCCGCATTACAGACCGCAACGCCGGCAGACCGGACATCTCCACCCCGGCCGAGGACTTCGCCTTCTTGGTGGAATCGGACCTGGCGTCTCCGGTCCGATCGCCGTCCGCCGAGCCGCTCGCCTGAGTGTCGATGGCTCTACCTCCACGTGCCGGCCCATGGCTGGGCTCCCCCGGTGACACTCTAATCGCGGGGACCACCGGGCCGGCCCCCGACATTCCCCTGATCGGCCCGTGGGCGCGGCCCGACGATGATTAATACGCGAAGGTGTTTCGCATTGATCGATGGCCCGCTAGCGTGCTCTCGTGCCCACCGAACGCGACCTGCTCCGCGACCGGCTCGACCGGGCGACCGCGCACCTCGACCCGCCGGTCGCGGTGATCGACATCTCGGCCTTCGACGCGAACGCCGCCACGCTGGCCCGGCGGGCCGGCAAGCCGCTGCGGGTGGCCAGCAAGTCCGTACGCAGCCGCGCGCTGCTCAGCCGCGCGCTCGCCACCCCGGGCTGGGAGGCGGTGATGGCGTACACGGTGGCGGAGGCGATCTGGCTGGTCCGCACCGGGGTCAGCCGTGACGTGCTGGTGGCGTACCCGAGCGCCGACCGGCAGGCCCTCGCCGAACTGGCCGCCGACGCCGACCTCGCCGCCGCCGTCACGATCACCGTCGACAGCGTCGAACAGCTCGACACGGTCGACGCGGTCGCTTCCCCGGCGCGCCGCGCCGAGATCCGGGTCTGTCTCGAACTCGACGCGTCGTGGCGGCCACTCGGCGGCCAACTGCACCTGGGGGTACGCCGTTCGCCGGTGCACACGCCCGCGGCCGCCGGCGCGCTCGCCGCGCTGATCACCGACCGCCCCGGGTTCCGGCTGGTCGGGCTGATGGCGTACGAGGCGCAGATCGCCGGGCTCGGCGACGCCCCGCCGGGACAGGCCCTGCGCGGTACGGCGATCCGGGCGGTGCAGCGCCGGTCGTACCGGGAACTCGTGCGGCGCCGGGCCGCCGCGGTGGCGGCGGTACGGGACCACGCCGACCTGGAGTTCGTCAACGGCGGTGGCACCGGCAGCGTCGCCGCGACCGCCGCCGACAGTTCGGTGACCGAGGTCGCCGCCGGCTCCGGCCTCTTCGGCCCCACCCTGTTCGACGCCTACCGCGCGTGGCGGCCGGCACCCTCGGCGTTCTTCGCCCTGTCGGTCGTCCGTCGGCCGGCACCACGTGTGGCGACCGTGCTCGGCGGCGGCTGGATCGCCTCCGGGCCGGCCGACCCGAGCCGGTTGCCGACGCCGTGGCTGCCGGCCGGGCTGCGGCTGACCGGCACCGAGGGGGCCGGCGAGGTGCAGACTCCGCTGACCGGTGCCGCAGCCGACCCGCTGCGGGTGGGCGACCGGGTGTGGTTCCGCCACGCCAAGGCCGGTGAGCTGAGCGAGCACGTACGCGAACTGCACCTGGTCGACGGCGACCGGATCGTGGCGACGGTCCCGACCTACCGTGGCGAGGACCGGGCGTTCCTCTAGCGGTGCCCGGCCCGGGTCGACGGCGGGATCGGCCGGCTCAGGCAGTGGTCACGTCCACGTGCCGGTGCAGGTATTCGCGGATCAGCGCCTTGGCCTCGACGAGCACCTCGTCGTCGCCTTCGGGGTCGCGCCGGAACGCCAGCTTGATCAGCGCGTCGGCGGATTCGACCGCGATCTCCAGGGCGAAGCGCAGGCGTGGCTCGTCGGCCACCCCGAACTGCTCGACCAGCACCCGGGCCAACTCCTCGGCGATGACCGCGTTGTTGTCGCGCTCGTCGTCCAGCAGGTGCACGTCGACGACGTCGCCGAAGTGCAGGGTACGGAAACCGGGCAACGAGCGGTGCATCGAGATGTACTCGTCGATGCCGGCGTCGACGCCGTCCCACCAGTTCTCGAGGTCACCCTGCGCGAAGCGGGCGGACAGCCGCTGGAGATAGGCCTCCATGTTGCGCAGGGTCAGTGCCTGCACGATGGCCCGTTTGTCGGGAAAGAACTGGTACACCGACCCGATCGCGACCTCGGCCCGCTCCGCGAGCAGGGTCGTGGTCAGCCCGTCGTAGCCGACCTCGTCGACGAGGACGGCACAGGCGTCGAGCATCCGCTGGACCCGGGCCACGCTGCGCCCCTGCACCGGCACCCGGCGCAGGGGTCCGGCCGTGACGGTAGATGTCGCCACTCGTCGCCACTCCCTTTCAGTGATCGGTCGTCCGTCCGTCCCGGTCAGGGGGACATCATTGGGAACAACGAACGACCCGCATCGACGGTGTTTACTCATATCAGTGGGCCTGATATGAAGGCTACTCACGTTCTCTGTGCGGACTCCGGAGGGTCCCATGCGAGGCACCGCCACGACAGCATCCGCGACCGGCAACACCTGGTCGAACTGGGCCGGCAACCAGCGCGCCACCGCAGCGTCGGTACTCATACCGGGCAGCGTCGATGATGTGGTCGCCGCCGTCAATGCCGCCACTGCCGCCGGCCAGCGAATCAAGCCGGTGGGTTCCGGGCACTCGTTCACCGACATCGCCCGCACCGACGCACACCGCGTCGACCTCGCCCGGCTCGCCGGCCTGGTCAGCATCGACCGCCCGGCCCGGCTGGTCACCGTACGGGCCGGGACCCGGCTGCGGGCACTCAACGAACTGCTCGCCGAACACGGGCTCGCCATGCCCAACCTCGGCGACATCGACGAACAGACGATAGCCGGCGCGCTGGCCACCGGCACCCACGGCACCGGCGCCGGCTACGGCTGCCTGTCCACCTTCGTCGAGGCGTTGACCCTGGTCACCGGGACCGGCGCGGTGCTGCGCTGCTCCGCACAGGAGAACCCGGACGTCTTCGCCGCCGCCCGGGTCGGCCTCGGCGCCGTCGGGGTGCTGGTCGAGGTCACCCTGCGCTGCGTCGACGCGTTCGTGCTCCGGGCCCACGAACGGCCCGCCCCACTGCCGGCCGTACTCGCCGAACTCGAGACCTACGTCGCCGGCAACGACCACTTCGAGATGTACTGGTTCCCGTACACCGACCGGGTCCAGGTCAAGACCAACAACCGGGTGGCCGCCGACGATCAGCCGTTGCCCCGGCTGCGTGGCTGGCTCGACGACGACTTCCTGTCCAACACCGTCTTCGCCGGCGTCTGCCGGCTCGGCCGCGCCGTGCCCCGCCTCGCGCCGACGCTCAGTTCCGTCTCGGCCCGGGCACTGACCGCCCGCACCTACACCGCCCGCTCCGACCGGGTCTTCTGCACCCCGCGCCGGGTCCGCTTCACCGAGATGGAGTACGGCCTGCCCCGCGCCGCCCTGCCCGAAGCCCTGGCCGCTCTCCGGAAGATCGTCGATGGGCTGCCGTTCAAGGTGCTCTTCCCGGTAGAGATCCGGTTCACCGCCGCCGACGACATCTGGCTGTCGCACGGCTACGGGCGCGAGTCGGCGTACGTCGCGGTGCACCAGTATGTCGGCATGCCGTACGAGCCGTACTTCCGCGCCTTCGAGCAGGTCACGCAGGCACTCGGCGGCCGGCCGCACTGGGGCAAGCTGCACTACCGCGACGCGGCGTCGCTGCGGCCGGCGTACCCCCGGTTCGACGACTTCCTGGCGGTGCGCGACCGGCTCGACCCGGGCCGGATCTTCGCCAACGACTACACGACGCGGGTGCTGGGCGCCTGACGGCACCCGGTCACTCCGTGGCCGGTTGCCCGGTGGACGCCTTCCTCGGTGCGGCCTTCTTGGCCGGCGCCGCCTTCTTCGCCGTGGCCTTCTTCGCCGCCTTGCGCGGTGCCGCCTTCTTCGCCGGCGTGCCGCCGTCGGCCGTCGCCTTCTTCGGGGCCGCCTTCTTCGCCGTGGTCTTCTTCGGCGCCGGCCCCTTGGCCCGCTTCTCCGACAGCATCTCCGACGCCTGCTCGATGGTCAGCGCCTCCGGCGTCTGCCCCCGGCGCAGCGAGGCGTTGGTCTCGCCGTCGGTCACGTAGGGCCCGAACCGGCCGTCCTTGATGACCAGCGGCTTGTCGGTCAGCGGGTCGACGCCCATCTCGCGCAGCGGCGGGGCGGCGGCCCGACGCTGCCGGGTCTTCGGCGCGGCCAGCAGAGCCAGCGCCTCGTCCAGGGCGACGGTGAAGATCTTGTCGTCGGAGTCGAGCGAGCGGAAGTCTTCGCCACGCTTGACGTACGGGCCGTAGCGGCCGGTCGCCGCGAAGATCTCGGCGCCCTCCGGATCCTTCCCGACGAGCCGGGGCAGGCTCAGCAGGCGCAGCGCCTCGGCGAGCGTCAGCGATTCCGGCGACTGCGACTTGAACAGCGAGGCGTTGCGGTCCCCGCTGGAGACGTACGGGCCGAAGCGGCCGGACTTGAGCACGATCGGCTCACCGGTGTCGGGGTGCTCGCCCAGCTTGCGCTCGCCGCCCCCGCCGAGGAACAGTTCGTTGACCTTCTCCGGGGTCAGCTCGTCCGGTGCCACCCCCTCCGGGATGGACGTCCGGTCACCGGCCGGCCCCTCGCCGCCCTCGCCCTCGGCGGCCGGCGCCGCCTCCGCCCCTGGCAACGCCCGCTGCAGGTACGGCCCGTAGCGGCCGACCCGGACCACCACGTCGCGGCCCTCGTCGTCGCGGAACAACGGGATCGAGTTGACGCTGCGCGCGTCGATCTCGCTGAGGTTCTCGGTGACCAGCCGCTTCAGGCCGCCGGCCCGGGCGATCGAGTCGTCGCCGGCCACCTCGCTGCCGAAGTAGAACGAGGTGAGGAAGTCGACCGCGGCCGAGTCACCGCCGGCGATCTCGTCGAGCTGGTTCTCCATCGCCGCGGTGAAGTTGTAGTCGACCAGCCGCGGATAGTGCCGCTCCAGCAGTCCGACCACGGCGAACGCCAGGAACGACGGGATCAGCGCCTGGCCGCGCTTGACGACGTAACCACGGTCCTGGATGGTCTGCATGATCGACGCGTACGTCGAGGGCCGGCCGATGCCCAGCTCCTCCAGCGCCTTGACCAGCGACGCCTCCGTGTAACGCGACGGCGGCGAGGTGTGGTGCCCGGTCGGAGCCAGTTCGTCGGCGGTGAGCGGCTGGTCCTTGGCCAGCTTCGGCAGCCGGCGCTCGGCGTCCTCGGCCTCGGCGCTCTCGTCGTCGCTGGACTCGACGTACGCCTTGAGGAAGCCCGGCTCGGTGATCGTCTTGCCGGTCGCGCCGAAATCGGCCTCCTCGCCGGCGGTCGACACGGCGCGGATCCGTACCGAGACCGACATGCCGACGGCGTCGGTCATCTGGGAGGCGATCGTGCGCCGCCAGATGAGCTCGTAGAGCTTGTTCTCCTCGGCCGACAGCTCGTTCGCCACCTCGCCCGGGGTGCGGAAGTTGTCGCCGGCCGGACGGATCGCCTCGTGCGCCTCCTGGGCGTTCTTGACCTTGCCCGTGTAGCGACGCGGCTCCGGCGGAACGCTGCCCGCGCCGTACAGCTCGGTGATCTGCCGGCGGGCCGCGATGATCGCGGTCTCCGACAGGTTGACCGAGTCGGTACGCATGTAGGTGATGTAGCCGTTCTCGTAGAGCCGCTGCGCCGTGCGCATCGTCTGCTGTGACGAGAACCGCAGCTTGCGGGCCGCCTCCTGCTGCAGCGTCGAGGTGATGAACGGCGCGTACGGCCGGCGCCGGTAGGGCTTCTCCTCGACCCGGGTGACGGTGAACGGCCGGCCGTCGAGGCGGGCGGCCAGCCCGCGGGCGCCGTCGCCGTCGAGGTGGACCACGGACGCACCCGGCTTGACCCGGCCGGTGGTCGCCTCGAAGTCCTTGCCGGTGGCGATCCGGTCACCGCCGAGGGCGACGAGGGTGGCGTGGAAGGTACGCGGGCCCTCGCCGACGTCCTTGGCGTCGACCGCCAGGGTGGCCAGGATGTCCCAGTACTCGGCGGTGCGGAACGCCATCCGCTGGCGCTCCCGCTCGACCACGATCCGGGTCGCCACGGACTGCACCCGGCCGGCCGACAGCCGCGGCATGACCTTCTTCCACAGAACCGGGGAAACCTCGTATCCGTACAGCCGATCAAGGATCCGGCGGGCTTCCTGAGCGTCGACCAGGTGCCGGTCGATCTCCCTCGGGTTGGCCACGGCCGCCTGGATGGCCGGCTTGGTGATCTCGTGGAAGACCATCCGCTTGACCGGCACCTTGGGCTTGAGCGTCTCGACCAGGTGCCAGGCGATCGCCTCGCCCTCGCGGTCCTCATCGGTGGCGAGGAAGACCTCGTCGACCTCCTTGGCCAGCTTGGTCAGCTTGGCGATCTGCTGGCGCCGGTCGGCGGAGACGACGTAGAGCGCGGTGAAGCCGTTGTCGACGTCGACGCCGAGCCGCGCCCACGGCTCCTTCTTGAACCTGGCGGGCACGTCGGCGGCGTTGCGGGGCAGGTCACGGACGTGGCCCAGGCTGGCCTCGACGACATACCCCGGGCCCAGGTAGCCCGAGATCGTCTTGGCCTTCGCCGGGGACTCGACGATGACCAGACGGTTGCTCCTGTCGTTACTCGGCACGTCTCTCCCTGACCTCGACCTCGTGTGCCGCCCGGCTTACCCGCCGTGCAGGCAGACGTCCAACGTAACCCGCGTTCCGGCCCGAAGCCGCGCGGGCGGTCAAACCTCCCTCGCAAACCGCCTCTGACCGGGTGTGGAGCGCTGTCCGCGGCTCATCCGACGGACGGCGACACCGTACACCTATGAACAACGTGACGGCGCCCACCGCACCGGAGGTAGGCCGATCTCACCAGGCTACGGAAAGCCACCGTACGGATGCGGTTGGTGTTCGACGACCGCCCGCGATCAGGGCAGATGACACCGAATCCCGCGCAACCGCACCCCGGACCGCAACAGCCATCTACTGTCGTGAATTAGACAGTTGGGTCGGGCCACTCGGCCATTGGGGCGGCCGGCGGGCGGTCACCGACCATCTCCGCCAGCCGACGCAGGCGCCGGCGCCCGGTGATCCGGTACGCCGGACCGGCGCCACCCGCCCCGACCAGGGCGGCGGGCAGGCCGACCGCCGCCAGCGCACCCCCCACCGACTCCCAGCAGCCCTCGTCGCCGACCCCCAGCCGAAGCACGAACCCGGCCGGTTCGACCGTGCCGGCCGCCGCCGCCCAGAGCCGCAGGCGCCGCCCGTTGAGATGTAGACCACTCGGCGGCTGCTTCACCGCGCCCCGCAGCCAGGCCCGCCCGAGCGGCGCGAGCGTCGTCGCGTACGACGTACGCACGACGAGCCGGTCGTCGGCCGCCGGCTCCCAGGTCGCGGCCAGCCCACGGGTCGCCAGCTCGGCGACCAGCACGTGCACCCGCCAGGCCGCGTCGACGACGACCGTCACCCGTGCCGTGCCCCCCATCCGCACCACCTCACCCGGCCCGGCCAGCAGGCCGGCGAGATCGGCCGGCGACGGCTCCGCCGCCTCCACCCCGAACAGCGAGAGCTGCCGGACCGGATCGGACGGTCCCGGCACCCCCGCGGTAGGTGGCGTCAGCGACACTCCGGAACCTCGTCGAAGGCCTGCTTCAGCTCCTCGGAGTTGAGCCTGCTGGTATCCAGCGCGCTCTCGTCGTACTCCCGGTTGAGGACGTCGACGGCGGCCCGGACACCGGCGTAGAAGGTCTCCGGCGCACCGGTGGTGGCCAGGCCCTCGATCGCCGTCCTGGCCCGGCCGTAGGCATCGCGGACCGCGGTCAGCGACGTGACGAACCCCCGCGCGACGGCCTCACCCTGCTCCACATCGGGCACCCCGGCCTGCTCGACCTTGGCCCGCGCGGTCTCGCTCGCCTGCTCGGCGCCACCGAGCAGGCGTACCAGGTTCTCCTTGGCCTGTGCCGGCGTGGTCATCGCGGTCATCTGCTGCTGGGTCCGGCTGGTGAGGTTGTGGATCTCGGATCGCCACGGGCCGAGCGCGTCGCAGACGGCGGCCGCCCAGGCCCGAGGTGCCGGGGCCGAGGAGCACCCGCCGGCAAGGACGGCGAACGCGACCACCACCGCCGTGAAGATGCCGACGGTGGTCGCCCGGGGCCTACGCATGCGAAGCAGCGTACGGCCTGACGGCCAGCCAGGAGCAGTGCGATCACGGCCGAACGACGAAGGGGCCCCTTCCCGCCGTACGGAAAAGGGCCCCCGCGACCGTCGATCCGCTCAGGCGGTGACCGTCTCCGGCTTCTGGTCCGGCGCACCGTCACCGGTGCTGCCCGGTCCACCCGGGGTGTCGCCGATGGCGACCGGCTTGCGCTTGCTGAACACCACGGCCGCCACGATGACCAGCACGGCGACCGCGGCGATGGCGATCCGCGCCGGATGGTTGGCGTCGTCGCCGATGCTGAGGGTCACCACCGCCGGGGCGATCAGCAGCGAGACCAGGTTCATCACCTTGATCAGCGGGTTGATCGCCGGGCCGGCGGTGTCCTTGAACGGGTCACCCACGGTGTCGCCGATGACCGTCGCGGCGTGCGACTCCGAGCCCTTGCCGCCGTAGGCACCGTCCTCGACCAGCTTCTTCGCGTTGTCCCAGGCGCCACCGGAGTTGGCCAGGAACACGGCCATGAGTACGCCGGCACCGATCGCACCGGCCAGGTAGGCCGCCAGCGCACCGGCGCCGAGCCCGAAGCCGACCGCGATGGGTGCCATGATCGCCAGCAGGCCGGGGGTCAGCAGCTCGCGCTGCGCGTCCCGGGTGCAGATGTCGACGACCCGGCCGTACTCCGGCCGCTGCGTGCGGTCCATGATGCCGGGGAACTCGCGGAACTGCCGGCGGACCTCCATGACCACCGCGCCCGCCGACCGGGACACGGCGTTGATGGCGAGCCCGGAGAAGAGGAACACCACCGCCGCGCCGATGATCAGTCCGACCAGGTTGTTCGGGTTGGCCACGTTGAGCAGTTCGGAGACGAAGAGGTCCAGCTCCTCCTGCGTCGGGAAGTCCAGGGCCGCCCGTACGCTGCTCGTGTAGGAGCCGAAGAGCGCGGTCGCGGCCAGCACGGCCGTCGCGATCGCGATGCCCTTCGTGATGGCCTTCGTCGTGTTACCCACCGCGTCGAGCTCGGTGAGCGTACGCGCCCCCTGCTCGTCGATGTCGCCGGACATCTCCGCGATGCCCTGCGCGTTGTCGGAGATCGGGCCGAAGGTGTCCATCGCCACGATGACGCCGACCGTGGTCAGCAGGCCGGTACCGGCCAGCGCCACCGCGAAGAGCGACAGGGTCAGCGAGCCGCCGCCGAGCAGGAACGCGCCGTAGACACCGGCACCGACCAGCAGCGCCGAGTAGACGGCCGACTCCAGCCCGATGCTGATGCCGGCCAGCACGACGGTCGCCGGACCGGTCAGCGAACTCTTGCCGATGTCCTGCACCGGGCGCCGGTGCGTCTCGGTGAAGTACCCGGTCAGCGCCTGGATCGCCGCCGCCAGCACGATGCCGATGATGACCGCGCCGATGGCCACCAGCGGCGGGCTCAACGGCAGGCTCTCGTCCGCGTCGAGGTCCAGCACCGACCGCCAGTCGTCACCGAGCAGCGCCGGCCAACTCGACGGGAGGTAGATCCACGACACGACCGCGACCAGGACCGCGGACAGCACCGCCGAGGCGTAGAACGCCCGGTTGATCGCCACCATGCCGGTGCGGTCGGAGGCGCGCAGGCGGGTGATGAAGACCCCGATGATCGCGATGATCACACCGACGGTGGACACGATGAGCGGGAACACCAGTCCCTGCTCGCCGAACGCCGCCCGGCCGAGGATCAGCGCGGCGACCAGGGTCACCGCGTACGACTCGAACAGGTCGGCGGCCATACCGGCGCAGTCACCGACGTTGTCGCCCACGTTGTCGGCGATCGTCGCCGGGTTGCGCGCGTCGTCCTCGGGGATGCCCTGCTCGACCTTGCCCACCAGGTCGGCGCCGACGTCGGCCGCCTTGGTGAAGATGCCGCCGCCGACCCGCATGAACATGGCCAGCAGCGCGGCACCGAACCCGAAGCCCTCCAGCACGGTCGCCGCGTCGGCCTTGAAGATCAGCACGACCACCGCGGCACCGAACAGGCCCAGGCCGACGGTGAGGAAGCCGACCACACCGCCGGTGCGGAACGCGATCTGCATGGCCGCCTCGCGGCCACCGCTGCTCTCCCGCGCCGCCGCGGCCACCCGTAGGTTGGCCCGGGTCGCCAGCGCCATCCCGGCCCCGCCGATGAAGGCGCTGAACGCCGCACCCACGACGAAGAAGGCCGACCGGCCGATCTTCACCAGCGTCTCGTTGTCCCCCTCGCCGTGCACCGGCAGCAGGAAGAGCAGCACCACGGCGATGACGACGAAAATGCCGAGGGTTTTGAACTGGCGGAACAGGTATGCCGAGGCGCCCTCCTGGACGGCACCGGCGATCTCCTGCATGTTGGTGGTGCCCTTACCGGTCGCCAGAACCGCCTTTACCAGTGCGCCGGCAAAGCCGAGCGCCACCAGCGCGATTACCGCGGCGACAATGACGTACGAGAGATTCTCGCCGGTAAGGGACAACCCGCCGCCCTCGGCGGCCAAGGTCCCGGACATCTATGTCCTCCTGTACCGAACGCTCGCGCCGACCGGCGGACGAACCGGCCCGGCGACTCCACGCGTGGAGCATCGACTCACCCGGCATCGCGGGCTGCGGGCCAGGCTGTTGCTGATAACCCCGGGTACTGTAGCGGCAGACCGTGGTAGAGGTCACACCGTCCACCCACTGTGACACGGTGATGTTTTTCGCTGTAGTACCGGTTGCGCGAAGCGGCGCCATCGGCATGCGGTCCGGTGCGGTCGGTCGGACCGCACCGGCGCTACCGTCCCACCGGCCACACCATCCGGACCTCGGTACCGATCCCTTCGTCGACCGGACGCACCTGAAGGTCCTCGACAAAGCCGGCCAACAGGGCAAACCCCACTCCGACGGTGAGCGCCTCGTCGGTGAGCGACTCGTCGGCGAGTTCGTCCGGCGGCAACGCCGCCAGACCCAGCCCGGCCTCGATCGGCGCCCGGTCGATCACCCGTACGGTGTAGGAGGCCTCGTCGGACATCTCCATCAGCACCAGGTCGGGCAGCCCGTACTGGCGGTGCAGGGCGACCGCCCGCGTGCACGCCTCACCGATCGCGAGACGTACCTCGTCGAGCAACTCCTCGGCCACCCCGGCCCGACGGGCGACGGCCACACCGACCAGCCGTGCGGTCCGCACGTGCACCGGCGCCGGCGAGAACGAGAGTCGAACCGTCGACATCACGCCGCCGGACCGGCCTGACCAGCGCTGAGGGCCTCCTCCGCAGTGGCGAAGATCGGGAAGACCTGGTCGAGGGCGGTGATCCGGAAGATCTTGAGCAGGGGTTCCTTGTCGCAGACCAGGCTGAACGTACCCCCGACCGCACGCAGCCGCTTCAGGCCGCCGAGCAGCACCCCCAGGCCGGTGGAGTCGATGAACGTCACCCCGCCCAGGTCGACCACGACGCTGCGGGAACCGCCGTCGATCAACTGGAGGAACCGCTCCCGCAACCGGGTACCGGAGACGAGATCGACCTCGCCGCCGACCTCCAGCACCGTGTGCCCGTCGACGGTGCGGGTCACCAGCGACATCGCGTCTCTGGACTGCCCCTCACTGTCCATCGGCCTGTCCATGGATCCTCCTCCGCCAGGAACGCTCCTGGCATCTAACCATCGGGTAGGCGAACCGGTCCGCACGAGGTTCGACCCCCCGTCGCGTCATATACCCCACGACCATTTCCCATATCCGCACACCAGTGCGAGAGTGCAGGGCGTGACCTCCGCAGCCACAGTATCCGCGGCTGGCGGCCCGGATCGGCCGCCGGCCACCGCCGCGGCACCGTCCGACCTGCTGCGGCACCTGTACCCGCGGGCCGACCGGACCACCGAAGGCTCCGCCGTCACCCACGTCGAACGGATACCGGCCCGCGCCGGCGTCACCACCGACTGGCCCGGGTGGGTACCGCCGGAGCTGCGGGACACGCTCAGCGGACGCGGCGTCGTCGCGCCCTGGAAGCACCAGGCCCGGGCGGCCGAACTCGCGTACGGCGGTCAGCACGTCGTCGTCGCCACCGGCACCGCGTCGGGCAAGTCGCTGGCGTATCAGTTGCCCGCCCTGTCCCGGCTGCTCACCGACCCGCGGGCCACCGTGCTCTACCTCGCGCCGACCAAGGCGCTGGCCGCCGACCAGTTGCGTGCCGTCGACAGCCTCGCCCTTCCCGGGATCCGCCCCGCCGCGTACGACGGCGACACGCCGCGCGCCGAACGGGACTGGATCCGCCAGCACTCCCGCTTTGTGCTGACCAACCCCGACATGCTGCACCACAGCATCCTGCCCGGTCACGCCCGTTGGGCGGGCTTCCTGCGCCGACTCGCGTTCGTCGTCGTCGACGAGTGCCACACCTATCGCGGCGTGTTCGGCTCGCACGTCGCGCACGTGCTGCGCCGGCTCCGCCGCCAGGTCACCAGGTACGGGCGTACGCCGGTGTTCGTGCTGGCGTCGGCCACCTCGGGCGATCCGGCCACGGCGGCGGGGCGGCTCACCGGCCTGCCCGTCGAGGCGGTCGTGGAGGACGCCTCGCCCCGCGGCGGGGTGACCTTCGCGCTGTGGGAACCGCCGCTGCTGCCCGCCGAGCCCCGGCCGTCCGGGGCCGCCGTCGACCCGACTGCTCGCGACGCCCCCACCGACGACAGCCCCACGGACAACGACCCGACGGGCGACGGTCCGACGGGCGACGGTCCGACGGGCGACGGGCGACGGCCCGACCGGCCGGCGGAGGATGCTCCGGCAGCCGGCGGGGCGCCGGGCGACGGTGCCGTCGTGCCGGCCGCCCGACGGCCGGTCCTGCGGGAGGGTGACGGGCGGCCCGCGGCCGGCGACGACGCGGTGGTGGACGCCGTACGCCGGTCGGCGCTGCGGGAGACGGCCGACCTGCTCGCCGACGCGGTGTCAGCCGGGATCCGCACGCTGGCATTCGTCCGCTCGCGCAAGGGCGCCGAGGTGGTGGCGACGATGGCCCGTCGATCGCTCGACGAGGCGGTGCCCGGCCTCGGCGCCCGGGTGGCCGCCTACCGGGCCGGCTATCTGAAGGAGGAGCGGCGGTCGCTGGAACGCGCCCTGCTCGACGGTGACCTGCTCGGCCTCGCCTCGACCAACGCACTGGAGCTGGGCGTCGACCTGATCGGGCTCGACGCCGTGCTGATCTGCGGCTATCCGGGCACCAGGGCGTCGTTGTGGCAGCAGGCCGGGCGGGCCGGCCGGGCCGGTGGTGAGGCACTGGCCGTGCTGGTGGCCCGCGACGACCCGCTCGACACCTACCTGGTGCATCACCCCGAGGCGGTGTTCGGCCGCCCGGTCGAGTCCACCGTCCTCGACCCGTCCAACCCGTACGTCCTCGGCCCGCAGCTCTGCTGTGCCGCGGTCGAAGCCCCGTTGACACCGGCCGACCTGGAACTCTTCGGCCCCGGCTCGGACGACGCCGTGACGGCCCTGGTCGAGGCCGGCGCGCTCCGGCAGCGGCCGACGGGTTGGTACTGGCGGCACAGCGGACGGCCGGAGGTCGACCTGCGCGGCACCGGCGGCGCACCGCTGTGTGTGGTCGAGGCGGCGACCGGGCGACTGCTCGGCACCGTCGACCCGTCGTCGGCGCACTTCCTGGTGCACCCCGGCGCGGTCTATCTGCACCAGGGCGTGTCGTACGTCGTCGACGAACTCGATCTCGACGACGCCTGCGCGCTGGTGCACGCCGAGGAGCCGGACTGGTCCACCCATGCCCGGGACGTCACCTCGCTCTCCGTGGTCTCGGTCCGCTCCTACGTGGATGCCGGCCCGGTGGGGCTCTTTCTCGGCGAGGTCGACGTGACCAGCCAGGTGGTGTCGTACCAGCGCCGTCGGATCGGCTCGGGCGAGGTCATCGACACCCGCCCGCTGGATCTGCCGACCCGCGAGCTGCGGACCGTCGCGGTGTGGTTCACCCTGTCACCGCGGGCGCTGGCGGCGGCCGGTGTCGACGCGGCCGACGTACCGGGCGCGCTGCACGCCGCCGAACACGCCGCCATCGGCCTGCTTCCGCTGGTGGCCACCTGTGACCGGTGGGACATCGGCGGGCTGTCCACCGCGGCGCACCCCGACACCGAGGCGCCGACCGTGTTCGTCTACGACGGGCATCCCGGCGGCGCCGGCTTCGCCGAGCGGGCGTACGGGACGGCGGCGTCGTGGCTGCGGGCCACCCGCGACGCGATCAGGGAATGCCGCTGCGAGACGGGCTGCCCGTCGTGTGTCCAGTCGCCGAAGTGCGGCAACGGCAACAACCCGCTCGCGAAGGCCGAAGCGGTGAAGGTCCTCGACGTGGTGCTGACGCACCTGCCGGAGTAGTCGCGCGGGGTCCGGTCCCGGCGTCGCCACGGCCCCGATGCCCGAGTGGGGTGGTTCGGGGTGCGGTCGCGGCACGACCGCGCACGTCACCACGCACCGCCCGGACCGGCGCCGACCGGCCCCGCGCGGACCGGCCCGGCGCGGGCGGTGGCGCGGGTGGTCCGCGCCAGACCGGGCATCGGGTGCACGATCATCTCTGCGGTGACGATGACGTCGAGACCATCGAGGATGCACGACACGGGCCGGGCACCGTTCGCCTCGACGATCAGCCCTGCCCGGCCGCACGCCGGACCAGCGCCGTCGAGGGCACCGGCGGCACCGGCCAGCGCCCCGAGGTCGGCCGCCACCTTCGCCTGCTGGCCCGCGACCCGGGCGGCGCCGACCGCGGCGCCGGCGATACCGGCCGCCACGAGCACGAGCCCGGCGGCCAACACCCACAGCGAGGCGCTCCCCCGGTCCACTGCCGGGCGGGAGCGATCCGCCGCGCGGGCGGGCCGGTCCGCCGCGCGGGCGGGCCGGTCCGCCGCGCGGGCGGGCCGGTCCGCCGCGCGGGCGGGCCGGTCCGCCGCGCGGGCGGAAGCCGCCGCGGGTGGGCGCTCGTGCTCCGCCGGCCCGGTCGCGGTCACGGCGCCGGCTCCGGCAGGTCGGGCTCGACGGCGGCGACCGCGGTGGCGGTCACGGCCAGGCTCGGCAGGCGGGCGCCGAGCGTGCGTACCGGCGCCCGGACGGTCGCCACGACCGTGTCGCCACGGACGGTCACGGAGACCGTCGCGCCGGGCGGTGCCACCCGCTGTCCCGCCGCCGTTCCCGGCTCGCCGCGGGAGGCGGCCAGCGCCGCCTCCCGCGCCGCGTCGACGCACTGCGCCTTCGCGGTCACCGCGTTGACCGCGGTGAGTCCGAGCAGCAACAACAGCAGGAGCGCCGGCAGCCCGGCCGCGAGTTCGACGCTGAACGAGCCCCGGTCGCGGCCACCTGACCGGCGCCGGATCACTTGAGCGCCCGGTCGATCACGGCGGTGAGCGCGGACTGCACGTTGCCGGAGGTGAGCACCTTGAGCAGGATGCCGGCGAACGCGACGGCGGCGAGCGTGCCGACGGCGTACTCGGCGGTGTTCATCCCGGCGTCGCCCTGGAGCCGGGCGATGAGTTTGCGCATGACGGGTCCTTTCTCGGTCGGGTTACAGCACGTCGTCGAGCACGGCGACGATCACCGGCACCAGGCCGGCGAGAATGAAGGCGGGCAGGAAACACAGCCCGAGCGGCAGCACGATGAGGACTCCCGCCCGGCGGGCCGCCGCCTCGGTGGCGACCGCGCGGTCCGCCCGCAGGTCGTCGGCGAGCCGGGTCAGCGCCCCGGCCAGCGCCGCGCCGCTGCCGGCCGAGCGCACCGCCGCCACGGCCAGCCGCTCGGCCCCGGGTACGGGGGCAAGGTGCGCCCATGCCTCCTCGGGTTCGGCGCCGAGCCGCAGGGATCGGGCGACCGCGGTCAGCCGGTCACCGAGCGGGCCGTCGAGGGCCTGCGCCACGGCGCCGACGGCCCGGTCGACCGGTGCACCCGACCGCAGTGCCGCGGCGAGCAGGTCGGCGGCCAGTGGCAGGTCGGCCAACTCCCGCAGCCGCCTGGCCCGCTGCGCGGCGGGTTCGAGGCGCCGCAGCGACCGGTCGAGCCCGATGGCGACGGCGACTCCCACCGCCAGCCCACCCCAGTCGCCGAGCACGATCGCGGTGGCCAGGCCGCCAAGGACGGCACCGACCCGTACGACGTCGGGGCGTCGCGGTGGACGCCGGGCGTCGCCGAGCACCCGGACGAGGCGACCTCGGGTCGTCGCAGGGCCGGGAAGTGCGACCACCAGGGCAATCACGGTGAGACAGCCGGCGGCGACGGTCGACGCCGACATCAGTACACCCGGTTGGAGGCGCTGCCGTGACCGGTTCGGATCGCCGCCCGCCTGCCGCGGTCCCGGTCCGGCGTGCCGCGAACACCGGTCGGCGGGAACGGACTGTCGATGCGCCTTCCCGCCGGCGGGCCGGCGCGCTCAGGTGCGCCGACCAGCCGCTCCGTCCAGGTCAGTCCGGCGAGTTGGAGCACGACCGCGCCGAGCGCGCAGGCGGCTCCGATCGGGGTACGCAGGAGCACGTCGAGCGGGTCGACGCCGATGCCGTAGCCCAGGGCGATGCCGCCGATCGGCAGCCCGGCCAGCAGGTAGCCGGTGGCCCGGGCGCCGGCCGCCTGTGCCCCTGCGGCGGCCCGGGCGCGATCCATGGCCCGGGCGTCCGCCTCGATCCGTTCGATCAGTTCGGCCAGCGGCGCGCCGGTCTGCTCGGCGAGCCGGCCCGCGGCGCCGGTCAGCCGGGCAAGCCGGTCGTCGCCCTGACGCCTGGGCTCGGGCAGGGGCACGGCGGACGCCGTCTGGGTGAGCAGGGCGGCGGCCGGCAACCCGGCGCGCAGGTCGGCGGCGAGCGCACACAGGTCGTCGAGGGACGCCCGATGTTGCCGGGCGGCACTACGGGTCGCGCGGCTGCGCAGCACGGTACGGGCGGCCAACCAGCCGTAGACCGCGACGACCGTGGCGGCGACCGGCCCGCCGACCAGCCCGCCAGGAACGGCCAGCAGTGCCGCGGCGAGCAGCCCGGCCCGGGCCGGCGGTAAGGCGTCGAGGGTCGGGCGGCGCCTGGTCGCCCCGACCACCTGCTCGGCCCGGTGACCGACCAGGCCGGCCCAGCGGGCCCGCCCGTGCCGGGCCGGCCAGCCGGCCACCAGCGCGGCGGTCAAAAGAGCGGCGGCGGCGAATCCGGTCATGGTCGATCACCGCCGATGGCGGCGGGGATCGGGACACCACGCTCGCCGAACAACCGGGCCAGCATGGGTGCGCCCGGACCCGCGCCCGCCCCGTTGCGCCAGGCCGGTACGGCGGTCACCAGCCGGTCCGGACCGGCCGGCAGGAGCAGGCAGATCGACTCCAGCACCCGACCGGTGCTCGTGCGTCGTACCTGGAGCAGCACCTGGAGCGCGGCGGCGACCTGGGCGTGCAGGGCCGCTCTGGGCAGGCCACCGAGCAGACCGAGCGCTTCCAGCCGGGCCGGTACGTCGGCGGGCGCGTTGGCGTGCAGGGTTCCCGCTCCGCCGTCGTGTCCGGTGTTCAGTGCGGCCAGCAGATCGACGACCTCGGCGCCTCTGCACTCACCGACGACCAGCCGGTCGGGACGCATGCGCAGGGCCTGCCGTACCAGGTCGCTGAGGCCGACCGATCCGGCGCCCTCGACGTTGGAGGTACGGGCCTGGAGCGCGACCACGTGCGGGTGGATCGGCCGCAGTTCGGCGGCGTCCTCGACCAGCACGATCCGTTCGTGGGAGGGCACCATGCCGAGCAGCGTGTTCAGCAGCGTCGTCTTAGCCAACCTCGCAGATGTAACACTATCGCACCTCAGGACGTATCAGCAGGTCAAACGGGTTTCCGCCCCTCGAGGTTCACGTTACTTGTGGGTTCACGTTACGAAGCCGACCGGCGAGACACCGGGCTGCTTGCTGGGGCCGCTGTCGTGCAGGCGCCCGGAGGATGCTCAGCACACTGGAGGGCTGAGCGTCCTGTAGATGATGATCCTCTAAGAGAGCAGAATGGTCTGCCATATCCTGGTTCGTCAATCAGCAAAGAGAAAGGTAGCGCCTCAAGACGCTACCTTTCTCTCGGATCGGCGCGCGATCTTCTCACCACGTCTCGGACGCTAAAGACGAGCACATCGCGCGGGCGTCCCCCGCGCCTGGGACGGGCGGCGGAGTGGAAGACGCCGACGTCGGGTGCGAGTTATCGAGCTAGCGAGAGGTGTTTTCTTGCAGGTAGAGATGGTCATACCTTGATTTGCGAGCCATTACGAGCGCTATGATTGGCAGGCATGCGATTGTAAGGGCCATTATCTGAATCATCCACATCAGAAACCGCAACTGCCAACTCCGGCCAGAAAGGCTTTCGAGCGCTTTCACCTTGTCCAGCAGTCCCACTGGTCCGTAGCTTTCGCGCAGTGCCGACACCTGGCGCCCAATCAAGGTGTCGATCTCCTGTTGAGTGGCACCTGGAGCCATTACCAGGGTCATGCTCGCGCAGCCCAACGGCCGGGAGGACGTACTTTCGTGCAACAACTGGTTACACATTCGCAAATCAGCCTCGTACTGGGTCAGCGTAGCCAGCCGATCGGCTCGCACCTGCCGATTGATTTCCACCTCAAAGATCTTCATTAATATCGGTTCGCCCAGCACTATACCCACCACCGTCGCACAAACTAGCCGATAAACCAGATTCATCATGCGCCGCTTATTGCGACGTCCGTGCTGCGAGGAAATAAGCCATCGATCGGCTAGCGCGATTGCGCCACCCCAGAGCAATGCTGTCGGAATGACGAACCACCAGGGTGTTTGCAAGAGCGTAAACGCGCTGGCCATGGTGACTGCACTGAAAAGCCCGGTAGTGACTACCAGCAGGCCGAGCCCCGTATAGCGCAGTCGCTCCTGCGGAACCCGGTCCAGGAGCCGCTCGTCAACTCCGGTCATGGTGCGCAACCAGCGGCCAGGCGCCCACGCGACAAGCCGTTGCTTGCGCGTGTCGCCCAGCTCACGTGCGATTTGAGGACCGCTACGTAAGAGGCCGGCGGCGAAACGCAGGCCGTGGTAAAGGCGGGTGATCGGCTTCGCCTCCTCCCTGCGGAGGATGTGGTGCAGTTCGGGCATCCATTCATGTAAGTAGATGTCGTTCCGTAGCTGAGCGGGGAGCCGGCGGGCCGCGAGTCGCAGAAGTTGAAACGGCACTTGATCTAGCCTGCCGCGCACCTCGTCGCTGATCAGATCGGAGAGGACTGCGAGAAGGAGACCGCCAACGAACGCTGCGACCACCCAGACGACGTTCACGCCCATTTTCCTTCGAGGCTGGGACGAAGCCGGCCACCGGCCGGTGGCCGGAGCCGCTCGCTCAGTTCGGCCAACTGGAGTCGGGCATTCTCTGCGCCGTGGGCGGTGATCTTGTAGAAACGGCGCGCGGGTCGGCCCGCCACGGACGGATCGATGTCCTCCTGATGACTCGTCACCCAGCCCGCCCGTTGCAGCCGCGCCAAGATCGGATACAGCGTGCCGCTGGGCAGGTGGGTTGCCCGCATCAGGTCGAACCCGTAGCGGGGCACCTGTGGATCCATGAGGAACTCGCGGACCACGGCTCCGACAGTCATCGTCAATTTCAGTTCGTCCGGTGGCATGTAGACACTCTACATAGCCCCCACAAGGGATATTGTCCCCTACTTGATCCACCTCGACATCGGCCACCTCGAAGGTCGCAGGTGCGTCGGCTGGCACCGCACGCCACCCTCACTGTCAGGGCCGCACGCGCCAGACCTGCAACCGCCCAAACCGCAACATGACCCAGCAAGGCATGACTAAGTCGACTTACCGACAGGGCGACCTAGTCGTCTGCTCTCTTCGTGGCGCTCGAGGGGTGCCGGATGTCCTGGATGGCGCATTTGCCAGCAGCGGGCTTGTTCGTGGGCGTACCGGCGCACTGGGAGTGTAGGCGCGTCGAACCTTGTGCTTGTCGACGCCGAGAACGCGCCCGATAGGGCAGTCTTTCTCTTGCGTTTTAAGGCGTTGGAGACGGCTGGGCCGAGCCGGGCGGGCTCAGGCTCCCAGTTCCGGCTGGATGAACACTGCCTGGAACCGATCTGCCCCGTCCGAGTGGTCGTACCGCCTCCATCCCAGCGACGCCCAGAAGCGATCAGCCTCGCTGAACGCAACCAACCGCCGGCCGGGGTACCGCTCGACGAGCATCTGCACAGCCTTGGTGCCGATGCCCTGACCTCGCCGGGACTCCGCTACCTCTATGAACTGGATTCCAAGTGCTGCGGCACCAAGCTGAGGCGTCCCTGCGTAGTGTCCGATCGGGACTTCAGCCCTCAGGTGGATCCGCGCTACTTCGATATCGCCGTCGCGGATCTCAAGGAATGCCCATGCGCCCACGCGGAGGTCGTGGCTATTCCACCAGTCTGAATTGAACTCGTTGCTGTACTCAAACAAAAACCAGAACTCCCTGTCATCGCTCGGCTGACGGCGCTTCTCGATCAAAATGAGATCCACGGCGACTCCCTGCTGCAACCGACGTAGATTACCGCGCTGGCGCGGCAGCCTGTCTACCTGCGGAAACGGCCGCTACGACGGCGGGCCGTTGTGCTTTTCGTGACGCCCGGAGAAGGATGCTCGGGGGTCAGGTTGGCGAATGTTGGCGGGTTCCTATTGTTGGCGGGTTCTGCGAGCGGAGCCGGAGTGATCTTCGTGACGCCACGAAGGTCGGGTGCCGCGGCTACAGGGGCAGCGAGCGGCGTCGAGTTTTGATCGGGCGACCGCTGCCGTAGTCGGTGATGTAGCCGGTCGGTTCGTGCCAGTGCGCTGACCAAGGGTTCTCCTTGACGGCCTGAACGAACCGTTTGAGCGGCTCGACCTCGTCAGGCTTGCGGTCGAGGCTGACGCCGGTCAGGTGCAGCACCCGCTCGTCGGCCTGGTGCTCGTCACAGAAGACCGTTTCGTGGGCTGCCCGGTACACGCCGTATCCGCGGCAGTCCGTCGACATGCGAGCAGCTCGACCGAACGCCAAGGCCGGTTCGAGTGCGTCGAAGAAGAACCACTGCCCGAACCCGACCGCGTAGCCGTGG
Source organism: Polymorphospora rubra (assembly GCF_018324255.1). Classification (GTDB taxonomy): domain Bacteria; phylum Actinomycetota; class Actinomycetes; order Mycobacteriales; family Micromonosporaceae; genus Polymorphospora; species Polymorphospora rubra. Next base: position 2,228,946 of record NZ_AP023359.1, read on the forward strand.
GTAATGATGCGGTCTTCGCGGTTCGACTGCCTGGGCAGCTCGAGGCAGTCGATTGCGGCGAAGTAGCGGCCCGCCTCGAGGGTGTTCCCGAACGACGTCGCACCCTCTTCGTAGGTCTTGCAGGACGTCTTGCGGAATGCCATCGCTCCCCTTCCTAGTCGGTGGGCTCGATGCCGGCGGCTCGGCAGATTCGGCGGACGTTCTCGCGGTTGTAGCCGCTGATCCGGGCGATGTCGGCCTGCTTCCGGCCTTGGCGGGCTTCCTTGACGATCGCAGCGGCGAGAGGGCCGCGGGTGTCCTCGACCTTCTTGCGCGCGTCGTCCCTGCGTTGCTTGGCTGCGGCGAGTGCCGCCTTGGCCTCTGTCTCTTCTGCGACGGCGGCACGGTATGCCGTCGCCGTCCGTTCAAGTTCGTCAGTCATGGGTGGCATGATTCCACACCCCGTGTGGCCACATCTAGTGACCCGTTCGGCCACATGGGTCTTGCCAGGATGCCACATGGGGGTTAGGCTTGTGGCATAGCAAGACGGGCTCCGGAAAGCGACTGCAATCGCCCCGGAGCCCTTGATCGAAGCCCTGACTCTGACAGGAGTTCGACCCGTGCTGAACGCTAGCAGCAGCCCCGAGCCCGAACGCACCAGCCGCCCCTACGGCCTCATCCACCTCGAATCCGTCCCGTTCGACACCCACATCTCGATCACCGTGTGGGCCGGACCAAACCGGATCGACGAGCTGAGCCGCAACTTCGACGACGTTCGGGCCGCCCGCGCCTACTACGCCCAGATCCGCGACCTGGCCGAGCAGAACCTGACCCCGGTCGAGATCGTCGACCAGGTCCGCCTCGCCCCGATGTACGCGCAGTGGGCTGCTGAGGCAGTCCTTGAGAACGCGGCGGCGGCAGAGGTTATCGCGGAAGCCGAGGCGATCACCGTGGAGGCCGGCGCCCGGACCTTCGACGACGTGAAGACCGACCTCGCCGGCTTCGCCTCGAGCCCGCAGGTCCGCCGCCGCCGCGCGGTCGTACGCGGCAAGTACAGCCCCGCCCAGCTTCGGCTGCGGAAGCGGATGGCCGAGAACAACGGCCGGATCACCCGCGGCAAGGGCGCCTCCATCGCCCAGCTCGAAGGACTCGCCGCCAAAGGTGACGTCTACCTCGAGAAGGTGCAGGTCAGCGCCTCCGTCTTCCGGACCACCGGAGCGACCCTGACCGCTCAGGGATGGAAGGCCGAGGGCTACGACCGGCGCGGCGAGCAGCAGGTCCGCGACGACCTCGCCGAGGCGATGCGGCGCCACAACAGCCGGGCCATCGCCCGCCTGAACGCCGAACTGGACACGTACAGCACCCCGGCTGATGACACGCTCGCCGCCGACGTCCTCGCCACCCTCACCAGCCCCGCCCCGATGGAGACGCCCCCGCGCGCCCGAGGCGACGTCGGTCAGCACCCGGTGCTCATGTTCAGCGACGCGACGCCGGACGCCGCCGAACTCGACGCCATGGCCGCCGACACGGCCCTGCTCATGGTGGTCGGCACCGACGACGAGATCCGGGCCGAACTCGGCCTGCCGGACTCGGTCAGCCCGCAGGCCATCCAGCAGTTCCGGGCCATGTACGTCCGCAGCGACAACCCCCGCTGACCCCTCGGGCTGGCTGCTGCCAGTGAGGGCGTAGCCAGCCCGAGGCGCCAACTTCGCACCACCCCCACCCTTCACCCCGGCCCGCAAGGGAGAGCCCGCCATGTCCAGCTCGCAGACCATCGGCTACACCGCCCGCGACTTCTCCGGCACCCGCACCGTCCGCGCCGGCAGCACCGTCCGCGCCGTCCGCTATAGCCGCGGTGGCCGCTCCAACGCCCGCCGCGACGCCATCCGCGCCTCGCTCGGCTAGCCGGCGGCAGCCCTGTGGTGGACGTCCCAGCACCCGGTACGTCCGCCGCAGGGCAGCCGCGAGGCCGCCACTCGAGGCACCCAGCCCCGAACCCAGCTTTCCGCCCTCTGTAGGGAGACCGTCTTGACCAGGTCCGCGCGCAGCACCAAGGCCAACAAGTCCGCCAAGCCCACCACCAAGGCCAGCAACGCCAACGTTCCGACCGCGCAGAGCCGCTCCCGATTCGGCAACATCCTCAACCTGACCGACCGCGCCACCCTGAACACCCGCCCGGCCGGCACCAGCAAGCGCGGCAAGGGCGCCAGCACCCAGCCGGCAACCGTGGCAGTCTCTGCCACAGACGCCCCGACCATCCCGCCGTGCCACCAGATGTCGCTGCGCATGCAGGAGAACCGGGGTCAGGTGCCGTACTGGCTCGGCCCGAACCCGCCGCAGTGGTGCATCGCCCACCACGTCGTCACCGACGAGCCCGGCATCCGCTACCACCTCAGCGGATGCGAAGACCGCATGATCGCTCTGTCGCTCGCCGAGCCGGTTACGTTCCCCGGCGACGAGCTGAACGGCCCCTACTACGAGCCGTTCCTGTGGTTGATGGCCGAGCAGGAGCAGCACGAGATCGAGCCCCGGATCGTCGTCTACCGCGACGTTCAGCCCGGCGCCCCGACCCTGAACCTCACCCTTCGGGAAGCGGCCCTCATCGGCACCCGGCTCGACGAGCTGTGCGAGGCCGGAAGCGTCCCGTTGCCGACCGAGCCGGCCCCGGCCGGCGCCCCGGCCTGGCAGGAGTACGCGTGCCCGGCCTGGTGCGCTGAGCGACACGACGCGCAGTGCCCCGTTGGCGGCCGGGACCACTCCTCCGACGTCTACAAGAACCCGATCCTGATCGACCTGCTGTTGGAGAAGCCCCGCGGGCGCCGGACCCCGGCCCGCTTCGAGCTGGCGATGTACCAGCACTACCGGTCGTCGATGGCCCGCATCAACTTCTGCAAGGTGATCGGCGAGGACTCGACCGCGTACTCGTTCGAGCTGACGGTGGTTGAGGCGCGGCAGTTTGCCGACTACGTTGCCGACCTGCTCACCCTCGTCACCGGCGGTGCGGCGTGAAGCGGCAGCTCGCAGTTCCGATGCCGGCCAAGTTCCCGTGCCCGCCGTGGTGCGTCGGCGGCTGCGAAGCCTGGGACGAGGGCAACGGCGAGCGGTACCACGGCTCCGCCTTCTCGTCGGTCCACGTGAAGGAGCCCGACTACCCGCGCACCAAGGTCACCGTCAGCAACGTCCGCGAGGACGACGACCAGATGGGCGCCACGCAGATCCACATCCTGATCGACGGCATTGGCGACATGGACTGGAACATCGGCCCGGACGCCGCCCGCAAGCTCGCCGCCCTGCTGGGCCGTGCCGCCGACAACGCCGACCCGATGCCGGCCGGTACCGAGACGGTGCCCGCCTGCGACGTGCGGCTCGGCGAGCACATCCTCACCCCCGACGGCTGGCAGGTCGTTCGTGACCTCCTGATGGTCACCGACACCGACACCGCCGCCTTCTACACCGACGAGCGCACCGACGAGATCAGCAGCGGATGGCGCTTCGACCTGGCCGAGCCGGTCCGCGTCCGCCGGGCGGTGACCCGATGACCGCCCCCGCCCTTCCGAAGGTCAACGCCCCCGTCGACCTGCCCTGCCCCGACTGGTGCGGCGGCAACTGCGACGACTGGACCGGCAGCGACGACGGCAGCCGCTACCACGCCGTACGCCAGATCTCGATCGAGTCCGCCGAGGCGTACTCCGGACACAAGGGAATCGACATCTCCACCACACGTCTCGACATGGAGGACGAGATCGGCGACACGTTCGTCACCATGGTCACCGGCACCACCAACGGTCCGCACCACATGGCCGACTGGGCACTCACCCCCACCGACGCCCGCCGCCTCGCCGCGGCCCTGCTCAACGCCGCCGACGTCGCCGACGCCCCGCCGACCGGTGAGCTGTCGATCCGTACGCAGTTCGTCCAGATCGGCGACGAGCTGCTCACCCCCGACGGCTGGCAGACCGTCTACATGGTGCTCATCGACGCCCAGTCCGGCCACGCCGCCGCGTTCACTCCCGAGAAGAACGACACCGACACCGACGGCTGGCACTTCCCGTTCGACGAGCGGGTCTGGGTACGCCGGGCGGTGATCCGATGACGGCCCCGGCGCTCGCCAACCTGCTTCCGGTCACCAGCGACTGCCCGGACTGGTGCGACCAGACCTGCGACGAGTTCGCCGACGACAAGGGCGCCTTCCACACCGCCGACCCGATTCGCATCGAGGTCATGCGGCGCAACCCCGAGAAGGTCGCATACGTCGCGGTCGAGTTGTGCCAGTACACCGGCAACGACCTGCCCACCGACCCGAAGATCGAAATCTTCACCGACCAGGCCGGGGCGTTGACCGGCGACAGCGCCGCCATGACCCCGGCCCAGGCCCGGCAGGTCGCGGCAGCCCTGATCGCCCTCGCCGACCAGGCGGAAGGACAGGCCCGATGACCGTCATGGCCATGCCGTCCGGCTACCGCAACAGCAGCCTCTTCCGTCAGGTATCGGAGGCGCTCGGACACCTTACGGTCACCCAGCAGCAGGTGCTGGTCATGTACGGGATCGAGGGGCGGTCGCTCAAGGACACAGCCCGGCAGCTCGGGCTCGCCGCCGGCACCGTCAAGGGCATCTTCACCGGCGCCTGCCAGCGGCTGTCGCAGGTCGGTGCCACCGCCCCGGCCATCCTGTCCGCCCCGACCGTTGCTGAGGTGACGGTCGGGGCGGCTCTCGCCGCCAACATCCACCCGCAGCCGGCGGCGTGCCCGGACTGGTGCACGTTCCAGAACTGCACCCCCGACAAGGGCGACGGCTCGACCTACCACATGTCCGCCCACCGGGTCATCGAGATCGACCGGCCCGGCGGCGGCCACGCCCCCGGAGTCGGGATCTCCCGCCTCGTCGAAGAAGACGGCAGCGCCGCGAACTGGATCGACGTCAGCGTCGGCGACCACTGCGGAACCGGAATGACGTCCGCTCAGGCGCTCGAACTGGCCGCGTACCTGCGCGAAGACGCCTTGCGGGCGGCCGGGGCGGACGGGGTCGACATGCCGGCCGGGCGTCTGCAGGTCGGCGACCAGATCCGTACCGCGGACGGGTGGCAGACCGTTGAGGTGGTGCACCTGGATGGCTGGTGCTGCGGGATCCCGATGAAGGCCGACCACGTCGGCGACCACCGGGTCAGCGTCTGCACCGATGCCCACGACGACGACAACGACGCGCACCTGTTCGACAGCGACGAGGTTGTGCGCGTGCGTCAGGCGGTCCGGCGGTGAGCGCCGTTGCCGCGGTGACGGCCGGGGTGGTGACGGACGGAATCACGCCGCTCGCCGCCTCCACCCCGGCCCGTCGCCTCATCCGTGCCAGGTCGGCCCGACCCGGTCACGTCCTGATCAGCCGCGGCGCGACCACCGACGAGGTCAACTACCGGTGGCCGGTCGTCGCCGTCTACGAGTTCGACGACCGCGACGGTAAGCCGCTCGTCGTGATCTACGGGATCTTCTTCGACAAGCCCGGTCTGCTGCGCTTCACGCCCGGACAGCTCATCGAGGTGGACCGGTGATCCTCATCAACCGCACCGTCCTCACCGACCGGCTGTACGTCGCCGTCGACCTCGACGACCCCCAGCGGGCACCCCTGGCCGTCGCCGAGCGCAGCAAGAGCGCCTGGCAGGTCACCGCCTACGGCGCCGAGGTCGTCGGCCGGTACGCGCAGCGCCGGCACGCGGTCGCCAAGATGCTGCGTACCGCCGCCGACGTTGCCCGCCAGCCGCACCTGACCCGCCTGCGTACCGACCGGGTTTTGGGTGCCGTCACCGAAAACTCCACGATCCTCGAGGAGTGCCCGTGGTGAACAACCCCGCAAGCGAGGCCGCTGCCGGTCCGTCGATCGACTGGGCCACCATTGAGGAACGCCAGGGTCCGATCAGCTACGACGAGAAGCGACGCATCGAGATGGTGGTACTCGTCGACGAGGCGCATCGGCTGGTGACGCAGGCGGCGAAGGCAGCGGTGGCGGCGGGCCGAGCGCGACGACATCGCCGCAGCCCACGAGGCGGGGCAGACGCTTCGTGACTACTACGCCGCCGAGCAGGCAGAGCCCGCCCTGGATGTCGACAGCGGGTGACAGGCAGGACTGGACCACGAAGGCAGCCCCCGAGCGTGATGCTCGGGGCTCCGTCTGTCGTGGGGCACTGACCCACAACTGAGGTTCTTCAGGAACCTCGGTCAGGCTCTCGGCTACCGGCGAGCTGCTCGGCCCGCCGCACCTCGAGCAGTGTCCGCTCCGATCCCGTCGACACGCCCAGCGCCCGCGCCTGCCCGGCGATCAGCAGCGCACCCTCGCGTTCCCCCGACAGGGCATGCGTCACAGCAAGCCGGGCAAGGTACTGGCCGCGGTCCCGAGTGAACCCGTCCGGCAGCCCGGCAAGCGACTGCTCGAACAGGTCGGCCGCTTCCCGATAGTCGCCCAGCTCCCGCAGTGCAAGCGCCCGTTGGATTCGCAGCCGCGCCGGGTCGGAGAAGTAGATCCAAGCCGGCTCCCGGTCCCGGTTGTTCATCGCGGCCACCGAATGCGCCTCGGCCCGGTCCAGCGCCCGCAACGCGTCGTCCCGCTGACCAGCGGCGGCTAGGCCACGGGCAAGCTGCTGCTCGGACAACGCCAGCACACCGGGGGTAGTTGCCTGCCGGGCAGACGCCTCCGCGAGCGCAACCGCCCGCCGCACGTTCCCGGCACCCCATGCTGCGTTCGACTGCATCGACAGGATCGAGGCGGTCATGCCGCTGTCTCCGGCCTCAAGAGACTGGGCGAGCGCCCGCGCGTACCACTGCTCCGACTCGCTCCGCCGGCCGAGATCCTGATGCAGCCAACCGGCGAACTGCGCAAACGCGGATTCGAGCCGGAGCAGCTTGTCGTGCAGCGGGCCGACGGTCGCTGCACGGATCTGGGCTACGGTGGCCGTCTGCCCGAGGACCGGAAGCAGGACATGTCCTGCACCGACGGTGTCCTCGAGGCGCCGCTGCACGGCGAGCGCCTGGGCGAGGTGGTCGACGGTGGCGGGGTCGGGGTGATGGCTGCCGGCTACCACGGTGCGGAGCCGGTCGTCGGCCCAGTCGGGTACGGGCTGAATGCCGGAGGCCGCGGCAATGAGTGCCCCGCTGCCGTTGAGGGCTTGGTCAAGGACTGCCGCGGTGTCGTGGGGCGGGGTTTTGCGGCCCTGTTCGAGATCCCAGAGGTAGCCGTGGCTGTAGTGGGTGCGGGCGGCGAGAGCGCGTAGGGATAGACCATTGCGCGACCGTAGGCGCCGCAGTTCAGTTCCGAAGGCGCTCACGTGTCGCCTCCTTGTCGGCTGACAGCGGCTGACGCATTCACCCTTACGTATGGCCTGAGCTGGCTCAAGGCTTGCCGCATGCGATCTACGACTGCGACTCGCCCTCGACCTGGCGACTCGATTCGAGTTCCCGGAGAACGTCTTCGGGGTGGTATTCGCGGTATCGGCCGCGTCCGGATCGGTGCCGGTATCGCAGGAACGGCGGATCGCTCTTCGTCCAGCGCCAGACGGTTGCCGGGTCGACTCCGAGCAGCTTGGCGACGTCGCCTGCCAGGAGCCACGCGCCTTCGCGTACGCGCTTTTCGAGGTCTGCGGGGTCCGGCGGCGGCATGGCCAGAGCATAGCGAGCCGTGCACGTCTTGCGTCTGGCAGTGATCGGGATGGGGATTTGCATGGTCGTATCGTCTCGCGGTTGTGCAAGAGTTGCAAGACATGCAAGACTTTGGGGTATGGACATGGACACCAAGTCGAAGCCGACCCGGCAACGGGCTCAGGGCCCGACCGGTCCGACCCGCACCCCGGAGGCGATCCGATGAAGTGGCGCCGGAAGGACCCCATCAGCGCAGCCGCCGCCGCACAGGCCCGTGCCGTCGAGTCGGCTGCCCGCGTCGAGCAGGCGAAGCACGACATCGAACTGCGCCGCCTCCAAGTTGCCGCCGACCGGGAAGCCGCCCGCGAACGCCAGGCCGACGAGGAAGCAGACGCCGAGCGGCAGGCCGGCAAGGACGAGAAGGCGCGCGAGAAGCGGCGGGAGAAGCTCCGCAACCGGCTCGCCGCACTGCGCCCGGTCGCTCCGCTGATCGTCGTCAACGGAGTTGCTGTTTACGGGCAGGTTCAGTTCGCCTACCACGACATCTCACACGAGAGCTGGAGCCCGCTGGCCAAGCTCGGCCTTGCCGTCGCCTTTGCCACCGCCGTCGAGTCGATCTCCGTCTACGTCGGGTGGCACGCCCACGACAGCTTGCTCTTGAAGGACTATGCCGGGGCTGCCCGACTCCGGCGGTACTCGTACCTGATCGCCATGGTGGTTGCCGGCATCAACTACTGGCATTTCGCTGGCGAGGACTTCTTTGGCCTTGCTCCGACCCCGGCCGCACTCACGTTTGGCCTGCTGTCTGGCCTGTCGCCGTGGCTGTGGGGGCTCCACACCCGACGCGCCCAGCGGGTACAGCTCATCGCCGAGTCGCCGACGCTGATCGATGAGGCCGGTGCCGAGTTCAGCCGGGAGCGTCGCCGCGCCTTTCCCCTCCGCACCTACCAGGCCCGCCGTTGGAGCATCGACCACGGGATCCGCGACCCCCGCAAGGCATGGGAGGGCTACAACGCCGAACGCCGCCGCGCCCGCGCCCAGCGTCCCGCCGGCCGCATCCGCGTCGCCGCCACCATCCTCCGCGGCAAGCCGGTCAACCTCGGCCCGGCATGGACCGATGTCGACGACGCGACCCGCAACCTGTGCGACGGCATCCGGCTCGACGCCCAGGCCGCCCGCGCCAACGTCCGCCGGCACATCGACGCCGGACTCGGGTTCGAGAACCCCATGGTGCGGATCAAGCCGACCGGACCGATCCGGGTGAACGCTACCCAGCCGCAGCCGACCCGTGAGCCGCTGCCCGCCGCGGAGCGGGCCGCTCTTCCGGCTCCCCCCGTCCCGGCCGAGCCGACCGGTGAGCCGGCTCAGGTACGGACGGATGAGCCGTCGGGAAATCGGCTCATGGGGTGGCTCAAGGGTCGCTCTCGTTCGGCTCACAAGTCGGCTCACGAGCCGTCCGGTGAGCCGGCTCAGGTCACCCACGAAACGGCTCAGGTTGCCGCTTATGAGCCGACCCGTGAGCCGATCGCTGAGCCGACGTCAACGGCTCATGAACCGGCTCAGCCCGTCACCCGTGAGTCGGCTCAACCGGCCCGACGTGAGCCGGTACGCGCCGCCAGCAAGCCGAGCCGGAAGACCATCACCGAGCCGGTTGAGCCGGACTCCAAGACGTCGACCGCCGACCGGTGCGCCGCCGCCTTCCCCGACCTCGTCAAGACGCTCGGCAAGCGGCCGTCTGGCACCCAACTCGCCGAGAAGGCCCACGTCAGCCCGGCCGCAGCGAAGCGGTGGCTGGCCAGCCGCAAGGAGCAATAAGACCCACCAATGCCGAGGGCGTTCCGGTTGACCCGCAACGCCCCCGGTTCTAACCCGCAGCTAGGAGCGCAGATGCACACCGCACGCAGGCTCACCATCACGTACGCCCTGATCGCGGCCATGATCCTCGTCGCTGTGGCCGTCTACCTCTTCGGCGTCCGCGAACTGGAACCCGTCGCCATCACCATCGGTGCCACCACCATCGGGTTCATGGCCGCCAGCAGGGCCAGTGACCTGCGTCGGGAGTGCACCCGCGTCGCCTCGCGGACCGTCAGACGAGCCGTCATCACGATCGACGCCCAAGACATTGCGGTCGTCAGCGAGGCGATCCGCACCCGGTTCCCAAACCAGGGCCAGCCCGGCACCGCCCACTACGAAGCGGCAGCCGTCGGCATCCTCGGCGAGCTGCTCCGCGATCGGTACCGCCGCACCGCCAACACCACCCCTGACCTGCGAAAGGAAACCCCATGACCAGCACTACGGAAGGGCCCGCCATGACCGAAACCCGCACCCTGCAGTGGGGCGTTCGCCTCACCCTGCCCTCCACCAAGACCGCCATCGAGATCGCCGACGGTCCGCTCGATGCCGAGAACCAGGCACGCAGGCTGTCCCGGCTCCAGCCCGGCACCGTCGAGGTCGTCTACCGCGAGGTCGTCGCCGGCCCCTGGTTCCACGAAGACAACGGCGACGAGTACGCCGTCAAGTTCGACTGGCCCGACCGACGCATCGAGATCAAGCCCGCCAGCGGGCGCCTGCACGCCGAGAGGTGCGTCGAGGAGCACGCCCAACGGTCCGGCAAGTACCACTCGTCGATGGCCGCCGTGGTGTCCCGCGCTGTCTTCTACGGCGAGTGGCTGCCCTCCTCGTGGAGGGCGGACTGGTGACCGCCCACAACATCGACGCCGCCGGCCCGCAGGTCAACTGGTCGCACGTCCTCTACGGCGGCGTCGCGGCCGTCATCGTCACCGGCAGCACCGCCGTTGCCGGGGAGTACCTCAACAACGCCCTGCTGCTCGCCCTCGGCATCGGCTCGTCGGCCCTGGCCATCGCCGTCATCATGGCCGCCCTGGTCATGGAGCAGTGGGAAGAGGGGCAGCCGTGAGCAGCCGAGCCCGAGCCCTGACCGCCCGCGGCAACATCGCCCTCGCTCTCGCCGTTGTCGCCGCCGTGTTCGGGGGCATGGCGGCCCTCGGCGCCGGCGGCTGGACCAACCTCCACGTCTGGATCGTCGCCGCGGTACTGCTGTTCGCCTCGATCGGCGGCATCTGCCTCTACGCCGCCGGACGACGCTCACCCCAGGTGACTCACCCCCCGGTGAGTCACCCCACGGTCACCCCTTCTCTCACCCCCCATGAGGTGCGGAAATGACGGTAACCCCGACGGGTGAGTCACCCCAGGTGAGTCACCCCCGAGAAGGCGCCCCCAAGCCCGCCCAGAAGCCCGCACCGCTGCCGCTCGACCTCGCCGGGGTAGCCGGGTACGTCGGCATCCCGGTCGCCGCCCCTACCCCGCCCAAGGAGCCCCGGAAGCCCGCCAGCCGGAAGCCGAAGTTCAAGGTCCCGCCGCCAAAGATCCTGCTGGCGATCACGCTCGTGGCGGTCGCCGCCGAGCTGCTGCTGTGGCAGGTCGCCGGAACCTGGTGGGGCATCGTCGTTCACGCGGCCGCCGCCGGCCTGCTTCTGGCCGCCGTCGGGATCTGGGCTGCCGTACGCAGCTACCGCCGCGGTGGCCGCGCCCGGTCGGCTGCGAACGCCGCCCGCGCCCCGTTCGCACGGCTGTTCGGGAAGTCGCCGAACAAGACGAAGGGCGGCGGCGGCTCGAACCCGCTGAGTCGACTTTTCGGCAAGAACGGCCCGACCGGCAAGGGCGGCAAGAACAAGCCGGCCGGCGGCTCACCGAGCGGCAGCTCACGTAAGCCCGGACTACTCGACCGGCTCATGGGCCGCAAGCCGTCCGGCTCACCGAAGGCGGCTGGCTCAACCAGCTCACCCGGTCGCAAGCTTGCCGGCTCACCCGGCGGCAAGAACGGCTCACCGGGCAAGTTCGGGCTCAGCTCACTGTTCAACCCGGCCGGCTCACCCAAGGGCAAGAAGCCGACCACGAAGAACTCCGCGAAGAACGGCTCACCGTCGTCGACCAAGCCCGGAAAGAAGCCCGGCCTGTGGGACGACTTCAAGAAGGGCTGGAAGGACGGCGGCAACGGCAAGGCGAAGAAGCCGGCCGGTGAGCCGGTCAACCTGACAAAGAAGCCCAAGGCGAAGCCTGAGCCGAAGGGTGAGCCGGCCCCTGAGCCAAAGGCCGCCAAGCCGTCGACCGAGAAGCCGACCAAGAACCAGCCCGAGCCCAAGCCGGCCAAGAAGGAACCCGCAGGCAACACGACCCAGGAACCCGCCGACGCCAGCCCGGCGCCGGCCCCCACCTACACGAGAGGAACGACCGTGGGAGACATGAACACGATCCGGGCCGCGGCCGAAGAGTTCGCCGCCGCCCTCCGGGACTACGACCCGAGGACATGCACCAGATGGTCAAGGAGATGCCCATGCTCGGGCAGGCCCTCCACGAGGTGTCGAACGGGCTGCGCACCATGGCCAGCCGCAGCGAGACGGAATGGCCCGTGGCGCAGCCGGTCGCCGAGGGGCTGTACTCCATCGCCAGCGACGTCCAGACCGCCGCCGGCACCGCAGAGAGCGCCCACGGCGCGCTGATCACCAACAACGAGACGGACATCGAGCGCGGCGAGGCGCCCCGCAACGGGCGCGAGTCCGAGCGTCGGTGGAACCTCTGACCCGCTAACCAGCAGAAGGAGGAAGGTAATGGTGGACGGTCAGGGTTCATGGGATCGGGTTGCCGGCGGCGTCGTCGCCACGGTTGGCCCACTGGTCGCGGCTGGCGTCGGTGCTGCTGTCGGCGTGCCGGGCTGGGTGCCCGCGGCCCTGGCCGCCGCCGGCACTGCCGGAGTTGTGCTCCGCGACCACCGGCAGCGTCGGCCGTGGTCGGAGCGTGCCTTCCGCGCGGCAACCGGCCTGGCAATCGGGGCATGGACGACCTGGTCCACGATTACCGAGCCATGGCACACGGCGAACCTCGTCGCTGGCGCCTTCGCCGCAACCATGGCGCTGTTCACTGCCCCGGCTTTCCTCGCCGACGACGAGGCATCCTCTGACTCGACGACCCCTGAGCCGGCAAAGGCAACGACGAGGATCAGCGACCGCGCGCAGAAGTGGAAGACCCGGATCGAACAGCAGGCCCGAGTCCAAGACATCGAGATCCTGTCGGAAGAGGACTGGCGTACCGGTTCCGGGTTCACGCTGACGATCGCGTTCTCGGAGGAATCCGGCGACGGTTGGTCGCAGGTTGAGGACGCAAAGGTCCGGCTGGCCCGCGCAGGGAATCTGCCGAAGGGCTGCGTCATCGGCGTCGAGGAAGGCGAGTATCAAGGCACCGCCATTGTGCGGATCCCGACCCGGTACGCGATGGCTGACGACGTGCCGCTGCCCGACGACACGCACGAGCTGTCGATCTGGGGCGACTTTCCGATTGGTCAGCTCGAGGACGGCGCCCCGGCGGACATCAACCTGCGGCAGGCGGCAGCCCTGATCGGCGGCATGCGAGGCAAGGGCAAGACGACCCTGCAAGAGGTGATGATCGCCCACATGCTCCGCATGCCCGACACGCTTGTATGGGTCGCCGACCTTAACGGCGGTGGCCTGGCAAGCAAGTTCATGCTGCCGTACGTTCGCGGGCAGATGGGGCGGCCGGTAATCGACTGGGTGGCTGCCACCCCGGACGAGGTCACCAAGATGGCGACCGTTGCGGCCAACATCGCTCGGGACCGGAAAGCGGCTTACGCCGCGCTCAAGGCGGACTCTGACCAGCCCGGCCTTCTTCCGGTGTCGCCCGACTTGCCGCAGATCGTGATCGTGGTCGACGAGAGTGCCGAGGTCGAGAAGAACCCGAAGACGCGGGCAGCGATGGATGCTCTCTGCGAGGTGCTGCGGATCGGTCGCGCCGAGGGCGCCAATGTGATCTTCTCGGCGCTGCGAGCCACCCAGGACACCCTGCCGATCATCGTCCGCAAGCAGACCTCGCTGTCCATCTGCGCCTACGTCGAAGACGCCGCCGAAATGAATTACGTGCTGCCCCGCGCCAAGGTCACTCCCGACGCGCTGACCTATCCGGGCACCATGTTCATGCGCCGAGACGACGTCTCGACCATCGTTCGCATGATCAAGGTATTCCTGCCGAAGAAGGGGCAACTCCAGCGGCTCGCCATCGCCACCGAGCACATGCGGCCGGAGTTGGACCTGCGCGGCAAGGAGGTCGGCGGCAAGGTGTACGCCGAGCGGATGCAGCGCCTTCGGCCGTGGCTGGAGGTTCTGGGCCGCGGGGGCGACCTCTCGGCGGTCTTCGGCGAGGGCGGAACGGCTGCCCCAACTCAGGTTGCCACCGAGCAGGCGGGCGGCCAGCCGTCGCGGCCGGTGGCGCGTACCGCCACGATTCCGGACCGGGAGGATGCTGCTCCGCAGACGCCCGAAGAGCGCAAGGCGGCACGCGATCGGGCTCGCAAGGGGCTTCGTGGCTTCGCCGCCAAGCTCAAGGTTGAGAGCATGTCTGCTGCCGCACTCGACGACATGATGGCCCAGATGGAGGCTGAACTCGCATCGGTCGAGCCCCTGCCAGACGAGCCGGGCGATCAAGGGCAACACGACGACGAGCCGGACGGCGCCAACTGGCACCCTGAGTTGCTCGTCGACCTGGCGCGCGATGCGGGTGAGGCCGGCATTGCGCCGAAGGACATGTTCGCCTGCCTTCAAGAGCGTGGCGTTGAGGTCACCGAGAAGACGATGTACAAGTGGCTGCGCATCCTCGTCGGGAAGGGGAAGCTGCGGAAGGTCGGCAGCAGCCCGAACACGAAGTACGTGGTGGCCTGAGCTTCACCTGAACGCGAAGAAGCCCCCGGTGGCTGGGGAGAGCCGGGGGCTTCGTCGCGTCTTGATCAGGTTAGAACGCTTCGTCTCCGTTGTGTACGTACGCACGGGCGTTCGCGGCAAGCTGGTCGGTTGAGGCCAGTTCGGGGGCGGTCTTCTCGACGACGGCAAGGATCTCGGCCATGGTGGCGCCGGATCCGACGGCGACCTTTACCGCGGTGGCGAGCTTTCGCAGGGCGTCCGCGTGGGTGGCCTGGAATCGCTCGACGCGGGCGTCGTCGGCGAGCACTTCGGCGACGTGGCGGGCCGGTGGCGTGGTCACGGTCGTCATGCGTCCACTGTCGCATATCGCTGTGCTGCCGGGCAGGTGTCGCCGCCGGGTTGGACGTAGCGGTTTTGTCGTGTTGATCAGGGTTTATCCCTCTTTGCTCTTGCGTATCCAAATCACACGTGCGTATCCTAATCACACGCTCGACGGATACGGAGGAACCCAAAATGAGCCCGATCGAAGCCGCCGCCCACGCCCGCCGACTCGTCACCCTCGCCCAGCTCAGCCGCCTCGGCGCCCCCGTCGTTCTCGTCACCCGCGACGGCAGCCGCCACACCGGCCACGTCACCGCCCAGGACATCACCCACGTCCGCATCCACAACCTCACCGGCGACACCGTCATCGACCACGCCGACATCACCGACGTCGGCACCTACAACGACTGACCCAGCCAGGGGGTTGGCCACTCGGCCGGCCCCCATTCGGGCTACCGGCAGTCGCCCGCGTTCGAGACGCGGGAGCCCGCGCAGGAACACCCTTCCCACCAACCCAGGAGGCAAGTGCTCGTGGCGATCTCTGACCAGTCCCAGAGCGACCCGAGGGCCGAACTGTTCGACCCAGACGAAGACTGCTCCACCCACGAACCCATCGGCGGCGATCCCGAAGGCCGGTGCGGACTCGTGCAGCGGTGCACGCTGCGCTGCCACATCCGATACCTCGACGGCGAGGACCAGGACAACGACTGGCTCGTGAACACGTAGAGCCGACCGCACCGGGGCGACCGGCAGCCACCGGGGTTCGAGGCCCCGACGCCCGCGCAGAGACGCACCTTCCCCGACGCATCGGAGGAACCATGGGCTACACCCACAGCCGTCGACCGCACGACATCGCCGCCACCCTCGACCAGCTCGCCGCGAAGCTGCGCGGCCTGCCCGACACCGACCTGCCCGCCGAGGCGCTGGTCCGGTTCGAGCTGGCGTTCTACCACGACGAGCCCGAGGCCGACCGGCTCGCCGCCGTCGACACCCTCACGCCGATCCTCACCGGCGACAAGCCGGCCCCTGGTGCGACGGCAGCCGCTACGGCACGCCGGTCTTCGGCAGCAAGGTCGGCGCGGTCGGCGTACAGGTCATCACCACCACCAAGACCCCCACGGAGGAGCCGTGACCAGCCCGACCCCCTACGCCCGTACCACCGACACCGCCACGCTCCGCGCCCGGATCACCGCCGCCGTCGACCTCATCAACAGCGTCGACCTGCCCGCCACCCTGCCCACCGGAACTAGGGTGAGCATCCACCTCACGACCGACGGCAAGTCCGTCGAGTCCGGCATCGAAACCGTCGACCTGCTCGCCGCCCGGCTCGACGCCGAGGCCGCCAAGTGGGACACCAGCCCCGGCACCTACGGCCTGTACCGGGCGTGCAAGGACGGCGACGGCTGGCAGGTCTCCGTCATGACCCACGGCACCCGCCCCGACCCGGCCCGCATCGACCTGGAGGCCGAGAACGCCGCCCTGCGCGCCGAGGCCGAGCGGCTCCGCGCCCCGGCCGCCACCGTTGACCCCGGCCCGGAGCACCCGTGCCTCACCTGCGGCGCCCCGGCCGGCGAATACTGCGAGATCACCTGCGAGCGGGTCGTCAACGTCGAACGCGGCGTCGCCTGCATCGACTGCCAGGCCGCCCCCTACGAGCCCTGCAGCAGCCGCTGCACCTGCAACGACTGCGCCGCCGTCCGCGTCTAGACCGGAGCCGACCCGATGTCCCTCGTCACCAACACCGACCAGATCCTCAACCAGCTCACCGACATCACCATGAAGTTCGCCAGCGTCCCCAACCTCGAACTCCCGCGCACCAACGTCTGGCTCACCTTCCACGTCTACCCGTTCGGCCCCGATCTCACCGAAGACCAGCGCATGACCGCCGTCGACGCCCTCTACGGCATCGTCATGCCCGACTACCGCCCCACCTCCAACAGCCACAGCTTCTACGGCACGCCGACCGACGGCATCGACCTCGGCCACATCACCTGCCGCGTCTGGACCCAGCGGGAGACCAGCGAAATCCGGACCCTGCGGATCCAGCTCGAACGACTCCGCGACGAGAACGACCAGCTGCGCGCCGAACTCGGCCGCAGCTAGTCCAACCCCGTACGCCCGGCGCCCTCACCAGGCCGCCGGGCGTATGCGTATCCTCACCACACGCCCGTGTAAGGAGGACACACCACGTGGACAAGGATGAAGCCCTTACCCGGCTCGCCGACCTCGTCAAGCAGCGCGCCGAACTCGACAAGGCACTCGTCGCAGCGGTCGCCGAGGCCAAGACTGCCGGCGCGAACTGGACCGAGATCGGAAGCCGCCTCGGCCAGCACCGCGCCAACGCTCAGAAGAAATACGGACCGCTGCTGCGGGAAACGCTCGTCGTCGAGGTCCGCGACACCGACTGACGACGACCGCCGCCGTAGCGCGTCGATCTCGCTGAAATCGGGTAGGGCTACCGTTTGGGGTTCGCGTGCTCCCGATTCGGGCCAACCAACTCGCCCAAGCTGCCACCCACGCGGACCACGCCACGACGAAGCCGGCCCCCGCACGGGAGGCCGGCTTCACGCCGTCCTGGTCACGAACCCGAGTCGTACTCCGGGTTGACGCCACCGTGGTGGATCCGCGACAGCTCCTGCGAGATCGACAGTAACGCCTTGATCTCAGCGAGCTTCAACTGCTGGTCAAGGGTCAACTCTTTCGCCTTCATGTCAATCGCGTTCATGGTGTCGAACGCGTCGCTCCACATGTCCATACACAACCCCCATGGCTCGGGCCGACGGTTGCCGGCTGTAGGGCTGTCTCTAACACAGCGCCGCGGACGGGCTGAACGCGGGAGATCCCCTGTGGCCCAACCGCGGGCCGGCTACTGCGCCGGGATTGGAACCGCAACCGCGTCGTCCTGGCCGTCCCAGGTCAGCTTCAGTTCACGCAGCGACGGAAGGTGCTCACGGTGGGCATATGAGAACTCAATCTCGGCGCCAGGACCGACGCCTGTTGGCGGTATCTCGACAGAGAAGAGTCTCTCTATGCCCGAAAAATCTGGCCAAACAACTCTGACTCCCGTCGCCGTTCGCGTGCCACAGTTGCGAAGAGCAAAAGCCCGCCTATACGGATTTACACTCCGCAACGCCCGTATGCGCCAAGCAACCGGAGGCGGAAGCGTAGCTTCGGCCGCCGCAGCCGACCGCTCGGCCGCGTCTGCTGACCTTCGACCTTCGACAACAGCACCCTCGGCTGCATCCGCCGAGCGCCGCGACTCCACTAGTGCCTCTCGCGCAACCGCCACCGACTCACGGGCGGCATTCGCCGATCGGCGGGCATAGACGATGCTCCAGGCAGCCACGCCAGCGGCGAGCACGGAGATGATGATTGCGGCGAACTCCACGCCTACGCCTCACCCATCGGCAGGTCGGGGCAGATGAACTCGTGCACGATGTCCACGATCTTGCCGCCCTTCACCTCCCCGAACCCGTCCGGATGCTCCGCGGTACTGAACCGGTAGTTGGCGTCCTTGATCAGGCGGGCGCGATCGCCTTGCCAGTTCGCGATCGAGTTGCACTGATTCCGGCCACGATCCACAGCCCGATCAGGCTTTCCCGCCACAATGTCCGGGTCCACAGCCTCAAGGGCGGCGATGTAGCGGGCTACCGTCGCATCGTCGGGCCGGGGAGGGTTGGCCGGATTCCGGGTCGTAGCCGACGGGACAGGCGCGGACCCAGGCGGCCCCGCGGTGACGGTGGTCGAGTCGACCGCCGGAGGGTCTGCGGCGGTGTCATCTTCGGTGCCGCCTGCCCCGCAGGCGAGCATGAGCGCGGCGAGCGGCACGGCAATGAGGGTGGCGATGCGGCGGTGGCGGTTGGTCACCCGGGCAGTGTGCCCGGCCAGGTCAGGTGATGTTGGCCGATGTGCTGTCGACCTCCTGACATTGTGATCACCGCCTATGCCTACCTACCCTCAGGCGCACCCGTCCAGCCGCCGGAGGCCCCATGAACGTGGTGCCGCCCGCCCTCGTCGGACTCGCCGGCCTCGCCCTGGTCCTCTTCCTCGGCTGGCTCGTATGGCGGTGGGCGCACCCCGCCTACTGGTACGACGACGAAGACGAGGACGAAGGCGGCGAGGTCGTCTACTGCGAGTACGAAGAGGTCTGGTACGAGGAGACCTACTACGAAGAGCGGTAGCCAGCTGGCAACGCTGCGCGCGTGGTGCCGACAATGCCGAGGCGGCTTTGCGAAACGCGACTTTTGCCAACGAAACCGCCATTCGTCCTGGCGTCAGCCTGGAGTGGGATCGAAAGTGCCACCATTCGAAGACGATCGATGTATCACTAGATGACCCGCTGCCATCTCGCAACCCTGTCCCTACCGGACCCACCAACCGAACGGGGACAACCATGACCCACACTCGCGCCAGATACCGGCGCGCCACAGTCGCGATCGGCGCCGCACTGATCCTCACAGCCGCACCAATCGCCACCCCACCGGCATACGCCGACAGCGACGTCGCTGCGTTCATGATCGGCTCAACCGGCGGCCTCTACAAGAAGACTGGTGGCCAGACCGTTAGGGTCCACGGCCAACAGGTTTCATCCCCCGGAGGCGGCCTCACCGCCATCCGATACACCAACGGCAACAGCACCGCATACGCAATCGGCGTACATGGCGGGCTCGTCCGGTCAACAACCACTGGGGGCGACGCTGTCGGAGGAGTCACTACCGTCGGACCCTACGGCCTGGCACCACCCGGAGCCCCAGTATCCGCTGCCGGCTACAACGTCTTCTTCGTCAGCAGCTTCGGAGCCGTCTTCCACAAAACGGACCAAAACGCATCTCAACCGCAGCAGATCACCGGCAGCATCGCCCCACCCGGCGCCGCCGTCGCCGCCATCCCCGGACCCATTCCCGGCGTCGCGTTCGTCGGCACCGACGGCGCACTCCGCGTGGTTCGGTCAATCAGCACCGGCATCTGGACAACCTCCCTGGCCAGCCCACCGAACTTCGCCACCCCCGGTGCCCCAATCGCCGCCGTCTCCACCGCGGCCGGATACGTCACCGGGCTCGACGGACGCATCTGGCGGGTCGGACTGAACGGCGGCGCACTGCCTGACCCGTGGACACCGACCGCTGTCGCCGGCGTCGGAGCCGCGCCCGCCGGGGCACACCTTTCCGCAGTCCAGTTCTCCGGCGGCCCAGCCATCGTCATGTTCGCCGGCCACGACGGCGCCATCTGGGCCACCTCGAACGTCTCAGGTGCCTGGCACGAGCCAACCGCGGCCACCGCAGCCGGCGTCGCCGTCGCAGGTCAACCAATCGCCGCCACCATCCACGGCGACCACATCCACGGCGACTGGTGCGGCACCAACTGGGTACGGGAGATCCGCCTCCCGAAGCCACGAGTGCCGGTAGACCCTGATCCTGAGCCGTGGAACGCCGAATTCTCCTCGTTCGGCGCTTGGAACATTCAACCCGGCGCCCACGTCGTCAGCTTTGTGCGCTAGCGCAGCACAGTCGGTCGGGTGCCGTTGCGGTGCCCGACCGGCCGCTACGCGAGTAGCTGGTCCCACCACCGCCAGGCCACCTCCACGCAGCCCGCCCCGGCCGGCGCCAGGCGCCCACCATCAAGCAGGCCACGGACCGTCGGCTCGTCGAACGCCAACCGCTCGGCTTGCCGACCTGCACGGCGATGGTGGCTGGGCACCTCGGGAAGTGCACCAGACCAGACCGGCTGATGTTTGCCGAGCAGCTGGCCCGCAGCCGACAGGACAATCAGAATGAAGCCGGCGCCTCGTTGGCAGCTCCCTGCTTGCGGTCTTCACGCAGGTGCCTGTAGTGGCTCCAAAGCATGAAAATGCCCAGGCCGCTGCCCATCATGAAAACGAGAAAAGCGGCGAAATGCTCGCCGCCCTTCAGGTCAGTGATTCCGGCATCCTGCCCCCACCGCACCGCCTCGGTACTGAAGTTGATCAGGGCCAGCAGCGTGAAGCCGTAGAACAGGAACGGAAGCCGGCTACGGCCGTTGACGGCGCGGGTGTGGTCCGTCAACACGAACAGGACCGGGAGCAGAACCGCGGTAACCAGGATAAACAACAGGTCTCGCCACTCATCAACCGTCTTGTGCGGCGCCCGCTCCAAGGCAATCGAGACCGTCCACACTGCCGACCCCAACCACACCGCCCACGAGAGCAGCGCCGAGTAGCGGGAGATGAACGGCTTTCGCTGCTTCGAGACCGGAGGCTGCATCAGCGCATGGTAGAAAACATCAAGCCTTATAGATGATATTGCCGACTTTCTGACAAATAGCTTGTCGGCCCAGCAGGCCGGCGTGCCAATGACCTACTGCATCCCGCAGTCGTCGGCGACCATCTACCGACCTGCCCGAGGCGGACGACCACGACGACCTCGAGCCGGGCGTGATTGCAGACCTGGCACCCGCCGAGCGGGTCGCCGTTGCTCGGATCCTCGCCGAACACGGCTGGACTGCCCGCGACTTTCTCATCGCCAGCCTGACCCTGCTGACGAAGAACCCAGCAGCAATGCTCGACCGGCTGGCGCAGTTCCGGCCGCCGTCGAAGAAGGGGTGCCCACCGAGACGCCCGCCGTCGGACTCAGTCTGATCCCCAGTTGCGCTGGCGGGCGGCCTGACTCCGAACGCAAGTCGGGTAGCTGACAACCTCCCGGACACATGATCACGCCGCACGTAGGCACACTCGCCGGCATGACCCCAACCATCCGAGCCAGACTCGGCATCCTCGCCGCCGCTGCCGCGCTGCCCATCCTGCTTGCCTGCGGCGCCGGCGCCAGCAGTCAGCCCGATAGCAGCGACCCCGGCAGCGGTGGCAGCCCTACGCAGATGGAGCAGCAGGCGTCCGAGCAGCCAGTCGTGGAAGTTCCCGACGTCGAGACGCCGGACGAGGAACCGACGGCGCCGGCCGAGGAACCGGCCGAGGAAGAGGTGTCGTACAAGAACTGCACCGAGGTCCGCGAGGCCGGAAAGGCGCCCCTACGTGAGGGCGATCCGGGGTACAGCTCGAAACTTGACCGGGACGGTGACGGGGTCGCCTGCGAACGTTAGTGCCGCCTTGGCCCCGGCCCTCCCGGACCGCTGGGAGGGTTTCGTCTGGCAGGATGTCGGCGGGTTCACGCCCTTTCGATGGAGGGCTCGGGCCAAGGGCCGGCGGCGCTACCCACGCCGCCGAGCCCGTCCCGCCCCCGAGAGGCCGCGTTGGGTAGATGCCGGTCAGGCCAGGAAGTCGATCACCGGAATCTCGTCCCGGTACGCCTTCCCGTCTCCGGTCAGGATCGGCGCCGCGTACACCAGGGCCGCCAGCGCCGCCGCGGCCGTGTCGATCCGGCCGAGCCGCCGCAGCCAGTACGCCAGCTCCATCCACTCGCCGGCAGCCGCCGGCAGAACCGCGCACGCGTCCAGCTCGACCAGGTCGCGGACGGCGGACCGGTCGTGGCCGTCGTCGAGGACCGCCATCGTCTCGGCCAGCACGACCGTCGGCACCCCGAACCGGACGCCGCGGTCGCCGACGACCTCGTGGAGGACTTCGGCGACGTGGATGTTGCCGTCGGCGTAGGCGAGCAGGGCGGTGCGGTCGAGGATGAGGCGAACGGGCGCGTTGTGCCGGTCGGTCACGCCGCGGGCGCCTGGCTGTGGCGGGGGCCGCCGAACTCAGCTTCGGCTGCGGCCTGGTGGCGGGCGCGCTGCTCGTCGTACCAGGACGGCGGGTAGGCGCGTTCGATGGCGTCGAGACGTTCGGCAGCCCGCCGCCGACCCTCGGGGGTGATGGGGAGGCCGCGGCCGGCGAGGGTGGCGGCGAACGCGTCGGCGCGCATCTGGGTGCGGGCGGCGCGGGCGAGGAACGCGGAGGCGTTGGGTTCTTTGTCGAGGCGGGCGGCGACGTCGGCGGGGACGCTGATGGACAGCTTCCGGACGGGCTGCACAGGCTCGGTCATACCAGGATCGTACTCCAGTGCTACCGAGCCTGTCGCCACCTTGCTCTAGCCGAGGAGGCTCAGGCGAGCCACACCAAACTGATGAAGGACATCCACTGCAACAGACCGGGCCGTATCCCGCAGCCCTTCCGCGGCAAGGTTTGCCGACATCTCTCCCGAAACCGGCTTGAATCGGGCTACGCTGCGCGTTCCTTTCAGACGTTCGACTTCCTCTATCTCATGCCCGCCAATTGACCGGTTGCCCATGGCGATAAGGGAGGTAGTTGTCGCCGCGCGATGAATGTCAGACCGGAAGGCCAACGGCGACGTCACGCCAAGGGTCCGTGCATAAGTCGAAGCAAGTGCGACAAAGTCGGCGGCGAAGCTTTCGACGGCCGCGCAGAAGACCTGCGAGTGTACCCCGGAGATAGCCGGCGGGCCGCCCCAGCCGCCTACCTCAGCGGCCAGAATCGCCGAGCCGTCGTGATGTAACTCGACATGAACGAGGGCGGACTGAACATCAAAGGCGTCATGGATGTAATGGACAACCCAACGGCGTAGGCCTACCTGCGGGTTGTAGACGCTATTGCCGAGTTCGCGAATGATTGGATATCTGCGCAGGCTGTTTGGGAGAATATCGATACTTTGGTGAAGAGCGGCTTCCAGCGCCGTAGTTACCTGATCTCGTTGGAGAGGGCCGAGGATGGAGGTCAGGGGGGTTCGGGGGCGTGCTGCGCCCACGATCCATGCAGATCGGGCCAGATCGAGGTGGTCGGTGACCTCTTCAATGAGAGTCGCCAACTGCGTGCGCTCAACGTCGCGTCGCGTGAACCGGTCGGAGTAGGAGCGTTCTAGCTCCCGTTCCCGCATCCAGTGCGTCTCGGGCCCGGACCTGAACGGCACCCCGATCCGGTTCTCGCGGCCAATGACGTGGGGAGCATCGGCGCTCTGCGGCACGGATAGGACCAGCACGGACGTGCTGCCGTCAGCGCTCGTCAGGGGTATGACGTCGAGTCCGGCCACCATCGGCTGTACCTGACCGAACGCCAGGGAGCGAAGCCGCCGCTGCTGCGTCTCGGAGGCGTCGACACCGACGATCTCGTCAGCCCGGCCCTTGCCGCGTTCCTCGGACACCCCGTAGACGATCAGGCCGCCGCGCGAGTTGGCCATCGCCGCAACGTCCTTGGCAAACTCGTCGATCTGCCCCTGGTCCTTGCCCGGAAGTGCCTTCTTCCAGTCAAGGTTTTCCTGCTCGAGAACCCCTTCGGAGACGGCCCGCTCAAGCAGTTCGTAGTCGAGATCTCGCGGGGTCTCGCCGAGTTGTTCGTGGATCGCTGACCACCTGATCGCCATCGGAGCAGGGTATCGGCGGGGTGTCTTGCGGGCGATCCGGTTATCTGTCTGCTTTGCAGACCCTGGCCGGCGACTCACGCGCGCTCGACGGCTCCGTACCGTTCGGATAGTTCGGATAGTTCGGCGTCGGCCTGGTCTTGGATCCGCTCCCACTCGGCGGCTTCTTCGGCGGTGAGTGGGGCTGGGGCGGGCCGTCCGAGGGCTGCAGCGAGACGCTGTGAGGCTGTCTGGCGGGGCTGCGCGTCGGTGGTGGCCATGGGGTCAGGGTGCCGCCGCGAACCACCACCACGCCACGGCGTCGTCAGCTGGTCGCTGCTCTGAGTGCGGCTTTCGCTGTGAAGATGACGTCGTTGATGGCTTCCTGCAGATGGCCCATCGCCGGATGGTTCCAGGGCATGTCCTGTGGAGATCCACTGGCCTCGGTCGTAGCCTCGATAACGTATTTGATGGCGTCACTGGACGCGTGCAGCGTCGTCCACGCCGTGTATAGCGACAGTGGTGCCAGTACCCGAATCTTGGCCGCAACAAGGTCTCGGTGCGGCAACTCTGGAATGTCGTCGAAGGGTCTGCTTGTGGGGTCCGAAATGTGCTGCATCCAACTTTCGAGACGTTGCGCGTGTGCAGCCGCCTCAAGGTAAACGGCGACCCGCAGGTCACGCTGCCATGCCTGGTTTGCATGCTTGGCGGTCTGGCGGGCCTGGAGCCAGGGCCCGAAGATTGCTCCAAGCAGGGCAAGGATGGAGCTGAAGAGGGCAACGACGACTGCCGCGAGCGCGATGGTGTTCGGGTTCACGGCGGCCTACCTTGGCAGACCGTGGTTGGGAGCGCTGTCGGGTTCGCGTCGGTCGTACGCCGCCCGCCGAGGCTCCTTCCTGGTTTCCGAAGAGACCCAACCGTCGTGCCGCGCGGCGTCGGGGCGGCCCGTTAGTGCTGCCACCCATGTCACCAGTGTTACGACGATGCTGCGCCCCGCTGGTCATACAGCTGAAAGGCATGCTCGATCATTCGACGGGCCGTAAATGTCACAAAAAGCAAATTCTCCACATCCGATGAGTTCTGCATGTGTTTGGTGCCAGGCGGCGCACCTGGCAACTCGACAAGCCGGTTACCCCCCAGCGTTGCCCAAGGGTCACCGTGCGCCATGCCGCTGCAGATGTTCCACACCAGCTTCACCTTCTTGTCTGGAAGCGGCGACTCCTGGTCGGCGTCCGAGACGATGTCGCTAAACGTGAGACGTCTGGCAGCATCCGCCGGAGAAAGTCCGGCCTTCAGCGCGAGGTCCCGAATCTCGTCCAGCCGCTCGTTCTTGGACCTCGGCCCGACGTACCCCATCAGTTCCTTCACCCGCTCGCTCATGTTGATGTCGACGACAGCAAGACGGAAGCGACGGATGAGCCGTGTGGACTGATCGTCGGGGGCGAGGAGCCATGCGATGCTGGCCGCATTCTCGAGGGCTCCCCGAACAAGCGTGTAGGGGGCGTAGATGTTGAGCGTTCCTGCATGAAGGGCAACGCGAAGCATGTGGATGTGGTCGATGGCGTGCCCAAACAAGGCGATTGCGGCGTAGCTGGTCGGATAGGGGTGAGTCAGCTTGTCGTCGGCAGCCAGGGGGCTGTCGGCATCGATCTTCATGTCCGGGTTCGTCGGGCTGATCCGCGCAAGCCAGGACTCGACTGGCTCCAGTATGGCCAGAAGCTTACTGAACGCGATCTCCTCATCCCTGTTCATGGGAGGGGACCGTACCGGAGACGAGGCATCCTGGGCTTGCCGGTTTCGGCGGAGTAGCCCCGACCGGGCGGCGGGGGCCCGGCCGGGTCAGGGGAGCCTACGACGGACGGCAGCCTTCCGAAACGGCCGAACCCCGACCAGCGGACGCCGATCGGGGTTCAGGGTCAGGACCAGTCCCAGATGGCTCCCTGCCGGTGCTGGTCGGTTGGCGGCTCTACCTCGGGCTCGTGTCCGGCGCGGTGCTCGGCCCGTGCGGTCTGGCCGGCAATCCGGGCAGCGAGGCGGTCACGGGCCGACCAGCTGTGGTTGATGAACCAGGCCGGCGGCGAGTCGTACCAGCGGCGGCGTTCGCCCCGAAGCCGGCGCGGAAGGTCTTTGTCGGTGCGAGACATGCTGCTTCCCCCTCGATCAGGGGACCGCGGTGTTGCGGCCCTAATCGGGGTGCAGCGGGTGCAGGCGGATGGTCATCGGCTTGTGCCTCCGTGTCGCAGGGTGCCGGCCTCAACCCGCCAGGACGTGTACGCCTCGTGGCAGGCGGGGCAGCGCACCGCGGACACCAGCGTAAACGGCTGTCGGGTCCGCTCGGTATCACCCGAAACGCTTACGGGTACGCCGGCGCATTCCTGACCGTCGAGCGGCGGCTCCATACCGGCAGGCTACCGCCGTCAATGCGTCCGGGCGGGCTGTTACGGCCGTGTCAGGCCATTACGCCCCAGTTGGCGGCCTTCCAGTCCGGCAACCTGCGCCCGCCGAGGCCGGTCGCCGAGACGAACGTCGAGAGTCGGCAGCCCATGGCGGCGCAGCTCGCGGGGTCGGCGATGCCGCGCCACGGCTCCACCAGCTTGATGCCGGAGTGCGAGGAGTGGCCGATCAGGTCGGTGACCAGGTCGGGCAGGTAGGTGTGCCTCACACGTTCTCCCTGTCACCCTTCGCCGCCAACCACTTTTTCAGCGACGCAATCGCGACCTCACGTGTCGATCCCAAGAAATAGGTCGAACTCGTTTGAGAGATCACGATTGGACCGGTCTCCGGGGGTTCATAGGCAACAATCGGAACTAGTCCGTCGATGTAGTGGTCGCCTGGGCGGTCGGACCGCCACCCGATGACGCGCCCTGCCTCAATGCCCCCGCCGTCGACGTCGGCGAGCCATAGTTCGTAGCCCTGGGGAACCATGTTCACGGTCGCACCCTACCGGTGGGCGCTGCCGTTGGCGGTCGACCACACCCGGTCGTGGCGGGCCGCAGTAAGCAGGGTGATGAAGGTGGTCATTGAGCTGCTTCTTCTCACCGACCAGCCCGACGCCGAACCGACCGCACCCGAGGCGATGTGGGGCGACCGGATGCCACCGCTGTCCCTGTTGGAGGTCGAGCCGTGGCTGCGCACCTGCGGCAACTGCGACGCCGGACTCCCCCACCCGTGCACCTGCCCGGACGCGGACCCGCGGCCGATCATCAACCGGCTGGTGCGGGAGGTAGAGAAGCTGCACGGCGAGCTGAAGCAGGCGCGCAGCGACGCTTGGGGCAGGCGGCGTAAGCGCCCCGCCTTCGCAGCGTCACGGGTGTCGCCTGCCGGTCTCGGGCAGACGCCGTCGAGAATAGGACCCGTCCACATCTGACGGCTGCCGCGCCTCGTGCGGCAGCCGATGTTGTACTGCAGCAGGGAGTTGCTTGTGAACCTCACCTTGATCGAGAAGCGACAACCAGACAAGGGGCGTTTCTGGTTGTCGTTTGGGGAGAGCGACGAGTTCCGCGCAAGCTGGTGGAACAAGGGAGTCCAGGCACCCAGCTCGTCCTCGTGGTTCGAGGTCCGTGACGGCGACCTTGAGGTAGCACGGATCGAACTTGACGACGTGGTGCCAATCGAAGAGTGGGCGGGGGTGCCCCGACTTGGCAGAATCGCGCTAGAGATCCAGCTCATCGAGGTAGCAGCTTCCCAACGACACCAGGGCATCGGTACCGAGATCATACGGATGCTCGCCGCAGAGTTCCCAGACCGACGGCTGGTCGCATTCAGCGAGACGGACAGGTTCTGGGCATCGCTGGGATGGGATCGGCACGACCATGCCGGCGAGCCAGAGCGGCGCCGTGCGCTGTACATCCAGCCGGCATCGAACGCCTGAACCGCCCAATTGCCGGGCCGCGCTACCGCTCTGGGGCGCCCCATCCCGGGGGACGGCAGCAGGCGCTTCGGGGTGAGAACATCTCCGCCATGGAAACTCTCGCCGCCGGCCCCGGCACCGCGCCCCTGAACCCCCTCGTCGCCTGGAACGCCGCTCGCGAGCAGGCCGTCGCCGACGCCAAGCAGGCATTCCTCGACGCCCACCCAGAGCCGACCCAACTCGACTTCGCCTGCCCCTACTGCAAGGCCACCGCCGGCACGCCGTGCGTGTGGGCTGTCGCGCCCCGCGGCTCCGGCTTCCACGCCCCACGCGTCGACCTGATGATCTGCGCGTCGAACGGCCAGCAGAGAGACGCGTTCCTGGCCAGTGAGGCAGCGTGGGAAGAGTACCCGCGCACTAGCCCCAGGCCAGCCGGCGCACGGTAGCTACAGCGCACCCCTGATCCACCCGTTGAGGAGCAATACCGTCATGGATCGTGACTGGGCAATCCAACAGCTAGATCATTTTCTGCGGGTTGCAGAGCTGTATAAACCCGCCAGAGAGCCGGGCAACTTCAGCAGACACCTGAGTAACCGCGGTACGCAGGACGAAATTCTTGACTCCGCCCAAGTCGTCGAACAGGTCATCGATCGAGCGCTTCCCGACTGGCGAACGTCGGTCCCCAGCAACGTGGCCATTAACAAGTGGTACCAGCACATCGAGGCAGCAAAACGCGCCAGAGTTCAACTGCAGCGTCAAGAAGAGTTGGCCGAGAAGCTGGGCGACAACGCTCCCCGCTTGTCCGCCAGCCACCTGCACCCATGGGTCTGGGACTCGGCCAAGCCGTTGTGGTCCAATGGCCACTACCGCGAGGCAGTGACCGCAGCAGCCCGCGCCGTCAACGCGTACACCCAAGCCAAGGTTGGTCGGCGGGACGTCAGCGAGGCCAAACTGTTCCAGCAGGCATTCGCCACCGCCCCTCCCGAGCCCGGCAAGCCGCGCCTTCGCATCATGGCCGACGACGGATCCGACACGTACAAAAGCGTCCACACAGGCGCCCTGAACTTCGCTGGCGGCCTGTACGGCGCCATCCGCAACCCGGCCAGCCACGTCATGCTCGACGAACTGCCGGAAGATGAGGCGTTGGAGCAGTTGGCGGCGTTCTCGGTCCTGGCTCGCTGGGTTGATCGAGCAACCCTTGACGCTGCTGGGCCATAGCGGGGGCAGCTAACTGGAACTTCGAGGCCGGATGGCGAACGACTTGATGGTAGCCACTGGCTAGGCGTCGCCTGTCCGGTACTCGTAGGAGATGGCCAGATCTACTTCGGCGCCTTCGGGGAGGTCTTCGGTGAGGGCGATGGCTTCACGCACGTTCGCGTCGAGGCTGGGCAGGTTGCGGGCGAAGGTCTGGGTGCCAGGGAGGTCGGGGACGTCGGCGAGCCAGGCGTCATCTTCGCGGGTGACGATGACGCGGTAGGCACGGCTCACTGGAGTTTGCTCACACCACGAACAGCACAACCGGCGTACCATCCGTCCGGTTCGGGTTGCCGTACGCCTCGAGAAGCGCCGCGTCGACACGGTCCTGTTGCGCCTCGAACTCGGCCAACTCCTCCGGCGTCAACGGCTCGGGCGCAGGTCGCCCCAGCGCGGCGGCAAGCCGCTCGGATGCGCGCATCTCGGCCGGGTTCATGCTGTACTCCGGTCAGCGATGCGGTCGATAGCCCGGTGCAGATCCGACAGGCGCACCGTCACCGTCTTGTCGCCGCCGTGCGCTCGCCGAGCCTCGGCGATCAGCTCACCCAACATCGCGGACGGGTTGATGCCGCAGCGGGTCGCCTCGTTCTCCAGCCACGTCGCCAGGTCGTCGGGAAGGCGGGTGGAGTAGACCGTTGCGGTCTTACGCGGGGCGGCCTCGGCCTCGGCGGTCGACCAGTCAGCGGGCGGCCGGCGTCCCTCGACCGGCAGATGGCCTGCGGCTGGCGGCTCCATGTCGTCACGGTAAGACACCGGGTAGGTGTTCGCTGCCCTCGAGGGAAAACCTTGCGGGTTGGCCTTGGCCGATCTTGGTACTGAGGAGGGTTCGTCGACTCCAAAGGCATGCCGGAGCACGGCGATCTGTTCCGATGTTAGCGGTGGAGCGCACGCCACGATGGCCTCCACCAGTTCCTTGGGAACCTGGTACGGCTTTTTGGTCCTACTCATCTCGCCCCCGGCTAGGTTTAGTCCGCAGTTCGGCGGACCGCTTGGCGAGCCGGGCCATGTGGGCGCGTAGCGCGAGGTTCGCCAGCCGGGCGCGCTCTGCTGGGTCAGTGACCTCGGCCGGCACTTGGGCGTAGAAGCGACGCATGAAGCCGGTCTTCGCGGCGGCTTTGCGGCCCTCTTCGTTGGTCTGGCGGGCGGCGCGAGTGAGGCCGCCGATCTTGCCGGCCATCTTGTGGTGCTTCGAGTAGTCAGCCATGGTCAGGGCTTTCAGAAGGTTCGCTCAGTGCTGGAGAGCGATTTGGTGCACCGCCGTATGTCTCGCTCTCACGGCCAGCCTGGCGATGTGCCTCGGCCACAGCTCGCCGCTTGCGGTCGGCGATGCTCAGCTCAAACTGCGCAAACAGGTTGGTGAGTTCAATGGCAAGTTCGGTACCGCGGGGCGAATTCGGGTCAAGCGGGGTGACGAGGCCGGTCATACCGCACCTCGCCGACGCAGGCCGTTCCGGTTGGCGCGCTCACGCGACATGCGGCGCGCCTCTTCGAGTTCGTCGACCGGCTCCCGGGTGGGAGCGGCAACGAACTGAACGGCCTGCTTGGTTCGGTCGGCGAGCAGCTTGTCGATCTGCGTCTGCGTCATGCGGCGGTGCACGCGGATGGTTCCGTCGCACTTCGGCAGGTGCCCGATGGTGCCGTCGCGGCAGCCCTTCTCGATCGACCGCAGAGACAGGCCGGTCTTCTCGGCAACCTCGCGGAGGGTGTAGGTGCTCATGCAAAGGAAACGGTCGATGAGAGGTTCCCGAGGCGGTGCATCCCTCTGATGAGGTAGCTGCCGTCTTGTCAGGTTCCGGACGTCATGGTCGCCTAATCGGGGACCAGCATCGACTGCGGGCGCCGGTACGGTGCGTCGGTGGCCAATCACTGGATGCGCTCCGCAGTTGCCGTCACCGCTGCACTCGCCCTCGCGGGCTGCACAGCAGACATCCCGGAGCCCGACCGCGACCTGCGGATCGCCGCCGAGTGCGCCGCAGTGAAGGCCGGCTACGACACGTGGGCGGCCAGCCCAGCCCTGCCCAAGAGCCAACTGGTGGCCGACACCCTCAACCAGGAGCAGCTAGACCAGCTCGAACGGGAAGCAGCAGGGTTCCGTACCGCGCTGGAGCCCTACCAAGGCGAGCCAGTCCGGTACCTCAAAATGGCGCTTACCACCGTCGAACGGGTAGTCGGGAACTCCGCGCCTGGGCAGGTTGGCGAGATCCTTGACGCCACATCAGGTGTCGAAGCCGCGTACCTCACGTACTCCGTCGACGTTTGCGCCTGATCAGCAGGAAAACAATGGAGACCTGTTCGGGCGGCAAGCCCAGCTCACTGCGCTCGCTGAAGCTCGGGCATCTCGGAGCCGCAGGGACGAGGTGTCGGGTTCCGGTCATCGGGCCAACCTGATCGGACCAACAGCGGCTGCGGCCTCCCCCGTACCGTACGTCGATGGCTACCCACTACTCACCGGCCTCCCCGGCTCCCCAGATGCCGGGCACTATCCTCGGCCCACTTCTGCTGTTTGTCCTGGGCGCGGTTGCCTGCGCGGCGATGATGGTTCTCTCCCTGGTCGACGTCGAACCGTCGGCGCTAAGGGCCCTGGCAGGCGCTGGAGGCGCCATTGCCTGCTCGTGGGCTGCGGTTGGCCTGTGGGCCCGCTGGCAGAGCGGTCGGGTCGTCGGCATCGCTTTGGCTGTGCTGCTTGTCCCAACCGGAATTGGGCTGCTCGTCACCGTCGCCGTGGTGTGGGCGCTGCTGACCACGTCGGCGAACTGGTGGCTAAGGCTGCCAGCCAGGAGATAGCTGGCCCCTAGCCTCGCCTCGCCTCGGCGCGTTGCCCGGATTGGGTAGCCCGAGCAACCTCAACCGAATCGATCTGCACGACGGTGGTCCCAGATCCGCTGACTCGGGCAGCGTCGGCCAGCGGCTCTCTCAGGTGGGCAGCGACGGATGCGCCAAGCCGGTCGTAGTCGATGACCGCCGTCACCGTGCTGGCCGAAGCCGGCCGCCCATAGTCGACGACCTGCCGCGCGCGTTGGCCGAACCTCCCGGCCCGGCCACCCTGCGGCCCCCACTGAACCTCGCCACCCCACCAGTTCTCAACCGCCCAGCCAACCTCGCGGCGGGTCTTCGCCAGGTTCCCGAACTTCGGCGCAAACAGCTCGCCGCCGGTCGCCTGCTCAGCCCACGAGTAGCGGGCGACGCCCACCGGCGAGGCGATCATCGCATCGCGGAGCGCCCCGGCCTGCGCTGGAACGTACCTGTCCTCGCGGTTCTCCTTGACTCCACCCCACCGGCGTTCCGTGATGCCACCCCACCGCTGAGCAGGGCCGAAGCCCTGCCGGGCATGAACGTTCGTCCAGACATCCCGAGGAATTGAGTTCAGCAGCCGCTTGAAGTTCCCCACACCGGCCGCCGCGCCCTCGGTTTCCAAACGGACGCTCGTCGTCCACTGCGTCGGAATCCGGTAGATCTCATCGACGTACTTCTCGGCCGCGTCGCGAGAGCCAAGAACCGCTGTCGTCTGCCGGATCAACTCCTCCCGCGCCCGCGCATACAGTTCGGCCACCTTGCGCTGGGCGGCAGCCTCACCCTCCTTGACCTTGGTGCTCTCGTACACGGCATCCGCAACACCGGTAGTGGCGTCCCACAGGCGCCGCATCCCAGCATCGACATCCCGAGCAGCCGCCGACTGCAAGGTCATGAGTCCAGTCAGCCCGCCAACCTCGGCACCGTTCTCCTTGATCGACCCGGTAAGGGCATCAACGGCCGCCTGATACTCCGACTCGGCTGCCCGCCCGTCGAGCATCTCCCCGTTCAGCAGGTTCAGGGCGCGGGCCAGGCCGCCGGCAGCGGCGATGCCATCCTGCATCGAGGACGACAGCACCTTCTGCCGCAGTTCGGCGTTCTTGGCCTGCTCTGCGTAGTAGCCGGTATGCCGGCTCGCCGACTCGACCGCCGCGGCGTACTCCGGCAGGTGCTTCTTCAGGTCGTCGATCGACACCCCGGCCTGCTCGGCGAGCGCCGCAAGCTGCTTCTCGGCGTACGCGACGCCGCCCGAACGGACCGACTCGACGAGCGCCTGGTCGAGCACCTTCAGGTCCTCAGCGGCCGACAGGAAGGACTGCCCCAGCGTCTTCTCGATGACCCGGTCTGCGAGCGGGCCGAGCAGTGGGATGTTCCGATACAAGCCGGTGATGAACCTGTTGGCGGACCCCTCCGACAGCATCACCGCGCCTTGCAGCCGCTGCAGGTTCGACTCGAGGCCCACGACATCGCCGCCGAACCGGCGGGTCACCTCGGCCGAGGTGCCGCAGACGGCGGTCAGCTTGTTCAGCTCCGCCGACAGTTGGGCAACATCAACCGTGGCGTCGTCGAATGACTTGAAGACCGCGTCTGCGGCGAGCAGCAAGAAGAAGGCGTTCGCGGCCCGGCCTGCGGCAGCCGCCGCGGTGGTCAGCGCGGCACCAGCTCGGGCACTTGCTGGCCCCATCGTTGCGAGCGCCGTCGCCGTGCGCGCCGCTGTCAGGCCGAGCTGGGCGCCCATCGCCTGAAGCCGGCCCCATACCGGCACCAGCGCCAGGCCGACCAGGATCAGCGTCTGCACTTCATCGGGCAGCAGCCCGAACGCCTGCACGACCGTGGCCACGACCTCGGCGCCGACACCGAGGACGTTGAAGAACGCCTCCACCGCGTTGCGGGTGCCGGGGTCGGCAAGGGTGTCGCCGAGCGCCTCGCCGAGGATCAGCAGCACGTTGAGGACGCCACGGAACGCTTCCCGCATCGTGGCAAGGGTGCCCTCAACCGTCTGCGCCCCCTGGGCTTCGTCGTTGAACCGCTCGAGGGCGTCGGCCATGTCCCGAAGCAGCGTTGATCCCTGCCGGCTCGCACCGATCCTGCCGACAAGAACGAACAACTCGCGGCCGATGTCCAGCAACGCGGACGCCTGGTCGGCGGCGTCGGCGAAGAACCTGTCGAGGTCACCGGACCGAGCCGCGCGGTCGACCCACGCCTCAAAGTCGTCCACGTACCGCAGCAGGCTGTCGCCGAACTGGTCAACGAACGGAACGCTGCCGGCGAAGAGCTGGGCGAGCATGGTTCCGGTCGCCGGGATCCGGGCGTTGACCTTGTTAAAGAACCGGTCGCCGGACTGCATCGCCAGGTCGAAGCCGCGTAGAAACTGCGGGTCGCGGCCCATGCGGAGCAGGCTGGTGAAGGTCGTGTTCCACGTCTTCGAGAAGCGGACGATCTGCCGCTCCGCGAACGGGATCGCGATCCGCGCGGTTTCGGTGAACTCCTTGCCGAGCCCGGCCGTCAGGGTGTTCTGTGCGGTGAGCCGCAGCCTGTCGAGTTCCTTCTTCGACATGCGAACCGCGTCGACGAGCGCCTTCGCGTTCTTGGACAGCTTGTCGTAGGCGGTCGCCATCTGCGCCGCCCCGCCACCACCGGCGGACGCCTGCCGCAGCGCCTCCTGGGCATCAAGCAGGGCGTACTGAGCGTCCGTGACCCCATCGAGTGCCCGCTCTTGGTTGCGGAGCGCCTGCTGAACCTCCTGGCTACCCTCGACGCCCGCCCGTGCCGCCCGCGCTTGATCGATGGCCAGGTCGTCGAGTTGGGCACGGGTCGCCTTCAGGGTGTGCTGGGCCCGCTCGTAGGCGTGCTCGGCTCTGCGGATGTCCTCTTCGCCGAACTGGGACGGATCCAAGGCGGCCCGCTGCCGGATGTCGTTGAGTTCCTTCTCGGCGTCCGCAACACCGTAGAGGGCATCTTGCTCATCCAGGCGCAGCCCGGCGAGCTGCAGGCTCATGTCCCGCAGGCTGCGAACAGCCTGCTCACGGGCACGGTTCAGCTCCTGTTGTGCCTCGCGGGCGTCCCGCTGCGCGTACGTCAAACCCCGCTGCGCCTGTTCGAGGCGACGCAAACCGGCTGCGGTCCGGTCGACGCCCCCGCCCCCACCACCGCCCGACTTTGGTGGCGCCCAGATCTCGCCCAGGGCGCCACCAATCCCCCGCGAGCCCAGCGCCAAGGTGCCCAGCGACGCCGCCGCGGAGAAGGCAAGGCCAGGTATCGCACCGAGCCCCCCGCCAATCGCCGAGAGCGTCGGCGGAATCGCCTCGAGGGAGGCGCCCGCGGCGAGCACCGAACCACTGATCCCGGCCCACTTCAGGACCGGCGCCGCCGGCACCCGCTGGGCAAGGTCATTGAACCCGCGGCCAGCATGGCGGACAAACTCGCGGGCGAAGTACCGGCCGGCGGCAGCACCAGATACGGAGCCCATGACGGTCGCGGTACTCATGAAGCGCCCACGGGAGTCCATGAACCGGCCGGATGCGTCGCGAACGATCCGCTCACCGAACGCGCCACCGGCCAGGCTGCCGGCCATCGTCATCTCGCTGCGGAGATCCCGCGCCCACGACCGAGTCACGTTCCGGGCGGACCGAAGGTCCCGGACGTAGTCGCTGACGTGGAGGCGCAGGGTGGCGGAGACGGTGGTCACGCCGCATCCCCCAGCCGGCCCGACGGCTCGTTGACCGGGCATCCGAGCTGCCGCCACAGGTCGACCAGCCAGCGAGCGCCGCTCACCTGCCTTCGGGCCGCCTGAGCAGCCTCATACGCCGCCCGGTGCGCTTCCCGCAGCCCAGCAAGGCTCTCGTCGCCCTGGCCCGCTACCGGCGACCCTGAGCCGTCAGAGCTGGCCTCCGCCTCCCGGCTGACCAGGTCAATTGCCAGAAGGTTCGCGGTGCGTTCCTTCGCTGCGGCGTCGGACTCGAGGCGTTGCAGGGTGGCGGCTGCTTCGGCCGCCGTCAGTGCGGTCAACGACGGGCTCGATGCCGTCAGTCTCTCGCCATCCCTGGTCACGTTGATCCCTCTGCCTCCGCGCGTCGGCGAGATCAACAACCCAGGTCCGACCGATCTTGCGTCCTTGCAGGTCTCGCCGCCGAAGAAGTTGCCGAACCCTGTTCGGACTCACGTTCAGCAGCTCTGCCGCTGCCTCCGTCGTGATCTCGCTCAACATCAAGCCTGAGGCCACTGCCGTCACGGGCTCTGCCGTCACGGCAGCGACGGCAGGCCCGGACTCGTAGGCGTACGCCGCGAGCCGGACGTCTGCCCACATCTGCAGCGTTTCCTTGAGCAGGTCAGGTGTCATCCGCCCCCGCTCAACAAGGGTTTCCAGCGACAACAAGCGCCTCGGCAGATGCTCGTCGAGCAGCCGCGCCAGGATCACCGCCACAGGACCGGAAACAGGCGCTACCAGCCTCCCCTGACCGGGCACCCGCGTACTCACACCCCACCCCCCGCAGGGTTGTCGGCCAGCTCGTCCAGACACGCCCGCAGGGCGGTAAGCCGGGCCGCCTTCAACTGGATCCACTCGACGTCGTCCGGCCCGGACACGGTCAGACACGACTGCAGCAGGTCATCCTCCGAGCGGTTGATCCGCAGCATCAGCACTACCTGGCTCACCACACCCACAGCCATCCGCCGGCGGCCGGCAGCAACCCGGCGAATCACCGTTGCCTTCGGCAGGTCCAGGGCGAAGGCGATCCGCGAGTAGCTCAGCCCGGCCGTCTTCATCGCCGCCGCGACAAGCTGCTGCTCGTACCGGCGCCGCGTCGAAGCGGCCGGCGGACGAAACCGGACACGTATCGGAACGGGTAGCGACGTTCGCCCCTCCATCGCGCCCGTGTGCGCGTTTTTGCCTGCGAGCGTTCGAACGCTGCCGCCTGCAAACGCTCGCGGGCGGTCAGTCCTGCCGCCCGCGGCCGTCGCGCGCGCGTTTTCGTCGTTCGACCGGTCGAATGGCGCATGAGCAACGAACTCGGCAGCGGCCTTCTCGGGGTCGGCGGCAATCGCGGCGATCACCGCCTCCTTCCATACGAAGTAGACACGGCTGTACCAGGCCTCCGACCACTGCTTCCGGTCAGCCTTCGACAGACCCGGCGGATACGGCGGACGCAACGGAGCCCACCGCTCATCCACCGGCCACGGCCGCAGCACCTTCGACCGGCCCGACGGCTCAACCCGCCAGTACGTCCACCGAGACGCGTCATCGGGGTCACGGGCCGCGTACCGGCCCAACGGCAGATGCGCCACCGAACCCCGCCGCCGGGCCGTCACCGGGCACCACCTGTGAACACAAAGACGTGTGAACATTGCCGGTCCACTTCTTGGCACAGCCCCATACGTCGAGCCCCAGCCGGCACCGCCCATGGAACCGGCCGACCGGGTGAACCGGTCCGGGCGCCGGTCCACTTCTCGGCCAGGGCCATACCGGTGCCCCCGAAACGCGATGGCCACGACGGTCGCCGCAGGGTGGACCGGGTGGACGTTCTCGCGCGCGAACCACAAAAACACGCGCGCGACCGCCTACGCACCTTTTTGTGGTCTAACCGGTCAAAGACCCCGGCCGCCGGGGCGGGAACCGTGGGTACGGTCCCCACCTCCGGGAAGCGTCGGATGAGGCTGCGCATCGGGCTACCCCGCGTTGAGGTCGTCGACCGAGCCGGCCGGCCCGGCGAATGCAGCTCGGCGGGCTTCTTCCCTCGAGGGAACCGGTCCCTGCGAGCGGATCATCTCGCTCATGGTCTTCGTCTCGCCGGTCGCGTGAAGGTTGCCCTCGTCGTCGACTTCGACCATGATCCCGGCGAGGTCGTCACCGAGTCCGCTGTTGACCATGGCGCCTCGGAATGCTGGCATCAGCGCGTCCATGACTTCCTTTGCCCACGGCGATCGGGTGACGAAGAGCCGCATCGTCGCTTCCCAGTTGAGGACCGGTAGGAACCATGCGACCCCTTGACCGTCGGCGTAGTGGAGAAGGTCCGCGTCGTCGCCCTCGGCGTACTCCTCCCGCCAGTAGTCCGTGACGACCTCGGGATCGAGGCCCGCTGGCTCGGCGAGGTCGCCTGCGTAGAGCCAGACTTCGCGGTCGATGGTGGACACCCCGGCCGGCCTCACCTTCCCGTAGCCGAACAGGTCGACGAGGCAGTCGGTGTCAGGGAGGTAGAGGTTGCGCCGCTCGCACAGGTCCAGCAGGGAAAGCAGCAGGTTGCATGTACCGGCGTCGGCTCCCTCGTTCCGGTACATGTCGTCGATCCGTTCCCGCATACCGGCGGTCCAGTTGGGCTCGGGGTCGGGGGTGGCGGTCTGGTCGGTCATCGGGCTTCCTCCTCGAGGGTGGCCAGGTCGGCGAAGGGCAGAGCAAGCTGCTCTGGCTCCTTCGGCTTGGGTTTCGTCTTCGGCTCGGCCAGCAGCCGGGGCTTCTTCCGTTCGAAGAGCGCCGGCCGGGTGTGCTGTCGGCGTAGCCGGTCGAGGGCGTGGTCGGAGGTCATGGCGTCGCTCCTTCCGGGCGCGCGTTTTTTGCGGTTTGCACGTGCAGACCGTGGGCTCGGCCAACTGCGTTCGCCATTGCAGCGAGCACCGGGGCGGGTACGCCGCGGCGGCATTCCGGGCCGATGCCGTAGGCCTTGGACTCGGGGTCGGTCAGGCGCCGGCCGCAGTAGCAGCACCTGGTCATGAAGACGGCGAACATCGCTGCGCAGCCGTCGGGGTCGATCTCGATGGCAGCGTTGACGGCTTCCTGCCACGGGGTTCGGACGGTCGCCGCCCAGTTGCGGATGAACGCCTCCCGGTCGAGCCCCTTCAGGCCGGGCGGGACGTCGGCGGCGAACAGCAGCGGCCCATACCTGGCCTTGGGTGGCCACATGGCGAGCCCGCGGCGGCCGGTCCGCCAGTAGGTCATGGCGGTCGGGTCGGCGGGGTCGGGAACCGCGTAGTACGAGC
This sequence comes from Polymorphospora rubra, assembly GCF_018324255.1. Taxonomy (GTDB): domain Bacteria; phylum Actinomycetota; class Actinomycetes; order Mycobacteriales; family Micromonosporaceae; genus Polymorphospora; species Polymorphospora rubra. The sequence goes on from NZ_AP023359.1 coordinate 2,267,719, forward strand.
GGGACGGGGCGGTCATCGGGCCACCTCCGCCAGCGGTCGAACTTCGCCGTCTCGGGACGGCAAGGTTGAAGGGGTGCTAATCAGGCTCTTTCCCGGCGATGGAAATTGATCTTGCGTGGGGCTGATGCCCACGGGGAGGGTCCGCCGGCAGGCGCAAGCAGGCTCTTTGCCGGCGGTGGCAAAAAGGTGCCGACCGTTGGCGACCAAGCAACGGTTGCCGGCGGCGTAGCCGGGCACTCGAGGAACCGGTCGTACCCCGCGCCCGGACGGCGTACCGGCGCAACTACCGATGACAGCAGGCTTGATCAGGGCGCTACAGGGTCCACCAAACTGCAACCCCGAATACATGATAATCACCGTTATCATGTATTCGTGGCCACCGACCTGACCCCCCACTCCCCCGCCGACGTCGACCCGGTCCGGGCCGCCGTCAATGCCCTTCCACTCCCGGCCGACGACACCGCCGAACGCTGGAACCTCCGCAGCGCCACCGCCGCATGGCTCAAGTCGCGCCGCAGCGACAACACCCGCCGCGCCTACTTCCGCGACCTCGCCGAGTTCCTCACCTGGTGCGAGCAGACCAACCTCGACCCACGCAACGCGCGCCGCGGCGACGTTGACGTCTGGGCCGAGCAACTTCGCAACGGCAAGACCGGCGGGCCGCTCGCCGCGTCGTCCACCGCCCGCCGGCTGTCGACGGTCGCCTCCTGGTACGACTACCTCGTCTCGAACGACGTCACGGCCATCAACCCCGCGACCGCCGTTGATCGGCCGTCCGTCGACCGTGACGCCTCGACGACCGTTGGCCTGACGGGCGACCAGGTCGCCGCCTTCATGCGCGCCGCAGGCAAGGCCAGCAAGCGCGACTTTGCGATCTTCGCCATGCTCACCAACCTCGGCCTGCGGGTCAGCGAGGCCATTCAGCTCGACATGGCGAACTTCGGCCACGACCGCGGACACCGGATCGTCATGGTGCGCGGCAAGGGAAACAAGATGCGGAAGCTGCCGATCCCGCCCCCGCTCGGCCGCATCCTCGACGCCTACCTCGAGGCCCGCGCCGCCGCCGAGGGCGTGCCTGTCGAGCAGCTCGCCGGGCCGGCCTTCGTGACCCGGCGAGGCAAGCGAGTCGACCAGCCCGCCGTGTTCCGCCTGGTGCGACGGATCGCCAAGGATGCCGGACTGCCAAACGCCGACAGCCTTAGCCCTCACGGCCTGCGCCACAGCCTTGCCACCGCCGCCCTTGACGCTGGCGCAGCACTGCGAGATGTCCAAGACATGCTCGGCCACGCCGACCCGCGGGTGACCCGTCGCTACGACCGCTCTCGCGGCTCGCTCGACCGCTCCCCTGCGTACCTTGTTGCCGGCCTGGTCTCCGGTCAGGACAACGCAGAGTAGCTTCTGCTTCCGGTCCCCTGCGGCAGGGCCGAGCAGGTGCGTCACCCTGCCCACGGCGAACCGGAAACAGCAACGCGCCGGGAGGTGCGTCACCTGCGTCACCCACTCCTGGGGGTGTTCGTCACCCACCCTTGGAGATAGCCGCCACCAATACCGACAGCAACCAAATAGGTAGTAAGGATATACGGTAAGTAATAATAATAGTTGGAAATGTGCTTAAAGGAGACAGAGTGACGGGTGACGCACCAACGGAGATGCGTCACCCTCAAAGGGGGGTGCGTCACCCATGCGTCACCCGGTGCGTCGCCCACCCAAAACTCGACCAACATCGATCCCTGCTGCGTCGGGGCGAGGATGCCGTCACCCAACGGACCGGTTTTCCGGGTGATTCGGGTGACGCACCTCCGTATTCCCAGCTCAGAGCCAAACCCGACCGGGTGACGCACCGGGTGACGCACCGGGTGACGCATCTCCGAGAGGGTGACGCACCTCCGGCTCACCACAGCGGCCCGTCTTCCGAGAGCTTCGGGTGCCGGAGGTACACAACCGCCGGCCGTCCGGCCTTGTCGGTGGTCGCGTCCTCCCTGAGCCAGCCGGCCTCAAGCAGTCGGTCGATCACTGGCACAATGGCCGCCTTCTTGCCCTTCTTGACCCAGGCTTGGCGGCACTTTCGGTTGATCTCGTTGAGCGACAGAACCTCGGGCTTCTTCTCCTGGATCCAGGTCAGCAGTGCCGTCGCGTTCTCGTCCTCGGCCCGCGGGGACTCGTCTTCCATCCCGAACACCGCGACCGCATGCGGTACGGCCCACTCGGCTACCGTGACCGCCGCTTGCATGGTGAGGTCGTCGACAGGCTCTCCGGTGGTGGCACCCGTGATCAGGTGCAACAGTCCTGCGATCCGTAGCGTCCGACCAGCGTGCTTGGCTCCCCATCCACGCAGGTCGCCGAGGTCGCCATCGGGGCGCAGCATGACCTCGAGCTTCTGCTTGTAGTCGAAGAACCTGTCTCGCGCCTCGTCGTTGAGATGCAGGCGGGGGAACTCGCGCTTCGGCGTCTCCGGCTTGGGCACCTCGAGGGCAGAGATGCGCTTCAAGCAGTTCGCCCACGCATCGAGTGCCTGACGGTCGTATGCCGTTCCGCGCGGTTTGCGGTAGCCGATCATGCTCTTGGGGAGGGCGAACAGGAACCGCCCAAGCAGCCCCTGCTCGACCATGGCCCGCGACTTGCCCGCGTCCTCGAGGATCATCGGCTGCACCGCCAACCCAAGGGTGAGCACCGCCCGCGTCATATCGCGTTGTTCGCGGTTGATGCGACCTACCTCGATGTAGTCGCCGTCATACGCCTTCAGCACGCTGTCGAGGTTCGGCACGCCGCCCGTGTACCGGCCTAGCAAGATCGAAAAGAAGGTGCCCTCAGAGTCAAGGATGGCCCCGTGCTCGCCGTTGACCGACATGGAGCGGGTCAGGTTCTCAACGGTGTTGTCCGACGGCATCAGGATGCGCGGGGTTGGCGCCTCGTCCAGCGTCTTGAGCTTCTCTTCGGCATCCCGGATCAGAACCTCGAGGCCTGCCTTCTCGGCGTCCGTGCCCGATTTTTGAATCTTGGGCTTCCGCTCACGGGCAGAGGCAAGTTCGCGGGCGTGCGCCTTCCGGTCTTCCTCGACCCTGTCCGCGTGGTTGGCACGAAGCAACTTGTGCTGTCGACGGACCTCCTCGATCACGTCGGTAGTGGCAGGGCTTTTGAGACTGCCCGGCTCCAGTGCAATGGCCGCGTAGATGTTCAGGGGTTCGACCCAGCCGGCCTCGCACTCGATCGCCAGCCGGGGGGCAGCCAACGTTGCCGCCGCTGCCAAGCCCATGAGGGCAGGCAGGTCGAAAGGCACCTGCTTGTTGCCGGCCACTGCCGCGATCATGTCGCCGAACACGAAGGGAACCGCGTCGATCGGGAATGGCCCCGGCTTCCCAACGCTTGGCTGCCCCAGCGGTTCGGGATCCGACCATGGGCGCGACTGGGACGACCCGTTGCCGTTGGTGGCCGCCTGGAACTCCTTGTCCAGCGCCCAACGGTCGGGCTCCTCTGGGTGCGAACGGCGAGGGCGGGGGCGGGCTTCGATGCTCACGCGGCCCTCCCTGCGGAAGACGGTGCTTCCTGGAGTGTGTTCTGCACAACCCGATGGAAATCGGTCGGGCCGAGTTGCTGCCACAGGTCGCGGGCGTCCGCGCCTTCGGCGGGCCAGACCGTGAACGGGGCGATCCCGGCGGCGTACGCCCGGTCACGCCAGCGGCGTCCGGCCGGGTCGTTGTCCGGGATGGCGACCGTGTTCGGGTAGCCGACGAGGATGTCGACCAGGCGGCGAAGGTTGACCGCGTCCGCCCCGCCCGCCCATGTCGTCGCATAGAACCCCCGCAGGGCGTCCACGGACGATTCCGACTCGACGAGCAGCACCGGCTCGCCGGTCGCCATCGCCATCCGCACCTCGGACTCCCGGTACAGCGGCAGGTCGAGCAGGGTTACGCCGATGAGGCCCGGCACCAGGGCGCCGGATTCCTTGCGCGTCTCCCACACGAGTTCCTTGTCGCCGCTCCGGGAGCGCCAGCGAAACAGGGCAGCCTGGCCGTAGTCGTGCACCGCCTCGAGGCGGTACCCGCGGCTTGCCGGGCTGCCCTCGCGGACGACGACCTCGGGGAAGGTCAGGGCCAGCCGGACCTGTTCGGCGTACGCGGCCGGCGGGATCGGTGCGGGCTTGGCGAGCCGGGTACGGCTGCACGCCACCGAGGCAAGGATCTGCTCGGTCGTGCACCCGGTGAAGCACTTCACCCGGACCGAGCCCTCTGGGCCCGGTCGCACCGACAGGCTTGGGCTGCGGTCGGAGTGCGCCGGGCACTGCCGCAGGGCCGCGCCGCGCGGCTGCGAACCGGCGACGTCGAGCAGCCCGGAGAACCACTCGTGGGCGGTAGGCACTGATCTGCCCTCGGGTGAGAGTCGGGATGGGTTAGGTCGCACGCCGCACCCGCCGCCGGACGTTGCGCCTCGGTCGGGCGATGTACCGCAGCCGGCGGACCGGGCAGACGCGCGACATGTTCGAGTGCTGGTCAGCGGGCCGCAGGATGTGCGCTTCGCCGCAGTGAGGGCAGTCCTCGACAACGGCGACGGCGCGGGTGCGGCCGGGAAGGTGCGGGGGGTACAGGACTGCCTCGACGACCGGGGTCGCTCCCGTCTGCCATCGGGGGTTTTCGATGACAGGTGGGTCGGCTACGATCGGAGGCGAACCTGCTACTTCGAGGGTGGCGGGGTCGTCGTTGGCGGTGGTCGGAGGTGGTGCTCCGGCCCCGCTTTTTTGCGTGCTCACGCGGCCTCCGGGAGTGATGCCGCGACAGGTCGAAACGGGCCGTCGCCGCGCTGGATACCGACCGGCAGGTCGTCTCGCAGCAGTACGGTCAGCCGGACACGCTGCGCCTCACTGAGAGGCGGGTACTCGGGCCGGTTCTCCCGGATGTACTCGATGATCTCTTCCTTCGTCATGCCTTCACCCCCTCTTTGCAGTGAGAGCCGAGCCAGGCACGAACATCCGCCGGGTCGTAGCGACGAAGCTTGCCGATCTTGAACGACGGCGGGCCGTCGCCTTCTCGATTGAGGGCGTAGAGCTGCGTTGCGGAGATGGAGAGGAACTCTGCGGTTTCGCGGTGCGTCCAGAGTCTTGGCGTTTGCGCCATACGTGGAAGCATACGTTCGTCCTTACGTGGCCTCCGTGGTTCAATACGAACCACGCATGCCACGGACGCTACACACAGCGTCGGCGTTGTGCAACGCGGGATCCGTGCTAGCGTGACGCAAAATCGCGCACCGAGGAGACAAAGTCGTGTCGGATGGTCCACCGAGCCCAGAGCAGCTACTCGCTCTGTCAATTCGGCATCACCGTGAGCAACAGCGCTTGACTGCTCAGCAGTTGGCTGACCGGGTCCGCCAACAGGGCGGGAACCTGTCCCGACAGGTCATTAGCAAGATGGAGCTTGGCGGCCGAGGTATCTCAATCGATGACCTCTTCGTGCTTGCACGCGCCCTCAGCGTGCCGCCGTATCTGCTGCTGTTCCCGGTTGGAACGCGCACCGATCAGATCTCCGGAGAGGTCGAGATTGTTCCTGGGATCACGCTGAGCACCTGGGCCGCAGCCCGCTGGTTTACGGGCGAGGCAATGACGTCCGATGAGGTGGAAACCCGGCAAGCCGTCCCGCTCTACCTGTTCCGTCAGCACGATCGCGTTCTGAACGACTATCTCGACATCGTGACCGACGACCTGTTTCCGCCGAGCCCTGCAACAGCAGACCCGGAGCGGAAGAGTCGCGCCGGGCAACTCCTGGTGCGGCTACGGAATATCCGCGCCGACATGCGCCGGCATGACCTCGAGCCGCCGGAACTTCCCGACGACCTTCGATACATCGACGAGAAGCGGCATGTCTACCTGACACCCGAGCAGGCTGACGCAATCGTTGCCGAGCATCCAGGGTCGTTGAGGATCGTCGACCAGACTGGTCGGGGCCAGCACCGCGAACACAAGCCAGGCGACGGAGCGGCGATCCAAGACGCGCAGAAGTTCGCCCGGAACTTCCACCCGCCGCAGATGCCCGGCGAGGACGACGAGTAGTCCCTCAGATCCAGTTGATCTGCACCTTCGTCGGATCGAACGTCCGCCGGCCGCCGCCACCTGGATGCAGCTTGACCTCGATGAGGCACTGCACCACCGCGCGCTGCCGGTCCAGCGTCATGCCTTCCCAGACCTCTTCGATCCGCTCGCCTGCCTCGACCAGGTCGCGCAGGATCGGAGCCCGGCTGACGTGCTGCCGGATCTCATGGATCTCGGCCAGGCGCTCGTTCACGCCCTTCGTGATGATGTCGAGCTGCCGGCTGTCGATCCGCCGTCGGGCGAACAGGGCCGCGGCCTCGTCGAGCTGGACCCGTAGCGCGTGCGCCTCGTCCTGCAGTGCCGTCGAATCCGGCCGGCTCCGGTCGACGAGCAGCTCGACCGCGTCCGGCTGCCGGAGGCGATCGAAGATGGACTGCGAGACGTAGGTATCGACCCAGTCCCGCCGGCGGGCCACACACGCACCCGACCGACACCGGTACAGGTGGCGAGGCGTCGACAGCCGCTTCTTTCCGTCACGAGACGTCTTGATCCCGAACGACGTGATCGAGCCCCCACAGGCCGCGCAACGCGCCAGCCCCGACAGGAGGTAGGCGGCCCTGTTTCCGGTCGTTGTGCGCCGCGCTGGGTCGGTCAACAGGGCAACCAGAGCGTGATGCTGCTCGACGCCAAGGATCGCCGGCCAGTTTCCCTCGCCGACGACCTCGCCCCGGTAGACCCGAAGCCCGGCCAGCCGCGGGATCCGCATCAGGTCCCGGACCGTCGTCGGGGTGAACTGGCCGCCGGAGGTCGTCTTCACGCCGCGGCTGTTCAGATCCTTGGCCAGGGCGGCGAGCGGCGTACCGCGGAGCAGCTCGTCAGCGAGCCGTTCAACCTCGGCAGCCTCGGCCGGCTCGAGGTGCAGCCCGTCCTTTGTGTAGCCGAAGCAGCGGCGTCCACCGTGGTTGCCACCCCGCATTGCCCGCTGCCGGGCGGCGTCGACCACCCGCTCGGCGATCTCTTCGCTCTCCCCTGCATCCTGGGCGGCTAGCGTCCGGGCGACCCTGCGGCCCTGGGCCGTGTTGAGGTCGAAGCTGGGCGAGCGGGAGTAGGCAAACCTCGTGCCGTGCTGCACGGCCAGGTCGATGAGGTCTTCGTGCTCGCGGGGACGCCGGGTCAGCCGGCCGGTGGTCGCGGCAAGGATGTACTCGAACTTGCCGGCCCGAGCGTCGGCTAGGAGCCGGTTGTAGTCCGGCCGCGGCTTGCGGGATTTGGCCGATGCGCCGATGTCGTTGTCGACGTAGTCGCCGACGATGACGAGGTCGAGCCGTTCGGCGAGGTCGTCGAGTTGCTCGTCTTGGCGGTCGATGCCCAGCTCGCGCCCCTCCCGGTCGGAGGAGATCCGGCGGTACTTGGCAGCGCGCAGCCTCATGCACGCACAGTATCACTTTCGAGAGGTTCGTCTTGCCCGAGCCGGTGCCGCCGGTCACGAGGTAGGCCAGCCGGGCGGCCACGATGCCGGCGAGCAGCGGCTCGGCGGTGGGCGGGACCGTGCCGCGCTCGACGAGTTCGGCGAGGGTGAAGGGCCGTTGCCGGAAGGTGCGTAGCGACAGATAGGGTCCCGCGACGGCCACCGGTGGCAGTACGGCGTGCAGCCGGGTGCCGTCGGGCAGCCGGGCGTCGGCGAACGGCGCACCGTCGTCGAGGCGGCGCCCGCAGGCGGCGGCGAGCCGCTGGGCCAGCCGCCGCACGTCGTCGACCCCGCCGAGCGGCACCGCCACCCGGCGCAGTCCCCGTCCCCGGTCGACCCAGACCGTGGTGCCGTTGACGAGGATGTCGGTGACGTCGGCGTCCGAGAGCAGCGGGGCGAGTGGGCCGGCGCCGACGAGGTCGTCGTGCACCCGGGTCGCCAGGCGTAGTACAGCGTTGTCGCCGAGGACCGCCGCGCCACCGTCCTCGCGTACGGCGGTGACGACGGCGGCCGGCGTCACGTCGGCACCTCGGGTGACGAAGTGCCGCCGGACCCGTACGGCGAGGTCGGCGCCCTGGCCGGACGGCCGGGAGGATCGGATGCCGCTCATGTGGCGGCCACCGGGGTGCCGGTGATCTCGGCGATGATCCGCTGACACAGTTCGGCCAACGGGCCCCGTCCGGTGGCTCCGGGCGCCTCGCCGCGTTCGAGTCCCCGACACAGGCCGGGCTCGGGACGCAGCGTCCCGGCGAGCGGCATCCCCAACGCCCGGGCGATCTCGCGGCCCTTCAGCCGGCCCGGGGCCGGGCCCCGCACGATGGCGGCGAGGTTGGTGCTGTGCACTGCCGCCGCGGCGGCGACGCGGGCCGCGGCGGCGGTGGCGCGCAGCTCGGCGGGCACGATCACGAATGCGTGGTCGGCGGCCTGCAGCGCGACGACCGCCGCGTCGTCGAACTGTCTGGGCAGGTCGACGACGACGATGTCGCGGCCACGGCGTCCGGCGTCGATGGTGGCGGCCATCGCCTCGGCGGGCAGATCGAGTAGGTCGCCGCGGTCCCAGGAGAGCATGACGAGGTCGCCCCGGCCGGGCAGGGCCCGGACCAGCGCGGGCACGTCGACCCGACCGTCGGCACGGGTGAGCGCCGGCCAACGCAACCCCTCCAACTGCTCCCAGCCGAGCACCAGGTCGAGGCCACCGCCGAGGGGATCCGCGTCGACGAGGAGCGTGCGCAGGCCGGCGCGGGACGCGGTGATCGCCAGGCCGCCGGCGAGCACGCTGGCGCCCGCTCCGCCACGGCCGCCGACCACGGCGACGATCCGGCCGGCGGCGGTGCCTTCGACGACCGGCTCGGCGAACCGGTCGACCAACCAGGGTTCGGCCGCCGGCAGCAGCGCCACGTGCTCGGCACCGATCAGGTGGGCGACCTCGAAGACCGTGTTGTCGGCGCCGGAGCGACCGACGAGCACCAGCCGGGGGCGGCCGGGCAGCCGGGCCCGTAGGCAGGGCTGGACCTGGTCGCTGCCGACGAGCACCAGTGGGGCGGTGTTCCAGCGCGACCGGGCGGCGGCGGGGTCGGGGGCCACGTCGATCTCGCGGCCGCCGGCGGCCGCGAGCCGCAGCAGGTCGTCGAGCAGATCGGTGTCGGAGGTCACCACGAGCGGCAGCCGCGGCGTGGGGCGGACGGAGGTACGGGGTGGCATCGCGCTCCTCCAACGGTCGGGTGCGGTAGGGCACAACCGTGGCGGAGCCGGCCCGGTCGGGGCAGCCGGCAATGGCGTAGCTGTGGATAACCGACCCACCTGTGGACAGCGCTGGCGGTCGATGGTGGATCTGCTATCGGGGCGGCGACGAAGTAGCCCGGACGCGACGTATCCGACTCATGATCGACAATGCCGAGCTACGCGAAACGACGCCACGACCAGCGGCGTGGGAGCGCTACCCCCGAAAATGGGACGACCCCCGTCGGGGGGAGACGGGGGTCGTCTTGAGGTTCGGCTCCGGGGGGTCGAGCCGAACCCACTCAGCGGTCACGGGGGGTGCAACCGCTGAGGGTCAGTCGGACGAGCCAATCACACAGAACTCTGTCGCGATTACAAGCATGCCTGAGTAGACCGCTGCGCGTCGAGTGGCGTTTACCCCAACGCACGACATCGGCCCACGCTGGGCCCGGGGATCGACGGTCGCCACATCGCTGACCTGCGGATCAGGATTCGCAGGTCGACAGGGCAGCGGCCATGCCCCCCGTGCACCCGCAGACCATAGACCATCCGGCTAGACTTGCGCGCCGTGGGCCGAAGTGCCGCCTTTTTCGATCTCGACAAGACCGTGATCGCCAAGTCCAGTGCCTTGGCGTTCGGTCGGCCGTTCTACCGCGACGGCCTGATCACGCGACGGGACGTGGTCAAGTCCGCGTACGCCCAGCTGATGTTCCGGTTGGGCGGCACGGACGAGCAGACGATGGCGCGTACCCGCGACTACCTGGCGACCCTCTGCAAGGGATGGCAGGTCGACCAGGTTCGGCAGATCGTCGCGGAGACCCTGCACGAACTGATCAACCCCTACGTGTACGCCGAGGCCGCGGCGTTGATCGAGGAGCACCGGGCGGCCGGCCGGGATGTCGTCCTGGTCTCCGCCTCCGGCGACGAGATGGTCCGGCCGATCGGCGAACTGCTCGGCGTGCCCGACGTGATCGCCACCCGGATGACGATCTCCGAAGGGCGCTACACCGGCGAGGTCGAGTTCTACGCGGCCGGCCCGGCCAAGGTCGACGCGGTCAGCGAGCTGGCCAAGGCACGGGGATACGACCTCGCCGACTGCTTCGCCTATTCCGACTCGTCGAGCGACATCCCGCTGCTGGAGTGCGTGGGGCACCCGACCGCGGTCAACCCCGATCGGGCGCTGCGCAAGCTCGCGTCGGAGAACTCGTGGCCGGTGCTGGAGTTCCGCCACCCGATCCCGGTCCACCGCCGGTTGCGCGAGCGGCCGGCCGTGCCGGTCGCCGCGGCGGCGATCGGGGTCGGAGTCGGTGTGGCGATCGGCATCGCCTGGTACGGCCGCCACCGCCGGACCCGGGCCGCCTCCACCTGACCGGGTCGCACCGCCCCCGCTAGCCGGCGGCGAGCACCTCGTCGCCGACGGCGGTGATCTGGTCGGCCCCGACCTCGATCGCCGCGGTGTAGTGCCGCAGCCAGGCGCGTACCCCGTCCGGTGTGCCGGTGGCGAAGGCGCCGGCCGCGCCGACGTACTCGGGTTCCCGCTCGTGGTGGCCGACGTCGACGGCGACCAGCCCACGCGGGTCGAACCCGGTGGACAGCAGGGTCAGGCGCGCGGCGGCCCGGGCGACCACGCCGGACGGGCCCGCGAACGGCCGCAGCGTGAGCAGTTCTCCGTGCACGACGGCGGCCAGCACCAGCGGAGAGACCGAGGTGCCGCCGGTGACCAGGGCGGCCAGGGCGTCGAGCCGGGCCGCGGTCGCCGGATCGTCGACGGCGCCACCCGCCGGCCGGCCGAGCGCGTCCTCGGCGACGGCACCGCGCGCCGCGAGCACGTGCAGCCGGGCGAGCACCTGCCGGGGCGCCTTCGGCCACCGGTCGGCAAGCCCGGGCAGGGCACCGGCGACCCGTAGTGCGCCCTGGGCCACGGGGTCGGTGACGGTGCCGGCGCGGACGGCCTCCCACTCGTGGACGTATCCCTCCAGGGCGGCGCTGGCGACCGCGGACCGCAGGCTGATCTCGGCCGCGACCTGGCCGCCGTGGCGACGTAGGGCGCGGTGGCGCAGTGCCTGGTCGACCCGGTCGCGGGCCCGGTCGACGGCCGGCACGACATCGGCCAGGGTGAGGAGGGGCGCGAGCGGGTCGGCGGTCACGCCGTCACGCTAACCCCGCCCACGGACGGCCGACACCTCGGGTACGCAAAGGAGGGCTGCGTAGTTCAGCTCGGAAATGGCAAGATTCGATCAGGTACGGCCACCCGGCGCGCAACTCTCGCGCATCGTCCCCGCCGTACCGACGCACCCCGGACCGCAGGACGCACCAACGGCGGACCGGCCGGCGCGCGGCAGCGGCCACTCGGCGCGCGGTCACGCGTCCGACCGGCCCAGCTGTCGCACCAGTCAGGACATCGCAACTAACCTTCGCGATGGAGACGTAAATCACGTGACGCACGAGGAGCCTTACGCATGAGCGAGACTCTCGAGAACCTGCTTCAGGAGACGCGGCGGTTCGAGCCACCCACGGCGCTCGCCGACGCCGCAAACGTCACCGCCGCCGCCTACGACGAGGCGGCCGAGGACCGGCTCGCGTTCTGGGCGCGCCAGGCCGGCCGGCTCGACTGGGCGAAAGAGTGGGACGAGATCCTCGACTGGTCGAACCCGCCGTTCGCGAAGTGGTTCGTCGGCGGGCAGCTCAACGTCGCCTACAACTGCCTCGACCGGCACGTGGCGGCCGGCCGGGGCGACCGGGTCGCGATCCACTGGGAGGGTGAGCCCGGCGACACCCGCACCATCACGTACGCCGAACTGCACCGGCTGACCGGCCAGGCCGCCAACGCGCTGACCGACCTGGGTGTCGTCGCCGGCGACCGGGTGGCGATCTACCTGCCGATGGTTCCCGAGGCGGCGGTCGCGATGCTGGCCTGCGCCCGGATCGGGGCGACCCACAGCGTGGTCTTCGGTGGCTTCTCGGTCGACGCGCTGTCCAGCCGGATCGCCGACGCCAGCGCCAAGGTCGTCATCACCGCCGACGGCGGTTACCGCCGGGGCAAGCCGTCGGCGCTGAAGCCGACCGTCGACGAGGCGGTCGCCAAGTCGCCGACGATCGAGCACGTGCTGGTCGTACGTCGTACCGGGCAGGACGTGGCCTGGACGGACAAGGACCTGTGGTGGCACGAGACCGTCGAGACGGCCAGCGACCAGCACGTGGCGCAGCCGTTCGACGCCGAGCAGCCGTTGTTCATCCTCTACACCAGCGGCACGACGGCCAAGCCCAAGGGCATCCTGCACACCAGCGGCGGCTATCTGACCCAGGCGGCGTACACCCACCACGCGGTGTTCGACCTCAAGCCGGAGACCGACGTCTACTGGTGCACCGCCGACATCGGCTGGGTGACCGGCCACTCCTACATCGTCTACGGGCCGCTGGCCAACGGCGCCACCCAGATCATGTACGAGGGCACGCCCGACACCCCGTCGAAGGCCCGGTTCTGGGAGATCGTCGACCGCTACAAGGTCACCATCCTCTACACCGCGCCGACCCTGATCCGCACGATGATGAAGTGGGGCGACGACATCCCGGCCGGGTTCGACCTGTCGTCGCTGCGGGTGCTCGGCAGCGTCGGCGAGCCGATCAACCCCGAGGCGTGGATGTGGTACCGGGAGAACATCGGCCGGGGCCGGGCCCCGATCGTCGACACCTGGTGGCAGACCGAGACCGGCGCGATCATGATCTCGCCGCTGCCGGGCGTCACGGCGACCAAGCCGGGCAGCGCGATGGGCCCACTGCCGGGCATCGCCGCCGACGTGGTCGACGACCAGGGCCGGTCGGTGCCCGACGGTGGTGGCGGCTACCTGGTGCTGCGCGAGCCGTGGCCGTCGATGCTGCGCACCATCTGGGGGGACGACGCCCGGTTCGTCGAGACGTACTGGTCGCGGTTCGAGGGGATGTACTTCGCCGGCGACGGGGCCAAGAAGGACAGCGACGGCCACCTGTGGCTGCTCGGCCGGGTCGACGACGTGATGCTGGTGTCCGGCCACAACATCTCCACGACGGAGGTCGAGTCGGCGCTGGTGAGCCACCCCTCGGTGGCCGAGGCCGCGGTGGTCGGCGCGACCGACCCGACGACCGGTCAGGCGATCGTGGCCTTCACGATCCCGCGGGGCAGTGTGGACACCTCCGGCGACGCGGGCGAGGCCCTGATCCAGGAGTTGCGTAACCACGTCGCGAAGACCCTCGGCCCGATCGCGAAGCCACGCCAGATCATGCTCGTTCCGGAACTGCCGAAGACCCGTTCCGGCAAGATCATGCGGCGGCTGCTGCGTGACGTGGCGGAGAACCGCTCGCTCGGCGACGTCACCACGCTTCAGGATTCCGCGGTGATGGATCTGATTTCGTCCGGCATGCAGTCCGGAAAGTCCGACGAGGACTGATTTTCGTCGCCGACGGTGGGTGGGCCCTGACTGAGGGCTCACTCACCGTCGGTCTTTTGGCAGGTCAGGCACACCTCCGGGAGAAGCCGCACGGGGCTGAACATCCGATGGATGTGACATTTGGGGCAGTGACTGCGAATTTCCTGCAACAAACTGACGTCGGTGACTTCCCACGATCCCCTCAAGTGTTTAGGTTTCTCAATGGCCCCATAAAACAGGGCCGTACCCCGACCCCTCTAACCCCCGTCGGGTCGGTTCCCTCAAACCGGAGGTACCACGTGCGCAGAGTCGCAGTGGGGCTGCTCGGGCTCACGCTGACGGCGACGTCGAGCTTCGCGCTCAGCTCGCCGGCTTATGCCGCGCCCCCGGCACAGACGCCGGACGCATCCCCGTCGGTTTCGGATCCCGCGCCGTTCCACGACGAACTGCCCAACCCGCTCGAGGACAAGCGCCGTGAGCTGCGTCAGCAGGGTCTCACGGACGTTCTCACCGGCCGCGCGACGCCGGAAAAGCGCAACGGCAGCACCGTCGTCAAGGTCGGCGAGACCGCCGGCAACGGGCCGGCCGGCCGCAGTGCCGCCGCCCGCAAGGCCGGTGGGGCGCAGACCACCGACCAGTACGTCGAACTGTCGCGGGAGAAGACCGACCGGATCTTCGTGATCCTGGCCGAGTTCGGCAACGACCGGCACCCCAGCTACCCCGACGTCGACAGCAACCCCAACGTGCCGGGTCCGATCCGGTTCGACGGTCCGCTGCACAACGAGATCCCCGCGCCCAACCGCGCGGTCGACAACTCGACGGTGTGGCAGGAGGACTACAGCGCCGACTACTTCCGCGACCTCTACTTCGGTGAGGGCGCCGGCACGGAGTCGGTCAAGCAGTACTTCGAGGCGCAGTCCTCCGGCCGCTACAGCGTCGAGGGCACCGTGACCGACTGGGTCAAGGTCAACTACAACGAGGCCCGCTACGGTCGTGACCTGTGCGGCAGCAACGTCTGCTCCAACGTCTGGGCGCTGGTCAAGGACGCCGCCAACCAGTGGGTCGTCGACCAGAAGGCCGCCGGCCGCACCGACGCGCAGATCGCCGCGGACATGCGCGAGTTCGACAAGTGGGACCGCTACGACTTCGACGGCGACGGCGACTTCAACGAGCCCGACGGCTACATCGACCACTTTCAGATCGTCCACGCCGGTGGCGACGCCGCCGACGGTGACCCCTGGCAGGGCGAGGACGCCATCTGGAGCCACCGCTGGTACGCGTACAACAACCTGGTCGGCCTCGACGGCCCGGCGACGAACCCGCTCGGCGGCACCCAGATCGGCAACACCGGGATCTGGATCGGCGACTACACGATCCAGCCGGAAAACGGTGGTCGCAGCGTCTTCTACCACGAATACGCGCACGACCTCGGCCTGCCGGACGACTACAACGTCCTCAGCGGTGGCGACAACAACAACGAGCACTGGACGCTGATGGCGCAGAGCCGCCTCGGCGCCCCGGGCGACGGCGGCATCGGCGAGCGCGGCGGTGACCTCGGCGCGTGGAACAAGCTCCAGCTCGGCTGGCTCGACTACGAGGTCGTGGTGGCCGGTCAGAAACGCACGCTCGAGCTCGGCCCGCAGGCCTACAACACGAACAAGGCGCAGGCGGTCGTCGTGGTGCTCCCGCAACGGGAATACTCCTTCGACCTCGGCGCACCGTTCGAGGGCACGAAGCAGTTCTTCTCGGGCAACGAGAACGACCGCAACGACTCGCTGGCAACCTCGATCGACCTAACCGGCAAGACGTCCGCGTCCGTGTCGCTCAAGGGCCGCTACGACATCGAGGCGGGCTACGACTACCTCTACTTCGAGGCCTCGTTCGACGGTGGCTCGACCTGGACGGCCCTGCCGTTCACGGTCAACGGCACGCCGGGCGGCACCGACGGCGGCAGCCGGCCGGCGCTCGACGGCAGCTCCGGCGGCGAGTGGGCGAACATCAACATCCCGCTCAACGAGGGTGCCGGCAAGGTCGTTCCGTTCCGGTTCCGCTACGTGACCGACGCCGCGGTGGCCGACGGTGGCTTCTTCGGTGACGCGATCACCGTGACCGCCGACGGCGCGACGCTGTCCACCGAGGGCGCCGAGAGCGGGGCCCCGGGCTGGACGCTGGGTGGCGAGTGGGCGATCGTCAGCGAGAGCGACACCCGCCTGTTCGACAACTTCTACATCGCCGGCCACCGGACGTACACCGGTTACGACAAGTACCTCGAAACCGGCCCGTACTTCTTCGGCTACGCCAACACCCGGCCGGACTACGTCGACCACTACGCGTACCAGGAAGGTCTCCTGATCTCGTACTGGAACACCCGGTGGGCCGACAACGACACGTTCGCCCACCCGGGTGAGGGTCGTAACCTCTACATCGACGCCCACCCGCGGCCGATCTACAACCTGACCGGCCAGCCGTGGCGGGCCCGGGTCCAGGTCTACGACGCGACGTTCAGCCTGCGGAAGGCCGACTCCTTCACGCTGCACCTGAACAGCCAGCCGCAGTACATCCGCGGCCAGGGCGCCGCACCGCTGTTCGACGACACCAAGAAGTACTTCTACGACGAGCTGCCGAACCACGGCGTCAAGCTCCCGGCGACCGGTGTCAAGATCCGGGTCGTGGAAGAGAACGGCACTTCAATGAAGATCCGTATCTCCTGACCGACCTCCTGCACACCGGCGGCGCCCGGGAAGGTTCTCCTTCCCGGGCGCCGTCACCGTTTACGGGCCGACGACCGGCCGGGCGTTGCCACGCCGGTCCGGCCGATCGGAGCCGGGAACCGTACGGCGGGCCGCCGAGTCCAAGTAACGTGTCCACGATGCGTCGCACCGCTGCCCCGTTCGCCACCGGACTGACCCTGTTCGCGCTGGTGGCGGCCGGCTGCGCGAACAACCCGGACGGAGCACCCGTGGCCGATCAGTCGCCGCCCCCGGCGGCGTCGTCGACGCCGTCACCCGACCCGCCGTCGCCCGAGTCGACCCCGACCGCCGCGGCGTCCGGCGTAGCGCCGTCCGGCCGGACCAGCCCGCCACCGCTGTCCAGCACCGACTTCCCGACGCTGCGGCCGCCGAGCGGACCGCCGCAGAAACCGACCGACCAACTGCCGGACTCGATCGTCACCGGACTGGTCGTCCGTGGCGGCAACGGCCCGTGCTTCGGGGTCCAGAACGACGACGGCAAGCTGTACGCCCTGCACAGCTCAGGCGGTGTCCGGCTGCAGGAGGGCACCTTCGTCCGGGTCAAGGTCGAACCGCTTCTGCTGCGGATCAACTGTGGACCGGGCGAGCACCACAGCATCGTCGAAGTGATGCCGGTGCGCTGAGCCGGCGCCCGGTCAGTCGGCCGGAAGCAGCCCGGCCAGGTCGAGCCAGGTGTAGTCGTGCCCGCACGGCGGTCCGGCCGCCAGTCCGAACCGCCGCTCGTCGAGGTCGAGCAGCACCGAGTAGACCGTCTCCGAGCGGTCCAGCGGCGCGTCCCGTTCGTCGACGTGCCGGCAGATACCCAACGGGAAGCTCGCGTGGTCGCGGAAAACCTCCATGACGTCGTCCACACCGACCTTGCCGGCAACCGCCGCGTCGGTGAGCAGCCGCCGGGCCCGGGCCGACCGGAACAACGACGAACCGCCCCACTCCTTGATCGTGTCGAAGACCGGCAGACCGGCCTCGAAGTGGTTTGCGTGGGTCACCATGCCGTCCACCGGATGCAGCCATCCCGCCTCGCCCGGCGCCAACTCCAGGTCGATCAGCTCACCACCGTGGTCCCCGGCCTGGCCGAGCACCATGTTGATCGAGGCGTTACGCGGGCTGCGGCAGGCCGCCCGCAGCGCCCAGGCCAGGCTGTCGGCCTCCAGCACCGAACGGAGCAACACGTGGTAGGGCACACCTGGCGCGCCGCCCCCACGGGGCAGCCCGTCCCGGTCACAGCCCAGCATGTTGATGCAGACCCCCACGCCGGCCGAGTTGAGCCCGGCCTTGGCCAGCATGCCCGCCTCGGCCAGCGTCACGACCGCATGGCCACGCTCGTCCCGGGTGACCAGCAACACCATGGCCTCCCGCTGCGCCGGATGCCAGTCCCAGTTCTGCCCGATCAGCAGGCTGCCGGTGGCGGTGTGCGTGCCCAACACGCCGACCGCGGTGCACCCTCCGTCACCGCCGTCGGGGCGCACCCCGTAGATCAGTTCGGTACGTGCGTTGAGCGCGTAGATCTCCTCGACCGCGACTCCCGCTCCCTCGGCGACGCCGTCGAGCATCTCGGCGACCCGCGGGTGGTGCGCGACCGTCGTACGACGGAATCCGGCACCCGCGGCACGGACCGCCGCGCTGTCGAGACCGGCCTGCTCACGGAACCGGCGCAGGTAGAGGTCGAGGTTGGCGGCGACGAGCGGGCGGGCGGCCAGGCCGTACGCGGCACCGCATTCGCCGGGTGTGCCCTGGACGCTGACGACCGGCACGGGAAGGTCGGCGTACGGCGTGGCGGGGTCGACGGTCATCCGAGCACCGTAACCGGCGCCGACCGCCGGGGAGAACCCGCCGGGTCCGCCGAACCGGGGCGCGATCGGCCGCAGACCGCTGATCAGGCCCTAGGCTGGCGCCATGAGCGAGCGAACCATCAGGCTCGGTGGAGAGCACGGTGGTGCCGAGCGAAGCGGGGCGACAGCGTGAGCGAGCGTAGCGAGCGAGCCGGAATGACACCGGTGGTCGACGAGTCATGTGTGTTGGACGACGGCCCCTGGACCCATCGCTTCATCGGTGCCAACGGCACCCGCTTCCACGTCGTCGAGGCCGGCGCCGGACCGCTCGTCCTCTTTCTGCATGGTTTTCCGGAGTTCTGGTGGGCCTGGCACCAGCTGCTGCCCGCGGTGGCGGACGCGGGCTTCCGGGCGGTCGCGGTCGACCTGCGTGGGTACGGTGCCAGCGACAAGCCGCCCCGGGGCTACGACGGCTACACCATGGCGGCCGACGTCACCGGTCTGATCCGGGCCCTGGGTGAGCGCCGGGCCAACATCGTCGGCGCCGGCTTCGGCGGCATGGTGGGCTGGACCGCGGCGAGCTTCCATCCGAAGATGGTGCGTCGCCTGGTGGTGCTCGGTGCACCGCACCCGTTGCGTCTGCGGGCGGCCATCTTCGCCGATCCCCGTGGCCAGTTCGCGGCGGCCACGCCGACGTTGAAGTTCCAGCTTCCGCGCTACGAGCATGTGCTCACCAGGAACAACGCGGCGATGGTGGGCGGGTTCCTGCGCGACTGGGGCGGCCCGGCGTGGGTGAACGGCCCGTCGTTCGAGGCGTACTCCGATCGTTGCCGGGAGGCGATCCGCATTCCG
Source organism: Polymorphospora rubra (assembly GCF_018324255.1). GTDB lineage: Bacteria > Actinomycetota > Actinomycetes > Mycobacteriales > Micromonosporaceae > Polymorphospora > Polymorphospora rubra. Next base: position 2,286,696 of record NZ_AP023359.1, read on the forward strand.
CAGGCGTCGTTCTGCGCGTTGGAGGGTTACCGGTGGGCCTTCCGTTCGGTGCTGCGCCTGCACGGATACCGGTTCGTGCGGCTCATGCAGAAGCCGCTGGTGACCCCGACGCTGCAACTGCACGGTGCGCTGGACACCGCGTCCCTGCCCCGCACCGCGCAGGGATCCGGTCGCTATGTCATCGCACCGTACGAGTGGCGGCTACTCGACGGGGTCGGCCACTTTCCGCACGTCGAATCGCCTGACCTGGTGCTCGGCGAGGTCCTGCGCTGGGTCAAGTCCTGACCGTTCGCGCTCATAGCACATCCGACCGCGATCCGGGCGTTGTCCACAGGGGAGGCGGTTGTCCACAGGCGAACAGGATCGGCCTTCCCAGCACGCCTGCCAGGCGCCATCGTGGCGGCATGACCGACCTCTACGATGCCGCCGCCGCACTCCCCCGTCTCCTGCGTGGCGCCGGTCCTCCGCGCCCGACGGGGTCGCTGCCGCCACCGGCGGCGGTCCGCTGGGAGTCCGCCACGGGGCACCTGCACCGGTCCAGGTCCGCCCCGCAGGCCCGGCCCGACCTGCTCGACGTCGTACGTGGCACGCTGCGGGTGACGCCGCCCGCCGCGGTGGTGGCGCACCACACCGCCGCACAGTTGCACGGATTCGGCGTGGTGCCGGTCCGCTCCGTCCACGTCGCCGTGCCGGGCGGCACCCCCGTGCCACAGCGTCGCGGTGTCACGGCACACGAGTCGGTGCTGCCGTTCGGCGATCTGACCGAGGTGTGCGGGCTCCCCTGCCTGCCTGCGCCCAGAACGGCCGTCGACCTTGCCCGGACGCTGCCTCGCCCGGACGCGCTCGCCATCCTCGACGCGGCGTTGCGGTCGGGTGCGGTGACCGTCGAGACGCTCACGGCCGAACTGGTCCGGCACGACCGGCTGCGCGGCATCCGGCAGGCCCGGGAACTGGCCGCCATCGCCAGTCCGCTGGCCGAATGCCGCCAGGAAACCCACCTGCGTCTCGTGCTGCACGACGGCCGGCTGCCCGCCCCCGCGCCGCAACTGGGCGTCACCGACGAGTGGGGTGTCGAACGGCACCGGACGGATCTCGGCTATCTGCGGCAACGGGTCGGGGTCGAATACGACGGCATCGCCCATCTCGACCGTCGGGGTTCGCGGCTCGACCCGCGCCGGCACGACTGGCTGACCAGGCAGGGCTGGACCATCCGGTACGTCAGCGACGACGACCTCTACCGCCGTCCGGATCTGCTGGTCGCGGCCGTACGCGCGACGCTGACCCGTCGGTCCTGGTGGCGTCCCCGTCCCTACGCCGAAGTCCCGCGTTCGGCAACCGGCTGACCGGCGCCGGCTGGTCGGTCAGGCCCGGTATTCCCGCAGTTCGACGACTTCACTGGCCGGCGCCCACCCCTGATACACCCCGAAGTCGAAGGCTTCCAGGCCCATCGACTCGGCGACCGGTGAACGCCCGCCGGTGTATTCGACCCGCAGCCAACTGTCGTGTTGGGCCAGCACGATGAACGGCTGCCCCTTCCACTCACAGGTGGTGCGTACGTATGCGAGATCCTCGACCTCGACTGCCGGTACGACCCGTACGAAGCGTCCCGGACGCACCTCTTCGAAGCCGTCACCGGCTTCCGGCTGATAGATCCGCACCCGGTCCCCGTCCGGGCTGGCCTCGTACTCCCGGCCGTCCCAGCGGGCAATGTAGCCGTCACGCATCAGCTCTCCCCGGTCTTCTTCCAGGCGGGGGCGTCACTGTCCAGAGTGGCGACAAGGGTCTCGCTGTCGTCGGCGCCGATCCGCCAGACCTGTGCGCCGTGCGGCAGGCGAATACTGTCCACCTTGAACTCGGCGATGACGTCGCTGCTCTCACCCGGGGCGAATCCGTTGCCGCGGAAAGGCGCCCGTTCGATGACCCAGCCCTCCATCGCCCGCATGGCGGACTCGCTCTGACCGCCGTACGGGATGCGATAGAGGCTCGGGCGATAGGCCGGCCACCGCAGCACGTAGACCTCGTCCATGTCCCGGCTGAAGGGCGAACCCTGATAACCGAGCCCGAGCGCGGCATGCAGCTTGGCCGGCGACGTCAGGTGGGCGATCTCGTTCGCGCGGTGCACGAAGCCGGACACCCGGTCGTAGCCGCGGTCGAGGTAATAGGCGACCTGGCTCGGGGCGATCGTCTTCTGCATCATCGTCGGACTGCCGGGATCCTCCCGGGCCGGCGCGTACGTCGACCGGGGCGTGGTTTCCTCGGCTGCTGGCGGCTCGGCCGGCTCGCCATCGTCGGTGCCCAGCCCGACGTCGGCTGCCCAACTCGCGAGGGCGATGATCTGGGCGCCGGGCAGCTTGGCGCCGATCGGCGACCCCAGGTTGACCGCGAACGACCAGGCATCGTCCGGCCAGCGCCGGATGAGCTGCATGAACTTGACTTCCACCGTTTCCACCGGCTCGGCGGAATGCTCGGCCAGGCGCTCGGGGAGGTGAAGACGACGATGTAGGTATCCCCGTCCAGGGTCTCCGTGTGCCAGGTGAAGCCTTCCTGTCCGGGCTTCGAGCCGGCGGCCGAGTCGGGCGTGGTGGGCAGAAGGACCTTCGCGAGCAGGAGGGTCGAGAGAAACGAGTCGGTGTTTCCGGCTCGGGCGGCCTCGGCCAGGCTCTCCTCGACGGAGTTGGCCGCGACGAAGTCCCGGAGGGCCGGATCGACCGCGGGTGGAGCAGGCTCCGGCGCCGGCGACGACCGTGGCCGCGGTGGATCGGCCGGCGGCTCGGGGCCGGACGACGGTGTGACAGGTGCCCACTGACCGGCCGCGAAGGCGCCGGTCGGGGTGTCGGTGTCCGTCCCGGCGGTGCTCGCCATCGCCCCGGTGGCGCCGGCCGCGCCCCCGCCCGTCGCTGGCTCGGCGTTCCAGGGGGTGGAGTTCCCGGCTGCCTCGGGGGTGGCCGGCAGGATCGGACGTTCGACGGTCGACGCCCGATCGGTGAGCCAGCCGCCCGGCGCCGGCGTAGTGGGGGCCGGCGGCTCCGCTGCGGGAGGCTCCAATGTGGTCGGGGTCGACTGGGGCAGCCAGCCCGCGACCGCCGGCCGGCCGTGGTGGGACTGTGGGGTCGCGTCCGGCGCCTCGGGGGCGGAGTTGGGGCTTCCGGTCGGCCGGCCGGGGCCAGCGACTCCGGATCCGGAGTCGACTCCGTGGTGCTCGGCTTCCCGGTGCCCGGACTGGGGCAACCAGCCACCGGAGGACGTGGCCGTCGGGTGGGTGGCCGGGGCACCCTGATGGGCTGTCGACCATTCGCCACCGGCTTGCGCCGGAGACCGGTCACCGGCGGGCGACGGCCGATCAGCGGTGGGCGGCGCTGAGGGGTTCGGGCCGGCGCTCGCGGACCAGGCACCGGCTCCTGGACGCCGGTCGTTCCCGAGCGGCGCGGGCCGGGGCGGGCCCCCGTATCCCTCGCGCGGCGGCCGGGCGGGTTTCTCGAAGAACGAGGGCGACGGGGCACCGCCCGTCGGTCTGGTCGGCAACGTCGGCCCCGGCGAGACCGGATTCGCGGAGACGGGTGCGCCGGCCTGGCCCGCAGCTGCCGTGGATACCGTCGGAGAAGGCGGCGCGGACGGGGTAGGGATCGACGGTGGCACCGGGGCGGATGGTGGCGCCAGCGGCGGGCCGGCCTGGACGGGTGGCACAGCGACCGGGTGGCCGAAGGCGGTCGGCACCGGCGGCGGCACAGTAGGGGCCGGGGAGACCGGGGCGCCAGACGTCGGAACACCCGAGATCGGAACGGCAGACGTCGGCACACCAGATGTGGGCGCGCCCGACGTCGACATACCGGACACCGGCGCCGGCATACCGGACCGGCCGCCCGGCGGCGAGACTGGTGTTTCAGCCGCGGCCGGCCGTTGGCCGGAGGGCGCTCCGGGGTGCGCCGGGGAGGTCGGATCGGCGGCGGAACGCGGCACGGCTGCGGTGGCACGCGCTCGCGCCGCCTGCTCCACCCGCTCCAGCCGCGCCCGGGCGCCGATGGTGCGGCCCGGCAACCGGACATCACCTCTCGCCAGTTGGGAGACGAACCAGGCGGGAAGGTAGCCCTCGATCGGCAGGCCGGGGTTCACGGCCAGCCACCATTCGAGATTGGGCCAGTTGTTGGCCAGCTCGTGGTAAGGCACCCGGCGAGCAGAGCTGGCGTCGTCGGCCAGGCACGCCTGGAGCGCGTCACTGGAGGTGAAGGCGAGGACGTGCGTACGTCCACCCGTGCTCCAGGTGCCCCAACCCATCGTCGTACGGCCGGCCAGCGCGTCGGCGGAGACCGGCAGCAGGAGCTCGGTACGGGCGAGGATCCGGAAGTAAACTTCCTGGTCATTCGCGCGCAAAGCGTCCCGCATGGCGGCCTCGGCCTCGGTGGCCGGCTCCCATTCGGTCACGGCCACCTCCCTTCCACCGAAGAGGCCACAGGCATCGCGTACAACCTACAAGGTAAAAACAAGATCACAATGCATGGCCTGTGCGGGATACCACGGTCGGGGGGCCGCCGCTAACATCCGGTGCCGGACCCGACACGAATCGAAAGGTCTTGTCATGCCCGGCCGCACAGCCCGCGCCGCACTGGCCGGCGCGGCCCTCGGTACGACCCTGTTCTCGCCCCTGGCGCTGCCAGCGCCCGCCGCCCTCGCGGCGCCGCACTGTGCCACCCCGCCCGCGCCCGGCGAGGTGGCGACGGAGGTGCCCTGGGCCCAGCTGCGTTTCGCCCCCGAACGCCTCGCGCCCCTGGCAACCGGGGCGGGCGTGACCGTCGCCGTGATCGACTCCGGCGTCGACCGGCATCACCCGCAGCTGAGGGACCGGGTGGTGGGCGGCGTCGACCGCCTCGACCCCGGGGACGGCCGGCGGGACTGTGCGGGGCACGGCACGGCCGTCGCGAGCCTCATCGCGGCCGCCCCGCGCGACGATGTGCCGTTCCGCGGTCTGGCTCCCGGCGCGACGATCCTGCCGGTACGGGTCAGCGAGCAGCAGATCGTCGACGGCGAGCAGTCGGGACGTACGGTCGGCGTCGGGCAGTTCGCCGGGGCCATCCGGTGGGCGACCGACAACGGCGCCGAGGTTCTGAATCTGTCCGTGGTGCTCTATCGCGACGATCCAGCCGTGCGTGCCGCGATCGCCTACGCGGTCGCCAGGGACGTGGTGGTCGTCGCCGCCGCGGGCAACCTGCACGACGACGGTGATCCGCTCCCCTATCCGGCCGCCTACGACGGGGTGCTCGGGGTGGGCGCGATCGCGGCTGACGGCCGCCGCGCCCCGTTCTCCCAGACCGGCAGCTACGTGGACGTGGCCGCGCCCGGTGCCGGGGTGCTCGCCGCGGTGCCGGGTGGCGGCCACCGGCGCCAGGACGGCACGAGTTACGCAGCCCCGTTCGTGGCCGCCACCGCGGCGCTGGTCCGGGAGTACCGGCCGGACCTGTCTGCTGTGGAGGTGGCCGAGCGGATCGTCGCCACGGCCGACCCGGCCCCCGCCGGCGACGGGGCGGACGGTCACGGCGCCGGAATCGTCAATCCGCACCGTGCGGTCACCGAGACCGGCGCGGCCGGGTGGGAGCCGGCGCCGGTCGTGCTTCCGGGCGCCACCGCGGATCCGGCCACCGTCGGAGAGCGGGGGCGGCGCGACCGGGCCCGGGATCGGGCGGTGCTGTTCGCCGGGGTGGGCGGCACGGCGGCGGTGACGGCTCTGCTGGTGGCGGTCGTGCTGCCTCGCGGTCGCCGACGACGCTGGCGCCCCGCGGGCCCGCCCGCCTGACGACGCCCGGCCCGCCCGCCCGACAACGGTCAGGGCAGGCGGGCCGGCCCCGGCGGCTAGCTGAAGAGTTCGGCCGCCCGCCGGTCGGTGGCCAGGTAGTCGGCGGCGGAGTCGTCCAGGGCGACCTTGATCTCCCTGAGCATCGCCCGCAGCTCGGCGGACGACGTCCGCCACCGGTCCTGGCGGATCTGGTAGGCCTGGCTCGCCTCGCCGTCCCACTTGGCGACCAGCGGAGCGGCGTCACGTTCGAGCTGGTCGAGCTGTGCGCCCAGGGTGTTGAGCGCCTTCTGGATGTCGGCACTGGCCTGCTGCATCTGGCCGAACCTGACCACCAGCACTTCGTCGTTGCGCATCGGGCGTCCCTCCCCGGGTCAGAGCGGCAGGGTCAGGCCGCGGTTGGTGTTGGCTATCCGGCCCGCCGCCTCGGCGTCGACGGCCTCGTATCGCTGGCCGGCGGTGCGGATGCCGGCGGCGGTCTCGCGCAGCGCCCGCTGGAGCGTTTCCTGGTTCTGTGTCCATTGCTGTTTGACCTGTTCGAAGGAGCGGCCGCCGGCACCCTGCCAGGCGGTCTGCAACACCTCCAGGTCAGCCTTGAGTCCGTTGAGCATGCTGCGCAACGATTCCTCGACCTGCTCGAACCTGTCCGCGGTCTGTCGCATCACCGCGGCCTCTGCCTGTGTCTGCGTCATCCGTAACCCCCGTTCCCGAACGCTCAGCGGCTCCCGTGCCATCCAAAGTGGATCGACACGCGTCTCGTCGCTGACGGTAGTCGGACGGAAGCAAGTGCGATAGCCATCGCCGCCAGCCTGTGGATAACCCTCGAAGCAGCCGACTAGCGCACGGTGGCCGCCGCCCGGGCGGCCTCGGGGTCGAGCGCAGCCCCGGCCGGCACCAGCGCCACCAGGTTCGCCGGCAGGCGCTGTGGGCGTACGGCGCCCAACCCGAGCACGGCGAGAACGTCCACACCCGACACCGTGTGGCGCAGACCGAGGTCGGTGACGATCGAGATCGCACCCGCGGCGCCCGGTGCCGCCGTCGCCTCGACGACCGCGCCCCGACCGGGCACCACCACCACGTGGTCGGCGAGTGCGGCTCCGTGATCCGACCGGGCGCCGGTCGCCACGGATTCCCCGACCGCCAGGGTGGTGACGCCGACGCGTACCTCGGCACCCCCGGCGTCGTCGCGCACGATGCCACAGGTGGCACCGGATCCGGCGTCGACCAGCCGGGGCGTGGTGGCCGGTGGCGCGGCGTCGCCGGTGGGCACCAGGTCCGCAATCCGGGGAAGGCCGGCGAACCGCCCCTGCGACAACTCCGTCGGGCGGTCCTGGCCGAGTGCGGTGAGCAGCAGGTCTGCCTGCACCTGGGTGATGCCCGCGAGGCCGCCGCGACCGGCGACGGCGTACTGCCGGCCGCCGTCCTGGCTGGCGACCACGAAGACCTCGCCGACCCGGGCACCGGGCAACTCCGTGACCGATTGTCCATGATCGACGATCCGGATCCCGGCCAGGTCTGCCCCGACCGGCAGGGCGTTGAGCAGAGCCGGCGCCAGGGGAACGGGCCGCACCCCGGTCCAGCCGAGGGCGGTCAGCACCAGGGTTTCGTCGCGTACCAGGTGCCGGCGGTCGTGCCGGACCAGGTGCAGGGAGCCGTCCGGGTGCCGGCCGAGCACGGCACGGTCGTCCAGCGGCACGCCGCCCGGCGGTGCGGCCCCGACCAGCAGCGCCGACCGGGGCGCCGGGCGCCCGTCCCCACCGGCCGGCATCGAGCACACCGCCCACGGTGCCGCCGACAACCGGTCGGCGGCCGGCAGCGAATCGGGCGCGCCGGTGATGCCGAGCGGCACCCCACGCGGCACCCCCTCGATCGACCGGCGGGAGACCAGGACCGTTTTCGGCTCGGTCGAGCCGACGATGAGCAGTGCGGAAGCGTAGTTGAGGACCAGGTGGAGCTTTTCCGCCCGGAAGACGTAGCGGGCGCCGGACTCCTTCTCGACGATCACCGCGGCCGGATCACGCCAGTTGGCGCCCCCACCGGCGACCACTCCGTACACGGCCACCCCACCCAACGCGATCAGTGCGATGAGGACACTGGCCAGCGTCGCCCCGACGACCCGCCGGAAGGGCGAATGCGCCGGATCGGTCTCCCGCATGACGAGCACCGACACGACCCGCTGGACCATGAACTGGTACGAGTGCAGCTGGTCCTGCCGCGACGACGGCATCGGGCCCCCTCCCACTCGGTCCGGCCAATACGATAGGCCACCAAGCCACTACCGAACGCCCCGTCGACACATCGTCCACAGGGGAGTAACGGACGGGTGCCGGTGCCGACGTACGGGAGGCCATCGCGGTGACCACGACCGTCCCGGACGACCGGCCGGCACCGCCCGTCAGGGCACCCGCCGGCCGGCGCCGGCCGATCGGCGTACGGGCCGGGCAGGTGGTCGCCGCGCAGGCGGCGGTCGCCCTGGTCGTCGCCGCCGCGGGAAGTGGGCCGATCGCCCTGACCGGCGCGGTGCTGGCCGCCACCGTGCTCACCGTCACCGCCTGGGTACGGGTGGACCACCGCTGGGCGTACGAATGGTTCGCGGTCGCCGTCCGGTACGCGACCCGTAACCGCGCCACCGGTGGCGCACCCCGGCCGGTGGACGTGCTCGGGCTGGTCGCGCCGGGCGCCGAACTGATCGCCACCGACCTCGGCGGGGAGCGCGTCGGGATCGTCGCCGACGCCGAAGGGCTCACCGCTGTTCTCGCCCTGGACGAGCCGGCCCGGGTGCTCGCCGATCCACCCCGACCGCTGCCGAACCCGGCGGGCCTGTTGCCGCCGGCCGGCGACGACTCCCCGCCGGTGCGGGTCCAACTGCTGATCACCGCGTCGCCGGCACCCCGGCCGGGTACGGATGGTCCGGCCGCGTCGTACCGGCGGTTGACCGACGGCCGGGTGCCCGGCACGACCCGGGCACTCCTCGCGGTACGGGTGCTACGGGCCGAGGGCTGGTCCGACGACGACCTGCGGCGCACCCTGTCCAGCCAGGTGCGCCGGCTCCGGCGTCGACTCGCCCCGGTGCCGGTCCGGCCGCTGCCCGCCGAGGCGGTGTCGCCCGTGCTCGCCGAACTGGCCCACCTCGACGGTGCCGGACCGACGGAGACCTGGCCTGCGGTGTCGGCCGGCGGGCTGGTGCAGGCGACGTTCCGGGTGCGCCGGTGGCCCGCCCCCGACGTTCCGGCCACCCGCCGGCTCCTACCCGGGCTGCTGGGCCTGCCGGTGGCGGCGAGCACCGTCTCGGTCGGCGCCGGGCCGCGTCCCGCCGACGCCACCGACGCCCTCCCGGCGGAGCTTGCGGTACGGCTCGCCGCGAACTCCCCCGCCGACCTGTCCGCGGCGACGCGGCTGCTGCACGAACTGCTCGCGACCGGCGGGGCACGGGCAGACCGGCTCGACGGAGAGCACCTGCCGGGCCTCGCCGCGACCCTGCCGCTGTGCGGCCCCGGCGCGGGTCGGCCCCCGCAGCCGGTCGCGTCCGGTGTCCTCGACGGGCTCGTGTTGCCGGTCGGCGGCGCCGGGCTCGTGTTGGGCGCCGACCGGCACGGCGCCCCGGTGATCGCCCGCGTGTTCCGGGCCGAACCGACCCTGGTGCTGGTGGTCGGCGGGCTCTTCGCGGCCCGGTTGGTCACGCTGCGTGCGCTGGCGCTGGGCGCCCGGGTCGTCGTACGGACCGACCGGGGCCGGGCCTGGGAGCCGTTCGTACGCGGGGTCGGCGCGCCGGACGGGGCGGTGACGCTGGTCCCGGCCGGGCAGCCGGTCGGCGGCCCACCGGCAGCACCGCTGCGCCCTTTGCTGGTCGTGTTCGACAGCGCCGTGGTCGTCGGCGAGGCGGCGCCCACGAGCGCCTGGACGACCAGCCTGGTGGTCCGTGACGAGATCGCCCCGGCGGACACCGGGGCACTGACCGCCGCCGACCTCGTCCTGCTCCAACGGCTGCGGCCGGACGAGGCGGCCCTGGTCGGGCCAGCGCTCGGCCTGGGCGCCTCGGCGGACTGGTTGCCACGGATCCGGACGGACATGATCGGCGTCGTCGACCGGCCCCGGCTGCTCTGGGCGCGGCTGTCACCGACCCCGGCCGAGGCCGGCATGACCGGCCCGCCGGCCGGGCGGTGAAACCGCGACCTGCGATGTCCGACCCGACGCGGGTCGGGACGAAGATCGACGACATGGCACGATCCTGCGCATGTCTCTCGTGAAAGGCATCGTCATCCGGCTGGCCAGCACCGCCCTGGCCTTCTGGCTCGCCACGCTGCTGATCCCCGGTATCCACCTGAACACCGGGTCGATCGGCGAGGCGGTGGTCGCGCTGCTGCTGGTTTCGGTCATCTTCGGTCTGGTCAACGCCGTGTTGCAGCCGGTCATCAAGACCATCGGTTGCGCTTTCTACCTGCTCACCCTCGGCCTGATCGCGCTGGTGGTCAACGGCCTGCTGTTCCTGCTCACCAGCTGGATCGCCGGTCAGCTGGACCTGCCGTTCCATGTCGAAAACTTCTGGCCCTCGGCCGTACTCGGCGCGCTTCTCGTCGGCGTGGTGACCTGGGTACTCGGGCTGATCCTGGACCGCGACTGACCTCTCGACCAGGGCCGGGACGGCGCCCGCGGGCGGACACCGCGACCGGGACCACAACGGGGTGATCAGCCCGCGCCGGCCGGCCCGGCGCCGGCTACCGTCGGGGCGTGCTGACGATCACCCGGGGCGATGGTTACGAGCTTTCCGACGACCCCCGCCGGATCGACGTCGACCGGGTCCACCGATGGTTGTCCACCGAGTCGTACTGGGCCAAGGACCGGGACCGGCCCCTGGTCGCCCGCTCGATCATGGGGTCGACGGTCTTCGCCGTCTACCGGCCGACCGACCGGGTCCAGGTCGCGTTCGCCCGGGTGGTGACCGACGGCGCCACCTTCGCCTGGCTGTGCGACGTGTTCGTCGACGGTGCCGAGCGTGGGCGTGGGCTGGGTACGTGGTTGGTGTCGACCGCCCGCGACGAACTCGCCGCCCGGGGCGTACGCCGGATCCTGCTGGCCACCGTCGACGCTCACGGGGTGTACGGCAGGCTCGGTTTCGAGGCGCTACCCAACCCGGAGCGCTGGATGCAACTCGACCAGCGTGACCAGGAGTGACGGCAGTCACCGGCAAGGCCCAGAAGCCGTTCGACCCCTTACGGTGAGGGCATGAGCAAGCGGGTCCGAGTGGGCACATGACCGAGCGGAGCGAGGGCATCAGCCAGCTCGGTACCAGTCATGCGGCCACGCAGCGCAGCGGAGGGGTCGCATGACCGAGCGGAGCGAGGTGGACGCGTGACCGAGCTGCGCCGGGGTTACCTGTACGGCTTCGTGGCGTACCTGCTCTGGGGTTTCTTCCCGCTGTACATCAAGCTGCTGCGGCCGGCCGGTCCGGTGGAGATCCTGGCCCACCGGGTCGTCTGGTCGGTCGTGTTCGTCGCGCTGGTGCTGGCCGTACTGCGCAACTGGTCGTTCGTGCTGCCGCTGCTGCGCCGGCCGGCCGCGGTCGCCGGCGTCCTGATCGCCGCCACGTTGATCGCCGTCAACTGGGGCACGTACATCTACGGGGTCAACAGCGGGCGGGTCGTGGAGACGTCGCTCGGCTACTTCATCACCCCGCTGGTGGTCGTGCTGCTCGGGGTCACCGTGCTGCGCGAACGGCTGCGGGTGGCGCAGTGGGTGGCGCTCGGGCTCGGCACGGTCGCCGTGGCGGTGCTGACGTACGACTACGGCCGGCTGCCGTACGTCGCGCTGATCCTGGCCCTGTCCTTCGCCGCGTACAGCCTGACGAAGAAGCGGCTGGCGCTGCCGGCCGCGGAGGGGATGTTCGTCGAGTCGGCGGTGCTCGCCCTGCCGGCCGTGACCTACCTGGCCTGGCTGAGTTGGCAGGGCGGGGCGGCGTTCGGCCAGGTCTCGGTGACGCACACGACGCTGCTGGTGCTCGCCGGCGCGGCCACCGCGATCCCGTTGCTGCTCTTCGCCGGGGCGGCGAACCGGCTGCCGCTCACCGCGCTGGGGATCCTGCAGTACATCGCGCCGATCCTCCAGTTCGCGATCGGCGTCCTGGTCTTCCACGAGCCGATGCCGCCGGCCCGGATCGGCGGGTTCGCCCTGGTGTGGGGTGCCCTGGTGCTGTTCACCTTCGACGGCCTGCGACACGCCCGCAGTCGCCGGATCGCGCGGGTGCGGGCCGCCGCGGCCGAGCCGGTCGCCACCGCCGCACCGCACTGACCGGCCGCGCCGCGGCGGCTACGGCACGTCGTACGCCAGCAGCGGGGTGCCGTCGTACCTGGTCAGTTCGATCCGGACCAGTTCGTCGGCGGAGAACCGGGTCGCCCCGGTGAACGTGACGTCGTCGCCGGGTGCTGCCCGCCACGAGCCGACCTGCTCCGACGCCCCGTCCGGCCCGTACGCGACCAGCCGGAACGTGTACGCCTTCGCGTAGCTGCCGGTCTGTGCGTACGCGCACCGCATGACGACCTCGGTGCCCCAGGTCGCCCCGTTGAGGCCGATCTCGGCGGTCACCGGTACCGACCCCTGCACCGGCTCCATGGTCACCGTACGGATCTGGAAGTCGGTGCCGGCCGGCCCGGCGGGGGTGCGCAGCGACCCGACGCCCAGGCCGACGAAGAGGGCCAGGCAGCCGGCGACGAGGGCCACGCCCGCGTACCGCCAGCGCCGTCGGGCCCGGTTCCGCCGGCGCAGGGTGGCGGCCTCGGCGAGCAGGGTCGCGACCTGTGGCCCGGTGGACGGCGGGCCGGCCACCCGGTCCAGGCCGGCCTGGTCGAGCCGGCCGAGCAGCCCCGGCAGTACGGCGATCTCGCCGACCGCCTCCCGGCAGGCCGGACAGCCGGCGAGGTGGCGCTCGTACCGCTCCCGCTCCGCGGGGGACAGCGCACCGAGCACGTATGCGCCGTCGTCGTGCGCGAACTCGCAGCTCATGACATCACCCCGCGGGCCCGTACCGGGTGCCGCCCGCCGTGGCCGCTCACCGGGTCACTCCCATCTCTTCGAGTACCAGCCGCAGCGAACGCAGTGCGTAGTGCGTGCGGGACTTGACCGTGCCCGGCGGGATGCCCAGGCGGGCGGCCGCCTCGTTGACCGAGCGGCCCTGGTAGAAGCACTCGACGAGGACGTCCCGGTGGGCCGGCGAGAGGCGGGCGAGCGCCTCGGCGACCGTCCACGCCTCCACCGCCCGGTCGGCTTCGTCGACGGTCGGCGGCGGCTCCGGCACCTCGTCGGTCACCACCTCGCCGCCCCGGGCGGTGCGGCGCCGCCAGGCGTCGATGGCGAGGTTGCGGGCGGTGGTGAAGAGCCAGCCGCGGACCGGGCCGCGGCTGGGGTCGAGCGCCTCCGGATGCCGCCAGGCCCGCAGCAGCGTCTCCTGCACCAGGTCCTCGGCCCGCTGCCGGTCGCCGCCGGTGAGCCGCAGGGCGTGCGCGAGCAGCGCGTCGGCGTGTTCGTCGTGCAGCGCGCGCAGCAGCTGGGCGTCCCGGTCGGTGATCGCTCCTCCTCGGCTCGCTCGCGGACAGGTCCTCCGCAATAGTGCACGCAAGCCCGTCACCAGCGGTTCATCGCAGGACCGGCGGTCCGGTCGGCGTATCGACGCAGGTGTTCATCCGGGGTTCACCGAGCGGCCGGTCCCCGCTCACGGCGTCCTCTTAGCGTCCGGCACGCACGCATCCCCGTCCCGACCAGGCCCCACCCCCGACGGGATGTGTCCCGACCAGCTAGGAGGCCCATTTCCATGAGTGACCGACGCCGGCTCCTGCCGCTGCTCGGCCAGGCCGTCCACGGCAGCCGCAGCGCGATGACCTGTCTCTACCGCTGCGGAAACGCCTGCGACCACCCGGTGCCCAACGAATCGGACAACCCCTACTTCACGGACGTGGTCAACTCCGGCATGTCGCGCCGGGGCGTCGTACGGGCCAGCGCCGTCGGCGCGCTCGTGCTGGGTGTCGGCGGCGCGACCGGTGGCGCGCTGCTGGGCGCGGCCCCGGCCGCCGCCACCCCGCCCGGGCCGGACCTGGCGGCGCTGACGCCGAACCGGCCGAGGTCCGGCAACGGTGCGCTCACCTTCAAGCCGATCCCGCCGAACCGGCTGGACACGTTCGTCGTGCCCAACGGCTACGACCACTCGGTCGTCATCCGCTGGGGTGACCCGGTGGTGCCGGGCGCGCCCGAGTTCGACGTCAACGACCAGACGGCGGCGAAGCAGTCGGTGCAGTTCGGCTACAACAACGACTACGTCGGCATCCTGCCGCTGCACCAGCACAACAAGCACGCCCTGCTGGTGGTCAACCACGAGTACACCAACGAGAACCTGATGTTCCCGGGGTTCACCACCTTCGACGCGATGACGCTGGAGCAGATCAAGGTCGCGATCGCGGCGCACGGCATGACCGTGATCGAGCTGGCCCGGGTCGAGGAGACCGGCGAGTGGGTCGTCGCGACCAAGGGCAAGCGGCCGTACAACCGGCGGCTGACGGCGCTCGAGACGCCGTTCGCCTTCACCGGCCCGGCCGCCGGGTCGGATCTGCTGAAGACGGCCGCCGACCCGAAGGGCCGCACCGCGATCGGCACGCTGAACAACTGCGCCGGCGGCGTCACCCCGTGGGGCACCGTGCTTTCCGGCGAGGAGAACTTCAACCAGTACTTCGTCGGTGGTGACGGGGTGCCGGAGGCGGTCAAGCCGAAGCTCGCCCGGTACGGCATCAGCACCACCACCCGCTACCCGAGCGACAGCCGCAAGTGGGACCGGGTGGACGAGCGCTTCGACCTGGCGAAGCACCCCAACGAGGCCAACCGCTTCGGCTGGATCGTCGAGGTCGACCCGTACGACCTCAAGGGGGCCAGCGCAAGCACACCGCGTTGGGCCGCTTCAAGCACGAGGGCGCGAACGTGATCGTGGCCAAGGACGGCCACGTGGTCGCCTACATGGGTGACGACGAGCGGTTCGACTACCTCTACAAGTTCGTGTCGGACAAGAAGTTCATCGACGACAACTCGACGGTGGCCCGTAAGCACAACCTGACGCTGCTGGAGTCGGGCACGCTCTACGTCGCCAAGCTGGACTCCACCAGCGCCGACGAGATCGACGGTTCGGGCAAGCTGCCGTCGGACGGTGCCTTCAACGGCACCGGTACGTGGATCAAGCTGGTCCGGGGCAACACCTCGTACGTGCCGGGGATGACCGCGGCCGAGGTGCTGACCTTCACCCGGCTCGCCGGTGACGCGGTCGGTGCGACCAAGATGGACCGGCCGGAGGACGTGGAGCCGAGCCTGCTGACCGGCAAGATCTACGTGGCGCTGACCAACAACACCAACCGGGGTGTGGGCAGCAACCCGAAGGCCGACGAGGCGAACCCGCGCAACGCCAACCGGCACGGGCACATCGTGGAGCTGGTCGAGGACCGCGGCGACAACACGGCGGAGACCTTCACCTGGTCGATCCCGATCGTCTGCGGCGACCCGACCGACCCGTCGACCTACTTCGCCGGGTACGACAAGACGAAGGTGTCGCCGATCTCCTGCCCGGACAACGTCGCGTTCGACGGCGCCGGCAACCTGTGGATCTCGACCGACGGCAACGCGCTGGGCAGCAACGACGGCCTTTTCGCCACGGCGATCGAGGGACCGGAGCGGGGGCACCTCAAGCAGTTCCTGACCGTGCCGCTCGGTGCGGAGACCTGTGGGCCGTTCATCACGACCGACAACCGGTCGGTGTTCGTGGCTGTCCAGCACCCGGGCGAGATCTCCGGTGCCTCGCTGGAGGAGCCGGCGTCGAACTGGCCGGACGGCGACTTCGCCAAGCCGGGCGTCGTGGTCACCTGGCGGCTCGACGGGGGAGAGATCGGCAGCTGACCGGGCATTTTCCTGCGGCGCCCCGTACACCGCTGGTGTGCGGGGCGCCGTGCTGTGTCAGGGGTCGCTGTTGAGGGCGTCGGCGATCGACCGGGCGGCGGTCAGCAGGCGGGTCCGGACGACCCGGGCAGAGGTCATCATCTCCGCCGCCGGCAGCGCGCAGGCCAGCACCACCCGGCGTTCCATGTCCTTGTCGGGGGTCACCAGCACCGCCGCGCAGGCGACGCCCTGACGGAACTGGCCCATCTCCAACTGCATGCCCCGGCGGTCACCGGCCGCAAGGTCGGCCTCGATCGCGTCGACCGCGACCAGGGTGTTGGGTGTGAACGGTCGCATGCCGTACTCGCGCAGGTAGCGGAATCGCTGGTCGACGCTGAGGGTGGCGAGCAGGGCCTTGCCGAGCGCGGTCGCGTGCGCCCCCTCGTCGAATCCGGGCACCAGGTCTTCCAGGTACGGCGACCGGGCGCCCTCGGCACCGGCGGTGATCGCCACCTGGCCGCCGACGAAGCGGCCGAGGTAGTGGCTGTAGCCGCTGTCCAGGGCCGTACGACGAAGCACCTCGCCGACGGTCGCCGGCCCGCGGAAGGCGGTCACCAGTTCGCGGTAACGGTCGGCGACCTCAAGGCCGACGATGTAGGTGCCGTCCTCACGTCTGATCACGTAGCCCTCGTAGGCGAGCGTGCGCACCAGGTGGTAAGTGGTGGCCACGGTCAGCTCGCAGCGTCGGGCGATCTGTTTGACGGTCAGGCCCTTGGGGGCACGCCCGACCGCCTCCAGCACTCGCAGCGCACGCGAGACGCTACGGATCAGGTCTGACGGTTCTGCCAGGGGGTCGCGCACAACCACCTCCGCTAACCAAGGAGTTACACCATATGAAAAAGACCAGTCCTGCGGAATGCCCATTCGGATCGAGCGACCCGGATGTACAGAGACTTTAGGTAGTGCATCCGATACGTACTGTTCGTACAGTCGGCACTCGAAGCCGGATCACCCGCCCCCAGGGGCGCCCGACGCGTCGTCCGGAACGGCACCCGGGTACCGCAAGATCGGGCAAGCGGTTACGCACCGGCACCGAACATCGGCTTCCGGCCGACCGTTTTCCGCCGCCCGCACGGGTGGCACCCAATGGCATTGAACTGCTAATTCATCACCCAGCGGGGCGCGGCGGCAGCCGACTCGGCGCCGCTTGCGCAGGCACACCGACAAAGGTGGAACGCGGTCATACAGAGATCCCGGACCGGGCACATGGGCCGTACGGGCAGCGAATCGATCTGGGCAACAGCCATGCCATTAGCCCTATTTGCCCGTTCAATCGCCACACGAATGAAGAGACGAATTCCGTTGGGCATCCGACAGTTCCGTGACGACCGGCTGACCACCGGCCGAGATCACGGTTACCTAGCTGGTGCGGTCGGCGATGAAATCGCAGAGCGACTCGAGCGCCCGACGCGGCGAGCCGTCCGGCAACACCATCAGCCGGGACCGGGCCTCCTCGGCGTACGACCGCACCGTCTCCCGGGCCCGCTTGAGCGCCGGCGACTCACGCAGCAGTGTGAGCGCCTCGGCGTGCAGGTCGTCGTCGGTCACCGCGCCGGCGCTGAGGATCTCCCGCAGCCGCACCGAAGCGGCGTCCCGGTCGTCGGAGGCCAACGCGTAGAGGACCGGGAGCGTCGGCACGCCCTCCCGCAGGTCGGTGCCGGGGGTCTTGCCCGACTGGGCCGACTCCGACGCGATGTCGAGCAGGTCGTCGGAGAGCTGGAACGCGACCCCGATCGTCTCGCCGTACCCGGCCAGGGCCTCCACGTGCGACGGCTCGGCCGCGCCGAACATCCCGCCGAACCGCGCGGACGTCGCGATCAACGACCCCGTCTTCTCCGCGATCACGTGCAGGTGGTGGGCCACCGGGTCGGCGCCGTCACGCGGACCGGTCGTCTCGGCGATCTGCCCGTGCACGAGCCGGGCGAAGGTGTGCGCCTGGAGCTGGACGGCCTCGGTGCCCAGTCCGGCCGCGATGGCCGACGCCCGCGCGAAGAGGTAGTCGCCGACCAGAATCGCGACCGAGTTGGTCCAGCGGGAGTTCGCGCTGGGCGCACCGCGCCGCACGGACGCCTCGTCCATCACGTCGTCGTGGTAGAGCGTCGCCAGGTGGGTCAACTCCATGACCAGCGCCGCCGGCACGACCAGCGGCGCGTCAGGGTCGCCGAAATGCGCCCCGAGCGACACCAGCAGCGGACGGAACCGCTTGCCACCGGCCTCGACGAGGTGGCTGGCAGCCTCGGTGACGAACGGATCGGCGCTCTCGACACTCGCCCGCAACTCGGACTCGACCGTCGCCAACGTACGGAGGACCGATGCCTCGACCACCGGGTCGGCGAAGTCGACCCCGATCGAGGTCAGCGCCCCGCCGGCCGTGCCCGATCGTCCGCCAACCGTCCTCACCACGCCCCCAACGATGCCACATGCATCGAGTTGGGCCAGGTGCGGGGCTGCTGGCTGCGACGATCGGGCCGGTACGGCGTCATTGCACGAATTCGGCGGCGCTGTTGGTCAGGTCGAGCAACGGCGCCGGCGCGATCCCGAGCACCAGGGTCGCCACCACGCCGATCATCAGCGCGGCAGCGGTGAACGCGCCCGGGATCGACACCGTCGGCGTCGACTCACCCGGCTCGGACAGCCACATCATCACCACGACCCGCAGGTAGGGGAACGCGAGGATCATGCTGGTCAGCACACCCGCGATCACCAGCCAGCTCTGACCACCGTCGAGAGCCGCCCCGAACACCGCGAACTTGCTGGTGAACCCGCTGGTGAGCGGGATACCGGCGAAGGCCAGCAGGATGAACGTGAACGCACCGGCGAGCAGCGGTGAGCGCCGCCCGAGCCCCGCCCAGCGGGACAGGTGGGTCGCCTCGCCGTCCGCGTCCCGGACCAGGGTCAGCAGCCCGAACGCGGCGATGACCGTGAAGCCGTACGCGACCAGGTAGAACATCGTGCTCGACAGCCCGTCCTTGGTCAGCGCCAGGACGCCGACCAGCAGGTAGCCCGCGTTGGCCACCGACGAGTAGGCGAGCAGCCGCTTGAGGTCGGTCTGGGTCACCGCCAGCACCGCACCGACCAGCATGGTCAGGATCGCGATCGCGCCCAGCACCGGCGTGTAGTCCCAGGAGATCCCCTCGAGCGCCACGTACAGCACCCGCAGCAGACCACCGAAGGCCGCGACCTTGGTGCAGGCCGCCATGAACGCCGTGATCGACGTCGGGGCGCCCTGGTAGACGTCCGGCGTCCACACGTGGAACGGGGCGGCGGCGGCCTTGAACAGCAGACCGATGGCGACCATCGCGACACCGGCGAACAGCAGCACCGGGCTCGCGGTCGAGCTGCCCACCGCGGCGTGCACGGTGGCGAAGTCGACGCCGCCCGACGTGCCGTCCGGACCGGTGGCCACACCGGCGGTGAAGCCGTAGATCAGCGCGATGCCGAAGAGGAAGAAGCCGGAGGCGTACGCACCGAGCATGAAGTACTTCAGCGCGGCCTCCTGACTGAGCAGCCGCCGCCGACGGGCGAGCGCGCACAGCAGATAGAGCGGCAGCGAGAAGACCTCGAGCGCGATGAACATCGTCAGCAGGTCGTTCGCGGCGACGAAGACCATCATGCCGGCGATGGCGAACAGCGCCAGGGGGTAGACCTCGGTGGCCCCACCCTCCCGGGCGGCCTGGCGGCGGTCGGCCTCCGAGCCGGCGGTGATCGCCGCCTGGGCGACGAACGGGCCGCCGTGGTCCAGCGAGCGCTCGCCCATCAGCAGCAGCGCCATCAGCGCGAGGATGATGATCGCGCCCTGCAGGAACAGGGTCGGCCCGTCGATGGCCAGCGCCCCGCCCGCGGTGACGGTACGGGTGTCGAAGCCGACGATCACCATGACCAGCGCGCCGACGAGGGCGAGCAGCCCGAGCCCGAGTTGCACCCGGTGCCGGTGCTTACGGGGGAGGAACGCCTCGAGCAGTACGCCGAGACACGCGCCCGCGAACAGGATCAGGATCGGCGCAATGGCCGCATAGTCGATATCCGGGAGCTTGAGCTGATTCACCGGATGCTCCCTTCGTTCGCGACTGCGGGGCTCCGCTTCGCTGCACTCCTCGCGCTCACCGGCCGGCCTCCTGAACAGTGGCCACCGTCGGCGCCGGGTCGGTCTTGCCGACATCCTGCATCGTCGCCTGGATGGCGGGGTTGATGACGTCGGTGACCGGCTTCGGGTAGAAGCCGAGCAGCAGCAGGAGAAGGATCAGAGGCGTCACGACGACCTTCTCCCGCAGGTTCAGGTCACGGCGCATCCCCTCCACCCCGGACAGTGCCGGATTGAGGGTGCCCTGCGTCGTTCGTTGCACCATCCACAGCACGTATGCGGCGGCGAGGATGATGCCGGCCGTGGCGATGATGGCGACCGGTTTGTTGACCGTGAACGTGCCGATCAACACCAGGAACTCCGACACGAACGGCGCGGTGCCGGGCAGCGCCAGCGACGCCAGACCGGCGAAGAACAGCACCCCGGCGAGCACCGGCACCAGCTTGCCCGCGCCGCCGAAGTCGCTGACCAGCGCGGACCCGCGCCGGGCGACCAGCATGCCGACGACCAGGAAGAGCAGGCCGGTGGCGAGGCCGTGGTTGACCATGTAGAGCACCGCGCCGGTGCCGGCCTGGGTGGTGAACGCGAAGATGCCGACCCCGATGAAGCCGAAGTGGGCGATCGACGTGTAGGAGACCAGCCGCTTGAGGTCGTTCTGCCCGATGGCGAGCAGCGCCGCGTAGATGATGCCGATCACCGCGAGGGTCAGCGCGTACGGCGCGAACCACTTCGACGCCTCGGGGAACAGCGGCAGGCAGTAGCGCAGGATGCCGAAGGTGCCGACCTTGTCCATGACCCCGACGAGCAGTGCGGCCGAGCCGGCCGGGGCGGCGCCACCGGCGTCCGGCAGCCAGGTGTGGAACGGGAAGAACGGTGCCTTGATCGCGAACGCGATGAAGAAGCCGAGGAACAGCCACCGCTCGGTGCCGGTCGTCATGTCGATCTGGGTCAGGCTCTCCCAGTCGAAGGTGCGCCCGCCGACCACCCACAGGCCGATCACCGCGGCGAGCATGAAGAGGCCGCCGACCAGCGAGTAGAGGAAGAACTTCACCGCCGCGTACTGCCGCTGGTGCCCACCGAAGCTGCCGATGAGGAAGTACATCGGCACCAGCATGACCTCGAAGAACACGTAGAACAGGAAGATGTCGGCGGCGGCGAAGACGCCGATCATCGTGCACTCGAGCAGGAGCAGCAGCGCGAAGTAGACCGGCACCGACCGCTTCGACTTGTCGGCGTCGTGCCAGCTCGCCAGGATCACCAGCGGCACGAGCAGGGCGATCAGGGCCAGCATCACCAGCGCGATGCCGTCGGCGGCGAAGGTGAAGTTGACGCCCCAGTTGGGGATCCAGGGATACGACTCACGGAACTGGAGCCGGTCGCCGCCCACCTCGAACGACACCCACATGAACACGGCGAGCACGAACACGGCCAGCGACCAGCCGAGGGCGACCCGCTTGGCGAGCTCCGGCCGGCTGCGTGGCATGAACGCCACCACCACGGCACCGACCAGCGGAGCCGCTGTCAGCACGGAGAGGAAGGGGAAGTCAGCGGACATTATTCGGCCTTACCTCCGTTGTGAGCGCAAGGTCCGCCGACACTGGCGGGCTGTACCTGGTACGTCACGCCAACCACCCCAACTGCAGCGCGAGGAACGCCGCGACGACGACCACGGCGCCGGCGAGCATCGACATCGCGTACGACCGTACGAAGCCGGTCTGGAGCCGGCGCAGGCGACCCGATCCGCCGCCGATCGCGGCGGCGAGGCCGTTGACCGCACCGTCGATGCCCTTGTTGTCGAAGTAGACCAGGGCACGGGTGAGGAAGATGCCCGGCTTCTCGAAGACGACCTCGTTGAAGGCGTCGGCGTAGAGGTTGCGGCGGGCGGCGCTGACCAGCGGGCCGGCGGGCTGCTCCTGCAGGGCGGTGCCGTTGCGGAAGAGC
Organism: Polymorphospora rubra; assembly: GCF_018324255.1. Lineage (GTDB taxonomy): Bacteria > Actinomycetota > Actinomycetes > Mycobacteriales > Micromonosporaceae > Polymorphospora > Polymorphospora rubra. Next base: position 2,308,457 of record NZ_AP023359.1, read on the forward strand.
ATCCACGCCAGGCCGACACCGAGCACCGTGACCACGAGGGACAGTACGTTGATGACGGCGTGCGAGAGCACTCCGTGCGACTCGCCGTGCTCGCTGCCGAGGACCGGGGTCAGCCAGTCCGGCACCGACGATGCGAGCAGCGCACCGGCACCGACCGAGCCGACGGCGAGCAGCACCAGCGGGACCGTCATGACCGGCGGCGACTCGTGCGGGTGCTCGATCTCGTCGGTCCAGCGCTTCGGTCCGTGGAAGGTGAGCACGAACAGGCGGGTCATGTAGAAGGCGGTGAGGCCGGCACCGAGCAGGGCGGCGCCGCCGAAGAGCCAGGAGGTCCAGTCGCCGCGGTCGAACGCCGCCGCGATGATCGGCTCCTTGGAGAAGTAGCCGGACAGCGGCGGAAGGCCGATGATCGCCAGCCAGGCCAACCCGAAGGTGGCCCAGGTGATCTTCATGTACTTCCACAGCCCGCCGAAGCGCCGGATGTCGGTCTGGTCGTGCATCCCGTGCATGACCGAGCCGGCACCGAGGAAGAGGCCGGCCTTGAAGAAGCCGTGCGCGAGCAGGTGAATGATCGCCAGCGCGTACGCCGCGCCGCCGAGCCCGACGCCGAGGAACATGTAGCCGATCTGGGAGACCGTCGACCAGGCCAGGACCCGCTTGATGTCGTCCTTGGCGCAGCCGATGATGCAGCCGATCAGCAGGGTGAGCGCACCGATGCTGACCACCACCGTCTGGAGGGTGGTGTTGGCCGAGAAGATCGGGTTCGAGCGGGCGATCAGGTAGACGCCGGCGGTGACCATGGTCGCGGCGTGGATGAGCGCCGACACCGGGGTCGGGCCCTCCATCGCGTCCGGGAGCCAGGCCTGAAGCGGGAACTGGCCGGACTTTCCGGTCGCGCCGAGCAGGAGCAGCAGGCCCATCACCAGGACGGTGCCGGCGGCCAGGGCGCTGACGCCGTTGAAGACCTCGTCGTACTGGGTGGTCCCGAGGGTGGCGAACATGATGAAGATGGCGATGGCCAGACCGGCGTCACCGACCCGGTTCATCAGGAACGCCTTCTTGCCGGCGGTGGCCGCCGACGGCCGGTCATACCAGAACGAGATCAGCAGGTACGACGCGACACCGACGCCTTCCCAACCGACGTACAGCATCACGTAGTTGTTGCCGAGCACGAGCAGCAGCATCGCGGCGACGAAGAGGTTGAAGAAGGCGAAGAAACGCCGCCGTCCCTCGTCGTGCGACATGTACCCGACCGCGTAGATGTGGATCAGGAAGCCGACGCCGGTAATCAGCAGTACGAACACCGCGGACAGCGGGTCGAAGAGCAGACCGAAGTCGACGTTGAAGTTGCCGACCGCGATGAAGTCCCACAGGCTCAGCTCGACCGACTTGTTGTCCAGGCCACGGAGCTGGAAGAAATAGGTCAGCCCCAGCACGAAGGCGGCGCCGACGCTCGCCACGCCGAGCCAGTGCCCCCACCGGTCGGCCCGGCGGCCGAGCAGCAGGAGGATCGCCGCGCTCGCCAGCGGGATGGCCACCAGCAGCCACACGCTGCTCAACAGCCCCGTGGCTTGGGCGTACTCCACAGTCTCGTCCACTCGAGGGCCCCTTTAGTACTTCAGCAGGTTCGCGTCGTCGACGCTCGCCGAGCGTCGAGTACGGAAGATCGACATGATGATCGCCAACCCGACCACGACCTCGGCGGCGGCGACCACCATCACGAAGAACGCCATGATCTGACCGTTGAGGTCGCCGTTGATCCGGCTGAACGTGACCAGGCTCAGATTGGCGGCGTTGAGCATGAGCTCGACACACATGAACAGGACGATGGCGTTGCGCCGGATCAGCACCCCCACCGCGCCGATGGTGAACAGCACCGCCGACAGGATCAGGTAATGGTTCGGCGAGACGTCGAAGAAGCTCACTTCTCGGTCCCCTTCGGTGCGGTTTCGGAGGAGCTCAGCTCACGCACCGGCAGGATCCGCGGGATGCTCCGCTCGCTGAGCGTCCCGTCGGGCAGCCGGGCCGGGGTGGTGACCGACGACGACGTGGCGAAGACACCGGGACCGGGCTTCGGGCCCGGGTCGTTGCCGGGGGCGAAGCGGGCCTTCATCCGCTCGACCTGGGTGAGCCGCTCGCCCTTGCGCCGCTCGATGTGCGCGAGCACCATCGCGCCGACCGTCGCGACGATCAACAGCCCGCCGGACAGTTCGAAGACGATGACGTAGTCGGTGAAGAGCAGGGCGGCGATGCCCTGTACGTTGCCGTTCGCGTTCGCCTCGTCGAGGCCGACCGCCTCCACGCTGCCGAGTCCGCGGGCGAGGCCGGCACCGACGAGTGCGGCGAACCCGATGCCGAGCCCGACCGCGGCCAGCCGCTGCCCGCGTAGCGTCTCGATCAGCGAGTCGGACGAGTCCCGGCCGACGAGCATCAGCACGAAGAGGAACAGCATCATGATCGCGCCGGTGTAGACGATGATCTGCACCATGCCGATGAACGGCCCGGACTGGATTACGTAGAACGCCCCCAGGCAGAGCATGGTGACGACCAGCCACAGCGCCGAGTGGACGGCGTTGCGGGCCAGCACCATGCCGAATGCCCCGACCAGCGCCAGCGGTGCCAGCACCCAGAACGCGATCTGCTCACCGGTGGACACTCCGCCGGACGCCGCGAGCACCACCTGTGCGCTCGTCATTTGACCTCTCCAGTCGCTCCGGACCCGTCGACCGTGCCCGACTCCGACCAGGGCGCCCGTTCGGCGCCCGCCGAGGTGCCGGGGTTGGTCAGCGCACCGACGTAGTAGTCCTTCTCCGAGTCGCCGAGACGCATCGGGTGCGGCGGCTGCTCCATGCCGGGCAGGAGCGGCGCCAGGAGCTGTTCCTTGGTGAAGATCAGATCCTGGCGCGAGTCGCGGGCCAACTCGTATTCGTTGCTCATCGTCAGCGAACGGGTCGGGCACGCCTCGATGCACAGCCCGCAGAAGATGCAGCGGGCGTAGTTGATCTGGTAGATGCTGGCGTAGCGCTCACCCGGCGAGAAGCGCTCCTCCTCGGTGTTGTCGCCGCCCTCGACGTAGATCGCGTCGGCCGGGCAGGCCCAGGCGCACAGCTCGCAGCCGATGCACTTCTCCAGCCCGTCCGGGTGCCGGTTGAGGATGTGCCGGCCGTGGTAGCGCGGCGCCGAGACCGGCGGCTTGAACGGGTAGTCGGTGGTGATGACCTTCCGGAACATGTGGGAGAAGGTCACCCCGAAGCCCTTGATGGATCCGAAGGCCATCTCACACCTCCTTGTCGGCCGGGCCGCTGGGGCTGGACTGGTCGGTGGCGCCCGGTCCCGTTTCACCGGTGCCCGCGGTGTCGCCGCGGGCACCGGTCAGCGCGGGCTGCCGCTCGGCGACGTCGCGTCGGGCCCGCGGGCTCGGCGGGACCTGTAGATCCATCGGCGGCAACGGGAAGCTGCCCTTGGGGCGGGCGGCGATCTGCTCCTCGAGCGAGATGGTGGGTTCCTTCTTGCCGGACGGCCAGAGCAGCGCCAGCAGCAGCACGACCACGACGATGCTGCCGATGATCAGGTACTGGGCGGGGCCGCCCTCCTGCTGCTGCACGATCTTGATGCCGGCCAGGGCGAAGATCCACAACAGGCTGACCGGGATCAGGATCTTCCAGCCGAAGCGCATGAACTGGTCGTAGCGCAGCCGGGGCAGCGTGGCCCGCAGCCAGATGAAGCCGAAGAGCAGGAGCAGCACCTTGCCGAGGAACCACAGCATCGGCCACCAGCCGGAGTTGGCGCCCTCCCAGAAGCTGATCGGCCACGGGGCCCGCCAGCCGCCGAGGAACAGCGTCGTGCACAGCGCCGACACCGTGATCATGTTGATGTACTCGGCGAGGAAGAACATCGCGAACTTGAACGACGAGTATTCGGTGTGGAAGCCGCCGACCAGCTCGGACTCGGCCTCGGGCAGGTCGAACGGGGCCCGGTTGACCTCACCGACCGCCGAGATGGCGTAGATGACAAAGCTCGGCGCGAGCAGTACGGCGTACCAGCCGGGTGCGGTCACCTCGAGGCCGAACAGGTTGATCGGGTTGCCGTGCTCCTGCGCCCGGATGATCTCGGAGGTCGACATCGTGCCGGCGGTCATGAAGACCGCGACGATGGACAGCCCCATCGCCACCTCGTACGAGATCACCTGAGCGGTCGACCGGAGGCCGCCGAGCAACGGGTAGGTCGAGCCGGACGCCCAACCGGCGAGCACGATGCCGTAGACGCCGATGGAGGCACAGGCGAGCACCAGCAGGACCGAGACGGGCGTGTCGGTCAGCTGGAGCGGGGTCCGCTGCCCGAAGATCGACACCATCGGGCCGAACGGAATGACGGCGAACGCGGTGAACGCGCAGGTGGCCGAGATCACCGGCGCGAGGAAGTAGATGGCCTTGTCGGCCGTCTTCGGGATGATCTCTTCCTTGAACGGCAGTTTCAGGCCGTCGGTGAGCGACTGGAACCAGCCGTTCGGCCCGACCTGGTTGGGGCCCGGCCGGACCGCCATCCGGGCCACGACCTTGCGTTCGTAGTTGATCGTGAAGAGGGTCAGCAGGAGCAGCATCACGAACACTGCGACGATCTTGAGCAGGACGAGCCACCAGACGTCCTTGCCGAAGTCTTCGAGTGTCGGACTCTGCGCCAGATAGGTGGTGATCACTGAACGGCTCCCTCAGTGCTCTGCTGCGCCAGGAGAGGTCCGCCGGCGCCGGCGGAGACCCGTACGACCGCGCCGGACGTCGCGCCGAGGCTGCGCCGTACGGTCGCGCCGGGCGAGTTGGTCGGCAGCCAGACCACACCGTCCGGCATCTCGGTGATCTCGGCCGGCAGGGTCAGTGCGCCACGGTCGGTGCCGACCGTGACCGCCTCACCGTCGGCGACCCCGAGCGCCTCGGCGACCGCCTTGCCGATCCGGACCACCGGCACCCGGGCCGTGCCGGCCAGCACCTCGTCGCCGTCGAGCAGGCTGCCCAGGTCGACCAGGTGGTGCCAGGTGGCGAGCACGGCCTCGCCGGCGCCGACCGCCGGCAGCGCGGCCGGGGCGACGGTCGGTACCTCGGCCGGGGCGGTCGAGGTGGCCGGCAGGGAACCCAGCTCCCGGCGGACGCTGTTGACATCGCCGGTTCCCAGCGTCACGTCGAGCTGGGCGGCGAGCGCGTCGAGCACCCGGGCGTCGGTCATCGACGCGGTGTTGAGGACCGCCTCGAAGGTGCGCAGGCGGCCCTCCCAGTCGACGAAGCTGCCGGCCTTCTCGACCACCGGCGCGACCGGGAACACCACGTCGGCGCGGCGGCTGACCGCACTCTTGCGCAGCTCCAGGCTGACCAGGAACGGCACCTTGTCGAGGGCTTCCTCGGCCAGCCGCGGGTCGGCCAGGTCGGCGGGGTCCACCCCGGCGACGAGGAGCGCGCCGAGTTCGCCCGCGGCCGCCGCGGCGACGATGCCGTCGGTGTCGCGGCCGGGCCGGCTGGGCAGGACGCCGGCGGCGAGGTCCCAGAGTCCGGCCAGCTCCGAGCGAGCGGCCGGGTCGGCGACCGGGCGGGCGCCGGGCAGCAGGTTGGGCAGGCAGCCGGCGTCGACCGCGCCCCGGTCGCCGGCGCGGCGCGGCACCCAGGCCAGCTTCGCCCCGGTACGGGCCGCCAGCGCGGCGGCCGCCGACAAGCCGCCGGGTACGGTGGCGAGCCGCTCACCGACCAGCAGCACGGCACCCTCGTGGCGCAGCGCGTCGGCGACCTTCGGGTCCTCGGCCAGCAGCCGCGCCTCGTCGCCGGGAACCGTGGCGGTGATCGTCGCGCCGATCTTCGCCAGTCCGCGGGTGACGTACGGCGCCAGCGCGTGCACCAGCAGCTTGCGCTTGGTGTACGCCTTGCGCAGCCGCAGGAAGAGGATCGGGCACTCCTCCTCCGGCTCCAGCCCGACGATCACTACCGCCGGCGCCTTCTCGACGTCGGCATAGGTGACGGTGTTGGTGCCGACCACCGAGGAGGCGAGGAACTCGGTCTCCTCGGCCGACAGCGGCCGGGCCCGGAAGTCGATGTCGTTGGTGTTCAGCGCGATCCGGGCGAACTTGGCGTAGGCGTACGCGTCCTCGACGGTCAGCCGACCACCGGTCAGCACGCCGACCCCCCGGCCACCGTCGCGGGCGGCGCGCAGCCCGTCGGCGGCGACCGCGAACGCCTCGCTCCACGCCGCCTCGCGCAGTTCGCCCGTCTTGGCGTCCCGGACGAGCGGGGTGGTGAGCCGGTCGAAGGCGTTGGCGTACTGGAAGCCCCACCGGCCCTTGTCGCAGTTCCACTCCTCGTTCACCGCCGCGTCGTCACCGGCGAGCCGGCGCAGCACCTTGCCGCGCCGCCAGTCGGTGCGCTGGGCGCAGCCGGCGGAGCAGTGCTCGCAGACGCTGGGCGTCGAGACCAGGTCGAACGGGCGGGCCCGGAAGCGGTACTGGGCTCCGGTCAGCGCGCCGACCGGGCAGATCTGCACCGTGTTGCCGGAGAAGTACGAGTTGAACGGCACGTCACCGGAGTCGTCGTCCGTGGGCTCGGCGCCGTAGTAGTCGTCCCGGTAGACGTTGATCTCCTCGGCCGAGGAGCGGCCCATCAGGTCGATGAACTTGTCGCCCGCGATCTCCTCGGAGAACCGGGTGCAGCGCTGGCAGAGCACGCACCGCTCGCGGTCGAGCAGGACCTGCGAGGAGATGTTGATCGGCTTCTCGTACTCACGCTTGTGCTCGTGGAACCGCGACTCGGCGCGACCGGTCGACATCGCCTGGTTCTGGAGCGGGCACTCGCCGCCCTTGTCACACATCGGGCAGTCGAGCGGGTGGTTGACCAGCAGCAGCTCCATGATCCCCTCCTGCGCCTTCTTGGCGACCGGAGAGGTGAGCTGGGTACGGACGACCATGCCCTCGGCGACCGTCTGGGTGCACGAGGCGACCGGCTTACGCTGGCCCTCCACGTCGACCAGACACTGCCGGCAGGCCCCGGCGGGAGCCAGCAGCGGGTGGTCGCAGAACCGGGGGATCTCGATGCCCATCTGCTCGGCGACCCGGATGAGCAGCGCACCCTTGGGGGCCGTCACCTCGATGCCGTCGATGGTGAGCGTGACGGTGTCCGCGGCCTTGGCTACGTCAGTCATTAGTGCGCTCCGACCAGAGTCTTCTCGGACAACCTCGGCGCCTTGCGGCCTTCGATGTAGTCGAGGTAGTCCTGCTTGAAGTACTGCAGGGACGAGGTCACCGAGCTGGTGGCGCCGTCACCGAGACCGCAGAACGAGCGGCCCAGGATGTTGTCGCAGGTGTCGAGCAGGGTGTCGAGGTCCTCGTGGGTGCCCTGGCCGGCCAGGATCCGCCGGTAGACCCGCACCATCCAGTAGTTGCCCTCGCGGCACGGGGTGCACTTGCCGCACGACTCGTGGTGGTAGAACTCCAGCCACCGGTACGTCGCGTAGACCGGGCAGTCCTGGTCGGAGAAGATCTGCGTCGCCGTCGTACCGAGGATCGAGCCGGCGGCGGACACCCCCTCGAAGTCGAGCGGCACGTCGAGGTGCTCTGCGGTGAGCAGCGGGGTGGACGAGCCGCCCGGCGTCCAGAACCGCAGGTTGTGCCCGGGCTGCATGCCACCGGCCAGCTCGATCAGCTCGCGCAACGTGATGCCCATCGAGCACTCGTACTGGCCGGGGTTGGCGATCCGGCCGGACAGCGAGTAGATCATCGGACCGGACGACTTCTCGGTGCCCATCGTCTTCCACCAGGCACTGCCGCCGAGCACGATGTACGGCACGCTGGCGATGGTGCCGACGTTGTTGACCACCGTCGGGCTGGCGTACAGGCCGTGGGTCGCCGGGAAGGGCGGGCGCAGCCGGGGCTGGCCGCGGAAGCCCTCCAGCGAGTCGAGGAGCGCGGTCTCCTCACCGCAGATGTACGCGCCGGCGCCGCTGTGCACGACCAGCTCCAGGTCGAAGCCGGAGCCGAGGATGTTGCGGCCGAGGTAGCCCGCCTTGTGCGCCTCGGCGACCGCGTGGCGCAGCCGGCGGGCGGCGTGCACCGCCTCGCCGCGGATGTAGATGTACGCGCGGTTGGCCCGGATCGCGTACGAGGCGATGATGACGCCCTCGATCAGCGAGTGCGGGTCGTGGGTCATCAGGGGCAGGTCCTTGCAGGTGCCCGGCTCGCCCTCGTCGGCGTTGACCACGAGGTAGTGCGGCTTGCCGTCGTTCTGCGGGATGAAGCCCCACTTCAGACCGGTCGGGAAGCCTGCGCCGCCCCGGCCGCGCAACCCCGAATCCTTGATCAGCTGGATGAGGTCGTCGGGGTCTGCCTTGATCGCCTTGCGCAGCGCGGCGTAGCCGTCGAGCCGCTCGTACACGTCGAGCCGCCAGGCGTCCGGCGACAGCCAGCGCTTGGTCAGGACCGGGGTCAGCTTCTCCAGCGTCTCCCGCCGAGGCGTGGTCACTTCTCGGCCTCCGCTTCCTTCGATCCCTCGAGATTGGCCTGCCGGGCTCCGCCGTCGTCGCCGGCCGGCTTGGCGTCGCTGGCCGGCTTGTTGCTGGCGACCCCGGCCGCCTCGGCCGCCTTCGCGTCGTCCGGTGCCGGCGGCGTGCCGTCGACCGGCGACGTCGTGCCCGGCGCGTCGGGGACCGGCGTCGCGGCGTCCGGCGACCGGGTCTCGGCCGTACGGACCTGCGGCGACTTGCCGTCGGGCGCCTTCACGTCCGGCGCGGTGGTGCTGGTCGCGGCGGCGGGCCGGGTGGTCGGTGGCGCCGGCTTGTCCCCCGCGTCCTTGCTCCGGATCGGCGTGTTCGGGTCGAAGTCGCGGACCGCGATGCCGTGCTCCTGCGCCAACCGCAGACCGCGCAGCGTCGCGTCGCCGGCCGGGCCGTCGGCGACCGCACCCTCACGGGGGTCGGCGAATCCGGCGAGCTGCAGCGACATCTCCTTGAGCGTGCAGAGCCGCGCACCCCGGGTCGGCATCGGCTGCTTGCCGGCCCGCAGTTCCTCGACGATGCCGGTGGCGACGTCGGGGTCGACCTTGTCGAAGAAGTCGTAGTTGACGGTCATGACCGGCCCGTAGTCGCAGGCGGCGAGGCACTCCGCGTGCTCCAGGGTGATGGTGCCGTCGGCGGTGGTCTGGTCGTGCCCGACCTCGAGCAGTTCGCTGAGGGTGTCGAAGACCTTCTGGCCACCGAGCACGTCGCACATCGTGTTGGTGCAGACGCTCACCAGGTAGTCGCCGGTCGGCCGGCGCTTGTACATGGTGTAGAACGTCGCCACCGCGCCGACCTGCGCCTTGTTGATGCCGAGCACCTCGGCACAGAACTCGACGCCGGCCGGGGAGACGTAGCCCTCCTCGGACTGCACCAGGTGCAGCAGGGGCAGCAATGCGGAGCGGGACCGGTCAGCCGGGTAGCGGCTGATGATCTCAGCGGCCCGGGCCCGGGTCTGCTCGTCGAACGGCACACTCATCGGTCACACCCACCCATCACCGGGTCCAGCGAAGCGCCGCCCGCGATCACGTCGGCCAGCAGTGCGCCCTCGGACATGGCCGGGATCGCCTGGAGGTTGACGAAGCTCGGCTCCCGGAAGTGCACCCGGTAGGGCCGGGTGCCCCCGTCGGAGACGGCATGTGCGCCCAGCTCACCGCGGGGCCCTTCGATAGGGACGTAGACCTGTCCGGGCGGTACCCGGAAGCCCTCCGTCACCAGCTTGAAGTGGTGGATCAGCGACTCCATCGACTGACCCATGATCTTGGCGACGTGCTCCAGCGAGTTGCCCATGCCGTCGACGCCGATCGCGAGCTGCGCCGGCCAGGCGATCTTCTTGTCGGCGACCATGATCGGGCCCGGCCGGAGCCGGTCGACCGCCTGCCGAATGATCTTCATCGACTCACGCGTCTCCGCCAGCCGTACCTGGTAGCGGCCCCACACGTCGGCGCTGGTCGCGGTCGGGACGTTGAAGTCGTACGTCTCGTAACCGCAGTACGGCATCGTCTTGCGCAGGTCCCAGGCCAGACCCGCGGAGCGCAGCACCGGACCGGTGACGCCCATCGCGAGGCAGCCGGTCACGTCGAGGACACCGACGTTCTGGGTGCGCCCCTTCCAGATGACGTTGTCGCTCAGCATCGCCTCGTACTCGGCGAGGCGCTTGGGCAGGTAGTCGAGCAGCTCGTCGATCTTCTTGATCGCCTCGTCCGGCACGTCCTGGGCGACGCCGCCCGGCCGTACGTAGGCCATGTTCATCCGCAGGCCCGAACAGAGCTCGAAGATGTCCAGGACGTACTCGCGCTCGCGGAAGCCGTAGAGCATCAGCGAGATCGCGCCCAACTCCATGCCGGTCGTGGCGAACCAGACCATGTGCGAGGAGATCCGGTTGAGCTCCATCATCAGCACGCGGATGGTGTTGGCCCGCTCGGTGATCTGCTCCTCGATGCCGAGCAGCTTCTCCACCGCCAGCGAGTACGCGGTCTCGTTGAAGATCGGGGCCAGGTAGTCCATCCGGGTCACGAAGGTCGTGCCCTGCACCCAGTTGCGGTATTCGAGGTTCTTCTCGATACCGGTGTGCAGGTAGCCGACGATCGGCCGAACCTCGGTGACCGTCTCGCCCTCGAGCTCCAGCACCAGCCGGAGCACGCCGTGCGTCGACGGGTGCTGGGGACCCAGGTTGACCACGATCCGCTCGTCGCTGAGCGGGTCGACACCCTCGACGACGGTGTCCCAGTCGCCGCCGGTGACGTTGAACACCTTGCCCTCGGTGGTCTCCCGCTCGGTCGCGTAACCGGGAGTGCTCATACCGCCACCTCGTTACGGTCGATCACTGGTAGGACCTCCGCTCGTCCGGAGGGGGAATCTCCGCGCCCTTGTACTCCACCGGCACGCCGCCGAGCGGGTAGTCCTTGCGCTGGGGGTGCCCCTCCCAGTCGTCCGGCATCAGGATCCGGGTGAGTCCCGGGTGGCCGTCGAAGAGGACCCCGAACATGTCGTACGCCTCCCGCTCCTGCCAGTTGGCGGTCGGGTAGACGGCGCAGACGCTCGGCACGTGCGGGTGTTCGGCCGTCACCGCGACCTCCAGCCGCACGATGCGGCGGTAGGTCATCGAGGTGAGCTGGTAGACGACGTGCAGCCGGCGCTCGTCGGAGCCGAGGTAGTCGACCCCCGACAGCGAGGAGAGCAGTTCGAAGCGCAGCGCCTCGTCGTCGCGCATCACCTGGCAGACCTCGACGATCCGCTCCGGGCGTACGTGGAGGGTCAGTTCGTTCCGGTCGACGACGACCTTCTCGATCGCGTCGGCGAAGCCGGGGTACGCCTCTTCGAGGGCGTCGCGGACCTCGTCGAAGTAGCCGCCGTACGGCCGGGGGCTGTCGATGATCCCGACCTGGCGGCGGACCAGGCCGCCGAAGCCCGAGGTGTCACCGGAGCCGTGGATGCCGAACATGCCGCGGCCGGCGCCGCTGGCCGGCGGGAACTCGGCCGGGGCACCGCTGGTCGCGCCGACCGGTGGGGCCGCCACCGGTACGCCGCCGCCGGGCACCTCGCTGGTCTTGTTGGGCTCGCTCAACGGGCACCCCCGCGGATGTGGTTCTGCGCCTTCATCCAGTTCTCGATGCGGAGCTGTTCCTCACGGCCCTCGCGGACCGCCTGCTCCCACTCGGCCCGCCGGGCCTTGTCGGAGCGGTACGAGGACGGCATGGCGCCGGGCGCCACGACGGGTACGTCCCCACGCGCCTCGCGGGCGGCCAGCATCTTGCGGCCGTTCGGGCCGAGCGGCTGGGCCATCACCTTCTCGCGCATCTTGAGGATGGCGTCGATCAGCATCTCCGGGCGCGGCGGGCAGCCGGGCAGGTACATGTCCACCGGGATGATGTGGTCGACGCCCTGCACGAGCGCGTAGTTGTTGAACATGCCGCCGGAGGAGGCGCACACGCCCATCGAGATGACCGAACGCGGTTCGGGCATCTGGTCGTAGATCTGCCGTACGACCGGGGCCATCTTCTGGCTCACCCGGCCCGCGACGATCATCAGGTCGGCCTGCCGGGGCGAGGCCCGGAAGACCTCCATGCCCCAGCGGCCCAGGTCGTAGTGGGGGCCGCCGGCAGCCATCATCTCGATGGCGCAGCAGGCAAGACCGAAGGTGGCGCCCCAGAAGGACGACTTACGCGCCCAGTTGGAAAGCTTCTCCACCGACGTGAGCAGGATGCCGCTCGGCAGCTTCTCCTCGATACCCATGGCGAACCTCAGTCCCAGTCCAGGCCGCCGCGCCGCCACTCGTAGGCGTACGCGATGGAGACCATGCCGATGAACAGGACCATCTCGACGAACCCGAACAGGCCGAGCGCGTCGAAGTGCACGGCCCACGGGAAGAGAAAGATGATCTCGATGTCGAAGATGATGAACAGCATCGCGGTCAGGTAGAACTTGATCGGGAACCGTCCACCACCGACCGGCTGCGGGGACGGCTCGATGCCGCACTCGTACGCCTCGAGCTTGGCCCGGTTGAACCGCTTGGGGCCGACGATCGGAGCGATGCCCACGGAGAAGAGTGCGAAGAGGGCACCGAGGGTCAGCAGACCCACGATTGGCACCCACACGGAGAGTGACATCGTCTCCTCCTGCCGTCCTCACTTTTGCCTGATCGGATTTCACACTATTCGTACTTGTTACAGCTGTTCCGGCCGGGGGCCGTGATCGCGGGTCACACGGCGGGAGCGACCCTGGTCATGGCGTTGATGACCCGGTCCATGGCGTCGCCGCCACGTGGATCGGTCAGGTTGGCGAGCAGCTTCAGCACGAAGCGCATCAGCAGCGGGTGCGGCATGCCGTGCCGGGTGGCCATCTTCATGATCTCCGGCCGGCCGATCAGCTTCACGAAGATCCCGCCGAGGCGGTAGTAGCCGCCGTAGCGGCTCTTCAGCTCGGTCGGGTAGAAGGCGAGCGCCCGCTCCCGCTCGGGGCCGGCGGAGCGGGCCAGCGCCTGGACGGCGACCTCGGCGGCCAGCTCGCCGGACTCCATCGCGTAGGCGATGCCCTCGCCGTTGAACGGGTTGACCATGCCGCCCGAGTCGCCGACCAGCAGGACGCCACGGGTGTAGTGCGGCACCCGGTTGAAGCCCATCGGCAGCGCCGCGCCGAGAATCGGGCCCTCGGCGTTGGCCTCGTCGGTCATCCCCCAGTCTTCCGGGGTGTTGGCGAGCCAGTCGGTCAGCAGCCGGCGATAGTTGGTCTTGCCGAACGCCGAGGAGGAGTTGAGCACGCCGAGCCCGACGTTGACCCGACCGTCGCCCATGCCGAAGATCCAGCCGTAGCCGGGCAGCAGCTTGTCGGGGTTCTCCTTGCTGCGCAGCTCCAGCCAGGATTCGAGGTAGTTGTCGTCGTGCCGCAGCGGCGAGCGGTAGTAGCGGCGGACCGCGACCCCGATCGGCCGGTCCTCGCGCTTGGCGAGGCCCATCGCCAGTGGGAACCGGCCGGACACGCCGTCGGCGGCGACGATCAGCGGGGCGTGGAAGGTGACCGGCGCCTTGTCGGGGCCGGACTCCGCGGTCACGCCGACCGCGCGTCCGGCGTCGTCGAGCACCGGGGCGAGGACGTTGACGTTGGTGCGCAGGTCGACGCCCGCGCCGACAGCCTGCCGGGCGAGCAGGTCGTCGAAGTCGAGGCGGGTGCGGACCAGGCCGTAGTTGGGGAAGCTGGCCAGGTCGGGCCAGTCGAGTTCGAGGCGTACGCCGCCACCGATGACCCGCAGTCCCCGGTTGTGCAACCAGCCGGCCTCGGGCGAGGTGTCGATGCCCATCTTCACGAGCTGCTTGACAGCCCGCGGGGTCAGCCCGTCGCCGCAGACCTTCTCGCGCGGGAACTCGGTCTTCTCCAGCAGCAGCACCCGCAGCCCGTGGCGGGCAAGGTGGTAGGCCGTCGTCGAACCGCCCGGCCCGGCACCGACGACGATGACGTCGGCGTCGTGCTGAGTCGCGGTCATCTGCGCCTCCCTCCGACCGCTCGTGAAACTCTTCACAAGCCTGATCCCGGGAGAGTCTAAGACCGAGCTGTACGTCCCTTACTGGTTAGGCATACCTAACCAGTAGAGGTGAGGGCCCTGAACGGGCATCCGCCAGAAATCGACCAGCAACAGTTGCACAGCGTCACCCGACCGCTGCCCTACGCAGCTTTTCGAGGTCAGACCCGTACCGCACGGTGCAGGGCCACCACGCCCCCGGTCAGATTGCGCCAGGCCACCTTCTCCCAACCCGATTCCATGATCCGGGCCGACAGCCCGGCCTGGTCCGGCCACGCCCGGATCGACTCGGCGAGGTAGACGTAGGCGTCGGGATTGCTCGACACGGCGCGGGCCACCGCCGGCAGCGACCGCATCAGGTACGACAGGTAGGCGGTACGGAACGCCCGGTTGGTCGGGTGACTGAACTCGCACACCACCAGCCGGCCACCCGGGCGGGTCACCCGGGCCAGTTCACGCAGAGCGGCACCGGTGTCGACCATGTTGCGCAGCGCGAACGAGATGGTCACCGCGTCGAAGGTCGCGTCGGCGAACGGCAGCCGCAGCGCGTCCCCGGCCAGCAGCGGCACGTCGGGGCGTACCCGGCGGCCGGCCAGCAGCATGCCGAGCGACAGGTCCAGGCCCACCGCGTACGCGCCGGAGCGGGCCAGCTCCTCGGTCGACACCCCGGTGCCGGCGCCGAGGTCGAGCACCCGGTCGCCGGGCCGCAGCCCGAGCGCCGACCGGGTGGCCCGGCGCCAGCCGCGGTCCTGGCCGAACGAGAGGACGGTGTTGGTCAGGTCGTATTTCGAGGCGACGCCGTCGAACATCGCGGCGACCTCGTGCGGCTGCTTGTCGAGCTGAGCGCGGGACACGGGTCAACTGTGCCAGCACCGTGACGGGACCCGACAGCCACCCTGGTACGGCCGCGGGCGCCGGCGGTCGGACCGCCGGCGCCCGCGGGTGCCGTCCTGATTGGGCGTACGGCCCTACCTGTCCTCGGTCGGAGTGACCAGGACCACCCGACGCCGGCGGGCGAGCACGAGCAGCACGCCGCCCACCACGAGCACCAGCAGTCCGACGCCGCCGAGCAGGGTCGCCTGCACACCGGTCACCGGCAGCCCACCGCCACCGCCCGAGCCGCCGCCCGGACCGCCCGGACCGTCGCCGGACACGGTGATCGTGATCGGTGCGGCGTTGTCCTCCGGCGCCGACTCCGGCGAGGCGAAGGTGTTGCTGACCGTGATCTGCCCGTCGGCGCCGACCTGCTCCGCGTCGATCCGGAACTTCAGCGCGAAGGACGTCGTCTGCCCGACCCCCAGCTCACCGTCGAGCCCGCAGACCAGGCCGCCGTCCTCCTCGACGCACGACGGAAGGGTGCCCGCCTCGGGCAGCAGTGCCGTGGTGCCCGCCGGGGCCTGCACCTTGAACAGCGGACTGCTGGTCGCCGGACCCTTGTTGGTCGCCTCGAACGCGACCTCGACGGTGTCGCCGACCGCGCCGGTCGCCGGGGTGCCGGTGACCGACAGGTCGACCGGGTTGCGGCCGGTGACCACGGCGAACTGCACGGCGTTGTCGGACGGGTCGGCGTCGCGGCGTACCTTCTCGTCGGCCGCCTCGACCACGGTGTCCTCGCCGGCAGACCGGGCGGCCAGCGACCGCGCGTCCGGGCCGGCCTTGCCGTTGGCGTAGCCGACGACCCAGCCGCCGGAGAGGCCGACCGGCCCGGGAGCGTCGGCGGCCACCTTGACCTTCATCGGCCGGACCATCATGAAGATCTCGCCCGGCCCCACGATGCGGGCGTCCCGCCGGCAGGACGCGACGGTGTTCTCGGCGTTGTACTTGCAACCGGGCCGCTGGTCGGCGAACGTCACGTACGGCGGCAGCGCGATCTCGAAGGTCACGCCCTGCACCGTGTCCCGGCCCGCGTTGTACAGCGCCCAGTGCAGGTCGCCGGTCTCGCCGGGAGCCACCGGGGTGTTGTCGGCGTAGTCGGCGTAGACGTCCCGGGCGACCGCCGTCAGGTCGAGTCCACCCGGGACCGCCTCGACGTTGACGGTCTGGGTGTTGTTCGCCTCGTTCGGGTCGGTGGTCACCGCGTTCACCGTCACGGTGAACGAGCCCGCGGACCCCTTGCGCTTCGGGGTGGTGGCGAACAGGGCCGGGAAGTCGGTCACCGTCGTGCCGCTGGCGAGGTCGCCGAGCTCGCAGGTGACCTTGGTCGGGCCGTCCTCCTCGCAGCCCGGCCCGGACGGCAGGCCGAAGATCAGCACGTTCTGGTCGATGTCGCCCGCGTCGATGGTGACCTTCACGCCCTGCGCGGCGTCGGGCCCGTCGTTCGACAGCCGTACGAAGAACTGTTTGACCGTGGCGTAGCGGACCACCCGCTCGCCGCTGACGGCGAGGTTGAGGTCGGCCGACGGGGTGGCTTCCGGGGCCGCGGCGGCCGGCGTGGCGGTCAGCGTGGCGGCCACGAGCGCCGCGGCCAGACCGGCGGCGGCACGAGGGATGCGGGGGTGCATGGGTCCTCCGGGAATCGGGGCGTTACCAGGGAGGGGGAGGTGGAGAATCAACAGTCACGGGCGAGGTGGTTTCCCCACCCCGCCCGTGACGCCCTGCTATCTATGTACGACCGTCAGGCGGTCGGCTTCTCGTCGCCGGGGGTCACCATGACCACGCGGCGACGGCGGGAGATCAGGAACATCGCGCCGCCGGCCGCGACCACGGCCAGGCCGATGCCGCCCAGAAGGCTGGCCTGCACGCCGGTCACCGGCAGCCCGCCACCGCCGCCGCCACCGGCGGTGGCCTTGACGAACACGGTGAACTCGTCGGTGTTGTCGGTCGCGTCGACGTCACCGGCGACGGTGCCCTCGACGCCCTGCGGGAGTTCCACCGCCTGCGGGGCGCGGAGGAGCTTCGGCCGCTCCGACTTGTAGCCCTCGACCGTCGAGACGCCGCCGGTCAGGTTGACGCCGGCCTCGGCGTCGTCGGCGACCTTCACCGGCAGGGCGAAGGTGTACGCGGAGAAGTGATCGTCCTCGGTGGACTCGTCCTGGTCGGCCGGGATCAGCGGCAGGTCCTGCCAGTCGCAGACCGCCTTGTCGGCGGTGAACTCGCAGCCGGCGAAGTCGTCCGGGAACTGCTCGACGATCACGCTGTCGAAGGTGGCGTTCTCGGGCAGGGTGGTGGTCACCTTGAAGCCGGCGACCGGCTCGTCGCCCTGGTTGCCGACCTCGATGACCAGCGCACCGGTCTCGCCGGGCGAGAGCGAACCGGTGGTGCCGTCCTGGTTGACCGGTACGTCGGCGGCCCAGACGTAGAGGTCGGGACCGTGATCGCCGATGGTCACCGGCGCGGTGACGGTGTTGTTCCTCAGGTTGGGGTCGGTGCTCTCAGTCTCGACCGAGATGGTGATCGAGCCCGCCGGGTCGCCCGGCGAGACCCCTTCGTTCTTGACGACCAGGGCGACCGAGATGTCGTAGTCCTCGCCCGCCTTCAGCTCGTCCGGGGTGATGCCGCAGATCAGCTTCTGGTCCACCGGCTCGTCGCAACCGCCGCCGAAGTTGACGACGTCGACCAGCCTGGTGTTCAGCGTCGAGAAGTCGACCGTGATGGTCAGACCGGTCGCGGTGGCCGGGCCGTTGTTGATCAGCGAGGCGAACGCGGCCTTGCCGGACGCGCCGGCGGCGATGGTGGTGCCACTGAGCTTGACCTGGACGTCGGCCGTGTCGTCAGCGAAGGCGGGCGTGGCGAACGCGCCCACCGCGACGAGGCCGAAGGCGCCTGCACCGACACGCGCGAGAGCGCGGTTTCGGAAGATCATGTTGGGGTGCCCCCATGGCGGTAGGGAAGATACGTCCGGGGACGTTAGTGGTCACCGCCGGTCGGCGCTACCCCGTGATCCACCTGTGATGACCAGGGCATCTAAGACTGACTTAAGAGAATGTCCAAATTGATGACTATTGCCACGAGACATCCGCCGCCGATTCACCATGAGAGCTCGAATGATCTACCGAATCGCTGGCCAACTATCAGCCGAATGGCCGAGCTGTCATTTTCACTGATAGATCGACCTCTCATTACCGAGCGTCGACCAGCGGCAGAGTCTTCGCGCCACCGCCGGGCAGTGCTATCGACGAAAAATGCGACACGACCCGCTCGTCGGACGGATCGTCGGCCGGCGTACGGTGCACCGCCAGGTGGTTGTAGAGAGTGTCCCGCTGGGCCGGGATACGTCCGGCCGACCGGATCATCCAGATCAGCTCGTGCAGGTTCGAGCGGTGCCGGGCGCCCGCCGAGGAGATGACGTTCTCCTCCAGCATGATCGAGCCGAGGTCGTCGACCCCCATGTGCAGGGCGAGCTGGCCGACGTCCTTGCCCGTGGTCAGCCACGACGCCTGGAGGTGCGGCACGGTCTCGAAGAAGAGCCGGGCCACCGCGATGAGCCGCAGGTATTCCAGCGTGGTCGCCTGGGTGCGGCCCTTGAGATGGTTGTTCTCCGGCTGGTAGGTCCACGGGATGAAGGCCCGGAACCCCTTCGTGCGGTCCTGCACGTCACGGATCATCCGCAGGTGCTCGATCCGCTCCGCGTTGGTCTCGCCGGTGCCCATCATCATCGTCGCGGTCGACTCGACGCCCAGCGTGTGCGCCAACTCCATCACCTCGAGCCAGCGGGCACCGGACTCCTTCAGTGGCGCGATCGCCTTACGCGGCCGGTCGGGCAGCATCTCCGCGCCGGCGCCGGCGATCGAGTCGAGGCCGGCCGCCTTGATCCGGGTGATCGCCTCCTCGAGCGACACCCCGGACACCTTGGCCATGTGCAGGATCTCGCTCGGCCCGATCGAGTGGATCGCCAACTGCGGGTAGGCGGCCTTGACCGAGGAGAACAGTTCCTCGTAGTACTCGACGCCGTAGTCCGGGTGGTGGCCGCCCTGGAGCATCACCTGCGTCGCGCCCAGCTCGACGGCCTCGGCGCAGCGGCGCAGGATCTCCTCGGTCGGGTGGGTCCAGCCCTCGGCGTGCTTCGGCGCGCGGTAGAAGGCACAGAACTTGCACGCCGTCACGCAGACGTTCGTGTAGTTGATGTTGCGGTCGATCAGGTAGGTGACGATGTTGTCCGGGTAGCGGCGCCGGCGCACCGCGTCGGCCGCCTCACCGAGCGCGTGGAACGGCGCGTCGGTGTAGAGCAGCAACGCCTCCTCGGGCGTGATCCGCCCACCGTCCGCGCCGCGCTGCAGGATGCTGTCGATCTCCCGGCTCTCAGTCACAGGTCCGAGCCTACGTCGGCACCACCCCGCACCGGCATCCAGCGCCCACCGTTGTGACCCGCACTCCCCCGAACGGAGCCCCGACCACCGGACGGCGGGCCGGCTCAGGCGTCGTAGTCGACGACCAGGCGGTCGGTCAGCGGGCTCGACTGGCAGGTGAGGACGTACCCGGCGGCGACCTCGTCGGGCTCCAGCGCGTAGTTGCGCGCCATCGACACCTCCCCTTCGACGACCTTCGCCCGGCAGGTCGAGCAGACCCCGCCCTTGCAGGCGTACGGCAGCTCGCCCCGGACCCGCAATGCGGCGTCGAGAACCCGCTCGTCGGCCCCCATCCGCAGACTCGACGCCCGTCCGTCGAGCAGGATCGTCACCTCGGTGCCGCCCTCGGTGCCGGCCGGCCGGGGCGGCGGCGCCGGCGCCTCGTCGACGTGGAACAACTCCGTGTGCACCGACCGCGCCGGCACACCCCGTTCGGCGAGCACCGCCGTGGCCTCGGTGACCAGGCCGTACGGGCCGCACAGGAACCACTCGTCGATCCGATCGGCCGGTACGACCGAATCGAGCAGCCGGCACAGCCGGTCGGTGTCGATCCGCCCGGAGAGCAGCGGCGACTCACCGGGCTCCCGGGACAGCACGTGCACCAGGTGCAACCTGGCCGGGTAGCGGTCCTTCAGGTCGGCCAACTCCTCGGCGAACATGACGGTCCGCGCGTGCCGGTTGCCGTACACGAGGGTGAACCGGCTGTCGGGCTCGACCGCCAGGGCGGTCGCGACCAGGGACAGGACCGGGGTGATGCCGGAGCCCGCGGCGACCGCCCCGTAGTGCCGGGCCCGCGCCGGGTCGAAGTCGGTGGTGAAGTGCCCGAGCGGCGGCATGACGTCGACGGTGTCGCCGGCCCGCAGCGCCCGGCTGGCGAAGCTGGAGAACGCGCCACCCGGGATCTCCTTGACCCCGATCCGCAGCCGGCCGTGCCCGGTCAGGTCGGCCGGGGTGGAACAGATCGAGTACGACCGCCGCACGTCGGCGCCGTCCTCGAGCCGGCGTACGGTCAGGTGCTGGCCGGCCTGGAAGGTGTACAGCGGACGCAACTCCGGCGGTACGTCGAAGGTGATCGCCACCGCCTCGTCGGTGAGCCGGTCGACGGCCCGGACCGGCAACGGGTGGAAGGTCGGCCGGCGTCGCGCCGGCCTACTGATCGTCACGCTCACTCACAGTGCCTTCACGTGGTCGAAGGGTTCACGGCAGGACCGGCAGCGCCACAGCGCCTTGCAGGCGGTGGAGCCGAACCTGCTGATCTGCTCGGTGTCGGGCGCACCACACCGCGGGCACCGTACGGCCAGCGGCACCGCGACCGGCCCGGCGGTCCGGACGGGTCCGGGCGGGGCGATGCCGGCGGCGGCGAGCTTCGCCCGCCCCTCGGCGGTGATCCAGTCGGTACTCCACGGGGGCGCGAAGACGGTCCTGACCTCCGCTTCGGGATGCCCGGCGGCGGTCAGCGCCCGACGGATGTCGGCCCGGATGACGTCCATGGCCGGGCAGCCGGTGTAGGTCGGGGTGATCGTCACGGTGACCCGTCCGGTCGCCGGATCGGTGGTGACGTCACGCAGAATGCCGAGGTCGGCGATGGTGACCACCCGGATCTCCGGGTCGACGACCGCGGCGACGGCGGCCCGTACCGCCGGCCCGGCACCGGCGGCAGCGGGACCGGTGGTGGTCCGGTCCGTGATGTCGGGCGCCGCGGTCACCAGGTCGCTCCCGGGTGGGCGCGGTGCAGCACCTGCATCTCGGCCAGCAGGTACGACAGGTGCTCGGTGTGCACCCCGGTCCGGCCGCCGGCCGGTCCCCAGCCGTCGGCCGGACGCCGCAGCGTCGCCTCGGCCAACACGCCTTCTACTGTGGACAGCCAGGCGTCACGTAGACCGGCCGGGTCGACCGGCGCCGCCGGATCGGCGGCGAACAGCTCATGGGCGTACGGCCACAGCTCGTCGACGGCCGCCTGCACCCGACGGTGCGACTCCTCGGTCCCGTCCCCCAGCCGAATCGTCCACTGTGAACTGTGGTCGAGGTGGTAGGCCGACTCCTTGCGCGCCTTGGCACCGATCGCGGCCAGCCGCTCGTCGTCGCCCTCGGCGAGCGCGGCATACAGCGGCAGTTGCCAGGCCGACAGGAACAGCAGCTTGACGATCGTGACCGCGAAGTCGGCGTCCGGCAGCTCGACGAGGAGGCAGTTGCGGAACTCCCGGTCGTCACGCAGGAAGGCGAGGGCATCCTCGTCGCGGCCCGCCCCCTCCAGTTCCCCGGCGTACGTCAGCAACAGCCGGGCCGCGCCGAGCTGGTCGAGGGCGATGTTGGCCAGCGCCACGTCCTCTTCCATCTCCGGGGCGGCGGCGTACCACTCGCCGAGCCGCTGCGCCGTGATCAGCGCGTCGTCGGCGATGGCCAGCACGTGGTCGACGGTCGGCTTCACAGGTGGTCCACCCCGTCGGGCACCTCGTAGAAGGTGGGATGGCGGTAGACCTTGTCAGCGGCCGGGTCGAAGAAGGCGTCCTTCTCGTCCGGGCTGGACGCGGTGATGGTGCTCGCCGGCACCACCCAGATCGACACACCCTCCTGCCGACGGGTGTAGAGGTCGCGGGCGTTACGCAGCGCCATCGACGCGTCGGGGGCGTGCAGGCTGCCGACGTGGGTGTGTGACAGCCCGCGCCGGGCACGTACGAAAACCTCCCACAGCGGCCAACCGCTCCGCTCGGTCATGCGCCCACCTCGCTCCGCTCGGCGACCGCATGACTACGACCGAGCCCACCGATTCCCTCGCTCCACTCGGTCATGCACCCACCTCGCTCCGCTCGGCGACCGCATGACTACCACTGAGCCGGTCGATTCCCTCGCTCCGCTCGGTCATGCCGCCACCTTCCGTTCCTCTTGCCGTTCGGCCTGTTTGGCGGCGTAGGCCGCGGCGGCGTCGCGGACCCAGGCCCCGTCGGCGTGCGCCCGGCGCCGGTGGGCGATCCGGTCCCGGTTGCACGGCCCCTCCCCCTTGATCACCCGCATCAGCTCGGCGTAGTCGGGCTGGGTGTAGTCATGGGCCTGCCGGTCGTCGTTCCAGCGCAGATCGGGGTCGGGCAGGGTGAGACCGAGTACGTCGGCCTGCTGCACGCACATGTCGACGAACCGCTGACGCAGCTCGTCGTTGGAGAACCGTTTGATCTTCCAGGCCATCGACTGGGCGGTGTGCGCCGAGTCGGTGTCCGGCGGTCCGAACATGGCCAGCGAGGGATACCACCAGCGATCGACGGAGTCCTGGGCCATCGCCTTCTGCGCGGGCGTGCCGTGCGCGAGGACGTGCAGGATCTCGAAGCCCTGCCGCTGGTGGAAGGACTCCTCCTTACAGACACGGATCATGGCGCGGGCGTACGGTCCGTACGAGCAGCGGCAGAGCGGGACCTGGTTGACGATGGCGGCGCCGTCGACGAGCCAGCCGATCGCCCCCACGTCCGCCCATGACAGGGTCGGGTAGTTGAAGATCGAGCTGTATTTCTGCCGGCCCTCGATCAGCATCTCGACCAGCTCGTCCCGACTGATCCCGAGAGTCTCCGCGGCCGCGTAGAGATAGAGCCCGTGTCCGGCCTCGTCCTGGACCTTGGCCAGCAGGATCGCCTTGCGCTTGAGCGAGGGAGCCCGGCTGATCCAGTTGCCCTCCGGCTGCATCCCGATGATCTCGGAATGGGCGTGCTGGGCGATCTGCCTGATCAGCGTCTTCCGGTAGGAGTCGGGCATCCAGTCCCGCGGCTCGATCTTCTGGTCAGCCGCGATCACCGAGGTGAAGTAGTCGTGCAGGGTCGCCTCGTCGGCGCCCGCCGGGTCGGGTGCGGCACCCCGTCCGGCCTGGAGATCCCGCCGGGCGGCATCCCGTAGCGCCGCCTCGGCCGCCTCGACCTCGCCGAGCAGTCCCGCCGTCGGCCCCTGGTCGGGGCCGGGAAAGTCGTTGCCGTACACCCCGCAAGTGTTACAGCTACATCGCCTCGGAGCAACGAGGTGTCACACAGTCGAGATCACCATGACACTGGGTAGCCGATCGTGAACATCTGGTCATATCAGACTCCACTATGGACGAATGAAGCGCATCACATCGGGACCAATTTTCTGGATCTCTTGCACCAAAAGGGCTTAATGCCGGCGCACTTCATCGAGCCTTAAGAAACTCAGCCTCGGCCCTGCACAGGTCACCGACGTAGGCTCACCACGTCCACCCCTCCGGCCTCGACCGCAGGCGCCGGCCCTACCACCCCCCGGTAGGGCCCACGGCCAGTCCGGCAACACCGGCGGCGATCACGGCCAGCAGCACAGCCGTACCGCAACAACGGCCCCGACCCCTGGAGCCAACCCCTCATGCGCCCTCGCGTGGTTCTGTTTCTCACCGCCGCCGCGCTGGTACTCGGCGGCGTACTACTGGTGCCCACCGCCTCCGCCCGGTTCGGCGGCGCATCCGGCGCGGCAACCGACGCCGGCGCGGCCCCGACGGCCGCGCCTCCGACGGCCGCCCCGCTGACCCTGGCCGCCGCGCCCGTCGACGTGGAGATCGACGGCTTCCTCTCGTGGGCCCTGCTCGACCGGACGACCGGCAACATCACCGGGTCGGACAACGTGACGGCGACCAACTCGGCCGAATCGATGATCAAGATCTGGTTCGCCGCCGACGTACTCCGGCTCGCGACCGAGAGTGGCACGGAACCGGAAGGCACCCTGCTCGAGGCGGCCAGCACCGCGATCCGGGACAGCGACGACCCGGCCACCAACATGCTCTACAACCTGGCCGGCGGCCCGGCCTCCCTCCGGCGGATGGTCCAGATGTGCGGGTTGACCGAAACCCGGCCCGTGACTCCACCGGACGCCAACGTCGTCTGGTGGAGCTACACCGAGATCTCCGCCCGCGACGCCGTACGGCTCGGCGAGTGTGTCGCCAACGGCACCGCCGCCGGCCCCCAGTGGACCCGGTGGGTGCTCGACGAGATGGCACAGGTACGGGGCACGACCGCCAAGGAGGATCAGCTCCGGACCCGGGGCGGCGGTCGGTGGGGGATCATCGACGGCCTGCCCGACGAGATCGTCGAAACCGGCTCGGTCGGCATCAAGAACGGCTGGACGCTGATCAACGCCGACGGGTTGTGGCATCTCAACTGCCTCGCCACCGCCGACGACTGGGTGCTCGCCGTACTCATGCGCTATCCCGGTGAGCACGGCCTCGACTACGGGGCGCACGTCTGCCGCAACGTCACCAGCCAACTCGTGGTCCCGGTTCCGGGTGCGGCACTGAAGATCCCGCAACCGCTCGTCGAGGGCTGACCATGGCAGACCCGTCCACAGCAGGCTCGCCCGTTGCACGTCGATCGAAATCACCGTGGCGGAGCGTCGGTGTCGCGGCCGCGCTGCTCGGGCTGTTGGCGGCCGGTCTGCTGCTCCTGCCCGACTCGCCGCTGCGGGCCGACGCCGCGCCGAGCTGGCACGGCTCCGGCAGCCCGGCCGCCGCCCCGTCGGCCAGCCCCGAGCCGCCACCGCCACCACTGGACGTACGTCCCGCCGACGTCGCGATCGAGACGCCCGGCTGGTGGTCGTGGTCGCTGATCGACCAGCGCACCGGAGCCGTGTACGGGTCGGAGAACATGACCGAGACCGGCACGACCGCCTCCATGATCAAGTCGTGGATCGCCGCCGACTATCTGCGCCGGGCCGCCGAGACGGGCGAGACCCCGGACGAGAGCCGGATGGAGCAGCTGACCGTGATGATCCGCGACAGCGACAACGAGGCGGCCACCGTCGTCCACGACGAACTTGGCCGGGAGAAATCGATCGAGCGGTTGATCGACATCTGCGACCTCACCGACAGCGAGCCGGCCGAGGACGGCGCGTGGAGCCGCACCCACCTGTCGGCCCGGGACACCGCCCGGATGGGCGTCTGCATCGCCGACGGCCGGGCCGCCGGGCCGGAATGGACCAAGTGGCTGCTCGACGAGATGCGGCAGGTACGCGGCAACGGTGACTTCGGCATCCGGACCGCGTTCCCCACCGAGATCCGGCAGACCATCGCGATCAAGAACGGCTGGGTCGACCGGCAGGCCGAGGACGAATACCACGTGAACTGCCTGGCCATCGGCGACGGCTGGACGGCCGGGGTGCTGACCGCCTATCCGATCGAACTCGGGCAGGAGCACGGCGCCAAGATCTGCCAACAGGTCGGCGAGCAACTCCGGGCCAACTGACCCGGGAGCCCTCGACGGACCGGCCGGGTCAGTTGGTGAAGAAGACCGGCCCCTCGTCGGTCAGCGGCGGTACGGCCCCCAGCATGGCGGCCCGCCGGGCGAACTCCCGCAGCCCGGCCACCTGACGGTCGCCGAGCGAGAAGTCCAGCGACCGAAAGTACGACGCCAGCGTGGCGGCGTCGTACGGCTCCCAGCGGGCGGCGGACTCGGCGACCTCGTCGAGTTCGGCGAGACACAGGTCACGCGAGCGCAGGAACGCCTCGTGCACCTCCTTCACCAGGCCGGGGTGGGCGGCGGCGAAGTCGCGTCGGGCCGCCCAGACGGCGAAGACCATCGGCAGTCCGGTCCAGTCCCGCCATTCCTGACCGAGGTCGGTGACGGTGAGGCCCTGCCGGGGCGCCTCGTAGAGGGCCCGCAGCGCCGCGTCGCCGATCAGCACGCCGGCATCGGCCTCCAGCAGCATCTGGGTCAGGTCCGGCGGGCAGGTGAAGTATTCGGGATGTGCGCCGTACCGCTCGCCGATCAGCATCTGGGCGAGCATCACCCCGGTCCGCGAGGTCGAGCCGAGGGCGACCTTCGCGCCGTCGAGGTCGGCGAGCGGCCGGGTGGAGACGACGTTGACCGACAGCACCGGTCCGTCGCTGCCGACGGCGAGGTCGGGCAGCAGCACCAGGTCCTGCGCGTGGCGCAGGTATTCGACGACGGTGATCGGGCCGATGTCGAGATCGCCGTCGACCAGGGCGGCACTGAGCCGTTCCGGGGTGTCCTTGTGCAGGTCGACGTCGATCAGGGCGCCGGACCGCATCAGCCCCCAGTAGATCGGCAGGCAGTTGAGGAACTGGATGTGCCCGACCCTGGGCCTCCGAAGATCACTCATGGTTGCCACCGTATCCGGCGGCGGTGGCAACCGGCCGGTCGACCGGCACAGTTGTGGCGGACGGCGCAGCCCCGTCCCCGTCCCCGACCGCCGCCCGGTCGTCGGTCGGGGCGCTCCCGAGCCGCGCCGCGCGGGTCGCCCTGACGGTCGACGGCACCAGCGCGAGGACGACCGTGACCCCGGCCAGCCCGGCAGCGGCGAACAGCGGCCGGATCGGCATCTGCTCGACCAGTACGCCGCCGGCGAAGAAGCCGAACATGCCGGCCGCCTGGATGGTGCCGCCGAAGGTGGCGAACGCCCGGCCCCGGCTTTCGGCCGGTACCCGGTTGGCCATCGCGACGCCGCTGAAGACGTTCATGCCGCCGCTGAGCAGGCCCGTCACGATCCAGATCGGGATCAGCCACAGGGCCGTGGCGACCACCGCCGCGACCGGCGTCAGCAGGCACATCACGCCGAGTTGGACCAGCACTCCCCAGACCAGGAACCGGTCGTCGGCGGTGCGTCGGGCCAGCCGGGCGAACAGCCAGGCACCGACGAGCATGCCGGCCATCTCCACCGCCTCGATGATCCCGAAGACGGTCTCGGAGGCGCCGAGCGTCTCCCGTACCAGGAAGACGTGCGCGACGTTGATCGCGCCGACCGCGCCGACCACGGCGGCGATCGCGACCACCATCGCCCGCAGCAGCGGGTCGCGCCACAACGACCAGGTCGCGGCCGGTCGCCCGCCGTCGCCGGTGCCGGCGGTCGCCGCCGCGGCACCACCCCGCCGGGTACGCAGCAGCAGCCCGGCCGCCACCAGGGCGAGGTAGCTGACCGCGTCGATCAGCAGTGGGACGGTGGCGCCGAACTGGCCGACGAGCACCCCGGCCAGGGCGGGCCCGGCCATCATGCCGACGGTGGCGGCCGTCTGGTTGGTCGCGCTGGCCCGGGCCAGATCCTCCTTGCGGACCATCGCCGGCACCAGCGCGGCGAGGGTCGGCTGGGTGACGGCGAGCCCGACGGAGAGCAGTGTGACCAGGGCGATCACCGCGACGGGATGGCTGACGAAGGCCAGTGCCGCGCAGGTCACCGCCTGACCGAGGCCGGCGATCACGAGCACCGTACGGCTGTCGACCCGGTCGGCGATCCGGCCGGCGACCGGGGCGAGTGCCGCCATCGGAACGGTCTTGGCCAGCAGCAGCGCGGCGACGGCGTACCCGCCGGCACCGGAGCCCTGGAGGGTGAGCACGAGTGCGGTCGCGGCGAGAAAGTCGCCGCAGACCGAGACGCCCCGCGCCACGGCCGCGAGGTAGACGTCGGACCAGCGCGAGGGCGGTTCGGGGGCAGCCGCGACCGCAGATGTGAAGGACATGCTTCGAAAATAATCCTTCACATCTGTCGAGGGCAAGCGACTTCAGTCCATCGGCACCGTCGCATAGTGGACAACCACCCGCCGGCTGCCCGCCGGCGGATCGGCCTGCCGGTCGCGCCGCCGGTACGGCGCCAGCAACTCGAACACCTTCGCGTTGACCTCCCGCAGCTCGTCGGCGGTGAGCAGCAGGACCGGTCCGCCGATCACCGCGGCGTCGTACCACTCCGCCGGCTCGTCGTGCGACCGCCGCACCCAGTCCCGCACCCGCCCGAAGTCCCGCTCCAGGAAGACGTTCACCAGGGTCTGCTCGGCCGCCTGCGCCTCCGCGTCGTGGCCCGCGTCGACCGACCACCCGCGCATCGTCGCCCGCCACACCCGTTCCCGGGCGTCCCCCCGGCTCGGCGCGTGCTCGACCAGCCCGAACTTCGCCAGCTCCCGCAGGTGGTAACTGGTGGCGCTGGGCGACAGGCCGACCAGTTCGGCGACCCCGGTCGCGGTCACGTCCGCCCCGGTGCTGCTCAGGTGCTCCATGATCTCCAGGCGGGCCGGATGCGACAGCGCCCGCATCACCTTGGGATCGCTGATCGTCAGCCGGCGCTGCTCGCCGTCACCGTCGCTCATCGTGAAATGATCCCGCGCCCGCCCCGTACGCCGCGATACGCCCCGCAGACTCGTGCCTCCAGGCCGGTACGTGCCCGCGGTCGAACCCGACTCAGCTGGTCAGCACGGCCGGTAGCGGCTCGGTGTGCAGCACGCTCAGGCGGGAGACGGCCCGGGTCAGGCAGACGTAGAGCCGGTGCAGGCCGCGCGGCTCGGCGGCCACGATCGCCGCCGGTTCGGCGACGACGACGTGGTCGTACTCGAGGCCCTTGGCCAGGGTGGCGGGCACCACCGTGACCGCACCGTCGTCCGGGTCGGCGAGGCCGGCGGTCCGCACACCGGCCGCGTCCAGCGCCGCCCGCAGCGCCGGGATCTGCCGGTCGGCGGCGATCAGCCCGACCGACCCCGGGTACGCCGACGCGGCCCGTACCTCGTCGACGACCGCGGCGGCAAGGTCACCGACGGCACGTACGGCCAACTCGCCGTCGTGGCGCAGCGACACCGCCGGCGGTACGTCGACCTCCAGGGCCGGCAGCAGCCGGTTCGCCAACGCGACCACCGCCTCCGGCACCCGGAACCCGGTCGTCAGCGGAATGACCGCGGCGTCGGGTTTGCCGAGGTGTCGCAGCGACTCGGTCCAGTCCGCCGCGGCCCAGGGCGCGGTGCCCTGGGCGAGATCGCCGAGCAGGGTGATCGAGCCGTGCGTCGTACGTCGGGCGATGGCCCGACAGTGCATCGGGGAAAGGTCCTGCGCCTCGTCGAGCACGATGTGGCTGACGCTCGGCTGGCGTTCCAGCAGTCCGGCCGCCTCGTCGAGAAGCACCAGATCGGCCGTGCTCCATTTCGCGCTGCGGACCGTACGGGGCGGTTTCGGCCAGACCAGGACGGCCTGCTCCTCGGCGGTGAGCACCCCGTCGGCCGCCCGGCCGAGCAGTTGCGGATCGGTGAGCAGTTCGAAGACCAGCGCCTCCGGCGTCACCGCCGGCCAGCAGGCGTCGAGGAACTCCACCACCGGCCGGGCCTTGCCCATCCGGCGCTGCCACGACTCCGGCGGCGACTCGCCGCTACGCGATTCGGCCTGGCGCTGCAGCAGCGCCACCGTACGGGCCCGGATCCGCTCCCGGCCCAGCGTGTACGGCAGGTCCTCGCGCCGTACGTCGTCGACCAGCCGGCGCAGGACGCCTTCGTCGATCCGCCACCGGTAGGCGCCGTCGGAAACCTGGATCGGGCCGGCCGGTCGGGCCAGCCGCGCCCAAAGGGCCCGGTGCAGCACGGTGGCCATCCGCGGATCGTGCTTGACCCCCTCGGTCGCCACCGGGTCGGTGCCGCGTACGGGCACCCGGGCGATCAGATCGTCGATCGTCGACTGCTTCACCTCCAGCTCACCGAGAGCGGGCAGGACGGCGGCGATGTAGCCGAGGAACGCCTGGTTCGGTCCCACGATCAGCACACCGGACTTACGCAGCCGCTCACGGTGCAGATAGAGCAGGTACGCCGCCCGGTGCAGCCCGACGGCGGTCTTGCCGGTGCCGGGCGCCCCCTGTACGCAGATCGACGTGTCGAGGTCGGCGCGGACGAGTTCGTCCTGCTCCGGCTGGATGGTGGCGACGATGTCCCGCATCGGACCGACGCGCGGTCGCTCGATCTCCTCGATGAGAATCCGGCTGGTGGTGCCCAGTTCCTCGCCCCGGTCCAGCCGCTCGTCCTCGAAGCTGGTCAGCTCGCCGCCGGCGAACCCGAACCGGCGCCGGACCCGTACGCCCTGCGGATCGCGGGCACTGGCCCGGTAGAAGGCCCGGCTGACCGGCGCCCGCCAGTCCAGGACCAGCGGCTCTCCGAGCGCGTCGGTGACGTGCCGGCGCCCGATGTGGAACCGGCCGGCGGTCGCTCCGTCGTCCGGGACAGGGTCCAGACGTTTCTCGGGCCCGAGGTCCAGGCGGCCGAAGAACAGCGGGGTGCTCGGATCGTCGGCCAGCTCGGCAACCCGCTTGGCCAGCGCGATGCCCAACGTCTCGGCGGCGAACGGATCGCCGGCGATCGACGCACCGCTGGCGTAGAGCTGCTCGGCCCGCAGCCGCATCGCGTGCAACGCGGCGCGGGATGTGGCCAGATGGGCGCGCTCGTGGTCGAGCTGGACATCAAGTTCGGTGGACGGCATCGGGCTCGGCACCTCCCGGGTCGATGTATGACCTGGGCCGCCCGGCCTCCCGCGACAGCGGTACCGGCAGTGCCCGGCGCGGCGACGCCACGCACGAGCGAACCACTTTACGACCAGTCGAGCGGTCGCGGTCAACCTTTTTCACCTCGGAAGGTGACCCTGATGCAGTTGCCGACCAGCACCACCACGTGTTAAGGATATTGTTAACTACGGGGTGGCCAATGGAGTGGGAGATTCTCATGACCACGCAGGTCGAGAACTTCCTTGACGCTCTTCATGCGGAGGATCGGGACAGCCACCGACTGGTGAATCAAGCCATCCTCGTCCTGGAACACAACGGTCCGGGCGAGGGAAGACCGCTCGTCGACAGCATCACCGCGTCACGGATCACCAACATGAAGGAGCTTCGACCGCCGTCGGTCGGTCGGAGCGAGATCAGGATCCTGTTTGCCTTCGACCCTTGGCGCTCCGCGATCCTGCTCATCGCCGGCGACAAGTCCGGCCAGTGGAATCGGTGGTACCGCGAAGCCATACCCGAGGCAGAGCACCTGTACGACACATACTTGAAGGAGCGAGAGAAGGAGATCGACCATGAGCGGCGTTAAGCGGTGGCGGGAGAGTGGCCACCTCGAGCGCGCAGTCGAGACTGCCGGCGGGCAGAAAGCCTTCGACGCGGCAGTCGGCGAGATGCTCGATCAGGCTCGCGGCTGGCGACTGGCCGAGCTCCGAAAGCGTCGCGGGATGACCCAGGAGCAGGTTGCCTCCCGGATGGGAGTGTCCGTCGCACGGATATCCCAGATCGAGGCCGGGAACGTCTCCACCCAGGACGTACTGGGCCGATACATCACGGCGCTCGGCGGCACTCTCATGCTGATCGCCGACTTCGGCGACGAACAACTGAAGGTCGCCTGAGGTCGTGACTCGTCCGGCGGGACCGGGCCGTCCTCCCACCTGGGGAGGACCGATCGATCACCAGGTGGTAGGAGTCGCGCCGCCCCGGGTAACGGAAAGATGGATCATGTCGGATCCGTCGTCCACTGGGGAGGACATGTGCGAAATCCGTACCGGAAGATCTTTGCCGCGGCGTGCGCGGCAACACTGAGCGTGGTGCTCGTCGCCACCGGCTCGCCGGCCGTGGCCGCGCCGGCCGACGACCTGCAGGCCGGGCTGGACCGGATTACCGCGGCCGGCATGGTCGGCACGTTCGCGGAGGTCCGGGACGGCAACGGCCGCTGGTCGCGGGCCAGCGGGGTTGCCGACCTCGACACCAACCGCAAGATCCGCCCCACCTACCAGCACCGGGTGGGCAGCATCACCAAGACCTTCACCGCCGTCGCGCTGCTCCAACTCGTCGGTGAGGGCCGGCTCGACCTCGACGCGCCGGTCGGCCGCTACCTGCCCGACCTGGGACGCGAGGGCGTCACCGTACGGATGTTGCTCAACCACACCAGCGGCATCGGCAACTACACCAACGCCATCTTCGCCACGCCCGAGCAGCTCCTGGCGGGCCAGACCAGGACGTTCCAGCCGCGTGAGCTGGCCCGCATCGGCCTGGACATGTCGCCGACGAACGCACCCGGCGAGCGGCACGTCTATTCGAACACCAACTACATCCTCGCCGGCCTGATCCTGGAGAAGGTCACGAGGCTGCCGGCCGCGCTGGAGATCAGCCGTCGGGTGATCTGGCCGACCGGGCTGTGGCAGACGTACTTCCCGGGTCGGACGCCGCGCATCCTGCTGCCGCACGCCAAGGCGTACGTTCCGTGGTCCGAGACCGAGCTGCGTGACTTCAGCACCTTCAACATGTCGTGGGCCTGGATGGCCGGTGAGCTGGTCTCCACCACCGCCGACGTGAACAGGTTCTACCGGGCGCTGCTCACCGGCAAGCTGCTGCGGCCGGCGGAACTCGCCGAGATGCAGAAAACGGTTCCGTTCGTCCCCGAGTACCCCGAGGCGGGTGGCTACGGCCTGGGCCTGTACAACAACGTGCTGCCGTGCGGCACGGTGTGGGGTCACGACGGGCAGGTGTTCGGCCACAACGCGATCTCGTTGCACTCGCCCGACGGGATGAGGCAGTTCACGTTGATGCAGAACATGACGCACTACCAACTGCCGGGTCAGCCGGACCCGATCACGCAAGCGCTGGTGAACACCCTGGTCACGGCTCTGTGCGGCACGAACTCGGCCGGTCCGTCGACGCTGCGGTCCGAGCAGCCGGTACAGCTGTTCACTCCGGCCATCGACGCGGCGCCGAGGTTCACCTCCGCGACGGACTGACCGTCCCGGCCGACCGTTCCCGGGGGTGTTCCGCTATGGCGGGGCGCCCCCGGTTCCGTCGTTCTAGGTCTTGTCGTGCCCTGGGCGAGACGGAATGTCCACAGCATCCCCTTGATCGGCGACCTGGACGGGCGACGTCGGCCGGACCGGTACGACGAGTGGGCCGTGGTCGCCGGGGATGACCCGCACCCGGGCCCGGTAGTGGGTCGCGAGCAGGTCCTCGGTGAGCACGTCCTGCGGCGGACCGGCCGCGACGACCCGACCGTCGGCGAGCAGCACCATCCGGTCGGCGTACTCGCCGGCCAGCGACAGGTCGTGCATCGTGGCGAGCACGGTCAGACCGTGGTCGCGGCGGAGCTGGTCGACGAGTTCGAGCACCTCCTGCTGGTGCCCGATGTCGAGCGCGCTGGTCGGTTCGTCGAGCAGCAGCAGGGTGGCACCCTGGGCCAGCGCCCGGGCCAGGAAGACCCGCTGGCGCTCACCGCCGGACAGGGTGGCGAGCTGCCGGTCGGCGAACCGACCGAGATCCAGTTGCCCGAGTACGTCCCGGACCGCCGCCAGGTCGACGGCCGACTCCCGACCGAGCGGCGGGATGTACGGCGTACGGCCGAGCAGCGTGTAGTCGAGGACTGTCATGCCCGGCGGTACGGCCGGCATCTGCACCACGGTGGCCACGATCCGGGCCCGGTCCCGACGGCGGAGCGCGGTGGCCGGCGTACCGAACAGCGCGATGCCGCCGGTGGCCGGCAGCAGGCCGCCGACGGCGCGCAACAGGGTCGACTTGCCGGCCCCGTTGGGGCCGATGACGGTGACCCACTCGCCGGTGTGCACGGTGAGGTCGACGCGGTCGACGATCCGGTTGCCGGAAAGGTCGACGCAGAGCCCGGTCACCTCGACGGCGACCGGCCCCGGTCGGGACGCCGTCCGCTCCCCCGGCGCCGGCGCCGCCGGCACACCCGGCGCCGTCACACCGACACCCGCTTCGCGCGGCGCAGGACGAGCACGAAGAACGGCGCGCCGAAGAACGCGGTCACCACGCCGATCGGGATCTCGGCGGGGGCGGCGACCGTACGGGCCGCCAGGTCGGTCAGCGCGAGGAAAGCACCGCCGAAGAGCATCGACAGCGGCAGGATGGCCCGGTAGCTGGTCCCGGCAAGCAGCCGTACGGCGTGCGGGACGATGATCCCGACGAAGCCGATCAGGCCGGAGACCGAGACGGCGGCGGCGGTGCCCAGCGACGCGGCGGCCAGCAGCAGATAGCGGGAGCGTTGCGGATGCAGGCCGAGGCTGGCGGCCTCCTCGTCGCCGACCGAGAGCACGTCGAGTTCGCGCCGGTGCAGAAGCACGATCGCGGCGGTGACCGCGGCGTACGGCAGCACGATCAGCACGTCGTGCCAGCCGGCGGTGGCGACCCGGCCGAGCAGCCAGGAGTAGACCTCGCGGATGCTGTCCGCGTTCTGCTGGAGCAGGTACGTCTGGCCGGCGGCGAGGAACGCGGAGACGGCGACGCCGGCGAGGATGAGGGTGGCGGGGCTGCGGTCGCGGCCGCCGGCGACGCCGAGCAGGTAGGTGAGCAGTACCGCGCCGACGGCGCCGACGAACGCGGCGAGCGGCACGGTGACCGGCAGGCCGGCGGTCGCGTCGCCGGTCGTGGCGGGACGCAGGGCGATGACGGCGGTGACGGCGAGGCCGGCGCCGGCGGCGACGCCGAGCAGGTGCGGGTCGGCCAGCGGGTTACGGAAGACACCCTGGTAGCAGCCGCCGGCGAGGGCGAGCATGCCGCCGACGAGCAGGCCGAGCACGACGCGGGGCAGCCGGAGTTCGGTGACGATGGCGGCTTCGCGCGCGGTGAGTCCACTGTCGATCTCGGCGCCCGGGACGAGGTTCAGCAGCTCGGCCGCGACGCTCAGCGGCGGCAGGCTCACCGGTCCGAAGGCGAGGCCGGCTACGGCGGCGACCAGCACGGCGGCGAATCCGGCGACCAGCCAGCCGGGCCGCAGCCCGGCCGGCCGTTGCCCGGCAGCCGCCCCGGACCGCCGGCCAGGCCGGCGGAGGCCGGCCGGCGAGCCCTTGCCTGGGCGGTCCGCACCAGACGCCGGCTCGGGGTGGGACCGGCCGGCCGGTCCCACCCCGGCAGGTTTTCCCCGGCCCGCGAACGCGGACCGGGAGGAACCCGCCGGTTGGCGCAACGTCACGCGGGGACCTTGCTGACCGCGTCGACGATGGCGCGTACGAGGTCGACGACGCGCGGGCCCCAGCGGGACGCGATGTCGTCGTCGAGCGCGACGATCTGGTTGTTCTTGACCGCGGTCAGATCGGCCCAGCCGGGCCGGGCCTTGACCGTCTCGGCGGACTGCTGGCAGCACTTGACGTCGGCGAGGAAGACGAAGTCGGGGTCGGCGCTGAAGAGCGCTTCGAGACCGAGCTGCGGGTAGCCGCCGTTGGCGCCGTCCGGGTCGGCCGGGTCGGCGACGTTCTCCAGGCCGACGAGGGTGAACAGCGAGCCGATGAACGTCTTGCTGGTCACCGTGTAGTAGGTCGGGTCGAGTTCGTAGTAGTACGTCAGCTTCTCGGACCGCTGCGGTACGTCCTTGACCAGCTTGGCGATGTCGTCGGCGACGCGGGTGGCCAGGTCGTCGGCGGCGTCCGGGTGCCCGGTGAGGGTGCCGAGTTCGCGGATCTGCCGGTACGTGTCGTCGAGGGTGGTCGCGGCGGACGCGACGTACACCGGGATCTGGAGCCTGGTGAGCTGCTCGACGATCTTGTTGGTGTCGTTGGAGATCACCACCAGGTCGGGCGCCTCCGCGGCGATCGCCTCGGCGTTCGGGTTGAACCCGGACAGTTCGCCCTTGGGTACATCGGGCGGGTAGTTCGAGTTGTCGTCGACGGCGGTCACCTGCGACCCGGCGCCGATCGCGAAAAGTATCTCGGTCGCCGAGGGCGACAGCGCGACGATCTTCTCCGGCCGCTGGTCGAGCGTTACCGTGCCGACGGTGACCGGGTAGGTGGCGTTCTCGCTCGGCTGGCCGGCGGGCTCGTCGTCGCCGGAGCCGCCCGCGCAGGCGCCGAG
Source organism: Polymorphospora rubra (assembly GCF_018324255.1). Taxonomy (GTDB): domain Bacteria; phylum Actinomycetota; class Actinomycetes; order Mycobacteriales; family Micromonosporaceae; genus Polymorphospora; species Polymorphospora rubra. The sequence goes on from NZ_AP023359.1 coordinate 2,344,325, forward strand.
GGCCACGGCGACCGCGGCGGCGAACGCCGTGGCCAACATCCGGGTACGTCTGGACATCGTTCCTCCTGTCGGTCGAGGCTGTGTTGCATCGCCGACAGGGTTGTTGGGCGCCCCGCCCGCGAGGCACCCTTCCTCGAGAGCGCGGTTCGCGACCGGCGCAGGCGACCTGGCTCGTCCCCCCACGCGGGGGCATCACAGTTGCGGGACAGCGCCGGAATCACACCGGCTTCGCTGCGGACGGTCGCTAGCACGGTAACGCAAACCCCTCGACCCGCCCCAGAACCGTGTCCAGCAACTCACCAGAGCAGGGCGCCCTGAGCACACCCACCAACGGCGGCCCGACCCACGACCGGGACGACCGGCCAAACCCGGTCCCGATCAGGGTGACCAACTGATAGCCGGTCCGCGTCAAGGGTGACAAGCCCAATCACCGACCCTCATCAGGGTGACAAGGCCAGAGGGAGTTCGCGCGGGCGCCCTTTGCCCGCGCGAACTCCCCAAGGGCTGGGTGGGCGGGGTATGCCCGCCCTGCCCGTCCGGGTTTTGACCTGAGGTGGTTCTTGGCGGGCGGGCTTTGCCCGCCAAGAACCACCTCCTGAGAAAATCAAGAACTAACAACACTCACGTTGTCGACGGCCGCCTCGACGAGGCTGGCTCCGGAGGCGTCGGCGGCCTGGACCAGGATCCGCACCGACTGTCCGGCGTACGGGGTCAGGTTGAGGTTGGCCGTCGCCCAGCTGCCGTTGCGGTTGCTCGCCGCTCCGTTGACGTTGAGCAGCTGGGTCGTGCCGCCGCTGTGTACGACGCTGATCCGGAAGTAGTCGGCCGACGACGAGTTGGAGCCGTGGGCCAGGTACCAGTTCGCGGTCAGGGTCAGTGTCCCGCTGGCGGGCAGGGTGACCGCCGGGGACTGGGCGCTGGTCACGCCGCCGTCGACGTCGTAGTCACCGGCCGAGGTGCCGGCGAGCCGCCCGGTGACCAGGTTGTTGCTGCCGGCGAACGGGGCGAGCTGCTTGGCGCCGGAGGAGTTGGTCGGCTGTGCCGTACCGCGTTCCCAGGCGCCGGAGGTGGCGGTGTCGGTGCCGTTCGGGTTGATGGTCCAGCCGGTCGCGGTCTCGAAGGTGTCGGACCAGACCGTGGTGCCGGGGTTTCCACCGCAGTACTGGGCCTGCTTGCCGGTGGCCCGGTACGGGCAGTCGGCGTACTCGGCGAGGATCAGCACCGCTTCGCGGTTGCGGGAGGTCTGGGCGGGGATGACCTCGTCGGGCGGGTAGAAGCCGCCACCGCCGGCCGAGCCGGGGTACATCTCGAAGGTGTACGCCCAGATGCCGTGCTGGCCCCACATCCAGTCGATGCTGTCGCCGTCGGTGATGTAGAGGTCGGACGACTGTTCGGGGGTGTAGCCGTTGGTGGCCGCCATCTGCTGGCCGATGGTCTGGAAGACCGCCTGCTGGTCGGCGTTGAGGCCGGGGGCGGTGTTGGCGGTGGTGTAGCCGAACGGCCAGAGGACCAGTTCGGAGTAGGTGTGGAAGTCGATGTTGGCCTTGATCTGCTGCACGCCGCCGACGACGCGGCCGTTGACGAAGTTGCGCAGCGCCGCCGTCTCGGGGGCGGAGAAGGCCGACGGACCGCGGTAGGTGTCCGACGACGTGGAGCCGGACGAGCCGCCGCAGCAGCCCCAGTTGTAGCCCCAGTTGCGGTTGAGGTCGGTGCCGACGTACGAGGATCCGCTGTTGGGTTGGCGGTTCTTGCGCCACGAGCGGTAGGAGCCGGTGGCGATGTCGTACTCGCTGCCGTCGGGGTTGACGGTGGGGACGATCCAGATCTCGCGGCTGTTGACGATGTTGGTGATCCGCGAGTCGCTGCCGTAGTTGTCGGTGAAGAGGTTGAGCAGGTAGATCGCCATCTCGACGGTCAGGTGCTCGCGGGCGTGCTGCTGGGAGTTGAAGAGGATCTCCGGCTCGTTCTCGTCGGTGGCGACGTTGTCCGAGATCTTGATGACCGGCAGGTCCCGCCCCTCGTACGACGTACCGATGCTGCTCTTGCGGGCGATGGTCGGATGGTCGGCGACCACCTTGTTCACGACGGCGATGAGTTCGGCGTAGTCGTGGTAGTTGGAGTCGGCGGGTGGGAAGGCGTTGGTGCCGGCTCCGGTTCCCCGCTCGGGCGGTGCCGGTACGGCCTCGAGTTCGAAGCCCAGGGCGGCGATGGCCTTGGCCTCGTCGGGGGTGGCCGACACGTGGATCCGGCCGTGTTCGACGTAGTCGATCGAGGCGCCGGTACGCGCGACCGCGTTGCGGTCGGCGAGGTCGTGGGGGCCGATGACCCGGTACTCGGTGGTACTGCCGCCGGCGGCGGTTTCCGGCCGGGGCTCGGCCGACACCGGGCTGACCACCGCGAACAGGCCGACCGCGAGGGCGGTGGCGATGGTGGCGGCCCGGCGCGTCGGTCCGGGGGTGCGCAACGGCATACAAACCTCCTGGGAGTGCGGAGGATCCCGCTTGTCGATGCATCACTGCACCACCCACCACATGGTCATATCAACATGGATCACTCTCTGTTCCATGCCAGAGTGATCGTCACGCCGGCAAAGATTTTCCAACCGAAGGGGTCTGGCGAAAAATCTCTCCAGACGGGATAGTGGCGGTCAGATATCGACCACCGACTAACTGCGGAGCCTCCATGGTCAGACCACGTCTCCGCGCGGTCGCCGTTGCCGGCGTCACCGCGTCCGCCCTCCTCGTCCCGGCCGTCCCCGCGCAGGCGACCGGCACCCCCGCGAGCCACGACGAGCAGATCACCTACCAGGAGTGGTCCAGCTACCGCGACTGGCGCGGCGGCACCCACCGGGGCACCGTCGCCCTGCCCGGCCTGCGCACCGGCATCACGATGCTCAACCCGGCCGGCACCACCGAGTACGCCGACCCGCACAGCGGCGAGACCCGGACCTGGAAGTACGCCACCTGGACCTCACCGGTGACCCAGGTCGGCTTCGAGGCCAGCGAACTCGTTCCGTCCTGGAACGCCGTCACCCCTGACGGCACCTGGATCCAGATCGAACTGCAGGGCACCTACAACACCGGGGGCCAGACCCCCTGGTACGTCATGGGCCGCTGGGCCTCCGGCGACGAGGACATCAAGCGGACCAGCGTCAACCGCCAGGGCGACCCCTGGTCGACGATCTGGACCGACACGTTCTCGATCGACGACGTCGCGAACAACGTGATGCTGACCGCCTACCAGCTCCGGCTGACCCTCTACCGGGCGCCGGACCAGTGGCAGTCGCCGCGGGTGTTCATGCTCGGCGCGATGAGCTCGTACGTGCCCGACCGGTTCACCGTCACGCCGAGCGCCGGGGGCATCGCCTGGGGCCGAGAACTCGCCGTGCCACCCCGGTCACAGATGATCCACCGCGGCAACTACCCCGAGTGGGGCGGCGGCGGGCAGGTCTGGTGCAGCCCCACGTCCACCACGATGGTGCTCGAATACCACGGGCGCGGACCGTCCACGGCGGACATGTCCTGGATCACGCCCGGCTACACCGACCCGCAGATCGCCCACGCCGCCCGGATGACCTGGGACTACGCGTACGGCGGGGCGGGCAACTGGCCGTTCAACACCGCGTACGCGGCGACGTTCCCGGGCATCGACGCCCGGGTCACCCGGCTGCACTCGCTCGACGAGGTGGAGCACTTCATCAAGGCCGGCCTGCCGGTGGTCACCTCGCAGTCGTTCCTCGCGAACGAACTCGACGGCTCCAACTACGGCACATCGGGACACCTGTTCACGATCGTCGGCTTCACCGCCGACGGCGACGTGATCGTCAACGACCCGGCCTCGTCGACGAACGCCGAGGTACGCAACGTCTACCAGCGCGAGCAGTTCGAGCAGATCTGGCTGCGGACCAAGCGGATCAACGCCAGCGGCGGCGTGTCCGGCGGTTCCGGCGGCATCGCCTATCTGATCAAGCCCTGGTGGAAGCCCTGGCCGAAGGTCGCCGGCTCGACCAACTGGTGAGCGTGGTCCGGCGCGGTCAACGATGCCCGCGCCGGGCCCACCCGTACGTCAGTCGTCCCGACCGTCCGGCGACCGCTTGCCGGCCGGCGCCTCGTCCGTCGAGGCGGTGCCCGCGGCGGGCGTGGTCCCGGCGGCCTGGTCGTCGCCGGCCAGCGCCGAGCGCAGCTTCTCCTTCTCGGTCCGGCGCCGCGTGACGTTGTCGGACAGTTGTTCCGCCATCTGGTCGCGCAGTCCGCGCAGCAGGAAGAAGGCGAGCGCCGCCGAGATGATCACCGCCAGCATCAGCTTGACGAACAGGTTGAGCGGAACCGGCCACAGCACCAGCGCGACCGCCAGGAACAACCCGAGCCGGCCAAGCGTGTACTTAACCCCGGGACTCATGACATCTCCTCGCCACGCTCGCTCATGACAACTTTGATCAACCGACCCGGTGGGTCAGCCACCGGACGCCGTAGAACCAGATCAACGAGTAGACCAGTGCGAACACTCCGGCAGCGATCGAACCCGAGGCAAGCGGCGGAAGTTCCTCGGCGAGGCCCGCGGCCAGCAGGCCGGCGGTGATCGAGACGGCGGCGGCGACCAGCGCCGCCGCGATCCGGGCCGGGCCGTACGACCACGCCCGGAACTCCTCGACGAAGATCCACGCCGGCAGGATGATCGCCAGCCAACCGTTGGCGCGGCCGAACTCGCCGAACCCGAGCAGCGCGAAGCCGGCGTCGAAGACGACCAGTGCGAGCACGCCGATGACCAGGCCGGCCAGCGCCACCCCGAGCAGGTCGGGCAGGTGCTGGATGCGGCCCTCGGCGTCCCGCCGGGGATAGGTGGGGCTCGTCTCGTCGGTCACGACGGCCGCCCACGGCCGCCATGGACGAGTCTGGGCCACCTGATTCGCTCACTCATGACCAGTCGAGGGTAGCCGGGCTGCGACGGCGCCCGGTCACCCGCCCGGACCGGCAGGTCACGGGCGGGTGAAACGGTGCGATCAGGCCCAGACCTGCTGCGGTTCGGCCCGCCGCTCGGCGAGCGACGGCGGGGCGTCGTACTCGCGGACCACGTTGTAGCGGGTGTCCCGCTCGACCGGCCGGAATCCGGCGTCCCAGATCAGGTGCAGCAGGTCGTCGCGGTGCATGGTGTTGGGCGTGCCGTACGAGTCGGCGTCGTGAGTGATCTTGTATTCGACGACCGAACCGTCCAGGTCGTCGACGCCGAAGTTGAGCGAGAGCTGCGCCACGGACAGGCCGTGCATCACCCAGAAGCACTTCAGGTGCGGGATGTTGTCGAGCATCAGCCGCGACACGGCGAAGGTCTTCAGCGACTCGGCCGGGGACGCCATCGTCGTTTGGGCCTGGATCCGGTTCCGGATCTTGCCGTCGGCGGAGTCGACGAAGTCGTGCTGGTAGCGCAGCGGGATGAAGACGGTGAAGCCGCCGGTCTCGTCCTGGAGTTCACGCAGCCGCAGTACGTGGTCGACCCGGTGGCGCGGCTCCTCGATGTGGCCGTACAGCATGGTCGACGGCGTACGCAGGCCCTTCTCGTGGGCCAGCCGGTGGATCCGGGACCAGTCCTCCCAGTGGCAGGCATGGTCGACGATGTGCTGGCGGACCTCCCAGTCGAAGATCTCGGCGCCACCGCCGGTCAGCGACTCCAGCCCGGCGTCCATCAGCTCGTCGAGGATCTCGCTGGCCGGCAGGCCGCTGATCTTCTCGAACCACTGGACCTCGGTCGCCGTGAACGCCTTGAGCTTGACCTTCGGCAGGGCGGCCTTCAGCTCCCGCAGGACCTTCGGGTAGTAGCGCCAGGGCAGCGTCGGGTGCAGGCCGTTGACGATGTGCAACTCGGTGAGCTGCTCGTCCTCCATCTCCTTGGCCTTGCGGACCGCCTCTTCGATGCGCATCGTGTACGCATCCTTCTCGCCCGGTTTGCGCTGGAATGAGCAGTAGGCGCAGGACGCACTACAGACATTCGTCAGGTTGAGGTGCCGGTTGACGTTGAACATCACCCGATCGCCGTTCAACTCCGTACGACGGTGGTGCGCCAGCCGGCCGAGCCAGGCCAGGTCGTCGCTGTCGTAGAGCGCCTCGCCGTCCTCACGGGTCAGCCGCTCCCCCGCGTAGACCTTCTCCTCCAGCTCACGCTTCCGTCCGACATCCATGCCCGCAACGCCCCTTCCGGCCACCTCTTCGGGTCCGAGCCTACGTCCCGACGGTGGATCCGCCGACCTCGCGGCCACCGGCAGCGACCCACTTCACCAAGTTCTCAGGTACCTGTTACCCCCAAGCCGATCGACAGGAGTGGCGCCGGTGCGGTAAGAAAAATTGGGACGCCGCGACCGCACGGCGCCCACACCTCGCCCCGCTACCAGCGTGGCGGTTACCCACCGGACGGGGCACAGGGATGGCCAAGAAGAACTCCAGGCGACAGCACCGACAGGACGGCCCGATCAGCTTCGTCCTGCGACCGGTGGCCTGGTCGGCGCTGTTGGCCGCCGCCGCGACGATGGCGATCGCCGCACCCGCCTACGCCGATCCACCGCTGCCGACGACGATTCCGGACAGCGGCAGCCGGCCGCTGCCGACCGGCCCGTTCCAGCTGCCCGGCACCACGACGCCCCCGACCGGCGGCACCAACACGCCGACCGTGCCGGCCGTCAACGGCCCGCTGGCCGCCGACATCATGGCCAAGCAGATCGAATACGGCCGGATCAGCGAGCAGCTCCTCAAGCTCCAGATCGACCGGGACGCCGCCACCACCACCCTCGCCAGCGCCGAAGCCACCCTGCGCACCGCCCGCGAGGATCTCGCCAGGGCCGAGAGCCTGGCCGACCAGAGCGCCACCGACGCGCTCAAGGGCGCCGCGGCCCTGCCGCCCGGAACCTTCGGCACCGACCTGCACGGCCTCGGCGCCCTCTCCCGGATCCAGAAGGGCGCCCAGACCGGCGCCGACACCGGTACCGCGGCCCGCGAGGTCGCCCGCGCCCGCGCCGCCGAGCAGGCCGCCAACCAGGCCTACCTGGCCGCCAACACCACCGCGCAGGGCCTGATCGGGCAATACAACACCCTCGCAACGACGCACACCCAGCAGGAAGCGACGCTCCAGTCGCTGATGCAGCAGAACCAGGCCCAGCTGGTGGTGGCCGAGCAGCAGCGGGACGCCCGGGAGCAGCAGCTCGCCCCCGGCTACGACGGCAGCGAGAGTGTCGCCGGCAAGGTCGCCCACCCCAAGGCGCTCGGCGCCGTCCAGTACGCCCTCAACCAGCGGGGCAAGCCCTACGAGTGGGCGGCCGAGGGCCCGCACCGCTTCGACTGCTCCGGGCTGATGTGGGCCGCCTACCGGTCGGTCGGCCACACGCTGAACCGGGTCGCCAACGACCAGTACTACGGCACCCGGCACAAGCCGGTGGCCCGCACCGCGCTCCTTCCCGGCGACATGCTCTTCTTCTCCTCCAGCAGCAGGTGGCAGGACATCCACCACGTCGGCATGTACATCGGCGACGGCAAGATGGTCCACTCGCCGACCACCGGCGACGTGGTCAAGGTCTCGACCGTCTGGTGGTCGCGTTTCTTCGCCGCCACCCGGGTCTTCGACGCGGTGCCGGCACCGAACAAGCCGCCGACCTCCCCGAGCCCGAGCCCCACGCCGCGGCCGACCACCCCGACCCCGAGCCCGACCACCCCGACGCCGCGTCCCACCACCCCGACTCCGGGCCCGACCACACCGACTCCGGGTCCGACCACCGGATCGCCCAGCCCCGACCCCACCCCCACCGCGACCACCCCCGGTCCGACGACGCACCCGGAACCGACCGTCAGCGCCTCGACGTCGGCCAGCGCGAGCGCCTCGGCCAGCACCAGCGCCTCGACGGGCCAGAGTGCGAGCGCGACGCCGTCCGGTGGGTCACCGTCCGGCGGGTCACCGACCCCCAGTTCGACGTCGGGTCACTGACGGGAGCCGTCGCACTCCGGCTGTGCTCGTTCGCCGTGATGTGGCACGGTGGACGGTGAGGTTCGCTCCGCTGCCGGCGTCCGGAGGCGGGTGGGGCGTCGGCGCGGGAGGCACTGATGGACGAAGAGCGGGTTCCGCCGTACGCGGACCGGCCCCGGCCGGCGGCGGCCGGCATCGCCCCTGAACAGCCGGCGCCCTCGTCGGCCGATTCCGCGGCCGCTGCCGACCTGCCGCCACTGCCACCGCCGCCCCCGGTCGGCACCACGCTGCCGGATGCGCCGGCCGAGGAGCTGCCCGACCTGTACGAGCCTCCCCCGCCGCCCACGACAGGCGCGCTGTGGCCGGGCCTGGACGCACCCGAGCCGGTTCCGTCCGCCGGGCCGGTCGTCTCCGCCCCACCGGTGACCTCCGCCCCACCGGTCGTTTCCGCCCCACCGGTCTCCGCTCCACCTGTCGTCTCCGCACCACCGGTTACTTCCGCTCCGCCGGCACCCGCACTGATGCCGCCCGCCGGGCCCGTGCCCGCGACGGCCGAGCGGCCGATGGTCGAGCGGCCCACGGGACAGCCGGCCGCCGGTCGCGCCGTCGTCGGGCGGGCCACGGTCTCGACCGGCACCACCGCCTCCGCCGAAGACATCGCCCGGGTGGCCACGCCGGCCCAGCCCGGACGCACCTACCGGGCCGGCGACCCGGGCCTCGTGGCCGGTCCCGAAAGCCGGAACGAGAGCGCCACGCCGCCGGCCGCCGACGTACCGCCGGCCACGGCGACCGCCACTGCGGCACCCGCCCCGGAGCCACCGGACGACGCCGCCCGGTCTGCTCTGCCTCCTCTCCAGCGCCGCCAGCCGAAGGCTCCCGAGGCCGACTCGCCGTGGTCGGCGTTCGCCGCCGGCTGGGACGGCTCTTCCACGCCAGCGGACACGGCCGCCCCGACGCCGGTGAGCGGCCCCCCGACACCGTCGACAACCGCATCCCCGGCGTCGGCGGTCTCGGGCGGAGCGGGCGCACCCGCGACCGCGGCGGCGCCGATCGAAAGCTCGTTCACCTCCGCCCCACCGCTCGTGCCGGCGCAGCGGGCACCGGTGTCCGGTGATCCGGCCCGGGCCAGTGCCTCGGTGCCGGGCCTGCGGCGCGTCACGGCCGAGGAGGTCGGGACCGCCGTCGCCGCCGGCCCGGCCAGAGCAGGGGTCTACCGGGCAGCCACCCCGGATCGCACCGATCCGCCGGACCCGGCCCGGCCGCGCGAGCCGGTGCAGCCGCCCCCGCCCGCCGAACCGCCACAGCCGCTGCAACCGCCGGGGCCCGAACAGCCCGGTCCGCCCGGCCCGACGCCGGCACCTCCGGTGCCGGCACCGCCGCCCGGCCCCGTTCCCGGGCCTGTCCCGCCCGGGCCAGTTCCGGGACCCGTTCCGCCCGCACCGACACCGGGCCCCATCCCGCCGACCCCGCCGACCCCACGGCCCGGCCCCAACCCGGCACCGCCGTTCCCGCCGCCGCCGGCGGCGGCCGGGGCGGTCTCCGTGCCGCCGGGTCCGGGTGAGCCGACATCGTCCCCGCCGGTCGTACCAGCCCCGGCGCTCCCGGCCTGGCCGGAGCCGACCGACCCGACGGCACCGGCCGTGCGGACCACCGCGCCGCCACCACCGACGTCGCTGCCGGCCTACACGCTTCCACCGACCACTGCGACGAGCGGGCCGCCGAACGCCGCCGCCCCCTTCACGGCCCCGCCCGTGAGCACCCCGACCAGCGGCGCACCGTACAGCCCGCCGACCAGCGGCGCGCCGTACGCCCCGCCGAGCAACGGCGCGCCGTACGCCCCGCCGACCAGCGGCGCGCCGTACGCCCCGCCACCGGTCAACGGCGGTACGCCGTACGGCGCGGCGCAGCCGAGCGCGCCGCCGTACCGAGCCGCCGACCCGGGCCGCCCGCCCTTCCAGGCGTCGCCGGCCGGTAGCCCGCCGTACGGCGTACCCGCGGCGACCGGCCCGTCCGGCAACCCGGCACCGATCGGCGGTACACCGGCCGGCCCGGCGCCCCGGACCGACGTGCCCACCTCGCCGGAGTACGGGCAGTGGGCCCGTGGGCAGCGACCGGGCGGGACGGTCTACGGCGGCGACGGCCCGGGCGCCGGCCACATGACGGTGGCCATTCCCGGCGGTCAGTCGATCGAGCAGACCGGTTCGCTGACCGGTCACATCCTCGCCCAGGGGCGGATGGACGAGCCGATCACGAGGGGCAACACGGCGAAGGTCGTCGTCGTACTCGTCATCGGGCTGGGCATCCTGATCGCCGTCGGGCTGATCGTGGCGCTGGGGGCCGGCGACATCTTCGGTTCCCTCTTCGACGGGGTCCTGAGCGGCTGACCGCGGCCGGCGGTGATCTCCAGGTGAGCCAGCCCACCCGGAGGAGCGTCGCGCGGCACTTCGCGGCAACTGGTCGTACACTTAATGTCGATTACTGACCTGGCATGCCCACGAGCATGTCCACGGGCGATCTTGCGGGCAGTTCAACGGCACTCAGACAGCCGTGGCGGGCCATTCGCGAAGAAGCGCCCCGCTCTGAGAGGTTTTCTTGACAGTCTTCGCTGACCCCAGCACGTTTCCGTCCGTCTTCGAAACCCCGGCCGACCCGGTTGAGGCGACCCCCGCCGACGCACCGACGCAGATCCACGACTTCGCCGCCCTCGGGCTGCCCGAACCGCTCGTGCGGGCACTGCACCGGGAAGGCATCACCACCCCGTTCGAGATCCAGCGGGCCACCGTCCCCGACGCGCTCGCCGGGCGGGACGTGCTGGGCCGTGGGCAGACCGGCTCGGGCAAGACACTGGCCTTCGGGCTGCCGATGCTGGCCCGCGTCGCCGCCGGCGGTCGGGCCCGGCCGCTGCACCCGCGCGCCCTCGTCCTGGTGCCGACCCGCGAGCTGGCGATGCAGGTCAACGACGCGCTGATGCCGCTCGGCCGGGCCCTCGGGGTGTTCCTGAAGACCGCCGTCGGCGGCGTGCCGTACGACCGCCAGATCGACTCGCTGCGGCGCGGCGTGGAGATCATCGTGGCCACTCCGGGCCGACTCGGTGACCTGATCGCGCGCGGGGTGTGCAACCTCGACGAGATCGAGATCACCGTGCTCGACGAGGCCGACCAGATGGCGGACATGGGCTTCCTGCCGGAGGTGACCGAACTGCTGGCCAAGACCCCGGCGCACGCCCAGCGGCTGCTGTTCTCGGCCACGCTGGACGGCGACGTCGACGCGCTGGTCAAGCGCTTCATGACCGACCCGGTCACCCACTCGACCGCGCCCCCCACCGCAGCGGTGTCCACGATGGACCACCACCTGCTGCTGATCCCGCCGCACGACAAGTTCGCCGTCGCCGCGTCGATCGCCGCCCGGGCCGGCCGGACCATGATGTTCGCCCGTACGCAGATGGGGGTGGACCGGCTGGTCGGCCAGCTCGCCGCGGTCGGCGTACGGGCCGGCGCCCTGCACGGCGGCAAGACCCAGCGGGTACGCACCCGGACGCTCGCCGAGTTCAAGGAGGGCCGGACGAGCGTGCTGGTCGCCACCGACGTGGCGGCCCGCGGCATCCACGTGGACGGCGTCTCACTGGTCGTGCACGTCGACCCGCCGAAGGACCCGAAGGACTACCTGCACCGGGCCGGACGCACCGCGCGGGCCGGCGAGTCCGGTGCGGTCGTCACGCTGGTGCTGCCCAAGCAGCGGCGCACCACGCTGGCGATGCTGACCAAGGCCGGGGTCGAGCCGGTCGAGACGCGTACCCGGGCCGGTGAGCCCGCCCTGGCGGAGCTGACCGGGGCACGCGAGCCCAGCGGCGTACCCGTGGTCGACGAGCCGGCGCCGCGCCGGTCCGAGCGTCCGCGCGGCGACCGGCCGTCCGGCGGCTACCGCCGCTTCGGCGACCGGCCGGAGGGTGACCGGCGCTTCCGCGGCGGCGATCGTCCCGCCGGGGACCGGCCGGGTGGCGAACGCCGGTTCGGCGACGGCGGAGGTCGCGCCGAGCGGGGCGGCGACTGGCGGCCCACCGATCGCCGTGGCGGGTTCCGGCACGACGGCCGCCCCCGCGACGACCGGCCCTACGACGGCCGGCCGCGCGACGACCGGCCGCACCGCGACGACCGGCCGCGGGACGACCGCCGCCAGGGCGACCGGCGGTTCGGGGACCGGCGGCCCAGTCGTACCCACTGATCCTGCGCACGGCGAGGGCCGGCGGTGTCCACACCGCCGGCCCTCGCCGTGTCCGGCGTACGCCGAGCGTCCGGCGGGCGGCGGCCGACGGCGGTAACGTCCGGTCCATGTCGACGATGCCGAAGTCGCTGTACTGGACCCGTACCGACGTACCGGGCGCCGAACACGCCCTGATCGACGACCGGCGTGGCCTGGCCGTCAAGGGGGTGGCGGTGGCGGTCGATCCGATCGCCTACACCTGCCAATACGAACTGTCGACCGACGAGGCGTGGCGGACCGGCCGGCTGGAGCTGACGGTCGAGGGCAGCGGCTGGCGGCGTACGCTGCGGCTGGAGCGGGCCGCCGGGCGGTGGCGGGCCGCGACGGGTGAGCAGGGTGATCTCGACGCGGTGCTGCGGGCCGGCGGCCATCCGGGTGCGGGGCTGCCCGGCAGCGAGGACCCGGACCGCCTCGAGTCGGCGCTCGACGTCGATGTCAGCGGCAATCCACTCTTCAACACGCTGCCGATCCGGCGGCTCGGCCTCCAGAAAGCGGCGCCCGGCACCACGCACGAGATCACCGTGGCCTGGGTGCTGCTGCCGAGTCTGGAGGTGATTCCGGCGGAGCAGTCGTACACGGCTCTGGTTGGTGGCCGGGTGCGTTTCGAGAGCGAGGGTTTCACCGCCGAGATCGACATCGACGGCGACGGGTACGTCACCCGCTATCCCGGCCTGGCCACCCGTCCCTGAGTCCGTCGGCCACCGACGCTGGCCGACCGCGCCCACGCCAGCCGGACGGGACCCACGCCAGCCGGACCGGCCGCGGGTCAGGCCGGCCAGGTGCCGTCGGCCAGGAACCGCTCGACCGTCGCCCGGTACGGCGTCAGGTCCAGTCCCTGCGCGGTGACCCACCCGTCGGCGTAGTAGGTGTCGGCGTACCGTTCGCCGCCGTCGCAGAGCAGGGTGACCACCGAGCCGGTCTCACCGGCGGCGCGCATCCCGGCGATCAGGCCGAACGCGCCCCACAGATTCGTACCGGTGGAGCCACCGACCCGGCGGCCGAGTACGGCGCAGGCGGCCCGCATCGCGGCGAGCGACGCCGCGTCCGGCACACGCACCATCCGGTCGACGACCGACGGCTGGAACGACGCCTCGACGGTGGGCCGGCCGATCCCCTCGATGCGGGAGCCGCGGCCGGTCCGGATCGTCCAGTCCGCCGCCTGCCAGGCCGGGTAGAAGGCGGAGTTCTCCGGGTCGACGACACAGATCTTGGTGGGGTGCCGCTGGTAGCGGACGTAGCGGCCGATGGTCGCGCTGGTGCCGCCGGTGCCCGCGCCGGTCACGATCCACGCGGGTACGGGGTGCCGTTCCAGGGCCAACTGGCTGAAGATCGATTCGGCGATGTTGTTGTTGCCACGCCAGTCGGTCGCCCGCTCGGCGTAGGTGAACTGGTCCATGAAGTGGCCACCGAGGTCGTCGGCGAGCCAGCGGGCCTCGACCACGACGGCGGCGGGATCGGCGACGAGGTGGCACCGGCCGCCCTGGAACTCGATCAGCGCGATCTTCTCCGGCGATGTCGAGGCCGGCATCACCGCGATGAACTCCAGGCCGAGCATCCGGGCGAAGTACGCCTCCGACACCGCGGTCGAGCCGGACGACGCCTCGACGATCGTGGTACGCGGGCCGATCCAGCCGTTGCAGAGGCCGTAGAGGAACAGCGACCGGGCCAGCCGGTGCTTGAGCGAGCCGGTCGGATGGACCGACTCGTCCTTGAGGTAGAGGTCGACGCCCCACTCGCGGGGCAGCGGGAACGGCAGCAGGTGGGTGTCGGCGGACCGGTTCGCGTCGGCCTCGACCATCGCGATCGCTTCGGTGACCCAGGCCCGGTCGGCGGCGTCGCATCGGTCCAGGTGTTCCATCCGCCGACCGTAACAGGGCCGCTTGCCGGCCCGCCCCTCCCGCTGATCAAGGGGAAAGCGCGCCTGTTCCGCACCGATTTGTCGCGCAACTTCTCCATGATCGACGCCCCCTGGGACGGACGCGCCCGCCCGGGCGGCGTCAGGCCGGGGAGATGGGTTGCGGACGGTTCTCCCACTTGGTCGACAGCGCGATCGCGGTACGGGTCGACGCCACCCCCGGCGTCCGATTGACCCGTACGATCAACTGCTCCAGTTCGGCGATGGTGCCGACCCGCGCCTTCAACAGGAATGACTCGACACCGGCCAGGAAATAGCACGACTCGATCGCCGGAATGGCACGGAACGCGGCGAGCAGGTCGTCGGTGTCGCCGCCGGAGTCCTCTACGACGCCGATGAGCGCGGTCACCCCCAACCCGACCGCCTCGGGCTCGACGTCCGCGCGGTAGCCGCGGATCACCCCGCTGGCCTCCAGCTTCCCGATCCGCTCGTGCACCGCTGGCGCCGACAGTCCGACCTGCCGGGCGAGTTCGGCGAACGAGAGCCGGGCATTGGCCCGCAACAGTTCGACCAGGCTCAGATCAATGGCGTCCACGGCATCAGACCCTAATCGGATCGGCCGGACCCGACGCGAGGCGGTCGAAACAAATCGACCAAAACAAACTTAGTTCGCAAATACTACCCGCTAACTTCCCACACAGTGCGTTTTCCGCGTTTCCCGGACACGGCACGCTAGCGGTGCTCTAATGACCGTACGTCCCTATCAAAGACTCCGGCCCACGCCCCGCGGGGGTGGCGTGAGCTGCCCGGAGACTCTGTCGACGCGAGGAGGGGGCTGTGGACACTGGTGACCGTCTGCTGACGCCGGGCGAGGTGGCTGCGCTGTTCCGCGTCGACCCGAAGACCGTGACCCGATGGGCCGCGGCCGGCCGGATCGGCAGCATCCGCACGCCCGGCGGACACCGGCGCTTCCGGGAATCGGAGGTGCGGGCCCTGCTGGAGGGCGAGGGCGTTCTCGAGGACCTCGAAGAGGGTCCCGAGAACCGGCCGCGCAACACCGGTCCGGCGACGCCGGGTAGCCCCGGCTCGCCGGGTGCCGGCAACATGGGCATGCACTGACCCATCCTCGGCGGGACGCTCAGGCTCCCTCGGCGCGAGCGGCGCCCAACTCGCCCGCCCAGCGCCGGAAGAGGTGGTGCTCGACACCGAGCGCGTCGAGCACCTTGCCGGCCACGAAGTCGACGAGTTGCGCGGCGGACGCCGTCGCGCCCGCACCGTAGAAGCCCGGGCTGGCCGGCAGCACCACCGCGCCGGCGTCGTACAGGGCGATCAGGTGTTCGAGGTGGCTGCGGGTCACCGGGGTCTCCCGGGGCACCACGACCACCGGCCGGCGCTCCTTGAGGTTGACCTCCGCCGCCCGCTGGAGCAGGTCCTTGGACAGGCCGATCGCGATCCCGGCGCAGGCCGCCGTGCTCGCCGGCACCACCGCCATGCCGCGCACCGGATACGACCCGCTGCTCGGGCCGGCGGCCAGGTCGCCGGCCGCCCAGTGCACAACGTCGGCGGTCGCCAAGTCGCGCCCCAACCACTGCGCCAGGTCGTCCCTCCAGCGCCCGTCCCGGAACGGCAGCCCGGTCTCGTCGAGAATCGTGAGCCGGGCGGCCCGGGAGACCACCAGATCCACCGCCTCACCCGCGTCGACGAGGGCGCGCAGCACGGCCGCCGCGTACGGCGTACCGGACGCACCTGAGACACCGATCACCCACGGCCTTCGCATAGCGTCTAGCCTCTCGTGAGACGGCGGCCGGCTGATCACCGGCCCACCCGGCCATTCCACCCCGATGCCGATCCGGTCTTCCCATCGGGTACGCGATGCCGGGTGGTCGTGACGAGGCAGCAGGCCGGTACGCGCGGAGGGTAGGGCATTGAGTATCGATCATGCACGACCGATGCACGCGGCGTGCCCGATCCCGCCACGCATCTCCCCGTACGCCGACGAGGTACAGCGCTGGCTGGTCGACTGGGTACGCGGCACCGGCCTGCCCCTGGACGAGACCGGCACCCGACGGCTGGCCTCCGGCGGCTTCGCCCGCTACGCCGGCCGCCTCTACCCGACGGCCTCCGCAGACGACCTGCGTACCCTGACCGCGCTGTTCACCTGGTTCTTCCTGATCGACGACGCCTGGGACGGTCCGGCGGTGCCCGGCCCGGGTCAGCTGCGGGCCGTACGCGACGAGATCCTGACGGTGCTGCGGACCGGAGCCGCCGCCTCGGCCGGCCCGGACGCGCTGTTCACCGGGCCGCTGCACCGGATGCTGGTCGACGCCTGGCGCGAGCCGTACGACCGGCTGCCGCCCGCGGCCCGGACCCGGTTCGTCGACGCGGTCGCACACCACCTCGACGGGGTGCTGGTCGAGGCCGGCAACAAGGCGACCGGCCGGCGCCCCGGAATCGCCGAGTACGTCGAACTGCGCCGCGCCACGTCGGCGGCGTACGTGTCGTACACGTTGATCGAGTTCGCGACCGGCTCGGCGCTGCCGGACCGGATCCACCGGCACCCGCTGGTGCGCGAGATCGCCACCACCGCCAACGACCTGCTGTCCTGGTTCAACGACGTGGTCTCACTGGAGCACGACACGGCGGTGGCCGGCGGCCACAACCTGGTGCTGGCGGTGGCCGCCGAGGAGCGGCTGCCGGTGGCCGAGGCGATCCGGGCGGTGGAGACACGGTGGCGGGCGGCGATGCGGCGGTTCACCGAACTGCGGGCGGCGCTGCCCCGGTTCGGTCCGGCGGTCGACGGGCCGCTGGCGGAGTATCTCGACGGGGTGGCCAACTCGGTGCGCGGCACCATCGACTGGTCGCTGGAGTCGGCCCGCTACCGCGGGCGGGCCGCTGCCCGGCCGGCACCCTGCTCGCCGGACTCCCGGGCCGGCTGACGACCGCTGCCGGCCGCCCCGGGAGCGCCGTCAGGCCCGCAGCCCGAGCCGCAGGAGCAGGTCGAGCAGGGCGAAGAAGAACAGCGCGATACCGACGAAGCCGTTGGCCGTGAAGAAGGCCCGGTTGACCCGCGACAGGTCGGTCGGCGTCACCACCACGTGCTGATAGGCGAAGGCGGCCGCGGTCAGCACCAGCCCGATCCACCACGGCCAGCCGAAGCCGACCAGCGCCCCGAACCAGACGAACAGCGCGAAGGTCACCACGTGGGCGACGGTGGAGGCGTGCAGCGCCCAGCCGATGCCGTAGCGGGCCGGCACCGACCGGACCCCGATCTCCCGGTCGACGGCGGCGTCCTGGCAGGCGTAGATCAGGTCGAACCCGCCGATCCACAGCCCGACGGCCGCGCCGAGCAGCCAGGCCGGCCCGGATCCGTCGAACGTGCCGGTGACGGCGAGCCAGGCACCGACCGGCCCGACCGCCTGGGCGACCGCGAGGATGGCGTGCGGCCAGTCGGTGAACCGCTTGCCGTACGGGTAGACGACCAGCGGCACGACGGCGAGCGGGGCCAGCACGAGGCAGAGCGGGTTGAGCGCGGCCGCCGCGGCGAGGAAGACGACGATCGCCACGATCGCGCCGGTCCAGGCCGTCCGGACACTCACCGCCCCGGTCACCAGTTCCCGACCGGCCGTACGCGGGTTCCGGGCGTCGATCCGGCGGTCGATGATCCGGTTGGCGGCCATGGCGAAGGTACGCGCCCCGACCATCGCGATCGTGATCAGCAGCAAATCGAGCCAGCGGACCCGGCCGCCGTTGACCTGCATGGCGGTGAGGGCGGAGAGGAAGGCGAACGGGAGCGCGAAGACCGAGTGCTCGATGGCGACCAGCCGCAGGAACGCCTTCACCCGACCGGGTGCCGGTGCGGTGGTGGTCACGAGATGCCGTATTCCTTCCAGCGCTTGTCGACGAGCGAGCGCACCTCCGGCGACATGGTCATCTGCTCCGGCCAACCCCGGGTGTAGCCCTCGGTGGGCAGCTTCCGGGTCGCGTCGACGCCGGCCTTGCCACCCCAGAACTGCTGGTAGGACGAGTGGTCGAGGTGGTCGACAGGGCCCTCGGTGAGAAGCAGGTCGCGGGAGTAGTCGACGTTGCCGAAGGCCCGGAAGGCGACCTCGTTGTAGTCGTGGACGTCGCAGTCCTCGTCGACGATGACGATCAGCTTGGTCAGCGACATCAGGTGGGCGCCCCAGATCGCGTTCATCACCTTCTGGGCGTGCTTGGGGTAGCGCTTGCGGATCGAGATGATCGCGCAGTTGTGGAAGACGCCGGCGGCCGGCAGGTCGTAGTCGACGATGTCCGGGATCAGCAGCTTGAGCAGCGGCTGGAAGATCCGCTCGGTCGCCTTGCCGAGGCCGTGGTCCTCCTGCGGCGGCTGCGAGGTGACGATCGAGTGGTAGACCGGGTCGCGCCGCATCGTCATGCACTCGACGTGCATCACCGGGAAGGGCTCGACCGGGGTGTAGAAACCCGTGTGGTCGCCGAACGGGCCCTCGGGCAGCCGCTCGCCCGGCTCGATGTATCCCTCCAGCACGATCTGGGCGTGCGCCGGGACCTGGATCGGGACGGTGAGGCAGTCGACCATCTCGACCCGCTCACCGCGCAGGTAGCCGGCGAACAGGTATTCGTCGATGTCGCCGGGCAGCGGGGCGGACGCGGAGTAGCAGACCACCGGGTCGGCACCGATGGCGATGGCGACCGGCAGCCGCTCGCCGCGCCGCTCGGCGACGGCGTGGTGTGCGGTGGAGTCCTTGTGGATCTGCCAGTGCATGCCGAGGGTGTTGTGCGAGTGCTGCTGGAGCCGGTAGAGGCCGAGGTTGCGCTTGCCGCTCTCCGGGTGCTTGGTGTGGGTCAGCCCGTAGTTGTGGAAGATGCCGCCGTCGCCGGGCCACACCTGAAGGCCGGGCAGCCGGTTCAGGTCGACGTCCTTGCCCTTGTAGACGACCTGCTGGCAGGGCGCGGTCTTGACCTTCTTCGGCGGCAGCGACTTGAGCTGGAGCACCTTGCCGAGACCCTCGCGGATGCCGGACCAGCCGACCGGCAGCTCGGGCTTGATCATGGCACCGATCCGGGCGCCGACCTCGTTCAGGTCGTCCACGCCGAGCGCCATCGCCATTCGCTTCTCGGTGCCGAAGAGGTTGATCGCGACCGGCATCTCGCCCCGGGTGGGGCGTTCGAACAGCAGGGCCGGACCGTGCGCCCGGACCGTACGGGTGACGATCTCGCTGATCTCCAGCGTCGGGTCGACCGGTACGCCGACCCGGCGCAGTTCGCCGGCGCTCTCCAGCGCCGCGAGGAAGTCGTTCAGATCCTGGTACGGGAACCCACGTGCCGCCATGCTTCGCAGACTTTCCTTCCGGTCGACGTACGGCCGCGGGTCGGTTCGCCCGACCCGGTCAGGCGTACGAGTGCAGGCCCTCGAAGAACAGGTTCACGCCGAAGAGGTTCATCAGCATGGTGAGGAAGCCGATGATCGCGATCCAGGTGGCGACCGTACGCTTCACGCTCGGGGTGGCCCGGGCGTGCAGGTAGCCGGCGTAGATCACCCAGGAGATGAACGACCAGGTTTCCTTGGGGTCCCAGCCCCAGTAGCGGCCCCACGACGCCTCGGCCCAGATCGCCCCGCCGATGACGCCCATCGTCCACAGCGGGAAGGCGAAGGCGTGGATCCGGAAGGTGAGCCGCTCGAGTACGTCGGCGGCCGGCACCCGCTCGGCGAGGCTGTACGGGAAGCTGCGCTTGCCCTGGTCGTAGCCGTTGCGGAGCAGGTAGAGCACCGCCGGCACGATGCCGAGCACGAACGCGCCGGAGGCGAACCCGATCGCCGAGATGTGCACGTAGAACCAGTACGAGTCCAGCGCCGGGACCAGCGGGCCGACCGGGGTGTAGATGACCAGGCCGGTCACGCCGAGCAGCAGCACCATGACGAGGGTCATGAACAGCCCGAGGTGCCGCAGGGCGGGCCGGCGCAGCAGCAGGCCGAGCCAGGCGGCGATGCCCACGAAGGTGATCGCGAGCACGAACTCGTACATGTTGCCCCACGGCATGCGTTCGGCCGCGATGCCCCGGGTGACCAGGGTGGCGAGGTGCACGACGGCGGCGACGACGGTGAGGACGACGGCGATCCGACCGGCGAGCGCGGCCCGGCCGGACGGTTGCGGGCCGTCGGGCTGCGCGCCGGCCGGCCCGTCGATGGCGGACAGCGGCTCGACGGCGACCGGCGGCGGCTCGACGGCGGCACCGGCGCCGACCAGGGCCGGTTCGCGGGCCGGCCGGACGGCGACGCGGCCCACCACGCTGCGGTCGCCGAACGCGAACTCGACGGCGTGACAGATCATGGCGACCAGATAGGCCATGATCGAGACCACCAGTAGCTGGTCGGACAGTGCGGCCATCAGCTGTTCCTCTCGCTGCGCTCGACCGCCGCCACGAGTTGCTTGAACTCGTCGGCGAACCCGGAGTAGTCGGTGCGCGGCAACCCACCGGCCTCCAACAAGCTACTACCGTCCGTCGTGGAAGCGGCGGCGGGGGCCTCCGAGCCGCTCTTCCGCGCCGGTCCGGCCCCTGCTGTCGGCGTACCGGACACCGTCCGGAACCAGATCCGGCGGCGCTTGCCGAAGATCGACATCATCAGGCCGGCGAGCATGACGATCGAGCTGATCAGCACGATCCGCTCGCCCGGGTCGTACCGGACCGACAGCGTGATGAACTCGCGGGTGCCGACGAACTCGACCGTCGAGCCGTCGTCGAGCGTCCAGCTCTCGCCGGGGCGCATCAGCTTCGCCTCGCCGACCTGGTTGAGCTTGCCGGCCTGCACCTGGCGCTGGTCGAGAACGTAGACCGAGCTGGGGATACCGGCGTCCAGGCCCAGGTTGCCCCGGTAGGCGATCAGCATCAGGGCCGGGGACTCCTCGGCCGGGAACACCGAGCGGACGTACGGCGGGGCGTCCGGGGCGGTTGGCAGGTAGATGCCCTCGAACGCCATCTGCTGGTTAGGGTCACGGTCACCGGTCGCCGGATCGATGTTGACGTCCGGGAACGCGGCGACACCCTCGCCGGTGAGGTTGCCGTCGGTGGTCAGGAACGGGGCCACCGAGGTCTGCGCCCGGCCGAGCCGGTCGGTGTAGCGGATCACCGGGGCGTAGCCGTGGCCGAGCAGGTAGACGTTGGCGCCGTCGAGGCGCAGCGGCGAGTTGACCGAGAACTCGACGTCGCGTGCGGCGCCGCCGGCCTCGTCGACCTTCGCGCTGGCCTGGAAGTACGACGGCTGCCCGGTGTCCCGGAAACGGGCGTCGAAGTCGGTCAGTTCCAGGCAGAACGGCGGCAGGTCGGCCGCGTCGACCCGGGGACCGAGTCCGGTCTCGGCGTACTGCTGGAGGTTGTTGCAGAACGCGGTGTCCGGGCCGGCGACCAGCAGGCGGTTGCCGTGCCAGCCGTACCAGGAGCCGAACGCGACGCCGAACAGCACACCGATCAGGGCGAAGTGGAAGACCAGGTTGCCGGTTTCCTTGAGGTAGCCCTTCTCGGCCGACACCTCGCCGTCGCGAACCACCACCCGCCACCGCCGCTTGCGCAGCACCGCGGCGATCCCCGCCGGGTCGGCGGCCGGGCCGGCCAGGAGCGCGTGCTGCGGCAGCCGGTCGAGCCGGCGCGGCGCGGCCGGCGGCGCGGTCCGCAGGGCGCGTACGTGGTCCCGCAGGCGGGGCACGATGCAGCCGACCAGCGAGACGAAGAGCAGGACGTAGATCGCCGAGAACCACGGCGAGGCGAAGACGTCGAACCCGCCGAGCCGGTCGAGGATCGGATAGAGGTCCGGGTTCGCCCGCCGGTACGCCTCGACGTTCTCGATGTTGACGTCGCGCTGCGGCAGGATCGAGCCGGGGATGGCCGCGACGGCGAGCAGGAAGAGCAGAACCAGCGCCGTACGCATGCTGGTGAGCTGCCGCCACGAGTTGCGCAGCAGGGCCAGCACCCGGTTGGGTCGGCGCGGCGGCGGGGCGGCGGGTGGGGCGACCCGGTCCTCGACGACGGACATCAGATCACCACCGTCACGTCGCCGACGTTGAAGGTGGTCTGCAACCAGATCACGAAGTCCTGCCAACCGCCGGTGATGAGAGCCAGTCCGATGACGATCAGCAGCGCGCCGCCGACCCGGGTCACCCAGCGACTGTTGCGCCGGACGGCCCGGAAGACCCCGAGCAGCCGCTGGAAGAACAGCCCGAACACCACGAACGGCAGCCCCAGCCCGAGGCAGTACGCGACCGCGAGCACCACCGCCCGGTCGGTCCGGCCGCTGACCGCGGCCATCGTCGTCACCGCGCCGAGGGTGGGGCCGACGCAGGGCACCCAGGAAAGCGCGAAAACCGCCCCGAAGACCGGGGCGCCGAGCAGCCCGGCGGACGGCAGCTTCTGGATGCGGAACTCGCGCTGCATGCCGGGTACGACGCCGAGGAAGGCCAGGCCGAGCAGGATGACGATCAGCCCGGCACCGATCTCCAGGGCCCGCTCGTATTCGAACAGCACCCGGCCGATGCCGGCGAACAGGATCGCGGTCGCGGTGAAGACCACGGTGAACCCGGTGACGAACAGCAGCGTCCCGGCCAGCACCCGGCCCCGGGCCGCGACCGGCGTACGGGTCGCCACGGCGACCCCGCCGCCGGTTTCCTCGCCGGACGCCGGGGTCGCCGGGCGGCGGGCGTCGAGGTCGGCGCCGGCCAGTCCGGTCACGTACGACAGGTAGCCCGGCACCAGCGGAAGCACGCACGGGGAGAGGAAGCTGACCAGGCCGGCCAGGGTGGCCGCGCCGATCGCCAGCAGCAGCGGGCCGCCCTGGGCGATCTCCGCGAAGGTGTCGCCCATCAGCGGTCCTGCGGCCGTTCCGCGGCGATCCGGGCGACGATCGGTTCCAGCGTCTCCTGCCGTACCGCCTTGCGGATCACCACCGCGATCCGGCCGTCGCGGTCGAGGACCACGGTCGCTGGAACGGTGTTGGGCGGCAGCACCTCGAACTCCAGCGCAAGCCGGCTCGCCGGATCGAAGAGGCTCGGGTAGCTGACCCGGCCCTCCTCGAAGGCGATGGCCTTGTCGCGGGCGTCCTGCACGTTGATGCCGATGAAGCGCACGCCGCTGTCCCTGGTCGCCTGGAAGGTGGCTTCCAGGTCGGCGGCCTCGGCCCGGCACGGCGCGCACCACGAACCCCAGAAGTTGACCACCACGACCTGGCCCCGGTCCTGGGTGAGGTCGTAGCGGCCGCCGTCGAGCAGCTCACCGGTGACTTCGGGGGCCCCGGCCGGCTGTCCGGCGCGCACTCGATCACGCCGTCCGGCGTGGTATCGCAGTTCTGCTCCCAACCGCTGTCGCGGGTGCAGCCCGCCAGCGCGACGGCCGCGAGCAGGGCCAGCAGCACCGTCAGGCCGCCGCGCCGGCCCCTGCGGCTCACACCCGCCCCGGTCGCCGCCTTCGTGGCGGAACTCGACATGGCCTCATGCCCCCTTGGCCGTACGGGCCCCGGGCGACATGGCGACCAGGTGCGCGGCCGGCTCGGAGTAGCCGATCCCGACGACCTTGGCGCCGTCGAAGTGGAAGGACGTCAGGCTCGCCAGCCCGCACTGCCGCTTGCGCGGGTCGTGCCACAGCCGCTTGCGTTCCACGTGCCGGCGCAGCGTCCAGATCGGCAGCTGGTGCGAGACGCAGACCGCTTCGCGGCCCTCGGCGGCGACCCGGGCGGCGTGCACGGCGGCGAACATGCGTTCGGCGATCACGGTGTACGCCTCGCCCCACGACGGCGTCACCGGGTCGCGCAGCACCCACCAGTTGCGGGGGTCGCGGAACGAGCCGTCGCCGGGCGACACCCGCTTGCCCTCGAACCAGTTCCCGCTCTCGATCAGCCGCTCGTCGACCGCGACCTGGAGGCCGAACTGCGCGGCGATCGGTTCGGCGGTGTCCTGCGCCCGTTCCAGCGGGCTCGCCACGACGTACGAGATGTCCCGGTCGGCCAGTGCCTGCGCCGCCGCCTTGGCCATCTGGGTACCGAGTTCGGACAGGCGGTAGCCGGGTAGTCGCCCGTAGAGGATCTTCTCCGGGTTGTGTACCTCACCGTGCCGCAGCACATGGACGACCGTCTCAGCCACCGTTCACCCCCGCCTGTCAACCACCGTGCGTCCGCGCGGCCGCGGCCGCGTCGGCAGCGGCCGGAAGGGCCGCCGCGATCTGTTCCAACGCGGCGTCGTCCAACGCCGTGGAGACGAACCACGACTCGAACGCGCTCGGCGGCAGGTAGACCCCGGCCGAGAGCATCGCGTGGAAGAAGGCCCGGAACGCGGCGGTGTCCTGCGTGCGCGCGCTGTCGTAGTCGACGACGTCGGCCTCGGTGAAGAAGATCGAGAACATGTTTCCGGCGTACGACAGCCGGTGCGGGACGCCGGCCGCGGCCAGGGCGTCGGAGGCCAGCTTGCCCACGGTGGCGGACAGTTCGTCGAGCCGGCGGTACAGCGCCGCGTCGGCCAGGCGCAGGGTGGCCAGGCCGGCGGCGCAGGCCAGCGGGTTTCCCGACAGCGTGCCGGCCTGGTAGACCGGACCGGCGGGGGCGAGCCGGCCCATGATCTCGGCCCGGCCACCGAAGGCGGCGGCGGGCAGCCCACCGCCCATGACCTTGCCGAAGGTGAACAGGTCCGCGTCGACCGGGTCGAGCCCCGCCCAACCACCGGCGGAGACCCGGAATCCGGTCATCACCTCGTCGACGATCAACAGGGCGCCGTGTTCGTGCGCAATGCGGGCAAGTTCCTGGTTGAAGCCGTCGCGGGGAGCGACCACGCCCATGTTGCCCGGGGCGGCCTCGGTGATGACGGCCGCGATGTGGTCGCCGTCGGTCGCGAACGCCGCCGCCACCGCGGCCGGATCGTTGTACGGCAGCACGATCGTCTCGCTGGCCGCGGCGCCGGTCACGCCGGGCGAGTCGGGCAGGCCGAGGGTGGCCACCCCGGAGCCGGCGGCGGCGAGCAGCGCGTCGACGTGCCCGTGGTAGCAGCCGGCGAACTTGACGATCCGCGACCGGCCGGTGAACCCGCGGGCCAGCCGGATGGCCGACATGGTCGCCTCGGTGCCGGAGTTGACCAGGCGGACCTGCTCGACGGGGGTACGGTCGACGATCTCCGCCGCCAGCTCGACCTCACCGGCGGTCGGGGTGCCGAAGCTGGTGCCCCGGGCGGCGGCCTCCTGCACGGCGGCGACCACCTCCGGGTGGGCGTGCCCGAGGATCAGCGGGCCCCAGGAGCTGACCAGGTCGACGTAGCGGCGGCCGTCGGCGTCGAAGAGCCAGGGGCCGGCGCCGCGCGCCATGAACCTCGGCGTGCCACCGACCGCCTGGAAGGCGCGCACGGGAGAATTGACCCCGCCCGGGATGATGCTTCGGGCGCGGTCGAACAGGGCCTCGGAGGCGGGCGCGTCAGCCGGGAAACGGCTGGCACCGGCGGAATGAGTCTCGGTCACGGTGCTGCCATTCTGACAGCGCTGCGGCGCTGGCCGGCAGCCACCCCTGCCGCGGGCCGTCCACGTCACCGCGTGGAACCCACCCGTCACCGGTCGACAGGCCGGGCGGGCGGGAGCGCGATAAGGTGGCCTTGTGGAGCGTCCGGAGCTGTCGATCGCGGTGCAGCGTACGGCCGACGAGGCGGTGGTGACCCTGGTCGGTGAGATCGACATGCTCACCGCGGCCCGCCTGTCGAGCACAGTCAACGAACTACTCACCGATCCGCCGCCCCGGATCGTCCTGGACCTGGCCGGTGTGACGTTCTGTGACTCCCAGGGGCTCGGCACCCTCGTCGTGCTGAGCCGGAAGGCGAGCCACTCACGCAGCCCGTTGATCCTCACCAACGTGGGCGACTTCCTGCTGCGGGTGCTCGACATCACCGGCCTGCGCTCGGCGCTGATGGTGCGCAACGAGCAGTCCGCGGGCTGATCCGAACCGGGGTCGCCCCTGCTGGCGCGGCGTCCTCTGCGGGCGCGGCGGCCGCTGCCGCTCAGCGGTCGCGGGCGTCGACCGTGGCCAGCACCCCGAGCACCGCGGATCCGGTGGCGAACCCGACCACCACGAAGACGGCGGCCTGTAGCCAGCCGCTGGCGCCGGCCAGCAGCGAGTTGGCCAGCAGTACGCACAGCAGCCCCGCGATCGGGCCGCTGAGCAGCGCCAGCAGGATCGCGGTACGCCGCCGGCCGGGGTCGGGCCGCGCGAGCGTGTGAAGCCGGTACGGCCGGTCGAGGTGGCCGGGCGCGGGGAGGGTCTCACGCTGCGACATGCTGCACAACTACCCGCATCGACAGCGCTGGAAACGACACCCGGGGCGTGCCCCGGGTGGGCGCGGCGGACGGCCGTCAGGTGCCGGATCTCCAGCGGGCCTGTTCCAGCAGTTCGACGGCGCGTTCGCGGGCCTGCGGATCGTCGGAGCGCAGCTGGGCCGTTGCCGCGTCGACCGCCTCGGCCAGCGACCGCCACTGTGCCTCGCGGGCGCGCACGGCCTCGGACTGCGCCGCCAACTGGCGGCTCTTGGTCCACAGGTCGACGAAGATCGACACCTTGGCCCGCAGCACCCACGGGTCGAACGGCTTGGTGAGGTAGTCCACCGCGCCGACCGCGTAGCCGCGCAGGGCGAGTTGCGCGTCGCGGTCGGCGGCGGTCAGGAAGATGATCGGCACGTGCCGGGTCCGTTCCCGACGCTTGATGTGGCTCGCCGTCTCGAAACCGTCCATGTCGGGCATCTGGGCGTCGAGCAGGATCACCGCGAAGTCGTCGACGAGCAGCCGTTTCAACGCGGCCTCGCCGCTCTCGACGGCGACGGATTGCACCGGTAGCCCCTGGAGGATCGCCTCCAGGGCGAGCAGGTTGTCCTTCCGGTCGTCGACGAGCAGTGCTTTGGCCATCTCGGTCACTGGGTGGAGCCCTTCGTCGTGGTGCCGGCTGCGTACGCGTCCGGTCCGGACGCCCGGACGGTCACGCCTGCACCTCCCGACCGCCGCCGTTGACCCAGTCGGCCATCAACGCGATCAGGTCGTCGAGGTCGACGGGCTTGGTGATGTAGTCGCTGGCCCCGGCCGTCAGTGCGGACTCCCGGTCGCCCGGCATCGCCTTGGCGGTCAGGAACACCACCGGCAGGTCGGCGAACCGGTGGTTGCGCCGGATCGCCCTGGTCGTCTCGTATCCGTCCTGGTCAGGCATCATCGCGTCCATCAACACGATATCGACCTCGGGATGCTCGGCGAGCAGGCGTACCCCCTCGGCCCCGTTGTCCGAATAGAGCACCGTCATCCCGTGCAGTTCGAGTGCGCTGGTCAGGGCGAAGACGTTCCGTACGTCGTCGTCGATGATCAGCACCGTGGCGCCGTCGAGCTGGCGGGTCACCGGCGCGGCCGGCAACTCCTCGACGGCCGGCAGCACCAGCGACGGGCTGCTGACCCGGGCGGGCGGCAGCGGGGTCGGTCCCGGCGTCACCACCGCGTCCGGGGCGAGCACATCCGGCAGGAACAGCGTGAACGTCGATCCCTCGCCGGGCGCGGACGACACGATGATCGTGCCGCCGAGCAACTGGGCGATGTCCCGGCTGATCGACAGGCCCAGCCCGGTGCCGCCGTACCGGCGGCTGGTGGTGCCGTCGGCCTGCTGGAACGCCTCGAAGATCAGCGACAGCTTGTCGTCGGATATGCCGATGCCGGTGTCGATCACGGCGAACGCCACCACCTGACGGGCGGTCGCCAACGCCGGTACGTCGAAGTACATCCCCTCCGGCGCCGGACCGATCTGGAGCGTGACCGCCCCGGTGTCGGTGAACTTGACCGCGTTGGAGAGCAGGTTGCGCAGGATCTGCTGGAGGCGCTGCGCGTCGGTGACGACCACCGGCGGAAGGTCCCTGGAGATCCGTACCTGGAAGTCGAGGTTCTTCTCCTCGGCCTGCGGGGCGAACGCCTGCTCGACGTACGCCTGGATGCCGGTGAAGTCGACCTCGACCGGCTCGACGTCCATCCGGCCGGCCTCGATCTTCGACAGGTCGAGGATGTCGTCGATCAGGGAGAGCAGGTCGGACCCGGCGCTGTGGATCGTACGGGCGAACTCGATCTGCTTCGGGCTGAGGTTCTGCTCGGTGTTGTCGGCGAGCAGCCGGGCGAGCAGGAGCAGCGAGTTGAGCGGCGTACGCAGCTCGTGGCTCATGTTGGCCAGGAACTCCGACTTGTACGCCGACGCCCGGGACAGTTGCTGCGCCTTTTCCTCCAGACCGATCCGGGCCATCTCGATCTCGCGGTTCTTGGTCTCGATGTTGCCCTTCTGCTCCGACAGCAGTTGTGCCTTGTCCTCCAGTTCGGCGTTGGTGCGCTGCAGTTCCGCCGACTGCTCCTGCAACTCGTGGGCCAGCCGCTGGGACTGGGCGAGCAGTTCCTCCGTACGCCGGTTGGCCTGGATCGTGTTGAGCGCGATCCCGATCGTGGCGACCAGCCGTTCGAGGAAGGTCAGGTGCAGTTCGGAGAAGGCTGCGACGCAGGCGAACTCGATGACGCCGAGCAGTTCGCCCTCGAAGAGGACCGGCAGGACGACGAGGTCGCGCGGGGTCGCGTCGAGCAGGCCGGAGCGCAGGGTGAGCTGGCCGGACGGGACGGTGGTGCCGACCCGGATGATCCGCCGGGACACCGCGACCTGGCCGACGAGCCCCTCCCCGGGGCCGAAGGTGACGTCGTGGTCGCGGGCGACGTAGCCGTACGAGGCGGTCAGCCGCAGCCGGGTGACGGCCTCGTTGTTGTCGGCGAGGAAGAAGGCGCCGAGTTGGGCGTCGACGAGTGGTGTCACCTCGGTCATGATCATCCGGCAGACCTCGCCGAGGTCCCGCTGGCCCTGGAGCAGCCCGCCGATCCGGGCCACGTTGGAGTCGAGCCAACCCTGCTCGGCGTTCTTCTTGGTCGTCTCGCGGAGCGTGACGATCATCTGGTTGATGTTGTCCTTCAGCTCCGCGACCTCGCCCTGCGCCTCGACCGCGATTCGCTGGGTCAGGTCACCGCGGGTCACCGCGGTCGAAACCTGGGAGATCGCCCGCAGCTGGGTGGTCAGGGTGGAGGCGAGCTGGTTGACGTTGTCGGTCAGGTCGCGCCAGGTGCCGGCGACGCCACGCACCTGGGCCTGACCACCGAGCTTGCCCTCGATGCCGACCTCGCGGCCGACCCGGGTCACCTCGTCGGCGAACGACGACAACTGATCCACCATCGTGTTGACGGTCGACTTCAGCTCCAGGATCTCGCCCTGCGCGTCGACGGTGATCTTCTGGCCGAGGTCGCCCCGGGCCACGGCGGTGGTGACCGAGGCGATGTTCCGCACCTGGGCGGTCAGGTTCGACGCCATCGAGTTCACGTTGTCGGTCAGGTCCCGCCAGGTGCCCGAGACGCCACGCACCTGGGCCTGACCACCGAGCTTGCCCTCGATGCCGACCTCGCGGGCCACCCGGGTCACCTCGTCGGCGAACGACGACAACTGATCCACCATCGTGTTCACCGTCGACTTCAACTCCAGGATCTCGCCCTGCGCGTCGACGGTGATCTTCTGCGACAGATCGCCGCGGGCAACAGCGGTCGACACCTGGGCGATGTTGCGGACCTGGGCGGTCAGGTTCGACGCCATGAAGTTGACGTTGTCGGTCAGGTCCCGCCACGTGCCGGCGACGCCACGCACCTGGGCCTGACCACCGAGCTTGCCCTCGGTGCCCACCTCGCGGGCCACCCGGGTCACCTCGTCGGCGAACGACGACAACTGATCCACCATCGTGTTCACCGTCGACTTCAACTCCAGGATCTCGCCCCGGGCGTCAACGGTGATCTTCTGCGAAAGGTCGCCCTTCGCCACCGCGGTGGTGACCGAGGCGATGTTGCGGACCTGTGAGGTCAGGTTCGACGCCATCGAGTTGACGTTGTCGGTCAGGTCGCGCCACGTGCCGGAGACGCCCTTGACCTGGGCCTGGCCGCCAAGCTTGCCCTCGGTGCCCACCTCGCGGGCCACCCGGGTCACCTCGTCGGCGAACGACGACAACTGATCCACCATCGTGTTCACCGTCGACTTCAACTCCAGGATCTCGCCCCGGGCGTCAACGGTGATCTTCTGCGACAGGTCGCCCTTCGCCACCGCCGTCGACACCTGGGAGATGTTCCGCACCTGGGAGGTGAGGTTGCCGGCGAGCTGGTTGACGTTCTCGGTGAGGTCGCGCCACGTGCCGGACAGGCCACGTACCTGTGCCTGGCCACCGAGCTTGCCCTCGATGCCGACCTCACGGGCCACCCGGGTCACCTCGTCGGCGAACGACGACAACTGGTCCACCATCGTGTTGACGGTGTCCTTGAGTTCCAGGATCTCGCCCTGCGCGGCCACGGTGATCTTCTGCGAAAGGTCGCCGTTGGCCACCGCGGTCGACACCTGGGCGATGTTGCGGACCTGGGCGGTCAGGTTCGACGCCATCGAGTTGACGCTGTCGGTCAGGTCCTTCCAGGTGCCGGCGACGTTGGGCACCTCGGCCTGGCCACCGAGCTTGCCCTCGGTGCCCACCTCGCGGGCCACCCGGGTCACCTGCTCGGCGAAGAGCCGCAGCGTGTCGGTCAGCGAGTTCATGGTGTCGGCCAGTTCGGCCACCTCGCCCCGGGCCGACACGGTGATCTTCTGCGACAGGTCACCGCGGGCCACCGCGGTCGCCACCTGCGAGATCGACCGCACCTGGTGGGTCAGGTTGGAGGCCATGGTGTTGACCGAGTCGGTCAGGTCCTTCCACGTACCGGCGACGCCGCGTACGTCGGCCTGGCCGCCCAGCTCGCCCTCGGTGCCCACCTCGCGGGCCACCCGGGTCACCTCGTCGGCGAACGACGAGAGCTGGTCGACCATGGTGTTGACGGTGCGGCCGATCCGGAGGAACTCACCCCGCAGCGGTCGGCCGTCGATCTCCAGGTGCATGTGCTGGGAGAGGTCGCCGTCCGCCACCGCGACGATGACCCGGGCGATCTCGGTGGTCGGCCGACCGAGGTCGTCGATCAGGGAGTTGATGGCCCGCTGGCCGTCGGCCCACGCCCCGTCGAAGCCCTCCTCGTCCAGCCGCTCGGTGAGTCGACCGTCGCGACCGACGATCCGGCTGATCCGTCGTACGTCGAGGTTCTGCCGCTCCTGGAGCCCGACGACCTCGTTGAAGGCGTCGACGACCTCGCTCCCCACGCCGGTGCGCCGGGGAAGCCTGGTCTTCAGCTCGCCACGGCGGACCCTGCGCAGCGCCTCGGCCAACTCGTCGAGCAGGGCAGCTTCCTCGGACCGGGTCGGGTCGGCGGCCGGGGCCTGCGGTTTCGCCGTCGTCATCGCGCCTCGCTCAGATCTGGGACAGGGCAGCACGTCAACCGGCCGTTTTTACCGGCCGGTACCTCATCATTGCTCCTTTGCGGCGCCGAGTGCGAGCGTGACCATGGTTGGGGCGGCACCCGGTTGGGTGCCCGGCTTGGAGGATCAGGGGCCGCCGGTGGAGGATGCAGGGGTGTCAGCGGAGACCGGACAGGGCCCGACCGGGGCGGACGAGCACGTCCGCAAGGTGCGGCTCCCCGCCGATCGGCGTACCCCGGCGGCCGCCCGGGCCGTGGTGCGGTCGGTGCTCGCCGACGCCGACCTCGACGAACTGCTCAACGAGGCACTGCTGCTGACCACCGAACTGTCGACCAACGCGGTCATGCACGCCAAGACCGAACTGGACATCGAGGTGGTCGCCGATCCCGGCGGGCTGACCGTGACGGTCACCGACTTCGCGGCCGGACCGCTCGAGACGGTACGCGTCACCCCGAAGAATGACCATACGGACATATCGGAAGTATCCGAGCGGGGTCGGGGCCTGCTGCTCGTCGACCACTTCTCCAGCCGGTGGGGCACCACCCACCTGCCCACCGGTAAGGGCGTGTGGTTCCGGCTCGACCGCAAGAACGGCCCACCGCCCGACCCGCCGGCCGCCGGCCACCGCCACAACCCCGGGCCGCAGCCGACCCCGATGATCCCGGCCGCGCCGGAGGCGAGCGACGCACCCAGCGCCGGCGCGATGAACGCGCTGATGCACGTCGCCCCGGACGCCTACGCCGACGACACGCTGTCCGACTTCGCCGGCGCCCTGCTCGCGCGGGTCGCCGAGATGGTCGGCGCCGCCGGCGGCACGGTCCGCCTCGACCGTGGCGACGGCGCCGGCGCCCAACTGCTCGCCCGGTACGGCCGGCACCCACGCCCCGAAGACGATCTGCTGCGGGTGCCGCTCGCGGTCAACCGGCCGTACTCCGGTGAACTCGAACTCGACGCGGCGCCCTCCGGCTATGCCCGGCCGCTGGCCGCGCTGGTCGCCGAACGGCTCTCCCTGCACCTGGAGAACGACCGGCTGCGCCGGGCCGACGTACGCCGGCAGACCTGGTTGACGTTCCTCGCCGAGGCCAGCGAGTTGCTCGCCCAGTCCCTCGATGTCGAACTGACCATGGCCCTCATCCCGCAGCTCGTGGTGCCCCGGCTCGGGCAGTGGTGCGCGGTGCACACCACCGACGAGTGGGGCCGGCTGCAACTGGCCGCGGCGAGCCACGCCGACGAATCGGTGCTGCCCCAACTCCACGACCTGCTCAAGGAGAACGGCTCCGACTCGCTCCACGGACGGCTGCGCGAGGCGTCGCGGTCCGGGTCGCAGGTGCCGCTCGGCGCGCCGATGGACGGGATCGCCGTACCGCTGATCGCCCGTGGGCAGCGGCTCGGCACCCTGGCGGTCGGCCGGCACCAACGGCACCGGCACGACCCCGACGAGGTGGCGGTCCTCGAAGACGTGGCCCGGCGGGCCGCGCTGGCCATCGACAACGCCCGGATCCACGACGAGCGCCGCCGGATCGCGCACACCCTGCAACAGTCACTGCTTCCCCGGTGCTGCCGGTCGTCGAGGGCATCGGGTTCGCCGCCGAATACGTCCCCACCGGCGACACCGCCGCCGTCGGCGGCGACTTCTACGACGTCGTACCGCTGCCCGACGGCCGCTGGCTGGTGGTCATCGGCGACGTGTCCGGCAAGGGCGTACAGGCCGCCGCGGTGACCGGACTGGTCCGCGACGTCATCCGGGTGCTCGTCGGCGACGGCAAACCGCTGCCCGAGGCGTTGGCCCGGCTCAACAAGACCCTGGTCGAGCGCGGCGGCGGACGCTACTGCACGCTCGCCCTCGCGGCGGTCGGCCGGGCCGGCGACGGCCTGCTCGACGTGTCGCTGCACCTGGCCGGCCACGACCGGCCGGTGCTCGTACGCTCCGACGGCCGGGCCTCGTTCATCGGCACCGGCGGCACCGCCCTCGGCCTGCTCGACACGATCACCTCACCGTCACTGGGGGTGCCGCTGCGCCCTGGCGACGCGCTGGTCTTCTACACCGACGGGGTGACCGAGCGGCGGCGCGGCCGGGAACTGTTCGGCACCGAGCGGCTGCGTGACGCGGCAGCCCCGCTCGCCGGCTATTCGGCCGACGTGGTGGCGGCCCGGCTGCGGAGTGCGACCCTGGGCTTCTCGGTCGAGTCGCCGCGCGACGACATCGCCATCCTGGTGATCCGCAACGACGGCACCGCCTGATCCGCCGCCCGGCCCGGGCGGCGGCCAGATGATCACGCGGGCTCAGCCCTGCCGGGCCGCGGCGGACACGTCCTCCGGCTGACGCGGCGCGCTGACGCCGGTGCCTTCGGACCGCGGGTCGAGCGCCGCCCGGGGCTGGTCGACGGCCTGCGCGAGCAGGAGGCAGACGAAGGCCGCCAGCGCCGACGCCGTCCGGACCAGGTGCAGGGACCACCAGCGGTCGCGCAGGGCCGACCAGGTGTCGGGAGGCTCGTCGGGGTTCCACGAGTTCGCGGTGCTGTTGAGCGGCTCCAGCCAGGTCACGGTCAGGACGATGACGCCGATCGTCAACAGGGTCGCGGCGAGGCTCAGGGCGAAGGTGGTCCCACCGCGCCGGTAGGACAGGGCGGAGGTCGCGACCAGCAGCGCGACACAGGTCAGCAACAGCACCGGCATGGCCCGCCCGTAGTCGACGTTGAGCGCCTGCCAGTACCTGACGTACGCGGGCCCGGGCAGCTCGCGTAGGGACGGGGCGAGCACGGTGAAGATGACGCCGCCGGCGAACAGGCCGAGTAGCAGCGCCGCCGCGGTGCGTATGACGGTCAACAGGCTCACGGTCTCCGCCTCTCACCCGACAATTACTTAGAACGGCATAATTTCATTAGAGCTTGATCCAGTCAATTCTTTGGCAGGATGGGGCGGTGCGCAAGCAGCCGAAGCGGCGCTACACCAGCGACCTGCGCCAGGAGCAGGCCGCCGCGACCCGGCAGCGGATCGCCGAGGCGGCCCGCGAGTTGATGCTGGAGCACGGATACGCCGGCACGACCATGGCGGACGTGGCCCGCGCCGCGGGCGTGGCCGTGCAGACGCTGTACACGTCCTGCCCGGGCGGCAAGCCCGGCCTGGCCAGGCTCGTCTACGACGTGGCCCTGGCCGGTGACGCCCAGCCGGTGCCACAGAGTGATCGGCCGCAGGTGCACGCGATCATCGCCGAACCCGACCCGACGCGGAAGCTGGAGCTCTACGCGGCCATGGCGACGGGCGTCTTCCAGCGGATCGGCGCGGTGCACCGGGTGCTGCGGGCGGCCGCGAGCGCCGGGTCCGGCGATGTCGGCATCGACGAACTGTTGGCGGACACCGAGCGGCAGCGGCTGGTCGGCAGCCGTGGGCCGGCCGACCACCTGGCCCAGGTGGGCGCTCTCCGTGCCGGCCTGACCGTCGACCGCGCGGCCGACCACATATACGCGCTGACCTCGATCGAGGTTTTCGAGCGCCTCACCGGGATCTGCGGCTGGAGCGCCGTCGACTACGAGCGGTGGCTGGCCCGGACGCTGATCGACACCCTGCTGGCCGGGCAGGGCGGGTGCGCCCCGGCGCACGAGGCGGGCCCACCGGTGCCGGCCGACTAGCGGACGGTTGCCCCAGGGTCGCCCGGCCAGGGCTTACGCGGTCAGCGGTTGCCCGGAAAGCGGCCGGGGGCGAGCCGGGCATGCGGGTCGAAGCGGTGCTTGATCCGGCGTAGCAGGGGCAGGGTGGCAAGGTCGCCCCACAGGTCGACGGCCTCCCTGATCGGCGTCGGCGCGGCGACCACCACACAGGTGCCGCCCCGGCCGAGCAGCACCCCGCGCACCGCGGCCAGGATCGCGGCCACCCGCTCCGGCGGCAGCCGGCCGGGCAGCGCCGCGTGCACGACTCCGACGCCGACCGAACCGCGTACGGGCACGGCCGAGCCGGCGGCGTCGCGCAGCGCGTAGATCGCGGCGTGCAGGTCCCCGACCGGCACGTCGAGCTGGAGCGCCACGTCACCGGCTCCGAACGGGTAGCGCCGCCACCAGTCGGGCGGCCCGCCGTACGCCTGCGCGTTCCCGCCGGCGACCGCGGTCAGCTCGGCGACCCGCTCGGCGACCTCGGCGGGACCCCCTTCGAGCAGCATCGACAGGGTGCCGGGCCCGGCCGACGGGCGGGTCGTCCGGGCACCGGCGCCCAGTGCCTGCGGGGTCGGGCGCAGGTCGACCTCGATCGCGGCGGGAGCCAGCCCGCTTTCCCGTACGTCACGCACCACGTCGTGCATCTCCAGCGGTGTCCAGACCGACCGGGACACCCAGACCCGGCTGGCCGGGGTCGGCTGGACCCGCAGGGTGGCCGACACCACGACGCCGAGCGCGCCGAGCGAACCGCAGAGCAGCCGGGCCGGGTCGGGTCCCGGCGTCCACGCCGCCGACCAGCCTGCCGAGCGGGTGACGGCGCCGGACGCGTCGACGTAGCTGAGCCCGACGAGCTGGTCGGCCGGGGTGCCGTGGAGCTGGCGCAGGGGGCCGGCCTCGTCAGCGGCGACCACCCCACCGACGGTCGCGCCGGGTGACGGCGGATCCAGGGGCAGGCGCTGGCCGACCCGGTCGAGCGCCGCCTGCACCGCGCGCAGCGGCGTGCCGGCGCCGATCTCGACGACGAGTTCGTCCGGAGCGCCGGGCCGGATGCCGGCGAGCCGGCCGGTGTCGAGCACGATGTCGACCGGGGCGGCCGGCGCCCCCCAGTCGATCTTCGAACCGGCGCCGCGGGCGACCACGGAGAGATCCTCCTGAGCAGCGACCCGCAACACGGCGCTCACGTCGTCGACCGATCCGGGCGCGGCCACCCATCGGGCCGGAACGCCGGCCACGAGATCGGCCGGCCCGGCGGCCCGGGCGAACCGGGACCCACAGATTTCCCCCAATCGCCGCACCAGATCGGGACCACTCGCCGGTGCCATCGTCACCTCATCCCCGTAGCGCCTCGTCAGCCCCGTGACGCCTCGTCAGCCAGGGCCGGTCGCACGTGACGTGGACGGGAGGCGGGACGAGGCGAAATCAACCACCACCGATCGTACACATGTTCGAACGCGTCGCAATGGACGTCCACCGTTCGACGACACCGGCGGGACGTACGCGCGGGCCGCGCGTGCGCGGCACGTGTGGCCGCGACGCCGGGCGGTAACGTGGCCGTCGTGACGACCGAGACGCCCGCCACCGCCGCCCCCGTCGCCAAACGGGTACCCGCCGAGCGCACCCACCACGACGACACCGTCATCGACGAATACGCCTGGCTCGCCCGCAAGGACGACCCGGAGACGATCGCCTACCTGAAGGCGGAGAACGACTTCACCGAGGCCAGCACCGCCCACCTGGCGGACCTGCGCGAGACGCTGTTCGCCGAGATCAGGCAGCGCACCCAGGAGACCGACCTGTCGGTGCCGACCCGCAAGGGCGGGTACTGGTACTACACCCGGACGGTCGAGGGCCAGCAGTACGGGATCCAGTGCCGCCGCGCGATCCGCGACGGCGAGACCGAGCCGCCCATGCCGGCCGACGGTGCGCCGTTGGACGGCGAGGAGATCCTGGTCGACGGCAACGCCCTCGCCGAAGGACAGAACTTCTTCGCGCTCGGCACCTTCGACATCAGCCCGGACGGCAACCTGCTGGCGTACTCGACGGACTTCGCGGGCGACGAGCGTTTCACCTTGCGGATCAAGGATCTGCGGACCGGTGAGGTGCTGCCCGACGAGGTGCCCGACACCTTCTACGGCAGCGCCTGGTCGGCCGACGGGTCGACGCTGTTCTACCTCACCGTCGACGAGGCCTGGCGCCCGCACCGGGTGTGGCGGCACACGGTCGGCAGCCCCGCCGCCGACGACGTCGTTGTCTACGAGGAGGCCGACGAGCGCTTCTGGGTCGGCATCGAACTGACCCGCTCGGAGAAGTTCGTCGTCATCGACGTACACAGCAAGATCACCAGCGAGGTCCGGGTGATCCCGGCGAGCAACCCGACCGGCGAGCCGGCGGTCATCGCCCCCCGCCGGCAGGGCGTCGAGTACTCCGTCGAGCACCACGGGCACCGGTTCCTGATCCTGCACAACGACGGTGCCGAGGACTTCGCGCTGGCGTACACCTCGGCCGACGCGCCCGGCGACTGGGTGCCGATGATCGAGCACTCCCCCGGCACCCGGCTGGAGTCGGTCGACGCCTTCGCCAACCACCTGGTCGTGTCGCTCCGCAAGGACGGTCTCACCGGGCTGCGCGTGCTGCCGATCGGCAGCACCGACACCTTCGACATCGACTTCCCCGAACCGCTCTACAGCGTCGGACTGTCCGCCAACCCCGAATACGACACCAACTCCATCCGGCTCTCCTACACCTCGCTGGTCACCCCGGATTCGATCTACGACTACGACCTGGTGACCCGCCGGCTGACCCTGCGCCGGCGCAAGCCGGTCCTGCCGGGTCCGGACGGGCGGCCGTTCGACCCGGCCGACTACGAGCAGCACCGTGACTGGGCGCTCGCCGACGACGGCACCCGGATCCCGATCTCACTGGTCTGCCGGGCCGGCACCCCGCGCGACGGATCCGCGCCGTGCGTCATCTACGGCTACGGCTCGTACGAGGCGAGCATGGACCCGTGGTTCTCGGTGGCCCGGCTGTCGCTGCTCGACCGTGGGGCGATCTTCGCCGTGGCGCACATCCGCGGCGGCGGCGAGATGGGCCGCCGCTGGTACGAAGACGGCAAGATGCTCGCCAAGAAGAACACCTTCACCGACTTCGTGGCGGCGGCCCGGCACCTGGTGAAGAGCAGCTGGACGTCAACCGACCGGCTGGTGGCCCGCGGCGGCTCGGCCGGCGGACTGCTGATGGGCGCGGTCGCCAACCTGGCACCGGACGCCTTCGCCGGCATCGTCGCGCAGGTGCCCTTCGTCGACGCCCTCAACACGATCCTCGACCCGTCGCTGCCGCTCACGGTCACCGAGTGGGAGGAGTGGGGCAACCCGCTGCACGACCCCGAGGTCTACGCCTACATGAAGACCTACACGCCGTACGAGAACGTGGCGGCGGTGGACTACCCGGCGATCCTGGCGGTCACCAGCCTCAACGACACGCGGGTGCTCTACCACGAGCCGGCGAAGTGGGTCGCCCGGCTGCGGGCGGTCGCCCCGGGCGGCTCCTACCTGCTCAAGACCGAGATGGGCGCCGGCCACGGCGGACCGAGCGGCCGCTACGACGCCTGGAAGGAAGAGGCGTTCATCAACGCCTGGATCCTCGACCACCTGCCCCCGTCCGCCTGACGATCCCTCCGCGATCCTGCACTGGTCTCCCCCGTCCTGTCGGGCGACCAGTGCAAGATCGCGGGGATGGGTCAAAGGGTGGCCAGGGTGGCCAGAAGGGCGGGGTCGATGTTGCCGCCGCTGACCACCGCGACGGTACGGCCACCCGGCAGCTCGCCCGCCCGGAACATCCGGGCCGCCGTCGTCACCGCCCCGCTCGGCTCCACCACCAGGCGGGCGTCGCGCACCAGGCGGGCGTTCGCCGCCCGGATCTCGTCCTCGGTGACGGTCACGATGCCGTCGAGATACCGACCGAGGTGGGCGAGGGTGAGTTCGGACAGGTTCGTGCGCAGCCCGTCCGCGCTGGTCCGGTAGGTGTCCGCCAGGTCCCAGACGACGACCTCGCCGGCGGCGAGGGAGTCGCGGGCGTCCGCCGCGTACTCCGGCTCCACGCCGATCACGGCGACGTGCGGAGCGAGCGCCTTGACGGCGGCGGCGGTCCCGGACGCCAACCCGCCGCCACCGACCGGCACGAGCACCACGTCGACGTCGGGGGCCTGCTCCACGATCTCCAGCCCGACGGTCCCCTGGCCGGCGATGATCGACCGGTCGTCGAAGGGTGGGATCAGCGTCAGTCCGGCCGCTTCGGCGATCCGCCGGGCCTCGGTCAGCCGCTCGGCCGGCGGGACGATCACGACGGTGGCGCCGAGGGCCCGCACCTGGTCGATCTTGATCGCGGGCGCGCCCTCGGGGATGACGACGGTGCAGGGCGCTCCGGCGGCGCGGGCCGCGTAGGCGAGGGCCTGGCCGTGGTTGCCGGACGAGTGGGTGACCACGCCGCGGGCGCGGGCGTCGGGGGCAGCGAGGCGACGGCGTGGGTCGCGCCGCGTAGCTTGAACGACCCGACCGGCTGGAGACTCTCGGCCTTCAGCGTCAGGCCGTCGTCCCACCGGCAGGGCACAAGCGGGGTACGCAGGGCGACGCCGTCGATCGACGCGGCCGCGGCTCTGATCTCGTCGAGGGTCACCAGTCGCATGCCACCACTATGCGGGCGCCGGCCGGGGCGCCGCGCGGTCCAGTCCCGCTCCGGTGGACCGCACCGCCGACTTGAAACTGTTTCACCAAACAGCGGAGCCCCCGACACCTAGAATCGGGCAAAGCGCGCGATTCGGGGGACCGCGATGAGCAGGCACGATCCGGCCGGCAGCGACCCGACCGACCCCGCCGGCCCCGGGCCAGCCAACCAACCACCCGGACCAGCAGACCAGCCCCGGCCGGCCGGAGAGCCCGGCCCGGCCACCCCGTCCGGCGGCACTCACACCGGTCCGCCCGGCCCGGGCCCGACCTGGCCGGGCCCGACCGGCCAACAGGTCCCGACGGGCCCAGGTCCGACCGGCCCAGGTCCGACGGGCCAACAGGGCCGGCCGCCGGACTGGTCCACACCCGAGACCGCGGCGACCGCACCGCCGCTCGGCGGCGGGCAGTCTTCGTTACCGCCACCCGACCTTCCCCCACCACCCGACCTTCCGCCCCCGTACGGCCAACCCCACCAGCCGCCCCCGGAACGCCGCGGCCGGCTCGCGTTGATCATCGTGATCGTGGCCGTCGTACTGCTCTGCTGCTGCGTCGGGGTGGCGGTGAGCGCCCTGTTCTGGGGACGCGACTTCTATGACGATGCGCGCGACCGCGGTGGCCGTACCGTCGGGCTTAACCAGCCGGCCC
The DNA here is from genome assembly GCF_018324255.1 of Polymorphospora rubra. Lineage (GTDB taxonomy): Bacteria > Actinomycetota > Actinomycetes > Mycobacteriales > Micromonosporaceae > Polymorphospora > Polymorphospora rubra. Next base: position 2,384,756 of record NZ_AP023359.1, read on the forward strand.
GCGATGGCGACCTGGAGTTCCGGGTGATCGGTCTCGAGTGCGGCATCGGCCGCATCGGCGACCTGTTCGTCAACCAGAGCGCCGTCGGCCAGTTCTGCCTGGTCGACCTGGTGGTACGCAACGTCGGCGACCGCCCGGCGACGTTCTCCGACAACCTCCAGAAGGCGTACGGCCCGACGGACAAGCAGTTCGGCGCGGACAGTGGTGCCGGGGCGCTCGCCAACATCGACCAGCAGGTCTTCCCCGATCAGCTCAATCCCGGCAACCAGGTCACCGGCGTGGTCGTCTACGACATCCCGCCGGATGCCCGGATCGTCCGCCTCCGGCTGCACAGCGCGAAAGGCTCGCCCGGGGTGACCGTCCGTACCGAGTGACGTCAGCGGCGCCGGACGGCGACGACGGCGATGTCGTCGTGGATCTCGGGAGCGGCCAGCTCGACCAGCAGCCGTTCGGAGAACCGGTCGAGGTCGGCGTCGACCGTTGCCGCGCAGGTGGCCAGGGCCCGCAGCCCCTCGTCGATGTCGGCGTCGCGCCGCTCGATGAGCCCGTCGGTGTAGAGGACCAGAGTCGCCCCGGGTGGCAGGGTGAACTCGAGGTCGTCGGGACGCCGGGCCCGTACGCCGAGCAGCGGCGCCCGGCGCTCCAGGTAGTCGACCCCGCGATCGGTCACCAGCAGCGGCGGGAGATGGCCGGCGCTGGCCATCCGGACCCGCCCGGTGGCCGGGTCGAGCAACAGCAGGCAGACCGTGGCCAGCTCACCGGGAAGCAGGGTACGCAGCAGTTCGTCGACGCGTTCGAGGACGGCCCCGGCTGGTGGCCCTCGACCGCGTACGCCCGGACGGCATGCCGCACCTCGGCCATGACCGTCGCGGCGTGCAGCGAGTGGCCGGCGACGTCGCCGATCGCGACGAGCAACTGCCCGCCGATCATCGCGAGCTCGTAGAAGTCGCCACCGATCTCGGTCTGCGCGCTCGCGGGCTCGTAGCGTACGGCGAGGTCCAGGCCGGCGATCTCGGGTATGCGGCGGGGCAGGAGGCTGCGTTGCAGGGTGACCGCGATGCGGTGCTCCTCGTCGTACGACCGCTGTGCCTCGACGGCGGCCGCGACCGCCTGCGCCAGTTGACCGAGCACCGGCACCCCGGGCAGCGGCCCACTCGCCGGCACCACGACGTACAGCGGGGGTCGGTCGGCACGCAGCCGCGCCGACGCGACGGCCACCTCCTCCTCGGGCCAGTCCAGCAGGGTCCACCGGTCACGCGGCTCGTTGCGGACGCTGGAGCCGACCGGCGTGTCCGGGCCGCTGATCGCCCACGGCCGCACCCACGGCTCGGCGGCCGGTCCGGTGGTGACCGCGGCCAGGCATTCACCGTCGCTGCTCTCGGCGGCGACCACCGCCGGTGCGTCGTAGATCCGGGCCGCTCCGGCAGCCGCCGCCTCGATCAGCCGGATCAGCGTGGGCGCGGAGTTGACCGCGAGCGTCGCGTCGGCGAGCAGGCTGAGCCGGCGGACGAGCAGTTCGGCCCGCTGCCGGGCCCGGTAGTAGCGCAGCACCGCCTGGGTGGTCGCGACCAGTTCCTCGGGCTCGATCGGCTCGGCGAGGTAGGCGTCGGCGCCCCGGGTCAGCCCCTGGGCCCGGTCGATGACGTCGACGGCGTGCGCGGAGACGTGGATGACCGGCAGGGCGGAGTGCCGCGGATCGGACTTGATCTTCTCGCAGACGTCGAGCCCGTTCATGTCCGGCAGCCGCACGTCGAGCACGACGAGGTCGATCGGCAGCTCGCCAACCATGGCCAGGGCCTGACCACCGGTCTCCGCCTCGACGACCCGGTATCCGGCCCGGGTCAGCCAGTTGACCAGCAGGTAGCGCTTGGTGACGCTGTCGTCCACCACCAGCACGGTCGCCGGGTCGGGCCCCACCGGTCAGGCCCCGTCGCCAGCCACGGGCAGGACGAGGGTGAAGGTGCTGCCCCGCCCCGGTTCGCTGGTCAGTTCCAGCGAACCACCGAGCAGGCCCGCCAGTCGCCGCGCGTACGGCAGACCGAGCCCCGTCCCCGCCTTCGCAGTGCCCGGCACCTGGTAGAACTCCTCGAAGATCCGTTGGTGCAGCTCGGCGGGGATACCCGGGCCGGTGTCGACGACCGACACCCGCCAGCCGCCGGCCACCGTCTCGGCACGCATCCGGACCTCGCCGCTTTCGGTGAACTTCAGCCCATTGTGCAGCAGATTCCGCAGTACGCGGGTGAGGAGCACCTCGTCGGAGCGGATGACCGACGGTGCCGGCGGGTCCTCGACCTCCAGCCGCACGTCGGGGGTGGACAGGGCGCGCAGGGTGCCCCGCAACTGGCCGAACACCATCCGCAGGTCGACGTCGGACCAGTTGGGCTCGATTCGGCCCGACTCGGCCTTGGCGAGGTCGAGCAGATCGTTGACCAGCGACAGCAGGTCTGCCGCCGACGACCGGATCAGCTCCACGTGGGTCGTCTGCTCGGGGGTCAGCGGATCCGAGGCCGGATCGGCCATCAGCCGCCCGAGCCCGATGATGGCGGTGACCGGCGCCCGCAGCTCGTGGCTGACGTTGGCCAGAAACCGGCTCTTCGCCTCGCTGGCGGCCCGCAACTGCGACGACTTCTCGTCGAGTTCGGCGTAGAGCGCGACGACGCCCCGGTTGGTCTCCTCCAGTTCTTCGGAGAGCTGCCCGTAGAGCGCCATCACGCCCCGGTTGGTCTCCTCCAGCTCCTCGTTGAGCCGGGCCAGGTGGTCCCGGTGGGTGCGTACCTGCTCGAGCGCGGTCAGCAGTTGCTCGTTCTGTACGGCCAGTTCGTCGAGCGGGGTCCCCGGCAGACTGGCCTCGAGCTCGGCGCGCAGCTCCGCGATCCGCTCCGGGCCGGGCGATGGCGCGGTGGCCGGGAATCGGCGCGACATCCGTACGACCATCGCCGTCTCGTCGTCGTCCATCTCCAACGTGTCCACCAATCGTCCGACCGCGGCGAGGTGCCCGCCGGGCAGGTCGCCGACCCGTACCGCGGCGGCCGGTCGCACCTCGATCCGCAGTGCCGGTCGAAGACCTCCTGTCTGGGCGAAGAATGCCACGTCGGCGGGACCGCCGCACGACAACAGGAGCCGGCCCACCTCGCTGAGCGCGGTGGCGATCCGGATCTGGTCCTGGTGTTCGAAGCCGACCGCGTCGGCCACCTCACGGCCGCGCTGACGTACGACGAAGATGTCCTGCTCGATCCGGAGCGTCATCGACAGGATCAGCGTCGGATCGGCCTCGGCCGACCGGCCGTCCGGCCCGCTCATCCGGGTGTCCGGGCGACGAGTACGCAGGCGTCGTCCCGCCGTACGCCGGCGTCGCGCAGCATGGTCGCGGCGATGAGCTGCGGGGCCCGGGTGAGCAGGCCCGGGTAGTCGTCCGCCCGCCACCGGTCGGCGACCCCGTCGGAGTGCATGATCACCACCCCGGTACGGGGCAGCGCGTAGTCGTACTCCCGGACGACGCGGCGTTGGTGGCCGGCGATGCCGGGCATCGACACCATGCCCCGGCGGGTGTTCCCGTCGATGACGACGCCGGCGATGTTGCCCAGCCCGGCATAGCGGACGACGGCGGCCGCGGCGTCCAGTTCGGCGACGGCAACCGCGGCGCCACGGGTGTGACCCAGCGCGCGGTGCAGGTGCTCGACGAGCGCGGCCGGCGGCACCGCCGGAGCGGTGTGGAAGGCGGACACGGCGGCCGCGGTGGCGGCGGCGGCGAGCGGGCCGTGGCCGAGTCCGTCGCAGAGCAGGAGTTGGTGCCTTCCCTGCGTGACCCGGACGGCGAACCCGTCGCCGCTGACCATCTCGCCGGTCAGCGGCCGGACGACGCCACCGGCCCAGCCGGGTGCCGGCGCCGGCCCGGGCCACACCTGCACGGCGAGTACGGTGCCGCGTCCGGGCACGCTGTGCGCGTCGGACCAGCTCGCCTGGCGGGCGATCGAACCGAGTCCGATGCCGAGCGTGCCGGCGGTGGAGTGGCCGTCGCGGGCCGAGTAGGCCAGGTCGACCATGCCCGGCCCGGAGTCGACCGCGATGATCTCGACTCCGGCGATATCGTCGGCGCGTACCGGTCGCAGCAGCAGCACACCCTCGTCGGCGTGCTTCACCAGGTTGCTGGTGAGTTCGGCGGCGGCGATGGCCAGCGCGGCGGTCGGGCCGGCGCCGAGGTCGATCTGGGCGGCGAGCCGCTCGGCGGCCCGCCGGACGGCGCTGGCGCTGCTGGCTTCCTCGACGCGGAACCAGATGCCCTCGTCGCCCAGTCTCTCCGGGTTCGCCACGGCTGCTCCGATCAGCGGGACCATTTGGTCACCGTGACGCGGGTGCCTCGGCCCACCGCGGTCTCGATGTCGAACTCGTCGACCAGCCGGCGGGCGCCGCTCAGGCCCAGGCCCAGGCCGCCGCCGGTGGTGTAGCCGTCGGTCAGCGCCAGGTCGAGGTCGGTGATCCCGGGCCCGTCGTCGGCGAAGACGATCTGGATGCCGCGCCGGCGGCCGTTGTCGACCACGGCGACCGACACCGAGCCGCCGCCCCCGTAGACCAGGGTGTTGCGGGCGAGTTCGCTGGCTGCGGTTACCAGCTTGGTCTGGTCGACCAGCGAGAGCTTGACCGCCACCGCGACCGTACGCACCAGCTGCCGGACACGTACGACGTCCTCGTCCGCGGCGATGGTCTGCGTCTGGGTCTGGCCGGTTTCGAGCCCGGCGGTCATGGCGACTTCGCCACCGGCTCGGCCTCGGTGGAGTCGATGTCCTCGTCGTCGAACTCGAGATCATCGTCCGGCCGGGCAAGCAGTTCGATGCCGCGCTCGACGTTGAGCGCGGTGCGGATCCCGTTGAGTGACAGGCCCAACTCGACGAGGGTGATCGCCACGGCGGGCCGCATGCCCACCACGACCGTCTCGGCGTCGAGCACCTTGGAGATCGAGGCGATCGTGGCGAGCATCCGGCCGACGAACGAGTCGACGATGTCCAGGGCGGTGATATCGATGATCACACCGTGGCAGCCGGTCGCGACGATCCGCTCGGCCAGATCCTCCTGCAGCTGGACGGCGGTCTGGTCCTGCATGTCGATCTGGATCGAGACGAGCAGGATGTCGCCGATCTTCAGAACCGGTACGCGTTCCACCTCAGAAGGCCTTCCGCGCCGTACGACGGGTGGAGTCGACCCCGGTCAGTCGCAGGACGTGCCGCAGGGCGTCGGCGAGGGTGGCCTTGGTGGCGATGTCGCCGAACTCGATGCCCAGGGCCACGATCGTCTGGGCGATCTGCGGCCGGATGCCGGAGATGATGCAGTCCGCCCCCATCAGTCGGGCGGCGACGACGGTCTTCAGGATGTGCTGGGCGACCTGGGTGTCGACGGCCGGCACACCGGTGATGTCGATGATCGCGTACGGCGATCCGGTGTCGACCAGCGTCTGGAGCAGCCGCTCCATCACCACCTGGGCGCGGGCCGAGTCGAGGGTGCCGACCAACGGCACCGCGACCACGCCCTCCCAGAGCTTGACGACCGGGGTGGACAGCTCCAGGAGCTGCTCGGCCTGGTCGGCGATCAGCTCCTCACGTGCCTTGGTGTACGTCTCGAAGGTGAACAGGCCCATCTGGTCGACGAAGGCGCTGAACGCGACGTAGTCCCGCAGCCCCGTCGCGTCGGCGCCGCGGACGTCGATCAGGTCGAGCAGCACCTCTTTCAGCGCGAATACGCTGACCGCGGTCTCCGTGGCGCTGAAGCCCTGGCGGGCCCGGCTGCGGGACAGGTCGGCGAGCACGGCACGCAGTTCGGCGGCCGATTCGTCGCCCAGGTCGACGCCGCCCCCGCCGACCGCGGCCTGCAGGCCGCGGTTCAGATCCTCCACCTGCCGCTTGAGTTCGGCGCGGCTCTGCCGCCCGCGCAGCGAGGTGGCCACCAGATCGGTCCAGCGGTCGACGATCTGTTCGGAGTGCTGCGTGAGCAGGTCGGCCAGCCGGCCGGTCTCGTCCGTGTCCAGTGCCATCCGTGCCTCCCTCGCCCCCGGTCACCCGCCGGTGCGCCGCCGGGTCGGACCGGGCGGACTCTATCACCGCACTCCACCGCGTTAGTTGCTGCGCGTCAACGATTTTCGCGGACGTCACAGCTCGCCGTTTCCGCCCCGCCCGGAGCCCCGCCCCATCCGGGACGGATGGCTGACCGTGGAGTAACGTTCGGACGATAGGCGGGAGGTCGCGGATGTCGTTGACGGTGCACACGGAGCAACAGGGCAATCTGGTCGTCGTGTCGGTCGCGGGCGAACTCGACATGGCGACCGCGCCGCAACTTCAGGATCAGATCACAGATCTGCTCGACAAGGGCCGGAACCGGCTGGTCTTCGACCTCGCCGAGGTCTCGTTCTGTGATTCGACCGGCCTGTCGGTGTTCGTCCGGGCGAAGAACAGCTGTGACGAGGCCGGCGGCGTGGTGCGGCTGGCCGCACCGCAGCGTGGCGTGCTGCGCATCCTCGAGGTCAGCGGACTGGTCGAGGTGTTGCAGACCTACCCGACGGTCGCCGAGGCGGTCGCCGACGGCAGCACCACCGAGCCGGCCGCCGGCTGACCTCCGCTCACCGCGACGCGCCGGCCACGGCACCGGGTTCGTCCTCCAGATAGCGGGGTCGGGCCATCGCCAGGCCGGCGAGTGTCTGCACGACCACCGCGGCCAGCAGGAGACCGATCGGCAGGTGCCAGCCACCGGTCGCCGCGTAGAGCATGCCGACCAGCAGGGGGCCGAGCGCCGCGATCGCGTACCCGGTGCTCTGGGCGAACGCCGACAGCGCGACCGTTCCCTCGGCCGTCCTGGCCCGCAGGCCGATCGTCACCAGCACCAGCGGAAACGCCCCGTGCCCGATGGCGAGCAGGGCCACCCAGAGCAGGGCACCCTCGTACGGCAGGAACGCCAGGCCCACGTAGGCGACCGCCATCGCGGTCGAGAGCAGCACGATCGCCGGCCGCAGCGCACCCGCCCGGGTGGCCACCGAGGGCATGACCAGCGCCACCGGGATGCCGAACGCGGTGACCAGCGCCAGCAGCAGACCGGCGTTCTGGGCCGAGTAGCCGGCGTCCCGGAACATCTGTGCCAGCCAGCCCATCGCCGCGTACCCGCCCAGCGACTGCACCCCGAAATAGAGGGCCATGGCCCAGCCGAGCCGGGTACGGCCGGGCCGGAGCCGGCCGCCGCGGGTCGGACCGGCCGCGGCCGCCGACGGCCGCCGGGTGCGCCGGAGCGCCGCCGGCAACCAGGGCAGCAGCGCGACCGCGGCGAGCAGTGCCCAGGCGCCGAGTCCGAAGCGCCAGGAGCCGAACGCGTGCGCGACCGGCACGGCCGCCGCGGCCGCCACCGTCGTGCCGATCGTCAACGACATCGAGTACGCCCCGGTGACCAGTCCGGCCCGGTCCGGGAAGTACTGCTTGACCAGCATCGGCAGCAGGATGTTGGCGACGGCGACACCGGCCAGCGCGACGGCGGTCAGCGCCACGAAGACGTACGGGTTGCCGGTGAGGACCCGCAGCACCTGTCCGCCGGCGAGGACGGCCATCGCGACGGCCAGCAGTCGGGCCGGCGAGAGCCGGCGGACCAGCCACGGGGTCGTCGCGCCGAGGACGGAGAAGGCGATCGCCGGCATGGTGGTGATCAGGCCGGCCATCGCCCCGGACGCGCCGAGCCCGGCCCGGACCTCGTCGAGCAGGGCGCCCAGGCTGGTGACTGCGGTACGCAGGTTGAGCGCGACGAGCAGGATGCCGGCCAGGACCAGCAGCCCGCCACGAACCGCCGACCCGCTCGGGGAGCCTTCGGCGGCCGGCGGACCGGCGGCCGCGTCGATCGCCGGGGCAGGGGCCGCGGTGGTGGTCGGCGACGGTTCGACGCGCGCGGCGGTCGCCTCGGCGAGGGCGGTGGGTGGCGGGGTCATACCGGCGACCATACAATCATGGGATGATTTCGGGCCGGAGCTGTAACCGATGACACTGTCGTCGACGGGGTCCCGCGCCGGTGCCCGGCAGACCCTCGTCCGCCAGGTCATCGACCAACTCAACGAGCAGGTGACCCGCGGCGCCTGGCCGCTCGGCAGCAAGATCCCGACCGAGCCGCAACTCGTGGCGTCGCTCGGCGTGGGGCGCAACACGGTCCGCGAGGCGGTCCGCGCCCTCGTGCACGCCGGCGTCCTGGAGTGCCGGCAGGGCTCCGGGACCTACGTCACCTCGACCGACGAACTGTCCGGTGCGGTCGCCCGCCGGCTCGCCCCCACCGAGGCCCCGGAGGTCGTCCGGGCCACCCGGGCCGCCGAGGCCGTCGAGGTACGTCGGGCGTTCGAGGTGGAGGCGGCCCGGCTCGCGGCGTTGCGACGTACCTCGGCGGACCTTGCCGCGCTCGACGCCGCACTGTCCGCCCGGGAGGCCGCCTGGGAGTCCGGCCGGCTGGCGGTCTTCGTGGCCGCCGACGCGGAACTGCACACAACGATCGTGGCCGCGGCCCACAACTCGATGCTGGCCGAACTGTACGCGTCGTTCGGTACGGCGATGCGCGCCACGCTGACCGAGGCGATCGGCCCGGAACTGCACCCCGACCGGTACGTCGACCACTCCGCCCTGGTCGAGGCGATCCGGGCCGGCGACACCGAACGCGCGACGCGCGAGGCGGGTGCGTTCCTGGAGACACCCCTTCGGGCATAGGTTGTCGATCGACAGCGGCAATCTTCCCCGGAGGTTGGGAATGCTCAAGGGCTTCAAGGACTTCATCCTGCGCGGCAACGTCGTCGACCTGGCGGTCGGTATCGTGATCGGCGCCGCCTTCACCGCGGTGGTGACCCAGTTCACGAAGTCGTTCCTCGAACCACTGATCCGGGTGATCACCCTGCTGGTCACCGGCGAGAACGGGTTCGACCAGACCGCGCCGACGTTCCGGGGCGTCCCGTTCGACTGGCCGGCGTTCATCAACGCGGCGATCACCCTGTTCCTCACCGCCGCGGTGCTCTACTTCCTGGTGGTCATGCCGATGAACAAGCTCGCCGAGCGGCGCAAGCGGGGCGAGGAGCCGCCGCCCGCCGCGCCGAGCGAGGAGGTCAAGCTCCTCACCGAGATCCGCGACGCGCTGGTCGCCGCCGGCCGGGTGCCCGGCCGCGACGGCGACGCCCTCGACCGGCTGGTCAACCGGGAGCAGCCGCCGGCGCAGCGCTGAGTCCGGCACCCCGGCGGCGCTGGGGCGCCGACGATAGTCGAACATCTGTTCGATAAGGTCCGCGCATGGAGCAGCGGAAACACTGGTGGAACGGCAAGTGGGGACGACTCGCCCGGCGGGACGTCTACCTGCGCGCCGACGCCGACCGGTGGCATGTGGAACAGCGTGCGGGAGGCGCCGAGGGCGTCTCCCGCTTCTACGAGTTCGGCAGCGAGGACGACGCCCTCGACGCCGTACGCGCCCTGCTCGCCGGCCCCGACACCTGGCGGGAACTTTCCGCCCGGCCACCCGCCTGGTGAGCGGGCGCCCGGGTTTGACGGCGGTCGCCGGGGGTACCGAGGCGCCATGCGACCATCAGCCGAGCCGCCGTTCGCCGAGGTCGAATCCGGGATGCGGGTCGTCGACGCGACCGGGGCGGAGATCGGCCGGGTCGCCGTGTCCCGCCCGGGCGACCCCAACGCGGTGACCGTGCAGGCGCCGCCGGACGGCCCCGGCGACGCCCTGTCCGAGGTGAGCACGCCGGCCACGCCGGACGTGCCGCCGGACGCCGCCGCCCGGCTGCTACGAGCCGGCTACCTGCGCGTCGACGGCACTCCCGACCGCTACGTCGCGGCCGACCAGATCGCCGAGGTGACCGGCGACGTCGTACTGCTCAAGGTCAGGACGGATCAGCTGACGTCCGGGCGCTGACCGGCGTACCCGCCGCGCCGTCCCGGGCCGACGGCTCGGCTCCGGCGTGCTTTTCGGTCGGTGTTCCGACGCGCTCCGTGGCCGGTGCGGCACCGGGACCCCGGCGGCGGTGCATCAGCAGCAGCATGAGCCCACCGGCGACCAGGCCCCAGAACGCCGCTCCGATCCCGAGCACCGACAGGCCGGACGCGGTCACCACGAAGGTCACCGCCGCGGCCTCCCGACCTTCGAGGGCGGCCACCGCCGCCGCGAGCGCGGACGCCAGCGCACCCAGCAGGGCGAGCCCGGCCACCGCCTCGACCAGCACCGGCGGCGAGAGGAGTACGAACGCGGTGGCCAGCCCGGCCGTCAACCCGAGTACGACGTAGCCGACGCCCGACGTCACCGCGGCGATCCACCGGCGGTCCCGGTCCGGGTGTGCGTCCGGGCCGGCCACCAGCGCCGCGGTGATCGCGGCGAGGTTGACGACGTGGCCGCCGGCCGGCGCGGTCAGGCCGCTGGCGATCCCGGTGCCGACCAGGATGGGGCGCAGCGGCGCCCGGTAGCCGTAGTTGGCCAGGACCGCCATGCCGGGCACGTTCTGCGAGGCCATCGTGACAACGAAAAGCGGCAGTGCGACGCTGACCAGCGCGGACAGGTTCCAGGTCGGTGCGGTGAACTCGAGAACCGGCAGCAGGGTCGCCCCGGCCAGGCCGCCGGGCGGGCCGGACACCGCGATCGCGACGACGGCCACGACGAGCGCGGCGGGCACCGCCCACCGGCGGGCGAAGCGCGTCAGCACCGCCCAGGTGAGGATCACCGGCGCCGCCATCAGCGGTACGTCGATCAGCGCCCGGACCGGGGCGATGCAGAGGCTGAGCAGTACGCCGGCCAGCATGGCGCTGGCGATCGGCTGCGGAATGGCGGCGATCCACCGCCCGAGTACGGGAAACAGGCCGGCCGCGACGATGAGGGCGGCCGCCACCAGGAACGCGCCGACGGCCGCGCGGAACCCGCCCTCGACCGCCCCGGTGGAGACCAGCAGGGCCGCGCCCGGAGTGGACCAGGCGACGCTGATCGGCAGCCGGTGGCGCAGGCTCAGCAGGATCGCCACCAGCCCCATCACGACGCATAGGGCGAAGAGGCCGGAGGCGGCCTGCCGTTCGGTGGCGCCCACGGCCCGCAGTCCGGCGAGCACCACCGCGAAGGAACTGGCGAAGCCGACGAGGGCGGTCACCACGCCGGCCAGCACCGGTTGTGCCAGACGTCCCATCGGCGGCCTCCCCCCACGAACACACCGTTCCGCAAACGGAACGCTTCGGTCATGCACCATAGCCGGATGGATTCGCGTCGTACAACCCGCCGACCGGCGGTCGACGGAGGCGGCGAGGGCGCCGGGGTCGGCCGACGGGTCCGCGAACTCCGGGAGGCGCGGGGCATCTCGCTGTCCGCCCTGTCCCGACGTGCCGGCGTCGGCAAGGCGACCCTGTCCGGCCTGGAGAACGGCACCCGGAACCCGACCCTGGAGACGCTCTACGCGGTGACGGCCGAGCTGGGCGTACCACTGGCGGCCGTGATCGCCGCGCCCGGTACGGAATCCGCGACGATCCGCGGTACGGCGGTCGAGGCGACCCTGCTGCGGGCCTTCGACGAGGACGACGTCACCTTCGAGCTGTACCGGCTGCGGGTGCCGCCCGGGCCGCCGCAGACCTCGCCGGCCCACCAGCGGGGGGTGACCGAACACCTCACCGTCTTCAGTGGAGTACTCCGCGCCGGCCCTGCCGACGCCCCCGTACTCGCCGGCACCGGCCAGCACATCTCGTGGACCTCCGACGTACCACACGTCTACGGCGCGGTCGGTGACGACGAGGTGCACGCGAGCCTGCTGATCCGCTACCCGGGCCGCTCCCTCCCGTAGACCGCCGGATTCCGCGCCTCGTACCGACCGCGCCGGCTGGATACGATGTCGGCAGTGACACGGGGTGCCCGCCCTTCCGAGCGGGCTGAGATCACACCCGTCGAACCTGATCTAGTTCGTACTAGCGAAGGGATGTCCGGGTGAGACCACGCCTGTCCGCCGCCCCGCGGTCGACCGACCCGACCAACCACCGACAGACACCACGGGTGCTCTCCATCGCGGGCACCGACCCCACCGGCGGCGCCGGGATCCAGGCGGACCTGAAGAGCATCGCCGCCAACGGCGGGTACGGCATGGCGGTCGTCACCGCCCTGGTCGCCCAGAACACGATGGGCGTCCGGTCCGTACACATCCCGCCGGTGGAGTTCCTCACCGAACAGCTCGACTCGGTCAGCGACGACGTCGAGATCGACGCCGTGAAGATCGGAATGCTGGCGAACTCGGCCATCATCGAAGCGGTGGCCGACTGGCTCCGCCGGCAGCGGCCACCGGTCGTGGTCCTGGACCCCGTCATGGTCGCCACCAGCGGCGACCGGCTGCTCGACGAGCGCGCGGTCGACGCGATCCGGGAACTCGTCCGGCACGCCGACCTCGTCACCCCCAACATCCCGGAACTCGCCGTCCTCGCCGACGAGGCGACAGTGTCCCGATGGGACGACGTCCTGAAGCAGGCGCACCGGGTGTCGACCACGTACGGCGTGACCGTCCTGGCCAAGGGCGGGCACCTCGATGACCGGTACGCCCCCGACGCGCTGGTGGACGCCGCCGGGCAGCTGTCCGGCGGCCGGGACGTCGTCGAGTTCGCCGGCGAACGGATCGAGACGACCAACACGCACGGAACCGGCTGCTCGCTGTCGTCGGCCCTGGCGACCCTGCGCCCGCGGTCACCCGGGTGGGAGGACGCGGTCGACCAGGCGAAGCGCTGGCTGACCGAGAGCATCGCCCACGGTGCGGAGTTGCAGGTTGGACACGGCAACGGCCCGATCAGCCATTTCGCGGGCCTGTGGGCCGCTCACGATCCCTCGTAGCCCGACCGGCCCACACCGGCCACCCCGTGCTCGCGCAGCAGTGTGAGCAGTCTGTCGTGCGGAACCGCATACCTGACGTGGCCGTTGAACCCGACGGTGGTCGTCGCCATGAACAGCGAGTTCAGCAGCGCCTCCTCGGTCGCCTCGAGAACGGCGGCGAACAGCGGGTCCACGTCGGACTCCGGCAGTACCGGCAGGTCCACCTCCGCCGTGGCGAACGCCAGCGCGTAGTCCCCGCTGCCGCTGGTGAAGTCGGACCCCACCCGACCCATCGCGAAGATGGCACGGCGGGCGAGACGGCCGAGCTGGCGGGCGTCCAGGCGGGCATCGGTAGCGACCACGATCACGCACGAGTTTCCGGGGTGCTCGGCGTCCGCACCCGGTCCGACCGGCCCCGGCGCCGTCCGCGCCACCGGCACACCCACCCGCTCGCGCGGCACCGGCACCCCGCACACCCGCAGCACGCCGGAGAAGTTCGACTGGACGAGCACCCCGACCGTCGCGGGTCCGCGCGAGGTCGTGGCGACCCGTGACGACGTACCGATCCCGGCTTTGAAGCCCAGGGCGCCGGTGCCGGTGCCGGCGCCGACACAGCCCTCGTCCGGCAGCCCGCCGGTGGCGCCGGACAGTGCGGCGAGCACGTGTTCCTCGGTCACCGGCCGGGCCCGGATGTCGGAGAGGAAGCCGTCGTTCGTCTCGGCCACCACCGGGTTCACCGATTGCGCGGCTTCCCGTCCGGGCATCGAAAGCAGGTACGTCACCAGCGCGTCCGCGACTCGGAACGTCGACAGGGTCGCGGTCAGCAGCACCGGCGTCTCGATCTCGCCCAGCTCCTCCACCTGGGTCGAGCCCACGATCTTGCCGTACCCGTTGCCGACCGACAGCCCGGCCGGCAGCGCCGGCCGGGTGAGCAACTGATCCGGTACGACCGCGGTGACGCCGGTACGGATGGTCTCGCCGGACACGATCGTGGTGTGCCCGACCCGTACGCCGGCGACGTCGGTGATGGCGTTGTGGACACCCGCCGGCAGCCCACCGACGACGATTCCGAGCTGTCGGGCCCTACGCGGTTCCTGCACGACCGGACGCCTCCTGAATCTTGGCTACGCCTTCCCGGCTTCCTCGCCGATCCTGCCCGTCAGGAGGGCTGTGCCGCGAGATGGTCGCGCACCCGCCCGACAAATGCCGTCACCGCCTGGGGATCAGGCGTCCGGCCGGCCTGGAACATCGCCAGCTGCAACGCCGGCCCGAACTGCTCGTGGCCGTTCATGTCCTCGCGCCGTACCGGCTGGACGACGAAGTGGATGTGGCCGGGCCTGCCGCCGGCGTGCGACCACAAGCAGACGTAGACCTGTTCCGGGCTGGTCAGCGCCGTCACCGCCGATCCCGTACGCCGCAGCAGCGGACCGAGTTCCGCGCTCTCACCTTCGGTCAGCTCGGCGACCTGGACCACGTGCCGCAGCGGCTTGACGATCAGCGTGCCGACCCCGAGCGGCCCGACGCAGTGCTCGACCACCCAGTGCGGCGTCTGGTGAACCCTGCCGCCCGGTACGGCTGCCCGGCCCGCGGTGAGGTCGCAGGCCAGACAGCCGGTGACGTCGTCCATCCGAACCCTCCAGACCTGCCACCCGCGGCAGGTCGCACGACCGCAGGTCTTCCGGATCCCGAGTGGGCCGCCAGGGACTCGAACCCTGAACCTATGGATTAAAAGTCCACAGCTCTGCCTATTGAGCTAGCAGCCCGCGCCGACCAGGCTACCTGACCGGCGCCCAGGGGTCGCACAGTTACTTCCCCATGGACCGACGGTGGCTCGGACGCGGTCGTACGGGTGCCGGCCGTCGCCCGCTCCGCCGGGTGCGGGCGCGGTCAGATGTGGTGCTCTGCCGGAAAGCCGGTCCAGCGCAGCGCGGCGGGGAGGTGTCCCATGTCGTTGAAGAGCACGAGCGCCGGTGGACGGTCCGAGCGGTACAGGATCGTGGTCAAGGCACAGTTGCCCTGGTTGAGGCCGAGCCAGCGCTCCGGAGGGGCGTCGAGGGCATGCCGAACCAGCCAACCGATCAGAAAGTTGTGGGTGACCACCAGCTCGTGGGTGTCCACGTCCGTCTCGGGCGGTACGGCGTACCGCGCGAGGGCAGCGGCGGCCAGGTCCGCACCCAATCTGTATTCCTCGTCGGAAACGTCATCGAGGAACCGGGTGTACACATCGGGCAGCGCCTGCGGGTCGGCCACCGGTGGGATGTAGTCACCCACCAGTTCCGAGGGATGGACCGGTACGCCGGGAAGGTGCTCGCAGATCAACCGTGCGGTCTGCTCCGCGCGGGGCAGCGGTCCGTGGTGGACCGTACTGATCGGAAGGGTCGCCAGCCGCCGCCCCAAAAACCCGGCCTGCTCGCGGCCCCGCTCGGTCAGCGTTCCGTCGGCCAGGGCTTCACCGTGTCGCACGAGATGCAGAAAACGGCCTGCCATGCCACCTCCCCGCTCCAGCTCATTGCCATGGCCGGATCGTCTCCGGCCTGACGCATCCCATCTCCGGATGGAGTCAGAGTTTGGCACAGATAGCAGAAATGGTTGTGGGCCATCCGTTTCGGATGGCCCACAACCATGAAGAAGTCCGGCGGTGTCCTACTCTCCCACACCCTCACAAGTGCAGTACCATCGGCGCTGGAGGGCTTAGCTTCCGGGTTCGGAATGTAACCGGGCGTTTCCCCTCCGCCATAACCGCCGTAACACTATCGACTTATCAAACACCACCCCAACACCACCCAAAATTTCTGGGCGGGGGTCGGGTGTTCGTTTGTCGGGAATCACACAGTGGACGCGTAGCAGCTTAGTAGTCAAGTCCTCGGCCTATTAGTACCGGTCAACTCAACACGTTACCGTGCTTACATCTCCGGCCTATCAACCCAGTCGTCTAACTGGGAGCCTTACCCCACCAAAGTGGGTGGGATACCTCATCTTGAAGCGAGCTTCCCGCTTAGATGCTTTCAGCGGTTATCCCTTCCGAACGTAGCCAACCAGCCATGCTCCTGGCGGAACAACTGGCACACCAGAGGTTCGTCCGTCCCGGTCCTCTCGTACTAGGGACAGCCCTTCTCAAGTATCCTACGCGCACGGCGGATAGGGACCGAACTGTCTCACGACGTTCTAAACCCAGCTCGCGTACCGCTTTAATGGGCGAACAGCCCAACCCTTGGGACCTGCTACAGCCCCAGGATGCGACGAGCCGACATCGAGGTGCCAAACCATCCCGTCGATATGGACTCTTGGGGAAGATCAGCCTGTTATCCCCGGGGTACCTTTTATCCGTTGAGCGACACCGCTTCCACACGCAAGTGCCGGATCACTAGTCCCGACTTTCGTCCCTGCTCGACCCGTCAGTCTCACAGTCAAGCTCCCTTGTGCACTTACACTCAACACCTGATTGCCAACCAGGATGAGGGAACCTTTGGGCGCCTCCGTTACCCTTTAGGAGGCAACCGCCCAGTTAAACTACCCACCAGACACTGTCCCTGAACCGGATCACGGCCCCAAGTTAGATACCCAAATCAACCAGAGTGGTATTTCAAGATTGCCTCCACCTGTACTGGCGTACAAGCTTCACCGGCTCCCACCTATCCTACACAAGCTAATTCAGATACCAATGTCAAGCTATAGTAAAGGTCCCGGGGTCTTTCCGTCCTGCCGCGCGTAACGAGCATCTTTACTCGTAATGCAATTTCGCCGGGCCTGTGGTTGAGACAGTGGGGAAGTCGTTACGCCATTCGTGCAGGTCGGAACTTACCCGACAAGGAATTTCGCTACCTTAGGATGGTTATAGTTACCACCGCCGTTTACTGGCGCTTAAGTTCTCAGCTTCGCCCCGAAGAGCTAACCGGTCCCCTTAACGTTCCAGCACCGGGCAGGCGTCAGTCCATATACATCGAATTACTTCTTCGCATGGACCTGTGTTTTTAGTAAACAGTCGCTTCCCCCTGCTCTCTGCGGCCATACCACGCTCCAGGAGCAAGTCCCTTCACGCGTCCGGCCCCCTTCTCCCTAAGTTACGGGGGCAATTTGCCGAGTTCCTTAACCACAGTTCGCCCGATCGCCTCGGTATTCTCTACCTGACCACCTGTGTCGGTTTGGGGTACGGGCCGCTAAGAACTCGCTAGAGGCTTTTCTCGGCAGCATAGGATCACTGACTTCACCTGAATCGGCTCGGCATCACGTCTCAGCCACAAGGTGTGCGGATTTGCCTACACACCGGCCTACACGCTTACCCCGGCACAACCACCGGCCGGGTCCAGCTACCTTCCTGCGTCACCCCATCGCTTGACTACTACCCGCCAGGTTCCCAGGCTCACCAGCATCAGTCCGAAGACCTCCACCAGATCACATGGTTAGCACAACAAGGTTCATCATGGGCGCTCTTTCGCGGGTACGGGAATATCAACCCGTTGTCCATCGACTACGCCTCTCGGCCTCGCCTTAGGTCCCGACTCACCCAGGGCGGATTAACCTAGCCCTGGAACCCTTGGTCATCCGGCGGAAGGGTTTCTCACCCTTCATTCGCTACTCATGCCTGCATTCTCACTCGTGCCGCGTCCACAACTGGATCACTCCGCTGCTTCACCCCCGGCACGACGCTCCCCTACCCATCCACACACCTGCACCCGGAACCAAAGGCTCCAGGCGAAGTAAAAATGTGAATGCCACAGCTTCGGCGGTGTACTTGAGCCCCGCTACATTGTCGGCGCGGAACCACTTGACCAGTGAGCTATTACGCACTCTTTAAAGGGTGGCTGCTTCTAAGCCAACCTCCTGGTTGTCTATGCGACCCCACATCCTTTTCCACTTAGCACACGCTTAGGGGCCTTAGCTGGTGATCTGGGCTGTTTCCCTCTCGACTACGAAGCTTATCCCCCGCAGTCTCACTGCCACGCTCTAACTTACCGGCATTCGGAGTTTAGCTGATTTCGGTAAGCTTGTAGGCCCCTAGACCATCCAGTGCTCTACCTCCGGCAAGAAACACGCAACGCTGCACCTAAATGCATTTCGGGGAGAACCAGCTATCACGGAGTTTGATTGGCCTTTCACCCCTAACCACAGGTCATCCCCCAACTTTTCAACGTTGGTGGGTTCGGCCCTCCACACGGTCTTACCCGCGCTTCAGCCTGCCCATGGCTAGATCACTCCGCTTCGGGTCTAGAACATGCGACTAAACGCCCTATTAAGACTCGCTTTCGCTACGGCTACCCCACACGGGTTAACCTCGCCACATGCCACTAACTCGCAGGCTCATTCTTCAAAAGGCACGCCGTCACCCCTAAAGGCTCCGACGGATTGTAGGCGAACGGTTTCAGGTACTATTTCACTCCCCTCCCGGGGTACTTTTCACCATTCCCTCACGGTACTAGTCCGCTATCGGTCACCAGGAAGTATTCAGGCTTACCAGGTGGTCCTGGCAGATTCACGGCAGATTACAGGGGTCCGCCGCTACTCGGGAACATCCACAGAAGACCAGCCACTTTCACCTACCGGACTATCACCGACTACGGTTGGCTTTCCCACACCATTCGGCTAGCAACTGGCTTTATAACTTCTCGAACAAGTGTCAGCTTGTCCAGCAGAGTCCCACAACCCCGACCACGCAACCCCTGACAGGTATCACACGCAACCGGTTTAGCCTAAATCCGCTTTCGCTCGCCACTACTCACGGAATCACTATTGTTTTCTCTTCCTACGGGTACTGAGATGTTTCACTTCCCCGCGTTCCCTCCACACACCCTATGCATTCAGGTGCGGGTGACATCACATGACTGATGCCAGGTTTCCCCATTCGGACACCCTGGGATCACAGCTCGGTTGACAGCTCCCCCAGGCCTATCGCGGCCTCCCACGTCCTTCATCGGCTCCTGGTGCCAAGGCATCCACCGTCCGCCCTTGACAACTTGACCACAAAGATGCTCGCGTCCACTGTGTAATTCTCAACAAACGACCAACCCACAACCCACAGCACCACACCAGACCACAACCCAGCCCCTTCACAGAGACCACATCGCGCGGTATGCGGCACCAGGCCATGCCTGGACCATCCGAAACAACAACCCACCACGTGGCTTGTTCTTTCAGGACCCAACAGGATGCTCACATCCCCCACCAGCCGCACCACACCACCGTTCCCACCCCGAAAACTCGGAGCTGTACTAGATCCATGTGGCCGTTGCCGGCAGAAAACTCACCAGTGTCTCCGCCAAATGAGCAACCCCGACCCGACATCCGCAGGCCGCGGGCTCCTAGCCGACCTTCGCCGGCAGGCGCTCCTTAGAAAGGAGGTGATCCAGCCGCACCTTCCGGTACGGCTACCTTGTTACGACTTCGTCCCAATCGCCAGCCCCACCTTCGACGGCTCCCTCCCTTACGGGTTAGGCCACCGGCTTCGGGTGTTGCCGACTTTCGTGACGTGACGGGCGGTGTGTACAAGGCCCGGGAACGTATTCACCGCAGCGTTGCTGATCTGCGATTACTAGCGACTCCGACTTCACGGGGTCGAGTTGCAGACCCCGATCCGAACTGAGACCGGCTTTTTGGGATTCGCTCCACCTCACGGTATCGCAGCCCATTGTACCAGCCATTGTAGCATGCGTGAAGCCCTGGACATAAGGGGCATGATGACTTGACGTCATCCCCACCTTCCTCCGAGTTGACCCCGGCAGTCTTCGATGAGTCCCCGGCATAACCCGCTGGCAACATCGAACGAGGGTTGCGCTCGTTGCGGGACTTAACCCAACATCTCACGACACGAGCTGACGACAGCCATGCACCACCTGTGAACGGCCCCGAAGGACCCGACATCTCTGCCGGATTTCCGCCCATGTCAAACCCAGGTAAGGTTCTTCGCGTTGCATCGAATTAATCCGCATGCTCCGCCGCTTGTGCGGGCCCCCGTCAATTCCTTTGAGTTTTAGCCTTGCGGCCGTACTCCCCAGGCGGGGCGCTTAATGCGTTAGCTGCGGCACAGAGAACCGGAGAGGCCCCCACACCTAGCGCCCAACGTTTACAGCGTGGACTACCAGGGTATCTAATCCTGTTCGCTCCCCACGCTTTCGCTCCTCAGCGTCAGTATCGGCCCAGAGACCCGCCTTCGCCACCGGTGTTCCTCCTGATATCTGCGCATTTCACCGCTACACCAGGAATTCCAGTCTCCCCTACCGAACTCTAGCCTGCCCGTATCGGCTGCAAGCCCGCAGTTGAGCTGCGGGTTTTCACAGTCGACGCGACAAGCCGCCTACGAGCTCTTTACGCCCAATAAATCCGGACAACGCTCGCGCCCTACGTCTTACCGCGGCTGCTGGCACGTAGTTGGCCGGCGCTTCTTCTGCAGGTACCGTCACTTGCGCTTCGTCCCTGCTGAAAGAGGTTTACAACCCGAAGGCCGTCATCCCTCACGCGGCGTCGCTGCATCAGGCTTCCGCCCATTGTGCAATATTCCCCACTGCTGCCTCCCGTAGGAGTCTGGGCCGTGTCTCAGTCCCAGTGTGGCCGGTCGCCCTCTCAGGCCGGCTACCCGTCGTCGCCTTGGTAGGCCATCACCCCACCAACAAGCTGATAGGCCGCGAGCCCATCCCAAGCCGAAAAACTTTCCACCCCCAACCATGCGGTCAGAAGTCATATCCGGTATTAGCCCCCGTTTCCGAGGGTTATCCCAAAGCCTGGGGCAGGTTACTCACGTGTTACTCACCCGTTCGCCGCTCGAGTACCCCGAAGGGCCTTTCCGCTCGACTTGCATGTGTTAAGCACGCCGCCAGCGTTCGTCCTGAGCCAGGATCAAACTCTCCAACAAAAACTTGTCGAAAAATCCATCCCGGCAATCAAAGATTGCCAAAGGAATCCAAACCAGCAAACCATCCCCACCAAAAAGGCGGAAACAGAAAACCAGCCCGGGAAATAAATCATAAATTGGCACTGGCTTACAAAGCACCCTGTTGAGTTCTCAAAGAACAAACACACACCAAACCCGAACCCCACCAACAAGCAGGACCCGAGCCCGGGGCAACTCCTCCACGTTACCTGTCGGACTCGCCCGCGTCAACCCTCAACTTCAGGATCACCATGGTTTCGTTCGACAGTCCCCACGCTCACGCTCGCCAAGACCTGGCGCTCGTTTCGAGTCGAAGGAAGATCCAGCAGCCCGGCCGGACCCGCTCTTGCGGCTTGTCCGTCCGGCTCGCTACCGGCCTCGCTACACTACCAGGTCAGTGTTTCCGCGTCAAGCCCCATTTTCAGGCCCTCTTCGTCTGCTCCTGACCCTCCCCGCAGTGCTTCCCACCGGCATTCCGGTGCTCGACACTTCGGGGAGCCAGCAGAACCGGCCGAATCACCACTCTCGCGGTGTTCCCGCCCGGCTCCCTGCCGGCACGCAGAACATTACCCAAGGCCCACGTGATCACAAAATCGGGGGTGACCGCCCGCCGATCCGCACTCCACTTTGGCCGGTCCGGCGCCCGGAGGCGATGCCGGACAGACTCTTCCGCTCTTCGCCGGCTCAGCCGACGGCCATGCCCGCGAACGTGCCGAGCACGATGAAGGGCCCGAACGGCAGATGCCCCGACCATCGCACGCGTCCGGCCGCCATCAATGCCAGCGCACATACGGCCGACGCCACGAACGCCAGCAACAGACCGGCCACGAGCGCCCCCCAGCCGAGCCAGCCGAGTACCGCCGCACTGCTGAGGACCAGCTTCGCGTCACCGAGTCCGAACCCACGGCGGCCGAGAAGAAGGGTGGTAAAGGCAAAGAGCGCGGCGACTGCCGTACCCGCGCACAGTGCCCGTACCAATCGGGTCGGATCCTGACCGGCGACCGCGGCGAGGGTGAGCAGGGTCCAGGTCCCCGCCGTGGCGGTCCAGGTGAGACGGTCCGGAAGCCGGTGTACGGCGACGTCGACGAAGGTGAGCGCGACGGCGCAGGCCGCCCACCATGCGAAGGCAAGCGTCGTCAGTACCGGTTGACCGGCGAGGACGAGGCTCACGCCGGCGACGACGACGGCCAGCTCGACCAGCAGTGTGGGGGCGCCCACCCTGGTTCCGCAGCGGTCACACCGACCGGTGGGCAGGAGTACGCCGACGGTGCCGTCCAGGCCGACCGGAGCGGCGCAGTTCGGACAGTCCTCGCGCCGGGTCTCGCCGGCGGGTACCGACTCGGTCGCCACGACGGCCCGGAGCAACGGCGTCAGGGTGAGGACCCGGAGCAGTCGTACGGGCCAACGGATGGTTCTGACCTCGGCCGTACCTGCGCGAACCGGGTGCGTACCCGCGAGCGACATAGTCCTCGATCGACGCCGAGAACGATCACCATCAGTAGTTGTCCCGTCGCGCTCACGCGGCACCTCAGGCCGTCTGGCCGCAACCCGGGGCTCATCTTCCGAAAACGGCCACATCATGACTCTCCCTTGCATATCCCACTGCCACCGGCGACGGAGTGGCCGCTTTGTCAATCTTGGAGGCCGCAAAAAGGTGACCGTCGGTAATACTCCACGGTTTCGGCGACACTTTTCAAGATCGTCACAGTACGTATTCCTCGTTTGTGACCTCTTCTGCACAAGCGCCGACCAGCCTATGCTCCCCCTTGGGTGATGAGCTACCGCCGGGAAACAACTGCCGAACCCCGGCGTTAGAGCGAAAAGGGTGGGGGACCGTGCGCTGCATGGAGGGCAGCGGCACGCGATTCGGGCTGTCGTCCGGAACGCGTTTGTAATCCAAACCGGCAAATACGCAACGCGGATACACCTCGGCCTCAGACTGGCACGGTGGTGGTGATCCGTCGCGCCCATCATGCCGGAGAGAAGTCTCTGACCAGCCTCTATCCGACCGAGTCCGCTCTCCGGAGCTGGCCGAACGGCGGTGGTTCAGAGGAAGGAAAGGCCTTTGCGTAGACCGTATCCAGGCCGACCCACTGTCGGTCTGATCGCCGTCGTCGCCATCGTCGCGCTTACCTCCTGCGCGCCCGGCAACGAATCTGGCGACACCTCAGAATCGGGGAACCGCGCTGCGGCCGCCCCGAGTACGGATCCACGTAAAGAGGAGGCGTCCGAATCCGCCCTGGCCGCCTACGCCGGTTATCTCGCCGCCTCCAGGGCAGCCGAGTCGGTGCCCGATTACCAACACCCCGACCTTAGGAAGTATCTGGCCGACCCGCTGCTTACCCGGGTACGTCTTGCCATTCGTGACGTGAAGGACCACGGTGCCATGCGAACAGGTTCTCTTGTCTCCGACCCCACGGTGACCTTCGTCGACCTGGACGCGGTACCCGCGACCGTGTCCATCCAGGACTGCTTGGACGGCACCGACTACAAGTTGGTGTACGCCAAAACCCGCAAGGAGGTGCCCGGCACCGCGAGCGGGCGGTACGTCGCCACCGCGACCGCCACCCTCTACCCCGACGGGCGCTGGCTGATCAGCGCCGGTGCCTCCCACGCGGACCAGCCGTGCTGACCCGGCGACTGATCGCGATCGGTGCGGGGCTGGCCCTGCTGCTGGTCGGCACGCCGGTGCTCGCGGCGAACCCGAACGGTGGTGCCGAGTGCCCACCCGGCCAGACCACCTGTGACGTGTGGGGCGATGACCCCGGGAATCCGGGCGGTGGCGGAAACTCCGGCGGCGGCAACAGCGGAGGTGGCGGCAGCGGCCGCAAGTGCTACGACCAGGGGCAGGAGATTCCCTGCTACGACGACGTGCTCGGCTGGTGGAACTCGGAGAACCGCTGCCGTTACAAGCTGGTCGAGCCCCAGCCCGCAGGCGGACCGGAGGGCCAGACGCAATACATGCGTAGCTGCAGCGGCCCCGGCGGAGCCATCTCGGGTCTCGAGTGGCTGGACGACCCGCCGCCGGGCTTCGAGGCGCCGCCGTCGCCGGACGATGTCGCCCGCCGGCTGCTCGCGACGATCGAAATGAAGCGCCCGGTCATCTCCACCGCCCCCGGAGCGGACGGCGCCGGCCTCGTCGGCCTGCCGGTCTGGCTGTGGATCGATCCTGGACGGGCCTACTGGGGACCGATCGCCGACGAGCGCGAGGAACAGGGCGTACACGTCCGGCTCGAGACGAAGGCACACAAGATTGTCTGGGATCTCGGTGACGGCAGCGATCCGATCGTCTGCACGAACCCCGGTGAGCGCTACACCCCGGCCAAGGCATCGCAACAGCCCCGCTGTGGCCGCTCGGCCGGTTACCGGAAATCGAGCCGCGACCAGCCGGGTGGCCGGTTCACGGTAACCGCGACGACGCACTGGGACGTGCGGTGGTGGAGCGGCACCCTGAGCGGAACCATCGAGGACCAGGTGCGTACGAGTTCGGCCAGCGTCGAAATCGACGAATTGCAGGTGGTGACCAGATGACGCTCACGACGACACGCAACGAACCGGTAGACGCGCCGATCGCGCCGCCCCGGGTGGTTCGGCAGCGGCGGATGCGGCCCGGCCTGCTCGGCCTGGCGGTGCTCCTGGTCGCGCTCGGCGGTCTCGGCTCGGCGTTCGCGGTGACGTCGGTACGCGCGACCGGCTCCTACCTCGCCGTCGCACGGCCGGTCACGGTCGGCTCGGTGTTGAGCACCGACGACCTGGTCACCGTTCAGGTCGCGGGCGGCCAGGGGCTCGCCCCGGTGCCGGCCGGCCAACTCGACCAGGTGGTCGGCAAGCGGGCGGTCGTGGGTCTGGCCGCCGGCACGCTGCTCACCATGTCGCAACTGACGGACCAGCCGCTGCTCGGCCCCGACCAGCAGCAGATCGCGCTGGGCCTCGCGGCGAGTGAGGTACCGGCCCGGAAGCTGAACCCCGGTGACCGGCTGCTGCTGGTGAGCACGCCGGCGAAGAACAGCGAGGGGAACGCCCCGAGCACCCGCTTCGAGGCGACCGTGATCGACATGGCCGCTGACCGGAACAACGTGGTGCTCTACATCGCGCTGGCGAACCGTGACGTGGCCGCCGTGGTGGCGCTCGCCGCCGGCAACCGGATCGCGGTCGTCCTGACCGGGGCAGCCTGACCATGGCTGTCATCGCCCTCGTCTCGGCGAAAGGATCGCCCGGCGTGACGACGACGGCGCTCGCCTGCGCGCTGTCGTGGCACCGCCGGATGGTCCTCGCCGAATGCGACCCGGCCGGCGGCACGATCATGGCCGGTTACCTGGCCGGCGCCGTCGAGGGCCCCCGGGGCATCGGCGAACTCGCTGTCGCCGAGCTGCGTGACGGCGACCTGGAGACCGACTTCTGGTCGCAGCTGATCGACCTCGACGCGCCACGGCGGGAACGGCTGCTGCTGCCCGGCGTCGTCGATCCGGCCCAGGCCGGCAGCGTCATCCCGCTGTGGCAGCGGTTCGCCGACTTCTTCACCGATCTGGAGAAGGGCGATCCGGCGTACGACGTGCTCGTGGACTGTGGCCGACTTCAGGTCGTCGGCCCACCGTGGCCGGTGTTGCGGGCCGCCGCGATCGTCGTGGTCGTCACCGGGGCACATTTGCCGGAGCTGTCCAGCGCCCGCGCCACGGTGAAGGCGATCCAGCGCGACTTCGCCGAGCATCGGGTGCCGCCCGGCTCGTTGCGGCTGCTGGTGGTCGGTGACGGGCACGGCCGGGGCGAGATCAGCAAGGCGTTGCAGTTGCCGGTCATCGGGACGTTGCCGCGCGATCCGCGTACGGCCGAGGTGCTCAGCCACGGCGGGACGGTGCGGGCCGGCCGGCCGTTGATGCGTGCGGCCGGGGCCCTTGAGGTCCCGGTACGGGCGTTGTTGGACCGGCGGCGGGCCCGGCTGTCGTGGCCGGCCGCCATCGGGGAGGCACCGCATGCGGTTTGAGCTGGTATCGCACGATCCACGCAACGGTTCGCACGGTGCGACGTCGACGGTGCCGCCGGTCACCAACGGTCGGCATCATCCGCCGCCCGAGACGCCTGTTCAGCCGGCCCCGCCCGTCGCGCCGCCGCCGGCCCGGCCGCGGCTGGACTTCGCCGTCGTCCGGGAGTTGCGCCGCGAACTCAGTGAACGGCTCACCCTGTGGCAGCGCGGGCGCGAGTTCACCGTCGACGAGGAGGACGTCGAGCGGGCCCGGCTGGCGGTGGCGGTGGTCGCCGAGTACGCCGACGCCGTCCGGCGCGCCGGCACCCCGATGCCCGCCGTCGAGGAGCGGGCGCTGCTCGACCAGGTCACCGCGGAGCTCGTCGGGCTGGGCCGGTTGCAGACGCTGCTCGTCGACAACTCCATCGAGGAGGTGCACATCCTCGGCTGCGACCAGGTGCGGATCACCCGGCGGGGTGGCGGCGTCGACTGGGGCGACCCGATCGCCGACAGCGACGAGGAGATGGTGGAGATCCTGCAGGCCGCGGCACGCCGGGCGGGTGCCACCGAGCGGTCGCTGTCGACGTCCAAGCCGACCCTCGACCTGCAGCTGCCGGATGGCAGCCGGCTGGCCGCGGTCTATCTGGTCAGCCACCGGCCGTACGCGGTCATCCGCAAGCACAACACCCTCGACGTGTCCCTCGACGACCTCGCCGGTGGTCGGGGCGACCTGGACGAGATGGTCGACGTGCTGGTCCGCGACTTCCTGCGGGCGGCGATGCGGGCGGGCCTGAACATCATGGTCGCCGGGCTGGCCGGGGCGGGAAAGACGACGGTGGTCCGGGCGCTGATGAACGAGATCCCGCCGGACGAGCCGTACGTGTTGCTGGAGGAGAGCCGGGAGCTGCTGCCGGCGCGGCGGCTGGCCAAGCACCGGGCGGTGATGAGCTTCGAGTCCCGGGAAGGGCACGGCGAACGCGGCGCGGACGGGCGACCGGCCGGCGAGGTCACGATCGCCGACCTGATCCCGGTGGCGTTGCGGATGGGTGTGCTGCGGATCGTCGTCGGCGAGGTCCGGTCCCGGGAGATCGTGCCGATGCTCCAGGCGATGACCACCAGCCGAGGGTCGATGTGCACCATCCACGCCCGTACCCCGGCCGGGGTGAGCGAGCGGATCATCGAGCTGGCACTCGCGCACGGCCGGGAGATGACGGTCGACCAGGCCCGTCGCATGGCGGGCAACGCCCTCGACCTGATCGTCTATGTCACCGTCGAGGACGAGACCGCGATCGGCGGACGTAAGCACCGCTTCGTCTCGCACGTCGAAGAGGTCATCGGCGCCGCGGAGGGAAGCCGGATCAGCACGACGACGGTCTTCGGCCCGGGCCCGGACGGGCGGGCGGTGCCGCAGCACCTGCCGGAGCGGATCCGTGAGCAGTTGCTGCGGATCGGTTACGACGCGCGGATGCTGAGCCGCTACATCGAGGCCGGTACGGGAGCCTGGCGGCGGCCCCGACACACCAGGCTGAGGCGGCGGTCGTGACGCTACCCGCCAACATCGAACTGATCGCGGTGATCTCCGGTGCGGCCTGTGCCGGTGGCCTGGTGCTGGCGGTGGTCGCGCTGGTCGGCACCAGCCGGCCAGCGGCTCCCCGGTCCGGCAACGACTGGCTGCACCGGCTCTGGCTCGGCGCGAGCCCCAACCGGCGCGACCAGCGCCGCCACCAGGCACTGCTGGCCGGCGCGCTGATCGCCGGCGCGGTCGCGTTCCTGATCACCGGGCTGCCGATCGTCGGAGTGCTGGTCGCGATCGCCGTGCCGGGAGCCCCCTGGCTGTTCACCGTCGGCAAGGCGGAGCAGCGGGCCATCGCCCGGATCGAGGCCGTCGGCGAATGGACCCGCCGGCTCAAGGACGTCTCCAGTACCGGCCAGGGACTCCAGCAGGCGATCGTCGGCACGGTCACCAGCGCCCCGGAGGAGATCGAGGAGGAGGTACGGCTGCTCGCCGCCCGCCTGCAGGCCGGCTGGATGGGGCGTACCGCGCTGCTGGCCTTCGCCGACGACATCGGCGACCCGGTCGGTGACCAGGTGGTCGCGGCGCTGATCCTGCACCTGACCGACCGGGGTGAGCGGCTCGGCGACGTGCTCGGCTCGATCGCCTCGGCGGCGGCAGCCGAGGTGGCGACCCGTCGGGAGGTGGAGGCGAAACGTACCCAGCCGCGGTTCGCGGTGCGCTTCCTGACCGGGATGACGCTGCTGGTGCTCGGCTACGGGTTGCTGAACCCGGAATACATGCAGCCGTACGGCACTCCGGGTGGGCAACTCGTCATGGTCGTCCTGGGCGGCCTGTTCGTCGCGCTGCTCGCCTGGGTCCGGTCGATGAGCCTGCCGCCGAAGCCGGCCCGGTTCCTCGCCGCCCCGAGCGTCGACGAGGTGTTGCGGTGATCCTCAACCTGCACCTCACGATCGCGGTCGTCGGCGGCGCCCTCGTCGGTCTCGGCATCTTCCTGGTGATCCGCGAAGCGCTGCCGGCTACTCCCGCGCTCGCCCCGGCACTGCGCCGGCTGCACCAGCCGGCGACCGGCAGGCGGCAGTCGGTGAAGGGTGGCCGCGATCTGGAATGGCTCGGCGGGCTGGCCCGCTGGGTCCGGCCGCCGGTGCGCGATCTGGCCCTGCTCGGCCGTACGCCCGAGCAGTACACCCTGTCGCTGCTGCTCTCCGCCCTCATCGGGCTGGCCACCCCGGCGCTCGGCGCGGTGCTGCTGACCGCCGGCGGAATCGACCTGCCGGTCACCGTCCCGGTCCTGGCCAGCCTCGGCATCGCCGGTGCGATGGCGCTGATCGCCCACCGGGACGTACTCGCCAAGGCGGAACGGGCGCGGCGCGAATTCAGCCGGGCGGTCTGCACCTATCTCGACCTGGTCGCGCTGCAACTGTCCGCCGCGCACGGGCCGGTGCAGGCGCTGGAGCAGGCGGCGGCGGTCTGCGACGGCTGGGTCTTCGAACGGATCCGCGAGGCGCTGCGGATGGCCCAGCTCCAGATGCACTCGCCCTGGGAGGAGCTACGCACCCTCGCCGAGGAGATCGGCGTACCGGAACTCGGCGACGTCGGCTCGATCATGCAGATGTCCGGTGCCGAGGGCGCCCAGGTGCACGAGACTCTCCGGCAACGGGCCGACTCGCTGCGTGACCAGATCCGCACCGACAACCTCGCCCGGGCGGAGGCGGTCACCAGCCGGCTCGACATCCCCGGCGCACTGCTGGTCTTCGTGCTCATCGGATTCGTTCTCTACCCGTTCATCACCCGGATCTGACCACTACACCAACCCTCGACCCCACGACACCGACACTGGAGGAAGACGATGGCCGTCCTCTACTACCTGCAGGCCAGGATCACCCAGCGGCTGGCCGAGTTGCGCCGCCCCGAGGAAAGCGACCGGGGTGACGGACCGGTACCGACCGCGATCATCATCGCCGGACTCGCGGTGCTTGGCGTCGCGGTACTCATCTGGGCCACCGGTCTGGTCCAGCAGTACATGAACACCGAGGTCCCCAACATGCCGGGTGCCCCCGGTGTCGGAGACGGCACCTGAGCCGTGCTTCCACCGTCACGCAGCGGTCCGCGCCGGGCCGGCACCATGCCCCGGCGCGGACCTGTCACGCCCCGGCGTCGGGCTGACGTGCCGACCCGACGTCGGGTCACCGGCCCGGGCCAAAAGGTCTGGAGTCGGGTCCGGCGGCGGATGACGGACCCGGGCGGCGACCGGGGGCCACCCCCGTCGAGTTGGCCATCCTGGTGCCGGCGATCCTCGTACTGCTCTTCGCCTCGATCCAGGTGGCGGCGATCTTCCTGGCCCGGTCGGCCGCGTTGGCCGCCGCCCAGCAGGCGGTCACCGCCCAACGCATGCTCGACGCCGAACCGGGCGCCGGCCAGGAACGCGCCGCACAGTTCCTGGCCCAGCCGGCCGGAGAGTGGCTGGTCGACGCGGTGACCGAACCGCCGGTGATCACCTACGACAACGGCGACCCGGCGGCCGTGGAGTTCACCGTACGGGGGCGGGCTCTCTCGCTCGTGCCGTGGCTCGACCTGACCGTGGTGGAAACCGCCCACGGCACCGTCGAACGGTTCACCGACGAATGACAGCCGTACGGTCCACCCGCCGCAGACCCGAGAGCGGATCGGTCTCCGTCGAGGTCGCCATCCTCACCCCGGCGTTCCTACTGCTGATGGTGCTGGCGGCGATCGCGGGGCGGACCGCCCTCGCGCAGAGCACCCTCCAGATGGCGGCGCACGACGCGGCGCGGGCCGCGTCGATCTCGCGTACCGCCACCGTCGCCGCCGACCAGGCCCGGAACGCCGCCCAGCAGCGGCTGGACTGGGAGGGCCTGCGCTGTACGGGCCAACCCGACGTGCAGTTGTCGGGCTGGATCGCCGGCCAGGGGACGGTCGGGTTCGCCGAGGTGTTCGACGAGGACACCATCGGCGAGGCCGCGTCGGTGACCGTACGGGTCTCGTGCGAGGTGACGTTCGCCGACCTGGCCCGGCCCGCCGACGTACCCGGGTCGCGGATCGTCGCGGCGACCTTCACCTCCGCGGTCGACAGTTACCGGGGGCGCGGATGAAGGGCGTCCGGGCCGACAGCGGGCGGGTGAGCGTGTTCGTCGCCGTCGCCATCGGTGCCGTGCTGCTGATCGTCGGCCTCGTCGTCGACGGCGTCGGCCGGCTCCGGACCCAGCAGCTCGCCGACAACATCGCCGCCGAGGCGGCCCGCACCGGCGGGCAGCAGATCGACCGGGCGGCGGCGGTCGCCGGTGGCGCCAAGGTCGTCGACGTCGACGAGGCGGTCGCCGCCGCCGAGGCGTACGTCGACGGGTTCGCCCTGCCCGACAACATCACCGCCACCCGGACGGCGGAGCCGGTGGCGGACGACGGCACCCGGCTACGGGTGACCGTGACACTCACCTACCAGCCGGTGATGCTCACCTTCCTCGGCGCCGACGTGGGGACGGTCACCGGCCAGGCCACCGCCGTACTACTCACCGAGGAACCGTAGGGAGGCAGCGCCGTGACCGAGCGGAGCGAGGAGATCCCATGACCGGAACCCGAGTCTCAGTGCCGCGCCGGATCGGCCAGGTCCTGACCGGGCTGGGGGCGCTCGTCGTACTGATCGCCCTGCTCTTCGGCGCACCGGCGGCGCTGATCGCCGTGGCCGGCAATCCACTGCCCGACCATCTGCCGACGTTCGCCGAGGTGACCGACGCCCTGACCAGCCGCGACGACGGCCAGCTGTTCCTGCGGGCGCTGGCGGTGGTGGGCTGGCTGGGCTGGGCGACGTTCGCGCTGTCCGTGCTCGTCGAACTGCCGGCCCGGGCGCTGCGCCGACCCGCGCCGAGGTTGCCCGGAATGCGGCGGCAGCAGCGGATCGCGGCGGCGCTGGTCGGCACGGTCGCCATGGTCGTCGTGGCCGCGCCGGCCGCGACGGCCGCCACCGCCGGCCCGACGGTCACCCACGCGACCGTGACGACTGCGGCTCCACAATGGCTGGTGCCACCGGTCACCACCCCCGGCCCGGCGGTGGTGGAGACGACCGGAGACAACCGGTCGGCCGTGGTCTACCGGGTGGAGCGTGGCGACTACCTGGGGCACATCGCCGACCGTTATCTCGGCGACTTCGACGACTACCAGGAGATCGCCGCGCTCAACGAGGTCCGCGACCCGAACCGGATCCGGCCCGGGCAGACGCTGCGGCTGCCGGACCACGCGGTGGACCGGGGATCACGCGCGCACGCGACCGGAACGGGATCGGTCCCGGCGACACCGCCGCCGGCCGCCCCGACACCGGAGTCGCCGCAGCAGCCGACGCCGGAGCAGCCCGCACCGAACCAGCCCGCACCGGACCAGCCGCCAGCGGCGGAGACCCCCTCGCAGCGGCCGACGACGAGTTTCGCGGGCGGCGCGGCGGGCCGCCCGGGAGGACCGGACACGGCGAACCGTCCGCTCGCGGTGACCGCGGTGATCGCCGCGGCCAGCATCGTCGGCGCGCAGATCGGCATGCTGATGGGGCTACGCCGCCGGCCGGCAAAGGCCCAGTCGGCCGACACCGGACGGCACCGGCGGGACTGACACCCACGTCGGGAGGAAATCGGCGCGGGCGAGTACCGAGACGGCCGGCCGGGGGGCGCGGACACCGGAATGCCGGCTGCCCGGCACGTCGTCAGGGCAGCTGGGCCTGGACCATGCCGTCGACCACCCGGGAGCGCAGCAGCTGCTGGTCGGTCGCCGCCGGCCCGTGTACCGCCTCGCCGTTGGTGAGCTCGAACGTGCTGCCGTGCCACGGGCAGACGACGCAGGCCCGCCCCTCGATCCGGGTCAGGCTGCCCTCGCTGAGCGGCCCGTTCTGGTGCGCGCACCGCTCGAGCATGACGGTGATGTCGTCGCCGTCGCGGTAGACGAGCACCCGTACGTCGTCGATTATTCGGCTGACCAGCTGGTCTTCGGGCAGCGACGTCAGATCGGCGACCGGATGCCAGCCGTCGCTGATCCGGTGCAGCTGCGGAACCGCCTGGTTCACCCCGGCCGCCTGCTTGTAGGCCAGGTGCCCGCCGAGGTACGCCCCGCCGCTGGCGGCCGCGAATCCGAGGTAGGCCAGGCCCCGGCCGGCGCCGTGCCGGCCGGTGAGCCGGGCGGCGAACGAGCCCGCGTAAAGCACCAGGGCGATCTGGTTGGCGACGGCGTGTACCAGGCCGACCCGGCGCTGCTCCCGGGACAGGGACGCCCAGTCGTTGAGTCCGGTGATCGCGGCCGGCACGGCGCCGGCGACGCCGACCCCGGTCAGGACGGTGGCGGCGCGGCGTTGGCCGCGCAGCAGGTCCAGTACGGCGACGCTTGTCCAGGCCCCGACCGGCACCTGAACCAGGGCCGGGTGGAGGGGGTGGCCGAGCCAGACCCCGTGTAACGCGTCACGCAGGCGACGGGCCCGCATGATCGACATGACCCGCCGCTGGACGGAGTCGCCCAGCCGGTCCAGCCGCGACGCCCGTTCGATTCTGGTCAGCAGTTCTCGCACGGCACGGGATTCCCCTCGTCGACCAGCCCAAACCCGGCACGCCCCGGTGCGGTCGGGCATGGTGGCGGGCCGGCGGGGTACCTGACGGTCATGCGAGTCGCAATCACCGGAGCCACCGGAAACGTCGGAACCGCACTGTTGCGCCGCCTGGCGGCCGAGCCGGACGTCGAGGTCGTCGGCCTGGCCCGCCGGCCACCGAAGCCGGGATCGGGTGCGCCGTACGACGGCGTCGAGTGGCATGCCGTCGACATCGGCGACGACTCGACCCCGGACCGGCTCGCTCCGCGGTTGGAGGGCGTGGATGCGGTCGTACACCTGGCCTGGCAGATCCAGCCGAGCCACGACCGGCGGCGGTTGTGGCGTACGAACGTCACCGGCAGCCGGCATGTCGTGGAGTCGATGCTGCGGGCCGGGGTGACGAAGCTGGTGTACGCCTCGTCGGTCGGTGCCTACGCGCCGGGTCCGAAGGACCGCGGTGTCGACGAGACGTGGCCGACCACGGGGGTGCGCCGGTCGTCGTACAGCGTCGACAAGGTGGCGGTCGAACGGATGCTCGACCGGTTCGAACGGGAGCGGTCGAGGCTGCGGGTGGTACGGATGCGTACGGCGTTGGTCTTCCAGGGCGACGCCGGGGCCGAAATCGGGCGGTTCTTCGTCGGACCGCTGGTGCCGCGGGGGCTGCTGCGCCCGGGGCGGGTGCCGGTCGTACCGCGTAATGCCCGGCTGCGGGCGCAGACCGTGCATGCCGACGACGCCGCGCAGGCGTACCTGATGGCTCTTCGCCGGGAGGTGACCGGGGCGTTCAACATCGCGGGCGAGCCGCCGCTCGACGGTGCGCTGCTCGCTGCGGAACTCGGCGCCCGGACGGTGCCGGTACCGGTACCGGTGCTGCGGGCGGCGGCCGCACTGAGCTGGCATGCCCGGCTTCAACCGACCGAGCCGGGCTGGATCGACCTGGCCGCGGGGGCGCCGCTGATGGACTGTTCCCGGGCCGGGGACCTGCTCGGGTGGACCCCGCGGCATGACGCGCGGGCGACGTTGCGGGAGCTGCTCGCGGGAATGGCGGAAGGTGGGGGTGCGCCGAGTCCCGCGCTGCGGCCGACGGGCCGGCGGCTGGCGACCGGGCTGCCCGGCCACGGAAACCCCGGCTGATGGGAGCTGAAGATCCGCGTGATCAGGGGTTCTGTGGCCGGACACGCCGACGACACGCTCGACGTACTCCCTGATCACGCGGATCTTGGAGGGCCTGCCGTGGTCGGCGGCACCTGACCGGGTCCCTTCGGCGGGTACCACCGACCACGGCTCGTCGCCCCCGGCGGCGACGGTCAAAGCGGCGACGGGGCCACGGCGACCGGTCCACGACCGGACCGGCCGCCGCGTGCTCAGTCGATCCGCAGCCAGACGGCGGTGTCCGGTGGCAGGAGTTCGCCGTCGAGCGGGCCGCTGGCGAGCAGGCACGACCGGTGCTCGGGCAACACGACCGAGCCGGTGGAGAGGTTGACCACGCAGGCGAATCCGGGATCGCGGGCGAAGGCGAGCACCCCGTCGGGCGCCGGCAGCCAGCGCAGCGTGCCGTCGCCGAGGCTGGGCTCGGTACGCCGGATCCGGATCGCGTCGCGATACAACTCGAGCATCGAGTGCGGGTCACCGGTCTGGGCCTGTACGGTGCGGTCCTTCCAGTCCGCCGGTTGCGGCAGCCAGGGCGGGCTGGTCGCGCCGGCCGGGCTGAATCCGAACGGCGCGGCGTCGCCCGACCACGGCAGCGGCACCCGACAGCCGTCGCGCCCGTGGCCGGACCGCGCCCACATCGGGTCCTGGCGCAGCGCCTCGGGGATGTCCTCGACCTCCCACAGCCCCAGTTCCTCGCCCTGGTAGACGTAGGTGGCGCCGGGCAGTGACAGGGTCAGCAGCGCACCGGCGCGGGCCCGGCGGGTGCCGAGCTCGAGGTCGGTGACGACCCCCTGCCGCTTCTTGGCGAAGCTGAAGGTGGTGTCCGCGCGGCCGTAGCGGGTGACGTGACGGGTGACGTCGTGGTTGGACAGCACCCAGGTGGCGGGCGCGCCGACCAGGGCGTGTGCTTCCAGGGTGGCGTCGACACAGGCCCGGAGCAGGTCCGGGTCCCAGGCGCAGCCGAGGAACTCGAAGTTGAACGCGGTGTGCAGTTCGTCGGGGCGCAGATAGTCGGCGAACCGGCGGGTGTCGGGCAGCCACACCTCGCCGATCAGGATCCGGTCGCCGGGGTATCCGTCGGTGATCCGCCGCCAGGACCGGTAGACGTCGTGGACCTCGTCGAGGTCGACGTACGGGCTGGGTCGGTCGTCGTGGTGGTCGGGCAGGGCCGGGTGCTTGAGCAGCAGGGCGGCCGAGTCGATCCGGACGCCGTCGACCCCGCGGTCGAGCCAGAAACGCAGGATGCTCTCGAATTCGGCGCGGACCTTCGGGTGGTCCCAGTTGAGGTCCGGCTGCTCGGGGCTGAAGAGGTGCAGGTACCAGTCGCCCGGGGTGCCGTCGGGGTTGGTGGTGCGGGTCCAGGTGCCGCCGCCGAACTCCGAGCGCCAGTTGTTCGGTGGCTCGTCGCCGTTCGGGCCACGTCCCGGGCGGAACCAGAAAAGGTCGCGCTCGGGTGCGTCGGGTCCGCCGGCGAGCGCCGCCTGGAACCACGGGTGCGCGTCGGAGCAGTGGTTGGGCACCACATCGACGATGATCCGGATGTTCGCGGCGTGCGCCTCTTCGATGAGCGCCTCGGCCTCGGCCAGGGTGCCGAAGATCGGGTCGATGTCGCGGTAGTCCGACACGTCGTAGCCGGCGTCGGCCATCGGTGACGGATACCACGGGCTCAGCCAGATCGCGTCGACGCCGAGCGCGGACAGGTGGTCCAGGTGGGCACGGATGCCGGCGATGTCGCCGACACCGTCGCCACC
Organism: Polymorphospora rubra; assembly: GCF_018324255.1. Lineage (GTDB taxonomy): Bacteria > Actinomycetota > Actinomycetes > Mycobacteriales > Micromonosporaceae > Polymorphospora > Polymorphospora rubra. The sequence continues at coordinate 2,420,372 of NZ_AP023359.1, forward strand.
GCCGTCGGCGAAGCTGCGCGGATAGACCTGGTAGATCACCGCGCCGCGCCACCACGGGTCGCCGTCTGCTGTGGACACGGGCACCTGCTTTCTCAGTTCGGCGGTACGGTCGCCGGGCTCGTCCGAGCACGGTCGGCCAGGCGGTCCTCGGTGACCGCCGCGGATGGGGGGTCTTGCTCAGCCCTTCATCGATCCGGCGGAGAGTCCGCCGATGATGCTGCGCTGGAAGATCAGGAAGATGATGATCATCGGGATGCTGGCGATCACCAGGCCGGCCATCATCTCGGTGGGCGGCACCTGGCTGGTGTTGGACAGTCGGCTGAGCGCGACGCTGATGGTCTGGACCTCGGTGTCCTGCAGGACCAGCAGCGGCCAGAGGAAGTCCTTCCAGATGCCGATGACCGCGAAGATCGACACGACTCCGAGCACCGGCCGGGACAGCGGCAGCACGATGTGCCAGAGCACCCGTAGCCGGCCGGCGCCGTCGAGGCTGGCCGAGTCGAGCAGGTCGTTCGGGATCTGGTCGAAGAACCGCTTGAGTACGTAGATGTTGAACGCGTTCGCGGCCGCCGGCAGCCAGAGCGCCCACGGGGTGTTGAGCAGGTTGACCCCGAAGATCGGCACGTCGGCGACGGTGAGGTAGGCGGGGATGAGCAGCGCCGCCGCCGGCAGCATCAGGCTGGCCAGCATCAGTCCGAGCACCAGCTTGCCGAAGATCGGCCGCAGTTTCGACAGGGCGTACGCCACGCCGACGTCGACGACGAGTTGGATGAGCCAGCCGCCGACCGCGTAGAAGACGGTGTTGCCGAAGTACCGGGCGATGTTCATCCGGTCCCATGCCAGCGCGTAGTTCTGCGGCTCGAACGTCTCGGGGATGAACGTCGGTGGGGTCAGGGCGAACTCGGCCGGTTCCTTCACCGCCCCGGTGACCATCCAGTAGAGCGGGAACAGGAACACCAGGCTGAACAGGATGGTGACGACGGTCAGGACGCTGAAGTAGACCACCTTGCCCCGCGTACGACGCAGCTCGGTGTCGGAGATCAGGGTCCGGCCGGCGCCGTGGTCGCCGGCCGGCCGGGGCCGCCGTCGGGCCGGTGCCGGGTCGGCGAGCTTCGGCAGCGGTGGTCGGGACGGAGCGGTGATCGTCATGACGGGCCCCTCATTCCGCGGTACGGGTGAGCCGGAGGTAGAGCGCGGAGAAGGCGCCCAGTACGACGAAGAGCAGCACGCTCATGGCCGCGGCCAGCCCGAAGTCGTTGTTGACGGTGAAGGCGTAGCGGTAGATCAGCACCATCACCGTGACGGTGTCGGGGTTGGTGGTGCCGGTGAGCTGGAACGGTTCGATGAAGACCTGCATCGTCGCGATGATCTGCATCAGCAGCAGGACGAGCATGATGAACCGCAGCTGCGGGATGGTGACGTGGCGCAGCCGCTGCCAGATCGTGGCACCGTCGAGTTCGGCGGCCTCGTAGAGTTCGCCCGGGATGCTCTGTAGCGCGGCGAGGTACATCAGGGTGGCGCCGCCCAGATTGGCCCAGGTCGACACCAGGACCAGCGAGATCATGGCGGTGCTCGACGACTGCGTCCATTGCGATCCGGGCAGGCCGACGCCGTTCAGGATGGTGTTGAACAGGCCGTTCCCAGGGTCGTAGAAGTACTTGAAGAGGAGTACGACCACGATCGGCGGCAGCATCACCGGGAGGTAGACGGCGACCCGGAAGAAGCCCTTGAAGTGCCGGAGTTCGTTGAGTAGCACCGCGATCGCCAGCGGTACGAGATACCCGAAGACCAACGCCAGGCCGGTGAAGACGATGGTGTTCTTCCACGCCGTCCAGAAGAGCGGGTCGGCGAAGAGGGCCCGGAAGTTGTCCAGCCCCACCCAGTACGGGTCGGTGACGAAGTTGACCTGCTGGAAGCTCAGCACCACGCCACGTACCAGCGGATACCACGAGAAGAGCGCGAAGCAGGCGATGCCGGCCGCCATGAAGGCGTACGCCAGGAGGTTGTCCTGGATCTTCCGGCGAAGCTGGGCGCGTCGCGATTCGCGGAGTCCGGCCTCGATGACCGCCATCGGACGACCTTTCGTTGATTGTCGGTGCTGTCGGTTGGCCGGTTCCGGGCCGCCGCCACGCACCCCGGCGTGGCGGCGGCCCGGCGCGGTCTACTGGACCGTGGCGAGGATCGTGTTGACCTGCTTCTCGGCGTCGGTGAGCAGGGCGCCGATGTCGGCGTTGGCGTCGGTGAGGACCTTCTGCATCGCGACGTCGAGCACCGCGTAGATCTGCTGTGCGTTCGGCGGTTCGAGCTTGACCGGAATGCCGGGTGCGGCGCTGATGAACGGCGCGTAGTTCTGCTGCGGCACGTTGGCGTGCTGCTTGTCGGCCTCGGCCTGCTTCTGGGCGGCGGCGCCGGTCCAGATCGCCGGCTCGGGCAGCCCGACGACGTTCTTGTTCGCCGCGGCCCACTGGTTCTCCGCCGCGATCCGGTCGGGGTTGTTGAACCAGAAGGTCAGCCACTTCAGGCCGGCGCGGATCTTCTCCGGGGTGGCCTTGGCGTTGAACATGTAGCCTTCGCCGCCGCCGAGGGTGCCCTTCCCGTCCGGGATCGGCCCGAGGCCGTAGTCGGCGAAGTTGCCCTTGTACTGGTTGACGATCGTCGGGATGTTGTCGGCGGTCGCGACGTACATGCCGAGCTTGCCGGCGCCCATCATCTGGAGCAGGTCGGCCCATTCCAGCAGCTGCCGCTCGCCCATGCTCTTGTCGGCCCAGCGCATGTCCTTGAGCTGCTGCAGGACCTGCCGGCCCTGGTCGTTGTTGAACGCGGCCTTCCAGATGCCACCCTCGTTGACGGCGATGTCACCGCCGACGGAGTACATCTCGGCGGTGAAGTGCCAGCCGCCGGTGTTGCTCTTGCTGTATTCGCCGTAGCCGACGTGCCCGTCGCCGAGGGCGGCGATCTTCTGGGCGGCGGTGCGGACCTCGGCCCAGGTCTTCGGCGGGTTGTCGGGCTCCAGACCGGCCTTGGTGAACAGTGCCCGGTTGTAGAGCAGGCCCAGCGAGTAGTTCTTGTAGGGCAGGCCGTACACCTTGCCGTCGGCGTCCGAGAAGATCTTCATCAGCTCGGGCTTGATCTGGGCGACGGCCGGGAACTCCCCGGTGTACTTCGAGATGTCGGCGACCTGGCGCTTGGCGATCAGGTTGGCCGGGTCGGTGAAGTAGACGTAGAAGACGTCTTCGAGCTGGCCACCGGCGAGCTTCGCGGTGAACGTCTGCGGGTCCATCTTGCCCTCGCGGGCGTCGATGTCGATGTCGGGGTTCTGCTTCTCGAACTCGGCGACCATTTCGAGGAACCGGGCGTGGTTGGCGGCTTCGGTGGCCGGGGGCAGGCCGTTGACCGTGATGGTGACCTTGCCGTCGGCCGGCTTGTCGTCGTCGCTGCCGCAGGCCGCGGCGGACAGTCCGACCCCGGCGACGAGCAGCAGCCCGACGGCGCTGCGCAGCCTGGATCTGTTCATGGACGGACACCCTTCCTGGGGTTGGGCATGCGGAATCGGTGGTGGGTGTGACGCGGCTCTCGAAAGTGCCGTGTTTCGTGGCGATGACGATACAAAGGCGTACTCGTGAGCGCAAGAAGTCGACTGTGTTCAGAAAATCTGCGACTGATCTTGAGAACGTCGCCCCTGGCACGCGAAGAGGGGCGGACCGTAACGGTCCGCCCCTCTTCGTCCAGGTATTCAGTCCTGCGGCAACCTCACCGGCCGGGCACCGGCGCGGTCGAACCGCGCACCACCAACTCCGGCTCGAACAGCAACTCGTCGGTGGTCACCCCGACCCCCTCGATCTGGGTGACGAGCAGGTCCACCGCGGCCTGCCCCATCGTCTCGATCGGCTGACGCACCGTGGTCAGCGGCGGATCGGTGCAGGTCATGAAGGCCGAGTCGTCGAAGCCGACCACCGAGACGTCCTCCGGCACCCGGCGGCCCATCCGGCGCGCGGCCCGGATCGTGCCGAGCGCCAGCACGTCGCTGGCACAGACGATCCCGGTCACCCCGCGGTCGATGAGCTTCGACGCGGCGACCCGCGCGCCCTCCATCGAGAAGCTCGACCGGGCCACGTTCTCGGTCTCCTCGGGCTGCCCGGCCCAGCCCGCCGCGGCGACCATCGCGGCGAGCTTGCGGCGCGACGGCACGTGGTCCTCGGGTCCGAGCACGAGACCGACCCGCTCGTGCCCGAGCGAGCGCAGATGTCCGTACGCCTGCTCGACCGCGACCGCGTCGTCGGTCGAGACGGTCGGGAAGCCCAGTTCGTCGACCCCGGCGTTGACCAGCACCACCGGCAGGCCACGGTCGGTCAGCCGGCGGTAGTGGTCGTGCTTGGCGTCGGCCAGCGCGTAGAGACCGCCCGCGAAGATCACCCCGGACACCTGGTGGTCCAGCAGCATCTCGACGTAGTCCATTTCAGACACGCCGCCGATGGTGCGGGCGCAGAGCGCCGGGGTGAAGCCGCGCTGGGCCAGCGAGCCGGTCACCACCTCGGCCAGCGCCGGGAAGATCGGATTCTGCAACTCGGGCAACACCAGGCCGACCAGCCGGGCCCGCTCGCCGCGCAGCTTGGTCGGCCGCTCGTAGCCGAGGACGTCCAGCGCGGTCAGCACCGCCGTACGGGTGGCGTCGGACACGCCCTCGCGACCGTTGAGCACGCGGCTCACCGTCGCCTCGCTGACCCGGGCCTTCTTGGCAACCTCGGTGAGTCGTCTCGTCACGGCCGCAATCGTACGTCAATCTTTTGCAAAAATTGCACCGGGTGTTGTCATGCTGCGCAAGAAGCGACGCGTAGGTGGCAGATCCGTGCAGTCCCCGTCACCGGCCGAGATCCGGGAGCGCCCCCTCGATCGCCCGGTGGAACGTCGGGTACGTGTAGATCATGCTGCGCAGCCGGTCCACCGGCACCTCGCCGTGCACGGCCACGAGCAACCCGCTCAGCACCTCACCGCCCGACGGGCCCGCCGACGTGCCACCCACCAGCACTCCCCGCTCCGCGTCGGCGATCAGCTTGACGAAGCCGTCCGACCGGTTGATCCAGCCCCGGGTCGAGTTCGACAACGGGTTGAACCCCACCCGTACGTCGATTCCCCGCTCGCGGGCCTGCGCCTCGGTGAGCCCCACCGCGCCGACCTCCGGATCGGTGAACGTGACCCGGGGCAGCGCCCGGTAGTCGGCCGGCGGCCCGTCCTGACCGAGGATGTCGCGGATCGCGATTCCGGCCTCGTACATCGCCATGTGGGTGAACGCCCCGTGGCCGGCGACGTCCCCGACGGCCCAGATGCCGTCCCCGGCCCGCATCCGGTCGTCGACCGTCAGGAACCGGGCGTCCGGATCGAGGCCCACCGAAGGCAGCCCCAGTTCGCCCAGCCGCGCCTGGCGACCGGTCGCCACCAGCAACTGCTCCGCGGTCACCGGATCGGCTCCGGCCAGGTGCACGGTGAACCCGTCGGCGTCGTGCCCGACCCGTTCGACACGTACCCCGGTGTGGATCTCGACACCGTCGCGGCGCAGCGCGTCCGCCAGGAGTTCCGACGACTCCGGCTCCTCGACCGCGAGCAGCCGCGGATTGGCCTCGACCACGGTGACCCGTACACCGAACCGGGCGAAGACCTGGGCGAGTTCGAGCCCGATCGCCCCGCCGCCGAGTACGGCCAACGAGCCGGGCAACCGCTCGACCTCGATCGCCTCCCGGTTCGTCCAGTACGGCGTGTCCCGAAGCCCGTCGATCGGCGGCACGGAGGCGGCGGTACCGGTTGCGATCACCACGCCCCGGGTGGCCCGGAAGACGTCGTCGCCGACCCGGACCCGGCCTGGTCCGGCCAGGGTGCCGCGACCGCGTACCAGCCGGGCGCCCTTGCCGGTCAGCCGGTCGACGGCGGCCGCGTCGTTCCAGTGGTCGGTCGCGTCCTCGCGGATCCGCCGGGCCACCGGCGCCCAGTCGGGGGTCACCGTCGCCCGGCCGGCCAGGCCGTCGACCCGGCGCGCCTCGGCGAGCGCGTTGGCCGCCCGGATCATCATCTTGCTCGGTACGCAGCCCCAGTAGGGACACTCGCCGCCGACCAGGCGGCTCTCGACCCCGACGACGGACAGCCCGGCTTCGGCCAGCCGGCCGGCCACCTCCTCGCCGCCGACACCGAGTCCGAGCACAACGACGTCCACCACTGCCGGTTCACCCATTTCGCCAGCATCCCACCCCGCCAAGATCCCCGTGATCAGGGATCGTGTCGCGCGTGTCGCCGGCGGGTCGCGGTCCGTACTCCCTGATCACCACGATCTTGCGGCGCGGACCGGGCCGGGGCCGGGACGCCGGGGCCGGGGCGGCGGGGCGGCGGCCCCGGGCCGGCGGCGGAAATGGCGTGGCCGGCCGGTACGCCCGGTCGTAGCGTCTGCCGGATGGACGGACGGGTGGATGAGCGGTTCGCCGCGGTACGGGACGTGTTCGCCGGCCTGCTCGACTCCGGTGCGGAAACGGGCGCCGGCGTCGCGGTGTGGCACGACGGCCGGCTGGTGGTCGACCTCACCGGCGGCTGGCGCGACCCCGGCCGCCGGCAACTGTGGACCTCCGACACCCTGGTCAACGTCTATTCCGTCGGCAAGCCGTTCGCCGCGCTCTGCCTGCTGCTGCTCGTCGAACGGGGGCGGGTCGGACTCGACGATCCGGTCGCCCGGCACTGGCCGGAGTTCACCGCCGGGGCCACCGTCCGGCAGGTGCTCGCGCACACCGCCGGCCTGCCGATGTTCCCGGTGCCCCGGCCGGCGGAGGCGTACGGCGACTGGGCGCTGCTCACCGCCGATCTCGCCGCCGCCGAGCCCCGCTGGACACCGGGTACGGCCGCCGCCGAGCACGCGTTGACGTACGGGCATCTGGTCGGTGAGCTGGTACGCCGCGTCGACGGGCGGTCGATCGGCCGGTTCCTGGCCGACGAGATCGCCGGTCCGTGGCGGCTCGACCTGGCCTTCGGCCTGTCCCCGGCCGACCAGCGGCGGTGTGCCGATGTCGGGTACGGCCGGCCGGACTGGGCGGCGACGATGCTCGGCGCGCCGGGTTCGCTGCGGCGGCTCGGGTTGGGCAATCCGGCCGGCGCCCTCGATCCCGGGGTGGTGAACAGCCCGCTGTGGCGGGAGGCGGAGGTGCCCGCGGTCAACCTGCACGCGACCGCGACGGGTGTCGCCCGGTGCTACGCCGGGCTGCTGGCCGGCGGCACGCTGGACGGCGTACGGCTGTTCGGCCCGGACACCGTCGCGGAGCTGCTCCGGGTCCAGTACGACGGCCCGGACCTGCTGCTCGACCGACCGGTGAGGTGGTCGCTGGGCATGCAGGTCGACGACGGCGACTGGGGCATGGGCGGGATCGGGGGAAATGTCGGCTACGCCGATCCGGGGCGCGGCTTCGCGTTCGCGTACGTCACCCGCCACCTGGCCGACTTCGACCGGGTCGACGCCCTGACCGAGGCGGTGATCGGCTGCCTGTGACCACCGCAAGATCGGCGTGATCAGGGAGTTCGGCGGCCGGCACGCCGGCGACCCGCGCGATTTAGTCCCTGATCACGCGGATATTGGGGGTGGGTACGGGAGGGTCTCGTTCCGGAGCCAGGGTTCGTGGATGCTGCCGTCGGGAATCGACTCCAGCTCCGGTATCCAGCGGCGGACGTAGTCGCCGGCCGGGTCGAAGCGGTGCGCCTGCCGAACCGGGTTGAAGCGCCGGTACGGCTTGGTGTCGTTTCCCGTTCCGGCGACCCACTGCCAGTTTCCGGAGTTGTTGGCGACGTCACCGTCCAGGAGCCAGCGGTGGAACCATTCCACCCCACGGCGCCAGTCGAGGCCGAGCTGCTTGGTCAGGAACCCGGCGGTGATCAGCCGGGCCCGGTTGTGCATCCAGCCCTCGGCGCGTAGCTGCCGCATCCCGGCGTCGACGACCGGCACCCCGGTCCGCCCCTCCTGCCAGGCCGCCAGCGCGTCGGCGTCGTACCGCCACTCCTCGGTCGCCGTCGGCCGGTAGGCGACCGTCGACAGGTCCGGGAACGCGTACGCCACCTGGTGGTGGAAGTCCCGCCAGCAGAGCTGGCGTACGAACGGCCCGGCGCGGTCCCCGGCCGCCCGGGCCACCGCCAGCGGGGACACACATCCGAACCGCAGGTACGGGCTCAGCCGCGAGGTCGCGTCGGCGGCGAGGTCGTCGTGGATGTCGTCGTACCGGTCGATCCCGCCCAGCCAGCCGCGCAGCAGCCGCCGGCCGGCGGTCTCGCCCCCGGCGGCGGCGTGTGGTGACTCGCCGGCGGGCAGGGCCGGCAGCCGGCCGACCGCGATCCCGGACGGCAGCGGCACCGACCTCGGCGTGGCCACCTCGGCGCGCCATTCGCCGGTCGACCAGGCCCGGAAGTACGGGGTGAAGACCTTGTAGTGGTCGCCGCCCGCCGGGGTGACCGCCCCCGGGTCGACGACGGTGAGCCCGGGAAAGAGCCGCAGCGACAGTCGGTGCCGGTCGGCCTCGGCCCGCAGCCGGATCTCCCGCCGCCGGGCGTAGCGGCTGACGTCGGCGGAGACGGCGATGCCCTCGGCACCGGTCTCGCCGGCCAGCCGGATCGTCTCGGCCACCGGGTCGCCGTGCCGCAGGATCAGGTCACCGCCCCGCCCGCGCAGCGATTCGCGCAGGTCGGCGAGGCTCTGGACGAGGAAGCGGTCCCGGTTGGGCGAGCGGCCGGCGAGTGCCGGGTCGAGTACGAAGAGCGGCACCACCCGCTCGGCGTTGGCGCAGGCGGCGGCCAGTGCCGGCTGGTCGTGCACCCGCAGGTCGCGGGTGAACAGGACGATGGCCGTACGCATGGACGTCACCCGAGCGACGGACCGGGTACGGCGACGGTGGTGCCCGGCCGGGCCAGCAGCGACCGGGCCGCGACGGCCGCCCGACGGCGGCCCGGGACGGTCGCCCGGCGGACGAAGGGGTCGTAACCGGCGGCGGCGATCTCGTCGAGGATGCCCCCGTAGAGGGCGAACGCGGTGCGCATGCACGCCTGGGAGCCGGGGGCCAGCATCGCCACCCCGGGTGCGGCGGCGGCGTAGTGCGCCTGGGCGCGGGTGACGGCGTACTCGATCAGGTCCCGGGTCCGGGCGGTGCCGCGGCCGTCACGGGCGGCGGTCACCAGATCGGCGCGGCTGACGCCGAACTTGGCGAGGTCCTCGTCGGGCAGGTAGGTGCGACCGCGGGCGAGGTCCTCGCCGACGTCGCGGATGAAGTTGGTGAGCTGGAAGGCGAAGCCCAGTTGGCGGGCCGGTTCCCGGGCGGCGGCGGGGTCGTCCGCGCCGAGGATCGGCAGCATCATGGTGCCGATCACGGCCGCCGACCCGTCCATGTAGTCGAGCAGGTCGTCGTAACTGGCGTACGAGGTGATCGTGAGGTCCATCGCCATGCTGCGCAGGAACGACGCGAAGTCGGCGCGGTCGAGCTGGAACACCGCGATGGTGTGCAGCACCGCGGGCAGCAGCGGGTCGTCGACGGGCTCGCCGTGCAGACCGGCGAGGAACCGGTCGGACCAGGCGTCGAGCCGGGCGGCCCGCTCGGCGGTCGGGGCGTCGCCGGTCCGGTCGACGATCTCGTCGGCGTAGCGGGTGAATCCGTACAACGCATGGACGTGCCGACGTTTCCACGCGGGCAACAGCCGGGTGGCGAGATAGTAGGTGCGTCCGTGGCGTTTGTGCAGCTCACGGCTTCGCGCATAGGCCGCCGTCAGATCTGTTTCCATGGGACCTCCTCGGATAGATCGACGCAGCAATCGACGCAACTCGCAACTCTAGGGTACGCTCTGCGTCGTGGCCAACGACACACTCCCGACCCGCCCGGGTGATGCCCGTCCCGTTGCGCCGCTACCCGCCCCGCACCCCGACGACCTGATCGGGCTGATCGAGCAGACGCTGGTCGACTTCCTGACCCCCGAGGTGACGGCGCTTGAGGAGATCGACCCCGCCCTCGGCGACCTCGGCCGCACCGCCCGCGACTGCGTGCTCGCCGGCGGCAAGCGGCTGCGCCCGGTCTTCGCCCACTGGGGCTGGCGCGGGGTCCGCGGGAGCCAACCGGTCGCACCCACCCTTCCGGCGCTGGCCGCGCTGGAGCTGCTGCACGCGTTCGCGCTCGTCCACGACGACGTCATGGACCGCTCCGCCACCCGGCGCGGCCGCCCGACCGCGCACCGGGTGCTGGCCGACCAGCACGTCGCGGCCGGCCGCACCGGCGACCCGGACCACTTCGGCACGGCCGGCGCCGTGCTCGTCGGCGACCTCTGCCTGGTATGGGCCGACCGGCTGCTCGCCGGCACCGGCCTGCCGGTCGCGTCGATACTCGCCGCCCGCCGGTGCTACGACCAGATGCGGGTCGAGGCGATCGCCGGGCAGTACCTCGACATCCTCGGCGAGACCGACGCCGCCAACTGGTCGGTCGACCGGGCGCTGCGGGTCGCCCGGCACAAGACCGCCAGTTACACGGTGCAGCGCCCGCTGCTGTTCGGTGCGGCGCTCGCCGGCGGTGCCGCCGGGCCCGCCGCGGCGGTCACCGCCGCCTACAGCCGCTACGGAAACGCCGTCGGCGAGGCGTTCCAGCTCCGCGACGACCTGCTCAACGTGCACGGCGACCCGCGGCGGACCGGCAAGCCGGCGGGCGACGACCTGCTCACCGGTAAGCCGACCGTGCTGCTGCTGCTCGCCGCCCAGCTCGCCACCGCCGCCCAGCGGGCCGAACTGGCGCGTGGACGGGCCGGCACGGTCGGGGTCGACAGGCTCGCCGAGGTGGTCACCGCCACCGGCGCCACCGCCCGGGTCGAGCGGATGATCGAGGACCGGGTCGCCGACGCGGTCGAGGCCCTCGGGACCGCGCCGATCAACCCGGACGCCCGCCGGGCACTGGCCGACCTCGCCGTACGGGCCACGGATCGGCGGGCATGATGGAGGCCCGGAGAGGGGTGGCCCAATGCGCATGGTGAGCGGACCGACCGATCGGGTTGTCGTCGTGGGTGCCGGGCTGGGCGGCCTCGCCGCGGCCCTACACCTGGCCGGCAGCGGCCGCCAGGTCACAATCCTGGAGCGGGAGCCGGTGCCCGGCGGGCGGGCCGGCCGGCTCGCCGTCGACGGCTACGAGTTCGACACCGGGCCGACCGTGCTGACCATGCCCGACCTGATCGCCGAACCGCTCGCCGCCGTCGGTGAGGAGCTGACCGACTGGCTCGACCTCGCCCCGGTCGACCCTGCCTACCGGGCCTACTATCCCGACGGCTCCACCCTCGACGTGATCACCGACACCGCCCGGATGGCGGCCGAGATCTCCCGGGTCTGCGGTCCCCGGGAGGCCGACGGCTACCTGCGGTTCGTCGAGTTCGCCCGCAACCTCTGGCAACTGGAGCGGACCGACTTCATCGACCGCAACTTCGACAGCCCCCGCGACCTGCTGACCGCCAACCTGCTCCGGCTGCTGGCGACCGGCGCGTTCCGTCGGCTGCAAACCAAGATCGACCAGTTCTTCACCGATCCCCGGACCCGGCGGATCTTCTCGTTCCAGGCCATGTACGCCGGCCTGGCCCCGCACGACGCGCTCGCCATCTACGCGGTGATCGCCTACCTCGACTCGGTCGCCGGGGTCTACTACCCGCGCGGCGGAATGCACGCCGTACCGCGGGCACTGGCCGGAGCGGCGGAGAAGCACGGCGTGCAGATCCGCTACGGGACCACGGTCACCCGGGTGGAGACCTCGGCCGGCCGGGCCAGCGCGGTGATCACCGCCGACGGCGAGCGGGTCCCCGCCGACGTCGTCGTACTCAACCCGGACCTGCCGGTCGCCTACCGGGATCTGTTGCCGGCCGCCCGCTACCGGCGGCTGCGCCACTCGCCGTCGTGCGTGGTGCTGCACGTCGGTTCCCGGCAGGCCTACTCGAAGATCGCCCACCACAACATCCACTTCGGTCGGCCGTGGAGGGGCACCTTCGACGAGATCATCAAGCGGGGCGAGCTGATGTCGGACCCGTCGCTGCTGGTCACCAACCCGAGTCGGGCCGACCCCTCGGTCGCCCCGGCCGATCGGCAGACCTACTACGTGCTCGCGCCAGTGCCCAACCTCGACCGGGGTCGGCTCGACTGGCGCGGCGACCTGCCCGGGCGCTACGCGGACGAGCTGATGCGTACGCTCGAGGCGCGCGGCTACCGCGACTTCCGGGCCGGCGTCGAGGTGTCCCGGGTGGTCACCCCGCCGACTGGGCCGACCAGGGCATGGCGGCGGGCACCCCGTTCGCCGCCGCGCACAGCCTCTTCCAGACCGGCCCCTTCCGCCCGAACAACCTGCACCCCACGCTGTCCAACGTGGTCTTCGTAGGATCTGGGACACAGCCCGGCGTGGGCGTGCCGATGGTGCTCATCTCCGGCAAGCTCGCCGCCGGCCGAGTGACGGGAGGCACCCGGTGACCCTCTCCCGCGAGGCACACCTGGTCGAGCTGGTCAGCGACACCGGCAACCCGATCGGCGAGTGCACCGTCGACGAGGCCCACCGCCCGCCGGGCCGGCTGCACCGGGCGTTCTCGGTCTTCCTCGTCGACCCGACCGGCCGGGTCCTGCTCCAGCAGCGGGCTGCCGTCAAGACCAGGTTTCCGCTGCGTTGGGCCAACAGCTGCTGCGGACACCCGGCTCCGGGCCAGTCGTTGAGCGAGGCGGCCAACCGGCGGCTCGGCGAGGAACTGGGCCTACCGCCGGTCGAACTCACCGAGGTCGGCGTCTACGTCTACTACGCCGAGGACCCCGCCACCGGCCGGGTGGAGTTCGAGTACGACCACGTGCTGCGTGGCGAACTGGCTCCCGACGTACCCCTCGCCCCGGCGCCCGAAGAAGTGGCTGACCTGCGCTGGGTGACCCGCGAGGAACTGCTGGCCGGGCTCGCCGAACATCCCCGACAGCACGCGCCGTGGCTCGCCGGCGTCGCCGACCGGCTCTTCAGCCCCGGTCGGACCGGGACCGACCGGGTCGTCGTACCGGGTTCCGGGGCCGCCGAGGAAGCGCCGGAGCGGTCAGGTGGGCGATGACGTCCTGAGCGCGGGGGCGGTCGCGCGCCGACTGGGCGTGGCCGTCACGACGCTACGCACCTGGCACCAGCGGTACGGCCTGGGGCCGAGCCAGCACGTGCCGGGGCACCACCGGCGGTACACGGCCGAGGACCTCGACCGGCTGGAGGTGATGCGGCGGCTGACCGCCGAGGGCGTCCCGCCGGCCGAGGCGGCCGGCTGGGCCCGCCGCTCCACGGTCGTGCCGAGGCCCGAGAACCGGCGCAACGCCGCGCCCCGCCAGGGGGTCGGTGCCCGGGCCGGCGGTGGCTTCGCCATCCCGGTCGGCCGGGCCGGGCCGGCCGCCCGCGGCCTCGCCCGCGCCGCCATGCGGCTCGACCACACCGCCATGCGCGAGATCATCGAACGGCACGTCGCCACCGACGGCGTCGTCGGAACCTGGGACGGGGTGTTGCGGCCCGTCCTGGTCGGGATCGGCGAGCGGTACGCGACCACGTCCCGCCTCATCGAGGTCGAGCACCTGCTGTCCCGCTGCGTGTCGGAGGTTCTCGGCGCGGTACCTCGACCGGCCGGCCCGTCCCGGATCCTGCTCTCCTGCGCCGACGAGGAACAGCACAGCCTGCCGCTGGAGGCGCTCGCCGCCGCGCTGGCACAGGCCGGGGTCGCCTGCCGACTGCTCGGCGCACGGGTGCCGCCGGTCGCCCTGGTGGACGCCGTCGAGCGGACCGGGCCGGCGGTGGTCGTCGTGTGGTCGCACGCCCGGGCCACCGCGGGTACGGAGCAGTTGTGGGCCGTACTGGCCGTACCGCGTCGTCCGCTGCTGGTGATGGCGGCCGGTCCCGGTTGGCCGGTCGATGCGCTGCCCACCGGGGTACGGTGTCCGGCCGACCTGGCCGAGGCGGTCGCCCTTGCCGGCACGGTAAGCGATCCGGCGACCCGATCAGTGGCTGATTGAGGTCATTGGTCCGGTATCGCAGGACCCGCCCGTTGGGCTAGCGTGAGTCGACGTCCTACCCGAAGCCACCCCTCGGGAGCCGACGATGATGCAACGTGCCGCCCTGGGGGCTGGCGCGGTGGCGCTCGCGCTGCTGCTCGCCGCTGGCTGCATGGCGTCACGCCCGACCGATCGTCCCGCCTTCCGGACCGCGCCGGCACCGGCCGGTAGCCCGGCCACCGCCCGGCCCACGGCACCGTCGCCGTCCGGTGCCCCCTCGTCCACGGGGCCGGTGCCGGACCTGTCCTCGACACCCACGCCGGGTCCGACGGCGAGCACCGGTACGGCGCCGGCGCCGCTGCCGGTGCGGCGGACGACCGGCCGCAGAGGCGTGGCGCTGACCTTCGACGACGGGCCGCACCCGGTCTGGACGCCGCAGGTGCTCGACCAACTGCGGGCGGCCCGGGTCAAGGCGACGTTCTGCGTGGTCGGTTCCCAGGTGCGCCGCCACCCTGCGCTCGTCGCCCGGATCGTCCGCGAGGGACACACGCTGTGCAACCACACCTGGCACCACGAGCTCGACCTGGGCAGCCGGCCGCCGGCGGAGATCCGGGCCAACCTGGAACGCACCAACCGCGAGATCCAGCGGGCGGTGCCGGGCAGTCGGATCCCCTTCTTCCGCCATCCGGGCGGCCGGTGGACCGAGACGGCCATCTCGGTGGCCGAGGAACTGGGGATGACCTCGATCGACTGGGACGTCGACCCACGGGACTGGGAGAAGAAGGCCAAAGCGACCGTGATCACCGAACGGGTGCTGACGAAGGTCCGGCCCGGCTCGATCGTGCTGCTGCACGACGGGGGTGGAGACCGGGCCGCGACCCTGGACGCCTGCGACAGCTTGATCGACAACCTCCGGAACCGGTACGGCATCGTCCCCCTCCAATGATCTTGCTCCTGACATTTCCGCAGGTCAGCGACGTGTCGCCGGCACGAGGGGTATCGGTTTGGTCATGCGGCGGCCCATCACGTATGCTTTCCAAGCCTCCGGCGCCGCCGGATGGGAGCTCTACCGCTTGAGTCGCGATATGCGATGATGGCGGGGCCGCCCTCATCGTCTAGCGGCCCAGGACGCCGCCCTTTCAAGGCGGTAGCACGGGTTCGAATCCCGTTGGGGGCACATTCCGGCCTAGCCGGAGCAGCAAGGTCCTGTGGAGCAGTTGGAGTGCTCGCCGCCCTGTCAAGGCGGAGGTCGCGGGTTCAAGTCCCGTCAGGACCGCCAGCGCCGCTCGCCGCGCGTGTCTACGCGCGGCGTTCTGCGTTTCGGAGACTGGCACCCGCCAGGCGGTCGCACCGCGAGACGGGTACCATGAACCGAGCAACACGGCCAGATAGCTCAGTTGGTACGAGCGTCCGACTGAAAATCGGAAGGTCGGCGGTTCGACCCCGCCTCTGGCCACATAGCCTTTCGCCGGGCTATTGCAGCGCCGATCAGCTACTCGCCGATCGGCGCTCTGCTTTTGGTCCGGCCGGCCGATCGAGTTTCGGTCCGGCCGAGCGGGCCGGTCCGGCCGAGCGGGCAGCCTCGGCCGTCCCTCGGGGTGGGTAGCGGGTGCGACAATCAGGCCCCCAGTCCTGACATCCGGTAGCGAGGCCGTCGCGATGACGTACCAGCAGTTCCCCGAGCAGCCGCAGTACTCCCCGCCGGCAGCCAACCTGCCCACCCCCGCACCGCCGCACTGGGCGCCGCCGACCTCCGTCCCGCCCACCATGCCGTACGGGGTCATCCCGGTCGTCCCGATCGCCGCCAAGTCGGCCGGTGCCGCCGTGGCCCTGGAACTCGGACTCGGCATCTTCGGCATCTTCGGAGTGGGCAACCTCTACGCCCAGCAGATCGGGCTGGGGATCGCGTTGATGGTGTCGTACTGGGTGCTCTTCTGGATCAACATCTTCCTCATCGGCCTGGTGATCGGCCTCGTGACCCTGCCGCTCACCTGGGTCATCTACATGGTCGTCGGTCCGCTGACCGCGGCTCGCGGGGTCACCCGTCACAACATGGGCATGCTCCGCTGACGCCGCGGCCGCGCCGCTGACATCTCAGCCTGGCCGGCGGCCCGTCCCGAGCGGTGTCGGCCGCCCCCGGTCCAGCCGGGTGCCGCCCAGGTCGGCTTCCCGGCCGGCGTCGGCGCCCTGCCTCATTCCGCTGCCGGCGAGGCGGCGTCGGCCGGCCGTCCGCAGCCGCGGATAGACCTCGGCGATCCGCCGGTCCACCCGGTCGGAGCGGTCGGCGAGCACGAGCGCCACCGACGGCCCGGGGGCGGCGACCGTCGACGCGGCGGCTGCCGCCTCGGCGTCACGCAGCCGCTCGGCGACCACGGCGGCGAACCCCGCGAGCCACGACCGGCGAAACGCCGCCGGCTGCTCCCCGGCCGGTACGTCGGCGGCGGCGAGCCCGTGCGCGGCCTGCACCAGCAGCGAGGTGAAGAGCAGGTCGACCCGTTCGAGATCGCTGTCGAAGCCGAAGAGGTGCATCGCGAACCCGTTGCCGGCGCGACGGCGTACGCACCGGCAGCGCAGCGCGGTGGCCACCGCGGCGAGCAGCCCGGCCTTGTCCAACGCGTACGGGGCGAGCAGGTCGAGCACCCGGTCGCCGACCGGGTCGGTGGCGGGGTCGCGGGCGGCGAGCAGGGCCCGGTCGACGCCGTACCGCGCGATCAACTCGGTGGCCTTGGCGGTGAACGCCTCCGCCTCGGCGGCCGTACAGGCCGGATCTTCGGCCTTCGCCAGCAGTTTGCGCACCTTGGCCAGGATCGCGTCGGACATGCACAACAGCTACCACAGGTCCGGCCCGCGCCGGTCGGGGTCGGGCCGCCGCAGGGGCTCGGGGCAGCGGACATGGATCGAGATAACTACGATCATCGCGACAGGAAGTCTGTCCATGACAGACAGTGACCCCGACCCGGGAGACGTGGATGCCCAAGAAGGTCAAACACCTGCTCGCCTGCGTGACGCTGTCGGTTCTCACCGCGGTCGGGCTCGGCAGCCCACCGGCGTACGCCGAACCGATCCCCCGCACAGCCGGCGAGGCCTCGCTCCTGGCCACCTGCTACGGCGGCGCGGTCCGTTCGAAGTTCTCGATCGGCGCCTGGGGCGGCGAGGTCGGCACCTACCGGACGACCAACCGCTGCGTCGACGTCAACGTCCGCAACTTCAGCTCGTACGGCACCAACGCCTGCGTGATCTTCGTGAACACGACGAGCGGGTGCAACTACTGGACCTACCTGCCGGCCAAGTCGGGCTGGTTCACGGTCGCGACGAACGTACGCGACGGCGTGCCGTTCCGGGTCCGGTTCTCGAACAACTTCTACCAGTACACCCCGTTGGAGGTGCAGGTCGCCTTCTGACCGGCGGGCGGCGCGATCGCGGGTGGTCGGGGCTCAGGCCACCCGCTTGCGCAGCGTGGCGACCGCCGAACCGGCCAGGGTCAGCAGACAGTCCGGCAGTTGCCCGTCGGCCAGCGCGGCGCCGAAGAGCGCCTCCCCGGTCGAGACGTCGCCGTTGGCGTACGCGCTGAGGAAACGGGCCACCCAACGGGCGTCGTACGCGGCCTCGTCGATGTCGGGGAACTCCAGTGTCCACCGGCCGAGCCGCAGGTCGTCACCGACCATCGAGGCCGCCAGGCACCAGGCGACGTCGTACGCGCCGACCACTCCCGACCGGTCGACGACCGCGTCGAGGGTGCCGACGACGGCGTCGGTGTCACCGTCCAGGGCAAGGTGCAGCACCTTGGCGGCATCGTCGAGTGCCTCCTGGGGTACCTCCGTCACGCCGTCACCTCGCTTCATGTCCGACGCCGTGACCGGCGATGCTGACCTGTTTCCGCCCGCGGTGGTGCTGTCGTCCGGCACGGCAGGCGATGACTTCGCCCGTGCTCGGTCACACGCGGAAGGGTATGACGCACCGTCAAGGCGGCGCTGCCAGACGGTGAGCCTCAGGCCGGAATGAGGAGACAGGTCAGCCGTGCGGTGCAGACCCGGGCACCCTTCTCGTCGGTGATGACCACCTCGTACGTCGAGACGGTGCGGCCCCGGTGGAGGGGGACGGCGACCCCGGTGACCGTGCCGGCGTTGACCGCCTTGTGGTGGGTGGCGTTGATGTCGACGCCGACGACGGCGGGCCGGCCGACGGTGGCGCCGTGCAGGGCCGCACCCACCGATCCGAGCGTCTCGGCGAGCACGCACGAGGCTCCGCCGTGCAGCAGTCCCATCGGCTGGGTGTTTCCCTCGACCGGCATCGTGCCGACGACCCGTTCCGGGGTCAGTTCGACCAGCGTGATGCCCATCCGCTCGGCGAGTGCGCCAGGGGCGGCGGCGAGTTCGACGGCGAGTCGGCTGTCCGCGTCCACGCCGGAAGGTTACCCGCAGGTAAAGCGCTGACCTGCGACCACGGTCACAGTTCCGGCCGCTGGCACGCTAGTGTGCGCACGGAGCTTCGCCCGAGGGAGGACGATCCGATGCTGGTGTCACGCGGCAGGCGCAGCGCCGCCCTGGCCGTCTGCGCCGCGTTCCTGTTGGGCGCTGGTGGCTGCGGTAAGGCTGAGCCCGAGGAGACAGCGGAATCCCTGGTCAGGCTCTACGGCGCCGACGGCAACATGATCAATACGTTCGCCGCGGAGTTCGGGGATCATCCCGGGATCCTGGGTGGCATGAAGGGGACGAAACCCCTCACCCCGCTCTCCGCCGACTTCATCGAACGAATCGCGTCCGTCGACCCGGACCTCGACGACTACATCTACTCCGGTGAGACGTACGACGCGCTCGTGATCAGCGCGCTCGCCGCCCAACTCGCCGGTACGACCGAGCCGGGCGAGGTCGCCAAGCAGATCAACGGTGTCACCACCGGTGGTGAGATCTGCGACACCGTCGCCGAGTGCCTGAAGCTCGCCCGGGCCGGCACCGACATCCAGTACCGGGGCGTGTCGCTGAAGCGGGGTGGATTCACCGACGCCGGAGAGCCGTCGACGGCCAGTTACGCCACCGTGCACTTCGGCTCGGACAACGAACTCGACGACGGCAAGATGGAGTTCATCGGCGCCGGCGACGAGACCACCACGAGCACCGTCGCCCCGCCACCGCCCAGGCGGGAGGGCCTCGGAACGGGCCAGCGCACCGGCGCCCCCCTGAAGATCGGCGGCCTGCTGCCGCGCACCGGCGACCTCGCACTCGCGTACCCGCCGCTGGCGGCCGGGGCGGCCCTGGCGATCCGCGAGATCAACGCCGCCGGCGGTGTGCTCGGCAGGGACGTGGAGTGGCTCGACGGCGACGACGGCACCAACGCCGACAAGGCGCGGCAGACCGTACAGGAGCACGTCGCCAAGGGCGCCCATGTCATCATCGGCGCCGGCGCCTCCGGGATCTCGCGGGCCGTACTGCCCGACGTCGTCGCCGCCGGGCTGATCCTCTTCTCGCCGTGCAACACCGACGCCGGCCTGAGCACCGTCGACGACAAGGGCCTCTACTTCCGTACCGCACCGTCGGACATCCTCCAGGGACGGGCGCTGGCCGACGTGATCCTGCGTGACGGCCCGAACCGGATCGTGATCGTCGCGCGCGGGGACTCGTACGGCCAGGGCCTTCAGGAGAACGTCCGGGCCGAGCTGGAGCGGGCCGGGGTGGCGCCCGACCGGGTCCGGCTGCTGACCTACGACCCGCCGGCGAACGCCGACGGGCCACCGGTGGACTTCTCCGCCGGAGCACAGGAGATAAAGGAGTTCGCGCCGGAGGCGGCACTGGTGATCGGCTTCGCGGAGTCAGCCGAAGTCATCAAGGCACTTGTCGCCGCGGACGTACCACTGCGGCACTGATGGTCAGCCGGTAGTGGCACGTTTCCGTGATTCCTCAGCTGGTGCCGGGACCGTACGGTTTCATCAACACCGCGAGAGATGATGATCGAAAGGGCAAGACAATGAGCGAGTACAGCGACCCGAGCCTCGACCTCGAAGAGCCCACCACCGACACCGAGGGCTTCGGCTCGGAGACCGACACGGGGCAGGAGCCGCTGTCCTACGAGCCCAACTCCATCGTGATCCAGAACGTCGACGGTTCGACCGAGACCATCACCGACACCGACGGCGACGGCGTCGCCGACATGGTGACGCAGGACTTCGACGGCGACGGGAACGCGGACGCGATCCTGGTCGACACCGACGGTGACGGCCACCTGGACACGATCCTGCGTGACTACGACGACAACGGCACCATCGACGCGGTCGGTATCGACAGCAACGCCGACGGGCTGATCGACATCGTCGGCACCGACACCAACGCCGACGGGTACGTCGACACGGTGGTCGCCGACACCAACTTCAACGGCACCCCGGACATGGTCGTGCAGGACACCAACTTCGACGGCCGGGTCGACCTGATCGCCACCGACGCCAACGAGAACGGTGTGACCGACCAGGTCATCCGCGACACCAACAACGACGGCGTCGCCGACCAGGTCAACTACATCGACCCGACCACCAACCCCTACGCGGCCAGCTGAACGACGTCCTGACGCGGCGCAGGAGCCGGTGGGCCGACCAGGCTCACCGGCTCTTCCGCTGAAGAAAGTCGGTCATCCGGCGGCGCTTCTCCTCGTCCTCGAAGAGCACCGCCTGACCGACCAGGTCGACGTGCGGGTGGGCGGCCGGTGGGGCGTCGACGGCGAGTTTGGTCAGCCGCAACGCCAGCGTCGAGCCTTTCGCGATCTCGTCGAGCAGGCCGTGCGCGGCGGCGAGCAGTTCGCCGGGCTCCTCGACGACCAGGTTGACCAGGCCGATCCGGGCCGCCTCCTCGGCACCCACCCGCCGGCCGGTGAAGAGCATCTCCTTGGCCCGGGCTTCGCCGACCAGGGCCGGCAACCGGTGGGTCGCCCCGGCACCGGCCAGGATCCCCAGCCGCACCTCGGGCTGACCGAAGAACGCCCGGGCCGTACAGACCCGCAGATCGCAGGCGTACGCCAGCTCGGCGCCACCGCCCAGTGCCGGCCCGTCGACGGCGGCGACGGTCGGCAGGGGCAGGGCCCGGATCCGGGCGAAGACACCGGCGTTGATCGCCGCGAGCGCGTCCAGCCGGCCCCGTTCGCGCAGCTGGGCGATGTCGGCGCCGCCCGCGAAGATCCCGTCGGCACCACCGGTCAGCAACAGCAGCTTCGGATCCCGCTCCAGCCGGGCGCAGACCTCGTGCAGCGCGTCGACCATGTCGGCGTCGATGGCGTTGCGCTTCTCGGGCCGGTCGAGGGTGACCACGACCCGGTCGGCCCGTTCGTCCACGGCGACACTCACGCCCGCCTCCCGTTCTCCCAGTGGTAGAAGCCCTGGCCGGTCTTCTTCCCCAGCCGACCGGCGGCGACCATTTCCACCAGCAGCGGTGGCGGGGCGAACCGGTCGCCGTACGCCTGCTGGAGGGTGCGCGCGATGTCCAGCCGTACGTCGAGTCCGACGAGGTCGGTGAGTTCGAGGGGGCCGACCGGGTGCCGGTAGCCGAGCACCATCGCCTTGTCGATGTCCGCGGGGCTGGCAACCCCGTCGGCGACCATCCGGATCGCCTCCAGGCCGAGCGCGACGCCGAGCCGGGAGGTGGCGAAGCCGGGCAGGTCACGTACGACGACGGGGTCCTTGCCGAGCCGGCCGGCGAGCGCGACGGCAACCGCGGTGGTCTCGTCGGCGGTGGCCGGGCCGACCACGATCTCCAGCAGCGCCATCGCCCAGACCGGGTTGAAGAAGTGCAGTCCGGCGAAGCGTTCCGGCCGGTCGAGCCCGTCGGCGAGGCTGCCGATGGAGATGCTGGACGTGTTGCTGGCCAGCAGCGCGGGCTGCCGGGCCTCGGCGGCGGCGAGCACCGACCGTTTGAGGTCGGGACGTTCGGGCACGGCCTCGACGATCACGTCCGGTCCGTCGGCCACCTCTGCCAGGTCGCCGCGCAGCAGCACCCGGGTACGGCTGGCGTCCGCCTGCGCCGCCGTGAGCTTGCCGCGCTCGACCGCGCGCTGCCACAGCCCGTCGAGCTTCTCCATGGCCGCGTCGGCGCGGTCCCGGTCGACCTCGACGAGTTCGACGTGGAAGCCGGCGCCGGCGGCGACGTAGGCGATGCCGAGCCCCATGGTGCCGGCGCCGACGACGACAAAACGATCGTTCATGGCAGCGACCCTATGCAGCCCGGGTCGCGTACGCCAGGACGGGGCCCTAGCGTGAACGGGTATCCGTACACCTGAAGCCCCTCTGATGGAGGTCCGTTGATGACTGAACCGCAGGAAGTCGTCGAGACGCGCGGCGACGAGCGCATCGAACTGTTGGCGGCGGACACCAACAACGACGGCAAGGCCGACGTCTGGGTGGTGGACACCGACGGCGACGGCAAGGCGGACCTCTTCCAGTTCGACACCGACGGCGACGGCAAGGTCGACATCACCATGGTCGACATCGACGAGGACGGCACGCCCGAAGAGGTGGTCGACGGCGACGGCGGCCACCCTCCGGTGACGGTCTGACGCCCGCCGCGTGACCGGGCCGGCCCGCGGCGGCCGGCCCGGGTCACGCCGCGCCGAGAATGCTGAGGGCCACCCACGCCACGGCCAGGACGAGCACCGCCAACCCGACCGCCGCGCCAATCCGCCGGCCCGGCCCCTGGGTCGGCCCCGGCGCCACCGCCTCCGGGTGGCCGAGCCCGCGCAGGTGGTCGCGTCGGGTCAGCACCTCGTCGTGCCAGCGGTCGAGGTCGCTCCCGGCCTCGGACCGCCGGTCCGGGTACGGCGGCGCAGCACCGGGTACGGCGGCAGCGGCCCGGCTGAGTTCGACGGCCAGCCGGGCCTGAGCGTGCTGCAACCGGCGTACCGCCCGACGGGCCGGCCGCCCCGCCCGCTGGTACGCGTGCCGCCGGGCGTCGGCGCGTAGGTGTCCCAGGCCCAGCGCGCGCAGCTCGCCGGGGGTGGCGATCCGCGGGTCGCCGAGCGCGGCGAGCTGCGCCGTGTAGTAGTCGGCCTCACGGTGTCGGGCCACCCGGACCACCAGCAGGATCAGCGCCAGGGACGGCACGCCCTTGGCGAGCAGCACCAGCAGCAGCCCGAAGCCACCGGCGCCCGGCCCGTCGGCGAGCAGCGGCGAGTTCCACAGGAAATGGCAGGCCCACGCGCCGGCCAGGGCCAGCCCGGCCATCGCGGTGCGGGCCGGGCGGGACCGGTCCCGACGGACGACGGCGTAGCCGATCCCGGCGCCGGCCAGCGCGCCGAACAGCGTGTGGCTCCACAGCCCGGCCAGAAAGCCACGGACGAAGAAGGTGGCCACCACCGGGGTTACCTCGTCGTCGCCGCCGGCGATGACGACCGCGTTCACGGCGTAGATGACGTCTTCGACCACCTGGAAGCCGAGGCCGACCAGGGCGCCGTAGACGACCCCGTCGAGGACGCTGTTGACCTGGGCCCGGGCCACGAGCACGATCGCGACCACACCGAGGGTCTTCACCACCTCTTCGACGGTCGGGCCGGCGACGGCCGCGCCCCAGGCGGCGGTGAACTCGGTCGAGTGCAGCTTGGCCAGCAGGTTCTGAAGGGCGCCGCTGCCGGGAATGGCCGCGCTGGTGGCCACCAGGCCGCCCCACGCGAACGCGGCGGCGAGCAGCACCGGCGGTTCGCGTTCGAAGAAGTCCAGGGCCCGTACGCAGATCCAGAACGGTACGGCGTAGAGCGCGAACAGCCCGACGGCGACCGAGGTCGCGACCGGATGCTCGACGAACGCCGCCCACAGCAGGGTGCCGATCCGGACCAGGCCGGCCAGCAGCAGAACCGCCAGCAGCCAGAAGGCCGGCAGCGGCAGGGCCTGGCGGATGTCGAAACCGGACGGTGCGGGGTGGACGGACGTGCCGCCCCGGCCGGCCGCCGACGCGGCGGTCACGCGACGTCCACGACGGTGATCGACCGGGTGCTGGCCTCGACGGCGGCGGCCAGGCCACCGAACTCGGGATGGCTGCCGGCGACTGTCACCTCGATGGACAGGCCGCCGGTGAGGAAGACCGTGTAGCGGCCGCCCCGCCCGGGTGCCATGTAGCCGCCCTGGATGCCGTGCAGGCCGCCGGCGGTGGAGACGCCGAGCTGGGTGCCGGTGATCTGGTAGCCCCGTCCCTCGGTGATCTTGCGTTCGAGTCGTTCGGCGGCGGCGGCGAGATCGCCGTCGAACGGGGTCACGACGATGGCGTAGCGGACCGGGCCGATGATGAACAGGACCGTGCCACGCTCTCCGGACGGCCGGGTCTGGGTGACGTCGACCATGGCCCCGGGCGGCGGTACGACGGTGACGCCGGCCCCGACCGGATAGGGCACGCCGGCGGCGACCGGACGTACGGCGGGAATGGCCCGGTCGATCGCGGGCAGTCCCACGGTGACGATGCCGAGCGCGCCCAGGATGCCCAGGCTGCCGGCGAGGTTACGCAGCAGTCCCCGCGCCACCTTCATACATTGACGCTAGCGCCTGTCAGCCTGGATCCGGAGAGAAGTGTCCGCCAGGATACGAAGGAACGTGTCCGCAGGACCCGAGAGGCAGTGTCCGCAGGACCCGAGAGGCAGCTGTCCGGCAGGACACGGGGCGGCCGGCGGTCCGGATCAAGTCGATCATGGCTGATCGTGCCACCATGTGGACATGACGACGTCTCCCGGCTCCGACCTGCCGCCGAGCCGTCGGGAGCGCCGTAAGCAGGAGACCCGTTCGGCGCTGGAGGAGGCGGCCCTCGCACTGTTCGCCGCCAAGGGCTACGAGCAGACCACGGTCGAGGAGATCGCCGAGGCGGCCGGGGTCGCCGTACGCACCTTCTTCCGGTACTTCTCGTCCAAACAGCACGTGCTCTTCGGCGACGTCGCCCACCAGCGGCTGGCCCGGCTGCGCACCGAGCTCGCCGCCACGGCGGTCGACCAGCCGCCGCTGGAGGCCGTCGCGGCGGTGCTCGACGCCCTCGACCTGGACGCGGCCGAGCAGCGCGAGATCACCCGGCGGATCCGGTTGATGGACGAGCAGCCGTCGCTGATCGGCATCTATCTCACGCTGATGAACGACCTGCGGCAGGTGGTCGTCGACTTCGTCGCCGAACGCAGCGGCCTGCCGCCGCGTCACCCGTACCCGCTTCTGGTGGCGGGCGCGGCCGTCACGTCGTGGGACGTCGCGCTGTGCGCCGGCACCGCCGGTGGCCAGGCAGCCGCCGCCGAGCCCGCCGACGTCGGGCCGGTCGGTCCGGCGTCGCGGATCCGCCGGGCCGCGTTCGCGGCGCTGACCGCCGGTATCCCGACGTCACCGCCGCCGGTCTGACCGCCGGCTCAGCCCTGCAGACGCAGCGTGGCCAGGTAGTACGGCGCGTCGGCGGTGTCGACGTCGACCAGCCGCCACCGGGTGCCGTGCACCAGTTCGGCCAGTTCGTCCGGGGTGCAGACCAGATAGTCGAACCAGGGTGTGCTCAGTTCCCGGTAGCGGATCCGCAGCCGCAACTGCCCGCCGAACCGGCCCCGGGCGCGGTTGGCCTCGTGGTAGGAGGTGTGCACCGGGTCGCTGGTGCCGTACGGGTTCGTGCCGTGCGCGATCACCTGCGCGCCGGGGCGGGCCATGGCGGCCAGCGCGGCGAGGAAGGCGGGCGCCCGCTCCCGCCCCTCCAGCAGGCCGAGGTTGTTGCCGAGCAGCAGGAACGTGTCGTAGCGGCGGCCGTCGCGGGCGTGCTCGTCGACGGTGCCGTGCACCAGGTCGCGTACACCGCGCTTCCGGCACACGGCCAGTGCTCCCGTGGAGGTGTCCAGACCGGTGACCGGAACACCGCGGTCCTGCAGCCGCAGGGCGATCCGGCCACCGCCGACCCCGATGTCGAGCGTCTCGCCGTGAACCCGGTCGACCGCCCGGTGGTCGTACGGCTGCCACTGCGACGGCTCGGCCAGGTAGTGGGCGGCCGGCGCGCCGTTGATCAGCCCGTCGTCGCGCTCGATGACCTCGATGACGGGCCGGGGCAGCCGGCCGCCGACCAGCGGGCGAGGTCCGATGCCGGTGGCCACCGCCAGCGCGTCGCGGACGAGCTCACCGAACGCGTCGCCGATCGTCGGCTCACCCTTCACCGGGTTGACACTACCGACGGGACGGGCGATCGACGGGACGTACCCTTGCTGTTGTGACCGATCTCGAAAGCCTCGGGAACGAGAAGTACGTCCTGCTGACCACGTTCCGCAGGGACGGCCGGGCGGTGCCGACGCCAGTGTGGGCGGTGCGGGACGGCGACAGCCTCGCCGTCTGGACGGTCGCCGACTCGGGCAAGGTGAAGCGGATCCGGCGCAGCGGCGAGGCCACCGTCGCCGCCTGTGACGTCCGGGGAAAACCGCACAGTGCGGCGGTGTCCGCCCGGGCGAGCCTGATCGACCCGGCCAGCACCGAACGGGTACGTGGCCTGCTCAGGAAGAAGTACGGGATCTTCGGTCAACTGGTCATGCTCGGCAGCCGGATCCGGCGGGGGCGCAGGGCACGGTGGGGATCCGGATCGTGCTGGTCGACTGAGGTCGGCGGAGCCGCGGCGCGGGATCGGTCCGTCATCCGACACGGAGAAGGGGCGGGACCCGCATCTTCCCCGTGCGGGTTCCGCCCCTTACCGACGATCGATCGACCGAGCTTCAGTCGCCCTGGCGTTGCTGGGGGATCTGGCCTTGCAGCAGGGCGCGAACCTCCGACTCGCGGTAGCGACGGTGGCCGCCCAACGTGCGGATTGCGCTGAGCTTGCCCGCCTTCGCCCACCGGGTCACGGTCTTCGGGTCGACACGGAACATCGACGCGACCTCGGCCGGTGTGAGTAGCGGCTCTGGTTCATGCGTACGCGACGCCATCGGTCACTCCTCCACAGGTACCTAAGAACATCGGCCGGGGTCCCGCCGGCCGACGCGTATCCCATGGTCCGGCTAGTCCCCGATGTCCGACATGGGCCGAACGGCCGAAGGTCCCTGGATAGACGGACGAACAATGACCGATTTATCCAAATTTTATATACCAGAAACCGCCTTATTGGGACACTTGCTCACCCTTGGTAGCGTACTCACTACGAGTGATCCTCACCTTGGGAGCGCTCTCATGGTGGATGATTCGGATATTTGCCGTTAGTTGCGCCGCTCTCTGAGCTGGACGTCCCGCCATCGCGCGACCAACGTCTCGTACGCCTTCGTGGCTGCCTCACTGTTGCCCCGGGACAACCCGGCGAGCCCCGTCGCGACCAGCCGGGGCGAGTCGTCGGCCTCCAGCGTCTCGTCGTCGAGCAGGTCGACCAGCCCGCCGTAGTCGAGTTCGACGACCGAACGCGGGTGGAACTCCTCCAGCCACCGGGCGCCCTCCTCCACCGCCTGGGTGATCGGCGCGTCGCCCACCGACTTGCGCAACACCGACAGCCCCCGGGACGCCCGCCGCCGGGCCTTCGATATCTCGGTGCGATAGCGCAGCGCCCGACCCCCCGGCCGCAGTGTCAACTCGCGCTCCTCGGCGTCGATGAAGACGAACCAGCGCAACGGGACACCCCAGGTGGCGATCTGCTCGTGCACCCGCGGCACACCGTGCTCGAGCACCCGGGCACCGCTACGCCAGTCGTCGATCACCGCCTTGGCCTGTCCGGCCAGGATCGGCGGGACGAACGCGTCGGCCAGCACCGACGGCACACCGTCGCGGGCGCTGAGCGCGGCCTCCGCCACCCGCACCCGCAGGTTCCACGGGCAGACGAGCAGGGTGTCGTCGGTTTCCAGCACGTACGCCTCTTCGGGCAGGTCGGGCAGCCTGGTCCAGCCGGCACCGAGCGCCTCGATCACCGCCGTACGCTGCCGCACCGGTCCTTCCAGCGGCGCGACCGCCCGCCCCTCCCTGACGTACCGGCGCCAGAAGACCTGTCGTTCCCGATCGAAGGCAGTCAACGGCTCGTAGACCCGGAGATATGAAGCGAAGAGCGACGGCACGGCGCGATCCTCCCACGAAACGGAACTTCGCTGCCGACAGCACCACCGATCGGTTCGAATGGCCCGGGGCGCCTGGCGGGCCCTTCCGACCGGGCCTAGGCTCGGCGGCACCGGCAACACCCCGCCGGGCACCACCCCAGGTCCGTGCCCCACAAGGGCACACACCGTCACCAGGAGCAACCATGGGCGTATTCCACAGTACCGGCGGCCAGGATCCGGCCGGGCACGAGCAGGTCGTCTTCTGCCAGGACCGGCACACCGGCCTCAAGGCGATAATCGGCATCTACTCCACCGCGCTCGGCCCTGCGCTGGGCGGCACACGTTTCTACCCGTATCCCTCTGAAGAGGCGGCGCTGAGCGACGTGCTCGACCTGTCGCGCGGGATGGCTTACAAGAACGCACTCGCCGGCCTCGACCTGGGCGGCGGCAAGGGTGTCATCTGGGGCGACCCGGAGCTGGGCAAGTCCGAGGCGCTGCTGCGCGCGTACGGCCGGTTCGTGCAGTCCCTCAATGGCCGCTACTACACCGCCTGTGACGTCGGCACGTACGTCGCCGACATGGACGTGATCGCCCGGGAGACCCGCTTCGTCACCGGGCGGAGCGTCGAGCACGGCGGTGCCGGCGACTCGTCGGTCCTGACCGCCTGGGGCGTCTTCCAGGGCATGCGGGCCGCCGCGGAGCACGTGTGGGGCAGCCCGACGCTGGCCGGCCGCCGGGTCGGCGTGGCCGGGCTCGGCAAGGTCGGCAA
Organism: Polymorphospora rubra; assembly: GCF_018324255.1. Lineage (GTDB taxonomy): Bacteria > Actinomycetota > Actinomycetes > Mycobacteriales > Micromonosporaceae > Polymorphospora > Polymorphospora rubra. Next base: position 2,449,105 of record NZ_AP023359.1, read on the forward strand.
GCACCTGACCGCCCACCTTCTCGACGACGGCGCGTCGGTCGTGGCGACCGACGTCAACGAGTCCGCGCTGCGCTGGGCGCGCGAGACGTACCCACAGGTCGACCTCGTCGCGGACACCGCGGCGCTGATCGCCGCCGACATCGACGTGTACGCCCCGTGCGCGCTCGGTGGCGCGCTCGACGACGACACCGTGGCGACGCTGCGGGCGAAGGTGGTCACCGGCGGCGCGAACAACCAGCTCGCCCATCCCGGAATCGACAAGATGCTCGCCGACCGGGGCATCCTCTACACGCCCGACTACGTGGTGAACGCGGGCGGGGTGATCCAGGTCGCCGACGAGATCGAGGGGTTCAACTTCGAACGGGCGAAGCTGCGGGCCACCCGGATCTTCGACACCACCCGGGAGATCCTCCGGCTGGCCGACGCCGAGGGGGTGCCGCCGGCGGCGGCGGCCGACCGGCTCGCGGAGCGCCGGATGGCCGAGGTGGGCCGGCTGCGTACGATCCACCTGTCCTGACCGTCGTGGGAGCGGCCGGAACGCGGTCCGGTCACGACTGACTTCCCATGCCGCTCCTTACGGGTCGAAATCAGGCGCACCGTGGTCATCAGCGATGACGCGCGGAGACTCCGGTAGGTAACCCGAGGTGCCGAACCCGGCCATCCCCATGTACCGTAAGAGCCACGAGAGATGCCTGACGTCATCGGGGCCCGCCTTCGGGCTGCCCCGAATTCTGTGCGAGGGGGTCGAGCCATGGGGCGCGGCCGTGCTAAGGCCAAGCAGACGAAGGTGGCCCGGGAGTTGAAGTACCACTCCCCGAACACCGACCTCACTGCACTGCAGCGTGAACTGGCGGGCAGTGGGAAGTCTGACCGCGACTTCGACGACGACTACAAAGAGTATGTCGACGACGATGACGAGGACGACACGGACGACGACCGTAACTGGTCGCCGCCGGCCCGCTGATCTCCGGTCGCATCTGAGCACGCGGTAACGCCCGCGTGCTCACGTATGTCCGTGGGCACAGCAGGTTCGTCCAGCCCGGTCCGACAGGGTCGAGGGCTTGCCACGGTGGGCGTACCCGCCCAGACCGTGACAAGCCCTCGTGCGGCTGCACTGGAAGCGTCTGACGAACCGACTCAGCGAGGCCGGTTGTTCCAGTTGTAGAACGTCGGAATGTTCTCGAAGTGGTTCCACGCGCAGACCGCGCTGGAATCCTCCGAGTCGCCCGGTCCGGCCACCTCGGCACGCCGTACGCGCGCTTCCTCCGCCTCGTGCAGCAGAGCGGTCAGCCCCGCCCGGGTTCCGTGTACCCGTTCGGCGACCGGGTCGAGAGCATCGTCCTCGACGTGGTCAGGCTGCCGAACGCTCGTGGTCTCGGGCATGGTCCAACACTCCCTCCAGTAGACGGATCTTGCTGTTGCGGCAGTGGTTGGTCTGCGTACCGTCGAAACGCCCGAGCTCGAAGAATCGGTTGGCAGCGTGGGCGCCTCCGCAGAACCCGAAATAGGGACAACTGGACCGACAGGCCTCCACCCCGTCGAGAAACTCCCGGATCCAGCCCAGCCGGTCCGCCGCCGCCAGCATCTCCGGCAGCGGCGTCGTCAGAACGTTGCCGCTGGTGAAGTCGCCGTAGCGGGGGTCGGAGAACCCGGCCAGTTCGGGCGAGAGCAGCACCACCGAGCCGTCGTACCCGATGGTGGGGATCGGGTCGAGCTGACGCGGCAGAACGGCGTCGGCGGTGCCGTCGAGCACCGCGGCGACGTACCGCAGCGACCACTCAACCTCCCGCAGGTGGATCCGCGGGTCACCCCGCCATGCGGTGACCAGTTCGGACCAGAAGGTGCGTACCGCCGCGTCGGGATGATCGTTCGCACGGAGGTTCACCCCCTCGGTCTCCTCGATGTTGATGCCGAGCACCTCACAACCGAGGTCGAGGAAGTAGTCGTACAGTTCGGCGGCCAGGCCCGGCGTGGGCCGGGTGACCACGCAGAGCGCCGAGAACGGGATGTCGTGCCGGCGCAGCGCCTCGACACCGCGCCGGATCCGGTCGTACGACGGCCGGCCGCCCCGCGTCACCCGGTCGGCGTTGCGCTCCCGTGGCCCGTCGACGCTCACGCTGACCCGGATCCCGTGCGTGGTGAAGAACTCGCACCACGCGTCGTCGATCAGGGTCGCGTTGGTCTGGACATGGTGTTCGACGGCCGGGCCGAACGGCCGGAGCAGGTCGGCGAAGTGTTCCCGACCGGCGGCCAGCGGTTCCCCGCCGTGCCAGACGACGGAGAACCGGCCTTCCCGCGACCACTCGTTGACCGGGCCGGCGACCGCGGCGGCGACCGCCGGCGACATCTTCCGGTCGTCGGCGCGGAACGGCAGGTAGCAGTAGGCGCAGTCGAGATTGCACAAGGTGGTCGGCTGCATCACCACGTACGTCGGAACCGTGGCGATGCCGCGCATGCCGGTGAATGTCTGCCGTTGGCCGGTCACGATCCCTCCTCCCGCCTGAGGCGCACCTCAGGCTAGGTGGAGATGGCCGGCCAGGTGAACCCCTGGGCGGCTATCCGGCCGGTCATCGATCGATGGTCGCCTCAGCCCCGGGTGTGGTGGCCGATCATCTGCACCGTTCCGGTGCCCTCGATGATCTCTCCGGCCTGCCAGGCGTCGAGTCCACGACCGGCCAGCAGCGCCAGCGCGCGGTCGGCGTCCTCGGCCGACACGATGGCGAACATGCCGATGCCCATGTTGAACGTCGACTCCATCTCCGGGTCCTCGATGCGCCCCTTGGCCTGCACCAGGTCGAAGATCGGCTGCGGCTTCCAGGTGGACCGGTTGACCACGGCGTCGACGTGCTCGGGAAGGATGCGCACGAGGTTGCCGGGAATGCCGCCGCCGGTCACGTGAGCCAGGGCGCGCACCTCGCACTCCTCGATCAGCTTGAGGCAGTCCTGCGCGTAGATCTTGGTCGGGGTGAGCAGCTCCTCGCCCAGCGTGCGCTGCGGGCCGAAGTCGTCGATCACCGTGTCGAGCCGCATCCGCCCGGCACCGAGCAGGACGTGGCGCACCAGCGAGAACCCGTTGGAGTGCAGACCGGACGACCGCATGGCGATGACCACGTCACCGACCTCGACCCGGTCCCGGCCGAGGATCTCGCTCTCCTCCACCACGCCGACCCCGGTCGCGGAGACGTCGTACTCGTCGGGGCGCAGCACGCCCGGGTGTTCGGCGGTCTCGCCGCCGAGCAGGGCGCAGCCCGCGTAGCGGCAGCCGTCGGCGATGCCCGCGCCGATCTCGGCCACCTTGTCCGGTACGACCTCGCCGCAGGCTATGTAGTCGAGCAGGAACAACGGCTCGGCACCGCAGGCCACCAGGTCGTCGACGACCATCGCGACGAGGTCGATGCCGACGGTGTCGTGGATGTCGAGCTGCTGGGCAATGACCAGCTTCGTGCCCACGCCGTCGGTCGACGACGCCAGGATCGGGTTCTGGTACTTCTGCGTGTTGAGCCGGAAGAGCCCGGCGAACCCGCCGAGATCGCCCATCACCTCGGGGCGCATCGTGCGCTTGACCTTCGACTTCAGCAGCTCGACGGCGCGGTCCCCGGCGTGGATCGAAACCCCCGCGTCCGCGTACGTCACGGTGCGCTTGCGGCCGGTACGGCCGGCTCCGGCGGTCCAGACCTGCTTGTCGCCGCCGTCGGCGCCACCGGTCGGGCCGTTTCCTACGCCGCCGCGCTCAGTCACGTGCGTCACGGTTCTTCCCCTCAGTGCTTCTCGCGGCGAACCGCGTCGGGTGCCTGTCGAGGATCACTCGACCTGTGTTCTCACCGGTCCGGACGGCAGTTGGCCGGGCCGGTCACGTCCTACGGACGATGCGGTGCCTCACCGCCGCCGGGCACGGCGACGAGTGGCAGTGTGCCGGGACGGTCCGTCCCGGGGTCTTCGTCGTACGCTCCGCCGGCCGGCTGCGGGTCGGCATCGCCGGCCACCCGGCGACCCACACCTTCGAGGACGTGCTTGCCGATCAGGTTGCCCGCGGGCAGCTCGATCGGGTACTCGCCGTCGAAGCAGGCCCGGCACAGCCGGGTCTTCGGCTGCTCGGTCGCCGCGATCAGGCCGGTCAGCGAGACGTAGCCGAGCGTGTCGGCGCCGATCGACCGCCGGATGCCCTCGTTGTCGAGCCCGTTGGCCAGCAGCTCCGCCCGCGTGGCGAAGTCGATGCCGTAGAAACACGGCCAGTTGACCGGCGGCGACGAGATGCGAACGTGCACCTCCAGGGCCCCGGCCTCGCGCAGCATCCGGACGATCGCCCGCTGGGTGTTGCCCCGCACGATCGAGTCGTCGACCACGACCACCCGCTTGCCGCGGACGTTGTCGCGCAGCGGGTTGAGCTTGAGCCGGATGCCGAGCTGACGCAGCGTCTGGGACGGCTGGATGAAGGTTCGCCCGACGTACGGGTTCTTCATCAGGCCGGCGCCGTAGGTGATGCCGGACCCCTCGGCGTAGCCGATCGCGGCGGGCGTACCCGACTCCGGTACCGGGATGACCAGGTCGGCCTCGACCGGGTGTTCCTTGGCCAACTGGCGGCCGATCGCCACCCGTGCGGAGTAGACGTTGCGGCCCGCGATCGTGGTGTCCGGCCGGGCGATGTAGACGTATTCGAACAGGCAGCCCTTGGGCTCCGGCGCGGCGAACCGGGCCGAGCGCAGACCGTGCTCGTCGATCGCGATCAGCTCACCGGGCTCGATCTCGCGGACCACGCTCGCGCCCACGATGTCGAGTGCCGAGGTCTCGCTCGCGACCACCCAGCCGCGCTCCATCCGGCCGAGCACGAGCGGCCGGACGCCGTACGGGTCACGGGCGGCGTAGAGGGTGTTGTCGTCCATGAAGACGAGGCTGAAGGCCCCGCGCAGGGTCGGCAGCACCTCCAGCGCGGCCGCCTCGACCGACAGGTCGGGCCGGCTGGCCAGCAGCATCGTCATCAGCGCGGTGTCGGTGGTCGAGCCGTCGGAGTCCAGGCCCCGTTGGGCGGCCTCGACGGCGAGCCGGGCGGTGTTGACCAGGTTGCCGTTGTGGGCCAGCGCGATCGTGGTGCCGGCGGCGTTGGACCGGATCGTCGGCTGGGCGTTCTCCCAGGTCGAGCCGCCGGTCGTGGAGTAGCGGGTGTGTCCGATCGCCAGGTGGCCACGCAGGCTCGCCAGCGTGGGTTCGTCGAACACCTGGGCGACCAGGCCGAGGTCCTTGTAGACCACGATCCCCGAGCCGTCACTGACGGCCATGCCGGCCGCCTCCTGGCCACGGTGCTGCAACGCGTATAGGCCGAAATAGGTGAGTTTGGCGATCTCCTCACCCGGCGCCCAGACCCCGAATACGCCGCACTCGTCCTGCGGGCCGGGCTTTTGGGGGTCGAGGTCCTGAGTCAACCGGCCGTCGCCTCGGGGCACCTGCCGCTCCCTCTCGAAAAGCTGGTGAGCTGTGTCCGGGATACCGTCGCCAGACAGTGTACGCGAGCCAGCAGCGATGACAGACAGCTACGAATCAACTCCCGTCTGCTATGATGCTCGCCACGGTTTCACCCATCAGACCGGGAAATACCCGGAGATATCAGCACGACTACCGCTCACCCGCACCCTTCCGTCCGCCGTCGCATCGACCCACGCCAATCGACCGGTGGCCAGGCAGACCCAGGTGACCGGATCGGTTTCGACCACGTTCGGCGGAGTTCCCCGGGTGTGCCGGGGGCCTGCACCGCACTGAACTGCACCGTAAGGTGGGACCCGCACCTCCACCGATCGGCCCGGTGCGGATCTCGACAGCTCGGACAGGAGCGCACGGACGGCATCACGGAGCGCCGCTTTCTCCGGCGGGCGCCCGGCTTCGATGGCCGCCAGAACCGCCGCGACCGCTGCGGACTTAAAGTGCGGAGAGGACACGACGGGACGATACGACCCGTCGCCGGAGCACATCATGCTGCCCCTGGGTCGCGCTGATCCCGTCAGACAAGGCATAGTGGCCGACGGTGTATTCGTGCGGGACGAGCCGGACCGGAAGGCGGTGGACGTGAGAACACACCGACGAGCCTGGATGCTGCGGGCGGGTGTGGTCGTGGCGTTGGCCACCAGCGCCCTCATCGCCGTACCTGCCTCACCTGCCCTGGCCGAGCCACCAGACGTCGGGGTGTCCCCCGGATCGGTGAATCTGCAGGCCGGCAGCGACGCCTCCGTCACGGTCCGGATAACCACCAAGCTGCCCGAGGACACCAGCGTCAGCGTAAGCGTCACCGGCCTGCCCGGCGGGGTGACCTGCGCGAGTGGCTGCGGCGACGTCCCGGTCACACCGGAGACGGGCAAGAACCACCCGCTGACGCTCAAGGCCGCCGCCAACGCGGCAGCCGCCAACGCCAACGTCACGGTCACCGTCCAGACGTCGTCGAACTCGAACAGCGCGTCGTTCTCGCTCCGGGTCACCGCCCCGACACCGGCGCAGCGGCCGACGGTCCGCGAGGTGTCGGGCACGGTCACCGACCAGACCACCGGCAACCCGGTCGCCGGCGCGACCGTTGCGATCGCCGACACGCAGAACAACCGCTACGACACGGTCACCGGCGAGAACGGCCGCTTCCGCTTCGCCGGCTCGGCCCAGAACCCGATCGCTCCGGGCAGCATCGAACTCGGCGCCAGCAAGGACGGCGCCATCAAGACCATCACGATCAACGGCTCGGCCAACCAGTCGGTGACCAACCAGCGGCTCGCCCTCGCGCTCGCGGCGTCGCCGTCGCCCAGCGCCAGCCCGTCCGACGAGACGAGCGCCGAACCGACCCCGAGCGGTGAGATCGAGGCGACCGACCAGCCCGGCGCCGTGCCGACGCCTCAGGCGGCCTCCAACGACAGTTCCGGCGGACTGGGCTCGTGGGCCCTGATCATCGGTGGTGGCCTGCTGGTCGCCCTGGGCGTCGGCGCGATCGTGCTGCTTCTCGTGCGCCGTAAGGAGAACGAGACCGAGGACGACGCCGAGGACGGTGCCGCCGGTCGTGGTGGCCGGGCGGCCCGGGCCGCCACCGTCGGCGCCGGTGCGGCCGGATACGGCGCGATGGACGACGCGACCCGGATCACGCCCCGGGCCGGTGCCGGCCCCGACGCCACCATGGTCAGCCGTCCCTCGTTGGGCGACCAGCCGACCATGCTTCAGGGCCGACCGGTCGTCGACGAGTTCCCCGACCCGTACGGCGCTCCGCTGCCGACCGCCCAGGACAAGCAGAACTGGGGCAACGACTACGACGGCGGCCAGGCCACCCAGGCCGGCTACGGCGGCGGCTACGGCACCGCCCCGGCTTCGGGCGCCGGCTACGGCAGTGCCCCCTCCTCCGGTGCGGGCTACGGCAACGCTCCGGCCTCCGGCGCCGGTTACGGAACCGCGCCGGCCTCGGGCGCCGGCTATGGCAACGCGCCCGCCTCGGGCGCCGGCTACGGAACCGCGCCCGCTTCAGGCGCGGGGTACGGCAACGCCCCCTCCTCCGGCAGCGGCTACGGCAACTCTCCGGGCTCCGGTGCCGGCTACGGCAGCCGGGACTACGGCAGCCCGACGGACCGGCCGGGGCGGGTGGCGGCTACGGCGAACGCTACGACGAGCCGACCGGACGCTACGAGCCCGGTGCCGGCAACACCGGCAACGCCGTCGCCGGCGGCTACGCTCCCCCGGTCGACCCGTACGACTCGGACTCCTCCTCCCCGTCCCCCACTTACGGGCAGGGGCAGGGTCGCGGTTACGGCCAGGACCAGGGCTACCGGCAGTCGTCGGGCCAGGAGTACGGCGGCCGGGGCGGCGGCGACTACGAGCCGACCGGCGGTTACGACCGGGGCAACCGCTACGACGCTCCCAACACGGGCGGCGGTTACGGCGCGGGCCAGCAGGACTACCGCCCCGCCCCGGGCGACGGATATGACCAGACCGGTGGTTACGACCGGGGCGGTTACGACCAGCGCGGCGGCCACGACTCCCGCGGCGGCCACGACTCCCGTGGTGGCTACGACCAGCGCGGCGGTTACGACCGTGGCGGCTACGACCAGCCGGCCGGCGGCTACGACCGTGGTGGCTACGACCAGCAGACCGGCGCCTATGACCAGCGCGGCGGATACGACCAGCGCGGCGGGGGCGGTGGTTACGACCGCCTGCCGGAGCAGCGGGGCGGCTACGACCAGCGCGGCGGATACGACCAGCCGCCGGGTGACTACCCGCCCGACCGGGGCGGCCAGGGCGACCCCCGGCGCGGCGGCCCGCAGCAGGGCCGGCCGGACCGCGGCTCGCTGGACTGGCTGGACGGCTGATCTCCGCAGGGCAACCGCGGGCCGCCGCATTCGTCAGCGCGCAGTGAACGCGTCCGTCAGCCCGCGGTGAAGACGCCGTTACGCAGCACCGGCACCACCGTCGAGACATCCATCTCGACGGCGATCTCGACGTCCGCCGAGTAGCCACGTTCGTGCAGTTCGCGCCCTGAGACGCAGCCGCGCACGGCGGCCGGCACGTCAGGCATGCTGGCCAACGCGGCCAGCGCCACCGCGGCCTCGACCGACAACCCGCCCGGCACCGTCGCCAGTGCGTCGAGCACCACGGCCGCCCCGAGCTGGTCCTCGACGCCGGGGCGCAGGGTCAGGTCGGGCCACCGTTCGCCGGCCGCGACGACGCCGACCGGAGCGTCGACCGAGCCGTACCCGTGCTCGGTGAGCCAGCGCCCGACGGCGGGTGCGTTGCGCAGGCAGCCGGCGACCACCGGGATGCCGGTGGTCGCGGCGGCGGCGCAGATGGCCGAGCCGTTCGGCGACGGCAGGACCAGGTCCGGTACGACGGGCGCGTCCCGCAGCGCCGCCGGTGACAGCGACCACGGATGGGCGTCGTCGACCGAGTCCCTACCGACGGCGACAGCGGCACCGATCCGGGTCGCATACTCGGCGGCCTGGTCGTTCCAGGGGAACGGGTGCACCCGCATACCCCGGGAAACCGCGACCTCGACCGACGTGGTGAACGACAGGACGTCGACGACGACCAGGGCCGCGCAGACGCGTCCCAGTTCGGCGGCGCCGGCGAGGCCCCAGTCGAACCGTGCCCCGCTGCCCGGTTGGGCGAACAGCACCAGGGTCAGGGCGTGTCGGTTGGCCCGGCCGGGGCTGCGGTCCCGGGGTCGCCGGTTTCGGACGTCTGGGCGGGAGCCGTGCTGTCGACCGTTCCGGCGACCACGGCCGCGGCCGGTGGCGCACCTGAAACCGCCGGCTCGGCAGGGCCACTTGCGACGTCGGCGGGCGTAGGCCCGACCGCCGGCTCGGCGGGCGCCGCGTCCTCGGTCACGCCGCCGAAGAGCCGGGGCAGGGTCGCCGTGTACGCCGCCCGCAACTCGTCGAACCCGATCGCGAACTGGCCCTGGATGTCGATACCGTCCTGGTCGGCGCGGGTGACCCCGAGCGCCGTCACCGGTACGCCGTATTCGACGCAGAGACCGGCGAAGGCCTTCTCGTGGCCCCGCCGGACCGCGACGAGGGCGCGTCCGGCCGACTCGCTGAAGAGGTAGACGAACGGCATCGAGCCGCCGCCGAACTCCTCGGGCAGGACGATCCGGGCACCGACCCCGTGCCGCAGCGACGACTCGACCAGGGCCTGCGCGAGGCCGCCGTCGGAGAGGTCGTGCGCGGAGCTGAGGTGACCGACCCGGGCGGCCTCGGCGAGCAGGTCGGCGAGCAGCTTCTCCTGGGCCAGGTCGACCCGGGGCGGTACGCCACCGAGGTGCTCGTGGGCCACCCAGGCCCACTCGGAGCCGGACAGCTCCAGGCGGGTCTCACCGAGGAGGAAGATCGCGTCGCCGTCGGGGTGGGTGGGCCGGGAGAAGCCCATCGGCACCCGCTGCGCCACGTCGTCGAGCACCCCGAGCACCCCGACGACCGGGGTGGGGTGGATGGCGACCGAGCCGGTCTGGTTGTAGAAGCTGACGTTGCCGCCGGTGACCGGGATGCCGAGTTCGGCACAGCCGTCGGCCAGGCCGCGTACGGCCTCGGCGAACTGCCACATCACGCCCGGGTCCTCCGGCGAGCCGAAGTTGAGGCAGTTGGTGACCGCGATCGGACGGGCGCCGGTGACGGCCACGTTGCGGTAGGACTCGGCGAGCGCGAGCCGGGCGCCCTGGTAGGGGTCGAGCCGGGCGTAGCGTCCGTTGCCGTCGACGGAGAGCGCCACACCGAGTCCGGACTGCTCGTCGATCCGGATGACGCCGGAGTCTTCGGGCTGGGCGAGCACGGTGTTGCCGAGGACGTAACGGTCGTACTGCTCGGTCACCCAGGTCCTGTCACAGAGGTTGGGCGACGCGATCATGCGCAGTACGGTCTCCCGCAGCGCGTCGGGGTTGGCCGGGCGCGGCAGCGTCTCGGCGCGGTCGGCCTGGATCAGGATCAGGTCCGACGGCTCGCGCATCGGCCGGGCGTAGACTGGGCCGTCGTCGGCGAGCGAACCCGGCGGTACGTCGACGACGGTGTGGCCGTTCCACGTGATCAGCAGACGGCCGGGCTGCCCGTCGGGGGACGCCGGGGTGACCTCGCCGATCGCGGTGGCGAGTACGCCCCACTTGTCGGCGGTCTTGAGCACCGCCTCCAGCCTGTCGGGGGCGACGATGAGCAGCATCCGCTCCTGGGACTCGCTGGCCAGGATCTCCTGCGGCTCCATCGACTGCTCGCGCAGCGGTACCCGCTCCAGCCAGACCCGCATGCCGGTGCCGGCCGCGGCGGCCGTCTCGGTCAGCGCGCAGGTCAGCCCGGCACCGCCGAGGTCCTGGATGCCGACGACGAGCTGCGCGTCGTAGAGCTCCAGGCAGGCTTCGATCAGCAGCTTCTCGGTGAACGGGTCACCGACCTGGACCGACGGGCGACGCTTGGCGCTGCCGGCGTCGAAGGTGGCGCTGGCCAGTACGGACACGCCGCCGATGCCGTCCCGGCCGGTCTTGGCGCCCATCAGGACAACGATGTTGCCGGCGCCGGCGGCCGCCTTGTTCTGCAGACGGTCGGCGGGGAGCACCCCCAGGCAGAGCGCGTTGACCAGCGGGTTGCCCTGGTAGCAGGGGTCGAAGACCACCTCACCACCGATGTTCGGCAGGCCGAGGCTGTTGCCGTAGCCGCCGACCCCGGCGACCACGCCGGGCAGCACCCGGGCGGTGTCCTCGTGGTCGGCCGCGCCGAACCGCAGCGGGTCCATGACCGCCACCGGGCGGGCGCCCATGGCCAGGATGTCGCGGACGATGCCGCCGACTCCGGTGGCCGCGCCCTGGTAGGGCTCGACGAAGCTCGGGTGGTTGTGCGATTCGACCTTGAAGGTGACGGCCAGGTTGTCGGAGATCCGGATCACGCCGGCGTTCTCCCCGATGCCGGCGAGCAGCCGGTCGCTGGGCGGTGCCTTCTCGCTGAACTGGCGCAGGTGGACCTTGCTCGACTTGTAGGAGCAGTGCTCGCTCCACATGATCGAGTACATGGCCAGCTCGGACTGGGTCGGACGGCGGCCCAGGATCTGGCGGATCCGGTCGTATTCGTCGTCGCGCAGGCCGAGTTCGGCGTACGGCTGGGGCACCTCGGGGGTGCCGGTGGCCGCCTCGACTGTGTCCGGGCCGTCGACGGGTGATGCCGCGTCCGGCCGGACGTCTGGCTGGGTGGTCATGCAGGTGCTCCCGCGAGGTGCTTGAGGATCGAGGTGAAGAAGCCCAGCCCGTCGAGGGACGGACCGGTCAGTGCCTCGACCGCGTGCTCCGGGTGGGGCATGAGACCGACCACGTTGCCGGCCGCGTTGGTGATGCCGGCGATGTCGCGCAGCGAGCCGTTGGGGTTGCCGCCCACGTAGCGGGCGACGACGCGGCCGGTCGCCTCGAGTTCGTCGAGGGTGCGCTCGTCGGCGACGTAGCAGCCTTCGCCGTTCTTGACCGGGATCAGGATCTCCTGGCCGGCGGCGAACGTGTTGGTCCAGGCGGTGGCCGGCGACTCGATCCGCAGAACCTGGTCGCGGTTGCGGAAGTGCAGGTGCTGGTTGCGGGTGAGGGCGCCGGGCAGCAGGTGGGCCTCGCAGAGAATCTGGAAGCCGTTGCAGATGCCGAGCACCGGCAGACCGCCGGCCGCGGCGGCGGCGATGCTCTCCATCACCGGAGCGAAGCGGGCGATGGCGCCGCACCGCAGGTAGTCGCCGTACGAGAAGCCGCCGGGCAGCACCACCGCGTCGACGCCGTGCAGGTCGGGGTCGGCGTGCCAGAGACGTACGGCCTCGCCACCGGCGAGGCGTACGGCCCGGGCGGCGTCGCCGTCGTCGAGTGACCCGGGGAAGGTCACCACACCAACGCGTGCTGTCACGGTCGGACTTCCTCGGTTTCGGCCAGCCGGACCTCGAAGTCTTCGATCACCGGGTTGGCGAGCAGTTTGTCGGCGATCTCACGGGCCCGGTCGAGGTCCGCCTCGCCGACGAACTCGATCTCGATGCGCCGGCCGATGCGCACGGAGGAGACGTCGTCGACCCCGAGGCGAGGGAGGGCGTTTACGACCGCCTGACCCTGGGGATCGAGAATCTCCGGCTTGAGCATGACGTCGACCACGACGCGAGCCACTGGGCACTCCTGACTGTGTACGCAGTTGGGTGCCGACCCCAATGGGGCGAGCGGAGCCAGCCTACCTGGTAGATGGACCGGTCGACGCACCGCCCGGCGGCGTGGACGGGCCGGCGGAGGCGGCTCGTGGCCTGCGGCGGGGCAGGCACAACCGGACATTGTTCGCACCTGGGTGGGCCGGCACCCGGACGGCCCCGGCGGAGCGCCGTCCGCCGGGGCCCACAGCAGGGATTTCGTCAGATCAACGAACTGACGGCGGTGACGGCGGTCACGACGGCGAGGATGGCGCACACCCCGGCGGCGACGTAACTCACCAACGACAGCCGGATCCTCTTGAGCAGCCAGCGGCCGAGCAGGACGGCGAGTCCGGACACGGTGGCCAGCGCCGCCCAGGAGCCGAAGAAGACCGGGACGGCGGGCTGCCCGCTGGCCACCAGGCCGGCGACGAGCAACTGCGACAGGTCGCCCCATTCGGCGGTGAACAGGACGAGGAAGCTGGCGCCGAAGGCCCGCCAGCCCCGCTTCCCCTCGCCGACCTTGCTCGCGAAGGCCTGCTCCTGCTCGGCACCCTCGGCGTCGGCCCGCCGTGCCCCACGCAGCAGCAGCACCGCGCCGACCGCGAAGAGTCCCGCCGAGACCAGCGCCACCGGCGCCTGCGGCAACTGGGCGAGCAGGCTGCCGGCCGCCACCGCGACCAGGCACTGCACGCCGAAGGCGGCCACCACGCCGAGCCACACCGGCAGCGGCGGATAGCGGGTGGTGAGCACCAGGGTGGCGACGAACGTCTTGTCCGGCAGTTCGACCGGCGCGATGAGCACGAACGCGGTCAGCGCGACGAGAACGTATTCCAACGGAGGTTTCCTTCCCGGCCGGACCGGGAGCGGGATGCCCTCGACCCGGCCATACGGCCTGGGTCGAAGGTCTCGCCCACCGCACCGGGTCGGGTGCGGTCCACGTGGCCGGGCGCCGGGCGCCAGTGTGTCGACCGCGTGATTGGGGGCTACTCCCCTTCGCTGGTGGGGAGCGTATCCCACCGGGGCAGCGCAGCCCACCAGGGCCATAACATCATGGTATGTCGATTCGAACATTGTGGATGGGTGGCGAACACCCCTAGCGTGTCCGTCGTAAGGATCAGACCCCCGAACCACTGATCCAGCTCGACAGAGCCGTACGGCGGACCGGACCGTCCCCGTACGGCGGCTCACCCCGACCCGGCCGACCCCCGCCGGGCAAACCCCCTCGGAAGGAGCCCGTCCATGCGCGCACGCCTAGCCCTGGCAACGCTGGCCACCGCCCTCGTCGGCGTGGTGGCCGCCCCGTCGGTCGCCACGGCCGCCCCCGCCGGCCCGGACCCGATCATCGGTGGCGGCACCGTCTCGTCCGCCCCGTGGGCCGCCGCCGTCTTCAGCAACGGCTCGTTCACCTGCTCCGGCTCGGTCATCGCCGCGAACTGGGTGCTCACCGCCCGGCACTGCGTCAGCGGCACCATGTCGGTGCGGATCGGCAGCGTCAACCGCACGTCCGGCGGCGTGACCCGCAGCGTCACCGCCTCCTACGGTCAGTACGACCTCGCGTTGCTGCGCCTGAACAGCCCGGTCACCAGCGGGGCCGTCACGCTGTCCAACAGCTACCCGCCGGTCAACTCCACCAACACCATCTACGGCTGGGGCATGACCTGCTACAGCGGCTGCTCGGCGTCGACCGTTCTCAAGACCGCGTCGGTGCGGGTGACCAGCACCAGCGCCACCGACGCGTACGGTGGACGCGCGATCCGGAGCACCCGGATCAACGGCAACGCCTGGCGCGGCGACTCCGGTGGCCCGCAGTTCTACAACGGCGCCCAGGTCGGTGTCGCCTCGACCGCCGACGGCGTCAACATCCAGAACTACGGCAGCGTCGCGTACAACCGCGCCTGGATCACCTCGGTGGCCGGCGTCTGACGACCTGTCCCGCGTGCGGCGCGGATGCTCGGATGACCCGGGCGTCCGCGCCGCACCGTTTCGCAGACTGCGATCAGCTGAACAGAACCTCGCTATTGGGATACATCCGACATGCCTAGCATCGCAGCATGATGGTGGTTACCACGGATTCACTACCCGGTTACGAGGTACGGCACGTCATCGGCCAGGTGATCGTCTCGGTGCCGCGTACCCGCAACCCGTTCTCGGAAGGCGTGAAGACCCTTCGTGGCAACTTCCTCCACCCCAGGGCGTCGGACCACCTCCAGCGCTGGCGCGTCAGCGCGCTGACGAAACTCGGCGCCTCGGCCGAACTCATGGGCGCCAACGCCGTACTCGCGATGCGGTTCGAACACCGCGAGGTCGGCCTGATGTGGATGGAGATGTGCGCGTACGGCACCGCCGTCGTCGTCGCCCGCCTACCGCACGACCCCGGTCCGGTCGACCGCTGGGAACGCGAGGGGCGCGGGCCGGACGTGGACGACGACGAGGAGGACACCGCGCCGATCGAGGGGCTGCCGGTCCGCGAGGGCTGACCCCGCGGTTGCCCGGCCGGGCGGCCGGGTCAACCGCTCAGCCGGGTCGGCGGACCGGCCGGATCAGAGGATCGGTGCCGGGTCGTACGCCGCCGCGTCGGGGTGCGCGGCGACCACCGCCGCGACCCGGTCCGCGACCGCCCGCACCTGGGCGGCGGCCGCTCCGACGAAGGCACCCCGGTCGGCCACCAGCGCGTCGATCTCGGCCCGGCCGAGGCCGAGCCGGCCGTCCGCGGCGAGCCGGTCGAAGAGGTCGTTCTCGGCGATCCCCTTCTCCCGCATCGCCAGCGCCACCGCGACCGCATGCTCCTTGATCACCTCGTGGGCGACCTCGCGCCCGACCCCGCGCCGGACGGCCGCCACCAGGATCCGGGTCGTGGCCAGGAACGGCAGGTAGCGGTCGAGTTCCCGGGCGATCACCGCCGGGTACGCCCCGAACTCGTCGAGCACGGTCAGGAAGGTCTGGAAGAGACCGTCGGCGGCGAAGAACGCGTCGGGCAACGCCACCCGGCGGACCACGGAGCAGGAGACGTCACCCTCGTTCCACTGGTCCCCGGCCAGTTCGCCGACCATCGACAGGTAACCGCGCAGGATCACCGCGAAACCGTTGACCCGCTCGCTGGACCGGGTGTTCATCTTGTGCGGCATCGCACTCGACCCGACCTGGCCGGGCTTGAAGCCCTCGGTCGCCAGCTCCTGGCCGACCATCAGCCGGATGGTGAGGGCCAGCGACGACGGCGCCGCGGCCGTCTGGGCGAGGGCGGCGACCACGTCGAAGTCGAGCGACCGCGGATAGACCTGGCCGACGCTGTCGAGCACCCGGCTGAACCCGAGGTGCGCGGCGACCCGGCGCTCCAGTTCGGCCGCCCGCTCCGCGTCGCCGTCGAAGAGGTCGAGTTGGTCGGCGGCGGTGCCGACCGGGCCCTTGATGCCCCGCAGCGGATAGCGACCGAGCAGGTCCTCGATCCGCTCGTACGCGATCAGGAGCTCCTCCGCCGCCGACGCGAACCGCTTGCCGAGGGTGGTGGCCTGGGCGGCGACGTTGTGGGAGCGCCCGGCGAGCACCAGGTCGGAGTGCTCGACCGCGAGCCGGGCCAGCCGGGCCAGGGTGGCGACGACCCGGTCGCGTACCAGCTCCAGCGAGGCGCGGACCTGAAGCTGCTCGACGTTCTCGGTCAGGTCGCGCGAGGTCATGCCCTTGTGCACGTGCTCGTGCCCGGCCAGCGCGCTGAACTCCTCGATCCGCGCCTTCACGTCGTGCCGGGTCAGCCGCTCGCGGGCGGCGATCGACTCGAGGTCGACGTCGTCGACCACGGCCTCGTACGCCTCGACCACGCCGTCGGGCAGTTCGAGCCCGAGGTCCCGCTGTGCCCGGAGTACGGCCAGCCAGAGCCGCCGCTCCATCCGGATCTTCTCCTCCGGCGACCAGAGCCGGACGAGTTCGGGCGAGGCGTAGCGGCCGGCGAGAACGTTGGGCACCTGCGGTTTCGTCACGTACCTCAGTCTTTCACGCCCTCCGGTCCCGCTCCGCCGCCGTACCGCCCCTCCCGCGATCTTGCAGTTGTCTCCCCCATTTGCCGGAATTGGGGAGCGACAACCGCAAGATCGCGAGGATCAGCGGGGGAGGGAGGCGGGCCGGTGCGGAGGGTCAGGCGGTCCAGGTAGGTGATCTGTGCCGCGACCAGGACCAGCAGGAACAGCACCATCATCGGCAGCGGCAGGACCATGGACAGGGCGGCGTCCTCGGCACCGAACCGCTGCTGCAACATCAGCTGGGCGACCAGGCCGGCGGTCCGGCTGTCGGGCCCCTGGGCGACCAGCCACGGCCAGAGCACCTGCTGCGCGCTGACCAGCCACGACACCACCACGGCGAGCGGAAACATCGGCAGCGCGGGAAGCAGGACGGTCCGACCGAAGCCGCCGCCCGCCCGCCAGCGCGGCTCCTGGCCACGGAACAGCAACGTGAACGCGACCAGCGCGGGGATCGACACCCAGCCGGGCGGGATCAGCCCGATCAGGGTGTCGATCTGGTCGAAGTCGCGGGCGCGCAGGTAGTTGGCGATGGCCAGCGGCCCGGTGCCGACGAAGAGCCACGGGGCGAAGGGCAGCAACAGGAGTTCGCTCCACCGGCCCAGCGGGCGCAGCGCACCGATGGCGAAGCCGCCGAGCGCGGCCAGGGTGACCGAGACCAGCGCACCGATCAACGGCGGTATCCAGGTGTTGACGTGAATCCCGGCGGCGGAGGCGCCCATGGGCAGTTCGCCGTCGCTGAAAGCGGCCCGCAGCCACGGGAACAGGACGGCATAGGTGGTGACCGCCAGGAAACCGACCAACGCGACCACCAGCAGGACCAGGAACAGCGGACGACCACCGCCACGAGCCGGCGCCGTCGGTGACGGCACCGCGCCCCCGGGCGGCACGATCCCGGTGGGCGCCGCGGGCCGGTCGCGCCAGCCGTCCAACTCGAACCGTGCCCGGGTGGCCAGCAACAGCCCGACGGCGGCCAGGCCGAGTACGCCGAGCACCACGAGCAGGATGGTGGAGATCGCCGCCCCCGGACCGAGGTCCATCCGGACCAGGCTGTTCTGCATCGCGTCGAGCACCGGCGTCACCGTGGCACGGGCCGGTCCGCCGCCGGTGAGCACCGCCGGCACGGTGTAGGTCTGCAGGGCCGCCGCGACGATGCCGAGGGCGAGCACGGCGCCCGTGACCAGCATCGCCCGGCCGGGGCGACCACCGGTACGCCGGTTCCGGAGCGCGCTCAGGAAGAACGTGGCGGCGACGCCGACGACGACTCCGAACGAGGTGATGCCGACGATCCAGATCAGGGTGAGCCGCGGGTTCTCGCTCAGCGCCCGCGGGTCGGACCGGTGCAGCATCCAGAACACCAGCACCGCCACTGGGGCGTACCCGGCGAGCGGCAGGGCAAGCAGCCCCCGGGTGACCAGACGGGCGGCCCGGCCGGCCCGGTCGGCGACGACGGCGATCAGCGGTGCCACCAGCAGCGCGCTCAGCAGCGGCAGCAGGCCGAGCACCAGCGCGAACACGAACGCCCCGAGGAAGCCCATCTCGAAGATCCGGTCGTAGTTGGCGCCACCGACCTGCTCGACAGGACCGATCAGCGGGTCCCGCTGGAAGCTTTTGACCAGGGTGGACACCGACGGCAGGACGTACGACCACAGCAGAGCCAGAAGTGCCGGCAGCAGCAGGAGCAGCCCGACGACCACACGTGCCGGTTGACCCGGGCCGGCAGACCGGTGCACCGGGTGGGACGGCAGCGACTGTTCAGTTGTCATGCCGCAACACTTCGATGATCATGCCGCTGAATGTTATCAGCGGCCGTCCAGTCAACACCCTGGTCAGGGCTTCGACAGTGCCTCTGCCTGGTCGGTCCCGGCGGCCGTAGCGGCGGCGACCGGAACTCCGGCGACCGGTGTGGGCGGTGGGTCGAGACGGTGTTCGAGCCGGCGTACGTCGCGGCTGGCCAGCATGCCGAGCACCGCGGCCAGGACCAGCGCGGACGCCCCGAGCAGGGTGCCCCGGGTGCCGAGCGCCTCGGCCAGCGGGCCAGCCGCGACCTGACCGATCGGGATGGCCAGGAAGGAGCCGAGCATGTCGTAGGAGTAGACCCGGGCGAGTTTGTCAGCCGGCACGTGCTCCTGCATCGTCGTCTCCCACGCGATGCCGAACTGCTCCATGGCGAGCCCGGTCAGGAACGCCGCGACCGTCAGCACGACCAGGTAGGGCGCCAGGGCCAGGCCGCCGAGCAGCAGGGCCGGGCCGGCCATGCAGGCCACTCCGAAGAGGAGGAACCGGCGGATCCGCAGGCGCAGGGCGACCAGCGCGCCGACGACCATGCCGGCGGTCTTCACGGCCAGCACCAGGCCCCACCCGGCCCGGCCGATGCTCTCGTCGGCGATCACCGGGCCGAGCACGTTGACCCCGCCGACGTAGGCCGCGTTGAGCAGGCAGAAGCCGAGCACCACAGCCCAGAGCCAGGTCCGCGAACTGAACTCGACCCAGCCCTCGCGCAGTTCCCGGAACAACGTCGGTGCCGACCGGCTCCGGTCCGCGGAACCGACCCGGGGCACCCGGACCATCGCGAAAAGCCCGGCCGCCGCGGCGAAAGCGGCGGCGTCGACGGCCAGGCCCCAACCCGGTCCGACGGCGGCGACGAGCAGGCCGCCGAGCGAGGCACCGAAGATGGCCGCGGTGGTGAACCCGAGCCGGTTGATCGCGTTCGCCTGCTGCCGGGACTCTTCCGGCACGATCTGGCCGATCACGGCAGCGGTGGCCGGCTGGGCCAGCGCGGCGGTGATCCCGTTGAGCGCGGAGAGGCCGAGCAACAGCGGGATCGTGGCCGTGCCGGTGAGCACGGTCGCCGCCACCGCGGCCTGGGTGCCGGCCGCGAGCAGGCTGGCGCCGACCATCACCAGGTGCCGGGGCAGGCGGTCGGCGATCACCCCGCCGATCAGCAGGAACAGGACGTTGGCTAGGGATCGCACCCCGACGACGAGCCCGAGGTCGCGGGCCGAACCGGTCAGGTCGAGCACGGCGAAGGCGAGCGCGATCGGGGCGACGGCGTTGCCCAGCACGCTGACCGTGCGACCTGCGACCAGATAGCGGAACGCCCGGTTGCGCAGCGGGGCGAACGTCCGTGACCAATCCACGTGGAGGGACCCTAGAGGTCGACGGAGTGTCGGGCGACCCCGTTCCCGTCGATCAGGGTCAGCGGTCGAGGATCGCGACGACCCCCTGGCCGCCGGCGGCGCAGATGGAGATCAGCCCGCGTCCGGACCCCTTCTCTGCCAGCAGCTTGGCCAGCGTGGCGACGATCCGGCCGCCGGTCGCGGCGAACGGGTGTCCGGCGGCCAGCGACGAGCCGTTGACGTTGAGCCGGGTTCGGTCGATCGCGCCCAGCGGGGCGTCGAGGCCGAGCCGGTCCTTGCAGAACTCCGGCGACTCCCAGGCCGCCAGGGTGGCCAGCACCTGCGACGCGAACGCCTCGTGGATCTCGTAGTAGTCGAAGTCCTGCAACGTCAGCCCGGCCCGGGCCAGCAGCCGCGGTACGGCGTACGCCGGAGCCATCAGCAGCCCCTCGTCGCCGTGCACGAAGTCGACGGCGGCCACCTCGGACGCTTCGAGGTAGGCGAGGACCGGCAGCTTGTGCGCGGCGGCCCACTCCTCGGAGGCGAGCAGCACCGTCGACGCGCCGTCGGTCAGCGGCGAGGAGTTACCGGCGGTCATCGTGGCCCGGTCGGCGTCCGGTCCCCGGGTGCCGAAAACCGGCTTGAGCGTGCCGAGCTTCTCCAGCGAGGTGTCCGGCCGCAGGTTCTGGTCGCGGGTCAGCCCCTGGTAGGGCGTGACGAGGTCGTCGAAGAAGCCCTTGTCGTACGCCGCGGCGAGCCGCTGGTGCGACTCCAGCGCGAGGGCGTCCTGCTCGGCCCGGCCGATGTCCCACCTGACCGCGGTGATCGCCGCGTGCTCGCCCATCGACAGCCCGGTACGCGGCTCGGCGTTGCGCGGCAACTCGGGCCGGAACGGCTGGTGTGGGCGCAGCCGGCTGGCGGCCCGCAGCCGGGCGCCGAGGGTCCGCGCCGAGTTGATCTCCAGCAGGGTGCGCCGCATGTCCTCGTTGAGCTGCAACGGCGCGTCGGAGGTGGTGTCGACGCCACCGGCCACACCGACCTCGATCTGCCCGAGGGCGATCTTGTTGGCGACCAGGATCGCGGCCTCCAGACCGGTGCCGCACGCCTGCTGGATGTCGTACGCCGGGGTGCGCGGGTCGAGTTTCGAGCCGAGCACCACCTCGCGGGTGAGGTTGAAGTCGCGGGCGTGCTTGAGCACCGCACCGGCGACGACCTCGCCGAGCCGCTGGCCGGCCAGTCCGAAGCGGGCCACCAGCCCGTCGAGGGCGGCGGTGAGCATGTCCTGGTTGGTGGCGGTCGCGTAGCGCCCGTTGGACCGGGCGAAGGGGATGCGGTTGCCGCCGATCACCGCGACCCGCCGGATGGTCTGCACGATCCCGCCTCCTGCACGTTCTGGACTTGCCGCCAACCTACCCGCCAGTACGCTCTATGCGCATGAGTGACAGGTACGCGAGCTTCGCCAACTCGGGCCCGGGCAAGGCGCTGGTCAAGCGGCTCGGCCTGCCCGACCCGCCCCGGCTGCGCCGGTACCGTCCCGGCGATCCGCTGGTCACCGGCCCGGTGGTGCTCGACGCCGCGCCGGGCGGTCGGCTGCGCGAACCGGTCGCCAAGCTGCTCACCGCCGCCGGCGTCGACGTACGCGACCCGGGTGCGACCGCGCAGCCCGACGGGCCGGGCGGCCGCACGGACGCCGCCCTGGTGTACGACGCCACCGGCATCACCGACTCGACGGGTCTGCGCGGGCTCTACGACTTCTTCCACCCGCACGCCCGGGCGTTGACGGGATCCGGGCGGGTGATCGTGTTCGGCACCCCGCCGGAACTGTGCGGCACCCCGCGCGAGGCCACCGCCCAGCGCGCCCTGGAGGGACTGACCCGCAGCATCGGCAAGGAGTTCGGCCGGGGCAGCACGGCCCAGCTCGTCTACGTCGCGCCCGGTGCCGAGACGGCGGTGGAGAGCACCGTCCGGTTCCTGCTCTCCGGACGCTCCGCGTACGTCTCCGGGCAGGTGGTCCGGATCGGCACCGCGGGCGCCGCCGGCACCGCCCCGGCCGACTGGGAACGGCCGCTGGACGGCAGGGTCGCCCTGGTCACCGGCGCCGCGCGGGGCATCGGTGCGGCCATCGCCCGGGTGCTGGCCCGCGACGGCGCCCACGTCGTCGCGCTCGACGTACCGGCCGCCGGTGACGCGCTCGCCGACGTCGCGAACTCGATCGGCGGCACCGCGTTGCAGCTGGACCTGACCGCCCCCGACGCACCCGCCCGGCTCGCCGACCACCTGGCGGCCCGGCACGGCCGGGTCGACGTCGTCGTGCACAACGCCGGCATCACCCGGGACAAGACGCTCGGCCGGATGGACGCCGCCCGCTGGGACGCCGTACTCGACGTCAACCTGTCCAGCCAGGAACGGATCAACGACGTACTGCTGGAACGGGACCTGCTGCCCGAGGGTGGCCGGCTGATCGGGGTGTCGTCGATCGCCGGGATCGCCGGCAACCGGGGGCAGACCAACTACGCGACCTCGAAGGCCGGGGTGATCGGGCTGGTCGAGTCGATGGCGCCGGTACTGGCCGAACGGGGGTGACCGTCAACGCGGTGGCTCCCGGCTTCATCGAGACGAAGATGACCGCGAAGATGCCGCTGACGCTGCGCGAGGCCGGGCGCCGGATGAACAGCCTGGCCCAGGGCGGCCTGCCGGTCGACGTGGCCGAGACGATCGCCTGGTTCGCCTCGCCGGCGTCCGGCGGGGTGACCGGCAACGTGGTGCGGGTCTGCGGCCAGAGCCTGCTGGGGGCGTGATGAGCGACGACCCGACGACCGACGGCACCGCTGCGAAGCCGCCCGGACCGCCCGCCGGCACGCTGGTGCTGACCACCCCACCCGCCGTCGGCCCGCTCTACCGGCAGGCCGCGATCGGCCTCGTCCCCGGTCTCGGCGGCCGGCGTGGCGGCGACACGCTGCCCGGACTGGAGCTGCGGCTGCGCGGCGTCACCGTGGACCGCCGCCAGCTGGCCGCGTACGACCGGGTGTGCGGCTTCCGGCTCACCGACACGTTGCCGGCCACCTATCCGCACGTCCTCGCGTTCCCGCTGTCGATGCGGCTGATGTCGGCGCCGGACTTCCCGTTCCCGCTGGTCGGGCTGGTGCACGTGGCCAACCGGATCACCGTCGGGCGCCCGGTCGACGCGGGTGAGGCCCTCGACCTGTCGGTCCGGGCCGCCGACCTGCGGCCGCATGCCCGGGGGCGGCAGTTCGACGTACTCGCCACCGCCTCGGTCGGTGGCGAGGTGGTGTGGCGCGGGGTGTCGACGTACCTGCGGCGGGAGCGCACCGCCGGCGACCGGGACGGGCGCGGTCCGGGTGATCGGCCCGCACCGCCGGCCGCTTCCGGCCGCTGGCGGGTCGAGCCCCGGGTGGGTACGGAGTACGCGCGGGTGTCCGGCGACCAGAACCCGATCCACACGTCCCGGGTCGGGGCGCGGCTGTTGGGTTTCGCCCGGCCGATCGCCCATGGCATGTGGAGCAAGGCCCGGTGCCTGGCCGCGCTGGAGGGCCGGCTGCCGGACGCCTACACGGTGGACGTCGCCTTCAAGCTGCCGATCCTGCTGCCGTCGACGGTCGCCTTCAGCGCCAGCCCGGCCTGGAGTTTCGCCCTGCACGACGCCCGGTCCGGCCGGCCGCACCTGACCGGTACCGTCACGTCCGGGTAGTCGGCCGCCCGCCAGCGGGGTGGCCGGCTTGCCGCCGTACCTGCCCGTACCTAAAGTTACTTGTCAGTAAGTTCTCGACTGGCGGAAGGTATCAAAGCGATGACCGACTTCGACCCGGCCAGGTTCGCCTCGGTGGATCCCCAGGAGTTCGCCAAGCTCGTCAAGGCCACCCCGGACGCGCAGATCGCCCAGGTGATGCAGAGCGACGTACGCGGCAAGGTTCTCGACGAGGTGTTCAACCGGATGCCTTCACTCTTCCGGGCCGACAAGGGCGCCAACACCAACACGGTGCTGCACTGGGTCATCACCGGCGGCCCGGACGGCAGCTCCGACACGTACGAGGTGGTGATCGAGAACGGCACCTGCACGACCGCGAAGCCGCCGCAGCGGGAGCCCAAGCTGACCCTCACCGTCGGACCGGTCGAATTCCTGAAGATCATTTCGGGCAGCGCAAACCCGGTCATGCTCTTCATGACCGGCAAGGTGAAGGCAAAGGGCGACCTGGGCCTGGCCGCCAGCATTCAGAACCTCTTCGACATTCCCAAGGCGTAACGGCGCACCGGTCGGGTCGGCGCCGGTGGCGCCGACCCGGTCGTCATTCAGTTCAGGGGCACCTGCAACGAGACGTCGAGCGTCTTCGACCGCTGCGGACCGTCGCCGATCGTGTGGATCGTGTAGGTGTGCGTCTCGGTCCTGCCCTTCTCGGCACACGAGAACGAGAACTCCTGCGACCCCTCGTTGCCGTGGTAGGTGCCGTAGCTGCCCACCATGCCCGGGTTGTCGGCCGACAGCGCCACCGCCGTCGCGCCGGTGGTCTTCCACCCGACGATCAGCGCCCGGCCCGGGTCGGTGCCGGTCGGGCAGGTCGGCTTCTGGACGACCTTGAAGTAGACGATCGAGGTACCCGCCGGCGGCTTCGTCGGGTGCCCACCGCCCTGGGTCGGCTGGCCGCCCCCCGGCGTCCCCTTGGTCGGCAGGCCGCCCGGCATCCCACTGGGGACGCCGCCGGGCAGGCCGGCCGGGGTCGCACTGACCACCGGCGAGGCTTCGGTGGTCGGCGGGGCCGGGGTGCCCGACCCGATCGGGATGACCTCTCCGCTCTTCACCGGCGCGGCTGATTCGCCGGTCAGCGGACCACAGCCCGTGGCCGCCAGGGCAAACGCGCCACCAGCGACGACGAGCGCGACCCGGCCGGCGTACGACCCGGACAGTCGGTTGCGGCGAGATGCGTTGGACACCTTCATGATTCGCTCCTAGCGGGAACCATCCCGGCCGCACGACCGGTGATGGAATCCACGGTAGGAAAGCAGTGACGTCCGCAAATCCCGCTTTCGTGCCGCCGCCGTCAGCCGGGCAGGCTCACCCGCCCCTCGGCGGCGGCGAGCGCGATGTCGCGGCGGTGGTGCGAGCCGTCCAGCCGCACCCCGTCGACCAGGGCGTACGCGGCATCCCGCGCGGCGGTCAGGTCGGCGCCGGTCGCCGTCGCACAGAGCACCCGGCCACCGGCCGACAGCAGCGTGCCGTCGTCGGCCCGGCGGGTGCCGGCATGGATGATCCCCGGCCGGTCGGCACCGGTGATCACGTCGCCGGTACGCGGCGACGCCGGGTAGCCGTCCGACGCGACCACCACGGTCACCCCGGCTCCCGGCCGCCAGCGCAGCGGCGGGTGCCCGGCCAGCGTGCCGTTCGCCGCCGCGCCCAGCAGTCCGGCCAGCGGCGTCTCCAGCAGGGCGAGCACCACCTGCGTCTCCGGGTCGCCGAACCGGGCGTTGAACTCGATCACCCGGGGACCGTCGGCGGTGATCGCCAGGCCGACGTAGAGCAGGCCGGCGAACGGGTTGCCGGCCCGGCGCAGCTCCGCCAACGTCGGGTGGACGACCTTGGCCATCACCTCGTCGACCAGGCCGGGCGGCGCCCACGGCAGCGGGGCGTACGCACCCATTCCACCGGTGTTCGGTCCGGTGTCGCCGGCACCGACCCGCTTGAAGTCCTGGGCGGGCAGCAGCGGCACCGCCGCCTCGCCGTCGGTGACCACGAAGAGCGAGACCTCGGGGCCGGACAGGTATTCCTCGATCACCACCCGACCACACTCGGCGGCGTGCCGCAGCGCGGCTGCCCGGTCGTCGGTGACCACGACGCCCTTGCCGGCGGCGAGACCGTCGTCCTTCACCACGTACGGGGCGCCGAAGTCGTCGAGCGCCCTGGCCGCCGAGTCCGGGTCGGTGCAGGTGTGGGCGCGGGCGGTCGGCACCCCGGCCGCCGCCATGATCTCCTTCGCGTACGTCTTCGAGCCCTCCAGCCGCGCGGCGGCGGCGGACGGGCCGAAGCACGCGATGCCCTTGGCGCGTACGGCGTCGGCGACCCCGGCCACCAGCGGCGCCTCCGGGCCGACGACCACCAGGTCGGCGTTGGTCTCGACGGCGAGCGCCGCGACCGCGTCGGGATCGGTCGGGGTGACCGTCCGCAGTTCGGCGACCTCGGCGATGCCCGGGTTACCGGGGGCGGCGATCAGGTGGTCGACGGACGGGTCGGCGGCGAGCCCGAGGGCGAGGGCATGCTCCCGCCCGCCACCACCGATGAGAAGTACGCGCACTGTTGTCCTAAGGCAGAAGTGGGTGGCGGACGACGTTCTCCTCACGGCCGGGGCCGACCCCGACCACGGACACCTTGGTGCCGCAGAGTTCCTCGATCCGGGCAACGTAGCGGCGGGCGTTCTCCGGCAGGTCCGCCTCGCTGCGGGCCTTGGAGATGTCCTCCCACCAGCCGTCGTGCTCCTCGTAGACGGGCACGGCGTGGTGGAAGTCGGTCTGCGTCATCGGCATGTCGTCGAACCGCTCGCCGTTGATCTCGTAGCCGACGCAGATCGGCACCTTCTCCAGGCCGGTCAGCACGTCGAGCTTGGTCACCACGAGGTCGGTGATGCCGTTGAGCCGGGTGGCATAGCGGGCCACCACCGCGTCGAACCAGCCACAGCGACGCTCCCGGCCGGTGGTGGTGCCGTACTCGGCGCCGATCTTGCGCAGGTGCATGCCGTTGTCGTCGAACAGTTCGGTCGGGAACGGTCCCGACCCCACACGGGTGGTGTACGCCTTCGTCACGCCGATGACCTTGGAGATGGCGGTCGGCGGGATCCCGGCGCCGACGCACGCCCCGCCGGCGGTCGGGTTGGACGACGTCACGAAGGGATAGGTGCCGTGGTCCATGTCGAGCATGGTCGCCTGGGCACCCTCCATCAGCACGGTCTCGCCCCGGTCGAGGGCGTCCCAGAGCATGGTGCGGGTCTCCGCGATGTACGGCCGCAGCCGCTCCGCGTACTCCAGGTATTCCTCGGCGACCGCGTCGGGCTCCAGGCCCTTGCGGTTGTAGACCTTGAAGAGGAGCTGGTTCTTCTCCCGCAGCACCAGTTCCAGCTTTTTGCGCAGAATGCCCGGGTCGAGCAGGTCCTGCAGCCGGATGCCCATCCGGGCGACCTTGTCGCCGTAGGCCGGGCCGATGCCCCGGCCGGTGGTGCCGATCCGCGACGAGCCGAGGTAGCGCTCGACCACCCGGTCCATCGCCCGGTGGTGCGGCATGATCAGGTGCGCGTCGCCGGAGATCCGCAACCGCGACACGTCGACACCGCGCTCGGCGAGGCCGTCGATCTCGGCGAGCAGCACCTTCGGGTCGACCACGACACCGTTGCCGATGACGATCATCGCGTTGGGTGACAGCGCCCCGGAGGGCATCAGGTGCAGGGCGTACTTCTGGCCGTCGGGGGTGATCACCGTGTGGCCGGCGTTGTTGCCGCCCGAGTAGCGCACCACGTAGTCGACCCGCTCGCCCAGCAGGTCGGTAACCTTGCCCTTGCCCTCGTCGCCCCACTGAGCGCCGATGAGCACGATCGCTGGCATCTAAATCCCGCCTCCGAAGGGCTCGGGTGCCAGGTGGCGACCGCGTGGCGAGCCCGAGGTGTCAGGCTAACAAGAAGTTACGGTACGGCCGGCAAAGGGCTGTATCACGAGGCAGGAGGCCATCGGCGTGTACGACGTGGTGTTGCTCACGCTGGGCGCCGCCGACGATCAGAAGGCGGCCTGCGGCACCGGCGGCGGATGCTGCGGCGGCGCATCCGAACCGGGCGGCGACGAGTGCGCCGAGACACCCCGCGTACCGGTGCTGAACTGCGCGGACGCCCTCACCACGGCCGGCGCGCGGGTGACGATGGTGACCGCGCACTCCGACGCCGAGATCGACGCGGTGCTGGCCCGGCTCGACGGCCCGGCCCGGCCGGACGGTCTCGACTGGCCCGACGGGGACGCGAAGACCCGACTGATCATCGCTACGGCCAGCGACAGCCAACTACGCGCCGTGATGCGCCGGATGGTCCGCCGGTACGCCCCGCCGCCCAGCCGGCGCCCGGCCGACCTCGCCGCCAACCGCACCCTGCCCGACCTGCCGGCGATCGGCATCCTGCCGCTCGACCCGGCCCGCGGCGCCGACCAGCGTGACCTGGCGGCGCAACTCGGCCTGCCCCGCGACCCGGCGGCGGTCGCCGCGGCCGTCCTCGGCGACCGGGTACGCCGCCTCGACCTGCTCCGCAACGACGGCGGATCGGTCACTCTCGACGGTGCCCTGCTCGGCGGCGCCGACGAGGCCGGCCGGCCGCTGGCCTGGCGGGGCCGGGTGGAGGTCGACGACACGGTGCTCAGCAACGGTGACGAACCGCTGCTGGCCTGTGCGATCGGCAACGCCGCCGGCTACGCCACGCTGTCCGACGTGACACTGCTGAGCCGCGCCGACCCGGCCGACGGCCTGATCGAGGTCGCGGTCGCCGTCCCGGTGACCGTCCGGTCCCGGTGGCGCAGATCACGGGTACGTCTCGAGGTCCGCCGGGCCCGTGGCCGGGCGACCGCGGTCGTGCCGCGCGACGGCGAGGTGCCGTACCTCGACGACGGGGTGGCCGGCGAACTGGGCCGGAAGCGGTCCTGGTGGATCGAGCCCGCAGCCTGGGCGGTCTACCCCGGCTGATGTTGGAGTCGGGTGCGATCTGCCCGGCTTACCTATCCTCGTAGGGGCGAGGGGAGGCCGCCGTGACAAACGATCACGCAGACCGGCTGTACGTGCCGGGCGCGAACGAGCCGAGGTGGACCGGACCGGAGCCCCCGCCGGGGCAGGCCAGGCCCGAAGCGGCCGGTCCGACCTGGTCCGAGGAGCCGTTCTGGCCGCCGGAGGAGCCCGACGGCGAGGTACCGGAGAGCGGCCCGGTGCACGGCCGTCCGCACGCGGTGGCGTCACGCACCCAACTGGTCCCGGTCGTCGGCTCGGATCGGCGTGGCGACCAGCCTCAACCGGGCGACCAGCACCCACCGGGCGACCAGACCCAACCGATCGGCCAGCCGCCCGGCGGTCCGGCCCCGGCCGACGGCCGGTCGCCCGTCGGTCGGCCGTTCCCGCCCGACGGCCCGCCCGGCGCCGGCCCCGTACCCGGCGAACCGGCTGGCCGACCCGATCACACGGCCACGGCGGGTCCGGCCGCCCGGCCGGAATCGCGGCCCGCCTGGGCCACCGCGCCGCCATGGGGCGTTCCGCAGCTACCGGATCAGTCCCAGGCAGCGCGACCCGTTCCGCAGCAGCCGATGCCGGCCCTGCCCGTACCGCCGCCGCCGGCGGTCGGCCCACGCCCGGTCTCACCCTGGTCGTACGGGCCCACGCCCCAGCCCGCTCCGCCGGCCGGACCGGAGCGACCGGTCCCGGCGCCGATGTCGGCCGAGGCGCCTCCCGGCCCGACCCCACCCGGACCGATGTCACCAGGTCCGGCGCAGCCCGGACCGATGTCACCGGGCCCGGCGCAGCCCGGACCGATGCCACCGGGCCCGGCGCAGCCCGGACCGATGCCACCGGGCCCGGCGCAGCCCGGACCGGCGCTCCACAAGGCGACCGGGGCGCACCAGGCGCCGCTTCGTGACGCGCCGCCGCCAGCCGATCCCGCCGGGTGGTCCGGCGCGGCGCCCGCCCATCCCGCGGCCAGTGACCGAGAGTCGCCCCACGGCGCCGATTCGACGCCTCCCGGTGCGCCCACCGATCCCGGCCCCGCCACGCCCGCCGCCGAGGCCGGCGGCCAGGTCGGGCCGCCCACCGGTCACGGCACCCAGCCGGACGCCGGCGCTCCCGCCGGACCGTACGGTCCGCCGCCCACCGTCCCGCAGACCGGTCCGGGCACGCCGTACCCAGCTCCGGGCACGCCGTACCCAGCTCAGGGCACGGGGTATCCCGCTCCAGGCACGCCGTACCCCGCCCCGCAGGCCGGCCCGGGCACGCCGTACGGCCAGCCCGGTGCCCCGTACGCACCTGGGGCGTACGGCGGGCCGCCCGGCCAGCCCGGCGTACCGCCGCCCGGCGCGGGTGTCGGTGGCCCGCCGCCGCCCGGTCACCCCGGTGCGCCGTACGGCGGGCAGCCGGGTCCCGGGGCGCCCGCCGGGCCGCCCGGCAGGCCACCGACCGTCATCCCGACCGCGGAGGAGTTCGCCCGGCGGCGGGCCGTCCGACCACCGGACCCGGTTGCCACGATGGGGGTCCGCGCCGCGGTCAACCGCACCACGTTCGGGCTGGTCAAGATGCGTCCCGGCCGCTACGAGCAGGAGATCAAGCACGACGTCGAGATGGTCCGCCGCAACTTCGGCGGGCTACGTCAGGTAACGGTGGTCAATCCCAAGGGCGGCGCCGGCAAGACGGTGGCGATCCTGCTGCTCGCGATGACGTTCGGGCAGAAGCGCGGCGGATACGTGCTGGCCTGGGACAACAACGAGACGCAGGGCACCCTCGGGATGCGGGCGCAGCAGGACTTCCACTCCCGTACGGTCCGCGACCTGCTCCGCGACCTGGAGCAGTTCCGGGGCACGCACGGCCGGGTCGGCGACCTGTCGCAGTACGTCCGGGCGCAGGGTGAGGGCATGTTCGACGTGCTCGCCTCGGACGAGTCGGCCACCGCGGGCGAGATGCTGACCCGGATGGCGTTCGGCGACATCCGCGAGGTGGTCAGCCGGTTCTACAAGCTGATCTTCGTCGACACCGGCAACAACGTGCGCGCGGAGAACTGGCAGGCCGCCATCGACGCCACCGACCAGCTCGTGGTGACCATGTCGGCCCGCAACGACTCGGCCGAGCCGGCCGCCCGGATGCTCGACCACCTGGAGCAGACCGGCCGGCAGCGGCTGGTCCGCCAGGCGATCACCGTCGTGTCGATGCCGCCGTCCCGCAAGGAGATCGACCTGCCGGCAATCGAAGAGCACTTCGCGGCCCGTACCCGGGCGGTGCTGCTGGCGCCGTACGAGCGGCTCATCGACATTGGCGAGCCGGTCCGCTACGGGCAGCTGTCGACGGCCACCCGCGACGCCTGGTTGAAGATCGCCGCGGCGGTGGCCGTCGGGTTGTGAGCTGCCGGCCGTTCCGGGCCGGCCGGCGACTCAGGAGCTGGCGAGCGCGTCGCCGGCCGCCGGGTCGCAGTCCCGGAGGAACTGGGCGCAGCGGGCCGCCTCGTCGGACTCGCCGATCTGGCCGGCAGCCTTCGACAGCACGTGCAGGCTGCGCAGGAAGCCACGGTTGGGCGAATGCGACCACGGCACCGGGCCGTGGCCCTTCCAGCCGCTGCGGCGCAACTGGTCGAGGCCCCGGTGGTAGCCGGTACGGGCGTAGGCGTACGCCGCGACGACCTGGCCGGCGTCGAACGCCCGGGCACCGAGCGCGGCCCAGGCCCCGCTGTGCGTCGGGAAACGTGCGGCGACCGAGGCGTACGCGTCGTCGGTGTCCTCCTTCTCGGCGGCGGCGAGCGCCGCCTCGGCGTCGTCGTCGGCGGTCAGCAGGGTCGGCGGCGGCTCGGGCAACAGGTTCTGCATGAACCCATTCAACCCGGCGCGCCGGACCCGGCCCCCTCAGGGGCGGGGTCCACGTCGCCTGCCGGTTGCCGGCACGGGGCAGGATGGCGGGCGTGTCCACCCCACCGCCGATCGACGTCCTGCTCCCCCACGACAACTCGCCCGACGAGATCGAGTCGCGGGCCGAACTCGACCTGCACCTGCGGGCCGGCAGCCTCGCCGGGCTGACCGTGCAGGGCCTGCGGCTCGACGAGGAGCCGGTCCCCGACCTTGCCCCGGTCGACCTGACCGACACCCTGTTCATCGGGTGCCGCTTCGCGTCCCGGGCGGTCGAGGCGGACGTGGTGCTGCGCGGCGCCCACGTGGTGCCGCCGTTCCGGGCGCTGCCGTACGCGATCCATCCGTCCCGGCTCTACACCCCGCCGGACCTGTACGCCGGCTTCGACGCCGCCGGGTTCGCCGGCATGTACGACACCGTGGTCTACGACCACTTCCGCGCGCACGGCGGCGCGCTGCCGGAGATCCGTGAGGCGCTGGCCCAGCGGCTGCACGACCACGCCGTCGACAACGCCCTCGCCCACGTGACGGATGCCTGGCTGGCGACGCACGGGCCGGCCTCGGTGGTCGGGGTGATGGGCGGGCACGCGGTGCCCCGGGGTACGACGACCTACCGCCTCGCCGCCGCGATCGGCTGGCGGCTGGCCCGCGCCGACCGGCTCGTCGTCACCGGGGGCGGGCCGGGCGTGATGGAGGCCGCGAACCTGGGCGCCTACCTCGCCACCCGGACGGCCGACGAGCTGACCGCCGCGATCGACCTGCTGGCGGGCGCCCCGAACTTCCACGACCACGACCCGTACACGGCGGCGGCGCTGGCCGTACGCGAGCGGTTCACGCCGGCCGACCCGCTCGACTGGGCCCGATGCGGCGGGCTGGCCATCCCGACCTGGCTCTACGGCCACGAGCCGGCCAACCTGTTCGCCGGCCAGATCGCGAAGTACTTCTCCAACGCGATCCGCGAGGACACCATCCTGCGGCTGGCCAGGGGCGGGATCGTCTTCGCCGCCGGACGGGCCGGCACGGTGCAGGAGGTGTTCCAGGCGGCGACGAAGACCTTCTACCGCACCGACGGCGACAGCGGCCCGTACATCTTCCTCGACCGGGCGTTCTGGACCGAGACGCTGCCGGTCGAGGCACTGCTGCGACCGCTGCTGGCACTGTCGCCGGACGGCGACCTGGCCAAGACCGTCCACCTGGCCGACGACGTCGAGGACGTCGTACAGCTGCTCACGGGCTGACCTCGGGCGGGCGGCCCGGCCCGGGGCGGGGCGGAAGGTGTCGGGTCAGGCGACCGAGATCCGGCACCAGAAGCCGATCGGGAGGGTCACCTCGGGCGCCCCGGTCAGCCCGTTCTCGTCGAGCGCGTTGTGGATCGCCAACCGGGCACCGTCGAAGAGGAACTCGACGGCGTGCAGCACGCGCGGCCGCCACGGCGACGGCATGATCCGCTCGATCACGTTGACGGCCCGCAGCCGGCGGCCCCGGGCGGCGTGCAGCGCCTCGTGGGCGTCGGCCCGCCAGTCCAGCGCGAGGCCGGGCCAGTCGAGCGGCATCGACATGTCGACCTGGTTCCAGGTGATCGCGCACTCGTCGAACTTGCGGTGGGTGACCTCGACGTTGACGTCGCCGAAGCCGAGGATCACCGGTCCGCCGGCGAACCAGGTCCGCTGGTCGACGTCCCACATCAGCCAGGCCCCTCGAGCGGGCGGCCGACGAGCCGGCCGAACCGGGCCCGGTGGGCGGCGGCGAGGCTCCGGGCACTGTGGGTCCACTGCGGCTCGTAGCCCTCGATGCCGAGCACGACCGACCTCCACCGTCCGGGGTCGAGGCCGGCGTGGGGCGTACGCCAACCTCCGAATCGGACAATTCTAGGCGGTGACCGGGCGTGGCGGCGGATACGCCGACGGGCGCCACGGTTTCGTGACGCCCGTCGGGTGGAGCCGAAAGATCACTTGCTGAGCGAGGTGCCCGTCGAACGCAGGTGCTCGCACGCCTCGACGACCCGCTGCGACAGGCCGGCCTCGGCCTGCTTGCCCCAGACCCGGGGGTCGTACATCTTCTTGTTGCCGACCTCGCCGTCCACCTTGAGCACGCCGTCGTAGTTGCGGAACATGTGGTCCGCGACGGGACGGCTGAAGGCGTACTGGGTGTCGGTGTCGATGTTCATCTTGACCACGCCGTAGTCGAGCGCCTCGCGGATCTCCGACAGCAGCGAGCCGGAACCGCCGTGGAAGACCAGGCTGAGCGGCTTCTCCTTGCCGTACTTGGCGCCGACGGCGTCCTGGATCTCCTTGAGGATCTCCGGACGGAGCTTGACGTTGCCGGGCTTGTAGACACCGTGCACGTTGCCGAAGGTCAGCGCCGCCATGTAGCGGCCCTTCTCACCCAGACCGAGGCGGTCGACCATCGCCAGACCGTCACTGACGGTGGTGTAGAGCTTGTTGTCGATGGCGCCGACCACGCCGTCCTCTTCACCGCCGACGACGCCGACCTCGATCTCCAGCACGATCTTGGCGGCGGCGGCCTGGCCGAGCAGTTCCTCGGCGATCTGGAGGTTCTCCTCCAGCAGCACGGCCGAGCCGTCCCACATGTGCGACTGGAACAGCGGCTCGCCCCCCTTGGCGACCCGCTCCTTGGAGATGGCGAGCAGCGGGCGGACGAACCCGTCGAGCTTGTTCTTCGGGCAGTGGTCGGTGTGCAGCGCGATGTTCACCGGGTAGTGCTTGGCGACCTCGTGCGCGTACGCGGCGAACGCGACCGAACCGGTGACCATGTCCTTCACGGTCGGGCCGGAGAGGTATTCGGCGCCACCGGTCGACACCTGGATGATGCCGTCGCTGCCCGCGTCGGCGAAACCGCGCAGGGCGGCGTTGAGGGTCTGCGAGGACGTCACGTTGATCGCGGGGTATGCGAACGCGCCGGCCTTGGCGCGGTCGAGCATCTCGGCGTAGACCTCGGGGGAAGCGATGGGCATGACAAATGCTCCTTACTGACCGCTCACGGCCACGGGCCGCAGTGTCCTGGGTGTGTGCGCCGGACCGCGCTGTCCTCCGCCCGGCAGTATCCCGTAGTTGCTTCGCGGGCCGGGAATCGGCCCCGGGCCGCTCAGGCCGCCGACCCCGGGCCGGCTCAGGCCCGGGTGCCCTCCCACCGGTCGGGCACCGCGAGGCTGATCGCCCAACCGACGACGGCCATCACGATCGCACCCCAGAACGCCGGCCAGAAACCGTCCACGTGGAACGGAAGGTTGAGCGCCTTGGCGAGCCAGTCGGTCAGCAGGAACAACAGGGCGTTGACCACAAGAGCGATCAACCCCAGGGTCAGGATGTAGAAGACGCAGCCGACCACCTTGACGATCGGTTTGATCACCGCGTTGACGATGCCGAAGATCAGCGCAACCGCCAGCAGCGTCAGGACGTTCCGGCCGGCCGAGCCGCCGGTCACGTCGATTCCTGGCACCACGAGGGTGGTGACCCACAGTGCGACGGCGTTGACCACCAACCGGATCAGAATCCCCACGGTCCCATCGTGTCACCGCAGGACCAGTCGTGACACCAAAACGGGTGACTCGTTTAGCGGCGGCGTCCGGCGGGCACGGATGTCAACCCGTACGGTGAGTTCAGCACCCGCGAACCGCGAGGAGGCGGCGATGACCAGGCCAGACGAGGACTTCGCACCCGGCGACCACCTTTCTCCCGAGGAGCGTGACCCGGAGACGCCCCAGGCGGACGCCGTCGAGCAGGCGACCGTCGCCGACCCGGCGGAGGACGAGCCCGAGCTGCACCGGGGCCTGGAGGTCACCGAGTACGACGCCACCGAACAGGCCCGGATCGTCAACCTGGACGAGGACTACCGCTGAGCCAGCGCCCGCGTTTTCCCCGTTGATCAAGGACAAGTCGTGGGTGGAAACGGACAAAATCGCCACGCTTTCCCCTTGATCAACG
This sequence comes from Polymorphospora rubra, assembly GCF_018324255.1. Classification (GTDB taxonomy): domain Bacteria; phylum Actinomycetota; class Actinomycetes; order Mycobacteriales; family Micromonosporaceae; genus Polymorphospora; species Polymorphospora rubra. Next base: position 2,484,412 of record NZ_AP023359.1, read on the forward strand.
CGTAGCGGCCGCCGCCCGTGCAGGCTGGCGGTTATCCACAGGGCGCCCCGTTGTCCACAGGTTCGACGTGCGGGGTGGCGGGGCGGGGTCGGCGATCGCCACGCTCTCGGGCATGACGACCTGGCGGTACGCCGAACTGCTCGCCCGCGGCCTCAGCCCCAACCAGATCCGGGACCGGGTACGCACCGGAGCCCTGCACCGCGTCACGCGGGGGACGTACGTGTCCGGCGGCCAGCCCTCCTTCGTCGACCGCCTGCACGCGGTCCGGCAGGTGCTGCCACCCGACACCGTGTTCGGATTCCACACCGCCGCCCGGTTGTACGGATTCGGCGTCGTCCCGACCGGCCGGATCCACGTCATCAGCCCGAGCGGGCGGCCGGTCCCCCAGATCAGCGGTGTCGTCGGCCACCAGGCCGTGTTACCGCTGCTTCCGGTCGAGGTGGCCGGCCTACCCTGCGCGGCACCGGAACGGGTGATCGTCGACCTGGCCCGAATCTGCAGCCGGATCGACGCGCTCGCCGTGGTCGACGCCGCACTACGGGCCCGGGCCAGCACTCCGTCCGCGCTCGCCACCGAGGTTGCCCTGCACGACGGTCTGCGCGGCGTCCGGCAGGCCCGCGAGGTCGTACCGCTCGGGGATCCACGCCCGGAATGCCGGCAGGAGAGTCAACTCCGCATGATCCTCCTCGACGGCGGCCTGCCAGCTCCCGAACCGCAACTGTGGGTCTTCGACGCCTGGGACGATCCGCAGTTCCGGCTCGACCTCGGCTACCGCCGACAGCGGGTCGGAGCCGAGTACGACGGGCGGTCACACACCGACCGGGAACGGATGCGGCTGGACCGACGGCGGCACAACTGGTTGGCCGAGCACGGCTGGAGCATGCGCTACTTCACCGACGTCGACATCTACCGGCAACCCGCGCAGGTCGTGGCCACGATGCGGGCAGCGCTCGCCGGGTAGCCCCGGCCGACGCGATCCGCCCAGCCGCGTTGCCGCATGTCGTGTCACCCCGCCGCGTTGCCACGTCGCGTCGCACCCCGCCACGCCCCGCCACGTCGCACCCCGCCGCACCCCGCCGCACCCCGCCACGCCCCGCCACGCCCCGCCACGTCGCGTCGCGTCGCGTCGTGCCGCGCCCCGCCGCGTTGCCGCGCCGCGTTGCCGCGTTGATCAAGGAGAAATCGTGCCGCGCGGCGCGATCGAGGGGAAACCGTGCCCGAGTCGCCCTTTTTGCGACACAACTAATCCTTGATCAACGCGGCGGGGCGCGGGCACGGCGGGGCGCGGGCACGGGAGGCGGCGGGGCGGGGCGGGGCGGGGCGGGGCGGGGCGGGGCGGGGGAACGTACAGGAGTGGCACAGGTTCGGCACAGGGATCGGGCGGAGGCTTCTCGGGCAGGTTCGAAACGAGGAGCATTCCCATGACGTACCGGATCGACCGTAGGCGGGCGCTCGCCGGCATCGGCACCGTCGGGCTCGGCACGCTGCTCGCCGCGTGCGGTGACGGTCGGAACGCCACCCCGACCACGAGCGCGGAAGTGACCACCAGCGCCGGCGCGACCACCACGGTCCAACCGCAGACCGGCGCCGACCCGGCCCTCGCCGACCTCTTCGACGACGCGGCGAGCTGCGTCGTGACGCCGGAGCAGACCGAGGGCCCGTACTACTTCGACCCGAAGGTGATCCGCAGCGACATCCGCGAGGACCGGCCGGGGGTGCGGCTGCGGCTGGCCGTACGGGTGCAGGAGGTCGGCGACTGCGCACCCGTACCCAACGCGGCGGTCGACATCTGGCACTGCGACGCCGGCGGGCTCTACTCCGGCTTCGAGTCGGCGTCGACCGGCAGCGGCGGCGCGCCCGGCCGTGGCGGCACCGGTCCCACCGACGACGAGATCTACCTGCGCGGTGCCCAGGTCACCAACGCGGACGGCATCGTGGAGTTCGTGACGATCTACCCGGGCTGGTACCGGGGGCGGACCGTGCACATCCATACCAAGGTCCACCTGGACACCAGCACCACGCTGACCACCCAGCTCTACTTCGACGAGGCGGTCAGCGCGCAGGTGTACGCGACCGGGCCGTACTCGTCACGCACCGGCCGGGACACCACCAACGACCGGGACGGGGTGATGCGCTCCGGTGGTGACACGCCACCGATGCTGACGTTGTCGAGGGAGGGCGACGGCTACCTGGGGTTGATCACCATCGGGGTCGACCGGTGAGACGGCCGCCGACACGTCGGGAAAGTACAAGACCCGGACCGCCCATCCGACGATAGTGACGAGATGACCGATCCTGACGTCCTGGTCGTCCCCGACGTCGCGGCGTGGCGGGCCTGGCTCGACGCCAACGAGGACAGTTCCGACGGTGTCTGGCTGCTGCTGGCCCGCAAGGGTGTCACCGATCCCACGTCGCTGAGCTACGCGCAGGCGCTCGACGAGGCCCTGTGCAGCGGCTGGATCGACGGGCAGGCCAAGCGCATCGACGAGCACACCTACCGGCAACGGTTCACGCCCCGCCGCCAACGCAGTCTGTGGTCGGCCCGCAACGTGCAGAACGTGGCGCGGCTGAGCGCCGAGCAGCGGATGCGCCCGCGCGGGTTCGGCGAGGTCGAGCGGGCCAGGGCGGACGGCCGGTGGGAGCGGGCCTACCAGGGACCGGCCAGCATCGAGATGCCGCCGGATCTGGCGAGGGCGCTGGACGACAGTCCGGCCGCCGCGGCGACGTACGCGACGCTGAACGGCCAGAACCGGTACGCGGTCCTGCACCGGGTCGCGACCGCGGGGACCGATGCGACCAGGCAACGCCGGATCGCGAAGCTCGTCGGGATGCTGGCGCGCGGCGAGACGCCGTACCCGCAGTAACCCGCCGGCGTCGAAAAACCGGGACGCCCGGCAGGCGCCGGCCTGCCATCATCGCCGGTGTGCTGATCACTGTCTCCACCACCCACCGACCGGCTACGGATCTGGGTTACCTGCTGGTCAAGCATCCCGACCGGGCGCACTCGTTCGAGATGCCGACCGGCACCGCCCACGTGCTGTTCCCGGAGGCGACGCCGCAGCGGTGCACGGCCGCGCTGCTGCTCGACGTCGATCCGCTGCGGTTGTCGGGCCCGAAGGGCCGGGGTGGCAGGGGCCAGCCGGGTGCGATGCCGGACGACTTCACCCTCGGCCGGTACGTCAACGACCGGCCGTACGCCGCGTCGAGCCTGCTCGCCGCCGCCCTGGCGAAGGTGTTCCGGTCGGCGCTGCGGGGCGACTCGAAGGACCGGCCGGAGCTTTCGGCCACCGCGATCCCGCTGGAGGTCCGGGTGCCGGTACTGCGCTGCCGGGGCGGTGCGGAACTGGCGGACCGGCTGTTCACCCCGCTGGGCTGGGCGGTCACCGCGACCGCGATCCCGCTCGACGAGCGGTTTCCGCAGTGGGGCGACAGCCGGTACGTCGACCTGACGCTGACCGGCACGGTACGGCTGGCCGACGCCCTCAACCACCTGTACGTGCTGCTGCCGGTGCTCGACGACGCAAAGCACTACTGGGTCGCGCCGGACGAGATCGACAAGCTGTTGCGGGCCGGCAGCGGCTGGCTCGCCGATCACCCGGAGCACGGACTGATCACCCGGCGCTATCTGGCGCACCGCCGCGCGCTGGCCGGGCAGGCGTTGTCCCGCCTCGCCGAGCAGCGGCTCGTCGAGGACGATCCGGAAGCGGACACGGTGGAACCGCCCGCCGACGGTGCGGGTGCCGGCGAGGCGGTCCGTAAGCCGCTGGCGGTGGAGCGCCGGGCCGCGGTGCTGGCCGCGCTCGCCGAGGTCGGCGCCACCCGGGTGCTCGACCTCGGTTGCGGCGGCGGCGCGCTGCTCGGCGACCTGGCCCGGGACCGCCGGTTCACCGAGATCGTCGGCGTCGACGTGTCGGCCCGGATTCTGGAGATCGCCGAGCGGCGGTTGCGGCTGGACCGGCTGCCGGAGCGGCAGCGCGGCCGGATCAAGCTGTGGCAGTCGGCGCTGACGTACCGGGACGACCGGTTGCGGGGGTTCGATGCGGCCGTACTGATGGAGGTTGTCGAGCATGTCGACCCGCCCCGGCTGCCGGCGCTGGCGGACGCGGTGTTCGGCCACGCCCGGCCGGGTGCGGTGGTGGTGACGACGCCGAACGTCGAATACAACGTGCGCTACGAGGGGTTGGCGCCGGGGGCGCACCGGCATGCGGATCACCGGTTCGAGTGGACCCGGGCCGAGTTCACCCGGTGGGCGACCGAGGTCGCCGGCCGGTACGGCTACACGGTCGGCTTCACCGGCGTCGGCGACGACGATCCGCAGGTCGGCACCCCGACCCAACTGGCCCTGTTCACCCGGGCCGAGACCGCCCAACCGACGGAAGGGGTCGAGAAGTGAGCGAGCGCAGCGAGCGAGGTGGCACGGTGAGCGAGCTGGAGATTCCCGAGTTGGCGCTGGTGGCGCTCGTCGGGCTGTCCGGGTCCGGCAAGTCGACGTTCGCCCGGCGGCACTTCGCGGCGACGCAGGTGCTGTCGTCGGACACGTTCCGGGCGATGGTCGCCGACGACGAGAACGACCAGTCCGCCTCGTCCGATGCGTTCGACGTGCTGCACTACGTCGCCGGCAAGCGGCTGCGGGCCGGCCGGCTCACCGTGGTCGACGCGACGAACCTTCAGCCGCACGCCCGGGCCGGGCTGGTGAAGGTGGCCCGCGAGCACGACGTACTGCCGGTGGCGATCGTGCTGGACGTTCCGGAGCAGGTGTGTTGGGAACGTACCCGCAGCCGGCCGGAACGTGACTTCGGCCGGCACGTGCTCAGCCGGATGCAGCGGGACCTGAAGCGCTCGCTCGGCCAGTTGGGCCGGGAGGGGTTCCGCAAGGTGCACGTGCTGCGCGGCGTCGACGAGATCGAGGCCGCGCAGGTCCGGTACGAGCGGCTCTACAACGACCGCCGTGAGGTGACCGGCCCGTTCGACATCGTCGGTGACGTGCACGGCTGCCGGGCCGAACTGGAGGCGCTGCTGGAGAAGCTGGGCTGGGTGCTGCGCCGCGACGGGCAGGGTCGGCCGGTCGACGCGACCCACCCGGCGGGGCGTACCGCGGTCTTCGTCGGCGACCTGGTGGACCGCGGCCCGGATTCGCCCGGGGTGCTGCGCCTGGTGATGGGCATGGTCGCGGCCGGCAACGCGATCTGCGTACCGGGCAACCACGAGGAGAAGTTGCGCCGCAAGCTGCGCGGCCAGCAGGTGCGGGTGACGCACGGGCTGGCCGAGACGCTGGAGCAGCTCGACGCCGAGGAGGCGGCGTTCGTCGCCGAGGCGAAGGAGTTCATCGAGGGCCTGGTCAGCCACTACGTGCTCGACGGCGGCCGGCTGGTGGTCGCGCACGCCGGGCTCAAGGAGGAGTACCAGGGCCGGGCGTCCGGCCGGGTCCGGGCGTTCGCGTTGTGGGGCGAGACGACCGGCGAGACCGACGAGTACGGCGCACCCGTGCGCTATCCGTGGGCGCGTGACTACCGGGGTTCGGCGACGGTCGTGTACGGCCACACCCCGACCCCGACCCCTGAGTGGATCAACAACACGATCTGTGTCGACACCGGTTGCGTGTTCGGCGGGCAACTGACCGCGCTGCGCTATCCGGAACGCGATCTGGTGGCGGTGCCGGCCGCGCGGGAGTACTACCCGCCGGTCCGGCCCCTGGTGCCGCCCGAGCCGGTACGCGACCCGGGCGTGCTCGACCTCGCCGACGTGGCCGGCCGGCGACACCACGACTACGGATACGGCACCACGACGATCGCGGCGGAGAACGCCGCCGCCGCACTGGAGGTGATGAGCCGGTTCGCGGTCGACCCGCGCTGGCTGCCGTGGCTGCCCCCGACGATGGCGCCCTCGTCGACGTCGACGGTCGACGGCTTCCTGGAGCATCCGGCGCAGGCGTTCGGCGACTACCGGGCGGCCGGCGTCGACCGGGTGGTGTGCGAGGAGAAGCACATGGGGTCGCGGTGCGTCGTGCTCGTGGTCCGAGAAGACAGGGGCGGGGTCGCGGCCGGGTTCGGCGAGGGCGGCGGAGTCGTCTACACCCGTACCGGCCGGCCGTTCTTCGCCGATCCGGCGCTGAACGAGGCACTGCTGGCCCGGGTCCGGGCGGCGGTGACGTCCGCCGGACTGTGGGACGAACTGGCCACCGACTGGCTGTTGCTGGACTGCGAACTGCTGCCGTGGTCGGCGAAGGCGACCGGCCTGATCCGTGAGCAGTACGCCAGTGTCGGCGCGGCCGGACGGGCGGCACTGCCGGCGGTACTGGACGTGCTCGCCGGCGCGGCGGCCCGTGGACTCGCGGTCGACGAACTGCGCGAGCGGACCACCCGCCGCGCCGCTGACCTGGCCCGCTACACCGACGCCTACCGGGCGTACGTCCGGCCGACGGACGGGCTGGCCGGCGTCACGCTGGCCCCGTTCGCGGTGCTGGCCGGCCGGGGTACGGCGTACACCGGCCGGGACCACGGATGGCATCTGGCGCTGGCCGACCGGCTGTGCGCCGCCGATCCGCAAACGTTCACCCCGACCCGGCGTACGATCGTTGAGTTGGCCGACGAGGCGCAGGTCGCGGCGGCTACGGACTGGTGGCTCGAGCTGACCGCCGCCGGTGGCGAGGGCATGGTCGTGAAGCCGTACGCCGGACCGGCGGCGGTCGACGGCCGCGGCCGGCTGCTCCAGCCGGGGTTGAAATGCCGGGGACGGGACTATCTGCGGATCATCTACGGCCCGGAGTACACCGGCCCGGAGCGGCTGGCGGCGTTGCGGCAGCGGTCGCTGGGTCGCAAGCGCGGCCTGGCGCTGCGGGAGCACGGGCTGGGCATCGCCGCCCTGGACCGGCTCGCCGAGGGGGCGCCGCTGTGGCGGCGCCACGAGTTGGTGTTCGCGATCCTGGCCTGCGAGTCGGAGCCGGTCGACCCCCGGCTGTGACGCCAGCCACCGGCTCTCAGTTGGGACGCCTAGACTGCTGTCGTCGCCGCCCGCCCGGGAAGGGCCGGGCCAATCGGATGGCAAGACTCGGAGGACTCTCTCGTGCCGCCAACCACGCCACTCGCCCTCGGCCCGGAATGGCTCGACCCGGAGTGGTTGATCCAGACCTTCGGGCTGATCGGCATCCTGGTCATCGTCTTCGCCGAGTCCGGCCTGCTGATCGGCTTCTTCCTGCCGGGAGACTCGCTGCTGTTCACCACCGGTCTGCTGGTGGCCGACGGGCAGTACCTGCCGTACCCGCTGTGGCTGGTGTGTCTGCTGATCACGCTCTCGGCGATCGCCGGTGACCAGGTGGGCTACATGTTCGGCCGCAAGGTCGGGCCGGCACTGTTCCGACGCCCGAACTCCCGGCTGTTCAAGCAGGAGAACCTGCTGAAGGCGCACGAGTTCTTCGAGAAGTACGGTCCCCGCTCGATCGTGCTGGCCCGCTTCGTGCCGATCGTCCGGACGTTCACGCCTATCGTGGCCGGCGTCAGCAAGATGAACTACCGCACCTTCGTCATCTACAACATCGTCGGCGGCATCCTGTGGGGCACCGGCGTGACGGTGCTCGGCTACTTCCTCGGCCAGATCCCATTCGTGAAGGCCAACATCGAGTTCATCCTGATCCTGATCGTCTTCCTGTCGGTGCTGCCGATCATCATCGAGTTCGGCCGGGCCTGGCTGGCGGGACGCCGGCAGCCGAAGCCGGCGGACCAGGCGGCGCTGGCCGAGGCGGAGCGGGACGCGATCGCCCACGCCGCCCAGGAGACGACCCGCGAGCGGCACGAGCGCGGCTGAGCACGGCAACGGACGCAACACGGCTGCGGGCGGGGAATTCCTCGCCCGCAGCACTGTTTGGCCCACCCGCACCGAAGCGGCGCGCCACCCGGTCAGGTGGCAGGCCGAGCCAGAGACGCGTCAGCCCGGCCTCGCACGACATCCACCGGTGTGGCGGGATCGGTGCGCAGCCGGGCAGCGCCGGTGACTTGCGGGAAGTCACCAGCCGGCGGAACCGTCTGGCGTCACCTCACGGCAGAGGGACGCCAGACGAGGACCACGGTCTTATTCAGCGAGCCTTCTTGGTGGCCCGCTTACGCGGCGGAGTCAGCAGGTCCGCGATCGTGGCGATCGCGGTCGGCACCAGCCGGTAGTAAGCCCACACACCGCGCTTCTCCCGCTCCAGCAAGCCGGCTTCGGTGAGGATACGCAAGTGGTGGCTCACGGTCGGCTGCGAGAGGCCGAGCGGTGCGGTCAGGTCGCAGACGCAGGCTTCACCCTCCGGCGCCGACTGGATGAGGCTGAGCAGCCGCAGTCGGGCAGGATCGGCGAGCGCCTTGAGGACTCCCGCGAGTCGCTCGGCGTCGGCACGTTCGATCGGCTCGCCGGCCAGCGGCGAGATCTGAGGCATTGTCATTTCAGCCAACGCAGTTCCCACGTAATCCATCCTTCCACCAAGAGCATTGACCCGCCTGCATATCGGCCGGTCCGAATCGGCAAACTTTTAGGCCACAAGGCCGAGGTCAGCCAACGAATAGGCCGCTCGGTACGGCAGACCAGCGGCCCGCACCGCTTCGCCCGCACCGCGATCGACGATCACTGCCACGCCGACCACCTCTGCCCCGGCCTCTTGCAGAGCCTCGACCGCGGTAAGCACACTGCTACCCGTAGTCGAGGTGTCTTCAACCGCCAGCACCCGACGGCCTTTCACGTCGGGTCCTTCGACCCGCCGCTGCAGTCCGTGCGTCTTGCCGGTCTTGCGCACCACGAAGGCGTCGAGCCGCCGCTGCCTCGCCGACGCGGCGTACAGCATTGACAGAGCCACCGGGTCCGCACCCAACGTCAGACCGCCAACCGCATCGAACTGCCAGTCCGCAGTGAGGTCTAGCAGCACACTACCCACCAGGGGGGCCGCCGCGTGGTGCAACGTGACTCGTCGCAGATCGACGTACCAATCCGCTTCACGCCCCGAAGACAGCACCACCCGGCCGTGCACCACGGCAAGTTCAGTGATGAATTTACGCAGGTCGTCGTGGTCCCCCATGGCGCACAAGGGTACTGCTCAACTCTGTGAAGCAAACTGTCGGCCCGGTCACGGGGACAAAGATTGACTCGTTAGATGAGTCCGCAGGTGGGCCAGTCGGCTGGCCGGTGACTCTGGACGGTTGCGATCATCGCTCCACGCGGTCAATCCGCCCGCGAGTGTCGCGTGTCACGGAGTTGATCAGTCCACGCGGAGCGTGCCGCAGCGCGAACGTGGCGGTCTTGTAACGCCAGTCCGGCACGCTCACCAGGCGCCCCCGGCCGAGGTCCCGCAGCGCCGCGTCGACCACGTTCTCGGCCCGCAGCCAAAGCCAGTTGGGCAGGCTCGACATGTCGATACCGGCCCGGTCGTGGAACTCGGTACGGGTGTATCCGGGACACAGCGCCATCACCCGTACGTTGAACCGGGACACCGACATGGCTATCGACTCGCTGAAATTGGTCACCCAGGCTTTGCTGGCCGAGTAGGTCGATCCCGGCATGACCGGACCGAACCCGGCGACCGAAGAGACATTTATCACTGCCCCATGGCGCCGCTCCGTCATCCCACTCACCGCGGCGAGGGTCAGCCGCATGACCGCGTGCACGTTCAGCCGCAACAGGCGGGTCTCCTCGGCGACGCTGGATCGCAGAAACGGTTTGTGCAGGCTGATTCCGGCGTTGTTGACGACCAGGTCGACCGGCTCGTCGGCGGACCGCAGCCGGTCCTCGACGAGTGCGCAGCCGTCGTCGGTGGACAGGTCGGCCGGCAGCGCGGTGACGCTCACCCGGTGCCGGTCGGACAGGTCGGTGGCCGACGCCGCGAGCCGCCCCGCGTCCCGGGCGACCAGGACGAGGTCGTAGCCGTCGGCGGCGAGGCGTTCGGTGAAAGCGGCCCCGATCCCGGCGGTGGCGCCGGTGATCAGGGCGGTGCGACGGTGCTGGGTCGGTGCTGCCATCGTTCCTACCTCACTGGACTCGTTCCGGGTCCGGGCCGGGCCGGCGTTGCAAACGCGCGATCCCCGAGCGGCGGGGCCGGTCGGGGATCGCGGGGGTCGTGGATCGCGGGTGGCCGTGGGTCAGCGGGGCGGAGGGTTGCTCCCGGGGGCGGGCGGGTAGCCCGGGTCCGAGCCCGGCGCCTGCGGGTAACCCGGGTCGGAACCCGGCGTCTGCGGGTAACCGGGGTGGGACGAGCCGGGCGTCTGCGGGTAGCCCGGGTAGGACGAGCCGGGCAGCGGGGGTTCGCCGCCACCGTGGCTCGGCCGGCGGAAGTACTCGTTCGAGGCCGGCAGCGCCAGCAGGATCAGGGCCGCGAGCAGCGCCAGCAGGGCAATCACGGTCAGCGTGAGGGAAACCGGGTTGTACCAGCCCGGCAGCGCCTCCATCGTCCGTTCCTGGATCTCGGCGGGATCCGGCAGGTCACCGGTCGTCGGTGCCCCGAAGCTGCTCGTCGCGGACGAACCGATGAGGCCGAAGCCGAGACAGCAGACGCCGAGGCCGCCGACCACCCAGGTGATGATCCGGGCGACGTTCTTGCCCTTGAGGTTGAGGACGGCGAGGACGGCGAGCCCGATGGCGAGGAGGATGTTGACGACGAGGGTGGCGATGACGCCGACCACGACGAAGCTCTCCGTGCCCTCGAGTTCCGTACCGGCGTACGACTCGCTGTATACGTCGCTGATCGGACCGATCGTGACCAGCGACAGAAGCCCGGTGATCGCCAGGATGGCAGCCACCGCGTAGAGCAGATATCCGGAGATGGTGACCGTGCTCGGACGCGTGGCTTGGCCCGGCTGGCCGGGATTCATCGGAATCGACACGTTTCTCCCTTCCTAGATCCAGAAACCACCGTAGCGGTACCCTGCACCGTTGTTTCACCAAACCCGCGCGCGTCGCGCGGTGGAAGAAACTGCCTGGTCGACAAAAGACGTAAAACAACCAGCTACCCAGCTCCGGAAGCGGTCAGTAGCCGCGCCACTCCGCCCGGGCGTACTCCAGCACCCTCGGTTGCAGCAGCGTCGACGCCGGTACGTCGAGCCGGGCCCGGTCCGGCGGGAAGTTCGCGGCCAACGCGAGCGTGCCGGCGTCGAGGAACCGCAGCGGCGGCGCACCCGTCGGCAGTTCCAGCGGCGGCGGCCCCGCCCCGGGCGCGGCGAGCAGGAAACCCCAGTCGCCGAACGACGGCACGTCCACGTGGTACGGCGTCGTGGCGAACCCGGCCGCCCGGATCGACGCCTCGACACACCAGTACGACCGCGGCGCGAAGTACGGCGACCCCGCCTGCACGACGACGCGGGCCCCGGGGGCGAGCACCTGCCGGACCAGGGCGTAGAACTCGACCGAATACAGCTTCGCGGTCGCGGTCTCGTCCGGGTCGGGCAGGTCGACGATCACCGCGTCGAACCGCGCCGCCGCCGTACGCAGCCAGCCGAAGGCGTCGGTGTGCAGCAGGCGTACCCGGGGGTCGGCGAACGCGTCGCCGTTCAGCTTCCGCAGCGCCGGCTCGGAACGGGCCAACGCCACCACCGCGGGATCCAGTTCGACCACGGTCACCGCCGACACGTCCGGATAGCGCAGCACCTCGCGTACGGCGAGCCCGTCGCCGGCCCCCAGCACCAGCACCGCACCGCGCGGGCCGGCGAGCGCCGGATGCACCAGCGCCTCGTGGTAGCGGTATTCGTCGACCGAGCTGAACTGCAGGTCTCCGTTGAGGAACAGACGCAGGTCGGGCTGGCCGCCGCGGGCCAGCGACCGGGTCAGCACGATCTCCTGGTAACGGCTGCGCTCGGCGTGCACCACCGGGTCCCGGTAGAGCTGCTGTCGGGCGGTCACCTCGAAATCCTCGGCGACGAGATAGGCGTACCCGAGACAGAGGGTGACCACGACGGACCCGGCGGTCAGCGCGGCCTTGGACCGGGCGTTCAGGTCGCGCCGGAAGACGGTGAAGACCAGGGCGAGGCCGGCGACCGCGTTGACCGCCCCGACGACCAGCGCCCCGCGCAACTGGCCGAAGACCGGGATCAGCAGGAACGGGAACGCCAGCCCGCCGAGCAACGCGCCGACGTAGTCGGCGGCGAACAGGTCGGCGACCGCGCTACCGGCCGACTGCTCCCGGATCCGTTGCAGGAGAACCATCAACAGCGGGATCTCGGCGCCGATCAGCAGGCCGAGCACGAACGCGGTGGCGACGAGGGCGGGTCCGTAGAGGTCCAGCCAGGCGAAGGCGGCGTAGAGCAGCAGCACCGAGAGCCCGCCGAGCAGCGCGAGCAGCAGTTCGACGGCGGCGAAGGCCGCAGCGGCCCGCGACTGCAACGGCTTCGCGGCGAGCGCGCCGACCCCCATCGCGAAGACCATGACACCCAGGACGATGGACGCCTGCCCGACGGTGTCGCCGATCAGGTAGCTGCCGAGTGCCACCAGGGCAAGTTCGTAGACCAGGCCGCAGGCGGCGCAGACGAAGACGGCCGCGAGCACGGCGGCACGGGCGAGCCGCCACCGCGGCCGGACCCCGCCCGCCGGGCCGCCTGTCCCACCCGCCGGGCCGCCTGTCGCGCCGGCCTTGTCCACGCCGGTGGCGGCGCCGGCGGGGTCCGCCGACGCGCTCACCGCGCGGTGGGCGGTGCCGACGCCGCCGGTGTCACAGGATCGCCGCCGCGATGACGCCGCCGGTGACCAGGTGCACGACCGCGTTGACCCAGACCGCCGGGTGCGGCTGCGCGTCGACCAGCAGCTCGCCGAGCTTGCCCGGGGTGACCGCGTCCAGCAGCAGGAACGACACCGCCATGATGACCAGGCCGAGCAGGCCGTACGCCCCGGCGCTGACAAGGCCGTCGACGGGGTCGTCGGCGCTGGCCGTGATCGCGGCGATCACGATGATGCCGACCGCGGCCAGGTTGGAGGCCAGCAGCAGGGCGGCGTTGCGGTTGCGTTCGGTCCAGATCAGATCCCGCAGCCGGCCCGGCGTGGCGACGTCGACCAGCACGTAGCCGACAGCCATCAGCACGACGCCGACGCCGCCGTAGGCGAGTACGACCAACAGGTCGGTGAACAGGTCTTCCAACATCTCTGTGGCTCCCGGGGCAGGCGGGTGGACGGAGGGGTTACTTGCCGGCACCGGGGCCGCCGCCCCGGACGTTCGAGTCACGACCCCAGACCCACGCGTTGCCTACCGTGCTGTGGTAGCGCGGATGGGCGGTGGACATCCGTTCCAGCAGGATCAGCGAACCGGCGGCCAACGGCAGGATCACCAACGAGTCGTCGTCGTAGCGCAGGTAGACACCGCTGTCGTCGACGAAGCGGTCGTCGGGGTCCCAGGATCCGGTGATCTCGTCGGCGACCTGGGCGGGGCTCCGGTCGGACCGGTAGGCGGTCGCGTCCCGGCCGATGTCGTCGGCGACCGAACGGGAGTAGCGGTCCTCGACCCAGGCGCGGGCCGAGAACGTGCCGAAGACGATCGCCGCCCCGGCCACCAACGCGCCGACCAACGCCAGCGACACCCCGACCACGAGCCAGCCACGCCTGTTCACCGCACCGTCACCACCGTCTCGGTCTCCACCAGTTCACCGCTCTGCGGGTACGCGTGCCACGTACGCCAGCCGACCGTCGACCCGGCGGAGAAGGCGTGCAGGGCGGTGACCGCGTCGGCCCCGCCGGGAAACACCCCGATCAGCGCGTACGGGTCGGCGGCGAGCCGCCCCCGCAGCCGCCCGATCCGCTCCGACATCTCGGCCCGGTCGAACCTGCGCACCCGGGACGTGAACAAATAGCCGGCCGCCTCGTCGGCCACCGCCGCCGGCAGTTCGGGATCCCGGCCGGGCAGGCAGGCGACCGTCTCCACGATCGGGCCGCCCGGGGCGTCGACGACCACCTGGTGCGAGGCACCGAGCAGGCGCAGCCGCAGGCCGAGCGGGGCGAGGTCGAGTACGTGCAGGGCGGGCTGCTCGGGCAGGCCGAGGGCGAAGCTCAGGTCGGTGGCGGTGGTGTCGGCGTACGGGGTGGCGAGGGTGACCAGCACGGTTCACCCGGCCTTCGCGGGTGGCCCGGCCTGTGGATAGACCAGCACCTCGGCGCGGTGCAGCTTCTCACCCCGGGAGACCTCCCACTTCACGCTGTCGCCGTACGACTCGAACGACAGCAGGGCCCCGTCGGGTGCGGTGTAGTCGTGGTATCGGACGCCGCCGGTCGGCAGCAGTCCGGTCGTGCCGGTGGCGGTGTAGCGGGCCAGCCCGGACTCGTCGGAGACGTAGCGTCGGCCCTCGAAGTCGAGGGTCGGCATTCCCGGGGTGACGGTCGCGGACGGCACCACGGTCCACAGCACCAGTTCGAGGTCAGGGTCCTCCTCGACAGAGAGCCACCGCTTGGTGTCGCCGGCGTCGTCGATGAGGTGCTCGGTCCAGCTCCAGCCGCCCTCGTCGAAGCGCAGCGAGCCGCGGACCCCGTACGACGTACCACGGATCTCGACGATGTCGCCGGGCTTGAGCCGGCGCGGATCGCCCCGCAGCGCGTCGGCGTCGTCGTCGTGGGACCGGAACGGGTCGGTGCCGTGGACCGGGCCGGGCGGCGGAGCGGACCTGCGTTTGGCGGACTGGAGAGCCCAGATGGCGATGACCACCCCGACGACGCCGAGCAGGCAGCCGAGTCCCGCCACGAGCCATGCCGCCGACCCGTTCAACACGCCCGCCTCCCCAGTCCGATGGTGGGCAACGACGGTAACAAGTGCCCGCAGGTACCGCACCTCGGCGGTGACCGGCCCACATCGTAGGCGGGTATCGAGAAGCGCCGACGCGGCCGGACCGTCGCCGGTCCGGCCGCGTCGGGTCGGTGGGTCAGCCGGCCTCGACCGTGAGGCCGTCCTTGCTCTCGGCGAGGTCCACCCGGACGGTGTCGCCGTCGCGGACCGCGCCGGCGAGCAGCGCCTTCGCCAACCGGTCGCCGATCGCCGACTGGACCAGGCGGCGCAGCGGCCGGGCGCCGTAGATGGGGTCGTAGCCGTGGTCGGCCAGCCAGGTCCGGGCGTCGTCGCTGACGTCCAGGGTGAGCCGGCGGTCGGCCAGCCGCCGCCGCATCCGGGTCAGTTGGATGTCGACGATCGACCGCAGTTCGTCGCCGGTCAGCGAGGAGAAGACCACGATGTCGTCGAGCCGGTTGAGGAACTCCGGCTTGAAGTGGGTGCGGACGACCGCCAGCACCTCTTCGCGCCGCTGCTCCTCGGTCAGGGTCGGATCGGCGATCATGGCCGACCCGAGGTTGGACGTCAGGATCAGAATGGCGTTGCGGAAGTCGACCGTACGGCCCTGGCCGTCGGTGAGCCGGCCGTCGTCGAGCACCTGGAGCAGTACGTCGAAGACGTCCGGATGGGCCTTCTCCACCTCGTCGAGCAGCACCACCGAGTACGGCCGGCGGCGCACCGCCTCGGTGAGCTGGCCGCCCTCCTCGTATCCGACGTAGCCGGGCGGGGCACCGACCAGCCGGGCCACCGAGTGCTTCTCGCCGTACTCGCTCATGTCGATGCGGACCATGGCCCGCTCGTCGTCGAAGAGGAACTCGGCGAGCGCCTTGCCCAGCTCGGTCTTGCCGACGCCGGTCGGGCCGAGGAAGAGGAAGCTGCCGGTCGGCCGGTCGGGGTCGGCGATGCCGGTGCGGGCCCGGCGGACCGCGTCGGAGACCGCGGTGACGGCCTCCCGCTGGCCGATCACCCGTTCGCCGAGCGACTCCTCCATCCGCAGCAGCTTGGCGGTCTCGCCCTCCAGCAGCCGGCCGGCGGGGATGCCGGTCCAGGAGGCGACGACGGCGGCGATGTCGTCGGCGCCGACCTCCTCCTTGAGCATCGCGCCGTCGGCCTGGAGGCCGACGAGTTCGGTTTCGGCCCGCTTCAGTTCGCCCTGGAGGGTGGGGATGCGGCCGTACCGCAGTTCGGCGGCGCGTTCCAGTTCGCCGTCGCGTTCGGCGCGTTCGGCCTCGCCACCGAGGCGTTCCAGCTCCTCCTTGGCGGTGGAGATCCGGGTGATGTGGTCCTTCTCCAGGTGCCAGCGGTCGCTGAGCGCGGTCAGCTGCTCTCGCCGGTCGGCCAGTTCCTTGCGCAGCCGTTCCAGCCGCTCGGCCGAGGCGACGTCGGGCTCCTTGGCCAGCGCCATCTCCTCGATCTCCAGCCGGCGGACGGCCCGCTCGATCTCGTCGACCTCGACCGGCCGCGAGTCGATCTCCATGCGCAACCGGGAGGCGGACTCGTCGACCAGGTCGATCGCCTTGTCCGGCAGGAAGCGGTCGGTGATGTAGCGGTCGGACAGCGACGCGGCGGCGACCAGGGCGGCGTCGGTGATCCGTACGCCGTGGTGCACCTCGTAGCGCTCCTTGAGGCCACGCAGGATGCCGATGGTGTCCTCGACGGTGGGTTCGCCGACCAGCACCGGCTGGAAGCGCCGCTCCAGCGCCGGGTCCTTCTCGATGTGCGCGCGGTATTCGTCGAGGGTGGTCGCGCCGACCATGCGCAGTTCGCCGCGGGCCAGCATCGGCTTGAGCATGTTGCCGGCGTCCATCGAGCCCTCGCCCTTGCCGGCGCCGACCACGGTGTGCAGCTCGTCGAGGAACGTGATCACCTGACCGTCGCTGCCCCGGATCTCCTCCAGCACCGACTTGAGCCGCTCCTCGAACTGGCCCCGGTACTGCGCGCCGGCGACCATCGCGCCCAGGTCGAGCGAGACGAGCTTCTTGTCGCGCAGCGACTCGGGTACGTCGCCGGCGACGATCCGCTGGGCCAGGCCCTCCACGATCGCGGTCTTGCCGACGCCGGGCTCGCCGATCAGCACCGGGTTGTTCTTCGTACGCCGGGACAGCACCTGGATCACCCGGCGAATCTCGGAGTCGCGGCCGATCACCGGGTCGATCTTCCCGTCCCGGGCGCTCGCGGTCAGGTCTACGCCGTACTTCTCCAGGGCCTGGTAGGTCTGCTCCGGGTCGGCGGTGGTGACCCGCCGGTCCCCGCCGCGTACGGCCGGGAAGGCGGCGACGAGGTTCTCCTCGGTGGCGCCGGCGGCCTTGAGGGCCTGCGCGACCGCTCCGCCGACCCGGGCCAGGCCGGCGAGAAGGTGTTCGGTGGAGGTGTATTCGTCGCCGAGCGGGCGGGCGATCTGTTCGGCCGCGCCGATGGCGTTGGCGAACTCGCGGGCGAGGCTGGGCTCGGCGACGCTGGAGCCGCGGGCGGCGGGCAGGTTCTCGACCGCCCGGGCGGCGGCCCGGCGCACCTCGACGGGGTTGGCGCCGACCGCCCGCAGGAGTCCCCCGGCGGTCGAGCCCCCGGTGTCGAGCAGGGACAGCAGCAGGTGCCACGGCTCGACGGTGGCGTGCCCGCGCTGGCTGGCGATGGCGACGGCGCCGGTGATGACTTCACGGCTCTTGGTGGTAAGACGTTCGGCATTCATGGGCTCCCCTGTCAGGCGTGTCCACTGGTGACGACACAACCAGACTTGAGTCTATTCCACTCAACTTTAGAGCAGTGACACCGATCACATTTCGCCCCGGAAATCGGCACCGGGAGCTGTTGCGGCCGCGAGTACGGTGAGCGGCGTGCGAGTACGCGTAGAACAGACGACCCTGCCGGGAATCGGGGTACGTCACGACGTGGTGACCGAGTCCGGGCGCCGGGTGGGTGTGGTCTCACACCGCACCGGCCGGCGTGACCTGGTCATCTACGACGAGGAAGATCCCGACGCCTCGACCGAGGACATCCCGCTCACCGACGACGAGGCCGAGGCGCTGGCCGACATCCTGGGCGCGTCGCTGATGCTGGGACAGCTCTCCGGGCTCCGGCAGCAGGCCGCCGGGCTGCTGACCGAGCAGATCGCCATCCCGGCCGGGTCGACGTACGTCGGCCGGCCGCTCGGCGACACCAAGGCCCGGACCCGGACCAGCGCGTCGATCGTCGCCGTGCTCCGCGACCGCGACGTCATCGCCTCGCCCGGTCCCCAGTTCCGGTTCGAGGCCGGTGACGTGGTGGTGGTCGTCGGCACCCGCAAGGGGCTCGACGGCGTCACCGCGATCCTCGCCGACGGCGACCCGGCCGGCTGACCGGATGCACCACACCACCACCCTTCTGATCGAGGTCGGTGCCCTCCTCCTACTTCTCGGTCTCCTCGGCCGGATCAGCCGCCGGTTCGGCCTCTCCCCCATCCCCCTCTACCTCTTCGCCGGGCTCGCCTTCGGGCACGGCGGCCTGCTGCCACTGTCGGCCAGCGAGGAGTTCTTCGCCGTCGGCGCCGAGATCGGCGTGATCCTGCTGCTGGTCATGCTCGGCCTCGAATACACCGCCAGCGAACTCGTCGGCAACCTGCGCGCGGCCGCCCCGGCCGGCCTGGTCGACGGCGTACTCAACGCGCTGCCCGGCGCCGCGTTCGCGCTCCTGCTCGGCTGGGGCTGGGTGGCCGCCGTCGTACTGGCCGGCATCACCTGGGTCTCCTCCTCCGGCGTCATCGCCAAGGTGCTCGCCGACCTCGGCCGGCTCGGCAACCGGGAAACCCCGGTCATCCTCTCCGTCCTGGTCATCGAGGACCTGGCGATGGCGCTCTACCTACCGCTGCTGACCGCCGTACTGGCCGGCACCGGCCTGATCGGTGGCGGGATCGCGCTCGCCGTCGCGGTCTTCACCGTCGTCGTCGTGCTCGTGGTGGCGATCCGGTACGGCAACCTCATCTCGACGATGTTCTCGGCCAAGGACCCCGAGGCGCTGCTGCTCGGCGTACTCGGGCTGACCCTGCTGGTCGCCGGCGTCGCCGCGCAGCTCAACGTCTCGGCGGCGGTGGGCGCGTTCCTGGTCGGCATCGCCCTGTCCGGGCCGGTCGCCCACAACGCCACCGAGCTGCTGTCTCCGCTGCGCGACCTGTTCGCCGCCGTGTTCTTCGTCTTCTTCGGCCTGGCCACCGATCCGCGCGACATCCCGCCGGTCCTGCTGCCCGCCCTGGCGCTGGCCGTCATCACCATGGCGACGAAGGTGGTCACCGGCTACGTGGCCGCGAAACGGGTCGGGATCGCCGTACCCGGCCGGTGGCGGGCCGGGCTCGGGCTGATGCCGCGCGGCGAGTTCTCCATCGTCATCGCCGGGTTGGCGGTCGCCACGCCCGGCATCGAGCCGCAACTGGCCGCCCTCGCGACGGCGTACGTCCTGATCACCGTCGTGAGTGGACCGATGCTGGCCCGGATCCCCGACTACCCGTGGTTCAAGAAGTGGCTGGCCGGACGCAGTGCCGCCCGCCGCCGGACGGCGCTGGCCGCACCCGACTGATCCCGTACGGCCCGCGCGGGCCCGGTCACCGGTCCGCGCGGCGCTACCGCAGTCTCCGTGCGGCGCGTTACCGTTGCGCCGCAACCACTGTGCTGTCCGCGGGGCATGCTCCCCGGTCGCGAGCGGAGGGTCGACCCGTGGGCGTGGAGCAGTCGGGCTTCGCCGGTTTCGCCAACCCGGTCGACCCGTCCCCGACCGAACTGCGGGCGTGGGCCTACCAGCCCGACTCGGTCCCGCTCCAGTCGATGCCGCAGGACTGGGACCTGCTGGTCGCCGGCGACCGGCTGGTCGGCAGCCTCTTCGAACTGGCGATGGACCGCAACTGTCCGGCCCGCCGGTTCGCGCTGCACTGCCTCTACATCTACGCCGCCGACGGCATCCGCACCAACTTCCGCGCCCACCCGAAGCGGCGGCTGCGCAAGCTCGTCGAGCAGGCCGAACGGGCCGGTGACGAGCCGATGGTGAACTGGGCGCACAACTGCCGCATGCTGCTGGCCAAACCGCACCTGTTCGTTTACCACGACTGGTGCGAGGGCGGCCTGGTCCGCAGCGGCCGCCGGCTGGCCTGAGGGCCGGCCCCGGCGGGGCGGGCGGGGCGAAAACGGCAGAGCCGGGACCCCCGTGGGTCCCGGCTCCGTGTCGCCCAGGCGCGCCGGTTCAGGCCGTACGGTCGTCCCGGTTCCGCTCCAGGTGGTCGCGGGCCATCTCCTGGCCCTTGTCGACCTGACCGGCGTACTTGCCGCCGGTCCGCTCGTCCACCTTGTCGCCGGCGGTCTCGACCGCCTCCTTGGCCTTGTCGGTGCCGCCGAGCTTGTCGACGGCCTTGTCCGCCATCTCCTTGAACGAATCCGCGATCCCCATCGCAACCCCCTCCCTTGCCAACCTTTAGTCCGGATTGTGCCCTCCGAACTATTAAGGAGGTTAGTCCAGAAGATCAGATCAGGTGGCCGAACGGCTCACTCCACATCACCCGACCTGCGTGGTCGCCACACCACCAACGCCGTCGTGGTGCGGTTCGTCGGCACCAGGTCACGGCGCGGGTAGGGACCGACCGCCTCCAGCTCGGCGATCCGCCGGTAGGCGGCGGCCAACTCGGCCTCCAGCACCGCCATCCGCTCCTGCAACTGCTCGACGAGCTGCTCCAAGCCGATGATCCGCTTGATGCCGGCCAGGTTGACCCCGTCGTCCTGGCTCAGCCGCTGCACCTCGCGCAGCAGCACCACGTCCCGCACGCTGTAGCGCCGGCCGCCACCGGCGGCCCGGCCGGCCTGCACCAGCCCCAGGCGGTCGTACTGCCGCAGGGTCTGCGGGTGCATGCCGGCCATCCGCGCCGCCACAGAGATCATCAGGACCTTGGCGTCGGACGCCTCGGTAACCGAGACCACGAACTCCTCCGTCATGACAACCCCTCCCTCATGCCACGCCTCCTCGTGGAACCGTCACTCAGACCGACGCACGCGGGCGTCGATATGTTCCCGATCAGGGGGCGGAGCGAGCTTGGCGAAGTTCTCCAGCGCCTCGCGGGCCTCCTCGGACAGGTCCTTCGGCACGACCACCTCCAGCGTCACCAGCAGGTCGCCGGGCTGACCGTCCCGTCGGGTGACCCCCTTGCCCCGGGCCCGCAGCTTCCGTCCGCTCGGCGTGCCCGGCGGCACCCGCAGCGTCACCGCCCCGTCCAGGGTCGGAACCCGCAGGTCGGTGCCGACGACCGCCTCGGCGTACGAGATCTGCACGGTCAGGGTCAGATCGTCCCCGGTGCGCCCGAACAGGTCGTCGCCACGGACCTTGACCAGCACGAAGAGGTCACCGGCCGGGCCGCCGCGCTCGCCCGGCTCACCACGCCCGGCGAGCCTGATCCGCTGCCCGTCGGCCACCCCGGCGGGGAACCGGACGTTCAACGTACGGGTCTTCGTGACCCCGCCGGTGCCGTGGCACTCCGGGCACTTGTCCTCGACGATCGTCCCGACGCCCTGGCACTCCCGGCACGGCTCCGAGAAGCTGAACGACCCCTGGTTGCGGGTCACCAGCCCGGAACCCTGGCACTGCGGGCAGGTCCGGGGCTGGGTACCCGGGCGGGCGCCGTTGCCGTGGCAGGTGTCGCACACGCCCGGTGCCCGCAACGACAGCGGCAGGGTGATGCCGCGTACGGCGTCACCGAAGTCGAGCACGACCTCGGTCTCCACGTCGCGGCCCTGGGTCGGGCCCGTACGGCGGCCCGGACCGGGCCCGCCGCCACCGGAGAAGATCGAGCTGAACAGGTCGGAGAAACCGGCACCGCCGAAGCGCCGGTCGCCGCCGCCCTGCGTCGCCCCGCCGAAGAGGTCGGAGGGATCGAACGGGTAACCGCCCGGCCCACCGGGCCGGGCACCACGCCGGAACGCCCCCGACCCGAACAGCGAACGCATCTCGTCGTACTCGCCGCGCTTGCGCTCGTCGGAGAGCACGTCGTACGCCTCGGAGGCGGACTTGAACCGCTCCTCGGCCTGCGTGTTGCCCGGGTTGTGGTCCGGGTGCGACTCCCGGGCGATCTTCCGGTACGCCTTCTTGATCTCGTCGGAGGAGGCGGACTTCGAGACCCCGAGCACCGAGTAGAAGTCCTTCTCCAGCCAGTCCTTGGAACCCACCTAGTCCACCTCCCCTCGTACGTCCGTCGTCACCTGGTCACTCGGGATCGGCCACCGCTACCAGCGCCGGCCGGAGCAGCCGCTCGCCGAGCAGGTAGCCCCGACGCATCACCTCGACACAGGTCGGTTCGGTGACCTCGGCCGAGGTCAGGTGCGCGACCGCCTCGTGGCGGGTCGGGTCGAACGGGTCGCCCTTCTCGCCGAAGCCGGTCAGCCCGAACTTCCCGAGCGCCGCGGTGAGCTTCTCCGCGACGGAGCCGAACGGCCCGACCAGGTCACCGTGGTCGCGGGCCCGATCGAGGTCGTCGAGCACCGGCAGCAGCTCGGTGAGCACCGTGCCGGTGGTCTGCTCGGCGGCCACCCCGCGGTCCCGGTCGACCCGCTTGCGGTAGTTGGCGTATTCCGCCGACACCCGCTGGACGTCGCGGGTCCGCTCGTCGAGCTCGGCCCGCAGTGCCTCCAGTTCGGCCCCCAGCGGCCTGGCCTCGGCGGCCGGCGTGGGTGCGTCGACGACGGGGGCGGTGGTCTCCTCGACGGTCTCCGCCACCTCGCCGACCAGGACCTCGCCCTCGGCGGCCGGACGCTCGGCGTCGTCGCCGGAAGCCGGATCCTCGCTCGCCGAGGCCTCACCGCTCGCGGTGTCCTCGACGACCGATTCCTCGGCTGCCCGGGTGCCGTCGCCCGCCGGCCCGGCCTCGGCCTTGGCCGCCGGCCTCGGCTCGCCGTCCGCCGGCTGCCCGGCGGCGGCCTCCTTGCCGGCGGCGGGTTGCCCCGCGCCACCGGTGGGATCGATCTTTCGCTTGTCACGGATGACGACCCGCTCGGCGGTACGGCCGTCGGCCTCGCCGCCGGACGCGGAGCCACCCGGCGCCGACCCTGATGCCGGGGCGGCGGCTCGTGGCTGGTCCGTCATTCGGTTACCTCGCTCCGTTCGACTGTGCGGTGGACGCTGCGACGACGGGTCACTTCTTGCCCTTGTCCTCGTCGACGATCTCGGCGTCCACCACGTCGTCGGCACCCGCCGACGGGCCACCCGCGGCACCGGCACCGGCACCGCCCGGCGCCTCACCGGCACCCGCCGACGCACCCTGCTCGGCCTGCTGTGCGTAGAGCAGCGAACCGGCCTGCTGCGACACCTGGGCCAGCTTCTCGTGTGCCGACTTGATCTTCTCCAGGTCGGAGCCGCCGAGGGCGCCACGCAGGTCACCGAGCGCGTCGTTGATCTGGTCGCGGGACTCGGCCGGAAGCTTGTCGCCGCTCTCGGCGAGGAACTTCTCGGTCTGCCACTGGAGCTGCTCGGCCAGGTTGCGGGTCTCCGCCTCCTCGCGCCGCCGCTTGTCCTCGTCGGCGTGGTCCTGGGCGTCGCGCATCATCCGCTCGATGTCGTCCTTCGGCAGCGCCGAGCCGCCGGTGATCGTCATCGACTGCTCCTTGCCGGTGCCGAGGTCCTTGGCGTTGACGTGGACGATGCCGTTGGCGTCGATGTCGAACGTCACCTCGACCTGCGGCACGCCGCGCGGCGCCGGCGGGAGGCCGGTCAGCTCGAAGGTGCCGAGCTTCTTGTTGTAGGCCGCGATGTCGCGCTCACCCTGGAAGACCTGGATCAGCACCGACGGCTGGTTGTCGTCGGCCGTGGTGAAGACCTCGGAGCGCTTGGTCGGGATGGTGGTGTTGCGCTCGATGAGCTTGGTGAAGATGCCGCCCTTGGTCTCGATGCCCAGGCTCAGCGGGGTCACGTCGAGCAGCAGGACGTCCTTGACCTCGCCCTTGAGCACACCGGCCTGCAGCGCGGCACCGACGGCGACGACCTCGTCGGGGTTGACGCCCTTGTTGGGGTCGCGGCCGATGAGCTGCTTGACCAGGTCGGTGACGGCCGGCATCCGGGTGGAGCCGCCGACGAGGATGACGTGGTCGATGTCGGACACCTTGACGCCGGCGTCCTTGACGGCCTGCTCGAACGGGCCCTTGGTGCGGTCGAGCAGGTCCTGCGTCATGCGCTGGAACTCGGCCCGGGTCAGGGTGACGTCGAGGTGCAGCGGCGCGGACGGGGCACCGTCGGCGCCGGCCGGGCCGGCCGTGATGTACGGCAGGTTGATGTTGCTGGTCGACGCGGCGGACAGCTCGATCTTGGCCTTCTCGGCGGCCTCACGCAGCCGCTGCATGGCCATCTTGTCCTGCGACAGGTCGACGCCGTGCTGGCCGCGGAACGTCTTGACCAGGTGGTCGATGATCCGCTCGTCCCAGTCGTCGCCGCCGAGGTGGTTGTCACCGCTGGTCGACTTGACCTCGATGACGCCCTCGGCCAACTCGAGCAGCGAGACGTCGAAGGTGCCGCCGCCGAGGTCGAAGACCAGAACGGTCTGCTCCTTGGAGCCCTTGTCCAGGCCGTACGCCAGCGCCGCCGCGGTCGGCTCGTTGACGATCCGCAGCACGTTGAAGCCGGCGATCTCACCGGCCTCCTTGGTGGCCTGACGCTGCGCGTCGTTGAAGTACGCCGGAACGGTGATCACCGCGTCGGTGATCTGCTCGCCCATGTACGCCTCGGCGTCCCGCTTGAGCTTCATCAGCGTGCGCGCCGAGATCTCCTGCGGGGTGTACTTCTTGCCGTCGATGTCGACGGACCAGCTGGAGCCGATCTCACGCTTGACCGAACGGATGGTCCGGTCGGGGTTGGTCACCGCCTGGCGCTTGGCGACCTCACCGACGAGCACCTCGCCGTTACGCGCGAACGCCACGATCGAGGGCGTGGTGCGGGAGCCCTCGGCGTTGGCGATGACGGTGGGCTCACCACCCTCGAGAACGCTGACGCAGGAGTTCGTCGTGCCGAGGTCGATGCCGACCGCACGTGCCATCTTTGCTTCCTCACTTCACTGGTTGACACAAGTTGAGTGGACCGGACTCAATAGTGCCACGATCGCCGGCAGCGTCAAGTTGGCATTGAGTCGGGCAGACGCAACTCTGGGTCGACGGACCCCGCCTGACCACCCGGTACGCCGATCGGCCGCGGTCCGGCCCAGGGCGGTTCATGTTGTGACTGGTGCACGGATCAGGCACCCTTTTATCCGTGACGACGCAGGGTGACCCGGCCACCGATCCCGGCGTGCCCGTCGTTCCGGAGCCGCCCGAGGACGCCGTCGGGACGCCGACCGGCACCACCAGCGTGAATGATCCCGAAAAACCGGACTTGCCGGCCGAGAACCCCCCGGACGAAAGCCCCGATCCGGAGCCTGCCGAGGCGACGGCCGACGATGTGACCACGAACACCTCGGCCCTTCCGGACGCCCTGACCCGACTGCGCACCGTGATCGATTCGTCGGCCTACCCGCTGGTCCTGCCCTCCGCCGACGACGCGCGGCGGGTCGGCGGCGCCCTCGTCACGCAGCTCGACGACTACCTGCTGCCCCGGCTGGCCCGGCTCGACGCACCGCTGCTGGTCGTCGTCGGCGGCTCCACCGGCGCCGGCAAGTCGACCCTGGTCAACAGCATCGTCCAGGCCCGGGTCACCGCCTCCGGCGTGCTGCGGCCCACCACCCGGTCACCGGTCCTGGTCGCCAACCCCGCCGACACCACCTGGTTCCGCCAGGGCGACCTGCTGCCCGGCCTGACCCGCACCACCGAACCCGGCGACGACCCCGGCACCCTGCAACTGGTCGCCGCCCCCGCGCTGCCCCCGGGCCTCGCCTTCCTCGACGCCCCCGACATCGACTCCGTCGTCGACGCGAACCGGGCCCTGGCCGGCCAACTCCTCGCCGCCGCGGACCTGTGGCTGTTCGTCACCACCGCGGCCCGCTACGCCGACGCGGTCCCCTGGGAACTGCTGCGCACCGCGCGGCTGCGCGGCACCGTGATCGCCCTGGTCCTCGACCGGGTACCGCCGGAGGCCGGTGACGAGGTGGCCGCCCACCTGTCCGAGATGCTCGCCGCCCACGACCTCGCGGCGGCACCGCTGTTCGTCCTGCCCGAGACCGAGGTCGACGGCCAAGGGCTGCTGCCGTACCAGGTCACCGAACCGCTGCGGGACTGGTTCCAGCAGCTCGCCGGCGACGCCGCCGCCCGCGCCGCGGTGGTCCGGCAGACCCTCGACGGCGCCCTCGCCGCCCTCGCGCCCGCCGTCACCACGCTGGCCGACGCCGCCGACGACCAGGCGGCCGCCGCCGGTGTCCTCGACGAACGGGTACGCACCTCCTACCGCGCCGCCCGGCGCACCTTCGAGGAAGGGCTCAAGGACGGCCGGCTGCTCCGTGGCGAGGTGCTCGCCCGCTGGCAGGAGTACATCGGGACCGGCGAGTTCTTCCGCACCCTGGAGGCCCGCGTCGGCCGGATCCGGGACCGGCTGGTCGCCGCGCTGACCGGTCGCCCCGCCCCCGCGAGCCAGCTGCAGACCGCGATCGAGTCCCAACTGGTGACCCTCGTACGCGGAGTCGCGGCCGACGCCGCCGAGCACGCGTACGGCGGCTGGCAGTCGCACCCGGCCGGCGCGGCGCTGCTCGAACCCGAACTGGGCCGGCCGGGGCCCGACCTGCCGCAGCGGGCCGAACGGATGGTCCGCGACTGGCAGCGTGGCGTACTCGAACTGGTCCGCGCCGAAGGCGGCGACAAGCGGTTCGTCGCCCGCAGCGCCGCGTACGCGGTCAACGCCACCGGACTCGCCGTCATGATCGCGGTGTTCGCGTCGACCGCCTTCATCCCGACCGGGCTGGAGGTGGCCGCCGGCGCCGGCACCACCGTGGCCGCCCAGAAGGTGCTCGAGGCGGTCTTCGGCGACCAGGCGGTCCGGAACATGGCCAACCGGTCCCGAAAGGACCTCCTGGACCGGCTGGAGAAGCTGCTCGACGCCGAGGCGGCCCGCTACCTCGTCCGGATCCGTGCGGTCGGCCCCGACCCCGGCGAGGAACTGCGCCGGGCGGCGGCCGACGTCGAGACCGCCCGCACCGCCGCCGGCCTGACCGCCGACGCACCGTTCACGCTGCCCGGGGCCGCCCGGTGAGCGCAGCGACGGGCCGGTCGGTCGGCGACCTCGTCGGGAAGGTACGGGACCGGCTCCGCGGTGACCGGCGGGTCGACCCCGACGCCCTGCTGGCCCGGGTCGGTGCGGTCGAACGGTTCGTCCGGGCCACCACCGACCACGTGCCCGAGGACCGGCTCGGCGCCGCCCACACCCTGATCGAACGCGCCGGGGCCCGGCTTGCACTGTCCCGCGACCACACGGTGGTGGCCCTGGCCGGCGCGACCGGCAGCGGCAAGTCCAGCCTCTTCAACGCCCTGGCCCGGCTCGACCTGTCGCCGGTCGGCGTACGCCGGCCGACCACCGGCGTCGCGCACGCCTGCGTGTGGGGTCCGCTGGAGGGCGCGAACCGGCTGCTGGACTGGATCGGGGTGCTGCCCCGCCACCGGTTCGTCCGGGAGAGCGCGCTCGACGGCGACGACGAGGCGGCCCTGCACGGGCTGGTGCTGCTCGACCTGCCCGACTTCGACTCCGTCGAACGGGCGCACCGGCTGGAGGTCGAACGCCTGCTCGGCCTGGTCGACCTGGTGGTCTGGGTCGTCGACCCGCAGAAGTACGCCGACCGGGTGGTGCACACCGGCTACCTGCGCGGCTTCCAGCAGCACCGCGACGTCACCGTCGTGGTGCTCAACCAGGCCGACCGGCTGCCCCCGGCGGACCTGCCCGTGGTCCTCGACGACCTGCGCCGGCTCCTCGACGCCGACGGCCTCGACGGGGTGCCGGTCCTCGCCACGTCGGCGGTCGACCCGGCGGCAACGACCGACCTGCGCGGCATCCTGGAGACCACCGTCGCGCAGCGGCAGGCCGCCCTGCGCCGGCTCGCCGGCGACGTCGACGCCGTGACCGCCGGACTGGCCGACCTGATCGGGCCGCCGGCGGCCGAGGACGACGTCGACCGCAACACGGTCCGGGAACTGACCGACGCGCTCGCCGCCTCGGCCGGTGTACCGGCGGTCGCCGAGGCGACCGGGCAGGCGTACCGGCACCGGGCCGCCGCCTCCACCGGGTGGCCGGTCGTCCGGGGCTGGCGGCGGCTGCGGCCCGACCCGCTGCGCCGCCTGCATCTGCCCGGCCCCGGCACGCCGGAGGCCGACGACGAGACCGCGCCGACCCCGCTGACCTCGGTCCCCGACCCGACCGCCGCGCAGCGCTCCGCGGTCGGGCTCGCCGTCCGCGCCGTCGCCGCGAAATCCAGCGCCGCCCTTCCGGCACCGTGGCCGGCGGCCGTCACCACCGCCGCCCGGTCCCGGCTCGGCGACCTGCCCGACGCGCTCGACCGCGCGGTGGCCGGCACCGACCTCGGCGTCGGCGGTCGCCCGGTGTGGTGGCGGCTCGTCGGCGGGCTCCAGTGGCTGGTCACCCTCGCCGCCGTCGCCGGCCTCGGCTGGCTCCTGGTGGGCTACGCGGTACGGATCCTGCAACTGCCCGCCCTCGAATACCCGATGCTCGGCGCGGTGCCGCTGCCGACCGCGCTGCTGCTCGGCGGTCTGCTGCTCGGGGTGCTCGTCGCGCTGGCCGTGCGGCCCCTGACGTCCTTCGCCGCCCGCCGGGCCCGGGCCTGGGCGGAGAGCCGGCTCCGGGCCGCCGTCGCGGAGGTCGGCCGGGAACACGTGGTCGCGCCGGTCCGGTCGGTGCTCCAGGCGTACGCCCAGGCCCGGGAGGCACTGGCCGCCGCCGGGCGCTGACCCCCGTACGGGGGACATCGACGGTCCGCCGGGCCGTCGCTCCTGATACCCGGCGGGCCCTCGCGGGCGTAGGGTCGATCCATGGCCACGCCCAAGACCCCCTACGACGCGGTGCTCGCCGCGGCCCGCGACGTGACCAAGCTCGACTGTGCCCTCGATGCCGAGATGCTCGGCACGGCGCTGCTCGGCAGCGTCTACGCGGTCGCCGAGGAGGACCGGGCCACCGCGATCCGCGACTTCGTCACCGGGTTCCTCGCGGCCACCTCCCGCCGACGGACGGCCGCGGCCACCACGATCCGCAACGTCTTCGCCACTCTGGTGCCCGACGCCGCCGGGGCGGCGGCGGTCAAGCCGGGTACCCAGGCGCCGCCGTGGTCACCGCACCTCGGCAAGGTACGACTCACCGGCAGCTACGCCTACGGCGACGTGTACGGCGACCAGACGTCCTACCTCGCGACCTTCGCGTACGACGACGCCGAGGCGGGCGGCCCGGAGCACGCCGTCGTCGCCCTCGTCGACCACAACATCGGCATCACCAAGGACGTGTTCGTCGGCGGTCCCGCCGAACGGATCCTCGGCCAGGTACGGCAGATGTGCGCCGACGACGAGTTGACCTGGTTCCGCGACGAGGACCCGCGCCGGCTGCGCGGCGAGGTCGCCCGGCACCTGGTGATCACCGACGAGCTCGGCGACCTGCCCGCGGAAGGGTCGCTGGCCACCGACCGGGCACTTGTCGGTGCCCGGCTGGCGCTCCTGCCTGCGCCCGCGCTGGCGGCGGTCGAGGAGATCCCGGAACTGTCCACCGACGAACGCACCGCCCTCGTCCGCGACTTCCTGAACTCTCCGGAGGCGGCCCGCTTCGGGTTGCACGAGGTGCCCGAGGCCGACCTGGCCTCGCTGCACTTCTGCATCAGCCTGGTGCTCGACCACGGCGCCTCGTTCCCGGACGCCGACCCGATGCGGTGGAGCCCCGCGGTCGCCGGACTCTTCCTGCTCGACTGGGTGCACCGGCGGGCGGTGCTCGACATGGACGACGCCGCGATGCTGCCCCGGGTGGTGCGCGGCTGGGCGGCGTACGCCACCCGGCGGCGGGCCCTGCCCGCCCAGGCGGCGACGCAGACCGACTCCGCGATCGACGACATGATCCCGGAGTTCGTCCGGCTCTATACCACCGGCGAGCGGCGCAGCCCGGCCACCGCCGCGGTCGCGCAGCTCATCGCCGACGGCATCGATCCCGACGACCCGGACGCCCTGGAGGCCTGGATCGAGGCGAACCGGCAGCGGCTCGGCGGGGAGGAACCGGCCTGACCGACCCGTCCGCCGGTCGCCGCCCGGCGGACGGGGAACGGGCCGGGGTCAGCCGACGCAGAACTCGTTGCCCTCCGGGTCGGCGAGGGTGATCCAGGTCTGCGGCCCCTGCCGGCCGTCCCACAGTCGGCGGGCGCCGAGCTGGATCAGCCGCTCCACGACCTCTTCCCGGCGGTCCGGGCCGGGACGCAGGTCGAGATGCACCCGGTTCTTCGCGGTCTTGGCCTCGGGCACGGTCTGGAAGAGGAGCCGGCCGCCGAGTCCGATCCCGGTCTTGCCGTCGACGGGTGCCGCCGGGTCGCGGATGGCGGCGGCACCGCGCCAGCTCAGCACGCCGCCGACGGTGGTGACGTCGGCATCGGTGACCATGCCACCGTCCAGCAGCCCGCGGATCATGGCCGAGTTGTCCTCGACCACGTATTCGAGCGCCTCGGCCCAGAAGGCGGCCAGCCGGTGCGGATCCTCGGCGTCGAAGGTGATCTGGTAGCCCACAGTCATACCCGGACGTTATCCAGCACGCCCGACATTCCCCGGAGTATCCGCTACCGCTCCGTCGATCAAGGGGATGTATCACCCGAACCGGCACGGCGATCGCGCAACTACTCCTTGATCAACGTGCCTGGCCCGCGCGAAGCCCGGCCTCCCGGGCGGCGGTCCCGAGCCGCCCGGAAGGCCGGGGGTCAGGACGGGACGACCAGGTGCAGGCGGCGGGTGGCGGTGCCGATGGTGACCCGCTGGCCCCAGGCCATCGTCAGATGGTCGGCCTCGACGCCGTCGGCGAAGACGACCAGGCGCTCACCTTCGGCGGTCAACTCGATCGACTCGCCGGCAGCGAGCCGGCCGCCGGTCAGTTCGACCCCGGTCGCCGGCGACGGCCACGCCTCCCGGACGAACCAGCACAGTGCCTCGTCGGCCGGACCGGGCAGCACCGGCCCGCCCGGCCGTTCCCGGGCGATCGACGCGCACCAGCCGGTCGCCCCGGTGCCGGAGCCGACCACCACCCCGGACGACGAGTGCCGTTCCCGCCGGCCACCGGGGGTGCCGAGGACGTACCGGGCGGACTGGTGCGACGGGTGCCCGACGTACACCTCGTTCAGGCCGACCAGGTCCTGGCCGTCGTCGAGGACGGCCCGGACCATGGTCCGGGCCTGCACGGCGGCACGGCCGGCGGCCACCGCCGGCAGCAGCCGGGCGACGGCGGCCGGGGCGAACCGCACGAGTACGCCGGCGTTGCGGCCCGGCTCCGGGTCGACGCCGACGACGGGCTGCCGGTCGAGGTACTTGGCGACGTTGGCGACCAGCCCGTCCTGGCCGACCGCGACCACGATGTCCTCCGGTGCGAACAGGAACCGGGCCAGGTCGTCGCGGTCGACGTGACCGCGCCGCCAGTCGGCCGGGATGGCGGCGCCGACCGCGGTCAGCGCCGCGTGCAGTGCGTCGTGGCGGGCCGCGACCTCGTCCAGGTCCCGGCCCCGCTGCCGCAGGTAGAAGCCGGCCGCCGCCCGGGTGCCGTGCCGGACCAGCAACTCGTCCAGTTCGCTGCGCCGGCTGACCACGACCACCCGGGGAGCGAGGGTGCCGCTCACCGGTCCACCCCGGCCCGGCCGGCCCGCCCCTCCTCGGGTCGGCCGGGCGGTTCCTTCCCGGGGCGCCCGGGGCAAGTTCATCCCGGGACCACGGGGTGCCCTCATCGCGGGCCACCGAGGCGGGCGAGCAGGTCGGTGAGCATGTCCGGGGTCACGGTGAGTTGGTTGATCGCCGGCAACTGGCCGGCGAGTTCCTTGACCGCGAGGGCCTGGAGCACACCGGGCGGCAGGTCCGCGTACGCGGCCAGCTTCGCCGACTCGGCCTCGGCCTCGGCCAGCCCGACCGCCCGTACGCCGTCCGCCCGGGCGCCAGCGAGGGTGCGTTCCTTGTCGGCCTCGGCGGCGGCGAGCACCCGGGCCCGCTCGGCGGCGGCGGTGTTGGCGACCTTCTCCCGCTCGGCCTTGCCCTGCGCGGCGGCGAGTTCGGCGGCGGCGGCCAGTTCGATCTTGCGGCGGTCGTTGGCGCCCCGCTGCTCGACCAGTTGCTGCTCCCGGCGGGCCAGCTCGATCTTGTTCTGCATCTCGTTCTCAGCGATGGCCCGCTCCTGCTCGACCGCCTGGGCCCGGCGGGCGTAGGTCGCGCGGTCCGACTCGACCTGCACCGCCTCCCGGGTCGGCGTCTGGAGGGCACGCTCCATCTCCGGCTCGGGCCGGACCGCGACGACCCGGGCACTGACGACGGCCACCCCGATGTCGTCGAGACGCGGCTCGGCGCGCAGGGCGGCGGACACCGCCTCCCGGACCGGGGCGATGTTGGTCAACGCCTCGGCCAGCGGCACCCGGGCGAGCAGGTCGAGGGCGGGCTGCTGGGCGAGTTCGGCGAGCAGCGTGGCGACCTGGTCGAGCGGCCGGGACCGCGCGGTCCCGTTACGCGGGTCGACCGAGAAGTCGAGCCGGGTGGCAGCCACCGCCGGGTCGGCGACCCGGTACGTGACGGTCGCCTGCACGGTGACGTCGGCGAAGTCGCCGGTCCGGGCGTGGAAGAGCAGGGGCAGTTCGCGGTCGTCGATCGGCACCTCGCTGAGCACCGACACGAGCGGGCGATACCAGTAGGACTGACCGATGCCCTCGTGCCGGATCTTGCCGTTGACGAGGTGCCGGACCCAGGAGGTGGGGGCGCCACGCAGGTGGCGCAGGAACAGGCGGCTGGTCACGTCGGCCATCTCGAACCTCTTTTCGTCCTACCGACGATAATCCCGGTGATAAGTTGTCGTCAAGGTGGTGATAAATCACATGAGCGAGTATCCGCCGTTCGCCGTGACCGTCGACCTCGTCGTCCTGACCATCCGCGCCGACGGACTGGCCGTACTGCTGGTCCGGCGCGGAGTGCCGCCCCACGAGGGCGCGTGGGCGCTCCCCGGCGGCTTCGTACGCCTCGACGAGGACCTGCCCCGGGCCGCCGAACGCGAACTCGCCGAGGAGACTGGGCTGACCGGCGCCGCCACCCACCTGGAACAACTCGGCACGTACGGCACACCGCACCGCGACCCGCGCGGCCGGGTGGTCACCGTCGCCTACCTGGCGCTGCTACCCGACCTGCCCGCCCCGATCGCCGGCACCGACGCCGCGGGAGCCGAATGGCTGCCGGTGGCCCGGGTCAGGAAGCTCGCCTTCGACCACGACCGGATCCTCGCCGACGGCCTCGAACGGGCCCGCGCCAAGCTCGAATACTCCCCGCTGGCCACCGCCTTCTGCCCGCCCGAGTTCACCGTCGCGCAACTGCGGGCCGTCTACGAGACGGTCTGGGAAACCCGGCTCGACCCCCGCAACTTCCACCGGAAGGTCACCGGGACTCCGGGGTTCCTGGTGCCGGTCGGACGGGCGACGGAGGGCGAACGCGGCCGCCCCGCCCAGGTATTCCGCCGTGGCCCGGCGACCGCCCTGCATCCCCCGATGCTCCGCCCCACCACCGACCGCTGACCTCTTCGGGTCAACCGCGTTTGGCGTATGACGGTCGGCCGGCTCACGCCGAGAAGGTCCGCCGCCTGCTGCGTGGTCAGGGTCTGCGTGCGCAGCGCGACGGTCACCGCGAGTCCCTCGCGCAGCGCGGCGACCACCTGGCGAAGCACCTGGTAGACCTCGGCCGGGAGTTCGGTCTGGCCGGCCGGGGCCGCCCCCGCCAGGTAGTAGGGCGCAGGCACGGCAGCGTCACGGCCCGCCGCCTCGTGCGCTTCCATGAAGTCGTGAATCCGGGCGATCCCACCTGCCGGGTCCGGCAGATACGTCTCCGGTCGGGCAGCAACTCCTCGCCTGAGGCGATGCTGGCACACGGCCTCATCTAGTGCGGGTGTCGTCACCGAGCCCATCTACGGCGTGGTCGTCACCAAAGACCTGGTCGCCCCGCCCCAGGCCCCGCCCCGACAACCCCAAACCCGCTGACGAGGTGCGCGTGGGAGGGGTTATCCGGCCGGAACAACGCCTCCCACGCGCATCTCGTCCCGCGGCATCCCCGTCCGCCGCCCCACTCCCGGCGTGATATGCGCCGAACGTCCGTCATGGGCAGAGGGTGGGCGGGGTTCCGTTGTTGATCTGGGCGTCAGCCACCTTATCCCGTGCGTATTAGGTGGTTTTTGCCCAGATCAACAACGGAACCCCGCGAGCAGCCGGCGACAAACTACGCATTGGCCGTCATTCGCCTATCCGTAGGCCCCGCGCCAGCGCGCCGACGGCGGGCAGAGCACCCGGGCTCCCTCGACCGCAACGGCCCGCAGACCGAAACTCCCCGACGAAGCCGAGAGCGAAGGGGGTTTGATGATTGGTGCAGCCCTACGGGTTGGGGCCGGAACCGCCAGAGACCTGCGGCGAGGGGTAGCCGGTTGGGGTCGGGGCGTACTGAGAAGGTGGCGGGGCGTACCCGGGGCGGGTGGGACCGGGGAACGGCGGTGCCGGCTCGTCGGACTCGGGGGCGGCCAACGCCTCCAGGCCGCGGCTGATGCCGATCCCGCCCAGAATCGCCAGCGCCGGCACGACGCCGTACGCGATCCAGCGCGGCGCACCCTCCAGGGTCAGATAGAAATTGATCGCGGCGAGCAGGACGACCGCGAGGACGGTGCCCGCCACCCCACCGCGCCGACCGAAGACGCTGACGCCGCCGAGCAGCACCGCGCCGACGACGAGGGCGAGCTGGCCGAGGTCGACACCGCCGTTGACGACCCGGAGCTGGTTGGCGGTCACGATGCCGGCGAGGGCGGCGAGCACGCTGGAGCCGGTGAAGCCGACCACGGCGCCGAGCAGGCGGGTCAGCCGCCAGCTGGGCACCGGGTCGCCGGAAATCCGGTTGGTGGCGAGCAGCGCGCGCACCTTCGGCAGCAGCCAGAGCAGGCCACCGCCGATCGAGACGACGATGAAGAGCACCGCCCAGAGAAGCGTCGTACCCCTGCCGGGCGGCCCGCCGGCGGGGATCGCGAGCGACCGTCCGTCGACCATGGCCAGGGCGATCGCCTGCGTCAGGATCAGCCCGCCGAGCGAGACCGCCCAACTCGGTGCGGTGGTGAGCCCGGTGACCAGGCCGAGGAATGCTCCGGAGACGAGCAGCACGAGTACGGCGACCAGCCCGGCGGGAATCGCCGCCCACCCGCCGTCCGCCACGAGCTTCGCGTAGACCACCCCGGCCAGCGTGGCCTGGCCGATGACGGCCAGGTTGGGAGTGGCCGTACGCAGCGAGAGGGCGAACGCGGACGCGAGCAGGCCCAGCGCCGCGATGCCGTACCAGATGTTGCCGCCACGGAAGAGCGGCACCTGGACGGCGATGACACCGACCGTGACGACCGTGACGAGCAGCAGTACGGCTTCCCAACCGACGGCGAGGACGGCGTACGGGGGCGGCGACGGGTGGCGGGGGCCACCGGGGGAAGCTCACGGTTCCTCCTCGGCGCGGGCTGGTACGACGATCGCATCGACGCTAACCGGGCCCCGCAAGGCTCGGAACTACGGATCAGCGCCTGACCGGCCAGGTGGCGGGCCGTCCGCCCGGCGCCCCGGAGCCGGTACGCGGTGTCCAGCGACCGGCCTCGTCGCGGCCCGTGGGCCGGGGCCGGGCGTACGGGCGTCGGTGTCGCGCGGGCCGGTGGTGCGTGACGGCGCCGGTCGCCGATCCCGCTCACCGGACGACGCGGTCGCCGTCGGCCGGACCGTCGGCCGCCCGGTCCGCGTCGGCTCCGGCGTGGGCGTCGATGTGGGCTCCGGTGTAAAGGTGGGTTCAGGCGTCGGAGACGGCCCGGAGGTGGGTTCAGGCGTCGGAGACGGCCCGGAAGTGGGCTCAGTCGTCGGAGACGGGGTGCCGGTCGGGTCCGCACTCGCGGTGGGCGTCGGGCTCGGGCACCCGGTCGGCGTCACCGACGGCGTCGGGCGGGGCGTGGTGGGTCGGGTCGTCGGCCGGGGCACCGTCGGGTTGGGGAAGAAGCTGGTCTTCTCCGGTGTCGGGCGGACCGTCGGCCGGGGACGGACCCGCTCGGACTGCGTACGCCGGGGCTTTGCCTTGCCGGAGCGGTGCGGGCCGGGTGCGTGGTGGCGGCTGGTCGGGGCGACCGGGTCACCGAACCCGACCAGCGGTGGGCGGTCCGGGTCGAGGGTGGGCGTCGGCAGCGGTACGACCACCACCGGGCCCCCGGACGGGTGGCCGAGGAACGGGCCGCCGCCGGGCTGCGCGGTCCCCCCGACGGTGGTGGGGCCGGCGCCGAGTGCCGCGATGATCGGGAGCGACGCCATCACGCCGAGCGAGGCGACGATGAGCACGTACCGGCGGGTGGGGCCGGAGAGCCCTTCGGCCCGGTGTGTTCCCCGTAGCCACCGGTGGCTGCCCGGTGTCCCGTCGAGACGCCGGTGCCGAAACGGGGGCGGGGGCGGCGGTTCGTCATGGCGGTCCGGCACGGCCGAACTCCTCGTCCGTAGGCGACATCCACCGAGCGGGCGAGAGGGAGGTTCGCCCGGGACGGCCTTCCAAGCAGGGTGACGAAGTCACGCACCGTCCGCCACTCCTGCACGGTGTGTCAACGTGCCAAGTTCTGGGTCGGTTACCTACTCACGACGGGAAATACGTACATGTCCCCCGAACAGGCCCGGACAGTCAAGGTCATCGAGGCCGTACTGTAATCACGCTCACCTCCTCTGCGAATATGGACCCGACGGCAACGCGGCCGTGGCCTCCCGCACACCAGCGGTGGGCGCGGCCCGGTGTCGGCACTCCCGGGCCGGGTTCCGCCAGAACCCGGTCTACGCCGCGCGGCAACCCCCACCGGGGCTAGGCGTGGCACCGAGAGTCTGCTCCGACACGAGTCGGCAGGCGCCACAGCTGCGCGGTCGGGTCACCCCCCGTTGCCGACGCACCTTATGAACAGGGAGAGACCGATGGCGAAGGGCGAACGCGGGACCACCACCCGCGGGACCACCACCCGCGGTAGAACGGCCGCCTCCAGGCGGTCCGGTTCTACGGCCGGTCGGCCGGATCCTGAGCTGATCCAGCTACTCACCCCGGAAGGGGACCGGATCGAGTCGGTGACCGGGCCGGACGGGGTCGAATACCGGGTCGACTTCACCGACGCCGAATACCGCGAGATCTACCGGGACCTCGTCGTCGTACGCAAGCTCGACGCCGAGGCCACGGCGCTCCAGCGCCAGGGTGAGCTGGGCCTGTGGGCGAGCCTGCTGGGGCAGGAGGCCGCGCAGGTCGGCTCGGGACGGGCACTGCGCCCGCAGGACATGGCGTTCCCGACCTACCGCGAGCACGGCGTGCTCTACTGCCGGGGAATCGACCCGATCATGCCGTTGGGTCTCTTCCGCGGTGTCGACCAGGGCGGCTGGGACCCCAACGAGTACAAGTTCAACATGTACACGATCGTCATCGGCGCCCAGACGCTGCACGCCACCGGCTACGCGATGGGCGTGACGATGGACGGCAAGACCGGCGGCGACGACAGCGAGGCGGTCATCGCCTACTTCGGTGACGGGGCCAGCTCGCAGGGCGACGTCAACGAGGCCTTCGTCTGGGCCAGCGTCTTCAACGCCCCACTGGTCTTCTTCTGCCAGAACAACCAGTACGCGATCTCCCAGCCGCTGGAGCGGCAGACCCGTATCCCGCTCTACCAGCGGGCGTCCGGCTTCGGGTTCCCCGGCATCCGGGTCGACGGCAACGACGTGCTGGCCAGTTACGCGGTGACCCGTGCGGCGCTCGACAACGCGCGGCACGGACAGGGGCCGACCCTGATCGAGGCGTACACCTACCGGATGGGTGCCCACACCACCTCCGACGACCCGACCCGCTACCGGATCGCCAGCGAGGTCGAGGCGTGGCAGGCCAAGGACCCGATCACCCGGGTACGGGCGTTCCTGGAGCGCCAGAAGATCGCCGACGCCGACTTCTTCGCCGAGGTCGACGAGGCGGCCCGGCGTGAGGCGGTGCACCTGCGCGAACGGGTGCTGTCGATGCCCGACCCGCAGCCGCTGTCGCTTTTCGATCACGTCTATCCGGGTGGTTCACCCGAACTGGACGAGCAGCGCGCTGAATTCGGCCGTTACCTGGAGTCGTTCGAGGGGAGTGCGCACTGATGGCCACCGAGACCCTCAGCATGGGCAAGGCGCTCAACACCGGACTGCGCCGGGCGCTGGACGACGACCCCAAGGTCATCATCATGGGCGAGGACGTCGGCAAGCTCGGCGGCGTCTTCCGGATCACCGACGGCCTGCAGAAGGACTTCGGCGGCGACCGGGTCATCGACACCCCGCTCGCCGAGTCCGGCATCATCGGCACCGCCGTCGGTCTGGCGATCCGCGGCTACCGGCCGGTGTGCGAGATCCAGTTCGACGGGTTCGTCTACCCCGCGTACGACCAGATCGTGTCGCAGGTGGCGAAGATGCACTACCGGTCGCGGGGCAAGCTCGCCCTGCCGATCGTCATCCGGATCCCGTTCGGTGGCGGCATCGGCGCGGTCGAGCACCACTCCGAGTCCCCGGAGGCGTACTTCGCCCACACCTCCGGTCTGAAGGTCGTCTCCTGCTCGTCGCCGCAGGACGCGTACACGATGATCCGGCAGTCGATCGCCTCCGACGATCCGATCGTCTTCCTGGAGCCGAAGCGGCGGTACTGGGAGAAGGGGCCGGTCGACACCGAGGCGGACTACCCGTTGCACGCCTCCCGGGTGGTGCGGCCCGGCACCGACGCCACGGTCCTGGCGTACGGCCCGATGGTGCGTACCGCGCTCGACGCCGCCACCGCAGCGGCCGAGGACGGTCGCGAGCTGGAGGTCATCGACCTGCGCACGCTGTCCCCGCTCGACCTGGCCCCGGTCTTCGACTCGGTACGACGCACCGGCCGTTGCGTGGTGGTCCACGAGGCGCCGTCCAACGTCGGCCTCGGTGCGGAGCTCGCCGCCCGGATCACCGAGAAGTGCTTCTACTCCCTGGAGGCACCGGTGCTACGGGTGACCGGTTTCGACACCCCCTACCCGGCGAGCCGGGTGGAGGAGGACTACCTGCCCGACCTCGACCGGGTGCTCGACGCCGTCGACCGCACCTTCGGCTGGTGACCGCGATGACCAGGGTCAAGGAGTTCAACCTGCCCGACCTGGGCGAAGGGCTGACCGAGGGCGAGATCCTCAAGTGGCTGGTCTCGGTCGGCGACACGATCGAGTTGAACCAGCCGATCGTCGAGGTCGAGACGGCGAAGGCGGCGGTCGAGATCCCGGCGAAGTGGGCCGGCCAGGTGCGGGCGATCTTCCACGACGAGGGCACCGTGGTCGAGGTCGGCACTCCGATCATCTCGATCGACACCGACCCGGGCGCCGGTGAGCTGCCGGAGCCGTCCGCCGAATCGCTCGCGGCCGTGCAGGTGGCGCCCGCCGAGGGCATGGTGGAGCCGGGGATGACCGGCGGTCACAGCCCGGGCGGGCGCACCGCCGTGCTGGTCGGCTACGGACCGCGTACCGCGGCCGCCAAGCGACGCCCGCGTAAGGCCGCGGGTGCGCCGGCGGCGGCAGCTCCGGCCCCGACCGCTCCGGCGGCACCGACGATGCCCATGATGCCGGCTGTGCCGACCGTGCCGGCGAGGCCGGCCGCGCTGGCGGCGTCGAACGGGTCGGCGGCGCCGGCGGCCGGAGTGCTCGCCAAGCCGCCGGTCCGCAAGCTGGCCCGCGATCTCGGCGTCGACCTGGCCGGGCTGACCGGCTCCGGTCCGCAGGGGTCGATCACCCGCGACGACGTACACCTCGCGGCGGCCGGGGCGGCGGCGCCGGAGGCTCCGGCGGTCGGCCAGGCCATGGCGGCGCCGTCGTTCGGGCCGGACCGCGAGCAGCGGATCCCGGTGAAGGGCGTGCGGAAGATCACAGCGGCGAACATGGTGGCGTCGGCGTTCACGGCACCGCACGTCACGCTGTTCCACACCGTCGACATGACCCGCTCGATCAAGGCCCTGGACCGGCTGCGGGCCCTTCCGCAGTGGCGGGACACCCGGGTATCGCCCCTGCTCCTGGTGGCCAAGGCGGTGCTGCTCGCGGCCGCCCGGCACCCGATGGTCAACTCGACCTGGGCCGGCGACGAGATCGTGGTCAAGGAGTACGTCAACCTCGGCATCGCGGCCGCCACCGACCGCGGCCTGATCGTGCCCAACATCAAGGACGCCGGCCGGCTGACCCTGCACGAGCTGGCCGAGGCGATGACCGGCCTGGTACGGACCGCGAAGGCGGGCCGGACCAGCCCGGCGGACATGACCGGCGGAACCTTCACGATCACCAATGTCGGGGTCTTCGGGGTCGACACCGGCACGCCGATCCTGCCTCCGGGTGAATCCGCGATCCTGGCGTTCGGCGCGGTGCGTGAGACGCCGTGGATGCACAAGGGCAAGATCCGGCCCCGGCAGGTCACCACGCTGGGCCTTTCGTTCGACCACCGGATCATCGACGGGGAGTTGGGTGCACGGTTCATCCGTGACGTCGGTGATTTCCTGACCGACCCGGAGGCGACCCTGTTGGCCTGGACCTGATCAGGCCGGCCCGGGCCTGACCGGGTTGGCCCGGACCTGACCGATCCGACCGTTCCGACGACACGGCCGGCGTACTTCCGCAGTGAGCGGGAGCACGCCGGCCGTGTCGCTTAGGCGACCAGAAAGTTAACCCAGAGCGCCGAGCAACCTTTGATTCTTAGGCAGGTGTCGCACCTCACCTAAGAATCTATGGCGCCGCGGTCCACGATGCGCTTCAATGGACTCATCGACGGGCTGACAACCGAATAGCCAGGGGAGAGCTGAAATGTCCATGATCGAACGCTTCCGCAGCCGCCGCGACGCCAACCGCCGCGCTCGGGCCATCGAGCACGCGCTGCGGTCCGCCAACTCGCCGGCCGTCCGCAAGGAGATCCTCGCGATCGCCCAGCGCTACTACGGCTGACCACCTACTTCTCTCGTCGTCTGACGAATTCCATGCCCCGTCCGGGCCACCCGGACGGGGCATCGCCGTATCCGGGCGGCCGGAGACCGCCATTCCTCGCCGCCGCAGCGCCCGGTACGGTTGGGCACGGTCGTCGTTCCGGCCACCAGGTACCGGGGCGCTATCGACCCGGGTCCACCCGTGCGGCTGGTGACGGCCGGGTGCTCCCGGCAGGACCGGTCCCCGACCGGCTACCGTGCGGGGAGCTTGCACGGCCGATCCCGCCGAGTCACCGCCGACCACACAGGTGACCAGTGCGGGGCCGGCACGGCCGACATGTGATGGAGGAGGCGCACATGACGTCCGAGGGTCAGCAGCACCCCGGTCGTGAGCCGCAAGAGGCTGCGCCGGGCGCCGGTCACGGACCACGTACGGACGAGCAGTCGACCGCCTACCCCGGCGAGCGCCAGGCGACGCCGGGCAACAGCTGGGCCACGTTCGCCCCGGGCGTACGGCCGGAACAGTCCGCCCCCTGGGCGCCACCGG
Organism: Polymorphospora rubra; assembly: GCF_018324255.1. Classification (GTDB taxonomy): domain Bacteria; phylum Actinomycetota; class Actinomycetes; order Mycobacteriales; family Micromonosporaceae; genus Polymorphospora; species Polymorphospora rubra. The sequence goes on from NZ_AP023359.1 coordinate 2,525,813, forward strand.
CCGCCGCTCCCCCCGTACCCGGCACCCCGCACCCCGGCGCCGAGCAGGCGCCTCCCGCCGCCGGCTATCGCAGTGAGTGGGGCAACCAGCCGGCGGCGTACCCGCCGCCCGGCGCGGTTCCCGGGGCGCCGGCCGCGCACGTTCCGCCGGCACCGCGCCCGGTGCACGAGCCCGAGCCGTGGTCGCCCGAGGAGGCGTGGGGCACCGGTGCCCGTAGTGGGCCCGGCCGACCCGCCGAGCAGCCGCCGGTCCACCAACGTCCGCTGGACGAGCCACCCGCCGGCACCCCGTTCGCCCCGGCCCCGGAGCCGGCCGCCCAGCCGTGGGCCGCGCAGGACCAGCCGCCCGCCGAGTGGGACGCCGGCCAGCGCGAGCCGGGCCGTTTCGAGGCCGTACGCGCCGCCTGGCGCGAGGACGCCCGCGAACAGGACGTCCGGCCCGGCAACGAGTCGGCGCAGCCGCCTTCGGCGTGGGCCCCGGCCGAATCCGGCCGGCAGCCGTGGCCGGCGCCGGAGTCCGGCTCGGCCTGGCCGCCGCCCGGATCGGTCCAGCCGCAGTCCGCCCCGCCGCAGTCGGCGCAGCCGCAGGTCGCCTGGCACCAGCCGGCACCGGCCGAGCCGGCCCGCGAGGTCACCCCGCCCGGCCAGTTCCCACCACCCGGCCAACTCTCCCAGCCCGGCCAGTACGCCGCCGGATCGGTGCCGCCGCCCGCCGGGCCCGGCCAGTACGGCCAACCGCTCGGACGCGGCGAGCCCGAGGGCTACCCGGCGCAGTCCGCCGGGTCGGACCGGTTCGCCCAACCGCTGGATTCCGGCGAAGCCTGGCAGCCCGCAGCCCCCGCGAACGGTGGCTGGCAGCCCACACCGGCCGCCGGCCCGGATCCCGGCTGGCAGCAGCCGCCGGCCGCGGCGGACAGTGGCTGGCAACCGCAGCCGCAGTCCGCGCCCGCCGGCGGCCCCGGCTGGCGGTCGACCGACCCCGAGCCGGCCGAGTACGAGGCCCCCGCCCAGCGCGACCCCGGATTCCAGTCGGCCGGGCCGGTGCCCGGCTTCGCCCCGTCCGGCGTGGTGCCGCTGCCGCCGCAGGAGGCCCGGGTGCCCGGCGCCACGCTCGCCGCGTCGCCGCCCGCCAACTACGAGTCCTCCTCGGCGTACGGGCAGCCGCCCGCCTACGACCAGCCGTCGCCCTACGGCCAGCCGCCCCAGCCGGGGACGGGCGAGCCTGCCCACCGGCCCGACGAGGACCCGCCGGTCATCGCCCCGGTGCCGCACCCGCGCTCGGCCGTCGACAACCCGCCCAGCGGCCGGATGTCGGTGCCCCAGCCGGCCGCCGAGGAACTGCCGGCCGGTGAGCCGGCACAGCCGGGCCGCCCCGTGTCGGCGAGTGCGTCGGTGCCGGTGTCGAGCCTGGTCACGCCGCCGCCGGCGGACGGCGGCACGCCCGGCCCGGCCCGGCCGTCGCAGCCGCGCGTCTACGGCCGGCCGGTCAACCCCGAGCCCGCCGTCGAGGAGCCGGCACCACCGCCGACCTCCGGCGCGCCCTTCGGCGCTCCCCCCACCTCCGGCACGCCCTTCGGCAGCCGGCCGACCTCCGGCCCGCCATTCGGTGCCCCGCCGAGCGCCACCGCCGACGACGACCCGGGCCAGGGCGACGGCGGTGCCCCCGCCGGTGCTCCGTGGCCCGGCCCCAACCAGGCCTGGTCCGACGAACCACGCTGGCCCGGCAGCACGCCGGCCCGGGAGCACGCCAACGGCTTCAGCCACCACGGACCGGCCGCCAACGCAGGATCGGCCCGGGTCGCGCCGTCCGACCCGCCGGCCGAGCCGACCGGCCAGTTCCGGGGTGCGAACGGGGCGCCGTACGGCGATCTCGCCGGCCCCGGCCCGGACGGCGGCCAGCCCGACGGTCCCGGGGGCCAGCCCGGCCCCTTCGGCGGTCCGTCCAACCAGTTCCCGTCCGGGTTCGCGGGAGCCGCTTCGGCGCCGCTCGCATACCCCGGGCCGGAGCCGACGCAGACGCCCGGTGGTCCGTTCCCCGGCAGCCCGGTATCCGGTGGGCCGACCTCGGGCGGTCCGGTGTCCGGGGCGCCTGCTTCGGGCGGCCCGGGTGGGTTCGCCCCGCCCGACCAGTACGGACAGCCGTTCGGCGGCGACTACGGCCAGCCGGCCGGGCCGCACGGCCACCAGCCGCACGGCCAGCAGTCCCACGGCCACCAGCAGCCGACCGGACCGTACGGCCAGCCGCTCGCGGCGGCCGGGCAGCCGGCTCCGGGCGCGGCCCCGAACTGGCAGGACCGGCAGGATCAGGACCGGTTCAACTCGTTCCGGCCCGAGGCCGAGGCGAAGCCGCAGCCGGCACCCGAGCCGGCCGCCGAGCCCGTGCCGCAGGTACGCAACGGTCGGGTGTTGATCGCCGTACTCGCCGCCGCGGTGCTGCTGGTCGCCATCCCGCTGGGTCTGGTCTGGTTGCTCAAGCCCAGCGACGAGGCGTTCAACCCTGCCGTCGGCGACTGTGTCGTGCAGTCGGGCGACCAGCCGACGGCGGCCAACTGTGGTGACGACGGCGCCTTCAAGGTGGTGTCGAAGGTCGGCACCCTCGAGGAGTGTGCCAACAAGGAACAGTGGATCGACGTACCGGCGACGGGCGGCGAGGCGGAGCAGGTGCTGTGCCTGGAGCCGGCGCAGCCCGCACAGCCGGCGACCAGCGGGTAGTCGAGAGCCCGGAACCCGGTTGGGGCAGGATCGTCGGTATGACGAAGGCACGCACCGACCGGGTCCGGGCTCCACAGCTGCGGGGTCGGGGATGGCTCAACACGGGTGGACGCGAGCTCGGCCTCGCCGATCTGCGCGGCAAGATCGTGATCCTCGACTTCTGGACCTTCTGCTGCATCAACTGCCTGCACGTCCTCGACGAGCTGCGGCCGCTGGAGGACAAGTACGGCGACGTGCTCGTGGTGATCGGCGTCCACTCGCCGAAGTTCGAACACGAGCGTGACCCGGTGGCGCTGGCCGCCGCGGTCGAACGGTACGGCGTCGCGCACCCGGTGCTCGACGACCCGGACCTGGACATGTGGCAGCAGTACGCGGCCAAGGCGTGGCCGACCCTGTCGGTCGTCGACCCGGAGGGCTACGTCGTCGCCTCGATGGCCGGCGAGGGGCACGCCGAGGGATTGACCCGGCTGATCGAGGAACTGATCGCCACCCACGACGCCAAGGGCACCCTGCACCGTGGCGACGGGCCGTACGTGCCACCGGCCGAGCCCGCGACGACGCTGCGCTTTCCCGGCAAGGCCGTCGAGCTGCCCGACGGTGACCTGCTGGTCTCCGACTCGGCGCGGCACCGGCTGGTGCGGTTCGCGCCGGACGGCGAGACGGTCGTCGGCGAGATAGGTTCCGGGTCCCGCGGCCGGTCCGACGGCACGGCCGAGACCGCGTCGTTCGCCGAGCCGCAGGGCCTCTGCGTGCTGCCGCCGCACACCGCCGAGGTGGCCGGCTTCGACGTGGTGGTGGCGGACACCGTCAACCACCTGCTGCGCGGTGTCCGGCTCGAGACCGGCGAGGTGGTCACGGTCGCCGGTACCGGCCGGCAGTGGCGGTCGACGGTCGACGACCTTCCGCACGACGCGCTGTGCGCCGACCTCTCGTCGCCCTGGGACCTGGCCTGGTACGACGGCCGCGTGGTGATCGCGATGGCCGGCATCCACCAGCTCTGGTGGTACGACCCGATCAAGCGCACCACCGGCGTCTACGCGGGTACGACCGTCGAGGCGCTGCGGGACGGGCCGCTGCCGGACGTGTGGCTGGCGCAACCGTCCGGCCTGTCGGTGTCGGCCGACGGGACCCGGCTGTGGGTCGCCGACAGCGAGACCAGCGCGCTGCGCTACGTCGAGGACGGTGCCCTGCACACCGCGGTCGGACAGGGGCTGTTCGACTTCGGCCACGTCGACGGGCCGGCCGGCGAGGCGCTGATGCAGCATCCGCTGGGTGTCTGCGCGCTGCCGGACGGTTCGGTGCTGGTCGCCGACACCTACAACGGGGCGGTACGCCGCTTCGACCCGGCCACCGATGCGATGGCGACGGTGGCCGACGGTCTGGCCGAGCCGAGCGACATCGTGGTGACCGGCAGCGGTGCCGTGCTGGTGGTGGAGTCGGCGGCGCACCGGCTGACCCGGCTGGCGCCCGGCACCGTGTCGGCGGCGGGTGCCACGACGGTGGACGGGCCGCGACGGCGGGCCGAGCGGCCGCCGACCCGGCTGCGTGGTGGCGAGGTGCTCCTCGACGTCATCTTCACTCCGGCGCCCGGGCAGAAGCTGGACGACTCGTTCGGGCCGTCGACCCGGCTGGAGGTGTCGGCGTCGCCGCCGGAGCTGCTGGTCGAGGGGGCCGGGGTCGGCACCGACCTGAGCCGCCGGCTGGTGCTCGATCCGGCCGTACCGGGCGGGGTGCTGCAGGTGGTGGCGCAGGCCGCGACCTGCGACGCGGAAGCCGAGCACGCGGCCTGCCACCTGACCCGCCAGGACTGGGGCGTCCCCGTCACGATCGCCGAAGACGCCGAGCCCCGCCTGGCGTTGATCCTCCGCGGCCTGGACACCTAACCCCAAGACCGCACCCCAAGATCCGCGTGATCAGGGACTAAATCGGGCGTGTCGCCGGCGTGCCGCCCGCCAAACTCCCTGATCACGCGGATCATGGCGGCCGAGCCGAGCCGAGCCGAGCCGAGCCGAGCCGCCAAGCCAGGCCGCCGGCGGCGGGCCGGGCGGACCGGGCGGTCAGTCAGGCGAACGGCGCTACGTGCAGGCCGGCTTCCGTCAGGGCGGTACGGACCCTCCGGGCCAGGTCGACGGCGGCCGGCGTGTCGCCGTGCAGGCAGATCGACTCGACCGGGCAGGCGATCGTACTACCGTCCACCGCGACCACGACCCGCTCGACGGCCATCTTCAGCGCCCGCTCGGCCACCTCGGCCTCCGCCGTCACCAGCGCCTGGGGCGCGGCCCGCGGCACGAGGGCCCCGGTCGGCCGGTAGCCCCGGTCGGCGAAGCCTTCGCCGACCACCCGCAGGCCGGCGCCGGTCGCGATCCGGGCCAGCACCGAACCGGGCTGGCAGAGCACCGGCAGCGTCCGGTCGTAGTCGGTCACCGCCGAGACGACCGCCGTCGCCTGCGGTTCGTCGACGGCGGCGGTGTTGTAGAGGGCGCCGTGCGGCTTGACGTACCGGACCCGGGTGCCGGCAACCCGGCACATGCCGTCGAGGGCGGCGATCTGATAGATCACCTCGTCGCGGAGTTCGCCGGGGTCGTATTCGATCCGCCGGCGACCGAAGCCGGCCAGGTCGCGGTAGCCGACCTGGGCGCCGACGGCGACCCCGCGCTGTGCGGCGGCGAGACAGACGCGGCGCATCGTGGCCGGGTCGCCGGCGTGGAACCCGCAGGCCACGTTGGCCGAGGTGACGATGTCGAGCAGGGCCAGGTCGTCGCCGAGCCGCCAGATGCCGAAGCCTTCGCCGAGGTCAGCGTTGAGGTCCATGGAACAGCACGGTAGTGCCCGGGCGGGCCTGGGCCAGCGGGGCGACGTCGTCGACGACGGCGATCACCGGATAGCCGCCGGTGGTCGGGTGGTCGGCGAGGAAGACCAGTGGTTGGCCGTCGGCGGGCACCTGGACCGCGCCGAGCACGATCCCCTCGCTGGGTAGTTCGCCGGCCCGCGCGCGGGTCAGGCGGGCGCCGGCCAGTCGCGCGCCGACCCGGTTGCCCACCGGACTGACCGTGTACGGCGTCGAGAGCAGTGTCCCGACGGCGGCCGTGGTGAACCAGTCGTCGCGGGGGCCGAGCCGGACCGCGAGGCGGAGCACGTCCGGGGTCGGCCGCCCGGGCGTGAAGTGCACGGTCGACGGGGTGGGCACGGCGGTTCCGATCGGCAGTTCGTCGCCGTCGGTGAGCGGGGCGGGGCCGAGCCCGGACAGCGTGTCGGTGCTACGGCTGCCGAGCACGGGCGGTACGTCGATCCCGCCGCCGACGGCCAGGTAGCGGCGTACCCCGTGGCTCGCGGCTCCGATGTCGACGGTCGCCCCGGCCGGTACGGCGACCGGCTGGCCGAGCCCGGCCGCGCGCCCGTCGACCCGCAGCGGCCCGTACGCCCCGGTCACCGCGACGGTCGTGGTCCGGGTGACCCGCAGCCGACAGCCGGTGAGGGTGATCTCCAGCCCGGCGGCGGTCTCGGCGTTGCCGACGAGCCGGTTGGCCAGCCGCAGCGCCGGGCCGTCGAGCGCCCCCGAGCGGGGTACGCCGAGGTGGGCCCAGCCGGGCCGGCCGAGGTCCTGCACGGTGGTGAGCGCGCCGGCCCGCACGACCTGGATCACCTGGCGACCAGGCGTACCCGGGTGCCGGGCATGAGCAGCGCGGGCGGCTCGCGGTGCACGTCGAAGAGGGTGACGTCGGTGTGCCCGACGAGTCGCCAGCCGCCGGGCGAGGCGGTCGGATAGATCCCGGCGTACGGCCCGGCGAGCGCGACCGATCCGGCGGGTACGACGGTGCGCGGGGTGGCGAGGCGGGGCACCTCCCACCCTTCGGGGAGCCCGCGCAGGTAGGCGAAGCCGGGCGCGAACCCGGCGAAGGCGACCTGGAACTCGGTGTCGGTCAGGCGTCGCACGGCTTCGGCGGGCGGGACGCCCCAGTGGCCGGCGACGGCTTCGAGGTCGGGGCCGTCGTACCGGGTGGGGATCTCGACGAGGGTGCCGGTCGCGGTGCCGGCGGCCGGCGGCGGTGGCCAGCCGGCGATCAGTGTGGCGGTGGCGGCGGGGTCGGTGAGGCCGTCGAGGAGCACCGTCCGGGCGGCCGGCACGATCTCGGTGGCGGCGAGCCGCCCGGCGGCGCGTTGCCGCCACAGTTCGGCCCGCCAGGCTTCGACCTGGGCGCCGTCGTCGCATTCGAGGAGCAGTGCGCCCGCGCCGACCTCCCGGATCCGCATCGCGCCATCCTGGCAGACCGCGAAGTGAGTCGTTTCACTACTTCCAAGTAACCTACGGTGCCGTAACCTGTTGCCGTGACCACTTCCACCCCGCTGCGGATGAAGCCGGTCGACATCGGCAAACCTCGGATGCGCGGCTGGCTGCACACATACGCGTTCTTCGTCGCGCTGGTGTGCGGCATCGTCCTGTGCTCGCTCGCCGCGGCCCGGCCGGGCTGGGCCCCACTGGTCAGCTGCGCGATCTACAGCCTCACCGTGTGCGGGCTGTTCGGCACCAGTGCGCTCTACCACCGCCGGGTGTGGTCGGAACGCGGCTATCAGGTGATGCGCCGGCTCGACCACTGCATGATCTTCGTCTTCATCGCCGGGACGTACACGCCGTTCTGCGTGTTGCTGCTGACCGGCACCAAGTCGGTGGTGCTGCTCACCGTCGTGTGGGCGGGCGCGCTGCTCGGGGTGGCCCTCAAGATGATCTGGCCGCACGCGCCGCGCTGGGTCTCCGCGCCGCTCTATCTCGCGCTCGGCTGGGTCGCGATCGCGGTGCTGCCGGACATCCTGGGCAACGGCGGGGTGACCACGCTGGTGCTGCTGATCGTGGGCGGGGCGGCGTACAGCGTCGGCGCGGTCTTCTACGCCCTGCGCCGGCCGAACCCGTGGCCGACGGTCTTCGGCCACCACGAGTTCTTCCACGCCTGCACCCTGGTGGCCGCACTCTGCCACCACATCGCCATCTACTTCGCCCTGTTCGCCTGACCCGCCCGCGCCCGCGCACCACAAGATCCGCGTGATCAGGGGCTTTTCCTGGCGTGTCGCCGGCGTGGCGAGGTGCCAGCTCCCTGATCACGCGGATCTTGTGGGCGGGGGATGGGTCAGACGGTCGGGCCGGGATTGCGCACCTCGCGGTACTCGTGCACGACGCGGTCCTGCGGGATGGGCGCCACCTGGCGCTCGGCCGGCACGGTCTGGACGACCGTACGGCGGCGGCTCTGCCAGAACCAGGTCGTCAGGATGAGGCCGACGACACCGGCGACCATCAGTACCCAGCCGACCACGTTGATGTTCAGCCAACCGAGGTTGACATCGAGCGCGAACGCAAAGATCGCGCCGATCGCGATGAGAAGGATGCTTCCACCGATACCCACTGTTGTCGCCCTCCTTGGCATACGGTGCGACTCCGATCCGACGGTCGCCGTCCCGGGCCGCGTGTGAGGTTGCGGCACCCATCCACTTACCCACGTGCTTCCGGACCGAATCAGGCAAGCTGTGAGTCGGAAGTCGACCCGGGTATGTGCCGACCGAGCGGAGCGAGGGGGCATGTGACCGAGCACAGCGAGGGAACCAGTAGGCCCAGTCGGCCCAGGCATGTGCCGACCGAGCGGAGCGAGGGGGCACATGACCGAGCGGAGCATCGTGCTGTTGCGCCATTCGAAGGCGGAGCAACCGGATGGGATCGCCGACATCGAGCGGCCGTTGACCGACCGCGGTCATGCCGACGCGGGCGCCGCCGGTGCCTGGCTCACCGGCAGCGACAACCTGCCCGATCTGGTGCTGTGTTCGCCGGCGAAACGCACCCGCCAGACCTGGCACGCGGTCGCTGTCGCGATCGCCGGTACGGCGGGTGAGTCCGGCCCCGGCGCGGGCGCCCCGGAGGTGCGTTACGAGCAGGCGCTGTACGCCGGTTCGGCCGGGGATCTGCTCGCCCTGCTCCGCGATGCCGGGGATGCCTACGAGGCGGTGCTCGTCGTCGGACACAACCCGGCGATCTCGGATCTGTCGGCGCTGCTCGACCCGGCCAGCGGCGGCGACGAGGGGCTGCGGACCAGTGGTATCGCCGTGCACCGGTTCACCGGTTCGTGGGGTGACCTGGCAGCCGACTCGGCCGCGATAGCCGACGCCCACACGGCCCGGGGCTGACGCCTACTTCTTCTCGGGCGGCAGCGGGTTGGCCGGCGGCGGGGACGCGGAGGGCAGTTCGGCCGGGGCCTGGTGGATCGAGGTCGAGTGCGACAGGCGGTTCTCTTCGACAATCAACCGCCGGGTACGGCGCCTCCGGTCCGCCCAATACCAGAGGGTGACCGTGATCATGGTTACCCCGGAGAGGATGAGCACCCAGCCAACCGCACGGATGTCGATCCACCACACGTCCGCGCGTATGGCGAAGGCGAGGATCGCGCCCAGAGAGATCAGGAAGATTCCGCCACCAATGCCCATTTGCGCCACAACTCCTCGCGCTGTCTGGGACAGATTCGCGTTCCAGCGTGGCTACCCCCGGGGCATCCGACCAAACGCCGTGCGGGCCACAAATGATCTTGCCCCCGCCATCACGGCGGGGGCAGGATCATCGGGGGGATCGGGTCAGAACACTTCCTCGGGCAGATCCATCACGTCGAGGTCGGTTCCGGCGATGATCCGCCGGTCGGCGCCGACGCGGGGCAGCACCTCGCGGGCGAAGAACCGGGCGGCGGCGACCTTGCCCTGATAGAACGCCTGGTCGCTGGCGGAGACCTCGCCGGCCAGGGCACGCAGGGCCACGTCCGCCTGGCGCTGGAGCAGCCATCCGACGATGACGTCACCGAGAGCCAGCAGGAAGCGCCGGCTGCTCAGGCCGACCTTGTAGAGCGCCCGCGGCTCACCGGCCTGCGCCTCACCGAGCCAGCCGGTCATGACGCCGATGATGTTCTGCACCTCGGACAGCGCCCGGCCGAGCGCGAGACGCTCCTCCTTGAGCTGGCCGTTGCCGCCCTCGGACTCGATGAACGCCTGGATCTCGCCGGCGACGGTCAACAGGGACTTGCCGTTGTCCTTCACGATCTTGCGGAAGAACAGGTCGAGGCTCTGGATCGCGGTGGTGCCCTCGTACAGCGTGTCGATCTTGGCGTCCCGGACGTACTGCTCCAGCGGGTAGTCCTGCAGGAAGCCGGAGCCGCCGAAGGTCTGCAGCGACTCGTGACCGAGCAGTTCGTAGGCGCGCTCCGAACCCACCCCCTTGACCAGCGGCAGCAGCAGGTCGTTGACCCGCTTGGCGACCTTCGCCCCCTCCTCGTCGCCGGCGGCCTCGGCAATGTTGATCTTGTCCTGCCAGGTCGCGGTGTAGACCACCAGGGCCCGCAGACCCTCCGCGTACGCCTTCTGCAGCATCAGCGAGCGGCGTACGTCGGGGTGGTGGGTGATGGTCACCCGGGGCGCGGTCTTGTCGGCCATGCGCAGCAGGTCGGCGCCCTGCTCGCGGCTCTTGGCGTACTCCAGCGCGTTGAGGTAGCCGGTCGACAGGGTGGCGATCGCCTTCGTGCCGACCATCATCCGGGCGTACTCGATGATCAGGAACATCTGCCGGATGCCCTCGTGCACGTCGCCGAGCAGCCAGCCCTTGGCCGGCACGCCGCCGTCACCGAACGTCAGCTCGCACGTGTTGGAGACCTTGAGGCCCATCTTGTGCTCGACGTTGGTGGCGTAGACGCCGTTGCGCTCGCCGAGTTCGCCGGTCTCCTCGTCGAAGTGGAACTTCGGTACGACGAACAGCGACAGACCCTTCGTGCCCGGGCCGCCGGCCCCCTCGACGCCGACCGGGCGGGCGAGCACGTAGTGGATGATGTTCTCGGTCAGGTCGTGCTCACCCGAGGTGATGAACCGCTTCACGCCCTCGATGTGCCACGAGCCGTCCTCCTGGGGAACGGCCCGGGTGCGGCCGGCACCGACGTCGGAGCCGGCGTCCGGCTCGGTCAGCACCATGGTCGAGCCCCACTGCTTGTCGACGAAGAGCTTCGCCCACTTCTTCTGCCGCTCGGTGCCCTCCCGCTGCAGGGTGTGCGCGAAGGACGGGCCGGAGGCGTACATCCAGACCGGCGCGTTGGAGCCGAGCACCAGCTCGGCGAGCGACCACCAGAGCGCCCGCGGCGCGTTGGTGCCGTCGAGCTCCGGCGGCAGGTCGAGCCGCCAGAACTCGGCGTCCATGAACGCCTGGTAGGACTTCCGGAACGACTCGGGAACCGGTGCCGTGTGGGTCGCCGGGTCGAAGACCGGCGGGTTGCGGTCACCGTCGGTGTAGCTGGCGGCGAGGTCTTCGCGGGCGAGCCGGTCGACCTCGGCGATGAAGCTGCGAGCCGTTTCGACATCCAGATCGGTGTACGGCTCCTGGCCGAACGCCTGGTCGGCGCCGAACACCTCGAAGAGGTTGAACTCGAGGTCTCGGATGTTGCTCTTGTAGTGCGTCATGCTCGCTGGCCCCCGGACTTCTCGGGCAGTGTTACCGGTCAGTAACCCCGACTGTATTACCCGCGGGTAGGGAGCGACAAGGTAATAGCAGAAGTGACGGGCACCACACTCGGCGGCACCCGGCGGCACACCGGCTCAGTTGTCGGCCGCGCCGAGTTCCCAACTGGGAACCGCGGTGGTGCTCACCGGACGCGGACCCGCGTACTCCATCAGCACCAGCGCGATGTCGTCGTCGAGGCGACCGTGCACCCACTCGACCAACGCGGTCTCCAGGGACGCCAGCCCGTCCCCGACCGTGCCGTGGCCCAGCAACCGCCAGGCCCGGTCGGCGGTCGGGAAGAACTCGCCGTCCCGGCGCGCCTCGCCCAACCCGTCGGTGAAGAGCAGCAACCGGTCACCGGGTTCGAGCCGCTCCACGCGGGGCCGTACGACCGGCATGAACCCGAGCGGCGGGGCGGGCGCCGGCGGCTCCATGGGGATCACCTCTCCCCGGCGCAGCAGCAGCGGCGGCGGGTGACCGCAGTTCACGATGGTCAGCGTGCCACCCCGCTCCTCGACCAGGGCCGCGGTGACGAAGTCCTCGTCGCCCACGCTCCGGGCGACCGCCCGGTCCAGGTCGGCGACGATCGCCCGCAGATCCGACCGCTCGTACGCCACGTGCCGGTACGAGCCGAGCACGATGCTGGCCAGCCGTACCGCGTCCAGGCCCTTACCCCGGACGTCGCCGATGATCATCCGGACGCCGTACGGCGTGTCCAGCGCCTCGTAGATGTCCCCGCCGATGTCGGCCGTGGCCGTCGCCGAGATGTAACGACCGGCGACCGCCAGGCTGCCGACCTGCGGACCGATGGGGCGCAGCACCGCCTGCTGGGCCACCGCCGCGAGCTTGGACAACTCGGCGATCTGCTCGGCCTGCCGCTGGCGAATCGCCGCCACCCCGGCCGCGATCGCGGTGGCCAACCCGATCCCGATCACGTTGACCACCGCGGCGAGCGAGACCACCTGGCCGGTCAGGGCGAACGCGCCCGCCACCACGGTCGCCAGGACACCGACGGCCAGCACCATCCGCCACGACGCGAACGCCGCCGCCAGGAACGGCGCCGCCGCGACCAGGCCGACGTAGTTGACCATCCCCCCGTCGGCCAGCTCCACCGCCGACACGAGCGCGAGCAGCACGAGGGCCGCGCCGAGACCGGCGCGGGATCCTTGGCTGAGCGGGCGGCGGCCCGACGGGAAGAATGGCATGGGTACGCCGAACAGCATGCCTGATCGACGGGCGCGACTGAACGAAGTTGTCCCCTCGGCTATCTGGTTTTGGCCACCCGTACGCCCGGCGGCCCGGCCAGAGCCCAGGCGGGGGCGCCATCGGCCCCCGATCAGCCGCCCAGCACCTCGTACCGGACCTCGACCTCGCCCCGGTCGAGCGGGGCGATCGCGGCGAACGCCGCCCGCGACAGGTCGATGCAGCGCCCGTCGACGAAGGGGCCACGGTCGTTGATCCGTACGACGACGGACTCGCCGGTCGCGGGGTTGGTGACCCGTACCCGGGTGCCGAACGCCCAGGTGCGGTGGGCGGCGGTGAGGGCGTCCGGATCGAACTGCTCGCCGTTCGCGGTGAGCTGTCCCTCGGCGTAGAACGAGGCGCCGCACGACCCACTGCCCGTCACCTCGTCCTCGACGCTCGGCCGGGTGCTCGGTGTGGGCGTGGGCGTGTCGCTCTGCGGGGGCCGCCCGGGCGACCGGCTCGGGGCCGGTGCGCTCGGGGCCGTACTCCTGCTCGGGGCCGTGGTCCTGCTCGGGGCCGTGGTCCGGGGCACGCTGGGGGTCGTGGCCGTCGGTGGCACGCTCGTCGGGTCGGGGTCCGGTGCCGCGGTGGTCGGGGCCGGGCCGGTGGCCTGCGTCCCGGGTGGCGTCGGTACGGCGAGCGTGGGCCCGCCACCCGGCATCGGCGCGTCGATCGGCGTGGGTACGCGGGCCGGCGGCGGTACGTCGACCGCCGCCGTCGGGGTGGCAGAGTCGGTCACGTGCCGTACGCCGGCGATCCCGCCGCCGACCAGCAGGACACCTGCCAGGATCGCCACCCCCGCGAGCAGCGGACGCCGGTCAGGTTTCCGCAAATGCCGTCCCGCCACGCCGCTGACCTCCCCAAACGCAGATCCGGTACGCCGCGAACCGTAGCCAGACCGGCACATCCGAAGTCAATATGATCATTCACTTTCGCCCGGATATGAGACGAAACGTGTGTCCGAACGTCCGACCCCGGGCGGACCGGCCGGCTCGACAGGATGGTTACGTGCACGCTGACCTGAGGAAACGACTCGTCACCGGGTTCCGCTGGCTCGATCCCGGCCCGCACAGCACCCACCTGGTCAGCGACATGTCCGGCTGGTGGCACGACCCCGAGATCCTGGCCGGAATCGGTCCGGCACTCGCCGCCCTGTTCCCCACCGACCGGCCCACCGTCGTCGTCTCCCCGGAGGCCACCGGATACCTCGTCGGGCCGCTCGTCGCCACCGCCGTCGGCGCGGGCTTCGTACCCGCCGTCAAGCAGGCCGCCGGCCGGCAGGTGGCCGAGCCGGTGACCTGGGCGCACACCCCGCCGGACTACCGCGACCGGACGTTGCGCCTCGGCGTACGCGACCGGCACCTCGGCCCGGCCGACCGGATGCTCGTCGTCGACGACTGGGTGGCGACCGGAGCCCAGGTACGCGCCATCTACGAGATCGCCGCCCGACGCGGCGCCACGATCGTGGGTACGGCCGCCATCGTCGCCGACTGCCCGGGCGAAATCGCCCGCGACCTGGGCCTACGCACCCTCCTCCAGGCACACCACCTCGCAGCCTGACCGGCCACCCAGATCCGGCCCGCAGGTTGAGAGATCATCATCTGGTGGGCACGGTGGGGCAGCTCGTCGAGTACTCGGTCAGGCTGACGCCGGGAATCGCGGTGATCGTGCTGGCGATCGCGCTCCTCGGACGGGCCGCCCCGGCGCTGCGGATCGCGCTGCTCATCGTCGGCTTCATCCTGGTCCGCGACCTGATGACCCCGCTCGGGTTCTGGACGTTCGGCCGGACCGACATCGGGCTGCCATGGCTGCGGTTCATCGACGACGGCGTACTGCTGCTGGTGTTCGGCGCGGTGGTGCTCGGGCTGGTGGCGGTCATGCTGCGGACCCAGCCCGACCTGGCGGCGTACGTCGTCTGGGGACGCCTCGACCCACGGGCACTGGCGACCGCGGTCGGGGCGGCGGCGGTGATCGCCGTACCACTGCTCGGCCTGTTGCAGTTCGTGCCGCTGCACGAACGTGGCGGCGCGGTGGCGGTCTCGCTGCTGGTGCCCCTGCTGGTGCTGGCGCTGCTCGGCAACTTCATGGAAGAGGTCATCTTCCGCGGCTTCCTACAGGGTTATCTGGAGCAGGCCACCGAACTGACGCCCGGCCGGGTGATCGTCCTGTCCGGTCTGATCTTCGCGGCCGGGCACGCCTTCCTGGCGATCACGGTGACCGATCTCGGCTGGCCGATCCTGGCCTTCACGTTCGCCGAAGGGTTGGCCTGTGCCTGGGTGAAGCGGCGTAGCGGCGTACTGGCCGCCTCCCTCACCCACGGCCTGATCATCTTCACCCTGGCCAGCGGCCTCTGATCACTGTGGAGGTTGCGTCCGGATCGGCTGGTATGCCAGGGCCGGTCGACAACCCGGGTCAGTCGCTCGCCCACCCCACTCCCGGTTTCGCCGGCCCCAACCATCTCAGCGTCGGGACGCGTCTTACCGTGCGAGGGGGTGTCATGACCGAGACGTTCCACCAGTTCGTGGTGCACCGCTCGGCGGCGCTGTCCCGGACGGCCTACCTGCTCACCGGTGACCACCAACTCGCCGAGGATCTGTTGCAGACCGCCCTCGCCCGGACCTACCGGCACTGGCGGCGGATCCACGACGGCGACCCCGAGGCGTACGTACGGCGGGTCATGTACCACCAGCAGGTCTCCTGGTGGCGGCGCCGCCGGCTCGCCGAGCGGCTGGAGTCCCGGCCCACCGACCGGGCGGACGACGACCACTCCGACGCCACGGCGCTGCGGCTGACCCTGGCGGCCGCACTGCGCCAGCTCACCCCGCGCCAACGCGCCGTGGTCGTGCTGCGGTTCTACGAAGACCTGACCGAGGCGCAGGTCGCCGAGGTGCTCGGCTGCTCGGTCGGCACGGTCAAACGGCACGGCCACGACGCCGTACGTCGGCTGCGCGCCATCGCCCCCGACCTGATCGACCGGCCGGCGGAGAGGAGCCCACGATGACCGCCCGACTGCGCGAGGTGCTGCACACCGCCGCAGCCGACGTCCCCGCGTACCCGGTCCACGAGCGGGCGCTTGCCACCGCCCGCCGCACCCGGCGCCGTACCCGGCTGGTCGCCGGCGCGGCGGCGCTGGTACTGGTCGCGCTGGCCGGGACGGTGCTGCCACTGGTCGGTACACCCGCCGTCGACCCGGCGGCCCGCGCGAACGCCGCCCTACCCGACCGGGTCGGCATACCGCCCTACGGCAGCCTGCACGCCACCGACCGGCCGCGACTCGGTCCCGCCTCGGTGATCTTCACAGGTCAGGCTCCGGGGCTCCAGCACGGCGAAGAGGGCAGCGTCATCGCGGTCGTCGGTGCCGATACCGACCGCTACCGGATCATCAAAGGCGAGATCGATGCGCAGGCCGGCGAGGACACGGTGCTGTCCCCCGACGGCCGCCGGGTCGCCTTCAGGTCGATCGGCATCGGGCACCCCCGGGTGGAGATCGTCGACCTGGTCACCGGCGGGAGCCGTACGGTGAACGGACTCTCCGGTTCGGCCCTGATCGAGCCGGCGGGCTGGTCACCGGACGGCCGGGCGCTGGTCGTCCGGGACACCGTGCCGACGGACCCGGAACGCAGCGCCTACCGGCGGGTGCTGAGCATCGTCTGGCCGGACGGCAACCGTTGGATCCGGCTGGCCGTCGAGGACGAGGTGGTCACGTCACCGGTCGCCTTCGCACCGGACGGTGCGCGGCTCGCCTTCCAGACCGGCCGTACGGTCTCCGTCGCGGACCTGGGCGGCCGGCGGCACTCTACGTTCACTCTCGCGCCCGACACGGAACTGGCCGGAAAGGGCGCCTGGAGCCCGGACAGCAGGTCGTTGACGGTGGCCCGACGCGACGGCGGCAGCTGGAGCCTGCGGCAGGTCGACCCGACCACGGGTCAGGACCTCGGCGCGCTCGATACGCCGGCCGTCTCCGGCGTGACCGCCATCCGGCTGCTGGGGTGGGCGGCGGACGGATCCGCTCGGGTCGTCGGCTACCAGCCGCATCCCCGCGCACGGGCCACGTTCGACGTCCCCCTCCCCATCGACCAACGCCTCGCGTACGGCAACGTCGGCACCGTACGGGTGTTGGCTCTCGGCCGCGGCGCGGAGTCTCCCACCACCCTGCTCACCGCGCCGGACGACGTCGTGGCGATCGACGTCGCCGACGAGGTGGTACGGAGCGGTCGCACCCGCGAGGCGAGCCCGCCCGAAGGCGTCGGTCCCCGGATCTTGTTCTGGCCGGTCGTCGGCACCGTCCTGGTGGTCGGCGTCGTGGCGTACCGCAACCGCGAGGGGCTCGCACTCTGGCTCCACAATCGACGGATCAGGCGAACGCGGGCTCGCGCCGCCAGATCTCGGATCTGACGGGTCCGGATTACGTCCGCCGGTCCGCGGCCTTCATCACAGGCGGGCAAGCCAGGGGTGCTCCGGATGTACGACATCCAACGCGTCTTTCAGCCAACGCCGCTCGTCGGACGTCAGCAGCGGAACCGTTCCCTCGAAGTCGATGCGGTCCTTGTCCCGGTCGGTCTTCGCTTTGAACAGCAACACGACCTCGGGGCAGAGGTAAGGGATGCCGTCCGAGCTGTACCGGATGATCTCCGCATAGGGCCGCCGGATCTGCCAATTACGTCGACAGATCCAGGTGGCGCCGTCGTACGGCTCACGGAACACGTCGAAGCGCCAGACGCCCGCGCCCCGCTGCCACGCCCACGTCTGGTGGTATGTCGCCAACGCCTCCGGCGACAGCGATACAGCCTTGCCATCACCCGCGATGTAGAAGTCGCAGTCCGGGAAACGGTCAGCCACGTCATCGAAGCGATCGGCAGGGACGGCGATCTCCACGTCCTCGTGTTCGCGGGTCTGCTCACCGCGGAAAAGGTCGATCGCCCAGCCACCCGCCACGTACCAGGGCACGTCCAGCCCCGCCAACCGGTCGGCGATCACCCACGGGGTCCAGGGATCCCACGCGTCAAGGTCCGGAGACATCCGCTGAGCCTACGCACACACAGGCGTACGCCCGACCCACAATCGCCCCGGCGAGCATCCGTCGCCCCAGAGCAATCGCTTGACAGAACCCCGGGATGCGTTGTGATGCTGTCCCGCATGCAGTCAAGAGCATGGCTGAAGCAGGATGATCAATTCGCACCGGGCAAGGAACTGTTCCGGTCGGAACGTCGCTTCGTGGTCTGGGCTTACGCTCTGAGCCACAGCCAACTGCTCCTACGTGCAGACCAGGCGTCTCATGACAGGCACCGGCAATCCCGTATCGATCTTCTGTTCAAGCCGGTCGACGCGATGAAGACGCGAATGGACTACGACGGTCTGGCGGTGCGGTGCGCCTCCACCGAGGAGCACGAGCGCATCCTGCGCGAGACCGGCCACCCGGCCGCCCATAACACCACACGCCTTCTACCGTCCGAGTTCCCCATCCCATGGAGCAAGATCCAAGCAGCGCAGATGCCTGACTAGCCTCCGGCCACCGAATCCTCCGAACCAGGTCCAACCGGGTAGGTGCGGCATGCCGAAGAAACGGTTCGCGTGAGAGAAGCCCAGGTCGGATATTCATCCTGACCTGGGCTTCTTCGTGGAGCGGGTGACGGGAATCGAACCCGCACTGTCAGCTTGGGAAGCTGATGTTCTGCCATTGAACTACACCCGCGAGCGGACCTCACTGTACCTGGTCGGCGCCACTGGCGCACGAACCCCTCCCGCCCGCCGCCCCGATCCGCGTGACCAGGGGGTGGGCACCACGACGGGCGCCGGCCCCTGGCCACGCGGATCTTCGGGGGGATGGGTGGGGCTCAGGCGGCTAACTGGGGCGTCGCCGCGGGTGCGACGGCGGGGTCCAGCCAGAGCTGGACTTCCGGGCGGCCGGCGGGGTTCGCCGCCAGTGGGGTGGCGCCGGACCGGCCGTGGCGGGCGACCATCGCGACCTCGATGCTGAACTCGAAGAGGCGCCAGTCGACGTCGTTGGTGGCGCGCAGGCTGTCGGCGAGCCGGGCGACCCGTGCCGGGTCGGTCACGGGGTGGGCGCGGCCGGCGACGTAGGCTTCGTCGTCGCTGTCCTCCGGCGGGAACGAGTGCAGGGCGTACCGGCCGTCGCGCTCCAGGTCGCGGCGTTTGGGTGAGTCGACGACGAAGCAGAAGAGGCCCTCGTCGGTGATCACCGGGGCGACGGGGTGCACGCGCGGCCCGCCGTCGGCCCGGATGGTGGCCAGGTAGCCCAGGCCGGGGCCGTACTGGTGCATCAGCGAACGAATCGCTGCGGCGAGGCGGGGCTCGTCGGTGGCGAACTCGGTCCAGGTAGCCATACCGGAATTCTATCGAACATCTGTACGACACGGGTAACGAAACGCGGATCTGACCAGCACAATCTGCCTGAACCGGCGGGGCGCGGCGCCGACCCGTCCAGGTCGGCTCGCTATGGTGTGACGATGCTGCTCTCCGACCGCGACCTCGTCAGTGAGATCAAGGCGGGCGCCCTGGCCCTGGAGCCGTTCGATCCGGCGCTGGTCCAGCCGTCGAGTATCGACGTACGGCTCGACCGGCTCTTCCGGGTCTTCAACAACCACCTTTACACGCACATCGATCCGTCGGTGCAGCAGGACGACCTGACCTCCGCGGTCGAGGTGCCGGACGGCGAGCCGTTCGTGCTGCACCCGGGCGAGTTCGTGCTCGCGTCGACGCTCGAGGTGATTTCGCTCGGCGACCAGCTCGCCGGGCGGTTGGAGGGCAAGTCGAGTCTGGGCCGGCTCGGCCTGCTGACCCATTCGACGGCCGGCTTCATCGATCCCGGCTTCTCCGGGCACGTGACCCTGGAGCTGTCCAATGTGGCGAACCTGCCGATCACGCTGTGGCCGGGGATGAAGATCGGCCAGCTCTGCATCTTCCGGCTGTCGTCGCCGGCGGAGCACCCGTACGGGTCGGCGGTCTACGGTTCGCGCTACCAGGGGCAGCGGGGGCCGACACCGAGCCGCGCGTGGCAGAACTGGCGGACCTGGCCGGTCCGCTGAGGGTCGGGACACGAAAGGGGCGCCGCCCGGATCCGGGAGGCGCCCCTTCGTATCACGGTCAGAGTCTGGGCCGACCGAAGCTGTGGATGGTGCCGTTGTCGTAGCGCTTCATCAGGACCGGTACGCCGGCCTGGGAGGCGTGCACCAGCCAGCCGTCACCGACGTACATGCCGACGTGGCTCAGGTCGGAGTTGTAGAAGACGAAGTCGCCGGGACGCAGTTCGGAGCGGCTGATCGACGGCATCATCCGGCGCTGGGCCGCGGCGTTGTGCGGCAGCCGTACGCCGACCTTGCCCCACGCGGCGAGCATCAGACCGGAGCAGTCGTAGCCGCCCGGGCCGGAGGCGCCCCAGACGTAGGGCTTGCCGATCTGGGAGCAGGCGAACTTGGCGACCGTGCTGGCCGGACCACCGGGGTACGTCGCCGGGCAGGGCGCCGGCCGCAGCGAGCCGAGGCCGCCGGAGGTGCCGTACGCCTTGAGCCGCAGGTCCTGGAGCTTCTTGATGTCCGCGTTGATCTGCTTGGTCTTGGCGGCCAGTTCGGCCTCGGTCGTGGTGAGCTGGGCGACGAGGGTGTCGAGCGGGCCCTTCTCCGCCGTGTACTGCGCCTTGAGGTCGACCACGCTCTGGATGTCGCGGGCCTGTCGGCGGGCGAACTGGTCGAGCAGTTCGAGCTGGTCGGCGAGGGTCTGCGGCGAGCCGTTGGTGAGGATCGAGTTCAACGCCGACGTGTTGCCGCCCTTGTAGGCGCGGGTGGCGAACTGACCGACGCGTTCCATGGCCAGGTCGACCTGGAGCTGCAGCGGGGTGATCTTCGCGGTGAGCGCGTCGGCCTGCTTCTTCTTCGTCGCCAACTGCTCGCGGGTGGCGTTGTGTTGCTCGATCACCGGTTCGAGCTGGCTCCACGACTTGTCGATCTGCGCTTCGATCTCGGCGACGGTCGGCTCGGCCTGGGCGGGTACCGCCCCGAAGAGGACAAGGGCGACGCTGGCGACGGCGACGAAGACGGTGGTCCTGGTCAACCTGCGGAGACGTGGCAGCGCCGGCGGTCGGCCGGCGGTCGCCGACCGGTAGGGCCGGCGCCACGGTGCATGATCAGCCACCGGGGTCGGTGCTCCTTCTCCTTCGGGAACCGCCTACCGGGTTAGCTGACGGGTTCGGGCGGGAGAGTTGCGCCCTACCGCAGGTTCTGCGGATTCACCCCGATGGTGCCTGGGTCCCCGGCTCACGACCTTGCTGCGACTCGGCGGTGTCGAGTCGACGTCATCCCTGGTGGATGGCGGGTTCCGCTCGACGGTTCATCACACTAGGCAGCGTCGTTATCAATGCGCAACCACCGGAACTGTGAAATCCGTTGCGTGTCAAGCCTGTCGCGCTCCGTACGTCTGAAAGTTTCCTACACTGCGCAGACATAGGCTGGAATCCATTGACGAAAGTCGCCGCAGGGACGAAGGTGACGACACGCCCCAATCCGACTGGAGGTTCGATGCAGCGTCTCACCAAGCCGACGGGCAGGCGGATCCTGCTCAGCGTCGCGGTCGTCGGCGCCGCGACGCTCGTGCCGGTCGGCCCGGCACCCGCCGCGCCGCCCCCGACCGACACCAGACAACAGCAGTACGCCGCCGCGTCCACCGAGTACGGCGTACCGGAGAGCATCCTGCTCGGCGTGTCGTACCTCCAGTCGCGCTGGGACACCAACGCCGGAACACCCAGCACCAGCGGCGGGTACGGCCCGATGCACCTCACCGACGCCGAGCACGTCGCGAGCCTGCCGATGCCCGGCCACCACGGCACCCACGAGGACCCGCGCGGTGACACCTCCCGGGAGGCGATCGAACTCGAACACCCCGCGCCGAACCCGCCCGACGAGGCGGCACTGCGTACCCTCGACACCGCCGCCGGACTCACCGGGGCGGGCGCCGAGTCACTGCGTACCGACCCGGTTGTCAACATCCGTGGCGGCGCCGCGCTGCTCGCGGCGTACCAGCGGGAACTGGGCGCCCCGCAGGGCGCCGACAGCGACCCGGCCGACTGGTACGGCGCGGTCGCCAGGTATTCCGGCGCGGACACCCGCGACGCGGCGGCCGCCTTCGCCAACGAGGTCTACTCGACGATCCGGACCGGCGCGAACCGGCGGACCGACGACGGCCACCAGGTCAGCCTGGCCCGGCACGCCGAACTCACCCCGACGACGTCCTGGCTGGACCGGCTCCGGCTGCGTGAACTGGCCCGCCCGGACGGGCTGGAGTGCCCGGACGACATCTCCTGCGAGTGGCTGCCGGCACCGTACGAGTTGCGCGGCGACGGCACGGTCCCGACCAGCTACGGCAACCACGACAAGGGCAACCGACCGGCCCAGCAGAAGATCGAATACATCGTCATCCACGACGCCGAGGGCTACTTCGCCGGCACGACCCGGCTGGCCCAGGACAAGAACTGGGTGAGCTGGCACTACACGCTGCGCTCGGTCGACGGGCACATCGCCCAGCACCTGAAGGCCAAGGACGTCGGCTGGCACGCCGGCAACTGGTTCGTCAACGCCAAGGCGATCGGCCTGGAGCACGAGGGCTTCGCCGCCCAGGGCACCTGGTACACCGAGGCGATGTACCGCACCTCCGCCAAGCTGGTGCGGCACCTGGCGCTGCGGCTCGGCATCCCGCTCGACCGGCAGCACATCATCGGCCACGACAACGTGCCCGGCACGCTGGCCAGCAACATGGGCAGCATGCACTGGGACCCGGGCCCGTACTGGAACTGGTCGCACTACTTCGACCTGCTGAAGGCGCCGTTCTGGAGCACCGGCACGCACCGCACCGGCCTGGTCACCATCGATCCCGACTTCGCGACGAACCGGCCGGCGTTCACCGGCTGCGAGGTCGCCGGCGTACCGTGCCCGTCGCGCGGTTCGTCGTCGGTGATCCTGCGCAGCGCGCCGAGCCCGGACGCGCCGCTGGTCAACGACCTGGCGAAGCGCCCCGACGGTACGCCGAACACGATGCACGTCTCCGATCACGGTGCCCGTGCGTCGGCCGGGCAGACGTACGCCGTCGCCGAGCGGCGGGGTGACTGGACGGCGATCTGGTATCTCGGTCAGAAGGCGTGGTTCCACAATCCACCGTCGGCGCCGACCGGCAAGTGGTCGGTCGGCCTGGTCGCCACCCCGAAGCCCGGCAAGGAGACGATCCCGCTGTACGGCCGCGCGTATCCGGAGGCGGCGGCGTATCCGGCCGGGGTGCCGTACCAGACGATCTCCCCGTTGCAGTACACGATGAAGGCCGGCGAACGGTACGCCGTCGGTGACGTGCTGGGCAGCGAGTACTACCGCGCCAGCACGTACGAGGGCAACTCGCCCGGGGACCGGACGGTGATCCGGGGCGAGAAGACGTACGTGCAGATCCAGTTCGGACACCGGTTCATGTACGTGGACCGGGAGGATGTGCAGATCCAGATGTCACCAGTCGGCGCCCCGCGCTGACCTGCCGGTCACCAGTCGGCGCCCCGCGCTGACCTGCCGGTCACCAGTCGGCGCCCCGCGCTGACCTACCGGTCACCAGTCGGCGCCCCGCGCTGACCCGGTCCGGAACGACGAAACGGCCCCCGCGGGGAGCGGGGGCCGTTTCGTGGAAGAGATGCCTATCCGGTTCCGACGCGCCGGAAGCCGACGACCGGCTTGCCCATCTGGTCGATGCTCGCCATCTGCACCGGCAGGCCGGCCCGGGGGGCGTGCACCGTGACGCCGTTGCCGAGATAGATGCCGACGTGGCTCAGGTCGCTGCCGAAGAACACCAGGTCGCCGGCTTTGGCATCGGCCCGGCTCACCGCGGTTCCGCGGTTCCACTGGGCACCGGTGTAGTGCGGCAGGGACACCCCGGCCCGGGCCCACGCGTACTGGGTCAGGCCGGAGCAGTCGAAGGAGTTCGGACCGGCCGCGCCCCACACGTACGGCTTGCCGATCTGGGCGCAGGCGGTGGCCACCGCACGGTTCGGGTGGTTGGTCGGGCAGGTGCCGATGCGGACCGGCGGGCCGATCGGCACGTTCATGGCGGCCTGCATCCGCTCCAGGTTCTTGATCTCGGCGTCGATCTTCTTCTTCTTCGCCGCGAGGTCGGCGTCCTGCTTGCGCTGCTCGACGATGACCGTGTCGAGGGACGTCTTCTCGGTCTCGTACTGCTCTTTCACGGTGACGACGCCGGCAACCTGCCGCTGCTCGTGCCGGGCCAGCATCCGGAGCATCGTCAACTGGTCGGCGAGGCTGTCCGGCGTGCCGACGGTGATCAGCGCGTTCAGGCTCAACGACGGGCCGCCCTTGTACTGCTGGGTGGCGAGCAGGCCGATCCGCTCGGTCGCCATCTCGGTCTGCAGCATCAGCGGCTGGATCTTCTTGTCGAGTTCAGCCGCCTTCTTCTCGTTGGCCTTCAACTCGACACGAACCTTGTTGTACTGCTCGATGATCGGTTCGAGTTCGTGCCACTTGTCGTTGATCTGCGCCTCGAGTTGGGCGGCGGTCGGCTGGGCCTGCGCCGGCACGCCGGGCAGCAGGGTCACGGCCAGCGCCGCGCTGAGGGCAAGGAGAACTCGCGCCCCGAGACGCGGCAATCGGTTACGACTGATCACCGGAGACCCCGACTCCTTAGTTGCGACCGCGGGCGCCTCTCGGGGGAAGAACGGAGGCCGACATCCACACACGGTCGGTGCCTCACCTTAGAGGTGTCTCCAAAGTGAATCAAGACGGCCCCGCGCCCTGATGCCCTTTCTGAGCGCTCCCTGAACCGTGGCTGAGATTCACGGTGTCGAATCGGCACCGGCACCGCTGCCGTTACCGGGTACGTCAGTTGCCGGTCTTGGCCGGCGCGGTGTCGGGCTTGACCGAGCGCAGCAGGACGGTGGCGACGTCGACGACCTCGACGTTGTCCTCCTCGCCCTTGCCGGTCACGCCGTCGCCGAGCATCGTGTAGCAGAACGGGCAGCCGACGGCGACGGTCTTGGCGCCGGTGGACAGCGCCTCCTCGACCCGGTCGACGTTGATCCGCTTGCCGATCCGCTCCTCCATCCACATTCGCGCGCCACCGGCGCCGCAGCAGAAGGACCGTTCGGAGTTGCGCGGCATCTCGGTGAGCCCGCCGCCGACCGCCGAGCCGAGCACCTCGCGTGGTGCGGCGAAGACCCGGTTGTGCC
The DNA here is from genome assembly GCF_018324255.1 of Polymorphospora rubra. Classification (GTDB taxonomy): domain Bacteria; phylum Actinomycetota; class Actinomycetes; order Mycobacteriales; family Micromonosporaceae; genus Polymorphospora; species Polymorphospora rubra. The sequence continues at coordinate 2,550,492 of NZ_AP023359.1, forward strand.
GGCCGAGGTAGCACGGGTCGTGGTAGGTGACCCCGCCGTCGACCGGGGTGACCGGGGTCAGCTTGCCGCTGGCGACCAGGTGGGCGAGCAACTGCGTGTGGTGTACGACCTCGAACTTGCCGCCGAGTTCGCCGTACTCGTTGCCGAGGGTGTTGAAGCAGTGCGGGCACGTCGCGACGATCTTCTTGACCCCGGCCTCGTTGAGGGTCTCGACGTTCTGCTGGGCCAGCATCTGGAAGACGAACTCGTTGCCGATCCGGCGGGCCGGGTCGCCGGAGCACGTCTCGCCCTCGCCGAGGATGGCGAAGTTGACGCCGGCCTCGTGCAGGAGGGTGGCGACGGCCCGGGTGGTCTTCTTCGCCCGGTCCTCGAACGCGCCGGCGCAGCCGACCCAGAAGAGGTATTCGAAGTCCTCGACCTCGCCGACCCGGGGAACCTCGAAGTCGAGGCCCTTGGTCCAGTCCTCACGGGTGTTCTGCGGGGCTCCCCACGGGTTGCCCTTGTTCTCCAGGTTGCGGAGCATCACGCCGGCTTCGGACGGGAAGGACGACTCGATCAGCACCTGGTAGCGCCGCATGTCGACGATGTGGTCGACGTGTTCGATGTCGACCGGGCACTGCTCGACGCACGCCCCACAGGTGGTGCACGACCACAGCACGTCCGGGTCGATGACGCCACCGTCCTCGGCCCCGCCGATCAGCGGGCGCTCCGCCTCGGCCAGCGCCAGTACGTCCATGTGCGCGAGCTGGGCCGCGGTCGCCTTCTCCTCACCGGTGAGGTCCTTGCCGCCGCCGGCGAGCAGGTAGGGCGCCTTGGCGTAGGCGTGGTCACGCAGGCTGAGCACCAGCAGCTTGGGCGAGAGCGGCTTACCGGTGTTCCAGGCCGGGCACTGCGACTGGCAGCGGCCACACTCGGTGCAGGTGGTGAAGTCGAGCAGGCCCTTCCAGGTGAACTGCTCGACCTGGGCGACGCCGAACTGGTCCTTCTCCGGGTCGGCCTCCTCGAAGTCCAGGGGCTTGCCCTCGGACATCATCGGGCGCAGCGCGCCGAGGCCGGATCCGGGCCGACCGGGGTCGCGCTTGAAGAAGATGTTGAAGAAGGCCGAGAAGCGGTGCCAGGCGACGCCCATCGTGACGTTCAGCGAGATCACGATCAGCCAGGTCATCGAGATGGCGATCTTGATCAGGGCGACGATGCTGAGGGCGGCTTCGGACGCCGGCAGCACCGATCCGAGCGCGTGCGACACCGGGGTGGCCCACACCGGGTAGTCGAAGTGGTCGGTGGCGACCTTGAACCCACGGATGAAAAAGCCGCAGATCAGGATCGTGAAGATGACCCATTCGACGAAGTAGGCCTGCCACATGGTGGAGCCGGTGAAGCGGGACAGTCCGCGGGCCCGGGTCGGACGGTTGATCAGCCGGATCACCATCAGGACCGCGATGCCCACGAAGCCGAGCACGCCGATCAGTTCGGTGAGCAGCCCGTACGGCAGCCAGCCGCTGAGCAGCGGCAGGCCGACCTTCGGATTCACCACCTCGAAGTACGCCTCGAGGACCAGGGTCGACAGGGCGATGAAGGCGATCATCACGAACCAGTGGGCGGCCCCGACGACCCCCCACCGCAGCATCCGGGTGTGGCCGGCGATCTCGACCAGCATCGTCTTCAGGCGGGTGCCCCGGTCGGTCAGGCGGTCCGGGGCGGGCTGGCCCAGCCTGACGACCGCGACCATCCGGCGGACCGCGCGGACCGCCAGCCACACCGCCACCGCGGTGATCGCGGCGGCGAGGACCGTAGTGACGATCTGGACTGTGCCCATGCCTGGCCTCCCGGTCTGCCTGGGTACGGCTGATGACCGGGGGGACGACCGGCCATGCGATGCAGCCTACGCGCCAGGTTACCCGTCAGTAACGTGAGAGTCCCAACAGTCGGGCCGCATCATCCTGCGGCCACCTTAAGGCTCGTTACGCCGACATGATCGGCGGCCGCCCCGGGGGCGGCCGCCAACTTTGTCACACGCCTGTGGAAAACCTGTGGATAACCGGGACGCCGGTCAACGCCAGCGGGACAGCAGGATCAGTGAACTGACCATCGCGCCGAAGCCGACCGCCAGGTTCCAGTAACCCCAGGTGGCGACGGGGTAGGCCGTCTCCGACAGGTAGTAGACGACCAGCCAGCCGATGCCGAAGACAATCAATGAAACGGCGGCGATCGGAAGCCAGATCGGGCTAGGCTTGCGGGTCGCGGCTGTCGAAGTCGGGCGCACGTCGGTCGGCGGGGTGTACACCTTCTTCTTGCGAACCTGAGACTTTGGCACGACGCTCTCCTGAGTGAGGGGTAGATCCTCGTCCGGCCTGACAACCGGACGCAGGGGCGACGGTCCATGGCCAATAATGTTCGAGAGCTAGCGTAGTCAAGACAACGCGCTCAGGCCACGTATGGGTCGAAGACAGATACCTGGAGCGTGCCCGCCGGATACCGGCGGGCCCGCGACGGGCCGGGCCGGGCAGCGGCCTGGACGACGATCGATGCCGTCCGGAGCGGCGGGGGAGGCAACGTGGAATACACCTCGGGCGCGGCCTCCTGGCGCCAGGTGTTCCGTCGTGTCGCCGCGGGCCTGCGGTGGCGCCCCTCGCGCCCGCGCCGCACCGGTTGGAGCATCGGCGTACCGCTGATCGCCCTCGCCGCCGGCCTGCTCTTCACCACGACCGCGACCACCGCGGACGGCACCGCGCTGCGCGAGGACCGCCGACCGCAGCTCACCCAACTGATCGAGGAACGCCGCCAGCAGGTCACCGCCAGCGAGGAGCGTGCCGCGCGGCTGCGGGCACAGGTCACCGAACAGGCCGAGGCGTTCGCCGGCTCGGACGTCCCGATCGCCGAGCAGCGCGACCGCGCCGAGTCGAGCCGGCAGGCGGCCGGATTCACCCCGATGCGCGGACCCGGTCTGGTCGTTGAACTCAACGACGCGCCACAGGTCGGTGGAGGCAACCGGCCGGATGCCGCGACCAACGACGACCTTGTGGTCCACCAGGGCGATGTCCAGGCCGTGGTCAACGCCCTCTGGGCCGGTGGAGCCGAAGCAATGTCGATCATGGATGTACGCGTGCTGTCGACGAGCGCTGTACGCTGCGTAGGCAACACTCTGCTGCTCCACGGTCAGGTCTACTCGCCGCCGTTCAAGATCGCTGCAATCGGGGATCCCGCCCACCTTCAGCGGGCGCTGACCGAGTCCGAGGGGGTCCAGTTGTTCAAGGACACCGCTGCCCACTACCAGCTCGGTTACCGCGAGTCGGTCGAAAGCAATCTGAACGTGCCAGCCTACGAGGGTTCCAGTGCCCTGCGTTCGGCCCGGGTGCCAGAGTGAACCCCATGAACGGCGAAGCGCCTGACCAGCGTAACGGCCGCCACCGCGCGACAGGCACCGACGACGCCACCGCGCTGATCCCCCGGATCACCGACGCGGCCGGCGAACAGCCGCCAACCCACGCCGGGCCGCCGCCCCCGCCCGGCCCGGCACACCAACCGCACCCGTCCCCCCAGACCGCACCGGGCGCTCCGGCCCACCCGCTCGACCAGCGCGGATACGACCGTCCCGCGCCGGCGAGCGAGCACCAGGTGGGCGCTTCCCGGCCCCATCCGGACTCCGGCCCGTACGATCCACGTCGGGCAGCCCCCGGCCCCCGCCCCTGGCCGCCCCGCCACCGAACAGCATCCGACCGGCGGCTTGCCGGTGACCGGGTCCGGCCTGTCCGGCGCACAGCCGGGCCCGCCGCGGTACGACGGGAGACCGAACGGTGGACCGCCGCCGGGTCGGGATCCGCAGGCCGGTTCGGCGCCGGGAATCGCCTCCGGGCCACCGACCGGCACCGCCGCCCAAGGATGGCCGCCGCAGCACGGTGGGCCGCAAACGGCCCGACCGCCACTCGCCGGCGCCCCGCCGACCGGGCCGGCCGACGACGGCCGGACGGCACCGGAGCCGCGATCCCGTCCCCGACCGACGCCCAACCCCCGCGGCGGGCCGATCTGGCCCGACAACCCCGTACGCCGTGACCAGCCGGACGACGCCCACCGTGGGCTCCCACCGCTGGTCCCCGGGCCCCCACCCCGGGCACCGGAGGCCGCACCGCCGCCGGGCCCGGCCGACGCCTCGACCGCGGTCATCCCGCTGGACACCGCGTCGACCGCCGTCATCCCGCTCGACCTCACGTCGACCGTGGTCATCCCGCCGGTCATGGGCGGGGCCGCCCGGCCGGCGGAATCGACCCGGACCGGACCGCCGGGCCCCGGCCAGTCGGTCGCTCCGCCGTTGCGGGCCGCGGCAGCCGGCGCCCGTACCGACGACAGCGGCTCCCGCTCCCCCGCCGACGACGCGCGGCCGGCCGGTGCCGACGCCCCGGGCGCCCGTACCGGCGACGACGGCGACCGCGGTACGGCACGCGTCGACCCGGAGGCGGCAGCCAGGGCCCGGGCCGCGAAGGCCGCCGCCGGCACCACGTCCCCGGGCGCACCCGGCGACGGCAAGCCCGACGGCGCCACGCCCGACAAGCCCCGCCGCGGTGAGAAGGTCGTCCAGCTGCGCCCGCACCGCACCGACGAGGGATACAAGAGCGTCTACTCGGAGCTGACCCGTCCGACGCTCGGCTCCCGGCTGCGCGGCAGCGTACGCGTCGCCGGCGAGGTTCTGATCACCTTCGGTCTCGTCGTGCTGCTCTTCGCCGGCTACGAGATCTGGGGCAAGGGCGTGGTGGTCGACGCCCACCAGAACGACCTGAGCCAGCAGTTGGCCGACGCGTGGGACCAGTCCGCCGATCCGACGGTCGGCCCGACGCCGACGACGCCCACGGCCAGCGGCCCGGCGACCCCGGCGGTTACCGGCAAGCCGATAGCCGGACTCTACATTCCCAAGTTCGACCAGAACTGGATCGTGGTCGAGGGCGTCGGCCAGAAAGACATCCGGTACGCGCCGGGCCACTACCCCAAGAGCGCCATGCCGGGCCAGATCGGGAACTTCTCGGTGGCCGGGCACCGCAACCGGGCAACGTTCTGGCGGCTCGACGAACTCAGGAACGGCGATCCGATCGTCCTCGAGGCGAAGACCGACTGGTACGTCTACCAGGTCACCCGCGTACACATCGTCAAGCCTTCGCAGGTCGAGGTGGTCGAGCCCGTACCAGGTCAGTTCGGCGCGAAACCGACCAAGGCCATGCTGACGCTGACCACGTGCAACCCGAAGTTCGACAACTACGAGCGGCTCATCGTGCACGCCGAACTGACCCGCACCCAGCCCAAGTCGGACGGCCGGCCGGGCGAACTGGGAGGCTGACCGACGTGTACGCGTGGATCTGGCGGAAGCTGCCGTTCGGGCTGCCCGGCAAACTCATCGGGTCACTGATGCTCACCATGAGCGTCCTGGCCCTCCTGTGGTTCTTCGTCTTCCCCTGGGCGGAGCCGCTGCTCCCCTTCGACGACGTTCAGGTCACCCAGGACGGCGGCGGCGATCCCGGCACGCCGGGCGGGCCGACCGGCGGCGAGCCGGGCACGGACACCGGCGACCCCGGCAGCGGCGACGGCCACGACATCCCGTACGACACCGATCAGAACAACCCCGCACCCACCCCGTCGGCGAGCAGGTGACGTCCGTGCGCGTTTTGGTGATCGACAACTACGACTCGTTCGTCTTCAACCTGGTGCAATACCTGGGCCAGCTCGGGGTCGAGTGCGACGTACGGCGCAACGACGAGATCGACGTGGCCGAGGTCGGCCGGCTCGACGTGGCCGGCATCCTGCTCTCCCCCGGCCCGGGCTCACCGGAGCGCGCCGGCATCTGTCTCGACGTGATCCGGGAGTACGCCGGAAAGCTGCCGCTCTTCGGCGTCTGCCTCGGCCACCAGGCGATCGGGGCAGCCTTCGGGGCGACCGTGACGCGAGCCCCCGAACTGCTGCACGGCAAGACCTCGCAGGTGCACCACAAGGGCGCTGGCGTGCTCGCCGGCCTGCCCGACCCGTTCACCGCCACCCGCTACCACTCGCTCGCGGTGGTCCGCGAGACGTTGCCGGACGAGATCGAGGTGACCGGCTGGACCGGGTCCGGGGTGGTAATGGCGATGCGGCACCGTAGCCTGCCGATCGAAGGGGTGCAGTTCCATCCCGAGTCGGTGCTCACCGAGGGCGGCCACATCATGCTGGCCAACTGGCTGGCGGCGTGCGGGCAACCCGAGGCCCTCGACCGGGCGCCGGCCCTCGCCGCCGAGGTCGACACCCGCCGCCTGGCGGCCTTCGCCGGCGCCTGAGCCGGAGATACGCCACCCCGCTACCGCGACCACGAACAGGCGCTCCGACCCGGTGGGTCGGAGCGCCTTGTCTGTTCGAGGACGGTGCTCAGTCGTTGGCGCGTCCGTTGAAGGGAGGCAGGGACGGAATCACACCGCTACCCCCACCGTCTCCCCCGCCGCCGCCTTCACTCGGCGTCGGCGTCGGGGTGGTCGGCGTCGGGCTGGCCGGTTCGGTGGGCTCCGCACGGGGCTGGGTCACCGTGATGGTGATGGTGTCGCCCTGCTTGGCCTCGCGGTTGGCCCCCGGGTCCTGTGCGGTCACCCGCCCCGGGTCGTCGCTCTCCTGCCCCGGCCGTGGATTGACCTTGAAGCCGGCGTTCCGCAGGGTGGTCGTTGCCGCCGCCTCGGTGGATCCCACCACGTTGGGCACCAGGCGGAGCAGGTTGTTGGAAAGCTCGACGACCACCTTGCCGCCGACCTCGATGTCCTTGCCGACATCAGGCACCCTGACCACCTGGTCCTTGGGATCGCGGCTGTCGACGGTCTTCCACTCCGGCACCAGATTGGCTTCGCGCAGCCGTTCCTCCGCGCCCGCCTTGGTGAAGCCGACCAACTCGGGAATCTTGACCATCTCGGCGCCGCCGCAGACCTGGAGGGTGATCTCCCGCCCGGGTTCGACCCGCTGCTCGGCGGCCGGATCCTGGGTCAGGACGTTGTTGAGCACGCACTCGTCCTGTTTGATCACATTGCTGACGACCTTCAGGTTGGCCGCCTGCAGTTCCGCCGTGGCGTCGGCGACCGGCTTGTCGACCACGCTCGGCACGGCGACCAGCTCGGGTTCGTCGTTCTGCGACGCGATGAGACCGGCGATCAACGCGATCACCGCGAGCACACCCAGCGCGCTGAGCGCGGCCAGCACCCAGGCGGACGCCTTGCGGCGGCGGGCGTCGCCGACCCGGGCCGGCGGCCCTCCGGTGCCACCGATCTGCCGGGTGGTCGCCGACGGCCCCATCGCCATCGTCTCGTCTTCCCGCATCACCGGGGTGGCCATGACCGGCCGGCCGTTGGCCGCCCGCAGCAGGTCGGCGCGCATCTCGCCGGCGCTCTGGTAGCGGTTGAGCGGGTTCTTCGACAGCGCCTTCAGCACGATCGCGTCGATCGCGGGCGTGACCTCGGGGTTGATCTCGCTGGGCGCCCGGGGTCTTCCCGGACGTGCTGGTAGGCGACGCTGACCGGGCTGTCACCGACGAACGGCGGATGGCTGCACATCAGTTCGAAGAGCACGCAGCCGGCGGCGTAGACGTCGGACCGGGCGTCGACGGCCTCGCCGCGGGCCTGCTCGGGTGACAGGTACTGGGCGGTGCCGATCACCGCGCTGGTCTGGGTCATCGTCGTCGCGCCGCTGGCCAACGCCCGCGCGATGCCGAAGTCCATGACCTTGACCGCGCCGTTCTGGGTGAGCATGACGTTGCCGGGCTTGATGTCCCGGTGGATAATCCCGTGCCGGTGGCTGAACTCCAGCGCGGCGCACATGTCGGCGGTGAGTTCGAGCGCGCGGCGGGGCATCAGCCGCCCCTCGGCCGCGAGCACCTCCTTCAACGTACGGCCGTTGACGAACTCCATGACGATGAACGGAATCGTCTCGCCGGTCGGCGCGATCTCCTCGCCGGTGTCGTAGACGGCGACGATGGCGGGGTGGTTGAGCGAGGCCGCGTTCTGCGCCTCACGGCGAAACCGCATCTGAAAGGTGGCGTCGCGGGCCAGGTCGGTGCGCAACATCTTGATCGCGACATCGCGGCCGAGCCGCAGGTCACGGCCGTGGTGCACCTCCGCCATGCCGCCGTAGCCGAGCAGCTCGCCGACCTGGTACCTGCCACCCAGCAGGCGGGCCTGCGCAGTCATCTCGTCTCAAGTCCTTCGCTCACGTGGTCGTCGCCCCGCCGAGCTGTCGGGCGCTCTCCACTCGACGGTACGGCGCGTTCGGCGAGTCGTCGCGCTCGACTACCATCTGAATACTTGTGGTGACGTTCGGCGACTGCAACTCGGCGCTGCTGAAGAAGTTCTTCCGCACCTGATAGCTGATCCCGAAAGAGCAGGCCAGCACGACGAGGCCCAACACGATGGCGAGCAGAACCACGGCCGGTCGGCTGGTCTGGCGCGCCGGCTGCTGGTAGCCAGGGGTCGCCGGCTGGTAGCCGTACGTCTGGTCGGGCTGCTGCGGCCGGGCGGTCGGGATCGACGCCGCGCCCCGCGTGTAGCCACCGGCGGCCGGGCTGCCGGGGGCGGTGTGCGGTGCCGGAACCGGCCCGGACGCCGAGGTCTGGGCGCCGTGCGGACCCGATGCGGGCGGGCCGGAGCTGACCGGCGGGTACGCCGGCATCATCCGGGTACCACCCGGTCCGGAGGTCGGGGCGGTCGGTGGCGCCGACGCCGGCTTGTTCATCGCGACGCCCGGGCTGCCGGGCGGGCCGACGGGGCGGTTCGGGGCGGTCGGGGGCCCGGCCGGCCGGGGCTGGCCGGACAGTTCGGCCGCGACCTGGCGGGCCGCCACGGCCAGCGCCGAGGCGGACGGCCACCGGCCGCCGGGGTCCTTGGCCATCGCCCGGTCCACGATCGACCGGACCGGGGGCGGGATGTCGCCGGGCAACGGCCGGGGCGTGTCCCGCACGTGCATCATCGCGATCGCCAGCGGATTGTCGCCCTCGAACGGCCGGTGCCCGGAAAGGCACTGGTAGGCGACCACGCCGAGCGCGTAGACGTCGGACGCCGGGGTCGCGGTGCCGCCGGCCGCCTGCTCCGGCGAGATGTACGACGCGGTGCCGAGCACCGATCCGGCCGCGGTGAGCTGGGCGACCATCGCCGAGCGGGCGATGCCGAAGTCGGTGAGGACCAGGGTGCCGTTGGGGCGTACGAGGAGGTTGCCGGGTTTGACGTCCCGGTGCACGATGCCCTTCTCGTGGGCGGCCTGGAGGGCGTCGGCCGCCTGGGCGACCAGGGCCATGGTCCGCGCCGGGGTCAGCCGGCCGACCCGGCCCAGGGTGCGGGACAGCGCGTCGCCCTCCACGTACTCCATGACCAGAAAGGCGATCTGCTGGTCGCTGCCGTAGTCGTAGACGTCGACGACGCCCGGGTGGTTGATCGTCGCCATGGTGCGGGCCTCGCCACGGAACCGCTCGGCGAAGCCCGGCTCCTCGACCAGGGACGGCAGCAGGATCTTCACCGCGACGGTGCGACCGAGCACCTCGTCGGTGCCGCGCCAGACGTCACCCATCCCACCGCCGGCGATGCGCTCGTCTAGACGGTAGCGGTTACCTAGCAGTACGCCAGGGCTGAGCATGTCACCTGCCTCCCGCGTCCGCGATGACGGCGCGCATGATCTGTGCGGTGATCCGGGCGGCCTCGCCACTGCCGCCACTGCCGGCGTTCTCGAGGACGACCGCGACGGCCGAGATCGGCTGTCCGTCCTTCATGACGTAGCCGATGAACCAACCGTGGTCGTCGTCGTTCTCGCCCGCCTGGGCGGTGCCCGTCTTGCCACCGACGGTGTAGCCGTTGATCCGCGCGTTACGGCCGCTGCCGTTCTCCACGACGCTGACCATCATGGCCTGGAGGTCCCCGGCCACCTGGGCGCTGACCGGCTGCCGCAACTCCCGGGGGCGGCGTTGTAGTAGTTGGTGGTGCGGTCCGGGCCGATCAGCTGCTGCACCAGGTAGGGCCGCATCTGGGAGCCGTTGTTGGCCACCGCGGCCGCGATCATGGCGCCTTCGAGCGGCGACATCCGTACGTTGTTCTGCCCGATCGCCGACTGGGCCAGCGCCGCCTGGTCGTCGCTGCCGTCCGGGTTCTGGATGTCGCCGGTACGGCTCGGGGCGACCGGAAGCCCATCCTCGCCCAGCCGGCCGACGTTGAGGCCCTCGTCCTCGAAGCCGAACTGGACCGCCTTCTCCTTCAGCTTCGCCGCGCCGAACTGCACACCGAGTTTGGCGAAGCCGGTGTTGCACGACTCGGTGAGCGCCTCGATCAGGGTCACCTCGTCTTCCGGGCAGATCGACGGGGCGGCGTTGCGGATGTCGGTGCCGGACGTGGGTGCCCGGTAGACCGGGCCGGCCGGGATCCGGGTGTCCCGGGTGATCCCGTTCTCCAGGGCGACCGCGGCGCCGATCACCTTGAACGTCGAGCCGGGCGGCAGCACCTCGGCCAGCGCACGGTTGTTCAGCGGTCTGTTCCGGTCGTCCCGGTACTTCTCGTAGGCGGCCTCGGCGACCGACGAATCGTGGCTGACCAACGGGTTCGGGTCGAAGCTCGGCATCGAGACGAGGGCCTGGATGGCGCCGGTACGCGGGTCGATGGCGACCGCCGCGCCCCGGGCGGCGCCGACCCGGTTGTTGGACAGCTCGTTGAACGCCGTCTCCTGGGCCCGCTGCGACAGGGTGAGCAGCACGTTGCCGCCGGCCGTCTGGTTGCCGGTGAACATGTCCTTCAACCGGTCGGCGAAAAGCTGGTCGCTGGTGCCGGCAAGGAACTCGTTCTCGGTCTTCTCGATGCCGACGGCCGCGCCGTTGACCGGCTTGTAGCCGAGCACGTGTGCGTAGAGCTCGCCCTCGGCGTAGGTGCGCAGGAACCTGAGCTGCCCGCCGGTGTCCTCGGCACCGGCCAGCGCGCTGCCGCCGGCCTCGATGTTGCCGCGCTTACGGTCGTATTCGGCGACCTGGACCCGGCCGTTGTAGTCGCTCGTCCGATAGTCGTCGGCCTTGTAGGCCTGGACCCAGTTGAGGTTCGCGAAGAGCAGGCCGAAGAGGATCATGACGACCACGCCGACGCGGCGCAGTGGGGCGTTCACGGCCGGATCACCTCCGTTGGGGCGCCGTGCAGCTGCGCCGGTGGGGTACCGGGTGCCCGGGCCGGTGCGGCACCGGTCACCGGGCTACGGGCGGCATGGGAGATCCGCAGCAGCATCGCCACCAGCAGCCAGTTGGCCATCAACGACGAACCACCGGCGGACATGAACGGCGTGGTCAGACCGGTGAGCGGGATCAGGCCGCTGATTCCGCCCACGATCACGAAGACCTGGAGGGCGATGGTGAACGCCAGGCCGCCGGCCATCAGCTTGCCGAACGAGTCGCGGACGGCCAGCCCGGCGCGCAGCCCGCGCTCGACGATGAGCAGATAGATCACCAGCAGGGCGGAGAGGCCGAAGAGGCCGATCTCCTCGCCCATCCCGGCGAAGATGAAGTCGTTGTGCACCTCGGGCACCTGCGTCGGCTGTCCACCGCCCGGGCCGGTGCCGAACAGGCCACCGGTGCCGAGGCCGAGTAACCCTTGGACGAGTTGGAACCCGCTGTTGTACGGGTCACCGAACGGGTCGAGCCAGATCTCGGCGCGCTGGTAGAAGTTGGCGAACGGGCCGCCGACAGCACTGCCCAGGAAGTAGGCGAGGAAGGCGCCGCCGAAGAACAGCAGCAAGCCGATGATCATCCAGCTGGCGCGTTCGGTGGCGATGTAGAGCGTCACCACGAACATGCCGAAGTAGAGCAGCGAGGTGCCCAGGTCCTTCTGGAAGATGAGGACCATCAGGCTGAACAGCCAGACGACCACGACCGGCCCGAGGTCACGACCGCGTGGGAAGTCGATGCCGAGGAAGCGCCGGCTGGCCAGCGAGAGCACTTCCCGCTTGCGGACCAGGTAGTACGCGAAGAACACCAGCAGGGCCAGTTTTGCGAACTCGCCGGGCTGGATCGAGAAGCCTCCGACCTTGATCCACAGCTTCGCGTTGTTGACCTCGGAGAACCGGGCCGGCAGCACCGCGGGGATCATCATCAGGACGAGGCCGGCCAGACCGAGGGTGTAGGCGTACCGGGACACCGACCGGTGGTCCCGGATCACGATCAGCAACCCGGCGGCGAGGATCAGCGACGCCAGGGTCCAGGCGAGCTGCCGCCCGCCGGTGCCGGCGAAGATCGGGAAGTCGATGCGTTCGGCGGGAGCCACCTCGGCCAGGTCGAGCCGGCGCAGGAACCCGACGCCCAAGCCGTTGAGCAGGGCGACCGCCGGCAGCAGGACCGGATCGGCGTACGGCGCCAGGAACCGGACGACCAGGTGCAGGGCGAGGTAGACGGCCGACAGCACGGCGGCCGGAACCCAGAAGTCGAGGGTCACCGTGTCGAGCATGTTGGCCTCGACGGTGGCCGAGTAGGCGGCCACCAGCACCATGGCGACCAGCAGCAGCGCCAGCTCGGAGTTGCGCTTGGTGTTGGTCGCCGAGAAACGCGGCATCTCACCCGTCGCTGCGGGTGTGGCTGCCGGTCCGGCGGAGGCGGTCACGCGTGATCCCTCAACTCGTTGGAATCGACGTTCAGTCGATCGGCCGGCAGCTTGCCGGGTCGGCAGGCTGGACCGTCTCGGAGGGCGACACGTCCGGCGTGCTCGTCGGCGCCGTGGGCGTGGGCGTGGGGGTGGCGCCGACCGTGGGCGTACCGCTCGGCGACGGCGAACTGTCGGGCGACGGGGACGCGGTCGCCGAGGTCGTCGGCTCCTCCGTCATCTCCGGCGTCGGGGTGGGGGTCGGGCTGGGCGCACAGAGCGGCTTCAGGTTGGGGTTGGTCGGTACGTCGTCGGTCAGCTCGGCGAGCCTGCGCCGGGCGTCCGGCTCGTCCGCGGCCTGGATCCCCTGCTTCACCTGCTCCTGCGCGGCGGCGGTCAGCTCGTCGAGACCGGTGGTGCTGGTCTGGTGGACGCTGGAGAGGTTGAGGCCGGCGATCTGCCCCGGCACTCCGCGAAAGACCGCGAGCTGCCCCTCTTCGGTGGCGCCGACGTAGTACTGCCGCTGGGTGTAGTCCCAGCCGAACCAGAGGCCGCCGCCGAGGATGCCGAGCAGTACGACCAGCAGCAGCGCGGTGCGGACCGGGTGCCGCCGGGGACGTTCGGCGTCGTCTTCGTTGCCGGCCGGGTCGGGGCCGGACTCCGGGCCCGCCGCACGGGGAGCGGCGAGCGCGGCGGAGGCGCGGCCGGCCGGTGTCGAGACGTCGGCCGAGGTCGCCATGCCACGGTCGCGGGCGGCGGCGCCGCCGACGATCGGCGCGGCCTCGAGAATGTCCTGGTCGGTGGCGTCGGCGATGATGACCGTGATGTTGTCCGGGCCACCGCCACGCAACGCGAGCTGGACCAGCCGCTCGACGCACTGGGCCGGATCAGCGTATTCCCGCATCGTCTCGGCGATGGTCTCGGCGCTCACCACGCCCGACAGGCCGTCGCTGCAGATCAGATAGCGGTCACCGGGAAGGACCTGGCGTACGGAGTATTCGGGGTCGACGTCGCGTCCGTCGAGCGCCCGGGTCAGCAGCGAGCGCTGCGGGTGGCTGCTCGCCTCCTCGAGGGTGATGCGTCCCTCGTCGACCAGCATCTGGACGTAGGTGTCGTCCTTGGTGATCTGGGCGAACTCGCCGTCCCGAAGGAGGTAGGCGCGGGAGTCGCCGATGTGGACCATGCCGATCTTGCTGCCCGAGAAGAGGGTCGCTGTCAGCGTGGTGCCCATGCCCTCCATCTGGGGGTTGGCGTCGACCGTCTCACGCAGTTGCTGGTTGGCGGAGTCGACGGCTGACCGCAGGGCATCGACGAGGGCGTCACCGGGGACGTCTTCGTCAAGCGGGGCCATCGCACCGATGACAATGTTGCTGGCGACGTCACCGGCGGCCATGCCGCCCATGCCGTCGGCGACGGCGAGCAGCCGCGGGCCGGCGTAGACGGAATCCTGGTTTCCGTCTCGGATCAGACCGCGGTCGCTGTGTGCCGCATAACGCAGGGTCAGAGTCATGGCCGTAATTCGAGAGAAGTGCGGCCGATCCGAATCGGCACGCCGAGGGGGACGGGGGTTGGTCCGGTGACCTTATCGCGATCGAGGTAGGTCCCGTTAGTCGAGCCGAGATCTTCGACGAACCACTGCCCGGCGCGCGGCACGAGGCGGGCGTGCCGCGCGGAGGCATAGTCGTCGGTGATCACCAGGGTCGAATCCTCGGCACGGCCGATAGTGATTTGGGATTCACCCAGGGTTATTCGGGTGCCGGCGAGTTGACCGGCGGTAACCACCAACTGGTGGGCGGCCCGTCCCCGTTTCACCTTCGCCGGCCTCGCCGCCGCCTGGCTGGTCGACGCGCCGACCCCCCGTGGCGCGGCGACCAGGCGGCTGGACCGCGATCCGGCGAAGAGGTCCCGGCGGATCACCCCGACGACCGTGAACACGAAGATCCACAGAAGGATGATGAACCCGAACCGGGCGGTGGTGATGACGAAAGGGGGCAAGGTCCTTAGCCGTCCACTCGGAACGTGAGGGTGGTCGTTCCGAGCTGGATCATGTCACCCGGGTTGAGGGCCACGGCGGATACACGCTGACCGTTGACCATCGTCCCGTTGGTCGATCCGAGATCGGTCAGGACCACCTGGCCGCCGTCGAAGTCGAGCCGGGCGTGGCGCCGGGAGATGCCGACGTCGGGCAGCCGCAGGCTGGCCTGGTCGCCCCGGCCGATCACGGTCGAGCCCATCTGGAGGGGATAGGTGCGGCCGTCACCGGACACGAGCCGGATGTTGCGCCCGCCGGCACCGTGCCCGGGCGGCTGGCCGTAGCCACCCCCCTGGTCGTACGGCGGGTAGCCCTGCTGCTGCGGCGGCGCGTCGTAGGACTGCTGCGGCACCGGGGCCACCTCGCCGCCGGTGTAGACCTCGGCGGTCACCCGGAACATGCCGGTGTCCAGGCCGTCGCCGCGCTCGATCTCGACGATCACGTCGCCGTAGACCGTCCAGGCCTGCTCGCCGATGAACTCGGCCTGTGACTGCGCCAGTTCCTGGGCGAGTGCGGCAGCGTAGGGCGCGAGGCGGCTGTGGTCGTAGGGCGAGAGATCGATCACGTAGCGGTTGGGCACGAGGGCGCGCCCACCGGCCAGGATCGCCTTGTGCGCCTCAGCCTCCCGCTGCATGGCGTTGAGGATCTCCACGGGGTGGACGACCCCCTTGAACACCTTCGCGAAGGCCCCCTCAACCAGGCCTTCAAGACGCTTCTCGAAGCGTTGCAGCACGCTCACCGGCTCCTCCTCGGGTTCCGAGGACATGATGGTATCCGGCCGAGGCACATGGAGTCCGCATGCCGATCGACCGCTCGCAGCCGGCCTGTCCTTGGGGGCCGGATTTGCCGTGCTATTGTTCCCAGGCGCCGCGAGCGGCAACCAGCCGGGAACCCTCAGCTGTGAGGATCCACCCGCAACGGGGAACTCTCTCGCGACGCACCAGGGGACAGCGTAATATGTCTCGGCAGCCGCCGAAGGGCGGGTTCGGGACAGGATCACGACGTGTCCCGATGGGGAAGTGGCGGAATGGCAGACGCGCACGGTTCAGGTCCGTGTGCCCGAAAGGGCGTGGGGGTTCAACTCCCCCCTTCCCCACCATGATGGAGGGCTCCGCACCATGCGGGGCCCTTCCTTCATATTTGGGTCGATTCGGCTGGGCGTTATGCTCCGGTGACCTTCAAAACATTCCACCCCGACTTCTGGAGTGACGTGTGACTGTCGCGCTCGTGACCGGATCCGGCGGTCTGATCGGCTCGGAGGCGGTGCGGCACTTCGCCGGGCTGGGCCTCGACGTGGTCGGCATCGACAATGACATGCGCCGGGAGTTCTTCGGCGCCGAGGCGTCCACCGCCTGGAACGTGTCGCGGCTGACCAGCGAGCTCGGTACGGCGTACACGCACCACGGTGCCGACATCCGGGACCGCGACGCGCTGGCGGAGATCTTCCGGCGGTACGGCCGCGACATCGCGGTCGTGATCCACACGGCGGCCCAGCCGTCGCACGACTGGGCGGTACGGGACCCGTTCACCGACTTCGACGTCAACGCCGGCGGGACCCTCAACGTCCTGCAGAACGTACGCGAGCACTGCATCGAGGCCCCGTTCATCCACTGCTCGACCAACAAGGTGTACGGCGACCGGCCGAACTCGCTGCCGCTGGTCGAGCAGGAGACCCGCTGGGAGATCGAGCCGGGTCACCCGTACGAGGCGGGGATCAAGGAGGACATGTCCATCGACGCGTGCCTCCACTCGGTCTTCGGCGCGTCGAAGGTCGCCGCCGACGTGATGGTGCAGGAGTACGGCCGCTACTTCGGCATGAAGACCGCCTGCTTCCGGGGCGGCACGCTGACCGGGCCGGCCCACTCGGCGACCGAACTGCACGGTTTCCTGGGGTACGTCATGCGCTGCAACATGGAGCGCCGTACGTACAAGATCTTCGGCTACAAGGGCAAGATGGTCCGCGACGCGATCCACAGCCACGACGTGGTGGCCGCGTTCGAGGCGTTCTTCCGGGCGCCCCGGTCGGCCGCGGTCTACAACCTGGGCGGTGGCCGGCACTCGAACACCTCGCACCTCGAGGCGTTCGCCACCGCCGAGAAGATCACCGGGATCGAGATGGTCACCGAATACCACGAGGCCAACCGGATCGGCGATCATCAGTGGTGGATCGGCTCGAACGAGGCCTTCCAGGCCGACTACCCGCACTGGAAGCAGGTCTACGACGTGCCGATGATCCTCCAGGAGATCTACCAGGCCAACGTCGACAAGTGGGTGCCGAAGGCATGAGCGAGCGAATCAGTCGGCTCAGGTCGTCACGTGACGACCGCAAGCGGCGCGGGCAGGAATCATGATCGCCAAGGGCAAGAAGAACGTGCTCGGCGTTCTGGTCGACGCCACCGACTACGAGGCGGCGACCGAGCAGGTCGTCGCCGCCGCCCACGAGCGTCGACCGCTGGCGCTGACCGCGCTGGCCGTGCATGGTGTCATGACCGGGGTGCTCGACAAGGCGCACAACGCCCGGCTCAACTCCTTCGACCTGGTGACCCCGGACGGCCAGCCGGTGCGTTGGGCGCTCAACCTGCTGCACGGTGCCGGGTTGACCGACCGGGTCTACGGGCCGCAGCTGACGCTGCGGGTGCTGGAGCGGTGTGCGGCGGACGGGCTGCCGGTCTATCTGTACGGTTCGACCGACGAGACGCTGGCCCGGCTGGTGCCGGCGCTGGAGCGGATGTTTCCCGCGCTGAAGCTGGCCGGGGTCGAGGCGTCGAAGTTCCGGGCGGTCGAGCCGGGCGAGGACGCGCAGATCGCCGACCGGATCCGGTCGTCGGGTGCCCGACTGCTCCTGGTCGGCCTGGGGTGCCCCCGGCAGGAGGTGTTCGCGTACGCGATGCGTCCGCTGCTCGACATGCCGCTGATGGCGGTCGGGGCGGCGTTCGACTATCACGCCGGGTTGCTGCGTAATCCGCCGCCGTGGATGCAGCGGGCCGGACTGGAGTGGCTGTGGCGGCTCGGCCTGGAGCCGAAGCGGCTGTGGCGGCGCTACGTCATCCTCAACCCGGCCTACCTGAGCCGGTTGGCCGCGCAGAAGACCCGGATCTGGAAGGCCACTCCGCCGCCGCCGGCGACCGAGCGGCCGACCACCTTCGCGGTCTGACTCCCGACCATCACTCGGCCGGTGGATCAAACCGGCCCGGGCGATGGGCTGGCATGTAGGAATGCGCTTTCCTATGCTGTCCGCATGAGGATCGACGAGGCGCTCACTCCCGCTGCCCTGCTACCCAAGATCGAGAAATTGTGGGAGGCGTCCGCCCACAAGATCGACTCAATCGAGAAGACGTCCCCTCCGGGTTCGCCCTCACCGGTGTTCACCGTCGAGGGGCGCTACACCGCACGCGGCTGGACCGAGTGGACCCAGGGCTTCCAGTACGGCTCGGCGGTGCTCCAGTTCGACGCCACCGGTGACCAGCGCTTCCTCGACTCCGCCCGGGAGTCGACCGTGGCTCTCATGGCCAGCCACGTCAGCCACATCGGCGTGCACGACCACGGCTTCAACAACGTCAGCACGTACGGCAACCTGTGGCGGCTGATGGCCGAGGGCCGGATCCCGCACGACCCGCGGGAGCGGGACTTCTACGAACTCGCCCTCAAGCTGACCGGCGCCGTGCAGGCCGCCCGCTGGCGCGACACGATCGACGGCACCGGCTACATCTACTCGTTCAACGGGCCGCAGTCGCTCTTCGTCGACACGATCCGGTCCTGCCGGGCGCTGTCCGTGTCGCACCTGCTCGGCCACGTCCTGATGGGCGAACGCGACGAACGGATCTCGCTGCTCGGCCGGCTGATCGAGCACGCCGTCAACACCGCCCGGTGGAACGTGTTCTACGGCGAGGGCCGGGACAGCTACGACGTACGCGGCCGGACCGCCCACGAGTCGGTTTTCAACACCAACGACGGCAGCTTCCGCTGCCCCAGCTCACAGCAGGGCTACTCGCCGTTCAGCACCTGGACCCGGGGCCTGGCCTGGGCGATGGTCGGGTTCCCCGAGCAGCTGGAGTTCCTGGCCCTGGTCGACGACGCCGAACTCGAGCCGTACGGCGGCCGTGGGCAGGTCGAGCAGATCTTCCTCAAGGCGGCGCTGGCCACCTGCGACTTCTACCTGGAGAACACCCCGGTCGACGGCATCCCGTACTGGGACACCGGGGCGCCCGGCCTGGTCCACCTCGGTGACTACCTCGCCGTACCGGCCGACCCGTACAACGCGCACGAGCCGGTCGACTCGTCGGCCGCCGCGATCGGGGCACAGGGTCTGCTGCGGCTCGGCCGCTACCTGACCGGTGCCGGCCGCGAGGCCGAGGGCCAGCGCTACTGGCAGGCCGGGCTGACCGTGGCCGACACCCTGTTCGGCGAGCCCTACCTGAGCACCGACCCTGACCACCAGGGCCTGATCCTGCACTCGGTCTACCACCGGCCGAACGGGTGGGACCACGTGCCGGCGGGCCAGCGGGTGCCGAACGGCGAGTCGAGCATGTGGGGCGACTACCACGCCCGTGAGCTGGCCCTCTACCTCCAGCGGGTGGCGCGCGACGAGCCGTACTACACGTTCTTCGGCCCGGCCGGTGCGACCACCGGGGGCGCCCGGTGAGCCGGGCGGCGATCGTCACCGGCGGCTCGCGCGGCATCGGGCGCGGCATCGTCCGGTCGCTCGCCGGTGCCGGCTACGACGTGGTGGTCAACTACGCCAGCAACGCCGACGCGGCCAAGGAGGTCGGCGCCGAGGTCGAGGCGTTGGGTCAGCGGGCCCACCTGGTGCAGGCGGACGTCTCGGTCACCGCCGACCGGCAGAAGCTGGTCGACGAGGCCATCGCCGCGTTCGGCCGGCTCGACCTGCTGGTCAGCAACGCCGGGGTGGCCCCGAACGTACGCGCCGACATGCTCGAGGCCGGCGAGGAGTCGTTCGACCGGCTGATCCGGATCAACCTCAAGGGCCCGTACTTCCTGGCCCAGACCGCGGCCCGGAAGATGATCGAGCAGATCGAGGCCGGCGTGGTCACCAACCCGAAAATCGTGATCGTGTCGTCGATCAGCACCTACACGGCGAGCGTGAACCGGGGCGACTACTGCGTCTCCAAGGCCGGTCTGGGCATGGTCGCGCAGCTCTTCGCGGCCCGGCTGGCCGAGCACGGCATCAACGTCTACGAGATCCGGCCGGGCATCATCGAGACCGACATGACCGGTGGGGTCAAGGAGAAGTACGACGACCTGATCTTCAATCAGGGCATCACCCCGATCCGCCGCTGGGGGCAGCCGGACGACGTGGGGCGCGCCGTGGTGGCCGTCGCGACCGACCTGCTGCCATTCAGCACCGGCCAGGTCATCGACGTCGACGGCGGGTTCCACCTGCGTACGCTATGACCGCTGACGACAGGGGCCCCGGCGCATCGCGCCGGGGCCCTCGCCGTGGATCCGACTAGAGCGTCAGGGTCCAGGTGTTGATGTAGCCGGTGTCGGAGCTGTAGACGTCACGGACCTGGAGCCGCCAGGTGCCGTTGGCCGCCTCCGACGACAGGTTGACCGTGTACGTCGTGTTGACGTTGTCGGCACTGTCGAAGGCGCTGCTGTTCTTCAGCCGGTACGACGAGCCGTCCGGCGCCAGCAGGTCGATGACCAGGTCACCGCGGTAGGTGTGGACGATGTTCACGGCCACCCGGGAGGTCGCCGAGGCGTTGCGGTTGCAGCCGCTGATCACGATGCTGCTGGTCACCGCCGAACCGGCGTCCGGGATCGCCACGTCGGTGCCGTTGGTGCCGGAGCATCCGCCACCGGTGCCGGTCACCGTGAGGGTGTAGGTCGCCGACCGGGTGCCGGCCGCACCGGTGCCGTTGACCGAGACGGTGTACGTCCCGGACGGGGTGCTCGCCGTGGTGGCGATGGTCAGCGTCGAGGAGCCGCCGGAGGTGACGCTGGTCGGGCTGAACGAGGCGGTCGCCCCGCTGGGCAGGCCGCTGGCCGACAGGCTGACCGCCTGCGGCGAGCCGGCCGTGGTGGCGGTGGAGACGGTGGCGGTCACCGAGCCGCCCGCCACGACCGAGCCGGCGGTCGGCGCGACGGACACCGAGAAGTTGTTCGTCGGCGGGGTGGTGGTGCCGCCGACGAAGAGCAGCCGGTTCGGGGTGCCGGTGCCGACGTTGGTGACCACGTTCGGGGTGGACGTGTTCACCAGTTCGTCGCGGACCTGCTGTGGGGTCCAGGTCGGGTTCTGCGACAGGATCAGCGCGGCCGCGCCCGCGACGTGCGGGGAGGCCATCGAGGTGCCGCTGATCGAGTTCGTGGCGCTGTCGTTGGTGTGCCACGCCGACGGGATGCTCACGCCGGGCGCGAGGATGTCGACGCAGGTGCCGAAGTTGGAGAAGCTCGCGGCGGCGTCGTTGCTCTGGGTGGCACCGACGGTGATGGCGTCGGGAACCCGGGCCGGCGAGTAGTTGCAGGCGTTCTGGCGCTGGCCGAAGATGTTGCCGTTGCCGGCGGCCACGACGTAGGTGATGCCCTCGTCGATCGAGTTCTGGACCGCCAGGTCGACCGAGCTGTCGGCGGGGCCGCCGAGGCTCATGTTCGCCACGGCCGGCAGGACCGCGTTCGCGGTCACCCAGTCGATGCCGTCGATGACCCCGGCGTAGGTGCCGTTGCCGCTGCAGTCGAGCACCCGTACGCCGACGATCTGCACGTCCTTGGCGACGCCGTACGAGGTGCCGCCGACGGTGCCGGCGACGTGGGTGCCGTGGCCGTTGCAGTCGTCGGCCGTCCCGCCGTCGACCGCGTCGTAGCCGCTGCTGGCCTGGTTGAAGTCGTTGTGGCTGGTGCGCACACCGGTGTCGATGACATAGGCGCGGACGCCGCTGCCCTCGGCCGGATAGGTGTACGAGCTGTTCAGCGGCAGGTTGGGCTGGTCGATCCGGTCGAGGCCCCAGGACGGCGGGTTGGGCTGGGTGCCGGCCAGTGAGACCGTGTGGTTCTGCTCGACGAACGCCACCGACGGGTGGGCCGCGAGGCGGGCCGCCGCCCTGGCGTCGATCCTGGCCTCGAAGCCGCGCAGGGCCGAGCTGTACGTACGGGCGATCGAGCCGCCGTACTGGCTGGCCAGGCTGCTGGCCGTGGTGTCGACGCTGGCGCGGCTGACCGCGCTGTCCTTGAGCACGACGATGTAGCTGTCCGCGACCGCGGTGGCGCCGCCCGCGCTGCGGATGGTCCCGGTGGGCTCCGCGGCGAGCGCCGGCGTGGCGGCCGCGATGGCGGTCAGCGCGGCTACGCCGACCAGAACGGTTCTACGTGGGAGATTCATCTCCCGTCCTCCCCTCCGACCGGCCCGAACCGTCCGCTCGCTGGTGACGAGGGATCAGTGACGACCGATCAAGGTGAGGTTATGGAACCAGGTAACCATAACGATAGATGTCGAAATTTATATATCACTGTGCGATGCCCCTTACGGGGCGTCCATCGGGGCCTTACCGGGAGCATGCCCTGATTCGCCGACGGCCGATCCGGGAAAAACTGATCGTCGTGAACATCGAGCTCGCGATCCTGCTCGCCGTCGCCGCCGTCTGGCTCACCGCCGGCCTGGTCGCCGACGGACTCCCGGACGCCGGCACCGCCCGTGGCCTGCGTCGCCGTACCGCGTTGCTCGTGATGTTGGCCGGGACGGGCGTCGCCGCCATGGCGGGCGTCGCGGCCGTCGCCCTGTCCACCACCGACGCCGCCGCCGACCAGGCGCTGCGGGCCCTGGCCCTGCCGGCCCTACCGGCGGCCGTGGTGGCCGTGGCCACCACCCGCCGGCTGGTCCGGCTGCACCGCGGGGCGCGGGCCTTCGCCAGCGCGCCGCACACCCCGGCCCCGCCGGCACTACGGGCCGCCGCGGCCCATCCACTGCTCGCGATGCCCCTTCAGGTCGCCGGGCTGCTCACGCTGCCCGCGACGGTCACCGCAGCCGGCCTCGCCGAACTGACTGGGCCGACGATGCTCGGGCTGGTTCTCACGGTGGCGGTGCTGGCCGGGGCGACCATCGGGGTGCGGCACTCGCTGCGACACAACCGGCTCGCCACACGCGCCGTGACCGTGCTGCGGACGGGACGGGTGCCCACCGGGCCGGTACCGGCCCCGGTGTCGCGGCGGCCGGCGCGGTCAGCGCGGGCGTCCGGCGTCCTGTAGGTACAGCAGTTCGATGACCGACCGGGTGGCCTCGAACCAGCGGTCGAGCCACCCCGGATCCGGCAGGGTCCCCTTCGGCGGCAACTCCAGGAGCAGCCCACGCAGCAGCGGGTGGTCGGCCATCCGCTGGCCGGCCGGCTCGTCCCAGCCCGGCGGCGGAAAGACCGGATCGGAGAGACCGTCGAGGTCGAGCGGGGGAAGCTTCGGAGCCCGGTCGACGGCGGACATTCCGTTGCGCGGCGCGTCACCCTTCGCCGGCCCGTCGTCCGCCGGACCGCCGTCGCGCCGGCCACCCCGGTACGGCCCGGAGAACCGCTCCTGCGTCGTCCCTCCGTTACCCAGGTTGCTCTGCCCTAACGTCATGATGCTTCGCCTGCCTCACTCGGTGGCGTCCCCGCCGCGGGGGCGATCGGTGCTGCGGCGGGGTGGCCCGGCATCCGCCGCGCCATCTGTTACAACGACGCGGCGGGAAGCAGGCGACGGCGGTGATCGCGGTCGGCCGGATCAGCCGGAGACGAACCCGCCGCCCCGGGCACCGCCGACGAAGGCGGTCCACCGGCTCGGGTCGAAGACCAGCGCCGGGCCCGCCGGATCCTTGGAGTCCCGTACCGCGACCACGCCCGCCAGCTGGGCGACCTCGACGCAGTTGTCGCAGTTGGGGCCGCTGCGCGAACTCTTCCGCCACACCGCCCGGGTCAGGTCCACCCGGTACTCTTCGGTCTCGATCTCCACAATGGCTCCTCTGCAAGCTTGGCGATGGCGGCCACGGACTCCTCCGGACGCAGTGCCGCCGCGCGGATGTGGTCGAAGATGAAGACGTACTTGCGCAGTTCCTCGGCCTTCTCCAGGAAGAGCCCCCCGGTGGCGTTCTCGGCGTACACCACACCGGGGTCGCGCGCCTCGGCGAAGTCGAGGATCGTGAACGTACCGTCCATGCCGGCGTGCGCCCCCACCTCGAACGGCAGGATCTGCAACGTCACGTTCGGCAGGTCGGCGGCCTCGACGAGCCGCGCCAACTGGGCGCGCATCACCTCGTCGCCACCGACCGGACGGCTGACCACCGCCTCATCCAGCACCACCCACACTTCGATTGGATCGTCCTGTGTCAATAACGACTGGCGCTGGAGTCGGACGCGCACCCGCCGCTCGACCTCCTCGGCGGTGATGTCCGGACGGGCCGAACGGATCATCGCCTTCGCGTAGTCACCGGTCTGCAGCAACCCGGGGACCACCTGCTGCTCGTACGCCCGGACCGAGTGGGCCGCGGCCTCGAGACCGACGTACGCGCCGGTCAGGACGGTGCTGTACGGATGCCACCAGCCCTTCTGCCGGGCCTCCCTGGCGATCTGCACCAGTTCCTCGCCCTCGGGACCGACGACGCCGTAGATGGCGAGCATGTCCGCCACGTCGCGCGGGGTGGCACTGGTGTGTCCGGTCTCGATCCGGGAGATCTTCGACGAGGAGCAGTCGAGCCGTTCGGCGACCATCTCGATGGTCACCCCGGCATCCTCCCGACGCCGACGCAGCTCGGCGCCGAGCCGGCGACGCCGCACGGTCGGACTCCGGCGCTCAGTCACCGGACACGGTCCTCGACAGCACGCCCCAGTGTGTCGCCCGGCCGTACTGAAGAGCAACCGGAGGGGGTACCACCCAATCGAGGCACGGGTGAATCTGCACCTGCAACTTGCATGAATCATGCCATTCGTGCAGGCTGTCCGTACGGATCGCATCACTCAGAGTTCTGACGGAAGATCGCTCAAGTCCCACCGGACTCAAACGATCAACCTGTCCGAGGGCTGCGGCGTCCATCACTACGGCAAGACGGCACCACCACATTCGCGGTCAAAGCCTCGCCGCTGTAAGCCGAGCCGCTATGGCGGCGGGTGCGGGACCGGGCGGATGAGTACGTGGCCGGGTCGGCGCGAAGGCCGACACCGACGGGACAGTTGTCGGGCGCGGAGCGCCGATCCGGCCAATGCTTCACCCGTCACTGCCCGGGCGGGTGACCTGGTTTTCACCGCAAAGCGCGTCAAACAAGCTGTAAATGGTCCATAGTTGTCCCCGGACCGGACACGCAGCCTTCCAGACAGGAGTCGATGTGCTTCCCCGCTCCGGTGACGTCCTCCACGTGACCCGCGCGGCGAGCGTCCAGTTCGCCGAACCGATCCTCTTCCGGGTGATCCGGGTGCACGACTGGACCACGTACGACGGCTGGGCCTGGCTCGACGGCTACGAACTCAACGCCGCTGGCGACGCCGTGGAGCGCCGGTCGATCTTCGTCCAGCTGAGTGGGCTTCGTCAGCTCCGTCCCAACGCGGGCCCTCGGGGCAGGGTCGTGAAGCCGACCCCGGTGCGCACCGGCTGACCGGCCGGTGGGCGCGATCTGAGGGCGGTGGAATCCCGCCGTTCACCCCGGGCTGCGGCGCTGCCGGCATAGACTCGGCACACCCACCCAGCTCGTTTGATTTCTCGCCCGTGGCCCGGACCCCGAACCTGGGGGACGGCCATGCCCATCACCACACCAAGACGCCCGACGGTCGGGTCGCCACCGATCCCGCCAGGTCACCGCCGTCCGACCAGGACACTCGTGGCCACCGGCGTTCTGTTCGCCAGCCTGTCGGCAGCCGTACTGGCTGGCTCGGCTGCGGCTGCGGGCCAGGCCGGGTCGGCGCTTCGACTCCCGCCCGCGACCACGGCGACGCCGACCGCGTCCGGTCCGCCGACCACCGCGTCGCCGGGCCCCACCGGTGCTCCGTCACCGACCGTCGGGCCGCCCGACCCCACCGCGTCCACCTCCGCCGAACCGACCCCCACCGGTCCGTCGCCGTCCGGCACCCCCACACCCGCCCCGACCCGGTCGCCCTCACCGGACGTCGTACCGTCCGCGTCGGTGTCACCCTCCGACGGCCACGGCGGCGACGACGAACCGTCGCGGATCAGCGGGGTCACACCGTCGAACGCCGCCTGGCACGGAGCCGGCGCCGGGGAACGGGTCTCCGACTGGTCCACGCCGTCCGCCACGACACCACCCCGCGTACCGGCCGCCCCGGCGGCCGAACCCCCGTCACTCCGGCCCGCGGCGGCCGACCAGCGACCGACCGACCACCGGCACACCCTGGTCTATTCGGGGATCTTCGGTCTGGTCATCGCGACGACCGGCCTGGCGATGATCGGCTGGCGGCGCCAGCACTGGTGACCGGGCACTACCCGCCGGGCGTCACGGACGGGGTCGGGCTCCCGGTCGGCGGTGCCGTCGGCGCGGCAGCCTGCGCGATGACCAGGGTGACCTGTTCGTCCGGCGGAACCTCGGTGCCGACCCCCGGCTGTACCTCGATCACCGTTCCCGGTGGCTCGTCGGAGTCCCGGAACTCCAGCCCGTAGGTCAGCCCGAACTGGTCGAGCAGCTGCCGGGCGGCGTCCTCCGGCAGTCCCACGACAGGTGGCACCGCCACCATCTCCGGCTCGCTCGGGCTGGGGCTGGGGCTGGCACTGGTCGGCGCGGCCGAGGTCGGCGACGGTGACGGCGTCGGTGACCCGGTCGTAGCCGATGGCGACGGGGTGACCGGCGTCCTACCGTCGTCCGCCGACCGCAGGATCAGCCAGATACCGAACCCGAGTACGGCGAGCAGCAGCAACGCCACCACACCGACGACGATCGGCATCCACCAGCGGCGGGGTCCCGGGTCGGCGTCGTACCACCCGGTCTGCTCGGTCTGCTCGAACGGCTGGCCCGGGGCAGGACCGCGCGGAACGGCGCCGGGCGGCGGCACACCAGCCCGGCCGGACCACACGTCGCCCGCCCGGTCACCGTCGAGCGGCGCGGTCCGGTCGGCGCCGCCGGGCAACGGGGCGGTCCGGTCGGGACCGCCCGGCAGGGCGACGGTCCGGTCGGCGTCCGGGCCGGCTCCGTGGACGGCGGTGGCGTCCGGGCCGGCTCCGTGGACGGCGGTGGCGTCCGGGCCGGCTCCGTGGACGGCGGTGGCGTCCGGGCCGGCTCCGTGGACGGCGGTGGCGTCCGGGTCGCCGGGCTGCGCCGCACCTCTCGGACCTTCCGGGTCACCCGGCCCGTCGTCATCTGCGGTGACCGGGTCGAACGGACGGGTCTGGTCCGGTGCGCCGTCCGCCCGGTCCGGCGTACCCGCACCGTCACGTGGCTCGTCGGCCATCACACGTCCTCTCCACGTGGAACCCGTCCACGTGGATCCAACCTATCCGGCCGACCGGCTACCAGCGTCGACCGTGATCGCCGGTGCGTCCGGAGCCGACCGTTCAGCCGTCCTCGCCGTCGTCGTCGTCACCCGAGGACGACGGGCTGGGTCCTCCCGGCAGATTGCCGGGGCTGCAGGTGATGAGCACCGTCTGGCCCCGGCTGACCTGGACATCGGCCTCCGGGCTCTGCCGGGTGACCGTGCCCCGACCGATCAACAGGTTCGGCGGCCTGAGGCCGGCCTCCTCCAACTCCTCCACGGCCTCTGCACAATCCATACCGAGAACGTCCGGCATCGGTATCGACGAAGGCGGCTCGGACGACCGGGCCGACGGCGAGGGCGTGGGCGATTCGGTCGGCTTCTCCTGCTCGTCCGGTGACGTCGACTGACTCGACGTGGCCGAGGGCGTCGGACCCGGATTCGCGTTCGAGTCGCTCTCCGAACCGGCGACCGCCCAGCCTGCGCTCGCCCCGACCACGGCGAGCACCACCGTCAGCACCGCGGCCCCGGCCAGCATCGCCGGCCGTGACGACTCCTGCCGCGACCCGCCCGGAGCTCCCCAGGAACCGTTTCCGTCCGTCATGCCGACTTCCCGTCCATCATGCCGACCACTGTCTCTGCCGCACCGTCCGACGGCCTGATGATCCGTCGCCACGATGATCCGGCGCAATCGATGCTCCGCCGATCCGGAACCCGACCGTTCCGAGTGTGCAAGACGGGTGCGACCACGACCAACCTGGGACAGCCGTTCGAGGTCGGTCGGCCGACCGAAAGGCGTACCGACGACTCGCCCCACTGGCGGCCGAACGATACGCTGCCCCGCATGGCCGTACGAGGCTGGGGAGGCCCGATCGCCACGGCGATCGGCAGTGCCGCGGGCGCCGGTGCCGCGCAGCTGGGTCTGGGCTACGGCCTCGGCATCATCACCTGGCTTCCGACGACCGGAGCCGGCGGCGATGCGGGCTGGGTCGCGAGCCTGGCCTGGGCGGCGTGGATCGCCGCGACTTCGACGATCATCGGCGCGATCTGTGCCGAGCGGCTCAGCACGCCGCCCGGTGACCGGCTCGCCGAAGAAGATCATGTGACGCTCGCCACCACCCTGTGGCGGGTCGTGATCGCCGTCGCGGCCGCGGTCGGGGCGCTGGTCACGGTCGCGCTCGTGGCCGTACCGGCCCGGGCGGCCACCAGGGCCGACACCTTCTCGCCCCAGACCATCGCGGCCGGCTACGCCGTCGTCGGTGTCGTCGGCGGCCTGCTGGTCGCGATCTGGGCACTGGCCTCGCGGGCCGTGGCCCGCAACGTCGTCGCCACCGTCGGGTGGCTCTGGCTGCTCGCCGTGATCGCCGTGGTCGACGGTGTGCTGTCCGGGCGGGGGCTGACCAGTGCCCAACTCGGTGTCTGGCAGATCACCAACGACAGCGAGCGGTTCTGGATCCGCGACTACTTCTACTGGCCGGGTGCGGTGCTGGCCCTGGGCTCGGCCCTGGTGATCGGGGTGCTCGCCGCCTGGCGCTCGGCACGGTCGGCCCGCACCCGGGTCGGCACCGCCGTTTCCGGTGGCCTCGGCCCGCTGCTGGTCGCCGCCGCCTACTTCCTCGCCGCGCCCCGGCTGTCCGGCATCCAGGCCGAGCAATTGTCCGCGCACCTGCTCGCGCCGTACGCGGTGATCGCCGGCCTCGCCGGGTCGGTGCTGGTGACCGCGCTGGCCCAGCGGGGCGAAAGCCGCCGCCGCGCGACGGCCGCCCCCGGCTCCCACGGCGAGCCGCCGACCGAGGCGGAGCCGGGTACGGTGCCGGCCCAGCCCGTCGCCGCCGAAGTCGACCGGACCGATGCCGGTCCGATCCCGTCGGCACCGGCGGCAAAGGGAGCCGCCGCACCGGTCCCGACCGGCCGACCGGCACCGCCCCCGGAACCGCTCGACGCGCCGACGCCGGCGAAGACCGCCGCGGTGGAGGACACGCCCGACCTCACGAAGCCGCCCGCCCCGGCCAAGAGCACCCGGTCGACGAAGCGGGCCGCGCCTTCGCCCCGGGCGGCCAAGGCGGCGAAACCGGCCGCTGCCCCGAAGGCGACCGCTTCAGCCAAGCCGGCCAAGGCGAGCGCACCGGTGCCGCCGCCGAGTTCGCCCGACGGACCGGGCAGCCCAGACCCTGACCTCGAAGAAGACGCGTACGCCCCGGCGCGGGCGTACGTCTCGGAGACGTCCGGCGCTGCGACCGCCGCGCCGGCGGCCGGTTCGGCCGGTGGCGCTCCGGCACAGCCGCTGTGGCCGGCGGGCACGCTGCCCGGCGACGACCCGCAACCGGCACCCGAAACGGAGTCGAAGGCGATGAGCAGGCTGCGCCGGCTCGGCCGCCGTTCGCGCTGACCACCACGCCACCGCGTCCCGTCCCACGGGCGCAGGCGGTCAGTCGATCGGCCAGGTGTGGACGGGCTCGTTGGTGTGTTGAAGGTCGCCGTAGCACTGGAGCATGTAGCGCAGCGCGGCCGGCCGGTCCATCCCCCGCTGGTGTTCGGCCGCCCACACCGCCTCGGCCTGCCATACCGCCCCGTTGCGGCCGGTACGGCAACGCTGCTCGATGATGCCGAGCAGCCGGTCACGGTGCGTACGGTCGACCCCGAACCGGTCCAGTCCCGCGTACGCCTTGGGTAGCAGGACCTCCAGCACCAGTTCGGTGACCGGGGTCTCGCCCAGCCCGGGCCACTGGACGGTCGATGCGATGCCCCGGCGCGCGGCGGCGTGGAAGTTCTCCTCGGCGGTGGCGAACGGCAGTTGGCTCCAGATCGGACGGTCGGCCTCGGCCAGTTCGCGGGACAGCCCGAGATAGAAGGCCGCGTTGGCCAGCATGTCGACGACGGTGGGCCCGGCCGGCAGCACCCGGTTCTCGACCCGCAGGTGTGGGCGGCCGTTCATGATGTCGTAGACCGGCCGGTTCCACCGGTAGATGGTGCCGTTGTGCAGCCGGAGTTCGCTGAGCCGCGGTACGCCGCCGTCGTGCAGCACCTCGACCGGATCCTCGTCGTCGCAGATCGGCAACAGCGGCGGAAAGTAGCGGACGTTCTCCTCGAACAGGTCGAAGATCGAGGTGATCCACCGTTCACCGAACCACACCCGGGGTCGTACGCCCTGGGCCTTGAGTTCGTCGGGTCGGGTGTCGGTGGCCTGTTCAAAAAGGGCGATGCGGGTCTCGGCCCAGAGTTGCCGGCCGTACAGGAACGGGGAGTTCGCCCCGACCGCGACCTGGACGCCGGCTATCGCCTGGGAGGCGTTCCAGTAGTTCGCGAAGCTGTCCGGTGCCACCTGGAGGTGGAACTGGACGCTGGTGCACGCCGCCTCCGGCGCGATCGAGTCGGTGTGCGTGCTCAGTCGCTCGACGCCACGGATGTCGAGCTGGAGATCCTCGCCACGGGCGGCGACGATCTGGTCGTTGAGCGCCCGGTAACGCTCGTTACTGGAGAGGTTGTCGAGCACGAGGTGCTGCGGGGTCAGGGTGGGCAGCATCCCGATCAGAATGATGGTCGAGTCGGCCTTGACCGCCCGGTCCTCGGCCCGGCCGAGGCTGTCCTGCAGGTCAATCTCGTAGTCGGCGAAGCCGTCGCCCTCGATGAGCCGTGGTCGGGCGTTGAGTTCGAGGTTGAATTGCCCGAGTTCGGTCTGGAAAGTGGGATCGGCGAGGTTTGCCAGGATCTCCGCGTTGCGCATCGCGGGGTCGGCATTGGCGTCGACCAGGTTGAGTTCGATCTCGAGCCCGGTGGTGGGGCGGTCGGCATCGAATCCGAAGTCGTCAAGCATCAACGCAAAGACATCCAGACATCGGCGAACTTTCCGCCGATATCGGACGCGATCCTCGCGCGAAAATGCGCCCGGTGTGAGGTCCCTGCCCATGTGCCCTCCCCGGCGCAGAGCTTGCCCAGCGCGATCACGTGTCCGCATGCCCATCCAACCGCGCGACTAACTGATTCTGGTGAAGCACCAATCGCGCAGAGTAGGGGACAAAACAGGCACACGTCACCCCTGTGTAAGCGGGGGGAAGCGCTACGTCCACCTTTTCATACGCTGATCGACTCTCCTACCCACAGAAGCGCCCCGGTGACCGTGGGCACGATCACCGGGGCGCTTCTGGACGGTGCGGAGGATCAGGCCTGGCGAATGGCCTCGCCCTCGATCTCGATCTTGACCTTCTTGCCGACCATCACGCCACCCGACTCCAGGGCGACGTTCCAGGTCAGACCGAAGTCCTCCCGGTCGATCTCGGTGGCGGCGGAGAAACCGAAGACGTCGAAACCGTACGGGCTGCGACCGGCACCCTCGAACTCGACGGCCAGCTCGACCTGGCGGGTGACGTCCTTGATGGTGAGGTCGCCGGTGAGGACGAACTCGTTGCCGCTGTGCGACTTCACGCCGGTGCTGCGGAACTCCAGCGTCGGGTACTTGTCGGCCTCGAGGAAGTCGCCGGTGCGCAGGTGGTTGTCGCGGTCAGCCTGGCCGGTGCTGATGCTCGCGGCCTGGATCGTGGCGACGACGGAGGACTCCAGCGGGTTCTCGCCGATCGTCACCGTCGCCGTCGCCTCGGTGAACTCACCACGAACCTTGCTCACCATGAGGTGCCGGGCGACGAAGCCGACCCGCTTGTGGGCCTGGTCGAGCTCGAAGGTGCCGGCGGTCGGGATGGTCAGGCCGTCCCAGGAGCGGGTGTTCGTGTCGGTGGTCATGGTCGTTTGCCCTCCAGGAGCAGATCGGGTCTTGAGCCGTTGGCTGACTCAGCAACTATAGTCGTCTCAATATTCCGCGTGTCAAGTATTGCTAGGATGGGGCCGTGACCGAGAACCCGCTGGACGATTTCCGGCTGACCGCGATGGGCCTCTTCATGGAGGCGTACGCCGGTCTGGCGACGCGGTTCGCGACCCAGTTCGAGGAACACGACCTCTCCCCGGTCGAGTTCGAGGTGCTCATGCGCCTCGCCAGATCGCCCGGTCACCAGCTCAGAATGACCGATCTCGCCGCCCAGACCACGCTGTCGACCAGCGGCGTCACCCGCGTGGTCGACCGGATGGAACGTGACGGGCTGCTCTGCCGGCGGGCCTGCCCCTCCGACCGGCGCAGCTCCTACGCCGCCGTCACCGACGCCGGACTCGCCCGGCTGCACGAGGTCCTGCCGGGCCACCTCGAACTGATCCGCCAGTGGTTCACCGGGCAACTCAGCCCGGAGGCGCTCGACAGCATGCTCGACTCGCTGCGCGCCGTACGGGACGCGGTGCACCCCGGCGCGACCGCCGGCACGGCCGAGGGCAGCTCCTGCCCGGACTCCACGGGCTAGATCCGACCACCGGCAGAAAGACCGGCAGAACTGATCGGGGCACACCTCAAACACCTAGCAAGTCGACAAAGCACGCGTATCAGCCAACTAAAGTGCACCGCACACAGACACCACGGGGGGTGCGACGCGGGCGCGGGAGCCGACGGCTCCGCTGGGGGGCGAATCCGCCCGCGTCAACCGGGGGCGTGTCGATGACCGGTGCCGGCCGTCTTTCGGCCGGCCGGCGCCGGTCGTCCGCGCCGACCCGTACGTCCCCGCTCCCGGCTCACTGGCTACCGGCCGGCGCACCGGTACGCCGCTGGGCGGACGGCACCGCGCCGGAGGACCTGATCAGCACCCGCTCCCCCGGCAGCAGGGTGATACCGCCCTCGACACAGACGGCGGCCAACCGGTCGCGTACCGCCGTCCGCTCCGGCGGGTCGTCGGTCGTGGCGACCAGCCCCACCAGGGCCTCGGCCACATCCCGCAGATCATGGCCGCTGGCGTACGTCCGCGCGGCCACCGCGTACCACTCGGCGGCCAACTCCCGGTCGCCGCGCCGCAGCGCCATGGTGGCCTCGATCGAGGCGCAGGCCCCGTACCCCGGTGGCAGCTCCCTGATCGCCGACGGATCCGGTTCGTCCGCCGGGCAGGGCTCCGCCACCGCACCCGCCGGTCGGGCCCGCAACTCCGCCAGCACCGCCGCCGCCTCGTCGAGCCGGCCGTCCTGGGCCAGCGCCAACCCCACTGTGCCGAGCACCCGGCGCCGGTGCCCGGGGTCGCCGAGGTCGGCCAGGGCCGCACTGGCCCGCCGGCCCAGGGTCACCGCGTCGGCGTACCGGCCGTCGAGGCGGGCGACCTCGGCAAGGTTTGCCACAGTCAGTGCCCGGAGCCGGTCGTCGCCGCACTGGGCGGCCAACTGGTCGACGGCGGCCAGCCGGCGCCGGGCCGCCCGCAGGTCACCGACCCGGATCTCGTGCCAGGTCAGGTTGTTCTGCGCCACCGCCATGTCCCGTACCCGGCTGGTGCGGCTGGCCAGGGCGAGCACCGCCTCGCCGTGGCGACGGGCCCGGTCGTAGCCGCCCGCGGCCGTCCACACCCGACAGAGGATGGTGTGGGCGGCCAACTCCCCGGCCACGTCGCCGAGTCGCTGGAACGTGGCCAGTGCCTCCTCGACCGCCGGCAGCTCCTGCCGGCCGGCGTGGTGCTCGGCGGCGAGCTGCCCGAGCCCGACCTTCGCCCAGGCGCGGGTCGTCGGGTCGGCG
This sequence comes from Polymorphospora rubra, assembly GCF_018324255.1. Taxonomy (GTDB): domain Bacteria; phylum Actinomycetota; class Actinomycetes; order Mycobacteriales; family Micromonosporaceae; genus Polymorphospora; species Polymorphospora rubra. The sequence continues at coordinate 2,584,065 of NZ_AP023359.1, forward strand.
TCGGACGTACGCGGATCGTCGAGGACCCGGCGCAGCCACTGCCGGCCGGCGACGTCGCGGCCCCGGAACCGCCACCAGCGCGGCAGCCGGGAGGCGAGGAAGAGCGCGGTGTGCGGGTCGTCGTTCGCCGAGTGGGCGAGCGCGGCCGACAGGTCACTGCTCACCTCGTCGAGCCGGCCGACCCCGGCCGGCAGGTTGGCCCCGGTGAGTTCCCCGGCGATCCGGCCGGCCAGCCGGGCGAAGATCATCGCGTGCCGGCGCCGGATGGGCGTCGTCTCGCCCACGGCCGCCGCCTGCTCGACGGCGAAATCCCGCACGACGTCGAGCAGCCGGAACCGGTACGGACCGGAGCCCCGGACGCTGAGCAGGCCGAGCGCCACCAGCCGGTCGAGCAGCGGTACCTGGTCGGAGGTGCCGACGGGGTCGCCGTCCGGGCCGGGTACGTCGGCCAGCATCGCCTCCGCCAGTTCGACCGACCAGCGGTTGCGGAACATCGAAAGCCGGCGCAGCGCCGCCTGTTCTCCGGGCTCGAGCAGGCGGTAGCTGGCGGCCACCGCATCGCGCAGGTTGACCGCGACCGCCTCCCGGGTGGCCGGCCGGCTGGCCAGGTCGAGCACCCGGTCGCCGTACCGGTCGAGCATCTCGTTGAGGTCGAGGACGCGGCCCCGGGCGGCGGCGAGTTCGAGGGCGAGCGGCAGTCCGCCGAGGCGCCGTACGAGGTCGGCAAGGGCACTGACCTCGCCGGGGTCGAGCGGGTCCCGGCGTACCTGGCGGAGCCGGGCCAGGAACAGCGCCGCCGCCGGATAGCGGGCGACCGAGGCCAGGTCGGCACCGGCTTCGGCCGGCGGCACCTCCAGTGGTGCGACCGGCCAGACCCGCTCGCCGGGTACGCCGACCGGATGCCGGCCGGTGGCGAGGATCCGCAGCGTGGGCGCGGACGCGGCGAGCGACCGGAGGATCTCGGCGACCGCGTCGGGGGCCCGTTCGACGGCGTCCACGACCAGCAGCGCCTGGGCACCGGCGAGCCGGGCGGCGAGGTCCGCCGACCGGCCGACGCCGAAAACGGTGGCGATCGCGGCGAGTACCTCGCCGGCCGAGGACTCTTCGGTGATCACTATCCCGGCCACGCCCCCGGGGTGGGCGGCACCGAGGCGTGCGCCGACGGCCAGGGCCAGCCCGGTCTTGCCGACGCCGGCGAGGCCGACCAGGTTGACGATGCCCGCCGCCGGGCCGGCGGTGATCAGGTCGGCGATCTCGGCGACATCGGCGTCCCGACCGATCAGCTGCACGGGGGCGGGCAGGCCGAAGGTGCGCGGTGCGGTGTCGGCGACCGCCGGCGCCGCGCCCGGGGTGCCGGCGGCCGGTTCGGCGGCGGCCGCACCGACCGGAAGCGCGGTGGCACCGCGGGCGGCGACCAGGAACGCGTCCCGGTCGGATCCGGTCAGCCCGAGCGCGGTGCCGAGCAGTGCCACGGTGGTGCGCTGGGGCCGGGACGACCGGCCGCGTTCGAGGTCACGGACCGTGCGTACGCCGATGCCGGCGCGGGCGGCCAGGTCGGCCTGGGTCAGTCCGGCGGCGAGCCGACGCTGGCGCAGCAACTCGTCGAAACCGGCGCCGCCCTCGTCACGGCCCTGGGCGGACGGATCGGTCGACTGCTCGCTCGGGTCGCAGTCGTCATGATCCGACAGCGTCATGGGTCGAGAGGGTACGCAGTGCCCGGAGCCTGTGGAGCCAAGCGTCGCGGTGCCGACCGGAACTGACGCGGATACCCGACAGAAGGTTGACGAAGATGGTTGGCCGAGTCAGCGTTTGACGGTTTCCCCGGTCGTGGTGCGGGCTCCGTCGACATGTTCCGCCCCGGCGGAGCCAGGTGCCGCCGGGCCTGCGGGCGACGGTGCAGTTGCCCGCCCGACCGCGACCTTCCGGTCCCCGCCGCTTCCGGCCAGCGCCACCGCCGGGGTCACCGTACGGTCGGCGAACAGCCGCTCGTGCAGGCGGCGCAGCGGCGCCGGTGCCCACCAGTTCCACTCGCCGAGCAGGCTCATCAGCGCGGGTAGCAGCAGTCCCCGTACGACGGTGACGTCGAGGATCACGGCGACCGCCATGCCGAAGCCGATCTCCTTGACCGCGGTCAGTTCGCCGAGCAGGAAGCCGAGGAACACGATCGTGATGCAGACCGCGGCGGCCGTCACCACCGGGCCGGTGTGCCGGATGCCGTCCAGCACGGCCCGGTCGCTGGCCTTGGCACGCGCTTCCGGAGTGTGCCGGCCGGACCAGCGGGTCCACTCCTCCCGGATCCGGCCGAGCAGGAACACCTCGTAGTCCATGGTCAGGCCGAAGATGAAGACGAAGAGCAGGATCGGTGTGGTCAGGTCGATGGCACCCCACGACTCGACGCCGATCAGCGGGGCGCCGATCCCCCACTGGAAGACGACGACCAGCAGGCCGAGGGTGGCGAGCAGGGTGAGCACGTTCATCAGCAGCGCCTTGACCGGGATCACCACCGAGCCGGTCAGGGCGAACAGCAGTACGGCGGTGGCCAGCAGCAGCACCAGCACGGCCAGCGGCAGCCGGGACGTCACCGACGACTGGTAGTCGACGAGTTCGGCGGCGGGCCCGCCGACCAGGATCGGGAACGGGGCGTCGAGGTCGCGGATCGCGCGTACGACCTCACGTGACTGCGGGCCGCCGGTCTCCCCCTCCGGGGTCACGTCGATCACCGCGGCGTTGCCCGGCACGTCCGGCCGGGGCTGCATCCGGATCACGTTCGGCATGGTGTTGAGCTGGTTCAGCAGGTCACGTACGGCGGCGGTGGCCGGATCGGTTTCGACGACCACGACGACCGGCGCGGCGCGGCCGGCCTGGAAGTCGCGTAGCACCACGTCGTGCACCTGCCGGGCCTCCATCGACGCGGGCAGCGCCCGGGCGTCGGAGTTGGCGAGGTTGGCACCGAAGACGAACGGGGCGGCGAGCAGGAGCAGCAGCACGGAGACGCCGATCGCCACCGGCTTCGGCCGGCGCTGGGCGTAGCCGGCCAGCCGGGCGAGCAGCCCGTCGGTGGTGGGCGCGGCCGGCCCGCCCCGGCGGCCCGCACCGGGAGTACGCCGGCCGGTGAGGCGGCGCAGCGGCGCGGTGACCGCGGCGACCGTTCGGTTGATCCGGTTGTCGGCCCCGGAGACGGGGATGCGCCGGTGAGCGACGGCGATCAGGGCCGGCACCGCGGTGAGCCCAACCAGGGTCGCGAGCACGACGACCAGCGCGCCGCCGAGCGCCATCGCGGCGAGCAGCGGCTCGGCGAAGGCGAAGAGCCCGACCATGGCAGCGCCGACGGCGAGCCCGGAGACGAGTACCGCCCGACCGGCGGTGGCGGTCGTCCGGGCCAACAGCTCCGCCGGTGGCGCGTCGGGGTCGGCGGCACGTTCCTCGCGGAACCGGGCGATCAGCAGCAGTGCGTAGTCGACGGCGAGCCCGATGCCGAGCAGCGTGACGACGTTGACGGCGAACTCGCTGACCTGCATGACGGTGGCCAGGCCGAGCAGGCCGAGCAGCGTGACGGCGACCGCGCCGAGTGCGGCGGCCAGCGGGATCACGCCGGCGACGAACCCGCCGAGGATGACGACCAGCGCGACGAGCAGCACGACGAGGGCGATCGACTCGCCGATCGTGGCGTCGCGGATGGCCTGGTCGGCGAAGGCCCGCTCGGCGAGCTTCTCACCGCCGACCAGCACCTCGGGCGCGTCGATGCCGCGCAGCAGGGTGACGACCCGGTCTTCGAGCCGCTCGCGTTCGGCGTCCGGCAGTTCGTCGGCGAGTTCGACGACGACCAGGCTGCTGGAATTGTCGGCGCCGATCTGGCCGCCGGCCGAGTTGTAGACGTCGTCGACCTCGATCACGCCGGGCAGATCACGGATCTCGTTCGTGATCCGGGTGACGCTCTCGACCAGCGGCGGGTCGTAGATCTCCCGGTCGCGTACGACCGCGACGACGGTGCTGCCCTCCGGCAGCAGTTCCTTGACCCGCCGCTCGGTCCGCTGCGACTCGGCGTCGGCACGCAGGTTGTCGGTCGCGCCGAGCCGGTCGAAGACCTGGCCGCCGAGGACGGCGCCGGCCAGGACGAGGACGAGCCAACCGCCCAGGACGGGCCAGCGCCAGCGCCACATCAACCGTCCGAGAGCAGCGAACATGACCGGGTTCCTCCGTGGCGACACCGCGCCGGCGTACGTCGCCTGCGCACCCGGGGGACGCGACGCCCGCGTCACCCCGGGTGATGGAAGCACCAAACCGGTCGGCTCCGCCAGTCAGCTTTCGGTCGAACCAGCCAGCTTTCGGCGGAAACTACCACCCCGTTACAGCCCGAGATCCCTCGCGATGATCATGCGTTGCACCTCGGACGTGCCCTCGCCGATCTCCAGGATCTTCGAGTCGCGCCAGAAGCGGGCGACCGGAAACTCGTTCATGAAGCCGTACCCGCCGTGGATCTGGGTCGCCTCGCGGGCGTTGTCGACCGCGGTCTCGCTGGACAGCAGCTTGGCGATGGCGGCCTGGCGCTTGAAGTCGGCGCCGGCCAGCATCCGGGCCGCCGCGTCGTAGTACGCCAGCCGGGCCGTGTGCGCCCGCATCTCCATGTCGGCGATCTTGAACTGGATGGCCTGGAAGTTGCCGATCGGCCGGCCGAAGGCGTGCCGCTCCCTGGCGTACTTGATCGATTCGTCGACGCAGCCCTGCGCCAGGCCGACGCCGAGCGCGGCGATGGCGATGCGGCCCTCGTCGAGGATGCGCAGGAACTGGGCGAAGCCCCGGCCACGCTCGCCGAGCAGGTTCTCCGCCGGGACCCGGCAGTCGTCGAAGGACAGTTCGTGGGTGTCCGAGGCGCACCAGCCGACCTTCGAGTAGCCCGGCTGGACGGTGAAGCCGGGGGTGCCGGACGGGACGATGATGGTCGACAGTTCCTTGGACCCGTCGGGGTTGGTGCCGGTAACGGCGGTGACGGTCACCAGCGCGGTGATGTCGGTGCCGGAGTTGGTGATGAACGCCTTCGACCCGTTGATCACCCAGTGGTCACCGTCGAGAACGGCGCGGGTCGCCGTACCGCCGGCGTCGGAGCCGAAGCCCGGCTCGGTGAGGCCGAAGGCGGCCAGCGCCTCGCCGCTGGTCAGCATCGGCAGCCAGCGGGCCTTCTGGGCAGCGGTGCCGAAACGGTGGATCGGCATCGCGCCCAGCGAGACCGCGGCCTCCAGGGTGATCGCCACGCTCGAGTCGACCCGGGCCAGTTCCTCCAGGGCCAGGCAGAGGGCGAAGTAGTCGCCCCCCATTCCGCCGTGCTCCTCCGGGAACGGCAGCCCGAACAGCCCCATCTTGCCCATCTGCCGCACGATCTCGTACGGGAAGGTGTGGTTCTCGTAGTGCTCGGCGATGACCGGGGCCACCACCTCGTTGGCGAACTCCCGAACGCTGCTCCGCAGTGCCTCGTGCTCCTCGGTGAGCCTGAAGTCCATCGGTTCCTCCTGGCGGGTGTTGCGGGGGAAACCGGCGCGGTGCTCGTGACGCCGCGCCGGGGGTCAGACGGGGGTGACGCCGTGTCGGCGCCGCGAGAAGCTGCGGTCCTTGTGGCGGGCGGCGGCGAACCGCCGGACGAGTTCGGTGCGCAGGTCGGCCGGTTCGACGATGGTGTCGACGACGAGTTCGCTGGCCAGCCGGACGATGTCGATGTCGCGCTCGTACTCCTCGCGCCGGGCGGCCACGAAGGCCGCCCGCTCGTCCGGGTCGGCGATCGCCGCGATCTTGTTGGCGTAGACGGCGTTGACCGCGGCCTCGGCGCCCATCACCGCGATCTTGGCGGTCGGCAGCGCGATCGTGGCGTCCGGCTCGAAGCCCGGGCCGGCCATCGCGTAGAGGCCGGCGCCGTACGCCTTGCGGACCACGACACAGATCTTGGGTACGGTCGCCTCGGAGATCGCGGTGATCATCTTGGCGCCGTGCCGGATGATGCCCTGCTTCTCCACGGCCGTGCCGACCATGAACCCGGGTACGTCCGACAGGAAGAGCAGCGGCACGTTGAAGGCGTCGCAGAGCTGCACGAACCGGGTCGCCTTGTCGGCGGAGTCGACGAAGAGCACGCCGCCCTTGAACATCGAGTTGTTGGCGACCACACCGACCACCTCGCCGTCGAGTCGGCCGAACCCGATGGTCAGTTCCTTGGCCCACAGCGCCTGGATCTCCAGGAACGATCCCTCGTCGAGCAGCCCCTTGGCGTAGCGGCGCATGTCGAACGCCTGCCGCTCGCTGGCCGGCACCAGCGCGGCGAGGTCCACGTTGGACGGTGCGGGCACGGCGGTGACGGCCGGCGGACGCTGGGTCCAGTTGGCCGGCAGGTAGGACAGGTAACGCCGGACGACGTCGAGGGCGTCGGCCTCGGTCTTGCACAGGAAGTGACCGACCCCGGACTCGGCACAGTGGACCTTCGCGCCGCCCATCGCCTCCAGCGTGGTCTTCTCCCCGGTGACCATCTCGACCATCCGGTCCGACCCGAGGTACATGCTGGCGTTGCCCTCGACCATGGCGACCACGTCGCAGAAGGCCGGGATGTAGGCGCCGCCGGCGGCCGACGGGCCGAAGAGCGCGCAGACCTGCGGAATGGAGCCGGAGGCGCGTACCTGGTTCCAGAAGATCTTGCCGGCGCCCCGCCGGCCGGGGAACAGGTCGACCTGGTCGGTGATCCGGGCCCCGGCGGAGTCGACCAGATAGACCATCGGCAGCCCGGCGTCGTACGCCCGCTCGATGATCCGGATGATCTTCTCGACCGTACGGGCGCCCCAGCTGCCGGCCTTGACCGTCGAGTCGTTGGCCATCAGGCAGACCTGCCGACCGTCGATCTCGGCCGTGCCGGTCACGACCCCGTCGGCGGGGAGCCCTTCGGCGCCGGCGTTGGCGTAGAGCCCGTCCTCGACGAAGGTGCCCTCGTCGACGAGAAGCGCGATCCGCTCGCGGGCGAAGAGCTTGCCCTTGGCCGCGTTCGCCGCATGGTATTTCTCCGCGCCACCGGCCCGGACCCGCTTGCGGAGCTGCTCCAGTGCCTCGCCGTCGAGCGTCACGCCGACTCCCCTGCCCGCAGTGGACTGAACGATCGTTAGCGTACCCGACCGGGTATGACGGAAGGGGCCTCCGGTAGTACCGGAGGCCCCTTCGTCAGGCGTCGGGCCGGTTCACCCTCGGTTCAGGTGAGCGCCCGGACGGATCACTGCTCGGCGGACGCGCCGCCCTCGCTGCCGGCGAACGCCACACCACCGGCGCCGGCGACCGCGTTGCCGCTGACGTCGGCCACGATCTGCACCGGGGCGAACACCTGGGTGCCGTTACCGATCCCGTAGTTGCCGGTCGAGATCAGGTTGGTGCCGCCGCCGTTCGAGCCGTAGCCCTCCTCGGCCGCGGTGGTGGTGCGGGCCGGCTTGGTCTTGGTGCCCAGGTTGGTGTCGGCGACGGCCGGCACGCCCTTGCCCAGGCTGCCGACGACCGGCAGGCCGGCGACGACGGGCAGGCTGTCCAGAACCGGCAGCACCTCTTCCTTCGAGGTCGACTCCAGCTCGGCGGACGCGCCGCCCTCGCTGCCGGCGAACGCCACACCACCGGCGGCGGAGACCGCGTTGCCGGTGACGTCGCCCACGATCTGGATCGGGGCGTACGCCTGCGTGCCGTTACCGATCCCGTAGTTGTCGCTGGTCCACATCGTGGTGCCGCCACGGCTCTCGTTCACTGCGCTCGCGCCACCGTCGCAGGCCGCGAAGGCGACGCCGCCCAGCCCGGCGACGCTGTTGCCGCACACGTCGATCACGGTCTGCACCGGGGCGTACACCTGGGTGCCGTTGCCGATCCCGTAGTTGCCGGACGAGACCAGGTTGGTGCCGCCGCGACGACCCTCGAGCCGGGTGCTCTCCTGCTCGGCGCTCGCGCCACCGTCGCACTCGGCGAAGGCGACCCCGCCCAGCGCCGGGATGGCCAGGCCGCAGACGTTGATCACGGTCTGGATCGGCGCGTAGACCTGGGTGCCGTTCAGGATGCCGTAGTTGCCGGACGAGACGATGTTCGTCGCGGCCTTGTCCCAGCGGCCCTCGGTCCGCTCGGTCGCGGCCTCGCGGGTGGAGTAGTAGCCGCCCCCGTTGCCGTTCTCCTCGCCCATCGAGGCGTCGGCGCCGCCGTCGCAGGCCGCGAACGCCACGCCACCGGCACCCGACACCCCGTTGCCGCAGACGTCGGCCACGGCCTGGACCGGCGCGACGGCCTGGGTGCCGTTGCCGATCCCGTAGTTGTCGAAGCTCACGACGTCGCCGACGCCCTCGTTGGTGGCCGAGGCGCCGCCGTCGCAGGCCGCGAAGGAGACACCGGCCGCCCCGGCGACGCTGTTGCCGCAGACGTCGACCACGGCCTGGACCGGCGCGACGGCCTGGGTGCCGTTGCCGATGCCGAAGTTGTTGCCCGTGATCACGTCGGCCGACGCGGCGGTCTGGGTGAGGAGCAGCCCACCCGCAGCCAGGACGCCAACGCTCAGGGACTTACGAACCCACGTCTTCATGGTGAGGTAAAAGCCTCTCGGTAATTTTCAGAAGAATGTCATTTGAATTCAGTTTTGGATTCCGGAATGCGGGCGAGCTCTGCCCAATTCCGAAAGGTGTCGCATTTGTTTCGGGCGCGGCGGTTTCGGAACGGTTCTGTGAACCGCCGGCCTTCGCCGCCTGTCGACGCGCGCCCTGCCGTGCGGGTGTTTCGTGGAGTTGCCGCATTCATCGGCGGCGGAATGTCCGGCCGGCCGCTGGGCGGGTCGGTACGACCCGGGCGGCGCGGCGGCCGCACCCGTGCCCGTCGGCTCGACGGGGTGGGTGTCGCCCTAGTCGGGCGAGAAGGTCGGGGACTCGGCGACGATGCCGAGCACCTCGACGTCGGTCGAAACCGGGAGCCGGTGGAACGCCACCGGGTTGCCGGCGACCGCGGAGGGGATCACGGCGAAGGCGCCGCCCTCCGAGGGGGATCCGGCACTCGCCGGGATCCCGTGCCCCGCCGCCCGAGGTAGCCCCGGGCCGGGATGGGCAGGTCAGGTGCCTGACCGGCACCCGTACGCGCGACCGCCGCGGCGGGCGGACGCTGGTCCGTACCGGCGTACTGCCGCAGTACGGAGTGGACGGTTCCGGTACCTGTCTCCGCCATGCCGTCGCCGGCGGCCGTTCCCGTGACGGGCGTACGGATGGCGTCGGAACCGGGTGCCCCGGACCGTCCTGGCTCAGCCGCGCCGACGGCGACAGCTCCGGTGCCGCCCGCGGCGAGCCCGCCCACCGCGTCGGCGACCGGTGCTGTCACGAAGTGCAGCAGGCCGGTGACCGGAGCGAGGACGACGTCGAGCGGGGCGACGATCGGATCGATCGCCGAGGTGAGCGGGGTGAGCAGACCCGTCGGGCCGGTCAGCGCATCGGTGAGCCCGAGCGGAGCGACCAGCCCGTCGACGACACCGATCAGGCCGGTGACGCCGCTGGCGTCCGACGTCGACCGGGTCGGTGTGGCGGCCCCGACCGGTGTCGCGGTGGCAGAGCCTCCCGAGGCACCGGCAGCGGTCGCGGTGTCGCCGCCCGGCACGTTCCCCGCCGGCCCGCTGGCCGTGGGGGTCGTCGCCGGGTCGGCGGTCGTGGTGGTCCCGTTGGGCAGGACCACCGAGGTCACGTCGTCCGCGGGTGCCAGCAGGTCGCCGGCGAGCGTCGACGTGGTCCCGAGCAGCGTCCCGGAGGTCGCGCCCAGGGTGTCGGTGACCGGGACGATCAGCGTCGACTCCTCCGCCGCCCCGTCGAGCGGGGTGAGCGAGACGAGCGACGGCGCGTGGTCGTCCACGGAGTGCGCGTCCGCCTGCGCGGCATGCGCGGCGGCACCGCAGAGCAGCCAGGCCGCTCCGGCGAATCCGCCGACGACGAGCGCACGCAGTCCGGTCCGCGCCGCGGCCCGGATGCGGTCGGTACGCCCCGTCCGGCTGGACGGTGCGCCCGACGGAACACGCGTCGGCCGCGACGCCGTGCGCTGGTTGCGCTCGACCCCCGACCGGATCATGTTCCGCCTCTCGTCGTCGACCCAATTCTGTGGTGGTCTGCCCGGATTAGCTCCGTTATGACCGCCACTGCAATTGGTAACGAAGAGATCCCTGAGGGGTCACGCCGCCATTTGGAAAAACTCCGAACTACCCCAAACGGGTACGTGGACCCGCCCGCAACACCCCGGACGGCAACTGACGGCCGACGATCTCCTCGGCGTACTCCGCCACCTCGATCAGCCGGTCGAGGTCGATTCCGGTGTCCACACCCATGTCGTGGAGCATGTGCACGACCTCCTCGGTCGCCACGTTGCCGCTCGCCCCGGGCGCGTACGGACAGCCCCCGAGCCCGCCGACGCTGGCGTCGAACTCGGTCACCCCCAGCTCCAGTGCCGTCAGCAGGTTCGCCAGCGCCGTACCCCGGGTGTTGTGGAAATGCAGCAGCAGCGGGGCGTCCGGCTGACGTTCCCGGACCGCGGACACCAGCTCCCGCACCCGACGTGGGGTGCCCATGCCGGTCGTGTCCCCGAACGCGATCCGGTCGGCCCCGTCGGCCAGCACCCGGTCGACGATCCCGGCCACCCGGGCCGGGTCGACGTCCCCCTCGTACGGGCAGCCGAAGCTGGTCGCCACGATCACCTCGGCGGTGGCGCCCGCGTCGTGCAGCAGTGCGATCAGGCCGGCGATGTCGTCGAGCGACTCCGCCGTCGACCGGTTGACGTTGCGCCGGTTGTGCGTGTCACTGGCCGAGACCACCACCTCGACCTCGGTGAACCCGGCCGCCAACGCCCGCCGCGCACCCCGCGAGTTCGGCACCAGGGCCGAATAGCGGACCCCGTCGGCCGGGGTGGCGCCGGCCCACACCTCGTCGGCGTCGGCCATCTGCGGGATCGCCTTCGGGTGCACGAACGAGACCGCCTCGATCCGCCCGACTCCGGTGGCCGACAGCGCGTCCAGCAGTTTGATCTTCGCCCCGGTCGGCACCGGGTCCTCGTTCTGCAGTCCGTCGCGCGGACCCACCTCGCGGATCGACACCTTCGCCGGCAACTCGCCCATCGACGCACCTCCCTGTGCTCACCGTCCATATAACCGCACCGCACCGCCCGCTACGTGATCAAGGACTAGTCGTGCCCGTTTCGCCAGGTTCGGGGCGCAACTAGTCCTTGATCAACGCGCGCACCCACGGGGGTGCGGAACGGTCAGCGCATACGGCCGACGATGCCGGTGTCGTAGTCGCCCGAGACGAACTCGGCGTTGTCGAGCAGTTCGGCGAAGAACGGCAGGTTGCACTTCGGGCCGACCACCTCGAACCCGGCCACCGCGGCCCGGGCCCGCTCCAGCGCCTGCGCCCGGTCGGCGCCGTACACGATCAGCTTCGCCATCAGCGAGTCGTAGAACGGGGTGACCGTGTTGCCGGCCACGTAGCCGGCGTCGACGCGTACGCCCTCGCCGGTCGGCTCGACCCAGGTGGTGACCGCGCCCGGACCGGGCAGGAACCGCTTCGGGTCCTCGGCGTTGATCCGCAGCTCGATCGCGTGCCCCCGGGCGGTGAGCGCCCCGGGATCGAAGGACGGCGGCAGTCCCGCCGCCACCCGCAGCTGCTCCTCGACCAGGTCGATCCCGTAGACCAGCTCGGTCACCGGATGCTCGACCTGGAGCCGGGTGTTCATCTCCAGGAAGAAGAACTCGCCGCTCGCCGGGTCGAGCAGGCACTCGACCGTACCCGCGTTCCGGTAGCCGACCGCCTCGCCGGCGCGTACGGCCGCGGCCAGGAAGCGCTCACGCAGCTCCGGGGTCACCGCCGGCGACGGCGACTCCTCGACCAGCTTCTGGTTGCGCCGCTGCACCGAACACTCCCGCTCACCGAGCGCCACCACCCGGCCGTCGGCCAGGCCGAGGATCTGCACCTCGACGTGGCGTACCCGGGGAAGTAGCGCTCGATCAGCACCGAGCCGTCGCCGAACATCCGCTCGGCGAAGCCGCGTACCTTCTCGTATTCGGTGCGCAGGGCGGCCTCGCCGACCGCGACGCCCATGCCCATGCCGCCGCCGCCGGCGGCGGCCTTGACCATGACGGGATAGCCGATGGCGGCCGCCGCGTCGAGCGCGGCCTCGACGGTCCCGGCCGGATCGGTGGTGCCGGCGGCCACCGGGACACCGGCGGCGGCCATCAGGTTACGAGCATTGATCTTGTCGCCCATCGCGGTGATCGCGTCGGCGCCGGGGCCGACCCAGACCAGCCCGGCGTCGCCGACGGCACGGGCGAAGTCGGCGTTCTCCGACAGGAAGCCGTAGCCGGGGTGGATCGCCTGCGCGCCGGTGTTCTTCGCGGCGGCGAGGATCGCCTCGGTGTTGCGGTAGCTCTGCGCGGGGTTGGCCGGCCCGACGCAGACCGCCTCGTCGGCCTCGGTCACGAACGGCAGGTCCGCGTCGGCCTCGGAGTGCACCGCGATCGCCCGCACGCCCAGCCGGCGGGCGGTACGGATGATCCGGCGGGCGATCTCGCCCCGGTTGGCCACGAGCAGCGACTCGATCATTCATGCCCCTTTCTCCGTTGAAACAGGCGTCCAGCCACGGGTGACCAGAAGATCACGCCGGGGCCGCGAATCACGAATCGGTGGCAGCCCGCAGCGCGGCCAGCGTCGCGGCGCGCAGCAGGCTGGCCCGCCGGTGCCGGTCGACCTCGCCGCCGAGGAACGGGGTCGAGTTCATCAGGCCGAAGGCGGCATGGGCGAGCACCCGGCTCTCCGCGGCGACCCGGCCCGGGTGCAGCCCGGTCAGCACGGTGACCCACTCCTCCACGTAGAGCCGCTGCAACCGCCGGATCTGCCGGCGCGGCTCGTCGGGCAGGCGGTCCAACTCGTGCAGGTGCAGGGCGATGACCGCCGGATTGGCCAGCGCGAAGTCGACGTGGAAGTTGATCAACGACTCCAGGGCGGCCGCGGGATCGTCGGGATGCTCGGCGACCCGCTGCCGGCCGCCTTCGAGCAGGCTCTCGCTCACCGGGATCAGGGCGGCGACCAGCATCGCCTCCTTGCCGGCGAAGTGGTGGTAGAGCGCCGGCCCGGTGACCCCGGCCGCCGAGCCGATGTCGTCCATCGAGACGCCGTGGTAGCCGCGCGCGGCGAAAAGTCCGACCGCGATGTCCAGAATCTCGTCGCGGCGGGATCTGCGGCGGGTGGCGGGCGTGGCCGCCTCCCCCGCCCCGGCCGATGTCATCGGATGCTCCACCCTCACGCAGTCAGCGTAGTCCTTCGTCAATCCCCGGTTCACCCGTGAATCCGCCGTCGCTCGTCACACCGGAACCGTCAGTCGTCGGCCGTCAGGCCGTACTCGGTCCGCAGCGCGTCGGCCTCCGCCGACCGGTCCAGCGCGTCCAGCGTCCGGGCGAGCAGCCACGCCGTACGGCGGGCCGGATCCGAACCGGTCGGCAGCCCGCCGAGCGCACGCCGGAGGACCGGCTCGGCCTGCGCCGGGCGACCGGAGTCCAGCAGCAGTTCACCGCCGAACACCTCGATCTGGGCCGCCTCCCCGAACGCCTCGATCGACCGCAGCCGGTCGGGTACGCCGGACAGCCGCTCGAGCGCCTCGTCGAGTTGGCCGGACTGCGCCAGCACCCGCGCGGCGGTGTCGGCGAACATCGACAGCTCCCACACGACGGCCGGCTCCGCCGGCTCTCCGGACGCGAGGCCGGCCGCCACCCGGTCGGCGCGGCCGACGGCCGCCAGCGCGGCCGGTACGTCCGGCGACCAGAGCAGCGCCGCCGCCTCCCGGCGCCGGGCCCGCAACTCGTGCTGCGGCAGGCCGGCGAGCCGGTACGACTCGGCGGCGGCGGCGAACCGCTGCGCGGCCAGGCCGTCCCGGTCGGTGTCGTAGAGGATGTCGCCGGCCTCCTCCTGCATCTGCGCGCGGCCCGGCAGGTTGTCCGGGCCGTCGAGGTTGTCGGCGAGCTGGTCGAGCAGCGCCAGTGCCGGCTCCGGTTCGCCGAGCCCCCGGTAGATGTTGGCGAGCAGGTAGCGGTTCTGGTCGGCGTCGGCCTGCTGGCCCGCGCGGTCGAGTCCGACCACCGCCTCCTCTGCCACCTCGGCCGCCTCACCGAGCCGGCCGGCGATCCGGTAGGCGTTGGCCAGGTCGGACCGCAGGTAGTCGATGCCGTCGGCGCCCTGTTCCACGCACAGGGCCACCGCCTCGACCAGTTCGTCGACCGCGTCCGCGGGTTGTCCGGCGGCAAGTAGGGCCTGGCCCCGGGTGACCCGCAGCGGCAGCAGCGCGGCGGCCGGCGCGAGCGCCAACGCCTCGTCGCACAGCTCGATCCGGCGGGTCGGGTCGTCGACGGACTGCGCGTGCCAGATCGCGGCGGGAACGAAGTATTCGGCGAGCCCCAGCTCACGACTGACCCGGTAGGCGTGCTCGGCCGCCGGGCCGTACTCCTCGTGCCGGCCGAGCTGCCCGAGCAGCTGCGTACGGTGCAGGGCCGCCTGAACCGTCAGGTACGGGTCGTCCGCGGCGGCCAGGTCGAGCCGGTCGAGCCGCTCCAGTGCCTCCGCCTCGGCATCCGCCCTCGACAGCAGCGCGGCCAGCCGGAGGTTCGCGGCGACCCGCTGCCGGGCGTCGCCGTACCGGTCGAGGTGTTCGGCGGCGGCCCGGGTCATCGCCATTCCCTCGTCGGTGGAGCCGGTCTCGTAGAGCATGGGGCCGAGCCGGCCGGCGACGACCTGTGCGCGGACCTGATCGGCCAGCTCCTCGTAGCGGGTCCTGGCTTCCCGGTTCACGACGACCGCACCGGCCAGGTCGCCGTCAGCGACGAGGATGGCGGCCCGCATCTCCGTCCGGCGGGCCAGCACACGTGGCGGCAGGTCGGCGCCGTCGAACCGTTCGTCGAAGGCGTTCAGCACGCCGGCCATCCCGGCCGGACGGTGCGTTCGCCACAGTTCCTCGGCCAGGTCGAGCAGCTCGTCGGCGGTGGCTTCGGCGGGCGCCGGCACCGGGCCGTCGTGCGGCGCCCGGGCCGGCGGCGTGCCCCGATCGGCGGCGGCGGGGTCGCCGGGAGCCGGGCCGGTCGCCGTGCCCGGTGCCGACACCCGGCGGCGCAGGCTGGCCGAGAGCGGCAGGTATTCGACGATCGGCTCGGCGGTCAGCCACCGCTCCACCTGCTCGGACTGCTCGGTGGTGCCGTTGCGGGTGTCGAACTGGCCGCCCAGTTCCCGGGCGGTGGCGGCGAGTTCGGCGGCGAGCACACCGACCGGTACGTCCGCCGCCGGCCGGTCGCCGTACGCCCGCCGGTGCACGGTCAACCCGGCGGTCGCCGGCCCGCCCGCCGCCAGCCGGCCCAGCACCAGGGCGCCGGCCGCGGCGAACCGCATGGCGGCCGCCGGAGACGGGGCCCGGTCGAGCCACTCCAGGTGCCGCTCGACGATCTCCAGCCCGCGGGTGTCGTTGCCGGTCAGGGCGCAGAACTCGACGTGTTCGCCGATGTCGCCGAGATCGGCCAGCAGCCGCCGGTGCCGGCGGTAGGCCAGCCGGTGCGCGTCCCGGGCCTGCTCCAGCCGGCCGGTACGCAGGTAGGGCAGCATCAGCGCGGTCAGGATCGCCTGCGGCTGCTCGGAGCAGGTCAACCGGCCGGCCAGCACCGGCTCGGCCAGCGCCACCGCCTCCTCGTCGCGACCCAACCGGGCCAGATAGCTCGCCTGCGAGGTCGGGTCGCAGCCGGCGCAGTCGGAGAGCTGGTCCCGCGGCTCGGTCACCCACCGGCGGTACCACTCCTCGGCCTCGGCGGCCGCGCCGACGTGCCGGGCCACCCGGTGCCGGTACTTGTGCACCGCCTGCACGCTGTGCCCGCCGGCCCGGTAACGCCGCTCCATGTCGTCGAGGACCGCGTGGGTCCTGGCCAGCGGTACGGCCGGGAAGTTGACCAGCGCGTTGGCCATGTACTTGAAGTACCAGAACAGGGTGTGGCCGTGCCGGGCGTGGTAGGGCCGCGGTTCCCGGTCGAACTCGGCCAGGCACCAGGAGAAGGTCACGAACGACTTGGCCGGCTCACCGCCGTAGACGTACGAGTTCGTGGCGAGCATCCGGGCCGCGAACGCCAGGTGCTGGTCGTCGGCGGCGTCGGCCCGCTGGACCAGTTGCTCGACCGCGGCGATCTGACCCGGGCCCCACGGCATGGCGGTTATCTGATCGAGCATCCGCCAGAGGTCGTCGGTGGAGGACACCATCACTCCTGTTCGGGGACGGCCCGGCCCAGCAGGCCGAGAAAGGAACTGTTGAGCAGCGCGGCGTCGGCCGGCCGGATCGGATGGTGACCGAGCAGCAGCGCCTGGCCGTAGAGCGCCTCCACGGCCAGGCCGACCAGATCCGGGTCACCGAGCGTGGTGACCCGCCGGACCAACGGGTTGCGGTGGTTGAGCACCAGCTGCGGGCGCTCCGGCGGGCCGCTCGCGGCGAACGCCTGGAGCACGCCGGCCCACAGCTCGTCGGCCTTCTCCCGGGTCGTCTCGAGCTGGTCCTGGAACGCGGCGGCGCGGCTAACCAGATAGAGGGCCGGCAGCGACGCCGGGTCGTACGCCCGCACCACGACCTCGCAGCCGAGCCGGTCCAGCGACCGCTGGGCCGCGGTGACGAACGGCCGCAACGCCAGCTCGACCGCCGGATCGAGGGTGTCGAACCGGGTGGTCAGGTCGCTGGGCTCCAGCCGTTCGATCAGCACGTCGCGGCCGAGCGCCGGCAGCCGCTCGATCAGTTCGGCGTCGTACGTGTATCCGGCGTTGACCACCGGCAGGTCCTGCGCCGCCGCGACCGCGGCGAGCTGGCGGAACTCGTCGACGCTGGCCGCATAGCGGATCAGGCCGTGCCGCTGGCGGAACTCGGCCAGGGTGAGCTGGCCGGTGTTGGTCTCCATCGGCCACCACTCGTCGACGAGCCGGAGCATCTCGTCGTCGTGCAGCGCGAGGGCCTTGACGCCGAGGTGGTGCACCCGCAGGAACTCGGCGAGCCGGTTCGGGTCGCTGCCGGCGAGCCGGACCAGCCAGCCCCGCAGCTGGTCGCCGAGCGCCTCGCGGGTGGCTTCCAGCAGACCGTCCTCGTAGAGCGCCTCACGGCTGGCGGTCGGCCGCAGCTCGCTGGCGTCGACCACGCACTGCGCGAAGAACGCCCAGTCCGGCAGCAGCCCGTCGGCGGCCTCGGTCAGCAGCATCCGCTTCAGGTAGACCCGGTGCCCGGCCCGCGCCGCCGGGTTGACCGGGACCGGAAGCACGAAGGCGGCACCGGTCAGGCCGGCCTCGGGCACCGACAGCGGCACCACGTCGAACGGCGTGAAGCCGAGCGTCTCCTGGGCGTAGCTGATCAGGGCGCGGTGGCGGGCGGCCGGCGACCCGCCGACCGTCCACGGCGGTGGGCCGGTGGTCGTCGACACGTCGCCGACGCGTACGTCGACCGGCAGCAGCGAGCCGAAGAGCCGGGCCAGCTCGGTAACGGTCGGCATGCCGAACCACCGGTCGGTGTCCCGCCGGGGCACCAGGGTGACGGTGGTGCCCGGCTCGGAGCGGCCGGCGTCCGGCGCGGCCAGCTCGACCGCGTACCTGCCGTCGGCGTATCCGGTCCACAGCACCGTACGGTCGTCGCCGCGCCTGGTCGTCACCCGGATCTCGTCGGCCACCAGGAAGCAGGAGAGCAGGCCGATGCCGAACTGGCCGAGGAACTCGTGGCGGGCGAAGCCCAGTTCGTCGCGTTTGGAGCTGCGCCCGATGGTGGCCAGCAGCTCGTGCACCTGCGCCTCGGTGAGCCCGATGCCGCTGTCGTGCACCCGCAGCGTGCCGTCGCCGGTCAGCGCGGGCGGCTCGAACCGCACGACGGCGGGCGCGTCGGGTTCGACGGCGCGCCGCGCGGTGATCGCGTCGACGGCGTTCTGCAGCAGTTCCCGGACGAACACCCGTGGGCTGCCGTAGAGATGATGACTGAGCAGGTCGACCACGCCTCGGAGGTCGACCTGGAAGGTGCGGTCCACGCCTGCTGCTCCCCGGTCCGATGCCGGCGCTCACCGTACCGGGGCGGGCGGACGCCCCGCGTCCCCCTTTTCAGCGGCCGTCGTCGGCCCGCCGGTCCGGTCACTCCGACCGACGGGGAGATGACCGTTCCGGGTCGCCCGGTCGGGCCGGAACCGCCACCCGATCGGGGTCGCCGTCAGCCCACCAGCGCCGGGCGGCCAACGCGGCCAGCATGGCGCCCGCGCCGTTGACCAGCACGTCGTCCACTGCCGACACCCGGCCCAGGTCGAGCGCGTACTGCAGGGTCTCGACCAGGACCGAACCAGCCGCGCCGACCGCGAGCAGCCGCAGCGCGCCGGACGCCGTACGGCGCAGCGGGCCGGCCGGCCGGGACAGCGCGGCGAACCGGATCGGGGCGAAGAAGCCGAGCGCGGCGAAGACGAGCAGGTTGCCGCCGATCTGCACCACCGCGACCGCCGGGCTGCCGGTCAGCAGGTCGACGAGCCCACGCAGCGGCACGGGGTCGAGCGTGCGGGGTGCCGGCCGCGGCGTGAGGATCATCCAGATCCAGGGCAGCGTGCCGGCCACCATGCCGATCTCCGCGACGCTGCGCCATGCGGCCACCCGGACCGGCAGCCCGGACCGTCGCCGGAGCCGGGTCAGCAGTACGGCGACCAGCCCGGCCAGCGGCAGCGCGACGGCCGAGGCCACCAGCACCGGTCCCCAGTCCCGCCACACCTGCGTCACCCGCGCAGGCTAGCGGCGCCGGTCAGCCCATCAGGCCGCCGGGCTTGTCGCCGCGTACGACGGGAGCGCGGACCAGGTTGCCCCACTCGGTCCACGAGCCGTCGTAGTTGCGTACCTGCGGATAGCCGAGCAGGTGGCGGAGCACGAACCAGGTGTGGCTGGACCGCTCCCCGATCCGGCAGTACGCGATCACGTCGTCGGCCGACGACAGTCCCAACTGGTCGGCGTAGATCGCCCGCAGTTCGTCGGCCGACCTGAACGTGCCGTCCTCGTTCGCCGCCGACTTCCACGGCTTGTTGACCGCGCCGGGGATGTGGCCGCCGCGCAGCGCGCCCTCCTGCGGGTAGTCCGGCATGTGCAGCAGTTCGCCGGTGTACTCCCCCGGCGACCGTACGTCGACCAGTGGTCGGCCGGCGGCGACGTGTCCGAGCACCTGGTCGCGGAAGGCGCGCAAACTGGCGTCGTCGCGGTCCGGCACCGGATAGCTGGCCGGCTTCGGGGTGGTGCGGTCCCTGGTCAGTTCCCGTCCCTCGGCGCTCCACTTCTGCCGGCCGCCGTCGAGCAGCCGCAGGTCGCGGTGGCCGAAGAGGCTGAAGACCCAGAGCGCGTACGCCGCCCACCAGTTGAAGTTGTCGCCGTAGAAGACGATCGTGTCGTCCCGGCCGATGCCCTTGGCCTCGCAGAGTTCGGCGAACTGCTTCGGGTGGAGATAGTCGCGGCTGTCCTGGTCGTTGAGTTCGAGATGCCAGTCGACCTTGACCGCGCCGGGGATGTGGCCGCTCTCGTAGAGCAGCACGTCCTCGTCGGACTCGACGACCACGAGGCCGTCGGTGCCGAGGTGCTCGGCCAGCCACTGCGTGGTGACCAGGCGCCCGGGGTCGGCGTACGACTGAAGGCTGGGCGAGGGATCGTGGGGAACCGACATCCCGTAAAGGTACGCCGTACTTCGGCCCGGCACCGGGTTACCGGCCCGGTGCCCGCCGGTCGGTGAACGGGGTGAGCAGCGGCCGTTTCGCGGTCACGGTGTCACCGGAGGAACGCCCGGTCAGCCGGCGCCTGATCCACGGCGCGAGATGCTGCCCGGCCCAGCGCAGGTCGGCACGGCGGGCGGCGAGCCACGGCGTCGGCGCCGGGACGGGCGGCACGAGCAGCCAGTCCGCGTCGGCGTCGACACCGAGCGCGGTCAGCACGTGGGCGGCCACCCGCCGGTGCCCGATCTCCGACAGGTGCAGCCGGTCGACGCTCCACATCAGCGGGTTGCGGAACTCGTCGTCGGCGTAGAGGTCGACGAGCATCGCACCGTGCCGCTGCGCGGTCTCGCCGACGGCCCGGTTGACCAGTTGTACCCGGGGTCCCATGAGCCGCTGGCCGGGCAGGTGCGCCGTCAGGTCGGCGAACCGGAACAACAGCACGTCGGCGCCGGTGGCACGGAGTTCACCGATCACCGCGTCGAAGCGGGCGGCCAGCGTGACCGGGTCGAAGGTCCGGCGCAGTACGTCGTTGCCGCCGGCGGCGAAGCTGATCAGGTCGGGTTTCATGTCGAGGACGACCGGCACCTGCTCGGCCACCACGGCGGGGAAGAGCCGACCCCGGATCGCGAGGTTGGCGTACCCGAAGTCCGGACCGGCCTCGGCGGCGAGCCGGGTAGCGACCAGATCCGCCCAACCCCGGAAGGTCCCGTCCGGGTACGGGTCGTCCATGCCCTCGGTGAAGCTGTCCCCGACCGCCACATAACTGCGCCAGCGCACCGTGCCCTCCCTGTTGCCGTGCCTCGCCCCGTTTCTACACCTGTTCCGCGACGCTGACGTTAATCGGCTGCCCCGCCGGTGACCGTCCCCATACGCTGCGCGGATGTTGCTGCGGATGTCCACCCTGTTTCTGCGTACGTTGCGCGAGGACCCGGCCGACGCGGAGGTGGCGAGCCACCGGCTGCTGGTCCGGGCCGGCTATGTCCGGCGGGCGGCGCCGGGCGGCTACACCTGGCTGCCGCTGGGCCGGCTGGTGCTCGACCGGGTGACCCGGGTCGTACGCGAGGAGATGGCCGCGATCGGCGGCCAGGAGGTGCACTTCCCGGCGTTGCTCCCGCGTGGACCGTACGAGACCAGCGGCCGCTGGACCGAGTACGGCGACGACATCTTCACGTTGCGGGACCGCCGGGGCGCGGAGTTCCTGCTGGCGCCGACCCACGAGGAGATGGCGGCGCTGCTGGTCCGGGACATGTTCGGCTCGCACCGGGACTATCCGGTGACGCTGTTCCAGGTGCAGACGAAGTTCCGCAACGAGGCGCGGCCGCGCGCCGGGCTGCTGCGCACCCGTGAGTTCCTGATGAAGGACGCGTACTCGTTCGACCTGTCCGACGACGGCCTGCGGGCGGCGTACGACCGGCACCGGGCGGCGTACGAACGGATCTTCACCCGGCTCGGGCTGGACTTCGCGGTGGTCGCGGCGACGTCGGGGGCGATGGGCGGTTCGGCGTCGGAGGAGTTCCTGGCGACCACGGCGGCCGGCGAGGACACCTACGTCGGCTGCCCGGCCTGCGGGTATGCGGCGAACACCGAGGCGGTGGTGACGGCGGCCCCGGCACCCGGTGATCCGGCCGGCCACCCGGCGACGACCGTCCACGACACCCCGGGCACCCCGACGATCACCGCGCTGGTCGCGGTGGCCAACGAGCGGCGGCTCGGCGGCCGGACCGACTGGACGGCCTCGGCCACCCTGAAGAACGTGGTGCTGGCCGTCCGCCGGCCCGGCACCGACACCGACGAACTGCTGGTCGTCGGGGTGCCCGGCGACCGCGAGGTGGACCTGAAGCGGCTCGCCGCCGCACTCGAACCGGCGACCGTGGCGATGTTCGACGGCTGGGCCGACCATCCCGAACTGGTCCGCGGCTACATCGGTCCGCAGGTGCTGGCCGAGCTCGGCATCCGCTATCTGGTCGATCCCCGGGTGGTCACCGGCACGGCATGGCTGACCGGCGCCAACGAGCCGGGCCGGCACGCGGTCGACGTGGTGTGCGGTCGGGACTTCACGCCGGACGGCACGGTCGAGGCGGCCGAGGTACGCGTCGGCGACCCCTGCCCGGGCTGCGGCTCCGGCACGCTGACCATCCGGCGGGGCATCGAGGTCGGGCACATCTTTCAGCTCGGCCGGCGCTACACCGACGCCTTCGGGATCGACGCACTCGGCCCGGACGGCAAGCCGGTACGGCCCACGATGGGCTGCTACGGGATCGGCATCTCCCGCACGGTGGCCGCGATCGCCGAGCAGCACCACGACGAGCGGGGACTGATCTGGCCGGCGGCGGTCGCGCCGGCCGACGTACACCTGGTGGCCGCCGGCCGGGGCGACCAGGTCGCGGCCGCGGGCGACCTGGCGGGTCAGCTCGCCGACGCCGGCCTACGGGTGCTGCTCGACGACCGGCTCCAGGTGTCACCGGGGGTGAAGTTCACCGACGCCGAGCTGATCGGTGTGCCGCGCGTCGTGGTCGTCGGCCGCCGGCTCGCCGAGGGATTCGTCGAACTGCGGGTCCGGGCCGGTGGGGAGCGGGTGGACGTCCCGCTCGCCGAGGTGGTGTCCCGGCTGGCCGGCTGAGGTGGGTACGGGACCCGCCGGCCGTGCCGGCCGGCGGGTCCCTGCGGATCGGGCCCGGCCAGTTCGGGTCAGGCTTCGCCGCGCAGGGTCCGGTAGTGGGCGAGACAGTCGGCGTAGTCCGGGAGCAGCCCGGCGGCACGCAGTTCGGCGAGCCGCGGCCCGCCGGTGTCGCGCTCGGACAGGATCGGCGGAGCGATCGCCGGCCACGGCAGGGCCAGCTCCTCGTCGAACACGTTCACGATCCGCTCCCGGGCCGGGTTGTATCCGGTGGAGCACAGATAACTGAGTACGGTGTCGTCCTCGAGCGCGACGAAGCCGTGGCCGAGCCCTTCGGCGAGATAGAGTGCCCGCCCCTCGGCGTCGTCGAGCCGGACGAACTCGTGCGCGCCGAACGTCGGCGAGCCGACCCGCAGGTCGACGACCACGTCGAGCAGTGCGCCGCGTGGGCAGTAGACGTACTTGCCCTGGCCGGGTGGCACGTCGGCCCAGTGGATGCCGCGGATCACGCCGCGCCGGGAGACGCTGTGGTTGGTCTGGGCCACGGCGAACTCGAAGCCGAGCGCGGCGGAGAAGACGGTGGCGTCGTACCAGACGTGGAAGCTGCCCCGGTCGTCGGCGAACCGCTGGGGTACGAACTCCCACGCGCCGG
Organism: Polymorphospora rubra; assembly: GCF_018324255.1. Lineage (GTDB taxonomy): Bacteria > Actinomycetota > Actinomycetes > Mycobacteriales > Micromonosporaceae > Polymorphospora > Polymorphospora rubra. Next base: position 2,607,093 of record NZ_AP023359.1, read on the forward strand.
AGATCGACAGTTCGGTGGCCTTCACCCGTTCACCCCATCCGCGCCGGTGCCCGTACGGCACGGCAGCACGATACCGCCTCCGGTCACGTGTAACGGCTGACCCACCGGGTACGGGTAACCATCGTCTATTTCACCGCGGAGGCTCTCATGACCAGGCACACGGTCGGTGCGGTAATGACCAGGGAGGTCCTCTACCTGCCGGCGGAAACCACACTCGACGAGGCGGCCCGGGCGATGCGTGACGCGGACATCGGCGACGTGGTGGTGACCGACGGGCCGGCCCTGGCCGGGATGGTCACCGACCGGGACATCGTGGTCCGGGCCGTGGCCGACAACCTCGATCCGGCCCGCACCACGATCGGCACCGTCGCCACCCGCGAGATCGTCATGATCGAGCAGAACTCGACGGTCGGCGAAGCGGCGGCGCTGATGCGGGAGCGGGCGGTCCGCCGGGTACTCGTCTGCGACCTCGACCGGCAGTTGGTCGGCATCGTCTCGCTCGGCGACCTGGCGGTCCGTTTCGACCCCGAATCGGCGCTGAGTGGAATAAGCGGAGCCGCGCCGTCCAGCTGACGTACGGCTCCCCGACGCCCGGACCACCCCGCCGGTCGGTCCGGGCGTCGAGCATGCTTGGGTACGTCCCGCCTGCCGGGTACGGCCGGCACACCGCGCGTACGGAGGACACGAGATGCCGATGCCGCCCAAGCTCGCCGAGATCGTGGACGAGTTCGCCGCCGCGCCCCGGGACGTGGTGCTGGAGATGTTGCTGGAGTTCTCGGACGCGGTCGCGCCCCTGCCGGAGTCGCTGGCCGGCCACGAGGGCATGGAACAGGTTCCGGAGTGCCAGACGCAGTTCTTCCTGCGCGCGGCGGTCAACCCGGACCGCACCGTCGACGTGTGGTTCGACTGCCCGCCGGAGGCACCGACGACCCGTGCCTTCGCCGGCATCCTCACCGAAGGGTTGGCCGGCGCGACGGCCGACGAGATCCTGGCCGTACCCGACGACCTGTACCAGCGGATGGGGCTCGCGCAGGCGATCAGCCCGCTGCGGGTGCGTGGCGGCACCGCCGTACTCGCCCGGTTGAAGCGCCAGGTACGGGAACAGATCGGCTGACCGGTCCGTTGCCACCGTTCGTGGAGATTGACATCTACTCGGACGTGGTCTGCCCGTGGTGCTACATCGGCAAGCGCAAGCTGGAGCAGGCCCTCGAGTCGTACGACGGTGACGTGACCATCCGCTACCGTCCGTTCCAACTCGACCCCCGGCCGGTCGACCGGCCGCAGCCGCTGCTGACCGCACTGGCCGGCAAGTTCGGCGGCCCGGACCGGGTCGGCGAGATAGTCGCCCGGGTCACCGGCGCGGCCGCCGGTGCGGGGCTGCACCTCGACTTCGACAGCGCACTGAGCGCCAACACCTTCGACGCCCACCGCCTGGTCTGGTTCGCCGACCAGCGTGGCCGCGCCGCCGAGGTGATCGAGGCGCTCTACCGGGCCCACTTCACGCAGGGCGTCGACATCGGTTCACCGGACGCGCTCGCCACGGTCGCCGCCGGGGCCGGTCTCGACGAGGCCGAGGCACGGGCCTTCCTCGACTCCCCCACCGGGACCGCCGAGGTCCGGATGGACCTGGCCGAGGCGCGCGAACTGGGGGTGAGCAGCGTGCCGACGTTCGTCTTCGCCGGCAAGTACGCGGTCACCGGCGCACAGGACGTCGACACCCTGCGGGGCGTACTCGAAGAGGTCCGCCGGCGGGAGGCGGCCGAGGCCGCGCTGCGCCCGGTCGGCGTACCGTCGGCCGGCGACAAGGCCGACGGCTGCACCGACGACAGCTGCGCGGTCTGACGTACCGGCACTGGTTTCACGTGGAACGACATCGACCGGCCTGAGTCGACACGGCGAGGGTCGACTCGGGCCGGTCCGATCGGGCGGCAGCCGGGGTGGTCAGGCAGCCGGCTTGGCGAGATCGGCGATGACCTGCGCGTTGGGCAGGGCGCCGACCGCCGGGCCGGGCAGTGCGATCTTGCTATGCCGCACCCCGGACCCGATGATCACGTGCGGGACGGCGACCACCCGGGAGTCGACCAGGATCGGCCAGTCCGCCGGCAGCCCGATCGGGGTGATCCCGCCGTACTCCATGCCGGTCGACCGCACCGCGTCGTCCATCGGGGCAAAGCTGGCCTTGCGCGCGTCGAGCAGCCGGCGCACCGCACCGTTGACGTCGGCGCGAGTGGTGGCCAGGATGACGCACGCCGCGTAGCGGGTCTCGCCGCCGCGCTTGCCGGCCACGATCACACAGTTGGCCGACTCCTCCAACCCCACCTCGTACGCCGCACAGAACGCGGCCGTGTCGGCCAGGTTAGCGTCGATCGGCGCGACCAGTACGTCGTCCACGTCGACCGGCGCCTCGGCCGGCCACGCCTCCAGGGCGGCGATGACGGGCGGAGCGAGGAGGTCGGGACGACTGCGGGCAGGCTCGGTCTTCAGGGTTCCCATCACGCTGCGATCCTCGCATCGCCCCCGGCGCCCGGCCCGGCGTGGGCCACACTTGACACTCAAAGCTAATGACATTAGCTTTTGGTTCATGCCTGTTAGCTATCTGGATCGCGGCGAGGGCCGCATCGCATACGAGGTGACCGGCACCGGACCGCTCGTGGTGTGCCTGCCCGGCATGGGTGACCTGCGCTCGGTCTACCGGTTCACCGTCCCCGCCCTGGTCGACGCCGGCTACCGGGTCGCCACCGTCGACCTGCGCGGCCACGGCGACAGCGACGACGGCTTCAGCCGCCACGACGACGTGGCACTCGGGACCGATCTGCTCGCCCTGGTCGAGGAACTCGGCGGACCGGCCGTCGTGCTCGGCAACTCCATGGGCGCCGGCGCCGCCGTCTGGGCCGCCGCCGAAGCCCCCGACCGGATCGCCGGGCTGGTGCTGCTCGGCCCCTTCGTCCGCGACCCCGACCTCAACCCGGCGATGAACCTCGCCTTCCGGCTGCTGCTCACCAAGCCCTGGGGGCCGGCCGCCTGGCACTGGTACTACCAGAAGTTCTACCCCGGCCGTCCGCCCGCCGACCTGACCGGGCACCGGGCCCGCATCCGCGAGAGCCTGCGCCGCGGCGACCACTGGCGCTCGTTCGTCAAGACCACCCGCACCAGCCACCGGCCGGCCGAGCAGCGACTCGACTCGGTCCATGCCCCTACCCTCGTCGTCATGGGCACGAAAGATCCCGACTTCCCCGACCCGGCCGCCGAGGCCCGCTTCGTCGCCGAACGCCTGCGCGGCGAACCGCTGCTGGTGCCCGACGCCGGCCACTACCCGATGGCCGAATACCCGGAGCTGGTCAATCCGGAACTGGTGCGCTTCATCAGGACGGTGCACGCCGATGCCTAGGGCCGGACTCACCCCCGCCATCGTGGTGGAGCAGGCCGCCCAGCTCGCCGACGAGATCGGACTCGACCGGCTCACCCTGGCCGGCGTCGCCCAGCGCGTCGGCGTCGCCCTGCCCAGCCTCTACAAGCACGTACGCGGCGCCGAGGCGCTGCACCAGCAACTCGCCGTACGGGCGCTCGAAGAACTGACCGCCGAGGCGACGACCGCCGTCGCCGGCAAGGCCGGACGACAGGCACTGCACGCGCTCGCCGCCGCCTTCCGCACGTACGCCCAACGTCGGCCGGGCCGCTACGCGGCCACCGTACGCGCCCCGGACCCGACCGACCCGGCCCACATCGCCGCCGGCGAAGGTGCCGTGAACGTCATCTACGCCGTCCTCGACGGATACGACCTCAGTGGCAAGCGGGCCGTCGACGCGGCACGTTGCCTGCGCAGCACCCTGCACGGGTTCATCGCGCTGCAGGCCGCCGGCGGGTTCGGCCTGCCGCAGGACGTCGACCGCTCGTACGAGCGCACGATCGACGCCCTCGACCGGGCACTGTCCACCTGGCCGTAGGCACCCGCCCCGGCGGCGGTCTGCCATGCTGGTCCGCGATGACCACCAGTTGGCGACACCTGCCCCCGTCCGCCCGTGAGATCGCCACGGCGAGCACCGCGGCCGTGGCCGCCGCACAGGCGCACGACGACGAGGCGTACGGGTCAACGGTGACCGACCTCGGCGCGGCCGACCGGTCCGGTGCCGTCCTCGGCGCGGTGGTCCGGCTGCTCCTGGAGGAAACCCACCCGGACGGCCTCGACGGCGACGACGTCCGGCAGGTGCTCGAACGGTGCGTCCGGTCCGCCACGACCTGGCAGCCCGGCGTGGATCCGCACGTGGTGCTGGTCCTGCTGGCCGGCGCGCTCGGCGTCTACGACCCCGACGACGACGCCACCCCGCCCGACGCGCAGGCCGTCGCCAGGCACGCGCCGCTGCTCATCGCCGACCTGCTGGCAGAGGGTGGCCGGTCACTCGACGCCTACCTGACCGCCGCCTTCGCCGAGATCGAGCGGACCGAGCTCCACGACTGACCACCGGCAGAACGGCGGGGAGGGCTGGACACCGCCACCCCTTCCCCGCCGTCACGACCGACCCGCTCAGCTGGTGGCTGCCACCGCGAACGAGTACCAGTTCGAATACTCACTGACCGTTCCGTTGGCCCGTACGGCGTACACGATCAGCTCCGTGAAGCCGCTCACGGTCGGCGTCCAGGTGATCGTCGCCCGGCCGTCGACGCCGGCGGCGACCTCGGTGTACACGGCCTCCGGATCAAACCCGAAGACGTAGCGGTACGCGACCGTGTCGGTCCAGCCCGGTGGCGGGGAGAACGTGAAGGTGCCCTCCACCCCGACACCCCCCGTCGGCTGCCCCGGAAGGTAGATGTCCGATCGGACCCCGGGCCAGGGGTCGAAGTACGTGAACCACCTCCCGTCCTCGGACACGAAGCCGTTGCCGCTGTGGCTGCGTACCGTCAGCCGGTGCCCGCCAGGGTTGGTGGCGACGAAGCTGAATTCGGCCGTGCCGTCCGCCGCGGCCTGCCTCGTCTCAGGCTGCCCGCTGTCCAGGATGACCTCGTAGTGCTGGACGCCGGTGATGCCGTCCGCCGGAACGAACTTGAGTCGTACCTCCTGACCCCACTCCGGCTCTCCGCTCTCGACCAGCACCTCCGGCGTGGACGAGGGCACACGAACCTGGTATTCCGTCGTCGGGGAGACGTTGCCGGCCAGGTCGACCGCGCGCACCGTCAGCCGCTGCGGGCCGGAGCCGTTGGGGCTGAGGATGATCGTCGCCGATCCGCCGGGAACGTCGGCCCGCACCCGGTTCGGATAGCTGAACGGGTCTCGACAGACCAGTTGCCCGACGGCACCGCCCTCGCTGCAACCGGTGGCGCCGAGGTCGTTCCAGGAGTACTCGAAGCCGGCAACGTCCCGGTCACCGTTGCCGGAGAACGTGAACACGGCGGGTTCGCCGACCGGCGCCCAGGCAGCCGAGCCCGAGGGCGGATAGTTCGCCGAGGTCACGGTCGGCGTCGAGGGACGGGTGGCGTCGTACGTGAAGAAGCACTTCTTCGACCACGCCGACACCTCCGCGCCGTCGCCGACCCGGGCCTGCCAGCCGTACGTCACCCCGTCGACCAGGGTGCCTTCCGGCAGGGTGACGCCGTTCACCCGCCCCGACCGGCCGCCGTCCCGGGTGAAGACGGTACGCGCCGCGGCGTCGCCTCTCGGCCAGATGGCGTACTCCGTCGTCAGGCCGAACTCGTCGGCCGGATCGGCGTCGGTACCGACCGCCTGGAGCCGGTGGGCGAACCCGCCGATCTTGGGGTACGGCCGCAGTTGGGTGCAGGCGAACCCGCCGTTGTAGAGATGGGTGTTGTCGATCTTCGGTGGCGAGTTGTACTGCACCGTCAGGTTGACGCCGCGGGACCAGTAGATGTGGCGACCGTAGCTGGCATCGCTCTCGTACTGCTCCGGCACCCGGATCTCGAAGGTGACCCGGCGCTGCTTCTTCGCGGCGGCGTCCCGCAGCGCGGCGCCGACGTCGAACGTGAGATGGGCCGGACAGAACTGCACATCCCCGCTCTCGGCGACCTTGGTCAACGGCTGCGGTGCCCGCCGCCAGGTCGGCGTCGAGTCCACCGCCCTCGTACGCCAGATCTCCATCGCCCGCTTGCCGCAGTCGGCCGCGCTGTACTCCTGGATGAACATCGTGCCGCCGTAGATCTTCTTACCCTCGAAGGAGGAGAGATCGAACGTGGCGTACACCCGCGACGTGTGACTCTTGCCGGTGTCGTCCTGCCACGTGCCGAGCGGCAGGTTGGCCCGGTCGCCCGCGTCGTACGCCTTGCGCGGGGTGGCCGAGTCCGTCCAGCCGAGCTGCACGATCGGCGGTGTTTCGTTGTGGGGTGACGCGAGTGCGACGCTCCCGGTGGTGACGACGGCGAGTCCGGTGACGGCGAGCGTCAACGCGAGCCCGCCGATGAGGCCACGGCGTGGCCAGATTCCTGTCACGTAGGTTGCCCTCCCGTATCCTGACCGGGCCCCCGCCCGGACAGTTACGGGCATCTAACTATCAGTTGCGATCATCGACAACAGGCTTTTCGGGCAACACCGGGGGCGACTATTCGATCATTCTGTGTTGCGCGGCAGATCAGGATCGCAACCAACAGCGCAAGCGTCGCCACGGCCACATCGTCACAGTCGATCCGCGTGTCCGCCATCCACCGTCGCGGTGGACGGCGGAACGAAGAAACCCTGCCACCGATGACGGGGCAGGGTTGGAACTTTGACCAGATGGTGGAGCCGAGGGGACTCGAACCCCTAACCCCTGCCTTGCAAAGGCAGTGCTCTGCCAGTTGAGCTACGGCCCCGCAGTGGCCGGAACCACCAGGGCGGACCTCAGCGAAGGTCGGGTGCGGTGGTGGCCTCGTGCCACAGGGCGCGCTCGTCGTTGGCGTCCTTGACCTTCTTGGCGACGAAGGCCGCGACGCCGATGACGCCGACTACGATCAGGATCTTCTTCAACATGGGGAGACCCCTTGATTGCTGTCGGACCGGATGTGGAGTGGGGCTAGATGGAATCGAACCATCGACCTCAGAGTTATCAGCTCTGCGCTCTAACCGACTGAGCTATAGCCCCCCGTGCGACGAGCAAGGTTACCGCACCGCCGACGCTTCTTTCCAATCGGGGGGTCGGTGTCGCCGTCGTCCGCTCTGCGACCCCCGCCGACCTGCGGTAACCGTAGGCGAATGCGAAACGCCGGGGCAACCGCGTTTCCGCGGCGCCCCGGCGTCCGGGAGCTTCCCGGCCTCAGTCGCGCTCGGCCAGGGTGAGTTCGACGCCACCGACCAGGTCGGCGCAGACGTTGTAGACGAAGGCGGCCAGGGTGGCCAGGGCGGTGAAGAGCACCACGTTGACCAGGCCGATCAGGGCCGAGGTGCCGATGACACCCTTGGCGGTGATCTGGAAGCCACCGCTGTCCTGACCGCCGCCGGCGTTGATCAGTTCACCGAGGCTGGTGTTGACCGTCCCGAAGACGCCCATTGCGTCGAGCGCCAGATAGAGCACCGACGTCGCCACGATCACCACGATGAAGAGCACCAGCGAGACGGCGAACGAGAACTTCATCACCGACCACGGGTCGATCCGCTTGACGTTCAGGCGGGCCCGTCTCGGGCCGCGCGAGGCGGCGGAGCCGACCGTGTTCCGGGCGGCGCGGACGGCCTCGGTCACCCGGGCCGCGCCGACCGCTCCCGGCCCGCCGGCGCCGTTTCCGCCGGCCGTGGCCTGGCCTGTCGAGCCGGGCGCGGCGCCGATGCCGGAGGTACGGATCGCGGTACCTCCTGCGGCCAGACGCCCCTGCCCGGCGGCGGCCGGACGGGTGGCTGTGCCGGCCTGACCGCCGCGGGCCCCGTCGCCGCCCGCGTCGGCCGGCGCCTTGGTCATCAGCACGTGACCCTGGCCCGCACCGCCGGCCGGCCCACCGTCGTCGGACGGCGCCATGCTGGCGCCCTGGTCAGCGGGCTGGTCGGGCGGCGGCGCCATCCCGGGAGCCCGCGTGAACTTGGGTGACGGTGTATCGCCGGGGACTGTCGCCCGACCAACGGCCGCGCGACCGGTCGCTGGTGCGCCGCTCTTCGCGGCTTCCTCGTCGACCGGGGCCGTCGGGGTCCCCGCAGCCCCCGACTTCGCCTGTGTCTCCGTCATCAACTAGTCCTGTTCGTCAGGCTCGTCGGCGTTGCGAGCGATGGCCACGATGGTTACGCCTTCTGGCAGGTCCATCAGCTTGACCCCCATTGTGTTCCGATCCCGCGTTCGCCGTACAGGCTTCACCGGAGTCCGGATGACCCCGCCGTTGCTCGTGATCGCGAACAACTCGTCATCCGGACTGATCACGACCGCTCCGACCAGCCCACCCCGTCGTTCGGTGATCTTGGCGGTCAGCACACCCTTGCCACCCCGTCCCTGGACGGGATATTCCTCGATCGGCGTCCGCTTGGCGTACCCGCCGTTCGTGGCGACCAAAACATCCATTCCCTCACGAACCACTTCCATCGCGAGGAGTACGTCATCGTCGGTGAACCGCATACCGATCACGCCTGACGTGGCCCGTCCCATCGGCCGCAGCGCCTCGTCGGTGGCGTTGAACCGGATCGCCTGGGCCTGCTTCGACACCAGCAGCAGGTCGTCCTCGGCGCCGACCAGGGCGGCGCCGACAAGTTCGTCCTCGTCACGCAGGTTGATGCCGATGATGCCGCCGCTGCGGTTGGAGTCGAACTCCTCCAGCCGGGTCTTCTTGACCAGGCCGTTCTTGGTGGCGAGCACCAGGTAGGGCGCGACCTGGTAGTTCGGGATCTCGATGATCTGCGCGATCTGCTCGTCGGGCTGGAACGCGAGCAGGTTGGCCACGTGCTGCCCCTTGGCGGTACGGCTGGCCTCGGGCAGCTCGTACGCCTTGGCCCGGTAGACGCGCCCCTTGTTGGTGAAGAAGAGGATCCAGTCGTGGGTCGAGCAGACGAAGAAGTGGCTGACGATGTCGTCCTGGCGCAGGGTGGCGCCGCTCACACCCTTGCCACCGCGCCGCTGCGAGCGGTATAGGTCGACCTTGGTCCGCTTGGCGTAGCCGGTCCGGGTGATGGTGACCACGACATCCTCGCGGGCGATCAGGTCTTCCATCGAGACCTCACCGTCGAACGGCAAGATCTTGGTACGCCGCTCGTCGCCCCACTTGGCGACGATCTCGCCGAGTTCCTCCGAGACGATCTTCCGCTGCCGCTCGGGCTTGGCCAGGATGTCCTTGAGGTCGAGGATCTCGATTTCGAGCTTGGCCAGGTCGTCGAGGATCTTCTGGCGTTCCAGCGCGGCGAGCCGACGCAGCTGCATGTCGAGGATCGCCGTGGCCTGGATCTCGTCGATGTCCAGGAGCTGGATGAGGCCCTGCCGGGCGTCCTCCACGGTCGGCGACCGCCGGATCAGGGCGATGACCTCGTCGAGCGCGTCGAGCGCCTTGACCAGCCCGCGCAGGATGTGGGCCCGCTCCTCGGCCTTGCGCAGCCGGTAGGCGGTACGGCGACGGATCACGTCGATCTGGTGGTCGACGTAGTGACGGATGAACTGGGCCAGGTTGAGGGTGCGCGGTACGCCGTCGACCAGCGCCAGCATGTTGGCGCCGAACGTCTCCTGGAGCTGGGTGTGCTTGTAGAGGTTGTTGAGCACCACCTTGGCGACCGCGTCGCGCTTGAGCACCAGCACCAGGCGCATACCGGTACGACCGGAGGACTCCTCGCGGATGTCGGCGATGCCGCCGAGCTTGCCCTCCTTGATCAGCTCAGCGATCCGCTCGGCGAGGTTGTCCGGGTTGACCTGGTAGGGCAGCTCGGTGACGACCAGACTGGTCCGGCCGCGCTTGTCCTCCTCGACCTCGACGACGGCCCGCATCCTGATCGAGCCGCGTCCGGTGCGGTAGGCGTCCTGAATGGCCTGGGTGCCGACGATCAGACCGTACGTCGGGAAGTCGGGGCCCTTGACGATCTCGATGAGCGCGTCGAGGGTGGTCGCCTCGTCGGCGTCCGGGTGCTCCAGGCACCACTGCACGGCGGCGGCGATCTCCCGCAGGTTGTGCGGCGGGATCTTGGTCGCCATGCCGACCGCGATGCCCTCGGAGCCGTTGATCAGCAGGTTGGGGATCCGCGCCGGCAGGATCGTCGGTTCCTTGGCCCGGCCGTCGTAGTTGTCCTGGAAGTCGACGGTGTCCTCGTCGATGTCGCGGAGCAGCTCCATCGCGAGCGGGGACAGCTTCGACTCGGTGTACCGCATCGCGGCGGCCGGGTCGTTGCCGGGCGAGCCGAAGTTGCCGTTGCCGTCGATCAGCGGATAGCGCAGCGACCAGGGCTGGGCCATCCGCACCAGGGCGTCGTAGATCGACGCGTCGCCGTGCGGGTGGTAGTTACCCATGACGTCACCGACGACGCGCGCGCACTTCACATAGCCGCGGTCCGGCCGGTAGCCGGAGTCGAACATGGCGTAGAGGATCTTGCGGTGTACGGGCTTGAGGCCGTCGCGCACGTCCGGCAGGGCCCGGCCCACGATGACGCTCATCGCGTAGTCGAGGTACGAGCGCTGCATCTCGATCTCGAGGCCGACCGGCTCGATGCGGTCGTGGACGATCGCGCCACCGGCGGCGGCCGGGGCGGCGTCCGGCTCGCTCTCGAAGGACTCGGGATTATCCGTCACAGTCAACCCTTATCAGACTTAAAGCCGCATATCGCTGTGGATAACGGCTGTGGAAACCGTCGAAGCTGTGGATAACTCGGTGACGCCCCGGTGTGGTCAATGGTTCAACCACCCCGAATCACCTAGATGTCCAGGAACCGCACGTCCTTGGCGTTGCGCTGGATAAAGGACCGGCGAGCCTCGACGTCCTCACCCATCAGAACGCTGAACAACTCGTCGGCGGTCGCCGCGTCGTCAAGAGTGACCTGGCGCAGCGTACGCGTCGCCGGGTTCATCGTGGTCTCCCACAGCTCCGGGTAGTTCATCTCGCCCAGACCCTTGAACCGCTGGATGTCGTCGGGCTTGGCGTTCGCCTTCTTCTGCTGGCGCAGCGCGATCAGCCCGTCCCGCTCCCGGTCGGAATAGGCGTACTGGGCGTCGTCGCCCTTCTTGTTCCACTTGATCTTGTAGAGCGGCGGGGCGGCCAGGTAGACGTGCCCCAGCTCGACCAGTGGACGCATGAAGCGGAACAGCAGGGTGAGCAGCAGCGTCTGGATGTGCTGGCCGTCGACGTCGGCGTCGGCCATCAGCACGATCTTGTGGTAACGCAGCTTCTCGATGTCGAAGTCGTCGTGGATGCCGGTGCCGAGCGCGGTGATCAGCGCCTGCACCTCGTTGTTCTTCAGCACCCGGTCGATCCGGGCCTTCTCCACGTTGAGGATCTTGCCGCGAATCGGAAGGATCGCCTGGGTACGCGGGTCGCGTCCCTGCTTGGCCGAACCACCGGCCGAGTCGCCCTCGACGATGAACACCTCGGACTCGCGCGGGTCGGTCGACTGGCAGTCGGCGAGCTTGCCCGGCATCGACCCGGACTCCAGCAGCGACTTGCGCCGGGCCAGCTTGCGCGCCTGCTGCGCCGCGATCCGGGCCCGCGACGCCTGGGTCGCCTTGGTGATGATCTGCTTGACCTCGGCCGGGTTGCGGTCGAACCAGTCGACCAGCCACTCGTTGCAGACCCGCTGCACGAAGCTCTTGACCGGGGTGTTGCCCAGCTTGGTCTTGGTCTGGCCCTCGAACTGGGGGTTCGCCAGCTTGACCGAGATGATCGCGGCGAGCCCTTCCCGGATGTCCTCACCGGTGAGCTTCTCGTCACCCTTGAGCAGCTTCTTGTCCGCGCCGTACCGGTTGACCACGGTGGTCAGCGCGGCCCGGAAGCCCTCTTCGTGGGTGCCACCCTCGTGGGTGTTGATGGTGTTGGCGAAGGTGTAGACCGACTCGCCGTACGACTCGTTCCACTGCATGGCGATCTCCACCGCCATGCCCTCCTCTTCGGCCCCGAACTCGATCACGCTCTTGTGGATGGGGCTCTTGGTGTTGTTGAGGTGCCGGACGAAGTCGGCGATGCCGCCCCGGTAGAGGAAGGTCACCTCGCGGGCGTTGCCGTCCTCCTCCTGCACCCGCTCGTCGCGCAGCCGGATGGTCAGGCCACGGTTGAGGAACGCCATCTCCTGGAGCCGGCGGTAGATCGTCTCGAAGGCGAAGTCGACGGTCTCGAAGACGCCCGGGTCCGGCCAGAACGACACCGAAGAGCCGGTGCGGTCGGTGGTCTCGCCCTTCTCCAGCGGCGAGGGCACCGAGTTGCTGTAGGTCTGCCGCCACACGTGGCCGGACTTGTGGATCTCGACGGCCATCTTCACCGACAGGGCGTTGACCACCGAGACGCCCACGCCGTGCAGACCGCCGGAGACCGCGTAGGCCTTGCCGTCGAACTTGCCGCCCGCGTGCAGCACGGTCAGCGCGACCTCGACACCCGGCTTCTTCAGCTTCGGGTGCAGGTCGACGGGGAAGCCGCGGCCGTTGTCGACCACGCGTACGCCACCGTCGGCGAGCAGCACCACGTCGATCGTGTCGCAGTAACCGGCGAGCGCCTCGTCGACCGCGTTGTCCACGACCTCCCAGACGAGGTGGTGCAGACCACGCTCACCCGTCGACCCGATGTACATACCGGGCCGCTTGCGGACCGCCTCCAAGCCCTCCAGCACGGTGATTGAATCGGCGCCGTACTCCTGCTTCTTCTGTGCTGACACCCTCGGCCACTTTCTCGCACCACCCGGACTGCGGCTCCGGGGGACACGGGGTTCGGCGGGCATTACGGCGGCAGGCGCGCGGCCGACACCACGATCGCGGTCGGGAACGACGGATCGCCGGATGGCCGGACACACCGGTCGCCGCGGACTCCCGCGGATCGCGATCGGCTGGGACTCGTGTCGGCAACCCGGGCAGCGGAGCAGCCCGGGCCGTCGTGCCACGATGTTCCTCGTCTCCATCTGAATCCTACTGTGCCCGGGCGACCAAACGGGTACGCGGCACCCGTGAAGGCGTCTGAGACGTTCATAGCCGGCCGAACCTCTCTGTCCGCGACTCCCCCCACACGCCACGGTGCGATCAAGGCTTCGGTTCCGGCGCCGTGCCCGACTCCGGTCACCGCGACACGCGGCGCGCGGGGGTCGCGAAAAGGGGTCGAGTGCCGTAATTTGGCGCGCCGTGGCCGACGGACGGCCGACGGGGCGCCAACCGCCCGCCCGCGCGGCGGCCAGAAGGCGGTCGACGGACCGCCGCGGGCCGCCCGACAGGGATCAACCAGGAGAGGTGGAGCCCGATGGGGCTGGACAACGTCGCCGTGCAGTGGCCCCGGACCGGCTCGTTCTACGAGCCGGTCGGCCCGGCGGGGTTCGCCGAGTTCGGCGAACTGGTCGACGCGTCGCACATCCCGGCACCGACCGCCACGCTCGCCGGACACATCGCCAAGACCGGAGCGGTACACGCCACCCCCTACACCGAACTGGTGGATCTCCTCCTCGGCCTGCAAGGTGTGCTGTACGCCACAGACGCCGCCGCGGAGGACGAGGACCCGGTGATCGACCCGGACGGCTGCGCCTGGATCGCCGGCGGGCTGGAGCGGTTCGTCGACGCGCACCGGGCGTACGGCGACGTGGTCACCTTCGACACCGTCGGGGCGGTGCTCCGCGCGGCCATCTCGGCCGGCCGCCTCGCCGAACAGCAGCTCCGATGGCTCGACGCCCGCCTCGACGGCCTGCGCGACGACGCCGGCCAGATCCCGCAGTGGCGCTTCCCGCACTCCGAACTGGTGGTCCTGTCCCGCTTCTACCGCCGCTGCGCGGACCAGGGCTTCGCCGTCTACGCCGACTTCTGAGCCCGGTCAGCCGTACGTGTCGCGGGGTCCGCGGCCGCGGACCCGGCGCGGGCCGCGCGACCAGGACGGCGCTGCCGGGCCGTGGATGTGGAGCTTGCGGACCACGTTGTGACCGACCTCGGCGGCGATCCGGCGCAGCAGCGAGGCGGCGAGCAGACGCAGCTGGGTCGCCCAGGCGGTCGACTCCGCCTCCACGGTCAGTTCGCCGTCCTCCAGCTTGACCGGCCGGCTGTGCTTGGCCACGTCCGGTCCGACGACCCGCTCCCAGGCCCCGAAGACGGTCGCCTCGGCGGCCGGTTGCTGCCAGCCCCGCGCCTTGACCAGCCGGGCCAGCACGTCACCGAACAACTGCGGGTCGCGCGGATCGGGGCCGGGACCGGAATAGCCCCGCAGCCGCCGCCGCGGTTGGCCGCCGGTCCCGTCACCGCCGTCGGGGTCCCGCTCCCCTCCGGTACGTCGGCGCGGGCGGGCGGCCTCGCGCCGGGCCCGGGCGGCGTCGAGCACCGCACGGGCGAGTTCCGGCCCGCTGGGCTGCGCCGCCTCCCCGCCCGCGGCCGCCGGCCGGTCGGCGGGTGGATCCGGCGGCTTGCGCCCGGAATCAGCCGGCACGACACACCGCCCCCTCGGACACGGTGAACCGGGCGCCCCGCAGTCCCTCCGGTACGTCCTCGGCCACGGCACAGGTCACCAGCATCTGCGTCGCGGAGCCGACCAGTTCGGCGAGCCGTTCCCGACGGCCGTTGTCGAGTTCGGCGAAGACGTCGTCGAGAACCAGCACCGGTTCGATTCCGTCGGCCCGGAGCAGGTCGTACGCGGCCAGGCGCAGCGCGAGCGCGTACGACCAGGATTCGCCGTGGCTGGCGTAGCCCTTGGCGGGCAGCGGGCCGAGCGTCAGCGCCAGGTCGTCGCGGTGCGGGCCGACCAGCGTCATGCCCCGGTCGACCTCCGACTGCCGGGCGGCGGCCAGCGCCGCGGCGAGCCCCGCCTCCAGCGCGGCCCGGTCCGGGGTCGTATCGGCGGCCTCGAGCGTCGAACGGTAGGCGATGCCGGCCGCCCCGCGACCGGCCGCCACGGCGTCGTACGCCTTCGTCACGTGCGGCGCCAGCGCGCCGACCAGGGCGAGCCGGCCGGCCAGCAGCTCCGCCCCGTGCCGGGCGAGGTGGGCATCCCACACGTCGAGCGTCGACAGGTCGCCGCCCCGGTTGCCGCCGGTCTTGCGGGCCAGGTAGGCGCTGCGCAGCAGGGCGTTGCGCTGCTTGACGACCCGTTCGTAGTCGGCCCGTACGCCAGCGAACCGGGGCAGCCGGGCAACCAGCAGGTCGTCCAGGTAGCGCCGCCGTTCGGCCGGATCGCCCCGGACCAGTTCGAGATCCTCAGGCGCGAACAGCACGAGCCGGAGCGCGCCGAGAACGTCCCGGGACCGTCGTACCGGCGACCTGCCGAGCCGGGCCCGGTTGGCCTTTCCCGGCACGATCTCCAGCTCGACGAGCAGTTCGCGTCCGCCGTGCACGATCTCGCAGCGGATCACGGCCGCGCCGGCACCCATCCGGACCAGCGGGGCGTCGGTGGCGACCCGGTGGCTGCCCAGGGTCGCCACGTAGCCCAGCGCCTCGACGAGGTTGGTCTTGCCCACACCGTTCGGGCCGACGAGTACGCTCGCCCCCGGCTCGAGGTCGACCACGACCCGCTCGTACGAGCGGAAGTCGACCAGTTCGAGCCGGCGGACATGCATACGCGACGACCCGTCGTTCAGTTCTTGTGGATCGCGTGACCGCCGAACTGCTGGCGGAGCGCGGCGATCGCCTTCATCGCCGGCGAGTCGTCCTGCCGGGACGCGAACCGGGCGAACAGCGAGGCGGCGATGACGTTCATCGGCACCGCCAGCCGGATGGCCTCCTCGACCGTCCACCGGCCCTCGCCGGTGTCGTCGGCGTAGCCGCGCAGGCTGGCCAGCTCCGGGTCCTCCTCGAGCGCGATGTCGAGCAGGTCGAGCAGCCAGGAGCGCACGACGGTGCCCTCCCGCCACGACTTGAAGACACCGGGGACGTTGGTCACCAGCTCCGACTTGCTGAGCAGCTCGTAGCCCTCGGCGTAGGCGTGCATGAGCCCGTACTCGATGCCGTTGTGCACCATCTTGGCGTAGTGGCCGGCGCCGACCGGACCGGCGTGCACGAAGCCGAACTCGCCCGGCGGCTTCAGCGACTCGAAGACCGGCATCAGCCGTTCGACGTGCTCCTCGGAGCCGCCGACCATGAGGGCGTAGCCGTTCTCCCGGCCCCAGACCCCGCCGGAGACGCCGACGTCGATGTAGCCGATGCCGACCGTGTTGAGCCGCTCGGACCGGGGCAGGTCGTCGGTGTAGCGCGAGTTGCCACCGTCGATGACGATGTCGCCGGCGGAGAGCAGCCCCGCCAGCTCGTCGACGGTCTGCTCGGTGACCGCCGCCGGAACCATGATCCAGACTGCGCGGGGTGCGGCCAGCTTCTCCACCAGTTCGGCGAGGCTGGCGACGTCGGTCAGGTCGGGGTTGGGGTCGTAGCCGACAACCTCGTGACCGGCCGTGCGCAGACGCTCGCGCATGTTGCCGCCCATCCGGCCGAGACCAACGAGGCCAAGCTGCATTTTCTGCCTTTCCTTCCGGTTCAGCGCGATCAGCGTGTGACGCGGATCGGCATGATCAGGTAGCGGTAGCCCTCGATGATCTCGCCATCCTCGGTGGCGGGCGAGATCACGGCCGACTTGAACGCGTCGACGAACGAGAGCACCGCATGGGGCGACCCGAGGTTCTGCAACCCGTCGATCAGGTACTGCGGGTTGAAGCCGATGGTCAGCGGTTCACCAGTGAAGGTCGCGTCCATCGCCTCGCTCGCCCGCGCCTCCTCGGTGCCGCCGGCCTCGACGACCAGGCCGTCGGAGCTGAAGCTCAGCAGGACCGGCGTGGTGCGCTCGGCGACCAGGGCGACCCGGCGGACCACCTCGACGAGGGCGGCCACGAGCACGCGGGCCGCGGAGTTGTGCGAGCTGGGGAACAGCGACCGCACCGGCGGGTAGTTGGCGCCGTCGAGAAGCCGGCTGGTGGTGCGCCGGGTGCCGCCGGCAAAGCCGATCATGCCCTCGCCAGCCGATCCCTGCGCAAGGGCGACGGTCACCTCGCCACCGAGCGGACCGAGCGTCTTGGCGGTGTCGGCGAGGGTACGGGCCGGCACGAGCGCGTTGATGCTGATGTCCGGGTCGTCGGGGCGCCACTGCATCTCGCGCAGTGCGAGCCGGTAACGGTCGGTGGCGAGCATCGCCAGCGTCGAGCCGTTGAGCTCGACCCGGATGCCGGTCATCATCGGCAGCGTCTCGTCGCGGCCGGCGGCGATGGCGACCTGGGCAACGGCGGCGGCGAACGCGGCGGCGTCGACGCTGCCCGTGCTGGCCGGCATCTCCGGCAGCGCCGGATAGTCCTCGACAGGCATCGTCGGCAGCGTGAACCGGGCGCTGCCGCAGACAAGTTCCAGGTGTGCCCCGACGGCGGCGATGTCGACCGGCTTGGCGGGCAGCGCCTTGGTGATTTCGGCGAGCAGCCGGCCGGAGACCAGTGCGGCACCGTCGGCGTCACCCTGTACGTCGACGGTCACCTGGCTCGAGACCTCGTAGTCGAAGCCGGACACGTGCAGGAGACCATCGGTCACCCGCAGCATCACTCCGGCGAGTACCGGGACGGACGGCCGGCTGGGCAGGCTCTTGGCCGTCCATGCCACGGCGTCGGCGAGCGCGTCACGCTCGACTCTGAACTTCATGCCATGCCTCCGCGTCGACTGATGGACAAAGGTAGCTGCTGCCGCCCAGTGGCTGCCGCCGGCAGCCGGACCCGCTGCTCACAACGGTCCGCTGACGGGTCTTCCACCGGCTGGTTCTCGCACCTGGCTGGTTCCTGTACCCGGCTGGTTCCCGCACCGGGTCTTCCACCGGCGGTCGGGCTGTGGGGTGCGGCCGGCGCACGTAGGTCCCCACCGAACCTTAAGGCGACGACCCGGGCGGCGTACGCCCGCCCCCGGTGCTTCGTCCGATCGGATGTCTCTCGATGGGCCGGCCGTCGGCCGGTCCACAGAATCCACAACGCTGATGATTGGGTTTTGATCTCTTTAGAAAAATCTCTCATCGTCTTCATCGGTGTTGTGGATTCTGTGGAGAACCGAAGTTTTCCCAGCTCAGCTATGTTATCCACCGGTGGTTTCCCTGGGGATAACCAGGGTTCAAACTGGCACTTCCATCCACAGGTGCCGCCTGCTGCCTGGTTGTCCACAACTGCTCACCGGCAATCCACAGGCTTTCCACAAGGTTTTTCCCCAAGGGTGTGGATCGCCAAGTGAAGATCGAGATTAGTTGTCCCCAGATCCTTCAACAGGTTTCCCACAACCTACCGTTAACCTGTGGGTAACCCGATCACTCTCTGTGCATGTCCACAGCTGTTTCCACAGGTCTTGTCCACAGGTTGTGGGCAACCGGCTGGCTGACGCGGTGTGGTTGTCCACTGCGGTGGATAACCACCTGTGGACAGTGTGGACAACCGGTGGACAAAAAACGCCCCGTCCACAGGAGGACGGGGCGCTTCGGAGACCCGGAGACAGGTGTCGCGGTTATCCACAGGTGGATCAGCGATTGATCCACTACCTGCGGTTACCGGGTGTCAGGAATTCTGCTTGATCCGGTTGGTCAGCTCGGCGATTTGGTTGTAGAGCAGCCGGCGCTCGGCCATCTGCTGTCGGATCTTGCGATCGGCGTGCATGACGGTGGTGTGGTCGCGTCCGCCGAACGCCTGCCCGATCCGGGGCAGGGACAGCTCGGTCAGCTCCCGACACAGGTACATGGCGACCTGGCGGGCGTTGACCAGTACCCGGGACCGGGAATGCCCGCGCAGATCCTCCAGGCTGACCCCGAAGTAGTCGGCGGTCGCCGCCATGATCTGGTCGGCGGTGATCTCCGGACCCTGGCCGTCCGGGATGAAGTCGCGCAACACCTCTTCGGCCAGGGCCAACTCGACCGCGGTGTGGGTCAGGCTGGCGAACGCGGTCACCCGGATCAGCGCGCCCTCGAGTTCGCGGATCGAGTTCGACACCCGCGAGGCGATGAACTCCAGCACGTCCGGCGGGGCGTACAGGCGCTCCTGGGCCGCCTTCTTCTGCAGGATCGCGATCCGGGTCTCCAGGTCCGGCGGCTGGATGTCGGCCAGCAGTCCCCACTCGAACCGGGTACGCATCCGGTCCTCGAGCGTCGCCAGCTGCCGCGGCGAGCGGTCGGATGTGATCACGATCTGCTTGTTGGCGTTGTGCAGGGTGTTGAAGGTGTGGAAGAACTCCTCCTGCGTACGCTCCCGGTTCTCCAGGAACTGGATGTCGTCGATCAGCAGGATGTCGACGTCGCGGTAGCGCCGCTGGAAGGCGCTCGTCTTGTCGTCACGCAGCGAGTTGATGAAGTCGTTGGTGAATTCCTCGGTCGAGACGTACCGCACCGACCGGGCGTTGCCCAGGGTCTGCGCGTAGTGCCCGATGGCGTGGAGCAGGTGCGTCTTGCCCAACCCGGAACTGCCGTAGATGAACAGCGGGTTGTACGCCTTGGCCGGCGACTCGGCGACGGCGACCGACGCGGCGTGCGCGAACCGGTTCGACGAACCGATGACGAACGTCTCGAACATGTACTTCGGGTTGAGCCGGTTGCCACCGCTGTCGGGCGTGGCGCCTGGGCGGCGGTCGTCGCGACCCGGCAGCCGGAGGTCGTCGCGGTTCTGGGTCCGACCCGGACCGCTGTCGGTCCCGCCGCCCAGGTTGCGGATCGTCGGCTCGTCACCCCGCAGCCCCGTCGCGTCGCCGCGGTAGGTCCGGTCCGGCTGATCGGTCCGGGCGTCGCGCCGCTCGGGATGGGGGGCGGTGCGCGGCGCCCCGGACAGGTGTGGAGCCACGGGCGGTGGCCCGGGCTCCACGTACGGCTGCGGATACGGCGCCGCGAACAGCGCGTCCTGTGTGCCGCCGCGGTCGGGGCCGGTGGACGGCTTGGTGTGTGCTTCGGGCTCGGGCCGGCCGGGGCCGGCGGAGTGGTGGGCGGAGCCGGCGCCGGGATGCTGTGCCGAACCGTTCGGCGGCATCGGCAGCTCGGCCTGTGGTGGCGGGCGGTCGACCTGCTCGGTCGGGAACCGCGCGAGGACGGGCTGAATCGGGAACGAGGTGGGGTCGGGGACGGCGGCGCTGCCGTAGACCGTCCCGTTCGTCCGCGATTGACCGTCTTCGGGTGCCCGTACGGTGACGGCCACCTGGATCGGCCGGCCGAGCCGCCGGGACAGCGCCTCGGTGATGGCCGGCCGCAGACGCGATTCGATGACGTCCCGGGTGAAGGCGTCGGGTACGGCGAGCAGTGCGGTGTCCTCGACGATGGCGCGCAGCCGGGTCATGCGCAGATAGGCACGCTGCTGAGCCGAGACGATCTCGTCGGCGAGTTCGTCGGTAGCAGCAGTCCAGACCGCGGCAAGGTCGACCATGTCGGTCACCGTCGCGCCACCCCCATCGCATCTGAGTACCCGGCTGCCGCTGGTCTGTGGACCTGACCGCCCGGTGCTAGCCACCCACCAGGCACGATGTCGTGCGGTGGTCGACCGTTGGATCCGTTGTCCACAAGTTATCCACAGCCTGTGTACCGACCGATTGTGGCGTCCCGGGTGCCGTCTGTCAGGCCCGGATGGTGCCGGATCCACCGTCGATACGGCTTCACCGTGCCGAACGATCGACCACCTCGCCCAGTTTTGCCCCTGTCTGCGGCAATCCCTCGCCCCCCGAGCATGCCGACCGGCAATCGGGCACGCTAACAGCGTTGTCCACAACCCTTCAACCGCCGTCCACACCTGGGCGTTGGCGCCATCAGTGAAAACCGTCCCGCGACCGCGGCCACCGGTCCGGTCCGCCACCCGGTAGGGCCGCCGCCCTGGATGTTTGACCGCGATTGCCACCGTGCGTAGGCTGGAGCGGCTGTGCCGTCGCCCTCCTGATAGGGTGGCGGTTGCTTGTTGAGCGACCTCGTGTGAGACGGGGGAAGCTCAGGGAAGCAACAGCTCAGGGAAGTAACGGTTCAGGGAAGTAACGGCTCGGGAAAGCGACCCTCGGGACAGCAGAGCCCGGGGCAGCAGTGCCGGGCTCGGGAAATAGTGCTCGGGGAAGCAGCAGGACCGAGAAGCAGGAAAGATCCGAGGCCCGGATCCGGTTTCCGGATCAAGGGATCGGACGGGTCAGACCTGCGGCCGGCAAGCGGTGGATCGACACCAGACATGACACGAACTCGGACGGGTCGCCGTCCGGGCGCACGAAGACGGAGAGCCTGACGTGAGCAAGCGCACCTACCAGCCGAACAACCGCCGGCGCGCGAAGACCCACGGCTTCCGGCTGCGCATGCGCACCCGGGCCGGCCGTTCGATCCTCGCCACCCGTCGCTCGAAGGGCCGCGCCCGCCTGTCGGCCTGAGGGCTGGCGGTTCCGGTCCGGAAGATGTAGGCAGTCGTGCTGGCGACCTCGCATCGACTGCGGCACAGCAGCGAGTTTGCCGCAGCGATGCGCGCCGGCCGGCGGGTCAACCGCGGCTCGGTGGTCGTCCATCTCGACCTTGGTCCTGATGCCGACCGGTCCGGGCCAATAGTCACCACGAAGCCGGCACGCGACGCCGGTGCGGAGTCCAGCTCCCCGCCGTCGCGTGCCGGCTTCGTCGTGTCCAAGGCCGTCGGCGGTGCGGTCGTACGCAACCTTGTCCGGCGTCGGCTCCGGCACCTGGTACGGGAGCGGCTCGACACGCTGCCGGCCGGCTCGACCCTGGTGGTACGGGCGCTGCCGAGCGCAGCGGAGGCGCCGTACGGCCGGCTCGCGGCTGACCTCGACGCGGCCCTGACCGCCGCTCGGACGTCCCGACGAACCTCTCGGCAGCGCCGATGAGCGGCGATCACGACGCCCCGCGGCGGATGACACTCGGCGCCCGAATGCTGGCAGGGCCCATCATCGCGTACCGTCGTTGGATAAGCCCGGCACTGCCGGCCCGCTGTCGGTTCTACCCGTCGTGCAGCGCCTACGCCCTCCAGGCGGTGGAGCGACACGGTGCGCTACGGGGATTTCTGCTTGCGGTCCGGCGGCTGTTGCGCTGCCACCCCTTCCACCCCGGTGGGTATGACCCGGTGCCGGAGCCGGGCAGCTGCCGTCGTGCCGATGTGACTGGAGCCCCGAATTGAGTCTCGACTGGATCTACTGGGCGATCTCGTGGATCCTGCTGCTCTGGCACTCCGCGTGGGACGCGGTCGGGGTGCCGGCGACAATGGTGCTGGGCACCAACTGGTCGTGGATCCTCGCGATCGTGTTCCTGGTGGTCACCGTACGGGTGATCCTCTTCCCGGTCTTCGTCAAGCAGATCAAATCGCAGCGGGCGATGCAGGCGCTCCAGCCCAAGGTCAAGGAGCTGCAGGAGAAGCACAAGGGTGACCGGGAGTCGCTCCAGCAGGAGATGATGGAGCTCTACCGGAAGGAAAAGGCCAACCCGCTCATGGGCTGCCTTCCGATGTTCCTCCAGATCCCGGTGTTCCTCGGCCTCTTCCACGTGCTCCGCCGGCTCAGCCCGGACAACCAGGGCAAGACGCTGTACGGCTGGACCGCCGAGCAGTTCGACAGCGCGGCCAGCGCTACGCTGTTCACCGCGCCGATCTCCGGCAAGTTCGGTTCGACCGCCGAGGAACTCGCCCGGATGGGCGCAAACGGCACCACCGTCAAGATCATGGCCGGTGTGCTGGTCTGCATCATGATCGCCACCACCTACCTGACCAGCCGGCAGATGATTCTCAAGACCGGCTGGGCCGAGGACCCGCAGCAGCGGATGATCCAGCGCCTGATGCTCTACGGCATCCCCGCTTCACTGCTGATTTCCGGCGCGATCTTCCCGATCGGTGTGATCATCTACTGGGTGACGAACAACCTGTTCACGCTCGGCCAGCAGCAGTGGGTGCTGCGCAAGTTCCCGCCGCTGGTGACCGCCACCAGCAAGCCGGGAGCGGGTAAGCCGGGTACGGGCAAGCCCGGAACCGGCAAGGCCAACCTGAGCAAGCCGGGTGCGGGCAAGGCGGGTGCCGGCCAGCCGGCGAAGCCCGCCGGCCTGTTCGGTCGGGGCAAGGCGAACGGCACGCAGCCGGAGGCGAAGCCGGCGGTCGACACCAAGGCACTGGCCCCGAAGCCGGGCGCCAAGCCGGTCAACCCGAAGAAGGGGCGGCCCGCGAAACGCCAGGGTTGAAGCTGACCGAAAGTCGGGCCGGCAGCCGTCGCTGCCGGCCCGGGATCCCGGACCGGGATCCACCTTCGAGGCGCTCCCCGCGTGCCGAGCAACGCCCCCACGTAGACGTGCCGTGACTGTCGGCGATCTTTGCCGGTCACGGAAACCAGCCGACCGTCACTGGTCCGGCCGACCGAGTACGGAGATGACACGTGACCGACACCAGCACTCCCCGCACCGAGGCTCCAGACGAGCAGGCCGATGTGGCCGTGACCGAGGCCCGGGCCGAGGACACCAGCGACGCCGGCGCCGAGGAGTCCAAGGCCACGAGTGACGCCGAGCTCTTCCGGCAGAGCGAGATCGCCGCGGATTACGTCGAAGGACTACTCGACATCCTCGACTACGACGGCGACATCGACGAACTGGTGTCCGGCGGCCGGCCGATGGTCGAGGTCGTCGGTGACCGGCTGCAGCCTCTGGTCGGCCAGCGTGGTGCCACCGTCGAGGCGCTGCAGGAGCTGACTCGACTCGCGGTGTTCCGGCAGACCGGCACGCCGAGCCGCCTGCTGCTCGACGTCGGCGGATACCGGGCCAACCGGCGCAAGGAACTGGCGGCGGTGGCGCGTAACGCGGTGGAGAAGGTCAAGGAGTACGGCGAGGACGTCCGCCTGGAGCCGATGTCCGCCTTCGAGCGCAAGTGCGTCCACGACGTGGTCAACGCGCTCGCCGGTGTGCAGAGCGAGTCGGAGGGTGTCGAGCCGAACCGCCGGATCATCGTCCGTCCCGCAGGCTGAAAACCGATATGACGCACGATCCAGCGGCACCAGCCGCTCCCGGCCCGGGTGGCGTGACGCCGCCCGGGCCGTATCAGTCGATGCCACCCGCCGGGCCGGCGCCGTCCGTGGGTGATCCGGTGCCTGTCCCCGACGACCTCGTCGCGGCGGCCG
The DNA here is from genome assembly GCF_018324255.1 of Polymorphospora rubra. Lineage (GTDB taxonomy): Bacteria > Actinomycetota > Actinomycetes > Mycobacteriales > Micromonosporaceae > Polymorphospora > Polymorphospora rubra. The sequence continues at coordinate 2,631,158 of NZ_AP023359.1, forward strand.
GGAGACTCTTCGGTGACCGCTTGCCCCTCGCCGCCACCTACGCCGAGTTGTTGGCGACCGAGGGAGTCGTACGTGGCCTGATCGGGCCGCGGGAAGCTCCGCGGATCTGGGACCGGCACCTGCTCAACTGCGCCGCCGTCGCAGAGTTGATCCCCCGCGACGCGCTCGTGGTGGACGTCGGCTCGGGGGCCGGTTTGCCCGGTCTCGTGCTCGCGGTGGCCCGACCGGACCTCTCCGTCGTTCTGATCGAACCGCTGGCCCGACGTACCGCCTTCCTTGACGAGGCGGTGGACCGGCTCGGCCTCGCAGGATCGGTGACGGTACAGCGTGGGCGGGCCGAGGAGTTCGCAGGCGGTGGCCTTGCGCCTGCCGACGTGGTCACCGCGCGGGCGGTTGCGCCGCTCGACCGGCTCGCCGGTTGGTGCCTGCCACTGGCTGCCGTCGGCGGCCGACTTGTCGCACTGAAGGGCAGCTCCGCGCCGGCCGAGGTGGCCGAACACCGCGATGCGGTCGACCGGCTGGGCGGCGGTGCCGCGGTCGTACGGCAGTGCGGGGTAGGTCTGATCGACCCACCGACGACGGTGGTGGAGATCATCCGGCAGCGTGACGTTGCACCAGCGCGCTCCAGAACGACTCGGCAGACGGCTGACCGGACGGGGCCTGGCGCGAACGTCGCGCGGAAGCGGGCCAGGCGGCGCTGACGGACAGGCTGTGCGGCCCCGTGTGATCGGGCTGACCCTCGATCCCGCAGCCCTTCGTGTTTGTGGCTGATTTACCAGTATTTGTCCTCCCACGACTGGGTGCTGAGCGCCGTCACGTGGCGGACACCCGTGGCCACGACCGGCCATTCGGCCGTAGGCTGGCCGCGCGTCGATAGTGTGGACCGCGCGGTGGAGGGCGACGTGTCAACGCCTCCACCGCTTCTTGCCGGGCCGCACACTTCGCCCGATAGCGCGGACGTGAGCGCTGGCGGTGCCGACCCATCCGAGCCGGACAGGGATGACACGGTGCATGACAACGGTAGGTACGACGATCACAGGCGTAGCAGTCATGGCTCCTCCGGCCCGCCTGTTTCACGTGAAACAGGCCACGACGGTTGGTCCAGTGACGGTCGCCTCCATCCGACAGCTCGAGCGCTGTCTGACGGTATCCGGGAGGCGTTGACCGAGGATCGTGCTGTACCGCAACCTCGTGGCGCTGCGCTTGCCGACCCTTTTCTTGCCGCCCCGCAACCGGGTGACGGACCCGTTCTGACGGCCGATGGCCGCACCGGGGACCTCTCCACCGGCAGCCCGGACTCCCCTGTCCGCCGTCCGGCACCGTCGCCCCGCCCTCATCGGTCCGCCAGCGCGGCGGACGTACCCCAACTGCCGAATTTGCCGGTTGAGGCCGACACGCCGACGACCGCGCCCCGACCATTCACCGAGGAACCCGTGGCCGACGCGTACGTTTCACGTGAAACCCAGTCACGCGAAGAGGATGATCCACCGTTGGCTATGGAGGCATTGCGCGCCGTGCAGATCCTGAACCCGAGTGGCGAGGTGACCATGCCCCGCCCGGACCGGCCACGGATCATGTGTGTCGCGAACCAGAAGGGCGGCGTGGGCAAGACCACGACAACCGTGAACCTGGCCGTGGCGCTTGCGCTGCACGGAAACCGCGTACTCGTGGTGGATCTGGATCCGCAGGGCAATGCCTCGACGGGCCTGAACGTGCCGCACCACGCCGGGATCTCCGACGTGTACGACTGCTTGATCGACAACGTACCGCTGGCGGAGGTCGCGCAGCAGGTAGAGGGCATCCCGAATCTCTGGTGCGTGCCTGCCACGATCGATCTCGCGGGTGCGGAGATCGAGCTGGTTTCGGTCGTTGCCCGTGAATCGCGGCTCGCAAGGGCCATTGCCGGCCACCCCGAGCCGTTCGACTACGTCTTCATCGACTGCCCGCCATCGCTCGGGCTGCTGACGGTCAACGCGCTCGTCGCGGCCCGAGAGGTGCTGATCCCCATCCAGTGCGAGTACTACGCGCTCGAGGGGCTCAACCAACTGATCAACAACATCAACCTGGTGCGTCAGCACCTCAATCCGAACCTCGACGTCTCCACCATCATCCTGACCATGTACGACCGCCGTACCCGCCTTGCGGACGCGGTCGAGCAGGATGTCCGTAACCACTTCGGCGACAAGGTGCTGCAAACCGTCATCCCGCGTAACGTCCGGGTGTCGGAGGCTCCGAGTTACGGCCAGTCGGTCATGACCTACGATCCCGGTTCGCGGGGCGCAACGAGCTACTTCGAGGCGGCTCTGGAGATCGCGGAACGCGGGGTCGACAAGGTCGCCGGCCACAATGCCTAGACCGGGTACGACGGGCCCCTCGGCCGGAAAAGGTTGGCCGGACAAGTCGGTGGGAGGCGTGGCATGAAGAACCGTCCGCGAGGCGGGCTGGGGCGAGGGCTGGGAGCCCTGATTCCGACAGCTCCACCACCGACACCGCCGGTAGCCACCATCGAGGCACCGGCAGCCGAGCCGGAACAGAGCACCCCGGCCGTGGCGCAGGCCACCGAACCGGCGACCACTTACCCGGCGACCAGTCTCCCGGCGACCACTCCTACGGTGGCGGCCCTGCCGGAAGCCGACCAGGCCCCGGAGCTCGCTCCCGTGCCGGGTGCCCGGTTCGCCGAGATTCCGGTCGAGTCGATCGAGCCGAACCCCAAACAGCCACGCCAGATCTTCGACGAGGAAGCTCTGGAGGAGCTGACGACCTCGATCCAGGAAGTCGGTTTCCTCCAACCGATCGTCGTACGGGAACTCGCCCCGACCGCTACGAGTTGGTCATGGGCGAGCGCCGCTGGCGGGCCGCGCAGGCGGTCGGGCACGAGACGATCCCCGCCATCATCCGGGAAACCAAGGACGACGCGATGCTTCGCGACGCCCTTCTGGAGAACATCCACCGTGCGAACCTCAACCCGCTGGAAGAGGCTGCCGCCTATCAGCAGCTGCTCGACGAATTCGGTGCGACCCACGACGAACTGGCCCGCCGCATCGGGCGCAGCCGTCCGCAGATCTCGAACACGATCAGACTGCTGAATCTTCCGCCGCAGGTGCAGCTTCGAGTGGCGGCGGGAGTGCTTTCCGCAGGGCATGCCCGGGCGCTGCTCGGACTCGACGACGCGGACGCCCAGGACAGCCTGGCCCGACGCATCGTTGCCGAGGAGCTGTCAGTGCGGGCGACCGAAGAACTGGTCAAGATCGCCCTGGCCGACGGGCCTCAGCAGAAGGCGCCGGCCGGCCGGCGCCCCAAGCCGCATGCACCGGCTCTGACGGATCTCGCCGACCGGCTTTCGGATCGGTTCGACACCCGGGTGAAGGTGGACATCGGGCGTAGTAAGGGCAAGATCACCATCGAGTTCGCCACCGTTGACGACCTTGAACGGATCGTGGGCATCATCGGTATGGACGGCGAGAAGCAGCCCGAGGACTGACGCCGTTGCCGGCAGGAATGGCCGCTACCCCACCACGGGTGGCGGCCATTGTCGTTTCCAGGCCGGCGAACGACCCGTGCTCCTGTTTCACGTGAAACGGGCGCGGCCCTGGCCGGTATAAGGGTGGCTGCGTAGGCCCGTACGGTCGCAGCCGGGCAGGAAAGGCGCTCACCGCGGCGAGGCTTCCACGGGATGCTTTCCTAGGTCGACGTATCGGGAGTGCGCCTGCGGAAAGGTGCGCCGGAAGCGGAGGGCTCGCGCCTGCCCGGCTCGCGGGGAATCGCCGCCCAGCGGTCTCGGCGGCGTCCTTGCCGCCCAGCGCGCCCCCGCCAGCGTGCGCCCCCGCCAGCGTGCGCGAGCGCCAGCGGACCGGGCGTGTCCGCCCGATGGCGGCGCACAGCAGGACGATCACGATCCTCGCGGTCCGGAACTCTTGGCGGGCCGGAGGGCGGCGCCCGGGCGCCTGCCGTCAGCGCCGCGGCCTCAGGCCGATCAGTTGCCGCAATCCTCCGGCTGATCAGTCGCCAGGGCTCTTCGACCCGATCAGCCGCCGCAGTCCTTCCGGTGGATCAGTCGTTGCGGCCGGCCGCTCCAGGCCCGACGCGGGTTGGTCGATTCAGGTGCCGGCCTGGTCGGTTGATCCGGCGGAGTCCGGACGTCAGTGGATTTCGGACTTCGACAGCCGTCGGCCGGACCGGTTCCTTGATCAGCCAGCCGGAATGATGACCGTGCCGCCCCGGCCAGCCTTGCCGACTGTGACGCAAGGGCGGCGCGACTTCCTGCTACGGCTCTGACGGTGCGCCGTGGCAGAGCACGTCGAGGATGCCGTTGCCGCCAGGTCCGCCGACGCCGGCCTCCGTTGCCGCAGAAGATCAGCGCAGTATCCACGGACGTAGGAATCCTCGACAACGTCGATCCGCCGGAGCCCGACAAGGACGGCCATGCTGCCCCACCCGTTTCACGTGAAACAGGGAACTGAGGACGGACAGGAAGCACGGTCATCATCCGACGCCCTGGCGGCCGCCTGTGGATAACCATCCCGGCCCGGGGACGGTCGCCGACCAACTGGGGCCCTACCGCGACACGGACCTGTCATCCGGACGGGGCGGGCGCGCTCCGGGCGGGCGCTGTCCGGCGACGTGCAGCACCACCCCGGACACCAGCGGTCGTGCCCGACGGTACGGCCTACGCAGGCCGACGGCGGCATCTCAGCAGACCGTGCGCCCCGTCACCGACCGATGCGAAACACCGCCATAGCCGCCAGAAAGTTATCCACAGAAGTTATCCACAGGTCGCCCTGTTTCACGTGAAACCGCGTGTAGATCGGTGGATGAGCCTGTGGATTACGGGCGCCGAACCACCCCGTGACGGTCGGTGCGGATCGACTTCCGTGCCCCGGCGAGAGCCGTACGCTCGCCCGAAACGGGGAAGGACAGCCATCGACAACTCCGTTAGGGTCAGCGTCGTGTCCGACACCCCCGCTCCAGTTCCAGACTTCACCAAGTGGCCCTCCTTCCCGTTCGAAGGCGAACTCCGCGTCAAGACCCTCGACGATCCGGTCGACGTCGAGCCGGAACGAAAGGGCGAGGGCTCCCGGGAATGCACCGCCTGCAACGCCCCCGACGATGCCTACATCTGGGTGAGTGAACGGTGGCGGGTGCGGGCCATGGACCGCCCGACCGGGCTGCCGATGGTGCTCATCCTCGAATCCCGGTCTCACCTGGATCTGGGCGATCTGCCCAACCTGCTTGCCGCTGAACTCGGCGTGATGACGGTGCGCCTGGAGCGGGCGATTCGCTCGCTCGACGGTGTGGCTCGGGTTCACGTGAACCGTTGGGGGACGGCGCCGCCCACCTGCACCTGTGGTTTCTGGCCCGCCCGCAGGGGCGGCTCCAGCTGCGGGGTACGTTCCTCTCCCTCTGGGACGCCATCCTGCCGCCGATTCCCGAGACTCAGTGGCGGGAGAATCTCGCCCTCGTCGCCGCCTGGCTGGCCGAATTCGGTGGCCGGCCGCTCGCCGAGCCGCCTCGCATCCAGTGGCTGGCACCGTCCAGCCTGACCCAGCAGGTGTCCGCCGCCGACCTGCAGCCCGCCGGATCTGACCCTGAACCCTTCGACAGCGAGCCCGTCGTCAGCGGCCCTGTCGACAGCGAGCCCGCCGGCAAAGAGCGTGCCGGCATCGAGAACGTCGAAGACCCGGACGCTCCGTCGGTCGCCCAGGCCGAGGCGTCGCCCGAGGAGGAACCCGCTCCGGCGGAAGTGTCCGGCACCAGCAGCGGAAGCACCGGCGGCGAGCCAGTCAACTCCGGTCCGGCCGAACCGGCCCGGCCGATCGGTGCGTGACGGATCGACGCCGAAACCACCAACCGTCGAAACCACCGAACGAACCACGTCGAGGCCACCGGACGAACCCACGTCGGAGGCAGTAGCCCGAGCGGGCGCGGCGACCACCCGTTCGAGCGGCGATCTCGCCGCTCGAACGGAGTCCGTCAGACCGGCCGGGTCGTGGCGCGGGACACCAGGGTCGCCAGCAGCTTCCCGAAGTCGAGCCCGGCGGCCTGCACGGCCAGCGGCAGGAGCGAGGTCTCGGTCATCCCCGGCGAGACGTTGACCTCGAGCACGTGCGGCCGGCCGTCTCCGTCGACGATCATGTCGACCCGGGATAGGTCACGCAGCCCGAGAGCGGTGTGCGCGGCCAGCGCGGTCGCGGCCACCCGCGCGGCGACCGCCTCGTCGAGCCGGGCCGGAGCGTGCCAGGTGGTCAGTCCGGCCGTGTAGCGGGCCGCGTAGTCGTAAACGCCGTTGCGGGGCACGATCTCCACGGCGGGAAGCGCCTGCGGCCCGGCCCCGAGGTCGACGATCGAGACGGCGACGTCCATGCCGGCGACGTACCGCTCGACCAGGGCTGTCGAGTCGTACGCGAAACAGCCGACCATCGCGGCCGGCAACGCGTTGGCCTCGCGTACGACAGCGGCGCCGAGACCCGATCCGCCCTGGGCCGGCTTCACCATCAACGGCAGGCCGAGCCGGTCGGCGATCCGGTCGAGGACGGCGACCGCTCCCAGTTCGGAGAAGCGGTCGTGGGGCAGGGCCACCCAGTCCGGGGTGGGGATGGCGGCCTCGCGCAGCACCGCCTTCGCCGACGGCTTGTCCCAGGCGAGGCGGGAGGCCCGGGCGTCGCAGCCGACGTACGGGACGTCGCACAGGTCGAGCACGCCGCGCAGCGAGCCGTCCTCACCGGTGGCTCCGTGCAGCGCGATCACCACCGCGTCCGGCGGGTCGGCCTGCAGAGCCGGCAGCAGGGTCACGTCGGCGTCGCGTAGTTCGGCGTCGACGCCGACGGAGCGCAGCGCGTCGAGGACCCGCCGACCGGACTTCAGGGACACGTCGCGCTCGTACGACAGCCCACCGGCCAGCACCAGGACGTGCAGGTCGGACAGGGAAACAGCGGAGGGACTGCCCGTCGGGGCGTCGGCAGAGTACGTACCCATGCCGGAGATCATGCCAAGTCGGGACCTGGCGTATCCGCTCCGGCCTGCCCACGACGGCGGATCGGGTTGCCGCTCACCGTGCCGAACACCTGCCGCATGGCCATCTCCTGCTCCATCACGCTCGACAGCCGGCGGACCCCCTCACGGATCCGCTCCGGCGGCGGGAAGGAGAAGTTGAGCCGCATGTTGCCGCTGCCGGACCCGTCGGCGTAGAAGCCGGTGCCGGGTACGTACGCCACCCGGGCGGCGATCGCGCGCGGCATCATCGCCTTCGCGTCGAGGCCTTCGGGCAGGTTGGCCCACACGAACAGGCCGCCCTCCGGCCGGGTCCACGTGGTCCCGGCCGGCATCAGGTCGGTGAGCGCGTCCAGCAGTGCGTCGCGGCGTTCCCGGTAGACCTCGCGGTAGGTCTTGAGCTGCTCGCGCCACGGCATCGTCGACAGGTAGGTGGTCACCGCGGCCTGCGCGAACGCGCTCGGGCACAGAATCTGCGCCTCGCTGGCGATGACGAGCTTGTCACGTACGGCGTGCGGGGCCAGGATCCAGCCGACCCGCAGGCCCGGCGCGAACGTCTTGGAGAACGTGCTGAGGTAGAAGACACCGTCCCGGCGGCGGGCCCGCAGCGGGGACGGCGCCTCACCGTCGAAGCCGAGCTGCCCGTACGGGTCGTCCTCGACCACCAGCAGTCCGGCCCGTTCGCAGATGTCGAGCACCCGTTCGCGGCGTTCCTCGGTGAGCGTGACGCCGGCCGGGTTCTGGTAGGTCGGGATCGTGTAGAGGAACTTCGCCCGGCGGCCGGCACGGGCCTGCTCGGCGATGGCGACCTCGAGAGCTTCCGGGATCAGCCCGTCCGCGTCCATGGGCACGTGGCAGACCTGCGCCTGGGCGGCCTGGAAGACGCCGAGCGCGCCGACGTAGGTGGGGCCCTCGGCGAGCACCACGTCGCCGGGGTCGAGGAATAGGCGGGCCACGAGGTCGAGTGCCTGCTGCCCGCCGACGGTCACCACGACGTCCTCGGGCGAGGCGCCGCACCGGCCGTCGATGCCGGAGAGCGCCATCACCTCGCAGATCCGTTCGCGCAGTTCGAGGGTGCCCTGGCCGATGCCGTACTGGAGCGTGGAGACGCCGTGCTCGGAGCCGAGCCGGCCGAGCATCTCGCCCACGGCGTCCAGCGGAAGTGCGGCGATGTACGGTGCGCCACCGGCGAGCGACACGACCTCCGGCCGGCTGGCGACGGCGAACAGCGCCCGGATCTCCGATGCCGTCATGCCCCGTACCCGGCGGGCATAGCGGTCGGTGTAGTCGTCGAGCGTCGTACCGGTCATGCGTCCACCTCGCTTCGCTCGGCGGTCACGGGACCGCCCCTGAGCCCGCCGATCTTCCCGCCTGGCCCGGCATCACCTCGATGCGCTTGCGAACCTTCGACACGGCGCTGGTCCGTCGATGGTAATCCGGCGGCGGGTGGATCGCCCTCGCCTTACCGGGCCTGTCCAGATGCCGGACCGGCCCCTGGCGGGCGGACGGGGACGGTGGCGCCGGCACCGACTCCGATATGGGTGAGTCCGCCCTGTCGTCTCCCCCGGCGCGAGGTTCCGGCGTACGATCCGTCGTTGGGAGCAGGAGGCGGCCAGGTTGCCCGGCTGCGTGGTTTCGCTACTCGACGCATGAGGATTAGCCAATGTCGCGCCGTCTGGTGAGTCTGACCCTCGACACACTCGAAGATCTGCCCCGGTCCTGCCGGCAGTGCGTCTTCTGGGAACTCGACCCGGTGGCGGCCGAGCGCGCCTGCGCGGCCGGTGACCCCGGGCTCGACAAGGAGGCGTGGGTTTCCCAGACGCTGCTCGAGTGGGGGTCCTGCGGCAAGCTCGCCTACGTCGACGGCATGCCGGCCGGGTTCGTCATGTACGCCCCGCCGGCGTACGTCCCCCGTTCGATGGCGTTTCCGACGTCGCCGGTCTCCGCCGACGCCGCCCTGCTGACGACCGCGCACGTGGTGGCCGCGTTCGCCGGCGGCGGACTGGGCCGGATGCTGGTGCAGGGGGTGGCCCGCGACCTCACCAAGCGCGGGGTCAAGGCGGTCGAGGCGTTCGGTGACGCCAAGTTCGGTGACGCCGGCGAGCCGGGCGACGGATGTGTCGCCCCGGTCGACTTCTTCCTCGCCGTCGGCTTCAAGACCGTACGGCCGCACCCCCGGTTCCCGCGCCTGCGGCTGGAACTGCGTACGGCCCTGTCGTGGAAGTCGGACGTCGAATACGCGCTGGAGAAGCTGCTCGGGTCGATGAGCCCGGAGGCGCTGCTGCGTCCGGTGCGTCCGGCGACCCGTTCGACGACGGCGGGCTGACCCGGGCCACCGCGGCTGGACCCGGACCGGGCCCGCCCGCCGCACCGTGGTCAGGCCCGCGCGCCGGCCGCCACCATGGCCCGCAGTTCGCGTACGTCGATCGAGCCGGTCGGCACGTCCTGGTCGACCGGGTAGTACATCCGCTGCACGGCGGCCACGATCGCCTCGACGACCTGGTCGCGGAACAGCGGGTTGGTCAGCCGCTCGCGGTCCTTGGCCGAGGTCAGATAGCCGGTTTCGACGCGTACGGCCGGCATCCGGGTCAGGCGCAGCAGCTCCCACGTCTTGGCGTGGGTCTGGCAGTCGCGCAGTCCGGTACGCATGACAATTTCCCGCTGGACCAGCCCGGCCAGCCGCTCCCCCACCGTGGACGTGACGCCGTTGTCGGTGCCGTAGTGGTAGGTGGCGACGCCGTCGGCCTCGGGGTTCGCGTGCCCGTCGATGTGCAGCGAGATGAACAGGTCGCCGCCGAGTTCGTTGGCCAGGTGGGCGCGGGCGAGGTCGGTGAGCTGGGCAGTCGGGGCCGGTCCCCGGGTGAGGTGGACCCGCATCCCGGCCGCGGCGAGCCGGCCTTCGAGGCGTGCCGCGAGGTCGTACGCCAGCTCGGCCTCGGACCAGCGCAGCGTCCCGTCGGGCACGACGAAGCCGGCGTCGGGGCCGCCGTGCCCGGGATCAATGATGATCATCTTGCCGACCAGGTCGGGTCCGGACTGCTGGAAGGCGTCGGATTCGCGCAGCCACTGCGGGCGCCCACCGATGACCTTGCGGCCGAGTCTGCGGAGCGCGTTCATGGTGTGCGGTCCGCAGGCGCCGTCCGAGGTCACCCCGACCTCGCGCTGGAACTGGGCCACCGCCCGGGCGGTGCGGGCGCCGTACACACCATCGGCGCGCCCGACGTCGTACCCCATCTCCAGCATCCGTTCCTGGAGGGTGTGGACGTCCTCACCAACCAGCGGATCCGGGATCGCCTGGTAGAGGGTCCGGGCCCCGAGTCGCCAACGGGCGGCGTCGAGCGCCCGCCACGTCTCGGCACCGACCTGGCCGTCGACGCTGAGCCCGCGCAACTGCTGGAAGGTGCGTACGGCATGCTCGGTCACGGTTTCGAACTCGTCGCTGTCGCCGGGCCGGGCCGTGAGCAGGTCGAGCCCGGCGAGGATCGAGCAGATCTCCCGAACCGCCGGGCCGCGGTCCCCACGTCGGATAGGACGCACGTGCAACCTCCCTCGGAGAACGCTGGACCGCTGCGCCCATCCCGGACGCGGCGGGACCAGCTCAACCGGTCAGCCGCGAGGCCCGCCTCACGTGGCTGCTGACCTGGGCGGGAACGCTTCCGGAGCCTACCGTGGCCCGGTCACCGCCGGACCTGGTTGGCGTTATGGGGCCGTGACCTACGCCGCGGAACGGACCCCGGACGCAGAACCGCCCCGCATCCGGAAAACGCGGGGCGGTTCGGAAGGCACCGTCAGAGCGCCGCCTCGATGAGCTTGACGAGGTCGCCCTTCGGGCGGGCGCCGGCGACGGACTGCACCGGCTGTCCCCCCTTGAAGACCGTCAGCGTCGGCACCGACATGACCCGGTAGGCGCGCGCCGTCTCCGGGTTCTCGTCGATGTTGAGCTTGACGATGGTGACCTTGTCGCCCATCTCGCTGGCGATCTCTTCGAGCAGCGGCGAGACCTTGCGGCACGGGGCGCACCACTCGGCCCAGAAGTCCACCAGGACCGGCTTGTCGGACTGGAGCACGTCGCTTACGAAGTTGGCGTCGGTGACAGCCTTGGTTGTTCCCACAAAAGCCTCCTCAGGGCGGACTTCAGACTTCTTCCAACGTCGCGATGAAGCGCTCGGCGTCCAGGGCCGCGGCGCAACCGGTGCCGGCGGCGGTGATCGCCTGCCGGTAGGTGTGGTCGACCAGGTCGCCGGCGGCGAAGACACCGGGCACGTTCGTGCGGGTGCTCGGCGCGGCCACCTTCACGTAACCCTCGTCGTCCATTTCGACCTGGCCACGGAAGAGTTCGCTGCGCGGATCGTGGCCGATGGCGACGAACACCCCGGTGACGTCGAGCGTCTTCTGCTCGCCGGTGTGGGTGTTGAGCAGGCGTACGCCGCTGACCTTGCCGTCCTCGCCGAGGATCTCCTCGACGATGCTGTTCCACTCGACCCGGATCTTCTCGTTGCTCAGCGCCCGGTCCGCCATGATCTTGCTGGCCCGGAACTCGTCGCGGCGGTGCACGATCGTCACCGACTCCGCGAACCGGGTCAGGAACGTCGCCTCCTCCATCGCCGAGTCGCCGCCACCGACGACGACGATGTGCTGACCGCGGAAGAAGAAGCCGTCACAGGTGGCACACGACGAAACACCGTGGCCGAGGTATTCCTGCTCCCCCGGCACACCGAGCGGACGCCAGGCCGAGCCCGTCGACAGGATGACCGCCTTCGCACGGTAGGCGGTCTCGCCGACGTACACGGTGCTCGTCGCGCCCGAACCGATCGCGCCGGTGTCGACCAGTTCGACCCGGGTCACGTCGTCGGTGAGGAACTCGGCACCGAACCGCTCGGCCTGCTTACGCATCGAGTCCATCAGCTCCGGCCCCATGATCCCGTCCGGGAATCCGGGGAAGTTCTCCACCTCGGTGGTGGTCATGAGCGCGCCGCCGGACTGGACGCCTTCGATGACGAGCGGCTTGAGATTGGCGCGGGCAGCGTAGACCGCCGCGGTGTAGCCGGCGGGCCCCGAGCCGATGATGATCAGGTTGCGGACCTCGTCCACTGCCAACTCCTGGAGATGTCTGTGCGGTCGGCGCCGGTCGGCACCGGGCCGGATGATCACCGGCCGGAGCTGCCGACGGCAACCACTGACCAGAACGCAATCGTACGAACCAGGATTCCCGGGCCGTGGTGGCGGTGGGTCAGGTCACCCCGGTCGACGGTCGGTCACCGTCGACTCACCCTACCGATGCGCGGTAGCGGGTGTCGGCACCGGACCCGGGCTGGCCACAGGCGGGGCCGGCGACCCACACCCAACGCTGCCCGCCGCTGTCGGTGAAGAGCACCACCAGCGCCGGCGTCCCCTGGAAGGCGGCGTAGTCGACCAGGTCGACGGCGACGGGCCCGCGGGCATGCTCGCCGGCGACCGCGTCGAAGCAGGTCAGCAGCGCGGCTTCACCGCTCAGCCCTTCGAGCCCGGGGGCGGCCAGCGGCTCCGGCCCGGTCGGGGGCGATGCCTGGTCCGGCCCGGCTGCGGAGTCGGGGGTCGTGCTCAGCGTGGTTCGGTCGGTGGCGTCGAGTATCGACCGCAGCGTCGTCGGGTCGTAGTCGATGCCGCTGGCCAGCCGCTGCGGGCCGGCACCCTCGGTCGCCGCGAACGGGCCGTTGACATCCGGTGCGGCGGCGGTGGCCCGCTCCGCACCGCCGGCCGCGCTGGTGTCCTGGGTGGACGTGTTGTTTCCGCCGAGTTGGGCGACACCGAAGCTGGCGAAGGCGACGACGCCCGCGGCGATCGCGGCCGGAGCGGCCCAGCGCCGCATGCGGCGGCTGCGGACGGCGGCCCGGTCGCCGGACCCCGACCGCCCGCCGGGTACGACGGTCAGCCGCCGGTTGGTGGATTCGTCGGTACCGGCCGCGGGCGTACCGACCGGGTCGGCCGGTTCGTCCGGCGCGGACTCCGACTCCGTGGCCGGACGTGCCGAGGGAACCCGCGCCGCGTCGGCGAGGGCGGTGCTGATCCGGGCGGTCACGTCGGCCGGCATGGTTTCGCTCGCGGCACCCCAGTCCGCGAGGTCGGCCGTGACCGCCCCGGACGCGACCAGCAACGCCTCGTGTGCACCGGCCCACCGGTCGTCGTCGGCGATCAGCCGGGCGACCGTCGCCTCCTCGGGGGTGCCTTCGAGCGCACCACCGACATAGTCGGCCAGCAGGTCGAGATCGACCTCCCTGGACTGGCCCGTGCTCACTGGCCCTCCTGCTTCGCGTCGGTCGCCGAACTGGCTGGCTCAGATGTGACGCGCCCACCCGGCCCAGGGTTCCCGGCCGTGACGGCGGGCACGTTCGGCCGACGCCCGCCGGCGGCCGGGCCGCCGGGTCGGCCGCCGGCCCCGGTGCGTACCGGGGCGGGTTCGGGTTCGCCGCGCAGGTGGCCGAGCATGCCGGCGAGCCGGGTCCGGCCACGGGCGCAGCGGCTCTTGACGGTGCCCTCGGCGACCCCGAGCATCACCGCAACCTCGGCGACGGGGTAGCCCTGCACGTCCACCAGGATCAACGCGGCCCGCTGCTCGACCGGCAACTGGTTCAGCGCCTCCCGTACGACCAGCACGGTGTCGTGGTCGGGCATCGGCGCGGCCGGCTCGACCCCGCCGACGGAGCGGGCCGGGTCGGACGGAGACGTGCCGTCCGGCAGCGGGACGGTCGGGTGGGCCTGCCGGCGGCGGATCCGGTCGAGGCAGGCGTTGACCACGATGCGGTGCAGCCAGGTCGTCACGGCCGAATCGCCGCGGAACCGGGCGGCGGCCCGGTGTGCGGAGAGCATCGCGTCCTGCACGGCGTCGGCGGCCTCTTCGCGGTCGCCGATCGTACGCAGCGCCACCGCCCACAGCCGGTCGCGATGGCGCTGGAAGAGTTCGCCGAACGCGTCGGAGTCGCCGTCGACGTGGGACCGCAGCAGCTCCGCGTCGTCGAGTTCGGTCAGCGGGCGCCGGCCGGGAGCGATGTCGGCCGGGGGGCCTTCGGTGGGCGGCTCGGACCGCGGGCGCGGGGCGGCGCCGTCACTGCGTCGAGCTGAACCAGCCACGGCAGAACCTTAGCCGAGTACGTCGTCGCGTCGGTCGACCGCGGCGGTCACCGTGCCTCGACCGTAATCTCCTGTACGCCGATCTTGAACTTGCCGTTGCCGGAGCCAGGCAGCTCGGTGATCCAGACCAGCAGGTACTGATGCTGCTGGTCCGGCTGGAACGCACTGAACGTCATCGTCGTCCCGTCGTGCTTGGCGAACGGTTCCCCGATGCGGGTGCTGTAGGTGTCGATGATCTGGTTGTCCCCGGCCGCGCTGGAGCCGGGGTCGCCCGGTCCGGCGAGCAGTTCGGCGCTTGCCCCGGGGGTCGACAGGACGACCTGCACCGAGGTGACCTCGCGGGGCTGCCTCAGGTCGATGAGAATGCCCATCCCCCGCTTGAGGCCACCGAAGTCGCCGCGGCCGTCGTAGCTCTCGGTGTCCCAACCGGTGTTGGCGTCGCCGTCGACCACGGCCGCCACACCGTCGAGTTCGGTACGGGTGCCGTCCGGGTCGACGACACGGACCTGCCCCGCTTCGAGGGTGATCTTCTCCGGATTCCTGGCCGGGCTGGTCTCGCCGCCGCCGTCGCTGCTGGTGCCGGGCGTGGCGATCGTCGCCGGAGTGTCGGTCCCGGCGTCGGTCGGGTCGCCGCTGTCCGCGAGCGCGCTGATGCCGAAGAAGAGGCCGGCGGCGGCGATGGCCAGCAGTCCGGCGATCCCTGCGGTGATCTTGCGACGGGTGGCTCGGGGCTGGTCACCCAGGCCGTCGGGGGCGGAGGTGAAGCGCAGCGGCCCGGCGACGTCGAGGTACTCCTCCTCGACCGCGGCGTCGAGCCGCCCCAGTTCGGCGGCGAGCACGTCCGACGACGGCAGGGCGAGCTTGCCGTCGAGCAGGTCCATCGTCAGGTCGTCGAGGTACGCCGGAACCCCGGCCCGGACCTGGCGGGGGGCGGCGATCGCGCCGCTCGCGTCCCGTACGGCGTCGGGCAGCGGCGGCCGGCCGGTCGGCTGCGAACCGTTGGCCAGCGGTGCCTCGGCATGCGGCCAGTGGCCGGTGAGTGCGAAGTAGAGGATGCCGCCGATCGCACGTACGTCGGTTTCCGGGGTGTCGGCGCTGTCGGCGCGGGCGTCGGCGAGCACGATCCGGCCGTCGTCGCCGGCCAGGACGGTGCCGGGGTGCACGTTGCCGTGCAGCATGCCGGTGGCGTGCACGGCGGCGACCGCGCCCGCGATGGCGTGCGCGATGCTGGTGGACCGGGCCGGGTCCAGGGGCCCGTCGACGACCATCTCCCGCAGCGAGTCGCCGTCGACCCACTCGCGTACGACGTAGGCGCGCTCCCCCTCGTCGATCGCGTCGTAGACGCCGACCAGGTTGGGGTGGATGACCCGGCTGGCCGCGACGGCGGCCTGGAGCATCTCCATCGCCGGGTCGCCCCCGGGATAGCGCAGCACCACGGCGACCGGTCGACGGAGGATCACGTCGACCCCGCGCCAGACCTGGCGGCCCGCCCCGTCGTTGTTGATGTGCTCTGCCAGCTCGTACCGCTCGGCCAGGATTTCACCGAGGGTGGGAGCACCTGGGGTCGTCATGGCCGGCGCGACCTCGTCCGCCTCCTGGCCCTCGCCGACCTGGGTCACCCGATCCTCCCTCGGTGCTGATTTCGATGATCAACGTGCGACTGGGCTCTGTGGGCTTCGCCGAGCGCGAAACCGGCCGGGGTGCGTCACCCCTAGCGTAGGCGGTACCCGCATCCGCCGAGAGTGACCTTACCTGTGTTCGGCTTGTCCCCGGCATGTCATCTTGCGGCTGCCGGTGTCCCTGGACGTACGCCCAGGTCGGGCGAGGCATGGTTTGTAGCCTCCCGCTCATCTTTAACATAGAATGCTACAGAGAAATGAATTGTGCGCTTTGTTAGCCTTGGTCGCGGTGTCCGTCCGGCGGCTTCCCCGATCGCCGTCCGATACACCCTGCCCGCCGGGTTTTGCTCCCTCAGCGGCCGAGCTTTCGGCGGACCATGCCGACCACCTCGGTGATCTCACGGATCCGCAGCGCCATCGCGAGTCCGAAGTAGGTCGCCCCGATCGCCGCGCCACCCACGATGATCTGGAGGATCGCCGCCAGCCGGTCCGGCCGGTCGTCACCGGGCAGCACCTTGACCACCAGGATTCCGACCAGCGCCGCGCCGAGCGCCGCGACCAGCACCTTCGACCACGTCATGGCGATGGTCCCGAGACCGATCCGGCCCACCCGGCCGCGCAACAGCCAGGCCGAGATCGCCGCCGCCGCGACGTAGGACACCGCGTTGCCGACCATCAGGCCGGACGCCGTGAACGACGCCGAGAAGGCCAGGAACAGGCCGATCTGTACGGCGATCCGCAGCGCGACCACCGGAATGTTGACCAGTGCCGGGGTCTTCGTGTCGGGCAGCGCGTAGAAGCCGAACGTGAAGAGCTGGCTGATCGCGAACGGGATCAGCGCCAGGCCGGCGACGAGCAGCACCGGCGCGGTCGCGGCGGCGGCGTTCTCGTCGAACGCCCCGTACCGGAAGAGGGTGAACGAGATCGGGGTGGCCAGCACGGTGTAGCAGACCGCGACCGGGGCGAGGATCGCGGTCGTGGTCCGGGTGCCCCGGGACAGGTCGGCGGCGAGGTCGGGGTACCGCCCGTCGGCCGCGGCGGCGCTCATCCGGGGCATCAGGGCGGTGATGATCGACACGGCGATGACGCCGTGCGCCATCATCAGCAGCAGGAACACGTTGTTGTAGATCAGCGCGCCGGCCGCGCCCTGGTCGCCGGCCCGGTTGACCAGGTTGAACACGACGACCAGACCGATCTGGCTGACCGCGACGTAGCAGAACGTCCAGGCGCCGAGCCGGGCCAGTTCACGCAGGCCGAGCCGGCCGAAGTCGAACCGCCACCGCCACCGGAAGCCGACCCTGCGCAGCGCGGGTAGCAGGCCGGCGGCCTGGATCGCGACCCCGAGCAGGGTGCCGCCGCCGAGCAGGATGATGCGGCCGGGGCTCATCTCGTCGGCGCCCACCTCGGTGGCGCCGTAGACCAGGACGTAGACGCCGACGGTCGCGATCACGACCAGGTTGTTGAGGATCGGCGCCCACATCGGGGCGGCGAAATGCCCTCTGGTGTTGAGTACCGCGCTGATGATCGCCGAGAGCCCGGAGAAGAAGATCATCGGCAGCATCAGCCAGGACAGCCGGGTGACCAGCCAGCGGAAGTCCGGGGTCGTGCCGTCGCTGGCGTAGAGCATGGTGAGCCCCTGGGCGAGCGCCATGGCCAGCACCGTCGCCGCGCCGAGCGCCAGCACCGCGAGGCTGAGCAGCCGCTGCGTGTAGGCCTGACCGTCGTCCTGGTCGCCCTTGCGGCGGCGGACCAGGACCGGCACGAGGACGCTGGTCAGGATGCCGCCGAGCAGGAACTCGTAGACCATGCCGGGCAGGATCTGCGCCGTGGTGTAGGCGTTGCCGACCGCGCCGGCGCCCAGCGCGACCGCCAGCAGGAGCGTGCGCAGAAAGCCCGTACCCCGGCTGACCAGGCTGCCGGCGGCCATGACGGCGCTGTTGCCGGCGGCACCGCCACCCGCGTCGCCGGCCGGCTCGGGCGGCGGCTGGGTCGCCTCCACCACCGGCTGTGGCTCGCCCGCCGGCCGCCACGCCTCGGCGGCCGAGATCGGGGTCGCGCCGTCGGCCGGCGTACGGCCGCCGTCGGGCGCGGCACTCGCGCTTCGGTACAGGCCGCCGGCCATGTCAGCCTCCCAGGGAATCGGCGGGTGAACGCCCGCCGGCACAGGTCCGACCTTAGTCAATGCGAGCCTGCCGGAACCGGCACCTCCGCCCGCCCGGGGACCGTCGGGTCATCGGAGCCCGCTACGCTGGCGATCCCATGCCCGACACATCCTCACCGAGCGCCGCCGAGCGTCGCGAGCTGACCGCCGCGCAGCGCAACGCCGTCAGCGAGCTGCTGCGGGTCTCCCCCGTCGCCGACGAGCTGGGCCGCCGGTTCGCCAAGGCCGGCCACGAACTCCATCTGGTCGGGGGCTCGGTACGCGACGCGCTGCTCGGCCGGCTCGGCGACGACCTCGACTTCTGCACCGACGCGCGCCCCGAGGAAACACTTCGACTGATCAAGGGATGGGCGGAGGCCACCTGGGAGACCGGACGGGAGTTCGGCACCATCGGGGCCGCCCGTGGCGGGCTGCGGCTGGAGATCACCACGTTCCGCGCCGAGGCGTACGACGGCGTGACCCGCAACCCGGTGGTCCGCTACGGCAGGAGCCTGCTCGACGACCTGCGCCGGCGGGACTTCACCATCAACGCGATGGCGGTCAGCCTGCCCGAGCACCGGTTCACCGACCCGCACCGGGGCCTCGACGACCTCGCCGCGCGGGTGATCCGTACGCCCGGGACGCCGCAGGAGTCGTTCGGCGACGACCCGCTGCGGATGCTGCGCGCGGCCCGGTTCGCCGCCCAGCTCCGGTTCGCCGTCGACCCCGCGGTACGGGCCGCGATGGCTACCCTCGCCCCTGACCTGGACCGGATCACCGCCGAGCGGATCCGGGACGAGTTCGTCAAGCTGATGTCCGGCGCCGACCCGATCACCGGACTGCGGCTGCTGGTCGACACCGGCCTCGCCGACCGCTTCCTGCCTGAACTGTCCGGGCTCAAGCTGGAGATCGACGAGCACGCCCAGCACAAGGACGTGTACGAGCACACCCTGACCGTGGTCGGCAACGCCATCGCGCTGGAGGCCGGTGAGCCGGACTTCGTACTGCGGATGGCGGCCCTGATGCACGACATCGGCAAGCCCGCCACCAAGGCGGTCGGGTCCGACGGGCGGGTCAGCTTTCACCACCACGAGGTGGTCGGCGCCCGGATGACCAAGCAGCGGATGAAGGCGCTCCGCTTTCCCAAGGACGTCACCGCCGCCGTCGTCGACCTGGTCGGGCTGCACCTGCGCTTCTACGGCTACGGCCGTGGTGAGTGGACCGACTCCGCCGTACGCCGCTATGTCACCGACGCCGGCGACCTGCTCACCCGGCTGCACAAACTGACCAGGTCGGACTGCACCACCCGTAACCGGCGCAAGGCGGCGGCGCTCGCGGCCGACTACGACGCGCTCGAGGAGCGGATCGCCCGGATCCAGGCCGAGGAGGACCTGGCCCGGGTCCGGCCCGACCTCGACGGGAACGCCATCATGGAACTGCTCGGCGTGCCCGCCGGCCCGGTCGTCGGCCGCGCCTGGCG
Source organism: Polymorphospora rubra (assembly GCF_018324255.1). Taxonomy (GTDB): domain Bacteria; phylum Actinomycetota; class Actinomycetes; order Mycobacteriales; family Micromonosporaceae; genus Polymorphospora; species Polymorphospora rubra. Next base: position 2,650,491 of record NZ_AP023359.1, read on the forward strand.
GCACCTCAAGGAAGTACGGCTGGAGCGCGGCCCGCTGGACCGCGACGAGGCCGAGGCCGAGCTGCTGCGCTGGGCGCGCGCCGAGGGACTCGTCTAGCGTCCCGACCCCGTCCGATCTTGGTCGGGTAGTCGACACCCGCTGCCGTCGCAGTCTGTCCCAACTCGCCCGAATCGACAGTTACAGGCGTGGCGCTGCTCGGATACCGTCGCAGGACGGCAGCGGTGCACCTGGGGCACACGGGCCACAGTGGGCATCAGACGACGTTTCCGGGAGGCGACCATGCAGCCGTGTGCTGTCTGCGGCGGCGTGACCATCAATGCGGCGGGAAACTGCACGCAGTGCGGCACCTACCGGGGGAGCGGCGATCCGCTGCCACCATCCCCCTACTCCACACCGCCGCAGGAATACCAGCAGTCGTACGGGCAGCAGGGCTACGGCCAGCCCGACTACGGCCAGCCTTCCAGCGGCGCGGCCGGCTATGGTCAGCCCGGGGGCGGCCCGGCCGGCTACGGACCACCCGACTACGGCCAGCCCGGAAACGGTGGCGCCGGCTACCCGCCCGTGTCCGGCCCGTCCTACCCGCCGGTGTCCGGTGCCGGCTATCCCCCGGTGTCGGGCGGCGGATATCCGCCGCAGTCCGGGGCGCCCGGCTATCCGACCAGTTCCCCGCCCGGTGGCTACCCGGGCAGCGGCGGCCCCGCCTACCCGCAGCCGACCAGCGGCGGCGGATACGCGGTCAGCTATCCGTCGATCCCCCAGCAGCAGCAGCAGCCGAGCAAGAACAAGTTCCTGGTACCGGCCATCGCGCTCGGCTCGACGCTGGCCGTACTGGTCGTGGCGATCCTGGTAATCGTCGGGATGCGCGGCAACGACGAGGACGACCCCAACGTCCTGGCCAACCCGAGCTCGACGCCCTCCGTGCAGCAGTCCGAGTCGTCGGCGCCGGCGGTGCCCGGCATCGACCAGTGCGTGGTCGGTGAGTGGGTGGTCAACTCGCACCGTGAAGAGGTGCCGATCGACGGCGTCGGCAACGTGACCTTCAACGGCCGGAGCCCCTGGGCGCGGCTCTCGCTCACCGCCGAGGGCAAGGGCGTCACCGAGTACGGCAACGGCACCGAATACCGGGGTTCCGTGCAGGGCCAGACGGTGACCATCAAGTTCACGGGTCGGATCACCTTCGACTACCGGGCCGAGAACGGCACGATCTCGTTGTCGAACGTCAAGCCCGACGGCACGACGACGGCCACCGTGGGCGACGGGCAGCCCGTCAGCGAACCGCTCGGTGGCGGCGACGACCCGTCGAAGTACACGTGCAGCGGCGACCAGCTCGTGCAGAGCTCCTACAACATGGAGATCAAGTACTCGCGCGTCCGCTGACCCGGGCCAGACGTCCCCGTACGCGAGAGCGCCGCCCCTGGTTCGGGGGCGGCGCTCTCTGTCGTTGGAGGTCAGTTCTTCGGGGCGCTGTCCAGCGCGCGCCCGTCACCGACCACCGTGCCGGTGCCGTTCGCGCCGAGCTTTGCCAGCAGGCCGGCGAGGTCGATGCCGGTCAGGTCGGTGCCGAGCTGGAGGCCCTGGGCGACGTTGTTGGCGACCGACTTGGTCAGCGACGAGGCACCGTCGGTGGAGATGACGGTCATCTTGTCGATCGAGCCCATCGGGGCGCTCGCCGCCTCGACCACCTGCGGCAGCATCTTGACCAGCAGATCGAGGACCGCTGCCTCGCCGTACGCGGCGAACGCCTCGGCCTTGCGGGCCATCGCGTCGGCCTCGGCCTGCCCCTTCGCCAGGATCGCGGCAGCCTCCGCCTGACCCTCGCGCTCGATGGCCTCGGCGATCGAGGTACGGCGGCGCTGCTCCGCCTCACCCTCCTTGGCACCCTCGATGGCGTTGGCCTCGGCGAGTGCGGCCCGCCGGGCCCGCTCGCCCTCACCGGTGAGCCGGGCCTGCTCGGCCTGCGCCTGCGCGGCGGCGATGGTTGCCTGCCGCTGCGCGTCGGCGGCGAGCACGGCGGCGTTGCGGGACGCCTCGGCCTCCTGCTCCACCCTGTACCGCTCCGCGTCGGCGGGCTTGCGGACCTCGGTGTCGAGCTGGCGTTCCTTCAGTTCGGCGTTGCGCTCGGCGACCTTCTGCTGCTCGGAGAGGATCGCCTGGTCGCGTTCGGCCTGGGCGAGTGGGCCGGACGCCGCCGACTTCGCCTTGGCGGCGTCGATCTCGGCCTGGATCGCGGCCTGCTTGAGCGACAGGTTCCGGTTGGCCTCGGCGATAGCCTCCTCGGCCAGCAGCCGCTCCTGCTCGGCCGCCTGCCGCGCCCGGGCCTCGGCGATGGCCGCGTCCTTGAGCACCCGGGCCGCTTCCGGCCGGCCCAGGTCCTGGAGGTAGCTCCCCTCGGCGAAGATGTCCTGGAGTTGGAACGTGTCGAGCACCAGACCCTGGTTGGTCATCGAGTGCTCGGCCTCCTCGGCCACCGCGCTGGCGAACGCCGCCCGGTCCCGGATGATCTCCTCGATGGTGAGCCGGCCGACGATCGAGCGCAGCGCACCGGCGAGCACCTCGCGGGTGAACTCCTCGATCTCGTTCTGCTGGTGCAGGAAGCGCTGGGCGGCGGCCCGGATCGCTCCCTCGTTGCCGCCGACCTTGACGATCGCGACGCCCTGGAGCTTGGCCCGGATGCCCTGCTTGCTGACCGCGCCCTGGATCTCCACGTGGATCCGGCGGCTGGACAGGTCGAGGGATTGCAGCTTCTGCACGACCGGCAGCACGAACACCGAGGCGCCCATGACGACCTTCTGGCCGGAGTTGTCGGTCGAGCGGGAGCCGTCGGCGCTCTGCGTCGTACGGCCCTTGCGGCCGGTCACGATGAAGGCCTCGTTGGGCCCGGCCACCTTGATCCGGGACAGCACGAACAGCACCAGAATGAAGATCAGCAGCACGCCGCCGCCGATCGCGATGAGCAATGGGGTCATCGGACCGTCCTTATGATCGGGAACGTTGGCTTATTGGATGTCCTGGGTCTCCTCGACGAAGACACTCGTGTCGCTCGGCGCCTCGACCACGAAGACGGAGGCACCGAGCGGGATCGGGGCGGCGGCCCGGGCGCTGAGTTTCACCTGCTGGCCGCCGAGGTGGATCCGGACCTCGCCGTATCCGCCGGCCGGGATCCGGGTGACGACGACCCCGAGTGATCCGACCAGGTCGTCGCGGGTCGGGGTGGCATCGGTACGCATGTCGCGCGCCGCCCGGGCCAGGCGCAGCGCGAGCCAGGCGGTGGGTACGGCCGCGACGAGGCCGGCGCCCGCCGCCCCGGCGATCAGGGCCGGGGTGTTCCCACCGAGGAGTTCGTTGGCGATCGCGGCGCCGAATCCGAACGCGCCGACGAATCCGGCCACCATCTCCAGTGACACCGGACCATCGACGTCGGGATGACCGAAGTGGAGCAATTCGCCGCCCAGCAGACCTGCCGCCAGGAGCACGACCCCGATTCCACCGATGACCAGGAAGACGATCGTCGCGGTGTCCACGCCTGCAGGGTAGCGATCACCTGCAACAATCCCGCTACGCGGTACATCGATCACGTAGTGTCACCGTCCGGTGTCACCGGCCCGGTTCCCCGCCGGGGCGATGCCGGACAATGGCGCCATGCGCTGGGCCGTACTCGACTCGCCGATCGGTGAACTCTCCGTCGGCGTCGACGACGTCGGGATCTGTGGGGTGCACTTCGGTCCGGTCGACGGCGCGTCCGACGCGTCGCGGGTCGACACCGGCCCGTTGGCACACGCCCTCGGCGAGCTGCGCGACTACTTCGCTGGCGAGCTGACCGGCTTCACCGGGACCCTGTCGGTGCGCCGGGGCAGCGAGTTCGAACGGGCCGTCTGGGCGGAGCTGTCGCTGATTCCGTACGGCGAGATGCGGACGTACGGCGAGATCGCCCGGGCGGTCGGTGATCCGGGTGCGGCCCGGGCGGTCGGGACGGCCTGCAACCGCAACCCGATTCCGGTCATCGTGCCCTGCCACCGGGTCGTCGGCGCGGGCGGCAAGCTCGTCGGCTTCGGCGGCGGGCTGCCACGCAAGCGTTACCTGCTGGAGTTGGAGGCGGGCGTCGCCCTACGCCGGGCCTGGGCCTGAGCGGTTCCGTCGCCCGCGGCGCCGGCCCCACGACGGCACGGGGCCGGGTCCGTACGGACCCGGCCCCGGACCTGTTCCGGTCGCTCAGTTGGCGATCTTGCCGGCGATGAAGTCCTCGACGGCCTGGTGAGCCTCGTGGTCGGCGTACTGCACCGGCGGCGACTTCATGAAGTAGCTCGACGCGGACATGATCGGACCGCCGATCTTGCGGTCCAGCGCGATCTTCGCGGCCCGGACCGCGTCGATGATGACGCCGGCCGAGTTGGGCGAGTCCCAGACCTCGAGCTTCAGCTCCGCGTTGAGCGGGGTGTCACCGAACGAGCGCCCCTCCAGGCGGATGTACGCCCACTTGCGGTCGTCGAGCCACGGCACGTGGTCCGACGGGCCGATGTGCACGTCGCTCTTGGCCATCTCGTGCGGCACCTGGGACGTCACCGACTGGGTCTTCGAGATCTTCTTCGAGACCAGGCGGTTGCGCTCCAGCATGTTCATGAAGTCCATGTTGCCGCCGAAGTTGAGCTGGTACGTGCGCAGCAACTCGACCCCGCGGTCCTCGAACAGCTTGGCCAGCGCGCGGTGCACGATGGTCGCGCCGACCTGGCTCTTGATGTCGTCACCGACGATCGGCAGGCCGGCGTCGACGAACTTCTGCGCCCACTCCGGGTCGGAGGCGATGAAGACCGGCAGGGCGTTGACGAACGCGCAGCCCGCGTCGATCGCCGCCTGCGCGTAGAACTTGTCGGCCTGCTCCGAACCGACCGGCAGGTAGGACACCACGACGTCGACCTGCGCGTCGCGCAGCGCCTGGGCCACGTCGACCTCGGCCTGGTCGGACTCCTGCACGATCTCGCGGTAGTACTGGCCCAGTCCGTCGAGGGTCGGGCCACGCTGCACGAGCACGCCGGTCGGCGGTACGTCGCACAGCTTGATGGTGTTGTTCTCGCTGGCGACGATCGCCTCCGCGAGGTCCATGCCCACCTTCTTGGCGTCAACGTCGAACGCCGCGACAAACTGCACGTCGGATACGTGGTAGTCGCCGAAGGTGACGTGCATGAGACCCGGGACGCGGTCGTTCGGGTCGGCGTCACGGTAGTACTCCACACCCTGGACCAGGGACGAAGCACAGTTCCCGACACCGACGATGGCGACGCGGACGGAGCCCATCGCGTTTGCCTCCTTCTTAATCACGGCCGCTCCGGCTCTTTCCTGGACTGCCCAGGCGGAGGCGGGCTTGTCTCTTCTTGTGCCCCACCTGTTCGGGGGGCGCGGCCGGAGCGCTCGTTGGCGATGAGCTCCTCCAGCCAGCGAACCTCACGCTCACAGGCATCGAGTCCGTGGCGTTGCAGTTCGAGGGTGTAGGCGTCGAGTCGCTCGGCGGCGCGGCTGAGTACGTCCCGCAGACCTTCGCGGCGCTCCTCGACCTTGCGCCGGCGACCCTCGAGGATCCGTAGCCGGGTGGCCTGGTCGGTGCGGGCGAAGAATGCGAAGTGCACTCCGAAGCCGGTGTCCTCGTACGTCTCGGGGCCGGTCTGTGCGATCAGTTCGGCGAATCGTTCCTTGCCCTCGGCGGTGATCCGGTAGACGACGCGGCCACGCCGCGAGGTCAGGGGAGGTACCTCCTCGGCGGCGGTCGGCGTGTCACCCGTCTCGCTGATCCAGCCGGCCGCCTGTAGCCGGCGCAGGGTCGGATAGAGCGAGCCGTAGCTGATCGCCGCCCGGATCGCTCCCAGCTTGGCGGTGAGCTCCTTCCGTAGCTCGTAGCCGTGCATGGGAGATTCCTGCAGAAGGCCGAGGATGGCGAGTTCGAGCACAGCCCCTGCCTTCCTCATCCACGCCGGTGGCGCGTTGACCCACTCCCGGGGTGGGACGCGACCGATGTATCGGCCCGATACATCGGTACGGTAGTCGCCGAATGGGATAGGGGCAAACCCCCGATTTTGCACCCCAGGTGTTACGCACGGTGACGATTGATGGTCGGTGCTCAGGAGGCGAAGGTCCCGTCGCCGCCGTAGAAGACCGGCGACTGGTCGCCGTGCTCGGCGGGACCGCGTACCCTTCTGCCATGCGCACCCAGCGGCAGGCGGTCGACTACTCGCTCCAGAGGCGAGCGCTGCTGCGCGAGGTGTTTTCCGGCCGGGTAGGCACCTACGAGGTATGCGACGCTTCGCCGTACCTGAAGAATGCCGCACGGTTCCACGGTGAGCCCACCGAAGAACGCTGCCCCGTGTGCCGCAAGGAAAACCTCACGCTGGTGCACTACATCTATGGCGATGAGCTCAAGCAGTCGGCCGGCCAGGCCCGGAACCGGGCGGAACTGTCGATGCTGGCGATGACGCTGCGTGAGTTCCAGGTTTACGTGGTGGAAGTCTGCCGGGCCTGCAACTGGAACCACCTCGTCGAGCAGTTCCTGCTCGGCCGGGACGGTCTTCTCGAGTGTGAGCAGGGTACGGCGGAACCGCTGGCGGCCTCGGGCGGCGGTGTCACACCGGACCGAAGGCATGGAGCCGGCCGGTGACCGTTGTCTTCCCGGCCCCTGTGGCGCCGGCGCGAGAACGTGACCACAACCAGATCGTTGACCGGACGTGTCCGGTTATTGCAGATATAGCTGCATATGGCGACCGCAGGTCGGTGCCGCAGCGTGTCCCAACTCACGGCAAACCGGTGGTGTTGCAGCCGCGCACCACCGCGACCGGCAGGGTGTGAGGAATGAACTCGTACGGCGACCCCAGTTCCGCGCGTGGTAGGGCCCGGACCTCCGGCCCGGACGGCGAGCACGGACCCGAGGCCGAGAACCCGTACCGGCGTTCCGGTCAGGACGGTTCCGAGTCGTCGGCGCAACGGCCGGCGGCCGGTTACGGCGACCCCGGCCCACCACGACCGGCCTCGAGCGGCCGTGCCTCGGTGGGCAGCGCGTCGGTGGGTAGTGCCTCCGTAGGCAGCGCGTCGGTCCGTGGACCGGCCAGCGGCAGCGCCTCGGTGGGCAGTGCCTCGGTCGGTAGTGCTTCGGTGGGCAGTGCTTCGGTGGGTGGCCCCGGAACGAGTACCGGAAGCGCGTCGGCCGGTCGGGCACAGGTCGGCCGTGCGGTCGTACCCGGACCGGCCGGGCCGTCCAGCGGCGGCCGGGCGACCGTCAGCGGCGCCGCACCGGTGGCCGGTCGGGCGACCGTCGGCCGGGCCTCGGTACGCCCGGTGGCGCCCGCGGCGGCGGGACCGGGCGGGTCCGGCCCTGGTGGCCCTCGTGGCCCACAGGGACCGGGTGGGTCCGGTCCGGACGGTTTCGACGGTTCCGAGCCCGGCGGTCGCGGTCGCCGGAACCGGCGTAGTGGACCGCCGAGCAAAAAGGCCAAACGACGTAAGCGGATCAACCTGCTGATCGCCTCGTTCGCCGTCCTGATCATGCTGGCCGGGGCGGGCGTCGTCGGTCTGACCTGGTTCTCCACCACCGTGAAGTCGCCGACCGACTTCGGCGAGCCGGAAACCACCACGATCATGTACGCCGACGGCAGCCAGTTGGCGAAGCTCGGCGAGCAGAACCGCACCATCGTCCCGCACGAAAAGATCAACCCGGTCGTGGGGCAGGCCGTGATGGCGGCCGAGGACCAGAACTTCCTCGACCACACCGGCATCGACATGAAGGGCATAGCCCGCGCCGCGTGGAACAACTTCACCGGCGGCACGACGCAGGGTGCGTCGACGATCACCCAGCAGTACGCCCGGCACGTGGCCGAACTGACCGACATCAGCTACAGCCGCAAGCTCCGTGAGGCGCTGCTCGCCTCCAAGCTGGAACAGGAACTCAGCAAGCAGGAGATCCTCGGCTACTACCTCAACGCGATCTACTTCGGCCGGGGCAGCTACGGCATCGAGGCCGCCGCTCAGACCTACTTCGGCAAGTCGGTCCTGATTCCACCGGGTGAGGAGGGCGCGATCACCGCCTCGGAGGCGGCCGTCCTCGCGTCGGTGATCAAGCAGCCGGAGCCGGACCAGGTCACCGGCCACAAGGGCTTCGACCCGCAGCTCAACAAGCCGGCCACGGTGGACCGCTGGGGCTACACGCTCAACAACATGCAGGGGAAGGGCTGGATCAGCGCCGAGGAGCGGGCCGCCGCGGTGTTCCCCGACGAGTCCCTCAGGGAGTACGACCCGAAGAAGGCCTGCGGATCCAACTGCGGCGTCAACACCCCGTCCGGCAACGTCATCAACTACGTCCGCGACGAGCTCGAGGCGATGGGCATCACGGACTGGCGCAAGGGCCGCTACCGGATCAAGACCACCATCGACTCGAGGGTGCAGAAGGCGGCCCAGGAGGCGGCCCGCCGGTCGTCCAAGACCTCGCCGATGTCGAAGTTGCCCGAGAACTACATGGCCGCCCTGGTCGCGGTCGACCCGAACAACGGACGGGTACTCGCCTACTACGGCGGTGAGAGCGGCACCGACTACGACTACGCCGGCGCCAACGACGGCGGCACGACCGGCGGCCACGCCCCCGGCTCGACCTTCAAGATCTATACGTTGGCGGCGGCGCTCAAGGCCAACATCTCGATGGACACGCACTGGGACTCGACGAAGATCAAGGACGGCGACTTCGAGATCTCCAACGCGGGTCGTACCCACCAGTGCGCCAAGTGGTGTTCGCTGGAGGAGATGACGATCCAGTCGTACAACGCGCCCTTCTACTGGATCGCCAAGGAACTCGGGCCGGACAAGATCGTGGAAGCGGCCCGCGACGCCGGCGTCCGCGCCATGTGGAACAACGACGCCAAGGTCATCAACCTGCTGGACAGCAAGCCCGAGGACGTCGCGCCGTCGCAGTTCGACAAGCAGATCGGCTACGGCCAGTACGGCATCACCGTGCTCGACCACGCCAACGGGGTGGCGACCCTGGCCAACCGGGGCACCTACAACAAGGCCCACTTCATCCAGACCGTCGAGGAGCGCAACTCGGCCGGCGAATGGGTCAAGGTCGGCGGCGAGCAGTTGAAGCCCAAGGAGGTCTTCCAGCCCGAGCAGATGGACTCGCTCAACGCCGTGCTGCAGAAGATCCCCGGCAACATCGGGAAGGCGCTCAAGGGCGGCCGGTCGGCGATGGGCAAGACCGGCACCTGGGAACTCCGGCAGAACACCAGGGACAACGGCGACGCCTGGATGGTCGGTGCCACGCCGCAGATCGCCTCCGCGGTCTGGGTCGGCACCAAGGGCAAGCGTGAGGCGGTCAAGGAGGCGAACGGCAACCCGATGGGTGGCGCCGGTACGCCTGCGGCGATCTGGGACAAGTTCATGGAAGACGCGCACGCCGAGCTGAAGTACAAGAACGAACAGTTCAAGGAGAAGAAGAACACCGGCGACCCGAACCACCCGGCGGCCAATGGTCAGTCGCCGGCGCCCGTTGTGCCGACGACCCCCGAATGCACCGATCCGCTGCGCATCAACTGCCCGGACAACCCGGGCGGTGGACCCAATCCGGGCGGTGGACCCAACCCGGGTGGCGGACCCAACCCGGGCGGCGGACCCGGTAACCCAGGTGGCGAACCCGGTAACCCAGGCGGACCGGGCGGTGGTGGCGGCGGTGACGACAATCCGTTCGACGGGCTGATCAGGCCGACACCGACACCGACCAGGTGGCGGTAACGACAGTCCGCGGTGGACGATGCGCCGGCGGCCGGGCGAAAGCCCGGCCGCCGGCGCCGTTTCCGGGAACTTTCTCCGGGACAGGCGGGACGAACAGGCGTCGCGTGCGGCAGGATGCCGTGTCATGAGCCTGCAGTCGGAGTCGCACATCGACGAACCCGAGAACGGGACGGAGAAGATCGACCATCCGTCCAGGTCGGACGGCTTCGTCACGGGACTGTCCCAGGCGATCGGTGGTCCGCTCGGCAACCATGCCGTCCGCCAGGACGCGCCCGGTGGCCGGTGGTCCAACGGGTTCTGGACCGCGAGCCGGATCGTGCTCGCCCTGGTCTGCCTCACGCTGGCGCTGCACTGGGTGCAGAAGTCGCCCTGCCAGGACGGCGCGTGGCAGAACGACGTCCAGTACACCCGGTTCTGCTACACCGACGTGCTTGCGCTCTACTACGCCGAGGGGCTCAACGAGGGCAAGGTGCCCTATCGGGACCACCCGGTCGAATACCCGGTGGTCACCGGCTACTTCATGGGGATTCTCGGGCTGCCGGTACACGAACTCGGCAGCGACCGACCCGAGATCAACCAGGCGATGTGGTTCTACAACCTCAACGCCCTGGTGCTCTGCGTCCTCGCCGTCGCCACCGTCGCGGTGATCCTGTCGCTGCGTCGCCGCCGGCCGTGGGACGCGGCATTGTTCGCGCTCTCCCCGGCGCTGCTGGTCACCGCGACCGTCAACTGGGACTTCCTCGTCATCGGGTTCGCGGCCTTCGGCCTGTACGCCTGGGCGAAGCAGCGCCCGCTGGCCGCCGGCATTCTGCTCGGCATCGCCGCGGCGGCGAAGATGTGGCCGCTGTTCATCCTCGGTCCGCTGCTCGTGCTCGCGTTGCGTACCGGCCGGTTCAGACAGGTGCTCGTCACCGCCGGGTCGACGCTGGTCACGATCGTTTTGCTCAATCTGCCGGTGGCGCTCTCCTACCGGGAGAGCTGGAACCGGTTCTTCGAGCTGAACACCGAGCGGCCGATCGACTGGGGCACGCTGTGGTACATCGGGCGCTACCTCGACGGGAAGTGGAACAGCGGGGCACCGGGTGACCAGGGACCGTTCCAGTGGCTGAGCGACAACATCCCGACGCTCAACAACGTGTCGTACGCCCTGTTCTTCGTGGCCTGTGTCGGGATCGGGGCGCTCGGTCTGCTCGCGCCCCGGCGACCTCGGCTGGCCGCGCTGCTTTTCCTGGTCGTGGCGGCGTTCCTGATCACCAGCAAGGTGTGGTCGCAACAGTTCAACCTGTGGCTGCTCCCGCTGATCGTGCTCGCCCGGCCGAAGTGGGGCGCGTTCCTGGCCTGGCAACTCGCGGAGGTGGGCTACTTCGTCGCCTTCTACGGTGAGCTGCTCGGCGCCGGCGGCAAGCAGGTCTTCCCGGAGGGCGTGTTCGTCCTCGCCGCGTCACTGCGGCTGATCACCGTCGTCGTCCTCTGTGTCCTGGTGGTCCGCGAGATCCTGCGTCCCGAGGACGACCGGGTCCGGCAGACCTACGAGGACGACCCGGACGGCGGGGTGTTCGACGGCGCACCCGACGCCGAATGGTTGCGCCGAAGACGAGGCGACCCGCCCCCGCTGCCCGTGCCGGCGTCGGTGGGCGCCGCCTCGTAACGCGGGTTCTTCCCGGTCGCGGCGACCGTGCACCGGTGGCCGCGACCGGTCAGAGGCGGAAGACGACGACCTCGCCGGCGTCCTCGCGCTGGATGCCGAGCGAGTCGACCGGCAGGTCGATCGTGGTCTGCCAGGGCGTTCCGGCCACCCGGTCGCGCAGCAGCACCACCGTCCGCACGCCGAGGCCACGCAGGTAGCCGATGCTCGCCGGGTCGGGGAAGCTGGCGGTGGCCTCGCGGATCTCGGTGAGCTGGCGGGGCGTGAAGCCACTGCCACCGTTGACGACCGGCTGGAACCGGGTGGTCGACCAGAGCATCACGTGCTGGTCGACGCCCTGGTTGCTGGGCAGCACCAGCATCGGCCCGTCGACCTGGCGGAACGCCGCCGGCTGGGCGGGCACGATCGGGTGTGGCGTGACGTTCGCCCCTTCGACCAGCACCAGCACGAGCGGCAGCAGGGTGGCCAGCCGCAGCCAGGGCCCGGGTCGGGCCGGTACCCGCTCGGCGACGGACTCGCCCGCCCGGACCACCAGGGCGCTGACCGCACCCGCCGCCAGGAGGGCGAGCAGCAGGGTGGTCCAGATCGCCAGCCGACCGGGGGTACGCAGACCGTCCCAGCCGGGCAGCGTCTCGAAGAGCGGAATATAGGTGAAGGTGCCGCCGAAGAACTGGGTGCCCATCGACAGGATCGCGCTGACCAGTACCGCGGCCAGGAGGAACAGTCGCTGGCGCACCGTCCAGATGGAGAAGACCAGTCCGGCGGCGGCCAGCGCGTAGAGAACGAAGCCGGAGAGCAGCGTCATCTCGGCGTTCCACGGCAGTGCTTCGCGGGCGCCGGCGTGCAGTTCGCCCCAGATCCGCGACTCCGGCGGCGCGGTGAAGAACCCGCCGACCGGCGGCGAGAAGAGTTCGAGGTCACCGACCGACCGCCGGGCGTACGGGTGGAGTTCGGCGACCTTGAAGTAGGCGATGGACAGCGCCAGGCCGGTCGCGGCGAACACCGCACCGCCGAAGATGTCCGCGAGCAGCAGTTTGACGCCGAACGGACGCTTCGGGCCGGTGGACCGCAGCCGCTGGACCAGCCAGATGACCGGCGCCACGACCGCGATGAGCGCGAGTACGTACGCGAACGGCAGGCCGATGCCGAATCCGAGGCTGATCTGCCAGGCGGCCACGAACCAGCCGGCCAGCGCCCAGCCGGCGTGCCGCCGTTCCGGGCGGTAGCCGTGTCGCAGCGACCAGCCGTGGCCGCGGGCGAGCATCGCCAGCGCGAGGGGGATGCCACCGTTGGACAGCACGTGCAGGTGGCCGGCCTGGGAGAGCAGCCACGGCGCGTACGCGTACGCGGCACCGGCGACCGCGGACCCGGTCTTGCCGGCCCCGAGCTGCCGGGCCAGCACGTACGCCCCGAAGAACGCCAGGGCGTGGACCAGCACGAAGATGATGTTGTAGCGGACGAGTGCGGCGACCGGGCCGTCGCCGATCATTCCGGCCGGTGCGTAGCCGAGCAGGGTGTCGGAGAAGGCGAACGTCCAGCGCTCCGGGTAGAACGCGTTGGAGTGCCACAGCTGGGTCGGGTCGGTCAGCAGGATGTGCCCCGACCAGGCCATCTGCCAGGCCTGGAGGGTGGGGTCCCAGATGTCCTGGGGGATTGTGTGCTGTGGGTAGCGCAGCGTCGGCCAGGTCATCAGCACGGCCAGCACGACCGCGCCGACGGCGGCGAGGGTCCATTCGTGGATCAGTCCCCGGCCGATGGCGTGGAAGATCCGCCGGATGCGGCCGGGCAGCGTCACCGGTGCCGGCGCGAACGCCGACCACCGGTCACCGGTCTTGACCAGGGTGACCTTCTGCACGACGGTCATCGCGCCGACCGTGGCCGCGGTCTTCGGGTCGCCCTCCTTGGCGTCCGGGCCCGCCTTGGCATCCGACTTGGCGGACGGGCCCGTCTTGGCCTTGGCGGCCGCTCTGGCGTCGGCCTTCGCCTTCGCCTTCTCGGCGCGCCTGGCCCGCGCGGCGGCCTTCGCCTCCGCCGCGAGCCGGGCCCGCTCGCTGGGCCTGAACAGGTCGTCGGGGGCCGGAGTGACGCCGCCCCCGACCGGAGCGGTGGGCGTCCCACCGGCCCCATCGGCCTTCGGCTCGCCGTCAGCCTTCTCTTTGGCTGTGTCCTTCGTCGTGGCGTCGGCCTCCGCCTTCACGTCATCCTTCGCGCCGGCGGCGTCCTTCGGCTCTCTGTCGGTCTTCGCTGCGGCGTCGACCTTCGTCGGGGCTGCCGGGGCGGGTGTGGCCGTCACGTCGGCCGCCGTGGCCGGGGCCGCCGGTGGGACCGATGTCGGGCCCGCCGCGGACCCGTCCGGTGTCACGGCCGGCGCCTCGGTTGCCGGGCCGCCGCTCGGCGTCGCCCCGCTCGGGTCGGTGTCCGCGCCCCGGTTGGAGACCTTCGGCTGCTCGGTGCTCATACGGGTTCCCCTAGGCGGTGACGCGGTCACGCAGGAATGCGATGTCCTTGCCCTGTCCGTCGACCCCGCCCGGGGTCTCGACGACGACCGGTGCGCCGGCGGCGCGGACCACCGCGACCAGCAATTCGGGATCGATCATCCCCTGCCCGAGGTTGTCGTGTCGATCCGCACCGGAGTCGAACGCGTCCCGGGAGTTGTTGGCGTGCACCAGGTCGATCCGGCCGGTGATCGCCTTGACCCGGTCGACGACGTCGAGCAGGGCCTCGCCGCCGGCGTGCGCGTGGCAGGTGTCGAGGCAGAAGCCGACCTCGTACGACCCGATCGCGTCCCACAGCCGGGCGAGCGCGTCGAACCGGCGGGCACACGCGTTGTCGCCCCCGGCGGTGTTCTCGATCAGGATCGGGGTGGCGAAGCCGCCGGACTCGGCGGCGAACGCGAACGTCTTGCGCCAGTTGTCGAAACCAACCGCGACGTCGTCGCCCTTGCCGACGTGGCCACCGTGGACGATCAGCCCCTTCGCCCCGACGCGGGCGGCCGCCGTGGCGTGGCTGAGCAGCAGCTTGCGGCTGGGGATACGGATCCGGTTGTTGGTCGTGGCGACGTTGATCACGTACGGCGCGTGGACGTAGACCTCGACCTCGGCGGCGCGCAACCCGTCGGCGTCGGGGTGTTCCTCCGGCGCCTTCCAGCCCTTCGGGTCGGCGAGGAAGAACTGCACCACCTCGGCCTTACGGGCGGCCGCTTCGGCGAGCGGGTCGCCGGCGTCGACATGGGCTCCGATACGCATGCAGGCGAGCCTACGTCGCCGGTGCGACGCCGGACATGCTGCCGGGCCGTCCGACCGGCGTACGTCGTAACTCGCGGATCGCCCACGTCGTGCGCGTCACCCGCCGCGCCGGCCCGTCGTTACCTGCAATGACCAACGGGCCGGGGGCCGCCGATCTCAACCCCGACCCGAAGATCGACATGGGGAGATGGTGGATGTCGCTGTTGTCCCGACATCGTCGTGCCGCCGTGGCGGCGGGCGCCCTGTTTCTCGGCGCGCCGTTGCTGTTCACCGGTCCGGCGCACGCCGAGCCAGGTCCGACGCCGGGCGCGCCGGTGCAGGAGAGTGGTCAGGCGGTGGTCTTCAGCGGCGACGGCCTGCTCGGTGTCGCCTGCGGTGCCAAGCCGGACGTCGGTTCGGTGACGGTGCCGGCGGAGAGCACCCTGCGGGTGGTCAACAACACCGGCCGCCGTGCCCGGCTGCTGCTCGACGGCTCGGCCCAGGGCGAGATCGCCAGCGGCGCGACCGCCGACGTGCTATTCCGGCGCGGACCGGTCCAGTTGGCCCTCAAACCGGTCTGCGTGTTGTCCGAGGAGTCGGCCGTACGGGTCGAGGTGGCGGCCGCCCCGCCACCGCAGTCCACGCCGGGGCGGCCGACGGCGAACCCGACCACCTCGGCGCCCGGCCGGCCGCCGACGACCCGGCCGGTGGAGGAGGCGCCGCGCCCGCCGGCGTCCCCACGGGTGGGCACCACACCGTCGGTGGGCGTGTCGGCCACCCCGTCGGAGTCCGTGCTGCCCACGCCGAATCCGGGCGCGCCGGTCGGCGACCTCCCGGTGCCCGCTGCGGGGCTCGGCGGGTCTCCGGCGGACCCCGGTGACGGCGCCGCCGCCGAGCCGATGGCCTCCGTCGAGCCGGTCCGGGACACCGGTCCGATCGGCCTTCTGGCACTCGTCGCGACGGTTTGCGTCGTTGGCGTATCTGCAGGTGCAATTCGGGCTATTATTGCTCAACGAACAAGCCGGACTGCTCCGGCTTAGTGCTACATATCTGGCGCAGTGCAGTTCTTCGCGCAGCGCGACATAGAGGCTCCGCGGGGCGCTTCCTGTCCAACCTCGCCGGTGTGGTCGTTCCTCCCCAGGTCCCACCCAAAGAATGCGGATAGCGCGCCCCGCGGCCACGCGGAACGGCGAGGGCTCCCCCGGTGACCCGGGGGAGCCCTCGCCCGCTACACCGGTACGGCAGGTCACCGGGGGTGGACGTGTCCCGACGCGGCGTACCCGGTATCCTCGTGGGGTTGTCCGTCCGGCCGTGGGTTCCCCCACGGTCCGAGCGCCAACGACGCACGACCTCCTGTCACGGAAGGACCGTGACCGCCAGCCCATAGGAGGTGAGCACGTCTTGCGTCATTACGAAATCATGGTGATCCTCGACTCGAGTCTCGAGGAGCGCACCGTCGCCCCGTCGCTCGACACGTATCTCAACGTGATCCGGACCGCGGGTGGCTCGGTGGAGAAGCTCGACGTCTGGGGCCGCCGGCGCCTCTCGTTCGAGATCAACAAGAAGGCCGAGGGCATCTACGCCGTCATCGACCTGCAGGCGACGCCTGCGGCGGTGGCCGAGCTGGACCGTCAGCTGCGACTCAACGAGTCCGTGCTGCGCACCAAGGTCATTCGGCCGGAGACGCGCTGACGCGTTTCGCGGCCCGTCCGGATCAGCCTCATCACTGTCGTACGGCTCTGGGAGCCTGTGCGCGGACGAAGATGAGTGCGCGAGGAGATGGTCATGGCAGGAGACACCACGATCACGGTCATCGGCAACCTGACCGATGACCCCGAGTTGCGTTTCACCCCGTCGGGTGCCGCGGTCGCCAAGTTCCGGGTCGCTTCGACGCCCCGGTTCATGGACAAGGCTTCCGGCGAGTGGAAGGACGGCGAGGCACTGTTCCTTGCCTGCACGGTGTGGCGCCAGGCGGCGGAGCACGTCGCCGAGTCGTTGCAGCGGGGCGCCCGCGTGATCGTCTCGGGCCGGCTGCGTCAGCGGTCGTACGAGACCCGCGAGGGTGAGAAGCGCACCGTCATCGAGCTCGAGGTCGACGAGATCGGTCCGTCGCTGCGCTACGCCACGGCGAAGGTGCAGAAGATGTCCCGCTCCGGCGGCGGTGGCTTCGGTGCCTCCGGTGGCGGTGGTGGCCAGGGCGGCGGCGGAGGCAACTTCGACGACCCGTGGGCCACGGCCGCACCCGCCTCCTCCGGTTCGGGCGGTGGCGGAAACTTCGACGACGAGCCCCGTTCTGATGCCGGCCGGAAGCGGCCGGGACCGCAAACCAGGAGCAAGAGCAATGGCGAAGGCTGCGGCACTGCGCAAGCCGAAGAAGAAGGTGAACCCGCTCGACAAGGACGGGATCACCTACATCGATTACAAGGACACCGCGCTGCTGCGCAAGTTCATCTCCGACCGTGGCAAGATCCGCGCTCGGCGGGTCACCGGGGTCACCTCCCAGCAGCAGCGGCAGATCGCCCGTGCGGTCAAGAACGCCCGTGAGATGGCGCTCCTGCCGTACACCACCACGGCGCGCTGAGAGGGGGCACCGACATGAAGATCATCCTGACTCAGGAGGTGTCCGGTCTCGGCACCCCCGGCGACATCGTCGAGGTCAAGGGCGGCTACGGCCGTAACTACCTGCTCCCGCAGGGCTTCGCGATCCCGTGGAGCAAGGGTGCGGAGAAGCAGGTCACCGTGATCCGGCGGGCCCGCTCGGCCCGCGAGATCCGCGACCTCGGCCACGCCAACGAGGTCAAGGGCCAGCTCGAGGGCCTCAAGGTCAGCCTCACCGCCCGCGCGGGCGACGGCGGCCGCCTCTTCGGCTCGGTCACCGCCGCCGAGATCGTCAACGCGGTCAAGGCCGCCGGCGGCCCGACCCTCGACCGCCGCCGGCTGGAACTGCCCGGCAGCATCAAGTCGGTCGGCGCCTACCCGGTCAGCGTCAAGCTGCACCCCGAGGTCACCGCCAAGTTCAGCCTGAACGTGGTGCGGGCCAAGTAAGGCAGATCGGAAAGGGGGTCCACCGGCGCCGGTGGACCCCCTTTCCCGTTCCGGCCACGCCCGAACGGGAAAGGGACCGGCACAAGATGCCCGCGATATGGCTCAGTCCAGGTTGGCCGCCCGCCGGATGACCCTGGCCAGGTCGTCGACCTGCCGATCCTCGGTCTCCACCGCCGCGTGCTCGGCCACCGCGGCGAGGTCCGGGTACGTCGTTTCCGACCCACCCCGCAGCGTCTCCGCGAAATAACCGGCGGCGTAGCAGACCCGCAGCCGCGGCGCGGACGCCTCGAACCCGCCGGCCAGCGCACCCGCGGTCACCCCCGAGGACGTCTCGGACGCCGACCGGTTCCGCGGATCCAGCCACCGTACGTCGACCTTCGCGAGCTGCGCGCCCGCCGGCACGTCGTCGTGTACCCGCACCGCGTACAACGCGGTGACGCTGTGCCCGGGACCCACCTCGCCACCGTCGACCCGGTCATCGCGGAAGTCCTCGTCGGCGATCGCCCGGTTGGCGTAGCCGATCAACCGGTACGACCGGACCGCCGACGGGTCGAACGTCACCTGCACCTTGGCGTCGAGAGCCCGTACCGCCAGAGTCGCGGGCAGCCGCCGGACGAACACCTCCCGGGCCTGCTCCGGCTCGCTGACGTAGACCACGAAACCGTCGCCCCGGTCGGCGAGCTGCTCCATCAGGCGGTCGCCGTAGTCGCTGCCCACACCGACCCCGAGCAGCGCGATCTCCTTCGCGGCCTCCTCGCGTACCCGCTCGAGAATCGGTTCCGCGGTGTCGTTGCCGACGTTGGCCAGCCCGTCGGACAGCAGGATCACCCGGTTGCTGGCCCCCTCGCGGAAGCCGTCGCGGGCGACCCGGTAGCCCAGTTCGAGCCCGGCCTCCAGGTTGGTGCTGCCCTCCGTACGCAGCGAGTCGATCGCGTCGTGCAGCGCGTCGGCGTCGGACACCCGGGTCATCTTCCGGATGGTCCGCGCCTTTTTGTGAAACACGACGATCGCCACCGAGTCGGTGTCGCGGAGCTGGTCGACCAGAGTGTGCAGGGCGTCCTGGACCAGGTCGAGCCGGCCCGGTCCGCCCATCGATCCGGAGACGTCGACGACGAAGGTGAGTGCGGCGTCCGGCCGGGTGGCCGGGTCCTCGCCGCGGGTCTGCAGGCCGACCCGGAGCAGCCGTACGTCACCGGCCGGCTCGGACCGGTGCTCCTCCGGCAGCCGGGCACCGTCGACGTGGATCGCGAACCCGTCACCGGCCGGCTCGGGATAGTCCTGGTCGAAGGCGTTGACGAACTCCTCGGCGCGGACGTTCTCACCGTCCGGCAGCCGGCCGTCGTTGATCAGTCGACGGGCGTAGCCGTACGAGGCGGTGTCGACGTCCACCCCGAACGTCGACTGCGGATCCTCGTCGGTCCGGATCTCGCCGTCGGTGAAGGGAAGCGGAGGGCTCTCCTCCGTACGCCGATCCGGTTGGGTCGGTGCCTCGCGGTGGGCCGCGGAGTCGGATGCGGACCGGTGGGCGGTGCAGGCGCTGCCGGCGAGCACCGCCGACAGCGCGACGACCAGCACGGCGACCCTCGACGGGCGGCGGAAACGGTCCATCGGTGTCCTCCTGGAAAAAGTTCGGCCGACGCGATCCGGTGCGCCCGGGGCGGCGCCGTCGTCGGCAACCCAACCCGGCGGCGCCGGATCGTCTGACGTCCATTCAGAGCATCCGATGTGTGCACCGGCTCCCGTCGAGTCCGAGCCGATACCTGACCGTGCTGCGGTGTGACCGGGTCGTGTGGAATCCGAGACCGGCCGTTGGTTGCGGCGGTGACTCAGCCGAGCGGCTCGCCGGTGATCGCGCTCAGCAGCACGGTGGACAGACCACCGCCGACGACGGCCGCGGCGAGCCCGACGCTGACCGCCCGCCACGTGCCACTCGCCCAGCGCAGCAGGACGGCGACTCCCAGGCTGGTCGCCAGGGCGGCGCCGAACCGGGGAGCGCCGTCGAGCAGCGAGCCGACGGCGTTGGTCCGTGGCGATGCGCAGCCGCCGCCGGCCGCGTCGGCCACGCATCCCACCGGCGCGGCGTTGTCGAGCGTCAGCATCCAGACGAAGAAGAACAGCAGCGGTACGGCGTACCAGGCCGCCGTGTAGAGCACCGAGGCGACCGCGCCGCCCGGATCGGGATCGAGCAGGCCGTCGTCGCGGGTGGCCGGCCGACGGGTGGTCGCCGTACGGGTGGCCGTGGACCGGCCGGGCGACCCGGCGGTGGCGGCACGCCGGCCACGGGACTGCTCCGGGATCGTGACACCCGTCCGCGGTCCGGCGCCGGGCTCGTCGGGCAGTGCGTCGGGGGACTGTGTCGTGCCCGGAAAACTGACCGCCGGCGAACGCGGGGCGGTGGCGGGTGTCCCGACCCAGCGCGGGTCGTCCTCGGCCAACCTCGCGCCGGACCAGAACTCGTCGTCGCGGTGGTGCCGGGCCTGGCGGCTCCGGTCGGATTCGGCATCGTCACGCGCCGGCCGGTACCGCCCGTGCCGGTCGGCGGACGACCCGTACGGCGGATCGTCGGTCGGCGGCGCCCAGCTACCGGTGTCGGTCATCCGGTTCCACTGACCGGTGTCGGTGTAACTGCTCCACTGACCGGTTTCGGCCGTACGCTCGCGCCCGTTCGCCGGGTGTCCCTGCTGGCCGCGCCCCGTTCCGCGGCGCCGGCCGCCGTCCGCGTACGGCGTCCCGTGCGGCCGGGTGTCGTCGACGCCACCCGGCCGTCGTGGCTGCTCGGGGGAGAACGACCAGCCGGCCGTGTCGTCCGGGCCGGCCACCGGCCGGCCGGTACGGCTGCCCCGCTCCACCGGTCGCTGCGGCCGGCGGGGTCGCCGTCCCCGCTCCACCGGTCCGGGTCGCCGTCGGTCACCCGGTCGAACTGGCCGGTATAGGCACCCTGGGCCCATTCGCCGGTTTCGGTCGATGCCGACCAGTCGGCCCGCTCCCGGCGACGCCGGCCCCGGGACACCGGTCCGTCGTGCCGCCAGGTGTCGCCGTAGCCGTCGTCGGAGGCGGTGGACCAGTCGTAGGTGCTGGTCGTCTCGCGCCAGTCACGGGTCTCGGTGACCCGTTGCCAACTGGTCGTCGTCTCGGTGTGTCGCCAGCCGGTGCCGGCGCTGTGCCGGCCGGTCGGCCGCTCATCGGCGTCGTCCGGCTCCTCGGCCCGGTGGTGCCGGCCGCGGCGGCCGGACGACCCGGGGACCGGCACGCCGTCGGCTCCCGTGACGGGTAACCGCGAGCGGTCGTCACCGTCATCGGCGACCGGCTGGTCCTCGTGGGCTGGCCAGGCATGGCCGGGCCGCTGATCGTGCCGCCAGTCCCGGTAGTCCACGGCGGGAGCCTGACCTTTCTCAGATCGGGGCGCAATCGGCCATCCAGACACAACCGCCGGAGCCGGCGATAGCCCAGCACCGATGTGCCAACCTGACGGTTTTTTCTTATCCACAGCATGTGGATTGAATAGCTGCAGGTCAAGGCGTGTTCACCCTACCTACTCGTGAGTTATCCACAGGTTGTGCACAGCCCTGCGCACAACCTGGAGGCTTCCTGTCCACAGGTTGTCCCAAGGCTTGTCCACCGGCCGGTTTGGCCAACGAACCCGGGATTCGTATGGTGGCCGTTCGGCCTCGTCTCGCAGGTGCGGCTCCACCCCGGTCGCACGACGGGACGTGGTGCTGGAAAGACTGTCTTACCCAGGCGCTTTGCTGGGGTGTGGGTCGCCGATCGGACGGAGGGGTGACGTGTCGATCACCGACGACGTACGCGCGGCGGGTTCGAGACCGCCGGGACCGCCCGGGGACGGCGGCGGGCCGCCGCCGGGCCAGTTCGACAAGACGCCCCCGCAGGACATCGCCGCCGAACAGTGCGTCCTCGGCGGAATGCTGCTCTCCAAGGACGCGGTCGCCGACGTCGTCGAGATCCTCAAGACCAACGACTTCTACCGTCCGGTGCACGCCACCATCTTCGACGCCATCCTCGACCTCTACGGCCGGGGCGAGCCGGCCGACCTGGTCACGGTCACCGCCGCGCTGGTCGACTCCGGTGACATCGGCCGGATCGGCGGCGCGCCCTACCTGCACACCCTGATCGCGAGCGTCCCCACCGCCGCCAACTCCTCCTACTACGCCCGCATCGTCGCCGAGCGCGCGGTGCTGCGCCGGCTCGTCGAGGCGGGCACCCGCATCGTGCAACTCGGCTACGGGTCCGGCGGTGGTGGCGGGCGCGACGTCGACGACATCGTCGATCTCGCCCAGCAGGCCATCTACGACGTCACCGAGAAGCGGGTCAGCGAGGACTTCGCGGTGCTCGCCGACATGCTCCAGCCGACCCTGGACGAGATCGAGGCGGTCGGCGCGCAGGGCGGCGTCATGACCGGTGTGCCGACCGGGTTCAGCGACCTCGACCGGCTGCTCAACGGCCTGCACCCCGGCCAGCTGATCATCGTCGCCGGCCGGCCGGGTCTCGGAAAGTCGACCGCTTCCATGGATTTCGCCCGAAATGCGGCCGTAAGGCACAACTGTGCAAGCGCCATCTTCTCGCTGGAAATGAGCAAGGTCGAGATCGTCATGCGACTGCTCTCGGCCGAGGCCCGGGTGCCCCTGCACGTCCTGCGCTCCGGCCAGCTCTCCGACGACGACTGGAGCAAGCTGGCCCGCCGGATGGGTGAGATCAGCGAGGCACCGCTGTTCGTCGACGACACCCCGAACATGAACCTGATGGAGATCCGGGCCAAGGCCCGGCGGCTCAAGCAGCGGCACGACCTCAAGATGATCGTCGTCGACTACCTCCAGCTGATGAGTTCGCCGAAGCGGACCGAGAGCCGTCAGCAGGAGGTCGCCGAGCTGTCCCGTGGTCTGAAGCTGCTCGCCAAGGAGGTCGAGTGTCCGGTGATCGCGGTCAGCCAGCTGAACCGTGGGCCGGAGCAGCGCACCGACAAGCGCCCGCAGCTGTCCGACCTGCGGGAATCGGGCTCCATCGAGCAGGACGCCGACGTGGTCATCCTGCTCCACCGTGACGACTACTACGACAAGGAGTCGCCGCGCGCCGGCGAGGCCGACTTCATCGTGGCCAAGCACCGTAACGGTCCCACCGACACGATCACCGTCGCCGCCCAGTTGCACCTGTCGCGCTTCGTCGACATGGCCATCAACTGATCCGCCCGCCGCTCAGCCGAGCAGCGGGAACCAGATGGCCGCCGGCCCCAGTTCGGTCCGGTCCCGCTCGTCGAGGGCGACCCGACCGGTGGCCTTCAACAGGTATTCGGCCGGGCCCCAGCGAACGGGCCGCACCGCGTCGTCGCCGAGCAGACCGTCCAGCGTGGTGACCGCCGGCCCGTAGACGACGGGAGCGGGCGACGGCGCCTCCGGCAGCTCCACGATCAGGTCGAGGTGATGGACGGCAGCCTCGGTGACCAGGGTCGCCACGAAGTCGGGTACGGCGAGCACCCGGCCCTGGGTGGCCACGAAGGCGTCGTACGGCGCGGCGCGGGCCGCCCCGACCGCCGCGGCCGAGGTTTCCGCCCACGCGTCGACGATGTCGTCGGGGCGTTCGAAGGCGGCGGCGGCGCGCCGGTGCCGCCATACGTCCCAGACCAGGTCTTCACTGGTTCTGGTCACGGTGTATCGGCGCCAGTAGCTCACGGCGTCGGTGTCGGGCGGTCCGGCGACCGGGTTCGCGAAGGCGAGCAGGGCCCGGCGGGCGTCGGCCAGTAAATGCACCAGCAGGTCGGCCACCAGGAGGCCGCGGCACCGGGTGGGGCGCAGGAGGTCGACGTCGTCGATGCCGCCGACCACGTCGGTGATGCCGGCGTACGTGGCGTCGAGGGCCGCGGACGCGTCGAGCGGGAAGGCCGCCGTCATCGTTCCAGCCTGGCATGCCGGGTCGCCGGACAGCGCCCGGCGACCCGGTTTCATCGGCGAACCTTCATCCGCCGGTCCCCGGGCGGACACCGGACTTCGGGCTACCGGGACCCGGCGGCAACCTCGGCCCGGCCCGACCCCGGCACGCACGTCCTGGGCCGGGCCGAACCGGCCGCTCGGCGCGGCGTCAGTCGAAGAGTTCGTTGAGGAAGCTCTTCTGCCGCTTGTGCCGGTAGTGCCCGTGGTAGCCGTGGTGGCCGCTGCCGTAGGCGGGCGCCGGCGGGTAACCGTGCCCGGGAGGTGGGGGCGGCGGCACGTGCGCGCCCTGCCGGTATCCGCCGGCCGGTGGCGGCGGGGGCGGCGGCTGGTAGCCACCACCGGGCGGCGGGGGCGGGGCGTACGCCGGCGGTGCGCCGGGCGGGGGCGGCGGGGCGTACGCCGGCGGCGCGCCGGGTGGCGTGGGCGGGTGTTGCCGGTTCCAGTTGGCCTCGGCGTCGAAGAGCCGTTCCAACTCGCCGCGGTCGAGGAAGATGCCGCGACACTCGGCGCACTGGTCGATGGTGACGCCGCTGCGCTCGTACTGGCGCATGGTGCCCCGACACTTCGGACAGTTCATCTGCATACCTCGACGTTACCGGTCGGCGTCACCCGGGGCGGTCCAGCAGGGCTGTCACTTCCCCGTCGGAGACCTCGTGGAAGTCGGCGTAGAACATGGACACCGCGCCGAACTCCGGGGTGCAGAGCGGGCAGACCAGTTCGTCGACCACGGCGTCCAC
Organism: Polymorphospora rubra; assembly: GCF_018324255.1. GTDB lineage: Bacteria > Actinomycetota > Actinomycetes > Mycobacteriales > Micromonosporaceae > Polymorphospora > Polymorphospora rubra. The sequence goes on from NZ_AP023359.1 coordinate 2,674,835, forward strand.
ACGGCTCCGGGCGTCGACCGCGCCGACCGGTACGGCCAGCACGATCCGCCGGGCGCCGAGCCGCCGGGCGACCTCGGCCGCCGCCCGGGCGCTGGCGCCGGTGGCGAGCCCGTCGTCGACGATCACGGCGGTCCTGCCGTTCAGGTCCAGCGGGGGCCGGCCACCGCGGTAGTGCTGTTCACGGCGTTCGAGTTCGGCGGATTCCCGGCGGGTCACCTCGTCGACGTCGGCGGGATCGAGTCCGCTCGCGGTGCGCTCGTCGACGACGCGTACCCCGCCGGGGCCGATCGCACCGAAGGCGAATTCGGGCGCCCAGGGCACGCCGAGCTTGCGGATCACCAGTACGTCCAGCGGAGCGCGGAGCCGGTCGGCGACCACGGCGGCGACCGGTACGCCGCCGCGTACCAGGCCGAGGACGATGACGTCGGGTTGACCGGCGAGGTGTGCCAGGCGGTCGGCGAGTTCCTCGCCCGCCACCGCCCGGTCGCGGTAGACCTTTCCCATGCCCTCAGGTGTACGCGGCCTGGTGGCGGTCGACCGGCAAACGGCTCAGATTGGGGTGTTACCGAGGATTCGTGCGCCGGCGAGCCAGCCGAGGGCGGCGGCGCCGAGCCCGACCACCAGGGTGGCGACGACGTACCCGGCTGCCCGGCGTCGGGAGTGCCGGTCGGCGGCGAGGCCGACCGTCTCGTACGCGAACGCGGAGTAGGTGGTGAGCGCCCCGCAGAAGCCGGTGCCGACCAGCGGCCCGATCCAGCCGGGCAGGCCGCTGCCGGCACCGGCGGCGAGTCCGAGCAGTGCCGAGCCGGCGACGTTGACCACGAAGGTGCCCCACGGCCGCCCGGCCGGCAGCCGGCTGGTCACGGCCGCGTCGACGAGGAACCGGCACACCGCGCCGAGGGCGCCGCCGGCGAGTACGAGCAGCAGGGTCACCGGCGCCACCTCCCGGCGGCCCACATTCCGAGGCGTACGGCGAGCAGGGCTCCGACCAGGGTGCCCAGCACGTAGCCGGCGGCCGGTGCGAGGTGGCCGCCGGCCACCAGGTCCCGGGTTTCGACCGCGTACGTCGAGAAGGTGGTGAAGCCGCCGAGCAGGCCGGTGCCGAGGAACGGCCGGACGAGCGGATGGATGCCGGGCCGGGTGGTGACGATCTGCATCAGCACGCCGAGCAGGGCACAGCCGATCAGGTTGGTGACCAGCGTCGCCCAGGGGAAGCCGCCGGCGGGGCCCGGCCAGGCTTCGGCCAGGCCGTACCGGGCGGCCGAGCCGAGCGCACCGCCGGCCGCCACCACCGCCAGTACGCCGGCCCGCATCAGCCCATCGTTTTCAGCGTGTCGAGGCTGTCGGCACCGGTGCCGGTCCTGCCGCGGGCTCCGGTCGCGTCGCCGCTTCCTGATCTGGAGCCGGCGGGCCGTAGCGCGGGGGCCCAGGCGAGGAACGCGACCGGGTAGAGCAGGTAGCCGAACCGGGTGGACGGCATGAGCAGGATCGCGGCCAGGAGGCCGTACCCGCAGATCAGCGCGGTGGTCGCGGCGGTGCGGGGCGGGCGGCGGGCGAGGTGGACGGCGATCGCCAGTCCGGCGGCGACCAGCAGCGCCGCCGCGATCCACCGGCCGCCCGGCAGCGCCGACGCGATCAGATAGCCGGGGAACGGCGACTGGGCGGGGCTGGTCACCAGGGCGTCGCCGAGCGGGAACCGGATCACGTTGTCAACGAAGGCGGCCGGATCGACCAGGACGGCCGGCAGCAGCGCCAGCGCCGGGAGGCCGATCGCGCCGGCGGCCAGGCGGCCGAGCGGCCGCCGGCCGCGGGTCGCCGCGTGCACCAGCAGGACCAGCGCCACCGGCCAGGCGAAGAGTTTGAGTGCGGCGGCGAGCCCGACCGCGATGCCGGCCGCCCCGGGCCGGGCGGTCGCGCACAGGGCGAGGGCCAGCAGGCAGAGCGCGAGTACGGGGATGTCGTCGCCGCCGGTCGCCAGGGTCAGTGCGCAGACCGGCAGTACGGTGGCGAGCTGCACCGCCCGGACCAGGGCCGCGTCGCGGGCGGCGGAGAGGTCGACCGGCGGCCGGGAGCCGGTGGTGCCGTTGCCACGGACGGTGCGGACGGCCAGCGTCAGGGCGGCGACGGTCGCGACGGCGAACCAGATCCGGGCGTCGGTCCACCAGCCGTCGCCGGCCACCGCGCGGGGCAGCCCGAACAGTGCCATTCCCGGCTGGTAGGGCAGGTAGCCGAGCAGTTGCTCGCCGGGTGGCAGCGCGGCGATGGCGTCGGTGCCGAGGTAGGGGGTGCCGTGGTCGAGCAGGCGGGCGCCGCCGTGCTCGACGACCACCACCTCCTCCTGTGCCCGGTCGGTCCGGCCGCCGGCCCGCTGGATGGCCTGGAGCACCATCGGAAGCAGGGCGGTCGCGGCGAAGGCGAGCGCGGTGACGGCGGCACGGGCGGCGGTGCCGGCCAGACGGGTGCCGGAGTCGATCCGCCGGGCGACCAGTTGGCCGGCGACGGCGAGCGCGGCGGCGGCGTAACCGACGGCCGCCACCGCACCCCAGGCGCGGTGCGGCAGCAGGGTGGAGGTGGCCGCGGTGACGGCGGCGAAGATCGCGGAGAGTGCGTAGAGGCCGAGGTCGGCGGCGAGTCCGGCGGCGGCCCGGTCGATCGACGACCACCAGCGGCGTACGGCGTGGCCTGGCTCGGCGGTGATCACGCGGGCAAGTGTGGCAGACGGTCGGGGCGGCCCCGCCCGCCCGGCCGCCGGCCGGACGTCAGTCGGACGACGGCACCCTCGTCGTGCAGCGCCGGGGCGAGCTGGCCGCCGCCGCGGCGCAGGGTGGCCAGCATCCGGGTGGCCGGCATCGGGCGGGCGAAGAGATGCCCCTGCCCGGCGGCGCAGCCCAGCTCCCACAGCGCGTGGCGTTGCGGTTCGCTCTCGACCCCTTCGGCGACCACGGAGAGTCCGAGGCTGCGGCCGAGGTCGACGGTGGACCGGATCACGGCCCGGGCCTCGGCGGAGGTGTCCATCGCCATGACGAACGCCCGGTCGATCTTCAGCTCGTGTACGGCGATGCGGGACAGCACCGACAGCGACGACGAGCCGGTGCCGAAGTCGTCGAGGACGAGGCGTACGCCCTCGGTCCGTAGGCGTTCGAGGACCTGGTCGACGACCTCAAGTTGGCTGACCGTCAGCGTCTCGGTGAGTTCGAGGAAGAGCCGCTCGGGGGAAGTTCGTGGGCCCGCAGGCGGGCGGCGACCCGGTCGGGGAACTGTGGGTCGAGCAGGCTGCGGGGGGCCACGTTGACCGCCACCGGCAGGTCGAATCCGGCGGCCTGCCAGGTTTCGGCGGCCCCGAGCGCCTCGTCGAGTACGGCGTCGGCGAAGGTGGCCAGCAGTCCGGACCGTTCGATCGTCTCCAGGAACCGGATCGGGTCGATGTCGCCACGGTCGGGGTGGTGCCAGCGGGCGATCGCCTCGGCGGCGACCACGGTGCCGGTGCCGAGGTCGACGATCGGCTGGAAGTCGACGCAGAACTCGTGTTCGGCCACCGCCCGGGGCAGGTCGCCGCCGAGCGACAGCCGTACGACGTCGGCGGTGTCACTGGCCGGCGCGTAGGTGGCGATCCGTTGCTGTCCTCCGGAGCGTTTTGCCTGGTACATGGCGACGTCGGCGCGCCGCAGCAGCTCGGGCATTCCACCGCTGGGCGGGGCGACCGCGATGCCTCCACTGGCCTCGACCCGGAGCCGCATGCCGTCGATGTCGAGCGGCTCCTGCAGCGTGGCGAGCAGGCGTTCGGCCCGGTGGGTGGCGACCGCCGGGGCGGAGAGGCCCTGGAAGAGCACCGCGAACTCGTCGCCGCCGAGCCGTACGACGAGGTCGTCGCCCTGGGCGGCGTCGCGCAGCCGGTCGGCCACCTGGATGAGGACCTCGTCGCCGGCGCCGTGGCCGAGGGTGTCGTTGACTTCCTTGAAGTGGTTGAGGTCGATCAGCAGCAGCGCGGTGACCCCGTCGGCGTGGCGCTGGCCGAGCAGTTCGGTGCCGTGATCGAGCAGTTGGCGGCGGTTGCCGAGGCCGGTGAGGGCGTCGTGGGCGGCCGCTTCGGCGTGCTCGTCGGCGACCCGGGTCAGTTCCTGGTACGCCGACGCGTTGCGTACCGCTGTGCAGAGCGCGGAGGCGAAGGTGCTCAGCGTGTATCTCTCGCGTTCGTTGAGCTTCACCGGTGCCCGGAACCGCAGCCGGACGACGCCGAGGTCGTGGCTCTCGTCGTGGCCGACCAGCTTTTCGGCGATGACCGACCCCTCGGCGGGCGGCGCGTCGGTGCTCGGCCCGTCGTAGGCGATCTCCCGGCTGTTGCCGCGTACGGTCCGGCCGCGGTCGGTCAGCTCCACGTCGACCTCGTCGGCGGAGAACAGTTCGCTGGCCTGGTGTACCGCGGTGGCCAGCACGAGGTCGAGGTCGACGACGTTGAGTGCGTCGGTGGCTTGGGCGAGCTGTTTCCAGGCGGTGCGCTCGACCTGGCTACGGACCCGGGCCGAATAGGCCAGATGCAGGCTCAGCAGCAACGGCGGTACGGCGACCAGCAGCCAGTTGTCCATCCTGAGGATGGCCAGCGTGCCGACGATCACCGGGAACCGGGCGACGGCGCTGGCCACCCGCAGGCCGAGGTGCTGGCGGAAGAGTTCGCTTCCGGTCTTTCCGGTGGCGTGCGCGATGACCGGGAGGGTCAGCAGTTCGTCGAGCACGACGGCGGTGCAGTAGGCCACCGCGAGTGGGGTGACCATCTCGATCGGTGGCTGCCCGGCGGCCCAGCCGGACAGGTGCAGGGCGAGCCCGGCCGCGCCGGCCAGGGTCATGTTCTTGGCGATTCCGAAGACGGCCTTGATCAGTGGTAGCCGGCTGGGGGCCACGGTCATCGCCGCGGCGATGCCGACGCCGACGCAGAGCACCACCCATTCGGCGGGGGCGAGCGCGAGGCTGACCAGGATGGCGGTTTCGGTCCAGGCGATGTGGTGGTTGGTGCTGCGGATCCGGACCGTGACCTTGACGGTGAAGCCGACCGCGGCGAGGAGGGTCAGGGTGAGCAGGGTCGGGAGGCGTACCGGCAGTTCGGCGGTTGCCAGCCGGTAGATCGACACCACGGTCGCGGCGACCGCGAGAATGACGACGGGACCGACTAGCAGCCGTAGCCGCCGATCGGTCCCAGCATCACGTCGATTCGTACGAGTCACACCTGCTCCTGACCAGCTACCCAGTGCGTCCCGCAAGACTACGTCCAGTCACCCTCGGGCGACAGGGTGAACTCAGCCCCACTCGTGCGAACGCATGCCTGTCTCCTTCGGTCCCCGGGCGCTTACGGAACGTTTAACTGAACCGGATTTGCGCCATTTCCGTTTGCTTTGACTGGCAGGAGCCTAAGGTCTCGGTCGCGCTTTTTCGAACAATAAATGTCGCTATGCTCACCATTAGTCAAGCCGCCTCGTTATTGTTACTCGGTGTTTGCGCAAGGAAACTGAGTGCGTTTGTTTCGTGGTGAGTCGCGGGCTTATCGGGGCCGTTCGGAGTTTGTGGCCCGGGCAGCTTCGCATGGCGTGGATCGGTGCTTGCGAAGGGAGTCCCGACGGCCCGGCCAGCGAGCATCCGCCGTCGGTCGGGATGGGCAATCGTCGGAAGTATGTGACGGGGGCAATGCCGAACGGTGAACATTCCGGGTGGGCTCCCGGTTTAGTCGAAGCTTGTCGTTCACTATGGCCGGCAAATGCGAGGCCGACAGCAAAGGTCGACTTGTATCGATGTGAGTCTGTCGTTTGAAAAGGTGCGACGGTGCCACAAACGGCTGCGGCGCGCGTCGTCGAGTCCGCCGGCACGACCCGCTCGATAGGCTCAGGCCGTGGCCGACTCCGCAAACCTCACCCACGTCGACCCGGCCGGTGCCGCCCGGATGGTCGACGTCTCCGCCAAGGAACAGACCGTCCGGCGGGCGGTCGCCGCCGGGCGCCTGCAGACCACCGCGCAGGTCGTCGAACTGCTGCGCCGCGACGGGCTGCCAAAGGGTGACGCCCTCGCCGTCGCCCGGATCGGCGGCATCATGGGCGCCAAGCGCACCCCCGACCTGATCCCGCTCTGCCACCCGATCGCGCTGCACGGTGTCACCGTCGACCTGCGGTTGCACGAGACGACCGTCGAGATCGTCGCGACCGTGAAGACCGCCGACCGGACCGGGGTCGAGATGGAGGCACTCACCGCCGTCGCCACCGCCGCCCTGACACTGATCGACATGGTCAAGGCCGTCGACCCGGCGGCGTCGGTGGAGGCGGTCCGGGTGCTGAGCAAGGAAGGTGGCCGCACCGGCGACTGGACCCGACCGGCGGACCGGGCGTGATCCGGGCCCGGGTCGTCGTCGCCTCCAACCGGGCGGCCGCCGGGGTCTACGCCGACACCAGCGGCCCACTGCTCGTCGACGGCCTGCGCGAACTCGGCTGTGCCGTGGACGGCCCGGTGGTGGTGCCCGACGGCGAACCGGTGGCCGCCGAGCTGCGCCGGGCCGTCGCGGACGGCGTCGACGTCGTGCTGACCAGCGGCGGCACCGGGGTCACCCCGACCGACCGGACCCCGGACGTCACCCGCCCGCTGCTCGACTACGAGATCCCCGGGATCGCCGAGGCGATCCGGGCACACAGCCGGGCGAAGGTGCCGACCGCCGTACTCTCCCGGGGGTTGGCCGGCGTCGCCGGCCGTACCCTCGTGGTCAACCTGCCCGGCTCGACCGGCGGCGCCCGCGACGGCCTCGCCGTACTCGGGCCGATCCTCGCCCACACCGTCGATCAGCTGCGCGGCGGCGACCACCCGGCCACCTGACCTCGGCCGGTCCGGCCCGGGCGACCCGGCGATAGGCTTCGTCGGGTGAGCGCACAGACCGCACCCGGCACCTCCGCGACGCCGGTCAGTTGGTCGGTGGCAAGGTCGCTCGTCCACGCGGCCGGGCGCGTCGCCGCGCCCGAACCGGTGGATGTGCCGCTGGCCGGAGCCGACGGACTCACCCTCGCCGAGCCGCTGACCACGCTGACCGACCTGCCCGCGTTCCCGACCTCCAGCGTGGACGGGTGGGCGGTTCGCGGCGACGGGCCGTGGCGGATCGTCGGCCGGGTGCTGGCCGGCAGCATTCCGCCGCCGCTGACCGAGGTCGGCACCACGGTCGAGATCGCCACCGGGGCGATGGTGCCCGCCAGCGCCGACGCGCTGCTCCGCGTCGAGGAGTCGACCCGCGACGCCGACGGTCGGGTCACCGGTACGCCGCGCCGTCAGCCGGAGTGGCGGCTGCCCGGCGAGGAGGCCGCGGCCGGCGAAGAGTTGCTGCCGGCCGGCATCCCGGTCACCCCGGGCGTCGTCGGCCTCGCGGCCTCGTGCGGCCACGACACCCTGCGGGTACGGCCCGCGCCGCGCGCCGCGCTGCTCGTCTTCGGCGACGAACTGCTGACCGCCGGCCCGCCCGGCGCCGGGCGGGTACGTGACGCGCTCGGGCCCTCCGTCCCCGCCTGGCTACGGCGGTACGGCTGCGCCGTCGACCCGGCCCGGGTCGTCGCACCGGTCGCCGACACGCTGCCCGCCCACGTCGCCGCGATCCGGCAGGCGCTCGCCGACGTCGACCTGGTCTGCACCACCGGCGGCACGATGCACGGACCGGTCGACCACCTCCATCCGGCGCTGGCCGAACTCGGTGCCGAGTACGTCGTCAACACGGTCGCCGTACGACCCGGATTTCCGATGCTGGTGGCCCGCGTCACCGGGCCGGACGGGCGGAGCCGGTTCGTCGCGGGTCTGCCGGGCAATCCGCAGTCGGCCGTCGTCGCCCTGGTCTCCCTGGTCGCTCCGCTGCTCGCCGGTCTCACCGGCCGGCCCGAGCCGGAACCGCCGATGATCACGCTCGGCGACGAGGTGCCCGGACGGGGCGACTTCACGCACCTCGCGCTGGTCCGGCTCGACCCCCGGCTGGGCACCGCGCATCCGGTCCGCCACGTCGGGTCAGCGATGCTGCGCGGGCTCGCCCGGGCCGACGGCTTCGCCGTCATCGAGCCGGGTACGCGTGGCCGGCCGGGTGACCGGGTGCCGTTCGTACCGCTGCCGTTGCCCGCCGGGGAGGAACCATGATCGCCACACCGACGATGCTCGTCGAGGTCACCACCGCCCCGCTCGACGTGGCCGCCCACGAACGGGCGGTGTCCGACCGGGCGGCCGGCGCGGTGGTCTCGTTCCAGGGCGTCGTACGCGATCACGACCACGGCCGGGCCGTCACGCTGCTGGAGTACGAGGGGCACCCGACCGCCGAAGCGGTGCTGGTCGAGGTGGTGCGGGAGATCGCCGCCGACCCGGACGTCCACGCGGTCGCCGTGTCGCACCGGCTCGGGCCGCTGACCGTCGGCGACGTGGCGCTGGTCGTCGCGGTCAGTACGGCGCACCGGGCGGCTGCCTTCACCGCCTGCGCCCGGCTGGTCGACGAGGTCAAGGACCGCCTGCCGGTGTGGAAACGCCAGGTCTTCGCCGACGGCACCGAGGAGTGGGTCAACTGCGCCTGACCCACCGTCCTCAGCGCAGCCGGGCGTTCAGGAGCCGGCGGTGCAGCCGCATCATCGAGTCGGTGTAGAACGCGGGTTCCGCCCCGGGCCGCCAGGGCAGGGCGGCGACCAGCAGGATCAACGCCAGCGCGAGCGAGTTCTCCATCAGCGCGCCGAAGAGGCCGTTCTGATAGTGCGACTCGTGCGGCAACTGGTGCTCGTACGCCCAGATCGGGGCGACCAGCATCAGCAGGTAGAGGGCGACCGCGGCACTGGCATGCCGTAGGCCGGTCAGCGTCGGGAACCAGATCGGGGTACGCGGGCCGGGCGAGCTGGCCGTGAACAGCGGGTTGGGTAGTGGGCTGCCGATGCGGCCCGGTCCCCGGCTCGCGGCCCGGCGGCGCAGCGCGGCGTCGGCGAGGACCACGATCGCCGGGATCACGAAGACCAGGTGGTGCGTCCACGAGATCGGGCTGATCACGTTGGCGGTGAGGCCGACGAGCGCGAAGGCGGCCAGTTCGTCACCGTCGGCGTGCGCCGAGGACGCCCGGGACAGTCCGATGGCGAGCACGACCAGGGAGAACGCCAGCCACAGCAGGGTCGGCGTCTCGACCGAGTCGTACAGCCGCGCGAGCAGTCCGGCGAGCGACTGGTTCGGCGTCATGTCGGCCTTGCCGATCCGGTCGGTCTGCCACAGCACGCTGGTGAAGTAGGTGGCCGACTCGCGGCCGGCGAAAACGAAGCCGGCTGTCGTGACACCGATGGCGGTGCCGATCGCGGTCATCGCGGCCCGCCACTGACGGGTGATGAGCAGATAGACGATGAACAGGGCGGGGGTGAGCTTGATGGCGCTGGCCAGCCCGATGCCGGCGCCGGCCCACGCGCCGCTGTGCCACAGCCTGCGCAGGACTCCACCGGCCACCGGCGGCCGTAGCCCGGCCTGGGCGCGGCGGCGCAGCGCGACGAGATCCGCCATGATCAGCCCGAACAGCAGCAGGTTGACCTGCCCGTAGCCGAACGTCTCTCGTACGGGTTCGATGGCCACCGCCAGCGACACCGCGAGCGCGACGGCGAACCAGCGCGACCAGCCGTGGCGGTCGGCGATCGGCACGATCAGCGCGACGAGTACGAGGGTGAGCGCGGCGAGGCTGACGAGCAGGTTGACCCAGCCCGCGGCGACCACCGACAGGCCCGCCATCGGCAGCATGGCGAGTCCGGCGAAGGGCGGGTATGTGAACCCGAGAGTAGTTTCGGGCGCGGTGAAGTCGTACAGATCGTTTCCGCCTGCCCACCACACCACAGCGCCGTGGTAGATCTTCATGTCGAAGAAGATGTACGGCCGTCCGAAGGCTTCCACGGCGAGCCAGGCGGCATAGAGGACGCCGGCGATGATGCCGATGCGAATTACTGTCCGACGATCGAATCCACGTGCGAGGCGGTTGGCTGGTGCAGGTCGGCTGGGCCGTCTCTCGACGGTCGCCGGCATGGCGTGGCCACCCCCGTACCGTTGTCGTGCTTCGCGTTCAGGTCCACCACGGAGCCTAGATCGGCGAGGCACCGCATTACCTCCTGCGTTATGGGACCGTGTCCGATCCCACACTGGTTCGCGACATTTCGTCCTCGTTAACGCAAGGAGTCTATTTCAGGTGATTCACAGCTTGTTCATACTATTGCCAGACTCTGTCCGGGTGTACGAGGCGAGATTGGTCCCTAATGCTCAGTTTGAGCAGGGTACTGACCGGCCCGGCGAGGCCGGCATCCGGGCTCAACGGGGCAGCTGACGCCCGATCGTTGCCGAGCGCAACGCGATCCGGGCATCCCGGCGGGCGGTCCGGACCGCCCGCCCGACCGACCGACGGCCCCGGTCCACCGACCGGAGCCCGTCGTCGACGGCCCGCCGCGTCCGCCACCCGACACCGGGGCGGCCCTGCGTGTCGACCGCGGCCAGCAGCAGCCCGCCGAGCAGGCCGATGTTCTTGAGGAAGTGGGTCTGCTGGTTGCGGCGGTCGGTCGGATCGTCGACGCTCCAGAATGGATGGCCGGCGAGGGTGGTCGGCACCAGCGACGCGGCCAGCACCGCCGCCGCCGGCCGGGTGCACCTTCCGGTGGCCAGCAGCAGGCCACCGGCGAGCTGGGCCGCGGCGTTGACGCGGATGAGGGTACGCGGATCGGTGGGCAGCCGGGGATCCGCCCGTTCCAGCAGCGGCGTGACCCGGTCGGTGACCGGCTTCGCCTTGGCGACCAGTGGCTCGGGATTGGCCAGGTTACGGACGCCGCTCAGGACGAAGATCCCGCTGAGCAGGACGCGGGCCGCGGAACGCACGGGAGTCATGACACCTTCATACCCTGGTGGGTGGTTGGCTACCCACCGAACTGTCGCATGACCCCGCTACAGTCCCGAGCCATGTCCGAGGTGGTAACCGACAGCCGGTGGAGCACCGAGCAGGTGCTCGCGCTCGCGCCGGACGCGTCGTCGCAGAAGGCGGGCCGGGGCCTGGCCACGCTCCAGAAGTGGCACGACATCGGCCACGACGGGGGCGGTGAGCAGCCCGGCGGCGTCTGGGGCCTGTGCAAGGGCAGCGGGTCCAAGCCCTACCAGACCTGCGTCGACCTGGCCGAGCCCGCCTACCGGTGCTCCTGCCCCAGTCGCAAGTTTCCGTGCAAGCATGCCCTCGCACTGCTGTTGCTCTGGTCCGACGGCAAGCTCACCGCCGGTGAGCCGCCGGAGTGGGTGCGGGAGTGGCGCGACTCCCGCGCCGCCCGCGTCGAACGCGCCAAGACCCGCCAGGAGAACGCCGGCCCCGCCGACCCGGCCGCCGCCGCCCGTACGGCGAAGCGCCGGGCCACCCGGGTCACCGCCGGCCTCGACGAGCTGGACACCTGGCTGGCCGACCAGATCCGGGCCGGTCTCGCCGGTGCCGGCCAGCACGGCTACAAGCACTGGGACTCGATGGCCGCCCGCCTGGTCGACGCGCAGGCCCCCGCCGCCGCGTCGACGGTCAAGGGGCTCGCCGGGGTCGCCGTCGGGCAGCCCGCCGACGCCCTGCTGACCGAGCTGGCCCTCCTGCGGATGCTCGTGGCCGGGCACCGCCGGCTGGACGACCTGCCGCCCGCACTGGCCGCGACCGTACGTCAGCACGTCGGCTACCCGATCAGCACCGAGGAGGTGCTCGCCACCCCGGCCACCCGGGACAGGTGGCTGGTGCTCGGCCGGCAGGACGAGGCGGCCGACAAGCTGACCGTACGCCGGGTGTGGCTGCACGGCCGGCAGACCGGCCGGCCGGCCCTGGTGCTCTCCTTCGCCGCACCCGGCCAGGCGTTGAGCGCCGACCTGGTGACCGGCACCGTCGTCGACGCCGACCTGTGCTTCTATCCCGGCGGCGCGGCGCTGCGGGCCCTCGTCTCCCAGCAGCACGGGTTCACCGCGACCCCGGGCACGGGCGAGGTGTCCGCCTCGACCGTCGCGGCCGCCCTCGACGGGTACGCCGCCGCGCTGGCCGCCGACCCGTGGCTCGACCGCTGGCCGATGCTGCTCGACGAGGTCGTGGTCACCCTCGCCGACGGGCAGTGGCACCTGATCGACGCCGCCGGCGACGCTCTCCCGCTCCACTCCGCCGCCGAGTTGTGGGTGCTGGTCGCCCTGGCCGGTGGCCGCCCGGTGCGGGTCGCGGCGGTGTGGACGCCGACCGGACTGCAACTGATGACCGCCTGGCTGGACGGAAAGATGGTGGCGCTGTGACCACGGCAACCCCCGCCTGGGCCGAGGTGATGTCGACCGCGCTGGTCGGCACCGACCGGACCGGCCCACCGACCTGGGTTCCGCCCACCGCCGCCGACCCCGCTTCCGGGCTGCTCGAGGTGGCCGCACTGCTCGCGGTGTCGCGCCGCGCCGGCGGTTTGCCGGATCGCGACGTCGCCCGTCCTGCCCGCGCACCGGACGAGGCCCGACCGATGGTCGGCGCGGCCGCCGGCAACCGCCTGACGAGACTGCTCGGCGGCAACGTGTTCGACGCCGATGCCCGTAGCGAGTTGACCCGCGAGTGGCTCAGCCTGGCCGCCGGGCGCGGGCTGGTCGCCCCGCCGCAGTCGCTGCCGGCGCTGCTCGAAGCCGGGCGGGCCAGCCGTGAACTCCGTTCGCTGGTCGCCGTGGCCGGCGGCAACCGGGCCCGGTGGCTCGCGGAACAGCGCCCGAGCTGGGGCTACCTGCTGGAGGAAGCCGACGACCCGGACGAGGTCGACCTCACCGAAGAGTTCGACGAGCCGTACGACGCGGCCACCCGGCCCGCCGCGGCTGCCGTCGCCTGGGACGAGACCCGCTGGCAGGAGGGCAGCGCCGGCACCCGGGCCGCCCTGCTCGCCCGGGCCCGGCGCGGTGACCCGGACGCGGCCCGCGACCACCTCGTCGCCGCATGGTCCAAGGAGCCCGCAGCGAACCGGGAGCGGTTCATCGCCACCCTCGGCATCGGGCTCGGGCCGGGCGACGAGGTGTTCCTGGAGAAGGCGCTGGACGACCGGGCCAAGGGAGTCCGGCAGCAGGCCGTCCGGCTGCTCGCCCGGCTGTCCGGTTCGGCATATCAGGAACGGATGGCGCAGCGGGCCCGGGCCGCCGTACGCCTCGACGGCTCGGGCGGGTTGATCATCGAGCCACCGGCCGAGGTCGATCCCGCGATGGTCCGCGACGGCCTGTCGGCCGACCCCGGCAACGGCGCCGGGTACGGCAAGCGGGCCTGGTGGCTGGAGGCGCTCGTCGCCGCCACCCCGCTGTCGACCTGGCTGGACTACGCGCCGGACCCGACGACCTTCCTGCTGCACCGGCCGGACGCCGACGGTTGGGCGGAGAACCTGGTGCGCGGCCTGGCCCGGGCGGCGGCCCGCGAACGCGACGTCGAGTGGGCCCGACAGTTGCTCGCCTCGCCATCGGCGAAAGCGCTGCTCCGGCCCAGCTACGGAACCCGACCGGCGGAGGGCCTCTACGAACTGCTGCCGCCGGCCGAGCTGAGCGAGCACGCCCGCGATCTGCTCACCGACGACAACGCCAGCCAGCAGGTCTACCAGTTGCTCATGATGTGCCCCGCGCCGTGGCCGGCCGACCTGGGCACGGCCGTACTCGACCGGGTCGTCGTGCTGATCACCCGCGAGCGGCAGGGCTACCGGGCAGATTCGCTCTGCCAGTTGGCCGCCAGGAAACTGTCGCCGTCCGCCGCCGCCGACGTTGCCGCCCGCGCCGCGGCACTGCGTGACGACGAGGCCCAATACACCTACGAGCGGGCCATCGAGCGGCTCGCCGAAATCCTGCACTTCCGCCAGAAAATGATCGAGGAGCTTGCGTGACCACGTCCACCCTGCCCCCAGCCGTGTTGCGTCAGCACGCGGAGCAGCAGTTCGCCGACGAGCTGGCCATCCTCGCCAAGTCCGACGACCGGCCCCGCCCCGGGGCTGGCAGCTCTCCCCGCAGGCCGTGGTGACCTACCTGCTCGGCGACGGCGACGAGATCAGCCCGAAGTACGTCGGACCGCGCCGCCTGATGGAGGTGGCGGTCGCCACCCTGGCCACCGACCGGGCACTGCTGCTGCTCGGTGTGCCCGGCACCGCCAAGACCTGGGTCTCCGAGCATCTCGCCGCCGCGATCAGCGGCGACTCCACCCTGCTCGTCCAGGGCACCGCCGGCACCGCCGAGGAGGCGATCCGGTACGGCTGGAACTACGCCCGGCTGCTGGCCGAGGGACCGTCCCGGGCCGCCCTGGTGCCCAGCCCGGTCATGCGGGCGATGGCCGACGGCCGGATCGCCCGGGTCGAGGAACTGACCCGAGTGCCGTCGGACGTGCAGGACACCCTCATCACGATCCTGTCCGAGAAGACGCTGCCGATCCCCGAGCTGAGCGACGAGGTGCAGGCCACCAAGGGCTTCAACATCATCGCCACGGCCAACGACCGCGACCGGGGCGTCAACGAGCTCTCCTCGGCCCTGCGCCGCCGCTTCAACACCGTCGTCCTGCCCGTGCCGGCGACCGCCGACGAAGAGGTCGAGATCGTCACCCGCCGGGTCGCCTCGCTCGGCCGGTCGCTGGAACTGCCCGAGATGCCGGCCGCCGTCGACGAGATCCGGCGGGTCGTCACGATCTTCCGCGAGCTGCGTGGCGGCCTCACCGAGGACGGCCGCACCAAGCTCAAGTCGCCCAGCGGCACGTTGTCGACCGCCGAGGCGATCTCCGTGGTCACCAACGGCATGGTGCTCGCCACGCACTTCGGCGACGGCGAACTGCGCGCCGACGACGTGGCCGCCGGCATTCACGGCGCGGTCGTCAAGGACCCCGCCGCCGACCCGGCCATCTGGCTGGAATACCTGGAGACCGTCGTACGCGAGCGTGACGGCTGGCGGGACTTCTACCGTGCCGCCCGGGACGCCGGGTGACCGGCTCCCCGGTCCTGCTCGGCGTCCGGCACCACGGCCCGGGCTCGGCCCGCGCGGTGCGCCGGGCGCTGGAGGCATACGAGCCCGACATCGTCCTCATCGAGGGCCCGCCCGAGGCGGACGCCCTGGTGGCGCTCGCCGGCCAGGACCAGATGCGGCCACCGGTGGCCCTGCTGGCCTATCCGACCGAGCTGACCTCCCGATCGCGTACGGCGAAGACCGCCGCCACCGGCGGACCGGTCTCCGCCGTGGCAACCGTGGCCGGACCGGCCGCCGGAGCCCCGGACGGCTCCGGCGCACCCGACGGTTCCGGCCAACCGGGGTCGGACGGGGCGGCCGACGACGCCGGTCCGTCCGACCCCGACGCCCGACCCCACGAACCCGCGTCCCGGGCCGCGTTCTGGCCCTTCGCGGAGTTCTCGCCCGAGTGGCAGGCCCTGCGCTGGGCGGTCGGTCGTGGGATACCGGTCCGGTTCTGCGACCAGCCGGCCGCCCAGCAGTTCGCGACCGTCGGCGGCGACCTCGGCGCGGAACGCGACGACCGGCGCAACCCGATCGTCGAACTGGCCGAGGCCGCCGGCTATCCGCGACCGGAGGACTGGTGGGAGGACGTCGTCGAGCAGCGCCTCGACGTGTCCCTCGCCGGGGACGACGAGCTGAGCCGGGCGCTGGCGCCGTTCGAGGCCATCGCCGAGGCGATGACCGAGGTACGGGCCGCGGCGACTCCGCGGACCGGGTCGCACGCGGCGGAGGAGGAGCGGCGCGAGGCGCACATGCGTACCGCGTTGCGGGCCGCCTGCCGCGACTTCGAGCGGGTCGCGGTCGTCTGCGGTGCGTGGCACGTACCGGCCCTGACCGCGCCGCTGCCGCCGGCCGCGCAGGACGCCCGTACCCTGCGCGGCGTTCCCAAGGCGAAGGTCAGCCTGACCTGGGTGCCATGGACCCATGGCCGGCTCGCCTCCTGGCGTGGCTACGGCGCCGGCGTGACCTCGCCGGGGTGGTACCACCACCTGTTCACCACCGAGGACCACACCGTCGCCCGGTGGTTCGTGCAGGTCGCCGCCGTATTGCGCGACGAGGGGCTGCCGGTCTCCAGCGCCCACGTGATCGAGGGCGTCCGGCTGGCCGAGACGCTCGCCGTCGTCCGGGGCCGGCCGATGCCCGGCCTGCCCGAGATCACCGAGTCGGTACGCGCCGTTCTCTGCGACGGCGACGACCTGCGGGTCGAGCTGGTCGACCGGCGGCTGGTGGTCGGCGACCGGCTCGGTGTGGTGCCCGACGACACCCCGGCCGTCCCGCTGTTGCGGGACGTGACCGCCACGCAGAAGCGGCTGCGGCTGCCGGCCGAGGCGCTGGCCCGCGACCTCGATCTCGACCTGCGTAAGGACATCGACCGGGACCGCAGCCGGCTGCTGCACCGGCTGCGGGTGCTCGGCGTCGACTGGGGCCGGCCGGCGCCGGCCCGGCGCGGCAGCGGCACCTTCTGGGAGTCGTGGCACCTGGGTTGGGAACCCGGCTTCGTGGTCGACCTCATCGAAGCCAGCGGGTACGGGCTCACCGTGGCCGAGGCGGCCGGCGGCCGCGTCCGGGAGAAGGCGGCCCGGTCGGCGAGCCTCGGCGAGGTGACCGCGCTGGTCGAGCAGTGCCTGCTCGCCGACCTGCCCGCGGCACTGGACGACGTGCTGGTGGCGCTCGACGCCCGGGTCGCGCTCGACACCGACGTCGCGCACCTGCTCGCCGCGCTTCCGCCGCTGGCCCGTACGGTTCGCTACGGCGACGTACGCGGCACCGACCTCGGGGCGCTGCGGTCGGTGACCGGTGGCCTGGTCGTCCGCGCCTGCGTCAACCTGCCCGGCGCGCTCACCGGTCTCGACGACGCGGCAGCCCGTGAGATGCGCAAGCACGTCGACGTCGCGCACACCGCCATCGGGCTGCTCGCCGAGGCCGCCCAGCAGGACGCATCGTCCACATCGGATGGTTCCGGCACGACGGTCGACCGGGACGACCTCCGCGAACGGTGGTTGAACGCCCTCGACCGGGCCGCCAACCGCGACGACGTGCCCGGCCTGCTCGCCGGTCGGCTGACCCGGCTGCTGTTCGACGCCGGCCGGCTCGACGCCGACGAGGTCGGTCACCGGATGGCGCTCAACCTGACCGTCGGCGTGCCACCGGCCACCGCAGCGGCCTGGGTGGAGGGCTTCCTGGCCGGCGGCGGGCTGCTGCTGGTGCACGACCCGCGCCTGCTGGCACTGGTCGACGGCTGGCTGACGGCGATCCCGGCGGACGTGTTCGTCGAGGTCCTGCCGTTGCTGCGGCGTACGTTCAGCCAGTTCGCGGGGCCGGAGCGTCGGTCGATCGGGGAGCGGGCCCGGGCGCTGGAGAGCGGCACACCGGTTGCCGCACCGCAGGCCGAGGCCGACCTCGATCCGGCCCGGGTCGCCCTGGTCGTGCCGACCGTGTCCACCCTGCTGGGTTGGGCACCTGTTTCCGAGGCGGAGGCAACCGTCCGATGAGTACCGATTTCCAGCAGGAACGGATGCGCCGGTGGCGGTTGGTGCTCGGCGGTGACTCCGACGCGACCGGGCAGAAGCTGAGCGGTGACGACGTGGGTATCGACGCCGCCCTCGCCGCGCTCTACGCCGGTGCCGGCGCCGGTGGTTCGGGTTCCCGCAAGGGGGGCCTCGGTGGCTCGGCGCCGAACGTGGCCCGCTGGTTGGGCGACATCCGCACCTACTTCCCGTCGACCGTCGTACAGGTGATGCAGGCCGATGCCGTCGACCGGCTCAACCTGACCCGCCTGCTGCTCGAACCGGAGATGCTCGAAGCGGTCGAGCCGGACATCAACCTGGTCGGCACCCTGCTGTCGCTCAACCGGGTCATGCCCGAGTCGACCAAGGAAACCGCCCGCCAGGTGGTCGCGAAGGTCGTCGCCGACCTGGAACGACGGATCGCGCAGCAGACCCGCGCCGCGGTGACCGGTGCGCTCAACCGGGCCACCCGGATCAACCGCCCCAAGCACCGGGACATCGACTGGGACCGGACGATCCGCGCCAACCTCGCCCACTACCAGCCCGAATACCGCACCGTCATCCCACAGCGGTTGATCGGCTACGGCCGGCGGTCGACCGCCGTACACCGCGACGTGGTGCTCTGCATCGACCAGTCGGGGTCGATGGCGGCGTCGGTGGTCTACTCGAGCGTGTTCGCCGCGGTGCTCGCGTCGATGCGCGCCCTGCGTACGTCGATGGTCGTCTTCGACACCGCCGTCGTCGACCTGACCGACAAGCTCGCCGACCCGGTCGAGGTGCTCTTCGGCACCCAGCTCGGCGGCGGCACCGACATCAACCGGGCGATCGCCTACTCGCAGGGCCTGATCAGCCGGCCGAAGGACAGCATCTTCGTGCTGATCAGCGACCTCTACGAGGGCGGCGTACGCGACGAGATGCTGCGCCGGGTGGCGGCGATGACGGCCGCCGGCGTACAGGTGATCGTGCTCCTGGCCCTGTCCGACGAGGGGGCGCCGGCGTACGACCACCAGAACGCCGCCGCGCTGGCCGCGATGGGCGTGCCGGCCTTCGCCTGCACTCCGGACGCGTTCCCGGAGCTGATGGCGGCGGCGATCGAGCGGCGCGACCTGCGCAGCGTCATCGAACGGCTGCAACCCTCCGGCTGACCGTCCGGTTCGGACCGGCTGCCGGCGCCGCGCGTTTGCGGGGCCGGCAGCCTGACAGCCTCCGGGCTAGCCCGGCTGCGTACGCAGGTAGCGACCGAAGTGCGGAACGGTGAACGCCACGGTGCCGCGTTCCCCCGAATAGATCAGCCCCTTTTTGATCAGGGCGTCCCGGGCCGGGGAGAGGCTGGCCGGCTTGCGGCCCAGTGAGCGGGCCACGTCGGCGGTCGGCACGGCGGCGTCCAGGTCGTCGCTCGACGATTCCTCCACATGCGACAGTGCCGCCATGGCCCGCATGTACTCGCGTTCGGCCGGGGTGGCCCGCTCGAACCGGGAGCCGAAGAACCCGACGGCCAGCTCCGCCTCGGCCTCGGGCGCCGCGACCCGTACGTCGGCGGCGGTGATCGGCGACCGGGGTGCGTGGTCCCAGGTCGCCTTCCCGTACGCCTGAACGAAGTACGGGTATCCGCCGGACTTCTCGTAGAGCAGGTCCAGCGCCTTCGGCTCGTACGCGACGTCCTCCCGCTCGGCCGGCGCGCACAGTGCCCGGTCGGCGGCGATCCGGTCCAGCCGGTCGATCCGCTGGTAGCGGAAGAGGCGCTCGGAGTACGACTTCGCGGCGGACAGCACCGCCGGCAGGTGCGGCAGCCCGGCGCCGACCACGATCAGGGGTGCGCCGAGCTGGGACAGTTCGTGGCAGGCGGCGCAGAGCGCCGACACGTCGGCGGCGCCGAGATCCTGCATCTCGTCGATGAACAGTGCCACGCCGGTGCCGACATCGGTGGCGACGCTGGCCGCGTCGGTGAAGAGTTCGACCAGGTCGATCTCGATGTCGCCGGAGTCGGCCCGCCCGGTCGCGGCCGGTACGTCGATTCCGGGTTGCCAACGGTCCCGCAACCGTGGCGCACTGCTCCGGCCGCCAGCCGGCGGGTTGGCCCGCAGCGCGAATGCCTTGAGCACGCCGAGGAACTCGTCGATCCGGTCCGGGGCGCGGTGGTGCGGGGCGAGTTCGCGGATCGCCATGTGTAGGGCGGCGGCGACCGGCCGGCGCAGCGACTGGTCCGGCCGGGCTTCGATCTTGCCGGTGCCCCAGAGCCGGCCGATCGCCTGCGAGCGCAGGGTGTTGAGCAGCACGGTCTTGCCGACGCCGCGCAGGCCGGTCAGGACGAGGCTGCGTTCGGGGCGGCTGCGGGCGACGCGTTCGAGCACCACGTCGAACACTTCGAGTTCGCGGCCGCGGCCGGCGAGTTCGGGTGGGCGCTGACCGGCGCCGGGCGCGTACGGGTTTCGGACCGGGTCCACGTATGCCACGGTATCGGCCCGTCTAGCGTCGACCCTAGATGTGCGTAGATCGGGGTATCGGCGTGTCGAGCAAAAGATAGGGCCGTCTAGCGCTGACGCTAGACGGCCCTATCTTTTGTAATTCAGCGCTTCTTGAGGCAGAGCACGTAGTCGGCCGCGTCGATCGGGTTGTCGTGGGTGTAGTTGGCGTCCGAGTCCGGGTCACCGAAGATCGGGTCGGTCTTGCACTTCTCGCCGTCGGTGGTGAACGGGATCCGGGACAGCACCTCGTAGGTGTCCGGACCGCACGGCACCTTGCGCAGTTCGGCGTCGTCGGCGGTGCCGTCGTTGACCACGCAGTCACCCTTGGCGAACGTGCCGCTGTCGCTCGACGGCGACGGCGACGGCGACGCCGACGACGGTGAGGCGCTCGGCGACGGCTCACCCGAAGGGTCGCCCGACGGATCGACCGGCGCGGATGCGGTCGGCGTGGGCTGCGCGTTCTGGTCCGTGTCCCGCAGCAGCCACCAGACCCCGACGCCGCACAGGGCGAGCATCAGGAGCACGACCAGGCCGATGATCAGGGCGATCTTGCCACCACCGCCCCGCCTCGGCGGGGCCGGCGGCGGCTGGTATCCGACCGGACCCGGCTGTCCCCACTGGGCGGTCGGCGGCGGTGGCGGCGGGTAGCCACCACTCACCGGCTGGCCGTACGGATCACCCGGCTGGCCGTACGGATCACCCGGCTGGCCGTACGGATCACCCGGCTGGCCGTACGGGTCGCCCGGCGGCGGGTACGACGAAGGCGGCGGCGGGTAGCCACCCGGACCGCTGGTGGGCGGTGGCGGCGGGTAGCCCCCGTACTGCGGCTGTTGGTTGTACGGGTCATCTGGCTGGCCCGGGCCGGGTGGACCGTAGCTCGACATGATCTCCCCAAGATCGAAGGGTGCGCGCCGGCAACCGGTGGACTCCCTCGGGTTGCCTACTACGCACCGTAACCTGGTGCGCTCATTACCACCCGTACATGGTGATCAAATCCATGGCGGGTCGCCTGTGGTGCACGAATTCGTTTCTACGCCATTGGTGCAAGCCCGACGTCCGTCGACTCCGGATCCACCGGGCGGGTGTTCACGGGCGGCCGGCCGGAATGCTGCCGGCGTCCGGCCGCCCGGTAACGGAAAGTCAGCGCTTCTGGAGGCACAGGACGAAGTCGAGATCGTCCAGTTCACTGTCGAAGTAGTACCAGCTCGAATACTTGCCGACCCCGACCTCGCGGCCGCACTTGGCCTTCGCGTCCTCCGCCCCGTTCGTCTTGCCGTCGATCCGGCTCAGCACGGTGTAGGCGCCGGCGCCGCACCCGGCGACGACCAGCTTCGGCTCTTCCTCCGTACCCTCGATCCGCACGCACTGCCCTTCCCGGACATCCACCGGCTCACCCGGGCCGGGCGCGGCGGTCGTCGGTTCCGGTTCCGGCTCGGTGCTCGGGCTCGGGGACGCGCCGACCGGATCGGCACCGGAGCCGCCGTCCGGCTCGGGCGACGTGTTCGACCCGGCGGCGTCGGGCTTCTGGTTGTCGCCACCGAGGAACGTCCACGCGGCCACTCCGCCGCCGCCGAGGACCAGGACCGCCAGCACCGCGACCAGCGCGATCAGCGGGCCCTTGCTCTTGCGCGCCGGTGGGACGGGGGCGGCCGGCGTCCAGACCGGCTGCGGCTGGCCCTGCGGATTGAACTGTGGCGGTGGCGGGTAGGGCTGGTCGAAGCGTTGGGTGCCGCCCGCCTGCTTGGCCGGGTCATGGTAGTCGTGCTGGCCGGACGCGTCGACCGGTGAACCGGTGGCGGCGGGCGGAGTGGACACCTGGTGGTCCTGCCCACCCCACGGGTCGGTCGGCTGTTCGTACCGCCGATCGTCGGGCTGGCCGCCGGGCCACTGCGGCGGCTGGCCGGGGTTGGGCCCGCCGGGCGGTCCGTAGTTGGACATGAACGTTCCTCCTGGCACGAGAGGTCGAGAAGCGGGCCACCCGTACGGGACGGCGGTGTACGACGCCACCGTAGCGTGACCCCTCGATACCCTCACCTCCCATAAGTGCGCCAAAGTCGCCGTGTCCGCCCGGTTCGCCCGAAGTGCCGTGGCCGTCGGCGCCCACTCCGGCCGCCGTTGTCGGCAACCTGACGGCCCTTGATCGCGTACGTCACACCCCCGCGCCGGGGGCGACCCCGGTTAGCCTCCGTCGGTGCTGCTCACGCTCGTGGTCACCGGGCTCGGCGCCGGGCTCGGTGCCGGCCTTCCACCCCTCGTACGCCGCTACTCGACGACGCGGGCACCGACACGTCCGGTCGCCGCGGCCACCGGTGCGGTCACGTTCGGTCTGCTCGCCGTGAGCCTCGACGCCGATCCCGCCCTGCCGGCCCTTCTCGGCGTTGCCGCCCTCGGCACGGTCCTCGCCTTCGTCGACCTGGCCTGCCTGCGGCTGCCGGACCCGCTGGTGCTCGCCATGCTTACGGTTGCCGTCGGCGGTCTGACCGGCGCGGCCGCCCTGACCGGAGCCGGCGCCGACCTGCGGCGGGCCGCCGCGGCGGGGATCGCCTGCCTCGCCGGCTACGTTGTGCTCGCCCTGCTGCCGGGTTCCCGGCTCGGCTTCGGCGACGTCAAGCTCGGCGGCGTCCTAGGCGTGCCACTCGGCTGGCTCGGCTGGGACACCGTCCTGTCCGGTGTGCTCCTGCCGCACCTGCTCAACGGTCCGGTCGCACTCGCGCTGCTGGCCAGCGGCCGGATCAACCGGGAGACCGTGCTGCCGTTCGGGCCGGCCCTGCTCGCCGGCGCTCTCCTGGCCGTGACCCTCACCGCCTGAGCACCCTGGGCAGCCGGCCGCGCAGGGGTCGCAGTCAGAGCAGCCGGAGCTGACGGTCCTTCGGCCGGCGTGGCTCGGTGTCGCCGATCCGTTCGAAGAGCGCCGAGTCGATCACGTCGAGGAACGGTGTCGGGCGGCACTCCCGTTCGCCGCCGTGCCGCAGCCGCCGCGCGGTGTGGCTGACGTACAGGCGGTCCTGCGCGCGGGTCAGCCCGACGAAGAACAGCCGGCGTTCCTCGGCCACCTCGTCGTCCGACGGCGTGGCACCCGGCCAGCGCATCGGCAGCAGCCCGTCCTCGCAGCCCACCATGAACACGACCGGGAACTCCAGCCCCTTTGCCGCGTGCAGGGTGAGCAGGGTGACCGCCTCGGCCCGCGGGTCGAGCGCGTCGACCTCGGCACCGGTCGTGACCTGCGCGAGGAACTCCGGCAGGTCGTCGCCGCAGCGCTGGGCCAGCGGGGTCAGCAGCTCGACCGCCGACCAGACGTCTTCGGGACTGGCCGCCCCGGACGCGTCGAGGGTGGGCGCGGTGAACCGCTGTGCCAGCACCTGGCCGGCCAGCCGTACCCGGGCGGCCAGGGATCCGCCGAGACCGTTCTCGTGGCGTAGCTCGTGGATGATCGCGGCGACGCCGGCCCGGTCGCGCAGCCGGTCGTGGGAACGCTTCTGTACCGGCACACCGGCGCGGGAGAGCGCGTCGACGATCGGCGCGGCCTGGGCGTCGGTGCGGTAGAGCACCGCGATGTCGGAGAACGACACGTTGGACACCCGGCCGTCGATCCGGCCGGAGTCCAGCGACCGGTGGGACACGCCGCCGACCAGCTCGTCGACCGTGCGTACGACGAAGTTGGCCTCGTCGGTCACACCGGCCGCCGCGTAGCGGCCGACCAGCGGTGCCTCCGGGTCGAGCCGGGCCGGGTCGAGGCGGCGGCCACGGACCAGCGACGACGGGGCGATGGCCTGGACCGCGGCGGCCAGGATCGGCGCCGCCGAGCGGTAGTTGCGGTTGAGACGGACCAGCCGGGCTTCCTGGAAGTCCTCGGAGAAGCGCAGGAAGTAGCCGACGTCCGCACCCCGGAACGAGTAGATCGCCTGATCCGGGTCGCCGATCGCGCACAGGTTGCCGTCGGGCGGGCTGAGCAGGCGCAGCAGCTCGTACTGGTCGGCGTCGACGTCCTGGTATTCGTCCACGAAGATCCACCGCCACCGGTCCCGGTAGCGCTCGACCAGTTCGGCGTCGTCGCGCAGCAGGGCCAGCGGCAGGGTGACCAACTCGTCGAGGTCGACGAGGTCCTGCGCCCGCAGCAGATCGGTGTACGCGGCCTCGTCGTCGCCGGCCTCGGCCCGCGCCTGGGCCCGGTCGGTGTCGTCGGCGATCCGGAAGTCGGGCGGCAGTCCCGCCGCCTTGGCGTTCTCCCGCAGCAGCGCCAGGCCCAGCGAGTGGAACGTGGCGACGGTGACGTCTTCGGCGACCGGTCCGAGCAGCCCGTCGAGGCGGCTCCGCAACTCTTCGGCGGCCCGGCGGGTGAAGGTGATCGCCAGGCAGTGCTCCGGATAGACGTTCAGTTCGGCGCAGAGGTAGGCGATGCGGTGGGTCAACGTGCGCGTCTTGCCGGTCCCGGGACCGGCGACGATGAGCAGCGGCCCGCCGGGCGCCGAGGCGGCCACCCGCTGCATCGCGTCGAGCCGGTCGAGCAGTCCGGTGCCGACCTCCTCCATGCCGGCCAGCATCGGCTCGAACGGCTCGTGCGGGGACGGCGGCGGTGGGATCGGTGGCACGGCCGCCGGCTCGGGCTTTGCCTTGGCGGTCTTCGCGGCCTTGGCGGCGTTCGGGGCCTTCGCGGGGCTCGCCGCGGCGGCGGTCGCCGCCCGTCGCCGGGCCGGCTCCGCCGGTGGTCGCTGCTGCGGCACGGGTACGTCGAACAGCGTCTGCGCCTGGCCGCCCCGGTTCAGCTCGGCGGGGTCGAAGAGCCGGATGACGCCGTACTCGCCGTCGTATCCGGGGGTACGGCGTACTTCGCCCCGGCGGAGCCGGCCGATCGCCTCGGCGAGCAGTTCGCCGCCGGTCTGGCCGATGGCGTCGAGCGGGGTGGTGGTGAGGATGTCCAGTTCGGAGCCGAGCGCGGCGACGAGCGTGTTGAGGTGGCCCTCGACGGTCTTCGACTTCGGGCCGACGCCGTTGATCTCGCCGACGATCTCGGGCAGCGCGACCAGGTGGGTGACCTGCCGGGCGTGGGCCGGCACGAACCCGTCGGGCCGGTCGGCCAGCTCCTCGACCCGGCTGAGTACGCCGATCGTCAGCGGCTTGCCGCACTGCGGGCAGCGGCCGCCGGCGGCCCGGGTCTGCTCGGGTTGCCAGTTGACGCCGCAGTTGCGGTGTCCGTCGGCGTGGTACTTGCCCTCTTCGGGGAAGAACTCGATCGTGCCGTGCAGCCCGTCCCCGGTGCGCATCGCCTCCCGTACGGCGAAGTAGTCGAGGTCGGTGGCGAAGACCGTCGCCTCCCGGGCCAGCGCCGGTGGCGAGTGGGCGTCGGAGTTGGACACCAGCTGGTAGCGGTCCAGGCTGGACACCCGCCAGTTCATCGCCGGGTCGGACGACAGGCCGGTCTCCACGGCGAAGATGTGGTCGGCCAGGTCGGCGTAGCAGTCGGCGATCGCGTCGAAGCCGGACTTCGAGCCCAGCGCGGAGAACCACGGGGTCCAGATGTGCGCGGGGACGAGGAAGCCGTCCGGGCTGGCCTCGAGCGTGATCTCCAGCAGGTTGCGCGAGTCGAGACCGAGGATGGGCCGGCCGTCGGAGGCGATGTTGCCGATCCGGGCGAGCGCGGTGTTGAACCGGGCCACGGCGTCGAGGTCGGGCAGGTAGACGAGGTGGTGCACCTTTCGGGTGCGGTCGTCGCGCTTGTAGATCGTGGAGATCTCG
This sequence comes from Polymorphospora rubra, assembly GCF_018324255.1. Lineage (GTDB taxonomy): Bacteria > Actinomycetota > Actinomycetes > Mycobacteriales > Micromonosporaceae > Polymorphospora > Polymorphospora rubra. Next base: position 2,700,510 of record NZ_AP023359.1, read on the forward strand.
ACGCTGAGCATGTAGCGCACCGGGTTGGCTTCGGCGACGCTGGCCAGCCGGGCCGGGAGCTTGCGGGCGACGTCGCGCTCGGCGTCCCGGCTGAGCCGGTAGAGACCGGGCTCGGCCGGCTCCAGTGTCTCCCGCAGGTGTGCGTACCAGGCGGGGTGGGTGAAGTCACCGGTGCCGAGCAGGCTGACGCCCTTGCGTCTGGCCCACCAGGCCAGGTTCGACATGTTGAGGTCGCGGCTGCAGGCCCGCGAGTATTTGGAGTGGATGTGCAGGTCCGCCACGAACGGCCCGGTGGCCGTGGGGGAGCCGCCGGGGGGTGCAGCACTGAACGGAAGCACGCCGCATCCAATCACGCTCGCGTCGGGCAGCGGTGGGCGCCACGCGCGACCGTGACGTGCACTATCCCATCAGGTTACCGACCAGTGGCATAGATTTTGGACAAATCACCCGAGCAAACGGGCGCATTCGGGTGCTACCCATCCTTTATTGCCGCTTCGGCCCGGCAGCCGGCGGCCGGCATTGCTTTCGGGATCAAGGACTACGGAGCTCGACCAGGCTGATCTGAGGTGGGGCACCGACCCGCACCGGCGGACCCCAGAAGCCCGCCCCGTTGGTCACGTAGACCTCGGTGCCGTCGACGTTGCCTCGGCCCGAGACCACCGGCTGCTCCAGGCCCACCAACAGGTTGAACGGAACGATCTGGCCGCCGTGGGTGTGCCCGGACAGCTGCAGGTCGACGTCGTACCGCGCCGCCTCCTGTGCCATGACCGGCTGGTGGGCCAGCAGCACGACCGGGCGTTGCGGATCACGGCCCCCGAGCGCCTTCTCGAAGTCGGGGCCGCCGGTGGCACCCGTCCCCTCCCCGGCCGGATCGTTGACGCCGGCCAGATCGAGCGCCCCACGCGGCGTCACGATCTCCTGGCGCTCGTTCTCCAGCACCCGCAGACCCAACCGGTCGACCTCGGCGACCCACTCCTGCACGCCGGCGTAGTACTCGTGGTTCCCGGTCACGAAGAAGCTGCCGTGGCGGGACCGTAGATCGGCCAGGGGTGCCGCGGCCGGTCCCAACTCCGCGACCGGCCCGTCGACCAGGTCACCGACGACCGCCACCAGGTCGGCGTCGAGCCCGTTGATCAGATCGACGATCCGCTGGGTGTGGGGCCGGCCCAGCAGCGGTCCGAGGTGGATGTCGGAGACGGTGGCGATCCGCAGTCCGTCCATCGCCCGGGGCAACCGGGCGAGCGGGATGCGTACCCGGTCGATGCGGGGTGGCCCGAGTGCGGTCGACACGCCGTACCCGGTCAGGCCGGTGGCGGTGAGACCGGCGAAGATCGCGGCACCGCGGGCGAGCAGCAGCCGACGGCCGGGGTCGTGGCCCGCCTCGGCCGGCGTCGGCACCGGCGGCGCGGCGGGGGCCGGCGGTTCGGTCGGCGCCCCGCCACCCACCAGGGCCGGTTCGGCGATCAGGGACTCGGTGGCCGGGTCGGTGGGGACCGGGCCGGTCGGTGCGGCCGCCGGGCGGCGGCGCAGCGCCAGCCGGGCGACCAGCATCGGAATCTCCAGCACCAGCATCACGACGAGCAGGTAGAACATGACCGCGAGCCACAGGTAGCCCGGCCAGACCAGCCATGTGACGCCGGACCGGGAGGTGACCAGGGTCAGCGGTACTAGCACGGCGAGGACGAGCGCGGCGACCGTGCCGATCCGCCGCCACCTTCCCCGGCGGGTGGTGTCGCGGACCAGCCTCTTCCACAGATAAAGGTGGATCAGGCCGGTGACGACCGCGATGGTCCCCGCGAAGCCGATGACCGCCATGGAACCCCGAGCCCTCCTCAGCCGCCGGCGAAGGGCGGCAGGACATCGACGGTCACGCCCGCCGGAAGTGGTGCTTGATGATCATGCCAGGCGGTTCCGTCGACCAGGAAACTCGCGACCTTCAGTACGTGGGCCAGCCGTTCACCGTGGACCGCCACCAGTACGTCGACGAGTTCGTCCACCGACCCTGTCGCCTCGACGGTCTCCTCGCCGGTGCCCGCGGCGGCCCGGGCGGCGGCGAAGTAGCGCACGGTGAGCTGCGATCCGGCCACCGTCAGCCGCCGATCGCCGACATCGGGCGGACCGGTTGCAGGAACGCCGGGTCGTCGATGCCGTGGCCGGCCTTCTTCCCCCACATCGCGGCCCGCCACCGGTCGGCGAGTTCGGCATCCGTGGCCCCGGCCCGCAACGCCGTACGCAGGTCCGACTCCTCGGTGGCGAACAGGCAGGCGCGTACCTGGCCGTCCGCGGTCAGCCGGGTCCGGTCGCAGTCGCCGCAGAACGGGCGGGTGACCGTACCGATCACACCGACCCGGGCGGAGTGGCCGTCGACCAGCCACGTCTCGGCCGGTGCGCCACCCCGGTGGGCCGGGTCGGGGCGCAGCGTGAACGCTGTCCGCAGGTCGGCCAGGATCTCGTCGGCGGTCACCATCGAGGCGCGCTGCCAGGCGTGCTGCGCGTCGAGCGGCATCTGCTCGATGAACCGCAGTTCGTAGCCGCCGGCGAGGGCGAACCGCAGCAGGTCGACCGCGTCCGCGTCGTTGACTCCGCGGATCAGCACCGCGTTGATCTTCACCGGGCGCAGACCGGCCGCGGCCGCCGCGGCCAACCCCGCGAGTACGTCGGGCAGCCGGTCCCGGCGGGTCAGCTCGGTGAACCGGCCCCGGTCGAGGGTGTCCAGCGACACGTTCACCCGGTCGAGTCCGGCCTCCCGCAGCGGGCGGGCGAGCCGGTCCAGGCCGATCCCGTTCGTGGTCAGCGACAACCCCGGGCGAGGGTCGAGCGCGGCCGCGGCCGACACGATGTCGACCAGACCGGGACGGATCAGCGGCTCGCCGCCGGTGAAGCGGACCTCGGTGATCCCCAGCCGCTCCACCGCGATCCGGATCAGCCGGACCACCTCGGCATCGGTGAGCACCTCGTCGCGCGGCAACCAGGCCAGCCCTTCGGCCGGCATGCAGTAGGTGCAGCGCAGATTGCACCGGTCGGTCAGCGAAACCCGCAGGTCGGTCGCCGTTCGACCGAAGCGGTCGGCGAGCCCGCCCCGGTCAGGCTGCCCGGCGATCGTCATCGTCCGACCGTAGCGCGTCGCGGGCACCGGCCGTAGGGCCGTCCCATACGGCCGCCCTGGGCGGCGTTCAGGCACGGAGCGCAGCCTCGGCAGCGGACCGCACCGCGCTCCGGTATGCGGCGCCGAACAGCGCGGTGTGCACCAGCAACAGGTGCAACTGGTGTATCGGCACCCGCACCCGCCAGCCGTCGGCGAGCGGCCAGACCTCGCCGTACCCCTCGATGACTTCTGCAAGGTGTGGTGCGCCACCGAAGAGCGCGAGCTGGGCCAGATCCGTTTCCCGGTGGCCGCCGTGCGCCGCCGGGTCGACCAGCCAGGCCCGCCCGTCAGCGCCCCACAGCACGTTGCCCGGCCACAGGTCGCCGTGCACGCGCGCGGGCGGCTCCGTACCGCCGTACCCGTCGATCCCGGCGACCAGCCGCTCCACCAGGGTGACCTCGGTCGCCGAGAGCGCGCCGTTGTCGACCGACCGCCGCAGGTAGGGCAGCAGCCGACGCTCGGCGAACCACGCCGGCCACGGCCCGGCCGACGGGGTGTTGTCCTGCGGCAGGGCGCCGATGAAGCCCGGCCACTCGGCGCCGAAGGCGGGTGCCCCGGCCCGGTGCAGCGCTGCCAGTTCCCGGCCGAACCGGGCGGCGGCGTCCGCGGTGGCCGGGCCGGGCTCCACCCACTCGAGTGCCAGCAGGTCCGGCAGGGCCACGACAACCTCCGGTACGGGCACCGCGTCGGCCGCCCGCAGCCAGGTCAGGCCGGCGGCCTCGGCCGCGAAGAACCCCTCCGGTACGGGTGCGGCCGATGCCGGCGGCCACGTTTTCGTGAACAGCGAACCGCCGTCATCGAGGGTGAGCCGGGACGCCACGCAGATGTCCCCGCCACCCACCGGAGTCTCGCGGATCCGCTGGTGGGTGAGGAAGGTGGGCAGGTGCTGCGGGTGTGCCCGGAGGTAGGCCAGGTCCATCCGGGCAACCTAACCGTTGCCCCGGAAAAACTGTGCTCGTCAGGTGGTATCGCGGCGGCCGATTCGGGGGTAGAAGGGAGGATATGAGCGAGCGAAGCGAGCATCTGTTATGAACGAGGTCGCGATCCGCCCGTACCGGCCCGCCGACCACGGAGCCGGCCGGAATCTCTGTGCCGAACTGGCCACCCACCACGGCGTTCTCTACGCCGATCCGGGGCACGGTGGTGCCGATCCCGGGGCGGCGTTCGAGGAATACCTGACCCGGCTCGACCTGTCCGGTGTGTGGGTGGCCGAACATCCGGTCGACGGGGTGGTCGGCCTGGTCGGTCTGATCATGGACGGGTCGTCGGGGCAGGTCGAACCGGTGGTGGTGGCCCGGACCCACCGCGGTCAGGGGATCGGTCGCGCGCTGCTCGGCCGGGTCGCCGACGAGGCCCGCCGCCGGGGGCTCGACAAGCTGACGGTACGCCCGCAGGCCCGCAACGAGCAGGCGCTGCGCTGCCTGCACGCGGCCGGCTACGACGTGCTGTCCGCGGTCGAGTTGACCCTCGACCTGCATCCGGGCGGTGGCAGCGGCGACCGGGACGACGTCGCACTTCATGGGGTGCGGTTCCGGTCCTGAGCAGCAGGAATACTCTGCGTGTCTGTGGATGACCCGCGTGTCGTCCACAGCTGCCGGGCTCCGTATTCCGATCAACCGTCGGCCGGGCCACGCTGCTCGGCATGACTCCGATGGATCCCCCACCGCTCCCCGATCTCCCGCCGTCCCCCGCTTCGCCACCGCCACCGCCACCGGCGTCGGCGTCGGGTTCGTGCGGCGGGCTGCCGGCGGCGCCCAAGCTCTCCGTCCGCTCGCCCGCCGACCTGCTCGCCGCCGTGCCCTACCTGCTCGGGTTCCACCCCGCCGACAGCGTCGTGGTGGTGGCACTTCGCGGTCCGAAGATCGTCTTCGCGGCCCGGGGCGACCTGCCCGCGCTCGGCACGCCGGCCCTGGCCCGGGACGCGACCGCCCGACACCTCGCCCTGGTCGTCGTCAGGCAGCAGGCCGACAGCGCGATGATCGTCGGCTACGGTGCCGCGGCCCGGGTCACCCCGACCGTCGAACTGGTCGGCATGGCGTTGCGGGAGGCCGGAATACAGGTGCTGGAGGCCCTGCGGCTGACCGGGGACCGCTACTGGTCCTACCTGTGCGACGCCGTCGACTGCTGCCCCGCCGAGGGCACCGCCTATGACGCGGCGATCACCGAGGTGGCAGCCACCGCCACCTTCGCCGGCCAGGTCGCGCTGCCCGACCGGGCGGCGCTGGCCCGCCAGGTCGCCCCGCTCGACGGACCGGCCCGGGAGTCGATGCGGCAGGCCACCCGGCGCGCGGAGGAGCGGCTCCGCGAACTGGTCGACGCGGCCGTTCCACCGGCGGCGGCCGACCGGGTCGTGCGGACCGTTGGCGAGGCAGCCGTACGGGACGCGATGACCCGGCATCGGGACCAGGGGCGGCTCACCGACGACGAGTTGGCCTGGCTGACGGTGCTGCTGCCGCATCTGCCGGTCCGTGACCATGCCTGGGAACGCATCGGCGACGACGACTGGCAGGTCATCCTGTGGTCGGACGTCGTACGGCGGGTGGATCCCGAACTCGCCGCCGCCCCGGCGAGCCTGCTCGCGTTCGCCGCGTGGCGGGCCGGCAACGGCGCACTTGCGAGTGTGGCGATCGACCGGGCACTACGCGCCGAACCCGACTATTCGATGGCGCTGCTGATCGACGAGGCGCTGCAACTGGGCACCCCACCCTCGATGCTCGCCGACTGGCCATCAGCCCGAAGCCGGCCCGGTCCCCGGCGACCCGCCAGACCCGGCCGTCGCCGGATCCGCCGCCGCCGGATCGGCGGCTGACTGCTTGGTCTCCTTCACTCCAGTCGGTTCAAGCGTTGTAACTGTCCAGCAGCAGCGCCATGTATGCCGGGGCCAGCGTTCGGAGGACCGCCTCAGGAACGGCGGTTTGTAGCGCTTGGACAGCCAGGTCGACCCCGGGCGAGCGCCTACGGCCGAAGAGTTCACGCAGATGCCCGACTCCGTCGCGGACGCTGGCACCGGCCATCTCGTCGTCGGCCAATGTTCGCAGCCGGGCTCCGATCTGGTCGGCCGAGTCTGCCTGCATCAGACGAATCACGTCACTGGCATCCTTGGGTCTGAGCCGATCCGCTCGTCCGGCGTCGGCGGCGGCGAGCCGCTCATGCAACTTGTGCGCCTTTGCAACCAGTAACGCGGCCGTTCCTGCGACGGGGACGAGTAGTGTCCGCCGATCGACCTGGGGCTCCAAACTGCTGATCAGTACGTTGCTGTGGTCGGCCACGGTCGCCTCCAAGCCGGGAGTCCGTCGAGCCGAGTTCTTGCCGTGTGGTGGTAAGTCCGCCGAGCGCCGGCCACGGCCGGCCAGCGACTCGGGTACAAGCAGGTCGACTGGAACGTCGACAGCACGGCCTTCCACGGCGGTTGAGGCGATCCAGATGCCCGGCTCGGTGGTTAGTCGGAACCCTGCTGACCGCATTGCCTCCTCAACCTTGGGTTCCGGGCCGAGCGTTCGAGGATCGAGGGTGAGGTCGGCATCGGTTGTGAACGGCGCAACACTGATGTCAAGCTCGGCCTCGCCAGTTCGTACGTATATCGCCTGGGCGTCAGCCAGGATGGGTCACGTCCACGGGAGTGGTGTACGACGGTCGGGTCCTTGACTCGCCCGTAACGAGATGAACGGCCATCGGATTGATCCTTCAGAGACCGACCAAGATCTTGAAGGAGACCGCACCGATGACCGCATTAGAGAGTGTGAACCCTGCCGACCTGCTACGCCAGCAACTGGCCGAGGGTGGCCCGGACGTGTTGGCGGCGATGGTGACCGCGTTCGCGAACGCGTTGATGTCCGCCGACGCCGACGCCGACGCGGTCTGCGGGGCCGACTACGGCCAGCGCAGCCCGGAGCGGACGAACTCGCGTAACGGCTACCGGGCCCGACAGTGGGACACCCGGGCCGGAACGGTCGAGCTGGCGGTGCCGAAACTGCGTCACGGCTCGTACTTCCCGGACTGGCTGCTGGAACACCGACGCCGCGCCGAGCAGGCCCTGGTGACGGTCGTGGCCACCTCGTACCTGCTCGGGGTGTCGACCCGCAGGGTCGAGAAACTCGCCGAGCAGCTCGGCGTCACCAGGTTGTCGAAGTCGCAGGTGTCACAGATGGCGCAGCACCTCGACGCCCAGGTCGAGGCGTTCCGAAGCCGGCCCCTGGACTCCGCCCACTACACGTTCGTGGCGTTGGACGCGCTGACGATGAAGGTCCGCGAGGACGGCCGCACGGTCAACGTCGCCTGCCTGGTAGCGGTCGGCGTCAACGCCGACGGCCACCGCGAGGTCCTCGGCCTCGACGTGTGCGCCAGCGAGGACGGCGCCGGCTGGATCGCGTTCCTCCGCGGCCTGACCGCCCGCGGCCTCAAAGGCGTCCGCCTGGTCATCTCCGACGCCCACCGCGGCCTCGTCGACGCGATCGGCTCCGCCCTACCCGGCGCGTCCTGGCAACGCTGCCGCACCCACTACCTACGCAACCTGCTCACCAAGGTCCCCAAAAGCGCCCAACCATGGGTGGCGACCATGGTCCGCACCATCTTCGACCAGCCCGACCCTGGCGAGGTCCGCGCCCAGTACGCCCGCGTCGTCGACACCATCAACGCCAAGTACCCCACCGCCGCCGAACACCTCGACCAGGCCCGCGAGGACCTACTCGCCTTCACCAACTTCCCACACGAGATCTGGCGCCAGATCTGGTCCAACAACCCACAGGAACGGCTGAACAAGGAAATCCGACGCCGCACCGACGTCGTCGGGATCTTCCCCAACAGAGCCGCCGTCATCCGCCTCGTCGGAGCCGTCCTGGCCGAACAGACCGACGAATGGACCGAACAACGCCGCTACATCGGGCCCGAACTCCTCACCAAAGCCCGCCAGGAAACCCCCGAAGACCAACAACCCGACGCCGTGCCGCAACCCAAACCCGCACTGACCACCGCATAAGCTCATCCCAGGATCAACCGGTGGCCGTCAGCTCATACACCACCACCGTGGACGTGATCCCAGGATGACGGCCTTTCGATGCTCGGCCAGGGCTTCGAAAGCGTCTAGCAGTACGCGGCGTGCAGCTATATAAAGAGGGCTTGTTGAGGTGGTCACGGGATGCGACCTTAACCATCGAACTCGGGTAAACCTCGGAGCCGCCAATCATTTTCTTTTGTGCGCATCCACTCCAAAACAGCCTGCCCTTCTTCCGGAAGTCGGCCGTTACCGCCGAGGCAGTCCAGCACCAACTGGCTCAACCCGACGTGGGTGTGGCCGATCACCCGTCGCGTCCGCTCGACCTGTTTGGGATCTTCGGGCCGTAGAAGGACCACATCGGCGCCTCGGTCGACCGGCAGGAGACGGCCGAACCGACGTACGGCAGAGGGATCTTCCGCGTAGGCGACCAACTGCATCGGCGCGACGATCGGCGCGACGGCGGATGCTGCGAACGAGCCGGTAACGGCGACTGCCGGAGCGGTGTCGTCGAGCCGGCGGTAGAGGTCGGCGGCCCCTGCCGGTGCGACGAACAGCGTCCCCGGGTTATTCCGCAAAAGGTCGTACGGGCCGGCTGCGGCAACGAGCAGGGCCGGCCAGTCGACGTGTTGAACGGCACCTTTCCGGTCACGTTCGAGGAGCGCTTGTTCGTCCAGTGTGTTGAGCAGGCTGGACACATAGCCTCGGTTGAGGTCGCCGGCTCGTGCGAGGTCGGTCAACCGGTATGGCGGAACGAAATCGACGAGTAGCCGCACCAACCGACGGGCCTTCGCGCCGGACAATCGAACCGGCGGACGCAGCATCGGATCAGGGTTACGGGCAGCTCCTTGCAGGCGCAGATAGACGCCGGGTCGCTCGACCCGGAAGTTGATGTTTCCGGTCAGGTCGAGGTAAGAGCAGCCTTCCTGCTCCAGTAGGTCCCGTGACCGGGCGCTCAACCACGGTGCCACGACCAGCAGTGACCCGGGCTTTTGGTTGGTCGGCCAGCCCAACCCTTTCCGTTGGGCCTTGATTCGTTCGGCCTCCCGCGGTTCCAGGGAGGTCCTGGCCGTGACGAGAACGAGGCTTCTGCCGCCGTCAGTGCTTCGTACCTCCCAAAGCCTGTCGATCGATGTGTCGGGGCTTGGCTTACGAGGTGTCACGTCAACGAGTTCGACGTACGTCGGCAGGAGCGCCACGAGTTGTTGCCACGCTTGACCCAGTAGCTCACTCTCCGTCAGGCTCACAGCCTGAGTTTGCCACACTGGCGAGTTTGCGGTAACCGCAAACTCGCCAGTACAGCAAACACGGCATTGGCGGCCAAGGCTTGGCGACCAAGGATCCGGGTAGGCGCTTGGTCAGGTAATGATCCGGTCCGGTCGGGTGTAGACGTTCATCGTCGTGCCGCGCAGGAAGCCGACCAGCGTCATCCCGGCCTCGGCCGCCAGGTCGACGGCGAGCGTGCTCGGCGCCGACACCGCCGCCAGCAGCGGAAGCCCGGCCATCCACGCCTTCTGGGTCAGCTCGAAACTGGCCCGCCCGGACACCAGCAGCAGGTGCCCACGCAGCGGCAGCCGATGTTCCCGGAGCGCCCAGCCGACGACCTTGTCGACCGCGTTGTGGCGGCCGACGTCCTCGCGCAACACGACGAGTTCCCCGTCCCCGGTGAACAGGCCGGCCGCGTGCAACCCCCCGGTACGGTCGAACGCCCGCTGTGCCGCCCGCAACCGGTCCGGCAGCGCGGTCAGCAGCTCCGCCGGCACCGTCAGCGGATCGTCGTCGACGGCGAACCGCGAGCGGGTCCGGATCGCGTCGATGCTCGCCTTGCCGCACACCCCGCACGAACTGGTGGTGTAGAAGTTGCGGGACGGGTCGGTCCGCGGTTCCGGCAGTCCGTCGGCGGTCACCACGTCGACCACGTTGTAGGTGTTCGGGGTGTCGGTGCCGGCGCACAGTTGGGCCGTCACCACGTCGTCGGTGCTGCCGATCAGCCCCTCGGTCAACAGGAAGCCCATCGCCAGGTCGAGATCGTCGCCGGGCGTACGCATCGTCACGGCGAGTGGCCGCCGCCGACCGGGTCCGGCGCGGCCGACCCGGATCTCCAGCGGCTCCTCGGCACTGAGCGTGTCCGGCCGGCGCCGGGCGGCCGGCCGTGCCGCCGTGTCGATCCGCAGCACCGTACGCCGATCAGTCGCCCGTCCCATTCCGCCATCTTGCCTCGCCCGACGACGTGCCGACCTGCGCCGACCGGGCGGTGTGGTGTTCCGTCCCCTTTCGTGGGTCGTGATCGTCCGCAAACTCGGACCGAGGTAACGGTTGCCGGCGGGGCGGGCTCGGGTCGGCTTGATCGTCTGCGGTTCAGACACCCGACACGCCGGGCCCGGAACGCCTGAGCCGCAGACGATCACGGCGACCGGGGCGCCGCGCTGCTCCCGGAGCAGGAAGAGATACCGGCGACTACCGTGGGGCCGTGGACCGGTACGCGGTGGTGCTGCTCGCCGGCGGCGCTGCCCGCCGGATGGCCGGGGTCGACAAGCCGGCCGTACCGGTCGGTGGCCGGCCGATGCGGGAGCGGGTCCTCGCCGCCGTCGCCGACGCATACCCACGGATCGTCGTCGGCCCCCCGGACGGCCTGCCGGCCGGTGTGCTGACCGCCCGGGAGGATCCGCCCGGCTCCGGTCCGGTCGCCGCACTGGCCGCCGGCCTCGCCCGGCTCGTCACCGCCACGCCGGACCCGGCTGCGGGAACCGCGCCCGGTGAAGCAGAGGCCGACCGGACCGGCACATCCGCCCAGAGCGTCACGGCCGATCCGTCCGTCACGGTCACGCCCGGCCCGACCACCCTGCCCGGACCGGATCCACGGACGGCCACGCCGATCGCCCACCCGGCCGTCGCCGTCGCCCGGCCCGAGTCGGTCGTCGCCCCGTCGGCGCCACACCTCACCCACGCCGCACCCCGGCCGGAACTGGTCGCCGTGCTCGCCGCCGACCTGCCGTTCCTCACCCCGGAGGCGGTGGCGTCGCTGCGCCGGCACTGCACCCGCGACGGGGCGCTCTTCGTCGACGAGGACGGCCGCCGGCAACTGCTGTGCGGGGTGTGGCGGGTCGAGGCGTTGCGGGCCGCGGCCGCCCGGCTGGCCGAGACCCGGGGCGGGACGCTCGCCGGCGCCTCGATGCGCGCGCTGCTCGGCGGCCTCGACGTGACCGAAGTGCCGTGGGCCGGCACCGGACCGCCACCCTGGTACGACTGCGACACTGTCGACGACGTACGCCGGGCGGAGGAGTGGACGCGATGACGACGCTGGACGACTGGGTGGTTACCGCCTGCGCCGAACTGGGACTCGATCCGGCCGAGGTCGACGTACCGGTGGTGTTGGACTTGGCCCGGGACGTCGCGCACCACGTGATCCGGCCCGGCGCCCCGGTGACCGCCTACCTGCTCGGGCTGGCGGTCGGTCGCGGTGCCGACCCGGCCCGGGCAGCGGCCCGGCTCAGCGCGCTGGCGTTGGAGCAGGCTCCAACCGCACGATGATCTGCTTCGACGTCGGGGTGTTCGAGCCGACCGCCGTCGAGTCGAGCGGCACCAGCACGTTCGCCTCGGGGAAGTAGGCGGCGGCACAGCCGCGCGCCGACGGGTAGGCCACGGCCCGGAACGCCGGTGCCCGGCGCTCGCTGCCGTCGGACCACTCCGACACGATGTCGACGAGTTCGCCGTCGGCGAACCCCAGTGCGGCCAGGTCGTCGGGGTTGACGAACACCACCCGCCGGCCCGCCTTGACGCCCCGGTAGCGGTCGTCCAGCCCGTAGATCGTGGTGTTGTACTGGTCGTGGCTGCGCATCGTCTGGAGCAGCAGCCGCCCTTCCGGCACCCGGATCACCGACAGTTCGTTGACGGTGAAGTGCGCCCGGCCGGACGGGGTGTTGAAGGCCAGTCGGTCGCGGGGCGGGTGCGGCAGGGTGAAGCCGCCGGGCCGCGACACCCGGGCCTCGAAGTTCTCGAAGCCGGGTACGACGGCCGCGATGACCTCCCGGATCGCCCGGTAGTCCGCCTCGTACGTCTCCCACGGGATGGTCGAGTCCGGCATCAGTGCCCGGGCCAGCCGGGCCACGATCGAGATCTCCGACAGCAGCGAGTCGGAGGCCGGGGCGAGCCGGCCCCGGGACGAGTGCACCGCCGACATCGAGTCCTCGACGGTGACGAACTGTTCACCCGACGCCTGCACGTCCCGCTCGGTCCGGCCCAGACAGGGCAGGATCAGCGAGGTCTGCCCGGGTACGACGTGCGAGCGGTTGAGCTTCGTCGACACGTGCACGGTCAACGGGGTGGCCCGCAGGGCGGCCAGCGTCACGTCGGTGTCCGGGGAGGCGGCGGCGAAGTTGCCACCCATGGCCACGAACACCTTCGCCCGGCCGTCGCGCATCGCCCGGATCGCCTCGACGGTGTCGTACCCGTGCCGGGTCGGAATGTCGACGGCGAGCAACTCGCCGAGTTTGCCGGCCCACGACGGCGTCTCGTGCCAGATGCCCATGGTCCGGTCGCCCTGGACGTTGGAGTGGCCACGGACCGGGCACAGGCCGGCGCCGGGCTTGCCGAGCATGCCGCGGAGCAGTTGCACGTTGACGATCTCGCGGATCGCGCCGACCGAGTCGCGGCGCTGGGTGAGCCCCATCGCCCAGCAGACGATCGTCGCCTCGGAGTCGGCGAACATTCGGGCGGCGGTCTCGATCTCGGCGCGGGTCAGGCCGGTCGAGGCGATCACGTCGTCCCAGTCGAGTTTGCGTAGCGCGTCGACGTAGTCGGCGTGGCCGTTGGTGTGGGCCGCGACGAACGCCGGGTCGACGGCGTCCCACTCGACCAGCAGGGCCCCGATCGCCTGGAAGAGGGCGAGGTCGCCGCCGACCCGGATCTGCAGGAACTCGTCGGCGAGCGCGGTGCCCTGCCCGACGACGCCGTCGCGCCGCTGCGGGTTGCGGAAGCGGAGGAGGCCGGCCTCGGGCAGCGGGTTGACGGCGATGATTTTCGTCCCGTTGGTCCGCTTGGCGTGTTCGAGGGCGGACAGCATCCGGGGGTGGTTGGTGCCGGGGTTCTGCCCGACGACGACGATCAGCTTGGCGCGGTGGATGTCGTCGAGGGTGACCGAGCCCTTGCCGATGCCGATCGTGCCGGTCAGGGCCACGCCGGACGACTCGTGGCACATGTTGGAGCAGTCCGGCATGTTGTTGGTGCCGTGGGCGCGGGCGAGGAGTTGGTAGAGGAACGCCGCCTCGTTCGACGTACGGCCGGAGGTGTAGAACAGCGCCTCGTCCGGCTCCGCGGCCCGCAGGTGCGCGGCGGTGAGCGTGAACGCGTCGTTCCAGCTGATCGGCGTGTAGTGGTCGGCGCCGGGGCGGCGGACCATCGGTGTGGTGAGCCGGCCCTGCTGTCCGAGCCAGTGGTCGGACTTCCCGGCGAGTTCGGAGATCGGGTGGGCGGCGAAGAAGTCGGGGCCGATCCGGCGCAGGGTCGCCTCCTCGGCGACGGCCTTGGCGCCGTTCTCGCAGAACTCGGCGTGGGACCGTTTGGCGGGTGCCGGTTCGGGCCAGGCGCAGCCGGGGCAGTCGAACCCGTCGGCCTGGTTGATCCTGAGCAGGGTCAGCGCGGTCCGCCGTACACCCATCTGGGCGAGCCCGTCGGCGAGCGCGTGGGTGACACCGGGAAGCCCGGCAGCCGACCGTTTCGGTGGGCTGATCCGCAGGTCACGGTCGCCGGCGTCGTCGCGCGGCGGCTTCTTCGCCATGCCTGAACCATCTCACAACAGGGCCGCCGGGGTCGATGGCCGATCAGGCTACGGAGGGGCGTTCCGGCTGGCCAGCTGGGCCAGCCGGTCGGCGAGCCATCGGCACCACTGGATGCGGGACGGGTAGCGCAGCAGGGCGAACTCCAGGGTGGCGTACGCGCCGAACTCCGGGTGCCCGGGGTCGTCGGCGCCCCGGGCGGCGAGTTCGGCGTGCTGCCCGGTGAAGTCGGCCAGTTGACGCTCGTACGTCGCCGCCTCGGCGAGGTACATCTCCCGCATCGCGGCCGGATCGGCCATGGCCAGCGCGTACGTCCTGAGCACGGTTTCGTCGCGCGGCGGTCGTACGACGGCCGGCCGCACCAGCCATTCGGCGAGCGCCTCCCGGCCCGCGGCGGTCAGCCGGTGGGTCTTGCGCTGTCGCGGGCCGGGTCCGCTGTCCGTCTCGTGCTCGGTGAGGCCGGCCGCCGACAGGCGGGCCAGTTCGGGATAGATCTGGCTCTGCTGCGCGGTCCAGTAGTAGCCGATCGGTCGCCGCATCCGTCGCACGATGTCGTAGCCGGTGAGTGGCCCGCGGTGGAGCACGCACAGCAGCGCGTAGCCGAGCGTGCTGACGGTGGCCAAACCGTTACCTCCCGGAGACGACGCAACTATGTCTGGGTTGACATAGTGCCATGTCAGAAGTGACATAGAGAGCGGGAGGGCACCATGCGACGGATCGCGCGGCTCATCGCGTACGTGTCGGTGCTCACGGCCGGCGCGGCCGGCTGCGGTGGCCCGGGCGACCCGACCACCGCCCCGACGGGGGCCGCCGCGCCGGCCACCACCGCGACGGCGACCCGACCGGGTACGCCCACCACCACCCCACCGCCGTCACCGCCGGCACCGGCTCCCGGCGACCACACCCTCCACCTGCCCTGGGAGGGCCAGACCCGCGACACCCTCCTGCACGCCCCGCCGGGCTACCGCCCCGGCAGCGCCACCCCGCTCGTCGTGGTGCTGCACGGGCGGCCGAGCAACGCCGCCGCCGTACGGGAGACGAGCCGGCTGGACGCCACCGCCGACCGCCACGGGTTCCTGGTCGCCTACCCCAACGCGCCGCAGCGGGCCTGGAACGGCATCGGCTGCTGCACCGACGCCGACGACGTCGGGTTCCTCCGCCACCTGGTCGGCGAACTCGTTTCCACCTGGGGCGTCGACCCGACCCGGGTCTACGTCACCGGGTTCTCCGCCGGCGCCAACATGGCCTGGAAGCTGGCGGTGGAGGGCAGCGACATCTTCGCCGCAGTCGCACCGGTCAGCGGCGGCTTCACCGGCGGGCGGGCGTACGACGACAAGGGCTACAAGCCGCCCCGCCCGGTACCCGTGGTCACCTTCGTCGGCACGTCGGACCGGTCTCACGCCAGCATGATCGACGGCATCGGGCGGTGGCACGACAACCTCGGCTGCGAGCCGGGTCGCCCGACCTTCGTCGACGCCGGCCGTACCGTCGAGCGGACCACCGCGCGGTGCGCCGACGGCAGCGAGATCGTCCATTACGTGCTCACCGACATGGGGCACGCCTGGCCCGGGTCGCCCGCCTATCCGCCGGCCGCCGTCGACGCGAACGAGGTCATCTGGGACTTCTTCGACCGGCACCGCCGCTGAGCCCCCGACCCGCCCTTCGAGGGCCGGAAACAGGGCATGTCGACAGCCCCTCGCGCTGGGTAGGGTATGCACGACGGACGGAGGCGATCATGAGCGAGCGGCGCGAGCGAATCGGCCGGCTCAGGTTACGTCGTCACGGATGCGGGCGCAGCGGGGAGATGTCATGAGCGAGCGGCGCGAGCGAATCGGCCGGCTCAGGTTACGTCATGACGACGACGAGCGAAGCGAGGAGATGTCATGACGGAGCACATTCTGCTCGACGATCCGAGCACCGCCGACCTGCGGGCCAAGGTGACGCAGGCGTGGCAGGACTTCGCGCAGGCGCTCGCCGACTCGTTGCGTTCGCTGCCGGCCGGTGCGCAGATCGATCTCACCCTCGACCCGACCGCGTCCGGCACCGGCGACGCCGTCTACTCGGTCAGCATCCGGATCGACGAGCAGGACCGGCTCGGCGCGCTCGCCGTCGGCAACGCCGCCCTGCCCGCCGGTTTCCGGATGGACCGGACCGCGGTCGCCGACCTGGTCGCGCTCGGCTGGTCGCCGCCCGGTGTGATCGACGGATCCGGTGACTCGTTCGGCATCCAGGCCAGCCGGGCCGAGGCCGGCAGCCTCGCGGTCACCGTCTCCCGCACTCTGCGTGACGTCTACCACGCGCCGCATCCGGCCTTCCTCGTCTATCTGGTGCACGATGCCGAAGACGAGCCGATTCCCGCCGACCCGCTGGGCACCGCCCGGCACGAGTTGCGGCCCGAGGACCACGGCTTCCACCTCGACAACGCCCTCGCCGACGCACCGAGCACGGTGCCGGCCAGCGAGGAGCAGCTCGATCTCGCCGAGCGGGTCCGCACCGTCGTCGCCACCCTGCTCAAGACGCCGCCGGAGGAGTTGCAGGTCGACGCCGACGGCGACATCGGCATCCGCGCGGGTTCGGCCATGGTCTTCGTACGCGTACGCGACAATCCGCCGCTCGTCGACGTCTTCTCTCCGGTGCTGACCGAGGTCGAGCCGACAGAGCAGCTCTACGTCAAGCTGTCCGAGCTGACCAATCGGATGCCCATCGGCCGGCTGTACTGCGTGAACGACACCGTCTGGGCGTCGATCCCGGTCTTCGGGCGCAACTTCCAGGCCACCCATCTGATGCTCGCGGTGCAGGTGATGATGGGGCTGGCCGACGAACTCGACGACCGGCTGCACGGCGAGTTCGGTGGGAAACGGTTCTTCGGCGACGCCGACAAGCCGGCCCAGCGCGACGCCCACCGTACCGGGATGTATCTGTGACCTCCGGCTGACGGATGGTGGAGCCCGGAAACCCCGAGACCGGGCCCCACCATCCGGGGGAGGGGATTCAGGTCGTCGGCACCCATGCCAGGGTGTCTAGTGTGGACAGACTGTTGGCCTGCAGGCCGCCGCCGGAGACGGTCCAGAGCACGTCGTCGACCACCAGTGAGCGCCGGATCGTGCCGGCCCCGAGGTGGTCCGATGTGGATTGCGAGTGGCGGACGGTGCCGACCGGCTGGAAGCCGGCGTCGGACACCCGCAGCGCCAGCGCCCCGGTGTCCGGGGCACCCCGCCCGCCGGGGTCGTACGCCGTCACCGGCACCACCACCAGCCGTTCCGCCGGCCAGTAGAGGAACGCGTGCGGGTCGAACTCGGCCTCCGAGTTGCCGTGGCGTACGTGGTGCTGGGCGAGCCGGGTCGGCCGGGCCAGGTCGCCGACGTCGAACAACGACACCTGCGTGCCCTGCCGCCGGCCCTCCTCGGTGGCGTCCTGCCCGATTCCGAGCAGCCGGTCGTCGGAGACCGGGTGCAGATAGGCGGAGTATCCGGGGATCTTCAGTTCGCCGAGTACCTTCGGCCGGTCGGGGCTGCGCAGGTCGAGGGTGTAGAGCGGGTCGGTCTCCCGGAACGTCACCACGTATCCGGTGCCGGCGACGAAGCGTACGGCGTAGATGCGCTCTCCCGGGCCGAGTCCGGTGACCCGGCCGGTCTCCCGCAGCGTGCCGCCGTCGGCCCGCAGCACGTGGACCGAGGAGGTGGACTTCGGTCGCAGCCCCCAGTCCCGGCCGCTGGTGGTCGCGACCCGCAGGTGGCCGTTCCACTCCGACATGGCGTACTGGTTGATCAGCCAACCGGGCACCGACGCGGCGGTGACGTAGCGCGGCCGGTCCGGTCCGGTGATGTCGAACTGGTAGATCTCGGTTCGCTGGTCCTCGGGCTTCGGGTCGCTGTCCCGTTCCTGGAGCGCCGGCAGCATCCGCCACCGCTGGTCGCTGGCGATGTAGAGGTTGGCGCCGTTGGAGTAGACGGTGTCGCCGTCGGCGACGACGGTGACCGGTGAGCCGTCGTCGAGCGTGGTGGCCCCGAGGTCGAAACTGAGCAGGGTCACCATCGAGGTGCCGGAGTACGTCGCCGGCCTGGTCACCTGTCCACAGTCGACGGTTCCGGTGCTGGTCCGGCCCGCGCCGGTGACCGCCCAGCGGGGCAACCAGTCCTCGATCGGGGCCCGGTCGACGACCGCCTGGTTGGCGGCGGTCCGGTCGGCGTCGGATCCCTCGTCGGTCGACGGGAACTCGAGCCGGGGTGCCGAGCGCACCACCACGCGGGCGGTGGCACCGACCTGGCGCGCGTCGACCAGTCCGCCGTCGATGCGGTAGTCGCCGAGCATCCTCGGCTGGCCGGCGAGGTCGACGAGGACCAGGCGCGGGCCGGTCGGCGTACCCTCCGGCAGTGGGGTGGTCGGGCCGGGGCGACCCGGGACGATGCCGACCGGGCGGGCGGCCCACTGCGGCGACACCAGGACCAACGCCCGATCGCCGTGCAGCAGCAGGCTGACGTCGGCCCACCGGACCGCGTCGTCGGTGGAGGTGCCGAGGTCGAGCCGGCCGGTGACCTGGCGGGTCGCCGGGTCGACGACGTGCAGCACGCCGCCGTTGACCGTGACGATCCGCCGGCCGTCGGTCTTGACCAGGTCGGGTTCGTCGACCCCGGCCTCGTGCGTGTTCGTACCCGAGAAGGTCGGCGCGGCGTCCGGTGCCCCGGCACCGGGGGCGGCCCGCTCGGCCATGGCGGGTACGGCGCCGCCACCGGTCAGGTCCGCCCGGCCGGGACCGCCGAAACCCCAGGGACCGACGTACGCCCGCGCGGCCGTCCGTAGTCCCTTCAGCGCCTCGGCGCAGGAGTCGAACGCGACGAGCCGGAATCCGCCGCCGGGCACGCCCGGGTCGACGGGGGCCGGTCGCTGTGGTGCGGACGTACACCCGGCCAGCACAAGGCCGACGAGCACGCCGGTGGCGGCGGTGGCCGACCGCCGGCGGACCCGGCCCTGTGGTGTCATGCGGGTTCGACGTTGCCGGAGAGCGCGCCGTTCCCGACTTTTTCAGGCTGACGTGCCGGGCACCACGGCGGGCGAGTCGACCAGCCGGGACAGCACGATCATGCTCCGGGTCGAGGTGACGAACGGCTCGGCCCGCAGCCGTTCGAGGGCCTGCTCCAGGTGGGCGATGTCGGCCGCCCGCAGGTGTACGAGCGCGTCGGCCTCGCCGGAGACCGTGTACGCGCCGACCACCTCGGGATGCCGGCGGGTCGCGACGGTGAGTTGGGCGGGGGTGGTCCGGCCGGTGCAGAAGAGCTCCACGAACGCCTCGGTCGTCCACCCGACCGCCGCCGGGTCGACGACGGCGGTGAATCCCTTGATCACCCCAGCCGATCGGAGTCGGTCGACCCGCCGTTTCACCGCCGGCGCGGACAGCGAGACGCGGGTTCCGATCTCCGCGTACGACGCCCGCGCGTCAGCCACCAGCGACGCAACGATCCGCTGGTCAACGCTGTCCATCTGCAATGTTTCGCTCCTCGGAAGCAACATTCGCGGCTGTTATCGGCGTAACAGCGTACCTACCCTTGGTTTCCGTGACCCAGCATCGGATGCCTCGGAAGCGGACATACCTCGTCTGCCCGCCTGAGCACTTCGCGGTGGAATACGCCATCAACCCGTGGATGGACACCGGCACGCCGGTCGACGCCGAACTGGCCCTGAAACAGTGGACCGGGCTGCGCGAAACACTGGTCTCCCTCGGTCACGAGGTGCACATCCTGCCGCCCGAGCCGGGCCTGCGGGACATGGTCTTCGCCGCCAACGGGGCGTTCAGCGTCGAGGGGACCGTCTACGGGGCCCGGTTCAAGCATCCGCAGCGCACCCCCGAGGCCGCCCTGCACCGGGCGTTCTACGAGCGGCTCGGCTGGCGGTACGTCGCGCCGAGCGAGACCAACGAGGGGGAGGGCGACTTCGCCTACCTGCCCGCGGCGTACGGCGGCCTCGTGCTGGCCGGCTACGGCTACCGGACCGACCCGGCCGCGCACGCCGAGGCGCAGGAGGTGCTCGGCCGTCCCGTGGTGTCGCTGCACCTGACCGACCCGCGCTTCTACCACCTCGACACGGCACTCGCGTCGATCGACGACACCAACATCGCCTACTTTCCGACGGCGTTCTCGTCGGCCTCGCAGGCGGTGCTGCGCCAGCTCTTCCCGGACGCGGTTGTCGCCGCGGACGCCGACGCGCTGGCCTTCGGCCTCAACCTGGTCAGCGACGGGCGGAACGTGGTGCTGCCCGCCGAGGCGACCGGCCTGGCCGAGCGGTTGGCCGCCGCCGGCTACCAGCCGGTGCCGGTCGAGCTCGCCGAGCTGAAGAAGGGCGGCGGCAGCATCAAGTGCTGTGTCGCCGAGCTGCGCCCCTGACCCGGCCCCTGCCCCGTCCGGCGCCGCCGAACCCTCAGCCCAGCGTCGCCAGCTCGGTGATCAGCACGTTCGACAGCACCTGACCGTCGCGGCGCACCTCACGCAGATACCACATCTGTTGCGGGGTGCGCGGCTGGTTGAACTGCCACGGGCCGCGCGGGCTGTCGATCTGGCCGACCCGGCCGAGCGCCAGGTTGACCTGCTGCGGGTTCAGGTCGTCACCGACCAGCCGGATGGCCTTGTCGAGCACCTGCGCCGCGTCGTACGACGCCATCGCGTAGGTGGTCGGCGACGACCCGTGGCGCTTGCGGTAGGCCGACGCGAACCGCCGGTTGGCGGCGTTGTTGATGTCCGCCGAGTAGTTGAGCGCGGTGAAGATGTTCTCCGCGTCCGTACCCAGCTCGTCCAGCACGGTTCCCTCGGTGAGGAAGCCCGGGGCGTAGACGACCTTGCGGTAGCCGGCGGCGCGTAGCTGCTTGATGAATTCGACGGCCGCGTTGCCGGCGTAGAAGCAGAACACCGCCTCCGGGTTCAGCGCCCGGAGTTGCCCGATCTCGGCCGCGAAGAAGTCCCGGCCCGGACTGGTGTTGAACTCGGTCCAGATCACCGGTGACGAGATGCGCGGGTCGGAGGCGCCGAACCCCTCCCGGAAGCCGGCGACGGCGTCCCGGCCGGCGGGGTAGTCCGGTGCGATCATCACCACCCGGCCGCCACCGGGCACCTGGGTGGCCACGTACGGCCCGAGCGCCCGGCCGGGTTCGTCGTTGACGTACGAGGTGCGCCAGATGTAGACGACGCCCTGCATGGTCGACGGGGAGGCGTCGGAGCCGATGAGTGGCACCCGGGCCTGCTCGACGACGTCCCGGATGCCGAGCATCACCGACGAGTTGGCCACCCCGGTGAGGGCGATCACGTTCTGCTGGAGCAGCCCTTCGACCGCCGTCCGCCCGGACTCCGGGGTCTCGCCCTCGTCGACGATCAGGAGTTCGGCCGGGTGGCCGCCGAGCCGCCGGTCGTTGAGGTCGAGGAAGAGCTGGAAGCCGTTGACGATTTCGTCACCGATCGGCTTGTAACCGCCGGCCTGCGGGCCACGAGACCGATTTTGACCGGTACGTCGCTGACCGGATCGCCCGTCTCCGAGTCGCTGTCGACACCGCAAGCGGTGACAAACCCACCCGCGCCGAGCGCTGTGAGGAGTTTGAGTACCTGTCGGCGATCCAGGTGCGACATGCGACTGCCTCCCGTTTGGTCGTTGGCCTGCGCACGGCCCCTTCGGCGTTCTACCCCTCCCGCGACGCTGCGTCAATGCAAGTTGATCGTCAGTGCAGGGTCAGCAACCCGGCTGTGACCTCGAGCCAGGCCGCGGAGGCCGGATCGATGACTCCGAAATGTTCGACTTCGGGCAGTTCGACAAGGGTGATCTCGGCGCCGCGCCGGGTCAGCCGGTCGGCGTACCGTCGGCTGATCCCGATCGGCACCTGGACGTCGTCCAGACCGTGGATGATCACGCAACGTGACGCGGGCACGGGCAGCGCCGGGTCGGCCGGGTCCGCCAACGCGTAGCGGTCCGGCACCTCGTCCGGCCCACCGCCGAGCAGATCCGCCACCGCGCCGCCGTCGAGATCGAGCCGGTACGCCTCTGCCAGGTCGGCGACCGGGGCGAGGGCCACCACCCCACGCAGGTCGGCGGTACTGCGGGCGGCGTACCACAGGGCGAGATGCCCGCCGGCCGAATGACCGAGCAGGATCGGTGGCCCACCGGCGGCGACCCCGAGTTCGGCGACCAGCCGGGGCAGGGCGTCGATGCCGGCCGCGACGTCGTCGAGGGTGGTGGGCCAGCCTCCGTCGGGCTGTCCGGTGCGCCGGTACTCCAGCTGAGCGACCGGGTAGCCCCGGTCGGCCAGGTCGGCGGCGAGCGGACCGGTGTGGGTGCGGTCGTACTCGGCCCGCCAGAACCCGCCGTGGACCACCACCACGAGCGGTCGGACGGGGCCGCTCCCGGCCGGCAGCCGTACGTCGGCGACCTGGTCGGGGTGCCCGCCGTAGCGGACGGTCGCGTCCGGCGGCGGCGCCGGACGGCTGAGTACGGAACGCGGATCACTGGTCATCCCCCCATGGTCCCCGTGATCAGGGAGTACGTCGCGGGTGTCACCGGCGCGTCGGGGTATCCAGCCCCTGATCACCAGGATCATGGACCGGCCCCACCCGCGCCGGGTCGTCTGCCGCCGCTGCGCGAAGATGGGGTGATGACCGTGCCAGGCGCGCCCGGGCGGCAAGCAGGGGAGCGCCTGGTGGAGCGAAATGTCGCATGACCGAGCGAAGCGAGGGAACCGCATGACCGAGGAGCCCCGTACCCCCGAGGACAAGGACGAGGCCACCCGGCCGGCCGCCGGCCGGCCCTCTGCGGTCGTCGTGGTGGGACCGGACGGACGGCCCGTCGGCACGGTCGAGGCCGACGGCGAGGGCGAGGAGGACCCGGGCCGTCTCATCGAGCAGCCGGCGAAGGTGATGCGGGTCGGCAGCATGATCAAGCAGCTTCTCGAGGAGGTGCGTGCCGCGCCGCTCGACGAGGCCAGCCGGCACCGACTGCGGGAGATCCACCAGCGTTCGATCGCCGAACTCAAGGACGGTCTGGCCCCCGAACTGCGCGAGGAACTGGACCGGCTGTCGCTGCCGTTCGAGCAGGGCGCCACCCCGAGCGAGGGCGAGCTGCGGGTGGCGCAGGCCCAGCTCGTCGGCTGGTTGGAAGGGCTCTTCCACGGCATCCAGGCGACCCTGGTCGCCCAGCAGATGGCGGCCCGCCTCCAGCTCGAGCAGATGCGTCAGGGCGGCCGGGCGGCGCTGCCGGTCGGACCCGGCGGGGCCCAGATGATGCCGGGCATGCCCGGCGGCCCGCCGGCCGACGGCCACAGCACCGGCCAGTACCTGTAGCAGATCCGCCCGCCGCCGGCCGGTGCCGGCGGCGGGCCGGTCAGCCGGCGTCCGCGTCGGCGAGCAACTTCTCCAGGTACGCGGCCACGCCGTCCTCCTCGTGCGACAGCGTCACCTGGTCGGCGATCCGGCGTACGGCGGGATGGGCGTTGGCCACCGCGACCGCCGTGCCGGCCCAGGTGAGCATGGGTACGTCGTTGGGCATGTCGCCGAACGCGACCACCTCGTCGGCGGCGACACCGTAGCGGGCGCAGAGCCAGGCCAGGCCGGCCGCCTTCGTCACGCCGGCCGCCGAGATCTCGACCAGTCCCGAACGCGACGAGTGGGTGGCTTCGGCCAATCCGGCGAGCGCACCCGCGACCAGCTTGGCGAAGGCATCCGGATCCTGGTGTGCGCTGGCCCGGGCGAGCAGCTTCACCGCCGGCGCGGCCAGCAGGTCGTCGGGCAGGTCGGCCAGGCGGATCATCGGGTCGCCGTCCTCCCACAGCGTCGGCCAGGCCGCCTCGTGGACCATCCGCCGGCCGTCCTCGATCTCGACCGCGAACATCACCCCGGGAATCTCGGCCCGCAGCCGGTCGACCACCTCGGCCAGCAGGGCCGGGGCGAGCGGATCGGCGCGCAGGATCTCGTCGCCGACCGGGTCGTAGACCACCGCGCCGTTCGCGCAGACCGCCGGCAGTGGGGCGTCGAGCTGCGCGAAGACCACAGCCAGCCAGCGCACCGGACGCCCGGTGACCGCCACGACCCGGCTGCCCGCGGCCGACATCCGCTCCAGCACCTCGACGGTGCGGGCGCTGATCGTGCGGTCCGCGCGGAGCAGCGTGCCGTCGAGGTCGGTGGCGATCAGCCGGGGCAGCTTTCCCATCAACGGGACAGTAGCCGGTCCAGGTAGACGGCCACCCCGTCGTCGTCGTTGCGCAGCGCGACCTCGTCGGCCGCCCGCCGTACGGTCGGGTGGGCGTTCGACACCGCGACCCGGCCCCAGCCGGCCCATTCGAACATCGGCAGGTCGTTGGGCATGTCGCCGAAGACCAGCACCTCGGCCGGGTCGACGCCGAGCGCGTCGGCGACCACCGACAGGCCGCTGGCCTTGTCGACACCGGGTGGCAGGATCTCGATGAAGCCCAGGCCGGCCTGGGTGACGGTGGCGTGGGTCACCGGGATGACCCGCCGGGCGGCGTCGAGCAGCACGTCGACGTCGTGATCGGCGGTACGCGCGAACGCCTTGATCACGTCGACGGACAGGCACTCGGCCCGGCTGCGGGCCTCGAACCGCTCCGGATAGGGCCACGAGGGGTCGAAGTCGCCCCACAACGGCTCCTCGTGGCCGTCGAGCGCCTCCACCATCACGGTCAGCGGGCCGACCGCGTTTTCCAGTGCGACGAGGAGTTCGGTGAGCACGGCACCGCTGAGCCGCTCGTCGCGGAGCACGACCGGACTGGTCGGGTCGACCTGGTCGACGACCCGGCCACCACCGGCCATCACCAGGTAGTCCGCGGCGCGGATGTCGTTGCGGGTCAGTTCGGTCAGCCGCGGGCCGCGACCGGTCGCCCCGACGATCGGGATGCCGGCGGCGCGTACCCGGTCGAGGACCTCATGGGTGTAGGCGGAGACTGTCTCGTCGCTGCGGACGAGCGTCCCGTCGAGGTCGGTGGCGATCAGTTTCGGCAGCCCAGGTCGCGGCATGGCTCCTCCTTCACCGCCGGGGGCCTGGACCGGCCCTTCGCAGGCGTGGCTCCGGGCGGATCCGTCCTGCGACGGCGGGGCAGCAACCGTACCTCGCGCTCCGCGACGCAGCCATGACTTCTTGGCGAAGTACGGATCAACTGCGCACGTCACCGAGGTTCGAGTACGTCCTTCCCACCCACGTACGGCTGGAGTGCCTTGGGCACCCGCACCGAGCCGTCCGGCTGCTGGTGGTTCTCCAGGATCGGGATGAGCCAGCGGGTGGTGGCCAGGGTGCCGTTGAGCGTCGCCACCATCTGCGGGCGGCCGTCCTCGTCGCGGTAGCGGATGTTGAGCCGCCGGGCCTGGAAGGTCGTGCAGTTCGAGGTCGAGGTCACCTCGCGGTAGCGACCCTGCGACGGCACCCACGCCTCGCAGTCGTATTTGCGGGCCGCGCTGCTGCCCAGGTCGCCGGCTGCCACGTCGATGACCCGGTAGGGCACCTCGACCTTGGCGAGCATCTCCTCCTCCCACGCCAGCAGGCGCAGGTGCTCGGCGGCGGCCTCCTCGGGCCGGCAGTAGGAGAACATCTCCACCTTGTCGAACTGGTGCACCCGCAGGATGCCGCGTACGTCCTTGCCGTAGGAGCCGGCCTCACGGCGGAAGCACGACGACCAGCCGGCGTAGCGCAGCGGCCCGTCGAGCGGCAGGATCTCGCCCGAGTGGTAGGCGGCCAGCGGCACCTCGCTGGTGCCGACCAGGAAGAGGTCGTCGGCCTCCAGCCGGTAGACCTCGCTGGCGTGTGCGCCGAGGAACCCGGTCCCCTCCATCGACTCCGGCTTGACCAGCACCGGTGGGATCGCCGGGGTGAAGCCGTATTCGACCGACTGGGCGATCGCGAGCTGGAGCAGGCCGAGCTGGAGCAGCGCCCCGACCCCGGTCAGGTAGTAGAACCGGCTGCCCGACACCTTGGCGCCACGCTCGACGTCGATGGCGCGCAGCGCCTCGCCCAGCTCGAGATGGTCGCGCGGATTCGCCAGCTGCGGCCGCTCGCCGACCTCACGCAGTACGACGAAGTCGTCCTCGCCACCGGCCGGCGCGCCCTCCTGCACGATGTTGGGGATCGCGAGGTGTGCCCGGCGCAGCTCCTGCTCGGCCTGGCCGGCGGCGGCCTCGGCCGCCTTCACCTCGGCGGAAAGCTCCTTCGTCCGCGCCAGCAGCGCCGCCTTCTCGTCGCCGGTGGCCTTCGGCATCTGCTTGCCGAGCTGCTTCTGCTCGGCCCGCAGCGCCTCGAACCGCTGCACGGCGGCGCGACGCTCCTCGTCGGCGCGCAGCAGATCGTCGACCGCCGACTCGGACTCGCCGCGAATCCGCTGGCTGGCTCGTACGGCATCGGGGTCGTCGCGGAGCAGGCGCAGATCAATCACGGGTGCTGAGCCTACCGGTGTCCGCCGATGCGCTCACCGGGATATGTCCGTGGCGCGGCTGAGGGCCGCGACGTCGGTGGCGGACCCCCGTGCCGGTCGACGCGTGTCGCGGCCGGTCAGCGGGGTTCGCCGCGGTCCGGGCGGATGAACGGCGCGGCCGGGGCGACCGTTACGTCGATCATGGGCGCGTCGGGATCGGCCGGCTCCGGCGACCGGCGGGGGCGGCGCCAGGGCCAGTCGCCGACCGGGCCGGGTGCGGGCTCGGCCGGGGCGTCGTTCCGGTCGTCGCGGGCCGGCGCCGGACGTACGACGACGGGCGCGAGCCGCCCGATCAGGTAGAGGGTGAGCAGCAGCCCGAGGGTGCCGACGAACGCCATCACCAGCCCGCGCCCCTGCTCGACCTCGATGGATCCCTGGGGTGCGAAGTAGGAGCGGTCCACCGCCTGCTCGCCGACGGTCGTGGCGGCGACCAGGACGGCGAGGGTGGTGCCGCCGGCGGCGAAACCGACGACCCGGGCGTTGTGGCGCACCGGGCCGTCGCCGAAGAGGGCCAGCGCGGCGCAGCCGACGACCACGAAGACACCCAGGAGGTATCCGGCGCCGATGGCGTCCATCCGGACCAGTCCGGCGGTGAGGACCAGCGGCTCGCTGCCGATTCCTCCGATGTCCAGGGTGGCGACGACCCACTCGCCGGCGAACGAGGCGAAGACGGCCAACAGGCTCAGCCCGCCGACGACGGGGGCGAGCCGGTGATCCCGCCCGAGGGCGGTGAGCAGTCGGCTGACGCGGCTGCCGCCGGTCGGCTCGTCGTCCCCCCACTGCGCGACGGCCGGGGCGGCCCGGTGGTCGTCGGTCGGCGGCGTCGAGGAATCGTGGGACATGCGTTCGCCTTCCCGCGTCGGCGCGGTGGTTCGTCCGCATCGTCGCATCACCGGATCGTTTGGGCTAGCGTCGTGTTCATGCCTATTCGCACCGCAGCCGCCCGCTGGCAGGGGAATCTCACCGAGGGTTCCGGCACGATCCGCACCGGTAAGGGCGGCTACGAAGGGAACTATTCTTTCAAATCCCGCTTCGAGGAGGGTGAGGGCACCAACCCCGAGGAGCTGATCGGCGCCGCCCACGCCGGGTGCTTCTCGATGGCCTTCTCCAAGGGGCTGGCCGACGCCGGTCACACCCCCACCTCGGTCGAGACGACCGCGAAGGTCCACTTCGACAAGACCGAGGCCGGCATGACCGTCACCCGCATCGACCTGGAGACGGTCGGCGACGTGCCCGGCATCGACGAGTCCGAGTTCACCAAGCTGGCCGAGGCGGCGAAGGCCAACTGCCCGATCTCCCGCCTGCTCTCGCCCGGCGCCGAGATCACCCTGTCCGCGCGCCTGTCCTGACCGGCCCTCCCGGTGGTCAGGGCGGTTTGCTGATCACCGGGAGCACACGGTCGCGGCCCGGCAGGCACAATGGGGTCCGTGCCGGTCGAGATGAGCCGCGAGCGTTTCGAGGAACTGGTTTCCGAAGCCCTCGACGAGGTGCCCGAGGAACTGCTCGGTCTGATGAGCAACGTCGTCATCCTCGTCGAGGACGACACGCCGCCCGGTGAACCCGAGCTGCTGGGACTCTACGAGGGCCACGCGCTGACCAGCCGCGGCTGGGACTACGGCGGCGTGCTGCCGGACCGGATCACCATCTACCGCAACCCGATCCTGCGGATCTGCGACAACGACGACGACGTCGTCGAAGAGGTCGCGGTGACCGTCGTCCACGAGATCGCCCACCACTTCGGCATCGACGACGACCGGTTGCACGAACTCGGCTGGGGCTGAGCCGCCAGCCGCTTCGCCGCCCCGCCGGGAAGTTGCTTGCCGGTGCTGCCTACGCTCGGCTCAGAAAACCCTGACCAGGAGGAACCCTCATGCGCAGCGCGCTGTTCTCCGCGGAAAACCTGGAAAAGGCGTCGGGCCAGCCCGGCATGAGCCTGCAGAACCACAAGATGCTCAAGGTGTCGCTGAACGGCGAGGTGATGGCCCGCACCGGCGCGATGGTCGCCTACCAGGGGCAGGTCGAGTTCAAGGCCCTCGGGTCCGGCGGCGTCGGCAACTTCATCAAGAAGAGGCTCACCGGCGAGGGCGTGCCGCTGATGAAGCTGACCGGACGGGGCGAGGTCTACCTCGCCGACCTGGCGTCGAACATCCACCTGATCGACCTGGAGCCCGGCGATGCCCTGTCCATCAACGGGTCCAGCGTGCTCGCCTTCGACTCCACCCTGTCGTACGAGATCAAGATGGTCAGCGGCATGGGGATGCTCTCCTCCGCCGGGCTGTTCAACTGCGTCTTCACCGGACACGGCCGGATCGCGGTGACCACCAAGGGCGACCCGCTGGTGCTCAACGTCGCCCCCAACCAGCCCACGTACGTCGACCCGCAGGCGGCGGTCTGCTGGTCGGCGAGCCTCCAGACCGGCTTTCACCGCGCCGACCAGACCGGTCTCGGCGGCAACCTGATCGGCCGTACCACGGGTGAGGCGTTCACGATGAGCTTCGCCGGTCAGGGCTTCGTGATCGTGCAGCCGTCGGAGGAGGCGCCGGTCCGGGGGGCCGGCCAGCAGTCCGGCGGCGGCATGTTCGGCTGACGGGCGCCCCACACCGCGACGTGATTCAGGTCAGCTCGCCCGACCGTAGTCGGGCGAGCCAGGCCGCGGCGTCGGCGTAGTCGGTGTCCGACTGACCGGCCGGCGCCGGGACCGGTCGCTCGTCCGCCGTCGTCGGGAAGCGGTGCCGGGGGTACGACCCGAGGAACCGGACCTCCGCGCAGATCCGCCGCAGGCCCTGCAACGCCTCACCGAACCGGTTCTCGGCGACGTGCCCGGTGCAGTCGAGGAAGAACGCGTACCGGCCGAGGGCCTCGCCGGTCGGCCGGGACTCGATCCGGGTCATGTTGACGCCGCGTACGGCCAGTTCCATCAGCACCGCGAGCAGCGCGCCCACCCGGTCGTGGGCGATGTAGACGGCCAGCGAGGTCACGTCGTCGCCGGTCGGTGGCGGCGGCGGGCCGGGGCGGGAGACGAGCACGAAGCGGGTCACCGCGTCGCTGTGATCGGCGATCTTGTCGGCGAGCACGGCCAGCCGGTGTCCGGCGGCCCCGATCGGCGCGCAGATCGCCGCGTCGTAGGAGCCGTCGGCGGCACCCGCGGCGGCGGCCCCGTTCGAAAGCACGTCGACGACCTGCGCGTCCGGCAGGTGGTCGTGCAGCCAGCCGCGGCACTGGGTCGACGCCTGCGGGTGCGCGGCGATGGTGCGTACCCGGTCGAGACTCACGCCCGCCCGCGCGGCCAGCACGAACTCGACCGGCAGCACCACCTCGCGGGTGATCACCAGTGGGCTTCCGCCGGCGAGTTCGTCGAACGTCACGCCGACGGCGCCGCCGATGGAGTTCTCCAGCGGTACGAGCGCCGCGTCGGCGTCCCCGGCACGTACGGCGTCGAGCGCCTCCGGCACGCTGCGGGCCGGCGTACGATCACCGCGTTCGGCGGCCGGAATCGTGCGGAGGGCCTGCTCGGCGAAGGTGCCCTGCGGGCCGAGGTAGACGAAACGGGTCGGTGGTGTTCCCGGCATGGGCCCAGCCTACGCACCCGTCAGCGGTGGCGTTCCCGCGTCGCAGGCCAGGGTACG
Organism: Polymorphospora rubra; assembly: GCF_018324255.1. Classification (GTDB taxonomy): domain Bacteria; phylum Actinomycetota; class Actinomycetes; order Mycobacteriales; family Micromonosporaceae; genus Polymorphospora; species Polymorphospora rubra. The sequence goes on from NZ_AP023359.1 coordinate 2,730,484, forward strand.
GATGCCGGCCGGTGCGGTCGCCCGTACCTGCGCATTGCACACGTCGCTGCCGGCCGTGACCAGGATCAGACTGGCCGCCCGCCCGGTGGAGACGACCTGCATCGGGGAGCCGCCCCGGCCCGGGACGGTCACCTCCACCACCGTGTACTGCCAGGTGCCGGCGCAGACGGGCTCCCGCAGCACCCGCAGGGTGGCGTTGGCGCGCAGCAGTCCGGGCGACCGGCGCAGCAGGTCGGTCACCTGGGCGCCGGACGGGTTGCCGGCGCAGTTCACCGCCGTGAATCCGCCGTACGTCGGCGACGGTGTGACGGTCGGCGGGACCGGGCTGCCCGGGGTGGGCGGGGTGGTCGACTCCACCGGTGGTCGGCTGCCGTCGGCACCCGGGGGGCCGGTCGGGGTGGACGGTGTCGGCACCGGTACGCCCGGAGGGGGCCGCAGCTCCGGCGGGGTGCCGCAGCCAGTCAGCAGCACGGTGCCGGCCAGCACGCAGGCCAGGGTGGCGGTGAGGCGCGGCACGCGGGGCACGGACCGGTTCCTTGACATAGGCGGACGTCATTGTGTGGGGCGGGGGCCGAGCCCATGGTAGGCGGTAGGTGCACGCGACGGGAAGATCAGGTTGCGATGCGGTGTCCGGTGTGGGTGAGCGTGGCCAGCGCCTCGGCGAGCCGTACGGACGGCACCAGCAGGTAGTCGGTGTCGTACGTCGAGAAGGCGAGGATGTTGACCCGGGCGTCGGCCAGCGGGGTGACCAGGGACGCGAGGATCCCGGTCAGCGCGAGATCGAGCGGGCCGACGACCCGGAAGCAGCGCCACGGGGTCTCGGCGGTCGCCTCGGCCGGCACCAGGTCTGCCCGGCAGATGATGGAAACCTCGTCGGCGGTCCAGGTCACCGACACGACGCCGCCGTCCGGCCCGCCGACCAGATCGGCAGGCAGCGATGACCCGGCCGGCAACCGACACACCGCGTATTCGTCCGGCAGCAGGTCCAGGTCCAGCATGATGGGAACACTACGGTCCACCGGGCCCGCTCCCAACTCCGTGGCGATGCGGTGATCGCCACACTCGTCGCCTCAGGCGTGGTGTGCGGACGCTGGTCAGACCGGCGAGAAGAAGGTGAGTGAACCGGCGACCGCTCCGCCGACCGACAGTGGAGTCGCGATCGCGTCGACGGTCGCGACGTTCTCGCCCGAGCTGTCGGACTGCACGCGCAGCAGACCACGGGCCAGCCGGCCGGAGGTCAGCGCGAGCAGCGGCGGGATCTTGTCGATCTCGGTCTCGGTCAGCTCACCCCGGGCCGCGGTGAAGTCGACCAGTCGCAGCCTGCCGTCGAGCAGCGCGAGCCCGACCGTCTCGGCCGGTGTGCCGAGCCCGAGCAGGTCGCAACACGACCTGGAGACGGCGGTGATGGTCGTTTCCAGGTCGATGACCAGGCACGGTTCTGCCGCGTGCGACACGGTCGCCGACCAGAGCCGGAGACTGTCGTCGACCGCCAGCTCGGCCGGTGTGCGGCTGGATGGCGTCAACGCCTCGGTCAGCTCGAGCTCGACGTGTGCCACCGCGCCTCCCATGCACCTTGCCGGATCACCTCGCCGAATCAGCCGTAGGCGGATCCGCGGAGTCAACCGACCCGCAACGTTAGCCGATCGTGACACTCCCGCCGACCCGTGCCTGCCCGGAGCAACCGCGGCGGGGGAGGTCACCGTGGCTGCCGCAGGCAGGCCAGCGCTTCGAGTCCGATCGATGGGCGCGGGTGGTGTTGGCGCAGACGTTACCGGCGCGCCGCGCTCTTGTCAGCGGCCGTTCGGCCGCCCTCGTACCACCGGTAGTCGGCGGCGGACCGGTAGGGCGCGTTCAGCCAGGTCGATGGGTGCCGGGCGACCGTGGACAACTTCTCGGCCGTCGCGGCGCTGATCCGGCTGCCGCCGGCGACCAACAGGCGGTCCAGTTCACGGTGGGTGGCCACGAGGCAGTCCTTGGGCAGGCCGTAGACACTGATGACCCCGGAACCGACGAAGGTCAGCACGGGGGTGACCGGAATGGTGTGCCCGGTCGCCGCCGACATGGCCTTGCTGGCCCGCTTCGCGTCCCGCCGGGCCTGGCCGACGTAGGTCGGCCGCTTGCCGTTGATCTGCACCACGTCACCGGCGACCATCACCCGGGACCGCCCGTGATCGGCGATGGTGACCGCGAACAGGCCGCTCGGACCGATCGCGAGGAAACCCGCCCGGTCGTCGTGGCTGCGGTCGGTGTCGAAGATCTGCGCCTCGGGGGAGTCGGTCCGCGGCCAATCCACCACGTGCCACGACGGCCCCAGGTGGTCGAGGCGGTTCAGCGCGCGGGCCCCGGCGGCTTCGACGCGACGGGCGTCCCGCTCGGCCCGGCGACGGCGGGCCCACTCCATCGCGGTGGGGCGGACCGCGGCCAGCCCTCCCGGCGACGACGGTGGCGACTTCTCGCTATTGGTGGGCAGAGCCCGCTGGCGAGGAACGGCTCGCTGCACTGGTGCACCCGAACGCGCAGGAAAGACAGTCATCTCTTCTCGACCTCCGGCAAAAGGTCCTCTGAGTTGTGATACCACTACCCTACGTGGTGACACCGTCTGTCGGGCAAGGCCCAAAACCGGAGTGAGTGAGGATGAATGCCTCATTCACCCCACGCCTCTTTTGCCAGATAGTGCCAACGCAAGGTCCTACGCTGCCATTGTGACCCATTACGTCGACAGTGAGGTTGGGCGGCTGAGCACCGTCCTGTTGCATCGGCCCGGCCGCGAACTCGCCCGGCTGACCCCGCGGAACAACGATGACCTGCTGTTTGACGCCATACCGTGGGTTGGTCGCGCCCAGGAGGAGCACGACGCCTTCGCGGCGGCGCTGCGCGCCCGCGGCGTAGAAGTGCTGTATGTCGCAGAATTGCTCGCTGAGACACTGGCCGTGCCGGCGGCCCGAGCTGAGCTGACGGAGATCATACTCGCCGATCGGCGGCTCGGCGACACCCTGAGTCGAAGAGTTTCCGACCATCTGGCGTACCTTGATCCGACCGGGCTCGCCGACATCCTCATCGCCGGACTCGCCCGGCACGAGCTGCGGACCAGTTGGGACCGGCCGGGCGGCCTCGTCCACACCCTCATGGACGAACACGACTTCGTGATCGATCCGCTTCCCAACCTGCTGTTCACCCGTGACTCGTCGGTCTGGGTCCGCGACCACGCCGCGGTCACCAGCCTGGCCATGCGCGCCCGGCGCCGGGAGACCACCCTGCTCGACACCATCTACCGGCATCATCCACGCTTCGGCGGGACGCGGTTCGCGTACGAGCCCGGGCTGGAACCGCTCGAGGGCGGCGACCTGCTCCTGCTCGGCCCCGGCGTCATCGCGATCGGAGTCGGCGAACGGACCACGCCCGCGGGCGCCGAACGGCTGGCCCGCCGGGTCTTCGCCGCCGGGCTGGCCCACACCATCCTGGTCGTGCCGATCGCGCAGGAGCGCGCCACCATGCACCTCGACACGGTCTGCACCATGGTCGACGTCGACGCCGTCCTGATGTATCCCGCCATCGCCGACACCCTGGTCGCCTACACGGTGATCGCCGGCCCGGACGGTGAACCGCAGGTCGACGGGCCGGCCCCCTTCCTGCGGGCCGCCGCCGACGCGATGGACATCGACACGCTGCGGGTGATCGACACCGGACTCGACCCGGTCACCGCCGAACGCGAACAGTGGGACGACGGCAACAACACCCTGGCCATCGCCGCCCGGCTGTGTGTGGCGTACGAGCGCAACATCGAGACCAACGCGCAGCTCGAGCGGGCCGGGATCGAGGTCATCCGGATCCCCGGCTCGGAGCTGGGCTCCGGCCGGGGCGGTCCGCGATGCATGTCGTGCCCGATCGTCCGGTCACCGCTCGCCCTGCCGGCCGGGTCGGCAGGCTGAGCCGGCCACGGCCGGAGCACGCCGGTCGGCCCGACGCCGCGAGCGGCTCGGGACGAGGGCTCAGCGCAGGGTGAGCTGGCGGCCGAGCAGGCCCTGCCGGGCCCGCCGCGCCGCCGCGTCCAGCGGTTCGGTGTCGGCGAGCGCCTCCTCGTAGCGCTTCGCGAACTCGGCCAGCGGCGCCTCCCACTCGGCGGCCTCCGGCTCGCCGGGGATGTCCCACACCGGCACGAGCAGGCCGTGTGCCCGGAACATCCCGGCGAACTTCGTCCCGCTCCCGAGCAGCAGTTCACCCGCCGCGCTCAGCCTGGACAACGCCGCCAACGCGGCGTCCTCCTGGTCCGGCAGCACCCAACGGACGTGTCCCTTGTCCGGCACCCGGCACCAGTAGGCGGCCGGGGCCGCCGCGAGCCGTACCGTCGGATAGATCGAGGCGTTGGCCCGCTCCAGGGACGCCTTGACGTTCGGGTCGTCGGCCGCGTCGTCGTCGAGCCAGAACTCGAAACCGTCGTGCATCGTCACGTCGAGCGGCCCGTCGACGAGGACGTCCTGGAGGCGCGGGCCCGCACCGGGCAGCGCGGGGACCGACACGGTGCCGCCGGGCGTGGTCTGCAACGCGCAGAGGATCGCCACGGCCAGATCACGGGAGACGTCGCCGGACTGCACGTGACGCTGGAGACCGACGAAGATCCGGCCGTCCGGCTTGGTCATCGCGGGCCAGGCCATCGGCAGCACCGTGGCCAGGGTGACCGGGCGGTCCCCGAAGCGCTCCACCAGATCGGGGGCGAGCGTCAGCGGGGCCGACGCGGCGGGCACCAGCTCGCGCAGGGCGATCCACTCGGCCTCGTCGGCGAGGCCCTCGAACGGTCGGGGACGAAGATGTCACCTACCTTTTCGCGCTTCGGCGCTTGGTCGGCGGACCGGGGGTTCTTTCGACGCTTACTCACGGCGAGACAGCCTAGGCCCCGGCGGCGCCCCGTGGGACGCGTACCGGGTAAATGGCCGCCGCTACGACAGCTCCGCCCACACGCTCTGCCCCAGTCCGTCGCGTTCCACACCCCAGCGGCCGGACAGCGCCGCCACGATGCACAGGCCACGGCCGTCGAGCGACTCCGGACCGACCGTACGCAGCGTCGGGGGCGCCGCCGCCCCGCCGTCGGTCACCCGTACCTCGACGATGTCGGAGTCGATCCCGGGCCGCAGCCGCCACGACACCCGGACGACCCCGCCGGGCAGCGGGTCGGCGTGCCGTACGGCGTTGCCCACCAGCTCGGCCACCACGGCGACGGCATCGGAGAGCAGCTCCGGCGGTACGGCGTCGGTCAGCTCCGCCGCGAGCCGGTGCCGGGCGATACGGGCTCCTCCGCTGTGGTGAGGAACGACCACGCACCAGGATCGTTCGGCCAACGCCATCGACACGATCGTGCCTCCTCGGACATTCCGGCGGCCGGCCGCGCCGTGTCATCCGCGGGCAGCCGCACCTCTGCGACCGTACCGCCCCCGTCGCGCGGACGCAGGGAGACCCAGCCGTTCTGTCGCTCGACGATCCGCCGCACCAGGAAGAGTCCGAGACCGGCGCCGGGGTAACGCCGCCGGTCGCCCGATTCGCCCTGCCAGAAGCGGTCGAACGCGCGCTCCACGTGGTCAGGACGTACCCCGATGCCCCGGTCGCTAACCCGGAACCCGACGGTCCGTCCGTCGGCCTGCGCGGTCAGCTCGATCAGGGTGTCCGGCGGGGAGTACTTGTCGGCGTTGGTCGCCAGCTCGGTGAGCACCGTGGCCAGGCTGGCCCGGTCGCCGAGCGCCTTGGGCAGGTCGCCGCGCAGGTCGATGACCAGCCGTCGGCGCAGGTCCGCCGGCAGGTCCAGGGCCGCCGCCCGAAGCGCCTCGACCAGGTCGAAAGGTACGGGCGGAGCGTCGCCCACCGGGCCCGCGTCGTGGGCGGTCGCCAGCAGCCGGTCGAGCAGCCGGGCCAACTCGTCCGCGCGCTGCCCGATGACCCGGGCCGCCTGCCGGCGGTCGGAATCGGTCAGCGAGTCCCAGTGGTTGCACAACGTGTCGGCGTACCCCTTGATGACGGTGGCCGGCGTCCGCAACTCGTGGCTGGTGACGGCGACGAACAGGTCGTGGTCGCGCCGGTGCTGGTCGGTGATGTCACGGAAGGTCACCACCCGGGACGAGGTCGCGCCGGGCAGGTCGCCGGCGGTGATCTCCAGCCACCGCCCGTCGGGCAGGCTGTGGTCGATCACCTGCCCGGACGGTGGCAGCGGGAACGGCGCCGGCCGGTTGAGGATGTGTGCCGCCGAGTGTCCGGTCACCTGTTCGGCCGCCGGGTTCCAGAGCCTGACGTAGCCGTCCCGGTCGACGATCGCGAGGCCGTCGGCCAGCGCCGCCACCACCGGACCGTCACCGTGGATCGGCAGTCCGGCCTGGTCGCCGTACATGTGGGCGGCGCAGGCGGCGAGGTAGGAGAGCACGGCATGGTGCTCGGCCGAGCCGACCGGATCGGCGTAGTAGGCGTGCAGGCTGCCCACGACCAGGCCGCCGACCTCGGCGCGCGCCGACACCACCCGGCGCAGCCCCTGCCCGGCGAGCTGGTGCGCCAGGTCACCGGGCAGGTCGTCGACCAGCGCCTCGTCGGTACGCGGTCCGCGCAGCAGCCGGGCCGTCGTCGGATCGGCGCGGTCGACCGGCCGGCCGAGCGCCCACCCGACCCCGCCGGTGGCGGCGATGATCCGTCCGCTGTCCGGCCGGTATTCCACGAATGTCATGCCACCCGCACCCAGGGCCCGCTGCGCGACCCGGAGCAGGTGGGTGAGGACGGGAATCCCTGCCTCGCCGGAGTTGGTCATCTCGATGACGACGGTCTGGCCGGCGATCAGAGCGGCGTAGTCGGGGCGCTCCGGCATGCCCAGAGTCTGCCAACTCCGGCGTCGTTTGGGCAGCCCTGTCACTCAGCGTCCGAGCCGCTGGAGCACGAGGGCCGGCCGATCGGTGATGATCCCGTCCACCCCGTGGCCGATGACCAGGTCGAGATCGTCCGGCTCGTTCACCGTCCACACGAAGATCCGGTTGCCGGCCGCCCGCAGCTTGGGTACGAGGTGCGGCCGGGCCCGGATCAGGCCGATGCCCGGTCCGGCGATCCGGGCGCCGAACGGCAGCCGGCCGACGCGCAGCCCCGGCGGCAGCATCTCGAGCAGCAGTACGGTCGGCAGCCCCGGCGCGAGTTCGCGGATCCGGCGTACCGCCAGCGGCGAGAACGACATCACCGTGACCTGGACCGGGTCGTCCGGGCCGGGGGCGAGCAGTCCGCGCTCACGCAGCATCGCCACCAAGGTTCGTTCGACCGTCGCACCACGCCGGGACGGGTGCTTCGTCTCGACCAGCAGCCGGACCGGGCGCCCGGCGTCACGCAACGCGTCGAGCAGCCGGTCGAGGGTGAGCAGCCGGGTCCGGGACGGGTCGGCGGGAATGTCGGTGACCTCGTCGTCCGAGGTCGCCGCGGTGTGCCAGGACCCGAAGTCGAGCTCGTCGAGTTCGGCGAGCGTACGCGCGCTCACCCGACCGGTGCCGTTGCTGGTGCGGTCCAGCCGTCGGTCGTGCACGCAGACGAGGTGCCCGTCGCGGGTGAGCCGTACGTCGCACTCGACGCCGTCGGCGCCTTCCTCGATCGCGCGCAGGTAGGCCGCGAGAGTGTGCTCGGGCAGCACCGCCGAGGAGCCCCGGTGCGCGAAGACCAACGGCCCGTTCACAGCACCCGGGCCGGCTGCCCGTCCGTGCTGACGACCGGCCGGCCGGCGGCGGCCCAGTCGTGCATTCCGCCCGCGACGTTGCGTACGTTGTCCCAGCCGTTGCTCATCAGATAGCCGACGACCTGCCCGGACCGGCCGCCGGAACGGCAGATGACGACCACGTCGCCCTCGGTGGGCACCTCGGAGAGGCGGGCCGGGATCTCCATCATCGGGATGTGGTGGGCACCGGGCGCATGGCCGGCCGACCACTCGTCGGGTTCGCGTACGTCGAGCACGTAGGCGTCGTCGGCGATCTGGGCCACGGCCACGGAGGGGATCTGGCGTCCGAACACGGCTACCAAGCTTAGGGTGTGCCCGGTCGGGCACCACCGGGCAGCCCTAGAGGCGGTTGACCCAGGCCGGATTGACCGTCGTCCAGTCCGGCACCTGGGCCTGGCGCAGGGCGCGGAAGAGCGAGTCGGCGGCCGGGTCGAGCATCGAGTACGACGATCCGGCCACGTCCTGCGCGTGCGTCGGCATCTGCACCCCGAGCAGGGCCTCGGGGCGCAGGCCACGGAGCGCGAACGCCAGGTCCTCGACCGGTACCCCGCTGGTGTCGACCGTGAACGAGGACCCGACCGCCCGGATGAACTGGTCGAGCCGGACCGGCTGGGCGACCAGGTCGCCGAGATCGACCTTCTGCAGCACCGCCTTCAACAGCTGCTGCTGGTGGCGCTGCCGGTCGTAGTCCCCGTTCGGCAGGTCGTAGCGCTGGCGTACGTAGTCGAGTGCCCGCGCGCCGTCCATCTGGTGGCAGCCGGTGGTGAAAACGTGCCCCGTGTGGATCGACCGCACCTCGGTGTCGACGCACATCTGCACCCCGCCGATCAGGTCGATGACCCGACGGAACCCGGAGAAGTCGAGGATCGCGGCGCCGTCGAACCGTACTCCGGTGAGCAGGGTGACCGTGGCGGAGAGGAGTTTGGCCCCGGTCGCGCCGGCGTTGCCGAACTGGAAGGCCGCGTTGATCCGGTCGGTCCCGCCGGTGTAGCCGGCGGCCGGGTCGGCCGGGATCTGGACGAGCAGGTCGCGGGGCACCGAGACGAGGTAGGCCCGGTTCAGCCCGGCCGGGATGTGGACGATGACGATCGAGTCGGCGCGCTGCCCGGCACCCGGGTTGGAGGCACGTAGGTCGGAGCCGATGAGCAGGTAGTTGAGGGGACCCGTGACGCCGGCCCGGTCGCCGCGGGCGTCGGGGGCGAGGAGCTGCTCCGTCGTCACCGAGTTGCCGTACCGGTCGGCGAGGCTGCGTAGCCCGGTCAGCCCGGCCCCGGCGAGGACCAGTAGGACCAGGCCCAGGGCGATCAGGCCGCGGGCCCAGCGTGGGGCGGGCGGCCGGGGTGGTCCGGGGCTGCCCCGGGGCCGTACGTCGACCGCGCCGCCCTGCTCGGTGCCGGTCGGGCGGTCCCGGTCCGGGGCCGCCCGTTCGGATCTGGACGTGACGCCTCCCCACGCGTGACGTGAACCCTTCTCACGTCAGCGTAGGGGTTGAATTGCCCGAGTTGATGGTGTTTTGCGGATCTCGACGTGGTGCTAGGACTTGTTGTTCGCCATCACGGTCGGGTTGTTCATGACGAACTCGGCGAGCCGGTCGTTCTTGACCGCCTCGAACATCTCGAGGCTGATCGGCTGGAGCACCTCGCGGCCGGCGTCGTTGCCGCTGAACGTGCCGCCGTTGGTACGCAGCATCACCATGTCGTTGGCCGCGACGCCGCGCAGGGTGAAGACGAAGTCGGCGATCGGCGTGCCCCCGGTGTCGAGGATGAACGCCTCACCGGCCGCCTTCATCAACTCGTTGATCTTCATCGGGTTGGTCATGGCGCCGCTGTCCATGGCCTTCTTCGCCATCGCCTTCACCAGCTGCTGCTGGTTCTTCTGCCGGTCGTAGTCACCGTTGTCCAGGCCGTAGCGCTGCCGGGAGAAGTCCAGCGCCTCCCAGCCCTTCATCTCCCGGCAGCCCTTCTTGTAGACCACCGGATTGAGCTTCTCTCCGGAGTGCCGGGCCTTGTCGGAGATGTAGACCGGGTAGCCGTCCCGCTCCCGGGTCAGCATGTGGATCGACTCGACCTCCTGGTCGACACACATCCGTACGCTGCCGAGCGCGTCGATGATGCTCTTGAAGCCGCTGAAGTCGATGATCGCGGCGCCGTTGAAGGTGATGCCGCTGAAGTTCTTGATGGTCTGGGCCAACAACTGCGCGCCGCCGGACCAGTCGCCCTTCTGGGCGCCCGCCTGGAACATGTCGGTGATCTTCCCGGTGCCACCGCCGAAGCCGCTCTTCGGGAACGCCGGTGCCGTCACCTCGGTGTCGCGGGGGATGGAGATCAGGTATGCCTGGTCGTGGGTGGCCGGGATGTGCAGGATGATGATCGTGTCGGCCCGGGTGTCGCTCTTCTCCTGGCCGCTGCGGATGTCCACGCCGAGCAGCAGCATGTTGATCGGCCCGTCCAGGTCGTTGCCGCCCCCGTCGTTCGAGCCGGCCATGCCCAGCAGGTCGTCCTGGGCGATGTTGCTGGTCGCCTGGTCGATGAGGACCTTGCTGCCCACGATGGCCCCCCCGCTGGCCATCATCAGGAACGCGCCCACGATCACCAGCAACCGCGACCAGAGTGGATCCTTGCGTTTGGCGCGTTTTGCCGGTTTCGAATGGCTCCGGGCGCCGGCCGAACGGCTGGGTGGGGTTGCCGAACGGGCCGACCGGGTCCGTCTGGGGGTCTCGACGGGCATTGGTACTCCAGGGGCGGGACGATGGGCCGACGTCACTGTACGGACACCGATCGGTTATCGCGAGCCCTCATCCTGTTTCGGTTTTGTGACCAAATACTCGTCGGTAGCCACGGAGACGCCGCCGGGGCGGCCGGCGTCCGACCGGTCCGCCCCGCCGTACCCGGGCTGACCAGTGCGATCAGCCGCCGGTGTCGGTCGACGGCGACGGCGACGCGTTCACCTGGACCCAGGCGGCCATCTTGTCGGCCGCCATCGCCTGGTACATCGCGAGCGCCTTCTCCCGGTCCGAAACGACCACCGACTCGCCGTTGATGGTGTCGCTGCCGTTGTGCGGGCTGGTCATGAACTCCAGGTTGTCGCCGCGCAGGTTGCGGAACTTGACGGCCATGTCGACCAGCGAGAACCCCTCGTCGACGGTGACCGCGGCCGTGGTCGCCTTGAGGAAGTCGTTCATCTTCTTCGGATTGGTCAGGGTGCCCGTGCTCACCGCCTTGTCCATCAGCGCCCGCAGGAACTCCTGCTGGTGGCGCATCCGGGCGAAGTCGCCGTCCGGGAACTGCTTGCGCTGCCGGATCCAGTCGAGCGCCTCGGTGCCGTTCATGTGGTTCGTGCCCTTGGTGAACTTCCGGAACGGCTTGTGGATCGACGTGGTGTCCTGCTCGACGTACAGTTCCACGCCACCGAGCGCGTCGGTGACCTCCTTGAAGCCGCCGAAGTCGACGGCCATGACGTGGTCCATCCGCACGTCGGTGAAGCACTCCACGGTGTGTACGGCAAGCGGCAGCCCGCCCCACGCGAACGCCGCGTTGATCTTCGCCCGCTGACCCGTCCCGCACGCTGCGCCGGCGTCCTCCGGGATCGGCACGTAGAGGTCCCGCGGAATGGAGACCAGGTAGGCCCGGTCGTGTGAGGCCGGGATGTGCATGATGATCACCGTGTCGGCGCGCCACTCACCGGGCTGGTCCAACGGGGCGTCGGGATCGCGGGAGTCGGTGCCGACCATCAGGATGTTGAGCGCGCCGGTGACCGACTCCGGCCGCGCCCCGGTGATCTTCGAGAACGCGTCGGTGCGGTCGAGGTCGTCTTCCAGGCTGCTCGCGTACACCCACATGCCGCCGGCCCCCAGCAGGCCGAGGACCAGCACCGCGAGTCCGGCCACCAGTGCGATCCGCCCCCATCTCGGACGGGGACCGCGCCGGCCGGACCGGACCGTGCCACCGGGGCCGACGGGCGGGCGTGGACCGCCGCCGGAGCCGCCGTACGACGCGCGGCCGGGCTGGGCACCGACCTGGGCGCGGCCGGCGATCCGGCCCGACCCGCTGGAGCCGCTCCGGGGCATCGATGTCCGGCGGTATGAGCCATCGTGGGGAGACGTCCTGGCTGCCATGCTTTTCAGAGTACGTACAGATGCGAAAAGCGCAGTTCAGGCACGACGATGGCGGCACGAAGTCGGGACCGCCCCTCGCCCGATCAGCTCATCTGGCCACTGAAGTGGGCGATCGTGCGTCGCAGACCGTCCTCGGGCGGTACGGACGGGGTATAACCGAGCCGTTCCCGGGCCAGGGTCAGATCGGGCCGGCGCATCTCCGGGTCGTCGGCGGTGCGGGTCAGGTAGGTGACCGTCGAGGCACTGCCGGTCAGCGACACGATCAGCTCCGCCAGGTCCCGCATCGTGACCTCGTGCTCGGTGCCGCAGTTGATCGGCCCGGTCTCGGTCGAGTCGAGCAGCAGCAGGATGCCCTTGACGAGGTCGTCGACGTAGCAGATCGACCGGGTCTGGGTGCCGGTGCCGTGCACCGTGATCGGCTCACCACGCAGCGCCTGGGTGATGAACGTCGGGATCGCCCGGCCGTCGTCCGGCCGCATCCGCGGACCGTAGGTGTTGAAGATCCGTACGATCCCGACGTCGGCGCCCCGGTAGCGGTGGTAGGCCATCGTCGTGGCCTCGGCGAACCGCTTGGCCTCGTCGTAGACGCTGCGGATGCCGACCGGGTTGACGTTGCCCCAGTACGACTCCGGCTGCGGGTGGACCAGCGGGTCGCCGTACGCCTCGGACGTCGACGCCATGATGAACCGGGCACCGTCGGTGACGGCCCGCTCCAGCAGGTGGATCGTGGCCAGCGAACCGACCCGCAGAATTTCGATCGGCAGCGTGGCGAAGTCCTTCGGGCTGGCCGGCGACGCCATGTGCATGATCGCGTCGAACCGGTCGGCGACGGCCGGGTGGTGCACCGGAAGGCCGTCCGAGACATCGGCCTCCACCAGTGTGAACAGCGGGTTCTCGGCCAGGTGGGCGACGTTGTTCTTGGAACCGGTCACGAAGTTGTCGACCGCGACGACCGTGCAACCCCGGGCCAACAGCGCATCGATGAGATGGGACGGCATGAAGCCCGCACCGCCGGTGACCAGGATCCGGTTACCTTGTCCGTAACGTTGAGCTACCACCATGCCGTCAGCCTACTTGCCGTGCCCGGGCCGGGCATGACGTGTCCGGACCCGACGGTCGTGACCTGCCGGTGCCGGGTGGTGGTGCGTCCCACCCGGCACCGGGAGGCGGTCAGTGCGCGCCGTGTCCGGTGAGCGACCGGACCTCCAGTTCGGCGTACTTGTCCTCGTCGCGTTCCTTGGAGACCACCGTGCCGATCCAGCCGGCGAGGAAGCCGAGCGGGATCGAGATGATGCCCGGGTTGGACAGCGGGAACCACTGCCAGTCGGCGTCGGGGAACATCGACGACGGGGCACCGGACACCACCGGGGAGAAGAAGACCAGCACCACCGCGGCGATCAGACCGCCGTAGATCGACCAGACCGCGCCGGAGGTGTTGAACCGCTTCCAGAACAGGCTGTAGAGGATCGCGGGCAGGTTGCCGGACGCGGCGACCGCGAAGGCCAGCGCCACCAGGAACGCCACGTTGAGGTTCTGCGCGAAGATCGACAACACGATGGAGACCGCGCCGATCACGAAGGCGGAGATCCGGGCCACCCGTACCTCCTGGCGCTCCGACGCCTCGCCGCGCTTGAGCACGTTGGCGTAGAAGTCGTGGGCCAGGCTGGACGACGAGGCCAGGGTCAGCCCGGCCACCACCGCGAGGATGGTGGCGAACGCGACCGCGGCGATCACCGCGAGCATGGCCGCGCCGCCGAGTTCGCCGCCGAAGAAGTCGACGCCGAGGGCCTGGGCGAGCTGTGGTGCCGCGGTGTTGCCGGCCGCGTCCTGGGCGGTGATCGCCTCGCCGCCGACCAGCGCCGCCGCGCCGAAGCCCAGGGCCAGGGTGAAGAGGTAGAAGGTGCCGATGATGCCGATCGCCCAGAGCACGCTCTTGCGGGCCGCCTTGGCCGTCGGCACGGTGTAGAAGCGGATCAGGATGTGCGGCAGGCCGGCGGTGCCGAGCACCAGCGCGATACCCAGCGACAGCAGGTCCATCTTGTTGTAGAAGGTCTGTGTCGCGTTGCCGGCGACCTCGACGCCGTACCGTAGTCCTGGTTCGAGGAACGCGTTGCCCTTGCCGGAGGTGGCCGCCGCGTCACCGAGCAGCGCCGACAGGTTGAACTTGTAGTGGGCCAGCACCAGCAGCGTCATGATCAGGGCGCCGCCCATCAGCAGGAACGCCTTGACGATCTGGACGTAGGTGGTGCCCTTCATGCCCCCAACCGTCACGTAGATGATCATCAGCGCGCCGACCAGGATGATCGTGGCGACCTTCGCGGTGTCGGCGTCCATGCCGAGGAACGTCGTGCCGGGCCGGATGCCGAGCAGCAGCGCCACCAGGGCGCCCGCGCCGACCATCTGGGCCAACAGGTAGAAGATCGACACGGTGATCGTGGAGACCGCCGCGGCGGTCCGCACCGGACGCTGCCGCATCCGGAACGCCAGGACGTCGGCCATCGTGTAGCGGCCCGAGTTCCGTAGCAACTCGGCCACCAGCAGCAGGGCCACCAGCCAGGCGACCAGGAAGCCGATCGAGTAGAGGAAGCCGTCGTAGCCGTACAGCGCGATCATGCCGGCGATGCCGAGGAACGACGCCGCCGACATGTAGTCGCCGCCGATCGCCATGCCGTTCTGGAACCCGGAGAACGACCGCCCACCGGCGTAGAAGTCGGTCGCGGTCTTGGTCTGCCGGCTGGCCCAGACGGTGATGCCCAGCGTCACCGCCACGAACACCAGGAAGAGTGTGATGGTCAGGGTCCGGGCGGTGCTGTTCCCGGCCTCGGCGGCCAGGTTGCGTACGCCGTCGACGACACCGTCGAGCGTCAGGTTGCCGCTCACTCCTTGTCACCCTTCCCTTCGAGGTTGGCGTGGATCCGTTCGGCGATGGGATCGACCCGGCGGGCGGCGTACCGGGAGTAGAGCCACGCGATCAGGAACGTGGTGACGAACTGGAGCAGGCCGAAGAGGAGCGCGATGTTGATGTTGCCGAACAGGCGCGTGCCCATGAAGTCCCGCGCGTACGCGGAGAGGATCACGTAGAGCGCGTACCAGAGGAAGAACGCGACGGTCATCGGAAAGACGAAGCCGCGCAACGCCTTGCGCAGCCCGGCGAACTCGTCCGACCGCTGTACGACGACGTACCGGTCCGGTGTGGACGCGGTCGGCGCGGGAGTATCCGTACTCATGCGGGTCACCACCTTTGTGCAGGACTTGAGTGGGTCCTGCGCACCGTAGGGAGGTGTACCCATCGACGGGAAGCTGTGATCCTCGTCATTGCCACCGGCTGCGCCGAACGGCCGGCTGGCTGCGCCGAGTGACGCCGGTCACGTCGACGAACGGTGATGGTGGTCGGGTCAGGTGCGGTAGCGCCCCCGGTAGTGGATCAACGGGCCCGGGTCGTCGCCGAGCTCGACGTGCTCGATCGTCGCCTCGACCAGCAGCGCCCAGCCGTACTCACGGGCACCGTCGAGACGGCAGCCGGCCCAGCCGCCGGCGTCGGCCGGCACCGGGCCGTAGTCGGTCTCGGTCCAGTCGGCGTCCCTGAACAGGCCGCCCGGGGCCGGCATCAGGCCGGCGAAACGGTCGGCGAGCTGCCGGTGCGCCGGGCCGAGCGGTGCGACCGCGAAGCGCCCGGCGGCGGAGACGGCCGTCCACAGGTCGGACTCGTCGTCGATCAGTCCGAGCAGCCGGCCCGGTGCGCCGTCGGCGACCAGCGTCGACGAGACGGTCAGCCCGGCCGGGCCGGGGGCGGTCCACAGTGTCACGGCCGCCGGCAGCCGGCCGCGCAGCCGGCGTAAGGGCGACCGCTCGTGGGTCGGCGTGGCGAACGGGTCGGTGTGGTGGATCTGTCCACCCGGCTCCGGATGATTCACGTGAAACATTGTTCCCGGCTATCGCCGCGGCGTGACCGTCTGCAGCAGCTCCGGCATCCGGCGGTCGAGCACGTCGCCGGTGATGTACGTGCCGAGCGCCACCGCGCCGTAGCCGTACGCGACGCCGACCGGAAGCGCCAGCCACAGCCAGAAGTCGGGCAGCAGCGCCGTCGCGATGATCATCGGCAGACCCAGGGCGGCCGATCCCACCATCGCCACCAGGCTGAGCATGCTCTTGGCGATGCCGGCACCAGTGTTGATCGCGAACGGGTTGGACGTCTCGGGCAGTGCGTACGCCCCGACCACCGAGATGCCCAGGTTGACCGCCAGCCCGGTGCCGTACGCGGCGGCGACCGTGCCACCGATCACGCCGATCCAGGCCGGCTCGCCCAGCACGAAGCCGAAGCCGACCGTGACCAGGGCCAGGAACGGCACGATGTACAGCGAGAACGCCGCCACGCGGGCCTGCAGCTCCACCCGGCCGGGCACCCCGGCGACGACGTTGGCCGCGTAGGCGCTGCCGTCGAAGCCGAACTGGTTGGCCAGGGTGACCGCGGCGAGCATGCCGACGAAGAGCATCGACAGGCCGACCGTCGTCGGCGAGGCGGTCAGTCCGGAGACGTCGCCGTTGAATTCGAACGAGGTGAAGTTGATCATCGCCGGGACGAAGATGCCGACGATCGCCACCGTGATCAGGTTGGACCGGCGGCGCGCGTCCCGCCACCAGTAGCGCGCCTCGCGGGCGACCAGCGCGCCGAACCGGGTGCGCGGCATCCAGCGCAGGCTCGCCGGGAAGAGCTGGTCGACGGCCTGACCCGGCTCGCCCTTCGCGGCCCGGGCCGGGCCACCGCTGACCGCACCGACCATCGCCGACTCCAGCGACCGCGACCACCACCAGAGCAGCAGCGACAGGGTCACCGCGAGGAGCGCGAGCTTCACCGGTACGGCCCAGAGCCGGCCGTCGGCGACATCCAGACCCATCGTGTACGGGGCACCGAACGGCGTCCACCCGATGATCTCCGCCGCACCGGTGAACCGCTGCCAGTCGGTGTTCTCCGCGGCACCGATCAAGGCGATCTGCAACGGCCCGAGCAGCGCCGCGAGTACGGCGAGCAGCACGGCCGCCAGGTCACGGACCCGCCGCGACCGCAGCATCGTGGCGAACGCGCTGGTCACCGCCCGACTCACCGCGACACACAGCAGAAGCCCGGCGACCACCCCGACCGCGGCGACGAGGGCGGCGAACCAGCCGCCGTGCAGCCCGGCCGACACGACCAGCCCGGACGTGGCTACCAGGAGGGCCAGCGCCGGCACACCCACCAGTGCGGCCATGAACAGGCCGCCGACCAGGGTCCGCCGGGGCAGCGGCAGCAGGGCGAACCGGGCCGGGTCGAGCGTCTCGTCGACACCGAAGAAGACCAGCGGCAACAGCAGCCAGCCCAGCACCAGCCCGGCGCCGCCGAACGCGGCAGCCAGTCGGGCGATGCCGATGTCGTCGGCCAGGCCGGTGGCCGCGAAGAGCAGGAAACCGAGCCCTGCGAAGAACAGGCCCACCAGGCCGCCGCCGACGAACAGCCCGATCCGCCACGCCTGGCCGCGGAAGTTGTTGGCCATCACCCGCAGCTTGAGCCGCACGAACAGCGCCGGCGTGACGGGCCGGACGCCCTGCCGGGCCGGTTCGGCGACCGCCACCGGCCCGCCCGTGCCGCCGGGCGGAACGGCCGGTGCCGGCCCGCCCGTAGTGGTCACAGCCATGCCAGTTCCGCGCCGGTCGCGGTCCGTCCGCCGACCACCTCGACGAACACCTGCTCCAGCGACCGGTTGCCCCGCACCTCGGCGAGGGTCCCCACCCGCTTGATCGCCCCGTCGGCGAGGATCGCCACGTGGCTGCAGAGCCGCTCGACGACCTCCATCACATGGCTCGAGAAGATCACGGTGCCGCCGCCGACGACATAGCGTTGCAGGATGTCGCGGATCAGCGCGGCCGAGACCGGGTCGACCGCCTCGAACGGCTCGTCGAGCACCAACAGGCGCGGGCCGTGCAGCAGCGCGCAGGCAAGGCCGATCTTCTTCTTCATGCCCGCCGAGTAGTCGACGACGAGCGTGTTCCCGGCGTCGCCGAGGGCGAGCACGTCAAGCAGTTCGTGGGCCCGCTGGTCGACCACTGCCGGATCCATGCCGCGCAGCAGCCCGTTGTACGCGAGCAGTTCGGCGCCGTTGAGCCGGTCGAAGAGGCGTACGCCGTCCGGCATCACACCGAGCAGCCGCTTCGCCTCGGCCGGGCTGCCCCACACGTCGTGGCCGAGCACCCACGCCTGGCCCTGGTCGGGGCGGAGCAGGCCGACCGCCATCGACAGGGTGGTGGTCTTGCCCGCGCCGTTGGGGCCGAGCAGCCCGTAGAAGGAACCGGCCGGCACGTCGAGGTCCACACCGCGTACGGCGATCTTGGTCTCGAACCGTTTGGCCAGCCCGCGCAGGGCGAGTGCGGGGTGCTCACCAGTCATGGAACGACGTTATCCCGTACCAGGCCGGGAACGCTCCGGGCCCACGGGGGATCTTCTGCTCCTTCTCGCGAACGAGCGGAAGAGCGCGGCGTGCGGGGATCAGAGCCGCAGCGACTCGGGAGCGTGCAGCCGGAGCATGGTCGCGCCGATGTCGAGCGGCGTACGGCGGCGGGTGGCGAGCGACACCAGCACCATGACCGCGAACGCGAGCGGCACCGTCCAGGCCGCCGGATGCGCGACCAGGGTCGCCGGCCAGCCGGCCAGCGGCGGACCGGCGACCGTGATCAGGGCGGCCACGACCGCCGCGCCGCCACCGGCGACGATCCCGGCCGCGGCGCCCGCGTCGGTCAGCCGCCGCCACCAGATGCCCAACACCAGAAGCGGGCAGAAACTGGACGCGGCCACCGCGAACGCCAACCCGACCACCTGCGAGACGTCCAGTCCGGCCACGTTGATCGCGAGCACCAGCGGCACGAGGCCGGCGATCAGCGTGGCGAGCCGGAAGTCGCGTACCGAACCCCGGCCGAGCACATCGGTCGAGATCACCCCGGCGACGCTGGTCAGCAGCCCGGACGAGGTCGACAGGAACGCGGCGAACGCGCCGGCCGCCACCAGCGCGGCCAGCAGTTGCCCGGTCAGCCCGTCGCCGAGCGCGGCGCCGGGCAGCAGCAGCACCGTCGCGTCGGTCTGCCCCGTCATCACCAACTGCGGGGTGTAGACCCGGCCGAGCACGCCGTACAGGGTGGGGAAGAGATAGAACAGCCCGACGAGCGCCAGCACCACCAGCGTGGTCCGCCGGGCGGCGGCCCCGTCCGGATTCGTGTAGAAGCGGACGAGTACGTGCGGAAGCCCCATCGTTCCCAGGAACGTGGCCAGGATCAGTGAATAGGTGGCGAACAGCCCGCCGCCCTCCTGGGCCGGGTCGCCGGGCAGCAGCCAGTCCAGCCCGTCCGGGACACCCGCCACCCGCGGCACCGGGTCGCCGGCGGCGAACGACAACTCGTCGCCGGGGCGTACCCGGATGGTGGTGCCGTCGTCGAGGGTGAGGGTCGCGGACTCCTCGATCACGACGGTGGTCGCGGTCCGGAACGCCGGGCCGTCCGGCGGGGTGATCGCCGGCCGCCCGTCGGCCTGCCACTGCAGGACCAGGAAGATCGCGGGTACGGCCAGCGCGGTGAGCTTCAGCCAGTACTGGAACGCCTGCACGAAGGTGATCGCCCGCATCCCGCCCAGCGCCACGTTCGTGATCACCACCGCACCGACCAGGACCGCACCCAACTCGTACGGGCTCCCGGTGACCGTGCTCAGGGTCAGGCCGGCGCCCTGCAACTGCGGCACCAGGTAGAGCCAGCCGATGAAGATCACGAAGACGGTGGCGAGCTTGCGGAGCCGGCGCGAGCCGAGCCGCACCTCGCAGAAGTCGGGCAGGGTGAAGGCGCCCGAGCGGCGCAGCGGCCCGGCCACGAAGAGCAGGAGGGCGAGGTAGCCGGCGGCGAACCCGACCGGATACCAGAGCATGTCGACACCCTCGGCGAGGATCATGCCGGCGACGCCGAGGAACGACGCCGCCGACAGGTATTCGCCGCCGATCGCCGACGCGTTCCAGGTCGGGCTGACCGTGCGCGAGGCGACCAGGAAGTCCGACGTCGTCCGGGCCAGCCGCAGGCCGTAGAAGCCGATCGCCGCGGTGACCAGGGTGACCGCGACGATGCCCGGGACGATGTACGGGTTGCCCACTCAGCGCTCCGGGCGCCGGACCACGGCCGTGAAGTCCTGCTCGTTGCGTTCGGCCAGGTGGACGTACGTCCAACCGACCGCGACCAGGAACGGGAACGAGCCCAACCCGAGCAGCAGCCACGGCAGGTCGACGCCGAGGATCTGCACGTCGCTGACCGCCGGGGCGACCGCGAACAGCAGCGGCAGGGCGCCGAGGCCGATCGCGACGACCAGGCAGAGCCGTAGGGCCAGGGCGAGTTGGGCCCGCACCAGACCACGTACGAGGGCTTCGCCGACCTGGGTCTGCTCGGTCAGTTCACGGCGGGTGCGGTCGTGGTCGGCGGGGCGGCGGGTCACGTCGGCGAGCACCACCCTGGTGCGCTGCGGGGGTAGCGCCGGGCGCTGGTTCTGGGGCTGGCGCTGATTCTGCGGCTGGACCGGGTCCTGAGGCTGGACCGGGGACGGGGGTGGGTCGGCGGGAGCCTCCATGCCGGCAGTCTGGCCGGCTGTCGTGGAAAGTCAAGACAGACGCGTTATCCACAGGGGGAACAGCTCTGTGCACAGCCTGTGGATATCTCAATCGGCCTGTGGATAACTTTCGTCAGGCTCCTCGGCCGGACCGGTCACGACAGCCACGATCGTCGTACCCGGCGCGAACCGCCCCGCCGCGATCATCGTGAACAGGCCGGCGAGCATCTTGCCGACGTAGATCCGATCCAGCCGGATGCCGTGCCGGACCCCGAAATCAGCGATGAAGCGGTCGAGTTCGGCGGTGGTCCGGGCGAAGCCGCCGAAGTGGAAGTCGGTCTCCACCGACCAGTCGACCTTGACGGGCTCTTCCACCCGGCATGTTTCCGGCATCGGGCCGGAAGCGTCGATCAGGGCGGCGACCTCGTCGGCCAGGTATCCGCCGCCCTTCAATGCGGCGAAACCGATCGCGCGCGGTCGGGGCCGGAGTTGGTCCGGGCGTGCGGTCGGGCCGGTGGCCCCGGTCGGGCTCGCCGGCCCGGTCGGGCTCAGCACCCCGGCCGGGCTGGTCGGGCCTGCGGTTCCGGCCGGCGCGGCGGACAGGGCCGAGACGATGCCGGCCAGCGTGCCCCCGGTACCGACCGGGCAGCAGATCACGTCGAACGGTTCGACGATCTCGGCCACCATCTCAGCGCAGCCGGGCAGCGCGAGTGGGTTGCTGCCACCCTCCGGGATCAGGAAGAAGTCGCCGAACCGGTGACGTAGCGCGTCGGTGATCTCGGGCGACGTCTTGCGCCGCCAGGTCGTCCGGTCCAGATAGGTCAGCGTCATCCCCAGCTCACGGGCCCGGGCCAGCGACCAGTTCAGCGGATCGTACGGCTCACCCCGGACCACCCCGATCGTGGCGAAACCGCAGGCCTGCCCGGCGGCCGCGACCGCCCGCAGATGGTTCGAATAGGCACCGCCGAACGTCAGCAGCGTCCGCTGCCCGCCCGCGGTGGCGGCGACCAGGTTGTGCGCCAGCTTGCGCCACTTGTTGCCCGGCACCAGCCGGCTGATCAGATCGTCCCGCTTGAGCAGCAGTCGTACGCCGTGTCGCTCTGTCCGTTCGTCGACCAACCGGTGCACCGGCGACGGCAGCCGTACGCCGAGCCGCTCGGCCGCTGTCCCACCGCCGGCCGCTGTCCCGATGCCGGCCGTTATCTCGCTGCCGGCCGTTGTCCCGCCGCTGGCCGTCTTGTCTTGGGCCACCGGTCAGCGGTTCCAGTCCTGCTTCGCCGCCCGCACCAGCTTGTCCTTCAACTCCCGGGTATGCCGACGACTCACCGGCAACTCCGTGCCGTCGACCACCACCACATAACCTGTGTTGGCGAGCCGCAACTCGGCGATCAGCCGCAACTGCACCAGGAACGAGCGGTGGATCCGGACGAAACCGGCGTCGGCCCAGCGGTCGGCGAGGGTCGCCAGCGACACCCGTACGAGATGGGAAGCGTCGGCGGTGTGCAGCCGGGCATAGTCGCCCTGCGCCTCCACCCAGCGCACCGCCGAACGGGGCAGCATCCGGGTCGTTCCCGCCAACTCCACCGGAATCGTCGGATCGTCCTCCGCCCGCGCCAGCGCCGCCGGATGCGACGGCACCACCCGCGAGTTCACCACCCGGCGCAGCGACTCCGCCAACCGCTCCGCCCGCACCGGCTTGCGTACGTAGTCGGTGACCCCGAGATCGAAGGCGTCCACCGCGCCGTCGTCGTACGCGGTCACGAACACGATCGCCGGCGGCCGTGCGAACCGGTGCAGGATCCGGGCCAACTCCATCCCGTCCAACCCCGGCATCCGGATGTCGAGGAACACCACGTCGATGTCGTTGTCGCGCAGCACCCGCAGCGCCTCGGTCGCGTCGCCGGCCGTATGCAGCCGGGCCACCCGGTGATCGGCCCGCAGCAGGTAGGCGAGTTCGTCCAGGGCCGGCGGCTCGTCGTCCACGGCGAGCACCCGGAGGAAGGCGGTCACGGTGCCACCTCGCTGCGCTCGGCGGCACCGTGTTCAAGTCTGAGCTGGTTGGTTCCCTCGCTGCGCTCGGTCACGGCCACCTCGCTGCGCTCGGCGGCACCGTGTTCAAGTCTGAGCTGGTTGGTTCCCTCGCTGCGCTCGGTCACGCGCTTGCCCGTACGTGGCGGTGGAACTTCGGCACCCGCATGCTCACTCTCGTACCCGCCCCCACACCCGTGTCGACCACCAGGCCGAACTGGTCACCGAAGACCGCCCGCAGCCGTTCGTCGACGTTCGACAGCCCGACATGCTGCCCCGAGTCGTCGGTCGGATCGACGACCCCCTCGGCGATGCGGGCCGCCAGCACCGCCGGATCCATGCCGACGCCGTCGTCCTCGACAGTGATGTGGCATTCGGCACCGGCGTCACGGGCCTCGATGCTCACCATACCGACGCCCGGCTTACGTGACAGGCCGTGCCGGACCGCGTTCTCGACCAGCGGCTGGAGGCACAGGAACGGCAGGCCCACCGGCAGCACCTCGGGCGCGATCTGCAGCCTGACCTGCAGCCGGTCCCCGAACCGGGCCCGCTCGATCGTCAGGTAGCGGTCGATCGACCGCAGCTCCTCGGCCAGCGTGGTGAACTCGCCGTGGGCCCGGAACGAGTAGCGGGTGAAGTCGGCGAACTCCAGGATCAGTTCGCGGGCCCGTTCCGGATCGGTGCGTACGAACGAGGCGATCGCCGTCAGCGCGTTGTAGATGAAGTGCGGGCTGATCTGCGCCCGCAACGCCCGGACCTCGGCGCGGGCCAGCCGCTCCCGCGACGAATCCAGTTCTGCCAGCGCCAGCTGCGCCCCGGCCCACCGGGCCGTTTCGAGCGTCGCCTGCACCAACCCCGGTGCCGGTTCGCTGTCGGCGATCGACACGACGACGGCCGCCGCCCGGCCGTCCGGCCCGGTCATCGGCGCCACCACCGCACCGCGTACGGGGCAGTCCACCCGGTCGCACCGCAGGTCCCGTTGGCCGAGCACCGTCGACCGGTCGGTGTCCAGCGCCCGCTTCGCCGCCGCGACGAACTGCGCCGAGTGGTGCCCGCCCCGACCGTCGACCGCCAGCACCTCCGCGCCGTCGACCACCGCGAGTCCGGGGGCACCGACCAGGGCCCGGAGATGCCGTACGGCTTTCGCCGCGCCCGCCCGGCTCAGCCCGGTACGCAGCGGTTCGGCGGCCAGACCGGCGGTGTGCAGCACCTCGTACGTGGCCCGCTGGGTGGCGGTCGCGATGCCCCGCCGCGCCCGCAGCCGTACGACCGCGAACACCGCACCGGCCAGCGCGGTGACCAGCGCCAGCACGGCAAGTACGGCGGACAGGTTGGCACCCACGCCGAAATCCTGTCGGTTCAGCCCCCGATCCGCCAGAGGCGCCGCACCACCAGCCGGGCCCGGGCCCACGCGCGGAGGCAAGTTGATCTGAGCGCGAACCACCTTATTCATCGCCGGTTAGGTGGCTGGTGCCCAGATCAACACGGCCACCTCGGGCGCCACCCATCCGATACCTCAAGCCACGCGGCCAGACACCGATCGACGAAGCAATCGGTGGACAGGGTTGACCGTGACTCACGGCGCGAGTCGACCGAGCGCCGCCGCACCGTCTGGAGCCCGAGGACCGCGCCGCGTAGCGGTCGCGGCCCGCAGGGCGAAGACGGTGCATAGGGCGGCGCGAAGCGGAGCGAGCCAGCCGAGCCGGAGGCGAGGCCAGCAAACTCAGTAAGCGCCCTTGCGGGCAACGACGACGCCGATGGTGCGCCAGAGGATGCTGAGGTCGTAGGCGAGGGACCAGTTGTCGACGTAGTAGAGGTCGAGACGGACGGCTTCGTCCCAGGAGAGGTCGGAGCGTCCGGAGACCTGCCAGAGGCCGGTGATGCCGGGGCGGACGAGGAGCCGGCGGCGTACGTCGCCGAGGAAGTCGCCGTCGTCGGCGGGAAGCGGGCGGGGGCCGACGAGGGACATCTCGCCCCAGAGCACGTTGATCAGCTGGGGTAGTTCGTCGAGGGAGCTGGCCCGGAGGAAGCGACCGACGGGAAAGACCCGGGGATCCTTTCGGATCTTGAAGAGCATGCCGTCGGTTTCGTTCTGGTCGACCAGCGAGGCGAGGCGGTCTTCGGCGTCGACGTACATGGTCCGGAACTTCCAGACCCGGAACGTGCGGCCCTCGTGACCGACGCGGGGTTGGCGGAAGAACACCGGGCCGGGATCGGAGATCCGGATGGCGAGCGCGATGGCGATGAAGACGGGGATGAGAGCGATGAGGCCGACGGCGGCCGCGACCCGGTCGATCACGTTCTTCACCAGCCAGGCGAGGCCGGAGAGGGTGGGCTCCTCGACGTGCAGCAGTGGCAGGCCCTCGATGGGACGGATGTGCACCCGTGGGCCGGCGATGTCGGTGAGCTGCGGGGCGACGACGAGGTCGATGCCGGAGCCTTCGAGCTGCCAGGCGAGCCGGCGCAGCTCGCCGGGTTCGGCGCTGGCGGAGCCGCAGACGGCGATGGTGTCGCCGCCGACCTCGCGCACGAGGGCGAGTACGTCGCGTCCGGCGTACACCGGGATCGGGGTCTGCATGCCGCGGGCGGCGGCGTAGCCGTCGGTGATGTGGATGGCGACGGGGACCAGTCCGGCGGCGGGGCTGCGGGTGACCGCGGTGTAGACCTCCAGGCATTCCGGCAGGGTGCCGACCAGCACCATCCGGTGGGCGGCCTGGCCGGCTCGTTTCCGTACGAGGTGGAGGACGAACCGGGCCTGGTATCTGGCCAGCAGGATCAGCACCAGCGCGCCGACGAGGGCGGTGGCGACGGAGAGCCGGGACAGGTCGGTCTTGGTGGCGAACGCGAGGAAGGAGACGCTGGCGGCGACGGTGACGGCGGCCCGGATGACGCGTTTGAACTCGTCGGTGCCGAGTCCGAGATATCGCCGGTCGTACGTCCCGTTGGCCCACAGCACGACCAGCCAGCCGAGCGGCAGCAGCAGGTAGGTGACGGTGTGGAACCAGGTGGCGTCCTGGTCGGCGTCGGTGAAGCCGGCGGTCGCCTTCTCGAAGAGACTGATCGAGATGTAGCTGGCGAGTACGGCCGCGGCGAAGTCGAGCAGGAGCAGCGCGACCGTGTAGGGGCGGTGCCACCGGGACGCCCGCCGCCGCGACCGGGACCACGCGGAGCGGGGCACACCGTTGGGGGCCGGCGGTGGTGTCGGCTGGATTTCGAAGCTGTCGAGGTGGCGCACGGTGCTCCGGCCTATGTAGGTCACCGGGCGCTGGAGGCTGGTCGTCACCTCACCTAAGTCCTCCCGTATGACACGTGCCGCCCGAAGCCGCCGGGGTCCGGGTCGCCACCGCTCAAGTCTTGCACGGTGACCGTTCGTGAACGGCGACCCGGGAGACATTACGCCCGGCTGTCACACCGGTGTGGCCCCTGTCGTTTTTCCGCAAACTGACGCGCGGACCGAGTCACTATACCGATGGATGGTGTCGGGGGAAGTCTCCGTTGTGCGTGGTTCATCGCTTCGCGGACGTTTCCCTCAGCGTGGCGCCACCGCTGTTACTTACCGCACAAGTCGGGACAACCTACGGTCAGCGAGCGGCTTGCCGCCAGTCTGGCATGTCGGGCAGTACTGGAGGCTGGAGTCGGCGAAGGACACCTCCCGTACGGTGTCGCCGCAGACCGGGCAGGGCAGTCCGGTGCGGGCGTGCACCTTCAGTCCGGACCGCTTCTCGCCCTTCAGCGTCGCCGCCCGCTGCCCGACCGACCGGCTGACGGCATCGGTCAGCACCTCACGGGTGGCCTCGTGCAGGACGGCCATCTGCGAATCGGTTAGTCGGCTGGAAATTGCGAACGGGGACAGTTTCGCCGCGTGCAGTATCTCGTCGGAGTAGGCGTTACCGATTCCGGACAGCACCGACTGGTCGGTGAGTATGCCCTTGATCTGTCCGCGCCGGCCGCGGATCCGGTCGGCGAAGGTGGCGAGGTCGGCGGCCAGTGCGTCCGGGCCGAGTTTCGCCACCCCGGGCACCTGGGCCGGATCGGTCACCAGATAGGCGGCGAGCTTCTTCTGGGTGCCGGCCTCGGTCAGATCGAAGCCGGAGCCGTCGTCGAGGCGTACCCGGACGGCGATCGGGCCCTTGCCGGGCTTGAGCGGGGCGGCGGACGCGAACGATTCGCGGTAGTGCAGCCAGCCGGCCCGGGCCAGGTGGACGACCAGGTGCAGGTCGCCGTCGAGGACCACGTCGAGAAACTTGCCGTGTCGGGCGGCGTCGACCACCGTGCGTCCGGTGGCGGCGGTCGGTGGCGGGTCGTACGTCTTCAGGGCGCTGATCGCCGTGATCTCGACCCGCTCGACACGCCGACCGACCGCGCGGTCGCGCAGGTAGGCGCCGAGTGCTTCGACCTCGGGTAGTTCGGGCACGTCATCAAAGGTAGCCTCTGGCGCGTCCGGGCAGGTGTAACAGACAGGTGGGTGGCGCGGTGAAGGTCGTGGTGGCGCACAACCGCTACCGGCAGGCGCAGCCGTCCGGCGAGAACATCATCGTCGATCTGGAGATCGACCAGTTGGCCGCGGCCGGCGTCGAGGTGCTGCCGTTCCTGCGCAGCTCCGACGAGATCCCGTCGATGTCGAAGGCCGGCAAGGCGCTGCTGCCGCTGTCGCCGATCTACGCGCCGAAGGCCCAGCAGGATCTGGCCCGGCTGATCACCGAGCATCGGCCGGACGTGCTTCACCTGCACAACCCGTACCCGTTGATCTCGCCCTGGATCGTCCGGACCGCGCACCGGCACGGGGTGCCGGTGGTGCAGACGGTGCACAACTACCGGCAGGTGTGCTCGTCCGGGCTGTACTTCCGGGACGGGAAGATCTGCCAGGACTGTCGGGGCCGGGCGTTCGGGATGCCGGCGGTGGTCAACCGCTGCTACCGGGACTCGCGGGCGCAGAGCGCGTTGATGGCGACGACGCTGGCGGTGCACCGGCCGACGTGGAAATCGGTCGACCGCTACATCGCACTGACTTCGGCGATCAGGGATCACCTGGTGGACTACGGGGTTCCGGTGGACCGGATCGTGGTCAAGCCGAACGCGATCCCCGACCCCGGGCCGCCGGCTCCGCTCGGCGACGGCTTCCTCTTCCTCGGGCGGTTGTCGCCGGAGAAGGGGCTCGGGCTGCTGCTGGACGCGTGGCGGCGGCACCCGGACGGGGCGCTGGGGCGGCTGCGGATCGGCGGCGACGGCGAACTGCGGTCGCTGGCCGAGGAGGTCGCCGCCAGCCGGGCGGACGTCGAGTTCCTGGGGCCGCTCGACCGGGACGGCGTCCGTGCCGCGCTGCGTGCCTCGGCGGTCGTGGTGGCCGCCTCGACGTGGCACGACGTGCTGCCGACGGTGGTGATCGAGGCGTTCGCGGCCGGCCGGCCGGTGCTGGGCACCGCCCTGGGCGGCATCCCCTACCTGCTGGGTGCCGACCGCGCGGCCGGCGCCCTCGGCGCCGCGGCGGCTGGACCGCCCGGCGCCGCTGGACCGCCCGGCGCCGCTGGACCGCCCGGCGCCGCTGGACCGCCCGGCGCGGCTGGGCTGTCCGGCGCCGGTGGGTCGGCGGGTGACGGGCCGGCCGGCTGGGTGGTGCCGGCCGAGCCGGCGGCGATGGCCGCCGCGCTGCCGGTGGCCCGGTCCGGTGCGGCCGCCCTGTCGGCGATTGCCCGGTCCCGTTACGAGCGCACCTTCCATCCCGACGTGGTCACCAAGCAACTGCTCGACGTCTACGCCGGCATGGCCCACCGCACCGGCTGACCGTTCCCGTCTGCCCCGCCCAAGATCCGCGTGATCAGGGACTGGTTCGCGTGTGTTGTCGGCGTGTCGAGGTGCGTACTCCCTGATCACGCGGATCATGAAGCGTCCTCGGCGGGCAGGGCGTCGAAGGGCGCCGCACGGCGCCCCCGAAGGGCGCCGCGCGGCGGCAGATCGGGTCAGCGGGTGGCGGCGCGGGCGGTGAAGGCGATGCTGGCCAGCAGGAACCCGCCGTTGACCACGGTGAACGCGGCGATCAGCCAGGTCGTCGACGCCGGCGCGGCCAGCAGCACCACGCCGGCCACGAAGATCACCGCACCGTAGTCGCGGACCAGTTTCACCAGGCGCACCGGGAGCGAGGTCGAGGTGACCATGCTGGCCGCGTTGTCCCCGGTCTGCAGCACCGACGTCACCAGGTTGACCATCCAGGTGCCGGCGAACGCCGCCACCAACCACACCGGCAGCTGCGGGTGCTGGGCGATCGCGGTCGCGGACAGCGCGGTGACCAGGGCTATCTGGGCCGCGACGTCGCAGAGGATGTCGATCCGGGCGCCGGCCGCGCTGCCTTTCCCGGTGACCCGGGCCAGCTGTCCGTCGGCGCAGTCCAGGGCGTACGCGATCTGCCAGCCGACCAGCGCGATCAGCCCGACCACCCAGGCCGGTACGGACCCGGCCGCGACCGGCCCGGCGAGTGCGATCACGGTGACCGAGGCCGACAGACCGATGACCAGGTTGGTGAGCGTCAACGCGGTCGGGCTGAGCCCGAGTCGCTGGCCGGTCAGGGCGAACGCGGCGCCCAGCCGCTGGCTCAGTGCCTCGCTGAACAGCCCACCACCCCGGTTGACGCGGTAGAAGTCGTGGAAAGCGGGGCGGGGGACATCAACCATGATCGCGGAGTGCATCGGCGTAGTCTGCCAGCCGTCGGCGGATTTCGTCCGGGCCCATCGCGAGGTGTTCGAGGATGGTGTACCGGTCCGGCCGGGTGGTCGGCGCATAGGCGACCGCATCGACGAACTGCCCGTCGGTGAGCCCCAGTTCGGCGGGGTGCACCGGCAGTCCGTGCCGGCGCAGGCAGGAGGCCAGTTGCCGGAACTGCTCGGGATCGTCGCGCAGGAACGTGCAGAACAGCGCGCCGAGCCCGACCTGCTCGCCGTGTGAGCCGGTGCCGGGGTGCAGGTGGTCGATCGCGTGCGAGATCTCGTGGCAGCCACCGCTGGCCGGCCGGCTGGAACCGCAGACCGCCATCGAGATGCCGCCGAGGATCAACGCCTCGGCCAGCGTGGTCAGAAACCCGTCGTCGGTGATCTTGCCGGGGTGGTTGACCAGCGCCTCGGCGCCCGTGCGGGCCAGGGTCACCGCGAGCCCGTCGATCGGCTCGGCCCGGACCCGGTGCGCCAGCTCCCAGTCCGCGACCGCGTTGATGTTGCTGATCGCGTCGCCGATGCCGGCCTGGGTCTGCCGGTCCGGCCCGTTCTCGACGAAGTCGAGATCGACCACGATGGCGATCGGGATGTGCACCCCGTAGGAGCCCTTGCCGGCCTCGTGGTCGAGCGACGCCACCGGGGACGCGATGCCGTCGTTGGCGAGGCTGGTCGCCACCGACACCATCGGGATCGCGTACCGGCTGGCGGCGTACTTGGCGGTGTCGATGGTCTTGCCGCCGCCGATGCCGACGACCGCGTCGTACGACCGTTCGCGCAGTTTGTCGCCGAGTTCGTTGGCGGCGTCCAGGGTGCCGCCGGCGACGGTGAACAGGTCGGCCCGGTGCAGTCCGGGCAGACACAGGTCGGCGATCCGTTCGCCCTGGCCGGGGCCGACCACGAGGGCGACGTCACCGCCGGCCGAGATGCGCCGGTCGGCGAGCAGCGCGCCGAGGTCGGCGACCGCGCCGCGGCGTACCTCGATGGCCAGCGGGGTGCTGACGGTCCGGGCTAGTAACGGCACGCGATCTCCCGGGCTCGGGTCAGGTCGTCGTGGTTGTCGACCTCCACCCAGTCGACGTCGCCGATGGTGGCCGCCCGCACCTCGCCGCCCCGCTCGGCGTACTCCTGGTAGCCGTCCTCGTAGTAGAGGTTGGGATCGCGTCGCCAGGTTGTCTCCAGCGCCTCGGCCAGGCCGGCGGCGGCGTGCGGCTCGATGACGGTGGCGCCGATGTATTCCCCGAACGCCTCGGCCGGGTCCATCAGCTTGGTGATCCGGGTGAGCTGGCCGCTGGCGTCGAAGGTCGTCTTCATCTCCTCGTCGGCGAGCCGCTTGACGTTGTCGATGGCGAGGAGGATGCCGGGCCCGCGCTCGGCGAGCAGCGTCTTCTCGACCCCGACCGGGTGCACGGTGTCGCCGTTGACGAGCAGGGCGCCCTGCGCGAACTGCTCGCGGGCCAGCCAGAGCGAGTAGGCGTTGTTCCACTCCTCGGCGCGGTCGTTGTGCACCAGGGTCAGCTTGACGCCGTACCGCCGCTCGAAGCCGGCCCGACGGTCCTCGACCGCGCCCGCCGCGTAGCCGACCACGACCGTGACGTCGGTCAGGCCGACCTCGGCGAGGTTCCGCAGTGCGATGTCGAGGATCGTGGTGTCCCCGTCGACCGGCACCAGGGCCTTGGGCAGGGTGTCGGTGTACGGGCGCAGCCGGCGACCCGCACCGGCGGCGAGCACCAGACCGATCATCACGCGATCCTCTCCGAAGGTGAACAACTGTTGGACGGAGGATATCCGGCACACGTTGTGACCCAGTGGTCGTGGCGGTCGGTCGACCCAACAAGATCCGCGTGATCAGGGGTCGGCGACCGCGGCGCGCCGACGACACGCGCGATCTAGTCCCTGATCACGCGGATCTTGGGGCGTGACCTTGGTGGCGATCAAGGGGGCTATGTGGGGAGGGCGGCCAGGTCCGACAGGAGGCGGAGGCGGGAATCCGGCGCGAGGGCGGCGTAGGGGGCGGCGGCGCGGCGGTCGGTTTCCTGTTCGATGGCCAGCCGTTCCGGGCCGGGTGGCAGATCCGCGATGGTGAGCCGGGTGTGGCCGGCGGCGGTCCAGGCGGCGGCGTGCGCGTCGGCGCGGTGCTGGCGCAGCGCGCTCAGCCGGTTGAGCAGCAGGACCCCGGGCGGGCACCCGTCCGGCTCGTACGGCGGTGCGAGCGCGCCGAAGGCGTCACCGCCGTCGTGCGCCGCTTCGCCGATCAGCACGCCGAGTACGTCGACCAGCCGGGCGACCCGGCCGGCGTGCCGCTGTTCCCACAGTTCACCGGTGATCCGGGCGTGCAGTTCGTAGACCTCGGCGAGGTAGGTGCGACCGCGTTCGGTGGCCTGCAGCCCGCCCGCCGGGGTGCGGTGGATCATCGCGTACGCGACCTGCTTGTCGAGGCCGCGTTGACAGCGCACGGGATCGCGGTAGCGGGTGACGGCGGCGAAGCCCGGCCCGCTGACCGTGCCACCCGGGGCGGCGAGGCGGGTGCGGAACTCCATCAGGAAACCGGTCGCGGCCGGTCCGCCGTACCGCTGGCTCAGGGCCGCGCCGCCGCGCTCCCAGCCGGTCGCGGAGGTGCCCACGACGAGCCGGTCGACGGCCGGCGCGACCAGACCGGCGAAGCGCGGCGGGTCGAGCGGGACGGGGTCGATCACAGGCCGATGACGTGCAGCGCCGCGAACCCGTCGTCGACGATGCGGCGGATCAGCCCGTCGTTGACGTGCCGGTGCTCGTCGAGCAGGACGGTCTCGTGCTCGGACAGCCAGCGGAACTCGGTGTGCTTGCCGGCCTCCAACCGGGGATTGCGCAGGTCGCCGTCGACCCGGACCAGGAAGTCGTACTCGACCCGGGTGAGGCCGTCGTCGCCGACGTAGGTGTATTCACCGACCAGGCCGAGTACGTGTGACACGGTCCATCCGGTCTCCTCGGTCACCTCGCGCTGGAGCGTGTCCTCGATGCTCTCGCCGGGCTCGACGTGGCCGCCGACCACGTCCCAACAGTTCGGGAAGAGCTTGCGGGTGGCGGACCGGCGCTGCACGAAGATCCGGCCATCGTCGTCGACGATCAACGCTCCGGCGCAGGAGAGGGGCTCGGTGGACACGCCCTGACAGTAGCGATCAAAGGGAACTCCCGAACAGGACGCGGCCCTCGGGCTGCACTGCTCAGGATGCGGACTTGGCCCGGTCCCCGGAAAAGAGCGCGACGACGGCCGTACGCTGGAGAACCATGACCGCCGAGCAGTTGATCTCCTTCGCCCGTGGGGCGCCCTCGCTGGACATCGTCGACGTCGAAGGGCTCAAGGCCGCGGCTGTCCGCGCCTTCGAGGCCGATCCGGCCGGCCTCACCGCGTACGGCACGTCGGTCGGCTACCTGCCGCTGCGCAAGTGGATCGCCGACAAGCACGGGGTGACCCCGGACCAGGTGCTGGTCACCAACGGGTCGCTCCAGGCCGACGCCTTCCTCTTCGACTACCTGGTCGACGAGGGTGACGCGGTCGTGGTGGAGCGGCCGACGTACGACCGCACCCTGCTCAACCTGCGCCAGCAGGGCGCCGAGGTGCACGCCGTCACGATCACGCCGGACGGGGTCGACACCGACGAGCTGCGCAAGCTGCTGGAGTCCGGGGTACGTCCGAAGCTGGCGCACATCATCCCGAACTACCAGAACCCGGCCGGTGTGACGCTGTCGCTGGAGAAGCGCCGGGCCCTGCTCGCCCTGGCCGTCGAGTACGGCTTCACGATCTTCGAGGACGACCCGTACGCCGACATCCGGTTCCGGGGCGAGGCGCTGCCGTCGATGCTCTCGCTCGACGAGCACGGCGTGGTGGTGCACGCGTCCAGCTTCACCAAGACGGTCTGCCCCGGCGTACGGGTCGGCTATCTGGTCGGGCCGGCGGCGGTGATCGCCGACATCGCGAAGCGGGCCACCAACCTGTACATCTCGCCCGGCATGGTCGCGCAGGGCATCGTCCACCAGTTCTGCGTCTCCGGCGACATCGACCGGTCGATCCGCACGGTGTGCGACGCGCTCGGTGAGCGGGCCGGCCTGCTGGCCGCCGCGCTGCGCGAGCACATCCCCGGGGTGCGGTTCACCGAGCCGGACGGCGGCTACTTCCTCTGGGTCGAGCTGCCCGACGACGTGCTCGCCGCCGATGTCTTCGTCGCCGCCCAGGAACGGGGTGTCGCGGTCGTCAAGGGCAGCGACTTCGTCGCCGAGGGCGGGGAGCACGCGCTGCGCCTGGCCTATTCGGCGGTGACCGCCGATCGTATCGACGAGGGTGTACGCCGTTTGGCGGCCGCCGTCGAGGCTGTCCGCCGCTAAATTTGTGTCGGATTTTTGACAATAGGCCGTCCTGGCCGGTCCGGGGTTCCCACCGGACCGGCCAACGGCCCACAATGCTGCGAGCGGTCGATCCCTGTACGGGATGACCCCCTGGACACAACCCCCGCCCCTCGGCGCCGGGCGGGCCGCTCGCACCCACCCCCCTGTAAGCGGTCGGTCCGCCCGGCGCCACCCCCCGTCGCATCCTCCCGCCGGACCCGGCCCGCGCGGCGTACCGTGCAAGCCGCACATCCGTGCCGCTGGAGGGAGGTCGACATGAACCGACGTGCCTGGCGGGCGCCCGTACGGGCGGTGACCCGGATCCTCACCCCCGAACCCGCGCAGCCGCCGATCCGGCCCGCGCCGGCGCCCGGCCGCAGCGCGATCGTCGACTGCGCCCTCTACGTCGACGGCGTACGGCAACCGGGCGAGTGGCACTACGCCGACGCGCTCGCGGCGGCCCGCGAGACCGACCGGGCCTTCGTCTGGGTCGGCCTGCACGAGCCCGAGCTGCCGGAGATGACGGAGATCGCCGAGACGTTCGGGCTGCACGAGCTGGCGGTCGAGGACGCGGTCAAGGCCGAACAGCGCCCGAAGCTGGAACGCTTCGGTGAGATCAACTTCCTGGTGCTGCGCACCGCCCGGTACGTCGAGCACGGCGAGCTGACCGAGAACTCCGAGGTCGTGGAGACCGGCCAGGTGATGCTGTTCATCAGCCCGCTCTTCGTGATCAGCGTGCGGCACGGCGACGCCTGCAAGCTCGCCCCCGTCCGGGCCGACCTCGAAGCCAAGCAGGACCTGCTGGCACACGGCCCGTGGGCGGTGGCGTACGCGGTCGCCGACCGGGTCGTCGACCTCTACATCGCGGTTGCCGACCAGGTCGAGATGGACCTCGACGCGCTGGAGTCGGAGGTGTTCGGCCGCCACAGCCACGGTCGGATCCAGCGGATCTACCAGATGAAGCGCGAACTGGTCGAGTTCAAGCGGGCGGTGGCCCCGCTGCAGCGGCCGCTGATGACGCTGACGGCCCAGATCAACCGCGAGGTGCCGAAGGAGATCCGGCGCTACTTCCGGGACGTGCAGGACCACCTGACCCGCACCGTGGAGCAGGTCAACTCGTACGACGACCTGCTCAACTCGATCCTGCAGGCCCGGCTGGCACAGGTCACCGTCGACCAGAACAACGACATGCGCAAGATCGCCGCCTGGGCCGGTATCGCCGCGGTGTGGACCGCGATCGCCGGCATCTACGGCATGAACTTCGCGTTCATGCCGGAACTCGGCTGGCGGTACGGCTATCCGATCGTGCTCACCGTGATGGTGCTCAGCTCGGTCGGACTCTACCGCTGGTTCCGGCGCAACGGCTGGCTCTGACCGCGTAGGCCGACCGGGACCGGGCCGCGACCAGGGCGCGACAGGATGTGAAACGGCCCCGGCGTGGCGGGTGCCACACCGGGGCCGGCTACGGGCGGAATCAGCTACGGCTGTTGCGCGACGGCGCCGAGGCGTTGCTCATCACCCCGTCGGGCTTCATGGCGTTGCCGGTGTTCTGCTTGGCGGACTCCGCCACCGACTTCGCCTTCGACGAGGCCGAATCGGCGGCCGAGGACGCCTTGTCCTTGGCTTCCTTCAGGGACGCGGCGGCCCGGTTCTTCGCCTCGTCCATCGCCGCGGCGGTCCGGTCACCCATCGCCCCGACCCGCTCGCCGGTCGGCGACCTGCCCGCCGACGGGTCGCGCAGCGGGTTGTCGGGCGCGGTGTCGATGCCCGAGGTGGGGTCGTCGGGCAGCGTGTCCAGGGGGCGGCTCGGGTCGTACTCCTCCCACTGCTGTTGCTGCCGGCGGCGCATCGCGATCGCACCGACCGTGCCCACCGCGGCCCCCGCCACCACCAGTCCGGTGATCATCGGCCACTTGCGGCCGGACCGCTTCGACTCGGACCTCCGCAGCTTCTTGAGGTTCTTGCCCTTGGCCTTGCGCGCCACCGTGCCGGCCTGCCGTGCGCCGTCCGACGCGGCGACGGCCAGCGGTGCGAGCGCGGCCATCGTCGCCCCCCAGCGGGACATCGCGCCGTCGCGGATCCGGCCCGCCGTCGGCTCCATGTACTCGCGTGCCGAGTGGACCCGAGGTCCGACAGCCGCACCGACCCCGCCGGCCGCGTGTGTCGCGGCCTGCCTCAGATGGTCGAAGCTCTCGCTCAGTTCAGACTTGGCGAGCTGGCCATGGGTCTTGCGCCGCCCGATTCCAAACACCAGTCCCCACCTCCCTGGGTGTTGTTCCAACGTCATCCTGCACCTTCGGATGCCTCCGCACTGCCGGAACGGGCACATGGGAGGATCCGCAAGGAACTGACCAACGACAGAGGAGTACCCGTGGCCGAGGCCATTTACGCCACTCTGCACACGAACCACGGCGCGATCCGGTTGGAGCTCTTCCCCAACCACGCCCCGAAGACGGTCCGCAACTTCGTCGGGCTCGCCGAGGGCACCCAGGAATACACCGACCCGCGCACCGGCCAGCCGGGCAGCGGCCCGTACTACGACGGCACGATCTCGCACCGGGTGATCAGCGGCTTCATGATCCAGATGGGTGACCCGACCGGCACCGGCCGTGGCGGCCCGGGCTACACGTTCGCCGACGAGTTCCACCCCGAGCTGAGCTTCAACCGGCCCTACCTCCTGGGTATGGCGAACACCTCGCGGCCGGTCACCAACGGTTCGCAGTTCTTCATCACCGTCAGCCCGACGCCGCACCTGACCAACGCGCACACCATCTTCGGTGAGGTCGCCGACGAGGAGTCGAAGAAGGTCGTCGACTCGATCGCCAACACCCCGACCGGTCCGGGCGACCGTCCCCGCAGCGAGGTCGTCATCGAGCGGGTCGAGATCGAGCGCACCGGCGCCTGATACGTCCGCCGGGTATCTTTGCCGGCATGACCGAGCGCTGCGCGCGGGCCGTCCCGCCCCATGCCGTCGATGCTCACCGCCGGTTGGCCCGGCGTGAGGGGGCCCGGTGAGCCAGTCCCCGCCGACCGTCCCGGTCTGCTACCGCCACCCGGGCCGTGAGACCTACATCCGGTGCACCCGTTGCGACCGGCCGATCTGCCCCGAGTGCATGCGCGACGCGTCGGTCGGTCACCAGTGTCCCGAGTGCGTCGCCGAGGGCCGGCGGACCCAGCGGCCGGTGCGCACCGCCTTCGGCGGCGGTGCCGCCGGCCAGCGGGGGCTGGTCACCAAGACCCTGCTCGGGATCAACGTCCTGGTGATGATCCTCTCGGTCATCTCCGGCGGTGGCGAGGGCCTCGCCGGCGGCGGCTGGGGCGGCCTGCTCGGCGGCTACACGCCGCTGATCGGCTGGGGCGCCAACTACGGCGGCGATCCGACGCTGCCGACCAGGCTGTCCGACGGAATGATCGTCGGCGGCATCGTGCAGGGCGAGTACTACCGGATGTTCACCTCGCTGTTCCTGCACTACGGCGTGCTGCACCTGCTGATGAACATGTGGGCGCTGTGGGTCCTCGGCCGCAACCTGGAGTCCGCCCTCGGGCCGCTGCGCTTCCTCGGGCTCTACCTGCTGTCCGGGCTCGGCGGCAGCGTCGCGGTCTACTACTTCGCCCCGAACGCGCTGACCGCCGGCGCCTCCGGCGCGATCTTCGGGCTCTTCGCCGGACTGTTCCTCCTGCTGCGCCGGATGGGGCGGGACACCTCGGCCGTGCTTCCCGTGATCATCATCAACATCGTGTTCACGTTCGCCGTACCGGGGATCTCGATCGCCGGGCACCTCGGCGGCCTGGTGGTCGGTGCGCTGGTCGGCACGATCCTGGCGTACGCGCCCCGCGAGCACCGCACCCTGGTGCAGGGCGTCGGCATGGGGGCGATCTTCCTGCTGCTGATCGCCTTGACGATCATGCGGACGGCGATGCTCAGCCTCTGACCGGACGGCCCGGTGCTGACCGGCCGGTTCGCACCGGACCGGTCAGCCGGGCGGTTCGGCCGCCGACCGGAGTCGGGCCGCCCGCAGGACGTCGGCCACGTCGTCCGGCGCGGCACCCAGGTCGTACGCCCCGAACAGGTGCAGCGAGTCCCCCGCGTCGATCTCCAGGGTCTCGGTGCGCAGCCCGAGGCGGGGCCGGTTGTCGACGGTGATCCGCTCGATGCGGTCCCAGGGCAGGTGTCGCCGGCGGGCGAATCCGGTGACGACGGTGACGCCGCCCTCGTCGACGGCCAGCCGCACCGGCGCGACGAGGTCCCGGACCGCCCAGCCGAGCAGGGCGACGGCGACCAGCACCGCGAGACCCAGGGTGATCGGATCGCCGTAGGCGAGTCCGTAGCCGATGAGCAGCAGCGCCACGGCGCTGACGAGTTTGAGCAGTGGCACCGAACGGGCGACCCGCCAACTCGCCGCCGTATCCGCGTCGACCTCCATCGCCCCAGAATGCCAGCCCGCCCCCCACCGCGCGCCGCCCCACCCGCCCCCGCCCCTCGTCCCCTCCCTGTTCGTTGATCAAGGAGTAGTTGCGAGATCCGTGCCCTGATTTGTCCGCAGCATTCCCTTGATCGACGCGATCTTGGGAGCGGCGGGTCCGGCGCTGTCAGCAGGGCGGTAGCATCGACTCAGCTCAAGTTACCGGGGAGTAGACATGAGAGATGCGGTCATCGTCGGCGCGGTACGTACCCCGGTCGGGCGGCGCAGGGGCGGGCTGTCCGGCGTCCACCCGGTCGACCTGTCCGCCCACGTCCTGCGGGCCCTCGCCGAGCGCACCGGCCTCGATCCCGCCGACGTCGAAGACGTGGTCTGGGGCTGCGTGTCGCAGGTCGGCGACCAGTCGTGGAACGTCGGTCGCAACGCGGTGCTCGCCGCCGGCTGGCCGGAGGCCGTCCCCGGCACCACCCTCGACCGGCAGTGCGGATCGAGCCAGCAGGCACTGCACTTCGCCGCCGCCACCGTCGTCTCCGGCCAGGCCGACCTCGTCGTCGCCGGTGGCGTCGAGTCGATGAGCCGGGTGCAGATGGGCGCCAGCGCGTCCGGCGGACTGCCGTACGGCGACCAGGTGCGGGACCGCTACCGGGGGGTGGAGGGCTTCGCGGTCGACGAACCGGTCCCGTTCAACCAGGGCGTCGGCGCGGAGATGATCGCGCAGCGGTGGGGCTTCTCCCGGACCCGGCTCGACGAGTTCGCACTGTCGAGCCACGAGCGGGCGGCGGCGGCCCAGGACGCCGGTGCCTTCGACGCCGAGATCGCCCCGGTCGGCACCCCCGACGGCGGCAAGGTGACCGCCGACGAGGGGATCCGCCGGGACACCTCGCTCGACCGGCTCGCCGAGCTGAAGACCCCGTTCCGGGCCGACGGCGTGGTGACCGCCGGCTCCGCCTCGCAGATCTCCGACGGTGCCGCCGCCCTGGCCGTCACCACCTCGGAGTGGGCCCGCGCCCACGGCCTGCGCCCGCTGGCGCGGGTGCACACCGCCGTGGTCGCCGCCGACGATCCGGTGATCATGCTGACCGCGCCGATCCCGGCCACCGCGAAGGCACTGCGCCGGGCCGGCCTCGACATCGCCGACATCGGCGTGTACGAGGTCAACGAGGCGTTCGCCCCGGTGCCGCTGGCCTGGCTGGCCGAGACCGGGGCCGACCCGGCCCGGCTCAACCCACGTGGCGGTGCGATCGCCCTCGGCCACCCGCTCGGCGGCTCCGGCGCCCGGATCATGACCACGATGCTGCACCACATGCGGGACAACGGCATCCGCTACGGCCTCCAGACCATGTGCGAGGGCGGCGGGATGGCGAACGCGACCATCGTGGAACTTCTTTAGCCGCACTTTTCACGTCGGATGCCGCGTCATATTGTCTCAACGCGTCGTTAACCAGGGCATGGACGTGTTCTCACGTACGTTCCTCCCCGCCGCGGCGGAGGCCGGTGTGGCCATTCCGACGGTGAGCAGGCACATGCCGGTCTTCCGCCGGTGTGTCGAAGCCGACGACGCGACGGTGCTGGTCAGCCGTTGTGTACGGGTCGACCGCCCGCTGCAGGGGGAGTTCCTGATGCTGCTGACCTACCGGCGCCTCGTCGTCACGCAGGAGACCCGGCTGCTGCACCGGCTCCGTCTGCACCTCAACACCGAACTGCGGCACCTGAGCAACGTGACCTGGAACCCGGACCCGCGTACGTCCGCGATCGAGGTGGCCGCCACCGCCGTCGACGGCGTACGGGAGCGGTTCGCCATCCCGGTCAGCCAGCCGAAGCAGGTCTGGCACGTCGACGCGTTGCTCACCCACCTTTTCCGGCCGCGGATCACCGCGGACCGCGGCGAGACCCGAAAGGGACTGGCCGGCGCTCCCCGTGCGCCGAAGCTCAGCCCCGCCGTCGCGTTCTGAACCGGGTCCCGGGACGTCCCGGGACCCGGTTCGACGTGATGGAGGTGCCCGCCGTGCCGCCCGATCGGCGCGGCGGGCACCTCCTGCCCGGGTGATGTCAGTAGACCCGGGACCCGATGAAGTCGTTGTGGCCGTAGCCGACCGGGTTGGCGAACGACCGCGACTCGAACGACCACTGCTGCCGGGCGTTGCCGCCACAGGTGGCCAGCCGGAGCCGGGCCGACCCGATGATCGGGTTGTCGAACGCGAGGCACAGGTTGCTGTCGCCGGCCGGCCTGATCTGGTTGCCGGCGAGGACGAACTTCTGGTTGGCGCCGCCGTGACAGTCGTGGATGTCGACCGCCCTGCCGGCCGCGAGCGTTCCGCCGGAGACGTCGAGGCACCGGTCGTGTGACAGTTCGGAGTGCAACGACCGGTGGGTCGGGTCGTACCAGAAGCCCTGGTTCCGGCCACCGTGGCAGGTGTACGGCTGTTGCGGGGTGCCGTTGCGTGAGTCGTACCCCTTGCCGTCGACACAGTTGCCGGTGCCGGCGTTGCGCAGTTGCTTGAACTCGAACAGTCCGGGGTAGAGCACGCCGTGGCCGGTGCTGGCCGGGTCGACGCAGGTCGCCCGCTCCTGACCGGACCGGTAGAACGCCGTCATGCACTCGGCGAACATGCCGTGGCCACGGTAGTTGGGGTGGAACGACTGCCGGGCGGCGTGCTCGTTCCAGATCCCGACCTCGATGAACAGGCCGCGGGCCGATGTGTTGTCGGTGCACACCTCGTGTCCGTGGAAGAGTCGGCTCGCGTCGAGGTAGCGGGTGCCGGTGTTGGTCGCGGCCTGCCGCAGCGCGGCCTCGAACAGCGGCACCGCCTTGTTGCGGGCGAACGCGGTGTCGGAGAGGTAGAACAGGCAGCCGCCGGAGTACCAGCCGGGGAAGTTCGGGTTGTCCTCGACGTCCGGGCTGACCGGCCCCGGGTACGACTGCAGCACCAGTTCGTAGTCGGTACGCAGGTAGCCGGCCCTGGTCATGGTGTCGCGGATGCTGTTCAGTGCCTCCTCGACCGCGGCCCGGCTGCCGTCGGTGCGGATCGTCCACTGGTCGGTGTAGTCGGGATAGCAGTTGCCCTGGAAGAAGACCCGGCTGATCGCGCAGTCGGTGGCGACCGGTCCGAACTGGATGGTGCCCTCGCCGTTGGCGCCGGCGACGACCCAGATCAGCTTGATCCGGGTGTTCCGGGCCTTGATCGCGAGGTTGTCACCCTGGTTGAGTTCGTTCCACTGGGTCGGTCCGCCCGGGATCAGGTTCCACGGCGTGGCGCCCGAGCAGGCGACGTTGAACTGCACGTCGGAGGCGATGCCGGTGCGGAAGACGGCCTGGTCGTAGCTGCGGTCGCACCAGTTGCCGTCCTGGTGGGTGCCGGGGACGTAGTTGCCGACGCCCTCGCCGGAGATCTCGCTGTCGCCCATCGTGATGAGCGCGGTCCTGCGTTCGTCGAACGGCCGGATGGCCGGGCTGCCGTAGAGTTCGGTCGCCTCGGCGGCGCGGATCGCCTCCAGGTTGGCGGGCAGCGGTTGGACGGGGGACGGTCGGCGGCGCCGGCCGGCGTGGCCACGCCGGCGAGCAGGGGGAGGACGAGTCCCGCGACGAGGGTCGCGGCGGTGAGGCTACGCCGCCGGGACGCCCGTGCGGTGCGTCCTCCCGGCGTACGGGTGCCGGGCATCGACGCACTCCTTTCAATTCGATCGTCATAGATCGATCGAGTCTCCAGAACGTAGCGCGACCGGCAGGCGGATGTGAATAGATTTCGCTAAATATGTTTCCGGTTGATTTCCAGGTCACTGTTCCTGCCCCGACGTGCGCACCTTGCCTTGACGTGCGCACCTTGCCTTGACGCCGGCGAGAACGTTTAGCGTGGCTGTGACGGGCCGGGCAAGGAGGTCGAAGATGCGGATCGGCGAACTGGCGGGACGCGCCGGCACGAGCACCCGCACCCTGCGGTACTACGAGGAACACGGGCTGGTCCGGGCCGAGCGCTCCGCCAACGGCTACCGGGACTACGACGAGGCGGAGCTGCGGGTCGTGCACGAGATCCGGACCCTGCTCGCCGTGGGCTTCGCCCTCGACGACATCCGCCCGTTCGTCGCCTGCCTGCGCGCCGGGAACAGCTCCGGTGACGTCTGTCCGGACTCGGTGGCCGTGCTTCGGCGCAAGATCGCCGAGGTCGACGCCTACGTCGACCGGCTGAGCGCGGTACGCCGGCAGCTGCACACGCAACTCACCCTCGCCATCGCCAACCGGGAGGAAACATGCTGCACGACACCGAAGCCCGTGCGCTGACCGTCGTCACCGACGACACCTTCGCAAGCACCGTGCTGGCCAGCGACCGGCCGGTGGTGGTCGACTTCTGGGCGCAGTGGTGCCCGCCCTGCAGGGCGATCTCGCAGAGCCTGGTCGAGCTGGCCGCCGAATTCGGCGACCGGATGGCCGTGGCCACGCTCAACATCGACGAGAACCCGGCCACCGCACGGGCCTACGGCGTCATGTCGCTGCCGACGCTGCTGGTGTTCCGCGACGGCGACGTCGTCGGATCGGTCGTCGGATCCCGGCCGAAGGCCCATCTGCGCTCGGCGCTCGGCAAACACGCCGAGCCGGTGACCGGCTGACCCCGACCCGGCGGGCACTCACGTCGGCGGGACGGCGTAGCCGACGTACCCGCGGAACTCCAGCCGCCAGCCGTCCGGCACCAGGTCCGCGCACACGTCCCGGTTTCCGGTGCAGACGATCGCGTCGACGCTGCCCGGATCGGCCGCCGGCCGGTCCGGCAGCACGGACTGGAGCGCGACGATCTCCCGATCCGACCGGCCGTACGGCGCCCCGTCCCGGAGCAGCAGCCACCACGGGTACTCCCAGTTGTCGTTCTGCTGCACCAGCCCGACCCGGCGGGCACCCGCCTCGTCGACCTGCCGGGCCGCCCACCGGAACTCCTCGGCCCAGTGCGGGCGACGCAGGAACCGGGTGTCCCAGTCGCTGGTGGTCAGCAGCGACCCGGCGCCGACCAGCCGGCGCGGAAAGCCGTACGAGATCGCCAGCACCCCGGCCAGCGCGGATCCGGCGAGCATGACGACGGCGAGCCCGACCGCCACGGACCGTCGCCCCGTCGCCTTGCGGGGCCGGTCGGTGTCGGCGGCCCCGTCCTCGGCCCGGATCCTGGCCCGGCGGCCGAACAGCGCGTCGAGCCACAGGGCCGCCAGCGGGGCGGCCAGGACCAGGGCGAACAGGATCAGCCGGTTGCCCCACGGCTGCCACTTGATGGTGGAGACGTGCAGCAGCACCGCCACCCCCAC
This sequence comes from Polymorphospora rubra, assembly GCF_018324255.1. Lineage (GTDB taxonomy): Bacteria > Actinomycetota > Actinomycetes > Mycobacteriales > Micromonosporaceae > Polymorphospora > Polymorphospora rubra. The sequence goes on from NZ_AP023359.1 coordinate 2,773,709, forward strand.
CGCCACCGCGTACGCCCGCAGCGCCCCGGCGTGGGCCGGCGTGATCCGGCGAGGGCGCAGCAGCGCCAACGCACCGCCGATCAGGCAGAGTGTGCCGGCCAGCGGAAACGCCACCCGGTCCTCGTCCGGATACCACGACCGGACCGGGAACGTCGTCGTACCGAAGGTGATCGCCCGGTCCTGCGGGTCGACACCAACGAGCCGGGCCACCGCCCCGATCGCGGCGGCCGACGCGTCCCGCAGCGGGGCGATCGGGGTGTCCAGCGCCGTGTGCGCGATCCGCAGGCCGTTGACCAGGATCGACTGCGGGTCGTGACGTTGCATCGGGACCGACTCGCGTAGCCGGGGCGGGCCGAGCGGATGGTCGAAGTCGGCGGTCATCCGGATCAGGAACGGCCCGGCCAGGGTGGCGGCCACCAGCAGGATGGCGACCGAGGCCCCGACCGTACGCAGGGTGCCCCGCAACCGCCCACCGTCCGGGGGCGCGGCCGGGGCCGGCCCGGCCGTCGTCACCCGCAGCTGGGCGACCCCCCACAGCACCAGCATCGGCGCGGCGCCGAGCAGCCCGCTGGTCTTGGTGATCGCGATCAGTCCGGTCGCGGCGCCGAGCGCCAGCACCTCGCCCGCCGTCGCCCGACGACGCAGCCCGTCCAGCGCCAGCGTGGCCACACCCGCCGTCCACGCCGCCACCACCAGGTCGGTCTGGGTGCTGGTGGCCTGCAGCGTCACCATCGGGGTCGTACCGATCAGGAACGCCGCGAGCAGCTGTGCCCGCCGGCCGCCGCCGAGCTGGGCGACGATCCGGGCGACCAGCAGCAGGCAGCCGATCCCGGCGGCCCACTGCAGCAGGTTGTACAACGCGTCGCCGCCGGTCAGCAGCCGCAGGTGCAGGAGCAGGTATTCGGCGCCCGGAGGGATCGTCACCTGCCGGTGGATCGCGGTCGGCCAGGGCGTGAGGTCGGCCTGCGCCACCCACCGCTCGATCTTGGGCAGGTGGTACGTCTGCGAGTCGAAGTTGTTGGGCTCGGCCAGCAGCGCCACGACCAGTTCCGCGAGGACCAGGACCCCGATCCCGCCGGCCAGCAGCAGTTCGCCGCGGGTGGCCGTACGCCGGAAGTCGCGCAACCGGTCGACGGTGGGCGCCCACGGGCGGTGGTCGGGTGAGCGCCGCCGGCGCAGCCCGGCCAGCGCCCCGGCACCGGCCAGGAACAGCAGCCAGGCCAGTGCGACGGCCGGGGCGGTCAGCGCTCCGAGCGCACCGAGTCCCTCGACCACGAGTACGGCGTATGCTCCGACAGTCAGCGCGGCGCGCACGACCGCCAGCCGCAGCGGCGCGGTGGTTCCGGCCGGTGGCCGCAGGGCGTGGACCAGGGCGGCGAACGCCACGGCCGGCGCCACGAGAACAGGTGACCAGGCAGCCGACATGGCCGGAAGTAAACACCACCATGCTGAATAGCGATCCGTGACCGGGGGCGGCGGTAGCGCTTCTCCAGGCTAGGCTAAGGCCGATCAGTCGTCCGTAAGGTGGAGTTCCAGTGAAACTCTCGATCCTCATGCCGGTCTACAACGAGGAAGATCGCGTTGCGGACGCGCTCAAGCAGGCCCTCGCGGTCGACTATCCGTGCGAGATCGAGCTGGTCGTGGTCGACGACGGCAGCCGGGACGGCACGTCCGAGATCCTCGGCCGCGCCGACGACTCCCGGGTCCGGGTGATCACTCACCAGCGCAACGCGGGCAAGGGCGCGGCGATCCGGACGGCGGTCGACAACGCCGAGGGTGAATACATGGTCATCCTCGACGCCGATCTCGAATACGACCCGCAGGACATTCCGAAGCTGCTCGATCCGGTCCTCGACGGTCGCGCCACGGTCGTCTACGGAAATCGGACGTTCGGCAGCCACAGCGCCTACAGCTTCTGGTACGTCATGGGCAACAAGGCCGTGACGACCGCCGCCAACGTCATGTTCAACTCCTACATCGGCGACCTGGAGACCTGCTTCAAGTTGCTGCCCGTCGCCCTCTACCGGTCGCTCGACGTGCGCTCCAAGGGCTTCGGCATGGAGGCGGAGGTGACGGGCAAACTGCTGCGCCGCCGCATCCGCCCCTACGAGGTGCCGATCAGCTACCGGGCCCGGGGCCGCGAGGAAGGCAAGAAGATCACCTGGAAGGACGGCGTCGAGGCGCTGTGGATCCTGGGCCGGGAACGCACCCGCCGCCAGGTCAAGCCAGGAAAGCGCTGATCGAACGCCGCAGCCCGGCGGCGTCCAGCCCGTGCCACCGGTCGTGGTCGGCCGGGGTGCCGTAGCGCCGCAGGTCGCTGCCGCCGACACCGAGCGCCAACAGCCGGTGCGGCACGTCGGACAGTCCCCGCGCCACCACCGCGCTGGACGTCCCGGCCAGGTACGGCTCCACCAGGATCACGTCGCGGCCGGCGAGAGCCCGCAGCCCGGCCACGTCGAACGGGCGCGGGGTGTGCGTGTACGCCACCGTCACCTCCAGCCCCTCGGTCGCCGTCAACAGCGGATCGAGCACGGGCCCGACCGCCACCGCCAGCGGTGCGCCGGGGCCGGCCCGGCGGACCACCCGCAGCCGCCCGGGTCCGGGCAGCGCGGTCGCGTTCGACGCGGTGCTGAGGCGGACGTACACCGGCTCGTCGTGGTCGGCCGCCGCCCGTAGCAGCGGCTCCACCTCGTCCCGGTGCCCGGGTACGTGCACGGTCCAGCCGGTCAGCGTGTCGAAGAGGCGTACGTCGCCGGGGGACATGTGGGTCCGCCCCATCTCCGCCCCGTCGTACGAGGCGCCCACACTGACCAGGACCGCCCCGACACCCTGGTGGTCGAGGTCGAGCTTGATCTGCTCGTACGCCCGGTCGACCACGAACGTCGCGTACGAGTGCACGATGGGCCGTAGCCCGGTCAGGGCCAGCCCACCGGCGACGCCGATCATCAACTGCTCGCGGATGCCGACGTTGAGCACCCGGTCGGGGTGCCGGCGTGCCGCCGGTTCCAGTGCGACGGCCGAGATGTCGGCCAGCACCACCGCCGTACGCGGGTTCTCCGCCAGCAGGGTCGTCGTGGTCTCGATGAAGGTGTCACGCATGAGGGTTTCTCCGTCTCGGATCGGTCAGTGCTTCGGGGCGACGACGGCGACCACGACGTGCGGGCGGCCGGGCCGGTGTGCGGTGAGCGCGGCGGCGATGGCGTCGTGGTCGCGGCCGTCGACCGTGGTCGCGGTCCAGCCGTTGACGGTGAACCGGGTGTCGATGCCGCCCGGCCAGCCGTGGGTGGCGGAGCGGTTGTCGACGACGACGGCGGTCAGCCGGTCGAGGCCGGTCGCGCCGGCGTACGCGATCGCCTCGTGGTTGGCGCCCTCGTCGAGTTCGGCGTCGCCGAGCAGGACGTACACCCGGGGGTCGGACAGGCCCTGGGCGCGTAGGCCGAGCGCGGTGCCGACGCCCAGCCCGAGCCCGTGCCCCAGCGAGCCGGAGCCGATCTCGACGCCGGGCACCAGCAGCCGGTCCGGGTGGTGGCCGAGCCGGCTGTCCGGCCCGGCGAGATCGTCGAGCCATTCGGGCGGGATGAACCCCCTGGCCGCGAGTACGGCGTAGTAGGCGGCCGGCCCGTGCCCCTTGGAGAGCAGGAACCGGTCCCGGTCCGGGGCGTCCACGGTGTCCGGGGTCACCCGCAGGATCCGGTCGTAGAGGACCCAGAGCACGTCGAGGGTCGAGTGGGCGCTCGGGGCGTGCTTCTCGTCGCCGGTCACCCGGCGTAGCAGCCCGTCGAGTACGGACAGGTCGGCGGTCGTTGTCGTGACTGTCATGCCGCTAGCCTGCAAGTTGAAGCGCACTTCAACTCAAGGCGAGGCGATGCAGGAAACACTCACCATCGGCGATCTCTCCGTGCGGTCCGGGGTGGCCGCGTCCGCACTGCGCTACTACGAGCGGCTCGGCCTGATCCGGGCCGGCCGCACCGGCGGCAACCAGCGCCGCTACGAGCGGGCCGAACTGCGACGGGTGGCGTTCATCCGGATCGCCCAGCAGGTCGGGGTGTCGCTCGAGGACATCCGGACCGCGCTGGACTCGCTGCCGGACTCCCGTACGCCGACCGCCGCCGACTGGGCCCGGCTGTCCGCCGGCTGGCGGGGCAAACTCGACGAGCGGATCGACCTGCTCACCCGGCTCCGCGACGACCTGAGCGGCTGCATCGGCTGCGGCTGTCTGTCACTGCAACGGTGTGCCCTCTACAACCTTGACGACAAGTTGGCCGCCGAGGGGCCCGGTCCCCGGCTGATGCAGCCCGGCCGGCCGGCACCGCCACAACCGCCGATCCGCCCCCGCCGCCGCGGCTGAGCACCGCCCGACGGGCGCTTCTTGCCGGTCCGGCGGCGCCGTGCGCTCCGCGCGTCGCTCAGGCGAGGGTGAGCAGGACCTTGCCCAGGTGGTCGCTGCCCGCCACGATCCGGTGCGCCCGCGCCGCGTCCGGCATCGGCACCCGCTGGTCGATCACCGGCCGGATCGCGCCGGACTCGACCAGCGGCCACACCTGTTCCCGTACGCCCCGGACGATCTCCGCCTTCTCGTCGTCGGGCCGCGACCGTAGCGCGGTCGCGAAGACCGAGCCACGCTTGGCGAGCAGGGCACCCAGGTCGAGTTCGGCCTTCCGCCCACCCTGCATCCCGATCACGACCAGCCGCCCGCCGGTGGACAGCGCCCGGACGTTCCGGTCCAGGTAGGCGGCGCCCATGATGTCCAGGATCACGTCGGCCCCACCGGCGACCCGGCGTACCTCCTCGACGAAGTCGGCGCTCGTGTAGTCGATCGTGTGCGCCGCACCCAACTCCCGCAACGCGGCATGCTTGGCCGATCGGGCCGTCGTGACGACCGTCGCGCCCAGCGCCGCACCCAACTGGATCGCGAACGTGCCGATCCCGCTGCCGCCGCCGTGCACCAGCAGCGTCTCACCCCGGCGCAGCCCGGCCAGCCGTACGACGTTCGACCAGACCGTGCACGCGACCTCCGGCAGCGCCGCCGCCTCCTCGACGGTCAGCCCACGCGGCACCGGCAGCGTGTGCGCCCGCGGCACGACCACCTTCTCCGCGTAGCCGCCGCCGGCCAACAGCGCGCAGACCTGCTCGCCGGTGCCGGCGACGACCCCGGAACATTCCAGACCCGGGTACGGCGACGCGCCCGCCGGCGGCGGGTAGTGGCCCTGCCGTTGCAGCAGGTCGGCCCGGTTGACCGCGGCGGCCACCGTCTCGACGAGCACGTCGTCGGGGCCGGGCGTCGGGTCGGGGACCTCGGTCCAGGCCAGCACGTCCGGGCCGCCGGGTTCGGTGATGGTGATCGCGTGCACGACCCAGTCATACCGCAGATCCGCCGTCCCCGCGTGTCGACGGGTTCTGGTTGGCGGCCGGTTCTGGTTGCGGCCGGCCCGGGGCGCGGCGGTGCCGGCCGGCCCGGTCAGGCCGGTACGGCCGCGTCGGCCCAGGCCCGGGCCAGGATCTCGTCGACGGTCTGCTCCGGCGTCTGCGCCGACGTGTCCAGCCACAGCCCGATCCGGGGCGTGTCCGCCCGCAACCCGGCGTCGAGGTCGGCGGGCGTCCAGTCGCCGTACCCGGTCTTGGGCCGGCCCGACTCGCGGGCGGTGACCGCCGCGACCGACGGGGCGAGCACCACGACCAGCAGCGGCCGGCTCCGGATCCGGGCGACCATCGCCGGCAGTTCGGCACCGAGCACGACGTCCTGGGCGACGACGGTGAACCCGGCGTCGAAGTAGCCGTCGGTGACGTCGGCGGTCAGCGTGTGTCGCAGCCGGAGCTGCCGCCGCGCCTCCTCTTCGGTGTCGGGTGTCATGTCGGCGCGTCCGTTGACCACCATCCGGCGGAACAGGTCGCCCCGTACGTGGACGGAGCGGGGCAGGCGTTCGGCGAGCGCCTGCGCGACGGTTGACTTGCCGGCGGCCATGATGCCGGTGAGCAGCACGACGGCCTGCGGCCGCTCGACGGTGGTGGGCACCCGTGTCCTCCTTCCGGGTGAGGCGTGCATGACCGTGGCACACTAGGCACGACTCCGGGTCGGCGCAAGCAGATCCGGGTCAAGGAGGGTTCGCCTAGTGGCCGATGGCGCTGGTCTTGAAAACCGGTAAGGGAGCAATCTCTTCGTGGGTTCGAATCCCACACCCTCCGCTCTCCCGACGGCAGAACGCCCTCTGACCAGCGCGAACGCCAGTTAGGGGGCGTATCTACAGGTAGCGGGCCAGTCTCGCTACGTCCTGCGTGGACCTGCTGCGGCCCACTGGGCGCGGCAAATCGGCGGCAAAGTTTGCCAGCCTCCATGACGCTTCCCGCCCGGCGGCTTGCGTCACGGGTCTACCTTCGGGAGTCTCGTCAGGGTCAGGCGTGCCTAGCGCACCCTCGATGCGCTTCCTGGCGGCCTCGTCCTGCCCTTCGATGCATGAGGAGTAGACCTTGAGCAGCACGTGAACGCTGTTCCCGGCCCACTCTGCGACCTGCGTTGCCGGCACCCCGGCATTCAGCCACAGCGACACAGCGGCGTGCCGCAGGTGGTACGGCACGCGGGCCAGCACGGACCGTTGCTGGGCAGGGCTGAGCGCCTTGCCACGCGCTTGGCGCCACGCTCTCAGGTAGGTGCTCTCGCGCGGACTATCGTCCGAGAAACAATCACGATGTGCCCGGTGCAGCTTTATCGGGAGAACTCAAACGCCGCGTAAGTGCCATCCTCGTGCACCATTCTGACAGTCCTTGTCGGTCGGGGGTGATCTCGATCGGCTCTCTCGTATACTTTGGTGCTGATCGCCGAGGAAGCGTCATCAGGGAATAGCTGTCGCACCTCCTCAATGAGATTCAGAAACTCGTCGTCGCACCATTTGAGTCCTGAGTCGCAAACATCATTGGCCATATTCTCGGAAGCGAAAAGGATAGACATGCTGGCGGCTATGGCCCACAGGTGAGGATTGTCTCGCTCAAGGTCTGCTGCAACGAGCCAAATTTCCGACCTTTGGGCGTCCTCCATCTCGTTCTCGGACTCGCCAAGAAGAAACCATAGGCGTGGATCAAGCGCGTCTGTTTCGCGCAAGGCGGCAACGATTTCCTCCGACGTTGCGGCTCCGTGAATCTCTGCAATGTGCCCAGCCCCAAGGGGATTTCGTTCCTGTTCTGATAAGCCGGTCACCTCAATGATTGTTGCAAGGACTCGTCTGTTGATCCTCTCGCCAAGTGCGTAAAAGTCGGTTGCTCCGGATCGTACGGGAACAGATAGCGCTTCACTGTATCGGCCGGCGCGCAGAAGAACATCCGACAGCAGAAACGCGCTTTCGGTCGCGTCTCTGCACCTGACAGCTTCACGATAGTCGTTAGCTGCGGCATCATAATCTTTGAGTTCGTAATGTACAGAACCCCGTGCGCGCCAGAAATAGCCGCGATTCGAATATGTGGGGTCGTGGGTAAGGGCGGCATCGAAGAATGAAAGGGCCTTTTCCCAGTCTCCCGATCCCCGGTACTTCTCTCCGAGGGAGTATAGTGTCCGTCCAGCCGCGTCGGCCCTACCCTCTTCAAGCTCTATGCTTGCTCGTCGCTCCAGTCGAGCCACCATCTCCTCATAGTCCGCGCCGCTCAGTTCTCCCGGCCCCCTGTGCATGAATAGGCTCATCATTACAAGCTGGGCAACTTCACGCAGCTCCTCGCTTCGGGCATCAATCATCTCTCGAATCAGGTCGAATGCCTCAGACAAGTAGCCTGAAGGTATGAAGTTGTCGGCAAACTGAAGTGCGGCGCCAGGCATCCTGATGACTGTCGAATCTGACTTGAACTGCTCCGTCAACTCGACAGCGGCGCGAGTCTCGCCGATTCTTATGAATAGGGATGCGGTGGCGATCATTATGTCTGCGATAAGGGTCCTGAGTCCTTCTGTTCCCGTGTACATGTCCGACTCGGTGTAATGAAAGGTGGTGCTAGCGATGTTTGCCGGCAAAGATATGCGAAGTGAAGTGTTGTCGACTGTGACGGTGGCGGAAAATTCTTCATTTGTCGACAGTGTCAGGAGGTCGCTAGTTTGTTGTATCGCCCGACGAAGGCGCACCCGGACAAGCTCTGCTGAGTGTCCATTTACGCCTTGATCACCCTTCAAGACGATCGGCATCGGGTATCCAACTTCGCGCTTTTTGATCGCTCGAATTAGCTGCACTTGGCTTGCCAATTCCTCATGCCCTCCGCTCGTCAGTTGGTGGCGGTGGTCATAAGAGAAGGTTAATGTCTTTGCGTTCGGAGTGCGCGCATAATGTGGATCGTAACTATGTGCCCATCTTCCATAGAATTTGGCCTGGGGTGCAACGAATAGGACAACTAAAACGGGATGGTCGAGCGCGAGCCAGTAGCTCAGGGTGTCTGTACTGATACTCCCACGAGAGATTCGTCCCTTCTTTGGTAGTTTGTCGGTAGCCTTGAGCTGTACTCGAAAGACCCCCCCTGTAGCCGATCCCTCCTCGAAAATCTCTACCTCTAGATCGATTCCGTAATCGTCCTCGACGCGGCGAACAACCCACGACGACGGCAATAGCGCCTCAAAAGCGCGGCGGGACTCAGTCTCCAGCTCATGACTGCGGGGGCGTTGGGGCATTCCAGTCATGCGGAGACACCGCCGGTAGCCGCAGAGCATCTCTGATGAGCGAGGTTCACTCAAAAAGGTTAAGGCGAGGGACCGACACTTTGCGACCCCAGGTTGCTCGCCTGAAGTCGCCTGCCGCTCGTACCGCCTCGTTGCATGCGATCCCTCGGACGAGGTGTTGACGGCAACGTCGGCGACGAGTGATGCGGGCCAGGTCCGACGATCGAGGGAGCCGGCGGCACGCCGGCCAGCGCCCCTCCTTGGAGTTGGGCGGTAAATCGGCGGCAACGGCCACGCGTGGTTGGACGTTGCCGCAGGCGAGGGCAGTACACGCGGTGGTCTTGAAAACCGGTAAGGGAGCAATCTCTTCGTGGGTTCGAATCCCACACCCTCCGCTTTCCCGACGGCAGAACGCCCTCTGACCAGCACGGATGCTTCACCCGCCGGCCGGGCAGGGTTCGGCAAGGGGTGATCTTGGCGCAACGGCGCCTGCTTACGTTCGGTGATCGGCATCGTCACGACGGTGCCGATCATCTGAGCTAGCAAGGAGCGTCTGATGCGGGTAACTCCCGTCCCCCGAAGACTGGCAGCGGCGGCGGCCGCGGCGGCCGTGACCCTGACCGGCCTGATCACCCTCGCCCCCACCGCGAACGCGGCCGTGGACGCGCCCGGTCTCGAACTGCTCACCAGCGACATCGACCCGGCACAGCCGCGCGCCGACGTGCTCCGGGTGGCCGTCGTCAGCGACTTCGGCGCCTGTGGCTACGGAATCCCGGCCAAGTGCGCGGACCAGAACGCTGTCGCCGACATGATCCACTCGTGGAACCCGGACTTCATCCTCACCGGCGGCGACAACAACCAGCAGCAGGCCACCGAGGAGCAGGTCCGCCTCTCGGCCGAGCCCTACATGGCCGACATCGAGGCGGGGAAGTTCTTCCCGATCTTCGGCAACCACGACTTCGGCAACACGTGTGACGCCGTCGGCGCGCAGTACTCGATGCAGTACTTCAAGGTGCCACTGTCCTACCGGGCCGTTCTCGGCAACGGGCTGCTGGAGTGGGTGAACCCGAACGGCGCCTGCCAGACCTCCAACGGCACCAGAATGCCGGCGATCTACGACGACTACCTCGCCACCGTCCAGAACTCGCAGGCGTCCTGGGTGCTCACCGGCGTCCACCAGCCGCCCTACTCCTCGGGCGTCTCCGGCAACAACATCAACCGCCGCTGGGCCATCCAGCCCCAGGTCGACCTGTTGATTTCGGGCCACGACCACCACACCGAGCACATCATCACCCCGGACGGCGACAACCTCGTCCTCACCGGCAACGGCGGTGACGGCACCACGCGGCTCTTCACCCCGACCACGGGCAGCCAGTGGCGCGACAACAGGCACCTCGGTGCGATGCGCCTCACCATCACCCCCGAGACGCTCCGGGCCGAGTTCGTGGCCCTCGGCGGCGAGACCCAGTACGAATTCACCCTCGGCCACGACGACGCTGGCGACACGATCGTCCTCGACCAGTCCGAGGTGGACCCCGGCGAGGGCACCGACCCCAACCCCGCGGTTCCCGCGAAGCGCGAGGTCTCCTTCGACATCGCCGCAGGCACGAGCGACGGCCTGACCGCGGTCCAGTACCCGGACGGCCCGTGGACCCAGGCCGAGGTGGACGGGCGCCGGGCGATCCAGTTGCAGACCAACCCGATGGGTGGCGCCAACCAGCTCTACCTGCAGGTCGACGACGCCGCGATGTCCGGCGGCCCGTTCGGCATGGCGGCGGAGGTGACCTACCGCAGCCCCGTCGCCGGGTCCTTCAACCTGCAGTACGAGAACGCAGCGATCGGTGAGGCGTACTCGCCGGCCACCCCGGTGGCGATCGCGGGCAGCCAGGTGGGCACGTGGCAGACGGCCACGATCCCGCTGCCTGCCGCCGCGTTCAACAACCGGCAGAACGGCGGTTCCGACCTGCGTCTCACCGCCGCGGCGAACCTGCCGCTGGCGATCTCGGCGATCACGATCCGCAGCACCGCGCCCGCCGGCGTGACCGCGCGGATGGTGGCGGGGCAGGAGCCGGACGGGCTCGCTCCCGTCGAATACTCCAGCGGACCGTTCACGTGGGGCGTGGCCGACGGCCGTCAGGTGCTGCAGACCCAGCCGAATCCCGAGTCGACCACCTCCGGCAACCTCTACATGGCGGTCGACGACCGCTACCTGTCCGGCGGCCCGCAGCGCGCCTGGCTGGTGCTGACCTACCTGCCGCAATCGGCCGGCCGGTTCCAGGTCCAGTACGAGAACGCCGCCGTCGGCACCACCTACTACAACGCCACCGCCGTCGAGGTGACCGCCGACCAGGTGGGCACCTGGCAGACCACGACCGTCGACCTCCCGGACGCCGCGTTCAACAACCGGCAGAACGGCGCCGCCGACTTCCGCCTGCGCCTGCCGCAGAACTATCCGATGGCGATCGCCGAGATGCGCCTGACCACGATCGACCCGGCGAACACGCCCGACCCGCCGACGGAGGAGGGGCCGCCGACCATCCCCGGCAGCGTCCTCAACCCGGTGTCCTGGAGCGCCGGGCGGGCCGGTGGCCTCGACCCGATCGCGTACGAGTCCGGTCCGTTCACCCTCGAGTCCGACGACACGGGCGGCTACCTGCAGGTCCAGCGCAACACCATCAACTCGGGCAACAACCTCTACCTCACCGCGGACGACGCGATGCTCTACGGCGGGCCGCACGAGGTTTGGTTCACCGTCGAGTACCGCTCGCCGGTCGAGGGCAGGTTCGAGCTCCAGTACGAGGACGCCGTGACCGGCGCCGCGTACCTGTCGACCGACCCTGTCACCGTCACCGCCGGGGAGGTCGGCGTCTGGAAGTCGGCCACCTGGCACCTGCCGGCCGCCCAGTTCCAGAACCGGCAGAACGGTGGCGCGGACATGCGGCTGCGGGGCGCGGACAACCTGCCCCTGCAGATCCGGTCGATGCGGATCAGCCCCACCGACCCGGCGATCACTCCGCCGCAGCCGACCGGACCGATGACCATCCGCGACACCGGCGTGACGGCGCGCGTCCCGGCCAAGGGCAACGCCGTCGCCCAGGTGGTGCTCACCCTCCAGTGCAGCACCGACAAGCCGTGGTGCCGCGAGCGTGTCACGGTCACCTACGAGGGCGAGACGATCGACACCAAGCAGGTCACGATCGAGGCGGACGCCTCGCGCCAGCTGACGCTCAACTTCCGGGGCGCGGCCCGCGAGGCCCTGCGTGCCGGCGCCGACATCACGTTGGACGTCCAGATCGGCGACGCCACCAGCCGGGTGACGGTCACCCCGTCGGCCGGATAGGTAGGCGCTGAGCCAGGTGCGGCCCGCTCCGCGAGCGGAGCGGGCCGCACCTGGCGTTACCGGGCTGGGTCGAAGTCCGGGTGCCAGCCGAGTTCGACCGATCGGCGGCACCGGTCCGCTGCGTCGCCGCAACTGCTGAATAGGGCGGTGAGCATGGGCGCGCCGTGGTCGAGTGCCTGGCGCGGAAGGGGACCGGTGGCGACCAGGGACACCAGTCCGTGGCCGATGACCCAGGTCTGGGTGGCCAGGGCCGGGGCGTCGACGTCGGGGCGGAACCGGCCGGCGTCCTTGGCCCGTTCGACGGTGCGTACGAGGGAGTGCAGTGATTCGTCCGCGGCGGCGGGGTCTTCCAGCGCGAAGCCGGCGTCGAACATGACCCGGTAGAGGTCGGGGTTGGCCAGGGCGTTGGACGTGTACGCGGCGCCCAGGGCGGCGAGGTCCCGGACGGGGTCCGTGGTCAGGGGGACGGTCGCGAGTCTGGCGGCCAGCCGGGTGAATCCCTCCTGGCGCACCGCCTGCCACAGGCCGTCCATGCCGCCGAAGTACGTGTACACGGCCATGGTCGAGACGCCGGTGCCCGCGACGAGCGAGCGCAGGCTGACCGGCTCCCGGGCCCGCAGCATCTGCGCGGCGCGCTCGATCAGCAGGGTACGGATGGCGGGGTCTTTCGTTCTGACCATGGCTCAACATTACATAGCAGTGCTATGTTTAGCCAGCAGGCAAGTCGTGTACCCCGCTGTGAGGAGTGCTCCATGGCCGTAGAACTGATCAACCCCGATGGGCTGCCGAAGCCCGAGATGTACCGGCAGATGTCCGTCGCCACCGGTTCGAGGCTGGTGTTCCTGGCGGGGCAGGTCGCCCGCGACGCCGAGGGGAACCCGGTCGGCGCGGGCGACCTGGCCGCCCAGGTCGAGCAGGCGTACGTCAACATCGGCACGGCGCTCGCCGGGATCGGTGGCTCGTTCGACGACGTGGCGAAGCTGACCGTCTACGTCGTCGACTGGTCGACCGACAAGCTGCCGTTGCTCGGTGAGGGGGTGGCCCGGGCGGCCGCGCGACTGGGGGTCGACCCGGTCAAGCCGATCACCCTGCTGGGTGTCGCCGCGCTGGGCGAGCCCGATCTGCTGGTCGAGGTGGAGGCCACCGCCGTCGTCGACTGAGACCGGGTCAGCGGCGGCCCGCCCGTCGACCTGCTACCCGTTCACAGCCGGACCCAGTCGGTGTGTACGCCGGTTCCGGGCGCGGCCGGGTCCGCCGACTCGACGACGAACCGGGTGGGGCCGGGCGGCAGGTCGCGTACGGTGAACCGGCCCATCTCGTCGGCCGTCACCTCGACGCTGCCGACCGGCTGTTCGACGCGGAGCCGGGCCGCCTGCGGCGGCACCAACTGACCGAGGATCCGCAGCCGTCCGGCGATCTCGCCGACCTCGACGTCGATCGAGCACGAGCCGGCCTCGTAGCTGAGCAGGCGGGCGGGTTCGCCCCGGACGTCGGCGGTGGCCAGCGAGCTGTCGGCGGTCAGCTGGGCGAGTTCGAGGTCGAGGGTGCGCCAGTCGAAGCTGTTACGGGCCGCCTCGATGGCGCGGGCCGGCACCGGGTCGGCCCGCCACAGCATGTCGCGCAGTTCGGCGAGCAGGGTGGCGTCGTCGGGAGTCTCGGCGGGATTCATCCGTCCACTCCCGACCGGGCCAGGTGGCCGCGCAGGGTGGTCAGGCAGCGGGCCCGGGTCGGGCCGAGGCTGCCGACCGGTACGTCGAGCGCGGCCGCCACCTTCGTGTAGCTGCCGGCGGGGTCGATGACGAGCAGCCGGAGCAGGGTCTGGCAGCGGGCCGAGAGCCGGCGGAACGCGGCCCACAGCTCGCGGTTGCGTTCGTCGACGAGGATGTCGTGCCAGGGTGGCGGCTGTTCGTCGTCGACCACCTCCGCGCCGTCGGCCTCCGGCAGTGCGCCGGAACGGCGCTGGCGGAGCAGGTTCAGCGCCTCGCGGCGGGTGGTGGTGACCAGCCAGGAGCTGAGCGCGGCCGGGTTGCGCAGGTTGTCGAGGTGTTCGACGGCGCGCAGCCAGGTGACCTGGCTGACGTCGGCGGCGTCGGCGTCGTTGAGCCGGAAGGCCCGCGCGGTCGCCCAGACCAGCCCGGCGTACCGGTCGACCAGGGCGTTCCAGGCGTCGCGGTCGCCGGCGGTCGCCGCCGCGACCAGAGTGCTCGAGTCCGCGTCCATGAAATCCGAGCCTATCCGCGCGGCGGCGCCGGACGCGCGGACCCGGCGGTGCGGCTCGACAGACGTACTCACGACAGTCCGATGTAGTCGTCGAAGGTGTCGCCGGCCGTGGCGACGACATGCTCGAGTGCCGCCGCGGGCGACCGGCCGGCGGCGATGTGGGTGGCGATCTCGGCGACGACCCGCGGGGTGGCGAACGACGTGCCGCTCCACTGTGCCCAGCCGGACGGGAAGAACTCGTCGTGGTTGATGAAGGTGCTGTGGATGTCCTGGCCCGGCGCGGCCAGGGTCACCCACGGGCCGGCGTTGCTCCAGTCGCAGATCGCGCTCCCGTCGTGGGCGGCGACGGCGGCGACCCGGTCGCTCCACGCGTGACCGGCGCCGGCGAACGCGGCCGGCCAGAACGGGCTGGTCCGGTTGCCGTTGTTGCCGGCGGCGGCGACCACCACCCGGTCCGGTACGGCGAGCGCGTTCTCCAGGGCGACCCGCAGCCCGACCGGCGGCAGGTCGTCCTCGGTGAAGCCGCCGAGGGAGAGGTTGACGACCTGCACCGATGGGTCGAGCCGACCGAGTGCCCGGACGAGCTGGTCCTCGGTGCAGACGCCGAAGGTGTCGAGCACCTTGAGCACGCTGAGTTCCACCTGGGGGGCGTGGCGGACGATGACGCCGGCGATGAAGTTGGCGTGTCCGACGTCGCCGTCGAGCAGGCCGTCGTTGTCGACGTCGGTCTCGGTTTCGATGTCGACGGCGCCGGGCCGGTAGTAGCCGGCGGGGAGCTTGCTGTCGACCCAGGCGCCGGTGTCGACGATGGCGACCGAGACGAGGTCGTCGTCGCTCGGCCGGCCGGCGAGTGCGGCTTCGCTGGCCGGGACCGGTGGTCCGCAGGGTCCACCGTGGTTGAACGGGGTGCCGAGAAAGACGTGGTTGGGGCAGAGGACCGTGGCGCCGCGGGGTGCGCCGCCGCGTACGGCCCGGACGGTGTCCGGCACGTCCAGGCCGGTGGCGAAGTAGCGCCGCAGCCCGGGTACGACCTCCTCGTCGCCGAGTGCGGTCACCTCCCGGCGCTGGCCGGTCAGGTACCGCTCGACGTGCCGCCGGTCCTCTTCCACCACCAGCAGCTCGTCGGCGACGTACCAGACCGGGGAGTCCGGGCGGGTGGCGGTGGAGCGCAGCCTGGGCAGGCTCCGTAGGCGGCGCTGTCGGCGGTGCTGGTAGCCGGCCAGCCGGTCGTCGGACGCTGACATGGGGTCCCCCCGGGTCGTCTGGACGTTGTCTGACTCTCATGGAGCAGACGGGTACGGGAGGCCGACGATACGTCCGGTACCCGACAGGCGGGCGGCGTGCCAAGATCGTGCCGTGACCGACATCGAGGGGGCGTCGGGAGAGCAGCTGGCCGAACAGGCGCTGCGGCTGGTGACGGCCGATCCGCGGCAGGCGGGCAGGCTGGCGGCGCAGGCGCGCCGGATCGCGCGCCGGTCCGGGGACCGCGACGCCGAGTCGACGGCGGAACGGTCGCTCGGCCTGGCGGCCCGGGAGCTGAACGACGCGGGTACGGCACTGCGCCACCTGCGCCGGGCCGTACGGGTCGCGCGGGCCGCCGGGCTGCCGCAACGGGCCGCCGAAGCACGGATGAGTCTGGCGCTGGTCCTCGCCGAGGCGGGGCGGCCGGCCCAGGCGCTGCGGGAGATCGACGAGGCGGCGCCGGCGCTGGACGGGCTGCCCGCCGCCCGGCTGGGCATGCAGCGGGCGCTGACCCTGGACCGGCTGAGCCGGTTCGCCGAGGCGATGGACGGATACACCGGTGCGATCGCCGCGTTCCGGCGGGCCGGTGACCAGCTCTGGCAGGCCCGGGCGCTGACCAACCGTGGTGTCCTGCACGCCTACCGGGGCAGTCTGCGGCAGGCCGAGGCGGACCTGTTCGCCGCCGAGCGGCTGTACGACGTACTCGGGCAGCACCTGGCGGTGGCGCAGGTGCGGCACAACCTCGGGTTCGTGGCCGCGCAGGCCGGCGACGTGCCGGGCGCGCTGCGCTGGTACGACGTCGCCGACGAGTACTTCGCGCGCAACGGCCGCTCGGCGATCGCCCTCATGGACCGCGGCGAGCTGCTGCTGCGCGCCCGGCTGCTGCCCGAGGCGCGCGATGCCGCGCAGGCCGCGCTGGACGCGGCGCGGGCCGGCCGGACCCGGCTCTACGAGGCACAGGCCCGGCTGATGCTGGCCGAGGTCGCGAACGGCGGCGGCGACCGTCGGACGGCCCACCGGCACGCGACGGCCGCGCACCGCGCCTTCGTCCGGCAGGGCCGTCCGGCGTGGGCGGCGCTGGCCAGGTACGCGGCGTTGCGGGCCGCCGACGACACCGGGCCCACCCGGCGGCTGCGTCGGGCCCGGGAGGTGGCTGCCGAACTCGCCGCCGCCGGCTGGCCTACCCCGGCCCTCGACGCCCGCCTCTACGCCGCCGGGCTCGCCGCCGGCCGGGCCGAGGGGGCCGCGGAGCTGCGGCTGGTGCTGGCCGCCGGCCGTAACGGTCCGGCGGAACTGCGGGTTCGGGCCTGGCACGCGGCCGCCCTGCTGCGGGACGCGGCCGGGGATACCGCCGGGGCCCGGCGGGCGCTGCTCGCCGGCGCCCGGATCCTCGACACCTACCGGGCCGCGCTCGGCGCGACCGAGCTGCGCACCCTGGCCGCCAGCTACGCCACCGACCTGGCCGCGACCGGGCTGCGGCTGGCCCGGCAGACCGGGCGGGCCCGGTCGGTGCTGTGGTGGGCGGAGCGTTGGAAGGCGGCGGCGCTGCGGCTGCCGCCGGCCCGGCCGCCGCACGAGCCGGCGTTGGCCGCCGACCTGGCCGAGCTGCGCCGGGCGGTCGCCGAGGCCGACTCCGGTGTGCCGGCCGGCCGGGTCAACGCGCTGTGGCGGCAGCGGCGGGCGCTGGAGGAGCGGATCCGGCGGCGGAGCTGGCACGTCCGGGGCAGCGGCTCGACGACCCGTACGCCCAATCTGCTGGCCCGGCTCGATGGGCAGCTGCACGACCGGACCCTGTTCGAGCTGATCGACATCGGGGGCGAGCTGCACGTGATCGTGGTGCACCGGGGTCGGTTCCGTAGCCGGGCGCTGGGGCGTACCGAACGGGTGGTCGCGGAGTTGGAGGCGTTGCGATTCGCGCTGCGCCGGATCGTGCTGCGGCACGGTGGGCCGGCGTCGCGGGCCGCGGCCGTGCAGGGGGCCCGGCACGCCGCCGAGCAGCTCGACCGGGCGCTGTTCGCGCCGGTACGCGGCTGGCTGGGGGACGGGGAACTGGTCGTCGTACCGGTGGGGTTGCTGCACGCGACGCCGTGGGCGCTCCTGCCGACGTGCCGGGGGCGTCCGGTCGCCGTGGCGCCGTCGGCGACGGCCTGGCTGGACGCGACCGCGCGGGCGGGCGCACGGCCGTCGACCGGTTCGCCGCTGCTGGTGGCCGGTCCCGGCCTGACGCACGCGGACCGGGAGGTACGGCGGCTCGCGGACGCGCTCGCCCCGGCCGAGGTGTTCGTCGGGGCGGCGGCGGGCGCGGAGGCGGTGCTGGCCGCGCTCGACGGTGCTCCGCTGGCGCACGTGGCGGCGCACGGCGGCTTCCGCTCGGACAACCCGATGTTCTCCTACCTGCGGCTCGCCGACGGGCCGATCACCGTTTACGACCTGGAGCAGGTGGCCCGTCCGCCGGCGGTCGTGGTGCTGTCGGCGTGCGAGTCGGGGTTGTCGACGGTGCATCCGGGCGACGAGCTGATGGGGCTGGCCGCCGCGCTGCTCGGGGTCGGTACGGCGACGGTGCTGGGCAGCGTGCTGCCGGCCCAGGACGAGGCCACCCTGGAGCTGATGCTGGACCTGCACCGGCGCCTGGCCGGCGGGAGCGGGGCGGCGGCCGCGCTGGCGGCGGCGCAGGCGGCGATGGACGGCACGCTCGACGAGCGGTCGGCGACCGCGGCGGCGTTCGTCTGCTTCGGCGCCGGGTGACCGGCGCGGATCCGGTCGGGCGCCGGGTGACCGGCGCGGATCTAATCGGGCGCCGGGTGACCGGCGGATCCGGCTCGGCGCCGGGGCGGTTCGGTGCGCGCGGCCGTCACCGGATGGGGTATGAACCGAGCAGCGCACACCAACCGGAAGGAAGCCTCATGAGTCTTGAGCGTCCGATCGCCCCGGACCCGTACGACCTGTTGCCGCCCGTGCCGTCGTTCACGCTGACCAGCGAGGACGTGCGGGACGGCGAGCCGATGGACGTCGAGTTCGCACATTCGAGCGTCGGTGGGTCGAACCTGTCGCCGCAGTTGGCCTGGTCGGACTTTCCGGCCGAGACCCGGGGCTTCGTGGTGACCTGCTTCGACCCGGACGCGCCGACCGGCAGTGGCTTCTGGCACTGGGTCCTGGTCAACGTGCCGGCGTCGGTCACCCAGCTGCCGCGTGGTGCCGGCAGCGAGGCGACGGCCGGGGACGTGGCGGGCGGTGCGTTCAGCGTCCGCACCGACTACGGCACGAACGGCTACGGGGGTGCGGCGCCGCCGGCCGGTGACCGGCCGCACCGGTACGTCTTCGCGGTGCACGCGCTCGATGTCGACCGGCTCGGCGTCTCGCCGGAGTCGACGCCGGCGGTGGTCGGGTTCAACCTGGCGTTCCACACGCTGGCGCGGGCGACGATCCGGCCGACGTACGCGGTCAAGGAATAGTGACGCGCTGATCCGGCGCCGTGGCGGTCGTGCCACGGCGCCGGGACCGGCGCGTCGGTGCCGGGGGAACGCCCGGTCTGGGCCGGTCCGGCGGCCCGGCTACGGAACGCGGGCGACCGCGAAGACCGACTGCCCGAACGGCGGGCGCACCAGCGACTCGGCGGCCTTCGTCGTCGGCAGGACCAACGTGTCGTAGACCTTGACCATCGGGCCTTCCTTGGGCGTCAGCTTGAAGACGCTGGTCGCCATGTAGTAGCCGATGAGGCCGAGCGCGTTGGCGTAGTGGAGCTTCTCGACGGTGAGGCCGGCTTCCTCGAGTGCGGCCCGCATCGTCTTCTTGGTGTAACGACGGACGTGCCCGGTGGCGATGTCGACCGGGCTCATGGCGAACGGGAAGGCCGGCACGATCAGCACGATGTTGCCGCCCGGCCGGACCAGGTCGCGCATGCTCCGCAGCGCACCGACGTGGTCCTCGATGTGCTCGAGCACGTTGTAGGAGACCGCCGCGCTGTAGTCGCCGCGCTCGGAGTGCGGCAGCAGCATCTGGCGGACCTCGACGTTCGGTACCGACTCCATGCGCTCCTTGAGCTGCACCAGGCGGTCCGGGTCGGCTTCGGTGGCGGTGAAGCGCTCGAAGTGCTTCGCCCACTCCAGGGCGTAGTCGCCCAGGCCACTGCCGATCTCGATCGGGTTGTCACCGAGGTGGGGGATAGCGAGGTTGACAAACCAGCGCCGGTGGTTTACGGCAGTGGCGAGGCCCTCAAGGACCTCAGATTGAACCCGCTGATCCCCCGTAATTTGTGTCATGCGTTGATTCCTCACGCTCTGAACCTGATCTGCCCGGGACCGAAAGAGTGAACCATCTAGAGCGACCGTAAGGAAAGTCAGGGTCTGATGTAGGCAGAATGTCGACTTGGGCCATGTTTGCCCATGCCAAAGGCTGATATTTGGCCATCAAACGGCCAGCTTCGGCCTGACTGCGTCACTCTTACGGACTACGTCCGTTACGGTCCGATACTACTTGCGTGCCTGCGGGAGCCGGGCAGCTCAGGGAGCAGGTTTCCGTCACGTTTCTGTGACGTGTCGCAAAGGGAGATCATCATACCCGTTGCCCCTGCGCAAGGGGCCGTTCATCTGGAATCGGCGATGGTCGCTGCGCCGCGTCCGACAGTGGGCGATTTGGCGGCTATGTCGAGCCCGACTCGAGTGTGATCTACCTCACACTTGCTGTTGTCTCCGGTCGGATGCAGCAGCCGGCGCAGACCTTCGGCCGGGGCAACGTGAACGCCAGGCAGCAGGTGCGCCGCTGCACGGTCAGTTCGCCGTTCGGGCCGGCCACCAGGTCGACCAGGTCGTCGACGCCGAACGTCGAGAGCAGCGTACGGATCGTCTGGGCCGACGAGCCGGGCAGCACGTCGGCCGCCCGCAGCACCGCGTGCGCCACCCCGGAGGCCAACGAGCCGAGCAGCGTACGCGTGCCCAGCCGGACCTCCTCGTGGATCGCGTCCAGCATCGGCGTGACGTGGCTGTCGACCAGTGCGCCGCGCAGCGCGGCCAGCAGTTCGGTCTCGCCGGCCACCACCTCGACCTGCGGCAGTCCGGCCAGGGCCAGCGGGTCGCCGGGCAGCACCGCGACGGTCGTCGACCGGCGCAGGCCGATCCTGACCAGGGCCCCGTCCGTGTCGACGGCCACCAGCACGTCGGACGGGTGGGGCAGCGGCACCCGGCGGGCCGACGCCCAACCGAGGACCGCCGGCAGCGCGAGCCAGTAGACGTACGCCTTCCAGGCGAGGGCGGTCGCGGCGTGCGAGGAGCCGCCCCAGCGTTGCCGGGCGGCGGCGAGCAGTTCCGGCAGGCGGCTGCCGTCGACCAGTTCCGTCGCCGGCCGCCAGCCCCGCTCGTCGTCGACGAGCAGGCCGGGAGCGAGGCCGGGAAGGTCGTCGGTGCCGAACGTCGCCCGCAGGGTCGCGGTCACCGGGCCGAGCGGACCGGTCGCGCTGCGTAGATCGACGGCGGAGGTCACGCTGGGTTGCCGATGCTGGTGTGGGCGAGGTCGGGGGTGGCGGGGCTGACGAGGGTCGGACCCTGTCCAACGGTCATGCCTGTCACCTTGAGAATCCCCCTGCCACCTGCGCGGACGGCTCACGATAGCGCGCTAAGGCTAGCCTAACCAGGGCGGGTCGGGATTACGCCACAATCGCCACTCTGGGTATCCGGCGTTTCGCGGGTCGTTGCCACGTGGCTCGGGGTACCCGGGGCGGGCGCCCGCCAATCTGGCCGCACCGTCGCCGGCCGATGTCGCCTTTGTCAAGAGTTATGTCGGTAACAAGGCACTCATGTCCGCCTGGGCGGGTCAGAAAGGAGACTGAAGGTCCCGGCCCATAGGACGTGCGATGACCATCTCGCCCATCGAACGGGCTGCCGACACCTTCGCCGCCGAGCTGAGCCGGTGGCGCGTCGACCGGGGCATGACCAAGAAGCAGCTCGCCGCCCGGATGGGCTTCGACCCCTCGTACGTCAGCCACGTCGAAGGCCGCCGACACCGGCCCACCGAGGACTTCGCCCGCCGGGCCGAGGCCGTGCTCGGGGCCGGTGGCGCGATCTGGCGCTGCTTCCAGCAGTACGACGAACTCCGCCACGCCCGCGCCCCCGGCTCGGCACACCGCGACCCGCCCGTACCCGAGCAGTGGCTGCCGCCCGGCACCGGCCTCATCGTCGAACAGGAGGTCGCCGCGCTGTCCTACCAGGACGGCGCCTATCGCTGCGTGATCCGCCGGGCGCTCTACAACGCCGGCACCGAACCGGTCACCCGCTACCTCGTCCGGGTCGCCGTCGACCGCTACCCCAACGACCCCGAGCTGTCCAACCGCTACCACCGCGACCGCCCGCTGACCTTCGACGAACTCGACCTGCGGGCGTACTGCGGTGACCCGCCGGCCCGCGAGCCGATGCGGTGGCGCAAGAAGCACGACCGGGACGCGTTCAAAGAGGTGTGGCTGCTCTTCGAGAACGACGACGGCCGCTTCCCGCTCTACCCCGGCGAACGGGTCGCCATCGAATACGGCTACACGGTCGGGCAGGAGAAATGGGGGCAGTGGTTCCAGCGCGCCGTACGCGTGCCGACCCGCAAGCTGACCGTCCGCCTCGACTTCCCCGAGAAGCTCGACCCGCACGTCTGGGGGGTCGAGACCTCGCTGTCGGCGGAGGAGGCCCCGCTGCGTACGCCGTTGCAGCGGCGGGCCGAGGACGGCCGGACCCACGTCGAGTGGACGACCGACGAGCCACTGCTCAACGCCCGCTACCGGCTGGAGTGGCGGTTCCGCGCCCAGCCGACCGACGCGCCGGCCGAGCCCGTACCGGCTCCCGCACCGGCCGAAGCCGCGGCGCCCGCCGGCGAACCGGAGCCGGCGACGACGTCGGCCGAGACCCCGGCCCGGGCCAGCGACCGGATGTCGGCGGCCGGCATCGTCCAGCGTGGCGCCGACCTGCTCCACCGGGCCACCGACCCGTTCGACCTGCCCGCCGACGCGGCGGCCGCCGAAGAGGTCCTCACCGAACTGCGGGCGGCCCTCGCCCGCGTCGACCAGCTCCACCTCTTCAGCAAGGGGGTCGGGCTCGCCGCCCCGCAGATCGGCCTGCCCCGGTCCGCCGCGATCGTCCGCCCGCCCGACGGCGCCGAGCCGGTCGTACTGCTCAATCCGCGCGTCGTCGACGCCTCGGCCGAAACCGACGACCAGTACGAAGGCTGCCTGTCCTTCTTCGACGTACGCGGCCTGGTCACCCGCCCGCTGCGTATCGACGTCGAACACGCCCGCGCCGACGGCAGCCGGATCATCACCTCGTTCGAGCAGGGCATGGCCCGCCTGGTCGCCCACGAGATCGACCACCTCGAGGGCCGGCTCTACGTCGACCGGATGGCCGCCGACGTGCCGCTCGTCCCGGTCGAGGAATATCGCGAGACCGGCCGCCCCTGGCACTACTGACGTCCGGGGCGGGAATCAGCCGTCGCTGAAGGCGTCGTACCTGATCCGGATCGACGGCACCTGCAGCTCGGCGAGCGTACGCAGGGTCGACCGGACCATCGGCGCCGATCCCGACACGAAGAAGTCGTGCTCGGCCCACGGCCCGTAGCGGCCGACGACATCGGAGACGAGGCCCTGCTCGCCGGTGAAACCGTCGTCGTCGCTGCACGCCGGCACCACCGACAGCCACGGGTACCGGGCCGCCAACTGATTCAGTTCGTCGAGGTCGTAGAGGCCGTCGCGGTCGCGGGCGCCGAAGAACACGTGCACCCACCGGGTGCGGTTGTAGCGGGTCAACTCCTGCACCAACGCCTTGATCGGCGCCAGCCCGGTGCCGCCCGCGACGCAGACGATGTCTCGGGTGGACGACGCGTCCAGCGTCATCGACCCCATGGGCGCCGCCACCCTCAGCAACTCCCCCGGCCTGACCTTGCGGACCAGCGCGCTGGACACCCAGCCGGCGCCGACCGCCCGCACGTGGAACTCCAGCGTGTTGTCGGCGTCCGGCGCGTTCGCGATCGAGTACGTCCGCCACAACCGCGGCCGGTGCCGGGGCGACTCGACGCTGACGTACTGGCCGGCCCGGTACGGCAGTGGATACTGCAACGGCCGGCAGGTCAGTACGGCGACGTCCGGCCCCCGGCGCTCGTGGGTCAGCACCTCGGCGTTCCAGTACGGCGGATTGGTGTCGGTCGCCGCCCCGGCGATCATCCGGGCCGAGATCGCCTGGTACGCCTCGCGCCACGCCTGGTCGTACTCGATCGACCACCGCTCGCCGGCGAACGCCCGCAGCGCCTCCAGCAGCGCGCCGCCGACGACCTCGTAGTGCTCTGGTTCCACGTGAAACTTCCGGTGGTCCCGGCCGAGCGCGTGCAGGTACTCGTCGGAGCGGTCGGGGTCGTCGACCAACTGCATCGAGGTGACGAGCGCGCCCAGCAGGCGGGCCCGCTGAACGTCCATCGTCACCGGAAAGAGGTTCCGCAGTTCCGGGTTGGACAGGAACATCCGCGCGTAGAAGTATCCGGCGACCTTGTCCTGCTGCTCCTCGACGAGCGTCCAGCTCTCCTTGAGCAGCCGCGAGAGATTACCCATTGACGCCCTCTTCAGTGATGGCGGCGGCGGATGCCGCACACCTGGGGGACTAGGTTGCGTTCCGTGGGTGGGTGGTCATTCGTTGTAGATCGTGACTCCAGATTGGGCACCGAATGTGAGGAGCTATCGCACAGACTGTGCGATGTGAGGTCGTCATGCCTATGGTCGGCGGCGGAATGGCCCAAAACGAGGGACCGCCGACCCGTTTTACAGGGCCGTCCGGCACAGTGATCGGGTGAGCGTGGAACCCGTCAAGCAGCCGCTGCCGAGGCGGACGATCAGCAGCGAGGTGCTGCTCGTCCTCGGCCTCTCCCTCGGCCAGTCGGCCATCTATGCCATGGTGAGCCTGACCGCCCGGCTCACCGCCGACCGGCCACTGGCGCAGCAGACCGCCACGCTCAACGCGTCCCAGTCGGCCCGGCCGTGGCTCGACCTGACGTACCAACTGCTCGGCATCCTCTTCTCGCTCGTACCGGTGCTGCTCGCCGTACACCTGCTCAACCGGGACCGCGACGATCCGCGCCGGCTGCTCGGCCTCGATGCCCGCTCACCCTGGGCTGACCTGGGCTGGGGCGCGGCACTCGCCGCCGCGATCGGCCTGCCCGGCATCGGGCTCTTCTTCGTCGCGGCCCAGCTCGGCGTCAACGCCAGCCTCGTCCCCGCCGCCCTGCCCGAACTCTGGTGGGCGGTGCCGGTGCTGATCCTCGCCTCGTTCGAGAACTCCATCCTCGAAGAGGTCATCGTTGTCGGTTACCTGATCACCCGGCTCCGCGACCTCGGCTGGCGGATCGAGCTGATCGTCCTCACCAGCGCGGTACTGCGCGGCACCTACCACCTTTACCAGGGCTTCGGCGCGTTCGTCGGCAACGTGGTGATGGGCGTCGTGTTCGCGCTGTTCTTCCTGCGTACCAAGCGGGTCATGCCGCTGATCGTCGCGCACGCGATCCTGGACATATTCGCCTTCGTCGGATACGCCCTGCTGCCCCGCGAGTGGTTCGACTGGCTCTGACGGTCGCGGTCCGGCGCGGTCCGGTTCAGCCTTCGGCGACCCGGTAGCGCGCCACCGCGCGGGCCGCCAACCGCTGCGCGGCCGCCGAGTCCCCCGCCGTCGCCGCCAGCAGCGCCGCCCCGGCAGCAACCGGGCCGCCAGCCGCAACGCCAACCAGCCGCCGGCCTGCGCCGCCAGCGGAGTCGCCAGCCGCCACGCCGCCTCCGCCGCCCGCCGCGCCGGCAGCTCCCCGTCCGGCCGGGCGCCGAGCGCCGCGTCCACCGCCGCCCGCGCGAACGCCTCGTCCGGATGCACCTGCGTCAGCACCAGCAACTCGACCGCCCGGTCCGGATGCTCCGGATCATGCCCGTACGCGGCGGCGACGTGCAGCACCAGATCCGTCTGCGTCCAGGCGACCGCCGCCAGCTCGGCCAGTGGCGCGAGCAGCCCCGCCGCCGCCGACACCGCCCCACCCGCCCCGGCCAACCGGACGAACCGCCGGGTCGCCAGCCGGGCCAGGCCGTCCGGCGTCGCGGCCGGATACTCCGTCCGCAGCCGCTCCGCCCACCGGGCCGCCGCCGGCCCGCGCCGCCGTACCGCGGCAAGCGCCAACAACTCCGGCGCGAAGCCCGGGTGGTCGACCACCCGGTTCGTCGCCGGTTCCGCCTTTTTCCCGGTACGGCGCACCGTCGCCGCCGGCACCCGGCCGGTCATCTCCACCGGGGCGGGTACGGGCTGGTCCGCGACCTCTGTGGACGCTGCCAGTACCGGCGTTACCTGCTGCCCGGTGGGCTGCTGCTCGACGGGCTCCCGGGTCGCCGGCTGCTGCCGATCGGTGGGCTGGTCGGCTTCGGCCGGTGCGGTCTTGCGGCGGGCGGTCTTCGTGGGCACCGCCTTCTTCGCAACGGCTGCCTTCTCCGCGGCGCCTGTTTCCTTCGCCGGCACCGCCTTCTTCGCGGCAGTCGCTTTCCTAGCCGGGGTCGCCTTCTTCGCGGCAGCCCGGGCGGTCGTGCCCGCCGTCTTCGCCGGGGTGCGCTTCGCCGCTGTCTTGCGGGCGGGCCGCGTCGCGGCACCGGCATCGTCCGCTGCGTCGGCATCGTCACCGGCGCCCGCGCTGTCGCCGGGTGCCGGCGTCCGGGCGGCCGGCACGTCCGGCGGCCCGGCCCCGTCGCCCGTGCCCCTGCCGTCGTCGGCCCGGGCACCGGCCCGCCGGCCACCCGTGGTCTCGGCGGCCGGCGGCTGGAAGAGGACGGCCGGCGCCGCCTTCGCGCTGCGCGCCCGTGGCGCCGGCGTGGGAGCCGTCTCGGTCGGTTCGGCCGGCGTGAAGGCGGCCTTCGGAGTGCGCTTGCGTGGCTTGCGGTCGGCCGGCTCGGCAGGCGGCTGTTCCATGAGCAGGAAGCCTATCCGGGCCGGCCGACGTACACCTCTTGAAAGCGCCCGGGCCGGCGACGCGTCACCGCCGCCGGCCCGGACACCGTCACCGTCAGTTGATCGGAACGACCAAATCGAGGGTCCGCCCCTGCGCCGGCACCGCGATCGTCCGGGCACTGGCAAAGTCGGTGCCGTTGTCGTACCAGAAGTCGACCTGCTGGTCGTCGACGTAGGCGATCGCCCTGACCTTGACGAGTTCGGGTGCGAGCACCCGCATCTCGTAGGTGTCGCCGCTCTCCCACTTGATTCCGATGATGTCCTGCGTCAGTGCGCTGTGGGCCAGCAGGTAGGCGTCGGGCACCGGTTGCCCGGCCCGGTCCCGGATGGAACCGGTGATGACGGTGCCGGTCTTCAGCTTGATGTCGTAGGTGGCCGTCGCGCCCGAGGTCACCTGGATCTTCTTGGCGACCATCCGGTTCGCGGTGCCCCCGGACCACTGCCGCGCGTGCTCCTCGTCCATGAAGAACAACGGCCAGGCGTACGGGCCGAGGCCGGTCACCGTGTAGCGGCCGTTCTGGTCCGTGTACGGGAAGTCTCCGCCGACCCCGGGGTGGATGCTCGACAGTGCCACCCCGACGTCCGCGAGCGGCGTGTTGTCCGCACCGCGGACCACGCCCGTGATGGCGCCGGCCGGATCCAGCAGCACCGCCGGCGCGGCCGTCGTTGCGCCCGCCGTGACGGTGATCCGCTTCGCGCTGCTCGCAGCACCCGTGCCACCGTTCGCACCGACCCACTGCGCGCCGAAGCCGGTCGACTGCCGTGGCCGTACGAACATGTGATAGTCGCCCGGCGGCAGCGGCTTGATGTCGAGTTGCCCGGTGCCGTCGCTGCAGTAGGGCTCCCCGTCGGGGAGGCGGGCCGTTCCGGCCGCCACGATGGCGACACACACGCCGGCGACCGGCGCCCCGGTGGCGCGGGCGTTCACCGTGGCCGTGATCGCGCCGCCGAGCTGGACCGGCACGGCCACGTCGGTGGTCGCGTTGGCCGTGACCGTCGCCTGCGCGTCGTTGTGCATGTACAGCGACGACTCGTCCGGCTGGAGGTAGACGAAGTAGCGGCCGGCACCGATGCCGTCGAACAGGATCTCCGAGTTCGTGGTGCACTCGTGGCCGTAGGACGGCCCGTCGAGAAGGGCGCAGAACTTCGTCAGCGGGGCGCCGGTGACGGAGTCCGTCGCGGTGACCCGCAGTGCCCCACCGGTGAGGAGGGTGTCGTCGACGGTGGTGGTGATGTTCGCCTGCACCAGGATGATCGCCGCGTCCTCGGAGTTGCCGACCCCGTACGCGTACTGCCGGCGGCCGCTCGTCGGGTCGACGAAGGACACCTTGTAGTCGCCGACGATCAGGTCGTCGAAGCGGTACGCGCCCGTCTCGTCGGTCATGGCGTAGACGCTGTTGTTGTAGTTGTCGTAGGCGGTGACCTCGGCGTTGCCGATGCCGGCGCCGTCCTGGTCGACGAATCGGCCGGCGATCGCCCCGGTGGCGAGCAGCGTCTCGTTCACGGTCGTCTGGTTGCCCACCGCGACGCTGAAGGTGTCGGCCTGGTCGTCGGCGAGTTTGCCATGGCCCCACTGGGTCGCGCCGGTGGGCAGCTGGAACCGGAGCTTGTAGTTTCCGGGGAAGAGGCGCGGGATCTGGTAGTCGCCGTTGTCGTCGGTCCAGGCGACGGCGCCGCCGCCACTGGTGATCGACCGCGAGCTGACATAGACGTTCGCCGCGGGCTGTCCGCTGGCGTCGACCACCCGGCCGGCGATCGATCCGGTCGGCGCGACCGTGTCGTCGGCGACCACCGTGCCGCCGGGCGAGACGGTGAAGACCTGGGCGTTGTGCTGTTGCTCCTGCTGCGGGATCCACTGGGAGAATCCGGAGCCGAGGAGAAGCTCCACCCGGTACTCCCCGGGCAGGAGCGAGAGCGTGTAGCGGCCGTCGATGTCGGTGCTGCCGCCGACGGACCCGTCCGGCCCCGAGGCGCTGGCCCAGATGCCGGCCTGTGGCACGCCGTCGCTGTCGGTCACTCGTCCGGTGATGGTGCCGGGTGCCAGGAGCGAGTCGTTGACGACGGTCGCCGCGCCGGCGGTCACGGTGATCTCGGCGGCGGTGTCGAACGACCGCTGCTGGTAGGCCCACTGCACCTGGTAGGCGGAGTTGGTGAAACTGACCTTGTAGACGCCGGCCCGTACCTGGGGGAACGTGAACTGGCCCTGGCTGTTGAGGCCGACTTCGCCGCGGTGGAAGTGGTTGGTGTCCAGCAGCGTGACGCGTACCCCGGTGGCCGGGGTGCCGGTGCTGGTCGTCAGGGTGCCGGTGATCGAGCCGAAGGTGGGATTGGCGGTGGCGGGCGACGCGAGCGCGACCGTGGCTGTCAGAGCCACGATGCTCGCGATGCCCACCGAGCGGAGCAGTTTTCTGTACACGGCCATCCTTGAGGGGAAGGAAGGTCCGGGGACGTGGTCCGGCAGCATAGCGTGACGGCGCGGTCCCCGTGTGCCATGATCGGCTCACGCAGGATAGTTGATCCACTTCGTACGGTGGGGCCCATTTATCGGCGGTCGTCGGTGACACTTCGGACGGTGCCGGGCCGGCGGGAGGCCGGCCCGGCAGATCCGTGAGCGTCAGCCCGCCGGGTTGACGATGTCCAGCGTCCGGGTGCCGGTGCCGGAGATCAGAACCGTCCGGGCGGCGGCGAAGGAGCCGTCGTCGTCGTACCAGACGGTGTCGTGGCCGTATCCGTTGTGGACCTCGCTCTTGATTTTGATGAGCTGTGGGCCGACGACCAACATGCGGTAGCCGCTGGCGCCGCCGCCCCGGCCGACCTCCTCGCCGGTGACCGCGTTGTAGGCGTAGACGCCCGCGCCCGCGCGCGGCTGGCCGGCCTGGTCGCGGACCACACCGGTGACCACGGTGCCGACCCGCAGGTGCACGTCGTACGTGGCGGTGGCGCCGGCGGTCACCTGGGTCTTCTGGGCCAGCAGCCGGTTGCCGGTGCCGCCCGACCACTGCCGCGCGTGGTCCGGCACGTCGAAGACCAGCGGCCACCGGTACGGCCCCAGCCAGTCGATCGTGTACCGGCCCTGCCCGTCCACGGCGGTGCCGACGACCCCGTTGCCGGAATGATCGTGCGGGTAGAGGGCGACCACCCCGCTGGTGATCAGGGCGCCGCCGGAGGCGCTGCGGACCTGGCCGGTGATCGTGCCGGCCGGGTCGAGCGCCGGGGCGACGGTCGCCGTCGCGCCGCTGCTGACGGTGATCCGGCGGGCGGTCACCGCGTCGCCGGTACCGCCGGTGGTGCCGACCCACTGGGCGCCGAGGCCGCTGCCGTCCGGCGCCTTGACGAAGACGTTGTAGTCGCCGGGCGCCAGCCGCGGGGCGGATACCGTGCCGGTCGAGTCGGTGCAGTGGTAGCCGTCGGGGCGCAGCACGCCGGTCCCGGCCCTCGCCACCGCCACGCAGGCGTC
Organism: Polymorphospora rubra; assembly: GCF_018324255.1. Lineage (GTDB taxonomy): Bacteria > Actinomycetota > Actinomycetes > Mycobacteriales > Micromonosporaceae > Polymorphospora > Polymorphospora rubra. Next base: position 2,803,570 of record NZ_AP023359.1, read on the forward strand.
CGCCAGCGGGGTGCCGGTCGCGGCGTCGGTGACCAGGGCGGTGATCGTGCCGCCGAGCACGAAGACGATCTCCAGGGTGGTGGTCTCCCCGGACTGTACGGTCACAGGCACCTGCTGGGGCAGGTAGTCGCCGGCCGTGTCCGTGCTGCCGCTGTAGGTACCCGGCGCCAGGTCGGTGAACGACAGGCTGCCGTCGTCGGTGCACAGGTTCCGGCTGCCGGCACCCTCGAGGTACAGGCAGTAGTCGGACACCGGCAGGCCGGTCGCCGAGTCGCGGGCGGTGACCTGCAGCCCGCCGGCGGGCAGCAGTTGGTCGTCGACGACGGTGGTGCCCCCGTCGGTGACCGGGTAGCGGTCGGCGTCCTGCGGGCCGGTACGCCCGGTCGCATACTGCCGCCACGTCCGGTTCTGGTCGCTGAACGCCACCCGGTAGTCGTCGCCGGTCGACAGGTCGTCGACCCGGTACGCCCCGGTCGAGTCGGTGGTCGCCCAGCTCGTCGAACCGGCGCCGGTCACCTCGACGCTGACATCCGGCAGCGGGCCGCCGGAGCGGTCGAGGAACCGACCCGCGATCGAGCCGGTGGGCAGCAGCACGTCGTCGACGACCGTGTCCTGGCCGGCGACCACGGTGAAGGTGTCGGCGGCGTCGAGGGTCCGCTCCTGGTGGGCGAACTGGCGGAAACCACCCAACAGCTGGAACTCGATCTTGTAGTCGCCGGGGAAGAGCGCCGGGATCCGGTAGTGGCCGTTCTGGTCGGTGTCCCCGTACCCGAAGTCGGCGCCCGGGGCGATCGCGGTCACCGACGCGTACGCGACCGGCGCCCCGTTCGACCTGGTCAGCCGTCCGCTGATCGATCCGGTCGGGCGCAGCACCTCGTCGACGACGAGCGCCGCACCGGCATCCAGGACGATCGCGTCGGCGGCCTGGAAGCTGGACTTCTGGTGGGCCCACTGCCGAAGGTTGTCCTGGGTACGGAACTCGATCTTGTAGCTGCCGGCCGGTACGTCGGAGAAGAGGTAGCGGCCGCTCCGGTTGGTCGAGGCGTGACCGACGTAGTCCTGGTCCACGGTCCAGAGCGTCGCCGACCCGTGCGGGCTCGGTGCCCCGCCGCTGGTGGTCAGGATGCCGCTGATCGAGCCGGCGGTGGGGTTGGCCGCGGCGGGAGAGGTGATCGCGGTCGTGGCGGCCAGCGCCGCGACGACCACCAGGGTTGTTCGAAGAGATGGGAATCTGCGCACGTACGTCCCTTGGGGGTGAGGGGTCCTGGGGTACCTGTGGTGACGGTATGTGTCGGTTTGGTGCCCCAGGGTGCCATGATCGGCACGCGCAGGATAGTCGCTTTGCCCCGCCCGGTGGGCGCACTGTATTCTCGGTCGGCGGTGGTCTACAGGCCACCTGGGAGACTTCGCCTAGTCTGGTCTATGGCGCCGCACTGCTAATGCGGTTGGGGTCTTAAAGCCCCTCCCGGGTTCGAATCCCGGAGTCTCCGCGCTCGGACCGGTGTGTAGACTGGCCCAGGCACCAGCGCCCGTAGCTCAATGGATAGAGCATCTGACTACGGATCAGAAGGTTAGGGGTTCGAGTCCCTTCGGGCGCACAAGATCACAAAGCGTCTGACCTGCAGAAACGCAGGTTGGGCGCCTTTAGTTTTTCGCCCCTATCGACGCATGGGTGCTCGGTGGGTGCTCGTGCGACAAGCGGGCCCCACCTCCCGCGCCGCCCGTTCGGGCACCCGTTTCACGGTTACTCGATGCGCGGAGTCCGTAACCCGTAGTGTCGACCCCTATGTAGGGATCTGGACTAGGGCGCGAGACGGGCGTCACAGAACCACTGCTGCCGCGACTTGCCGGCTTCGAATCTCAGCGGACTGATTATCCCGGCAGACGGAGATCAACCAACCTGGGGCTCAGACGAGCTCTCTCGCCAGTACGCGAGGTTGTTGCGGGTGACCAGGGTGTTGGGGTGTTCGGGGCCGAGGACCCGCAGCTGGTCGGTGAGTAGCTCCTCGAAGGCGGTGGCGGCGCCGGCCGGATCGCCGGCCTTGCCGCGCCAGTACGCGAGGTTGGCCCGGGTGGCCAGGGTGTTGGGGTGGTCGGGGCCGAGGACCCGCAGCTGGTCGGTGAGTAGCTCCTCGGTGGCGGTGGCGGCGCCGGCCGGGTCTCCGGCCTCGCCGCGCCAGTACGCGAGGTTGTTGCGGGTGGCCAGGGTGTTGGGGTGTTCGGGGCCGAGGACCCGCAGCTGGTCGGTGAGTAGCTCCTCGAAGGCGGTGGCGGCGCCGGCCGGATCGCCGGCCTCGCCGCGCCAGTACGCGAGGTTGCTCCGGGTGATCAGGGTGTTGGGGTGGTCGGGGCCGAGGACCCGCAGATGGTCGGTGAGTAGCTCCTCGAAGGCGGTGGCGGCGCCGGCCGGATCGCCGGCATCGCCGCGCAAGGACGCGAGGTTGTTGCGGGTGATCAGGGTGTTGGGGTGTTCGGGGCCGAGGACCCGCAGCTGGTCGGTGAGTAGCTCCTCGGTGGCGGTGGCGGCGCCGGCCGGATCGCCGGCATCGCCGCGCCAGTACGCGAGGTTGGCCCGGGTGGCCAGGGTGTCGGGGTGTTCGGGGCCGAAAACCCGCAGATGGTCGGTGAGTAGCTCCTCGAAGGCGGTGGCGGCGCCGGCCGGATCGCCGGCCTCGCCGCGCCAGTACGCGAGGTTGGCCCGGGTGGCCAGGGTGTTGGGGTGGTCGGGGCCAAGGACCCGTATTCGGTCGGTGAGTAGCTCCTCGGTGGCGGTGGCGGCGCCGGCCGGATCGCCGGCATCGCCGCGCAAGGACGCGAGGTTGTTGCGGGTGATCAGGGTGTTGGGGTGTTCGGGGCCGAGGACCCGCAGCTGGTCGGTGAGTAGCTCCTCGGTGGCGGTGGCGGCGCCGGCCGGATCGCCGGCATCGCCGCGCAAGGACGCGAGGTTGTTGCGGGTGGCCAGGGTGTCGGGGTGTTCGGGGCCGAAAACCCGCAGATGGTCGGTGAGTAGCTCCTCGAAGGCGGTGGCGGCGCCGGCCGGATCGCCGGCCTTGCCGCGCCAGTACGCGAGGTTGGCCCGGGTGGCCAGGGTGTTGGGGTGGTCGGGGCCGAGGACCCGCACCTGGTCGGTGAGTAGCTCCTCGAAGGCGGTGGCGGCGCCGGCCGGGTCTCCGGCCTCGCCGCGCCAGTACGCGAGGTTGGCCCGGGTGGCCAGGGTGTTGGGGTGGTCGGGGCCAAGGACCCGCACCTGGTCGGTGAGTAGCTCCTCGAAGGCGGTGGCGGCGCCGGCCGGGTCTCCGGCCTCGCCGCGCCAGTACGCGAGGTTGTTGCGGGTGGCCAGGGTGTTGGGGTGGTCGGGGCCGAGGACCCGCAGATGGTCGGTGAGTAGCTCCTCGAAGGCGGCGACGGCGCCGGCCGGATCGCCGGCCTCGCCGCGCCAGTACGCGAGGTTGCTCCGGGTAACCAGGGTGTCGGGATGGTCGGGGCCGAAAACCCGCAGCTGGACGGTGAGTAGCTCCTCGAAGGCGGCGACGGCGCCGGCGGGGTTGCCTGAGGTGCCGAGGCTGTTGAAAGCGACTGACAGGAGGGGGTGCGTTTCTGGTTGTAGTAGTGCGTCCTGGCCGTGCTCCTGAACAGAGGTGGTGTTGCTGCGCAGCCGTTGGGCGTGAGCGGTGTCGCGTTCGATCTTTGGCCAGGTTTCGGTGAGGGCGTCCGCGGCGGCCCAGGCGAGGTCGGCGATGTGCTCTCCGCTGCACAGTTCGCGGGTGGCGCGTTGTACCAGGCCGTGCATTGAGACGATCTTGGCGTCGATGGTGATCAGGTTGAGGCGGTGCAGGCACTGCAGCCCCGACTTGGCCAGTTCGGCATCGAGATCGCCGCTGGCGTCGGTGGTGAGGCTGCGGCGGTATGTTAGCCAGTTAAGCGCGGCGGTCGTGGTGAACACCGAGATCGGGATGCCGGCGGGGTCGAGGACGCTGGCCAGCTCCAGCAACGGCCGGGCCAGGCCGGCGGGGCGGGACCGCTCGGCCGTCTCGATGGACAGCGACATGGTGGCGGCCACCGTGCGGTGGTAGTCGTCGGGTAGGCCGGTCGGGCCGTCGGGATCGGGGACGAGGTCGTCGAGCCGGCTTCGGCGGTCGGCGAACCGCTGCCGGTACCGCGAGCACGGCACGCCCTCGTCGATCATGAAGGCGGTGGCCTGTGCCAGCGCCAGCGGCAGCCGTCCCAGATTCTCGACCAGCCCGCTGACGTCGTCGGCCAGCGCTGGTTTGCCGTTCAGGCGGGTGTGTACGTAGTGGGTGGCCTCGTCCTTGGTGAAGGTTCCGATCGGGACCAGGTGTCGGCCCGCGCCTCGTAGCGCGGACCCGCGTAGTCGGGTGGTGACGACGGTACGACCGCTGGGGTTTGGAGGTGGCCACAGCCCCTGGAGGTCGCCTGTGCGGGTCAGGTCGTCGAGCACGATCAGCCACCGTCGGTCGGTGCTGGTCAGCCAGGCGTGGAACCGGGCCGCGTCCTGTTCGGTGTCGATATCGTCCGCACCGGGTACGGAAAGTTCGACACCGGCCTGGGCGTAGCCGGCCAGAATCGCGCCCCTCGAGGTGGCAGAGATCCAGACCAGCAGATCCAGCCGCCCGGCGCTTCGTAGGTGGTCGGCGAGGTGGACCGCCAGCTGGGTCTTACCCACGCCCCCCATCCCGGACAACAGCTGCGTTCCCGCACTGGTCAGCACGGCCGTGCCGCCGTCAGTGGTTACCTCGGTCAGGACCTTGACCGCGTCACGGGTCTGGAAGCAGTCAGCCAGCTGCGGCACGATCCCGACGACCTGACGTGGCTCCGACCGCGACGACGGAGGTCGTTGATCGGGATGTTTCCGTTCATACCGTGTCAGCCAGACGCGGATGTCGACCTCTTCGGCAGGCAGCCGCCGCCCCTTCGACCTGGCGAAGCGTTCACACGCGTCCACGAACGCCGCGACAGTCGTCCATCGGGGCCTACTCGCATAGTTGCTGTTCAGGATCGCCCCGAGGGTCGCCCTGGATGCCTTGTGCGGGCCTTGATCGGCGAACGTCTTTAGGCTGTCGACGGTCGGGGACCCTGCCAGTTCGTGCAGCCGTTTGAGGTCTTCGCGGATCACGCGGTCCCCCCTCTGCCCGGACCCGCGACTACAGCCGGACCGACGTGAGCGTTCGACGGCCGTCCAGTATCCAGAACTGGACGGGGCTGGACGCCGACGGCCGCACCGTCATCCACATCGCCGCTACCGCCCCCGAGGAGGTCACCGATGTGGACCGTGCTCGAAACCGTTGCCGGCACCATCTGGCTCTGGCTGCCGCAGCTCACGATCATCTTGAAGTTCAGCACCGCCCTGATCGGGTTCGTCATCGCCGTTCCACTGCTGGTACGGCGGATCCGCCGCTGGCGGCGGCGCCGCGGCTGACCAATCCTCGACAGGCCGACGAAACGCTGCGGCCCGTACCCGCCAGTCGACGGTGGGTACAGGCCGTCCCACCCCACAGACCGGCGCCACGCCCGTCGAACCTCGGACAGCCCATCGCCGAGACTCCAGCTTGGGCTCGTTGTCGGCGCCCGAATCTCATTGGCAAGATCACTTTGGGTGATCGGCTCATGGAAACATGATGCCGGCAGATCGAGCAATGGGCCCTGCCGACCTGTGTCAGATTAGTGAAACAGCAGCCGTACCCGCTGGCATCGTCGGGCAAAAGTGGGCACGGCCAACGGCGGGTCGCTGAGGGCGCTCGCCGCAGCGCCGAGTCTGGGCCCGCAGCCGCCGACGCTCAGTGCCTGGGAGACGAGTACCGGTCGTGTCCTATTAGGCGCTGCCCAGCCCCGAGCTGTAGAAGCCTCGCCTCACATGCCAGCACCACCGCGTCCCGGCCGGAGAAGGCTTCGTCCAAGAGCAGCATCCATGCAACGGGCGACCGGCCCACGGCCAACTTGGATGCCGACCAAGTTGCGGCCGCCTTGAAATAGGTAGGGCTGCTTGCCATCCTGGATCTGGCCAGAAACGGGACTATCACGGCCGTCGTTCCATCGCGGGGGTCTGATGGTGGAAAGTAAGCGTCCGGCGTTGCCGAACGAGCGGCTTCGGGCGGCACGGGAGCGTCTTCCGTCGCCGAGTGGCTCGGGGCTGCCGATGTCGCGGCAGGAGCTGGCCGACGCGATCAACGCCTACCTCGCGGACAAGTCGGCCGCGGACGGCCCCATCGACCGTACGCAGATCGCTCGGTTCGAGCGGGGCCTGAACACGTGGCCTCGGGCACCACGGCGTGCCGCCTTCCGGGCGGTCCTCGGCGCCAGCACCGATGCGGAGCTCGGCTTCTTCAACATCCGTCGACCACGATCCCCTGACACAGGCCTCTCTGGTTCCGACCGCCACCAGGAGCCCAGCACTGTGTCACCGGCCCCCGCCGCCGGCTCGGACACTTGGGCCATCGACGGCCTTTCAGCGTCAGCACCGGGCGCTCGTCCCGCTGGGCGCGACGCGGCGCCCACCGCTGTCGGTTCCTCGACGGCCGCGTACCGGGATGGGGATGATCCGGTGAATCGTCGGGCGGTCCTGTACGGGTTGATGGGGGCCGCCGGGGCGACCGCTGGCTCGTCTCTTGCCGCCCACCTCGAGGCGCTGCGGCGTGGCCTCGACGACGGGCTCAGCGGCGACGTGGTCGACAGCGCGGATGTCGATGAGTGGGAGCGGGTCACCGACCAGTACGCGCACGATGTCGGCCTGCTGTCCGCCGGTCGTGTGCTTCCCCAACTCGCTACGGACCTCGAGGACGTTCAGGCCAGACTGCGGAGCGTTTCCGGGAAGCGGCGTGCCGACCTGGCGCATGTGTGCGCAAGGTTGAGCGCGCTCATCGCGATCACCCTGCTCAATCTCGATGAGGCGCAGATGGCGCGGCGCTATTGGCGTACGGCGACACGTGCCGCCGACCAGACACCGGATCGCCAGCTGCGGGCCCTGATCCGCGGCCGGCGAGCCGTCTTCTCCCTGTACGACCAGAGATCCGCCTCGACAGTCCTGGCCCTGGCCGACGAGGCGATCGACGTCGCCCCCGGGATCGCGTGCACGGGAACCGTCAGCGCCCACGCCGCCCGCGCGCAGGCACTGGCCCTGCTGGGCCAGCACGGCGCTGCCCGGGACGCCCTCGACGAGACGTCCAGGGTGTTCGCCCGGCTGCCGGATGCGACGGTCGCCGACCGTAGCTCGCAGTGGGGCTGGAGCGAACAGCGCCTCAGACATGTCGAAAGCCACGTGCACTCGTACGCCGGCCGCGCCCACGACGCCGCGAAGGCGCAGAACATGGCGCTGTCCCTGTATCCGCCCCAGGCTTACCAGGGCCCCGCCCAGATCGAGCTGCACCGGGCGGTGTCCATGATCGTCGCCGGTGACCCGTCCGAAGGCGCCCGCCACACCGCCCGTACCGTGAGCGGCCTTCCGCCTCACGTCCGCGACGACGCCCTCATACGCCGCACAGCCGCACTGGCACTGGACACCATCCCCGCCGGCGCGGCGAAACTGCCGGCCGTTTCCCAGGCCCGTGACCTGCTGGCACTACCGATCGGCCACTCATGACCAACACCCCGCAAGCAGCATTCGCCCACTACACCGCGCAGGACGTCGACGCCGTCGTCGACTCGGTCGTCGTTGCGATCTACGAGGCGACGCACGCCGACGTGATCAGCGACCCGTTCTACAGCGCCGAACGGTTCGTCGAGCGTGTTCGCCGGTACATGAAGTCGTCCGGGTTCGAACTCGTCGCCGCCGAGGTTGACGGCCAGCCGGTGGGGCTGGCCTTCGGGTACGCGCTGCCCGAGGCAGCACGGTGGTGGCAGGGACTGACCACCCCGGTCGACCCGGACCTCATCGCCGAGACCGGGCACCGGACGTTCGCCCTGTGCGAGCTGATGGTGCACCCCGACTGGCAACGCCGGGGGATCGCGCGGGCCCTGCACGACGAACTGCTGCACCACCGACCCGAAGAGCGAGCGACGCTGCTGGTCCGCGAGGACAACACCGCGGCTCAGACCGCCTACGCGAAGTGGGGCTGGGAGAAGATTGGCAAGCTGAAACCGTTCCCGGACTCCCCGACCTACGACGCCCTCATCTTGGCTTTGGACGGGTAGAAAACCTTCCCCTGGGGCCACGGATCGTTCCTCCCGGCGCCGATATACGAGGTTGGAGATGGGCCTGTCGTCAGGGTGTCGGCGGGACTGGCAAGGTGTGCCTCTGCCAGTACACTCGCCGCCGTGGTGGACGCGGCAGTGGTTCAGAGAGCTTTGGACAACTTGGCGGCCCGGTTGGTGATCCCGGTGGATCTCATCGCCATCCATCGTGCCGACAAGGACGAGGCGAAGCGGAACCCTCAGTACCGCAGCCTGAGGTTCGGCGCCTTCCTCCAGGCGTACGGGCCGTTCGAGATGTTCTTCAACGACCTAATCGGCGCGCACGGAGGCCCCAGCCAAGGAACACCCGCGACGGTGAACCGGGTACGGGAGCGGATCGGTCAGTACCTCGAGGTCCCCGACGTGACCCGCCGGTGGCGGGCCCGGGTCCGGTCGCAGCCGGAGCCCGGCCGTGGCGGGCGCTGGCTCTGGACCACCATCCAGGCACGGCAGCTGGATGACTACCTCCGCGACGCCAAGGCCGTCCGCAACCGGCTCGCCCACGGTGACGACCCACAGACCGCGCCGAACGCGTCCGGAACGCTCTACAGCCGCATAGATGGCAAGACCTCCATCACGCTGATGTGGGTCGAGGGCTTCGTACAGGCGACCCAGGACCTGGCCACGATCACCGCTCTCGAGCTCACCGGCGACACCACGCTCATCCCGGACTGGCCGGTACCACCTCGCACGGCGGTGAGTGCGAATCCCCCTCCACCGCCGTACGGGCTGACGTCGTAGCAGCATCGGGCGGGCGACCGCTGCCAGCCAAGTTCTTGTGTGGCAATGGAACGACGGGATCTGTCGATTCCTGGTTCGTCGGGTAGGAGCCGTTGTGGCAACGGCCTCCCGGTCGTTGACCGGGGCGATGCTGTCGGTCACCGAGATCATGTCAGCTTCCTTATCGGCGACCGGTCAGAATCAGGGAAAGCTTCAAGGGCTTAGACGCGCGGACTACTCCGACGGCCGCGTGGGCGGCCGCGTGGCCGGCCCCTCCCCGCTGGGACCTTCCCCCGTACAGCTTCAGTCGATTTGTGCTCAGTTCCCAACGGAACGGCTGATCCGTGCCCGTCGGGCGGATGGCCTCGGTGGGAAGGAGGTCCACGCCGGCGTCCATGAAAAGACGCAGGTTCCTGCCGAAGATTGAGTGGTCGGTGAGGGCAAGTTTCGCGTACGGGCGATGATGATCGGCAGCCGGCTGCCGAGGGCCTCGTTGAGTACGTTCAAGGCGAACGTGTCGTTTACCCCTGCGCACGACTGATTGATTGTGTTGAAGGTTGCGGGGACGACCGCGATCGTATCCGTCGTCGGTGGTGTCTTGGGGGTTCGTCGGGGCGTCGGGTGGCCGCGCGTACGGGGTTGCAGGTCAGCATTATGGATTTTCTAATTGGCCCGCCTGATCCGCCTGCCATGCGGTATTGATGGGGGATGCGCTAGTGTGCTCAACCGGCAAGTTCGTCGAGTCCTGGGCGGTTGGCGGGAGCCGTCGCCAACTAGCCCGGAGGGGAACAGATGTCGCCCTGGTCGGCCGTGCCCGGGGTCACCGGCGTGCGAGAGCATTTCGATGGCCGTTCCATGATATTGATAGCCGAGCTGCTGGACGCAGGTATGCAGGCGAAGGAGGTGCGATACGTCGCTGTGGATGGCGATGCACGCATTGCGCACCTTCAACTCACGCTGCTACCGAAGCCTACCCGTTTGCCGGCCCCGCCGCTCATGGCAGGTACCGTTCTGGACGTGTTTACAGTGGAGGGCTACCGGCGCCGCGGTGTCGCACGGCGTTTGTGGATGCTTGCCCGCCGCATCTCAGAAGCACAAGGGTGGCCACAGCCGGTGCACTCGCCGAGCCGAGCCGCACTGGGCGATCAGTTTGCCCAAGGCGTTGGCGGCATCATCCCGCATTGTCACCACAACCGTCTTGTGCAGGCCGAACCAAAAGCGCTTCGACGGCACCTCTCGCACGATGCAGAATGGGGCCAGAACGCTGTCGTCGGAGAAATGCCCTAATTGTCAGCCGGTGACGGGTAACGCGCCGCCTTTGCTGGATCGTCGTCGATCCGTCGAGCGGACGTCTGCCTGCTGTCATCGACCACGCGAGGCTGGTATGCACGCTGAGGGAGTGCGAACCGCCAGAGGTGGATAAGCGGCTCCGGAGTGTCGGTCAGGGCGACACTTGTGACAGAGCCGGTATAGCGGGTGAGGAGGTACCTATTAGTTTGCGTGGCAGTACGTCCTGTAGTCGAACGCGGTACCGTTATCGCCTACGCCACAACATTCGCCTGGCCGGGTGAACTAAGGCTGACACCCGTCCACGCTGTCACCGAGTCGCGAAACACCCCTTAGTCGGCTAGAAGGTCTTCGAGTCCATCAGGCATTACGGGAGTTGGTTTGTCTCCCCAAAGGGCGGCGTCGAACCCTCGTGCCGCAGATGCAAGTGCCTCAGAATGCTTCTTTACCTCATCCGGTGACAAACTGATCCTATCCCCGGGGAGTGCGTTCAGAGGGAATCGAAATTTTGTTCGCTGCTCTTCCGTTCGTAGCCTACCCCTCTCGTGGGTCAGGAGGTTGCGAAGTTCAATTATGGCCTGCACGTCGCTTGTTATCGGATCTGGTTGCGCAAGTTTTTCGCGGCAGTAGTCGCTCAGTTCGCCCCAGTTGGGTGTTCGCTTAAGCCATTTTGGGGGGTATGCAACTCCTTGTTCCTCCGCGACCTCCTTGACCGCCTCCTGTACGTATACCTCGAAGGCGGAAACGGCGTCCCTTAGAACCGCGCAGCACAACATCCACTCGTGGTCGGATGGCCATAGCTCACCTGCTCGCTCAAAGAAAATGTCCGTCCTACTCGGAGCATCCGGGTGTTTGGCCTCGACTGCGGGGATTGATTCGCCAATTCGTTGGTAACCATCCGTTACGAACTTTTCCGTAATGCTCATGAATTGGCGGATGTCCTGCTCGACGATGGCGTACTGGCCGTATGCGTACGTGCAACGGTATTTGCTCGGTTCCCAGGGTGCCATACGTGCCATGGTAGGCGTGCCGACGGCGGTGGTCCTCCGAATTCTTTTCGTGAAGCCGTCTGTCGGTGCGAGTGGCGCCGTGAGGCTGACTCTTATGCTGGTCAGGTTCCCTATTCGTGTTGCGCAGAACATGTCGGTCATCGACGTAATCTTGATCGTTCGTTGTGCTGCTCACGGAGTGCGCCTATGGCTGTACTCGCCCCCGGGGGTGGTGACTGTGTGTATTTGTGCGTGACGTTTGGGTCGATCATCGGGTAGGAACGTGGGTATGGGGCCTGGGGAGGCGTGCCTGGCGATCGACTGTGGAACCTCGTCCACGGTTGCGGTGTTGGCCTGGCCTGGTGGTGGCTGGACCGGGTTGCGGTTCGACGGCGGCCCGGTGCTGCCAGCCGGGGTGTGGGTGGCTCCGGACGGCAGCCTGTTGACCGGTGACGCGGCGTGGCGGCAGGCGTCCGAAGATCCGTCGCGGTTCGTGGCCTCGCCGCTGCTGCTATCGGGTGAGACGACCGTGGTGGCTGGGGTCGAGGTCGCGGTGTTGGATCTGGTGGCGGCGGTGTTGCGCCGGGTTGGGGATGAGGCGGCGCGGGTGGTGGGTGCGTGGGTGGGGGATGTGCGGTTGGTGGTGCCGGCGGGGTGGGGTCCGCGGCGGCGGATGTGGTTGCGGCAGGCGGCGCACCGGGCGGGGTTGGGGCAGCCGTCGCTTGTGGAGGCGCCGGTCGCTGTGGCGGGTCAGTTGGTGGCGGGTGGGGCGCGGGTGCTGGTGGGCCAGTTCCTGCTGGTGTGTGACTTCGGTGGCGGGTTCGAGGCGACGGTGCTGCGGCGCGGCCCGCACGGTTTCGAGGTGCTGTCGACCCTGCACGACCCGAATGCTGGCGGGATCCGTGTCGACGAGCTGCTGCTGGAGCGGCTGCGTAAGGCCGATCCGGGGTTGCCGGACGTGTCGGAGCCGGGCGGGTACGGGGTTCTTGCCGCAGTGCGGGCGGGGCGGGAGGAGTTGTCGTCGCGGTCGGTGGTGACGGTGGTGTTACCGGATCCGTTGCCGGCGTTGGTGGTGACCGGTCAGGTGCTGGAGTCGGTGGCCGGTCCGGTGTTGCGGCGGGCAGGTGGCCTGGCTGGTGAGGCCCTGGCCGCGGCCGAGGTCGACCCCGCACAGGTGGCGGGAGTGTTCTGCACCGGTGGGGGCGCGGTGATGCCCGGGGCGGTGCGGGCGGTGGCGGACGGGACCGGGCTGGCGCCGACGGCCGTGGAGCAGCCGGGGCTGGCCGCGGTGGTCGGCGCGGCGTCCGCGACCGGACCCGCCACGTCGACGGCGCCAGCCAGCCCCACCGGCGGCCACCCTGGTGGCGGCTCGGCGGGCACGCCAGGTGTCGACTTGGGGTTGCCGTCGGTCTGGCGGGTGGTCGCGGGCGCGGTGCCGGCGCTGGCGTCGCTGGGGCTGCTGACGCATTTCGTGGCGACGGCGGAGTTGTTCAACGGGACGCGGACGTCGAGGTCGCCGTACACGTATCTGCTGGCGAACTGGGGTGAGCTGGCGATGGCGGCGGTGGTCGCGTTGGTGGCGTGCCTGTCGTTCGGTGGGGTCCTGGCGTCGTTGCTGGCGGTGTCGGGGCCGGCGGCCAGGTCGCCGGGGGTGCGGGTCGGGACCGGGCTGGTCGCGGCGGCGGTGATGGGGGTGTCTGTCGCGGGTCTGTACGGGGTCGGTGCGGCGTTGTTCTTCGGGATGCCGCTGGCGCCGTTTCTGCGGTGGTCGTTGTGGCCGGTGGTACCGGTCGCGGTGGTGGCGGTTGTCGGCTCGCTGGTGGCGGCCCGGTCGGGGCGTGCGCCGACCGGGGGGTGGCATGGCTGGCTGGCGTTCCCGGTCTCGTCGGTGCTGGCCGCCTCGGTGGGGATGGTGCTGCTGCAGACGTCGATGACGGCGGCGCGGTGGCCGGACCTGGTGCTGCTTCTCGACGCGGCCGGCCGGGTCGGTGGGCTGCTGCTCGGGGTGGGGATGGCGCTTGCGGTGGTGTCCGGGTGGCTGCCCAGGTTGTTGGTGGCGGCGCCGCTGGCGGTGTTCTGCGCGGCGGTTATCAGTGCCCCGGCGACGGGGGTGCTGGCGGTCATGTACGTGGTGGCGGTGACGGTGTGGTGGCTCCGCCGCCTGTGGCACCTGGTCCGCAGCCCGATACGGGTCGAGCACCATGCCTGGTGACCGGGCCTGGCACCTCCGCCCGACACATGCGGCCGCGCAGCCCGGAGCGCGCCAGGTGCCCGGCCGCAGCACGAGCCGCCGCCTTTGGCCGGGTGAGGTGGCCAGGCCGGGTGCCGATCCGGCGGGACCGCTCGACTGCGGCGGCTCACGCCCGATGACGGGTGGGGGTAGGTGATGCGGTGGCCGCGGCAGGTGGCGGCCGGGCTGATGCTCACGCTGCTGCTCGTCGGGCTGCCACTGGCCTTGGTGCGTTTGGTCGGCTGGCCGCTGCCGCGACGGTGGCCGGACCAGGAGCAGTTGGCGTCCTGGATCGCGGAGCCGTTGACCGAACGGACGCTCGCCGCCGCGTTCGCGGTGGCGGCCTGGCTGTTCTGGCTGCTGCTGGTCGCCGCTGTCGTCGCCGATCTAGTGGTACGGCTGCGACGTACGGTGCGGTGGCTGCGCCGGGTGCCGGTACCGACGCCGTTGCAGGCGACCGCGACCGGTCTTGTCGGGGCCACGATGCTGACCGCCGCCAGCGCCGACCTGGCACCGTCCGCCACTACGGCTCCGCCACCACCGACCGGGGCCCCCGCAGGCGAAGACTCCGAGCGGCCCCCGCCTGCCCCGGCCGCACCGGCGGGGGTGGGGTTGCCGGACGGTGGCTGGCTTCCGTACGCCCTCGCGGTACAGGTGGTGTCGGCGGCGGCCCTGGTCTGGTTCCGGCGCCGCCGCGACTACATCCCCAACACCTCCCACACCAAGAACGACAGAGAGGGCGACCTCACCCCGCTGCCGGCGACAGTCGCCGCCGTCCAAGCCGCCCTCGACCCGACCGACCCCGGCGATTCGCAAGACCAACCGCGGCAGCCGGCACTCGATGTCGAGGTCATCGGGCTCGGCGACCTGCCGACCGGCCTGCTCCACCTAACCGGCCCCGGAGCCACCGACGCGGGCCGCGGCCTGCTTATCGCCGCCGCCCTCGCCGGCCACGACGGCCCACACACGCTGGTCACCACGACTGCGGACCTGGCCACCCTGCTCGACACCGACCCCAGCTCCGCCGGGGCCTGGAAGGACACCGGCGCGCTGCGGATCGTTGACGCCGTCCACAATGCTTTCTCCGTCCTTGAAGAGCGCGAGGCAGACAGCTGCCGCCAGGCTGACGAACTTGCAGAGCGGTCCCTGATCCTGCTTACCCAGACCTCGGTCACCTCCGGCACTGTCGTCGACTGTCTCGCGCGGGCCGCCTTGCCAGGGTCGTCGTGGACCGTGGTCGTGATCGGTGAGCCACCGGCCGTCGGCCACGCCTGGCAGTTGGCTGCGGACGGCACCACCACCGACGGGCGGCGACTGTGCGTCCTGGGCGGCGCCGCCTTTCGGGACCTGCTTACCCTGGCCCGGCAGGCCTATCCGACCACCTCCGACGCTCGCCGGCCCGCCCCGCCGACCACCGGGACCCCGCCCGCGGCCGGGACCAGCCGGCTGCGGCTGCAAGTCCTGGGCCGACTGGAGATTAGCTGCGACAACGCGCCATTGGTCGTACGCCGCAGCGCGGCCTGGCAGGTCCTGGTCCTGCTCGCCGTGCACCCTGACGGGGTGCCCAGCGAGCGGATGGCCGGCATGATCTGGCCGCACCACCGCCCCTCGGTGACCGCGACTCGGCTTTACACCACGATCAGCGACCTCCGCGGGACGCTGCGGGCCGCGACCGGCTCTGGCGTTATCGCCCGCGATGGCGACCTCTACCGGCTCGACCCCGACCACATCGGCGTCGACCTGTGGCACCTACGCGCCACCCTCCAGGCCGCGGCCCGCGCGGCGACGCCCACCGCCCGACAGCAGGCCCTCCGCGCGATCATCGGCCGCCCACCCGAACCACTCGCGGCCGGACGAACCTGGCCGTGGCTGGCCGCCGCCCGTGAAGCCCTGCGCCGTCAGATCATCGACGCCCATACCAACCTGGCCGGCAACTGCGACCCACAGACAGCGCTGGTGCTGCTGCAACAGGCAATCGACGTCGATCCACTCAACGAAGACCTGCACCGCCGCACCGCCCAAGCCCTGGTCGACCTTGGCCAGCACACCGCCATCCCCACGCTTATCGACAGCTACGCCGACCACCTCGCCAGCGTCGGCCTCACTATGAGCGACGACCTACGTGAGTCGTTCACACGCCAGGCAAGTAGCGGTGTTGCTTGATCCGGCGTAGCAGGCTCACGCTACGTGCCTGCGACTGAGGTTCCTGCATGATGCTGCCTGCGTCGTCGGTGCTCGGGGGACGGCAGTGGGGCGGTCGTTGTTCGAGCGCGCGGACCTGGCGTGGGTAGGCTCATCTCGTTGATCCCCCGGCCGTACTGCCCGCGCGATGGGTTCGACGGTCGGGCGTGCTATGGCGACCGCGATTGCGATTGCGGAGAGGGCTGGCGCGGTACACGATGTTGCCGTGACAACCCCTCGTCCTGCTTGGGATCCCACGTCGTACGCCGAAGCCGTTGCTGATATCGACCACGGCAAGGTCGCCGAGCATCACTACCTCGAACTGAAGGCCGAGTACAGACGTGGCCAGAACGAGGAAATGCGCAAAGACATAGCGGCACTCGCAAACGACAGCGGCGTGCTGGTCGTCGGGGTTGAGGAAGATAAGGAGACGCGAAAGGCGGTCAAGGCGACGCCAATCCAGCTCGCCGGCTTCATTGAGCGTGTGGAAAACGCCACCCTCGCACTCGACCCGCCGCTGCACGTCGAGTGTCACGCACTGCCGGACCCAGACGACCAGACCCGCGGCGTCGTGTTCATTCGGGTTCCTGCGAGTTCACTCGCTCCGCATCAGGCGACCAACCGCTACTACGGGCGCGACGAATGTTCCGTCTACCGGCTCTCCGACGCTGAGGTCGAGGTCCTGATACGTCGGCGCACCGAGCGGGTGAACCACATAACAGCTAGCCTATCGAACCCAGAACTGTTCGAGGGGTTGGCGCCGACGGGACGTCTCGCGGTGGTGGCGCATCCCACGACAAATCACAACGACGAACTCCTGGCAGGATTTCAGGCGCCAACCGACTACTACCGCTGGCTCGACGAGCAGGCCGAGAAGGCGACGGCTGCCGTCGATCGACTTGCGGGCGCCGCGCCTGCGCTCGACCGGTTTGTCGACCGGTCTTGGAATCCCACGATCCAGTGGGCGAGCACCCACGAACGCCGGCCAGCCGGGGTTGCCCGAGTAACGCGACCACGCAACCACGGAGAGGGGAGGCAAAGCCACTTCGTTGTCTACGAGTCGGGCGTGGTGATTTTCGTTGTCGACGATCTAGTAAAGCCGGAGTGGGGTATCCAGCCCTCACGACAGGCATTCGACTGGAGAACGATGTGGACCGCCACGATGTGGACTGCCTGCATGGCGCGCCAGGTGTGCCGGTCGGCCGGGCTAACCGACACCGGAGTGGGCATCGGCATCCGAGTCGAGGACTTCGCCGGATCGATCCCCGAAACCGCATACATCGAACAGGACTCGTTCAAACGTATGCGAGTACGCGACGACGTGGTTGCCTGGAATGGCGGGACGTATCAGCGCGTTACCCAGGTGTCAGCGGCAGAAGCGAAGAAAGACCTGGCGGGAATGGTGCGTACTCTATTCGGCCAACTGATGCGTTCTACGGGACTCGGCAGGTTCGTACCTTAGCATCCTTGCATCTCATCGAGGTTGCCGCCTGAACGATCCAGCATGGCGCGGCATGGCATCCAGTTGGGTAACAGCCCAACTTGAGATCGGCGACGCTGAGACGTCGAGCCAGCCAAGCCGCCCTTCCGTGCCATCGCCATTCCCAGTCGAGCACCGACACGCCGAAGTCCATGCAGGATCACTTCGACCTTCGGCGGCCGACGTTAAACGACAAGATCAGGCGGCAAGGGCACTGGGCTGTTCGACCCGGAATGGCCACGGGTACTCGGTGCCGCAGTCGGAGCACCAGGCCCGGTACAGGGCACTCGTCGGTGTCAGGGCGAGTGTCGGCACGACGTCGTAGCGGTCGTCGGCGATGACGGTGAACAGCCGTCGCCACGGTCGTGGGCAGCGGCATCCCGCCGCCTGCGGGTTCATGCGGATGCCTTGTCGTCGGCGGCTTCGGGCGTACGCCATTCGCGTGGCCTGGCGCCGGTGGCCGTAGCGACGGCGTCGACGTCGTGGTGGCCGTACGCGGTGCGGGTGCCGGAGATCGACATTCCGGCCGCGGCGGCGAGGTCGCCGAGCGTGTACGGGCGGGGCTGCACGAACTCGCGGCCGTAGGCGATCAGGTGTCGGATCTGTGCCTCGGCCTGTTCCTTGGCGCGGCGGGCGGAGTGCAGTGCGCCGATCAACGGATCGTGGTCGTCGTGTTCCCACGACAGGCGAAGGTCCTCGGCGGTGCGCTCCCGGTCGTCCATGACGTCGGTCATGGCGGCCTGGAAGCCGTCGTCGTGATCGCCCGAGTCGTCGGGGTGGCGCTGCGGGGCGGGATGGAGGATCACGGCCACGTCTTCGAAGATGTCTTGTCGGCTCATGCATACATTGTCCGCACGGAATTACGATGATCGCAAGTCTTTGCGACGATCGAAAAGTGATGGGAATCGCCTTCGATGCCCGGAACAGGGTCTACACGCGACACGTCGGCCCGCCGTCACCGAGGCCCCGAACGCTCGTCCACACCCACCATCCGCTCGGCGATCCAGCAGCGGACGAGTCGCACGAACGCCGAACTCGAGGCCTCCCCGACGCCAACCACCAGAAGCCGTTCGAGCTGCCGGCCAGGGCATGTCGATCGGCGACCAGAATCGAGGCCGTTTAAGAAGTCGCAGGTCAAGGCCGGTTTGTAAGGTCGTGTCAGGTCCTGTTAGGTCGTGTAAGGTTCGTCCCCCTGTCCAACCGGCCCGATCCGTCCTAGCGTCGACGTAGATCGATTGGTCCGGTCGCACCTCTCATCCCCTGGCACACACTGGCGATCCCGAGCCGGCCCGAACCCCACGGCCGGCCCGGGTGATCGTCCATGCCCTCGTGCCCGTCGGAAGGGGTTCACCGGGCCAGTAGCAGTTACAGACGACGCGGAGGAGTTGGCGATGCGGGTGGCGCGGGCCGTGTGGGAAGCCGCATGGATCATGCTGTTCCTGGCCGGGGTACCCGTGGTCCTGGTTCGCCTGGCCGGCCTACCCAACCCCCGGGTCGTACCCGACCGGCGGGCGCTGGTCGCCTGGATCGCCGAGCCGCTCACGCCCGGGTTCGTCGGCGGCTGTCTGGCCGCCGTCGCGTGGCTGCTCTGGGCCCTGGTGGTGGCGGTGGCCGTTGCCCGTGTCACGACGAGGTTGTCGTCGCGGCGCCGGTGGCTGGCCCGGGTGCGCCTGCCCGCGCCGGTGCAGGGCTTGGCGGCCGCGCTGCTCGGCGCGGCCGCGGTCAGCTCTGCCAGCCCCGCCCTCGCCCACCCCACGATGCCGGTCGCCGTGACCGACACCCACTCCGACCAGGTCCGCGAGACCCGACCAACCACCGTTGCCGGCGGCTTCACCACGACCAGGACCGAACAGGCCGGTACGGCTGGGGAGTCCGGGCAGGTGACCGTGCGGCGCGGCGACACCCTGTGGAAGATCGCCGATACTCGCCTGGACGACCCGGCCCGCTGGCGCGAGATCTACCGGCTGAACGCCGACCAGTACCCGCTACGGGGCGGACACCATCTACGGCCCGGCTGGGTCCTGACCCTGCCCAGCCCACCAGAAGCCCCGACCGTCCCACCCCGCCAGCAGCCGCCACCGGCCCCGACCGAGGACCAGTCCCCGCCCACCACGGCAGACGGCGGCCCCGTTGCGCCGGCCGCACCGCCGACCAGCGGGCCCACCACCGACGCCTCGTCTCCCGATGGGGAAGATCTGGCCGGTGGCCAGGGAGAGGAGTGCCCGCCCGGGGTGTCGCTGCCCGGCGGTTGGATCGGCATCGGCGTCGCCACCGCGATCATGGCCGCGGCCACCCTGACCGTGGCCCGCCGCCGACGCCACGACGGGAAGCCGCCACCGCCGCCCGGCACACCCCTCGACGAAGCCGACCTCGCAGGACTGCCTCCCGTCGTGACCGACATCCAACGCGCCCTACTCGACCAGACCAGCACACCCGACATCCCGGCCGACGACGTCGCAACGACCGACGGCCTCGACGATCCCGGGCAGGACAGTCCGTCAGCCGGTGCCATGCGCGCCAGCGCCGTACCCGGCCCTGCGTACCTCGACTGGCGGGCGCGTTCCTGGCCAGCTCATGGGCTTGCGGTCACCGGCCCCGGCGCCCTCGCGGCGGCACGCGGCATCCTGGCCAGCGCCCTGACCAACGAGCAGCAGGACGAACCCGACGTCCATGGCCACGTCGTCGTTGACGGCCACACGCTGGCCGTCTTGACCGGCGGCACCGTCCACACCGGCACCGGCACCGGCACCGTCCCCGGCCTGACCGTCACCGGCGGCCTGCCGGACGCCCTCGCCCTGCTCGAGCAGGAGATCCTGCACCGCAGCCGGATCCTCGCCGACCACGACGCCGGCACCATCACCGACCTACGAAACACCGTCACTGACGTCGAACCGCTGCCGTCCCTGCTGCTCATCGCCGACGCCACCACCGCCACCCAGGACCACGCCCGCCTCACGGTCCTGCTTACTCAGGGCCACCACCTCGACATCCGAGGCCTGCTCCTCGGTGTCTGGCCCCAGAGCCCGACCGTCACCGTGGTACCCGACGGCGCCACCAGCCCCACGGATGCCGACGAGCCGGACACCTCCCAAGGTGGGTGGCTGCCTGTCGTCGACACCGCTGCCGTCACCGACCTGCTCCGGCTCCTAGCGGAATCGGATGACGGGCAGGCGCCCGCCAGCAGCGCCACCACCACGGAGTCGGCCGCCGTCTCGACCGGTGGACCCGGCCCTCGCCAGGGCCACAACGACGAAAAGGCCACCGATCCCTCTCCCACCGGCCCGGACAGCGGCACCTACGCCACAGGCAGGGCTCTCCAGTCCGACGAACGGGAACCCCAGCAGAGCCAGGACGGCAACGCACGGAGGATCTTCGAACCAGCCGCTACCGGCGGACGCGCGACCGCCGAGGCCCAGCCGCCGGACGACCCGGCGGGCCAGGTGGCGGACGTCGAAGGCCTTGTCCGGGTGCAGGTCCTCGGAGCCGCGCGCATCGTCGACGTCGATACCACGATCCCGCTGCGGGCCAAGTCCCTCGAACTGCTCGTCTATCTCGCCGTCCACGACGGCGAGGCCAGCCAGGAGGCGATCCTCGACGACCTGCTCCCCGAGGCCCCCGCCGCCAAGGCCCCACACCGCCTGCACACCTACGTATCCGCCCTACGCAAGACCCTCAAACTCACCGGCGGCCCCGACACCTACCTCACCCACCCAAGCCACCGCTACGCCCTCAACCGCCAAGCCTTCGACATCGACCTGTGGCGCATGCGCGACGCGATACGCGACGCCGAACGAGCCACCAACGACACCGACCGCATCACCGCCCTGCGACGCGCCGTCGACGCCTACAACGGTGGGCTCGCCGACGGCTTCGACTACGAGTGGATCGAGGCGTATCGCGAAGCCGTCCGCCGTCAGGCCCGCGACGCCCACCTCACCCTCGCCGCCGCCCTGACCGACCCCACCGAAGCCCTCGCCGTCGTGGAGGCCGCGATCGTCGACGACCCGTACGCCGAACCGCTTTACCAACAGGCGATGCGCGCCCACGCCGCCCTCGGACAGGCCGACCAGGTTCACGCTCTACACCAGACCCTGGCCCGCCGCCTACAGGAGATCGACGCCGAACCGAGCCCCGAAACCACAGCCCTGGCAGACCAGTTCACCGCTAGCGTGCGACAGCGTGGCGCGGGCCGGCGGAACGACGGTGCCCCACAGCGGCGGGGGCGGGCATGAGTGCCGCGATAATCGGCCCCGGCACGGAGATGCGGCGACCAGCGAACGACGCAGGAGCCAGCGACGGCCGGCGGCGGGCGTCGGTGCGCCGGTCGCCGCATGGCGTGTCCGTACACGGCGACCTCGACGCCGACCTTGCCAAGGCCGTCCGGCAAGCGGCCCGTTTGCGCCAGGGCTTCTACATCCTGGTGCTACTGGTCGCCCTCGTCGGGCAGGTCACCGGCGCCGTCCAGGCCCTGGACATCCCGCTGCTCGTCGCGGTCCCGGCCGTTGCCGCCCTGGAACTCGGCGGCGTGGTCGTCATGGTCAACGCCGACGTACGACGCCGCCTCGGCGAACGGGCCCTCGCCTCACGGCTGCTCTCCGCCGCGATCGCCGCCATGGCCGTCGCGTTCAACTGGGCCGCACACCCCGACCACCTGCTCGGCGGCTTCTTTGCCTTCATGTCCGCGCTCGGCTACGCGGTGTGGGTGATGCACGCCGGCAACCAGCGACGCGACCGACTACGCGCCACCGGCGACCTCCCACCCACACCACCCGCCTACGAGGCGTTCGCCCACTGGGCCCGTCATCCCGTCATCACCATGCGGGCGCGCTCGATGGCCAAGGCTGGCGGCCTCGACCTGTACGAGTCACTGACGGCCGCCCGCACCGCGATCCACCGCGAACGGCGCGACGCCGCGATCACCAAGATCCTGCATCGCAAGATCAGAAAGGCTGTCGACCCGACAACGGCCGACATCGCGGTACAGGTCTACGACCTCGACCAGATCGCCGCGCGACTCGCCGCCAGCGCCGACTACGACGGCCTCACCGAGATCATCTCAGCCGACCTCACACCACAGCGAATCACCAGGTACAGCAGCGACAGGCCGGGACCGAACCGAGCACGACACGAACCTACGGAGCGGGCACCGTCCACCAAACCCTTACCCCGACCCACCCGCGTCGAGCCAATGACGGCCGTCATCGATGCAAGCCGAGCCTCGACGCAGGACCTCGTCGCCACTTCAGACACCGCGTCGCCTTCACGGCCACTCGACAGCGAGCCCGACCCCGGCGACGGAAGCACGGGTGAGCAACAGGATGCGGTCGCCGCCAGCGACGCAGACAACGGCGACGACCGACCGGCCGAGAACCACAAAGCTCCCGGCGTCGTACCCGCAGACCTCGGGCCGGAGCACAACAACGACTCGCGGCCGGCAACGGACACGGCGGCGGCCATAGCCTACTGGCTCGGCGTGGATCCGGAGATGGACCTCGAACTGATCGCCGGCAAGATCGGAAAGTCCCTACGATCCGTCTACCGGCACCTTCCACCGGACTACCCGCGGAAGCCCGGAGTATCCCGGGCACGCGGCCGTCCACACACAGCCGCCGACACATAACGTCGGCGAAGGAGCAAAATCGTGATCCGCGGTGAGGGCGGCGGTGGTTCCGACAACGACGCCGAGCAGGCCGCCGAGCATGAGGACCGTTGCCGATTTCAACAGGAGCAGCCGTTGTAGGCCGGGCCTGCCGGTACCGACCATTCGAGAGGCCGCCAGCCGGCGCTCGGTCACTGCCGTGACGAGCACGGTACTGAGGGCGATCAGTGCTAGCCGGTGGCGCGACAGTGATGGTTGCCGGTACGGCGATGTCAGAGCCGGTTCCGCGTAGCGTCGGATGGCCGGCCGACGGCTCACCAGGGGCGGGATCCGTATCGCATGGCAACAGCTTCCGCCAGCGCCTCGTCGAAGCAACGGACGAGGTTGTTCATGAAGCTTTGCCACGATTTGACTCCGGCCAGGTGCAGGCTGCTGGGCGTTGTGCCCCGATGCACGATCTCGCCCCTGATGTCGTTGACGAGCGCGGTCAGCTCAGCTTGAGCCTTCATGGCGTCGTACTGCTGCCAGTTGACGGCATCAAGGATGCTCTCGATGCCCAGCACTTTCCTGGTCAGATCGTTCACCTGGCGGCTGGCCGCGTTGTTGAAAGTGCCAATCTCGTGATTCAGACGTTTCCTAGCGACGTCGAGCCAGCCGTCACCGATGACGGCCCAGACGGACTTCTCGGCCTTGTTAGCGACGGCCTCTCTCAGAAAAGGCGACAGCAAGGTTGGATCAGCGGCGATCGTTGGGATGACGTGGTCGGTCGCCTCGCTGAGAACCTGCTCGACGTAGTTCTCCCAGGCAGTCACGAGCACAACAAGCGCGGATCGCAGCAGAGGGCGGTTGTCGCCCTTCGGCCGGCCGGGGGATCCGCATCCGGTATGCAGCGTCAGCAGGGCGTTGACGTCCTGCTCCAGCTTCTCGAAGACCAAGGTTGCGTTCGATGGCATCGCCGAAGCCTAATCGGGAAAGCGTTGAGCGTTGACCCCACGAAAATCCCCTCGAACCGGTTTTCGACGAGGCTGACCTCTGCATCGCCGCACCCTATGGCAGCGGCAGGTGTGACCAGCATGACGACGCCAAGAGCAAGCGTTTTCCGCGGCGCGATCAGGGAGGGCTATCGCGCGCGGTTCCAGAGCGTTGATGCGGCCAACGCGTTCAGAACGGCTCGTTCAAGGGCTACTGCGGCCGGCCTGTCTGCGGTGATGGTCCATCGGACGTACAGGTCGGCCCACCGCAAAGCGTCTTGGGCCCAGACAGTCGCGCGCTTGGGCTGACCGGCAAGAAGTTCTTTGAGGTGTGCCTGCACAAAAGCTGGATCGGCGAGTGCTCGATCGAGCACGGCTTCTCCCAGTCCACTGACCGCGGCCTTCCCACGGCGGTACACCGTCAGCCTTCCTCGAAGTCCCTGACCGCGACGCTCGCCGGCCATGCCTACGTACACGAGATCACCGTCCGCCCCCTGACGAGCAAGGTAAACGCCGGGAAGCTGGGGCGCCGAGACAGCCGCATCATCGAACGGCAACCAGGGTGACCAAAGAGCGAGGGAAGCAACTACGTCTTCGGTTGGCACCGGGCCAGCATGCCGCATGCCGATGATCGCACTGATCTGCGGATGTCCGTGCATCGGATGCCTCGATGATCGTGGCCGTTCCTACCGTGGGCTGGCCTTCGTGCATCGTGATCGTCATGCCCGGCCGTAGGTGCCGCCAGAGGGCTGGAGAGAGCGGGCCAAGGCGGACCGGCCCGGTGGCGCCTGGCGGCATCGCTGGCGCGGGCTCCACCCAGATGCGTGCCACGAGCAGATTGGGTCGCCCCGGTCGTCCGTCCGCCGAGGTTCCAGAGCGGTCGGAGGATGCCCTTGCCTGGGTCGGTGTTCGCCGGCCACCCTCGCTGGGCGACAGGAGTCGCAACTCGGCGCGGACAATGCCGTGAATGCTCTCCCATCGGCCCCAGTGACACCACGCGGCGGCAGCGGGGTGCCGCATCGTCTCGGCGCTGTCGACCAGCAGATCCCACCAAGCTGTCGTCGGTCGCCAACTCGTGCCGAGATCCATAAGAAGGTAGAGCGCGGCCTCCCACTCGTCGTGGTCGAGGTACTCGCGTACGTCGGCCACCGTCGCGCCGGCTTCGTTGACGACATCAGCTGGGACCATGGCCGCAGCCCGAGCGAGCAGATCGGCGACGTCCATCTGCGGATTATTCAACGTCGCCGCAGCCTCAGCGAAACGACTTTCATCGATGCGGGATCTGCCGCTGAGCACGTCCGGTGGTCAACTGGCCGCGCGTCCCCACGGAGCTTCGACCCACGGGTTGTTGTCGAGGTAGGCCGTCAGCCTGGGGAAACGCTGCCTTGTACGTGTCTCGTCGGTCATGTCGGCCGGAGTTCCGGCGGGTGTGTCGGATCCGGAAGGCCCATCGATAGCGAGCGGAGACCCGGTTGCCGCGATGTGTGCCTCGAGCGGAAGGCCGCAGAACCAGTCGATCCGAGCGTTGTGCCGGTCAGGCGCCAACTCGACAAGGCTGTCAGGGTCGTCCTGAACACGCTGCATGGTTTGTCGCCCGTGCGACACGATCCAGTCCTGCACCGCGAGGAAGTCATTATCGTCGATGGAACCCAGCAGTAGCGTCGCAGCGTCCCGGATCGGCCAGCGGTAGAGCTCGTCCTGTGCCTGGAACCAGAGTTCCTCGAACTGTTCAATCTCGTCCGAAGCTAACGCGCGGAGGCGACGGAGGAGCACCTGGGCAACGCGTTCGGTATCACTGCCCACCTCAGCCCGGGCACCTTCGACGATGCGCCAGAAGACCGCCCACTCCATGGCCAGAGAGCGTACCAAGCCGGTCCTGTGTCGTCGGGAGCCGTCACGACGAGCCCGCCAGGCCCGTCGGTAGCGCTTTACGAGGGCATGGTTTGTCGCCGAACGCAGGTCGACACACGGCCATGATCGTGCCGTGCGGTCAGTGGTGGTGGCCTGTGGATGCATGCGCCTGCATCATGGAGCGGTGGCTGATGCACGGGGCGTTTGGGGTGAGGCGGCTCGTTGGTATCCGGAGATTGTTGTGGTAGGCGACGCGCACCTGGCCTGGCAGGCCGAGTTCGACCGGGGGGAGATACCGCTTCGGGCGTGCCCACGGGAGAGCGAGAACGCTCATCGCACCGCGACTGTGGGGAACGGCGAGTTGTGCGCGGACCTGCTGCTCAGCCCGTGGGAGCGGAAGTTCTATCTCGCGCTCCGCGCTGGCCGGTCCACGCTTCTGCAGGGCCATGCCGCGGATCTGGCGGCAGCGGCCGGCGCGGCCCGGCTGTGGCTGTCCGGGGCCCGGCCGGGGCAGGTCGCGGCGGTGTGGCCGTTCCTGGGCTCGGTGGCCCTCGCCGAGGCGCGGGAACGAGGCGATCGCCGGGAGGCGAGCTGGCTGTGGTTGTACGAGAATCACGGCGCGAATCCAATCGGGGCTCGGCTGCGGGCCTTTGTCGCTCTGGCGTTCCACGAGCCACGACTGCGGGCGTTGCTGCCGTACACCAGCCATTGGACCCTCCGCTTCAGCACGAAACAGGGCTGGCCCTTCAGCCTGGACCTTCCCGTGGTCGACCCGGCACCGACCCCGGACCGGTACGTGGTGCGGACACGCGACGGGCGAGCCCACGACGAGACCGACGCGGCTGGCGCCCTGCGGCTCGTGCTGGCCGACCTGCCAGGCTGAGTGGCAGCGCCGCCGCTGGGCGGGCGGGACCAACGCCGTCGGCACTGCATGTTCGCGTCCTACTGGTCGAGGCTTCGGGCGATGCACCCGATCTGCTGCCGACCGGGGTGACGGACCGTCAACAGCCACGCCGGTGCCGTACCGCCTTGGGCGCGCCGAGATCAGTGCACCACATAGGGTGCACCAGAGGCGCTTCATGGGCGCCGTAATCCTGCGAATCAGCCGTGAGTCGTCGTCGGTGGAGGGTCGACCTCGACGAATCCGAAGAGGCGTTCGAGGAGTTGAAGGCCCCGGGTGGAGTACCGGTCGGCGAACCCGCGACAGATCGCGGGCTTGACGTCGGAGTGGCGATGATAGGGCAGCGTGTCATGGCAGATGATGAACGACTCGCCGTCGCGGGCCTTCGCTACGAGGTCGTGGAGTCGGCCGTCGGCGAGGTGCATCAGGTTGCCGGGACGGAAGATGCAGGTGTCGCATTGCCTGGACAGCAGGCGGGTCTTGCGAAGGGCCGGGTCACCAACGCTGAGACTGGCCGTGTAGCCGTCGTCGACGTCGGCTTCCACTCCTGGTGGCTGCCACGTAGGCGTCTCGGTCTCCGCTGGCCCCGGAGTGCCTGCGTCGGAGGGTATTGAGGACATGAAGAGCTCCTTCGGATAAATACCATTGCGGATGTTGGGCGGGCTGGGCGTCGGTGGCGCGACTCGACTGCGTGTACGGGAAAGCCGCCCCGGCCCAGCACGGGTCGGAGCGGCTTCCTCGAACTCATGTCAGGTCGACCGTCTGGGCCGGCGTCTCAGGCGTTGGTGAGGGCGTCGATGGCTGCTTGGCCGATGGGGTTGATGCAGGTGGTGGGGTCGTCGACTGTGACGATGGTGGTGTGGTCGTAGGCCCTGGCTGGCCAGTGGTCGTTTGCGGGGGCGAGCCACAGCACGGCGCATCCGGTCTTGTGGAGGCTGGTGATGGCGGCCTGGGCTTCGTCGGGATTGACGTAGTGGCCGTCGGAGACGACGACGAGCAGTCGTGCCGCGCCAGGGGTGGACAGGTGCAGGAGCCGGTCGGCTTCTGCGCACGCCTCCACGAACCTTTCCGTTCCGGCATCGGCGCGCATGTCGCGGACCTTGGTTGGCCGGCGCCCGGGTGGGATGAGCAGGGTGATCCGGTCGCCGTAGGCGAGGGTGGCGGTGGTGGCGCCAGCGCGGGTGGCGGCTTGGGCGACGATCCACGCGGCGGAGGACATGGGGGCGGCGAAGTCGTGCATGGAGCCGGAGGCGTCGATCAGGATCGCGACGGTCAGGTCGGGGTCGGGAACAGGTCTGCGTACGGTGCGCTGCCAGGGTTGGGCGGTGGGGGTGGCGCCGGTGGCTCGTTGGGCGGCGAGGGTGACGGCGGCGCGGGTGCGTAGCCGTCCGGGTGGGCTGGTGCTGGGCTGGGTGGTGCGGGCGGGTTCGCGGTGGCGGGCGCGTCGTAGCAGGGCGGTGAGCCGGTTCGCGGCGTGGCGTTCGGCGTCGACCGGCTCGCGTTCCTCCCAGGTGATCGGTGTGTCGGTGTCGACGTGGCGGCCGGGCCCACCGGGCCGTGTGCTGTCGTGTGCGGGTTGTGGGGTGTCGGTGGGGTTGAGGCGGATGGTGTCGAGGGCGATCACGATCGTCGCGGCGATGGTGCTGGTGGCCGCGTCGTTGGCGGGCAGGTCGGGGCTGGTGGTGGGGTCGATGCCGAGCAGCCGGCACCACCGTTCACCGAGGGCCACCATGGTGTCGACGTCGGTGTCGTCGACGGTCTGGGCCTCCTGCCAGATTGCGCGGAGGCCTTTGAGGAGCTTGCGGCCGAGAATCTTGGTGATGGCGCGTCGTGGTTCGCGGACGTCGCCGTTGTAGAGGATCTTCGCGTCGACTCGGGCGAGGAGCAGGCCGGCGGCGTAGGCGGCGCTCCAGGTGGTGTCGGTGGCGGTGTCGGTGGGGTCGATGATGCTGGTGACGGCGCGGCGCAGCCACCTGCGGTCTCGGGGCCGGCCAGCGCGGTAGCGGGCTTCGATCCGTGATTCCTCGAGTAGGAGTGCGGCTTCGCGGACGACGGGTGGCACCCCGGGTGGCGGGTCCCACTTGGAGTGGATGACGTGGGCGCACTCGTGGAGCAGGACGCCGTAGGCGACGGGAACCTTCGCCCTGGCCCTGTGTACGGAGCGGCGGGGGTCGGCGATGGCCGGGTCGGGGATGAGGTCGGCGTCGATCTGGATCTGGGCGGTGGCCGGGTAGCTGCGTCCTGGTGAGCCGCCGGCCGCGGCGGGCGCGACGGTGACGTGGGCGTCGGTGCGGCTGGTGAGCCGCGCGGCGTGCCTGGTCCAGGCCACCGACCAGGGCCCCCAGGGCGACGTGGCCGCCGTAGTGGCTGGGGTTGGGCTGGCGCCGGAGGTGACGACGTGTGCGGAAACGCTGGTCATGGAAGGGGCCACCTCTACTTCTGCTTGCCGAGGGTGAGCGGGGTGATCGCGGCGCCGCGGTAGGCGCGTTGGAGGGCCTCGACGACCGCTGGCCGGTCGGGTTCCGGCGCGATCGCGGCCAGGTTCGCCACCGCTGCGGGTAGGCCGAGGCTCGCGGCGATGCGCTTGAACGCCAGCAGCTCACGTAGTTGGGGTGCCCAGTCGATCTCGTGCTTGCCGAGTCGCTGGTTGAGGGTGATGGCGGCGTCGATGGCGCCGTGGGGGACGCCGAGGGAGCGGGCGAGGTCGAAGTCGGTGGTGACCTCGATGTGGACGGAGAAGCGGCTGGCGAGGGCTTCGGTGAGGATCGCGCCGTGGACGCCGGGGTTGTGGCCGGCGCAGACGAAGAAGCCGTCGGTGGCGGTGACGGTCTCGTTGTGGTGGGCGGTGATGGTGATCGTGGCCCGGCCGTCCATCGCGGGGTAGAGGACGGCGAGTACGCGGGGTGGGATGAGGGTGGCGTCGTCGATGAACAGGGCGCGACCGTCGCGCATGGCGGTGACGAGGGGGCCGTGGGAGAACTCGAAGCCGCCGTCGGGTAGTGGGACGAAGTTGCCGACGAGGTCCTCGACGGTGGTGTCGCCGTGGCCGGCGACGGTGATCGCGTCGGGGTAGGCGGCTTCGATGAGGCTGGTCTTTCCGGTGCCGGGCGGGCCGTAGAGCAGAACGGCGATCTTGTCGCCGCGTAGCTTGCGGAGGACTTCGATGTCGGTGCCGTCGCCGAGCTGGCGGGGCAGGTACCAGTCGCCGTTGGGGCGCAGTACGGCGCCGGGCCGTGGCGGCACCGGCCCGGCCGGCGCCGACGCTGGCGCCGCCGGGGCAGGGGTGGGGGCGGCTGGTGGGGTGGGGATGGCGCCGTAGCCGGTGTGGGCCTTGAACGCGGCCAGCCCGAGCGCGGTGATGGTGTACCGGCGAGGCGGGCCGAAGGACATCTTGGCCCAGCCGCGGTCGGTGAGCCGGTACAGGGCGGAGCCGATAGCGCCGGACGACCGGCCGGGCAACGCCTTGCCGATGTCGGTGATCGAGAAGGCGCGGCTCGGCTCGTCCGCGAGGAGGGTGACCACGGGCCAGAAGATGGGGCGTGGCTTGGCCTTCGGCTTGGCGGGGTGAATGGGGGTGGTCACCGGGCACCTCCAACGGTGGCTGCGGGCGGCGTGCAACCGATACCTGCCGGCCCGGGGGTGCTCAAGTCGTCGCGGCCCGGCGTAGGCGGTCGCCCGGCGGGGAATCGGTCGTGGCGGGACTGTTTCTGCTGTGGCATGGGTGCTCCTTCGGCGTTGAAAGCCGCCGCGCGCCCTCCCAGGGCGCGCGGCGGCGGTGGTTGGTCCGCTGCGGGCGGGAAGAGCGCGCGTAGCCAAGCGGCGGCTACGCGGAGCGGTACTCAGGTCGGGCGTCTACCGTTCGGCGCGGCGGCCGGGTCGGGAACGGCATCGGCCCCGCGCGGGCCGCTGCGGCGGTCTACGGGCTGCGGGCAGGGCGCACCGGTCGAGCCATCACCGGCGGGACACCGCGCCCCGCACGGTCGCGGCGCGAGTCGGTGGCTTCTGCCCGGCCTGGCCGGGCGGTGGCACGACGATCGGGACCGGTCCCGCCGCCGGCCGCCGCGTCGCCCCTTACGACAGGCCTGTCCACGGGCGGATCCGCCCGTGGACAACTGCTGTGGATAACCAGCCCGTCTAGGCGTCGAGCGAGGGTGGCCACGTGGCGCGGCGGCTGACCCGGCCGATCTCCTGCAGGTGGCTTTCGCTGGACCGGCAGATCCGGCACCAGGTCGTGGTGTCGCTGCCGTAGCCGGCCATCGACGGCAGCGTCCGGTCGGCGATGTCGTAGCCGGTCGCCCCGCACACCGTGCACCGGCTGCCGTATGGCCCGTCCGGCTCGAACATGTCCTGCTCAGGGGCGTGTCCGTGACCGGGTCGTGTCTGCACCATGGGTGGGTCGACCTGCCGCCACATCCAGAGGTCGTCGACGAGGACGTACCAGCCGTCGGTGTCGACGGTGACGCGCCGCATCCCGAGGGTTTCGTCTCCCGCCTCGGGCTGCCAAGGGGTAGAGGTGTCGATGCTGCCGGCCGCGTGTGCCATGAACACCTCGGTGCGGTTGCCGTAGCCGCGTCGGACCAGCAGGTCGGCGGTCTGGCCGGGCCAGGTACGGGCGTGGGCGTCGGCGGCGATCCGCTCGACGGCTTCGAGGCGGAAGCGGGCGATGACGGAGCCGTCGTACTGGTAGCCGGCGGCGATCTCGCCCGGGTACGGGCCGAGCTCCCCGGCGGCGAGGTAGGCCGGTGTCCAGGTCGCTGTCGCCGGCACCGTGGCGGTGTCGTAGACGGCGGCGGTGTGAAGTTGGGGCGGCATCGTCGAGTCGATCACGAGCCACCGGTGTCCCTCGCGGGCGGCGGCGTGGAGCCGGTCGAGCAGGCTGGTGTCGTCGGGGCCGGGTTCGGTCAGGGGCTGCCGGTACGGCGGCCACGGCCGCGAAGGCTGTGGCCCGTCGTCGTGGACGGCGGTGACGGTCGCGGACCGGGGACGGGGCGCGTTGACCGGGGTGAACCACAGCCGGCCGCCGGCCGTGTCCACGACGAGCCACGGCTCCTGCGGCTCACCGGTCGGGCCGGCGTCGGGGCCGGCGATAGTCGTTTCGGCCTGCCGGAGGGTCTCCCGCAGGTCGAACCAGAGCTGTCTGGTCACGTGCTACTCCTTGCTCTCATACGAGAAAGCCCTCGGCCGGGCCGGCCGAGGGCGGTGGGACTGGAACGGGCGGGGCGGCGGCCCGCCGGTGTGGCGGGTGATGCCCCAGTGGTGCTCCCACCCGCGTGTGGTGGGCGACCGGGTCCACCGGCTCGTAGGCCTGGGCCCGGTTGTCGTGTGCCGGCCGGCGTACCCGGACCTCGTAGTGCAGGTGCGGGCCGCTGGAGTGGCCGGTGGAGCCGACGACGCCGAGCGGCTGCCCAACAGCGACCTGCTGCCCCGGGCGGACGATCGGTGGCTGGTCCATGTGGCAGTAGCGGGTGAGCAGGCCGCCGGGGTGTTCGAGGTCGACGTACCAGCCGCAGCCGCGGGTGCGGACGGGGTCGCCGTCGCGGTCGCAGCCCCAGTCCGCGCCGCTGTCGGCGTGGACCGCGTTACAGGCCACGGTGCGTACGGTGCCGGCCGTCGCGGCGCGGATGAGGGTGCCGCGTGGCGCGGCGAGGTCGACCCCGTCGTGGCCGGGCCGCTGCGGGATGCGGAACCCGGAGACGAGGGGCGCGTGAACCGGTGCGGTCCACGGCCCGGTCGTGCCGCAGCCGGCGAGACCATCGGGTAGGTCGAGGGTGTCGGCGATCGTGGCGACGAGGTCGGTGGCGGCGTTCTCGTGCCTGGCGTAGGCGTCCGGGTACGCCGAGACCTGCACGGCCTGGGCGGCGTCGGTGAGCGGCATCACCTCCCAGCCGGCGACGGTGACGAGCTTTCGGTAGAACGCCTGCGAGGCGTAGGCGGGGTCCTGGAGTTGGGTGGGGGTGCCCCAGCCCTGGCTCGGACGTTGCTGGAACAGGCCGACCGAGTCCCGGTCGCCGCCGGCCAGGTTCCGCAGGCCGCTCTCCTGTATGGCGGTGGCGACCGCGATGACCCAGCCACGCGCCGGTACCTCGAGCCGGTTGCCGGTGGTCACGATCGTGGCGGCGTTGCCGACCTGGTCGCTGTCCCAGCCGCCGACGGCAGGCCACACCGCCGGCGACGCGGCGGAGGGCGGGAACGCCGTCGGGACGCATCCGGCGGTCGCGGTTCCGCCGCCGACGAGACCGGCCAGGCCACCGGCGCACAGGACGAATGCCGCGATGACGGCCACGGCCAGGGACAGCAGGGATCGCAGGGTCATCGCGTCCGCCGGCAGCGTCCGGCGGCGGGCCGGCAGGGGCGCGGGCGCCTCGCGTCGCTCTGTCCGGGTGTCGGGGTTCGGCGGGAGCTGGTGTTGGCGGTGGTGGGCGAGAACCCGTTCCTGGCAAGGGGTTGTAGTGGGTGCGTGGCGATGGGGATCGGGGCGAGGGGGTGGATGGCGGCCGGCTCGCCGTCGCCGGTGTACACGGCGACGGTGCCGCTGGCCGGGTCGATGACGTAGATCCAAGCGGCGCCGAGGTCGGTGGCGAGGCTGAGCGGGAAGACGGTGACCGGCTCGAACCCGCCGGGCTCTCCGGTGCCGAGGGTCATCCCGACGCCGGCCACCGGCCGCTGGGTGGGAATGCCGCCAGGCCCGCAGGGGGTGGTCGCGGTGACGGCGGGGTCGAGGTACTCCCAGTCGTGGGCGAGGACCGCGCCGGTGAGCGCGTTCGTGTCGCGTCGGGCCACGCCCGCCCAGATACCGCGTAGCCGGGCGAGCAGCGAGCTGGGGTAGCCGTCGAAGTGGACGTAGCGGGCGTGGATGAGGTGCGGCTGGTGAGGGCTGGCGGTGCCGACGTAGCAGGGGGTTCCCACGGAGCTGTCTCCTTGCCTTGAGCGCGGTAGTTGAAGGCGGGGTTCGCGGGTGGCGGGCACGGCGACGACCGCGCGGCTACCGGTTGGGTGGCCGCGCGGTCGTCGAGTGGGTGTGGATGTGTGGGGGGTTAGCGGGTGAGGACGGCGACCTTCTCGCCGAGCAGCAGCGGCGCCCCGTCGGGTCCCTTGATGTGGGCGTGGATCCAAATCCGGTACGCCTGGCCGTGCCTGTTGGTGAGGCGGCGCCAGTGGCCGCGTACGACGAACCGGACCCGGTAGTGCCACTTCGGCGGGCCGCCCGCAGGTTCGGTGATGGGCGAGGTGCGGCGCAGCATCACGACCCGGGTGGCGTGGACGATGCGGTCGCGTACGGCGCGGCGGCGGGCGGCCCGGTCCAGGGGTGCGGGCGCGCAGACGCTGATCGGCTGGGCCTGGATGCGCCAGAACGCGTACGCGATCGCCGCGCACACCCGGGCGGTGTCGCTGGTGATGAGGTAGCGGCCGTCGGGTGCGGTCTGCCAGTCACGGTCGGGCTCGTCGACATGGGGCTGGGTGATGGCCGGTACCGGTTTGGCGATCGGCAGCACGTCGAGGACGGTGAGGACGTAGGGGCCGAGCCGTGACGGCAGGGTCGGGTCCTGGCGGGCGTAGTCGCGGATTCGGGCGGCGTGGGGGTCTTCGGGGTCGTCGCGGTTGGCCCAGCCGCAGATCAGCCAGGACCGTCCGGTCGGGGAGGCGACGGTGGCCCAGGTGATCGCCGCGATGCCGCTGACGTGGCCTGCCGGGTTGCGATGGTAGATCGGCTCGGGCAGGAAGAGGACGCCGGTGTCGGTGGGGGCGGCGTCGGCGGTGAGCAGGTCGCCGGACAGGTCGAGGGCCTGCGCGGCGGCGGCGATGACGGCGGTCATGGCCGGGGCGAGGACGTACGCCTCACCGTGTGCCCACACCATGCTGCTCGCCCGGTTGAGCACGGCGGTGAGCTTGTCGTTGCGGCGGGCCTCGTCGCCGGCGGACGGCAGGGCAGCCCACCGGGCCCCGACGAACGTCCGGGTGTACTGGTCGCTGGCGATGGTGGCGCAGTAGTCGCGCATGCGGGTCTTCATCTCGACGGCGACTCGCGCGTAGCCGGCGAGGGTGTGCTCGGTGCGGAAGGGCATGTGTTCCTCCTGTGGGCTGAAAGGCGAGGTTGGTGAGGCGGCAAGCTACGCGGCGGCCAGGGCGGCGCCGGGAGTGCGGCGCGGCAGCCGCGACCGGAGCTGGGTGATGCCGGTGGTGAACCAGCCGATGAAGCCGCCCGGCTCACGGCGGTGACCGACGGCGGCCCGGCCGGTGACAGGGGCTACAGGGTTGGAGTGGTGCCGCACCTGGGACGTGGTGGCCCGGGCGGCGCGCATCGCCTGCTGCGCCCGCGTCGCGGCAGGGCACGGCCCGGCCTGGCCGGTGCACTGCAGGTTGGCGCACCGGTCGTCGGGGCCGGGCTGGTGGGCGGTGAGGACGTCAACGGCGAGCCGCCACAGCAGCGGGTCGGAGACGTCGGCGGGTACGAGGGCGCGATGGGAGGGGCGGATTCGGCTGCGGTCGGACATGCGGGGCGACCTTTCCTACTGTTTGCGGGCAGGGAGCAGCGGCCAGTCGATGCCGGCGACGTCGTGCCTGATGGCGGGCTGAACGATGACCGTGTCGATCGACGCTTATCTCTCGGCCAAGGTCAAGTCGTCGGGCGCGGATGTGGGCTCGTCCCCTTGAAGGGGATCCGGCTACCGCAGGTCGCGGTACCGGCCGGGCGGAGTCTGGTCACCGTCACGGTCAGGCGTGTACGGGCACACGCCGCCCTCGCCGTGCTTGGCCAGGTACATGGCCTGGTCCGCCGCGTGCAGCACGTCACGGGCGCCCATGCCCGGCACGGCGACGGCGTAGCCGACACTGGCGGAGACCGCGACCCATCGGCCGGCGATGTCGAACGCCCGCCCCGCGATCCGGTCGTACGCGGCCCGGGCGGAGGCATCGGTATCGGCGCCATCGCCGTGCACGACGAGGGCGAACTCGTCACCGGACAGGTGCACGGCCAGCGCCACCGGCGGTGGCAGGCAGGCCAGGCGGCGACCGACCTCGGACAGCAGGTCGTTACCGAGCTCGTGGCCGAGGACGTCGTTGACCGCCTTGAACCGGTCGAGGTCGAGCAGCACGACCCCGAGCGGCTCGCCGAGGATGAGGGTGGCGTCGAGAT
The DNA here is from genome assembly GCF_018324255.1 of Polymorphospora rubra. Lineage (GTDB taxonomy): Bacteria > Actinomycetota > Actinomycetes > Mycobacteriales > Micromonosporaceae > Polymorphospora > Polymorphospora rubra. Next base: position 2,839,096 of record NZ_AP023359.1, read on the forward strand.
GCGCCAGCAGGGCCCGCCGGTTCGGCAGGCCGCTGGTCTCGTTGCGCATGGCCAGGCTCCGCCACTGGCCGAGGGCATCCTCCCGGCTGGCGATCGCCTGCCGTTGCCGGCGGAGAACCCGCCGCTGCCAGCCGAGCAGCGGCACGGCGGCGGCGACGCCGGCGAGGACGCCGCCGGCCGCGGTGAGGTAGGAGGTTAGATGGGACACTGGGCATCGCTCCTCTGTGGAAAGGGATTGCCGATGATTAACTCGCAGTCTTGATCTTTCAGTTGTTGGGTGTGTTCGTGGCTGCGGTGGTAAGTAGGTCCAGGATCGACGCGGTGGGTGTGATGGCGTCGATCGTGGTGCCGTGTTGGTCCAGGAGCTGGCGGGTCTCGCTGATCGCTCTACGGATGCTGCTGCGGCTGGTGGTGAACATGGTGGCCAGGGTGGTTTCGGGTAGTTGCAGGCGTAGGTGCAGGACCGTGACCAGGACCCGGTCGGCGAAGGTGAACCGTGCTGGCCGTCCGGGTCGTGGTGCGTGGGGTTTCTTGCCCGCCGCGACGCGGCGTTGGTGTTGTCTGTCCTGCATGAGATTGCCGCGCAACGCCTCGAGGGTGGTGATCATCTGCTGGAGGTCTTGGCGGGGCATGCCGGTCAGCGTCGGGTGCGTCAGCGTCGGGGCGTCATGTGGCGTGGGGGTTCCCGGCTCGGGCCGGAGGTCGGTGGGTGGGGTTTGTGGTGTGGGGTGCAGGGTGTAGTTCCAGTCGCCGTGGAAGGCGTGGCGGCTGATTGGCAGGGCGGCCATCTGTGTGTCGCTGATGGTGACTCCGGTGGGGTAGCTGCCGGTGTCAAGGGCGGCGTGTACCCGTAGTCCGGTGCGGGTGGTGGTGGCGGCGATGGTCTGCACGACGACTTCGTGGCTGGTCAGTGGTCGTCCTCGCCAGTTCTGGGTGATGTGGGAGAACAGGCGGTGCTCCACCTTGTTCCATTTGGAGGTTCCCGGTGGGAAGTGGCACACGGTGATCTGCAGCCCGGTCTGCGTGGCCAGGGCCGCGAGTTCGGCTTTCCAAGCCCGGGTGCGGTAGCCGTTGGAGCCGCCGGAGTCGGCGGTGATCAGCAGGCGGTGGGCGTGTGGGTAGTCGTCGTGGCCGGTTGCGGTCCACCACCGGCGGATCGACTCGACCGCGAAGGCGGCCGTGTCGTGGTCGGTGCCGACGTTGACCCAGCCGGTGTCGGTGGCCAGGTCGTAGATGCCGTACGGCACCGCCTTGCCCTGGCTGTCGCTGGGGAAGTCGTGGGTCAGCGTGGTGACCGGCTCGCCCTTCGGCCGCCATTGCCGGCCGGGGTTGCTGAACTGCCCGATCAGTTCCTTCTTCTTGGTGTCGACGCTGATCACCGGATCGCCGCTGTGGTTGTGGGTTTTGACCTGCTCGTTGATGTACTGGAACTGCGTGTCACGGTCCGGGTGCTGCCTGCCTTCAATGGTTTTGGTGTTGGCCTGCAGGCTGAACCCCTCCCTGCGCAACAGGTCGGCCACCGTGTCCGGCCCGACACGATGCCCCTGGCGGGTGAGTTCCGCGGCCAGCGCGCGGGTGGACTTCGTCGTCCAGCGCAGCGGCGACATCGGATCCCCGCGCTCGTCCGGCTCGACCAGGGCCAGCAATGCCGAACGCAGCCCGGGGTCCAGGTCCGCCAGACGCTTTCGGCCACCACCAGGCCGGCGCGTCCTGCCCGACGGTGGCCCGCCGGCATCCAGGTCGGACACTCCCCGCGCCACCGTGTTCTCCGCGACTCCTGCCGCCCGGGACACCGCTCGGATCCCGCCGCGCCCCAACGCCCGGGCCTCGGCTCCCATCAACAGCCGACGCTGCCGCTCATCCAGATACGGGAAGAGCACCTCGAACTTCGCCGCCAGTACCTGCTCGGTCTCCACCGTCACGGCCATACCACATCGGACACCATCCCGCGGCGAAACCGCAAGTTATTTGCCGGCAATCCCAAAGGGAGCACCGGGGCGGGCGACAAGCGGCCAAACTTCGACGCCCGCCCCGGGCTACCGACGGGTCGGGGTCAGGCGGTCTTCGGGGCGAGCTGGAACGTCGCCGGCCGCTCCACGGTCTGGATCGCCGCACCGGCGGTGACGAGCTTGTGCAAGGCGTTGACGACCGCGCCCGCGCTGGCCTTCGCCGCGCCGCTGCCCTCGTTGGCCTTGTCGATCGCCTTGCACAGCTCGCTGGTCTTGAACTGCCGGCCGGGGCTGGCCTCCAGGACGTCGAGGATCGCGCCGCGCAGGCTGCCGCCCGGCCGACGCGCCTTGATCGCCGCAGCCTGCTCGACCAGCGCGGGCGAAGGCTGCGGCGTACCGTCGGCGGACGCCGGCTGCTCGAGGTCGGCTCGTGGGCCGTCGCCTTCGGTTGCCGGCTCTTCGGCTGCCGCCGGGGCGGGCCGTTGGCTGGCTGCCGTCTCGTCCTGGTTCCCGGCGTGCGGCACGTCCAGCAGCGCCGGGTCGGCGTTCTGCGGCTCGCCGACGGCGGTGACCGTCTCGCCGTCCGGCTCGGGGCCTGCTTCCGACGCGGTGTCCGGATCCGACGGGTGCGCCGTCTCCCCGTCGGTCTGCCCGGCCGAGGTGACGTGGTCGTGCGCGACGCTTCCGGGCTCGGCGCTGTCGTCGTCCGGGACCGGTTGCGGCTGGTCGTAGGGGCCGGTGGGCTGCTGCTGCCCGGACGGCGGCTGGCCGTCGGGTCGTTCATCGACGCCTTCGCCGCTGCTGCCAGCGTCAGCGCTTCTTACGGGCTTCCACAGGGTGCGGCCGTCGTCGGCGCGAAACGGCTGTGCCAGGCCGGCGTCCTCCAGCGCCCGTAGCCGCTTGGTGGCGGTCGAGTAGCCGATGGCCGCGTGTTCGGCGATCGCGGCCGCGGTGGCCTCGCGGAGTTCCGCGATGGCGGCGGCGACCTTGTCCAGGGTGGTGGGTGGGGTGGTGCCTGACGTGGGGTTTTCCATTTGTTGCCTCTCTTTCTCTGGTCGAGCTGATGGGATCGGCGTGCACTGATGCACGCTTCGACGGCGCCGTGAATCAAGTGCGGTGACCGGATCTCGGGATGCCGCCGAAGCCGGAGTTGGCTCGGCCGGGCGGGCGGCGACCGCAGGTGCGCCGACGCCGCCGACTCGGGTTCGCCGGAGCCGCACCGGCGGCGCGATCAGGACGTGTGCCCGGGTAGGAGGGCAGGCGTGACGCCTGCTCGCACGGGGTCCTGAAGGGCGTTGGGGGCCGACTGTCGCTGGTTGCCATGCACCACTGGGCGGTGGTCTCACGCGGGCTGCCCGCGTCCGAACCTTCCGCATGACGGGCAGCCGGTGAGGAGGAGCCTGGCCGTCAGCAGCGGCGGACCGTACTGGTTGTCGGCGCTGCTCGCGAGGGGTGTAGAGCCCGTCCGGGAAAGTACTGTGATTCGGTGGAGGGGAACGGGTACAGCGCGGACGGCATCGAGGTCCTCGAGTTCGACGAGTCCGTGAAGAGATGGCCCGACATGTACTTCGGCGCCGGTCGAGGCAGCCCTGACCTCGCCACCCGGGTGCTGAGTAGCGTGCTGGCGTATGCGCTGCACCCGGCCACGCGGGTTGCCGCGCCGCATACCCCGCAGGCCACTGCCGAGATCACCGGCGACCTTGCCTTCGTGGTCACCGACGACCAAGCCGATGCCTTGGACGAGTCCGGCTCCGTACGCCTGGGCTACAACGGGTCGCTGCTCGGTCCCGTCCGGTGATCAGCGCCGCGGCGGCGGCTGTCAGTTCACGGACCGTGGTCGAGGTGTGGCGGGACGGCCACGGCCTTTGCCAGGAACTCGCCGGCCTGCACCCGGTCGCGGAGCCCCGCGACGTCGACCCACTGTCAGGGGCGGGGACGAGGGTGGCCTTCGAGCTGAACGACGCCTACTTCGGTCCGGGCCCGGGCACGTCACCGTCATCGACGTGCGGGGCCGCGACGAGCCCATCGTGGTCCCGTACCGATGACACCCATCGCGGGCTGAGTGATCACTGCCGTTGCTGCGGCAGGTCGGGACCGGCGGCGGTGTAGGAGACGGCGGCGAGGTGCCCAGCGGCGAACCGCAGGGCTTCGGCCGCATCGGCCAGTGACGCCCGTACCGCCGCGGCGTCGGTCTCGTCCAGGCCGTCGCTCTCGCCGCCGGGTCGGCTGTCCGCGAGCTGCCGTAATCCGCTGACCAGGCTGTGTGTCAGGTGGGTCAGCGAGGTGGCGACCTCGGCGAGATCCCCTGACGTGGGGATGGCGGCGGACCGGGCAGGACCGAGGCAGGATGCCAGATAGGTCACGAGGGTGCCCGTGGCCTCCGCAGCGGTCCGGGTCAGCTCGGGACTGAAGGTCGCCTCGCGGCCGAAGGCCACACCGATCTGATCGGCCAGCGACGCTTCGGACGCTGTACAGGTGGCAGCCGTCGCCTCGTCGGTGTCCCGGCCGGCGACGCCATCGCGGGCGGGCCCGTCCACCGCCAGTGCCGGCGGGCCTGTCAGGACCGGCGGATCCTGCCGTCAACGACCAGAGCGCGTGTGCGGGGGCCGGCGGCCGGGACCGGCGCGGCGGTGTCGCGGCTGCGATGTCGCGGACGAGGGACCAGGCGCTGCCTGCGGCTCGTGCCGTGTCGTGGACGAGTCCGCAGCCTCGCGTAGCAGCACCTCGACGTCGTCGGCGGCGCGATGAGGTCGCCCCGGATGTCGCTGTCGGCGTCGAGGCGGTGAAATGTGGCTGGCGGGCTGGCGAGGAAGTAGTCCCGGTCTGTGTGTGCACCCGGGCGAGCAGCGTGAGGTGCGGACAGGTGACCGAGAAGGAGGGCGACGTCGGCGGCGTGGGCAGGGCGTCGAGGCGCTGAGGGGCCGGTGGCGGTGTGTAGCAGTGGTTGAGGTGCCGGCGGCGATGACAGCGCTGCCCAGGCGGGCGGGGCTGAATCGGCCGTCGGCCGCGAACAGGCACGCATCATCGCCAGCCAGGCGCCGGAATCCTCGTCGGCCGGCCCGTCTCCTCGACGAACACGGCGTGCGAGGGCGTTCGCCGCCGGGGGGCAGATAGGCGTGTCGTCCGCGGGTGCCACCACGGACCGCACCGCCGCGGAATCGCTGCTCCAGCGGACAGCGGGCGGTCTACCACGGGTTCTCTACACACAGGACAGACGGGATCTGAATCATGCTGCTTCCTTCAACGGGCGGCGACAGGCGACGCGCTCGGATCGCCGCAGGCCTGATGGGGCAGTGCCAGCCGGCGGGCTGCCGGGCGGCGCCGAGCTGGTCATTGAAGCGCGCAGGCCAGGCCCTCTCGCGGCCGGCGGCGAAAGCGGCGCCCTGCCCCGGGGCGGCGGCGCAGTTCAGGCCTGGCGCGGCGTGGGCACGTGGGCGGCGAGACCGTGACCTGGCGGCCGAGGATGGTGACGATCACCGAGTTGCGGCGGTACTGGCGGCGGCGCGTAGTTGCTCGATGAGGTGTGTGCGGGCGGCGAAGCGGCAGCGCGACGAGCAGGTCGTCGCCGTCGGGGTCCGGCTGGTCGCGGTCGAGCCGGTCGGCGAACACCGCGCGGACGGTGGAGGCGCCGGCTGGCCGGGGCGGCGGCGGCTGCGGCAGGCCGTTGGACATCAGGTAGACGCCGTAGCACGACGAGCAGCAGCGCGGGCCCGGCGGCTCGTCGCTGACCGGGTCGGCGTGTTCTGTCGCGGCGACGGCGTGCTCGGCGAGGTTCAGGACGTCGGCGAGCGGGAACCGGAAGACCGAGATCATGGTGGAGGTCTCCTTCTGCAGCGAGATGGCGGGTGGGTGGGCGACCGGCAGCAGCGCGCATCCTTCGGGTACAGGGATGGCGGCGCTGGCCCGATCGGTCCACTGGTTGGCGCACGCCAGGGGGGCGGTGCGGTCGACTAGAGCGAGACCGAGAGCTGTTCGGGGTCGATGCCGTCGAGCAGGCGGTTGGCCTGTTCGAGGTAGGTGACCCGGTCGGCCATCGCGTCGCTGGCAGGGGCCAGCTTGGCGCCCTCGACGGTGATCAGCGCGTCGCCCGCGAGGGCGGTGGACGCGCTGTAGTGCTGGTAGGCCATGCAGCCCGCCTGGAACATCTCCAGCTCCTCGAGCGGGATCTGCCCGGCACCGTAGGTGGCGGCGTTGTGCATCCGGATCGCGTTGACCCGGGGCTGGTTCTTGAAGTCGGCCACGGCGGCCTCACCGGTGTAGGCGTTCGGGTCCGCCAGGTGGCGGGCCTCGTAGACGTGCCACGGGGTGGCGGGCGCGGTGCCGTGGACGACCCGGCTGAACAGCTGGTGCCGGATGCCGGCCCCCATACCGAACGCCTGGCGCAGGCCGGCCAGGTCCAGCAGGTGTGCCGGTCCGCCGGCGCAGCAGGCCGGGCGGCCCTTGCGCAGGCCGATCATCTGCCGGTGGTGCCACAGGCGCAGGGCCTGCGATACCCAGAACCGCGGCGACAGGTTGCCCTGCACGCCGAAGTTGCGGTCGAGCTGGCGTGACGTCAGCGCCTCGCCGGGCAACTCGTCCGGAACATAGACGATCATGGTGTGGATCGTCACCGTCGGCGTCGCCGGGGTGGCCGGCTTGGCCGGGGCGGCCTGGGCGGTCTTGCTGGTACGGGTCTTGGCCATGAGGGCTCTCCTTGGGTAGGCGTGCCTGGGCACGCAGGGGTGACCGGCCCACCGGGTACATGGGTCGGTTGCGGGATGTGGGTGGTGCGGATGGATCGGCGCGACCAAGGGGGCGCCGCGCGGCGCGATGCCGACCGGCCTTTGGAGGCGGGTGGGCGTGGCGTGCCGTGTTAATGCGGCGGTGACTCCCGGGGTGGGGCCGAACCGGTGGGGATATGTGAGGTGCTGTTGGTGCCGTGAACGGTAGAGGCCTGATCTGTCAGGCCGATACGGCGCGATGATCGCCGGAAAGGACGGCTGACCTGTGCTGTGAGACTTTCCGCGGCGCTGTGGGCGGCGATCGGCGCGTCGCGGTGAGATTTGACCGCGCTCACAGGTGATCTTGTGGGTTTCAGGCCGGTACGACAACGGTCACGGGCAGCGTCCGACAGGAGCCGTTCCTGTTTTCGGCCTTCGGTCGGCGCAATGATGCCGGGAGGTGGGTGGTGGCGGACATCCGAGACTCCGAGCGCGGTCCAACGAGGCGGCCGTAACGGCTGCCCACGGTGCGCCGGGCCCGCGACGAGCCGATCGCTGCGGCACCCATCCCTGTAGACCGCTCGCCTAAAGTTCGCCGCATGTACTTCGTGTGCCGGTGGCGGGACGGATCGCCGTTCAGTAAGCGGGTGGTCACCGTGCCCGACGCGACGGTGCTCGACTGGTTCCGCCGTGGCTGGGACCGTGACGACCCGGACGGATGGATCGACAGCGAGCTGGGCGGCTACGTCTACGGCTTGGATTCGGTCTTCGAGGAGGTCCAGAAACGGGGCCTGCCCAGGCCGGAGACGGTTGACGAACTGCGCGAGCTGCTCAACGAGCATCTCTGGGTCGAGGGGACGACGAGGACACCTTCATCCGGCTCGGCGAGCACGCCTTGCGCGTGCGTACCGACGACGACGAGGTGGACCTGGCCTACTACTTCGTCGACGACCAGGCCGCTGCCGCGTCACCCGACCGGCTCGCCTTCCTGCTGTACGACACCTGGCCGCTGCCGACTGGCACCGCCGAGCCCGGTGCGGTCTTCAGCCATGGCGTACCGGTTCGTACCGTTCGGCTGGCCCCGCCCGGGCCGGAATCCGTCTTCTCGGTCCGCCTGTGCTGGGGATCGCCCGATACCCATCGGAACCTGGACCTGGCCGGCGCCATTGCCTTTCCTGGCCTGGCGCTGCCGGACCTCGCTGCCAGCCTGCGTGCCGTCGACGACCCCGGTGCCTGCCGCTGGCCGCACGACGCCCGGCTGCTGCGAGCCCTGGTAGCCCCTGCGGAGGACGACGCTGGCGTGGCGTTGGAGCGCTACGTCCGGCTGCCCGGATACGACCCGTCGCCTGCCAGCATCGACACGATGCCCACGCACCACGTCATCCACCAGGAGATGCTGCGGCTGCTGGCCCCGGAGTCGTCCGCCGGGTCGCTGATCCGGTTGGATCCCCACATCGCGCAGGTCTCGCGGCATATCGATGACTTCTTCGGATTCGACCAGTGGTTCCTCTTCGACACCCGGTGGGCGGCGGCCCACCCGGATCTGGCCCGCTCGCTTTTGCGGTACGCAGCCCACTGGGACCCATTCCACGACATAGCATCGAAGATGGGCTGACCTTGGATTTGTCGCTGAGTTTGAGCGTTGACCCGAAGGCGGGAGGAAGGCGTCCGTCGCGATCGCCTCCAACGAGTTGTTCTCGAATGCGCACATGTTCGCGCGAACGTGTGTCAGGTGCCGCCGAAAGTGGCCAGGTTCGTCAACAGTCCGGGTTTGTCGAGAAGCAGGCGAGTTCCGCTTCAGTTTGCCCAGGGATATGGACCCTGCCGGATTACCGTCAGCGGTTCGGCGTTGCGGCTCGGCCACATCTCAATGAGGTAGGTGAAGTGGTCGCCCTCGACGTCGGGGTCGGCGTCTGGTGGCGGGTCTGCTGGTACGTACGACACTCGAACGCGGTACCGTCCCGGCTGGACCCCCAGCGCCTTCGCTGTGTCAGGTGGCTCTGTACAACCCACAACTGATACCGCTCCGGTGACGACGTCGAGGTCCGCCTCGACGGCATGTTCCGCTTCCGACATGAGCGCAGGGGCAATCTCGTGGATCGTTAGTGCCGTTTCGACGAAGTCTGATCGTGCTGCACCGATGGAGATTGAGTGAGGCTCCAGTCCGATCCGGTGCAGGCGCACCGCATCGTCTGTCCAGCCACCCGCTGCGCGAGTGGGGTCGGTGGCGGCGCCGGCCCGCATCGCCGCGTTGTGGGCGTCAACGTCCTGCAGATAGAACTGGCCGTAGTCGGCGAACACCGTCGCTTGCCGCATCCCGATCACCATCTCGCTGAAAGCATGCTCGTGAATTTCATGATCCAGTATGGGGTCTTCGTGTGTGCAGCGGTCATAGCTCCTGGCCGTGGTAGGGCCTTCATCCGGCCAGGGCTGGATCCGATCGGCGAGGTAGATCAGCGGGGCCTGCGGGTCGAGGCCGAGCGCGGCGGCGACGCCGATCTGCTGCCGCTACTACTCGGAATCTGCGAAGACTTCTTCGCCGACGCTGGTTCCGCTGTCCACCACGACCTCGCCGCGCTCCTGCAAGCCAGACACATCACCGGCGGGCCAGGCCGGCTGACCGACACACTCGCACCCACCCGCCAACGCCTCGAGACCCTGGCCGAACCCGACGGACCATGCTCCCGGCAAACGGCGGACTCGCACGAGAGTGGCGCTCAAACTCGCCGACATTGATCATGTCGACCAGCCTGAGCTGGCTCCGGAACTCGCTTACAAACGGCTCTGGTTCTCGCCGACGCAATCAGGGCCCCTGTGCATGCGAGGTCCGGGCAGATCGTGAGGGCTGTCGTCGACGTAGCGCAGGTAGCGTCCACCTGGTGAACTTGAACCTGTTCCACAGCGTGCCGGAAGGGCTGACCCGACGAGCCCGCTTGGTCGTTTCCGCGCACGGCGTTCGAGCTGATGTCCCCGACGTCGAACAGTACCGGCCACGCTGGCTGGAGCTAGGCGTTCCTGCCTCCGAGATCAGCCGGACGGCGGCGTTCCAGCAACGGTGGGGCGGCCTGGTCCTGCCACCCGCGCCGGCGTACGACGGCGGCCCCAGGTACTTCGATGTCGACACCCCGGATGGTTCCCCGGCGCCGACGTTGGACGGCTCCATGATGCACGGATGGTGGTTCGAGGCAGGACCGCAGCGAACAGCCGTACCCTATTTGTTCATGATCGGCCCCGCAGGGGAGTTCGGGATCCACGCCCAACGGTGGGTGCCACTGCACGCGACCATCGAAGGATGGGTCGAGTCGCTTGCCCTGGCCCGCCACGCGGCGAAGTGGGCCAGACAGATCACCATGGTGACCGGCGACGCGGTAGATAGCCTCGGTTGGACAGGCTTGAACCAGTGGCGGAGGTTCAAGGGCTGGCGGACAACTGGTGGCGGGGTACCGACTTCTTAGTGGCCGTCTACTCGGGAGAGGCCACGTGCATGGGCGCGGCCGCCTACCCTATTGCGCGGATCTATTCAGGTTTGGATGAGTGGGGGCTGCGCGGTGACGAAGGCGGACCCACCGGCCATGGCGACGATCCCGCTGGTCAGTCCCCGCAGAACCATAGATACAGATGCTGGCCCTCCTGAACCATTATCGCGAGCCGGCGGATTTCAGCAGCAGCCGATTCAGGAATCACGCCGTCCGGCAGCCGCTCCAACTCCTCCAGCAGCATGGGGATCTGCCGCTCGTTGAAGACGGTGTCAAGGTAGGCGCAGAGTCCGGCGAGCATGGGATACACCGCGCGGTCGAGGTCGATCAGTTCCTGGGTCCATTCGAAGCCGGACGCGCGCGCCAAAATACGTTCAGACTCTTGCCGTACCTGCAGGTCGATCACCGCACTACGGTAGCGGCACTCCCAGCTGAAAGATCATCAAAGGCTGCGCCAAGCCGCAGAACATGCACTCCGTCGTGCAGACGAACGATGAGATGAGCGGGGCCGATTGGCGGCCGACCGGCCCCCAAGCTGACCGGCGGGATCCGCAGGAAGCGTCCGTGGGCACCGTCACGTTCCGTGACCAGCGCTGCTGGCTGGACCAGAGGGTCCTGATGTCGCGTGGCTACAACGAGCGCTGCCAGCCGTTCCGCTGGACCGATACCGCCAACCAGATCCTCGCCAAGGCACACCGCAACACCAGCGGGTGACCTCAGAGGTCACGCCACACATGCGGCTCCTGGTAGGCATGCCAGCCACGGAAAAACCAGTCCGCCAGATCCCGCATCCTTTCGAGACAATCCTGGTAGTAGTGCGCCGGTTGCGGCCGAGGGAAGTTCGGGTGGGCGGTCCACTCGGCCACGACGTGTGAGACCTCGTAGAACCCCTCAGCCACCCAGCGAGGCAGACCGTCATGACCTTCGTACTGCCCGCAGGCCACCCGCATCGCGCGTTCCAACCGGCTGAACGCCACTCGATCCCAGACAAGATCGCTCCGCAGGCGGGCCAGGAAGCTGCCCTCCGCGGCCTCGAACTCTCGCCTCAGCACGATCAACGTGTCGTCCATACCCGCATCTTGGCAGTCCTCGCGAGGCGAACCTTGGCCCCTCTCACCAGTCGTCGAAGCGTTGTGGGTTGGTGGCTGCGTCGGGGCCGTGGTCGGAGGGCAGTTCGTGCAGGTGCCGGCGGTGGGTCGGGTCGGAGACGAGTGTCCATACCCGTCCGGCCGGGTCGGGGCCGTGGACGGCGGTCGCGATCGGGCTGGCGGTACGTAGTCCGGCGAGTACGCCGAGGAGGCTGGTCTCGCGGCGTCGGGTGGGGACCCAGAACAGGACGGGGTAGCGGGGGCCGAACTCGGTGAGGCGTTCGTAGCCGCGGAGCTTGGCCACGACGCGGGCGAGGTTTTCGGTGTCGTTGTCGTGCTCGAGGAAGAAGCCGGTCGTGGTGTCGCCGGTGGTCCAGATGCCGTGGCCGTCGGGGCGGATGCCGGACTGGGCGTAGACGGTGGTGGCGTGCTGTTCGGACCACCACCGTGACAGGTCGGCGTCGGGGGTGGCGCGGGCGGTGGCGATGAGGTCGGTGAAGAACTGGTTGACGCCGAGCAGGTGGTTGATCTTGCTGCTGGCGGCGATGCGTCTGGCGCGGTCGAGGGAGCTGCGTGGCGGTCTGGCGCCGGGGTGGTCGGGGTCGTGGTAGGTGGTGGGGTGTAGTTGCAGCCCGACGGGTCCGAGGGTGTAGAGCAGTGGGCCGTGGCGGCCGTGGGCGGTGCTGCGGCCGAAGCGGTGCAGTACGTCGAGGCGGTGCAGGATGGTCAGCCGTCGTTGGGCGGTGCGCCGGCCGTCGAAGAGGGCGCTGGTGATCTGGTCGGTGGACAGCAGGTAGTGCTCGGCGAGCAGGGCGAGCAGGGCGCGGTCGCGGGCGACGATGCGGCCGTAGACGGCGAGTGGGTCGGGCTTGCTGGAGGCGGAGGGAACGCGGGAGTACACGGGGGTTGCTCCTAGGCAGGAGAAGGTTTCCCTCCCGTTCGGGAGGGTGTCTGGCACGGGCGGGATCGGTCCGTGGCGGCTGTCAGGGCCGTGTGCGGCACTGACAGCCCAGGTCAGAGGTGGTCGACCAGGCGCGGGTGGTGACCTGTGGTGATCCGGGTGACGAGCCGGTGCACGCCCCGGGTGACGCCACCGGCTGACAGCGGGACCGGACCGGTCAGCCGCGTCGGCCGTGGGCGGGGCGGGTCCGGCGTTCGTCGGGCTTGCGGCTGAGCCGCTCGACGAGTTCGTCGACGGCGCTGGTGTCCTGGCTTGGCACGGCCGCGGCGGCGGCCTGCCGGATGACGGTCGCGGCGCCCACGACCGGCTTCGGGGGCCGCGTGCGCATGGTGAACGCCGGTGTCTGCCGGCCGTCGACGACGAGGCGCGCGGCGGCGGTGTAGGCGTCGAGGTGGGACAGGTCGTGCTCGCCGAGTTCGGGTTGGGTGTGCCGGGAGAGCAGTTTCGCGTCCTCGGGGCGCAGGTGAAGTAGATCTTGTTGCGGGCGTTGGCCGAGGTGGCGGCGAGCAGGTCGCGTGGGAACTGGGCGAGGTCCTGGTGGGCGAGCACGAGGGAGAGCCGGTACTTGCGTGCCTCGGCGAGCATCGTGTCCAGCGAGTTGGCCAGGGTGAGGAAGTTCTGGGCCTCGTCGATGATCAGGGTGGCGTCGCGGCGGCGTTCGGGGGCGGTGGCGGCGCGGGCGGTGGCGGCCTGCCACACCTGTGCCAGGACGAGGGAGCCGAGTAGCCGGCTGGTGTCCTCGCCGAGGATGCCCTTGGGGATGCGGACCAGCAGTACGCCGCCGTCGAGGATCGTGCCGATGTCGAAGCTCGACTTGGGGTAGCGCATGGTCCGCTTGACGAAGTCGCGTAGCAGGAAGGACCGCAGCCGGGCCAGGACCGGGCCGATGACCTGCGAGCGCAGGGAGTCGTTGAGGCCGTCGTACCACTGCCAGAATCCGCTCAGGCCGGCCGGGTCGTCCAGGTCCACCGTCATCGCCGCCCGGAACTGGGGGCTGTTGAGCAGCGGTGGGATGTGCTGCAGGGTGACGTTGTTGTGGCGTAGCAGGGTCAGGCAGGCCACCCGCATGACGTCGTCCATGCGTGGGCCCCAGGCGTTGGCGAAGATGTTGCCGAAGATCGAGACGAGGTTGTCGACGACGAGGTCGGGGTCGTCGCCCTGCAGCGGGTTCAGCGTCGGCGGGTTCTCCTGGTCGGGGTCGAACAGCACGACGCGGCCGGCGACGTCGGCGGGCAGCCGGTCGAGGATGTCGGTGACGAGGTCGCCGTGCGGGTCGATGACGACGGTGCCGCGGCCGGCTTTGATGTCGTCGACGGCCATGTTGACCAGCAGGGTGGTCTTGCCCGAGCCGGTCGAACCGATCACGTGCGTGTGGTAGCGGGCGTCGGCGACGGACAGCCCGACGCTGTGGCCGCCGATCTCGGCGTCGCCGAGCATCTTCACCCCGCGTCCACCGGCGGGGACCGCGACCGGTGCGGGCATGGACGTGGCCCTGGCCCGGTCCAGGCCGGGCACGGCGAGGTCCTGTGGCAGGGCGGCCAGCGCGGCGAGTTCCGGGGTGGAGGTGAGGAAGCCGGGGCCGAGCCGGCGGGCGGCGAGGACCGCCACCGGGGCGGTCATGCGGGTGCGGTGGGTGAGCTGGTTGCGTCCGGTGTGGATGGCGAACGCCGAGGCGAGGGTGTCGGCGATGCCGCGTAGCCGGCCGCGCGGGTCGGCTCCGGTCCGGGTGCTGGTGGTGGCGACCGCGTGGCGCAGGCTGGTCTGCCACAGCGGGTGCGCGGTCTTGTCCAGGATCGCGCGTACGTCCCGTTCGATCGTCGGGTCCCGCCCGGTAGCGGGCGTCGCGGGCCGCCCTCCGCTGCTGCCGGGGATGAAGATGTCGAGCAGCCACAGCAGCGGGGCGGCCGGGTTGACCGCGGGCAGCGCGGTCTTGCCGGCCCGTAGCCGGCCGGCGGCGCGGCGGGCCCGCGCCGCCCGGCGTGGGGTGGCGGGGCGGGCGAGGACCTGCACGCAGGCGTACTCGCCGGTGTTGAGCTGCGCCCCGGCGGACATGAGCGGGCGCAGTGGGTCGGTGTCGTGGTCGGTCGCCAGCGGCAGCCACTCGGCGTGCACGGGTAGCAGGTGCCCGCCGGAGGCGGGATGCGCGTGGAGGGGGATCGGTGGGCCCGGGGTGTCGTCGGTGGTGGTGGCCGAGTTGGGCCAGGCGGCCCGGACCGCCGCCTCGACCGCCCCGGGCGGGACGGTGCCGGGCACCCAGATCGAGATGAGCAGCTGCCGGCCGGACCAGGTGTACTGCCACACGACGTGCGGCGTGCCGTAGAGCAGCCGCCGCCGGCGTGACGGGGTGAGGATGCCGGCCAGGTTCGCCCACCACGCGGCCGCGCTGTGCGGGTCGACCTCGGGCGGCGGCGCGATCATGACCAGCCGCGCCCCGCGAGCGTGGTGGCGGTGCTGGCACACCTCGACCAGGTTGCGTACCGCGACGGCGAGGACCAGCAGGCCGGCGGCGACGGCGGCCAGCCACGGCCGCTGTACGACCCAGACGGCGGCGTCGACGACAGCGTCGGCGGGATCGGCGGGCGGCGCAACGACACCGGCGCCCCGCCCGGAGGTGGGGCGGGGCGCCGGTGACTCGGTGAGCACTGGGCTCAGCACGTCGAGGGGTGGTGTCACAGGCCCTCGTCCTCCTCGCCGGGGTCGGTCAGCTCGGCCGGGTTCGTGGTGGCCAGGAGGTGCTCGGCCTGCGAGGAGATGGCCTCGAACGCGGTCCGGTTGGTGCCCGAGATCAGCAGGCCGTGGCCGCGGCGGGCGGACAGCAGCAGGCGGCGTTCGCCGCCGGTCAGCCCGAACGCGGCGGCGACGGCGTCGATGGCCTGCGGCGCCTGCCGCAGCAGTATCTGGGTGGCGGCGTTGGAGACCACGGCTTGGCCGAGGTCGGTGGCCAGCACGTCGGCGGCGTCCTGGGTGATCACGGTCAGCCCGGCGTTGCGCTTGCGCGCGGCCTTCGACATGCGGAACAGGAACTTCGCGCCCTCGCCGTCGCGCATCAGTAGCCAGGCCTCGTCGACCACGACGAGCCTGCGCTGCGACGGATGTTCGGGGGCGTCGACGGTACGCCAGATCGAGTCGAGCGCGAGCAGGGTGCCGGCGGTCCGCAACTCGTCGGGCAGGTGCCGCAGGGACCAGACGACCAGGTGCCCGCTCGGGGTGTGGGTGGTCGGCCCGTCGAACAGGTTGCTGAAGCTGCCCCGCACCCACGGCGCGAGCCGGGCAGTCAGGTTCACCGCGGCCGGGTCGCCGTCGGCGTCCAGGATCGCGACGAGGTCGCGTAGCAGCGGCGCTGGCCGGTGGTGGGTGGCCGGATCCGCGGTGATGCCGGCCTGCAGATAGACGGCGATGATGGCCCGGTCCAGCGCGGCCCGCTCGGCGGGTGGGGGCTGGTGTCCGAGCAGGACGCTGACGAGGGTGTGCAGGAACAGGCCCCGGCGGGTGAGCACGTCCGGGCGGCGGTCCCCGGCCGGCAGATCGAGTGGGTTGATCTTCACGCCGGGCAGGCCGAGCCGAACGATGCTGCCGCCGACCGCGTCGGCGAGCCGCGGGTACTCGTCCTCCGGGTCGACGACCGCGACCTGCACGCCTTGGTAGAGGCTGCGCAGGATCTCCAGTTTCACGAAGTACGACTTCCCGGCCCCGCTTCTGGCGAGGACGACGGAGTTGTGGTTCTCCTGCGCCCACCGGTCCCACCAGACGATGCCGGCACTGGCCGGATTGGTGCCGTAGAGCACGCCGCCGGTCGCGGGCGGGTCACCGGGCAGTGGAGCGGGCAGGTCCGGGCTCGACAGCGGGAACGCGGCGGCGAGGGCCTGGGTGTCCATGGTCCGCAGCATCCGCAGCCCATCGGCTGCGAGGGGCAGGGTGGTGGTCCAGCCGGCGAGCTGCCGCCACGTCGCCGGCTGGACCTCGAGCAGGGTGGACGCCGCCGCGGCCCGGACCTGGGCGCACGCCTCGACCAGTTCGGCCTTGCTGCGGGCGTGCACGGTCAGGTACAGGCCGACCCGGAACAGCTTCGCGGCGCCCCGGGCGACCCGGTCGGCGAGGTCGGCGGCGTCGTCGGCCGCCGCCTCGACCAGGGGATCGACGAGCCGGCCCTTGCCGGTGTCGGCGCGGCGGCTGGACTCGAACCGGGCGCGTTGGTTTCGCAGCCGTGCCGCGGCGACCGGGCCGGGCAACGGCTCGACGTGCAGGGCGAGGTCGAGGCGGCCGGGCCAGGACAGCAGCGGCTCCAGCCAGGCCGGGCCGACCTCGGCCGGGTAGCCGGTCACGACCATGGTGGCCGCGTACCCGTCGCCGACACGCAGCCAGCGAGGCGTGACCTCGACCGCGGCCGGCGCGACCGTCGCGGCCACACCGGCCGGCCGCAGGCCGCCGAAGCGGCGGATGCCGTGTCGCTTGGTGGTGATCATCTGTTTGTCGTCCTTCGCATTTGTGAGGCTGTGGTGATGACGGCGTCGGGCGGGGCCAGTCCACCCGGGCGAGGCGGCCGGTAGGGGTCGGCCGCGCTGGTGAGGGCGGCGGTGACCGCCGGACCGTCCAGCACCTGCGGGCTGACGCCGAGCCCGGACAACGCCCGTACGGTGTCGTCGGCCCGCCGCAGGGCGGCGTGACCGCCCTGCTCGCCGGTGGCGGTGCGGGTGACGACCAGGACCTGCCGGCGCAGCGGGTCGCGGCGGGCGGCGAGATCGGCGAGGAACTCGGCGTGGTCGGCACATGCCTCCCGCAGCCGCGGATGCGGCAGGGCATCAGACGCGGCGGCGAGGGTACGGCTGTGGGAGGCCAGGTCGACCGGCTGCGCGGACACGACGACCTGGGTCGGCGTCGCCAGGCTGTTGAGCCAGCGCCCGAAGCCATCGATCAGGGCCGCCTGCTCCGCCGGAGTGCGCAGTGCCAGGTTCACGGTCGTGGTCCCGACGATCGCCGCCCGCACGCCGCCGAGGGCGATCTGCCCGTCGTCGTCGATGGCGTCGGCGGGCAGCCGTAACGGCGCCGGCAGCGGCATCCGACCGGCCTTCGGTGGTTCGACCCAGTCCGGCAACCCCTGACCGGATGCCGGACCGGCGGTGGACAACGAACGCGGGCCACGAGTGTGCCGGATCGCGTGGAGCAGCCATGTGTCCAGGGACAGGCCGTCGCGGCGGCCGAGCGCGAGTCCGGTGACCAGGCCGCCGAACACCACCCCGGCGCCGACGAGCAGCGGCGCGGGTACGACGTCGTGCAGCGTGCGCCATACGCCGTAGAAGCAGAGTGCGCCGGCGGCGACGATCGCCAGCTGATGGAACGTCAGCCCGTAGGCGACCTTGTCGGGCGCGTCAACGTCGGCGGCCATGCGGGCCCTGGACGACGGCTCATCCGGTTCGGGTCTGGTCAACGTGAGGTCCTCCGAAGCATGTTCAGTCCGGGAAGGTTGCGGGTGATCTGCTGCACCACGACGACACGCACGACCGCGCCGAGCACGTTCGGGCCCCGTCCCGGCTGCCCCGCCCAGCGGGCCATCAGCCCGGGGATCCTGGTGGTCGTCCAGAACAGGACCACCACGACGAGCAGGTTGAGGACGCCGCCGGGCTCGACCGGAAGGCCGAGCACGGGCAGCAGCGCCGCCGGGTCGAGCAGGATCTGCTCTCCGGCGGTGAGGAAGAACGCCTGGACGACCGGGATCGCCAGGCAGCCGGTGTAGGAGCGCCACCACATGCGCGCGACCGGGTCGGTCTGCGGCAGGGCGTGACAGGCCAGTGCCAGCGGCGCGATACCGGTCAGGACCAGCAGCGCCACGATCCGGCCGACGAACTGGACCGCGGTGGTCGCGATCAGCGCGGTGATGACTAGGGCCAGGATTAGGAACAGCAGGGCGACGGTCTGGTCCCGGCCGGCCGTGAGGTGGGTCCGGATCGCCGCGAACGCACTGTCACTGTCGGGGCCGCCGTCGCTGACCGCCCCGGTCAGCGCGTTGGCGACGTCGATGAGCTGGGCGCAGACCAGTTGGGAGAAGTGCGCGGCGGTGAAACCGACGACCAGCCGCGGCAGCAGGTCCTTGACCGTGTACCGGGACTGTTCGCTGCCACCGGCGACCATGACCAGCACGCCGGCGGCGACGAACGCCAGGACGAAGACGGTGTCCACGATCCAGACCGACCGGCCGGTGAGCGCCTGCACCTGCGGCAGCGCCGTGACCTGCGGCGTGGTCAGCAGCACCCCGGTGACCAGGCCGAAGATCGCGTCGAGGCAGTCCAGGACTGCCCCGGTCAGCCAGTCGAGGACCTGATCGAAGAGCCCTCCCATGCCGGTCAGCCCCCGACGATGCCCTGGACGACCTGCAGCAGGATCGGGGCCAGGACCGCCAGGCCGTAGCCGATCAGGGCGTTGCGCAGGGCGAGCTTGGCCCGCTCGACCTGCGCCGGGTCACCACCGGCGGTGGCCCAGTACACCCCGGCCAGAACGAGGAACAAGGTGGCGACCGCGGCCAGGATTCCCATGATCCAGTTCCGCAGGTTGCCGATCACCACCGGCAGCGAGTTCACCACCAGATGGACAGGCGCTCCGGGGTCGGCGTACGCGGCGGCGGGAAGCCACAGGGCCAGGCCAATGCCGGTCAGGGGTGCTGCCAGACGCAGCGCCGTGCGGGCAGCGGGGCGGGCCAGCAGGGTGTGAAGTAGCGGGATGCGGGACATGACGGTTCACCTCCCGCCGCGCCCGTAGGCGGCACGGGTCGCGGCGCTTGCTTGAGAACGGTTGGGACCGCCGCCGGGCACAGGCGAAGACGACCAAGATCCGCGCCAGCCCCGGGAGGAGCTTGTCCTCCCTCGAGGGTGGTTGCGGTAATCGATGTGGTGTCAGCGCATCAACTGGCGCGGCACCCGGGGAACGCGGATCACGTCCGCTCCTCGCCGTGCCCGACGGCGGGCGGGACCGGCGAGCCGTGTCAGACCCGGAAGAGTCCCGCACCCCCAAACCCGGTCTTGTGAGCCCTGGCGAACGCCGACCGCTCTCACACAACTCTCACAACACCGATAGGAAGCTCACAACGCAGGTCAGCAACCGAATTCCAGGGCCGTCCGTGCTGGCTCGGCCGAACGTTCTGGACAAGACGAGTAGGGAGGTGCTCGCGGCCAGGCATCGATGGCTCGGACAGGGCTGCATCAACTTCAAGCCATCCGGAGAGGACGATATTCGCCGATCAAACCGAGACAGTTGGGACTATTCCGTGTCTCGGGCGGCACGGAGCAACGACTCCGTGTCCAGGGTGTCCGGGTGGTTGTCGCCGAGTATGCGCTGTCGGTCGGTGAGGACCTGTTCGAGCAGGGTGATGGCCTCGGTGATCTGTCCTGCGGTGTGGTGGGCGTAGGCGAGGCTGTGGCGGGTGAGCAGGGTGTGCGGGTGGTTGTCGCCTAGTGCCCGCTGGCAGTCGGTGAGGACCTGTTCGAACTGGGTGATGGCCTCGGTGATCTGTCCTGCGGTGTGGTGGGCGCCGGCGAGGTTATGACGGGCAATCAGGGTGCGCGGGTGGCTATCGCCGAGTATCCGCTGGCAGTCGGCGATGACCTGTTCGAACTGGGTGATGGCCTCGGTGATCTGTCCTGCGGTGTGGTGGGCGCAGCCGAGGCTGTGGCGAGTGATCAGGGTATGCGGGTGGTTGTCGCCTAGTGCCCGCTGGCAGTCGGTGAGGACCTGTTCGAACTGGGTGATGGCCTCGGTGATCTGTCCTGCCGTCTGGTAGGTGGAGGCGAGGCTGTGGCGAGAGTCCAGGGTGTCAGGGTGGTTGTCGCCGAGTATGCGTCGTCGGTCGGTGAGGACCTGTTCAATCTGGGTGATGGCCTCGGTGATCCGTCCCGCGGCCTGGTATGCGTCGGCGAGGTTGTGGCGGGAAGCCAGGGTGTCAGGGTGGTTGTCGCCGAGTATGCGTCGTCGGTCGGTGAGGACCTGTTCGAACTGGGTGATGGCCTCGGTGATCTGTCCTGCGACCTGGTAGGTGGAGGCGAGGTAGTTGCGGGAGGCCAGGGTGTCAGGGTGGTTGTCGCCGAGTATTCGCCGCTTGGCGGTGAGGATCTGTTCGAACTGGGCGATGGCGGGGACGAGCTGGCCCTGGAACAGACGGTAGCGCGCCGCCCAGTCGCCGAGAATCAGCAGATTCACGTTGTCGTGTCCGGTACCGATGTTGGTGATGAGGGCGTCGATGTGGGGAAGCAGCAGCTTCCACCGCGGCCAGCCGGCCACGTTGTCGATCGGGTCGTCGGGTATCGCCTGCACCAGCAGCGCGGCGGCCTGGTCGGTGGGGCGGCTCGCGGTTTCCGGTGGTGGGGTGGCGCTGCTGTCGCGGGTGACAGCCTGTACCAGGCGGTGGACGCTCACCGTACCCTCGGCACGGCTGATCATGCTGTAGAAGGCCAGCAACGCCAGCGCCTCGCCCAGTTCGAGTGTGTCGTCGGTCAGGCCTGCCAGTACGTCTTCGGGCAGGGCGTCGGGTGCCAGCCATGCCAGCACGGCCATTACCCGCGCCGCGAGCGGTGAACGCTGGCGGATGGCGGTCATGCTGACCTGCCAGATCCGGGCGACACTACGGGTCGCGGCGCCTTCTCCCGGGTGCGACAGGATGCGGGAACTCTGTTCGGTCAGCGACCGCCGATAGCCGTCGAAGTCGAGGCCGTGATGCTGGCTGATGTACGCGGCGGCCTGCTCTAACGCCAGTGGCAGGTCACCGAGATCCGCGGCGAGCCGGTCCGCGCCGGCCTCGTCGTCCACCCCGGTCAGCCGGGTCAGCAGCCGTACGCTCGCCGCCCGGTCGAGCACCCCGAGACGCAGCGGCGCCAGGCCGTACCGCGCCCACCGGGCCATGCCCAGGTCACGGCGGGTCGTCACCAGGACCGTCCCGCGCCCGGCGACCTGCCCCAGCAACGACGTGATGTCGGCGATGTCCTCGACGTTGTCCAGCACCAGCAGCCAGTCCCGGTGCGCCTGTAGCCAGCCCACCGCCCACGCCTGCGTGTCGGCCAACATTGCCACCGGATGCAGCCGCCGTGTCAGGCCGGCCAGCCCGAGTCCGACGTTGTCGGCGGTGTCTGCGGTGATCCACCAGACCAGGCCGTACCGGTCCCGGTAGCCGCGTGCGTAGTGCAGCACGAGTTCGGTCTTGCCGATTCCGCCCAGGCCGTGGACGGCGGCCTGTCCGACGACCACGCCCGTCCGCGCCCCGTGCAACAGTTCCGCCAGCTCGGCCACGTCCCGGCCCTCGAACACCGCGGATCCGACCGGTAGGTTGTCGACCCCGGCCACCTGCGCCACGGCCTGCGGTGACGGCACGGTGGACGCGTCCACGGACGCGATGTTCTGTACGTTGTCCGACCCGATCTGCACACCCGTGGAGCCGTCGACCGCGACCCGGTCCGGGTCGGACGAACGGGTCACCGCGCGGGCGGCGGGGCCATGGTGATCGTCTGCGTGTTGTGGTCTCCGACCTGCACACCCGTCGACCCGGAGACGGTCACGGTGAACTTGCTCCCGCCGGCCACGCCCGCCTCGGCCAGAATGGCCGCGACCTCGCCGGCCAACCGGTCGTCCTCGGCCAGCGCCCGACGCACCTGCGCGAACAACGCCGCCGTGAACGCCTCGTCATCCGGATTCTCCGCCACGTCCGTCACCGCCGCACCCACCTGCGCCGACCGCGACGACCCCAGGAACAGTCCCATCAGCCGCCGTCCCCACCCCACCGCCACGTCAGCCGTCACGTCCGCGCCCCGGTCCGTCACCCGCTGCACCACCGCACTGCCGTACACGCCCGCTGCAGCCGACAGGAACGGCACCACCGCGCCGGCCATCTCACCAACATCAACCACGGGTAACCCCTCCGACACGAGAACGGTCGACTCCGGTGTACCACACCACCGCATCGGCCACACTCACCAAACAGGACATACAGACAGCCGACCACGCCCGATCACGATGCAACCGGCCTATCGCTGGTTGGCGCCCCGGTACATCGCCGCGAGAACCCCGATGTACGAAGACGTGAAACGGCTGTGGCCCGACGCTCGGCGTCGGGCCACAGCCGTTCAGATCGAGGATCAGGCGACTGGGACAACAACTCTGCGTACGGCGGCTGTCGCCCGGGCGGCCCGCAGCCTTGCGCGTTGTGCCGCCTGGGCCCGCAGTTGGGCCCTGGTCTCCGGCGATGCCGTACCGGTCAGCAGTCCGTCGGCGAGTGCCTCGGCGATTCGGCTGTCGATGCGGGACAGGCGCATGCGCAGGGCGTCGACGCTGGCCCCGGTCGTGGCGGCGATGGGTTCGATCGCCCGGTGCCCGAGCCGTACATCGACGTAGGCCTGCTCGTCCTCGGGGTCGAGGATGCCAAGGGTCACCGCACGCCGGATCAGCAGGTCCGGGTGGCCGTAGGGCACCCGCGGAATGCGGGGGCCGGCGGCGACGTGCTCGATGTCGTCCACCGGGAGGTACTCCCGCTGCTGCCGCAGCAGGTGGTGTCCGGCCCGCCAGGCCGCCTTGCACAGGCTCGCATAAGGTGCCGGCCTGGCCAGGTCGACGCGGTCGCGTAGCGCGGTCAGGAAGCCGGTGAGGATTTCGGCGTCGAGGTCCGCAGGGTCGCCGCCGTGGACGGCGGACAGTTGGGCCGCGTACTGCCGCAGCGCCGGCAGCGCCATGCCGACGGCCGCGACGACCCACTGCGGCCCGTCGAGCCGGGCCCGGCGGATCAGTTCCCGCCACACCTCGTCACGGGCCGTGTAGGCGTCAGGGTGGCGTAGCAGCCAGTCCCGCAGCGCGGGCAGCGGCATCGCCTCCGTCGGCAGCCCTCGGCCGGGGTCGAAGATTGTGCAGTCGAGCACCATCGGCTGGGGCTCGCAGGTCAGGGCGGCGAACGCGGTCGCCGCCGCGTCAAGGGCGGAGGTGGGCCAGTCCGTCGTGTCGGACACGCTCATGTCAAAGCTCCTGTGACAAGGAAGGGGGTCGATGGCATCGCCGGTGCGTCTCGGCGATCGGTGACGCCGATTCCGCCACAGCGGGCTCACACGGCTCTGACAAAGCTGCTCAACCATCCGATGAGCGAGCGCCTCCCGGCCGCTGGCGTACGACCTGTGACATCGGCTTGTCATCGACTGTGATCGCTGACAGAAGTGCTGGCAAAGGCCGGTTGACCTGCCCTGTGACACCTCACAGAGGCTGTGTCAGAGGCATCCGGACGGCCGTGACAACGGCCCATGCCACCCCGGCAGTGCAGTCCCGTGCCTGGCGTGGCCGACGCTCACAGCGCTCGCACGGGCGCCCCTGTGACAGCCGGTCCCGCTCACAGCACCGCTGTCACAACCTGTCGCCGCCGAACCCGTGCCAGCCCACCCGCGCCCCTGCGACACTCGCCCCGATCCCGGCCTGTGACACGACGCGACCATCACCCGAGACCCCTTCGCGGGCGACGCTCGGCCGCTCCTGTGACAGCGGCGCCGTCTCACACCGCTGGTCGACGCCGGTCCTCCCGTCCTTTCTTTCATCCCGGCCGACGCGGAACGGTGCCTACTGTCAGTAACACAGCGTGACTGGCCGGCGGGGCAAGGCCGATTGTTCCCTCCGCTGGCAGTTCGACCGCATCGAGACACCTTGCAGCACCAGGAAGCCCAAACCGGCATGAAGCAGGACTATCCGTGCGCTGTCGGTGGCTGTGAGCGGCTGTGAGTCCCGGAAGAGTTCGCCAGGGCTCACAAGACCCGGTTTGGGGGTGTCAGCGCTTCACGGCGCGGCGCGGAGCCGACATCCATATGAGCGAGCACACGCCGCACCCGCACGACCCGGACGGTATCGAGCCGGCCGACTCCGCACTCATCGACCTGGTCGCCGGTGACCCGCCGGTACCGATCACGGTCTGGCGCACGGCACGTACCGGCGCCGAAACCCACACCAGCCTGCCCACCCGTCTCGCTTACCGCCTCGTCGCCGCCTACAGCCGGCCCGGCGACGCGGTCGTCGACCTCACCACCGACCACGCCCTGACCGCGACCTGCGGTCGGGGTGGGCGCCGGCACCACCGCGCCTGGTTCACCGACAGCTCCCACCTGGTCATCGAAGCCCTCACCCCACACCAGCCGCAGGTGACCACCGAGCACCTGTCCGGGCCAGCCGACCTCGACGCCAGCGACGAGAACAACGAGCTCGACCCGCCCGAGCTCGCCGACTGGTTCGGCGACGACCTCACCGACCCCGACCGCGCCGGTACCGACGGCACGGCCGCCCGCCCGTACGACGACGGGCCGGTGGACGCGGCCACCAGCCTGGTGGTCGCCTGCTGGCCGCTGCACGACGCCGACACGCCCGCCCAGACCCGGCTCGCCGGGCTCCTGGCCGCCTGCGTCCGGCTGCTGCGCCCCGGTGGCTGCCTCGTCCTCGTGGTCGGCGGCACCGGCACGCCGCCCACGCCGGAGGACTTCGGCCCGCTGGTGGCCGCCGCCTCCCGCGCGGGACTCGGCTACCTGCAGCACATCGTGGCGGTCGCCGCCGATACCGACGGCGATCATTTCGTCTACCACGTCACCGACGAGGAACTGCTCGCCCTGGCGCACGCCAGCGGCGGGCAGTGGACAGTCGCCCACTGGCGGGTGCACGCCGACCTGCTGGTCTTCACCCCGCAACAGCCAGCCCCTACCGGGCCGGGTCGGCGACGCCACCGCGACGGTGACGGCGGTGAGCACCGTGCCTGACGAGAACACCGCCGGGCCGTACGGCCCGAACCAGCCGGACAACGGCGCCCCCTCCGGCGACTACCAGGGTCGGCACCGCGCCGATCCCGACGGCCTGTCCGTCTGGGCGACCGCCCAGTCGAACGGCCCTGTGCAGCGGCGGGGCCGGTACGTGCCGGAGTCGGTCAAGCATCCGGCCCGGATGCTGCCAGCGATCGCCGCGCACGCGGTCCACGCCTACACCCGGCCCGGCGACCTGGTGTTCGACCCCATGTGCGGGATCGGCACCACCCTGGTCGAAGCCGTCCACGCCGGACGCGACGCGATCGGCGTCGAGTACGAGTCCCGCTGGTCCGACATCGCCGACGCGAACCTTGCCCACGCCCACGAGCAAGGCGCTAATGGACGGGGCGCGGTGATCCGCGGCGACGCGACCCGACTGATGTCCCTGGTCCCGAAAGCGCTTGCCGGACAGGTGGCTCTCGTGGTCACCTCGCCCCCGTACGGACCGACCGTGCACGGCCTGGTCCGTCCCGGCGCCGACGGGGTGGTCAAGTCCGACGACCGATACGGCGAGGACAAGGGAAACCTCGCCTACCGCCCGTCTCTGGCGGGGCTGGCCGCAGGGTTCACCGACATCCTGCGTGGCTGCTTCAGCCTGCTGCGTCCCGGCGGGGTGGTCGTGGTGACCGCCCGGCCGTGGCGCAAGCGCGGGGAACTGGTCGACCTGCCCTCGGCGGTCCTGGCCGCCGGCACTGCCGCCGGCCTCGTGCCGCTCGAGCGGTGCGTCGCGCTGCTGGCGGCGGTCCGCGACGGCGCCCTGGTGGCCCGTCCGTCGTTCTTCCAGCTTCAGCAGGTCCGCAGGGCGAGGGCCGGCGGAGTGCCGATGCACCTGATCGCCCATGAGGACGTTTTGGTCCTGGGCAAGCCCCTGAAGCCCGACGCTGACGGCGGCCTATGAATCACTCACTCGTACAGGGTCGCGGCGCGCATCGCGGCAGCCGTTACCTCCCAACCGTTCCACGGAACGGGCAGTCCTCGGCTCTGGTAGTAGCCGTCACAGTCGTTCAGCCAGCCGGCGAGCGCCTCAAGATAGTCGGGCAACGTTGTGTTGTCCCAGTTGGCAGGCGGGCCGTCGGACCAGTCAGCCAGAAGCTGTCGTACCTCGCCGAGCAGCCGTTCCTTGTGACGCGCTGCGGGTGCAGAGGGACAACCCGCCACACCACAGTCCTCATCGGGATCCGCCGGATCGTGCTCGAACTCGTAGTGGAAGCACACGTAGTGCATGCCTTCGAAGAGTTCGTAGTTCTGGCGGCCCACCCGCACGGGTCGGCCGCACCTGCGGCACTCCAGGGCCCGGCCAGCGTCAGACACGACGAGATCATCGCAGCAGCCAACGCCGTAGGACAGCCGCTGCGTGGCCGGTTTTTCCTGCACCGGCAGCGGGTTTCGCTCGACCAGGTCGTCCTACGCCCCGGCCGGCCCGGCGTCGGGGTGCGGGCCGTGGATCTGCCCCCCACCTCGACGAGCAATCAGCTCCCGGCGCTTCGCGACCGGGCGGTCGTGGTGGCAGCCAGGTGCGGAAGGTGGCGTGAGTGAGCGCCCCGCCCCGCAGGCCGGGCCCCGGATCGGATCGCTGTGCAGCGGGTACGGCGGACTCGACCTGGCCGTCGAACTGGTGCTCGGCGGCCGGCTCGCCTGGTACGCCGAAACCGACCGCCACGCCACCACCGTCCTGGCCCACCACTGGCCCGACGTCGCCAACCTCGGCGACATCCGTACCGTCGACTGGACGACGGTCGCCCCGGTCGACATCCTCACCGCCGGCTTCCCGTGCCAGGACATCTCCAACGCCGGCAAGCGCGCCGGCATCACCGGAACACACTCCAGCGTCTGGAAGCACGTCGCCGAAGCCGTTCGGGTACTTCGACCCCGGCTCGTCTTCGTGGAGAACGTCGCCGCCCTCCTACGACGGGGCTTCGACGTCGTCCACGCCGACCTGGCCGAGATCGGGTACGACACGAGCTGGCTATGCCTACGCGCATCCGACATCGGCGCACCCCACCGCCGCGACCGGCTGTTCCTGCTTTATCTGGACAGTTCTCGATCAATGTGGTGGACGTCACAATCCAACGGCTGTGGCAATGAGGTGCTGGTAGCTGGCCGGGTCTATCTGGCTTGAGGGGTAGCGATTGTTCCAGGTTTCCCAGAGCCCCTCGGATGCCAGGTATCGGTCGGCGTGGTGGGTGCCGAGGCTGGTGTCGAGGTGCATGAGCGCGCCGAGTGCCCAGTCCTGGTCGTAGCGCAGGTCGACCTGAGGCAGGTAATGATCGAGGTAGCCAATCAGGAGTTCTGCGTCGCGCTGAGTGCCGAAGGCGGCCAGCGCGACGCAGTAGCCTTGGCCGCTGAAGCAGACCCGGCTTTCCAGCAGCAGTTCGCCGATACTGTCGCGGAACTGGGTTCTTTGACTGAGACCGATGAGCCAGGCGGCGGTGAGCCGCTTCCGCCATTCCGGACGGCCATCGATTTGCAGCAGAAAGGTGAGCTCAGCGTCGCTGATCTGCTCGGCATCGTGTTTCAGATCGCTGATGAACTCAGCCTGATCTCCGTCAGGTCGGTGGATGAAGTTGCCGTGGAGCAGGTCCAGGTACCGGGCGCATCGTCCCTCGTCGTCAGCGCGCGTGGTTATCACGTAGCGGCGGGTGGTGTCCGTTCCCGGATCAGGCAGGGGCGACGGATAGGTCATGACCGCATCCTTCCTGATCACGTTGCCAGCGGCGACCCTGTTCCTGTCGGGCGGGGTTTACTCACCAGGTGGTGCGTGCTTGGCCAGTTCGTGGAGCAGGCCGTGGATGCGGTCGGCGGTGCAGCGGTGTCGTTCGATCTCGCGGGCCCAGCCGCGTTCGGTGGCGTCGGCGATGAGTCGTTCCTCGGTGCGCAGCCGCTCTTGTAGCCGAGGGACATACTGGGGTGTGGTGACGAACTTGGGGCAGGTCAGGTAGATGTCGCACTCGCATGGCCCTTCTTGGGGTAGGCGCAGACAGTGGCCGAGTTCGAGTTCGGTCTTATAGAAGTTGGTCTGTAGCCAGTCGAGCGCGGTCTGGTCCAGTTCACCGCGGCGCAGGGTGTCGGCAAGGGGTCCGGCGAGGGCGGCGCCGGGTTGCAGGACCGCTTGGTAGTCGGCCAGCACGGTCGGGTCGGAGATCTGTGAATAGGTCATCGACATGCCCGCGCTGAGGTGCCCCAGGATCTTCATGATCGTCTGGGTGCGGGCGCCTTTCTCAGCCAGTTGGGTGCCCAGCGTGTGCCGAAACCGGTGGGGGTGGATGGCCGGCTTGCCGTCGGCGTTGAGGATGCCGAGCTCGTCGCAGATGCGCCCGAGCGGCACCGCGAACAGGTATTCGACATCGGCGAGCCGGCCGTTGTTGAGGAACAGGTAGCGCACGGTCTTGCCGAGGTCCTTGTCGTGGATCCCGCGGTCCTGGTGTCCGGCACGCAGCTCATGGACGGCGCGGATCGCTTCAGCGGCTTCGGGGTGGATCGGCACGGTGCGTTCTTTGAGTGATTTGCCGGCGGCGAGCCGCAGCCGCGGGGTGCCGTCGGGGTAGGCGTCGAGGCAGTCGAGGTGCAGTCGGCGGATCTCTCCGCGGCGGGCGCCGCTCCACCGGGCGACCAGCAGTGCGCACCGTTGCAGCGGGCATTCGATGGCGCGGATCGCGGTCATGAGCGGTTCGAGTTGGTGGGCCGGGATGAATCGTGGGACGCGTTGGACCGCCCGGGGCACGTCCAGGCGGGTCAGCACGGGGCGCGCGGGCATGTCGGTCCACTCGGCGTGGGCTCCGTAGCGGAAGAACACGGTGACTTCGGAGATGATGCTGCGGCGGTAGGCGTCGCCGAGCGGCTGCTCGGGGTGCTTGACCTTGCGTTGCCCGGCCAGCCAGGTCATGAAGTCCAGCAGGTCGGCGCGGCTCAGCTCGGCCAGGCTCTCCACGGCCGGGCGTTGCTGGGTCAGCCAGCTGCCCAGGCGTCGCATCGCCGCCCGGCTCGCGCTCATCGAGTCGGGGCGCACGATGAGGGCTCGTTCGATCAGGTAGCGGTCCATCACCGCGGCGATGCGAGGCTGCGGGCTCATCGGTGGCAACGGCTTGGGCGCGTTGCGCTGAGGTAGCCGGTCGGTGATTCCGGCGTGGAACAACGATATCCCGGTGCGGAACACGTTGGTGCCCCACGCGTTCTTGATCGTCGTGAGGTGCCGCGGACTGAGGACCTCGGCGATGCCGGGGATCTGGTCGAGGGTGCGGATGGTAGCCCGCAGTTGCTCGACATCGTCGGCGGTGATCGCGTGCAGGTCAGGGTCGCCGCGGTGCAGCACCAGTCGCATCACGGTCCAGGACACCCGGAACGTGCTGCTGTCGGGGTTGTGCCCCAGCGCGGTCACCTGCTCGCGGAGTTGGTCGACCTGGGCGGTCAGTGGCAGGCCGAGCTGGTCGGCGATCGGCCACGGTTTGATCACACCGATGCCGAGCAGCCAGCCCCAGTCCAGCCGCAGCCGACCGGTCAGGGCCAGGTAGATCAGGTAGTCGCGGGCGTTGTAGTTGATCCAGCCGGCGGTGACGTCGAAGTCATCCCCGGGGCCGCGGCGCCGGGTTTGGGTGTCCTTGTTGCGCCACCCGAGCCGCTGCCGCAGCGGCTGGTCGAACCAGCTCTCCAGCTCGGGGAACTGGCGCAGGAAGCGGACGTGTCGGCGATGCAGCCGGATCTTGCGGTCAGGGCTGTAGATGCCGCTGTGCTCGACAAACGACGTGTACTCCTCGGCCGGGCAATGTTGTGGGTCACCGACCAGGGGCGGTGGCGGTGACGCCTGCAGGCGCAGAGCGGCTCCGCTCATGGTGCGGTGTCCCCGATCGCGGCCCGGTAGTCCTTGATCACGTCGGGATCGCTGACCCGGGTGTAGATCTTCGTCGAGTCGGGGCTGGCATGCCCGAGCCTGGTCATCAGGGTCAAATCTCGCATCCCGCCTTCGAACATGCGGGTCGCGTGCGTATGGCGCAGCGCATGGGGTGTCAGCCAGGCGTCGCGCACGCCGGCACGCCGGGCGGCCCGGGCGAACATACGCACCAAGCCGTCGTAGCTCAACGCCTCTAATCGTCGCTGGCCGCGACCGCCGACGAGGAACACGTAGCCGGTGTCGGCGTCGGCGGGGCGTTCGTGCATGACGTAGTCGCTGACGGCCGGTAAGGCCCGGCCTTCCAGCAGGTCGACGGTCCGGTCCCGGCGGGATTTCTGTCGCACTCCTGCCGGGTGATCGGTCCGGTGGCGCACCACGATTCGCCGGCGTCCGTAGGAGATGTCGTCCAGCCGCAGGCCCAGGACCTCTCCTGGCCGCAGGCCGCCTTCCCACATCAGCTCCAGCAGAGCGCGGTCCCGCCGGGTGCGCAGCACGCCCAGCAAGGCGACATAGGTGTCGTCGGACATCGGTCGTGGCAGCGACTCCACCGTCTTGATCCGCAACGCCCGACGTACCGGCCGCTGGGGACGCGACGTCACCAGCGGCGCCCGAGGTCGGCCGGGAACTCGAGCCGCAGCCTGGTCAGGAATCGTCACGATCGGGTTATCGGCGCCGCCGTAGCGTTCGACGCTGATCAGGTACTCGAAGAACGACGACACCGCAGCCAGCACCCGGTTACAGGTCTTGGCCGCCAGCAACCGGCCGTTCCCGGCGGTCAAAGCAAGATCCAGTCTCTGTGCCTTACGGCTCGACGAACGGGTTCGCAACCACTCGATGAAACTCACCGCCAGCGCAGGCCGGAACTCCTCGACCGTCAAGCCACGCTCGTGCAGAAACCGGTACAACTTCTGCAAGTCGTACGCATAGGCACGGACCGTGTTCGGCGAATAGTCGCGCACCGTCAACAGGCGAAGAAACCCGGCCACATCAGCTACAGGCACGCCGGTGTCGTCAACCAACTCCACCGCCGGCCACCCGGGCCGGGCATCAACAACCTTCATCACACGCACGCTGGACAACGTAGGGGCTCAACGAGTCGTCCGCAGAATCGCCAGAACCTGAACTGTCCAGATAAGAAGGTGGCCACTCCCACCAGTCGAGGGGGTGCCGACGCTGCCGACGCCGTGCGCCCGTGACGGCAAGGGCCCCGGCCACCAGTACGGGCTGCCCGACCTCGTCGAACCCGCCGGTACCCGCAACAACCTGCTACCCACACCAACCGCCACGGTCTACGGATCCAACCGGTCACCATCACCCCGTGCGGCCCGCCGGCCCGGCCTGCACCAGTGGGCCGCGCAACTACCAACGGCGACCGGGGAAGACGCCGACACCGCGAGGGGCCCCAGCCGTGCGAGGCGGCTGCTGCCCACACCAACAGCGGCGGACAGCCGGTCATCAGCCAACGCCACCGCCAGCAGGAACATGCCGATCGACCACCACGGCCGAACGCTGACCGACGCCACCCGACTGCTGCCCACCCCACGCGCCAGCGACGGCGCCAAGGGCTGCCCGGGACAACGCGGGTCGCACGGTGACCTGACCCTGCCCTCCGCCGCGGTCCGGATCCCAACCCGGACCCTGCCGACACCGACCGCCTCCGACGGCCGAGGACCGGGCCGACACGGCACCGGCGGACCCGACCTACGCTCCACCATCGCCAACCTCCCAGAACAGGCCCAGCCGGACGAAGCCCGCTGGGGCGCCTACGCCCCAGCGGTCGCCCGCTGGGAAACCCTGCTCGGCCGACCGGCACCGAACCCGACCCAGCCCGGCCGGCACGGCAAGCCAGTCCTCGCCCCGCCGTTCGTGGAATGGCTGATGGGCCTCGACGAGCACTGGGTCACCGCCCCCGAACTCGACCTGCCCCGCACCCTCGCGCTACGGGTCCTCGGCAACGGCGTCGTCCCCCAACAGGCGGCCGCCGCGCTGCGGCTGCTGCTGTGCCCGCACCGGTGGACGTTGCCACCAGCCGCCAACCCGCCGTGGAACGCCACCAGGTAGCCACCCGCCTGCATCCCACCCGTCATCCCCATCCCAGGGCCCGCCACCACACGGTGGCGGGCCCTTCCTTCTCCTGGAACGAGGAACAGCTTCCGATGAACACCCCCACGCACCTGCCGAACCGGCCCGGATCCGCGACCGGCCGGCGACGGCCACGGCGGCAGAGCCGCCCCAGCGCGGAAACTCTGCGACGGATGGCCCCGGTGACCGCCGTGACGTGCTTCGTCAGCCTGGCCGTGGTGGCGAACCTCGCCACCGCCCGATGGGGACTCATCCCCGTCGGGCTCGGGCTGCACGCCACCGCCGGCACCTGGGCCGCCGGCCTGGTCCTGCTGGCCCGCGACTGGGTACACGAGCACTGGAATCGCGCCGGCCTCTTCGCGGCGATCCTCGCCGGGACCCTCGCCTGCGCCGGCACCGCCGGCCCGCGTCTCGCGGTCGCGTCCGGTATCGCGTTCGCTATCGCCGAACTGGTCGACCTGGCCGTCTACCAGCCGCTGCGCCGCCGCGGCTGGATCCGCGCCGCGACGGCGTCCAACGCCGCCGGCGCGCTCGTCGACACCGTCATCTTCCTGGCGATCGCCGGGATACCGGTCGCTACGGCGATCGGCGGCCAACTGTTCGCGAAGATGACCGCCACCCTCGCCGTCATCGGCGCCGTCGTCGCCTGCCGTGCGTTACTACGCCACCGCGTCCGGCCCCGCCGTCCGTGAGGCGATAGCGGCCGGCCTGCTCGGCATGATCGCCACCCCGGCCGCTGGCAACGCCGTACGCCCCGGCTGGAACTGGTGCGCCGACAACTCCGCCTACACCGGCCGCTACCCCGGCGACACCGCCTACCTGGCCTGGCTGGCACGACGACGCCAGCATGCCGGCCGGTGCGCGTTCGCCACCGCCCCGGACGTACCCGGAAACGCCGCCGCGACCCTCACCGCCGCCACCCCGATGCTCGCCCGCATCCGCGCCGCCGGCTACCCGGCGGCGCTCGTCGCCCAGGACGGCCTGGAACACCACACCGTCCCCTGGAACGAGTTCGACGTGCTGTTCATCGGCGGCACCACCGACTGGAAACTCGGCCCCGCGGCCGCCGGCCTCGTCGCCGCAGCAGTCGCACACGGCAAGCGAGCCCACCTCGGCCGGGTCAACAGCCTCACCCGCCTGCGCTACGCCGCCTCGATCGGCTGCCACTCCGTCGACGGCACCTACCTCGCCTACGGCCCGCGCCGCAACCTGCCCCGCCTACTGCGCTGGCTCGCCACCGTGAACACCCCACATGAAGGAATCGAGATGACCACCAACCCCGCCACCCCAACGGAGCCGACCCCGTCCACCCAGGGCCGTCCTGCCTGGACCGTCGAGCGGATCCGCGCCCTCGGCGCGACCACCGACATCGCCACCGCCGCCGCCATCTTCGGCCTGTCCCGCAGCCGCGCCTACGAACTGGCCCGAACCGGCCACCTGCCCGTGCCGGTCCTGCGGATCGGATCCCGCTACCGCGTCTCCGTCCCCGCCATCCTCACCACCCTCGGCGTCCCCGCCAACCACTCCGATCGCCCACCACCGGCGACTTGATCACCCCGCCGAAACGAGCGTCGATCACCAACCAACGACACCCCACAACCCGACGCCCCCGCCCGGGGACGCCGGTGAGGAGAACCCGACATCATGGCCGACGGCTCCATCACCAAACGCTGCAGCTGCCGCGACAACGGCAAGCGCCTCGGCGCCCAATGCCCCAAACTGCGCCGCGGCAACGGCTGGAACCCCCACCACGGCACCTGGGGCTACCAGCTCGAACTACCCACCGACGCCACCGGCAAGCGCCGACCGCTACGCCGCACCGGCTTCGACACCCGCGAAGACGCCGTCACCGAACGCGACCACGCCCGCAACCTGCTCGGCCTCGCAGGCCGCGACAAGATCCTGCGCCGCCACGTCGCCGACCTCCTTCACGCCTGCAAGCCCGGCGACCCGCTACCCGACCGCGACCACGTCGCACACCGCATCCACGCCCCCACCCCCACCGACGCCGCGCTCACCCTCGGCGACTACCTCACCACCTGGATCACACACCGGACCGGACTCTCGCCAGCGACCATGGCCAGCTACCGCGACCACATCACCCGATACTGGATTCCCCAGCTCGGCCAGATGCCGCTGCACGAACTCACCGCTGGACACATTCAGGCCGTCTTCGCCGCCATCGAGACCCGCAACGCCGAGATCACCGCCGCCCGCGACCACCCCGACAGAATCTTCCGCGACAAGATCAAGGGCGCCCGCACCGTCGGACCCGCCAGCCAGAAACGGATCCTCGCCACCCTGCGCAAGGCACTCAACGACGCCCGCCGCAAATACCGCCACAAGCTCGTCGACCACAACCCCGCCGAATCGGTCGACCTGCCCTCCGGCACACCACCACGGCCCAAGCTCTGGACCGACATGGCCATCAACCGGTGGCGCCGCACCGGGCGCCGCCCCAGCCCCGTCATGGTCTGGACCCCGCCCCAGGCCGGCCACTTCCTCGACTACGCCGAAACCCACGACCCCGAGCTGTACGCCCTGTTCGACCTCGCCATCCACCGCGGCCCACGACGCGGCGAACTCGCGCGCCTGCACGACTACGACATCGACCTCGACGCCGCCGGCATCACCATCACCAGCCAGCGCACCACCGTCGGCTACAAGGTCATCGAAAAGGACGTCAAGTCCGCCGCCGGCGACCGGATCATCCCACTCGCCACCGAAACCGTCGCTGTCCTACGCGCCTACCTCGCCCGCCGGGCACGATGGAGACTCGCCGCCGGCCCCGCGTGGCCCCGCACGGACGTGTTCTTCGTCCGCCCCGACGGCCAGCCCTGGCACCCCGACACGATCAGCACACGCTTCGAACGGCTCGTCACCCGCAGCGGCCTGCCACCCGTACGGTTCCACGACCTGCGGCACACCGCCGCGACCCTCATGCTCGCCGCCGGAGCCAGCATCAAGGAAATCCAGGACACTCTCGGCCACGCCAACTACAAACTGACCGCCGACACCTACACCTCCGTACTCCAGGAACTCAAACGATCCACCGCCGAAGCCACCACCAGGCTCGTTCCACGCCAGGGACGCAAGGCCGCGTAGCCGGCGACTGGCGGCCTGGCGGGCCTACTGCCAGGTGACGCAGGTGGGGCGGTCGCCGGTGGTCAGGAACTCCCGCGCGGCCGCCCGCATCTGTTCGATCGGGATCTCGGCGCCGGCGGTGACTCGGTCCAGGTGCCGCAGTAGAAGTACGGCAGGGTCGGCGCCTCAGAGGCCGTTCCCTTGCTGACGTAGCCGTCGCCGGTGGCAAGGGCCACGACATTCGGCACGCCGACGGCGGCGCCTCGTACGCCGGCCGTCAGGCCGCTTACCCGTTTCCCCGGTTCAACTCCTTGCGTATTTCGATATCGAGGAGCTGGTCGGCGACGATCCTCTCAGCCGGCTGTTGTCCCGTTCAGGTCCTTGAGCCGATAGCGTCGTCGGCCTTCAATCCGCCGTATAGCGCCATCCACCGATGCCCAATCAACTCAGAGATCTCCAACTCTGTACGCAGCTCCTTGATCGAGCGAGTACGCCGACACTTGGCAGGCGCTGGGGGCGCGCGGTGGATGTCAGTTGGTGCGGACGCCGCCCGGCCGCCCAACGTCCGTTGCGGGGGTGTCGCGGCTCGTTGTGTCGCTGCGGGGCGCGAGGACGATCTGCGCGCTGTCGCTTGTGGCGGCGCCATCCCCGATCGCGTCTTGGCTTGGTTGATCGCGGAATGACCGACTCAGCAGCGGAAGGATGCTTAACGCCCCCAGCCCGGCGCCGATCGCGAGCGCGGTGCGTACACCCAGGATCTCGGCTAGGAGGCCGATCACCCCGATGGCTATTGGGTGAATCAGTCGGGTGGTGGCCGCCCAGCTACCGACGACCGCGCTGAGCCGGTCCGCTGGGGTGACCGCCATCCGCGCAGACGCGAAGGTCGGGTTGAACAGTCCTGCGGTGAAGAGCAGGCCGAACTGCATAGTCAGGATCGCAGCGACCGCTGCGGGCCCCGCCGGTATCGCGGCGAGGGGAAGCAGCCAGACGACGCGGACCAGTCCGGTGCTGCGAAGGATCCGTTCCCTTCCCCAGCGCCGGATCAACCGGTGCGACAGCGTGCCCGCGAGCATCCCGCCGAGGCATGGGACGCCGAGGATCAGCCCGTACTCCCACGCGGACAGGCCCAGGTCGCGCACGATGAACAGCGCCAGGATCGGGGTCGTGGCCATGAGGGCGGAGCCGAAGAGTACGGCATTGACATAGAGGGCACGAAGAGGGGGCAGTCGCCAGATGGTTCGCAGGCCCACGCCAACCCGAAGGCCGGTCGACACTCGTTCGGCAGCGGGACCTGGTTCGGAGATCCTGGCCAGCAGGATGGCAGATACCAGGAACGACGCGCTGTTACAGGTGAGGGTCAGGGACGGGCCGATGGCGGAGGTCACCACGCCCCCGGCAGGTGGGCCGATCAGCTGGGCTGCCCAGAATACCGACTCCTGCCGGCCGAGCGCCCAATCCAGACGATCGTGACCGATGTGTTTGAGCATCGGAGTACTTGCGGCGACAAAGAGGATCGCGGCCGACATTTGAGTAGCGAGCGCCGCCGCCAGGTGCAGCAGAGTCACCGTTCCTGCCCAGGTGGCGAGGCTGAGGCTGAGCAGGGCGGCGCCCGCCAGCAGATCCAGCGACACCATTACTGGCCGTTTGTGCCAGGTGTCGATCCTCGGCGCGACCACTAGGGCGACGGCACCCGCAGCAAGCGTCGCCAAGCCGCTCAACAACCCCAGTTCACTGCCGCTGACACCGACCTCCGTGATGGCGATCCACAGGACGACACCGCTGCCGAACAGCGTGCCGACGGTGCTGACCGTGTAGGCGAGAAGCATCCGCCGCAGGTCTGGTGAGGTGGCTGGCACCGCAACTCGCTTCACGCAGTTCCCTTTCGTGTGGGTCGGAGGTGAATGATCAGGTGGTGGTTACGCCGGTTGGTAGCCAGGGACGGCCGGTGACGATTTCGGTGAGGGCGTTCATGATGTTGCGGCCGTGCGCGGTGGCGGTGGCGAAGCAGGAGCGAATCAGTGCGGATTGCCGTACTCCCACGACTCCGGCGCCGGCTTAGCCAGCCCGTTCGACGATGGAGGCCGCGACGAACCCGACGATTCCTGCCCCAAACGAGCCCGTAGATCTGCGTCCTCCGCCCGCAACCCCGCGTTTCCCCGCCGGAACCCGGCGTCATCGCGTGGCAACTCGATGATCCGCGCCTCCAACCCGGGTAGCCGCTCAAGCGGCTCCACGATGGACGGGTCCTTGGACACCTCACCATGTTCCGGACCAGGCAGCACAGGTCAAGCCAACCCGCCGACGAGTACTCGATCAGTCACAGTCGGAGAACGCTCATGTATCGACGCCACTGGTCCGAGACCGCCTCGACTGGGGCCGGTGTCGCAGGCGCGGCTCCGAGGCGGACATGTTGATCGAAAGGTGTGGATGTGGACCAGTCGGCTAGCGCTCGCGTGGCACCGGTTGCATACCTGGCCGGCGCCAGTTCCTCGTCAACGAGTTGTGGGTTGCCGCGTAGCTCCGCGAGCGGCACCTGGTCAAGCAGGAGCTCGATCGCGGCTTCGGTGTCGCCGGTGTCGAGTAGCTTCAGGACGTGTAGCTCGCGTTCTAGTCGACACATGGTGTCATTGAGCAGCAGCCACCACCTGTGTTCGACGGCGGCCACGAATCCGATCCGTGAATGCGGGTCGAGCCGCTCAGCCCATGCGAGATGGAGCCGCAGTTCGATGTCAAGGGCGACCTGTTCGTCGATCGCTCGTGGCGGTCGGAGCAGCTCAGGGGTCGACGCAAGGGTCCAGTAGGTGAAGGCGTGCGCCACCTCGTGCAGCACACTTGCGGATGCGTCGTGACTCCCGTCGAAGGATGCCAGCACCACTGACCGACCCGCGTCTAGTGGCAGGCAGGCCGACGTTCGGCGCTTGCCGAGACGCGGTTCGAGGTCCAGGGTCACCACCCCCGCCATGGCTGTCGAGAATCCCGACCAGTTCCGCACCTGGGGGGCCAGGGCGGCCAGATCCTCGCTGGTCGGCGGAGGAACGGTCTCGGTCGCCGGCGTCTGCGGTCGGGGGGTGTCAAGGACAGACTTGAGTCGGGGCAGGACTCCAAGTCCTTCGCGTTGGCACACGTGGGCCACGAGTTGGGCGGCACCGCCCGCTGCGCGAACTGCTGCGGCCTTCACCATGAGCACCGCGGCGGCGAGGTCGGTGGGTTCGCTCTCGGGGCGGGCCTGTAGACGGCGGGCGGCGGCCCGGGCGGCAGCGAGGTCGGCTAACGCTCTTGGATCGCCCTGGATCGGGTCGTTGGAGGGCGGGGCGGCAAGCCACGAGCGGTACGGTTCGAGCGTGGGGTCCAGCGTTACCAACAGCTCGCTGCCACGTGCGCCGGCCCAGCGGCGTAGGAGCTCGGCGCCTGCCCGCAAGGCAGCGTCGGGGTGAGGGTCGGTAGCCCCGTGAAACGCTGTTTCAGCCTGCCCGGACCAGGTGTGCTGGAGCGCGCGCATGGCGGTTAGTCGACCGTTCGCCAAGTAGTGGCTGGTCGCGTTCAGGAGCCGGGCGAAGTCTTGCGCGGCCGCTAGCGGGTCACCAGGTGCGTGGAGGACGTGGCGCCGTATCCAGCTGATGTGCTCTTGGATTGCGTGCGCCGATGCCCCGGCGGCTGGCGGTGACATGTTGGCCTCCGACCGGTTTGGACGAGGCTGCGGGGCCGCCGCGCAGCGGCGGCCCCGCAGCGGATCAGTCGACGATCGGCTTCTTGGCCGGGTCGATGTACTCCTTGGAGGCACGGATCTCGCCGCCGTGCTTGGCGAACGACTCGACCTCGGCGATCCCGCCGGTGCCGTCGTTCACGGGCCGGCTTAGGCGCACGGTTACCTCGGCACGGAGGCCGAAGTTGTCCTGAACCGCCGCCTCGTGCACGGCCGCCGAGTTGAGCAGTCCCTTCTTCATCATTTCGAGAAACTGGTCGACGTCGGACTCGTTGAGGTTGATGCCCGAGACGTTTGCACGCTCCTCAGGCGTCGTGAAACGTGAGAGCCGGTCTGCCATCTTGACTCCTCCTTTTGCATCCCGCGAGCCGAGTTGCCCGCGCGAGAGTGTGGCGCCGCCCGGAGCGGCGCTCGGCGGGTGCGCGTCAGGCGCGCCAGCCGCGGATCTGTAGCAAGGCCAGCGTTTCGCCGGTGGCAAGCGGCGTGATCATCGATGACACCCAGCCGGGGGCACCGACCAGGCGGCCCGGTTCGGCGCGCATCGAGATCGCCTTGTTCCACGGCATGCCAGGGACAAAGACGTTCTGGATTCCGGCGCGCGGATCAGCAAATACAATGTTTCCAGAGTTCTCGTGTGGCGTTCCCTCAATGCGGTTCAGCACGAGGTAGGCGTATACGTAGGCGGCGTCGTACCCGGGCGACCGGTAATCGCCTGACGCCAGTTCTTGAACGTGGCACGACCACCGCGTGGTGGTGTTACCGAACGCCGCGGCGAGTCCGTCAAGCAGATTGAAAGCGGCGGCCACGTCGACCAGTTCGTCGTCAGCCGCATCGCGGAGACTTGCCAAGTCGTCCGGAGAGAGCTGGTCCGAGAGGTCCTCGAGCAGGATGGGAGTCGTCCACATCCACTGCACCCGCGCGGTCACGCCGCCACCCCGTAGCCCAGATTGAAGGCGATGACGATTCGCGGGCGAGTGCCCTGGTGCGGTGTCACCCAGTGCTCTAGCCAGCTCGGGAACAGGATCATCTCTCCTGTGGCGGGCTTGATCGTCGTCACGGCCGGCTGGCCGGGGTGCCGCGCGCAGGCCGACGGACGCGGGTCCAGGAACTCGATCTGCCCGTCCTCGTCGCGAGAATCGCCCATATCGACGTACAAGACGCCCGACCATGCCGAGTCGTGGTGCGAGTGGACACGATGGAAGCCCCAGTCGTGGTAGACAACGCCCCACGCCTCAGCCAGCACGCCGCGGCCGGTAACCTCATGCTCGATACGCAGGGCCGACAGCATGCGCCCTTCGATCTCAACGATGGCGTCGCGGAGCACTTTCAGTGGCGGGTCGGAGAGGACGAGGAGGTCGGACTCAGTCTTCGAGGCGTTGAACGTGCCGATCTTCGTGCCGCGCTGACGCGCGTCTTCG
This sequence comes from Polymorphospora rubra, assembly GCF_018324255.1. Taxonomy (GTDB): domain Bacteria; phylum Actinomycetota; class Actinomycetes; order Mycobacteriales; family Micromonosporaceae; genus Polymorphospora; species Polymorphospora rubra. The sequence continues at coordinate 2,879,227 of NZ_AP023359.1, forward strand.
CGCAGGACTAGCGCCCTGAGGTCCTCCAGGGTCTCCGGAGAGACCGCGTTGGGGTCTCGCACGATCGGCGTTCCCCACATTCCAAAGGTCCTCATGCTGGGGTTACCTCCCTACTCAGCCGTTCGTGAATCCTCACCAGGTCGTGAGTGAGGCGGTGACCCGCGCCGGTGAGATACGACGCGGCAGCCCCTCGAAGTAATTCGATGCATCCATCGGCGTATGTGCGCAGCGCGACCACGCGGTCGTGCCGCTCCTCGGCGCTCACCTCGAGTCGGCCCCACAGCAACTGCAGAGTCACCGCCACGTGGAGTGCGCCAAGGACCTCCGCCGCGTCGCGGTTCGCGGTTCCGGACGGCAGTCGTAGAACCCTTTCGCTGACGGCTTGGACTGCTGTCACCTCTTCCATGAAGTAGAGCCAGCAGTGGCACATCTCATGGGTAATCTGCTCCGCCAACTGCGCTGGCCGCCCGAATGCCTCAGGGCCGAGGAACACGTGCTGCGGCCATGCGAACGAACTCGCACTGATGGCCATGCTGTTCTCCAAGATCCGGAAGCGGATCGGAATCTGGAGTAGCGGAGCGAAGTGCGGCACAGAGCGCGCGATCAGCCCTAGAGTCTCCTCGACCTGCGCGTTCTGCGCTGATGTCGGGGCCCGGCTGGGAATGTCCTGGGTGAGGTGCTGTTGGCGTACCTTGGTGATGAGTCTGGGATCGAACAGTGCTGTTCCCTCGATTGCCAGGCCGTGCCGTCGGGCCTCAGCCCCGCGTACGACGCTGGTGGCGGCGAGGAGCCGTTCGGGTTGAAAGTCTGGATTAGCGAACGGCATGCCCCCGAAGAGCTCGACGGGGTCGATCATCGCGCCAACAACTCCTTCATCAGGTCGATTAGGTCGAGCTGCTTGGCTCGGTTGTAGAGCGGAGAGGCGAGTGGTGCGAGAAGCTGCGCGGCTCGATCGGCGCTGACATACGTCTCCAGGCGGTCTTGGAGCTGGTCGCGGGTGCGGTCCCCGAACCACCATCGGGCGGCGTCCTCGAGGAACGCGTCGATCGCCCCGGTCTCCGCTGGGAGGGCCCTGTCGCGCAGGCATTGCCGGACGTCGAAGAGCGCCTCGGCGAAGATCCGGAATGGTGGCTCGGGCTCGTATATCAGGGCGAGGTGGTCATCGGGTGCCTTGGTGTTGACGAGGTAGCCGTACGCCTGCCCGACGCCGCGTACCCCGGTGCCGGGTAGGTCGGTGGCTCGAATGGCGCCGAGCGATGAGACGCCGATGATCCGCCAGCCGAGTGAGGCAGCTTCGAGCAGTTCGCGGTGTCCGACTGCGTAGGATCGGTCGAAGGCGCCGTCGGCCAGGACCAGTGTCCCCGGCTGGTCGCTGTTGACGAGGGACGCCACATCGCCACGGACCGCCGGCAGCCGCATGTCGACGTCGTCGCGTGCCGCCCAGTCGGTCCAGAGCCGCCCGGCCGACGGGCCGGCGAACACAACCAGGGTCATCAGGCGCCCTCCGCCCGGCTGGCGCCAAGATTCCAGCGGTCGCGAAGTGCTGCCACGAGCCGCCGGCCGACGAGAGGATGGTGGGCTGAGAAGTCCTCGGAGCCCGGCACCACCGACCGTACGACGTGGAAGGGGCCGTGGTCGCCGCCGAATCGGTGGTATGCGGCTGGTAGGCCCAGGTCGGAGAGCCCGTCGACTACGCCCTCGAGATCGTTCGGGGCGGTGCCGACGCTCGGGAGGTCCGCGATTTGGACGGTAGGGCCTTCGGCGAACGGATCTTGCGCTGCGCCGGGGTGATGGCCGTGGAAGGCGAAACCAGCCTCCGGTGAAGTTTCTGGCAGGTCGTCGCGAGTGCCGTGAATCCAGGTGGCACGTGACTGCACCGCCTCGAGCAGCGCTGCAGTCACGGCATGTGCGGGGTCGGGATGGAGTCCGTAGCCCCCGTTGCGGAACTTCGCCTCGGGCCGTTCGCCGTCGGTCAGTTGTGCCGCTGCGAACCAGAATCGGCCGAGGACAGCGACGCGCACGACTGGCACAACCGATGCGCTGCGGATACGTCCCTCCAAGTCGCGCACAATCATCCAGGCGTCGGAAGGCGAAGTGGCCCGTTGCCCAGCTTCCGTCTCGAGGCGCATGGTGTCGAGCGCACCGATGCGCACCAACGAAGCGGCGTGACGTTCGATTACTTCCAGTAGGCCATGTACGACCGCGTCCTCGAGGCGGGTGCCGCACGCCAGTCCGCGAGTGGATGAGGCCGGCACCAGCGGCCGCAGTCCCGACGGCGGAGGGAAGTGGACCGCCTCGACCGGCGCCAGGCCGGATTGGCCGTTGGGCAGGTACGTCACCGTGATCCAATGACAGGCGGTATCCAAGCGAAGCTGATTGCCGGCGAACAGTGGGGTGCGGACGTAATCGATCACATGCGGGTCGATCTCCATGGCCTCGGCCAGGGTCAGCAAGACGGTGTCGGCTGGGGTCCGCTCGGCCACGGCCTGCTCCAGGCACTCCAGCCGCGCCGAGATCTCCGCTGCGCTGTCGTCAAGGCCCTTGCCGCCGTTGACTATCAGGTGACGGCTAGAGGGCCGCACGGTTGTCCAGACTGGAACACCGATCCGGTCAAATGCGGTGATCGGAACCGCTCTCGTCACCCCGATTCGGTCGGTGACCGACCGAGCCTGCGCAACGATGGCATCAATCGCTCCACCCTTGTGTGCTTCAGCCACGCGCAACGTCATGACGCCGTGCCCTGCAGACGCTGGCTGGCCCAGGGGCGGGTGAACCAGGTGTGCGCGAGGACATCGGGGTCCACGCCACCCGCGGCGGCATACGCCGTGCCGGTCCGCCGGCCCACTTGCAGGCACGGATGCGGGTAATCGGCTCGGGGTGCCCCTACGTACCACTCAAGATCGGGACGAAGCACCCGTAGCAAGTCTGGGTCGAGGCGGACATCGCCGTACTGGTCGTAGCCAAATCTCGGGTCCGCGATGTCAACGTCATCGACTGCGATGAACCCGCGGTTGATCGCGCCGAGTTCGGCGGCTAGCGGCCAGTCCTCGCCCCAATGGGCATCGAGGTAGACAAGGGGCCTACGCAGGACCCGAAGAGAGTCGGCAAGTAACTCTGCCGAATCACCTACCCGCACCTCGACGTTCGCGAGGTCATCGGTGCGTCGTCGGGCAACTGCGGCGTAGTCCGGATCAATCTCTATGCCCACCACCGGCAGCCATGGGTAACGCCTGCCGAGGTACTCCAGCGTGTCGCCGACGAACGACCCCGTCTCCACGATCCCGTCGAGCTCGCCCTCGCGAATCATGTGCTCGACCTGGTGGGCGACAGTGATGTCAAAGCCGAATGGTCCGCCCCGTCGCTCAACCTGAACGACCCCACCCGCGGAATGCCGTAGAAACACTCCAGCAACGACGGCAATGACACGATCAGCCCACCCCCGTGGTGTCGGACATCGATCAACTCCTTTATAGCGATCTATCTGATGACTGTCAACGTTGCGTAGTGGAAGCATCGGCAGAGGGTGCTGGTCGTCCGTGTGGCGGAAAGGTTCCAAGCGCCGATGACATCGGCAGCGAAGGCTCTTGGTTGCAGCCCAGCCCCCCTGCCAGCGCAACGCCCGGCGCGGACGGTGCGACCCCGTTGAGGAAGCCACGCACCTCGCGGGCGGAGGGTAGGTAGATGTCGTAGCCGTCGCTCATCTTCCAGCCCGCAGCCAGCGCGGACATGAACCGGTCGACGAGTCCCTTGGTGAGGGCGTCGATGGTTATCGCCACGAAGCGTTCGGCGTGCAGACGATCAGCGTCTGTAGGCCCGCCAGGGTGGTGTTGACCAGGGACACGTCCACCCCCCGCTCGACTTTCATCGTTGGTGATGCCCGTCCAAGACGCGGCGTACCTGTGCATCGTTATGGACGATCTCTAGGCTGGTCTTGTGGGCGTGGGCGTACGGCTGGAATCAGGCGGCGTTGAGATCGCCGGGGCGTTGGTCGACGACATCTGTCGGCTGTACGACGAGGTGTTCTCCGAGCCGCCGTTCTTCTGGCGTGACGACGAGTCGGACCTGCACCGGCAACGGCTTGCCGGCCTGTTCGACGATCCGACATTCGGGATCACCGTGGCCCGGGTGGGCGCGGACCTGGTCGGGTTCGCGTACGGGTTCGCGGTTCCAGCGGACACACAGCGCTGGTCGCGGTTGACCGAGAGGTTGCCGCAGGAGACGACGGCGGAATGGCCGGGCAGGACTTTCCTGTTGTTCGACTTCGCTGTACGGCGGTCCTGCCGCGGCCGGAGGGTGGGGAGGCGCCTGCACGATACGCTCCTGGCCGGCCGGCCGGAGGAACGGGCGACGCTGACGGTTCAGCCGACTGCGGTCGATACCCAGGTGATCTACCGGCACTGGGGCTGGCGCAAGGTCGGCCAGGTCGAAGGTGGCCCGGACGCGGCCGCACCGGTCTTCGACGTCTACCTGCGGGACAGCCTTGCCGACCTTCGCGCTGGTCAGGTCAGCCCGTAGGCGACGAGTTGTTCACGGATGTCCTTGACCTCTGGCTCGTTGTGCCAGGGCTCGAGTTCGCGCCAGCCACGCTGTAGCCGTTCCACCAGCCGGGCCGACCGGTTGTGGGCGGCCAGCCGGGCGGCGTCGCCGATGGCCTTGGCTGCCTGCGCGATGTCGGGCTTGGTGGCGCGTAGCCGGGCTATACCAAGTCGGAGCGTGGTCATCGCCAGGTTCCGGACGAAGGAAGTGTTGATCGTCGCCAAGGCGTCTTCGGCGATCCGGGCCGCGCGGTCCGCGTCGCCGAGGTGCAGGTGGCAGATGCTTTCGGTGCTGTGGAGCTGTCCGAGGCTGAAGAAGTAGACCCAGGTTGACGGCTTCTGCGCCTGTTCCAGTGCCGTGCGGGCTTGTTCCAGGGACCGCATGACCGCCGTGTGCTGGCCGTCCATGGCCAGGGCCCGCGCCGCGACGTCAAAAGCGTATGCCCGCAGGCTCAGGTCGCTGGTCTGGGCGGCCCAGCCCTGTGCGGCCAGGGCGTGGTCGACGCCGATGCGTGGCTGGCCCCGCCAGCTCGCGAGGTGGCTCATGTTGCACAGGACGAAGGCGCCGAGTTCGGTGTTCTGGGCGTCGTGGGCGGCGGCCCGCGCGGACTCGTAGTAGGTGCTGGCGGCGTCGTAGTTGTTGAGGTCGAAGGCGAGCCAGCCGGCGAAGCGGGACAGGTTCGCGTACAGCGACAGCAGCCGGTCACGGACGGCTGCCGGAGCCTGCGGTAGCAGGGTGCCTACCAGGCCACGCTGGGCCAGTACGGTGTCCAGCGCGGCCTGCGGGCCGAGCGTGTCATCCTGACGCATGCAGCGCCACAGGACAGCGTCGATGTGGTCGATCACCGTGTCGTCGACCCGGCTGGGCGTGACCAGCGCGCCGAGAGTCCGTTCGCGTTCGTCGGCGTCGAGATCGTCGAGGATCGGGGCCGCGGCGGCAGACGCGGCGGCCCAGCTGAGCCACTGCAGTATGTCGCGACGGTGCATCCGGCAAGCCCACTCGATGAGGTCCCTCACGAGATGCTGATAGTCGACCTCTCCGGCGGAGGGAGGCGCCGAGTCGGCGATGAACTGATCGACGCGTGTCAACACGTCAGGTGGTTCAACCTGGCCAGTGTAGGCCGGCATGCCGGTCGACGGCACCGTCGAGGACGACCATGCCGCCGACTGCAGGACCGGTAGCCCGATGCCCGCCTTACCCGATATAAGGCGGCCGCGCGCCGCGACAGCCGACCCGGCATCCTCGTTCCGGCGTACGGCCGTAACCGGCTCGGCTCCCGTAGCGGCCGGCATCCGTGGCCGGCGAATGTTGTAGAAGCCGAGCTCGGCGTCGGTGCCGGCGCCGAGCACGGCCCGGAACGCAGCCCGCCGCGGCGCGCGGGGCCATCTGTTGAGTCCGCGTTCGAGCCTGCCGATCTGATTACGGTCAATGGGGCCGTCGGGAGAGGACTTATCGGCGAGGTACTCGTTGATCGCGTCGGCCAACTCCTGACGGGACATCGGATGCCCCGATCCGCTGGGCGAGGGCAGACGCTCCCGCGCTGCCCGGAGCCGGTCGTTCGGTGTCGGCTTTCTCTGGCTGGTCATGGAACCCCCGTGACGCGCGGCAGCTCAGGGCCACCGATGGTTCAGCATGGCGACGCCGTCAACTGGTGACAAGTCGTCTTTATCGATATGGAAGGTGTGGTGACCTGGAACGGCCGTCCGTGAGCACCCCCAGTTCGATGGCGATCCTGTAACTTCCTCCCGCCTGCACAACCCCCTGCTTCGATGCGTCGTTCTGCCACAAGATCCCCTCGGGCAAGTAGCCGTACTTCCTCGGTAGTTGCGGACAGCGTGCTGTTCCCGCGGAGGGAAGCGGAAACGCTCCTACAAGACTTCGGAAAGCGAAGATCGCCCACGGCCTCGGCGATGCTGACCAGGTTAATCGCCCATTTCTGACACCTGCGGTCGTCAATGATCTTCATGGAGGAGAAGTTGCTGGTTACTGGCTTCTCGCCTCAATAAAAGCCTTTCGATGGCGCGTTTTGAGCACTATCCAGCGAGTGGAGCCATTCGGGATTGTGGACGGGCGCCAAACAGCATCCGCTCGGCGAGCTTCCGGCGGGCCGGCACCCGTATCAGGTGCCCAGCCAGGTGACCGCTGGACGATCGCCGTCCTGGCGCGGGCTGGGCCGCCTTTCGCGAATCGATCGGTGAGAGGGAGGTGGCGGGCTCAGTGATCGCCGGTTCTGGGAGGTGTCGCGATGGGATACGTCGTCGCTGTCGCGATGGCACTGCTGGTCGGGTTCGTCACGGGGTTCGTCCTGCGTGGACGGGCGCAGTGATGGTGCCTGGGATGCGGCGTTCTCCTGACCCCGTCCCACTGCCCCGACCACGGCAGCCTGCCGGCGAAGCGCGCTCTCGAGGCCCGCGTTGCCACGGATTGGAATTGAGGGCGGGCGTGAGGCAGGGCGTGGGGAGACGGGGATGGCCGTGACGGGCGACTTTTCAGGGATCGATCCGGGCCGGCCGAGCGCGGCGCGGGTGTATGACGCCATGCTTGACGGGTCGAGCAACTTCGAGGTCGATCGGGCCCTGGCCCGGCAGATGCTCGCGGCTGAGCCGCGGGCTCGCCGGTGGGCTTATGCGAACAGGGCGTTCCTGCGCCGGGCGGTCGGGTTCCTGCTCGACGAGGGCGTACGGCAGTTCGTCGATCTCGGGTCGGGGCTTCCGACCGTCGGCAATGTGCATGAGATCGTCCACGGGTACAGGCTGGACGGGCGGGTCGTGTACGTCGATGTCGATCCGATCGCCGTGGCGCACAGCCGCCTGCTGCTGGCTGGTGACGAGCGCGCCGGTGTGGTGTGCGCCGACATCCGGGACGTGGACGCGATCCTGGCCGACCCGGTCACCCGAAGGCTGGTCGACCTCGACGAGCCGGTCGCGTTCCTGGCGGTCGCGGTCCTGCACTTCATCGCCCAGAATCCCGGCCCGATGCTGACCGGCTTCCGGTCGGTCGCCGCGCCGGGCAGCTATCTGGCCGTGTCGCACCTGACCACCCCTGGCGACCTGTCCGCCGACGCCGCCGAGGTCGTCGCCGACTACAACGCCCGTACCGCCACGCCGCTGACGTTCCGCGGCCGGGCGGAGGTCGCCGGCCTGTTCGACGGCTGGCAGCTGCTCGCGCCCGGCGTGGTGCCGGTCGATGAGTGGTGGCCCGAACCGGGAGACCTCGAGGAGCTGGAAGCCCACGGCCGGGTGCCGATCTGGGCTGGGCTCGGCCGGCTGGGACCCGCTGTGTAGCTGTCGCCGGCCGGGCCCTGGCGACCTGCCGCCTGGGGCTGTCCGGTGGTCCGGCGCGCCTGTCGTGCGCCTGTTTTATCCATCTGGGGAGGATAAATGAGTATCGGAATCGTGCGCCGGGCCGTCGCCGTGGTGGTGGTCGGGCTGCTCGCGGTCACCGCCGGTTGCACTACCGGCACACCGGCCAAGGCACCGGACGGCGTGGACCGGGTGACGTATCTGACCGCGGTCGCGTCCTTCGGTCGGGAGGCGTACGCCTGGGTGGCCCTGGAGAAGGGCTTCTTCCGCGACCGGAACATCGAGGTCGAGATCAAGCCCGGCCAAGGCTCGGCCGACAACTTGAAGCTGTTGGCGGCGGGTCAGGCGCAGTTCTCCGCGAACGACCTGTCCGGGGTGATGGTCATGCTCGGGGAGGGGAACCACAAGGGCGGCGTCCGCGCCGTCGCGGCGATCCAGCAACGCACGCTGAACTCCATCACCGTCCTGCGGGAATCCGGGATCACCGTGCCTGCGGACCTGGTCGGGAAGAAGATCGGCGGCGTCCCTGGCGGCGCGCCGATGCTGTTGTGGCCCGCCTACGCCAAGCTCGCCGGGATCGACCCCGCCAGCGTGCAGTGGCTGAACGTGCCGGCGCAGCAGACCCCGGCCACCCTCGCCTCGGGCAAGGTCGACGGGATCGGCCAGTTCACCGTCGCCCGCGGCACCGTCGAGAGAGCCGCCCAGGGCCGGCCGGTGCACCTGCTGCCGTACTCCGACGTGATCGCCGACCTGTATGGCAACGCCCTGATCGCGCCGACCCGGCTGATCGAGGAGGATCCGGACCTGGTGCGCCGGTTCAGCGAGGCCCTTCTCGAAGGCCTCGTCTACTCCATCGATCACCCCGAAGAGGCTGGCCAGATCCTGCACAAGCACGTACCGTCCGCCGACCCGCAGGCTGCCGCGCAGGAGGTTGCGCTGATGCAGCCGTACGTGCTGTCGAACGCGCGCGCCGGTGTCCTCGATCCGGAACGGATCGCCCGCGCCATCGCCGTCCTGCAGGGCGCAGGGGTGATCCCGGCCGGCCTCACCCCTGCCGACGTGATCGCCTCCGGCTTCGCTCCCGCCTGATCCTTCCTCCCCAGCGGGTGGGTCGGGAGTGCACCGGACGCCTCCGGCCCGGCAACTCCCGGCCTACCCGCCCCGACCCCTTTGGAGCATCCTCGTCATGACCGACACCAGCGTTACTGAGCTCGGCTACGCCTACGACAACGACCAGCCGTCCGCCCGCCGGCACCTCGCCTGCCTTGCCAGGGCCCTCGACGACTTCACCATCGGCCGCCTGACCCACCTGGACCTGACCGGCAAACGTTGCCTGGAGATCGGCGCTGGTGGCAGCGACGTCGCTGTCTGGATGGCCGCCCAGGCCGGCCCGGCCGGCAGCGTGACCGCGACCGACCTGAAGCCGCAGCACGTCAACCGGCACCCCCAGCTGACCGTGATCAGCCACGACATCACCACCGATCCGATTCCCGGCGGCGCCTTCGACCTTATCCACGCCCGCTTGGTCCTCATGCACCTGCCACAGCGGGAGCAGATCCTCGCCAACCTTGCCGCCGCCCTGACTCCCGGCGGTGTCCTGCTCATCGAGGACTGGCACGCCACCGCCGACGCCGTCGTCCTCGACGCAGCCACCGCCGACGACCGGAACCTGTTCGCCGCCTACCAGCGCGCGGTCAACGAGCGCGTCTTCCAGGCCTCCGGCTCCGACCCGCAATGGTCCCTGCGCCTGCACCAGCAGATGCGGCTCGCCGGACTGCACGACGTCGACACGGTCATCAACGCCCCGGTCTGGCACTCCGGCAGCCCAGGGCTGATCCTCGCCCTGACCGCGATCGCCGAACACCGCGACCGGCTGCGCGACGCCGGCCTGACCGACGCCGACCTCACCCGCGTCGAACGCCTGCTCATCAGCCCCGACGCCGGGCTCGTCGTACGCGGCCACCAGCTCTACTCGGTCAGGGGCCGCAGACCGTGACTCAGCACTACGCCTAGAACGGCCCCGCCGTCCCTCCCTCCGCCGGCCGTAGGTGCCGGACGGTGGAGGGCCAGCCTGCGGGCCAACCCCGAACCCCTCGGAGCAAGGTGCGGTACCCGTCCTGAGCTACGGCACCGCACCCGAAGGGCCGGGGCCTTCTCGGCGCGACGGGGGCGTCCGAGGAGGTCGCCTGTGGCCGGCGGCGGCCCGCCAGCAACGCCGCCGGCCACCCGAAACCCAGACAACCCAGCGGGAAGCGAAGATGACCACCACAACCGCCGGCACGCTGCCCCGACGAACAGCCACCCCGTCTCACCAGCCCGCCGTGGTCCTGCCCCGCCCCGGTGACGAGGTCACGATCGCCGCCTGCGACTACCTCGGCGGCAACACCGCCATCACCGTGCGGGTCGTCGACATCGACACCAGTCTCAACCACCTGCAGCTCAAAGCCCTGGAATGGGTCAGCATCCTCGCCCACGACATCGACCAGCCGCCCACCGACATCCGACGCCTCGTCGTACGCGTCGCCGGCCTACCACCGCCGGTCACCGCCGAGGCCACAAGCGACAGCCCGCCAGCCGCGCACGACCCAGCCGCGCCGCCCCAGGGCCAGCGGTGACAGCCGCACCCGGCCCGAACGAGGGACCCTACCGGCCGCCGCCGCGCTGGCCGACCAACCCCACCCGCCCCCGCACACCGCCGACACCTTCCACAACCCCACCACCGAGCAGCGGAACCAGGCCTTTCCCGCGCCACGACCAGATGCTCGCGGCCGTCGCGGCGCTCGCCGCGGCGGCGGTGGTGGTGGTCGGGGTACTGGTTGTGTGCCGGCTACGGCGTCCACCTGCCGGCCGAGCTCTACCCAGTCCGTAGTCCCAGGGCAACCAGCGCCTCCGTCGCGCCAGCCGATACCGAACGTTCCGGCCCGCGACCAGCGAGCCCCGCGATCCCTCGAGGCCGTGAGGTCCTACCTCACTACCACCGTCCGTTCCAGCCCGCCCGTCAAAGGTGAGATTCCCTGTGCCGTTCAAGGAACCCGTCCGCAAGACCCTGCGCGCCCAGTGGCTCGGCTACCTCATGCGCCAATTCCGCCGCGAACGCGGCATGACCCTTATAGGAGCCGCCGAGTACCTGCAACGTGACCACTCCGCGCTCGCCCGTTACGAGCGTGCTGAATGGCCGTTCAAGCGCGACGACGTCCTGGCCCTGCTCGACATCTACGGCGTCGACGACGCCGTCCGCCGGTCACGGATTTTGAAGCTGGCCGAGGAATGCTGGCGCGTCAACGAGTGGGATATCGACAACGCCGACGAGGTGTTCAACCGCGGCTACGTCGACCACACCTGGCTCGAACAACACGCCAAGACCATCTGCGCCTACGCCACCCAGATCCTGCCCGACCTGGTCCAGACCCCCGCCTACACCGCCCGCGTCATCCAGCTACGGGAACGCACCCGCAAACCCACCGAACACCAGGCCCGCCAGGTCGAACGCCGCACCGCCCGCCGACACGCCTTCAACGAAAGCGGCACCAGCCTCGACATCGTCATCGACGAGGCGGTCCTACACACCACGGCGCCCGAGCCCGGCCTCATGCGCGACCAGTTCGCGCACCTCGCCGACCTGACCCGCAACCCGCGCGTCACCATCCGCGTCCTACCCGCCGACGTCACGATCGCCGCCCGGGCCTTCGGACCCTTCGAAGTGTTCCTGATGCCCGACCCCTACCCCGAGGTCGGCTACCTCGACAACCTCGCCGGCCACATCTACGTCGAGGCACCCCACAGCAAACGCTTCGTCTTCGCCTACGAACAACTCCGCGACGCCGCCCTCGACCCCGCCGAATCAGCCAAGATGATCATGATCGCCGCCCGGGACGCCTGAACCGGTCCCAGCCGCCAAAGCGCGACCCGAGCGACGGCCGGACACCAGCGAGGACGCCGACGCCTCCGCCTAGTCGGCGACGACGTCCCAGGCGAGGTTCGACGGCCGGCCGCCGCCACTGGCCAGGAACTCGCGGGCGGCGGCCCGCGCGTCCGCCGGGGTGACCCGGGTGCGTTCGGGCCAGGCGTCGGTCGGGGTGCCGGCGTAGTCGAAGGTGAACGCGGGGCCGTTGTCGAGTTCGGGTTGGTGGGCCCAGCCGCTGCTGCCGTCGGCGGCCACGTGGTAGGCGAAGGACCGCTCGGGGTGACCGACGCAGATCTGCAGCATCGGCGGGAAGTCCGACCCGTCGGGGACGATGAGGCTGACACAGTACGGCGGCCCGTCGCTGGGGGCGATGGAGTCCAGCACCGTGTCGAGGGCATCGGTGCTGTCGGCGGTGGCGTTGCCGGCGCCGCGTCCCCAGCTGATCTGGATGGTCATCGTCGGATTCCTTCCCCGGTTCCTGTGTAGACCCGGTGGAGCCAGGTCCGGTCGCTGTCGGTCAGGTAGACGGTAAGCCGGCTGCCGGCGGGCAGGATCTCGGCCAGGATCTTCTCGCAGACCAGTGGCAGGTTCGGGTCGTCGCAGGGCGCGTTGTTGATGACCAGCGTCGCGTCGGTCGGGGCACCCGGCCGGCGCAGGACGGCGCCGGCCTGCGCCTCGGCGTGGTCCATGACCACAGCCTGGGCCAGGGGCGGGCGCAGGCCGACCCCTGCGGCGGGCAGGTTCCCGTCGCGGATCTGCCGGCTACGCAGCCGCCCGTCAGGCTCGGCGGCGAACACCGGATCGTGGACGACGGTGTAGCCGGCGAGGAGCACGGCCTCGGTCTTGTCATGCGGGCCGGTCCGACGCGACAGCAGTTCCGCAGCGGCTGACACCGCCCGCGGTATCGGTGATGGTGCGGGTGGCTGGCGTTGCGGCTGGCCGCCACCCGGAATCAGTTTCCCGAGCCACCGGTCTTCCTCGCCTCGGCTATCGCCGCCTCGACCTGCCGCCTGGTCGCGGTGCCATGCTGGCCGACCGCGGCCAGGACCTTATGGATCGCATCCAGCCTGGCCAGCAAGACCCCGGGGTCACCGCCCGCGCAGCACCGTTGCGGTCATCTGCCTGGCCTGGTCGACCAGGCCGATACAGCCACCAACACCGTCGTGGACACGGCTCAGCTTCTCGGCCACCGGCGCGAGCGTCGCGATGACCTCCTGCGGCGTCGGCTGCCGCGGGACATTCGCCAAAGCGGTCGCGGCCTCGCTGGTATGGGCGGCCAGGCCACCGATGCCGGCCTGGATCTGGCCGATCACCTCACGGACCCTGCTGAGGCTCTGTGCGACCCCCACGAAGCCCACCGCCACCGCATGCGCGACCGCCTGCCGCGCACCGTGATCAGCCGCAGCAGCCTCCTGCCCCGCACGATCGATACCAGCGACCAACGTCCGCAAACCCGCCCGAACGCCGTCAACCAGCGACACGCCCACCTCCCCGCTCGCCCGTCGTCCTCAACGCGACCGGCCCGGACTGCCAGCCGACCGCGCCAACCCATGGACCCGGATGATCGACTTGCGCTCGTTGCCACGGACCCGGCTTGCCATGAACGGGCGGCCGGCCAATTCGGTCCGGCCCTGGGTATCCCATGACAGTGAAGGCGGCGGGACAGTGTTTGCGGATGGTGAGCCTGGCCCGCCGCCGGCCGAGACGCTACCGCAGCACCCACCCGAGCCGCAGCCGGCGCCCTCCGCGGCCATCAACGGACCCGCGGGTCTCCGCGCCGGCCAGACACAAAACGCCAGGTAGCCCCGCCGCGTGATCGCGAGAACCGGTGGGTAGGTCTCATCCGGCCGACGGGTCAGCCTCCGTTCAGACATCCCCGAGCCGCTTGCGTAGCGCGTCGATCCGCAACGCGGCCTGGACCAGACGCCCACCCTCGACACACGCCTGCCCACGTAGGTCGTCGTCGCTGATCCCATCGGGTACGCCGGAGTCGAACTCGCCGGTGAGCAGGTAACCAGCCTCGCGCACCAACTCTCGCAGCATCTCCAGCACGGTGCCGACCTCGCCGGCATGCAGAGCCTCGAAGGCGCGCTCGTACGCCCCATACGCGACCGTATGAGCCGGCACCGGTTTGTCCTCGGCCACGATGTACGTCCCGAGCAGCACCTCGGCCACCTCTGGAACCACCCGATCTGTCTGGTCCTCGCCAGGCTCTCTCGATGTGCCTGCCTCGATGCGTGCGACGGCGATCGCGGCGGTGGCGACGCGACTCTCGGTGACGCCCTCATCGAGACAGGGATCAACCCGGACACGGTCCGCGACCCGAACGGGAGTACCAGCCGGCAACCTGGCCATCAGTTCGGCCAACTCGCCGGCCGAACCGAACTCCACTGGCGTACGCCCCAATACCCGCCGCACCTCGTCATACCGTGTCGGCTGCGCCAGCGGAACGCGCTCGTTGACGGTCACACGTCCCCCACGAACGTCGGTGTCAGCGGCCCGTACCACCAGCGGTCCGTGAGCCGAGGTCACCGCAGACCTTGCCCGACGTCTCGGCTTGGGGCAGGGGTTCCAGCGCATCGATGCCGGAGAAAGGCTATGTCTGTTGTGGCAGCCCGCCGTGAGGGCTCCGCGCCGCCTACCCGTGAGGGATTGATGCCGGCCTGGGTGGCCGCGGCCCCGGCGGCCCGTGCTGCGTCGACGGGCATGCTGCTGATCGCCGCCGACTGCCAGGCGGCCGGCGTGCTCGCCGACGCCGACCGTGCCGCGGACCATCACCGGCAGCCCGAGGCCGCCGGAGGTCTAGGCCGCCGTTGGCGGGCAGATGCCGACGCTGCTGGCACGGTGGGACACCGAGCCGACCTTGCATGCGTCGCCACGGTCTTTCCTCGCCACGGCCGTCAGCTCGGCGACGAGATCGCCGCCATGGCCGCACCACTGCGTGACACCCAACCTGGCAGCTACCTGCAACTGGCCCAAGCGATGGTGCGCGCCGACGAAGATTAGGCCCTCGCGGTCGCGAGCGCCGACCACGACCCCGGATGGCTCGAGGCCATCGGTGTCACCATCACCATCAAGGCCAGCCACATCATCGCCCAAGGAGGCCTACGGATCCTCGGCAACACCGAGTAGCAGCCAAGCCCACTCCCGAGCAGCAAGACGCAAGATCGCAAACCTAGCCAGCGTCGCATGTAGACCACAATTGCTTCCAATATTGGTCAAAGTTAACTATCTACTACCGAAGCCCGTCACGACATGACCTAACGCGATTCCCTCCGGGGCTACCGTCTGCGGCTTTGGGCTACTGATGCCGCTGTGGCAAAATCACCTAGGGTATCGGCGTTGTGACGTTGATGGGCTTCAGGTCCGTAGGGGGCACATGACGGCGAGCGGGCCAGACTGGTACTCGCCCACTGACGCTTGGCCTGATCATCCCCGCTCCTGGTTCCGAAGTGTGCTCGCCAAGGCCCGAATGGCCGGCTGGTGGTACCGCAAGGCTGGAGGCTCGGGGCACATCCATGGCACTGCCTACTGTCAACCGCCAGAGAACCGCTCTGATGCATGCAAGTATCCCGTGTTCTCCAGTGGCGGCAGTGGTGAGACCGCCGCATCGGAACTCGAACGCAAAGTCCGCCGCTGTCCACACAATCAGACTGGGAGTGTGGGGACCCTTGCCGAGGCGTCAGTCCGTCTAGACAAGGTGGACAGACTGTGTCAAGGTGCCGAGGCCCTTCTCGATCGGTATGCCTATGATCAGCGCGCGATGTCCCTACTGGATCGTGCGCAGGAGCTCATAGAGCAAGCTGGCGATGGCGCCGACGAGGTCGAGAGCCTTCTCGGCGTTGCAGTCGAGCTGGAGCACGAGGCTGATGCGGCTGCTGACGAGGCTGAACGCGTCCTGACTCTAGCGGGGACCGAGATGCGCGATGCGGCGGGACTGCTCGATGTTGCGGAGGAGACGACAAGGCAGGTGAAGGCAACGCTCAGGGACGAACGACCCTCCACCGACGTTCGGAACCTTAGGGAGCGGGTACGTCAATCTCAAGCGAAGATCAGATCTCTTCGGTCCCGATTGCCCGGAAAGTGACCCGCCGCAGTGACTACTCAACGTAGGGTGTTGGCAGCTTGCAACGGTACCACTATGCTGGAGACTCAGATGGCGAGTGGGTGGGAGAGGTAGATGATCCGTATCCCCCTTCGAATCAGCGGCGTGAACCTTGACGACGATGTCACGCTTGAGCTGCTGGCTGAGAATCTCTCAGATCTAGCTTGGTCCGAGTGTGACGGCGTAACGCTGGCCACTCTCTATACCCCGGCAAACAACCCCGTAGCGACAGCTTTGGAGGCTGCTCGCCGCATCTGCCACGCTCTTTCCGATGCCGAAGTGCTCGATGTTCACCAAGATCTGGTGTCAGTCTCCGATGTGGCTTTTCGGCTCGGAGTGTCTCGCGAAGCTGTTCGCCTTTGGGTCGAGGGACTACGTGGGCCGGGCGGCTTCCCGCCTCCTGCCGGCGTAATCGGAAATGGAAGATCCAAGGTATGGCCTTGGGCTGCTGTTAACGAATGGGCGCACCGGAACTACCGCATCGGTGACAACGAGGCGCACCTGACGTCTCAGCAGGTAGCTGAGTTGAATGCCGCACTTCTGCGAGTCAAAAACCCAATCGACAGCGAATGGGAAACTGTTTCGTCGTTTCAGAAGCGAGTGCGGCCAGCCGATGAACGTGCCGAACATTTCCACGAGCTTCTGGCGAGGCTGACGGAGGGAATCCTGTCAGCCAGGGCAAAGGGGCACATGAACTGGGCTCTTCATCTAGTGGAGGGCGCTCGGCCGTCATGGGTGGCTCGGTACGGGCACCATCATCCCGATGGGTACCTCGAGGTTTCATCTGAAACTGCCCAAATCGAGGAACTAACGTGAGTCGCACCGTCCAAGAGGGTATGGACCCCCTCGAGCCGAATCTGTCGAGGGATCCAGATGAGGCTTTGAAGGAGTTGGTTGCACGTGCGGACCTCACGGACATTCGCGTTACAAAGTGGCATGCCGAGCTATTGGCTGATGAGCCGATCGAGGTCAGCGAACTTGATCTGAAAGTGTGGACTGCGTTCCGCTATCGCGCGTCGGGCTTTGACATCAAGTATGGCGTGGAAGCACCTCTAGTCTCCCCGGGTAGCGATGAGGAGGTTGCAAGCATTCAAATGGACGTTGTCGCCTCATTCTCGCTAACTGAGGGTGAGCGTCCGGAACGGGAACTTTTGGGTTCCTTCATGGATCAAGTAGCCTTTTTTGTTGTGATGCCCTTCATCCGCGAAGGGCTTCACTCGCTGTCAACGCGGATCGGACTCGAACCGATCACGCTCGGTCTACTGCATCAAGGCAAAGGTGCGCCCGCGACGGCTTGGACCAGTAAACACCAGTTCCAAGGAGTTCCGCTCAAGAGGTAGCGTCTCACAGCAGGTTAAAAGGTGCCGGATTCGGAGTTGGCGCACGCCTGAAGGTAGCTCCTGTGTGTGGGCGGCTTGGTTTTCCGTCTGCCAGAACGCAGATACGGATTCGTGGCGCTAAACGAGCTTCTGTAGGCGTCTTGGCGACGCCCTGGGGGTGCGAAGTAGGTCACCTGGGCAGTGGCGGCGAAGCGGGCGGCGTCGATCAGCCACGGGGCGAACCGCCGCACTCACCGGAGCACGCCGACGTGATCGACCTCGTTCCCACGATCGACCAGCAATCCCCCGTCCCGCGGTACGACAGATTGAAGCGCAGGTACCAGCGGACCGCCAGGAGGATCGCCTCAGGCGGGGCCCAGATCCTGGCGACTGCGCCTTCGCCTGCGGCCATGGGCAAATCGAGTCGATGACCACTGCTGAAGTCTGCCTCGATCATGCCGATTGCAACGCAACAGACCCAGCTGTCCTGTCAGGAGCCGTGTCCTACCTAGGGCAGACACTCGTGCCCCTCCGGCCCAGACCACCCGAAGGGGCACGACGAATATGGCCTATTGGACAATCATGGCTATTCAAGTCGTTTAGCTGCGCCCTTCACAAGTGTTGATGATCGCTCGCCTAAAATGTCGGGACATCGGATCGGTGTTGTGCCACCATCCATCCATGGCCGACCCCTCACGATCGAAGCGAACCTGGCGCCAACGCCGTCGTACAGCGGGCATCGCGATTAGGAGGTCCTGGGGAAAAATGCCGGGATGGGCGGCGATTATCGCCGGAATCGTGTTGACCGCAATCGTTGGAGCGACCGCCACCGCGATCGTCGGTAAGGTGCAGTCAGCTGTCGCCGACGACTATCGCGTCACGGTGGAGAGTAACCCGGACCGCATCACCAGTCGCACGGGGCCGATCGGCGGCTCGTATGTGGTTGCCAAGCCGATCCAGGACATCGGTGAACCTCCGATCAAGGAGAACAGCTGTGTTGGTCGATACGACTGGGCGTACGCCATGGGCGGGGTCGACGCCGACAGCACGGCCGCGAGAGTCATCATTGAAGGGCTGACAGAGACGGTCGTCCACATTGACGGTATCTCGGCGACCGTCCTGGAAACTGCCGCACCGTCGTTGGGCAGCAACCTGACCTGTCGCGGCCGAGGTGAGCAGCCAAACGTCCGCTATGTCACGATCGACCTGGATACAAACCCACCGACGGTGCTGACGTACGATGCGTCCGGCATGGCGGTGCCCTTCGTGTTCACGGTGTCGAAGGGGCAGAGCGAGGTGCT
The DNA here is from genome assembly GCF_018324255.1 of Polymorphospora rubra. Lineage (GTDB taxonomy): Bacteria > Actinomycetota > Actinomycetes > Mycobacteriales > Micromonosporaceae > Polymorphospora > Polymorphospora rubra. Next base: position 2,897,694 of record NZ_AP023359.1, read on the forward strand.
CGACATCAGCGCTACCACCAATAAGTGCACCTGTTCCTGGCAGGTCACCCTGAGGTTGTCGATTGAGGGCAAAGCAGAAAACTACACAGTCCAGGCGCGCGGGAAGCGGCCGTTCAAGACCACCTCTTCAGCCAACGCGAAGTGGTACCAGTGGGTCGGCGGGACGTGGGTGGAACAGCGTACCGGCCCGGACGAGGCGGAGCCGACACCCGACCCGAACGAGCTTCCTGGTCCCATCGCTGATGTCTGCCTACTGGCCTCGCCACACGTCGCCGCTGTGCTGAACAAGCCGCATCGCACTCAACGTGACGCCGAAGCGATCCGTCCAGGGCCGGGCGGCAACCTGCTACGCCACAGTGGCTGCACCTTCGTCGCCGACACACCCGCGCCGACAGCATCGCCAACCGGCGAGACGCTCATCGACAGCGTTAATGTCTGGCTCGACGGCGCGAAGACCGATCCGGTCGCCAAGACCGAGTTCGATGTGTTCGCCAAGAACTACAGCCTCAACGGGCCGAGTCAGGCGCTTCCGGGTGTCGCCCAGGATGCTGTCCTGTTCGATGGCGTGTTCTTGGTCCGAACCGGCCGGCTCCTGTTGACAGTTCAGATCAGCACTGATTCGAGGGAATTGCAGGAGCGGACTCGCGCGCTCGGCGAGGCCGTTTTCAAAGAACTGCAATAGGGTGACCACCGAACGAGCTGATCAATGGCGAGTCATGTTGATCGTGGCTGGCGGCGGGCGGGCCGCTGCCATGGAGTCCGAGCCGGCCGTGCGCCGAAGCGAGGATGATCCTTTGGGAAGGCAGGTCAGGAAGGTAGCGAGATCGGGTGCCACAGCATGGGCGCACCGACTCCGTAGAGCTCTCCGGGGGCGCGGACGAACGCGGGGTGGCTACGCATCGCCCGTTTCAGGGCCGTCGCGGGGACCGCGATCCCGCTGATACGGAGTTGGTCGCGGAGCTCACTGGGGGTCAACTGTCGTCCGTGGCGTGCGAGGTGGCGAGCTGCAGCCTGTTCCACGGTTGCGGGCCCGTGCGGTTCCACGCCCCGCAGTGCATCACGGGCGATTTGGCGCCCCTCGACGGCTTCCGTCGCGGCCTCCACGACCGGGCCGGCCATCCTCCCGAGTTGACGCAGCCCCTCGCGGATTCGGTCGCGCTTGAAGTAGCCGAATCGGTACGCGAGCCACAACATCGCCCCCATGATCGCCGCGCCGGCGAATGGGTGCTGGCGCAGCCCATGCACGGCCTGAGCTCCGAGCAACCCGGCTGCTCGGACGGCGATGTTGACCAAAGCGATGGTGTCCGTAAGGCTTGCCTCGAAGCCCGCCATGCGAATTAGAGTTCGCGCCGTCTCGACGTAGGCGACCGCTGCCGTGCCGCTGATCCCAAGTCGTTCGAAGACTGTGTCGGCGCTCAGGATGATGGTCGGGGCGAGGAACTCGGCGAGGGCAGCGGTGCCCGCATCGTCCGGATCGCCTCGTAGCCGTCTGGGCAACGACGGGTCGACGGAAAGGAGCGGCCGGACGCGGGGGTGCAGGAAGTCGCGAATAGGCAGGTCGACCACCGGGATCGCGGGCATGATCACTTTTCGGAGCGTCGCTGCAGCATCATCGTGCCTTACACGGTTCTTGTCGGCGACCGTCGGCAAGTACTTGATCAACTCTGCTGGGACGTGCGCGGCTACGAAGGTCCTGGAGCGCCCTGTTGCGGTCAGCCCTCGAAAAACGTTGTCGTCCGGACCGCTGCGAACCTCGTGGCACGCTCGCTGCAGCAGAACGTTCGTGTCGGTCACGGCGACGAGCGCCGTCCACGGTGCCGCCATCGGCCACGGCGTGGGGACTCTACGCATCAGCGCAACAGGGTCGAGGTCGTCACTCACAAGAGGATTCTTCGCTGAAGAAGCCGTGGCGACCACCAGAATTCTGGAGCGCTTCTGCGGGCGGCCCCACCCCAGAGGACAAGCCCGCTCGCCGATCTGCCGGCCAGCGGGCGTTCGGCAGCTTATCCGTTGTCAGTTAGCCGTAGGTTAGAGCGGCTGCTCGCGGGCTAGGCAGTGTCCGGACCGATTCGAGCGATACGAGCAGGACCTGGTTACGCGGGAGCTGCCGCCGGACCGGCACCGGCCGAAATGTCGGCAGCCACGTTCTACGGCGGCTGACGGTGCTACGCGTGCCTTACCAGGTGGTCGAGAACGCTCATCGTCAGCGCTGCGAGGTCGTAGCGGGTGAGACCAGCGGTCTGGACACGCAACTGTGTCGCCAACCGCAGACCGCGGTCGTGGAAGAAGACAGGGTGCCGCCGGCCCGGCCGACCACCGGCGACGATCCGGGCGCGCCAATCAGCCAGGACACCGGGATCCGCAGGGCGAGCGAGGCCATCGTGCTTCTCGGCGTGCAGGGCCGCCGCGAGGTGGCCGTGTCCCTGCGTGGTCAGAGCATCCCGGATGGCCGTCAATACCATCGCTGGTTGCAGCCTTACGGACAGGTCATGTGCTTCGAGAAGAGCGGCCTGTCCGTCGGCCCATACGTCGACGCATGGGCGGAGCAGCCATGTACGCTGCGGAGCGCCGCGGCCCTCGCAGCGTACGTCCACGGCGATCCACGCGGCGTCGGACCCGCGTGGGTGCCGGCGCCACGCCATGAACATGGGGTTGCCGCCGCTGGTTCGGTAGGCGTGGGCGACGCTGCCGTCGTCGTGGGCGCGGCGCAACTCGGCGTTGACGGCGGCGGCGGTTCGCCGGCTCACCAGGTCCGGGACGTACCAGCCGGTGGTTTTCCCGATGAGACCGTTGGCTTCGGCGTCCCAGGTACGCAGAACTTCGGTGATCTCGCCCGCGAGCCACGCGGCATGGGCGTCACCGCACGTCTGCCAGGCTGCGAAGATGGTGATCAGGCTCAACGGCTGCCACGGTGCCGGCGGGGTTGCCTCGTCGCCGTCGAGGGTGCAGTAGAACCGTCGTGGGGCCGGCTGGACACTCTCGGCCCACACGTTGTACCGGTCGAGCTGGTCGCCGTGAACGTCCGACGCGCCCTTCATCTCCAGCACAGCGACTGGATTTCTGTCATCCTGCCGGCGCAGCACCAAGTCAAGCCGACCCCTTCCGGCCTGGACCTCGCGCTGACAAGTGTAGGGGCCGCCGTCCAAGTCTAGCAGGTGCAGCAGAGGCCGCGAATCTACCTCGAAGAGAAAGGCAAGCAGGTCGCTGGCACTGTTCTCATGTGCGACCAGACGTCCTAGAGCGGTGCGGCGGCGCTCGCTGCTGTCCACTCGTCATCCTTCTCGATCGTCGCATCCCGCAGAACATGACCCCGCAACGCCGGCAGAACACGACGCTGCTCCGCGCCGTGGCCGTGTCGGCGACATCATGATCAGATGTTGCCGACACGGTGCTTGCACCGTGCTTTCGAGCGGGCATGGCTGCCCGATGTTCGACTTGGTCAGGGGTCGTCCCCGAGCGGCAGGCTGATACGCAGCGACGACGGGAATAGCTCGTCGTCTACGTCCAAGGTGATGTCGAGGCCGGTGTCGAGCACCGCCTGGATGTCCGCGTGATCCTGTGAGGCGATGACCGCCAGGATGGCGTCGCCAGCGTAGATCGCGATCGGTGCCGGTGCCGGTTCTCCCCGGACCGGCTCAAGCGAAAGCCGGTGACCGCGCAGGGAGACCACGGCCGGGTCAGGCAGATCGACGCTGACGGCACCGGTTTCCAGGAGCGTCTTGAGTAAGCTCCGGCTACGCAGCCTGGTGAAATCCAGCAGGTCGAGAACCTCTGACGCAGACGCGTCGTAGCGGTCACGCCACTCCGCTATGCCCATCCCTGCCAGCCAGGTTCGAAGATCCTCGTGCGTCGCTTCCACCCCGGCTGGCAGGTCGGCGACGACCGTATGGGCGAGCCTACGCGACCGGATACCCGCGGTCATCAACCGCAGCCCGTGCGTGGAGTTGACCCCGTAGCGGATGTACCCGGCTAGCTCCGGGCAGAGCCGCTCATCGGTTTCGGCGTCGAGTAAACCGTTGTTGACCAGCTCGACCACCGCGCCGACAGTCCAGGACAGGTAATGCTCGAACTGTTCGGTGACCGCGCCGACCATCTGCTCGATACGCCACGCTGAATCCGATGCGGCCGCCAGGTGCCTGTTGGCCAGCTGCGAGTACGGCTGCCCGCAGATCCAGTCGATGAGCAGATCCACCATGCTCACGGCGATCTCGTCGCCTCGCGCGGTCTCCCGGAATCTTTGCCGTGGCGCTTCCTGGAGCGCGAGCAAGTTCGTGAACATGTCCGGTAGCCAGCGGATGGTTGCCACCGGATCCCGCAAATTCGGCAGCTCGCCCGCGAGAGCATCCATCAAGACCGAACTGTTGATCTGTTGGGCGAGCTGATCGATGATGCGCGCCGATCCGATCGATGTGCCCGTACGCGCCCACCGGCGCCGCGCCGCCGGACTACTTGCCAGATACCGGCGTTGTGTCACGTCGGCGACCCGGTCGCAGATCCCGGCCACCTCCCGTGACTGCGTTGCCGCCAGGGTCGTCCCGACGATCGTGCGCATGTCGATGCTGGCGGGATCGGTGCGCCGGTTTTCCTCGGTGGCCAGTACGAGCCAGACGAAGCTGATGAAGTCGCCGGCGGGGCCGAAGGCCGTGAAGACGGCGTCCTCGTCCTCACGCAGCCGGGCCTCGAGATCCGCGAACGACTCCAGCGCGGCATCGGTGATCAGTGACGAAGTCACGGCCAGATCGTCGGCATCCGGGTTGAGATCCTTGAAGTCCTGCGCGGTCGGGGCGACGGCACGCGCCAGCACGATCCAGCCTTCAGTCTCCTTGCCGGCCCGCCCGGCGCGCCCCATGGCGTTTACCAGACGCGCGCCTCGCAGCCTGCTCTCCGGCGGCTGGTTCGCGTACACCTGGTCATAGATGACGACCGTCCGCACCGGCAGGTTGACGCCGTCGGTCAGCGTTGACGTGCACGTCAAGTACGGCAGGCTGTCGTCACGGACCGCAGCCTCGAGGGCTTCGAGAACCTCGACAGGAAGGCCGGCATGGTGGAAACCGACGCCGTGGCGCAGTACGGTAACCAGCGGGTGATCGTCGCCAAGTTGCTGGCGCACGAAATCGACCAACGGGGCCAGAGCCGGCTGCTCGTCGCAGGTTTCCGCGAGACCTCGGGCTACCTGCTGCGCCTGCGTCCTTGTGCTGGTGACGACCAACACCGACCCGGCGTGCCCAAGCCCGGCGATCATCTCGCTGGCGATCACATACTGCTTCGTCGACCGGCCCGGGTCTGCGGCAGCGCCGAACGGGTTGCCATCCCTAGATTTGCGCACGAGTAGCCAGCCGGTGTCACGCTGCCACATACGGGCGGTCCGATTGTCTGCCATCCGTAACCGGATCAAACCGTCCAAGTTGGTGGTGTGCCGATACCGCCACACCTTGCCAGGAACGTTCTCTACGCGGGTGCCAGCCCAGTCTGCCGCGGTGGTGAACACGGCGTGTAGCCGCCGCGGGCCACGCCACTGCGACTCGTGCTGCAAACAGCCACCGCCCGGATCAAGCCACTGCGCGATCTCACCCGAGTTACCCATCGCCGCAGAGATCAGGACGATCTGGTGGTTGCTGTCTGCGGTCAGGTAGTCCAACAACGCAATAACCTGCTCCAGTACGAATCCCCGCCCGGACTCCTTCAACAGCTGCGCCTCGTCGAAGATGAACAGACCAAACCGGTCGATGACGGCCTGCGCGTCGCGCCGCAGCAAATTCGCGAGCCGCTCCGGCGTCATGACCTCCACATCAGCCGGCTCACCCCCCACAGACTCGTCAAACAGTGACCACGTCGACGGGTAGTCCGGCTGCTCGCTACCGGTCTCCTTCTGCAGGATCCGTACCCGGCTCGACATCGCCCGCCGAACCTCCCGACCGAGACTGCGGGTCGGCGCCACGTAGCAGATGCTGCGGTCGGTACGCGCCAGATGCTCCACCGCAAACAGCTGCGCTATCAGGGTCTTGCCGCCGCTCGTCGGGACCGCCAGCACCATCCGCCGCAGACCAGGATCGAACGGTGACCGTCCGCCGGTGAGCAATTCCCGCTGGGGCTCCCACAGGGTCAGCACCGGTGGGCTTCCCACGGTGAACGCCTGCCGGACCAGCGTCGACACCTGCGGCGGCAGGACCTGCGGGTTCCACAGCGAGCCCGCCTCGGCCTCACCGGACAGTCCGAGAAGATGGTTAGCAACCCACCGCGAGTGCAGATCCTCAGGACCGGCCGCACCGACCGCCGCAGCCCGCAGCCGATCAAGCCCACTCTCCAGACGATCGGCGCGGCCCCGGGCGAAGTAGGCGAGCAAGTCCTCGGCGCCGAGCACGACCATGTGGGTCGGCCCGAACACAGTGGTCGCCAGATCGGTCAGATCGGCACCGCGGGCGAGGGTGTCGAGCTCGCGACGCCACCCCCGTAACCATCGGAACAGGGTCCGGGTCTCGAATCCCAGAAACGCTAGACCGGCCTCGAGCGAGAGCGTGCCGATGTGGTCGACGACCGGTGACGTCACGTCGATGTCGGCACGAAGCCGGTTCATGATCGCGGTGGCGTTCGGGTCACGGCCACCGCGGCGGTAGCCGATTGCGGCGGCGAATCCCATCGACAGCCGTTCAGCAGACGACCATCCCTCCTGGTTCAACGCCAGATCGAATATGTGGGCGCTGACCAGGAACGCCTGGCGCTGCCGGGGCAGCGTGTACCGTTGGTGGGCGCGGTTGACTGACGCGACGCCATGCAGATACCAGCCGGCATCCAGTAACTCCTGGGCAATCTCGGCGCGGCGCTGCAACAACTGGACCTCGACGTCGGCCATAAGCTGCTGAAGCTCCTCCGCAGTCGGTAACCCGGTCCGTCCGTCGAGGGCGAGCCGCAGCAGCGTCAGATCTAGAGACCGCTCCACACGATGTCCTTTACCCGATCGGCGAATCCAGGGAAGTCTGGGATCGCCACGACGATGCTCTCCGTCTGGCTCGCCTCAGAGAATTCCGGGAACGCCGTCCTGATCGATTTGAAGGCCGACGGCAGCCGCGGCGCGTGATGGTCCGATGTCCCCACCGACACCCCGACCCCGGCGCGGTCGCTGCGATCGATCCACAACTCGACCAGGTCCGCGTACAGGCCGCCGACCGGGCCATCCGTGGCGAGGGTCTCTGGCCCGACGAGCTTGGCTAGATACTCTGGGCCACGATTGCGTAGCTGATTGCTCGCCCGGTTGATCGTGGCCGACACAAGGGCCTTCGACTCGTGCTTCTTGATCTCCCACAGGCGGAAGACGAGAACACTGTCATCGTTCTTGTAGACGACCAGGCCATCACCACCGGGCTCGAGCGGGTCAGCCTTCACGGGATGAGCCCGGACCAGCTGACGGCCGTCACGGCACACCGACCGCTCCTGCATGATCCGATGCCACAGCAGCTCAGCGACGTGACCCTGCACGTGATGTCGGTCAGGTGGGCTCTCCGGCGAACCAAACGCAATCCCTGCGAAGCTTCGCACCGTCTTGAGCCTCGTACCCGATTCAGAGGGACCGCCGTCACGGCGGGCGCGCCACCAATCGAGAACCGGCGCCTTCCCACAGGCGACCTTCATCGCGTCGTCGGCAAGAATCTGCGCCGCCGTCTCACGGTCGTCGCCGGAGAGCAGCTTGCCGCCAATCACATACTCGACCGGCGAGCCCACAGGACTATCGACCAGTTGCAGCAGAGGGGTAAGGGCCACTGGCGTCGTCATTGCTGCACGACGCCTGGTTCCACGCTAAACAACACCGAAGCATTATCGATCAGCGTACTACCCTCCCGCATCGAACGACTGGCTTGCTCACGCCGTGACGCCGGCCTTCAGTCCAACCTAGAGCGGCGGATATCGACCCGTTGCTGGAGGATTTTTCGCTCAATACGGAGTACGAGGCCTCATACCGGTTCAGTAACGCGTCTGATGCCTCGTTCTCGGGTAGCTACGAGGAGGTCCCTCGTCCCACATCCGTTGGTGTCCAGCCCGGTGGCAGTTTGTCCAGGCTGATGAGGACGTCGAGGTCGAGGTGTTCTTTCAGCATGTGTTTGAGGTTTCGGCCTTCGATGATCTCGATGCGTCCGTTCGCGGTGGCGAAGTCGCGGCTTGCCTTGCCTACCCATGAGGTGGTGACGAGGACGCCCTTGGCGGCGCGTTTGTGGTCCATGACGCCGGCGAGTGCGTGTACTGCCTCCAGTCCGACGATCTTGCTGTAGCGCTTGGCCTGGATGATGCACAGTCCGCCGACGATCGGGTCCTCGTTGACGGCGACGCCGTCGACGCCCTCGTCCTTGGAGGCCTGGGTAACCCAGGATTTCATGCCGATGGCTTCGAACAGGCGGCGAATCAGATGCTCGAACTCGCCGGGGGAGAGCTTGAGCAGGTCGGTGCGGCTGTCCATGCCGGCGACCACGTCCATCTCGTCGACGAACTTGTACTTGGACAGGTCGAAGGTCATCACCGGTCGTACACCCTCAAGGTCGTAGGGGTGCGGGGAGACGATCGCGTTGAGGTGGCTGCGCAGGCAGAGCACGGGGTCCAGTTCTGGCTCGTCGAGTTCGATCTCGGCGAACCTGTCCCGCTCTGCACTGATGCTGATCAGCAGCGGACGGACGGCGCGGCCCGTCGCCCGGTCCTTGGTGGAGACGTAGCCGTTGAACACGATGTTTTCGACCATGTCTGGTGTCGTGGCGTCGAACGTCTCGGCGAGGGTGCGTAGCGTCAGCCGGGCCAGCAGGTCGCCGTACAGCTTCTTCGTCTCCGGCTCTTTGCGGGGTACCGGGGTCATTCCCTTGGTCATGGAGTAGCGGTAGGCCACGACGGTGGGCACGACATCCTGTAGCGGTAGCTCGTACTCGATGAGCAGCTCGCGGGAGGTCGGCTCGTAGTGCGCTGCGGCACGACCGGTCAGGCCCTCGGGGTAACGCGACTGGGCGAGGAGGTGCTGCAAGCGTTCGACGAATCCGCCCGGACCGCCGTTGGACAAGGCCGCGCGAAGCTCGAGGGTCCAGTCGGCGGTGCGTCGGTTCCGGTCGACCAGCAGCTGGGCGTAGGCGGCGACCTTGCCGGCGATAGCGTCGGTCCGGAACTCGGCCTCCGCGATCCTGCGGGCGTGTTCCTCCTGTTCGGCCGTTCGCCGTGCCGCCGCGGCGTCTTGGGTTTTCGCCCGCGCCGTGGCGGTGCGAAGCCGTTCCTCGGCCCGTTCCCGTTGCGCTGCCTCGCGGGCTGCCTTCGCCGCGGCCTGGTCGTTCAGGCGTTTGGCCCGTGTCTCCTCGCGTGCCAGTGCGGCCTGCGCCTTCTTCGCCGCGGCCTCGGCTCGTAGGACCTCGCGGCGGGCCTCGGCCTCCTGGCGCTTCTGCTCCGCCACCAGCTCCCGGTGCCTACGCTCCTCCGCTTGAGCTTGTAGCTTCTTGGCCTGCTTGCGGGCGTCGAGGATCTGGGAAATCAGGCTTTTCCGTCGCGCCATTCGTCCTCCGCGGCTCCCCGATCGACAGGCATGACCGTAACGCAGACGACAACACGATGAAAAGGCCCACTTACCAAGCGTGACGTGAGGGGGTATCGATGCCTCTGGTGGGTGGAGCGGGTAGCAACGCCGAGCAACCGCCCGGCCGCACCAGGCCCCTCTGCTGTCTGAACTCGTGGGCGCTTCGGTCTCCGATGGGTTCGCGTTGCGACTAGGTTGGCGGCGGCGTCTCGCTTGAACGAGATCGCCAGGGTATGTCGCGGCCACGGGCAAAACGCCGTCTGCAGCAGGTAGGCGGCCCGCTGGGCGAGGAACTCGGTCTTGCCGGCCCCGGGTCCGGCCACGACCGCCGGGGTTCCGGGGTCTCGCGGGGTGTTCTAGGCAGCCGGTTCGAGATCGCCGACGCCGCTGGGCCACCAGTCCGCGGCCGGGATCAACACCGTTGGGCGAGCCGCTGGCGTGCTGGGCTCGTCGCGGTGGTCGGGCCGGCTCACAGCCCCACCTGCTTGCGGATGAACCTGATGAGCGAAGTGACGACCTCCGGCGCGCAGCTGCTCGTCGGTGAGACGGGTGAGCGCCCGCAGATGACTGCTCGGCTTCGAATGGCTCAGGGACAGCTAGCGGTACCAGCGCAGCAGTTCGGGATAGTCCGACGCATTCCAGAGCTCGTCGTCGGTGCTGTTCTTGCCGATCACGGCCGCATCGCATCGGTGTCTTGGGGCTAGCTCATCGAGCTCGGTGTGCGCATCGGTGAACCTGAAAGCATGGTGTAGTCCAGTTGCCCCACAATGCGATGCCCCTGGGAGACGGCCTGTCCGACAGGTCCTCAGAGCCGACGGATTACACGGTCAACGTTCAAAAACGAGGTACTAGTTTGCCTCGAAGCTCCTCGTCGGCTTGTTGGTAAGCGTCAAGCTTGCTAAGAAAGACTGTGGCGTTACAGGCGTCGACATCCGGAACATAAATGCGCATTAGATCCTCATGGCCGGCCTGAAAAACGAACCCGGCCGTAACGGCGGTCAGCGTCGCCGGGTGCGTGGGAGCACTCAAATACATGACGGTAAAGCCGGCGCTATTGAGGTTCCTGGCTCGGATGGGACTGGACAGCGTTATCGCCTCGGGATCCGTGGACCTCTATCTGTAACGCAGCAGATCGGATGGCGACCAAGGCGATGCAGTACCTTATCTAGGCTCGGCATCAGCTGCGCGAAGGAGTCGGGGAGTGCCGCCGCCCCCTCGTATCGAGAGGCAGGCAAGAGATCCGACTCGAAGATCTCCTGCAGACGTTCCTGTCCTGCCGGAACGTCGAAGTCACCGGCCATCCACAACTCGCTGATTTGAGTGTGCAGTGCCGTCAGCTCGTTTACCCGTACTGATCCGAGCACTAACATCCGATGCTGTGCAAAATTGAAGCCCCATGTCGACTCGCGGTACGCTTTGACTGCAGCGGAAAGGACGAACATATCTATAGCCTGACGTAGGCCCCGATTCCCACGTTCGACCATGCGGATGTGAGCTAACCCAAATCGTTGGAGCGGGGAGCAGGCTGGTGGACCTCCCGCAATCCGAAGTAGCCATCAGGGCGGGGGATCGATGTCACGAAGTCCGCACGAAAAGGAGCGGCAGTACCGTCCTGGTTGGGAACGGTGGAGCTTAACGGCCTAGTGGTCAATCCGATGTATTGAGCGCGCGGCAGGATTTCCATCAAGTTCCCAAGCGCCGTCCCGAGTGCGTTGTGCCCAGCGAATGCGACAGAGGTGCCGACAGAGTCCTCGTCGGTGCCTGTGTCGATAACGAGGGCGGGGACCTCCTCAAGGGGAGTGCGCACGGTCCGTAAATCGCTGACGAGTCGTCGCATAACAAATAGGTTTTTTTTCATGACGACGACTCGAGTCGGTGCTCGGGCAAGGTTTCGGCCTTCGTTGAAGGGCGCCTCCGGGACAGCCCGTTCGAATTGCAGCCCATCGAGACGACCGGCAAGGCGCCCATAGTCCCACTCCTCGTCGGTCAGGCGGATGATGGCGCCTATGCCAGGCATTGCCGGAAGATCTTCGTCCAGCCGCACCTGGAGCTGTCGCCGAAGCATTTCAAGTGGACCGCTGAGCACTATAATCAGCCGATATCCGATGTCGATCGCCTTGGCGATGATGCCGATCGCGTCCGATGTTATGCCGGCCTGTGGATAGCCGAGCACGATGCCCCTGCGATGGACGGCCCTATCAGCTTGCGGGTCGGACAGCTGCCGGACAACGGCGGTGGCAAGCTCATCGAGCTGGGCAATCCGGCGGGGCGGCCGCCCGCGGTCAAGCAGTAACTTCCGGTAGGAGTCCCAGCATGACAGATGGGCGAGCGTCTCGGGGGGTACCATCTGACGGGTCCTAGGCCAGTGAGGGAGTTGCGCTGGTCTGTCGGCGGTTCGTCGAACGGCATACGCTCCTGTTGCAGATCGATTATCTGCGCGCGCGCCTGCGTCAAAAGAAGCTTTGTTTCGCTGAGTTCGGCCTGGGTCCGCTGCAACTGCTCGATGAGCTGGGCCCAGCTTCGGATATCGCCGGCGTCCGAGGTGGCCGATGACGGGCGGGCACTATCCAGTGCCTGTCCAGCCCGAAGCAGACTCCAGCGGGCCTGGGCGAGTTCTCCCTTTACAAGATCCCGTTGACACTGTGCGTCGTGTGCCTCTGCCCGCGCTTCAGAGATCTGACGCCTTAGCCGCTTGGTGTGACCCCAGCTGCCCGGCTGCGCATCTTGTGCGTCTTGGTGGAGCCTCCTTAGCCGCCGTGTGTTCGGCGTGTTCGCGTGGTCGTACTGCCGATGCACCTCGTGGACCAGGTCAGAGACGAAGTCATCTGACGGAAGGTTCAGGCCGTTGAGATAGCGGGTGACCGAACTCGCGGTCAACCCCTGCTTCCGCGCGTAACTCCGAACGGACATCCCCACAAGCGCGAACCAATGCCGAAGCTCTTCAGCGAACTCCCGTCGCACGCCCGAGATGTCCGATGAGATCGGCCGCAGGTTGCTGTGACCTCCACGCACTGATCAGTCATACCGGTAGTCCAGCCGCAAGCGCACGTGTTGCGTGTGATTTCGCAACGCGTTGCGCTAGACGCAGCACCGCCCCCTTCGAACATGATTGGCCGGTAGCGCCACCCAACGAAAGGACCGGTCAGGTGCCCATGACCGATGGAAGGTTGCCCGCTTCCGCGCAACGCGACCGTGCCAGAGGCGGCCCATTCCGCAGACTGATCGGCCGGACCATAGCCCTGGGCGTGGCGAAGGGGATGGCAACTGCGGTGGGCGGCCTCACCGTCTCGTTGATCGCTTGGTGGGTCGGGCAATGGTGAGGTTCTTGGCGCGGCATCATGCCGCGCCAAGAACCTGCGGTTACGTTGCGTAGCGTACGGTCAGCGGCACATCCCCACACTCACCGGCAATACAGGCCCGCCTTGTTTTGGCCGACACCGCCGCCCAGATCCGCTGGGACGGCATCTCCCGTCGGTCGGTGCGGTCCTCGGAGGACCAGGCCCTATGGAACCGTGCGCGCTGACGGTGTGAGGGCAGCCAAAGGCGACTGTGAGACGAGTAGTCGCCGGCAGCAGGCGGCCTGCCTCTCTTCACGACCCGCCCTGTGGTTTGGGATGTCCTTGCTGTTGATCTGTCGTCTGTCTGCCGGCAGCACCGCAGTGGCGCTGGCCGGGCGGGCAGTGACCTCATCGGAGCCTGATCGCAGCAGGTCCCGTCACAGTCCCGTCCACCCGGCCGGCGTCACGCCACCTCGTCCGCCCTGGTCTGCCTGGAGGCCATGATGTCAAGCCTGGACGACATCGGTGGCCGTCTCGACGTCCGCTCGTTTCCCGCCGATCCATGCTACATCGACCGTAAACCCGGCCCTCTTTAGAGACCGTTGCTGTCAACGTCGCGAAAATAGCCACTTGCCACAAGCGACTCGATGTGCGCCGACCATTTCGGTTCGGCCGAAACAGTCCCGCGGCCTTTCCGTGATTCTCGCCTGATTTCTGCGACCACGGGGTCGCTCTGACTTTTTCGTAGATGCAGCCTCCCGCAGAGAGAAATCAGGTCGATCTGATGCGGTTTGAAACCTTCGCAGCGCAAGATGTAGCCTGCGCCGGCTGCGCCTTCGCCCGTATATCCGCTGGCGCAGCCTGAAAGCCATAATTCGCCTCCATGTTGGTCGCGCAGTACAAGCCCGGGCTGATCCCACTGTCCTGCAATCGCGTCACTGTCATCGACCGAGGATTCCGCAAGGAAACGATGCCATCCACCATCGAACGAGCAGAAGGCCTGTTGAAAATCGCCGAATAGTGATCGGGTTAATCGCCACGTCCTGAGGCTGCACTGGGTGATCCCGCTGTTATCGATCAACGTCTGTCAGTACATTGGCCGAGTCTAGCGAATGGCTGCGTCGAGGGGAAGATTCACTAACAGCGCTGTTCAATTGGGCAGTCTGAGGAGGTGAGTGTTGAGAGGTGGTTGAGTGACGTGCAGGCCAGGGACAGCTCGAGCGGCGGCGGGAGGCGGCACCGACTTCGTCGACCTGCGGTGGCGGTGCGACCGTCACTAGCCTGGCACCAACGTGATGTTCCCCGGGTTTGGTGGAGTCGGGTTGGTTGACTGGTCGGGCTCGTCACTCGTTGAGGAGAAGATGTGCCGAGGAGATACCCGCCCGAGTTTCGTCGTAAGGTCCTCGCTCTGTTCAAAGCTGGCCGGTCGGTCGCGGAGCTGGTCCGGGACTTGGAGATCTTCCACAACCGGCAACGCCACCACAGCTCACTGGGCATGCTCACCCCGATCGAGTATGAAAGGATCCACCCGATCACCCTGTCCGTGGCCTGACGCCAACTAACACGGCTCCGAAAAACCCGGCAACATCAGCCTCTACAAGGTCCGGGGGCGGTTCAGCCGTCGGGTTCAGACTCGGGGCGGAGGTCGATCTCGGTGCTTGATTGCCGGTCGGTGCGGCTACCGCGTATACGCACGGTGTCCCGCGCTGCGGCATCGCCCGCAGCAGCCCAGAGGCGGGGGCAGGCTTTCAATCGGTGGAAGTCGATGAGGCCGGCTGGGTGGTTCAGGGGTGGCTGGACAGAGCGATCGTGGAGGGGTAAGACAGTATGACGAGGCCTCCGGTTGCGGCATCGGATCTTGGGCGACTGCTGTCTTTCCGGGATCCGCGTCCTATGCCGACACCGCCCTTACTTAGCCCCGCGACCAGCGCCATCACGATGAGAATGGCTCTATAGCTGATGGGCCGTCCCCAGTGCGGAGATCGATTCCTTTGACCAATCTGGATCTCCACGCCTCGCTGGTCCGAGGTCGGCAGGCGGTCGAGGCGTATATAGTTGAGTGCCGCGATCAACTCGGCGAATATACGTGGGATGAAGAGAATGCCACTGACCGTTTGATCCACGCGGTGTATCCGGCCGCTAGGTATATCCCTTTCAAACGCAATCAGGAGGGCGGGACCCCTACCTCTAGCGGAACCGGTGCCGACTGGCTGTGGTGGTGGCTGTCCCCAACCGGCGAGTGCTTCGGCATGCTCGTTCAAGCAAAGAACCTCAAGCGGATAGGTAAGCGATGGGCCGTCGATCTCGAATATGCAAAGCGCAAGCAGATCATCGACCTGCTTAACGCCTCCGATCTCCTCGAGGTGCCGGCCGTCTACGCGCTCTACTGTGGCGATCCTGCATATCGTCCTGACCTCACCTGCGGTGAAGGCCACACCTCTGACACTCTCGACCGGTGTCACCGATCTGGCGTGTGCGCCCTGCCCGCCCTGATTGCCAGCCAGCTCGCTACTTTCAGCGCACTCGACCCGCCAGGCCAAGCCGCCATCGAGGCGTACCAGAATGCGATCCCTCTGGAGGATCTCGCCGACACCAGTCTGGGGACCCCGGTCGTTCACGATCTCAACCTCCGCCACATCGACGGCAAACTGCTGGAGTTCCTCACCCAGCCGCAAGCCACGGCGCGTGGCATTGCCAAGAAGATCTTTGAGATGGTGTCAAGAATGCGATCGGGTCAGTTCGCCCTGGCGGTCAGCGAACATCGGCGGGTTGACGAGAATGCGTTCGTCTTCGCAAACCTACCGACAGACCGAGGACATTTCGGCGTACCGTATTTCGATCATGTTTTGCGGGGACTCCGTCGTCAACCTCCGGACTACCTTGTAGCGATGGCAGGCGGGGACGACCCTCCGGCGTGGCTGTCCAGGCTCGTGGCGGGGATCGCGCTGTTCGATGTGGTGTGACGCCGGAGTCCTTCTGGCGGTATGTCTACCGGACCGCCGACCATCATGGACAGGCCATCGACGTGCTCGTCTCGGCCGTCGGGACGTCGCAAACCGGCGGTTTCTCCGCCGGGCGCTGGCCACGTTGAAGGTCACCCCCTACAAGGTGGTCACCGACGCCGCCCCGATCTACCCCGGAGTGCTTGACGATCCGGTCCCGTCTGCGTGGCATCACGCCGAACGGCATGCCGACAATGCGATCACAGCCAGCTCAAGCATCGGTGCACCCGGCGACCTGCCGTCAACGCCTTCATTCACCCGCCGCCTAGCCATCGACATTCCTCTATGCCCGAGATGTTGCGACCACCGGGTTGAATCCGTGTCGGCGGCCAGTGAAAAAGAGGTTCTGATCCACTTCTTGTGGAGCGCTGACAGGCCGTGATGGGCAAGACGGCATCATGATCGCTTGTGTCGGTAGTTCCACTCAGGACCTTGCTCTCTCACTCTGACCAGGTCCTGATCCAGGGCATCAGCACGGTTCGGGGCGTGGCGATCATCAAGGCCACCACGATGACGTCGCGCGACGACTGCCCCGGGTGTGGTGTCGTGTCCACGCGAGTCCATGGCCGTTACCGGCGTCGGCTGGCCGACGTGGCCCTGGCCCGCTGGCCTGTGCTGCTGGACCTGCAGGTCCGACGGTTCCGATGCGCGACCACGGCCTGCGTCCGGCGAACCTTCGTCGAGCAGGTCGACGGGCTGACCCACCGGTTCGCCCGCCGCAGCCTGCCCCTGCGGCAACTCCTCGTGACGATCGGGCTCGCCCTGGCCGGGCGGGCCGGGGCCCGGCTCACCCGCGCACTGGCCATCCCCGCCAGCGCGAACACCCTTCTGCGGATGTTGCGTATCCAACCTGACCAGCCGCTGGCGCGGGCACCACGAGTCCTCGGCGTCGACGACTTCGCCCTCAAACGCGGCCACGTCTACGGCACCGTGCTGATCGACATCGAGGCCGGACGCCCCATCGACGTCCTGCCGGACCGGACCGCCAAAACCCTGACCACCTGGCTACGCCACCATCCCGGGGCGGAGATCATCTCTCGGGATCGAGCCAGCAGCTACGCCGAAGCCGCCCGCCTCGCCGCCCCGGACGCCATCCAGGTCGCCGACCGGTTCCACCTCTGGAAGAACCTGCGCGATGTCGTCGAGAAATGCGTCGCCGCGCACCGTGCCTGCCTCACCGAACCCACCCCGACACCTGACACAGACCCGCCAACCGCGCAGTCCGACCCAGCAGACCAGATCGACGCCCGTTGGGACGGACCACGGGCCGCCCGCACCCGTCAACGCCACGCCGCCGTACACGAACTACGGGTCAAAGGCGTAGGCATCTCGGCCATCGCCGACACCCTCGGCCTGGACCGCAAGACCGTACGCCGCTACGCCCACACCACCACCGCCGAGGAACTGCTCACCCAGCCGGCCCACCCAGGCGGCAAGACCCTGCAGCCGTACCTCGCACACCTGCACCGACGGTGGAACGAGGGCTGCACCGACGCAGCCACGCTGCACGCCGAAATCCGCGAACAGGGCTACCGCGGCAGCCATCGCACCGTACGCCGACACCTGCAACCCATCCGGCACAGCGGTCTACCCGCCCTCACCACACCGGCAACGCCAACCACCCGGCAGGTCACAGCCTGGATCGTCCGCAAGCCGGACTCACTGGCCGCCGGAGACCAGAACCACCTCACCCAGATCCTGACCCGCTGTCCCGAACTGAACGCCGTCGCAACCTGCGTGACCAGCTTCGCCGCCATCATGGACGAACATCGAGGCCACGACCTGCCCGAATGGCTAACCCAGGCCGACGCCACCGAACTCGCCCCACTACGCAGCTTCACCCGCGGCCTGCGTCACGACCTGGCCGCCGTGACCGCCGGCCTCACCCTGCCCTGGAACTCCGGCCCCGTCGAAGGCCACGTCAACCGCATCAAAATGCTGAAACGCCAAATGTGCGGCCGCGCAAGCTTCGATCTCCTACGGCACCGCATCCTCCACGCCTAACCACCAAACCACCTCACCGTCCGTCACCGCTCCACAAAAAGTGGATCAGAACCGTGAAAGATCCCCGTAGGCGGCCATTTACCGCCTCGCTGATGGCCGGGGCTCTCGTAGACACGCCCCGGGCGGTAGGTGCCGCACCGCAGCGTTGCTCCGACGGCCTCGGAGGAAATGGTTGCCTTGATGGTGTTCTGTCTGGCCCTGCCGGTCACGATGGCTTGGCAACGCGGTCTACCGACGCGGGATCGGCGGATTCGGATCTCGGTGGCGTCCAGTCGCAGGGAACGCCTTCGGAGGTGGCGTAGGCGATCACGTTGGCCAGGGTCCGTCGTCGTAGGCCGTTGGACAGGGCGCCGGCGCGGCCGGCCAGCAGCGGACGGATCTGACCGATCGCCCGGGTCACTGTCGTACGGCGACTCCGAACGCCACCGCCAGGGCCTGGTGCGGGATGCCGAGACTTAGGTGGGCCAGCGCCAGCGTCATCACCAGCCAGTCGACAGAGCCCAGCACCAGCGGTCGGCCCGCACCGGCCGCCCGCTGCCGGTGTCCACTACGCCGGGAGTGCAGCCGGCCCTCACGCCCGGCAATCCACAACGGATACAGCCTCGACTGCAGGAGGTTTAGGTGATTGCCGGAGATCCCGGTCAGCGCGGGATGGCTGAAGGCACGACGCGCCCAACGGGCCGACACCCGCAGATCCTCGACCACGCCGACCGGCGGATACCCAACGCCCTACTGCGCGCAAGGCCGTTGATCCGCAGACCTTGAAGAGATGATCAACGAGTCTGTGATAGACCGTTGCGGGGCGTTCGGGCGAGCAGACGTCGGCTAGGTAGATGAGGGGTATTGGATGCGTCTTGAGTCGGTCGTGGTATCGGGGTTCAGAAGTTTGGACCAGGTCGGCGCTATCCCCCTCGGTAGACCTACCATCCTCACCGGACACAACGATGGGGGAAGACCGCCACTCTGGATGCGATCGCCTTCTTACTCGGCGCATACACGCTAAGGGATGAGGATCGTACTTTCGCTAGGCGGCCGGATCGCGGTGGCGCGGCCAACGACGGGCAGGGCACCGGAGAATCGGCGGACAGGGCGTCGGCAGCCGAAGGGGCAGGGCACCGAGTTGCCCATACGCTGGTCGAGGGAACCTTCACCCTCAGCGCGGCTGAACAAGCCGATCTTGGGCTGCCGGAGAGTGTGCGAGTCCGGCGGTTCGCCCCGCAGGAGCAAGCCCCCACGCTCCAGTTGTTCCGGAACGTTCCCGTCGATCCAGAACTTCGCGACTTTGATAGCTTGAAGGTTTCGGACCTTAAGGCTCTGGCAACGAAGCTCGGCTTGAAAGGCGAGAAGGCGCCCTCGAACCGAGCTGGCTGGGTGGATCTCCTGCAGGCTTTCGCGGAGCAAGCCTCCCACATGGACGACTGGGCCGACGCGCCGGCCAAGGTTCAACAGCGACTGCCCCGCCTGCTGAGGTTCGGAGGCGAACAAGCGTCCGTCGATGCGGCGGTGAAAACGATTCTCAACTCCCGCTACAAAGTGCACTTCGAGGAACCCGAGCTGCACGTCCGCATCCGGGCACTGGAGTCCGAATTGAGCAGCCGCTTGAAAGACGATGCTGCAGACCTCTGCAAGCACATCATGGACCGCTGTCCGGACCTGACAGAAGTCGAAGTCCTTCCAGAGGTCTCCTTTTCTGGCGCCTTCAAATCCGCGCGTCTCCAGCTTGCCCGCACCGGCGGGGAAGCTGTAGCCGTAGACGCCGCCGGAGCCGGAAGGGCGCGACGGATCAGCCTGGCGGTTTGGGAATGGGCCAGCGAGGTGCTACAAACCGAAACCGTAGCCGGACCCGCACCTATAGCCCCATACTTAAATGACGATGCGGGCGAGGCAAACGCGCTGCAGGACGCTCAGCCCGACGTCGTGATCCTTTACGACGAGCCCGATACCCACCTTGACTACTCACATCAGCGTCGCGTGATGCAACTGATCCGCGAGCAGTGTGTCCTGCCTCAGATCCGGATGATGATCGCCACGCACTCGATGAACCTCATCGACGGAGTCGATATCGCATCCATCGTTCACCTGACTCTGCGTAACGATCGCACCGTCATGGAGCGCCTCGCCGACGAGTCGGGGCACGAAGAGACTGACCGCCATCTGGCGCACATCGCGACGGCCCTTGGCCTACGCAACAGTGTCCTTTTGCACGAAAGGCTCTTCGTTGGAGTTGAGGGTCCCACGGAGCAGCAGGCAATCCCCTTGCTGTTCCGGCTGGCCATGGGGATGCCACTGCAGTCAGCCGGTATCGCGCTCTGGGCCTGCAACAACAACGAAGGTGCACTCATGTTCGCAAGATTCCTCGCGAACCACAATCGACGAGTCGCCGTACTCATCGATGCGGACAGTCGCAAGAATCAGAAGATCTTCGGCGACGACAAACTCAAGAAGTACGGCCTCAATCCCGACCGGGACCGCCTGATGATTGGCGGCGAGGATCGAGAGCTTGAGTACCTTTTCACTGATGAGCAGTGGGCAGCTGTCGCGAATGCTAAATGGTTACGAACGGACGGAGAGCCATGGACGGCTGACTTGATTGCTAGCAAGCGCTCAGACAAGAAGTTCAGTGAAGCTTTGCTGCAAGAATTCAAAACCTCCAGCCTCGATGGGCCGCAGGGCAAGCCGGAGATGGTTTACGAGCTGGTCGCAACCTTCCAGGCGCCGGAAGAAGTTCCCGAAGAGCTGCACCAGCATTTCATTAAATTGGTCGATCTAGCCAACCCCGCCGACCTGTGATGCTCGCCGAGCCTTCATGCGCGCCAAGCGCTGCTCGTTGGTAGGAGCCGTCCACATGTGCATGCCGGCGCCCTTGATCCAGCGTTGGCCATGTGAGCGCTGCTCGGTTCCGCACCAGCGGCATCCGCTGGGCATGGGTGCGGTGTAGTGTCGTACGTCGTAGCGCAGTGCTGGCGGCATGACCTACCTCCAAGCCTTGATGTAGTCAAGGATGACACGGGGGTATGACACTTTCCACCTGTCCACAAGATCGACATTGGGTTAGGCGTGTCGCTCTCTGGCGCTCAGGTGAACACGGAGCGCTCATGTCTATGTCTGCGAGGGTAGGCCACGCTCGCTCTGGCAAGCTCCGACGAACCGCACAGCGCCGGCTGCGCCCGGATTCGGCGGGCCAGCGCCCGGATGCGCAGGATCAGCTCCGGGAAGTGGAAGGGCTTTGGCGAGATAGTCGTCCGCGCCCAGGGGCAGCCCGCTGACCCGGTCGCCGGGCGCGCTCGCCACGGTCAGCATCAGGACCTGGTATCGCCGTGCTGTTCGATCGGACTGGTCGCGGGTGCGGTGGGGCGGGACTGCTGTTCACCGCTGGCCGTGGTGCTCAGGTGGTGCTCGGACGTCGAACAACTGACACGGACGCCCAAGGACCCAGCCGGAAAACGGGCTGCCAAAGCCGAGGGCGACGAGGGATAACCAGGTCATGATCCCGATGCGTGCGCGGGACCTGCGTGTATCCAGCGGGACTGTGCGAGATGGAGGGGTAGACATTTAGACCGACTCTGGTAGGGTGTTATTCGGGGAGAGGATGAACTGAGCGGCCGACTACGGATCAGAAGGTTAGGGGTTCGAGTCCCTTCGGGCGCACAAGATCGGAAGGCGTCTGACTTGCGGAAACTTGGGTCGGGCGCCTTTGTTGTTTTGTTCCTTGTGGATGGTTGGGTGCTCGGTGGGTGCTCGTGCGACGAGCATCCCTCGCGTCCCGGCCCGTCCAGCGGCGGCGCGTCCTGTCCGGGTTGGTTCGGATCATGGTGTCCCCTATTGCCTGGAGCCCGGATAGTGAGGGTGAACCGGCCAGCCAACGCCAGCCGCATGTCGTCGGTCTTGTTCCGCGGCACCCCGCGGGCCAGCCCGGCCAACACGACTGGGTCTCGCTCGTCGGCGACGAGCGCGTCGAACATGGCCCGGCCCGAGACGCGCGGCCTCGGGTACGGAACCATATCCGCAATACACCTAACCGCCGCAGGGTTCACCGAACTCGCCCGAGCGATCTGACCGCAGACCCGACACCGGTTCAACACGCCCACCGAGAAGATGCGTCGGGAAGCCCGCGTTGAACGCCTTCGCCATCACCTTCAGCGACCGCTTCCCGGCCGGATCTGCGATGTCCGTCAAACCGGGTCAGGCCCCGGGCTGATAACCCGCGGGTCGCGCGGCTTTCTACGCAGATGGGGTGTTACGCCGTATGAAGGTGAGCGTCATGACGCCGTTATGCGCCAGATCCGGGGGCGCCCCGCGTCGACGTTCCACAGTCGTGCGGTGCCGTCACTGCTGGCGGTGGCGAGGGTTCTGCCGTCGGGGCTGAACGCCACAGCGTGGACCCCGTCGGTGTGGTCGGTGAGGGTGGCGGCGGTCTGGCCGGTGGCGACGTCCCACAGCCGTGCGGTGCCGTCCCTGCCGGCGGTGGCCAGGGTTCTGCCGTCGGGGCTGAACGCCACAGCGGCGACATAGTTGGTGTGGCCGGTGAGGATGGCGGCGGTCCGGCCGGTGGCGACGTCCCACAGCCGCGCGGTGCCGTCCCTGCCGGCGGTGGCGAGGGTCCTGCCGTCAGGGCTGAACACCACGGCGATGACCAGGTCGTTGTGGTCGGTGAGGATGGCGGCGGTCCGGCCGGTGGCGACGTCCCACAGCCGTGCGGTGCCGTCCCTGCCGGCGGTGGCGAGGGTTCTGCCGTCGGGGCTGAACGCCACAGCGGCGACAAAGTCGGTGTGGCCGGCGAGCATGGTAGTGGTCTGGCCGGTGGCGACGTCCCACAGGAATGCGGTGCCGTCATCGTCGGCGGTGGCCAGGATTCTGCCGTCAGGGCTGAACGCCACAGCCTCGACTCCGTCGGTGTGGCCGGTGAGAATGGCGGCGGGCCTGCCGGTGGTGACGTCCCACAGCCGTGCGGTGCCGTCACCGCCACCGGTGGCGAGGGTTCTGCCGTCAGGGCTGAACGCCACAGCGTAGGCCCCGTCGGTGTGGCCGGTGAGAATGGCGGCGGGCCTGCCGGTGGTGACGTCCCACAGCCGTGCGGTGTCGTCATAACTGGCGGTGGCGAGAGTCCTGCCGTCAGGGCTGAACACCACAGCGGCGACAAAGTGGGTGTGGCCGGTGAGGATGGCGGCGGGCCGGCCGGTGGCGACGTCCCACAGCCGTGCGGTGCCGTCCCTGCCGGCGGTGGCCAGGGTCCTGCCGTCAGGGCTGAACACCACGAGCGTGACCTGGTCGCTGTGGCCGGTCAGGGTGCGCTCCACCGTCACATCGTCCGGGGTGATGTCGGCTGCTGTCGGCTGATCGGCATCCCCGGTCGAGGTGTACGCCGGTGCCGGTGGTGGTGGGGTGGGTCCGGTTGGGGTGTGGGTGGTGGTTGGGCCGTGAAGTGCGCCTTCGGCGACGACGAGTTCGGGGTGGTCCAGGGTGGTGGGTGCGATGCGGAGGGTGCGGTGGAGCAGGGAGGCGACCAGGGGTAGCCGGGAGGAGCCGCCGACCAGGAAGATGCCGGCTAGGAGTTGTCGGGGTACGCCGGCGTCGCGAAGCAGGGTGGCGGTGAGGTCGACGGTGCGCTCCAGGTGAGGGCGGGCCGCCGTTTCGAATTCGTCGCGGGTCACGTGGACGACGGTGTCGATGAGGGGGATGTGCAGGTCGGCGCTGGTGTGGCGGGATAGTTGTTCCTTGGCGGTGCGGGCGTCGCGCCACAGCAGTCGGTGGGCGCGTTGGTCGGCGGGGGTCCGTGGCCATTCCAGCCGCCCCCACGCATTGGTGGCGGTGGCGGTCAGTGACCGGGCGTGGTCGACGATGGTGGCGTCGAGGTCCAGACCACCGATGTCGTCGAGCCCCGTGGTGGCCACGACCTCCAGCGCGTCCTGGGTGCGGCGGACGATGCTGACATCGCAGGTGCCGGCGCCGAGGTCGTAGACGAGAAGGCATCGACCGGCCGGCAGGTCCTTGCCGATAACACCGGCGAAGTACGCCGCCGCGGCGACGGGTTCGGCGACGAAACCGCATTCGCCGAACCCGGCCTGCTCCGCGGCGGTGGCCAGAACGCCCAGCCGGGTACGGCTCCATCCGGCGGGGTGGGTGAGCGCCACCGTGTCCGGTGGTCCGCCGGCGACCCGTCGCGCCTCGGCGTTCACCCGGGTCAGCACCGCCGCGATCGCGTCGGTGACCGTGATCTCCCGATCGGCAAGCCAGATCACGCGATCGTCGATACGCCGTTTCGGGTTGGCCTCGAACCCGGCGGGCTGGGCCGACGCGGCGCGCTCGGCATCCGCACCGGTAAACAACGGGCCGGTATCCAGCCCGGCGAACACCCCGGAGGGCAGCAGCGGCGACGCATCGAACAGCAACGGCTTGGCCCGCCCGTCCCGGCCAGCGAGCATCGCCACCGTCGAGGAGGTACCGAAATCGACTCCGAGCCGGTATCCATTCGCCGTCACCGGATCACCCTATGGCAATGCCTCAAATTCGGGAGAGGAGCAG
The DNA here is from genome assembly GCF_018324255.1 of Polymorphospora rubra. Taxonomy (GTDB): domain Bacteria; phylum Actinomycetota; class Actinomycetes; order Mycobacteriales; family Micromonosporaceae; genus Polymorphospora; species Polymorphospora rubra. The sequence continues at coordinate 2,922,032 of NZ_AP023359.1, forward strand.
ATCGGGCACACGCCCCGCGATGATGGGCGACGGTTTCCGCCATCCAGGCCCTCGACGCCGTGCCCCGTCTGCGCCAGTGTGTGGTCACGTCCGCCGCGTCCGCCACGCGGCTGGGGAGGGCCAGCGAGGGCTGCGGCAGCTGCGCTCGGAGCTGAAGATGATCCCGGCGTTGCCGGTGGCCGAGCTGCGGACCGAAGCAGACGACCTCGCTGGCCGCTCCAGAGGCCGCCCAGATCACGGCCCAGATCGTGCAGGTGAACGGTGGTGCCGAGCGAGGGCGCTGAACCACTGACGCAGACTCCGCGCGGTGCGACCAGTCATCATCTCGCCGTAGCGGAGATCCGTGCGGCAATCGATAGACTTGATCGATTGGATCACCCGGGGCGGCGGGTGTCCGCAATAGCCGGTTCGCTGCGGCCTTTGCTCGACTGGCCGGCACGTATGGAACCCGGCCGTCAGGATCAGGAGGATGAATGAACGAAGTGGACGATCGTCGGCGCGACGTGGCAACTGACGTGCGACGTCCGGTGAGCGCCACGATCGCGGCGCTGCTCATGGTGCCGGTGTCGGCAACGTGGGCGCTCCTCGCGATAGCGTGGGCCGTCGTGGTGTACCGCATGGAGGGTGCGCTGATTCTGCGGATCCCGCTCGGCGTTGCCATCTCTGCACTGTGCGCCCTGGTCGCGCTGATGGGTGTGGTGGGCGTGGTTCAGGCCTGGCGCGGCGCGACGCCGCTGCTGCGACTGCCGGCGCAGTTCACTGTCGGTCTTTTCGTCATCGCCATAATCAACCTGTTCGTGCAGGGCCGGATCAGTTGGTCACCGTCGCAGACCGTGCCGCTGGCCGTGGGTGTCGTCGCGGCGCTGGCACTCCTGTTCAGCTATCGCCCGGCCGCCGCGGCGTGGTTGACCCGTGCCGGCGCCGGCACCTCTCGTGCTGTTTCGGCTGGCCGGCCACCCTATCCGCGAGGGGGCGTCGGATGACCGCCCCGGAGACTCCGAGAGGTCGCCCCGCCGCGGCGGGCCCACGCGGAACCGGGCGACGACAGCTCGGCGGGGTACTGGTGGTCGTCAGTCTCTTCGTCCTCTTCTTCGCCTTCCGCTCCCACTCCGACATCAACAATTACGACCCGTCGGCCGCACCGATGTGCGGTGATGAGGTGATGACTCCTCGGGACACCTGTTGGTTCGCCGAGGGGGATGGCAGCTACGAAGGGCAGAAGGATGAGGCAGCCAAGCAGCACCGCATCGACCTGTGGATCCGCGACATCGGCTTCATCGCCAGCCCTGCGCTGTTCGTGGGCGGCATCCTGTTGATCGTTTGGGGTACCCGCCGGGTGCGGGCGGCGCGGCAACCCGTCCAGGAATAGATCGACCGACGGCGCCCGTTCCCGTGGATGCCGGCGAGAATGTCGCTGGCGGCACCGATACCGCCGGCATCACCGGGGTCCGTCGTTCCGTGACTGGGCGACCTTCCGGTCCACCCGACGTTCGTGACGGTTGCCTATCGCCCGTGCTGCGGGCGGCGCAGGCAATTACTGCAGAAGATCTACGATATTGATCCGCTCTCCAGTGTCCGAGGGCCTCAAGTAGGAAATAGCTGCGAGGTCGAACTGCTGCAACACGTCGGCAACCATCCTCAGTGCCTCATCTCGGGAAATCGGCGAGACGACCTCTAGATCAATATTGCCGCCCAGGTCGCCCCCGCCGGCGCCAACAACCTCTAGGGCGTCGATCGATTCGAGCGCATCCTCTACGTCATCTCGATCCACAGGTAGTAGATCCGTAAAATATATGTCGATATACATTGCCGAAACCTGCCTATCTCAATAGTTCTTCGAAGAAGGCGTCCATGTAGCCTGGAGACTTGCGCGTCCTGTCCCGCTCGGTCAACTATTCACTGAACTCACCTATACGTTGGCCGTTGCCGGCCAGACGCGGATCAGATAGCGTTCGATTCCAATGATTCCATGCCAGGTGGCGCCCGACTCTGCGGTCGTCGCGTGCGTGGTTTGACGTCGCACACGAGCGATGACTTCCCGTGCCGCCTTCCGGCCATCGTGGGCGAGGCGTAGGGAGTACGTACCCGCGCCCGCTCCGGCATCAAGGTTTCGGAATGGTTCCGGTGCATCTCCGTCGCCATCGGATACCCGGAAGTGTCCGGTCGTCCATCCGCGGGTGATCGGAAGCGTACCCGGTCTCTCGGCATATTGGTCCTTGGTGGTGGTTGTTGGGCGAGTGCGGAGGGTGATGGTGGTGGGCGTTTTGGCATGCCACACGCCGCCGTGTCCTGACAGTTTGTAGTGGACTATTGACTTTCCGTGTTGTCGATCTTTACGGTGCGTGTGCACTGTCGTCGATGCCCACGGGGGTTCGTGGTGTTGGGCGGAACGGGGTTGTTCGCGCCTGATTTCGGTGGTCCACCGGGTGGCTCGGCGGCTGGTCCTTGCCGTGGCGGTGCTGGTTGCGGTCACGCTGCTGCCCTACGTTTCCGCGTGGGCGCAAGGTTCATAGGGGAGTGTCAATGATCGGACGATTGGACGGGGAATCGTTGTGGAGTTGCTGAGTAGGCGAAACGCGTTGCTCGCAGGGCTGGCCACCACCACAGTGGTCGGCGGACTGGCGGCGACCGCCTCCGTGGCGCACGCCGCGCCGGAAGTCACCGGTGACGGCTGGATCTCGGTGCTCGATCATGGCGCGGTCGGTGATGGCGTCACGGACGACACGGCGGCGATCCAGGCGGCGTTGACCGCGGCTGCCGGCACTGGAGAGAGTCTGCTCTTCCCCGCTGGCCGGGTCTTCAAGGTCAGCAATGAACTTGTCGCCTCGGGACTTACCGACTTCGTGATTCTCGGCTACGCGGCCACCCTCATGCTCGGCGGCGCGCAACCGTCCACCAACGGCGGCAAGGCCGTTCTGCGTCTCACCAACTGCCACAGGTTCAAAATCATTGGCCTGGAGGTGCGGGACAGCGACCGCACGCAGCAGTATGACGGGATCCGCGTCTCATCGTCCAGCGGCGGTGTCATCGATGGCGTCACTGTCCGTGATGTTCGTTTCAATGGCATTGTCGTGTTCGACGCCGTTCCCAGACAGTCCGACGATATCGCGATCACCAACTGCACTACTGAAGGCACCCGCTTCGGCATCTCGTCCAACGGCAAAGATGTCCGGATCATCAACAACCACGTCGCGATGGACTGGCCGTCGACCGCTGAGGCGCAGGCGAAAGGCGGCGTGTGGAGCGCGCCGTCGGACTACTACGACGGCATCTGCGTATGGGCGGGCGCTGACCGTAACATCGTCTCCGGCAACACGATCACCGAGTGCGGGCAGGCGGGCGTCTTCACGCAGGCATGCACCAACCTGGTTGTAGCTGACAACACCGTCACCGGGTGTCAGCTACGTGGCATCGAAGTGGACGGGAGTAACGGCGGAACGGCTCCCAGCGGAATCGCCGTCGGCGTCACGATCACCGGAAACGTCGTAACCAACTGCATAGGCCACATCAACCTCGTAAGCGCTCGTGACGTCACCGTGGTGGGTAACCGCATCGAAAACCCCAACTCGTCACGGGCCGTGAGCTGTATCGCTATCAATCTGAACACCACCAAGACGGTGGTCGTAGGGAACTATGCGCGGCAAGCCCACGCTACATTCCCCGCGATCTACGTCACCGAAGCATCGACCGACGTGACGGTGGCTTGGAACACCGTCGACGCGGCCGTGCCACACCAAGCTCCCGCCGACACCGTGATCATCCGCCGGAGCGGTCCTGGTCAGATCCGTACCGAGGGCAAGTTCATCGCCGTCGGCGGTATCGGGGTGGGCAACAGTGTTCCCGCGACAACCCCTGGCTCAGTAGTGCGGAAGATCGAGATTTTCACCTCGACTGGTGCGAGCCTCGGCTGGATTCCCGTCTACAACTCGATCAGCTGATCAAGCTGGTGACCCATAGGCCCCAGCGGCTCGTTCGCGATAGCCACGCGGTGGTTGCCACGCGGGCCGAGCTGCTGGGGCCGATGGCGGGCGAGACGGGTTCACTCGTCTGGCGCTGGGCGGCGGTCAATGGCGCATTGCCGACGACGACACCGCAGCCAGGGTTTCCAGCCAGGTGTGGCAGCCTCTGGACGAGGTCGTCCCGCGGCTCCTGCCGTTGCTCGACTTTCGCCCGGGTTCGGTACATCGTCGTCGAAGCGTCCGAGGGCCCCGTCGACCCGTTGACGGACCGCCGTGCCGCCCAAGAACAGGCCAAGGACGGCGGCAAAGGCCGTGGACAAGGCTGAGGAGAACGTCCAGAAGGCCCAGACGAAGCTCCAGGACGCCGAGAGCAGGTTCGAGAAGAGCCTGGTGAGCGCGGGCCGGTGTCAGCCGGACGACCCACGAGCTGGCAGCGTGCGTGACGTGCCGTAGGTGGTGCCGGCCCGGTCGCGCTCCAGCCAGCCGGTGTCGACCAGCATCCGTCGGGCGCCGGCCACGTCGTCGGTGACCGCGGACAGCCGCCGGTTGATCTCTTCCTCGTCGCAGGGGCTGTCGAGGTCGAGGAAGCGGGTGAGCATCTCCGACAGCAGCTCCCACCGTTCCGACAGGGTCGGCGGGAAAGTGGTCAGCCGGCCGTGCGAGAAGAGGTTGCGCAGCTCCGGATACACCACGAGCAGGCGGCTGATGGGCTGCTGACGGTCGAGGTCCGCGGCGGCCTCGCGCAGGGCGTCGAGCCGGGCCCGGTAGACGCCGGTGCCGGTACCGGTCGCCACGCCGATCGCCTTGAGCCGGGCGAGCACCGCCCCGGCCCTCGGCACCGGGACGTCGAGGGCGTGCGCCAGCTCGGCGACGGTGGCGCCGTCCTTGCCCCGGCGGGCGAGTTCGGCCAGCGCCCGCAGGCGCTCGGGGCGGCCAGTTGGGCGAGGACCTCCGCGGCGTGCGCGGCTTCGGCGGACATCCGGTCATTCTGCCCGGCGTCACTCACGGCCGGCGACCACGTTTCCGGCCGCGCGGAGCAGCGGCACCGGACGCGCAGGCGGCGGCACGCTCTCGGTGACCGACACATTCCGCGAGGCCTATCCCTGACAAGGTGTGGTTACCGGCCCCGGCAGGCCGAATACTTCGTGACGTGGACGCCAAACGACAGCTCGGCGACTTCCTGCAGGCCCGCCGCTCGCAGCTGAGGCCGGAGGATGTCGGCTTGACCACCTATGGCGATCGGCGGCGGGTGACCGGGCTCCGCCGGGAGGAGTTGGCGCTGCGGCCTACCAGACCGCCAAGGACCCGAACCTGATCGTCACCACCCTCAGCCGTCCATGTTGCTGACGGCCACCTGCACCCACAGGATCGAGGCTGCGGCGATGCCCAGAAAGGTGAGAACTGACAGCCCCGCCGCAGCACCGAGGCTCAGGCGCCGGCGGGCCACGACGAAGACGATGGCGGATGCGACCACCGCGAACAGCGCCAGGTAAACCGAAAATCCCATCTCTGCTTCCTTCTGTCAGTTGGACGCGCCACAGCACCGAACCGTCCTTCAGACAGAAGGAATCGCCGGAGGTGGCGTGGCTTTGGTGGAGTCGACGAGAGCCGTCACCCGGCGTACGGCACGACCTGCAAGCCGGTGTGCCCGTCCCCGGAGACCGTGATGCGGCCGTCCCTGACGCCGATGATGCCGTAGGCACCGTGCAACTCGAACAGGCCGGAATCACCTGCCGGGACCACCCGCCAGACCTGCGACGACTTCCCGTCCTCGCAGGTCTCCAGCGCCAGCGCGGCACCGGCGGTGTCCGCGACGCAGTACCTGCCGCCGACCTCCTCGTTCCAGAACGGCGGCCTGATGACCACCCGGTTCTCCGCCGACACCGCCGCCGGGTGCAGGGACATCATCGTGGAGTCCGTCCGGCCGGTCCCGGTGAAGTCGACCCCTCCCTGACCCACCTCCAGGAAACGATCCACGCCATCACCGGCGACGTCGATCAGCACACTCCTGCCGGCCTTGATGCCGGTGATGCCGAGCCCGGACAGATCCGAGGTGACCTTCGCCCTGGTCGTCGTCCCGGCGGGGGCGGCAGCTGTTCCTCCGGTCGACGGGCCGGCAGTCGGCGCGGCCGAGGTCGCGCCGGAAGCCGCGGAGACAGCCGGCGACGCGGCCGGCCCGGAGGTGACCGGTCCGCCGGCCGTGCCCTGGCCGCCGGTGCAGGCCGTGAGCAGGGTGGCGGCGGCGAGGGCAGCCCCGATGGCGAACGGACGGGTGGGCCGGCGCCCTGACGGGCTCGCCTCACACAGTGGTTGCGGGTTCATGCCACAGAGACTGCCGAACGGCAGCCGCGATGCCTTCCACCTGTGAGCCGGCATCGGCTCGGCGCTGAGCGGATATCAGGCACCCGCACCTCCACCGAAAGGCGGAGACGTACGGGCACTCGGACAGGTCCCGCCACCGACCTTTCAGGCGTCGACGAGACCCGCGCGCCACGCCCAGGAGGCGACCTCGACCCGGTTGCGTACGCCGAGCTTCGCCTGCGCGGCAGCCAGATGAGTCTTGACGGTGGACACCGCCACGAACAACTCGCCCGCGATCTCCTGGTTGGTCAATCCCCGCGCCACCGCCCGTACGACGTCGCTCTCCCGATCCGTCAGCGCCTCCACCGGTGCCGTCGCCCGGACCTGCGGCCGGTCCCGGAAATGACGCAGCAGCCGGACCGTGACCTGCGGCGCCACCAGGGCGTCGCCGCGTACGGCCGCCCGCACCGCCTCCACCAGCAGGGCCGGTCCGCAGTCCTTGAGCAGGAATCCGCGTGCCCCGTACTGCAGGGCGGTGTCCACGTACTCGTCGTCGTCGAACATGGTGATGACGACGACCGCGACGGGGTCGGCCACGTCGGGCCCCGCGAGCAGCCGGGTGACCTGCAGCCCGTCCAGACCCGGCATCCGGATGTCCAGTACGCACACGTCCGGGCGCAGCCGGCGCGCCGCCTCGACCGCGGCCCGCCCGTCGGCAACGTCGGCCACCACCGTGATGTCCGGCTGGGCTTCCAGGATCATCCGGAACCCGACTCGCATCAGCTCCTGGTCATCGGCGATCAAGACCCGCACTGCCTACCGTCCCTGTCCTTGTAACGGCATCTCGGTGGCCACCGACAGCCCTCGGTCGCCGCCCGCCCGCCGCAGATCCACGCCGATCGAGCACGAATGATACGGGCAGATACAGCGATGCCCGGGCCTACCGCCCGGCCCTGCGCAGCGGCACGTCGGCGGTCACCCGCCAACCGCCGACCGCGCGGCCGGCGGTGAACCGGCCGCCGAGCAGGTGCACCCGCTCCCGCATGCCGACAAGCCCGAAACCACCGCGGCGTCTGCCGATTGTTGGCCCGGCCCTCCCGTCGTCGCAGACCTCGACCCGGAGGTTGCCCTCCCCCGCCCGTACCGATGCCACTATCTCCCGTGCCCCGGCGGCATGACGCCGGGCATTGGTCACCGACTCCTGCACGAGGCGCAGCACCGATGTCGCGACCTCGTCGGCCACCGGTTCGGCCAGGTTGACCGTCAGCCGTACCGGCGGACTGCCGGCCGACGTCATCGCGCGCAGGTCGGCCGCCAGGTCGGTGGTCCGCGCCAGCGGCGCCGGCGTCCGGCCATCGCCCTGTTCACGGTCGCGCAGCGCGGCGACCAGGCGACGCATCGCCGACAACGCCTCGATACCGGAGCGTTCGATCACCGGCAGCACCCGGGCCGCCGCATCGGGGTCCGTCGCGGACAGCACCTGCGCGGCCCGGGCCTGCTCCATCATCGCGCCGACCTGGTGCGCCACCACGTCGCGAAGCTCCCGCGCCAGGCCCAGCCGCTCACGCTGCTGCGCCGCGACCACCGCAGCCCGGCTCGCGCGGGCCCGCTCCCGGTCACGACCCCGCAGATACATGCCGTACGCCACCGGCAGCACCACCATCGCCATTCCCGACAGCGACACACTCCACCACGGCTCCGGCACCGACCCGTCGGGCAGCGACCAGTACTGCGGCCGCAGCTGCGCCGCCGTCCCGCCGGTGGCCAGAATCAACCCGACGAGCCCGGTCGCCGCAACCGCCGGAACCCGCCGGACCACCGCCACGATGATGGCCCCCAGTGCGCCGAACTCGGTCACCGCCAGGCCCGCCAGCATCTCGGCGCCGACCACCCGTAGCAGCCCCGACGAGACGACCAGCGTTGCCGCGGCACCCAGCGCCGCGGCAACCGGCCGCGCCTGCGCCAGCAGCGCCATGGCCGCCAGCGCGACGACGCCCGGTGCCATCCAGCCCCGGCCCGCGGTTTCGAGCTCTCCGGAGAACCGCACGTCGAGCAATGCCAGGACCATCAGCAGAACAGCCAACGGCCACTGCCGCAGCACCGATGCCACAGTCACCCCACCAACCCGCAGCGCCTCCACCACTCACGGGAGGACACCGGACACAGTACGGTTCATCGTCCTCAATGGCTGTTGCGCTATCTTCACCTGCGGCTACCGGGACCGTGACCGGTGCGAGGACTGCTTGGTGGCGGCGTGAAGCTCGACTGGCGAGGTCTGATTACCTGGGAGTGGCCCCTGGCCGGGCTGCTCATGCTCGCACTGGCCCTGGACGGAGCGGCGGCGAGCGGGCTGACACATTACGACCAGCGGTGGGAGCTGCCGAGTTCCCTCGCCGTGTGCGGCCTCGCGCTGCTGGCGTCCCGCTGGCCCGCCATCGCGGGTGTAGGTGTTGCGGTGGTCCTGCTGGTGTGGTCGGTGGTGCTGCGGCTGGCCAGCGTCGCGGTCCTCTCCGTCGCGGGCGGGTTGCTGGGTGCCGAGGTCGCCGCGGTCCTGGCCGTCATCGTCGCCGTGGTCCGCCGGTCGTCCAGGTCCACCGCCACCGGCATCGTGGGGCTGCTCCTGCTCGGCTGTCTCGCGGTCCGTGTCCTGCGCCCAGACCACCCGGACTCCCCGCAGGACCTGGGCTGGAATGCGATTCTGCCGGTGCTGGCCGTCCTCGCCGGGTGGTACCTGCGGGCCCGCGACGCCGAACACTCGCGGGAGATGCGGGCTGTGGTGGTCGCGGCCCAGTTGCGGGAACGGGTTGCCCTGGCTCGGGAGCTGCACGATGTGGTGGCGCACCACATCGGTGGGATGGTGGTGCAAGCCCAGGCGGCGCAGGCGGTGGCGGTGCCCGATCCCGGCGCGCCGGCGCGGGTACTGCCGGTGATCGAACGCGCCGGCACGGACGCCCTGTCGGCGATGCAGCGGATGGTCGTCATGCTGCGAGACACCGGCGAGGGCGGCGGGGAGCCGGCGACGCTGACCACGGACCTGGTCGCCGATCTGCACGGGCTGACCGCCGATGCGGGAGGTGGCACGCCGGTCCGGCTGACGGTGGAGCTCGCCGAGCCCGTACCGGCGGAGGTCGCGACCACGGTGCTGCGGCTGGTCCAGGAGTCGGTGACGAACGCGCGCCGGTACGCCACCGGCGCCCATGAGATCACCACGACGGTACGAGCCGGCGGCGGGACCGTCCGGGTGCAGGTACGAGACGACGGCCGACATACCGACCAGCCGAAGAGGTCCGGGGGCGGCGGTTACGGCCTGGTCGGCATGCGGGAGCGGGTGCAGTTGCTCGGCGGCCGGTTCGAGGCGGGCCGGTTGCCCGGTGAGGGCTGGCAAGTGCTCGCGGATGTGCCGCTCTGAGACCCGAAGAAACGGGAGCTGCGGGTTGGTCCTCGCGCGCGTGTGCGGCGGTTACCGGCGGAAGAGGGGACGGGTGGGCCGAAGACGTCCGGGCCGGCCGATGCGACGGCCGACCCGGACATCGGAATCAGGCCAGGTCGAACCGGTCGAGGTTCATGACCTTGTCCCATGCGGCCACGAAGTCACGTACGAACTTCTCCTTGGCGTCGGCGGTCGCGTAGACCTCCGCGTTGGCGCGGAGCTGGGAGTGTGAACCGAAGACGAGGTCGACGGCGGTGGCGGTCCACCTGACCTCACCCGTGGCGCGGTCCCGCCCCTCGTACACGTTCTCCGACGACTGGGCCGTCTTCCATTCCGTACGCGGGTCGAGCAGGTTGACGAAGAAGTCGTTCGTCAACGTCCCGGGACGGTCGGTGAAGACGCCGTACGGGGACTGCCCGGCGTTGACGTTCAGTGCCCGCAGGCCGCCGATCAGCACCGTCAGCTCGGGCGCGCTCAGGTTCAGCATGAACGCCCGGTCCAGCAGCAGGGTCTCCGGCGACAGCTTCTCCCCGGCGCGCAGATGGTTGCGGAACCCGTCCGCCCTCGGTTCGAGGACGGCGAACGTCTCCACGTCGGTCTGCTCCTGCGACGCGTCCGTACGACCCGGCGCGAACGGGACCGCGATGTCGTGCCCGGCGTCCTTGGCCGCCCGCTCGACGGCCGCGCACCCGGCCAGCACGATCAGGTCGGCGAGCGAGACCTTCCTGCCGCCGGTCTGTTCGCCGTTGAAGTCCTGCTGGATCCGTTCGAGGGTCTGCAGGACGGTGGCCAGCTCGGCCGGGTTGTTGACCTCCCAGTCCTTCTGCGGCGCGAGGCGGATGCGGGCCCCGTTGGCCCCGCCGCGCTTGTCGGTGCCGCGGAAGCTGGCCGCCGACGCCCAGGCCGTGGCGACCAACTGGGAGACGGACAGACCCGACTCGAGGACCTTGACCTTGAGGGCGGCGGCGTCCTCGGCCGTGACCAGCTCGTGGTCGACCGTGGGAACCGGGTCCTGCCACAGCTGCGGCTCCGGCACCCATGGGCCGAGGTAGCGCGAGACCGGTCCCATGTCGCGGTGCAACAGCTTGAACCACGCCTTCGCGAACGCCTCCGCGAGCTGGTCCGGGTTCTCCCAGAAGCGCCGCGCGATCGGCTCGTAGATCGGGTCGATCTTCAGCGCCAGGTCCGACGTCAGCATCATCGGGGCGTGCCGCTTCGACGGGTCGTGGGCGTCCGGCACGGTGCCTTCGGCGGCGGTGTCCTTCGGCTTCCACTGCTTCGCGCCGGCGGGGCTCGTCGTCAGCTCCCAGTCGTACCTGAACAGGTTGTCCAGGTAGCCGTTGTCCCACTTCGTCGGCTCGGTGGTCCAGGCGCCTTCCAGCCCGCTGGTGAGCGTGTCGACGCCCTTGCCACTGCCGTACGAGTTCTTCCAGCCGAGCCCCTGCTGCTCGACGGGGGCGCCCTCCGGCTCCGGGCCGAGGTACTGCGGGTCGACCGCGCCGTGCGCCTTGCCGACCGTGTGGCCGCCGACGATCAGCGCCACCGTCTCCTCGTCGTTCATCGCCATCCGGGCGAAGGTGTCGCGGATGTCGCGGGCGGACGCCAACGCGTCCGGGTGCCCGGCCGGCCCCTCCGGATTCACGTAGATGAGACCCATCTGTACGGCACCGAGCGGCTCCGAAAGCTCCCGGTCGCCGCTGTAGCGCTCGTCACCGAGCCAGGTGTCCTCCGGCCCCAGAAGATCTCCTCTGGCTCCCAGATGTCCTCGCGCCCGAACCCGAACCCGAAGGTCTTGAACCCCATCGACTCGTACGCGCAGTTGCCGGCGAAGACGAGCAGGTCCGCCCACGAGATCTTCCGGCCGTACTTCTGCTTGATCGGCCAGAGCAGCCGGCGGGCCTTGTCCAGGCTCGCGTTGTCCGGCCAGCTGTTGAGCGGCGCGAACCGCTGGGAGCCGCTGCCGCCGCCACCCCGGCCGTCGGTGATCCGGTACGTGCCGGCGGCGTGCCAGCTCATCCGGATGAACAGCGGCCCGTAGTGGCCGTAGTCGGCCGGCCACCACTCCTGCGACGTCGTCATCAGCTCGAAGAGGTCCCGCCTGAGCGCCTCGACGTCGAGGGACTTGAACTCCTCCGCGTAGTCGAAGTCCTCGCCCATCGGGTTGCTCCGGGGTGACTGCTGGTGCAGAACCGACAGGTCCAGCTGGTTCGGCCACCAGTCCCGGTTCGTACGGGGCCGGGTCGCCTTGACAGTGGGGGCGGGGATCGCGGGGTTCTCGCTCTCGCTGATGCTCTCGGTCACGTCCTTCTTGTCAGACAACGTCTGCCCTTCCTGTGTCGGTCCGGTGACTGGTTGTTCCTGTCGTTGGCGTACGTGTCGGGTCTGCGTTAGCGGGTGAACTCGGCTTCGTCCCTCACGTGGCCGGACTTCGCGCCGTGGATGTCCTGGTGGGGGCCCTCCGACGTCTCTGGTGTCTGGCGAAGTCCTGCCGCTTTTCTGGAATCAATCAAGTCTCGGGCGTCGGTCCTAGACCTCATGTCCGGACCGTACCGCTACGTACCGTGTCTGGCATCTGCTACGGGGCATTGAGTGGCGGCCGGTCCCGACCGCGACGGCTTCGTGGCCACGGCCGTCACCCGACGTCGACCGGCGCGGCCGCGCGGCGTCGTTCGGCTCTGCCTGTTCGGCACTTTGAGCGATATGGGCGTTATGTCGATAGCGACCGGATCACCGACGCGGACGGCTGGCAGCGGGCGGCCCGGCCGGAGAATCTCCGACCGGGCCGCCGTCCTGTCCTGTTGTCGTGCTACCGGGTCGGCGTGACCTTGACGATCGTCGGCGCCGGGTTGGCCGGCGGCGGGACCGGCGTCCCGTCCAGGTAGTACTGCCGCGTCTCGATCTGGATGTTCCGGCTGGTGACGCCGGTGAACCATCCCCCGACCGCTCCGGGCGCCTTCGCGCCGCTCTTGTAGGTGAACTCCCCGGTCATCCAGTACGGCACCGAGACGGACCCGCTGGCGATCAGGACATCCGCCTCCATCCTCGACCACGGGGGCATGTTGATGTTCTTCGACCAGGCCAACGTCTTGGTGTTGGACGTCGAGCCGTTCCGCGTGAAGGTGCTCGTCGCCGAGACAGTGACCGCTATCTGGCCATTGAGGAGGACCGGAATCCCGGTTTCGAAAGTGGTCGATGCCGAGACCGCGAAGCCGTGGGAGTCCGTCCAGGACGCACTCTCGTTCACCTGCGTGGAACCGCTGATAGCGAAGGACTGATCCACGGCACTGGCGTTGCTCTCGCGCACGTGCTCGTAGTTGTCCAGCGCCAAGTTCCAACCGCGGGCCGAGAGGTCGTAGTCGATCCGCTCGGCGACGAACCTGTCGATCTGGTCCATCTGGCGGCAGACGCCCTTGTTCGCGCCGCCGCCGACGCTGACCGCCGTCACACAGACGTTGTGCCCTGCGGCCGACGCGGGCAGCACCACCTCGAAGCCGTGTGCCGCGCCGTACTTCGGGTAGGCGGCGGCGACATCGGTCCGGACCTGGTTGGCGGTCATGGTGTGGGCCGGCTTGCCGTCGATGCTGATGCTGACGGTCAGTGGCGTGGTCGGCGCGTCGTCGTCCGCCGTCCAGCCCCAGATGTGGATGCCGTTGTGCGGGTACACGACCTGCCGCGCACCGTCGAAGGCGAGCACCGGCACCTGCCCCGGCGGCGTCGGCTCCGGCTCCACAGGTCCACCGCACCGGGGCGGCGGAACCGGCACGTTGCAGTTGGGGCCGGCGGTCGCGGGCTGCGCCACCGCCAGCGCCAGGCTGGACCCGGTCAGCAGAGCCCCCAAGGCAGCCACGCCTCTTCTTACTCGCATCAAACCTCGCCTCTTTGTCGTGCGTCGCCGGACCCGCCACGGACCGACCGACGCATTGATCGGTATGTCGAACGAGCTGTGCAGAGCATCGCCGCGCCGCCTGGCGGAACATTGAAGATCCACTGGAAGTGAATGGGATCCCGGCTGTGAGCGGAGGCGTCGCCCGATCATCTGACCGCCCGTGCCCGTGCCCGTGGCCGGCCGCAGGGCAGGGACTGGGCACTCTTTCCCCAGGCCAGTTCGGGGTGGGACACTGAGCCGTGTCGAGCGATGACCGCCAGCGATCCCCGGAACAGCACACCGCCGGGCCGGCCCTACCGTGATCGCCGAGCACTGGGACGTCGTCGTGGTGGGCGGCCGGATAGCGGGCGCGTCGACCGCCTGGGCCCTCGCGCCGTACGCCGGGAAGATCCTCGTCGTGGACGCCTCCCGCCCCACCACGTTCTGGCCGCAACAGTCCACGTGGGACCGGACCGGCAACCTCGCCTGGGCCGAACTCGGACTCCTCGACACCGTCCTGGCCTGCGGCGCCCCGCGTACGTACGGCGACACCTACCGGGTCGGCGACGAGGTCGTCGAGCGGGTGTATCCGCTGGAGGACGAGTACTCGTACCGGATGAGCGTGTCCCGCGAGGTGCTGGATCCGGCGCTGCTCGCCGCGGCGCGGGGCCGGGGAAACGTCACCGTGCTGCGCCCGGCCCAGGTACGCGACATCGTGGTCGACGCCGACGGCGTGCGCGGGGTCCGCCTCCGGCACGAGCGGGTCGACCGTACGGTCAGCTGTGACCTGCTGGTGCTCGCCGACGGCCGGCTGTCGCGTAACGCGGTGCGGGTCGGCGCGCCGGCGTACCGGGTCGTCGAGTCGCCGTGGTTCGCCCTGCTCGCCTACTACGAGAACCTGCCGCTGGCGACCGACCGCTCGTACTTCTCGTTGCAGGACCGCAGCGTCCTCATCTGCACACCCTGCGGCGACAAGCAGTGGTGCGTCGCCCTGGACCTGCACCAGAGCCTGATCGACGAGGCCGGTGAGCACCCGGCGCGGTTGTTCGACCGGATGGTGGGCGACGACCCGCACGTCGGCCCGGCCGTCGCGGCCGGCCGGCGGACGACCTCGGTCGGCGGTGCCGGCCGGATGCGGATGCTGCGCCGGCCGATGAGCGGGCCGGGTTGGTGCCTGGTCGGTGACTCCGGCTACCACCTGGATCCGGTGACCGCGCAGGGCACCCGGGCCGCCCTGGTCACCGCCCGGATCCTGCGCGACCGGATTGCCGCCGCCGGCAGCGTCGGTGACGCCGACCTGAGCGGCCTCACCGGCGAGCGGGACGCCGCCCTCGAAGAGGACTGGGCCTACACCGAGCAGATCGTCGCCCCCGGCCCCGGTTGACACGGTCAGGGCAGGCCACCCGACCTTCCGCCGGCTACGCCGTGGGACGGGTGCCGTTGACGGTGACCCGCTGGCCGTAGCGCGAGTGCGGGTAGTAGTCCCACACCGCGTGGTGCTGCGTACAGCGGTTGTCCCAGAACACGAGCGTGTTCGGCGTCCAGCGGACCCGGCAGCTCAGGACCGGCTGCCCGGCGACGTGGTTGAAGAGCATGTCGAGCAGTGCCCGGCTCTCGTGCCGCGACAACTGCACGATGTGCGAGGTGAACCCGGCGTTGACGAAGAGCAGCTTGCGGCCGGTTTCCGGGTGCCGTACGACGACCGGGTGCTCGCTCTTGGGCACGACGTACTCCGGCGGCGGGGTGTAGCCCTGCCACGGGATCAGGCCGTCGTGGATCGCGGTCAGCCCGTCGAGGAACGCTTGCATCGACGGCGACAACATCTCGTACGCCAGGTGCATGTTGGCCCACAGGGTGTCGCCACCGCTGCCGATCTCCGGCGTCCTGGTGATGTAGAGCATCGAGCCCAGCGAGGGCTCGGCGTCGGCGGTGCCGTCGGTGTGCCAGTCCTCGCCCGCCACGAACTGCGAGTTCTGGTCGGCGCTGATCTCGAGGATCGCCGGGTCGCCGCCGTCGACGTCGGCGAGCGGCTGGAGGCGCAGCTCGCCGAAGTAGCCGGCGAACCGCTTGTGATCCTCGGCCGACAGCACCTGGTCACGGAAGACCAGCACGTGGTGGGTGAGGAACGCCTGCCTGATCTCGGCGAGCTGCTTGTCGGACAACTCGGCGGACAGGTCGAGGCCGGAGATCTCCGCGCCGATGACCGGGGACAGCGGGTGGGCGGTGAACGTGTCGTAGTGCTCCTGCGGCCGGGTCGTCAGCCGCTCGACAGCGGCCAGTACGTGGTTCTCCATCTCGTTCCCCTCGTGGATCGGTTGTTCACAGCCCTCTGGCGAGCAGGTCGGCCACGATCAGCCGGCCGAAGGCGAGGTTGCCGTGGATCGGGTCGTCCGGCTCGCACAGCGCGGCCCGCTGCCGGCCCGTCGCGTCGGTGACCCGGGCCCGCAGGTCGACGATCTCCACACCGCGCTCGACGAGCGCCCGCCGGACGGTCTCCTGTGCCGCCATGAAGACCGCCGGATCGGCCATGCCCGGTACCCGTTGCGGCGGCATCACCGCGAGGACACGTAGGCCCAGGTCGACGGCGTGGCGGTAGAAGACCAGCGCGTCGCGGGCCATGGCGCACACGATGTCGTCGAACAGCCGGCTCGACAGGAAACCCGCCGGGAATCCGCCGTCGCCGGTGCGGTAGATGTGCCAGTTTTCGGTGGTGGCGAAGAAGTGTGCGCTCAGCCCGAACGTCGACACCAGCGGGACCGTGAGTTGGCCGATGTCATCCACCCTCAGGTCGGCGAGGAAGCCCCGGTAGAGCTTGTCCACCTCGGCGTCGCGGAACACCAGGCGGTCGTCGCGTACGTCGAAGAAGTCGGCGTTGAAGTCGCGCCCGGAGCCGATCGGGCCGCCGACGAACGGCAGCCCGGCCGCCTTCGCCGCCCGGCCGATCGGCCCGGCGTGCGAGTCGCCGACGAGCAGGAACCTAGCCGGCGTTGTAGTAGTCGAGGACGGCGTCGTCACAGAGCTGGTCACCCCCGTCGCTGGTGCCGGTCGGACGGGCCGCTCCTGGCCCGGCGGGTCGTCCCTCGAGTCCGGCGGGTCGTCTCTCGAGCCCGGCGAAGAAGTGGCGCATGACGAAGTCGACCCCGGCCGGCGTCACCGTACGCAGGTTCGGCTCGAAGAACACCGCCCGATAGGGGAAGCCGGTGACGATCTCGTACGAGGGGAAGTAGTCGACGTGGTCGTGTTCCCGGGCCAGCTGTCCCGCCACCGCCCGCAGCACCGACTTGGAGTACGTCGTGGCGGTCAGCGCGTGCTCCCCGGTCGCGGTCGCCGTCAGCGGCACCGGTGACACCGTCAGCAGCACGTTCAACCGCGGGTTGGCGGCCCGGGCCAGCGCCACGGCGGCGGACAGGTCGGCGTACACCTCGGGGAACGTGAAGTTGCCGAACGCGTGCCGGTCGGCGTCGAAGGTGCCGCGGACCGTGCCGGGGCAGACCGGGTAGACGGTGCCGGTGCGTCGGTCCCGCCACGCCTCGGTCAGCCCGAGGGTGAAGACGAGGCAGCCCGCCTCGCCGATCGCCGTACGGATCGCGGCCAGGGTGACCCGGCGGGCGGCGGACGCCTCCTCGGCCGACGGGTAGCCGTCCGGTTCGACCGCCGGCCGGTACGGGTCGAAGAACCGCCCGTTCTCACACCAGAACTCCTCGGGTGCCGTTTCGTCGCCCAGCGCCCAGGCCAGCCACTGGCGCAGCGTGGCGGCGGTGTAGATGTTGCCGGTCCGGAACGAGAACTGGCCGTAGTGGCGGGCCAGCCGTTCGGCCGCGGTCAGGCCGGGCGGCGGCAGTTCGACCTCGCGCCAGTTCATCCCGTACTCCAGCAGGGCGGGACCGATGTGGCGGGCGAAGCAGGAGCCGGCGGTCAGCACCGGATCGTCCGGGTCGACGGCGAACTTCGGCGTCCACAGGTCGCCGATGTCCAGCATGTCCGGCTCGGCGACCGCGGTGCGCCAGAACGACCGTGGCGGCAACGACTGGTACGGGTTCATCGCGTCGGTGTGTGATCGGCGGCCAGCACCGTCGCCAACAACGCGGTGATGGTGGCCTGGTGCGGGAAGAGGAAGAAGTGCCCACCGGGGAAGACGTGCCGGTGGACCGGCCGGCTGGTCTCCTGCGACCAACCCGCCGCCCGGGCCGGATCCACGTGCGGGTCCCGGTCGGCGAGCAGCACGTGGACGGGCAGATCGAGCGGTGCCCCGGCCCGGTAGGTGTAGCACTCGTCGAGCGCGAAGTCGGCCCGCAGGCCGGGCAGCAGCAGCTCCATCATCTCCGGGTCGTCCAGCAACTCGGCCGGGGTGCCGCCGTAGTCGCGCAGCGCCTCGATCAGCTCCGGGTCGGGCAGGTCGTGCAACCGGTCCTCGACCGACCGGGTCCCGGGGCCCTCGGCGCCGGCGACCCACAGGCTGTGCGGGCCGGGCAGCCCGTCGCGGCGCAGGGTACGGGCCACCTCGAACGCCACCAGCGCGCCGAGACTGTGCCCGAAGAGGGCGAAGGGGCGGTCGCCCCGCGCGGCGACCGCGGCGGCCAACCGGGCGACCAGTTCGTCCAGGTCGTCGAGCGGCGGCTCCAGCAGCCGGGCACCTCGGCCGGGCAACTGGGCCACCCACAACTCGACGTCCGGGCCGAGCATCCGCTGCCAGGGCAGGAAGGCGGCGGCGTTGCCACCCGCGAACGGGAAGCAGAACAACCGCACCGGAGCTTCCACATCGGATGCCCGGCAGAACCAATCATTGACTGTCATCGTTGCGCCTCGTTGATGATCTGGGCCACCGTACGGGCCGTTTCCGGTTCGACGATGCCGTAGTGCGTGGTGTCGACCCGATGCCACCCCGCCAGTCCGGGCAGGTACGCCTGCCACCTGCGGGCCTGCGCCTCGGGCGGGTCGAGCACCGGCAGGCCGGCCGTCGGGCGGCTCGCCAACCACAGCCGGGCGGGCGTGCCCGCCAGCCGGGGCGGGACGTGGTCCGCCATGCTGGCCAGGTTCGCCCGGCAGCAGCGGACCAGTCCGTCCACGTACGCCTTCGCCGCGGCGCCGGTGCCCGTCGCCGCCCCGAGTTCGTGGGCGAAGAGGGCTTCGAGCCGCTCGTCGTCGTACCCCCGGAAGGCCGGCCCGGCGTCCGGCGGTGGCGGGTCGAGCAGGTAGAGCTCCTCGACCGGCTGCCCGTCCGCCTCGGCCCGCGCCGCCATCGCCAGCGCCACCCAGCCGCCGAAGGACCAGCCGGCGAGCTGCCAGCGCCACTCGCCGCGCGGGAAGCGGGCCGCCAGCGCGTGGTGGTAGTGCGCGGCCCGTTCCGTGACCGACCAGGTCGGCTGGTCGGGCCGCTCCAGCGCGGGATCGGTGATGAGGCAGACGGTGAGGTCCGGGTCGAGTTCCGACACCAGCGACCGGTACGCCTGGATGTCGCCACCGACCGGGTGGACCAGGCACAGCACCGTCCGCCCGCGGCCCGCCTGCCAGACCTCCAGCGGTACGGCGGACCCGGTGGGGGCGTCGGCGTGCAGCGTCCCGCCGAGGAGGTCCAGCACCTCGTTCAGGCTCACCCGGTGGCTCAGCCGGGACAGCGCGAGGCCGACACCGAAGCGCTCCTTCACCTCGTCGACCAGGTCCAGCAGCAGCAGGGAGTCGGCACCGAGGTCGTACAGTGAAGCGGCCGGGTCGAGCCGGTCCACGTCCAGCCAGTGACACAGCCACTTGGTCAGCTCGTCGGCCGCCGTTGCGGGCGCCACGGCGGGCACCGCGACCGGTGGCCCGGCCGGCGGTGCGTAGAAGTCCCGGGCCCGGTCCAGCGTGGTCGTGGCGACCAGCAGGTGCGGCAGCCGCAGCCGCAGGGCGTGCCCGAACAGCCGCTGCCCGTCGGCCACCGACAGGCCCACCGCCAGGTGCGCCCGGTGCCGGGCGTCGGTGGGCAGGGCGTCGCGGGCGAGGCCCACCTCGTGCCAGACGTCCCAGTCGACGGCGATCCGCGCCGTGGTCCCGGTCGTGCGGTGCCGGGCGAAGCCGTCCAGCAGCCCGTTGGCGGCGGCGTAGTCGAGCTGGCCGACGCCGCCGAACTGGGCCGACATCGACGAGCAGTAGACGGCGAACGCCGGCCGGTAGTGGGCGACGAGCCGTTCGACGAGCAGCGCGCCGTGCGTCTTGCCGGCCGTGGCCCGCCGCATCGCGGCCGCGTCCCGCCGGTTGACCAACCCGCCGGCCGCGACCCCCGCCGCGTGGACGATCCCGTCGACCCGCCGGGTGTACGCGCCGAGCCGGGTCAGCAGCTCGTCGGGAGCCGTCTCGGCCAGGTCCGCCTCGACGACGTCGACGCGGTCGACCCACGGCGTCAGCCCGGCCGGCAGACGGCCCCGCCGGGCGAGCAGGATCACCCGGCAGTCGCCCTGCTCCAGCAGCCACGCCGCGATGCTCCGCCCGATGCCGCCGGTGCCGCCGAGCACCAGGTACACGGCCGGCCCGGCCGGCAGTGGCGCCGGGCCGGTGGGCGGGCGTACCGGCAGCAGCGCCGGCTCCCACCAGTAGCCGTCGCGCAGCGCGAGCCGCCGGGGCGGCGCCGGTTCCGCCGGCAGCGCCGACTCGGCCGGGAAAGCCGCCAGCGCCGCCACCGCCGGCGCCCAGTCCGCCGGGTCGCGGCTCGGCAGGTCCAGCCAGTGGCCGTCGACGGCGGACTCCTGGGGAGCGACCTCGCACACCCCGGCGAGCAGCCCCAGCTCCGGCCGGCCCACGTCGCCGGTGACGGGTTGCGCGTCGTACGACAGCCACCAGGCCCGTACCCGCCGGTCGGCCACGGCCGCCAGCAGCGCGGCCGGGGTGTCGACGCAGGCCCGGTAGGCGTCGGCGAGCGAGTCCGGACCCACCGGTCCGCCGACGGCCAGCGCAAGCGCGTGCAGCCAGTCGATGTCGGCGCCGGGCAGCGCGTCGAGCAGCCGGCGTACCGAGTCGGGGTCGGCCGGGTCCACCCGGTAGCTGTCCGGCGCCAGCCGGGCGAAGTGGTCGGCGGCGACGGCGGTCACCACCCGGTCGTAGGCCGCCTGGAACGCGCGTACGGCGGCCGGGGGAAGCGGCTCGGCCGCCATCACCACGAGTGTCGCCGGCCGGCGTACGTCGACGGCGGTGCCGGCGTGGCGCCACCGCACCCAGTGCGGCTGGTGCAGCCACTCGGCCTCGGGCAGCCGGGCCGGCCACCCCTCGTCGACCGGCTCGGCGACCGGTGCCCGCGGTCCGGGCGGTGGTGCGGCGCGGGCGAAGTCGTGGTCGGCCAGCTCGAAGGCGGGCGGGGGAAAGTCCCACGGTGCCTGTGCCGGCCCGGCCGGCCAGCGGATCGTCCGGCCGGCCAGCCACGCGGCGGCCAGCTCCGCCGCCGGCAGAGTGACCTCGACGGGCGGCGCGTCGGCCGGCGCGACCTCGACGGCGGTCACGGTACGCAGCCAGGCCACGGCCGCGTCCGGGTCGGCGCATACCGCCGCCGTCCGCCAGCGGCCCGCCGGTCGGCCGGCGTGCAGGTGGCGCAGCACCTGGCGGTAGGTGTCGGGCCGGGCCGCGAGGTAGTCGGCGATCCGGGCGGCGTCGGCCAGCAGCCCGGTCGCGCTGCTGGCGGCGAGCACCACCACGGGTACGTCGGTGCCCGGCGGTGCGGCGGTCGTCGGTTCGGCCGCTTCGAGAACCAGGTGGGCGTTGGTGCCGCCGATGCCGAAGCTGCTCACCGCCGCCACCCGCAGGCGCCCGTCCGGCCAGGGACGGGCCTGCGCCGGGACGTAGAACGGCGCCGGGTCGGGACCGAGACGCGGATTGAGGCGCCGGAAGTCGACGTTCGGCGGGATCAGTCCATGATGGATGGACAGGACGGCGCGGACCAGGCCGACGACCCCGGCGGCCGCGCCGAGGTGACCGATCTGGCTCTTCACCGACGTCAGCGCACAACGACCGGACTCGGCCAGGTCGTACGCCTGCCGCAGCGCGGCCACCTCGACCGGGTCGCCCAACTCGGTGCCGGTGCCGTGCGCCTCGACGTAACCCAGGTCGGCGCTGTCGTGCCCACTACGGCGCAGCGCGGCGCGGATCACCTCACGCTGGCCGGGCACCGACGGGGCGGCGTAGCCGAGCTTGTCGGCACCGTCGTTGTTCACCGCCGAACCGGTGATCACCGCGTACACGGTGTCGCCGTCCCGCCGGGCCGACCGCAGCGGTTTCAGGACCACCACGCCGACCCCACTCGCCCCGACGGTGCCGCCGGCGTCGTCGCTGAACGGCCGGCAGTGTCCGTCCGGGGAGAAGATGTGCTGCGGCCGGTAGCGGTATCCGTCGCGCAGCAGCGGGTCCACCAGCACCCCGCCGACCAGCATCACGTCACTGTCGCCCTGCCGCAGCAGGCCGGCGGCGAGGTGCACCGCCACCAGCGAACTCGAACAGGCCGCCTGCACGGTGAACGCCGGCCCGGTCAGCCCCAGGTGGTATGCCACCTTCGTCGCCAGGAAGTCCTTGTCGTGGTGCAGCGCCAACTGGAACGCGTCCGGCAACCGGGCCGGGTCGCCGTCGCGAAGCATCGCCTGGAAATAGGTGTTCTCGCCGCAGCTCGCGAGCAGGCCGACCCGCCGCCCGGCCGGGTCGGCGATACCCGCGTGCGCCAGCGCCTCGACACAGCTCATCAGCAGGTGCCGCTGCTGCGGGTCCATCAACCGGGCGTCGGAGCGGCTGATGCCGAAGTGCTCGGGGTCGAACGCGAGCGGTCCGGCCAGCTGGCTGCGGGCCCCGACGAGTCCGTCGGCGGCGTCGAAATGCTCGATCCCGCGTCCGCCGGCCGCCACCATGGCCCAGAAGGCGGCCAGGTCGTCCGCGCCGGGCAGCCGGACCGCCATCCCGACGACCGCGACCGGCTCGTCCGCCGGACCGGCCGGAACGGTGTCCGGCTCGGCGTTCTGCCGGCCCTCGAGGAACCGGGCCAGGCCGCGGATCGTGACGTGCGCGAAGAGATCGGGAATGGTCAGCGACCACCCCTCGGCGGTCAGGCGCAGGTGGAACCGCATCAGGCCGAGGCTGCCCGCGCCACCGTCGAAGAAGCGCTGATCGGGGCCGATGGGCACCCCGACCACCTCCTCGAACAGTCCGGCCAGCCGCGCCTCCAGCGCCGACAGGGCCGGCGCCGCGACGGCGCCCCGGGGGCGCAACTCCTCGCCCGGCGCGGCCAGCGCGCGGCGGCGGTCCAGCTTGCCGCTGGCCGTACGCGGCAGCTCCGGCAGACACCGGAACCGGTCGACGCGTACGTACGCGGGCAGCAGCCCCGCCAGGTGACCGGTCAGCTCCGCCGCGGCCGGCGAGGCGGCCCGGCATTCCAGGCAGGCGACCAGCTGCCCACCGTCACGGACGACCACGGCGTTGACGACCGCCGGATGCCGCAGCAGCGCCGCCTCGACCTGACCCAGCTCCAGCCGGTGGCCGCTCACCTTGACCTGCTGGTCGTCGCGGCCCAGATAGTGCAGCAGGCCGTCGCGGTCGAACCGGGCCTGGTCACCGCTGCGGAAGAAGTGGCCGAGGCCGGGCAGCTCGACGAACCGGGCCTCGTCGAGCGCCGGATCGCCGAGATAGCAGGGCTCGACCAGCGGCCCGCCGATCAGCAGCTGTCCGGGGCAGTCCGGCGGTACGACCTCGTCAGCCTCGTCGACCACCCGCAGCCACATGTTGGCGATCGGACGCCCGATCGCCGGCCGGGCCGGCCAGCCGGCCGGGTCGCCGTCGAGGCGGAGGCCGCTGACCACGTGCGTCTCGGTCGGCCCGTAGTGGTTGAACAGGCGCGCGCCCGGCAGCCCCGTGAACCAGCGGCGGATGCTGTCGGTGCAGACCAGTTGCTCGCCGGCGGTGACCACCTCCCGCAGCCGCGACGGGTGGCGGCCGAGACGGACCCCGTGCTCGGCCAGCAGCTGCAACGCGACGTACGGCATGAAGATCCGCTCGATGCCGGCGGAGTCGAGATGATCCAGCAGCGCCGGCATGTCCTGCCGCCGGCCGCGCCGGGGCAGGTGCAGCGTGCCGCCGCCGCACAGCGTGCCGAAGACCTCCTGGAAGGAGACGTCGAAGGCGAGCATCGAGAACTGGAGGGTGGCCGCCCGGCCGGCCAGGCCACCGGCCGCCACCTGCCACTGCAGCAGGTTGCACAGCAGGGCGTCGCTGACCCGTACGCCCTTCGGAGTGCCGGTGGAGCCCGAGGTGAACAGCGTGTAGAGCGGCCGGCCGGCGTACGACAGGGGTGGTGGCGCGGCGGCGGGGCGGGCCAGGGACACCGGCAGGCGGGGGTGGGCGCCGCCGTCGATCGCGTCGAGGGCGGCCTCGTCGCCGGGGGACAGCAGCACGCACAGCGGCGCGACCTGGCCCAGGATCTGGCGCAGCAACGCCGGCGGGTAGGCCCGGTCGAGCGGCACGATGGTGAGGTTCAGCCGGGCCAGCGCCAGCAGCGCCACGACGTGCTCGACCGACGGTTCGAGGAACAGCGCGACGGCGGCGTCCCGGGCCGGCACCGGATACCGCCGCGCCAGGTCGGCGGCGAGGCCCGCCGCGTACCCGTCGAGGTCGGCGTAACTGAGGCTGCGGTCGCCGGCCACCAGCGCCGTCGCCGAAGGCTCCGCACGGACCCGGTGGGCGAAACCCTCGGCCACCGTCGCGTACGTCGGCTCGGCGTGGTTGCCCCGGCCCGGTTCGGGCAGCCCGTTCCGGTACGTCCGCACCAGCTCGGCCAGGGTGACCGTGCCGCCGTCGGTCAGCGCGTCCAGCCCCTGCCGGAACAGGTCGGCCAACGCGGTGGCGTCGCCGGCGTCGAAGTGGTCGCCGGCGTACTCCCACAGGCAGTCGAAACCGGCCTCGTGCGCGACGACCGACAGGGTGAGCGGGCACTTCGCCGCGGTCGGCGGCAGCCACACCGGCCGGGCCGCGCAACCGGGCAGCGCCAGCGCGGAGAAGTCGGTGTTGTCGAGGACGAACAGGAAGTCGAACAGCGGCGCGTCGGCGCCGAAGTCGTGGTCTTCGACGACGTGCGCGAGCGCCACGTCCTGCGCGTCCAGCACCTGGCGCAGGGCGGCGGCCTGCCGCAGCACCTGGGCACGCAGCCCCTCGCGCGGCGCCAGCGCCAACGGCAGCAGCACGGTGTTGGCGAACATTCCGACGCTGTCGGCGAAGTCCCGCACCGGCCGGTTCGCGACCGGGCTGGCGATGCGCGGATGGGTCCGGCCGGTCACCCCGTACACGGCCCACGCGAAGCAGGCCAGCAGCAGGTGGAAGCGGGTCAACCCCAACTCGGCGCCGAGCCGGTCGAGCATGCCGCGGCGTACGGTGTCGACCGAGGTCTGCAGCAGGTGGTCGCCGGCGCCGGCCCGGACCGGTCGCAGCGGCGCCGCGACCTCGTCGATGTCGGCGTGGTGCGCCCGCAGCGCCGCACGCTGCGCCAGATACGCCGGCCGGGTGAACCAGTCGGCCTGCCAGGCGGCGTAGTCCAGCGGCGTCGGCGCATCCGTCCTGACCTCGGCCGCCGTCCCGACCTTGACTGCTGTGCCAGCCTCGGCCGCCGTGCCGGCCAGCGCCGCCGCGTAGTCGGCCGACAGGGTGCGGAACAGCACGTCGAGCGACCAGCCGTCGACCGCGATGTGGTGCAGGTGCAGCAGCAGCATTCCGCCGTCGTCGCCGGGCAGCCAGTGGGCCCGCAGCATCCGCGGCCGCGCCAGGTCGAAAGGTACGGCGAACAGCGCCCGCGCCCGCCCGGGCCAGTCACCGCCGGTGTCGCCGCCGGGTTCGACCCACGGGTCGTACGCCTCGCCGACCTCCTGGAACAGCCCGTCGGGCGTGGCCCGGAACCCGGTCCGCAGCGCCGGATGCCGGACCACCGCCTGCCGCAGCGCCTGCCGTAACGCCGCGACGTCGACCCGGCCGCGCAGCGCGAACGCCAACCCGACGTGGTAGGCCCCCGACCCCGGCGACCGCTGCTGCAACAGCCACAGCCGCTGCTGCTCCGAGGTGGCCGGCGCCGACCGCGCGCCGGTCGGGGCCGCCGGCACCGGATACGGCGAACCGGTCGCCGTCCGGGCCGCGTCGATCGCGGCGGCCAGCTCGGCGAAGTCGCCGTGCAGGACCGCCGCCTGCGGAAGCTCGCCACCCCAGCGCCGCTGGACCTCGAACCGCAGCCGCAGCGCCTTCAGCGAGTCGCCGCCGCTGGCGATCCACCGGTCACCCGGCCGCAGGTCGGGTACGCCGAGCACCTCGCCGGCCAGCCCCAGCACCTCGCGCTGCCACGCCGTGGCGGGCGAACCGACGGCGTCCCCCCGCCACGGCGGATCGGCGCGGCGCAGCAGCGCGTCCTGGTCGACCTTGCCGTTGGCGTTCAGCGGCAGGGCGTCGACCAGATGGACCCGGTGCGGGCGCATGTACGCCGGCAGGGCCGCCGCCAGGTGCCGGTCGAAGTCCACGAACGACAGACCGGGGGCGGCCACCACGTACGCCAGCAGCTCGTTCACCCCCAGCGGGCCGCGCCGGGTGCAGACGTACGCCTGCCGGACCGCCGGGTGGGTGACGATCTGCCGTTCCACCTCGCCCGGCTCGACCCGGAAGCCACGGACCTTGACCTGCCGGTCGACCCGTCCGACGTACTCGATCCGGCCGGCGGCGTCGCGACGCACCAGGTCACCGGTGCGGTAGTAGCGCTGCGAGCCGTCCAGCCACGGCGGCCGTACGAAGCGGGCGGCGGTCTCCCCGGGGAGGTTGCGGTAGCCGGCCGCCAACGCCGCACCGCCGAGGTACAACTCGGCGACCTCGCCCTCCCCGGCGAGCCGCGTGCCGTCGACCACCAGCAGGGCTTCGGTGCCCGGCAGCACCCCGCCGATCGGCACCACCTCGCCGGCGAAGTCCCGCGGGATCGGATGACACAGGGCGAACGTGGTCGCCTCGGTCGGACCGTACACATTGAACAGTTGGGTTCCGCTGGCGGCGTTGTCGGCATACCAGCGGCGGATCAGCCGGGCGTTGAGCTGCTCGCCGCCGACCAGCACCTGGCCGATCCCGGCGAAGCAGTCCGGCACCCGGTCGACCACCGCGTTGAACAGCGCCACCGTGATGAACAGCGTGTCGACCCGCCCGGCGCGCAGCGCCCCGGCCAGCCGGTCCGGTGTCGCCGCCGTCTCGTCGTCGAGCACCACGCAGCAGCCGCCGGTCAGCAGCGGCACCCAGACCTCGAAGCTCAACGCGTCGAACGCCGGGTTCGACAGGCACGCGTACCGGGCCGCCGGGGACAGCTCGAGGTAGCCCGGCCGGGCCAGCCGCAGGATGCCGGCGTCGCGTACCTCGACGCCCTTCGGCCGGCCGGTGGTCCCCGAGGTGTAGAACAGGAACGCGACCGGCGCCGGCGCGGCCTCCGGCCCCGGCTCCCCGCCGGCACCCAGCAGCGCGTCCACCGGCAGCGGCAGCACGCCGTCGGGCAGCTCGTCGGGCCCGTCCGGCCCGTGCACCACAGCCACGGCGGCCGCGTCGACCAGCATGTGGCGCTGCCGATCCGGCGGGCTCTGCCGGTCCAGCGGCACGACCGTGGCACCCAGCCGCAAAATGCCGAGCATGGCGCAGACCAGTTGCCAGGAGCGTGGCAGCCGGACCGCGACCGCCTGTCCGGGGCGTACCCCGGCCCGGTGCAGCGAACCGGCGACGGCGGCGCTCATCGCCGCCAACTCGGCGTAGCGCAGGTCCCGGTCGCCGTCGGAGACCGCGACCGCGTCCGGCGTACGGCGCGCCTGGGCGAGCACCGCGCGGGCGAGGCCGGACTCCATCACGCCTCCCGTACGGGCTCGCGGGCCGGGATCCGGTCCAGCTCGTCGCGCAGCAGAGCGGCGACCCGTGACACCTCGGCGCTCTCCAGGATGTCCCAGTGGTCGCAGTGCACCGGCTCCAGCCGGAAGTCGGCGCCACCCCGCCGCCGCCAGAAGCCGCGCACCTCGTCCAGGAAGTCCTCGTCGCGGCCTGCCGTGGCCTGGAACAGCACCAGCCGGGCCGGCGACGGCAGGGTCGGATAGTCACGCATCGTGGTGCGGTTGTGGTTGTAGATCCGGTGGTACTGGTCGATCTGCCGGTCGTCGATGCCCGGATACATCCCGTTGAACTTGATCAGCTTGTCGCGGAACTCGGCCATGTCCACCGGCTCGATCGCGGCCCGGTGCGCCGGGTCGTCCGTACCCAGGGTGTCGAGCAGGACCACGCTCAGTCCGGGGTGGCCGGCCAGCGCCAGCCGCCGCCCCATCTCGTACGCGACCAGCCCGCCGTACGACAGTCCGGTGAGGACGACCGGCCCGGACAGCAGCGGCGCGACCTGCCGCAGGTACGTCTCGGCCATCGCCTCGACGGTCGGCAGGAACTCCTCGCCCGGGTTGACCCCCGGCGACTGGATGCCGTACACGCCGACGGACTCCGGCAACGCCTTGGCCAGCGACAGGTAGCAGAACGCGGTGCCGCCGGCCGGGTGCACGCAGATCACCTGCCCGCCACCGGAACCCGCCCGGAACTCGATCAGGTTGCTCGGCGGCCTACCGGAGGCGCCCCGCCGCAGCCGGCCACCCAGCGCCTCGATCGTCGGGTGCAGCATGATCTCGTGGACCGGCAGCGTGACGCCGAACTCCTCGCCGACCGCGTGGGCCAGCTTGATCGCCGAGATCGAGGTGCCGCCGATGTCGAAGAACGAGTCGCCGATGCCGATGTCCGGCTGGAGCAGCAGCCGCTTCCAGATCTGGTAGAGCGTCAGCTCGATCTGGTCGCGCGGGCTGGCCAGGTTGACCTGCCACGGCAGGTTCGCCCGGGCCAGGCGCAGCAGTTCGACCTGGTCGAGCTTGCCGTTGGCGGTCTGCGGCAGGTGCGGCAACTCCACGAACTGCGCCGGGATCATGTAGCCGGGCAGCCGCCGCGACAGCGCCGCCCGCCACTCGCTCGCCAGCTTCGGCGCCGCCCCGCCCCGGCTGATCCCGGCCACCAGCCGCGGTTCGCCGACCGCGTTCCGGTCGACGAGCACCGCCGCCTCGTGCACGTCCGGCTGGTCGAGCAGCGCCGCCTCGATCTCGCCCAGCTCGATCCGGAAACCCCGCAGCTTGACCTGGTTGTCCCGGCGGCCGAGGTATTCGAGGTCGCCGTCGGGCAGGAAACGGGCCAGGTCACCGGTGCGGTAGACGCGCTCGCCGGGCCGGAACGGGTCGGCCACGAACCGGTCGGCGGTCAGCCCCGGCCGGCCCAGGTAACCCCGGGCGAGGCCGGCACCCCCGATGTAGATCTCGCCGGTCACCCCGACCGGCACCGGCTCCAGCCGCTCGTCGAGCAGGTAGACGCGGGTGTTGGCCAGCGGCCGGCCGATCGGGCACTGCCGCGCCAACGGCTCCGGATCGACGTACGCGGTGCTGTAGACGGCGGTCTCGGTCGGCCCGTACCCGTTGAGGACCCGCAGGCCGGGCAGGGTCTCCCGGATCCGGTGCAGGCCCTGCTCCGGCAGCGGCTCGACGCCGACCAGCAGCTGCCGCAGCGCCAGCCCGGCCAACCGGGCCGCCGGGTCCTCGTCGATCCACCGGACGAAGGCCGGCGGCAGGTACGCCTGGACGATCCGGTGCTCACGCAGCCAGCCCATCAGCGCCACGGGATCGCCCCGCAACTGTTCGGGTACGAGGTGCAGGGCGCCACCGGTGGTCAGCGGCAGGAAGATCTCCTGCACCGAGACGTCGAAGCCGATGCTCGACCACAACGCCGCCGCCTCGCCCGGGACGGCGCCCAGCCGCGACACCCAGTGGTCGAGGAGGTTCGCGATGCTGCCGTGGGCGACCGCGACCCCCTTGGGTCGGCCGGTCGACCCCGACGTGTAGATCACGTACGCCAGGCCGACCGGGTGCGGGACGACGCCGGGCGGCGCGTCCGACCGCCCCTCCGCCTCGATGGCGGCGATGTCGTCGGCCCCGATCCCGGTCCCGGCACCGTCGCCGAGCAGCAGCACCGGCGCCGCGTCGGCGACCATGCCGGTCAGGCGTTCCGGCGGCAGGGTCGGATCCAGCGGCAGGTATGCGGCCCCGGCCTTCAGCACGCCGAGGATCGCGACGACCAACTCCACCGACCGGTGCGCGTGCACGCCGACGATCTCGTCCGGCCGCACCCCCGGGCGATCAGCGCGTGCGCCAGCCGGTTGGCCCGCCGGTCCAGCGTGGCGTAGTCGAGCCGCCCGCCGGCACCGGCCACGGCGAGCCGGTCGGGGTGCCGGCGCGCCGCCGCCTCGAACCGCTCGACCAGGCTGGACGCGGTAACGGGTCGCTCGGTGCGGTTCCAGTCGACCACCTGCCGTCGCCGCTCGGCCGGTCCGAGCAGGCGCAGCGCACCCACCGGCGTCGACGGGGCGGCGGCCACCTGCCCGAGCAGGCGTACGAAGTGGTCTGCCATCCGGGCGACCGTCGGCGGCTCGAACAGGTCGGTGTTGTATTCGAAGGTGAGGTGCAGCCCGTCGGGGTGTTCGGCGGCCTCGACCGACAGGTCGAACTTGGCGGCACCGGTGCTGCTCGACAGCGGACGCAGCGCCAGCCCCGGCAGCTCGAGCTGCCCGCGCGGGATGTTCTGGAGCACCAGCATCACCTGGAACAGCGGCGAGTAGCTGGTGTGCCGCTCCGGTTTCAGCGCGTCCACCAACTGCTCGAACGGCAGGTCCGGTTGCGCGTACGCGTCGAGCAGGTGCCGGCGTACGTCGGCGAGCAGGGCGGTGAACGGCTCGCCCGGATGCAGCCGGTTCCGGATCACCACGGTGTTGATGAAGTGGCCGATCAGGCCCTCCACCTCGCGGTGGTTGCGGTTGGCGAACGGCGTGCCGACGCTGACGTCGTCCTGCCCGCTGTAGCGCCACAGCAGCACCGACAGGGTGGCCATCAGCGTCATGAACAGGGTCGCGTCCCCGGCCCGGCCAATCTCGCGCAGACCCCGGAGCACGTCGGCGTCGACCACGATGCCGTGACAGTCGCCGCGGTAGCGCTGCACCGCCGGTCGGGGCCGGTCGGTCGGCAGCGCCAGCAGCGCCGGCGCCCCGGCCAGCGCCTTGGTCCAGTAGGCCAGCTGGCGGTCGAGTTCGCCGCCTTCGAGGTGCCGGCGCTGCCACAACGCGTAGTCCGGGTACTGGATCGGCAGCTCGGCCAGCGGGCTCGCCGCACCCCGCGCGTACGCCGCGTAGAGCGTGGTCACCTCGCCGATCAGGATGCCGATGGACCAGCCGTCGGCCACCGTGTGGTGCACGTTGAGCAGCCAGCGGTGCTCGTCGTCGGCGAGCCGGAGCAGGCTGCTGCGCAGCAGCGGCCCGGTGGCCAGGTCGAACGGGGCCCGGGCGTCGGCCTCGACGGCCTCGGCCGCCCGGCGGCGCCGCTCCGCGTCCGGCAGCCCGCCGAGGTCGGTGACCGGCAGGGCGACCGGACCGGCCGGCCGCACCACCTGACAGGGTTCGCCGTCGACGTCCGCGAACACGGTGCGCAGCGCCTCGTGCCGGCGCACCACCTCGGTCAACGCCCAGGTCAGCGCCGCCACGTCCAGGGCGCCGGCGATGTCGAACGCGACCGGGTTGTTGTAGAACGGGTTGCCCGGCGACAACCGGTCGAGGAACCACAGCTGGCGCTGCGCGTACGCGAGCGGCAGCGGCCCGTCCGACGGTGGCCGGCGCGTGATGGTGTCCGGGTCCGTACCGGTCAGGATCGCGATCAACTGTTCCTTGTGGAGCTTCAGGTCGGCCAGCAGCTCCGGGGTGAGGACCTCGCGCGGCGCCTCCAGGCGCAGCCGGTCCCCGTCGACCCGCACCCCGACGGAGTGCCGGTTGAGGGTGTCCAGCAGTTCGAAGGCGTTCATATCTCCACCGTGATCGTGTCGGTGGCGCCGGCGACCGCCGCCCGTGGCCCGGGAAGGTTGGAGCGGTCCGGCCGGCTCCCGCCGACCAGCGAATAGACCAACCGGTGGGTCGGATCCAGGTCGAACAGGGCGCCCAGCTCCGCCGCCTCCAGCGCGCCGATCCCGCACAGGCCGAGGCCGTGGTCGGCGGCGGCCATGGTCAGCAACTGGGCCATCGCACCCGCCTCGATGTCGCAGAACGCCCGGCCCTGTTCCGGATAGAGGGGATCGATCGCGGCCCCCTGCGCCACCAGGAACAGCGCGAACGCCGCCGATTCGAACACCGGCCGGTTGACGAAGTAGTCGTAGGCGTCCGGGCTCAGCTCGCGGTCGTCGCCGAGCGCCACCAACCGGTGGGGCACCGGGTCGTGGTAGTAGGCGCCGCCCGGCACCCCGGTGATCCGGCCCGGCTTGACGTACAGGTACGTCTGCACCGGGTAGGTGCCGCCGGCCGAGCCGTACTGGAACTTGGCCCGGCCGTCGACCTGCCGCTGGGACAGGCTGGCCAGGAGCAGGCCCAGCGACTCCACCGGCAACGGCTCCGCACCGAACCGGCGCACCGAGCGGTAGTCGGTGTAGCGGCCGGTGAACTCCGGGCCGGCCGGGGCGGCCAGCGCCACCTGCGCGGCGGCCGGTGGGAAGACGCGCCGGCCCTCGCCGCGGGCCTTGAACTCGGCGCGGGCCGCCGGATCGTCGACCACCGTGGCGGCCCGCTGCGCCTGCGCGACGACGGCCCGTTGGGCGGCGTGTTCCCGATATATGGCGAGCAGGTCGGCGAGCGTGGGCTGGCGCATCAGCCGGGCCAGCTTCGGCCGGAACCCCAGCTCACCGGCGAGCGCGTTGGAGATCCGTACGATGTCGATCGACGTGGCGCCGAGCAGCAGCAGGTTGGCGTCCGGTGCGACGACCGCCACGTCGAGGATTTCGGTGACGATCTTGACCAGGCGGTCCTCGGCCGGATCGTCGAGCACCAGCGTCTCGACCACGGCGACCACCGAAACCTCCGGCTCCGGCAGTTGGCTCCGGTCGACCTTGCCGTTGGCCGACAGCGGCAACGCGTCGAGGAACGTGAACGACGCCGGCACCATGTACGCCGGCACCCGCCGCTCCAGGTGCTCGACCAGGACGGTCGCGTCGAGGACGGCATCGTCGGGCACCACGTACGCGGCCAGCCGCTTGTCGCCCTGGGCGGGTCCGATCAGCCGCAGCGCCGCCGCGCGTACCCCGGGGTGGCTCTCCAACGCCGCCTCGATCTCACCCAGCTCGACCCGGTAGCCGTTGACCTTGACCTGGTCGTCCTCGCGGCCGAGGAACTCGATCGAGCCGTCGGGCCGCAGCCGTCCGAGGTCACCGGTGCGGTAGAGCCGCTCACCGGTGACCGGGTGGACGACGAAGCTGGCCGCGGTCGCCGCCTCGTCGCGCCAGTAGCCCTGCGCCAGACCGATCCCGCCGATGTAGAGGTGCCCGACGGCCCAGGTCGGCCGGGTACGCAACGCGTCGTCCAGCACGTGGAACCGCTGGTTGGCCAGCGCCCGGCCGTACGGGATGCTCCGCCAGGCCGGGTCGATCTCGCCGATCGGGTGGTGGATCGACCAGATCGACGCCTCGGTGGCGCCGCCGAGACTGTGCACGTCGACGTCGGGCAGCAGCGCCCGCAGCCGTCCCGGCAGCGGGAGCGGGATCCAGTCACCGGACAGCATGACCAGGCGCAGCGACGGTGGCAGCGGATGGCCGCCCTCGGCGTGGTCGACCAGCATGCCGGCCAGCGCCGGCACCGAGTTCCAGACGCTGACCCGGTGCGCCCACGCCAGCTCCGACCAGTGGACCGGATCGCGGGACAGCTCCGGATCGAGCGTCACGACCGCCGCCCCGGCGGCGAGCGTGCCGAAGATGTCGAAGACGGAGAGGTCGAAGCTGAGCGCGGAAACGGCGAGCACCCGGTCCGCCGGCCCGACACCGAAGCGCTCGTTGACGTCGAGCAGGGTGTTCACCGCACCCCGATGGTCGATCATCACGCCCTTCGGGGTGCCGGTGGAGCCGGACGTGTAGATCACGTACGCCAGCTCGGTGTCGGCCACCGCGACCGGCCGAAGGGCGGGGCCGCCCGCGCCGACCGTCGTCGCGTCCACCACCAGGTGATCGACACCCTCGGGTACGGCGACCGGGGTGGGCCCGGTCAGGACCAGTTCCGCCCCGGCCCGGGCCAGCACCCGGGCCACCCGCTCCGCCGGCCAGTCGGGGTCGACCGGCAGGTAGGCGCCGCCGGCGTAGAGCACCGCCAGGGTGGCGACGACCTGCTCCCAGCCACGGTCGAGCAGCACGGCCACGAGCTGCCCGGGACGTACGCCCCGGTCCTGGAGGCGCCCGGCGAGCTGCCGCGCCTCGGTACGCAACGCCGCGTAGTCGAGTCGCCGGTCGGGTGCCAGCACCGCGGGCGCGGCCGGGGTCGCCAGCGCCTGCCGGTCGAACAGCTCGTGCATGAGCGGACGGGCGGCCGGCAACGCCGCGGGCGCCGGCGGTGCGGCCGGACCCTCCACAGTGGTGTGCCAGGCGTCGGGGTCCGCCAACCGGCCGAGCAACGCCCGGTAGGCGGCGAACATCTCGGCGACCAGACCGGCCGGGAACAGCTCGTCGATGCTGTCCCAGTTGAAGTGCAACCGTCCCTCGGCCTCCAGCACGGTGTGGTCGATCCAGACCTGCGGGGTCTGGGTGATGCCGTGTACGACCTCACCGTCGAGCGCCGCCGGCAGACCGCTGTCGCCGGTTTCGGGAGCCAGCTCGCTCAGGGTGCTGTTGAAGACCACCGGCAGCGCCGCGTGCCGGGTGCCCCGGGCGCGGGCGAGTTCCCGGTTGACCCGTACGCCACTGACCGCCGCGTGGTCGATGTCCTGCCACAGCTGCTCCTGCACCGCGCGGGCCCGGGTCACGAAGTCGACCCCGGCCGGCACCTCGACCTCCAGCAGCACCAGCGAGGTGAAGTCGCCGATCACCGCGTTGATGCCGGGATGCAGCGGCAGCCGGTTGAACAGCGGCAGACTCAGCGTGAACCGCGGCTGCCGGCTCCACCTGGCCAGCACCTGCGCGAACGCGGTCAGCAGCAGCACCGACGGGGTCACCCCGTGGCGGCCGGCCGCCGCCTTCAGCCGGCTCCACCGCTCGGCCGGCAGTACCTCGTCGTATCGGGTGAAACGCGGCCGCTCGATGCTCTCCGGCTGGCGCTCCAGCGGCAGCCCCGGCGCGGGGGCCAGCGTGCCGACCCGTTTCCGCCAGTAGGCGAGCGCCCGCTCGTAGCGCGGTGTCTGCCGCAGGGCCCGCTCGGCCACGACGTAGTCGCGGAAGCTCACCGGCAGCGGCGGCAGGTCGGCGTCCGGGTCGGCGTACAGCAGCCCCAACTCGTGCTCCAGGATCTGCCCGCTGGCGGCATCGACGATCAGGGCGTCGATGCTGACGTGCAGCCGCGCCTCGCCGTCGAGCAACGTGAGCGCGAACTCGAACAGCGGCCACCGGCCGGCGTCGAGCAGCTGGTGCGACATCCGGTCCCGGATCTCGGCCAGCCGCCGCCCGACGGTGTCGGGATCGAGGCCACGCAGGTCGTGGCGGGCCATCGGATACGGCGGCACGGTCGCCAGGACGTGCTGGGTGCCGTCGTGGAAGACCGCCCGGAGCATGTCGTGCCGGGCGATCAGCCGGTCCAGTGCCCGGCGGAACCGTTCCTCGTCGAAGTCGCGTACCCGTAGCTCGCTGTAGCCGTGCGCGCCGACCCCGCCGAGTTCGATCGTCGACTCGCGGCCGACCCAGTACGCCTCCTGGATGTCGGTGAGCGGGAACGGTTCGTGGCGGCCGGCGGGGTCGGGGGTGAGCGGCGGGAAGTCGACGGTCGGGGGCGCGGCGTGGTGCGCCAACTCGGCCGCCAGGTCGGCCAGGACCGGCTTCTGGAAGAGGGTCCGCAGCGACAGCCCGGCCGCCATCCGCTGGTTGATCGCGTGGACGAGCCGGGTCGCCAGGAGCGAGTGCCCGCCGAGCGCGAAGAAGTTGTCGTACGCCCCGACCCGGTCGCGGCGCAGCACCTCGGCCCAGATGGCCGCCAGCCGGGCCTCCCGGTCGTCGCGCGGCGCGACGTAGGCGGTGGCGTCGTCGAGCTGCTCCGGCGCGCGCAGCGCCCGCCGGTCGAGCTTGCCGTTAGCGGTCAGCGGCAGCCGGTCCAGCACCACCCAGCGGGTCGGCACCAGATGACCGGGCAGTCGCCGGCGCAGGTCGTCGCGGGCCACCTCGGCGGTGATGTCACCGACGAGGTAGCCGACCAGGTGCGGGTCGCCGGGCGAATCCTCGCGCAGCAGCACCGCCGCCTCGCGTACGCCCGGCACGTCCCGCAACGCGCTCTCGATCTCGCCCGGTTCGACCCGGAAGCCGCGTACCTTGACCTGGTCGTCGGCGCGCCCGACGAACTCGATGGTGCCGTCGACCCGCCGGCGGACCAGGTCACCGCTGCGGTACATCCGCTCGCCCGGCCCGGCGAAGGGGTCGGGATGGAACCGGGCCGCCGTCAGGCCGGACCGGTTCAGGTAGCCGCGCGCCAGGCCGGTGCCGCCGATGTACAGCTCGCCGAGCACGCCGTCCGGCACCGGTTCGAGCCGCCCGTCGAGCACGTAGAGCCGGGCGCCGGCGACCGGCCGGCCGATCGGCGGCAGTGCGGGCCAGTCCGCCGCGTCGTCGGTGGCCAGCGCGAACTGGCTGACCACGTGGGTCTCGGTCGGGCCGTACTGGTTGTAGAGGTAGCGGCCACCCAGCCCCGCCAGCAGGGCGCGGACGTCGTCGTTGACCCGCAGCGCCTCGCCGGCGGTCACGATTTCGCAGCCCGGTGTGAGTGGGGCGACGGCACCGGTGAGGCCGGCCATCTGGTGCAGCACCGCCGCCGGCAGGAACGCCCGGCGTACGCCCCGCTCGGCGATGAACCCGCGCAGCTGGCCGAGGTCCCGGCCGCGCTCCTCGTCCATCAGCACCAGCTCGCCGCCCTGACACAGGGTGCTCCAGATCTCCTGGAACGAGACGTCGAAGCTGATCGAGGCGAACTGGAGCACCCGCTGCGGTGCCGGGCTGCCCGGCGCGGCGTAGCGGAGCTGCCAGTCGATCAGGTTGTCGAGGCACCGCCAGGTCTGCGCGACCCCCTTCGGCCGGCCGGTCGAGCCGGAGGTGTAGATCACGTAGGCGAGGTTGTCGGGTTCGGTCGCCGGCTCCGGGGCGTTGGTCGGGTGCCCGGCCCAGTACGACCGGTCGGCGTCGAGGTCGACGGCGGGCGGCGCGCCGGGCAGGTCGGCGACGGCCGCCGTGTCCCCACCGGTGAGCAGCAGGACCGGGGCGCTGTCGCGCAGCATGTACGCCAGCCGCTCCGCCGGGTACGCCGGATCCAGCGGCACGTACGCGCCACCGGCCCGGAGGATGGCGAGCAGCGCCACGATCAGCTCCGGTGAACGACGCAGGCAGACCGCGACCGGCGAGTCCGGGCCGACGCCGTGTTCGCGCAGGTGGTGGGCGAGTTGGTTGGCGCGGGCGTTCAGTTCGCCGTAGCGCAGCGAGCCGCCGTCGTACGACACCGCCACCGCGTCGGGTGCGGCGGCGACCCGCTCGGCGAACCGGGCCCGGACGCCCCGCTCGACCGGGGCGGTGGGGGCCTGGCGCAGCACCCGGGCCCGGTCCCGGTCGTCGAGCAGGGCCAGTTCGCCCGCCGGCCGGTCGGGGTGGTCGACCATCTGGGTCAGGACGTGGTGCAGGTAGCGGGTGTGGCGGTGGGCGGTGTCGGTGTCGAACAGGGCGGTGGCGTATTCGAGGCTGCCGGTGATCCGCCCGCCCTGCTCGGCCAGCGACAGGATCAGGTCGAACTTGGCGGTGGTGTGCGGGAACGGCAGCGCGGTGACCTCGACGCCCGGCAGCGTCAGCTCGCCGTCCTCGTTGTTCTGCCAGGCGAACATGACCTGGAACAGCGGTGTGTGGGCGAGGCTGCGGGTGGGGTTGACGAGTTCGACGACCTGTTCGAAGGGCAGGTCCTGGTGTTCGAGGGTGGTCAGTGAGAGGTCGCGTACGCGGTCGAGGAGTTGGGTGACGGTGGGGTTGTCGGTGAGGTCGATGCGTAGGGCGAGGGTGTTGACGAAGAAGCCGATGAGGTCTTCGAGTTCGGCGCGGCGTCGGTTGGCGGTGGGGGTGCCGATGACGAGGTCATGCTGTCCGGACAGCCGGGACAGCACGATCGCCCACCCGGTCAGCAGGGTCATGAACAGCGTCCCGCCGTGCCGGGCGCTCAGCGCCTTGAGACCGGCGGTCAGTTCGGCGTCGAGGTCCAGCGTGAGGTGCGCGCCGGCATGGTCCATCTCGGCTGGCCGGGGTCGGTCGGTGGGGAGTTCGAGCAGGGTGGGTGCGTCGGTGAGGGCCTGTCGCCAGTACGTCTCCTGCCGGGCGAGTACGCCGTCGGCGAGCCACTGCCGCTGCCAGGCCGCGTAGTCGGCGTACTGCACCGGCAGGGCCGGCAGTGGGTCGCCCTCGCCACGGTGGAACGCCCCGTAGAGGATGCCGAGTTCCCGGGTGAGTACCCCCATCGACCAGCCGTCGGAGACGATGTGGTGCGTCGTCAGCAGCAGTACGTGCCGGTCCGGGGCGAGGACGATCAGCCGGCCCCTGATCAGTGGGCCGGTGGTCAGGTCGAACGGGGCGACGGTCTCGGCCTGCTGCAACTCGGCGAGGCGGGTGCCGGTGTCGGGGTGTCCGGTGAGGTCGTCGACGTGCAGGGTGAAGCCGATGTCGGGCGGGTCGATGTGCTGGTGGGCGTCGGCGCCGTCCGGCACGATCCGGGTACGTAGCACCTCGTGTCGGGCCACCAGCGAGTCCAGGGCCGAAGCGAGCGCGTCGCGGTCCAGCCAGCCGTCGAGGCGCAGCGCCATCGGCATGTGGTACGCCTGCCCGACGCCGCCGAGCCGTTCCAGGAACCACAACCGCTGCTGCGCGAACGACAACTCCACCGCGTTGCCACGGTCGACCGCGCGGATGGGCGGCAGCACGTCCCGTCCGTCCGGCGTCAGCCGCTCCACGAACGCGGAAAGGACCGGGGCCGCGAAGAGCGCCGCTGGCGAGACCTCCCGCCCCAGCGCCTGCCGGATCCTCGACACCAGCCGCATGGCGAGCAGCGAATGACCGCCCAGGGCGAAGAAGTCGTCGAACCGGCCGACCCGCTCGATGCCCAGCACGTCGGACCAGGTCGCCGCGATCATCGCCTCCAGCAGCCCGACCGGCTCCACGTAGCCACGCTGCCCGAACGCCTCCCCGTCCGGCGCCGGCAGCGCCGCCCGGTCGAGCTTGCCGTTCGGGGTCAGCGGCCACGCCGCCAGGCCGACGTACGCCGCCGGCACCATGTAGTCCGGCAGTTCGGCGGCGAGCCGGTCCCGCAGCACCCTGGCGCTCGGCGACTGCCCGCCGGCGCTCAGGTGGTAGGCGATCAACCGCTGGTGGCCACTGCTGTCGGGGCGGGCGACGACGACCGCCTCCCGTACCCCCGGGCACCGCGCCAACCGGGCCTCGATCTCGCCGAGTTCGACGCGGAAGCCACGGATCTTCACCTGGAAGTCGTCCCGCCCCAGGAACTCCAACTGCCCGTCCGGCAGCCGGCGACCCAGGTCACCGGTCCGGTAGAGCCGGTCACCGGGCACGAACGGGCTGGCGACGAAGCGGTGCGCGGTCAGCTCCGGCCGGTTCAGGTAGCCGCGGGCCACCCCCGCGCCACCTACGCAGATCTCACCTACCACCCCGACGGGCACCGGCTCGCCGGCCCCGTCGAGCAGATAGACCCGTACGTTCGGCAGCGGCCGGCCGATCGGCAGGCAGGGCAGGTCCGCCACACCGGTGGCCGGCAGCAGGTGACAGGTGCTGTCGACGGCCGCCTCGGTCACGCCGTACGCGTTGACGATCCGGACCTCCGGCCCGCACAGCGCCCGCAGCTGCACGGCGTTCGCCACCGTCCACGCGTCCGAGCCGCAGACCACCGTCTCCAGCCCGGCGAGGCTCCCGCCGACACTGTCCAGATAGCCCATCAGCGGATTCAGCACCGCCGGTACGAAGTCGGCGAAGTCCACGTCGTACCGGCGCAGCAGGGCGTACAGGCCGGGACCGTCGAGCAGCAGCGGACGCGGGCAGAGCACCAGCCGCCCGCCGAAACCGAGCGCCCGCACCACGTCGGCGGTGAAGACGTCGAATGAGAAACTCGCCATCTGGAGGTGCACCAGGCCGGGACGAAGGTCGAAGAGACGTTCCCAGGCGGCGGCGACGGCCACCAGCTGACCGTGTTCCACCATGACCCCGTTGGCGGCACCGGAGGTGCCGGACGTGTAGATCACGTACGCCAGGTGGTGCGCGGCCAGGTCGTCGACGACCGGATCGCTTTCCGGCAGGTCCGCCCAGCCGGCCGCGTCGAGATCGAGGTCGACGACGGGAGTGTCCATCCCGGCCAGCGCGGCACCCAGCCGGTCGCGGGCCGGACCGTGGGTCAGCGCCACGACCGGTGTGCTGTCGCGCAGCATGTAGGCGAGCCGCTCGACCGGGTAGGCCGGGTCCAGCGGTAGGTAGGCGCCGCCGGCCTTGAGTACCGCCAGCAGGCCCACCACCGTGTCGAGCGACCGCTCGACACAGATCGCGACCAGCCGGTCCGGGCCGACGCCCCGGCCGCGCAGGTGGTGCGCCAACCGGTTGGCCCGCGCGTTCAGTTCGCCGTACGTCAGCTCCTGATCGTCGAGGACCACGGCGACCGCGTCCGGGTCCCGCGCGGCCTGTGCCTCGACGAGCTGGTGCAGAAGCCGCTCCGGTGGATACGGCACCGTCTCGGCGTTGCCGTCGGCCAGCAGCCGGTGCCGCTCGGCGGGCGGCAGTACGTCGAGCCGGCCCGCCGCCGCCTCGGGCGCCCGCTCGAGCGCCTCGACCAGCGTCTCCAACGCCCGTTCGACCATTGCGCAGACCCGGTCGGCGGCGACCTCGGCGGTGGCGGCGACCGTCAGGATGAAGTCGTCACCCAGGTCGTCGACGTCCAGCGCCAGCGGATAGTTGCCGCGCTCCTCGGCGGCCAGGTAGGTGAAGACGTCCGAGCCGGCCGCCGGGACCGCGTCCGGCTCGGCCAGCACCTCGGCATGCCGGTAGTTCAGCAGGGCGGTGAACAGCGGGGCCGGCGGCGCCACCCCGCTGCACGACTGCGCCAATGCCAACGGCGCGTGCTCGTGCCGGATCAGCTCGGTCAGCGCCGCGTGGGTCCGCAGCACGCAGTCCGCCGCACCGGTCTCGCCGAGGGTGACCCGCAGCGGCAGCGTGTTGATGAACGGGCCGAGTACCCGGTCACTGCCGGCACCGCCCTGCATCCGGCCGAACAGGACGGTGCCGAACACCACGTCCTGCCGGCCGCTGGCCCGACCCAGCACCTGTCCCCAGGCGACGTGGAAGAGGCTGGTCACACTGACCTGCAGGGCCTGCGCCCGGTCGCGCAGCCGCGGTGCCAGCCCCGCAGCGAGGCGGATCCGGGCGTCGCGCATCGTGCGGCCGTCGCCGTGGATGTCCAGCAGGCCGAAGGGGGCGGTCGGCGCGTCGACGGTGCCGAGCATCCCGCGGAAGAAGCTCTCCTGCTCGATCCGGTCCACACCGCGCCGGATCCGCGCCACGAAGTCGCGGAACGGCAGCGGCGGCGGCAACCGGTCGCCCAGCCCGGCCAGGTGCGCCCGGATCTCGGCGTTGAGCTGCTTGAGCGAGGTGTTGTCGTCGATGATGTGGTGGATCAGCTCCAGCGCCAGCCACCGGCCGTCGCGCGGATCCCGGGCGACCAGCAGCCGCACCAGCGGAGCCTCGTGCAGCGACAGCCGGCCGTACCGCCGGTCGAAGTGTTCGCGCAGCTCCCGGCCCGGGTCGTCGCCCGCCGGTTCGAGTTCGATCTCCTCCACCGGCAGTGTCACCCGGCGCCACACCACCTGGACCGGCTCGTTGATCCCCTGCCACACCACGGCGGTACGCAGGATGTCGTGCCGGGCGACGACCGCCTCCAGCGCGGCCCGGTAGCGGTCCAGCCGCTCCCGGTCGGCGAAGGCGATGAGGCTGGTGACCAGGTAGGGGTCGCCGTCGCGGGCCATCAGGTGGTGGAACAGGATCCCTTCCTGCATCGGGGCCAGCGGATAGACGTCCTGGACGTTCGGCGCCCCGCCGGGCACCGTGGCGACGATCGCGTCGATCTCCGGCTGGCTCAGGTCGACCAGCGGCAGCATCTCCGGGGTGATCCGGGCGCAGCCGTCCGGGATCAGGTTGGGCGGCACCTCGACCTGCCCCGGACCGGCACCGACGGCGGTGGCGAGATCGGTCAGGACCGGCGCCCCGAAGAGCACCCGTACGTCGGCGTCCAGGCCCTGCCGGCGCATCCGTTCCAGCACCCGCAGCGCCAGCAGCGAGTGCCCGCCCAGCGCGAAGAAGTTGTCGTGCCGCCCGACCCGCTCGATGCCCAGCACCTCGGCCCAGATGGCGGCCAGCGCGGTCTCCGTCGGGCCGACCGGCTCGGCGTAGTTGCGGGACGCGAACGCCATCCCGTCCGGAGCCGGCAGCGCCTTGCGGTCGAGCTTCCCGTTGGCGGTGAGCGGCCACTCGGCGATCCGCACGTACGCGGCCGGAACCATGTGCTCGGGCAGGACGCCGGACAGCCGGGTACGCAGCGCGTCGGCGGTCAGCTTGCGGACCGAGGCGGTGTAGTAGCCGACCAGCCGGGTCTCGCCCGTGGCGTCCGTCGTGGCCAGCACCACCGCCTCGCGTACGCCGGGACAGGCGGACAGCTGCGACTCGATCTCACCCAGCTCGATCCGGAATCCACGGATCTTCACCTGGAAGTCGTTGCGCCCGATGTATTCCAGGCTGCCGTCGGCGCGGTGCCGGACCAGGTCACCGGTCTTGTAGAGCCGGTCACCGGCCTCGAACGGGCTGTCGAGGAACCGCTGCGCGGTCAGTTCGGGACGGTTGAGGTAGCCGCGCGCCACCCCCGCCCCGCCGACGTGGAGTTCGCCGACGACGCCGTGCGGCACCGGTTCGAGCCGCTCGTCGAGCACGTAGAGCCGCAGGTCGCCGATTGGCCCGCCGATCGGGCTGACCCCCGGCCGGTCGGCGTCGGCCGCCGTCAACGGCCGGTACGTCACGTGCACTGTGGTCTCGGTGATGCCGTACATGTTGACCAGTTCGGCGCGCCCGTTGCGCGGGTCGGCGTACCACGGCCGCAGCATCGTCGGATCCAGTGCCTCGCCGCCGAAGACCACCGTACGCAGCGCGTGCGACCGGCCCGTCTCGGCCTGCGCCGCGATCAGGCTGCGGAACGCGCTCGGCGTCTGGTTGAGGACGGTGACGCCCTCGTCGCAGAGCAGCCGGTGGAAGTCGGCCGGCGACCGGCTGGTCAGCCGGGGGACGACCACCAGTCGGCCGCCGTGCAGCAGCGCGCCCCAGATCTCCCAGACGGAGAAGTCGAACGCGAACGAGTGGAAGAGGCTCCACACGTCCGCCGGGCCGAAGCCGAACCAGTGCGCGGTGGCCGAGAACAGCCGTACGACGTTGGCGTGCTCGACCATGACGCCCTTGGGCTGGCCGGTGGAGCCGGAGGTGTAGATGACGTACGCGAGGTTTGCCGGGGTGACGTCGACACCTGGATCGGTGCGCGGCCCGTCCGCCCAGGCGGCGTCGTCGTCGAGGTCGATCACCGGCGCGGACGTCAGGCCGTCCAGCACCGTCCGGGTCGCACCGTGGGCGAGGACGACCGCCGGCGCGCTGTCGTCCAGCACGTACGCCAGCCGGTCGGCGGGATAGCCGGGGTCGAGCGGCACGTACGCGCCGCCGGCCTTGAGGACGGCGAGCAGCCCGACGACCATCTCGGCCGAGCGTTCCACGCAGATCGCGACCGGCGAGTCCGGGCCGACGCCGTGTTCGCGCAGGTGGTGGGCGAGTTGGTTGGCGCGGGCGTTCAGTTCGCCGTAACGCAGCGACCGCCCCTCGTACGACACCGCGATCGCGTCGGGTGCGGCGGCGGCCTGCTCCTCGAACAGCGCGTGCAGCGTTTGCCCGGCCGGGTACGAGGTCGCGCCGTCGAACGCGGCGAGCAACTGGCGGCGTTCGTCCTGGTCGAGCAGGGTCAGTTCGGCGACCGGCCGGTCGGGGTGGTCGACCATCTGGGTCAGGACGCGGTGCAGGTAGCGGGTGTGGCGGTGGGCGGTGTCGGTGTCGAACAGGGCGGTGGCGTATTCGAGGCTGCCGGTGATCCGCCCGTTCTCCTCGGCCAGCGACAGGGTGAGGTCGAACTTGGCGCCGGCCCCAGGGGAGCGCAGGGTGGTGACCTCGATGCCGGACAGGGCGAGGTCGTCCTCCTCGTTGTTCTGCCAGGCGAACATGACCTGGAACAGCGGTGTGTAGGCGAGGCTGCGGGTGGGGTTGACGAGTTCGACGACCTGTTCGAAGGGCAGGTCCTGGTGTTCGAGGGTGGTCAGTGAGAGGTCGCGTACGCGGTCGAGGAGTTGGGTGACGGTGGGGTTGTCGGTGAGGTCGATGCGCAGCGCGAGGGTGTTGACGAAGAAGCCGATGAGGTCTTCGAGTTCGGCGCGGCGTCGGTTGGCGGTGGGGGTGCCGATGACGAGGTCATGCTGTCCGGACAGCCGGGACAGCACGATCGCCCACGCCGTGAAGAGGGTCATGAACAGGGTGGCGCCCTGCCGGGCACCGAGTTCGTCGAGCCGGTTCGTGAGTGCGGGGTCGAGTTCGACGGTGACCTGCGCGCCGGCGTGATCCTGTTCGGCCGGTCGGGGCCGGTCGGTGGGGAGTTCGAGCAGGGCGGGCGCGTCGGCGAGGGCCTGCCGCCAGTACGTCTCCTGCCGGGCGAGTACGCCGTCGGCGAGCCACTGCCGCTGCCAGGCCGCGTAGTCGGCGTACTGCACCGGCAGGGGCGGCAGCGGATCGGGGTCGCCGTTGTGGTGGGCGGCGTAGAGGGTGCCGAGTTCGCTGGTGAGCACCCCCTGCGACCAGCCGTCGGAGACGA
The DNA here is from genome assembly GCF_018324255.1 of Polymorphospora rubra. Classification (GTDB taxonomy): domain Bacteria; phylum Actinomycetota; class Actinomycetes; order Mycobacteriales; family Micromonosporaceae; genus Polymorphospora; species Polymorphospora rubra. The sequence goes on from NZ_AP023359.1 coordinate 2,966,593, forward strand.
TGTGGTGCATGGTCAGCAGCAGCACGTGCCGGTCCGGGGCGAGGACGATCAGCCGGCCCCTGATCAGTGGGCCGGTGGTCAGGTCGAACGGGGCGACGGTCTCGGCCTGCTGCAACTCGGCGAGGCGGGTGCCGGTGTCGGGGTGTCCGGTGAGGTCGTCGACGTGCAGGGTGAAGCCGATGTCGGGCGGGTCGATGTGCTGGTGGGCGTCGGCGCCGTCCGGCACGATCCGGGTACGCAGCACCTCGTGCCGGGCCACCAGCGAGTCCAGGGCCGAAGCGAGCGCGTCGCGGTCCAGCCAGCCGTCGAGGCGCAGCGCCATCGGCATGTGGTACGCCTGCCCGACGCCGCCGAGCCGTTCCAGGAACCACAACCGCTGCTGCGCGAACGACAGCCGCAGGGGACCGGAGCGGTCCGGCAGCGGCTCGATCTCGGTGGGGGGACGTGTCGTCCGGACCTGATCGGGAGCCGAATCACGGAACCGCTGATCGTCCGGCAACATGTGCCCCCTCGAGTCCTTGCTGCATGCCACTACGTGCCCTTGCTGACTTACGCCACGACATGCCCTTGCTGGCTTACGCCACAACATGACGTTCGTAAAGGTGAATTAACATTAGTTCAACCGGCAGGCTAAGGCCAGGGTGAATGCTCTGATTCACTTCGTCGGTCGGGTTCTTGCCAAAGGCTTGCCAGGCCCGTATTCCTGGGTGACTAATTTCGCCAACCACGAATAGCGAGATTAGTCAGAAAATCCCACTGAAATGGCACAGATACGCTCTGAAGTTGCCATGGGCTCAAACCGCGACCCGCCCCAGGACGTCGGCCAGACCGTCTCCGAGCCGCCCGAACTCCGTGCGGCCGGCATCCGCTGCGCCAGCGGGATCGGCCCGGCTCACCACCGCCAGAACGCGGGCCCGCACCAGGGCATCCGGATACGTCTCCACGTACGCCCGCTCGTCGGCGGATGCGAGTGCCGCCCCAATGGCATTCGCGTTTGCGATGGCATTGGCATTGGCGCACGCCTCGACGTTGGCACCCGTACTCAGATCTGCGTAGAACTGGGCGTACTCAGCCGTCTCGGCGGCGCTGTAGCCGTTCGCGGTCGCGTACGCGTGCGCGTTGGCGTAGGCCACCGCGTGCGCGTCGGCGTACGGATAGGCGGCCCGGTACAACTCACCCAGGACCGGCCGCAGCGCTCCGCTCCACTCCGCCGCCCCGACCCGGTCCCCGGCCGTCGCCCTCCGGCACAGTTCGACGACCATCTGATGTGGACCGTCGACATCGTCCGGTGCCGGTCCGAGCAACTGGGCGTGCCACTCGTACACCACCCGGAACGGCACCCGCCCGTCGAGCCGGTCGAGCATGTCCCGTATCCGCCCGGTCCAGTCCGCGACCGTGGCCGGATCCCGGCCCGCATCGAGCGCCGCGACCAGAGTCGCCAACCAGGCCGGTGGAACACCCATCCTCGTCACCTGTCCCCACTCGCCGGCCCGGGCCGGTCCATGGCGGTCCGTCCGGGGCCCTTCGGGTCCGGGCAGCTTGGCATGTGCCTCAACGCCCGGTCAAGGATTGTCGATTCCTGCGGATGGACGGCTACCCGGCAGCCTCGGGAACCGGTGCCGTCGCCGCCCGTTGTTCCGCCGTGAGCCCGTCGAGCCTGGGCGTGCGGGCGACCCAGCCGACAGCCGGCCGGGCGAAGACCGCGCAGAGCAGGAAGATCGCCGCGATGACCCACCAGCCCCAGCCGCCGGTCTGGATCGCGAGGAGCGTCAGGCCGACCGGCGCGAAGATGTCGGCCACCGAACTGATCGTCTGGGCCGTGCCGATGTAGACCCCGCGCGATGCCTCCGGTGGAACATCGGTCTGGAAGAACCACAGCGCCGCCGAGAACCACAGTTCGGTGGCGGTGATCAGCACCACGGCGAGGATGAGCACGGCGATCGTCCAGACGCCGCTGGTGATGCCGGACAGCGCCGCCACCGGGCAGGCGATCGCGGTGACCAGGGCGGCCCGGCGGAGCAGGCGGGCCGTGCCCGGCAGCGAGTCCGCACCGCGCGACGCCGGCACCTGGAGCGTGATCGCCAGCACCGTGTTGAGGGCCAGCATCACGCCGAGGATGGGCTTCGGGGCGTCGGTGTGCGTGATCGCCCACAGCGGCAGGATCTCGATGAGGATCACCGAGTGGAACATCATGATCGCGAGCAGGGCGGCGATCGAGACGTACGGGACGTCCTTGAACACCGCCAGCCGCGAACGGGTGACCTCCTTGTCGTGGTGGACCACCGGCGCGGCCGGCAGCCGGGCCACGATGAAGGCGTTCAGCAGTGCCATCGCCGAGTTGAGCAGCACCATCGCGACGAGTGCGGCGGTGGAGTCGAACGCCAGCACCAGGGCACCGAGTCCGGTGCCGACGGTGAAGCCGGCGTTGAGGTACGTCCGCGCGAAGGCCATCGTCCGTACCCGGTCCTTGGCCGGCAGCGCATCGGCGGTGTAGATCGTGCGGCCGGCGGTGGTGAACGAGTCGGTGGCGGCGGCCACGACCATCAGCACGACGAAGCCCGCGAACGACGGGACCAGGGGATAGACGGCAAAGGTCAGGGCCGAGCCGATCGCCCCGATGACCCAGGCCCGCTGCCCGCCGATCCGGTCGGCCAGCGCTCCCAGCGGCAGCGAGGTGGCCACGCCGGTCAGCCCCGCGATCGAGAAGCCGGCCCCGATCTGCAACGGGGTGAGCCCGAGGACGTGGGTGAAGAACACGAGGCTGCCGGTGAGGAACGAGCCGCTGCCGACGGCGAGCATGCCGGACTGGAACGCGATGACCCGCGGCAACCCCGACGGCGGCAGGAGTCTGGCTACGCTGAACCGGCTCCCACCCATGGTGCCGGTCAGACTACCGGGCGAAGCGCCGCGCCAATAGGTGTCGCCCTGGCTCTGTTCCGCGCGGACGACGGGCGGTGATATCGGCTGCGGGCACCTAGGCTGGGTGGATGTCGGAGGTGTGGTCCCGTGGCGACCTGCGGCCGCCGGGCATCGACGCGGACGAGAAGACGACGCTGCTCGGGTTTCTCGACTACCTGCGCGAGGCGGTGATCGCCAAGACGGTCGGTGTGGACGATCGGTCGGCCCGTGCCGCGGGGGTGCCGTCGGGTACGAGCCTGCTCGGCATCGTGAAGCACCTGACCGCCGTCGAGCTGAACTGGTTCGTGTGGGCGTACGCGGGCCAGGACGAGCCGCTGGCCGACGACGAGTCACCGCCGCACGCGGACGAGACGGTGGGGGATCTCGTCGTCGCCTACCGGGCGGCGGTGGCCCGCTGCAACGGGATCGTCCGCGACTGCGCCGACCTGGGCCGGCCCGGGGTCCGGTCGCTACGGGAGACCGACCCGCCCACGATGCGCTGGGTGCTCCTCCACATGATCGAGGAGACGGCGCGGCACGCCGGACACGCGGACATCATCCGCGAACGGATCGACGGCGCTGTCGGCCGGTGAGTCCACCCCCTCGTCCGGCTCCTCCACCACCGCCGCACCGGCGACCCCGGATGGCTGACGTTCTTCCGCAGGTCACGAGCGTGATGGTGGACATCCTGGATGAGCTCGGCGAGCCCGAACTCGCTGCGGCCCTGCCTGACCAGCGTTTCCACGGCCGGTGTCGCTGTCGTCCCGACTGCAGGTTCGCGCTGACCGCGCCACCTGGCAGTTCCGGGACGTACATGCTCTGGCTGGAGTCCGCCGACGAAACTCTCGGCGAGGCCGACCTCGACCCGGACTGTTCGATGGTCACCGCCTTCAACATCGATCATGTGACCCTCGGACTGCCGCCGGACTGGCTCGACACCGCCGACGCCGCTGTCCTGCCCTGAGCGAACTCCGTGGCCCCCGAGGATGCTCCGGTAGCCGGATCCCAACCTGCCGGCGCCTCGGGGGCGTGGCGTCACCAGCGGCTGGCGGGCTGCACGACCGCCGGGCCACCGGTGTGCGGGGTCGGGACGTAACCGCTGTGCGGCTCCGGCAGCGCTGCCAGGCACGCCGTGGAGCAGGCGTTGACCAGGAGTGGCAGGACATCGGTGCCGACCGGACGGGAGATCCAGACCTGGTGCAGTTCGTGGTCGACCGGCCCGGCGCAGACGCTGCAGGTCCGTACCGCTTCGGTGCCCCATACCGCGGGGTCGAGCGCGCCGAGGTCCGCCTCCCCGGCGCGGGTCACCGGTCGTAGCGCGGGAAACGGCGGCCGGAACTTGAAGTTGCCGTAGAGAGCGCGGGTGCTCACGGTGCTGTCGGTGATTCCCGTGCACCTGGTCAGTTCGTACGGATACCAGTGCAGCCGGTGCGACGTGTAGGGCTCGAACCTCTCCAGGCTCGTCATGTTCCCGATCTCGGGTGGGATGCGTACCAGGTTGGTGCCGTAGAGCACCAGGTGCTTCACGGCGGTGAGCTTCGCGATGGTCGGCGGCAGGGTGACGACCTGCCGCCGCTCGGGGGCACTCATCTCCACGAACGGCCTGAATACCGGCCGACCGTCCGCCGCCGCCTCGTCGACGAGTGCCAGCAGGTGTTGCCAGCCGGCCGCCCCGGTGTCCTGCCGTTCACCGTGGAAGGTGACGCGCGCCGGCCGCGTTCGCGTCGAGTGGCCGACGCATCGGCACACATCCCGGGAGCGCTCGCCCCCTCCCGGTCCGACAGCATCAGCGAACCGATTGGGAAACAACTGGGGCGTGGTCTCTTCGGCCGGCATCGGGCGAGCATAGCGATCGGCCGTGGAGCGTGGTTGTGTGAAGACCGCCCGCCGGGTATCGGGGCTTGATTCTTGCCCGAACACTTTCGGAAACGAATGGGCCGAAAGCCCGATGTTCCCCATCGGACATTCGGTTGGTGTCCCAGTGGCTGGACATCCGGCTCCCGGTGGGTTGGTCGGTCCCAGGCCGTTGACCGGCGCCGACGTGGTCGTCCGAGATATTTCTCACGTGCGACGCGGGCGTTACACCCATTGATTCTCGATAATGTCTCCGACTGATTTTCGCATTGGGGGTTGTCTCTGGATAACTGCGAAGCGATGATCCTGTCTGGGCCACGGGGGGTGGGGCCCGCCGCCGCCGATGGAAGGACCAATCCGTGAAGCGAGACACCCGACCTGTGCTGCCCGGGGACGGCGATAGCGACTACGCACGTTACATGCGTACCGATGTATTACTCGACCTGCAGCGACGGCCCGAGGAGACAGTCCACCGTGACGAGCTGCTCTTCCAGGTCGTTCACCAGTCGGCGGAGCTGTGGTTCAAGCTCGCCGTCGCCGAGCTGGCCGAGGCGACCGCCCGCGTCGACGCGGGGGAGCCCGCGCCGGCCGAACTCCACCTGGCCCGGGCCACACTCGCGGTGCGGCTCGTCACCGACCAACTGGACATGTTCCGGCACCTGAGTCCCGCCGTCTTCCAGGCGCTGCAACCGGCGCTCGGCAACGGCTCGGGAGCCGAGTCACCGGGCTGGCGACAGGCCCAGGCCGCGAGCCGCCAACTCGGGCAGGCGTTCCGCCGGCTGCTCGGCGAGCGCGGTACCGACCTGCCGACGCTGTACGCGGGCGACCCCGCCGATCCGGTCTACCGGTTCGGCGAGGCGATGATCGACTGGGACGAGCAGGTGGCACTCTGGCGGGTCAGGCACTACAAGATCGCCATCCGGGTCGGCAGCCACGGCGTCGTCGGCACCAAGGGCAGCCCGTCGGACGTGCTCGCGAGGCTCATCGACTACCGCTTCTTCCCCGAGATCTGGCAGGCGCGTGCGGACGTTGCCATGGGCGATGGTTCCCTTGCGTGAGCTGACGAACTGGCTGTCCGGCGGGGCCGACCCCGCAACCTTTCCCTACGACGAGGTGGTCGCCGAGTTCCAGCGCACCGGCAAGCACTTCGTCGACAAGGAACTGCTCGCCCTGCTCGACCAGTGTCGGGCGGTGGCCGGTCCGGCGGGGCTGCTGCGGACCTTTCTCGACATCGTCCTCGACAAGTGGGACAGCCGCTACGACTACCGCACCTACCTGGCCCTGCCGCTGCTGCGAATGCCGCGGCAGGACCGAAACGCGAACGACCGGCTCCTCGTCCAACTGATCGCCGACGCGCTCGCCTTCGAGGCGGCCGCCGAGACCGGCGGCACCGACCTGCTGCCCGAACAGCGTCCCGAACCGCCGCTGGTCACCAAGCGTTACCGGCTCGGGCTGCGGGCCGCGTCGCCCGTGCTGGCCCGGCTCGGGGTGCCGGCACCGCTCGGGGCACCGCAGCCGGCCGCCGCGCTGCACGCGCTGGTGGTCGCCGACCAGACCCCCGACGAGCGGCGCGACCTGCGGCTGACCATGCTGCCGGTCTACGTCGTGCACGACGAATACCTGTTCATCCGGGTGCTCCAGGCGTACGAGTGCACGTTCGCGTCGCTCGCCGCCGAACTGGAGTCGGCCGTCGCGGCCCTCGCCGACGGTCTCGTCCAGCCGGCGGCCGACCATCTCGGCCACGCCCGGGACCTGCTCAACCAGGCGGCACCCCTGTTCTCGCTGATCGCGACCATGCAGCCGGACTCGTTCCGCACCTTCCGGCTCTACACCGAGGGCGCCAGCGCCATCCAGTCCCGGTCCTACAAGCTCGTCGAGTCGCTCTGTCGTACGCCGGAGGTGACCCGTCTCGAGTCGCCCGCCTTCCGGTCGGTACCCGACATCCGCGAACAGGTACTGGCCGGGCAACCGTCGGTTGAGCAGGCGTACCGGGCGGCGGACCGGGCCGGGCTGCTACCGGCTCCCGACCGGCACCTGCTCGACGAGCGGATGGCCGACTTCGCCGCGGCGCTGCTCCAGTGGCGCCAGACCCACTACCGGATCGCGACCCGGATGCTCGGCACCCGCACCGGAACCGGATACACCGAGGGCACGCCCTATCTGGCCGCCGCCCGGTCCATACCGGTCTTCGGCCCGGAAAGCGGAGGCGAGGCCCCATGACCGCGATCCGCGCCGAATTTCCGCTGCTGGAGACCTGCGTCTATCTCAACAGCAACTCGACCGGGGCCGTGCCACGCGCCGCGCAGGCCGTCCTCACCGACTACTGGCAGACCCTGCGTACGTGGCGCGACGACGTCTGGCAGGGCTGGCACGAGGGCCTCGACCGGTATGCCGACGGGCTGGCGGCGTTCATCGGCGCACCCCCGGGCAGCGTCGTCACCGATGCCAACCTGAGCACCCTCCTGGCCCGGATCGCCTCCTGTTTCGACTACCGCGCCCCGCGCAACCGGATCGTCACGACCGACCGCGAGTTCCCGACGATCCCGTTCGTCTGGCGCGCCGCCAGCCGGTACGGCGCCCACCTTGACGAGGTCGGCGACGGCGGACCCCGGATCGACCAGGACGCGTTGGAGGAACGGATCGACGAGCGGACGCTGCTGGTGTGCGTGCCGCACGCCAGCTTCTCCTCCGGCGCGACGGTCGACCTGGCCCGGCTGGTCAAGCACGCCCACGATGCCGGGGCGCTGGTCGTCGTCGACGCGTTCCAGAGCGTCGGCATCATGCCGCTCGACGTGACCGCGCTCGGCGTCGACTTCGTGCTCGGCGGTTCGCACAAGTGGATGTGCGGCGTCGGCACCGCCTTCCTGTACGTCCGCCCCGACCTGGCCCCGACACTGCGGCCGGCCGCGACCGGATGGCAGGCCGGCGACCGGGCGCTGACATTCCAGCCGTCGACGGGGTTCGCGCCGGGGGCGCAGCGGTTCGCCGGCGGCACCCCGTACCCGCTCACCTCGCTGATCTCGCAGATCGGCCTGGACCTGCTCGCCGGGGTCGGCATCGACGCCATCCGGAAGCACTCGCTGGCCTGCACCGACCGGATCCTGGCCCGGGCCGGGGCGGCCGGTATCCCGGTGGTCAGCCCGGTGGAGCCGCACCGCCGCGGCGGCGTCGTCTGCCTCGACGTCCCCGACGGCGAAGCGGTCAAGCGGCGGCTCGCCGCCCGCGACATGATCTGCAGCTGGCGCGGCTACCTGCGGATCGGCCCACACATCTACAACACGCTCGACGAGGTCGACCGCTTCATGGACGCGCTGGAGGACGAATGTCGATGAGTACCGTGCCGCTGTCCCACCGGGCGCTGATGAGCCTGCTCGCCAACGGCGCCAAGGCGATGGACGTACTGGAGACGGCCCTGACCATCGGGTTGCTCGACGAGCTGGAGAAGGGGCCGGTCAGCCTCCAGGAACTCGCCACCCGACTCGACGTGCTGCCGCCCCGGCTCTACAAGTTCCTCGACTGTCTGGAGAGCCTCGGGTTCGTCGACCGCGACGAGCCGACCGACGACATCGCGCACGCCACCTACCGTGCCGATCAGGGGCTCGCGGCCGCCGCCGAGGCGGTCGTCGGGCCGAACGCGATCGAACGGGACCGCGACCGCTACCCGTGGCGGACCCTGCACGGCCGGCTCGCCGAGAGTCTTCGCGGTGCGGTGAGCATTCCCGCCGACGACTTCGCCTTCCCGCCGACCACCGCCGAGCAGACCGCGGCGTTCGAGCGGAGCATGGCGGTCGGGCTCGGCCCGGTCGTCGAGACGTTCCAAAGCCACGCCGGGCGGCTGTGGGGCGGCCGGCGTCGCCTGCTCGACATCGGCGGCGGCGACGGCACGCTCGCCACGCGGGTGCTCGAACAGGCCCCGGATCTCAAGGTCGACGTCTACAACCTGCCGGCGGTGGCGCCGCTGGTCGAACAGACCCGGAACCGGTGCGCCGACGCCGACCGGCTCGGGTTCGTGCCCGGCGACTTCCTCGCCGAGCCGCTGCCGGACGGCTACGACGCGATGGCCTTCGTACGGGTGCTGCACGACTGGCCGACCCCGGTCACCCGCCGGCTGGTCGAGAAGGCGTACGCGGCCCTGCCGCCGGACGGCCTGCTGCTGATCTGCGAGGAGTTCCGTACCCCGGACCGGCTCGCGATGCAGTTCTTCTGGACGTACTTCCAGATCGGCGCCGACAGTTCCGTCAGCCGGCTACGCGACGTCGACTTCTACACCGGCCTGCTGGCGGAAACCGGCTTCGACCGGATCGCGGTGCTGCCCGGCACCTGGGAGGTGGTCGTCGCCCACAAGCCGGCCGACCGGAGCTGACCACCACCCGGACGGGCCCGCCCGACACCGGTCGGGCGGGCCCACGCCAGGTGTGCGGGGGTCACATGTTGAGCAGCAACGTGCCGATGATGGTCCCGATCACGGCTGCCGCGACGCTGGCGGCCGCCGCGTACCAACCCAGCGGCTTGTCGCCGAGGACGGCGCCGATGACGCCGAGGACCAGGCCCAGGACGCCGAACAGAAGCGGCGACAGCAGGAGCGCGAGCCCGGCGAACACGAACGCGACGATCGTGCAGATACGGGCGGCGGAGGTGCGTGACCGGGCGGGGCTCGTCAGGTTGGCCATTGCGTCTCTCCTTCGAGGACTCGTCGTCGGGTGTCGACTTCCGTACCCAGCCGGCCCGGCGCCTACTCCCCCGGTCGTTCCGGCCGGCGAGCGGGTGCGCGGCGGTGGCCGGGCGAGGCGGTTCGGGAAGACCGATCGGCCATTTGCGATCAGGTTAATTCTTGACTACCGGCCGGTCGGCTATTGACGCCGGACATTTCAGCGTCGAAAATCAGCGGCACGTTCGGGGTTGCCCTTTGCGGCGGTCCACCGTGATTCGGTGTCGACCGTGTCCACGTCTTGGCCGATATGGCGGTAAGGGTGCCCGTCGACCGGCTCCGGAATGGATCGTGCCGGCCCTCCTGGTGAACCACTCTTCGCTGCGGAGGAGATCCGCGCCGCGGTTACATGCCGTCTCTGTCGCACTCTCCCCGGTCTGTCCGAAAAGCGACTGGGTGCGGCCTGAGCTGCTGGAATGTTTCGTCCGTAGGCGCGGCACGTGGGGTCCGGGCGGCCGCTGGCGGCCCTGATTCGCGGCCCGACCAGGGTTTCTGTCACGAGCCTGAAAGACTTGATCTCTAAAACGGAGATCAATGGTTAACCGTTGCTGCGGTCGGAGCGGGGCGGTAGAGTCCGAAAGCGAGGTCGGTTGTTAGGGCCTCGGATAAGTTTTGTTTTCTGTTTCCTCAAGTTCGAGGCCCGTTCCGGAAATAGCGCCGTCCTCCGATTTGTGTTGGGGGGATATGTCCATGCCGAATCCGCGCGATTCCCTGGCCGGGCGGGTCGGCCACGTGGACCGCCCGGACCAGCCCACCGAGGTCGACGGCGACCTCACGACGAGCGTCTTCCGACGGTCGATCCGGGGTCGATCGCCGCAGGTGAGCGTCGACGCCTACGTGGCGCCGACCGCCGTGCTCGCCGGTGACGTACGGGTCCTGGCCGGTGCGGTCGTCCTCGACGGTGCCGTCGTGACGGCCGAGTCCGCTCCGGTCGTCATCGGCGAGGAAGCCATCGTGATGGAGAACGCGGTCGTACGAGGTGCCGGCCGGCATCCGGTCGACATCGGCGGACACACCCTGATCGGCCCGGGCGCACACGTGACGGGAGCCCGGATCGGCGCCGAGTGCATGGTCGCCACCCGGGCGAGCGTGTTCAACGGCGCCGTGATCGCGGACGGTGTCCTGGTCGCCGTCGGGGCGATCGTGCACGTCGGAACGGTCCTGCCGGAAGGCTCCGTGGTGCCGATGCAGCACATCGCCGTGGGCGACCCCGTCCAGGTCCTCCCGCCGCACGAGGCGGACGCCGCGCACGACCTGGTCGACCGCATCGGGTTCACCGCCGTCGCCTTCGACCACGACACCACCGGCCTCGACCTGCGGCAGTGCATGTCCTGGCTCTGCGGTGTCTACGCCCCCGCACTCCGCCGTACCCACGCGCCGTGAGGAGCACCGTGTCCAGGCTGTTCATGCTCGGTATCGACGGGCTCCCACCCGCGACCCTGCGCCGCTTCGTCGAAGAGGGCATCCTGCCCAACTGCGCGAAACTCTTCGCCGACGCGGCGTGCCTCGAGGTCACCCCCACGCTGCCGGCCCTGACCTCGCCCGGATGGCAGACCATCGCCTCCGGCGCCCACCCGGGCACCCTCGGGATCAGCAACATCCTGCTGCCGACGCTCGGCCGGGCGCCCGATCACATCCGCAACGGCTTCGACCGGTCGCTGTCGCGCGGCGAATACCTCTGGGAGGTGCTCGCCGCCGAGGGCGAGCCGGCGATCGTGATGAAGTATCCCGGCAGCTGGCCCCCGAAGGTCGAGGCGGACCACCTGATCCAGGTCGACGGCGCGGGCGGGTACGCCGACATCACCTGCTCCTTCGAAGAGGTCTCCTCCACCTGCTACTCCTGCGGGTTCGAGATACCCACCTCGCAGGCCCAGGGCTGCTGCTCGGTCCCGCACGGCTACGACGACCACTGGCGCGTCGACAGCGCCACCGCCTCGGGCTGGACCCCGGTCGTCGCCCGCGACCCGCTCAACTGGACCGGACTTCCCGCCGGTGCGGCGCCCGGCTTCGAGACCGTACTCACCCTCACCCCGGCCGGGCAGCGCCGCCGGCGGCTGCTGCACGCGCTGGCCCACACCCGGGACGGGCAACCCCGGCTGCTGGTCAGCACCACCAAGGACGGGGGCGACCGGATCACCGAACTCGCCGTCGGCCAGTGGTCCGACTGGATCCACGACGAGTCCGGCCGGGGCAGCTACGCCTACCGGCTGAAGTTGCTGGAACTCGACGTCGAGCGCCGGGTGCTCCGGCTCTATCGCAGCGAGGGGCACCGCACCACCGGCTTCACCCGCCCCGGACCGGTCGCCGACGACCTGCTGCGCGAGGTCGGGCCGGTCGCGGAGTGGACCGGCACCTTCGACTTCATGAACGGTCTCATCGACCTCGACACCCAGCTCGAGATCTACGACCGGCACACCCGGTGGGTCGAGGACGCACTGCGGCAACTCGCCGGTCGGCGACCGTGGCGGGGCGCCTTCGTGCACTGGCACGTCGTCGAGTACGCCCACCACATCGCCGGTGCCGCACTCGACCCTGACCACCCGCGACACGACCTCGACCAGGAGCGCTACCTGTCGTTCCTCCGCGACACCTACCGGCTGCTCGACCGGCTGGTGGGCACGGTCGCCGAACTGGTCGACGTCGACGACACCCTGGCCCTGGTCAGCGACCACGGCCACGACACCGTCCACAGTCTCTTCTTCATCAACGACTTTCTGCGCGAGCGGGGCTTCCTCGCCACCGGGCCGGACGACACCATCGACTGGTCCCGAACCCGGGCGTACGGCCTGTTCCCGGGGCTGATCCTGGCCAACACGACCAGCCGGTGGTCCGGTGGAATCGTCGCCGAGGAAGAGGTCGAGCCGCTCCGGCAGGAACTCACCGCGGCACTGCGGTCGCTCGTCGACCCGAGGACCGGCCGCCCCGTCGTCAGCGCCGTGCTCGGCCCGACCGAGCTGCGGGCGTACGGCCAGCACGGCGAGGCCGCCCCCGACCTGTTCTTCGCGATGGACAAGGGATACGAACCGGCGACCCGGCTACGGCACGACGCACCGGCGTTGTTCGAACTGACCATCCCGGGCGCCGAACTGACCAGCGGCCACGGATCGTTCCACCCCACCTCCGCGTCGGCGGCGACGCTGGCCCTGATCCGCAACCCCGAGCTGCGGGGCGGATCGGTCGGTCGCTATCCGGTGGCGATGGTGGATCTGGCTCCGACATTCGCCGCGCTGATGGGTGTCCGACCGCCGCAGGGCTGCGACGGCCGGCCGCTCGACTTCCACGCCTGCGGCCTGACCATTAAGGAAAGCGCGGAATGAAGTCCCAGGAGAGCCTGTTCACCGCAGCCATCGAGTCCGCACACATCTTCGACAACGCCGTCCGCGAGGTGTCCCAGACCTCCGGCCTGCTCTCGGCACTGACCCACTTCCAGACCGTCGACGATGTCGTACGCCGGCTGGCCTTCCGGGCCGAGCGCACCGAACAGGTACGGCACCTGCTGAAGGTCCTGGTCGCCACCGGCGCCGCCGAGGAACGGCAGATCAAGGGCCAGACCGTCTACCGCGCGGTCAAGCAGCCGGCCACCGCGCTGCCGGAGCGCTATCAGCCCCGCTACGAGAACCTGACCTCGTGGTACGGCGAAGGCCACGCCGAACTCATCCGCAACGGCAACAAGGGCATGCTCGGCGACGATCTGTCGTTCATGCGCTCGCCCGACGCCGCCATCGCGTTCAACCGCGACTTCGAACACGCCTGGCGCACCAACCTGCAGAACCCGCTCTACGAGTTCGGCCGGATGATCGCCGTACGCGAACTCGCCTCGCGCGGCCACCGCTTCCTCGACCTGGCCTGCGGCCCCGGCTTCGGGGCGATGCGGCTGGCCGAGTTCTCCGAGCAGCCGGCCACCATCACCTGCGTCGACAAGTCGGCGGACTTCCTCGACATCGCCCGGACCAACGTCTACCCGCAGGCGACCGTCACGTTCATCGAACGCGACCTGAACACCGGCCTGCCGCCGGTGGTGCCCGGCTCGATCGACGGCGTGCTCTTCAACGGCGCCTTCCACTTCATGCAGGACCAGCCGGCCCGGCTACGGGAGATCTGGCAGGCCCTGCGGCCCGGCGGTGTCTTCGTCCTCGGGCACTGCTTCAGCTACAGCGGCTTCGCCGACGAGGCGATGCACGACTTCTACTTCTCGCTGCTGCGGGACAAGGCGTACGTGCTGCCGTGGGCCACCCTCAAGGACGTCGTCACCGAGGTCGGATTCTCGATCTTCAAGGAACTGCACCGCGGCAGCCACAGCTACCTCATCGCCGAACGCCCGGTCGGCGCCGTCGGCCCCGCGATCCAGACCGACTTCACCGACCTGGCCGCCCAGGTGAAGGTCCTCGGGGGTGATGCATGCCAAGAGCAATGATCATCGGGCTGGACTGCCTGGTGCCCGACGTGCTCGAGGCACCGATGGACACCCTCATGCCCACCGTCGCCGGCCTGGCCCGGCGCGGCATCGGCGGCGTCCTGCGCAGCACCCTGCCGCCGATCACCGTACCGGCCTGGACCAGCATGCTGACCGGCCGCGACCCCGGCGAACTCGGCGTCTACGGCTTCCGTAACCGGCGCAGCTTCGGCTACGACGACCTGGTCATGGCCAACTCGACCTCGGTACGCCTGCCCCGGCTGTGGGACCGGCTCACCTCGGCCGGGCGGCCGAGCATCGTCGTCGGCGTACCGCAGACCTCCCCGCCACCGGCCATCGACGGGGTGCTGGTCTCCGGCTTCGAGGGACCGATCGCCGGTGGGGCGTACACCCACCCGGCCGGCCTGGCCACCGAGATCGACCGGGTCGTCGGCGAATACCTCTTCGACATCCCAGACTTCCGCTCCGCGGGCCTTCCCGACGTGCTGCGGACCGCCCGGCTGATGACCGAACGCCGTTTCACGCTCATGCGCCACCTGGTGACCACCCGCGACTGGGACTTCGCGATGCTCCACGAGATCGCACCCGACCGCATGCACCACTGCTTCTGGCGCTACCACGACGAGCGGCACCCCGGACACCCGCCGGACTCGCCCTACCGGGACGCGATCCGGGACTACTACCGGTTCCTCGACGAGCGGGTCGCCGAACTGATCGACGCCGCCGGGCCGGAAACCGCCGTTCTCGTCGCCTCCGACCATGGCGCCACCGCCATGCACGGCGGGGTGTGCGTCAACGAGATCCTGCGCGAGGCCGGGCTGCTGACCCTGCGTGCCGAGCCGGACGGACCCACCCCGCTCACCGCCGACATGGTCGACTGGTCGCGCACCAGGGTATGGGGCGAAGGTGGCTACTACGCGCGGATCTTCCTCAACGTGGCCGGCCGCGAACCGGCCGGAATCGTCCCCCGCGAACAGGTGCCCGATCTGATCGAACAGATCCGCGACCTGTTCGGCGTCACCGACCTCGGCCCTGCCGGGATCCTGCGCAACGCCGTCCACACACCCGCCGAACTCTACCGCCGCGTCCGGGGAATCCCGCCCGACCTGCTCGCCTTCTTCGGCGAGGAGAAGTGGCGGGCAATCGGCAGCGTCGGCTTCGGACAGCGTTGGGTACGGACCAACGACACCGGCGTCGACGAGGCCAACCACTCCCGCAACGGGATGTTCGCCCTGGCCGCCCCCGGCCTGGCCGCCGGCGCCCCGCGCACCGCCTCCATCCTCGACGTCACGCCGACGATGATCGACCTGCTCGGGCTCGACCCGGATCCGACCCTGCCCGGGGAGAGCCTGCTCGCCCACCAGCCGTTCGCCCTGGCGGCCGACCGCGGCGAGGTGGATGCATGACCGAGCGGAGCGAGGGAATCAGCCGGCCCACAAATGGTCAGGCGACCGCCGAGCGCAGCGAGGTGGATGCATGACCATGGCGGTGGAGCAGCAGCTACGGTGCTGGGCGGAGCTGGCGGACGACCGCTCGCCCTACCAGGCGCCGCAGTGGTACACGGCGGCCGGCTGGCTGCCCGGCACCCGGCTGCTCACCGCCGGTCCGGCGGCCGTACCGGTCTGGACGCTGCACCGCGACCGCCGCCCGCACTACTTCCACGACCCGGTCGAACTGGTCACCGGCCGCCGCGAGGAACCCTTCCTCCGCGACGACCGCGAGCTGGCCGCCGCCGTACGCCGCGACACGGCCGGCGCCTCGGTGCTGCTCACCATGAGCCCGTACGGCTACCGTGGCGGCGCCCTCGGCGGCCGGCAGGCCAGCCCCGCCGACCTGGCCGAACTCGTGGCCCGGATGCTCGACCACGCGACGGCGGTCGGCGCCTCTATCGTCGCCTCCCACTACCTGTTCGACGAGGACGACGACGCCTGGCTGACGGCGCTGACCGAGGCCGGCGGACTGCGCCTCGTGACCGGCGCCGACGCCGTACTCGACGTCACCTGGCCCGACCTGGCCGGCTACTGGCGCTGGCTCGGGCAGTCCCGCAGATCGCTGCGCCGGGGCCGCAACATCCCCGACCAGCGGCTGGAGTGGGAGGTCATCGAGACGGCCGGACTGCCGGAGGCCCAGCGGGGCATACCCGAACTGCTGGGCCGGTACGCCACCCGGTTCGATCCCGTGGCCCCCGCCCCCGACTCCCTGTTCCAGGAACTCGCCGACGGATACACGCTGCCCCGCACCGTGCTCTCGGTCCGCGAACCCGGCCGGCCCGCCCGCAGCGCCGCGGTCGTACTGCGCCACACCGACACCCTCTACGCGAAGTTCTTCGGCAGCGGCGACCCCCGCGCCGACTACCTTCCGCTGGCCTACCCGCGACTGATCTCGTACGCGATCGACCGGGGCTTCCGGCGCATCGAGTACGGCGGCGGATCGCACCAGGCCAAGCTGATGCGCGGCGCCCGGCTCCGACCGTGCTGGGGCGTGCTGTTCGTGCTCGACCAGCGCCTGCGGTCCGACCTGGAGGCGCTGGCCGGCCGGGTGTCGGCCCGCAAACAGGCGTATTTCGCCGATCTCGTCCAGTCCTGGCAGGTCGACTCCCTGCCGGCACATCCCGCGTTCGCGGGCAGTGGTCTTCACGGAACCTCATCGGGAGGCAGCCAATGAGTTGCAGCAGCGAGGACGCGCGCTTCGCGGTCCAGCAGGTGCCCAACGAACGTTGGCGCCAGGCCACCGCGGCCAACCTGGCCGCCGACCATCTGAACGGCTACGACCTGTGGACGATGGCGTTCCTGGAAGGCCGGCAGGACTGGGAGGAGACGCGGGACTTCCTGCTCTCTGCCTCCCGTGACGAACTCACCGAACTCGTCGAGAAGTCTCGCGGGGAGAGTCTCGCGTTCCTGGTCATGATGATGACCGGCGCCTGTAACGCCGACTGCCCCATCTGCTTCACCGACCGCCGCCGCAAGCGCGGCGAGACCACCGTCGAGCAGCGCGACCGGCTGCTGCGGGAGGCCGCCGGGCTGGGCGCCGGCTACGTCTACGTGCCCGGCGAGGGCGAGCCGACCATCGACCGCGGCTGGTGGCAGTTCCTGGAGACCTGCAAGGACACCGGCCTGGAGGCGATCGTCTTCACCAACGGGCTGATCTTCTCCGACACGGCGACCTCCGAGAAGTACTGGGGCTGCCAGCCCGAGGAAGCCATCGAACGGCTCGCCGACTATCCCGTCTCGTTCTACGTCAAGATGTGGAGCACCCAACCCGAACTGGTCGGCAAGATGCTGGGCATCAACCCCGACAAATACCAGTTCACCGACTACGACGGCGTGCGGGTGCCGCTGGGGATGGCCCGGCTGCTCGACCGGTTTCCGCGCCAGCGGCTCGGGATCGAGGTCGTCGTCGAGGGCCGCAACGCCGACGAGGTCGTCGACACCGTCGTCCCCTTCGCCGAGCGGCACGACCTCTCCCGGATCGTCGAGATCATCCAGCACAACGGGCGTACGCTCGGCAACCCCACGTACGACCCGACGCCGGCCCAGGTCGCCCGGGCCACGCCGCTGCTGAGCCCGACGAGCTGCACGGTCGCCACCTGCAAGGCGGTGGTCACCTCGCGCGGCTACCTGTCGCCCCGGATCGCGATCCTGGAGACGCAGCTGCCGGCGAGCGCCCGGCACATCGACGAGGGCTCGCTGTGGGACCTGCTGCACGGCACCGACTACCTCGTACAGCGCCGCTACGAGCAGAGCTGCCTGTGCGAGAGCGAGCCGGTGTCGCTGGCCGAGGCCGGCACGCCGACCCTGATCGGCCCGCAGAGCGTCGTACCACCGCAGCTCGCCGACCTGATCGACCCGATGCGGCCGACCGCGACGGCGACGGCCAACGACTTCACCAGCACCAGCACCGTCGCCGACCTTCTCGGCGGCCGGGTCGAGCACGGCTCGGTCGTCCGCGTCGTCGGCCGGGCGCTGCCCGTCGGGCCGGGACTGGTCCAGCTCGCAGACGGCCCGGACACCGTGTCGGCCAGCGGCGTGGACGTCGGGGCGTACTCCTGGGTGGGGGTCGAGGGAACCTGGGACGGGCTGCTCGGCGCCCTGCGCGCCACCGACACCACGATCATCAAGGAGTCGATGCGGCAGCCGATCGGCCGGGCGGTGTCGGAGTTCGCCATGGTCCGGCAGCCGGAGATGCTGCGCGCCGTGATCGACCGCTCCGCGCTGACCTCGCTGCTGCGCAACCGGCTCGCCGAACGCGGCTACCTGGAGGTGAGCACCCCGATGCTCACCGTCAACGGCGACATGGGCCACGTCAGCCAGGCCCAGACCGAGCCGGTCCTGGGTCGCCGCTTCCACCTGCGTACCGACCCGGAGGAGTACCTCAAGCGATACCTGACCGCCGGGCTGCCGGCCGTCTTCGAGGTCTCCACGAACGTCCGCGCCGACAAGCCCGGCGACTGGCATCTGGTCGAGTTCCAGTCGGTCGAGTACTACCGGCGGCTGATGACGCTCGACGAGTCGATCGAGGTGGCCGACGAGCTGGTCCGGGAAGGCCTGCGCGGGTTCGGGCCGCCGATCACCTCGTGGTCCGGCGTGGTCCTGCACCCGGAGCGGCCCTTCAACCGGATGCGCTACGCCGACGCGTTCCAGAGCGTTCTCGGCGTGGACCTGTCGGCCGAGGAGTGCGCCACAGCCAAGGGCCTCGCCGCCACCCTGCGTACGGTGGGCTGCGAGATCGAGGTGCCGGAGGAACTGGTCGGGTGGCGCCGGGCCTGGCTGGAGGCGGCCTTCGACGGGCACGTCCTGCCGAAGATCCGGCAACCGCTGTGGATCACCCACTTCCCGGCCGAACTCGCCGTCCAGGCCCGACTGGACCAGGCCGACCCGCGCTACGCGCTGCGGGCCGAGCTCTACCTGCCCGGCGGCCTGGAACTCGCCAACGTCTACGAGAACCTGGTCGACGGCGCCGAACTGCGGGCCCAGTACAACACCCGGCGCAGCCACCGGGTGGCCGCCGGGATGTCGTACGTGGCCACCAACGAGGCGTTGATGACCAGCGCCGAGGCCGGCATGCCGCCGATGTCCGGCGGTGCGGTCGGCATCGACCGGGTGCTGATGGTGGCCCTCGGCCACGCCAGCGCCGGCGGCGGCGTGCTCTTCGGCCGCGAGGGGTTCACCGAACTCAAATCCGAGCACTCCGTCTGCGGCAGCGACGGCGGGTGCGGCAGCTGTGGTGGGGGATGTAGTTGACAGTCAACGTCCATCTGTTCGACAGCCCCGACGCGGGTGAGGTGTTCCGCGCCGGGGCGGCCCACCCCGTCCTGGGTGAACTGATCGACCTGGGCACCTCGGCGGTGCTGGTGGTCGAACCCACGACCACGGTCGCGGAGGCGGTCACGGCCTGCTGCGCCGCGCTCGGGTCGGGCGTGGCGCTGACCCGGTCGGCCGGGCCGCTGCCGGCCGGCCTGCGCGACGAACTGGCGATCCGCAGCGGCAAGGAGGCGGTCTTCGTCGTACTGCCGCTGTCGGAGGTCGAGGCGCTGGTGGTGGCCGCCGGCCCGGACCTGCCCTCGATGGGGCCGCTGCCGTCGTGCGACGTCGAGCGGTTCCGGGCGAGCCTGCTCACCGCGCTCGGTGACCCGCAGGAGGAGAGCCTGTTCACCGAACCCCACTTCGACGCCGACCAGGACGAGGAGCGCCGGCTCAATGAGCGTCTTCGCCAGCTCTATGGAGACTGACCGGGGCCGGCCGGCGGACGCCCGCCGGCCGGTGGGGCGGTGACCATGCAGACCACCGAACTGGTCGGCCTGCGGATGGCGACCGTCGGCGTCCAAGAGGCGCTGACCACCGACTGGTCGCGCCATCAGACCGACGTCGACCTGGTCCGGGTCGACCGGCCGGAACCCGATACCTGGCCCGACCTCGCCGCCGCCGGCTTCGTGGTGAAACCGGACCGGGTCACCTGGCTCGCCGACACCGGCGCCGACGAACGCGACTTCCTGTCCCGGATCTCCCGCAAGGAGCGCGAGGGCGTTGCCAAGGCCCGTCGCGCGGTGGCCGCCGCCGAGCTGACCTGGCGGCGGACCCCGCTCGACGAGGCCGGCTGGCACGCCTTCCTCGGGCTCTACACCGACGCGGTGTCCCGGCTGCGCAACGGCCTCCCGGTCGCCGGCGCGCACTGGGACACCATCAACGCCAAACTCGACCGCTTCTTCCTGCTCGGCGCCTACCGGGGCGAAGAACTGTGTGGCGCGGCGATCGGCGAACTGTGCCCCGAGGTCGGCGTCACCCGGGTCCGGTTCTCCGCCGTCGCCGGCGAGCAGCGCAACGCCAGCCTGTCCCGCATCATCTATCTGGAGGCGGTCCGGGCCGCCCGGGAGGCCGGCTACGCCCGGGTCACCCTCGGCAACGACCCCAACCTGTACGGGCACCTCGTCATGCCCGGACTCTTCGCGTTCAAGGCCCGCCTCGGCTTCGTCCCGGTGCCGTCCACCCTCGTCGACCCCGCCGACGGGTGGGACGTCGCCGACCTTCTGCTGTCGATGAAGCCGCTCACCGACCCGGCTTTCATGCTCGGCTATCCGGCCACCGGAAAGGGGTCCGACCTCGACTTCCACTTCTTCAGCCGGAACGACGACAGCGACACCCGCCTGTTCACCACCTGCCTGCCGGCGCCGACCCACGCGCACCGGATCGCCTAGGAAGAAACGAGGAGCCTCCATGGTCGGTATCGACTGGTCGAGCCTGCGGCAGTCGCTCGACGGACAGCTGCTGCTCGACAGCGATCCCGCGTACGAGTGGACCAGGAAGCCGTTCATCGCCCGCTTCGACGAGATCCTGCCGCAGGCCGTGGTCATGTGCGCCACGCACCAGGACGTCGTGGAGGCGCTCGCGTTCGCCCGGCGCAACGACATCGACTTCGCCGTACGCAGCGGCGGGCACTGCTTCGCCGGCTTCTCCTCCAGCCGCGGCATGGTCGTCAACGTCACCCCGATGGCCCAGGTGAAAGTGGACGGTTCCCGGGTCGAGGTCGGCGCCGGTATCCGGATCGGCGCGATGACCAACGCGCTGATCGACCACGGACTCGTCGTACCCGGTGGATCCTGCCCGTCGGTCGGCGTCGGCGGCACCACCCTCGGCGGCGGCATCGGGGTCCTCGGCCGGCTCTACGGGCTGACCCTCGACCACGTGGTCGCCGCGGAGGTGGTCCTCGCCGACGGCACCGTCGTCACCGCCGATGCCGAGCGCCACCCCGACCTCTTCTGGGCGCTGCGCGGTGCCGGCGCCGGCAACTTCGGCGTGGTCACCGCGTTGACGTTCGACGCCCGGCCGGCACCCCGGATGACCAACTTCTACATCGAGTGGGACTTCCAGGATGCGGCCGAGGTGTTGAAGGCCTGGCAGCGGTGGGCCCCGTCGGCGCCGGAGGAGATGACCGCCGGCCTCGGCTTCACCGCCATGGACGACCTCGACGAGCCGGCCGTGGCGGAACTCTTCGGGGCGATGGTCGGCACCGAGTCCGACGCGATGAAGCTGATCGGCGAACTCGTCGAGCGCTGCGGCCGGGAACCGGCCCGGGTCAACTGCCGCGAGATGGACTACCGGGAGACGGCGCTCTACCAGGCCGGTCTGCTCAGCGCGGTCAACAACCAGGTCGTGGAGACCCCGCAGGGGCAGATCGAACGGCAGGGCTGCCGGTTCACCAAGGGCGAGTTCTTCGACGGCCCGATCGCCGACGAGGCGATCGACCGGCTGGCCGAGGTCTTCGTCGCCGGCCGCACCGCCGGCGAGGTACGTGGCCTGGAGTTGGCGCCGTGGGGTGGCGGGTACGCCCGCACCGACCGGCACGCGACCGCCTTCGTCCACCGGGACACCTCGTTCAGCCTGAAGCACGCCGTCATGGTCACGCCCGAGGCGTCGCAGGGGGCGAAGGAGGCGGCGTACCGGTGGGTCACCGAGTCCTGGTCGGCGGTGCACCCGTGGGGCAGCGGCCGGGTCTACCCGAACTTTCCCGACCCCGACCTGACGAACTGGGGCGACGCCTACTACGGCGAGAACTTCGCCCGGCTCAAGCGGATCAAGTCGCAGTACGACCCGCAGAACCTCTTCCGTTTCGAGCAGTCGATCCCGCTCGGCTGACGACGGCGGACCCTGCCATGGCGACGACGACCCCGACGACGCGGTCCGGGCTATCCGGCCGGACGGTGCGCGAACAGGTACGCCCGCTCGGTCGGCGCCTCGATGCCCGGATACGGCTGGCGCCGCATCCGGGCCCGCACCTCGA
Source organism: Polymorphospora rubra (assembly GCF_018324255.1). Lineage (GTDB taxonomy): Bacteria > Actinomycetota > Actinomycetes > Mycobacteriales > Micromonosporaceae > Polymorphospora > Polymorphospora rubra. Next base: position 2,988,741 of record NZ_AP023359.1, read on the forward strand.
ACCCGGTCCGCGCCAGGCAGTCCGCCACGTCGTCGGGGTCGAAGAGGTGGCCGTCGAAGGACACCGGCCGGTCGAACCAGGTGTCGACGTGCAACTGGCCCGCCCCGATGTGGAAGGCGAGCAGCAGGATCCCGCCCGGTCGCAGCACCCGGTGAAACTCGGCCAGCGCCCGGGGCAGCACCGGCCGGGGCAGGTGGATGACCGAATAGAGCGACAGCACACCGGCCACGCTCCGGTCCGGGTCGGACAGTCCGAGGATCGAGCCCTCCCGGAAGTCGATTCCCGGATGGCGTTCCCGCGCCAGGCGCACCATCTCGGGCGAGAGGTCCACGCCGACCACGGGCAGGCCGCGGTCGGCCAGATGGCGGGTCACCTGCCCGGGGCCGCAGCCGAGATCGGCGATCGGGCCGTCGACGCCGCTTGCGCGTACCTGGTCGGCGAAGCCGTCGATCAGGGCCCGGTCCAGGAGCTTGTGCGCGAGTTCGTCGGCGAACTGCTCGGCGTACGGCTGCGCCACCGTGTCGTACGCGACCCGGATCCGGTCGAGGAGCGCGTCGTCGGGGTCGAGCGCGTCGTCGGGGTCGATGTGGGGCGGGGTCACATCCGTTGACGGTACCGAAGAACGACGAACCACGTGGAAGGGAACACATGCACGAGCACACGGTCGACAGGGACGGGCGCCAACTCCACGTGGTCGAGGACGGCCTGCCCGGGGGCTGGCCGGTCGTCGTCCACCACGGCACCCCGGGCGCGCCGCTGCTCTGGCCCACCTGGTCCGACGACGCCCGGGACCGGGGCATCCGTCTCGTCGGCGTCGCCCGCCCCGGCTACGCCGGGTCGACCCGGCTGCCCGGGCGCTCGGTGGCCGACGTCGCCGCCGACATCGCGGCCGTGGCCGACGCGCTCGGCATCGACCGGTTCGCCACCTGGGGCGTCTCCGGCGGCGGGCCGCACGCCCTGGCCTGTGCCGCTCTGCTTCCCGGCCGGGTCACCGCCGTCGCCAGCCTCGGCGGGCTGGCCCCCTGGGACGCGCCCGGATTCGACGTGCTCGACGGGATGCGCGAGGACAACGTCGCCGAACTGGTCGCCGCCCGCCAGGGGCCGCAGGCGCTGAACCCGCTGCTCGAACCGACCGCGACCGCGATGGCGACCGTCGACCGGAAGGACCTGATCGACGGGCTCGACGGGTTCCTCGACGAGTCGGACGCGCAGGTCGCCCGGACCGGATTCGGCGGACCTCTCGTCGACGGCATCCGGACCGGGCTGCGGCCGGGCCTCGACGGGTGGTCCGACGACGACCTCGCCCTCGTCCGGCCGTGGGGATTCGACCTGGCCTCGATCACCTGCCCGGTCGGTGTCTGGCACGGCAAACAGGACGCGATGGTGCCGGCGGCCCACGCCGACTGGCTGGCCGCGACGCTGCGGGCCGAGCGGATCGACATCCCGCCGACCGACGGCCACCTCGCGGTGCTCGCCCACCGGGTCACCGACGTCCACGCCTGGCTGCTCCAGCACCAGTAGCCCACCGGAGGGAGAGAGAATGACCGACGACCCGACCCCTGCCACGCTCGTCGAGGGCTGGGCGGAGGACATCGCCACCTTCAACCCCGTGCTCGTGCAGGACACCTTCAGCTCCCTGGTGTCCGGCCTGTGCTTCGAGGGGCTGCTGACCTCCGACGCCGACGGCAATCTGCTGCCCGCCCTGGCGGTCGAGGTGCCCGCGGTGGCGGCCGACGGACGCACCTACCGCTTCACCCTGCGCGACGGGCTGCGCTGGTCGGACGGGACCCCGCTGACCGCCGACGACGTGGTCTTCACCTACCGGCTGATGACCGCCCCGGAGTACGGGGACCTGCCCTCGCCGCACCGGGGCGAGCTGACCCGGCACCTTGCCGAGGTGTCCGCCGTCGACGCCCGCACGGTGGTCTTCCGGACCCACCGGGAGTACGCGCCGTTCCTGACCGCCCAGGCGCAGCACGGGATCCTGCCCCGGCACGTCCTGCCGGAGCCCACCGCCGAGGCGGTGGCCACCTCCGACGCGTACAACACCGCGCCGGCCGTCGTCAGCGGGGTCTTCGCGGTCACCGGCCGCACCCCGGAGGAGATCCGCTTCGCCCGCAACCCGAACCACCACCGGGGGCCGAGCCAGCTCGACGGGTTCGTCTACCGGATCTTCCCGACCGGGTTGGCGGTCGCCGACGCGCTGCGCGCCGGCACCGTCGACATCGGACTCGTCGACCCGTCCCGGCTCGGCGAACTCGCCGGGGTATCCCATCTCGACACGACCGTCATCGACCTGCCGACCGGCAACTTCTACGCCTGCCAGCTCGATCCCGCCACCCCGGCCGGCCGTATCCTCGGCGACGTCCGGGTCCGGCAGGCGCTGCTGCTGGCGGTCGACCGGGAGACCATGGTCAAGGAGGTCTACCTCGGCCAGGCGAGCGTCGCCGACTCGATCCTGCCCCCCACGTCCTGGGCCTACGACCCCGGCGTCGAGCCGCGCTACCCGTACCAGCCGGAGCGGGCGGCGGCGCTGCTGGACGACGCCGGCTGGCGGCCGGGCCCGACCGGCGTACGCGAGCGTGACGGCGAGCCGCTGCGGTTCGAGGTCGTCGCCGGCACCAACACGAAGGCGTGGGTCGACACCGCCCACGTCCTCGCCGAGAGCTGGCGCCGCCTGGGCGTCGACGTCGAGCTGACCCTGCTCGACTTCGGCGAGCTGATGGGCAAGGTCGTGCAGAACCGCGACTTCGGTGTCTTCCTGCTCGCGTACACCTGGGGTCAGGACCCCGACCAGTCGGAGCTGTTCTCGTCGGCGGCGATCGAGGCCGGCTTCAACTGCTTCACCTTCACCGACCCCGAGGTCGACGCGGCGTTGGACGCCGGACTCGGCACCGTCGACCGGGCCGAGCGGCGCCGGCTCTACCACCGCTACCAGGCCCGGATGGCCGAACTCGTCCCGGCGCCGATGCTCGTCTTCCTCAAGGGCATCTACGGGATCAACCGCCGGGTGCACGGCTACCGGGTCGGCACCCACAACCAGTTCGCCGCCCGACCGTGGATGCACCAGGTACGGGTGGTGGACCGGTGAACCGCCTGCGGCGCGGCCTGCTGCTGGTCGCGTACGGCCTGCTGGTGCCGGTCGGCGTCGTCGTACGCCTGCTCGGCGACCCGCTCGGCGTACGCCGACCGCCGGCCCGGACCAACTGGCGGCCGGCGCGGTCCGGGCCCGCCACCCTGGACGGCGCCCGCCGACTCAACTGACCGCCGTCCGTCCCGCCGGCCCACGGAGCACAGCATGATCATCCTTGGCATCTCCGCCTTCTTCCACGACTCGGCAGCCGCGTTGCTCGTCGACGGAGAGCTCGTGGCCGCGGCCGAGGAGGAGCGGTTCAGCCGGCGTAAGCACGACAACCGCTTCCCGGTCAACGCGATCCGGTTCTGCCTGGAGACGGCCGGCCTCGGCGCGGGCGACCTCGACCACGTCGTCTTCTACGAGAAGCCGCGGCTCAAGGCCGAACGGGCGGTGGCCACCATCCTCAGCGAGGTGCCGCACAGCTTCGGCCCGTTCGAGCGGTTCTTCACCCACGGCGGCGCCCGGCAGGCGGTCGGCGACCAGATCCGCGAGACGATCGGCGTACCCGCGTCCCGGGTGCTCTTCGTCGAACACCACCTCTCCCACGCCGCGTCGTCGTTCTTCGCCTGCCCGTTCGACACGGCGGCCACGCTCACCATCGACGGCGTCGGCGAGTGGGCCACCACCAGCATCGGGGAGGGACACGCCAGCTGGGACGGCACCGGCGAGAACCGGTTGTGGCTGCGCGAGACGATGCACTTCCCGCACTCGCTCGGAATGCTCTACTCCGCCTTCACCGAGTTCCTCGGTTTCCAGGTCAACGAGGGCGAATACAAGGTGATGGGGCTCGCCGCCTACGGCCAGCCCCGCTACCGGGCCGAACTCGACCGGGTCGCCCGGCAGTACGACGACGGCAGCCTCTGGCTCGACATGCGCTACTTCCGATACCACCGCTCGGTACGCAACGGCTTCCATCCCCGCCTCGCCGACCTGCTCGGCATGCCGCCCTGCCCGCCCGGCGTCGAACTCGACCCCGCCGCCGAGGGCGAGGCCGGGGCGCGGGCCCGCCGGTACGCCGACGTCGCGGCCAGCGTCCAGCAGTTCACCGAGGACGCGGTGGTGGCGATGGCCCGGCGGGCGGTCGAGGTGACCGGCCACCGCCGGCTCTGCATGGCCGGCGGGGTCGCCCTGAACGGGGTGGCCAACTACCAGGTCCTGCGCCGGGCCGGGGTCGAGGAGTTGTACATCCCGCCGGCACCCGGCGACTCCGGCGGCGCGCTCGGCGCGGCCCTCTACGCCCACCACGTCCTGCTCGGGCAGCCGCGCCGCTTCGTGATGCGGCACGCCTACTGGGGCGCCCAGGCGACCCCGGACGCGGTGACCCGGGCCCTCGACCGGGCCGGGCTCGCGTACACCACGCAGCCGGATCCGGCCGCACTCGCCGCGACGGTCGCCGACATGCTCGCCGACGGCCTGGTCATCGGCTGGTTCCAGGGCCGCTTCGAGTGGGGGCCGCGGGCGCTGGGCAACCGCAGCATCCTGGCCGACCCGCGCGGCCCCGGCATCAAGGACCTGATCAACAAGAAGGTGAAGTTCCGCGAGCCGTTCCGCCCCTTCGCCCCCGCCATGCTCCACGACCGGGCGGCGGAGTACGTCGCCGGCGACGGCACCGACCAGTGGCCGACCCGCTTCATGCTGATGGTCATGCCGCTCGAGGAGCGGTTCGCGGCCAGTGCCCCGGCCGTCGACCACTTCGGCACCGGCCGCATCCAGACCGTCGCTCCCGAGACGAACCCGCTCTTCCACTCGGTCATCGCCGAGCTGGGGCAGCGCATCGGCCTCGGCTGCGTGCTCAACACCTCGTTCAACCTGCGCGGCGAACCGATCGTCGCCACGCCCGAGGAGGCGATCGCCACCTTCGGGCGCAGTGAACTCGACGCACTGGTGGTGGAGGACCGTGTCATTTCGCGATCTTGATCGGGCGCACCGGAACCGGCGGTACGAACTCGTTCCGCAGTTCGAGCAGTACGACGCCAACGAACTGTTCCTCCGCCCGTACGTCACGTTCGTCAGCCGGCCGGGCCTCGACAACCCGGTGTTCCACACCGACCGGCTCGGCTACCGGTTGTCCGACTCCGGCCAGGGAACGGTCGACTCCGACCGGTGGCCGGACCTCGGCGGCGGCATCGTCCTCGGCGGCTCGTTCGTCTTCGGCGTCGGGGCCAGCGGCGACGGCGCCACCCTGCCGTCGCGGCTGGCCCACCGCAGCGGCGTGCCCTACCTGAACCTCGGCATCTACGCCGGCAACTCGCTGCAGGAACTCGTCGCCGCCGTCCCGTTCCTGGCCCACGCCACAAGCGTCGTGATCTGCTCCGGGATCAACAACGTCTTCGCGTCGCTACAGTCGCTCGGCCACAACGAGGTCTACGGGCCGCTGTTCTTCGAGGGTGCGCTCGCCACCCTGGGGCGTACGCCGATCGTCGACCTCGCCGCGGCCGTGGCGGAACCCGGCCGGGGCATCCCCGACCAGCGGGCCGCCGACACCGCCGGCCAGGTGCTGCCGAGCACCGACACCGGCGACCATCTCGCCGCCCGGATGACCGCCGCCCTCGACCGGCAGCTCCGCGACCTGCGGATCATCGCCGGCGCCGCCCGCCCCGACGCCCGGGTCCTGTTCTGCCTCCAGCCGTTCGCCGACCCGGTGCTGCGTACCCCGACCCGACCGGAACGGGAACTGTTCGACCTGGCCCGGGAACGGCAGGGCCCCTGGCTCACCGCCCGCGACCACGTGGCCGCCAACTGGGACGCGTACGCCGACCGGATGGCGGCCGGCTGTGCCGAACTCGGCGTCGACTTCGTCGACCTGGCGGCCCGTCGCTTCACCGGCTGGTCGTTCTACGACCGCGTCCACATGACCGACCACGGCTACCAGCAGGCCGCTGACATCATCTGGGAGAGGTTGTGCTCGACAAGCTGATCCGTGCCGTCACCGGGGTGGTCCTGAGCCTGTCCCGGCGAAACCGCAAGCGGCCCGACGACCGCCGGGAGCCACCGGACGAGAGCCGGGAGAACGTCTATCCACTGTGGTGAGCGGCGGGCTCAGGCCCGCCAGGCGGCCAGCAGTGCCGCCTCCCGCTCCGCCGTCAGCCACGGCTTGCGCTGGCCGGCCTCGACGTCGATCCGGTCCGGGGCGAGCGTGCCCAACCAGCGCCAGGTGTCCTCGACCGTCGCCCCGACCGGGCGGCAGTCGAGCAGCCCGGTCGCGAACGCCCGCGACGAGTCGACCTCGTAGCTGGCCGCCAACCGGTCGCCCGCCGGCAGCCAGATCGGCAGCTCGCTCCACGCCCGTACCCCGTGGTCGAGCAGGAACGCCTCGTCGACCCAGGTCAGCTCGGCGTCGCCACCGGTCGCCGTACGGCAGGCGTCGAGCAGGCCGCCCATGGTCGTGTGCCCGACCCCGGACAGCACGTTGTACGGCCCGGACAGCCCCCGCTCCCCGGCCGACAGCAGCCACCCGGCCAGGTCACGGGAGTCGACGTACTGCAGGCCCCGGTCGGCCGGCCCCGGCGCCAGCAGCTGACCGCCCCGGGCCATCCGCAGCAGCCACCACGGCAGTCGGCCGACGTACTCGTACGGCCCGAGGATCAGGCCGGTGCGGGCCAGCAGACCCCGTTTCCCGAAGGCGTCCAGGACCGCCCGCTCACCCCCGGCCTTCGCCATCGCGTACGCGTCGAAGTCGTCGCCGTCGACCGGCTGCGGGTACGGGACCAGCGGTGCGTCCTCGTCGAAGCCGGGGGAGGCCGGCCAGCGGTACACCGACAGGCTGGACACGTACAGGTAGCGCCCGGCCGATCCGGCCAGCAGTCCGGCGCTGGCCCGGACCGCGGCCGGATCGTCGCGCCAGGTGTCGACGACGAGGTCCCACCGTTCGCCGGCCAGCTGCCGCAGGTCGGCCGGGTCGGTCCGGTCGCCGGTCAACGCGCGTACCCCGGCCGGCGGCGGCCCGCTGACGCCACGGCTCAGCACGGTGACGTCCCAGCCCCGGGTCAGCGCCTCCGCCACCACCGCCCGGCCGACGAAGGCCGTACCACCGAGCACGAGCAGGCGCATCTCTTCTCCCGTTCCGGCTAGGGCCGCCAGGCCCGGCACCACAACTCGACCGCGAGCAGGTTGTAGAGCGGCCAGTTCGGGCCGCGGACGAAGCCGCGTCCGGTCGCCCTCAGGTCGGCCAGCGCCGCCTCCCGCTCGACGAGCCCCTGCTCGGCGCACCGGCCATCCATGATCAGCTCGCGGGCCACCGCGGCGTTGTGCCGCAGCGCCAACTGGTACATGCCGGCGTACGAGCCCTTCACCGCCGCGTCGGTCGCGGACCCGGGCAGCAGGCCGCGTACCGCCCGGCGCAGCGGCAGCCGGTCCCCGGTGTGGTCGACGAGCGCCGGCACCGACGTACGGAGCGCGAACTCCACGACCGGCTGCGACAGCAGCGGGTAGACGCTCGGCCGGTGGGGATTGCGGTGCTCGCGGTCGACGGCGTCGCCCCAGTAGGCGATACCGAGGATCTGGCCGGCCCGTACGGCGGACAGCTCCGCCGCGCCCGCCGGCAGGTCGAGCGGGCTGCCCGGATCGGGCGGGGAGAGCCAGGCGGGGCGCGGGAAGTCGAAGTCGTGGCCGGTCAGCGCCGGCTCCCGGCGGCGCCCCCGCCGCAACTCCCGGCCGGCCGTGGCGAGCAGCTGCGGAAACGGGGTCAGGCCGTGCCGGCTCTCCCGCCACGCCTCGACGAGCCCGAGCGCCCCCCGCCGCCGCAGATGGTCGGCGAGGTGGTCGCCGCCGCCCTTGAGCACGAAGACCTGGTCGCCGCCGCCACCACCGAGCGCCTCGGCCGCCGGGCCGGCCTGTTCGGCGAGGAGTTCGTTGAGTCGGGCCTCGGTGAACTGCAACTGCGGCGCGTCGGCCCGGGGCAGCTCGCCTTTCGGCGGCGTGAGCGGCAGCAGGTCGGCGCCGTCGACCACCAGCAGTTCGCTGCCCAGCCGCTGGGTCACCGCGCCGGCGAGCGGCCGTTCGTCCAGCGACGCGCCGGCCGGAAAGGAGACGTACCTGGGCTGGAAGGTCTGATCGGCGCGCAGGTCGGCGTGGACCGCCCAGGCGACCGCGGACGAGTCGAGCCCGCCGGAGAGGTCGAGGGCCACCACCGGGGCCGATCCGACCCAGGCCCGGGTGCAGGCCCGCAGTGTCTCGCGCAACGCGTCCGGATCCGGGTCGGCGCCGCCGCCCGCCGCGACCGCGGCGGCACTCCACAGCGGTTCCCGGCTGGTCTCCCGACCGGTACGGCGCAGCCGCGTGCCCGGCGGCAGTTGCGACACCCCCTGCCACGCCGTGCGGGTGGTCGGTCCGGGGCCCTGCACCACGAACGTGCCGAGGCGGTCCCAGTCGGGGGCCGGGCACTCGCCGAGCAGGTCGACCAGCAGCGCCATCCGGGTCGCGAAGACCAGCCCACCCTGGTACGGCACGTGGAAGCAGGGCAGGTGCCCGATCGGGTCCCGGACCAGCAGCAGGGTGCCGTCGGGCCGGACGGCCGCGCCGACGTACCGGCCCCAGCGGCGCCGGGGCAGCGCCCCGTCGTGGTCCAGCCAGTCGAGCGGGACCGGTTCGGTGGACCGCCGCGACAGGTCGCCGTCGAGGTGGAAGAGCCGGCCGACGAGCAGCCCCCGGTTCGCCGCACCGGCGACCACGAGTACCGGCGCGTCGTCGCCGGGCAGCGGGTCACGCGCCGGTAGGCCGGCCACGGGGGCGGACGGCGGCAGGCCGGCGACCAGCCAGCCGTCGCCCTCCACCGGCACCGATCCCGCCGTGCCGACCAGCTCGCGCAGCCGGCGGGCGGGCCGCTGCTCGGGGTGCAGGTCGACGTATCCGGCGAGCTGCGTCACGCCGCCTCCCCGTCCGGTCCGACCACCAGGATCGGGGCCAGCGCCTCGGCCAGTTCCGGATCGTCGTCGAGCACCGTGCCGTGCAGCTCGACGAACGCCCGCGGGTGGAACGGATGCTTCTGTACGCCGACGACGAACCGGACCGGCAGCCCGACCCGCCAGGCGTGCCGGGCCAGCGCGGCGGGCGCCGTCGCCGGGTGCAGGGGCCGGGACCAGAGCCGCCGTACGGCCAGGTGGGCGCGGACCAGTCGGGCGGCTGTTGTCAGGTCGGCGGGCCGCGCCGGACGGGTCGCCGGCCGGTCGGCGAGCAGGGCCGACAGGCCGTCCTGGCGCAGCTCGCGCTCGCACGCCCGCAGGTGTGACCGGGCGGCGAGCAGCAGTGGGGGGCTCGGCCGGGCGTCGGCCGCGGTCCGTGCCGCGCCGGCCAGTGGCCGGGGGGTGTTGGTGGTCACGCCACCGGGCCGGGCGGGGCGGGCGGGTGCCCACGGCGCGGCGGCCGGGCCGGCGCGGGTGAGCAGACCCCGGTCGGTGAGCCCGTCCAGGATCGCCCGGTCCGCCGGGTCGTCCCGCGGGTCGCGGGCGCCGCCGAGCGTGGCCGAGACGACGGCGGACGCGTGCGTGCCGAGGGCGACGAAGCGGTCGGTGCGCAGGTCGAGCGCGATCAGGTCGCCGTCGTATTCGGCCCAGTGCACGCCGGGTGCGGAACGTGGCGGACCGGACCCGCCGGCGGGGTCGGGAGCGGGGGGCTTTCGGGCGGGTGTCGGGCCGACGGGGCACTCGACGAGATGCAGCGGGCCGTCGAGTTCGAGATCGTCGTGCCGGAGTTGGCCGCTACCCACCGCACCTCCCGTCCGACGGTCGACAGCGATGCCCGATCGACCCTGAGCCTGGCCAGCCAATCGGCCTGGTCGGTCAGGCGGCCTGGGTCAGTCAGGCGGCCTGGGTCAGTCAGGCGGTCGAGCCGCCGGGTCGATCGGATGATCAATTTCGTCGATGTCTACATTGAAACATCCGCCCCGGGCCGCGGCAAGGTCGACCGGCGTCACCGGTTGGCGGGCTCCAGCGGGCGGGTGTCCGGCGTTCCGTCGTCCCCCGGCCGGGCCGGGGCGTCGTCCCGCGCGGCGGCGGTGGCCGCCGTCAGTCGTGCCCGGCGGGCCCGCAGCACGATCCGTACGGACAGCACCACCGCGACCAGCCAGCCGGCGGCCAGCAGGGCGTAGACGACCGGCCGGGCGGCCCCGGGCAGGGCGGCCGCGTCGACCAGGGTGCGCGAGTTGGTCAGCACGATGAGCCCGCCGACGGCCGCGCCGAGCAGTTGGGCCGGCACGATCCGCACCAGGTAGGCGGCGACCGGGGCGGCGATGAGCCCGCCGATCAGCAGCGCCAGGACCATCGGGAGCAGGAAGCCGCCGGCGCCCAGGCCGATGAGGAAGCCGATGCTGGCGGCGACCGTGACCAGGAACTCGGCGGTGTCGACCGAGCCGATCACCTTGCGGGGTTCCATCCGGCCGGAGACCAGCAGGGCCGGGGTCGCGACCGGGCCCCAGCCACCGCCGCCGGTGGCGTCGACGAAGCCGGCGAACAGGCCGAGCGGGCCGAGGAACCGGCCGCGCAGCGGTCCGGCCGGGCGGCGGGCCGCCAGTGGCCGGGAGAAGCGGATCAGCAGGTAGGCGCCGAGCACGAAGAGGATGCCGGCCATCCACGGCTCGGCCGTCTTGGTGGAGATCGCGCTGAGGATCGTGGCGCCGGCGAAGGCGCCGACCGCGCCGGGGATCGCGATCCGGGACACCACCCGCCAGTCGACGTTGCCGAACCGCCAGTGGGCGACGCCGGAGGCGAGGTTGGTGCCGATCTCGGCGAGGTGCACCGACGCCGAGGCGGCGGCCGGGGTTACCCCGGCGACCAGCAGCAGGGACGTCGAGGTCAGGCCGTAGCCCATGCCGAGTGCGCCGTCGACGAGTTGCGCGACCAGCCCCACGAGGGCGAGGATCACCAGCTTGCGCACGATCGCCTCCGACTTTTCGGCAACTCCTATCGATTTGGTCGACAATGCGGTACGGGGCGCGCCCGCGTCAAGGGCTGATCGGCTGATGGGACGCCGGGCCCGGCCGATCCGGCGGGTCGGAGCCGGCGGAACGGCCGAGCCGCGGCCCGGCGTGCCGCGACGGTGGTGCTCGTCAACGGCACGCCGGGCGGGCGGACGCTCCCATGGTGCGTCGACCGGCCGGCCACCCCCGCGCCCTTCCTACGTGACGGTGTGTGGTGATCGTTAGTGCCGTGGCGCCATCCTCACGGTCAGGACAGTTCGAGGTACGCGATGCCGGGCATCGGCAGCTTGATTTCCACCGATACCGTGCCGTCCGCGTCGGCCGTCACCGTATGGGCGGGTTCGGCCTCGTCCAGGCGGTCCTCCGCGGCCAGGGCGAGCCACTGCTCGTCGTCCGGCCAGTCGGCACCACCGCCGAGCGCCGCCCAGCGGGCCCCGATGTTGCCGTGCCGGTCGTCGACCCGCCACACCCGTACGGTGTGCGGGCCCGGCGCGACCCCGGTGAACCGTACGGTCACCAGCCGGTCGAGTCCGGCCGCGCCGCGCATCCGGGACTGGTCGAGGGTGCCGTTCCAGACCAGCACCCCGGATCCGCCGGCCCACGCCTCGACCAGGCTGCCCGCGCCGTCGCCGGTCAGCGTCACCGGCCGCTCGACCTCACCCAGCCGCTCGGCCAGTTTCAACGCCCAGAACTTCGGCTTGGCCAGGTTGCCGACGGTGAGCAGCCCGAACCCGCCGTGCAGCAGCCGCTCCGGCCGGCCCAGTTCCTCGAAGTGGTCGGAGGCGACCCAGGGCGCGAGCGCCGCCACCCGGCCGGCCGCCGAACGCATCCCGCGTAGCAGGAACGCCGCCGCGAACACCGTGTCGTTGATCGGGTGGTGGTGCGTCGGGGTGACGCCCCACTCGGTCCACAGCAGCGGCCGCCCGTCGGCCAGTGGCCGCAGGTCCAGCGGCGGGGTGCCGTACACGTGGGTGGAGAGGAAGTCGACCGGCGCGTCCACGGCGAGTTGCCCGTCGATCCAGCCGACCGCCGCCGAGCCCGGCCCGCCGACGGCGATGCCGGGGTCGACCTCCTTGACCGCGCGGGCGGTCACCTCGTACAGCCGCCAGTACTCGTCCGGTGTGCCGGACCAGAACACCGACAGGTTCGCCTCGTTCCACACCTCGAATGCCCAGTTGTCGCGGACCTCGTCCCGGCCGTACCGGTCGACGAGGTGGGCGACCAGGGCCCGGACCAGGTCGGCCCAGCCGTCGGGATCCGCTGGCGGGGAGATGATCCCGGCGTACGTGAACACCGTCCGGGACGGGTCGTGGGCCAGTTCCCGGGGCATGAACCCGAGCTCCACCACCGGCCGGTAGCCGAGCGCCAGGACGGCGTCGTACACCCGGTCGACGCCGGTGAAGTCGTACGCCCCGGCGCGGACGACGGCCAGGTCGTCGCAGAGGATGCCGTGCGCGCGTACGGTCGCCACGCCCAACTCCTCGTGGACCCGGCGCAGCGCGTTCGACAGGTCGGTGCCGATCACCCGGCCACCGGTCGACTCCTCGCTGAGCAGGTGACTGAGGTGCTCCGAGCCGACCATCGCCCGCCACACCCGGTGCAGCGGTACCGTGCCGGAGCCGACCTCGACGGTCACCCGGGCGTCGGCCGGCCCCGGCCCGACCCGGACGGGGGCCGACAGCGGCCCGCTGGCGGCGACGGTGGCCAGCGCGGCGACGGCGTACCAGCCGCCCCGCCCGTCGGTGGTGTCGGCGAACGGGCCGTGCGGCACCGCGAGGACGTCGCCGCCGCCGAAGTCGACCACCTCGAAGGGCCCCTCGGCCGAGCCGGCGCGGTAGACCACGTAGCCGATGGCGTCCGGCACCGGATCCCACGACACGGTGACCTGGTCGCGCCCGCCGACCGCCCGGACCCCGGTGGGTGCCGGCAGGTCGGCCTCGACCATCTCGCCCGGTTCCCGGTCCTGGGCGCCGCCGGCCCCCATCAGGGCCGACCAACTGGCCTGTGCGGAAGCCACGCTCACGACGCGGCCTTCCCGGTGAGCTGCGGCAGCCGCTGGCCGGCCGGGACGTTGAACGTCTCCTGGGCCAGCAGCGGCCGGATCCGGCGCTCGAACTGCGGCGTCACGAAGGCGCGCTTGACGACGTCGCGGGCCAGGTGGTTGCCGAGCGCCCCCATGATCATCGCCTGGTCCAGGGACAGGTACCGCTTCGCGACCTGCCCGGTGCCGACGTTGACCGCGTCGTAGAAGCCGCCCGGACCGTACGCGTCGAAGTCGCGGCGGAGCTTGGCCAGGTTGTCCACCACCGGCCGCTGCGCGTACGGCAGCGCCAGGAACGCCGCGTGCGGGGTGACCACGCCGTCGCCGTACTCCGGCTCCGGGCCGGCGGGGCGGCAGCCCTCGAACCCGGCGTCGTACTTCGTGGCCTGCGCGTCCGACGGGTAGCCGTCGGTGTCCATGCCCATCGCGTCGACCCCGTAGACGGCGTAGCCGCCGGCCGGGTTCGACGCCGGGGAGAAGCCCCAGTAGCCGTACCCGGCGTCGTGCAGGCCGTGCTCGATCTGCGCGGCGACGGTCGCCGGATGGTTGCGGCCCCACGACCGCGGACCCCACTGCGCCTCGGGTACGAACAGGTCGGGCATCAGCGCCTCGAACATGTCACCGCCCCAACTCGGCACGAACGTGATGCCCCGGTAGCGGTACGAGCCCTCGTACACCTCGCGGCCGAGGTGGCTGGTGGTGAAGCCCTGCGGCCGCATCTCCTGCCAGGCGTAGTCGCAGTTGTCGGGCAGCGTCCGCATCGTGTCGAAGTACGCCGTCGGCGGGATCTGCCCGCTGCCGATGCCGAGGTAGGTGGCGATCCGCGGCTCGGTCACGGTGATGTCGTAGTGGTTGCAGGTGAACCAGACCCCGGCCTGCGGCACCGAGCAGCCGGGCGGCGCGGCGTCCCAGAACCCGCCCCGGATCAGCCCGCGGGTGCCGATCGGGGTGGCCGCCTCAGGGTTGAAGTAGAAGCCGAAGTCCATCTTCGACAGCACCCGGTCGGCCTTGCCGCGCAGCTCCGGCAGGGCGCCGCCGCCGACCACCCGCAGGGCGGCCGCCAGCCAACCGTTGTCCACACTCGACATGAACGGGTAGACCGGGTTGCCGTCGTCCGGCCAGACGGTGACCACCGAGCCGTCACGCGGGTCGTACCAGTTGTAGAACATCCCGGACTCGTCGTGGTGCTCCAGGGTGGCGAGCGTGTCCAGGGTCTTCGACACCCGGTCGCGGGCCTCGTTCCGGCTGATGATGCCCAGCTCGCGGGCGACCACCGCCGACCACATGTAGCCGCCGATGTTCGTCGGCGAGGTGTACGTCGACGGCGTACGCAGGTCGCCGCTGATGTTGTCGGCGACCAGCCCGGTGCCGGGGTCGGTCATCGCGACCATCGACCGCCAGGTGTCCTTCGCGTACGTACGCAGCGTCCGGTCGCCGGAGTCGGCGGCCCCGGCGGCCACGCCGGGGGTCAGGACCAGGGTCACGGCCAGCAGGGGTACGAGCAGGCGTCTCACGGGCAGCTCCTGTCTATCCGGGTGGTGCCTACTGTCTTTTCCGGGGTGGGGCCTACTGTCTTTTCCGGGTGGGGCCTACTGTCTTTCCTGGTGGGGCCTACTTGAGTCCGGTGGTGGCGATCCCGCGCATGAAGTGCCGTTGCAGGACCAGGAAGACGACGAGGACCGGCAGCACCACCACGACCGCGCCGGCCAGCAGCAGGCCGTAGTCGGTGCGGTTCTCCCCGATGCTGTAGAGCGCGAGCGCGACCGGCAGCGTGTATTTGTCCTCGGTGGTGGCCACGACCAGCGGCCACAGGAAGTTGTTCCAGCTCGACAGGAACGTCAGGATGCCGAGCGTGGCCAGGGCCGGCCGGCACAGCGGCAGCACCACCCGCCAGAAGATCCGCCACTCGCCGGCCCCGTCGACCCGGGCCGCCTCGATCAGGTCGTCCGGGATGGACAGCAGGAACTGCCGCATCAGGAACACCCCGAACGGTCCGGCCAGATAGGGCAGGACCAGCCCGGCGTACGAGTTGGCCAACCCCAGGTTGCTGACCAGCACGAACTGCGGCACGAACAACACCATGCCGGGCACCATCAGCATGCCGAGCACGATCAGCAACAGTGCCTTGCGGCCCGGGAAGTTCAGCTTCGCCAGGGCGTAGCCGAGCAGCGAGCAGAACATCAGGTTCCCGACGGTGACCAGCACCGCCACCAGGGTCGAGTTGACGAAGTAGGTGGGGAAGTCGAGCCGGGTGAACAGCTCCCGGAAGTTGTCCAGGGTCCAGGTTTCCGGTAGCCAGGTCGGCGGCACCGCCCGGATCTCCCGCTCCGGCTTCACGGCCGCCAGCGCCATCCAGACGAACGGCCCGACCACGAAGAGCAGACCCACGACGAGTACGGCGTACAGCGAGATCCGGGCCGTCCGGTCCCGGCCGCGCAGTTGGGCGCTCGTCATCGTCAGTCCCTCTCGCCGAGCAGCCGGAACTGCAGCACCGACAGCGCCACGATCGCGACGAACAGCACGTAGCTGGCCGCCGCCGCGTAGCCGTAGTTGCCGAAGCCGAACTGGTTGTAGATGTGGTACGAAACCGACAGCGTCGACGACAGCGGCCCGCCCTGGGTCATCACGAACGGCTCCTCGAACACCTGGAGGAACCCGATGCCGGTGACCACCGCGCCGAACAGCAGGGTCGGGCGCAGCAGCGGCACGGTGACGTTGCGGAACTGCTGCCACCGGCCGGCGCCGTCCAGCGTCGCCGCCTCGTACAGGTGCTGCGGGATGCCCTGCAACCCGGCGAGGAAGATCACCATCAGGAACCCGAAGTTGCGCCAGGCCGCCATGACGATCAGCGACGGCAGCGCGGTGTCCGTGTTGCCGAGCCAGGCCGGCCCGTCGACGCCGACCAGCCGCAGCAGGTTGTTCACCAGGCCGGCCTCCGGGTCGAGCAGGAACCGCCAGACCACGGCGATGGCGACGATGCTGGTCACCACAGGCAGGTAGAAACCGACCCGGAACAGGGCCCGGAACCGGATCAGCCCGGAGTTCAGCGCGCTCGCCGCGGCCAGCGCCAGCACCATGGTCAGCGGCACTCCGACCACCACGAAGACCAGCGTGTTCGCCGCGGACCGGACGAACAGTTCGTCACCGAACAGCCGGGTGTAGTTGTCCAGGCCGACGAAGTTCACCGCGAGCGGATTCCGCAGGTCGGTGGAGCGCAGGTCGGTCACGCTCATCGCCAGCGACGCGACGACCGGCAACGCCATGAAGACCAGGAACAACGCGGTGAACGGGGTGGCGAACGCCCAGCCGGTGACCGCCCGCCGCCACTTCGACGCACGTTTCGCCGGGCGGTCACCCACCTTCCGCGGCGGCGCCGCGGGCTTCGCGTCGACGACCGTCGTGGTCGGTCCGGACATCTCAGCGCCCGGTGCCGATCGAGGCCGCCCGGTCCTGGACCGTACGGGCCACCGTCGCCGGGTCCTCGCCGGACTTGGCCAGCTTCTCCACCTCGATGTCGAACGCCGCCGCCACCTGCTCCCAGGTCTGGAACGTCGGCGGGGCCTTGACGTCGGCGAGCTGGTCGCCGAACACCTTCAGGTTGGCGTCGCCGGAGAGGCTGGCGTCCTGCCAGGCGGCCTGCACGGCCGGCAGGGCGGCGGACGCGGCGTACCACCGCACCTGGACCTCGGGGCGGCTCAGCCACTCGATGAACTTCCAGGCGCCGTCACGGTTCTTCGCGTCCTTGAACACCGCCAGGTTGCTGCCGCCGATGAACGACGTGGCACTCTTCTTCGCCGGCATCGGCACCACCCCGAACTTGTCCGCGAAACCGGCACCGCCCTGCTCGTTGAGGAGTCCGACGTGCCACGGGCCGGAGACGAACGCGCCGATGTCACCGCGTACGAAGGCCGGTTCGAGCGCGCCCTCGGCCAGCTCGGTCGGGGCGAGCCGTTCGGTGAAGTACGACTGGTAGTAGGCCAGGGCCTCGGTCATCTCCGGCGAGTCGAACGTGTAGCCGTCGTCGCCGGCGATGTTCGCCCCGTTCGACCAGGCGAACGGGAGCACGGTCTGCCAGCTGCCGGTCTTGCCGGGCTGGAGGTTGATCCCCCACTGCGCGCCGCCGGCCTGCATGGCCTTGGCCATCGCCTTCAGCTCGTCCCAGTTCGCCGGGCCGGTCGGGAAGCCGGCGGCCGCGGCGAGGTCCTTGCGGTAGTAGAGGACCCGGGTCTCGACGTACCAGGGCACGCCGTACGCGGTGTCGTTGACCACCGTGGTGTCCCAGGCGCCGGGGAAGAACGCGTCCTCGCGGATCAGGTCGGTCGGGGTCGGGTCGAGCGCGCCGGTCCCGGCGAACTCGCCCTGCCAGGTGGTGCCGATCATCGACACGTCCGGGGTCTGCTTCGCCGCGATCGCGCTGGCGAGCTTCTGGTGCGCCGCGTCCCACGGGACCGCGGTCACGTTCACCCGGGCCCCGGGGTTCTCCGTCATGAACTCCTGCGCGAAGGCGCCGAGCTTCTCGCCCTCGGTGCCCATCGCCCACACGGTGATGTCGCCGGTCGCCTGTCCCTGGGCGACCGATCTCGCCTCGTCGTCGGTACCGGCCGAGTCACGTCCGCATCCGGCGGCCAGCGTCACGGCCACCGCCACCGCGACGGCCGTCGCGGTCCTCCGCTTCCTGATCATCTGTGCACCTCCGAGGGGTGTGTGCCGCAGCTGCGCCGGACGACGAGCTGGGTGGGAAGGACGCGCCGGCGTACCGCGGTCGGGCGGCCGGTCCGGGCGGCGCGTTCGCCGATCCGGCGGTGCAGCCAGCGGGCGGCGACCGTGCCCAGCTCCCGCATCGGCTGGGCGACGGTGGTCAGATGCGCGAACCGGGCCGCCATCAGGTCGTCCCAGCCGGTGACCGCCACGTCGCCGGGAATGTGGATCCGCCGCCGCTCGGCGGCGAGGTGGACGCCGAGCGCGATCTCGTCGTTGGCGCAGACGACCGCGTCGGGCGGGCGGGTCAGCAGTCCGCGCGCCGCGCGTTCGCCGCTGTCGAGGTCGAGACCGCACGGTACGGGCGCCGGCGGGATCAGCCCGTGCCTCCGCAGCGCGGCGGCGAGACCGGTGTAGCGGCCGGCGACGTCGGGGGAGCCGGCCGGGTCGCCGAGGAACGCGAATCCGCGATGGCCGTGGCCGAGGAGGTGTTCGGTGAGCTGCCCGGCGGTCCGTTCGTTGCGGGTCCGGATGGTGTCGACGCCGGGGACCGGGTCGCGGGCCAGCAGCACCAGGGGCAGTCCGGTGGCGGCGATGTCGCGTACGACATCGTCGCCGACCGTCTGCCCCATGATCGCCAGCCCGTCGACCCGGCCGGCGAGTTCCTGTACGGCGGCGGCCGCGTCGGCACGCCCGTGGGTGGCCAGGATCAGCACGCTGCTGCCGACGGCCGCGGCGGCCTCCTCGTAGCCGAGGACCACCTCGGCGTAGTAGGGGCCGACCAGGTCGGGGAAGACGATGCCGTTGGCCGCGTGGCGTCCTTCCGCCAGCGACCGGCCGGACCGGTTCGGGGTGAAGCGCAGTTCGGCGGCGGCGGCCCTGACCTTCGCCCGGGTGTCGGCGGTGACCAGGTCGGAGTCCCGCAGCGCGCGGGACACGGTGGCGATGGACACGCCGGCCCGCTGCGCCACCTCGTAGATGGTCGACGCTTTTGAAAGCGCTTTCATCTCCACGGGCGCTTCGTTAACCGCCCCGAAACATCGTGAAACGCGTTGGAAACGCGACATCCACGATGCGGGATTTTCGACTATCTACATGTTTCGTTCAATTGCCGCGTCTCAAGTGGCCGGACACCGGCGGGCCACCGGCCGGCGCATCGGCGCGACCGGTGGCCCGCCCGGCCGAGGCGTCAGCCCTCCGGGGTCACGTACGCGGCCGTGATGCCACCGTCGACCCGGAACTCGGTGCCGTTGACGTACGAAGCGGCGTCGCTGGCCAGGAACGCCGCCGCCTCGGCGATCTCGTGCGGCCGGGCGAACCGGCCGGGCGGCACGTGCACCAGCCGCCGCTCCTTCTGCTCCGGCGAGAACAACGTCGCCAGCAGCGGTGTCTCCACCGGACCCGGTGAGATGGCGTTGACCCGGATGCCGCGCCGGGCGAACTCGACCGCGATCTCCCGGGACAGGGACAGGACCGCGCCCTTCGACGCCGTGTACGCGATCTGCGAGACGGCCGAACCCATCGACGCGACCAGTGACGCGGTGTTGACGACCGCGCCGCCGCCGGCGGTGAGCAGGTGCGGGATGCCGTGCTTGCAGCACAGGAAGACGCTGAGCAGGTTGGCCCGCAGCACGTGTTCGAAGACGTCGACGGACGTGTCGAGCACCGAACCGTCGTCCGGCACAGCGATGCCGGCGTTGTTGAAAAGCACGTCGACCCGGCCGAACTCGGCGGCGACCCGCCGGTAGACGCCGGCCACCTGCGCCTCGTCGGTCAGGTCGGCGGTGAGGAAGAGGTCGGCGTCGGCGTCGCCGTGAATGTCGACGCCGACGACCGTCGCCCCCTCGCGCCGGAAGACGGCCAGCGCCTCCCGACCGATCGCACCGGCGGCACCGGTGATGACGGCGACCTTGTCGCTCAGGTACTGCATGGTCAGGCTTCCGTTCTGAGATAGACGTTCTTGGTCTCGGTGTAGGCGTCGAGGGCGTACGGTCCGAGTTCGCGGCCGAGCCCGGACTGCTTGAAGCCGCCGAACGGGGTGGTGATCCGTACCGACGTGTAGGAGTTGACCGCGAGGGCGCCGGCCTCGATCCCCCGGGCGACCCGCAGCGCCCGCCCCAGGTCGGCGGTCCAGACGGAGCCGGCGAGGCCGTACACGGTCGCGTTCGCGCGCCGCACCACCTCGTCCTCGCCGGTGAACTCGTGCACCGAGATCACCGGACCGAAGATCTCCTCGCGCGCCACCGGGTGCTCGTCGGCGACCGGGTGCAGCACGGTGGGGGCGTACCAGTGGCCGGGACCGTCCGGCGCGGTGCCCCGGAACAGGACCGGGGAGTCGGCGACGAGGGCGGCCACCCGGTCCCGCTGCCGGGCCGAGACGAGCGGACCCATCCGCGTACCCTCCGCGAGCGGATCACCGACCGTGATGCCGGCGACTACCGCCGCCAACCGGTCGAGGAACTGCCGGCGGACCGACGCGTGCACGAAGACCCGCGAGCGGGCGCAGCAGTCCTGGCCGGCGTTGCCGAAAGCACCGCCGACGAGCCCCGTCGTCGCGGCGTCGAGGTCGGCGTCCGGAAAGATGATCGCGGCCGACTTTCCGCCGAGTTCGAGGGTGACCCGCTTGATCCCGGTGGCGGCGCGGGCGGCGATGTCCCGACCGACCTTCGTGGAACCGGTGAAGGCGATCTTGCCGATCCCAGGGTGTTCCACGAGCGCCCGGCCGAGCGTCGGTCCCGGACCGTTGACGACCGTGAGCAGATGGTCGGGCAGCCCGGCCGTCCGGGCGATCCGTTCCAGCTCGATCGCGGTCAGCGGGGTGAGTTCGGCGGGTTTCAACACCACCGCGTTGCCGGCGGCCAGCGCCGGAGCGACCTTCCAGCTCGCGATGCTGAGCGGGAAGTTCCACGGCGTGACGAGCCCGACGACGCCGATCGGTTCCCGGAAGGTGACGTCGATCCCGCCGGCGACCGGGATGGTGTCGCCGAGCAGCCGCTCGGGCGCGGCCGAGTAGTAGCGGAAGGTGGCGACCACGCCCGCGACCGCGTCCCGGGCGTCAGCGATGGGCATGCCGACGTTGCGGCTCTCCAGCCGGGCCAGTTCCTCCCGCTCCCGCTCGATCCCGTCGGCGATCGCGCGCAGCACGTGCGCGCGGTATGCCGGATCGGCGGCGGCCCATGACCACTGCGCCGCCGCGGCGTCCGCCACGATCGCGTCGAGCGCGGCCGGGTCCGTCGGCTCGACGGCGGTGAAGACCTCACCGGTGGCGGGTTCGACGAGTTCGATCATCGGTGGTTCGCTTTCTGTCCGGCCGGGGCGACGGCTCCGGCGGTGGAGGCCGCGGCGGTGTGGGCTCCCGCGGTGCGGGAGCCGGCCGCGGCGGTGACGAGGTCGGCGAAGGTGTGGGCCAGGCTGGCCGCCTCGGGATGCCACTGCACGCCGAGGGCGTAGCGGTTCGCCGGCCATTCGAGTGCCTCCGGCAACTCGTCCGGCAACGACCACGCCGTGACGGCCGCGCCGCCACCGGTCCGGGCGATTCCCTGATGGTGGTGCGAGTTGACCAGTTGGGCACCGGGGCCGGTGATCGCTTCGGCGAGGCTGCCCGGCGTCGTGTGGACCGGGTGCATCGACGGTCCGTCGAGCCGGCCCGGTGCCGCGCGGTGCTCGGCGAAACCCTCGTCGGCGAGATGCTGGTGCAGGGTGCCGCCGCTGGCGACGTTGAGGATCTGAAGTCCCCGGCAGATGCCGAGCACCGGCAGGTCCGCGGCGAGCGCCGCCGTCGCCAGCGCGATCTCGAACCGGTCGCGCGCCGGATACGTCGCCTCGGTCCGGGACGTACGCGGCGCGCCGTACGCGGTCGGGTCGATGTCGGCGCCGCCGATGAGCAGGAGCCCGTCGACCCGCCCGAGCACCAGTCCCGGGTCGTCGGCGACCCGGGGGTCCGGGATCAGCCCGACCGGCACCCCGCCGGCCGCCTGGACCTTCTCGACGTACGTCTCGGCGACGATCGCGGCCCGCTGGTCCCAGAACGACCAGGCGGCCCGCTCGTACGCGGCGCAGATGCCGATGACGGGTGCGCTCACAGCCGCTCGTACCCCCGGAACCGTTCCCAGTCGGTGACCGCCCGGGAGAAGTCGGCGAGTTCCACCTCGGCGGCGCGCACGTAGTGGGCGACCACCTCCGCCCCGAACGCCTCGGCGGCGACGCCGCTCGACCGGAACAGTCCGATCGCCGTACCGAGGTCGGCCGGCAGCCGCTCGTGGTCGGCGAGGTACGCGTTCGACGTCTCCGCGGCGGGCAGCGGCAGGTCGTGGTCGACCCCGTGCAGCCCGGCCGCGACGACCGCGGCGACGAGCAGGTACGGGTTCACGTCGGCACCCGCGACCCGGTTCTCGAAGCGTCGGCCCGCTCCGCTGCCGAGCACGCGTACGGCGCAGGTGCGGTTGTCCTCGCCCCAGGCGATCGCGGTCGGCGCGAACGAGCCGACCGCGTACCGCTTGTAGGAGTTGACGTTCGGCGCGAAGGCGAGGGTCAGCTCCCGCTGGGCGGCGAGCTGACCGGCGACGAACCGGTCGAGCAGATCGGGCCGCGCCTCGAACACCGACCGCCCGGCGGCGTCGACGAGCGAGAAGTGCAGGTGGCAGGAGTTGCCCTCGCGCTCGTTCCACTTCGCCATGAACGTCGCCGACAGCCCCTCGGCCCGGGCGATCTCCTTCACCGCGTGCTTGTAGAACGCGTGCGTGTCGGCGGCGGCCAGCGCCTCGTCGTACCGCAGGTTGATCTCGTGCTGGCCGAGGTTGGCCTCACCTTTCACCGTCTCCACGGCGACCCCCGAGGCGGCCAGCGCACCGACCACCCGGTCGAGGAACGGGTCGAGTTCGGCGCTGCCGAGCAGCGAGTAGTCGACGTTGTAGCGGTTGCCGGGGGTCAGGTCGCGGTAGCCGCGCCGCCACGCCTCGTCGTACGACTCCCGGTGCACGATGAACTCCAGCTCGGTCGCCACCCGGGCCGTCCAGCCCCGGGCGGCGAGCCGGTCGAGCTGGCGCCGGAGCACCTCGCGCGGCGACGGCGCGACCGCCGTACCGTCACGGTGGACGGCGTCGGCGAAGCAGACGACGGTGCCGCCCCGCCAGCCGGCGGGCCGGATCGTCGCCGGGTCGGGGACCAGGGCGAAGTCCCCGTACCCCCGTTCCCAGCCGCTCAGCGCGAAGCCGGTCTGCGGCTCCATCTCGACGTTCACGGCGAGCAGGTAGTCGCACGCGGACGAGCCGTGGGCCAGCACCTCGTCGACGAAGTAGCGGCCCGCGCAGCGCTTGCCCTGGAGGCGGCCCTGCACGTCGACGAAGGCGAGCAGCACGGTGTGCACCTCGCCGGCGTCGACCCGGCGCCGGAGTTCGTCGGCCGCGATCGTTCCGGTCGCGCTCATCCGTCGCCTATCCCGCGATCGCCGGGTGCCGGTCGGCCCACGGCCGGGCCTGCTCCAGCACACTGCCGAGCCGGATCAGCAGGTCCTCCCGGCCGTACGCGGCCACGAACTGCACCCCGACCGGCAGCCCGTCGGCCGACCAGTGCAGCGGCAGCGACATCGCCGGCTGCCCGGTCGCGTTGAACGGCGACGTGAAGCTGACGTACTCGCCGGACCGCATGAACCCGGCCAGCGGCTGGCCGGGTACCGGCCGCAGCTCGCCGAGCTTCGCCGGGGGCTTCGGCAGGGTCGGGGTGAGCAGCAGGTCGTAGCCGGGCTTGCGCCCGCCGTCGGTGCCGTCCTCGTCGTGGTTCCACCAGGCGGCCACCCGCCGGCACCAGGCGTGCAGCGCGTACAGCCCGTCGAGATAGGCGACGGCGGGGACGTCCTTGCCGTACATGCCGAGCGCCCAGTTGTCCTGGTCGAGGTCGGCGGGGGTGAGTTCGCGGCCGATCGCCCTGCCCCAGCGCACGATGTCGAGGTACTGGAACACCGGCATCAGCACCTGCGCCTCCGGTGCCGGCGCGTCGAGCGCGGCCGGCCGGGCGACCTCCACGATGTGGCCCAACTCCTCCAGCAGCGCGGCCGTCGACCGGACCGCCGCCACCACCTCCGGGTCGAGGGCGACGGTCGGATGGTCGACCTGGATGCCGATCCTCAGCCGGCCGACGGGCGCGCCGACCTCCTGCGTGTAGGGCCGCCTCGGCGTCGGCGCCGTGTACGGGTCACCGGGCGCCATCCCACCGACCGCGTCGAGGATGCCGGCGATGTCGCGTACCGAGCGGGTGATGGCCGACTCGTGGGTCAGGCCGGCCCACGCCTCGCCCAGCTCCGGGCCGAGGGACACCCGGGCCCGGGTCGGCTTCAGCCCGACGAGACCGTTCGCGCTGGACGGGATCCGTACCGAACCGCCGCCGTCGTTGGCGTGTGCCGCCGGCACCATCCCGGTCGCCACCGCGACCGCCGACCCGCCGCTGGAGCCGCCGGACGAGCGGCTCAGGTCCCACGGGTTGCGGGTCGGGCCGTACGAGTCGGGCTCCGTCGTCGTCCACGCGCCGATCTCCGGCGTGTTCGTACGGCCGACGAGCACGAAGCCGGCCGCCCGCAGCTTCGACACCATCCAGGTGTCGGCCGACGCCCGCCAGTCCAGGTCCTTCAGGAACCGGGTGCCGTAGTGGTAGGGGTCGCCCTCGCTCTGCTGGAACAGGTCCTTGACGGCGAAGGGCACCCCGCCGAACGGGCCGGCCGGCGTGCCCGCGGCGACCGCCCGCGCCTTCTCGAAGCTGGTGTGGATGAACGCGTTGACCTCGGGGTTCAGCTTCTCGATCCGCGCGATCGAATGCTCGACGAGCTCACTCGCGCTGATCTCACCGGAGCGGACCAGTTCGGCCTGCCCGGTCGCGTCGAGCCAGGTGATCTCTTCCATGACGTCCTTTCGGTGGGGCCGGCACCGTCGGCGTGCCGCGTTTTCGCAGCCTCGCCCCCGCCGACCGGCACGACAACGGACGGCCGGCGGATCGGCAGGACTGCCTAGGCAGTGCCGCCGGCGCCGGCAGCCGTCCTCCTAGGCTGGGCCGATGACCGGTACGCCCCACCCGCGACCGGTGCTGCGCAGCCGGCTGGAGGCCGCCGCCTGGCAGCACCGGGCCACCCTCGTGCGCGCACCGGCCGGCTGGGGCAAGACGTTCGGGCTCGACGCCTGGACCGCCTCGTCGCCACGGCGCGACCGGATCGCCCGCGCCGAACTCGACCCGCAGTGCGCCGACCCGGTCGTGTTCTGGACCCGGGTGGCCGGGGCCCTGGCCCGGGTCGACGACCGCTTCGCCGCCCTGCCCCCGCCACCGGCCGGCGTGAACGACCGCCGGGGGTGGATCGCCGAACTCCTCGCCACCGGACGGGGCGCGCCGGCCGACCTCGTGCTGGCCGTCGACAGCTTCGAACGGGCCGACACGGCGATCGTCGGCGACGAACTCGGCCAGTTCCTGCACGGCCGCTCCCGGATCCGGCTCCTTCTCGCCGGCCGTACCCGCCCCCGCCTCGCCCTCGCCCGGCTGCGGACGTCCGGTGCGCTGGCCGAGATCGGCACCGAAGACCTCGGATTCACCGCCGACGAGGCCCGGTCACTCGTCGACGACCCACCCGGCCCCGCATACGAGGACGCGATCCGCCGGGCGGAAGGCTGGCCCGTCGCCCTGCGGATCGCCGCCGACCACCCGCACGAACGGCTCCGTGGCGATCACCACCACCTGTACGACTACGTCGTCGAGGAGGTCCTCGACCCGCTGCCGTCCGACCTGCGCCGCTTCCTGCTCGACACCGCCGTGCTCGACTGGCTGAGCGGCCCGCTCTGCGACGCCGTCACCGGTGACACGGACGGCGGCGGACAGCTCGCCCGGCTCGACCGCGAGGGCCTCTTCGTCGTACCGCTCGACCGACGGCGGGTGTGGTTCCGCTACCACCCGCTGTTCCGCGAGGCACTGCACCGGGCCGCGACCCTCGAGGGCGTCGACGCCGTACGCGGCCACCGCCGTGCCGCCCGGTGGTTCGTCGACCACGGCATGCCGGACCGCGCCGTCGCGCACCTGCTCACGGCCGGCGACGAGGCCGACGCCGGCGAGCTGATCGCCGCCACGTACTGGCGCATGCTCGACGTCGGCCACACCGCGACCGTGCTCGGCTGGATCGACCGGCTGCCAGCGGAGCACCTGCACGCCGACGCCCGGCTCCTGCTCGCGCACGCGTCGGCGAGCCTCTTCGCCGGCCGTACCGGTGACGTACACCTCGCTCTCGCCCGCGCCGAGGCGGCGCCGGCCCGACCGGGTGCGCTGCCCGACGGCCTGCCGTCGGTCGACGCCGGCATCGCGCTCGGCCGCGCCACCCTCAACGCCCTGCTCGGCAACGTCGGCGAGGCGATGCGGTGGGCGCAGCGGGCCCGGTCGATGCACGGGCCGCAGCACTTCACCCAGCGGGCGAACTGCGACATCATCCTCGCCGGCACGGCCTACTACGCCGGGACCGCGGACGACGTCGAGTTCCGGCTGGTCGAGATCGTGGAGTCGGCCACCCCGATGCGCAACACCGTCGCCGAGATCGCCGGCCGGGCGATGCTGGCCCGGGTCCGCGCCGAACGTGGCGACCTCGCGGCGGCCCGGGAGCAGCTCGTCCGGGCCGACACCCTTCTCGGATCCCGCTACGCCGCCGCACCGTTCGCGGCCCGCGTACTCGCCCTCTGCCGCGCCGCGGTCGACCACCGTGGCGGTGCCGCCGACGCCGCGGTCGCGGGCTACACCGAGGCCCGTGACCTCTCGATCGCCGCCGCGGACCGGATCACCGCCCCCGACGCCGTCCTCGGCCTCGCCGAACTGGCGCTCGACGCCGGCCGCGCCGACGACGCCCGCCGCCGGCTGGACGAGGCCGCGCTCCTCCTCGCCGGGTGCGACGACCCCGGCCACCGCCTGCGGGCCCGCCAGGCGGCGCTGGAAGCCCGCCGCGCGGACGGCGTCGCCGCCGACCCCACGGCCGGCGGGCTGCTCACCGTACGCCAGGGGACGATCCTCCGGGCGGTCGCGCGTGGCCTCTCCGACGCGGCCATCGCGCGGGAGCTGGGGGTGAGCCCGCGCACCGTGCACGCACACCTCCGGGCGATCAACGCCCGGCTGAACGTCCACTCGCGGTCCGACGCCGTACGCGCCTACCGCGCGGCCGGCGGCCCCGCCTGAGCCGGCGCTACCCTGCGGTGGTGGATGACGGCGACGGCGGACAGGTGGTGGCGTCCCTCACCGGACGGCTCCATCAACTGTCCTTCGTGGACATTACGGCCGACCGGGTGACGGCGCGGGTCATCGAGGCGGTGGCCGACTGGGCGGCCGGCCAGGGCTGGCGGGTCTACCGGCGGGCGCGCAGCGTACTGCCGCTGCCGGCACCGATGTCCGGACAGTTCTCGATCATCGACGTGGCGTGCGCCCGGCCGGACGCACCACCGGTGGTGGTCGAGGTGGACCGCACCGATCGGGCCCGTACGGCCGAGAAGTTGGTGGCCGAGGCGGCTGCCGGCCGGGTCGCGATCTGGGTGCGGTGGGGCACCGGACCGTTCGGCGCACCGCCACCCGCGGTGCACCTGGTGACCTGCGCGGTGACGCACCGAAACGGGTCGGCGGGGCAGGGACGGCTCTACACCCGCCGGCCGGACACCGACCGACCGCCGCCGGCACACTCGAGCGGCCCCGGCACCGCCGACGTGGTCGAACTGCCGATCCCGCTCGACGACCCCGGAACATCCTGAGCCGCCGGTCCGGTATCCGGCCTCACGACGTCTCACCGTCCAGGTAGACCCACTGTCCGTCCTCGCGGACGAAGCGGCTGTGCTCGTGCAGCGTGCCCGGACGCCCCGACTCCCGGTAGTGGGCGCGGAACTCCACCCCACCGGTCGTGTCGAACAGGCCACCCCGGTCGGTGGCCAGGACCTCCAGCCTGGTCCACCGTTGTCCGGGGTCGAGCGTCAGCCGGGCCGGCCGGGTGGTCGGGTGCCAGGTCCGGAGCAGGTAGGCGGTGTCGCCGACGGCGAAGGCGCTGAACCGCGACCGCATCAACTGCTCGGCCGTCGCGGCGGCCGTATCTCCCCGGTGCAGCCGGCCGCAGCAGTCGCCGTACGCCTGCCCGGAGCCGCACGGACAGGTCAGGGTCGGCTCGTAGCCCGCCGCCCGGCGGGTCCCCCGTTTCGCCACCGGGCCATTGTTCCGTGCCCGCCCGCACGCCGCACCCGCGGCCGCAGATGCGGCCGGCGAGGAGGCCGCCGCGCCGTGCCGTGCCGTGCCGCGCCGTGCCGTGCCGTGCCGCGCCGTGCCGCGCCGTGCCGTGCGCCGTGCCGTGCGCCGTGCCGTGCGCCGTGCCGTGCGCCGTGCGCCGGGTGCCGCGCGCCGGGTGCCGCGCCGAGTCGGGGTGTGGCGCCGTGCTGTACCGGGTGCCGTGCCGGCGTCGCGCCGCGCCGGGTGCCGCGCCGATCAAGGGGAAAGCGTCCCCAACCTGCCCGGTTTGCCGCTGATATCCCCTTGGTCAACGCATTGCATGCCCCGCTGCGGGCGCTACCAGCGGGGTGCGCCGGATGATCGCGTTGATCGAGGAGAAAGTGTGGCGGTTCATGCCTGTTTTGCGGCAAGTATCACCTTGATCGGCGCGGAGAGTGGGCGTGGGCGTGGGCGGGGGCGCTCGGGCGGGGGCGCGCGCTCGGGCGGGGGCGCGCGGGCGTGGGCGTGGGGCGGGGCGGTGGGCTACGCACGCCGCCCCGGGAGCGGCGGCCCCTCCAGGGGGTCAGCCGGCGCGGCGTAGCCGTCCGAGCATGCCGTTGAGGTCCTGTACGAACAGTTCGTGGCGGAAGTAGTGCCCACCGGGAACTTCGCGCCACTCGTGCGGGATCCCGGCCCGGCCGAGTGCGGCGCGGAACTCCCGCTGACCGGCCAGCACCTGGTTCTCGTTGATCGTGTCGAACCAGTTGACCGGGTCGGGCGAGGTGCCGGCGGCGAGGAAGATCCGCTTGTTGTGGTAGCTGCCGATGCGCTGCACGGGGTTGTCGGCGTTGACCCGTGCCTCGTCCCAGAACGGGGCGCCGTAGACGGTGCCGCCGCCGAGATCCATCGCGGCCGACGTGATGTTGGCCCAGTGCACCACCAGGCCGAGGTCGCGGCGCAGGCTGGCGGGGCCGGAGTGGGAACTCACCGAGCAGAAGTGGCCGTAGTACTTCGCCGCGTACTTGAGGGCGCCGAACCCGCCCATCGAGAAGCCGGCGACGGCGCGACCGTTGTATTCGGCGAAGGTGCGGAAGTTCGAGTCGATCCAGGGCACCAGTTGCGCGATGTGGAAGGTCTCCCAGTTGCGGGGGCCCGTGTTGGAGTTGACCGGGTTGGAGTACCAGCCGGTCGAGGCGTCCGGCATGACGACGATGATCTCCCGGCCGGCGGTCAGGTTGACGATGTTGTCCTGCATATGGAAGGTGCGGAAGTCCGCGTTCCCACCGTGCAGCAGGTAGAGCACGGGGTACCGCTTGCCGCTGGTGTGGTAGCCGTCGGGCAGCAGGACGTTTACCGCCGGATCCCACGCGATCGCGTCGGTGGCGAAGCGGTAGTACTGCAGGCGGCCGCCGTTTTCGTTGCGGTCGACGATGTGCAGTCCGTGCCCGTTGCCGGCGGCGCTCGCCGGCGCGGGCGCGGTGAAGGCTCCGGCGAACGCTCCGGCGGTGGCGACCCCGGCGGCGCCGGTCAGGAGTCGTCGGCGGCTGACGGGGTGCTGGACAGGGCCTTTTCGGTCCATGGGATCTCCTGTGGTGGGGCCGCGGTGATTCGTCGGCGTCGATGGCGCTGCGGTCCGCCCAGGCTATGGGAGAAAGTTGCCCTTGAATACCCGTAGATTGAAACATTCCTTCGCATCAGCGGAACGTGGTTGCGAGGGCCGGGGCTGGTGGGCCATCATGGCGCCATGATCGCTACCTACCGGAAGGGCGTGACCGCCCTCGCGCGGTGACCGCCCTCGCGCGGCACCAGGCCGCTCGCGATGTCATCCCCGCCACGACGCCCGATTCGGCCGTCGAACACTGGCACGCCGCCGTGGAGATCCGGCGGGAATGGCTGGATCAGGACTCTCGACCGCACCGGCCGACCGGGCCGGCACCGAGGACCGGCTGGCCGCCGTCTACGCCCGGCATTCCCGACCCCGACCCCGCTTCCGCTGGGTCGAGTCACCCCGCCAGGCGCTCCCGCTCCTGGCCGGCCTGCCTACCCATGACGTCCTGATGGGTGATGTCCCGGCGCCCGCCGGGTACACCCCCGCTGGCCAGCGACATCGCCGCCGGGCTGTCCCGGCTGCGCGGCGCGCTGGACGACGGGGTCTCCCATCCCGACCTCGATCCGCCCCGATCCGCCCGCAAGGGCAAACCCTGGCCGGTGCTGCCGCCGGTCGAAGCCCTCGACGCCGGCGTTCCGCTGCGGGAGGTGTTGCGGCAGGGGGTGCGAGACGCCCTACGGACCAGTCTCGCCAACGGGTTCTACCTGCCCGTACGCGGCGCGCTCGCCACGTACGGGCGGCTGCCGGTCGCCTGGTACGGCCAGCAGGAGGCGCACTGGATCGGCTACTACGACATGCTCCACCGGCTCGGGTTCGCCCGGTACGGGTCGGCCGACGCCGACCACCTCGACGACTGGGCGGTGCTGGCCCGCTCCTGCGGCTGGTGGTGGCCGGGGGAGGACGTCTGCGTCGTCGTCGAACGGCCGGCTGTGATCGCTACCGAACCCGTCCCCGGGAGTTGGCACGGTCAGGTCCGGCTCCGGCAGGGCGGTGCCGGCCCGGTCGAGTACCGCGACGGCTGGCGGCCACCGCTGAACCGCTAGCGCGGCCGACGATGCCTGACCGGGCATGAACGGGGTGGCCGGATCGGCCGGCCACCCCGACGTCCGAAGCGGACAGATGCTGGACGGTCAGTCCGTCTCGGCGTAGTACGAGTGCACCGCGGGCTGTCCGGTGTAGTTGGGCCCGGCGCGGTCGTCCGCCCCGAGGAACGCGTAGGGAAGGCGGACGTCGCCCGGGCCGGTGCGGCTGATCCGGTGCCGGCGGGCATCGTACGAGAAGCCGGCGGCGCGGAGCCGGGCGGTGAGCCGCCGTCCGGCCGGTCGCCCGTCCGGGAGCCGGATGCTGTGCAGGTCCAGGTCGGCGACGAGTCGGCCGGTGTCGGTGAGCCAGCTCGCCGCGCGGGTCAGCACGGCGAGCTTGTCGCCGACGTAGTGCAGGCCGTGTACGCAGGTGATCAGGTCGAACGCCCGGGCCGGGGTCCAGGTGGTGACCGACGCGCAGACCAGTTGTGGCGCGTACGGGGTTGCCGGGACGGGGTCGAAGGCGTCGACCAGGTCGACCCCGACGAGGCTGGTTTCCGCCGGCCGCGGGTGGGCGGCGGCCTGGATCAGTGCCCGGCCGGTGCCGCAGCACAGGTCCAGCCAGGCCGCGCCCGCGGGCCGGGTGGTGAGGACGTCGACCGGATCGAAGCCCAACTCCCGGGCGTAGCTGTTGACACCCGCCAGTTGCCGCTCACGGTTCATCGCACAGTTGGCCACGACGGCGGACCCTTCCAGCTCGTCGTCGCCGAGCAGGCGGACGGGATCGCGCTGGTCGACCATCGCGACATCGTCCCGACCGGCTGGACCGTCCTCAGTGGACGACAATGACCGCGCCGGTGGCGTTGTCGTTGCCGCCCGCCCGCAGCGAATCGGCGAGCAGGGTGCCGACGGCGTCCCGGTCCCGCGTCAGCGCCTCGGCGATCCGCCCGTACGGCACCTGCTCGGCCAGCCCGTCTGTGCAGAGCAGATAGACGTCGCCCGGACGCAGGGTCACGTTGAGTACGTCGGGTTCGGGCTGGTCGGGGTGGCCGACGTACCGCATCAGCCGGTACCGGTCGGCGTGGGCCCGCGCCGAGTCGAACGGATACCAGCCGTTGACCGCGCCGAGCCAGGCCGCGGTGTGGTCG
Source organism: Polymorphospora rubra (assembly GCF_018324255.1). Lineage (GTDB taxonomy): Bacteria > Actinomycetota > Actinomycetes > Mycobacteriales > Micromonosporaceae > Polymorphospora > Polymorphospora rubra. Next base: position 3,020,495 of record NZ_AP023359.1, read on the forward strand.
ACGGTGAGCAGTTCGAGCTGCCCGTCCCGTAGCCGGTAGGCCCGCGAGTCGCCGATCTGCACCAGCCAGGCGTCGTGGTCGTCACCGACGAACGCGGTCAGCGTGCAGCCGGTCAGCTCGCCCAGCCGGCGGCCGGCATCGGCCAGTCGGCGCTGGGCTTGCGCGACGGCGGCGCGCAGCGCCCGTGGGCCGGGCCCGGCCGTCTCGACGAAGACGTCGACGGCGGTCCGGCCGGCGACCCGGCTCCCCTCGCCGGCGCCCATGCCGTCGGCGACGACGACCAGCGGACGGGCGTCGTCGAGGTGCAGGATGTCGAAGTTGGCCGGGTAGCGGTTGCCGACCACGGTGCCGGCGGTCAGCGTCAGGCGCCGACCGGCGGCCGTCAGTTCGGCGCGTCGGATCTCGATCTCTTCGATGGCGCCGAGTCTAGAACGGCCGGCGTTTACCGCGACCGGTGCCGGGAAGCCAACCTACGGACCGTCGGGAGGGCGGCTGCCCGCCCTCGCGGCCGAGCTAAGGGGGTCGAGATGGCTGACCGTGAGAACCTTCATGACCTGCGCAAGCGTGCCCATCAGGCAGGCATCGAGGGCAACTCGAAGATGAGCGAGCAACAGTTGCGCAACGCCATGAAGCGGGTCGACAAGGGCGCCGACCCGATGATGGCCAAGCAGAGCGCGAAGAAGTAGCACGTCCGGTCCGGCCGGGACGGGGAACACTCTCCGTCCCGGCCGCCGTGCGTGCCGGTGCGGATTCCGGTCAGGTCGCGCCGCGTCCCCGTCGGGGAGCGCCGAGCAGCCCGCCGGTCAGTTGTTCGGACAGCCAGTCCCGGAAGTCGTTCTCCGACCAGCCGCATTGGGTCACCAGGGCGTCGTAGTGGGCCGGATCGTTGAAGTGCCAGACGACGTCGATCGCCCGCTCGACGTCGGACCCGTACCGCAGCGGGCCGAGCCCCCGGACCCGTTCGACCACCATCGCCGCCCCCCGGCGCCGGTTCCGCAGCAGCGTCTCCCACACCTGCGCGACCTCTTCGTTGTCGTCGGCCGCCCGCCGTACGGTCTCGAAGATCCGGGCGGCCCGCCCGCCGATCAGGGTGCACACCCCCGCGTAGCCGTCGAGCACGCCGGCCTGTGTGTCGGCCTCCCAGACCGGGCGGAACCACGGGCGCTGGGCGACCGGCACGGGTTCGTCGTCTCCGGCGAGCGCCTCGTCGAGCACCTGGCGCAGCAGCGCGGGCTTCGAGCCGAAGGCGGCGAAGACGGTGGGCCGGGCGACGCCGGCCCGGGCGGCGACGTCGGCCAGCGAGGTCGCCCCGTAGCCCCCCGAGACGAAGAGGTCGGCGGCGGCGGCGACCACGGCCTGCCGGGTGCGACGGGCGCTCTCCTCGCGGACCGCCGACCGGTATGCGCGTTTCGGCTTCGCGTCGCTGCTCTCGTCCATGTCGTTGACATGCTAGCAGTCTATTCATCATACTCGCGTCTATCGAGCAATACCGCGTCTATCCAAAGGAGGGTCGGGCATGTCCGTCCGGCCGTACGTGCTGAAGGCCGACGAGGGCGAGGCGTACTGGTTCCTCGGCAACCTCGTCACCGTCAAGGCCGCCGGGGCACAGACCCGCGGCCGGCTCACCGTCGCGGAGTTCGTCAATCCGCCGGGCTTCGCGCCCCCGCTGCACCGGCACCAGACCGAGGACGAACTGTTCTACGTGATCTCCGGCACCGCCGAGTTCCGCTGCGCGGGCGAGGTGCTGCCCGCCGGCCCCGGAGACCTCGTGCTCCTGCCGGTCGGCCTGCCGCACACGTTCCTGGTCGGGCCGGACGAACCACTGCGGACCCTGCAGATCACCACCCCGTCCGGCTTCGAGGGCTTCGCCGCCGAGGCCGGCGAAGCCGCGCCCGAGCGGCGACTGCCGGACCCCGGCCCCATCGACCCGGCCGCCCTCGGCCACGCCGCCGCCCGGCACGGCATCGAACTGCTCGGGCCGCCACCCACCCACTGACCAGCGCCGGCCGCTACGCGTCACCGTCCAGGGGAACGGTGACCGTGGTGCCGGGGGCCAGTCGCAGCCGCCGCCCCCGTACCGTCACCGGGATCGGCGGCTCGTCACCAGGCGGGCTGGTCATCCGCACCTCCCGGTGGTCGACGGTCAGGTCCATCAGCCGGCCCCGGTACCGGATCGTGCAGCGGAGGTGGTCCAACCCCTCGGGCAGCAGCGGATCGAGCCGGAGCACGCCGTCGCGGATCTCTAGCCCGGTGTAGCACCGCTGGAGGATGTCCAACGTCCCCGCCGTGGCGCCGAGATGGATCCCCTCCCGGGCCGTACCGTCGTGCAGGTCCCCGAGATCCGTGCCCAGGGCCGCCAACAGCATGTCCCACGACCGCCGCCGGTCGGTCCGGGCCAGCACCCAGGCGTGCGCGACCCGGCTCAACGTGGACCCGTGCGTCGTACGGGTCAGGTAGTGGTCGACGGTGGCGGGAATGCGCGCCCGGTCGAGGTCGTAGCCGAGCCGGCCGACCAGACCGGCCAGCTCGTCCGCGCCCAACAGGTAGAGCAGCATGAGCACGTCGGCCTGCTTGGACACCCGGTACCGGTTGGTGCTGTCGCCCTCGGCCTGCATGAGCCACGCCAACGGGCGCAGGTCGCCGTACCGCCGCCGGTAGTGCTCCCAGTCCAGCTCCGGCAGATCGGCGTAGCCCTCGAACTGGGCCAGGATCCCGTCGTCGAGGAACGACAACCGCAGCCGGCGCCCGATGTGGGCCCAGTGCTCCAGCTCCGGGCGTCCGACGGCCGGCCGGAGCCACGGCCTCGCCCCCGGGTGCCGTTCGAGCAGCCCGTACGCCTCACACGCGCGGGCCAGCGTCCAGGCGACCATCACGTTGACGTACGCGCAGTTGTCGAGCCCCTCGCTCGGCCGGTTCGGATAGCCATCGTGGTATTCGTCGGGACCCATGACCCCGCGGATGTCGAACCGGTCGTCGGCCGGGTCGTACGTCGCCGCGCCGGCCCAGAACCGGGCCGTCTCCACCAGCAGGTCGATTCCGGTCGTGGCGAGGAACGGCAGGTCGGCGGTGGTCTCCCAGTATTGCCAGGCGGAGTGGGCGACGGCCAGGTTGACGTGGTGTTGGAGGTTCGTGTGGTCGGGCACCCACCTGCCGGTCACCGGGTTGCGGGACCGGGCCGGGCTCTCGTCCCGCCCGCTGCTGGCGCTCTGCCACGGAAACAGCGCACCGGCCATGCCCAACTCGGCCGCCTGGCGGCGGGCCCAGCCCAACCGCCGGTGCCGGTACTCGAGCATGGCCCGGGTCAGCTCCGGCAGCCGCAGGTTGAGGAACGGGTAGACGAAGAGTTCGTCCCAGAAGATGTGGCCGTGGTAACCCTCCCCGTGCAGGCCGCGCGCCGGCACCCCGACGTCGAGGTCGACCGTGTGCGGCGACAGTGTCTGCACCAGGTGGAAGGTCTGCACCCGGACCGGAAGCTGCCAGGCGTGGTCCTCGCCGACGTCGATCCGCAACCGTTCCCACAGCCCGGCCCACACCGCCGCGTGGTCGGTCGCCAGGACCTCGAACGGGCCGGCGTCGCCGAGTTCGGTGCGGGCGGCGACCAGCGGCTCGTACACCGCCCGGTCCCGGGACGAGAAGACGGCGACCGTCTTGTCCACCGCCACCGGCTCACCCGCCGTCAGGTCGAGCGCGAACACCTGGCCGATCTCCGCCGGCCCGCCGACCGTACGGTGCGCGGGCTGCCGCCGCGACCCGACCGAAACCCGGGTCCGGGCGGCCAGCGCCACCCGCAGATGCGAGTCACCGGTCTCGGCCACCATCCACAGCGATTCCGGGCCGTCGGTGCCGCACCCGACCCGGTCGAGGTGCCGGCCGCAGGTGCCGAGCTCCTCGGGCGCGTTGGCGTTCACCACGCCGCCGTCGAGCCCCGACCGTACCTCCAGCCGCCCCGACCAGTTCTCCGCGACGATCGTCGTGTGCAGCGCGGCCAGATGCGACGCAGCCATGGAGACCAGGCGGCGCTGCCGCAGCCGGGTCCGCCGCCGCTGCCGGTCGGCGACCACCAACTCCCGGCGGTACACGCCGGTACGCAGGTCGAGCGCCTGATGTTCGTGCAGCCGGTGCCCCCGCCCCGGGGCGTACCATTCACCGCTGGCCGGCCGGAACGTCAACGGCAGCCAGTTGGGCAGGTTGACGATGCTCTCGGCCGCATCCCGGCCGGTGCCCGGGAGCCGGTTGTGGAAGCCGGCCAGATAGGTACCCGGATAGTGCACCCCGTCGGCCGACGCCTCCGGCGCCGCGCCACGGCTGGCGAGATAGCCGTTGCCGACCGTGAGCAGCGCCTCCCGGGTGCCCTCCCCGTCCGGGTCGCCGTCGACGTACGTCAACACCCAGCCGGCGGGCAGGCCGCTCGTGCACAGCTCGCAGCCGGGGTCGACGGGTCCGGTCCCGGCCACCAGGCACCTCCTCAGCGCAGTGCCGGTTCCCGGCCACGCGGACCGCAAACCTGCGCCGCCGCGGACCGGCTCAGGCTCACGGATCCGGCCAACGGGAGGCCGGCGGCCACGTAGGGTCGGATCCGGAACCACTCCCCGGTGGACGCCCGTACGCGAGGACCGCCATGTCCCGGACCCACCGACCGTCACCGGCGCTCGTGTTCAGCCTGACCACCTCGGCCGGCCTGTTCGCCGCACTCAGCGCCTGGTTCCGCGGTCGGCCGGTCAGCCACTGGGAGCGGGACCTGTTCGGGCTCCTCAACCACCTGCCGACCGGTGTCACACCGGTGCTGGTGGTGATCATGCAGGCCGGCTCGTACGTGGCGGTGTTCGTGGCGGCGCTCGTCGCGGTCGCGGTGCGCCGGATCGCCCTCGCCCGCGACCTGCTGATCGCCGGCAATCTCGCGTACTGGCTCGCCGTCGCCGGCAAGCTGGCGGTGGCCCGGGAACGGCCGGCGGCCCTGCTGGCCGACGTACGGATCCACGACACCGTCACCGGCGCGCTCGGCTACCCGTCCGGGCACGTCGCGGTCGCGTCCGCGCTCGGCCTCGTGGTCGCCCGCGCCGTGGCCCGGCACCGGCGGGGCTACGTCTGGGCGGCCATCGCCGTGGTCGCGGTCGCCCGCGTGCACGTCGGCGCACACCTGCCCGCCGACGCGCTCGGCGGGTTCCTGGTCGGCTGGCTCGCCGTCTGCCTCACCCGGCTCATGGTCGGTGAGATCGGCCCGGAGCGGTCGGCGGACCGCATCAGACGGGCGCTGCGGGAACAGGGCGTCGACGTCGCCCGGCTGGCGCCGATCACCGGCGACGCCCGCGGCTCCCGTCCCTGGAAGGCCACCACCGGCGACGGCGAGCGCCTGTTCGTCAAGGTCACCGGTGGCGAACAGCGGGACGCGGACTGGCTCTACAAGCTCTACCGGCGGGTCCGGTACCGCAACATCGCCGACGAGCCGCCGTACCTCACCGCGAGACAGAAGAACGAGCACGAGGCCCTGATGTCGCTGCTCGCCGAACGGGCCGGGGTGCGTACCCCCGGGGTCGTCACCACCGCGACCGGCCCGGACGGCGACGCCGTCCTGATCCAGCCGTACGTCGACGGCCGGTCCCTCGACGCGGCCGGTACGCCGCCGTCGCCCGCCGTCCTCGCCGACGCCTGCCGCCAGGTCGCCCTGCTGCACCGCGCCGGACTCGCGCACCGGGACCTGCGTGCCGCCAACATCCTGCGCGACGATTCCCGGGTCCACCTCGTCGATCTCAGCTTCGGCGCCGGCAACGCCTCCGCCGACCAGCGGGCCCGGGACCTCGTCGAGCTGCTGGTGACCCTGGCCGGCCTGGCCGGGGCGGCACCAGCGGTCACCGCCGCCGTCGAACACATCGGGGCCGAGCCGGTGGCGGACAGCCTGCCCTACCTGCAACGGCCGTTGCTCTCCCACGCCGGTCGCAAGATCCTCGACAGCCACCCCAACCTGCTGACCGAACTCCACGACCGGATCGTCGAGCGGTGTCCGGGCCACGACGACCGGCCGGCTCCGGTCGTCCGGGTCACCCGGCGCAGTGTCTTCCTGCTCGTCATGCTCGGTCTGCTCGTCCACTTCCTGCTGCCGCAGATCGGGCAGGTGCGCGCCGCCCTGCACCTGATGCTGCACGCCAACCCGCTCGCCGTCGCGGCCACCCTGCTGGGCTCGGCCGGCACCTACCTGCTGAGTGCCCTGGCACTCCGCCTCGCCGCCGGTGGCCGGATCCCGCTCGGCCAGGCCGTCCTCACCCAGGTCGCCGCCTCCTTCGCCAACCGGCTCGCCCCCGGCAGCGTCGGTGGTGCCGCGCTGAGCCTGCGATATCTGAACCGGAAGGGGATACCGGCGGCGGAGGCGGCCACGGTCGTCGCCGTCGTCCGGGTGGCCGGCGTCGTCTCCGTCGCCGTCCTGTTGCCGGTGCTGCTGCCCTTCGCCCGGGAGCCGACCCGCGACCTCGTGCACGCCGCCGCGACCAAGGGGCTGCCGATCCTGCTGGCCGTTCTCGCCATCCTGCTCGCGGCCGCCGCCGCGGCGGCCGTACCGCGGCTACGGACCCGGGGCCGCACCGCCGTGCACCAGGTGGTCGCGGCCCTGCGCGCCCTCACCGAGAGGCGCCGGCTGGTACGGCTGACCGCGGTGTCCCTCGGCCTGACCGTCCTGTACGGCGCGTGCCTCTATCTCGCCCTGCTCGCGGTCGGTCTGCCCGTCGATCTGGCGGTCGTACCGGCCGTCGTGCTGGTGTCCGTCGTCGGCGAGGGGGTGGCGTCGGCGGCGCCCACCCCGGGCGGACTCGGTGCCACCGAGGCGGCCCTCGTCTCCGGCCTGCTGCTCTACGGCATCGCACCGGACACCGCGGTCGCCGGGGTGCTGATCTACCGGCTGGCGACGTTCTGGCTGCCGGCCCTGCCGGGCTACGTCGCGCTGCGGATGCTCCTCCACCGGCAACTGCTGTAGCCGGGCCGGGCACCGTCAGTCGAAGAACACCATCCTGACGATCGCCACGGTGCCGACGACGACGATCATGGCGCGCAGAAGTCGTGGCGAGAGTTTACGACCGAACCTCGCCCCCGCGAGGCCGCCGAGCGTGGCGCCGGCAGCGATCAGCGCGACCAGCTTCCAGTCGACGGAGTCCCAGGCGACGATCATGAAGGTGGCGGCGGCCACGGCGTTCACCGCCGTCGTCAGGAGGTTCTTGACGCCGGTGATCGCCTGGAGGCTCTCGGCGGTCAGCACGCTCAGCAGGCCCACGACGAGGATCCCCTGCGCGGCGCCGAAGTAGCCGCCGTAGATGCCGAGCACGAAGACGCCGGCGACGACCGCGGCCAGTCGCCGGGGGCTGAGTGTGCCGCCGTCGTCCGTACCCAGGCGACGCCGGGCGGCGCGGCGCTGCATCGCCGGACCCGCGACGACCATCAGCAGGCCGGCCGCGATGAGGGCCGGGACGATCGCCTTGAACGCGCTCTCCGGCAGGACCAGCAGCAACAGGGCGCCCGCCGTCCCGCCGAGCACGGAGGCGGGCAGCAGGCTCCTGAGCAGCGCCCGCTTTCCGACGAGTTCGTGCCGGTAGCCGTACGTGCCCGAGATGCCCCCGCCGACCAGGCCGATGTTGTTGGAGATGTTCGCGACCAGGGGCGGGTAGCCGAAGAGCAGCAGGGTCGGGAAGGTCACCAGGGTGCCCGAACCGACCACCACGTTGATCATCCCGGCCCAGAACCCCGCGACGAAGATCGCGACGAACTCCACGGCGGTTTCCACGGCCCGATGATTCCAGGCCGGCCGGGCGTGGGCGCCGCCCGAGCCCGTCGACCCGCCGCCGGCCGGCGGATAACCGGATGTGCCGGCGGAGCGGCTTCGATACGTTGCACCGCATGACGACGATGCTGGTGCAGGTCGACCTGCGGTCGGCCAATCGCTATCTGACCTGTTGGGTCGAGCCCCGGACCGCCGTCGGAGACCAGATCACCCTGCGCAACTCCGACGAGCCGAACCGCCGGTGGGACGTGCTGCGGGTCGGGGTGCCGCAACCGGTCAGCGCCATCAAGCGTGGCTGGAACAACAACATCTGATCGGGCTCAGGCACGGGCGGCCGCCGGCGACGGTGGCCGCCCGGCCGTTCCATCCCGTCCGACCGGTCCGGCCGCCCAGCCTGTGGTGATCAGCAGCAGCGCGGCGATGTACGTGGTCATCACCAGCAGGTGATGCCCGGGCAGCGTGGTCCCGGCGGCGCCCAGCCCGATCACCAGGTCGGAGAAGAGGAAGAGCGCCCCGCCGACCGCCGTACGGCGCGAGACCCCGGTCGCGGCGGCGGCCATCGCGCACAGCGCGAGACTGTAGCCGAGGATCGGCAGCCGCAACGGGCCCAACGCGCTCCACAACAGAGCGTTCGCGGTCACCCACAACGCGGCGTAGCCGAGCAGCGCCGCGAGCGGCGGCCGGCCGCGCCGGACGAACGCGACCAGGAAACTGATCTGGGTGCCGAGGAAGAACCCCATCCCGGCGAGGAACGCGGTCTGGCCGGACATCAGCAACGCCACGTCGCCCGCCGTCGCGAAGACCAGGCCGACCGCGACACCGTCGAACCGGCGTCGTACGGTCCACAGCCAGGCGAGCAGCACCGGCGCCAGCAGCGGCTTCGCCAGCCACTGGAGCACCGGCAGGTCGAGCACGACCCCGAGCAACTCCACGGCGACGACCGCGCCGAACAGCCACATCATGCCCGGCTCCGCTGCCTCGAAGCGGCGGGATCGGCCACCGGCGCGGTGAGCAGTTCCCGCGCGTGCTTCGCCGCCGCTGTCGCCTGGCCGGCGACGATGGCCGCGGCGAGCCGGCGGTGCCGGGCGACGTCGAGCAGTTCGGCGGCCCGCCACTGCGACGGCACCGCGCCGGCACCGACGAGACTGTTGAAGGCGAGCAGATAGGCGGTGTTGCCGCTGCCCTCGACGATCCGCCGCCACAGCGCCGTGTTGGCCTCGGCCATGCCCGGCAGATCGGGCGCCAGTTCGGCGTACCCGTCGACCGCGTCGCGTACCGCCGCCCTGGCCCGCGGCGTACCGCGTTCGGCGCACAGTCGGGCCGCGTCGACGCCGACGCAGGCCCGCATCTCGAGCAGGTCGCGGACCAGCGTGCCGACCGGTAGCGCGTTGCCCGACCCGGGCAGCGACAGGATCAGGTCGAGTCCGGCGTGCTCGCGCCAGTCCAGCACCCGGGTCGCCCCGCCCTGGCTGACCCGGACCAGGCCGAGTTGTTGCAGCCGGCGTAGCGCCTCCCGGACGGCGTGCCGGTTGACCTCGAAGGCGGCGGCCAGCTCGCGCTCGCTCGGCAGGGCGTCGTCGGGTCGGTATCCGCCACTCACGATCGCGTCCCGCAACTGCGCGAAGACGTGGTCGGAGATCGGACCGCGGGGGACGGGCTCGAACGCCATGGTCCGGGAGTCTGGCAACGGATCAACTGACCTGTCAACTGGTTGGACCAGTTCGGGTGTCGTAGAGGCCTTCGCCCGCCGGTACGATCGGTCCGGGTCGACGCGATCGGGAGGTTGCCATGGCCACGGTGGTCGTCATCGGGGACGTCGGCGGACATGCCGAACAGTTGCGCCGAGCGTTGCTCGAGGTCGGTGCCCACGAGGCCGGCCTGGCCCTGCCCGACGACGTGATCGTGGTGCAGGTCGGCGACCTGGTCGATCGTGGCCCGGACAGCACGGGCGTCCTCGCCCTCGTCGACGGCTATCTGCAGAACCGGCCCGACCGCTGGATCCAGTTGGTGGGCAACCATGATGCCCAGTACCTGCCCGACGGCGTGCCGTTCTGGCCCGAGCCGGTCAGCCCGGACGACGCGAGCATGCTCACCTCGTGGTGGGAACAGGGCCGGATGGACGTCGCCGCCGCCGTACGCACAGCCGACGGAGACGACCTGCTGATCACCCACGCCGGACTCACCGTCGGCTGCTGGCGGGAACTCGGCGAGCCGATGACCGCCGCGTCCGCCGCACGGCTGCTCAACGGCCGACCGGACCTCATCCGGCGCGGCGGAAGCCTGGCGGTGGACCGGATGGCGGGTCCACTGTGGGCGGAGACGGGGTGGGAGCTGGTCGAACCCTGGATGGATCACCACCATGCCGGTGGCTTCGTCCCGTTCGGGCAGGTGCACGGGCATTCCGCCCTGGTGCGGTACGAGGACCGGACCTGGCGGTCACCCGGGCGGGTGCGCCAGCGGGCGACCGTCGACTGGGAGGCCCGCCATGTGCGGGTACGGGTCGGGGGCCGGGTCTTCACCGGGATCGACCCCAAACACGGCCGGTACGGCGCTCCGACCTGGCGCCCCCTCGTCCTGCCCGGAGCCGAGTTGCTCACCCCGGTCGGGGCGACCGCCCGGCCGACGGACTGACCCCGCGTTCCGCCGGGGGGCCGCCCGGCCGGCGTGATCAGTGCGGGAACGCGCGGGGCGTACGGTGGGCGATCTCTTCGCGGAACTTCTCGATGCGGCTGGCGACCTGCCGCATGCCGACGGTGTCCTCGAGCCGGTCCAGATAGAGCGAACGTCGGGCCAGGACGTCGAGCTGGAAACTGAAGTAGATGGCCATGAGCGGGTTGATCAGCAGCGAGCTGCCGCGGGTGCGCCGGGTGAAGTGGAGGTCGCCGAAGTCGCCCCGGGTCGCGGCGGCGATCTGGCCGTTGACGATGCTCGGGCGTAGCGGGGTGGCGGCCTGGGCGGCGGCGACCGCGTCCCGGTAGAGGACCGCCTCCCGGCTGTTCCCGGGAATCGACAGTGCGCCGAGGTAGCCGCCTTCCCGGTCCAGGGCGGCGATGTTCTCCAGCACCTGGGTGTGGTTGACGCCGTGGTAGGCGTCGATGCCGAAGCCCAGACAGCTCACCAGTTTCACCGGCACGGCGAGCCCGGCGGCGGCGGCGAGGCTGGTCATGTCCTCCATCGGGGTGCCGAGCCCGGACTCGTCGCCGCGCAGGAGGATGTCGGTGCCGCCGTCGACCAGGACGACCGCGTCGATCCCCAGGTGGTCGACCAGATGCCGGTACGCCGCCCGCAGCGGTCGCACCCCCGTTCGGGGGAAGGCGTAGACGGTGTCCGGCAGGTTCTGTTCGGCCAGCCAGCGGGCGAGCGTGCGTTCGGGGAAATAGTCGTCGAGGCCGACGGTCTTCGGGGTGACCGCGGCGACGTTCTCGGCCAGCCAGGCGTCGAGGTCGAGCAGTTCGAGCTGGGAGAAGGACAGGTTCGCCAGGTGGACCCGCTTTCCGGCGTCGCGCAGCGCGATGGCGAGCGGCAGTCCGGCGTACACGTCGAACCCGCCGCCCGCACCGGCGACGAGCACGCCGCTGCTGCCGGCGAGGGCGCCGATCAGCGGAGGAACGGCGAGCGACGACACGGGGCGGGGACTCTCCACGAGAGCCCATGGTGTCGGCCGGACCGGCCCGGAGCAAGACCCCCTGGCCGGTGCGGGCAGCGGAATCGTGGCAATTTCGGTACGTGAACAAATCGATCGAGATCAATTAATTGCTTATTCGGATCGACCGTCCATAACATTTATCCGCCGTCGGCACCCGTTTCTCGGAAGGAGCCCTTTGTGAAGAGCGTCATCCGTACCGGTTTCGTGGCCATGACAGTGGCCGTGCTCGCGTTGGTCGTGGCCGCTCCGGCCTCGGCGGCGACGGGTTCGTGGACCGAAAGCCGCTCGAAGTACAACATCTACTTCGACGGCGGTTACGCCACGATGTATTTCTCGAAGCCGCAGTCCCAGGTGCCGAACAACACCTCCATCACCGGTACGACGGTGTACGTCACGCCGTACACCAACGGTCGGACCACCGAGACGATCACGATCTGCTACCGGCAGCAGTACGGCACCTCCGACTGGGCCTGTACGGCGCCGCAGGACATCACCACCGCCACGACGATTCCGGTGTCGTTGTTCAACGGTCAGAGTGCGCGGGGGCAGTCCACGTCCGACACACGCTCTACGGCGGCACCTATCCCACGACCGGTGGGTCCGCCCAGGACACGGTCACGGTGAACTACTCGTACTGATCCGGTCGGGCCGGGGGCGGCCGCCGTCCCCGGCCAGCCGGATAAAACCACTTGTCCGGGCTGCTAGACAAAGGCCATGACCTCAATACGTCCCGGCACCCCCGATGACGCCGCCGCCTACCTCGACCTGCGTCGCAAGCTTGTGCCGTGGCACCTCAGCACCGCCGAGGGCGTACGCCACCACTGGCGGTCCCTGCTCGAGACCAGCAGGGGCGCGCTGTTCGCCGTCGACGACGACGCGGGCCTGGTCGGCCTGGTGGGGTGTGGGCTGAACACCTGGACGTCCGAGTCCGGTGCCGCCAACGTGTCGCTCGTGGTCCGCCCGGACCGCCGTCGTCAGGGCGTCGGCTCCGCACTGCTGGCGGCGGCCGAGGAACATCTCGCGTCGATCGGCGCCCGTCGCGTCCAGAGCTACGCCCACGGTGATCCCGAATCGCTGGACTGGGTACGCCGGCGCGGCTACCGGACCACCGCCGAGGTGCGCTATTCCGGCGCCGTCCTCGCCGACCTGCCGCCCCAGCCCGAGCCGCCGGCCGGGGTGACCGTCGCCGCCTTCGCCGATCTGTCGCCGGAGGCCGTCTACGCGGTCGACGCCGAGGCGACCCAGGACGAGCCGAGCGCGGTCCCACTCGACGCGCTCGGCTACGACGACTGGTTCCGCGACGCCTGGCAGAGCCCCAACCTGCGGCACGACCTGAGCGTGGCCGTCCTGGTCGACGGCGAACCGGCCGCGTGCACCTTCGTCGAGGGCGACCCGGACAGCGGCCGGGTCTCGTCGGCGGCGACCGGCACCCGGCGCGCCCACCGTGGCCGGGGCCTGGCGAAGCTCGCCAAGTCGGTCGCGCTGCACCGGGCCCGCGACGCCGGCTTCACCATGGCCTACACCGGAAACGACGAGGTCAACCGGCCGATGCTGGCGGTCAACGAGTGGCTCGGCTACCGGGCGGTCGGCGCCGAGTGGGAGTGCGTACGCACCCTGCCGGCCGGCTAGGTGGCACCGGTCGGAGCGAGGGCCGCGAGCAGGTCACCCGCCTGCAGTTGACGTACCCGGGCCGGGTCGAGCCGGTCCGGGTACAGCGCGTACACGTCGGCCCCCACCGGCAGGTCGACGTCGGCCCGTACCAGGGCGGCGAAGTCCGGAGCGGCCTTCACCGGAGTGTCGTCGGCCGGCCCGTTGGTGACCAGCCGCTCGGCGAACGCGGCCACCGTCTCGCCGTCCCGGCGCCGGTACGTCCGCGGCGAGCCGCCGCGCACGGTCACCTGCCGGGTCCGGGCGGCCACCTGCCAGCAGGCGAGTTCCCACAGGCTGACCCGGTGCCCCGCGGTGAAGTGACGGTCGGCGGCGGCGCTGAGCCGGCCGATCGTCCGCGAGTAGCGCCCCACCGAATGCTGACCGCCGGCGACGGCCAGCGTCGAGTCGAGCCAGCGGACCGACGACCGGTCCAGGTCGACGACGAGCGGGATGGCGACCCGGACGTCACCGGCCAGGTCGAACCGCTGCTCGACGGCCCGCGGCTCGAACGGCCGCCCGCGGTCACCGGGTTGGGTCATCAGGCCGGCGAACGCGTCCGTCATCGCGTCGAACGGCACGTCGTTGTAGCTCAGCACCAGCATCGTGACGTACCGGATGCCCCGCCGGCGCAGGGCGGCCACGTCCAGGTCGACGAACTCGCTGGCACCCGCCGGCGGCGGCGCCGACGTGAGGTCGCCGCTGTGTACCGCATCCAGCTTCCCGAACCGCAGTCTGGTGTAGTCGCACCAACCGACGAAACCGCCACCGCCGTCGTAGAAGGACACCGACAGGTCGAGGTCGACCCGGGTGCCGGCCGGCTCGGTCCAGTGCAGGAAAAGGCGTAGCCGGCGCCCCGGCGGCAGCGGCTGGCCGCTGCCCCGCGGCAGCCGGACCAGCGCGGCGGACGCGGTCCGTTCGGTGAACGGCGCGACCAGGTCGACGAGCCCGCCGTCCAGCAGGGCATGGTCGACCGGCGGCAGGTTGCCGGCCCGCCGCAGCACCTCGGCGGTGAGCACCGATTCGAGGTCGACGGCGACGCCGGCATCGAGCCGGGGCCGGTGGTCCGGCTCCGTCCACAGTGTCGCGCTGCCGCCGCGCGGGAAGTAGAGGCGGGGTACGGCCGGCCAACTCGCCGCCCGCAGCGCACCGATCGCGGCCAGCAGCACACCGGGCGCGACCGCGGGCGCGACTCGGTCGACGGTGTCGACCAACTCCGCCGGATCGCCGGCCCGGTGGGCCACCGCGACGAGCCGGCGCACCAGTTCACCCGGCCGGGCGGCGAGCAGCGGTACGGCGTTTCCGGCCGGCAGCGCCGCCTCGACCCGGCCGGCCCAGCCGGTGACGGTGATCCGCTCACCGGGCCGGACCGCGACGCCCGGATGGGCGGTGACGACACCGGCCACGAGCCGCCCGAACGGGGTGTCGGCGTCGATCCGGGTACGCCGCAGCACGGCGAACGCGGTCGCGGCGACCGGATGCCGGCCGGCCTCCTCGAACGGGTGCAGGTTCTCCGCCATCCGCAGCCAGCGGGCACCGTGCCGGCGCAGATCCTCCACAAGGGATGCCAGCGGCAGGGCGTCGAGCCGGGACAGCAGCAGCCGTCGCAGCCGGCGGGGCAGCGACCGGCGTCGGGCCGGCGGTGTACGGAGGCCGGCGTCGGCACCGTGCAGGACGTGGAGCAGGCGCAGCACGTCGGTGGCGGTGCCGACGTACCGGTCCAGCAGGTCCGGTAGCCGGTCGGTGGCCGCCGGGTCGGTGACGGCCCGGGCGACGACGGCGGCCCGGGTCTCGCGTACCGGGATGTCGGCCGGCAGCAGGTCGAACCAGGCGGGGCCGGCGTGGTCGAGCAGCGCGTCCAGGTCTGCGCGGTCGGCCGGCGACAGCGGCGTACGCCGCCCGAGCAGCGCGGCGGTCAGCTCCCCGCACGCCTGACCGGCGTCGTCGGCCAGTTCGATGATCCGGGCCCGGCGCGGCAACGGTGGCTGCGGCCGGTGTGCGGGCGGCGGAGTCGGCCGCAGGAAGGCGTCCTCGCAGTCGATGCGGCGGTGGCAGATCGGGCAGCCGGTGTAGTCGGAACCGTCCCAGCAGGCGCCGCAGACCAGGTGGGCGCAGGGGGCCACCGGCCGGACGAGGTCGGCCGTACCGCACAGCACACACGGCTGCCGCGGCTCCTGGAGCAGCAGGGCGAAGATGCGCCGTACGTAGAGGTCGTTGGTGTCGGCCGGGATCCGGCGCGGGAAGGACCGGAACAGCGGAATGTGGGGCACGTGCGCACCGACGGCCCGGGCCAGCCCGTCGAGCAGGCCGAGCCCCAGTTCGGCGAGGCGCTCCGGCTCCTGCCCGGCGAGGTACCGGCGCAGCCGAGGCCCGGGCAGGAAACCGAGCGCGACCAGGTCCGCCTCCAACGCCACCAGGCCGGCCGCGCTGTCGGTCCGGACCCGCCCCGGCCGGACCTTGGACCGCGACAGTAGCCCGGGCGCCACCAGCCCGTGCCTGAGCAGTACGTCCGCGACGGCGCTGCGGACAGCCGGCGGGGTGGCGGTGGCGGGCATGGTGCGGTCCTCCCACGATGCGGAGAAAGAAGGCGGGGCGGAGATTGGATGCGCTAGATCTTCTTCAAAGGTAAGAGGAGAAGGAAGCACACCCGGGAGCCGCCCCGACCGACAGCCTAGGCGCCGCCGTCGACCGCTGTCGTGGCCTTTACCGCCGGCCGTGCCGCCCCGGGGCCGGGCTGCCGGACCCCGGTACGGCCCGCGCGTTCAGCCCGCCAGCGTCGGGTAGTCGGTGTAGCCCTCGTGGTCGCCGCCGTACGCCGTCGAGTAGTTCGGCGTGTTGAACGGGCCGCCGACCCGCAGCCGCTCGGGCAGGTCGGGGTTGGCCAGGAAGAGCGCGGCGTACGAGACCAGGTCTGTCGCACCCGACTCGACGAGCTTCAGCGCCTCCGGCCCGGTGTACGCGCCGGGGGTGTACGGGTTGAGGATCGACACCCCGTTCCAGCGGGCCCGCAGGATGCCGGTCAGTTCCGTGTCCGTGCTCTCGGCGACGTGCAGGTAGGCCAGGCCGAGCGGGTTCAGCGCGTCGACCAGTGCGAGGTAGGTGTCGCGGTGGCCGTCCTCGGCGATGTCGTTGAACGGGTTGGCGGGGGAGATTCGCAGCCCGACCCGGTCGGCACCGATCGCGTCGACGGCGGCCCGGGCGACCTCGACGGTGAGCCGGGTCCGACCCTCGACGCTGCCACCCCACTCGTCGTCGCGCTGGTTGGCGTTGGTCGACAGGAACTGGTGCAGCAGGTAGCCGTTGGCGCCGTGCAGTTCCACCCCGTCGAAGCCCGCTTCGACGGCGTTGCGCGCCGCGTCGGCGAACGCCCCGATCGTCTCGGCGATCTCGGTGCCGGTCAGCGGCTTCGGGGCGACGAATTCCTGCATGCCCGCCGCGCCGGTGAAGATCGTTCCGGCTGCCTTGACCGCGGACGCGCCGACCGGGTGCAGGTCCTGGTCGTAGACGGTCGGGTGGCCGATCCGGCCGGCGTGCATCAGCTGCGCGAAGATGAGACCGCCCTGCTCGTGCACGGCGTCGGTCACCGGCCGCCAGGCCCGTACCTGCTGGGTGGAGTGCAGGCCCGGGGTGTTCGGATAGCCCTGGCCGACCGCCGAGGGCTGGATGCCCTCGGTGACTATCAGGCCGGCACCGGCACGCTGGCGGTAGTAGGTCGCCATCAGCTCGGTGGGGGTGGCGCCCGGCCCGTACGCCCGGTTGCGCGTCATCGGAGCCATCACCACCCGGTTACGGGCGGTGTAACGGCCGATCTTGACCTCGTCGAACGCGCTGCTCATCTCTCGGCTCCCGTCCCTGGTGCTTCCGCACACCGCAATGCCGGATCGAGGCGCTTTATTGCCGCCCGGACGGTGACGGGCGTCACTTTGACTCCAAATCCATCGATGGACATAGCTGGACATGATCGCTAGGCTGGCGATCGTGGCGCCGGACCACCGACGGTCCCGTGCCGGTCGACCGGCGAGCGGAGGCGACGATGCGACGGACGGCACGGATCATCGTGGGTGGCGTGGCGGCCCTCGGGCTGACCGTCGCCGGAGCACCCGCCGCGGCCGCGAACCCGGTGGTTCCGCGGCACGCGGTCATCGTCTGCCAGACCGCCAGCTTCTACGAGAACTACGACTCCGCGGCCGGCCCGCACCGCCTCAAGCGGGTCCTGACGTACGGCAACAAGGTCGGCCACACCCCCGGCGCGCACCCGGTCTACAACGGCTGGGCGGCCACCTTCGACTTCGGTCCCAACGACTGGGGCTTCGTGCGCTTCGAATGCATCGGCGGATACGACTCGTGGTGAGCCGCACCACGGGCCGGAGAGGAGGACGGATGCGGATCGCCCGCGGGACGGCCGTAGCGGCGCTGGTCGCCGCCACCCTGGTTGCCACGCCGACCGCCGCGCAGGCCGCGAACGGCCGCATCGGCGTACGCGAGACCGTCTGTGCCGAGACGCTGTTCGTCCGCACCCAGCCGATCGGCGCCTGGATGGGCACGCTCCACCGTGGACAGACCTTTCTGGTCGAGGGGCCGCGCAGCGCAGGTTACGTCTACGGGTTCGCGTACGGCCACATCAACCGGCGCGGCTGGGTCCAGGACGGCTGGTTCTGCTGACTTCTTGACCTCGAGCACGCTCGAACTCCTACGGTGACATCGCACAGGACCGACGATTCCCCTGGGAGAAGGCCATGCGTTACCGCGTCCTCGGCGGCACCGGCATCGAAGTGAGCGTGCACTGCCTCGGCACCATGATGTTCGGCTACGTCGGCAACCCCGACCACGACGATTGCGCCCGCATCGTCCACGCCGCCCTCGACCGCGGGATCAATTTCGTCGACACCGCCGACATGTACTCCGCCGGTGAGTCGGAACAGATCGTCGGCAAGGCGCTGCGGGGCCGGCGCGACGACGTCGTACTCGCCACCAAGGTGCACTTCCAGATGGGTGAGGGCCGCAACCGCAGCGGGAACTCGCGGCGCTGGATCACCAGGGCGGTCGAGGACAGCCTCCGCCGCCTGCAGACCGACTGGATCGACCTCTACCAGGTGCACCGCCCCGACCACACCACCGACATCGAGGAGACGCTCGGCGTGCTGGGCGACCTCGTCCGGCAGGGCAAGATCCGCGCCTTCGGCTGCTCGACCTTCCCCGCCGAGGAGATCGTCGAGGCGCACCACGTCGCCGAACGCCGCGCCCTCGGCCGGTTCCGGACCGAGCAGCCGCCGTACTCGATCCTGGCCCGTGGGATCGAATCGTCGGTGCTCCCGGTCTGCCAGCGGTACGGCATGGGGGTGATGGTCTGGAGCCCGCTCGCCTCCGGCTTCCTGTCCGGCCGCTACCGCAAGGGGCAGCCGGTCGACCTGTCCAGCGGGCGGGCCGCGCTCAACCCGGCCCGGTTCGACCCCGCGATCCCGGCGAACGCCGTCAAGCTGGACGCCGCCGAGCAGCTCGCCGAGCTGGCGGCCGGCCTCGGCCGTACCCTGCCCGAACTGGCTGTCGCCTTCACCGTCGCGCACCCCGCCGTCACCTCGGTGATCATCGGACCGCGGACCATGGAACAGCTCGACGGGCTGCTCGCCGGTGCCTCGCTCACCCTGGACGACGCGACCCTTGACCGGATCGACGAGATCGTGCCGCCCGGCACCAACCTCTATCAGCCGGACGGCGCCTGGCGACCGCCGGCCCTGTCCGACTCCGCGTGGCGCCGCCGCCCGCTGGCCGACCGCTCCGCCGGCTGACCGGTCGGCTGCTCCGCCGCCTCCGCGATCGTCCTGATCCGCGCCAGCCGGCGGTCCCAGGCGGACGCGAGTCGCTCCAGGTCGCGGCCGACCGCGCTGAGCCTTGCCCCGACCGCCGCGAACCGCACCTCCCGCCCCACCCGCTCGGCGCGGACGAGCCCGGTCTCCTGGAGTACGGCGAGATGCTTGGCGATCGCCTGCCGCGAGACCGGGAACTCGACGGCGAGAGCCGACGCGGATGCCGGTCCCGTGCCGAGCCGGACGAGGATCGCCCACCGGGTCTCGTCGGCCAGCGCGGCGAAGACCGGGGCGAGTGCCGGATCAGCCGTCGACACCGGTGGCCAGACCTTCGAGATGCCGCTTCGCCAGGGCGAGTTCGGTGATCCAGCCCTGCTCGTTCTCCGCCAGGCGGGTACGACGTTCCCGCTCGTCGCCGGGCAACGTCGCGAACCCGCTCTCGGCGACCTTCAGTACGACGGAGTCCGGCGACGTCTCCTCGATCCAGAACTCGACGAGGGTGGACGGGGCGTCCGGCCGGTCCGGATCGGCGAGCCACCGGAAGGCGGCGTACCGGGGCTCGTCGAGGGCGACCGTACGGATGGCGAACGGGCCGTGGACGGGGTCGTGCACGATGTCGAGGTCGCCCGAGCGTTCGATCCGGTGCTCGACGATCCTGTTCTCGTTGATGTACCACCCCGGCTCCGCGATCAGGGTCCATACCCGGGCCGCCGGTGCGTCGATGTCGATCTGGCGTTCGATCCGATCGGGTTCGTCTGTCATGCGTGTGCCTCCGCGTCCATCGGTAGTGCAACCACAGGGTTGCATGGATCGGCGCCTGCTGCAACCGCATGGTTGCGGACGTCCGAGTTGGTGAACTATTGACCAATCTCGATTTAATGTGTAAGTCTCAGGACTGAGCCGCAGCGGGAGCCACGCGGCTGGCGCGGAGCAGGGGCAGCTCACCGCGCCAGCGACCGACGTCGTACTTTCTCCGCACGGTAAGGGGCTTCGATGTCCACTCTCATCCGCTCACGTATCTCACGACTCGCCCTCGGCGGCCTCGCGGTCGCCGTGACCGCCGTACTGCTGCTCGTCACCGCGCTCGCCAACTCCGCCTCCGCACACGGATCGATCGTCGATCCCGCCTCCCGCAACTACGGCTGCTGGCAGCGTTGGGGCAGCGACTTCCAGAATCCCCGGATGGCCACCGAGGATCCGATGTGCTGGCAGGCCTGGCAGGCCGACCCGAACGCCATGTGGAACTGGAACGGCCTCTACCGCGACGGGGCCGGCGGCAACCACCAGGCCGCCGTCCCGGACGGACAGCTCTGCAGCGGCGGACGCACCCAGAGCCCGCGCTACAACGCCCTGGACACCGTCGGCGCCTGGCGTTCCACCCCGATCGCCAACAACTTCCGGGTACGCCTGCTCGACCACGCCTCGCACGGCGCCGACTACATCCGGGTGTACGTCACCAAGCAGGGCTTCGATCCGCTGACCCAACCACTCGGCTGGGGCAACCTCGAACTCGTCGGCCAGATCGGCAACACCCCGGCCTCGCAGTGGACCCAGGAGGCCACCGGGGTCTCGATCCAGGTCGCCGGAAGCGCACCCGGCCGCACCGGCCGGCACATCGTCTACACCATCTGGCAGGCCAGCCACATGGACCAGTCGTACTACCTGTGCAGTGACGTCACCTTCGGCGGCACCGGCAACCCCGACCCGACGACCCCGCCGCCGACCACCGCTCCGCCGACCACCGCACCGCCCACCACCGCTCCGCCGACGACCCCGCCGCCGGCGGGCGCCTGCACCGCCACCTACCGGGTGCTCTCCCAGTGGACCGGCGGATTCCAGGCCGAGGTCCAGGTGACCGCCGGAAGCGCGGCGATCCGCGGCTGGACCGTCAACTGGACGCTCCCGTCCGGCCAGCAGGTCGCCTCGTCGTGGAACACCGACCTCACCGTCACCGGCTCCGCGGTGACCGCCCGCAACGTCGCCTACAACGCCAACCTGGGAGCGGGGGCGAACGCGACGTTCGGCCTCCTCGGATCCGGCACCCCCGGGTCCGTACCCGTCCTGACCTGCACCGCCACCACCTGATCGATCCGACTCGGGGGTGTGGGGCTCGCTGTGGACCGAAACAGTGACTGACGCGTAGTACGCACGAGGAAAGGCACTGGTGATCGTCTGCTGTTCAGCCGGTCGACACGCCCGTACCGCGACGGCAGAACAGCAGACGATCACGGCCGATCACCACGAACGCCCGGCCTCCCGGATACGATCAGGGCTGTCTCGTCGGCTGATCCGGGGGTTGCCACGATGAAGTTCTCGCCCATCATCGTCAGCCTGCCGATCGCAGACCGCGGCGTGTCGTACCGGTTCTACCGCGACGGGCTCGGCCTGGAACCCTTCGGCGAGATAGCCGAGGACGGCTATCCGGAGCCGCTGCAGTTCACCCTCAACGACGGACTGCGGATCATGCTCATCCCGACCGGCGGGTTCGGCTGGGTGATCGGCGACAACCAGGTCGCGGTCCCCGGACAGAGTGAGTGCATCATCGGCGTGGACCTCGAAACGCGGGCCGAAGCCGACAACTTCGTCGAACGGGCGCGGGAAGCGGGCGCGCGGATCGTCACCGCACCCCAACCGCAGCCCTGGGGCTACACCGGCTCGTTCGCCGACCCGGACGGCCATCTCTGGATGGTGACCGTCCCGCCGTCGTGACGCGCCACACGACAAGCTTCGGTCTGGAGCGGGCGCACCACCTGATGCAGGTGTGGGAGGCTGACCTCATGGTCACCGCTACCGCTGCGCGATCCGGCCTGGTCGGCGTGGGCTACGAGGGCCGCGACGTCGAAGAGTTCGTCGCGGATCTGAACGCCAGGGGAATTTCACGTCTGATCGATGTTCGGCTGACCCCGATATCGCGGAAACGAGGATTCAGCAAGACTGCCCTGGCGCGTGCACTCGGTGAGGCTGGTATCGCGTACGAGCATCGGCGGGAACTGGGAAACCCGAAGTCAAATCGATCTGGGTTCGCCGGCCCGGCCGAGGCGTTGGCTCAGGCACGGGCGGTCTATGCGGAACTTCTTCGCAGGCCGGAGGCGTGCGACGCGCTGGATGCCGTCGCCGTCGCCGGCCAGCGAGAGTTGGTCGCGCTGCTCTGCTTCGAGGCGGATCAGCAGCACTGCCATCGAGACGTCGTGTTGCAGGCGGTACAGGACCGGGTGGGCCCTACCGCTTAGGGGGCCAATACACCCCGAGAACGCTGAACACGTTGACCCGTTTGGCCTGGTTGCCGACGTAGAAGGCGACGTCCCGGCTCGGTGCACAGAGTTCATGGAGGAACTTCTGCTCCAGCGCCTGCCGTAGTTCGGTGTCAGAGGATCCGCGAAGACTTCGCTGGAAAGCGACGAGTTCCCAATCCAGAATGCCCTGCTCGTGGCCCTTGCAATCGACCTCGTGGCATCGGTAGCGGTAGGCCGCCCGGAACCGTGGCGCCACGAGCGGAGTACGGTCCCGGCTGTCGAGCAGGTCGAGCTGGTTGACGTACGCATCGATCCTGCGTTGCTCGTCCGGGGTCCAGCCGCCGTGAGGCGTGATTCTGATTCCGTCGATCCGGGCCGGACGAATCAGTGCCAGCGAAGGGGCGTCGGGACGGCCACGCGTGGCCCGATTGATTCTGCACATGGAGTCTTCGATGCACGGGTCGAGCCAGCGGCGTCGTCGGTCCCACGGTGGTAGATAGGTCTCGCGGGAGATCGAGTCCAGAATCGGCTTCCAGCTCTCGCGGCGTGGGTCCTGCCGGGCAGGCTTGGCGTTGATCGAGATGACCTCGTACTTGCGAAATCTGTCGTTGCTCGTCAGTTCCCGATGGTTGACCGGGTAGAGACGCACCCAACCTTGTTGCGAAGGGTCGAGGCGGAGTGCCGCCACGCACACCGTCTCCCCGTACTTTTCGGACGGGTTCGGAGCTGCCTTCACCGTGATGAGTAGCCGTAGGCGGGTGATCTTGTCGCTCTGGGGCTTCGGTGCCTGGTCAGCCTCGCCTGGGTCGAAGAAGGACAACTGCGTCACTGGGCCTCCGATCAGGAAAGGCTCTCCGTGGTTGTCTAGCTACTCCAGGTAGTTAGATTCTCATGGATGCCTAGACCTGGCCAGACCGAGGCGTATCCACGGACGTTGCCGACCGGATCCCATCCTCGTTACTCGGTGCCCAGTGGTGCGTGGGTGCCAGTACACGGGCGCTGGCAAGGTCAGCCGGCGGCTACGCGGGCGGCGTGGAAGATGTCGGCCGGCAGTGCGTGGGTGAGCTTCCACAGGATCCGCATCGGCCGGTCGCCGCTGTGCCGCACGTACGTCATCGTGCCGGCGTACAGGTACGGCGGCACGCCGAGGTCGCCGTCGCGTTCCTTGGTCTGGCGCAGGAACAGGTGCACGGTCGAGCCGCCACCCACGTACCGCTGACCGGTGGTCGATGCCGTCGAGGTGGTGCTCTGCGACTCCCACTGGAACAGTTCGGGGGTGATCGCCCGGTCCTGGTACATCGTCGTCGGGGAGTAGTGCCGTTCGGTCTTGGTCAGGGTGACGAAGAAGAGGTCGACCTCGAGTTCGGGCAGCCACTTGACGCCCTCCCGCAGCGCCGACGGGTCGGCCATACCGAAGGCGGCGCACGCCTCGTCGCGGCTGTAGCGGGCGTGCACCCGCAGCGGATTGCCGCGTATCACGGCCCGGGCGGACCCGATCGGGGCGGACCGGAGGGTGACCCGGCGGATCCGGGCGGCCAGCACGTCGGTGACCTGACGTAGTTCCAGGCATCGTTGCGGGTGGGCGAGCAGTATCGCCGGCCCGTCGCCGAGCGGGACGTCCTTCTTCCACAACGCGAAATGCGCCACCCAGTCGAGCGGACCGGCCGGTCGGTCACCGGCGGCGAGTTTCCGCAGGTGGTCGAGCCGATCGGGGTCGTCGACGTGCAGCAACCGGCCGATGGCCCGTCCGAGCTGGCTGTCGTACGGGCCCGGGGGCGTGCTGTCGAGGCCGGCGTCCCGGCGCAGCCCGGCCCACCCGCCGCCGTCCTTGTTCCGGTAGAGGTCCTCGATCTCCAGGCCGGTTTCGTCGAGGAACCTGGCGAGGGTGACGTCGCCGAGCCGGCGTAGCTCCTGGACCAGGTCGGGCCGCCGCAGTCGCAGGGCCCGGCGTACGTTGTCCAGGACGATCTGCTTCGCGACCCGGTCGAGGTGGATGTGGCAGCCGGCCGGCAGGGTCGGAAAGCCGTGATCGATGTCGCGTTGCAGGCCGCAGCGGGTGGCGCCGGTCAGCGCCCGGTAGCGCAGGTCGAACCGGAAGTCGGCGTGCTGCGCGCCGATGAAGTCGAGCACCGTCAGGCAGGCCTTGTCGTCGGCGAGCCGCAGGCCGCGGCCGAGCTGCTGAAGGAAGATGGTGGCGCTCTCGGTCGGGCGCAGCAGCAGGATCGTGTCGATCGACGGCAGGTCGACGCCCTCGTTGAAGAGGTCGACGGTGAAGATCGCCCGCAGTTCGCCGCGGTCGAGCAGGTCGATCGCGGCGCGCCGGCCGGCCGCGTCGGTTCGTGAGGTGACCGCCCGTGCCGGGATGCCGGCCCGGTCGAACCAGTCGGCCATGAACTCGGCGTGGCCGATGCTGACGCAGAAGCCGACCGCACGCATCCGGCCCACGTCGACGGCGTCCCGCACGGCGGTCAGCACCAGCCGGGCGCGGGCGTGGTGGCCGGTGTAGAGGTTGTCGAGTTGGCTGCGGTCGTAGCCCTGTCCGCGCCGCCACCGCAGCGTCGACAGGTCGATGTCGTCGTGGATGCCGAAATACTGGAACGGTGCGAGCAGTTGCCGCTCCAGCGCCTCCCACAACCGCAGTTCGACCGCCGTACGCCCGTCGAACCAACGCCGCACGTCCTGCCCGTCGGAGCGTTCCGGCGTCGCGGTCAACCCGAGTAGTTCGCGTGGATCCAGCGTCTCCAGCAGCCGGGTGTACGTCGGCGCCTCGGCGTGGTGGAACTCGTCGACGATGACCATGTCGAAGTGCTCCGGGGCGATCGGCAGCTTGTGCAGCGACTGCACCGAGGCGAACACGTGTCGCCACCGTTCGGGGCGCTCGCCGCCGACCAGCGTCTCGCCGAACGTCCCGTCGCGCAGCACGTGCCGGAACACCGACCGGCTCTGCCGCAGGATCTGCTCCTGGTGCGCGACGAAGAGCAGCGAGTCGACCTTGTTGTCCTGCCGCAGCCGGCGGTAGTCGAGGGCGGCGACGACCGTCTTCCCGGTCCCGGTCGCCATCACCACGAGGTTGCGGTGACGATCGTGCACCGTACGCTGGGCGGCCAGTTCCTCCAGGATCTCCCGCTGGTAGCCGTACGGGCGGACGTCCAGAGTGGTCACGTCGATGGTCAGGTCGGTCGGGCGGGGGCCCGACTCGGCGGCCAGGGCCTTCCGCAGGCGGCCCGCGTCCCGCCGCGGGTCGTACTCCTCGAACGCCGGATCGTGCCAGTACTCGTCGAAGGTCGCCGCGAAGGTGTCGAGCAGCGGCCGCTGCTCCAGTTGGGAGAGGCGGACGTTCCACTCCAGCCCGTCGACGAGGGCACTCTTCGACAGGTTCGACGAGCCGACGTACGCGGTTCCGGCACCGCTCGCCCGCCGGAACAGCCACGCCTTGGCGTGCAGCCGGGTCGTGCGGGTCTCGTACGACACCCAGATCTGCGCGCCCAGTTCGGCGAGCCGGTCCAGGGCCCGCTGGTCGGTGGCACCGAGGTACGTCGTCGTGATGACCCGCAGCCGCCCGCCCCGCCCGATCAGTTCGCGGACGGCGTTCTCGACCAGCCGCAGCCCCTGCCACTTGATGAACGCGCACAGCAGGTCGACGTCGTCGGCCGAGGCCATCTCCCGACTCACCTCGGAGCCGATCCGTGGCTGGCCCCGGCCGTTGACCAGCAGTGCGCTGGCGGCGAGTGGCACTTCGGGGCGTACGGGAAAGGTGACCGGGGTGGGTGCGGGCGGGCGGGGCACGATCGCCGTCAGCACGTCGTGCGACGCGGCGACCAGGTCGGTGCGGTCGGCCCGGTCGGCCGCCCGGGGCAGGGTGGCCGCGATCGCTTCGGCGATCCGGTTGGTCAGGGCAACCTGTGCGGCTGTCCGGTCGGTACCCTGGCCGGGAACGGCGCGCAGCGCCCGGCGGGCCAGGCCGGCGATGTGTCGGGCCAGCAGTTCGTCGGCGTCGGCCGGGTCGAGCGCCTCCCGTTGGACCAGATCGGTGTCCAGTTCGGACAGCCGTCGGGCGAGTTCATGGGTGACCACATGTTCGTACGCCCCACCGGGAAGATCCGCCACGCCCGCAACATACCGGGGGCATCAAGGTCCGGAATGGTCAATCCATGCCGCTGCCGCCCCAGTGATCGTTTGCAGCCCATATCGGGATCTGGTCGATGATGCCGTGTTAGCAGCCGTTCTCAAGCGGTAAGTCCAATCAGACGCAGTGTGATTCGGCGTACCACGGCGGGTGATCAACGTGTTTAGATTCCCTCCTGTGAACGGGTAGGCCGGCCAGTCCGACCGACCCGGGGAGGATCGAGCGAAGGAGTCACCATGACCGTTGGCGAGCTGATCAACCGGGGCGAGGCCACCCGTCTGGCGTTCAAGGGCGAGGCCGCGGCGCTGGCGTTCAAGGGCGAGGCCGCCCAGCTGGCGCTGAAGGGCGAGGCGGCCCGGCTCGCCCTCGCCGGGGAGCTGGCTTCCGCCCTCGGCTGATCCACGGCAGCTACATAACTGGACCGTCCGGCCGGCCTTCGGGTCGCCGGGCGGTCCAGTCCGTTTCGGGGGATCCCCCGCCCGCTCGATACCGGAACGTATGCGCAGGTCAAGCCAATGTTCACCGGATCGGCACCTGGTCGGAGGACGGTGACCCGGTGACCTCCGCGACCCGTGAACCGGCGACCTCGCCGCCGGCCGGCCTGCGGGTTACCTTCGACGGCCGGGTCCACCCGGCCGAGGAGATCGCCCACGGTGCGGCCTACGAACTGTTCAGTACCGCGCCGCAGAGCGGGTTCGTCGCCGATCTCCGGCCCGATGCACCTTACCCTTTCCACCGGTTCGTCCACGCATCCGAGGTCGTCGACGTCCAGGGGGCACTGCCGACGGCGCGGGCGGGCGACCGGGAGGCTCCGCTGATCATGCCGGTGAGTCGGGCGGTCGGTTGGGAGGAGGTGCACCGGCGCAGCCAGTCGGCGAGCCACCGCGACGACCCGCTGCTGGCCGCCATCCGACGCTCGGCGACGATCCGTCGGGGCACCCGGATGATCAAGGTGCTCTCCGAGAGCCAGCTCGCCGGCTACCTGCGCGGTTGGCAGCCGCACGGCTTCTGCTACCGCGAACACGACGTGGCACACCTGCGTACCCCTGCCGACCTCGCGCTGCTGCGCACCGACGGCGGCGGGGTGACCGACCAGACCGAGGCGGCGTACGTGCTGCGGTGGCGGGCTGTCGGCCCGGGCGACTACGCCGTCCCGGTCGATCCCGGCCTGGTCGGGATGCCGCCGCGCGACCGGGTCGGGCCGCCGATGTCCGGCACCGGGTTCGCCCCGAGCGGCCGGCACCTGATCCCGGAGTTCGTCACGGCCGACTTCGTCGACCTGCCGCTGACCGCCAACGCGACCCTGCTCGCCTACACCCCGGACGGGGCCGAGGTGACCCTCTTCAGCTATCAGCCGGAGCAGCGGGGCTGGCTGCGGATGGTCGGCTCGCGCTGGCGGCACCTGCTGGCCGCGATCCCGGGCGTGTCGCCGGAGCAGGAGTACGTGTCGACCGGCGAGGCCGCCCGGTCGACCCGGCTCATCGGTACCTTCCAGGGGCACGAGCACGAGGCGGTCGCGGACCCGCCCGACGAGTTCCGGGTGCTGGCGATGACCCGGGCGGCCCGCTACCCGGTGGAGAGCCTGACCAGACGTACGACGTACGCGACCTGGCGCGGCGCGCCGGTGCTGGTGCTGCTGCGGGAGGCGCAGTGGACCCGGGTGCGGATGTGCCGGCCGGATGCGGAGGCGGTGGCGCGGCTCGGTGCCCAGTGCTTCGAGCGTGGCGTCTACGAGGTGTGGGCGCCGACCGACGAGTTGGCGGACGTCCGGGTGGTCGACCAGCCGTACGGCTGACCGGCCCGAACTGTCGGTGGTGGCTGACAACATCCGGTCCATGCCAGCGCGAACCCTCGAAGAGATCGAACGTGCTGTCCGCTCGTCGTGGTCGGTGGAGTCCTGCGATCCGGCCGACGCCGCCAACTGGTCGCCGGAGAATCCGGCCCGTGGCCAGTGTGGTTCGACCGCCCTGGTGCTGCACGATCTGCTCGGTGGCGAGCTGCTGTCGGCCGAGGTGCACTATCCGGACGGGTCCCGGCAGGGCTTTCACCACTGGAACCGGTTCGGTCCGGGCCTGGAGGTGGATCTGACCCTCGACCAGTTCCACGCCACCGAGACCGTGCAGGAACCGTGGGTCGTGACCCGCCCGCCGCAGGTCGGCGACCGGGTCCGGGAGCAGTACCTCGCCCTCCGGAAGGCGGTCTACACGGCGCTGGAGCTGAACCCGACCTGGCCGTAAACAAGTTTATGCTTTAAAGTCGTTTACATGCGGGATGAGTTTGTCGACGACGTACGCGACGCGCCGCCACCCGATCCGGTGGCGGCACTGCGGCTGATCGAGCGCCAGCGGGCCGAGGCCATCCGTCGGCTGAGCCCCGATCCCCGGCTCTACCACTGGCCGTGGGGGTTTGCCTGGCTGATCGTCTTCGGGCTGTTCTTCCTCCGATACGGCCCGGGCGGACGGACCTTCGTCGCCATGCCCGACTGGCTGCCGCTGGCGGTGCTGGCCGTGGCCATGATCGCGGTCACTGTGTTCACCGCCGTGACCAGTTCCCGCGCCTACAGCCAGATCTCCGGCGAATCCGCCCGGCGCGGCGCGTGGTACGGCTACGCCTGGTTCATCGGCTTCGCCGGTCTCTTCGCCACCCTCGCCCGGATCAACCCGGCCCTGCCCCGGACCTGAGGACGCTGGCCTGGTCGGCGGCGCCGGTCGCGCTCACAGGTGTCCTCTACCTCGCGGGCGGGGCGGTCTGGCTGGACCGCAACCTCTTCGTGCTCGGCGCCTGGATCTCGGGCAGCAACATCGTCGGCGTGGTCGCCGGCCCGGGCTGGCACTCCCTCGTCGCGGCGCTGGCCGGCGGCGGCGGGATGCTCGTCACGGGCTGGCTCCTGCACCGCGCGGCCGTCCGCGCCACCCGCCGCGACGAACCGGACGGCGGGGAGGTGTCCGGGTGAGCGGTCCTCTGCCCGAACTCGACCCGGTCATCCACGCCCAGGCCCGGCTCCGGGTCGTCGCCGCGCTGTCCACCCTGCCGGACGGCGACCGGATCGCCTTCCCCAAGCTCCAGGACATCCTCGCGATGACCGCCGGCAACCTGTCCGTGCACCTGCGCAAGCTCGAGGACGCCGGCTACGTCGACGTCACCAAGACCCACCACGGGCGTACGCCGACGACCCTGATCGGCCTCAGCCGGCGCGGCCGGCTGGCCTTCGAGGAGTACACGACGGCCGTCCGCGCCCTGATCGATCCGAAGCACAGCGACGACCTACAGCGGGAGGGACGATGATCCTCGCCAGAGCGGTCGAGGTGAGCCGGCACTACCAGGCGGTGCGGGCCCTCGACCGGGTGTCCATGGAGATCCACGCCGGCGAACTGGTCGGCCTGCTCGGGCCGAACGGTGCCGGCAAGAGCACCCTGATCAACCTGCTCACCGGGCTGCGCCGGCCCACCGCCGGCCGGGTCGAACTGTGCGGCGGCGATCCGCGCGACCCGGCCAGCCGCCGCCACCTCGGCGTCACCCCGCAGGAGACCGGGCTGCCCCCGACCCTGCGGGTACGCGAGGTCGTCGACTTCGTGGCCGCCCACTATCCCGATCCGATCCGCCGCGACGAACTGCTCGACCGGTTCGGCCTCGCCGACCTCGGCAAACGGCAGACCGGTGGGCTCTCCGGCGGCCAGAAGCGGCGCCTCGCGGTGGCCCTGGCCTTCGTCGGCCGGCCCCGCGTCGTGCTGCTCGACGAACCGACCACCGGACTCGACGTACAGGCCCGCCGCACCCTGTGGGACGGCATCCGCTCCTTCCACGCCGAAGGCGGCGCCGTGCTGCTGAGCAGTCACTACCTGGAGGAGATCGAGGAGTTGGCGCGGCGGGTCGTGGTTCTCGGCGGTGGGCGGGTGCTCGCCGACGACACCGTCGCCGCGATCCGCGGCATGGTCGGCGTACGGCGGGTCAGCCTGACCGCCGGCGAGCTGCCGCCGCTGCCGGGCGTGGTCGGCGTGACGCACGTCGACGGCCGTACCCACCTGTTGACCGCCGATTCCGACGCCGTCGTCCGGGCGCTGGTCACCGGCGGCGTCGGGTTCAGCGACCTGGAGGTCCGACCGACGTCGCTGGAGGAGGCGTTCCTGGCCCTCACCGGCGACGGCGGGCCCGCCAGGGTGCCCGGCCAGCCGGTGGAGGCCGGGCCGGAGCCCGTCGTGACCGGTGCCGACGGATAGGAGAATCCGATGTCACTCACCCTCGTCCACGCCCGCGCCCAACTCCTGGAGACCATCCGGATCCCGGTGGCCGTGATCGGCAGCGCGTTCTTTCCGGCCGCCTCGATGCTCTTCTTCGTGGTTCCGTTCACCGGTGACGACCCGGTCGGGGCGACCTTCGCGACCGCGTCGATGGTCACCTTCGCGGTCATGGCCAGCAACCTTTTCCAGTACGGCGTCGGGGTGGCCGAGGACCGGGCGCATCCGTGGGATCCGTACACCCGGAGCCTGCCGGTCGGGCCGGTCCCGCGCTTCGCCGGACGTGTCCTGGCCGGCCTGGTCATGACGTTCGTCTCGCTGATCCCGGTCGTGATCATCGCGGCGGTCGGCACCGAGGCCACGGTCAGCCCGGGCGGCTTCCTCGCCGGGCTCGGCGCGATCATGGTGGTCGCGCTGCCGTTCACGCTGATGGGGCTCGCGATCGGGTACGGGCTGCCGAGCAAGGCCGCGCTCGCCGTCGCCCAGATCGTGTTCTTCCCGATGGCGTTCGGCGGCGGCCTGCTCTCCGCGCCCGGCAACGCGCCCGGCTTCATCGAGACGATCGCCCCGTACCTGCCCAGCCGGGGCGCCGTCGAGCTGATGTGGGCGGCGGTCGGCGACTTTCCGGTCAGCGCCACCTCGATGATCTCGCTGGTGGTGTGGACGCTGGCGATGGGCGCTCTGGCGGCCTGGGGCTACCGCCGCGACGAGGGGCGCCGCTTCAGCTGATCTGCCCGGTTGAGTCTCAGGGGGTGTGTCCCGGGCTGCTGCGGCTATACCGCCAGGGGCGGGAATAGCCCGCCGCCAGGTCAGGTTCAAGTCGGTAGTTCAAACTTGAACGAGATTGAGGCGGGAAGTCGACATGCAGTTCGGGATCTTCACGGTGGGTGACGTCACCACCGACCCCACCAACGGCACCACACCCACCGAGCGCGAGCGGATCAAGGCGATGGTCGCGATCGGGCTCAAGGCCGAAGAGGTGGGCCTCGACGTCTTCGCCACCGGTGAGCACCACAACCCGCCGTTCGTGCCCTCGTCGCCCACGACGATGCTGGGCTACATCGCGGCCCGTACGGAGCGGATCATCCTCTCCACCGCCACGACCCTGATCACGACGAACGACCCGGTCAAGATCGCCGAGGACTACGCGATGCTCCAGCACCTCGCCGACGGCCGCGTCGACCTGATGCTCGGGCGAGGGAACACCGGACCGGTCTACCCCTGGTTCGGCAAGGACATCCGGGCCGGCATCCCGCTGGCGATCGAGAACTACGCCCTGCTGCACAAGCTGTGGCGCGAGGACGTCGTCGACTGGGAGGGACGGCACCGCACCCCGCTCCAGTCGTTCACGGCCACGCCCCGGCCGCTGGACGGGGTGCCGCCGTTCGTGTGGCACGGCTCGATCCGCAGCCCCGAGATCGCCGAACAGGCCGCCTACTACGGCGACGGCTTCTTCCACAACAACATCTTCTGGCCGATGGAGCACACGAAGCAGATGGTGCAGCTCTACCGCCGGCGGTTCGAGCACTACGGGCACGGGCCCGCCGACCGGGCCATCGTCGGCCTCGGCGGGCAGGTGTTCATGCGCAGGAACTCGCAGGACGCCGTACGCGAGTTCCGGCCGTACTTCGACAACGCCCCCGTCTACGGCCACGGGCCGTCGCTGGAGGACTTCTCGGCCCAGACCCCGCTGACCGTCGGCAGCCCGCAGCAGGTGATCGACCGCACCCTGACCTTCCGTGAGCACGTCGGCGACTACCAGCGCCAGCTCTTCCTGATGGACCACGCCGGACTGCCGCTGAAGACCGTACTCGAGCAGTTGGACATCCTCGGCGAGGAGGTCGTACCGGTGCTGCGCAGGGAGTTCGCGGCCCGGCGCCCGGCCCACGTGCCCGACGCGCCCACCCACGCCTCGCTGAAGGCCGCCCGCGACGCGGCGGCCGGCGAAGCCGGCGGGGCGCCGGTCGACGCCCCGGCGGGAGCCGGGCGATGAGCGGCCGCACCCTCGCCGTCGTCTCGGCCGGGCTCGGCCAGCCGTCGTCGACCCGGCTGCTGGCCGACCAGCTCGCCGCCGCGACGGAGCGCGCGCTGCCCGCCGGTACGTCGCTCGACGTCCGGCACGTCGAGCTGCGCGACCAGGGCCACGCCCTGGTCGACCACCTGCTGACCGGCTTTCCGTCCCCGGCCCTCGGGCGGGTGCTGGACACGGTCGTCCGCGCCGACGGGCTGATCGCGGTGACGCCGATCTTCAACGCGTCGTACAGCGGGCTGTTCAAGTCGTTCTTCGACGTGCTCGACGACCAGGCGCTCGTCGGCAAGCCGGTGCTGATCGGGGCCACCGGCGGCACCGCCCGCCACTCGCTGGCCCTGGAGCACGCGATGCGGCCGATGTTCACCTATCTGCGGGCCGTCGTCGTGCCCACCGCGGTCTTCGCCGCCGCCGAGGACTGGGGCGGGGACAGCGGCGCCGCGCCCGGCCTCGGCACCCTGGCCGCCCGGGTCGACCGGGCGGCCGCCGAACTCGCCGTCCAGCTCGAACGGCAGGATGCGTCGCGGGTGGTCGACCCGTTCGCCGAGCCGACCCCGTTCGAACAGCTCCTCGGCGGGCAGTGACGGCGAGCCCGGGCCGGTCGCGGGTCCGGCGTCGCTGTGCCGCCGGCCACCCGCGACCGCCGGGGGCGGCCCCCACCAGGCCGACCCCGGGCCGGCCGGATTGGACCGTGACGCCGGCGGGCGCCGCGCCGTGCGGTGGGTAACGTTGCCGGGTACGTCGGTCAGCGCACTGGATCGAGTAACCGGACGACCGGTTGGGTAGGAGCAAGACGTGTTGGCCCCCGGAGTCGTCCTCGACCAGCGTTACCGGCTCGACGCCCACCTCGCCACCGGCGGGATGGGCGATGTCTGGCGCGCCACCGACGTGCTGCTCGCCCGTACCGTCGCGGTCAAGGTGCTGCTCCCCGCACTGCTGTCCGACCCCGGATTCGACGCCCGGTTCCGGGCCGAGGCGCGGATGCTCGCCGCCCTGCAGCACCGTGGCGTCGTCGCCGTGTACGACTTCGGCGACGCCGAGATCCCGTCCGGTGGCCGGGCGCCCTACCTGGTCATGGAGTACGTCGACGGCCGGTCGCTGTCCGTACGCCTCACCGAGGCCGGCCGGCTCGGCGTCACCGAGACACTGTCGGTCGTGGCGCAGGCGGCCCGGGCCCTCGACGCCGCACACGCCGCCGGCATCGTCCACCGGGACGTCAAGCCCGGCAACCTGCTCGTCCACGGCGACGGCACGGTGACGCTGGTCGACTTCGGGGTGGCCCGCTCGACCGCCATGGCGGCCCTGACCGGCACCAACGCCGTACTCGGCACCGCCCTCTACATGGCGCCGGAGCAGGCGACCAGTAAACCGGTGTCCGGCGCCACCGACATCTACGCGCTCGGCGCGGTCGCCTACCACCTGCTGGCCGGCCGCCCGCCGTTCGACGGCGACAACCCGCTCCAGGTCGCGGTCAGCCACCTGCACGAGGACCCGCCGCCGCTGCCCGCCGACGTGCCCGCGCCGGTGGTCGCCCTGGTGGCGAAGGCACTCGCCAAGGACCCGGCCGACCGGTTCCCGACCGCCGCCGAGTTCGCCGCCGCCGCCGAACGGGTGGCGGCGACGATCGGCGACGGCACCGAGGCCCTGGCCGCGGCATCGCCGGCGGCCACCGCGGCCCTGCCGCCGGCCGACACCGCCGCCATGGCGTCGCTCGACCCCGCCACGGACGACGGCGAGCGGACCGCGCCGATCGCGGCCGCGGCCGTACCGGTCCGGGGGGCCGGCCCCGGCGGCCCGCACACCCTGACCGACCAGGAGCCGGTCCCGGTGGTGGGCGGGACGCCCGGCGGCGACCGGCGCCGGCGGACCCTGCTCGGGATCGCCGCCGCCGTCCTGATCGCCGGCGCCGCGCTGGTGGGTGTGGTCGCGTTCGCCCCGGACCTGAGTACGCCACCGGCCGACGGGCCGGTGGCGACGACGACGCCCGGCGCCACCCCGTCGGTGGCCCCCGAACGCTCCGCCGAGACGGAGGCGACCCCGGACCGCACCGGAGGATCGGCGCCGTCGTCACCCGAGCCCGAGCCGACCCCCAGCGCCACGTCGTCCCCGTCGCCGGAGCCCACGGAGCCCGAGCCGAGCCCGGAGCCGACGCCGCCGGCCAGTCCCACGTCGCAGCCGAGCCCTTCCACGCCCCCGACCACCACCCCGTCGCCGGGCGGCGGTGGAGGGGAGACCGAGGCGGCCGCGACCCGCTGAGGGGTCAGCCGCCGTGGTGGGCCGTGAGCGCGCCGCGATAGACGTCGAGCATCGCGGCGCCGTACCGGCGTGGGGTGTGCCGCAGGGCGCGGGTCCGGGCCAGTTCGGCCGTACGGCGGGCCCGCACCGGGTCGCGCAGCAGACCGGTGACGGCGGCGGCCAGCCCGTCCGGGGTGGCTTCGGCGAGCACCGCGGCGTCGCCGAGCGCGCCCGCGCGGTGCAGGTCCGCGTCGACGATCACACTGGGTACGCCGGCGAGCGCCGCCTCCTGGAGCACCAGCCCCTGGGTGTCGGTGCTGGACGGGAACGCGAACACCTCGGCGGTGGCGCAGGCGGCGGTGACCTGGTCGGCGGAGAGTTGCCCGGTCACCACCACCCGGTCGCCGACCCCGGAACCGTCGATCAGCCGGCGCAGCCAGCGCTGCTCGTAGACCGCGCCGACCAGCACCAGGCGGGCCCGGGGTTCGCGGGCGACCACCTTCGCGAACGCCGGCAGCAGCAGGTCGATGCCCTTCTCCCGGTTGACCCGACCGACGAACAGGACCATCCGGTCGGCTTCCCCGATGCCGTACCTGGCCCGGAAGGCGGCGGCGCGGTGCGGGCCGACGGCCCGGTTCGGCACGGCCGACGGGACCACGAAGAGGCGGTGCGCCGGCACCGGCAGGGCGGCCCGGTCGAGGGCCGCCGCGGTCGGCACGACCACCGCGTCGGCGTCGCCCATCAGCAGCGCGTTGACCGTCTGCACCTGTCCCCGCCGGTCGTCGTCGTATCCGCCGGCCGGCATCGGGACCGACCCGGCGGGCAGCCCGAGCCGTCTGGTGTAGAGGCTCGCGATCACCCGGATCGCCGCGGTCGGGATCCGGTACGCGTCCACGTAAGCCTGGAGGTCGGTGTGGTACGTGTGCACCACCGGCAGGCCGAGGCGCCGCGCCGTCAACACCCCGAGCAGCCCGACCGGCCCCGGCGTGTGCACGTGCACCAGGTCGGGCCGCCACGCCTCGATCCGCCGTACCTGGCGCAGCGTCGGCCACGGCAGCAGCCGCAGGTCGGCGACCCCGCACGGCACCGCCGGCAGCGGCAGCACGTCCGGCTGTGCCGGCTGCCGTCGGTGTCCCGGCACCACGGTCAGGCACTCGTGCCCGCCCCCGGTGAGCGCGCCGGTCAGCGTACGCAGCGAGGTGATGATGCCGTCCCGGCGCGGCAGGTAGGTGTCGGAGAAGTGCGCCACCCGTAGGGTCGCGCTCGCGGGGTCGGGTGCGTGGACGTGGACGCGACGGTGGGGCCGCGGGTCGGTGCGCGCATGGCCGCCTTCCGGCAGGGGTCAGGTGTGCGGGACAGCCGGGGATGGCTGCCCCGTGGCACTTGCCAGGAGAGCCTGCCGCCGGATGTTTCTCTCATTCAAGGGGGGAGTTCCCTGAGCTGACCCTGAATCCCGAAACCTTCCGGAAAGTGCTGGATGCCCACCCGTCATCGAAACAACGGGTGGACACCCGGTGAGGGTTACGCGGCTAGAGGCGGGCGAGCGCCTTCCGCAGCGGGTCGAGCCCCAACGGCCCGAGATCGAGTGCCTGGCGGTGGAACTCCTTCAGGTCGAAGTCGGCACCCTTGCGGGCCCGGGCCTCGTCCCGGGCCTGCAGCCAGATCCGCTCGCCGACCTTGTACGCCGGCGCCTGGCCCGGCCAGCCCAGATAGCGCTTCACCTCGAACCGGAGGATGCCCTCGGCCACCCGGCAGTGCGCCCGCATGAACTCCCACACCAGTTCCGGGGTCCACCGCTGCCCGGGGTGGAAGCCGAACGGGTTGTCGCGCGGGATCTCCAGTTCGAGGTGCATGCCGATGTCGACGATGACCCGGGCGGCCCGCAACGCCTGCGCGTCGAGCATGCCCAGCTTGTCGCCGGGGTCGTCGAGGTAGCCGAGGTCGTCCATCAGCCGCTCGGAGTACAGCGCCCATCCCTCGCCGTGCCCGGAGCACCAGCACAGCAGGCGCTGCCAACGGTTGAGCAGTTCGGCCCGGACCTGGGTCTGGCCGATCTGGAGGTGGTGGCCGGGTACGCCCTCGTGATAGACGGTGGTCACCTCGCGCCAGGTGGAGAACTCGGTGGTGCCGGGCGGGACCCCCCACCACATTCGGCCCGGGCGGGAGAAGTCCTCGCTCGGGCCGGTGTAGTAGATGTTGCCGTCACTGGTCGGTGCGAGGCAGCACTCGATCCGGCGAACCTGCTCCGGGATGTCGAAGTGGGTGCCGTGCAGTTCGCTGATCGCCTTGTCGGCCAGCGCCTGCATCCAGTCGCGGAACGCCTCCTTGCCGGCGATGGTGCGGGCCGGGTCGGCGTCGAGCGCCGCGACGGCCTCGTCGATACTCGCGCCCGGCCCGACGATGCGGGCGGCCAGCTTGCGCATCTCGCGCTCCAGCCGGGCCAGTTCCTCGAAACCCCAGGCGTACGTCTCGTCGAGGTCGACCCGTGCCCCGAGGAAGTACTGCGAGGCGAGTTCGTAACGCTCCCGCCCGGCGGCCTGCGACTCCCGACCACGGGGCGCCATCTCGGTGCGCAGGAACTGGCCGAACTCGGCGGTGGCGGCGGTGGCCGCGGCCGCGCCCCGGGCCAGCTCGGCGGTCAGCGAGGCGTCCGCCGACAGCCGGTCGACCAGCGCGTGGAAGAAGTTGTCGCCGGCCGGGTCGGTCCAGGTGTCGCACTGCTTCGCGACCTCGAGCATCTGGTAGCGGGCGCCGACGTGACCGGCGTCGGCCGCGACCCGCAACGTCGTCTTGTACCGCTCGAGCGACCCGGCGAACTGGTTCAACCGGGCGGCGATGTTGGCCACCGCCTCCTCGCCGTCGGTCGGCATCAGGTCGAAGACCTGACGGATGTGGTGCAGCCCGCTGGTGATCACGCTGATCTCGCTGGTCACCTCGCCGGCGTCGTACCTGGCCAATTCCAGGCCGAGCCGCTCCTGCATCGCCTCCTTGGCGACCCGCTCGGACTCGGTCTCCGGCTCCGTGACGTCGAGTTCGGCGAGCGTGCGCCGGATCAGTTCGGCCTGCGCGGCGAAGCTGTCGGGGGAAAGCTCGTCGAGCTTGTCGTCGTAGCCCTTCAACCCCACGTAGGTGGCCTCACCCGGGTTGAGCGGCGCCCACTCGTCCACGTAACGGTTTGCTAGGTCATCAATTCTTCCCACGCCTGCGACCCTACGGGACCAGCGGCCCCGCCCACCCGCCGTTATCGCCGGGTGCCGAACCGGTCAGGCGCTGTGGCCCGCCGCCCACTCGACGAGTTCGCCGGCCGGCCAGGTGTTCACCACCCGGTCCACCGGTACGCCGCACAGCGCCGCCCGCTCGCAGCCGAAGCGCTGCCAGTCGAGCTGCCCCGGCGCGTGCGCGTCGGTGTCGATGGCGAACAGGCAGCCGGCCTCGACCGCCAGCCGCAGCAGCCGCTTCGGCGGATCCTGCCGCTCCGGCCGGGAGTTGATCTCGACGGCCTTGCCGTGTTCGGCGCAGGCGGCGAAGACGGCGTCGGCGTCGAAGTCGCTCGGTGGCCTGGTCCGGGCCCGGTGGCCCCGGTCGCCGGGCCCGGTCACCCCGGCGGGTCGGCTCGCGACCATCCGCCCGGTGCAGTGGCCGAGGATGTCCAGGTGCGGGTTGGTGATGGCGGCCAGCATGCGGCGGGTCATCCGGGCCCGGTCGTCCCGCAGCCCGCTGTGCACCGATCCGACCACCACGTCGAGCCGGGCGAGCAGTTCCTCGTCCTGGTCGAGCGAGCCGTCGGCGAGGATGTCGACCTCGATGCCGGTCAGGATCCGGAAGCCCGTGGGGAGCGCGGCGTTGATGGCCGCCACGTGGTCGAGCTGCCTGCGCAGCCGGTCGGCGGTCAGCCCGCGGGCCACGGTCAGCTTCGGCGAGTGGTCGGTGAGCACCAGGTATTCGTGGCCGAGTTCGGCGGCGGCCAGCGCCATCTCCTCGATCGGCGAACCGCCGTCGGACCAGTCGGAGTGGGTGTGGCAGTCGCCGCGCAGCGCGGTCCGCAGCGCCGCGGCCGCCTCGTCGAGGTCGGCCCCCTCGGTGGCCAGGAGCCGGCGCAGGTAGACCGGCTCCTCGCCACGCAGCGACTCGGTGACGCACCGGGCGGTCACGTCGCCGACCCCGGCCAGTTCGGTCAGCGTGCCGGCGAGCGCCCGGCTCGCGAGGTCGGCGGCGGGCAGGGCCGCGAGTGCCGTGGCGGCGGACCGGAACGCCCGTACCCGGTAGGTGGCCTCGTTGGCACGTTCGAGCAGGTAGGCGATCCGGCGCAGATCGGCGATCGCATCCCGTGCGGCCATACCCCCAAGCTAGTGCCTCGTCATGCAGCCTTGAACGGGTAATCGGGGTGGCGGATCTTGGAATTGGTCGCGAATCCTGACTTCGGCTGGGCCCGGTGGTTGCGCCAGCGGATGTAGTCGCCGATGGCGGCGTCCTGCTCGACGTGGCTGCGGTGGTCGGTGCCGTTGAGGGCGAAGTACCGCACGGCGGCGAACTCGGCCTCGATCCAGTTCAGCCAGGACGAGTAGGTCGGTAGGAACACCAGCTCGACGCGGTTGGTCGCGCACCAGGCGCGGACCTCGCGGTGCTTGTGCGGAGAGAAGTTGTCCACGATCAGGTAGAGGCGTTGGTCGGGCCAGCGGCGGCGCAGGGTCTTGAGGAAGGCCAGGAACTCGCGCCAGCGTTTGCGGTCGCGGATGCGGTAGTGCAGGCGTCCGGTGGCCAGGTCCAGTGCGGCGATCATGTGCCGGACGCCCTGGTCACGGGTGTATGTGGCCCGTAGTCGCGCGGGCTGTCCCTGGGGTCGCCATGCGCGGCCGGAGCGGGGTTGCAGGTTCAGCGGCCCGAACTCGTCGACGCAGATCACCCGGCCGTCGGCGGGCGGGTGGTCGTACAGGTCGAGGATCCGGCGCATCTTGGCGGTGAAGTCGGGGTCGGTGCTGGCCTTCCAGGTCTTGGTGGCCTGCCACGACACCCCGCGCTCATGCAGGATCCGCCGCACCGTCTCGGCGCTGATCGTGGTCACGTAGCCGGCGGCGATCAGGTAGTCGCGCAGCTTGGTCAGGGACCAGCAGGAGAACGGCTTACCGAGGAAACGGGGGTCGCACCGGGCGATGACGCAGATCCAGTCGCGGGTCTGCTCATCGATCCGTCTCGGTGCGCCCCCGCTCCATTTTGGGTCGAGTGCGTCGAACCCCCGATCGTTGAACGCGTGGATCACGTCGCGGACATAGTCCTCGCTGGTCTTGAGCAGGTGGGCGATGTCCGGGGCCGGCTGGCCCTGGGCGGACATCAGGACCACGATCGCCCGGCGCAACTTGACCGGGTCCTTCGCCGTCCTGGTGATCCGCTGCAACCGCTGTCCCTCGGCCATCGACACCTGCCGGACGAACACCTCCGGGCGTCTACCCACCCGGCACCACCTCCCACAGCCTCATTCGTTGGGAGACAGCGTGCCCGACACGTCCTCAGAACCGACGGATTACACGATCAACGTTCAAAGACGAGGCACTAGCCGCCCCACCCATGATCCGCGTGATCAGGGAGTAAGTCGGGTGTGTCGCCGGCGCGGCGGGGTGCGTACTCCCTGATCACGCGGATCTTGCGGGTGCCGGTGCCGGTGCCGGTGCGGGGGTGGGGGTGGTGGCGGGGGTGGGGGGTCAGTCCGGGTCGACCGGGGCGGGGCGGACGCCGGTCACCGTACGGCGGTCGTCGGCGACGGCGGTCACCCAGCCACCGGCGCGGCCGAGCCGGATGAGCGTCTCGACCCGGGCCGGCAGTTCGAGCGGTTTGCCAGGGGCCGGCGGCCACGCGGTACGGGCCGCGCACCCCGGCGTCAGCCAGGTCCGCAGTGCCGCGATCGGGTCGTCGGCGGCCAGCGCGGTCCGGGCGCCGGCCAGTTCGGTGAGTACGGCGTCGAGTGCCGGCCCGACCGCGGCGGCGTTGCCGCCGCACATCGCCGCGACCAGTTCCGGCCGGGTGGCCGCGACCCGGGTTCCGTCGCGGAACGAACCGGCGGCGAGGGTGCCGGCCAGCGGGTCGGTGGCGGCGGTCGCCGCGAGCGCCGCGGCGAGCAGGTGCGGTACGTGGCTCACGGCGGCGACCGCCCGGTCGTGCTCCTCGGGGGTGGCCGGCACCACCCGCGCCCCGAGCCCGGTCACCAGTACGGCGAGTTCCAGCCAGTCGGACAGTGCGGTGACGCCGGGCTCCAGGCACAGCACCCAGGAGCAGTCGGCGAACAGTTCCGGGTCGGCGGCGGCGAAGCCGGACGTCTCACGACCGGCCATCGGGTGGCCGCCGACGAAGCCGGCCAGCCGGTCGTGGAGCCGGTGCAGCCGCTGCCCGACGAGCTG
The DNA here is from genome assembly GCF_018324255.1 of Polymorphospora rubra. Taxonomy (GTDB): domain Bacteria; phylum Actinomycetota; class Actinomycetes; order Mycobacteriales; family Micromonosporaceae; genus Polymorphospora; species Polymorphospora rubra. The sequence goes on from NZ_AP023359.1 coordinate 3,061,598, forward strand.
GTGCACCGGACCCTTGACCGAGGTCACGTCGGTGACGAGGCCACTGAATCCGGCGTCGGCGAGCTGGTCGAGGACACCGGCCACGGCCGGCAGCGGTACGGCGACCACGGCCAGGTCGGCGCGCGCCACCGCGTCGCGTACGGTCGCGGTGACCTGCCAGCGGGCGGCGGGCGGCGCCTTCGCGGCGGCGGTCCGCGCGGTGGCCCGGGTGGCCGGGTCGGCGTCGTAGCCGAGCACCCGGTGGCCGGCGGCCGCCAGCGCCCGCAGCACCGAACCGCCGATGAGACCGAGGCCGATCACCGCAACATCCACACGGCTGACTCTCGCACACGCGGCGGTGAACGCGGTGCCGGCCCGTACCCCGGCGACCCGCCGGCCGGGTCGTGGCGACCGATGATCTGCCTGGTTACCGTAATTCAGTGATTTTTCCGGACACAATTCGCGTATCTGCCCGCCAGGTCCGGCGCTGGGTGCTGACCGCCGGTGTCGCCGGTGCCCTCGTCGCCGCCACCCCGCTGCCCGCCGACGCCGCCGTCAGCGACACCCCGGAGCAGTTGCCGACCTTCAACGGCACGGTCCGGGCCACCGCGTACGCCGGAAACACCCTCTACGTCGGCGGCGACTTCACCTCGGCCACCGCCGGCGGGAAGACGGTCGCCCGCAGCCGGCTCGCCGCCGTCGACGCCCGTACCGGGGCCCTGCTCGACTGGGCGCCACCCGCCGACGACCAGGTACGCGCCATCGCCGTCGCCGGCGGATCGGTCTACGTCGGCGGCGCCTTCACCAGCCTCGCCGGTGCCGACCGCGACGGCCTCGGCCGGCTCGACGCCACGACCGGGGCACCGCACGACACGTTCCGGCACCGCGTCACCGGGCAGCCGTACGCGCTCACCGCCGCGAACGGCCGGCTCTACGCCGGCGGCACCTTCACCTCCGTGAACGGCGTACCCCGGGCCCGGCTCGCCGCCTTCGACCTCGGCACCGGCGCCCTGCTGGAAGGCTGGTCGGCCGGTGCCGACGCCACCGTCCGCACCGTCGTCGCCGCCGGTGGCCGGATCTACGCCGGCGGCAGCTTCCACCGCGTCAACGGCGCCGCCGGCACGGCCCGGATCGCCGCCCTCGACCCGGAAAGCGGCGCGCCCGACACCGGCTTCCGGCCCCGGGCCAGCTACGTCACCCACGCCATCGCGGCCGGCCCGCGCGGCGTGTACGCGGCGCACGGCGGACCCGGCGGCCGCGTCGTGGCGTACGACCCCACCGGCGCCACCCGCTGGACCCTCACCCAGGACGGCGACCCGCAGGCGGTCACCGTTCTCGACGGCACCGTCTACCTCGGCGGCCACTTCGACAAGGTCTGCCGCTCCGCGGCAACCGGCGACCAGGGCTCCTGCGTCGACGGTTCCGACCGTCGGGTCAAGCTCGCCGCCGCGGCCGAGACCGACGGCACGCTGCTGCCCTGGACGGCGGACGGTAACGGGATAAGCGGCGTGCACGCCATGGCCGCCAACCCCGGCCTGCGCAAGGTGGTGGCCGGCGGCGCGTTCACCCAGATCAACGGCACCGCCCGGCAGCGGCTGGCCCAGTTCGGCTGATCGCCGGCTCACGGCGTACGGGCACAACCCTTCTCACGCTGCCAGGCCGCCACCTTGTCGGCCGGCGCCGAGTCCCGCTTCTTCCGCCACGCGTCGAGGTACGGCGCCGGCCACACCACGCCCCGGCGTACCCACCAGTCACCGGCGCCGGCGCACGGCGGCGAGATACCGAAGTGCAGGTGGCAGACGTTGTTGGCGTTGCCGGTACGGCCCACCGAGCCGACCCGCTGGCCGGCGCCCACCCGTACCCCGGCGTCGATCCCGGCGGACACCTCGACCAGGTGCGAACCGTAGTAGCGCACCCCGTCGTCACCGAGCAGCGACACGAACAGCCCGCCGTTCAGCGGACCGTCGGGCTTGCGCCGGTCGTACGTGTCGCTGCGGCTGATCTCCAGCACCACCCCGTCGGTCACCGCCACGACCGGGGTGCCGCAGTCGGCGAAGATGTCGGTCGCCGGGTACGCCGAATGGGTCGGGTGGTAGGCGACGTTGCTGCCGGCGACGGGGAAGAAGTACCGCCGGCCGCTGTTACCCGGAGGCGTCGGCCCGGTCGTGGCCGGGCCGGCGGAGGGCGCCGTACCGGTCGTCGGGGTCCCGGTCGGGGGTGTGGACGGGGTGCCGCCGTCGCTCGCGCGCCAGTTCGGTGCGCCGGCGCCCGTCGCGCCGGGCGGCGCACCGCACCCCGCGCCGAGCCCCGCCACGAGCAGGAACAACACCGGGTACGTCCACGGCCGGCCGGCCGTCGCCTTCCATGGTGCTCGATGTCGCCAAGACATCCGGCCATCCTGGCAGAGGCGCGCCCCGCCGGTCGCGCGCGACCCCGGGCCGGAGTGTGGCCAGCCGGGTACGCTGCGGCGGAAGGCGTAGCCGCGAGCGAAGGAGCGACGGTGACGGCGGAGCAGTCCCGGTCGGACGAGGACGCGACGGGCCGGCCGGCGGCGAGCGTCGCCCCGGATCCGGACCGCCCGGCCGGTGGCGTCGACGGTGTGGAGCCGCCGGTGAGCGCGGTGCCGGGAGATGTGGCGGGGCCGGGGCGCCCGGTGCCCGGCCCGCTGGTGGCCGACGCCGCTCCGGTCTCGCCCGCCGCCCCGGCGACGGCTCCGCCGACCGGACGACCCGTTTCGCCGGCGCGGGCGCCTTTTCCCGTACCGCCGGGTTTCACCCCGCCGGGGTTCACCACGGCTGCGAGCCGGCCGGAGTCCGGTCCGTCCGCGCCGCCCGGCGCCGTTCCCGGGCCCGTCCCGCGTGCCCCTGCCACCGGGCCCGTCCCGGCTGCCGTACCCGGGCCCGCTGCCGGTTTCGGCTGGGGCGGCCGGCCCGGCCCGGTTGCCGGGCCCGGTCACGCCGGGTCCACCGGTCCGGGTGCCCCGCCGTACCCGTCGTACCCACCCGGGTTCGGTGCCCGGCCCTTTTCCCCGGTCCCGCCCGGGGCCGGGGCACAGCCGTGGTCGCCGGTCCCGGGCGGGTTCGCGGCGCCGCCCGCCGGATGGCAGTCGCCCGGCGGGGGACGTATCCCGTCCGGGTTGTTCCCGTCGCGGGCACCGCGCCGGCCGACCTACCGGGAGCCGCACCAGGTCCGGCCCGGGCCGCTCGCGGCCGGCATCGGGGCCGGTGCCCTCTGGTTGGCGATGTTCGCCCTGCTCGCCGGTGACCTGCGCGGCCTCGGCTGGTGGACGACCATCGCCGGCGCGGTCGCCTGGCTGGTCGCGGCCGTGCTGGCCCGCCACGGCGACCGGGGAGTGGCCGCCGGACTGGCGGTCTCGGTGGCGGTCGGTTGGGGGATCACGACGACCCTTGTCGCACTGCGCTGGGCCGCGACGTCCAACTGGCCACTCTGGTGACGTAGCGCAGCTGAATGCACCCGGACCGTCAGCGATCGTGGGCGCTGTGTATCGACGCGTATGCGCAGCGCGACCGGCCTTGACTAGTCGCCGCGCAGTCGGCACGCTCGGCGGCATGGCCTGGACAGTGCAGCGGCTCGACCCCGACCGCAGCCGCCGCCGGTTGCAGCTCCTCGCCGAGCTCGCCGGTGCGAAAGCGGTACGCGAGCGCGAGCTTCCCCGTCAGGTTCGCGGAGATCGGCTGCGTGAGCTGATCGCCACCCGTCGGCGTCTCGCCGGCTGACCGGGATCCGCCGGCAAACTTCTGGTCCGTTCCGCTCCTTCTCTCGGAGCGTTGTCCGGTCACCCGCCGACCCGACCGGTTACCGTCACGCGTAACGAACTAGTCGGCGGTATCTGCGGCGGGCAGCCGCAAGGCAATTGGGGGGACCGTGGCGTACTTCGCTGCTGCCGTCACGCGTGGCTCGACCGGATGGGCCACCGCGGAACTCGACCTCGCCGGTGTGTCTGACATCGAGGAGGTCGCGGAACAGTTGCGCGACGTCGACCCGGACGCGGACGTCTCACTGCTCTTCGTCGAGGCGGACGACGCCTATCTCGCCATCCTGCGTCTCGACGCCGGCGAGGACCTGCGGATCTTCGGCTCGGACTCGGCCTTCGCCGAGGAGTCCCGGCTCGGCGCGCTGCTCGTCGGCGACCTCAAGACCCCCGCTCTGGAGTTCGACGAGGTGCTGACCGGAGCGGGCACCACCGCGTCCACCACCGGCTCCGACCAGCCGGCCGCTGATCCCGACGCAGACCCGGTCGGCGACGCCGACCTGCTCGCCGACCTGGGCGTACCGGCGCAGCGGATGCTGGTTCTCTGCGCGCACGAGGGCATGCTCCCCGCCGACGTGACGGCCGAGGTGTGCCAGGCGATCGGCTGCGGCGACGAGGTCGAGGAGCTACGCGAAGCGTGACCGACCCCGGCGGCCCGCCCCCGTGGTCCCTCGGCGGGCGGCGGGAGCGTCACGAGGCTTGGATGCGTCGCGCCCTGGCGGTCGCCGGCACCGGCCCGGATGCCGGTGCCGGCCGCGTCGTCGGTGGGGTGCCGGGGGACCGTGAGGGCGACGTGCCGGTCGGTGCGGTCGTCTACGGGCCGGACGGCACCGAACTCGCCGTCGGTCGTAACGAGCGGGAACTGACCGGTGACCCGACCGCGCACGCCGAGGTGCTCGCGTTGCGCCGGGCCGCCGCCCACCTCGGCGCCTGGCGGCTGGACGGCTGCACGCTGGTGGTGACACTGGAGCCGTGCACGATGTGTGCGGGTGCGTTGGTGCTGGCCCGGGTGTCCACAGTGGTCTTCGGCGCCTGGGAGCCGAAGACGGGTGCGGTCGGCTCGCTCTGGGACGTGGTCCGGGACCGCCGCCTCAACCACCGCCCGACGGTCTACGCCGGCGTCCTCGAACCGGAGTGCGCCACCCTCCTCCGCACCTTCTTCCGCTGACCCCCAAGATCCGCGTGATCAGGGACTAAATCGAGCGTGTCGCCGGCGCGCCGTGGCCGACGCTCCCTGATCACGCGGATCTTGGACCGGCTTTCAGCGCCTCCCGGACCGTCTGTACGACGTAGTTCGGCCGTTTTGTGTCGGACCAGGTGAACCGTAGAACGACGAAGCCCCTGGTGAGCAGAAGATTCTGCCGCCTGCGGTCGTGGAGCAGGGCGTCTGGCGTGCTGTGGGGTGCCCGGCCGTCGGCCTCGACCAGTACGCCCCGGCTCGGCCAGGCGAGATCGGCCAATGCCCGCACCACACCGAAGTCGTCGTACACCGGAAACTGGAGCTCTTCGGGCGGCACACCACCGTCGACGCAGATGAGCCGGATCCGCGACTCCAGCGGGGACTGCGCCCGTCCGTCGGCGTCACGGATCGAGCGGCGGGCGCGTACCGCACCGCGATTTCCGTAGATCAAGGTGCCCGCGATCTCCAGATCCCCGCTTGTCAGCGCCCCGGCCCCCAACGCCGCGTCGAGCATCGCCACCGCCTCCGGTCGCGGCAGCCGGAGCAGCAGGTCGGCGGCGGTACGGGCCGGCGTCGTGACCCGCATCCCGGCCACCGTCATCACGTCGGTGTCGGCGAGGACCAGTTGACGGGCGGTCAGCCCGACCTGGTCCAGTCGTCGCCTCTCGGCCGGCATCGACGCCTGCACCGTCGGATCGGGCGGTGCCACCGGCCACCGGTGGACGGTGGCGGCGCTGCTCAGCACGGCGACGGCCGGCGGTCCCAGCGCCAACAGCCCGGCCCGGACGCGTTGCCGGCCCGAGACGGTGCCTGGTGTGGTGAGGTGGACGCCGCGGAAGATGCCCTGCCACCGTTTCGTTCTGACCAGCCGGGCGACGTCCGAGTGGGTGAGCCCGGCTCGAAGACATTGACCCGAGGTGATCAGCCCCTCCTGTCCGGCGGCGATCAGCAGCGCGGTCTCGTAACCAGGTGTCATGCCGGCGAAGCATCACGGGTCCGCCGCCGTCCCGCCGTCCGGTGTGAACAGCCTGTGGATAACCGATCCACCTGTGGACAGCCCCTGCCATCAGGGCCGACCTGCTACAGCGCCCCCGCCACCCCCGCCCGCCGGCCGCAAGATCCGCGTGATCAGGGAGTTTGAGGCGTGGCACGCCGACGACACGCTCGACTTAGTCCCTGATCACGCGGATCTTGGGGGTGGGGGGAGGGAGACGGTTACGGTCAGGCCGCCTGCCGGGCGTGGGGCGGCCGCCACCGAGCCGTGGTGGGCGCGGGCCACCGCGCGGACGATCGACAGGCCCAGGCCGAAGCCGCGGGTGCCGGCGATCCGGTCGCGGTTCAGGCGGCGGAACGGTTGGAACAGGCTTTCCACCTCGTACCCGGGGACCGGCGGGCCGCTGTTCGACACGGTCAGGGTGGCCCGGCCGTCCACGACCGCCGTCTCGACCGACAGCCAGCCGTCCACCGGCACGTTGTGCCGTACGGCGTTCTCGACCAGGTTCTGGGTCAGCCGTTCGAGCAGCACCGGGTCACCGGCCGTGGGCGCCGCCGCCAGGTCCAGTTCGACGCGTACGCCGGCCGGCCCGGCGATCTGGTCGGCCACGTGCCGGGCCACCTCGGCAAGATCCACCGGCGTACGGTCGGTCACCTCGTTCTCCGAGTCGGCGAGCGTGAGCAGCCCGTCGATCAGCCGCTCGTGCCGCTCGTTGACGGTCAGCAGCGACTCGCCGAGCTGGCGTACCTCGGCCGGCGCCCCGGGCCGGGTCATCGCCAACTCGACCAGCGCCCGGTTCAGCGCCAGCGGCGTACGCAGCTCGTGCGACGCGTTCGCCACGAACCGCCGCTGCCCGTCGAAGGCGCGGTTCAGCCGTTCCAGCATGTCGTTGAAGGTGCCGGCAAGTTCGCGTACCTCGTCTTTCGGGCCGTCGAGCGCGATCCGCTCGTGCAGGCCCCGGCCGGCGCCGTCGGCCCCGGCGATCCGGCGGGCGGTGCCGGTGATCGCCTGGAGCGGCTGGAGCGCCCGGCCGGCGACCAGCCAGCCGATCGCGACCGCGGCCACCGACACCACGACCAGCGCCAGCCCGCCCTGGGTGAGCAGCGAGTCGAGGGCGCTGTCCCGGACACTGCGCTGGTAGTCGCCGACCATCGCGCCGATCGCCGCCGTGTCGAGGTCCGACGTGTCCCTGGAGCCGCCGATCCACAACGACAGCCGGTTCTGCTGCAGCCGGCCGGCGACCAGCGCGTAGTTGACGGCCAGCAGGACGCCGCCGGCCAGGAAGAACAGTCCGCCGAAGACCAGGGTCAGCCGGGCCCGGATGGTCAGCCGGTTCACCGGATCTGGTATCCGACGCCGGGCACCGTCTCGATCACCGGTGGATCGCCGAGCTTGCGGCGCAGCTTCATCACGGTGACCCGTACGACGTTGGTGAACGGGTCGATGTGCTCGTCCCACGCCCGGTCCAGCAACTCCTCGGCCGACACCACCGCGCCGTCGGCCCGCAGCAGTTCGGCGAGTACGGCGAACTCCTTACGGCTCAGCGCGACGTACCGGCCGTCGCGGTAGACCTCCCGGCGGGCCGGGTCGACCAGCACCCCGCGCCGGGACAGCCGCGGCGGGGCGGCCGGCCGGGTGCGTCTGGTCAGGGCGTGCACCCGGGCCGACAACTCCACCATCGCGAACGGCTTCGGCAGGTAGTCGTCGGCGCCGAGCGCCAGCCCGGCGACCCGTTCCCGGACGGCCGCCGCCGCGGTCAGCATCAGCACCCGGCTCTGCCCGCCCGAGTCGACGATCGAACGGCACACGTCGTCGCCGTGCACCACCGGCAGGTCCCGGTCGAGCACCACCACGTCGTACGCGTGCACGGCGAGCCGCTCCAGCGCGGCCGCGCCGTCGTACGCCACGTCGACGGCGAACGCCTCCCGCCGCAACCATTCCGCGATCGCGTCCGCGAGCACGTTCTCGTCCTCGACCACCAGCACCCTCATCCGACCATCCTGTCCGTGCCCGGCACCACGCCACCGTCGCCTGCCGGCCATAACGCCGTCGTTAACGTCCGCGGTTACGCCCCGGATACCGCCCCTGCCGTCAGATGTTGCCGATGGCCGGCAACCGCCGGCGTCTGACGTACACGGCCGGGCGGCGCGCCGGCACCGGCCGCCGGAACGGGGAGAACAGACATGCGGCGGAGGTTCACCGGCGGGCTCGTGCTGACGGCGCTCGCCCTGACCCTGACCGGCTGCGGCGGCGGCACCACCGACGACAACGGACAGGTGGCGACCGCGGACCGCGGCGGGTCGAGCGCGCCGGGCGGCCGGTCGGATTCCCCGGCACCGACCGCCACCGTCAGCGACGAGGACCGCGAGATCGCGTTCGCCCGCTGCATGCGCGAGAACGGCGTCGACGTTCCCGATCCCCAACCGGACGGCGGCCCGATCACGCTGTCGTTCGGCGACGGCCTCGAACCCGGCAAGGTCGAGGCGGCGATGGCGAAGTGCGAGCCGCTGCTGCCCGACGGCGGCGAGATCCCCGACGCCGACCCGGCCGAACTCGACCGGCTACGGCAGTTCGCCCGCTGCATGCGCGCCGAGGGGATCGCCGACTTTCCCGACCCGGCCCCGGACGGCTCGATCCGCGGCGGCCCCGGCATCAGCCTGAACGAGCCGAAGGTCCGGGCCGCCGCCGAGAAATGCCAGCGGCACGCCCCCGGCATCCTCGGCGGCGACCGGTGAACCGCCGGGCCGCCGGGCTGGCGGCAGCCGCCGTCGTGGTCGCGGTCGCCGGCGGGATCGCCGCCGTCGCCGCTCGCGGCGGACCGGACCCGGGTACGCCGGACCGGGCCGGCCTGCCACCGGCCACCGCGACCATCACCCGGCAGACCCTCGTCGACACCGAGAACGCCGACGGAGAACTCGGCCACGGCCCCGCCCGGACCGTCAACGGCCGGCTCACCGGCACCCTGACCGCACTCGCCGAGGTCGGCGGGACGGTCCGGCGCGGGCAGGTCCTCTACCGGGTCGACGACGTACCGGTGGTGCTGTTGCACGGCCCGTTGCCGGCCTACCGGACGCTCGCCCCGGGCGTCGAAGGTGCCGACGTACGGCAGTTCGAGCGGAACCTGCGGGCGCTCGGCCACACCGGGTTCACCGCCGACGACCACTACACCGGGGCGACCGCGGACGCGGTCCGCCGCTGGCAGCGCGACCTCGGTGTCGAGCCGACCGGCCAGGTCGAGCCGGGGCATCTCGTGCACGCCAGCGGCGACGCCCGGATCGAGGCACACCGGGCCGCCGTCGGGGACGCCGCACAACCCGGCCAGCCGGTGCTCACCGTCACCGGAACCGTACGACTCGTCACCGTCACCCTCCCCGCCGCCGCCGGCCGGCTGGCCGTCGAGGGCGCCGCCGTCACCGTCACCCTGCCCGCCGGCCGGACCACCACCGGCAGGATCACAGCGGTACGCACCGTCGTCGCACCGGCCACCGACGCCACCCCGAGCGAGAACCGCATCGAGGTGACCGTCACCGGCGACGACCCGGACGCCCTCGCCCGCCCCGACCACGCCACCGTGACCGTGGCGTTCACCGCCTCCCGGCGCGACGACGTACTGACCGTCCCGGTCGCCGCACTGCTGGCCCTCGCCGAGGGCGGATACGGCCTCGAACTCGTCGACGGTCCGACCACCCGCGTCGTCGCCGTCGAAACCGGGCTGTTCGCGGCCGGCCGGGTCGAGGTGACCGGCGCCGACCTCGCCGAGGGCCAGCGGGTGGGGATGCCGAGATGACCGCACCCGCACCCGGCGGCGTACCGGTGGTCCGGCTCACCGCGGTCACGAAGACGTACCCGGGCGGGGTCACCGCCCTCGACAGCGTCTCGCTGCGCATCGAACCCGGCGAACTCGTCGCCGTCGCAGGCCCCTCCGGCTCCGGAAAGTCGACCATGCTGAACCTGATCGGCACCCTCGACCGGCCGTCGACCGGCACCGTCCACATCGACGGGTACGACGTCGCCCGCCTCGCCGACCGGAAACTCTCCGCCCTGCGGGCCACCCGGATCGGCTTCGTCTTCCAACAGTTCCACCTGGCCGCCGGCGTACCCGCGGTCGACAACGTCGCCGCCGGGCTGCTCTACGCCGGCGTACGGCGCCGGGACCGGCGGGCCCGTGCCGCCGCCGCGCTGCGCCGGGTCGGTCTCGCCCACCGGCTGGACCACCGGCCGCACCAACTCTCCGGCGGCGAACGCCAGCGGGTCGCGATCGCCCGCGCCATCGTCGGCGAACCGCCGCTGCTGCTCGCCGACGAACCGACCGGCAACCTCGACTCGGCCGCCGGGGCCGGGATCCTGGCACTGCTGAACAGCCTGCACCACGCCGGTACGACCATCGTCGTGATCACCCACGACCAGGAGATCGCGGCCAGCCTGCCCCGCCGCGTCTACATGCGCGACGGCCGGATCGTCTCCGACGTCGCCCGGCCGCCGGTGCCGCACCGGTGAGCGGGCTCGTGCCGGCCCGGCTGCGCCCGGCCGACGTCGTACGGGTCGGTGGTGCCGGGCTGCGGACCCGACCGCTGCGCGTCTTCCTCTCCGCGCTCGGAATCGCCATCGGCATCGGCGCCATGGTCGCCGTCGTCGGCATCTCGTCGTCGTCGCGGGCCGAACTCGACCGGACCCTCGCCGCGCTCGGCACCAACCTGCTCACCGTCGCCCCCGGCAACACGATCCTCGGCGACGAGGCGCGGCTGCCGGTCGACTCGGTCGCGATGATCGGCCGGATCGGGCCGGTACGCCAGGTCGCCGCCACCGGGCAGATCCCCGCGACGGCGGTCTACCGGTCGGACCGGATCCCGGCCGCCGAAACCGGCGGGATCGCCGCCCGCGCCGCCGACCTGGCCCTGCTCGACACCGTCGGCGGACATGTCATCAGCGGCACCTGGCTGAACGCGGCGACCGCGAACTATCCCGCCGTGGTGCTCGGCACGACCGCCGCCGCCCGGCTCGGCATCGGCGCCGCCGGCCCGGACCGGCAGGTGCTCGTCGGTGGCCGCTGGTTCACCGTGGTCGGGATCCTGTCCACCGTGCCGCTCGCGCCCGAACTCGACGCCAGCGTCCTCGTCGGATGGCCGGCCGCCGCCACGTACCTCGGCTTCGACGGCCACCCGACGACCGTCTACACCCGCACGGTGGACAGCCAGGTCGAGGCGGTACGCGACGTGCTCGCCGCCACCGCCAACCCGCAGGCCCCGAACGAGGTACGCGTCTCCCGCCCGTCCGACGCGCTCGCCGCCCGGCAGGCGACCGACGCCGCGTTCACCGGGCTGCTGCTCGGCCTCGGCGCGGTGGCCCTGCTGGTCGGCGGTGTCGGGGTCGCCAACACGATGGTCATCTCGGTCCTCGAACGGCGGGCCGAGATCGGACTCCGGCGCGCCCTCGGAGCTACCCGCGGCCAGGTACGCACCCAGTTCCTCGCCGAGTCGCTGCTGCTGTCGGCCCTCGGCGGGGCCGGCGGCGTACTCCTGGGGTTGGCCGTGACCGCCGGCTATGCCTGGTGGCAGTCCTGGCCGCTGGCGATCCCGCCGTGGGCGCTGGCTGGCGGTGCGGCCGCCCCGCTGCTGATCGGCACCCTGGCCGGCCTCTACCCAGCTCTTCGCGCCGCCACCCTCCCCCCAACACTCGCCCTCTCCACCCTGGCTTGATCCCCGCGCCCGCTCTCGCTTGATCCGCGTGATCAGGGATTAAGTCGCGCGTGTCGTCGGCGCGTTGGGGTTCCAGGTCCCTGATCACGCGGATCTTGTGTGTGGGGGCGCGGCGGCTGGCGCCCGGGTGACGGGTGGGTGCGGGTCAGGCGGTGATGGTGTCCAGGGCGATCTCGACCATCTGGCCGAAGGTCTGCTCACGCTCCTGGGCCGTCGTCTTCTCGCCCCGCTTGATGTGGTCGCTCACCGTCAACAGGGTCAGCGCCTTCGCCCGGAACCGCGCCGCGATCGTGTAGAGCGCCGCCGACTCCATCTCCACCGCCAGCACGCCGTAGTCGGCGAGCCGGTCGAAGAGGTCCGGCCGGTCGGTGTAGAAGGCGTCCGCCGCCAGCACCGGCCCGACCGTCATCTCGATGCCGCGCCGCTCGGCCACCTCCACCGACGTACGCAGCAGACCGAAGTCGGCCACCGGCGCGTAGTCGATCAGGCCGTCGAACCGTACCCGGTTCATGTTCGAGTCGGTCGCCGAACCGTTGGCCGCGATGACGTCCCGCAGGTTCAGCTCGTCGACGATCGCCCCACACGAGCCGACCCGGATCAGCGACTTCACGCCGTACTCGTTGATCAGCTCGTGGGCGTAGATCGACGCCGACGGCATGCCCATGCCGGAGCCCTGCACCGAAACCTCGGTGCCCTGCCAGCGGCCGGTGAAGCCGAACATCCCCCGCACCGTCGAGTAGCACTTGGCATCCTCGAGGTACGTCTCCGCGATCCACTTCGCCCGCAGCGGGTCGCCCGGCATCAGGACCCGCTCGGCGATCTCGCCCGGCTGTGCGCCGATGTGCGTACTCATGGCCATGATCCTGCCAGGTCGGTGGTGGGGATACCGCCACGACAGGTCCCGGGGGCGTCAGGTAGCCTTCTCGGCGGTGGCGTGTCCGAGTGGCCTAAGGAGCACGCCTCGAAAGCGTGTGAGGGTTTACGCCCTCCGCGGGTTCAAATCCCGCCGCCACCGCTTCTGAACAGGCAAAACGCCCGGCAAGTCCACGAGGACGAACCGGGCGTTTCGCCGTTTCAAGATCGCTAGTCTCAGTTGTAGTCTCAGTTCGTCTCAGTTCAGGTCCGGGCGGGTACCCCGGCCGTCCCGTCGCCGTCGTTGTCGTCCGCCGACCAGAGCAGCCCACCGACCCGCTTTGCGATGTCACGGCGGACCTGCGCGGTGATGTGCTGGTAACGCAGCGCCATCGACCCGTTCGACCACCCCATGATGCCGATCACTGCCCGTTCGGGTACGCCGAGCAGCAGCAGGACGGTTGCTGCGGTGTGCCGGGCATCGTGTAGCCGCCCGTCACGTAGACCGGCGTGGACGAGTAGCCGCTTCCACTCCGTGTAGTCGGTGCGCGGGTTCACCGGGTCGCCGGTCGGCGTGGCGAACAGCCAGTCACCCTCGCGCCAGAGTTGGGCCGCGGTCTCCCGTTCCACGGCCTGTTCCTCGCGATGCTTGTGCAGCAGCGAGACCAGCTCGTCGGGCAGGCCGATCGTTCGGCGACCGGCACGCGACTTTGTGTCGGTGGTGTCCTTTCGCAACGCGACCCGCTCAGGGCAGTGGCCACCGTGCTTCTTGCCGCACGGGGTAGCGCAACCGTGGCGCCATCGTGGCCGTTGTCGGCCGCGGCGAACGGTCAGCGTGCCCGCCATCAGGTCGACATCGGACCACTTGAGCCCCAGGGCTTCGCTCTGCCGGAGTCCGAGCGACAGGGCCACCGCCCATCGCGCGCTGTTCCGCCGGGTGGCTGCCGCTTCAAGCAGGCGCTTTACCTCCCCGACCGAATACGGCTCGACTTCGTCGTCGCTGAGTCGGGGCGCCTTGGCCAGGGCTGCCGGGTTCTTGATGAGGTGCCCCCGGCGCACCGCCTCGTTGAGGGCGGCCCGGATCGTGCGGTGCGCCTGGTGCGCGGTAGCGGGAGCGCTGCCGGTGCGGATCATTCGCGCGTACAGCTTCTCCAGGTGCTCAGGCTCCAACCGGTCGAGCCGGTGCCCACCAACACCCGGAATTAGGTGCCGGTTGACGGCCACCCGGTAGCCGGCGATGGTGTTGTCCCTGACGACGGGGGCGGCGATGTTCTCGACCCAGTGAGTCAGCCACTTCTCGACGGTCCACCGCTGGCCCGGCTTGCGTACCGTGCCGCTGTCCCGGTTTCGCTCCAGCTCACGAACCTTCCTGATGACCTCCCGTTCGGTCGTTGCCTGCACGTGCCGGCGGTCCGGCCGGCCATCGTCCCTCACACCTACGGTCACGCGGCCGTGCCAGTAGCCGTCCGATCCTTTGTAGATGCTGGATGCGCCGTCGGGCTTGCGTCCCAAAGCTGGTGGTTCCTTTCAGGCGGCGGACTTGAGCTGGTTGGGGGCGTCGAGCAGGTTGTCGATGTATTCGATGAGGCAGCGGGCGGGGACTCGGCGGAGGCGGCCGATGGTGACGGAGCGGATTTCGCCGCTCATGACGAGGGCGTACATGGTGGTGCGGCCGATGCCGAGGCGGTGTGCGGCTTCTTCGATGGTCAGGACGACGCGGGTTTCGTCGGTGGTCACTCTGGCCTCCACGGTTGGGGTGTGCTGTGCGGCGGTGTGCAGGGTGCTCATTGCGTCCGTGTGCGCCTTTCGCTTGCGAGTGGCCTGGTGTGCTGGGTGCGGGAAGCGGGTCGGGAGAGTTGCTGTGGATGGCCCGCTGAGAGCGCCGTAGAGCCAAGATTTCGGGCATGCCGGGGTACGGCTATGCGTCGATGTCTCTCCGGGGCTCTCAGCGGGCCGGTTACTCGGCTGCTGGTCGAGGTGTGCCGGTAGGAGCGGGGGAAGCCGTACCAGCCGTACCAGTCGTATCAGTGCAGGTCAGAGGCGGTACGGCTTGTTTCGTGGTACGGCTCAAGCCGTACCGGTTGCGTCGGCGTCCGGCGGCGGGGGCATCTCTTCAAGGGCCGTTTGGTACGGCTCAAGCCGTACCGGGCGGAGGTGCCGTACCGGGGTTGAGCTGGGTTGATACGGCTGGTACGGCTGGTACGGCTCGGGGGTGGTCGAGGGTTCGGGTTCGGGGCAGTAGCGCTGCCAGGCGTCGAGGAAGTCGGCGCGGCGGTAGCCCTTGGCCTGCCCGGTCGGGGCGGGGAAGCGGATCGTGTCGGATCGGATGTCGTATTCGCGCAGCAGTGCGCCGAGCTTCATCGGGGTCAGGCCGGTGGCGCTGTATTCGGCCCAGGGTGCTTCGGGGTCGGCCTTGAGTCGGTCGAGCAGGGCGGCGGTCGGGATCGCGTCGTACTGCCCGAACGCGGTCCGGCAGTCGGACAGCAGCCGGATGCGGTCCGAAGACACGGTGTTGCCGTCGCGTTCAGCGGTGAGGGCTTCGGCAGCGTGCCGGCCGCGGTCGGGCCAGTCGCCTCCGGCGAGGTCGGCTACCGCGATCAGCGGTTCCCAGGTGTCGGCGGCGCGGTCTTCCAGCGGCATGACCGGTTCGGCCCGCTCCAGCTCGGCGAGGTGGGTGTTGAGCCATTCGGCGAGGTCGTTGGCGAGCTGCCGCAGGGCGGGACCGTCGCGGCGGTGCCGGTACGGGGCGACGTTCTCGCCCGGCGCGCGGCGGCGCATGCGGACGACGACGGCCCGGTCTTCGATGGTGTCTGGCATGGCGCCGATGCCGGCGAGCGCGGCCATGGCGAACGTCGGGATCTTCTCCAGCCGTTGGGTGCCGGCGTCCCAGCGGATCGCGGGCCGGTTGCGCTGGTGGCCGGCGTTGAGCAGGCCACGCAGGTCTTCGTTCGCTTCGGCCTTGCCGCCAAAGATGGTGTCCGCCTCATCGACCAGCAGGGTCGGCGGGACGTCGCAGCCGATGGCGCGGTAGACGGCGGCGGGGCTGGCGTTGACGGTGATGAGCGGGTTGTGGCAGCAGCCTTCCACGATGTCGAGTAGCCGAGACTTGCCGCACCGCTTCTCGGGTGCCCGGATGACCAGCCGGGGTGCGTGTGCCCACGCAGGCTGAACGTGGGTGGCGGCGATCCACAGGGCTACGGCGTCGACCGCCTCGGGCGACGGGAGGATGACGTAGCGGGTCAGGGTGGCGTGTAGGCGATCGAGGATCGCGGTTCCCTCGATGGCCCGGTGTGGGGTGTTCATGCGGCGGTCCCTTCGGTGGCGACGTGTTCGGCGGTGAATCCGCCTCGGATCGCGGCCCGGATGTCCCGGTCGGTCTGGCCGGCGGCGCGGCCGGCGTGGGTGAGGGCGTGGTGTGCGTCGGTGTGGCTGATCAGTCCGGCGGCGACGAGGCGGGCGACTCCGCGGGCGGCGCCGTAGAGGGTGGTGCGGCGGCGGCCCTCGGGTGCGCGGGCAACCGCGGACAGGTGCGCGTTGAGTAGCGCGGCCGGTGAAGAGATGCCCCCGCCCCCGGCGGCCGTGATCGGCGGGACCGGGTGCATCGGCGTCGGCACCGGGGCGGGTCGGCAGGCGGCGAGCAGCGGCGGGGGCATCTCGACTACGGGCCGGTTGCCTGCCTGCCGGTACGGCCTGCCGGTTGCGGGGTGGATCGAGGGCGGGGCGACGACGTATCCGCCGTCGGTCTTGATGTCGATGCCGTCGTGTCCGGCGAGCTTGCCGGCCAGTGGTTGGCGGGGGTGGCGGTAGTAGAGGTGCCATCCGTTGCTGCCGGTGCGGACGCAGTAGGTCGGCGGCATCAGGTCGGGCAGCAGGGCGCCGCCATTGCGGGGGTCGATGTCGACCACGGCCAGCCCGGACACAGTTCCGGTGCGGATGGCGAGCAACCCGCCCGGCGTCACGCCGAGGATTTCCCGGATGCGCTGAGGGTCGGTGGTCGCGGCGTAAAAGCCGTGGCAGGTCAGGTGACCGCAGGTGTCCGGCTGGTGGTCGGTGCCGGCGGTGCGGCACGGGTCGCAGTTGGCGACCGGTCGTTTCGACCGGCCGAGCATGAATACCGGCCACCCCTGTTCGGCGTAGGCCAGGGCGGCGGCGAGCAGGTTGCGCATGAGGTTTCTCCGTTCCGGGTGGTCGGGAGCTAGGCGGGGCGGGACAGGTCGAACAGCCCGGCCGTAGGCCTGTCCGATCGGCTTGTCCGGGGTCGCAGCGGCACGACCGGTGCCAGCCCGGCCGGGCCGTCGAACGGCTGGGCGGAGGCGGTTGAGGCGGCGGCCCGCAGCGCGGCGACCACCTCGGCCGGCGTCCGGCGAGGGGCATGCGACCAGGGGATGACCGGGGCGCGCACGCCGGCCGCGCCGTAGTTGCTGAGGTGGTGGTTGAGGTGGTCGAGGCTGGCCGCGTATGCCTCGGTGGTGCCGTCCGGGGTGGTGGTGAGGTACCACTTCGGTCGGCCGGCTAGCGCGCACCGGAGTGCGCCGAGGATCGACGCGGGGTACATGCCGCTGCGGTGTACCGGGCAGTCGCGTTGGCAGCCGTCGTGTGCGTCGTACAGGCGGTGGTCGCGGGTCCAGCCGTACCGGCCGATGTAGGCGGCGGCGTACCGGAGCACGTCGGGGATCGTGGTCGGCCGGACCCTCATGCCGACCGCCGAATGTCCGACCGGGGCCGACCGGCGAGCGCGGCCCGGGTGACCAGGGTTCGCAGGTCGCCGAGCAGCGTGCCCAACTGCCGGCGGGCGGTCGGCTCGACCGGGGCGAGGGCAATCCTGAGTCGGACGTCGGCGTACTCGCTACCGCCGTCGACCTGTACGCGGGTGAGTACGGCTCGGCCGTGGCCGGGCAGGTCGACGACGATTTCCTCGGCCCGGTGTTCGGCGAGGTTGCAGCGGTGGTCGCGGGCGCACCAGTCGGTGTGCGGCCGACCGCGTCGGCGGGTCATCGGGTGCCGTCGCGGTGGATGCGGGCGAAGTGGTTGTAGAGCCAGCGGCCGGCGCGTAGGCGGCGGCCGGTGCCGTCGCAGCGGCGGCATTCCCGGAACGCGCGGCCGGACGGGGACCGTCGGCGGCCGGTTCCCGTGCAGCGTCGGCAGGCTTTGAACGGCCAGACCGTACAGGCGAGGACGTAACCGAGTGTGACAGCGGCGATGATGGTGGCGAGGGTGCTAGCAGCGGTGAGGTGGGGGGTCACAACGGCCTCCAGAGCGGGTTTCAGGGTGTGTGGGGCCGTGAGCTGCTAGGTACTAGACCGCAGCTCATGATTCAGTTTGGGTGCTAGCAGGTCTGCTAGGCCTAGCAGGTTGGGGTGCTAGGCCTAGCAGGCTGCGCGGTCAGGTCAGCGCGACTTCTTTCGGTCACGCTCCGCAATCGCTTTGAGAAGGTGGTCGTGGGTGATGCCGCGCCGGGTGGTTTCCTTGCCGTCCGACAGACGGCCGTACACGTCACCGACCTTGATGATCGGGTGCGGCTTGAGGGCGGCGGTGAGCTGAGCCGATCCCCACCCCTGGTACGCCTCGGGCCGCAGTTCGGCGAGCAGGCCGCACAGGGTGTCGTTCCACGCCTTCTTGTCGTCGCCCGGCCACACCTGCGCCAGGTCGGCGAGCACGTCCGCCACCGGCGCGGCAGTACGCGTCTGCTCCTCTGGCGTCGGCAGCGTCCCCGCCGTCTGCCGCAGGGCTACGGCGCGGGTGACGATGCGGGCGGCGGCGTCGGTGTTGACGTAGTACGAGCGGACCGAGGCGGGTTTGCCGAAGCCGCGCAGGATGCCCCACCCGGCCTCATCGACCGGCTGGAACACGGTGGCGCGGTAGCCCTGCTTGTACGACGACGTCCCGAGGATCATGTCGTTCGCCGTCTGATCGGCCACGGACAGGCAGAACCGGCTGTTGACGTTGCGGGTGATGCCGGTCGGCAGGCTGTCCTTGTCCGGGATCTGCGTACCGATCAGGATGATCACGCCGAGCGCGCGGCCGAGCTTGATGACCTTCTCCAGGATCTCTCCGGCGTCTTTGCCGTACTTGCTGGTCATCAGCTCTTGCAGCTCATCGAACCAGGCCACCAGCGGGTGAAGGCCAGAGCCCTTGAGGGAGGCGAGTTCGGGGGTGACCTTGTTCTCCGGTGCCTTGCCGAGCCGGGCGTAGTGCTCGATGCGCTTGGACCGGCGGCGGCATTCCTCGTATAGCCACTCGATGAACGCGAAGCAGCGGGCGAGGGTGTCGTCGTCGAAGCCGTTGCCGTACTCGGTCATGACCGGTTCCAGCACGGCGAAGTCGCCAACCCCCTTCAACTCGTAGCCCCGGATCTCCGTACGGGCGTCCAGGGCGGCGGCGAGGACCAGGTCCCGCAACGCGAACGTCTTGCCGCTGCCGGGTTGGCCGCCGAACAGGTAGTTGCGGAACATCAGGCTGACGTCGACGTTCTCCAGCCGGGGCGTGGTGGCCAGGGGGAACGGCTTGAACACGTCGACCTTCGCCGAGGCGGACAGCAGCGGCCACACGGGCTGTTTCATCTGCGACGCCGGTTCGTACCCGACCCACAACGCGAGGCGGCCGGTGTGTCCGTCGGCCGGTTCGGGCCACACCTGGTCGAGCGGCAGCCGCAGCGCGGACGCGAGCTTGCCCCGCCGGGCAACGACCTCGGAGGCTTCGACGCCGTAGGGCAGGTCGACAATGGCGATGTGGCCGGGGCCGTCGCGGTGGATGTCGACCGGAAACGAGATCGCACGCGGGTCTTTGGCGACCGCGGAGTTGATGCCGGACAGTCCGAGCGAGGTCAGGCCGCGTCGGACGAGTTCGGCGGTGAGCTTGCGGTAGCGGGTCGCTTCGGTCACCCGGTCGGTGATCGGCTTGTCATCCGGCCTTCCGACGCGGGCGAGCAGTCCGACCGCAAGCGCCGATGCGGCCCACGGCGCCCACTCGGGTACGGGGCCGTAGGCGAGGATCAGGCCGGCGGTCGTGGTCGCGCCGGCCCCGGCGGCGAGCAGCCACCACCGCCACGTCGCCTGCCGCTGACGGCGGGCGTCGAGCTTCAACCACTGGTCGATGTCCGACGACGAACCACGGCCAGCGGCAGCCTGCCGAAGCCCGTAGTTGCCGTCCTCGGCACTGGCCCACAACAGCAGACGGCCCGTGCCCTTAAACAGCCCGACCGGGCACCACACCAGCAGCTTCCCGGCGTACTTCGGCAGCCGGACCGCGTGGAACGCGGACACGTACCCGAGGTCTTTGAGCTGCCAGCGAATCGCGGCCTTGATGCCGCGCATGGTGTAGGCCCAGCGGGGCAGAATCGCCCGCCGGTCCGGGCGACGGGTCGGGGTGAAACCGGGGTCGTCGTCCCGGTCAACCGGCGCACCGAGCGTCGGCGCGTCGTCGTCAAGGGACTCCGCATCCCCGCCGTCGTCGGGGTCGATGTCGTCGGCGGCCGGGCCGGTGGAGGTGCCCCCCGCCCCGGCACGGCGGTTGCGGACCTTGTCCAGGTCGACCACCTCGGCGTCGACCACCTCACCATCGATGATCCGGCCGTCGAAGTCGTCGGGCTGGTAAGCGTTGCTGCTCATTGCTTCTCCAGTCAGAGAGTTTCGGGTTTCGGTGGGGTGGCGGTGCGGCCCGGTTGGTGGTTACGGGCCGCACCGCGCGGTAGGGGTTGGTCAGCGGTTGCAGGTGTTGGCGTGGCTGGACAGCAGCGCCAATGCCGGGGCGAGTCCGGCCTTGTACTGGTTGAGGCCGCATCCGGTGCAGATCACGCTGTAGTGGCCGGCGCCGTCCATGAGCACGTACGCCTCACGAAGGCCCTTGGTGTAGACGGTTCGCGATACCTGCTGCATGTCTCGGGTCCTCTCCGGTCAGGCGATGATCAGGGCGGCGGCGAACAGGAAGAACAGGTGAAACGACTGGTCAAGCGCGTACGCGCCGGTCCCGAGCGACGGGTTGTCGTCCCGACCGGGGCGGGGCGTGCCGAGGGCGTAGAAGCGGGCCGAGCCGAGCAGCTCGGCGAGCCGGCGCAGCGGGGTACGGCGGTCGGCGATGTAGTGCGACACCGCCGACACCGCCAGACCGACCACGACCGGCCACACATCCAGCCGCAGCCCGGTCGTAGCCATCACGGCGACCAGGGCGAGCAGGGCGGTCAGGGTGTAGGTGGTGACGTGGGCGGCGCAGGCGATCCGGCCGACCCAGCCGGGGCGGCCCTTGCAGTCGGCCTGGTGCTGGGTCTGTACCCAGTGGTCGGCGACCTGGTGAGCGACGTAGAGAGCGGCGAACACGGCGGCGAAGGTCGCCACCGGACCGGGGGAATCTGCGAGCATTGGTGGTCTCTCCTGATGTCAGGTGATGGACGGGGAGACCGGCGGCACGGCACGGTTTCTCAGGCCTTTGGGCCGTGCCGCCGGGCGGGGTCACGCTTCGTCGGTGCTGTGCAGCAGGTGCGCGAGGGCGGCGCCCATGCCGAGGACCACGACGGGCAGGCAGGCGACGGCGGTGGTGATCCACCAGGGGGCGGCGGTCATGCCGGCGGCGGTCATCAGGTGGTAGGCGACCTGCCCGGCCGCACCCACGACCAAAGAGCCGAGCGCCGACCACTTGGCGAACCGGCGAGCCTTGCCCGGCGCCCGACCGGACAGCCACACCCACATCGCGTACGCGGCGTAGGTTTCGACGCCGATCGGAAGCGTGATCGCGGTGTTCAGGCTCAGGTCGTCCCAGATGCCCGGCAGCGGGTTCACGACACCGAACCCGGCGAGTTCGCCGAGTTCGACCCACCCGGACCAGATGGCCACGAAGGCCGGCAGGGCGAGCAGGAGTACCGGCCACGCCACCGGCCGACGCGGCTCACGCGGCTTTGCGGGGGTGGTGTCGGGTTCGGTGGTGGTGATGTTGGAACCCGGGTGTCCGTCAACCGCCACCAGCGGCGACGTCTCGGCGACCGTCGCCGGTTCGGCGGGGGTCGGGTCCGGGGCGACCTCGGTGGTGGACTCGGGTACGGCCGGGGTCGGTGCCGGGTCCGGGCCGATCGGTTCCGGGTAGTCGTAGACCGGGATGGCGGGCTTGGCGGTCAGCCGTTCGATCAGCGCGGTCGCCTTCGGCGCGCCGATCCGCAGTTCCTTCATCAGGTGGTTGCGGGGCGGGGTCTTGCCGAGCTTGGCGGTCAGGGCTTTCGCGTCGGGGAGCAGGTCTTCGACGGTGCGCGGGTGCGCACTGGCGGGGGCGGTCATGGGGTGCCTCCTTCGGCACAGTCAAGGCACTCGCCGAGCGAGCGCGGGATGAAGTACCAACGGACGGTGTGGCAGGTGGAGCAGGTACGGCGGGCCAACAGCGCCTTGTCGATCGCGGCGCGTTGGGCGGGGGTTGCGGTGCGCTTGGGGCGGGCCAGGTCGACCTTGTAGAGGTAGGCGACGCGGTCACCGCCGACACCGCGCCACATGACCTGCGCGGCGATCGGCTGGCCGCCAGGGCGTAGGCCGGCGGCGCGGAGTTGGCGGCGGGTGGCGTAGCCGGGCGGGGCACCTCGCCACCAGAAGGTGGGGAGGCCGTAACGGTCGCCTTCCGGGTCGTGAAACGCGGCGCGGGTCCGGGCCACGACCGGCGCCTAGGCGGCGAGGCGGGTCGGCTTGACCGGGCTACCAATCACGGCGGCGGCCCGCGTGACGCGGTGCTCGGCGCGACGCAGCCGGCGCCAGTCCAACGGCGTTGGACCGCCGTGGTCGGCGGCGTTGATGAGGGCGATCTCCGCGTCGAGCAGGTCCAACTCGGCGGCGATCACCGGCCACTCCTGGTCGATTGCGTCTAGGTCGGCGGCGGTCGGTTCGTCGGGGGCGAGACGGTTCCGCACGGGAAACCTCCGTGTCGATGGGATGGGGAAGCCGCAGCGGAATGAACCGAGGTGGTCCGTGCCGCCGCGCCGAGGGTGGGATGGGTGATCAGTCGAGGGGGCCGCAGGTGTGGTCACGCTGCGACCCGTGGCAGCCGCACGACAGGTAGCCGCCCACGTCGATCAGGTCGTCGTCCATCGGGCCGGTGTCGCACCCGCCGTTGATCAGGCCAGACGAGTTGTGGTCACGAACGTCGACCCCGCAATTGCGCGGGCAGGAGACGTAGTAGGGCCGCACAGGCAGCCCTCCTTTCCGTAGCAGGGAAGGGGTTCAGCGCTCGCTATCCGTCCGCTCGCCACGCTCGACCGGGACCTACCGGCGTCGTCGCACAGATACCGCTCGCAGCCTCGCGAGCGCCTTTTCCTGTCGCTGTTCAGTTCTCAATGACCGTGCGCGCGGGGGTCCGTACGCAAACGCCGCAGCCGAAGCCGCAACGCCGACGCCGACAACCTTCCGGACTTGTCGTTCCTGGCTAGCCAGGTGCGATGAGATGACCGTAGGTCTGCCTGGCTAGTCAGGTCAAGCGGGTGTGGCAAAGTTTCTCAACTTGGCTAGTCAGCGCTACCGTGGGCAGGTGAGTGAGAACCTTGACTTCCTTGGTCAGCTAGACCCCGACGACCCGAAACAGGCGTCGCAGCAAATCGCGAACAAGCTGCGCGCTGCGATCCTCACGCGCCGACTTGCCCCCGGCGACAAGCTGCCATCACAACCCGAGCTAGCTACCCGCTACAGCGTGGCGCGAGAGACGGTCAAGCGAGCCTTGGACCTGCTCCGGGCAGAGAGGCTGATTGTGTCCCGGCAGGGCAGCGGCGCGTTCGTCCGCGCCCAGACGCAGCGAGCCGTCGAGCTACGTCCGCACATCGAAGCCGTGTTCGAGCGACCTCACGTCAGCATCGACTTCGCGGGATTCTCTGGCGAGACGCTGCGTGACGCGCTTGCCGAAGCGCTCGACAAGGTACGCGTCGGCCGGCTCGCACCGGAAACGATCGCCGTGCGAGTCCTGATCTCCGATATGACCGTGCCGATGGCATTACCGTCACGAGCCGAGACGCAGGCCGACGACCCGGCGGTACGCGAGCGCGCGGAGCGGATCACCCGCCGCGCGGCGGAGGCAATCATCGACCAGGTCGCCGAGCTGGGCGACCTTGGCCTAGTCCGGTCGACCACCGTCGAGGTACGGATGCACCGGGCATCCCCGCTGTTCAAGCTCTACATCCTCAACGACGAAGAGGTCTTCTACGGCTTTTACCCGGTCGTTGAGCGCACCGTCTCTATCAAGGGGGAGCCGCTGGCGATCTACGACCTGATGGGCAAGGACGTGCCGCTGTTCCACTACGCGGTGACCGACGATGACGCCTCGCACGGTACGCAGTTCGTGGAAGCGTCTCGCCAGTGGTTTGACTCGGTGTGGTCGACCATCGCCTACCGGTACGACGGATGAACGCCGACCTTGGCAGGTTGCTTGCCGGGGTCGGCGCGGTGCTGCTCGACTTCGACGGGCCGGTGTGCAGCGTCTTCGCCGGCTACCCGGCGCCGCAGGTTGCCGCCGAGCTAGTCGACGTTCTGCGGCGGCACGGGGTCGACGTGCCGCCGGACCTCGCCAGCGAGCCGGATCCGCTTGAGGTGCTTCGCCGCACCGGCGCAACTGGCGACGATGGCGTTACGCGAATGGTGGAGGACGCGCTCTGCGCGGCCGAATGCCGGGCCGTCGAAACTGCCGAACCGACGCCGTACGGCCGAGAGGTCATCGTGGCTGCCCGACAAGCCGGGATGTCGGTGTCGGCGGTTAGCAATAACTCGGCCGGCGCGCTGAGCGCATACCTTACGGCGCACCGGCTGGCGGTGTATGTCTCGCCGGTGATTGGTCGGGCATACGCCGACCCAGGGCGCATGAAGCCCAACCCGGAACCGATCCTACGAGCCGTGCGAGCCCTCGGCATACCAGCGAGCCGATGCGTGTTGATTGGCGATTCGATGTCGGATATTGACGGAGCGCGAGCCGCCGGAGTGCGGTCAGTTGGCTATGCGAATCGTCCTTCCAAGGTTGAAAGCCTTCGGGCCGCCGGAGCGGACGCGGTGATCACGAGTATGGGTGAGTTGGCTGGCTCACTGATGGAGCGTACTGGTGGCTAATATTCAATCCAGCTCGACGAACACGCTGTCTGAGATCGATGTCATGTACCTCTTAATGTCGGAGCAGGCTACTACGCGTTAAGGGGTGAGTTGCAATACTTTCTCATGCCGTTCCGGGCCATCCGACTCACGCCAAGTGAGCGTAATGCTAACTGGGCCTGCCCAGCTACCCCAAGGAGCTTCATAGCGCACCACGAACTCCTGCGATTCTGGATCCAAGCGGTCTATTGGGACAGGGGGGAATTTCTCGTCAACCTGTACGAGATCCGTCTTCCCCTGGAACCCGCCATCCATGTCGATTTGACCCCTCAGATGAGCCTGTATGTCGAATGCAGGTCCCTGGCCAGAATTTCTGATGCTGAGGCGATGCTCCTCGGCGCCAAAGCGGGTTCGACTAAAGGTTACTCGAATGTCCGCGCGACTGCGTATCTCTTTGACAAATTCGAGCATTTGCCTATCGAGTGATATCTGTTGTTCCCGCAGGACGTCCTGCGCTTCTGTTAGTTCGGCCTGACGACCCGCCGTCTCTCTAGCTCGTCGCCGGTCGATCCACCATGTAAAAGCGCTAACGGCAATGGCCAGCCCGGCAATTATATTAGGAACTACTTCAACCACGTGTTACCTCCACTCAAGCCCGGGGGTGACGCCAGCGATCCGGCGGCAACTGCTGAGTACCGATGCAAAGGTAGGTCGGCGCTTCCCTTCCACACGACACCATCGACGAACTGACCGTCAGCGGTCGCGCCGAGTGGGCGCAGGCATCGCTACTCTCTCTTCGCTTCGACGGGCTGGTCGAGTTGTTGCTGTCGCTTGTTCTGCTCGTCGCGAAGTCTCTCTACGGATTCTGCAAACATCGAGTATGCGCGCGATTCATCTAATCCCTTATAGTTTCCTACCCGAAGTTCTACGGCTTCATATTCTCGTTCTATAGCATCTGCGGTTTGCTGTGAGTTGAAGCTTCGCTCATGGTACTTGAAGTAGCCCATGAAGCCCGCCGCGAGTCCGACAACAGTGCTTGCCCCTACAGTTACCCATCGCACATGCGCATAGGAGACGGAGGCTGTCGCGATTGCTGAAGTGGCGACAGATCCGACGATGATAACGCTTTGGAGACGATTGTGTAGTGCGCGAGTCTTTCCGGCATCCTCTCGAAACTGCGAAATTAGATCTGGCGTGTCATCCCTGTAGCGCTTCTGTGCTTGTAGTGCCGCGTCGAGTACATCGTTCGACCTTGAGTCTTCTTGTTCCTGGACGCGTCGCCGCACTAAGTGCAGTTTCTTGATAAAAACACGCGTCTTCCTTGTGCGCCTATATTGCCAGTAGGTAAGTGCTGGAGAAATGAGAAGGGATGCGCCGCATGCAATGTAGACCGCCGTGGATATGCGGGTTATCTCATCAATCTTCGAAGAGATTGCAAGGACCGCCAGTGCTATCAGCATCGAGTTTCCCGCGGTAATCCAGGCGATGCCAGCTTTCTTCCATATCTGTTGAAGGTGAAGCTTTTCTTCGGCGTCGATTATGCGACTGCGTACGTGGTCGATGTGCCAGTTGTCCGGACCGTCATCGTTGATCATGTCGATCAGCTCTTGCTTGTTCTTCGACTGATTGTCGCCGCGCCAAAGCCTTCTTGTATACGACCACATGCAGCAATATTATTGCGTGTCGATCTCCTGCCCAAGGTGCAAGTTTAGTCGGATTGCTGACACGGCGCCATGATCATATTTCGCTCGTTTGGTGGACTAAAAATATGGGGACTCCTGTCAGCTACGTTGCATGACCGACTGCAACTCTTCAACGGTAAGCCACGGCTTAGTGCGGTGGATCATCCGATGGCAGTTCGAGCAGATCAGGGCAAGGTCTGCAAGCCGAGTCTTAGTCGGGCCGGTGACATGGAGTGGCGTGCGGTGGTGGCATTCGATGTAATCGGTACCGCGGACGCCGTAGGTCTTGGCGAAGTCGAAGCCGCAGATTTCGCAGGCGATGGCCAGACCGTGGCGTTTGGCGTCCGCAATCTTGGCTCGCCTGATCTTTGGGTCGCGCTCTCGTCGTAGGTGTAGGCGTAGGAGTACGCCCCCCTCGTCCGCGGTCGGGTCCGGCACGTCGGGGTCGGGGCCAGCCGTGGGGGGTTCATCGGCGGCGAGAGCGGTGCGGATCGCCGCGGCAACTGCGTGCATCTCGGCAGGTCGAGCGATGAAGTCGTCCAAGACTTCCCGGTCGAGGCGGTTGCCGTTGGTCTTCTTGCCTAGGTATTGCGGGTGTGCGGTCGCGATGTCAGCCGTCTTGCGGCCAACGCCCGCGGCGTTTCGGAACTCCGGTCCGCGCTGGTCGACGGGATGGATGGCGGGCGACTGGAGAAGTTCAGATAGCTCCTTGACCCTTTGGTCGGCCGCGTCGAGCTGTCGCCATCCGTTCGCCTCGACCAGCGCACAGGCCAGGATGATCTCGTCCCGAGTCCAATCCGGGTTCCGCATGTAGCGCACGTCGAAGCCAAGCGCGGTGAGCCGAGGGACAACCGTCTTGTCTCCGCCGGAGAAGTCTTCAGAGACGAGCGGGGTGCCGGTGCTCTGTCCGTGCGCGTACCCCACGATGGCTTTCGAGTCGTAGAGCCGCCCCTGGTATTCCAGGTAGTACAGCTTGGAGCGGCCAAACCCAGCCAAGCGCAGGAACTCATCGCGGCCCAGTCGATCGAACTCGGCGATGGCGGCCAGCACGGCCGGGCGCGTGATGTCGGCAAGTGTCACGCCGCGACGATACGGCGTCGGTGCGACAGACCGCGGCCCCGAAGCTCCGCCCGTCGTCTCAAACGTCGTCTCATTCACGGGCGTCCAGCGGTGATCGGAGAGGATCATCCATCAAACATTTCAGCAGCTCACGAACGGTCGCAACCCTCGCCGATCGGCAGCAGGCAGACCTCGAAAGCGTGTGAGGGTTTACGCCCTCCGCGGGTTCAAATCCCGCCGCCACCGCTCGTACACAGGCTAGACGCCCGGCACCTCCAGCGCGGAGGACCGGGCGTTTCGCTGTTTCCTGACCGGTGACTCAGCGGTCCCGGCTGGACGGGAAGGCGTACCCGGGTGGCCGACGCGACGGTGGCGGAACCGTCGACACCGGCTCGCTATTGTCGGCGTGTGGTCGATCCGTGGGATGTGAGTGCCGGCGGGCTGCTGCGGCTGCCGTCCGGGCGGCTGGTTCGTGGCCGTGGGCTGATGCGGCCGCTGCCCGCCGGCCAGGTGCCGACCTTCGCCGTCTACCTGCTCGGCAAGCCGCCGCCGCCGGTCGACTGGGAGGCTCGTTGGCTGCACTGGCCGGACTTCCGGCTACCGCGCGACCGGGACGAGGCCCGGACCATGTTCCGCGAGGCGTGGGAGCGGTCGGCGACCGACCGGGTCGAGTTGGCCTGTTCCGGTGGCCGGGGCCGTACCGGCACGGCGCTGGCCTGCCTGGCGATCATTGACGGGGTGCCGGCCGACGAGGCTGTCACCTTCGTACGCGCGCACTACTCCCCGCACGCCGTCGAGACGCCGTGGCAGAAGCGCTACGTACGGCGCTTCCTCGCCTGATGTTCGACCTTCCGCACGCCGGTCGCCGGGAGATCGCCCCGGGTGCGGTGCACGTGCCACGGTGGCTCGACCCGGCGACGCAGCGCCGGCTGGTCGAGGCGTGCCAGGCGTGGGCGCGTGGGCCGGTTCCCGCCCGGGCGGCGACGCTGCCGGGCGGCGGCCGGACGTCGGTGCGTACGGTCTGTCTGGGCTGGCACTGGCAGCCGTACCGGTACAGCCGGACCGCCGACGACGCGGGCGGCGGGCGGGTGGCCGCGCTTCCCGACTGGCTTGCCGACCTGGGGCGGGCCGGACTCGCGGAGGCTCGTCAGGCGACGGCCCGGAGCTACCGGCCGGACACCGCCCTGATCAATTTCTACGACGACGCCGCGAAGATGGGCCTGCACCAGGACCGCGACGAGCGTACGGACGCACCGGTGGTGTCGTTGAGCGTCGGCGACTCGTGCCTCTTCCGGTTCGGCAACACGCACAGCCGGAACCGGCCGTGGACCGACCTGGAGCTGGCTTCGGGTGACCTGTTCGTCTTCGGCGGGCCGGCGCGGTTCGCCTATCACGGGGTGGTGCGGACCTATCCGGGTACGGCTCCGGCCGGGGTCGGCCTGGACTTCGGTCGGATCAACATCACGCTACGGGAGACCGGCCTCTCCTGAGTCTGCCCTGGTCGGCGAGTTCTCCACAGAGTTATCCACAGGGTGTGGATAGCACATGTGTACGACTGTGGAAGGTTGTCCACAGGCCGGCCAGCCTGTGGACAACCACCGTGTCACCGAGGGGACGCGAACGCGTCCACCCCGGTCAGCTCCGCCGACAGCGCCCAGAGCCGGGCCGCCTGCTCCGGGTCGACGGCGTAGTCCCGTACCCCTTCTCGGACACCCTCGGCCGCCAACTCGGCGATCTCGCAGTCCTCGCAGTAGAGACCGCCCAGCCCGTCGAGTTGCGCCGACGTGGCCGCCCAGACCTGGGTCGCCGCACCCTGTTCCGGCGTCTTGAAGCTCGGGTTCAGCGGGTTGCCGTCGGTGTCGATCCAGCCGTAGCCGACCATTTCCTCGGTCGTCAGGTGCCGCTGCAACGGGGTGAGAATCCCGCCCGGGTGGAGCGCAAAAGCCCGTACCCCGAGGTCTTTGCCGAGGGCGTCGAGTTGCACGGCGAACAGGATGTTGGCCGTCTTCGCCTGGCCGTACGCCGCCCACTTGTCGTACCCGTGCTCGAACTGCGGGTCGTCCCAGCGGATCGCGGAGTTGTGGTGACCCGTCGACGAAACCGAGACGACCCGGGCACCGCCGTCCACGAGCGCCGGCCACAGCCGGTTGGTCAGCGCGAAGTGGCCCAGGTGGTTGGTCGCGAACTGTGCCTCCCAGCCCGGCCCGACCCGCGTCTCCGGACAGGCCATGATGCCCGCGTTGTTGATCAGAATGTCGATTCGCCGGCCGGAGGCGAGAAAGCGCTCGGCGAACCCATTCACGCTTTCGAGGTCACCGAGGTCGAGTTCGTCGACCTCGACCCCCGCGATTCCGGCGAGCGCCTCACGGGCGACGTCCGGCCGCCGGGCCGGTACGACGACCCGAGCCCCGGCCTTCGCCAGGGCCCGCGTCGTTTCCAACCCCAACCCCGAATACCCGCCGGTCACCACCGCCAGTTTCCCCGAAAGATCAACCCCATCGAGTACGTCGTCAGCGGTGCTCCGTGCACCGAAACCCGATCCGATCTTGTGCTGCGCTGTGGTCATGCCCCGACGCTACGACTTCGACCGCACTGGAAGACAAGTACCTTGCTCAGCGCAGGATGCCCTCCGCGCGGGCGGCCCGCAGCCAGGCCGGGAACTCGCTGAGCAGCCGGTCGTAGAGTTCCGGATCCCCGGTCCGGTCGATGTCGTCGACCGCGAAGAAACCGACGTTGTCCACCCGCCGGCCCTGCATCTGGTCGAACCGTTCGAGGATTCCGTAGTTGGCGTTGCCGAGCCCGATGAACTGCCAGAAGATCGGCTCGTCGGCGGCGGCCCGGAACTGCTTCTCGATCGCGGCGTTCTGGTAGACGCCGCCGTCGGAATAGAACAGGACGAGGGTGGGAACCGGTTCGGGATTCTGCCGTACGAAATCCCGGACCATGGCGATCACCTTCTGCTCCTCGTTACCGAAGCCGAGCTTCGGCAGGGCCTTCATCCGGACGAATGCCGGAATCCAGCGCGGCATGTCGCCGATCTCCAGATCCGGGAGTTGCCCGGGACGGGAGGCGAACATCCACGACTGCATGGTTCCGTCGTCGTCCAACTGGGCCGCGACGGCCGCGGTCCGCTCGACCGCGCGGGCCATCGTGCCGTTCTTGTAGAGCGACGTCATCGACCCCGAGGCGTCGAGGACCAGGAGGACCCGGGCCCGGACGTTCCCGATGCCGTGCTTGGTCAGGCTGACCGCCACCTGCTGCTTACGCAGGTTGAGCTTCTGCCGGGCCTCCGGCGGCAGCCGGTCCTCGCCCTTGGTGAACCGTACGGTCGGCTGCCCGGGCGCAGGCGCGGCCGGTGGTGGGGGTGGTGGCGCGGTGACCGGTGGCGGCGGGAAGGCGGGCGCGGGTGGCGGGGGTGGTGTCGCCGTAGGCTGGGCGGTGGCGGGCGGTTCGCTGTCGACGCTGATCCCGAAGTTGGTCGCCAGCCCGGCCAGCCCGGAATCCCAGCCCTGCCCGACCGCCCGGAACTTCCAGGCCCCGTTACGCAGATAGAGCTCCCCGCCGACGATCGCCTTCTCGGTCGACGCGTGCATGTCCTCGAACCGCGCCACCTCGGCCCCGGAACCGACGTCGAAGATGGTCAGCCGCAGCCCACGTACCTGCTGGAAGGTGCCGTCGTGGGCGGACGCGGCGATCACCACCCGCTGGATGTCCGGTTCGACCCTCGCCAGTTCGACGGTGATGCCGTCGAACGCCTCCCCGGCCGCCCCGGCGCGCTTGCCCGCGTGGGTCACGGCTCCGGAAGGGTGCCGCGGCTGGTTGTAGAAGACGAAGTCGCCGTCGCTGCGGACCTTCCCGCTCGCGGTCAGCAGCAGCGCTGACACGTCGATGTCGGGTACGCCCGGTCCCGCCGTCCAGCTCAGGACCGCCCGGACGTACATCGTGGGCAGGGCGACGTTGGCGCCCTTGGACAGCACTGTCACGGTGCCTCCTCCGCGTCACGGTGTGTCAGAGCCTACCGGTGTTGATCAAGATCTGCGCAGGTCGGGCCGGGTGACGTGTCGGGGCGTGAAGCAGGGCGGCAGTCAGAGGTGCTGACGGTCTACTTCCGCCCGACGCCGGCCGGGACGGACACCGTCACGGCAACCCGACAGAGCGCTGGCTGCCCCGCCAACCGCACCAGAACCGAGACCACGACGAAGGGCCGGCCCCGCGTGGGGCCGGCCCTTCGTCGTTTACGCTGCTCAGAAGAGCGGAGGATACGAGATTCGAACTCGTGAGGGTGTGAACCCAACACGCTTTCCAAGCGTGCGCCCTAGGCCTCTAGGCGAATCCTCCGTCGCACAGGATACAGGCCCGTCGCAGCAGCCCCACACGGCCCACCCGCCGACGGTTCCGGGCGGGGCGGGGTAGAGTCGTCGGTACCTCCCGTGCGGCGTGCACCTCGTGAACCTCCCCAGGGCCGGAAGGCAGCAAGGATAAGCGAGCTCTGACGGGTGCACGGGAGGCCTTATTTTTCCTGGTCGCCGCCGATCACCGCTGCCTCGCCCCGTGTTGCGTCCGGGGCCGTCCGCCGGTGGAGAATGGCCCGGTCGAGAGGAGGCTGGGGTGGCGCTCGCGCTCTACCGCAAATACCGGCCGAGGACGTTCGCCGAGGTCATCGGCCAGGAGCATGTCACCGAGCCGCTGTCGCAGGCGCTGCGCAGCGGGCGGCTCAACCATGCCTACCTGTTCTCCGGGCCGCGTGGCTGTGGCAAGACCTCCAGCGCGCGCATCCTGGCCCGGTCGCTGAACTGCGAGCAGGGGCCGACCCCGGAGCCGTGCGGCACGTGCGGGTCGTGCCGGTCGCTGGCGAACGACGGGGCCGGCTCGATCGACGTGATGGAGATCGACGCGGCCAGCCACGGTGGTGTCGACGATGCCCGTGAGCTGCGGGAGCGGGCGTTCTTCGCGCCGGCGAACAGTCGCTTCAAGATCTATGTGATCGACGAGGCGCACATGGTCTCGTCGGCCGGCTTCAACGCGCTGCTGAAGCTGGTCGAGGAGCCGCCGGAATACGTCAAGTTCATCTTCGCGACGACCGAGCCGGAGAAGGTGCTCGGCACGATCAAGTCGCGTACCCACCACTATCCGTTCCGGCTGATCCCGCCGGCGGTGCTGCGGCCCTACCTGGAGCAGTTGACCGAGGCCGAGGGGATCAAGGTCGATCCGGCGGTGTTTCCGCTGGTGGTGCGGGCCGGTGGGGGCAGCGCGCGGGACAGTCTGTCGGTGCTCGACCAGCTCATCGCCGGTGCCGGGCCGGACGGTGTCAGCTACGCCCGGGCGGTGGCGCTGCTGGGCGTGACCGACTCGGCCCTGATCGACGAAATGTGTGACGCGCTGGCGGCGGGGGACGGTGCGGCGGCGTACGCGACCATCGACCGGGTGGCCGAGGCCGGCCACGACCCGCGGCGGTTCGCCTCCGATCTGCTGGAACGGCTGCGCGACCTGATCGTGCTGCGGCAGGTGCCGGACGCGGCCGCCAAGGGCCTGGTCGACGGCCCGCCAGACCAGGTGGAACGGATGGCCGCGCAGGCCGAGCGGCTGGGGTCGGCGACGCTGTCCCGGTGCGCCGACATCGTGCACAACGGCCTGGTCGAGATGCGTGGCACGACGGCGCCCCGGCTGCTGCTGGAGTTGATCGCCGCCCGGATGCTGCTGCCGGGGGCCGACGACGGCTCGGCCGCGCTGCTCCAGCGGCTGGAGCGGATGGAGCGCCGGCTCACGGTCGCCGGCGGCGGCGATCTGCCGCCGGTCCAGGCCACCGAGCCGGTACGTCCGCCCGTCCCGTCCCGGGTCGAGCCGCAACCCCAGCCGCAGCAGCCCTCGACCCCGCAGCAGCCGCCGACCCCGCAGCAGCCGCCGGCGCCACAGGCGGCGCAGCCGGCCGCTCCGGCGCGTACTGAGTCCCGGCCGGCGCAGCCGGCGGCGGCCCTGCGGTCCGGCCCGCCGGCGGCGGTCATGCCCGATCCGGTGACGCCGGACCCGCCGGCGCCGGGCACGCCCGTTGCCCCGGGCGCGCTCGACGCGGCCGGGGTCCGTCGGTCGTGGGACCAGATCCTGTCGACGGTCGCGGCCCGGAGCAAGCGTGCGGCGGCGGTCGTACGGGAGGCGACGGTGAGCGACGTCGACGGCAACACGCTGGTGTTGTCGTTCCGGCACAGCGTGCACGCCACGATGCTGACCAACTCGCCCGACCTGTTGGTCGAGGCGATCGGTCAGGTGCTGGGCGGGCGCTGGCTGATCCGGTGCGAGGTCGGTGGCGACGGCGGCCGGCCGGCCCCGACTCCGCAACCGCGGCCCACCCCGCCTCCGCCGCCGTCCGCGCCGCCCGCGGCCCCGCCACGACCGGCGGCCGGTTCGTCTCCGTCCGGCGGGTCGACCGGTTCGGACTGGCCCGAGCCCGTCCGGCCGCCGTCGGCCGGGCCGGTGCAGGCGGGCCGGGCTGCTGGATCCGACTGGCCGGACGGAGACGAACCGGCCGCCGGTCGTGGCGGGGCCGCGGGCGGCGGCGGTGGCTCGGACTGGCCGGAGCCGGTTCGTCCGGGTGGCCGGCCCGCCGCACCGGCGCCGACCGACGAGGCGGGTGCGCGACAGTCGGCCAACGGCACGACGCCGGGCGCCGGCCCACCCCCGGCGAACGCCGGTGGCGCCGGTACGGGACTCGCCGCCGCCCGGGCGGCCGCGGCGGCCGCCAACCGGGGTACGGCCGGCCGGGATGCCGGCGTGCCCGCCGCCCGCGGTGCCGCGCCGGCGGCGACCGTCGCCGTCGCCGTCTCACCGGCCGCTCCGGCTCCGGCGGCCCGCGCCGGGGCGGTCCAGACGGCGGATCCGTCCTGGGCCGGCGAACCGCCGTACGACCCCGACTACGACGGGCCGGTGCGCGGCGGGGTGACGTACGAGGGGTTCGATCCCGGGGACGAGCCGCTCGACGACGTGGTCGACGTCGACACGGTCCGGCAGAGCAGCGAGCAGCAGGTGGTGCAGCTGCTGCACCAGACGCTCGGCGCGGAGCGACTCGACGGCTGACCACGTGGCGCGGCGCGGCCGGCGTCGGGCCTGCCGACTAGGCTGAACGATGCCCAGCAATGACGACGAAGGAGCCGTGCCGTGCGCCCCGGTGGACAGCCCAACCTGCAGCAGATGATGAAGCAGGCGCAGAAGATGCAGCAGCAGCTCGCCGCCGCGCAGGCCGAGCTGGCGGCGGCGGAGCTGACCGGCACCGCCGGAGGCGGGCTGGTCACCGTGACCATCTCCGGTGGCGGCGAGGTCAAGGCGATCAAGATCGACCCGAAGGCGGTCGACCCGGACGACGTCGAGACGCTGGAAGACCTGGTGCTGGCGGCGGTGCACAACGCCAACGACGCGGTGCGCAAGCTGACCGAGGAGAAGATGGGCCCGGTCACCGGCGGCATGGGCGGCCTCGGCCTGCCCGGCTTCTGAGCCCCGGATGTACGAGGGTGCGATCCAGGATCTGATCGACGAGCTGGGTCGCCTGCCCGGCGTCGGGCCGAAGAGTGCCCAGCGGATCGCCTTTCACGTGCTGTCGGCGGATCCGGCCGACGTCAACCGCCTGTCGACCGCGTTGCGGAAGGTCAAGGAACTGGTCCGGTTCTGTACGACCTGCTACAACGTGGCCGAAGCGGAGCTGTGCCGGATCTGCCGCGATCCGCGCCGCACCGACGAGGTGCTGTGTGTGGTCGAGGAGCCCAAGGACGTGGTGGCGATCGAGCGGACCGGCGAGTTCCGGGGGCGCTATCACGTGCTGGGCGGGGCGATCAATCCGCTGGAGGGCATCGGGCCGGACAACCTGCGGATCCGGGAGCTGATGCTCCGGCTCGGCTCCGGTGCGGTGAAGGAGTTGATCCTCGCCACCGACCCGAACACCGAGGGCGAGGCGACGGCGACCTACCTGGCGCTGATGGTGAAGCCGATGGGTATCGCGGTCACCCGGCTGGCAAGTGGTCTGCCGGTCGGCGGCGACCTCGAATACGCCGACGAGATCACGCTCGGACGGGCGTTCGAGGGGCGTCGAGCGGTCTGACGTGCGGTCGTTGATCTGACAGTTGATGTTCTGAAACAGCGGCGCAATGTAACAACTTCGCATCGTGCGTGCCAGTGGTGAGACGTAAAGACACGATCCGATACCAACCCCCAACAGGCCAGTTTCCGGGGAGTTCGAAGGACGGCTATCGTCTCGCCATCTGGTGACCCCGGGTCACCGCGTTGTCCGTACCCACAGGACGAGGTGAAGCACCATGCGTGCATCAAGGCCGAAGGTCGCGATCGCGACCGCAGCGGTCGCCGCCCTCGCGCTCTCCGGCTGTGCCACGAGTGAGCGCGACGGAGACTCGGGCGGATCCACCAAGGACACACTGGTCTTCGGCGTTGCCGGTGACCCCAAGGTGCTCGACCCCAGCCTCGCCAGTGATGGCGAGTCGTTCCGGGTCGCCCGGCAGGTCTTCGAGACGCTGGTCCGCCCCGAGGAGGGCGGGACCAAGGTCTCGGCCGGCCTGGCCGAGAGCTGGACGCCGGACGCGGCCGGTACAACGTGGACCTTCAAGCTGCGCACCGGCGTGAAGTTCCACGACGGCACCGACTTCAACGCCGAGGCTGTCTGCTTCAACTTCAACCGCTGGTTCAACGCCAAGGGTCTGATGCAGAGCCCGGACGTCACCGCCTACTGGCAGGACATCATGGGCGGCTTCGCGGCCAATGAGGACCCCGAGCTGGGCGAGAGCCTCTTCAAGTCCTGCACCGTCAAGGACCCGAGCACGGTCGACCTGGCGTTCAACCGGGTCTCCAGCAAGATCCCTGCCGCGCTGATGCTGCCGGCCTTCTCGATGCACTCGCCGACGGCGCTCCAGCAGCACCAGGCCAGCGAGGTGACCGGCACCGCCGACGACATCAAGTACCCGGCGTACGCGCTGGAGCACCCGACCGGCACCGGCCCGTTCAAGTTCAAGGCCTGGGACATCGCCAACAAGACCGTCACCCTCGAGCGCAACGAGGAGTACGCGGGCGAGAAGGCCAAGCTGAAGACGCTGATCTTCCGCACCATCTCCGACGAGAACGCCCGTAAGCAGGCGCTCCGGTCCGGCGACATCCACGGCTACGACCTGGTCGGCCCGGCCGACGTCGGTCCACTCGGGACCGACGGGTTCAACGTGCTGACCCGCCCGGCGTTCAACATCCTCTACCTGGCGATCAACCAGAAGGGGAACCCGAAGCTGGCGGACATCAAGGTCCGGCAGGCCATCATGCACTCGCTGAACCGGCAGGCGCTGGTCGACTCGAAGCTGCCCCCGGGCGCCAAGGTCGCCACGCAGTTCATCCCGGACACCGTCGAGGGCTGGAACCCGTCGGTCACCACGTACGACTACAACCCGGAGAAGGCCAAGCAGCTGCTGGCCGAGGCGGGCGCGTCGAACCTGACGCTGAAGTTCCACTACCCGACCGAGGTCACCCGGCCCTACATGCCGAACCCGAAGGACCTCTTCGAGCTGCTGGCGGCGGACCTGCGGGCGGTCGGGATCACCATCGAGGCGATCCCGCTGAAGTGGAGCCCGGACTACCTCAACGCCACCACCTCCGGTTCCAACCACGACCTGCACTTCCTGGGCTGGACCGGTGACTACGGCGACGCCTACAACTTCATCGGCACCTTCTTCGACCGGCCGAAGGACGAGTGGGGCTACACCAACCAGCCGCTGTTCGACCTGTTCCGGCAGGCTGACACCACGGCCGACGCCGCCGCCCGGTTCGAGATCTACAAGCAGCTGAACGCCGAGATCATGAACTTCCTGCCCGGCGTGCCGGTGTCGCACTCGCCGCCGGCGATCGTCTTCGGCAAGGACGTGACCGGTGTCAAGGCGAGCCCGCTCACGGACGAGCGGTTCTCCACCGCCGAGTTCAAGTCCTGACATAGAAAAAGGAACCGCGGGCGGGCACCGGTCCTGGTGCCCGCCCGCGGGACCCTCTGGACCAATTCGAGGCGCACGTGTTCCGGTTCATCGTCAGACGCCTGCTGCAGCTGATACCCACACTGTTCGGGCTTTCCATCCTGTTGTTCATCTGGCTGCACCGCCTGCCGGGTGGACCGGAGACCGCGATCCTCGGCGAGCGGGGCACACCCGAGTCCCGTGCCGCGATCCGGCGTAACCTCGGCCTCGACGAGCCGATCCTGATCCAGTACGGCCGCTTCATGAGGCGGATGCTCCAACTAGACCTCGGTACGTCGATCTCGACCAAGCGCGAGGTCACCACGGAGTTCCTCCAGCGCTTCCCCGGTACGGTCGAACTCGCCCTCACCGCGATGATCATCGCGATCGGGGTCGGTATCCCGCTCGGCTACCTCGCCGCCCGCAAGCGGGCCACGATCCTCGACCACGCCTCCGTGGTGGGGTCCCTGATCGGCATCTGTATCCCGGTGTTCTTCCTGGCGTACGTCCTCAAGGCGATCTTCGCCGAGAACCTGGGCTGGTTCCCGTCGAGCGGCCGGCAGGACCCGACGATCGGCGCCACCCGGATCACCAACTTCTTCGTGCTCGACGGACTGATGACAAGAGAGTGGGACGCCGCCGCCGACGCCCTGTGGCATCTCGTCCTACCCGGCATCGCGCTCGCGAGCATCCCGTTGGCGATCATCGTCCGGATCACCCGGGCCAGCGTCCTGGAGGTGCTGGGCGAAGACTTCGTACGCACCGCCGAGGCCAAGGGCCTGACCGAGAACGTGGTCCGCCGGCGGCACGTCCTGCGCAACGCGATGCTGCCGGTCGCCACCACCATCGGTCTGCTCACCGGCGGCCTGCTCTCCGGCGCGGTGCTGACCGAGACGGTCTTCGCGTTCAGCGGCATCGGGGCGTTCATCGCCGAGTCGATCAGCCAGCGGGACTATCCGGTGCTGATGGGCTTCATCATGATCATCGCGGTGGTCTACGTGCTGGTGAACCTGATCGTCGACCTCTCCTACAGCTTTATCGATCCGAGGGTGAGGGTGCGATGAGCGGGGTGCTCACACCGGGCCGCAAGAAGATCGAGAAACTCGACCGGCTCTCCGAACTCTCCGCGAAGCGCGACGACGAGCGTGGGGTGAGCCTCTGGCAGGAGGCGTTCCGGCGGCTGCGGCGCAATCCGGCCGCCGTCGTCGGCGCTGTCATCCTGCTCGCCTTCCTGCTCGTCGCGATCGTCGGGCCGTTCCTGGTGCCGCACGACCCGGTCGCGCAGACCTGGCGTGGCGAGGTCAGCGACGCCCGGGCGCACTATCCGGGGCCGCGTGCCGAGAACTGGTTCGGGGTCGACCACCTGGGCCGCGACGAGTTCAGCCGGATCGTCGTCGGCGCCCGGCAGACGCTGCTGGTCGGCGTGGTCTCCACGCTGATCGGTCTGGTCGTCGGCGCGATCATCGGTGGCACCGCCGGTGCGGCGGCCGGTCTCGGTGGCCGGGTCGGCCGCTGGATCGACAACGCCCTGATGCGTGTCGTCGACATGCTCCTCGCGCTGCCCAGCCTGCTGCTGGCGGTCAGCATCGCGGCCCTGCTCGGGCCGAGCCTGATCACCGTCATGATCGCGGTCGGCGCGGTGTCCGTACCCGTCTTCGCCCGGCTGTTGCGGGGCTCCATGATCGCGCAGTCCAATACGGACTACGTGCTGGCGTCGACCTCGTTGGGGGTGAAGCGCGGCCGGATCGCGTTGACCCACATCCTGCCCAACTCGCTGGCTCCGGTCATCGTGCAGGCGACGCTGACCCTGGCCACCGCGATCATCGAGGCGGCGGCGCTGTCCTTCCTCGGCCTGGGCAACCAGGACTCGTCGATCCCGGAGTGGGGCGTGATGCTCGCCGACGCGCAGCGTTACCTCGACGCGGCGCCCCGACTGGCGATCCTGCCGGCCGTCGGCATCATCGTCACGGCGCTGGGCTTCACCCTGCTCGGTGAGGCGATGCGTGAGGCACTCGACCCCAAGCTGCGGAAGTAGGCGAGCGGCGATGGCACTGCTGGACGTGGACGGCCTGTCCGTCACCTTCTCCCGCCGGGGACAGCGCACGGTCCGCGCCGTCGACGGCGTCTCCTTCAACGTCGACGCCGGCGAGGTGGTCGGCCTGGTCGGCGAGTCCGGCTGCGGCAAGAGCGTCACCTCGCTCGCGATCATGGGACTGTTGCCCCGGCAGCGTGGTGTGCAGGTCGGCGGCCGGGCCGACTTCGACGGCACCGACCTGCTGAAACTCGACGCGAAGTCGATGCGGGACGTCCGTGGCCGCGACGTCGCGATGATCTTCCAGGATCCGCTGTCGTCCTTGAACCCGGTCGTGCCGATCGGCATCCAGGTCACCGAGGTGCTGGTCAGGCACCGGGGCATGAAGGGCGAGGCGGCCCGCCGGGAGGCAGCCGACCTGCTGGACCGGGTCGGTATCCCCGATCCGAACCGGCGGCTCAAGGAGTATCCGCATCAACTCTCCGGCGGCATGCGCCAGCGGGCACTGATCGCGATGGCGGTCGCCTGCCGGCCCCGGCTGCTCATCGCCGACGAGCCGACGACCGCGCTCGACGTGACGATCCAGGCGCAGATCCTCGAACTGCTGAAGGAACTCGTCCACGAGTCCGGCACCGCCCTGATCATGATCACGCATGACCTGGGGGTGGTCGCCGGGCTGTGCGACACCATCAACGTCCTCTACGCCGGCCGGGTGGTGGAGACCGCCCGGCGGCGTCCGCTCTTCGCCGAGCCGCACCACCCGTACACGGTGGGCCTGCTCGGGTCGATCCCGCGCCTCGACGCGGGCCGGGGCGAGCGCCTCACGCCGATCCCCGGATCGGTACGGGACGTACTGCCGTGGCCGGACGGGTGTGCGTTCGCGCCGCGGTGCGAACGGCGCCTCGACGCCTGTGTCGGTGAGCCGCCGGCCCTCACACTGACCCACGACGGGCGGGCCCACCGGTGCGTCAACCCGGTGAGCGCACCGGCGAAGGTCGGCGCGTCCGGTGGGGTGCCCGCGCCACGCGCGGAGGAGGGTAAGAAGCCGTGACCGACACGCTCGTCGAGGTCCGTGACCTCAAGGTGCACTTCCCGATCACCAAGGGGGTGCTGTTCGACCGGGTGGTCGGCCACGTCAAGGCGGTCGACGGCGTCGATCTGAAGATCACCAAGGGCCAGACGTACGGCCTGGTCGGCGAGTCGGGCTGCGGCAAGTCGACGCTCGGCCGGGCCATCCTCCAGCTCACCCCGACCACCTCCGGCGAGGTCATCTACAACGGCCAGGATCTGGCCAAGCTGCCGGCCGGCCGGCTGCGCTCGATGCGCCGGCACCTGCAAATGATCTTCCAGGACCCGATGTCCAGCCTCGACCCCCGGCAGAACGTCGAGTCCATTCTCGTCGAAGGTCTCCAGGCACACGGCATCGGCGCCAACCGCGACGAACGCCGGAAGATCATCGGCCAGACCCTCGACGCGGTCGGCCTGCCCGGCTGGGCGCTGTCCCGCTACCCGCACGAGTTCTCCGGCGGCCAGCGCCAGCGGATCGGGATCGCCCGGGCGCTCGTGCTCGGTCCCGAGCTGATCGTCGCCGACGAACCGGTCTCGGCCCTCGACGTGTCGATCCAGGCACAGGTCATCAACCTGCTCGACGAACTGCAGGAGGAACTGGGGCTGACCTACCTGGTCATCGCCCACGACCTCGCCGTCGTACGGCACATCTCCGACGTCGTCGGCGTCATGTACCTCGGCGCCCTGGTCGAGGAGGCGCCCAGCGACCGGCTCTACCGCGAGCCGTTGCACCCGTACACGAGGGCGCTGATGTCGGCGGTGCCGGTCCCGGACCCGGAGGTGGAGGACCGCCGCGAGCGGATCCTGCTGGCCGGCGACCTGCCCTCGCCGGCCAACCCGCCGGCCGGCTGCCGTTTCCACACCCGCTGCCCGTGGGCGCAGCCGACCCGGTGCGCCACCGAGCGGCCGGTGCTACGCGAGATCGGCGCGAGCCGGGTGGCGTGCCACTTCGCCGAACGGATCGCCAGCGGCGAGCTCCGCCCGCATGAGGTCAAGGTGCAGCTGGTGCGACCCGAGGACGAGGGCGAGACGCCCGGGGTGGTCTCCGCGCCGACCGAGCCGGGCTCGTTCGTCTGACCGGCCCCGGCTGACCGGCACCGGTCCGACCGGTCGTCGGCGGCGGTCAGCCCTCGGGGCGGTCGACCAGCGCGACCGCGATCGCGTGTACGGCGTCCAGCCCGGCCGGGTCGGCGAGCGCGGCCCGGCCACCGGTGACGACGTACCACTCGTCGGCGTCCTTGTACTGCACGCGCAGGGTGACCTGGCCGGCGTCGTACTCGGTGCGCAGGGTGAGTTCGCCGGTCACGACACCGACCTCGTCGGTCATCACGCCCCCGGGGCCGGGCACCACGTCCGTCGTACGGCTGTCCGGCCCGGCCGGCGCATCCCCGGCGGGCACGTCGCCCGCCGGGGGAGTGGGTGTCGAGGTGGGGGCGGCCGTCGTCGGCGTACCGCCCGTCGGCTCGGCTGTCGCGGGGGTACCGTCCGGCCCGCCCGGTGTCGCGTCGCTCATACGCAGGTCTCCAGCATGTCTTGCAGCGCCGTCTTCTCGGCGGCGGTCACCGTCAACTCCCAGTGGCTCTTCACCGTGATCCAGTCAATAGCGTAATCACACCATGCGTCCTGGTTGGTCGGTTTCCACTGTGACGGATCCTGGTCGCCCTTGGACCGGTTCGACGACGCCGACACCGCCAGGAGCTGCGGCCGGGTCAGGTCGTTGGCGAACTCGCTGCGCCGGTCGTCCTCCCACTCGTCGGCGCCGCTGCGCCACGCGTTGGCCAGGGGCACCGTGTGGTCGATGTCGACGCCGGACGGGTCGTCGATCGTACGGTTGTCGTAGACGCTCGACCACGAACCGCCGACCACGTTGCACCCGTCGAGTTCGACGCCCGTGCCGTCACGCTCCAGCACCGTGTCGCGTACGTCGCAGTTCTTGCCGGCGCTGCGCCAGTGCTTGAAGCGTTCCCGGCTGTAGCCGCGCATCGGCCGGGCGTCGGCGACCGTGAGTTCGCCGAGAAGCTTCTCGGCCTCGGCCGCGTCACCGGAGCCGGCCTGCTGGCCCGACCCGCCGATCGGGTCCTCCTCGAGTGGCACGCAACCGGAGAGCGCGCCGAGGGCCAGCGCCGCGGCCACCGAGGCGGCCACACTTCGCAAGGTCATCGATCGGGTACGGGTCTGTCGCATACGGGAGGAAAGCACCCACCTACTTTGCTGCCTAGATCGTCTCGCCGGCAATAACCAGGGGTGGCTTCGGCGTTTCGTGCAAACAGTGACCGAAGCTCCGACAGATTGGACACCATGAGCCAGCCGGCAAACCCCGACCTGCGACTCGGCACCGCGGCCGGTCGCGGCACCCTGCTGGCGGCCGTGCTCGCCTCGGGGATGGCCTTCCTCGACAGCACGATCGTCACGGTCGCCCTGCCGAAGCTCGGCGCCGACCTCGGCGCGACCACCGCCGGACTGCAATGGACGGTCAACGGCTACATGCTCACCCTGGCCGCGTTCGTCCTGCTCGGCGGTGCGCTCGGCGACCGGTTCGGGCGCCGGCGCGTCTTCCTGATCGGCGTGCTGTGGTTCGCCGCCGCGTCGGTGCTGTGCGGGCTGGCACTGTCCGTCGAGTGGCTGATCGCCGCCCGCGTCCTCCAGGGCGTCGGCGCGGCCCTGCTCACCCCCGCCTCGCTGGCCCTGCTCCAGGCCAGCTTCCAGCCGGACCACCGGGGCCGGGCGATCGGTGCCTGGTCCGGCCTGTCCGGGGTGTCGACCGCGATCGGCCCGTTCATCGGGGGTTGGCTGATCGACAGCGTCTCCTGGCGGTGGATCTTCCTGATCAACGTGCCGCTGGCGGTCGCGGTGGTCGTCGCGGCCCTGCGTTGGGTGCCGGAGAGCCGGGCCACGTCGACCGGTCGGTTCGACATCGGCGGCGCGCTGCTCGGCGCCCTGGGGCTCGCCGGGGTCACGTACGCGCTGATCGAAGGTCCGGTCCACGGCGTCCGCTCGGTGGCGGTCTGGGTGGCCGCCGCGGCCGGCGTCGGTGCCACCACCGCCTTCGTGCTCCTGGAACGCCGACGCGGGGACCGGGCGATGCTGCCACCGAGGCTGTTCTCCAGCCGGCTGTTCTCGGTGCTCAACATCTACACCGTCGCGGTGTACGCGGCGCTGACCGGACAGGGCTTCTTCTTCGCCGTACACCTGCAGAACGTCGCCGGATACACGGCGCTGGAGACCGG
Organism: Polymorphospora rubra; assembly: GCF_018324255.1. Lineage (GTDB taxonomy): Bacteria > Actinomycetota > Actinomycetes > Mycobacteriales > Micromonosporaceae > Polymorphospora > Polymorphospora rubra. Next base: position 3,105,148 of record NZ_AP023359.1, read on the forward strand.
GATCGCCACCCTGCCGATGACGTTGCTGCTGCTCGTCGGCTCGGCCCGGGCCGGCGCGCTCGCGACCCGGATCGGTCCCCGGCTGCCGCTGACGGTCGGGCCGGCCGTGGCCGCCGTCGGTATCCTGCTGCTGCGGCCGATCGGCCCCGGCGCCAACTACTGGATCCACGTGCTGCCGGGGGTGCTGCTCTTCGGTGCCGGCCTCACCCTGCTGGTCGCCCCGCTGACCGCGTCGGTGCTCGGGGCGGTCGAGGACCGCTACGCCGGGGTCGCGAGCGGGGTCAACAACGCCGCCGCGCGGGCCGCCGGACTGCTCGCCGTGGCGGCCCTGCCGCTGCTGGTCGGGCTCTCCGGTACGGCGTACGAGGTGCCGACGGAGTTGGCCGCCGCCTACCGGTCGGCGATGGTGTGGTGCGCCGGGCTGATGCTCGCCGGGGCCGTACTGGCCGGGATCTTCGTCCGCCGGCCGGCCGGGACCACCGCCGGTCGGGCCCCTGAGGGGCCGACCGGTTAGGCGTTCCCGACCGTACGGCGGGGTGGCGCAACACCTCTAAGCCGATCTTCATATCGGCCGTGACGTGCGTGAATCCGCTCCGTTTGAAGGGATGGAAACGCAGCCGCGGGGGTTGCGTAACTGTCGCCATTGGTCAGCCGGTCCTGCGAGACGCGACAGCCGCGATGGAAAGCGGTGGTCGAGATGGGAACTGACAAACCTGTAGATACCGGAGTCGATCACCCGACCGACGACGCCACCGTGGTGCTGAACCCGGTCGACGTCGAGGAGCCGCCGGCCGCCGCCGGTGGGAGATCGGGTGGCCGGCACCGGGCCGCGCCGTCACCCCGGGATCGGGACCGGCGGCGCCGGACGCTCCTCATCGCCACGGTCGCCTCGGTCGTGGCGCTCGGTGCCACCGCCGTCCTGGTGCCGATGGCGTTCGCCCGGCTGGGCGGTGATCCGGACAGCAGCGGGCGGCCCGCGCCCTCGGGCAGCCAGACACCCGGCCCCAGCCCCTCGCCGCAGCCGTCCGGGCTCGTCCCCGGACCGGTCCAGACCATTGTGGACGGCCGGTTCTCGTGGGCGCTGCTCGACCGGTCCACCGGAGTGCTGACCGGGTCGTCGAACGTCAGCGACACCGTCGAGGGCGCGGGAATGATGCGGATCTGGGTGGTCGCCGACTATCTGCGGCACGCCACCGAGCAGGGCGGGCAGCCGGAGCCGTACCGCCTGGCGCAGGCCAGCCGGGCGATCCGCGACGGCGACGACGACGCCACCCAGGCGCTGTACGAGGCGGCCGGCGGGGCGACCCAGAGCCGCCGCATGATCCCGGTCTGCGCCCTGGTCGAGACGGAGGTGCACGACGGCGGCTGGCGGCGGACCCGGATCTCGGCCGGCGACTCGGTACGGCTCGGCGACTGCGTCGCCGACGGCCGGGCCGCTGGTCCGAAGTGGACGAAGTGGGTGCTGGACGAGATGGCCGAGGTCAACGGCGAGGCGTCCGACAAGGGCGAGCTGACCGGGATCGGCTGGGGCATCGTCGACGGGCTGCCGCCGGCAGTCACCGACCTGGGCGTCGGCTTCACCAACGGCTTCGTCCGGGCCGACTCGCAATGGCAGGTCAACTGCCTGGCGGCGACCGACGGCTGGGTGCTCGCCGTCCTCGTCAGCTATCCCGATTCCCGGAAGCTGTCGTACGGCGCCGGGATCTGCGCCAGCGTCGCCGCCGAACTCGCCCCGCCCCAGCCGGTCAACTGAGCGGCTGGGCCGGGGCGGGTCCGGGCGGGGAACTCAGCCGCGGGAGCGGTTGACCGCGCTGGTGACCGCCTTCACCGACGCCGTCACGATGTTCGCGTCCAGCCCGACGCCCCACACCGCACGGCCGTCGACCTCACACTCGACGTACGCGGCGGCCTGGGCGTCGCCGCCGGAGGACATCGCGTGCTCGTGGTAGTCGAGCACCCGTACGTGCACGCCCAGGGCCTGCAGCGCGTTGACGTACGCGTCGATCGGGCCGTTGCCGACCGCGGCCAGCGGCCGGCGGTTGCCGCCGAAGTGGACCTCGGCCAGCATCTCGACCTTGCCGTCCACGGTGGCCGTCGAGTACTCGGCGAGCTCGACCGCGGCGAACCGCTGGTGGTCCACCAGGTATTCGGTGGCGAAGATGTCCCACATCCGGGCCGGCTCGACCTCGCCGCCGCCGGCGTCGGTGACCTGCTGGACCACGCCGGAGAACTCGATCTGGAGCCGGCGCGGCAGGTCCAGGTGGTGCTCCTCCTTCATGATGTAGGCCACGCCGCCCTTGCCGGACTGCGAGTTGACCCGGATGACCGCCTCGTAGGTGCGGCCGACGTCCTTCGGGTCGATCGGCAGGTACGGCACGCCCCAGGTGTGGTCGTCGAGCGCGACACCGGCCGCCTGCGCGTCGGCGGCCAGCGCGTCGAAGCCCTTCTTGATCGCGTCCTGGTGGGAACCGGAGAACGCGGTGTAGACCAGGTCGCCGGCGTACGGGTGGCGCTCGTGCACCGGGAGCTGGTTGCAGTACTCGACGGTGCGCTTGATCTCGTCGATGCGGGAAAAGTCGATCTCCGGGTCGATGCCCTGCGAGAACAGGTTGAGGCCGAGCGTGACCAGGTCGACGTTGCCGGTGCGTTCGCCGTTGCCGAACAGGCAGCCCTCGACCCGGTCCGCACCGGCCAGCAGGCCGAGTTCGGCGGCGGCGACGGCGGTGCCCCGGTCGTTGTGCGGGTGCACGCTGAGGACGACCGACTCGCGGCGGGGCAGGTTGCGGTCCATCCACTCGATCGAGTCGGCGTAGACGTTCGGGGTGGCCATCTCGACGGTCGCCGGCAGATTGATGATCAACGGGCGGTCCGGCGTCGGGTCGATCACCTCGATGACCGCCGCGCAGACCTCCAGCGCGTAGTCCAGTTCGGTGCCGGTGTACGACTCGGGCGAGTACTCGTAGAAGATCTCGGTGTCCGGCGTGTGGATCTCCGCGTACTTCTGGCACAGCCGGGCGCCCTGGGTGGCGATGTCGGTGATGCCGGCGCGGTCCAGACCGAAGACCACCCGCCGCTGCAGCGTCGATGTCGAGTTGTAGAAGTGCACGATCGCCCGCTTCGCGCCGCGCAGCGACTCGAAGGTCCGCTCGATCAGGTGGTCGCGGCACTGGGTCAGCACCTGGATCGTGACGTCGTCGGGGATCAGGTCCTGCTCGATGAGCTGGCGGACGAAGTCGAAGTCGGTCTGGCTGGCGGCCGGGAAGCCGACCTCGATCTCCTTGTAGCCCATCTCGACCAGCAGGCTGAACATGCGGCGCTTGCGTTCGGGCGACATCGGGTCGATCAGCGCCTGGTTGCCGTCGCGCAGGTCGACCGCGCACCAGCGCGGCGCGACCTCGGTGCGCCGGGTCGGCCACCGCCGGTCGGGCAGGTCGACGGAGAACTGGCGGTGGTAGGCCTCGTAGCGCCGGTACGGCATCCGGCTGGCCTGCTGGCGGCCGATCGGGTCCGGGCCGGTCGCGGCGGCCGGACCGCCCGGTACGGCGGACGGGTCGGTGGACGTGGTGCTGATTGCGGCGTTGTCTGACATGACGGAAATGCTCCTGTGGTCAGGGTGACGTCAGCGCGGGAAGAGTCTTGCTGATGACGATCCGATGCGTCGATGGCTGGATCGGTGAGACGTGCTCAGGCGGCGCGCGTCAACTCCGCGACGAGGTGCCGGCCCGGTGGGCCTCGCCGCGGCGACCAAGGAGAAGGGCCTGCCACATAACACTGGTCACCCTACGTGATCAATCGGCGATGGCAACCCCGACCCGGGATTTGAGACGAAAGTCCCAGGAGCGGCACCATGGCCGGAAGGCGCGGCGCCGGTCAGGCGGACGGTGTCGGCGAGGGGCTCCCGGAGGGGGTCACGGTCGGCGTCGGCGGCGGTGGCGGCGACGCCATGTCCAGCGGCTCACCCGCGACCACCGGGCCGGGCAGCGTCACCGTCGGCGGCGCGGCGACCGGCTCACCGGCGAGGATCAGCGTGCCGAACGCGACCTTCGCCCCGGTCAGCGTGCCGTCCTGGGCATAGCAGTAGATCCCCACGTCGAGTGGTGCCCGCAGCGAGGCGGACGTCGACTCGACCGCGAAGCAGGCGCCACGGCTGCCGGGCAGCGGCTGGACGGCGGTCACCGACAGGGCCGCCCGGCGGTCGGTGAGCACCCGTGACCAACTCACCAGCGGGTGCTGGACCCGCGGATCGTCGCCGGCCGCGAGTTGGCCGTCCGGATCGGCGACCCGCACGCAGGTCGGCGGGATCTGCCGGGTCACCGACGGCAGCGCGCACTGGAAGAGCCCGTCACCGGTGCGGGCCACCGAGACGTCGGCGGTGCCGCCGAGCGCGCCGCCGGGAATGTCGACCCGCCAGCTGCCGTCCGGGGCGGCGGTGAACGCGACCGTACGGTCGGCCCGGTCGGCGGCCGACAGCGTGTAGAACGCCGACAGGTGGCGATCCTGCGCCGCGGCGGCCAGGCCGGCGAGCTGGGCCCGGGCCGGCGTCTGATCCGCCCCGGTGGCGCTCGGGGTCGGTGTCGGGTCGGCCGTCGGCGCGTCGGAGCCGCAGCCGGTGACCAGGACCGCGGTGGCGGTGGTCAGCACGCCGAGCAGACCGGATCGGGCAGCGGGACGTGGGGCAGCTCCGGGGCGCACGCGCCCATTGTCACGGCCGGCGGTGCCTCGGGTGTGCACCGGGGTCGGTTGCCGCACCGGCGTGTCGCCCCCCACGGCCGGATGGTGGGATCGCGTGTCCACGCCGTCACAGCCCGCCGGTACCCTGATGTCGGCTCGCGTGCCCAGCGTGGGGTGCCGCGGGCGAGGTGAACCGTCAGCAGGTTCGACGTCTAGGGTCGGACAAGGGGTCGCCGGGCACCGGCCGCAGGCGCCGGCGCAGCCCTGGGCGCCCCGGAAGGAGTGGACTGCCGTGGCACTGGTGGTGCAGAAATACGGCGGCTCCTCCGTCGCCAGCGCCGAGCGCATCAAGCGGGTCGCCGAGCGGATCGTGGCCGCCCGCAAGGCCGGCGACGACGTGGTGGTCGTGGTGTCGGCGATGGGCGACAGCACCGACGAACTGCTCGACCTGGCCCACCAGGTGAGCCCGCTGCCGCCGGGTCGCGAGCTGGACATGCTGCTCACCGCCGGCGAGCGGATCTCGATGGCCCTGCTGGCGATGGCGATCCACAACCTCGGCTACGAGGCCCGGTCCTACACCGGGTCGCAGGCCGGCGTGCTGACCACCTCCGTGCACGGCCGGGCCCGGATCATCGACGTGACGCCGGGGCGTCTCCAGGGCGCGCTCGACGAGGGCGCGATCGCGATCGTCGCTGGTTTCCAGGGCGTCTCCCAGGACACCAAGGACATCACGACGCTCGGCCGTGGCGGTTCCGACACGACCGCCGTCGCACTGGCCGCCGCGCTCGGCGCCGACGTGTGCGAGATCTACACCGACGTCGACGGTGTCTTCACCGCCGATCCGCGGATCGTGCCCAACGCCCGCCACATCAAGCACATCACCTACGAGGAAATGCTCGAACTCGCGGCCTGCGGCGCGAAGGTGCTGCACCTGCGCAGCGTCGAATACGCCCGCCGGGCCGCCCTGCCCATCCACGTCCGGTCGTCCTACTCGACGAACACCGGCACGATGGTCACCGGATCGATGGAGGACCTTTCCGTGGAACAAGCAATGATCACCGGGGTCGCCCACGACCGGAGCGAGGCCAAGATCACCATCGTGGCGGTGCCGGACGAGCCGGGCGCCGCCGCCCAGATCTTCGAGACCGTGGCCGGCGCCGAGATCAACATCGACATGATCGTGCAGAACGTGTCGACCGAGGGCACCGGCCGCACCGACATCTCGTTCACCCTGCCCAAGGCGGACGGTCCCACCGCCATGGCCGCGCTCAACAAGATCCAGGAGTCGGTCAAGTTCAAGGGCCTGCTCTACGACGACCACGTCGGCAAGGTCTCCCTGATCGGCGCCGGCATGCGCTCGCACCCCGGCGTGGCCGCCAGCTTCTTCGCCGCCCTCGGCGAGGCCGGCGTCAACATCGAGATGATCTCCACCTCGGAGATCCGGGTGTCCGTGGTCTGCCGTGACACCGACCTCGACAGTGCCGTACGCGCCGTGCACGAGGCGTTCGACCTCGGCGGCTCGGAGGAAGCCGTGGTCTACGCCGGAACCGGCCGGTAGCCGGCATGGCCCGGCTGCCCACCCTCGCGGTCGTCGGGGCGACCGGCGCCGTCGGCACCGTCATGCTGGAGCTGCTGTCCGCCCGCAAGAACCACTGGGGTGAGATCCGGCTCCTCGCGTCGCCCCGCTCCGCCGGCCGCAAGCTGGTCTGCCGGGGCGAGGAGCTGACCGTCCAGGGGCTGTCCGCCGAGGCGTTCGACGGCGTCGACGTCGCGATGTTCGACGTACCCGACGAGGTGTCCGCGGAGTGGGCGCCGGTCGCCGTCGCCCGCGGCGCCATCGCCGTCGACAACTCCGGCGCCTTCCGGATGGACCGCGACGTTCCGCTGGTCGTCCCCGAGATCAACCCCGAGCAGGTACGCAACCGGCCCAAGGGCATCATCGCCAACGCCAACTGCACCACCCTGGCGATGATCGTGGCGATCGCCCCGTTGCACCGCGAGTACGCGCTGCGCGAGCTGGTCCTCGCCTCCTACCAGGCGGTCTCCGGGGCGGGCCAGGTCGGCGTCGACACCCTGCACGACCAGCTCTCCAAGGTCGCCGGCGACCGCGCGCTGGGCAGCCGCTCCGGCAACGTACGCCAGGCCGTCGGCGACGACCTCGGTCCGTTCCCCGCCCCGCTCGCCCTCAACGTCGTGCCGTGGGCCGGCTCGCTGGCCGATTCCGGCTGGTCGTCCGAGGAACTCAAGTTGCGCAACGAAACCCGCAAGATCCTCGGGCTGCCCGACCTCAAGGTCTCCGCCACCTGCGTACGCGTGCCGGTGGTCACCGGCCACTCGGTGGCCGTGCACGCCGTCTTCGGCAGCGAGGTCGACGCCGAGGGGGCCCGCGAGGCGCTGCGCAACGCACCCGGGGTCATCCTGGTCGACGACCCCGCCCAGGGCGAGTTCCCGATGCCGATCGACGCGGTCGGCACCGACCCGTCGTGGGTCGGCCGGATCCGCCGCTCGATGGACGACCCGCGCGCCCTCGACCTGTTCGTCACCGGCGACAACCTGCGCAAGGGTGCCGCGCTCAACACCGCCCAGATCGCCGAACTGCTGGCGCCCGAGTTCGCCGCCCGCTGACGGCCGGCGCCCGCCCCGGCAGGAGCATCCGGTTGGCCGCCGGCCGCTCAGTCCGGGGCGAGGCGGGCGCCGTCGCCGCCGGCGCGTTTCACCGTGTAGAGCGCCGCGTCGGCCCGGCGCAGCGTCAGGTCCGGCGACTCGTCCGACCGCTGCACCGCCACCCCGACGCTGATCGTGCGGCCGAGCGCCCGCGCCGCGCCGGCCAGCCGCTCGGCGATCCCGACCGCCTCCCGCGGCGCCGTCACCTCGACCACCGCCACGAACTCGTCGCCACCGATCCGGTACAACTCGTCACCGTGCCGTAGCGCCCGCTCCAGAGCCCGGGCCAGACCGACCAGCACGCGGTCACCGGCCTGGTGCCCGTACGTGTCGTTGATGCTCTTGAAGTCGTCCACGTCGACGGCCAGCAGCGCCGTGCGGTCCGCGACGGCGGCGGCGATGCGCTCACCGAACGGCCCGTGGTGCGGCAATCCGGTCAACGGGTCGGAGATCGCCTGCTCATGCAGTTTCTGGAGGCTGCGCAGCCGGTCCAGGCAGCTCCACGCCTGGGCGGCGAGCAACTCCATCAGGTTGACCGTCGTCGGGTCCGGGCGCGACGCCACCTCGTCGGCGACCAACAGCACCCCGCCCGCGTCCGGCGGCCCGACCGGCACCGAGATCAGCGTGCAGACGTCGGCGTCGACCAGGACCTCGTAGCCCCGGGTCGTCGGTGGCCCGGTCTCACCCAGCGTGTACGACGCCCCGTGCCGGTGCGCCCGCGACACGAGTTCGCCGAGTTCGGCGGCGCTCGCCGCGGCCAGCCGCTCGCGCAGCCGCGACTCCAACGGGCCCGGCCGCGCGGTCGGCGGCGCCAACCGGGGTCCGTCCGGACCGGTCAGCAACAGCACCGCCGCGGCGAGCCCGGCCACGTCGCGGGCGGCGTCGATGGAAACCCTGGCCAGCGCCCGCTCCGAGGCGGCCGAGGTCATCGCACCCGCGTACCGCAGGAGTTTCTCGCTCCGGCTCTCCGCCGGCGGCCCGCCGAGCCGGTCGAGGTGCGCGCCGAGGTCGGCCGCGACCCGCTCGGCGAGCACCCGCCACCCGTCGATGTCGACGGGCTCGGACCATTCCAGGTTGAGTACGCCGATCACCCGGCCGGCCCGGTCCACGATCGGCGCGCAGATCTCGACCGCGACCGGTGGCCCGAGTGCGATGTAGTCGGGGTCGGCGGCGACGTCGGTCACCGTCTGTGTCCTGCCGGCGGCGTACGTCCGGCCGGAGACCCCGGTGCCGGGCAGCACCGACGCGAACACCTGCCACGAGCCGGTCGCCGCGACGCAGCGCAGCCGGTCGTGGACGTGCAGCAGGACCGCGACCATCACGTCGCTGTGGGCGGCAAGCGTCGTCGCGGCGGCCTGGCACGACCCGGCGACCGTCGCCGCCCTGTTCAGGCGCGCCGTGAAGTCGGCGGTCAGTCGTTCCGGGTGCAAGCGCAGGTCGCCGCCTTCGGCCGGGGTGTGGACGGCGCCGGTGACCCGGGCACCAGACCGATTTTACTGAGCGTCGCCAGCTGGATGCGGGCCGTTGCTTGCGGCTCGCCGGAAGCCCGGCGGCGGCCCGTTGTCGCGGTAGCGTCGGGGCTGGGTGGGGCGTACGAAAAATCTCTGCCGGCGATGTCGATACGGCCGTACCCCGTTCGTCGTCATGCTGTACGGCAGGGCGCCGTACCCCGTACGACAGGAGACGGACCATGAAGTACATGCTGCTCATCCACCCCGCACCCGACGCCGACCCGAACGACTTCGGCTGCACCCCGGCCGACTGGATGGCGTTCGACAAGGCGGTGCACGAGGCGGGGATCTTCGCCTCCGGCGAGTCGCTGCAGGACCTCGTCACGGCCACCACGGTCCGGGTCAGCCAGACCGGGGAACGCACGATCACCGACGGGCCGTTCGCCGAGACCCGGGAACTGCTCGGCGGCTACTACGTCATCGACGTACCGGACCTCGACGTGGCTCTCGACTGGGCCGCCCGCTGCCCCGGATCGCGCGGTGGCGGCGGCGTCGAGGTACGACCGGTCGCCGACTACCCGCAGGGCTGACGGCGATGGACGAGCGGGCAGCCGGCGCGGTGGAGGCGGTCTTCCGCGAGGAGCGGGGCCGGCTGCTCGCCTCCCTCGTCCACCGCTTCGGCGACCTCGACCTGGCCGAGGACGTCGCCTCCGAGGCGATCGAGGCCGCCCTCGAACACTGGCCCCGGCGGGGCGTACCCGCGCGGCCCGGCGCCTGGCTGCTCACCACCGCACGCCGCAGGGCCGTCGACCGGCTGCGGCGCGACCAGGCGTACGCGGCCCGGATCGCCCTCCTCCAGGCCGAGGCGGACCGGGCCGGGCCGGCCATGCCACCGGACCCCGACGGTGATCTCCCGGACGAGCGGTTGAGCCTCTTCTTCACCTGCGCCCACCCGGCGCTGCCCGCCGAGGACCGTGGTGCCCTGACCCTGCGCTGCCTTGCCGGGCTCGCCACGCCCGAGGTGGCCCGGGCCTACCTGGTGCCGGTTCCGACGATGGCGCAACGGATCGTCCGGGCGAAGAAGAAGATCCGGGACGCCCGCATCCCGTTCCGGGTGCCCGGCCCCGACGAACTGCCGCAACGGCTGCCAGGGGTCCTCCAGGTCGTCTACTCGATCTTCACCGAGGGGTACGCGGCCAGCACCGGCCCGCATCTCCAGCGGCTCGACCTCGCCGAGGAGGCCATCCGGCTGGCCCGGATCCTGCGCCGGCTGCTGCCCGCCGAACGCGAGGTGACCGGACTGCTCGCGCTGATGCTGCTGGTCCACGCCCGGCGGGACGCCCGGACCGGCCCGGACGGCGGGGTCGTCCTCCTCGACGACCAGGACCGCGGCCGCTGGGACCGGGCGATGATCGAGGAGGGCCGGCAACTGGTCGTCACCGCCCTGACCGGCGGCCCACCCGGCCCGTACGGCGTGCAGGCCGCGATCGCCGCCCTGCACGGCGAGGCCGCCGACGTGGCCACCACGGACTGGCCGCAGGTGGTCGCGCTGTACGACGTACTGCTGGTCCTGACACCGTCTCCGGTCGTCGCGCTGAACCGGGCCGCGGCGGTGGCGATGCGGGACGGGCCGGCGGCCGGCCTCGCCCTGCTCGACGAGCTGGCGGACGAACCGCGGCTGCGTGCCTACCACCCGTTCGCGGCGGCCCGGGCCGACCTGCTGAGCCGGCTGGGCCGGTTCGCCGAGGCCGCGGCGGCATACCGGCAGGCGTTGGACCTGGCCGGCACCGAACCCGAACGGGCCTACCTACGGAGCCGGCTCGAATCGGCCGAACTGTCCGCTTCGGACGGTTGACGGGCCGGGCCGTGTTGTCCGGGGCGGCAAATGGCGCGATCGGTGTCCCGGCCGGCTTCTCGGCCGGCAACATCTCGGTCACCATCAATCCATTGGTGTCGATGGAGAGCGAGGCTTCCATGCGTACTGCACGATGGCCGTCCACCAGGACCGGCGGCGCCCTGCGCCGGGCGGTCGTCGTAGCGGCGCTGGCCGTGCTGCTGGCTGGCAGTGCCGGGGCGCCGGCGCACGCGACGGCCGACACCGAGGCGCCGACCGTCCCGGGTCCGGTCACGATCGTCAGCATCACCACCACGGCGATCGAGCTGACCTGGGCACCTGCCACCGACAACGTCGGCGTGACCAGGTACGACGTCATTCAGTTCACGACCGACGTCGGCTTCGTGCACAACACCGCCACGAACTCCATCAAGATCACCGGGCTGCGCCCGTCGAGCACCCAACGGTTTTCGGTCCGCGCCCGGGACGCGGCCAACAACGTCTCCCCGCCGACCCCGTGGCTGCCCGTGACCATGCCGCCCGGCGACAACCAACCACCGACCGCCCCCGGCACCCCGGTGCCGCACACCGTCGGCGACACGCTGGTGGTCCTCACCTGGCCCCGGTCCACCGACAACATCTACGTGGCGTTGTACGAGGTGCTCATGGTCAGCGCCCCCGGCAGCCCGGTCGTGGCGACCGCACCGCAGCATCCGCCGACCGGCACCACCGCGCGGGTCACCGGGCTCACCCCCGGCAAGACGTACACGTTCGCGGTCCGGGCCCGCGACGACGCCGGCAACATCTCCGCCCTGTCGGCGCCGGTCACCGTGACCACCACCGGCGGCTGAACCGCCGGAACTGTCACCACCGGGGCGGACAATCGGGGGATGGAGAACCCGAAGGCCCTGCCCGACCTGCTCGAGGGCAGGAGACAGCCCCGCCCGGCCGGCCACGAAGTCCGACGCACGGATGACGAGATCGGAGCCGGAAGGATGGAAGGACGTGCGGGTTGTCGGCCGTGGTGACACTGACGGTGATCGACCGGAGCCGGGTTCCGGAGTTGGCCCGGCTCGCCGGCGACTCGACTGCGGCGGTCAGGGCCGCCATCGTCGAACATGGACATCGACCGCCGAGCGAATACGGCTGGTCCGGCTACTGCATGTCGGATCTGCTGGAGTATCTGGAGGATCGCGGAGTCGAACTTGACGGGTCGGAATTCGCTGCGGAGTCGGCGGCCATCAACGAGGTGTACGACCTCACCGTCCTGATCACGCCGGCCCACCGGAGATTCCTGGACCAACTCGACCCCGCCGGCCACAGCATCGACGAGTTGACTGCTCATTTCGACGAGATGGGCAACGGCTTCGCGGAAAGTGCCACGGCGGGCTTGGACGCCCTGAAGTTGCTGCATGACAACATCTCCCGACTCCAGGATGATGAGGTCCTGCTGCTGCACATCGGCTGAGGCACGCGCCGGTCTCAGTCGGCCGGTGGGTTGGCGTCGACGGCGGCGCGGACGAACTCGCGTACCCGCTCGGTGGTGTTGGTCTCCAGCCAGACCGGGCCGCGCCGGATCGGCGGCGCGTCGTGGATCGGCACGTACGCGACGTCCGGCCGCGGATGGTACTGCCGGGTGTAGGCACCCACCGGCAACACGCCCCGGCCCAGTGCGACCAGGGAGAGCATCTCGGAGAACGTGTTGCCGGCCGGGCCCTTGGGCACCGGTCGGCCGGACGGCGTGTGGTCGGGCGTACGGTCGCGTTTGAACTCCGCCGACGTCACCGCCGGATACTGCACCACCGGATGCTCCGCGAGCACCTCCAGCGACACCGACCCGGCACCGGCCAGCGGATGCCCGGCCGCCACCGCCAGCATCCGTTCCTCGGTGAGCAGGACCGGGCCGTTGGCCATCCCGTCGAACGGGAACGAGGCGATCAGGATGTCGATCGAGCCGTCGACCAGGCTGGCCCGGGTGTTCAGCAGCGGGGCCTCACGTACGTCGACCTCGCAGTCCGGGTGCCGCCGGGTGAACAGGGCGACGGCCCGCAGCAGCAGCGGCGCGGCCCACTCGCCGACGAAAGCCACCCGCAGCCGCCCGGTGACGCCCCGGCCGGATTCCACGGCCCGGCGGACCGCCTCGTCGATCCCGGCCACGAGTGGGCTCAGGTCGTCGGCGAGCCGCCGCCCGATCGGGGTCAGCCGTACGACCCGGCTGGTGCGCTCGAACAGCGGGGCGCCGATCCGACGCTCCAGCTTCTTGACCACGTGACTGACCCGCCCGGTGGTCACCCGCAACCGCTCGGCGGTACGGCCGAAGTGCAGCTCCTCGGCTAACGTCAGGAAGGTCTCCAGCTCGTGCCGTTCCAGCATCGCCGATCCCTATCGTTGAACCTGAGTAAACGATCGTAGCGCGATCACGGCTTGGTCCCGGCCGTCGACCGGCGGATCGTGAAGGCATGACGACAACGACGATCACCGACTACCTGACCGGCCTCGACGCTCCGCTCCGGGAGGTCGGCGAGGAGCTCCGACCGGTCATCGAGGCAGCCCTGCCCGACGCCACCGGCGCGATGTGGCACGGCCATCCGGTCTGGGGCGTCGGCGACAAGCCGGGCAGGAACCCGATCTGCCTCGTCAAGGGGTACTCGTCGTACGTCACCCTCGGGCTGTGGCGGGGGCAGGAGATCACCGACGCATCGGGTCGCCTCGGCGCCGGTGCCCGGCAGATGGCCTCGGTCAAGCTCCGTACGGTCGACGAGATCGACCCGGTGCTGTTCACCGACTGGCTGCGTCAGGCCCGCGACCTGGAACCGCGGTGAGCGCCGTGCGGGTCACCGGCTTCGACCACCTGGTGCTCAACGTCTCCGACGTCGAACGCTCGCTCGACTTCTACTGCGGTCTTCTCGGCCTGGCGCCGGTCCGCGTCGACGAGTGGCGGGCCGGGAAGGTCCCGTTCCCCTCCGTACGGGTCACCCCGGAAACCATCATCGACCTGGTACGCCGCGACCGCGACGGGTCGAACGTCGACCACCTCTGCCTGGTGGTGGCGCCGCTGGACTGGCAGGAGGTGGTCGACTCCGGCATCTTCACGGTGCTGGAGGGGCCGGTCGGCCGGTTCGGTGCCCGGGGTGACGCGACCTCGGTGTACGTCGCCGACCCGGACGGCAACAGCGTCGAGCTGCGCTGGTATCCCCAGGACGCCTGAGCGACGACTCCTCGGACCCGCCGACGGTCCCAGATCCGACCGACGCGCGTCGCCGGGCCACGCTTGTGGTCCGGCGTCGCGCGTTGCTACGCTTTCACGTGTAAGAAATTCCTTACATGCGAAGGAGGGACATGACAGTGGCCCAGCCGACCGGTGACCAACTGGTCGAGATGCTGGCCGCACTGGCCAATCCGCTGCGGCTGCGCATCATGGCGAAGCTGGCCGGCGGCCGTGACTACGTGAGCCACCTGGCTCGAGAGATCGGGATCAGCCGCCCCCTGCTGCACATGCACCTGCAGCGGCTGGAAACCGCCGGCCTGATCGTCGGCAGCCTCGAACTCTCCGAGGACGGCAAGGCCATGAAGTACTACCAGGTCGCCGAGTTCGACGTGCACCTGACCGCATCGACCATCGTCGAGGCGGCCGAGACCCTCACCAGATCGGACCCGGTGCCGGGTCCCGCACCGAAGGAGACCTCCCGATGACAGACACCTGGACCTGGCCCGAAGCGATCCTCGTGCTCGGCGTACTGATGTTCATCTTCCTGATCCTCGTCGCCATCGCGGCCACCGTGCTCGATTTTCGCAAGGCCAAGATCGCCGTCCAGCAGGACGAACAGCTGCGACAGCTGGTGAGCCGCTACGAGCAACTGGCCGAACGCACCCTGGACGCCCAGCAGCGGACCGCCGCCGACGTGTCCGAACTCCGGTCGAGGACCGCCTCGATCGAACAGATCCTCCGCACCGTGGAGTAGGGGAGACCGTCATGAGGGCAATCGCGCAGGACCGGTACGGGCCGCCGGAGGTGCTGGAACTTCGGGAGATCGACCGGCCGGCGGTCAGGAAAGACCAGGTGCTCGTACGCGTGCGCGCCGCAGGCATCCACCGCGGCGACCGGATCCTGATGACCGGCCGGCCGTACGCCGTCCGCATCACCGGGCCACGCGCGCCGATGCACCGGGTCCGGGGTACGGAGTTCGCCGGCGAGGTGACGGCGGTCGGCGCCGACGTGACCGAGTTCCGGCCCGGCGACGAGGTGCTCGGCTGGGGCACGGGGACGTTCGCCGAGTTCGTCTCCGTACCCGCTACGAACCTCGTGCCGAAGCCGGCCACGCTCACGTTCGCGCAGGCCGCGGCGGTGCCGATCTCCGGCATGACCGCGTTCCAGGGCCTGAGCGGCCGGACCCGGCCGCAGCCGGGACAGCAGGTCCTGGTCATCGGTGCGGCCGGCGGCGTCGGAACCTTCGCCGTCCAGATCGCCAAGGCGTACGGAGCGGAGGTGACCGGCGTGTGCAGCACCACCAAGGTGGAAATGGTCCAATCGCTCGGCGCCGACCACGTCATCGACTACACCCGCGAGGACCTCGCCCGGAGCGGCCGCCGGTACGACGTCATCCTCGACATTGTCGGTGACCGGCCGATCCCGCAGCTCCGCCGGCTCCTGACCCCGGCCGGAACGCTCGTGCTGGTCGGAGTGGAGACCGGCGGCCCGGTGCTGGGCGGATTCGAACGCAACTTCGCGGCGATGCTCGTCGCACCGCTCGTACGGCGGCGCCGGGTGCGGCCACTCACGTCGACCAGTCGCAAACCGGACCTTCTCGGGCTCACCGCCCTCGTTGACGCCGGCAACTTGGTGCCGGTCGTCGACCGGACCTATCCGCTCGACCGGACCGCCGACGCCTTCCGCTACCTCGCGGACCAGCACGCGCGGGGCAAGGTGGTCATCACCGTGTGAAGCCGCCGGATCACCGCACCCGGGCGGCGGCGACGGCCCACCGGTCCGGGGCCGGACCCGGCCCCGGACCGAAGACGCGGCGCTACCGGCCGACGCGCAGGTCGAGCCAGACCAGCCGGTGGTCGGAACTGGGGAACGGGAACGTCCCGGTGAGCCGCGCCAGCGGATCACTCGCGACCGGCCAGAACACCCCACCATCCCGTACGGCCAATCCGCGCGACGGCAGGACGTAGTCGGCGCGTACGTTGCCCGGACCCGGGACGTCGGCGAAGTCGGCGGTGTCGTACTTCGGGTTGCTGCGGTGGGTGGTGTTGGCGCCGCCCTGCAGCGCGCTCGCCTCGACGGCCCCACGGCTCGACGGGGTGAACCCGGCGTTGACCCACCGGTGCTCCAGGAGCTGCTGCGCGGCCCCCGGGATGCTGTCACCGTCGCGCGGGTCGGAGTTCAGATCGCCGGCGATCACGAAATTCGACCCCGGCCGCAGCCCGTCCCGACGCCCCTGGTCGTCGTAGATGTAGCGGCCGCTCCCCGGCCGTACGTAGTCGGCCCAGAACCGGATCTCGTCGAAGTTCCGCCGCCCGTTACGGTCCTCCGGACCGTCGAAGACCGGCGGCGTCGGGTGGCTGATCAGGAAGTGCACCGTCCGCTTACCGACCTTGATCGGCAGGTCCCAGTGGCTCTTCGACGACAGCCGGAAGACCGCCAACTCCTCCGGCGAATACCAGTCGGCGGGCGCCGGGGTGGCCGGGTCGTCGGGCAGGAGCGCACCCGGCATGTCCTTCCACAGGAAGTTCTGGAAGGTACGGGCACCGCGCAGGTCGATCGGATACTGCGAGTAGACGACCATGCCGTACTGGCCCGGGAAGTCACCGAAGCCGAGCGCATCGTCGCCGTACCCGGGGGTACCCGGCTGGGTGACGACCTGGCCGTTGTTGTTCAGGTCGAAGCCGGAGGCGATACCGGTGTTGCTCGGCGCGATGAACCGGTGCGGGTAGCGGATCGGCTTCGCGCCGTTCTGGCCGACCGACAGGTAGTTGTCCTGGAACAGCCGGGCCGCGACCGGGTCGTAGTCGAACTCGTTGACCAGCAGCACGTCCGGCCGGTTGCGCTGGACGATCTCGGCGATCGTGCGCGCCTGCGCGTTCCCGGGCGTCGACAGATCGGCCCGCAGCGTGCCGGCGGCGCTCCGGTTGAGCGCGGCGTTGAACGTGGCGAACCGTACGTCCTTGCCCTTGCCGTGTGCGGCGGCCGGTGCCGCCACCGAGGGCAGCGCGGCGAGCATGACCGCCGTGGCGAGCAATCCGCCACGTACCGCGATCCGTCGGGATCGCCTGACGGCTGACGACATGCGTCCTCCTTGCCGTGTCGTCCGGCCGGGACACCCCGGCCGGGCTGGCTTGTCCACGCCGGCCTGTGCCCGGCGTCGATGTGCGCCCACGTGTCTATCGGTGGGCACCGACAACCCGGTGGCCGTGGTGTGAACACTGAGGTTCGTTGATCGCCGTACGGCTGGCAAGGGGGCAGGCGGCAGTCCGACCGCCGCAGGAACCAGAAGAGGGCATATCCGCCGCGCGGATATGCCCTCTCACCTGGTCGGGGTGGCCGGATTTGAACCGACGACCTCTTCGTCCCGAACGAAGCGCGCTACCAAACTGCGCCACACCCCGAGGCGTGCCGACAAATAGTAGCCCACCGCCGCCGAGGGGCAAACTTGGATCCCCCCGGGCCGGCCGGACCGGCCCGGGGGACGCGGGTCAGCGGGGAATCAGCGTCAGCAGCGAGGCCTCCGGGCGGCAGGCGAACCGTACCGGCGCGGTCGGGTGGGTGCCGATGCCGGCCGACACGTGCAGCCACGAGTCCGAGCCCGGCCAGCGGTGCAGGCCCTTGGCCATCGAGGTGGGCAGCTCGCAGTTGGTGACCAGGGCACCGACGAACGGCACACACACCTGCCCGCCGTGGGTGTGTCCGGCGAGCAGCAGGTCGAATCCGTCGGCGGCCATCAGGTCGAGGATCCGGGGCTCGGGGGAGTGGGTCAGGGCCACCGACAGCTCGGCCTGCTCGGGAACCGGGCCGGCGACCTGGTCCCAGTCGTCGCGGCCGATGTGCGGGTCGTCGACGCCGGCGAGCTCGACCACCCGACCGCCGATCTTGGTCGTGGTGCGGGCGTTGTTCAGGTCGGCCCAGCCGGCACCGAGCAGCACCTCACGCAGGTCCTCGTACGGCAGGTCGACGCCCTGGACGTATTCGCGTTCGGGCAGCAGGTAGCTGAACGGGTTCTTCCAGACCGGCCCCCGGTAGTCGTTGGAGCCGAACACGAACGCGCCCGGGAAGTCGAGCAGTGGCTGGAGGGCCCGCAGTGCGCCGGGTACGGCGTCGGGGTGGGCGAGGTTGTCGCCGGTGACCACGACGAGGTCGGGGTCGGTGGCGGCCAGGGACGCCACCCATGCCTGCTTGCGGCGCTGGTCGGGGGTCATGTGCATGTCGGAGAGATGCAGAATGCGCAGCGGCTCCGCGTCTGGAGGGAGCACCGGTACGTCGAACCGGCGCAGGGTGAACATGTTGCGTTCGACGAGGGACGCGTACGCCAGGGTGCCGGCGCCGACGGCGGCGGTGGCGGCGGCGAGCCGCATAACAGTGCGCTTTCGCATGGCGTTCAGGGTAGTTTCACCAGCCATGAGCACGCTGAAGGACACCCTCACGACGGACATGCGCACGGCCCTGAAGGCGCGGGACGAGCTGACCACTTCGACGCTGCGGATGGCGCTGGCGGCGATCGGCAACGCCGAGGTCGCCGGTAAGGCCAAGCGGGACCTGTCCGACGACGAGGTGCTGGCCGTGCTGACCCGGGAGGCGAAGAAGCGGCGCGAGGCGGCCGTGGCGTTCGCCGACGCCGGCCGGACCGAGCAGGCGGCGAAGGAGACGGCCGAGGGTGAGGTGCTGGAGCGCTACCTGCCGAAGCAGCTCGGCGACGAGGAACTGGCGGGCCTGGTCGCCGACGCGCTGTCCGCCGGTGGGTTCACCGGCAAGGCCCAGATGGGCCCGGCGATGAAGGCGGCCCAGGCCGCGGTGGCCGGCCGGGCCGAGGGGGGACGGGTCGCCGCCGAGGTACGTCGGCAACTCGGCCTCTGAGCGCCGTACCGGCCCGACAACCCGCGAGGGCGGGCACCCGTCGGGGTGCCCGCCCTCTGTCGCGTACGGGGCCGTCAGTCGTTCGCGCCCGGTGACGGGCTCTGCGTGCCGCCACCGCGGCCGTTGCTGACCTGGATGGAGACCGCGCCGCCCCGGATGGTCCGGCCGTCGGGGGTGGTGCCGGCGACGGTGCCGGCCGGGCAGCTCGAGTCGACGCGGCCGGAGTTGACGGAGACGTCGAAGCCGGCGGCGCGCAGCCGGGACCGGGCGGTGTCGACGTCCTGGCATCTGACGACCGGAATGCTGCGCTGTTCACCGTTGACGAGCTTGCCGCTCGGCGGGGTGAACTGCTTGGACTCCTTGTCCTTCATGCCGTCCCGGAGCGTCTCGTAGACCGCCGGGTTGACGATGGCGTGGTCCATCCGGGCCGTGGTCTGCGCCCAGTCGGGGTCGGCGAGGATGCCGGCGACGGCGAGCTGCTTGGTGGTGACGACCAGCGAGGCGGTCTTCTCGGCGTCGGTGGTGCCGGTCTTGCCGGACACCGGCTTCTTCACCACGCCACGGATGCCGCCCGCGGTGGCGCCGTCGCAGCGGCTGGTGGACGAGTTGTCGCCGACCGGGCAGCGGCCGGCGTCGATCGCGGCGCGGGCCACCTCGGGCTTGAACTCGTCCTTGCAGCGCGGGTCGGCGACGTCGAGCTTGTTGCCCTCCTGGTCACGGATCTCCTGGACCGGGATCGGTTCGCAGTACTTGCCGTCCGCGGCGAGGGTGGCGTAGGCGTTGGCCAGGTCGAGCGGGGTGGTCAGCGAGACGCCGAGGGTGAAGGCACCCCACTGCTTGGCACCCTGCGGGTTGTCGGCCCGCGCCGCGTCCTCGACGTCGCGGAACTGGATGCCGGCCCGCTTGGCGGCGTTGATGACGTTGTCGGCCCCGACCATCTCCTGGAGCTTGACGAAGTACGTATTGACCGAGCGGCCCATCCCGGTCCACATGTTCCGGACGCCGTTCATCCAGGACGGGGTGGCGTTGACCGGGCAGTACTTGTTGGTGCCGGCACACGCCGCCGGGCTGCCGTGCTCGATGATGTAGTCGGTCTGGAGCGGCGAGGTGGCGTTGATCGACGTCGCCAGCGGGTAGCCCTTTTCCAGCGCCGCGAGCAGGGTGAACATCTTGAACGTCGAGCCGGCCTGGTAGCCGGTGATGTCGCCGCCACCGGTCATCAGCGGGTTGGTGGTGTTGGGGTAGGTGCCCCGGATCCCCTGCCGCGCCTTGGCCGGGTTGCTGGACATCTTGTTCTGTGGGTTGCTCGGGTCGTCGAGCTTGAAGACCCGGTTGACGGCGAGGGCGCGTACCCGGCCGGTGCCGGGCTCGACGGCCGCGACCATCAGGGCGTTCTTGTTGTCGTTCTTGATCCGCTTTTCGATGTTCTTGTTGGCGGCGTCCTGGGTGGCGACGTCGAGGGAGGTGACGATGCTGTAGCCGCCGCTCTTGAGCCGGCGCTCCCGGTCGTAGGTGGTGGCGCCGAACGTCTCCTGATCCATCCACCAGCGGTAGAAGTAGTCGCAGAAGAAGCCCCAGGTGGCCTTGTTGGCGGCGACGCAGCCGTTCGGCGCCCGCTTGCCCTTGACCTTGAGCTCGACGGCCTTGGCGGTGGCGGCCTGCTCGGCGGTGATGGCGCCGGTGATGACCATCTGGTCGATGACGTAGTCGCGCCGGACCACGGCCTGCGGGTAGCCGCCCTCGGTGGTCGGGTCGAACGCGGACGGGGCCTTGACCATGCCGGCGAGCATCGCCGCCTCTTCGATGGTCAGGTCCTTGGGGTGCTTTCCGAAGTAGACCTGGCTGGCGGCGAAGACACCGTACGCGCCGTTGCCGAACGGCGCGATGTTGAGGTAACGCTCCAGGACCTCGTCCTTGGACAGTTCCTTGGTGATCTGCATCGCGTAGCGCATCTCGCGCATCTTGCGGGCGTTGGTGTCCTCGGTCGCGGCCACGACGTCCTGCGGGTGGGTCGCCGAGTAGGCGATGGCCAGCCGGACGTACTGCATCGTCAGGGTCGAGGCGCCCTGCTGGGTGGCGCCGGCGGAGTTGTTGGCGACGAAGGCACGGGCCACGCCCTTGACGTCGACGCCGTTGTGCTCGTAGAACTTCTTGTCCTCGGCGGCGATGATCGCCTGCTGCATGAGCGGGGAGACGTCCTTCAGCGGTACGTCGCGCCGGTTCTCGTCGTACATCGTGGCCAGCGGTGTCTTGCCGTCCGACGCGTAGAGGTAGCTGATCTGGGGCGCGCTCTTGACGGTCAGCTCGCTCGGCAGCTTGTCGAATGTCTCGGCGCCCGCCTTCGCGGCGAGACCGGACAGGGCCACCGCGGGGAACGCCGCCGCGGCGACGACCACGCCCGCCAGTAGGCCGCAGATCAGCAGCGACGCGGCGTTGGTCAGGATGTTGTGGTCACGTTTCCGCATCCAGGTCACGGGGCCAGGGTACGCGAGCGACCAACGGGGTCGCTTGCCGTGTACTTCGCCCATTTCCTCACGGCGTCGGCCTCGTTGTGCTAGACGCATGGCCCTGCGTGTCCGGGTGCGTCGTCTTCGCTCTCGAGTCTCCTCCTCCAGAGCCGGCCGGCGTGGCGTTTTCCGGTATTGCGTGGGTATCACAGCTTCTGGTCGCTGGCCGAACTGGGCGGAGTGTCCGGATTAATGATTTGGCTGACGACGTTGCGTAATCGGTTGACTACAGAGCATGATGGTCCGGCGAGTATCGCACGTCACTTGCGGATGCTGGGGGAAGGCAGCCGTGGGTGACCGGGGGTTTTGCCGGCCGAGTGGCACTGGTCGGTAGCGGGACTGCAAGGGGGGACGTGGACACATGGGCATGATCACAGACTGGCCCACCATGGCTGCGTGTCAGAGTGGAGACCCTGACGCGTTGTTCGTACAAGGTGCCGAGCAGAACGTGGCGAAGCGAATCTGCCGCAGCTGCCCGGTGCGCTACGAATGCCTGGCCGACGCGCTCGACAATCGCATCGAGTTCGGCGTGTGGGGCGGCATGACCGAGCGGGAACGGCGGGCCCTGCTCCGCCGCCACCCGCAGGTGGCCAGTTGGCGCAAGATGTTCGAAGCCGCGCTCCGGGACAAGGAAAAGGTCCTGGTCACGGCCGGCTGATAGCCGAACCGATCACCCGCAGCCCGTCGACGTCATGCACGTCGGCGGGCTGCGCCGCCACCGACACGACCGGAACCGCCGGAAACGCGTCCGTGAACACCGCGGCCACCTCGTGCTCCCGGGCCGTCTGCCGCATCAACGCCGCATGCACCCGCAACGCCTCGGCCGTCACCGAATGACCGCCCAACTCCTCCAACCGCTCCGCCGCCGCCAGACTCTCCGCCGCCGACAACCCCTCGACCGCGCTCTGATGCACCCGGTTGAGGACCAGCCCCGCCAGCGGCATCCGCTCCTCGCCGAGCCGGCCCGCGAAATACGCCGCCTCCCGTACCGCATCCGGCTCCGGCGCCGCGACCAGCAGAAACGCCGTCTCCCGCGCCTGCAGGATCCGGTACGTCTGCTCCGCCCGCTGCCGGAACCCGCCGAACATCGAGTCGAACGCGGCCACGAAACCCGACAGGTCAGTCAGCAACTGCGCGCCGAGGATCTTCTGCACCACCCGCGAGAACATCCCGAACGACGCCGTCACCAGGCTGAACATGCTCCGGCCACCGGTCCGGGCCGGCGCCAGCAACATCCGCAGCATCCGGCCGTCCAGGAACCGCGACAACCGCGCCGGCGCATCGAGGAAATCCAGCGCCGACCGCGACGGCGGCGTGTCCACCACGATCAGGTCCCACTCGCCGCGGGCGTGCAACTGCCCCAGCTTCTCCATCGCCATGTATTCCTGCGTGCCGGCGAAAGTCGAGCTCATGGCCTGGTAGAACGGGTTCGCGAAGATCTCCGCGGCCTTCGCCGGATCGGTGTGCGCCAGCACCACCTCGTCGAAGGTGCGCTTCATGTCCAGCATCATCGCGTGCAACTCGCCGCCACTGGCCTCGGCGTCGATTCCCTTCACCTGACGCGGCGTGTTGTCCAACTCACTCAACCCCAACGACTGCGCCAACCGGCGCGCCGGGTCGATCGTCAACACCACCGTGCGACGGCCGTGCCGCTCCGCCGCCCGCAGAGCCAACGCCGCGGCGGTCGTCGTCTTACCCACCCCACCCGAACCACAACAGACCACGATCCGCACGCCGTCATCGGCGAGGATCCGATCCACGTCCAGCCGTGGCACCTGGTGATCAGAGGGCACCAACCGAGCGTACTTTGCGGTGACTTGGTTGGGCTCCGTTGGTTGGTCCTCGCTCCGCTCGGACGGCTCGCTCCGCTTCGCGCCGCCCCATGCACCGTCTTCGCCCTGCGGGCATGACGGCTTCGCCGCATGTCCTCGGGCTCCAGACGGTGCGGCGGCGCTCGGTCGACTCGCGACGTGAGTCACGGTCGCACCTGTCCACCGATTGCTTCGCCGGGGTGTTGCTGTCCGGTCCTGCGCTGGCCGGGTGGTGACTGGCGGGGTTGGTGCGTGTCCGGGGGTGGTTTGCCGGGTTATTTGCGGGGTGGGGTGGCCAGGGCTTTGGCCAACTGGTCCAGGGCGGGGCGGGTGATGCCCTCGGGAATCAGCGGGAGTTCGATCATTGGGCGGCCCAGTTCGGCCAGCTCGGTACGGAGCGACTCCTCCATCGCGCGGCGGGTGAGGTGGGCCTTGGCCTCGGTGTGCAGGCCGGCGACCGTGGCCCGGTCAGCGGGCAGGCCGATCGCGGTCAGGCCACGGCGCAACTCGGTCTGGGTGACCTTGACACCGGCCAGCAGCGGCTGGCGGGTGCTGTTGACGATCACGTGGCCGATCGGGATGCCGAGCGCCGTCAGTTCGGCGATCGCGTCGACGGTCTCCTGGACCGGCATCTCCTCGAGCAGCGTGACGACGTGGACGGCGGTGATCGGGGAGCGCAGCAGGGCCGCCACGCCCTCGCTCTGCGTCTTGATCGGTCCCACCTTCGCGAGCCGCGCCGTCTCGGTGGTGACGTTCAGGAACCGCCCGATCCGGCCAGTCGGCGGCGCGTCGAGTACGACGGCGTCGTACACCCGCCGACGGTCGGCCGTCCGGGTGGTGGCCTCCTTGACCTTGCCGGTGAGTAGCACGTCACGAAGCCCCGGGGCGATCGTCGTGGCGAAGTCGATCGCCCCGAACTTGCGCAGTGCCCGGCCCGCCGCGCCCAGCTTGTAGAACATGTCGAGGTATTCGAGCAGGGCTTCCTCGGGGTCGACGGCGAGCGCGCGGACCTCCCCCCGCCGCTGGTGCCGGCGATCCGCCGCTCCTCGTACGGCAGGGCGCCGGTGTCGAAGAGTTGGGCTATGCCCTGCCGGCCTTCGACCTCGACCAGCAGGGTTCGCCGTCCTCCGTCGGCAAGGGCGAGAGCGAGTGCGGCGGCCACGCTCGTCTTGCCGGTGCCACCCTTGCCCGTGACCACGTGAAGTCGGGCGGGCCAGTTCCCGTTGGCTGACTGCTCACCTGCTCGCACAGATCCGAGCGTAGCCAGCCGGTGGGTTCACCCCACCTCGCAGACCCACCAGCCCGTCTTCTGCACCACGGTGAACCTGAGTTCCTGGTCTGACGTCTTCTCGTCGTCGGTCAGCATGGTCAGCTTGACCGAGACGATGGCCCGTTCCTCGTTCTGGTCGTCGACCTTCGGGGGCTCCCAGTCGAAGCGCGGGTTCGTGTACGTCGTCGAGTAGTTGCTGATCTCCTCGACCTTCTTGCTGATCGCCTCCTCGTCGCGGGCCTCCGCGCACACCAGCGAGGCCGCCCGGCTGGCGTCGCGGTCGGTGTAGACCGCCTTGAGGAAGTTGTCGACCGCGGCGACCGGCTCGGCCGCTCCGTCGCTGCCCTCCGCGTTGCGTAGCAGGAAGAAGGCGCCGAGACCGCCGCCACCGCAGAGCAGCAGCACGAACACGAGCACGATCGAGGCGATCAGCAGGCCGCGACGCTTCTTCGGCGGCTGCTGTGGGGGGTAGCCGGGCTGGCCGGGGACGGGCGGGTAGCCCGGCTGGGCGTACTCACCGGGATTGCCGTACGGCTGGCCGGAGACCGGGTAACCCGGGGACTGCGCCGCGAACGGCTGACCCGAGATCGGCTGGGTCGGGTACGGCTGCCCCGACATCGGCTGGCCCGACATCGGCTGGCCGGGATAGGGCTGACCGGAGACCGGCTGCCCCGGGTAGGGCTGACCCGAGACCGGCTGTCCCGGCGGCGGGTACTGCGCGGCGGGCTGCCCGTACGGCGGTGGCGGCTGGCCGTAGCCGGGCTGCTCGTAGGCCGGCTGGCCGTACGGCGGTGCCGGCTGGGCCGACACGGGCGGCGCGTACTGGCCGGGCGGTGGCGTCGGCGGGCCCGACGCGGGCGCGGCCGGCGGCGGTGGCGGATAGCCCGACTCGGCGGGCTTGCCCAGTCCGACACCCGGCGCGGCCGCCGGCGGCGCCGGTGGAGCCGGAGCGGGCGGGGGCGGTGCCGCCGGGGCGGCGTCCTGCATGCCCGGCCACAGCGGCGCGGGCGCGTTGGGGTCGGGCGCCGCACCGGGGGAGACCGGCTGATCCGGCTGACCGTTCGACGGCGGCGTGGCGCCACCGTTGGGTGGTTGGGTCATCGTCTCCCCTGCGAAGCGACGGAAGCGAGAAGTCGTGGCGGGACAGCCTACGTGCCATCCGTCCGGTCAGGGTAGCGGTCCGTCGCCCGGCGCGGGTCCGCCGTCCGCCTCCGGTCACGCTGCGTACTGCCGGGGTCGGCCGGTGGCCCCCTGGGGCGCCGGAGCCGGCGGGCCGCGCCGGTGGGGACATCGCGGCGGGTTAGGGTGCCGACATGCAGAAGTGGGAGTACGCCACCGTTCCGCTGCTGGTCCACGCGACCAAGCAGATCCTCGACAACTGGGGTGAGGACGGCTGGGAGCTGGTGTCGGTCGTGCCCGGTCCGAACCCGGAGCAGCTCGTCGCCTACCTGAAGCGGCCGAAGGCATGAGCGCCGGACCGCACGCGAAGCTCGCCGAGCTGGGCCTGACGATCCCCGAGGTCGTGCCCCCGGTGGCGGCGTACGTGCCGGCGGTGCGTTCCGGCCAGCACGTCTACCTCTCCGGCCAGTTGCCGATCGCCGACGGGAAGCTGCTCGCCACCGGCAAGGTGGGTGCCGCCGTCAGCGCCGAGGAGGCCAAGGACCTGGCCCGGCAGTGCGCGCTCAACGCGATCGCCGCGATCGACTCGGTCTCCGGGTTGGACAACGTCGTACGGATCGTGAAGGTGACCGGCTTCGTCGCCTCGGCACCGGGCTTCACCGGGCAGCCGGCCGTGATGAACGGCGCGTCCGAGCTGTTCGGCGCCGTTTTCGGCGAGGCCGGGCGGCACGCCCGTACCGCCGTCGGGGTCGCCGAGCTGCCGCTGGACGCCCCGGTCGAGGTCGAGGTCATCGTCGAGGTGGCCTGACCAAGGTCTCGTAGCAGGATCGTCAGATCCGGGTCGTACGATCGCAGCCATGACCGCGCACGTGACAGCACCGGCGGCGGCGCTGGCCACCCGGCTTCCGAGCTGGGCGACCCTGCTGCGTGCGCCGAACCCGGGGCCGATGACGCTCGACGGCACCAACACCTGGGTGCTGCGCGCCGGAAACGGCGCGCCGGCCGTCGTCGTCGACCCCGGGCCGGACGATCCGGACCACCTCGCCGCCATCGCCGGCCACGCTCCGGTCGGGGCCATCCTGATCACACACGGTCACCCCGACCACGTCGAGGGTGCCGGCCGGCTGTCCGGGCTGCTCGGCGGGGTCGACGTGCTCGCGGTCGACCCGGCGCACCGGATCGGGGCCGGGGCACTGGAGCCGGGCGCCGACCTCAGCCGGTTCGGACTGCGGATCGAGGTCCTGGCCGTGCCGGGGCACACCCGCGACTCGGTCTGCTTCCTGGTCGACGCCGGGGGCGAGCGCGCGGTTTTCACCGGCGACACGATCCTCGGCCGGGGCACGACCATCGTGGCGTGGCCGGACGGCGACCTCGGCGACTACCTCGCCAGCCTGGAGCTGCTCACCGCCTACGACGACCTGCCGGCGTTGCCGGGGCACGGCCCGGCGCTCGCCGACTGCGCGGCCGCCGCCCGGTTCTACCTGGCCCACCGGCGGGCCCGGCTCGACCAGGTGCGGCAGGCCGTCGCCGCCGGTGCGACGACCCCGGCCGAGGTGGTCGCCGCGGTCTACGCCGACGTCGACCGTTCGCTGTGGCCGGCCGCCGAATGGTCGGTCCGGGCTCAGCTGGCATATCTGGATCGAGGAGCTGGGGAATCCGGCCCGGGCTCCGGTGGGTTGGACCCTCCGTGACCTGCCCGGTGTGTGGAACAGTCGCTGTCCCCGGCGCGCGGTTCTGCCACAACTGCGGAGCCGCGCTGCCGGCCGCCGCGACCCTTCCGGCCGCCGAACGACGGGTGGTAACCGTCCTGTTCGGCGACCTGTCCGATTTCACCTCCTGGTCGGAGGACCTCGACCCCGAGCGGGTCGGCGCGGTCACCGACCGGGTGCTGGCCGCCCTGGCCGGCGCGGTCAAGACCTTCGGCGGGCACGTCGACAAGCTCACCGGCGACGGCATCATGGCGGTCTTCGGCGCTCCCGTCGCCCACGAGGACGACGCCGAACGGGCGGTACGCGCGGCGCTGTCGATGCAGCGGGCCGTCCGGCGGGTCCTCGACGACGAGCGGGGCGGCGGCGCACCACTCGGGCTGCGGGTCGGCCTGAACACCGGGGACGTGGTCGCCGGAATCCAGGCCGCCATCGAATACACCGTCATCGGCGACACGGTCAACACCGCCGCCCGGCTCGCCGACGCCGCCGCGATCGGCGCGGTCTACGCCGGCGCCACCACCTCCACCGCCACCCGGCACGTCGCCTCCTGGCGGCACCTGCGTCCGCTGCGGCTCAAGGGCAAACGTGAGCCGGTCGAGGCTTACGAACTGCTGGGCCTGCTCGACGCGCCCGGCACCCGGTCCGGGCTGGGCGACGAGGCGCCGTTCGTCGGCCGCGACGCGGAGATCGGCCGGGTCGCCGGCCGGCTCGCCGAGGTCATCGACCAGGACGAGCCCCGGGTGCTGGTGATGACCGCCGAGGCCGGCATCGGCAAGTCCCGGTTCGCCGCCGAGGTCGAACGCTTCGCGGCCGGCTACGACGTCGGTGCCGGCCGCTTCGCCAGCCACACCGGGGCCCGGGTGCTGTCCGTGCGCTGCGCCGCCTTCGGTGAACGGCGCCGGCTCGGTCCACTCGCCGACCTGGTCCGGGCCACCGTCGGTCTGCCCCGTGACTCGGCCACCGCGGTGACCCGTACGGTCGTCGAGGAGCGGCTGCGCCGGCTCGGGCAGCGGCTGACCCGGCACCGGGGTGAGTCGCCGACGATCGCGACCGACCTGCTGATGGCCCTGATGGGTTACGGCGACATGCCGGCCGAACTCGGCACGCCCGCCCCGGCCAACGACTGGGCCCAGGAGACGCCGACGGTCGACGCCGACGCCCTGCCCTCGGCGGTCGCCGACCTGCTCAGCGCGCTCGCCGCCGAGACGCCGCTGCTGGTGGTCGTCGACGATCTGCACGACGCGACCCCGGAGACCGTCGACGCCCTCGGCGTGACCCTGTCCCGGCTCGTCGGACCGGTGCTGGTGCTGCTGCTCGGCCGCCCCGAACTGGTCCGTACGGCCGGGGCGCTGACCCGGGTCGCCGACGCCGAGGTGCACGCCCTGCCACCGCTGCGCGGCGCCGACGCGGCCCGGCTGCTGACCGCGTATCTCGGCGGTGGCCGGCTGCCGCAGGCCGACGCCGACCGGCTGCTGGCGACCGCCCAGGGCAACCCGTTCTACCTGGCCGAACTGGTCACCCTGCTGCGCGAGCGGGGGGCGTTGACGCCTGCGGCCCGGGCCAACGCGGCCGGCACCTGGCGGCTCGTACCCGGATCGCTGGGCAGCCGGCTGCTCTCCCGCGACCTTGCGGCGGTACTCGCCGCCCGGATCGACGCGCTGCCCGCCGACGCCCGTTCGGTGCTGCGCGACGCGGCCGTGATCGGTGACTCGGTGCCGGCCGGCACGCTGGAGGCGTTGCGCGAGCGCCGGGCCGGGCGGGACGGCCGGCCGACCGCGGTCGTCGCCGTCGAACTGGAACGGGCCGTCGACGAACTGCTCCAGCGGCGGATGCTGCACCGGGTCCGGGAGGGTTACGCGTTCACCACCCCGCTGATGCGGGAGGCGGCGTACGCCGGCATCGGCAAGGCCGACCTCGCCGAGCGGCACGCCGTCCTCGCGCAGTGGGCGGCGCGGCCGGTCAACGAACCACCGGCCGGTCTCGGCGGGGCCGCCACCCCGGGCGGGATTCCGGCACCCGAACGCGACGCGTTCATCGCCGACCACGTCGAGCGCGCGGTCAGCCTGGCCGACGCGGTCGGCCTGCGGCCGGACTCGGTGGCGCGGACGGTGGCGCCGCTGGGTGTCGCCGCACTGGGCCGGGCCGCCCGGCGGGCCGGGGCCGCCGGGGAGCCGGCGACCGCTGTCGCGTACGCCGAACGGGCCGTCGCGCTCGCCGACGACCTGGTGCCGGCGGCCGACCGGCTGATCCACGCCCGGGCCCTGCTCCAGACCGGTCGGGTGACCGACGCGCTGGCGTACGCGGAGAAGATCGGCGCCAACGCGGGCGACGACGCGGCGAGCCGGGCCGGTGCGCTGCTCATCGCCGGCCGGGCGTACGCGACCCTGGGCGAGCATGCCCGGGCGGTGCCGACCTGGCAGGAGGCCCTGCAGGTGGCGACCGACGCCAACCTGCCGACCGAGCGCGCCCAGGCGATGCGCCGGCTCGGCATGGCCGACTTCCTCGCCGGCCGGCTCAGCCGGGCGAGCAGCCGGTTCGCGGCCGCCTACCAGGTCAACGTGGCCGCCGGTGACCGGCTCGGCCAGGCCTGGTCGTTGCAGAACCTGGCCTGGGTGACGACGACCCGCGGCGACTTCGCCGGCACCGACGCGGTGCTCGGTCGGGCCGCCCGCCTCTTCGCCGAACTCGGTGATCCGGCCGGCCGGTCCTGGCTGCGCGGCACGACCGCCTTCGCCCGGCTGCTCGCCGGCCGGCTGGCCGAGGCCCGCCGGCTGGCCCGGCTCTTCCTGCCGTTCGGCGAGCGGGTCGGGGAGGCGTGGGCGGTCGGCACCCTGCGGGCGGTGGAGGCGTTCGCCTCCGCCGAGCTGGGTGAGCTGGCCGACGCCGACCGGGAGGCCCGCCGCGCCTACCGCGACTTCGACGCCGCCTCCGACGACTGGGGCCGGGGGTTCGCCCTCGTCGTACGTGGCGCGGTGGCCCGCAGCCTGGGCGAGCACGAGCACGCCGCCGACCTGCTGACCGATGCGCTGGGCTACGGCCGGCGGACCGCGCATCCGCTGCTGACCGGGATCGCCGGCACGCTGCGCGGGTCCGTCGCCCTCGACCGGGGTGACGTCGAGGCGGCCGAACGTGATGCCCGCCGGGTGCTGACCGTGGTCGAACCGCACAACCCGTTGGCGCCGGCCCAGGTCGGACCGCGGGTGCTGCTCGCCACCGCCCGGCTGACCGCCGGCGACGCGCCGACGGCGGTCGGGCTGCTCGCGCCGCTCGCCGCCACGGCGAAGGAGCCGTCGCTGCTGTTCTCCCGGGCGCAGGCGGTGGCCCGCTACGCGTCGGCGCTGCTGGCCGAGGGGCAGGCGGTGCAGGCACTGGACTGGGCCCGCCGGGCGGTGGCGATGCCGGCCGAGGACGTACGCAGCCGGGTGGTGACCGCACAGGTGCTGGCGGAGGCGCTGTACGCGAACGGGCAGCCGGTCGAGGCGCTGGCCGCGGCCGATGACGCCGTACGGCTGGCCACTTCGACTGAGCAGGTGAGCGAACGTACGGCGGTCGAGGCGCTGCGGGACCGTCTCGGTGGCGGTTCCGATTCCGACGTACGCGGCGATTCCGTCACGCCGGCCGCACCGCTACCCTAGGGCGTGCCTCGCATCAATATCATCCCCCGGTCGGCCTCGGGGTGGACGATCGCCGTGTTCGGTCTGCTCGCCGTGCTGATGGGGGTGACCGGCCTGATCAACCCGGACACGCTGCTGGTCATGCTCGGCTTCGAGGTCCTCGACGAACGGGCGCCCGGCGACTACACCCGCACCTTCATGGCGGCCTCGTCGATGGCCTCGCTCAACATGGGGGTCTATTACCTCGTCGCCGCGGCCACCGAGTGGCGGCCGTTCTTTCTCTTCACCGTCATCTTCCGGATGGTGACCTTCACGGTGTTCACGGTCCTGGTGTTGACCGAGGCCGCGCCGGACCGCTTCTTCGGGGTGGCGCTGTGGGAGGGGCTGGGCGCGGTGGCGACCGGGCTGGCGCTGTGGTTCGAGCGCAAGCGACGCGCTTCGGTACCTTCTAACCCGTGACCGGTACCCCGCCAGGCCAGCTACCACTGCCCGTGGTGCCGGGTCTGTCGGGTCTGTCGGTGTTTGCCCGGGGCGGCTACGCGACGGTCTACCGCGCGACGCAGGAGTCGGTCGGCCGCGAGGTCGCCGTGAAGGTCGAGAACCGGACCCTCGACAGCGACCGGGACCAGCGCCGGTTCCTGCGCGAGGCCCGGGCGGCCGGGCGGATGTCGTCGCACCCGCACGTCGTCGACCTCTTCGACGCCGGGGTCACCGCCGACCGGCACCCCTACCTGATCATGGAACTCTGCGACGGCTCGTACGCCGAGCGGATGCGGTCGTCACCGCTGGGCCCGGCCGAGGCGCGGGACGTCGGAGCCAAGATCGCCGACGCGCTGGCCGACGCCCACGAACTCGGCGTACTGCACCGCGACGTCAAACCGGCCAACATCCTGCACTCGCGTTTCGGTGAACCGGCGCTGG
The DNA here is from genome assembly GCF_018324255.1 of Polymorphospora rubra. GTDB lineage: Bacteria > Actinomycetota > Actinomycetes > Mycobacteriales > Micromonosporaceae > Polymorphospora > Polymorphospora rubra. The sequence goes on from NZ_AP023359.1 coordinate 3,136,790, forward strand.
CCGACTTCGGGCTGGCGGTCATCGCCGAATACCGGGACACCTCGCTCACCCTCGAGGTGCTCACCCCGGCGTACGCGCCACCGGAGATGTTCCGGCACAGCGAGCCCACCCCCACCTCCGACGTCTACGCGCTCTGCGCCACCATCTACGCGATCATGCACGGTCGGCCCCCGCGCTGGCAGGACGACCAGAGCCCCAGCCTGATCGCGCTGCTGGAACTGTTCAGCCAACCGCTGCCGGAGCTGCCCGGGGTGCCGGCCGCGCTGCTCGACGTCCTGCGCGCCGGCATGGCCAACGACCCCGACGCCCGGCCCACCGCCGCCCAACTGCGGGATACGCTCCTCGCCCTCCCGCTCGACACCGGGCAGGTCGCCGCCGGCCCGGCCAAGTTCGGGCCGGCCCAGCCCGGACCGTGGGCGGCACCGTCGGGTACGCCCACGGCCAGCGGCCCTTCCGCCGCCGGTCCCGGCCCCGACGCGCCGCTGTCGGCGCCCCCCATCAACGTCACGTTCCAGCCCGGCGGACCGTACGGAGGCGGGTTTCCGCCCGCCGGCCCACACCAGCTCGGTACGCCGTACGACGGGCCGCCGCCGGTCGGTGGGCCGCGGCCGGCCGGCCCCGGCGGCCCGCCCGGCCTGATGTCGCCGGTGCGCCGGAAACTGCCGTGGGTGCTCGGCGCCCTCGGCCTGGTCGTGCTGCTGGTGCTGGTTTCCGCCGGCACCTGGTGGGTGGCGACCCGCCCGGCGGCGATGCCGACCCCGACCCCCTCCGCGTCGAGTGATCCGGCCGGCACCGGGCCGACCAACCTCGGCGGCGTACTGCCCGGCTGCCTGATCCCGCTGCCCGACGGCGGTCGCTGTCCCGGTGAGATGGAGTGCTTCGGCGACACCCGGACGCAGGGCGGCGAGCTGGTGGCGAGCCGGGTGCCGTGCACCGGCCCGCACACCTGGGAGACCTACGCGATCGGCGACCTCCCGGCCGACATCGCCGGGATCGACCACGCCACGGTGGTCGCCGACCCGGCGGTCCGCCGGCTCTGCAACACCACGAACCTGCTCACCACCTCGCTGATGCTCAACCTGGGCGGCTGGCAGCTCGAGGTGCTGCCGCCGACCGGCGAGGCGGTGGCGGCCGGCGACCGCAGCTACCGGTGCCTCGCCGGCCGAGGGTCGAACCAGCTCGAACGGCCCACCCTCGGCGGCTGACCGCCCGGCCGTCGACCGGCGGGCCGCCCGGCCGGGCGCCTAGTACGACTTCGGCTGGGCGAGCACGTGCTGAGCCACGAAGTTGAGGATCATCTCCCGGCTGACCGGTGCGATCCGGGTCGCCCGTACCGCGCCGAGCAGCGTCGCGACGCCGTACTCGGTGGTCATGCCGTTGCCGCCGAGGGCCTGTACGGCGGTGTCGACGGCGAGGGTCGCGGCCTCGGCCGAGGCGTACTTGGCGAGGTTGGCGGCGACGCCCGCCTCCACGTCCCGGCCCGCGTCGTAGAGTCCGGCGGCCTTGGCGATCATGAGGCGGGCCAGTTCGACCTGCACCGCCGCGTGTGCCAGCGGATGCGACACGCCCTGGTGCGCGCCGACCGGCCGGCCCCAGACCTGCCGGGTCGCCGTGTAGGCCGAGGCCCGCTCCAGCGCGTACCGGGCGGTGCCGGCACTCATCGCGGCGACCGTGATCCGCTCCGGGTTGAGGCCGGTGAACAGCGCCGGCAGGCCGGTGTCCTCGTCGCCGACCAGCGCGTCGCCCGGTACCCGGACGTCGTCGAGGTAGAGCAGCCACTGGTTCTCCGGCGACACGATCTCCATCTCCAGCTTCGACCGGGTCAGGCCGGCCGCGTCGGTCGGCACCAGGAACAGCGCCGGCCGCAGCCGGCCGGTCGCCGCGTCGGCGGTACGGGCCACCACCAGCACGTACGACGCCTCGTCGACCCCGGAGATGAAGCACTTGCGGCCGGACAGCAGCCAGTCGTCGCCGTCGCGGCGGGCCACCGTCCCCAGCTTGTGGAAGTTCGATCCCGCCTCCGGCTCCGTGATCGCGAAGGCCACCTTCAGCGAGCCGTCGGCGATCCCGGGCAGGAAACGTTTGCGCTGCCCGTCGGTGCCGTGCCGGGCCACGATCGTGGCCACGATCGCCGGCGACACCACGAGCAGCAGCAGCGGGCAGCCGGCCGCCGCCAGTTCCTCGCAGACGATCGACAGTTCCGTGATGCCGCCGCCACCGCCGCCGTACTCCTCGGGAACGCTGACCCCGAGATAGCCGAGCCGGCCGGCGTCGGCCCACAGTTCGGTGGTCGGTTCGCCGGCCTTCGCCCGGGCCACGTAGTAGCCGTGGCCGTACGAGCGGCCGAGAGCCCGTACGGCGTCGCGCAGCTGTGCCTGTTCGGGGGTGAGGTCGAAGTCCATGAGGGGGCCTCCTGGCTAGTCGGGTGGGGCGATCACCGCCAGCACGGTGCCGGTGTCGACCTGCCGGCCGGGGCTGACCGGCAGCGTGGCGACGACCCCGGCGGACGGGGCGTGTACGGGGTGTTCGAGCTTCATCGCCTCCAGCGTCAGCAGCAGCTCGCCGGCCCGGACCCGCTGGCCGACGTCGACCAGCACCCGGCCGACCGTGCCGGGCAGCGGGGCGACCAGCGAACCGTCGGCCAGGTTCGGGGTCGGCTGCGGGAAGCGGGGCAGCGCGGTCAACGCGACCGAGCCCTCCGGACTGTCCACGTACGACACGTCGCCGACCCGGTTCACGTCGAGGGTGAGCCGGATGCCGGTGACGTCGAGCACCACCCGGTCCGGATCGGCGCGGACCACGGCGACCGGTGGGTGGTCGTCGGTGACCGGTGGCTGGCCGACCCCGGTCAGGTCGTAGTCGTCGGGATCGACCGCCCGGACCCACCAGTTCGCCAGCTCGCCGGACCGGTCCAGCCGGTAGCCGACCTCGACCGGTCCGGCCGGCCCGTCGTAGCGGACGGTCTGCGCGGCCGACGCGACGTTGCGCCAGCCGGACGGCAGCGAGGCGAGCACCGGCGCGGTCGCCCGCCGCCGGGCGGCACCGGCGAGCGCGGCGGCCAGGCACGACATCCGGACCGCGTCGACCGACGACAGCAGCGGGGCGAAGACCTCCGGATGCCGGTCCAGGAATCCGGTGTCGAAACCGCCGGACCGGAACGACGGGTGCCGCAGCACCCGGACCAGCAGGTCACGGTTGGTGACCACACCGTGGATCTCGGCCCGGCTCAGCGTGGTGGCGAGCAGTCGGGCCGCCTCGTGCCGCGACGGCGCCCAGGCCACCAGCTTGGCCAGCATCGAGTCGTAGTGGACCCCGACGATGGAGCCGTCCCGCACCCCGGCGTCGAGCCGCAGGCCGGGCTGGACCAGTGGCCGGAACCGCCCCGACACGTCGGGTACGTGGAACCGGTGCAGGGTGCCGGTCGACGGTTGCCAGGCGAAGGCCGGGTCCTCGGCGCAGATCCGTACCTCGATGGCGTGGCCGCGGATCGGTGGCGGACCGTTCATCGGCAGTGTGGCGCCCTCGGCGACCACCAGTTGCAGCCGGACCAGGTCGAAACCGGATACGCACTCGGTGATCGCGTGCTCGACCTGGAGCCGGGTGTTCATCTCCAGGAAGAAGAACTCGCCGGACGGCGCGAGCAGGAACTCGACGGTGCCGGCGCCGACGTAGCCGACGGCGCGTACGGTCGCCACCGCGGCGGCGCACAGCTCCTCGCGCATCGCCGGGGTCACCACCGGCGACGGGGTCTCCTCGATGATCTTCTGGTGCCGGCGCTGGATCGAGCACTCCCGCTCGCCGAACGGGACGACGTTGCCCTGGGCGTCGGCGAACACCTGCACCTCGACGTGCCGGGCCCGTTCGACGTACCGCTCGACGTAGACGGTGCCGTCGCCGAACGCGCCGGCCGCCTCGCGGCGGGCGGACGCGATCGCCTCGGCCAGCGAGTCGGCGTCGCGGACGATCCGCATGCCGCGTCCGCCGCCACCGGCCGACGCCTTGACCAGCACCGGAAACTCGGCGACCTGCTCGGGGTCGGCGAAGCTGGGCAGCACCGGCACGCCCGCCTCGGCGACCACCGCCTTCGCCTCGATCTTCGAGCCCATCACCGCGATCACCTTCGCGGGCGGGCCGACCCAGGTCAGGCCGGCGTCGGCGACCGCGGCGGCGAAGGCGGCGTTCTCGGCGAGGAAGCCGTAGCCGGGGTGGATCGCGTCGGCCCCGGTCCGCCGGGCCGCGGCGATGATCAGGTCACCCCGCAGGTACGTCGCCGTCGGCGCGTTCCCCGGCAGGTGTACGGCGTAGTCGGCCTCGGCGACGTGCGGCGAGTCGGCGTCGGCGTCGGAGAAGACGGCGACGGTCTCGATGCCGATCAGCTTGCAGGTGGCGAAGACCCGCCGGGCGATCTCGCCCCGGTTGGCCACGAGGAGTCTGCGGATCATCGGGTCCTCACATCCGGAAGACGCCGAAGCCCTCGGCGCCCCTGATCGGTCCATTGTGGATAGCGGACAGGCAGAACCCGAGCACGGTACGGGTGTCCCGGGGATCGATCACCCCGTCGTCGTAGAGCCGGCCGGACAGGAACAGCGCCGCCGACTCCGACTCGATCTGCTGCTCCACCGTCCGCCGCATCGCCAGGTCGGCCTCCTCGTCGAACCGCTGGCCACGCGCCTGCGCCGCCTGCCGGGCGACGATCGACAGCACCCCGGACAGCTGCGCCGGGCCCATCACCGCCGACTTCGCGTTCGGCCAGGTGAACAGGAACCTCGGGTCGTACGCCCGCCCGCACATGCCGTAGTTGCCCGCGCCGTACGACGCACCGAGGTTCACCGTCAGGTGCGGCACCGTCGAGTTCGCCACCGCGTTAATCATCTGGGCGCCGTGCTTGATGATGCCGCGCTGCTCGTACTCGGCCCCGACCATGTAGCCGGTCGTGTTCTGGAGAAACAGCAACGGCGTGTCGGCGGCGTTGGCGAGCTGGATGAACTGCGTCGCCTTCTGCGACTCCTCGGAGAACAGCACCCCGCGCGCGTTGGCCAGCACCCCGACCGGGTAGCCGTGCAGCTCGCCCCAGCCGGTGACCAGCGCGGTCCCGTACGCCGGCTTGAACTCGTCGAACTCCGAGCCGTCGAGCACCCGGGCCAGCACCTCGCGCGGGTCGAACGGCACCCGCAGGTCGGCACTGGCCACCGCGAGCAGGTCCTCCGGGTCGTACTTCGGCGGGGTCACCGGGCTGGTCCGTGGCCCCGGCCCCAGCTTGCGCCAGTTCAACCGGCGTACGCACTGCCGGGCCAGCCGCAGGCCGTCGCGCTCGTCCTCGGCGAGGAAGTCGGCCAGTCCGGACCGGCCGGCGTGCATCGCCGCCCCGCCGAGCGACTCCTCGTCGGTGGTCTCACCGGTCGCCATCCGCACCAGCGGCGGACCGGCCAGGAACACCTTCGCCTGTCCACGCACCATGATCGTGTAGTCGGACATGCCGGGCACGTAGGCGCCGCCGGCGGTCGCGTTGCCGAACACGACCGAGATCGTCGGGATCCGGGCCGCCGAGAGCCGGGTCAGGTCGCGGAAGATCTGGCCACCCGGGATGAAGATCTCCGACTGGCTGGGCAGGTCGGCGCCGCCGGACTCCACCAGATTGACCAGCGGCAGGCGGTTGGCGAGCGCGATCTCCCCGGCCCGCCGGGTCTTGCGCAACGAGAACGGGTTCACCGCGCCGCCGCGTACGGTCGGGTCGTTGGCGATCAGCACACACTCGACGCCCTCGACCACCCCGATGCCGGTGACCACGCTCCCGATCGGATGGTCGGTGCCCCAGCCGGCGACCGGCGACAACTCCAGGAACGGCGAATCCTCGTCGACCAGCAACTCGATCCGCTCGCGGGGGAGCAGCCGGCCACGGGCGTGGTGGCGGGTGGTGTACTTCTCGCCGCCGCCCGCGCGGGCAGTCTCCAGCACGGCGTCCAGTTCGGCGAGCCGTTCCAGCATCGCCCCCCGGTTCTCCAGATAAGCCTGGGTACGCGGATCGATGGCCGTATCGAGGACAGTCACGTCACAACCCCCATGCCCTTCGCGATGCCGCCGCGACGGCGATGTTCTCCGTCAATGTCAACTCCGTAACGAGCGTCTCGCCCGGAGCGACACGGATCGCGGCGTATCGGAGATATGTCGGACCGAGTTCGACCGCCGTCGCTTTCCCGCTCGGTCATGTGTCCACCTCGCTTCGCTCGGTCGGCAGCTCGACGATCCGGGACCGGAGCAGTTCGCCGAGGGCCTTGGCCTGCGGATCGAACCGGGTCGACGCGGAGACCCCCTGGCCGAGCAGGCCACGGAGGACGAAGTTGACCGCCCGTAGGTCGGGCAGTTCGTGGCGCTCGACGTCGAGTCCGGCGATCTCCGGCAGCAACTCCCGCAGCCGGTCGACCGTCAACCAGCCGCGCAACCAGGCGTGGGTGGCCTCGGTTCGCGCCCACACCCCGAGGTTGGCGTCACCGCCCTTGTCGCCGGACCGCGCCCCGACCACCTCTCCGAGCGCCCCCCGCCGCCCGCCCCCGTTGCTGCTGCCGCGCTCGCCCCCGCTGCTGTCACCGCCTTCGCCAAGATCGTGGTGATCAGGGAACTGGGTGGTCGACTCGCCGGCGACACGCGGGTCCTGATCCCTGATCACGGGGATCTTGGGGGGTGGGGGGATGGGGATCCGAGAGCCGTCGGGGAGTACGGCCAGATGAGGGACCCCGTCCTGGGGAACGGTGTCCGATGTGAACACTCCGTACGGGGTCGCGTCGGCGGGCGGAGTCGTCACCGTGCAGCCGGGATAGGAGGCCAGCGCCAGTTCCACCGCGGCGGCCGAGAACGCCCGTCCGGCCCGTTTCGGGTCCGGGTCGCGCAGGTGTACGTGCAGCAGCGCGCTCGCCGTCTCGGTGTCCACCGCGTTCACATGGTCCGTACGCGCCAGCGTGAACTCCAGCCCGTCGCGGCCGAGTGCCGCCTCCAGTTGGCCGCGTACGAGGGCCGCCTTCGCCGGCACGTCCAGCCCGCACAGCACGAACGTCATCGAGTTGCGGAACCCGCCCAGCACGTTGATCCCGACCTTCAGCGTCGGCGGTGGCGGCATGCCGCGTACGCCGCCGACCCGTACCCGGTCCGGCCCCTGCGCGGTGAGGGTGACCGTGTCGAGCCGGGTGACCACGTCGGGGCCGAGGTAGTCGGGGCCGCCGATCTCGTAGAGCAGTTGCGCGGTCACCGTCTCGACCGTCACCGCACCGCCGGTCCCGGGGTGCTTCGTGATCACCGACGAGCCGTCGGCGTGCACCTCGGCGATCGGGAAGCCCGGCCGGTGGCCGCCGTCCGGCAACTCGGTGAAGAAGCTGAAGTTGCCGCCGGTCACCTGGGCCCCGCATTCCAGCAGATGCCCGGCGACCGTCGCGCCGGCGAGCGCGTCGAGGTCGTCACGGGTCCAGCCGAAGTGGGCCACGGCCGGCCCGACGACCAGCGACGCGTCGGTGACCCGCCCGGTCACCACCACGTCCGCGCCGGCGGTGAGGCACTCGGCGATGCCGAAGGCGCCCAGGTAGGCGTTGGCGGTCAGCGCGCCGGGGCGGTCGACAGCGTCGCCGGTGACGTACCCGATCCGGGCCGGCACACCGAGCCGGTCGGCGAGTCCCGCGAGCGCCTCCGCCAGCCCGGCCGGGTTCAGCCCGCCGGCGTTCGTGACGATCCGTACGCCCCGGTCGAGGGCGGTGCCGAGGCAGTCCTCCATCTGGCGCAGAAACGTCTTCGCGTAGCCCAGCGACGGATCTTTACGCCGGTCCCGGCCGAGGATCAGCATGGTCAGTTCGGCGAGGTAGTCGCCGGTCAGCACGTCGAGCTGGCCGGCGTCGAGCATCTCCCGCCAGGCGGCGAAGCGGTCGCCGTAGAAGCCCGACGCGTTGCCGATCCTGATCATGCGACCTCCGGTCAGCTGTTCACGATCCCCTTGAGCTGCTGTTTCCATGCGGCGAGCAGGGTCGCCCGCCGGGCCGAGTCGTCGGTGAGCAGGTTGGCGACGCCGAGGCCGCGTAGCAGGTCGAGGGTGGCCTGCACCGCCTCGCGTACGCCGGGTCGGCGCTCGTCGGCACCGAGCAGTTCGGCGGTCAGCCGGTGCATCTCCCGGCCGACCCGCGCCTCCAGCGGCACCAGCGCCCCGCGCAACTCGGCGTCGGTGCGGGCGGCGACCCAGACCTCCAGGGCGGCGACGAACAGCGGCCCGGTGAACGCGGCGGCAAGCATGTCGACCACCCGGTCGAGCCGGTCCGGCCCGGTGGGCAGGGCCTGCGCCTCGGCCCGGATCTCGGTGGCCCGGCGGTCGGCCAGATGCGCGACGGCGGCCATGACCAGGGCTGCCTTCGTCGGGTAGTGGTGCAGTTGGGCGCCCCGGGACACGCCGGCCCGGGTGGCGACCAGGGTCGTCGTCGTGCCCGACCAGCCCTGCTCGACCAGGCATTCGACGGTCGCCTCCAACAGCCGCGCCCGGGTGACGCGACTGCGCTCCTGCTGCGGAGCCCGCGGTACGGCGCCAGCCATGCCAAGAGCGTCCATCTTCGGAAACAAACAGTCAAGCCTGCTTGTTTAGATCCGAGCTATACTGTCTAGGCGGCTCTACTTATTTTGTCTAGACAACTAGACTAATCCGGTGAAGCGAGTTGATCTCATTCGGGCGATCGCCAGGGCGGCGCGACGGTCTGGCGTCGGCTTCGATCTGGTTCGCGAGGGCGGAAGCCATTCGATCTTTCGGTACGGTTCACAGAACGTGGTCATTCCGCGACATAGTGAGGTCAATGAGTTGACGGCGCGGGCGATTCTCCGTGATCTCGACATCAAATAGCGACGGAATCAGCCAACGGGGCAGGCAGACGAAAGCAGGGACACGATGACCAGGTTCACGGCGGTGTGCACCCGCTCTGGTAATTGGTGGGCCATCAGCATCCCGGAGATCAAAGGGGTACACAGCCAGGCCCGCCGGCTCGATCAAGTGGAGGCGATGGCGCGCGAGGCCATCGCGCTGATGCTGAATGTGGCGCCGGACAGCTTCGAGTTGGAAGTCAGTCCGCAACTGCCGCCGAAGGTCTCGCATGCCCTCGTCGCCCGGCGGGCGGCCCGTGAGGCGGACCTTGTCGCAGAACGGGCGACCGCCGAGGCCGTAAGCGAACTCCTCGCCGACGGCTACACGGTGCGGGACGCCGGCCGGATGCTGGGCATCTCGCCTCAGCGGGTCTCGCAGATCGCGCAGGCGACGGCGGCGGCCTGAGACACGGCGGCGGGGGACGACCGTGGTCGTCCCCCGCCGGCCAAACTCGATCAGACGCGGGCGCGGCGGGCCAGACGCTCCGGGTCGAGGATGATGATGCTCTTGCCGTCGAGACGGAGCCAGCCACGCGAGGCGAAGTCGGCCAGGGCCTTGTTGACCGTCTCACGGGAGGCGCCGACGAGCTGGGCGATCTCCTCCTGGGTCAGGTCGTGGGTCACCCGCAGCACCCCGCCGTCGCGGGTGCCGAACCGGCCGGCCATCTGGAGCAGGTTCTTGGCGACCCGGCCGGGCACGTCGGTGAAGATCAGGTCGGCGAGGTTGTCGTTCGTCCGGCGCAGCCTGCGGGCGAGCACCCGCAGCAACTGCTCGGCGATCTCCGGCCGGTTGTTGAGCCACGGCCGCAGAGCCTGCTTGCGCAGCCGGACCAGCCGGGTGTCGGTGACGGCGGTGGCGGTCGCGGTGCGCGGACCGGGGTCGAAGAGCGACAGTTCGCCGACCATGTCGGACGGACCCATCACGGCGATCAGGTTCTGCCGGCCGTCGGCTGCCCGTCGTCCAACCTTGATCTTGCCGCTGAGCACGATATACAGACTGTCGCCGGGCTCCCCCTCGTTGAACACGATCTCGCCCTTGCGGGCCTCGATCGTCTCCATCTCCTTGGCGAGCGCCTCGGCCGCTTCCGGGTCGACGCCCTGGAAGATCCCGCTGCGGGCCAGTACCTCGTCCATCGCGCACCTCCGCCTGCGCGCACGTCGCGCGCAGTCAGTCTAGGCGGACGCCGCTCGGAAACCGGACGTGCGCCCCTTGAAATCTTGAGTCCGGAGCGTAACCCACCTGACCCCGGACGCCGCTACCATACATCCCCCTCGGCCAGGCACTATGGCTCCGAGGCGGGCCCCGTAGCATCGTCCGATGCCGACCGCGCCCAGTCTCGCCACAAGATCCGAAGATGGCCTGGCCATCCCGTTGCTCGTCTGGCGGCTGTCCCGGCCCCGGCTCGCGATCAGTTCGGCGCCGCTCGGCGGTGGGATCGGCGTACGGGACTGGGTGATCAACGCGACCGTGCCGATTTCGTACCGGCGGGACGACCCGGACGCCCACCTGGCCGGGCTCGCCGACCAGTTCGGCCTGCGCGGGCCCGGCGTCGGGTTGCTCACCGGCGTCGACGTGGCCCGGGTCGTCGACGCCGCCGACGGCGGCGTGCGGGTCTGGGCGACCGTCGGCCTGGGGAGCCCGACCTGGGCCGCGGCGGCAGACGAGGAACCCGGGGTGCGGGTCGGGACCGTCAACATCGTCGCCTGGGTGCCGGCGAGGCTGGGAGACGCGGCACTGGTGAACGCGGTCGCGACGGTCACCGAGGCCAAGACACAGGCACTCTGGGAGATCGGTGTCGAGGCGACCGGCACCGCCACCGACGCGGTGACCGTGCTCTGCCCGGCCGACGGCCCGGCCGAGCCCTACGGCGGGCCGCGGTCCCGGTGGGGTGCGCCGCTGGCGCGGGCAGCCCACCGGGCGGTACGCGCCGGCGGGCCCGACTCGCTGACCGAGGTGCCGTGGTCGGTGCGGCACGAACGCTGAACTACCTCATCCGTACGGCGGTACCTCATCCGTACGGCCGTCGTCGCACACCCCGTCCGGCGGGTAGGGTCTGCGCGTTATGTATAGCGCCCACCAGGAACCGCGCCGGCGTAGCCGGCTGGGACAGGTCTTTTCGGAGAGCCCTGTCGTCGCCTTCGGTGCCGTCGTGGTTGTCCTGGTCGGCATTGGTCTGAGTGGTTTCGCGGCGTTCACCGCGACCCGTGGCAACCCCGCGCCGTCGGTGTGGCAGGACTCCGCCTCCGCCGGTGGCGACCCCTCCGGCGCGCCCGCGCCCAGTCCCACCGAAGCCGCCCCCAAAGTGATCAGCATGTCGGCGACCGGGGACATCGTGTTGGGCAACGCACCCAACCGGCTCCCGCCGAACGGTGGCGAGGGCTTCTTCGACCCGGTCCGGGAGGCACTCGTCGCCGACCTGGTCATGGGCAACCTGGAAGAGCCGCTGACCGAGGACACCGGCACCACCAAGTGCGGTGAGGGCGCCTCGGGCTGTCACGCCTTCCGGGCCCCGCCGTCGTACGCCACGCACCTGCGCGACGGCGGGTTCGACCTGCTCAACCTCGCCAACAACCACGGCTACGACTACGGCCAGGCCGGCTACGAGAACACGACCCGGGCCCTCGAAGAGCACGGGATGCAGCACACCGGCCGGGCCGGCCAGATCACGATCGCCGACGTCGAGGGCGTCAAGGTCGCGGTCCTCGGCTTCACGCCGTACTCGTGGACCAACAGCCTGGTCGACATCGCGAAGGCCACCGAGATCGTCGAAGAGGCGGCCGCCCAGGCCGACCTGGTCGTGGTGCAGGTGCACATGGGCGCCGAGGGGGCGGAGAAGACCAGGGTCAAGCCGGGCACGGAGATGTTCCTCGGCGAGAACCGGGGCGACCCGATCAAGTTCTCCCACGCCGTCATCGACGCGGGCGCCGACCTCGTGGTGGGCCATGGGCCGCACGTCATGCGGGCGCTGGAGTTCTACAAGGGGCGGCTGATCGCCTACAGCCTCGGCAACTTCGCCGGTGGCGGCGGCACTCTCAACGGCAGCGGGCGGCTCGGCTACGGCGCGGTGCTCAAGGTCTCGATGACCGCCGACGGCACCTGGTCCGACGGCCAGCTGATCTCGACCATCATGAACGGGGCCGGGCTGCCGACCATGGACGACCGCAGGCGGGGGCTCGACCTCGTACGCAGCCTGTGCGAATCCGACTTTCCGACCACCGCGCCGACACTGGACGACGAGGGCCGGATCACCCCGCCGGCCGGTGGCTGACCCCGGTCGTCAGACGGGCGACGTACGCTGGCCAGCGTGAGCCTGACCAATGCCCGGCCGGTCCCGAGCGCCGAACCGGCCCGAAAGGTCGAAGCAGCCCGAAAGGTCGAACCGGCCCGCCGGACCCGCAAAGCCGAGACCGAACTGGGCCGCAAACGGCGGGCCCGGCGGATGGCGCGGATCCTCGCCGAGACACACCCCGACGCGCACTGCGAACTCGACCACGGCAACGCCCTCCAGCTCGCCGTGGCCACGATCCTGTCCGCGCAGTGCACCGACAAGCGGGTCAACGAGGTCACCCCGAAGCTGTTCGCCCGCTACCCGACCGCGGCCGACTACGCCGGTGCGGACCGCGCCGAGCTGGAACAGCTGATCAAGCCGACCGGCTTCTTCCGCAACAAGACGACCTCCCTGATCAACCTGGGGCAGGCGCTGGTCGAGCGGTACGACGGCGAGGTGCCCGGCCGCCTCACCGACCTGGTCACCCTGCCCGGAATCGGCCGCAAGACCGCCAACGTGATCCTCGGCAACGCGTTCGACGTCCCCGGCATCACCGTCGACACCCACTTCCAGCGGTTGGTTCGCCGCTGGGAATGGACGGACGAGACCGACCCGGTCAAGATCGAACACGCGATCGGGGCCCTGATCGAGAAGCGCGACTGGACCATGCTGTCGCACCGGGTGATCTTCCACGGTCGGCGGGTCTGCCACGCCCGCAAGCCGGCCTGCGGCGCCTGCACGCTCGCCGCCGCCTGCCCGGCGTACGGCACCGGACCCACCGATCCGCTGGCCGCCAAGCTCCTCAAGGGCCCCCGCGCCCGCGACCTCGCGGCGGCGGCCGGGGCCGACCCCGACCTGGTGCCGGCCCAGGCGGCGGCCGCCGACGTACCGTGACCGATCGGATGGGCAGGACGGTTCCGACCGGACAGCTGACACGGGCGGCGCGCGGAGCGTCGGGTCGTCGGTGGCTGGCCGGGCTGCTGACGCCGCTCGTACTCGCGGCGGCCGGCTGTACGACCGGTGGGTCCGATCCCACCCCGGACCCCGAGCCCGCCCCGTTCGCGGCCTGCGCGGCACTCACCGCCCCACCGGCCGAAGCCGCCCCACCGGCCACGGCGACGGGCGCCGAACCCACCGGACGGCCCGGACCCGACGACCCGCCCCATTCGCCCGGCCAGGGCCCACCGCCGGCCGACGTGCCGCAACTGCCGGCGATCGAGCTGCCCTGCTTCACCGGCGGCGAGCCGGTCGCGTTGACCGGCATCCGCGGCCCGGCGGTGATCAACGTGTGGGCGTCCTGGTGCACGCCGTGCCGCAAGGAACTGCCCGCCTTCCAGCGGCTCGCCGACCGCTCGACCGGACAGCTGCACGTCGTCGGCGTCGACGTACGCGACCGGAAACCGGCCGCGGTGTCGCTCGCCGAGACGTACGGCTTGACCTTCCCCAACCTGTTCGACCCGGACGAGGAACTGCTGCGCGGCCTGGCGCGTAACTTCGTTCCGATGACCCTCTTCGTCGACGGCACCGGCACCGTCCGGCACCTCGACGTCTCCGGGGCGCTCGACGACGCCGCCCTCACCGCCCTCGTCGGCGAGCACCTGGGCGTGGTGGTGGGCCCGTGAGCAGCCCGCCGGACTGGACCGCACCGCTCGTCGACCGGGTGCGCAACGCCCGTACCGAGGACTTCACCCGCCTGCCGACCCCGGCGACCGGCCGCCCCAGCGCGGTGCTCGTTCTGCTCGCCGAGGAGCCGGCGCACGGGCCGGACGTCCTGCTGCTCCAGCGGGCGGCGTCGATGCGTAACCACGCCGGGCAGCCGGCGTTCCCCGGCGGTGCCGCCGACCCCGGCGACGGCGGACCGGTCGGCACCGCGTTGCGGGAGGCCGAGGAGGAGGTCGGGCTCGACTCGCGGAGCGTCACCGTCCTCGCCGAACTGCCCCGGCTGTGGATTCCGGTCAGCAACTTCGTGGTCACCCCGGTCCTGGCCTGGTGGCACCGGCCGCACCCGGTATACCCGCGCGAACCGGCCGAGGTCGCCCACGTTGCCCGGCTGCCGGTGGCCGAACTGGTCGACCCCGCCAACCGGCTGACCGTACGGGTCCCGAGCGGGTGGCAGGGGCCGGCGTTCCAGGTCCGCGGGATGCTCGTCTGGGGCTTCACCGCCGGGGTGCTCGCGGCGCTGCTGGACATGGGTGGCTGGGCCCGGCCCTGGCCCCGACACCGGGTCACCGAGCTGCCCCGATCGGTGGTCCGGCCGGCCCCGCCCGCGACCGCCGACACCGACGACGAGCTGACCGGTCCGATCGGCTGACCTTCGGCCGAAGAGGTCGTGGAGGTGGTCGGACGGGCGCCCGGCGGCGTGGCCCCGCCGCACGTCACGGCCCCGGTCGCCGGGCACCCGTACCCTGGACGGGTGTCCGCCGTTGATGTTGTCCTGATACTGCTCATGCTGTTGTTTGCGATCAGCGGCTACCGGCAGGGATTCGTCATCGGAGTCATGTCGTTCACCGGCTTCTTCGGCGGTGCGCTCATCGGACTCCAGGTCGGCCCGCTGCTGGCCCGACGGTTCGAGGACGGCGCCATCCGGGTGGTGGTCGCGCTCATCACGATCTTCGGCCTGGCCATCCTGTTCCAGACCCTGGCCGGCTGGCTCGGCTCACATGTCCGGCACGCGATCACCAGCCGGGCCGGCCGGCGGATCGACGACGTCGGCGGCGCATTGGTGTCACTGGTCGCGGTGCTGGTCGTCGCCTGGCTGGTGGCGGTGCCGCTCGGCTCGTCGTCGCTGCCCTGGCTGGCCAGCTCGGTACGGCACAGCGCGCTGCTCGGCGCGGTCGACCGGGTGCTGCCGGAGCAGGCGCAGGCGCTGTCGCACGCGCTGCGTGACACCGTCGACACCAACGGCTTCCCCGACGTCTTCGGCGGGCTGGCCCCGACCAGGGCCCGCGAGGTGTCGCCGCCCGACCCGGCACTCGCCGGCTCCCAGGTGGTCGCGAACGCGCAGCGGTCGGTGGTGAAGGTGCTCGGCAGCGCGCCCAGTTGCTCCCGGCGGATCGAAGGCTCCGGCTTCGTCTACGCCGAGGAACGGGTGATGACCAACGCGCACGTCGTCGCGGGCACCCGCAGCGTTTCGATCGAGTTGAACGACCGCCGCTACAACGGCCGGGTGGTGGTCTACGACCCGGCACGCGACCTCGCGGTCATCTACGTGCCCGACCTGTCCGCGCCGGTGATGCCGTTCGCGGACCGGCCGGCACCGGTCGAGGCGGACGCGATCGTGCTCGGCTTCCCGCTCGACGGCCCGTACGACGCCCAGTCGGCCCGGGTGCGCGACGTCGGCGACATCACCGGCCCCGACATCTACGACTCCGGCGACGTGACCCGCGAGATCTATACGATCCGGGCACTGGTTCGCAGCGGCAACTCCGGCGGCCCACTGATCGGGCCGGACGGCCAGGTGCTCGGTGTCATCTTCGCCGCGGTGGCCGACGACCCCAACACCGGCTTCGCCGTCACCGCGGCGGAGTCCGCGTCGGTCGCCGAGGCCGGCACGCAACGCACCCGCACCGTCGATACCGGCGCCTGCTCCTGACCGGACCGGGCTGGCCCGGGCGACCGGAGGATCTGTCAGCGCGACGGGTCCGGCCCGCCGGACCCCGGAGCGGTCCGGCGCCGTGCCCGCCGGTCGGGGATCCAGCCGAGACGCCAGGCCAACAGGGACCCGACGCCCAGCAGTGCCACCACCGCGACCGCGCCGCCGACCAGACCCGACCGGTCGAGCAGCGTGTCGGTGTCGCCCGACGGGGTGGCCGCCCATCCGCCACCCGGCCCGTTGGCCCGCCCGCCACCGAAGCGGCCCGGTCCGCCGTAGCCGCTGCCACCCGGTGTCTCAGAACCGCCCAGCGTTTCGTAACCCGGTGCCGGGCCGAAGCCGGCGTTCCCCGGACGCTTGTTGGTGTCCAGCGGGTTGTGGCCGATCTCGGGCATGGACGCACCGAGTGCCGCGACCGGGTCGACCAGCCCGAAGCCGAACCGGTCGTCCCGTCCCGGCTCGCCGAGGTCGCGGGCCGTGCTCGTCAGCCGGTGCACCACGTCGCCCGCCGACATCTGCGGCCACCTGGCGCGGATCAGCGCCGCCGTCGCGGTGACCAGCGGGGCGGCGAAACTCGTGCCCTGAACCCGCCAGAAGCCGCCCGGCCGGGCACCGAGCAGTCCGGTCGCCGGCGCGCTGAGCACCGTCTCCGGTCCGGTGATCGCCCCGGACCAGAGGTTTTCACTGGCCCGCTCCAGACCGGTCACCGCGATCACCCCGGGCTCCCGGGCCGGATACCAGACCTCGCTCGACGTGGAGGGCGCGACGTTGCCGGTGCACGCCACGACCACGACGTTGCGGGCGAACGCGTAGTCGATCGCGGCTTCGAGGGCCGGACTGGCACTGCCGCCGCCCAGCGACAGATTGATCACCTGGGCGCCGTTGTCGACGGCCCACCGTACGCCCCGGGCCACGATGAGCGCGTCGTCGTAGCGGTTCTCCTCGTCGAGCACACGTACCGGCAGGATCTTGGCCTGTGGGGCCAGGCCGGCCACCCCGTCGCTGTCGTCGTTGCGGCCGGCGATCAGCGCCGCGACCGTGGTCCCGTGACCGACCGGATCGTTCTGCCCGGCACCCGCGACCGGGGCGGCGTCGGCGTCGCCGGCCCGTGCCACCAGGTCGATCCCCGGCAGCACCTGACCCACCAGGTCCGGATGCGACCCGTCCACACCGGAGTCGACCACCGCGACCGTGACACCGCTGCCGGTCGACTGCCGCCATACCTCGTCGGCCCGCAGCTCCTTGAGCTGCCACTGTTGGTCGCGTACGGCGTCGGTGCGCACCGGCAGCGCGACCGGCCGGCCGGCCGCCGCACCGGCCGGCGGTGCCCCCGGCACGGCCGGTGCCGGCGAGACCGGTACGGCGAGCATGCTGAGAACGCCGAGCAGCGCGGCACCGGCGGTGCGCCGTACGACATTGTGGTGGCAGCGCCTCAACCCGGTCACACCCTGGCTTTCACACCCGGGGTGCGACACCCCGGCAGCGGATCGATGCACGGAGGCTACCCGGTCGACGGCCGGTACGGGCCGTGAGTGGGCCAGGAATCAGCTCGCTGCCAGATATGCGAGCTGGATCAGGCGTACCCCCTCCCGGCGGGTGACCAGGCGTCCCCGGCCCGGCGGCATCGGCGTGGCCCGGACATTGCCGATCAGGGACCCCTCGTCCGGCTGGCCGGACAGCAGCAGCGCGGTCGACGACAGCTCGCGCAACCGCTGCATCAGCGGCTCGTACGCGGTCCGTGCCGCCCCGCCGGTCCGCCGGGCCAGCACCAGGTGCAGGCCGATGTCCCGGGCCTGTGGCAGGTATTCCTCCAGAGCGCCCAGCGGGTTGCTCGGTCCGGTCGCCACCAGGTCGTAGTCGTCGACCAGCACGAAGAGCTCCGGCCCGGTCCACCACGACCGGTCCCGCATCTCCGCCTCGGTCACCTCGGGGCGGAGCAGCCGGCGCTCCATGTAGCCCGCCACCGAGCCGATGAGTTCGGCGGTGACCGCCGCCGCGGTCCCGTACCCGATCTGGTGCTCGGTGCGGATGGCACCCAGCAGACTGCGCCGGTGGTCGACGAGGATCACCCGGGCCTGCTCGGGCGTGAACCGGCTGGTGATCGTCGCGGCCAGCGCCCGCAGGAACGACGACTTCCCGCTCTCGGGGTCACCGAACAGCAGCAGGTGCGGTTCGCTGGCGAAGTCGATCGACACCGGCTGCAGATCCGTCTCGGCGATCCCGATCGGCAGCCGCAGCCCTTCCGTGCGGCTCAGGTCCAGTTCGGCGTACGGCAACTCCGGTGGGAGCAGCCGGACCCGGGGTGCCGGCGGGCCCGGCCACGCCTGCGCCACGGCCCGTGGCAGCGCGCCGGGATCGTCGCCGAGACCGGCCAGTTCCGGCCGGGCGGTCAGCAGGTGCAGGCCGTCGGTGGTGATGCCCCGCCCCGGCGATTCCCTCGGCACGTTCGCGGCCGCCCGGCGGGACACGAACGAGTCGGTCGGCTCGCCGAGCCGCAGCTCCACCCGCGAACCGAAGAGGTCCCGGATGGACGGCCGGAGGTCGACCCAGCGGCTGGCCGAGACGGCCAGGTGTATCCCGTACGACAGGCCACGGGTGGCGATGTCGGTCAGGGACTCGTCCAGGTCCTCGAACTCGTTGCGGATGGTCTGCCACCCGTCGACCACCACGAACACGTCGCCGTACGGGTCGGCCGGCCCCGCGGAGCCGGCCCGCAGCCGGCGGTAGCCGGCCATGTCGACCCCCAGCTCGGCCAACCGGCGCTCCCGCTGCGCGAGCAGGCCCGCCACGTCACCGACGGTGCGGCGGACCGCGGTGGGGTCCAGCCGGCCCGCCACCCCGCCGACGTGCGGCAGGTCGCGCAGCGCCGCCAGCGTGCCGCCACCGAAGTCGAGGCAGTAGACCTGCACCTGCGCCGGACTGTGGGTGAGGGCCAGCCCGCAGACCAGCGTCCGCAGCAGGGTCGACCGCCCGCTGTGCGGACCGCCGACGACGGCGACGTGGCCGGCGGCACCGTCCAGGGTCAGCCACAGCACGTCGCGGCGCTGCTCGTACGGCTTGTCGATCAGGGCGACCGGCACCTGGAGCGCGTCGCGCAGGTCCGGGTTGTCGACCGTCAGGCCGCGGACCGGGTCGACGCCGACCGGGCCGACCAGCTCGTCCAACGTGGGCGACGCCCCGAGCGGCGGCAGCCAGACGCGGTGTGCCGGCGGGCCCTGACCGTCCAGCCGGGACACCAGGATGTCGAGCAGCGTCGCGGCCCCGGACTCCTCCGCCGGCACAGCCGTGACCGGTTCGGCGACCAGCACGAGATGCGTCGAGTAGCCGAGGACCCGGACCCCACCCGGTTCGTCGCCGACCGGACCGGGCGAGCCCGCCGTACGGTGCGGGCCGGAAACGTACGCCGCCCTGAACCGCACCAGCGGTTCGGTGTTGCCGGACTTCAGGTAGCCGTGCCCGGGCGAGCGGGGCAACTCGTACGCGTCCGGCACGCCGAGCACGGCGCGGGACTCCAGGGCGGAGAACGTACGCAGCCCGAGCCGGTACGACAGGTGGGTGTCCAGACCGCGTAGCCGGCCCTCCTCGAGCCGCTGCGAGGCGAGCAGCAGGTGCACGCCGAGCGACCGGCCGACCCGTCCGATCTGCACGAAGAGGTCGATGAAGTCGGGCTTGGCGGAGAGCAGTTCGGAGAACTCGTCACAGACGATCAGCAGCGACGGCAGCGGCGCGAGCGCCGCCCCGGCGGCCCGCGCCTTCTCGTAGTCGCGCAGGCCGGCGTGGTTGCCGGCCCGGCGCAGCAGCTCCTGCCGCCGGATCAGCTCGCCGTTGATCGCGTCGACCATGCGGTCGACCAGCGGCAGTTCGTCGGCGAGGTTGGTGATCACCGCCGCCGTGTGCGGCAACCGGTCGAGCGAGGCGAACGTAGCGCCGCCCTTGAAGTCGACCAGGACGAAGTTGAGCAGCTCGGACGAGTGGGTGGCGGCCAGCGCGAGCACCAGGGTCCGCAGCACCTCCGACTTGCCGGAACCGGTCGCGCCGATGAGCAGCCCGTGCGGACCCATGCCGTCCTGCGCCGACTCTTTCAGATCGAGTTCGACCGGCGAGCCGTCGGCGCCGATCCCGATCGGGACCCGCAACCGGTCCCGGTCGGCCCGGGGCGCCCAGCCCTGTGCCACACCGAAGTGGTGCGGGTCGCCGATGCCGAGCAGTTCGGTGAACCCGGGGTCGGCGGCGAGCGCCGCCTGCGTACCTCCGGCCGTGGCGACCAGACGCAGCGGCGCGAGCCGTCGCGCGACCGCCTCGGCCTCGACGGTGCCGAGCCGGTCCGCGGTGCCGACGGTCGCTGGGCCGTCCATGGACTCCGTGTCGAGCCGGCCGGCCCGCACCTGGAGAACCAGCGTGTTGCGGTCGAGCAGCCGGGGCGGCGGACTGTCCAGGTCGACGATGGTGACCGCGTGGATGCCGCCGTCCCCGGTCAGGTGTGCCGCGCCGGTCAGGTCGCCGCCGTCGAGCACGACGACCACGTGGGGCCCACCCGGCGCCGGCCCGTGCGGGTTGAACCGCGGCCGGCTGGCGAGCAACTCGTCGAGCATCCCCTCCAGCTCGGTCGCCGAACTCGTGACCAGGCGGACCGGGCCGAGCGCGTCGGTACGGGTCGGGTGCAGCGCGTGCGGCAGCCACTTGACCCACTCCCACCCGGCCCGCCGCTCCGGCCCGGCGCACACCGCGACGATCAGATCCCCGGGGGCGTGGAAGACGGCGAGTTGGGCCAGCATGGCGCGGGTCAACGCCTGCGCCTCCGTACCGGCCGGCGACTCGCCGCCCGGCCGGGGCCGGCCACGCAGATGGATCCGGGCGAAGCCGCGCAGCGACACGGCCACCGGCAGGTCGGGAACCACCGAATAAGCGTCGAGGAACCGGCGCAGCGCCCCGGCCGTCATCGGCTCCAGATCCTCCACCGGCCGGGTCACCGGCGGGACGAGCGGGGTGGCCAGCGTCTGCGGGCCGACCCCGATCCGGACCACGCCGAAGTCCGGATCGGTGGGCCGGCGCTCCCAGAGGCGATGACTGTCGATCGTGGACCAGAGTTGGGCCGGGTCGGGATGCCGGTAGAACAGACCGGCCCGCTGCCGCTCGGCGGTGGCCCGGACCCGGCGCCGCAGGCCGGCCAGGTGGCGCAGGTACTCGCGCCGGGCGGTCATCATCTCCGACCGCTTCGGCGAGCCCGCCGCACCACCCCAGGTCGTGGCGAGCATGGCCAGTGACGACACCCCGAACATGGCGCCGACGACGTACGAGTAGGCGCCGCCGCCCCGGCCGAACATCATCGCCATGGCGACCGCGCCACCCAGCATCGGCAGCACCATCAGCATCTGCTGCCAACGGCCACCGGTCGCCGGCGGGATCTCCGGCGGCGGCTCCACGGACACCTCACCGGTCGGGATCTCCGGCGCCGGCCGCCGGGCCGGCCGCCGGAACGCGACGGTGCTCATCGCGGACGCGGGCCGTCGGCCCGACCACCGGCACCGTCCACACCCGATCGATCCAAGGTGGACATGATCCCCCCGTCACACGGACACCAGGACCGGCCCATGGTAGGTAAAGTGCCGTCGTCCGCGCTGACCCTCGCGGGCCGCACCGGGCACCGCCCGAAGCGGTCCTGGTTCCCGCTCCACCGCGCCGCACTCCGCACGCCCGACGTCTGGAGGACCGCTGATGAGCACCGGGCTCGCCCGAGTCACCGTGAGCGCCCCCCGCCGCCGGGTCGACGTCGCCGTACCCGAGCACCTGCCACTGGCCGAACTCCTGCCCGAGCTGCTGCGCCACGCCGGCGAAGGGCTCGCCGACGACGGCGAGCAGCACGGCGGGTGGGTACTGCGCCGCACCGACGGCGCGCCGCTCGCCGCCGGGCAGGGCCTGCAAACCCAGGGGGTACGCGACGGCGAGGTGCTGCACCTCGTCCCGGCCCGCGCCCGCTGGCCCGAACTCGAATACGACGACGTGGTGGAGGTGATCGCCGACGCGGCCCGCCGGGGTGGCGGCGCCTGGTCGGCCGGGGCCACCCGGACGGCCACCGTCGCCGTCGCCGGCGTGCCGCTCGCGGTCGGGCTGCTCACCCTGGTCCTGGCCGGCCCCGGTTGGCCGGTCGGGGCGTACGCCGGGCTCACCGCCGCCGTCCTGCTCACGCTCGCCGGAACGGTCGCGTCACGGGCGTACGGCGACGCGGTGGGCGGTGCGGCGCTGGGCGGGTTCGCGATGCCGTACGCGTTCGTCGGCGGCGCGCTGCTGGTCGCCTCCGGCGATCCGGTCGGCGTACCCGGTCCGCTGCGCTGGCTCGGCGCCCCGGAGCTGCTGGCCGCATCGGTCGCGCTGCTGCTGGTCGCGGTCCTCGGCCTGGCCGGGGTGGCCGCGGTCATGCGGGTCTTCACCGCCGGGGTGCTCGTCGGACTGCTGGGCGCGGTCGCCGCCACCGCCGGGTTCTTCCTGCCCGGTGCCGGCACGGCCGCGATCCTCACCGTGCTGCTGGTGTGTGGCATCGGCGTGCTGCCGCTGCTGGCCATCCGGCTGGGCCGGCTGCCGATGCCGCCGGTCACCCTGCCGTCCGGCGCGGGAGGGGCCGAGGACCTTCCGGCCGCCGACGCCGCCCGGGAGCGGCCCGACCGCCGCCGGGTCCACGATGCCGTCGCCCGTACCGAGGAACTGCTCGCCGGAATGCTCGTCGGTCACGCGCTGCTCACCGTGGCCGCCGCGACGGTGCTGGTCACGACCGGTGGCTGGGCCGGGCGTTCACTGGTGGCGGTCGCCGCGGCCGCGCTGCTGCTGCGATCGCGGCTCTTCGCCACCCGACGGCAGCGGGTACCCCTGGTCACCGCCGGATCGGCCGGGTTCGCGGTGCTCGGCGCGGCGCTGGCCGCCGCCGCGGATCCGGCGGTCGGCCTCGTCGTACTCGCCGGCGGGGTGCCGGTGGCCCTGCTGACGGTGATCGCCGGAGCCACGTACGCCCGCCGCCCGCCGTCGCCCTACCTGGGGCGGGCGGCCGACCTGCTCGACACGGCGACGGTGCTCTGCCTGGTGCCGGTCGCCTGTGCCGTACTCGGCCTGTACGGGCGGGCCCGGGATCTGCTCGGTTGAGCGAAAGCGGACGGATATCAGACAGTCACCGAACGCGTGACCCGTACGGGCCACGCGTTCGACTGACGCGCGAAGCTCAGTGGATTTCCTCGCCCTTGGCGACCGCTTCCTCGTGCCGGCGGTACGACGCCCGGATCTCCGCCTCGGCCTCGTTGCGGCCGACCCACGTCGCGCCCTCGACCGACTTTCCGGGCTCCAGGTCCTTGTAGACCTCGAAGAAGTGCTGGATCTCCAGCCGGTCGAACTCGCCGAGGTGGTGGATGTCGCGCAGGTGCTCCTGTCGCGGGTCCTCGAACGGCACGCACAGGACCTTGTCGTCGCCGCCTTTTTCGTCCGTCATCCGGAACATGCCGATGGTGCGGCACCGGATGAGGCACCCTGGAAACGTCGGCTCGGGCACCAGCACCAGGGCGTCCAGCGGATCGCCGTCCTCACCGAGGGTTCCCTCGATGAACCCGTAATCGGCGGGGTACTGGGTCGAGGTGAAGAGTGTGCGGTCCAGCCGGATCCGGCCGGTCGCGTGGTCAACTTCGTATTTGTTGCGGTGACCCTTCGGGATCTCAACCGTCACGTCGAAATCCATCTTCACGCTCCCTCGTTGCCCACGCTGGCTAACGGATGGACCAGGCGGCGCCAACCGGACGGATGTTGCCCCATCCGTCTCGGTCCGGGCACCGTCAGGTGTTCGGACGCAAGTAGTGTCGCGTAGTCAAGTTTCAGATCGGGAGGAGGGGCCGGTGGGGAGGCAAGATTCACACCCGGGCCCGGTGGACGGGGTGCCACCGAATCCGCACGGGGGGTTCGACGGGCACACCGCCGACGGGCACCCCGGACCCCCCGCCCACCCGCCACAGCCGGCCGCCGGACCGCACTCCGACGGGGCGTCGGTGCCCCCGCCTCCTCCCGGTACGTCACGCGGCCGGGCCACCGTGCCGCCGACCGGCCGGGCCACCGTGCCGACCCACCCCACGCAGGGCTGGTCGATCCCGCTGGACCGGGTACCCCAGGCCGGACCGCAGTCCCCGCCCGCTTCGCCGCAGTCCCCGCCCGTGCCACCGCTGCCCCCGCCTGTGCCACCGCTGCCCCCGTCCGTGGCGACGGAGCCCAGCACCTGGGCGATCCCACTCGATCAGGTGACCCCCCTTCGCCTCCGCGGCGGCCGGACCAGGCGGAGCGCCCGACCGGCCGGGTCGGGATGCCGACCTGGTCGATCCCGCTCGACCAGGTGGCCCCACCGCCGGCCCGGCCACAGCCCGCGCCGCCGGCGGGACCCGCGCACCAGCCGGCGCAGCCCACGCCGCACCCGGGCGGCGCCGTACCCACGAACTGGTCGGTTCCGCTCGACCGCGTGCCCGGGCCGGCAGGCGCCGGCCAACGCCAGCCGGAGCGTCCCGGCCAGCCGGCGCCGGGTGCCGGGGCCGACCTGCCAACCGCCGCGCACCCTCCGGTCGGCTGGGCACCGGAGGCCGGCGGACCACCCCGGCCGACGTCGCCCGGCCAGGCCGGACCGCCGTACCAGCCGCCGCCCGATCGTCCGACCCCGGACCTGCCCACGCCACCGCCCCCGCCCCGTCCGGCCGCCGGGCCACCGCCCGCGGAGCCACCCGTCCCGCCCCGCCGCCGACGCCGGGGTCCGGTGGTCGCCGCGCTCGCCTCGGTGCTGGTCCTGGCGGCCGCGGTGGCAGGGCTCGCCGTCGTACGCCCCGGACCGGTCGCCGGCTGGCTCGGCGGTGCCGACGGCGGGGCGCCCACGGCCGACCCGCCCGATCCGGTGCCGTCGGCGGTGCTCGACGGAGCCACCGCGAACGCGCCGATGCCGACCAGAGAGGGCGTGCAGGCCGCCATCGACCCCCTGGTCGACCCGCAGAAGCTCGGCGACCGGGTCAACATCTCGGTGCTCGACATCGCCACCGGCGAGGTGCTCTACGAACGGGGGCCCGACGCGCTGACCGTTCCGGCGTCGACCACCAAACTCGTCACCGGCCTGACCGTGCTCGCCGCCCGGGGCCCGAGCTACCGGATCCCGACCCGGGCCGTCGCCGGCGAGCAGCCCGGCGAGGTCGTGCTGGTGGGCGGCGGCGACCCGACCCTCGCCGTGAACGCGGTCGGCAGCTATCCCGGCGCGGCCCGGCTCGACCAGTTGGCCGAGCAGGTCAAGGCCGCCCTCGGTGGGGTCGCCCCGACCCGGGTCACCGTCGACTCCTCGCTCTACTCGGGGCCGATCTACGAGCCCGGCTGGGACTCCGACATCCCCACCGGCGGTTGCGGCGGGCCGGTCATGGCGCTGATGACCGATGCCGCCCGCGCGAATCCGAAGAACGCCACCGGCTGCACCCGGCGGTTCACCAACCCGGACATCGCCGCCGGGCAGGCCTTCGCGAAGGCGCTCGGCCTGCCGGCCGGCGCGGTCCAGGCGGTCTCGCGGGCCACCGCGCCGGCGACCACGCCCGGTACGCCCTCGGTCGACGCCACCGGCGGGGCGGTGGTCAGTACCGCGCCGACGGAGAGCGCCACGGCGCCCGGCCCCGAGGGCGGTACGACCGCTCCGGGCACCGAACTCGGCCGGGTCCAGTCGCCGCCGATGTTCCGCCTGGTCGAGTTCATGCTCGGCGACAGCGAGAACATCATCGCCGAAGCGTTGGCCCGGCAGGTCGCGCTCGCCCGCCAGCAGCCCGCCTCGTTCGTCGGGGGTGCGGCCGCCGTCGACGCCGTACTCGTCGAGCTGGGGCTGCCGGAGGCGGAGAGCGGACTCGCCGACGGCAGCGGGCTGTCGCGGACCAACCGGGTCACCCCGTCCCTGCTCACCGACCTGATCCTGCTCGCCGCCGGCGGCACCCGTCCGGAACTGGTCGGCATCTTCGGCGGTCTGCCGGTCGCCGGCTGGTCCGGAACCCTCAGCGAGCGGTTCCGTAGCCCGGCCGCCAGCAGCGTCGCCGTCGCCGGGGCCGGGGCCGTACGCGCCAAGACCGGCACCCTCTCCGGGGTCAACGCGATCTCCGGGGTGGTGACGACGGCCGAGGGTCGGCTGCTGGCCTTCGCGATCCTGGCCGACCAGGTGCCCACCGACTCGAGCGTGGCGCAACCGGCCCTCGACCGGATCGCCGCCGCCCTGGCCTCCTGCGGCTGTCGCTGACCCGCCCGTCCGCCGCCGAGCGGCCGGCCGCCGGGCGGCGGACACCGGTGCCGAGCCGGGTCGGGGGTGTTCCGGCGCGGGTACGGTGGGGTGCATGGCGCAGTTCGTGGACTGGGATCTTGCCGCTGCCACCGCCGGAGCACTGGGCAAATCAGGACCGAGAGTCTCCTACGAGGAGGCCACCGAGGTGGTGGCCGACCTGCGGCGGCTCACCGACGAGGCCGCCGGGCACGTGGCCGAATACACCGGTCTGCGGTCGCTGGTGGCCCATCCGCCGGTGCGGATCGTCGACCGGCGGGACTGGGCGGCGGTCAACATCGCCGGGCTCAGCGAGGTGATCACGCCGCTCGTCAACCGGCTGTCCGGTGACAAGCAGCCCGGCGCGTTGACCGACGCCGTCGGTTCCCGGCTCACCGGGGTCCAGGCCGGGACCGTCCTGGCCTACCTGTCCGGCCGGGTGCTCGGGCAGTACGAGGTCTTCTCCGCCGATCCGGGCCAGCTCCTGCTCGTCGCGCCGAACATCGTCGAGGTGGAGCGCAAGCTCCAGGCCGACCCCCGCGACTTCCGCCTCTGGGTCTGCCTGCACGAGGTGACCCACCGCACCCAGTTCACCGCGGTGCCGTGGATGCGCGGACACTTCTTCGGCGAGGTGCAGGCGTTCGTCGACGCGTCGCAGGCCGGCGGCGACAACCTTCTCGACCGGGTCCGTCGCGGCGTGGCCACCCTGTCCGACTCCGTACGCAACCCGGACAGCCGGGCGAGCGTGCTGGACATCGTCCAGACCCCCGGGCAGCGTGCCGTGCTCGACCGGCTCACCGCCCTGATGACGCTGCTCGAGGGGCACGCCGAGTTCGTGATGGACGGGGTGGGGCCCGAGGTCATCCCGAGCGTCGGTGAGATCCGGGCGAGGTTCAACCGGCGCCGCGAGGCCGGCAACCCGGTCGAGAAGGCGATCCGCAAGCTGCTCGGCATCGACGTCAAGATGCGCCAGTACGCCGAGGGCCGCAAGTTCGTGCACGGGGTCGTCGACCAGGTCGGCATGGCCGGCTTCAACAAGATCTTCAGCTCGCCGCTCACCCTGCCCCGGCTGGACGAACTCGGCGACCCCGGCGCGTGGGTGGCCCGGGTGCACGGCCCGGTCGGGCCGGTTTCGGCAGCCGGCTGACCCGCCGCCCGCCGTGGCCACCCTCGCCGCACCGGTCGCCGCGGTCCGGCTCGCGGTCCGGCGGGCGCTCGACCGACCGCTCGATGCCGACCCCGCACCGCCCGGTCCGGCGCCCGGACGGGCCGCCGGACGGGTGCTGGTCGCCTGCTCGGGTGGTGCCGACTCGCTGGCGCTGGCGGCGGCGGCGGTCTTCGTCGGGCCACGCCGGGGCGTCGACGTCGGCCTGGTGACCGTCGACCACGGCCTCCAGGCCGGGTCGGCACGGCGGGCACAGGACGTCGCGGACTGGGCCCGGAAGGCCGGTTTCGCACCGGTCGAGGTCGCCACCGTCGAGGTCGGCGGCCGCCCGGGTGGACCCGAGGCGGCCGCCCGCGACGCCCGGTACGAGGCGCTCGTATCCGCCGCCCATCGCCACCGGGCCGGCACCGTACTGCTCGGACACACCCGCGACGACCAGGCCGAGACCGTACTGCTGGCGCTGGCCCGCGGGGCCGGGCCGCACGGGCTTGCCGGCATGCCGGCGGTCCGCCGGCTGGACGGGATCGCGCTGTGCCGTCCGCTGCTCGACGTCACCCGGGCACAGACCCGCGCCGCGTGCGCCGCGCTCGACCTCACCCCGTGGGACGACCCGCACAACACCGATCCGTCGTACGCCCGGGCCCGGGTCCGGTCCGACCTGCTGCCAGCGCTGGTCGAGGCGCTCGGCCCCGGCGTGGTGGGCAATCTGGCCCGCACCGCGGCACTGGTCGCGGCCGACACCGCCGCCCTCGACGCGCTCGCCGCCGACCACCTGACCGCCGCCCGCGACCCGGCCGGCGGGCTGCGGGTCGCCGCGCTCGCCGCACTGCCGGCCGCGCTGCGCGGCCGGGTCCTGCACGCCTGGGCCCGCGAGCTGGGCGCCGCCCCGGCCGCCCTGTCCCACCGGCACGTCGAGGCGCTCGACGCCCTGATCACCGCGTGGCGCGGGCAGGGACCGACCTTCCTGCCCGGCGGCATCCGGGTGGCCCGCCATGGCGGGCACCTCGGCGCCGGGTGAGACTGGCCGGATGCCGCACCCCAGACAACCCGTGTACGCCCCGCACGGCATCGTCGCGACCAGCCAGCCCCTGGCGGCGGCGGCCGGTACGGCGGTCCTGCGTCGCGGCGGCAACGCCGTCGACGCCGCGCTGGCCACCGCCATCGCGCTGACCGTCGTGCAGCCCGGCTCCAACGACATCGGCGGCGACCTGTTCGCCATCGTGTGGGACGGAACGCGGCTGCACGGCCTCAACGCCTCGGGCCGGTCGCCGGCGGCGCTGACCCGCGCGGCGGTGCTCGCCGCGACCGGAGGCCGTGGGGCGGAGCCGAGTGCGGGGCACGGCGGTGCCCAGGCGACCGCCCCCGGGCTACCGGCCCGAGGCTGGCTGCCGGTGACCGTACCCGGGGCTCCGGCCGGCTGGCGGGACCTGCACGACCGGTTCGGCTCGCTGCCGTTCGCCCACCTCTTCGACGACGCCGTCCGGTACGCCGAACACGGCTTCCCGGTGTCGCCCGGGGTCGCCGCCGGCTGGGCCCGGTCGGTGCGTACCCACGTCGAACTGGCCGGGTCGGAGTTCGCCGAGTGGGGCCGCGCCTTCACGGTCGGCGGGCGGGCACCCCGGGCCGGCGAGCGGTGGCGCAACCCGGCGGCGGGTGCGACGTTGCGCCGGATCGCGGACAGCGGGGCCAGCGACTTCTACCACGGCGACATCGCCGCCGAAGTGGCCCGACACGCCGCCGCGACCGGTGGCCTGCTGACCGCCGACGACCTGGCCGGGCACCGGTCCACCTGGGTCGACCCGGTGTCGGCGGCCTATCGGGGGCACGAGGTCTGGGAACTGCCGCCCAACGGGCAGGGCGTGGCGGCGCTGATGGCCCTGGCCATCCTGGACGGGGTCGACCTGGCCGGGATGCCCGCCGGCGAGCGGACGCACTGGCAGATCGAGGCGACGAAACTCGGCTTCGCCGACGCCCACGCGTACGTCGCCGACCCCGACCGGGTCGCGGTCCCGACCGCCGGACTGCTCGACCCGGCGTACGTCGCTTCGCGGCGGGCGCTGATCGGCGGGCGGGCCGGCACACCGGCACCCGGCGATCCGGCCCGGGGCGGCACCGTCTACCTGTGCGCCGCCGACCGGGACGGTCTGATGGTGAGTCTCATCCAGTCCAACTACCTGGGCTTCGGGTCGTACGTCGTGGTGCCCGGCCTCGGGTTCGGCCTCCAGAACCGGGGTGCCGGGTTCAGCCTCGACCCGGACCATCCCAACGTCGTCGCGCCCGGCAAGCGGCCGTACCACACGATCATCCCCGGTTTCCTGACCCGGGGCGGCGAGCCGGTGGGACCGTTCGGGGTGATGGGCGGCCACATGCAGCCGCAGGGACACGTGCAGGTGATCTCGTCGACGCTGGACGGCGGGCTCGACCCGCAGGCCGCCCTGGACGCGCCGCGGTGGTACTGGCACGCCGGCCGGTCGCTGCTCGTGGAGCCCGGCGTGGCCGGCGACGTGGTCGAAGACCTGCGCCGGCGGGGCCACGAGATCGTCGTCGAACCCGAGCCGTCGACCTTCGGGTACGGCCAGGCGATCTGGCGCCTGCCGGACGGCGGCTACGTCGCCGGCTCCGAGCCGCGCGCCGACGGGTTGGCCGTCGGGTACTGATCCCGGGGCCCGCTGCGACCCGGTCGCCGCTCAGACCCGTTCGCGGAAGGTGGCGCGGTAGGCGTGCGGGGTGGCGCCGACCCGGCGCCCGAAGTGGTGCCGCATCGTCGCCGCGTCACCGAAGCCGGCGCGGGTGGCGATCGCCTCGACGCTCAGCGCGGTCTCCTCCAGCAGCCGCCGGGCGAGCAGCACCCGCTGGTTGGTGAGCCAGTCGTGCGGCGTGGTGCCGGTCTCGGCCCGGAACCGGCGGGCGAACGTACGCGGTGCCATGTGTGCCCGTACGGCCAACTCCTCGACGGTGGTGGTCCGGTCGAGGTTGCCCATCAGCCAGCCGAGCACCGGTTCGAGGGTGGGCGCGTCCGGCGTACGCGGGATCGGCGCCTCGATGAACTGGGCCTGCCCGCCGTCGCGGTGCGGCGGTACGACCATCCGCCGGGCGAGCTTGGTGGCCAGTGCCGAGCCGTGCTCCTGCCGGACCAGGTGCAGGCAGGCGTCGATCCCGGCCGCGGTGCCGGCACTGGTCAGCAGGTTGCCGTCCTGGACGTAGAGGGAGTTGCAGCGCACCCGGGCCAGCGGGTAGCGGTCGGCGAGCAGGTCGGCGTACCGCCAGTGGGTGGTGCACTCCCGCCCGTCGAGCAGCCCGGCCTCGCCCAGCACGAAGGCGCCGGAGCAGACGCTGAGAACGTACGCCCCACGGTCCGCGGCCCGACGGAGCGCGTCGAGGGCCGCCGGCGGGATGGGGCTTCCCTCGGCGTGCGCCGGTACGGCGACCAGGTCGGCGTCCTCGACCGGGGTGAGGTCGGCGTCCGGCACGATGCTGAATCCGGAGCGGCTGCGGACCGGCCGGCCGTCGACGGTGCACACGTCGAACCGGTAGCCGGGGAACCCGTCGGCGGTGCGGTCGGTGCCGAAGACCTCGCAGAGCACGCCCAGTTCGAAGGCGGCGACCGGATCGAGGGCGAGCACGGCGACGGTACGGAGCATGCGCCGAGCCTACGCCGAAGGTGGCAGGAAATCGAGGTTCAATGGCATCTCTGCCACTGTGCGGGTCGTCGGTGGCGGCGGAGACTTCTACGTGACGTCCGGTGCGCACCGGCGGCGAAGCTCTCCAAGCCGACTCGAAAGGCTGACGCCGCCATGGAATTCTTCGTTCTTCTCGTCTTTGTCGGGCTGCTCGCGCTCGCCTCGGTCGTCGGTGTGACCAGCGACACTCGCGATTCCGCCGACTGGAAACCCACCGACGAGGGCCAGCGCTGGCAGGCCAGCGCCTGACCGCGACGGTGCGTGATCCACCGCCCGCCGTACGTGGGGCGGCCAGCCGAAAAGCGCCTGCCCCGCTGACAGGCCGCAACCCGCGTACGGCAGGCTTAGGTTCATGTCTGACGGCTCCTGGTACGACGCCGACATCGACCACGTGATCATCTCGGAAGCCCAGATCCGCGAGAAGACGGCGGAACTGGCCAAGCAGGTCTCCGTCGACTATGCCTCGGTCGAGGACGGCCTCCTGCTCGTCTGTGTTCTCAAGGGCGCGGTCATGTTCATGGCCGACTTCGCCCGGGCGCTCGGGCGGCACGGTCCGTCCACCGAGATGGAGTTCATGGCCGTCTCCTCCTACGGCCAGGGCACCACCTCGTCCGGCGTCGTCCGCATCCTCAAGGACCTCGACCGTGACATCGCCGGCCGCCACGTCGTGGTCGTCGAGGACATCGTCGACTCCGGCCTGACCCTCTCGTGGCTGCTCAAGTACCTGGAGTCCCGGTCGGCGGCCAGCGTCGAGGTGGTCGCCCTCTTCCGTAAGCCCGACGCGGTCAAGGTCTCGGTGCCGGTGAAGTACGTCGGCTTCGACATCCCGACCGAGTTCGTCGTCGGATACGGCCTCGACTTCGGCGAGCGCTACCGGGAACTGCCGTACGTCGGCGTCCTCAAGCCCGAGGTCTACGCCCGAGCCTAGGGCGGCGGCCGCGCGTACAGGCCACTCTCAGGATCCGCCGTTACCGTGGTCGGTGCCGGGAGGCGGCCGGCCCGAGTCCGAACCCAGCCCGGGTGCGGCGCGGGGCGGCTCCCGCGGGCCGCGAGCCTGCTTACGCACCCGGGACGGTGTCGCTGTGCGTAGACCGCCCCGAAACACTCGCGCCTCGCGCTCACGGTGTACCTTCGAATGACCGTGGCGCGGCATCAGCGCCGCGGGTAAACCGGCCGTCCTGGCCGGTCGGACGGATCCCGGTCGGACGGATCCCGGCCGACCAGCTGGTCCGGTCGGATCAGGGCCGGCCACCCAGGTCGGGTCGAAACCGGCTCCCGAGCCGGTCGAGAGGTCGCCACCGGCGGCTCCTGGTTTACCAGACGGCCAAGACGTCGATCAGGAGGGTCCGGGCGTTTCGGCGCTCGAAACAGTATGGAACGTACGCGTTTCTTCCGCCGCCCGGTGGTCTGGATCATCCTGGTGATCATCGGTGCGATCGCACTCAGTTCTTTCTTCACCGGCGGGCCGAGCTATCACAAGGTCGACACCTCCGTGATGCTCGACCAGCTCAACAAGGGCGGCATCGAAAAGGCCGTCTTCCAGGACAAGGAGCAGACGCTCCGGCTCGACCTCGCCGACCAGGCGCGGTTCGGCGACACCGACACCGACAAGATCGAGGCCCAGTTCCCCTACCAGGTGGGCGACGAGGTCTGGAACAACGTGCTCGAGGCGAAGGCGGCCAACCGGATCACCGGCCCCGCCGACACCGAGGTGTCGCAGGACAACGTCTTCCTCACCCTGCTGGTCAACCTGCTGCCCATCGCGGTGCTGGTCATCCTGCTCCTGCTGTTCATGTCGCAGATGCAGGGCGGCGGCTCCCGGGTGCTCAACTTCGGCAAGTCCAAGGCGAAGATGATCACCAAGGACACGCCGAAGACGACCTTCGCCGACGTGGCGGGCTCCGAGGAGGCCGTCGAGGAACTCCACGAGATCAAGGATTTCCTCCAGAACCCGGCGAAGTACCAGGCACTCGGCGCCAAGATCCCGAAGGGCGTCCTGCTCTTCGGCCCGCCCGGTACGGGTAAGACCCTGCTCGCCCGCGCCGTCGCCGGCGAGGCCGGTGTGCCGTTCTACTCGATCTCCGGCTCCGACTTCGTCGAGATGTTCGTCGGTGTCGGCGCCAGCCGGGTCCGCGACCTCTTCGAGCAGGCCAAGGCCAACGCGCCGGCGATCGTGTTCGTCGACGAGATCGACGCCGTCGGCCGGCACCGGGGTGCCGGTATGGGCGGCGGCCACGACGAGCGCGAGCAGACCCTCAACCAGCTCCTCGTCGAGATGGACGGCTTCGACACCAAGGGCGGCGTCATCCTGATCGCCGCCACCAACCGCCCCGACATCCTCGACCCCGCCCTGCTGCGGCCGGGCCGCTTCGACCGGCAGATCCCGGTCGACACCCCGGACATGGAGGGCCGCAAGGCCATCCTGCGGGTGCACGCCAAGGGCAAGCCGTTCACGCCCGACGTCGACCTCGACGCGGTCGCCCGGCGCACCCCCGGCTTCAGCGGCGCCGACCTGGCCAACGTGATCAACGAGGCGGCCCTGCTGACCGCCCGGCAGGACAAGCGGGCGATCTCGAACGAGTCGCTGGAGGAGTCGATCGACCGGGTGGTCGCCGGTCCGCAGCGGCGTACCCGGGTGATGGGCGACAACGAAAAGAAGATCACCGCTTACCACGAGGGTGGCCACGCACTGGTCGCCTGGGCGCTGCCGCACGCCGCACCCGTACACAAGGTGACGATCTTGTCCCGGGGCCGGTCGCTCGGCCACACCCTGGTGCTGCCCACCGAGGACAAGTACACGCAGACCAGGGCCGAAATGATCGACACCCTGGCGTACGCGCTCGGCGGCCGGGCGGCCGAGGAACTGGTCTTCCACGAGCCCACCACCGGTGCCGGCAACGACATCGAGAAGGCCACCGCGCTCGCCCGCGCCATGATCACCCAGTACGGCATGAGCTCCAAGCTCGGCGCCATCAAGTACGGCACCAGTGGCGACGAGCCGTTCCTCGGCCGCAACATGGGCCACGAGCGGGACTACTCCGACGCGGTCGCCGCCGAGATCGACGGCGAGATGCGGGCGCTGATCGAGCTCGCCCACGACGAGGCCTGGGAGATCCTGGTCGAATACCGGGACGTGCTCGACAACATCGTTCTGGAGCTGATGGAGAAGGAGACCATCTCCCAGACCGACATGGCCCGGATCTGCGCCCGGGTGGTCAAGCGGCCGCCGATGGCGCCGTACAACAACTTCGGCAAGCGCCAGCCGTCCACCGAGCCGCCGGTTCTCACCCCCGGCGAGAAGAACACGCTGAAGAAGCAGGCCGAGGCGGACGGCGCGCAGGCTGCCACCACCGTCGGCGGACCCGCCGCGAACTCGGACGGCACACACTGAGCGCCGGCACGGGCTCCCGCCCCGACCCGGTCGAGGCGTTCCCGTCGCCGAACGGTCAGTCGGTCTCCTCGACCGAACCCGACGGCGACGAGACCCTCGACTACCTCGCCGCCCGGCTGGTCAACGGCAAGCTCACCGGTGTACCCGTCGAGCAGGCCGTCGACCTCGAACGGATCGAGAAGGCTGTACGCGAGATCCTCGTCGCGGTCGGGGAGGACCCCGACCGCGACGGGCTGCGGAACACCCCGGCCCGGGTCGCCCGGGCGTACGCCGAGCTGTTCGCCGGCCTGCGCGTCGACCCCGCCCAGGTGCTCACCACGACCTTCGAGGCCAACCACGAGGAACTCGTACTGGTCCGCGACATCGACGTGATGAGCCTGTGCGAACACCACCTGCTGCCGTTCCACGGCGTGGCGCACATCGGCTACGTGCCCGGCACCCACGGCCGGATCACCGGGCTGTCCAAGCTGGCCCGGCTGGTGGAGGTCTACGCCCGCCGACCCCAGGTACAGGAACGGCTCACCTCGCAGATCGCCGACCTGCTGATGGCCAAGCTCGACCCGCGCGGCGTGATCGTCGTGCTCGAGTGCGAGCACATGTGCATGGCGATGCGCGGCATCCAGAAGGCCGGTGCCAAGACCATCACCTCCGCCGTACGCGGCCTGCACCAGCGCAGCGCCAAGTCCCGCGCCGAGGCGATGGCGCTCATCATCAACTCATAGCCGGCGGCGGCCCTATCCGTTGATCCGGTCGGCGACCGCCCACAGACACAGCACCAGCATCGGGGCGCCGCACACGAGCGCCCCGACCAGGGCGGTGCGCTCGACCCGGGCACCGGGCGCCGGCCGGAAGACGAAACCGACGACCAGCCAACCGAGGACGAACGCCCCGACCGGCAACCCGATCCCGCACAGCAGCACGGCCAGATCCGGCGAGCGTTCGCCGGACGCGAGATAGAGGGCCACCTCGACGAGCAGCACCACGAGCGCGAACGGGCCGTACACCAGCAGATTGCGCAGCCACGGCGTGCTCGCCCCCGGCGGCGGGTCGGGCAGCGTACCCGCGGCCGCGGCATCCGCCGCATCGGCGGCCGACCGGGCCCGTCGCAACGCCGTCACCACCGCACCCGGGCCGGCAGCCATTCCAGCGGCCTCCGCCGCCACCTCGGCCGGCCCCGGCACCAGCTCCCGATCCGGGGCCCCCAGCTCACGCAGGCGCGACTGCTGCGGCACCAGCCGGGCACGTACCCCGGTGAGCTCGTCACGGGCGGCCTGGACCGCCTGCGCCTGCTCGCTCGCGGCGTGGGCCGCGGCCCGGCGTACCGCGTCCAGGCGCTGCGCGGCCGCCAGATAGTCCCGCCACGCGTCCTCGGTCGGCTCCGGCGCCGTCATACGTCACGCTCCGCTCCGGTGAACGGCACGACCACCGCCGTACGGTCGGTGTGCCGGTCGTGCAGCAGCGCCCGGTTCGGCCGAGGCTGCCAGTCGACCGGGCGACCGACCAGCGCCGACACCTCGGCGCCGGGCACGTTGAGGAAAACCAGGCCGGCCACGTCGTCGCGGGCCCCGGCGCCGCCCAGCTCTTCGCCGAACCGGCGCGGCCCGCGCCACCACGACAGCAGATGGACCCCGCGTCCCGGGCCGTGGTGCAGCAGCGTGCGAAGCCGCTCCGCCGGCAGCGTGTCCGCGTTCACCGTGTCCATGCCGAAGACCACCAGGTAGCCGGGACCATCCATGGCCAGGGCCTCGACCAGCCCCGCCACGTCGACACTCTCGACATCCTGGCGCGCCGCCAACTCCGTCACCAACCCGGCCGCCACCGGATCACCGTCACCCACCAACGACGCCACGACGAACCGCACCCCGCCCGGCGGATGCTGCGCGGCCAGGCTGCGGGCGGCCGCCGCGAGCACGTCCGCACCGGCCGGGTCCGGGCCGAGCACCGCCAGATGCCGGCCGGGCGAGGCGTCGAGCGGGAAGGACGCGGTCGACAACTGGACGTCGATCGTCCGGCCGACCAGCGCCGCCGGCCGGGCGGACCGGCCCGCCAGCGCGGCCAGGTAGGCCGGGTCGTCGTCGAGCCGCTGCTCCGCGTACCCCGCGAACACCAGCGGCGGTGCCGCCTCCGGCGGCCGGGCCTCCCACAACCGGCGTCGCAGAGTGGCCAGCGCGGTCCGATCGGCATGCGGATCCGGGAACCGGACAATCCGTTCATGGCCCCGGGTGGCGCCCCGCGGCCCACCCAACCCACCTGCGGTGTTGACGACCGCCGTACCCAGCGGCAGGCCGGCGGCCGCGTCGTTGGCGGGCTCCAGGACGTCACCACCACCCGGCAGGGCCACCCGCACCGGGAACTGCCCGAAGATCGCGTCACGCTTGGCGTAGAGCGCCTCGACACCGAGCACCGTCTGACTCGCGAGCACCAGATGGATGCCGTACGACCGGCCCTTGCGGGCCAACGACTCCAGCAGATCGACCGCCTCGCCGGCCAGCCGGTCGCCGCCGGCCAACAGCACCTGGAACTCGTCCACCACGCACACCACCCGCGGCAGCCGGAGGTGCTCGCGCAGCTCGCTGAAGCGGGTCACCCCGGCCCGCTTGTACGCCACCGAACGCCGGGTCATCTCCGCGTCGAGTTCGCGCAGCACCGCGAGCCCGTACTCCCGGTCGGACTCGACACCGACCGCCCGCGCCTGCGGCAGCCACGTGCGATCCCGGTCGGTCGGTACGAAGTCGGCGAAAGAGACGCCCTCCTTGAAGTCGAGCAGGTAGAGGGTCAGCTCGGCCGGACCGTACCGCGCGCAGAGTCCGTAGAGGACGTTGATCAGGAACGCCGTCTTGCCGGAGCCCGACCGGCCACCGACCATCCAGTGTGGCGTCAGGTCGTTGAACTGGAGCAGCACCGGACGGTCGCCGTCCTGGCCCACCGGCGTCGCCAGTCCGGCCGTCGACTCCTCGGTCCACGACCCGTCGACCTCGTCGGGCAGCAGGTCACGCAGTGACAGCCGGGACCGGGCGTCGAACCGGTCGGCCAACTCCTGACACACCCGGTCGAACAGGTGGGCCGGCGGTTCCTCGTCCAGGAACACCGGCGAGTTCAGCCCGGTCGACGGCAGGTGCGGGGCCGGGCTGCCGAACGACGAACCCGGCGGATCGCCGATCAGCGCGTACGGATTCCGCAACGTGACCATCGTGGTTCGGGGCAGCGGCGCCTGGGTGGTCTCCGCCGTCAACGGCGGAGGCGGCCAGCCGGCCACGATCAGATGCAACCCGGCCGCCGGACCGTGCTGGGCCAGGGCCGCGATCCGGGCCAGGTCACCACCCTCGGTCAGCTCCGGCAGCGACGCGATCACCACCAGCAACGTACGGTCCCGGCGGTTGTGTCGGGCCGCGGCAGGACGGGCCGGTCGCACCCACTGCTCCGCCTCGGCCAGCACCGCCCGCAGCCCGGTGCGGTCGGAGACCGGCGGCGGCATCAGGCCGGCATCGGCCAGCGGCGCGAACGGCGCGAAGACCGTACCCATTCCCGCCGCGTCGACCGCCCGGACCAGCAGTGACCCGGCGGGCGCGGCCGCGAGCAGCCGCAGCAGCACGGCCCGGATCAGCCCGGCGACCCGGGCGTCCCGGGCATCGGCGTCGATGGTCAGATGGCCGGTGCCGAGCAGCGGGACGATCGCCGGAAAACGGGCATCGTCCAACGGCTGCGCCGTACCGATCCGGACGAACCCTGGCAGCCCGGGCCCGCCGAGGGGCGTGTCCGCCGACTGGGCCTCCAACGGTCCGCCGAGCCACCCCGGCGCCAACGTCCCAGCCGCGGCCCGCAGCCGCTCGGCCAGATCATGCTGTTCCCGCCGGTCCGCCGGAGCCGGCCGGGTCGCGTCGAGGACGCCACCGGCCGCCGCCGCGACCGCGGCGGCCTGCCGATGCAACGCGGCAGCCCGGCCCGCCCGCCCCTTGAAGCTGGCCACCCCGTCCGCCTTTCGTCGTGGCCGGCACGTCCGTCGAAAGATGACCGTATCCCAAGAAGCGCACCAGTTTTCACGGACGCGCAGGCAGTGCGGCCGGGCTGAACGAGGTGACTACGCATAGTTAGCGATCGAGCCGTTGTGGTTACGGAGATGGACGTCCGTGGTCGTTGGGTCGGGGCGCGCCGGCCGATAACCTCGGTACGTGGAATCAGCGATGCCCCGGGACAGTCGGGGATGCACGGCCAGCGGTCCGCGTACGGGCCCGGCGGTCCGGTGCCTCGGGTACGGCGGCTGCGGCTGGCGCTTTCGGTGCTGGGCGGGATGATCGCGTTGCTCTGTGTCGGCGGAGCCGGTGTGGTGTATGTCGCGTACGACACCGTGACCCAACCCGACCGAAGCGCCCCCGACGTAGTCGTCGACAACTACCTGCGTGCCACGTTCACTAATCGCGACGACCTGCAGGCAGAGGCATTCTTGTGTGAAGCGCCAGCGAATATTGATCTTATTCATGCGTTGCGGGATGAGATTGACGACCGCGAGATGCGATTCGGTGTCGATGTGGTGGTTACCTGGAGTTCGCTGACTCCCCACAACGCCACAGAAGAGGCAGCCGATGTTGAGGTTGGGCTTGTCATAACTGGCCAGAGCGACGGACAGGTTCGAAGCCGGAGATCCGAGACTTGGTCGTTCAGTCTCCGGCGTGAGAGCCGTGACTGGCAGATTTGTTCCGTGACTACTGCCTAGGGCTCACTCCACCCAGAGTAGATGTACCGGCACCTCCAATGTCTTGGGTGGCTGACCGGTCCAGGCCCAGCGGTACCAGTCAACCTCGGTGGCGACCCGTACGCAGATGTCACCGTCGGTACTCGTGTGCATCTCGGTGACCGCGCGCAGATCGCGCCGCTCCGCTCCGTCCGACACCTGGACCACCCGCCGACCAACCAACGCGTCGGCGTCCACCACCGGTACCGGATGACGCAGGGGCGGGGCGTCGAGCGAGACCAGCCGCGAGATCACGTCACTGCGTGACGGACGGTCGGAGATGCCCGGTCCGATCGTCTCCATCCACACCCGCTCCGCAGGGACGAGCGGTGCGAACACCTCGATCTGCTCCGCCTCGGCGCGGTACCAGTCCTGCTCGACGATGACCGGAACGTAGGTGCGGCTGCCCTGCACGACCGTCTCGTCCGCGCGCAGATCCGTGCGCCAGCCGAGTCCGGGCAGCCCGACGACGACCCGTCGACCACGTAGGTCGCTCCGGCCGGCGGCCGGCGTCGGCACGATCGGCCGTGGTGGCCGGGGCGCCCAGTCGGGCTGGTCGGCGAAAGGGTCCGGGACCGGCTCTCCACCCATCAGCGTTTCCGGGTCATGTGCCCGCGCCCAGGGGAGCGCCGACGTCCCGCATGAACCGCACCGGGTCGACCGCGCCGCGGCTGCTCCGGTCACCGTTGATGTGTACCTCGAAA
This sequence comes from Polymorphospora rubra, assembly GCF_018324255.1. Classification (GTDB taxonomy): domain Bacteria; phylum Actinomycetota; class Actinomycetes; order Mycobacteriales; family Micromonosporaceae; genus Polymorphospora; species Polymorphospora rubra. Next base: position 3,176,479 of record NZ_AP023359.1, read on the forward strand.
TGCAGGTGCGGGCCGGAGGATCGGCCGCTGGTGCCGACCAGCCCGATGACCTGACCGGCCGCGACCTGCTCGCCGACGGCGACGTGTGGCCGGGCGACCATGTGGCAGTACCGGGTGACGATGTTGCCGGCGTGGAGCATGTCGACGTACCAGCCGCACCCCGGTGTGGACGGGGAGCCGTCCGAATCGCACGACCAGGGCGGCGCGCTGTCGGCGTCGCACCGGGAGACCAGCACCCGGCCCGCCGCGGCGGCCCGGATCGGCGTGCCGCGGCCGGAACCGAGGTCGACCCCGTGGTGGCTCGGCCGGGCCGCGGTCCGGAATCCGGAGACGATGCCCTCGCCGACCGGCGCGGTCCAGCCGGATGCGGCGATCTCGTCGCCTGCCGCGCACCGCAGTTCGGAAACCGTGCCGGCCGCTCGGGCCGCGCCGTCGGCGAGCGTGTTGACGATCTGCGTGGCGAGCGGTTCGTGCTTGGCATACGCGTCGGGAAAGGCACTGACCTGTACCTTCTGGGCCGCCTCCGTGAGCGGCATCTGCTGCCAGCCCTTGACCGTCAGCAGCTTTTCGTAGAACTTCCGAGCGGCGTAGGTCGGGTCCCGAAGCTGGGCCGGTGTGCCCCAACCCTGGCTCGGCCGCTGCTGGAAGAGCCCCACCGAGTCGTGGTCGTTGTTCGCGCCGAGGTGCGGCAGGTTCGACAGCGCTGACTCCTGCATCGCGGTCGCCACCGCGATGACCCAGCCCTTTGGCGGCACGGACAGTTCCGCGCCCACGTTGATGATGATCGCCGCATTGCGGACCTGCGCCTCGCCGTACGGGTCGATCCGGGGCAGGTTGCCGTTGGCGTCGACCGGCCCACTCTCGCCGCAGCCGAAGCTGGACAACAGCAGTGCGTTGTCCTCCGTCGTCGGGTCGGCGAGGAAGAGTGCGGTCACCCCGCCGGCGCAGCAGAGTGCCACCAGCACCGTGGTGATCCCGAGCGCCAGCATCCCGCGCCACCGCCGGCGGCGGGGCAGGCCGGCGACCGGCCCGGCCGTCATGCCCGCTCCCAGTCGACACCATCGACCAGCCAGCGGTCGGCCGAAACCACCATGCGCAGCCGCAGCCGGCCGGAATCGACCGGGATGGCCACCTCCGCGAATCCTTCCGCGTACGGCGTCAGCGCCGGTTCGCCGGTCACCCGGCTGGCCGGTACGACCGCCGGATCCACCCCGCTCAGCTTCCCGGCGAGTGCGGTTGTCGAATACGGGCGCAGGGCGGCATGCCAGTCCTCGGCCGACACGTCCTGATGGTCCACCCAGGCCGATGCGAAGGCGCGGGCGACCGTTTCCGGAGCGGGTGTGCCAGGCCGAACCATGAGTGACGGCTGTGGTGGTGGCGACACGACCCCGTCGTCGCCGGTGGTGGGGTCGATCGTGACCAGGGGGCCAACCGGTGCGCCCCGGGGCACCTCGTCACCCGCTCCATCCGGTCCCGGCACCAACCGACCCACCACGATGATGCCGAAGACCGCTACGCCGAGCACGACCGCGACCCAGACCCGGGACCGGAAGAGGCCGACGACGAGGCGTTCCAGCGCGCGTCTCAACCGGTCACCTCGCCTCGGTTCGTACCCGCGGCGTCGGATCCGGCGCTGTCGCACGGTCGCCCGACCCCGGACGGTAGATGGCGAAGGAGGGAGCGCTTTCCGGGACGTCCGGACCTGTCCACTGTGCCGGGCGCCGCGGCTGGACCGGCGGCTGTGCCGGTTCGCGGGAGGGGGCGGCCGCCGGCTCCGCCGACGGCGGAACCTTCTCCCCGGGGCGGTCACGGCTCTCGGAGGAGTGCGCCGGATCCTCCAGCCGTGCCTCCGGACGCAGATTGGACTGTTCGACGACGACCTGCCGGCGCTTGGCGGACTGCGGTTCGGCCGAACCACCCGGTTCGGCGGCGTTGAGTTTCGCGGCCTCCCGCATGTCCTTGAAGAACTGGCGGTGCCACGAGCCGGCCGAGGTGACCGCGGCGGTGGCGTCCTTGCCACCGAGCTGGGTGATCCGCCGGTAGGGCCGCAGCAGCAGCCATCCCACCACGCCACAGAGCCAGACCAGCACCACCTGGAGCCAGCCCGGGAGGGTCGGGGTACTCATCACCAGATCGACCGCGAGTAGGTAGACGGCCGCGCCGGTACCGAAGATCGCGATGTTGAAGATGGCCGCGACGACGGCGTTCCCGAGCCGCCGGATACCGGCACTGGCCGGGCGCATCAGCCCGACGGTGCCGAGGATCGGTGCGGCGACCACCGCCCAGCGGAAGATCAGGAAGCCGAGCAGCACCAGCAGCGACGCGGTGAGGTCGAACATCGCGAAGAGCAGCGCGGCGAGCACGGCGATGAAGCCCGCTCCCACCCGGTCCATGTCCCGGGTGCCCTGGAGGTACTCGTAGGCCTCCGGATCCTCGGCCCGGATCTGCTCGGCGACCTTCATCCACTGCCGACCCTTGGCGTCGATGGTCGCCTGTCGGGTAGCGGGATTGTCCCGCAACTTCTGTGCCTCGTCCCAGGACAGTGACTTGGCGTCGTACAGCGCGCGTCCGTACTTCCGGGCCGTCTCGGTGTCAGCCGAACCGAGCACCCCCCGCAGCCAGTTGCGGTAGAGCATCGTCTCCGTGGACGTGTCGCTTGCCCGTACCGCCGGAGGGCGGTTGTCGGTGCAGGCGCCCGGGGTCGGATCGTCACACCGCTCTGGGGGCGTGTCAGCCGCTCGTGGTCCGACTGCGTCGTGTACGACGCCGAGGCCGCTCACCAGGGCCCGGTCCGCCACGTTGGCGGACGCCACCGGCCACGCCGCCACCGCGGTGACCGCCACCATCACGAAGACGGCCCATCCGGCGGTGGTCATGGCGTTGCTCATGTCGGACTGCCGGGAACGCCAGATCAGGTAGAGCCCCACCACGCAGAGCGTAACGATGCCGAAGACGCTGAACACCTTCTGGTAGATCGCCTTGGTGGCCTGCTCGACCAGCGGATCGGCCCAGCCCCACATCGACTGCGGACTCCAGGCCCGTTCCCGCAGCGCGTTCGATGCGCCGATGATGGCGGTGGCGAGCATGAACTCGCCGTTGGCGATCGTGGTGGTGACCCGGTATTCCGGGTGCAGCAGCGTCGAGGCGCAGCCGCCTTCGATGTCGTACGTGGTGTAGCTGTATCCGGCGTAGCCGTAGTCGCTGTAGAGGCCCTGCGGGCCGGGGAGCTTCGACGAGTCCGGCCGGCCGGCGAACCAGCCGGCCAGGCCCGAGTCGGGGGTGCCCGGTGTCGGCGGGGTCAGGCACTGCGCCCGGGCCTCGGTGACCTCTTCGAGCTTGTCGACGCAGGCCCGGAAGTCGGCCTGCCACTGCTCGGTGGTGCAGAGTTCCGCGGGTACCCGGGTCGGCAACGGGGCGGCCTGGGCCGGATGCGTTCCCAGCGCCGGCCAGGAGACGGTCGCCGCGGCACCGACGAGTACGGCGAGAAGCACTGCCATGGCCCGCCTGGCCATGTCAGGACTCCAGATCCGGCAGTTCGGAGGTGAGGGCGGAGGGTGTCGGTGTCATCGCGGCCGGTGTGGTGTCGAGGTGGTCGAGCAGACCCTCGACGTACGACACGTCCACGCGTACCTTCTGCACGCGACCGTCCACATCACGCATGACGAACTCCCGGAAGCCGAGCCGAGAAGCCGATGACGCATCCACGTTGGACAGGGAAGCCAGCGTCGCCTCGTAGCCGTCGTTGACCGGCACCCGGAGCAGCCGTAGCGCCTCCGAGGCGATCTCCTCGTCCTCGGCGATGCGCCCGACGAACACGGTGGAGACGAGGTTCTGTACGTCGAGCCCGAGGATGTCGCGCGGGTTCTGTGACGCGACCAGGGCGGAGAGGTTCCATTTCCGCGAGTCACGGGCCAGCCGGACGAGGAACGAGCGTCCGGAGCGCCAGCCCTCCATGAAGTGCGCCTCGTCGAGGCCGACCATCTTGCGCGACGACATGGAGCCGCCGTAGCAGCGGCGTACGGCGAGCCGGTGTGCGGTGTGCAGCATCGGCAGGGCCAGTGCCTCCTCGGCCGACCAGTACTCGCGTTCGATCTTGAGGTCGGGCAGTCGCAGTCCGGCCATGGTGATGACGGTCAGGGTCGCGTCGGCGCCCAGCAGCCCTTCCGGCGGTCGGCCGAAGAAGAGCAGGGCCAGTGGCATCTCGGCGGTGTCGAGCAGCAGGTTGGCGAGCTCGCGGCCCTCGTGGTCGTCGAGGCCGGCCAGGCAGGCGACGACGTCGTCGAGCGTCGAGGTCTCCTCGGCCGGCACCTGCCGTACGGCGTGGCGCAGCAGGGTCGCCGTGGACGCCTCCCGGGCGACCTGCGGCGGTACCAGCATCATGCAGATGTCCTGCACCAACATGCGGCGTTCGGCGCGGGCGTTGGAGACGGCGATCTCGAACTCGCGGTCGCCCGCCGCACCGGTCGGGAACTCCGACCGCAGCGGGGTCGGGATCAACGCGTACGGGGCGAGGGTGCCCTGCTCGGAGCCGGTCAGGTTGAGCACCCGCGAGTACGGCCGCAGTTCGGGCATCGCGCACAGCCGGGCGAGCGGCCCGGACGGGTCGAGCAGTGTCACCTGCACGCCCCGCCGAGCGGCGAGGTAGCCCAGCGCGCCGAGCAGGGTGGACTTGCCGCCGCCGGGTTCGGCGACGAAGACGGCCAGCCCGGAGCGTTCGCGTACCTCCATCGGGAAGTGCAGGTCGAGGAAGACCGGCCGGCGGCAGGTCCCGGCGGTACGTCCGATCAGGTCACCGCGCCGGTCGCCGACGGTGGAGGCGGCCTGCGGCAGTGCGGCGGCGAGCAGTTTCACCGGCATCCGGCGGACGTAGCCGGTGTTGGCGATCGGCTCGCCGGGGATGAACTCCCTGGCCAACCAGTCCTGACTCTTCGGGTGCTGCAACGCGATCCGCAGTTCACGGGAGTAGAGCTGGATGAGCCGTCGGGCCCGCTCGAGGCATTCGTCGCGGGTCTTGCCGCCGACCGCGATGCGGTGCCACCCGTGCGCGCGGGCCGATTCCACCGGTAGGCCGGTGGTCATCTCGTCGCCGATGACGAGGGCCCGCTTGGCGAGCCGCTCCAGTTCCGGGGGCGCGTCGATGCCGTGCTCGGCGTAGTCGAGCTGCTGAGAGCGGATCATCCGGAGCCGGTGTTCGAGGTTCCGGAACGAGTCGTTGGGCCCGAGGATGTCGAACCGGGACGACAGTTCCATCGGCCACGGTAGCCGCTCGTGGAAGTGGAGCCACGGCTCGTGGCGTTCGGGGATCTCCAGCGGCTCCATCCGGCCGACGGCGAGCACCGCGACGTGCCGTTCCTCACCGGTCATCCGGTTGACCAGCTTGACGGTGGAGCCGTACGGGGTGCGGTAACGCTCGATCTGCTCGGTCAGGGCGAGCAGATCGCCCTGCTCCCACCGGCCGTTGGTGACCGGCGACAGGGCACCGGGCGGTGCCATGCACAGCGCCACCGAGCGGTAGAGCAGCCACTCGAGTTCCTGCGACGTCACCCGGCGCCCGCGCATGCCGAACGCGGCGAGGACCTCGTCGAACTGCTCCACGGTACGGCCGAGCTTGCGGCGTTCGCCTTCGCCGACGCCGCGGCCGAAGGCCCGCAGCACACGTTCGGCGAGCGAGTTGCCGATCGTACGGCGGGCGAACGTGACGCCGAGGTAGGTCTGTCCCTCGGCGTGGTTGACCGACAGCAGGTGCCGCTGGGCGGCCACGAGGTGGTCGGACCACGAGGCGGCACCGGGTACGTCGGGCAACGGCTTGGCCGTGTAGGTGTCGATGGTGCGGGCCCACTCGTCGGCGGGGAACGGCCGGGTGGTGCGTCGCAGGTGCAACCGGAATCCGGCGAGGCCGGCGTACTGCTCGGAGATCGCCGACAGGAGAGCTTCCCGTTCGGCGTCCGGCCGGAAGGCCCAGCGCACCTCGGGCAGCCAGTACCACGCGGTGACGGTGTTGGGCGCGAACGTCAGGTGGCCGGCGATCTCGGAAATGGCCAGCTCGATCGACGGGTCACGGTCGCTGAACTTGACCTTGGGGGTTTCACCCGGACCGGCTTGGCGGCGGTCTGCTTGCGGGACCGGCGCTTATCCGGTGTCGGCTTTTCGGGCCGGCGCAGGCCTGGAACCGGCCCGTCGTCGAGGTCGACGGGGGTCGGCAGGTGGCCCGGTCCGACCGGGGCAACCGGCGGGACGGTGTCCGTCGGTGGTCGCTCGACCGGCGGAACGTCGGTCACCTCGGCCGGGGGATGGTGGTATGCGGTGGCGGCGGATCTCTCGACCGGTGGTACGTCCGGAACAGGGTGGGGCTCGACGTCCGGCGGGATCCGCGCCGGGGGTGGGGGCGGCGGTGCGGGCGCGAGTTCCTGCCGGGCCGCCGCCGGAGGGGCGGCGGGGGCCGGGTCGAGTTCCCACGCCGGCGGTCGCCTGCGGCCGCCGGGCAGTTCCGCCGGGCGCGCCCGGCGGGTCGGCGTCTCGGCGGGGGCGGCCGGCAGATTGGGCGCGGTGGCGGACGGATCGACGCGGGGCGCGGATCCGGCGAAGAGATCCAGGAACGGCGAGTCGATGTCGGCGTGCTCGGCGGGAGGGACCGGGGGGCGGCCTGCGGCGGGCGGTGTGGCCGGCCGGCCACGCGGTGGCTGTGGTGCCTGGAAGACGGCGACCGCACCGTGTCCCGGGCTGGTCACCAACTCGGCGTCACCGCCGGCGTCCTCGGCAAGATCAGGCTCGCGGTAGTCGCGTGATCGCGCAACGTCACGTCGGTTGTCGGCCGGGCGGCCGGCCGAGCGTGGTGGGCCCGGCGGAGTGGAACGGGTCATGCTCTCGCCCCACCCGGGTCGGCGGCCGTCGGTCGACGCCGGATGCCGCCGGCCACGGCACCAGGATCGCTGGCGGAGTGCCGGCCCCGCCGGATGTCTTCGCTCATACCAGTTCCTCCCGAACCCGGATACGGGTGGCGATCAACCGGGGGTCGCGCCGTTCGACGGCCGGCTCACGGGTGCGCCGCCAGTCGGTCAGTGCCGTCCGGATGACCATGCGGGCAGGACGGTCGGGATCGACGTAGCGGAAGATGAACGACGTCGTCACGATCGCCAGCGCGATCTCCCAGGCGGGGAACAGCTCGACGTTGAGCGTGAACATCCAGTGGATGAACATGTAGAGCGGGACGAGCAGCATGAACAGGCCGTACTGGGCGTACGGGAGGTGTACCGGCAGTGTGTAGCCCGGCGGACCGAGGTAGACCAGACGGGCCCGGTAGATGTCGTCGTCGGTGCGCAGCCGCATCTCGTGCCCGCGCCCTATTCGAAGATCAGATTGATCAGGTAATCCCCGACGAAGAACAGTGTGGCGGCGCCGGCGATGAAGGCAAGACCGACGATCGCGATCGCCGAGCTGGTGAGCACCTTCGAGATCTCACCCTTGCTGGCCCGGCCGATGAAGATCACGCCGAGTACCGCGAGCAGGATCGGGGCCACGTTGCTGGCCAGGAAGCTGACGACGCCCTCGGTGTTGAAGCCGGAGGGGGCCGGCTCGGCGGCGAGAATGGGGGCGAGCGCGTCGGCCACGTACGTGGCGCTCGTCCACGCCGTGTCGACCAGCTCTGTGGCGATCATCGGAAACCTCCCCGGTGCCCGGCCGGCGGAGCCGGGGCACTGCAGTTGTCAAGCCTTGCGAAGTGCCGAGTCGAGCATGCTCATGCTGACTCTGGGTCTCACCGCCACCGCGCACGGTGGTGAGTTGTGGGCGTTTTGTGCAACTTTGGCCCATCCCTTCGCGCTTGGACGTCTGAATGATGCGCAATTCCAAAGCGTACGGTGCGCCCCCGTTGGGAACAAGCTACGAAGAGTGCGGCTGGTGGTGCGGGCGTGGCGTGAGTGATCGTACACATGTTCGAAGAGGTGGTGGCAAGGTGGCATCCGCCCCTGGGTACCGTCTAGTCCGTGCCTGATCTGCTGCGCGCCGACCATCCGGTGGTGATGGGGGTACTCAACGTCACGCCGGACTCGTTCTCCGACGGCGGGCGGTACACCGACCTGGACGCTGCCGTGCGGCACGGGGTCGAGATGCGCGAGCAGGGCGCCGACCTGGTCGACATCGGGGGTGAGTCGACCCGGCCGGGTGCCGACCGGGTCGACGCCGAGACGGAGACGGCCCGGATCCTGCCGGTCGTGCGTGCCCTCGCCGACCTCGGTGTCCCGATGAGCGTCGACACCAGCCGGGCCAGCGTGGCGGCGGCCGCCCTCGACGCCGGCGCCGCCGTCGTCAACGACGTGTCCGGCGGACTGGCCGACCCCGCCATGGCCGGGGTCGTGGCCGCCGCCGGCTGCCCCTGGGTGCTCATGCACTGGCGTGGCCATTCGAAGCGGATGCGGGACCTCGCCAGATACGCGGACGTGGTCCGCGACGTACGGGCCGAACTCGCCCAACGGATCGAGGCGGCGCTTGCCGCCGGGGTCGCGGCGGACCGCATCGTCGTCGATCCCGGACTCGGCTTCGCCAAGGGTGCCGAGGACAACTGGCGCCTGACGACGGGCCTGCCGGAGCTGTTGTCGCTGGGCTATCCGCTGCTGTTCGCCGCCAGTCGGAAGTCGTACCTGGGACAATTGCTCGCCGGGCCGGACGGGACGCCGCGACCGACCGGCGGGCGTACGGCGGCCACCGTCGCCACCAGCGTGCTCGCGGTGGCGGCCGGAGCGTGGGGGGTACGGGTGCACGACGTACGCGAGACCGTCGACGCGCTCGCGGTGTGGCAGGCCAGTGGGCGTCCCCGCCTGGCGACCACGCCGGACCCGACGCCACCGGATGCCACCGTGGGACGAACGGGCCAACCGGGTGCCCGCGGCCCGGCCGAAGGAGGACCACGATGACCGACCGGATATCCCTGACCGGGCTCCGTGCGCACGGCCGGCACGGGGTCTTCGACTTCGAACGCGAGCAGGGCCAGGATTTCGTCGTCGACGTCGTGCTCGACGTCGACCTGCGGCCGGCGGCCGCCTCGGACGACGTCGGCGACACCGTTCACTACGGGGAACTCGCCGAGCGGCTGGTGGCGGTGGTGACCGGCGAGCCGGTCAACCTGATCGAGACGTTGGCCGAGCGGCTGGTGGCGGTGTGCCTGTCGGACGTTCGGGTCAGCTCGGCGACGGTCACCGTGCACAAGCCGCAGGCGCCGATCCCGCACGACTTCGCCGACGTCGCGGTCACCCTGACCCGGACCAGGCAGGCGGTCGCGTGACCCGGGCCGTGCTGTCGTTGGGCAGCAACCTGGGCGACCGGATCGGGCAGCTACGGGCGGCGGTGGCGTCGTTCGACGACGTGCTGCTGGTCGCGTCCGGGGTCTACGAGACGCCGCCGTGGGGCGACGCCGACCAGCCGGCGTACCTGAACGCCGCGATCCTCGTCGAGGATCCGCGGGCCACGCCGCGGGAGTGGTTGGAGCGGGCCCGGGCCGCCGAGGCGGCGGCGGGGCGGCTGCGCGACCCCGCCCGCCGCTTCGGGCCACGCACCCTCGACGTCGACGTGATCGTGGTCTGGGACGCCGCCGGTGAGCCGGTGCTCAGCGACGACCCGGAGTTGACCCTGCCGCATCCGCGGGCGTCGTCGCGGGCCTTCGTCCTTCGGCCGTGGATCGACATCGACCCGTACGGCCGGTTGCCCGGGCACGGTTGGCTGACCGACCTGCTCAACGCCGAGCCGTTGGCGAGCGAGGTCCGGGACGTCAGCCCGCGACCGGATCTGCCACTAGAGTCGGTTTCGTGAGCGAACCGGACTCTTCCCGGCGTCGGCCGGCGCCGGAGCAGCCACGTCTGGGCCCGACCCGACCGGCCACGCTGGTCGTCGCCGGGCTGGCCGCGGCGGCGCTGGCCTGGCTCGTCATCAGCAACGTCTACTACCGGGCGTTTCCCGACCTGCCCTGGCTACCGACGGTGACGATTCTGGGGTTGGCCGTGCTGGAGGGCTACGCGGCCGTGAACACCCGGGCCCGCATCGACCGCCGGCCGGGCCGCGACCCGGTGGAACCGCTGACGGTGGCACGCTTCGTCGTCCTCGCCAAGGCGTCCTCGCTGGCCGGTTCGATATTCGCCGGTTTCTACGGCGGGATTGCCGCCTGGCTGGTGATCGAGCCGACCAAGGCGGCGTCCGACGACATTCCGGCGGCCACCGGCGGGCTGATCGCGTCGCTGGCGTTGGTCGGCGCCGCCCTGTGGCTGGAGCGGTCCTGCCGGGTACCGAAACGCCCCGACGAGGAGCAGAAGTCGGACGAGTCCCGGGAATGACCGGGAGAACCCCGGGCAGCGGTAACGGATACGGGGGGTGACGTCCAGGCGGCGACGCGGGTACGGTGCGTCCGACTGGGTTCGACCCCGCCGATGTCGTCGGATCGGGCCGGTCATCCGACCCACTCGGCGTCCCGTCGGCGACAAAGGGGCAGAGGTGGTCGGCTGAATGACCACAGGAGGCCCGTGAGATGTCGTACGACGAGTCGAGGTTTTCCCGACATGACCGGTCGGGCGCCGATCCGCTGTTCGGCACGCGGAACGACTCGGCCCTCGACTCGGGGCGCGACTCCGGCCGGGATCCGCTCGCGGGGCGCGACGCCTCCGGTTCTCCGGGCGGCCCGGGCGCGGCCGGCCCGGGCGGCAGTGCCACCACGACCGCGGCCACCGGCCCGGACGCGACCGGCGACCGCCGTACGGCTGAGCCGACGACGACCGCGGCGCAGCGTGCCGTACCCCCTGCGGTCCTCGAGGACGTGTTCGACGATCCGGCGCACGGCGAACCCGGCCGCGACCGGATGGCGATCCACGTGGCCTGGGAGATCGTGCTCCTGCTCGGCGTACTGGCCGTGGCGTTCCTGCTGTACCGGGAAAATCCCGATGCCGTACGCGTCGACGCGCTCGACTCGTTGCTGGTCTTCGCGGCGGCGCTCGGACTGCTCACCCTCGCCGCCGGCCTGACTCTGCGCGCCGGTACGCCGAACCTCGCCCTGGGCCCGGTCGCGGTCGCGTCGGCGTTGCACTTCGCCGAGCAGAGCGACCGGGGCGTCCTCGAGACCGTCGGGGTCGCCGCGCTCGCGGCCGTCGTACTCGGTGCCGTGGTCGCCGTGGTGGTCGTCGGGTTCCACGTACCCGCCTGGGCCGCCACGCTCGGTGCCGCACTCGCCGTCGTGGTCTTCATCAGCCAGCGGTCCGCGCCGGTCGAGGTGCAGAGCGGGTACGACGCGACCGGGCAGGCCCTGTACTTCTTCGGCGGGTTCGCCGCCCTCGCTCTGCTCGGCGGCCTGCTCGGCAGCATCAGGGCGATCCGCCGCGCGGTCGGCCGGTTCCGGCCGGTCGCCGATCCGGCCCGCCGGCGGGGTGCCCTGGCCGGTGCGCTGGCGGCGGTGGTGCTCGTCTCGTCGATGCTCTTCGCCGTGCTGGCCGGGGTCCTCTTCGCCGGCGACGCGACGACCGGTCCGGTCGTGCCGACGCCGGGACTGGAGTGGACCGGGTTGGCGCTGGGGGCCACCCTGCTCGGCGGGACCAGCGTGTTCGGTCGGCGCGGCGGGGTCTTCGGCACCCTGCTCACCGTCGTGCTCATCACGCTGTTCGTCACGTACGCGCGGGAACGTGGGTGGGACGTGTCGCTGTACGCGGTGGCCGCCGCGACGATCACCGCCGGACTGGTCGTCTCCCGTCTGGTCGAGACGTTCGGGCGGCCGAGGTCGGCGACCGTACATGAGGAGGACTGGCTGAACGAACCGGCGATCACGCGTACCTCGGGTTGGTCGGAGCTGCGGTCGGAGGACCGTGACTCCTGGTCGAGCGGACTTCCACCGCAGCCCGCCGACCGGCGGCTCGACCCGTGGGGCAGTGGCCGGTGGGGGACGGACGACCGTTGATCCACCCCGGGCCGGGGCGGCGACACCCCGGCCACCGACCGTGCCGCTGCGACGATCAACGGTTACGCTCGGCGTCATGAGCGAGCGAAGCGGGTGGGTGTCATGACCGAGTCGTCCGGCGGCGCGACCGGTCCCGGCTTCGCGGAGTTGGACGCCCTGCCCACGGAGGAGCTGCGCGAGCGGGCCTTCGCCGTCGCGCGGGAGAACCGCGACATCGGATTCTTCTGGTCGGTCCTGCGCCACCTGCCGCATGCCGACGACGCCGCGGAGCTGGACGGTTCCCCGAACTCGGTGGGGCCGACGATCGACGACGCGGTCGCTCTGTGGCGGGAGTTCACCGGGCACGGCTACGACGAGGCGGAGCCGTTGCTGCGCGCGGCCTTCATCGACTACCTGCTCAAGCACTGACCTGCCCGACCGGCGATCCACGCCGAGTGGTCTGCCCGCACTGCCGAGCGGACATCAAGCCTGATTTCGGTCAGGTGGTTTGGCGCCACGTGGCCGTTGGGAATATCGGACACATGGCTTGCGGAGGGTCGTTATCGGACCAATCCGGGGTGCCCCGGAGCACCGCAGCCACCGCAGACCTGATTCGGCACCACCCCCGGGTGCGCGGCCGGGCTTGTCCCCCGGGTCCGGCCGCGCACTCCCCGCCGCTACTGGGCGGGGTCGGCGGGATAGTCGATGCTGAGGATGCGGTGCCGGCTCAACAGCCCGACCGGCTCCGACCCCTCGGCGACCCGGCAGTGGTCGGCGTTCGTCGTCAGCATCCTGGCGAGCGCGTCGTAGAGGGACGAGCCGAGTTCCACCGTGGGTAGTCCGGCGGTCGAATCCACCGTGGACAGCGGATCCAGCAGGTCCCGGGTCACCGGGGTGACGGCCAGCCGGCGGATGCCCCGGTCGGTCCCGACGAACTCGCGTACGAAGGCCGAGGCCGGCTCGCCGAGCAGCTTCGCCGGTGAGGCGTACTGCTCCAGGCGGCCGCCCTGGGAGAGCACCGCGATCCGGTCGCCGAGCCGGACCGCCTCGTCGAGGTCGTGGGTGACCATGACGATCGTCTTGCGTACCTCGGCCTGGAGACGCAGGAACTCCTCCTGCAACCGGGTACGCACGATCGGGTCCACGGCCGAGAACGGTTCGTCCATCAGCAGCACCACCGGATCGGCGGCCAGGGCGCGCGCCACCCCGACCCGCTGCCGCTGCCCCCCGGACAACTCGTGCGGGTAGCGCCCGGCGAACTTGCCGGGATCGAGCCCGACCAGTTCGAGAAGCTCGTCGGATCGCTTGCGGATCCGGTCCTTGGACCAGCCGAGCAGCCGCGGCACGGTGCCGACGTTGGTGCGGATCGTCTGGTGCGGGAAGAGCCCGACGTTCTGGATGACGTATCCGATCCGACGGCGCAGGGCCACCGGGTCGGCGCCGGTCACGTCCTCGCCACCGAGCAGGATCCGCCCGCCGGACGGCTCGATCAGCCGATTGATCATCCGCAGCACGGTCGACTTGCCGCAGCCGGACGGGCCGATGAGGACCATCAGTTCGCCTGCCTCGACCTCCAGACTCAGCTCGGTGACCGCCACCGTCCCATCGGGATACTGCTTGCGGATCCGGTCGAGTGCGATCGGTGCCGCGCCGGACGGCACGGTCCTCGCGGGCGCGGCGGAGCCCGCCTCCGGGGTAACGTCCACGTATGTCCTTCCGCGGATTGTCCAGCCTGAGCGTGCTGGCCGGCGAGCGATTCGCCTACGAGGGCCCGGGTAATCCCTGGTTCTCCTGGCGGTACGTTCGGGACAACTCGGAAACCATTCTCGCCGCGTTGCGCGAACACGCGACCCTGACCGCGCAGGCGGTCGTCATCGCGGCGGTGGTGGCACTGCCACTGGCGGTGGTCGCGTACTGGTTCCGGTCCCTCACCGGGCCGATTCTCGCACTCTCCGGCGTCCTCTACACGATTCCATCGCTGGCCCTGCTCGCCTTCGTCGCCCCGTACGTCGGCACGACCAATCCGGCCTCGGTGCTGATCGCCCTCGTGCTGTACGCACTGCTGCTGATGGTCCGCAACACCCTGGCCGGCCTCAACCAGGTGCCGGAGGAGGCGCGGGACGCCGCACTGGGCATGGGCTACGGCAGGTTCGGCCGGCTGCTGCGGATCGACCTGCCGCTCGCGTTACCCGGCATCATCACCGGCGTACGGCTGGCCACCGTCTCGACCGTGGCGTTGGTGACCGTCGGCTCCCTGATCGGGTTCGGCGGCCTCGGTGACCTGATCCTGGGTGGCTTCCGCAACAACTTCTACAAGGCGGAGATCCTGACCGGCACCATCCTGTGCGTGGCCCTCGCGCTCGTGCTGGACCTCCTGCTGGCCGGCATCGGCCGACTGCTCACCCCGTGGGCCCGGGGGAGCGTGCGATGAACCCGATCGAGCAGGCCGTCGTCTGGCTGAACGATCCGCTCAACTGGACCAATCCCGGTGGCGTACTCGACCGGCTCGGCGAGCACCTCTACATCTCGGCGGCGGCGGTCGCGCTCGGCTGCCTGATCGCCTGGCCGGTCGGGCTCTGGCTCGGACACGCCGGTCGGGGCGGCGGCGCCGTGGTGCTCATCTCCAACCTGACCCTGGCGATCCCGACGATCGCCCTGCTGACCATCCTGCCGCTCACGTTCCTGGGGTTCGGCAAGCCGCCGGTGATCATCGCGCTGGCGATCTTCGCGGTCCCGCCGCTGCTCGCCAACGCCTACACCGGGGTCCGTCAGGTCGATCCCGAGACCCGGGAGGCGGCGCGCGGGATGGGGCTGTCCGGCGGGCAGGTGCTGCGCCGGGTCGAGTTGCCGCTCGCGGTGCCGTTTCTGGCGGCGGGGTTCCGTACCGCCGCGGTGCAGGTGATCGCCACGGCCGCGCTCGCGTCCTTCGTCAACGGGGGTGGGCTCGGACAGATCATCAGCGCCGGGTTCGGGTTGGGCATGTCGGTCGGCGGCGGGCAGATCCTCGCCGGCGGCCTGCTCGTGGCGCTGCTCGCCGTACTCGTGGAGGGAATCCTCGCCCTCGTCGAGCGGGCGGTGACGCCCCGACCGTTGCGGCGTACCCGGGGCCGGGCGGCCCGGCGGCAGGCGGTGCCGACCGGCAGAGCCTGACCGGCGCCGGTCGAAGTCGATCCGTCCGGCCACGATGCGTCACCCTTCAACGCCACGTGACGATCTGATGACAACATCGCCCTCGAGTTGTCGCACCTCGCGCTCATTATGTTGGGTGGAGGTAACGGGCGACATCGACGATCCGCCCGTCGGACACGCGGCCGGCCGTCATGGTCGCGCCGGGACACGGAAGGCGGGCTGATGCGCGCAGGTTCACGGTTGGCGTTGGGCGCGGTGGGAATGCTCGCCGCGGCGGGCTTCCTCGCCGCTTGCGGCGATGCCGGTTCCTCCGGGACCGAGGCTCCCGACGCCGGGGCCTCCGGGGCCGGCTGCGCCCCGGTGGCCGGCACCCAACTCGTCGTTCTGGAGGACGACAAGAAGCTCCAGAACACCGACAACATCATTCCGGCGATCAACGCCGAGGCGGCGACCCCCGAACTGATCGCGGCGCTCGACAAGGTCTCCGACGCGCTCGACACCACCAAGCTGATCGCGCTCAACAAGGCGGTCGACGTCGACCGCAAGACGCCGAAGGTGGCCGCCGAGGAGTTCGCGGCCGGCAACAACCTGACGGCCGGCATCACGGCCGGGCCGGGCGGTGCGATCACCGTCGGTGCCGCCAACTTCAGCGAGAACCAGACGCTCGGCGAGCTCTACCGGATCGTCCTCACCGCGGCCGGCTACGACGTCACCGTGCAGCAGATCGGCAACCGGGAGCTCTACGAGCCGGCGCTGGAGAAGGGCGAGGTCCAGGTCGTGCCGGAGTACGCCGCCACGATGGCCGACTTCCTCAACGGCAAGGTCAACGGGGCGAACGCGCCGGCCGTCTCCTCGCCCGACCTCGACCAGACCGTGACCGGTCTGAAGACCGTCGGCGATCCGGTCGGCATCACGTTCGGCAAGCCGTCGCAGGCACAGAACCAGAACGCCTTCGCCGTGACGAAGGAGTTCGCCGACCGGTACGGCGTCACCACCCTGTCCGACCTGGCCAGCAAGTGCTCGGGTTCGGCGACGGTGCTGGCCGGCCCGCCGGAGTGCCCGCAGCGGCCGAAGTGCCAGGCCGGGCTGATCGAGGTCTACGACTTCCGGGCCGGATCGTTCAGCTCCCTCGACGCCGGCGGCCCGCAGACCAAGTCGGCGTTGACCAGCGGCACCGTGAGCGTCGGTCTGGTCTTCTCGTCGGACGGCGCGCTCGCCGGCTGACCTGGAAAGACGGCGAAAGGGCCGACGTCCGCCACGGACGTCGGCCCTTTCCGTCGTGGGGAGCGGGCGGACCCGGTGCACGGGGACGGTTCCCAGCCGTTCCGGTTCCACCTCCGAGGTTGGGTCGGTAGGCTGCACAGCCATGCCCGCCCAGGAGGGACCCGAGAAGCCGGCCGTCCGGCAGCTGCTGCCCATCCTGTTCTGGGTCGGGGTCGGGCTCGCGCCGCTCGCGGCGTTGCTGATCCTGCTCGCGCGGGGCGAGGGTGTGTTGCGGATAGCGGCCGTGCTCGCCGTCCTCGGCACGGTGCTGATCGGGCTCTCCGTCACCCTCGGGCGGGAGATCGCCCCCGGTCGTGGTGGTGCGGAGGACCAGCTGCTCGACGAGATCGACGCGTTGCGTGAGGAGTTGCGCTCCGACATCGCGACCGCCGCCCGTACCACCCACCGGGCCTCCGGTGAGCGGCTTCAGCGCCTGTACGACGAGGTGCAGTCCCTGCGTGGACAGGTCGAGTCGCTGCGGTCCGGGCCGGCCTGGTCCGACGCACCGCCGGCGACCGGACGCGGCAGCACGCACCAGGGGGCCGCGTCGCCGCCGTACGCGGGCACGGCGTCGGTCGGCTTCCCCGACGCAGGTGCCCCGCCGGCCGCCGGCACGGCCCCGGCGTCCGCCGGTGGGCGCGCGTCGGTCCCCGGCACCGTCCCGGGGTCCAGGGGAGTGGTACGGCACACCGAGACCGTCCACGTCACGACCCGGCACACGATCGTCGACGAGGACGGCCCGGACTACGGCCACGAGCGGTCCGGGGGCCCGCACGGCCGCCCCTACCGGCCCGACGTCGCCGAACCCGCCGATGCCGGGCCGCCCGACACCGGTCGGTGGGGGACCGGGCCGCGCGCCGTCGAGGCGCCCCCGGCCGAGTACGCCCACCGGTCGGCGAACCGGTGGGCGAGCCTGCGCAGCGACGAACGGGGCAGCGAACTGCGGGTCGGTGAACGGCGGGCCACGGCACACGCCGACGGTTCCGGTGCGGAACTGCACGTCGAGGACCGATGGGCGACGGTACGGCGGGAGGAGCCGCGGACCGGGGGCCGCCGGCGGGCGGAACCGGACGATGACGAGTGGCCGGCAGGGCGCAGGTCCGCGACGGGTGGCGGGCCGGACCGGGCCGACCGCGGTCGGGCGGACCGGGAGCCGGACTGGCGGGACCGCGAACCCGACCTGCCGTCGTGGCGGGATCGCGAGCCGGACGTGGATGCCGGCCCCGCCCGGCGGGGCGAGCAGCCGTCCCGGCGCGGGCGTCGCCGCCGCGACGACGATGACGAGCTGTCGTCCGGGTACGGCGTCCCCCGGCCCCCGACGACCGTTGGCGCTGACGGCTACTTGTCGACGTCGCCGACGACGAAGAACATCGAACCGAGGATCGCCACCAGGTCGGGGATCAGGCAGCCGGGCAGCAACGCCGACAGGGCCTGCACGTTGGCGTACGACGCGGTGCGCAGCTTCAGCCGCCACGGCGTCTTCTCGCCCCGCGACACCAGGTAGTAACCGTTGACGCCCAGCGGGTTCTCGGTCCAGGCGTACGTGTGCCCCTCTGGCGCCTTCACCACCTTCGGCAGCCGTACGTTGACCGGTCCGCTGATCCGGTCGACCTCGTCGAGGCACCGTTCGGCGAGGTCGAGGGCGACGTACACCTGGTCGAGCAGGACCTCGAACCGGGCGTGGCAGTCTCCTGTGGAGCGGGTGACGACCGGAACGGACAGCGACCCGTACGCCAGGTACGGGTCGTCGCGGCGCAGGTCGAAGTCGAGCCCGCTGGCCCGGGCGACCGGGCCCGACGCGCCGTAGGCGGCCGCCTGGGCGGCGGTGAGCACGCCGACGCCGACGGTGCGGGCGAGGAAGATCTCGTTGCGCCGGATCAGGTTGTCGAGGTCGGGCAGCCGGCTCCGGACCTGCCCGATCGCCTCCCGGGCGCGTCGGGTCCAGCCGGCCGGGACCTCCTCCTTGAGGCCGCCGACGCGGTTGAACATGTAGTGCATCCGGCCGCCGGAAGCCTCCTCCAGCACCGTCTGGAGGGTCTCGCGTTCGCGGAACGCGTAGAACATCGGGGTGAGCGCCCCGATCTCCAGCGGGTAGGAGCCGAGGAACATCAGGTGGTTGAGCACCCGGTTGAGTTCGGCGAGCGCGGTACGTAGCCACACCGCCCGCTCCGGTACCTCGATGCCCATCAACCGCTCGACGGCGAGGGCCACGCCGAGTTCGCTGGAGAACGCCGACAGCCAGTCGTGCCGGTTGGCGAGCACCATGATCTGGCGGTAGTCGCGGACCTCGAACAGCTTTTCGGCGCCCCGGTGCATGTAACCGACGATCGGCTCGCTGGAGACCACCCGCTCGCCGTCGACGACGAGCCTGAGCCGCAGCACCCCGTGCGTGGACGGATGTTGTGGTCCGATGTTGAGCACCATGTCGGCCGTGTCCAGGCCGGCGCCGGTACCGACGGTCACCTCACGCAGCGCACCGGTGGTCATGCCCGTCATCGTGCCATGGCCGGGCGGTGGGGCGGGACCGCCCGGGTGCTCAGCCGAGGAGGATCGGGGCGACGCCGACCGGTTGGAGCAGCCACCAGTGCCCCCCGAGCCCGGCCGGTTCGAGCAGTTCGGCGGCGGCGGAGGCGGCGGCCAGCGAGCGGACGTACGCTGCCGGGTCGGTCGCGGCCAGGGCCAGCGGCGGCCGGGCGCCATCGACCCCGAGCGCACGCAGCGCGGCCCGTTGGGTGAGAAGTTGGTACGGCAGGCCGGCCGCGGCCGAGCCGGCCGCCGCGACCGAGTCGACGGCGACGTGCGCGGTGATGTCGCACGACCCGTCCGGTACCGGGAGCACCTGTCGACCGTGGCGGAACCCGGTCAGGGTGCCGGCCGGCGGCCGGTCGGCCAGCAGGTGGCCGTAGTCGACGGCGAGGGCCAGCCCGCGGTCCAGTGCGTCGACCGCGGTCCGCCACGCCAGGTCCCGGGGCAGCCCGATCTCGGCCCGCCCGTCGCCGGGCCACCAGCGGGCCAGCCAGTCGGCGTCGTCGGGGTCGACCCGGGTCCCGGTCGACTCGTCGCCGGTGGCGGGGTCGACCAGCGCGTAACGGGGTGGCGCCGGGGCGTCGCGGTCGGCGACGTCGAGCGGTACGTTGTCGAGCCACTCGGTCGCCACCAGCAGGCCCGTCACCGGGGCCGGCAGCCGGTCCTGCCATCCGATCGCCGCGGGCAGGTCCGCCGGGCGGGGGGCGAGTTCCACCGCGGTCAGCCGGAGCCGTTCCCGGAGCCCGGCGGGGGCGAGGCCGGCGAGTGCCGTGAGGAGTTCGCCCCGGCCGGCGCCGACATCGACGACGTGCAGGGGGTCCGGGCGGTCCAGAGCGTGGTCGATCCGGTCGAGCAGGCGCAGGACGGCACCGGTGAAGGCAGGTGCGGCGTGGACGCTGGTACGGAAGTGGGCGGCGGGTCCCGCTCCGGCGACGAAGAACCCGTTCGGGCCGTAGAGCGCCGCGGCCATGGCCTCCCGCCAGCGGATCGAGGTCATTTCCCCACCTTCCGTCGTGACCCGGGACACCCTAGCGACCGCCGCCCGGCGGGCACCGCGCCGGTGCCGGCGATCCGGACAAACGGTGCATCGTTCGTCCCGTCGGCGGTGCCGGACCGCGAGGCGGACCAGGGCGGTGAAGGTTTTCACACATGCTTGTCCCCGGTCTGTAACAACGGCGCATACTTGCGATCGACCGGTACCACATTTTCGAGGACTGGATCATCGCTATGAGCGCACCTTCGCGCCCGCGGCCGACAGCGTCCGCCCGCCGTGCCGATGCCGGCCGGCCGGCCGGAGCCGAGTTCGGCCAGACCACCCGACCATCCCGCCCGCTGACCGTCGGCATCGTCGGTGCCGGACGGGTCGGTGCGGTGCTCGGCGCCGCCCTGGCAGGCGCGGGCCACCGGATCGTCGCCGCGTCGGGGGTCTCCGCCGCGACCCGGGCACGGCTCGGGCAACTCCTGCCCGACACCGCCAACGTGCCCGCCGACGCGGTCGCCCGGGTCGCCACCGACCTGCTGATCGTCGCCGTTCCGGACGACTCCCTCGCCGCGCTCGTCGCCGGGCTCGCCGAGACCGGCGTACTGCGCCCCGGCCAGGTCGTCGCCCACACCTCCGGGGCGCACGGGCTCGACGTACTCGCACCGGCCGCTGCGGCCGGTGCCCGCCCACTCGCCCTGCACCCGGCCATGACCTTCACCGGTACCCCCGACGACCTGGCGAACCTGGCCGGGATCTCGTACGGCGTGACCGCACCCGACGCCCTGCGGCCGTTCGTCACACGGCTGGTCGCCGACCTCGGCGGTACGCCCGAGTGGGTGGCCGAGGCCGACCGTGCCCTCTACCACGCCGCCCTCGTGCACGGCGCGAACCACCTGGTCACGCTCGTCAACGAGGCGCTGGACCGGCTGCGTGACGCCGGGGTGGCCCGACCGGAGAAGGTGCTCGGCCCACTGCTGCGGGCGTCGCTGGACAACACGCTGCGGCTCGGCGACGCCGCCCTGACCGGTCCGGTGTCGCGCGGCGACGCCGGCACGGTCGCCCGGCACCTGGCCCGGCTGGCCGCCTCGGCACCCGACTCGGTGCCGAGTTACCTGGCGCTCGCCCGCCGTACGGCGGATCGGGCCATCGCGGCCGGGCGGCTGCGCCCGGCCGACGCGGAACCGCTGCTCGGCGTACTCGCCGACGAGCGCCGGAAGGCGGTCGCATGAGTGGACGGAGCGGGATCCCCATGACCACCGTCGTACCCGACCGGCAGGCGCTCGCCGCGGCCCGGAAGTCCCTGCCCGGCAGCGTGGCCGTGGTGATGACGATGGGCGCCCTGCACGCCGGGCACGAGACGCTGCTGCGCGCCGCCGCGGAGCGGGCCGACCACGTGCTGGTGACGATCTTCGTCAACCCGCTCCAGTTCGGGCCGAACGAGGATTTCGACCGCTACCCGCGCACGCTGGAGGCCGATCTGGAGATCTGCCGGGCGGCGGGCGTGGCCGTGGTGTTCGCGCCCGCCCGTGACGAGATCTATCCGGGCGGCGAGCCGATGGTCCGGGTCGACCCGGGACCGCTGGGTGGGCAACTGGAGGGGCAGAGCCGGCCGGGCTTCTTCAACGGCGTGCTCACCGTCGTACTCAAGCTGATCCAGTTGACCCGGCCCGACTTCGCGTTCTTCGGCGAGAAGGACTACCAGCAGCTCACCCTGGTCCGCCGGATGGCGCGTGACCTCGACCTCGGCGTGGAGATCGTCGGGGTGCCGACCGTACGTGAGCCGGACGGGTTGGCGCTGTCGAGCCGCAACCGCTACCTGTCCGCCCCGGAACGCGAGGCGGCGGTCCGCCTGTCGGCGGCGTTGCGCGCCGGCGCCACCGCCGCCGCGGACGGGCTGGGTGCCGCCGGCGCACTGTCCGCCGCCCGGGCGGCCTTCGGGACGCCGGTCGGCGTCGCTGCCCCGAAGCTGGACTATCTCGTCCTGACCGACCCCGACCTGGGACCGGCGCCGGACGGCGGGCCGGCCCGGCTGCTGGTGGCCGCCTGGGTCGGCCAGACCCGGCTGATCGACAACGCGGCGATCGACCTGGTCCCGCCGGCCACGACCTGAACCGCCGGGCACCCGCTGAACCCGGCACCCACCGCACCTGTCGACCGAGGAGTCGTCCCCGATGTACCGCACCATGCTCAAGTCCAAGATTCACCGGGCCACCGTCACCCAGGCCGACCTGCACTACGTCGGATCGGTGACCGTCGACGAGGACCTGCTGGACGCCGCCGACCTGCTCCCCGGCGAGCAGGTCGCGATCGTCGACATCACCAACGGGGCGCGGCTGGAGACGTACACGATCCCCGGGCCGCGTGGCACCGGCGTGATCGGCATCAACGGCGCCGCGGCGCGGCTGGTACAGCCCGGCGACCTGGTGATCCTGATTTCGTACGCCCAGCTCGACGACGCCACGGCCCGTTCCTACCGGCCGCGGATCGTGCACGTCGACGCCGACAACAAGATCATCGAGCTGGGCGACGACCCGGCGGGCACCGCGCCCGGGATGGTCGGTGGGCCGGTCCGGGGGGACCAGGTGGCGCCGGCCGCCTGATCCCGTGGGCGCGATTGCCGGATCATCCCGTTCAGCGGACTGACGTATGCTCAGCGATCCGAGTCGCGTACGCATGGGGAGGGTCGCGATGCGCCGTTGGTTGACCGCTGTCGCTGTCGCCGGCACAGCCACGCTGCTGCTGACGGGGTGCGGTAACCCCGCCGGAGTCGACGGTAACCTGGTCAACGGCTGGGCGGCGTTCCCGGAGCCGAAGGCGTTCGTGCCCGCGGCCGAGGTCTGCCACACCGCCGACTTCGCCGAGACCGCATACCTGTCGTCGTACAGCCCGGTGGACTGCGCGACCTCGCACCGGGTCGAGACGATCTTCGTCGGGACCCTGACCGGCGCGACCGCCGAGGCGAACAAACCGCCCACCGCCTCCTCGACGGACATCAAGCCGGCCTACACCGAGTGCGACACCAAGGCGAAGGAGTTCGTCGGTGCCGACTGGCGTACCGGCCGGCTCTGGCTGGGCGTGGCGGTGCCGTCGCCGCAGGCGTGGAGCGGCGGGGCACGCTGGTTCCGGTGCGACCTGACCGAGGAGTCGACGGTCGAGAACGACGGCGACAGCGAGACGGTGAACCGCACCGCGAGCCTGCGCGACGCGCTGAAGACCACCTCGCCGCTGAACCTCGGCTGCTACGCGGTCAAGCTGAACAGCGAGGATCGGGTCGACACGATGGACCCGGTCGAGTGCACCAAGGAGCACAACAGCGAGTTCGTCGGAGTCTGGACCGCCCCCGACGGCAACTACCCCAGCAAGGACACCGACTGGGACAAGTTCTACTCGGAGTGCCGTACGTTGGTCGGCCGTTACGTGGGCGTGCCGCTGGACAACAACCTGCGCTACCGCACCGGCGTGATCGCGCTGCCCAACGGGCAGACCGAGTGGCAGGCGGGCAACCGCGGCGTGCGCTGCTACCTGTGGATGGCCGACAAGAAGTTCACCCGGTCGCTGAAGGGCACCGGCAACAACGGGCTGCCGATCCAGTACCAGTGACCCGGTCGGGGCGGCGCAAACCACTTCCGTGGCCCCCGCCCGCCACCCGCCGGGCACGGCGCGGTTGACTGTCCGGATGGACGTGCCGACACCTGGTCTGCCCGCACTGCCCCGCGCACTGGCGGCACCGGCCCCGGGTTGGGTGGAGAACACCGACGTGGTGGTCGTCGGGTCGGGGATCGCCGGCCTGACCGCCGCGCTGCACCTGCGTGAGGCGGGGCTGCACGTCACGGTCGTAACCAAGGTCAACATCGACGACGGTTCGACCCGGTGGGCGCAGGGCGGCATCGCCGCCGTACTCGACCCGTTGGACTCGCCGGCCGCGCACGCCTCCGACACCGAGATCGCCGGCGTCGGCCTGTGCGACCCGGCCGCGGTGCGCGTGCTGGTCGAGGAGGGGCCGAGCCGGGTCCGCGAGCTGATCCGGATGGGGGCGGAGTTCGACCGGCACCCCGACGGCTCGCTGATGCTGACCCGCGAGGGTGGCCACCGTGCCAACCGGATCGTGCACGCCGGTGGGGACGCGACCGGGGCGGAGGTCCAGCGGGCGCTGCACGCCGCGGTCGGCCGCGACCCGTGGATCCGGCTGGTCGAGCACGCCCTGGTCCTCGACCTCCTGCGGTCGGCCGACGGGCGGGCGTGCGGCATCACCCTGCACGTCCTCGGCGAGGGCAGCGAGGACGGCGTCGGCGCGATTCTCGCCCGGGCGGTGGTGCTGGCGACCGGCGGACTCGGCCAGGTCTTCGCGGCCACCACCAACCCCGTGGTGTCGACCGGTGACGGTGTCGCGCTCGCCCTGCGAGCCGGCGCGGCGGTGACCGATGTGGAGTTCGTCCAGTTCCATCCGACCTCGTTGGTGATCACCGACGCCGGTGGGGCACCCCGGGCGCAGCAGCCGCTGGTTTCCGAGGCGCTGCGGGGCGAGGGTGCCCATCTGGTCGACGCGGCGGGCCACCGGTTCATGGTCGGCCGGCACGAACTGGCCGAGTTGGCCCCGCGGGACGTGGTGGCCAAGGGCATCCACCGGGTGATGCTGGCCGACGGCGTCGACCACGTCTTCCTCGACGCCCGGCACCTCGGCCGCGAGTTCCTCGAACACCGGTTCCCGACGATCGTCGCGTCGTGCCGGGCGGCCGGCGTGGATCCGGTCACCGACCTGATCCCGGTCGCACCGGCGGCGCACTACGCCTCCGGCGGGGTCCGGACCGACCTGTACGGCCGTTCCTCGATTCCGGGCCTGTACGCCTGTGGCGAGGTCGCCTGCACCGGTGTGCACGGCGCCAACCGGCTGGCCAGCAACTCGCTGCTGGAGGGGCTGGTCTTCTCCCGGCGGATCGCCGAGGACATCCGGCGCGACCTGCCACCGCAGGCCGACCCGGTGCCGGGCGACCCGTCCGCCGGGGAATCCGGCTGGGTGGTCGAGCCGCGGATCCGTATCCCGTTGCAGCGGGCCATGACCCGTGGCGCCGGCGTTCTGCGGTCCGCCGGCACCCTCGCCGACACCGCGGCCGAACTGGTCCGGCTCGGCACCGGCCGGAGCACGCCGTGCACCGCGAGCTGGGAGGCGACCAACCTGCTGACCATCGGCTCGCTGCTGGTCGGGGCGGCGTATCGGCGCCGGGAGACCCGTGGCTGCCACTGGCGCGACGACCACGCCGCCGCCAGCGACGAGTGGCTGGGCCACCTGGTCGCGTCGATCGGACCCGACGGCGCCGTCGGTCACACCTGGGAGGCATCGTGCTGAGACTGTCCACCGTGCAGGCGCTCCAGGCCGACGGGCTCGATCCGGAGGCCGTGGAGCGGATCGTCCGCACCGCCCTCGACGAGGATCTGGGGCCGGAGCGGCTCGACGTCACGAGCGTTGCGACGATCCCCGACGACCAGTTCGACACCGCGGACGTGGTCGCCCGGGCGGACGGGGTGGTGGCCGGGTTGGCGGTGGCGGCCGCGGTCTTCGACCTGGCGACGAGCCGTACGGTGCAGGTGTCGCTGGTGGCGGCCGACGGCGGGCGGGTGGCCCGGGGCGACGTACTGGCGACGGTCTCCGGGCCGACCCGGTCGCTGCTGACCGCCGAGCGGACCGCGCTCAACCTGCTCAGCCGGATGTCCGGCGTCGCCACCCACACCCGGGCCTGGGCCGACGTCCTGGCCGGCAGCAAGGCGATGGTGCTCGACACCCGTAAGACCACCCCGGGCCTGCGGGCGCTGGAGAAGTACGCCGTCCGTGCCGGCGGCGGAACCAACAAGCGCATGGGCCTGTACGACGTCGCGATGATCAAGGACAACCACAAGCTCGCCGCCGGCGGGATCACCGCGGCCTACCGGCGGGTCCGGGAGATGTTTCCCGGGGTGCCGGTTCAGGTCGAGGTGACCACGGTCGTGGAGGCGGTCGAGGCGGTTGACGCCGGGGCGGACTTCCTGCTCTGCGACAACATGACCCCGGTTCTGCTGCGGGAGGTGGTGGCCGCCGTCGGTGACCGGGCCGAGCTGGAGGCCACCGGTGGGCTGACCCTCGACGTCGCGCCGGAATACGCCGCCACCGGCGTCGACTACCTGTCGGTCGGGGCGCTCACCCACTCGTCACCTATCTTGGACATCGCCCTCGATCTGCGGTTCCGGAGCTGACCATGCTGCTCTGCATCGACATCGGTAATACCAACACCGTCCTCGCCACCTTCGACGGCGACAAGCTGGTGCACTCCTGGCGGATCAAGACCGATGCCAGGTCCACCGCCGACGAGCTGGGCCTGATGTTCCGGGGCCTGCTGGCCGGCGACGCGGTCGAGATCACCGGCGTGGCGGCCTGCTCGACGGTGCCGGCCGCGTTGCGTTCCCTGCGGACGATGCTCGCCCGCTACTACGGCGGGATCCCGAGCGTGGTGGTCGAGCCGGGGATCCGTACCGGGGTGCAGTTGGCGATCGACAACCCCAAGGAGGTCGGGGCCGACCGGGTGGTCAACACCCTCGCGGCGCACGCCCTCTTCGGCGGTCCGTCGATCGTGGTCGACTTCGGTACGACCACCAACTTCGACGTGATCAGCGCCCGGGGCGAGTTCCTCGGCGGGGCCTTCGCGCCGGGCATCGAGATCTCCCTGGACGCGCTCGCGGCCCGGGCGGCGCAGTTGCGCAAGGTCGAGCCGACCAGTCCCCGCTCCGTGATCGGCAAGAACACCGTCGAATGCCTTCAGGCCGGCATGTACTTCGGGTTCGCCGGCCAGGTCGACCGGATCGTCGAGCGGATGGCCGAGGAGTTGGGGGAGTTGCGCGCCGTGATCGCGACCGGTGGCCTCGCCCCGGTGGTGATCGACGAGTGCCGCACCATCACCCACCACGAACCGATGATCACGCTCATCGGACTGCGGATGGTCTTCGAGCGCAACGTCTGACCCGCTCCGCATGCCCATAACCCGGTAACCGCCGCCGAGCGCCTTGAGTACGCTCGTGGCCGAAACCATGCCCAGGACTACCTGTTGAGGACGCCTTCCGTGACCGAGCAGAATCCCGCCCCCGTCGAGCCCGACGACGACCTTCCGGAGCAGATGCGGGTCCGCCGGGCCAAGCGGGACCGGATGCTGGCCGAGGGCATCGACCCGTACCCCGTGGGGTTTCCGCGGACCGCGACGCTGGCGGAGATCCGGACCCGGTACGCCGACCTGCCGACCGACACGGCCACCGGCGACAAGGTCTCCGTGGCCGGGCGGGTGATCTTCATCCGCAACACCGGGAAGCTGGCGTTCGCTACTCTCCGTGAGGGTGATGGTACGGAGCTGCAGGCGATGTTCTCGCTCGACCGGGTCGGGGCCGACCGCCTGGAGGACTGGAAGCGGCTGGTCGACCTCGGTGACCACGTCGGGGTGACGGGAGAGGTCATCACCAGCCGGCGCGGCGAACTGTCGGTGCTCGCCGACTCGTGGGCGGTCACCGCGAAGGCGCTGCGCCCGCTGCCCGTGGCGCACAAGCCGTTGAGCGAGGAGGCCCGGGTCCGGCAGCGTTACGTCGACCTCGTGGTCCGGCCGCAGGCGCGGCAGACCGTGCGTACCCGGTCGGCGGTCGTGCGAAGTCTGCGGGACTCGCTGCACCGGCGGGACTTCATGGAGGTCGAAACGCCGATGCTCCAGCTGGTCCACGGCGGTGCGGCGGCCCGGCCATTCGTGACGCACAGCAATGCGCTGGACACCGATCTGTATCTCCGAATCGCTCCGGAGTTGTTTCTGAAGCGCTCCGTAGTCGGCGGTATCGAGCGTGTGTTCGAGATCAACCGTAACTTCCGCAATGAGGGTGTGGACTCGTCGCACTCACCCGAGTTCGCGATGCTGGAGGTTTACGAGGCCTACGGCGACTACGACACCATGGCAGTCCTCCTGCGGGAACTCGTGCAAGAGGCTGCGATGGCGGTCAGCGGTTCCCATGTAGTCACCCACGCCGATGGGCAGGAGTTCGACCTGGGCGGCGAGTGGCGCTCGGTCACCCTGTACGGATCGCTTTCCGAAGCGTTGGGGGAAGAGGTGACGGTCCGGACCGACATGGCGCACCTCGTCCGCTACGCGGAGAAGCACGATCTGGCGGTCGACCCGAAGTGGGGACCGGGCAAGCTCGCCGAGGAGCTCTTCGAGGAGTTGGTCGTGCCGGGACTGCGCGAGCCCACTTTCGTGCGCGACTATCCCGAGGAGACCAGCCCGCTCACCCGGGCGCACCGCACCGAGCCGGGCCTTACCGAGAAGTGGGACGCCTACGTGCTCGGGTTCGAACTCGGTACGGCCTACTCGGAGCTGGTGGACCCGGTCGTGCAGCGTGAGCGGCTGGTCGCCCAGGCCCGGCTGGCGGCCAAGGGTGACACCGAGGCCATGCCGCTCGACGAGGACTTCCTGCGTGCGATCGAGTACGGAATGCCGCCGTCCGGGGCATGGGATTTGGAATCGACCGGCTGCTGATGGCGCTGACCGGCTTGGGAATTCGGGAAACCATCCTCTTCCCGCTGACCAGGGCCCAGTAGATTCCGCAACAGTTTCCGTGTCCTATTGACGTGCCGTGCGCCTATCAAGCTATTGTTCTCTTGTTTGCGGGTGAACCTGCGCGAAAGGATTGTGGCACGTGGCGAAGCACATCATTCACAAGCTGGTCGATGACCTCGACGGCGGCGACGCGGACGAGACCGTCAAGTTCTCGCTCGATGGGGTTCAGTACGAGATCGACCTCTCCAACAAGAACGCCGGTAAATTGCGGGATCTTTTCGCCCCGTACGTCTCCGCAGGCTCGAAGATCGGTCGCGGTGGCGTGGTGGTCGGCGGTCGCGCCGCTCGTGGCCGAGGCGGGGCGGCTGCCGACCGGGAGCAGAACAAGGCGATCAGGTCCTGGGCCAAGAAGGAAGGCAAGGAGATCTCCGACCGGGGACGGATTCCTCAGGAGATCGTCGACGAGTACCACCAGAAGGCCGGGCGCTGAGGCGCCGGCGCGTCTTCCGGTCCTTCGCCCGGGTTCGAGGTGTCACACCTCGAACCCGGGCGTGTTTTGTCCTAGTTCGCGACATATGCCGGAAGTTGTCCACAGTCGGTGGAAGACGTTGTCCACAGGCTGTGGACAACGTCAGGTGGACTTAGCCGTCGCTCCGCGCCGTGCCGATTTCGCTCTGCGCGTACACCACGGCCTCCGGGAACACCCGGTGAGCGTGCAGAGTTGGATAAATCATCGCGTACCCGACCCGGTCCGGCACGCACGACCACGGCAGAGTCGGCTCGCGACGATAGAGTAATGCCACGGGCGTCCGCCTGGACGTTCCGGGCGCTGGCCCCGCCACGACCACTGGCGCACGGCACGTGAGGAGCACGAGGGCATGTTCGAGCGGTTCACCGACCGAGCGCGACGGGTTGTCGTCCTGGCTCAGGAAGAAGCCCGGATGCTCAACCACAACTACATCGGCACGGAGCACATCCTGCTCGGCCTCATCCACGAGGGTGAGGGCGTGGCTGCGAAGGCCCTGGAGAGTCTCGGTATCTCCCTGGAGGGCGTTCGCCAGCAGGTCGAGGAGATCATCGGCCAAGGCCAGCAGGCGCCGAGCGGGCACATCCCGTTCACGCCGCGGGCCAAGAAGGTCCTGGAGCTGTCGCTGCGTGAGGCGTTGCAGCTCGGGCACAACTACATCGGCACGGAGCACATCCTGCTCGGGCTGATCCGTGAGGGTGAGGGCGTCGCCGCCCAGGTGCTGGTCAAGCTCGGCGCCGACCTCAACCGGGTTCGCCAGCAAGTGATCCAGCTCCTGTCCGGTTACCAGGGCGGCAAGGAGCCCGCCGCGGCCGGCGCCACCACCGGCGAGGCCGCCCCGTCGACCAGCCTCGTGCTCGACCAGTTCGGTCGTAACCTGACCCAGGCCGCCCGCGAGGGCAAGCTCGACCCGGTCATCGAGCGCGAGAAGGAAATCGAGCGGGTCATGCAGGTGCTGTCCCGCCGCACCAAGAACAACCCGGTGCTGATCGGTGAGCCCGGCGTCGGCAAGACGGCGGTGGTCGAGGGCCTGGCCCAGAAGATCATCAAGGGTGAGGTGCCGGAGACGCTGAAGGACAAGCAGCTCTACACGCTTGACCTCGGTGCGTTGGTCGCCGGTTCGCGGTACCGGGGTGATTTCGAGGAGCGTCTGAAGAAGGTGCTCAAGGAGATCCGTACCCGGGGTGACATCATCCTGTTCATCGATGAGATCCACACGCTGGTCGGTGCGGGTGCGGCGGAGGGCGCGATCGACGCGGCGAGCATCCTGAAGCCGATGCTGGCGCGTGGCGAGTTGCAGACGATCGGTGCGACGACCCTCGACGAGTACCGCAAGTATGTGGAGAAGGACGCGGCGTTGGAGCGGCGGTTCCAGCCGATCCAGGTGGGTGAGCCGTCGTTGGCGCACACCATCGAGATCCTCAAGGGGTTGCGCGACCGTTACGAGGCGCACCACCGGGTGACGATCACCGACGCTGCCCTCGTCGCCGCCGCGACCCTCGCCGACCGTTACATCTCGGACCGGTTCCTGCCGGACAAGGCGATCGATCTGATTGATGAGGCGGGTGCGCGGATGCGGATCCGTCGGATGACGGCGCCGCCGGACCTGCGTGATTTCGATGAGCGGATCGCTCAGGTGCGTCGGGACAAGGAGTCCGCGATCGACGCGCAGGACTTCGAGCGGGCGGCGCAGTTGCGGGACAAGGAGAAGCAGCTGCTGGGTCAGAAGGCGCAGCGGGAGAAGGAGTGGAAGGCCGGGGACCTGGACGTGGTGTCCGAGGTCGACGACGAGCAGATCGCCGAGGTCCTCGCCAACTGGACCGGTATTCCGGTGTACAAGCTGACCGAGGAGGAGACGTCCCGGCTGCTGCGTATGGAGGCCGAGCTGCACAAGCGGGTCATCGGTCAGGAGGACGCGGTCAAGGCGGTCTCCAAGGCGATCCGGCGTACCCGCGCCGGGTTGAAGGATCCGAAGCGGCCGTCTGGTTCGTTCATCTTCGCCGGCCCGTCCGGGGTGGGTAAGACGGAGTTGTCGAAGGCTCTGGCGGAGTTCCTGTTCGGTAGCGAGGACGCGCTCATCCAGTTGGACATGAGCGAGTTCCACGACCGGTACACGGTGTCGCGGTTGGTGGGTGCGCCTCCCGGTTACGTCGGGTATGACGAGGGTGGGCAGTTGACGGAGAAGGTCCGTCGGCGGCCGTTCTCGGTGGTGTTGTTCGATGAGATCGAGAAGGCTCATCCGGACGTGTTCAACACCCTGCTCCAGATTTTGGAGGATGGTCGGTTGACCGATGGTCAGGGTCGGATCGTGGACTTCAAGAACACGGTGATCATCCTGACGACGAACCTGGGTACGCGGGATGTGGCGAAGGCGGTGTCGTTGGGGTTCCAGGCTTCGGAGGATTCCGAGTCGAACTACGAGCGGATGAAGACGAAGGTCAACGACGAGCTGAAGCAGCATTTCCGGCCGGAGTTCCTGAACCGTATCGATGACACGATCGTGTTCCACCAGTTGCGGCAGACGGAGATTCTTTCGATCGTGGACATCATGATCGGGCGGATCGAGACGCAGTTGCGGAACAAGGACATGAGTATGGAGTTGACCGACGACGCCAAGAAGTATCTGGCGAAGAAGGGCTTCGACCCGGTGTTGGGTGCTCGTCCGTTGCGTCGCACGATCCAGCGTGACATCGAGGACAACCTGTCCGAGCGGATCCTGTTCAACGAGCTGAAGCCGGGCCAGATCGTCGTCATCGACTGCGAAGGCGACCCGGAGGACATCGACAAGTCGAAGCTCGTGTTCCGCGGGGCCGACAAGCCGGTCGAGGTTCCGGACGCCGTTCCGGCCAACCTGACCAAGACGGCCGAAGCGACCGAGTAACAACGGCGAGAAGAAGCCGGGCCGGAGTTCCCACTCCGGCCCGGCTTTTCCGTGTCTCAGGTCCGTTCGGTGCCGACCTCCGGGCCGGCGGCGCGGCGCGGGCCGGGGACGCGACGGCCGGCGGGCGGACGGTCAACGGGCAGGATCCGGTCCCCGGCGAGGACGTACGACTCACCGACCGGCTCCACCAGACCGTCGTCGACGAGCCCGGCCAGCGCCCGGGCCCGCTGCGCGTCGTCATCCCACACCAGGTCGAGGCGATCGCGGTGCACCGGCCCGGTCGTCTCCCGCAGCACCGCCAGCAGCATCCCGCGTACCTGGCGGTCCGTGCCGGCGTACCGCTGGGGGCGGCGGGTCGGACCCTCGGGGCCGTACGCCCCGACGCCCGCCACGCGCACATCGAAGCCAACGGGCAGTCGGCGCACCGGGGTGTCCGGGCCACGCACACCAGCGCCCCGAGTTCCATGAACGCGGCGCTCGCCCGCGCCGCCCGGGCCGGATCCACCGGCAGCAGTTCGGCGGTGGCGACCAGGTCCGCCGGGCGGGTCGCCGGCCCCGCGTCGGGCTCACCGGCGACCGCCCGGGCCACGAGCCGTCGTACGTTGGTGTCGACGACCGGATGCCGTTGCCCGTACGCGAAGGCGGCCACCGCCCGCGCCGTGTACGCACCCACGCCGGGCAGGGCGAGCAACTCGTCGAGCCCGGTCGGCACCTGCCCGTCGTGCCGCTCGACGATCGCGACGGCGCACTCGCGCAGCCGCAACGCCCGGCGGGGATATCCGAGCCGGCCCCACATCCGGATCGCCTCGGCCGGTGGATCGGCCGCCAGCGCCGCCGGTTCCGGCCAACGCGCCAGCCAGGTCCGCCAGGCGGGCAGCACCCGTACGACCGGGGTCTGCTGGAGCATGACCTCGCTGACCAGGATCGCCCAGGCGCCCACACCCGGTGCACGCCACGGCAGGTCACGCGCGTTCTCGTCGAACCACCGGATCGCCATCGAAGCCAGTTCCTTGTCCACCATCTCGCCGCCGATCCTCGCACGGCCGCCGAAGGACCCGGGACGGACGGGGCAGCCCGCCGTCCCGCACCGTGGACGACACGTCGACGGCGGCGACATCGGACGGTTCCGATCGGGCAGACTGCCCGGATGAGCGAGCTCGCGATCACCGTGATCGGCCCGGACCGGCCGGGCATCGTCGCCGACGTGGCCGGACTTCTCGCGGGCCTCGGCGCCAACCTGACCGATTCGACCATGACCCGGCTCCGCGGTCACTTCGCGATGACCCTGGTCTGCTCCGGGCCGGCGGTGGCCGAGGCCGAGGCCGCACTGGCCCCGCTGAGCGTCGACGGTCAGCTCGTCTCGACCGTACGGGAGGTCCGGCCGGACGGGCCGCAGAACCCGGCCGGCGAGCCGTACGTCGTCAGCGTGCACGGTGCCGACCGGCTCGGCATCGTCGCCGCGGTGACCCGGGTGTTGGCCGAGGCGGGCGGCAACGTAACCGACCTCACCACCAGGCTGACCGGTCCGCTCTACGTGCTGGTTGCCGAGGTCGACCTGCCGGCGGGCAGCGCGGCCGGGGTGTCCACCCGGCTGGGCGAGGTGGCAACCGCGCTGGAGGTCGGGATCACCCTGCGCCCGGCGGGATCCGATCTGCTGTGACCGAGGCGCTGGGTGGATGGACCCTTGCCGCGTTGGGCGAGCCGGGCAAGGTTCGCCCTGTCGTCACCGCGCCGGCGCAGGTACTCGGCGGCGGCGGCGCCGAGGTCGACCCGCTGTCCGACGAGGTCGTCCGGCTGGCCGCCGACCTGGTCGCCACCATGCGCTCGGCGCCGGGTTGTGTGGGTCTGGCCGCTCCACAGGTCGGGGTGGCCGCGCAGATGTTCGCGGTCGACGTGACCGGTCATCCGAAGTCGGTCACCGTGCACGGCACGTTCGTGCTGTGCAACGCGAAGCTCGTCGAGGCCAGCCGGTGGCGGCCCGGGCGGGAAGGCTGCATGTCCGTGCCGGACCTCACCGGTGACGTGAAGCGGGCCAGTCGGGTCACGGTCGAGGGTGTGCTTCCCGGAACCGGACAACCGGTACGCTTGGCGACGGACGGTTTCGAGGCCCGCGCGCTTCAACACGAGATCGACCATTGCGCCGGTCTGCTGTTTCTCGACCGCGTCGCCGGTGCACACGCGATCTACCAACGGAAGGTCTATCTCTGACGGTGTCGCGGGCGGCGGAGGTGTGCGGGACGCTTCCGGCGCGTCGTCGGAGCCACCAGAACCGATCCCGATACGGTGAGGGCATCATGCGAATGACGGTTGGCCCACTGCCGTCCGCCGTCTACTGGCGGCGACGGGCCATCGTGCTCGTCGCCATCCTGCTTCCGGTGATCGTTCTGTTCTATTCGTGCAGTGGCGGTGGCGACCCTAAGACCTCGCCGGTCGGTAACGACACCACGCCGACCCCCGAGGCGACGGCGACCCTGCTGACGCCGGAGACCGGCACGCCGCCGACCAGCGAGGCACCCGCCGATCCGCCCCCCACCGCTGAACCCACCCCGGACACCCCGCCCGAACAGGCGCCGCAGAACCCCGCGCCGCAGAATCCGCCCACGGGCGAGACCTGCACCGACGCGGAGATGTCGTTGATCCCGGTGCCGTCCCGCACCACCGCCCAGCAGGGCGTCACGATCGAGATCCGACTGAAGATCAAAAACGTCTCCACCCGTACGTGCAAGCGTGACGTCGGCGCCGACATGCAGGAGATCTACGTCAAGCAGGGCGCCGAAAAGGTGTGGTCGTCGGACACGTGCGGCGCCGTACGGGGCAACGACGTCCAGTCGTTCGTCCCGAACCACGAGATGGAGTTCCGGGTCGGCTGGAACGGCAAGACCACCAGCGAGTGCGCCGGCAACCTCGCCAACGGCCCCTTCCCCGCGGCCGGCGAATACCAGATCATCGGACGGCTGGACCAGAAGCTCAGCGAGTCGGTGAGGTTCACCGTCACGAAGTGACCGGCCGGATCAGCTCGTCACGAAGGTGACCGGCCGGGTCAGACGTACCGCTCCAGGATGGACGCCTCGGCGAGCCGGGAGAGTCCCTCCCGTACGCCCCGGGCCCGTGCGTCGCCGACCCCGTCGACCGCCTGCAGATCCTCGACCGTTGCCCCGAGCAGCCGTTGCAGGCTGCCGAAGTGGTTGACCAGCCGGTCGACGACCGTACCCGGCAGCCGGGGCACCTTCGCCAGCAGTCGGAAGCCGCGCGGACTCACCGCCGCGTCGAGGGCGTCGGACGCACCCGGATAGCCGATCGCCTTCGCCACCGCGACCAGGTCGATCAGTTCGGTCGCGGTCAACAGGTCGAGTTCGACCAGGGCCTCGTCGAGGGTACGGGCCTTGCGCCCGACCGGCAGGTAGTCGCGGATCACCAGGGTGCGGTCGGAGTCGACGCCCGCCATCAGTTCGTCGAGTTGCAGCGCGAGCAGCCGACCGTCGGTACCCAGTTCGACGACGTACCCGGCGATCTCGTCGGCGATCCGGCGTACCATCTCCAGCCGCTGCACGACGGCCACCGCGTCACGTACGGTCACCAGATCCTCGATCTCCAGCGCGGACAGCGTGCCGGAGACCTCGTCGAGCCGCAGCTTGTAGCGCTCGAGGGTGGCCAGGGCCTGGTTGGCCCGGGACAGGATGGCGGCCGAGTCGTCGAGCACGTGGCGCTGCCCGTTGACGTAGAGGCTGATGATGCGCATCGACTGGCTCACCGAGATCACCGGGTAGCCGGTCTGCCGGGCGACCCGCTCCGCGCTGCGGTGCCGGGTGCCGGACTCCTCGGTGGGGATGGACGGGTCGGGCATCAGATGGACGGCCGCCCGGACGATCCGGGTGCCGTCGCTGGAGAGCACCACGGCGCCGTCCATCTTGCACAGCTCGCGTACCCGGGTCGCGGAGAACTCGACGTCGAGTGGGAAGCCGCCGGTGCACAGCCCCTCCACGACCTTGTCGTAGCCGAGCACGATCAGCGCTCCGGTGCGGCCCCGCAGGATCCGTTCCAGCCCGTCACGCAGCGCGGTGCCCGGTGCCATCAGCGCCAGGTTGGCGCGCAACGGATCGCCGGTCGCCCCGGAGCCGGCGAGCGGGGAGGAACCGGCGCTCACACGGACGGGCGAGCCGACGACGCCGGCCCGCCCCGGAGGGCTGACGCCAGCGGTTTTGTTCGCATCGCGGTCGATCGGCACCTGGACAGTCTACGGATCGTCACCCGCCCGCTGCGGTCGCGGTGACGCTCGTGTGTGGTGCGGTGACCTCCCACTGTGTGCCGTGGCGGTGGGGCGGCCGGTCGGTTGGCCGCAGTTACGGGCCGGTCATCGACATTCCATCTGAAATCGGGCAACCTCGACCGCCCACCCCCGGTCACCGGCCACGTCGTCGCCGTGCGCACCCGGACGGGGGTCGGAGAGTGTCCGCCGTTCCGGTCACTCCGCCGAGGCCCGCGCCGCCCACTGCAACGCCGCCCGTACGTCGGCGACCTCCACCACGCGGATCGTGTCGGATTTCACTCCGGTCGACTCCGGGCCGCAACCGTTCGGCACGATCGCGAACCGGAAGCCGAGCCGGGCTGCCTCCGCCAGCCGGCGGGGAACCGCCCCGACCCGGCGTACCTCGCCGGTGAGGCCGACCTCGCCGATCGCGACCAGGTTCGGCGCGATCGCGAGGTTGAGCCCGCCCGACGCCACCGCCAGCGCGACGGCCAGGTCCGCCGCCGGCTCGACCACCCGGATCCCGCCGACGGTGGCCGCGAAGACCTCACGGTCATGCAGGGTGAGCCGTTCGGTGCGGCGCTGGAGCACGGCCAGCACCATCGCCAGCCGGGCGCTGTCCAGCCCGGACACCGTGCGCCGCGGCGAACCGGCGACGGTGGCGCCGATCAGCGCCTGCACCTCGGTCACCAGCGCCCGCCGGCCCTCCATCGCGACCGTGACACAGGTGCCCGGCACCGGCTCGGAGTAGCGGGTCAGGAACAGACCGGACGGGTCGGGCAGGCTGCTGATGCCACCCTCGTGCATCTCGAAGCAGCCGACCTCGTCGGCGGCACCG
Source organism: Polymorphospora rubra (assembly GCF_018324255.1). Classification (GTDB taxonomy): domain Bacteria; phylum Actinomycetota; class Actinomycetes; order Mycobacteriales; family Micromonosporaceae; genus Polymorphospora; species Polymorphospora rubra. The sequence continues at coordinate 3,213,324 of NZ_AP023359.1, forward strand.
AACCGGTTCTTGACACCACGGACCATCCGCAGCGACGAGTGCTTGTCACCCTCGAAGTGGAGCACCACGTCGACCAGGTGCTCCAGCACCCGGGGGCCGGCGACCTGTCCGTCCTTGGTCACGTGGCCGACCAGGACGGTCGCCACGCCCCGTTCCTTGGCGATGGCGACCAGGGCGGCGGTCACCGCGCGGACCTGGGTCACCCCGCCCGGCACCCCCTCGGTGCCGGGGGTGGAGATCGTCTGTACCGAGTCGAGCACCAGCAGGCCCGGCTTGACCGCGTCGAGGTGCCCGATGACCGCCCCGAGGTCGCTCTCCGCGGCCAGGTAGAGCCGGTCGTGGAGGGTGCCCATCCGTTCGGCCCGGAGCCGGATCTGACTCACCGACTCCTCACCACTGACGACCAGCGAAGGGCTGCCCGCACCGGCCGCCCACTGCTGGGCCACGTCGAGAAGCAGCGTCGACTTGCCCACCCCCGGTTCGCCGGCCAGCAGGACCACCGCACCCGGCACCAGGCCGCCACCGAGCACCCGGTCGAGTTCGGTCACCCCGGTCGGGCGGGCCTTCGCCGGTGCGGCGCTGATCGTGGCGATCGGTCGGGCCGGTTCCGCGGGCAGACGGGACGTGACCACCCGCCCGGAGACCAGTGGTCCGGTGACGGTGGACTCCACCACCGAGCCCCACTCGCCGCACTCCGGGCAGCGGCCGACCCATTTCGGTGGCTGGTGGCCGCAGGCGTCGCACTCGTAGGCGGGACGCGGCTCACGGGCTGCGGCCCGGGGCCGCGACGCGGGTCGGGAGGTCACGTCACGACTCTAGACAGCGGGTACGACGCGGGCGGGCACCAACCGCCGTGAGGAGGTGGTGGCCCGCCCGAGGCTGCCGTCGGAAGGTCAGTGCCCGTCGTCGCCGGTCACCGAGGTCGCGCGCGGGGCCGGCGACAGCGGCACGCCGGTCGGCGCGGTCGTCACCAGCGGTGGCTCCCCGTTGCTGAACTCAAACGTCAGGGTGACCGACTTGCCCGGGGTGAGCGCCGCGTTCAGGCCCTCGACCTGGAGAAGTTCGTCACCGGTGCCGGAGATGACGAAGGAGCCCAGCGCCGGAATCTCGATCACGGCCGGGCGGGTCGCGGGGGCGGGCGGAGTGGTCGGGGAAGCCGATGCGGCGGGCGCCGACGGGGACGCGGTGCCGGTGGCGGTCGGCGAGGCGGCGGCCGACGGGGACGCGGGCGCCGACGGCGAGGCCGGCGGCACCGCGGGAGTGGTCAGGTCGGTGAACACCACCGAGCTGCCCGACACCAGCGTCGACTGGTTGTCCGGCCCGGCGCTCGGCGTCGCGGTGATCCGGACCATGACCGGCTCGTCGGACTGGTTGTAGAGGCTCATCACCAGCGGGGCCTCGCCGCCGGCCGGATAGCCCTCGGGGCCCTGGTAGACGACGTGCAGGTTCCGGATCAGGACCGAACCGGCCGGAGAGTCGACGTTGACGCCGGACACCGACGGCGCCTTTGCGGCGGTCTCGGCGATCTGGCCCGCGCCGCAACCCGACACCAGTAGTGCGGTGGCGAGAGCCACCCCACCCAGCAGAGCCGCCCGGTGGCGGGTCCCACTGATCGAGCGCGTCACGTCGGTCCTCCTCGTCGCGATCCCGCCCGGTGACGAAACCGGCCGGCACATCGGGGCGTGGCCTGGCGGCACGTCGGGCGTGGCCCGATCGGCCCGGGCATGGTGGGCACACCCGTACAGACCACGCACCAGACTAGTTGGCGGCCTCCCCGTACCCCGATCCGGCCCGCCACCTCGCCGGATCCGGCCCCGTGGGCGGGGTCAGAGGCCCCGGCCGCCGACGACGAGCAGGACGACGTCGATCAACGCGATCAGCATGACGGCCCGGAACACGGCGACCTGTCGGCCACCTCGTCGGGCCGCCCGGCGCGCGACGTACCAGCCGGCGGGCAGGACCACGACGGCGGCGACGATCGCCGCGAGGCCGACCCACGACGGCGGCCCCGGCGGCCCGAACACCAGCGTCGCCGTCGCCGCGAGCAGCAGCGCCCCGGCGGCGAACCGCGACCGGGTCGCCCCGATCCGGTGCGCGAGCCCGCGTACGCCGGTCCGGCCGTCGTCGTCGAGGTCGGGCAGGACGTTCGCGAAGTGGGCACCCGCGCCCAGCAGCGCGGCCGCCCCGACCAGCCACAACGGCGGCGCCGGCGCGCCCGGCAGCGCCAGCACCACGAACGCGGGCAGCGCGCCGAACGAGACCGCGTACGGCAGCACCGACACCGGGGTCGTCTTCAGCGGCCAGTCGTAGAGCAGTGCCGACACCAGGGCGAGCGTGGCGCAGGCCGTGGCCGGCCAGGTGGTCGTGGTGGCCAGCAGCGGGGTGGCCACCGCGGCCAGCAGGCCCGCCACCGTGACGGCGCGCCGGCCGACCGCACCGGTGGCCAGTGGCTTGTCCGACCGGCCGACGAGCGCGTCCCGGTCCGCGTCGAGCCGGTCGTTGACCCACCCGACGGCGAGTTGGCTGGCCAGCACCGTCGCCGCGACCCGGACGATGCCCGACGGCCCGTGGCCGACCCCCCAGGCCAGCAGGGCGGACACCGTGGTCACCGCGACCGCCGGCTCCGGATGGCTCGCCCGTATCAGCCCTAACACCGTCCGCGACATAGAGGAAGTCTGGTTGTTACCGGCCCGTCGTGCCACGCTCGATCCATGGACAGCTCCGGGGCGGTCGGCGCGGAGCACCGTCGCGCCGGCATCCGGGCCCTGCCCCCCAACGACCCCCGCCAGTACGACGACCTCGCGGACCAGTGGTGGCGACCGGACGGCGCGTTCGCCATGCTGCACTGGCTGGCCGCGGCCCGGGCCCGGCTCGTGCCGCCGGCCACCGGACCCGGCGCGCTCCTCGTCGACGTCGGCTGCGGCGCCGGCCTGCTCGCCCCGCATCTACATGGCAAGGGCTACCGGCACGTCGGCGTCGACCTGGTTCGCTCGGCCCTCGTACAGGCGGCCGGTCACGGCGTCGAACCGGTCGTCGGCGACGCGACCGCGGTGCCGCTGGCCGACGGCTGCGCCGACGTGGTGGTCGCCGGTGAACTGCTCGAACACGTGCCGGACCTGCCCGGCACGGTGGCCGGGATCTGCCGGATCCTGCGGCCGGGCGGCCTGCTGGTCCTCGACACGTTGAACGCGACCGCGCTGAGCCGGCTGCTGGCCGTACGGCTGGCCGAACTCGTGCCCGGGGTGCCGCGGGGCATCCACGATCCGGCCCTGTTCGTCGATCCGCGCGAGCTGATCCGGCTGTGTGCCCGGCACGGCGTACGGCTCTCGGTGCGCGGGGTACGGCCGACGTTCTGGCGTACCGCCGGCTGGGTAGTTCGGACGGCTACCGGACGTTCGGCGTCGACCGTCGACCGGCCGGCGCCCCGCATCGTTCCCACCTGGTCCACGGCGGTCCTATACCAGGGGCGTGGCGTCAAGCAGAGCTGAAGCGTGATCCGCGGGCAGAAGGGGAGGCATGGCGGTGGATGCGATCGGTGCCGCGCGTCGGTTGGCGCCACGGCTGGCGGCCCGCGCGGCCGGACACGACCGGGACGGCACCTTTCCGGTCGAGGACTTCGCCGACCTGCGCCGGGCCGGGCTCTTCGGCCTCATGGTCCCGAGCGAACTGGGCGGAGTGGGGGCGAGCTTCGCCGAGTACGCCGCGGTCGCCTACGAGTTGGCCCGCGGCAACGGCGCCACCGCGCTGGTCTTCAACATGCACGCCTCGGTCACCGGTGCGCTCGGCGCGGTCGACGAACAGACCGCCGAGGCACTCGGCGTCCCCGACGAGGCGCTGGCCGCCCGCGACCGGCTGCTCGCCGCTGCGGCGACCGGATCCTGGTACGGCGTGGCGATGAGCGAGCGGCGGGCCGGCTCCCGCCTGTCGCAGCTGGCCACCGTCTACGAGCCGGTCGACGGCGGCTACCACATCAAGGGCGCGAAGACGTTCTGTTCCGGTGCCGGCAACGCCGACGCCTACCTGGTCGCGGCCCGCAGCGCCGCCGACCCGGGGGTGGTGTCGCAGTTCCTGGTCCCGGCGACGCTTCCCGGGATCGAGGTCGAGCCGACCTGGGACTCACTGGGCATGCGCGCGACCTCCTCGCACGACCTGCATCTCGACGTACGGGTGCCGGCCGACACGCTGCTCGGTGGCGTGGAAGGGCTGGCCCTGGTGATCGCCCAGATGATGCCGCACTGGCTGATCGCCAGCTACGCCGCCGTGTACGTCGGGGTGGCGCAGGCGGCCGTCGACGCGGCCGTCGAGCACGTGAACGCGCGCCGACTGGGCGGGCTGCCCGCCGTACGGGCCCGGATCGGTCGGGCCGACTCGGCGGTCGCGGCGGCCCGGCTGGTGGTGGACGAGGCGGCCGGCCGGGTCGACGCGGCACCGGGTGACGTGGACACCAACCGCTGGGTGTGGCGGGCGAAGCTGCTTGCCGGCACCACGGCGGCCGAGGTTGCGGCCTCGATGCTGGAGGCGGCGGGAACCTCGGCGACCCGGCGCGGCCATCCGCTGGAGCGTCTCTACCGCGACGCCCGGTGCGGTTCGCTGCACCCGGCCACGTCCGACGTGTGCGCCGACTGGCTGGGTGTCGCGGCGCTGGGCGGCGACCCGGACCGCGACACGTCAACCCCGAGATGGTGAGCGCGAGGAGTGAGCGAGCGGAGCGAGTGAGCCCCGCAGTCGCGAGCGAAAGGCTGGTGCTGTGGGCGCGAGGAGTGGGCGAGCGGAGCGAGTGAGCCCCGCAGTCGCGAGCGAAAGGCTGGTGCTGTGGGCGCGAGGAGTGGGCGAGCGGAGCGAGTGAGCCCCGCAGTCGCGAGCGAAAGGCTGGTGCTGTGGGCGCGAGGAGTGGGCGAGCGGAGCGAGTGAGCCCCGCAGGGTGAACGAAGAAGCGAGTCGGTGAGCATGCAGGTGACGGGAGGCCGTATCGGTGGGTGAACGGAGGATCGTTCCGGTGGTCGCCGGTCTGGGCGTGGCGTTGCCGCCCGCCGCGGCCCAACGCGACCTGTGGGAGGGCTATTTCGCCGGCTACTACGAGGGCACGACCCGGGCCCTCGCTGAACGGATCTTCGCCAATTCGGGGGTGACCACCCGGCAGGCGGTGGTCAGTCCGTTGCTCGAGGATCTGTCCGGCTGGTCCACGGAGCGGCGGATGGCGCGTTATCTGGTCGAGGCGCTGCCGTTGGGCAAGGAGGCGGTCGGTCGGGCGCTGACCGACGCCGGGGTGGCCGCGGACGACCTCGGCTTGTTCGCGGTGTGTTCGTGCACCGGGTACGCCACGCCGGGGTTGGACATCCTGCTCGCCCGTGACCTGGGTATGGCGGCCGACACCCAGCGGCTCTTCGTCGGGCACATGGGTTGTTACGCGGCGCTGCCGGGGCTGGGGACGGTGGGTGACTTCGTCGCCGCGCGGGGTCGTCCGGCGCTGCTGCTCTGCGTCGAGTTGACCAGCCTGCACGTGCAGCCGCCGTCGGCGCGGGTGGACACCCAGCAGATCGTGGCGCACGCGCTCTTCTCGGACGCGGCCGCTGCGGCGGTGGTGTTGCCGTCCCGCGCCGGCGGGTACGCCGTCCGTGAGGTGGCCGCCGTCACGGACACGTCGACGGCCGACCACATGACGTGGGAGGTGACCGACCTCGGGTTCCGGATGGGGTTGTCGCCGCGGGTGCCGCAGGTGCTGTCGGTGCACGTACGCGGGCTCGTCGACGACCTGCTGGCCCGCCACGACCTCCGCTTGTCCGATGTAGACGGGTGGGCCGTGCATCCGGGCGGCCCGCGGATCCTGGGCGTGGTCGAGCGGGAGCTGGAGTTGTCGGCGGAGGCGATGGCGGCGTCGCGCGCGGTGCTGGCGGAGCGCGGCAACTGTTCGTCGCCGACGGTGCTGCTGATCCTCGATCGGCTGCGGCGTTCCGGGAGCCCGCCGCACCGGGTGGTGATGCTGGCGTTCGGCCCCGGTCTGACGCTCTACGCTGCGTTGCTGGAGTGGATTCCGGAGCCCTGAAGTGGCTCGTTCGGTGTCCGGAAGCGCCCCATATAGTCGCCGGGTGCAGACGGACGATTCGCAGCGGTACTCCGGGGCCGTACTCGCTTTTCTGGCGGTGGCGGCACTGTTCATCGGGGTCGGCTGGTGGGTGTCCGCCGCGCCCCCGGAGAGCCGCTGCCGGACCGGGCCGGCTCACCGGTCGTGGGCGACGAGGGTGACTGGGCGCCGGAGGTCGACCGGCCGCCGGGGACCGACGGGGCGGGCACCATCGTCCTGGGCGACAGCGCGGACCTGCGTCTCCCGCAGTTCGCGGGCACCGTACGACGCGAGGTGGAGCGGCTCGGTGCGGACGGGTGGGAGCGCTGGGCGATCCCGGCGGAATCGGGGGACCGCTTCCTGGTGCAGTTCGTGTGCGTCGGCGACGGCGGGCTGGAGATGCGACTGGGCGGTTCCGGTACGCAGGGGCGGCGGGACCGGGTGAACTGCGGCGACACCTTCGAGTCGGTCGAGGTCACGGCGGTGGACGAGGGCCTGGTCGTGGTCTTCCGCCGGATGGGGCCGGGCCCGGTCGAGGCCGCCGTACAGGTCGTGGCGATTCCCTGACGGTCAGGTCAGCGGCTCGCCAGCAGAGCCAGGTCCGCCCGGTACGCCTCGACCGCTGTCGTCGCGGGCAGTACCCGGACGATCCGCCCTGACGCGGCGACGAGCAGCATGGTGGGGCCCGGTTCACCGGCCGCGAGCCCGTCGACGAACGTGTCCAGCCGGGCATCCGGGTCGGCCAGTGGGCGGACCGCCGCGCCACCCGGCGCGGGGGCGACGGACGGGGGTCGGCCGCCGACCGGTACGACGGTCACCTCTGCCGGCGCGTCGGCCGCGACGGCCTGGATCTGGGCGTCGCAGGCGCAGTCCCTGACGAGCACGACGACGGCCGGCAGCAGGCCGTGTACGGGCACCGGGCCGCCGTCGGGGCCGACCAGGTCGACGGCCGGCAGGGTGGCGGTGGGGGCGGCTCCGCCGCCGCCCGTGGCCGGGTTGTCGTCGGACTGGCGTTGGCCCTGCCAGATGACGGCGATCAGGCTGGTGAGCGCCGCCAGGACGGCGAGCGAGACGATGAGCAGGGGGATGCGCAGGGAGGCTGGTTCGAACCTTCCGGCGGTCCGGTCGGGACCGGTGCGCTGCCGTACGGCCCGGCGGCGCTGGCGGAGTTCGCGGCGGACCTGGGCGGCTTCGGCGGCGAGTTCGGACGGGTCGTCGGGGACGACGATCGTGCCCCATTCGGCGGGCAGGTCGGGCAGTCCCTCGCGGTCCGGTCGGCTGTCACCGTTGCTGGGTGTGCCCATGGCGCCCCTGGGGTTTTTACCTCGCAGAGTCGATCAGGGTCCGGCGGAATCGATCGGAACCCTGCCCTCCAGCCTCGCCCAATGCCCGGGTGATTGCCAGTGTCGGTCACCGGCGAGCGGTCCGGGATATGATGGAATGACCGCAACGTCCTAGATCCGATTTTTCGAGCTCTGGCGGCACACTGGTGATCCGGACGTCACGGAGAGTGGCGGAAATGGCGAATTGGCCGGTTGTCAAGCTGGAGCAAGACCTCTCACAGGGCCTCTGAGCTGGGCTAATGGTCAGCACCTGGGTGGGACATCGGTGCCTGAGCGTGTTACCCTAGACACAGCGAAAGGGGTTTCGAACCTATGGATTTCAGTGTCGGCGAGACCGTTGTTTACCCCCACCACGGGGCCGCACTCATCGAGGCAATCGAGACTCGGGTCATCAAGGGCGAGCCTAAGCAATACCTCGTCCTTCGGGTCGCTCAGGGTGACCTGACGGTCCGGGTGCCCGCCGAGAATGCCGAGATCGTGGGCGTGCGCGAGGTGGTCGGCGAGGAAGGTCTGGGTAAGGTCTTCGACGTGCTCCGGGCTCCGCACACCGAGGAGCCGACCAACTGGTCGCGGCGTTACAAGGCAAACCTGGAGAAGCTGGCTTCCGGTAACCCCCTGAAGGTCGCCGAGGTCGTGCGTGACCTTTGGCGCCGGGAGCGGGAGCGTGGCCTGTCGGCGGGGGAGAAGCGGATGCTCGCCAAGGCTCGTGACATCCTCGTCGGCGAAGTCGCGCTCGCCGAGAAGAGCACCAAGGACGAGGCGGAGACGCTGCTCGACAAGGTGCTGACCGAGGCCTGAGAAGCTTCGGCCCACATCCCACACACTGTTTTCGACGAGGACCGCGACGTGACCGCGCAGCTCAACCCGCGCGGTGACGTCGCGGTCCTCGTTCCTGCCGCAGGTGCCGGAGTGCGGCTCGGCCCCGGTGGCCCCAAGGCGCTCCGGCTACTCGGTGGCGAGCCGCTGCTGGTGCACGCGGTACGGCGGGTGGCCGAGGCACCATCGGTCGCGGTGATCGTGGTCGCCGCACCGGCCGCCGACGTCGACCACGTACGCCGCCTGCTCGCCCCCGTCGCCCCGGTGACCGTGGTCCCCGGTGGGGCGGACCGCCAGCAGTCGGTCGCCGCGGCGCTGGCCGCCGTACCGGCCGGGCCGCAGATCGTGCTGGTCCACGACGCTGCCCGGGCGCTCACCCCGGCGACACTTGTCGAGTCGGTTGCCGCCCGGGTGCGTGCCGGCCACGACGCGGTGATCCCGGTACTGCCGGTGACCGACACCGTCAAGGAGGTGTCGGCCGACGACGTCGTACTCGGCACCGTCGACCGGTCGGTGCTGCGGGCCGTACAGACGCCGCAGGGCTTCCGCCGGTCGGTGCTCGTCGCCGCCCATGCCGCCGCCGTTGACCCGCTCACCGACGACGCCGGCCTGGTCGAGAAGAGCGGCGGTACGGTCACCTGCGTACCCGGCTCCGAACTCGCCCTGAAGATCACCCGTCCGTTCGACCTGATGCTCGCCGAGCACCTGCTGTCCGGCCGCGTACGCTTCGACCCGTGATCGTTCCCCGGGTCGGCATCGGCACCGACGTGCACGCGTTCGAGGCCGGTCGACCGTGCTGGGTGGCCGGCCTGCTCTGGCCCGACCAGGACGGTCTGGCCGGTCACTCCGACGGTGACGTGGCCGCCCACGCGGCCTGCGACGCGCTGCTGTCCGCCGCCGGGCTCGGCGACCTCGGCTCGAACTACGGCACCGACCGGCCGGAATGGGCCGGGGCGGCCGGCGTGGTGCTGCTCGCCGAGACCGCCCGCCGGGTACGCGCCGCCGGCTTCGAGATCGGCAACATCTCCATCCAGGTGATCGGCGTACGTCCGAAGATCGGTGGCCGGCGGGACGAGGCGCAGCGGGCGCTCGGTGGGGCCGCCGGAGCACCCGTGACCGTGGCCGGCACCACCACGGACGGCCTGGGCCTGACCGGCCGCGCCGAAGGGCTCGCCGCCACCGCTGTCGCGCTGATCCACGCTTCCCAGGCGCTGTCGCGCTGATCCACGCCTCCCAGGCGCTGTCGCGCTGATCGACCCGGCACCGTCGCGGCCGGCCGGACGTCACCGGCGGGAGCGCGGGACGGCTCCGGCTAGGCTCGGGTGGTGTCCAGCGACGCCACCCCCACCCGGATGCCACATCGGACGACGGCCACGTCCGGCGGGCCGAGATGCTCGCCGATCTGGGCCGGTACGACGAGGCGGCGGGCGAGCTCACCGACGCGATCACCGACCGACCGAGCGATCCGGCGACGCTGACCGCGCTGGCCCGCGTACATCTGGCGGCGGAACGGCCGGCGGAGGCCCTGGCGGCCGCGGACGGCGCCCTCGCGGCGGCGCCGGGGCTGCCCGGCGCGTTGGTGGCCCGGGGCATGGCGCTCGGCGATCTGCGGCGGTTCGGCGAGGCGGCCCAGGTCGCCGACGAGATCCTGGCCCGGGGCCCCGACGACGCGTACGCCCACCGCAGCGCGGCCGCGATCCTGGCCGACTCGCGCAACGGCCAGAAGTCGGTCAACGCCGCCTGGCGGGCGGTCGAACTGGCCCCCGACGAATCGCAGGGGCACCTGGTGCTCGCCGTGGTGGCCGCCCGGCTCCAGCTCTTCGACCTGGCGGAGCGCGCCTACCAGGAGGCGCTGCGGCTCGACCCGTCGCTCGCCGACGCCCGCGACGACACGGGCGTCATCCGGCTGGAGCGCAAGCGTTACGCGCGGGCGCTGGAGGAGCTCGCCGACCGGGTCGACCTGACCCCGGTCGCGGAGCCGCAGCCGGTCAAGCGGACGCTCGGCGACGCGGTGCGGCAGCTCGTCGTCTACGGCGCCGGCTACACGATCGTGGCCGCCGTCCTGGTGGCGTTCATGGCGGCGGCGAACGAGCCGATCTCCCGCTTCATGGCCGGCTTCGCGGGCGTCGTCGGATTCGTCGTGGTTGGTGTGATGGCCACCCGGGTGCCGGGCGCGATCGGCAAGGTGCTGTCGGAGCTGCTGCGCACCGACCGGCTGATGGCCCTGGCGGTGTACGCCTCGCTGGCCGGCCCGTTCCTGGTCCTGCTCTACGCGGCGATCGGCACCCCGTGGCCGTTGGTGCTGGCGATCGTGGCGACCGCGGTGGCCCAGCTCGCGGTGTTCCGTACCCGGCAGCCGTGACCGGGCCGACGCCCGGCCGGGCGTCGGCCGCCGACAGGCGTCACCGGCCCGGGTTGCGGGCCCAGGTCCAAGCGTAGCCGGCGTCTTCGCAGGACAGCGCCGGCTCGCACAGGTCGAGCGGCCGGAAGGTGTCGACCATCACGGCCAGTTCGTCGAAGTAGTCGACGCCGATGGCCCGTTCGACGGCGCCGGGCTGCGGGCCGTGCGTGAAGCCGGACGGGTGCAGCGAGATCGAGCCCTGCTCGATGCCGGAACCGCGCCGCGCCTCGTAGTTGCCGCCGGTGTAGAAGAGCACCTCGTCGGAGTCGACGTTGTGGTGGTTGTAGGGCACCGGGATCGCCTGCGGGTGGTAGTCGACCTTGCGGGGGACGAACGAACAGATGACGAAGTTGGGGCCCTCGAACGTCTGGTGGACCGGTGGCGGCTGGTGCACCCGGCCGGTGATCGGCTCGAAGTCGTGGATCGAGAACGCCCACGGGTAGAGGTGACCGTCCCAGCCGACCACGTCGAACGGGTGGTTGGCGTAGACGTGCCGGGTCCAGCCCCGCCGGTGCCGGACCAGCACCTCGACGTCCGTACCGTCGATCAGCAGCGGCTCGGCCGGGCCGCGTATGTCCCGCTCGCAGTAGGGCGAGTGTTCCAGGAACTGCCCACGTACGGACAGGTAGCGCCTGGGCGGGCCGATGTGCCCGCTCGCCTCGACGGTCAGCAGGCGCAGTGGGACCGGGGCGACCGGCACGATCCGGTGGATCACCGAGGTGGGGATGATCACATAGTCGCCGGCGGTCACCCCGAGCACCCCGAAGGTCGACTCGATCTGGGCCGCGCCGGACTCGACGTAGAGGCATTCGTCGCCGACCGCGTTGCGGTAGAGCGGCGACGGACGGTCGGCGACGACGTACGAGACCGTGACGTCGTCGTTGGCCAGCAGCGGGTGCCGGCCGAGCACCGGGTCGGCGCCGGGGGTGTCGAGCTTGTGGGTGCGCAGGTGGCGGGGCTTGAGCGGCAGGTTCGGCACCCGGGACCAGGTGGGCGGGGCGAACTCCTCGGCGGCCACGATCGCGGTCGGCAGGTGGCGGTGGTAGAGCAGGGACGAGTCGGAGGAGAAGCCCTCCTGGCCCATCAGTTCCTCGGCGTAGAGGCTGCCGTCGGGCTGCCGGAACTGGGTGTGCCGCTTGCGGGGAACCTCACCGACGGTGCGGTAGTACGGCATGGCCACCCTCCGTTCCGTTCCGAACACCGAACGGTGTCGTCCTATTATCGGACACTATTGTCCGCTCCTCGTAGCGTCCCGTAGGTTCTCTGCTTGTGTCAACGTACGGACGCCGGGCCTCGCCCCCACCGACGCACCGTCGGGCCTGATCCCCGCGCTCTACACCGGCCTCGTCGACGACGCCGCGGTCTTCCCGCCCGGCAGCGCCACGCTGCCCGACGCGGTCACCGCCCACCGTCGGCACCGGGGCGGCTGGTACGCGGCACTCGTCGGCCCGCTGCTCGTGCCCGCGTCCGACCTCGGCAGCCTGCCCGCCCTCCTCGACACCGACGAGCGGCTCGAGATCGGCGTCATCGGCGACGTACCGCTGGAGAAGCTGTCCGCGGCGGTCGTCGGCGCCGGACCCCGACTCGCCGTACGCCAGGTCGAGGCCGCCGTCGCCAAGCGGAGCGAGGACCCGCAGCCCGGTCTCCAGGCGTTGCTCGCCATGCGACGGGACTGGCCGGACGTCACCGTCTACGCCGAGGTGCCGCTGACCTGGGGGCTGCTCGCCGCCCTCGACACCCTCACCGCGGCCCGCGCCGACGGCGCCCCGGTCGCGGCGAAGTTCCGCACCGGCGGGCTCGCCGCCGAACTCTTCCCCACCCCCGTCGAACTGGCCGCCGTCATCTGCGCCTGCCGCGACCGGGAACTGCCGTTCAAGCTCACCGCCGGGTTGCACCACGCGCTGCGGCACACCGACCCGGAGACCGGCTTCACCCACCACGGCTTCCTCAACGTGCTGGCCGGCGCGCTCGCCGCCGCCCGCGGCGCCGAGGTCGCCGAGGTCGCCGAACTGCTCGCGGCCACCGATCCGGTGCCGCTGATCGAACCGGCCCGGGCCGGCCGCGCCGCCGACCGGCCGCTGTGGGTCGGCTTCGGCTCGTGCAGCATCCTGGAACCGCTGACCGACCTGATCAGGCTCGGCCTGGTGGACGGGGGATTCGAGTAATGACCTGGGTGGACGGTGCGGCGGGATCGCCGTACGGGGTGCACAACCTGCCGTACGGGGTCTTCCGCCCCGCCGACGGGCGGGCCCGGATCGGCGTACGGATCGCCGACCTCGTGCTCGACCTCGACGGCGCCGAGGCCGCCGAGCTGATTCTCGCCGGCGGCGCGCTGCGCGAACCGGTCCTGAACGAGTTCCTGACCCTCGGCCGTCCACAGTGGACGGCGGTCCGCAGCCGCATCGTCGAACTGCTCACCGACGACGGACACCGGCCCGCCGTCGAGCCGCTGCTCGTCCCGCTCGCCGAGGTCGAGCTGCTGCTGCCGCTCGCCGTCGGCGACTACGTCGACTTCTACTCCTCCGAACACCACGCGGCCAACGTCGGACAGATCTTCCGCCCGGGGCAGCCGCCGCTGCTGCCGAACTGGAAGCACCTGCCGATCGGCTACCACGGCCGGGCCGGCACGGTGGTGGTCTCCGGCACCCCGGTGATCCGTCCGTCCGGACAGCGCGGCACCCCCGACGGTCCGGTCTTCGGACCGAGCCGGCGCCTCGACATCGAGGCCGAGGTCGGCTTCGTGGTGGGCGTACCGTCCGAACTCGGCGAACCGGTGCCCGTCGACCGGTTCACCGAGCACGTCTTCGGCGTCGTACTGGTCAACGACTGGTCGGCGCGTGACATCCAGGCCTGGGAGTACCAGCCGCTCGGCCCCTTCCTCGGCAAGTCCTTCGCCACCTCGGTGTCGGCCTGGGTGACCCCGCTGGAGGCGCTCGCCGACGCCTGGGTGCCGGCGCCGGCACAGGACCCGGCCGTGCTCGACTACCTCGCCGACGTGCCGCACCTCGGGCTCGACCTGCGGCTGAGCGTGGACTGGAACGGCACCACCGTCAGCCGACCGCCGTTCGGGACCATGTACTGGACCCCGGCACAGCAGTTGGCGCACCTCACCGTGAACGGCGCCTCGGTGCGCAGCGGCGACCTCTTCGCCTCCGGCACCGTCTCCGGCCCGGACCGGTCGCAGACCGGCTCGTTCCTGGAGCTGACCTGGGGCGGCACCGAGCCGGTGCGGCTCGACGACGGCGCGTCGCGCACGTTCCTCGAAGACGGCGACACCGTGACGGTCACCGCGACCGCGCCCGGCCCCGACGGCACGATGCTGGCGCTGGGCGAGGTGCGTGGGACCGTCCGGCCCGCCAGGTGACCGCCGTCCGATCAGGGCACACCGGCTGGCACTGATCGGGGAGTCGGTGCGACGCGGAAGCTTCTAATCTTTTCCCTGTCAGCACGACACAGAGGAGACAGGGAAATGGTTGAGTTCATCGAGACCGACGTCGACGGCGACGGCTACGACGACCTGGTCCGGGTCGAGGTCGACGAGCACGGTGGCATCCTGGCGCAGGCCGACACCAACGGCGACGGCATCATCGACATGGCCACCTACGACGTGAACGGCGACGGCGTGGCCGAGTACGCCGAGGTCGACACCGACTACGACGGCATCGCCGACGTCAGCTACACCGGTGGCATCGCCGCCGTCTGAACCGCACACCTGACGACCTAGCGCTTGCCTCCGAGGCAGCCCCGCGAAGGGGGGAGGCAAGACCGGGTCCACCTCCGCTGGATAAGGTTCCGGCGGAGGTGCGGAAATGGGGATTCGCCGGTTCGTGTCGAGCGGACCCCGCTGGCTGCGAGTTGCCGCGGCCGCCGCCCTGGCGGCCGGTGTTCTCGCCGCCGGCGCTGTCATCGCCGTACGGGTTCTCGTCCCGGCCGAGGTGAGCACGACGCGGGCCGGGCCGTTCCCGTCGCCCGCCGAGCAGCCCGGCCCCGGGGTCCGGGGCGTACTGACCTCGGCACCGCTGGTCGTCGCCGGCCAGCTCCGGATCTACGCCGCACCCCGCCAGGTACGCGCCGACGGACCGGTCGACGCCAAGACCGAACGCAGCCCCTACTGGTCGTACCGCCGGTGGCCGGAACAACTCGTCGGAGTGGTCGTCACCGGCGAAACCGTGGTCAGCCGGTGGTCCGACGGCCAACTCGTCGGACTCGACGGGCTGACCGGCGAGGTGCGCTGGCGCACCCCCGGCCCCGAGCCGATCGACGCCGGCTACACCGGCGGACGTACCGGTGCGGACACCGTCTACCGTCCGCGCGGGCTCTACACCGCGAACCCGCCGGGGGGCGGCGCGGTGCTGATCGCCGACAACTCCACCGAGGTACGTGGCTTCGACGCGGCCACCGGCCGGGAACTCTGGCGGGCCGGCTACGACCGCCCCCACTGCCGCGCCACCGGGTTCACCACGACCGGTGGCGCCTTCCTGACCGTCGACGTCTGCGCCACCGAGGAGCCGCCGGTCGAGTTGTACGACGTGACGACCGGGGCGGTGACCCGCTGGCAGCCGGAAGGGTCCCGCAAGCCGCTCCGGGTGACCGGCGTGAGCTGCGCGGCGGCCTCGTCCAACTGCCCGGCCGTACAGGTCCTCAGCGCCGGTGCGCGCCGCGGCTGGTCGACGGCCGGCCCGACGCCGACGCCGGTGCCCGCACTCGACGCGCCCACGGCCCTGGTCGCCGGGGACACGGTTGTCGCGCCCGGCGCCGACCCCACCACGGTCGTCGCCACCTCGCTGGGCGACGGCGCGCGGCGGTGGAGCCGCACCGTCGACACCACCCCGCCGGCCGACCCGTCCGTGCCTCCGGTCGCCGGGGCGTCGGCGCCGCCGGTACGCCTGCTGGCCAGCCAGCCGGGTCGGCTGCACCTGCTGGTCGCCGGCGGCCAACTGCTCACCCTCGACCCGGCCACCGGCGCCGAACTGTCCCGCTCGGTGCTCACCGTCGGGGTCACCAACCGGCAGAAGACCGACTGGCAACCCGGTCACGTGTACGCCGAGGCCGGCCTGGTCTGCATCGAGCGACTGCCGTACGAGTGGGATCCGGAGGGCACCGACCCGGGCGGCTTCTTCGTCGTCCAGCCGATGATCCTCGCCGGCACCTGAGGCGGCGCCGGCGAGGCGGCCGAACTCAGAGAGCCGATTCGGCGGCGGCGAGGAACGCGTCGTTCTCCGCCGGGGTGCCGATGGTGACCCGTACCCCGTCGCCCGGGAACGGCCGTACGATCACGCCCCGCGCCTCGCACGCCGCCCCGAACGCCGCCGCCCGGTCGTGCAGCGGCAACCAGACGAAGTTGGCCTGGCTGTTCGGCACGTCGGGAACCAGCTTGCGCACCGCCTCGGTGACCCGTTCCCGTTCGGCGACGACCAGCGCGCAGCGGCGGCGTACCTCGTCCTCCTGCCCGAGCGCGGCGAGCGCGGCGGCCTGCGCGACCAGGCTGGTCGAGAACGGCGTGACCACCTTGCGGACGGCGGCGGCGACGGCCGGCTGCCCGACCAGGAAACCGATCCGCAGGCCGGCCAGCCCCCACGCCTTGGACAGGGTGCGCAGCACGACCACGTTCGGCCGGTCGGCGTACGTCTCGATGCCGTCCGGCACGTCGGCGTCCGTGACGAACTCCCGGTAGGCCTCGTCGAGCACCACCAGCACGTCCTCGCCGACCGCGTCGAGGAACCGGTCGAGCTGTGCCCGGCGCAGGCTGGTGCCGGTCGGGTTGTTGGGGTTGCAGACCAGCACGATCCGGGTCCGGTCGGTCACCGCCGCCGCCATCGCGTCGAGATCGTGCCCGTGACCGGCGTCGTTCGGCACCCGTACGCTGGTCGCGCCGCTGGTCGCCGCGATGATCGGGTACGCCTCGAAGGACCGCCACGAGTAGAGCACCTCGTCGCCGGGCAGGCAGGTGGCACGTACCAGGTGCTCGCAGAGCGCCACCGAGCCGCAGCCGGTGGCGATCCGGTCCGGGGCGACGCCGTACCGCTGCGCGAGCGCGTCACGTAGCGCCACGACACCCATGTCCGGGTACCGGTGCGCGCCGGTCACTGCCTCGGTCACCGCCTCGACGACACCGGGCAGCGGCCCATACGGCACCTCGTTGCTGGCCAGCTTGATCGCCTCGGGCAGCCCGAGTTCACGGGCCAGATCGGCGGGGCTGCGACCGGGTACGTAGTTCGGCAGCGCGTCGAGGTCGGCGCGGGTGAGTCGCTGGGGCTCGGCGGAGCGGGGGCTGGTCATGCGGAGCCTCCTGGGGTGTCGGTGCGGTCACCGGCCGGCGGGGACGGTTCGCCGGCCTTCGGCGGGGTGGGGTTCTTCGGCACCTGCACCACGACCGTACGCGCCGACTTGTCGTGCAGGGCCTGGCGCAGCGGCCGGTCGAAGAGCAGGAAGGCCGAATCGACGAGCTGGAGGATGAACCCGACGCAGCAGTACCAGAGCAGGGTCGGCAGGCCCATCCGGATCCAGCGGCGGAAGGAGCGGCCGAAGCCGATCCGCTCGTCGGCCTCCACCGGTACGACCTTGATGCCGGCGATCCGTTTGCCGAGCGTCTGACCGGTGTTGCCGACCGCCGGCACCTCGTACGCGAACCACAGGGCGGTGGCGAGCAGCAGGATCGTCAACAGGAGCCCGTCGGCCCGGGCGTCGAGCTGGGGCAGCCCTTCGGTGGAGCGGTCCCCGGCCACGGCGCGGCGCCAACTCTCGGCGAACAGCGGCGACAGCTCCTGGACGTACTGCCACACGAACCAGCCGTTGACGACCACGTTGAGCGCGAAGACGGCGCCGATGTCGATCAGCCGGGCGAGCAGCCGGCTGCCGAGCGGGGCCAGGGCCAGGCCGTGTGGCCGCGGCGGTGGCTGGGGCGGCTGATAGCCGTACGGCTGGTGACCGTAGGGCGGATAGGGCGCGCCGGGCATCGGCGGGTGTGCCGGTCCGGGGTGCCAGCCCGGCGGCGGGGGGCCGCCCGGCGGTTGGTTGGCCGGGGGATACCCGACGGCGCCGGTGGCCGGCGGCGCGGTGACCGGCTGGTTACCGGCCGGCGGCGTCGGCTCGGGTGCGGCGGGCGGCTCCGGCTCGGGCGGCGGCGGGCCGGCGGGTGGGGTGGCGTCGGCGGGCAGCGGCTTGCCGATCCAGCCCTCGCCGTCCCAGTAGCGCTGGGTCGTGGGGTCGGCCGGGTCCTTGTACCAGCCCGGATCGACGCTCACGCTGTGTCCTCATTCCGGTCGCTCACGGCCCCTCGCTCCTGCTCGCTCTCACGCTGGAACCTTAACCACCGGTCCTGTGGGCACCCCGCCGTGGCCGTGTTCCGGAGCTTTCCCGGCCCCACCTGGCGGACCGCGGAGCCGCCGGACCGCCCGGATCTATCAGGCATAAGGGGACGTATTGGATCGACACGGACGAATCACGCTGGCGGCATCGGCGGCCGGTCGTCACTACCGTGTGCCGCATGGCGACGGGTAAGCCGAGGATGCGGTTCTACCTCATCTTCGTGCTGGCCATCGTCGTCGCGCTCGCCGCCACCGGGGTGTGGAATCCGTTCCCGACCATGTGGGACTGGGTCAATCGTAGCCAACCACTGTCCAAACCGGACGTCACCTGGCAGCAGCGGGTCGGTGGCACGCCGAAGAGCGTGACCATGGCCGGGAACGCCGTCGTGGTCGAGCACCGGACCTCCGTCGAGGCGCTCAATCTGTCCTCCGGAGTGCGGCTGTGGGAGCGCAAGGCGGACTGGAGCGCGGTCGCCGGCGGTGCCCAGGATCCCGTCGTCGCGGTGGGAAAACTGCTGATCAAGGGCTACGAGGTGCTCGACCCGGCGACCGGGGCGGTCCGGCGCAAGGACACCGAGGCGGTCGCCGTGTGGACGTACCGCAACGCCCTGCTCGACGTGCGTTGCTCGGACCCGAAGGACTGCACCCTGACCGCCTGGGATCCGCGGGGCACCACCCCCCGGTGGTCCACCGACATCCCCGGTGTCGGGTTCGTCCTCTTCGCCGACAACCCGGACGTGCTGGGCACCCGCCGGCTCACCGCGGACGGTGTCGACCCCGACGCCGGTGGTCCCGAGCCCATGCCGGCTCTGATCGGCTTCCCGATCGACGGCCGGGTCCACGTCGTCGACACCGCGACCGGCCGCGTGGTGCAGCGGCTGGAACCGGACCGGCGGGACCGGCTGGTCGTCGTCGGGGGGCGGGTGCTGAAGATAACCGCCCGCTCCGAGGACGGCACCTGCTACTTCAACGTCGAGGCCCACGACCCCAACACCGGGCAGCGGATCTGGCAACGGGCCGGGATCAACCTCCGTACGGCGGACGGCGCCGGCTGCGTACAGCGGGAGGATCCGCAGGGCGGGCTCAACGTCATCGTCGGGATCGCCCCGGACGCCCGCGAGACGGTGATCGACGCGTACGACGGCCGGTACCTGTGGGTCGGCACCGAGGGCGAGAAGCTGCGCGCCGTCGACGACCACCACGCCCTGGTCCGGGCCGCCGACGGCAGGTCGGTGAAGGGACACCGCCTCTCGGTCGACGGCCCGCGCTGGGACCGGCCGGTCCACCCGGACGCCGAGATGGCCCTGGCCCGCTTCGCGGCGATCGTGGTGGACAGCGACCCGGACCGGGTGATCGCGCTGGATCCCGCGACCGGCCGGGAACTGGTCAACCTCCGTACGACCGCGAAGGTCCTCGCGGTCGGCCCGGCCGGCATGATCATCGGCGAGGGACGCGACGTCGGATACGTACCCTTCAACGGCTCGGCCCCCGAACAGCCGCCCGGTGGGCCGCCCGGCGGCGGCAACGACCCCGGCGGCAACGGGGACGGCAGTGGGCCGTGCGGTGGCGCCAAGCAGCCGGAGTGCGCATCGCCGCAGCCCAAGGACGGGTGACCGGGGCACTTCGGTGACGGCGGACATGCCCGGTACCGGCGGGTGGGAGCGGGCCGCCGCACTGGCTTAGGCTCTCCATCCATGAGCAGTGCCGCCGCGTTCTCGTACTCCCCCTGCTGCCCCTCGGTGCCGACCAGACCGAATACCGGCTGATCACCGACGAGGGCGTCGACGTGGTCAACGGCCCCGGCGGCCGGCGGTTCCTGACCGTCGACCCGGCGGCGCTCACCGCGCTGACCGCCGAGGCGATGCACGACATCGCGCACTTCCTGCGCCCCGCGCACCTGGCCCAGCTCCGGTCGATCATCGACGACCCGGCGGCCTCGCCCAACGACCGGTTCGTCGCCCTCGACCTGCTGCGCAACGCGAACATCGCGGCCGGCGGCGTGCTGCCGATGTGCCAGGACACCGGCACCGCGATCGTCATGGGCAAGCGCGGCCGGCACGTGCTCACCGACGGCTCCGACGAAGAGGCCATCGCCCGCGGCGTCTACCAGGCGTACACCCGGCTCAACCTGCGCTATTCGCAGCTCGCCCCGATCACGATGTGGGAGGAGCGCAACACCGGCACCAACCTGCCGGCGCAGATCGAGCTGTACGCCGAGGACCCGGGCGGCCACCCGGACGCCTACAAGTTCCTCTTCATGGCCAAGGGTGGCGGCTCGGCCAACAAGTCCTACCTCTACCAGGAGACCAAGGCGCTGCTGAACCCGACCAGGATGATGCAGTTCCTGGAGGAGAAGCTGCGGCTGATCGGCACCTCGGCCTGCCCGCCCTACCACCTCGCCGTGGTCATCGGCGGCACGTCCGCCGAACACGCGCTGAAGACCGCGAAGCTCGCCTCGGCCAAGTACCTCGACAACCTGCCGACCGAGGGCTCGATGCTGGCGCACGGCTTCCGTGACGTCGAGCTGGAGGCCGAGGTGCTGGAGCTGACCCGGCAGTTCGGCATCGGTGCGCAGTTCGGCGGCCGCTACTTCTGCCACGACGTACGCGTGGTCCGGCTGCCCCGGCACGGCGCCTCCTGCCCGGTCGCTATCGCGGTCTCGTGCTCCGCCGACCGGCAGGCGGTGGCGAAGATCACCCCGTCCGGGGTCTGGCTGGAGCGGCTGGAGACCGACCCGGCCCGTTTCCTGCCCGAGGTCACCGAGGAGACCCTCGGCGGGGACTCCGACGTGGTCCGCGTCGACCTCAACCGGCCCATGGACGAGATCCGGGCCGAACTGTCCCGCTACCCGGTGAAGACCCGACTGTCGCTCACCGGCCCGCTGGTCGTCGCCCGCGACATCGCCCACGCCAAGATCGCCGAGCGGCTGGACGCCGGCGAGCCGATGCCGCAGTACCTGCGCGACCACGCGGTCTACTACGCCGGGCCGGCGAAGACCCCCGAGGGCTACGCGTCGGGTTCGTTCGGCCCGACGACGGCGGGCCGGATGGACGCGTACGTGGAGAAGTTCCAGGCCGCCGGCGGCTCGCAGGTCATGCTCGCCAAGGGCAACCGGTCCGGCCAGGTGACCCGCTCCTGCCACCAGCACGGCGGCTTCTACCTCGGCTCGATCGGTGGCCCGGCCGCCCGGCTGGCCCAGGACTGCATCCGGCACGTGGAGGTGCTGGAGTACCCGGAGTTGGGCATGGAGGCGGTCTGGAAGATCGAGGTCGAGGACTTCCCGGCCTTCATCGTCGTCGACGACAAGGGCAACGACTTCTTCGCCGAGGTGACCAAGCCCGTCCTGACGGTCGGCCGCCGCTGACCCTTACCTCGGGGATCTCTGCGTGCCGGCGTCGTGCGGGGCAGGATGGAGTACGTGACTTCTCCTGAGGCTGTGGGCTACCGGATCGAACGCGACACGATGGGCGAGGTGCAGGTGCCCGCCGACGCGCTGTGGCGGGCGCAGACGCAGCGCGCGGTGGAGAACTTCCCGATCTCCGGGCGTGGGCTGGAATCCGCGCACATCCGCGCGCTCGCCCAGATCAAGGGCGCCGCCGCGGAGGTCAACGCCGAACTCGGGGTGCTCGACCCGGAGATCGCCGATGCCGTCGCCACCGCCGCGGCCCACGTGGCCGACGGCGGCTACGACGACCAGTTCCCGATCGACGTCTTCCAGACCGGATCCGGCACCTCGTCGAACATGAACACCAACGAGGTGATCGCCACCCTCGCCGAGCGTGGACTCGGCCGCCAGGTGCACCCGAACGACCACGTCAACGCGTCGCAGTCGAGCAACGACGTCTTTCCGTCGTCGATCCACCTGGCGGCGGCCCAGGCGGTCGTACACGATCTGCTGCCGGCGCTGCGGCACCTCGACGCCGCGCTCGCGGCGAAGGCGGCCGAATTCGCCATCGTGGTCAAGGCGGGCCGTACGCACCTGATGGACGCCACGCCGGTCACTCTCGGACAGGAGTTCGCCGGGTACGCGACGCAGGTGCGGCTCGGTGTCGAACGGCTGGAGTCGGCACTGCCCCGGCTCGCCGAACTACCGCTCGGTGGCACCGCGGTCGGCACCGGCATCAACACCCCGCCCGGGTTCGCGGCGGCGGTGATCGAACGACTCCGGCAGACGACCGGGTTGCCGCTGACCGAGGCCCGGGACCACTTCGAGGCGCAGGGCGCGCGGGACGCGTTGGTCGAGACGTCCGGACAGCTCAAGACCGTCGCGGTCAGCCTCTACAAGATCGTCAATGACATCCGCTGGATGGGGTCCGGCCCCACCGCCGGCCTGCGCGAACTGCTCATCCCCGACCTCCAGCCGGGCTCGTCGATCATGCCCGGCAAGGTCAATCCGGTCGTGCCGGAGGCGGTCCGGCAGGTGTGCGCACAGGTGATCGGCAACGACGCCACGGTGACCTTCGCCGGTACCCAGGGCGACTTCGAACTCAACGTGATGCTCCCGGTGATGGCCCGCAACCTGCTGGAGTCCATCCGGCTGCTGGCCGCCGCGAGCCGCCTGCTGGCCGACCGCTGCGTGGCCGGCCTGGTCGCCGACGAGAAGGTCGCCCGGACGTACGCGGAGAGTTCGCCGTCGATCGTCACCCCGCTCAACCGCTACCTCGGGTACGACGAGGCGGCCTCGATCGCCAAGCAGGCGCTGGCCGAGGGGCTGACCATCCGCGAGGTGGTGATCGAGCGGGGGCACGTCGAGTCGGGCCGGCTCACCGAACGGCAGCTCGACGAGGCGCTCGACGTGCTGCGGATGACCCGCCCCTGAGATCGGGGCGGGCGCCGGCCTACCCTCGACCGCGTGATCTCCGCCGTGGTCTTCGACGCCGACGAGACGCTGATCGACCTGCGGCCCGCGGTGACCGGCGGGCTGGTGGCCGTACTCGAGGAGATGTGGCGGCTCACCCCGATGGCGGCGAACGTGACGCTCGCCGACCTGGAGTCCGACTGGGGAGCGGTCTTCGGCGACCTGGCGTCGGCCCCGGTGACCGAGATCCGCCGGGCCGCGTTGGCCCGGTCGCTGGCCCGGGCCGGCCTCGAGACCGAACTCGACCGGCTCGCCGGACTGTTCTTCGCCCGACGGTTCGAGCTGACCCGGCCGTTCGCCGACGCGCTGCCGGCGCTGCGGCGGCTGCGGGAGACGTACACGCTGGGGTTCGCCACCAACGGCAACAGCCGGGCGGAGCGGTGCGGGCTCGCCGGCGAGTTCGCGTTCGAGATCTACGCCCATGTCGGCGGGGTGCCGAAGAAGCCGGACCCGGCCTTCTACGCGGCCGTGCTGTCGGCGGCCGGGGCTGAACCGGCCGCGGTGGTCTACGTCGGCGACTCGCCGGAACACGACGTGACCGGTGCCCAGGCGGCCGGGTTGCGGGCGATCTGGCTCAACCGGTCCGGCGCGGCGACGTCGGCCGGCCTACGCCCGGACGGCCAGGTACGGACGCTGACCGAGTTGCCCGCGGCGATCGCCGCGCTGCCGGCCTGACCCCGGCCCGAGGGGTTCGCCGCCAAGATCCGCGTGATCAGGGACTCTGCATGCCGACACGCCGACGACACGCCAGACTCGAACCCTGATCACGCGGATCTTTGGGGGTGCTTCAGCCGAGGGCGGTGGCTATCGCGGTGGCGGCGGCGCTCACCTGTGGGCCGACCGATTCGATGTCCAGGGCGGCGAGTGCCACCACGCCCACGCTCGCGGCCAGGCCCTCGACGCCGGTGACCGGGGCGGCCACGCCGTACGCCCCGGGTTGCAGCTCGCCGACCGTCGCGACCGGACCGAGGTCGCCGAGCCGGCCGGCGAGGATCGCCCGACCGGCCGCGCCCCGGTCGAGCGGATGCCGGGATCCGGTCCGGTAGGCGACATGGAACGCGGTCCAGCTCGGCTCGACGACGGCCAGGGCGACCCCCTCGTCACCCTCGGCCACGGTCAGGTGGGCGGTCGCGCCGACCTGCTCGGCCAGCCGGCGCAGCGCCGGCAGGGCGGCGTCGGCGAGCAGCGGCTGCGCGCGTCGGGCCAACTGGAGCACGCCCACCCCGAGCCGGAGCCGGCCGGCCGTGTCGCGGCGGACCAGGCCGTGCTGGACCAGCGCGGCGACCAACCGGTAGACGACCGTCCGGCCGACACCGAGCCGGGCCGCCGCCTCGGTGACGGTCAACCCGCCGGGTGCGTCGGCGACCAGCTGCAGCAGTCGTAGCCCCCGGTCGAGGGTCTGTGCCGTCTCACCCGGGCGGGGCGCGCTCTCCACGACCGAGACCCTACGCGTGGAGCGGATCGGCCGGCGCCACGCCGGCCCCTGCCGGCCGCCAAGATCGGATAAGGTGGGTCAGGGGTATGTCCGGACGCCGCCGGGATGGCCGCTGCGGCTACCCTTGTACGGTGACGCTACGCCTTTACGACACCGCGACCCGATCGGTGCGGGACTTCGTCCCGCGCGAGAGCGGCAAGGTGGGCGTCTACCTCTGTGGGCTGACCGTGCAGGCACCGCCACACATCGGTCACCTCCGTTCCGGCGTCAACTACGACGTGCTGCGCCGCTGGTTCCTGCACAACGGCTACGACGTGACCTTCGTCCGGAACATCACCGACATCGACGACAAGATCCTCGACAAGGCGTGCGAGCAGGACCGGCCCTTCTGGTCGATCTCGTACGCCAACGAGTTGATCCTGTCGGCCGCCTACCGCAGCCTCAACGTGCTGCCGCCGACGTACGAGCCGCGGGCGACCGGGCACGTGCCGGAGATGCACGAGCTGATCACCCGGTTGATCGCGCAGGGGCACGCCTATCCGGCGATGGACGGCTCCGGTGACGTCTACTTCGACGTCAGCTCCTACCCGGCGTACGGGGAACTGTCCGGGCAGCAGCCGGACGCGATGCGGGCGGCCGAGGACGCGCCCGCGTTCGCCAAGCGCGACCCGCGCGACTTCGCCCTGTGGAAGGGGCACAAGGCCAGCGAGCCGGCGGACGCTTCCTGGCCGTCGCCGTGGGGGCGGGGCCGGCCCGGCTGGCACATCGAGTGCTCCGCGATGTGCTGGCGCTACCTGGGCACCGAGTTCGACATCCACGGCGGCGGCCTCGATCTGACCTTCCCGCACCACGAGAACGAGGTCGCGCAGTCGAAAGCGGCCGGCTTCGGATTCGCCCGCTACTGGGTGCACCACGGTCTGCTCAATCTCGGCACGGCCAAGATGAGCAAGTCGCTGGGCAACGTCATCGACCTTGCCCACGTCACCGCGATCGGGGTCCGTCCGGTGGAGTTGCGCTACTACCTCGTGTCGCCGCACTACCGGTCCCGGATCGACTACTCCGACGAGGCGCTGCGCGAGTCGGCGGTCGCCTACCGACGGATCGAGGGATTCGTGCAGCGGGCCGTCGAACGTGTCGGCCGGATCGGTGCCGGCGCGCCGCCCGCGGCGTTCGCCGCCGCCATGGACGACGACCTCAACACCTCGGCGGCGACGGCGGTGCTGCACGACGTACTGCGGGACGGCAACACGGCACTGGCCGACGGCGACGACGACGCCACCCGCGTCGCGCTGGCCTCGGCGCGGGCGATGCTCGACATCCTGGGCGTCGATCCGCTCGACCCCGGGTACACCGGTGGTGAGCGGGGCGGCGACCTGAGAGCGGTCGTCGACGCGCTGGTCGCGCTGGCCCTGGAACAACGGGCCCAGGCCCGGCAACGGAAGGACTGGGCCTCCGCCGATGCGGTGCGCGACCAGCTGAAGCACGCTGGAGTCGTGGTGGAGGACACCTCACACGGCCCGCGTTGGACCATTGGAGAACAGGACTGATGGCTGGCAACTCGCAGCGCCGTGGGCGTCGGGTGACCTCGAAGAAGGGCGCCACGATCGGCTCGGGCGGCAAGAACCGCGCGGGTCTGTCCGGCAAGGGCAAGACCCTCCCGGCCGACGAGCGTCCGTGGCACAAGGCGTACTCGGGCACCGAGAAGCTGCCCCAGCGCACCGCCTGGAAGCAGGACAAGGAACGGCGGGCGGCGGCCGAGGAGGGCCGGGCGCCCAAGATCGGCGCACCGGGCACGAAGGACACCACCTGGGGCGCCGGCCAGCGTGGCGTCGGCAAGCCGGCCCGCGGGGCCGCCGCCAAGGCGGGCGGCCGGGCCGGGGGCCGGACCCCGACCCGCGGCGGACCGCGGGTGGCGCCCGGACGCAAGTCGATGCCGGCGAAGGACGCCCCGGAACTGCTCGTCGGGCGCAACCCGGTCGTGGAGGCGCTGCGCGCGCAGGTTCCGGCGACCGCGCTGTACGTCGCGCACGGCATCGACATCGACGACCGGGTCAACGAACTGGTCCGGACCGCCGCCGACCGGGGCATCGCGATTCTCGAGGTCGGCCGGCCCGAACTGGACCGGATGACCGGGGGCGTGCTCCACCAGGGCGTCGGCCTTCAGGTGCCGCCGTTCGCGTACGAGATCTTCGAGGACCTGCTCGCCGCCTCCGTCGAGCACACCGCGCCGCTGCTCGTCGCGCTCGACGGGGTCACCGACCCGCGTAACCTCGGCGCGGTGATCCGTTCTGCGGCGGCCTTCGGCGCGCAGGGCGTCTTCATGCCCGAGCGGCGCGCGGCCGGCATCACCGCCACCGCCTGGCGTACCAGTGCCGGGGCCGCCGCCCGGGTGCCGGTCAGCCAGGTGACCAACCTGACCCGGGCCATCAAGGCCTGCCAGCAGGCCGGCTTCATGGTGGTCGGGCTCGACGCCGACGGCGAGACCGAGCTCTACGACCTGGAGGCCGCGGTCGGGCCGCTGGTGGTGGTCGTCGGCTCCGAGGGACGCGGACTCTCCCGGCTGGTCGGCGAAACCTGTGACCTGCGGGTGAGTATCCCGATGGTGTCGGAGATCGAGTCGCTCAACGCGTCGGTGGCCGCCGCCGTGTCGCTGGCCGAGATCGCCCGGCGGCGCCGGGAGTCCTGACCCGTCGGACCGGGGGAGCGGGCCGCCCCGCCCGGACCGGATCCGGGGCGGCGCGGCCCCCGTAACATGCAGGGCCGGGCATCCCCTCGCCCCGGAGGAGTCGGCAGATGGCAGACCAGGACGGGTACGCGCTCGGCGTCGACCTCGGCACGTCGAACACCGTCGCCGTGCTGCGCTGGCCGGACGGCCGTACCCGCCCGCTGCTGTTCGACGGCCAGCCGGTCATGCCGTCCGGGGTCTTCCTCGACGAGACCGGCCGGTTCCACGTCGGCCGGGACGCGCAGCGGCTGGCCCAGGCCGACCCGGCCCGCTACGACCCCAACCCGAAGCGGCGGATCGACGAGGCGGGTGTACTGCTCGGCGACCGCGAGGTGGCGACCGTCGACCTGCTCGGCGCGCTGCTCGGCGCGGTCGCCCGGGCCGCGGTCGAAGCGGTCGGCTTCCTGCCACCGGCGGTCGTGACGTACCCGGCGGCATGGGGCGCCCGTCGCCGGGAGGTGCTCGCCACCGCGGTCGGCCGGGCCGGCTGGCCGCCGGTCGACCCGGCCACCGTCGCCAGCGGCGAGATCCGGCGGGGCACCGGCACCATTCTGGTTCCCGAGCCGGTCGCCGCGGCCCGCTACTTCGCCGACGTGCTGCGCCGGCCGGTGCCGGTCGGCAAGGCGATCGCGGTGTTCGACTTCGGCGGCGGCACCCTCGACATCGCGGTGGTCCGCAACGAGGGCGCCGACGGCGGCGGCCGGGCCCGGTTCGCGGTCGTGGGCTCCGGCGGCGTCGCCGAACTCGGCGGCCTCGACCTCGACTCCGCCCTCGTCGACCACCTCGGTCAGCTGCTCGCCACCGCCGACCCGCAGGCCTGGCGGCAGCTCGCCCAGCCGGCCACCCCGGCCCAGTGGCGCAACCGCCGGCAGTTCTGGGACGACGTACGCGGCGCGAAGGAGATGCTGTCGCGCAGCACGGTCGCCCCGGTGCCGGTTCCCGGCGTCGACCAGGCCGTCCACCTCACCCGTGACGAGCTGGAGCGGCTGGCCACCCCGCTGCTGCGCCGCGGGGTCATGGAGGCGGGCAACGTCATCACCAACTGCCGGATGACCAGCGACGAACTCGCCGGCCTGTTCCTGGTCGGCGGCTCGTCGCGGGTGCCGCTGGTTGCCCGGCTCCTGCACTCCGAACTGGGCATCGCACCGACCGTGCTGGAACAGCCCGAGCTGCCGGTGGCCGAAGGCGCCCTGGCCGAAATCGTCGCGCCGCCCCCGTCACCGGCGACCACCGCGGGGCCGGTCGGACCGGTCGGCTCCGACGATCTGGCCGCCGCGGGTCCGGCCGCCGGCCTCGCCGCCACCGGCCCGATGATCGCCGGTCCGGCCGGTGCCGGTCCGGGCGTTCCCGGCGCCGGCGCGACCGCGTCGGGTGCTCCGTCGGCCGGTTTCGGTCCGGGTGGTGCCGCTTCGGGTGGTGCCGGCGCTGGTCCGGGTGGCGTCGCGGGGGACGCGCCGGCCGGGGTGCCGTCGCCCGGCGGGCCGCCGGTCATCTCCGCGCCGCCGTACCAGTCGGGGACCACCTACCAGGCCGGGACGTACGTGTCGGGTGCCGCCGGTTCACCCGCCGCGCCGCCGGTCAGCCCCGGCCCGGCGTACGGGACCGGCGCCGCGTCCGCGCCGCCGTACCGGTCGGGTGTCCCGTCGGCACCGCCGTACCAGTCGGGTGTCGCGTCCGGACCGCCATACCAGTCGGGCGGACCGGCCGGGGCGGCGACCGACCGGGCCGGGTGGCACCCGGCACCGGTCGCATACCCCGTTTCTCCGGCCGGCCGGCCGGCACCGCAGCAGGCCGTTCCGGTGTCCGGCGGGCAGCCCGGGTCCCGGTACGCCGCTCCGCCACCGCGTCCGGCCGAGCCGGACCGGGAACCGGTGGGCATCCACGGCGGCGGCCACCACCGGCGGTCGTGGTGGGTCGGAGGGGGTGCGGCGGTCGCGCTCCTCGCCGTCGTGGTCGCTGGCTACCTCTACTTCACCGGCAACCGCTACGCCGACATCGACTTCAAGAACTTCGCCGTCGTCGGGACGATCGAAGCCGGGGAGAACCGGCCCTCGAGCCTCTTCACCCGAGTCGTCGGCGACCGGGCATACGCCGCCTACCAACTGGAGGACAACCGGCTGGAGATCGTGGCGGTCGACATCACCACCGCCAAAGTGGTGTGGCGCAAGCAGACCGCGGAAACCTCCGACCGTTGGGCCGGCATCAGCGCACTGCCCGACGGTGTCATCGCGTACGCCGACCAGGTCAGCGTCTCCGAGCCGCGCGCCATGGTCGTCTACGGCGACGACGGCGACAAGCTGTGGACCCATCAGGTCCGGGGTGACGACTGGGTGCACGTCTTCGACGGGGCGGCCGTGGTCATCGACCGGACCGGCAACCGGGTCGTCGGCCTCGACCGGCGGACCGGTACGCAGAAGTGGTCCCACAACAACCCGCCGGACCAGTACGGCAACGCGGCTACCGCCGTCTACCCGGTGAGCACGGCGAAGGACATCTCCGGCCCGGTCACGGTCACGGGCGACGCGCTCGCCCCGGATCTCGGCGACGACCAGCGGATCGTGCAGATCGGCGCCGACCGCAGCGTCCGGCTGATCGACGTGGAGAGCGGCAAGATCATCAGGAGCCGGCCGAACGTGGCCGATCCCGACGACACGGTGCTGGCGTACGAGGGCCGGCTCTTCGTCGGCGCCAACGAGAGCGGATACCGGATCGCCAGGTACGACCTGGAGAGCCTCGGTGAGCCGTCGATCGTCTACACCGCGACCGACGCGCAGGGGCGGCTCGATGCCATGGTGCCCTGCGGCGACGGACGGATCTGTCTGCTCGAGACGTCGTCGTTGGACCGGAAGACCACCCACCTGGTGGCGGTGAACGCCGAGAAGGGCGGGGAGATCTGGCGCAAACCGTCCGCCAACGCCCAGCTCATGGTGCCGGTCGGCGATCACGTCATCACCCGGACCCAGAGCACCCCGGAGTCCAAGGTCTTCGACGCCGACGGCAACGAGGTGGTCAGCCGGTCGGGGGTCGCGGTCCGGCTCGACGCGGCCAACGTCCTCATCTTCGACGAGGACCTGTCCAGCTATTCGGCCAGTCCGAGCGTTGCCGGACTCGCGGTACGCGCCGGTGAGCCGGTCGAACTGGGCCGGCTGAGGGACGTCTGGCCGGCCAGCTGCTCGTGGAACACCGCCCAGATGATCTGCGGGACCAGCGAGGGATTCGTGGTACACCGCTTCGCCGGGGAGTGAGGGCCGGCACCGCTGCCCTGCTGCCGTACTCCTTGTTGATCTGAGCGAAAACCACCTCTCCCAGCCTGGGAGAGGTGGTTTTCGCTCAGATCGACTGTGCCGTTCGCCGCTGACCCGGCGGTGGCCGGGCGGTCAGCCGGCCCGGCCCGGGTGCCGGCGTTCGGCACGCCGGACCACGGCGTGCAGGGCCAGTAGTGCGTATCCGCCGAGGATCGGGATGACCGCCGGCAGGATCATGACGCCGAGGACGGCCACCAGCGCGGCGACGCCCGCGGTGGCGATCAGCAGGCCGGGATGCGCCCCAGCGGTCAGTGCCGCGGCGCGGGCGGCGGCCAGCCAGTCCCGGCCGTCCCGCCGCCCCACCTCGACCAGGGTGAGGCCGGCGAGTCCGGCACAGGCCACGGCCAGTACGACGGTCAGCACGACCAGCGGGGAGCCGCCCGGTACGACCCCCCGGTGCAGCGCCAGCAGGTTCACCGCGAGCAGAGCCGCGGTGGCGAGCAGGGCGAGGGTGGCCGCCGCACCGGGTAGGAGAGCGCGGGCGAACCGGCGCAGGGTCGGTCGGAGGCCGGGCCAACTGTCCGTTTCGATCCAGTCGTGGACGGCCGCGCTCGCGGTCGCCACCGCACCGCCCGCCGTCACCACCCCCAGCGACCCGATGGCGGCGAGAATTCCGACCAGGGCCAGGTCACTGGCGTTGCGCAGGGTGTCCCGCCAGTCCCGCCGCGGTGCCGCGGCGTCGGCGTCCTCCGGCCACCGACCCGCGACGTCCGGACCGGGTACCGATCCGGACGAGGCCCCCGGACCGTCGACCGTTTCCCGACGAGACACCCGCCCAGACGTCATGGCAACGCACCCACCCCGGCGTCAACCCCGCGGCCCGACGAGGCACCCGGCCCGAAGTCGAACCTTGACCGGCCCGCCGGACCACGACGAGGTACCCGGACTGCCGTCAAACCACGACCGGCCCTGCTGTAGCCCGACGAGGCACCCGGCCCGAAGTCGAACCTTGACCGGCCCGCCGGACCACGACGAGGCACCCGGACTGCCGTCAAACCACGACCGGCCCCGCTGTAGCCCGACGAGGCACCCGGCCCGAAGTCGAACCTTGACCGGCCCGCCGGACCACGACGAGGTACCCGGACTGCCGTCAAACCACGACCGGCCTGCGCAACGACCGACTGCCCTGCCATGACCCTCCGAATCATCCTTTGAGCCCGCTCGTGTTGATCCCCTCGACGAGCATCCGCTGGAATGCGACGAAGAAGAGGAAGACCGGGAGCAGGGACAGGACCGACATGGCGAACATCGGGCCGACCGCGCTCTGACTGGTGGAGTCGATGAACAGGGTCAGCGCCACCGGCACCGTGTAGTCGTCGAGGTCGGACAGGTAGACGAGTTGGCGGAAGAAGTCGTTCCAGGTCCAGATGAACGAGAAGATCGCCGTGGTGACCAGCGCCGGCCTGCTCAGCGGCAGGATGACGTGGTAGAAGACGCCGTACGAGCTGGCGCCGTCGATCTTCGCGGCCTCGTCGAGTTCGCGTGGGATGCCGCGCATGAACTGGACCATGAGGAAGACGAAGAACGCCTCGGTGGCCAGGAACTGGGGCACGACCAGTGGCAGGTAGGGCCAGGGGCCGCCGACCATGTCGAAGGTGCGGAACAGGATGTACTGCGGCACGATCAGCACGTGACCGGGGAGCAGCAGCGTCCCGATCATGACGGCGAACCAGATGCCGCGGAACTTGAACCGCAGCCTGGCGAAGGCGTACGCGGCGAGCAGGCAGGAGACCGCGTTGCCGACGACGGTCAGCAGGCTGACCAGGGCGCTGTTGAAGAAGAACCGGCCGAAGCTGACGTCGAAGTTGGTCCACCCGTTGGTGTAGTTGCTCGGGGTGAACTCCTCCGGCAGCAGGCCGATGTTGTTGACGATCTCTTCTTGCGACTTGAACGACGTCCCGATCATCCAGATGAGCGGATAGAGGACGACGGCCAGGATGGCGATCAGCATGAGCAGGCGGAGCGCCTGCCGGCCGGTGCCGGATTGACGGGGGGTGGCTATCGCCGGTGTCTGGGTGACCATCAGCGGTCCTCTCCATCTGAGTAGTGCACCCAGAACCGCCCGGTGCTGAAGAGCACGATCGTGATGGCGGCGATGGCGAGCAGGAAGACCCAGGCCATGGCGGACGCGTAGCCCATTTCCAGCTCGGTGAAGCCGGTGATGTAGAGGTTCAGTGTGTACATCAGGGTCGAGTCGACCGGGCCGCCGGTGCCGTTGCTGAGTACGAACGCGGCGGTGAAGCCCTGGAAGCCGTTGATCGTCTCCAGCACGAGGTTGAAGAAGATGACCGGCGACAGCATCGGCAGGGTGATGTTGAGGAACTGGCGTACCGGGCCGGCGCCGTCGACGGAGGCGGCCTCGTAGAGCTCGGTCGGCACCTGCTTGAGGCCGGCCAGGAAGATCACCATCGGGGCACCGAACTGCCAGATGGCCAGCACCATGAGGGTTTCCAGGGCCCAGTCGGGGTCGTTGACCCAGGGCTTGCCCTCGATGCCGAAGATGCTCAGGAACGAGTTGAACGCTCCGTCGCGGTTGAACATGTTGACCCAGACGATGGCCAGCGCCACGCTGCCGCCGAGCAGCGACGGCAGGTAGAACAGGCCACGGAAGAGTCCGACGCCGCGCCAGGCGCGGTTGAGCAGCAGGGCGACGGCGAGTGCCGCGGCCAGCTTGAGCGGAACCGCGATCAGGGCGAACGACAGCGTCACCTGTACGGCGTGCCAGTACGACGGGTCCGCGGTGAACATCCGCTCGTAGTTGGCGAATCCGACCCATTCGAGTTCGGACCAACTGCTGAGGATGTCGTAGTTGGTGAAGCTGAGGTAGAGCGAAAGCAGCATGGGAATCGCCGTGATGGCCATCAGTCCGATGAGCCAGGGCGACAGGAAGACGTACCCGGCCAGACCTTCGCGCCTCCGGACCCGTCCGGACCCCCGCTTGGCGGAGGTCCGGACCGGGTCCTTGGGGCGGGAGGTCGGTTGGGGCGCCGTGGTCAACGCCACGAGTCGACTCCTCTCCGATCTCGTGACGGGTTATACGATTGCGGACTTGCAGGCGGTCAGGAAGGCGGCGGCGGCCTGGGCCGGCGTCTGCCGGTTGTACTGGGCTTCCTCGGCCGACTTGATCAGCTCGGCCCGGACCTTGCTGTGACCCTTCAGCGGCACCTGCGGCGACGGGCCGAACTTCGTGGCCAGGTCGGTCTCGACCTGGATCGAGGTCTTCATGGCCGGGTCGGTGACGGCGTCGCTGACCGTCTTGCGTACGTCGAGGTTGGACGGCAGGCCCCGGTCGGTACCGAGGATCTTGCCGGCTTCCGGGTCGTTGGACAGGAAGTTGAGTACGTCGACCGCGACGTCCTTGTGCTTGGTGCCGCGGAAGACCGACCAGTACATCGAGGCACGGGCCCACTGCGCGCTCGGGTCGCCGGGGTAGGCGATGACGCCGAGTTCGTCCTTGGTGTTCTTCTTCAGCTCCGGCAGCTGGTTGACCCACACGAACGAGGTGGCGGCCTTGCCGGTGACGACGAGCTGCTTGGTGATGTCGGTGGCGTTGCCCTCGTGGATCACGTCGGCGGTCGGGGTGGCACCGCGGTCGCGGGCGCCCTTCCACAGCTCGAACCAGCGGGTGACGTCCGCCTCGTCGAAGCCGAGGTCCTTGCCCTTGTAGAGGTCCTTGCCCTGCTGGCGCAGCCACACCCAGAACGCCTTGTAGTCGGCGCTCGGGTCCATGGTGCCGGGGGTGCCGGTGGTCTTGCTGACCTGCTCGGCCCAGCTGATGAAGGCTTCCCAGGTCATGCCGGTGGTCGGCTCGGGCAGGTTGTGCTTCTGCAGCAGCGTCTTGTTGTAGACCAGGCCCTGCGTGTTCTCACCGGAGGCGATGCCGGCGAGCTTGCCGTCGACGACGCCGTACTGCCAGAGGCTCTCCGGGAACTTGGTGACGTCGAGCTTGTTGTCGTCCTTGTACGACGTGAGGTCGAGCGTGGTGTTGCGGGACGCGTACTCGGTCAGGAAGTTGTCGTCGATCTGGAAGATGTCGGGGGCGTCGCCACCGGCGGTGAGGGTGGCGAGCTTGTCGAAGTAGCCCTGGTTGGCCTGCCAGGTCTTCTTGAAGGTGACGTTCGGGTGCTTCTGCGTGTAGAGGGCGAGCGCCTGCTCGGTGAGGTTGGCGCGCGCCTCACCGCCCCACCAGAAGATCGACAGTTCGACCGGTGCGTTGGGGTCGGTGCTCGCTTCGTTGTCCTCGCCACCGCAGGCCGCGGCACCGAGGACCAGGGGCAGGGCGACGACCGCCGCGACCAGGGCACGTAGCCTGCGGCCACGACGGAAAGGGGTACGGTGGTCGCGCGGGGCGTCCGCCGTCGGGGATGAAGCGGGGTGCATTTGCGCTCACTCCTTGGCGTTAGGAGGCGACTCCTTCGAGGGCGGCTGCCGCCGTGCTGCCCGGGCCCGCAGGGCAATGCGGGCCCGGGCTCGTTGAGTCGCGAATGACCAGTTCGGTCTGCAGCGTTACCTGTGCGGTGGTGCGACGGTCGTCTCCGTGCTGTAGCAGCATGTCGACGGCCGTCCGGCCGGCGGCCGCGGTTGGGGTGGCCACCGTCGTCAATTTGGGGCGGGTGAGTCGGCTCAGCGAGATGTCGTCGATGCCGACCACGCTGATGTCCTGTGGCACCCGGATCCCGAGCGCGTCGAGCCCTTCGATGAGGCCGATCGCCATCAGGTCGTTGTAGGCCAGTACGGCGGTGACCTCGGCGCGGCGGACCTGGTCCGCCATGCTCTGGCCACCGTCTTCGGTCGGTGGGTTGGGGCCGAGTACGGTCAGGGTCGCTTCGGCGGCGCGGGCTGCCGCCCCGGCCGCGCGGCGGATCTCGCGGCTGGTCCACGAGCCACGCGGGCCGCTGAGCAGGGCGATCTCGCGGTGGCCGAGGCCGGTCAGGTGTTCGATGGCCAGGCGGGCGCCTTGGCCGACGTCCATCACGACCGCGGGTAGTCCGGTGACCTGCCGGTTGATGACGACGAGCGGCACCTCCCGGCTGAGTTGCTCGATCAGGCTGTTGCTCATCCGTGGGCTGCACAGCAGGACCCCGTCGACCTGCTTGGCGAGCGCGTGGACCAGTTCCTCCTCGACCGACGGGTCCTCGTTCGTGTCGGTCACGAAGATGTGGTAGTCCCGGTGGCGGGCCTGGCTCTCCGCCGCCTTGATCAGAGGCGGGAAGAACGGGTTGGCGATGTCGGCGACCATCAGGCCGATGTTGTGGGTCCGGCCGGTGATCAGCGCGCGGGCGGCTTTGTTGGGGCGGTAACCGAGGTGCTCGGCACAGGCCAACACGCGACCGCGGGTCTCGGGGTTGACCAGGTGCGGGGCCGAGAACGTGCGGGAGACGGTGGAGATGTGCACCCCGCAGGCCCGGGCTACGTCCCGAATGGTGGCAGGCACGTGAATCCCTTTCGCACTGTGGCTGGCGTCACTTCGGTGCGCCAATTAATGCAAACGGTTGCTCGGGTGTCAACGCCTGGATTACCGGATCATTGCGGCGAGGTTCCCGATCGCCGTCTAGAACAGCAATGAAGTAGGACAAACAGGGCGACTTTGTCGACGATCGTTGACGATCCCCGGGTTACATGGTTATTTCTGCTGCAAACGTTTGCAGTTACGGAGGCGGTGCGGAATGTCAGGTGAACCGGGTCGACGGCAGCGTTATGCCCTGGTCGGAGCAGGGGCGCGGGCGGAGATGTTCGTCCGGGCGCTGGTCCTCGACCACGGCGCGACCGCCGAACTGGTCGCCCTGGCCGACGTCAACCAGACCCGGATGGACGCCCACAACGCCTGGCTGCGCGAGCTGGGCGCGGCGGCCGTGCCGACGTACCGGGCGGCCGACTTCGGCGCGATGCTGGACAAGGAACGCGTCGACACCGTGCTGGTGACCAGCGTCGACAGCACCCACGACGACTACATCGTCGCCGCGCTGCGGGCCGGCTGCCGGGTGATCACCGAGAAGCCGATGACCGTCGACGTGCCCCGCTGCCAGCGGATTCTGGACGCGGTCGAGGCGACCGGCGGATCGGTTGCAGTGGCTTTCAACTACCGCTACAACCCGTTGCACGAGAAGGTGCGCGAACTCATCGCCACCGGCGAGATCGGCGAGATCGGCTC
Organism: Polymorphospora rubra; assembly: GCF_018324255.1. GTDB lineage: Bacteria > Actinomycetota > Actinomycetes > Mycobacteriales > Micromonosporaceae > Polymorphospora > Polymorphospora rubra. The sequence goes on from NZ_AP023359.1 coordinate 3,249,726, forward strand.
GGTCCACTTCGAGTGGCTGCTCGACGTACGGCACGGGGCGGACTACTTCCGCCGCTGGCACCGCGACAAGGTCAACTCCGGCGGGCTGATGGTGCACAAGGCGAGCCACCACTTCGACCTGGTCAACTGGTGGCTCGACGCGGTGCCGGTCGAGGTCTACGCCGCCGGACGGCTGTTCTTCTACGGCTCCGACGCCGGCCGGCGGCACGGCTACGCCCGCGACTACGACCGGGTGCACGGCTCGCCCGCGGCCACCGACGACCCGTTCGCGATGCACCTCGCACAGCACCCCCGCCTGCAGGCGCTCTATCTCGACGCCGAGGCCGAGGACGGCTACCACCGCGACCGCAACGTCTTCGCGCCCGGCGTGACGATCGAGGACGACATGTCGGTCCTGACCCGCTACTCCACGGGCGCGACGCTGACCTACCACCTCACCGCGTACGCGCCGTGGGAGGGCTACCGGGTGATGTTCAACGGCAGCCGCGGCCGCCTCGAACTCGAGGTCGTGGAGAGCGACCACGTCAGCCCGCGGAGCGCCGGCGCGCTCAAGGGCGCGGCACTGCACGGCACCGAGGCGGCCGCCGAGTCGGGCTCGGTCAGCCTGACCGTACGGCCCTTCTGGACCAAGCCGCGCGAGGTGCCGGTGCCCGGCTACCGCCGGGAGGGCCACGGCGGTGCCGACGCCCGGATGACCGCGGTGCTCTTCGGCGGCGCGGCCGACCCGATGACCCGGGGCGCCACCGCCCGTGACGGGGCGCTCGCCCTGCTCACCGGTCTGGCCGCGAACCGCTCGTTCGAGACCGGGCAGCCGGTGCGGGTCGCCGACCTGCTGTCCGTGACCTGAGCGCGGCCGGCCGAGCCGGCTGCCCGTGACCTGATCCCGACCATGCCACTTGCGAGGAGACCGCAACGTGTCGCCGACACCCAGATCCGACCTTCTCTTCCCGGCCGAGCCCACCCAGCGGGCGCTCGCCCGGGAGCTCTACGCGCTGGCCAAGGACCAGCCGATCATCTCCCCGCACGGGCATGTCGACCCGCTGATCCTCGCCGACGACGCGCCGTTCCCCGACCCGGCCCGGTTGATCATCGTGCCGGACCACTACGTCACCCGGATGCTGCTCAGCCAGGGTGTCCCGCCGGCCGATCTGGGCGTACCCACCGTCGACGGCCGGCCGGTGGAGACCGACGGGCGGACCATCTGGCGGCGCTTCGCCGCACACTGGCACCTCTTCCGCGGCACCCCCTCCCGGCTGTGGCTGGAGCGGACCTTCACCGAGGTCTTCGGCGTCGGGACCGCCCTGAGCCCGGAGACCGCCGACGAGGTGTACGACGCCATCGCCGCCCGGCTCGCCGAGCCCGAGTTCCGGCCGCGGGCGCTCTTCGAACGGTTCAACATCGAGGTGCTGGCCACCACCGAGTCGCCGCTGGACGACCTCGGCCGGCACGCCAAGCTCGCCGCCGACGGCTGGGGTGGCCCGGGCGGCCGGGTGATCACCACGTTCCGCCCGGACAACGTCGTCGACATGGAGTTCGAGGGCTGGGCCGACAACGTGGCCCGGCTGGGTGAGATCACCGGTGCGGACACCGGCACCTATCGCGGTTATCTCGCCGCCCTGCGCGACCGGCGGCAGGCGTTCATCGCCGCCGGAGCCACCTCGTCCGACCACGGCCATCCGACCGCGCTGACCCTGGCCCTGTCCGAGGCCGAGGCGACCGCGCTGTTCGAGCGCGGGCTGCGCGGCACGGCCGACGCGGCCGACGCCGAGGCGTTCCGGGCCCACATGCTGCTGGAGTTCGCCCGGATGTCCATCGAGGACGGACTGGTGATGCAGTTGCACCCCGGTTCGGTCCGCAACCACAACCGGTGGCTGTACGAGACGCACGGGCGGGACGTCGGCGGCGACATCCCGCAGGCGACCGAGTACCTGCACGCGCTCACTCCGCTGCTGGACGCGTACGGCAACGACCCGCGGCTGCGGGTGGTCGTCTACACCCTGGACGAATACACCTTCACCCGGGAACTGGCCCCGCTGGCGGGTGGCTACGCGGCTCTCTACCTGGGCGCCCCCTGGTGGTTCCTGGACTCGCCGGAGGTGCTGCGCCGCTTCCGCGAGTCGGTCACCGAGACCGCGGGCTTCTACAACACGGCCGGGTTCGTCGACGACACCCGGGCGTTCTGTTCCATTCCGGTACGCCACGACGTGGCCCGCCGCATCGACGCGGGCTTTCTCGCCCGGCTGGTGGCCGAGGACCGGCTGCCGCTTTCCGAGGCCGCCGAGACCATCGTCGACCTGGCGTACCGGCTGCCGAAGAAGATCTTCAAGATCGGGGAGAGGTTATGAGCGGCACGGTCACCATCACCGGCGTCGACGTCCACGACGTACGGTTTCCCACCGCGGCGGCCGGCGACGGCTCGGACGCGATCAACCGCGGTGACTACTCGGCGACCTACGTCGAACTGCGTACCGACGCCCCGGACGGGGTCTTCGGCGCCGGGTTCACGTTCACCAACGGCCGGGGCAACGAGATCACCTGCGCGGCCATCCGAGCACTGTCGCACCACGTCGTGGGGCGTACGGTCGGCGAGATCTTCGCCGAACCGGTGGCGTTCTGGCGGTCGCTCACCGCCGACGTGCAGCTGCGCTGGCTCGGCCCGGAGAAGGGCGTCATCCACATGTCGGCCGGCGCGCTGGTCAACGCCGTGTGGGACCTGCGGGCCAAACTGGAGGGCAAGCCGCTGTGGCGGCTGCTCGCCGAGATGCCGACCGAGGAACTGGTCGCCAACATCGATTTCCGGCACATCACCGACGCGCTGACCCCCGACGACGCGCGGGCCATCCTCGACAAGGGCCTGACCGGCTGGGAGGAGCGGCTCGCCGGCATCGAGCGGGACGGGTTCCCGTCGTACACCACCTCGGTCGGGTGGCTCGGTTACCCCGACGACAAGGTCCGGGCGCTGACCCGGCAGGCGTACGCCGAGGGTTGGCGGGCGATGAAGATGAAGGTCGGCGGGCCGATCGACGACGACGTACGGCGGGCCCGGATCATCCGCGAGGAGATCGGCCCGGACGCGCTGCTGATGATGGACGCCAACCAGGTGTGGGACGTCGACGAGGCGATCGCCAACATGGCCCGGCTCGCCGAGGTCGACCCGTACTGGATCGAGGAGCCGACGCACGCCGACGACGTGCTCGGCCACGCCCGGATCGCCCGCGCCGTGGCGCCGATCCGGGTGGCCACCGGCGAGGTCGCGGCCAACCGGGTGATCTTCAAGCAGTTGCTGCAGGCCGAGGCGATCGGCGTCATGCAGATCGACGCCTGCCGGGTCGCCGGGGTCAACGAGGTGCTCGCCGAGATCCTGATGGCGGCCAAGTTCGGGGTGCCGATCTGCCCGCACTCCGGCGGCGTCGGCCTCTGCGAGTACGTCCAGCATCTGGCGATCTTCGACTACCTGCGGGTCGGTACCTCGCTGGAAGGGCGGATGGTCGAGTACGTCGACCACCTGCACGAGCACTTCGTCGACCCGGTACGCACCCGCGACGGCCGCTACCTGGTGCCCGAGCAGCCCGGCTACAGCAGCACGATGCGGCCCGCCTCGATCGCCGAGTTCTCCTTCCCGGACGGCCCGGCGTGGCGATAACCAGCCAGCCCGGCGCGGCGACCGGCAGCCTGCCCGACCCGGCCCCGGGCGGGCGGCTGCGGCTCGCCGCGCTGCCCCACCTGCCCGCCGAGAGCCGCCCGCTGGTGCGCCCCGGCGAGGTGTCCGCCGGGATCGTGCACCTCGGGCTCGGTGCCTTCCACCGGGCCCACCAGGCGGTCTACACCGAGGCGGCGATCGCCCTGGCCGGCGGTGACTGGGGCATCGTCGCGGTGGCCCCGCGCAGCCTCGACACCGTGCGTCAGCTTTCCGAACAGGACAACCTGTTCAGCGTCACGACGATGTCGGCGGAGGGGACCGGCACCAACGTGATCGGCGCGTTCGCCGGCGTGCGACACGCCGCCGGGGACCCGGCCGCCATCGTCGCGCTGCTCGCCGATCCGGCGATCCGGGTGGTGACGCTGACCGTGACCGAGAAGGCGTACCAACTGGACCCGGCCACCGGCGTGCTGCGGCCCGACCCGGCCGTGGCCGCCGACCTCACCAGCGACCGACCGCCGGTGACCGTACCCGGCCTGCTGGTCCGCGGGCTGCTCGCCCGGGCGCGGGCGCACGCCGGCCCGATCGCGTTGGTGAGCTGCGACAACCTGCCGTCCAACGGCCGGCGGCTGGCCGGGCTGGTGACCCAGGCGCTGGAGTACGCCGACGCGCCCGCCAAGGCCGTCGACTGGGTGTACGCCAACGTCACGTTCCCCGGCACCATGGTCGACCGGATCGTTCCGGCGAGCACCGCCGACACCCGCGCGGTGGCGGAGCGGGCGCTCGGCGTCGCCGACCTGATGGCGGTGGCCGGTGAGCCGTACCGGCAGTGGGTGATCGAGGACCGGTTCCCCGGCGGTCGGCCGGCGTGGGAACGCGCGGGCGCGGTGCTCACCGACGACGCCGGCGACTGGGAACGGCTGAAGCTGCGGACCCTCAACGGCCTGCACTCGGCAACCGCCTACCTGGGCGCGCTCGCCGGCCGGGAGACGATCGCCGACGCGCTGCGTATCCCGCACCTGTCGCGGGTGCTGCGCCGGCTGGTGGCGCAGGACGTGGCGAACAGCTTCACGCCGCCGGACGGCGTCTCGGTGGTCGCGTACGGCGAGACGGTGCTGGAGCGGTTCGCCAACCCGGTGATCTGCCACCGTACGGTCCAGGTGGCGATGGACGGGTCGCAGAAGCTCCCGCAACGGGTGCTGCACACGATCCTGGACCGCCGGGCGCTCGGGGCCCGGCCCCGCTGGGCGGCCCTGGTGGTCGCCGCCTGGATGCGGTTCGTGCAGGGCCGCGCCGACGACGGTTCGGCGCTGCCGCTCGACGATCCGCTGGCGCCGGCGATCGGTGCCGCGCTCGCCGAGTGCGACGGGACGCCGGCGGGTGTGGTGACGGCGCTGCTCGGCCTGACCGAGGTGTTTCCGCCCGGCCTCGCCGACGACGATGTGGTACGTGAGTTGATCGTGGACTGGTTGACCGCACTGGACCGGCACGGCGTCGAGGCGACCCTGGCCGGCGCGGACTGACCGGTGGCCGCCGACGCGGCGGATTGGGAGATCGGGCCGCCGACGCGGCGGGATGGGATGGAGGAACACGGTGACGACACCGACGGTGGCCCTGATCGGGGCGAGCGGTCACGGACTGTGGCACCGCCGGGTGCTGGCCCCGTTGCACGAGGCCGGTCGGCTCCGGCTCGGCGCGCTGGTCGACGTACGGCCGGTGGAGGCGGCGCCGGACGCGCCCGTACCGGAGGGGGTCGGGATCTTCACCGACCACCGGGAGATGCTGCGGACCACCCGCCCCGACGTGGTGGTGATCTGCACACCGGCGCACACCCACCTGCCGATCGCGCTGGACTGTGTGGCGGCCGGCGCCGACCTGCTGCTGGAGAAGCCGCCGGTGCTGTCGCTGGCCGAGCACGCCACGCTCGCCGAGGCGCTGGCGGCGGCCGGCCGCGCCTGCCAGGTCGGGTTCCAGGCGCTGGGGTCGGCGGCCCTGACCGAACTGCGGCAGGCGGTCGCGGCCGGTGCCGTGGGTACGGTCACCGGGATCGCGGCCGTCGCGTCGTGGCGCCGCGACGACGCCTACTACGCCCGCTCGTCGTGGGCCGGCCGTCGGGCCGTCGACGGTCGGCCGGTGCTCGACGGGGCGCTGGTCAACCCGCTGGCCCACGCCGTGATGCAGTCGCTGGCGGTGGCCGGGGAGTGCGTGCCGGGCCGGCCGGTCTCGGTCGAGATCGAGCGCTACCGGACCCGGCCGATCGAGGTTGACGACACGGCGACGATGCGGGTGACGCTCGACGGCGGGCTGCCGGTGGTCGTCGCGGTGACCCTGGCCGGGGAGGACTTCATCCCGGGCGAGGTGATCGTGCACGGCACGGCCGGCCGGGCGGTGCTGGAGTATCCGACCGACCGGCTCAGGCTGCCGGGCGACACGGCCGCCCGGCAGGTGCCGGGCCGGGTCGGGCTGCTGGAGAACCTGCTGGCCCACCGGGCCGATCCGGCGGGGGTGCCGCTGATCGCGCCGCTGGCGACCACGGCGGCCTTCACCGCGGTGGTCGAGGCGATCGTCGCCGCGCCGGAGCCGACCCTGGTCGACGCGGTGCCGGTCGGCGACGGCCCGGCGCGGGTGCGGGTGATCGAGGGGATCGACGGGGCGTTGCGGCTGGCCGGTGAGCGGATGGCGTTGCTCTCCGAGCTCGGGGTCGCCTGGGCGCGGCCGCCGTTCCGGACGGAACTCGCCGGGCATCCGGACCCGGTCGGGCGGGGCGGGTGACGGAAAACATATTGCAAACCGCGGGAACAACTGTCCGATACTAAATCGGACTGAACAGTACGAACCTCGGCGCCAGTAGTCGAGTAAATATATATTGCCCTCATTCAATGCAAATTTCTTGCATATCCATCGCATTGACATATTTGTCGCAACTTACCTAGCGTTTGTTCCAGTGAGGTTTCGTACTGGCGAACATCAGGCAGGGGCGAAATATGGGAATGCGATTGAGGGTGTTGACGGCCGCGGCGGTCGGTGTCTGCCTGGCGGCGGCGCCGGCCACCGTCGCGGCCGCCGGCGGCGGTATCGACCGGCCGGCCGGTCGGCAGGTGCTACCGGCCGGTGACGGCTGGGCCGCGTACGGCCCGGGCACCACCGGTGGTGCCGCCGCGGCCCGCGACCAGGTGCACGTCGTGCAGACCCGGGCCGAACTGGTCGAGGCGCTCGGTGGCGACAACGCCACCAACCGGTCCAACGCCACCCCGAAGATCATCTACATCAAGGGCACCATCGACGGCTTCGAGGGTGCCGACGGCAACCTGCTGAGCTGCGAGGACCTTGCCGACCCGGAGTACTCGCTGTCGGCGTACCTGGCCGCCTACGACCCGGCGACCTGGGGACGCGTCGCGCCGTCCGGGCCGCTGGAGCAGGCCCGCGTCCGCTCGGTCACCAACCAGACCCGGCACACCCAGATCAACCTCGGCCCCAACACCACGATCATCGGGCTGCGCGGGGCGTTGTTGACCGGCCTCACCCTGATGGCCGACACGGCCAACAACGTGATCATCCGCAACATCACCTTCGAGGACGCCCGGGACTGCTTCCCGGCGTGGTCGCCGACCGACGGCGAAACCGGAAACTGGAATTCCCAGTACGACCAGATCTCGGTGCGGCGTAGCCAGAACGTCTGGATCGACCGGAACACGTTCACCGACGGCGACAATCCCGACAGCGCCCAGCCGCTGTACTTCGGCCGGCCGTACCAGGTGCATGACGGCTCGGTCGACATCACCCACACCGCCAGCCTGGTCACCGTTTCCTACAACCGTTTCGCCGGCCGCGACAAGGTCATGTTGATCGGCTCCTCGAACACCGTCGGACCGGACGTCGGAAAGCTCAACGTGACGATCCACCACAACGTTTTCGAGAATGTCTACCAGCGACTGCCGCGGGTGCGTTTCGGTCAGGTCGACGTCTACAACAACCACTACAAGTTGTCCGGCGACGACTTCCAGTACGTCCTCGGCGTCGGGGTCCAGTCGGCCATCTACGCGGAGAGCAACTACTTCTCCCTCGGCCAGGGCATCACCCCGGACAAGATCATCTACGACTGGTCCGGCACGGCGATCACCGAGAAGGGCAACTGGGTCCGCGAGGGCTGGCGGCTGCCGCGCCACGTCGACCTGCTGGCGGCGTACAACGCGGCGAACGAGGTCCCCCTCGGCTCCGACGCCGGCTGGACGCCCACCCTGCGCCACGGCCCGGTGCTGCCCGCACCGCTGGTCCCGCTGGCGACGGCGTTGTTCGCCGGGGCCGGCAAGCTGCCGGTCTGACTCCCGGCCGGCCCGGCCGTCCCGCCGGGCCGACCCGGGCAGCACCCGGCGGAGTGCACAAGCCGCCAACCGTGCCCGGCCGCGTCCTCGCATCCGCGGCCGGCCACGGTTGGCCACCGTTCCACCCGGCGGCCGGTTCCCGGCCGGCCGCCGGGCGGTCACCGCCACCACACCCCAGGGAGGCTCACCATGGGCAAGGCTTCCGTCCCCCGCCGACCCCGGTGGCGGCTGCTCGCCGCGGCCGCCACAGCCGGAACACTGACCGCGACCGTCCTGGCGTTCGGCACCCCGTACGCCTTCGCGGACACCCTGCTCTCCGACGACTTCGAGGACGGCAACTCCAACGGCTGGTCGAAGTCCGGAGGGAGCTGGTCGGTCGTCACCGACGGCTCACTCGTCAACCGCCAGTCCGGCACCAGCAGCGACGCCCGTACCCTCGTCGGCTCCACCGGCTGGACAAACTACGGCGTGCAGGCCCGGGTCAAGCCAACCGGGTTCAACGGTGCGAACCGCCACGTCGGGGTGGTCGCCCGCGCGCAGAGCAGCAGCAACTACTACGCGCTCGTGGTCACCAGCGGCGGCGCGGTCCAGTTGCTCAAGCGGGCCGGGGGTGCCCCCGTCGCGCTGGCCAGCGGCGCCGGCGGCCCGACCGTCGGAAACTGGGCGACGTTGCGGCTGGAGGCGGTCGGCAGCGCACTGCGCGGCTACGTCGACGGCAACCTCGTCGTCGAAACCACCGACAGCGCCTTCGCCAGCGGCCGGGTCGGGCTGGCCACCTCGTACGCCAGCGCGTCGTTCGACGACGTCGCCGTCGACACGCAGACCGGCGCGCCGCCGACCGGTGGCCCCACCACCGGACCCACCCTGCCGCCCACCGGTCCGCCGCTCGACCCGATGGCGCCGCCGATCGGGTTCGCCTCGGTCGACGCGTTGGGGCAGGACGGGACCACCGGCGGCGCCGGCGGTCCGACGGTGACCGTCGACACCGCGGCCGAACTGCTCACCGCGATCGCCACCCCCGGCCCGCTCAACATCCGGGTCGACGGGATGATCGCACTGCCTGGGCCGATGCACGACGTGACCTCGGACAAGACCGTCGTCGGCGTCGGGGCCGACTCGGGCATCACCGGTGGCGGCTTCAACATCGGCCTGCCGGTCAGCAACATCACCACCCGGCCGCCGGACGCGGTGCACAACGTGATCATCCGGAACCTGAACTTCCGGAACACCGTCGACGACGCGATCAACGTCCAGATGTTCAGCCACCACGTCTGGATCGACCACAACGACCTGTCCCAGGGCTACGACGGCCTCATCGACGTCAAGCGTGGATCGAGCTACGTGACGATCTCCTGGAACCACGTCCACCACCACACCAAGACCATGCTGCTCGGCCACGACGACAACAACGGGGCGCAGGACATCGGTCAGCTCAAGGTGACGTACCACAACAACTGGTTCGACCGTACGCCGCAGCGCAACCCGCGGGTCCGGTTCGGCGACCCGGTGCACGTGTTCAACAACTACTTCGTCTACAACACCGACGTCGGAGTGGCCTGCCAGCTCAACTCCGGCTGTGTCGTCGAGGGCAACTACTTCGAGGACGTCGAGGAGCCGTGGTCGATCAGCTACGCCGGTCAGCGCGGCCGGATGATCGCCCGGGACAACGTGCTGGTCGGCAGCAGCGAGCCGGGTGACGCCGGCGGCACCGTGCAGGAGCCGAGCACCTACTACAGCTACACCCTCACCAACCCGAACGACGTCAGGGCGGTCGTCATGGCCGGTGCCGGCACCGGCAGGATCGGCCTCTGACCCGAGCCTCCGGTGCCCGGCCGGATGGGAAAGGGCGCCCCACGGATATCCGTGGGGCGCCCGTTTCGTCGATCGGTCGGATCAGAGCCGTACGCCGGTCGCGGCGTGGAAGGTGTGGTGCCGGTCGGTACGCGGCTTCACGAACACCGTGTCGCCCATGTTCGGCATGTGCCGGCGGTCGGTGCGTACGACGAACCGCTCCGAGACGCCGTCGAGCGTGGCGTGGCCGTAGACGTTGGCGTCGGAGCCGAGGTCCTCGACCAGTTCGACGACGACCGGCAGGCCACCCTCGGTCGGGCTGACCAGGTCGCAGTCCTCCGGGCGGAACCCGACGGTCACCTTCTTGTTGCCGCCGTCGGCCTGGGCCGTGGCGACCTGCTCCCGGGTCAGCGGAACGAGCAGGTCGGCGAACACCGCGCCCTTCTCGGACAGCGACACGGTCTTGATGTTCATCGCCGGGGAGCCCATGAAGCCGGCGACGAAGACGTTCGCCGGGGTGTCGTAGAGCGCCCGGGGGGTGTCCACCTGCTGGAGCACGCCGTCGAGCATGACCGCGACCCGGTGACCCATGGTCATGGCCTCGACCTGGTCGTGGGTGACGTAGACCGTGGTGACGCCGAGCTTGGCCTGCAGCGACGCGATCTGGGTACGGGTCTGCACCCGCAGCTTGGCGTCCAGGTTGGACAGCGGCTCGTCCATGAGGAAGACCTGCGGCTCGCGGACGATGGCGCGACCCATGGCGACCCGCTGACGCTGACCACCGGAGAGCGCCTTCGGCTTGCGGCTGAGGAACTCCTCGAGCTGCAGCAGCGCCGCCGCCTCCTTCACCCGCCGATCGATCTCGGCCTTCGACGTCTTGCGCAGCTTCAGCGCGAACGCCATGTTGTCGTAGACCGACATGTGCGGGTAGAGCGCGTAGTTCTGGAAGACCATCGCGATGTCGCGGGCCTTCGGCGGCAGGTGGGTGACGTCGCGGCTGTCGATGTAGATCGAGCCCTGGTCGACGTCCTCGAGGCCGGCGAGCATCCGCAGGCTGGTGGACTTACCGCAACCGGAGGGGCCGACCAGGACGAGGAACTCGCCGTCGCCGATCTCCAGGTCGAGTTCGTTGACCGCGGGACGCTCGGTGCCCGGGTAGATCCGGGACGCTTTGGCGTAGGTGACCGTAGCCATGGTGAAGCGCTTCCTTTCACCGGCAGGAACGTGCCGGACGATCCGAGTGAAGGAGCGACCGGTGCGGTGGGCACCGGCCAACGAACGGCACCCGGACAGCAGGGCAGCCACGGATGTCGCTCGTGTCACGCCACGGTAAACGGGATTCGGCCCCGTGCCAAGGTCAGACGCCATCCGTGGGACGGGAGCGGGCGCCGACGGGCCCGACTTTCCGGGACAAGTGGCTTCTGACAGTCACTAAATGGCCAGTCGGGCAGTCCATGTCGACAAGTTCGTCTATCGGCCTGATTCAGTTGCTCCCGCCGCACTTCCGGCACCGGAAGAGCGATCTTGGCCACCGATGCCGGTCATTGCGCTGTTGTGGCGCGATCAGTGGTTATGCTGGCCACGGACACGCCCCTGTAGCTCAGCTGGCCAGAGCACTCGCCTTGTAAGCGAGATGTCGCCGGTTCGATCCCGGCCGGGGGCTCCATCAATCCCGTACCGCACGGATGTCGATGGGCCCGCCCGATAACGGGCGGCCCGAGATCGATGCCGGCGTACTTATCCCGGCGCCGGAGAAGGCGGCCGTTTCGGCTCAACCGTCGCGCGGAAACCGTTGGTGGGGAAGTCGTCCCGGTGCCGCCAGGTCGCCGCCGTCCGGACGTGGTCGGCGCGTACCCACTTGCCGACCCGGTGACCGAACTCGGCCTCGGGCACCGGACCGGCCGGCCGTACGACGAAACCCTCCGACACCGTGGTGTCCCGGTGCCGGGCCCAGGCGGCCAGCGCCCCGGCGAGGTCCGGGCCGCGGTGCAGCACCGGGACCAGGGGCAGGCCGAGCAGAGCCGCCCACTGCTCCGTGTCGTCCCAGCCGAGCAGGGTGTCGTCGGCGCCCCACACCCCGAAGACGAGGAAGACCCCGGGCAGGTCGTCGTAGCCGACGCTGCGCCGGGCCCACATCGACTCGCCGGAGATCCGCCAGCCGGCCGGGATGTCGTGCGCGACCCGCGCCCAGACCGCCTTCGCCGGCCGGTCCCACACGTGGGTCCCCGAGTCGACGGAGCGGGCGTACATCGTCTCGCGGGTGAAGGTGACGTTCCCGCCGTCCATCTTCTCGGTCACCACCAGCTCGCCGGTCAGACCGGACAGGTCGGAAAGCCGCCGGTCGTCGGCGGTGGCGCCAGGGGAACCGGGCAGATGGAAGGTGCGCGGGTACTTCTTCCGACGGGTGGACACGTTTTCCTCCAGGGCGGGGCCGGCCGGCGGAGGCGTCCTCCGTCGGCCGGCCGGCCGGTCGCCGGCCGGCACGGCCGGCGGCGTCAGTGGACCAGCGCCGCCCACGTCGGGGCGGCCGGCGTACGCCGCAGCCGCATGCCCGCCTCGCCGGGCGTCCGGTCGGCCTTCCGGTTGTTGCAGGGGCCGCAGGCGGCCACCGTGTTCAACCAGGTGTTCCGGCCGCCGCGCGAGCGGGGCAGCAGGTGGTCGACGGTGCTCGCCGGCCCGCCACAGTAGGCGCAGCACCGGCCGTCGCGGACCAGCACCCCGGCCCGCGACCACGCCGGCCCGGAACTGAACCGCCAGCGGGTGACGACGTAGCGGACCAGGCGTACGACGCGGGGCAGCGGGAACGCCCCGATGAGCCGGTCCGGCTCGGCTTCGTGGATCTCGGCTACCCGGCGGCACAGCATCCGGATCGCGTGCTGCACGCTGACCCGGTGCAGCGGCCCGAGGTCGGCGTTGACGACCAGTACGACGTTCACCGGGGGCTCCTCTCGTTCGGTCGCGGCGGTGGATGGCGTGGAAGATGGCGTGGGGACGTGACGAAACAGCCGCCCGGTCCGGTCGGACGGGGCGGCTCTGGACGGGCCGGCTGACGGGTCCACTGTAGGTAGACCGTCCGACGCCGGACCAGCGAATTAACCCTCGGCAGGGGGTCGGCAGCGCGGTGGCCGGTCCGAGCCGGGCCAGACGTACGGCAGGTCGGGCGGCAGGTCGCCGAAGATCGGCCGGTAGAAGTCGGGCTCCTTGCGCAGCAGGGCCGAGCGGTGGCTGCGGTGCAGCGCCCCGTCGCCGAGCCACGGGGGCAGCTCACCGGCCGTGGCCAGCTCGGGCTGGGCCCGTACCGGAAAGGCGCCGCAGGCGAGGGTGAGGTCCTCGACCAGGGTGCCCGCGACGGTGTCCCGGCGTCCGGTCGCGCACCAGACCGCGCACATCTGGAGCCCGTAGCGGACCAGGGCCTCCTCGTAGCCGGCCCACATCTTCACGGCCGGGTGGTGCCGCCAGCCGTAGCGGGGGCGGGTCAGCGCCCGCAGCACCTGCAACGCCTCGACCCGTTGCTTGCCGAGGCGCCGGGCGTCCAGCGCGTGGGCGCTGGCGGTGAAGTCCGGGTACGGCAGGAACGTCTGCACGCTCAGTCCCGGTTCCGTCCGGCCAGCAACCCGCGCCGGGGAACCGAGCGCAGCGGCTCGGTGCCGGCACCCACCCGGCGCAGGATCTGGTTGGCGGCGGTGATGCCGGTGGTCGCCGCCCGTTCCATCAACGCGCTCGGCAGATCCGCCCGGATGCCGTCGCCGGCCAGATAGAGCCGGTCGGCGTCGGTGTGGACCCCCGGCCGGGTGGCCGCCGCGCCGGGCCGGAACGCCGGGGCCCGCGCCCCGACCCGGGTCCGCAGGTCGACCACGGGCAGCCCGGCCGTCTCCGGCCACAGGGCCGCGAGTTCGCGTCGCATCCGGTCCGCCAGGACCGCCGCCGGCAGGTCGGGGCAGGCGTACGCGTGCAGCTCGACGACCGATCCGCCGGTGCGGTCGGCCCACCGGCGGGCGCCGCGTTCCAGCCGGTGGTAGAGGGTGATCGAGTCGAGGGTCGGCTGCCGTGACACGCCGCTGAACACGGCCCGCCCGGGGGCGACGTCGCCGCCGAACCAGAACCGGGCCACCGCGTACGGCGGTCCGCTGCCGTGTCCCGCGACCTGCCCGGCGAGCACCGGTGCGGTGGCGGCAAGCAGCGGCGAGGCGGCCACCAGGTCGCGAAGGGCCGGCGGGTCGACGGCGACGACCAGGAACGCGGACCGGTGGGTACGCCCCGAGGCGCAACGGACCTGCCAGCCGGGCCGGATTTCGACGGCCGGGTCGCCGGTGCGCACCACCGCGCCCAGGTTCTCGACGTGGGTGGCCAGCGGTCGCCAGACGGCCGTGTCGTGGTCAAGGTCGGGCGCGTCGAAGGCCAGCCCCTCCGGGTTGCCGAGGAAGTAGAAGTGGAAGGCGGCGATCAGTTCGGCGGCCGACAGGTCGGCCTCGTGGTTGAAGAACGAGTGCGCGAAGACCTCGAAGAGCATCGCGCGGGCCCGGTCGGTCAGCCGCAGCCCGTCCAGCAGTTGCCGCGCGGTGGCGCCGTCGTGGTCGCGGTAGGTGCGGTCGGGGTCGTACGCGAGCAGCGGGAGCGCCGCCCGCCGGTCGATGGCCCGCAGGTCGCGCGGGCGCAGGCTGGGACTGCGTACGAGCAGGGCCAGCAGGTTGGCCGGCGGGGCGGCCGGTAGCCGGCCGAACTCCTCCGGCGGCCAGTCGGCAGACAGCACCGGATAGCCGTCGACCGGGCGAAGGAACCGCAGTGCGGGGTCGATCCGGCGCAGGATCGAGCGCCAGTTGTAGTAGTGCCGGAAGAAGGCGTGGAAGCCGTGGTCGACGAGCTGGGGCGTGCCGTCGGGCAGCGTCTCCGGCCGGGCCGCCAGCCGCCCGCCCAGCCGTGGGGCGCCTTCCAGGACGGTCACCCGTACCCCGCGTTCGGCGAGCACCACCGCGGCGGACATGCCGGCGATGCCGCCGCCGACGACCACCACCTCGACCGGTACGGGCACCCGGGCCGGGCCGGCACCGTCGGGATCGACCTCCTCGGCACGTACGCCGAACAGGCGGCCCAGCAGCCGTGCCCCGTCCATCTGTCCCCTCCGGCCGACTGTGGTCAGGATGCCCGGGACAGCGCTGTTCATTCCGGTCGGCGGGACGGGGCGGTCGGGAACGGCCCCCGGGCCGGCGGATCGCGCCGGGCGGGGGCCGTCAGGAGCCGTGGGCGGTCAGCCCACCGGCGGGGTCCGGTCGATGCTCATGACCATCGGCGCGACGGTGCTGGTGGCGGGCCGGCCGCCCTGTGCGGGCAGGGTCTGGAGGCCGTCGAAGGCCGGGAGCGTCCGCGGGGCGTCGAGGGCCGGCAGGATCCGGGGCGCGGTCGAGGTCGATTCGGTGTAGTCGGGGTCCTCGCCGGCGACGGGACGGCCGGTGCCGTTGAAGCTCCGCTCACCGGCGGTGCGGGCCGGCCGGTCGGCCGTGGTCGACGGCGCCGATCCGGTCGCGGGCCGGGCGGTCGTGGCCCCCGTCGAAGGCTGGGTCGTCGGAGGCTGGGTCGCTGCCGGTCGGGTCGTTGCCGGCTGGGTCGTTGCCGGCTGGGACGTCGTGTCCGCGGTGGGCGGGGCGACCAGGTTCGCGGGGTCGCCGATCAGCGGCAGCGATCCGACCAGGGGCACGCCGCCGTGGGTGAGGTCACCGACCACCGGGATACCACCGACGACCGGCAGGGTGTCGACGACCGGCAGCGACTCGGTGCCGCCGAACAGCTCCGGCTTCTGCGCCATCAGCGCGTCGCCGATGAGAGCGGGGACCTGTTCACCGGTCGAGGTCACCATGGCCGGTACCGCGTCCGCCGTGGCGCCGGCGGCCGGCGGTATCCGGTCCGACCGGGCGTCGAGCCCCGGGAGCAGCCGGAGCTCACCGGCGAGCAGCCGGTCCACCGGCACGTCGGCCAGGTCCGGCAGTTGCCCGGTCAGCACGTTCGGCGCGGCTTCCCGGCTGCCGGCGTCGGCGCCGTTGTCGCGGCTCTGGACCTGCTGCGGGTCGATCGTCTGCGGGGCGGGGTCGGCCTGCTCCGCCTGGGCGGCACCGCCGGTGAGCAGGAGGAAGCCGCCGGCGACGCCGACGGTGCCGACCGCGCGCTGGAACCATCTCGACATTGCGCATCCAATCAGGTGCCGTACGGCTGCTGCGCGCAGCGAAACCGGATACACCTAGCAAATAGGGAGCACTGCAACAAAGTACTCAACGACCGAGTCGTCAATACGTTGCTGCCCATTCCGACCGGATGATCACCGGGCAGCGATCGATGAACGGCATCGCTACGATCCGGGACATGACCTCCGGCCCCTGGCGTAGCCGCGCCCGTCGCGTGGTCGAGTCGAGGTTGCGGGACAGCCTCCGCCCCAACGGGGAGACTCGCCCGCACTACGTCGTCTGCGGCGACGACGCACTCGCCTACTGGGTGGTCCGGACCCTGCGGCGGGACACCCCCACCAGCCCGGTACGGATCACCGTCATCGTGCCGACCCGGCGCCGCCCCGGCGATCCCGACATCACCGCGCTGCGCGGCGTACGGATCGTCCGGGCCGAACGTCTCAACGAGGAGACCTTCCGCCTCGCCGGCCTCGCCGGGGCGGCCGGCCTGGCGCTGCTGCACCAGGACGACGTCGGCAACATCCACGCCGCCCTCTGCGCGCAGGAGGTCGAGCCCGACCTCCGCCTGGTCATGCGGATGTTCAACGCCAACCTCGGCCTGGGGGTCAAGCGGCTCTTCGCCGACTGCGAGGTGCTTTCCGACGCCTCGATGGCGGCCCCCGCCTTCGTCGCCGCCGCGCTCGGCGAGGTCGCCCCGACCCATTTCCGGCACGCCGGACGCACCCTGCTGGTGGCCCGGCGGACCGACGTACGGCCCGAGCACGTGGTGGTCGGGCTCGCCGACACCCGCGAGGCCAACAACCTGCGCGTCCTGCCGTCCGACGAGAGCCGCGCGGACCTGGTGCTCGCCGAGGCGACCGGCCGGCCGGCGGGAACCGAACTCGCGGCCCGCCGGCTGGCCCGGGCCCGCTGGCGGCATCCGTTCACCGGCCTGCTGCGCGGCATCCGGTCGTTCGCCACCCGCAAGATCGGGATGGCGACGCTCTCCGTACTCGCCATCGTCGCGCTCTTCGGCTTCCTGCTGGCCCAGGCCGAGGGGGTGAGCATCGCGGAGGCCGTCTACCTGACGCTGTTGACCACGTTCAGCGGTGCCGAGCCCGAGGCGGGCACCGACCCACGGGTGCAGGTCATGCAGGTGGTGCTGACCCTCGCCGGGCTGGCCCTGATCCCGCTGATCACCGCGGCGGTCGTCGACGGCATCGTCAACGCCAAGCTCGCCCTGACCGTCGGCCGCCTCTCGGTGCGGCGGGACGGGCACGTGGTCGTGGTCGGGCTCGGCAACGTCGGCAGCCGGGTCGTCGGGCAACTGCACGACCTGGGCATCGAGGTCGTGGCGGTCGACAAGGATCCCGACGCCCGCGGCTCGTCGCTGGTCCGCCGGCTCGGCGTGCCGTTCATCGTCGCCGACGGGGCACAGGAGGAGACGTTGCGGGCCGCCTCGGTCGCCACCTGCCAGGCGCTGGTCATGGTCTCCACCGACGACGTCACGAACCTCCAGGCGGCCCTCAACGGGCGGAGCCTCAACCCCGATCTGCGGGTCGTGCTGCGCCTCTTCGACGGCGACTTCGCCGCCCGGATCCAGCGGGCCTTCGACATCACCATCTCGCGCAGCGTCTCCTACCTGGCCGCGCCGTCGTTCGCCAGCGCGCTGACCAACCGCAACGTGATCGCCACCATTCCGGTCGACCGGCACGTCCTGCTGGTCGCCGAGGTGACGGTCGGCGAGCGGTCGCCGCTGGACGGACTGCGGCTGCGTGACGCCAACCGTGGCACCGGGGTACGGGTGATCGGACTGGCCCGCTCCGGTCAGCGACGGATGCGCTGGTCGCCCACGTTGGAGAGTCGGATCCGGGCCGGTGACCGGATCACCGTCGTGGCCCGCCGGGCCGGGCTGAGCTGGCTGCTGACCCAGACCACCCCGCTACCGCCCGTACCCGAGGCCGAGCCCGACCCGGTGCCGTGACGGGCCGGGTGGATCGGCCGGCGGCCCGTCATCCGGCGGCGACCTCGATGCCGAGCACGGCCTGCTCGTCAGGCCGGTGCACCAGCACGTCGGCGAGGAACGACTGCACCGCCGGCGCCAGCCCGACGTCCCGCCCGGCCTTCTCCGACAACCGCCACCGGTGCTCGATGACCTGGGCGAAGAGTTCCGACGGCTCGAGCTTGCGGCGCAGGTGCGCGGGTACGGCCCGGACCACCGGCTCGAAGACCTCGGTCAGCCACCGGTGCGCCGCCTGCTGCTCGTCGGTCAGGTCGCTCTCCGCCCGATAGGTGTCGAGGTCGTTGAGCAGCCGGCGGGCCTGGTTCTCCTCGGCGTCCAGCCCGGTCAGCCGCAGCAGCCGGCGGGAGTGGTAGCCGGCGTCGACGACCTTCGGACGGATCAGGTAGGCACCCTGCTCGACCAGGGACATCGCGACCTCGGCGACGTCGAAGCCCAGTTCGTTGAGCCGCCGGATCCGGCCCTCGATGTCGTGCCGGGCCTCCCGCGCGACCTGCTGTTCGAACGTGATCTCGTGCCACAGCCGCTCGTAACGGGCGACGACCTCCTCGCAGACCACCTCCGGGTCGATCGACTCGTGCAGCAGGCCGGCGGCCTGCAGGTCGAGCGCCTCGCCGAAGATGTTCACCCGGGCGATCTCCAGGTCCTCGCCGCGCTGGCCGTTGGAGAGCCGGGAGTGCAGGGCTCCGGTTTCCGCGTCGACCAGGTAGGCGGCGAAGGCGCCGGCGTCGCGCCGGAAGAGCGTGTTGGACAGCGAGCAGTCGCCCCAGAAGAAGCCGGTGAGGTGCATCCGGACGATGAGCGCGGCGAGCGCGTCCAGCAGCCGGTTCATCGTCTCCGGGCGCAGGGTGTTGGAGAAGAGCGCCCGGTACGGCAGCGAGAACTGGAGGTGCCGGGTGATCAGGACCGGGTCGAGCGGTTCACCCGTCGGATCGACCCGGTCGGCGACGATCGCCACCGCCTCGACGGACGGGAAGTCGATCCGTTCCAGGGCGCGGAGCAGGTCGTACTCGCGCTCGGCGACCCGCTCACCCGTCTCCTTGACCGCGTAGACCGTGCCGGCGAGCCGGACGAACCGTACGACGTGCCGCGAGATGCCCTGGGGGAGGGCCACCAGGTGATCTGCCGGCCACTCCTCCAGCGGGGTGGACCACGGCAGGTCGAGCAGTGCCGGGTCGACGAGGGCGGAAGTGATGCGCACCCATCAAGCATGACGGTCCGGACCGCGCGTCGCCGCTTGGCGTGGCTCGTTACACAGTGGCGAGATGACCGGTTATGTGGCATCTGGCGGTTTCTGCCGTCGGCATGTCGCGCACAGGACACACGGGAGACACAGGTATGCGGCGAACGGTGGCGTGGGTCGTGGGGGCGTGCTCGGTGGTGGCGCTGGCCGGGGTGGCGGCGGCGGTGGGCCAGCCCGCCCCGCGGCCGGTCTGGTCGGGCACGGAGACGTCCGCCACCGGTACGCCCGCCCCGGCCGACCGGGTCGAAACGGACCCGGTGCTCCCCGGAGCGGACCGGCCGGCGTCCGCTCCGGCCGGCCACGACCGGGCGCAGCCGGCTACCGGCCGCGACGAGCACACGTCCGTCCCGGCCGGCCGGGACCGGATCGGAACCCTGAAGCCCGTCGAACGGGTGCTCGGATACCTGGACGGGGAACGCTCCACCACGCTGCACTATCCCGGCGCCGACTACGTCAAGGTGCATTTCGACCGGCTCCTGATGCTGCCCGGCGACCACGTCACGGTGGCCAGCCCGGACGGCACCGAGGTGCACCGCATCGACGGCGACCCGGTCGACGGGCTGGTCGACGCCCTGCGCGGCTCGCCCGCCGGCCGCTGGGCGATGTCGGTCTCCGGCGACACCGCCGTGGTCACCCTGCACCGGGCCCGCCCCGACCTGCTCGGCCTCGAATCCCGGCTCGCCGGACTCGGCGTCGGCATCGACCGGGTGGCGCACGGCCGCACCGGGGCCGACCGGGAAGCCGCCGCCGAGCCCGGGCCGGGGGCAGCCGGCCCGGGCCGGGAGGAGAGCATCTGCGGCCGCAACGACTCCCGCGACGCGATCTGCTACCGGTCCAGCGACCCGGTCGCCTACCAGCGGTCGAAGGCGGTCGCCCGGCTGCTCATCAACGGCACCGAACTGTGTACGGCCTGGCGGCTCGGCGCCACCAACCGGATGATGACCAACCACCACTGCTTCACCAGCTCCGACGAGGCCTACCAGACCGAGGTGTGGTTCAACTACCAGTGCGCGAGCTGCGGCGGCTACGAGGTCTTCCGGAGCACGAAGGTGTGGGGCGACCAGGTGCTGAGCACCGACCGGACGCTCGACTACACGCTGTTCACCGTCGAGGACTTCCCGGCCGTGGAGAAGTTCGGCTATCTCGAACTCGACCTGCGCCGGCCGACCCGCGGCACCGAGCTCTACATCCCGCAGCACCCGGGCGGCGACCCGACCGTGATCGCGATGTCCAGCGACCGCGACGCCAACGGCACCTGCGCGGTCGACAACCCGAGCTACGACGGGTACGGCACCGCGTCCGACATCTCCTACCACTGCGACACCGAGGGAGGCTCGTCCGGTTCGCCGGTCATCTCCCGCAGCAGCAACAAGGTCATCGCGCTGCACCACTTCGGCGGCTGCCCCAACTCCGGGGTCCGCATCGATCTGATCCACGAGCGGATCCGCCAGCACCTGTAGCCTGACGGGGTGCAAGTGACCCGGACGGTACGACAGATCGCCCGGCTCACGCCGCGCCCGGTCCGGCCGGCCGGCTGGTGGCTCGACGGGGTGCTGCTGGTCGCCACGGCGGCCCTGACGCTCGCCCTGGCCAACGGGGTGTTCCTCGACACCGACATCGCCGTACGCGACTGGGTCGACGCGCACCGGCCGGATGTCGCGGCGATCGTCGCCGAGGTGTTCAACAAGCTCGGGCAGGGCGGCCAGGTGCTGATGCCGGTCGCCGGCCTGCTCGCCGCCGCGCTGGCCTGGCGGGCCCGGTCGGTGCGGCCGGTGCTCGTCTTCGCCGGCGGGTTCCTGATCACGTACGCGACGATCGGGCCGATGAAGCTGCTGCTGCACCGCGGCTACCCGCACAACGATGAGATCCCGCACCCGGAGCGGCTGTTCAGCGACCCGGCGGAGGGGCTCGCCTACCCGTCCGGACACGTCGCCAACGCCATCATCTGGTACGGCGTCATCACCCTGCTGCTCGCCGGCCTGCTGCGGCACCTCGGCCGCCCCGACGTCTCCCCGGCGGTCTACCGGACGATCCGGGTGGCGCCGCCGGCGATCGTCTTCTGCACCACCACCTACCTCGGCTTCCACTGGATCACCGACTCGATCGCCGGATTCCTGCTCGGCCTGCTGCTCTCCCGCCTGCTCAGCCGGGTGCCGTGGGACGACCTGCCACTGCCGGCACTGCCCAACGGGTTCGACCGGCCGGCGATCTTCAACCGGCCGGCCGAAACCGCGGACGAGCCCACGCCGGTCTCCTGATCCGGTCCGGCCGGCCCGGCGCCGGGGAGGCCGGCGCCGGCGTACCGGTCAGAGCCAGGCGCCGGCGCGCATCACCTGGACCACCCGCAGGTCGTCGTCGAGCACCACCAGGTCGGCGCGGCGGCCCGGGACCAGCGCCCCGACCCGGTCGTCGACCCCGATCGCCCGGGCCGGCGTGGTCGCCGCCATCCGGACCGCGTCGACCATCGACACCCCGGCACCCACCGCCTGACGCAGCGCCGCGTCCATGGTCAGCGTCGAGCCGGCGATCGACCCGTCGCGGGTCAGGCGGGCCACCCGGTCGGCGACCGTCACCGACTGCCCGCCGAGTTCGTACTCGCCGTCCGCCATTCCGGCGGCGGCCATCGCGTCGGTGATCAGCACCGCCCGGTCCGGCCCGGCGGTCTGGGCCGCGAACGCCAGCGTGCCGTCGTGCAGGTGCACCCCGTCGGCGACCAGTTCGCAGAACACGTTCGGGGCGCCGAGCAGGGCGAAGACCGGCCCCGGCTCGCGGTGGTGCGGCTGCCGCATGCCGTTGAACAGGTGCGTGCCGACGCACGCGCCGGCCGCGACCGCCGCCAACGTCTGCTCGTACGTCGCGTCGGTGTGCCCGACCGCCGCCACGATCCCGTGCGAGACCAGCAGCTTCACCGCCTCCAGCGCCCCGTCCCGTTCCGGGGCGATGGTGACCATCCGCAGCGTGCCACCGCTCAGCTCGATCAGGTCGGCGAGTTCGTCGGTCGACGGATCGCGCAGGAACTCGGGGTTCTGGGCGCCGCAGCGCACCGTCGACAGGTAAGGCCCCTCGTAGTGCACCCCGGCCAGCACGCCCTCGCGCACCAGTGGCGCGTACGCCGCCGTGGCCGCCCGCATCAGGTCGTACGGCGAGCTGACCAGGCTGGCCAGCAGCGTCGTCGTACCGTGCGCCAGGTGGAACGCCGCCGCGCCCCGCGCCGCGTCGACGTCACCGGTGGTGAACGTGTGCCCGCCGCCGCCGTGGGTGTGGATGTCGACGAAACCCGGCACGATCCAGTGCCCGTCGCGGACGCTCGGATACTCGGCGATCGCACGGATCCGTTCATCGACGACCTCGACGCAGCCCTGCCGGATCACGCCGTTCGGCGTCACCACCTTGCCACTGACGCGTACGGTCACGGAGCCTCCAGGGTGTCGAGAGCGAGCAGGGCGGCCCCGACGCAGCCGGCCTCGTCGCCGAGATTGGCGCGAACCAGTCGTGGTTCGCGGTGGAAGGTCAGCCGCCGGCGCAGGGCGGCGCGCAGCGGGTCGAGCAGGGCGGCGCCGGCCTCGGCGAGTCCGCCGCCGAGCACCACCACCTCCGGGTCGAACAGGGCCTGGGCGGTGAGCAGCCCGTCGGCCAGCGCCTCGACGGTCTCCCGCCACACGTCGGCGGCGAGCGGGTCACCCGCGGCGGCGTGCCCGGCCACCTGGGCCGCGGTGGCCGGCGTACCGGAGATCTCGCTGTAGCGCCGACCGACGGCCGACGCCGACGCGATCGTCTCCAGGCAGCCGAGCTGGCCGCAGCCGCAGCGCGGGCCGCCGGGGCGTACGACGATGTGGCCCAACTCGCCGGCGGCGCCGTGCGCCCCCGCGAACGCCGACCCGCCGACGACGTGGGCGGCGGCGATGCCGGTGCCGATCGCGACGAACAGCACGTGGTCGCTGCCCCGTCCCGAACCGAGCCGGGCCTCGGCGATGCCGCCGACCCGCACGTCGTGGCCGAGCGCCGCCGGTCGCCCCAGGCGCGCCGCCAGCAGATCCCGCAGCGGTACGTCGCGGAAGCCGACGTTCGCCGACCAGCGGGCCACGCCGGCGACCTCGTCCACGACCCCGGGTACGGCCACCCCGGCCGCGACCACCTCCAGCCCGTCGGCCTGCGCCTTGCCGGCCAGCCCCTCGGCGACGTCGAGGATGGTGTCGATCACCGCGTCGGGACCCCGGTCGGCGCCGGTCGGGTGCCGCTCGGTGTGGTGGACCCGGCCGTCGGGCCGGACCAGCGCACACTTCATCCCGGTCCCCCCGACGTCGAGCGCGACGACGGCAGTTTCGGTCACGGCAGAACCTCGATGAGCCTGATGGTGCCCTCGCTGCGTTCGGTCACGGCGACCCCTCGCTGCGCTCGGTGTCACCGTGCTTTGTGCTGAGCTTGCTGGTTCCCTCGCTGCGCTCGGTCACGTGAGCACGACGGAGCGGGTCAGGTGGCGTGGCGCGTCCGGGTCGAGGCCGCGGCTGGTGGCCAGCGCGACCGCGAACCGTTGGGCGAGGATCAGGTCGGCCATCGGGTCCAGCGGCTTGCGCCCGGCGACCCACCGGCCGAGTACGGAGTGGACCCCGCTGGTGCGGCTGTGCACGAACGCCGCGCCGGTGGCCTCGACGTCGAGCGAGAGCCCGTCGGGGATGTCACCGAACGCCCACACCGCGCGGCCCGGTGCCGCGATCGAGATGGGACCGTGCCGGTAGTCCATCGCCGGGTAGGCCTCGGCCCAGAAGGTGGCCGCCTCCCGGCACTTGAGCGCCGCCTCGTGCGCGAGCCCGATGGTCCAGCCGCGACCGAGGAAGGTGGCCTGCTCGATGCGGGCCGGGTCGATCGGCAGCGGTGCCCGGACGGCCACCTCGGCGTCGGCGGCCGCGGCCGACAGGTTCTCGCCCAGGCTGGTGCGCAGCAGCGCGAGGGCGCTGGTGGCGAAGCGGGTCTGCACGACCGACCGTTCGTCGGCGAACGGGATCGGCACGGCGTCGGTGGCCGCGTCGACCACGGGTGACGCCGGGTCGCCGACGACGACCGAGGTCGGGCAGGTGCCCCGCAGATCGTGGAGCAGGTCGAGCACCTCGGTCGTGGTGCCGGAGCGGGTGATCGCCAGCACCCGGTCGTAGCGCCGGCCGGTCGGAAACTCGGAGGCGGGGAAGGCGTCGGTCTCGCCGTGACCGGCCCGTTCGCGCAGGCCCGCGTACGCCATCGCCATGAACCAGGAGGTGCCGCAGCCGACCACGGCGACCCGCTCGCCCCGGCGGGGCAGTGCGGCGGTGGATGTTGCGGCGACTTCGGCGGCCTGGCGCCAGCAGTCGGGTTGGCTCGCGATCTCCGTGTCGACGTACGCCATGGAACCACTCCTTTGCCGAGACCACTGCGCGCCGGGACGGTGGCGCACCGAACCTTGCTGCTTGATACGGCTCGGTACGAGGGTCTTTCGAGCGTCATTGTGCGCGAAGTTTCCGGGGCCTGGCAACCATGTGACGAGATCGCGCAGCACACGGGCTTTGCGTGGCGCAGTTTCGCGCACTATCGTGCACAAAACTGCTCACCGTTCGTGCAGAGAGGCACTCCGTGGACCGGTACGCGCGCTGGAACGCCCTGCTCGAACTGCTCACCGAGAGTGGTCGGGTCAGCGTCGAGGACGCGGCCGAACGCCTCGACGTCTCACAGGCCACCATCCGGCGTGACTTCGACCAGCTCGCGCAGCAGCAGATGATCACCCGTACCCGGGGTGGTGCGGTCGCCAACGGTGTCTCGTACGACCTGCCCTTGCGCTACAAGACCGCCAAGCACTCGGCGGAGAAGCAGCGGATCGGCGCCGCCGCCGCCGGTCTCGTCGCCCCGGGAATGGTGGTCGGCCTCAACGGCGGCACGACGACCACCGAGGTCGCCCGGGCGCTCGCCGTCCGCGCCGACCTGAACACCAGTGCCGACGGCGCGCAGTTGACCGTCGTGACCAACGCGCTCAACATCGCCAACGAACTGCTGGTCCGGTCGCGGATGAAGGTCGTTGTCGCGGGCGGTGTCGTACGGCCGCAGTCGTTCGAACTGGTCGGGCCGCTCGGTGGGGCGCTGCTGCGGGAGGTCACCCTCGACGTGGCGCTGCTCGGGGTCGACGCGATCGACGTGCATCTCGGTGCGGCGGCCCACCACGAGGGTGAGGCGTCGATGAACGCCCTCATGGTCGCCCGGGCCAAGCGGGTCGTGATCATCGCCGACTCGTCGAAGCTGGGCGGGCACGCCTTCGCCCGGATCTGCGCGATCGAACGGGTGGAGACGCTGGTCACCGACTCCGGCGCCGACCCGGTGACGGTCGAGGCGTTCCGGGCCGCCGGGCTGACCGTCATCTGCGCCTGACGCGTCACCGCGCGTCCCTCATCGCGTGAACGGGCCGCGCGGTTTGTGCATACCGAGTATGGTGCCCCACGTCATCGGAACGAGACGGGGAGGCCGAACTTGGTCGCCGTACTGGAAATAGAAGGCCTACGCAAGACGTACCGAAGCAGACGCCACGGCGTCCGTCAGGCGCTCGACGGGTTCGACATGCTGGTCGAAGCCGGTCAGGTCCACGGCTTCCTCGGTCCCAACGGGTCGGGCAAGACCACCACCCTGCGCACCCTGCTCGGCCTCATCCGGCCGAACGGGGGGCGGATGAGGATTCTCGGCCACGAGGTGCCGGCGGGGCTGCCCGCCGTCGCCGGTCAGATCGGCGCGATCGTCGAGAGTCCACAGTTCTTCCCGTTCTTCAGCGCCGGCGACACGCTGTCGCTGCTCGCCGACGCGGGCGGGGTCCCCCGAACCCGGGTGACCGAGGTGCTCGAACTGGTCGGCCTGCGGGACCGGGCCGGCGAGCGGGTCAAGACCTACTCGCTGGGCATGAAGCAGCGGCTCGCGGTCGCCTCGGCCCTGCTGAAGAACCCGAAACTGCTGATTCTCGACGAGCCCGCGAACGGCCTCGACCCCGGTGGTATCCGGGAGATGCGGTCCCTGATGTCCGACCTCTCCCGGTCGGGCATGACCGTGGTGCTCTCCAGCCACATCCTCGGCGAGGTGCAGCAGATCTGCGACTCGGTCACCATCATCTCCCGTGGCCGCCGGGTCGCGGCCGGGCCGGTCGCCGAGGTGCTCGCGCAGCACTCCGCCACCGAGATCCGGGTCCGCCTCGAGGCCGTCACCGACCTGCCGTTGGCCGCCGACCTGCTCACCCGGGCCGGTGCGCAGGTGACCACCTACCGCGACCACCTGATGGTGGGCGGAATCGACAAGCCGGCCAAGGTGACCCGGGTGCTCGCCGAGAGCGACTTCTTCGTCAGCGAACTGGCGCCGCTCACCGTCGACCTGGAGAGCGTCTTCCTCGAACTGACCGCCACCGCGCCGGTGCCCGGCCAGAACCGGCAGGTCGACCAGTCCGTCGAGGTGGGCACGTCCGGCGCGTCCGGCGCCGGGACGCCGAGCAAGGGAGCGTGGGGGTATGAACCTCGCCAAGGCGGAGTTCCGTCGGTTGTTCAAGCGGCGGCTGACCCGGCTGATGCTGGTTCTGATGGTGCTCGGGCTCGGCGCCATCGTGGTCTCGTTCACTCTCGCCAGCCAACCCACCGGCCCGGCGCAGCGTGCCGCCGCCGAGGCCAAGGCCCAACAGCAGTACGAGGAACAGTTGCGCTACCACCAGGAGGCGGTGGCCGACTGCGAGGCGGCGCAGGCGCGGGGTGAGAACACCGACAGCCGCTACCCGCCGGACTGCGGTCGCGACTACGTACCGCAGCGCGACCAGTTCATGGCCGAGTGGTTCCTGCCGTACCAGTTCGACTTCAAGGCCGAGTTCGGCGTCTTCGTCTCGGTGTTCGCCGGCATCGTCGCCCTGTTCGGGTTCATCGTCGGCGCGTCGTACGTCGGTGCCGAGTGGAACACCGGCGGCATGATGAACCTGCTGCTCTGGCGGCCCCGGCGGCTACCGGTCCTGCTCACCAAACTCGGCGTGCTGCTCGGCAGCGTGCTCGGGATCAGCGTCGTGCTCGGTGCGCTGTGGACGGTCGCGTTCTGGCTGATCGGCAGGTACGACGGCACCGTCGCCGGGATGACCAGCGGCACCTGGCAGTCGCTCGCGATCACCGGCGCCCGGGGGATCGGTCTGGTGCTGGCGGTCACCGCGGTCGCGTTCGGCCTCGCCTCGCTGGGCCGGCACACCGCGATGGCGCTCGGCGCCGCGGTCGGGGTCGGGGTGGTGAGCGAGGTCGGGCTCCGGATCGCGCTGAACATCGTCGGCGTGTCCTTCCCCGACCGGTTCGTGCTGTCGAGCTACGCGGTGGCCTGGTTCAACAAGACGTACACGCTCTTCGACTGGAACTCGTGCCAGTTCTCGATGGGAGCCTGTGAGCCGGCGGAGTGGGTGGTCACCTGGCAACAGTCGGCGGTGCTGTTCGGCGTCGGGGTGGTGGCGGTTCTCGGCGCGGCACTGTGGACAATGCGTAGTCGCGACATCACCTGAGAGTATTCTCTGTGCGGTGGGGCGGGTTCCGGAACCCGCCCCACCTGGGCGTCTGGTGCGAGGTGGTCGGTCGGCGGCTACGCTGGTCGAGTCCGTTCGCACGTCAGTGCTATCCGATGTGACCGCACGTCGGTGCAACCGTTGCCGCCGCACGTCAGTGCAACCGATGCTCAGGAGGCGCCGTGAAGTCTTCCGCCTCCGACGCCCCGGACCTGCGGCCACCGGACGACGCGACCGGTCCGGACGACGCGACCGGTCCGGACGACGCGACCGGTCCGGACGACGCGACCGGTCCGGACGACGCGACCGGTCCGGACGACGCGACCGGTCCGGACGACGCGACCGGTCCGGACGACGCGACCGGTCCGGACGACGTGACCGGCTCCGACCCCGCGTCGACGGGGCCGGACGACACGGCGGTGGCCGACGTCACACCGGAAGCGGCGACCCGGCCCGAGGTTCCGCCGCTGACCGAACGTGAGCTGCAGGTTCTCGCCTTCGAGCAGAAGTGGTGGAAGCACGCCGGGTCGAAAGAACAGGCCATCCGCGATGCGTTCGACCTGTCGGCGACCCGGTACTACCAGATCCTCAACGGGCTGCTCGACAACCCTGCCGCGCTTGCCGCCGCTCCGGTGCTCGTCGCCCGACTCCGCCGGCTGCGCTCCACCCGGGCCCGCACCCGCCGGCGCTGACCTCGCCGGCTCACTTCTCGTACGTGCGCAGCGCGTTGCCCAGCGAGATGAACGTCGGCGCCCACTCGCCGATGAAGATGCCCCACCGGTCGGCGCGGTCGATGCCCGCCGACTCGAGCTTGCGTGAGCAGGCCCAGCTCAGAAACGACAGGCCGATGCTCGCGATGCCAGCCATGTAGCAGTGGTCGGCCCGTAGGCCGGCCTCGTGCAGTCGCTCCAACATTCGTCGTGACCCCCCGTCGCGGGATCGGCGCCCGTTGGCGGAGCGTCACCCGGTGCGACACCCCGGCGGTGGACCCGCTGGCGCCACCCACGGCTCACGCTACCGCCGGTCACCGGTCGGCTTCCGTGGGTTGTGAGAATGCTTCGCTTCCCGGGCTTGGTCAGGGCGACCAGGTTTGACGGACAGGCGTACGGGGAGCCCGTCGGTGGTTCGAAGCTGCCCGCCACGCACCCGTCGGCGATCGCGAGGTGGGGCACCGCCATCCGACACCGGCGAATGGGATTTTCCGATGACAGTCAACGCTGCGCTCCGCGCGCCCGCCCGCCGTGGCCTGAGAAGGCTGGCGCTGGCCCTTTCCGGCGCGCTCGCCTCCGGGGTGGTGCTCGCACCCCCGCCCGCGTACGCGGCCAACGGGCCGGTTTCACTCGGCGCGGCCGACCGCTACGCCGTACTGGCCGGCGAGACCGTGAACAACGTCGGCAACTCCGTGATCGGCGGGGACCTCGGCGTGTCACCCGGCGAGACGCTGGCCGGGTTCCCGCCGGGCGTCGTCAACGGCGAACGCCACCCCGCCGACGAGTCGGCCGAGCACGCCCAGCGCGACCTGACCAGCGCGTACGACGATGCCAGCAACCGGGTCTCGACCGACCCGACCGGCACCGAACTGGGCGGCAAGACGCTCGCGCCGGGCGTCTACACGTCGACCGACGCGGTGGCGCTCACCGGCACCCTCACCCTCGACGCGAGGGGGACGCGAACGCGGTCTTCGTCTTCCAGTTGGCGACGACCCTGGTCACCGGAGCGAACAGCCGGGTTCAGGTGGTCAACTCGCCGCGTCCGCTGTGCAACGTCTACTGGAAGGTCGGTACGTCGGCCACCCTCGGCTCGGACACCGAGTTCGTCGGCGTCGTCATGGCGCTCGACTCGGTGAGCCTCAACGCCCGTGCCCGGGTGACGCCCGGGGCGGTGCTGGCCAGGAACGGCGCGGTCAGCCTCGACGAGAACACCGTGAACCGGGCCAGCTGCATCCCGGCGGCGGCGTCTCCCGGAGCGACGGGCCGGCCCGTTCCGCCGCCGTCACCCACGCCGTCCCCGTCACCCACGCCGTCCCCGTCCCCGTCCCCGTCCCCGTCGGCCTCGCCGTCGCCGTCGCCGAGCCCGTCCTCGCCCACTCCGACCCCGTCGTCTCCGAGCCCGTCGCCATCGTCGGCCACGCCGAGCCCGTCGTCGCCGAGCCCGACCACACCGAGCCCGACCACGCCTGGGCCGTCGGCGCCGGGCCCCGCGCCGACGCAGGCTCCGGCGCAACCGCCGGTGACCGCTCCGGCCGAGCCCGTCCCGCCGGCCGAACCACCCGCACCGGCTCCGGTCCAGCCCGAACAGCCGGCACCGGTGCAGCCGGAACTGCCGCCCGTCCAGCCGGAGCAGCCGGTGCTGCCGGAACAGCCCGTGGTGCCCGAGCAGCCCGCGGTCCCGGCCGTGCCGAACCTCGAGGTGCCGCAGGGGCAGTGAGCGATCGGCCCGCCGACCCGGCACCGGCGAGGTGCCGGGTCAGCGGGCCGAGTGCTTGTCGGCGTAGTTGGCCAGCCAGGCGACCTGGGCCGGGTCGAGCGAGGGGCGCACCCGTTCGCGGGCCGCGGCGACGTGCGCGGCGGTGACCGTCGACGCCTCCAGGGATTCGCGCATCGCGGCCAGGGCCGCCTCGCGGATCAGGGCCGCGCAGTCGGCGGCCGAGAAACCGTCGAGTTCGGTGCCGAGTTCGGCGAGGTCGACGTCGTCGGCGAGGGGCACTGTCCGGGCCGACGCCCGCAGAATCTCGGCGCGGGCGTCGGCGTCCGGCGGCGGGACGTAGACCAGACGCTCCAGCCGGCCGGGGCGCAGCAGGGCGGGGTCGATCAGGTCGGGCCGGTTGGTCGCCCCGATCACCACCACGTTGCGCAGGGTCTCTACGCCGTCGAGTTCGGTGAGCAGGGCCGCGACGACCCGGTCGGTGGTGCCGCCGTCGGTGGCCTGGCCGCGTACGGGGGCCAGCGCGTCCACCTCGTCGAGGAAGACCAGCGTCGGGGCGGCCTCCCGGGCGCGACGGAACAGTTCCCGGACCGCGCGTTCGCTCTCACCCACCCATTTGGAGAGCACCTCGGCGCCCTTGACCGACAGCACGTTGGCCTTGCCGGTGCCGGCGAGCGCGGTCACCAGGAACGTCTTGCCGCAGCCGGGCGGCCCGTAGAGCAATACGCCGCGCGGCGGCCGGACGCCGAGCCGGGCGAACGTGTCGGGATAGGTCAGCGGCCACAGCACCGACTCGGTGAGCGTCTCCTTGACCTCGACCATGTCGCCGACGTCATCGAGGGTGATGGTCGCTATGTCCAACGTGGACGAGCCCATCGACGTGGGGCGGACCACCTCCAGGGCGGCCTCGAAGTCGGCCATCGCCACCGCCGGCGAGGGCGCCTCCTTCTGGCGCAGCGCCGCCCGTACCCCGGCCTCGCGGGCCAGCGCGGCCAGGTCGGCCGCGACGAACCCCGGGGTACGACCGGCGACGTCGTCGAGCCGTACGTCGTCGGCGAGCGGCATGCCCCGGGTCAGCACCGTCAACTGCTCGCGCCGCAGCGCGTTGTCGGGCAGGGCCACGGTGATCTGGACGGCGAGCAGGTCGGGGGCGCGCAATCCGACGTCGACCGACTCCGGGTGGCTGGTGGTGCAGACGACGGCCGCCCCGGCGGCGACGGTCTCGGCGAGCAGCTGGCGGAACACGGTGGCCAGTGGGCCGGGCTGGTCGCGGGGAACGAGCGCGTCGACGTCGGAGACCAGCAGCACCGCCGGGCCGCCCGAACGGACCGTGGTGGCCGCCTCGCGCAGCCGGCGGGCGGCGGCCTCGTTGGTCAGCGCCGCGAGCTCCGGCGCCCACAGGGCCACCAGCCGGGCGCCGACGGCGGCGCTGACGGCGCGTACGAGGGCGGTCTTGCCCGACCCGGCGGGGCCGCTGACCAGCACGCCGAGTGACACGGTCGTGCCGAGCCGGCCGAGCACCTCCCGGTGGTGGAAGCCGAGGTCGAGCAGTTCGGTGAGTTCGTGCGCCTGGGCACGCAGGCCGGGCAGGTCGTCGAGGCTGGGCGCCTCGACCTCGTCGACGGCGGCCGGGGCCGTGCCGGTGGTGGGCGTCGTGGCGTACGGCGATCCGCCGGTGCCGGCCGTCGGCCCGCGGCCGACGGCCAGCCGTCCCGGGGACGCGGCGCCGGGCATGTTGCCGTGGGTGACCTGGCCGCCCTGCCAGCCGACGACGGTGTCCATGGTGACCAGTGCGGCCTGCGCGGGTTCGGCGGCGGCGACGGTGAGCAGGGTGCTGGTCCAGGCGTACCCGACGGTGTTGGCCAGGCTGCGGCGGGCGGCCTCGACCAGGGCCCGGGCCGTGGCGTCGGGCAGCACGTCCTGCGGCAGCAGCGAGACGTCGTCGCCCTCGGTGACGACCTTGCCGAGCAGGGCGAGGCGCAGCATCTCGGGACTGACCGCGGCGACGATCTCCGGTGGGCCGGCCAGCGTCACCCGGCGGGCCGGTACGACCGGGGTGGGCGCGACGGTGACCTGACCGCCGTCGCGCAGCCCGAGGTTGCCGAGGATGAGGTCGTCGGCGTAGAGCAGGGCGCGGCTGGCGGTGTGCTCGGCGCGGGCGGCGATCCCGGCGGTCACCCGGCGGCCGGACAGCCGTACCGGGTCGCCGGGGTGCAGGCCGAGGGCGGTGAGCACCTCGGGATGCAGACGCACGATGCCGCGGCGGGCGTCGAGCGCGGCCGGCCGTAGGCTCGCGGTGAGGGTGAGGTCGTGATCCGCCACCCGCCGAGACTATCCGGCCGGGCGGGCGCCCGGGCCGGACGCGGCCCGGCGTGCGGCCGGCGCGCCGGCCGGCTCCGGCCGGGCCGCGGCCGGCGCCGGACGCGGTCGGACGGTGCCCGAACAGGCGCTGGCGTCCGGCTGGCCGGGGGCTCACACTCGCGGAGGACTTTCGTGAGATCGCCGGGAGGCTGGAACATGATGCAGCGGCGCGCGCTGGTGGCCCTGGCCGTCGTGGGTGGGCTGGCGCTCGCCGGGTGCACCGGCGACGAGCCGGGCCCGACGATGGTCTCGGCGGGCCCGGATACCGCGGCGACCCCGACCCGGCCGGCCGTCGACAGCGACGTCAGCCCGAAGGGGATGGGGCCCTACCTCGTCGGTGTCAAGCTGGCCGACCTGCAGACCGCCGGCCTGGTGGGCGACACCGAGAAGGCCGACGGCTGCCCGGACCTGGCCCTGGGCAAGGGACTGCCGGACTACGCGGTGCCCGCGCTCGTTTTCGACGACGGCCAGTTGGTACGCCTGACCGTGAGTACCCCGGCCGTGCGTACGACCGAGGGCGGGCGGGTGGCGATGACGCGTGCGGAGGTCGAGGCCAACCACCCGGACGGCCGTCAGTTGGCTGGCCGGGCCGGGGCCTCCGGGTGGTTGGTCACCGAGGACGTCAACGGGCTGCTCTTCCGGTTCGACGGCGAGGACCGGGTCGAGTCGATCGAGGCGGGCGAGTCGGCGGCGATCCAGCGGCGGTTCACCAACGGCCGGGAGTGCTGACCCGGACGTTGGTGAACGCTTCCGGTCACCGCTGGTTTTCGTAGCCGTCCAGCAGCGACGGGTCGCTGCGGATCAGGTTGGCCAGCCGGGCGGCCGACCGACCGGTCGCGGCACTGTCGGCCGGTCCGGCCCACGGCTGCCCCGCGCCCGCCGGCCAGGCCGGCGGCCCGGCCCCCGCGGCGGGCGGTTGGGCCGGTGCCGGGGCGGGCGAACGCACGTCGGTGGTGGCCGGCCCGACGGTGACGGTGACCTCGCCGGCGGTCCACTGCACCCGCAACAGCGCGGCGGACGAGCCGGTGTGCACCGACAACGTGACGGCCATGTCGGGATGTCGGGAGACGACCTGCCGGACGGCCGCGGTCACCTCGTCGACCGGTGTCGGCGGGGCGGGCTGGGTTGTCACCGGCTGCCCCGGGGCGGGCGGCGGTTCGGCCGCCAGCCGGCGCTTCAACTCGTCGCGCCGCGCCAACCGGGCGAGCGCGTCGTCCAGTTCACCCCTCATTCCGGTCTCACCTTTCTCGTCCGTGTCCCGACCGCCTTCGTCAGGACTGCTTGTCGTGGATCGCCCGGTCCAGCGCACGGTCCAGGACGACCAGCAGAGCGTCGCGTACGGACAGCCGGTCCCGTGCGTCGAACGTCAGCAGTGGAACGTGCTGGCCGATCGCGAGCGCCCATCTCACCTGTTCGAGATCATGCGCCACGTGTCCGTCGAACGCGTTGACGGCCACCACGAACGGCAGCCGGGCGCGTTCGAAATAATCGACGGCCGGGTAGCAGTCGTCGAGTCGGGAGCTGTCGACGACCACGAGCGCGCCGAGGGCGCCGCGCGCCAGGTCGTCCCACATGAAGCCGAAGCGGGCCTGGCCGGGGGTGCCGAAGAGATAGAGCTTCAGGGTGCGGTCGATCGTGACGCAGCCGAAGTCCATGGCGACGGTGGTGGTCGTCTTCGCCGAGCGGCTGCCCGGGTCGTCGACCCCGATGCCGGCCGAGGTCATCTCCGCCTCGGTGGTCAGCGGGTCGATCTCGGAGATCGCGCCGACGGTCGTGGTCTTGCCGACCCCGAACCCGCCGGCAACGATGATCTTGACCGGGATGGGGGGCGCGGCCCGTTGGCCGTCGGCCGGCGTGAGCTGTCTGGTCGAGCCGGACCGGCCCGCCGGACCGTGGCCGGTGGGGTTTCCCCGCGGCGTGCCGTAGATGGTGGAGCCGGCCCGTGGCCGGTCAGGAGATCGCACGGAGTCCATGGATCACTCGCAGAATCGTGTCGGGATCGTACGGGTCCGCCACGTCGGCGGTGTGTACGTCGAGATGGCCGGCGGCGCTCAGGTCGCCGACCAGGACCCGGGTGACGCCCAGGTGCAGCCGCAGCCGGGCCGAGATCTCGGCGACCGACACCGGTACGACGCACAGGTCGACGATCGCCTGGAGTTCCGGGGCCAGGGTCGCCAGCGGCGGGGCGGTCCAGGCCACCCCGCCGAGCCGGAGGGTCACCTGGGTCTCCAGGCCGATCGCCGGGTCGGCGCTGTCCACCCGCCCGGCGGTCAGCACGAACGGCCGCGGCCCGCCCGGCGGGGCCGACCCGGGCGCCGGCCAGCCGGTCGCGGCCTCCGGCTCCGGCACGGGTTCCGGTGTCGTCTCGCGCAGGTACGGGCGTACCCGGGCGGACGGCTCCGGCACCTCGTCGCCGGCGGACGGGGTCATGACTGGACGGAGTTCTTCAGTTCGACGATCAGCCTCGGTGTCAGGGCGCTGCCGGCCCGGCTGGCGAAGAGGGTCATCTCGTACGCGACGGTGCCGAGGTTGGCCGACCGGTCGGCGATGACGCCGAGGACCGAGCCGCTGCTGATCGAGGCGACCAGCAGGTATCCGTCGGCCATGTCCACGATCACCCGGTTGAGCGCACCCAGGGAGTACCAGCTGGCGGCCCCGCCGGCCAGACTGGTCATGCCGGAGACCACCGCGGCCAGCCGCTCCGCGTTGGACCGGTCCTTGATCGCCGACATCGCCATCAGCAGACCGTCGGAGGACACCGCGATGGCCTCCAGCACCCCCGCGGTGGTCGACGTGAACGAGTCCAGTAGCCAGTTGAACGTCTTCGCCTCGGGACTCAGCTGTCCGGCAACGCCCGGCCGAGAATCCTGACGGTCCACGCTCTCGTGGATGAAGGGGCTGCTCATCGTGGTGATCCCTCTTCGGTGCGGTGATCTGAACGGACCTCACGCAGCGCGCGTTCGACGCCGGACTCGAACTGCGTGACGAGGTGACGTACTTCTTCGGGGTCGAGCGGCCGGTGCACCTCGACCCGGTGCCGGACCACCACCGGCGGCAGGCGCAGGCTCGCTCCCGGGACCCGCTGCGTGAGCACCGTGCTTCCCGCCTGGCTCTCGGCCCGCCGTACGCCGGACTCGAACTCCTCGACGAGGGCCCGTACGGTCAGCGGATCGGCCGGCGTGGGCGGTGCGGTGCGGGTGTCACCCATGGAGATGGGCAGTTGCGCGCCGGGAACCCGTTGCCGCAGCACCTGACCGGCCGGGGTGGTCGCCGGCGGCCGCGCGGGCGTTGTGTCGGCGGGCGCGGTGAGCGCGGCGGCGGTGGGTCGGGCCGCGGTGACGTCGACGGGAGTGGCGGCTCCGGCCACGACGACGTCGGTGGACCGGTCGGCTACGGTGCCGGTCGCCGGGGTGGCGAACGCGTCCCACGGCCGCCCGGCCTCCAGCGAGCGACTGGCCCGGTCCAGCGCGGCCGGGTCGAAGAGCCCTCCGTCGGCCGGGGTAAGGCCGACCTGGTCCGTCCGACGGGTGGAGGTGCGGGCCGGCAATCCGTCGGAGGTGAACGCGGGCGCCGCCGGCAGCGCACCGGCCGGCCGTAGCTGCGCGGCGGGCAGGGCCTTCGCGCCCGGCACGCCGGGCCGGGCCGCGACGACGAGCGGCGGTTCCGGCCGGGTGGCGGCCGGTGGCTCGGGCCGGCGGACCGGTGCCGGCCGGCCGGTCATCAGCAGCCGGGCGGCGATGTCGACGTCGGCGGTGACGCCGCCACCGGAGGTCGGGCTCAGCGACACGGCCAGCCCGTGCCGGCGGGCCAGCCGGCCCACCACGAACAGGCCGAGCAGTTCGGTCGGCACCAGATCGAGCCGCTCGCGCCGGGTGAACCGGGCGTTCTCCGCGGCCATCCGCTCCGGCGACATGCCGATCCCGTGGTCGACGACGGTGACCCGTACGCCGTCGGGGCGCGACTGCGCGGTGACGCCGACCCTGGTGTGCGGGGGCGAGAACGACGTGGCGTTCTCCATCAGCTCGGCGAGTGCCAGCACGAGGTCGCCGATGGCACCGGGCGCGACCGTGATGTCCGGCGGCACCCGTACGTCGACCCGTGGGTAGTCCTCGATCTCGCCGAGCGCCAGCCGTACGACGTTCGCGAGCGGCAGCGGGGCGACGAACGCGTCGGCGCCGGCCGAGCCGGACAGCACGACCAGGCTGCTGGCGCTGCGTCGCAACCGGCTGGAGACGTGGTCGAGCCGGTAGAGGTGTTGCAGCCGGGTCGGGTCGGTCTCGTCGTGCTCCAGCCGGTCGATCAACGCGATCTGCCGGCCGACCAGGTTCTGGGTACGCCGTCCGACGTGCCCGAACATCTGTGCCACGTTGCGCCGGCTGGCCACCTGCCGTTCGACCAGCCGGGCGGCGGTGCCCTGGACCCGGTCGAAGGCCCGGGCCAGGTCGCCGATCTCGTCCCGGCCGTCGACGTCGACGGGATCGAGACGTACCTGCTCGACCACCTCGCTCTCCTCGTCGG
This sequence comes from Polymorphospora rubra, assembly GCF_018324255.1. Lineage (GTDB taxonomy): Bacteria > Actinomycetota > Actinomycetes > Mycobacteriales > Micromonosporaceae > Polymorphospora > Polymorphospora rubra. The sequence goes on from NZ_AP023359.1 coordinate 3,286,712, forward strand.
CGATGCGGACGAGTTCTGCCTCGGCGACCCGGGCGACCCGGACGGCGGACTGGGTGAGCCGGGTCAGCGGCCGGGCCACCGCTTGGGCGACGGCGGTGCTGAGCAGCACCACGGCGGCCAGCACCAGCAGGGCGAGCCCACCGATGCCGTACGCGAACAGCAGTTCGCTCTGCTGGCGCGCGGTGACCTCGTCGAGTACGTCGGTGATGATCTTCTGTTCGACGAACTGACCGAGGGTGATCAGCGACTCGACGGCCGGGAACAGCGTGTCGAGTTCCAGGCCGGCGATGGCGGCCTGCGGGTCGGCGGTGAAGGTGTCGAGGAACTCGGGGCTGGTCCGGGCGTTCGCCGCGACCTCGACCAGCTGGTACAGCTCGTTCTGCTCGGCGCTGGCGTAGAGGCCGAACCGTCCGATCGAGACCTGGAGGGCGGCCATGTTGGCGATGTAGGCCGTGATCGCCCCGGCGTTCTCCGTGCCGACCACGACCACGATCCAGCTGGCACCGGCGCTGATGCCCTCGTCGGCGCGCAGTACGGCGTCGAGCGCGACCACCTGCCGGCCCTCGTCGGTGGCGGTGTCGATCCCGTCGAGCAGCCGCAGCGAGTCGATGAGCCGTTGGCCGACCGCCGAGTAGCCGGCCATGACCGCGTCGGGACTCGCGGTGCGGTCGAGTACGGCGGCACGCAGGTCGGCCAGGTACTGGACCCCGTCCAGCGCGTCGACGATCCGTTCGGGCGGGTTGCCGTCGTAGTCCGCCCGCAGGTCGGCGACCCGGTCGCCGACCTGGGCCGTCTGCAGCAACAGGCGGGAGCGGTCGACGACGCCGAGCACGTGGCCGATGGACAGCAGACGTTCCCGTTGGAGTTCCTGCACCAGGGTGCCGACCTGACCGGCGAGGCGTACCGACCGGGCCGTGTCGGCGGCGCGGTTGGCCTGTGTTACCTGGTCGACGACCATCGGCACGGCGAGGCCGGCGAGGCTGAGCAGCGGGACGAACAGCAGCAGGGCCAGCTTGCCCCGGATGCGGAGCCTACCGAGCAGCACCGGAGTGCTCCCACTGCTTCTCGGCCGGCGCGTCCCCGGTCGGGGTGGCCCGCCCGGGACCGGGTGGCTCGGGGGTGCCGTCGGGCCAGCGCCGCGCCACCGTGGCCGCCCGCCCGGCCGGTTCCCGGTCGCCGCCGGGGCCCGGCGGTCCGTCACCGGGGGCGGCGGGCGTGCCGCCGGTGCGGCGGCCGGCGCTGACCAGGAAGATCAGCAGCGGGGCGTGACCGATCAGGAACAGCAGTACGCCGGCCACGACGGTCACCAGGCGGTCGGTGCCGAGTCCGTCGATGCGGGCTTCGAGCAACTGGTCGATCTCGTTGAGTACGGTCGCCGACAGGTTCGCCGCGGTGGAGTGCACGGCCGCCCGGGCGGTGGCCACCGCGGCCGGGTCGGGCAGCGCGGTCCCGGCGGTGGCGCCGGCGGTGAGGACCGCGGCCGCGCCGAGCGCCTCCACCGCCTGCTGGTAGGCGTCGAGTTCACCGAGCAGGTTGCCGCCCAGGGTGCCGCTGTCCGTGCTGTCGACGGCGAGTTGGAGGTTGGTGACCAGGTCGTGGGCGGGGTCGAGGACCTCGGCACGGGCGTTGCTCAGCTCGCCGGCGGTGCGGACCAGTTCGGCCTGCGGCCGGGTGGCGGCGAGCACCGCCAGGTCGGCGAGTCGGCCGGCCGCGACGATCGACTCCGGTAGTTCCTCGCCGGCACTGTCCTGAAGTTGATAACTGTCCGGGTCGGGATCGCGGACCAGGCCGGAGGTGTCCCGGACCTTGGCGTACAGCGCGAGCAGCAGGTCGGTGGCCTCGTTGTACGCCGTGTAGGTGGCCTCCGGGTAGGTGTGGCTCCGGTCGGACAGCGATTCGATCTTGGCTCGTACGCCGGCCCACCGTTCGTTCGTGCGCAGTTCGGCGCCGAGCCGGGCGTCCACCGCGCCGCCCTCGGCGATCGCCCGGTTGAGCGCGTCGCGGGGCACCGGCTGGCCGGCCACCGCGGCCGACTGGGCGTCGACGAGCGCCAGGGTCACCTGCCCGAGCGCCCGCAGGTATTCGATTCCGGCGCGCTCCTGTTCGGCGAACGTTGCCTTCTCGTCGGTCCCGCGCCACGCCTGCACGGACAGGACGAGGGTGGGCACCAGCAGCGCCACCGCGAGTAGCAGGCGCGGCAGCAGTCCTGCCATCCGCCGGTCGCGCGATCGCTCTGCTGGAAGTGTCATCGTCTTCCCCTCGGACGACGTGGAAGGCCTCGGCGGGGTGCGGGTGCCGTAACGGTGCTGGTCCCGTCCACCGGACCGGAAACCTAATGGACATCTGCGGCGGTGCAATCCACGCGAACAGCTTTTTCTTGCACACCGGCAAGTAACGTGCCGCTGTGTCGGAACGGTGATCACGCTGCGTGTCGACTCCGGACTGGCCTGTTTCGATTGCCGTAATATGTGACCGAAGATCGGAATTCACGGGATGCTGCACTTGTCCTGCCCGTCCTTCGGGTATGTCCGGTCGAGTCACCGTTGCGGAACGACGTTCGGAGAGCGGGCCGGGCCATACGGACGATCTCAGGTGGCGCTCAGGAAACGGGCCGTACGGTGGTCCCCATGCCTTCACCGCTGTCAGCGCGGCTTCGCCGTGCCCTGCCGCGGATGACCCGCCGCCGGGTCGTCACCGCCACCGTGCTGATCGCTCTTCTGGGCGGCGCGGTCACCTGGGCGGTCTGGCCCGAACGCCGCGACTTCACCGCCACCGACAGCATGATCAGCGTCCGGTCCGGACCGACCGGTGACGAGCCGGTGACCCTGGACACGAGGTACTACGTGCCCGACGGCGCCTCCGCCGACGCCCCGGTGCCGGCGGTGCTGCTCGCGCACGGCTTCGGCGGCACCAAGGACACCGTGCGCGCCGACGCCGAGGACCTGGCCGAGATCGGGTACGCCGTACTGACGTTCACCGCCCGCGGCTTCGGGCGCAGCGGCGGCGAGATCCACCTCGACAGCCCCGACCACGAGGTACGTGACGCGCAGCGGCTCCTCGACTGGCTGGCCGCCCGGCCGGAGATCCGTACCGACGCGCCCGGCGACCCCCGGGTCGGGGTCCTCGGCGGCTCGTACGGCGGCGCCCTCGCCCTGCTGCTCGCCGCCCAGGACCCCCGGGTCGACGCGATCGTCCCGATGATCACCTGGAACGACCTGTCCCGCTCCTTCCTGCCCGAGTCGACCGGCCGGGAGCCCGTCGACGGCGTCTTCAAGAAGGGCTGGGCCGGCCTGTTCTTCGGCAGCGGCACCGGCGGCGGGCTCGGCGCCGCCGGCCTGCCCGGCGGCCCGGCCACCGGGCCCGGCTCCGGCGACACCGCCGGCCTCCCCGACGGGGTGCCGACCGCCGGCGGCGGGCTGAGCCCGGGCGCACCGCTCGGCGACCCGTCCTGCGGCCGCTTCGCCCGCGACGTCTGCGCGGCGTACCTTGAGATCGCCACCACCGGCCGGGGTACGCCCGAGGCGGTGGAACTGCTGCGCCGGTCCAGCCCGGCCACCGTCCTCGACCGGATCAAGGCGCCGACCCTGCTCGTCCAGGGCGCGGCCGACACGCTCTTCCCGCTGGCCGAGGCCGACCTCAACGCGCGCGGGATCGCGGCCAACGGCACCCCGGTCCGGGTCGCCTGGTTCACCGGCGGCCACGACGGCGGCAGCGGTCCGCAGTCCGACCGCGACCGGCTGAAGTTCCTCACCGCGCAGTGGCTCGGCCACTACGTCAAGGGCGAGGGGGAGCCGCCGTCGGACACCTTCACCTGGTCGCGGATCGCCGGCTTCGACGCCATGGACCGGGGACTGGTGGCGACCGGCTACAGCGTCGCCGACTATCCCGGCGTCGGTGGCGCCGCCACCCGCGAACTCGCCGTCGCCGGGCCGCCGCAGGCCGTCGCCAACCCGCCGGCCGGCAACCCGGCGGCGATCTCGTCACTGCCGTTCGCCGGCGGGCTGTCGTCCGTACTCGGCGGGGTCGCCGGTGACCTGCCCGGGCAGCACGCCCGGTTCGAGTCCGCGCCGCTCGACGAGCCGCTCGACGTGGTCGGCTCGCCCACCGTGTCGATCCGGGCGGCGTCCCCGACCGGCGAGGCGGTGCTCTTCGTCAAGCTCTACGACGTCGACCCGAAGGGCTCGGCCACCCTGCCCAGCGGTCTGGTCGCCCCCGTCCGGCTCACCGGGCTGCCGGCCGACATCGGGCAGGCGCGGCCGGTGACCGTGACGCTGCCGGCGATCGTGCACCGGGTCGAGGCAGGCCACCACCTGCGGGTCGTGCTGGCAACCGCGGACCAGGCGTACGCCAGCCCGGTCGAGCCGGCCGTCTACACCGTCGGCCTCGGCGGCGGCAGCACCGGCCCGGTCACGCTGCCGACCGTGACCGGTGAGCCGATCGCCACCCCGGAGCTGGTCTGGCGCTGGGTGCTCGCCGGCCTGCTCGCCGCGATCGTCGTCGGTCTCGTCGTGGTCGTGGCGGTGGTCCGGCACCGGCACCGCCGCCACGACACGTCGGTCGCCGCCGAATACGCCGACACCCCGCTCGTCGTACGCGACCTGCGCAAGGAGTACGCCGACTTCGTCGCCGTCGCCAAGGTCGGTTTCGAGGTACGGCGCGGCCAGGTGGTCGGCCTGCTCGGACCGAACGGCGCCGGCAAGACCACCACGCTGCGGGTGCTGATGGGGCTGACCCAGCCGACGGCCGGTGAGATCTACGTCTTCGGCCACCGGCTGGTCCCCGGTTCGCCGGTGCTCTCCCGGATCGGCGCGCTGGTCGAGGGGCCGGGCTTCCTGCCCCACCTGAGCGGGCGCGACAACCTGAGGTCGTACTGGCGGGCCACCGGGCGGCCGTGGGCCGAGGCCCGGTTCGAGGAGGCGCTGGAGATCGCCGGTCTCGGGACCTCGGTCGACCGGCGGGTCCGCACCTACAGCCACGGCATGCGGCAGCGGCTCGCCATCGCGCAGGCCATGCTCGGCCTGCCCGAGCTGCTGGTGCTCGACGAACCGACCGACGGGCTCGACCCGCCGCAGATCGCCGAGATGCGCCGGGTTCTCCGGCGGTACGCCACCGACGGCCGCGCGGTGCTGGTCTCCAGCCACCTGCTGGCCGAGGTCGAGCAGACCTGCACCCACGCGATCGTGGTCAACAAGGGCGCGATCGTGGCGGCGGGGCCGGTCGACGAGATCGTCGGTGACTCGCCGACGGTGCAGTTCGACGTCACCGACGCGAGTGCCGCCCGGGCCGTGCTCGACGGGCTGGAAGGCGTACGGACGGTGGCCGGCGACGGCAACGGCGGCCTGGTGGTGGACATCGACGGCACCGCCCGCAGCGAGGTGGTGGCCGAACTCGTCCGGGCCGGGGTGGGGGTCGACCGGGTGGTGCCCAGGCGCCGCCTGGAGGATGCCTTCCTCGCGCTGGTCGGGGAGAACTCTCGGGGAAGCGGGGACCGGTGATGGCAGGCGTCGAGCAGGCGGAGCGGCCCGGGTCGGCCGACGGTTCGGGGGCCGCCCCCGGATACCGGCCGCGGGCCACCCTCCCGATGGCCGCGGAGTTCCGGCGTCAGGCGTCCCGTCGGCGTACGCAGCTCGCGCTCGGGTTCATGGTGCTGCTGCCGCTGATCATCCTGATCGCGTTCCAGTTCGAGAGCGGCGGCGACGACGACAACGGCGGCGGCGAGTTCGCCAGCCTGGTCGAGTTCGCCACCGCGAACGGGCTGAACTTCACCCTCTTCACGCTCTTCGTCTCGGCCTCCTTCCTGCTGGTCGTGGTGGTCGCGCTCTTCTGCGGCGACACGGTGGCCAGCGAGGCGAGTTGGGGCAGCCTGCGCTATCTGTTGGCCATCCCGGTGCCGAGGTCGCGACTGTTGGCGGTGAAGCTCGTGGTCGCGCTCGCCTACTCCGCGCTGGCCCTGCTCCTGCTGGCCGGCACCGCCCTGCTCATCGGCACCCTCCGGTACGGCTGGGGGCCGCTGCAGAGCGCGGTCGCGGCCGAGATCCCGGCCGGTGAGGGCGTACTGCGGCTGCTCGGCATCCTCGGCTACCTGGCCGTGGTGCTGCTGGTGGTGGCCGGGCTGGCGTTCCTGCTGTCGGTGGTGACCGACGCGGCGCTCGGCGCGGTCGGCGGCGCGGTGCTGCTGTGGATCCTGTCCAGCATCCTCGACCAGATCACCGCGCTGGGCGTGCTGCGGGACTTCCTGCCGACCCACTACAGCAGCGCCTGGCTCGGGTTGCTGTCGACGCCGGTCCAGACCGACGACATCGTCCGCGGCTGCATCTCCGCGATCAGCTACGCCACCATCTTCTGGGGGCTGGCGTTCTGGCGTTTCACCCGCAAGGACGTCGTCTCCTGAGCCGGTTCGGCGCAGGCCGGCGCGGTCGCCCGGCTCGTCAAGATCCCCGAGGTGTGGCTCACAACCTGGGAATCACCGGTGGTCGTCCGCGATCACGCCCGTAGACTCGGGCGCACAACTGAATACCTCATCCAGAGGGGCTGAGGGATACGGCCCGTTGACGCCCCGGCAACCACCCCGCGCGACCGACTCATCGCTGAGTCGCGGCGGGGCAGGTGCCAAATCCGTCCCCGCCGCGCGGTGCGGTACAGGGGAAAGATGAGAGGAACCCGCAGATGACGTCGATCATCGCCGAGACCGCCACCACCCCGACCCCCGGCCCGGCCCGGGCCCTGGTCTGTCGCGGCTGCGGCGCGGAATACCCGCTGGCCGCCCAGCACGCCTGCTACGCCTGTTTCGGTCCGCTCGAGGTCGCCTACGACCAGGCCGCACTGGCCCGGGTCACCCGCGCCGACATCGAGGCCGGCCCGAACAACATGTGGCGGTACGCCGCCCTGCTGCCGGCCGGTCAGGACCCGGCCACCCGGGTGACGCTCGACCCCGGCATGACCCCGCTGGTCGCCGCCCCCGGCCTCGCCGCCGAACTGGGCATCAGCGCGCCCCTGTGGGTCAAGGACGACAGCGGCAACCCGACCCACTCGTTCAAGGACCGGGTCGTGTCGGTGGCCCTGACCGCCGCCCGCGACCTCGGCTTCACCCGCTTCGCCTGCGCCTCCACCGGCAACCTCGCCAACTCGGTCGCCGCACACGCCGCCCGCGCCGGCGTGCCATCGGTCGTCTTCATCCCCGGCGACCTGGAGCCCGGCAAGATCATCACAACCGCCGTGTACGGCGGTGACCTGGTCGCGATCGACGGGTCGTACGACGACGTCAACCGGCTCTGCGGCGAACTGGTCGAGACCGACGAGTTCGAGGACACCGCGTTCGTCAACGTCAACGTCCGGCCGTACTACGCCGAGGGGTCGAAGACCCTCGGTTATGAGGTGGCCGAGCAGCTCGGCTGGCGCATCCCGGCCCAGGTGGTCATCCCGATGGCGAGCGGCGAACTGCTCACCAAGGTCGACAAGGCGTTCAGCGAGCTGGTCGAGATCGGTCTCGTCGAGGCGCCGGCCGGTGGCTGGCGGGTCTTCGGCGCCCAGTCGACCGGCTGCAACCCGATCGCGACCGCCCTGCACGCCGACACCGACACGATCACCCCGGTCAAGCCGACCGGCATCGCCAAGTCGCTCAACATCGGCGACCCGGCGGCCGGCGCGTACGCGATCGAGGCGGTCCGGCGTACCGGTGGCTGGATGGACCACGCCGACGACGACGAGATCCGCGCCGGGATCCGGTTGCTGGCCCGGACCACGGGCGTGTTCGCCGAGACGGCCGGCGGCACCACCGTCGCCGTCCTGAAGAAGCTGGTCGACAGTGGCCGGCTCGATCCGACGGCGGAGACGGTCGTCTACAACACCGGCGAAGGTCTCAAGACCCTCGACGCGATCGCCGGGCTGGTCGGCCCGACGCACCGGGTCAAGCCGTCGCTGCGGGCGGCCCGGGAGGCCGGCCTGCTCGGCTGAGGCGGCCGGTGTCAAGTCGGGTCACCCGCCCGGGCGAGGATGTTGGCGGCCGGTAACCGAGGTTTTGCCGTCCGTGGAGAAAACGTGGCCCGGCAGACTTGACGACCGCCTCGTGAGGACGCAAGATGCTCCGTGCGGGAGGGCGTAGCGCCGTAGACTTTTGAAGCTCTTACGACCCAGCGCCGGAGGCGTTGTGCGCACGTCCTCCCGACCAAGAAGGTAGTTCGGTCTCCCCGGCCAAGAAGGAAATTCGGTCAAAGGAAATTCGGTCGCGGTCACCCCGGCCGGACGGCACTCTCGGTTGCATGGACATCGCCGTCACCGCCTTCACCCCCGCCGACCGTGCCGCCGTCGAACGAGCCTTCGAGATCCAGACGGCGGTTGTCACCGCCGACGTTCCCGGCTTCCCGACACCCGATGAACGCGACTTCTTCGTCGGGATGAAACACCCGCGGACCGGATACGCCTTCGAGCGCTGTCTCGCGTACGTCGACGGGGACCCGGTCGGCTATCTCGAGATGACGATGCCGCAGCTCGACAACACCGACAACGTCACGGTCGAGCTACAGGTGCTGCCCGACCACCGGCGGCGTGGGGTGGGCCGGGCACTGTACGCCCGGGCCGTGGAGCGGGCCCGCGCGCTCGGCCGTAAGCGGCTGATGGGCATGGCCGTCGCCGCGCTGCCCGACGGCGCGCCCCGGAACGGGGCCGGCAACGGGTTCGCCGCCGCGATGGGGGCCGAGTCGGTGCTCGCCGAGGTACGCCGGCGGCTCGACGTGACCTCGGTCGATCAGCCCCGGCTGGACGCGATGCTGACCGAGGCGTGGAAGCACGCCGACGGCTACGAGCCCGTCCGCTGGGTGGGCGCCACCCCGGAGGACCTCATCGACGATGTCGCCTACCTGGACGGGCGACTGGTCCAGGACGCGCCAATGGGCGACCTGGACTGGGAGCCGGAGAAGGTCGACGCGGACCGGATACGCAAGGTGGAACAGAACCACGAGTTGCGCGGCCGGCGCATGTACCACTCCGGACTCCGGCACCGGGAGAGCGGGCGGCTGGCGGCCTGGACCGAGATCACGCTCGCCGACGGCAACGAGTGGCACGCCTTCCAGCAGATCACCATCGTCGAGCCGGCCCACCGGGGCCATCGGCTCGGCACCATCGTCAAGATCGACAATCTGCGTCGGGTGCTGGCGAAGGAACCCGACCTGCGCGTCATCGACACCTGGAACGCCGCGGCCAACGACCACATGATCTCGATCAACGAGGCGATGGGGTTCCGGGCGGTCGACACCTGGCACAACTGGCAGCAGTCCGTCTGACCGGCCGTCCACCGGCGGGTACGGGTACGGCGTACCCGCCGATCAGCGCGGCGGGCGGGTGAGTGCGGTCCGGACCCGGCCCGCCCACGGCCGCAGCGGCAACTCCCGGTAACCGCCCGCCGAAAGCCCCGCGTGCCGCTCGAACACGTTCCGGCAGCCGTATGACCCGGTCAGCGTGTACGACCAGCCGCACGCCACCAGGTAGGCCGGCAGGAACAGCGGGCCGAGCAGGGCGTACTGCCCGACGTGCCGGACCTCGTGCGTGAACAGTTCCGCCCGTCGCGGATCGAGCAGCCACTGCGCCGGCCGGCGGGTCACGACCACCGACCCCACCGTGAAGCACGGCTGTGCCGGCACCGGCAACCGGTAGCCGCCGGCGACGAACACCCCGTCGGGCCCGCGCTCGCGGGTGGCCCCGCCCAGCGCCGCCACCGCCAGCCCGGCCAGCGTCGAGCCGTTCACCCAGTTGACGGCGGTGCGGAACGACGACCAGCGAGTGCCCATGCATCCGAGGATGCGCCGGAATCACGCCCTACGACACCCACGGTCGGCTACGGCATGATGGCTGACATGACGGAGACCCCGCATCCCATGTACACCGCGCACGCCGACACCCTCGCCCGCGCGCTGACCGCGATCGCCGAGCGCGGCTACTGGTCGGCCTACCCCGAGTCACCCAGCCCCCGCGTGTACGGCGAGACCGCCGCCGCGCAGGGCGAGGCCGCCTTCCGGGCCCTGCTCGGCAACCGTTACCCGCTCGACCAGCCCGGCACCGTCGACTGGGTCGCCACCGAGGCCAGCCCGTTCGGCGTCGACCTCGGGGTCAGCTATCCGCACGGCGACGTGGACGCTCTGGTCACCGCCGCGCGGGCCGCCCTGCCGGCCTGGCGGGACGCCGGACCGCAGACCCGGGTCGGGGTCTGCGCCGAGATCCTCGCCCGGCTGCACGCCAACATCTTCGAACTCGCCAACGCGGTCCAGTTCACCAGCGGCCAGGCGTTCGTGATGGCGTTCCAGGCCGGCGGCGCGCACGCCCTCGACCGCGCCCTCGAAGCGCTCGCCTACGCGTACGCCGAGATGAGCCGGCACCCCGGCACCGCGGAATGGGAGAAGCCCGCCGGCAAGGGCGACCCGCTGCGGATGAGCAAGACCTTCCACGTCGTACCCCGGGGGGTGGCGCTGGTCATCGGCTGCAACACCTTCCCGACCTGGAACTCGTACCCGGGTCTGTTCGCCTCGCTGGCCACCGGCAACCCGGTGGTCGTCAAGCCGCACCCGGGCGCGGTGCTGCCCCTGGCCATCACCGTCCGGATCGCCCGTGAGGTGCTTGCCGAGGCCGGGTTCGACCCCAACCTGGTCCTGCTCGCCGTCGAGGCACCGGGCGAGAAGATCGCCTCCACGCTCGCGCTGCGGCCGGAGGTCCGGATCGTCGACTTCACCGGCTCCACCGAGTACGGCGACTGGCTGGAGGCCAACGCCCGGCAGGCGACCGTCTACACCGAGAAGGCCGGCGTCAACACCATCGTGGTCGACTCGACCGACGACTTCGCCGGGCTGTGCCGCAACCTCGGGTTCTCCCTGACCCTCTACAGCGGACAGATGTGCACCACCCCGCAGAACATCCTGGTGCCGGCCGGCGGCATCAGCACCGACCAGGGCCACAAGAGCCTCGACGAGGTCGCCGCCGGCATCGCCGCCGCGGTCGGCAAGCTCACCGCCGACCCGGCCCGCGCGGTCGAGTTCACCGGCGCGATCGTCAACGACGGCGTACTGGCCCGGCTCGCCGAGGTCGGCGGTGACGTCGTACTGGAGTCGCGGGCGATCGACCACCCGGCGCACCCCGCCGCGGTGGTCCGTACGCCGACGATCGTGAAGCTGGCCGCGGACGCGGTCGACACGTACGGCCGGGAGTGGTTCGGGCCGATCTCGTTCGTCGTCGCCACCGACTCGACCGCGCACAGCCTCGACATCTTCCGGGAGACGGTCGGCCGCAAGGGCGCGCTGACGGCGGCGGTCTACTCGACCGACGAGAAGGTGCTCGACGCGGCGGAGGAGGCGGCGGTCGACGCCGGGGTGCACCTGTCGTGCAACCTGACCGGTCAGGTCTTCGTCAACCAGTCCGCGGCGTTCTCCGACTTCCACGCCAGCGGCGCCAACCCGGCGGCGAACGCGGCCCTGACCGACGGCGCGTACGTCGCCGGCCGGTTCCGCATCGTCCAGTCCCGCCGCCACCTCCCCGCCTGACACCCGTCATGATCCCCGTGATCAGGGACCAGGACCCGCGTGTCGTCGGCGTGCCGAGGCGCGTACTCCCTGATCACGGGGATCTTGGGCGGAAAGCCTAGGCGGCGCGGCGCATCTGGAGCTCGGTCAGCACCGGGATGGTCGGGTGCGGCACCCGTACCCCGGTGTCGACGAAACCGAGCCGCTCGTACGCGCGTACCGCCCGGTCGTTGCCGATCACGACCTCGAGCATCAGCTCCGGCCGGCCGGCCGCCCGCGACCAGCGCGCGACGCTGTCCAGCAGCGCCCGCAGCACGCCGCTGCCCCGGTGCTCCGGCGTCACGTAGACCGCGTAGACCACGGTGAGGGTCGGCTCGTCCGGCGACACCACGCCGCCCGCGTGGGCCACGAAACGGCCGTCCACCTCGGCGACGAACTGGGCGACCTCGTCGCCCGCCGACACCCGCGCCACCCGGGCGGCGAACTCGGCGTGCGGCCGTGCCGCCGCCTCGGCCAGGGTCTCCAGGAAGGCCAGCGGAGTGTCGGCCAACATCTCGATCCGCATCGCGCGCATCCGGGCTGTGTCGGACGGTCGGATCCGGCGTACGGCGCACGGTGTGGCGGTCACGTCGGTCATGGTGGCATGCTCGGCGCCGGCACCGTCCGGCGGCAACCGGATTCGGGCCGCTCAGGGGGCGTTGGCGACGTACCCGGGGTGCACCCGCCCGGCCAGCAGGTGCTCGCCGACGCCGCGGCACAGTTCGGTGCCGTACTCGAAGCCCAGCCGGCCGGGATAGCGGGCGAGGGCACCCACGACCCAGTCCGGACCGATCGCGAGGCACGCGATGTGCCACAGCCCGTCCTCGTCGCGCAGCAGCCATCCGTTCTTGATCGCGATCTGTGGGGCGAGGGCGGCGGGCAGCGCGGCGCGGATCCCGAAGTCGCCGACCCCGCGTACCCGCCGCATCTCGTCGAGCAGCCAGGGCGTCCACCGGGTGCCGGCGGCGCGGCCGTCGGCGAGGCAGAGCCCGATCCGTACGGTGTCCCGCGCGGAGACCGCCGTGTTGCTCCAGGTGTCCTGGTACGGCTCCGATTCCGTCAGCCCGCAGATCGTCACCAACCGCTCGATCGACCGGCGGCGTCCGAGGATCGCGAAGAGGTCCTGCGCCACCGCGTTGTCGCTGTCGCGGATCATGCGGGTCAGCGCGTCCAGGCGGGCCTCGGACGGCGCGTCGTCCGGCGGTAGCCGCCGCAGGTAGTCGGCGGCGAGCCAGGCCTTCACCATCGACATCGTGTCGCTCGCGGCGGTGAGGTTGCCGGACCCGGTGATCCGGCCGGAACGGCGGTCGAGGAAGGCCCAGGAGAGGAATCCCCCGACGGGCACCCGTACGTCCGGTGTCGGCGTTCCGGGAGTCGGGCTGCCGGGCGGGGAGGTCGCCCCGGCTCCGGGGTCGGTGCGCTGGACGGGGGCCGGGTCGCGTCCGGTGGCCGCCGGAGCGGGGTCGGCGGCACCGTGCCGGAGCACCTCCGCGCCGACGAGTCCGGCGGCGAGCACGAGTACGAGGATCATGTGGTGCCGCCGGCGCCGCCGGTGCCGGCGCAGCCGGTGACGTGCCATCGGTTGGCTGGTTTGGTGGTGACCCACGTTGGTTAAACGAGCAACCCTTTCCGGCGACGCCCTCACGCATAAGATCGCATTCACCGTGTCCTTTTTGGGGTAGTGCACGGCAGAGATACCTCGTGTAGCGTGCGATTTCGGTCGCCATGTTCGACGGGACCGACATGGATCACGATTCCTGGTCCTCTCCGGGCGTACGTCCCGGGCCGGGAGGAGTGAAAGGCCAGCAGCATCGAAGTGAGGAAGTGCACCGTGGCACAGGGCACCGTGAAGTGGTTCAACAGCGAAAAGGGCTATGGCTTCATCGCGGTCGACGGGGGCAGGACGTGTTCGTCCACTTCTCGGCGATCGAGATGGACGGCTACAAGGCGCTCGACGACGGGCAGCGCGTGGAGTTCGAGATCGCGCAGGGGCAGAAGGGGCCGCAGGCCGAGAAAGTGCACGTCATCGCCTGACGGCAAAGATCGACCAAGGCGACCGATAGGGGCCTCGGAAGAAACGCGCGGCGCCGGTTCTCCGCAGCAGAGGGCCGGCGTCTTCGTCGTCCCCGGGGTTGTCCTGTCGGTCGTCTTTTCCTAACCGCTTCCCGGCGGGCAGGCACATGACGTGCCTCAATCGGTGTGCGGAACCCCGAGCGCTTCGTCGGACCGCCCGTCCGGCCTGCTTTTCGCGGCCCGGTGCGAGCCATCGGAAGCGATCCCTCAAATGAGGGATCGGGTGCGGCGTCCCGGTTGACCGGGTCGGATTTCCGACCTTGATCGACGAATTCGCGGAGAGGGCCTCGTGCTCCGGCCGGGACGTCCGCCGAGGGTCTCCCGGACATCGTGGCACGTCTATCTGTCGGCCGACGTCGTGGGGTGCGCGGTCGGGCCCCGTGTCGCGGGCCGGGCGCGACCTCGACGGGGCTGGCCGGGCGGTCCCGGAATAGGCCAACGCGCTTGCACTCGCCAGGGGGAGTGCTAAACAGGTCATTGGCACTCGCGGACCGCGAGTGCCAATGGTCGGGGCGGTGGGGCCACCGGTGCGGACCCGGGAGACGGGTGCGTGGCGATGGCCGGTCGTCGCGGGCTATCCGGCCCGGCCAACGGACGTCACTGTCGCCAGGTAGTGACGTCCGAGGCTGCGTAGTCAGGCGGCACGCCCGGGCCAACCGGCCCAGGTGGCCGTGAGTGTCCAGGAGGACAACGCCGTATGGCCAAGATCATTGCGTTCGACGAGGAGGCGCGCCGCGGCCTCGAGCGGGGCATGAACACCCTCGCCGACGCCGTAAAGGTGACGCTCGGCCCCAAGGGCCGCAACGTCGTGCTCGAGAAGAAGTGGGGCGCCCCCACCATCACCAACGATGGTGTGAGCATCGCCAAGGAGATCGAGCTCGAGGACCCGTACGAGAAGATCGGCGCCGAGCTGGTCAAGGAGGTCGCGAAGAAGACCGACGACGTGGCCGGCGACGGCACGACGACGGCGACCGTCCTGGCCCAGGCGCTGGTCCGCGAGGGCCTGCGCAACGTCGCGGCCGGCGCGAACCCGATCGCCCTCAAGCGGGGCATCGAGTCCGCCGTCGCCGCCGTGGCGGAGGAGCTGGCCAAGCTCGCCAAGGACGTCGAGACCAAGGAGCAGATCGCCTCCACCGCCTCGATCTCCGCCGGTGACAACACCGTCGGTGAGATCATCGCCGAGGCGATGGACAAGGTCGGCAAGGAAGGCGTCATCACCGTCGAGGAGAGCAACACCTTCGGCCTCGAGCTCGAGCTCACCGAGGGTATGCGCTTCGACAAGGGCTACATCTCGCCCTACTTCTGGACCGACCCGGAGCGGATGGAGGCCGTCCTCGACGACCCCTACATCCTGATCGTCGACGGCAAGATCTCGGCGGTGAAGGACCTGCTCCCGATCCTCGAGAAGATCATGCAGAGCGGCAAGCCGCTGCTGATCATCGCCGAGGACATCGAGGGCGAGGCCCTGGCCACCCTGATCGTCAACAAGGTGCGCGGCACCTTCAAGTCCGTCGCCGTCAAGGCCCCGGGCTTCGGCGACCGCCGCAAGGCGATGCTGAACGACATCGCGATCCTGACCGGTGGTCGGGTCATCAGCGAAGAGGTCGGTCTCAAGCTCGACGCCGTCACCATCGACCTGCTGGGCCGCGCCCGCAAGGTGCAGGTGACCAAGGACGAGACCACCATCGTCGACGGTTCCGGTGACGCCGACCAGATCCAGGGCCGGGTCAACCAGATCCGTGCCGAGATCGACAAGAGCGACTCCGACTACGACCGCGAGAAGCTGCAGGAGCGGCTGGCCAAGCTGGCCGGCGGCGTCGCGGTGATCAAGGTCGGCGCGGCCACCGAGGTCGAGCTGAAGGAGCGCAAGCACCGCATCGAGGACGCGGTCCGCAACGCCAAGGCCGCCGTCGAAGAGGGCATCGTCCCCGGTGGTGGCGTCGCGCTGGTCCAGGCCGGCAAGACTGCCTTCGACAAGCTGGACCTCGCCGGCGACGAGGCGACCGGTGCGCAGATCGTCAAGGTCGCGCTCGACGCCCCGCTCCGCCAGATCGCGGTCAACGCCGGCCTCGAGGGCGGCGTCGTGGTCGAGCGGGTCCGCAACATCGAGGCCGGCCACGGCCTCAACGCGGCCAGCGGTGAGTACGTCGACCTGCTCAAGGCCGGCATCATCGACCCGGCCAAGGTGACCCGTTCGGCGCTGCAGAACGCCGCGTCGATCGCGGCGCTGTTCCTCACCACCGAGGCCGTGGTGGCGGACAAGCCGGAGAAGACCCCGGCCCCGGCGGGCGCGCCGGGCGGCGGGGAGATGGACTTCTGAGTCCGGACTCCACGTGACGAAGGGCGGGCCGCGCGAGCGGCCCGCCCTTCGGCGTCTGCGGCACCCGGCCGCCCAGAACGGCTAACGCCGCTGGTTGCGCTGTTTCAGGCGCCGGGACGTGGGCTCCGGCACCTGCCGGGGCGCGTCGACCATCTCCAGCGGCTCGTCCGGTGCCGGATCGTCGTACTCCGCCAGTTCGGCCAGGTCACCGAAGTCCAGCCGTTCGACGAGCGCGTCCGTGGGCCGGTCCGGCCGCGCCGAGGCCTGGATGTGGAGATCGTCCGTCGGGTCGTCGTCCTTGGTCATGACCTCCTCCTTCCCCGGTCACCGTACGGTGCGGTGGCCGACCGCCGAGGAAGAACGGCACTACACCCGATACCTCCCAATTCACTGACCGGGCGGCGAGGGCACTGCCGGCGAACCGGTCAGAGCTGTTTGCGGAACAGGAAGAAGACCCGTTCGATCCAGGCCCCGGCGCTACCGGCGTAGAACGGCACCGGGCCGACCCAGCCGATCTGGGCCCGGTCGTGTCCGGCCGCCCGCTGGTCGCGCAGGCAACGGCGCAGCAGCACGCCACCGATGCCGAGCCCCTGCGTGTCCGGCGCGGTCCCCATCGGGCCGAACCAGGACGGCCGCGACGACCCGTACGCGGCGAAGCCGAGCACCTCGGTGTCGCGTACGGCGAGGTGGCAGCCGGCGCCCGGCCGGCCGACCGAATGGGCGAGTTCGCCGTCCCACCCTCCGCCGAAGGTGACCCGGGCGAACTCGACCAACGCCGGTACGTCGTCCTCGGTCGCCCGCCGTACCCGGATGCCCCGCTCGGCGAGGCGGGCCTCCGCCGGTGCGGTGTCCCGCAACGCGGGCGAGCCGTCGTACGACAGGTCGGCGGTCATGTTCCACGCCGTGCGGTCCTGCTCGTAGCCGAGCGCCATCGCGGCGCAGATCGCCGGCGTGTACCGGACGTCGATTCCCGGCCAGGCGTAGTACGGCGGGTTGCCGGCCAGCAGCACCTCACCGGCGCCCAGCCCGGCGAGCGCGCCCTCGACCCGCGACAGCAGGGTGCGGCCGATGCCCCGGCGCCGGTCGGCGGGGTGGACCGCGATCAGGTCGACGTGTCCGACGGCGGGATCGCGGTGCGCGATGGAGCCGAGCACCACCCCGACCGGCTCGCCGCCGGCGACCGCGACGAACCCGACGAGCTGCCGCCGGCCGCTCGTCCAGGTGGCGTCGCCGGGCAGCGTGGTCTCGCGCAGCCGGGTGACGATCTCGCTCGCCTCGGCGGAATCCTCCGGCAGATCGAGAGCTTCGCCGCAGAGTGCCACCACCTGGGGCAGATCGGCATCGGTCAGTTCGGCGACGGAGAACTCGAGATCCACGAGCGCCGAACCTACCGTGTCTGGCGGGCCCGCTCCACCGCGGCGTACGCGTCGACCAGACCGGCACCCTCGACGTTGGCCAGCTGCCCGCAGTCGCCCTCGAGCTGGCTCGGCGTGGGCGGCACGACCTCGGCGGCGGTCTCCACCATGATCTGCCGGGTGGTGGCCAGGTCACCGATCAGGGCCGGGTTCGCCGACCACATCAGCGCCGCGACCCCGGCGACCTGCGGGGTGGCCATCGACGTGCCGGAGTTGCTGGCGTAGCCGCCGCCGGGCATCGCCGACAGCACGTCGTCGCCCGGCGCCACCAGGTCGGGCTTCGCCGAACCGTCCGGGGCGGGGCCACGGCTGGAGAAGTCGGTGACCTGGCCGCTCTCGTTCACCGCACCGACCGTCAGAACGTCGGCGTACGGTGCGGGCGGATCGTCGATCGAGCCGCAGAACGGGCCGGTGTTGCCGGCGGCGGCGACGAAGAGGATGCCGGCGGCGGCGAACGCGGCCGTGGCGCCGGTCAGGGCCGTGGCGTCGCATCCTTCGAGCCCCGGGCAGCCCCACGAGTTGGTGAGGATGTGCGGGGCGCGGTCCGGCCGGCCGTCGGTGAAGGGGTCGCCGCCGGGCGGGAAGGGCGCCAGCATGAACTGCAGGCAGTCGAGGTAGCGGGCCGGGTTGCCCAGGTTGCGGTCGAGGTTGACGCAGCCGACCCACTGGGCACCGGGGGCGACGCCGATGTTGTCCCGCCCGACGGCCGAGCCCGCGGTGTGGGTGCCGTGTCCGCCCCGGTCGGTCGGCGTACGGGTGCCGTTCCACGGGTCGTACCAGGAGTCGTCACCGCCGCGGAAGCCCGCGGCCAGGGCCGGGTGGCTGCCGTCCACCCCGGAGTCGGACGAGCCGACGACGATGCCGGCCCCGTCGGTGTCGAGCTGTGACCAGACCCGGTCGGCGCCGATCGTCGTCAGGTGCCACGGCGGCGTCGGCGGTGCGGGCTCGGTGCCCCGGCCGGGCGGTGGCGCGGCGGGCAGCGGCCGGATTTCCTGGCTGAGCAGCACCCGGTCGACGTCGGCGCGGCTGCCCAGCCAGGCCCGCACCGCCGGGCCGCCGTCCACCTCGATCGCGTTGATCAGGTAGTACGGCTTGTAGCTCAGCCGGAGCCGGTCCAGTTCGCGGCGCAGGTCGCCCTGCGATCCGGCGGCGGTGGCGAGGAGTCGCCGGTGCACCTCGCGTACCTTCGCGTCCCGTCCGGCCTGGCCGGGCTCCGCGGTGGTGATGCCGGTCAGGTCGGCCTGCTCCTTCATGACCACGAAGAGACGTTCGCCGTACAGGCCCGGGTGGCCGAGGCCGACGTGGACGGCCGCGCCGGCGAGTACGACGGCGGCGGCGGTGACCGCGCCGACCCACCGGTGCGGGATGACGGCGCGGGCCCGGCCGAACGCGATCGCGTACGCGAGCCCGACGACGAGTGCCACGGCGGCCGAACCGCCGGCGGCCACGGCGGTCCAGAACGGGATGTCGCGGTCGATCAGGACCAGCGAGATCTCCTCGGGGTCGACCAGGCCGAGCGGTCCGAAGACGGCCACGGCGACCAGCCAGCCGACCGGCGGTCGCGGACCGGAGGCGTCGCCCGGCCGGTAGGCGGCGCTTCCCTGGGCGGCGACCGCCGCGACGGGGCGCAGCGCGGCGACCGCGAACCCGGTTGCCGGGAGCAGGAACAGTGCGGCCAGTTGGCTGCCGCTGTGGCCGACGGCGGCCCCGACGAGCAGCAGCGTCACCCCGGCCACCAGCCCGCCGAGCAGCACCGGCCGGACGCCCCGGCCGGTCGGGCCGTCGTACGCGGACCAGAACCCGGCGTCGAGGATCGATGCCGCCAGCCAGCCGACCGCGGCGGCGGCCGCCGCGGCGAGCACCGTCTCGGTCAGCCCGCCGAGCGCCCCGACCCAGAGCCAGGGCAGCAGCACCGCGGCTCCGGCCGCGACGGCGAGCAGCACCGCCACCCCGGCCGGCCTTGATCGGCGTCCCCGGCCCCGGGTGGCCCGCATCGCGACGGCGAGCAACGCCGCGCCGGCGGCCAACGCGGCGAGATACAGCTCGTTCTGCGGCTGCGGAATGGCGCGCAGCAGGCCGAGCACGGCCAGGACGATGGCGCCGCACAGCCAGGCCCGACCGGCGGCCCGGACCGCCGCCGACCGGGGTACGACCGCCAGCGGCGCCGCCACGGCCGAGATCAGAGCCGCGTCGACCAGGCTGGTCAGCGGCCACACCCACACCGGCGCGGTCAGGCCGGCGACGATCGCCACCTGGTCGACCAGCCAGCCGGTCGTCTGCGCGACGGTGGTGAGACCGACCGCCCACAGCCCCACCAGGACCGCCGCCACGATCGCCCCGATCCCCCGGCCGGGCGGGGGTGGGGGAGGAGGGTACCCGGGCACCCACCCGGTCGGCGGCAGTTCTCCAGATGGCGGCGGACCCGGCTGCATGTCCAGACAGTACGTTGTCGCCGCATGCGGCTAACGTGGTTACGTGCGCGACCCAGCCGTGTCCCGATACACCGCCGGCCAACTGTCCACCTCCCGCCGGGCGGCCGACCTGCGCCGCCTGCGCGGCGAACGGTTCGACGTGCTCGTCATCGGGGTGGGGTGACCGGTGTCGGCGCGGCGCTCGACGCCGCGTCACGGGGCCTCAAGGTGGCGCTGGTGGAGGCCCGGGACTACGCGGCCGGCACCTCCAGCCGGTCCAGCAAGCTGATCCACGGCGGCCTGCGCTATCTCGAGCAGTTGGAGCTCGGGCTCGTGCACGAGGCGCTGACCGAGCGTGGCCTGCTCGCCACCCGGCTCGCGCCGCACCTGGTCCGGCCGGTCCCGATCCTCGTGCCGCTGCCGTCCGGCGCCGGCCCCGCGCCCTGCCCGGCCGGGCCTTCCGCCGCGCCTACTACGGCCTCGGCGTGGCCGCGTACGACGTCTTTGCCGGAATCTTCGGCGGCGGTCGGGGCATGCCGCTGCACCGGCACCTGTCCCGCGAGGGCGCCCGCCGGATCTTCCCGAGCCTGCGCGCCGACGCGGTCGGCGGCGCGATCCGCTACTACGACGGCCAGATGGACGACGCCCGCCTGGTGGTCAACCTGGCCCGCACCGCCGCCAGCCTGGGCGCCGCCGTGGTCACCAGCGCGCGGGCCGTCGGCCTGCTGCGCCAGGCCCGCGAGGTGACCGGGGTCCGGGTCCGCGACATGGAGGCGCCCGCCGGCTCGCCCGACGCCGAATTCGAGGTACGGGCGCGCACCGTCATCGCCGCCACCGGCGTGTGGACCGACGACATGTCACGGATGCTCGGCGACGTGGGCCTGCGGCCCGGCTTCCGGGTACGCGCCTCCAAGGGCGTGCACCTCGTCGTGCCCCGCTCGGCGATCACCGGTGATGCCGGGCTGATCCTGCGTACCGCCACCTCCGTGCTCTTCGTCCTGCCCTGGGGCGGCCACTGGATCATCGGTACGACCGACACCGACTGGCAGCTCGACCGGGCCCATCCGGCCGCCTCGGCCAGCGACATCGACTACCTGCTCGAGCAGGTCAACAAGGTCCTCGACCGGCCGCTGACAACCGCCGACATCGAGGGCGTCTACGCCGGCCTGCGCCCACTGCTGTCCGGCGAGGCCGAGTCGACGTCGAAGCTGTCCCGCGAACACGCCGTCATCGAACCGATGCTCGGCCTGCTGCTGGTCGCCGGCGGCAAATACACCACCTACCGGGTGATGGCCGAAGACGTGGTCGACCGGGCCGCCCGCCGGCTCGGTGGCGCCCGCCCGTCGCGCACCGCCGACCTGCCGCTGCTCGGTGCCGACGGCTACGCGGCCATGTGGCGCGACCGGGCCGACCTCGCCCGCCGGCACGGGATGCCGGGCGGTGTCGTCGAGCACCTGCTGGAGCGTTACGGCACGCTGACCACCCACCTGCTCGCGCTGATCCAGGCCGACCCGCTGCTGGCCACCCCGCTGGCCGGAGCACCGGAATACCTGGCGGCCGAGGTGGCGTACGCGGCACACGCCGAGGGGGCGTTGCACCTGGACGACGTGTTGACCCGGCGGACCCGGATCTCGTTCGAGACCCCGCACCGGGGCAGCGAGTCGGCCGGGCAGGCCGCCGAGATCATGGGCAAGGTGCTGGGCTGGGACGCCACCGTACGGGCCCGGGAGGTCGAGCACTACCTGGCCCGGGTCGAGGCGGAACGGCAGTCGCAGCGGATGCCCGACGACGCGACCGCCGACGCGGCGCGGATGGGGGCTCCCGACGTACGCGGGTTCGCCGCCGACCGGGGCATCGACCTGACCCCGCCACCCGAGGTCCGCCTCCTGCCGGGCTGACGACCCGGCGGGGCTTGACTCCGACGTAGCGTCGGGGTTTTTGATCGGTGCCATGAAGCGGGTACCCGTCACCTTCCTGGCCTCCGATTTCCTGTCGCTGTTCGGCAACGCGGTTGCCGGCGTGGCCATGCCGCTGATCGTGTTGCAGACGACCGGCAGTGTCCTGGGCGCCGGAATCGTCGCGGCGGCCACCGCGATCCCGGCGATGATCGGCGGCCTGTTCACCGGTGTGGTGATCGACCGGATCAACCGGCGTACCGCCTCGGTCGCCACCGACCTGATCTCCGCCGGTGCCGTGGCCGCGCTGCCCATCGTCGACCTGCTGGTCGGGCTTGAACTGGGCTGGTTCATCCTCTTCGGGATCATCGGGTCGCTCGGGGACGTACCCGGGATGACCGCACGCGAGGCGCTGCTGCCGGCGATCGTCCGGCACGGCGGGATCGCCGCGGAGCGGCTGATCGGCGTACGGGAGAGTCTGGGTGCCCTGGCGATTTTGGTCGGGCCGGCGGCGGCCGGCGGCCTGATGGTCCTGTTCGACGGCTCCACCGTGCTGTGGATCACGGCCGCGACGTCCCTCGGCGCGGCGCTGGTGACCCTCACCCTGCCCCACCGGGTCGGCGAACTCGAAGCCGGCGCCGCGCCGGGCAGCGCGGAGCCGGCCGGCAGCGCGGACCCGGGCGGAAGCGCGGCCGGCGGGGCCACGGCGGAGCCCGGCGCCGAGGTCGCCGTGGGGCTGCGGCCCGCGCCGGTCACCGGCTGGGCGCAGCTGCGGGAGGGCTGGCGGCTGCTCTTCCGCGGCAGCCCGTTCCTGCTGGCGGTCACCCTGCTCAACCTGGTGCTGGCGACCGTGCTGTCCGCGCTGCAGGGTCTTGTCCTGCCGGTGCACTTCACCCTTCTCGACCAGCCGGGCCGGCTCGGTCTGGTACTCAGCTCCATAGCGCTCGGCACCATGGTCGGTGGCGGGGTCTACGCCGTCGCCGGCAGTCGGGGACCACGGCGCGCCTGGCTCCTCACCGGCTTCGCCGCGAGCGTGGTCGGGATCGCGGTCATCGGCGCGCTGCCGGCGGCCGGGCTCGTCTTTACCGGCGCCTTCGTCGTCGGCGCGGCGTTCGGGCTGCTGAGCGGGCTGCTCGGCGTGCTGATGATGGAGCGGATCCCGGACCGGATGCGGGGCCGGATCCTGGGGACCCAGAACGCGATCCTGACCGGCGCGGCCCCGGTCGGCATCGTGCTGGCCGCCGTGGCCGTCGAGTACGTCGGACTGGGTGCCGCCGCGGCCGGCCTCGCGGTCGTGTGGGCGGTCGCCGCCGTCGTCGCCGTGACCGGCCGGGGGCTGCGTAGCCTGGACCGCGAACCGGTGAAGGAGAGCGTGTGAACAGCGGCGAGGTGGCCCGGCTGGCCGGCGTGACCGTACGCACGCTGCGCCACTACCACCAGATCGGCGTGCTGCCCGAGCCGCCCCGGGCGGCGAACGGCTACCGGCGGTACCGCGCCGCCGACCTGGTCCGGTTGCTGCGGATCAAACGCCTCGCCACGCTGGGCATCCCGCTCGACCGGATGCCGGACCTGCTCGACGGCACCGACCAGCGGCCGCCGGAACTGCTCGACCAGCTCGACCGGGAGTTGGCCGCCGAGATCGAACGGTTGACCCGGCAGCGGGAGGTCATCGCCCAGATCCGGGCGGAGGGCGTGGCCCCGGACATCCCGCCCGAACTCGGCCGGTTCTTCGCCGTGTTCGGGGCCGCCGGCGTCTCGCCCGAGATGACCGCGGCCGACCGCGACCAGTCCATCCTGCTCGCCCACCTGGTCGGCGAGCAGGCGATGCCGCACCTCGTGGAGTTCTACGAGCTGCTGGCCTCCGACGAGTACGTCCCCCGGGTCACCGCGTTCGCTCTGCGGTTCGCCGAACTCGGCCCGCAGAGCAGGGCCGACGAGGTCGACGCGCTCGTCGCGGAGTTCGTCGAGATCTTCGGGCCGGCGGTGAGCGCGATCAGCGGGTCGAACACCCTGCCGGCGATCGACGAGAAGCGGGCGGGGCTTCTCGACGACCTGCGCGACGACCAGCTCAACGACGCCCAGCGCGCCTACCTGGCCCGGGTGCAGGCGTACTTCACCTGACGGGCGCCCCGCGGGACGGCGAACCTAGAGGACCTTGCCCGGGTTCAGCAGGCCGGCCGGATCCAGCGCCGCCTTGATCGCCTCGTGGACGCGTACGCCCACCGGGCCGATCTCCTTCGCCAGCCACTCGCGCTTCAGCAGGCCGACGCCGTGCTCGCCGGTGCAGGTGCCGCCCAACCCCAACCCGAGTTCCATGATCGCGTCGAAGGCGAGCCGTCCGCGTTCGAGGCAGGCCGGGTCGGCCCGGTCGACCACGATGTTCGGGTGCATGTTGCCGTCCCCGGCGTGCCCGACCACCCCGATCGGCACGTCGTACTCGGCGGCTACCTTCTCCACCCCGTCGAGCAGCGACGCCAGCGAGCCGCGGGGTACCGCCACGTCGTCGATGATCAGGCCGCCCCGGCCGCCCGGGTAGGTGTCGGCGGCGTACTTCTCCATCGCCGCGTGCGCCAGCCGGCGGGCCTGCAGCAGCGCGGCCGCCTCGGTCGCGTCGGTCGCCTGGTAGACCTCGCTCGCCCCGGCCGCCTCGCACACCGCGGCGATCCGGGCCAGGTCGGCGCCGGCCCGCTCGCCGGTGTCGGCCGCCGCGAGCAGCAGGGCCTTCGCCTCGGTCGGCAACCCCATCGACCGGTACGCCTCGATGGCGAGCAGGTGGGTCTGGTCGAGCAGTTCCAGCAGGCTCGGGGTGAGCCCCTCGGACGCGATCGCCGCGACCGCCGCGCCGGCAGCGGCCGTCGAGGGGAAGACGGCGACCAGGGTCAGCGACTCCTCGGGTGCCGGGCGCAGCGCCACGGTGATCTCGGTGATCACCCCGAGGGTGCCCTCCGAGCCGACGAAGAGCTTGGTCAGGTCGTAGCCGGCGACCCCCTTCGCGGTGCGCCGACCGGTCCGCAGCACCTCACCGGAGGCGAGCACCACCTCCAGGCCGATGACGTACTCGCTGGTAACGCCGTACTTGACGCAGCACATGCCGCCAGCGTTTGTGGCGACGTTGCCGCCGATCGTCGACGACTCCCACGACCCCGGGTCCGGCGGGTAGCGCAGCCCCTGCGCGGCGACCGCACCGGCCAGCGCCGAGTTGACCACCCCGGGCTGCACGACGGCGATCCGGGCCACCGGGTCGATCTCGCGGATCTCGGTCATCGCGGTGGTGCTCAGCACCACGCAGCCGCCGACGGCGTTCGCGGCGCCGGCCAGCCCGGTCCGGGCCCCCTGCGGCACGACCGGTACGCCGTGTGCGGCGGCGACCCGTACGACGGCGGCCACCTCGGCCGTGGTCCGTGGTCGTACGACGACCGCCGGGAGGCCGTACGCGCACAGGTCCGCCTCGTCGCGCTGGTAGCTGACGAGCAGGTCGGGGTCGGTCACCACGGCCCGGTCGGGCAGTACGGCGCGCAGGTCACTCAGCAGGTCCGTCATGACTGGCCAGGGTATCGGCCGGTTACCTTGGTGACCATGGTCTACGTCGACCCACCTGCCTGGCCCGCCGACGGACGGCTCTGGTCCCATCTGGTCAGCGACGTGTCGTACGCGGAGCTGCACGCGTTCGCCGCGCGGATCGGGCTGCCCCGGCGGGCGTTCGACCGCGACCACTACGACGTACCGGAGGAGCGGTTCGCGGCGGTGGTGGGGCACGGCGCCCGCGTGGTGTCGAGCCGGGAGATCGTCACCGTGCTGCGCCGTTCGGGACTGCGGCTGCCCAAACACCTGGCCGGGGGCCGCCGCCGCCCGTGACACCCGCTCCGGCCGCGCTCGCGGCCCGGCGTTCAGGCTGCGGCCTCCAGGGCGGCCAGTTCGCGGCCGAGGTTGACCCGGGCCGCCGACTCCCAGCGTCGCGCGAGCACCGGCAGCCGGTAGAGACCCGGCAGGTCGAGCAACCGCCGCAGGACGGCGGCCCGACCGGCGCGGAAGAGTTCGTCGGGCACGTGGGCGTACTCGCGGCGGACCGCCGTGGCATAGCGGTCGTAGTCGGCGGCCGGTCGGGCGAGCACGGCCAGGTCGGCGTCACACAGCAGCGCCCCGTCCCGGTCGTCCGGATCGGCCTCGTGGCCGGCGGTGAGCAGGACCAGCCGGGCGACCTCGGCGATGGCGGCCGACGGAACGCCGAGGGCGGTGAGGGTGCCGGTGGCGAGCGCCGCGCTGGCCCGCTCGTTGGCGTCGCCGGGTGCCCGCGGATCGTAGACGGCGTCGTGGAACCAGACGGCGAGGCGTACCAGGTCGGGCCGGTCGGCGTGGTCGGCCTGCTCGTCGACGACCCCGAGCATGGCGGCGAGGTGGTCGACGGTGTGGTAGTGCCGCTGCGGCTCGCCCCAGCGTTCGAGCAGGTCGAGGCCGGCCGCGGTGGCCCCGGCCGCGGTCGCGCCGGCCCCCGCGGCGGCGGCCGACCAGCGATCGATCAGTTCGGTCACCGGGCCAGTCTGCCGCAGGCGCCCGGGCCCCGCCGGGGGCGGCCGGGCGGGCCCGACGACGGCGGTACCCATGAATCGGGATCTGCCGGGTAAGCCGGCGCATGACCGCAGACCGGGGGAGCACCGAGAGTCCCCCGGCCGGTGGCATGGGGCAGCGGTGGCGGGAGCGCCGCGAGCGGTTCGACACCACCTTCCGGGAGCGGACGGTCAAGGTACGCGCCAACGCCGGGCTGGCGGTCCAGGCGGGTGTCGCCGGCGGTCTCGCCTGGTTCGTGGCCGCCGAGATCGTCAACAATCCGGCGCCGTTCTTCGCGCCGATCGCCGCGGTGGTGACCCTGGCCTCGTCGGTCGGGCAGCGCCTCAAGCGGACCATCGAGCTGATCATCGGAGTGGCGCTGGGTATCGCCGTCGGCGACGCCATCATCCTGGTGATCGGCACCGGGGCGTGGCAGATCGCCGTGGTGGTGACGCTGGCGATCATCGCGTCGATCTACGTCGGTGGGAGCCCGTCGCTGTTCAACCAGGCGGCGGCGTCGGCCGTACTGGTCGCCACCCTGAGTCCGCCCGAGGGCGGGATCTACTTCACCCGGTTCTTCGACGCGCTCATCGGTGGCGTGGTCGCCCTGATCGTCATGACACTGCTGATCCCGCTCAACCCGCTGCGGGTGGTCGACCGGGCCGTCGACCCGGCACTCGACACCATGGCCGACGCGCTCAGCGACACCGGCGGCGCGCTGGCCCGCCGGGACGCGTCCAGTGCCGACGCCGCGTTGGAGCGGCTGCGGAAGGCGGAGGGCGAGGTACGCACGCTGGAGAGCGCCATCGAGGCCGGTCGGGAGACGGCCACCCTGGCGCCGCTGCGCTGGCACAAGCGGGGCGTGTTGACCAGATACGTGGACAGCTCCAAGTACATCAGCCGGGCGTTGCGGGACAGTCGGGCGCTGGTCCGCCGGGCGGTGACCCAGATCCAGGACGCCGAGCCGGTCCCACCGTCCCTGCCCGAAGCGGTACGCGACCTGGGCGAGGCGGCCCGGCTGCTCTACCACGAGCTGGGGGCCGGGGTGGAGCCGCAGGGTGCCCGGGACCGCGCACTGCGTGCGGTCGGTGCCGCCGCCCAGGCGTACTCGGCCGGGGTCGGCCTGTCCGGCAGCACCGTCGTGGCCCAGGTCCGGTCGATCGCCAGCGACCTGATCGCCGCGACCGGGGTGGAGATGGCCGAGGCGAACCAGATGGTCCGGCGCGCCGTCGGCCGCTCTTCCCGGTGACCCCACCGCCGCGCCCGCGCGACCCCTCTTGCCGCCCTGCGTGCGCGACCCCTCTCACCGCCGCCCGAGTGCGGCCAGCAGGCGGTCGACGTGCTCGGTCGTGCTGCCCAGACCGATGCTCGCCCGTAGCGCGGTCGCCGGCGGGTTCCGCCACCCGCGCCGGGCCGCGGCCTCCGCGATCAGCCGCCGGGTCAGCGGATGCGCGCAGAACAGGCCGTCCCGTACGCCGATCCCCGCCGTGGCCAGCTCGGCGGCGACCACCGCGGAGTCCCGGCCGGCGACCACGAACGACACGATCCCGACGCGGGGCGCCGCCGCGTCGAAGACCCGCAGTTCCTCGACGCCGGGGACGGCGGCCAGGCCGGCGCGCAGCCGGGCCAGCAGCGCCTGCTCCCGGTCGTGCAGCTCGTCCCGGTCGGCGTCGCCGAGCGCGGCGCAGACCGCCCCGAGGGCGACCGCGCCCAGCAGGTTCGGGGTGCCCGCCTCGTGCCGGGCCGGACCGGAGGCCCAGCGCACCTGGTGGGTCGCCGGACCGACGTACGCGCTGGCCCCGCCGCCGGCCAGGTAGGGCGGGGCGGCGTCCAACCAGTCCCCGCGCCCGACCAGCGCGCCGGCACCGAAGGGCGCGTAGAGCTTGTGACCGGAGACGGCGACGTGGTCGACGCCGAGCGTGGCGATGTCGACCGGCGCGTGCGGGGCGAGTTGGGCCGCGTCGACCGCGATCCGGGCGCCGTGCCGGTGGGCGACGCGGGCCAGTTCGGCCACCGGCCACCGCTCACCGGTGACGTTGCCGGCCCCGGTCACCGCCACCAGTACCGGCCGGACCGGATCGGTGCCCCGGCGCAGCTCACGCAGGGCGGCGTCGAGAGCCCGTACGGCGGCGCCGGGGGACGCCGGCACCGGCAGCCGGACGGCCCCCGCCGGCCAGGGCAGCAGGTTGGCGTGGTGCTCGCTGGCGAAGGTGACGACCGTGGTCGTCGCCGGCAGGGCGTGGGCCAGCAGGTTGAGCGCGTCCGTGGTGTTGCGGGTGAAGATCACTTCGTCGCCGGGGCGGGCACCGAGAAAGCCGGCGACGCTCCGCCGGGCCCGTTCGTAGGCGAGGGTGCACCGTTTCGACAGTTCACCGGCGCCCCGGTGCACGCTCGCGTACCAGGGCAGCAGTTCGGTCACCGCGTCGGCGGCGGCCCGCGCGCACGGCGCGGTGGCCGCGTAGTCGAGGTTGATCTGACCGGGTACGCCGAGCACGTCGAGCGGCCGGACGGGCGGCGCGAACGGCCCCGTCCACGGCCTCGGCCCGGCGGTCCGGGGCAGGGTTTCCAGGGATACGAGTGCGGTGTTCATCGGCCAGCCTCCGGCGGTCGGGGACCCCGGGTGTGGCGAAGGGTTGGGGCCCGCGCTTGCCCGGCACCTGATGGGGTCGGGCCCGGTCTTCACCCAGGGCACCCCACCGCGAACCTCGACGAGGGTTGCCGGCCAGCTAGCTGGGGCTTCGACCCGCACCGAGGAGCGGCGGGCCGTTGGTCGCTGGCACTCGTGACCTGTGGGGGAGCATAACCGGTGCGTGGGTGACCCGGCGAGTGGTCTGCAACTCGATACGCTGGCGGGCATGGCCGAACTTCCGCCCGGCGGGCAACCCCCCGCGTCGCCCGTACCGCCCGGCCCGGTGCCGGGCGGTGGACAACCCGCCGCGCCACCGGTGGACCGGGAGCCGCCCGGGTACGCCGTACCGTCGGCGCCGGCCGGCGCCGGTCCGGGAGTGCCGACCTGGCCCGGAGTCCCCGCCGGGCCGGGTGTTCCGGCGGGGCCGGCTGTTCCGGCCGGGCCGGAGGCGGGGTGGCCGTCGGGTCCGGCGCCGGTCCCGACGGGTGGCAAGGCGTCCCGCTGGCGGGTCGGCTGGCGGCGCGGCCTGATCATGGCGGCCACCATCGTGGTGATCGCGGGCTGTGCCATCGCGATGCTGCTGACGCTCGGGCAGAACCTGGGCGTCGAGGCGTTGGTCATCGGTCTGGTGGCGGCGATCCTGCCGGTGCCGGTTCTGGTGGTGTGTTTCCTCTGGCTCGACCGCTACGAGCCCGAGCCGATGAAATACCTGGTGTTCTGCTTCGCCTGGGGTGCGGCGGTGTCGACGTACGCGTCGTTGAACGTCAACACCTGGGCGGCGGGGGTGTTCGCGCGCAACGACCTGCCCGATTCGCTGACCGCGGTGTTCGTCGCCCCGTTCATCGAGGAACTGACCAAGACGCTCGGCCCGATCCTGCTGCTGGTCATCCGGCGCCGGGAGTGGTCCGGCATCACCGACGGCATTGTCTATTGTGGAATGTCGGCGATCGGCTTCGCGATGGTGGAGAACATCCTCTACCTGGGCGGCCACGGCTATGCCAGCGGCGCCGAGCAGTACGGTCGGGCCACCGGCGCGCAGATGCTCTTCGCCATCTTCATCGTCCGGGTGCTGCTCACCGCCTTCGCCCACCCGCTGTTCACCGCGATGGCCGGCGTCGGCCTCGGTATCGCCGCCCGCTCCAGTGACCGACGGATCCGGGTGCTCGCTCCGTTCGCCGGTGTGTTGCTGGCCATGATGCTGCACGGCGCCTGGAACCTGATGCCGTCGCTCGCCGTCGCCACCGGGCAGAACCTGATCCTGCTCTACGGCTACATCGGCCTGATGGTGCCGATCTTCTTCGGCATGGTCGGGCTGGCGGTGTGGCTGCGCGGCTGGGAGGGCCGGCTCACCGAACGGACCCTGCCGGACTACGTACGGGCCGGCTGGCTCTCGCCGCCCGAGGTCGCGTCACTGGGCAGTCTCGGCCGTCGGCACTCGGCCCGCCGCTGGGCCCGCCGGGTGGCCGGCGACGCCGGACTCAAGGCGATGCGCGGCTACCAGTTCTCCGCGACCAGGCTGGCCCTGCTGCGCGACGGCATGCTGCGCGGCCTCGACGACAAGCCCGCCGACCGGGCCGGCGCGATGCGGGAGGAGGCGGAACTGCTGGCGGCGATCGCCGGCTACCGGCAGGTCTTCACCGGCCGCGATCCGCAGGCGCCCGACGCGCGGTGGGACGGTGAGCGCTACCACATCGCGTTCCCGGACGGGGTGCGGCGCGTCGTCGACGCGCCCGACCAGCCGGTGGTGCCGATTCCGGTGGTGCTCGCGCCGCCGCCCCCGCCGCCCGTTCCGGTCCACCCCGGCGCGTACGGCCCGCCGGGCGGCTACGGCCCACCCGGCGGCTACCGGCCGCCGTACGGTCCGCCACCGGGCGGCTACCCGCCACCCGGCTGGCGCTGACCGTCTCCGTCAGAGATAGAGGCCGGTCGAGTTGGTGTCGACCCGCTCGGCCGCGACCGCGTGCAGGTCACGCTCCCGCAGCAGGATGTAGGCCCGGCCGTGCAGTTCAACCTCCGCGCGGTCCTCGGGGTCGAAGAGCACCCGGTCGCCGGTGACGATGGACCGTACGTGCGGGCCGACGCCGACCGCCTTGGCCCAGGACAGTCGTTTGCCCATGGAGGCGGTCGCCGGGATGACGATGCCGGCGGTGGACCGCCGTTCGCCGTCGCTGCCTTCGAGCTGCACCAGCACACGGTCGTGCAGGAGGCGGATCGGCAGGCCAGAGTCGTAGTTGGATTCGGCGCTCACGACGGAACCGTACCCCGCCCCGCAACGGTGCCCGGCGGCGGTTGAGACACCCCGCCCGGGGGCAACATACGCCGGGCGCGGGCCGCGGTGACCACGACCGGATGCGAACACCCGCTAACGTGGGGTGGCCGAGCGGCGTGAGGAGGGGCTCTTGAACCGCTTCGAGCAGGTACGGGCGAAGATCCGCCGCGCCTACGAGAAGGGCGAGGCATCGGTGGTGCGCGCGCGTCGACGCACCACGAGGTCCCAACCCGAACCGCCGCCCGCTCCCGCCGAGCCGGAGCCGAACGGCGGGTTCGAGCCACCGACCGAGGTGCATCAGTCCACATCGAGCCGTGACGACGCCGACGTGCCGCACGGCCTGCGGATCGCCGCCGCCTGGTCGTGGCGGCTGATCGTCATCGGCGCGGTCGGCTGGGCGATGCTCAAGCTCATCGGCACCGTCCGGATCGTCATCATCCCGCTGCTCATCGCACTGCTGCTGTCGGCGCTGCTCGCCCCTGCCGTCGGCTGGCTGCTGCGGGCCCGGTTCCCCCGCTCGCTGGCCACCGGCCTGGTGCTGGTCGGCGGGCTGGCCGGGGTGGTCGGCACGCTGACCCTGGTCGTCAACGAGTTCGTGGCCGGGGTGCCGGAGCTGAGTCGCAACGCGACCAAAGGCGTACAACAGATCCAGGACTGGCTGAAGACCGGCCCTCTGCACATGTCGGACAACCAGTTCGACCGCTACATCGAGCAGGGGCAGCGCTGGATCGACGAGAACACCCAGGCGCTCACCAGCGGCGCCCTCTCCACCGCGACCACCCTCTTCGAGGTGCTCACCGGTGCGGTGCTGGTGCTCTTCGCGATGTTCTTCTTCCTGCGTGACGGCCGCCGGATCTGGCGGTTCCTGGTCCGGCTGCTGCCGGTGGCCGCCCGGTGGCGGGTCGACGACGCGGGGCAGGCGTCCTGGAACACGCTCGTGTCGTACGTCCGCGCCACCGTGCTCGTCGCCTTCATCGACGCGGTCGGCATCGGCATCTTCCTGGTCATCTTCGAGGTGCCGTTCGCCCTGCCGCTGGCCGCGCTGGTGTTCCTCGGCGCGTTCATCCCGATCGTCGGCGCCACCCTGTCCGGCGCGGTCGCCGTGCTGGTGGCGCTGGTCGACAGCGGCTGGGTCACCGCCCTGATCATCCTGGGTGCGGTGGTCGGCGTGCAGCAGGTCGAGGGGCACATCCTCCAGCCGCTGATCATGGGACGGGCGGTGGCGATCCACCCGCTCGCGGTGATCATCGCCATCGCGGCGGGGAGCGTCCTCGCCGGCATCGTCGGCATGCTGGTGGCCGTGCCGCTGATCGCGGTGCTCAACACCGCCGTACGCCGGCTGGCGGGCCGGCGGACACCGGAGGTGCCGCCGGACGCCGTCGTGGTCGCGTCGAAGACACCCTGACCCCGGTCCCGGGCGGCGCCGTGCCGCCCGGCCGGTGCGCTCAGGAGCGGGACAGGCGTTCCAGCGCCCCCTGCGCGATGTCCGGACGGGTCGTGTACCAGAACGGCGGCAGTGAACGACGCAGGAACGCCCCGTAACCGCGGGCGGTCTCCAGCCGGGAGTCCAGCACCGCCACGACGCCCTTGTCGCCCGTCGACCTGATCAGCCGGCCGACGCCCTGGGCGAGCCGGATCGCGGCGATCGGCACGCTCACCGAGGAGAAGCCGGAGCCGCCGGCCGCGTCGACCGCCGCCGCCCGCGCCGCCGCCAGCGGCTCGTCCGGACGGGGGAACGGCAACCGGTCGATCACCACCAGTTGGCAGGAATCGCCCGGCACGTCCACGCCCTGCCACAGCGACATCACGCCGAACAGGCAGCTCGCCTTGTCCTCGCGGAACCGGCGGACCAGCAACGGCAGCGCCTCCTCGCCCTGGAGCAGCACGGACAGGTCGGTGCGGGCCCGCAGCAACTCCGCGGCCTGGGTGGCCGCCCGTCGCGACGAGAAGAGCCCGAGGGTACGTCCGCCGAGCGCCCCGACGAGCCGGAGCAACTCCTCGCCGGCCGCCTCGGGCAGACCGGAGGCGGCCGGCCGGGGCAGGTGCGCGGCGACGTAGAGGATGCCCTGCCGGGGGTAGTCGAAGGGGAGTCGACGTCGAGCGACCGCCACGGCGGGGAGTCCCGGTCGGCCTCGTCGGTCGGGGCGGGCCGGCTGCCCTCGGGCTGGTCGACGGCGGCACCCGGGGCCAGCCCGAGCGCCCGGGCGACCGTGTCGAACCGGCCGCCGAGGGTGAGCGTGGCCGAGGTCGCCACGACCGTGCGCTCGTCGTAGAGGTTGACGGCCAGGGTGCCGGCCACCGACAGCGGCGCGACGACCAGCGCCCGTCGGCCCGCCTGGGCGCCCTCGGGCTTCTCCACCCAGGCCACGTCGTGGTCGGCCTCCTCCAGCAGGCGTTGGACGGTCTTGGACAGCTCGTCGAGGACCGCCTTGGACTGCTGCTTGCGTACGGGGTCCGGGTCGTCGGCCTTGACGTCGCCGATCCGGTCGAGGGCGGACCGGGTCGCCGAGTCGAGCAGGGTGCACGCCTCGCGCAGCGGGGACGGCAGCCCGGCGGTCAGCCGGCCGGCCGGCACCTCGGCGAGCCCGACGGCGAGCGCGTCACCCGCCTCGACCAGTGTCTCGGCGATCTCCGGGGTCAACAGCGGGCGGGACTGCCGGGCGGCCCGCTCGACCGCCTCGACGGTGAGTTCGGCCTGGGCGGCGGACGACACCCGGTCGGCGAGTTCGTGCGCCTCGTCGATGACCAGAAGCTTGTGCGGCGGCACGATGTGCCGGCCGGCGAGCATGTCGACGGCGAGCAGGCTGTGGTTGGTCACCACGATGTCGGCCTCGCGGGCCCGGACCCGGGATGCCTCGGCGAAGCACTCGTCGCCGTACGGGCAGCGGGTCGCGCCGACGCACTCGCGGGCCGGCATGGAGACCTGCCGCCAGGCGGTGTCGTCGACCCCGGGGTCCAGCTCGTCGCGGTCGCCGGTCTCGCTAGCCAACGCCCAGTCGCGGATCCGTTGGATCTGCTTGCCCAGCCGGCCGGCCTCGCCGAGCCAGCCGGTGCTGTTGCCGCCGGAACTCGGGGAGTCGAAAAGCGTGTCCCGCGGCTCGTCCTCTGTGGAGTGGTCGAGCTTCGCCATGCAGACGTAGTGGTGCCGGCCCTTGAGCACGGCGTACGTCGGCCGCCGGCCGAGTACCGGCTCGACGGCGTCGGCGAGCCGGGGCAGGTCGTGCTCGACGAGTTGGGCCTGCAGGGCGAGGGTGGCGGTGGACACCACGACCGGCCCGTCCACGGTGAGCGCCGGCGCGAGATAGGCCAGCGACTTCCCGGTGCCGGTACCGGCCTGCACCAGCAGGTGCTCGCGGGACCCGATCGCGTTGTCGATGGCGGTCGCCATCTGTTGCTGACCGGGGCGGGCCGCGCCGCCGGGTACCGCGCCGACGGCCGCGGCGAGCAGGTCGTCGGTGCTCGCCCTTCCGCGTCGGCGTCGGCTGCCGGGCGAGCCGGCGGTGGCTGGTCTGGCTGCGGAGGTGGGCGCGGCGGTCACCGTGCGACCGTACCCGTAGCGGCCGACACGGCCACGCTGATCCGGGCGGCGTCACGCCGTGCCGGCGCACCCGCTGTTCAGATCCTGACAATGTGAGAAGTGTTCGCGGGCCGGCATCCGTTGTGACCTATCGGTTAGGGTGCGGTCATGCCGAGCGATGTTGTGCGGGTCGTTTATCGCAAATACGACGGTTCCGCCCATCGTGACTACCCCGCCCGGCGCCTTGCCGAGGACGATATGGGCACCTGGCTCGGCGTCACCGCCGGCACCCCGTCCGTCTATCATGGCCGGCCGTCGGTGGAGCAGATTCCGTTCGTCCTGCTGGTCCCGCACGCCGCCTGGTGGACCGGCATGTTCAATCCGGAGCCGCGCACCAGCGAGGTCTACTGTGACATCGCCACGCCGGCCCGCTGGGAGGGCGACACCGTTCACCTCATCGACCTCGATCTCGACGTGGTGCGGCGGCGGGCGACGGGCGTGGTGGAGCTGCGTGACGAAGACGAGTTCGCCGATCACGGAGCCCGGTTCGGCTACCCGGAGGACCTGATCACCGAGGCCCGGGCCGCGGCGGCGTGGCTCTTCCTCGCGCTGGGCGACGGCACCGAGCCGTTCGCCACCGCGTACCGCAAGTGGCTGGCCCTGGTGGTCTGAACAGCCCCACCGCCGGATGTCGCCACCTCGCGCATCCGGCGGGCCGCCGCCGGGCGAGCCGGCTGTCCTTCGCTGGCCCCCGCTCGGCATGATCGCTGGTGGGCCGGTCGGCGGCCCGGTGTGCGATGCGAGTGAGGTGGCGACGTGAGCGAGATGCGGGATCTGTTGCGGGTCGGCGGGGACGGGCCGGTGAATCTCGCCGCGATCCGGCCGAGGTCGACACCGGGGTTGCCGACCGGCGACGTGGTCGGGCCGGTGCCCAAGGCGTGGGGGCGGGCCCAGGTCGCGCAGATCGGCCGGGAACTGGCCGAGGAGCAGGAGAAGCTGGCCGCGCTGGCGAAGACCGAGCCGGACTTCGACCGTCGGATCCTGCTGGTGTTGCAGGCGATGGACTGCGGCGGCAAGGACGGCACGATCAAGCGGGTCGCGGGCGCGATGAACCCGCTCGGCCTGCACATCCGGTCGTTCGGCGCGCCGACCGCGGAGGAACTGTCGCACGACTTCCTCTGGCGGATCCGGCGTGCGCTGCCGGCGCCGGGCTACCTCGGGGTGTTCAACCGGTCCCACTACGAGGACGTGCTGATCGCGCGCGTCGACGAACTGGTGCCGGAGAGCGTCTGGCGGGCCCGCTACGACCAGATCAACGAGTTCGAGGCGGAACTCGTCGACAGCGGCTTCACGCTGGTCAAGGTGATGTTGCATATCTCACCGGAGGAACAGCGGGAACGGTTGATGGAGCGGCTGACCGATCCACACAAGCACTGGAAGTACCACTCGAGCGATGTCGACGCCCGCCGGCAGTGGGCCGACTACCAGGCCGCGTACGCCGAGGCGCTGGCGTACTGCGGCACCGACCGGGCGCCGTGGTACGTCGTACCGGCCGACCGCAAGTGGTACCGCGACTGGGCGGTGGCGAACCTGCTCCGCGAGACCTTCGCCGACCTGCGGTTGTCCTACCCGTCGGCGACCTTCGACGTCGAGCTTGAGCGGCGCCGGCTGGAAGAGCAGGTCATCCCGTCACTCTGATGAAGGTAAACGGAGGGTGAACTGGGCACTAATGGCGCATGACCAGGGGTAGGCGCTCAGCAGCACGGATTCAGCGTTCCCTAGCATTCCCCGAGGATCTCGGGGAACAGGTCCCCGAGGCTGGCATCCGTCCATCAGGAGCAACGAGGTCCGCGCTGTGAAGTTTTCCTTCCGCCCCACCGAGGGCGCCTTCTACGAGCTCTTCACCAGGGCGGCGGAGAACCTGGTACGGGGCACCGAACTACTCAACGAGCTGGCCCTGCCGGACGTCGACGTCCAGTCGGTCAGCGAGCGGCTGACCGAGGTCGAGCACGACAGCGACCAGATCACCCACCAGCTCTACAAGAAGATCAACTCCGCGTTCATCACCCCGTTCGACCGCGAGGACATCTACCAGCTCGGCTCGCAGCTCGACGACGTGATGGACCACCTCGAGGCGGTCGGCAACCTGCTCTACCTCTACGGCCTCACCAAACTGCCGTCGCTGCCCCGGGAGATGCACGAGCTGGTCGACGTACTGGACCAGCAGGCCAAGCTGACCGCCGAGGCGATGCCCCGGCTGAAGTCGATGAAAGACCTCGAGGACTACTGGATCGAGTGCAACCGGCTGGAGAACGAGGGCGACCGCGCCTACCGGATGCTGCTCGTCCGGCTCTTCTCCGGCGAGTACGACGCGCTGACCGTGCTCAAGATGAAGGAGGTCGCCGACGAACTGGAGGCTGCCTGCGACGCCTTCGAGCATGTGGCGAACACCGTCGAGACAATCACGGTCAAGGAGTCGTAGGCCTTGTCCCCCGAGCTCATCGCAGTTCTGGCCGTCATCCTGGTCGCGCTGGTCTTCGACTACACCAACGGCTTCCACGACGCGGCCAACGCCATCGCCACCAGCATCTCGACGCGGGCGCTGACCCCCGGCGTCGCGCTGGGCATGGCGGCCATCGGCAACTTCATCGGCGCCCACTTCGGCGCCGAGGTGGCCAAGACCGTCGGTAGCGGGCTGGTCAACCTGCCCACCGGCCGGGCGAGCCTGGCCATCGTCTTCGCCGGGGTCCTCGGCGCGATCACCTGGAACCTCATCACCTGGTACTTCGGCCTGCCCTCGTCGTCGTCGCACGCGCTCATCGGCGGGGTCGTCGGTGCGACCCTGGTCGCCGCCGGCGAGGTGCTCTGGGGCGGCATCCTCTCCGACGTCGTGGTGCCGATGATCCTGTCGCCGGTGGTCGGCTTCGTGCTCGGCTACCTGGTGATGCTGCTGGTCCTGTGGATCTTCCGCAACGGGCACCCGGGCAAGCTGAACCGCGGTTTCCGGTGGGCGCAGACGGCCTCGGCCGCGGCGATGTCGGTCGGCCACGGCATGCAGGACGCGGCCAAGACGATCGGCATCATCGTGCTCGCCCTGTACGTCGGCGGTTACCAGAGCGACGCGGAAACCATTCCCGAGTGGGCGTTCTGGACCTCGGCGACCGTGCTGGCGCTGGGTACGTACGCCGGCGGCTGGCGGATCATCCGTACCCTCGGTCGCAAGATCATCGACCTGCGCCCGCCGGAGGGCTTCGCCGCCGAGACCGTCGCCAGCGGTGTGCTCTACTTCAACGCCCTGGTGCTCGGCGCGCCGATCTCCACCACGCACACGATCACCTCGGCGATCATGGGCGTCGGCGCGACCAAGCGGCTGTCGGCGGTCCGGTGGGGGGTGGCCGGCAACATCGTCGGCGCCTGGATCCTCACCTTCCCGGCCGCCGGCTCCATCGCCGCCCTGTTCTACCTGATCGTCCGCCCCCTCTTCGCAACCTGACCCCTCCGCTCTCCCGCGATCTTGCACTTGTCGCCTCCCAAAAACGACATAAGGGGGAGACAACTGCAAGATCGCGGGAAGCGTTGGGAAGTGACGGGCGGGTCAGGTGTAGGTGACCCCGATCTGGGTGCGGATCGTGTCCAGCAGGGACATGACGTCCAGGGTCGCGGCGTGTGGCACCAGCGGGCTCTCCCGCAACCCCGCCCGCAGGCACCGTTGCACCTCGGCCGCCTCGTACTGGTAGCCGCCACCGGTCTCCTCGGCCACCACCGTCTCCGCCTCGGCTCCCGTCCGCAGCAGCGTGAAGCCGCCCGGCCGGAAGAACGGAGCGGGCAGTTCGATCCGCCCGCGGGT
This sequence comes from Polymorphospora rubra, assembly GCF_018324255.1. GTDB lineage: Bacteria > Actinomycetota > Actinomycetes > Mycobacteriales > Micromonosporaceae > Polymorphospora > Polymorphospora rubra. The sequence goes on from NZ_AP023359.1 coordinate 3,325,173, forward strand.
CCCGGTGATGGCGGCGGTGGTCGGCGTACCGCCCACCAGCCCGCAGGTCAGCGTCGCCACCGCACCCGACCCGTAACCGAGCACGATGCCGGTGTTCTCGTCGACGCCCTCCGGCCCGATCTTGGCCCAGGCGCGTACCTCGTCCGGCCGGCCGAGCAGCAGGTAGGCCAGGCTCACCGGATAGACGCCGAGATCGAGCAGGGCGCCCCCGCCGAGTTCCCGGGCCCGCAGCCGGTGCTCGGGCGGGAACGGCCCGGCCAACCCGAAGTCGGCCCGCACCGTCGTCACCTCGCCGATCGCCCCGTCGGCGATCAGCTCCAGCACCCGCAGGATCGTCGGATTGCAGCGCATCCACATCGCTTCCATCAGGAACAGGTCGCGGGCCCGCGCCACCTCGATCAGCTCCGTGGTGGTGGCCAGGTCGAGGGTGAACGGCTTCTCGCACAGCACCGCCCGGCCGGCGTCCAGGCACGTCATGGTGGCCAGGTGGTGGGCGGAGTGCGGGGTGGCGACATACACCACGTCGAGGTCGGCGTCGGCGGCCAACTCCTGCCAGGTGCCGTACGCGCGGGGGATCCCGTACCGGTCGGCGAACGCCCGCGCGCTCGGCAACGACCGGGAACCGACCGCCACCACCTCGGCGTCCGGCAGCGAACCAAGGTCTTCGACGAACGTGCCGGCGATGTTGCCGGTGGCGAGGATGCCCCATCGAGTCATGCCCGCACGCTAGTCGAGACCGTTCCGGCCCGGCAGAGGGAGATCGTCTCCGACGCGGCCGGCGGCAACCCGTGGCGGGCCGGCGCCAGGGTGCCGGCATAGGCTGGCCGGGTGACATCGACCGACTCCCAGTTCCCGGTGCCGGAGGCACTGCTCGCCCGCGCGACCCGGTTCTACCGTGCCGAGGAGCGGCCGGCGACGCCTCGGGTGGCGGCCACCGTCGTGCTGCTGCGGCCGGCCGGATCCGGCGGCTACGAGGCGTACGTCATCCGCCGCCTCGCCGCGATGGCCTTCGGCGGCATGCACGCCTTCCCGGGCGGCGGCGTCGACCCGACCGACTCCGAGGTGCACCTCGACTGGGCCGGGCCGGGGCCGCAGGAGTGGGGACGCCGGTTGGGGCTGGCCGACGGGCCGGCCCAGGCGGTGGTCTGCGCGGCCGTACGTGAGGTGTTCGAGGAGTCCGGCGTTCTGCTCGCCGGCCCCGACGGCGGAAGCGTCGTCGGGGATGTCAGCGGCGACGACTGGGAGGCGGCCCGCCGGGCGCTGGTGGCCCGCGAACTCGGCTTCGCCGACCTGCTCCGCGAGCGCCGGCTGACGCTGCGTTCGGACCTGCTGGCGCCGTGGAGCCGCTGGGTCACGCCGGAGTTCGAACCCCGGCGCTTCGACACGTACTTCTTCGTGGCCGTGCTGCCGCAACGGCAGCGCACCCGGGACGTGTCCGGGGAGGCCGACCACACGATGTGGATCCGGCCGGCCGAGGCGGCCGCCCGGGCCGAGGCGGGCGAGTACGCGATGCTGCCGCCGACGCTGGTGACCCTGCGCGAGGTGGCCGCCTGCCCGGACATCCCGGCGGTGCTGGCCGCGGCGGCCGACCGCGACGCGGGCCGGGCCATCACCCCGACCCTGGAGGTCATGCCGGACGGCGAGGTCCGGTTCGTCCTGTCCTAGCCCCGCCGGTAGTTGACGTCGACGGTCCACCGGGCGAAGCCGAGCCGCTCGTAGAGCGCCACGGCCGACGTGTTGGACTCGTCGACGTACAGCATCGCGTCGGTCAGGCCGCGGTCGCGCAGATGACGCAGCCCGGCCAAGGTCAGCGCCTTGCCCAGGCCGGTGCCGTGGGCGCCCGGGTCGACCCCGAGGACGTACACCTCGCCGATCGGCTCGGCCGGTCGCCCGTCCCCGCCGCCGTCGTGCACCTTGGTCCAGTGGAAGCCGAGGATCCGGCCGGCCGGCCCGTCGGTCGCCAGCAGGAAGCCGGCCGGGTCGAACCACGGTTCGGCGATCCGGGCCCGCAGGTCGGGTAGCGTCCACCGGCCCTGCTCCGGATGCTGGGCGAACGACCGGTTGTTGACCGCGAGCCACGCCTCGTCGTCCACGCCGGGCCGGAAGGCACGAAGCGTCACGCCGGCGGCCAGCCGGGGCTCGGGAATCGGCTCGACGAGCGACCGACGTTGGGAGAGCAGCACCCGGTCGCGGCGGAAGCCCAGGCGCAGTGCCAGCGCGGCGGCCGACGGATGGTCACCGTGCGCCCACACCCGCAGCGGTCCCGCCGGCCCCGCCGCGTCGACCACCGCGAGCACCAGCGCGCGCCCCAGCCCCTGTCGGCGGTGCATCGGGTGTACGACGAGTTCGGCCGCGGCGCCGTCGGTCACGGCGGACGCGTCGACGTACGCGTAGCCGGCCAGTCGACCCGTGTCGTCCCGGATCGTCAGGTGTGCCGCGGGGGTGTCCGCCCCGTGCCGGATCCGCAGCAGCACCTGTTCCGACAGCGGGCCGGCGCCGTCGGTGCGGTCGGCGGTCGCGGCCAGCGCCAGCACCTCGGCGATCCCGGTCGGGTCGAGCCGCTCGGCGGACTGGACGAGAGGTCGTTCGGCGGGTGCGACGGTGCTCACCCCGCCACGGTATCCGGCGGACCCGGGGTCGCCGCCGGGTTCCGGTCACGGTGTGCCGCCGCCCACCCGACCGGTCAGACCTGACCGGGGTGCAGCGGCAGTTCGATCCCGAAGCGGGGCGGCTGGTCGATGCCGGCCGGCAGCGCGTCGAGCGGGAAGCGGCGGCCCACGTTGGGCAGGATCGACCGCAGGGCGTTGACGGTGCCCTGCCGGTTGCCGCCGGCGTCGTGCAGCAGCACGATCGCGCCGGGATGGGCGCCCGCGTTCACCGTCGCCGCGATGCTGCCCGCGCCCGGCAGGGTCCAGTCCTGCGGGTCGACCGTCCAGTGCAGGGAGGTCATGCCCATCTCCCGGGCGACCGTGACCGCGCCCGACGTCCAGTTGCCGCCCGGATGGCGGAAGTAGGAGATCTTGCCGTCCGGTACGGCGGCCAGGATGGCCTCGTTCGTACGGCGCAGGTCGTCCTCGATCACCTTCCGGCCCCGGGCCCCGAGCCCGAAGTCGTGGTTCCACGAGTGGTTGCACAGGGTGTGCCCGTCGGCCGCGATGGCGCGTACCAGTTGCGGGTACCGCCGCGCGTTCTCGCCGACCAGGCAGAAGGTGGCCTTGACCTCGTATCGCCGTAGCAGCGCCAGGGTCTGCGGGGTGTAGTTCGGGTCGGGGCCGTCGTCGAAGGTGAGCGCGACGTACGACATGCCGGTGGTCATCCGGCTGCCGAACGGTCCGTTGCGGTCCTCCGGCAACGGCGGCCGGTTGGGACCGGTGACCGGCTGGGCCATCGGCTCGGAGTTCCGACGGCCCGGTTCCCGGGCGACGGGTCTGTTCGCCGGTGCCCCGGTCGCGGTGGCGCTCGGACTGCCGGCCGCCGGAGCCGGTCGGGTCACGTACGGGTCGACGGCCAGCCCGAGGGAGTAGGCGCCGGTCAGGATCGCCGCCACGGCCAGCAGGGCGGGTACGACCGTACGCGCCTTCAGCAGCCGGGCCAGGACGGCGCCCCGCCGGTTCACTGCCGTCTCGTCGTTCACCTGTCCCACAGCCGCCCCCTCCGTACCGATTCCGGCAACCAGAGTAAGTACGACTTAGAGCGCTAAAAGTGCGTTTAAAGCAAATCAGCCGCATGGCAGTCGGAGGGTGCACGCAAAGCCGAGCGCCACCCGGCAGACCGGGTGGCGCTCGTCCGTTGTGCCGCCGCGCGGCGGTGAACTGGGGTATGGGGAGCTCGTGGATGGGACCCGAAGGTCAGACCGGCAGTGGCGCGGGCTCCGAGTCCGGCAGCGACCGCGACGGCGGGACGACGAACTTGTACCCGACCTGGCGGACCGTTCCGATCATCGACTCGTATTCGGAGCCGAGCTTCGCCCGCAGCCGCCGTACGTGCACGTCGACGGTCCGGGTGCCGCCGAAGTAGTCGTAGCCCCAGACCTCACGCAGCAACTGGTCGCGGGTGAAGACCCGGCCGGGGTGCTGGGCGAGGAACTTCAGCAGCTCGAACTCCTTGTAGGTGAGGTCGAGCGGCCGGCCCTTGAGCTTGGCGGCGTAGGTGTCGGGGTCGATGTTCAGCTCACCGGCGCGGATCGAGCCGCCGGCGCCGGCGGTGGCGTTGCTGAGCCGGCCGACCGCGAGCCGCAGCCGCGCCTCGACCTCGGCCGGGCCGGCGCTGGCCAGGATGACGTCGTCGACACCCCAGTCGGCGGTGAGCGCGATGAGTCCGGCCTCGGTGACGACCGCGATCAGCGGCACCCCGAGACCGGTGGCGTGCAGCATCCGGCAGGTGGCCCGGGCCTCGCTCAGCTCGGACCGGGCGTCGACCATGACGGCGTCCGGGCTGGGAGCGGACACCAGCGTGCGTACGTCCCGTGGGGCGGTGCGCACCGCGTGCGGGAGCAGGTCGAGCGCGGGCAGCACGGCGGATGGTTCGCCGGCGCGCGCGGTCACCAGCAGCAGGATCTCCACACTTCACCTCCGTCCTCGCGGCCCGTACGGCCGCGCGGTGACCGGCGGCAGTCGAGCTGGCGGGCCGCGTCCTGGGCGGTCAGCTCTCGTTGCCGCGGAGTTGCCGGTCCCGGCGTCGCTGACGGGGCGGGTAAGGGCCGAGCTTAACCGATCCATGGCCGGAAGCCGGCTGGTGTCGGTCCGATCATCTGTGTGATCGGCCATAACGGATGAGGTGTCGTTCGGGGTATCCGCGTGATCCGGCCGCCATTTCCGGCGTCTGCAAGGATCGGAGGGTGTATCCCTCGACGCCCCCCGAGGCCGGTCGCGACGCCTGGTCCGACGACCCACCCCCCGGCGCGGCCGGCCCGCCGCACGGGCCGGGCCGACGCGGCTATCCGGCCGGACCGGCGCCCGACCCGGGCCCCGGCGGCCGGGAAACCGAACCCGCCGGCCGCGAGCCCGACGACGACGCCGAATTCGAGGACGAGATCGAGGTCGTCCCGCTGCGCCGTCGGCTGTCCGCGGCGATCGCCGGCTTCGCCGTACTGGTCGGGGTCGGGCTGATCCTCGGTGCGCAGACCGCCGGCCCCGGCGCCGCCCGGATTCCGTTCGCGGTCGTCGTCTTCGGCGTACAGGTGCTCTTCGTCCTGGCCTGGACCATGGCGACCCGACCGCCGGCGCTGCCCTGGGTGGCCGGGGTGGCGGTCGCCGTCGCCGCCGCCGCCGACATGTTCGCGGTCGACCGCCAGGAGGCGGGCCTGTCGCCGCTGCTCTACGTCGGGGTCGGCGGTGCCGCCGTGGCCCTCCTCGGGCAGTTGGTCCGGTCGGCCGACCGGGCGCGGATGACCGACTCGATCGGTTCCACCCTGCTCGTCACGTTCGGGGTGGTCGCCCTGGGCACCCTGCTGGTGCTCGGCCGGGTCCCGGCCGGCACCCAGGCCATCTTCGTCGCGGCCACGGCGGCCGCCGTGGCGCTCCTCGTCGCCCGCCTGATGGACGCGGTGTTCCTGTGGCCGCGGCTCGCCCCCCAGGTGCCGCGCGGTGCGGCGGGCATCGTCGTCGGCGCGATGTGCGGCACCCTGGCCAGCGCGGTCCTCGGCAGCTACCTGGTGTCGTTCACGCCCGCGAGTGGGGCGGTGATCGGACTGGTCGCCGCCGGCGCCGCCGTACTGGCCGACCTCGGGGCCGGCTACGCCGAGGCGGGGCGGCAGATGGCCGGCGAGCCGCCGACCCTGTGGCTGGCCCGGCACCTCCAGGGCCCGCTGGGCGGATTCGCGTTGGCCGCCCCGGCCGCGTACGCCATGACCGTGCTCTATCTCTGAACCGGTCCGGCCACCGCCGCGGCGGGCCGGGCGGCACCCGCGACTCGCGCGATAGTGCCATCCGGGCGGCGGCGAGCGTGCCGGAGCGGCGATCCGGGTACAGAATTCACCCCGGCACGCGGGATTCGTCGGCACCCCGGCGGTCCGGGCGGCCGACGCACAGTGGAAGACAGGAGGCGGGCGTGGCAGACAGCTATCCGATGCAGGAGGTCCGGCCGCGGCGCCGTCGGGGCCGTCGGCTGCTCATCGTGGCGGTGATCCTGCTCCTGGTGCTGGCCGGCCTGCTCGTCGTCGCCGACCGGGCCGCCGTCGGCTTCGCCGAACGGACGATCGCCCAACAGGTGAGCACCGAGATCAGCCGGCAGAACCTCCAGGCGTCGCAGCCACAGGTGTCGGTGGGCGGGTTCCCGTTCCTCACCCAGGTCGTCGCCGGCCGCTACGAGTCGATCTCGATCCTGCTGCGCGACGTCGAGGGATCGGTGCAGGGCCGCTCGGTGAGCATGCCCGAACTGGACGTCAACGCACGGGACGTCACCGCCTCGATCGAGACGCTGCGCTCCGGCCAGGGCGACGTACTGGCCCGGACCGTCGAGGGCACCGGCACGATCTCGTACGCGAGTGTCGCCGCCATGATCCAGCGGCCGGGCGTGACGCTCACCGAGGAGGGCGGCAACCTGGCGGTGAGCGCGCCGCTGGAGTTCCTCGGCCAGCAGTTCACCGTCCACGGCACGGCCAATCTGGCCGTCAGCGAGGGACAGGTACAGGTCCGGTTCGAGGATCTGACCGCCGAGGGGCTGCCCAACGTGCCCGCGGCCCAGGCCCTGGTCAACGCGTACGCCCGGCAGATCTCGATCGACGTACCGTTGCCGGAGTTGCCGTTCGAACTCGCCGTGCAGGAGGTGCGTCCGCTGCCGGAGGGCCTGGCGATCACCGCGTCGGCGCAGAACGTGCCGCTCAACTCGACCGTGTGACGCAGCGGTCCCGCATGCTGGTCGACCTACCGGCCGTGGTAACGCGGCTGGTAGGCTGCCTGGTCATGGGGACGTTCCTCACCAAACGGCGCGCGGTCGACCTGTGCCGCGTGGCCACCTGCCTGTGTCGCCCCGCCATCTGACGGCGGGGCTGCCTTCCTCTGCGTACCTTCTGGTCTGAACGCTCGGCAGCGGCGCCGTCGCACAAACCCGTGATCCGTCCTAACTGGGTCCCGCGCGTGGTGCGACCGAACGATCCCGTGATCATCAACGCGCTGGCTCACCACCTCCATCGTCACAAGGAGTGATCTGATGAGTCGCGACACCGCACTCGTTTCGGCCGACTGGGCCGAGAAGAACCTCGGCGCCCCGGGTGTCGTCTTCGTCGAGGTCGACGAGGACACCACCGCCTACGACGGCGGCCACCTCGCCGGTGCGATCAAGCTCGACTGGAAGACCGACCTGCAGGACCCGGTACGCCGGGACTTCGTCAACAAGGAGCAGTTCGAGGCGCTGCTCTCCGAGCGGGGCGTCGCCAACGACGACACCGTCGTGCTCTACGGCGGCAACAACAACTGGTTCGCCGCCTACGCGTTCTGGTACTTCAAGCTGTACGGACACGGCGACGTCAAGCTCATCGACGGCGGCCGCAAGAAGTGGGAACTCGACGCCCGCCCGCTGGTCAAGGACGCGGTGAGCCGCCCCGCCACGCAGTACGTCGCCCAGGACCCCGACCTGTCGATCCGGGCGTTCCGCGACGAGGTCGTCGCCGCCATCGGCACCCAGAACCTGGTCGACGTGCGCTCGCCCGACGAGTTCGCCGGCCGGCTGCTCGCCCCGGCGCACCTGCCGCAGGAGCAGGCCCAGCGGGCCGGTCACATCCCGACCGCGGTCAACGTCCCGTGGTCCAAGGCGGCCAACGAGGACGGCACCTTCAAGTCCGACGACGAGCTGCGCGCCCTCTACGCCGAGGCCGGCCTCGAGGACGGCAAGGACACCATCGCCTACTGCCGCATCGGCGAGCGCTCCTCGCACACCTGGTTCGTGCTCAAGGAGCTGCTCGGCCACCAGAACGTGAAGAACTACGACGGTTCGTGGACGGAGTACGGCTCGCTCATCGGCGTGCCGGTCGTCCTCGGCGACGAGCCCGGGAAGGCCTGACGATGACCGCACCCACATCAACCGGCTGCGCCGCGCCGGACCAGGCGGCTCCATTGCCCGCATCTGTCGATCTCACCAGGGAAACCGTCATCACCGGCGTGGTCAAGACCGCCGACGGTGAGGCGGTCGCCGGCGCCTACGTCCGGCTGCTCGACTCGACCGGTGAGTTCACCGCCGAGGTGGTCACCTCGCCGGCCGGCCAGTTCCGGTTCTTCGCCGCCCCCGGCACCTGGACGCTGCGGGCACTGTCCCGGCACGGCAACGGCGACGCGACGGTCACGGCCGCGCAGGGCGTCAACGAGGTCGGCGTCAGCGTCGGCTGACCCGGCGTAGAACGACCGAAGGGGGAGCCGGTCACCGGCTCCCCCTTCGTCATGTCCAGGTCATCCGGGCCGGGACCGGCCCGCGGGTGGCGTCACACCACCCGGCGGACCGGCCCCGGGGACCGGATCAGATCCCGCCGAGGCGGGGCGCGCAGGGGCTCGACGGCGCGAGCGTGAAGTCGCTCGTCGTCACGAAGCCGGGCTGCACCTGGATCCGTACGGCCTGTGGAATCCAGCCGTCCTTGGCCACGATCACCTCGTAGCGCCCACGCTGCACCCAGTACGCGTACGTACCGTTGCCACCCGAGGTCAGCGTGTAGCCGACGCCCGGCGTGTTGAGCGAGTTGAGGCGGACGGTCGCCGCGACGCCGACCTCGACCCCGGCACAGGTCACCCCGATCACGGTGCCCTGCACCTTGCCCCAGTTGGTCGGCGGCGAGACGTTCATCTCGACGCCGATCGCCGGGACCGGGTAGGCGGTGTTCGAGACGATGCCCAGCTCGGCCGTGTAGGTGCCCGGCTGCTCGACACCGGCCGCCGCGCTGGCGGTCAGGGTGACCTTCACCTTCTTCGACTCACCCGGAGCCAGGGTGAACTCGGTCGGGTCGGTCGTCAGCCACGACACGTCACCCGCGCCGTCGCACAGGTCGAGCCCGCCGAGCGCCTCCGAGTTGTTCGAGCCGACGAAGGAGGACGGCGAACCACCGATCTTGTACGCGCCGCACGCGGCGGCACCCCGGTAGCGGGCGAACTGGGCGTTCGGCAGGTTGAGCCATTCCGCCGCCGCCGGGTCGTAGGCGATCGTCCGGTTGGTGACCGTCGTCGACGCGGCGGTGACGCCACCGGCCAGCACCAGCAGACCGCCGGCGGCGGTGCCCTGCGCACCCCACAGGTCGATCGGCATGTCCGGCAGCGGGCTCCACTGGTCGGCGCCCGGGTCGTAGGAGTACGCGTCCGTGTACTCCGACGTCCCGGCACCGCCGGCGCAGTAGGCCTTGCCCCCGATGCCGCCGCAGGACATCCACGCGACCGCGAGCGGGTAGTCGGCACGGGTGCTGAACGCCGACGCGGCCGGGTCGAAGACGACCGTGTCGTTGGAGTCGGTGCAGGCGCTGTCGGCGCAGCCACCCACCAGGATGACCTTGCCGTCCACGACCGCGGTGCCGGCCGCCGACCGCGGCGCCGGGTTGGTCACGCCGGACAGCGTGCTCCACGTACCGGCCGTCGGGTCGAAGACGTCGACCGAGGCGACGGGCGTGCCGCTCGGACCCCAACCGCCGATGACGTACAGCTTGCCGCCGACGGCCGCCGCCGACGGCTTGGCGCGGGCGTTGGGCATGTCCGGCAGCGCCGCCCAGGCGTTCGTGTCCGGGTCGTAGACCCAGCCCTTCCGCTCGTTGCCGGTGCCGCTGCCACCGCCGACCGAGTAGACCTTGCCGTCCAGCGTCGCGGCGGCGTTGTCGAAGACGCTCGCCGGGTAGTTCGCGATGCCGGTCCAGGCCTCGTCGACCGCCGGAGCGGCCCCGGTCACCCCGGGCGCCGCCGGGTAGGCGGTGCCGGTGGCGGCCTTGCTGATGCCCTTCATCTGGTGCTCGGCGAGCACCGCACCCTGGCGGCCGAGCAGATCGAAGTTGCCCGTCCGCTCGATGAAGCCGACCGTCGCCGGGGCACCACCGGTGTTCTTGACGGTGACGGTGGTGGTGCGGGCGCTGCCGTACGGCTGGTGCGACTCGATCGACGTCGGGCTGACCGTGAGCCGGCCCGAGCGCAGATTGAAGTCCGCCCGTACGACGCCGTTGGCGGCCACGGTGACGTTCCTGTCATGCGGCTGGTACGGCGACCGGCTGGCGCTGAACGGCTGCGACCCGGTCAGGCTGGAGAACAGCCAGTAGAAGCCGTCACCGATGTTCGGGTCGTCCGGCGTCGCCGCCGAGACCCCCTTGTCGAGCGGCTCGTTGACGCTGGTCACGGTCGCGCCGTTGACCGCGGAGGTGGTGTTGGGGTCGTTGACGAAGCCGACGACCAGGCCACCCGGCTCGGGGGAGCAGGTGCGGTTGACGACCTGGACGTCGTCGACCTGCCACCACCAGGCCCAGGTGCCCTTGTAACGGAACCGGATGAGGGCCTCTTCCGCACCCGCGGCCGGGGCCAGCGAGATCTCCTCGATGGTCGGCCCACGCCGGCTGGTGGTCTGGTGCCAGACGTTGACCCAGGTGGTCCCACCGTCGATCGAGACGTCGACGTCGGCGGTGTTGGTGCTGCCGACCGCCCGGAAGTCGCTGTTGAAGCGAAGGTACGGGCCGGTGGCGTCGGACAGGTCGATCGGCGGCGAGATCAGGTCGGTGTCCTGGGTGTTGCCGCTGCCCAACCGGTCACTGTCGATGATGGCGAAGTTGCCGGTGCCACCGGTCAGGTTGCCCCGCAGGCCCGGGTCGTTGAAGACCCAGCCGCCGCTCGCGGTGCGGTTGACCACCGACCAGCCGGCCGGGGTGGTGGTGGCGTCGAAGCTCTCGCTCGTCAGTGGCGCGCCGAACGAGGCCGAGTAGCCGGCCGCCGTGCAGGCGGGGTCGACCTGGACGGCGAAGTCCACGGTCTGCGCCGCCGAGCCGACCGTCACGTCCCGGACGACCGTCTGGTAGCCGGGGTACTGCACGGTGGTGGTGAACCGGTAGTCGGTGTCGCCGGCCACGGTGAACGAGTACTGGCCGGTCACCGGGTTGGTGAAGACGGGGCCACCGGGGCGGCCGGCAACCTCGATCTTCGCGTAGAGCGGGTAGCCGTGCCCGGAACCGTCGGTGACCTTGCCGCTGACCGTGACGACCGGTGCGGCGGTGAGGGTGAAGTCGCGGGTCACCGCGCTGCCCTCGGTCACCGTGACGGTGGCGGTCTGGCTGCCGTAGCCGTACGCGGAGACGGTCACGTCGTGGTCGCCGGCCGGCAGGTTGAGTGCGTACCGACCGTCGGGGCCGGTGACGGTGCTGCGGGCGCCGGAGACGACGTTCGCGCCGACGACCGGGTCGCCGGCCGAGGTGACGGTGCCGCTGACCCGGCCCACCGGGCCGCGCGGGGCCGCGGTGACCGCCTGGTACGTGTTCAGCCGGCCCTCGCCGAAGGTGTTGTTGTTCTGGGGGGTGCCGCCACAGGTGGTCGCGTTGACGTCGATGGCGGTGTCGTCGAGCAGCGCCTGGGTGGCGTCGAGGTCGCCGATCAGGCTCGGGGCCGCCGACCAGATCAGCGCGATCGTGCCGGAGACGTGCGGAGCGGCCATCGAGGTGCCGTTGAAGGCGGCGTACCCGTTGCCGTCCACCGCGGACCGGACGTTGATGCCCGGCGCGGCGATGTTCGGCTTGATGCCACCGTCCACGGCGGACGAACCGCGGCTGGACAGGCTGCCGATGTTGTTGTTGACGTCGTACGCGCCGACCGCGTACGAGATGGGGTAGTCGCCGGGCGAGCCGGTGGTGTTGCAGCCCGGGCCGGAGTTGCCGGCCGAGAAGACCGGGAACATGCCGACCGCCCGCCAGGCGGCGACGGTCTGCAGGTACCACTCGTCGCCGCCGCCACCGCCCCAGGAGTTGTTGATGATGTCGGCGTGCAGGTCGGGGCGGGGGTTCTGGCCGTTGAGGTCGGTCGGCGCGAGCATCCACTGGCCGGACGCGAGCAGGGCGGCGTCGCTGCAGCTACGGCTCTCGCAGCCCTTCGCGGTCATCCACTTGGCGCCGGGCGCGACGCCGATCTGGTTGTCGCCGCCGTCGTCGCCGGTCATCGTGCCCATGGTGTGGGTGCCGTGGTCGTTGTTGTCGCACGGCACGTCGCCGGGGCAGATGTTCGACGGGTCGAACCAGTTGTAGTTGTGGTCGAACGTGCCGTTGCCCAGGTTGCCCCGGTAGCTGTTGACCAGCGCCGGGTGGTCGAACTGGGCGCCGCTGTCGATGCTGCCGATCACGACGCCCTCACCGCGGACGCCGTACTCGCTCCAGACCCGGGGCGCCTCGACGTTGGTGATGTTCCACTCGACCGCCTCGGTGCCCGACCGGGCGGCGGTCGCGGGGCTGCGCTCCGGCTCGACCAGTTCGTAGGTCCGCGCCGGCTCGATGCTCTCCACCTCGGGGCGGGCGGCGATCGCGTCGACCAGCGCCTTGTCGCCGGTGACCCGCAGCGCGTTGGCGATCCAGAATGCCTGGTAGGGCACCTTGCGCTCGTCGAGTTCGGCGCGCAGACCGCGCTGCGTACGGGTCGCCGTGTCGGTGAGCTGCCGGTAGGTTTCGACGGCCCGGGCGTCCGAGGTGGACAGCCGGGCGGCGCCGCCGAGCTGGGCGCGTTCCTTCAGGTAGACGGTGAACTCGGCGCTGCCCTCCCGGGCCAGTTCAGCGGCCAGTTCGGCGCTGACCTCGGCCTTCGGGGCGGCTGACGCGACCCCTGGCGTCCCGGTGAGGGCCAGCAGGATCGCGGCGGCCACGGCCGTCGAACGGGTGACCAACGAACGGCGTCTTAAGCGATGTGACATAGGGTTCCTCTCCCGCAACCGTTTGAAGTCATGCTCTGGTGGGTAGAGGTAGTGATCAATGGGTCCGGGCGGGGCAGTTCTCGGGCAAGATTCTGGCGCCATTCAGGCAAAGGTCAGAAAGTTGTCGCACATCGACGACAGACACTGTTGACTCCGTCGATGGAACGGCGTTGGCTGATGGTGCACGGAAGACCTGGGAGGACTCTGGGAGGACCGCGTTGGTCGATGGCGACGTTCCGCTGGTCGTATGCGTCTCAGCGGATCCGACGGTCCGGGAACGGGTGGTACGACGCCTCGACGACTGCGGCGCCGTCGTGCTCTGCGCCGACCTGACCGAGTTGCGCGCCCTGCTCTTCCCGGCACAGTTCATGCCGCCCACGGCGCCCGCGCCGGCCGCCGCGGTGCCCGTCGGCCCGGTGCCGGTGCCCAGCGCGCCCACGCCGCCCGGCGGCATCCCACCCGTCGTGACCTACCGCCCGGTCGGCCTGACCGGCGAGGTCCTGTCGCCCGCCCTCTCCCCACCCGCGGTCGCGACCCTGCCCGCCCCGGCGCCGACATCCTGGTCCGTCCCGCCGCCCCGGCGCGGTCCGGTGCCGTCGCCCGGGCTCGCCGCCACGTATCCCGGCCCGCCGGTCGAGGAGGCCGACCCGACGATGCCCGCCGGCCCGATCCGGCTCGGCGAACTGACCATCGACGCCGCCGGCCACCTGGTCACCTGGCGCGGCGAACCGCTCGCCCTGACCCGGCTCGAACGGGCCGTGCTCGCCGTGCTCGCCAGCCCACCGGTCGCGGTGTGGACGTACGAGCAGCTCTTCGGCTCGGTCTGGGGCGGCGCCTACCTCGGCGACACCGCGATCCTGCACTCGGCGATGAAACGGTTGCGCCGCAAGCTGCGCGCCGCCGACGACGACCTGCGGGTGCAGACCGTGCGCGGCGTCGGCTACCGGCTCGCCGTACCCAACTGAGGCGCCGCCACCTCGGCCGGGGCGACAGCGGCCGGCACCCCCGGCACTGCGGGCCCGGTCGGTGGACGTGCCACCATGGGCGGCGTGAGCATCGACCCACCCCGGCAGCCCCCGCCGGTCGCACCGCCGCAGGCGCCGCCACCCGGGGGTGGCCCATCCCGGCCGGTGCCCCGCCCGCCCCCCGTCCCCGGCGCTGGCTCGTCGCGGTCGCCGCCGCCTGGGCGGTGGTGCTTCTCGTGCTCGCGTACGTCTCGACCCGCACCGACGAGCCGACCGTCCGCGAGCAGCGCGGCATGGCCGACGCCGGTCCGCACGCCGACCGGGTGATCGGCGAACTCGTCGCCGCCGGCGGCACCGACGTGGTCGCGCAGCTCACCCCGATCCGCTACCGGACCGGGTGCCGGATCACCCCGATCCGCTCCGGTGCCACCCTGGAACGCGGCGTCGCCTTCCGGACGACCGAGGCCGACGCGCCGGCCCTGCTCGACCGGATCGCCGACCGGCTCCCGCCGGCCTGGCGCGCCGGCACCCGGCACAGCGAGGGCGGCACCGTCCACTCGCTGCGCGCCGACGCCGGCGACTTCGTCGGCGTACGCGGCGGGGTCACCTCACCCGGCCTGATCACCCTGACCGTCACCACCGGCTGCCGGCCCACGTCCGCCGACTACGACCCGCTGGTCCACCTGATGGGCCGCCTACCGGTCGACGACGAGCCCGATCGGGTGCTGGGCGCGCTCGGTCTCACCGCCGCCGGAGCGGGCGACCGCCTGTCCGCTGTCTGCCCCCGCGGCGGACTGGTGCACACCGCGTGGGCGACCGGAACCGGCACCCCGACCGGGCCGCTCGGCGAGGCGCTCGCCGAGGTCCGGCCCGCCGACGCCGTGGTGGTGACCGATGCGCCGGACGGCTACGCCTACCGCGCCGGCGACACCGCCGTCGAGGTCCGGGTCGTCGACGGCGAGGTACGGGCGACCGTGACGATCGGCTGCTGACCGCCCGTCGGATCAGCCGCCGGTCGCGCGGGGGTCAGTAGACGAGCGCCTGCGCGCCGTCGGCCAGCGACTCCTCGACGAAGACCGCCGCCCCGGCGATCCGTACGCCGGGCAGCACGTCGTCGGGACCGATGTCGCGCCGGGCCGCACACTGGGTGCACACCGTGACCCGGCCGGCGGCCAGCACCGCGTCGAGCAGGTCGGTCAGCGGCGCCGAATGCGGCAGGTCGAACTCTGCCGCGCGGCCGGGCAGGGCGAACCACGACGACTCACCGGTCAGCCACAACGACACGTCGAACCCCGCCGCCGCCGCCGTCGCGGCGACCGTGAACGCCTGCGCGCACCGTTCCGCCGAATCCGAACCGGCGGTGGCCTTGACGACGAGAGTGCGAGCCATGGGGATCAGCATAGGATGACCTTCGTGGTCACCGAGATCGGGTTCGTCAGCCTGCTGGTCGCGGGATTCGGCGCCCTCGCCGGTGGCCTCGTCTACCTAGCCGTACGCATCTCGAGAGGACGCTGGTGACTACTCCCGCGGACGAGAACCCGATCGGCCCGCCACCGTGGCTCAACGCACCGCCGGTCGATCCGTACCCGTTCGAGGAGACACACGATCTGCGGGTCGGGCCCGACCTGCACCCGGCGTTGCTGGGCCTGCTGCCGTACGTCGGGGTCTGGCGCGGCCGGGGCCGCGGCGGCTATCCCACGATCGAGGACTTCGACTACGCCCAGGAGATCCGGATCAGCCACGACGGCCGGCCGTTCCTGCAGTACGAGTCACGGGCCTGGCTGCTCGACGAGCAGAGCCGGCCGATCCGGCCGGCCGGCCGTGAGGTCGGCTGGTGGCGGCCGGTGTTCGACGGCGAGCGGGTCACCGACGATCTCGAAGCGCTGATGATGACCCCGACCGGCATCATGGAGCTGTACCTCGGCCGGGTCAGCGGCACCCAGGTCGAGCTGGCGACCGACGCGGTGCTGCGGACCGCCACCGCCAAGGAGGTCACCGGCGGCCACCGCCTCTTCGGCATCGTCGAGGGGGCGCTGCTCTACGCCCAGGAGATGGCCGCCGTCGGCCACGGCCTGACCCCGCACCTGTCCGCCCGCCTCGTCCGCGTCGGCGGCTGACCCGCACCTCGGCTCCCCGGACCAGTCGCCCGGCGGCCGGTCCGGACGCCGGGCTGCCGACCTCCGGGCCGGCGGCGCGGGCCGGGGACGCGACGGTCGGTGGGCTGACGGTCAACAGCCCGGCGGCCGGTCCGGACGCCGTCAGGCGAAGCCGAGCAGCTCGCGGATCGCCGCGGTGTGCGGCGACGGCGGCAACGGCACGCCGTCGAGTGTCCGCACCTCGGCCAACCCCCGGACCGACGAGGTGAACCACACCCCGCCGGTCGAGTGCAGGCCGGCCGGCGTCACCATCCGCTCGTCGGCCGCCCAGCCCAGCTCGCCGGCCCGGGCCAGCAGCCAACCGGCGGTCACCCCGGGCAGGATGCCGGTCGCCGCCGCCGGCACCGTGCACAGTGTCGCCCCGTCCAGCCAGACCAGGCTGGCGGCCGGCCCCTCCAGGGCGAACCCCTCGGTCGACGTCCACAGCACGTCGTCGACCCCGTTCGCCACCGCCCAGCGGCGGGTCGCCTGACTGACCCCGTACGACGTGCTCTTGACCCCGGCGAGCAGCCACGGCGCCGCCGCCCGGGCGCTCGCGGCGACGCCCAGCGGCAGGGTCGCCACCGAGATACCGGTGCGCCGGGCCCGCACCGCGGCCGCGCCGATGCCGGACAGGGTGGCGAAGGCGGTGGGCGGGCCGCCGTGCTCGGGGCCCCGGGTGCAGACCAGCCGTAGCGCGCCCTCCAGGTCGGCGGGCCAGGCCGCGCAGACCAGGTCGAGCAGCCCGGCGAGGTCGGGCAGCGGGGCCAGCGGCAGGTCGACCAGGTCGGCCGAGCGGGCCAGCCGGGCCAGGTGCAGGTCGCGCAGCCAGGGCTGCCCGGCGCGTACGTGCATGGTCTCGAACAGGCCGTCACCGTGCAGCACGCCCCGGTCGTCGGCGCGTACGACCGGCGTTTCCGGGGCGACCAGGCCCCGGCCCAGGACGGCGACGAACTGTGGGCTGGACACGACTCCCGAGCGTAACGGGGATCCGAACTATGATCGGGCCGTGTCGGACACATCGCTCGCCGAAGTGCTGCGGTCGCGGGGGCTGCGGCTCACCGCGCAGCGGCAACTGATTCTCGAAGCCGTGCACGACCTGGGGCACGGAACCCCGGAACAGGTGCACAACGCCGTCCGCGAGGTCGCCGCGGGCGTGAACATCACCACGATCTACCGCACCCTGGAACTACTCGAAGAGCTCGGGCTGGTTACCCATACGCACCTGTCGCACGGGTCGCCGACCTACCACCCGGCCGGCGCCGACCAGCACGCCCACCTGGTGTGCCGCTCGTGCGGCGAGGTGGACGAGATCGACCCGACGACCCTGATGCCGTTGGCCGAGCAGTTGGCGACGCAGCGGGGTTTCCAGGTCGACATCGGGCACGTGTCGTTTTTCGGGGTCTGCGCGAAGTGTGGGGAGCAGGAATGATCGATCTACCGGGCGCGGTGGCCGTCGAGGCCATCGACGAGGAGTCGCCGGACGCCGGCGTCGCCGCCCACTACGGCGACCCCAACCGGGAGCAGCGGGCACTCGCCACCGACGTCGGGCTGGTCGACCGCTCCAACCGGGGGGTGCTGGCCGTACCCGGCGAGGAACGGGTGAGCTGGCTGCACACCATCACCACCCAGCATCTCGCCACGCTGGCCGACGGGCAGGGCACCGAACTGCTCGTCCTCTCCCCGCACGGGCACGTCGAGCACCACGCCCTGGTCGCCGAACTCGACGACACCACCTGGCTCGACACCGAACCCGGGCCGGCGGCCGGCGAACTGCTGGGCTTCCTGGAGAAGATGCGCTTCTTCACCCGGGTCGAGCCCCGCGACGCCACGGCCGAGTGGGCCGTGCTGTCGCTGGTCGGCCCGCGCGCGGCCCAGGCCGCCGGGACGCTCGGCGTCGACGGGCTCACCGGCCCCGACACCCTCGGCGTCCCGGCCGCGAAGTTCGCCGCCGGCTCCGTGCCGTCCCGCCCCACCAGCCGGTACGTCGTACGGCCGCTGGCCGGCGGCGGCTGGGCCCGGCAGGGACCGCTCGGCGTCGACCTGCTGGTGCCCCGGGGTTCGGTCGAGGCGGTGGCCGGCCGGCTGACCGCCTCGGGTGTGCCGGCCGCCGGGCTGTGGGCGTACGAGGCGATCCGGGTGGCCGCCCGCCTCCCCCGCGTCGGCTTCGAGACCGACCACCGCACCATTCCCGCCGAGATCGACCTGGTGGCGCCGGCAGTGCACCTCGACAAGGGCTGCTACCGCGGGCAGGAGACGGTGGCCCGGGTGCACAACCTCGGCCGTCCGCCGCGCCGGTTGGTGCTGCTGCACCTCGACGGGGTGGCCACCGACCAGCCGCCGGCGCAGGGCAGCCCGGTCACCACCGACGACGGCCGGACGGTCGGCTTCGTCGGCACCGCCGTACGCCACTTCGAGCTGGGCATGGTGGCGCTGGCCGTGCTCAAGCGGAACGTCGCCGACGACGCCCGGCTGACGGTCGGCGAGTCCGCCGCCGCCATCGATCCGGCGGCGGAACCGAGCCGGGTGGCCTGACCGCATCCGGCCCTAGGATCAGCGGCATGACGACAACGACGTTGATCACGGTGGCGCCGACCGGCGCCGAGTCCAGCAAGGCTGACGTACCGGCGCTTCCGGTGACCATCGACGAGCTGGTGGTCACGGCGAAGGAGTGCGAGGCGCTCGGCGCCGCCGTGATCCACGTCCACATCCGCGACGACGACGCCCGGCCGACCCTCGACCTCGGTCGGCTGCGGGCGACGGTCGCCGCGTTGCGTGAGTCCACCGACCTGGTCGTGCAGCTGTCCAGCGGCGGGGCGGTCACCGACCCGGAGGCCGACCGGCTGGCGGTCCTCGACGCGGCGCCGGACATGGCGTCCTGCACGATGGGCACGGTCAACTTCGGCGACGACGTCTTCCTCAACCGCTGGGAGTTCATCGTCGACCTGCACACCCGGATGCAGGAGCGCGGCATCGTGCCGGAGTACGAGATCTTCGACCTCGGCCACCTGACCGCCCTCCAGCGCCTCCTCGGCAAGTACGGCCTGCCGGCCGGCGGCCACGTGCACGTCGACTTCGTGATGGGGGTGCCGGGCGGGCTGCCGGGTACGGCCGACGCCCTGGTGGCGTGCCGCCAGGCAGTTCGTGACCTGCCCGAAGGCACCACGTTCGCGGCCACCGGCGTCGGCCGCACCACCATCCCGGTGATGCTCGCCGCGCTGTCGACCGGTGGTCATCTGCGGGTCGGGATGGAAGACACCCTGACGTACGCCAAGGGACGTCCGGTCGACTCGAACATGCAGCTCGTCGCCCGGGCGGTCGGGTTCGCCCGGCTGGCCGAGCGGCCGCCGATGTCGCCCGCCGAGGCGCGCGAACTGCTCGGCATCCCCGCCCGCCCGTGACCGCCGGCCACGCCGGACCGTACGCCGGTGGGGTTCCGCTCGCCGAGGTGGTCCGGTCCGGTTTCGTGGAGGGCTTCCACCACGGCTCGGTGGTGGTGCTCGACGCGGCCGGCCGGGTCCTGGACGCGGCCGGCGACGTACGCGCACCGGTCTTTCCCCGGTCGTCGGCCAAGCCGATGCAGACGGCCGGCATGCTGCGTGCCGGGCTGCCGGTGACCGAGCCCGCCGACCTGGCGCTGGTCAGCGCGAGCCATCATGGCGAGCCGCCGCACCTGGCCCGGGTGGCGGCGCTGCTGCACGGTGCCGGGCTGGGCGAGGCCGACCTGCACTGCCCGCCCGATCTGCCGATCGGCGCGGCGGCGGCCGAGGCGGTGCTGCGGGCCGGTGGCGGCCCGACGCGGCTGCGGATGAACTGTTCCGGCAAGCACGCCGGGATGCTGCTCACCTGCCGCGCGGCCGGCTGGCCGATCGCCGGCTACTGGCAGCCGGAGCATCCGCTGCAGCGGCGGCTGCGGGCGACGGTCGAGGAGTTCACCGGTGAACGGGTCGCCGCGACCGGGGTCGACGGATGTGGCGCACCGGTGTTGGCGGTTTCGCTGACCGGGCTGGCCACCGCCTTTCATCGGCTGGTGTCCGCCGCACCGGGCACGGTGGAGCGTACGGTCGCCGACGCGATGCGGGCTTATCCGGCGATGGTGTCCGGCACCGGTCCGGACGCCGAGGACAACCTGCTCATGGGCGGGATACCGGGCCTGCTGACCAAGGTCGGCGCGGAGGGGGTCATGGCCGCCGCGTTGCCGGGCGCCGGTGCCGTGGCACTGAAGATCGACGACGGTGGGCGGCGGGCCCGCCCACCGGTGCTGGTGTCCGCGCTACGTCGGCTCGGGGTGACCGCCCCGGTGCTGGCGCAACTCGCCGAGCCGCCGATCAACGGCGGCGGTGCCCGGGTGGGCGAGGTCCGCGCCGTGTGGTGACCCGGCCGCCTCCTCGCGATCTTGCAGTTATCACCCGACAATTGCCATAAAAGGGGGAGACAACTGCAAGATCGCGGGATACTGGGGTGTGGTGGTCGCCGTGAAATCGCTAACTGTGGCTAGCGTTTTGCTTGCAAGAGCAAGCGCTCGGAGCTACCTTCGGTTCCATGCCCAGCCGTAAGGACCTTCCCCGCGATATCGGCGGCTTCATTCGCGACCTGCGTCACAACGCGCGGATCTCGATGCGCCAGCTGGCCGATCAGGCCGGGGTGAGCAATCCCTACCTGAGCCAGATCGAGCGTGGGCTGCGCAAGCCCAGCGCCGAGGTGCTCCAGCAACTCGCCAGCGCGCTGCGGGTTTCCGCCCCGATGCTCTACCTGCGGGCCGGCCTGCTCGACGCCGAGGGGGAGGGGGTGCTCGCCGCGATCGCCGTCGACCCCGACCTGACGATCGCGCAGAAGCAGTCGCTGAGCCAGATCTACGAGACGTTCCGCCGGGAGAACGCCCGTCAGGCCGAGGAGGCTCCGGCCGCGCCGGGCGGCGACGAGACACCCGGCGGCACCGCGCAACCGGCCGACGGGGTGATCGAGTCCGTGGCCGTCACCGAGGCCGGCGCGACGCCCGCGCCTGCCACCGAGACCCCTGTGTCCGCGAAGACCGAGGCCGGCGCGGCGCCCGCGCCTGCCACCGAGACCCCTGTGTCCGCGAAGAAGGTCGCCGGGACGGCGATCAGGAAGGCCGTCGCCCCGGCGGCCGAAGAGGAGAAGCCATGACCCAGCCGAAGACGACGACCCGGATCCCCGCCCCGCTCTACGCCGCCGCCGGTGCCGGCGAACTCGCCTACCAGCAGCTGCTCAAGCTGCCCGCCGTCGTCAACGAACTGGGTGGCAAGGCGGTCGTCACCACCTTCGAACTGCGGGAGAAGGCGGCCGCGACCCTGCGCAACGCCAACGCGACCGCCGTCAACCTGCGGGACAAGGCCACCGCGACCGACGTCGACGTCGAGCGGCTGCGCGAGACGGCCATGCGCAACGCGGCCGCCGTCGTGGCCGGCGCCCAGGCCGCGCAGGAGCGCGCGGTCGCCGTCTACGGCCGCCTGGTCGCGCACGGCGAGCGGGTGGTCGGCACCCGGGTCGTGAAGACGGCCGGCATCGTCGACGCCGACATCGAGGCGACCGAGGCGCCGGCCGAGGTGACCGCCGCGCCGACGAAGGTCGAGGACACCGCCGAGGCGACCACCGACGCCGTCGTCACCCCGGCCGATGTTGCCGAGCGGGCGACCGCCAAGCCGACCAAGCGGACCCGTACCACCACCAAGTGACGTACCGTCGGCGGCCCCGGACGCGGTGTTCCACGCGGCCGGGGCCGCCGGCATAAGCTGTTCGCATGGACCACGCCGCGCCGATCTTCGTCTACGATGTGCGCACCATAATCGACCTGGTGCTCCTGGTGTTTACCCTCGTCGTGCAGGGGGTCGCCTTCGTCCACTGCCTGACCCAGCGCGGCGAGGCGTTCCCGGCCATCGGCACCCTGCCCAAGGGCGCCTGGCTCGCCATCCTCGGCATCTGCCTGCTGCTGACGCTGCTCTTCTTCCCGGCGATGCCGCTCAGCATCTTCGGCCTGATCGGCACGGCCGCCGCCCTGGTCTACCTGCTCGACGTACGGGCCGGCCTGCGGGATCTGACCGACGGCAAAGGCTTCTGGTGAGAGATTTCCGTTGGCCACCGCCACCCGATGGTGGCCCACGGACCTACGGTCCCGGCCCGAGCGCACCCCGGACCGGCCGTCCGGCGCTGCCCGAGCCGGCGACCGAGATCGTCACCACCCCGCACGGCGTACGTCTCGAACGGCTGGTCACCGGCAGCGGACGACCGGTGACGGTCTTCGCCCACGGATTCGGCAGCGGCATCGCGACCACCCGGCCGCTGGGCAGCGCGGTGACCGGCGGCAAGGTCTTCTTCCAGTTCCGGGGGCACGGTCGGTCCGGCGCGCCACCCGGTCCGTGGACCTATCGTGACCTGGCCCGCGACCTGCGGGCGATCGCCGACCTGTCCGGCGCCGGCCGTGCGGTCGGGGTCAGTCTCGGTGCCGGCGCCCTCGGCCGGCTGCTGACGGAGAGCCCCGAACGGTTCGAGCGGGTCGTGTTCTTCCTGCCGGCGGTGCTCGACGAGGCGCGGCCGGCGGCGTCGACCGAACGGCTGCACCACCTGCTCGACGCGGTCGGTGCCGGCGACATATCCGCCGTTGCCGACGTGCTGTCGGCGGAGATCCCACCAGCCGTACGCAACACCCCGGCCTCCTGGGCCTACCTGCGGCAGCGTATCGACCAGCTCATGCGCGACGGGCTGGCGCCGGAACTCGCCGACCTGCCCGGCGAGGTCGCGATCCCGGACCGGGCGGTGTTGTCGCGGGTGACCGCCCGGGCCCTGGTGATCGGCTGTGTCGGTGACGACCTGCATCCGGTCGCGGCCGCCGAGGCGCTCGCCGCCGCGCTGCCAAAGGCCGAGCTGCACGTCTACGACCGGCCCGGCGTCTTCTGGACCAACCGCGCCGACCTGCGTGAGCGGATCTCCACCTTCCTCAACTAGTCGACCCGGGCAGGTGGTCGGCGCGGACGGTCAGCAGCCAGCGTTCCGCCGCCGCCTCGTCCGGTTGGTCCGGCAGCGGGGTACGGATCACCCCGAACTCGTGCTCGGTCGATTCCAGCAGCTGTCGCGCCACGTCGAGATCGCCGGCGGCGACCCGTTCGCCGAACTCGACGAACCGGGCCGGTTCGGTGAGCCGGATCTCCAACCGTCCGGTGGCGTAGAGCAGCCGTCCCTGATGCAGCAGCCGGGCCAGGTGACGGGCGTGTTTGGCGGTACGTCGGCGGGTGTCGGCGGAGAAGGTGCCGTCGTCCCGGCCGGCCAGCCGGCGGAACTGCTGGCCGGCGTAGCCGAGGTAGGCGTCGCGGACCCGGGGCGCGGACAGGAACGCCGTCCGGATGGCGATCAGTTCGTCGCCCCACGGCGTACGTGTCTCGTAGAGATCCTCGGGTAGCCAGACGAGTTCGGTCGCGGTGGGGTTTCCGCCCAGTGCGAGCCGGCACCATTTGGCCGCCTCGTGCAGCGTGCTGTCCGGCGCGGTCGTGACGATCGACTCGCGCGGCGGGTGCAGCCCGTGGAAGGCGACCGTGGGAGCGGCGAAGACACCGAGCCGGTCGACGTCCGAGCCGGAGTGGCCCAGGCCGTACGCGGTCGACCCGACAATTCCGGCCAGCAGTACGTGCATATCGGCCATCATGCCGTAACCTTCCGCCCCTCAATAACGGTGATTTAGTGTGCACATCCCACCGAAAGTTATATTCGGAATCATCGTCATAATTGGCTTGCCCGCTGCCATCTGGGGCGGCTGGATCTGGGCCGGTGAAGTGCCGCCCCCGCCGACCGAGCGGGGCGGGGTCGCCAACATGGGGGCGGCACCGACCCAGGGCGCACCCGCGCCGCCCCGGCCGGACTGGGTTCCGTCGCCGTCGGTCGTCGTCACCGAACCCACCCCGGACCCGAGCCCGACGGCGACCGCGGACGAGCCGTCCGAACCGCCGGTCGAGCCGTCACCGACGCCTTCGTCGCCGGCGCCCACGACCAGCGCGGCACCGGAGGTCACCGCCGAGCCGACCACCACCCCCGGCGCCACGGCGTCGCCGGTGCCGTCGCCCACGCCGAACCGGCCCTGAGTAGACTGCGCGACGTCCACGGCCCGGAAGGTGGCCCAATGGAGATCGTTCTGACCGAGGGCGACATCACCGCCGAGCGGGTGGACGCGATCGTCAACGCGGCCAACTCGTCGTTGCTCGGCGGCGGTGGCGTCGACGGCGCCATCCACCGGCGGGGCGGCCCCGAGATACTCGCCGAGTGCCGGGCCCTGCGCGCCTCCCGATACGGACGCGGTCTGCCGACCGGGCAGGCGGTCGCCACCACGGCCGGTCGGCTGCCGGCCCGCTGGGTCGTGCACACCGTCGGACCGGTCTGGTCGGCCGACGAGGACCGGTCGGCCCTGCTGCGCGACTGCTACGCCAACTCCCTGCGGGTCGCGGACGACCTCGGCGCCGCCTCGATCGCCTTCCCGCTGATCTCGTCCGGTGTCTACCGTTGGCCGGTCGACGACGCGGTCCGGCAGGCGCTCGCCGTGCTGCGGGCCGCCGAGCCGGTACGGGTCACCACGGCGCGGCTGGTCCTCTTCGACGCGCCGACGTACGCGGCCGCGCGGCGGGTGCACTCAGCCGACTGAGGCGACCGCCCGGCCCGGCCCACGGCTCAGGCCGACTCGCGCAGCACCAGTTCGGTCGGCAGCACGACCGCGTGCCCGATGTCCTCGCCGGCCGCCATCCGCAGGAGTTGGCGGGTCATCTCCCGACCCATCTCCTGGATCGGCTGGCGCACCGTGGTCAGCGGCGGATCGGTGTAGCGGGCCATCTCGATGTCGTCGAAGCCGACCACCGCGACGTCCTCCGGCACCCGGCGGCCGGCCTCGCGCAGCGTACGCAGGGCGCCGTGCGCCATCAGGTCGGAGGCGACGAAGACCGCGTCGAGGTCGGGATCGTCGTCGAGCAGCTGCCGCATGGCCAGGGCTCCCGACTCCCGGGTGAAGTCACCGACCGCGATGAGCGATCGGCGACCCGAGTCGCGCAGCTCGTCCCGGTAGCCGGCGAGCCGGTCGATGCCGGCGATCATGTCCTGCGGGCCGGCGATGGTGGCGATCCGCCGCCGGCCCAGCTCCAGCAGGTGCCGGACGGCCTTCGCGACGCCACCGATGTGGTCGACGTCCACGTACGGCACCGGCACGCTGACCTGGCCCATCGGCCGACCGCTGCACACCACCGGGATGCCGGACCGCACGAGGGTCGACGGCAGCGGGTCGGCGCCGTGCACCGACGCGAACATCACCCCGTCGACGTGCCTCCCGGTCGCGTAGCGCTCGACCCGGGCGTGGCTGGCCGCCGACCCGGCGATCATCAGCACCAGCTGCTTGTCGGCGGCCTCCAGTTCCTGGCTGACCCCCCGGATGATGCCGGGGAAGAACTGGTCGTCGGAGAACACCCGGGTCGCGGTTTCGGGCAGCACCAGCGCGATCGAGTCGGTGCGCTGGGTGACCAGGCTGCGGGCGGCCAGGTTGGGTACGTACCCGAGTTCCTGGACCGCCCGGCGGACCGCCTCCTGGATCGGCTCGGCGACCGTGGTCGAGCCGTTGACGACGCGTGACACGGTTGCCCGGGAGACACCGGCGCGGCGCGCCACCGCCTCCAGCGTGGGCCGTTCCCGTGCAGTCGTCATGTGGCGCTCACCCTTCCAGCCCGTTGCGGCGGATCACCTCCCGGAACCACCGCGCACTGTCCTTCGGCGTCCGCCGCTGGCTCAGATAGTCGACGTGGACGATGCCGAAGCGCTTGTCGTAGCCCTCGGCCCATTCGAAGTTGTCCAGCAATGACCATACGAGATAGCCGCGCAGATCGACGCCCCGGGCGATCGCGTCGTGCACGGCGCGCAGGTGCCCGTCGAGATAGCCGATCCGGTCCGGGTCCGGCACCCGGTCGCCCTCGGGGCGGTCGGGGAACGCGGCGCCGTTCTCGGTCACGATCAGCGGCACGTCGGGATAGTCGTGGCCGAGCCGTTCGAGCAGCGCGGTGAGGCCCGACGGTTCGATCATCCAGCCCATGTCGGTCAGTGGCCCGACCGGTGGCAGGAACTCGACTCCCTCGGTGCCCGGGTAGGCGCCGTCTCCTCCGGGGGCGCCGGGGCGGGCGGCGACGTAGGTCGGCGCGTAGTAGTTGATGCCGAGCAGGTCGACGGGACCGCCGATGATCTGTTCGTCGCCGTCGCGCAGGAAACCGAGGTCGGTGAAGCGGGCGGCGTGTTCGAGCATGTCGGCGGGATAGCCGCCGCGCAGCAGCGGATCGAGGAAGATCCGGTTGTGCAGCCCGTCGACGAGCCGTACGGCCTGCCGGTCGGCGGCGCTCTCCGGATCGGCGGGGAAGACCGCGGCCGGGTTGACGGTGATGCCGACGGTGCCGGCGCCGGCCGCCCGCAGCGCCTGTGCCCCGAGCCCGTGGGCGAGCAGCAGGTGGTGGATGGCCGCGAAGACCGCGGCCGGGTCCTGCCGGCCGGGCGCGTGCACCCCGTTGCCGTAGCCCAGGTACGCCGAGCACCACGGCTCGTTGAGCGTGGTCCAGGTCTTCACCCGGTCGGCGAGCCGGCCGTACACCGCGGTGGCGTACCCGGCGAAGCGCTCGGCGGTCTCCCGGTTCGTCCAGCCGCCGCGGTCCTCCAGCACCTGCGGCAGGTCCCAGTGGTAGAGGGTGACGATCGGGTCGATGCCCCGGCCGAGCAGTTCGTCGACGAGCCGGTCGTAGAAGTCGAGCCCGCGGGGGTTGACCGGACCGGTGCCGTCGGGCTGGATCCGTGGCCACGCCACCGAGAAGCGGTAGCTGGCCAGGCCCAGGTCCGCCATCAGCGCGACGTCCTCGCGGTAACGGTGGTAGTGGTCGCAGGCGACGTCGCCGGTGTGCCCGGCGTGCACCTTGCCCGGCGTACGGCTGAAGGTGTCCCAGATCGACGGACCGCGACCGTCGTCGCGGGCGGCGCCCTCGATCTGGTACGCGGCGGTGGCCGCCCCCCAGACGAAGCCCTCGGGGAACCGGACGGTGGCCCGGTCCCGGTCGAGCAGCGCTTGGCCGGTGTCGCCGGACGTGGTCACTCGTTGGTTGCTCAAGCTTTCACGGCACCTTCCATGATCCCGCCGATGATCTGGCGGCCGAATACGACGAACACGAGCAGTAGCGGAAGCGTAGCGATGGCCGTGCCCGTGAACACCTGCGACATGTCCTGGTAGTACCCGTCGGACAGGGCCCGCAGGGAGAGCTGCACGGTGGGGTTGGTCGGGTCGTTGAGCACCGCGTACGGCCACAGGAAGTCGTTCCACGTGGTCATGAAGGTGAGCAGGCCGAGTACGGCGGCGGCCGGCCGTAGGGCGGGTGTCACGACGCTCCAGAAGACGCGGAACGTGCTGCACCCGTCGACCCGGGCGGCCTCGATCAGTTCGGTGCTGACCGCCTGGGCGGCGTACTGCCGCATCATGAACACGCCGAAGCCGGTGACCAGGGCGGGCACGATGACGGCGGGGAGCCGGTCGTTCCAGTTCAGGTCGGTCATCAGCATGTAGAGCGGGATCACCCCGAGCTGGGTCGGCACCATCATCGTCGCGATGATGACGAGCAGCAGGGCGCTGCTGCCCTTGAAGCGCAGCTTGGCGAAGGCGAAGCCGGCCAGCGACGAGAAGAAGACGACCGAGACGGTGACCGACGTCGCCACGATCGCCGAGTTGATCAGGCCGGTCAGGAAGTACGCGTCGGTGTTGCCGAACAGTCGGGCGATGTTGGCGCCGAGGTTGCCACCCGGGGTGAGCGGCGGTGGCATCTGGCCCATCGAGTCGCTGGACCGGGTCGCGACGACGAACATCCAGTAGATCGGGAAGAGCGAGAGCAGGCCGGAGGCGATCAGCGCGCCGTAGACGAGCCGGCTGGCGCCCCAGAGTTGGGTGCTGGGGCCGGCGCCGCGCGGCACCCGGGGTTTCGGCGCCACCACCGGTGGAAGGTTCACCATGTCACTGCCCTCCCCGGGCGCTGTTGCCCAGCCGACGGATGATGACGACGTTGACGAGCGCGATGACGACGATGAGGGCGAATAGCATCCACGCCACGGCGGAGCCGTATCCGAAGTTGTAGTTGGGCGCGAAGGCGTTCTCGAACATGTACATCGTCATGGTCTGCGACTCGCGCAGCGGCCCGCCCCGGATGGGGTTGGGGCCGGAGTTGAAGAGCCGGGGTTCGGTGAAGAGTTGCAGCCCGCCGATGGTGGAGATGATGACGGCGAAGATGATCGTCGGCTTCAGCAGCGGCACGGTGATCGACCAGAACTGCCGGATCGGGCGGGCCCCGTCGATGGCGGCCGACTCGTAGAGGTCGCGGGGGATCGCCTGCATCGCGGCGAGGAAGATCAGTGCGTTGTAGCCGGTCCACCGCCAGTCGACCATGGTCGAGATGGCCACCCAGGAGGCCAGGCGGTTGGCCTTCCAGTCGATCGCGTCGACGCCGACCAGGTCGAGGGTCCAGTTGATCAGTCCGAACTCGCGGCTGAAGAGCTGTGAGAAGACGATCGCGACGGCCGCGGTCGAGGTGATGTTGGGGATGAGCACGCCCATCCGGAACAGCGTCCGGGCCCGCAGTTGCCGGTTGAGCAGGTTGGCCAGCCAGAGTGCGAGCAGGAGTTGCGGGACCGTCGAGATGACGAAGATCCCCAGCGTGTTGACGACCGAGTTCCAGAAGTCGGAGTCGGCCATCAGGGCGCGGTAGTTCGCCAGCCCGACGAATGCCTGCTCGTCGCCGAGCAGGTCCCAGTCGTGCAACGAGACCCACAGCGTGTAGCCGAGCGGGTAGGCCCCGAAGACGGCGAAGAGCAGGAAGAACGGGGCGATGTAGAAGTACGGCGAGTACTTGAGGTCGAAGCGGCTGAACCGTCCGCGGGGTCGCCTGTCGGCGGGACCCGGGCCGCGCCCGGCCGCCGGCCGGGGTTTGCTGTGGCTGCCCCGGCGGGGCGCGCCGACGTCCACGTGCAGACTCATCGGGGGTTCCTTCTGGCGAGGTCCGGAAGAACGGGACCGGTCGGCGGACCGGGCCGGCGGCGGTGCGCCAGGGCCCGGTCCGGCTCCTCCGGTTACTTGGCCGCGGCCTTCTTCGAGTTGTCCACGGCGTCCTTCCAGCCCTCGGCCGGGCTGCGCTGGCCCAGTTCGACGGTGCGGATCGCGTTCTCGACCTCGGTGCGGACGGCCTGGTTCTTCGGTCCCATGTAGACCGGCTTGAGGCTCTTGGCGCCGCCGCCGAAGATCAGACCGACCGGCGCGTCGCTGAAGTACCCGTTGGTCGACTGGGCGACCGCCGGGTCGTCGAGCGCCTGCGGCGACGACGGCAGCGGACCCTTGGCCTGGAACGCCCCGACGTGGCCCTGCGGGCTGGTCAGGAACTTGGCCAGCGCGATCGCCTCGGCCTGGTGCCTGCTCTGCGTCGGTACGGCGAGGTGTGAGCCGCCCCAGTTGCCGCCACCGCCGGGCACCGCCGCGATGTCCCACTTGCCCTTTGCGTCGGCGCCGGCGTTGCCCTCGATCACGCCGGTCATCCAGGCCGGGCAGGCGATGGTGGCGAACTTCGCCTGCTTGAAGGCGGCGACCCACTCCTCGGACCAGGCGCCGTACTTCCCGCTGAGGCCGGAGTCGATGATGTCGACGGTGACGTCCCAGGCCCGCCGTACGGCCGGGTTGCTCTCGACGACCAGGTTGTCGCCGGTGTCGTAGTAGTGGTAGCCGGTGGACTTGCCGGCCTCCTGGAGCACGATCGTGTTGAAGGTGTTGGTGGCCGCGTCGAGGAACGCGGCGCCGGTGTCGGCGGCCGTGAACCGCTCGCCGACCTTGATGTAGTCCTGCCAGGTGGGCCAGAGCTTCCCGACCTCCTCGCGGTCGGTGGGCAGGCCGGCCTTGGCGAACAGGTCGGAGCGGTAGCACATGGCCATGCCGCCGACGTCGGTGCCGAGGCCGATCAGGTGCTTGCCGTTGTCGGCGAGCCCCTGGTTCCACTTCCAGGGCAGGAAGTTGCCCTCGAGTTCGCCGGCACCGTGGTCGAGCAGGTTGACGAAGTTCTTCGGGTTGGCCTTGTATTCGACCATCAGGCCTTCCTCGATGGCCACCACGTCGCCGGCACCCTTGCCCGCGGCGAGCCACTGGGTGAGCTTGGGCGAATACTCGTCGAGGTTGCCGCCGGTGCCCCGTTCGACGATCTTGATGTGCGGGTTGGTGGCCATGTACTCCTTGTAGAGCTCTTCGTAGCCGAACTGGCCGAAGACGTCGACGGTCAGGGTGATCGTGCCGTCGCCGGCCCCGTCGTCGCCGCCACAGCCGGTGGCGGCGAGCAGTACTCCGGTGGCGGCCGCGGCGGCCGCCGCGAGCCGTCGGCGGCCGGAAAAGCGCAGGCTGAAGCGCATCTGGGACCCCTTTTGTGGTGGTGGTGTGCGATCCCCGTCGTCGAGCGCCCGGGCGAGAGAGCGCTCTCACGAAAGGGTGGACCGAGTGGGGCCAGACGTCAAGAGAGCGCTCTCAGAAAGTTGTGGCGGCGTTACCGAAGAACCCGCCCACGAAGGGGCGGGTCCGAGGCGGGAGAGAGGCGGGGGTCAGCCGGTACGAAGCGCGGTGAGCAGAGTCGTGTCGCCGGTCACGTCGATCACGTCGAAGCCGATCCGGCCCCAGAGGGCGAGCAGCAGGTCGCTCGCCGTGCCGGTCGCGTGCAGCCGGGCGTGCGGGTCGTCGCTGTCCAGGATCGTGTCGGTGTCCAGCAGCGCGACACCCTCGCCGCGCAGACGCAGAAACCACTCCTGGTCGGCGTCGACCGCCACGAGCTGCGCGACGCCGTGCCGCGGCTCGGTCGAAAGCCGCTGCCCGGCCGGCAGCCAGGTGTCCAGCAGTTCGGTCACCCCGTCGGCGGCGAGCTTGGCCTCGATGGGTTCGACCGAGACGATCGCCGTCTGCGCGTCCCACCGGCGCAGCGCCGTCTCGTGCGCGACGCGCCGGTGCCAGAACCCGACCCGCTTCGGCTGCGGTGCCCAGTTCCACGCCGGCGACTCGGCGTCGAGGCCGTCGAGCACGCCGATGAGCCGGTCGAATTCCCGCTGCCACCAGTCGATCGCGGCCGTTCCGGTCGGCAGGCCCTCCGAGGTGGCCGGCGGCGCCGGCTGCTCGGTGCTGCCGGAGGTGACCAGGCCGGCCACCCAGCCGTAGAAGGAGCCGAGGTGGTGTACCAGGTCGGTGACGGTCCAGTCCGGACACGACGGCACCGCGGCCGTGGGATCGGCCTCGGCGATCGCGGTGCGGAAGGCGGGGCCCTCGACGCGCAGTGCCCCGATCCAGAAGTCCTTGGTGCCGTGCAGTCTGCTCATCGCCATTTCCTCCAGGACGACCGACCGTCCGTGCCTCGCCAGGCTGCTTCCAGCCTAGGGTGAACAGCGTGCCCGACGTTAGTGCCCAAGCGCCGACCACCGGTGAACCGACCAGCCCCCGATCGCTGGCCGCCTACACGACCCTGCGGCTCGGTGGCCCGCCACGCCGACTCTTAACCGCTGGCGACGCCGCTGAAACCGTGCAAAGCATACGAGAGGCGGCGTTCGACGATCAGCCTGTTCTGATTCTCGCCGGCGGCAGCAACGTGGTGGTCGGCGACGCCGGATTCCCCGGCCTCGTCGTGCTCGTCCGGTCGCGGGGCGTGCGGACCGTGGCCGAGGACGCCGGGACCGTCACCGTGCGGGTCGCGGCCGGCGAACCGTGGGACGACTTCGTCGCGTACACCGTCGACGCCGGGCTGTCCGGGGTCGAATGCCTCTCCGGCATCCCCGGCTCGGCCGGCGCCACCCCGATCCAGAACGTCGGGGCGTACGGGCAGGAGGTGGCCGAGACGATCAGCGCCGTCGAGGCGTACGACCGGGTGACCGACGAGACCCTGCGGCTGACCCCGGCGGACTGCGGCTTCGCCTACCGGGGGAGCGTCTTCAAGCACAGCGACCGCAGGGTGGTGCTCTCGGTCGACTTCCGGCTGGCCCGCTCGCCGCTGTCGTCGCCGGTCCGGTACGCCGAGCTGGCCCGCGCGCTCGGCGTGACGACCGGTGACCGGGTGCCGCTGGCCCAGGCGCGGACGGCGGTCCTGGCCCTGCGGGCCGGCAAGGGCATGGTGCTCGATCCGGCGGATCCGGACACCCGCTCGGTCGGCTCGTTCTTCACCAACCCGGTGCTCGACGCGGCGGCGTACGAGGCGCTGCTGGCCCGGGCCGTGGCGGTGGGCGAGCCGCCGTCCTGGCCCGATCCGTCCGGCGTCGTCAAGGTCAGCGCGGCCTGGTTGATCGACCGGGCCGGCTTCACCAAGGGGTACGGCGACCGGGGGCCGGTCGCGATCTCGTCGAAGCACACCCTGGCGCTGACCCATCGGGGCGGCGGCACGACGGGTGACCTGCTGGCGCTGGCCCGGGAGATCCGGGACGGCGTGCACGCCCGGTTCGGGGTGACCCTGCATCCGGAGCCGGTGCTGGTCAACTGCGAACTCTAAATCGGACTATTTGCTTATTTTGCCGTTGCCTTGATGCAGGCGGCTCGTTGACGGTGGTTATGGGGAAGATCTCTGCCGTCCGCCGCCTGCTGTCCGCGACCGTGCTCGCCGCCGCCGTGTCCGTGCCGCTCCTGCCGGTCGCCGCGGCCGCCCGGCCGTCGCCGCCCGCCCCGATCCTGCCGGGGCTGCCGGTCATCCCCGGCCTCGGCGGTGACAGGCCGGCCGACGACGGCCCCGCGCCGGGGCCGGACGCCGACGATCCGGCCCGGGCCGGTGACGGGGACCGTCCCGCCGCCGCGACCGGCGACGCGACCCAGGAGGAGGCCGCCCGGCCGCTGGCCATCACCAAGGCCGCCGACGCCGCCCAGGTCATGCCCGGAGCCAAGGTCAACTACCAGATCGTCCTGCGCAGCGGGCAGGGGCTCGACGACATCGAGGTCGTCGACGACCTCACCGGTGTGCTCGACGACGCCCGGTACGACGGCAACGCGACCGCCACGGCCGGCCGGCTGGACTGGAACGAACCGGAGCTGACCTGGACCGGCGACGTGCCGGCCGGCGAGCCGGTGGTGATCAGCTACTCGATCACCGTGAACCCCGAACACACCGGTGACCTGCGGTTGCGCAACGTCGTCCGAGGCCCGGCCGAGAGTAACTGCGACCCGGCCTACCGGCAGGGCGGCTGCGCCGTCTCGTCGTTCGTGCTCGAACCGGTGGCCCGGCCCAGCACCCCGCCGCCGCTGCCGAACACCGGCGCGTCGGTCACCTGGCTCGCCGCCGTCGGCGGCGGCCTGCTCGCCGTCGGTGCCGTCGCCCTCGTGGTCGCCCGGCGCCGCCGGGCCGGCTGACGGTTTCGTCAGCCCCCGGCCACCGGGGCGACCGCCGACCACGGCACCGTCACCTCACCCAGCCGCCAGCGGGCCGGCCGGTCCGACACCGGCCAGCCCGCTTCGCGTATCGCCGACACCGCGCGCACCCAGCGCTGCCGCGGCCCGAACGGGGCGTACGGCGCGGCGGCCCGCCAGCCGTCGTCGAGCGCCCGCAGCAGCGCGTGCACCGGTTCGCCGGGCACGTTGCGATGGATCAGCGCCTTCGGTAGCCGTTCGGCGACCGTACCCGGACTGCCCAGTGTGGACAGTTTGGCGGCCAGGGTCAGCGACCGGGGACCGGCCGCGTCGAGCAGCACCCAGGAACCGAGCCGGCCCAACTCGTCGCAGGTGCCCTCGACGACCACACCGCCGGCGGCCAGCCCGTCGGTCATCGTCCGCCAGGCGGGCGCCACCTCGGCCTCGTCGTACTGTCGCAGGACGTTGAACGCGCGTACGACGGCCGGCCGGGTGCCGGCCAGTTCGAACCCGCCCCGGGCGAACGTCAACCAGGGCGGGTCGGCGGCGGTCGCCGCGGCCGCCACCCGCACCGGATCGATCTCCAGGCCGAGCACCCGTACGTCGGGCCGTACGGCGGCGGCCAGCCGGGCGCGCAGCTCCACGGCGGTCACCGGCGTGGCGCCGTACCCCAGGTCGACCACGAGCGGGTCGGCGGCGTCGTGCAGCACGCCGGCGCAGTGGGCCGCGATCCAGTTGTCCACCCGGCGCAGCCGGTTGGGGTTGGTGGTGCCGCGCGTGACGACCCCGAGCGGGCGGCGCGGTCGGGTCATCAGCTCACCCGGTGCACCTTGTGCTGCGCGGCCTGGGCCAGCGGCCGGACCACGAGACGGTCGACGTTGACGTGGTGCGGGCGGGTGGCGCACCAGGCGACGCAGTCGGCGATGTCGTCGGCGACCAGCGGCTCGGCGACGCCCGCGTAGACGGCGGCGGCCCGGTCCGCGTCCCCGTCGAAGCGGACCAGCCCGAACTCGTCGGTGCGCACCATCCCCGGATCGATCTCGACCACCCGGATCGGGCGGCCGTTGAGTTCGAGGCGCAGCGTGCCGGCCAGCGCGGTCTGCGCGTGCTTGGCGGCGGTGTAGCCGCCCCCGCCCTCGTAGACGCCGAGCCCGGCGGTCGAGCTGACCACGACCACCGTCGCGGCACCGGACCGTTCCAGGGCGGGCAGCAGCGCCTTGGTGACCCGCAGGGTGCCGAGCACGTTCACGTCGTACATCCACTGCCAGTCGCCGATGTCGGCGTCTTCGACCTGGTCCAGCCCGCGCGCCCCGCCGGCGTTGTTGACCAGCAGGGTCACCGGGCCGGGGAGGTCGTCGACCGCGGCGGCCAGGTCGGCGACCGATCCGTCCGACGTGACGTCGCAGCCCACCGCCGTCGCCCGGCCGCCACCGGCGGTGATCTCGGCGAGCAGGGTCTCCAGGCGGTCCACCCGGCGGGCGGCCAGCACGACGTGGAAGCCCTCGGTGCCGAGCCGCCGCGCGGTCGCCGCGCCGATTCCGCTCGACGCTCCGGTGACGATCGCGATAGGGGTCATGGCCTCATTCTTTCCCACCGGCGCGGCCCCGGGTCGTCCGGATGAGGTGGGTCACGTACGGGGTCCGTCCCGATGAATGCCGTTGCGTGAATCGGGAAGATGGCACGCGGTGCAGCGGTTGCTCTATGGGGCCGGTCGCGCAGAACGGCGCATAACTGACTTTGAGGAGCAGATGTGGCGGAAATGCACACCGGCGTAGCGCGGCAGCGAGGTCTCCAGCCGTGGCCGACACCCCGACGGATCGCCACCCTTTCCGTGCACACCTCGCCACTGCACCAACCCGGCACGGGCGACGCCGGCGGCATGAACGTCTACATCGTCGAGGTCGCCCGCCGCCTCGCCGACGCCGGGGTGGAGGTCGAGATCTTCACCCGCGCGACAGCCGGCGACCTGCCTCCCACCGTCGAGATGGCCCCCGGCGTGAAGGTCCGGCACGTCATCTCCGGACCGTTCGAAGGACTCGCCAAGGAAGAGCTGCCGGCCCAGATGTGCGCCTTCACCACCGGCGTACTGCGGGCCGAAGCGGCCCGTGCCCCCGGCTACTACGACCTTGTGCACTCCCACTACTGGCTTTCCGGCCAGGTCGGCTGGCTGGCCAAGGAGCGCTGGGGCGTGCCGCTCGTACACAGCGCGCACACCCTCGCCAAGGTCAAGAACGCCCGGCTCGCCACCGGCGACCGGCCCGAGCCCAAGGCCCGGATCATCGGCGAGGAGCAGTTGGTCGTCGAAGCCGACCGCCTCGTGGCCAACACCCGCGTCGAAGCCCACGACCTGATCGACAGCTACGGGGCCGACCCGACCCGGGTCGCGGTCGTCGAACCCGGCGTCGACCTCGACCGCTTCCGGCCGCCGGCCACCGGGACCGAGGCCGCCACCCGGCTCGCCGCCCGCCGCCGGCTCGGCCTGTCCGAGCAGGGGTACGTCGTCGCGTTCGTCGGCCGGATCCAGCCGTTGAAGGCCCCCGACGTCCTGTTGCACGCCGCCGCCGCGTTGCGCTCCCGCGACCCCGAGATCGCCGGCCGGCTGACCGTGGTGATCGTCGGCGGTCCGAGCGGCACCGGCCTGGACCGGCCCACCGCGCTGATCGACCTGGCCGCATCGCTCGGCATCGCCGACGCCGTACGGTTCCTGCCACCCCAGACCGGCGACGACCTGCCGGCGCTCTACCGGGCCGCGGACCTGGTGGCGGTGCCGTCCCACAACGAATCCTTCGGCCTGGTGGCGCTGGAGGCGCAGGCGTGCGGCACGCCGGTCGTCGCCGCTGCCGTCGGCGGCCTGGTGACCGCCGTACGCGACCAGATCAGCGGCATGCTCGTCGACGGTCACGACCCGGTCGACTGGGCCCGGGTGCTGGGCGGCCTGCTCGCCGCACCGGCCCGCCGGGCCGGGCTGGGGCGGGGCGCGGTCCGCCACGCCCGCAACTTCTCGTGGACGCGCACGGCCGCCGGCCTGATCAAGGTCTACCGTGGGGCGGTGGCCGAGCACCGCAGCAGGACGCTGTCGCAACTGACCGACGGCGCGGCGGCGATCAGCGCGGGTGCGTTCTAGAGCTCCACGGTCGCGACGGGGAGGGTGATCAGTTGAGGCCGCAGGGCGAGGTGGCGGCACTGGTCGAGGCGGTGTGCGCCGACCGCGAGCTGGAATTCGAGTCGACCGGCGAGTTCTCGTACGCGGTCACGCTGCCCGGTACCCACAAGCTCAAGACGGTCTGCAACCTGATCGTCGGCGAGCACGCGCTGCGCGTCGAGGCGTTCGTGATGCGGCAGCCCGACGAGCGGCGCGAGGAACTGTGGGCCTGGCTGCTGCAGCGCAACTCCCGCATGTACGGCGTCGCGTTCGCCATCGATCCGGTCGGCGACGTCTATCTGACCGGTCGGGTCGGACTGGGCGGGGTCGACGAGGACGAACTCGACCGGCTGCTCGGCTCGGTGCTGACGTACGCCGACGAGTCGTTCGACACGATGCTGGAGATCGGTTTCGGGACGGCGATCCGGCGTGAGTGGGAATGGCGGGTCCGAAACGGCGAATCGACGGCCAACCTGCGGGCGTTCGCGCATCTTTTCGAGCCTTCGACGACCGGGGAGACGGGTTTGGACCGCCCCTGACGGGTAACGCTGTCGGGGCGGTCGGTGACCCTGTCGGGTGTGCCGCCGCCTGCCGAGGACAGACTGTCGAGGGAGCAGGAAATGGCTCAGCGGAACAGTTCAGGTCGCGGCGGGTCCGCGACCGCCACGAAGAGCCGGTCGGGTCCGGCGGCGACCCAGATCAGGGAGAGCGACATCGCCCAGCGGCGGGTCGACGACCTGCGCGGGGAACTGCGCCGTCGGGGGATCTCCGGCACGTCGGGGCTACGTAAGGACGACCTGGTCAAGCGGGTCGTGAAGGAGTTGCGGGCGGATCAGCGTCGGGGCGGCGCGGCCAAGGCCGGTGCCCCGGCGAAGGGGGCCGGCAAGCGTACGGAGACCGCGGCCGGCAAGGCGACCACGGCCGCGCGGGGCCCCGGCGCGAAGAAGAGCACGACGACGGCTCGGAAGAGCACGTCCGCGGCGGCCAAGGGAACGTCCGGCCGGACCCGGCAGGGCGGTGCGACCTCCCGGACGACGAAGTACGCCCAGCGCATCTCGTCGACCCAGGACCGGCCGGAGCGTCCGGGCCGCAGCCTGGTCACCACCGACCACGAGGTGATCAAGCGGTGGGCGCAGGCCCGCAACGCGAAACCGGCCACCATCGAGAACACCGAACACGACGGCCATCTCGGGGTGTTGCGTTTCGACTTCCCGGGGTATCACCGTGGCCGGCCGCTGACCGAGGTGAGTTGGGCCGAGTGGTTGCGTACGTTCGACGAGCGGCAGCTCAATTTCATCTACCAGGAACAGATGCGCAGTGGGCGGCCGAGCAACTTCTTCCTGCTCGAGTCACCGCTGCGCGAAGACGGCTGAGATCGGCCGATGGGCGCGTACCGAGGATTTCCGGTCCTTAAACGTCGCGAAAGAAAAAGTGACGGCGATCGCACGGTGTGACCGGCAAGACATGGTATGAGGGTTGTCGGTCGGCCGGATCGAGAACTAACGTGATCTGTACGCGCCGAGCTCGGAAATGTTCGGGGGAGCAGCGGATCGGTTCGATCCGCGCACGAGCTGGCGACGGGGACGGGTGGCATTCTGGGCCGTTGGGGGACGGCGCCACCTCTACCGGCGGTGTGCGCGGGCGGCGCTTACGGGGGTGAGCGTCGCCCGCCGCCGCCGGGCCGACCCGTAGCGTCCCCCAAGCCATGAGCGGACCGCTGACCGGTCGCACCGTGGTCGAGATCGCCGTCCAGACCTGACGGTGCGCCGCCCGGTCACGCGCCGCGTACGTCGGCCGGCGCCTTTCCGGTGGCCGTCCCGACGGACCGGGCGAGCCGGGCCGCGACCTGGCGCTCCCGGGACGGTCCGGCCAGCAGGTGCCCACCGACGGCGAGCAGACCGGCGGCACCGGTGATGATCCAGTGCCAGTCGCCCAGGTATTCCAGGCTGGCCCCGCCGAGCGCCGGGGCGACGAACGACGCGGCCGGGAACGTCAGGTAGAACACCGCCTGGTAGCGGCCGCGTAGCGCGGGCGGGGCGAGTTCCGCGTTGATCTCGGCGTTCGGGGGCGCCGCCAGCATCTGCCCGATCGTCCAGACGAACGCCGCCGCGAGGTAGGCGGCGAGGTGGTCGGCGAACGCCAGCGAGCCGAAGCCGACGGCCAGCAGGCCGGTCGACAACGCCAGTACATGGTGTTTGCGGCGGCCGTCGATGAGCCGGGGTACGAAGAGTTGCCCGACCACGATCAGTGCTCCGCCGACGGCGACGACGATGCCGTACGCGCCCGGACCGAGGCCGTCGGCGCGCATCGCCAGCGGCATGATCGTGGAGGTCTGGGTCACCAGGACCGCCAGCGCGAAGGTGAGCGCGACGAAGACGAGGAACGCCCGGTCGGTCAGCGCCGTACGCAGTCCGGGGCCGCCCCTGACCCGCCGGGGCCGCTGGCCGGTCAGGGTCTCGGGCACCTTCCAGGCGATGATGGCGGCGGTGGTCAGGGTGGCCACCGCGTCGACCAGGAACAGTGCGGTGAAGCTGGCCTCGGCGAGCACTCCGGCGAGCAGCGAGGCCGCCGCCATCCCCAGGTTGAATGCCCAGAACTGCAGGTTGAACGCCCGGGACCGGCGCTCCTCCGGCACGATGTCGACGATCGCGGCGACGAACGCCGGCCCCGGCATCGAGTGGACGATCCCGACGAGCGTGGCGAGGACGGCGATCGTGCCGATGCCGTCCGCGAACGCCATCGCGACCATCAGGGAGCCGGCGGCCACATGCGACCACAGGAGGGTCCGGCGCCGTCCCCAGGAGTCGGCGAGCACCCCGCCGAGCAGCACCCCGGCCGCCCCACCGATGCCGTACGCCCCGACGACCAGGCCGGCGACGGCCTCGCGGGCACCCCGCACGTCGGTCAGGTAGAGCGACAGGAACAGCATCGCGAACGCGCCGGTCCGGTTGATCAGTAGCCCGGTCCACAGGTACCAGTACGTCGCCGGGAGGCCGCCGGCCGTGTCGCGTAGCCAGGTACGCACGCGGCGCCCTCCGGGAAGGTTTGTTTCCAGTCGGTCGTGTCGACGTTAGGAAGTGGTGACCCGGCGCGCCAGCGTGTCGCTCGTCACCCGGTCGTCGTGACGCCCTTCTCGGTCGGGGCGACCGCCGCCCCGCTGGCCTCGACCGGCGGCAGCGGTGCCACCAGCGGCTCCCCGGCGGGTTCGGAGGTCGCGTCCGCCTCGACCGGCTTCGGACCGGCGTCGACCGGGGCCGGTGCGGCCGCCGCGCGCAGGGCCGCGGCCCGCCGTTCCCGGGCCGGTCCGGAGAGCAGCTGGGCGACGGCGACGAAGCCGGCCAGCGCGCCGCAGCCGAGCCACAGCACCGAGTTGCCGAGAGTCTGCTGCACCCAGCCACCGGCGATCGGCGCGGCGAACGACGCCAGCGACCAGGACAGCGAGAAGACGCCCGCGTACCTGCCCCGCAGCGTGCTGGGCGACAGCTCGGCGATCAGCGTGGAGTTGGACGGTGACTGGAGCATCTCGCCGAGGGTCCAGATCAGCACGGTGAGGGCGTAGAACCAGGCGACCTCGGCGAACGCGGTGAGCCCGAATCCGATGCCGGTGATCAGGGCGGCCAGGGCGAGTACGTGCGACCGGCTACGGCCCCTGATCAGGCGCGGTACGAAGAGTTGCCCGACCACGATCAGCACGCCGTTGAGCGCGATCACCGACCCGTACGTCGCCGGCGACAGTCCGTCCTGGCCCATCGCGATCGGCAGCATCGAGATGTGCTGCATGAAGATCAGCGCCAACAGCAGGTTCAGGACGACGAAGACGAGGAACACCCGGTCGGTCAGCGCGGTCCGCAGCCCGCCGGCCGGTGCCGGCGTACCGGTGAGTTTCACGGTGGTCCGGGCCGGCGCCGACTCCCGGACCTTGCGGAAGATGATCACCGCGGTCACCGTCGTGGTGGCCGCGTTGACGAGGAAGAGCAGCAGGTAGTCGGCCTGGGCGGCGAAGCCGGCCAGGATCGCGGCACAGGCGAAGCCGAGGTTGAGGGCCCAGTAGTTGAGCGAGAAGGCCCGTAGCCGGTCCCGCTCCGGCACCACGTCGACCATCATCGCGGAGAAGGCCGGCCGGGCCGCCTCGGCGAACATGCCGAGCAGGAGCGCGCCGACGGCGACCGCCCACAGGTCGCGGGCCAGGCCGAG
Organism: Polymorphospora rubra; assembly: GCF_018324255.1. Lineage (GTDB taxonomy): Bacteria > Actinomycetota > Actinomycetes > Mycobacteriales > Micromonosporaceae > Polymorphospora > Polymorphospora rubra. Next base: position 3,365,826 of record NZ_AP023359.1, read on the forward strand.
CCCCAGCATCATCGTCGCGGCGCCGAGGTGCGCGGTGAGCAGGGTCGGGCGGCGTCCCCAACGGTCGGCGAGGGTGCCGCCCGCGAGGGTGCCGACCGTGCCGCCGGCGCCCCAGAGGCCGAGTACGAGGCCGGCCTGCAGTTCGGAGAAGCCGCGCTCGCTGGTGAGGTAGACCGCCAGGAAGATCAGGACGAAGGAGCCGAGGCGGTTGATCAGCGTGCCCGCCCACAGGTACCAGAAGGCCCGGGGGAGACCGCCGGCCGTGTCCCGTAACCAACCTCGAACGCTCCGCACGCCGCCGCCCCGATCCCGTATCCGCGTCGTAATGACCGTGTCCCTGACAGTCCCTTACGCAACCTAGTGTGGACCAATGTTCCGGGTCAGCGGGATTTCCACGTGGTGGTCGTCACCACCGGGTCGTGCTACCGGGCCACCACGGCTACGGCAGGATGAGATTCATGACTGTGGGGACGTTGGTGCTGCTGCGGCACGGCGAGAGCGAGTGGAACGCCAAGAACCTCTTCACCGGTTGGGTCGACGTCGACCTGAACGCCAAGGGTGAGGCCGAGGCCCGGCGCGGCGGCGAGCTGCTGCGCGATCATGACCTGCTGCCCGACGTGGTGCACACCAGCGTGCTGCGCCGTGCCATCCGCACCGCCGAGCTGGCGCTGCACGCCGCCGACCGGCACTGGATCGCGGTGCGTCGCTCGTGGCGGCTCAACGAACGGCACTACGGCGCGCTCCAGGGCAAGAACAAGAAGGAGACCCTGGAGGCGTACGGCGAGGAGCAGTTCACCATCTGGCGGCGCTCCTACGACACCCCACCGCCGCCGATCGAGGCGGACAGCGAGTGGTCGCAGACCGACGACCCGCGCTACTTCGCTCTGCCGCCCGAGCTGGCGCCGCGCACCGAGTGCCTCAAGGACGTGGTGGAGCGGATGCTGCCGTACTGGTACGACTCGATCGTGCCGGACCTGCTCGCCGGCCGCACGGTGCTGGTCGCGGCGCACGGCAACTCGCTGCGCGGGCTGGTGAAGCATCTGGACGGGATCTCCGACGAGGCGATCGCCAAGCTCAACATCCCGACCGGTATCCCGCTGCGCTACGACCTCGACCCGCAGCTGCGTCCGATCACCACGGGCGGCAGCTACCTCGACCCGGAGGCGGCCAAGGAGGCTGCCGCGGCGGTGGCGAACCAGGGTCGCTGAACGCCCGGAACGACGGCGGGCGGTGCCGATCGGCACCGCCCGCCGCTCTATGTACCGGGTCGTAGGTGGTCGACCCGGATCAGTACGGGTGCTCCCCGGTGACCAGGTAGTGCACGTGGCGGCCGGCGTTCACCGCGTGGTCGGCGTACCGCTCGTAGAACCGGCCGAGCAGCGCGCCGTCGATCGCGGTCTCGACGCCGTACGGCCACGCGTCGTCGAGCAGCGTGCTGAAGAGGTTGCGGTGCAGCTGGTCCATGACGTCGTCGTCGCGCTCCAGCTCGACGGCCCGGTCGGCGTCGGGCTTCGACAGCACGTTGGCGATCTTGTTGGCGATCCCGTCGGCGACCTCGGCCATCGACACGAAGATCGGCCGCAGCTCGGCGGGAACGGCCGGCGACGGGTGCCGGCGCAGCGCCGTCTTCGCCACGTGGTCCGCGAGGTCGCCCATCCGCTCCAGGTCCGCGGCCACGTGCAGTGCGGTGACGACCGTACGCAGGTCGGTGGCTACCGGCGCCTGCCGGGCGAGCAGGTCGGAGACCCGGGCCTCGACCTGCGAGTAGAGGCTGTCGATCTCGGCGTCCCGGGCGATCACCGCCTCCGCCGCGGCCCGGTCGGCCGCGAGCAGTGCCCGGGTGGCGTTACGCATGGCGGCGCGTACGGCCTCTGCCATGTCCACCAGCAGCTGGCTGACGGTGTGCAGGTCGGCGCGGAACTCCTCGCGCATGATCACGTCCCTGTGCGTCGGGGCCGGCCGCGCGGATGTGCGTGGCGGCAGTCGGGTGGGCCGGGCCAACCGTAGGTGAACGCGGCGGCGACGGAGTGAACAGCGGTGAACGACGCCGGGCGGGACAGTGAATATTCTCCGAAGTGGCTGTGATTCGTCCCGTTATGCGAGGTCAAAAGGTTAACAGTGACCCTACGATCGCCTCGTGGATTGGGCGGTCGTGGCCAGTATTGCCGGCGCAGCGGTGGCCGGCATGGTGGCCGGGCTCACCGTTCTACCGATTATCCAACGTGCCTGGAAACGCCACCGGACTCCCCGCCGGCCCGGCCGACCGGGCCAGTCGACCCTGGGGAGGGCTCAGATCGGCACCGACCAGCAGGCCGCGCTGACCGGGCTCGGCCGCAAGAGTCTCGATTCGCTGCGGGTCGGCGTGGTCGTGCTCGACGTCGACGACGTACCGGTCCTGATCAACCCGGCCGCCCGGGCGATGGGACTGCTGCGGGTCGGACCGACACAGGGCACCGTCGCCGTCCACCCGATCATCCGTACCCTCGCCGGCCAGGTACGCCGTACCGGCGTACGGCGCGAGGTCGAACTCGACCTGCCCCGGGGGCGCGAAGGCGCCCAGGAGCCGCTCGGCGTACACCTGCGCGCGGTTGGCCTCGGCGCCAACTACGTCGCCGTCGAAGCCTCCGACGTCACCGAGGCGCACCGGGTCAGCCGGGTACGGCGGGACTTCGTCGCCAACGTCAGCCACGAGCTGAAGACCCCGATCGGCGCCCTCCAGCTGCTCTCCGAGGCGCTGCTGGACGCCACCGAGGCCGCCGAGTCCGCCGACGCCCACGGCATCGCCGAGGACGTCGCCGCTGCCCGCCGGTTCGCCGAGCGGATCCACCACGAGTCGACCCGGCTCGGCCGGCTTGTCAACGAGCTGCTCGAACTCACCCGCCTCCAGGGTGCCGAGCCGCTGCCCGCGCCCGAGCCGGTCGCGCTCGAATGGGTGGTCGCCGAAGTGGTCGACCGGACCCGGACGGCCGCCGCGGCCCGGCAGATCGAGGTGGCGGTCGAGGGCGACCGCCGGCTCACCGTCTACGGAAGCGACACCCAGGTCGCGACGGCGCTGTCGAACCTGGTCGAGAACGCCATCGCCTACTCCGGGGAGCAGACCCGGGTCACCATCACCATCAGCCAGTCCGACGGCTACGTGGAGATGGCCGTCAGTGACCAGGGGGTCGGCATCGCCCCGCACGAGGTCGAACGGATCTTCGAGCGGTTCTACCGGGCCGACCAGGCCCGCTCCCGCGCCACCGGCGGCACCGGCCTCGGGCTGGCCATCGTGAAGCACATCGCGAGCAACCATGGTGGGCGGGTCGACGTGGCGAGCACTCTGGGAGGAGGCTCGACGTTCACGCTCCGGCTACCGTCGAGCCCGCCCGACGCGGTCCTCCCGCTACCACCATCGCTTGAGATCGACAACGGTCCGGCCGAGCTCCGGCAGGCCTGACGACCAGGAAAGGAAAGTCCCGTGGCCCGCGTACTCGTGGTCGAGGACGAGGAGTCGTTCTCCGACGCCCTGTCCTACATGCTGCGCAAAGAGGGATTCGAGGTGTCGGTCGCGGCGACCGGCCCGACCGCGCTGACCGAATTCGACCGCACCGGTGCCGACATCGTGCTGCTCGACCTGATGCTGCCTGAGATGTCCGGCACCGAGGTGTGCCGCCAACTGCGGCAGCGGTCGCACGTGCCGATCATCATGGTCACCGCCCGGGACAGCGAGATCGACAAGGTCGTCGGACTGGAGATCGGCGCCGACGACTACGTCACCAAGCCGTACTCGCCGCGTGAACTCGTCGCCCGGGTCCGGGCCGTACTGCGCCGGCACAGCCCGGAGACCACCGACGTGGCGACCCCCACGCTGTCCGCCGGTCCGGTCCGGATGGACATCGAGCGCCACGTGGTGACCGTCGACGGCGCGGCCGTGCAGCTGCCGCTCAAGGAGTTCGAGCTGCTGGAGCTGCTGCTGCGCAACGCGGGTCGGGTGCTCACCCGCGGCCAGCTGATCGACCGGGTGTGGGGGGCCGACTACGTCGGCGACACCAAGACCCTCGACGTGCACGTCAAGCGGCTGCGCTCCAAGGTCGAGCCGGAGCCGTCCGCACCCCGCTACATCGTCACCGTCCGGGGCCTGGGCTACAAGTTCGAGCCGTGACCGGCGACGCTGATCTGAGCGTCAGATACCTTTCCGGGCCCGGATAAGGTCACTGTCGCTCAGATCGACAAGCGCCCACGACGGGCGGGTGGGTGACATTGGTCCAGGTAGAATTGGACGTCGTCCCCGCCGGAGACGGACGGTGCGCGGTGCAACTCCATCTCCTGTAAAGGACACCCCGTACGACCTGTGATCCCGTCGTAGGGGAGTTCCGATGCGAGCGGTATCAGGACCTGCCGACACGGACCATCGCCGTCTTCAGCAGATGCTGGACAGGTTGGTCGCCGTCGGCGGCGTGGGGCGTTGGCGGAGTTCCGGGTCGGGGACCGGGTCTGGCACGGCTCCAGTGGCTCTGCCGAACTGCGTGGCACTCTTCCCGTCGATGCCGGCGGCTGGTTCCGCATCGGGAGTGTGACCAAGACGTTCACGGCGACGGTCATCCTCCAACTCGTCGGAGAGCGGCGGATCAGACTGGACGATCCCGTCGAGCGGTGGCTTCCCGGGCTGGTTCCCGACGGCGACGGCATCACCCTGCGACAGTTGCTCGACTTCACCAGCGGATTGCACAACTACACCGACGATCTCGACCTCGCCGAGGTCGCCCGGGACCGGTTCCGGCGGTGGACCCCGCAGGAGATAGTGGCCCGGGCCACCAGGCATGCGCCCCGATTCGCGCCCGGAACGTCGCGGGCGTACTGCAACACCAGCTACATCCTGCTCGGCATGGTCATCGCGAAGGTCACCGGCGCCACCTACGACACGGAAGTCGAGCGCCGTGTGCTGCGACCACTCGGCATACGTCGGACCCTGGTCCCGGGCGCCGCCGACGTCCTTCCCGAACCGCACGCCCACGGCTACCTCGTGATCGGCGGCCGACCGCTCGATGTCGCCGCGTACGACGCGTCCCATGCCGGGGCCGCGGGCGGGATGGTCTCGACGGCGGGCGATCTCAACCGCTTCTTCCGGGCGCTGCTGACCGGGGAGTTGCTTCGCCCGGCCGAGATGCGGCTCATGCAGACCGTGGTGCCCACGACCGCGCCGACCGTCGGCGGTGGCCTGGGTATCGCCCGGGTGACGCTTCCGAACGGGGCGGCGGTCTGGGGCAAGGACGGCGGCACCTTCGGCTATTACACGTTCTCGTTCCACACCGCCCAGGCGTACCGTCAGCTCACGGTCTCCGTCACCGACCTGACCGGCGCCCGAACCCGCACCCATGAACTGCTCGCCGGCATCGCGGAGGTGTTCGGCCCCGAGGTCCCTGCTGCCGCAGACCTGGCGCCGGGTCGCGTCACGGGGTGACGACGCCGCGGGAGTGCCGGCCCAGTTCGGAAATGTGGGTCAAGCCGCGCTGGGACCGTTGTCGGCCAGGAACGTCCGGCGTCCGTCCAGATAGGGCTCGATGTCATGGACCCGGCACAGTTCGACCGAAGCAGGATCGACACCGTGCGCCTTCAAGGTGATGCGGTGCCCGCTGCAGAGGGTGTCCGCAATCCATCCGCCCGCGTGCTGCCATACAGAGAAGTGTTGCGGTTCGCCCTCGACGGCGATGACTGCCTCTCCGGGCGTCTCCGCCTGAAGCTCCCGCTCGATCCGGTTGAAGATGTCCTCGGTACGCGGCGGCTCCAACTCGTGGCGGATTTCCCGGCGCCGGTCGAGTGTGGCGTTCGCTCCGTCCTGCTTGCTGACCATCACCTCGATCCTCGGCCCTGAGCCAGGGAAAGCACCGAAGCCGAGTCCCGCCATCTCGAGCACGTCGTTCCACACCATCCAGTTGCTGACCATTCGGCTGCCGGTCCAGTTGGCTAGCCCGTAAAGGGGAAGTTCGTGGGCGGTGGCCCGAATGCGCTCGATCTGTTCGTCGGCGCGAGCCTGAAACTGCTGTGGATTGAGCTTTTCGGGAAGGGTCACCGTCGCTCCTTTGCCCTGCTGGCAATCGGATGTACTGCCAGTAATCGGACCGTACGTCGGAGGAGTCTACCACTCATCGGCCTTGGTTATTGAAGATCTTGAGGGTTGAGTCGCTCGTCCGATGGTCGCTCGGTCAACGGGAGCACTCCGGGTGGCCGAATGGCGGCGCTCCGGGTCCCTCGCCGAGGGGTCCGAAACGCCGCCACATTCACTGTCAGGTTATGTATTCAGTGGTCGAGGGGCCGAGCGAGTAGCAGATCGTGCCGTCCTGGAGGAGGACGTACGAGTAGAACGGGATGCCGGCGGTGGCCAGGCTGGGAGTCAGGTGCAGGATTCGCGTCGAGCTCCACGTCCAGGTTCCGCTCGGCGCCCCATAGCCCGTCTGCTGGCTGCTGCCGCCCGCGTCGGTAATGTTGACCCGCCAGTTGATGTCCCAGATTCCGGGCCAGTCGAGTCGCACCGTAAAGCCGGTTCCCAGGTCGGCGTTTCCGCTCCCCATTGCGAGGAGTCTGACCCAGGAGAGCCCACAGGTGCCGTCCTCGGCGTCGTATCCGAGAGTGCCGTAGTCGCCGTCAGGGGGAAGTATGGCGCCGGTGGGTGCCGTCACTCCCTTACTCACACTCTCGGCCAGTTCCTTTCGGACGGATGTGCGGGACCCGTCCGGCAGGGTGACGATCGCATATCCGTTCTTGGCTGCGACCTCCGCGTCGAAGCCGGCGACTTCCAAGCCCTTGGAGGTGGTCGCCGACCCTCTGTCTGCGATGCCGGGGGAAGCCTGGGCGGCCGGCGATGCTGCAAATGCAGTCAGGAGGGCGACGCTTGTGGCGATGAAGACGGTCAATGCGCGCCTTGCTGATCGCGTGGCCCTGCTTTGGTGCTCTTTCGGCATTTCTCCCCGCTTTCTCTGCTGGGCCGAGTTGCCCTTGTGCAGATAAACAAAGATTAGAATCAATGCCTATCGATGTCAAGCAAGGTGTGTTTGGTTTTCAGATTCGGGATTAGCAAGACAGGTTTACAGACCTGTTGCGATCCATGAAGCAATTCGCAAGTGACGGAGTTGGCGAATGTCGATGTTGAAGTTTCTTCTTGGCGGCCCGCCCGATGAGCGATTCAGGCGGAGCGCGACGCGGCAGGCTCTTCCTCGCCCAGCCCCGAACCGGGCTCGCTCGAACCGCGCATGTCCGCCGTCGGGGAGGCTTCGTGGTCGGGCGATGCCGGATGTGGTGCCACCATCCCGCGCGCCAGTCGGGCCGCACACAGTTCGGCCAGCTTCGAGTACGCCGCCGACCCGATCAACGCGGTCAGTTCAGGCTGGTAGGAGACGTACATCGGCTCGGTGCCCACGTGCGCCTCCGGCGACGACGTGCACCACCAGTCCAGGTCGTGGCCGCCCGCGCCCCAGCCCCGCCGGTCGAACTCGGTCAGCGTCGACACCAGCACCCGGGATCCGTCCGGTCGCTTGGTCCAGTCCTGGTCCCGGCGGACCGGCAACTGCCAGCACACGTCCGGCTTGTACTCCAGCGGATGGGCGCCGTCGCGCAGCGCCTGGGCGTGCAGCGCGCAACCGCCGCCGCCGGGAAAGTCGGCGTCGTTGAGGAAGACGCACGGACCCTCGTCGTCCTGGGTGGCGGTGCGCCGGGCCGGGTTCTCGCCGTCGACGGTGTCCATCTCGGTGTACTTCTCGAACCCACGCCGATAATGCTGCCAAGTCTGCGGAGTAAGCCGCTTTGCGGCTTTCCGGACCCGTTTCTCGTCGTCGGAGTCGGTGAAGAACGCGCCGTGCGAACAGCAGCCGTCCGCCTCCCGACCGGCGATGATGCCGTGACAGGCCTTGCCGAACACGCAGGTCCAGCGGGACAGCAACCAGGTCAGGTCGGCCCGCACGAGGTGCTTGGGATCGGCGGGGTCGAAGAACTCCACCCACTCCCGGGGGAAGTCGAGTTCGACCTCCAGGCTGCGGGGGTCAGCGGGTTCGTCGACCAGGACACGCAGCAGTTTTCGGCTTGCCATCCGGCCAGCGTACGCCCGGTGTGGCCGGCCGACCGGCCGGCACCGCGGATCCGGGGCCTAGTGTCTTGTCCATGCGACTGGGTGTGCTCGACGTCGGATCCAACACCGTGCATCTGCTGGTCGTGGACGCGCACCGGGGTGCGCATCCGTGGCCGGCGTACTCGGAGAAGGCCGTGCTGCGGCTGGCCGAGCAGATCGGTGCCGACGGGGCGCTCACCCGCGCCGGCGAGGACGCGCTGGTCGCCGCCACCGCCGACGCGCGCGCCGCCGCGCTCCGGTTGGGCGCCCACGACCTGCTCGCCTTCGCCACGTCCGCGGTCCGCGACGCCACCAACTCGGTGGCGGTCCTCGACCGGGTACGCCAGGAGACCGGCGTCGACCTGCGGGTGCTCTCCGGCGCCGACGAGGCCCGAATGACGTTCCTCGCCGTACGGCGCTGGTTCGGCTGGTCGGCGGGGCGGCTGCTGGTGCTCGACATCGGCGGCGGGTCGCTGGAGTTGGCGGCCGGCATCGACGAGGACCCGGACCAGGCGATGTCGCTGCCACTGGGCGCCGGTCGGCTGACCCGCGAGTGGCTCAAGGTCGATCCCGACACCGCCGCGCCGCCGCCGGTCCGGGTCGTCGAAGATCTCCGGGAGTACGTCGACTCGGCGCTGGACCCGGTCGTGGCCCGGCTCGGCGGGGTCGGCTGGGAGCGGCCGGTCGCCACCTCCAAGACCTTCCGCACCCTGGCCAGGCTGACCGGGGCGGCTCCCTCGGCGGTCGGGCTGTGGGCGCCGCGCCGGCTGTCACTGACCGGGCTGCGGCAGGTGATCGGCTTCATCCAGCACATTCCGCCCGGCAAACTGTCCGAACTGGAGGGCGTGAGTGCGAGCCGGGCGCACCAGTTGCTGGCCGGGGCGGTGGTGGCGGAGGCCGCCATGCGCCGGCTGGGTGTCGAGGTCCTGGACATCTGCCCGTGGGCGCTGCGCGAGGGTGTGATCCTCCGCCATCTCGACCATCTCGGGACGGCGTGAGGCGGTAGGTTAAGGCCGATTTGCGGCTCCTTGTCCGTGGCTGACGCGCGTCATGGAGCTACCCTGACAATCGTGACCTCCCGCGTTCCCGTACTCCTGTCCAGCTCCTCGGTGTTTCCCGAGCCGACCGCCGCGGCGTTCGAGATGGCCGCGTCGCTCGGCTACGACGGCGTCGAGGTGATGGTCTGGACCGACGCGGTCAGCCAGGACGCCGGAGCCCTGCGCGGCCTGGCCGCCCACTACGGGGTGCCCGTCCTCTCGGTGCACGCCCCGTGCCTGCTGGTCACCCAGCGGGTGTGGAGCCCCGACCCGTGGGAGCGGCTGCGCCGGGCGGCCGTGCTCGCCGAGACCCTCGGGGCGCCGACCGTCGTCGTGCACCCGCCGTTCACCTGGCAGCGCGAGTACGCCCGGACGTTCACCGCCGGCCTGAACCGCCTGGTCAGCAAGCACCCCGACGTCCGGTTCGCCGTCGAGAACATGTACCCGGTGCGGATGGCCGGCCGGGAGTTCGTCCCCTACCAGCCCGGCTGGGACCCGACCGACACCGGTTACGACTCCTACACCCTCGACCTGTCGCACTGCGCCGCGTCACACACCGACGCGCTGCGGATGGCCGACGCGATGGGGCCCAACCTCGCCCACGTCCACCTCGGCGACGGCACCGGCGAGGGCCGGGACGAGCACCTTGTGCCCGGCCGGGGCAACCAGCCGTGCGGTCCACTGCTGGCGTCGCTGGCCGGGCGGGGCTTCACCGGATCCGTCGCCGTCGAGGTGGCGACCCGGGGGGCGAAGAGCAGGGCGATCCGCGAGGACGACCTGCGTGCCTCGCTCGAGTTCGCCCGGCAGCACCTGGCCAGCGCGAACCCGTCCACGCCGGCGACCCGGGTCGACGCGTGACCGGTCAGCTCACCGGACTGAGCTGCTTCTCCTCGACCGCGGCCCGCTTGCGGGCCCGGTGCGCGGCGACGTGCGACCGCGTCGCGCACCGCTCGGAGCAGAACCGGCGGCAGCAGTTCGACGACGTGTCCAGGTAGACGTTGCCGCACCGGTCGTCGGCGCAGACCCCGAACCGTGCGCTGCCGTATTCGCACAACCACACCGAAAGGCCCCAGACCGCGCCGGCCAGGTATTCCGCGCTCACCGAGGCGCCGCGACTGCTGGCGTGCATGTGCCAGTCGCTGGAGTCGTGACCGGAGATGCGCGGCTGCACCGGGAACGCCTCGAGCAGGGCGTTGAGTTCGACGACCGCCTCGCTGTCCCGCCCTGTGGTGCCGTACTCGAACACGTCCCGTAGCCGCTTCTGGGCGCGCCGGAAGATGGCCACGTCGCGCTCGGCCACCTCGTCGCGCATCCACACGTTCTCGTCGGTGAACAGCGATCTCAGGTCGTCTACGCCGTCCAGCGACGTGTTGACGAGGTCAACCGCGGTCCTGGCGTACGCGTCGAAATTCACTCGACAACCGTAGACGACTCACGCACCCTTCGGCGCGGACACGTAGTGGGGCAGGAACCGCGCGTAGCCGTCGGTGATGAGGCTGGTGCTCTCCCGTAGTCCGGCTCCGGCCGATTCGCCCCCTACGACCCAGCTTCCCAGCACCAACCGGTTGCCGTCGAACGACGGCAGGGCGCGGAACTCCTGGTAGCACCAGCCCTCGTCGCCGTAGATGCCCGGATTGGTGATCTCCTCGGCCGGCGTGACGATCCGTACCGAGGCGCCCTCCCGCCCGAGCAGCGGCTTGACCACGTACTCGGTCATCCCGCGCGGCGAGTCGAGGTAGGCGGGCAGCAGGTAGGGATGCCCGGGGTAGAGCTCCCACAGCACCGCCAACAGCGCCTTGTTGGAGAGCAGGAGCTTCCACGCCGGCTCGATCCAGGTCGTCGGGGTGCCCGGGGCGAGGGCCAGCGGGCCGTACGGCTCGGCCAGCATCCACTCCCACGGATAGAGCTTGAAGCAGGTGGTGACCGGGGTGTCGGCGGCGTCGCGGAAGCGCCGCCCGTCCCAGCCGATCTCCCGCATCGGGATCAGTTCGGTCAGCAGCCCGGCCTGGTGCGCCGTCTCGGCCAGGTAGCCGGCCGTCATGTGGTCCTCGCCGGTCTCCTCCTCGTCGGACCAGGCGACGTGTAGCAGCGGGTCGTGCAGGTCGGCGCCGATCCGCCGCCATGCCCCGACCAGCGCCTCGTGGATGCCGTTCCACTGGTCGTGCGCGGCGCGGGTGTCCTCCAGCCAGTACCACTGGGTGATCGCCGCCTCGACCAGCGCGGTGGGCGTGTCGGCGTTGTACTCCAGCAGCTTCGGCGGCCACGAGCCGTCGTACCAGAGATCGAACCGGCCGTACAGGGTCGGCGGCCGCTCCCGGAGCGACCGGGCGACCGCGTCGGCCGCCCAGTCCGGGATGCCGAACTCGGCGAATCGCCGGCGGTCGACGACGTGCTGCGCGGCGGCCACCGCCATCCGGTGCAGTTCGTCCGTCGCCTCCTCCAGCCGCAGCACCTCGTCGAGTTCCAGCCGGTAACAGGCTGTCTCGTCCCAGTACGACATCAGACCGCCGTCGGGCAGCTCGGTGTCGATGTAGACCAGGCCCTGGGCGCGTACGGTCGTGTCCCAGTCCGGCCGGGGGGTCGACGCCTCCCGGCGCACCGTCAGCCGCCGCAGGAGGCGAGATGGGTGCCGAACCCGCCGCGCTCCGGCACGGCCGCGGTGCCCCGCTGCTCGCTGCCGACGGTCTTCGACACCGGGTTCTGCAACGCCATCGCCACCGCGCCGCCGCCACCGACCGGGCCCATCGCGCAGTCGTCGTCATCGTCTGAGTCGCAGGCGGTCAACGTCAGCGCGAGCGCGGTCAGCGCCCCCAGCTGGACGCTGGCCGACCGCAGTCGGCGGCGGGGTGTCTTGTGCACGCGTCAGTTGTAACGCATCGACGCAAGTCGCCCCGATCGGCTATCCTGCCTGGTCGCGGCAGCCACCTGCGGTGGCGGGCGCTACGCTGCCGTCATGCTCCGTTCGGTCATCCTCGCCGCCTCCCGGTCATCCCGGGTGGAGCGGCTCGTCGAGACGGCACCGTTCACTCGGGATGTCGTCCGCCGGTTCGTCGCCGGCACCGCAACTGACGACGCCCTTCGTGCCACCCAGGAACTGGTCACGAACGGGCTGTCGGTGACTCTCGACCATCTCGGCGAGGACACCGTCACCGCAGAGCAGGCCGTCGCCGTACGCGACGAGTACCTGGCCCTGCTGGCGGCCCTGTCGGCGGGCGAACTGACCCCGGCGGCGGAGGTGAGTCTCAAGCTCTCGGCCATCGGGCAGAAGTTCGACGAGAAGTTCGCCTACGACAACGCCCGGGCGATCTGCGCCGCCGCGAGCGAGGCCGGTACGACGGTGACGCTGGACATGGAGGACCACACCACCACCGACTCCACGCTGGAGATCCTCGCCCAGCTGCGCGCGGACTTCCCGACGACCGGTGCGGTGCTCCAGGCCTACCTGCGCCGTACCGAGTCGGACTGCCGCGAGCTGGCGTCGGCCGGATCCCGGGTACGGCTGTGCAAGGGTGCCTACCGGGAGCCGGAGTCGGTCGCCTACCAGGCGGCGAACGACGTCGACAAGTCCTATGTGCGGTGCATGAACATCCTGATGTCCGGTGAGGGCTACCCGATGCTCGCCACCCACGACCCGCGGCTGATCGCGATCGCCGAGGACCGGGCCCGCTGGTTCGACCGTTCGCCCGACACGTTCGAGTTCCAGCTTCTCTACGGCATCCGGCCCGAGGAGCAGGCGCGGCTGAGCGCCGACGGCTACACGGTCCGCGTCTACGTGCCGTACGGCGACGAGTGGTACGGCTACCTGATGCGCCGGCTCGCCGAACGCCCGGCCAACATGGCGTTCTTCGCCCGCGCGCTGGTGTCGAAGAAGTAGCGGCGGCGTGGCGTCGATCCGGCCTCGGCTGAACGGCCGATCCCGCTCCCGGGTGGCTGACCGTACCGTCCGGCCGTGATCGACGGGGAGAGCGCGCCGCCGGGCCCGACGGGTGGCCATCCGGTCTGGGCGGGAGGTCCACCGCCCGGTCCCGTGCCGCCGCACGCCCCGGCGCCGCGCCGCCGGTGGCCACTGTGGGCGGGGCTCGGCCTGGTTCTCACCGTGGTGCTCTGCTCCGCGACGGTCGTACTCGGCGTACAGGTGCTGGACCGGTTGCCGGCCGGCGCGGACCCGTCCGCCGCGGCCACCGGCCCGGCACCGAGTCCGCGCCCCGGCGACCCGCTCGCGACGACGCAGGCGTGGCTGCGGCAGCGGATCGGCGCGCTGCTCGACCAGCAGGCCGGAGCGCTGCTGCGCGGCGACGAGGCGGGCTGGCTCGCGGTGGCCGACCAGGACGCCGCACCACTGGTCGCCGACCTGAAACGCCGGTACGCGGCCCTGCGCGCGATGCAGGTGACCACCTGGCGTCCCACCGTGACCAGCCTGCCGATGCGGCTGGAGGAGGACGGCCGGGTCGAGTGGCGGGTGCCGGTCACGGTCGAGCACTGCTTCGTCGTACCGCAGTGCCGGACCGGGCCGGCCGATCTGAGTACCCGCTGGGCCGACGCGGACGGGCGCCCGGTCCTGGTGGCGATCGAGCCGACCCAGGCGACACCCGCCGGTCCCCGCCCGTGGGAGGTCAGCGAACTCGTCGTGCAGGTCGGCGCGCGGACCATCGTGGCGACCACCCCCGACCAGCGGTCCCGGCTTCCCGAACTGCTCAGCGAGTCGGAGCGGGCGGCCGCCGTCGCCGACCGCTTCGCCGTCGGCGGCAACCCGCCGGACCGGTACCGGATCTTCTATGCCGGCGAGCCGGAGTGGAACCGCTGGTACGGCGGCGGACGTCCGGAGTGGACGGCCGGGTACGTCGTGCCGGTCGGCGGTGACCACTACGAGGTCGTGCTCAACGCCAAGGACCTGCACAGCAGCGTGCTCGACGACCTGCTGCGGCACGAGTTGACCCACGTCGCGTCGCTCCCCGGCGAGGGGCACTCCGACGGCAGCCAGTGGTGGCTGGTCGAGGGGCTCGCCGACTACGCCGCGGCCGCCGGCCGTCCGGTGAGCCGCTACAGCAGCCTGGAGGACGTCCGGCGGCTGGTGGCGCAGGGATCGTGGACCGGGCAGCTGGCGGAAACCGAGCCGCGCGCGTCGGCCGACGCCTGGGAGGTCAGCGCCCGGTACGGGATCGGCTACCTGGCCGTACGGCACCTTGTGGACCGGTTCGGCGAGGAGCGGACGCTCGCCTTCTACCGGGCGGTGGTGATCGACCGGCGGTCCGTGGAGGACGCCTCGGCGGAGGTTCTGGGGGCACCGTGGGCCGGTCTGCACGACGCCTGTGTGGCCTACATCCGCGGCGTGGTCGGCTGACCGGGTAGCGGTCCGGCCCGCGGCGCGACTGTTTCGCCGATCATCCGGCCCGGCGGCTGTGAGCCGGGCGGTCCGGCCTGAGATAGTGGATCCCGCTCCCAGCGCGGAGTCCCGGCCGCGTCCGGAAGCGGCTCGGGACACCCGTCCGGTGGCTTCGGTGGCGCCGCCGGAGCCGCCGGGCGCCGCATCCTCCGGGCGGTCCTGTCGGACGCCGGTTTCCGGGCTTCGCAAAGGCTGCCCGAACGGGTCCGCTGCTGCCCTGACGGGTGATTGTGGGGCGGCCGGACGGTCGGCCGGCGTGGCGACTTGACTGACCTGGGCGAAATGGGCGAATGGCGCCCGCTGTCACAGTCGCCCCGCTACCGTACTGGTAACACGCGCGTGTCGTCGCGGCGCGGAAGGATCCCACCGCGCGGCGCGTGCCGGGGATGGATGGGTTGGTGAGCCATGGCGGGATCACCACAGGAGGGCCGGCTGCCGGAGGTCAGGTTTCTGACCGTCGCCGAGGTGGCGACGCTCATGCGGGTCTCCAAGATGACGGTCTACCGGCTGGTGCACTCCGGCGAGCTGGCCGCCGTACGGGTGGGCCGGTCGTTCCGGGTGCCCGAGCACGCGGTGCACGAGTACCTCCGCGGCGCCTTCCGGGAGTCGGCGTAGCGGCGTGTGCCGGGGGTTCGGCGGCCACGCCGCGACCGCTGTCCATGGGGCCGCGTTGGCCCTGCACAGCCGTGCGGGCTACCCTGGACCGCGACCGTGACCCCAGTCAGGTGCAGGCATGCGCGGAGCGCATCCGGACGGCTCCGCACGCGGAGCACGCCCGGGCGGCCGTGCCACCCACAGGACGGGTCCGGTTCGCTGTCCAGTTCGGATGCCGGCATCACGTCCCCGTGACGTCCGGACCGACCCGCACGTTTTTTGGAAGGGCTGTCGTATGGGCTCGGTGGTCAAGAAGCGCCGCAAGCGCATGGCTAAGAAGAAGCACCGCAAGCTGCTGCGCAAGACCCGCGTCCAGCGTCGCCGCCTCGGCAAGTGACCGCGGCCGGGCTCCGGCCCGGCCCGCGTTGATCGGTCGACCTTCGGAGGCCCGGATGGAGAGGTCGCGGCGGTGTCCTCCCGACCCGTGCCAACCGGTCGGGATGGCACCGTGACCGCCGACCCGTCCACCGGTGCCCCGAAGGTCGTCGTCGTCACCGGCACCAGCCGGTATCTCGGCGCCCACGTCGCGGCCCGGCTCGCCGACGATCCCCGGATCGGGCGGGTCGTCGGGCTCGACGTCCACGACCCCGCGCCGGGCGTCCTGCCGGCCACCGGCTCGGTCGAACACGTCCGCGCCGACGCCGGCACGGTGGGCAGCATCATCGCCGACCTCGACGCCGAGGCGGTCGTGCACCTCTCCCTGGTGACGGCGCCCGACCCGCAGCACGGCGGTCGGCCCGGCATGAAAGAGCAGAACGTCATCGGCACGATGCAACTGCTCGCCGCCTGCCAACGCGCCGCGCGCCTGCGCAAGATCGTCGTACGGTCGTCCACGGCCGCGTACGGCGCGTCGTTCCGCGATCCGGCGGTCTTCACCGAGGACACCGAGCCGCGCCAGGTGCCCCGGGGCGGGTTCGCCCGCGACATCCTCGACATCGAGGGTTACGTACGCGGGTTCCGGCGGCGGCGTTCCGACGTCACGGCGACCGTGCTGCGCTTCGCGCCGTTCATCGGCTCGACCGCCGACACCACGCTGACCCGCTACTTCGCCCAGCCGCTGGTGCCGACCGTGCTCGGCCGCGACCCGCGGCTGCAGTTCGTGCACTTCGACGACGCGCTCGAGGTGCTGCACCGGTCGGTGGTCGAGACGCACCCGGGCACGTTCAACGTCGCCGGACCGGGCGTGCTCGCCCTGTCCCAGGCGATCCGGCGCGCCGGGCGGGTCGCCGTACCGATCGTCGAACCGGGGCTGTCCGGCGCGGCCAGCGTCGCCCGGCTGATGGGTTTCGGCCGCTACGGCCTGGACCAGCTCGACCTGTTCGTGCACGGCCGGGTCGTCGACACCAGCCGGCTGATCCGGGAGTACGACTTCACACCCCGCTCGACCGCCGAGGCGTTCGAGGATTTCATCGTCGGACACGCCGGCGGCACCGTGGTCACTCCCGCCCAACTCGCCATCGCCGAGCAGGCGATCCTCGACGGGATCCGTCAGGTGCGCACCGAGGTGCTGGGTGACCGGGCGCCCACCGGCGTGACCGACCGGCCGGCGGCTAAAGCGGCCGGCGAGGAGCAGGCATGACCAGCGAACAGTCGACCGCCGCCGAACGGGCGGCGCGGAACGGCCACGTACCGCCGCCGGTCGACCCGGCGGTCACCGACGAGCCGCACGACATCTGGGACCACCGGGTTGCCGCCGGCCTCGCCTTCCTGCGGCGCCGCCTGTCCGGCCAGTACGAGGTCGACGAGTTCGGCTTCGACGCCGAACTGGCCGACCAGGTGTTCCACCCGGTGCTGCGGGTGCTCTACCGCGACTGGTTCCGTACCGAGGTCTTCGGCATCGACAACCTGCCGCTCAAGGGCGCCGGGCTGGTCGTCGGCAACCACTCGGGCACCCTGGCGCTGGACGCGCTGATGCTCGCCGCCGCGCTGCACGACAAGCACCCCGAACACCGCCACCTGCGGCTGCTCGGCGCCGACCTGGTCTTCCGCATGCCGGTGCTGTCGGAGCTGGCCCGCAAGGCCGGCAGCACGGTCGCCTGCAATCCCGACGCCGAGCGGCTGCTCGGCACCGGCGAACTCGTCGGCGTCTTCCCGGAAGGCTTCAAAGGCGTCGGCAAGCTCTACGCCGACCGCTACAAGCTCCAGCGGTTCGGCCGCGGCGGCTTCGTCTCGGCGGCGCTCCGCACCGGTACGCCGATCATCCCGGCCGCCATCGTCGGCGCCGAGGAGATCTATCCGATGCTGGCCGACATCAAGCCGCTGGCCCGGCTGCTCAAGCTGCCGTACTTCCCGGTCACGCCGACCTTTCCGTGGCTGGGGCCGCTGGGCATCGTGCCGCTGCCCAGCAAGTGGCTGATCGAGTTCTGCCCGCCGATCCCGACCGAGCACCTGGTCGACCACGCCGACGACCCCCTGGTCGTGTTCAACCTCGCCGACCAGGTGCGCGAGACGATCCAGCAGACCCTGCACGAGCTGCTCGAGCGTCGTCCCGACCCGTTCGGCCGCTGATCGGGTACGCCGGTTCGTCAGGTGAGGGTGCGCAGGTCGAGCGAGTGCCAGGTCGCCGTCTCGTTGTCGCCGGTCGACCACCACAGCACCCCGTCACGGCACTGCACCATGCCGACGCCCTCGGCCACCACCACGGTCTGCCGGTCGCGCTCGTCGTAGAGCATCAGGCGCTGGCTGGCGACGGCCACGTCGGGGGCCCCGGCCAGCGACAACACCTCGAACCGGTCGAGCAACGCGACGTCGATGACGGCGGCGGCGGTCATTCCGCCGGCAACCTGCCGGCGGTCGGACCCGTCGGGACGGACCAGGTCGATCCGGGCCGGCTCGGCACCGGGCAGGACGAGCATCCGGCACCATGCCGGGCTGCAGGTGACCACCTCGTCGGCGGTCGCTTCCACCTCGAGCACCTGCCGGGCGGCGAGGTCGTGCAGCCGTACCGGACCGTTCTGGCCGCTGCCCGCGCTGACCAGCCACGGCCGGGCGGACATCGCCCAGGTGCCGGGTTCGGTACGGACCTGGACCGGACCCCCGGAGAGCGGTACGGAGCGCAGTTCGGTGGCGGCCTCGGCGCCCGGTGCGACCGCCGCCCAGTGCAGTACGCCGGCGTCGAGCACCATGTCGTACTGGGAGTTGAAGAAGACGACGTCCCCGCTGTCGGTCGTCACCCGGCGGGCCGGTGCCGTCGCCGCGACGCCGGCCGTCCACATCTCGGTGCGGCCCAGGCCGTCGTCGTCGGCGACGGTCTCGGCCCAGGCCACCTGGCCGTCGGCCACGGTGAAGCCGGTGAACTGCGGGATCAGGTCCATCGGCAGCCGGCGCAGTTCGCGTATCGCCCCGTCGGCGGACCGGGCGAGCAGGCGCAGCGCGGTCCCGTCCGGGGTCGGCGCCGTGCCCAGCGTGGCCCGTACGTCGAGATAGTGCACCGGGCTGTAGGCGGACCCGTCGGGCAGGGCGGCGGGGAAGTCGGCGCGTTCCGCGGCCGGCCAGCGTGACTCGACGGTCGGGGCCGCACCGGCCGGTGGCCCGGCGTCGACCGCCGGCAGGGCGAGCAGCAGTCCGGCCGCGCCCAGCGCGGTGACCAGGCCGACCGTGTCCCGCAGCCGACGGGGCCGGCGGGCGGTGGACGGCGCGGCGGCCGACTCCGGAAGGGCGCTGCGGGTCACCGGTCGCGCCAGCGGCGGTGTACGGCGCGACCGGCCGTGACCGCTCCGATCACGAGGCCGGCCGCGACCGTGGACGGGATCGCGATCCGCGCGGCCCGACGTCCGGTGCGGAAGTCGTGGATCTCCCAGCCACGGGTCCGGGCCTCCACCCGCAGCGCGCTGTCCGGGTTGACGGCGACCCCGTTTCCGACCGCCGACAGCATCGGGATGTCGTTGGCCGAGTCGCTGTAGGCGGTACAGCGGCTCAGTTCGAGCCCTTCGACGGCCGCGAGTTGGCTGACCGCGTCGGCCTTGGCCGGGCCGTGCATGAGTTCACCGGCGAGCCGTCCGGTGTATGCGCCGTCGTGGATCTCGGCGACGGTGCCGATCGCGCCGGTGAGTCCGAGACGGCGGGCGATGACCCGACCGATCTCGACCGGTGCCGCGCTGACCAGCCATACCCGCTGTCCGGCGGCCAGGTGGGCCGCCGCGAGTGCCCGGCTCCCGGCCCAGATCCGGGG
Source organism: Polymorphospora rubra (assembly GCF_018324255.1). Lineage (GTDB taxonomy): Bacteria > Actinomycetota > Actinomycetes > Mycobacteriales > Micromonosporaceae > Polymorphospora > Polymorphospora rubra. The sequence continues at coordinate 3,385,148 of NZ_AP023359.1, forward strand.
CGCCATCAACTCGTCGAAGATCTCCTCGGTGAGACGCTCGATGTCCTCGACGCGCCAGCCCTCGACGAAGGCGAGTGCCGCCTCCCGGGCCTGCGACATGTCCCCGGCGTGCTCGGTGGCGAGCACCCGGAACCGCATCTGCTGCCAGGCGAAGCGGGCCAGGTCGCCGGTGGTGAAGTATCTGCGGGCGGCCAGCCCGCGGGCGAACCAGTAGATGGAGGCGCCCTGCATCATCGTGTTGTCGATGTCGAAGAACGCGGCGGCGGCGGGGTCGGGTCGGTCGGCGACGCCGGTCCCGAGACCGGTGGTGGCCCAACCGGTGGTGTGGCCCTCCGCGTCCGTGCTGACCGTACGGGAAACCGGGGCGCGGCCTCTGCGGGCGGGACGGATGCGGGCCACGCGCGGACCTCCTTGCGCCGTCGGTACCGGAATGCCTGACCTCAGCGAGGGTATCCGGCCGGCCTGACAACGCACGGGGCTCCGACCATGGCGCAGGTCGGAGCCCGGAATCATGCGGGATCGATCAGTTGAGGATGCCGTCGAGCAGCCGGCCCAGCCCACCCAGCAGACCGCCGTCGCCGTTGTCGGTCGGCGTCGGGCTGGGCGTGTCCGACGGGGAGGTGCTCGGGGCGGGGGCCGGGCTGCCGCTGGGCGTCGTGGACGGGTTGGCCTCGACGGTGGGTGTGGTGTCCACGGATCGGCTGGTCGTTGGTGCCGGTCCGCCCCGGTTGGCCGTACCGGCCTCGCTCGCGGCGGGGCCCGGCCCGGGCGTCGACGCGGCGCAGGTGCCGGGCAGTGGCCCGAGGGCGTCGCTGCCGGTGGGTGCGGCGCCACAGGCCAGGGCGGCCCGTAGCCGGTCGGTACGCGCCTCGACGGAGTCGAGCAGGGCCAGCGACGCGGTGGCGCGTTCCCGGTCACCCGCCGGTCGCCCGTCGAGCATTCCGGTGACGCCGCCCCGCTGGCTCTCGACGAAGGTGGTGATCGCGTCGAGCGCGGTGGCGCCGGTGCGCCCGGTCGACGCGGTGGTCAGCAGTTTGACGCCCTCGCGGGTGTCGGCGTCCATGTCGTCGAGCACCGCGGCGAAGCCGGCGTTGTCGCCGCGTACGGCGCCGGCTTCGGTGAGCCGGGTGCGGGCGAAGTCGAGGAAGAGTTGGCCACGGCTGAGGTCGGAGCCGGTCAGTGCCAGCTGGGCCCGTTCGGTCGACCTCTTCATGCCGTAGAGGGCGTCGCCGGGCAGAGCGTCCACACTGGCGGCCGAGATGCCGGAGACCGCGACGGCGCCGACGGCGACGCCGATGACGATGGCGCCCCTGGTGCGGGCCCGCCGGCCGTTGAGCGCGGGTCGGAACAGCCGCCACCGGGCGCGGGCCGGTTCGGCCGGTTCCGGGGCCGCGGTCGCCCCGATGCCCTCGCGTTCCGCGGTCGCGACGAGCATCGCCCGTAGCCCGCTGCGGAAGTCGGGATCGACCTCGGCGGCCGGGGTGGCGCTCGGTAGTCGGTGGCCGATGGCGACCAACTCGGCGAGATCACGGTCGTCGGTCGACCGGACGTGCTGGCGACGGCCGCCGTTTGCTTCTTCGAGCAGTTGCGCGAAGCGCTCGGCGCGCCGGCGGTGGAACACGGTCGTATTCACCGCGGGCACCTCCCTTCGCTGGTCACGGCTAGGAGATCGGCCCCGTCGCCGACCGGTGCGACCACGGTTCCGGCCCGGACCAGCACAGCCGTCACCGGATGCCGTGCCCGGCCCGCCCCTTGTGAGGGGATGCGAGGGTCACCACCGGTCGCACCCGGACAAACGCCCGACGGGGTCGGGCGGTTACGGGTCGAGCCGAAGAATAACTACGATGCGTGAGCGACGTCACCCGGTCCTCCGTGGACCCGGACCGGTCGGTCACGGTTGGAACCCGTCGGGCAGCAGCCGGGCCAGGGCGCGTACGGCGCGATATTGCAGAGCTTTGATGGCGCCTTCGTTCTTGCCCATCGCCTTCGCGGTCTCCGCAACGGAGAAACCCTGTAGGAAGCGGAGCACGATGCACTCCTGCTGTTCCGGGTTCAACTGCTTGACGGCGGTCAGCAGGGCGACGTTGGTGATGTGGTCGACCACCGCCGCCTCGGGGCTGCCCTCCGGCCCGCGGTCCTCACGGTCGGCATCCAGAACGTCACCCGTAGTGACTTCCAGGCGGTAGCGGCCGGACTTGAAGTGGTCGGCCACCAGGTTGCGGGCGATCGTCACCAGCCAGGCGCCGAGGTCGCGGCCCTGCCACGTGAAGCTGCCGATCCGCTTGAGGGCCCGCAGGAACGTGTCGGAGGTGAGATCCTCCGCGAGTTGACGGTTGCCGACCCGGAAGTAGACGAAGCGGAAGACGGTGTCGACGTACCGGTCGTAGATCAGCCCGAACGCCTCGGCCTCGCCGGCCTGCGCCCGCTCGACGAGCTTCCACACCTCGGTGGCCGGGTCGGACGGGTCGGGCCGACTCGGATAGCCCGGGGTGGGCCGCCGCTGCCGGCCGACTTCTCGGTGGCCGGTACGGCCGGGATGACGACCGTGTCGGTGGCCGAGACCGCCGGGATGACCACGGTGTCGGTCGCCGGCACGGCCGGGATGACCGCGGTGTCGGTGTCCGTGCCGCCGGGGCGCAGTCCCGCGTCGGCCGGGCCGGGCTGGGCCGGCATGGTGGGTCGGGCCGGCGCGGCGACGCGCCCGCCGACGGCCTTCGAGTTGCCGCCCGACGGCGTGTGCCGACCGGGTGCCTCGTTGGCGTGCGGTCGGTTACGGGTGCGTTTGGTGCTCCCGTCGCCGCGTACGGCGAGGCTCAGCATGCTGCCCATCTCCAGCCGCAGTCTGGTGAGCCCCTCGTTGAGGGCGCTGCGGGCCGCCAGGACCTCCCGGCTGACCAGCCCGTCGGCGTAGACGTATCCGCTCACCGGTTCTCCTCCGCCCACCCGGACACGGGTTCGGACGTCGGGCCGTACGGCAACCGCGACTCGGCACCCGGCACGAAAGTGTGTCCGCTCGGGCCGATGTGGCCCGTCGCGGTGTCGCCGGGGCGACACACGTCGTTGAGGTGCTGGTGCAGTGCTTTACCGGGCACTGAGGCCTCCTCAGGCTGAGGGGTGTCGACTCACGGCAAAACGGGTGGGTCAACCCTGGTGATGATAGGGCCAACGTCACCGATGCGTGCGGAGTCCGTTACGCAGAGCCGAAGTATTTACTGGCGGTGGATCAACTCGTCGCACAAAGTGTGCGGCGTCGACAAATTGATGCTTTTCTGCCGGAGGCCTGTGAGCAGGGCAAACGTGGAGACACGCCGGTAGGTGGCACGCGGTTTGGCGTGCCACCGCTGCTTCTGGTATTTGCTGTCCGTGACGTCGGCATCACTCGGATGAGTGGTGGTCCGGACCTGTCGGGGTGATCGTCCCGCGGGTGGAACCGTCGAGTCGATCAGTCCCATGCACGGTACCGGGCGGTCCGGCCGGCGTCGAACCCGCCCCCGCCCCCGGCCAGCGCACCGGCTCCGACGTCGGCCCCGCCCCAGCTGTCCATCGACCGTCGGGCGTAGTCGGGACGGGTGGCACTGTGCCAGACTCAGCGACCGTGCAGGAACCAGCCAGCACCCCAGATCCCGTCGTCGCGCGACCCGGCGGCACCCTCGCCGAACGCGTACGCCGGGCCGCCGCAGGCGGCCCCGAACGTCCCGCGCTCGTCTGGCGCGACCAGACGATCACCTGGGGCGACCTCGACGCCCGTATCGACACCGTCACCGCGGCCCTGACCCGCCTCACCCCACCGGCGCCCGGCGGCCCGCCCCCACGCGTCGCCATCGCCCTGCCCAACTCGCCGGAATTCGTCGTCTGCTACTTCGCCGCCCTGCGCGCCGGCCGGATCGCGGTACCGCTGAATCCCGCGTTCACCGCCCGCGAACTGCGGCACGTGCTCGCCGACTCCGGAGCCGCCCTGCTGATCTGCACCGAACAGATCCGGGAACTCGTCGACGGCGTCCGCGCCGAGCTGCCCGCGCTCACCGGCGTACACACCGGACCCCCGCCGGTCCCGGACGGTGCGGCATCCATCCTGACCGGGCCGACCGGGCGCGACGAGGTGGCCGTACTGCTGTACACCTCCGGGACCGAGGGGCAGCCGAAGGGCGCCATGCTCACCCACCGGGCGCTGATGGCCAACCACGAACAGGTCGCCCGGATCCGGCCCGCCGTCGTCGGCACCGACGACCGGCTGCTGCTCGCGCTGCCGCTCTTCCACGCCTACGGCCTCAACACCGGCCTCGGCGCCGTCGCCTACCACGCCGCGTGCGGTGTGCTGCTCGACCGCTTCGAGCCGGCCGAGGCGCTGACGGCCATCACCCGGCACCGGGTGAGCGGGGTCGTCGGCGTGCCCTCGATGTTCGCCGGCTGGGCCGAGCAGCCCGACCTTCGGGCGGCCATGACCTCGGTCCGGGTCGCGGTCTGCGGCGCCGCGCCGCTCGACCCGGCCACCGCGGCGCGGTTCACCGCCGCCGCCGGACGACCGGCGTTCGTCGGGTACGGCCTCACCGAAACCGCCCCCGTGCTCACCACCACGCTGTCCAGCCCGGCACCGAAGGGCGGCTCGATCGGGCAGCCGATCCCCGGGGTCGAACTTCGCCTGGTCGGGCCGGACGGGGCCGACCTGTGGCGCGACGGCGCCGCCGAGGCCGGTGAGGAGGACGACCTCACCGTCGAGTACGGCTCGCCCGGCACCGATCCGGGCGAGATCGTCGTACGGGGCGCCAACCTCTTCTCCGGCTACTGGCCCGACGGGCGCGACGGTCCCGACCGCGACGGCTGGTGGGCGACCGGCGACGTCGCGTACGCCGACGCCGACGGCGACCTCTTCCTCGTCGACCGGCTCGGCGAGTTGATCATCGTCAACGGCTTCAACGTCTATCCGCACGAGGTCGAGCTCGTGCTCGACGCCCACCCCGACGTCGCCGAGTCGGCGGTGCTCGGCGTGCCGCACCCCACCGCGGGACAGACCGTCGCGGCGTACGTGGTCCGCCGCCCCGGCGGCGCCGTCACCGCCGCCGAACTGGGCCGGCACTGCGCGGCCCGGCTGGCCCGCTTCAAGTGCCCCGCCACGCTGGAGTTCGTCGACGAGCTGCCACACTCGGCGATCGGAAAGGTCCGCAAGACCATGCTGAGATCGGAGTACGCCGGTGGCTGAGGCACGCCTGACCCTGATCACCCGTCCCGGCTGTCACCTGTGCGAGGACGCCAAGGCCGCCGTCGACCGGGTGGTGGCGGTCACCGGCGACCGCTGGGTCGAGGTCGACGTCACCGGCGACCTCGAACTCGAACGCGACTACGGCGACCGGCTCCCCGTCGTGCTGCTCGACGGCCGCGAACACGGCTACTGGCGGGTCGAGGAGGAACGGCTGCTCGGCGACCTGCGCCGGTCCCGGCCGGCTGAGTAGGGTGCTGCGGTGACCACCCCACCCACCCACCTCGTCTGGGACTGGAACGGCACCCTGCTCAACGACCTCAACCTCGTCGTCGAGTCGACCAACGTCGTGTTCGCGGCGGTGGCCGGTCCGGCGGTCTCCGCCGACGAGCACCGGGTCCGGTTCCGCCGGCCGATCTCCGACTACTACGCCGAGGTGCTCGGCCGGGCCGTGGACGCCGAGGAGTTCGGTCGGCTCGACCGGATCTTCCACGACGCCTACCGCACCGGCCTGACCACCTGCGAACTCGCCGACGACGCCACCAGCGCGATGCGGACCTGGTCCGGGAGCCAGTCGCTGCTGTCGATGTGGTTCCACGACGAGCTGGTGCCGGCCGTGGCGACGTACGGGCTCTCCGGGCTGTTCAACCGGGTCGACGGGCTGCGCGGCACGGTCGGCGGCGACCGCAAGGCCGGGCACCTCGAACGCCACCTCGCCGAGCTGGGCGTCGATCCACGGTCGGTGGTGCTGATCGGCGACTCGCTCGACGACGCCGACGCGGCCGTGGCGGTGGGGGCCCGCTGCATCCTCTACACCGGCGGCTTCACCGACCCCGGCCGACTGCGTGCCTCCGGACACCCGGTCGCCGACACCCTCACCGAGGCGGTCACCCTGGCCGGCGGGCCTCAGCCCCGCAGGTAGGCCAGCACCGCGAGGACCCGACGGTGCTGCTCCTCGTCGGGCGGCAGCTGAAGCTTGGTGAAGATGTTGCGGACGTGCTTCTCCACCGCGCCGTCGCTGACCACCAGGGCCCGGGCGATCGCGGTGTTCGAACGCCCCTCCGCCATCAGCGAGAGCACCTCGCGCTCGCGGGGGGTCAGCTCGCGCAGCGGATCGTCGCGGCGGCGGCGGACGAGCAGTTGGCCGACGACCTCGGGGTCGAGGACCGTACCGCCGGCGGCCACCCGGGCGACCGCGTCGAGGAACTCCCCGATCGCGGCGACCCGGTCCTTGAGCAGGTAGCCGATCCCGCCGCCGCCACCGCCGGCACCGGCCGCGGTCGCCAGCAGGTCGTCGGCGTACGACACCTCGACGTACTGGGACAGGACCAGGATCGGGGTACGCGGCACCCGCTGGCGGGCCTCGACGGCAGCCCGCAAACCCTCGTCGGTGTGCGACGGCGGCATCCGTACGTCGACGATCGAGACGTCGGGCTTCTGCACGACGACCGCCTCGACGAAGGTGTCCCCGTCGCCGACGGCGGCCACCACGTCGTGGCCGTGCTCGGTCAGCAGCCGGATGATCCCCTCCCGCAGGAGTACGGCGTCGTCGGCGATCACTACCCGCATGCGTTGGCGCTCTTTCGTCTCGGGCCGGCAGGTCCCCGGTTCAGCACGGCAGTTCGGCCCGGATCTCGGTGGGACCGCCGGGCGGGCTGAGCACACTCAGCATGCCACCGTTGGCCCGCAGCCGGTCGGCGATGCCGGCCAGCCCGTGCCCCTTGGAGACGTGCGCGCCGCCGACCCCGTCGTCGAGCACCTCGATCCGCAGGTTGTGGTCGACCCGGGAGACGGTCAGCCAACAGTCCGAGGCGCCACTGTGCTTGGCGACGTTGGCGAGCGCCTCGGCGACGACGAAGTAGGCCGTGCTCTCCACGGCCGGGTCGAGCCGGCCGGCCGGGGTGCCCAGTTCGGAGTCGACGGTGAGTTCGATCGGGATGACGCCCCGGCTGGCGAGTGCCGCCAGTGCGCTGGGCAGCCCCCGGTCGATCAGGATCGGCGGGGCGATCCCGCGCGAGAGGGCGCGCAGCTCGTGCAGAGTCTCCCGGGTCTGCACCAGGGCCTCGTCCAGGGTCCGGCGGGCGGCCTCCGGATCGCTGCCGAGCTGCTGTTGGGCCCGGCCGAGGTCCATGGCGAGGCGGACGAGCCGCTGCTGCGGGCCGTCGTGGATGTCGCGCTCGAGCCGGCGCAGCGCGGTCGCCTCGGCGGACACCGCGGCCCGCTTCTGTTCCTCCAGCACGGTGATCCGGTTGCGCATCTCGGCCACCCCGGTCAGCAGCGCCCGGCCGAAACTGGCCTGGAGCAGGGCGCAGCCGCGTACCACGATCGGGAGGGTGACCAGGAAGAAGACACCGATCGCGGTGTTGAGGCCGATCCGGGCCAGGCCGGAGCCGCCGAGCCCGAGCAGTTCGTTGAGCGAGCCGTCCGCCGGGGTGCGGGGCAGGAGCCAGTCGTACGCCCAGTAGAGGCTGCCGGCGATGGCCCCGGCCCACCAGACCACGGTGGTGACGAAGGCGATCAGGGAGACCACGACCTTGAGGCAGCCGTGCGCCAGGTCGAGCCAGGACTGGGCGTCGGCGATCGGGACGAAGATCCGCCGCCAGGCGCTCGCGCCCGGATCCGGTGCCCGGTAGTGGGGCCGGATCCGTGGCTGGTGGAGCACGGGCGGCAGGCGCAGCCGTTCGATGTCGGCGAAGCCGCGGGCGGCATAGAGGACGCCGGCGAGGATCGGCAGTCCGATCACGGTGACGGCCAGCGCGGTGCCGACCGCGAGCCCGGCGATCAGCACGATGAAACTGGCCAGGGCGAGCGGGAAACCGAGCAGGACGTATCCCGAGTCGACACCGAGTTGACGCACGATGCTGCGGGGGGCCGCCGGATCGGCGACCGGAACGGTGGACAGGGTGGCGGCGCTCATGTCGTCGACGCTAGGCATCAGGCCGTTTCGCCCCCATCCCGTCGGCCGGCCTCTTCACGGTAGGGCTGCCCCTACCGGAGCGGATCTCCGGGGCCGTCCGTCGATTGGTGTCGCTCCGTGGTTGGTTAGTTCAGAATTGCGCAATAATCGACGGGCGACCCTGATGCCGGTCTGCCAGGTGATCTACAAACGGCGGGCCGGGTGGATCACCACGGTGGTCGATCAAGATCGCGATTTGTGCACGCCTTCACAAGCGCCTACTCTGTAACCCCGACGAGCCCTGCTAGCACAGCCGGTCACGGCGGTCGCCGGAGGGTTGCCGATCCGACCCGCCGGCCCGGTCGCTCCACCCGCCGGCCTGGCTGGTCCATGAGCGCACCGCACGGAGTCCCATGAGTCAGCACCGCGATCCAGGCGCGTCCGGTCACACCGGCGCGGTTCCGGCACTCCCGGACCTGCCTGAAGCGACGGTCGCCAGGCTGCCCGAATACCTCCGTGCCCTGCACAATCTGGCAGAAACGGGTAACGACACCGTCTCCAGCGAGGCGCTCGCCACGGCCGCCGGGGTCAACTCCGCGAAGCTGCGCAAGGACCTGTCCCACCTCGGCTCCTACGGAACCCGCGGGGTCGGTTACGACGTCGCCCTGCTGATCGACCACATCGAGTACGTGCTCGGGCTCACCCAGCGCCGCGCCGTCGCCCTGGTCGGCGTCGGTAACCTCGGTCACGCCCTCGCCGGCTACGCCGGGTTCGCCAGCCGGGGATTCCGGATCGCCGCGCTGTTCGACGCCGACGAGTCGCGGGTCGGCGAGGAGATCAACGGTCTCGTCGTACGGCACATCGACGACCTGGCGACCATCGCCGCCCAGGAGGCCATCGCCATCGGGGTGATCGCCACCCCCGCGCCCGCCGCGCAGAGCGTGGCCGACCGGCTCGTCGCCGTCGGTGTCACCAGCATCCTCAACTTCGCGCCGTGCGTGCTCTCGGTGCCCGTCGGAGTCGACGTACGCAAGGTCGACCTCGCCATCGAGTTGCAGATCCTTTCCTTCCACGAGCACCGCAAGGCCTCACTGACCGGGATACCGGCCAGCGGACCGGCGGCGGGTCTCACGGCCCTGCCCGGTGGGCTCGCGGCAACCGGCACGCAGGAGGCGGTCGGCACGTGAACCTGCTCGTCGTCGGCGCGTCGTACCGCACCACCCCGGTCGCGACCCTGGAGCGGCTCGCGGTGGCACCGGCCGACCTCACCCGAACCCTGGACAAGCTGCTCGCCCAGCCGTACGTCGGCGAAGTCGTCGTCGTCTCGACCTGCAACCGGGTCGAGGTCTACGCCGCCGTCACCGGCTTCCACGGCGGGCTCGGCGACATCTGCGAGGTGCTCGCCGCCCACGCCGGCTGCGCCCAGAACGACCTGGCCAACCGCCTGTACGTGCACTACGACGGCGCCGCCGTCGAGCACGCCTTCCGGGTCGCGAGCGGGCTGGACTCGATGGTCGTCGGCGAGGCGCAGATCCTCGGACAGCTCCGGGACGCCTACCACGCGGCGACCGAGGCCGAGGCCACCGGTCGCCTGCTCCACGAACTCATGCAGCAGGCACTGCGGGTCGGCAAGCGGGCACACTCCGAGACCAGCATCGACCGCGCCGGTCAGAGTGTGGTCACGGCCGCGCTCGACGTCGCCGCCACCCATCTCGACCGCGGGCTCGCCGGCCGGCCGGCGCTGGTCGTCGGGGCCGGCGCCATGGGGGCGCTCTCCGTGGCCACGCTGTCCCGCGCCGGGGTCGGGCCGCTGTCCGTGACGAACCGGGGCAACGACCGCGCCGTCCGGCTCGCCGAGTCGTACGGCGCCACCGCCGTTCCCTACGACGACCTGGCCGCCGCGCTGTCCGGCGTCGACGTCGTCGTCGCGGCCACCGCGTCCACCCAGCCGGTACTGACCCGCGACATGCTCGCGACCGCCACCGCCGGCCGGCGCACCCCGCTGGTCGTGCTCGACCTGGCGGTTCCCCGCGACGTCGAGCCGGCCGCCGCCGAACTGCCCGGTGTGGAGGTCGTCGACATCGACAACCTCGCCACCGTGCTGCGCGACGGCCCGGCCGCCGCCGACCAGCTCGCCGTGAACCGGATCGTCACCACCGAGGTCGAGGGGTTCCTGTCCTGGCTGCGCGGCGCCGACGTCGCCCCGACCGTGGCCGCCCTGCGGGCCCGCGCCGACGACGTCGTCACCGCCGAGCTGCGCCGACTGGCCCAACGCCGCCCCGACCTCAGCGCGGAGCAGCGGGCCGAGGTGGCCCACACCGTCCACCGGGTGGTCCAGCGGCTACTGCACTCGCCGACCGTACGGGCGCGTCAACTGGCCGCCGAGCCCGGTGGTGACCAGTACACTGCCCTGTTGCGCGAACTGTTCGACCTCGAGGTGCCCGGCAGCGCCCAGGCCGACTCCGTGCCCGACATCGGAGAACGGTGATGACCGCACCACTGCGCCTCGGCACCCGGGGCAGCGCGCTGGCGCTCGCCCAGTCCCGGCAGGTCGCCGCCGCCGTGCACGCCGCCACCGGCCGTGAGGTCGAGTTGGTCGAGATCGTCACGGCCGGCGACCGCTCCTCCGCGCCCGTGCTGCGGCTCGGCGTCGGGGTGTTCGTGTCGGCGTTGCGTGACGCGCTCACCGACCACCGGATCGACCTCGCCGTGCACTCCTACAAGGACCTGCCGACCGCCGGCCACCCCGGCCTGCACATCGCGGCCGTGCCGCCCCGCGAGGACCCGCGGGACGCGCTGATCGCCAGGGACGGCCGTACCCTGACCGAACTGCCGGCCGGCGCCGTCGTCGGGACCGGCGCGCTGCGCCGGATGGCCCAGTTGCGGGCGCTCGGCCTGCAACTGGAGGTCGTCCCGATCCGGGGCAACGTCGACACCCGGATGGGGCGGGTGCTCGGTCCCGCCGCCGATCTCGACGCGGTCGTGCTCGCCCGCGCCGGACTGGCCCGGCTGGGCCGCACCGGTGAGATCACCGAAACCCTCGATCCGATGCTGATGCTGCCCGCCCCGGCCCAGGGCGCGCTGGCGGTGGAGTGCCGGATCGAGGACACCGACCTGGTCGAGTCGCTCGCCGCGCTCGACCACGCACCGACCCGGGCCGCGGTCACCGCGGAGCGGGCGTTGCTGGCCACGCTCGAAGCGGGGTGCAGTGCCCCGGTCGCGGCCTACGCCGAGATCGCCGAAGGCGACGACGGCGATGAGATCTACCTGCGCGGGGCGGTGATCAGCCCGGACGGCGTCCGTGACATCCGGCTGTCCCGCACCGGAACGCCCGCCGACGCGGCGGAGATCGGCAAGGCGCTCGCCGCCGACCTCCTCGACGCCGGCGCCGACACCCTATTGGGGAGCACAGAATGACCCGCACCCGTAAGCCCGCAGGCCGCATCGCGTTCGTCGGGGCCGGCCCCGGCGACCCCGGCCTGCTGACCCGCCGGGCGCACGACGCCCTGGTCGACTCCGACCAGGTGATCTACGACCGGGGCGTGCCGGAGTCGCTGCTCGACGCGATCCGCGCCGAAGCCAAGGAAGATGCGCAGTTCACGCCTGCCGAGGGAGCGCCCGGCGACGTCGCCAAGGTGCTGATCTCGGCGGCCCGGTCCGGCCTGTCCGCCGTACACCTCGTCGCCGGTGACCCCTTCGGTCACGACTCCGTGGTCAAGGAGGTGCAGGCGGTCGCCCGTACCGCGGTCCACTTCGAGGTGGTGCCCGGTGTCGGGCAGGCCGAGGGCGTCGCCGCCTACGCCGGGGTGCCGCTGCCCGGCGTACGCACCGCGGCCGACGTCGACGACGTCGGTGCGCTGGACTTCGAGGCGCTCGCGGCGGCGGTCAACCGTGGCTCCCTCGCCCTCGCCGTCGACGCCGGTGACCTCGCCGCCGTCCGCGACGGGCTGCTCGCCGTCGGCGTCGACGGCACCACCCCGGTCGGGGTGACCGGTGACGGCACCGGTGAGACGCAGTACACGACCAGTTCGAGCGTCGACAGCTTCGTCGCCGCCGCGCTCGGCTTCACCGGTCGCGTCGTGCTCACCCTGGGCGCCGGTGTCACCCAGCGCGACAAGCTGAGCTGGTGGGAGAACCGCCCGCTGTACGGTTGGAAGGTGCTCGTCCCGCGCACCAAGGAGCAGGCCGGTGCGATGAGCGCCCGACTGCGGGCGTACGGGGCGATCCCGTGCGAGGTGCCGACGATCGCGGTCGAGCCGCCGCGTACCCCGGCCCAGATGGAGCGCGCCGTCAAGGGCCTGGTCGACGGCCGGTACGCCTGGGTCATCTTCACCTCGGTCAACGCGGTCCGCGCGGTCTGGGAGAAGTTCGCCGAGCACGGGCTCGACGCCCGGCACTTCGGCGGTGTCAAGATCGCGTGCATCGGTGAGGCGACCGCCGACGCCGTCCGCGCCTTCGGCATCCAGCCCGAGCTGGTCCCCTCCGGTGAGCAGTCCTCGGAGGGCCTGCTCGCCGAGTTCTCGCCGCACGACGAGATCCTCGACCCGGTCGGCCGGGTGCTGCTGCCGCGTGCCGACATCGCCACCGAGACGCTGGCCGCCGGCCTCACCGAACGCGGCTGGGAGGTCGACGACGTCACCGCCTACCGCACCGTCCGGGCCGCGCCGCCGCCGGCCGAGATCCGCGACGCGATCAAGTCCGGCGGCTTCGACGCGGTGCTCTTCACGTCGTCGTCGACCGTACGCAACCTGGTCGGCATCGCCGGCAAGCCGCACGCCCGCACCGTCGTGGCCGTGATCGGCCCGAAGACCGCGGAGACCGCGACCGAGTTCGGACTTCGGGTCGACGTGCAGCCCGCACACGCCTCCGTGCCGGACCTGGTCGAGGCGCTCGCGGCGTACGCTGTGGAGTTGCGCGAGAAGCTGGCCGCCATGCCGGCCAAGCAGCGTCGCGGCTCGAAGGTGCAGGGGCCGACGGCGCTGCGGTTCCGCTGACCCCGAGGAGTTCCGATGTCGTACCCGGACATGCGTCCGCGCCGCCTGCGGCGCAACGCGGCCATGCGCCGGCTGGTCGAGGAGACCCGGGTCGCGCCGGCCGAGCTGGTGCTGCCGATGTTCGTCAAGGAGGGGCTCACCGAGCCCCGCCCGGTCGCCTCACTGCCCGGCGTCGTCCAGCACTCCCGTGACTCGCTGCGCAAGGCGGCGGTCGAGGCGGTGCAGGCCGGGGTCGGCGGCATCATGCTCTTCGGCGTACCCGCGGCCCGCGACGAGACCGGCTCGGGCGGCCTCGACCCGAACGGCATCCTCAACGTGGCGATCCGCGACGTGGTGGCGGAGATCGGTGACTCCACTGTCGTGATGAGCGACCTCTGCCTCGACGAGTTCACCTCGCACGGGCACTGCGGGCTGCTCACCCCGGGCGGCGAGGTCGACAACGACAGAACCCTGGCCGCGTACGCGGAGATGGCGGTGGCCCAGGCCGCCGCCGGGGTCGGCGTCGTCGGGCCGTCCGGCATGATGGACGGCCAGGTCGGCGTCGTACGCCGCGCTCTCGACGCCGCCGGTCATCACGACGTCGCGATCCTGGCGTACGCCGCCAAGTACGCGTCGGCGTTCTACGGCCCGTTCCGCGACGCGGTCGAGTCGACGCTGGAGGGCGACCGGCGCAGCTACCAGCAGTCGCCGGCCAATCTGCGCGAGTCGCTGCGCGAGGTCGAACTCGACGTGGCCGAGGGCGCCGACATGGTGATGGTCAAGCCGGCCCTGCCCTACCTCGACGTGGTGGCCGCGGTCCGGGACCGGGTCGAGGTGCCGGTCGCCGCCTACCAGGTCTCCGGCGAGTACGCGATGGTCGAGGCGGCCGCCGCCAACGGCTGGCTGGATCGCGACCGGGTCATGCTGGAGACGCTGACGTCGATCCGTCGCGCCGGGGCGCAGATCATCCTCACCTACTGGGCGGTGGAAGCCGCCCGGCTGCTCCGCGCCGGATACTGACCCGCTGTCGCGACTGTCATTTCTGCCACCGCAGGTGTCGCAAAATGTCGTAACCCTGTGGAGCCCAGGTTCAAAGCCCCTGGTCCGGCCGTCTGGCGTGCCACGATGAGCGCGTGAAGATTCCACTTCAGCGAATCGACAGCCTGGAATCCGAGGCTGCCCGGTTCCACCAGCGGTTCGAGTTGGTCGACGCACGTCTGTCGCATCTCACCAACGCTGTCGGGGACCTGTCGCAGGGGCAGCGCGAGCTGCGCCTGGACATCCGGGAACTGCGCCAGGGCATGGGGCAACTGCGTGACCAGGTCGCCGTACTGGACGGCCGAGTGACGGCACTGGATGGCAAGGTGACGGCGCTGGACGGCCGAGTGACGGCGCTGGACGGCAAGGTCACCGTGCTGGATGGCAAGGTGACAGCGTTGGACAACAAGGTGACCGTGCTGGACGGCAAGGTGACGGCGTTGGACGGCAAGGTCGATGCGGTGGCCGTGCAGGTGTTGGCGATCGCGCGGCATCTCGGCATCGCGGACGGTGCGCGCCCAGGCGGCTGAGGGCGTACCCCCCGAACGCCGAAACACGACGCGGCCCCCGTCGCCCTGCGAGGCGACGGGGGCCGCGGTGTTGGTGCAGATCAGTCGTCGTTGACGATGGTGCCGGTGGCGGTCGCCGTCAGCGTCCGCAGCCCGGGCACGCCCGCGACCACGAAGTTCAACGTCTCGTTCCGCTCCTTGATCCGCTCACCGCGTACCTGCACGGTGAACGTCACCGACGTCTGCCCCGCCGCCAGCGTCTTGCAGCTGGCGAAGAGGTTGAAGTCGAACAGCGGCAGCGCGGTGCCGGGCAGCGCGGTGGCGCAGAGCAGCACCGGCTGGCTCAGCGGCCGCGACACCTCGACGGTGAAGACCATCGGGGTGGTGCCGGAGTTGCCCTCGACGACCGACACGTCCGCCACGGTCAGCGCCGCCCGCGAGTGGAACCGGGCCACCTGCGGGTCGTGGTCGCTGGCACCACGCGAGCCGTCGCCCTCGTAGTCGGCCGGGAAGTCGGCGTTGACGTGCGCGGCCCGCATCTCGATCAGGTCGCCGTAGAGGGCGCCGTTGACGAAGATGTGGTCGAGCGTCTGCACCTGGCCCTCGAAGACGTACGAGTACGCCGCCGACGGGTTGTCCTCGTTCAGGTCGTCCCACAGGTTACGCAGGCCGCCGTCGTACAGCGGGCCCAGCTGGTCCGACGGCGTCGGGTTCTGCGCCGTCGCGATCGGGTCGTCCGGCCGCGGGAACACGTTCAGGTCACCGCCGAACGTGACCCGGGCGTGCGGGTCGGCGGCCTCGATCGCGGCGACGATCGCCGCCCCGTACGCGGCCTGCTCGGTCCGCTGCCCGACCCGCGCGTCCGGGGTCGACGAGAAGTGGTTGCTGACCGCCCAGAGCGCGAACCTGTCGTTCGATCCCGGCGCGGCGGCGACCAGGAACTTCGCCACCTGGGGGGCCCGGGTGTAGACGTTGGACCCGTCGACGCCGGTGGAGCGGTCGATGTCGGCCGGCAGCACCGCGTTGAGCGTCTTCGGGTTCTGCACGTCGGCGTTGCTCGGCAGCCCGGCGGACCGGTACTGCACGGTCGGCGCGGAGCCGAGCACCGCGTCGCCGTCGGTGGCCTCGGCCAGGGTCAGCCGATCGGTCCGGTACATGAACGCCGAGACGATGCCCCGGGCGTCGGCGCCGTTCCGGTCGTACGCCGCGGCGTACGCCGGGCCACCGGCGGCCTTGATCCGCAGAGCCAGTTCCTGCAGCGTGTCGGGGGCGCCGTCGGCGTTGTTGGTGTCGCCGCAGACCAGCTGGTCACCAGAGACGGTGCAGATGTCCTGGTCCTCGGCCTCCTGGATGAGCAGGAGGTCGGGGGAGTGCAGGTCCTTGATGATCTGGTCGGCCAGGTCGCCGAGCTGCGCCTGGTAGTCCGCCTCGCTGGCCGGCACGTAGTCGAACGGCGGGCTGACCCCGGTGCAGCCGGAGTTGCCGGCGAAGTCGCAGCCGTCGAACGGGTCGTCGCGGAAGTCGTACAGGTTCTCGACGTTGTAGACCGCGACCGAGAACTCGTCGGACCGCTTCGCCGGCCGCGGCGCGTGATTCTTCGCCGGGTCGGTGCCGGTGCCGAACGCCGCCTGCTCCACCTGGACGCCGTACTTCTCGAACGAGTAGTAGAGCGCGCCGACGGCGTCGCCGGTCAGCTTGTCGAAGGCCCGGGCCGGCGGGAGCAGCGCGGTGTTGTCCTGCGCGGTCCACTTGACGCCCATCGTGCCGAGCATGATCCGCTGGCCGTTGCCGTCGTTGAAGCCCTGACCGGGCTGGTTGTCCAGCTCGTGGGTGTCCCGGAAGACCCGACGGTGGTAGGGGTCGGCCCGGTCGAGCAGCGGGTCGTCCCGGTCGACGAGCCAGATCTCCGAGTCGGCGGTCGACGCGAAGACGTTGCGGCCGCTGATCGTGCCGCTGCCGGAGCGGACCCGGATCCGCTCACCCTCGTGCCGCTCCCAGAAGCGGTCGGCCTGCGCCAGGTCGGCCGGCGGGACCGCGTCGGTCACCGTGACCACGCTGTCGACGTCGAGCCCGGAGGCGAGCTTCTCGACCAGCGAGGCGCTGGAGAGCTGGGTGAGGTTGAAGTACTCCGACACCCGGGCCCGGACGACGACCTCGTCACCGACGGTCGGCGCGTAGCCGCCGATCAGGGTGTCGAAGCCGCCCATGAAGACGAAGATGCCGTCGGAGCTGTTCGGGTCGCCGTCCTCGGTGCCGAGCCGGCTCTGCATGAAGAAGCCGTACTGGTTGGCGCCGGAGCTGTTGCGGGCCAGGGTCCGCTGGGTGACGACACCGCGTACGTCGTGCAGCGTGCTGCTGGTGCCGTTGCCCGACGCGGGGGCGAGCGGCGACCGGTGCAGCCGGGCGTTGGTGGTGTCCGAGACCGTGCCCTGCACCTCGCCGATCGACAGGACCGTGGTCACCTGCACGTTGAGGGTGCAGGTGGCGGTGGTGCCGTCGGCGTCGGTCGAGGTCAGCGTCACCGCGTAGGTGCCACCGGGCAGGTCGGCGCTGGCGGTGACGGTCGCGGTCGCGGTGCCGCCGACACCGGACGCGGCGGTGAACGCCGTACGCGAGATCGAGCCGGCCGACGGGGCCGGGCTGACCGCGGTGACGGCCAGGTCCACGATGGTGTCGTCGACGTCGGTGGCGGTCACCTCGCGGCTTGCGGCGGTGCCGGCCTGCGTGACGAGGGCGCCGCCGCAGTTGAGCGTCGCCGGCTGGTCGACCGGGCCGCCGCCGTCGAGCGTGTGCGAGCCGAGGCCGTCGAACGTGTCGACCGGGTAGCCGATCCACTCGGCCGCCGGGTCGAACGCGTCGTCGGGGTTGGTGTCACCCGTGGTGATCGACGGCTTGCGACGCAGCGTGTTGTCGGCGGTGCTGGTCAGCCCGCTGCCCCACTCGGTGCCCGGATCGTTGCCGACCTGGCCGATCGAGTCGACGACGGTCGTCCCCTTGCGGAGCACGATCGCGTCGTCGCCGTTGAACAGCCCGGCGGTCGTGGTCTGGTCGGCCTGGGCGAGGATCGCGGCGCCGGCCGAGGCGTGGGCGAAGACGAAGACGTCGCCGGCCGCCACCGAACCGGTCAGCGGGAAGCTCGTTCCGGTGGTGCTTCCGTTGAAGTAGACCTGGAGCGCATAGCCGGCCGCGGCGAGGTCGACCGCCGCGCCGGTGCCGTTGTAGATCTCGATTGCCTTGTTGTTGGACGAGCCCTCGATGTATTCCGAGATGAGCAGCTCGGTCGGTGCGGCGAGTGCCGCGGTCGGTGCGAGACCGGCCGCAGCCGTCAGGGCTGCGGTCGCGGTGAGTACGGCGCACAATCGGCGCGGGCGCATCAAGCCTCCACGTTGGGTGAATGGGAGTCAACGCACGTTAAGGCCAGTCGCTGGCTGACGTCTATCCCACAGTGGTCCGATGGGTGAACTCACCCGGCCGGGCAGGGGCGACGGACGCCTGCCGCGGCGCTCCGCTCAGTCGCGGTTGTTGAGCCGGTGCACCAGCTCGGCCACGTCGATACCGTATTCGCACCACTCTCGGTCGGCGAGGAAGCCCAGTTCGGCATTGACCTTGAGCATCGGCTCGTTGGCCTGGGCGTTCCAGGTCTGCACCTCGGCGAGTTTGGGTTCGGCGCCGCGTAGCTCGAAGAGCATCCGGGCCTTGATCGCGCGGTCGATGCCGTATCCGCGGTGGTCCTGGGCGACGATGGTGTCGTACTGGTCGGCCCGGGTCGGATGCTGTGCCGGAACGACGACCTCGGTGAGGCCGGCCACCTCACCGGTCTTCTCGTGGATGGCCAGCACGATGTAGGGCTGCAGGCCGCGTCGGCGCAGGCAGGCGAGGCTGTCCCGCAGCCGCTGCGGATCGTAGGAACTGGGTCGCAGGTCCAGATCGCCGTCGTCGACGTCGCGGACCTCGGCCTTGGCCTTGGCGTACGGCTCGATCAGCTCGTCGGGCGGCCCGCCTGGATAGAACTCCACCCGGTAGCCGGCGGCGATCCCCCCGGCCATCTCGCCCAGGGTCAGCCAGTCCACCGTGGACAACCGCAGTACGCTGCGGGTTTCGACGTATTCACGGATGAACCCCAGCGACTCGTAGAAGGCCACCGCCGGCGTGTTGCCGACCACCTCCACACCGATCGAGGAGAACCCTTCGTGGTAGGCCCGCCGGGCTGCCTTGGCGAGCAGTTGATGACCGAGTCCGGCGCGCCGGACCGACGGGTGCACGATCAGTTCGACGACGCCGATGTCTCCCAGAAGCAGGACATTGACGTGGCCGAGCAGGCGGCCGGGTTGCCCGTCGGGGCCGGGCTCCTCCTCGGCGACCCAGCAGATCCGCCGCTCACCCGGCATCGTCTCGGCCAGGTATTCCCGCAGGAAGCTGTCCTGCCACAACGGATCCTCCGGGACGTCCGCCGCGACGACCGCGTTGAGCGTGTCCAACATCGACCTGATTTCGGCGGCCGACGCTGTTCGGGGATCCCACTCGCGCACAATCACCCGTCTAGCTTGCCGGTAACCGGACCGGGACGAAAGTGTTCGGTCCCCGAATGTGTGCGGGCGGTGACGCCGACTCAGGCGCGGCTGGCCGTGCCGTATCGGTTCGCCGCGTCGAATACGGCCTGCGCGTACTGCCGCACGTCGTTGTAGGAAAGAATGGCGTTCCACCAGTCCTGCGACGTCGACAGGTTGCGCCCGTTGCTGCACAGGTAGTTCGCGGCGGCCAGGGCGGCGTCGTCGATGTCGTGCGGGTCCTTGACCCCGTCGTTGTCGGCGTCGACCCCGCTGATCGCCCAGGTGCTCGGGATGAACTGCATCGGTCCGACCGCCCGGTCGAGCACCGGATCGCCGTCGAGCCGGCCGCCGTCGGTGTCGGCGATCCGCTGCCGGCCACCCTGGCCGTCGAGCGGCAGGCCGATGATCGGTGGCATCGCCTTGCCGTCCGGGCCGAGCGACGCCCCGTTGGCCCGCCCGTGGTTGGACTCGACCAGCCCGATCGCGGCCAGCGTCGTCCAGGACAGACGGCAGTTGGGCGTGGTGCGGCTGACGACGAGTTCGGCGTAGCCGTACGCCTGGACCGCGACCGCCGGTATGCCGATCCGGTCACCGGTCTGCTGTGCCCAACCGGCGAGTACGTCGGCGGGACGGCCGACCGGCTGGGGCAGCCCGGGCAGCGCGCCCGGTGAGGCGGTCGGCGTCGGTGCCGTGCCGGGTAGCGTCGGCAGCAGTTCCAGGTCGGGGTCGGTGGTCGGCTCGCCCGATCCGTTGGCGACCGGTGTGCGGTCCGGCGCGATCGCCGGGACGATGATGGCGCCGGCGGTGCCGGTGGCGGCGACGACCAGAAGCAGTAGGAGGGCGGGCAGGGTGAGCCGCCCGCTCGGCCGCCGTGACCAGGCCCCGACCGACCGGGCCGCGGCCGCCGCGGTCTGCCGGCTCGGCCGGCGTACGGCGTGCGCGAACGGCACCCGGATCCGGCTGCGGCGTTTCGGCGCGACGACGGCGACCGGCGCCGTCTGCGCGGCGTCGTCGGCGGGCACGGCTCCTGCGACCGGTGCCAGGTCGACCTTCGTGTCCGTGTCGCCGGGCTTGCCGGTGCTTGTCGGCTCATCGGCCTTGCCGTCGGGAGCGGTCTCGGCGGCCTTGCCGTCAGCAGCGGTCTTGCCGTCAGTAGCGGCCTCGGCAGCCTTGCCGTCGGGAGCGGCCTCGGCGGTCTTGCCGTCGGGGGCGGTCTCGACGGTCGCTTCGGCGGCCGGAGTGACGGCGGCCGTGGACTGCGGGGCCTTGTCGGTGCCGTCCGCCGGTTCTTCGCCCTTGTCGGCCTCCGGCCGGTCCACGGAGCCGGTGGGCGCCGACCGGTCGGCCGGGACCGTTTCCGGGGCGGCGGCCGTCGACTTCCCATCGATTTCCGTCGACTCGCTGTCCGGCTTTCCCGGCTGGGCGGGCACCGACGGTGACGGCGCTTCGTCGGGCGCGGCACCGGAACTGGCCAGTGGTCCGGCCGTCGCCAGCTCGGCGGATGCCGGCACGGCGGGACGCAGTCGACGTGCCACCGGTGTTTCCTCCCCGCCTGTCACGCTGTCGAGTATTACCCATCGCGCGCAACTAGTCAGGTCCAGCCGTACCCTGACCGCATGCCCCGGTACGAGTTCCGCTGCCGCGCGTGCGGCAGCACCTTCGAGGTCAACCGCCCGATGGCCCAGTCTTCCGCGGCCGCGACCTGTCCGCAGGGCCACGACGACACGGTGAAGCTGCTCTCCACCGTCGCGGTCACCGGTCGTGGCGGGACAGTCGCCGGCGCCGGTCCGGTTTCTGCCGGCGGGGGCGGTTGTTGCGGCGGTGGTTGCGGTTGTTGACGTACGCCCGAAACCAGAAATCTGTTGCGCTTCGCGGCAGTTTGTAGGCAGATTCCGCTCGGGCCGATCATACGTAAGGCTCCGAGATCTGACCTGTCGTGCCACAACCGGGGCCACCCGTTGTCGTTACGCCACCCGTAGCATCGCCCCCGTACGCCGCACGTCGATCACCGGTCGATGACATCGTCCCAGGCCCTGGCGTCTGGGACGGAGTCGTGCTGTCCTTTTCTACGATGCGCGGGCCGTGGGGCGTGCGGAAGCATGAAGCCGACTTCCATGGGGGCGGAGGTTCACCGTGTCGGCACGGAATCACCTGCCGAGTGGCCTGGTGACTTTCATGTTCACCGACATCGAGGGCTCGACGAGGTTGGCCCAGATGCTCGGTCCGGGCTACCGCCCGGTGCTCAGCGAGCACCGGCGGTTGCTGCGGTCCATCCTGTCCGCCAGCGACGGCGTCGAACTCTTCACCGAGGGTGACTCCTTCTTCGTCGCGTTCGCCGACGCGGCCGCCGCCCTCGACGCCTGCCTCGGCGCCCAGCGGGCGCTCGCCAGCCACGACTGGCCGAGTCCCGAGTCGGCACCCCGGGTCCGGATGGGGCTGCACACCGGACACGCCGTGCCGCTGTCCGGTGAGTACGCCAGCCCGGAGGTGCACCGTGCGGCCCGGATCGCCGCCGCGGCCCACGGCGGCCAGGTGCTCTGCTCCGCCGCGACCGCGCAGTACGCCGCACCGCTGCCGGTCGGGGTCTCCCTGCTCGACCTGGGCCTGCACCGGCTGCGGGGCTTCGACGACCGGGAGCGTCTGTTCCAGCTCGTGGCACCCGGGCTGGAACGGCAGTTCCCACGCCCGCGTACGGCCGACGCCGTGCCGCACAACCTGCCCACCCAGATCACCTCGTTCGTCGGCCGGCAGGCCGAACGTGCCGAACTGCACGACCTCGTCGCCGAACAACGACTGGTCACGGTGGTGGGCGCCGGCGGCGCCGGCAAGACGCGGCTCGCCGTGGAGTTGGCCGGCGGCGTCGTGGAGTCCTACCCGGACGGCGTCTGGTTCGTCGACCTCGCCCCGGTGACCGATCCCGGCCTGGTCGCCTTCGCCATCGCCGCGGTGCTCGGGTTACGGCCCGAGCCCGGTCGGCCGATGGTCGACACCCTGGTCGAATACGCCGCCGCGCGCCGGATGCTGCTGCTGCTCGACACCTGTGACACGCAGCCGGCGGCGACCGCCGAGGTCATCTCCCGGTTGCTGACCGGCGGTGGCGGCGTCCGGGTGCTGGCCACCAGTCGGGAGCCCTGCGGGCTGCCCGGCGAGGTGGTGTGGCGGATCCCGCCGCTGTCCGCCGAGCCGGCGCCGGACGGTGGGCCGAGCGAGGCCGTCGCGCTGCTGCTCGCGCGTACGACGGCGGCGCGGGGTGGTCGGCGGGCCGGGGTGGTCGAGACCGACGATCTGCGGCGGGTGGTCAGCCGGCTGGACGGCCTGCCGCTCGCCATCGAGTTGGCCGCGGCCCGGCTGCGGGTGCTCTCGGCCAGTCAGCTCGCCGAGCGCCTCGACGACGTACTCGGCACCCTCGACGCGGGACGCGACGAGCCGGTGGGCGTCGCCGTGGCCGACGGTCGGTTCACCGCCAGCCAGGTGGACACCATCGACCTGGGTGGTGCCGCCGCCTCGGCGCCGCCGGTGGTCCCCGGCCGTACGGCGACCCAGCGGCACGTCACCATGCAGGCCACGGTCACCTGGTCGTACCGGACGCTGGGGCCCCGCGCGGCCCGGCTGCTGCGCTGGCTCGCGGTCTTCTCCGGTCCGGTCGACCTGGCGACCGTGGAGTGGCTGTTCGACGACGACGCGCTGGATCCGCTGGCGGTGCTGGTCGACAAGTCGATGTTGCAGGTCGAGCCGCACGCGGCGGGCAGCAGCACCTACCGGATGCTCGACCCGATCCGGGCGTACGCGGCCCGCCGGCTGGTCGACGCGGGTGAGGAGCGGGCCGCCCGGGACCGGCACGTGGCCTGGTCGCTGCACGCGTTGCAGCGTGCCCACCTGGGGCCGGACGGGCGTCCGGTGACGCTGTCGCTCTACAGCCTCGACCCGCTCGCCGACGAGCTCCGGGCCGCGCTGCGCTGGACCGCGACCGGCGGTAGTGCCCGCCTCGGGCTCCAGATCGCCAGCGGGCTCGACCAGTGGTGGCGGGAACGCGGGCTGGCCCGGGAGGGTCGGCTGTGGCTGTTCCGCCTCTACGGACGGATCGCCGAGACGGGGGAGCGGATTCCGGAGGCGGAGCTGGCGGCGGCGTACCACATGCATTCGCTGCACGCCGGTGCCGACGGTGAGTTCGCCGAGGAGCTGCGGTTCTCGCAGCAGGCCGAGGCGGCGGCGCGGCAGGCCGGCGACGCGGCGTTGCTGGCCCGGGTGCTCTCCGGGCGGGCGGCCCCGCTGGTCGACATGGGCCGGCTGGCCGAGGCCGAGCAGATCTGCCGCGACCTGCTCGACTGGGCGGGTCGGGAGGGCGTGACCGGGGAGACCCTCTTCGCCGTCTACGGTCTCGCCGAACTGCTCTGGCAACGCGGAGCGCTGGACGAGGCGGCGGAGCTGCTGGGCGCGGCCCGTCCGGTCGAGGCGTCCCGGCCGGTGGAGCGGGGCCGGCGTACGGTCGACATGCTGCTCGGCATGGTCGCGCTGGCCCGGGGTGACCTGGTGGCCGCCCACGACCACCTGGTGGTGGCGCTGCGGTCACGGATGCTGCACGGGTTCCACCGGCGGACCTGCGACGCCCTCAACGCGATGGCGGTCCGGTGCGCGCTGGGGGGAGATCCGTCGACCGCCGCGCTGCTGTTCGGCGCGGCGCAGGCCAACCGGTCGGTGCTGCGCACCACGGCGGGCATGTTCGGCGGGTACTGGGCGCAGCGGCAGGCCGACCTGCGGACCGCGATCGGTGACGGGGAGTTCGACCGGGCCTACGCCGAGGGCGCGCGACTGTCGCTGGAGGAGGCGGTCGAGCTGGCGCTCGGGATCGAACATCCCGACCTTGCCGCCGGGTCGAGTCGCTTCACCGACGGGTCGGCGCCGTTCGCCGGACTGCCGCCGAGGTTGCCGGCCGAACCGGCGCCGCACCGGTCGGGAACCTTCGGATACGTCTCCGACGTGTCCCGTGAGGTCCTCGACCGGCGCGAACTGCCGTGATCAGCGGGCGTCGGCCTGGGCCATCCGCTTCTCGCCGGCGGCCTTGAGGCTGGCCGCCTTGTCCAGGTCGGCCTGGGTCAGGACGACCTTCCCGAAGGCCCGGACCGCCTGGTAGTAGGTCCAGGCGAGGCTGGTGCAGGCCGGCCGCACGAACGAGTTGTACGTCGCGCAGACCCGCTTGAGGTCCTCGTAGAAGGCGCTGTCCAGGCGGGCCTTGTTGGCGGAGAACTGGCCGACCGCCTTGTAGTTGCGGTAGCCGAAGTCGTGCCGGTAGCACGACAGGTTGAACGTGAACCCGAGCGGGTTGTCCGGGCTGGACGAGCAGTAGTCGGTCGACCAGTTGAAGTTGTACGCGGCCCAGGCGCCCTGGTTCAGCCGGGCGGAGTTCCACGAGTTGTAGCTGCTGGCGCTGGTCTGGGTGAAGCTCGACAGGACGGAGAGCTTCTGGGCCTGGGTGACGGCGGCGGCGGGGGTGGACATGCCGATCGTCGTCAGGACGGCAAGGGTGGTGCCGGCGAGAATCGTCAGGAGCCGACGTCGCATTGTGGTACCTCCGGGGAGCGGGGCGCCCGTCGTTCGGGCGGGGGCGGTCAGCCCTGGTGACCGGTGGGTAACCAAGGGGTCACCAGTCTCGGGGGATAGGCTGGCGCCGATGTATAGGCGAAGTAGATCTTTTGCGTCTTCCGGGTAAACGGGCAGATGCCCCGGAATCAATGTGACTCCGGGCATCTGGTCCGGCGATGTGTCCGATTTGCCTGGTCAGGCCGTGGCGGGTCTGCCCGGTCCGATGGGCGGCGATCGGTCAGGTCAGCGGACGACGAACCGTGGCGGGCTCGGGATGCTCTCGTTGTAGAGCCGGTCCAGCGTGCTCACGTAGTAGGTGTAGCGCTTGCCCGGCACCGCCGTCGTGTCGACGTAGGACTGGGTGCCGGAACCGGTGGCCCGCAACGTGGCGACCAGGTTCGAGGCGTCGGCAAAGTCGCAGGCGCCCGGTAGGTCGACGCCGTCGAAGCGGTAGACGGCGTACGAGGTGGCCTTGCCGAACGGCCCGACTCCGTCGACCGGCTGGCGCCAGCTCAGCTTGACCCCGTCGGCCTGTCGCGCCGCCCCGGTCACCACCGGGAACATCAGCGGACGGCTCGGCAGGTGATCCATGGTCGGCACCAGGGACGGCCGCGAGTAGTGCTCGGCCGCGTAGATGTCGGCGGAGCCGAGCCGGTTGGCCCGCACCTGCACCGCGCTGAAGTGGATGTTGCCGGCCACGTTCGGGTAGTCGCGGTTGAAGGTGAGGTGCTTCGACATCTCCTGCGGATCCTGCCACGCCGCCGGCTGGGCCGGATCGGCGATCTTGTAGTCGGCCTGACCGATGTAGAGCTGCACGTCGGTGCCCTCGACGACGTCCGACCACCACGGCACCAGCTTCGCGTAGTCGGCGACGGCCAGACCGATGTTCCAGTAGACCTGCGGCACGATGTAGTCGATCCACTCCTCCTTGACCCACTTGCGGGTGTCGGCGAAGTTCGCGTCGTACGACTGCGAGCCGCTGGTCTCCGAGCCGAGCGGGTCGGCCGCCTTGTTGCGCCAGATGCCGAACGGGCTCACGCCGTACTTCACCCAGGGCTTGGCCGCCTTGATCTTCTCGCCCATCTCCCTGATCAGCAGGTCGATGTTGTTCCGGCGCCAGTCGGCCTTGTTCGTGAACCCGTCGCCGTACTCGGCGAACGTCGCCGCGTCGCCGAAGTCCTGTCCGGCGGCCGGGTAGGGGTAGAAGTAGTCGTCGAAGTGCACGCCGTCGATGTCGTACCGCAGCACCGCGTCCATCATCGCGGTCTGGACGAACTCGCGGACCTCCGGAATGCCCGGGTTGTAGTAGAGCCGCGATCCGGCCGCGTTGACCGGGTAGGCCACCGCCCAGTCCGGGTTCTGCCGGGCCGGGTGGCCCGGCGCCAGCTTGTTCAGGTCCGCGCCCGCCCCGTCCGGCATGGAGATCCGGTACGGGTTGAACCAGGCGTGGAACTCGAGGTTGCGCTTGTGCGACTCGGCGACGAGGTAGGCCAGCGGATCCCAGCCCGGGTCCTGGCCGCGGGTGCCGGTCAAGAACTCCGACCAGGGCTCGTGCGGCGACGGCCAGAACGCGTCGGCGGTCGGTCGGACCTGCACGATCACGGCGTTGTGGTTGAGCCGCTCGGCGAGGTCCAGCCAGCTCTGGAACTCCGCCTTCTGGGCGGCGATCCGGTCCGGGGCGGTGTACGAAGCCTTGGTCGGCCAGTCGATGTTGACCACGGACGCGATCCACATGGCTCGGAACTGGCGCTTCGGGGTGGCCGGGTCGGGCTCGCAGGTGGTGTTCGAGGGGGTGTGGGTCACGACCGGTGCGGCGCTCGCGGGGGCGGCGGCGACCGCGAGTGAGCCGAGCAGGGCTACGGCCAGCCCGGCGGCTCTGAGTCGATGTGCCTTCATGCGGTGCGTCCCTTCGTTGGGGCTCCCGTGTCCTGTGTGGGGCGCGGCGACCGCCGGCATGACCGAGGCCGGTGGTGCCGGCAACATCCGCCGCTGGCGATGCAGCGCTAGAAGGAAATTTTCACAACTGGTCGGTCGAGCGCAAGACCCCGACCCGACCCGACCTTCCGCCACCGACCCGCCCGTGTCCCGCTATGTTGTGGACGTGCACGCCGACGAAAGGGCGGGGCGAGACCAGCGGTGATCCACTTTCCGGCCATCAACAAAGGCCCGCTACGCGCCCTCAGCCTGCGGCTCGCCGCCGCGGTCAGTCTCGTACTGGCCATCGTCGCCGTCGTCTACCTCGACCGCGACGGCTACCGCGACGTCAACGAGGACGAACTCAACCTCATCGACTGCTTCTACTACGCCGTGGTCACCCTCTCCACCACCGGGTACGGCGACATCACCCCGATCACCGACACGGCACGCCTGGTCAACGTACTGGTGATCACGCCCGCCCGGGTGCTCTTCCTGATCATCCTGGTCGGTACGACGCTCGAGGTCCTGACCGAGCAGTACCGCACCACCCTGCGCCTCACGCGGTGGAGGAAACGAGTGAAAGACCACGTCATCATCTGCGGCTACGGCACCAAGGGACGCAGCGCCATCAGCGCGCTACTCGAGAACGGCGTCGACAAGCAGCACATCGTGGTCGTCGAACGCAACGCCACCGGCGTACGACAGGCCACCGCCGCCGGCCTCGTCGCCATCGAAGGCTCCGCCACCCGCTCGTCCACCCTCAACGAGGCACACGTCAAGAACGCCAAAGCCGTCATCATCGCCACCAACAGCGACGACGCCGCCGTACTCGTCGCCCTGACCGTCCGGCAACTCACCGCCGGCCAGGTACGGATCATCGCCGCCGTACGGGAAGCCGAGAACGCCCCCCTGCTCAAACAGAGCGGCGCCCACCACGTCATCGTCTCCTCGGCGACCGCCGGCCGCCTGCTCGGCCTGTCGACCTCCGCCCCACCCCTCATCGACGTCGTCGAAGACCTGCTCACCCCCGGCCAGGGCATGGCACTCGCCATGCGCTCCGCCGAACGCGCCGAAGTCGGCTCCTCACCCCGCGACCTCGACACCCTCGTCATCGCCCTCGTACGGCGTGGCAAGGTCGTGTCACTGGCCGACCCCGGCGCCGACACCGTCGAAACCGGCGACCTCCTGGTATACGTCCGCGACGACCGCTGAGTTTGCTGTGTTTGCTGGCTGTGTTTGCTGGCCCCGCCTCCGGCGGGGCTGGCTCGCTCCGCTTCGCGCCGCCCTATGCACCGTCTTCGCCCTGCGGGCATGACGGCTTCGCCGCATGTCCTCGGGCTCCAGACGGTGCGGCGGCGCTCGGTCGACTCGCGACGTGAGCCACGGTCACACCTGTCCACCGATTGCTTCGCCGGCCTGTTTCGGCCTGTCGTCGTTTGCGGTCGAAGGACCCCGCTGGGTTGCTTGCCTGGCCATCGGCGGGTGCGCGCACCGTCTACCGACAGGGGGGTACCAAATGTGTAGTTTATTCCGGCTGTTCGCAGGGGTGCCGTTGTTGATCTGGGCGCCAGCCACCTAATCCGTGCGGGATAAGGTGGCTGGCGCCCAGATCAACAACGGGCACGACCGGGAGTCCCGACAAGCCCGGCGCTGGCCGGCGCGTCGGCCATCCCCGACCGGCCGACCATCCGCACGGCCATCCCCGACCGGCCGACCATCCGCGCGGTGATTCCCGACCGGCCGACCATCCGCGCGGTGATTCCCGACCGGGCGACCATCCGCGTGGCGGTCATCCCCGACCGGGCGACCGGGTACGGCCCGCAGCGCTCTGGCGAAGCAATCGGTGGACAGGTGTGACCGTGGCTCACGTCGCGAGTCGACCGAGCGCCGCCGCACCGTCTGGAGCCCGAGGACATGCGGCGAAGCCGTCATGCCCGCAGGGCGAAGACGGTGCATGGGGCGGCGCGAAGCGGAGCGAGCCAGCCGAGGCGAAGCCGAGGCCAGCAAACACAGCGCGAGCCAGCCGAGCCGAAGGCTCGGCCAGCAAACACAGCCAGTTAACTCACCGGCGGCGTAGGGCCAGGGTGACGGTGCCGGCGAGGACCAGGGCGAGCACGACACCCAGGATGATCAGGGCCGGGCCGGCGGGCAGGCCGAAAAGGTACACCGGCTCAGTGCGGTAGACGACGTCGCGGTGATCGGTGTCGGTCGGGGCCGCCACGAAGCGGTAGTCGTCGGTGATCGACTCGGGGTTCTCGATGCGTTGGTCGAAGCGGGTCAGGTAACCGCGGTCGTCGACGAGGCCGGCGAGTGTGGTGCCGGCCACGGCTTTCGAGTCGATCCAGCCGGCGAAACGTACGTGTGAGTCGGTGGGGCCGACCGGGCCGGCGCTGCGGACCCGGTGGTTGGTCAGCACGTAGAGGCGGACGCTCTGGGCGTCGCGGGCGAGGGCGGTCAGCCGCATCGGGTAGACGATCTCGGTGCTGGCGAAGCTGACCCGTAGCGGGGGCAGTTGGCGGCTGAGCCGTTCCCGGTCGTCGGGGGCGGTCAGTTTCACCGCGACGTAGCGCCAGCCGGCGGCGGCGTACGGGGCGAAGCCGTCGGCGAGTGCCGGGTCGAGGCGGTAGCCGTGCCCGTTCAACCAGTTGGCCAGGGCGTCGCCGTCGGTGGCGGCCAGCGTGGTGACGTCGTACGGGCCGATAGTGATCTGGTCGAGCACGGTCGCGCCGTCGCCGGGCGGGCTGCCGGCGGTGGCGCCGCCCCGGCCCCAGGGCGGGAACCAGTCGCGGAGCACGACGGTGCGTGGCCGGGTGAATGCGGCCAGGTCGTTGAAGAGCTCCTCGGGGCCGAGTTCGAAGGACGGGTCGGCCGGTACGGGCAGGATCCAGGCCGCGTCCCGGGGCTCGTCGGTCATGGTGAGCCCCATGACGATCTCTTCGGTACGTCCGTCGTGCCGGATGAGGGCGGTTTCCTCGTTGACCCGTACGCCCTCCTGGGTGACGACGGCGCCGCAGGCGCACGCGGCGGCCGGCGGGACGGCGAGGAGGACGCCGGTCAGCGCGAGGATGGTCAGCAGGACGAGTCGGCGCACGACGTCACGCTGCCACAGCGGGGCAAGCGCCCGTCGGGGCGGTCACCCCGCTGTGTCGTTACGGTCGTGGGTTCAGAGGATGGTCCAGGTGTCGCCGCTGCTCAGCAGGCCGGCGAGCTGCTCCTCCGGGGTGCCGCTGGCGCCGGCCACGGCGGTCGTCAGCTGCTCCTGCACGACGCTGTCGTACGACGGCCGGTCGACGTTGCGGAACACCCCGATCGGGGTGTTCCGCAGGGCGAAGCCGGGCAGCCGGGACAGTGCGAAGGCGTACGCGGGCTCGGCCACCGTCGCGTCGTGCACCACGATGTCCTCGGCCGGGGTCGAGGCGGTGTCGCGTACCTCCAGGCCGAACGCGCCGGGCGGGTGTACGACGCAGAACTGGCCCTCGCGGCCGAAAGTGATCGGCTGGCCGTGCTCCAGCCGGATCAGGTAGTCGTCGCGGGTCTCCGGCTCCTTGAGCTGGTCGAACGCGCC
This sequence comes from Polymorphospora rubra, assembly GCF_018324255.1. GTDB lineage: Bacteria > Actinomycetota > Actinomycetes > Mycobacteriales > Micromonosporaceae > Polymorphospora > Polymorphospora rubra. The sequence continues at coordinate 3,415,370 of NZ_AP023359.1, forward strand.
GTCGTTGAAGATGTTGCAGTTCTGGTAGATCTCGACGAACGCCGAGCCCTGGTGCTCGGCGGCCGCCCGCAGCACCGACTGGAGGTGCTTGCGGTCGGAGTCGATGGTGCGGGCGACGAAGGAGGCTTCGGCGCCCAGGGCGAGCGAGAGCGGGTTGAACGGTGCGTCGGCCGAGCCGACCGGCGTCGACTTGGTGATCTTGCCGACCTCGGAGGTGGGCGAGTACTGCCCCTTGGTCAACCCGTAGATCCGGTTGTTGAACAGCAGGATCTTCAGGTTGACGTTGCGACGCAGAGCGTGGATCAGGTGGTTGCCGCCGATCGACAGGGCGTCGCCGTCACCGGTCACCACCCACACCGACAGGTCCGGCCGCGACACCGACAGGCCGGTGGCGATCGCCGGGGCCCGCCCGTGGATCGAGTGCATGCCGTACGTGTTCATGTAGTACGGGAAACGCGACGAGCAGCCGATGCCGGAGACGAAGACGGTCCGTTCCCGCGGGATGTTCAGCTCCGGCATGAAGGACTGCACCGCCGCGAGGATGGCGTAGTCACCGCAGCCGGGGCACCAGCGCACCTCCTGGTCGGACTTGAAGTCCTTGGCGGTGAGCTTGAGGGCGACGGGCGTTGCCGCGCCGCCACCGGGAGGGTTGGCCTCAGGCATTCTTGACTACCTCTTCCAGCATGATCTCCAGCTCGGCGGCGGTGAACGGCAGGCCGCGGACCTGGTTGTAGCCGATGGCGTCGACCAGGAAGCGGGCCCGGATCACGTGCGCGAGCTGGCCCAGGTTCATCTCCGGGATGACGACGCGGTCGTAGGAGCGCAGCACCTCGCCGACGTTGGCCGGCATCGGCGCCAGGTGCCGCAGGTGCGCCTGGGCGATCGACAGCCCGTGCTGACGCAGCCGCCGGCAGGCGGCCCCGATCGGTCCGTACGTCGAACCCCAGCCCAGCACGAGGACCCGCGCGTCGCCGTCCGGGTCCTCGACCTCGAGGTCCGGCACCGGGATCGACTCGATGCGCGCCGCCCGGGTGCGGACCATGAAGTCGTGGTTGGCCGGGTCGTACGAGATGTCGCCGGTCTTGTCGGCCTTCTCCAGGCCACCGATGCGGTGCTCGAGTCCGGGCGTACCCGGGATGGCCCACGGCCGGGCGAGCGTCTCGGGGTCGCGCAGGTAGGGCAGGAAGGTCTTGCCGTCCTCGCCGTTGGGGCTGGTCGCGAACTCGACCTGCAGGTCGGGCAGCGAGTCGACCTCCGGCAGCAGCCACGGCTCGGATCCGTTGGCGACGTAGTTGTCGGAGAGCAGGATCACCGGTGTGCGGTAGGTCAGCGCGATCCGGGCCGCCTCGATCGCGGCGTGGAAGCAGTCGGAGGGCGACCGTGGCGCGATCACCGCGACCGGGGCCTCACCGTGCCGGCCGAACAGCGCCATGTTGAGGTCGGCCTGCTCGGTCTTGGTCGGCATGCCGGTGGACGGGCCGGCCCGCTGCACGTCGACGATCACCAGCGGCAGCTCCAGCGCCACGGCGAGCGAGATCGTCTCGCCCTTCAGCGCCACACCGGGGCCGGAGGTGGTCGTCACCCCGAGCGCACCGCCGTACGAGGCGCCGAGGGCGGCACCGATGGCGGCGATCTCGTCCTCGGCCTGCACGGTCGTGATGCCGAACCGCTTGTGCTTGCTCAGCTCGTGCAGGATGTCCGACGCCGGGGTGATCGGGTAGGCGCCGAGGAAGACCGGCAGCTTCGCGCGTACGCCGGCCGCGACCAGGCCGAGCGACAGGGCCGCGTTGCCGGTGATGTTGCGGTAGGTGCCCGGCTTCATCTGGGCCGGCTTGACCTCGTAGCGGACGCCGAAGTCCTCGGTCGTCTCGCCGAAGTTCCAGCCGGCCTTGAACGCGGCGACGTTCGCGGCGACCAGTTCGGGCCGCTTCGCGAACTTGCGCTCGAGGAACCGCAGCGTCGACTCGTACGGGCGCGAGTACATCCAGGAGAGCAGGCCGAGGGCGAACATGTTCTTGGCCCGCTCGGCGTCCTTCTTCGAGATCTGGTGCTCGGCGAGCGCGCCGACGGTCATCGAGGTCAGCGCGACCGGGTGCAGCGTGTAGCCGTCGAGGGTGCCGTCGTCGAGCGGGCTCACCTGGTAGCCGACCTTGGCGAGGTTGCGCTTGGTGAACTCGTCGGTGTTGACGATGATGTCGGCGCCACGGGGCAGGTCGGCCAGGTTGGCCTTGAGCGCCGCCGGGTTCATCGCGACCAGGACGTTCGGTGCGTCGCCCGGGGTCAGGATGTCGTAGTCGGCGAAGTGCACCTGGAAGCTGGACACGCCGGGCAGGGTGCCGGCGGGGGCCCGGATCTCGGCGGGAAAGTTGGGCAGCGTGGAGATGTCGTTGCCCAGCTGCGCGGTCTCCGAGGTGAACCGGTCACCGGTTAGCTGCATGCCGTCGCCGGAGTCGCCAGCGAAACGGATGACCACCCGATCCAGTTGGCGGACCTGTTTGGTCACGAAGCTGACCTCCTTGCAAGCCGGCGGCCGAGAGCCGCCCGGACGGGCCGACCCACAGTCCTGTTCACCGCAAAGCGTACGTCGGATCGCCGTTCTGGCCCCGCCCCGGGTCCGACGTGTGACACAGCCCTACTTCGCCGGCGGCGGATACCCACCCCACCGCCGCCTACACGCTCCGGGCCATCGAGGCGCCCTGATCGGTCAGTCGGTGGCGGTGACCGGGGCGGGCCCGCCAGCCGTGTTTGCCCGCCGCGGCCGGCGGCGCAGCGACGTGGTCGCCAGGACCAGGGCCAGCACCACGAGCAGGACCGACACCGAGATCAGCGCGATCGCCGTCTTCTCCACGCGGGTCAGCGGGTCGGGCTCGGTCAGCGCGCCGTACGGCGGCAGGACGCCCTGCGAGGCGGTCGGCCCGACACCGTCGAGGACCGGTGGGGTGGCGCCGGCCGCGGCCGCGACGATCCGGAAACTCATCTGCATCTGTCGGGTCTGGCCGTACGCCGCATCCATGATGCCGATCACGGCCCCGGACAGCGGCGCGAGCTTCTGGGCCTCCGCGGTGGCGGCGACCGGCAGCCGCAGCGACCCGGCTTCCCCGGCCGCGAGGGTTCCGAGCAGGCACCGGGTCCGGACGGCGTCGACGGCCGTACAGGTGTCCGGTGGTGCCGGGATGCTCACGCCCGGCGGCAGGAGGACCTCCACCGTGCCGGTCGAAGCGGTGTCACCGGTGTTGCCCAGCCGTACGTCCAGGGTGGCGGCCTGCCCGCTGATGTCGAAGCTGACCTCGCCGGCGTCGAGCGACACGCCGACGGCCGGTGGACCGGGTGGGAAGAGGACCGCGAAGCCCTCGTCGTCGGAGACTGCGGGAAGGTCGGGGTTTCCGGGGGCGGTCGCGGTCACCCGGACCGATCCGCTGAGCGGCATGTGCCGCCAGGCGTCCGGGTTGATCCGGACCTGGATCCGTGTCGTCCACCGGGCGCCGGGCTCGGCCGTCCAGGCGCCGCAGGAGTAGCCGTCGCCGGCCGCCGCGCATCCGGGCGTGCCGGCGTCGGACAGCCCCACCGGCAACCGGTAGCCCAGTCGCATGACCTGCCGGGTTCCACCGGTGTTGGCCACCGCCACCCGCAGGTCGGCGACCTCCCCTGCGCCGTTCCAGTAGGCGCCGGTCAGCGGTACGTCGCCGGTCGAGACGTGGACGCCGAGCCGGTGCCGGCCGGGCAGTTCGGGGCCGGGCCGGCCGGGCGGTGCGGGAGTCGGCGTCGAGGCCGGGGGTGGGGTGGCCGGGGGCTCCGTCGCCGGAGCCGGGGTCTCGACCGCCGGCGTGGTGGGCGGCGGTGTGGTCGCGTCCGGCGCGGGTGACGTGGGTTCGGCGGTCGGTGTCGAAGGGCCGGGCTGCGGGGTCGGGTCCTCCTCGGGGTTCGCGGCGTGCGCGGCGGGCGTCGTCCGGGAGGCCGCCGCGGTGGTGGCGCCGGCCGGGACCGGACCGGTGACGAGCGCGACCACGGCGACGAGCCCGGCCGCGACGGCGCGCGGGAGTACGGGCCCGCGGCGGGTCCGGCCGGCCGTGACGCGTGACATCGAACCTCCGGGGCGGTGGGCTGCCAGCATCGGCTGCGTTTGCACCGGTGCACTAGTCCCGGTGCGAAACAAATCCGTAACGGCCGATCGTGCCGCAGGTGGGCGGTGGTCGTTGTCGTTGATCGGTCACCCGCGCCGGTAGGCTGCCGCCATGAGCGGATACCTGGGGTCGTACGCGACGCTCGGGCTCCTGCTGCTCGCCAGCGTGGTCGTGTTCGTCGGCGCGTTCTCGGCCAACCGGCTGCTGCGCCCGGCGCGGCCCGCGGAGCCGCCCGGCAAGCGGGAGACGTACGAGTGCGGGCTCGACCCGGTCGGCGGCGACTGGGCGCAGGTGCAGATCCGCTACTACGTCTACGCCTATCTGTACGTGCTGTTCGCGGTCGAGGCGGTGTTCCTCTTCCCGTGGGCGGTGGTCTTCGACCGCCCCGGCTTCGGACTCGTCACCGTCGCCGAGATGGCGATCTTCGTGGCCGTCCTCGCCCTCGGCATTCTCTACGCCTGGCGCAAGAACATCCTTCGCTGGACCTGATTCTCTTATCGGTCAGAACGGGCAGGCTGTCGCCCGCCGAGGTCAGGCGAGTGCCCGCCGCGACACCGCTGGTGGGCGGTCACCCCGGATCGAAGCGACCATGTCCAGCACCCGCCGGGTCTCGCGTACCTGATGTGCCCGGAAGACCCGGGCACCCAACCAGGCCGACACCACCGTGGCCGCCAGCGTCCCCTCCAGCCGCTGGTCGACCGGCAGGTCCAGGGTCTCGCCGACGAAGTCCTTGTTCGACAGCGCGACAAGCAGCGGCCATCCGGTCCCGGTCAGCTCGTCCAGTCGTCGGGTGATCTCCAGCGAGTGCCGGGTGTTCTTGCCGAAGTCGTGTGCCGGGTCGATCAGGATGCCGTCCCGACGTACGCCGAGGTCGGCGGCGCGGTCGGCGAGACGGGTGACGGTCGTGACGACGTCGGCCACGACGTCGTCGAAGGCGGCCCGGTGCGGCCGGGTGCGCGGACGCAGCCCGCCCGCGTGCGAACAGACCAGCCCGGCCCCGGTCCGGGCGGCCACCTCGGCCAACTCCGGATCGGCCCCCGACCAGGTGTCGTTGAGCAGGTCGGCGCCGGCCGCGACGGCCTCCACCGCGACCGCCGCCCGCCAGGTGTCGATCGAGATCACCACGTCCGGGAACGCCGCGCGGACGGCGGCGATGGTGGCGACCGTACGCCGGATCTCCTCGGCGACGTCCACCTGCTCGCCGGGCCCGGCCTTCACCCCGCCGATGTCGATGATGTCGGCGCCGTCGGCGACCGCCTGTTCGACCGCCCGCAGCGCGGCGTCCGCGGCGAACGTCGCGCCCCGGTCGAAGAACGAATCCGGCGTACGGTTCACGATGGCCATGACGGCCAGCTGGCCGGGCCCGAACGTGCGCGCGCCGAGCCGTAGCGTTCCCGGCATCCGATCCTCCTCGATCACCGTCTTCTGGCCGTCTCCGACGCTAGACGACGGTGATCGCGCCGGGGACGGGGTGGGTGCGCCCCGGGCGCACCCCGTCGGCCTTCCTTGATCGACAACCGTCGGGTTCCGCCCGGCGTGCTCGGCGTTCGTCGGTCCGGTGGCCGCTCTCGGGGTGGTGGGGTCGCCCCGGACCGGTCGCCCGTGCCACGATCGCTGTCATGGGTCAGTTTCTGCTCCTTCTGGTCGTGGCGTTGACGGTCGGTGCGGTCGTCTTCGGCGTGACGGTTCTCGTCTCCGGTGGCGACCAGGGCCTCGCGCCCGCCGAGCCGGACGGCCGCGCCGTCCCGTTACCCGGCACCCGGCCGCTGATCGAGGGTGACGTCGCCGAGGTCCGCTTCGACACGGCGCTGCGCGGTTACCGGATGGAGCAGGTCGACCAGGCGCTGCATCGGGCCGCCTACGACATCGGCTACAAGGACGAGCTGATCGGTGTGCTGGAGGCCGAGGTCATCGCGCTGCGCGACGGCCGGACGACCGACGCCGACCTGCTGCGCCAGGCCCGCGAGGCGGCGCTCGGCCCGGCCACCGCCGGCCGGACCGGGTCCTTCGCCGCGGCGCCCGGCTCCACCGACGCGAGGGAAGCCGTCGGGGGTTCGTCGACAGGTGCCGCGGTGGCGGTCCTCGACGCGCCGGCCGACGGCGGCCGTGCCGGGGCCACCGGCGGTGGCGAGCCGACCGACGTTGCGCGCCCCGTCGACACCACCAAGGCCGCCCCGACCGGAGGCGATGGCGGAGCGGACGACACCGCCGTGGCCGCGCGGGGTGCCGGGTCGGACGGCGTGGACGGCGCTCCGTCGACGACCGTCGAGCCGTCCGCGACGATCGGTGACGTCGCCGGGTCGGCGCCGGCCGGCGCCGGCGGCACCGCCGACCCCGACGCGATCCCCGCCAGCCGTTCCGGCGGCGACACCGTGGCTGCCGACAGGGCCGCTGCCGACAAGGCCGCTGCCGTCGCGGACGCCGCCGACGAGGGCGCCGCCGCCGATGCGGCGGGCCGCCCGGAGCAGACCGCGGCCGAGACCGGCAAGGCTGCCGTGGACCGCAAGTGAGCGGACCCGGCGACCCACAGGACGCGGCACAACCGGGGGCGGGGGAGGTCACTGCGACCGTCATCGTCAACGCGTCCGCCGAACGGGTCTACGCCGCCTTCACCGCCTGGGAGCGGCAGTCCGAGTGGATCCCGTTCACGACGGTTCGGGTCGTCGAGGGCGACGGCGGCGAGGGCAGCCTGATCGAGGCGGTGACGGCGGTCGGCCCGGCGGTGCTACGTGATCAAATGCGGGTCACCCGGCTCGACCCGCCGTACGAGGTACAGGTCGTTCACCTCGGCCGGGTGCTGCGCGGGCCGGGAGTGCTGCGGTGCACCCAGATGGAACACGACCGCACCCAGGTGGTCTGGCACGAGTGGTTCCACCTGCCCGGGGGTGTGGCAGGGCGGGTGGCGTGGCCGGTGATGTGGCCCGGATCCAAGGTCAGCCTCACCCAGGCCCTGAAGAAGTTCGGCCGGCTCGTCGAAACCGGCGTGCTTCCCTGACCCTCGCCCGCCGCCCCGCCACGGCAGCACCCCCGCACGCCGGGGCAGCACCCCCGCACGCCGGGGCAGCACGGCGGCACGACACCGCCGTGGTGCGGCGACCTAGAGTGGTCCGGTGACAGACCTGGTGATCGGTGCCGACGGGCTCGCCCGCTGCGGCTGGGGTAACACCACCCCCGACTACGCGGCCTACCACGACGACGAGTGGGGACGGCCGGTCCACGGCGACGACGCCCACTTCGAGCGGCTCACCCTGGAAGCCTTCCAGTCCGGGCTGTCCTGGCTGACCATCCTGCGCAAGCGGGACGCCTTCCGGGCCGCCTTCGACGGCTTCCAGATCAAGACCGTCGCCGGCTACGACGACTCCGACGTCGCCCGGCTGCTCGCCGATGCCGGCATCGTGCGCAACCGGGCCAAGATCGAAGCCGCCGTCGCCAACGCCCGGGCCGCCGCCGAGCTGCCCGACGGCCTGGCCAGGCTGCTGTGGTCGTACGCGCCACCGCCGCGGTCCGGTCGGCCGGCCGGGTTCGCCGACGTACCCGCCGCGACGCCGGAGTCGACGGCGATGGCGAAGGACCTCAAGCGGCGCGGCTTCCGCTTCGTCGGCCCCACCACCTCGTACGCCCTCATGCAGGCGATCGGAATGGTCGACGATCACCTGCTGGGCTGTCACGTCGAGCTGCCGATACGCGCCGTGATGGGATGAGGGCATGAGCGCCTGGGCGGTGACGATTCCCGAGGGCCGGTTCGCGGCCGAACGCCTTTACCACCACGACACGCTGGAGTTGACCGGTCTCGACGACGGGCCGCGCCCCACGGCCGGCGACCCGGTGCTGGTGGTGACCGAGGGCAAGGACGCGCGGGTGGTGGCCCTCGGGCGGATCACGCCACCGGCCGGTGCCGCCACCCGCACCGATCCCGACGATCCGGAGTCCGACCTCGGCGAGGGCCCGCTGGTGGTGACGTACACCCGGCGGGCCTTCGACGAGCCGGTGCCGGCGGATCCGGTCGTCGTCGACCGGCCGGTGTTGGCGGTCGACCGGGCGACGTACGACGAGATCGCCGCACGCTTCGCCCCGCAGCCCGACCGGACGACCTGGCTGGTGAGCCTGGACCTGCCGATCGAGGCGGCGACGCCGGCCGAGGCGGTCCGGATCTTCTGGTCCTACGTGGCCGAGTTGGGCCCGCGCGAGCTGCCGACGTTCGTCGCACCGTCCAACGACGAGCTGGCCATGCAGGCCTTCGTCCTCGGGGAGGAAGCCAATCAGGACCCCGAGGAGGACGACGACTGACCCGCCGGGTCAGCGGCCTTCGAAGACCGGCTTGTCCTTGTTGACGAAGGCGAAGGTCGCGTTGCGGTGGTCGGCGGTACGGCCGCAGATCGTCTGTGCCTCCGCCTCGGCGGCCAGCGCGTCGGACAGCGTTCCCGCGTCGCCGATGGACAGCTCACGCTTGATCGCCCCGTACGCCACGGTCGGCCCCGCCGCGAGTCGCGCCGCCAGTTCCTGGGCGACCGGCAGCACCTTCTCGTCGTCGTCGACCAGCCGGGTGAGCAGGCCGAGCCGCTCGGCCTGGGCCGCGTCGACCGGCTCGGCCAGCATCAGCAGCTCGACGGCCTTGGCATGACCGACCAGCCGGGGCAGCGACCACGAGGCCCCGGTGTCGCCGGCGAGACCGACGTTGGCGAACGACATCACGAACTTCGTACGGGGCCCGCCGACGCGGAAGTCGGCGAGGAAGGCCAGGGCGGCCCCGGCTCCGGCGGCCGTACCCCGTACCGCCGCGACCACCGGCTTGGGCAGGTGCGCCAGCCGGGCGGCGATCGGGTTGTAGTGCGTGCGGACGGTGTCCAGCGGGTCGGAGCCGCCGGCTTCCAGGGAGCCGACGTGTTCGCGCAGGTCCTGCCCGGCGCAGAAGCCGCGACCCGCGCCGGCCAGGACCACCGCGCGGCAGGTCCGGTCGCCTTCCAGCGCGGCCAGCGCGTCCCGCAGCGCCTCCTTCAGCGCGGTGTCCAGGGCGTTGAGCGCGTCGGGCCGGTTGAGGGTCAGGGTGACCACTCCGTCGGCGCGGTCGACGAGCAGCGGCTCGGTCATGGTTCAGATGCCCTTCTGTCGGTTCGGCCGGGTGCAGGCGTCGAGGCACTGGTCGACGTAGCGGTCGGCGGCCGGCCGCAGTCGGGCGGCGTGCCGGTCGAAGAACGCCGCGGCGGTGGTGCCGGGCCACCGTTCGGGCAGCAGCGCCGGAGGAAGCTGCGGGTCCCGGAACAGGAAGGTACGCCAGGCGTGCACGAGCCGGAACCGGGCGGCGTACGCCTCCTCGTCGTCGCTGCGTACGGTGATCGCGGCGAGAAGGGGACGCTGCTCGGCGATGAAGCCCTCGTACGCCTCGCCGATCTCGCCGAGGTCCCACGCCTGACGGACGACGGCCATCGCGCCCGTGGTGCCGGCGGCGTGGGTGGCGGTGAAGCGCTCGAACCGTACGCCGGACTCGGTCAGCACGGCGTCGATGTCCTCGCCGGGCCGGGTGGCCACCCAGGTGCCCTCGGTGAGCATGCCGTAGCCGAGGTAGGTGAGGTTGGCGTCGAGCCGGAGCCGGTCACGGCGGTTGGTGGGCAGTTCGAGAGTGATCAGATCGAACCGGCCGTCCCATCCGATCTTGGTGGTCCGGTAGATCCGGGCGGCCGCCTCGTCCAAACGGCGGGCGGCTTTGGGGGTGAGCAGGTAGCCGGGTCCGGCGGAAAGTCTGAGCGGATGAAGCCACCCCTGGCGCACCATACGGGAGACTGCGGTGCGTACCGCCGGCGGCGCGATCCCGAGCGGTGCGAGTAGCTTGACCAGCGCGGCGACCGGTGCGCGACCACCTCTCGGGCGGAGGTGGTCGCCGTAGAGGTCGAAGAGCGCCGACCGTGCCTGCATGACCGCACATTGTGACAGTGAACGGCAGGTTATGCTAGATGTTGTCACATCAATGCTGGTTCGGTTTGGGTCCGGCGGGTTTCATCAGGGAAAATCGTTGGTCGGCACCGCGGGCCGTGTAGTGCGGTGCCTGCGAAACGAAGTGGCTGTGGGGCAACCCACCGACCCTGGTGTAGGTCTGAGGGGAGACAACATGGCGGCGATGAAGCCGCGGACCGGAGACGGTCCGCTGGAGGTCACCAAGGAGGGCCGGGGCATCGTCATGCGTGTTCCGCTCGAGGGTGGTGGCCGGCTCGTCGTTGAGATGACGCCCGACGAGGCCAATGCGCTCGGTGATGCGCTGAAGGCTGCCGCCGGCTGATAACCACGAGGCCCGCCGGCACGGCACTGCCGTACCGGCGGGCCTTCTACGCCCAGAGACCTGGAGGTCATCGCACCGTGCTCGCCATCCGACTCGCGGTGGATCCCGACCTGTCCGGTGTGGTCGCGCTGCCCGTGGGGGCCGCGGACGACGACGGCCGGGCGGCGCTTCTCGCGCCGTTGCCGGGCCTGCCCGACGACGTGCTGGCGGAGGCCGCCGCGCTGCTCGGCCAGGTCGAGCACAGCGGTGCGCCGGGAGTGGTGCACCAACTGCCCCGGCCGCTGCGTACGCCGTACCGGCTGCTGCTGGTCGGCGTCGGGGACGGCGGCGAGAGCGGATGGCGGGCCGCCGGTGCGGCGATCGCTCGATCCGCAGCAAGTGAGACATACGTCACGACTCTCATTCCCGTCGATGCCTCGGTGGCCGTGCTGCGCGGCCTCGCCGAAGGCGTCTGGCTCGGGTCCTACCGGTTCCGGACGGCGGACGCGCCGGCGGGCGACGGGGACCCGCTGGCCGAGGTCGTCGTGGCCGTCGCCGACGCCGACCGCTTCCGGCCGACGCTCGATGCCGCACGAATCGTCACCGAGGCCACCCGCCTCGCCCGCGACCTCACCAACACACCCTCGTCCGTGAAGAACCCGGCCTGGTTCGCCGACCAGGTGACCGCGGCCGCCGCCGGCACCGGGCTCGGCATCACGGTCCGCGAACCGGACCAGCTCGCGGCCGAGGGCTTCGGCGGAATCCTCGCCGTCGGTGGCGGGTCCGCGAACGGTGCCCGGCTGGTCGAGATCGAGTGGCGGCCGGCCGAGGCGACCCGGCACGTCGTACTCGTCGGCAAGGGCATCACCTTCGACACCGGCGGCGTATCGATCAAGCCCCGCGAAGCCATGAAGCTGATGCGCAAGGACATGGGCGGGGCGGCCGCCGTCGTCGCCACGGCCATCGCCGCGGCCCGGCTCGAACTGCCCGTACGGGTCACCGTGCTCGCCCCGCTCGCCGAGAACATGGTCAGCGGATCGGCGTTCCGCCCCGGCGACGTCATCTCGCACTACGGCGGGACGACCAGCGAAACCACCAACTCCGACGCCGAAGGCCGGCTGGTCCTGGCCGACGCGATCGCGTACGCCGTCGACCGGCTCGCCCCCGATCTGATCATCGACCTCGCCACGCTGACCGGCGCCAACGCGGTCGCGCTCGGCAAGCGGACCGCCGCGCTCTACAGCGACAGCGACGAACTCGCCGAGTCGGTGGTCGACGCCGCCGCCGAAGCCGGCGAGTTCGCCTGGCGGATGCCGCTGGTCAGCGACTACGTCGAATACCTCGGCAGCGAGATCGCCGACTACTTCAGCGCGCCCGAACGGGGCGCCGGGTCGGTCACCGCCGCGCTCTACCTGCGCGAGTTCACCGGTGACCTGCGCGACCGCTGGGTGCACATCGACATGTCCGCCCCGTCGTGGGTCGACAGCGACGACCGCGAGCTGAGCAAGGGCGCCACCGGGTGGGGCGTGCGTACGCTGCTCCGCTGGCTGTCCCGGCCCTAGCCCGTCCCCGGCACGCGTCGCACCGCGCCCCGGTGCGGTGCGACGCGCTAGCGCTTCACCGCGGTCAGCAGGCCGGCACCCGCCGGGAGCAGCGCCGGAATCCACTCCTCGGACTCCCGTACGGCCTTGACCACCTCGCGTACCGCCACCGTCTCCAGGTCGCGGGCCGCCGGGTCGGCGATCCGACCGCCGGCCAGCGCACCGTGCACCGCCAGCACCCCGCCCGGGCGCAGCAACCGCAACGCCGCGTCCACGCACGGGGTGTACTCGGCCGTGTCGGCGTCGACGAAGACCATGTCGTAGACCCCGTCGGCCAGCCGTGGCAGCACGTCGAGCGCCCGCCCGGTGATGATCCGGGTACGGCCGGCCACGAAACCGGCCTCCACAAAAATCCGGCGGGCGATCCGTTGGTGCTCGTTTTCCACGTCGATGGTGGTGAGCACCCCGTCGGCGCGCATGCCGCGCAGCAGCCAGACCCCGCTGACCCCCGTACCGGTGCCGATCTCGACCACCGCCCGGGCGTTGCCGGCCGCCGCCAGCAGGCGCAGCAGCGCGCCGGTGCCCGGTGTCACGGCGTCCAGGCCGACCTCCTGCGCCAGGCTACGGGCCGTACGCAGGACGATGTCCTCCGCCACGTACGTCTCGGTGAACTGGACGGCCTGAGCGGTCGTCGCGGCGGCTGAACCGGCAACCGTGGCGATGGGACACCTCCTGCGACAGGGGGTTTGCGGACGAGGCTGGATAGAGCCTAGATCCGGTGGTGAAGGATTGGCAGTCAGGACATGGGCGGTCGGCGTTGCCGTGCGGGATCCGTCGACCGGCCCTCGAGCATCCGTGTAATCCTGGAGACGGGCCGGGGCCCTCCGGAGCGTTCCGCCGCCGGCGTGGCGCACCGGGCTCCGGGGATGGGACTGGGAGGCACCAACGTGACCGACGGCTGGAACTGGCGCCAGCCTGACGGGAACGCGACTTCGGCATACCCGCCGTCGCCGCCGCCGTCAGCGAACCCGAGCGGTGCGGCGGGCGCGAACTCCTCGCCCTGGTGGTCCGACGCCCTGCACGACCCGTGGCGCGACCCGAACGCACCGACGGCGATCGTCGTGAATCCCGTACCGGCCCCCGGCACACCCACCCCCGAGCCGGTCGTCGACCCGGACGCGCCACGGCCGCGTGGCCTCGGCCGGGTCATGCTGGTCTCGCTGGTCACCGCGCTGCTCGCCGGCATGCTCGGCGGGGCGATCGGTTACGTCGCCGCCGTCCGCGGCGGCCTCGGCGGCGCCGGTACGGTGCTCGGCGCCCCCGGCGGCGGCGAGGCGCCGGCCGCCGCCCAGCGGCCACCCGAGTCACTGGCCGGTGTCGCCGAACGGCTGCTGCCCAGCGTGGTGACCGTACAGGCCAGGACCGGGCGGGGCGTCAGCGCCGGATCGGGGTTCGTCGCCACCGCCGACGGCTACGTCATCACCAACGACCACGTGGTCGAGGGCAGCACCGGCCCGGCCACGGTCGTCTTCAACGACGGCAGTACGGCCAGCGGCCCGGTCGTCGGGCAGGACCCCGAATCCGACATCGCCGTGATCAAGATCGACCGGAGCGGGCTCGTGCCGGTCGAGTTCGGCGACTCCGACGCCCTCGCGGTCGGTGATCCGGTGATCGCCATCGGTTCGCCGCTGTCGCTGGCCAACACGGTCACCGCCGGCATCGTCAGCGCCCTCGACCGGACCCTTCAGGCCGGTGAGCCCGGCGGTCAGGTGCGCTACTACGCGGCGATCCAGACCGACGCGGCGGTGAACCAGGGCAACTCCGGCGGTCCACTGATCGACTCCGCCGGCAGGGTGGTCGGTGTCAACTCGGTGATCAAGTCGCTGGCCGCCGACGAGGAGACGGCCGGCAACATCGGACTCGCCTTCGCCATCCCGATCAACCAGGCCAAGCGCGTCGCGCAGGACATCATCGACACCGGCAAGCCACGCCGTACCGTGATCGGCGCCCAGGTCGGCGGCGGCCGGGCACCCGGCGGTGCCGGCGGCGTACGACTGTCGTCCGTCGAACCCGGCGGGCCGGCCGAAGGCGCCGGGCTGCGCGCCGGCGACGTCGTGCTCAAGCTCGACGGGCGCCCGCTGGCCGAGGCGACCGATCTGATCGCCCTGGTACGCAAGTACGCGCCCGGCTCCGTCGTCACCGTCGAGTACCGGCGCGGCACCGCCCAGCAGACCGCATCCGTGACGCTGGCGGCCGACGTCAAGTAACGACCGTTCACCCCCTGCCGGACCGGGGGTGACGTGCGTACTCTGGCCGGAGCGACGAGGGAGGCGGGACCGTGTTCGAGAACCTGAACTGGTGGGAGATCGGGGGCCTGCTGCTACTCGCCCTGTTGATCTTCGGTGACCGGCTGCCCAACGTCATCAACGACGGCCTGCGCATGCTGCGCAACCTCCGCCAGATGGCCACCAACGCCACCGGCGACCTCAGCCGCGAACTGGGCACCGACATCAAGCTCGAAGACCTCCACCCGAAGGCGTTCATCCGCAAGCACGTGCTCAGCGAGGAAGACGAGGCGCTGCTGCGCAAGCCGCTCCAGTCGGCCTACGAGAACGTCCGGTCCGATCTGACCGGCGTACACAACGAGCTCAAGGACGTCGCCAGCGCCGCCGACCTGAAGAACTCGGTCACCAGCCTCGAAAAGCCGAGGCTCACCAAGACGGCGGGCACTGCCCAAGCCAACGGCGCGGCGCCGACTCCGGCCCCCGCCCCCCGGACATTCGACGTAGACGCCACGTGATTGATTGGTCCTCGCTCCGCGAGGACGGCTCGCTCCGCTTCGCGCCGCCCCATGCACCGTCTTCGCCCTGCGGGCATGACGGCTTCGCCGCATGTCCTCAGGCTCCAGACGGTGCGGCGGCGCTCGGTCGACTCGCGACGTGAGCCACGGTCACACCTGTCCGCCGATTGCTTCGCCAGAGCGCTGCGGGCCGTACCCGGTCGCCCGGTCGGGGATGACCGCCACGCGGATGGTCGCCCGGTCGGGAATCACCACGCGGATGGTCGCCCGGTCGGGAATCACCACGCGGATGGTCGGCCGGTCGGGGATGGCCGTGCGGATGGTCGCCCGGTCGGGAATCACCGTGCGGATGGTCGGCCGGTCGGGGATGGCCGACGCGCCGGCCAGCGCCGGGCTTGTCGGGACTCCCGGTCGTGCCCGTTGTTGATCTGGGGCGCCAGCCACCTTATCCCGCACGGATTAGGTGGTTTCCGCTCAGATCAACAACGGCACCCCTGCGAACAGCCGGAACAAACTGCACATTTGGTGACCGCCCGCCTGTCGGTAGACGGTGCGCGCACCCGCCGATGGCCAGGCAAGCAACCCAGCGGGGTCCTTCGACCGCAAACGACGACAGGCCGAAACAGGCCGGCGAAGCAAGCAACGGACAGGTGTGACCGTGCCCCACGTCGCGAGTCGACCGAGCGCCGCCGCACCGTCTGGAGCCCGAGGACCGCGCCGCGAAGCGGTCGCGGCCCGCAGGGCGAAGACGGTGCATAGGGCGGCGCGACGCGGAGCGAGCCAGCCCCGCCGGAGGCGGGGCCAGCAAACACAGCAAACACAGCCAGCCAAACTCAGTTCGGTCGTAGGCCCAGGGGCTTGCCGACCAGGGATTCGCGGCGTACAGCGAGCCGGTCGGCGACTGCCTGCAGGGCCACCGAGGCGGGTGCGGTCGGCTCGGCGAGCACGATCGGCGTACCGGCGTCACCGGCCTCGCGTACCCGGGTGTCGAGCGGGATCTGGCCGAGCAGCGGGACCTGGGCGCCGACGACGCGGGTCAGCGAGTCGGCGACGGTGGCTCCGCCGCCGGTGCCGAAGACCTCCATGCGGGTGCCGTCGGGCAGTTCGAGCCAGGACATGTTCTCGACGACGCCGACGAGGCGCTGGTGGGTCTGCAGCGCGATCGCGCCGGCGCGTTCGGCGACTTCGGCGGCGGCGGCCTGCGGGGTGGTGACGACGAGGATCTCGGCGTTGGGCAGGAGTTGGGCCAGGGAGATGGCGACGTCGCCGGTGCCGGGGGGCAGGTCGAGCAGGAGTACGTCGAGGTCGCCCCAGTAGACGTCGGCGAGGAACTGCTGGAGGGCGCGGTGCAGCATGGGGCCGCGCCAGACGACGGCGGCGTTGCCGGCGGTGAACATGCCGATGGAGATCACCTTCACGCCGTGCGCCTGCGGCGGCATGATCATGTCTTCGACCCGGGTGGGGCGGCCGTCGGCGCCCAGCATGCGGGGTACGGAGTGGCCGTAGATGTCGGCGTCGACGACTCCGACGGCCAGGCCGCGGGCGGCGAGCGCGGCGGCGAGGTTGACGGTGACGCTGGACTTGCCGACCCCGCCCTTGCCGCTGGCGACCGCGTAGACGCGGGTGCGGGAGCCGGGCTGGGCGAACGGGATGACCGGTTCTTCGGTGGCGCCGCCGCCACGGAGCCTGGCCTGCAGCGACTGGCGCTGTTCGGGGCTCATCACGCCGAACTCGATCTCGACCCGTTCGACGCCGGGTACGGCGCCGACGGCGGCGGTGATGTCGGTACGCAGCTTGTCCTTGAGCGGGCAGCCGGCGACGGTGAGCAGCAGTTCGACCCGTACGACGCCCTCGTCGTCGATCACCGCTGATCGGACCATGCCGAGTTCGGTGATCGGGCGGCGGATCTCCGGGTCGTCGACGGTGGCGAGGGCGGCCTGGATGGCTTCCTCGACGGTGCTCACGGGTGCAGACATGCGGCCATGTTACGTCGGGTGACGGCGGGGTCCGGCGGCTGCGGTGGGCGGGTGTGATGTACGCCGATGGCCGGCCGGTGCGGCATTATAGGCAGCTCGTCCGTCCTGGGCGGCTCTTTGTAGATTGTGGTTTTCAGGCTGGACGCCGTACCCGACCTGGTGCAACGATCGTTGAAGACCGCCGCGCGCCCCGCCCCTTGGGGCGCGCGGCGCCGGTCTTTCCGGACGCGGTCTTTCGGGCGCCGTACCTTTGCGGTTCAGCGGTTGCCGAGGTCGTCGTACGGCTCTTCGAACCCGTTGCGGTCGCCCCGCGGCCCGGTCCCGCGCAACTCCCGGTGCTGCTGGATGCGTTCCAGCCGCTGCCGGCGCTGGGCCTGGTCGTCGAGTTCCTCGGCGAGCCGGCTCAGCTCCGAACGCAGGAAGTCGCGGGTGGCGACCTCACCCATGGCGATACGCAACGACGCGATCTCCCGGGACAGGTATTCGGTGTCCGCCTTCTGCATGGCGGCGCGCCGCCGATCCTCGTCCTGCGCCACCCGGTCCCGGTCCGCCTGGCGGTTCTGGGCGAGCAGGATCAACGGCGCCGCGTACGACGCCTGAAGCGACAGGACCAGGGTCAGGAACGTGAACGTGTACGGGTCGAAGCGCAGTGTCGGTGGGGCCAGCACGTTCCAGCCGATCCAGAGCAGGATCACCACGGTCATGTAGACCAGGAACTTCGCCGTCCCCATGAACCGGGCGATGCCCTCCGACCAGGCACCGAACGCTTCCGGGTCGAACCGGGGCAGGGTGATGCGGTTGCGTTCGCGCGGCTGGTCGAGCCGCTGCGCCCGGCGGGGCTCAGCCATCGGCCCGGCCTTCGGCGGTCGCGGTGGCGGCGGGGCGCGCGCCGGGGGTGGGCGCGTCCCGGTCGCGCCAGTCGGCGGGCAGCGAGTGGTCGAGTACGTCGTCGACGGTGACCGCCCCGACCAGCCGGTTGGCGGCGTCGACGACCGGCATCGCGACCAGGTCGTAGGTGGCCATCCGGCGGGTGATCTCGGGAAGCGGCGTGGACGGCTGCAAGGGGTCGATGCCGTTGTCGACCACGCCGCCGAGCATTTCGGCCGGCGGTTCGCGCAACAGGCGCTGGAAGTGCACGACGCCGAGGTATTTGCCGGTGGGGGTGGCCATCGGGGCGCGGGCGACGAAGACCTGCGCGGCGACCGCCGGCGGGAGCTGGGGTTCGCGGATGCGGGCCAGGGCCTCGGCGACCGTGGCGTCGGGGGTGAGGATGACCGGTTCGGAGGTCATCACGCTGCCGGCCGTACCCGGTTTGTACTTCAGCAGTTGCCGGACGGGGTCGGCCTCGTCGGGTTCCATCAGGTCGAGCAGCACCTCCTGCTCCGGCGGCGGAAGCTCGCCCAGCAGGTCGGCGGCGTCGTCGGGGTCCATCTCCTCCAGTACGTCGGCGGCCCGTTCCCGGCCCAGCGCGGTGAGGATCTCCACCTGGTCGTGTTCGGGCAGCTCGCCGAGTACGTCGGCCAGCCGCTCGTCGTCGAGGGCCGCCGCGACCTCGTTGCGCCGCCCGTCGGGCAGGTCCTGCAGCGCGTTGGCGAGGTCGGCCGGGCGCATCTGGTCGAGCACCGCCAGCAGGTTGGCGGTGCCCCTGGTGTCGGGTACGCCGATGAGCCCGCGGACCCGGTCCCAGTCGAGTTGCTGGAGTTGGCCGCGGCGGCCGAGCCGGCCGGTCTGTCCGCGTACGGCGAGCCGGGTCAGGGACCATTCGCCGGTCCGGTTGCTCTCCATGGCGACGTCGACGACGACGCCGGGCCGTTCGGCCGGTTCCATGGTCACCCGCCGGTCGAGGAGGTCTTCGAGCACCAGCAGCTCGTTGGGACGCTTCTCGAACCGGCGCAGGTTGAGGGTGCCGGTGTTGAGGACGACCGCGTCGCTGTCGATCGAGGTGATCCGGTTGATCGGCAGGAAGATCCGGCGACGCATCGGCATCTCCGCCACCAGACCGACGACCTGTGGCGGACGGCTGGTGGTACGCAGCCTCGCCACCGCGTCGCGGACCCGCCCGACCTGGTCGCCGTTCGGGTCGAAGACGGCGAGGCCGGCGAGTCGGGCGATGTACACGCGGTTCCCGATCGTCACGGGTCAAGCCTAGGGGCTGACCCACGGATCTTGCTCGGAAGCGGGTTCGGCCGGCGGCCGTCGCGTCGCCGGTGACCTGCGTGGACACGCTGTGGTCCCGTGGGTCGGACCGCCTATCGTTACCGACCATGTCGACCTTGGCGTACGAGATCGTGGACGTCTTCACCGACCGGCCGTTCGCCGGCAATCCGCTTGCCGTCGTCTTCGGCGCCGAGGGTCTGGCGGGCGAGCAGATGCAGGCGCTGGCCCAGGAGTTCAACCTGTCCGAGACGGTGTTCGTGCTGCCGGCGACGCAGGCCGGGGCGACGTACCGGGCCCGGATCTTCACACCCGGGCAGGAGTTGCCGTTCGCCGGTCATCCGAGCGTCGGCGCCGCCGTCACCTCGGTCCGGCGCGGCCTCTTCGCCGCCGGCCGGGTGACCCAGGAGTGCGAGGCCGGCCTGCTGCCGATCGACGTGGCACAGAACCGGGCCACCCTCACCGGCGCCGCCCCGACGCTCGGCCCCGAACTCGACCCCGAGCCGCTGCTGTCGATCGTGGGCCTGACCCCCGGCGACTACGCCGGCCACGTGCCCCGGGTCGCCGGATGCGGTCTGGAGTTCCCCTACCTGTCGGTCCGCGCCGAGTCGGTAAGCCGGGCGCTGATCGACGTGGCCGGGGCCGAGCGTCTCGGGGTGGAGCACATCAGCGTGCTGGCCTGGTCGGCGGAGGAACGCACCGCGCACACCCGGGTCTTCACTCCGGGTACGGGTGTCGTGGAGGATCCGGCCACCGGTTCGGCCGCCCTCGGCATGGGGGTGTGGCTGGTGGCCAGCGGTCTGCTGCCGCCCGACGGCGAGTCGGCGTACGCGGTCCGGCAGGGTGCCGAGCTGCGCCGCCCGTCCAGCCTGGACTGCACGGTGGCGGCGGTCGGCGGGGCGGCAGTCTCCGCGACGGTCACCGGGCACGTGGTCCCGATCGCCCGCGGCGAGATCGCCGTCCCGCCGTTTGTCGGCTGACCCGTCGACCCGTCCGCCGTCGACGGTCAGCGGCGCCGGACCCGGTGCAACCGGAACGGTTTCCTGGTCTGCCGTACCGCCGGGCTGGGCCGGGGCGGGGCGGCGAGCGAGTTGTCGGGCAGCGTCGGCCCGGCGGCCAGTGGCTCGCCGGCCGGCGCGAGCCGGCTCAGCGTGCAGCCGTCCGCCCAGCGGGCGACCAGGTCGGCGGCGCTGCCCGGTGCGTTCAGCCGCTTCGCCGCGACCTGTGGCGCCACGGTCGTCCACTCGTCGGAGTCAGGCGTGATCCGGGTGACCGCCGCCGGCCAGGTCACGATCTGTCCACCGTGATCGCCGCGCAGGGTCACCGCCGCGGTGGTGGTCTCGGCGAGTCCGGGCGCGGACTGCTCGCCCGGCCCGCTGACGACGTAGAGGGCGCCGTCGAGCGGTAGGCACCAGAGGGCGAGCGCGGGCCGGTCGCCGACCGTCACCCACGCCACGGCGGCCTTCTTGACGGCCTCTTCGACCAGCGGTCCCGGTGCCGGGGTGCCTGCCTCGTCAGTCACGCCCTGCATCCTGCCGTACCGGGGGGCGGTCCCGCACGGTCGTGGTGGCCCGCGGCCGGTCGCATCCCCGGGCGGTTGGGGCCACGCCGGCGCGGGGCAGGTGCCGCTGGAACGCCGGATCCAGCATGCCCACCGCGTCGCTGAGGCTCACCGCGTTCGGGCCGACCCAGCCGGTGTCGGCGTCGAACGTCAGATGCTGGTGCAGGTCGGGGGCTGCCAACCGGACCGCTGTCATGCCGACCTCGGCCGCACCGGTCAGTTCACGGCTGCCGCCGTCGCCGACGTAGAGGCACTCCTCGGGCGTGACGTCGAGCCGCTCGCAGGCGGTGAGATACATCGGGGCGGCGGGTTTGCACTCGCCGACCTCGTTGGAGAGCACCAGCGTGTCGAGCAGCGTGGCGATCGGCAGGTGTGGCAGGTATGCCGCCACCTCGTACGTGCAGTCGCTGACCAACGCGGTGCGCAGCCCCTGGTCGCGTACGGTCCGCAGGGTCGACACGGCGTCGGCCCGCAACCGGGTCTCGGCCCGCAGTACGTCGGCCCGGATGGTGAGCGCGGCGCGCAGGGCGTCGTCGGACGGCCGAGTGCCCATCCGGTCGCACACGAAGCGCAGGTCGGCTTCTGCCGAGCCGAACATCCCACTGGCCCTGGTGTAGTAGGTCCGGTCCAGGACGGTGGTGAGCGTCGCCAGGTCGGAACCGAGCAGTTGCGCGATCACGGCGTGGCGCGGTCCGCGCCGGACCGCCGTGGTCAGCGTGCCGAAGAAGTCGAACAGCACCGCGCGAAACGGGGTCATCGGTGAATCAGCCTCCGAGGGGGAGAGGACGGTGCAAACACCGTAGTTGGCTGTTCACGGACAGTGCATCAGGTTGGAGGTGATCATCACTGCCGGCCGATCGGGTCGGATCGGCGTGTCAGGATGGTTGATCGTGCACCGGCCGACTGTCGACCCGCTGACCATGGCGTCCATCTCGATCGCCATCGTCGCGGTGTCGTCGTCCGCGCCGCTGATCGCCTTCGCCGCCGCACCCGCGCTCGCGATCGCCTTCTGGCGCAACGGGCTGGCGGTGGCCCTGCTCGGGCCCGTCGCGCTGCTGCGGCGGCGGGACGAGTTGCGGGCACTGGTCCGTGGCGACGGGCGCCGGGCCCTGCTCTTCAGCGTGCTCGCCGGGCTCGCGCTGGCGGTCCACTTCGCCACCTGGATACCGAGCGCCAAACTCACCTCGGTGGCGACCGCGACGGCCCTGGTGGCGACCCAGCCGGTGTGGCAGGGCCTGATCGCGCTGGGTCAGGGCCGGCGACTGCCCACGGTCGCGTGGATCGGCATCTCGGTGGCGGTGGTGGGGGCGGCGCTGGCCACCGGACCCGACCTCGGCCTGTCCGCCGAGGCGGTCACCGGCGACCTGCTCGCGGTCGCCGGGGCCATCTTCGCCGCCGTCTACACGGCCTTCGGCGAGCAGGCCCGCCGGGCGACCAGCACCATCACCTACACCACGATCTGCTACGGCACGTGCGGGCTGGTCCTGCTGCTGGTCTGCCTGCTGGCCGGGGTGCCGCTGACCGGCTTCGACAACTCGACCTGGCTGGCGATCCTCGGGCTGGTCGCGGGCGCCCAGCTGCTCGGCCACTCGATGTTCAGCTATGCCCTGCGAAAGGTGTCCGCGACCACGGTCAGCATCCTGATCCTGCTGGAGGTGCCGGCGGCCGCCCTCATCGCGTGGGCCTGGCTGGGACAGGTGCCCCGGTTGGCAGCACTGCCCGGCCTGGCCCTGCTGCTGGTCGGCGTCGCCGTCGTCGTACTCGGCGGAAGCCGCGCCGCCCGCCGGCCGGAACCACCGGTTGCCGATCCGCTGCCCTGAGCCAGCCCGTCCGCCCGGCGCGGTGAGATCCTGCACACCCGGAACCCGGTACGCCGTCGCCCGGATACGGTGCCCGTGTCGATCGCCGAGGTGGCGACCGTCCGTGTGGAAAGGAGCCGTGATGGCCGCAGTCGGACGTCCCCGCCGGTCCTGCCTGGCGGTCCCCGGGTCGAGCCGCAAGATGCTCGACAAGGCCCGCGGACTCCCCGCCGACCAGGTCTTCCTGGATCTGGAGGACGCGGTCGCGCCGCTCGCCAAGCCCGAGGCCCGCCGGAACGTGGTGGCGGCCCTCAACGAGGGCGGCTGGGACGGCAAGACCCGGGCCGTACGGGTCAACGACCTCACCACGCCGTGGACGTACCGGGACGTGGTCGAGGTGGTCGAGGGGGCGGGCGCCAACCTCGACTGCGTGATGCTGCCGAAGGTGCAGACGGCCGGGCACGTCGAGTGGCTCGACCTGACCCTCACCCAGATCGAGAAGTCGATCGGCCTCCCGGTCGGCGGAATCGGCATCGAGGCACAGATCGAGAACGCCGCCGGCCTGGTCAACGTCGACGCGATCGCGGCGGCGTCGCCCCGGGTCGAGACGATCATCTTCGGACCGGCCGACTTCATGGCCTCGATCAACATGAGGTCGCTGGTGGTCGGGGCGTTGCTACCCGACTACCCGGGCGACCCCTACCACTACATCCTGATGCGCATCCTGATGGCCGCCCGGATGCACGACAAACAGGCGATCGACGGGCCGTTCCTGCAGATCCGCGACGTCGACGTGTTCCGCGAGGTGGCCCGGCGTTCCGCGGCGCTGGGCTTCGACGGCAAGTGGGTGTTGCACCCCGGCCAGATCGAGGCGGCCAACGAGGTGTACTCGCCGGCGCAGGACGACTACGACCGCGCCGAGTTGATCCTCGACGCGTACGACCACTGCACCTCGGAGGCCGGCGGGCGGCTCGGCGCGGTCATGCTCGGTGACGAGATGATCGACGAGGCGTCCCGCAAGATGGCGCTCGTGATCGCGGCCAAGGGGCGGGCGGCCGGTCTGACGCGTACGTCGGAGTTCACTCCGCCACAGGACTAGACGCCGGTGGCGAACATCGCGCCGAACATGATCGCGAAGAACCCGAAGTACGCCACCATGAAGAGCAGGAACAGCGCGCTGATCCCGATCGCGCACCAGCCGACGATCACCCCGGCCAGGGCCAGGCCGTCACCCTGCTCGCCGGTCGACCGGATCTCCGTACGGGCCCGGTTGCCGAGGTAGACGGCCACGCCCCCGACCAACGGACAGGTGGCCAGGCTGACCAGCGCCACCACCAGGGCGGTGACGGCCGTGGTGTTGGTCGGCCGGGGCGGTGGGAACGGACGGCCCAGGGCCGGGCCGGGCCACGACGTCCGGGCCGGCCCGGACACCGTCCGGCCGCTGTCGGCCGGGCCTGGCGGCGGCGCCGGCTTGTCGAGGCTGGCCGGTCCCGGTGTCGGGATGCCGGTCGCGCCCGGCGCGCCGGTCGCCGTCGGTTCGCCGTCGGGCTTGTCCACGGAGCGCTCCCGAAGGTCAGTAGGTGCTGGTCGTGGTGTCGGCGCTGATGACGAAGGCGATGAGGGCGATGTAGCCGATGACGGCCAGAAGGTACAGGCCGGTGACGATCCACCCGATGATGATGCCGGCCAGCGCCATGCCGTCACCGGCTTCGCCCCGCTCCCGGATCTGCCGGCGGGCCACGTGTCCGAGGATCGCGCCGACCGGAGCCGAGATGCAGGTCGCCAGCCCGATGAGCGAGCACACCAGCGCGGCGATCGCCATGCCGTTGGTCGTCGGCGTGGGCGGCACCGGGTAGCCGTACTGCGGCGGGTAGCCGGACACCGGGTAGGCGTCCTTGCCGACCGGCTGCCCGCTGACCGGGTAGGACGGGTTGCCGTAACCCGGCTGCGGTGTCGGCCAGGACGGATCCGACCAGTTGCCCGGCTGCTGGGGATAGCTCATGAACTCAACTCCGTCGTTTCGAAGGATGCGCCGCCAGGGTAGTCGCCACCGGCCAGCGACGAACTCCGACACCTGGGCACGGGACCGTAACGGGTGGGCGTCGTTGCCGGCGCCGCCGGGACCGGGCAGGATCGGCGGCATGGCTTTCGACGTACGCGCCGGCGAGCGGACCACCGACATCCTGGACGGCGGCGCCGCCGACGAGCCCGGCCCGGCGACGCTCCGGCTCGACGGCCGGGTCGCACTGGTCACCGGAGCGGGCAGCGCCGACGGCATCGGCTACGCCACCGCCCGGCGGCTGCGCGGCCTCGGCGCCCGGGTCGCGATCGTGTCGACCACCCGGCGGATCCACGAACGCGCGGCCGAGTTGGGCGCGACCGGCTTCGTCGCCGACCTGACCGACGAGGCGGAGGTCGGTGCCCTCGCCGACGCGGTTTCCGAACAACTCGGTGACGTCGAGGTGCTGGTCAACAACGCCGGGCTGGCCAGCCGGGCCAGCCCCGAGGTGCTGCGCCCGGTCGCTCAGCTCACCTACGACGAGTGGCGGGCCGAGATCGACCGCAATCTGACCACCGCCTTCCTGTGCAGCCGCGCCTTTATCGGCGGGATGGCGGAGCGCGGCTGGGGCCGGATCGTCAACCTGGCCGCGACCGCGGGTCCGGTCAACGCACTGCCGACCGAGGCGGCGTACGCGGCGGCGAAGTCGGGGGTGATCGGGCTGACCCGGGCGCTGGCGATGGAGATGGTCGCCGACGGGGTCACCGTGAACGCGGTCGCGCCGGGCACGATCTACACGGCGGCGTCCACCGTCGCCGAGCTGAAGCAGGGCCTCGGTACGCCGGTGGGCCGCCCCGGCACCCCGGACGAGGTGGCCGCGCCGATCGCCTTCCTGTGTTCGCCGGCCGCGTCGTACATCACCGGGCAGATGATCGTGGTCGATGGCGGCAACAGTGTCCGCGAGGCCGAGTTCCGGTGACCCCGGCCCGGCGCCGGGCGGGGCTCAGCAGCTGCTCGTCGGGCCGGCTCAGAACACCAGGACGGCCCACACGACCCAGAGCAGGACATATGCGGCCGTGATGAGATAGCCGACGACCAGGCCGGCGGTGGCCAGGCCATCACCCTGCTCACCGGTCTGCCGGATCTGCTTCTTCGCGATGTGGCCGAGAACGATGCTGGCCGGCGCGAAGAAGAGGAGGAGCACCAGCGACAGGATCGCCATGACGTTCGTGCGCGCCGGCGGGTATCCGGGCGGCGGATAACCCGGCTGGGGGTATCCGGGCTGCGGGTATCCGGGCTGCGGGTGACCGGGCTGGGCCGCGTAGGCCGGTGGCGGGTAGCCGGGCTGCGGCGGGTAGCCGCTCACCGGCGTGCCCGGCTGGTCCCAGCCGGTGGGGGAGCCGGGCGGCGAGGCGTAGGGATCGTACGGTCGGTACGGGGCCCGGTGGTCTACTGGCGGCGGATAGCTCATGGCACCTGCTCGATCGTCACGTTCGGTCGTGGTTCTCGGGCAGAGTAGCGACGCTGTCAACGGTCGCCGGGCGACCACCGTCCTGTTCGGAGCGACGCCCTGCTATGTCAGGCTCAGCCCGCCGACCGCCCGTTCTACGGCCAGGCAGCGGTCTTCGACGTAGTCGACACCGGCCTCCTCGGCGAGCCGGCGCGCTTCGGGCGAGACGATGCCGAGTTGCAGCCAGACCGACGGGGCGCCGACGGCGATCGCCTCGCGGACCACGGCGACCGCGTCGGCGGCCGGCCGGAAGACGTTGACCATGTCGACCGGGTGCGGCACGTCGGCCAGCGAGGCGTACACCCGCTCGCCGAAGAGTTCGTCGCCGGCGTAGGGGTTGACCGGGATGATCCGCCAGCCGTGCCGTTGCATCTGCAGCGGCACGCTGTGCGCCGGCTTGTGGGGGTCACGGGAGGCGCCGACGACCGCGATCACGCGGGCTTCGGCCAGGATCTGCAGGGCATCACGCACCCTGCGACGATATCCCGCACGGCGCCGGCCCGGCCCGCCCGTCACCCGGGCGGCCGGCGTAGACCCTCGAGCAGCCGGGTCAGCGCCGCCATCGTGGCGTCCAGCGCGGACCCGTCGCGTTGGCCGCCCGGGGTCGGTCCGGTGGCCTGGGCGAGCCACAGAGCGGCCTCGTTCATCGCCCCGGACAGCAGCCGGGTCAGCGGCTCGACCGGCTGTGGTGCGATGACGCCGGCGGCGATCAGGGATTCCAGTGCCTCGGCCAGGTGCCGTGCGGACGACGACTCGTCCAGCGCCCGCCACTCGTTCCAGCCGAGCGCGGTCGGCGCGTCGATCAGGATGATCCGCCGCAGGTCGGGGTCGGAGCTGGCGGCCAGGAAGGCCCGGCAGCCGGCGAGCAACTGTTCCCACGGGTCGTCGTGTTCGGCGGCGGCCCCGGCCACCCGCTCGGCGACCTCGCGCTGCGCCTCCTCGACGACGGCGTGGAAGAGGCCGGCCTTGCTGCCGAAGTGGTGGTAGGCGGCGCCCTTCGTCGCGCCGATGCCGTGGGCGACCTCGGCCAGGACCACCTCGTGGAAGCCGTCGCGGGCGAACCGGCGCCGGCCCTCGGCCAGGAGCGCCCGCCTGGTCGCCGCCCGCTGTTCGGCCCTGGAGGTCATGGTCACACTCCCCGTCGCGTTGACATACCCCGGGTATGTTACTAGCGTCGTTCGCGTACCCAAAGTATGTGAACCTGATCTGGAGGTCCGATGAGCAGCAGGCTCGACAGCTTCTATCCGGTGATCTGCACCGCCGACGTCGCGGCTTCCCGCGCCTTCTACACCCGGCACTTCGGCTTCGAGGTGACGTTTGAGGCCGACTGGTACGTCAGCCTGCGCCGTCCCGAGCCGCCGCACTACGAGCTGGCGCTGCTCGACCACACCCACGAGACGCTCCCGGAGCGGTATCGGGTGCCGGTGCGGGGGCTCATTCTGAACTTCGAGGTGTCCGATGTCGACGCCGAGCACGAGCGGCTGGTCGGCGCTGCCGGGCTGACCGAGGAGCTGCCGCTGCGCAGCGAGGACTTCGGTCAGCGGCACTTCATCGTGGCCGCCCCGGACGGGGTGCTCATCGACGTGATCACGCCGATCGAGCCATCGGCGTCGTACGCCGACCAGTTCCTGGCCGGCCCCGCAGGGCGGTGACCGGCGGGCGGCCCGGTGCCGGCCAGCATCGCCATGCCGGCCGCTAGAGCAGGGTGAGCTGTTCGGGCCGGGCCGGTGGCGGCGGCTCCGGGGCGGCCTCCGGCTCGAAACGGTGCAGGCCGTGGCGGCGGGCGGCCAGCCGGACCCGGGCCACCAGCTCCCGCTGGTAGGCCTGTGGCAGGTAGGAGCCGGCCCGGTAGAGCTCCCGGTAGAGCGGCACGAGGTGCGGGAACCCACGGGCGAGCCAGCGCGCGTACCACTCCCGGGCGCCGGGGCGCAGGTGCAGGGGGATCGGGGTGATGCTGGCCGCGCCGGCGGCGGCGATGGCGGACACGGTCGCCTCGATCGCGTCGTCGGTGTCGGTCAACCCGGGCAGGATCGGTGCCATCAGCACGTTGACCCGGAAACCCGCCTCGGTCAGCGTGCGTACGGCGGCGAGCCGCCGGCGCGGGCCGGGGGTGCCCGCCTCGACCGAACGCCACAGCGACTCGTCGACGAAACCGATCGAGTAGGCGATGCCGACGCTGGTGACCTCCGCCGCCGTGCGCAGCAGCGGCAGGTCACGTAGCAGCAGCGTGCCCTTGGTCAGGATCGAGAACGGGTTGGCGAAGTCACGCAGCGCGGCGATGATCTCCGGCATCAGCCGGTAGCGGCCCTCGGCGCGCTGGTAGCAGTCGACGTTGGTGCCCATCGCGATGTGCCCGCCCCGCCACTTCGGCGCGGCCAGTTCACGGCGCAGCAACTCGCCCGCGTTGACCTTGACGACGACCTTGCTGTCGAAATCCTGGCCGGCGTCGAGGTCGAGGTAGGTGTGGGTGTTGCGGGCGAAGCAGTACGTGCACCGGTGGCCGCAGCCGCGGTAGGGGTTGACCGTCCACTCGAACGGCACACGGGAGGTGCCGGGCACCCGGTTGACGATCGACTTGGCGCGCACCTCGTAGAAGGTCATCCCGGCGAACTCGGGGGTGTCGAAGGTGCGGACCGTTGCGTCGGGCAGCGCCAGCGGCAGGGGTGGGGCCGCTGGCGCTGCCCCTCCTGGGACTCCTGCTTCGGGGGGAGCCGACAGGTTGTCCCAGCGCATGCGACCTATTCGAACATGCGTACGAGGGATGTGCAAGCTGTCAGCGGCGTGGCGGCGCGGTGCTCTCCCGGCGGACCAGCGTGGCGCCGGCCTCCTCGATCTGGGGCGTCGCGGTGTCGTCGGGCGGGCGCAGCGCCAGGGTCATCGCCCGGGCGCCCATGTCGGCCAGCGGCAGCCGCACGGTGGTGAGGGTGGGGGTGACGTCCTGCGCGACGGGCATGTCGTCGAACCCGATGAGGCTGACGTCGCCGGGTGTGGTGAGGCCGGCCTGACGCAGGTGGCGCAGGGCGCCGACCGCCATCGAGTCGTTCAGTGCGGCGATGGCGGTGATGTCCGGGTGCGCCTCGAGGAGTCGGGCGGTCGCGGTGGCGCCGCTGGGCGGGTCGAAGTCGGCGTACGTGATGTGGGTGGGCGCGATGGTGTGCCCGTGTTCGGCGGCCGCCTGCTGGATGCCGGCCAGCCGGTCGGTCGTGGTGGTCAGGTGCGCCGGCCCGGCGATGACGCCGATCCGGGAGTGGCCCAGTTCGTAGAGTTCGGTCGCCGCGAGGTGGCCGCCGGTCGTGTTGGCCGGTACGACGGCGTCACCCGCGTGCTGGTGCCGGCCGATGACGGCCACCCGGCCGCCGGTCGCCTCGTAGACCCGCAGCTTGTTGTCGAGCGTGGTGGTGTAGGACTCGTCGTGGTAGCCGGAGCCGGCCAGGATGATGGCGGCGACCTGGTGGGCACGCAGCAGTTCGACGTACTCGAGTTCCTTGTCCGGGTCCCGGTAGCTGTTGCAGATGATGACCAGCCGGCCGTTCTCGGTGGCGATCCGTTGCAGGCCCTTGGTGATCTCGGCGAAGTAGGGGTCGGAGACGTCGTGCACGATGACGCCGACCGCGCTGCGGTGCGAACGGGCCAGCAGCTGGGCGTGCGCGTTCGGGACGTACTGCAACTCCTCGACCGCGGCGAGCACCCGCTCGCGCAGCCCTTCGGTCACCGGCTTGGGGCTGCCGTTGATGATCCGGGAGGCGGTCGCGGGTGAGACACCCGCCCGCCGTGCGACATCCGCCAAGGTGGCCATCGGTCCAGCCCTTCCCCGGCCGCCCGATGCCGGATGAACGTGAGGATAGCGCGCCGCGACCCTCGACGAATGCGTGGGAAAGCCCTTGCCCAAACCGATGCGGTATCGGTAACCTCCAGCAGGAAAGCGCTTGCCTGATGCTCTCCCCGAGCATCCCGCGCGACACGCGACGTTGGCCGAGGAGGCAGCCGCATGGCCCGCAAGACCATCGGGATCGTACTCAACGGTGTCACCGGCCGGATGGGTTACCGGCAGCACCTCGTCCGCTCCCTGCTCGCGATCCGCGAACAGGGCGGCCTGCCGCTGAGCGGCGGCGACCGGCTCTGGCCGGAACTGGTGCTGGTCGGCCGCAGCGAGACCAAGCTGCGCGAGATCGCCGACCGGCACGGCCTCACCGAGTGGACCACCGACCTGACCGCGGCACTCGCCCGGCCCGACGTCGAGATCTACTTCGACGCGCAGGTCACCGCCCAGCGGGAGAAGGCGCTCCGGCTGGCCATCGAGGCCGGCAAGGCGATCTACACCGAGAAGCCGACCGCCGAGGACCTGGCCGGCGCGGTCGACCTGGCCCGGCTCGCCGACGCCGCCGGCATCAAGCACGGTGTCGTGCAGGACAAGCTCTTCCTGCCCGGGCTGCGCAAGCTCGACCGGCTGGTCAAGGGCGGCTTCTTCGGGCAGATCCTGTCGATCCGCGGCGAGTTCGGCTACTGGGTCTTCGAGGGTGACTGGCAGGCCGCCCAACGTCCCTCGTGGAACTACCGGGCCGCCGACGGCGGCGGCATCACCGTCGACATGTTCCCGCACTGGCACTACGTGCTGGAGCAGATCTTCGGTCGGGTCACCTCGGTCAACGCCCACCTCTCCACCCACATCGACCGGCGCTGGGACGAGGCCGGCGAGGCGTACGACGCCACCGCCGACGACGCGGCGTACGGCATCTTCGAGATCGACCGGCCCGGTCAGGGCAAGGTTGTCGCACAGATCAACTCGTCCTGGGCGGTCCGGGTCTACCGCGACGAACTGGTCGAGTTCCAGGTGGACGGCACCGAGGGCAGCGCCGTCGCCGGCCTGCGCAACTGCCGGATCCAGCACCGGTCGACGACCCCGAAGCCGGTGTGGAACCCCGACCTGCCGGCCACCGAGGACTTCCGCTCGCAGTGGCAGGTCGTGCCCGACAACGAGGAGTTCGACAACGGGTTCAAGGCACAGTGGGAGCTGTTCCTGCGCCACGTCGTCGAGGACACGCCGTACACCTGGGACCTGTGGGCCGGAGCCCGCGGCGTGCAGCTCGCCGAACTCGGCATCCAGTCGGCCCGCGAGGGCCGGCGCGTCGAGATCCCGGAACTCGAGTCCTGACCGGCCGACCACAGTGGGGGACCACCCGATGAGCTCGCTCGACCGTTTCTCGCTCAACCAGGCCACCACCAAGTACTGGCCGATCCCCGACCTGGTCGCCGGCTGTGTCGATGCCGGCGTCACCCGGATCGGACTGTGGCGGGAGGAGACCGCGGCCTACGGCCTCGACAAGACCGCGGACCTGGTCCGCGACGCCGGACTCACCGTGACCTCGCTGTGCCGGGGCGGGTTCTTCAACCAACCCGGCTGGTACGACGAGAACCGGCGGGCGATCGACGAGGCGGCCACCCTCGGCGCCCCGACGCTCGTGCTCGTCTCCGGCGGGCTGCCCGAGGGCAGCCGCGATCTCGACGGGGCCCGGGCCCACATCGGCGAGGCCATCGGCCAGCTCGTGCCGCACGCGCTCGCCGCCGGCGTACGGCTGGCGATCGAGCCGCTGCACCCGATGTTCTGCTCCGACCGCTGCGTGGTCGCCAGCCTCGGCCAGGCGCTCGACCTGGCGGCACCGCACCCGTCGGCCGCCGTCGGCGTGGTGGTCGACACCTACCACCTGTGGTGGGACGACCAGGTGTGGGCGCAGATCGAGCGGGCCGGCCGGGAGGACCGGATCGCCTGCTTCCAGGTCGCCGACTGGATCACACCGCTGCCCGAGGGTGTGCTGCTGGGGCGGGGCCTGCCCGGCACCGGGAGCGTGGAACTGCGACGGTTCCGGGAGGCGGTCGACGCGACCGGTTTCACCGGTCCGATCGAGGTCGAGGTGTTCCACGCCGACGTCTGGGCCCGCCCCGGCCGAGACGTCCTCGACGAGACGATCCAGGGTTACGTCGAGCACGTCCTGTAGGAGGCCGCCGGCCGCCCGGGAATGATGGGCCCATGGACACCGCAACTTTCGTGTACGACGGGGACTGCGCGTTCTGCACGACGTGCGCCCGGTTCGCGGAGCGACGGATTCCCGGCCCGGCGACGATCGTGCCGTGGCAGTTCGCCGACCTGGCCGCACTCGGGCTCACCGTCGACGAGTGCGAGCAGGCGGTGCAGTGGGTCGGCACCGACGGGCGGCGTGCGGCCGGACCGGACGCGATCGCGCTGCTCCTGCGCGGCAGTTCGCGGCTGTGGCGGACCGCGGGCCGCGTCCTCCAGTTCCGGCCGGTACGCGCCGTGGCCTGGCCGGTCTACCGGTGGGTGGCGGCCAACCGGCACCGGATGCCCGGCGGCACCGCGGCCTGCTCACTCCCGCAGGCGACCCGGGAGCGGCTCTACGGTGCGCCGCCCGCCGGGTCCGCCAACTGATCCGGTGCCGGCCCGGCGGTCCTCTTGCGACCGTCCGTCCGGCGCAGGCCACGGCGTACCCAGACGATCGGGCGGATCCGCTCCAGGGACAGGAAGCTGGCCATCGCCACCAGGTGCGGGGCGAACGAGATGGTGATGGTCGCGAACGTGACCACGTGGAACGAGTAGAAGAAGGCGACCGCCCGGTTGCGCCAGCGCTCGTTGAGCAGGAACACGACCGGGCTGAGTATCTCGAACGCCATGATGCCGAACTGGGCGGCGATCAGGAGCCCCGGCACCTGTGCGATGACGTCGGCGAGTTCGGTGCCGCGGCGGATGATGGCGCGGGCCAGGACGGAGCCGGTGAGCCACTCCACCCCGCCGAAGCGGAGCTTGGCCCAGGCGGCGAGGAAGTACGTGCACACCACCGCGATCTGGGTGACCCGCAGCGCCCACCCGCCCGCCTCGGTGCGGGTGGGATCGCCGTGTCGGGCCCGACCGGCGGTGGGCAGTACGGCCAGCGCGACCAGCAGGCCGAACCTGTCGTGGTCGACCTTGCCGTAGCTCATCGCGATGATCATCCACTCGAAGTAGAGCAGGAAGACCGACCAGCCGAGTGCGCGCGGCGCCCGTCCGGTCGCCGCGAGCAGCGCGAGGACGAGAAGCGCCCAGAAGACGACCGACACCAGCGCGGGGGTGGGCGTGGGAAGCGGGAGCAGGCGCCCGACGAACAGCGGTTGGTAGAGCGCCCCCGGCACGGTGGCGTGGTCGCGTACCCACGGCGTGAAGATCAGCAGGTCACCGACGACGAAGAGATAGACCAGCGTACGGAAGGCGGCGATCCGGCCCCGGGGCACGGCTTCGGTGAGCCACCGGCCGAGTGCCTTCACGACGCCTGCCATCGCACCACGGTCTCGTCGACGTACGTCTGGGTCGGCCGACCGTCGACGATGCCGTGCCAGCGCACCACGATCCGTACCTCGACCAGGGCGGGCCGGTCGGGATTGCGTTTCGCGTACGCCTGCGCGACGTCGGCGAGAAGTGCGGGGTCGTCGCTGTAGCGGGCCTGCTGTCCTTCGATCTCGGCGCGTCGGATCCCGCTGTTGCGCTCGGAGAGGACGACGACCGACCCGTCGGCGGCGACCGCTTCGACCCGGGTGTCCGGTGCGGGTTGGTCGGGCGGATTGGATGTCGAGTACATCCGGAAGGGACCGAACGGGAAGTGGTCGTCCTGCCCCCAGAAGGTGCCGACCAGGAGCAACGCCCCGCCGACCAGGGTGGCCAGCACCCGGAGGGCGCGTCCGCGCACGGTGAGGGTCTCCATCGGACGCTGACCCTACCGGTCGCCTGGCATCGGCGGACCGGACAAACCGTCGAAAACAAGGCCCGGCCAGACATAAATGTCCGGCCGGGCCGCTGTCGGTACGGATCAGTGCTCGTGTGCGGCGAGCTTCTCCTTGACCTCGGTCATGTCGAGGGCCTCAACCTGGCTGATCAACGACTCCAGCGCCGACTCGGGCAGGGCGCCCGGCTGGGCGAAGACGATGACCCCGTCACGGATCGCCATGATGGTCGGGATGGACCGGATGTCGAACTTGGCCGCGATCTCCGGCTGGGCCTCGGTGTCGACCTTGCCGAACGTGATCTCCGGGTGCTTCTCGGATGAGCGGTCGTAGACAGGGGCGAAGCGGACGCACGGCCCGCACCAACTCGCCCAGAAGTCGACCAGCACGATGCCTTCCTGGCTGGTCACCTCGTCGAAGTTCGCCGTGGTCAACTCAACGGTCGCCATTGATCTCTCCGATCACCGGTTTCGGGCCTACGTCAGGGAAGAACCTGGAGTCCGGCTGCCGCATTCCCCACCGTCGGCCAAGGGAAACAGTCGGACGTGGCAGTGCTTACCGTGCGTGTCTGTCATCGACGTACATAGTGTTACACGCCTCCTGAGCAGGCGTTCTGGAGCGCTCACCGATGGTGATGGGAGCGTTTCCAGCAGGTAACTTCACGCAAACCGTGCGCGTCGGCCGAACCAGCGCCTGGCAAGGACAAACGGGAGTAGTGACGATCGGTTGCTCGAACATCAACTCTTACGTTAAGTAGTGTCACAAAACAATAACTGTGACCTCCGTCTCGGGTTCACCTCTTCTCAGTGATCCGGGTCTCGGGCAGAATCTTCTACATCAAAGCGTGGGCGGCGGGTGCCGGGGAGGGCCCCGCCGCTCATTGCGTCCGCAGGAGTTTTCTCCGCGACATGTCTGCGTGCTCAAAACAGCCACGACGTTGCCTTAATCATCGATAAGGCGTGCCATGTGGCACTTCACCGCCACCTGGCCAAAAGTTTCGACGCGGTTAACCTTCCGGGGCGCAATGTGAATGGTGTCCGCCGCAATTTCACTTTCGTTCGCCGGCGGGCTGCTCGAGGTCGGTCAGCGGCGTGGGTCGGTGGATCGTGCCGGCGCCGGGAGTGCGGGGACGTCCGCCGGTGCGCCTGTCGGGATAGGTACTACGCCCCTTCTTGGTGCTTTTAGGGGTTGAACGTCTGCTTTCGCGTGACTCGGGCTTATGCTGACCGCGGGAGGTCGCCCATGTCGAGCCAGATCCCGTCCGGAGACCCCGTTTTTCCAGGTCGTCCGGTTGGCCAGCTGTCCACCCTCGCCTACCCACCGGCCGAGTGGGACCTGCTCACCCGGTTGCCCAGCCGCATCGTCGTCGCCGCCACGTCGGCCGAGCCCGACGATCCCCGGCACCGGGTCCGCGAGGGGCTGGCCGGCCTCGAAGGGATCGCGGCCGGCCGCGCCTTCGACAGCGAACTCGTCCGGGTGGTGGCCACGACGATCTACGCCGAGCACGAGCAGGACCGCCCGGCCGGCGGCCGGGCCTCCGACCGGGGGGCCGGGCTCGCCGACGTACTCGGGTCCTGCCGGGAGGCTGTCCGGGTGCTGGCCGCCCGGGCCGATCCGGCCGACTCCGCGGCCTACCGGCAGTGGGTCCAGTCGATCGCGGCGCGGGTGTGCCGGGCCGGTCGGGCCGGTGGGGTGGCCGGTGCCGCCGACGAGCCGGGCAGCGCGGCCGAGCGGCGGTTTCTCGACGAACTCGGGGCCGCACTGGGGCTCTGCTGATCCCGGACCGGGCCGGCGGCTGATCCCGGACCGGCTGGGGGCTGATCCCCGCTAGGCCGGCGGCCGATCCCGGCCCGGGCCGGCGGCGCCGGCCGGGGCACGGGGTCCGGGGCCGCGTACCCTCTGGAAACCGTGGGTGGTGATGAGCTGGAGGTCGGCGTCGGGCCCTGGGTGGGCGACCGGCCGACCGATCCGCGCTACGACCCCGAACTGCTCGCGTCGGGCGACCGGCGCAACGTCGTCGACCGCTACCGCTACTGGCGGCTCGAGGCCGTCGTGGCCGACCTGGATCGGCGTCGGCACGACTTCCACGTCGCCATCGAGAACTGGCAGCACGACTTCAACATCGGGACCGTCGTACGCAACGCCAACGCGTTCCTCGCCGCGCAGGTGCACGTCGTCGGGCGGCGGCGATGGAACCGGCGCGGAGCGATGGTGACCGACCGCTACCAGCACGTACGACACCACGAGACCGTCGACCAACTCACCGCGTGGGCGCGGGAGAACGACCTGGTCATGGTGGGTATAGACAACCTGCCGGGGGCGCGGCCGCTGGAGAGCGCGACCCTGCCGAGGCGCTGTGTGCTGCTGTTCGGGCAGGAGGGGCCCGGGCTGTCCGACGCCGCCCGGGCCGGCTGCGAGCAGATGTTCTCGATCGCCCAGTACGGCTCCACCCGGTCGATCAACGCCGGGGTGGCGAGCGGCATCGCCATGCACGCCTGGATCAGGAGCCACGCGGGTCCGCCACCGGACTGACCCGCCGAGGTCGTCTGAGATGACCGAAAAGGCCGCTTCGCTTGACTATGCAGGACGATCGGCGCAACGTGGGTGCTGTGGCTGTTGCGGTGAGTTGTCCCCGATGTGGTGGTCCGGTGCGGCCACCTGACCTCATGCACACCGACTGGCGCTGCGACGACGACGGTGCCGTGCCCCCGTTGCACACGGCCCGGCACATCGGCGCCGAGATCCTGCACAGCACGGTCGCCGGGATGGCCGACGCGCACACCGGGCACGGTCGGCCGCCGAGCCCGCTGTGGTGTCCGTGGCCGTTGCTCGCCGGCTGGACGGTGACCGGCGTCGCGTGGGCCGGCGACGTGCAGACCGGGGTGCGGGCGGCGACCGTCGCCTGCAGCGGACCGGATCCCCTCGCCGGCGGCCCGGCCGACCTGGTCCTGGTCGCCGAGGAGCCCGGCCTCGGACTGGGCAACCGGTTCGCGGGTATCCCCGGACCGGACCCCGGCGCGCTGCTCGCCGACGCGATGACCGAGGTCGCTCCCGGACACACCGAAAACGGGGTTTCGCACGCCAAGATCCGGGCAGGGGGGCACCCCACTCCACTCTGGTCCGTCAAATCCCCGACAGACCGCAGTGTCTACGTGGGCGAGGCGAGGGGTATGTGGCTTTATGCGATAACGTGGCCGGCGAGCGCGGGCTACGTTCTCGCGGAGGATGTGGTCCTTCAGGACCTCTCCGAGTGGACTCCGGCCGAGCTTGTTTTCGGTGCACCCTCGCCCTACCTGCATGGCAAGGTTTGATAGCCGTTCGGGTGGTCCAAGATGCATGCAGTTGATTCACGGTGAGACGTACGACTGATACTCTGGGTGCTGCTGCGGCAGAGACCCGGCGCCGCGCGGAGGGGGATGGCCCGTAATGGTCAAGAAGGTCCTCACCTGGGGCGGACTCGCGTTCCTAGTTTTCTTCATCGCCTTCCGGCCCGATTCCGCCGCGGACGTCTTCAAGTCCCTCGGCGGGGGCATCATGGACATCGCCCAGGGCTTCGGTGACTTCTTCACGAGCCTCGTGGCTTAGCGGCGCCGATGGCGAATCCTCCCGTCGAACCACCCGACCCCGACGAGCCTGACCGACGGCGGCGGGACCGCCGGGAGTACGACACCGAACCGATCCCGGTGGTCCGTGACGACGGGCCCGGCTACTCCGACGGTCCGTCCTACTCGGAAGGGGCCTCCTACTCGGAGAGCGTCGGCTTCGGGCACGAGCAGCGTCCCCGCACGACCACCTGGGTCGACGACAGCGCCTACCCGCCGACCGACATCTCCGAGGAAGAACTCGCCGGCCTCCAGGTCGACGCGTCCGGCATGCCGCTCGGCCCCCGGCGGGTCCTCCCGCTCGAGGACGAGCCCACCCCGCTGGTCGCCCGCTACCTCTTCCCGACGGAGCGCTACCGGGGCGAATGGAAGCGGCACTGGGTGCACCTCAGCACGCCGCTGCTGATCGGGGTCGGCGCCACCTTCGTGCTCGGCTACCTGTCCGGCTTCCTCGCCGGCCAGGAGTTCGGTGGGGTGACCACCATCGCCGTCATCATCTGGCTCGGCATCATGGGCTGGGTGGCGTGGAAGGTCGCCGACTGGTATTTCGACCGGTTCATCCTGACCAACAAGCGGGTCATGGTCGTGAACGGCATCATCACCCGGCGCGTCGCCATGATGCCGCTGCTGCGGGTCACCGACATGAAATACGAGCAGTCGCCGCTCGGCCGGGCGCTCAACTACGGCACGTTCGTGCTCGAGTCCGCCGGCCAGGAGCAGGCGCTGCGCGAGGTCAAGCACCTGCCCAACCCCAACGAGCTCTACCTGCGCGTCGTCGAGGAGATGTACGAGCCGCAGGCGGTCGAGGCCAGGTTGGGCAAGGAGGGCGAGGACAACAAGGCCGACGACGGCGCCTGAGGGAACTCTGTCCGAACATCGGATGAGGTTGGAACGCTCCTCCCTGGCACCTGCCGGCGCTTCGTGACAGCCTTTCCACAGTGCTAGCGAAGGGCGGCAGGTGAGCGGGCAGCGGGTCGACGACGAGTTCCGGGACTTCGTCGCCGCGCGCTCGTCGTCGCTGCTGCGTACCGCCTACCTACTCGCGGGCGACTGGGCCACCGCCGAAGACCTGCTCCAGACGGCGCTGACCAAGACCTACCTGGCGTGGAAGCGGTTGGGCGGGATCGAGGCCGTCGAGCCGTACGCCCGGCGGGTTCTGATCAACACGGCGACCAGTTGGTGGCGTCGGCGCTGGCACGGTGAGCGCCCGACCGAGGTGCTGCCCGAGCGGGCCGCCCCGGACCGGATCGAGGAGCAGCTTGAGCGTGACGCGCTCTGGCAGCACGTCAAGGCGTTGCCGGCCCGGCAGCGGGCCGTGCTCGTGCTCCGGTTCTATGAGGACCTTTCGGAGGCGCAGACCGCCGCCATGCTCAACATCTCGGTCGGCACGGTCAAGAGCCAGACCTCCCGGGCTCTCCACACGCTGCGCAGGCGGCTCGGCGACGACGGTGTGCGAAGGACCCCGGCCCCCGCGGCGACCGTCCCGGACGGCGAACGGCTGCCGCCCGCACCCCGGATCCGACCCGCGGTCACCCCCGCCATCCGGCCGGCGGTACTCGCGGCCGGTGCCGGTCCGGCCACCTTGGAGGGCCGGTGAGCAGGCTGGAGGACGACCTGCGGGAGCTGTTCGCCGACCGGGCGGCGCCCGATCCGTACGCCACACCGCCGGCCGCCGAGGTCGCCGCCCGGGCGATCCGCCGCGGCGCGGCCGTCCGCCGCCGCCGCCGGACCGGCGCGTCGGTCGGGGTGGTGCTGGTATTGGTACTCGTGGTGACCGGGGTCGTGCCGGGCCGGGGCTGGTGGCAGCGGGACGACCCGGCCGGACTCACGGTCGGCCTGGAACGGGCGCCGCTGTCGGCGCCGAGCGGTCAGCTGGTCCCGACCGCCGCCGCGGCGGCGTCGCCGTCGCCGGCCCTGGTCGTCCCCGGGGCGGACGCCGCCGCCCTGATGGACGTACCGGCCCGGTGGCCACCGTCGGGATCGACCTACGGGTCGGAGACCAACTGTGGACCACCGAGGGGAGTCGGCTGCCACTGTCCGGTGTGGGGGAGATCGTCCGCGCCTACCGCGTTCCGGTGGGATGGGTCTACGGCGGTGCCACCAACGTGCGCCTGCTGCGTCCGGACGGCAACAGCGTTCCGCTGGGCGGTGGTGGCGACGGCTGGACGGTCAGCCCCGACGGCGCCCGCTTCGCGTACGTCGCCGACGGCGCGTTGCGGGTCGCCGATCTGACGACCGACGGCCTGTCCGTCCGGTCTACCACCAACGTACCGCCCGGAACCGTGCCGGTCGCGTTCCTGGACCGGCGGGTGGTGGTCGCCGGGCGGGTCGGCCACTCCCGCGGCTATGACCTGCTCGACCCGGCCGGCCCCTACCAACCCTCCTGGAACCTGGACGTCACCGCCGTCTACGGCACGGCCGGCGGAGCCGTCGCGGCCCTGATCCGCACCGGTGACCAGGGGCTGTGCCTGGCCGCCCTCAAGGGCCGCGCACACCGGCTCCGGGTGGACCGCTCCGGCGCCTGCACGCTGGGACTGCGTGCCGAGTTCACCCCCGGCCGGCTGGCTCCCGGTGGCGGCTGGCTGGTCGCACCGACCCCCGACGGCCTGGCCCTGGTCGACATCGACGCCGCCCTGACCGGCGAGTACGCGACCGTCGACTGCCCGGTCCGCAGCATCGTGCCGGCCGTCTGGGCCGACAATATGACCGTCGTCGTCGGTGACGACCGCGGCGTCGTGCAATGCCGCACCGACGGCACCCAGCAGGTCGTGTCGTTGCCCCGGGCACCGGCGCGGACTGGCAGCCCGTTCCGCGGATGACCGCGAAGCCGGTCACCGACGTCGACCGGGCCAGCCGGTCGTGACCGTGGATCCGGTGGCGCTGCCGGCCCGTATCGACCTGCACACCCACTCCACGGCCAGCGACGGCACGCTGACGCCGGAGGAGCTGATGGCGGCCGCCGCCGGTGCCGGGCTCGACGTCGTCGCGCTGACCGACCACGACACGACCGCCGGCTGGGCAGCGGCGGCCGGGGCGCGGCCGGCCAAACTGACGCTGGTACGGGGAGCCGAGATCTCCTGCCGCTGGTACGGGACCCGGGCGGCGATCCCGCTGCACCTGCTGGCTTACCTGTTCGACCCCGCCGAACCCGCACTGGCGTCGGAGTTGGCCCGGGTGCGCGCCGCCCGCGAGGTGCGCGGCGAGCGGATCGTCGACCTGCTCCGCGCCGACGGCGTCGACATCACCTGGGACGAGGTACGCGGGTACGCCGCCGGTGGCACCGTCGGCCGGCCGCACATCGCCACCGCGCTGATCCGGGCCGGCCTGGTCGGCACGACCAGCGAGGCGTTCGAGCCCCGCTGGCTCGGCGAACGCTACCGGCTGCCGAAGGACGACATCGACGTCTTCACCGCCGTACGGCTGGTTCGGGAGGCCGGTGGGGTGCCGGTCTTCGCCCATCCACGGGCCACCCGGCGCGGGCGGATCGTGCCCGACGAGTTGATCGTCGAACTGGCGGCGGCGGGCCTGTTCGGCCTGGAGGCCGACCACGCCGACCACTCGCCGGCCGAACGCGCCCACGTCCGGGCGCTCGCCGACGAGCTGGGGCTGGTGGTGACCGGGTCGTCGGACTTCCACGGCACCCACAAGACGGTACGGCTCGCCGCCCACACCACCGCCTCCGAGGCGTACGAGCGGATCGTGTCGGTGGCCCGCGGCGTCCCACCGCTCGGCTGATGAGGGCTGCGGTTACCTTGACCGGATGGATCTGAAACTGTTCGGCGAGGTCTTCCTGACCCTGCTGGTGATCACGGATCCGCCGGGCATGGTGCCGATCTTCGTCGCCCTGACCAGCACGCTGCCCCGCCGCGAGCGGTACCGGGCCGCGTGGCAGGCGGTGGCCCTGGCACTGGGTGTGATCGTCGTGTTCGCCGTCGCCGGGCAGACGCTGCTCGACTACCTGCACATCGACCTGCCGGCGTTGCAGGCCGCCGGTGGTCTGCTGCTCGTGCTGGTCGCCCTCGAACTGCTGACCGGCAAGGCGAACGATCCTGACCAGCAGGCGACCGCCAACATCGCCCTGGTCCCGTTGGGGACCCCGCTGCTGGCCGGCCCGGGAGCGATCGTGGCGACCATGCTCTTCGTGCAGCGCGCCGACGGGGCGGCCGACTATCTCGCGATCGGGGCCGGCATCGTCGCGGTGATGACGGTCGTCTGGCTGACCCTGCGGTTCTCCGGCGGGATCGTCAAGGTGCTGCGCCCGGGCGGCATCGAGGTGCTGACCAGGATCGCCGGCCTGCTGCTCGCCGCGATCGCGGTCCAGTTGATCGCCGACGCGGTGGCGGCGTTCGTCACCCAGTACGTCCAGCAGGGGTGAGCCGGCACGGGAGTGCCGTGGCCGCGGGTGTCGGACCCGGATGGCAGGATCGGGGCGTGCGTAGGCCGACCTCTTCCACGACCGGTTCGTCCCGTTCCCGCGGCGCCGCCCCCCGGCCGCGCGGCGGCCAGCCGGAGCAACTCGGCTTCGACGGAATGCCGGAGCGGCTCTTCGTCTGCACACCGAGCAAACTGGGCAGCTACACCGACTGCCCGCGCCGCTACCGCTACTCCTACGTGGACCGGCCGGCCCCGCAGAAGGGGCCGCCGTGGGCACACAACTCGCTGGGCGCCAGCGTCCACACCGCACTACGCAACTGGTACGCCCTGCCGCCTGACCGGCGCCGCCCCGACGCGGTCGCCGGCCTGCTCAAGGCCACCTGGGTCCGGGAGGGCTACCGCGACGTCGAGCAGGAGCGCGAGCTGTACCGGCGGGCGCTCGACTGGCTGGAGTCCTACCTCGACGGGCTGGAGCCGGGCGACGACCCGCTCGGCGTCGAACGGGTCGTCGCGGTCAAGACCGCGGTGCTGGCCTTCAACGGCCGCGCCGACCGGATCGACCTGCGGCCCGGCCCCGACGGCGAGCCGGAGCTGGTGATCGTCGACTACAAGACCGGCCGCAGCGGAACCGACGCCGACGACGCGCGGGGCTCGCAGGCGCTGGCGCTTTACGCCTACGCCGCCGAGCGGGTGTTCCGGCGTCCGTGCCGCCGCGTCGAGTTGCACCACCTGCCGTCCGGCACGATCGCGGCGCACGAGCACACCCCGGAGTCGATCGCCCGCCAGCTCAGCCGCGCCGAGGACACCGCCCGCGACATCATGGCGGCCGAGAAGGCGGTGGCCGACGGCGGCAACGCCGACGAGGCGTTCCCCACCAGTCCGGGCACGCTGTGCGCCTGGTGCGACTACCGCCGGCACTGCCCGGCCGGCGCCGACGCGCCGGTCAAGGAGCAGTGGTCGGCCGTCGAGCGGCTGCTGGCTCCCGACGCCTGACCGCCCGCCTCAGACGGCCGCTTCGAGCCGGGCGGCCCGGGCCATCGCGGCCTGGTAGATGGGCCCCTCGACGTAGCGGCGCGGGACCGCGTTCAACGCCAGCCGCAGGCCGCGTACGGACAGCTCCGCCGACAGGTCGGTGGTGGGCAGGCCGAGTCCGCCGTACAGCCGGCGGGCCCACCCGGGAAGCAGGCCGATGGCGGTGCCGGCGATTCCGAGGTACGCCCACCGGGGCGGCCCGAGTTCGAAGGCCAGCCGCAGCGGCAGGCTCATCTTCCACGGCATCGACGGGCCCCACGGCATCGGCGGGGCGGTGAGGAACACCATCGTCTCGGCGCTGTCCCTGGTCAGCCGTAGCTCGGGGCGTACCTGGCGGTAGTAGTCGGCGACCTGCGCGGCGGTGCCGGGGACGGTCGCCGGGTCGAGGCCGACGAGTTCGGCGGCGAGCCGCTGCTCGGTGTAGTACGTGTCGACGTCGTCGTCGGTCAGTGCGGCACCGGCGCGGCGTGCGGTGGTCACGAACGACTCGACCTCGGTCACGTGGACCCAGCGCAGCAGGTCGGGTTCGTCGATCCGGAAGGTCTCGCCGGTCGCCGGGTCGACGGCCCGCATCCGGGCGTGCAGGCCACGCAGCCGGCGACCGGCTTCCCGCGCCTGCCCGGTGCTGCCGTAGACCACGGTGGCGACGTAGGTGGCGGTGCGGACCAGCCGGCCCCAGGGGTCCGTCTTGTAACCGGAGTTCTGTGCCACGCCGGCCACCGCCCGTGGGTGCAACGCCTGGAGGTAGAG
The DNA here is from genome assembly GCF_018324255.1 of Polymorphospora rubra. Taxonomy (GTDB): domain Bacteria; phylum Actinomycetota; class Actinomycetes; order Mycobacteriales; family Micromonosporaceae; genus Polymorphospora; species Polymorphospora rubra. The sequence goes on from NZ_AP023359.1 coordinate 3,458,603, forward strand.
CGAACGCAGCCCGGCGACGAGCAGCACCGGTTCCTGGTGCACCCGCCAGGTCACCGATTCCGGGCCGAACAGGCCGAGGTCGTCGGCGGGGTCGGTGGCAGCCATGCGACCAAGACTGCCACGACCGCGTGGTCGCGGTGAACCACGGAACCCCGCCGCGTCGTGTACAACGTCGAAGGGTCACCCGTATCCGCCTCAGGAGGCGTCCGTGTTCGATGAGTTCATGGGTCTGCCGGCCCACCCGTTGCTCGTACACGCGGCGGTGGTCTTCGTGCCGCTGCTGGCCGTCGTCGGGATCGTCTACGGATTCGTGCCGAAGGTACGGTCCCGGGTCGGCTGGGCAGCCGTGCTGCTCGCGGTGGCCGCACCGGTGTCGGCGCTGTTCTCGAAGATCTCCGGTGAGGCGCTGGAGGAGCGCCTGATCGCGGCGGGCTACGGCCAGGTGATCCTCGACAAGGTCAACGAGCACCAGGCGTACGGCGACCTGACCTTCTGGTTCTCGCTGGCGCTGGCGATCGTGACCGGGGCGCTGGTGTTTCTCACCACCCGAGGCGAGCGCGGCCCCAACGTGCCGTCCTGGCTGCCCACGGTGCTCTCGGTGCTGGTCACGATCCTCGGCCTGGTGACGATGATCTACGTCTATCTGACCGGGGAGACCGGTGCGCAGGCGGTGTGGAGCGGCGTCGTCTGACTCAGAACAGTACCCGTGAGCAGAGCAGGCAGATGACGATGAGCAGTACGGCGCCGCCGACCATCGCGATGCCGTAGGTGAGGGTGCGGGCGCCGCGTTCGTCGGCGTCGATCGACTCCTGGTTCTGCGGCGGCAGCTCGCGGGGAGCCGCCGGGTTGACGACGGTCGGTGGCCGCCAGCCGGTCGTGGCGGGTGTGGTCGGCGGTGGCCCCGCGTACGTCGGCACGTCGGCGCCCGGGTCGGCGGGGGCGGCGGGTCGGGGGGCCGGCTGACCCGGTTCGAGGTCGGCGGGGCGGCGCCAGTATTCGTGGTCTGTCGGGTCACCGCTGGGCGTCGTCACGCCGACTGACGCTACCAACCGGTCGCCGGGTGGTGGCCGGTGACGCTCGGTGTCCGGGCGCGCGGCTGGGTACGCTTCAGCCGTGGACAGATCGGCACGTGTGGTGGACGGGGCGGCGGGGACCGAGCCGGCCGAGATGCGGATCGACGCCGACGACCGGACGGTCGAGTTGGGCGACGACGAGCTGGTGGTGCTGCCCGAGCAGAGCTCGGACGACACCGACCGCGGCTGGGGCGAGCGGCCCAGTTCGAACGACGACCGGCTGCTGGCCGAACGCCCGCCGCACTACGGGGACTGAGCCCGTAGGGCCGGCCGGGGGACTGAGCCCGTAGGGCCGGCCGGGGGACTGAGCCTGCCGGAGCTGGTCGGTGTGTCGGGTCGCTGGCCGCGGCCGGGCGTGCCGGGCCGCCCGGGTGGCCGGCTAGGGCGGCACGACGACCCCGAAGCGGGTCGTCTCCGGCATGCCCAGCGTGCGGTTCGCCTGGTCCGGGGTGAGTGCCAGGTAGAGGGCGGTGGCGCCGTCGACCGCCACGACGTCCAGCACGAGCGCGCCGGCGGCCAGCCTGAGCGGTTCCGACGCCGGCGGTGCCCCGGTGCCGGAAGGTAGTGCCAGCAGGTCGACCCGGCTGCCGGGTCGTACGACCGCGAGTGCGGCGGGCTCGGCGGGTCGCACCGGCACTCCGACCGACCCGACCGGGACCGCCAGCCGGCCGGCCGGGCCGTCGGTGGTGGGGGCGGGCGTGCCGGCCGGGTCCGGCGGATCAGCCCCGACGTCCGACGCGGTCACCGGACCGCAGGCGGCGGTGTGGTCGGTCCCGGACCTTCCGGTGAGCGCCACGGCGGCCAGGGCCAGCAGAACCGTGACCAGCGCGGCCCGCAGCATCGTGGCCGGTCGGGGCCGGCGGGGCCAACGGACCGGTGCGAGCCCGCGGTCGGCGGTGCCGGACCGGATGCGGCGGAACATCGGATGCCTCCCTCCGACCGGCGTCGGACGGCCGGCGGTCGGGTGACCGCCGGCCGCCGGTCGGCAGGGACGCTAGACGGCGACGGCCCGGTCCCGCGGGACCGGGCCGTACGGCTGTGGACGACGGGGAGCCCTGTGGACGACGCCCGTCGGCCGGATCGATCTGTTATGGGGCAGCGCCGCCCGCGGCTACGTCGAGGCGCCGCCGGAGGACGTGGAGCCGCCGGACGAGGAAGTCGAGCCGCTCGACGCGGTGGTGCTCGACGACGACTTCTCCTTCGACCCGGAGCCGCCGGAATCCTTGCTTCCCGAGCTCTTCGCGCCGGCGTCCGACGAGCCGGACGACTCCGTCTTGGCCGGCTTGCCGCTCGTCGACGAGTCGGCGGAGCCGGAGCCGGAGCGGGAGTCGGTGCGATAGAAGCCGGAGCCCTTGAAGACGATGCCCACCGAGTTGAAGAGCTTGCGCAGCCGCCCCTCACAGGCCGGGCACTCGGTCAGCGGCTCGTCGGCGAACGACTGCACCGCCTCGAGCTGGTGGCCGCACGCGGTGCAGGCGTACTGGTACGTGGGCACTTTCTCCTCCGGATCATGGTCATCGGTTGGCACTCGACACATCCGAGTGCCAATGGTGCGCTATTCGGACCGGATTCGTCCAGCGGGAGTGTGGGGCGCGACACTCAGCCGGCCGGCAGTGCCCGTACGCCGTCGCCGGGGGTGATCACCACGCGCACCGGCCGGTCGTGCTCCTCGGCGGGTACGAGATCCAGCAGTTCGCCGTCGTGCAACAGGGCCACGGTCAGGGTCGCCGGGGCGACGCGGGCGAGCGCGCGGTCGTACGAGCCGCCACCGCGGCCCAGCCGGAACCCCCGCCGGTCGACCGCCACCGCCGGCACCACCACCAGGTCGGCGGCGCCCACGGCGGCCGGCCCGAGGCGTGGCCCGGCCGGCTCCCGCAGGCCGCGTCCGGCGGCCACCAGCGGCTCCGAACCGGCGTACTCCGCCCAGTCCAGGTCGAGATCCGGACACAGCACCGGAAGCAGCAGCCGCGGCCGCGACACGCCGGTCGCGGCGAGCGCCGCCAGCAGGAACTCCGGCAGGTCGGGGCCGCCGGGCTCGGCGCCGACCGGCACATAGGCGGTCACCGTCCGTGGTCGATGCTGTCGTACCAGGTCGGCGAGTCCGGCCTGCACGCGGCCGGCGGCGGTCGATCGGATCGTCGCCGGCAGTGACCGACGGCGGGCCAGGACGTTGATACGGATGTCCGTCTTGCACCGTCGCGCCGCGTTCGCTCCATTCGGCAAATCCGACATCAACCGCTCCTGCAACTGGCCGTAACTGAAAGGTTCGTCTGTGTCAGCATCGCACCAACGAGTGCGGAACCTCCGGGGGAAGAGTGACGCTGCGTGGACGGTTGACGACGGCCTTCCTCGCGGTCGTCCTCGGTCCCGTACTGCTCGGCGCCGTCTTCGTCGGTACGACCGTCGCCGCCGTGAGCTACGAACGCACCGTCGACCGGCTGGACGCCGCCGCCGCCACCGTACGCACCTCGGTCAGCGCCCTCTGCCAGCAGATGCTCGCCGCGGCCGACGCGGTCGCCGTACCCGCCGACCCGGCCCGCCGCGCCGGCACCGCCAGCCAGCTGGTCGCCCGCGGGCTGGTGTCGGCCGTCCTGATCAGCGACGCCGACGGCCGGGACGCCTTCGCCACCGCCGGCAACCCGCCACGGCCGTGGGCCGACTGCGCCGCGCAGAACGTTCCCGGCGCCGACTACGAGGCGATCGCGGTACGCGTCGAGATGCGCGCGGAGAGCGGTGCCCTGATCGGCGAGGTCACCGTCACCCAGGTCCTCGACCGCGCCTTCCTCTCCCGGCTGGCCGCCGCGACCGGCACCGGGGTCACCCTCCTGCCGGGCGGCGCGGCCCCGGCCGTACGGCACACCACCGAGCCCGCGACCGGCGTCGACGCGGTCCTCGACGCGGCGTCGCGCGCCGAAGGCGACGCCATCGCCGAGACCGGCACCGGCCGGTACGTCCGCCGGATCGACCCGTCACCGGGCCAGCCGCTCCCGCTGGTGCTCTCCGTGCCCTGCGGGCAGCCGCAGGGCCTCTACGTGGTGCTGATCGGCGCCGTCCTCGCCGCCGGGTTCGCCGCCGTCGTCGCCGCCTGGTGGCTGGCCAGGTCCACCACCCGGCCACTCGCCGAACTGGCCCGGGCGGCCGACCGCGTCGCCGACGGCGACCTTGCCGCCCGGGTGCCGGTGCACGGGCACGACGAGGTGGGCCGGCTCGCCGACACGTTCAACCGGATGACCCGCGAGACACAGTCGTACGTCCAGGCGCTCACCGCCTCCCGCGACCAGCTCCGGGGACACCTCGCGGTGCTCGGCGACACCCTGTCCAGCACCCACGACCTCCAGCGGATCCTCCAGGTGATCCTCCAGACCGCGCTCGCCGCGACCGGCGCCCGGGCCGGCGTGGTGCTGCTGCTCGACCCGGCCGGCGGGCTTCTGGTCGGCCAGTGCGCCGAAGGACTCGACGAACGCTGGCCGATCGGCCGCAGCGGCCCGGTCGGCACCGCGAAGGTCGGCGCCCGCACCAACGGCGCCGTCGCGGTCCAGGACCGGCCCGGTACGCGGCGCGCCCACCACGACCCGGCGGCACTGCGGGTGGCGCTCGGCAGCGGCCTGCTCGGCGCCGTCGCCGCCACCGGCGAACCGCGCCGGGGTCGGGTCGACCGCGACGGGCCGCACCTGTCCACGCACGAACCGCGCTGCCGCACCTACGTCGCCGTACCGTTCTCGGCGCCCGGGCCGGCGGCCGAAACCCCGACCACCGGCGGACCCACGGGGCGGCCGCCCGGCGGGCTGTGGCCGCCGGCGCTGCCGGCCTCGCTCGGCGTCCTCGCCCTCTACGACCGGCTCGGCTCCGACGAGTTCGACGACACCGACCTGGTCACCCTGCGCACCTTCGCCGGGCAGGCCGCCGTCGCCGTCGACAACGTACGGGTGCACGAGGAGGCCCAGCGGCTGTCGCTCACCGACCCGCTGACCGGGCTGTGGAACTACCGATACCTGAAGGAGTCGATCCGGCGCGAGGTCGAACGCGCCAACCGCTTCGGCCGCATGCTCACCGTCCTCGCCCTCGACCTCGACCGCTTCAAGCACGTCAACGACACCCACGGGCACGCCGCCGGCGACACCGTCCTGGCCGAGTTCGCCCGCCGGCTGCGCGCCGAGATCCGCGAGGTCGACCTCGCATTCCGGCAGGGTGGTGAGGAGTTCGCCGTACTGCTGCCGGAGACCGACGCGGCCGGCGGGGTCATCGTCGCCCAGCGGCTCGCGGCCGCCGTACGCGACGTACCGATCCCGATCGAACCGCACCTCGGCGCCGCGCCGACCAGCATCCCGGTGACCGTCTCCATCGGAATCGCCGTCTATCCCGACCACGGTGCGACCGGCGACCAGGTGCTCGACGCCGCCGACGAGGCGCTCTACGCGGCCAAGGCGGCCGGGCGCGACACCCACCGGGTGGCCCGGTCGGCGCCGCGGCCGGAAACCGGCGAAATCGCTGGTTCGGCCGGCCCGCAGCCACCGGACGACGGCGTCACGTACGCGGGTGGACGGCCCGCCGATGGGCCGGGCGGCGCGTCATCCGGGCCACAGCCGCCACGACAGAGCCGCGGCCGATAGTCTCGCGGAATGTCGGAGCGTGCAGCCAACCCAGGAACGACCACCAGTCCAGCGACCGGACGGCGGGCGGTGAAGGCCGTCATCCCGGCAGCCGGACTCGCGACCCGCTTCCTGCCGGCGACCAAGGTCGTCCCCAAGGAACTTCTGCCGGTCGTCGACCGGCCGGTCCTGCAGTACATCGTCGAGGAGGCCGCCGCGGCCGGCATCGAGGACGTGCTGCTGGTGACCGGGCGTGGCAAGACATCGATGGTGGACCACTTCGACCGTCAGCCCTACCTGGAGTCGAGGCTGGCCGAGAAGGGCGACAAGAAGCGCCTGGAAGCCGTCCGCCGGCCGAGTGAACTGGCCGAGATCTTCACCACCCGCCAGCACGAGCCGCTCGGGCTGGGGCACGCGGTCGGCTGCGCCGAGTCGCACATCGGCGACGAGCCGTTCGCGGTCCTGCTCGGCGACGAGTTCGTCGACCTGGCCGAGCCGCTGCTGCCGGCCATGCTGGAGCTGCAGGCCCGCACCGGCGGCATTGTGCTGGCCTTCATGGAGGTCGACCCGGAGGAGACCAACCGGTACGGCATCGCCTCGGTCGCGCCGCCGGAGGAGGGCCTCGACGCGATCGCCGACGTCGTACGGGTCACCGGCCTGGTGGAGAAGCCGGCACCGGCCGACTCGCCCAGCAACCTCGCCGTACTCGGCCGCTACGTCCTGCCCGGCGTGGTCTTCGACGCGATCCGGCGTACCGGCCCGGGCAGCGGCGGCGAGATCCAGCTCACCGACGCCATGCAGACCCTGCTCGACGAGGGCCTTCCGGTGCACGGCATCGTCTACCGCGGCACCCGCTACGACACCGGCATGCCACTGGGCTACCTCCAGGCGGTGGTGCAGATCGCCGTACAGCGCGAGGACATCGGCCCGGCGTTCCGCGAGTGGCTCGGCCAGTTCGCCGGAGCCGAATCGTTCCGCGGACCAGGCACATGACAGGCCGGCTCGACGGGCCCCGTGCCGGCCGCGTGGTCACTGACCGTGACGAGGTGACGATGTGACAGCCACGGCCGATGCCGAGGCGGCCGCCAACGAGTTGACGCCGCTCGCCGACTACCTGGGCAGCGTGCTGCGCAGGCTGCGGGCGCTGCCCCCGCTCGACCTCGACCTCACCCAGGCATACGGCAACGTCCTCGCCGAGGACGTTGTCGCGCCACATTCTTTCCCGGCCTTCGACCAGGCCGCCATCGACGGCTACGCGGCGCGCTGGGAGGACATCACCGGGGCCGGCCGGGGCGGGTTCGCCTCGGCCGGTTCGTCGTTGGACGGGCGCGGCCGCGGCGTGCGTATCAACGTCGTCGGTGACCTCGGCGCCGCCAGCTGGCGCCCGGTCCGGCTCACCCCGGGCACCTGCTTCTCGGTCGCCGCCGGGGCGCCCCTGCCGATCGCCGCCGACGTCGTGGTGCCGATCGACTGGACCGACCAGGGCATGGCCGCCGTCGAGATCTTCCGGACCCCCAAACGCGGATACGGCGTACGCCGGGCCGGCGAGGAACTGCCCGCCGGCAAGGTGCTCGCCCGCGCCGGCGCGTACGTCTCGCCCGCCCTCGTCGCCGTCTTCGCCGCCACCGGGATCGGGCACGTCGTCGTACGCCCCAGCCCACGGGTGGTCCTGGTGGCCACCGGCGACGAACTCGTCGACGTCGGCCGGGGCAGCCAACCGGGCCAGGTCGTCGACGCCAACTCGCACGCGCTGACCGCGGCGGCGGTCGAGGCCGGGGCGCTCGCGTACCGGATCGGCATCTGCGACGACGATCCCGAAGGGCTGCGGGGGCTCCTCGAAGATCAGACGTTGCGGGCCGACCTGATCATCACCACCGGCGGCACCGGGACCGGCCCCGGCGACATGGTGCGCCGGATCCTGTCCCGCCGCGACGGCGGCCGGCCCGGACCCGTCGCCTTCACCGACGTCGCGCTGTACCCTGGTACCTCGCTCGGATTCGGTACGGTCGGTGCCGAGGAGGTGCCGGTCGTGTGTCTACCCGGTGAACCAGGTGCGGCGTTGATCGGTTTCGAAGTGCTGGCCAGGCCGGCGATCCAACTCTTGGCCGGGGCCGACCCGGTCTTCCGCCCCAGCGTGCGCGCCCATCTGCTGGAGACCGTGTCGTCGCCGGCCGGGCTGCGCGAGTTCCGTCCGGCCCACGTCGCCGAACGGCGCGGCGGCGGCTACACCGTCCAGCCGCTGCCCGGCGGGCCGTACACGCTCTCCGGCCTGGCCGAGGCCAACGGCCTGCTGGTGCTCGGCGAACGGGTGACCACGGCGGCCGCCGGCTCCACGGTGGACGCCCTGCTCCTGGACCGCAGACGGTGATGTTCGGCGGCGTGCCCGGCTGGCCGGTCGTCCTCGCCGACGGCCCGGTCCTGCTGCGCCCCTACCGGCGCTCCGACGCGGCCGCCTGGTCGGAGGTACGGCTGGCCAACGAACGCTGGCTGGCGCCGTGGGAGTCGACCCCCGTCGGCCGGTGGGAGGAACTCAACTCGCCCAGCGCCTTCCGCTACGTCCACCGCGACCAGCGCCGTTCGGCCCGCCGGGGCGAGAGCATGCCGTTCGCGGTCTGCCTGCGCGAGCACGGCCGGGAGCGCTTCGTCGGCCACATCAACCTCGGCAACATCGTGCGCCGGGCATTCTGCTCCGGTTACGTCGGCTACTGGGTCGACGCCCGGGTGGCCGGCCGCGGTGTCATCCCGACCGCGATGGCACTCGCCGTCGATCACGCCTTCACCGCCGGCGGCCTGCACCGGGTCGAGGTCAACATCCGCCCGGAGAACAAGCCGTCACGGCGTGTCGTGGAGAAGTTGGCTTTCCGTGAGGAGTCCTACCATCCGCGCTACATGCACATCGCCGGCGCCTGGCGCGACCACATCGGATACGCCCTGACCAGCGAGGAAGTCGCGGCCGAAGGCGGCCTGCTGGCCCGCTGGCACCGCCTGCACGCCGCCGCCTCTTGATCTTTTCCGGTTGCCCCGGTCGGCGCGGCGCACGAGAATCCCGGCAACCGGCCGTAACCTCAGGTAACTGGGACGTACGGCAACCTCACACACCTTCATGATTCGCCTGATCAGGGGACCGCACCCGAGCATCGCCGACGCGTCCCGCGCGGATCCTGTCGGGAACGTCGGTTGCCGCTGGGGTGACGGGAGGGGAGAGAGTGCCGACCTCGGTGCTCCTCGCCGTCCTCGCCGCTGCCGGCCTACTCGCTCTCGCACCGGCACTCGTACGCCGATACGACGCCACCGAGCGGCTGGTCGCGGAGCGGGCGCAGTCGACGGCGCGGGTGCTTCAGCGCCGCCGACGCCGCCGGACCGTGCCCGGCCGCCGGCCGGTCAACGGCGGCCGGTCGACCACACCCAACCCCCGGGCCAACGCACCCGTCTCCGGACCACCGGTATCCGTCTCCGGCCCGCCCGGCGCCCGCCGCACCACCCGGCTACGCCTCGTGCCCTTCGCCGCCACCCGCCCCGTCGCCGCCCACCGGCCCGCCGCGGCCCGACGGCCATGCACCGCCGACGCCGGGTCCTCGCCGCCCTCCTGCTGCTCAACGTCGTCGAGCTGATCGGCGTCGTGGTCGTCGGCCCCGGTTTCTGGATCAGTTTCGCGGTGACCGCACTGCTGCTCGCGCTCTATGTGGTGCACCTGCGCAACCGGGCCATCGCCGGCCGGCGCCGGCAACGCGCCGAAGCCCGCGAAGCCGCCTGGCTGTCCGCCCGGCAGGCCGAGGTACGCCGCGAGCAGGCCCGCCGGGCGGCCGCCCGCCGCGAGGCGCAGCGCCGGCTGGCCGCCCAGCGCGAAGCCGTACGCCGGGCCGCGATGGGCCTGGACGGGGCACGGGACCTGCCCCAGGCCGCCTCCGGCAGCGGCGTCACGGGCTCGGTGTCGTACCGGCGGGCGGGTGGGCTGCGCGGACGCGCGTACGAGGCCGGCCGCCCCAACCCCCGCGACTCCCGCTGACCCGTTCCTCTTTTGGCGGGCCGGGGCGAAGCCTTGATCGTCTGCGGTTCAGACAGTCGACACGCCGTGCCGGGAACGCCTGAACCGCAGACGATCACGACGACCGGAGCGGGCGCGGACCGGGCGGTGCTGTCGGGTGGGCGGCCGACGGGGTTGACGCGCCGGGTACTGATTCGCGGAGCGAGCACCCGACCTGTTAGCCTGACTCCCGGCTCGCTCCACGAGAAGTGGTGCGGGTCGACCTTCCGGGCTCCGGTCCGGTGAGGGGCTGTGGCGCAGACTGGTAGCGCACCTCGTTCGCATCGAGGGGGTCAGGGGTTCAAATCCCCTCAGCTCCACCCACACCACCAATGACCAGCGGAAACGCTGGTCATTGATCGTTTGGCGCAGATCCGGCACAACTCAGCCCGAACGCGCCGCCCCTGGGCGGTTCCCCGCAGCCTCCCGAAGCGCCGTGCTGACGATGTTGCGGCGACGGTTCTTCTTCGGCCACCAGTGCACGTACGTCTCCAGGGTGATTCGCAGGCTGGAGTGCCGTAGAGCGTTCTGCACGTCGGTCGGGTCGGCCCCCGAGGTGATCAGGCGAGTAGCGAAGTAGTGCCGCAGGGAGTGAAACGTGCCTTCGTCGGGCCAGCCCGCCGCCTTGCGCCAGCCACGCCACAGGTCGGACCAACGCTGGTCATGGATCGGTCTGCCCTGTTCGTCGGTGAACAGCAGCGGGACCGCACGGCGCTTCGCCTGCTTCCCAGGGTCCGGAGTCCCGGCGGTGATGTCGGGCAGCTCGACCAACGCGGGCGGGTACTTACGGACGTGTTCCGCGAGCACCAACGCCACATGGTCGTCCAGGTCCACGTCACCGACCGAACCCGCTTTCGGCGGAGCGAGGTAGAACCCGCCGTACTCACTCTTGTGGAAGCGGAGCTGCTGAACCACGTGCAGTTCCTGGCGGGGCCGGTCGACGCACCGCACCCCGTCCTCCAAACCGAGCACCTCACCCAGGCGCAGCCCTTCGCCCGCGCCACACCAGATAGCCGCCTGATAGCGGTCGGGAACGACGTCGACCAGGGCGAGCATGTCCTCATCGGTCGGCACCCACTTCGGGCACGAGAGAAGCCCCGTAGGATCGCCGACAGCCGCACCGCCTTGCACGGGTTGTCAGAGATCACCCTGTCTGCGACGGCCGCGTTCATGACGGCGTTGAACAGGTCGAAGTAGGTCTTCACCGACGACTGCGCCACGTTGTTCCGCAGCAGCAGCGCCACCCACTCCAGTACGTCCGTGACCGTAATCGCCCGCATCTGCCGCTTGCCAAGGTGGGGGTAGAGATGGTGTCGAAGGCGGGACTCCGTGTGGCGTTGGTAGTCGAGGGCTTGCCCGATCTGACGCGAGAGCCGCCACCGCTCGCCATATTCACGGAAGGTGACCTGTCGTTCCGCCGGGTCGACCTTCGTCTCTTTCGCGACACCGGTACGGGCATTCAGGTCGAAGGCTTCCGCGTCGGTCTTGCGTTCGAACAGCCGTTCTCGGGGCTCACCGGCGGCGTCGGTGTAGCGCACCCGCCACCGCTTGCCCCTGCCGTGCCGTTTGGAGGGGAGCCGCCCACTGTGGAGTTCTCAACGAACAATCTGCCGAGGATCCGACCGCATGGGCCGCATTGCCACCGGCATAAGCGCCCCGACCCGACTCGAACGGGTCACCCACCAGAAAAGGGGCGGGGCCGAAGACTTCTACGCGGCCAGAGACACCCTGGCCCGGCCGTCCACACCGGACACATGGCTGGTGGGTCGGGCCTGGTCACGACGGCGACCGGTGTCGCTGCCGGCGGCCGGTGGCACAGCGGTGGTGATCGCGGTGACCGTCCGGTTCGCCCGAGCCGCGTACATGGCGGCATCGGCAGCGCTCAGCCACGCACCGATCGAGTGGCCAGGACCGGCCAGGGTGGCGCCGATGGTGGCACCGACCGCGAGGCTTCCACCCTCGTACGACGCCGGAGTGGTGACGCGAGCATGGATACGCGGCAGCCAGCCCGCGAGCCACCCGTCAGCGTCAGCGCCACCAGACGCGGGACCGGTGGTGACGATGGCGAATTCGTCCCCGCCGAGTCGAGCAGCGATCCCCGCAGGTCCCGCGATCCCCCGAAGCCGCGCCGCAACCACGGTCAGGATGTGATCCCCCGCGTCGTGACCGTGCCGATCGTTGACCGCCTTGAAACCGACGAGGTCGACCAGGGCGACGACGACCGGCCGCCCCGCCTGGTAAGCAGTGGCGATGAACCGGTCAGCCGCCTGAGTCAGCCCAGCCCGGTTCGCGATCCCGGTAAGCGGATCAGTGGCAGCCGCCCGCCGAGTCGCAGCGAGTTCGGCCCGAAGAGAGCGGCGCGCGGTGAGGTAGCCGGCGGTACCGGCCAGCGCGACGACAGCGGCGGTAATCGAGTGGCGCCGGAGGGGAGACACACCAAATCCTTTCGTCACTGTGCGTAACCGTGTTTGGGCATGTGGAACCGCGCCGGGAGACCCGACGCCGTGGCGCCTATCAGATGTAGAGCGAGGAGTGAGGCCAGCACTCGGGCCGAACCTCTCGGGGCGTAGCGACCTCACCCCTCGCAAGCAGGAATGCCGCTCAGCGAGCGGTCTTGAGCCCCTGGGCCTTCCAGGTCAGACCCGACCGCCCGTCCCGCTCCCAGTGCGACACCGTCGGCCCGATCAGCTCCACCAACTCCCCCTCCTCGACCTGGCCCGGGTCCATGGTCAGGGTGATCTTCAGCTCCTCACCCTTGCCCCGGTAGCCGTCCTCGGTCGCGATCGGCTTCGCGAACACCGCCACCGTGAACAGCGGGTCACTCGTGCCGTACGCCGTGATCACCTTCCCCTCCTGTCCGCCTTCACCGACGGCTCCTCCACCACCCGCAGCTTGTAGCCAGACAGGTTCACAGGGATGTTCCGCATGTCGCCTCGTTCTTCTTCGATCCTTCGTGCTTCGTGTCGTTCACGCTTCTGACCGGGCGCCGTGTCCCGACGACTCCGCCGCCCGTTGCCGGCCCTTCGCCGCCTTCTCGCGCTTACTCCCCCTAAACGCCGCCCTCATGACCAACCGAGTGACGTTTAGGGGGTGTAAGCAAGAGTGCAGCGTCTTCCGCAACTGTCAAGGGGGTCTAAACTGCGGACGTGAGCGAGCCTGCTGACCAGTTCGAGCGCGTGCGCCGTGAGCCCGACCCGCTGCGGCGAGCAAAGCTTGCCAGTGAACTGATCTTGGTTTACCAGCAACGATCCGTCGAGCTTGCTCGTCTCCGGAAGGAGGCGATCAACAGAGCGGCGACCGAGCGAGGGTTGTCGTTCACCAGCATCGCCGCCGAACTCGGCCTCACCCGTGGCCGGATTACCCAGATCCGCCAGACTGCGCCACCGGCTGAACGTGTGTTCTTCGGCGTCGGCCCAGTCACCGTTGCGATCCCCGAACGCCAGGTCTCCGGCCGAGCCCTGCCGATGATCTCATCCGAGGACACCCGGGCAGCAGACATGGTTACACGCCTGCTCACCGATCTGGCCTTCCAGGTCGAGCGCTTCCGCATCCCACCCAACGGCGAGTGGCAGCCCCAAGGCGACGTGGTCGCCATCTGTGGCCCAAAGTCCTCCCATGTGACAGCCGAAGCAATCAAGTCGGACCCGTTCCTGACGTTCGAGCCAGACGAGTCGGGGAAGTGGACAATCCGTGAGCGCGACGGCAGCCGGACCTACGAGTCACCGATGGATGACGCACGCAGCCAGGGGTGGTCTGACGTTGCCTACGTTGGGCACCTTGCCTTGGCCGACGACCGCCGCACGCTGCTCGTGGTCGCCGGGGTCCACGCGCTTGGCTCGGTTGGGGCGATTGACTACCTCAGCCGCCATTTATCCGACCTATACGCCAAGGTTGGCACCAGACGATTCTCAATGGTCATCGCCAGCGATCACGACGGTGAGACAGTGACCAGGAGCGAGCCGCTATGCAGCCCCCGCGTACACGAGTAGCCGCGATCCGCACCGCCGAACGGTCGGGCCGGGATCGGCCGAGCGAAGACCGTATCTTCACAACCGCCAACGCCGTCATCCTGCTCGACGGCGCATCCCAGCCCGACGCCAGCAATCACGACGGCGGGTGGTATGCCGACACCCTGGGCCACGAACTCCATCAGCGCCTTTCTGCTGAGCCCCATGGCGACCTCGCTGCGCTGCTGGCCGATGCGATTGCTGTTGTGGCCGAGCGACACGAACTGACGCCCGGCGCCGCGCCGTCCGCCACGGTGAGCATCGTGCGGTGGGACGAACACGCCGTAGACGTGCTGGTCTTGGGTGACAGTCCCGTCACCGCGCTGACCCGCAGCGGCACGATTCACCTCGTACGTGACGACCGACTCAAGGGCGTCGGCCTGGCCCAGCGCCAACAACTCGCTGCGTCCGCCGGGTTCGGCTTTGATGACCACGATCAGTGGCGACGCCTAGTCGACGCCGAACGCGCTCAGCGCAACCAGCCCGGGGGATATTGGATTGGCGAAGCGGCACCCGAGGCTGCCAGCCATGCTTACCGCGCCCGATGGGACCGTGACGACCTAGTCGCCGTTCTCGTCATGACCGACGGAGTTTCAGTCGGCGTCGACCGCTACGGCGTACCACCCGACTGGCCGTCCGCATTCACGCTCACTCAGGATGACCCAGCCCGCCTGGTCGAACTTGTACACGATACCGAAGCAACGGATCCCGACGGCTTACGATGGCCGCGCAGCAAGCGCCACGACGACAAGGCAGTGGCTTTCATTCGGTTTCGCGCTGCTAGCACAACATTGCAGACCTGGTAGTGGTCCAGGCCAACCCGCCCCTTGCCCGTCTGGAACAGTTCCTCGATGCTTCAGCGAGAGCTGGCCACTTGCGCAGGGGTGTGTAGCAGTACAGGGCGGGATGACCAGCACAGGCTGGGCGATAATCGGTAGGGTAGATAGGTGACGGACGAACGAGAAGTTTTGGTAGTGCGAGGGCAGGAGCAGATGCGGTGTCGACTTCGCTGGACGCTCCTTCCGGATCGGACCTATCGGCTTGTGCTCGGAGGTCCAACGGGCGTTGTTGACGTCATCGGTCGTGACCTTTTCGCGGCGCTGCAAGATATCAGGCGCATGTTAGAACATGGCGGATGGGTTATCGCAGTGCAAGGCGCTCGTGTCGATAGTCATCCATCTGGAATGGTTCGCGACATGCTGGGAGCGCGCCGTGTGTATATCCTTCAAAAGGGCAGGCATGTAGCACGAGAGCACCTGGTGGACATATTTGCCGAAGCTGAAGTGTCGCAAATCGGTACTGTAGACGAACAGGTCGAGTTCTATCGACTGTGGCGAAACAGTCGTGCTGCAACGCCATCACCGGACTAGATGAAGGCGAAGTGACCTTGGAGTACTGAAGCGTAGCGTGTTCAGACTTTCTTTACTTGGTCAAGGGCGGGCCGCAAGCGGCCCGCCGCCTTGTCGCGCCGGGGCGCGCATGCGGCCTGGCGGCCGGTCACGCCCCGGCGCACGGCGCGACAGTGGGAAGCCGTAGAGACAGCCGCGCGGGCCAAGCCAGCCGGCGTCGACCGCGGACCAGGAGCACGCGCGGCTCTGGCGCCAGCCTCGACCGGACGCCGCGGCAGTGGACCGACGGGAGCGCGGTGGTCGGGCTGGCTGGGTACGCCTCCGGTGCCGTCGTGGTTCAGCTCTCGAAGACCGGGAAGAGTGGTCGCCCGGTTGCCGACTTGCGGTGACTCCTCACGCTGGCACCAATTCCGCCGGGTCCGCCGAGGTCATCAGTCGGTGGCTGGGGTTACCTGAGGCGAAACGGACGAGATGTTGCCCGGTGAGCGCAGGGGAGGACCGGCAAGCCCCAAGCATAGGGGCGGTGGCCGCAGGGGGCACGCCGGTCGCCCAGGAGCCGACTCCGCAGCCGCTCGGGGTCAGGTCAACCACTCACCTGGGAAGGGGAGGGGTTGCCGCCGGGTGCCAGCTCGGACCCCAGGAGCCGGGTCCATGCCGGGCGAAGTCGGGTCAACTGTGCCACTGTGGCGGTGTCCGCCGAGGGCACTGTCCGTGACACGAGAGCCGACTCAGAGCGTGCTTTAGATGTCCGGCCTGGGATCATGGCGCAGTGAGTCAGTACTTCCAGGTTGGCGATCTTGTGCTGTGGAATCCGTCCAACACAGTCGCGCAACTGTTCGCCCGCATGACCGAAGCGATGGTGCTGGTCGCCGGGTGCCCGTCAGGCGTCGGACCGGACATCGGACGGGACGAGTACGAGATCGACCCGGACACCTTCGCGGCGTTCGTGGACGCCCTGACCGCGCGGTACCTGTCGACGAACCATCCCATCCTCACAGCGATGCTTGAGGGGTATCTGCCCGCGGCGCTCGTGATGGTTCAGAGAAGTAGCCGTCACGTGCCGGCGATCAGACGGTCGACCACACGGGACAACCGGGACGTCTCACTCAACCGCGACGGCTTCGACCCAGACGGTGACCGGCAGCGCCTCCTGAATCTGGCCGAGAGCCACGCCCGGGCGATGCCCCACTGAACCGGCGGCCAGGACGACACCCGTTGCATGATCATCGGGCACAGATCCGGCACAACTGAGCCCGGAAACGGGTGTAAAACGTCGACAGTCGTTGCGCGTTGCTGCCCTGCTCACGCGCCGGATCTGCCTGATTCGAGTTGATCTATCGGCCGTGCCTGGCATTAGGGGTTCAAATCCCCTCAGCTCCACTTCGAGTCAAGGCTTTCTCTGGATCAAGAGACGGCCTTTCTGGTTTGCATCTTCCCAGCCTGTGCGGGGTTCGACGTAGATGCGGCCGGCGAGGTTGTCGAGGTAGCCGACCTCCGGGTGCGGGTCCGGCATCAGGAACACCTCGAACGGCCCCAAGCCCGAGCGGCGATGTTGACGTCGGGCCAGATGACCTTGATGTTGATCCGGGTTCGTTGGGCGAGGGCGGCGACGTGTGCGAGGGGTTCGCGCATCAGGTCGGGCTCGGGCGTTCTCACGTGGAGTGCGGCTTCGTCGATGACGACGTTGAGGCGGTTCGTGCGGGCCTTGAACGCCCGCTGCCGGGCGATGAGCTTGTCCACGAGCCGGCCCTGGTGGTCGGTGCGCTCTTCGTCCGTTCCCGCGGTTGGATCACGTACGCGGTGCAGGCGGGGGTTTGGAGTAGGTCGGGGAGTAGATGTTGATGCTGGTGGTGTGTTCTTCGAGCCAGGCGCCAGGCGCGAATCGCCGAGGTTAGTGAGCCGTCGGACGACGACGCCGGAGAATTCCCGAGATTGCACTACCGATAGCTACGGCCAGGGCCGAGATGAGACCGCCGATCCATGAGAAGTCATCGCCACGGATCCAGAAGAAGCCAGCGGCCAATGTGACGCCTACCAGTCCGACAAGCAGGCCCACTAGGGCATCTTTGAAGAGCTGCACAGGTTCATCCCAATTCTGGACGATTGGTTGGAGCGCCGGCCGTATGCGGGAAGTTGGTTCAGGCCATACTGCGGTCTGGTTTGATCCAAAACAGTATCGACACTCTTCGAAGCGGTGTCTTGAACGCTACACCAACGGAAGGTGGC
Organism: Polymorphospora rubra; assembly: GCF_018324255.1. Classification (GTDB taxonomy): domain Bacteria; phylum Actinomycetota; class Actinomycetes; order Mycobacteriales; family Micromonosporaceae; genus Polymorphospora; species Polymorphospora rubra. Next base: position 3,475,871 of record NZ_AP023359.1, read on the forward strand.
CAGGTGAAGCAAGGCCATCCGGCGCAGTTTGGGCACAACCGAGCGTCACCAGAGATAAAAATAGTGGCGTAGGTCCGCGATGTTTTCCCTGCTCAGGACGTAAGGGACTCAAATCCTCTCGCCTCCACCTCAGCTCAAAAGGCCGTCTCTCGCAACAAGAGACGGCCTTTCGGTTCCGGACATACGGGTCAGCGCTTCGGGCCGATGACCTTGCTCAGGCCCCAGGCGATCAGGCCGGTGATGGCTCCGACGATCACTCCGGTGAAGACGCTGCTGATCGCGGCGAACGTACGCAGGATGGCGGACTGGGCGGTCGGGTCGAGATCGCTCAGGTTCCCGCCGAGCGCGGGCGGGTTGTCGGCGAAGCTGACGTTCCAGAGCAGCTGGTGCCCGAGGGCGAGGAAGACGCCGTAGAACAGCCCGACGACGAGCAGGGTGATGAACGGGTTCGGCACCCGCTTCCAGAGGACGACCGCGATCCAGACGACCGGCGGTACGAACACGAAGAGCGCGTTGACGAACGTGCCCTCCTGGATGAGGTCCAGGTCGTGGAGTACGACCCGGGGTGTTCCGAGAAGGGCGAGGCTGATCGCGGCGAGCAGTGGCAGCCCAAGAGTCGGACGGTTCGGCGTGGACGTCTGGCGCGGCGGATGGCTCGGATAGGTCATGCCACGAAGCTAGGAATCGGGGCGGGGGCGGCACATCCGTATCCGCGCTCGATGTCGGTACGTTCAGAAGCGACCCCGGGTGTCGCTTTCCGACGACGGCGGGGTGCCGGTCGGTTCCGTACGGTGGAACTCATGATGTGGGCATCGAGGAGGCTGCCGCCGTGGGCGGTCGACGCGCTGCTCGGCGCCGGTGTCACCCTCGTCGTGTCGCTGGTCATCTCGGCGAACCAGGGCGGACGGCACGGCCCGGACGCGGTCGCGTACCTGTGGGCGGTCGGCCTGGGTGCCCTGATGTTCGCCCGCCGGCGTTATCCGGTGGTCGTGCTGGCCGTCACCGGGCTGGGGCTGTTCGCCTACTACGCCGCCGGCTATCCGGCGGTCGGCCTGGGTGTTCCGGTCGCGGCGGCCCTGTTTTCGGCCGCCGAGTTCGGCCGGCTCGTCCACGCTGTCGTGACCGGGGTCGTCGTGGTCGTCGTGTCGGTGTTCTTCCGGCTGGTCGAGGGGCAGGATTTTTCGTTCGTCGTCAACTACGAGTTGGCCGGGCACATCCTGCTCATGGCGGCGGCGATCACGCTCGGCGACAGCGTGCGGTCGAGGCGGTCCGTGCAGGAGGGGGCGCGGCGGATCGCCGAGCTCACCGCGCAGCGGTACCGGCAGGAGGCGGATGCGCGGGTGCACGCCGACCGGCTGGCGATCGCCCGGGATCTGCACGATTCGATCGGCCACACCACGTCGGTCATCTCGTTGCACGCCGACGTCGCCCGTGAGGCACTGGGCCGCGACGAGGCCCAGACCCGGGCGGCGCTCGACCTCATCAAGTCCACCGCCACCCGAACCATGGCCGAACTGCGCAGGACGGTCGCCCTGCTGCGCTCGCCCGACGAGAATTCCAGGTCGGTCCTCTCGCTGTCGAACGTCGGCATGCTGCGGGAGACGGCGTCGGCCGCGGGCATCGACCTTGAGCTCGACCTGCGGATCGGTGTCGGACTTCCGGCCACGGTGGACGCGTCCGCGTTCCGGATCGTCCAGGAGGCGGTCACCAACATCGTCAGGCATTCGCGGGGCGGCGGGGCCCGGGTGACCGCGTACGACGACGGGACCGCGTTGCACCTGCGGGTGGCCGACGACGGGCCGGGCGGGGCCGGCGACGGGCGGGGTGAGGACGGCGACATCGGTCGCGGGCACGGCATCACCGGGATGCGGGAGCGGGCGGAAGCGCTCGGCGGCACGTTGACCGCCGGGTACGAGGAGTCGGGTTTCGTGGTCCGGGCAGTGCTTCCACTGGAGCAGCCGTCATGATCAGGGTGCTGGTCGTCGACGACCAGGACCTCGTTCGGGCCGGGCTGCGGACCCTGCTCGAGAACGACCCGGACATCTCGGTGGTCGGTGAGGCGGCCGACGGGCGTGCCGCGCTTCTCCGGGTACGGGAGCTGCGCCCCGACATCGTGCTGATGGACATCCGGATGCCGGTCATGGACGGGCTGGCGGCGACGGCGGCGATCCGGGCCGACGACTCGCTGGCCGGTTCGCGGATCCTGATCCTGACCACCTTCGACGAGGACGAGGACATCGCCCAGGCGATCGCGCTCGGCGCCGCCGGTTACCTGCTCAAGGACACCTCGTCGGACGAACTCCGCCGGGCGGTCCACACCGCCGCGGCCGGCGGCAACCTGCTCTCACCGTCGATCACCCGGCGCGTCATGGAACGCCTCGCCCGGGCGCCGAAGCCACCGGAGCCGGATCCGCGGCTGTCCGCGCTGACCGAACGGGAACTCGCCGTCCTGGCCCGGATCGGCTCCGGCGAGACGAACGACGAGATCGCCGCCGCGCTGCACATCAGCCCGGCGACCGCCCGCACGTACGTCAGTCGCATCCTGTTCAAGCTCGGCGCCCGGGACCGGACCGCGCTGGCGGTCATCGCCCACCGCTCCGGGCTCGACCCCACGAACTAGACCTGAGCCACGGCGTGGTGGCCGGCCGCCGGGAGCGGGTCGCCCGGCCGGAGCGGTGGCAGCCCGCGCCGGGTACGGGGTGTCGTCGGCACCCGTCTCGGCGGCAGGAACCGGAGCAGCCGGCGCCGGACGGACAGCATGGTCCGCAGTGACCAGCGGACGGCGCGGCCGGGCGGGGCAGGCCGACCGCGGCGCGTACCGGGTCGTCGAGCAGGGCGGCGATGGCCGGGCCGACGAGCGGGGCCAGCGGCCGGGGCACCCGGGCGCCGGCCATCGCGATCGTCCGTTCGCTGCACTGCCGGCCCTCGCGGGTGTGCGCGAGCCGGTCGCGTTCGAACCCCGAAAGAAAGGCGGCGAGGACGTCGGGGTCGCGGGGCAGGTCCGGTACGCCCATGCGGCGGCCGAGTTCGGCGTAGAAGACCGCCACGGCGATCCGTTCGTTGGTGGACGGTCGCCGCCAGCCGTGCCGGTCGAGCCAGCGCAGGGTGGTGACGGTGAGCCCGGCGAGGGCGTACCGGTGGTCCTCGGTGCTGATCGGCCAGCCCCGGTGCGACCGGTTGACGAGGCCGATGGTGGCCCGGCCCTGCGGCGAGTCGAGGCCGTGCTCGATGAGGTCGCCGAAGGTCAGCGCGGTGCCCTCGGCCCGGTCGAGCAGCGCGTCGGTCGACCCGACGACCCGGGCGGTCGACGGCAGCGCGTACAGGTGCCAGATCATCAATTTGCCGGCTGTTCGCAGATCCCACGGAAATTCGTGGAAGACCATCAGCCGGTAGATTTCCGCATAGTCGCGGTGCGGGTCCAGTTCCGCGATACGGGCCAGGTGATCGAATCTTCGCACCGGCACAAGATAGAAATCGCACTCCACACCGGTTTGCGCCGGCCTGATATTGCAATTCAGGCCGGCGGTTGTGCGGTGCGGGCGAGCACCGTACGGGCGGCTCGCCGGATCGCGGCGACGGCCGGCTGGTCACGGTTGCCGTCCAGCCAGGCCAGGGCCGAGGTGCTCGGCGCCAGGTCGGTCACGTCGCGGTAGGCGATTCCCGGTCGGGGATAGAACTTCCGGGCGGCGGCCGGCAGGAAGCAGATCCCTTCGCCGCGGGCCACGGCGTGCAGCAGCCCCTCCATGTCGCTGACCACCCCACCGAAGCGCACGGCGGTGCCGTCCGGGCGCGGGTTGACCGCCCAGAAGTCCCACCAGATCCGCGGGGCCTCGGGCGGTACGTCGAGGAAGGTGTGCCCGCCGAGCTGGGCCAGGGTGAGCCGGGGCGCGGCGGCGAGCGGGTCGTCGGCGGGCAGGCAGGCGACCCGGGGCTCGGTCGCGAGGTGCAGCAGCCCGATGCCCGGGGGCACCGGCGGACGCAGGAAGGCGACGTCGACATCGCCGCTGACCAGGGCGGCGATGTGGTCGACGAAGTTCAGGCTCGACATCCGTACGTCGATGTCGGGGTGTCGGGAGCGCAACTGGTCGAGGATGGCGTGGGTGAACGGCATTGCCGCCTCGGCGCCGATGGAGCCGATCGACAGCCGTCCGGTGAGGCTGCGGCCATGGCTGTCGGCTTCCCGACGTAGCAGGTCCATCGCGCTCACCGCGTCCCGTACGGCGGGGAGCAGGGCCTGTCCGGCCGGGGTGAGTACGACGGTGCGGGTGGTGCGCTCGACCAGCCGGATCGTCAAACGGTCCTCCAGTGCCTTGATCTGCCGGCTGAGCGCCGGCTGGGTCATGAACAGCCGGGCCGCCGCCCGGCCGAAGTGCAGTTCCTCGGCGAGGACCAGCAGCAGCCGTAGTTGGTGCACGCTGGGATCGGTCTGGGGGCCGGCGGCGGCCGGCGTCTTCCGTGGTGCGCCATAGCCACCCATAAATCAGAATCTATCAATTGCTCGCGGATCGGAATCGGTATTTTCTTGGCCGCCGCAGCCCGGCCGACGAGTATTGATTCCGGGTTGGCCGACCTCCTGTTGATCCGGTCGGGATACGGGCTGGAACAAATCGCGACGAAGGGTTTTGGATGCGTACTGCTGTGAAGGTGCTGGTCGGGCTGACGGCGGCGGTCGTGGTCGGTGTCGGCGGGGCCGGGATCGCGCAGGCGGCGGCGCCCGGTCAGGTGGCCGCGCCGGCGGACCGGGCGAGTGTGGCTGCGTCGTGGATCCTGTGGAACTCGTACGTCAACATCAGCGACCCGAATGCCGCCAAGGCGCAGTGTGAGCTCGCCGGGGCGAGAGGGGTGGTCCAGGGGCGTTGGCTCGACCACCGTTGTGACTTCAACGGTATCGCCACCTACACCCTCTGGATCTACCGCTAGGGGCGGGTGTCCGGGCGGCGGTAGCGCGCAGCGCCGCCCGACGTGATGTGGATCGTCGGCCGTCGCGGGGAGGTCCCGTGGCGGCCGACGTTTGCCGAACGCGTAACAAGGTGGTTACATGTACCCGTGGATGCCGTCGCCCATGCCATCGCCGACCCGGTTCGCCGGGAGATCCTGGAGGCGCTGCGGGACCGTCCGCTCGCCGCCGGCGACATTGCGGCCAGGTTCACCGTCAGTCGCCCCGCGATCAGCCGCCATCTGCGGGTGCTGCGGGAGAGTGGCCTGGTGGTGGACCGGATCGACGGTCGGCACCGGGTCTATTCGATCGAGATCGGTCCGCTCGGTCCGCTCGTCGCGTGGATCAACGGCCTCGACCGTGCCGGTGCGTGGGAGCGCCGGCTCGACGCCCTCGACACCGAGGTACGCCGCACCCGGCGTGACCACCGTGCCGGCCCGACCGACCGAGCCGGGCGTCTCGCCGCGTCCGGGCAGGAGGAGATCGCATGACACCGAAACTCACCGGGCGCCTCGTCGGAGGCGCCACCGGGACGTACGACATGGTCCTGACCCGGACGTTCCGCGCGTCGATCGACGACGTCTGGGCGAGTGTCACCGAGTCGGACCGGACGGCCCGCTGGTTCGGTGCGTGGCGGGGCGAGGCCGGCCCCGGTCGCACCGTCGAGGTGCAGATGGGGTTCGAGGAGGGCACGCCATGGTGCGAGCTGCGGATCGAAGTCTGTGAGCCGCCGCGGCATCTCGCCGTCTCGATGCGCGACGAGGCGGGGGATTGGCGTATGGAGTTGCGGCTGACCGAGGACGGCGGGGTGACCACGCTCGAACTCGTGCACCACCTGGCCGATCCGGCGGTGGCCGAGAACGCCGGCCCGGGATGGGAGTACTACCTCGACATGCTGGTGGCGGCACGGGACGGGCGGCCGTTGCCCGACTTCGCCGACTACTACCCGGCCCAGGCCGCGTACTTCGCCGCCCAGGCCCGCGCCGTCGGCTGAGCCGGATCGGCCGGCGGGCCGGGCTACCGCTCGCTGTGGAAAAGGCCGTGACCGCCGTACTTCTTGTGCACGGCCTGCTTGCTCACGCCGAGTGCGGTGGCGATCTCGGCCCAGGTGCCGCCCTGGGCGCGGGCGCGGCGGACCTGCACCGCCTCCAGGCGTTCGAGTTCGCGTCGGGCGGCGGCGGTGGCGGCGAGGGCCCTCTTCGGATCGTCGTCGCCGGCTACCTTGACCAGGCTCATCAGTTCGTCAGCCTCCATGAACGACAGTCTGGGCAGACTCTGAAGGTCCGTCAACTTTGGTTGATGAGTCAACGTTAGTTGACGCCCAGGAGTGTTGTCAATGAAGGTTGACGCCAGCGAGCGGGTGACCGTTAGCGGGCGTCGAGTTCGGCGACCAGGCGCTTCGGCGCGATCAGCCGATAGGCGTCCTCGCACAACTCGGCGATCTCGGTCCAGTCCACGTCGCCGTCGAGCCGTACGCCGAGCCAACCCCGGTGACCGACGTACGGCGGGCGGAAGAACCGCTCCGGCGTGGCCGCGATCAACTCCTCCTGGGCACCCGCCGGCGCCGCACACCACAGGTGCGGGAACTCGTTCTTGTGGTGACCGGTCTCGTGCAACGTCACGAAGGTGCTCTTGCCACGCACGAACCAGGTCGGTGTGCCGTGGCTCAACCGCTCGGTGACCTCGGGAAAACCGAGGCAGATCTCGCGTACGCCCGCCAGTAGGTCCATCGGTCCGCCCCCTGTCGTAACCAGTCCGGTCAGGTTACGGCGGGGGGCGGACAGAAACGGGGCGACCCGCGGTCAGGCCGGCACCGTCAGATGGTCGTGGAACCAGGTGGCGGCCTCGTCGGCCACCTGTTCCAGCGCACCGGGCTCCTCGAAGAGGTGGGTGGCCTCCGGGATGATCCGCAGTTCGGTGCCGGCGCACAGCATCTTGGCGGCCTGCCGGTTCAGTTCGACCACCTCGTGATCGAGTTCGCCGACCAGCAGCAGGACGGGTGCCCGTACGTCGGCGAGCGCCGGGCCGGCCAGGTCCGGCCGGCCGCCCCGCGACACCACCGCCCGGATGTGGTCGCGGGCCGCGGCGGCGGCGACCAGGGCGGCGGCCCCGCCGGTGCTGGCGCCGAACAGCCCGATCGGCAGCGGCGGCGTGGCCCGGCTGTCCCCCAGCCAGTCCACGATGTTGACCAGCCGGTCGGCGAGGAGCCCGATGTCGAACCGCAGCTCGGCGGTCTGGAGGTCGACCTGCTCCTCCTCGGCGGTGAGCAGGTCGACAAGCAGGGTGGCCAGGTGACGTTCGTTGAAGACCGCGGCCACCGCCCGGTTGCGCGGGCTGTGCCGGGAGCTGCCGCTGCCGTGGGCGAAGACGACCAGCCCCTCGGCGTCGGGCGGCACCACCAGGTCGGCGTCGAGGCGTATCTGGCCGATCTTGATCTGGGTTTCGGTTGTCTGGACGTTCACGCCACACCTTCCCGGTCCGCCGGCAACGGTCCCGGAGGACGTACCCCGTCCACCGCCGGCAAATCCTGCGACCTGCCGGCGGTGGACCGGGGGCCGGATCAGAAGGCGTGGGTGACGGTCAGCGTGACGTTGGAGCAGCCGGCGGCACGGCTGGTTAGGGCGTTCTTCTCGGCGGTGTCGACGGTGAGCCGCCAGCGGGTCTTGACCGCCGTCCACTCCCCGATGTAGCGGCACAGGTCGCGCGACGGCGTCCACTCCGCCGGGTCCCTGTCGCCCTTCGAGCGGTTGCTGCTGGCCGTGACGGCGACCAGCGACCGGGCGTCGCCGAGGTCGTTGGCGAACGCCTGCCGGCGCGAGTTGGTCCAGCTGCGGGCGCCGGAGTCCCACGCCTCGGCCAGCGGCACCATGTGGTCGATGTCGAAGCCGCTGGGCGTGGTGGTGGTGACCCCGTCGTAGTACGAGTACCAGCGGCCGCCGGACAGGGTGCAGCCGGAACCGACCGACGGGCGGGTGGTCGCCTCGGCGATGAGCACCTCGTAGCGGGTGTTGCAGCCGTTGTTGTTCGCGTCGATCCAGTGCGGGAAGAGGTCCCGGTTGTAGCCCGTACGCACTTCGCCGGCGACCGGCAGGTTGGCAATCATCGTACGTAGCGGCTGGGAGATGGTGGCGGCCTGAGCGGGGCGGCCAGGCCGAGTACGGCGACGGTGCTACCGGCCAACAGCGCGGCAGCCCACCGGAGGGTCCGTGACATGTCAACTCCATCCACGTCGGGGGTTAAATCGTCTGACGCAGATATAGACACATACGGTTCCCTCGGCGGAAGGGATCTTGTGTTAACAGTGGGGGAAGGAGAGTCGGCCGACCGGCGGTCCTGACGACGGTGTCGGCGGCAAGCCGAGGCGACGGTCGGAAATCTGACCGGAGGTCACCCGTTGTGCGGGTGATCCAGGGTGGTTAAGCTCATGCGTGCGCGCCCCAATCGCCCGCTTCCCCCGTGGCAGGCGATCGGGGCGCGCACCTATTTGCGCCTGAATCGCCCGGCATCGGGCCTGATCGGGGCCGCGATCCGCCTAGCCGGCGCGCCGCTGTGGAGCCGCGACCCGCCGGCCGGCCCGGTCAGATCCAGCGGCTGCCCAACCACATCCGCGCCGACCACTCGGCATAGGGCAGCAGCTTCCCGACGAAAACAGGGTGGAAGTAGGCGAAACAGATCGCCACCAGCAGGACGTACACGCCGGCGATGACCGCGCCCACGAGGCGACGGTCGGAGCCGCCCGACGACGTCGACCCGGTGTCGTCGGCCGCCGGCTTCTCGCCCGTCACGATCACGTCGGAGCCCTCGGCCGGCGCGGCGCCGGACGCGTCGAGCCCGGCCGGTGGCTCGCCCGCCCGGCCGACGCCCGGCCCTGCCGCGCCGTCCGCGCCGCTGTCGGCGGCACCGGCGTCGATCTCCGCCGGCGGTGGTGCGCCGGGTTCACCCGCCGGCGCCGGCGGCCGGACCGGTCCGATGATCGCACCGAGCACGTAGACCACCGCCAGCACCAGGAACGGCTGGGCCGGCGCGGTGTAGAAGTTGAACATCGTGCGGTCGTCGAGGGCGTAGTAGAACCAGGGCAGCAGGCCGGCGGCCAGGGCGAGCAGGATCGTGCCGGCCCGCCAGTCGCGCCGGGCGATGCCGAGCCAGGCCACCGCCACGATGGCCGGCAGGAACGACCACCACAGCAGCGGCGTGCCGAGCAGCAGGATCTCGGCCGCGCAGCTCGCGGCCCCGCAGGTCCCGTCGGTCGACCAGTAGAACGCCACCGGACGGCCGAGCAGCAGCCACTGCCACGGCCACGACTGGTAGGTGTGCGAGGTGTCGAGGGTGCTGTGGAACTTGTATGCCTCGGAGTGGTAGTGCGCCAGGTTGAGCAGCGCCCCGATGACCGGCGGTTCCGACAGGCCGGAGTCGGCCCGCCAGTGCCGGTAGTAGCCCTCGTCGCTGAGGAACCAGCCGGTCCAGGTCGCCAGGTAGGTGAGCGCCAGCACCACGCCACCGAGAATCAGCCAGCCGGACTCGTCGAGCAGCGTGTCCCGCCACGGGCGCCGTACGCCGGCCGACCGGCGGGCGCCGGCCTCCCACCACAGGATCATCAGCACAAAGACCGGCACGAAGGCCAGCGCGCTCCACTTGACCGCGACGGCGCAGCCCATCAACACGAAGGCGAGCAGCCGCCACCACGGGACCCCGTCGCGCCAGTCGAAGGTGGGCCGGCCGGCCCGGCCGGGGCGGCTCGGGTCGAGGCCCGCCTCCATCGCGTTCAGCCAGCGGCGGCGGCGCGCGTCGCGGTCGACCACCAGGGCGGCGAATGCGGCGAAGACGAAGAACATGATGAAGATGTCGAGCAGCGCGGTGCGTGACAGCACGAGGTGGAAGCCGTCGAGGGCGACCAGCAGACCGGCGGCGCAGCCGAGCACGGTGGAGCGGAAGAGTCGGCGGGCCGTCCGGACCATGATGAGTACCGACAGGGTGCCGATGATCGCCGGGACGACCCGCCAGCCGACCTCCGGCGAGAGCGTCACGAGGTGGCCGGCGACCGAGATGTTCTGCTCGGTGTCGGCGTAGCCGAAGGCCCACTGGCCGAGCCCGATCAGCCACTTGCCCAGCGGCGGATGCACCACGTAGGACGCGACGTTGTCCGTGTAGTTCCACTCGACGCCCTTGGTGACCAGGCCCCAGGCGTCGCGGGCATAGTAGATCTCGTCGAAGATCTTGCCCGGCGGGTGTCCCAGCCCGACCAGGCGCAGGATCGCGGCGATCGCGACGACCACGCCGGTCGCGACCCAGGACCACGGGTCGAGGCGCGCGTCGAAGGGCGCCAGACGACGCCGTACGATCGCCGGGATGCCGCGCGCCGGGCGGTCCGGTCCGTCGTCCGGTCCGTCGCCGGACGCGGAGTTGACCGATACATCCGGTTGTTCGCGTACGGTCTGCGCGCTGTCGATGCGCTTCTGCGCTGTCGCCGCCGGGGTCACCCCGCGATCGTAGGCTGCGGAGGCGTGAAACGACGTCCGTTGTCCATCTGTTGTAAGTCATGTGTGTCGATGAAGGGCTCGATCGGTGGGAAATTTGTCCGATAAAGGGCGACTGGTGCTAGTCGGTGCACCGCTCGGAAATCCCGCCGACGCCTCCACCCGGCTACGCGAGACCCTCGCCGAGGCCGACATCGTCGCCGCCGAGGACACCAGACGCCTCACCCGGCTGGCCCGCGATCTCGACGTCACCGTCGCCGGGCGGATCGTGTCGTACTTCGAGGGCAACGAGGAACGCCGTACCCCCGACCTGGTTCGGTCGATCATGGACGGTGCGCTGGTCGCGCTGGTCACCGACGGCGGCATGCCGAGCGTCTCCGATCCCGGCTACCGTCTGGTCCGGGCCACCCTCGACGCCGGGGCACCCGTCACCGCCGCCCCCGGACCGAGCGCCGTCACCACCGCACTCGCCGTCTCCGGCCTGCCCAGCGACCGGTTCTGCTTCGAGGGCTTCCTGCCCCGCACCGGCGGCCCGCGCCGCGCCCGGCTACGCGCCCTCGCCACCGAGGAACGCACCTTGATCTTCTTCGAGTCGCCGCACCGGATCGCCGGCACCCTCGCCGACCTCGCCGCCACCTTCGGCGCCGACCGGCCCGCCGCAGTCTGCCGCGAGCTGACCAAGACGTACGAGGAGGTGCTGCGCCGACCGCTCGGTGACCTGGCCCGGTGGGCGGCCGACGGCGACCCGCGGGGCGAGATCACGCTCGTCGTCGCGGGCGCGCCGGCCGGCCCGCCGCCGCGCCCGACCGACGCCGAACTCCGGGCCGAGGTCGCCGACCGGGAGACCGCCGGCCTGTCCCGCCGCGACGCCATCGAGGCCGTCGCCACCGAACACGCCCTACGCAAACGCGACGTCTACCAGATAGTCCACACCCCCACCTGAACCCGGGCTCCGCTCGGGCTCCGCTCGGGCTCCGCCCAAGATCCGCGTGATCAGGGAGTAGGTAGGGCGTGTCGTCGGCGCGTCGGGGTGCAAACTCCCTGATCACGCGGACCTTGGAGCGGGACAGCGGGACAGCGGGACAGCGACGGGCGGGTCAGAACGTGGCTGCCAGGAAGCCGATCGTCAGGAGCAGCGGGGCGGCCAGGCTGGTCAGGGTTGCCAGGCGTCGCGATCGTCGGTCGGTCAGCCGCAGCGCACCGGTCGCCCATACGATCCCGACCCCGCACAACAGCACCAGCGCCAACCCCAGCGCCCACCGCAGGTGCAGTGTCGTCGGATCACCGGCCACGTACGCCGTACCGCTGTCCGCGTCGACCATCCGCGCCGACACCCGCGTACCGGCGTCCCGCTGGTCCTCGGCCACCCCGAGCAGCCGTACGGACCCGGTGGTGAACGTTCCGCCCGCCGACGTGAACGCGCCCTCGCAGCGCTGGCCGACCCCGTCGCCGGCGCAGTTCGTCACCGTCGCCGTTCCGTCGTTGCCGCGCCCGAGCGCGAGCCACAGCGGCTCGGCACTCACCCATGCGAAGAACGTCGCCACCAGCGCCAACACCACCAGTGACGCCAGCCCGGCGATCGGCCGGCGCGGCGGCCGGGGGATCTTGCCCCGGCGCGGCGCGGCCGGTTCGAGCCGCCGCCGGCCGCCCCGCATCCGCTGCGTCGGCCACCCCTGCGTGCCGTCGCCCGGCATCTCCTCGACCGGCAACCAGAACGGGTCGTCGTCCGCCGGCCCGGCCACCCGCGCGGGCTCCGCGCCGCGCGCGGCCGGAACCGCCGTCCGGGCCGCCGCCCGCCCGACCCCATCCGGTACGACGGGTACCGGCCGCGCCGCCCCGACCGGTTGCGCCGGAAGCTCGAGCTGAGCGGAGTCCACGCCGATGGTCGGCTCGACCCCGTCGCGTGGGGCCGGGGCGCCGCCGCCTCCATCGGTGCCGGCCGACCCACGGTCGGGTTCGGCGCCGATCGCCTCGGGTTCACCGGCCGGCTCGGCGTTCCCCGTGGGCTCCAGGACCTTGACCGGCTCGGAGGTCTTCACCGGCTCGGAGGTCTTCACCGACTTGGAGGTCTTCACCGGCTCGGAAGTCTTTGCCGGCGCGCGGTCCTTGATCGGTTCGCGGTCCTTGATCGGCACTGGCGCCGGGGCCGCCGCGGGGCCGTGGGTCGCCTCCGGCAGGCCGGCAGGTGGCGCCTCCGGCCCGCCAGCAGGTTCGGGCCGGCCAGCAGCCTCGGGGTGGCGGGAAGGTTCGGGCTGGTTGGGGGATTCGGACGTGCCAACCGGCTCTGCCGTGACGTCGGGCTCTGCCGTGACGTCGGGCTCTGCCGTGACGTCGGGTTCCGGCGTGACGTCGGGCTCGGCCGTACCGGCCCGGCCCTCGTCCGGGCGTGGGGTGGCCCGGGGGGACGTGGTGGCCGACCGGGGCGTTGTCGTGCCGGCCGCCTCCGGGACCATCACGGTCGGAGCCGTCTCGTCCGGGGACGGGAATGTGGTCGCCGGCTCGACGAACTCGGCGGTCCTCGGCGCGTCGTCGAGCGGCGCGGGCGGCTCGACCGGAGGGTCTGCCGGCTCGGTGTGGGCGGCGGCCGTCTCGGTCTCGGTCGGGCCGTTCCCGGCCGTCTCGGTCTCGACTGTCTCGGTCCCGGCCGTCTCGGACCTGGCTGTCTCGGTCCTGGCCGTTTCGGGTTCGGTCGGGTCGGGTTCGGCCGGGTCCGCCTCGGCCATGTGCGTCTCGACCAGGTCCGCGACGGTGCGGTCCGGAACGGAAACCGCCGACGGCGGGGTGACCGGATCCGACGTGCTCGCCGGCCCGTCGTCTTCAGCGGCCCTGTCGACCTCAGCGGCCCTGTCGACCTCGGCCGGCTCGTCGACCTCGGCCGGCTCGTCGACCTCGGCCGGCTCGTCGAGTCTGGCCGGAACCTCGGATCCGGCGGGATCGTCGTCGGTCGTAGTGGCCGGATCGTGCCCGGTCCCGGTCCCGGGGCGGGCCGGCGCGGGCGGCGTGGGCTGGGCCTGCGGGGTCAGGCTGACGGTCGGGGCCGGCGGGACGGACGGTTCGGGTGCCCGTACCGTGGCGAACCTGGCGGCTGTGGCGGCCGGATCGCCCCGCCACCAGGCGGTGTCCGGACCGGTCTCCGCCCAGGGGCCGGCGCCGCCGCCGGCCCGCCCGGTCGCGGGTCGGTCCGCCGTGGCCGGTGTGCCGTCGGTGCTGTCGCCCGGTCGCGCCGCCGTAGATTCGCCCGTCACAACCTTCATTGGACTACGCCCCGGTCGGATGGTGACGCAGCCGGCCGCGCGTGTCGGCCGACAAAACGGGCAGGTCGCCCGAGTGGTACGAGGAAGATCCGGAGCGGGGCGGCTCGGCTATCCGTTCGCGTCGCCGCGGACCCGGTCACTAGGCTTGTCGGCCATGAGTCACGTTCTCGCCGCGGTCGCCTGGCCCTACGCCAACGGCCCGCGCCACATCGGCCACGTCTCCGGCTTCGGAGTGCCCTCCGACGTATTCAGCCGGTACATGCGGATGGCCGGGCACGACGTACTCATGGTCTCCGGCACCGACGAGCACGGCACCCCGATCCAGGTCCAGGCGGACAAGGAGGGGGTGACCCCGCGGGAGCTGGCCGACCGCTACAACCGGGTCATCGTCGAGGACCTGCACGGCCTCGGTCTGTCGTACGACCTCTTCACCCGGACCACGACCGGCAACCACTACGCCGTCGTGCAGCAGATCTTCGAGGGGCTGTACGCCAACGGCTACATCGTGCCCAAGGTCGCCATGGGTGCCATCTCGCCGTCGACCGGCCGTACCCTGCCGGACCGTTACATCGAGGGCACCTGCCCGATCTGCGGTTACGACGGTGCGCGCGGCGACCAGTGCGACAACTGCGGCAACCAGCTCGACCCGGTCGACCTGATCAACCCCCGCTCGAAGATCAACGGTGAGACGCCGAAGTTCGTCGAGACCGAGCACTTCTTCCTCGACCTGCCGGCGTTCGCCCAGGCGCTCGGCAAGTGGCTCGACACCCGCGAGGGCTGGCGGACCAACGTGCTGCGGTTCTCGAAGAACCTGCTCGACGACCTCCAGCCGAGGGCGATCACCCGCGACCTGGAGTGGGGGGTGCCGATTCCGCTCGACGGCTGGCGCGACCGCGGCGACAAGCGGATCTACGTCTGGTTCGACGCGGTCATCGGCTACCTGTCCGCGTCCATCGAGTGGGCCCGTCGCTCCGGCGACCCCGACGCGTGGCGACGGTGGTGGGCCGCCGACGGCGAGGGCAGGGACGCCGGTGGCTACTACTTCATGGGCAAGGACAACATCGTCTTCCACTCGGTGATCTGGCCGGCGCTGCTGCTCGGCTACTCCGGCGAGGGCGACAAGGGCGGCGAGCCCGGCGAACTGGGCCGGCTCAACCTGCCGACCGAGGTCGTCTCCAGCGAGTTCCTGACGATGGAGGGCCGCAAGTTCTCGTCGTCGCGTCAGGTCGTCATCTACGTACGCGACTTCCTGGCCCGCTACGACGCCGACGCCCTGCGCTACTTCATCGCGGTCGCCGGCCCGGAGAGCAACGACACCGACTTCACGTGGGCCGAGTTCCTCCGCCGCAACAACGACGAACTCGTCGCCGGCTGGGGCAACCTGGTCAACCGGTCGATCTCGCTGGCGGCGAAGAACTTCGGCGCCGTTCCGCCGGTCGACGAGGCCGGGCTCACGCCCGCCGACGAGGCGCTGCTCGCCACCGCCCGCGCCGGCTTCGACACGGTCGGCGAGCTGATCGGCCGGCACCGGCAGAAGCAGGCGATCGGGGAGGCGATGCGGGTCGTCGCCGAAGCCAACCGCTACCTGTCCGACCAGGCGCCGTGGAAGCTCAAGGGCGACGACGACAAGCCCCGGATGGGGACCATCCTGCACGTCGCGTTGCAGGTGGTCAGCGACGCCAACACGCTGCTCACCCCGTTCCTGCCGCACTCGGCGCAGAAGGTGCACGAACTGCTCGGCGGCACCGGCGTACACGCCCCGATGCCCTCGATCGTCGAGGTGGCGGACCTCGACGGCGGGCCGGCCTACCCGGTGCTGACCGGCGACTACACCGTCGGCGCCCGCTGGGAGTCGGTGCCGTTGCCGGCCGGCCGGCCGCTGGCCGCCCCGAAGCCGGTCTTCCGCAAGCTCGACCCGTCGATCGTCGACGAGGAACTGGCCCGCCTGGCGGAGTGAACCCGACCAACTGAGCGCCAGCGGAGTTATCCAGCCGCGACAACCCCGCTGGCGCTCAGTCCGTGCCGGGGTGTGGAGCGGCGGGGAGGGAGCGGGCGGGTGACGGCGGTGTGTGATGCTGGCGGCGATGACTGAGTCGACCGAGACCCGCCGCCAGCGCGCGGACCGGCGGGCCGGTGAGTTTCCGCCCGCGCCTGAGCCGCTGCCCCGGCCGGTGATCGACAGCCACACCCACCTCGACATCACGATCACCGAGGCCGGTACGCCCGGCGGCGGCCCGGCGACCGGCGACC
This sequence comes from Polymorphospora rubra, assembly GCF_018324255.1. Lineage (GTDB taxonomy): Bacteria > Actinomycetota > Actinomycetes > Mycobacteriales > Micromonosporaceae > Polymorphospora > Polymorphospora rubra. Next base: position 3,491,785 of record NZ_AP023359.1, read on the forward strand.
ACACGGCCGCCACCCCGCCGGCCGATCCGGTTGCCGCGATCATCGCCGTCGCGGCCGAGGCCGGCGTCGACCGGCTGGTGCAGGTCGGTGTCGATGTCGCGTCGTCGCGGTGGGGAGTCGAGACGGCGGCCAGGCATCCCTCGGTGCTGGCCACGGTCGCGCTGCACCCCAACGAGGCGCCCCGGCTGGCCGACCTCGACGAGGCGCTGCGCGAGATCGAGACGCTGGCCGCCGACGATCGGGTCCGCGGCATCGGCGAGACCGGCCTGGACTTCTTCCGCACCGGCGAGGACGGCCGGGCCGCCCAGGAGGCGAGCTTCCGGGCCCACATCGCCATCGCCAAGCGGTTCGGCAAGGCACTGGTCATCCACGACCGGGACGCGCACGCCGACGTACTGCGGGTGCTCGACGACGAGGGCGCGCCGGAAACCGTCGTACTGCACTGCTTCTCCGGCGACGCCGAGTTCGCCGCGGAGTGCGTACACCGGGGCTACGTGCTGAGCTTCGCCGGCACCGTGACGTTCGGCAGCGCCACCGCGCTGCGCGACGCCGCGAAGATCACCCCGCTGGACCAGTTGCTGGTCGAGACCGACGCGCCCTACCTGACGCCGATGCCGCACCGGGGACGCCCCAACGCGTCGTACCTGATCCCGCTGACCGTGCGGGCGCTGGCCGGGACGACCGGCGCCGACCTCGACGAACTCTGCGCGGCCATCTCCGCCACCGGCGACCGCGTCTTCGGCCCCTGGTAACAGGGGCAGCGGTCGGGTCCTGGCCCGGCGTACGCTGCCGTTGCCAGGCGAGCACAGGTGAATCACCGAAGGGCACGCGGATGAGGGCTGACCAGACGGGGCGTCGCCGGCTGCTCCGTGTCGCACCGTCGCACCTACTGGCCGTGGTGATCTTCGGCCTGGTCGCGGCTGCCGGCGGCAACGGGATCACCGCGGGCGTGACCGGGATCGGCCTGCCGTGGCTGATCGCCGGCCTGGGCGGCGTCGTCGGCTCGCTGACGATCCTGGTGACCGCGCTGCTCGTCAGCCATTCACCGGCCAGCGGTGCGGCTGTCCCGACCGGGTCGGCGGGTTCCGCCGCGCCTGCCGTGCCGGTGACCATCGCCCGCTGTCTCATGCTGGCCGCCGCACTTGCCGCGGCGGTGGCCGGGATCATGTCGGCGCCCGCCCCCACCCACCCCGATCGCCCGCTGGTGATCACTGTGACCGTCGGCCTCGGCGTCGCGTTGGCGCTGTTCGCGCTGCTGGCTGACGGCCGGATCCGGCGAGCCGGCCGCACCGCCTGAACCTGCCCCGCCAGCGGCCGACGACGGGGACCGTAGGCTCTGCGGGCATGGGACTGCTTGGGCCGGTGGAGATCCGGGAACTCGCCGCGCGGCTCGGCGTCACGCCGACGAAGAAGCTCGGCCAGAACTTCGTCCACGACCCCAACACGGTGCGCCGGATCGCCGCCGCCGCCGACCTCGACCCCGACGACGTGGTCGTCGAGGTCGGGCCGGGCCTCGGCTCGCTGACCCTCGCCCTGCTCCCCGCCGCCCGGCACGTCCACGCCGTCGAACTCGACCCGGTGCTGGCCACCGCTCTGCCGGACACCGTCGCCACGTACGCGACGCCGGCCGAAGCCGCCCGGCTGACGGTGCACCACGCCGACGCGCTGCGGATCACCGCCGCCGACCTCGGTGACCCGGCGCCGACCGCGCTGGTCGCCAACCTGCCGTACAACGTCGCCGTACCCGTCGTCCTGCACCTGCTGGCCGAACTGCCGAGCCTGCGGCGCGGCCTGGTGATGGTGCAGAAGGAGGTCGCCGACCGGCTGGTCGCCGGTCCCGGCTCCAAGGTGTACGGCATCCCGTCGGTCAAACTCGCCTGGTACGCCAGCGCGAAGAACGCCGGCCGGGTGCCGCCCAACGTCTTCTGGCCGGTGCCGAACGTCGACTCCGGACTGGTCGCCTTCACCCGACGCGAGCCGCCCCGGGCCGACGTCCGCCGGGACAGGGTCTTCGCGGTCGTCGACGCGGCGTTCGCGCAGCGGCGCAAGATGCTGCGCGGGGCGCTCGCCGGCTGGGCCGGCGGCTCCGAGCCCGCCGCAGCCGTGCTGACCAGCGCCGGTGTGGACCCCGGCGCCCGTGGTGAGGCGCTGACCGTCGCGCAGTTCGCGGCGATCGCCGCGGCGGCTCCCGGCGGTGTGCCGGCCGCCGAGTAGGCTGACGCCGTGCCGGACAGGAGATCAACGACCGTACGGGCCGAGCTGACCCGGCCGCCCGCACCCCGCCGCCCTGCCGCTGGTCGCGTCCGGTGACCGAGGCGTGGGGACCGGGTGGCGACGACGGCCAGCCGCGGCGCGGAGCGACCGGCCCGGTCCGGGTACGCGTACCCGCCAAGATCAACCTGCACCTCGGGGTGGGACCGCTACGCCCCGACGGCTACCACGAGCTCAACACCGTCTACCACGCGATCTCGATCCACGACGAGCTGACCGCCCGCCACGGCGACACCCTCACCCTGACCATGGAGGGCGAGGGCACCGGTGAACTCGCCCTCGACGAGACCAACCTGATCATCCGGGCCGCCCGCGCGCTGGCCGCCCACACCCGGGTGCCTGCCCACGCCCGGCTCCACCTGCGCAAGCAGATCCCGCTCGCCGGCGGCCTCGCCGGCGGCAGCGCCGACGCCGCCGCCACCCTGCTCGCCTGCGACACCCTGTGGGGCACCGGCCTCAGCCGCGACGAACTCGCCGACATCGGCGCCGGCCTCGGCTCCGACGTACCGTTCCTCGTCCACGGCGGCACCGCCCTCGGCACCGGCCACGGCGAGACGGTCAGCCCCGTCCTCGCCCGCCCCAGCACCTGGCACTGGGTCGTCGCCGTCGCCGACGGCGGCCTGTCCACCCCCGAGGTCTACCGCGAGATCGACCGGCTCCGCGACGCCGGCACCGCCCCCGCCGCCCTCGGCAGCGCCGACAGCCTGCTCGCCGCGCTGCGGCAACGCGACCCGGCCGTACTCGGCGCGGCACTCGGCAACGACCTGCAGCCCGCCGCCGTCTCGCTGCGGCCGGCGCTGGCCGACGTACTCGACGCCGGCCGGGCCGCCGGCGCCCTCGCCGGCCTCGTCTCCGGCTCCGGACCGACCTGCGTGTTCCTTGCCACCGACGCCGCCGACGCCCGCCGCATCGCCGCCGAACTGGCGACCACCGGCGTCTGTCGGGAAGCCCGCACCGCCCACGGACCCGTCGCCGGCGCCCGGATCGTCTGACCGTCCGCGTTACCCCCTTGGCGGCTGCCCGCACGGCCCGCGGGCGCAGTTACCCCCTTGGCGGCTGCCCGCACGGCCCGCGGGCGCAGTTACCCCCTGGCGGCTGCCCGCACAGCCCGCAGGCGCAGTTACCCTTGGCAGTCGCCCGCACAGCCCGCAGTCTCCCGTACCAACAGCCCAGCAGAGGTGGAGTCTTGGCCAACATCGTCAACCTGGACCGGGTGTCCAAGGGCTACGGCGCGGCCGGCCAGCTCCTCACCGACGTCTCCCTCGGCCTCGACGACAGCGACCGGATCGGTGTCGTCGGCCTCAACGGTGCCGGCAAGTCCACCCTGCTCCGGATGCTGACCAAGATCGAGGAACCGGATTCCGGGCGGGTCACCCACCGCCGCGACCTGCGGGTCGCCTGGCTGCCGCAGAACCTCGACCTCGCCCCCGACGCCACCGTCCGGGACGTCGTCATCGGCACCGCCTGGCTGCCCGAGGGCTTCGGCGCCGAACATGAATGGGCCGGCGACGCCGGCGTACGGTCGATCCTCGACGGCCTCGGCATGCCCCACCTCGGCCTCGACCAGCCCGTCGGCCCGATGTCCGGCGGTGAACGGCGCCGGGTGGCGCTGGCCGCCCTCCTCGTCCGCACCGCCGACCTGCTGATCCTCGACGAGCCCACCAACCACCTCGACGTCGCCGGCGTCGACTGGCTCGCCCGCCACCTCACCGGCCGGCGCGGCGCCCTCGTCGTCGTCACCCACGACCGCTGGTTCCTCGACGCCGTCTGCACCGCCACCTGGGAGGTCGCCGACCGCGCCGTACGCGTCTACGAAGGCGGCTTCGCCGCCTGGACGCTGGCCCGCGTCGAACGCGAACGGGTCGCCGCCGCCACCGAGGCCCGCCGGCAGAACCTGCTCCGCAAGGAGATCGCCTGGCTGCGGCGCGGCCCGCCGGCCCGTACCTCCAAGCCGCGCTTCCGGATCGAGGCCGCCAACGCACTGATCGCCGACGTACCCGAGCCGCGCGACACCGTCACCCTGCAACGGCTGGCCACCGCCCGTCTCGGCAAGCAGGTGTACGACCTCACCGACGTCACCCTGCTCGCCGGCCCCAAACTCATCCTCGACGACCTCACCTGGCAGGTCGGCCCCGGCGACCGGATCGCCCTGCTCGGCGCGAACGGGGCCGGCAAGACCACCCTGCTCCGGTTGCTCGCCGGGGTCCGCGAACCCGACAAGGGCCGCATCGTCACCGGCTCCACCGTCCGGCCCGCGTTCCTCTCCCAGGAACTCGCCGAACTGCCCCGCGAACTGCGGGTCCTCGAAGCCGTCGAGGAGGTCGCCCGCCGGGTCACCCTCGGCGACCGGGAACTCGCCGCCTCCCAGCTCGCCGAGATGTTCGGCTTCGACGACCGGCGGCTCTGGACCCCGGTCGGCGACCTCTCCGGCGGTGAACGGCGCCGCCTCCAGATCCTGCGCCTGCTCGCCGGCGAACCCAACGTGCTGCTCTTCGACGAGCCGACCAACGACCTGGACACCGACACCCTCGCCGCCCTCGAGGACCTGCTCGACTCCTGGCCCGGCACCGTCGTCGTCGCCAGCCACGACCGCTATTTGATCGAACGGGTCACCGACGTCGCGTACGGGATGTTCGGCGACGGCCGGCTGGTCCACCTGCCCGGCGGCGTCGACGAATACCTGGCCCGGGTCACCGGCCCGACCGGCAAGGCACCGGGTACGGCCGGCGGCGGCCGCGCCGCGGACGGCGCCGGACGCCCCGCCGGCGGCGGTACGGCCGAGGCCGGTGCCCCCGGCGCGCCGGGGCTCAGCGCGGCCGAGGTCCGCACCGCCCGCAAGGAACTCACCCGGCTCGAACGGCAGGTCGCCAAGCTCGAACAGAAAGAGGCCGGACTGCACGAGCAACTCGCCGCGAACGCCACCGACTACGCCAAGGTCGCCGAACTCGACGCCCAACTCCGGGCCGTCACCGCCGACCGGGAGGCCGTCGAGGAGTCCTGGCTCGCCCTCGCCGAACAGCTCCCCGACAGCTGACCACCAGGGGTGTCCGCCGTCACGTGGGGGCTGTGCGCGAGAATCGTCGGCGACCACCACTGGAAACGGCGTTGGAGACTTCAGACATGGCGCACAACCCCGTCAACCACCCGGCGCGGCCGATCTACCGGGCCATCGGCGCGCTGATCGGCCTCTACCTGATCGCCTTCGGCGTGCTCGGCTTCATCGAGACCGGCGGCGGGGAGTTCTTCGCGCAGGACGGCGGCGCCGTACTCGGCCAGGGCACCAACCTCGGATTCTCGGTCGTCTCCGTCGTACTCGGGGTGATCATCCTGGTGGCCACCGGCCTGGGCCGCAACATCGACGCCGCGGTCAACAAGTGGTTCGGCTACCTCTTCATGGCGCTCGGCCTCGGCGAACTCGCCGTGCTGCGCACCGACGCCAACATCTTCAACTTCACCGTCACCACCGTCGTCGTCACCATGCTCATCGGCATCGTCCTGCTGATGGCCGGCATGTACGGCAAGGTCGGCAGCGACGACGAGCACCGCGCCTGGCAGGACGCCCGCCTGATCCTCTGACGGTGTCCCGCCGTAACCACCACGGGCGTCCGCCGGTTCGGCGGACGCCCGCGCGCGTCCCGGGCGAGAATCAGCCCGAGCCCCCACGGAGGTACGGCAGGAGAAGAACGCGATGGCGCACATACCCGTCAACCACCCGCTGCGGCCGCTCTACCGCACCATCGCCGGCCTCGTCGGCGCGTACGTCCTCTTCTTCGGCATCGTCGGCGTCGTCCAGACCTGGGGCGATCCACTCTTCGAACGCGGCCCCGTCTGGGTGCTCGGCCTGCGCACCAACCTGGCCTTCGCCCTCATGTCGATCGTCTTCGGGCTGGTCATCCTGATCGGCTCGGTCCTCGGCAGGAACTTCTCCCACTACCTCAACCTCGGCATCGGCATCCTCTTCATGGCCGCCGCCATCGGGATGATGGCCGTGATGCAGACCGACCTGAACTTCCTCAACTTCTCGATGTCGACCGTGATCGTGTCGATGATCTTCGGGCTGATCTTCCTTGCGACCGGCCTCTACGACAAGGTCGGCTCGCCCGAGGACGCCCACGCCGAAAAGGCGTACCGCAGCCAGCCGTCCTCACGCGGCTAGCCGCCGCTGCCGGCGCATCCCTACCGGGTGAGCAGGGCCGGCTTGGCCTCTAGATGCGACAGGCCGTTCCAGGCCAGGTTGACCAGATGGGCCGCCACCGTCTCCTTGCGCGGCTTGCGCACCTCCAGCCACCAACGGCCGGTCAACGCCACCATGCCGACCAGCGCCTGCGAGTAGAGCTCCGCCAGCTTCGGGTCGTACCCCCGGCTCTTGAACTCGGCGCCGAGAATGTGCTCGACCTGGTGCGCGACGTCGTTCATGACACTGCTGAAGTTGCCCGTCGCGGAAAGCACGGGAGACTCGCGGACCAGCACCTGGAAGCCGTGGGTCTCGTTCTCGATGTAGTCGAGCAGCGCCAGCGCCGCCTGCTCCAGCAGTTCGCGCGGATGACCGGCGGTCAACGCGGTCGTGATCCGGTCGAGCAGCGCCCGGACCTCCCGGTCCACCACGACCGCGTACAGCCCTTCCTTGCCGCCGAAGTGCTCGTAGACGACGGGCTTCGAGACCTTGGCCCGGGCGGCGACCTCCTCGATCGACGTCGCGTCGAAGCCGCGCTCCGCGAACAGTTGGCGGCCCGTGGCGATTAACTGTTCGCGTCGTTGCGCGGCCGACATCCGTACCCGGGAACCGCTCTTCGGGGTCGACGTGGCCGGCCGGGCACGTCCGCCGGCTGTGACGCCCGGACCCTCGCTCCGCTCGGTCACGCCGCCCCCTCGCTCCGCTCGGTCACGATGCCCCCTCGCTCCGCTCGGTCACGATGCCACCTCGCTGCGCTCGGCGGCACCGTGTGGGGCACTGGGCCTGATGGTTCCCTCGCTCCGCTCGGTCACGGGGCCATCCTGCCAGGCGCGGGACATGGGCGGGATGTCCGGGACCGTGCTGGTCACTGCGGTGTGGTGGGTTTGACCAGCTTTGCCGCGATCCGCTCCTGCTTCGGCCACCGTACGTCCCAGGCGGCGCCCACCTTCTCTAAGAGCCAGATGACCCGTGCGGAGATGTCGACCTGGCCGCGCAGCACGCCATGGCGGGCGCTCGTGGGGTCGGCGTGGTGCAGGTTGTGCCAGCTCTCCCCGAACGACACGATCGCCAGCGGCCAGAAGTTCGAGGCACGGTCCCCCTGTCGTACCTCGAAGGGGCGGTCGCCGTAGACGTGGCACACCGAGTTGATCGACCAGGTGACGTGGTGCAGCAGGGCGATGCGGACCAGGCCGGCCCAGAAGAACGCGGTCAACGCCCCCTGCCAGGACCAGGTGACCAGACCGCCGATCAGGGCCGGCGTGAGCGCCGAGACGATCACCAGGAGCGGGAACAGGCGGTCGACGCGGCGGATGTCCTTGTCGGCCAACAGGTCCGGGGCGAACCGGGCGCGGTTGGACAGTTCCCGGTGGAAGAGCCAGCCCACGTGGGCGAAAAAGAGCCCCTTGGTCAAACCCCAGACGCTGGTGCCGAACCGCCACGGCGAGTGCGGGTCGCCCTCGACGTCGGAGAACGCGTGGTGGCGCCGGTGGTCGGCGACCCACTGGGTGACGTTGCCCTCGACGGCGAGGGACCCGGCGACCGCCAGGGTGATCCGCAGCCACCGCTTGGCCTTGAACGAACCGTGGGTGAGGTAGCGGTGGAAGCCGACCGTGATGCCGAGCCCGGCGACGAGATACCAGACCGATCCGATCGCCACGTCCGTCCAGCTCAGCCAGCCACCCCAGGCCACCGGTACGGCGGCGATCAGGGCGAGGAACGGGATGATCACGAAGGACCAGAGGGCGATCAGGATGCCGGGCGGCTGCTTGCCCTCGGTCAGCGGCTTGGGGGTGCTGGCGGTCCGGGGTGGTGGTGGCTGGACTGCGGTGGTCATGACACCTCGATGCGGGGAGATCAATAACTTACGCCTACGTTACCGTAACTTACGGTGCCGTAGCTATTCATCGACCATCCTGTACGCGTGGAGCCCTCGCTCCGATCCTTGGCGCAGTGCGAACGTCGAGGGCATGACGGATCCCCTTGCTGACGAGGCTCGACGTCTCCGTACGGTGGAAGGTCTCGCCGCCCGAGAGATCGGGCGGCTGCTCGGTGTCGGCAAGGATCGGCTCTACGAACTGTTGCGCGGTGTGCCCGCCCCAGCATGGACCCGCCGGCCGACCGCCAAAGACGAGCTGAGGAGCAGTGCCCTGCGCCTACGTGCGGAGGGTTGGTCGGTACCCGAGATCGCCACCGAACTGGCGGTAGCCAAGTCGACCGCCTACCTGTGGGTTCGGCATCTCCCGCTCGACAATGATTCGCCGCAGGCGAAGGAGCGCCGTGAGGCGGCCCAGGATTTGCGTCGAGCACGGACGATCCAACGCCGCCAGTCGAAGGATGCGGCGGAGGGCGCTGCAAGAGCGCGGGCAGCAGCCTGGGTCGGCCGGCCCGATGACCGCGAACTGCTGCTGCTCGGTGCGGTGCTCTACTGGTCGGAGGGAACGAAGGGCAAGCCTCATCGCAAGCAGTACGAGCTGCACCTCATCAACAGCGACCCACGCCTGATCGAGATCTTCCTCCGCTTCGTAGAGCTGGTCGGCATGTCCCGGCAGGAGTTGCGCTACCGCCTGAGCATTCACGAGACGGCTGATGTCGATGCGAGCGCACGCTGGTGGGGAGAGCGGTTAGGGATTGATTCGGACCGGTTCCAGAAGCCGCTGATCAAGCGGCACAAGCCGCTCACCAGCCGTATGAACACCGGACCTGACTACCACGGATGCATGACTGTGCGGGTTCCGCGGGCGCGTGAACTTTATGTCTGGATCGAGGGCGTTCTGGATGGTCTTGCCGCCGGGTCCCAGTTGTAAGATTCCCGTACGGGGGCGTCCCGGGTTACGCTTCCAGGCGTTGCGATCGGCCGTGGTGTAATTGGCAACACGTCGCCCTTTGGAGGCGATTTTCTAGGTTCGAGTCCTAGCGGCCGAGCTCAGCCCGTTGGGCGGGTTCTACTCCGGTGTAACCGGACGGCGCCGGCCCGGTCATGGCTAGCATGGGGCCGCAGACAACCAGTCGCCCCGACGGGAGCTCTTCTCGTGCCTCAGTCCCGTACCCGCACCGTCGTCGTCCTCGCCGCCGGTGAGGGCAAGCGGATGAAGTCAGCACTGCCCAAGGTCCTGCACCCGCTGTTGGGTCGTACCCTGGTCGGTCATGTCCTGGCCGCGGCCGCGCCGGCCGCCGCGGACCGCACTCTGGTCGTGGTCGGCCACGGCGCGGACCAGGTCGCCGCCCACCTCGCCGAGGTCGCCCCGGACGCCGTCCCGGTCCTTCAGGCCGAGCAGCGCGGGACGGGACACGCGGTACGCATCGCGGTCGAGGCGATCTCCGACGCCGAGGGCACCGTCGTGGTGCTCAACGGCGACGTGCCGCTGCTGCGGCCGGAGACGGTCACCGCCCTGGTCGAGGCACACGAGACCGCGGGTGCCGCCGCCACCGTGCTCGCCGCCGAGGTCGCCGACCCGCGCGGCCTGGGCCGGATCGTCCGGGACGCCCGGGGCGGGCTGGAGCAGATCGTGGAGGAACGGGACGCGACCGCGGAGCAGCGGGCGATCCGGGAGATCAACGCCGGCATCTACGCCTTCGACGCGAGGCTGTTGCGTGGGGCGCTCGGCAAGCTGTCGACCGACAACGACCAGGGTGAGGAATACCTGACCGACGTCTTCGGGCTGCTGTCGGCGGCCGGCGAGGCGGTCGCGGTGCACGTGGCGGCCGACGCGACGGAGACCCTCGGCTGCAACGACCGGGTCGAGTTGGCCGCGTTGCGTCGGCTGCTGCGCGACCGGGTCAACGCCGGCTGGATGCGGGCCGGGGTGAGCATCCTCGACCCGGAGACGACGTGGATCGACGTGACGGTGCGGCTGGAGCGGGACGCGCTCGTGGACCAGAACACCCAACTGCGGGGGAGCAGTGTGGTCGCCGGGGGGGCCACGGTCGGCCCGGACGTGACGCTGATCGACACCACGGTGGGCGCGGGTGCGACGGTGCTGCGCGCGCACGCGGTGCAGGCCGAGATCGGGCCGGAGGCGAGTGTCGGCCCGTACGCCTATCTGCGGCCGAAGTCGCGGCTGGCGCGTAAGGCGAAGGTCGGCACGTTCGTGGAGACGAAGAACGCTGCGGTGGGTGAGGGCTCGAAGGTGCCGCACCTGTCGTACGTCGGTGACGCGACGATCGGCGAGCAGAGCAACATCGGCGCGGCGACGGTCTTCGTCAACTACGACGGGGTGGCCAAGCACCACACGACGATCGGCAGTCATGCGCGTACCGGGGCCGACAACATGTTCGTGGCGCCGGTGACGGTCGGTGACGGCGCCTACACGGCGGCCGGCTCGGTGATCATCAAGGACGTGCCGCCGGGCGCGTTGGGCGTGGCGCGTGGTGAGCAGCGCAACATCGACGGCTGGGTCGAGCGGCGCCGGCCGGGTACGGCGGCGGCCGAGGCGGCGTCGCGCGCGTCCGCGGGGGCGGGTGCGGGCGCTCCGGTGGCTGGCGAGGGTGAGGGATTGCACGTCGTGGGTGGAGCGGGTGAACGGGATTCGACCTCGGGAGATACTGCAATCGAATAGTCCCGGAGCCACCGGCACCACCGACGTACGGGAGCAGACGAGCCGATGGGCAGCATCGTCGCCGAAAACCGCAAGAGCCTGATGCTCTTCTCCGGTCGGGGGTTCCCCGACCTTGCCGAGGAGATCGGCCAGGTGCTGGGCGTGGCACCGACGCCGAGCGATTCCTACGAGTTCGCCAACGGCGAGATCTTTGTTCGATACCGGGAGTCGGTGCGGGGCTCGGACGCGTTCGTCGTCCAGTCCGTGACGCACGGTGTCAACAAGTGGGTCATGGAGACGCTGATCATGGTCGACGCGTTGAAGCGCGGGTCGGCCAAGCGGATCACCGTGGTTCTGCCGTTCTACCCGTATGCCAGGCAGGACAAGAAGCACCGTGGCCGGGAGCCGATCTCGGCCCGGCTGATCGCCGACCTGCTGAAGACGGCGGGCGCCAACCGGATCCTGACGGTGGACCTGCACACCGCGCAGATCCAGGGGTTCTTCGACGGTCCGGTCGACCACCTGTTCGCGATGGACACGTTGGCCGGGTACGTCGAGTCGAAGTTCGCCGGCCGGCCGATGACGGTCGTCGCCCCGGACTCGGGCCGGGTGCGGGTGGCGGAGCGGTGGACGGACCGGCTGGGTGGTTGCCCGCTGGCGTTCATCCACAAGACCCGGGACCCGTCGAAGCCCAACCAGGTGGTCGCCAACCGGGTGGTGGGTGAGGTCGAGGGCCGGGTCTGCCTGATCGTCGACGACATGATCGACACCGGTGGCACCATCACGAAGGCGTCGGAGATCCTCTACGAGGCCGGGGCGGCGGACATCGTGGTGGCGTCGACGCACGCGCTGCTGTCCGATCCGGCGACGGAGCGGTTGAAGAACAGCCGGATCAGCGAGGTGGTGGTGACCAACACGCTGCCGCTGCCGCCCGAGAAGCGGCTCGACAAGATCACGGTGTTGTCGATCGCGCCGCTGTTGGCGCGGGCGATCCGGGAGGTCTTCGACGATGGTTCGGTGACCACCCTGTTCGGTGGATTGAGCTGACGCCGGGGCGTCCGTCACGGCGGGTACGACGTGGGGGACGCCCTCGTCCGGGGGATCCTGGCCGGTTGGCCGGGTACGGCGTCAAGGGCGGTCGGCGGCTCGGGTAGACTTATGCGGTTGCCATGGCGAGGGTGCCCTGCGGGCCGCTGCTGACCGGGCCGGTGCTCGACCACACGGTTTCACACCATGTGGAGAGTGCGCGGTGTCGGGAAGGCACAGCCGCATGGGGGCACCGTCATCGACACGGTGCTCCGGGCAGTGCGCCTCTTCGAGGAGCCCCAGCGAGCCCCCCGCCCGGCACCGCCAGCCGACGTCCCGCCGCAGCCATAGCATCAGGAGTTTTCCCGTGTCCGAGGTAAAGATCAGCGCCGAGCCCCGTACCGAGTTCGGCAAGGGTGGTGCCCGTCGTACCCGCCGGGCCGGCAAGGTTCCGGCCGTGCTTTACGGCCACGGCGAGAAGCCCCGGCACATCGCGCTGCCGGCGCGGGAGTTCGCCGCCGCGATCCGGCACAACGGTGCCAATGCGCTCTTCGCGATCGACATCACCGACGGCACCCAGGTGCTCGCGGTGTCGAAGGCGATTCAGCGTGACCCGATCCGTGACACGTTCGACCACGTCGACCTGCTGCTGGTACGTCGCGGCGAGAAGATCACCGTCGACGTGCCGGTGCAGCTCGTCGGCGAGGCGGTCCGGGACACGCTGATCGTGCACGAGCACGCGACGCTGTCGGTGAACGCCGACGCGACGAAGCTGCCCGACCACCTGGAGGCCTCGATCGAGGGCCTGGAGGCGGGTTCGCAGGTCACCGCCGCCGACGTGAAGCTGCCGGCCGGTGTCGAGCTGACCGTCGACCCGGAGCTGGTGGTGGCCGTGGTGACCGTGGCGCCGACCGCCGAGCAGCTCGAGGCCGAGGGCGGCGAGCCGGTCGCCGAGGAGGCTGCCGAGGTGACCGAGGCCGAGGCGGAGGAGACGGGCGAGGCCGCCGAGGCCGAGGCCAAGGCCGAAGCCTGATCGAAAGCGCGTAAACCAGGCGTCCCCGATGTGATCGGGGGCGCCTGGTTGCGTTTCCGGGCTGTCGGCGAGGATTTCCGGGAAGTCGGCGAGGGAGAAGGACGAGGATGTCGGACGTTACTCACCCGTGGCTCGTGGTCGGGCTCGGCAATCCGGGCCGGGAGTACGCCGGCAACCGGCACAATGTCGGTTTCATGGTCGCTGATCTGTTGGCCGGCCGGATCGGGGCGAAGTTCGGCCGACACCGCCGGGCGGTGGCGGACGTGGCCGAGGGGCGGCTGGGGCTCGGCGGGCCCCGACTGGTGATCGCCAAGCCGTTGACGTACATGAACCTGTCCGGTGGGCCGGTGGCGGCGCTGGCGCAGTTCTACAAGGTGCCGCCGGCGCAGGTCGTCGCGGTGCACGACGAGTTGGACATCGCCTACGGGCAGTTGCGGGCGAAGTGCGGCGGTGGCGAGGGCGGGCACAACGGGCTGCGTTCGATGTCGAAGTCGCTGGGAACGAAGGACTATCTGCGGGTGCGGTTCGGCATCGGGCGGCCGCCGGGCCGGCAGGACCCGGCCGACTACGTGTTGTCCGACTTTTCATCGGCCGAGCGCAAGGAACTGGAGTTCATGGTCGATCGGGCGGCGGATGTGGTGGAGGCGGTGGTGATCCGCGGGCTGGAGTGGGCCCAGAACACCTACCACGCGTCGTAGGCGGTCGGCCGGCGCCGCCGTGTCGCCTGTCCGGTTTACGCGTTGGTCACGGCAGACGTGCCCGTTGTGGCGGTCTGTTCGTGGTTGGCGGGTTTTCCGGGAGGCAGGGTGCAGCGGTGGTGGTTGAGTGACTTCGATCCGACCGCGGGGGCCCGGCCAGGGCGGCAGGACGACACGATCGTGCTGCCGTTCTTCGATTTTTCCGCGGTGCCGACCAGCCCGGCGCCGGCCGGCGGCGGGGGGCATCAGCTGACCGTGGCCCGGGCCGACCCGGAGTTGGTCCGCGACATCGAGCGGGCCTTCGAACCGGTGGACCAGCCGGGGTTCGACCTCGACGACGGGCTGGGATTCCTCGACGAACCGGCGTTTCCGGACGATCCGGAGTCTCTCGACGATCCGGCGTCGGACCAGCGCGGGCGCCGGTCCCGCCGGCCCGCCGGCGGGGTCCGTCCGGCCCGGCACGCGACGCGGCCGTCGATCTGGTCGCGCCGGGTGCCGGGCCGGCATGCCGCGGTGCCGCGCCGGGCGGCCTGGGAGTCCCGCTACCGGACGACCCTGCTGCTCGCCGACCTCGGCGTGGGGCTGGCGGCCGGGGCGCTGGCGTTCGTGCTGCGCTTCGGGCAGGTGACCAGTTTCGAGGATCGGATCTATCTGCTGCTGTCGGTGCTGCTGCCGGTGGCGTTGGTGGCGGTGCTGGCGTTCGTGCGGGCGTACGAGAGCAGGTTCCTGTTCGTCGGAACCGACGAGTACCAGCGGGTGATCCGGGCCGGGTTGGGGTTGACCGCCGGCGCGGCGGTCGTGTCGTACGCCTTCGACATTCCGACGGCCCGGTCGTACGTGCTGGTGGCGCTGCCGGCGGCGACGTTCGCGGCGGTGGTCGTACGGTTCGGGCTGCGCAAGCGGCTGCACCGGGCCCGGGAGCGGGGTGAGTGCCTGCGCCGGGTGATCGTGGTCGGGCACGAACTGGCGATCCTGCACGTCACCCGGCAGTTGCGCCGGGAGCGTTATCACGGCATGGAGGTCGTCGGTGCCTGCCTGCCGCCGAGCCGGGGCGGTGACGTGGACCTGCCGGTCTTCGGCACGTTCGACGACGTGGCGGCCGCGGTGCGGGCGTCGGCGGCGGACACGGTGGTCGTGCTGTCCTGTCCGGAGCTGGACGGGCAGGCGCTGCGCCGGCTGGCGTGGCGGCTGGAGCGCGACGAGGTGGACCTGATCGTGGCGAGCGCCCTGATCGACGTCGCGGGGGCGCGTACGACGATCCGGCCGGTGGACGGCCTGCCGATGCTGCACGTCGAGCATCCGCGGCTGGAGGGGGGTGCCCGGGTGGTCAAGGAGGTCGTGGATCGGGTGGGGGCGGCGTTTCTGCTGGTCCTGCTGGCTCCGGTGCTGTTGGTGGTGGCGGTCGCCATCCGCCGTGACTCGCCCGGCCCGGTATTGTTCCGTCAGGTGCGGACCGGTCGGGACGGCAGTCCGTTCCTGATGTACAAGTTCCGCAGCATGTATCTCGACGCCGAGGCACGGCTGGCGGAGTTGGCGCATCTCAACGAGCACGACGGGGTGCTCTTCAAGATCCGTGACGATCCGCGGGTCACGCCGGTCGGTCGTTGGCTGCGCCGGCTGTCCCTGGACGAGCTGCCGCAGTTGTTCAACGTGCTCCGGGGGCAGATGTCACTGGTCGGCCCGCGACCGCCGCTGCCGCAGGAGGTGGCGGCGTATCCGGACGATGTCCGCCGGCGGTTGGCGGTCAAGCCCGGAATGACCGGTCTGTGGCAGGTTTCCGGCCGATCGGACCTGTCCTGGGAGGAGGCGATCCGGTTGGATCTCCGGTACGTCGAGAACTGGTCGCTGTCGCTCGACATCGTGATTCTGATGCGTACGGCCACCGCCGTCGCCCGATCTTCCGGAGCGTACTGATGTCGGAGCCACGGATGCGTGTGGTCCGGCCGTTCCGGATGGAGGTCTGAGAAATGGCTACTCCTCCCGTGATCGACGGGGCGTTCGCGAGATGGCTCGCCGAACGGGCCGGGCAGGCTCTGCTCGGCGTCCGGGCCGAACTCGGGCACGACGATCCGGCGGCGCTGAAGGCGGCGGGCGACAAGGTCGCGCACGACCTGCTGCGTACGGAGCTGGCCCGCTGGCGGCCGGCCGACGCGGTGCTGTCGGAGGAGGACGACGGATCGCGGCGGGCCTGGGTGGCCGCCGACGACACGGCCGCCGACGACACGGTCGGCGACCGGACGGAGGGTATGGCGCCGCCGGCGCGGCTGTCCGCGGAGCGGGTGTGGATCATCGACCCGCTCGACGGGACCCGGGAGTTCTCCGAGGAGGGTCGGTCGGACTGGGCGGTGCACGTGGCGCTGTGGTCGCGGCAGGGGTCCGCCTCCCACCAGCTGGTCGCCGGGGCGGTGGCGCTGCCGGCGCAGCACCGGGTGCTGGGTACGGACCAGCCGCCGGCGTACCCGCCGATGACCGTCGGTCCGGCCGGTGCCGGAGGTGCCGCGCCGGTACGGCTCGCCGCGAGCCGCAGCCGCCCGCCGGCGTTTCTCACCGGGCTGGCCGAGGACGTCGGCGCGGTGCTGGTGCCGATGGGGTCGGCCGGCGCGAAGATCGCCGCGGTGATCAGCGGCGAGGCCGACGCGTACGTGCACGCCGGGGGCAGTACGAGTGGGATTCGGCCGCTCCGGTGGCTGTGGCGACGGCCACCGGCCTGCACGCTTCCCGAGTCGACGGATCTGCGCTGAAATACAACGAGCCTGATCCCAAGCTGCCCGACCTCGTGGTGTGCCGTAAGGATCTTGCGCCGAGGCTGCTTGCGGCTCTGCAACGTCATATCGGAGTATGATGGTTGTCTATGCTCAAGTGGCCTTGACCGATCGGGAAGGTTGGGAATTCATGAGCGGCATCCTGGTGAGCGCCGTCCTGGTGAGCGGCACGGAAAGGGCGACGGTATGAGCGGGACAGCTGCCTACCGGGTGTCACACCTGGACGCGCTGGAGGCCGAGAGCATCTTCGTGATGCGCGAGGTGGTCGCCGAACTGGAGCGGCCGGTGCTGCTCTTCTCCGGCGGCAAGGACTCGATCGTCATGCTCAAGCTGGCCGAGAAGGCGTTCGCCCCGGCCCGGATCCCGTTCCCGGTGATGCACGTCGACACCGGGCACAACTTTCCCGAGGTGCTCGACTACCGCGACGGGCGGGTCAGCGAACTCAGCCTGCAACTGGTGGTCGCCAGCGTCCAGGAGGCGATCGACTCCGGCCTGGTCCGCGAGTCCGGCGACGGGATGCGCAACCGGATCCAGACCCCGGTCCTGCTCGCCGCGGTCGAGAAGTACCGCTTCGACGCGCTCTTCGGCGGCGCCCGGCGCGACGAGGAGAAGGCCCGGGCCAAGGAGCGGGTCTTCAGCTTCCGCGACGACTTCGGCCAGTGGGACCCCAAGAACCAGCGCCCCGAACTGTGGAGCCTCTACAACGGGCGGCACCACCCGGGCGAGTCGATCCGGATCTTCCCGCTGTCCAACTGGACCGAGCTGGACATCTGGCACTACATCGCACGGGAGCGGATCCCGCTGCCGTCGATCTACTACGCGCACGACCGCGAGGTGATCGAGCGCGACGGCATGCTCTACGCCGTCAACGACTTCATCCGCCCGCGCGGAGGCGAGACCCCGTTCACCGCCCGGGTCCGCTACCGCACCGTCGGCGACGCATCCTGCACCGCCGCCGTACGCTCCGACGCCGACACCGTCGAACTCGTCATCGACGAGGTCGCCGCGACCCGGATCACCGAGCGGGGCGCGACCCGCGGTGACGACCGGGTCAGCGAGGCCGCCATGGAAGACCGCAAGCGGGAGGGCTACTTCTGATGACGGCTCCGACGACGGAGGTGCCCGCCGGCACCGCCGAGGGACGCCCCATGGACCTGCTGCGGTTCGCCACCGCGGGCAGCGTCGACGACGGCAAGTCGACCCTGATCGGTCGGCTGCTCTACGACACCAAGTCGCTCTTCACCGACCAGTTGGAGGCGGTCGAGGCGGTCAGTGCCGCCCGCGGTGACGAGTACACCAACCTGGCGCTGCTCACCGACGGCCTGCGGGCCGAACGCGAGCAGGGCATCACGATCGACGTCGCCTACCGCTACTTCGCCACCCCCCGGCGCAAGTTCATCATCGCCGACACCCCGGGGCACATCCAGTACACCCGCAACATGGTGACCGGCGCGTCCACCGCCGACCTGGCGCTGATCCTGGTCGACGCCCGCAAGGGTCTGGTCGAGCAGTCCCGCCGGCACGCGTTCCTCTGCTCGCTGCTGCGGGTGCCGCACCTGGTCCTGTGCGTCAACAAGATGGACCTGGTCGACTGGTCGCAGGAGGTCTTCGAGAAGATCGCCGACGAGTTCACCGCGTTCGCGGCGAAGCTCGACGTGCCCGACCTGACCGTCATCCCGATCTCCGCGCTCAAGGGCGACAACATCGTCAGCCGGTCGGAGAACACCCCCTGGTACGAGGGCTCGTCGCTGCTGCACCACCTGGAGCACGTACACATCGCGTCCGACCGCAACCTGGTCGACGTCCGGTTCCCGGTGCAGTACGTCATCCGGCCGCAGTCCAACACCGTCACCGACTACCGGGGCTACGCCGGCCAGGTCGCGTCCGGCGTACTCAAGCCCGGTGACGAGGTGATGGTGCTGCCGTCCGGCTTCACCAGCCGGATCTCCGCCATCGAGACCGCCGACGGGCCGGTCGAGGAGGCGTTCCCGCCGATGTCGGTGACCGTACGGCTGAGCGACGAGATCGACATCTCGCGCGGCGACATGATCTGCCGGCCCAACAACGCGCCGGCGGTCGCCCAGGACGTCGAGGCGATGATCTGCTGGATGGACGAGAGCCGTCCGCTCCAGGTCGGCGGCAAGTACGCCATCAAGCACACCACCCGGGCGGCCCGCGCGGTCGTCCGTGGCCTGCAGTACCGGCTCGACGTCAACTCGCTGCACCGCGACGAGTCGGCCACCGAACTCTCGCTCAACGAGATCGGGCGGGTCCGGCTGCGCACCACGGTGCCGCTGCTGGCCGACCCCTACCGGCGCAACCGGACGACGGGCGGCTTCATCGTCATCGACGAGACGACCAACCGTACGGTCGGCGCCGGCATGATCGTCGAGGCCAACTGACGGATCGGCAGCGGGTCGGCCCGGCAGCGGGCCGACCCGGAGCCGGCTGTCCGTTCAGGACAGGGCGGTCGCTCCGGCCCCTGGGGCCGCGGTGAACCAGACCGGCGGCGTGAATCCACGATCCACGTACGCGGCGGTGACGGCGTCCGCCACGGTCTCGGCCCGGTCCGCGTCGACCAGCGCCAGTACGCAGCCGCCGAACCCGCCGCCGGTCATCCGGGCGCCGTACGCCCCGGCGGACAGGGCGGCCGCCACGGCGGTGTCGACCTCCGGAACGGTGATCTCGAAGTCGTCGCGCATCGAGGCGTGCGAGGCGGTCATCAGCGGCCCGATCGCCGTCACATCACCGGCCCGCAGCAGTGCCACCGTCTCGAGGACCCGCTGGTTCTCGGTCACCACGTGTCGCACCCGGTGGCGTACGACGTCGTCGTCGAGCCGGTCGAGGGCGGCGGCCAGCCCGTCGAGGGGCACGTCGCGCAGCGCCGGCACCCCGAGCGTCCGGGCCGCCGACTCGCAGGCGGCCCGGCGGGCCGCGTATTCGCCGGTGACGTGCCGGTGCGGAGCCCGGCTGTCGATCACCAGTACGGCGAGCCCCGCCGTGGCCGGGTCGAAGGGGATGTGTTCGAGGTCCAGCGACCGGCAGTCGAGGAACAGGGCGTGCCCGGCCCGGCAGCGGATCGACGCGGCCTGGTCCATCACCCCGCACGGCATGCCGGCGTAGACGTTCTCGGCCCGCTGGGCGAGCGCCGGGCGGGCCTCGACCGGCAGGCCGAGCCGGCCCAGGTCGGCCAGCGCGGTCAGCACAGCCGACTCCAGCGCCGCCGACGACGACAGACCCGCGCCCGGTGGCACGTCGGAGGCGACGGCGAGCCGGGCACCGGGCACCGGGTGTCCGGCGTCGCGCAGCGCCCAGACCACACCGGCGACGTAGCTGCCCCAGCCGGTGACGTGGCCCGGCTTGTCGGCTTGCTCGCCGTCGAACGTGATCCGCTCACCGGTCTGCTCCGACCACACCGTCCACAGTGGTTCGTCGACCGGCGTGGCGGCGACCACGGTGCGCTGTGGCAGGGCGAACGGCAGCACGAAGCCGTCGTTGTAGTCGGTGTGCTCGCCGATGAGGTTGACCCGGCCGGGTGCCGCCCACCGACCCACCGGCGGCTCGCCGTACTGCCGCTCGAAGACCCGGATGACCTGGGTCGCGAGGTCCGCGCCCGGCTCGCCGCGCTCGGCCATCACAGGTGGTCGCGGTAGAAGGTCCAGGCGTCGGTGACCATCTCGGTCAGCGTCGGCTTGGCCGGCACCCAGCCCAACTCGTCGCGGGCCCGGTCCGACGACGCCACCAGGGCGGCCGGGTCGCCCTCCCGACGGGGTGCCATCTCGACCGGCACCGGGTGGCCGGTGACCTCGCGTACGACGTCGACGACCTCGCGGTTGGAGAATCCGTTGCCGTTGCCGAGGTTGAAGACCCGGTGCTCGCCGGGTACGGCGGTGTCCAGCGCGAGCAGGTGGGCGCGGGCCAGGTCTTCGACGTGGATGTAGTCGCGTACGCAGGTGCCGTCGGTGGTCGGGTAGTCGTCGCCGAAGAGCTGGAGCTTCTCCCGGCGCCCGGCGGCGACCTGCAACGCGATCGGGATCAGGTGCGACTCCGGGTCGTGCCGTTCGCCGAGGGCGTGGCCGGGGCGCAGGTAGGCGCCGGCCACGTTGAAGTAGCGCATCGACACCGCCGCCAGGTCGTAGGCGTGCGCCTCGGAGGTCAGCGCCATGTCGACGGCGAGCTTCGTCGCGCCGTACGTGCTGGTCGGGGCCTTGACCGCCGACTCGGTGATGGGCAGTTCGGTGGGGTTGCCGTAGACGGCCGCGGTGGAGGAGAAGACGAACCTGCGTACGCCGGCCGCACGGGCCGCGTCGATGAGGGCGAGCGACCCGACGGTGTTGTTCTCCCAGTAGATCTCCGGCCGCGCCATCGACTCGCCGGCGGCGATCAGGGCGGCGAAGTGCAGCACCCCGTCGAAACCGGCGTTGGGGGTGAGCACCCGGGCGGCGTCGTGGATGCGGGCCTCGACGAAGGTGGCCTCCGGCGCGAGTGCCTCCCGGTGGCCGGTGCGCAGGTCGTCGAGGACGACCACCTCGTGGCCGGCGTCGAGCAGGAGTCGGGTGACGACCCCGCCGATGTAGCCGGCGCCGCCGGTGACGAGCAGTTTCACGGGTGGAGCTCCTTCGGGTCGCGGCTGCGGTGCGGTCCGCCGCTCAGGTCTTCGTCGCCGCCCGTGGCGGGCGCGGACCCGGTCAGGTTACGCGGCGGGCGGTGCCGGCGCCGCCCTTCACCCGGCCGGCCAACTGTCCACCATTGTCTCCCAATAGTCAACATATTCGAACATCGGCCAAAGAGTCCACCCCACCGCCGGCCAGGCTGTCTACCATGTGCGGCATGCGGGAATCCGCCAGTATTGGGCCCCGGCGGTCGAAACCGACGGGGCGCCCTCCACGAGAACCCGGACCGATGGCCCGCGGCGTCGCCCGGGTCGTCGTACGTGCCGCGGACGCGGCCACCCGTCTGGTGACCGTGCTGCTCGGCACCGGCCCGGCCGCCGGCCGGGAACGGATCAGCGAGGCCGAGCTGCGCGACCTGGTCGCCGCCAACACCGTTCTCGACCCGGTCGAACGGCGCATCATCGACGAGGTGCTGGTCGCCGGCGCCAGCCTGGTCCGCGAGGTGATGATGCCCCGCACCGAGGTGGTCTTCCTCGACGCCGGGCTCCCCCTCGCCGTGGCCGCCCGGCTGGTGCGCGCCGAGACCCACACCCGCTATCCGGTCGTCGACGGCACCCCCGACGACGTGGTCGGCTTCGTGCACCTGCGGGACGTCCTGATCCGGCCCGAGGGTGACCCGTGCGCCACCATCGGCGAGCTGACCCGCGAGGTCAAGCGGCTGCCCGGCAGCAAGCGGGTCCTCGCCGCGCTGACCGAGATGCGTCGGGAACGGCACCACCTCGCGGTCGTCATCGACGAGTACGGCGGCACCGCCGGCATCGTCACCCTGGAAGACCTGATCGAGGAACTGGTCGGCGAGATCCACGACGAGTACGACAGCGCGCCCGAGCCGGTGGTGGTGGGGGTGCCGCCCGCCGTCGACGGGCGGCTCAACCTCGCCGACTTCGCCGAGCGCACCGGGTTCGCCCTGCCGGCCGGGCCGTACGAGACGGTCGGCGGCTATCTGATGGCGTCGCTGGGCCGGCTGCCGGTCACCGGCGACGAGGTGACCGTACCCATCGGCCCGCATGCGCCGGAGGGTGACCTGGGGTGGCGGTTGCGCGTACTCGAACTCGACGGCCGCCGGGTGGCCCGGGTCGGGATCTCGGCCGTGCCGCCCGTCCCCGCGGTGGGACCGGACGGGGGCCCGGTCGGCGTCACGGCCACGGCCGTCGTACCGGCCAGCCGCGCGGTGCCAGGGGCCGAGCGGTCGGTGTCCAAGGCATGACCGGCGAGGTCGGCCGCGGTCCCGGCCCCGCGGAACGGCCCGGCGCGGCGTCTGTTCCGTGATCGGCGGGGGCGTCACCACACCCACCGGGTACGGCTGACAGAATCGACGCCATGTCCGACGCTGCCGCCCGGCCCCGGGTTCTGTCCGGGATCCAGCCGACCGCCGACTCCTTCCATCTCGGGAACTATCTGGGGGCGGTCCGCAACTGGGTGGCCATGCAGGAAACCCACGACACCTTCTACTGCGTGGTCGACCTGCACGCGATCACGGCCGGCCACGACCCGGAGGTGCTTCGCCAGCGCACCCGGGTCTCCGCCGCGCAACTGCTCGCCGCCGGCCTCGACCCGGACCGGTGCACGCTGTTCGTCCAGTCGCAGGTTCCCGAGCACTCGCAGCTCGCCTGGGTGCTGAGCTGCATCACCGGCTTCGGTGAGGCAAGCCGGATGACGCAGTTCAAGGACAAGTCGGCCAAGCAGGGCGCCGACCGCTCCAGCGTCGGCCTGTTCACCTACCCGATCCTCCAGGCGGCCGACATCCTGCTCTACCAGGCCGACGCGGTGCCGGTCGGCGAGGACCAGCGCCAGCACCTGGAGCTGACCCGTGACCTTGCCCAGCGGTTCAACACCCGGTTCGGCAAGGCGTTCACCGTGCCGGCGCCGTACATCGTGAAGGAAACCGCGAAGATCACCGATCTGCAGGACCCGACGGCGAAGATGTCGAAGTCGGCGTCGTCGCCGTCCGGCATCATCGAGCTGCTCGACGATCCCGCCCGGTCGGCAAAGAAGATCAGGTCGGCGGTCACCGACACCGGGCGTGAGATCGTCTTCGACGCCGAGCACAAGCCGGGCATCGCCAACCTGCTCACCATCTACGCCGCGCTCAGCGGTCGCACCATCGACGACCTGGTCGCCGCCTACGACGGCAGGGGCTACGGCGATCTGAAGAAGGACCTTGCCGAGGTCGTCGTGGAGTTCGTCCGGCCCATCCAGGAGCGCACCCGGGCCTATCTCGACGACCCGGCCCAACTCGACAAGATGCTTGCCATCGGGGCGGACAAGGCCGGGGCGGTCGCCTCGGCGACGTTGCGTACCACCTACGAACGGGTGGGATTCCTCGCCCCGGCCCGCTCGGAGTGACGGCCAACCTGGTCGAGTCGACCCAGATCGGGGTCGCCATCGACATCCCGGAGCCGTGGGGGAGCACGCTCACCGCGCGGCGGGCCGAGGCCGGCGACCCGCGGGCGGAATACGTGCCGGCGCACGTGACACTGCTCGGGCCCACCGAGATCGCCCGGTCCAGCCTGCCGGCCGTCGAGGAGCATCTCGCCGCGGTCGCGGCCACCCATCCGCCGTTCAGCCTGCACCTGCGCGGCACGGGCACCTTCCGGCCGATCACCGAGGTGGTCTTCGTGGCCGTCGCGGCAGGGATCAGCGAGTGTGAGCTGATCGCGGAGGCCATCAACTCCGCCGAGGAACTACGCCGGGAGACCCGGTTTCCCTACCACCCGCACGTGACCGTCGCGCAGGACGTGGCACCGCAGGCACTCGACGAGGTCTTCGAAGACCTGGCCTCGTTTTCGGCGCTTTTCGAGGTGGCGCACTTCACCCTGTTCTCGCACTGCGGCGAGGCCCGCTGGAAGCCGCGCCGTGACTTCCGGCTGGGCGCCTGACCCGCGCGGAGCAGCTCCGGAGATCCGCCCACCGACACCTCGGGCGACCGCCGGCCCCCGGCGGTCGGGCCTGGCGCCGGGCAGCCCCCGGTACGGTTCGAGACCCGCTGGCCAGCGTTTCGGACCCGCTGCCGGCGCCTGCGGCCGGGATGGGCAAGGATGACGGCGTGAAAGCCGTAAGCGGAGCCTGGAAAGGTGCGAACCGGCTGCTCGTCGCCGGCCGCAACCGCTCGGCGGGCTTCGACCATCTCTGCCGCGCGATCGAGTTGTACATCAACATGCTCGCTGGCCGGCTCGCGGCGGCGATCGCCTATTACGGGTTCTTCGCCGTCTTCGCCCTCGGCCTCGTCGGCTACTCGGTCTTCGGATTCATCCTCCAGCGCAGCGTCGACGTACGGGTCGTGGTCAACGACTTCCTCCGGCAGAACCTGCCGTTCCTCGAACTCGACCAGATCGACCAGAGCAGCGGCACGGTCGGCGTCGTCGGCATCACGGTTCTGATCATCACCGGGATCGGCTGGGTCGAGGCGATCCGCTCCTCCCAGCGGCTGCTCTACGGCCTGAACCAGCAGCCCGGCTACATCGGCCTGCGGCAGCTCGTCGACCTGGCCGTGCTGGTCGGGGTGTTTCTGCTGCTCGGCCTGTCGGTGGCGGCGGTCGGCGCGGTGGAGGCGCTGCTGCGCTGGCTCGTGGGCCGCTCGGTGCCACCGGCCCTCGCCGTGTCGAGCGTGCTGCTGACCGTCGTGGTCAACATGGTGCTGGCGACCGCGCTGCTGGTGGCGGTGCCCCGACTACGGATGTCGCTTCGCCGGCTCGCCGCCCCGGTGCTCGTCGTCGCGGTCGGCATCACCCTGCTCAACACCGCCGGCAACGCCTGGGTCGTCCGCACCGAACGCAATCCCGCGTACACGGTCGTCGCCGGTGCGGTCGGGCTGCTGGTCTACCTGTATCTGCTCAACCAACTGCTGCTCTTCGGCGCCTCGCTCGCGGCGACCAGCCACCACGGCCGGGTGATCGACCTGACCGAGCGACCGCGCCGCCGCTCCCCGACGGCCGACGAACAACTCCCGCTCTTCTGATCCGGCCGGTACTCCAGGTGGCCGTCGCCGGCCCGGCCGCCAACCGTCTGGTGGGTGCCCGCCGGGCCCGGTGGATCGGACGAGGCGGGCCAGCCGGGCGGCGCCGTGCCGGCCGGAGAACCGGTGCAGATAGCCGGCCAGCCGGTCCGGGGTGAGCCAGCCGGCCCCCAGCGCCTCGTCGAGCAGGGCGCGGGCCGCACCGTCCGGCAGCAACCGCAGGCAGTCGAAGACGGTGCGGGCCCGGCCGGTCAGCGCCACGCCGCCGATCCGGGTGACCTCGGCCGGCGGCAGGTCCTCACGCAGCAACCGGGCACCGCGCAGGGCGCGCCGGTCGGTGCGGCGCACGAGCAGGCAGGTGGACCGGTCGGGCACGGTGATCCCGTGCCGGCGGGCGGCGGACGGCCCGGCGAGCACCGCGCCGTCGAGGGCCAGCAGACCGGCGGCGTCGCGCAGCGCCGGACCGGTCCGCAGGCCGGCGGGCGCGAGCACCGGGCCGAGCACCCGGCGCCACTGGCCGGTCCGTAGCCGGTGGCGGACCTGGAACGGGGAGAACCCGGCCCGGTGCGCCTGGTCGCAGGTGAACAGCCCGTGCTGGGTGGCGGCCACACCGGCGAGGCGGGCGGGCGCGGTCGTCGAGGTCATGGGAAGACTCTGTGGGAGGCCGCCGACAGTCCGACGAGGTTGTCCACAGTGCCGGAGGTGGCCCGGCCGGCCCTGTGGATAGCGTGAGATTGTGGCGAACCCCGACGCGGACGGGCCGGAACGGCCATGATGACTCGGGTGGGGGCACTAGTGACTTTGGAGCTGCCGGACGACTCGCCGGTGCTCGACCTGCCGTGGATCATCACCATCGGGCCGCTCAGCGACGAGGACGAGTGGGAGCCGGTGGTCTGCGGGCCGTACGAGCGGCCGCACGCGATCGCCCTGGCTGAGGCGGTGGTCGCCGACGAGGAACTGATGGCGGTGGTCGAGCCGCTGCTGTCGTTGGCTTCCGCCGACGAGATCCGGGGGAGATCGGCGCGGCGCGGGCGGCGGCGGAGGACGAGGCGGCCGAGGCCGAGGACGCCGAGGTCTACGGCGACTACGACGAACTCGTCGACGTCGGGCTCAACCAGGAGGAGATCGAGGAACGGCGGATCGAACCGGCGGAACCACCGACCGCGGCCGAGGTGCGCGCCGGATTCGTCCGGATCGCCGAGCAGCTCATCAGCCGGGCACCCTGACCCCGTACGACGGACGGCGGTGCCCCCGGGGAGCCTGACTCCCGGGGCACCGCCGCCACCATCACCCCCCACCACAAGGGGTCCGGACCG
Source organism: Polymorphospora rubra (assembly GCF_018324255.1). GTDB lineage: Bacteria > Actinomycetota > Actinomycetes > Mycobacteriales > Micromonosporaceae > Polymorphospora > Polymorphospora rubra. The sequence continues at coordinate 3,518,228 of NZ_AP023359.1, forward strand.
GTCTTTACCCAGCCGCCGCCGGTTGGAACCATGCCGCCGCGTCGACCGGCAGCTCGAAGACGCCATCGGCGTCGGTCAGCGGCTCGCTGGAGACGACCGGCGTGCCGTACCCGGTGATCTTCACCGGGGTGCCGCTGAAGTTGATCACGCAGACCAGACCCGTCGGGTCGGCCCCCGCGCGGGCGAAGGCGAGTACGCCCGGTTCGGTGTCCAGCCAGGTCAGTTCGCCACCCCCGAGAGCGGGGTGGGCCCGCCGGATTCCGAGCCCGGTGCGGTACAGCTCCAGCGTGGAGGCGGGATCGCCGGTCTGCGCGGCGACGGTGCGCCCGGCCCAGTCGGCCGGCGACGGGAGCCAGCCGTCGGCACCGCCCTCGGGCCCGAACCCGTACGGCGGCACCGTGCCGCTCCACGGCAGCGGGATCCGGCAGCCGTCGCGGCTCTCCCCGGTGCGCAGGAACGACGGATCCTGCCGCAACTCGTCGGGCAGGTCGAGGAACTCGGGCAGCCCCAGTTCCTCACCCTGATAGAGGTAGGTGGAGCCGGGCAGGGCCAGCATCAGCAGCGCCGCCGCGCGGGCCCGGCGCAGGCCGACCGCGCCGTCGCCGTAGCGGGTGACGTGCCGCTTCTTGTCGTGGTTGGACAGCACCCAGGTGGTCGGGGCGCCGACGATGGTCGACTCGGCCAAGGCGGTGTCGATCACCTTGCGGAACGAGTCGGCGGACCAGGTCGCTTCCAGGAAGTCGAAGTTGAACGCCTGGTGCAGTTCGTCGGGTCCGATGTAGCGGGCCAGCCGCTGCGGGCTCTCCGCCCACGCCTCGGCGACCGCCATCCGACCACCGGGATAGCTGTCGAGGATCGGTCGCCAGGCCCGGTAGATGTCGTGCACCTCGTCCTGGTCGAAATAAGGCAACCGGCCCCGGCCGAGCAGCTCGACCTGGCGCTGTCCGGTGGCGGAGCTGTGCCCGACGTCCGGCAGCCCCTCCTCCTTGATCATTCCGTGGGCGACGTCGATGCGGAACCCGTCGACGCCCCGGTCGAGCCAGAACCGCAGCACGCCCTCGAACTCGGCGCGAACCTCCGGGTTGCGCCAGTCCAGGTCGGGCTGGGCCGGGTCGAAGAGGTGCAGGTACCACTGGCCGTCCGCCACGCGGGTCCAGGCCGGTCCGCCGAAGATCGACTCCCAGTCGTTGGGCGGCTCGGTGCCGTCCGGCCCGCGTCCGTCCCGGAACAGGTAGCGGCCCCGCTCCGGTGATCCGGGTGCGGCGGCGAGAGCGGCCTCGAACCACGGGTGGGCGCTGGAGGTGTGGTTGGGCACGATGTCGACGATGATCCGTACGCCGAGGGCGTGCGCGTCGGCGATCATGGCGTCGAAGTCGGCGAGGGTGCCGAACATCGGGTCGACGTCGCGGTAGTCGGCCACGTCGTACCCGCCGTCGATCATGGGGGAGCGGTAGAACGGCGTGAGCCACAGCGCGTCGACGCCGAGGTCGCGCAGGTAGGGCAGTCGGCTGCGGATGCCCTGGAGGTCGCCGGTCCCGTCGCCGTCCGCGTCCGCGAAGCTGCGGACGTAGACCTGGTAGACGACGGCGGACCGCCACCAGTCGTCGGTGGCGTCGGACGGCACGCCGGTGGTGGACGTCATGGCTCCCTGCTTCTGTGGATCGTGGTACGCCCGTATGGCCGGGGCGGCCGTACGGACCCCGATTGTCGATGAGTGCGCCCAGAATGCCGGGCTGTGACTGAAAGAGTCAAGCATTTCTTGCGCAAGCTGTGCTGGATCTTGCGGGCGCTGGGGTCGCGCGGCATCCACGGTGGTGTGACACGGGTCTCGTCGGCGGGGCGCCGATTCAGGGGGCCGACAGGCAACCGGCCAGGTCGGACGGCGCCCGGCGACGCCCGGCCCCGGGCGCGGTACCGGTCAGGCCGGTACGGCCGACGGCGGGTTGGTGGCCAGCGGCGGCGCGGCCGGCCCCGGCGCGATGGCCGTCGAGCCGCGGACGACCAGCTCCGGCCGGAAGACGTACTCCGAATGCGGCGCGGCGTGTCCGTTGATCTCGTCGACCAGGGCCCGTACGGCCGCCACCGCCATCGACGCCACCGGCTGCCGCAGGGTGGTCAGCGGCGGGTCGGTGAACGCGATCAGGGGCGAGTCGTCGTAGCCGACGACCGACACCTCGCCGGGCACGGACCGGCCGCGCTGCCGGGCCGCCCGGATGGCGCCCAGGGCCATCAGGTCCGAGCCGCACACCAGACCGGTGGCGCCACGGTCGAGCAGTCGCGCCGCCGCGGCCTCGCCGCCCTCGACGCCGAAGAGGGTCAGCGCGGTCAGTTCGTCGAGTTCGCTGTCGGTGAGACCGACGAGCCGGCGCATCGCCGAGCGGTAGCCGCCGACCTTGCGCTGCACCGGGGAGAAGCGGTCCGGCCCGGTGATCAGCCCGATCCGCCGGTGGCCGAGGGCGACCAGGTGGGCCACGGCCAACTCGCCGGCCATCCGGTCGTCACAGGAGACGAACGGCGCCTCGATGCCCTGCACGTAGCCGTTGACCAGCACGATCGGCAGCGGGCGGGCGATCAGCTTGCGGTAACGGTCGTGGTCGGCGGCGGTGTCGGCGTGCAGTCCGGAGACGAAGACGATGCCGGAGACCTGGCGGTCGAGCAGCATCTCCACGTATTCGTCCTCGGTGACCCCGCCGGGAGTCTGGGTGCACAGCACGGGGGTGTAGCCGGACTGGGCGAGCGCCGACTCGATCGTCTGCGCGAAGGCCGGGAAGATCGGGTTCTCCAACTCGGGCACCACCAGGCCGACCAGGCCGGCGCTGCGCTTGCGCAGTCGGGCGGGGCGCTCGTAGCCGAGGACGTCGAGTGCGGTCAGGACCGCCTGGCGGGTTTCGGCGGAGACGCCGGGCCGTCCGTTGAGGACGCGCGACACGGTGGCCTCGCTGACCTCGGCCTGCTGTGCGATGTCCGCTAGTCGTGCGCGCATGGCGGCACTGTAGCCCAAGCGGCAAGATCTTGCGTACAGCCCTGCAAGCTCTTCCATTGTCTGCAACGTCTTGCTAACGTCCCCGCAACACATGACTGATGCGGCGTTCGATCTTGGCGCCGGTTGGAAGACCTTACACAGAATTCGGGCTGACCACACGGCGAGCGGGCCGGTCCGCCCATGATCGACAGGAGTTCCGATGCGCATCCGTACCGCGGGTGTGGTCGCCACCGTCGCTCTCGCGATCGCGGCCGCCGGTTGTGGTAGCGGCGGAGACGAGCCGGACGCTTCCGGCTCCACGCCCCCCAACGCCGACGGCGGCAAGCTGGTGATCTGGGCCGACGACAAGCGCTCGGCCGCGCTCAAGCCCTTCGCCGACAAGTTCGGTCAGGAGAACGGTGTCACCGTCGAGGTGCAGGCGATCTCCAAGGACCAGCAGACCACCTTCGTCACCGCGTCGCAGCAGGGCAGCGGCCCGGACGTGATGGTCGGCGCACACGACTGGATCGGCAACCTCGTCCAGAACGGCGCCATCGACCCGGTGCAGCTCACCGAGGCGCAGAAGGCCGGCTTCAACCAGGGCGCCCTGAAGGCGGTCACCTTCAACGGCCAGGTCTACGCCGTGCCGTACGCGACCGAGAACCTCGCCCTGATCCGCAACACCGAACTGGCGCCCGAGGCCCCGAAGACCGTCGAGGACCTGGTCACCACCGGCAAGCGGCTCCAGGCGGAGAACAAGGCGTCCGAGATCCTGTGCCTCCAGGTCGGCCAGAACGGCGACTCCTACCACATCTACCCGTTCTACACCTCGGCCGGCGGAACGCTCTTCGGCACCAACGCCACCGGCGACTACGACCCGAAGCAGCTCGGCGTCGGCACGCCCGAGTCGATCGCGGCGTTCGAGAAGATCGCGAAGCTCGGCGAGAAGGGCGACGGCGCGCTGAAGCGGTCGATCACCCCGGAGAACTCGATCGCCACCTTCACCGGCAAGAAGTGCGCCTTCCTGGTCGCCGGACCGTGGGCGATCACCGACGCCAAGACCGCCAACATCAAGTACGACATCAGCCCGGTCCCCGGCTTCGCCGGCGCCAAGGAGCCGACGCCGTTCCTCGGTGTCCAGGCGTTCTACGTCGCCGCCAAGGGCAAGAACAAGGCGCTGGCCCAGGAGTTCGTGACCAACTACCTGACCACGCCCGAGCTCGCCGTGGCGCTCTACCAGGCCGAGCCGCGCCCGCCGGCGCTGACCGCCGCCTTCGACCAGGTCAAGTCCAGCGACCCGGACCTGGCCAAGTTCCTGGAGGCCGGTGCCAACGCCGTACCGCTGCCGGCAATCCCGGAGATGGCCGCCATCTGGGACCCGTTCGGCAAGGCCGAGGCGGCGATCGTCGGCGGCGCCGACGTGACCCAGACGATCACCGCCGCCGGCAAGACGATCTCCGACCAGATCAAGTAGACAAACCGTGACCGAGAACGTGACTGGTGCGGGGCTTGCGACGCAGGCCCCGCACCGGGGTCCGGGCGGGGCCCCGGGCCGAGGGCGTGAACCCGAGAAGGCACGCCGGACCGTACGCGACGACCGGCCGGTCACGCTCACCGGGCTCGCCGTCAAGGTCGTGCTTCTCGGCCTCGTTGCCGGGATCGCGCTCTGGGCGGCATTTCCGCTCGTCGAGGCCGAGGCGTGGCTGGGGCTGGGCATCCTTGTCGCCACCACCGCCGGGCTGTTCTACCTCTACCTGTCCCGGCGGCACATCCCGGCCAAGTACCTGGTGCCCGGCACGCTGTTCCTGATCGTGTTCCAGGTCTTCCCGGTCCTCTACACGGCCAGCACCGCCTTCACCAACTTCGGTGACGGCCACCGGGGCAGCAAGGACGACGCGATCGTCGCCATCCAGTCCTCGTCGGTGGTCCAGGTCCCGGGATCGATCGAGTACGCCCTCTCGATCGCGACCACCGGTGACGCCGCCACCGGCCCGCTGGTCTTCCTGGTGACCGATCCGGCCACCGGAACGGTCTCGGCGGGCGACGCCGACGGGCTGGAACCACTGGACGCGGGCAGCGTCACCGTCAACAGTGCCGGCAAGGTGACCGCCGCCGACGGCTACACCGTGCTCAACGCCGGCCAGGCCAGCGCCCGCAGCCAGGAGATCACCGAGTTCGCGGTGCCGACCGAGGGCGGCGCCATCCGCTCGGCCGGGCTTTCGCGGGCGTACGAGGGCAAGGCGACGCGGGCGTACGACGCCGGTTGCGACTGCGTACGGGACGCGGAGAGTGGGAAGGTCTGGACCGCCGACCCCGAACGTGGCGCCTTCGTCGCCGCCGACGGTGAGCGGCTGCTCCAGGGCTGGCGGGTCAACGTCGGGCTGAGCAACTTCACCCGGGTGCTGACCGAGCCGTCGATCTCCGGACCGTTCCTGGAGACGCTGATCTGGAACTTCGGCTTCGCCATCGGGTCGGTGTTCGTCACCTTCGCGCTCGGCCTGCTGTGTGCGCTGGCGCTGCACTCGCCCCGGGTACGCGGCCGGACCCTCTACCGGGTGCTGCTGATCCTGCCGTACGCGATGCCGTCGTTCGCGATGCTGCTGGTCTGGCGGGACATGTTCAACACCGACTTCGGCCTGGTCAACAACCTGTTCGGACTCAACGTGGACTGGATGGGCGAGACCTGGTCGGCGCGGGCCGCGGTGGTGCTGGTGCAGTTGTGGCTCGGCTATCCGTACATGTTCCTGGTCGCGACCGGTGCGCTCCAGGCGATCCCGCGTGAGCTGACCGAGGCGACCTCGGTCGACGGGGCGAGTCCGTGGCAGTCGTTCCGGCAGATCACCCTGCCGTTGCTGCTGGTCGCGCTGACCCCGCTGCTCATCTCGTCGTTCGCCTACAACTTCAACAACTTCAACGCGATCCACCTGACGACGGGGGGTGGGCCGTTCCCGGCCGACAACCCGAGCGTCGGTGCCACGGACCTGCTGATTACCTACACCTACCGGCTGGCGTTCGGTGCGGCCGGTGCCGAGTACGGGTTCGCCGCGGCCATCTCGATCTTCATCTTCACCCTCGTCGCGGTCATCTCGGCGATCAGTTTCCGCCGGTCGCGCCAACAGGAAGAGGTGTACGCGTGAGCGCGAGGAGTGAGCGAGCGCAGCGAGTGAGCCCCGCAGTCGCGAACGAAGGTGGGCAGCGGTGAGCGCGAGCGCTGTCGCCACGAAGCCGACCCGCCGGGGCGGTGGTTCGCCGACGTGGGGTGGCGGCACATGGTGCTGCTGGTCTCGTTGGCGTTCGCGTTGTTCCCGATCGTCTTCGTGGTCTCGGCGGCGATCAACCCGCTGGGCACGCTGTCGTCGACCGACCTGCTGCCGACGGGTGCCTCGTTCAGCAACTTCGGCAACCTGTTCCGGAACACGGCTTTCGAGTGGTGGTTCCTGAACTCGGTGCTGATCGCGAGCGTGTCGGCGGCCGTGTCGGTGTTCCTGTCGGCGCTGGCCGCGTACGCGTTCAGCCGGATGCGGTTCAAGGGGCGGCGGGTCGGCCTGCTCTCGCTGCTGTTGATCCAGATGTTTCCGCAGTTCCTGGCGATCGTGGCGATCTTCCTGATCTTCACGACGGTCACCGACCTGTGGCCGGCGATCGGCTTCAACACGCCGTGGGGCCTGTTGCTGCTCTATCTCGGTGGCGCGCTCGGCGTGAACACCTGGCTGATGAAGGGGTTCTACGACACGTTGCCCCGGGAGTTGGACGAGTCGGCGACGATGGACGGCGCCTCGCACACCCAGGTGTTCTTCCGGATCATGCTGCCGCTGGTGGCGCCGATCCTCGCGGTGACCGGGTTGCTGGCCTTCATCGGCACGATCAACGAGTTCCTGATCGCCAACGTGTTCCTGACCAGTGCGGAGTCGAAGACGCTGTCGGTCGGCATGTGGGGCCTGGTCGCCGGGGAGCGGAACAACAACTTCGGCATCTTCTGTGCCGGTACGTTGCTGACCGCCGTACCGACGGTCCTGGTTTTCCAGTTCCTCCAGCGCTACATCGTGTCCGGCCTGACGGCCGGTGCCGTGAAGGGCTGATCCGGGCCGGACGGCCGACCCGCGCGTGTTGGCGGCGCGCGGGCCGGCCGCCGGCCGGTCAGCCGGTGTGGGCGGCCAGGGCCTGGTAGGCCCAGGCCCAGACCGGGCTCACCGCCGGGTAGGGCGGCCAGCCGTTGACGGTCGCCATCAGCTGCCAGTAGTGCGCCGGGCGGGGGTCGGCACCGAGTTTCCAGGCGTCGAGCAGTTCCCGCCGGTATCCGGGATCGTCGACCCGGCCGACCGATCCGGCGTACGCGGCCACGATCCGGTCGATGATCCGGCCGGCTGCGGCCGACGCCGGGTCGACGCCGTCGGTGGCGGCCGGCCCGGCCAGTTCGGTGACGAGGTCGGCGACGGCCTGCGCCGGTTCGGCCTCGACCGGGACGACCGGCGGGGTGTCCCCGCCGAACGACTTCTCGCTCATCCGGCGGAGCAGGTCGCGGAAGTCGGGGTCGCGGACCAGTTCGGACAGTTCGAGCCAGGCGTCGAGTTGCGCGTCGGTCGGGTCGTCGGGCAGTTCGGGTCTGACCCGGCGCAGCATCCCCTCGAAGTCCGGATCGACCGGGATTCCGGTGAAGATGCTGTCCAGGAACTCGTCGATGATCCGTCGCCGGTCGTCGGCGGTCGCCTGGGCGATCTGGTTCATCCGGTCTACCTCCTGTGTGGTGGGTCGGCGGCGAGCCAGCGCGCGGAGTACGGACCGCCGGACCCGCAGCAGCCGGATCTGCGCGTCGACCGCCTCGGCGTGCCGGGCGACGACCTCGGTCAGGTCGGCCTGGCGGTCGAGGACCTGCCGGATGGTGGCCAGGTCGAGGCCGAGTTCGCGCAGGGTCCGGACGAGGTCCAGGCGCGCCGCGGCCTGCGCGTCGTAGCGGCGGTGTCCGCTGTGGGTGCGGGCCACCTCCGGTACGAGGCCGAGGTCCGAGTAGTAGCGGACGGTCTTGACCGACAGTCCGCTGCGCCGGGCCAGCTCGCCGATGTTCATGTGTTCGATGCTCGGACCTCCCCCCACTGGAGCTGCAACCCCGGTGCGCGTACGCCGCTGCCCCGTCGCCGGACCGATGCGTTGATCAAGGAGTTATTACGACGATCGTGTCCTGATTTGTCTCATGCATCACCTAGATCGGCGCGGCTGGGGGCGCGCGTCTCCGGGGCCGGGGGGTGGGGTAGGAGGGCGCGGACGCCGGCCAGGAAGGTCTGGTGGTCGGGGGTACCGGTCAGCAGGCGTTGCAGGGCGTAGCCGGGGATCATGCCGAACAGCACGTGGCCGACCGCCGCCACGTCCGCGTCGGCCGCGAGTTCGCCCCGGTCGCGGGCCTGCCGGGCCAGTTCGGTGAACAGGTCGCGGAGCCGGGGATAGCGTTCGGCGACCAGGGCTGCCACGGCCGGGTCGCGCATGGCCTCCGACCAGACCTGGACCGCCAGGCGGAACATGCCGTCCGGGCCGAGTTGCGTGTCGACCACCGCCAGCACCCGATCCATCGCCTCGATCAGCGGGTACTGCGGCTCGTGCGCGGCGATGGCGTTGAATTCCTGGCCGACGCCGTCGACGGTCTGTCCGGCGATCGCGGCGACGATCTCGTGCTTGCTGGTGAAGTAGCGGTAGACCGCGCCGACCGACAGCCCCGCCTCGGTGATCACGTCCTGCATCGACGTCTGGTGGAAGCCGTTGCGCAGGAAGCACCGGCGGGCCGCGTCGAGGATCTGCTGCCGACGGGCGGCCAGGTGCTGCTCGGATACGCGTGGCATGACGCACAGCGTAAAACGAGGGTTCGTTTCTTGACGGTGGGTCACCTCCGGGGTCACCCTGGAACCATAAAAGAACGAGCGTTCGTTTTAAGGAGATGGTCATGGCCCGCCGCCAACCGCCGCCGGTCCTGCTCGCCGTACTGATCGGGATCGCCGCCGTTGCTCTTCAGGCGCTGCTCGTACCGCTGTTCGCCGGACCCGCGGCCAACCTCGAACCGCGCGACCTGCCGATCGTCGTCGCCGGACCGCCGGAGGCGACCGCCGGGATCGCCGCCCGGATGGAGCGGACCCTGCCCGGCGGGTTCGAGATCATCGTCCGTCCCGACGCGGCGGCGGCCGACCGCGCGCTGCGCGACCGGGAGGCGTACGGCGCCCTGGTCGTCGGCCCGGACGGGCCGGTCCTGCACACCGCGTCGGCGGCCAGCCCGACGGTGGCGGCCCTGCTCGCGCAGGCCGCCGGACAGCTCGGCGACGGCCGGCCGGTGCCGGTGGTCGACGTCGTACCCGGCGACCCCGACGACCCGCGCGGCGGTGGGTTCGCCGGTGGATTCCTGCCGCTGGTGATGACCAGCCTGATCGCCGCCGCCGCGCTGACCCTGGCGGTCCGGTCCCGGCCGGTACGGCTGGCCGGCCTGCTGGCGTACGGAGTGCTGGCCGGCCTCGTCGGGGCGGCCGTACTCCAGTTCTGGCTCGGGGTGCTGCCCGGCGGCTACCCGCTGAACGCCGCCGTCATCGGCCTCACCGCGCTGGCCGTCGCGGCCACCGTCGCCGGGCTCGGTTCCCTGCTCGGGTTGCCGGGCATCGGTCTCGGTGCGCTGATCGTGTTCCTGCTCGGCAACGCCCTGTCGGCGGTCGGTGCGGCGCCGGAGCTGCTCCCTCAGCCGTGGGGCGCGGTCGGGCAGTGGCTGCCGGTGGGGGCCGGTGCCACCCTGCTGCGCTCGGCGGCGTTCTTCGACGGTGCGGGCGGTGCGCAACCGATGTGGATCCTGGCCGGCTACGTGGTGGTCGGGCTGGTGTTGCTGCTGGTGGGGCGGTCGGTGCCCGCGGTGCCGGGGCGGTCGGCGGACCGGCCCGGCGAGGCTGGTGCCCCGGAGGTGTCCGGCACGCCGGTGGCGACGTCGGGCGGGCCGGCGGTGGCGCGGGGGTGAGCCCGGCGGGGGCCGACGATCCATGGGGGATCGGCCGTTAGGTGGAGGCCGGCTAGTGTCCTGCGCCAGAAATTCGCCTACAAAATCGGGCGAGTGATTCGAGGATCTCTTCGGCGGTCTTGGTCCAGATGAATGGGCGTGGGTTGTTGTTCCAGTCGGTGATCCACGCTCGGATGTCGGCTTCGAGGGACCGGACGCTTTTGTGGGCGCCGCGGCGGATCTTCTGTTCGGTGAGGTAGCCGAACCAGCGTTCGACCTGGTTGATCCAGGACGAGCCGGTCGGGGTGAAGTGCATGTGGAAGCGGGGGTGCCGGGCGAGCCAGGCCCGGATGGCCGGGGTCTTGTGGGTGCCGTAGTTGTCGCAGATCAGGTGGATGTCGAGGTCGGTGGGCACGGTCTTGTCGATCGTGGTCAGGAACTTGCGGAACTCGGTGGCGCGGTGCTGGCGGTGGAGTTGGCCGATCACGGTGCCGTCGGCGATGTTGAACGCGGCGAACAGGCTGGTGATGCCGTTGCGGTGGTAGTCGTGGGTGCGGCGTTCGGGCATGCCGGGCATCATCGGCAGGACCGGTTGCGAGCGGTCCAGTGCCTGGATCTGGGATTTCTCGTCCACGCAGAGGACCACGGCCCGTTCGGGCGGGTTGTGGTACAGGCCGACGACGTCGACGACCTTCTCGATGAACTGCGGGTCGGTGGACAGCTTGAACGTGTCGGCCCGGTGGGGTTTGAGGCCGAAGTCCCGCCAGATCCGCCCGATCGTCGACTTCGACAGCCCGGACCGCTCTGCCATCGATTTGCGGGACCAGTGTGTGGCGTTGCGGGGGGTCTGTTCCAGGGTCGTCACCACGACGTCCTCGACCCGGTCCAGAGCGATCGAGGGCGGGCGGCCCGGCCGCTGCTCGTCGATCAGGCCGTCCAGCCGCAGCTTCAGGAACCGCCGCCGCCACTTACCCACAGTGGACAGATGGACGCCCAACTCCGTTGCGACGTCGACGTTCGAGGCGCCCTCGGCACACGCCAGGATGATCCGTGAACGCATCGCCAACACCTGCGACGACTTCGCCCGCCGTGACCAACGCGTCAACGTCGCGCGCTCTTCGTCCGTCAGCGTCAACGGCGGGGTCGGCCGCCCGGTTCTCGGCATCCCCGCAGCTTACACCCACTTATAAGGCGAATTTCTGGCGCAGGACACTAGCAAGAGCTTGCAGATATTACGCAAGACTCTTGCATCGATGAGGGACGTCAGCCTAGATTCGCCTTCTCGTATCTCACGGTCGATGTCCCATCGCCGGCTCGCGTCACGAGGAGTTGGACGTGTCCATCAGCGCGCCCCCGACCGGCGTACGGGCCGACGCCACCGGATTCTCGCTCCATGCCGCGGACGGCACCGCCTACCGGGTCGAACTCACCACCGACCTGTTCGCCCCGGGAAATCCGCTGCTGCGCGACCACCTGGCCGGGCGACAGGTCGTCGCCTTCGTCGGCCCGACCGTGAACCGGTTGTACGGCGAGCGGATCCGGACCTACCTGCGGGCCCAGCTGCCGCCGGGCAGCTGGACCGTCCACATGGTCCGGACCGGTGAGCACTTCAAGACCATCGCCTCGGTCGAGCGGATCGGCGCCCTGGCCAAGGCCGACGGCCTCGACCGGCACGGAGTGATGCTCGCCGTCGGCGGCGGCGTCCTGTGCGACCTGGTCGGGTTCGCCGCCGCCACCTACGCCCGCGGGGTGCGCTACGCCAAGGTCAACACGACCCTGGTCGGGCAGGTCGACGTCGGCGTCGGGATCAAGACCGGGGTGAACGCCTTCGGCAGCAAGAACATGCTGGGCGCCTACCACCCGGCGTACGCCTCGATCAACGACCCGACGTTCCTGCGCACCCTGCCGGACCGGGAGATCCGCTGTGGACTCGGCGAGATCGTCAAGATGGCCGTGATCAGGGACCGGGCGCTCTTCGAGACCCTGGTCGCGCATCCGGACACCTTCCGGCCGCCGTCCGGCCCCGACGGCGGATCGGAGGGCGTGGAGGACTACGTCCTGCGCGCGGCGATGGAGTCGATGTTGCACGAACTCTGTCCCAACCTGCGCGAGGAGAACCTGGCCCGGCTGGTCGACTTCGGCCACACCTTCGGGCCGGTCATCGAGACCGCCAGCGACTACCGCGTCGCGCACGGCGAGTCGGTGGCCATCGACATGGCCCTGTCCAGCCAGCTCGCCCGACTGCTCGGCCTGCTCTCCGAGGCGGACTGCGACCGGATCACCGACCTGCTGCTGCGGCTCGGCCTGCCGGTCCACGACGCGGCGACCTGCACCCGGGACCTGATGTGGCAGGCGCTGCGCGGCGCCTGGGAACGCCGCGGCCGGCGACTGCACCTGGTCGTACCCACCGGGATCGGTTCGGCCACCTTCGTCGACGACCTCGACGACCTGCCGGCCGGGGTGCTGGACGAGGCACTGGTGGCGCTCGCCGCCGCCGCCCGGGCCGGCCGGCCGCGCCGGCTGGTGGTCGCCTGATGACCGGCGCCACGCCCGGACCCGGGCCGCACGACCCGGCGGTACGCCGTACCCGGGTGCCGAACCTGCACCGCGACCTGATGCGGGAGGTGACCGGCGACCACGGCGGAACCGGCACCATCCGGGTGCACCGCGCCTTCGACCGGGCGTACGCCCCGGCCGGGGTCGCCTTCGTCGACCTGGTGGTGCTGCCGCCGGGCACCTCGATCGGGCTGCACCGGCACGGCGACGACCAGGAGACGTACGTGATCCTGCGCGGCGCCGGTCGGATGACGCTGGACGGCGACACGTTCGACGTGGTGGCCGGCGACGTGGTGGTCAACCGGCCGTACGGCGAACACGGCCTGGCCAACAGCGGCGCCGACGACCTGCACCTGCTCGTCTTCGAGATCGCGCCGCTGGGCGCGCCCGCACCCGGACCGGACGCGGCGTGACGGGCCCCGGTCCCCGCCAGGTGGAGTTGCTGGCCCGGGAGGCGGCGTACCTGGCGCCCGGCGCCTCCGAGGAGGCCGCCCTCGGCGGCCGGGTCTTCGTCTCCGGGCGCGGCGCGGTGCTGGTCGACCTCGACGGCAACGAATACCTGGACTTCGCCGCCGGCACCCTGACCCAGTCGGTCGGGCACTGCCACCCCGAGGTGGTGGCAGCCCTGACCGAGCAGGCGGGTCGACTGTGGAACGTGCACGACTTCGCCACCGCCGACCGGGCGGCGCTCTGTGAACTGCTCGCCGAACTGCTGCCGGAGCACCTGACCACGCTGGCGTTCTTCTCCACCGGCGCCGAGGTGGTCGAGGCGGCGCTGCGTACGGTCCAGGCGGTCGCCGAACCCGGCCGCAACCGGGTCGGCGCGCTGCGGTACGGCTTCCACGGCAAGACGCAGGGCGCGCGGATGCTCGTGCACTGGGACGTCGGCCACCAGTCGTTCGCCGGCAACAGCGTGCTCGGCTACTCGCCGTACTGCTACCGCTGCCCGCTGGAGCTGACCTACCCGTCGTGCGACGTACGGTGCGCGAGCCTGGTCCGCCGGCACATCGCCGAGAAGTCGAACGTGAGCGCGCTGTTCTTCGAGCCGGTCCTCGGGGCGGCCGGCGTGATCGTGCCGCCGCCCGGCTACTGGGAGCAGATCGCGGCCGCCTGCCGCGACAACGGGGTGCTGCTGGTCGCCGACGAGGTGCTGACCGGTGGTGGGCGTACCGGGTCGTTCCTGGCCAGCGAGGCGCTCGGCGTACGGGCCGACCTGGTCGCGCTGTCGAAGGGGATGGCGTCGGGTTTCCCGTTCGCGGTGCTCGCCGGCACCGACGCGGTGCTCCGTTCGCCGGCCGCCGCCCGGGCCGGCTCGACCGCGTCGACGTACGCGAGCAACCCGCTGGGCATCGCCGCCGCGAAAGCGACCCTGTCGGTGCTGCGCCGGGACACCCTGGTCGACCGGGTACGGGTGCTCGGCGACCTGATGGCGCCCCGGCTGGCGGAACTGCACGAGCGGTATCCGAACCTCGGCGACGTACGCGGCATCGGCCTGCTGTACGGGCTGGAGTTCGTGCACGACCGGCAGAGCCGGCGACCGGCTCCCGAACTCGCCCGCCGGGTCTATCAGGCGGCGCTCGACCTCGGGCTGCGCACCGCCATCGGCGGCCACGTCATCCGGCTCGCCCCACCGTTCACATTGGACGACGGACAGTTGCGGCACGGACTGGACCTGCTCGACCGGGCGATCGGCGGCGCGGTCGGTGAGCTGCGGTGATCGTCGCCGAGGAGCTGGTCAAGGAGTTCCGCCGCTACGAGCGCGGACCGGGCCTGCGCGGCAGCCTGGCCGGCCTGTTCACCCGCCGCCACCAGATCGTGCGGGCGGTCGCGGGCGTCTCGTTCCGGATCCCGGCCGGCACCAAGGTCGCGTACGTCGGCGCGAACGGTGCCGGCAAGTCCACCACCATCAAGCTGCTGACCGGCATCATGCGCCCGACCGCCGGCCGGTGCCTGGTCGACGGGCGGGAACCGCACCGGGAGCGGCGGGCGACCGCGGCGGTGATCGGTGCCGTCTTCGGTCACCGTAGCCAACTCTGGTGGGATCTGCCGGTCGGCGACTCGTTCCGGATCCTGCGCCGCATCTACGACATCCCGGATCCGGTCTACCGCCGCAACATGGCCCGGTTCCGTGAACTGCTCGACCTCGACGCGCTCGGTACGACCCCGGTCCGGCAGCTCAGCCTCGGTCAGCGGATGCGGGCCGAGGTGGCGGCGAGCCTGCTGCACGACCCGGCCGTGGTCTTCCTCGACGAGCCGACCATCGGGCTGGACCTCACCCTCAAGGAAGCGGTCCGGACGTTGATCAACCAGGTGAACGCGGAGCTGGGTACGACGGTCATGCTGACCAGTCACGACATCGGCGACATCGGCTCGATCTGCGACCAGGTGCTGGTCGTCAACGAGGGCGCCGTGGTGCACCAGGGCAGCATGGCCGACCTGCTGCGTACGGCGGACACCCGCACGGTCGTCTTCGACCACGGGACGGACCGGCCGGTGGCCGGCGCGCTGGCCCTGCTGGAGACCGGGCTGCCCGGGGTGCGTGCGGTGCCCGACGGCCCGGGCCGGATCAGGGTCGACTTCCCGGTGCCGCGCTGGTCGGCCCGGCAGGTGATGGCGTTCGTGCTCGAACACTTCGACGTCACCGAGTGCTTCGCCCCCGAACCGGACCTGGAGACCGTGCTGCGCCGGGTGTACGCCACCCGGGCCACCGTCGCCAGCGGCGGCTCCGGGTGACCGCGCCGGCCGTTCCGGCCCGGCGGACCGGTGCCGGCCTACGGCGCTACCTGCCATACGTCACCAGTGGCCTGCAGGGCCTGTTGCAGTACCGGATCACGTTCCTGGTCAGCGGCATCACGGCAGCGGTCACCGCCGGACTGCTGGCGTACCTGTGGCGGGAGGTGTTCGCCGCCCGCGACACGGTGGCCGGCTTCGACCTCGCCGGGATCACCACGTACGTCGTACTGGCCCAGGTGCTCGCCCTGCTCCAGAACAACCGGGTCGACGAGGGGGTCTCCGCCGAGATCAGCCGGGGTGACATCGCGGCGGTGCTGGTCCGGCCGGTCAGCTATCCGGTGTCCAGGTTCTTCGCCAGCCTGCCGGTGTCGGTCGCCAACGCCGTCGTGGTCGGCGTGCCGCTGCTCGGCCTCTACGCGCTGCTGCTGCCGATGACGACGCCGACCTGGTCCGGGCTGGCCCTCTTCGGCCCGGCCCTGGTCGGTTCGGTGCTGATCGCGTACGCGGTGAACCTGCTGGTCGGGCTGGCGGCGTTCGTCAGCACCAACGTGTGGGGGCTGCGGACCATCAAGGACAGCGCGGTGGCACTGCTGGCCGGGCAACTCGTGCCACTGGCCGTGATGCCCGAACCGATGGCGGCGGTGGCCCGGCTGCTGCCGTTCCACGGCATGGTCGACAGCCCGCTGCGGCTGCTGCTCGGCCGCTACTCCGGCGCCGGCGAGGCGGCCGGCATCCTCGCCGTGCAGCTCGGCTGGGCGGTCGCCCTGCTCCTGGCGGTGGCGCTGGTGTGGCGGCTCGCGATCCGCCGGCTCGAGGTGCAGGGCGGATGACCGAGCGCAGCGAGGTGGGCGGATGACCGAGCGCAGCGAGGTGGGCGGATGACCGGGCGCAGCGCATTGGGGACGGCGCTCTGGTACGTCCGGCTCACCTGGTTCCTCAGCGGGGTCAGCCTGCACCGGCTGGTCGTGTACCGGGCCGATTTCCTGATCGGGGCCGGCAGCCTGGTGGTCCGGGTCGCCTGCCAGCTCGCGCTGCTCGGGATCATCTTCCAGCAGGTGCCGGCGCTGGCCGGCTGGAGCTACCACCAGGTGCTCTTCCTGACCGGCTTCGCGCTGCTGCCCCGGGCCCTCGACCGGCTCTTCACCGACCAGCTCTGGATCCTCTCCCGCGACCTGGTCCGCACCGGCGACTTCCACCGCTACCTGCTGCGGCCGACGAGCCCGCTCTACACGCTGCTGTCGGAGCGGTTCCTGCACCCGGACGGCTTCGGTGAGCTGGTCATCGGGCTGGCCGTGGTCGGCACCGCGGCGGCCCAGCTCGACCTGGCCCTCACCCCGGTCCAGTGGCTGCTGCTGCCGCTGCTGGTGCTCTGCGGCGCGCTGATCACCACCGCCATCAAGGTCGTGTTCGCGGCGCTGTCGTTCTGGACCACCACCAGTTTCGCGGCGGTGGTCGCGGCCAGCCAGCCCGGTGACCTCAGCGGCTATCCGCTCGACCTGTTCCACCCCTCGCTGCGCCGGCTGCTGACCTGGCTGCTGCCGTACGCCTTCACCGCGTACGTGCCGGTGTCCTATCTGCTCTTCGACCGCTCCGACCTGCTGCTGTGGCTGCCGCTGGTCACCGCCGCCACGCTGGCCGTGGCCGGTGTGGTGTGGCGGCGGGGCGTCGACCGCTTCGAGATGACCGGGAGCTGACGATGCGTACCGACATCCCCGCCGACGTCACCACACTGCTGCGTACGGCTCCGTGGCTGGACGAGGCACTGCGCCGGGGCCCGTTCCGGGTGCTCGACCAGGCGGTGCTGGGCCCGTCCCGGCTGCTGGTCGTCGCGCCCGCCGATGGCGCCGCCCGCTACTTCGTACCCGTGCTCGACGCCGATCCCGGGCGGGAGGCGACCCGGACCGCGGACCACGACCGGGCCGTCGTCCAGGCGCTGCGGGACGGGCTGCGGCTGCCGACCGCCGCCGGCAACGTCGTCGAGTTCGACGGCGGGCCGCCGCCGTACCGGGGCCCCCTGCCGTTCGCCCCCGGCTGGTCCTCCAACGCGCTCTCCCTTGTGGACCTCGGCGGGGCAGCCCACGTCCACAAGGCCTACCGGCGGATGTCGGCCGGCACCCGGGAGCCCCGGATGATGCGGCTGATGGGTCCCGGCGGACGCACCCAACGCTGGGTCGGCGACTACCACTACGTCGAGCGCGACACCGGCCGGCGGCTGCCGCTCGGCGTCGTCTACGCGTACGCCGACGGCGACGGGCTCGACCTGCCGCTGCGGCACAGCATCCGGGCGATGTGGCCGCTGCTCGCCGACGGTGTCGGGGTCGCCGGGGCGGTCGACACCGTGCAGCGCGGGCTGGTCGACCGGCTGCCCGAGGCCGGCCGCTTCCTGCGCGCCTTCCACGACGAGCTGGCCGACCGGCTCGGCCCGGCCCCGGACTTCCCGGCGGAACGTTTCGTGGCCGAGACCGCCACCCGGGTGGCCCGACTCGGTCCGCTCATCCTGGCCGACGACCGGCACCCCGGGCCGGTACGCGCCGCCGTCGCCGCCGCGCTCGCCGACGAACTCGACCGGCAGGCCGCGGCCGCACCAGGCAGCTGGCCGTCCGGCGCCACCCACGGCGACCTGCACCTGTCGCACTTCCTGCGCGCCGAGACCGGCGCGGGCTGGCGGATGTGCCTGATCGACCTGTCCACCCCGGCCGTCGACCCGGCCGACCCGGACCGGGCCGACCAGTCGCCGTGGCAGGACCTGGTGTCGCTGCTGCGCGGGCTGGAGATCTTCACCGCCGACGAGTTCGCCCACCAGGCCGCGATCGAGCTGGACGTCGACGGGGACGAGACCTGCCGGACCGCGCTGCTGGTCACCGCCGGACACCCGCCGGACACCGCCGGCTGGACCGCCGACCGGCTGGCCGTCCTGCGCCGGTCGCAGGCGGCGGCGCAGCTCTGGGCCCGGCGGGTCCGCCGGCTGCTGATCGCCGGGTACGCCGACCCCGGCACCGAACCCGAGCGGCAACCCGCCTGGCGGATGTTCCGGCTGCGCCGGCTGGTCCACGAACTCGACTACGCGTACGCGCACGACATGCCGTACCACGCGGCGATCAACCTGCGGCACGCGCTGGAGACGCTGCGGCCGGCGACCGGGGAAGGGTGAGCATGCACGTCATCGAGACGTACTTCGAATGCGGAGGCTTCGACCACCGTTTCATCCAGGGCGGCACGTCGGTCTACCTGTGGCAGCTGTCGAGCGCGCTGACCCGGCTCGGCCAGCGGGTCTCGATCGTCACCCCGGCCCACGGCCGTCTCGACGACCTGCGCCGGCTGCACGACGTCGAGACGCTCGACCACGTCGACGAGTACGAGCTGCCGATCCCGCTCGAGCCGAAGACCTGGGGAGAGAGGTTCCCGGCCCGGGTCGACATCCCGCTGCGGACCACCGCGCACCTGCTCCGGCTGGACGGCGTCGACCTCTACTTCCTCTCCAACGAACTGCTCGACCAGCTGCCGGACCGGTTCTATCCGGCGTACGAGACCAAGGGGCGGGATCTGGTCTTCTTCAAGCCGCTGGCCTACCAGGTCGCCGCCGTACGGTTCATCCGGCACCGGTTCGCCGACGAGCGGGCGATCGTGCACGCGCACGAGCCGTACTACCACTACCTGATGCCGGCGGCGTTCGCGGCCGACCCGACGAAGCACGTGGTCAGCACGGTGCAGAGCAACATGCCGATCGGCAAGTCGCTGTGGCGGCCGGAGGTGGAGCGGCTGCTGGAGTTCCTCGACGTACCGTCCGGGTCGCTGACCGATGGCGACGCGGAGCCGGCGGCGGAACGGTCGGCGCACGTGGTCGCGATGAGCCAGTACCAGCAGCTCACCCACCTGCACTACGAATACCCGCGCGACCACGTCCGGATCTACGACCTGGTCGCCGAACACGCCGACCTGGTCGACTTCCTGTCGCCCGGCCAGCGTGACTTCTACACCGACTTCGCCGACACCCCGTTCGAGCAGCTCTTCGCCCTGCTGCCGGTCGCGGAGACGGTCCGCCGCACCGCGCACAAGCAGTTCGTCGGCGGCTGCGCGGTCGGTGACAACTGGGTACGCGGCGAGCTGCCCGCCGTCGACCGGTCCGCCGTACTCGGCGAGCTGGGCCTCGACCCGACACTGCCGACGTTCTTCCACAACGCCCGCTACGCGGTCAACCACAAGGGTCAGGTCGAGCTGGTCCGGGCCGTCGACCGGGTGCTGACCGAGGGTACGGCGGCCAACTTCGTCCTGCGCTGCCTCAGTGACGCCGGCATCCCCGACCCGCTCTTCCACGAGGTGGTGGCCAAGCACCCGGGCCGGGTCCACCTCCAGTGGTGGCGGGTCGACGACGACCAGCTCGTCCGCTACGCGACCAGCGCCGACTTCTGCCTCTTCCCGTCGAAGTTCGAGATGGACACGTTCCTGATCGCCCAGGGCGAGGCGATGGCGACCGGGGCGGTGCCGATCGCCACCGCCCAGCTCGGCATGGCCCACTTCGGGCACGTCTTCGACCCGGTCGGCGGGCCGGCCGCCGGCGGCGCCACCGGCTTCGCCGTCAACCGCTCCTTCTACGAGGACGACCCGCTGCTCGTCGACGCCCTCGCCGGCCAGATCCGGCGGGCCGTACGGCTGTGGCACGAGCGGCCGGAGGAGTACGAGCGGTTGTCCCGCAACGCCGTCGACCGGGCCCGTGAGTTCACC
The DNA here is from genome assembly GCF_018324255.1 of Polymorphospora rubra. Taxonomy (GTDB): domain Bacteria; phylum Actinomycetota; class Actinomycetes; order Mycobacteriales; family Micromonosporaceae; genus Polymorphospora; species Polymorphospora rubra. Next base: position 3,538,156 of record NZ_AP023359.1, read on the forward strand.
TGGGACCGGGCGGCCCGCGACCACCTGGCCGCGTTCGAACCGCTGTGGGCGGGGCGGAAACCGGTCCTGACGACCGACCGGCTGCTGCGGCACGGCTGGTTCGACCTGCTGCCGGACGGCGCGTGGACGCAGCGGCCGGTCGCCGACGCGGCCCTTCGGCTGGGCGACGCCGACGCCTACCGGCGCTGCGCACCGCTTTCCGCCGCCGCCCTGACCGAACTGTTCGAACGGGCCTGGGCGCGCGCCGACTTCGGCCGCTGCGCCCGTTGCGTCGAGCTGGCCGCCGACGACCACCCCGAACTGGCGCGGCGGCTCGGCGCGCGGCTGGCCGGGCGGTGCACCGTCACCGGCCGCCGGATCAGCTACCGGCTGGCCCACGCCGAACGGGTCGAACTGGTCGTACCCGACCTGGCCGCACCGGACCGCGGCCGGCCGACCGTGGTCCGGCTCGAACCCGACGGGGAAGGTTTCGGCGGCCCGCTGCCGCCCGGCGCCGGCGAACTGCATCTGCTGCTCACCCTGCGCAGCGGCCGGGCCACCTGGGACCGGGTGCCGGTCGGCGGGACGGTGCACCGGTGACCGCCGGGGTACGGGCCGCGCTGCTCGCCGGCGGCGAGGGGCGCCGGATGGGGCGGCTCGGGACCGGCCGGCTCAAGCCGCTGGTGCCGTTCGGCGGCGCCTGCCGGCTGATCGACTTCTCCCTCGCCAACGCGCGGGCGTCCGGGCTCGACCGGGTCCTGCTGCTGTCCCAGTACGCCGAACGGCAGCTCATGGACGACCTGCGGCGCACCTGGTGGCGGCCGGGATTCCGGGTGCACTTCGGCCCGTACGACGAGGCGTACCGCGACGGGCCGCCGGCGGAGCTGGAGCCGTTCTCCGGACCGCCGGAGCGGGGCACCGCCGACGCGCTGATCCGCAAGGCGCCGTACCTGTTCGAAGCGGACGTGACCGAGGTGCTGGTCCAGCACGCCGACCACGTCTACCGCTTCGACTACGGCCCGATGATCGCCGCGCACCGGGCGGGCGGGGCCGCGCTCACCGTGTCCTACCAGCGGATCGAGCGCCGCTACGTGCACCTGTTCGGAATGGTCGGGTTCGACGCCGACGACCGGCTGGTGTCCTTCGTGGAGAAGCCGGCCGAGCCGACCAGCGACCTCGTCTTCGCCGCGTTCTGCGTCTTCGACGCCAAGGTCCTGCACCGCTACCTCGAACTGCTCGACGGCACCGGCTGGCAGCACGACATCAGCCGCGACGTCATCCCGGCCATGCTCGCCGCCGGCGAGGAGATCCGGGGGCACGAGGTGCCCGGCTACTGGGCCGACATCGGCACCGTCGAGCGCTACCACCGGGCACACCTGGCGCTGGTCGACGACCCGCCGTCGATGCCGGTGGACGCGATGCCGCGGGTGGTCGCCCCGACCGTCGGCCGCCGCCTGGTGCCGGCCGCGCCGGGGATCAGTCGCAGCGTCGTACCCGACGACCTGGTCAACGACGGCGAGCTGGACGGCTGCGTGGTCTTCCCCGGGGCGCGGGTCAGTGCCGGCGCGGTTGTCCGGCGGAGCATCCTGCTGCCCGGCGCGGTGGTCCCGCCGGGGGCGCGCGTCGACTCGGCGATCGTGCTGGAGGACGGCACCGTGCAGCCGGTCGACACACTGTCCACTCAGGACGTGGTGCGGTGACCGCGTACACCGTCGTCGACGTCGGCGGGACCACCCTGCGGGTGGGGCGCTACGACAGCGCCACCGACCGGGTCGACGACGTGCGCCGGATGCCGACCGAGGGCATGGACCGGTATCCGGGTGATCCGGTGCCGGTGTTGCAACGCCGGGTCGTCGGGCAACTGGTCGAGGTCGCCGGGGCGGCCCTGGCCCGGCACGGCACGCGGCACCTCGGGATCGCGTTTGCCGGCCCGGTCGACGCCGCCGGGCGGGTGCCGGCCGCGCCGACCGTGTGGGGCCGGCGCGGTGACCCGCTGCCGCTTCGCGACCTGCTGCGCCAGCGGCTCGGCGTGCCGGTGACCCTGGTCAACGACCTGACCGCCGCCGCCTGGCGCTACGTCGACCCCGGCGCCGACCAGGAGGCCTTCTGCCTGATCACGGTGAGTTCGGGGATCGGCAACAAGGTCTTCCGGTCCGGCGAGGTGCTGCTGCACCCCGACGGGCACGGCGGCGAACTCGGCCACTGGACGTGCGACCTGTCGCCGCAGGCGGTGCCGTGCGACTGCGGCGGCCGGGGCCACCTCGGCGCGATCGCCTCCGGCCGGGGTGCCGTCGCCGCCGCCCGGCGCGCCGCAGCCGCCGACCTGTCCGGATTCGCCCGCTCGATGCTGGCCGGGGCCGAGCTGGACGCGGTGGCGCTGGCCGCGGCGGCGCGGGCCGGCGACCCGTTCGCCACCGGCGTGCTGCGGGACGGCCTGCGCCACCTGGCCACCGCGATCACCGCGATCTTCGCCGCGATCGGGATCCGGCGGTACGTCATCATGGGCGGCTTCGCGCTCGCCGTCGGCCCCCGGTACGCCACCCTGCTCACCGAGGCGCTGCACCGGCTCGGCTGCTTCGGCCTGACCCCGACGGAGATCGACGAGATGGTGGTGCTCGGCGAGCCGGACGACGACCACGGCCTGATCGGCGCCGGCCGCCTCCTGACCCACACCCCCGCCACCCCCGTTCCCCACCCCACCCCCGTCCCGCCGCTCCCCGCGATCTTGCACTTGTCGCCGCCCAAACCGGGACAGAAGGGGGAGACAACTGCAAGATCGCGGGGGAGAGCGCGGCGGGGGAGAGCGGAGACGGGGACGGCGGGGAGGGGGCGGCGTGCGGGTTCTGATCGTGGGGAGTGGGTTCGTGGGGCGGGCGGTCGCGCGGCGGGTCGCCGACCTCGGCGGGAGTGCGGTGCTGGCCTCCCGACGGCCGCCCGCCCCCGCCCCGGGCGCCCGGACCTCCGGTGGATACGCCTGGACGTCACCGACCCGGTGGCCTGCGCCGAGGTGGTCGACCGGGTTGCCCCGGACGGCGTCGTCGCCGTACACGGGCCGTCCGACGTCACCTGGTGCGAGGCGGAACCCGGGCGGGCGGCCCGGCTGCACGAGACCGCCGCCGCCAACCTGGCCGCCACCACCGCCGGCCGCCGGCTGGTGCTCATCTCGACCGACAACGTCTTCGACGGCCGCGCACCCGGCAACGACGAGGACACCCCGGTCGCCCCGGCCAACGCCTACGGCCGGGCCAAGCTGCGGGCCGAGCGGGCGATCGGCACGGCCGGCACCGTGTTACGGGTCAGCCTGGTCTACGGCTGGGAGCCGGCCGGCACCGGCAAGTGGCTCAACTTCTTCGCCAAGTGCGCGTACGCGCTGCGGGCCGGGGAGCCGGTCGAGGTGCCGGACGGCCAGTGGACCACGCCGGTGCCGGTCGACGACGTCGCGGCGGTCACCGTCGCCGCCCTCGCCGACGGCGTGCCGGATCTGCTGCACCTGGGCGGGCCGGACCGGATCAACCGGGCCGACTGGGCGGACCGGATCGCGGCCGGTCTCGGCGTACCGGCCGGGCTGGTGGTCCGGGTGCCGCTGGCCCGGACCCGGTATGCCTCGCGCCCGGTCAACACCTGCCTGACCAGTACCCGCCTGGCCGGCTTCCTGGAAGAGCACGGGCTGCGGGTACGCGGTGTCGACGACGGCATCCGCGACCTGCTCGCACAGGGGGTGCCGTGCACGTCGTGAAGGTCGCGTTCGAGGCCCTCGGTTTCGACGTACGGATGATGCGCGGCGGGCTGGCGCCGCTGGTCTGGCAACTGGCCCGGGAGTACGTCGACCGCGGGCACCGGGTTTCGGTCGTCACCCCCACCCATGGCCGGCTCGACCACCTCGCCGCCCGCTACGACGTGACCGAGTTGGACCACCACGACGAGCATCTGGTGCCGCTGGTGCCCGACCCGGCGGTGTGGCCGGACCCGCCGGGGGACCGCACCGTGACCACCCGTGCCCACCTGCTGCGCCACGAGGGCGTCGACGTCTATCTGCTCGGCAACGACCAGCTCGACCTGCTCCCGGAACGGATCTATCCCGCCGCGGCGAGTGAGGGCACCGATCCGGCGTTCTTCAAGCCGCTGGTGTTCCAGGTCGCCGCCCTGCGCTTCCTGCTGCGGCGGCTCGGTGGCGAGGGCGCCGGCCACGGCACCGGCGGTGCGGGCGCCGGCGGGGAGCCGACGCTGGTGCAGGCGTACGAGCCGTACTACCACTACCTGCTGCCGCCGGTGCTGGCCGGCGATCCCCGCTTCCGGGTGGTGTCCACGGTCGCCAGCAACATGCCGATCGACCTCGGCGTCTACCGGCCGCAGCTGGCCCGGCTGCTGGCGATGTTCGGCACCGGGGTGGACCTCGACCGCTACCTCGACCCGCCGGCCCCGGTCGCCGTACCGGACGACCCGGGAGCGGCGCGGGCGGCGGCCCTGGCGACGGCGTTGGCGGGGCACCTGCGGCACACCCGGCTGTCGGCGGGCCGGGGCGCCGACCACGTCAGCCTCTTCGCCCTGATCGCCGACCACTGCGACTCGATCGACTTCCTCACCCCCGGCCAGCGCGACTTCTACTCCACGTTCCGGGACACCCCGTACGAGGTGGCGTTTCGCCGGACCGCGGTCGCCCGGGTCGTACGCGACAACGCGGGCAAGCAGTTCGTCGGCGGCTGCGGGGTGCCGGCGCCGTGGCTGGACCGTGATCCCGGCACGGTCGACCGGACCCGGGTCCTCGACGGGTTGGGGCTCGATCCTGGCCGGCCGACGTTCCACCACGTCGCCCGGTACTCGGTGCACCACAAAGGACAGTGGGAGCTGGTCCGGGCGGTCGAGGCCGTACTCGCCACCGATCCCGAGGTCAACTTCGTGCTCCGGATGGCGACCGCGGCCGGCGGCGACGCGCCCGTCGGTGAGCCGTACTTCCAGCGGGTCGCCGACCGGTTCCCCGACCGGGTCCGGCTCTTCTGGTCGATGGCCGACGAGGAGACCTTCTTTCGTGAGGCGGTCGCCGCCGACTACTGCCTCTTCCCGTCCAAGTACGAACTCGACACGTTCCTGATTGCCCAGGGGCAGGCGATGGTGTGCGGCGCGGTGCCGATCGCGACCGCGCAGGAGTCGACCCGGCACTACCGCCCCGTACCCGGCTTCGACCTGCCGCGCTCGTTCACCCCCGACGACCCCCGGCTGACCCGCGCGCTGGTCGGGCGGATCCACGAGGCGGCCCGGCTGTGGCGCGGCGACCCGGACGGCTACCGCCGGCTGTCCGCCGACGCCACCGCGCTGGGCCGCACGTTCACCTACGCCGCCGCGGCCGACCGGCGGCTGGACCGGTTCGCCCGGCTGCTCGCCGGCGACGTCCCGCCGCCGCCGGTCGAGCACCTGATCGGCTACGGCTGGTTCGACCAACTCGACGGGCGGCAGTGGCAGACCCACCGGGCGGCGATCCGGGCCGCCGCGATCGGGTTCGCCGACCTGGAGGCCGTACGCCGGTCCGGGCCGGTCGACGTCGCGACGCTGCGCCAGCTCCACGCCGCCGCCGACCGTCGGGGCGATCTCGACCGCTGCCTCGAACTGGCCGACCTGCTCGGCGACACCGAGCGGGCCCGCGCCCTGCGCCGGCGCTGCCGGCTGATCCCGCACCCCGACGGCCCCGAACTGCGGTACGAGGTCACCGGAGCGGCCGGCGTCGACCTGGTCGGCCCGGACGGGCGGCCGCGTCCGCTCGAACCCGACGGCCCGGCCTTCCGCACCGTACTGCCCTGGCCGGACGTGCCGGATGTACCGGTGTTCCTGCTGCGGCTCGCCTCCGGCCGCAGCACGTGGGACGTCCCGCCGGTGGCGTCGTGACCCTGCCGTACCGGATCGTCGCCACCGACCTCGACGGCACCCTGCTGCGCAGCGACCGGTCGCTGTCCGCGCGGACCCTGCGGACCCTGGCCGCGGTACGGGCCGCCGGTGCCCGGCACCTGGTCGTGACCGGCCGGCCGGTCTTCGGCACCCGGCGGCTGCTCACCCAGCTCGACTACCGGGGGCTGGCGGTCTGCGGGCAGGGCGCCCACGTCTACGACTTCGACAGCGACCGGCTGCTGGTCACCCACACCCTCGACCGGGACGTGGCCCGCGCCCTGGTCCAGGCGATCGGCCGGGAGACCGGGGCGCTGGCGTTGGCCGCCGTCGCCGCCAGCGGATTCCTGGCCACCGCCGATTTCGACCGGCGGCCCGGCGCCGACTGGCGGCTGGTCACCGAGCCCGATCTCTGGACCGGACCGGTGGAGAAGATCCTGATCCGGCATCCGGGCCACGACGACGAGGCGCTCGTGGCGGTCGCCCGGCGGATCTGCGGTACGGCGCTCACCGTCGCCCATGCCGGCGAGCGGCTGGTCGAACTGCTGCCGGCCGGGATCAGCAAGGCGACCGGGCTGGTCTACGCCGTACGGCGGTGGGGGCTGACCGCCGCCGACACGATCGCGTTCGGCGACATGCCCAACGACATCCCGATGCTCGACTGGGCCGGGTACGGCGTCGCGATGGCCAACGCCCACCCCGACCTGCGGGAACGGGCCGACGAAACCACCCTGACCAACGACGAGGACGGGGTGGCGGTGGTGCTCGAACGCCTGCTGGCCGCCCGGTCCGTGGCACCGGAGGAGTGAAATGACGGCACTCGCCGACCTGGCCCGGCGGCACGGCGTCGCCCCGGAGTACGCCACCGACCGCGGTGAGCGGATCGCGGTCGCGCCGGAGAACCTGCGCCGGGTGCTCGCCGCGCTCGGTGTCGACCCGGCGGCCACCTCCGACGTGGACGCCGACCGGCTGCTGCCGCCGTGCGTCGTGGTCCGGCGGGGCCGGCCGGCGACGGTGCGGGCCGACCCGGCGTGGCCGGCGGCCACGTACCGGGTCCGTACCGAGACCGGCGAGTGGCACGACGTGGCCGATCCGACCGGCGACCTCGGCCGGCTGCCGCTCGGCTACCACACGCTGCACGCCGAGGCGGCCGGCCGGAGCGCGACCGCACCGCTGATCGTCGCGCCGGACGTGCTGGCCACCCCGGACCGCCGCCGGTGGGGCCTGCTGGCCCAGATCTACTCGGTGCTCTCCGAACGCTCGTGGGGGATGGGTGATCTGCGCGACCTGGCCGGCCTGGCCACCTGGTCGGGCCGGCTCGGCGCGTCGTTCGTGCTGCTCAACCCGCTGCACGCGTACGTGCCCGGACCGCTGCCCGACCCGTCGCCCTACCGGCCGAGCACCCGCCGGTTCCCCGATCCGATGAACCTGCGGATCGAGGCGATCCCCGAGTACGTGGCGGTGCGCGGGGCGGTGGACGTCCTCGCCGACCGGGGGCGGGCGCTCACCGACGGGGTGCTGCACCGCGACGAGCTGATCGACCGGGCGGCGGTGTGGGCGCTCAAGCGCCAGGCGCTGGAACTGCTGCATCGGGTGCCGCGTACGCCGGCCCGGCAGGCCGCGTACGACGCGTACGTCACCGGTCAGGGGGCCGGCCTGACCGACTACGCCACCTGGTGCGCCCTGGCCGAGGTGCACGGCACCCGGTGGAGGTCCTGGCCGGCCGGGCTGCGTACCCCCGACGGCGTGGCGGTCGAGGCGGCCCGCCGTGACCTGGCCGATCGGATCGACTTCCACCGTTGGGTCAACTGGCTGGTCGACGAGCAGATGGCCGCCGCCCAGACCGCCGCCCGTGACGCCGGGATGTCGATCGGGCTGGTCCACGATCTCGCCGTCGGCGTCGACCCGGAGGGCGCCGACGCCTGGCGGCTGCACCGCTTCCTGGCCGGTGGCATCACGGTCGGCTGCCCACCGGACAACTTCAGCGCCGGCGGCCAGGACTGGGGCCTGCCGCCGTGGCGGCCGGACACCCTCGCCGAAGCCGGGTACGAGCCGTTCGCCGAGGTGGTGCGCGGCGTACTGCGGCACTGCGGAGCCCTGCGGCTGGACCACATCATGGGGCTGTTCCGGCTCTGGTGGATTCCCGAGGGCGCCGGGGCCCGCGCCGGCGCGTACGTGCACTACGACCACGAGGCGCTGCTCGGCGTACTGGCGCTCGAAGCGCACCGGGCCGGCGCGATGGTGATCGGCGAGGACCTCGGTACGGTCGAGCGGCGGGTCCGCGACGAGCTGGCCGACCGGCGCATCCTCGGCACGTCGGTGCTGCGGTTCGAATACCGGGGCGGGTCCGAGGAACGTGGCGGCCCGCTGCCCGCCGCCGACTGGCGGGCCGACTGCCTGGCCACGCTGACCACCCACGACCTGCCCAGCACCGCCGCCTGGCTGGCCGGCGACCACGTCGACCTGCACGACCGGCTGGGCCTGCTGACCCGCGACCGGGCGCAGGTCGCCGCCGAGGAGGCCGCCGAACGGGACGGCTGGCTCGCTGAACTGGACCGCGGTGGGCTCCGGTCGGCCGCCGACGGGGTGCCGGGGCTGGCCGCGGACACCGTTGCCCTGCACCGGTTCCTGGCCCGTACCCCGGCCAGGCTGCTCGGGGTCTGGCTGCCGGACCTGGTCGGCGACCGGCGCCCGCAGAACCTGCCCGGCACGGTTGACGAGTTCCCGAACTGGCGGCTGCCGGTGGCCGACCCGGAGGGCCGTCCGGTGTCGCTGGAGCGGTTGACCGAGGCGCCCGGCCCGACGGCGATCGCCCACCTCTACTCGAACCTGGACGACGATTCGCCCCGGCCTTTTGGTAGGTGGGCTCCACCGACGGTATCTTCTGGCGGGGCATCCGATGCAATACCGTTGTAATACGATGCGAGGGTGGGTTACGAGTGGGTGCCGCTGCTGCTGGCAACGCTGAAAGGCATCGAACCGTACGAAGTGCGGCAGGTCCTGGAGGACCAGCGGCCCCGCTGGCCGCGTAGAGCGGTCGGTGCCGGCGGTGTGTCGGTCCTTGCGGTCTGGGGACGGACCCGCGCCGGGCGTCGGCTCATCGTGGTGTTGCGCCGACAGAGGTCAACCGTGACTGGTTGATCATTGGCGCCAGGGAGATGACCGCCGAGCAGGTGGCCGAGTACGACCGGTGGGAGGCAGGGCGTGAGCAAGCATGACGAGACGGCCCCGGGCGAGGCCGAACTGATCGCCGCCGCTGAGGGGGAGTTGACCTACGTCGACACCGGCGAGTCCGAGGCCGAACTGCTGGCCGAACTGCCGCCGGTCGCAGAGGATGTCGACGACATGCTCGTGGTCACGTCGCTGCGGATTCCGCTCAGCGTGCACCGTCGGCTGCGTGAGTACGCCGAGGCGCACGGCACCCGGCCCAGCGTGCTGATCCGGCAGTGGATCGAGCTGCACCTCTCCACGGCTGACGAGGACCGGCCGATCATGCTCGCCGATGCCATGCGCGCGCTGGCCCAGCTCCGGCCGGCGGAGCGCCGCGACGCGGCATAGCCGGCCGCACGCTTCAGTGACCGGCGCTTTCGTAGCGGCGGAGGCCGCGCTGGAAGACGGCGTACGCGGCCAGGGCGCAGAGCGCCGCGACGACCGGGGTGGCCAGGCCGAGCCACGCCGCCCCGCCCTGGTCAAGCAGCCAGGCGGCCGGCAGGAACCCGGTGAAGGCGAACGGCAACAGGCCGGTGAGCACGATCCGCAGCCCGAAGCCGTAGATGGTCAGCGGATAGCGGGCCAGTTCGCCGATCTGGAAGACGGCGGACGCGAACATCGGGTTCGGCGACGGTATCCAGAACGCGACCGCGTTCGTCGCCACGGTGATCGCGATGCGGATGACGACCGCTCCGAGCAGGATGAGCAGCCCGAGGAGCACCTTCACCGGCGTCCAGTGCACCTCGACCCGACTCAGCGCCCAGATCAGCAGCACGCCGGCGCCGATCGCGTCGCCGGCCCCGCTGAACCCGATCTGGTGGCTGGTCACCTGGAGCACCGCCGGGTACGGCCGGACCAGCCGGTAGTCGAGTTCGCCGGTGTGCACCAGCGAGCCGAGCAGCCAGGCGCCGTCGGCGACCAGCGGCACCGCCGCCTGGGCCAGCCCGGCCAGGGCGTAGATGAGCACGGTCTCCTCGAACCGCCAGCCGTTGAGGGTGGGGACGCGGGCGAACACCGCGGACAGGAAGATGAAGCCGAGCGACTGGGTGACGAGCCCGGCGGTGACCAGCAGCCAGAAGTCCGACTGGTATTCGAGTACGGCGCGCAGGTGGGCGCCGAGGCTGCGCCGGTAGACGCGGACGAGGCGCACGGTCAACCTCCGTGGACGGTGAGCTGGCGGACGGCGGTCCGCCAGGCGAGCCGGGCCAGGATCCAGAGTCCGGCCGCCCACAGGAACTGGTAGCCGATCAGGAGCAGCGCCCCGGTACCGGTCGCCTTGCCGGTGTAGATCAGGGCCGGGGTGGAGGTGATGGCGGCGAACGGCAGCACCGCCGCGGTCGCGGCGAGCCAGCCGGGCAGCAGGGCGAGCGGCACCAGGGCACCGGAGAGCAGTTGGGTCAGTGCCGTACGGGTCCAGGCGAGCCCGTGGTAGTTCTGCGTCCAGAAGCAGAGCATCGTGCTCAGGTAGATGATCAGGAACTTGATCGGTACGACCGCGACGAGGCTGAGCAGGAGCAGGTCGGGGCGGACCGGGGCCTGCACCGGACCGGCCAGGGTGACGAAGGCCGCACCGACGGCGACGATCACCATGATTTCGATGACGAGGCCGCCGAGCACCTCGGCGAACCGCATCTTCTGGTAGTCCAGCGGCTTGACCAGGTCGAGGGCGACGGCACCGCTGCGGATCCGCTCGGCCATGACGTGTTCGCCGAGGCCCCGGCCGACGACGCCGGTGGCGAAGCCGACCAGCAGGTAGCCCTTCATCTCCGGCAGCGAGTAGCCGCCGATCCGCGCGCCGTCGGCGAGCAGCGCGGTCCACAGCGCGACCATGGCGACCAGTTGGAAGATGACGCCGATCGTGCCGAGGCCGATGCTGAGCCGGTGGGCGAAGGTGGCTCTCACGGTGGTGGTGGCGAGCCGGGTGTATCCCCTGACGCTCACGACGGGGTCGGGGTGGGCGAGAGGACCAGTTCGCCGGCGTACACCTTGCGGATGACGTCCTCGATGGCGGGTTCGTCGATGCGTACCTCGACGACCTCGGCGAGCGGGATCACCCCGGCGAGGATCTGCCCGACCGTCAGGGCCGCCTTGTCGAAGGCCACGGTGAACTCGCCGGGGGACGGGCCCGCGCTGACGGCGGCGGCCGGGAACCGGGCGGCGAGGTCGGGCACCGTGACGTCGCCGGCGAGCTGGAGGTGGACGTTGCGCTGCCGGGCGTAGGTGTCCTTGACCTGGGCCAGCGTGCCGTCGTAGATGACCCGCCCGTGGTCGATGATCACTATCCGGTCGCAGGTGTCCTCGATGTCGTCGAGGTCGTGGGTGGTCAGCATCAGGGTGGTGCCGTCGGCCCGCAGCTCCCGGAGGAACTTCCGGACCCGGTCCTTGACCGCGATGTCCAGGCCGATGGTGGGTTCGTCGAGGTAGACGACCCGGGGGCCGTGGATCAGGGCGCAGGCCAGGTCGGCGCGCATCCGCTGGCCCAGGGACAGCTTGCGGGCGACCACCGGCATGATCTCGTCGAGGGCGAGGACCGCGTCGAACCGGGCCAGCCGTTCCCGGTACGCCGCCGCCGGTACGTCGTACATGTCGCGCAGCAGGGCGAGCGATTCGCGGACCGGCAGATCCCACCAGAGCTGCGAGCGCTGTCCGAAGAGGACGCCGATCTGCCGCGCGTTGGCGGTCCGCTCGCGGTGCGGGTCGCGGCCGGCGACCCGTACGTGCCCGGACGTGGGCTGGACGATGCCGGTGAGCAGCTTGATCGTGGTGGATTTGCCGGCGCCGTTCGGGCCCACGTACGCGACGGCCTCGCCGGCCTCGATCGAGAGGTCCACCCGGTCGACGGCCCGGACCGTGGTGAAGCGGCGGCGGACCAGGTGTGTCACCGAGCCGCGCAGGCCGGGCGCCTTGTCGGGCCGGCGGAAGGTCTTCGTCAGGTGATGAGCCTCCACGAGCGCCATGCGGGCATCCTGTCAGCCCGAGCTGCAAGCGGCAATCCGCTTCCGGGCAGGTCTTGCAGGTTCTTGCGCCAACTTTCTGCAACCTGTTGACCCGGGACGTTTCGGGGGCGTAACTTTCGCAGCAATCAGTTTGTTGACTAGTAACCAAATCGAAAACTCTCAATGTGGGGGCATGTGTTGTCCAGCGCGGACGCCCGACTCGCCGAGCTCTACCAGCGGCTCCAGCGGATCTACGTACTGCTGGACGACGGTGACCGGCGGGCGCTGGCGACGGTGGGTCTCACCCCGACCCACTACAACCTGCTGCGCCTGCTCGAAGACGACGCGCCCGACGCCGCGCCGCACGGTACGGCCGGCGCCGTCCCCGGTGTCCCGACCGGTGGCGGCCGGTCGGTGAGCCAGCTCGCCGACCTCCTGCTCTGCACCCGCGGCAACATCACCCGGCTCGTCCGGCGGCTCGTCGAGGCCGGTCTGGTGCGGACCGGATCCGACCCGGCCGACCAGCGCCTGGTCGCGGTGTCCCTGACCGCGCTCGGCCGGGAGCGGCTCACCGCCGCCCACGCGGTGTTCGCCACGACGAACCGCCAACGCTTCTCGCACCTGTCCGACGACGACACCCATCGGCTGTACGAGTTGGCCGGAGACCTCGCCGACCAACTGATCAAGCAGTGCGACAGCGAGCGGTGATCCCGCTCGGCGAGCACCCGTAGTCGCAGTAAGGAGCCCCCATTGTCAAGACGATCATGGCGCCTGGCCGCGCTGCTCACCGCCAGCCTGGCCGTGACCACGGTCGGCCCGGCCGGTGTGGCCCGCGCCGACGCCCCGGTGACCAACCGGGCGAGCCTCAAATCCGACCTGTGCTACCAGATCGCGACCGACCGCTTCTTCGACGGCAACACCGGCAACAACAACCCGGCCAAGAGCCCCGGCCTGTACGACGCGGGCAAGTCCAACTGGAAGCTCTACTGGGGCGGTGACTTCGCCGGCATCCAGCAGAAGCTCGACTACCTCCAGGGGCTGGGCGTCACTTCCATCTGGATCTCGCCGCACGTCGACAACATCGACGTGGCCGCCACCTACGGTGGGGTGCCCAACGCCGGCTACCACGGCTACTGGACCCGGGACTTCAAGAAGACCGAGGAGCACTTCGGCACCCTCGCCGAGTTCGACGCGTTGATCGCCGCCGCGCACTCCCGGGGCATCAAGGTGATCATGGACTGGGCGCCGAACCACACCTCGCCGGCGGACGAGTCCAACTCGGGCTTCGCCGAGAACGGCCGGCTCTACGACAACGGCACGCTGATGGGTGGCCTGACCGGCGACACCAACGGCTACTTCCACCACAACGGCGGCATCACCGACTACAACGACCGCTACCAGAGCCAGTACAAGAACCTCGCCGACCTGGCCGACCTGAACCAGCAGCACCCGACGATCGACAGCTACCTCAAGACCTCCGCCGACTACTGGATGAACCGCGGTGTCGACGGGGTACGGGTCGACGCGGTCAAGCACATGACGTCCGGCTGGCAGCGCTCGATGACCGACCGGTTTCTGACCAACAAGGACTCGTTCCTGTTCGGTGAGTGGTACCTCGGCAGCAAGACCGACCCGCTGTACGACGACAACGTCCGGTTCGCCAACGAGAGCGGCATCTCGGTGCTGGACTTCTACCTCAACATCTCGATGCGCGAGACGTTCGGCTCCAACGTCTCGATGCACAACCTCGACGCGGCGATCAGCAAGACGGCGACCGACTACCGCTACCCGGAGAACCTGGTCACCTTCGTCGACAACCACGACATGTCGCGGTTCCTGACGCTGAACAACAACCAGAACCGGCTGCACCAGGCGCTCGCCTTCATGATGACCGTCCGGGGTACGCCGTGCGTCTACTACGGCACCGAGCAGTACCTGCACAACAACACCGCCGGCGGCGGTGACCCGTACAACCGGCCGATGATGCCGGGCTTCAACACCGGCACCACGGCGTACCAGATGATCAACAAGCTCTCGACGCTGCGGCAGAACCAGCCGGCGCTGTCCTGGGGCACGCACCAGAGCCGCTGGATCAACAACGACGTGTACGTCTACGAGCGCCGCTACTTCAACGACGTGGTGCTGACCGCGATCAACAAGGGGGGCGGCGCGGTCTCGCTCACCGGCCTCAACACCGCACTGCCGGCCGGCACCTACACCGACCAGCTCACCGGCCTGATGGGCGCGGGCGGCATCACGGTCGGCAGCGGCACCGGCGGCAACAACCCGGTGACGCCGTTCAGCCTCGGCGCCGGCCAGGTCGGCGTGTGGTCGTACAAGGCGGCCGAGCCGACCGCGCCGACCGTCGGCAGTGTCGGCCCGACCCTGACCCGGCCGGGCCACAAGATCACTGTCGAGGGGCGCGGTTTCGGCGCCAGCGGCACCGTCAAGGTCAACGGGGTCAACGCGACGACCGTGAGCTGGTCGCCGAACCGGGTCGTGGCGACCGTACCGGCCGGGGTGACCGCCGGCCTGCGGCCGGTCACCGTGACCACCTCGGGCGGCACCAGCAACGCCTACCAGGTGCAGGTGGTCGGGGGAGCGCAGATACCGGTGAAGTTCACGGTCAACAACGCCTCACCGACCGGATGGGGCGACAACATCTACCTCTCCGGCAGCATCCACGAACTCGGCAACTGGTCGAGCAGCAAGAGCGTGGCGATCGGCCCGATGCTCGCCCCGAACTATCCGAACTGGAACACCGTGGTCAGCCTGCCGGCCTGCTCGACGGTGCAGTTCAAGTTCCTGAAGATCACCTCCGGTGGGGCGGTCACCTGGGAGAACGGCGCGAACAAGAGCTATACCGTGCCGTGCTCCGGCACGGGTAGCTCCACCACGAACTGGCAGTACTGATCGACCCGGTGGCCGCCGCCCGGACCGGGCGGCGGCCACCGGCCGCACCACGTAAAGGAAAACGATGATCCATCACGACGGGTCCGCCCTGTACGTACCCGACCGCGCACCGGTGCTCGGCGGCACGACCGACGTGTACGTCCGGGCGTCCACGGACGCCGGCGTCGACCGGGTCTGGGCCCGCTGGACCTTCGACCGGGAACCCCGGTTCGTCGCCGCCACCGACGCCCGCCCGCTCGCCGCCCGGACCGGCGAACGCTGGTTCCGGGTACGCCTGCCGCTGCGCAACCCGGTGTCCCGCTACCGGTTCCTGCTCGACGGGCCCGGCGGCTACCGCTGGCTCACCGCGGCCGGCGTGTTCCCGCACGACGTCGGCGACGACACCGACTTCCGGATCGTCTGCGGCCATGCCCCACCGGACTGGGCGGCCGACGCGACGGTCTACCTGATCTTCCCGGACCGGTTCGCCCGCTCGGCCGCCGCCGCCGACCGGCAGCTGCCGGACTGGGCCGTTGCCCGCGACTGGGACCACCCGGTCTCCGGCGACGGCCCCGACCGCCCCCGCGAGATCTACGGCGGCGACCTGGACGGCATCGCGGACCGGCTCGACCACATCGCCTCCGTCGGCGCCGACACCATCTGCCTGACCCCGTTCTTCCCGGCCCCGGCCAACCACCGCTACTGCCCGACCACGTTCGACCGGGTCGACCCGCTGCTCGGCGGCGACGCGGCGCTGCGCCGGCTGGCCGACGCCGCCCACAGCCGGGGGATGCGGGTGATCGGCGATCTCACCACCAACCACACCGGCGACCGGCACGACTGGTTCCGCGACGCGCTCGCCGGCCGGCACCGCGACCTCTACTACTTCGACGACGACCTCGAATTCGGCTACGAGACCTGGGTCAGCGTCAGGCGGATGCCCAAGCTCAACTGGACCTCGGCCGAACTGCGCCGGCGGTTCCTCGACGGCCCCGACTCGGTCGTCCGGCGCTGGCTCGAAGCCGGCCTCGACGGCTGGCGGATCGACGTCGCCAACACCACCGGCCGGCGGATCGCCGAGGACAACACGCACGAGGTCGCCCGTGGCATCCTCGCCGCGATGACCCGCAGCCGGCCGGACGCCCTGCTGCTCGCCGAGAACGCCCACGACGCCACCGGCGACCTCGACGCCGGCGGCTGGCACGGCACGATGAACTACGCCGGCTTCACCCGGCCCGTCTGGACCTGGCTGACCACCGAGCCGCTGCCGTTCCTCGGCGTACCGGTCGGGGTGCCGCGCCTGCCGGCGACGGCGATGGTGGCGACGATGCGGGCCTTCGCGGCCCGGATGTCCTGGCGCAGCCTGACCACCTCCTGGTCGCTGCTGGACTCGCACGACACGCCCCGGTTCCGGACGCTGGCCGGCAACTCGGCCGGCCTGGTCGAGGTCGGCGTCGGGCTGATGGCGACCCTGCCCGGCACCCCGATGGTCTACTACGGCGACGAGGTCGGCCTGTCCGGCACCTGGCCCGAGGACGGCCGGCGCACCATCCCGTGGCACGACCGGACCCGCTGGGACCACCGGCTGCTGGCCGTCTACACCGATCTGCTGGCGCTGCGCCGCAAGCAGTCCGCGCTCCGCCACGGCGGCCTGCGGTTCCTGCACGTCGGCACCGACCGGCTGGCCTTCCTGCGGGAGACCGCCGACGAACGACTGCTGGTCCTGGCCGCCCGGCGGCCGGTGTCCGAACCGCTGCGGCTGCCCGGGATCGGGGCGGCCGACAACATCTACGGCGGCGCGCCCGACCTCGCGCCCGGCGACCCGCTGTCCGGCGACGGCCCCACCTTCCAGGTGTGGCGCCTGGCCGACTGACCGACGCGCCGGTGCCACCCGACCCGATCCGAATCGAACCGAACCGAACCACGACCGTGAGGAATCCCATGCAGTTGCTCCACCTGCCGCACCACGACGGCTCGCCGCTGTACGTCTCGGAGTCCGCGCCCGCCCTCGGCCAGACCGTGACCGTCCGGGTCCGGGTACCGGTGGCCGCCGACGTCACCGCGGTACACGTCCGCGTCGTCGCCAACGGTGAGCCGGTCTTCCACCCGGCGGCGGTCGACCCGGAGCGCACCGGGTCGACCGTGAGTGGCTACGGCGCCGGCGACACCTGGTGGCAGGTCGAGGTGACCGCGGAGAACCCGGTCACCAGCTACCGCTTCTATCTCGAACGGGCCACCGGGGCGCCGCTGTGGCTGACCGCGGCCGGCGTGGTCGACCACGACGTACCGGACCGCACCGACTTCCGTCTGGTCAGCTACGCCCCGCCGCCGGACTGGATGGCCGACGCCGTCGTCTACGAGGTCTTCCCGGAACGGTTCGCCCGGTCCACGGCCGCCGGACCGCTCGACCCGGCCACCCTGCCCGACTGGGCGATCCCCTGCGACTGGGACACCGACCCGGTGATCTACCAGGGGCCGCCGACGCCGTTGCAGTTCTTCGGCGGCGACCTGGACGGCATCGTCGAACACCTCGACCACATCCAGGCGCTGGGCGCCAACACCATCTACCTGCGGCCGGTGTTCCCGGCCCGGTCCAACCACCGCTACAACGCGACCAGCTTCGACCTGGTCGACCCGCTCCTCGGCGGCGACGAGGCGCTCCGCCGGCTCGCCGACGCCGTACACGCCCGCGGGATGCGGCTCATCGGCGACATCACCACCAACCACTGCGGCGACGACCACGAGTGGTTCCAGGCCGCGCAGGCCGACCCCGACGCGCCGGAACGGGCGATGTTCTACTTCGACGCCGACGGCGGCTACGAGGCCTGGTACGGCGTACCCAGCCTGCCCAAGCTCAACTGGACCAGCCCGCTGGTCCACGACCGGGTCGGTGCCGTCATGCGCCGCTGGCTCGACGTGTACGACGGGTGGCGGGTCGACGTGGCCAACATGACCGGCCGGTTCGGCGCGCAGGAGGACACCCGGGAGATCGCCGCCGGTCTGCGCCGCGAGGTCGTGGCGCGGACGCCGGAGGCGATGCTGATCGCCGAGCACACCCACGACTCCACCGGCGACCTCGACGCCGACGGCTGGCAGGGCACGATGAACCACGCCGGGTTCACGCGTCCGGTGTGGACCTGGCTGCGCGCCGACGGGCTCGACCTGCCCGACTTCATCGGCGTACCGGGCGGGGTGCCCCGCCGGGACGGCGACAGCGTCGTAACCACCATGCGGGCCTTCGCCGCCCAGGTCTCGTGGCGGTCGCTGGTCCACTCGTGGCAGCTGCTGGACTCCTACGACGTACCCCGGTTCCGCACCGTCGTCGGTTCCCGCGAACGGCACCTGGTCGGCCTGGGCCTGCAGATGACGCTGCCGGGCACCCCGATGGTCTGCGGCGGCGCCGAGTGGGGGCTGACCGGGCGCAACGGCGAGCACGCCCGGACCCCGATGCCGTGGCAGCGGCCCGAGGACCGCGACGACGTGCTGTTCAAGTCGTACCAGGACCTGATCCGGCTGCGGACGACCGAGCCGGCGCTGCGCGACGGCGGCCTGCGCTGGCTGCACGTCGGCGCCGACGCCATCGTGTTCGTGCGGGAGACGGCGGCGCAGTCGCTGCTGGTCGCCGCGGTCCGGTCGACGACCGGGCCGATCGAACTGCCGCTCGACGCGCCGCTGGCCGGTCTCCACGACGCGGCTGATCTGTCCGCTGTGGATGGGACGGTCACCCTGCCCGGTGACGGGCCCGCACTGCGGGTGTGGCGGATCGGCGGCCCGGCCGGCACCGGGCGGGCCGCCGGGTGACCACCGGCCGCCGCGCACCGGGGTCGCCGGCCGGCGACCCCGGTGCACCGCCCGACACGCTCGCCGGCCTGACCGTGACGCCCGACCGGCCCGGCCACCCGTCGCCGGCCGACTGGCGGGACGAGGTCCTCTACTCGATCCTGATCGACCGGTTCGAGGCCGGGCCGCGGCCGGTCGGGTACGGCGACCCGGCCGACGGCGACTCCCGGCACGGCGGCACCCTGTCCGGCGTCACCGGTCGGCTGGACTACCTGCGCGACCTCGGCGTCACCACGCTGCTGTTGTCGCCGGTCACCCGGACCACCCCGGACAGCTACCACGGCTACGCGCCGGTGCACCTGCTGGCCGTCGACCCGTACCTCGGCAGCCTCGCCGACCTGCGCGAACTGGTCGACGAGGCGCACCGGCGCGGCATCCGGGTGGTGCTCGACCTGGTCGTCAACCACGCCGCCCGGATCTTCGAGTACGAAGGCGGCGACGACGGCTGGAAGGGGGCCGCCCACCCGGCGCCGATCGGTGCGTGGACGGTCGACTTCAAGCCCGTCGAACTCGCCGTACCCGAGCACTTCTCCCGGCGCGGCCAGATCGCCGACTGGAAGGACCCCGACCACGCCGCGCTCGGCGACTTCCCGCCCGGCTACCGGCGGCTGGCCACCGAGAACCCGGCGACCAGGGCGCTGCTCGCCCGGATCGCCCGGTGGTGGCTGCGGGAGACCGACGCCGACGGGGTACGCCTCGACGCCATCCGCCACCTCGACCCGGACTTCGTCCGTGAACTGACCGCCGACCTGAAGGGGTTCGCCGCCGCGACCGGCAAGGACGACCTGCTCGTCCTCGGCGAATACTCGAGCACCGCCGACGGCCCGATCGTCGACAGCCTCGGGCTCGGGTTCGACAGCGCCTACAACTACCCCGAGTACCGCCGGCAGAGCTGGGCGCTGCACGGCGCGGCACCGACCCGCGACCTGGCCGACAGCCTGGCGACCGCCGCCGACGCCTTCGGCCCGTACCTGCCCCGACTGGTCCGGTTCATCGACAACCACGACGTCTACCGGTTCCTGCGCGACGGCGAACCCGACGGCCGGCTGCGGGTGGCGCTGGCGTTCCTGATGTTCTCGATCGGCATCCCGATGCTCTACTACGGCACCGAGCAGGGCTTCCGCCAGCCCACCCGGCGGCTGGAGCGGGAGTGCTCGGCCGACCGGGCGTCGCCGCGCAACCGCGAGGACATGTTCGCCGCCGGCCGCTTCGTCTCGGCGAGTTCGGCCGGCGACCGGTTCGACACCGGCTCGGCGATGTTCCGCTGGACCCGGACGCTGATCGACGTACGGCGCCGGTTCGTCGCCCTGCGCCGCGGCGATCAGATCGTCCGCCGGTCGGACCCGGACGGACCCGGCGTCTACGCGTTCAGCCGGATCCACGGCGACGAGGAGGTGATCGTGGTGCTGAACACGGCCGACGAGCCCCGCCGGGCCGTCCTGGAGACCGCTGGGTCGTGGGTCGACGCCCTCGACCCCGGGTACGCCGGCGGCCCGCCCGAGGTCGACGTCGACGGCTTCGGCGTACGGGTGCTCGTCCGGAGCGGTCCGCGATGACCGCCCGGATCGTGATCGAGGCGGTCACGCCGGTCGTGGACGGCGGCCGGCACCCCGCCAAGGCGGTCGTGGGGGAGTGCCTGCCGCTGCGGGCCACCGTCTGGCGCGAGGGACACACCGTGCTGTCCGTCGCGGCGGTCTGGCGCGGCCCCGGCGACGCCGCCCCGGTCCGGGTCCCGATGGCCGTGCTGGACGCCGGCCGGGACACCTGGACGGCGACCGTCGTGCCGGACCGGGTCGGCCGGGCCGGCTTCCACATCGAGGCGTGGCACGACCCGTGGCTCAACTGGTGTCGGGCCGTACGGACGAAGACGGCAGCCGGCCTGCCGGCCGCCGAACTCGACAACGACCTCGAACTCGGTGCCCGGCTGCTGGACGCCGCCGCGACCCGGGCCAACGCCGATCGGGACCCGGTCGCGGCCGGCACCTGTGCCGAGGCCGCCGCGCTGCTGCGCGACGCGGGCCGGACTCCGGCCGGCCGGGCGGCGGCCGCGCTCGGCGCCGAGGTGTCCGCCGTCCTCGACCGCTACCCGACCCGCGAACTGTTCACCACCGGCGCCGACCACGAGGTGTACGTCGACCGCCCGCGTGCCCAGTTCAGCGCCTGGTACCAGGTCTTTCCCCGGTCGACCGGCGGCCTCGGCCCGGACGGCGAGCCCGTCCACGGCACCCTGCGGACGGCCGCCGCCGACCTGCCCCGGATCGCCGCGATGGGCTTCGACGTCGTCTACCTCACCCCGGTGCACCCGATCGGCACGGTCGCCCGCAAGGGACGCAACAACAGCCCGACCGCGGGCCCCGACGAACCGGGCTGCCCGTGGGCGATCGGGTCGGCCGACGGTGGCCACGACAGCATCGCGCCGCAGCTCGGCACGCCGGCCGACTTCGACGCGTACGTGGCCGCGGCCGGCGAACTGGGGTTGGAGGTGGCGATGGACCTCGCCCTGCACTGCGCGCCCGACCACCCGTGGGTCACCGCGCATCCGCAGTGGTTCACCACCCGGCCGGACGGCTCGATCGCATGCGCCGAGAACCCGCCGCGCCGGTGGCAGGACATCTACCCGCTGAACTTCGACAACGACCCCGAGGGGCTCTTCGCGGAGATCTCCCGGGTGTTGCGGCACTGGATCGACCGCGGGGTGCGGATCTTCCGGGTCGACAACCCGCACAACAAGCCGGTCGACTTCTGGGCCCGGCTGATCTGGGACACCAAGGCGGCGTACCCCGACGTGCTCTTCCTGGCCGAGGCGTTCACCCGGCCCGCCGTACAGCGCGGGCTGTCCCGGCTCGGGTTCAGCCAGACGTACACCTACTTCACCTGGCGGACCGGCAAGAGGGAGCTGGTCCAGTTCGGCGAGGAGCTGGTCGAACTCGAAGCCGGGCTGCGCCCCAGCCTCTGGCCGACGACGCACGACGTGCTGCCCGCGCATCTGCAACAGGGCGGACCGGCGATGTTCGCCATCCGGGCCACCCTGGCCGCCACCCTGTCGCCGAGCTGGGGGATCTGCACCGGCTACGAGCTGTTCGAGGACGCCGCGCGGCGGCCGGGCAGCGAGGAACACCTGGACTCCGACAAGTTCCAGGTGCGGGCCCGCGACTTCGCCGCCGCCCGGGCCGCCGGCCGGTCGCTGGAGCCGTGGCTGACCACGCTGAACCGGATCCGGCGGGCGCATCCGGCCCTGCAACAGCTGCGGACGCTGCGCTTCCACGACGTCGACAACGAGGCGCTGATCGCCTACTCGAAGATCGACCCGGCGACCGGGGACACGGTGATCTGCGTCGTCACGCTCAACCCGTACGCGGTCGAGCGCGGGCTGCTGACGCTGGACCCGCGAGCCCTGGACCCGGGCGCCCTCGACCGCCGTACCCCGGCCCCGGACGACCGCACCGACTACGAGCTGCTCGACGAGGTCGACCGGCGGCGGTGGCTCTGGGGCCGTACCCAGAAGATCGAACTCGACCCGGCCCAGCGGGTCGCCTACATCCTCACCCTTGCCTGAAGGAGATCAGTTGCCTGACGACAGCGACGTGCTGGTGCTCGGTGGCGCCGGCGTCGACACCATCGTCTACGTACCAGAGCTGCCGCTGCCCCTGCGGGACAGCTACATGGTGCCCGCGATCGAGCCGCGCGCGGGACAGACCGGCGACAACGTGGCGGTGGGGCTGCGGGCGCTCGGACTGCGGACCGCGCACATCGACGTACTCGGCGAGGACCGGGAGGGGGACCTGGTCCGGGCGCTGCACGAGGCGTACGGCGTACCGCTGCACGCGGTGCCCACGAAGGCCGGCACCAAGCGGGCGGTGAACCTCGTCGACCCGGCCGGCCGGCGGCTGTCGCTGTACGACCCCCGGGGCAGCGACGCCGACCGGCTGCCCCCGGACCTGGTCGCGGCGTACGCGGCCAGCGTCCGGCTGGTGCACGTCTCGATCACCCACCCCTGCCAGCACGCCCTGCCCCTGCTGGCCGGCGCACCGGCGCTGGTCTCCACCGACCTGCACAACTGGGACGGCGAAAACCCCTACCACGAGGCGTTCGCCTACGCCGCCGACGTGGTCTTCGTCTCCGCGACCGCGCTGGCCGACGGCCCGGCGACGCTGCGCCGGATCATCGACCGGGGCCGGGCCGAGGTCGTGGTCGCCACCGCCGGGGCCGAGGGCGGCTACGCCCTGGTGCGCGGCGAGGACCGGGTACGCCCCTTCGCGGCGGCCGGGCCGGTGGCGCCGGTCGTGGACTCCAACGGGGCCGGTGACGCGTTCGTCTCCGGCTTCCTCTTCGGCCGTCTGGCCGGCGAGCCGGTCGACACCTGCCTGCGGTACGGCGCGGTCGCCGGGGCGCACGCGTGCACCGTGCCCAGCACCGGGATCGACCCGATCGACCGGGCCACGCTGCTCGCGCGGGCATAGCCGCACCGCCGCCCGCCGGGCGGATCAGGGCGGCGGATCAAGGCTGCGACGTGGGGTAGGGGAGGATGAGCGGCGTGGAAGCTCTTCGTCTCGTGCTGGTGTATGTCCATCTGATCGGGTTCGCGCTGCTGCTCGGTGGCGCGGCGGTGCAGTATCTGTCCGGAAAGATCCGGATCAATAAGGCGATGCTCTGGGGTGCGGCGATCCAGGTGCTGACCGGCATCGGGTTGTCCGCGCCGCTGCGCGACGGTGCCGAGCCGGCCCCCGCGAAGCTTGTTATCAAACTGGTGCTCGGGTTGATGATCTTCGCGATGGTCTTCTTCGCCCGCAAGCGGGAGACGGTCAACAAGGGGCACTTCCTGGCGATCATCGGCCTCACGCTGGTCAACGCCGCTGTGGCGGTCTTCTGGCGGTAGTCGCCGGCGGGTGACAAAAGGGGCAAACGATCGTTTGGGCAGGTCGTTAGGGTGACGGTGGTAACGGCGGAAGGTCGGCTCGCGCACGACAGAGTTACGCGAGGGTAACGAGCCCTCAACAGTCGTGCACGATTGTCGGCCGTTGGGCGGGCGCGCGCGTACGCTCCCGTCCGTGGATTCACCGCAGACGTGAGCGGTGTGCAATGGAAGGAGACCGTCTTGCGCTCTGTGCGTGGGATGCGGATCGTGTCGCTCGTCGCGGTGGGCGGGCTGACCCTGGGCGCCGCCGCATGCGGTGAGGCACCGGAGGACAACGACAACGAGGGCGGCAGCGCCGCCGAGAAGTACACCGCCTGCATGGTCACCGACGTCGGCGGTATCGACGACCGCTCCTTCAACGCCTCGGCGTGGGCCGGCCTCCAGGGGGCGGCGAGCGAGAACTCGAGCGTCGACCCGAAGTACGTCGCCTCCACCGCCGAGGCCGACTACGAGCCCAACCTGACCCAGTACGTCAACCAGGACTGCAACTTCATCCTGGCGGTCGGCGGCCTGATGGGCGAGGCCACGCAGAAGGTCGCGGCGGCCAACGCCGGCCAGCAGTTCGGCATCGTCGACGCCAAGATCGAGGCGACCAACGCCTTCCCGATGCAGTTCGACACCGCCCAGGCGGCGTTCGTCGCCGGCTACCTGGCCGCCGGCTACTCCAAGGCGGGCAAGGTCGGCACCTACGGCGGCATGAAGATCCCGCCGGTGACGATCTTCATGGACGGCTTCGCCGACGGCGTCGCGCACTACAACCAGGTCAAGGGCGCCAACGTCCAGGTGCTGGGTTGGGACAAGGCCAGCCAGAACGGCTCGTTCACCAACGACTTCGTCAAGCAGGACGAGGGCAAGAAGGTCGGTGACACCCTGGTCGCCCAGGGCGCCGACGTGATCATGCCGGTCGCCGGTGGCGCCGGGCTCGGCACCGCCGCCGCCGCACAGGCCGCCAACGGCGCCTACAGCGTGATCTGGGTCGACGTCGACGGCTGCGAGAGCGCCCAGCAGTACTGCTCCACCTTCCTCACCACCGTCGTCAAGAACATCTCGGACGCGGTCAAGGACGCGGTGGTCAAGGGCGCCAACGGCGAGACCCTCGCCAGCACCCCGGGCTACCTCGGCACGCTGGAGAACAACGGCGTCTCGATCGCGCCGTACCACGAGTTCGACAGCAAGGTCCCGGCCGAGCTGAAGGCCGAGGTCGAGAAGGTCAAGGCGGACATCATCGCCGGCACCATCAAGGTCACCTCGGCCGCCCAGCCGACGGTCGACTAGTTTCGCGCGACACCGTGCCGGATCCCCCGGGTGACGACCACCGAGGGGTCCGGCACGGCGTATGAACACCAGGCGCCCCCGCCCGCGGGCACACCCGCCCGTATGTGGGGGCGTCCTGCCCGAGGCCCGGTCCGGATCCGGGTCGCACGTTCGTCAGGAGGCTCCGCTGAGACTCGAACTGCGCGGCATGACCAAGCGCTTCGGTGACCTGGTCGCCAACGACCACATCGACCTGACCATCGAGCCCGGCGAGATCCATGCGCTGCTCGGTGAGAACGGCGCCGGCAAGTCCACCCTGATGAACGTCCTCTACGGCCTGCTCCAGCCCGACGAGGGCGAGATCCTGGTCGACGACAAGCCGATCCAGATCCGCAGCCCCCGCGACGCGATCAACGCCGGCATCGGCATGGTGCACCAGCACTTCATGCTCGTGCCGGTCTTCACCGTCGCTGAGAACGTCATGCTCGGCGCCGAACAGGTGCGCGGCGGCCTCCTCGGCCTCCTCGACCAGCGCCGGGCCCGTCGCCAGGTCACCGAGGTCTCCACCCGCTACGGCCTCCAGGTCGACCCGGACGCGGTGATCGAGGACCTGCCGGTCGGCATCCAGCAGCGGGTCGAGATCGTCAAGGCCCTCACCCGCGAGGTCGACCTGCTCATCCTCGACGAACCGACGGCGGTGCTCACCCCGCAGGAGACCGAGGAACTGCTCGCCGTGATGCGCTCGCTCAAGGAAGCGGGCAAGTCGATCGTCTTCATCACCCACAAGCTCGGCGAGGTCAAGGCCATCGCCGACCGGATCACGGTGATCCGGCGCGGCCGTACGGTCGGCACCGCCACCCCCGACGCCAGCCGCGACGAACTGGCCGCGCTGATGGTCGGCCGCAACGTCACCCTGACCGTCGAGAAGACCCCGGCGCAGCCGGCCGGAGCGGTCCTCGAGGTCGAGGGCCTGGTCGTCGACGACGACCGGCAGACCCGGGTCGTCGACGGCGTCGACCTGACCGTCCGCGGCGGCGAGGTGCTCGGCATCGCCGGCGTACAGGGCAACGGCCAGACCGAACTGATCGAGGCGATCATGGGCCTGCGCCCGGTCCGGGCCGGGACGATCAGCCTCGACGGGCAGCGCACCGACGGCTGGTCGACCAAGAAGGTGCTCCGCGCCGGGGTCGGCTACGTGCCGGAGGACCGCAGCGTCGACGGCGTGGTCAAGGAGTTCTCCGTCGCCGAGAACCTGGTGCTCGACATCTACGACCGGCCGCCCTTCGCCGCCGGCCTCGCGCTCAGGCCCGACGCGATCGCCGCCTCGGCCAGGGAGCGGATCGAGCAGTTCGACGTGCGTACGTCGTCGGCCGAGGCGACCGTCGGCACGCTGTCCGGCGGCAACCAGCAGAAGGTGATCGTCGCCCGGGAACTGTCCCGCCCGCTCAAGCTCTTCATCGCCGCCCAGCCGACCCGCGGCGTCGACGTCGGCTCGATCGAGTTCATCCACCGCCGGATCGTCGACGAGCGGGACACCGGCACGGCCGTACTGCTGGTCTCCAGCGAACTCGACGAGGTCATCGGGCTCGCCGACCGGATCGCGGTGATGTACCGCGGCCGGATCCTGGCGATCGTCGGCCCGGACACCCCCCGTGAGGAGATCGGCCTGCTGATGGCCGGCATCACGCCGGACGCGGGCGACGACGCCCCCGTGAATAAGGAATCGGCATGAGCGAAAGTAGCCCTCCCTCGCCGGACAAGACGCCGGCGGTCGAGCCGGAACTCGCCAAGACGGAGCGGACCGGCGCGGTGGAGCCGGCCGGCGACGCCAAAGGCAAGCCCGACGGCGGGCGCGAATCCCTCGGCCAGCTCTTCCTGCACAACCTCTGGGCGGCCAACACCTTCACCGTCACCGTGCTCGCCGTGGTGCTGGCCCTGCTGATCGGCGCCGTGCTGATCATCGTTTCCGACCCGGACGTGCTGGCGACGTACAGCTACATCTTCGCCCGGCCCAGCGACGCGTTCACCGAGAGCTGGATCCTGGTCAGCGAGGCGTACTCGAGCCTGTTCAAGGGCGCGGTCTTCGACCCGGGCGCGATCAGCGCGTGGATCAGCGGCGACGGCGGCTGGAAGCCGGTCTTCGCGCCGATCTCCGAGACGTTGACCTACACCACCCCGCTGGTCTTCACCGGGTTGTCGGTCGCGCTCGCCTTCCGGGGCGGCCTGTTCAACATCGGTGCCCAGGGCCAGGCGATCATGGGCGTGGTCCTTGCCGGGCTCGCCGGCTTCCTGCTGCCGCTGCCGCCGGTGGTCCACCTGATCGTGGCCCTGCTCGCCGGTGCGCTCGGCGGCGCGATCTGGGGTTTCATCCCCGGCTTCCTCAAGGCGCGCACCGGCGCCCACGAGGTGATCAACACGATCATGCTCAACTACGTGGCGATGTACTTCCTCGGCTGGCTCATCGTGCAGCGCGGGGTGCAGAACCCGGACCGTACCGACGCGATCAGCCGGCCGGTCGACCCGTCCGCGCAGTTGCCCCGGCTGCTCGGTGACGACCTGCGGGTGCACGCCGGCATCATCGTCGCGGTCGCCGTGACCGCCGGGGTGGCCTGGCTGCTCAACCGGTCGACATTCGGCTTCGAACTGCGTGCCGTCGGCGCCAACCCGGACGCCGCCCGCACCGCCGGCATCAGCGTCACCGGCACGTACGTCATGATCATGGTCATCGCCGGTGCGCTCGCCGGCCTCGGCGGCGCGAACATGGTCGTCGGCTCCACCGCCAACGCGCTGACCGCCCTGGTCGTCGCCCAGATCGGCTTCGACGGCATCCTGGTCGCGCTGCTCGGTCGGGTCAAACCATGGGGAGTCCTGCTGGCCGCGCTGCTCTTCGGCGCGCTGCGCGCCGGCGGCAACACCATGCAGTCCTTCGCGGGCATCTCGCTCGAACTCGTGACCGTCCTCCAGGCGTTGATCGTCATCTTCATCGCCGCGCCGGCCCTGGTGAAGGCGATCTTCCAGCTTCGGGCCGCCCGGGCCGCGCGGCTCCAGACGAGCATGGCGAAGGGCTGGTGAGCGGCGTGTCCACGACGACCGCACAGGACATGGCCAAGGTGACCGTGGCGACCGGCTTCTGGACCAAGGCCCGAAAGGTCGGCCTGGGGCTGCTCGTCGCCGGGGTGCTCGCCGCGATCATCTTCGGCAGCCTGGCCACCGAGCAGTCCGCCCGCTTCACCCTCAGCGAGGACTCCGGCGGCGCGGCGCTGGAGATCGGCGGCACGCTCGGCGCGATCCTCTTCGGGATCATCGCGGCGGCGGCCGGGGCCGCGCTGCTCGCCGGCCTCGACCAGCGCTGGTTCCTGTGGGCCCTCGGCGTCGGCATCGTCGGGCTGGTCCTGTCGTTCCTGTGCTGGCAGATCTCCGACGCACCGCCCGGCCAGAACTTCATGCCGATGGTCAACATGGTCCGCGGCACGTTCCTGCTCGCCCTGCCGCTGATCTTCGGCGCGCTCGCCGGCGTGCTGTGCGAGCGGTCCGGCGTGGTCAACGTCGCGATCGAGGGCCAGCTGCTGATGGGTGCCTTCGCCGGCGCCCTGATCGGCACGATGAGCGGAAGCGTCTGGATCGGCCTGATCGCGGCGGCGCTCGGCGGCGCCTTCATCTCGCTGCTGCTCGCCGTCTTCTCGATCCGCTACCTCGTCGACCAGGTCGTCGTGGGCGTCGTGCTGAACCTCTTCGCGATCGGCCTGACCGGCTTCCTCTACGAGCGGTTGATGCAGACCAATCAGCAGGAATACAACCAGCCGCCGCACTTCGGCACCTGGGAGATCCCGCTGCTGTCCGACATCCCGGTCATCGGGCCCGCGCTCTTCCGCGGCAACATCTTCCTCTACCTGGCACTGATCCTGGTGGTCGTCCTCCAGGTCGCGCTCTTCCGGACCCGCTGGGGGCTGCGCACCCGGTCGGTCGGCGAGCACCCGACCGCCGCCGACACCCTCGGTATCCGGGTACTGGGGCTGCGTTACCGCAACGTCCTGCTGGCCGGCATGGTCGCCGGTATCGGCGGTGCCTCGTACACGCTGCTGCTCTACTCCTTTACCAAGAACATGATCGGCGGTAAGGGCTTCATCGCCCTCGCCGCGCTGATCTTCGGCCGGTGGAGCCCGACCGGAGCCCTGCTCGCCGCGCTGTTCTTCGGCTTCGCCGACCAGCTCGGCGCCTACCTCGGCGCGATCAACAGCATCATCCCCAGCCAGTTCCTGGCGATGCTGCCCTACCTCGCGACGATCCTCGCCGTCGCCGGTCTGGTCGGCCGGGTGCGGGCGCCGGCCGCCGACGGCAAGCCGTACATCAAGGGGTGATCCGGCCCGGTGCCAGCCGCACCGGCCGGAGCAGGGCAGGATGGACGACGTGACCATGGAGATCGACTGGAGCCGGCTGCGGGACGCCGCCGTCGCCGCGATGGCAAACGCCTACGCGCCGTACTCGAAGTTCCCGGTCGGGGCGGCCGCCCTTGTCGACGACGGCCGGATCGTCGTCGGCTGCAACGTCGAGAACGCCGCGTACGGGGTGGTGCTCTGCGCCGAGTGCGGGGTGGTGTCGGCGCTGCACGCCAGCGGCGGCGGCCGGCTGGTCGCGCTGTCCTGCGTCGGCGGCGACGGCGAGCCGCTCATGCCGTGCGGCCGCTGTCGGCAACTGCTCTGGGAACACGGCGGGCCGGACTGCCTGATCGAGGCCCGGCCCGCCCCGCTGCGGATGTCCGACCTGCTCCCGCACGCGTTCGGTGCCGACGACCTGACGGCGGCGGCCCGGCCCTCGATCCCCTCGGTGCCCGTCGGGCTGGCCGCCTGGCGGGGCCGCGGCACCGTCTTCGTCCACCCGGACATCGCCGGTGGCGAGCAGGTGTGGACCGGCTACTGGGAGCGGTCCGGCGGTGCCGGCGAACCGGTCGAGCCGGGCATCCTGGAGGAGGCGCCGACCTGGTCCGACCCGGCCGACGCGATCGCCTGGGGACACGCCCGGACCCCCCGGGTGGTGGTGGTCGACGCCGAGGGCGCGACGTTCTGGGCCGGTGAGGGCGAGCCGCCCGCCGACATCACCGCCCGCTGGCCGGGCTGACGTCCACGCCCGCCACACTCCTGACGCCGACAGAAAGGCCCGAGCGATGAGCGCGTTCACCGCCGTCGACGTGATCCGTACCAAGCGGGACGGCGGGGTGCTCTCGGACCCGCAGATCGACTGGGTGGTCGACGCGTACACCCGGGGGTCGGTGGCCGACGAGCAGATGTCGGCGTTGGCCATGGCGATCCTGCTGCGGGGCATGACCCCGCCGGAGATCGCCCGGTGGACCGCCGCGATGATCGCCAGCGGGGAGCGGCTCGACCTGTCGGCGGTGGACCGGCCGACCGCCGACAAGCACTCGACCGGCGGTGTCGGTGACAAGATCACCCTGCCGCTGACCCCGCTGGTGGCGGCGTGCGGCGCGGCCGTACCGCAGCTCTCCGGCCGCGGCCTCGGACACACCGGCGGCACCCTGGACAAGCTGGAGTCGATCCCGGGCTGGCGGGCGGCACTGCGCAACGACGAGTTCATCAGCCAGCTGCGCGACGTCGGCGCGGTCATCTGCGCCGCCGGTGCGGGGCTCGCCCCGGCCGACCGCAAGCTCTACGCGCTGCGCGACGTGACCGGCACCGTCGAGGCGATCCCGCTGATCGCCAGCTCGATCATGAGCAAGAAGATCGCCGAGGGCACCGGCGCGCTCGTCCTCGACGTCAAGGTCGGCTCCGGTGCCTTCATGAAGTCCGTCGACGACGCCCGCGAGCTGGCCCGGACCATGGTCGAGCTGGGTACGGCACACGGCGTACGGACGGTCGCGCTGCTCACCGACATGTCGACCCCGCTCGGGCTGGCCGTCGGCAACGCCGTCGAGGTCACCGAGTCGGTCGAGGTGCTCGCCGGCGGTGGCCCCGCCGATGTCGTCGAACTGACCCTGGCCCTGGCCCGCGAGATGCTGGCCGCCGCCGGGCTGCCGGACGCCGACCCGGCGGCCGCGCTCGCCGACGGGCGGGCGATGGACTCGTGGCGGGCGATGATCCGGGCCCAGGGCGGTGACCCCGACGCCCCGCTGCCGGTCGCCCGGGAGACCGAGACCGTACGCGCCGCCGCCGACGGCTACGTCGCCTCGGTCGACGCGTACGCGATCGGGGTGGCCGCCTGGCGGCTCGGTGCCGGCCGGGCCCGCAAGGAGGACCCGGTCAGCGCCGCCGCCGGCATCGTGTTGCACCGCAAACCGGGCGACCGGGTACGCGCCGGCGATCCGCTCTACGAACTGCGGACCGACGACCCGTCCCGGCTCACGACGGCACTGGCCACCGCCGCCGAGGCGGTCACGGTGGCGGCGGCGGTCGCGACCACCCCGACGCCGTTGGTGATCGAACGGATCGGCTGAGCCGGACGGGTTCGCGGGTCTGCGTGAACCGCCGGTCCGGCAGCCGCTATTCTGCCCTCGCCAGGAGGCCGGTAGCCGCTGACCTGCCTCGCCAGGGAGCCGGCCGCCCACGCCACCGTCGACAGGGGACGATGCAATGACCGTACCCGCGCCCGATCCCCGTCCCGTCCGGCTGGCCAGCATCGAAGAGGTACGCCGGCTCGGGCTGCCCGTCCCCCCGCCGCAGTTCCCGCTGGTCTGGGAACCCGGCGACGAGGTCGGGCTGCGCTCCACCGGTGAGATCGAGGCCCGGACCGCGGTGTTGCAGGTGGTGCTGGCCCGCTGCTTCGGCATGGCGCCCGAGGACGCGATGAGCTGGCTGCTCGGGTCGCGCCTCGTCGAACTGGTGACGCCCCCGGAGTGGCAGTACGTCATGGGCGGCCACGGCGACCACCGCTCCTTCGTGCTGCACTACGACGCGGTCTTCGCCCTCACCTGGCTGCTGGGGCTGACCAAGCACCTCGACCCGCTGACCCCGCCCGACGAGCGGCTGATGGACGCACTGCCCGACCTGTCGACCGGCGAGACGTTCACCGCGTGGCGTTCGCGTACGCTCGCCGCGCCCCGGGACGCGGTGGAGGCGGCCGTTCTGCTCGACCTCTACTACTGCCTCGACTGGGCCTACCTGGAGGCGGAGCGCACCGGGGTCCCGCTGCCGGGCGAGATCGACGCCAACGCGATCGGCCAGCGCCGGTGGGCGCTGGAGTGGGCGGTGGTCTTCCACGGCCCGTACCACGACCCGCCGCCGGGCTGGGAAGAGGTCGACCTGTCGACCTGAGCGCCGGTGGTCAGCCCGGCCGGTACCGGCCGAGTACGACCGACGCGGTCACCTCCACCGGTTCGGCCAGGCCGGCGATCCGCGCGTCAAGCCCGTGCCCGTCGGTGTGCCAGGCGCTCGGGCCCATGCCGACCAGCGTCCGCACCTGCGCCCGGTCGAGCGGCAGCGTCCGACGGTGCGTGGACCTTTCGGCCGGTTCGAAGTGGTCGGCGAGGCTGCCGGCGACGCGGTCGGCCTTGGCCGGGTCGACCCGCAGCAGGTCGAGCCGGTCGACGAGCTCGGCGAGGTGGTCGTCGGCCGGGGTGACCACGAGCAGCGTCCCGTCCGGGCGCAGCACCCGCCGGAACTCGGCGCCGTTGCGCGGCGCGAAGACGTTGAGCAGCACCGCCGCCGCGCCGTCGGCGATCGGCAGGGTGCCCCAGGAGTCGGCCAGGGCCGCCACCGCCCGGGGATGCGCCCGCGCCGCCCGGCGTACCGCCGGTTTGGAAACGTCGAGGGCGAGCCCGACCGCGTCCGGCACGGCGTCGAGGACCGCGGCGAGGTGCCGACCGGTGCCCGCGCCCGCGTCGACCACGAGCGGGCTGCCGCCGGTGGCCGCGGCGGCGACGGCACCGGCGGACGCGTCGGCCAGCGCCCGGGAGACGAAGTCGTAGTGCCCCGCCGACAGGAACGCGTCGCGGGCGGCGACCATCTCCGCCGTGTCGCCGGTGTGCGTCACCCGCCCGGCGGTGAGATTGACGTATCCCTGTCTGGCCAGGTCGAAGCTGTGGCCCCGGGGGCAGCGCAGCGCCCGCGCGGCGCCGGCCGGGACGGCGGCCAGCGGTTGCCGGCAGACCGGACAACGCAGGTACGTCGTTACGATGTCGACCACGTTCCTCCGCCCACTAGTGTCTCCACATGGTCGCAATCGCTTACGAAGAGATCGTCAAGGCCCCGAAGGCGCTGCTGCACGACCACCTCGACGGGGGCCTGCGGCCGGCGACGGTGGTCGAACTGGCCGAGGCGGTCGGGCACCGGCTGCCGGCCACGGATCCGGCCGAACTGGGCCGGTGGTTCGTCGAGTCGGCGGACTCGGGTTCGCTCGAGCGCTACCTGGAGACGTTCGCGCACACGGTCGCGGTGATGCAGACCGAGGACGCGCTCTTCCGGGTGGCCGCCGAGTGCGCGCTCGACCTCGCGGCCGACGGGGTGGTCTACGCCGAGGTGCGGTACGCCCCCGAGCAGCACCTGGAGCAGGGTCTGCGGCTGGAGCAGGTGGTCGAGTCGGTGCTGGCCGGGTTCGAGTCGGGTGCGGCGCAGGCCGCCGGGGCCGGTCGGCCGATCCGGATCGGCACGCTGCTGACCGCGATGCGGCACGCGGCCCGGTCCCAGGAGATCGCCGAACTGTCGGTGCGCTACCGCGACCACGGTGTGGTCGGCTTCGACATCGCAGGCGCCGAGGCGGGCTTCCCGCCCACCCGG
Source organism: Polymorphospora rubra (assembly GCF_018324255.1). Classification (GTDB taxonomy): domain Bacteria; phylum Actinomycetota; class Actinomycetes; order Mycobacteriales; family Micromonosporaceae; genus Polymorphospora; species Polymorphospora rubra. The sequence goes on from NZ_AP023359.1 coordinate 3,571,779, forward strand.
CACCTGGACGCGTTCGAATACCTCCAGCGGGAGAACTCGCACTTCACCATCCACGCCGGCGAGGCGTTCGGGCTGCCGTCGATCTGGCAGGCGATCCAGTGGTGCGGGGCCGACCGGCTCGGGCACGGCGTACGGATCGTCGACGACATCACCGTCGGCGAGCAGCCGGTGCTCGGCCGGCTGGCGGCGTACGTCCGCGACAAGCGGATTCCGCTGGAACTGTGCCCGTCGTCCAACGTGCAGACCGGGGCGGCGGCGTCGATCGCCGAGCACCCGATCGGGCTGCTGCGCGACCTGCGGTTCCGGGTCACGGTCAACACCGACAACCGCCTGATGAGCGGCACGTCGATGTCCCGCGAGATGGCGCTGCTCGTGGAGGCGTTCGGTTACGGCTGGGCCGAGTTGCAGTGGTTCACGATCAACGCGATGAAGAGCGCGTTCATCCCGTTCGACGAACGGCTGGCGATCATCAACGAGACCATCAAGCCGGCGTACGCGAAGCTGCTGGGCTGACGGTCGGCGGGTACGGGCCGGCGCGCCGGCCCGGCCCGGTGGTGTGACCTGGGCGGTGACGGTCAGGGCCGCGGGTCGGTTTTCGGGATCCGGGCGACGATCTGCCGGACGAACTCGCCGCCGCGGGCCGGGCGGCAGCCGAGGCTGGTCTGCCGGCGCAGCACCCGCGGCTCCGCCCGCAGCAGGGCGAGCCCGCGCCGCAGGAGCAGGCCCGGTGGCTTGCGTCGCTCCGCGAGATCGCGTATCAGCCGGCGGAGAAAGGTCGCCCCGCGCGGGCGGCGCAGCGCGTACGCCCCGGCGAGAAGTCCCGCTCGTTGGCACTCCGAGACGATTTCGGCGGCGAAGATACCTTCGGCTATGAATAGTGGCGATCCGGCGAGATCGAGAATCCGGGTGGCCACCCGTCGGTCCGCGCCGATCGCGTAAACCGGCACTTCGGCCTTGCCGTCTCGGACCAGTTGGGCGATGGTCTGGACCGCTGCCGAAGCATCCCAGGCGTCCGGCGACTCCCAGTCGATCGCCCCGTTCGTGCGCGGAAGGGTGGGATCGTCACCTTCCTTGTAGAACTCGTCGAGGCACAGCACGGGAAGCCCGGTGCGGCGGGCGATGTAGGACTTCCCGGAGCCGGACGGACCAGCGAGAAGAACAACTCCGACAGAGGACTCGGTCACTGTAAGTAACTCCGGGCGTGCGATGAGCTATCAAACCTCATGAACATCCCATCACACCCGGCGGGACGAACAACGTGGGCTTTCTTCTTGACTTGTGGCGTGATGGAATCTCGGAGGTCCGACCCGACCGGGGCGGACGATAGGCGGCGCCCGGCGCCGCCGACCGGCGCCGAACTAGGGGGGCGGTGACGTGAGCAGCCAGCCGGAACCGGCGAACTCCATCGTGTCGCGGCTCCGTCGACCGTTCGGCCGGCTGCGCGACCTGCCGATCTGGTCCAAGCTCGGGCTGATCATGATCGTGCCCATCCTGGCCACCGTGGTCGTCGGTGCCAACGGTCTCATCACCCACCTCGAGACCCACCAGACCGCCGACCGCGCCCGCAGCCTGGCCAGCCTCTCCCAGGTCTCCGGCGAACTCGTCCAGAGCATGCAGGACGAGCGGGCCGCCGCCGTCATGCTGCTCGGTGCCGGCGACAACGCCGACCTCAAAGGACGTTACCTCCAGACCTACGACGGTCAGCGGAAGAGCGTCGACGAGGCCACCGGGCCGTACACCACGCAGCGCAACGCCCTCGACGGCCTGCCGGCCAACTTCTCCGACCTGCTCGGCCGCATCGACCAGAGCCTGGCCGACCTGCCCGGCATCCGCAGCCAGGTGGTCAACGGCACGCTGCGGATCAACGACGCCGCGCAGTCCTACGAGGGGCTGATCACCGACCTGCTCGACATCCGGGACTCGGCCGCGCAGCTCGCCGGCGACACCGAACTGAGCGAACGGATGCGGGCCGCCGCCGCGATCTCCCGGTCGAAGGAATACCTCTCCCTGCGCCGGATCGTGGTGCACCGGGCGCTCATCCAGGGGTCGCTCACCCCGGTGCTGCGCACCGACTACATCGCCACCCACACCGGCCAGCAACAGGCGCTCCAGAGCTTCCAGGCGGCCGCCAACCGGTCCGAGTCGGAGTTCTACGAGCAGACCGTCGCCGGTTCCGAGCAGCGCGAAGCCGACTCCTACAGCGGATACGTCCGCGGCAAGACCACCGACAACCTCGACGACGCGCCGTTCGACGCCGACGGGTGGGACGCCGCGATGTCCGGCAACGCCAAGCTGATCCGCACGGTCGAGACAAAGCTCGACGGCGACGTGGTCGACCTGGCCACCGACCTGCGGGACGGCGTACAGCGGCAGTTGCTGATCGAGACCGGGCTGCTGGTCGGCACCGTCCTGCTGGCCATCTTCTTCGCCTGGCTGGTGGCCCGCTCGATGGCCCGATCGCTGCAGGAACTGCGGCACGGGGCACTCAACACGGCCCGCTACGGGCTGCCCCAGGCGGTCGCCCGGCTGCGTGACCCGAAGATCGCCGGGCAGTACTCGCCGGAGCAGATCGCCGAGCAGGTCGCCGAGCCGCTGCCGGTTCGCAGCCGCGACGAGTTCGGCCAGGTGACCGAGGCGTTCAACGCCGTGCACCTGGAAGCCGTACGCACCGCCGCCCAGCAGGCCGCCCTGCGCGCGTCGGTGTCCACGATGTTCGTCAACCTCGCCCGCCGCTCGCAGATCCTGGTCGACCGGCTGATCGGTCACCTCGACCGGCTCGAACGCGGTGAGGAGGACCCGGACCGGCTGGCCGAACTCTTCCAGCTCGACCACCTCGTCACCCGGATGCGTCGCAACGACGAGAACCTGCTGGTGCTCGCCGCCGCCGACTCGACCCGTGTGCAGCGCGAGCCGGCCGCGCTCATCGACGTACTGCGTGCCGCCCAGGCCGAGGTCGAGCACTACACCCGGATCGAGTTCGGGGTGGTCGACCGCGACATCGAGGTCGCCGCACCCGCCGTCAACGACCTCGTGCACCTGGTCGCCGAGCTCTTCGACAACGCGACCGCGTTCTCGTCACCCGACTCGCACGTCATGGTCGAGGCCCGGCGGATCGGCGAGAGTGTCGGGCTCTACGTCGAAGACCAGGGCATCGGCATCAAGGCCGAGCTGCTCCGCGAACTCAACGACCGGATCGCGTCGCCGCCGCAGATGGACGTCGCGGTTTCCCGGATGATGGGGCTGGTCGTGGTCGCCAGGCTGGCCGCCCGGCACGACGTACGGGTCGAGCTGCGCCCCGGCACCGAGCGCGGCACCGTCGCCGAGGTCACGCTCCCCCCGTCGGTGCTCGTGCCGCGCTCCATCTCCAGTGGACGGAGCCCGCTGAACGAGCCCGGGATGGCCCTGCAGGCACCCCCGACGAAGGGGTCGCCGTTCGCCGCGCCGCTGGCGCTGGAAGGCGGCAGCCCCGAGCCGGTGCGGCCCGCCGCATCCGGTCCGCGCCCCGGCGATCCGGCACCGGTCGGCCCCGGCTTCGGCGGACGTCCGTTCGATCCCGTGCCACTCAACGGTGGTGGGCTCGGCACCGGGGGCCGGGGTATGCCGGCGTGGTCCGATCTCACAGGTGCGTCGGCAGCCAACGGCAGCAACGGAAACGGGCGGGGTCGCCCCGTCGACGTGTTCACCCCGCGGCAGGACCCGGCCGGAGAGTCGGGCGAGCCACTGCCGCAGCGACGGGCGAACGACCATTGGACGGTCGACGGTGAGATCGCTGGTAGCGGCGGCGGCCTTTCCGGCATTCCCCGGCAGCTTCCGGCGACGCCCGAGGCACGCACCGGAATGCTGCCGCCGGTGTCGGCCCCGCCGGTCGCCTCGGGGCCACCCGCCACGTCGCCGCCGGTGACGCCACCTCCGGTTTCGGCGCCCCCGGTCGCGCCGCCACCCAACCCGGCGACGGCGCCGCCCGGTGCTGTTCCGCCGGCGTGGCCCCCGGTTGCCAGCGGTGACCGCGACCCGTCCGCCGACGGTGATCGGGAACCGGTGACGCCGCAGGTGCCGGAGGATCTGGCGGCCGCGCTGGACATGACCACCGAACTGCCCCGCGTTCCGCGCCGGGCGGCCGACGCCGGCCTGACCGTACCTCCGGTCCCGGAGAGCCGCCTGCGGTTCGCTGATGAGACGATGGAGTTGCCGATCTTCCGAGAGTTGGAATCCGCGTGGTTCCGCACCCGGCGATCGGTCCCCGAGGAGGCGTCGCCATCGACGGCTACCGGGGCGGATGACAGCCCGGACCAGTTCGTCACGGCCGACGCCGCGCGTTTCCTGGGACCGGGACAGGGCACATCGACGGGGACGACAGGTAACGCAGCGATGGCGAACACGCCGTGGTCCACGGGCGAATCCCGTGGCAGGGGGCCGGCGGCGACCAGCGCGGACGCGACAGCCGCCGGTAACGGCGGAGGCGCGACACGCGGAGGCGAGGCCGCGACAACAGCCGGGTGGCAGACCGCGGCCGACGACGGCTGGCGGGCGGCTTCGGCCGCCGCCGACGTGCCGGTTTCGGCGACCACCCAGACCGGCCTCCCCAAACGGGTACCGATGGCTCAACTGGTGCCCGGTGGGGTGGAGAAGCCGACCAGTTCGGTGCAGCGTCGCACCCCCGAGGCGGTACGCGGACTGCTGTCCGCCTACCACCGCGGCGTGCAACGCGGTCGTACCCAGCCCAAGGACGAAAACCCCGGCCCGGAGCACACTTCGGACGGGCAGCAATCTTCGCAGGGTGCGGGCGGCTTCGGTCGCCCGCGGCCAGAAGGAGCATGAGGGATGACATCTACGCAGGATCTTGGTTGGCTGCTCGCCAACTTCGCCGATCGTGTGCCCGGGGTCGCCCACGCGATCGCGGTGTCCGCGGACGGACTGCTCCTCGCGTCGTCACGCGACCTGCCACGTGACCGGGCCGACCAGCTCGCCGCGATCGCCTCGGGACTGGTGAGCCTCACACAGGGGGCGGCTCGCTGCTTCGAGGGCGGTGCCGTCCTTCAGACAGTGGTCGAAATGGACAACGGGTTCCTGTTCCTGATGTCCATCTCGGACGGCTCGTCGTTCGCCGTACTCGCGGCGCGCAGTTCCGACGTGGGCCAGGTCGGCTACGAGATGGCGCTGCTCGTCGACCGGGTGGGCGACGCGCTGACGCCGCAGCCGCGCACCGCGGTGGGAATGCTCGGCTGAGCAGGGACCGTGCCGGCGACAGCCGGCACGGTCGCAACAACTGAAAACGGCGAGATGCGACGGGTGGGTACTGTCGGCAGGGCAGAAGGGGGTGAACGGCGAGATGATCGAACGCGACGAGCCAACCGGCGCGCTGGTCAGGCCCTACGCCGTCACCCGTGGACGGACCCGGCCGCGGTTGCACATCGCGCTCGAGGCACTCGTCGAGACGACGGTGCGAGGCCGATCCGCGGGCAGTGCCAAGGGCGGCCAAGGCCGGGAGCACCAATACATCGCCGCACTGTGTGACGGCCGGTTGCAATCACTCGCCGAGATCGCGGCGCGGATGCAGTTGCCGCTCGGAGTAGCCCGGGTCCTCATCGCCGACATGGCCGCGGACGGCCTCGTGGCGGTGTACGAGCCGACCTCACTCGACGACACGAACGACGCGGTGGGCACTGAACTGCTGGAGAGGGTGCTGAGTGGACTTCGCAGGCTCTGACATGTCGCAACGTCCGATGGCCGGACGCGTGACATCGGCGAAGATCGTGATCGCCGGTGGCTTCGGCGTCGGTAAGACGACACTGGTCGGCTCGGTTTCCGAGATCACGCCACTGACCACCGAGGCCATCATGACCTCGGCAGGTGTCGGAGTGGACGACACCCGGCAGGTGCCGGGCAAGACGACCACCACCGTCGCGATGGACTTCGGCCGTATCTCGATCGATCGTGACCTCATTCTCTACCTGTTCGGCACGCCGGGCCAGACGCGTTTCTGGTTCATGTGGGACGAACTGGTCCGGGGTGCGATCGGCGCGGTGGTGCTCGTGGACACCCGCCGGCTCGCCGACTGCTTCGCCGCGATCGACTTCTTCGAGCACCGGCGGCTGCCGTACCTGATCGCCATCAACTGCTTCGACGGGATGCAGTACCACGACCCGCAGGACGTCCGCGACGCGCTCGCGATCCCCAGCGACGTGCCGGTGGTGGCGTGCGACGCGCGTAACCGCGAGTCGACGAAGCACGTGTTGATCTCGCTCGTCGAGTATGTGCTGACGATGCGCCGGTCGCGCGCCGTCGCCCCGGCCTGACGGGCACGCCGAACACCGACAGACACGGCAGGTCTCCTCTCCAGAGGGGACCTGCCGTGTTCCGTTGCCCTGATTTTGGTCGCCGTGCACGGGCCGCCGCCATGAGATGCCGCGGCACCTGGGCGGACCGGCCCTGCCGGTAGTTCCGGGGCGACCGGACCGGTCGGGTCAGTTTCGGCCGACCGGTCGAGACACGACGGCACCCGAGGGCGCCGCGGCATGCCCCGGCGGCCGGGGCATGCGTTCGACGTCAGGTCCGGTGACCGGCCGACCGGTATTCGTACTCCCGGCTGCTCTCCTCGCGGCCGCCGTGGTCCCGGCTGAAGTCCCAGCCACCAGCGGCCTCCCGGCCGGGACGGCCGCCGACGGCGTATCCGCCGATCTCCTGCCCGCGCCGCCAGCCACTGAAGTAGCCGGTCGTGTTCTCGGCGATCCGAGCGGCGTCCCGGACGATCCGCAGCGGCCGTTCGTCCCGCAGCGGGGAGCCGGGCACGAGATTTGCCTGAGGCACGCGCTTCGGCAGGCCGGCGGAGGTTTCCGCGCCCACCGACGGCTGCGCGGCCTGCTCGGCGGCCCGCCAACCACTGTCCGCCGTGGACGACCACTCGAGTTCGGTCTCCTCGTCCTGCCCGGAGAACCACGCCGACGCGGCGGCGAAGATGAGCAGGTCGCCGTCGCTGTCCGACGACGCGACGGGCGGTGCGGAACGTTCGGGTACGGCACGCCGGGGCCGGGTGTCGCGGTTGTCGCGTTCCGCGTCGACCAGGCGCAGCGGCGCCTGGTCGAGTTGCGGGTCGTCGCGCCGGGGCCGGTCCGGCCCGGGGGCAGGGCGTCCGGCGGCCGCCGGGCCGGCAGGCTGGTCCTGGCGGGTGGTCCGGTCGGTGCCCGGACGCGGCTCCACCAGCCGCAGCGACGGCGGCTCCGGTGGCAGGTCGTCGGCCTGCCACGGCGGCCTGATCCGCGTCTCCCCGGTCGGTTCCTCGGGAGCGGAGCGGTCGTGGCCGTCGAAGCCGTACGCCGACTCCCGCCGGGCGGTTCCCTCGTCGCCGTCTTCGGCGGGACCGACCAGGGGCCAGGCCGCCCGGGAACCGGGCTCCGGGCTCTCCTCGGCGGCCGGCCGGGATGCCGGCATCGGCACCACGAAGTCGGTCGCGCTGAAGTCGGCCTTCGCCTGCTGCTCACCCCTGGTGTTGGGGCGGGGCACGATCGGGGTCGGGCGCCGTTCGGCGCGGGCACTGCTGATCGCCGCTGCGGTGATCGGGGCCCGGAACGGCTCGCCCGCCTCGGCCGGTGGTACCGGGCCACGGCGAGCCGGCCGGTCGGGGGTGGACGGGGCCGCGCCCGGACGCCGGGACGGCCCGTCGGTGTCGGCCGTGCCGCCGCGCCGGGGAAGACCCTCCGCCGTACGCGCCGCCGCGGCCCGTCGGGCAGGACCGGCCGGCTCGGCCGCCGCCGGCGACCGCCGTGAGCGGTCGGGGGCGGCGGTGTCGGAGGACGCGGCGCGCTGCGCCGGAACGATCGGTGTCATGCCCGGCGGCGGCGGTGGCGGCGCCGAGACGGGCCGGTTGTGCGGCGGGTCGAGCCGGTGCTGGGCCGCCGGTGCGAGGGGGTGGGGCGGTCCGGAAACCGGTGGAGCCGACACCGGCGGAGCGGAGGTGGGCGTCACCGCGGCGGCGGGCGCCGCCGGACGCGGGGCGACCGGTGGCGGCGCGACCGGGGTGGGCGCCACCGGTGGCGGCGCGAGTGGCTGAGGCGTCACCGGGACGCCGCCGGCCTCCGGTGCGAGGCGCGCCCGGCGCCCGCCGAGCGGGGTGCGTTCCGTGGCGCCGGGGCGGGGCGGGGTCGGCCCGGGGGCCGGCGCCGACGAGGGTTCCGCCGGGGTCGCCCGTCGGGTGCGCCGGGCGGCCGTCGACGGTGGCGCGGTGACCCGGGCCGAGAGCGTGGCGACGAGGGCCTCACAGCCGGCGTCGCAGGCCCGTACGGCCGCGACCGCCTGGCGGACCGCCTCCGCGGTCGCCGACGTGATCGCGGTCGTGTTGGAGCCGCGCGCCGGGGTCTCGGCGATGGCCAGCCGGAGCGCGGTCACCGCATTGGTGATCGTCTCCGGGGCGGCGACGCCGTCCGCGGCCAGATGGGCGGCCACGGCTTCGGCCGCCACCGTCGTCTCCCGGTCCCGACCGCCGGCGCCGCCGAGCATGCCGGGCTCGGGCAGCGCGTCGAGGACCGCCAACGACAGCGGCTCGGCCGGGTCCGGGTACGCGCGCAGCGCGGCGGGGTACAGCTCACGTAGCACCTCGCGCAGTGCCGCGGCGGCCGAGTGGCGGCCGCCGGCGAGCGCGAGATGGGCGGCGAGCACCGGCTTGAACGCGGCGAGGTCGCGGGGGGCGGGCAGGGTGGCCGCGGAGATCGCGCCCGCCTGGAGCGCCCGGGCGAGGCCGACGGCGCGACGGATCGCGGCCGGCGAGGAGATCTCGGTGAGCGAGTCGTCGTCGGCGAACCGCTCGGCGTAGTCGTCCACCGAGTCGTCGTCGACGATCGCCAACGGCCGGCCCGCGGCCGTGAGGAGGGACGTCACCAGGTGGTCGTCGCTGTCGGCGGCGACCGCCGCTCCGCCCGGCCCGCTCGACCGGCCGGCGAGCAGGACGCCGAGTTTGGCGTATCCAACCGGATCGTCACCGATCTCGCAGACGTCGAGCAGCCGCCCGGCGTCGTCGACCACCGCGGCTGTCAGCGTCGCACCGGCCGAGGCCGATGAAGCTGCCGAATCCACCGATGCGAGACCGCAGTACACCCGCACGAGCGCCACGGCGTCGTCCTCCTCCCGGGACACATGTCGTGTGCCAAGGACTGATGTTCCCCGTTGAGGGGTCAGTCGCGCCAGTCCACAGCAGCAGAGATCTTCCCGATAATCGTGCGCCAGCCAAGACTTGCCGTTTGTGCCCCGATTTTCTTCAGGCGGCGGCGTCCCATGAAGCCGCCGAGGCCACCCTTCGCAGTCGACCGTAGCGCCTCGTCGAGATCGTCGAGGCTGGATCCCGGCGAGAGCATGTCGAGAACCGCGGGCAGGCGCAGCGCGTAGGCCAGGTCACGGGACACCTCACCGGCTTCGATGAGCAGCGTCGCGTCCCAGACGTCGTGGCCGCCGCGGAGGTTCTCCACCACCAGGTCGAGCTCGTACGAGTCCTCGTCGAGCGGTGCGACGGCGGCGGGTTGGAGCCGCTCGACCAGCTGCGGCCAGGTGTCCAACTGGGTCAGGTCGTTGGGCGCCCCGGACCGGACGAAGCTGACCAGCGCCTCCGGCGTCTTGAAGAGCAGCAGCTTGCCGCGGTGGCTGAGGAAGGCCGGGACCTCCTCGTCGTCCGGCTCCGCATCCTCGGCCTCCTCCGCTTCCTCGGCCTCGTCGGCGTCGTCGGATTCGGCGTCGACGTCCTTGTCCTTGCCGTCCGGCTCGTCGGTGGTCTCGTCGTCGTCCGACTTCTTCTTTTTCGTGGCGCGACGGGACTTCGCGTCCGGCTCTTCCTCCTCGTCGGCCTCCGCCGACAGGGCGGCGAACTCCTCGTCGAGGATCACCACGGTCTCGTCGTCCTCGTCGTCGACGACAGGCCGGGACCGGCTGGCGAACAGGTCGTCGTCCTCGCGCTCGCCGATGTCCGTCGGCGTCACCTCGGACGACATCCGGTAGGCGCGCAGGGTGAAGCCGGCGCCCGACGGCAGGGCGATCTCGACCGGGTCGATCCGGACGTCCGACCACAGCGACCGGTCGGCCGGCGCCGAGTCGTCGGCGTCCGTGTCGAGGTCACCGTCCTTGTCGAGATCGACGTCGGCGGCTGTCTCGTCGAGGGCGGCCTCGGCCTCGACCTCGGGCTCGTCGGCGTCGGGTCGGGGAGTCGACTTGCGGGCCACGCTGACCTCCGGGTCCAATCAGATTGCGACGCCGACCCGGCCTGTCGGGTCGGTGACTCTGGGCACACCCTAGTGTGCGGCCGTCGGCGGCGAACGTCGCACCCCGTTGGAGATCGGCCCAACCATTAGTAGTCTTGCTACCTATGAAGGCGCAGGCGCTGCACGGCCACCTCGACGCGCTGCTGCTCGCGGTGCTCGAAGGCGGCGCCCTGCACGGCTACGCCATCATCGAGGCACTCAGGTCGCGCAGCGGCGGGGTGCTCGACCTGCCGACCGGAACCGTCTATCCGGCCCTGCGCCGGCTGGAGCGCGCCGGGCTGGTCGAGAGCGAGTGGAGCACGGTCAGCGGGCGGCAACGGCGCACCTACCGGCTTACCCGCGCCGGGCACGGTGCGCTGCGCGCCGAACGGACCGGTTGGCAGGAGTTCAGCGCCACCGTCGGCCGCTTCCTCGACGCCGAGGCCCCGCCGCCGGCCGCCACCTGAAAGACCCGCCGGTGCCCGTCGCCGCGGCTGACGCCGTGGGCGGTCAGCGGGTCCCGACCAGGCAGCCGCGTACCGCCCCCGCCAGCCAGCCGAACGCCACGCCGGCGGCGACCATCCCGATCAGCAGCGGCGGCCAGCGCACCGCCGCGTCCCACATCACGATCGACCAGGTGAAGAGGGTCGCACCGGCGACGGCGGCCAGCCCCACGCACACCGCCATCGACCGGCCGAGCAGGCGGGGCAGCCGTACCGGCGTACCGCGCCGGGCGGCGTACCGCAGCCCGAGCCAGGCCCCGGCGGCCAACAGGCCGGTGAGGATCCACAACAGGTCGAGCAGGGCCGACAGCGCCAGGTATGCGGCCGGCGGCCGGGGACCGGTCCACGGCGCGCCCTGCCACATCAGATCGGCCGACGACAGCAGGACGACGGCAACGACCACGATCCGTACCGCGAGGATCCGGGTCCCCGACGCCGCCAGCTCAGCCTGGTAGGCCGGCACGAGTTCGCCGGGGGTGCCGAAATCGGCCACCGCGCGACGCCGCGCGGCCGCCGGCGCCAGTCCGCCTTCCTCGTACGCCTCCGCGGCGTCCTCCAGGCTGCCGCGGGCCTCGGCGAGCAGGTCGGCCTTCAGCCGGCCGGGACCGTGTAGCCGCTCACCGAGCGCGCGCAGGTAGTCGTCGATCTCGGGGGCGGGAACCGGCATGTTCGCAGCCTGCCACGGACGGACCCGCCGGCGCGTCAGGACTTTGTCCGGATATGCGGTTCAGGGTGGCCCCGAGCCACCCACGGGCGGCTCCTCGGCCGGACCGAGCGCCAGGTAGCCGCGCTCGGCGGCCTCCTGGAGCTGCCACTGGTCGCGGTACCAGCCGGGCCGGCTGGCCAGTTCGGCGGCGGAACCGCGCTGCACGATCCGCCCGGCGTCGAGCACCAGCACCTCGTCGACGCCGGTGAGCCCGCGCAACCGGTGGGTCACCAGGACCAGGCTGCGTCGCGGGTCGAGGCCGGCGAGCAGGCCGGCGAGGACCGCGTCCGCGGCGGCCGGGTCGAGGCCCTCGGTCGGCTCGTCGAGCACAAGGACGGCCGGAGCGGCGAGCAGGGCCCGGGCCAGGGCCAGCCGTTGCCGCTGGCCGCCGGATAGTTGGGCACCGTCCTCGCCGACCATGGTGTCCCAGCCGTCGGGCTGCTGGCGTATCCAGTCGAGGAGTCCGGCGGCGGCCACCGCGGCGGCCAGCTCGTCGGTGTCGGCGTCGGCGCGGCCGAGCAGAAGGTTCTCCCGGACCGTGGCGTGGAAGACGTACGCCTCGGCGAGCAGACCGCCGACGAGCCGGGGGAGCCGCTCCGGGTCGTGGCCGAACAGGTCGGTGCCGTCGAGGGTGGCCGTGCCGGTGGCCGGCCGGACCGTGCCGGTGAGCACGCCGAGCAGCGTGCTCTTGCCCGCGCCGCTCGGCCCGACGACCGCGATCCGGCGGCCGGCGGGCAGGTCGAGGTGTACGTCGTCGAGGGCCGGGGCGGCGCCGGACCGGTAGCGGACCGTCACCGCGTCGAGCCGGCAGTCGAGGCCGGACGAGATGGCGGCCGACCGGTCGGGCGTGGACCCGCCGTCGCCGGCGGCGGTCGACCCGTCGGTCGGCGTCGCCCTGGTGGCGGGCGCGGGCGTCGGGAGGTCCCGCCGGTCGGGGGTGAGCAGGTCGGCGACCCGGCCCAGGGCGGCGCGCAACAGCGTCCACTGCCGGGCGGCGCCGACCAGCGCGAGGGTCGCCTCGACGGCGGCGAGGGTGCCGACCGCCAGCACGCCGACGAGCACCCCGCCGACGTCGGCGCCCAGCGCGGCGACCACGACCGCGGCCACGGTCGCGCCGACGACGAGGGTGCCGGCCGCGTCGACCGCCCAGCCGGTGACCGCGAGCCGGCGTTCGAGCCGGGCGAGTTCGGCGGCGCGGGCCCCGGCCCGGTCGAGCGCGGCCGGGGCCGCCCCGAAGGCGGCCAGGTCGGCGGCGCCCTGGGTCAGGTCGACCGCGTCGACGGCCAGCGCACCGCGCAGCGGCGCCACCCGGTCGGCCGTACGGCGGGTCAGCGCGGTCGCCGCGGCGGGCAGTGCGACGCCGGCGACCAGCAGCCCGGCGAGCAGGCACAGCGCCGCCACCGGGGAGACGAACGCCGTACCGGTGACCGCCAGCAGGCCGACCACGGTCGCGGCGGCGGCGGGTACGAGCACCCGCAGCACCAGGTCCTGCACGGCCTCGACGTCGGAGACCAGTCGACTGAGCGCGTCCCCGGAACGCTGGCCGGCGACCGGGCCGGGCCGGGCGGCGAGCGTCGCGAACACCCGGGCCCGTACGTCGGTGACCATGCGCAGCACGGCGTCGTGCCCGGCGAGCCGTTCGGTGTACCGCAGGACGCCCCGCCCGATGGCCAACGCCCGTACCGAGACGATGGCGACGGTCAGCGTGTCGAGTTCGGGGCGGCCGGCGGCGGTCATCAACAGCCAGGTCGCGGTCGCCATCAGGGCGAGGCCGGCGATCTCGGTGCCGGCGGCGAGTAGTCCCGCGCCGGCGAGCCGGGGCAGGTAGGGGCGGGCGAGCCGCAGCACGGTGCGCTCGGCACCGAGTCGGCGGGCGTCGGCAGGGGCGCCACCCCCGGGCCGGCCACCGGCGTCGACGTCCGCCGGGCGGGCGGCGGCGGCCGGAGCCGGTGCGGAGGCCGGAGCCGTGACGGTGGACCGGTCGGCGGTGGTGGGCGTCATGCGGTCGCCACCACGTCGGGCGCCGGACGGACGGCGGTGAGTTCGCGGACCCTTCCGTCGTCGACCCGCAGCACCCGGTCGGCCTCCCGCAGTAGCGCCGGCCGGTGGGCGACGAGCAGCGCGGTCCGGCCGGCCACCAGACGGCGGGTGGCGTCGAGGACGACCGCCTCGGCGGCGCCGTCGAGGCGGGCGGTGGGCTCGTCGAGCAGGATCAGCGGCGCGGGGCCGGCGAACTCGACCCGGAGGAAGGCGCGGGCCAGGGCGACCCGCTGCCGCTGCCCGCTGGACAGGCCGTGGCCGCGCTCGCCGAGCAGGGTGTCGAGCCCGTCGGGCAGGCCGGCCACGACATCGTCGAGATTCGCGGCCCGGACCGCCCGCCGTACGGCGTCGGCCGGCGCGTCGGGGTGGCCGAGCCGGATGTTGTCGGCGAGCGAGGCGGCGAACAGGTGGGCGCGCTGCGGCACCCAGGCGATCCGTCCCCGCCAGGCGTCCAGGTCGACACCGGTGGGGCCGGCGGCGTCGACGAGTATCTGATCGCCGGGCGACGCGGATCGCGCTTCGGCGCCGCCGACGACGACCCGTCCGTCGGTCGGGGTGACGAACCCGAGCAGCAGGCCGAGCAGGGTGCTCTTGCCGGCTCCGCTGGGGCCGACGACCGCGATCCGTTCGCCGGGCCGGATGGTCAGCGAGACGTCGCGCAGGGCGATGGTGCGTCCGTAGTCGACGGTCACCGACTCCAGCCGGATCGCGGCGTCCGGCGCCGGGGCGGGTACGGACTCCCCGGCAGCGGCCGTGCCCCGGGCGGTGGTGGTGGCTCCCGGCCCGGCCCCGGGCGTCTCCCGGGTGGACAGGGTGAGTGCCTCGTCGAGCGCGGTCAGCCCCTCCATGCTGGCGTGGAAGCGGCTGCCGGCGGCCCGCAGCGGCAGGTAGGCCTCGGGGGTGAGGAGCAGCACCAGCAGCGCGGTCTGCAGGGTCAGCCCACCGCCGAGCAGTCGTAGCCCGATCGGTACGGCGACCAGCGCCACCGACAGCGTGGCGACCAGTTCCAGCACCAGCGCCGACAGGAACGCGATGCGCAGGGTGCTCATCGTGGCCCGGCGGTGGCCGTCGGCCATCCGGCGTACGACGTCGACCTGGGCCCGGGCCCGGCCGAAGGCGCGCAGCGTGGGCAGGCCGGCGACCATGTCGAGGAAGTGCCCGCCGAGCCGGGACAGCCGGCGCCACTGCCGTTCGGTCGCGGCCTGGGCCTGCCAGCCGAGCAGCGCGCCGAAGATCGGGATCAGGGGCAGGGTGACCGCGACGATCAGCGCCGAACTCCAGTCGGCGAACGTCAGCCGGGCCAGCACCGCGATCGGCACGGTGACGCTGAGCACCAGTTGGGGCAGGTAGCCGGTGAAGTAGGCGTCGAGCGCGTCCAGGCCGCGGCCGGTCAGGGTGGCGATGGTGCCGGCCCGCTGGCCGGCGAGCCAGCCCGGCCCGCGCCGCCCGACGGCGTCGAGCAGGTCGACCCGCAGCGCGGCCTTGACGGCGGCGGCGCTGCGCGCGGCGACCACGCCCTGCGCCCAGACCAGCCCGGCCCGGGCGGCGACGGTGGCGACGAAGACGGCGAGCGCGGCGCGGTCCAGCCGGCCGTGGATCGCCTCGGCCAGCACGGTCGCGAGCGCGGTCGCCTGCGTGATGATCAGTGCGGCGGCGCCGACCCCCAGGAGTCCGAGCACGGCCAGGTGGCGCCGGGTCGCGGGGACCCGGCGCAGCAGGCGCGGATCGAAGGGGCGGCGGTTGCTCACCAGTAAACCGGTGCCCGGCCGTCGGTGCGTCCGCGGAAGACCCACCAGCTCATCAGTTGAAAGCCTAATAGGGCCGGCAGGAGCGGTAGCGCCGCCCAGGTCAACAGTCGCAGGGTCGGCCCGCTGGCGGCGGCGTCGGCGACGGTGATGCCGGCGGCCGGATCGGCGCTGGACACCAGCGCGTACGGCCAGGTGGCGGCCCCGACGAGCAGTACCGGCAGGGCGACCGCGACCGAGGTGGCGGCGAACGCCAGCCCGGGACGCCGGGTGATCGCCGTGCCGGCGACGGCCAGCACGGTGACCAGGACCACGAGCATGAGTACGGCCACACCCGGCTGCTGGACGGTCTCGCGTACCCGGCCGGACAGGGCGCCGACGGCGGCGGCGAGGCCGACGACGCCGATCACGGCCGGCGCGAGCCGGCGGCCGAGCCGGGCGAAGTGGTCGGCCTGCCCGGCCGGCAGGCGCAGCGCGAGGAAGGCGGCCCCGTGCACGGCGACCAGGGCGAGCAGGGCGAGCGCCCCGGCGGCGACGAACGGGGTGAAGACGTGCCCGACCCCGATGGCGTGCCGTTCGAGCTGGAGCGGAACGCCTTGGAGCAGCCCGGCCAGTACGGCGCCCCAACCGAGTGCGGCGATCACGGAACCGGCGATGACGGCCCGGTCCCAGGCGGTGCGGATCCGCGGGCTGGCCAATCGGCTGCGCAGTTGTACGGCGACGGTCACCACGACGACGCCGGCCAGCGCGAGCGCGACGGCGGGGTAGAGCCCGGACAGCAGTTCGCCCTCGAGGAAGGGGAACGCGCCGAGGAGGATGCCGATCGCCGCGACCAGCCAGACCTCGTTGCCGAGGAAGAACGGGCCGACGGCGTTGAGCATGGCCCGCCGGTCGTCGCCGGACCGGGTACGGGCGAGCAGCAGCCCGGTGCCGTAGTCGTAGCCGCCGAGGACCAGGTAGGTGGCGAAGAAGAGGCCGAGCAGGGCGTACCAGAGGGTTTCCATCGGGCCTCCTCAGACGAGTGCCGGGTCGGGGCGCGGCGTGGCGGGCGGCGGGGCGTCGACCGGCCGGCCGAGGGCGAGGTCGGCGTGGGCGCCCCGGGCGGCGTACCGGACGAAGATGATCCAGTTGGCGACGACGAGCGTGCCGAGCAGCAGGGTGAAGCCGATCAGCGAGGTGAGCATGAGTCCCGCGCTGGCCGGGGTGACCGCGTCGGCGGTGCTGAGCAGCCCGTAGACCGCCCAGGGCTGGCGGCCGACCTCGCGGGTGATCCAGCCGAGGATCGAGGCGACGAACGGCAGCGGTACGGCGAGCAGCAGCAGGTAGAGCGGGAACCGGAGCCGGATGAGGTAGTCCCGCCAGCAGAGCGGCACGAGCACGGCGAGGAGCAGCAGACCGAATCCGATCAGGATCATGAGTTCGAGCGGGACGCCGGTCCAGGCCGGTGGCGAGTAGTCGCCAGGCCCGAACCGGGCGGTCCAGTCGTCGATCAGCGCGGCGCTGTCGGCCGGGGCACCGCCGAGCTTGGTGGGCTGGGTGGTGCCGATCACGACGAACTGCGCGAAGCCGAAGCCGACCAGGGCGATGGTGGCGGCGGCCGCGGTGACCAGGCCGATCCGCAGCGACCGCCGGAACAGCGCATGGTCGGGGGTACGCCGGATCAGGTGCCAGGCGCTCACCCCGGCCATCAGCATCCCGCCGGTCACCAGCGCGGCGGTCACGACGTGCCCGAGCGCGCTGCCCAGCGTGGGGTTGGTGAGCAGGGCGCCGAAGTCGGTGAGGTGCGCGACGCCGTCCTCGACCCGGTAGCCGACCGGGTTCTGCAGCCAGGCGTTGGCGACCATCACCCAGAACGCCGACAGGTACGCGGTCAGCGCGACGCCCCAGATCAACGCGAGGTGTACGCCTCGCCGCAGCCGGTGCCATCCGAAGATCCACATGCCGAGGAACGTCGATTCGAGGAAGAACGCCACCAGCGTCTCCATCGCCAGCGGCGCGCCGAAGACGTTGCCGACGTAGCGGGACAGCCCGCTCCAGTTGAGCCCGAACTGGAACTCCAGCACGATGCCCGTGCCGATGCCGAGGACGTAGTTGACCAGGTAGAGGGTGCCCCAGAAGCGGAGCAGCCGTTCGTACTCGGGTTTGCGGGTCACGAACCAGGCGGTCTGGAGGTAGACGAGCAGGGTCACCAGGCCGAGCGTCACCAACACGAAGAGGAAGTGCGCCGTGGTCGTCATGGCGAACTGAAGGCGCGCGAGGAGCAGCGGGTCCATGGCCACCCTCCGGTCTGCGGGCCCAGGTCGGGCCTCCTGTGCCCGGCAGGCTACACGTAGATTGCCTACCTATAAGAGACGGAACTTCGCGTTCCCCGGCGGGGCGGCGGATTCAGGAGACGAAGAGGGTGACCGGTATTGACACCAGTAGCGTGGCCACCCCCAACGCCGACGCCACCCGCAGCCGCGGCGGCCGGGCGGTCACCCGCAGCCGGCGTACCCGGGCGTCGAGATGGCTGTCGGCGATGCCGAGCGCCCCGGCCGGGGTCACCCGCGACGGCGCGGTCGCGAACCGCAGCAACGCCGCCGCCAGCGGCTCGTCGGCGTGCAGCCGCCGCGCCTTGTCGTCGGCGCGCATCTCCACCAGCAGCGCCACCTCGTCGTGCGCCGTACGCACCCAGCGCACCCACGGCAGCGCCCGGCACAGCGCGGTGAACGGCAGCAGCACCAGGTCGTGCCGCTCGTCGGCATGGGCCCGTTCGTGGCTGAGCACCGCCGCGAGCTGTGACCGGTCGAGCAGGGAGAGCGTGCCCGCGCTGACCACCACGCGGGGCCGTACGCCGGGCAGGCAGTAGGCCGCCGCGCTCGGATGGTCGAGCACCAGCGCACCGGGCACCGCCGGATCGGCACGCGCCACCAGGGTCAGCAGGTCGCGGTGCCGGCGCTGGGCGCGCAACGCGCCGAGCAGGCTGCGGGCCAGCGTCCCGAGCAGCGTCGCGGCCACCCCGAACCCGACCCCGACCAGCCCCAGGTGCAGCGCGGTTAGCCCCGCCGGCAGCCGGCCGCCGACGAGGTCGGTCGCCAGCATCCACAGGGCCACGCCGGTACCGGTCCCGTACGGCGCCAGCCCCAGCGCCATCGGCAGGCCGATCGCCGACAGCCCGAACGCCAGGCCGAGCGCCTGCCAACACACGATCGCCACCCGCGGACTGCGCCACGTCCACGAACGGCCCAACCAGCCGACACGCAGCAGCACCTGGGCCGTGACGTAGCAGGCCAGGAGCGACGCGGCGAAGTGGACGGCCTGGACCACCGGGTCAGCCCCGCCGGTCCGCGACGTCGTCCGCCATGGCCGGCTCGGCCTCGGCGGCCAGCGCCGCCCGCAGCACGTCGGCCTCGGTCCCGGTCACCGACCTGGCGAACCGGACCAGGGCCGCGTCCCGGCTGCCGGCCAGGTCGAGCGCGTCCAGCATCAGCTGGGCGATGTAGGCCTCCCGGGTCGCGGCCGGCCGGTAGCTCCAGGCCCGGCCCTCGCGCTCCCGCTCCACCATGCCCTTGCCGGCCAGCCGGTCGAGGACGGTCATCACCGTCGTGTAGGCCAGTTCACGGTCGTGCAGCGCCTCGGCGACCTCACGGACACTCACCCCGACCCGCCCGTCAGCGGCCGGGACCCGGTCCCACAACACGTCCATCACGGCCCGTTCGAGGTCACCCAGTCGCATCACAGGCTAAGCCTACAGCCTGTAGTAGATACCCTGTGCGGTCAGATCCCCCGGGGATGCCAGACCGTCTTGGTCTCCAGGAACGCCGTCATCCGGTGTACGCCCGGGTCGGCGGACCAGTCCGGTGCGGTCGCCGGCGGGCGGACCACCCGCTTGAGGTTCCCGGCCGCGGCCCGCTCCAGGTCGGCGGCGAATCCCGGATCGGTCACCCCGGTCAGGTCGACGGCGTTGACGTCCAGGTGCGCCGCCAGCCACGGCGCGGTCTCGGCGACCCGCCCGGTCAGGATGTTGACGACGCCGCCCGGCAGGTCGGAGGTGGCCAGCACCTCGGCCAGGGTGACCGCGGCCAGCGGCTGCTCCTCGGCGGCCAGCAGCACCACCGTGTTGCCGGTCACGATCGCCGGCGCGACGACGCTGACCAGACCGAGCAGCGCCGGCGTCGACGGCGCGACGACCGCCACCACCCCGGTCGGCTCCGGCGCCGACAGGTTGAAGTACGGGCCGGCGACCGGGTTGGCCCCGCCGTGCACCTGGGCGATCTTGTCAGCCCAGCCGGCGTACCAGACCCAGCGGTCGATCGCCTCGTCGACCTCGTCCGCCGGCAACCCCAGGCCGACGAACTGGTCGCGGCGGCCCTCCAGCATCTCGGCGATCCGGTAGAGGATCTGCCCCCGGTTGTAGGCGGTCGCCCCGGACCAGCCCTTCACCGCCGCCCGCGCCGCGACGACCGCGTCCCGGGCATCCTTGCGCGAGGCCAGCGCCACGTTCGAGTCCTGCACCAGATACGACCGTCCCGACTCGCTGCGCGGGAACTTCCCGCCGACGAACAGCTTGTACGTCTTACGCACCGCCACCCGCTGCCGTTCAGACATCGAGGTACGCCTCCAGCCCGTGCCGGCCACCCTCGCGGCCGTAGCCCGACTCCTTGTAGCCGCCGAACGGCGAGGTCGGGTCGAACTTGTTGAACGTGTTGGCCCACACCACCCCGGCGCGCAGCCGGTCGGCCATCCACAGGATCCGGGACCCCTTCTCGGTCCAGATCCCGGCCGACAGCCCGTACGGCGTGTTGTTGGCCTTCTCGACCGCCTCGGCCGGGGTGCGGAACGTCAGCACCGACAGCACCGGGCCGAAGATCTCCTCGCGGGCGATCCGGTGCGCCTGGGTGACCCCGGTGAAGATCGTCGGGGCGAACCAGAACCCGCGGTCGGGCAGCTCGCACGGCGGCGACCAGCGCTGCGCGCCCTCCTCGGCGCCGATGTCGGACAGCGTACGGATCCGGTCCAGCTGCTCCGCCGAGTTGATCGCGCCGATGTCGGTGTTCTTGTCCAGCGGGTCACCGACCCGCAGCCGGGCCATCCGCCGCTTCAGCGACTCCAGCACCTCGTCGTACGCCGACTCCTGCACCAGCAGCCGCGAACCCGCGCAGCAGACGTGTCCCTGGTTGAAGAAGATGCCGTTGACGATGCCCTCGACCGCCTGGTCGACCGGCGCGTCGTCGAAGACGATGTTGGCGGCCTTGCCGCCCAGCTCCAGGGTGACCTTCTTGCGGGTGCCGGCCACCGAACGGGCGATCTGCTTGCCGACCTGCGTCGACCCGGTGAACGCCACCTTGTCGACGCCGTCGTGCTCGACCAGCGCCCGGCCGGTCTCGCCGGCCCCGGTCACGATGTTGACCACGCCCGGCGGCAGGTCCGCCTGCTGGCAGATCTCGGCGAACAGCAACGCGGACAGCGGCGTCGTCTCGGCCGGCTTGAGCACCACCGTGTTGCCCGCCGCCAACGCCGGCGCGATCTTCCAGGCCAGCATCAGCAGCGGGAAGTTCCACGGGATCACCTGGCCGGCCACGCCCAGCGGGCGCGGGTCCGGCCCGTACCCGGCGTACGACAGCTTGTCGGCCCAGCCCGCGTAGTAGAAGAAGTGCGCCGCCACCAGCGGGATGTCGACGTCGCGCGACTCGCGGATCGGCTTGCCGTTGTCGAGCGACTCCAGCACCGCAAGCTCCCGGCCACGCTCCTGGATGATCCGGGCGATCCGGTAGAGGTACTTGGCCCGGTCCCGGCCGGGCATCGGGCCCCACACTTTGTCGTACGCGGTGCGGGCGGCGCGGACGGCGCGGTCGACGTCGGTCGCGCCTGCCTCGGCGACCTCGGCGAGCACCTCCTCCGACGCCGGGTTCACCGACTTGAAGTTGCCGCCGTCGGCCGGCTCGACGAACTCGCCGCCGATGAACAGCCCGTACGACGGCCTGAGGTCGACCACGGCGCGCGATTCCGGCGCCGGGGCGTATTCGAAGACACCCATGATCAGTCCAGCGTGAAGTAGTCGGGGCCGGAGTATGCGCCGGTGGTCAGCTTGGTCCGCTGCATCAGCAGATCGTTGAGCAGCGTCGACGCGCCGAACCGGAACCAGTCCGGGTCGAGCCAGTCTTCCCCGGCGGTCTCGTTGACCAGCACCAGGTACTTGACCGCGTCCTTGGTGGTGCGGATGCCGCCGGCCGGCTTGACCCCGACCTGCCGGCCGGTGCGGGCCCGGAAGTCGCGGACCGCCTCCAGCATCACCAGCGTCACCGGCAGCGTCGCCGCCACCGGAACCTTGCCGGTGGAGGTCTTGATGAAGTCGCCGCCGGCCAACATCGCCAGCCACGAGGCGCGGCGCACGTTGTCGTACGTGGCCAGCTCGCCGGTCTCCAGGATCACCTTCAGGTGCGCGGCACCGCACGCCTCCTTCACGGCGGTGATCTCCTCGAAGACCTCCAGGTAGCGGCCGGACAGGAAGGCACCCCGGTTGATCACCATGTCGATCTCGTCGGCGCCGGCCGCCACCGCCGCCCGGGTGTCGGCGAGCTTGACCTCGAGCGGCGCCTGCCCGGACGGGAACGCGGTCGCCACGCTCGCCAGATGCACCCCAGTTCCGCGCAGCACCTCGGCCGCCACCGGCACCATCGCCGGATAGACGCAGACCGCCGCCACCGCCGGACACGACGGATCGGCCGGGTCGGGACGCAGCGCCTTCGCCGACAGCGCGCGGACCTTGCCCGGGGTGTCGGCGCCCTCCAGGGTCGTCAGGTCGACCATCCGGATCGCCAGGTCGATCGCCCAGGCCTTCGCCGTCGTCTTGATCGACCGGGTGCCGAGCATCGCGGCCCGTTGCTCCGCGCCCACCTGGTCAACCCCGGGCAACCCGTGCAGAAAGGCACGAAGAGCCGCCTCTGACCCTGTCACATGGGACAGCTCGGACACCGTTGTCGCCGTCATACGCCCGAGTCTACGCACGCCCGATCCGGCACTCCGGGTCGCCGGACGGCCCGCCCCACCAGCCCCCGTCCATCGACGGATAGCCAGACTTCACCGGCTTGCAGTGCCGCCGAAATCTGCCGTTGACCGTGGCGCCCGACCGTCCCATGTCATGCGCGTGGTGCACTTCACCGACACCTACCTGCCCCGACGCGACGGGGTCGTCACCTCGGTACGCACCCTCGCCGACGCCCTCGCCGACCGCGGCCACCCCGGCCTGACCGTCGTGCCCCGGCACCCCGACCAGCCCGACGAACCCGCCCTGCTGCGCCTGCCCGCCATCCCGTGCGGCATCGCGAACCTGCGGCTGTCACCCTGGCTGCTACGCTCGGCACCCGCCGCCGGCACCCTGGCCGCCATCGCCGCCACCGAGCCCGACATCGTGCACGTGCACACCCCCGGCCCGCTCGGACTGCTCGGAGTGCTCGCCGCCCGGCAACTCGGGCTGCCGCTGGTGCAGACGTACCACACCGACCTGGAGGCGTACGCCGACGCGTACCGGGTGCCCGTCCCCGCCCTGCGCGGCGCCGTCCGGCTCTACGCCCGCCGGCTCGGCGTACCCCGGCCACCGGCCCGGCCCGGGGCACCGACCCGCCCCGCCGACCGGCGCCGGGACGCCCTCGACCGGACCAACACCCTGCTGCTCGGCGACGCCGACGCCGTCGTCGTACCCACCCGCGCCGTCCTCGACCGGATCAGCCTGCCGGTGCCCGACGACCGGATCTTCCTCGTCCCGACCGGGGTCGCACCCCGGCCGACCACCGCCGCCGCCGCCACGGCCTTCCGCGCCCGGCACGGCCTCGGACCGAACCACCGCGTCGTGCTCTTCGTCGGCCGGGTCAACCGGGAAAAGGGCGTCGACCTGCTCGTCTCCGCCTTCACCCGGATCGCGGCCGGCAACCCCGACGCCCGCCTCGTGCTCGTCGGCGCGGTCGTCGAACCCCGCTGGCTCACCGCCGTACTGCGCGCTCTCGGCAACGACATCGCAGCTCGGATCATCCTGACCGGGCAGCAGCCGCCCGAGGAGGTCGCGGCCGCCTACCGGGCCGCCGACGTCTTCGCGTTCCCGTCCCTGACCGACACCCAGGCCCTCGTGCTCCAGGAAGCCGCGCTCGCCGCGCTGCCCGCCGTACTCGTCGACCCCGGACTGCACCGGCACGGGCCGCTGGCCGGCGCCGCCGTGCGTACCGACCCCGACCCCGACAGCTTCGCCGCCGGCATCCGCGGCCTGCTCGACCACCCCGACACCGCGCGGCGGACCGGCCGGCAGGCCGCCGTCAACGCCGGCCGGCACACCCCCGCCCGGTACGCGGACGCCATGTGCGACGTGTACGCCCACGCCTCGACAAGAGCCGGTGCCGTACGGGCGGGTAGGTTGAGCGATCGTGGACGTACTCGTAGTTGATCATGTCTTGGCCGGCTCGCGACTCACCGCGATGCGCGACGCCCGCACCGACTCGGCGGCATTCCGCGCCGCACTGCACGAACTCACCACCATGCTCGTGTACGAGGCGGCCCGCACCTTCCCCGCCGAGCGGTATCCCGTCGAAACCCCGGTCGGACCCACCCAGGGCACCCGGCTCGCCAACCCGCCACTGCTGGTGCCGGTCCTACGCGCCGGCCTCGGCATGGCCGACGCGGCCCTCGCCCTCCTCCCCGAATCGTCGATGGGCTTCGTCGGCCTCGCCCGCGACGAACACACCTTCGAACCCCGCGCCTACATGGAGTCGCTGCCCGCCGACCTCACCGGCATCCCGGTCCTCGTCCTCGACCCGATGCTCGCCACCGGCGGATCACTCGAACACTGCTGCCGGCTGCTCACCGAACGCGGCTGCACCGACATGACCGTGCTCTGCGTACTCGCCGCCCCCGAAGGCATCGACCGGCTGCGCCGCTCCGGCCTGCCCCTGCGCGTCGTCACCGCCTCCATCGACGAAGGACTCAACGACAAGAAGTTCATCGTCCCCGGCCTCGGCGACGCCGGCGACCGTCAGTTCGGCGGCATGCCCCGGTTTTAGGTCCTCGCTGTGCTTGCTGGCCCTCGCTCCGCGAGGGCTGGCTCACTCCGCTTCGCGCTGAGTTTGCTGGCCTCGCCTCCGGCTCGGCTGGCTCGCTCCGCGTCGCGCCGCCCCATGCGCCGTCTTCGCCCCGCGAGATGCGACGGCTTCGCCGCATGTCCTCGGGCTCCAGACGGTGCGGCGGCGCTCGGTCGACTCGCGACTCCGGTTGCGGTCGAACCTGTCCGCCGATTGCTTCGCCGACCGGGTTCGGTTGGTGGTCGTCACGACCGGCACACGCCCGGACGCTTCGCAGGTTCCGTCAAAGGTGGCGGCCGGGTTCGCCCGGCGCCGGGCCTGTTCTGCCGGGAGCGTCTTTGGTGCTCGTCGTTGTTGATCTGGGCGGGAGGGACCCTATCCACGCTCGATAAGGTCCCTCCCGCCCAGATCAACTGGATAACTCCGCGACCCGCCCCGCACCGTGACAGACGTTCAGCACATATCGCCCCGGCGGCGCTGGGGCGGGCGGACATCCCGCAGGACGAACTGAGCGTAGGTGGGGTTATCCGGCCGGCGGAATAACCCCTCCAGTGCTCACCTCGTCAGCCGGACGGGCCTGTCAGGGCGGCCCGGACGCAGCCCACCACCGGCCGGCCGGCCAGGTCCCGGCAACGACACGCAGCCGTCACGGCCTCTCGGCCGTCCGACCGCCAGGACACGCAGCCGGCACCACACCTCGGCCATCCGACCGCCGGGGCCCGGTCAGCCCCGTGGCCCGCAACCCCGTCCCGAGCCGGCGCAGATCGGCGAAGCAATCGGCGGACAGGTGTGACCGCACCCGAAGTCGCGAGTCGACCGAGCGCCGCCGCACCGCCTGGAGCCCGAGGATCGCGCCGCGAAGCGGTCGCGGCCCGCAGGGCGAAGACGGTGCATGGGGCGGCGCGAAGCGGAGCGAGCCAGCCGAGCCGAAGGCGAGGCCAGCAAACACAGCCAGCAAACTCAGCTCACCCGCCAGCTCTGGGCCCGGCGGTCCTTGAAGGGCATGACGCCGTGGAAGACGCGGGGCTCGGGGGCGAAGACCAGGGACAGGAAGTGGTGGTCGCTCTCCCACATCGGCACCCGGCCGGCGAGGATATCGGCGAGGTCGGTCCAGATGAGGGTGCCTTCGGGGCAGTTCCGCTTCGGTTCACCGGTCCAGGTCGGGATGCGGAAGATGAATCCGAACCAGTTCTCGCCGGACCGTCCGAAGCCCGGCCACGAGACGGTGCCGGCCAGTTCGACGGTGCCGCATTCGAGGCCGGACTCTTCGTGGATCTCCCGACGCATGCCGGTGACCACGTCCTCGCCGGGCTCGAGCTTGCCGCCGAGTCCGTTGTACAACCCGTAGTGCAGGTCGTCGGGGCGGGTGTCGCGGCGGAGCATCAGCACCTGTCGGCGGTCGGGGGAGAGCACGTAGCCGAGCGTCGCGATGATGGCCTGCACCCGGCCACCCTAAGCGAACCGTTCCGGTCCGGTGAGGTCGGCGGGCCCGGCGGGATCGTGCCGCGGGCGGGCGGCGGTTCGGTTGGCTCGAAGCGGTCCGGGCCGCTGCCGGGCGGGCGGCGGAGCGTGTCGACGATCGGACGGCCAGGATGGATGCGTGGCGTGCGCGGACCGACTACCGTTCCGGGCCATGACGTCTGTTGCGCTCGCCGAAGAGCTGCTGCTGCTCGCCTACGACGACGAGTCCGGTAAGGCGACCGGGTCGCGGATCGGCCTGGACCTGGGCATGGCCGCGGCGGTGCTGGTCGATCTGGCGCTCGCCGGCCGGTTGGCCTATTCCGACGGCTCGATGGTCGTGATCGACGAGACGCCGACCGGTTCACCGCTCGCCGACGAGGTGCTGGCCCGCATCGCGGCCGACACCCCGAACAGTCCGGCCTCGTGGGTGCAGCGGTTGCGGCACGGTCTGCGGGACCGGGTGCTCGCCGGCCTGGTGGCCCGTGGGATCGTCCAGGATGTCGACGAGACCGCGCTCGGGTTCATCCACGTGCACCGCTACCCGATGACCGACGCGACGGCCGAGACCGATGCCCGGGACCGGTTGGCGAAGGCGCTCACCGGTGACGGGACGCCGGACGAGCGTACGGCCGCGCTGGCCACCCTGATCGCCGCCGTGCGGATGGAGCCGACGCTGGGCCTCAGCGGTGCCGCCGTCGACGACGCGCACCGCCGGTTGCAGGAGATCGCCGGCAGCGCCGGTTTCGGCGGCAACGTCAGTCTGGACGAGTCGACGGTGCGCCCGTCGGTGGCGCTGGTGATCGCCACGCTGACCCGGGCCATCGACGCCGCGCTCGGCGCCCGCGCCTGATCGTCGACGCCTGGCCGGACCCGCCACCGGGCGCCCACGGCTGGCCGCGGGCGCCCGGTGGCGGTCACCAGATGCCGAGTGCGGCGGCGGTTTCGGTGCGCAGCGCCTGCAACGACGCGGCGGCCCGGCCGCGGGCCCCGGTCACGTCGCCCTCGGCGACCGGCTCGATCACTTCGAGGTACGCCTTGAGCTTCGGCTCGGTGCCGGACGGCCGTACGACGACCCGGGTCGACGCGGTGCGCAGGATCAGCACGTCGGCGGCGGGCAGCAGGTCCTCCGTCGCGGTGATCGGCTCGTCGAGCAGCGTGCCGGGAGTGCGGTTGCGGATGTGGGTCATGGCGGCGTCGATCTCGGACAGGTCGTCGACGCGTACGGAGAGCTGGTCGGTGGCGTGCACCCCGAACTCGGCGGCGAGTTCGTCGAGTCGGCCGGTCAGCGTACGGCCCTCGGCCTTGAGCCCGGCGGCGAGTTCGGCGACGGTCAGCGCGGCGGTGATCCCGTCCTTGTCCCGTACATGGTCGGGGGCGACGCAGTAGCCGAGCGCCTCCTCGTAGCCGAAGGCGAGTGGATCGTCCGCGCCGGATCCGGCCCGGACGATCCACTTGAAACCGGTGAGCGTCTCGTCGAACGGCAGGCCGCGGGCGGCGCAGATGGTGCGCAGCATCGACGACGAGACGATGGTGGTGGCGTAGAGGCCGGCGGTGCCGCGGCGGATCAGGTGGTCGGCGAGCAGTACGCCGACCTCGTCGCCGCGCAGCATCCGCCATTTGCCGCCGTCGGGTACGGCGACCGCGCACCGGTCGGCGTCGGGGTCGTTGGCGATGGCGATGTCGGCGCCGGTCCGCTCGGCGAGGGCGGTCAGGAGGTCGGTGGCGCCCGGCTCTTCGGGGTTGGGGAAACTCACCGTCGGGAAGTCGGGGTCGGGCGCGGCCTGTTCGGTCACGACGGCGGGTGTGCCGAAGCCGGCGCGGGCGAAGGCCGCCGTGAGAACGGTGGCGCCGACGCCGTGCAGCGGCGTGTACGCGATCGTCAGGTCCCGTGGCCCGTCCCGGTCGACCACGGCGGCGGCGCTGTCCACGTACGACTCGACGATGTCTTCGCCGAGCACGGTGCCGGGGTCGCCGAGCGGCACGGCGGACAGCGGACCGACGGCCCGGATCGCCGCCTCGATCTCGGTGTCGGCGGGTGGCACGATCTGCGCGCCGGCGCCGAGCGGGCCGCCCAGCGCGGCGCCGAGATAGACCTTGTAGCCGTTGTCCTGGGGCGGGTTGTGGCTGGCGGTGACCATGACGCCGGCCGCCGCGCCGAGGCGCCGTACGGCGTAGGCCAGCACCGGGGTCGGTAGCGGGCGGGGGAGCAGGAGGGCTTCCCGGCCGGCGCCGGTCGCCACCCGGGCGGTCTGCTCGGCGAACGCCCTGGAGCCGTGCCGGGCGTCGTACCCGATCACCAGCGGGCCGTCCGCGTCGCGGGCGGCGAGCCAGGCGACCAGGCCGGCGGCGGCCTGGGTGACGACGGCGAGGTTCATGCCGTTGGGGCCGGCCCGCAGCGGCCCGCGCAGCCCGGCCGTGCCGAAGGTCAGCGGCCCGGCGAATCGGTCGGTGAGGTCGGCCGCGCTGTCCGGCAGCCGGTCGATCACCTGCCGCAGTTCGTCGCGGGTGGCCGGATCGGGGTCGTCGTCGAGCCAGATCCGGGCGCGCTCACGCAGTTCGTCGAGTCCGGTCGTGCCGGTACCGGTTGCCATCCCGTCTTGATAACACGCGTCGGCTCGATCCACCGCCCCAACCCCGGTGCCGCCGGGACCGCCCGCGATCGGAGAGTCCGGGAAACAGGACGTGGCCCCAACCCGCCGGAGCGGGTGGGGCCACGTCGTGGGTGTCGGCTATCCGTTGCCGGTCATCTGGAACGTGCGGGTCATCTCGTCGAAGACCGGCCGGCTCTCCTCGAACCGGGTCTCCGGGGAGGTCAGGTAGAACGAGTAGGCGGTGCCGCCGGCGACGACGGCCTGCCACACACCGTGCCGCATGGTCTCGCCGTCGCCGCAGGTGTATTCGAGTTCGGCGGCCTGCTGGCCGGCGAGCTCGACCTGGCGCAGGCTGATCTGGCTGTACGGCTTCGCGCACGAGCCGGTGTTCTTGTCCAGCCGGTCGGCGGCGGCCTGGAGGAAGCGCATCGGGGTGGTGTTGGCCTTCTCCACCAGGATGCGCACCCGCCGGCCGGAGTCCTCGGGATCGGTGAAGTCGATCCACACCCCGGAGCCGGTCCTCGCCCACTCCTTGGGGACGTTGACCGAGAGTCCACGTTCGGCGTGCGTCTGCACCTCGAATGCCGGGCCGGCGGGCTCGGTGGGCGCGGTCACCGGCGGCGTCGGCTCCGTCGGCTCGTCGGCGCCGTTGAGGAGCACGAAGCCGCCGATCAACAGCAACAGGACCAGCCCGCCGGCGGCGGCGACCTGGATCTTGCGCGGCCAGCCCTTGACGGTGGTGAACAGCGAGTTCCCGGTACGTCGTACGCCGGCGACGGCCTGCGAGACGCCGCCCGGCCCGCCCGCGCCGGGCGGCGGTGCCGGGGCGCCGGTGATGACCGGGGCGGCGACGGTCGCCGGACCGGGTGGAGGACCCGGGCGGTGGGCGACGGTCGGACCGACCTGGGTGGCTGCGGCGTCGGCACCGCCGGGCGCCCAGGCCTGGGCCGTCGGTTCGTCCCAACGCTGCGCCGTCGGCACCTCGCCGGTCGCGCCGGGGTTGTTGGGATCGAGTCCGGCGGCCGCGTACTGGGCCGGGGTCGGCATCTGCCGGCCGGCCTTACGCAGGGCGGCGAGGCGGTCGGTCAACGACTCGCCGGGAGCGATCATGGCCCGGCCACCGATGTTGCCGCTGGGCGCCGGCCGCTGGGGCTGGGCGGGCTGGGCGGGGGCGTCGGCGCCGCGGGTGGGGTCGGCGGCTGCCAGGCCGGCCGCGGCCCGGGTACGACGGAGTACGGGTCGGTCGTGAGGTGGCCCGGTGCCTTGCTGGCGAGCTGTCCGGCCAGCAGTTCCCGCAGCATGTTGCGGGCGGTGTGGGTGTC
Organism: Polymorphospora rubra; assembly: GCF_018324255.1. Classification (GTDB taxonomy): domain Bacteria; phylum Actinomycetota; class Actinomycetes; order Mycobacteriales; family Micromonosporaceae; genus Polymorphospora; species Polymorphospora rubra. The sequence continues at coordinate 3,601,408 of NZ_AP023359.1, forward strand.
GAGCCGGCGGGCCGGGTCCTTCTCCAGCAGCCCCATCAACATCGGCCCGAGTACGCCGGCGCGGGTCATCGGCGCGGGCGGGTCCTCGACCACGGCGTGCATCGTCTCGATCGGGTCGCCGCGGTCGAACGGTGGACGACCCTCGACCGCGGTGTAAAGCGTCACGCCGAGGGAGAAGAGATCGCTGGGCGGCCCGAACTCGCTGCCCATGGCTCTTTCGGGGGAGATGAAGTGCGGCGAGCCGAGCACCATGCCAGGGGTGGTGAGCTGCACGTCCGTCGGCATCCGGGCGACACCGAAGTCGGTGAGTACGCAGCGGCCGTCGGAACAGATCAGCACATTGGCGGGCTTCACGTCGCGATGCAGTACTCCGATCGCGTGTGCCACCTCCAGCGCGCCGAGCAGCGCAATTCCGATCTTGGCAACCGCGCGGAGGGCCAGCGGCCCGTCCTCGATCACCATGTCGGCGAGGCTGCGCGCGTCGAGCAGCTCCATCACGATCCACGGCCGGCCGCTTTCGGTGACCACGTCGTAGACCTGCACGACGGCGGGGTGTTGCAGAGCCGCCGCGGCCCGCGCTTCGCGCAGTGTGCGTTCGTACATGGCGTCGCGGTCGCTGGGCGCGAGCCCGGGCGGGAGGATGACCTCCTTGACCGCCACGTCGCGGCGCAGCAGGGTGTCGGCTGCCCGCCACACCGTGCCCATGCCGCCGTGGCCGACGGCTGCGCGAAGTGCGTACCGTCCGCCGATTGTGGTGCCTGGTGCCGCGCGTCCGCTGGTAGGGCTAATTGGTCCGCCACTCCACGTCGGAATTTGAGTCACAGGAAAAGCCACCGAGGTAATCGAGGGTCCCGGATAACAACCCCTCTATCTTGGCGGTTGGGGCGCCAGAAGGAAAAGGTGAGGGTGGGCCCTGGGCCGAAGTTGACTGGTTGCATCCATGTGCTCGCACTAAGTGTCGAATTTTGCACGCAGCGTATGGGAGTCCTCACCCGTTCGGCGGAGTGTGGATCCGGAGAACGTGCTCCATTCGGGGAAAGTGGCGCGGCTGCTGCGGGATACGGTCGGCGAAGACCGTGGGACGCTGCGTAACGTGGGGATGTGCCGGCCGGTCGGTCGATCCCCGGTTCCCGTCGGGTGCGGCGGGCGTCGCCGCCGCTGCCCGCCGGTTCGTTACGCCCCGTAGGGCTCTGGGTGTACCGGCTGGACCTGCGGGTACCTACGCTGGGTGATGATGGCGGACCGCTTGTGCGGGTCTGTCGTGCCCCGGTGTGACACGGTGGGGGGCGGGGCTCGGGTTTGCCGCTGTTTGCCGTACGCGGTTGTCAGCGCCACCCGACGTCACCGCTTAGTGAAGGTCTAGGGGTTTACGTCCGTTTTGTTATGTACCCGACGTGACCACCGCGACTGTCACACGTTGTAGGAGGTGTGCGAGAGATGGCGGCGAGCGAAAGTGGTGCACACGCTGCCACGCGGGCTTCCCAGCAGGGATTTCGTGACTCTGTGCGACCTGAATACTACCGTAACGAAGTTGCGCAGCGTCACCGTCCTCGGTCTAGGCTGTCTAACGGATCAACAACTTCTACTGATCGAGAATTCGACGTGACGAGTGCGTTGACACTGCCCACCAGCAGTCCACTGGCGTCGTCCTGGCCCGACACTCCGCCCGGGGCCGACGCGTTGCCCGGTCAGCTCGACCGTTGGCTCGCCTCCCGTGGAGCCGAACTGGTAAGCGTGCGCCGCCACATCCACGCCCACCCCGAGCTGTCCCACCAGGAGTTCGAGACGGCCGCGCTGGTCGCCCGCGAGCTGGCCGTCGCCGGCCTCAGCCCGCGGCTGCTGCCCAAGGGCAACGGGGTCATCTGCGACGTCGGCGAAGGCGACCGGGTGATCGCCCTGCGAGCCGATCTCGACGCGCTGCCGCTACCCGACACCAAGGACGTGCCCTACCACTCGACAGTCGACGGGGTGGCGCACGCCTGCGGACACGACGTACACACCACCGTGCTGCTCGGCGTCGGCCTGGCCCTCGCCCAACTCGCCGACCGCGGCGAACTGTCCGGCCGGGTACGCCTGCTCTTCCAGCCGGCCGAGGAGGTCATCCCGTCCGGCGCACCCGAGGTGATCGCCGCGGGTGGCCTGCGCGACGTGGCCGCGATCTACGCGCTGCACTGCGCCCCGCAACTGGCCGCCGGCCTGGTCGGCGTCCGGTCCGGGCCGCTGACGGCCGCCGCCGACACCGTCGAGGTCCGGCTCACCGGCCGGGGTGGGCACACCGCCCGCCCGCACCTGACCGCCGACCTGATCCACGCCCTCGGCCGCGTGATCGTCGACGTACCGGCACTGCTCGACCGGCGGGTCGACGCCCGCGCCGGCGTCTCCATGGTCTGGGGCCGGGTCCACGCCGGCGAGGCGTACAACGCCATCCCGGGCGAGGGCAGCATCAAGGGCACCGTACGGATCCTCAACCGCGAAGCGTGGCGCGAGGCACCAGAGCTGATCAGTCAACTCGTCAAGGACGTCGTCGCCGGAACCGGTGCCGAAGCCGAGGTGCTCTACACCCGCGGCGTGCCGCCGGTGATCAACGACCGGATGGCGTCGGCGATCGTCGCCGGAGCCGCCGGTGCCGCGCTCGGGCCGGACCGGGTCGTCGAAGCCGAGATCAGCATGGGTGGCGAGGACTTCGCCTTCTACCTCGACCAGGTGCCCGGCGCGATGATCCGGCTCGGCACCGGCGTTCCGGGCGTGGACAGCCGGTTCGACATCCACCAGTCCGCGTTCGACGTGGACGAGCGGGCGATCGGGTACGGCGTCCGGGTCATGGTGCACACGGCGCTGGCCGCCCTGGCCGCCGGCACGTTCTGAGTTGGCTGGCCTCGCCTCCGGCGGGGCTGGCTCGCTCCGCTTCGCGCCGCCCTATGCACCGTCTTCGCCCTGCGGGCCGCGACCGCTTCGCGGCGCGGTCCTCGGGCTCCAGACGGTGCGGCGGCGCTCGGTCGACTCGCGGTGTTGGCTGGCCCCGCCTCCGGCGGGGCTGGCTCGCTCCGCTTCGCGCCGGCCTGTGCACCGTCTTCGCCCTGCGGGCCGCGACCGCTTCGCGGCGCGGTCCCCGGGCTCCAGACGGTGCGGCGGCGCTCGGTCGACTCGCGACCCTGGTCGCGGTCGGAATGGTCGTCGTCTGCCGCGTTGAGGGGCCGGGCCGCAACGCGGCCCGGAAAGTGGCAGACGGTGCAGGATGCCGGTTCGCCCCACCCACCCCCAGAGGGGAGTTCGAGGGTGGGTGGGGCGACCGGTGGGCGGCCCGGCGGTCAGGGTTGCGGCGGTGCGGTGACGGTGGCGGGCTCGGCCGGTGGGCGGCGGTTGCGGCGGAGCAGCCAGACGAGCGTGGCCACCGGCAGGCCGAGCACGACCAGCCAGGGCAGCAGTGCCCCGAGGATGGTCAGCAGGACCAGCAGTGATGTGACGAACATCTCCCAGCCGCCCTTGAGGCCCTGGACGAAGCCGAGTTCCTCCCCGTCGCGCTCCGCCTCCGGGCCGAGCAGGACCAGGGTGATCGTGGACAGTGCGGTCAGGTCGTCCAGCCGGCGCTTCTTCGCCTCCAGCGAGGCCAGGTCGGCCTCCCGCTTGGCCAGTTCGCCCTCCAGCATCACCAGTTCGGTGAGATTCGTGGCGCGGGCCAGCAACTGCCGACCGCTCTCCACCCGGGCCCGCTGGCTGGCGAGCCGGGCGTCGAGATCGAGGGCCTCCTCGGTGACGTCCTGCGTACTGATGTCGCGCTGCTCCTGGTCCCCGAGCCGGGCCAGGTCGTCGACGACCGGGCCGAACCGGTTCGCCGGGATCCGCAGCTCCAGCGAGGCGGTCGACCGCCGGTCGTCGCTGGTGCGCTTGTCGACCCCGACGAAGCCGCCGACGCCGGTGGCGATCGCGGTCGCCCGAGCGGCGGCCCGGTCGACGTCGTCGACCCGTACGGTGATCGAGCCGGTGTAGATGATCGCCCGCTCGTCGACCCGGAAGCGCACCGGCGCACCCGCCGCCGGCTGACCGGCGCCCGGCACGGCACCGGCGCCCGCGGCGGCGTCCTCCGGCGCGGCCTGCTGGTCGTACGCCGGCGCCGAGTTCGAGGATGTTTCGGTGGTCGAACTGCATCCGGTGAACGCGAGCGCGGCCGCCACCCCAACGGCGGTCAGTGCCGCACCGACCCTTCGTCGTGCCCCCATGTCTCCTCCGATCAGCGCGTTCGTCGGCCGCCCGGTGGCCGTCCGCCGCCCACCGTCCGGTGATCCGTCAGACGCGCGGCGCGGCCGCGCCGGTTCCGGCAGACTTCCGGGGAACCATCTCGATTCGGTGCCGAGGGAGTCACGATGCAACTGACCAAGTACGGCCACTCCTGCGTCCGCATCGCGCACGACGGAGCGGTGCTGGTCATCGACCCGGGCGGCTTCACCGAGCCGGCCGCGCTGGACGGGGTGGACGCCGTCCTGATCACGCACGAGCACTTCGACCACATCGATGTGGACGCGCTCGGTGACGCGCTCGCGAAGCGGGCCACGGTCACCGTGCACACCCACGCGTCCGTGCTGCCGAAGCTGGCCGGGCTCGGCGGCGTGGTCACCGCCGTGGAGCCGGGCGACGCCTTCGCCGCCGCCGGCATGCGGATCCAGGCGTACGGCGGCTGGCATGCCGAGATTCATCCGGAGATCCCCCGGGTGCCCAACCTCGGCTTCCTGGTCAACGATCAGGTCTACCACCCGGGTGACTCGTTCGACGTGCCCGAGGGGGTGCAGGTCGACACGCTGTTCGTGCCGGTCTCCGCACCCTGGCTGAAGCTCTCCGAGGCGGTCGACTTCGTCCGCGCCGTCGGCCCGCGCCGGGCCTTCGCCCTGCACGACGCGTTGCTCAGCGACGCCGGCCACACCGTCACCGACGCCAACATGAGCAAGCTGTCGGGCTGCGAGTACGCCCGCCTGGAGCCGGGAACCCTCGTTCACTGACCCGCTGCGCGGTCCGTACGGACAGGGCAGGATGGCGGGCGTGGCCGATGACATCGAGCAGCGGCTCTACACGGTGCCGCCGGACCGGTTCGTCGCCGTGCGCGACGAGGCGGTCGCCGCCGCCCGGGCCGCCGGCGACCGGGATGCCGCCCGGCGGATCGCCCGCCTGCGCAAACCCACCGTCGCCGCCTGGCTGGTCAACCTGCTGGCCATCAACCGGCCGGAGCTGCTGGCCGACCTCGTCGAGCTGGCCGCGGCGCTGCGGACCGCGCAACGCGAACTGCGCGGCGGGCAGTTGCGCGAGCTGTCCAACCAGCGCCGTGGCGCAGTCAATGCGCTCGTCGCCGCCGCCCGCGACCTGGCCCGGGCGGCGGAGCCGGCCGTCGCGGCCGGGAAACTGCCGTTGCCGGAGGTCGAGGCGACGCTCAACGCGGCACTGTCCGACGAGGAGGTCGCCGAACTGGTCCGGTCCGGCCGCCTGATCCGTGCGGTCAGCTACGCGGGCTTCGGCGAGGTGCCCCGCCCGCAGCTACGGCTGCTGACCGGCGGCGCGGCGCAGGGAAGACCGGCCGGAGAGGAGATGGCCACCGGCACGGCGCGGGGGACCGACCGGGAGGGCCAGGCTCCCCGGCCGGCCGGGGAGCCCGCCGGCCGGCAGCGGGAGGAGGCCGCCGAGCAGCAGCGGGAGGACGCCGCCGAACGGAAGCGGGAAGAGAAGGCGGCGCGCGCCGAGGAGGCGGCCCGGGCCGGCCAGCGTCGGGAGCTGACCCGCGAGCTGACGGCGGCCCGGAGCCGGCAGCGGCGGGCCGAAGCCGACCTGCGCCGCAGCGCGGCGGCCGAGCACGACGGCGTCGAGGACCTGGCCCGGATCGAGGCCGAACTGGCAGAGGTGGAACGCCGGCGGGCCGCGGCCGAGGAGGAGATCGGCCGACGCCGGGCGGCCCGCCGCACCGCCGAACGGGCCGCGAGCACCGCCCGCCGGCACGCCGGTGAGGTCGAGGCGGCGATCGAGGCGTTCGACGCCGAGACTGTTCCACGGCCCGCCCGGAAGGCAGACTCAGGGAGCGCCGGCCGCCGGCCGGCGCCGACAGAGAGGCGGCGCGGTTGACCCCCGAACAGACGGCCGGTGCCGCCCGGGCCAGTGTGTCGGAGATCGGCACCGCGTTCAGCGAGGCACCCCGTACGCTGCGCCGGGCCCGGCTGCTCGGCCTCTCCGGCTGGGCGTTCCACGTCGCCGGCCGGGCCGGGGCACTGGGTGACGTACGCGCCGAGACGGCCGCGGCGGTGCTGGGCTTCATCGCCCCCGAGGCGGTCGCCGACGGCTGGGACGGGGCCCGACGGGTGGCCAGCCCGGTCGACATCGCCGGCCACAACCTCGCCGAATGCTGCCGGTGGGGGGTGGACAACCTGGGTGACTTCCCGCGGGTGGCCCGCCTGGTCGAGCTGGCCGGACGGGTCGTCGCGGCGGCCGACGCGGCCGGCATGCCGCTCTTCGCCGCCTGGCGGGCGATGCCCGTGCCGGACGATTCACCCGGCGCCCGCGCGGCGGCGCTGCTCCTGCTGCTGCGCGAGCACCGGGCCGGTGCGCACCTGCTGGCCGTCCGGGCGAGCGGCATGACCCCGCTGGAGGCGATCATCGCCGGCCCGGAGGGGGAGGGCGGAGCGCTGGCGTACGGCTGGACGCCGCCGTTCCCGCCGGCCGAACCGCTGATCCGGCGCTCGTTGTGGGCCGACGCGGTCGCCGACGGCATCACGGCCGGCGCGTACGCGGCACTGGGCACAGCCGAGCGGGTCGAGCTGGTCGGGTTGCTGGAGAGCGTGCTGGCCGGGCTGCGGGCCGTACCCGTCGGCAACGGTGACCCGAACGGCCCGGTGGGCGGGCGTCCGGGGCCGGGGAGTCAGCATGCGGACAGAAGCCCGTAATTCAACAGCGCCGGTCCGGCTGGCACGGGTTCAATGCCAGGCGTGACACTTCCTGACGGCTGGACCATCCGGCCACCCACCCTCGACGACGTACCGGCGTTGCTGAAGGTGACGCACGCCAGCGACATCGCGGCGATCGGCTATCCCGACTTCCCCGAGTACGAACTTCTCGAGGTGCTCCAGGCACCGCACGTCGACCTCGAGCGGGACCAGGCGGTCGCGGTCGACGCCGACGGTGCCGTGGTCGCGTGGGCCTACCTCGACAACCCCAACCGCGCCCAGCGGGAGTTCATCGAGGTCTACGTACATCCGGAACTGGGCGTTCCGGCGCGGGCCGTGCTGCTGCGCCGGCAGCTCGACCGGGTCGCGGAGGAGGCGGCCGAACTCGGGCTCGACCGGATGTCCGTGCGGGCCGGTGCCGTACCGACCGAGACGGGGTGGGCCGGCGACCTGCGGGCCGCCGGCTTCGGGTTCGTGAAGCGGTACGCCCGGATGTCCCGCCCGCTGGCCGGCGTGTCGACGACCCCGCCGACCCCGCCCACCGGGATCGTCGTACGGCTCGTCGACCCGTCGTCCGACGACGACATGCGCGCCTTCCACCGGGTGCTGGACACCGCCTTCCGGGACACCCCGGACTACGACCCGATGACCTACGAGCACTGGCGGGAACGGATCGCCGCGCTGCAGAGCGTCGCCTACGACGAGTGGTTCGTCGCCACCGTTGACGGCGTACCGGCCGGTGTCCTCCAGTCGTCGGACCAGGGGACCGACGACGACGAGGGCTGGGTGCGCTACCTGGCGGTGCTGCGTGAGCACCGCAAGCGGGGCATCGGTGCCGCGCTGCTCGGGCACGCGTTCGCCGTCTACGCGGGCAAGGGCCGCAAGCAGGCCGGGCTCGGGGTGGACCTGAGCAACCCGACCGAGGCGGCCCGGCTCTACCTCTCGGTCGGCATGACCGCCTCGTACGAGGCCGACATCTTCGAGCGGACCGTCGAGGCCGCCGGCCGCTGACCGTACGGGCGCGGGGTCGACGGATCCCGCGCCCGTCCCGGTTACGGCGACGTGGTGCCGGTCGGCCGGGTCCGCAGCTCGGCGACGTAGTCGTCCGGCGCCCCGGCCTTCTCCGCCGCGTTGGCGATCTCCGACAGGTACCAGGCGGTCGGCAGGCCGCCCTCGTAGCCGTCGAAGACGAACACCCAGGCGGTGACCTCGCCGTCGAGCGTGGCCACCCGTACGTGTAGCTTGCGGTAGGTGCCGGCTACGACGCCTTCGACCTCGTCGAGCTGGGCGGCATCCCAGGGATGTACGTCGTAGAGGGCGACGAACACGCGGTCGCCGGGTGACTCCACGACCGTGGTGACGGCACCTTCCCAACCGATCACCCCCTCCCCGGCGAAGGTGAGGCGCCAGCCTTCCAGCCAGCCGGTGCCCACCATTGGCGAATGCGGACAGTAGGCACGCATTCGAGCGGGGTCGAGGTTTGAGCCGTACGCGGCGTAATGACGCACGGCGATGACGATAGCTCGGCGAAGCGGTCGTGGAGAATACGACTGTGCGTGTCGGCGCGGATCGAGGGAAGAAACTTGCGGCGAGTGTTGCCGTGAATACTGCGGGTGACTAGGGAAGGGCGAGTGTCGTGAGCCGTATCGTGATCATCGGAGGTGGGCCGGCCGGCTACGAGGCGGCCCTGGTCGCCGCCCAACTCGACGCCGAGGTCACGGTGGTCGAGGCCGACGGTGCCGGCGGCGCCTGCGTGCTCTCCGACTGCGTCCCCTCGAAGACCTTCATCGCCAGCTCCGACGTGGTGACCGGATACCGCGACACCGAGGAGTTCGGGGTGCACTCCGACGGGCTGGAGGCGGTCACCGTCGACGCCGTCGCCGTGCACGAACGGGTCAAGCGGCTCGCGCTGGCCCAGTCCGGCGACATCCACGCCAAACTCGTCAAGGCGGGTGTGATCTTCGTCCACGGCACCGCCCGGCTCGGCGACGATACGCTGGGTCACACCCACCGCGTTCTGGTGACGCCCGCCCATGGTGACGCCCCGTACCTGATCGACGCCTCGACCGTACTCGTCGCGACCGGTGCGACCCCGCGGGTGCTGCCGTCGGCCCGACCCGACGGAGAGCGGATCCTCACCTGGCGCCAGATCTACGACCTGCCGGCGCTGCCCGAGCGGCTCATCGTCATCGGCTCCGGCGTCACCGGCGCCGAGTTCGCCAGCGCCTACCTCGCGATGGGCGTCGACGTGACGCTGGTCTCCAGCCGCGACCGGGTCATGCCGCACGAGGACGCCGACGCCGCGATGGCCATCGAACGGGTCTTCCGGTCGCGGGGGATGACCATCCTCAACAACTCCCGGGCGGCCGGGGTGACCCGTACCGCGGACGGGGTGCGGGTCGAACTGTCCGACGGCCGTACGGTCGAGGGCTCGCATGCCCTGATGGCCGTCGGCTCGGTGCCGAACACCGAGGGCCTGGGCCTGACCGAGTACGGCGTCAACGTCGCGCCCGGCGGCTACGTCGCCGTCGACCGGGTGTCGCGGACCAACGTGCCCGGCATCTACGCGGCCGGCGACTGCACCGGCGTGCTCCCGCTGGCCAGCGTCGCCGCGATGCAGGGGCGGATCGCCATGTGGCACGCGCTGGGCGAGGCGGTCCAGCCGCTGCGGCTGCGTACGGTGCCGGCCAATGTCTTCACCGACCCCGAGCTGGCGACCGTCGGCGTCTCGCAGAACGAGGCGGACGCCGGCAGCACCCCGGCCCGCCAGGTCATGCTGCCGCTGGCCGGCAACGCCCGGGCCAAGATGGCCGACCTCCAGGACGGCTTCGTCAAGCTCTTCTGCCGGCCGGCCAGCGGGCAGGTGATCGGCGGGGTCGTGGTCGCGCCGAAGGCCAGCGAGCTGATCCTGCCCATCGCCATCGCGGTGGAGAACCACCTGACGGTCAACCAGCTCGCGCAGACCATCACGATCTATCCGTCGCTGTCCGGGTCGATCACCGAGGCGGCCCTTCAGCTGATGCTGCACGAGCCGGAGTAGCGCGGGCGGCGCGGCGGCCGGCCGGGTCGGCGAGCGCCAGCGCCCAGCCGGCGCCGGCGAAGACGACCGCGGCCACCGCCGCCACCGCCAGCAGCCGCCACGCGGACTGGGTCAGCGCCGAGCCGCCGGCATGGCCGACGAGCCCGCCGTACGTCGCCCAGCCGAGCGCCGCGACCGCGTCGTACGTCACGAACAGCCGGGCCGGATAGCGGGCCCGGCCGGCGTGGAAGCACGCCGCCATCCGGCCACCGGGAACGAACCGGCAGAGCAGGATGACCAGCGGTCCGGGCCGGCGCAGCCCACGACCGAAACGGCTGGCGACCCGGCGGGCACGGGCCCAGCGGCGGGCGGCGCCGAGCAACGGGGCGGTCGCGCCGTCCGGCGGGAACTCCGGGCCGGTCCCGTCCGGCGGGTCCGGTGTCGCCGGCCGGATGCCCGGGCGGCGCAGGGCCGGTAGTCGGGCGCCGGCCGGGGTCCACCGCCCGAGCAGGTAGCAGGCCAGGTCGCCGGCGAACATCCCGACCGCGCCGACGGCGACCGTCAGCCGCAGGTCGAGCTGCCCGTAGACGGTCAACGCCCCGCCGGTGATCATCACTGCCTGGGTCGGCACGACGGGTACGAACGCGTCGACGGCCAGCAGCCCCAGCAGCGCGAGATACGCCCAGGTGGGCGACGCGGTGAGCAACTCGGTCAACGTAACCTCGGCGCGGTCGGCCAGTGGTGGAGAGCGCGTGCCGGTGGTGTCCGGCACATGACGACGACCGTCACGGTACGCGGCCGGACCCGACAGGTGCCGGACGTGCGCCCAGGTGTCGACCGTGGCACACCGGCGACGGACCGCGCGTGCGCCGAACGTCCGCCGGCCGGCGTACGGTTGGGATGCGCGGTCGTCGACCTCCGGGTCCCCGTTCGGCGACGGGTACGGCCGCCAGCGGGTCGCGGACAGGTCCCGTGTCCGCGACCCGCCCACGTGACCGCCGGCCGTCCGGTGTTACCCGCCCGCAACGCGACCGGCGTAGGTTCGACGCACGCGGGGTACGGGGCATGGCGGACCGCGGTCGCGAGCGGAAGGCGGCGTTGCCCATGGCTGACCTGTTCGAGGACTACCGCCTCGGTCCGGGCTGGGACGAGATGTTCGTCGATCCGGGCCTGCCGCGCGAGACGTACGAGGCCCTGCACGCCACCCTCCAGCCACTGTCCAGCGCCGAACTCGGCGTCCGCGCCGACGTGCTGGCCCGCGCCTTCCTCGACCAGGGCATCACCTTTGCGCTCAAGGGCGTCGAGCGGCCGTTCCCGCTCGACATCGTGCCGCGGATCATCGCCGCCGAGCAGTGGCGGACCGTCGAGGCCGGGGTCGCCCAGCGGGTACGTGCCCTGGAGGCGTTCCTCGCCGACATCTACGGCGCCGGCCAGGTGCTCGCCGACGGCGTCGTGCCCCGCCGGATCGTGGTCACCAGCGCGCACTTCCACCGCGAGGCGGCCGGCATCAACCCCACCAACGGGGTACGCATCCAGGTCGCCGGCGTCGACCTGATCCGTGACGAGCAGGGCACGTTCCGGGTCCTGGAGGACAACGTACGGGTCCCGTCCGGGGTCAGCTACGTGATGGAGAACCGGCGGGCGATGGCCCACGTGCTGCCCGAGGTCTTCGCCGCCACCCGGATCCTGCCCGTCGAGTCCTACCCGGCGCAGTTGCTGCGGGCGCTGCGGGCGGCCGCGCCGAACGGGGTCGGCGACCCCACGGTGGTGGTCCTCACCCCCGGCGTGCACAACTCCGCCTACTTCGAGCACGCCCTGCTCGCCCGGGAGATGGGCGTCGAACTGGTCGAGGGACGCGACCTGGTCTGCATGGGCAACGAGGTCGCGATGCGGACCACGGCCGGCGAGAAACGTGTCGACGTCATCTACCGGCGCATCGACGACGAGTTCCTGGACCCGGTGCACTTCCGCGCCGACTCGATGCTCGGCGTCGCCGGGCTGCTCAACGCGGCCCGGGCCGGCCGGGTCACCATCGCCAACGCGGTCGGTAACGGGGTCGCCGACGACAAGCTCCTCTACACGTACGTACCCGACCTGATCCGGTACTACCTGGGCGAGGAGGCGATCCTGCCCAACGTGGAGACCTACCGGCTGGAGGATCCCGACGCCCTCGCGTACGTCCTCGACCGGCTCGACCAACTCGTCCTCAAGCCGGTCGACGGCTCCGGCGGTGCCGGCATCGTGATCGGCTCGCAGGCCACCGACGCGCAGCTCGCCGAACTCCGCGACCGGGTCCGGCACGACCCGCGCGGCTGGATCGCCCAGCGCGAGGTGGCCCTGTCGATGGTCCCCACCCTGATCGGCAACCGGCTGCGGGCCCGGCACGTCGACCTGCGGCCGTTCGCCGTGAACGACGGCGACAGGGTCTGGGTGCTGCCCGGCGGGCTCACCCGGGTCGCACTGCCCGAGGGAGCGCTGGTGGTCAACTCCAGCCAGGGCGGGGGCTCGAAGGACACCTGGGTGCTCGCCGGCACCGCGTCGGCCGCCACCCCGGTCGACGATCCGCCGGTCCTCGCCGCGATCCCGGAGCCGGTGGAACCGGTCAGCGTGCCCGCGCCGCGCAGCCCCGATCCCGGGCCGGGACTCGGCCCGTCGATCGCCCAGCAACAGCAGCAACAGCAGTCCGCCCGGTCGGTCGGAGGGGAGCAGACCCGATGCTGAGCCGGATCGCCGAATCGCTCTACTGGATCGGCCGCTACGTGGAGCGGGCCGAGGACACCGCCCGCATCCTCGACGTACACCTGCACCGGATGGTCGCCGATCCGTGGGTCGACGAGGAGATCGCCTGCCGGTCGTTGCTCGCCGTCATGGGGGTCGGCGGCGCCGACGGACCGGTCACCTCGGCCCGGGTGGTGGGCCTGCTCGGCCTCGACGAACAGAACCCGAGTTCGGTGGTCGGGGCACTGGCCGCGGCCCGGGAGAACGCCCGCGGCGCCCGCGAGACGGTCTCGTCGGAGATGTGGGAGTGTCTCAACACGACCTGGCACGGGCTGCCCGACGCCCGGCGGCGGGTCGAGCAGCAGGGCGTGCACGCCTTCTTCCGCTGGGTCCGGGAACGTTGCTCGGTGATGGCCGGCCTCACCGACGCCACCATGAGCCGCGACGAGGGCTGGCACTTCCTGGTGCTGGGCCGCAGCGTCGAACGGGTCGACATGACCGCCCGGCTGCTGTCCACCCACGTACGCGCCGGCGGCAGCATCCCGTCCTGGCTGACCCTGCTGCGCTCCTGCGGGGCGTGGGAGACGTTCCTGCGCACCTACCGCGGCTCGCTCGACGACCGGTACGCCGCCGAGTTCCTGCTGCTCGACCGGCTGTTTCCACGGTCGGTCTTCGCCGCACTGTCCCGGGCCGAGGCGTGCCTTTCCGAACTGGAACCCGACCCGGGCCGGGCCGGGGTCGCGACCGACGTGCAGCGCATCGTCGGCCGGGCCAGGACCGGCCTGGAGTTCCGGGGCGCCGACGAGCTGATGACCGACCTCGGCGGGGTGCTGTCCAGCCTGGAACGCACCTGCTCGCAGATCAACGACGCGGTGTCCCGCCGCTACTTCCGGCAGACGTCGGCGGTCTCCTGGGTCCCCGAGGCGGTCGCATGACGATTCCCCGACCCGGATCCGCCGGTTGGCAACGGAGGTACGACACGTGACGGTCAGCAGTTGGCGGTTGAAGGTCCAGCACCGGACCGGGTTCACCTACGCCGGCAAGGTCGACTCGTCGTACAACGAGGCCCGGATGTCGCCGCGCAACGAAACCCGCCAGGCGGTGCTCGACGCGCGGGTGGAGGTGTGGCCGACGGCCCGGACCTACCGGTACGAGGACTACTGGGGCACCATCGTCACCGCCTTCGACGTGCACAGCGCGCACGAGTCGTTGCAGGTGACCGCCGCCGCCACGGTCGAGACGCTGCCCGCCGGCGACCTGCTGCCGAGCACCGGCGGCATCGGCTGGGACGAGCTGGCGACACCGGCCAACGTGGACCGTTGGCACGAGCTGCTGCTGCCGACCCCACGTACCGCCATCGACGAGGAGTTGACCGAACTCGCCGAGTCGCTGAAGGCCGTCGAGCCGACCCCGCACGGGGCGGCGATGGCGCTCTGCGAGCGGATCCGCGACGAGATGACGTACGAGGCCGGGGTGACCGGCGTGCAGACCGACGCGGTGCAGTCCTGGCGCCAGCGCAAGGGCGTCTGCCAGGACATCAGCCACCTGGTCGTGGGGCTGTTGCGGGCGATGGGCACGCCGGCCCGGTACGTCTCCGGCTATCTGCACCCGAATCCGGACGCGGCGGTCGGGGAGACGGTGGTCGGACAGAGTCACGCCTGGGTGGAGTGGTGGGTGGGCCGCTGGACGGCCTTCGACCCGACGAACGGCGTACCGGTCGGGGAACGCCACGTGGTCGTCGGCCGCGGCCGCGAGTACGCCGACGTCCCCCCGCTGAAGGGCGTCTATTCAGGCCCCCCAACACCGGCCAGGGCGTCGAGGTCTCGATAACCCGCCTCCGCTAGCCCCCAAAGATCCGCGTGATCAGGGACCTGGACGGGTGTGTCGTCGGCGTGTCGGGGTGCAAACTCCCTGATCACGGTGATCAGGAACGGGTGGCGGCGCGAGGCACGCGAGGGCTAGGCTGTGCGGCATGCGTAATGCGGCAGTGCTGACGACGACGCCGGGGATCCCCGGCGCGACGCGCTGACGTAACCAGTCGACGACGAAGCCCCGGGGCGACCGCCCCGGGGCTTCGTCGTGCTCCGCGAGTGGGTCGCCCCCGTACCCGATCGAGGAGACCGACATGGTCGACCACCGCAAGCTCGGCCGCGAGCTGGGCATCTTCCACTCCGACCCGCTCTCCGGCGCCGGACTGCCGATCTGGTTGCCGGACGGCGCGGCCGCCCGGCACGCGGTCGAGGAGTACGTCCGCGAGCTGGAACGCCGGGCCGGCTACCAGCACGTCTACTCGCCACCGCTGGGCCGGCGGGACCTCTTCGAACTATCCGGCCACCTCGGGCATTTCGCTGACGACATGTTTCCGCCGCTGCGGATGGCCGGCGACGACGAACTGATCCTGCGGCCGGCCCTGTGCCCACACCACTGCCTGGTGTACGCCGCCCGTGGCCGTTCGTACCGTGACCTGCCGCTGCGGATCGCCGAGATCGGTGGAATGTACCGTTCGGAGCGCTCCGGAGTGCTCGGCGGCCTGACCCGGGTACGCGCGATCTCCCTCAACGACTCGCACAACTTCTGCGCCCTGGAGCAGGTCGGTGCCGAGGTGGCCGACGTGCTACGACTCACCTCCGAGGCGCACGCCGCGCTCGGCGTACGGCCGGCGGGTTACCGCCTGTCGCTGCGCGGACCGGGCGGCAGCTATGTCGGGGACGACGGGTCGTGGCAGCGGGGCGAGCAGTTGCTGCGCGAGGCGCTGTCGGGGCTGCCGTACGAGGAGGCGCCCGGCGACGCGGCGTTCTACGGACCGAAGATCGACATCCAGGTACGGGACGCCGCCGGGCGGGAATCGACCCTGTCCACCGTGCAGATCGACTTCGACAAGCCGGAGCGCTTCGACCTGTCGTACACCGACCGGGACGGCAGCCGGCGGCGGCCGGTGCTGGTGCACCGCAGTCTCGTCGGCAGCATGGAGCGGCTGTTCGCCTACCTGATCGAGGTGCACGAGGGGGCGTTTCCGTTCTGGTTCGCCCCGGTGCAGGTCGAGGTGCTGCCGATCGGCGCCGACCAGTTGCCCGCCGCCGAGGCGTTCGCCCGGTCCGCGGTCGAGGCCGGCCTGCGGGTACGGGTCGAGGCCGAGGGTTCGCTCGGTGCCCGAATCCGGGACGGTGCGCAGCGGCGGGTCCCATACGCGGCGGTGATCGGCGCCCGGGAGGCGGCGGACGGGCTGGTGGCGTTGCGGGCGCGGGACGGCCGGGCCCTGGATCCGCTGCCGGTGCCCTCGGCGCTGCGCATGCTCACCGATTCGGTCGTGTCCCGTTCGCCGGTGCCGCTGGCCTGAGGCCCTGATGCCCGTGATCAGGGAGTTGCCGGGTGTGCCGCCGGTGGCCCGGGCCGGCTTCCTGATCATTGGAGGGCGGCGGCGACGGCCAGCGCGATGAAGAAGATCTGCTCGGCGGTGCGGGGCACCAGCGGGGTGGCCGGACGTTTCCCGAACGGGACCTTCCGCCGGGCCGCGGAGACGTTCGCCGGGAACATCAGGACCATCAGCAGTGCCAGGGCGATGGCGGCCCAGGGGGCGGTGGCCGGGATCAGCAGGCCCACGGCTCCGGCGAGTTCGAGCACGCCGGTGACCGTGACCAGCAGTTCGGGCCGGGGCAGGCCGGGCGGGACCATCGCGACGAGGTTGGCACGGAGACCCGGCACGAAGTGCGCGGAGGCGGTTACGACGAACATCACGGCGAGCCCGACCCGCAACGCGGGTTGCCAGGAATCGAGGGCCTCGATCCCGAGCAGCCCGGTCAGGCGGGCGACGACGAAGCCGGTGACAAGGGCGATCAAGGGGGCCATGTGAGTCTTCCTGTCCAGATGAGGCCGGAACTTGTCGATGTCAAGATTTCCTGACCGAGGATAACTTGTCAACGACAAGATAGGATGGGGGTGTGACCAAGAAGGACGGGACCTACCACCACGGTGATCTGCGGCGCGCACTGCTCGCCGCGGCGGTCGAGGCGATCGGTGAATCGGGGCCGTCGGCCGTCAGCCTGCGTGACCTTGCCCGCCGGGCCGGTGTGTCACATGCCGCGCCGGCCCACCACTTCGGCGACAAGGCCGGCCTGCTCACCGTGCTGGCGGCGGAGGGCTACGACCGGCTCGCCGACACCCTGCGCCCGGTCATCGCGCAGACCGGAAGCCTTGTGGAGACCGGCGTGGCATACATCAGGTTCGCGGTCGACCACCGGGCCCACTTCGAGGTCATGTTCCGCCCGGAGCTCTACGACCGTCACGACCCGGCGGTGCTCGCGGCCCGGCAACGGGCGACCGAGACGCTTGCCGCGGCGGTCGCGACCCGGGGCGGGGACAGCGGCGACGCCCGGATGGACGGGCTCGCCGCCTGGTCGATCGTCCACGGCTTCGCGACCCTGTGGCTGGGCGGTGCACTGCCCGCGGACCTCGGCCCGGACCCGGAGGCCGCCGGCCGGCCGGTCCTGCGCCGTCTCGTCGACCGGCCCTGACCGGCCGGCACCGACCACCGCTCTCCGCCGACCCGCGGCCCCGGTCATCGCAGCCGGGACGGTCACCAGCTGGTCGGCAGGGGCATGCCCTCGGTGTAGCCGGCCGCGCTCTGGGTGCCCACCACCGCCCGGGTGTGGAACTCGACCAGGTTCGCCGCACCCGCATACGTGCACGCGCTGCGCACCCCCGCCACGATCTCGTCGATCAGATCCTCGACGCCGGGGCGGGTCGGGTCGAGAAACATCCGCGCCGACGAGATGCCCTCCTCGAAGACCGCCTTCCGGGCCCGGTCGAAGTGGCTGTCCTCCGCCGTACGCGCACTCACCGCCCGGGCGGACGCCATTCCGAAGCTCTCCTTGTAACGCCGGCCGTCCGGCTCGGTGTAGAGGTCGCCGGGGGACTCGTAGGTTCCGGCGAACCACGAACCGATCATCACGTTGGAGGCGCCGGCAGCCAGGGCCAGCGCCACGTCGCGCGGGTGCCGCACGCCCCCGTCGGCCCACACGTGCCGGCCGAGCCGGCGGGCCTCGGCGGCGCAGTCGAGGACGGCGGAGAACTGCGGCCGGCCGACGCCGGTCATCATCCGGGTCGTGCACATCGCGCCCGGCCCAATGCCGACCTTGAGGATGTCGGCACCCGCTTCAACCAGGTCGCGTACGCCTTCGGCGGTGGCCACGTTGCCGGCCGCCACCGGTATCGGCGGGTCGAGTGCCCGGACCGCCCGCAGGGCGGCGATCATCCGCTCCTGGTGGCCGTGTGCCGTGTCGACCACGAGAGTGTCGATGCCGGCCGCGATCAGGGCGGTGGCCTTTCCGGCGACGTCGCCGTTGATACCGATCGCGGCGGCGACCCGCAGCCGGCCCTGGGCGTCGAGCGCCGGCCGGTAGAGGGTGGCGCGCAGCGCACCCTTCTGCGTGAGCACCCCCACCAGTCGGCCGTCGGCGTCGACGACCGGTGCGAGCCGGCGACGGACCCGGGCCAACAGGTCGAACCCGGCCCGCGGGTCGGCGTCGACCGGAACGGTGTGCAGTTCGGTCGACATGACGTCGCGGAGCTGGGTGAACCGGTCGACGCCCGCGCAGTCGGCCTCGGTGACCACACCGATCGGGCGGCTGTCGTCGTCGAGCACGACGACCGCCCCGTGCGACCGTTTGGGCAGCAGGTGCACCGCGTCGCCGACCGTGTCGGTCGGGGAGAGGCTCAACGCGGTGTCGTGCACCAGATGACGCTGTTTTATCCAGGCGATCACGTCGGCCACCACGTCGATCGGAATGTCCTGGGGCAGCACCGTGATGCCGCCGCGCCGGGCAACCGTTTCCGCCATCCGCCGCCCGGCGACGGCCGTCATGTTGGCCACCACCAACGGGATCGTGGTGCCGGTGCCGTCGCTGGTGGCCAGGTCGACGTCGAGCCGTGAGCCGACGTCGGACCGGGCCGGGGCCATGAAGACGTCGCTGTAGGTCAGTTCGTGCGCGGGTGCCGCGCCGGATAGAAACCGCACCACAGCATCATGACCCGCGCGGGCCGGCCGTGCCGACGGTCCGACCGCACCGTTGGCCCAAGATCGCGACATCAACGTGCCGCCACCAGCGGTTGCCTTGCCCGCGCGCCCCCGTCAGCCCAACACGGGGATCAAGGAGGTTCGTCAGGCGGGTTCGGCGTCGGTGATGGTGCAGATCGCGGCGCCGGCCGTGAGAACCGCGCCGACCTCGGCGGACAGACCGCCGACCACCCCGGCCTTGTGCGCGTTGAGCGGCTGCTCCATCTTCATCGCCTCCAGCACCACGACCAGGTCGCCCTCGGCCACCAGGTCACCCTCGGCCACCGCGATCTTCACGATCGTGCCCTGCATCGGAGAGGCGAGAGTGTCACCACCGGCGGCACCCGCCGCACCGGCTCCGCCCGTCTTCCGCTTCGGGCGGCGGGCCGCGGCACCCGTCGCGGCGGTGGCCGTACCGGCGCCGAAACCGGCCGGAAGGCGGACCTCGAGCCGCTTGCCACCCACCTCGACCACGACGGTCTCCCGCTCGCCGGCCGGTTCGGCCGCCGGTGCCGCACCGGCGAACGGCGGCACCGTATTGTCGAACTCGGTCTCGATCCACCGGGTGTGCACCGTGAACGGCTCGGCGGTGAACGCCGGGTCACGCACGATCAACCGGTGAAACGGCAGGGCCGTGGCCATGCCTTCGACCACCATCTCGTCGAGCGCGCGCCGGGCCCGTTCGAGGGCCTCCGCGCGGGTCTCGCCGGTCACGATGACCTTCGCCAGCAGCGAGTCGAAGTTGCCGCCGATCACATCGCCGGCCGAGATGCCGGCGTCGACCCGTACCCCTGGGCCGCTGGGCAGGCGCAGCGCGGTGACCGAGCCCGGAGCCGGCAGGAAGCCACGGCCCGGGTCCTCGCCGTTGATCCGGAACTCGATCGAGTGGCCGCGCGGCACCGGGTCGCCGGTCAGCCGCAGCTTCTCGCCGGCGGCGATCCGGAACTGCTCGCGTACGAGGTCGATGCCGGCCGTCTCCTCGGTGACCGGGTGCTCCACCTGGAGTCGGGTGTTGACCTCCAGGAACGAGATGGTGCCGTCGGTGCCGACCAGGTATTCGACGGTGCCGGCACCGTGGTAGCCGGCCTCCCGGCAGATCGCCTTGGCACTGTCGTGGATCTCCGCCCGCTGGGCGTCGGTGAGGAACGGTGCCGGCGCCTCCTCGACCAGCTTCTGGTGGCGGCGCTGGAGCGAGCAGTCCCGGGTGCCGACCACCACCACGTTGCCGTGCTGGTCGGCGAGCACCTGCGCCTCGACGTGCCGCGGGCGATCCAGGTAGCGCTCGACGAAGCACTCGCCCCGCCCGAACGCGGCGACCGCCTCACGGGTGGCCGACTCGAACAGCGCCGGGATCTCCTCCAGCGTGCGGGCTACCTTGAGGCCCCGGCCGCCGCCGCCGAACGCCGCCTTGATCGCGACCGGCAGGCCGTGCTCGACGGCGAAGGCGATGACCTCGTCCGGCCCCTTGACCGGGTCGGGGGTGCCCGGCACCAGCGGGGCGCCGGCCCGCTGCGCGATGTGCCGCGCGGTGACCTTGTCGCCGAGATCGCGGATCGCCTGCGGGGTCGGGCCGATCCAGATCAGCCCGGCTTCGATCACCGCCTGGGCGAAGTCGGCGTTCTCGGAGAGGAAGCCGTAGCCGGGGTGCACCGCGTCCGCACCGGCCTGCGCGGCGACCGCCACCAGCTTGTCGATCCGCAGATAGGTGTCGGCGGCGCTGTCGCCGTCGAGCGCGTACGCCTCGTCGGCGAGCGTGACGTGCAGCGCGTCGCGGTCGGAGTCGGCATAGACCGCGACGCTGCCGAGACCGGCGTCGCGGCACGCACGAACGACCCGTACGGCGATTTCGCCCCGGTTGGCGATCAGTACCTTGCGCACCGTGCGTGCTCCCTCCGGCCGCTGATGTCGGGCAGTTTATCGGCATCCTCGGAATGCTCGACCGGCCTTGACTGTGGGATGTGGCACTGCCGCCGGCGCCGGTCGACCCGGCCGGTCACCTCCCGTACAGCACGGCTGACCAGGGCCATGGACGTCGTTCCGTCCGCCCGCAGCGTGCGTCGAGCGGTAGGCGGTGGGCCACCGCCACCGGGGCAGCGACCCACCGCGGTGGTTTCAGCGCTTGCGGGCCAGCGTCAACCCGTCGGCGACCGGCAGCATCACCAGGTCGACCCGGTTGTCGCGCAGCACCTCCTCGTTGAAGTCCGCGATCGCCTGGTCCGCCTCGGCCTTCGGGTCGAGCACCCGCCCACCACGCAGCACGTTGTCGACCACGATCAGGCCACCGGCCCGTACCCGTGGCACCGTCTCGGCCCAATAGACCGGATAGCCCGGCTTGTCGGCATCGATGAAGACCAGATCCAGGTACGGTTCGTCCGGCAGCGCCCGCAGCGACTCCGCCGCAGGCCCGATCCGCAGGTCGATGCGGTCTGCGACACCGGCCCGTGCCCAGTAGCGTTGGGCAACCGAGGTGAACTCGGTCGAGATGTCGAGACACGTCAGATGCCCGTCCGGCGCCAGCCCCCGCGCGATGGCCAGCGACGACATGCCGGTGAAGGTGCCTACCTCGAGCGCCTGCCGGGCACCGGTCAACCGGGCCAGGAAAGTCAGAAAGCCCGCCTGCTCGGGCGCTACCTGCATCCCCGCCTTCTCCGGCAGGAGCGTCAACGTTTCCTCGATCAGGTCCTGTGCCACCGGGTCCGGGGACGAGCCGTGCGCGATGACGTACTGGTGCAGTTCGTCGGTCAGTACCAGAGGCTTCGTGGTCATTCACAGACGCTAACCGTGCGGGGCCGCCTTTGGGATCACCGCCACAGGTCGAAGATCCGCACCCCGAGTTGGGCCAGCAGGCGACGCAGCAGCGGCAGCGACAGACCGATCACGGTGCCGGGGTCGCCCTCGATCCGCTCCACGAACGGGCCGCCGATCCCGTCGAGGGTGAACGCGCCGGCGACATGCAGCGGTTCCCCGGTCGCCACGTACGCGGCGATCTCGTCGTCGTCGACCACCGCGAAGTGGACCACGGTCGCGGCGACCGCCTCCGCATGCCCGCCGCTGTCGAGGTCGATCAGGCAGTGGCCGGTGTGCAGCACCCCGGACCGCCCGCGCATCCGCGCCCACCGCTTGGTCGCGTCGTCGGCATCGGCCGGCTTGCCGAAGATCTCAGCATCGAACGCCAGCACCGAGTCGCAGCCCAGCACCAGAGCGCCGGACCCGACCCGGCCGTCGCGGCGCAGCCGCTCGGCGACGGCCTCGGCCTTGAGCCGGGCGAGCGTCAGACTCAGCGTGTCCGGGTTCGTCGAGTCCACGGTGGACTCGTCTACACCGCTGACCAGCACCTCCGGTTCGATGCCAGCCGCTTGCAAGGTCCTGAGCCGGGCCGGGCTCGCCGAGGCGAGGACCAGCCGGCGTGAATCGGTCGATGCCACGACGAGCACGCTACCGGTCCGTCCGGTGGGAACGTCGAACCCCCGTCGGCGCCGACCGGTACGCCAGCTCCGCGCCCCGGCACCTCGCTCGCCCCGTGGGCTGCGCTGTGGTGCTCAGTCGAAACCGCGCCGGCGCCGCCGACTGACGAACAGGGCGGCCCCGACCAGCCCGACGGCGGCGACCGCGCCGAGAACGAAGACGCCGGGCCGCCAACCCCGGACGATCCACCGCCCGGAGGCTGGCCGGCAGCCGAAGACCGGCTCGGGCTGGGACTCGGACTCACGCTCGGATCGGCACTCGCCCCAAGCGGCGGTACGTCCGCGGTCAACGCCGCCACGAGATCGAGCACGCCGTACCCGTACTGCTCGTCCCGACCGGGTGGGCCCTTGTCGACGGCGGTGGCTGTCAACCGGTGTACGACTTCCTTCGCGGACAGTTCCGGGAACTTGCTCCGTACGAGCGCAGCCGCCCCCGAAACAATCGCCGCCGCCCCCGAGGTCCCCGTACCCTTCCGGTAGCTCTCTCCTTTGCTAGTACTCACTATGTCGATCCCGGGAGCTGAGATTGTGAGCCTTGGGCCGGTTGCTGAAGTTGCCAGGTAATTCCCGCCCGTGTCCGTCGCTCCGACGGCTATTGTCCCTTCGTACATTGCTGGGAAGCCGATACCGGGGGCGTTGGATGTATTACCTGCGCCAGCGACCACGATTACATCGGCAGCTATTGCTTGCTCAATGGATGCTCGAAGTCGCGGTGTGGGGCCACCGGCTGATGAGATGTTGATTATGGAAGCGCCGTTGGCGACTGCCCAGTCGACTCCGTCCGCAGTTCGATCACCGTTACTGGGGCTCGCGGGGGTACTGTCTCTTACGGGTAGTATTTTTGCTTTAGGAGCTACTCCGAGAGCGCCGGTTCCTTGATGTCTGCCGTGGGCTGCAATGAGTCCTGCCATCCCGGTGCCGTGAGAATCTGCGTCTTCCTGCCCATTTCCGGACCCGCCGGGCGCTACGTCAGTTCCTTTGAGGAGGTTGTTTCGTAGGTCGGGGTGAGGATCTACGCCGGTGTCGATGACGGCTACGGTCATGCCCTCCCCTTGGGAGACGGCATGTGCTCTGTCAATGTTCAGAAACTGCAGATGCCACTGATCATCGCGGAGTTGATCGGCGTGGGCTGGGTTTGCGTATATGAGCATTCCGGTCATGGTGCAGAGTATCGCCGTGAGTGGCCTCAGGAAGTCGAATTTCACCTGTTCTGGCCGATCACTGGCCCAGGGTCGGTGCGAACCGGATCTGACGAAGGCAAGACTACAGGTCTAGTTCCATGTTGAACTTCCCAAGGGTTATCTGGATCCCATTTTGAATCTCGGGTTGAGGGCTGTGTAGTGGGTGGCAATGTTCCCGATGAGCCATGTCTGGATGACTGTGTCTGGAGGAGAAGTGATCCGCGATTTCCGATCACGCCTCCGACCGGGTTAACCCTTTGTCTGGGCTGGGTGCTGATCCCAGTAGTCCCAATGCTGGGTGGTATGCCGCCGATTAGGCCGCCTGCTGGCGCTGGTCGTGGCGTTGTTCCGTTGGTTCCGAGACCTCCCGTTCGAAATGCGTTGTGATTAGCAGGAGGTGGCCTGGAGGTGGAATCTGTTGCGCCCGACCTCGCTGATGGCGTGGTTGTGATGGTGTGCGCAGGCGTTGGTGGAACGGTCGTTACGTTGGTTGGTGATGTTGCAGGTGATTGCGGGATTGTTGTCGATGGGGGGAGTGTCGGGAGCGTGCTTGCGCCGCCCAATATGGGGCCAAGAGTTGCTGGTTGTTGCGAAGAGTTTGCCTGCCCACTTAATTGTGGCACTGGTCCCGTCTGAGAGAGTTGCAGCGGAACAATTGGTGGGATTTGGCGGCTGGTGACCCGATTGTCTTCACCGTAAGGCTCGCTGCTATCGATCGTTCCGCGCGGCGTATACGGGGGTGGTTGTTTGATTTGGATGCTGGCCTCGGCGAGAGTGTCGGCGAGGCTGGACATGAGCGTACGGGCGCGTGCATTCAGTTCTTCGATGTCACGTCGGGTTCCCGGTAGGTTCTGAAAGTCCAGGTTGGGCGGTGCGGGCGCCTTCGGGTCCTTGAAGCGCCGCTCGTGCGGCGCCATCGTCTGCCGCGTGGCCTGGTATTCGTCGTAGATCTTCTTTAGTTCGGCGCGTGCGCCGGCGATGGCGGTCGTCACCACGCTCAGGGTGGTGAAGTTGGCGACCGCGACGTCGTGCGCCTGCTGTACATGTTGGATCAGGTAGTCGAGGCGGCCACAGTACGCTGCGGATGCCGGGCTTCTGTCAGGTGGCCAGGCTGTGGCGAGGTTGTCCCGGTAGGTCTTCAGGCGGGTCAGGTGGGTGGATGTCAGTTCGTAGGCCATGCGCCAGCCGTTGACGAGTTTCCAGTGGTTGTCGGTCCGCTGGTTTTCGACGAGGGTCCACATGGTCGGTACGTCGAACAGATGCCAGGCGGTGCGGGCGGCGTCTTCGCCGGCTTCGCGGCGCATCAGTGGAACCCGTCGGAGCCGGGGTCGGTTGGCGCGGCGGCGGCGGTCCGGTCGAGGGCCCGGTTGACGTCGGTGACTCTGGCCGAGCTGAAGGCGTCGGTGTCGGCGTACCTGCGGCTGACGTCCCATGCCGAGGTGGCGAGTCCGCCGGTCACGTTGTGGTAGTGGTAGACGAGGTCGGAGGTGCTCTGTTGCGACAACTGGTGTGTGGTCAGGAACGACACCAGTTCGGAGAACAGGGCCGCGGGCTGGGGTATCTCGGTCGCCATGTTGTCGTAGACGACCGACATGTGGGGCGCGTAGTGGTCGCGTACCTCGGTTTCCAGTTTGGCCGCGAAGTCTTCCATCGCGCTGATGTCGGCCTCGACGTCGCCGTACGTGCGTAACCATCCTGGACCCAGATGGTCTTCCGCCAGCCCCACGGACCCTCCCCAGCGTCACGATGAGGTTTCCGAGGGTAGCTGGTGGCGGGGTCGGCTGGCAGCCCGGAAACAGTGCCCGGGCCGGTCGCTGAGCAGTGACTCAGCGCGGGAGGGCGGAGGTCCGCCAACCGTCGGTGCCGGGTCGGGCAGCCGCGCTCCAGGTCGCACCGTGGCCGGGTCGGGCGCTGCGAACCCAGGGGGAGGGTCCCGGGGCGGGGGACGGGGCGGCCACCGGCCGGGAACGGATGCACAGGACTCCGACCAGAGCGGCGAGTTCCTCAGCCGTGGGAGTGCCCCGTAGCACGCTGAACTGCGGATCTGCCTCCGACATGGGAGGAGCGTACGCCGACCCGCCGGACACCGATACTGACGTACGCCTCACACCCGCGCGTGGCGCAGGTGTGACGCTCAACTCGCCCGGGTACCGTGCACGGGATGTCCGCCGTGCCGTCCCAACTTGTCGCCGACCGTTACCGGCTAGTCGAGCCGCTCGGTCAGGGCGGCATGGGCCGGGTCTGGCGGGCCCGGGACGAGGTACTGCACCGCGATGTGGCGATCAAGGAGCTGGTGCCGCCACCCGGTCTGACCGAGGACGAGCGCCGCGAGATGCGGGAACGTTCGTTGCGTGAGGCGCGGGCCATCGCCCGCCTCAACCACATCAACGTCGTACGCGTCTTCGACGTCCTGCGCACCGACGCCGACCCGTGGATCGTCATGGAGTACGTGCCGTCGCGGTCGTTGCAGGACGTGCTCGCCTCCGACGGCCCGGTGACCCCGGCACGCGCCGTCGAGATCGGTCTCGGCGTCCTCGGCGCGCTGCGGTCGGCCCACCGGTCCGGAGTGGTGCACCGCGACGTCAAACCGGGCAACGTACTGCTCGGCGAGGACGGTCGGGTCGTGCTCACCGACTTCGGGTTGGCAACCGTTCCCGGTGATCCCAACGTGACCCGCACCGGGCTGGTGCTCGGCTCACCGGCCTACATCGCCCCGGAACGTGCCCGGGACGGCAACAACGGGCCGGAAGCGGACCTGTGGTCGCTGGGCGCGACCCTCTACGCGGCGATCGAGGGCGCGTCGCCGTACGCGCGGCCGTCGGCGATCGCGACGCTCGCCGCCCTGGCCACCGAGCCGCCGCCGGTGTCCAAGAAGGCCGGTCCGCTCAAGCCGGTGCTCGCCGGCCTGCTGCGCAAGGATCCCACGACGCGGATCAACGCGGCCGAGGCGGAACGACTGCTCCGCCGTGCCGCGGGTCGGCGCCCGAAGGTCGGTCTGTCGCTGTTGGAGGGCGCCCGCCGGCCGAGCCCGCTCGGACCCCGGGAGCCCCGGCCGGCGCTGGTTCCGGCACCGCGTACGCCGAACACCGGCACCCCGGTGCCGGCCGCTCCGGTCTCGCCGGCATCCGGCGACGACCCGGCGGTGTCGGTACCGACCGTGCCGGCCGACGAGACGGCGGTGGTGGAACGACCCGACACCGCGGACCGGACGGCGGTGGTCAAGCCGGTGGACCGGACCGTCGTTGTCCGGCAGACCGGAAACCCGACCGTGGACCGGCCGGCCGGCAGCGACGCCCAGCCCTCGGCAGCCACGAACGATGCCCCGGCCGGTCCCGCGGCAGCCGCTGCCGCCGCGGCGGCCACCTCCGGTGCCGCGACCGGAGAAAAGGCCGACGCGCCGGCAGAGCCGGCGCCCGGAACCGCAGCCACGGAAAGCGACGACCGGGCCGCTACCGCCGCCGGGGGCGCGGCTGCCGCATCGGGTACGGCCGCTCCGGCGAAGCCGGCAGCCGGGCCGTCGCGCTCCCCGGAACCGGCCGGCGCGGCGCCCACGGCGCCGGGCACCCCGACGACAGACAAGCCGACGAGCGACAGGTCGACGACCGGCAAGCCGGAAGGGGTGGCCACGCCGGCACCGGCAGCGGCCTCCGCCGTACCGGCACAGCGGGCCGGTACGGCACCGGCCACAGCGACGGCGACCGGCGGGAGCGAGCCGACCACGGTCATCGGGTCCGCCCAGGTGCCCGAAGCGTCCGGAACAGGCGTCACCTCGAAGCAACGCATCTGGCTGGCCGCCTCGCTCGCGGCCATTCTTGTGCTCCTGGTCGCCATCCTGGTCCCGTACCTCGGCTCCGGTGACGACGAGTCGTCCGGTGCGCAACCGACGGTCGGGCCGACCACCGCCCCGGCCGAGACCGGTGCCGCCGTGCCGCCGCCTTCGGCACCGCCCGAGCCCGCGCCGACCAGTGCCGCGCCGTCCAGCCCCAGCCCGACCCCGGAGCCGACCGGACCGGGTGAGCCGGTGGTGCCGGAGGGGTGGCGCCTGCACCGCGACCCGACCGGCTTCTCGGTGCCGGTGCCCGAGGGCTGGCAGGTACGGCGGGAGTCGACGCGGGTCAGGTTCGAGGAGCCGGGCACCGGTCGGCTGTTGATGATCGACCAGACCGACCGGCCGCAGCCGGACCCGGTCGCGGACTGGAGGTCCAAGGAGGGGCACCGGCGGTCGACGACGCGCAACTACCAGCGGGTCGGCGAGATCCGGGCGGTCGACTACTGGGACAAGGCCGCCGACTGGGAGTGGACCTACACCAGCAACCGGGGCAATCAGCTGCACGTCCGCAACCGGGGTTTCATCACCGCACCGGACAAGGCGTACGCGATCTACTGGTCGACGTCCGAGTCCCGCTGGAACGACGACCTCGCCATGTTCGACGTGATCGCCGCCGGGTTCCGCCCGGTCCGTAGCTGATCTCGACGTACGCGACCGGACGGGTAGGCTCGCGGACTGTGTCGATCGACGGGCTGACAGACCTCTGGAACCGCCTGTTCGGCGCGCAGCCGGACCCGCCACCGCTGCTCGTGCTGGTGACAGCGCTGTTGGCGCTCCTGGTGGTGCTGACCCGGGTGCCCTGGCGGATCGGCCGCAACGCGATCACCATCGCCCACGAGGGCGGGCACGCCCTGGCCGCGCTGCTCACCGGCCGCAAACTGCGCGGCATCCGGCTGCACTCCGACACCTCCGGGCTGACCCTGTCGGCCGGCCGCCCGACCGGGCCCGGCATGGTGTTCACCCTGCTCGCCGGCTACATCGCACCATCCCTGATCGGGCTGGCCGGTGCCTGGCTCCTCGGTGGCAACCGGATCACGCTCCTGCTGTGGATCGCGGTCGCGCTGCTGCTGGCGATGCTCGTGATGATCCGCAACGTCTTCGGCATCGTGTCCATCGTCGTCACCACCGCCGTGGTGCTCGGCGTCTCCTACTTCGCGCCGCCGGACGTGCAGGCCGCGTTCGCGTACACCGGGGTCTGGTTCCTGCTCATCGGCGGCGTGCGTCCGGTCGGTGAGTTGCAGCGGCTGCGCCGACGGGGCGGGATGCCGGAGTCCGACGCCGACCAGCTCGCCTGGCTCACCCGGATACCGGGCCTGGTCTGGGTTGGAGTGTTCGGCGCCGTCAACCTGCTGGCCCTGCTGGTCGGCGCGGCCATGCTCGCCGCTCCCGCGCTCGACGGGCTCGACCTGCCGCTCTGAGCGGGCTCCGGTCCGCCGGCGGGAATCCGTCAAGATCTGCAACCTCGGAGCCGGTGCCAGGCGTATTGCCTGCGACACCAGGGAGGTAGCAGGTGCCCGACACCGAGGACTTCGACGAGTTCTACCGGGGCAGCCGCCAACGGGTGCTCGGATACGTCTATCTGCTGACCGGCGACCGGTCCGAGGCACAGGACGCGGTGCAGGAGGCGTACGTCCGGGCCTGGCAGCGCTGGTCCACCGTCCGCGACCACCACGACCCGGAGTCCTGGGTACGGGTGGTGGCCGCGCGGGTCGCCGTCAGCCGATGGCGCAGCCTGCGCAGCCGGGCCCGCGCCTACCTGCGCCACGGCCCGCCGCAGGAGGCGACACCGCCCAGCACCGACACGGTCGCGATCGTTTCGGCGATGCGCCGGCTGCCCGAGGAGCAGCGGATCGCGATCGCCCTGCACTACCTGGTCGGACTGCCGGTCGCCGAGGTGGCCCGGGAAACCCGGGCACCCGTCGGCACGGTCAAGGCCCGCCTGTCCCGTGGCCGGACGGCACTGGCCGGCCTGCTCGCCGTCATCGACCCGAAGGAGGCTCTCGATGCCTGAACCACAGCCGCCGTCCGCCGACGACAAGCCGGTGCTGCGGCAACTCGACCTCGACCTCGACAGCGTCTCCTGGCCGGCGCCGGAGGAGATCCGTGCCCGGTCCCGCCGCCGGAGCCGGGTACAGGTCCTGGCCGGCGCCGTGCCGGTGGTCCTGGTGCTGGCCCTGCTCTTCGGATACCTGGCGCCGCTCAGCGGCTCGGACGGGAGCCCGCCCGACCCGCCGGTGGCCGCGTCGGCGCCGGCGTCGGCACCCGCCTCGGCGCCGGCCTCGGTCCAGCCGACCACTGATCGGCTGGCGGTCCCGAACGAGGCGCTGCTGCAACCGGACGACGTCGGACCCGACCTGGTCAGCCACTTCATGCTTTCGTGGCCGATCGACCCACGCCTGTTCCATCCGGGGTCGACTCCCTGTACGTGGCATCCGCCTCTGGTTCCGGAAGCGGCCCAGACGGAGCGCATGACGATCGTGCACAAGCCGATGGATGACAGGAGGGGGAACGCCGACCGGTATCTGGTACGGCAGTGGGCGTACCGACTGCCGGTGGAGGCCGCCAGCGACGGTGTCGACCAGCTCCGGCAGATTCTCCAAAAATGCGGAAGCTACGACATGACCGGTAGGAGAGTGATTCACCCACCGTCCGGCTGGCTCGAGATCATCCCGATCGAGTCGACCAACACCCTGACCCTGCTGAGCGAAGGCTTCGCCGGCGACGAGTCGCTGCTGGTGGAGCACCGGACCTTCATCGAGTCGGACGAGGTCGATCCGGTGCCGGTCGTGATGTACGTGGCGCTGCGGGTCGGTGATCTGTTGACCGTCCTGTGGCTGGTGACCGACGACCGGCAGCGGGCCGAGGAACTCACCACCCGGGCCGTGGAACGGCTCTGCGCGGTGGCCAACCCCGGCTGCTGAGCGGGTCCGGACGCCGGGCGGCAACCGCCGCCCGGCGGCGCCGGGCGCCGGACTACAACGGGATGTTGCCGTGCTTCTTGGGCGGCAACGTCTCCCGTTTCGTACGCAGCACCCGCAGGGCGCGCACGATCTGCTGGCGGGTCTCGGACGGGGCGATGACCGAGTCGACGTAGCCGCGCTCGGCCGCCACGTACGGGTTCGCCAGCGTCTTCTCGTACTGGGCGATCTTCTCGGCCCGTACCGCGGCGGGGTCCTCGGCGGCGGCCAGCTCGGCCCGGTAGAGGATGTTGACCGCGCCCTGGGCGCCCATCACCGCGATCTGCGCGGTCGGCCAGGCGAAGTTGAGGTCGGCGCCGAGGTGCTTGGAGCCCATGACGTCGTACGCCCCGCCGTACGCCTTGCGGGTGATCACGGTGACCTTCGGGACGGTGGCCTCGGCGTACGCGTAGATGAGCTTGGCGCCGCGCCGGATGATGCCGTCCCACTCCTGGCCGGTGCCGGGCAGGAACCCGGGTACGTCGACGAAGG
The DNA here is from genome assembly GCF_018324255.1 of Polymorphospora rubra. Taxonomy (GTDB): domain Bacteria; phylum Actinomycetota; class Actinomycetes; order Mycobacteriales; family Micromonosporaceae; genus Polymorphospora; species Polymorphospora rubra. The sequence continues at coordinate 3,632,034 of NZ_AP023359.1, forward strand.
TGAGCACCGGGATGTTGAACGCGTCGCAGGTGCGGACAAACCGGGCGGCCTTCTCGGAGGCGGCGATGTCGAGGGTGCCGGCGAAGTGCATCGGCTGGTTGGCGACGACGCCGACCGGGCGTCCCTCGACCCGGCCGAAGCCGACCACGATGTTCTGCGCGTAGAGCGGCTGCACCTCAAGGAACTCGCCGTCGTCGAGGACGTGCTCGATGACCCGGTGCATGTCGTACGGCTGGTTGGCCGAGTCGGGGATGAGCGTGTCGAGTTCGCGGTCGCTGTCGGACACCTCCAGGTCGGCCTCGACCGGGTACGTCGGTGGCTCGTCGAAGTTGTTGGCCGGTAGGTACGACAGCAGTGCCTTGACGTATTCGATCGCGTCGTCCTCGTCGTTGGCGAGGTAGTGGGCGTTGCCGCTCTTGGTGTTGTGGGTGCGGGCCCCGCCCAGGTCCTCCATCGCCACGTCCTCACCGGTGACCGTCTTGATCACGTCGGGGCCGGTGATGAACATGTGCGAGGTCTGGTCGACCATGACGGTGAAGTCGGTGACCGCGGGGGAGTAGACGGCGCCGCCCGCGCACGGGCCCATGACCAGCGAGATCTGCGGGATGACGCCGGAGGCGCGGACGTTGCGGAAGAAGATCTCGCCGTAGAGGCCGAGGCTGACCACACCCTCCTGGATGCGGGCGCCGCCGGAGTCGTTGATGCCGACGATCGGGCAGCCGGTCTTCATCGCCAGGTCCATCACCTTGACGATCTTCTGGCCGAAGACCTCGCCGAGGGAGCCGCCGAAGACGGTGAAGTCCTGGGCGAAGACGCACACCTGGCGGCCGTCGACGGTGCCGTAGCCGGTGATCACGCCGTCGCCGTACGGGCGGGTCCTGTCCAGTCCGAAGTTGGTGGAGCGGTGCCGGGCGAGTTCGTCGAGTTCGACGAACGAGCCCTCGTCGAGGAGCATCGCGATCCGTTCCCGGGCCGTCTTCTTGCCCCGGGCGTGCTGCTTCTCCACGGCCCGCGCGGACCCGGCGTGGACCGCCTCGTCGACCCGGCGTTCCAGGTCGGCCAGCTTGCCGGCGGTGCTGTGGACGTTGATCTCGGTGGCGCTCGGCTGTCCGGTCACGTTTGGGATCGTAACGATGGTTCAGGTGTTTGCCGCCGGGCCGTGCTGTGCACTTCACTACAATCTCGGCGGGCGTTTCGTGGTGATTATGCCGCTCGTTAGGTAGTACGTGCTGGTTCTGGGCATCGCCCTGCTGGCCGGCGGCCTGTGGACGCTGGTCGCGCTGCGTCGCGGCCGCTGGCCGTTCGATGTCGGTGCGGCACCGCCCCGGCGGCCGGCGCGCCAGGCGCCGGAGTTCCACCATCACCCGGGCACGCCGGGCACCTCGGGTGGCGAACCGGTCCGGGCGGCCGCCCGACCGCCGGAAGCCGCGATCTACGTACCGCCGCCACGCGGCACCGTCTACGGCTCCGGCGGCAGCGGCACCCCGCCGTACGGCTCGCCGTAGGCTGGTCGGATGCCGGGTTCGCCGTACACCGATCTGGACCGCCCGCCGCTCGACCAGCGGGCACTGCACCGGGCCCTGGTCGTACCGGGTGGGTTCTGGACCCGGATCGACGTCCGCCCGGAGACCGGCTCGACCAACGCGGACGTCGCCGCCGCGGCCGGCGAGGGTGTCGCGGAGGGCCTGGTGGTGGTCGCCGAACGGCAGACCGCCGGGCGGGGGCGGCTGGGCCGGCAGTGGTCGTCGCCGCCGCGCGCCGGCATCGCGGCCAGCGTCCTGCTGCGCCCCGGCGTCGCCGTGCCGGAGCGGGACTGGCCGCCGGTGCCGGTCGCCGGGTACGGCTGGCTGCCGCTGCTGGCCGGTGTCGCGCTCGCCGGGGCGGTGGCCCGGCTGGCCGAGGTGCCCGCCGTGCTGAAGTGGCCGAACGACCTGCTCGTCGAGGACGCCAAGTGCGCCGGCATCCTCGCCGAGTCGGTGCCGGCCGCCGGCAACGGCGAACCGCCCGCGATCGTGCTCGGTGTCGGGCTCAACGTCACCCTGCGCGCCGACGAGTTGCCGGCCAACCCGACCGGTCTGCCGGCGACCTCGCTGCGCCTGGCCGGCGCGACGGCCACCGACCGCGACCCGCTGCTGAGGGCCCTGCTGCGCGGCCTCGCCGACTGGTACGACCGCTGGCGGGCGGCGTCCGGTGACGCGGACGTCTGCGGGCTTCGGGACGCCTACCTGCGGCACTGTGCCACGGTCGGCCGCGAGGTACGGGTGCTGCTGCCCGGCGGCGAGACCCGCACCGGCACGGCCACCTCGGTGGACAGTGCCGGCCGGCTGTTGGTGGACACGGTGGACGGTCCCACCGCGGTCGCCGCCGGTGACGTGCTGCATCTACGTTGACCGTCGGACCGCCGCAGGACGCGACGGTCAGGTGACCCCATCCGGTGCCGGGAACAGCTACCGTCAGCGCGGATCGATCGATCCGGTACGCGAGGAGGATGGCGTGGCGTTCCCCGATGACGTGCTCACCGAAGAAGAGCATGTCGTACTGCACCTGCACCCGCACTGGAAGGCACTGATCCGGCCGGTCGTGGTGGTGCTCCTGGCCGTCGCCGCGGTGGTCGCGTCGATCGTGCTGCTGCCGGCGGGCACCGCCGGAACGATCGGGATGTGGGTGGTGATCGCGGTGGCCGTGGTGGCGGTCGTGCCGTTCGCCGTCTGGCCGTGGCTGGTCCGGCGGACCACGCACTACGTGCTGACCAACGAGCGGGTGCTGCTCCAGCACGGTGTGCTGTCCCGTGACCGGCGGGACATCCCGCTCAACCGGGTCAACGACCACTCGATGTCCCAGCGGTTCGTCGAACGGCTGCTCGGCTGCGGCACGCTCACGATCGAGTCGGCCGGGGAGCGCGGCCAGTCGGTGTTGGTGGACATCCCGCACGTGGAGCGGGTGCAGACCACCCTCTACGAGCTGATCGAGGCCAACCACGACAAGCACACGCTCGGTGACGGCGAGATGCGGGAGATCCTCAAAGAGGCGCGCGAGAGCAGCGCCCGACCGGCCGGGGAAACCGTGTAGTGGGCGCGGTCCGGCCCGCTCAGGCCGGACCGCGCAGCACGAACCAACCCCGGAAACGGGTACGCAGCACCTCGCGCTCGGGTCGGCCGTCCGCGTCGACCCGGGTCATGGTCGCGCCGAGGGTGACGGTGCCGAGGCCGGGGCGGGCCGTCGACGGCTTGCTGCCCAGCACGTCCAGCCGTACGGCCAGCCGGTCGCCGGCGTGTACCGGGGCCAGCCAGCGCAACTCCTCGAGCCCGGGGGAGGCGTCCGCGGCCGCCCTGGAGAGCAGGTGGTCGACGTACGCGCGCATGAAGAGGCTGACCGTGAAGAACCCGCTCGCGATCAGCCGGCCGTGGTGGCTGCGGGCGGCGGTCGTCGGGTCGACGTGATACCACTGCGGGTCGAACCGGCGGGCGAACGCCACCATCTCGGCCTCGTCGACGGTGGTGACGCCCAGGTCGAAGGTGCGTCCGGGGGTGAGGTCCTCGAAGAACAGTTCCGCTTCGGCACCCGTCCCGGACCGCACCGGCATTCCGGTCAGCGGGACGCCGGACGCCGGCTGGCGGCGTCGAGTTCGGCGGCGAACTCGGCTTCGAGGTCGACGTCGATCGGGGTGGCCAGTTCGCGTTCGAGCGGCGCGGTGAGCCGGGTGAAGTCGGTGTGCGGGGCAGGGGCGGCCTTCGGGCCCCCGTGGCGGCCGGTTCCGTTGCGGCGTCCGGCCGGGGCGTGCCGGCGGTTGCGGCCGGCGCCGGCGAGGGGTCGTCGGCCTCGGCGGGCTGGGTGTCGGATCGTCGGCCGGCGGGTTCGTCAGGCGTGCCGACGGCTCCGTCGGATGGCTCGGTGCCGCCGTCCGGCCGGGCGGCGGTCGCGGTGGCGCCGGTCGCGGCGGGCCGGCTGGTGTCGGAGGTGTCCGGCGCCGAACTCGCGGCGGCGGCCGGTACCGGCCGGAAGACGAACGTGCGGTAGGACCAGAACCGGAAGAGCGTGGCCAGTACGACACCGATGGTCTTGGCGATGTTGAGCGCGATCAGGCCGTGGAAGCCGAGCCCGTACTTCGCCAGCGCCAGGACGCCCAGCTCGATGGCCAGGCCGGTGGCGTTGAAGAGGAAGAAGAGCGCGTACTCGCGGCGCATCGCGGACTTCGGCCGGTCCCGGTAGGTCCAGTGCCGGTTCATGAGGTACGAGGTGATCGTCGCCACGATGGTGGCGATCACGGTGGCCTTGAGCTGCCCGTCTGCGAAGATCGTCAACGCGAGCGCGTTGAAGACCACGTAGTTGATGACCGTGTTGATGCCGCCCACGATGCCGAACTTGGCGGCCTCGCGGAGGAACTTCTGCCATCGGTCAGGCAGCAGACGGACAAAACGCATTCGATCACCTTACGGCAGAAAGTCGTTCGGGCTGCGGCCCGACGAGGGGTGGCGAGGGCTCGGCGCTCAATCGCTCTTCGCGATCACCTCTGGCGCGTCCACCCTGGCCGGTCCGACGAAGACGAACCGGCGATAGGCCCAGAACCGGAACAGCGTGCCCAGCGCGGTACCGACCAGGTTTCCGGAGATGTTGTCGGCGATCAGGGACTGGAAGATCCGTGGCCAGATGCTGCCCAGGACGTAATGGCTGATACCCAGGCAGGCGAGGCCTATGCCCAGGCCGACCGCGTTGAAGAAGAAGTAGAGCAGGTATTCGCGGGCCAGGCCGGAGCGCTCCCGGTGGCGCCAGGTCCAGAAGCGGTTGCCGATGAAGGCGACCGTGGCGGCGACCGCGGTGGCCAGGGTCTTCGCGGCGAGGACCTCCATGCCCTGACCACGTGCCACGTTGAAGACGACCAGGTCGACGACGAACGCGATGCCACCCACCGCGCCGAACTTGCCGAGCTCCCGGATCAGGTGACCGAAGCGGTCGATGATCCCCCGGACGGGCCCTGGTCTATCGATGGAGTTCGGCGGTTGCTCGCCCGTCGCGGTCACTGGCACGCCGTCGAGCGTACCGGTTGCTCCTCATTCTGACGGGCCTGAGCGACGACTGTTAACAGTGGTGCCGGCGGCTGTCGCGGCCCGTCGACGTGGGGTGATCGGCGGATGACCGACCGAAGTCTCGCCCGCCGTCGGTCGGATACGTGGACGCCGGCCCGTGGTGCCGCACCCGGGTGTCGGCGCCATCCGCAGGTCCGCGTTGACCTCGTCCAGTTCGGTGCGCAGCCGGTGGCACGCCCGGCAGCCGCCGAGGTGGGTGTCGACCGTGTCCCGGGCCCGTACGGCGAGGCGCTCGCGGACGTACGCGGCCAGCAGTTGCCGGGTCCGTTGGCAGTCGGGGTCGACGGCGGTGCTGATGATGTGCTCCCGCAGGTACATCTCCCGCAGGCGCTCACGGGCCCGGTAGGCCAGGGCGGCGACACCACCGGGGGTGAGGCCGAGTCGGGGCGCCACCTGCGCCGGGGTCTCGCCCTGGACCTCGGTGTGCCACAGCACCAGTCGCCACCGGTGGGGCAGGCGGGTGAATGCGCGAATGGCGTACGTCCGCTCGAGCCGGGCGAGAGTGGTGTCCTCGAACTGGCCGGCCGCCTCGAAGCGGCTCAGGTCGTCGGTGAAGTCGAGGCGGCGGTCGCGGCGGAGCCGGTCGTGGCGGACGTGCCTGAGCGTCGTGTGCAGGTAGGGGCGGAAGACGACCGCCGGGCCGCGGCCCGCCCGCAGCATCGCGAGCACCTTGACGAAGGTCTCCGAGACCAGGTCGTCGGCGTCGGCCTCGTTGCTCACCAGGGTGTAGGCGAGGCGTCTGGCGGCGTGCGCGTGGCGGATCCACAGCGCGGCGTACGCCCCGGTGTCGCCCCCGCGTACGGCGGCCAGCAGGTCGGCGTCGGTGCCGTGGCCGTCGGCGGCGACCGGCGGGGTGGTTCCGGGTCGGGCCGGGTCGGGGTCGTCGGTGATCGTCACGGGTCCGCTCCAACGGTCGAGGGGAGGGGGTGGGGCGGCACTCTCCGGGAGAGAGTAGGGCACTAGGTGGAAAGCGCCCTTATGGGTCATAACCCTAGGACAAACCGGGCAGTGGGGGAAGGTGTGACATGAGCCGCGACGTGCAATTGATCACGCACAGCGACGGTCATCCACGTCCCGCCATGATGATCTCCGCGTAAACTTTGCGCGAAACTGCTCAGGTAAGCGCGAAAAGATTCGCAATACGGCAGCTCGGCCGTACCTTGTGCATTTCTTCACAACCGAGCCCACTGCCCAGGTCCGCAGATCGGTTTACGCTGAGCGCAACTTCCGTGACTTCATTACGGCGTGGCGGTTAACCGCCCGCCGGATTCGGGCATCCCGCATAACGGTCAGCGTCGACCTGAAGGAGACCAAGTCATGACTGCTCCGGCTACCAGCCGTGGCCTCGCGCAGGCCCCGACCTCGCACACCAAACTGCTCGCGTGGGTTCACGAAGTCGCCGAGCTGACAACGCCCGACCAGGTCGTCTGGGTCGACGGGTCCGACGAGGAATGGCAGCGGCTCACCGACGAACTCGTCGCCGCCGGCACCCTCGTGCGACTCAATCCCGAGCACAAACCAAATTCCTTCTGGGCACGCACCGACCCCACCGATGTCGCCCGCGTCGAGGAACGCACCTTCATCTGCTCGGTCGACGAGGCCGACGCCGGACCCACCAACAACTGGATGGCGCCCGACGAGATGAAACGGACCATGACCGAGCTCTACCGCGGATGCATGCGGGGCCGGACCATGTATGTCATCCCGTTCGTCATGGGGCCGCTCGAAGCCGAGTCACCGATGTTTGGCGTCGAGATCACGGACAGTGCGTACGTCGTCGCGTCCATGCGGATCATGACGAGGATGGGCGCCAAGGTTCTCGAGGGCATGGGCGACGACGCCGACTTCGTGCACGCGCTGCACTCCATCGGCGCACCGCTCGCCCCCGGCGAGACGGACGTGCCGTGGCCGTGCAGCCAGACCAAGTACATCTCGCACTTCCCGGAGACCCGCGAGATCTGGTCCTACGGCTCCGGATACGGCGGCAACTCGCTGCTCGGCAAGAAGTGCTACTCGCTGCGGATCGCCAGCGTCATGGCCCGCGACGAGGGCTGGCTCGCCGAGCACATGCTGATCCTCAAGATGACCTCGCCCGAGGGCAGGGTGCACTACATCGCCGGCGCCTTCCCGTCCGCCTGCGGCAAGACCAACCTGGCGATGCTGGAGCCCACCATCGCCGGCTGGAAGGTCGAGACCATCGGCGACGACATCGCCTGGATGCGGTTCGGCGAGGACGGCCGGCTGTACGCCCTCAACCCCGAGTTCGGGCTCTTCGGCGTCGCGCCCGGCACCGGCTGGACCACCAACGCCAACGCCATGCGGACCCTCGACCGCGGCAACTCGGTGTTCACCAACGTCGCCCTGACCGACGACGGCGACGTCTGGTGGGAGGGCATGGGCGAACCGCCGGCGCACGCCACCGACTGGAAGGGCGCCGACTGGACGCCGGACAGCGACGACCTGTCCTCGCACGGCAACAGCCGGTTCTGCACGCCGATCAACCAGTGCCCGATCCTCGCCGACGAGTACGAGGACCCCAAGGGCGTGCCGATCGACGCGATCCTGTTCGGCGGCCGCCGCAAGACCACCGTGCCGCTGGTGACCGAGGCCCGCGACTGGGTGCACGGCGTATACATGGGCGCTACCCTCTCGTCGGAGACGACCGCCGCCGCGGCCGGCCAGGTCGGCGTCGTACGCCGCGACCCGATGGCGATGCTGCCGTTCATCGGCTACAACGCCGGCGACTACTTCCAGCACTGGATCGAGATGGGCAAGGGCGTCGACGGCGACGCCGGCAAGCTGCCGAAGATCTTCTACGTCAACTGGTTCCGCCGCGACGACGACGGCAAGTTCCTCTGGCCGGGATTCGGCGAGAACTCCCGGGTACTCAAGTGGATCGTCGAGCGGCTCGAAGGGCGTGGCGCCGCGGTCGAAACGCCGATCGGCCACGTACCCACCGTCGACGCACTCGACGTCGAAGGACTCGGCCTCACCCGGGCGGAGATCGAGACCGCGCTCAAGGTCGACCCCGACGAGTGGCGGGCCGAACTTCCGCAGATCACCGAATGGTTCGAGAAGTTCGGCGACAAGCTGCCCGCCGTACTCTGGGCCGAACTCGACGCGCTGCGCGCCCGGCTCGACGCGCCGTCCAACCCGACGGCCTGACCGGCGCCCGCGCCGGCGGCCCGGCCCGCCGGTGTACCGGTGGCGCCGGACGGGCATCATCGCAGGCATGACGACGGCCGCCGCGACTCCCCAGGGGGTCCGGCGGCCGCCGGCCGTCCGGGGCCTGACCGCCCTGCTCGCGACCACCGCCGCCGCGACCGTCGTGGTCGAGGTGCTCAACTGGTCGTACGCCCCGGAGCAGGGCTTCGGGCTCGCCGTACGCAGCGGCTGGGCACTGCTGCGTACGGTCGGTTTCCTGGTCCTCATCTGGCACGTGCACCGGGGTCGCGCCGCGGCGCGGCCACTCGGGCTGATCCTCGCCGTCACCACCGTCTTCGCGGTCGGTCGGCTGGTCGTGCCGCGGGCCGGCATGCCGCCCCTGCCGGGCCTCCTCGGCTTCGCCGCCCTCACCCTGCTCTGCGCCGCCGTCGTCTGGATGCTCTACCGCTCGCCGCAGATCGGCGCCTACCTCGTCCGCCACCCCGGCCGCCTCGTCATCGACCGGCAGGGCGTCTCGTGGCGGGAAACCCCACCGCGCCGACCGCCGGTCGCGGCCTGGCTGCTCACCGCCCGGGTCGCCGCGTTCACCTACAGCCCGCTCATGCTCGTACCCTGCCTGATCGCCATCGGCACCATCTTCGACGGGAAGATCGTCGCCGTACCCGCCGTGGTCGCCTGGTTCGTCGCCGGGGTGCTGGTGAGCAACGTCGTGCTGCTCGACACGTTCTTCCTGCTCCGCGGCAAGAGGTGGGCCCGGACCCTGCTCGTCGCGATCACCGTCGTCGTGCTCGCCGTCGACCTGCCGCTGTGCTGGTGGCTCCTCGGCGTCGACGGGCTCGTCCGCGACGGCGCACCACTGGTCGCGGCCGCCGCGCTCACCTGCTATGCCCTGTGGCGGGCCGGTCGCGCCGGCCCGCCCGTCGCCGCGTCGTGACGGGAGCCGCCGGGCCGGGCCCGTCCTGATCACCTGAGATGCATGGCTTCCCTCCTCAGCGAAGGTCGCTAGTCTGCAAGAGATGAAACTGCGGGACCTGCTCTACTCGGTTTACGAACGGCGGCTCACGGCGGGGCTCGCCGGTAAGCCGGTACCCCGCCACATCGGTGTCATGTGCGACGGCAACCGGCGCTGGGCCAAGGAGATGGGGTACGTCGACCCCAACGACGGCCACCGGGTCGGCGCTGTCAAGATCAAACACTTGCTCAACTGGTGCGATCAGGCCGGCGTCGAACACGTCACCCTCTACCTGCTGGCCACCGACAACCTCCGCCGCCCGGCCAGCCAACTCGACCCGCTGCTCAAGATCATCGAAGATCTAGTCGTCGAGTTCGCCGAGGAAGGCAACCCCTGGCGGCTGCGGATCGTCGGCGCCCTCGACCTCCTCCCCGCCCCGACCGCCGCCGCCCTCAAGGCGGCCCAGGAACGCACCCAGGCACGCACCGGCGGCGCCGAGGTCAACATCGCCGTCGGTTACGGCGGCCGCCGCGAGATCGCCGACGCCGTACGCTCCCTGCTGCACGAGCACGCCGCCGCCGGCGGCACCCTCGAAGAACTCGCCGAGATCCTCGACGTCGACCACATCGCCGAACACCTCTACACCCGCGGCCAGCCCGACCCCGACCTGGTCATCCGCACCAGCGGCGAGCAACGGCTGTCCGGCTTCCTGCTCTGGCAGTCGGCCCACTCCGAGTTCTACTTCTGCGACATCAACTGGCCCGACTTCCGCCGCGTCGACTTCCTCCGCGCACTGCGTTCGTACGCCCACCGCCAACGCCGCTACGGCGAATAGCTGAGTTGGCTGGTCCTCGCTCCGCGCGGACGGCTCGCTCCGCCCTGTGCACCGTCTTCGCCCTGTGGGCGTGACGGCTTCGCCGCATGTCCTCGGGCTCCAGACGGTGCGGCGGCGCTCGGTCTGAGTTTGCTGGCCTCGCTCCGGCTCGGCTGGCTCGCTCCGCTGCGCGCCGCCCCATGCACCGTCTTCGCCCTGCGGGCCGCGACCGCTTCGCGGCGCGGTCCTCGGGCTCCAGACGGTGCGGCGGCGCTCGGTCGACTCGCGACGTGGGACACGGTCACACCTGTCCACCGATCGCTTCGCCGACCGGGTTCGGTCGGTGGTCGTCACGGCCGACATCCGCCAGGATGCTTCGTACCTTCCGTCAAGGGTGGCGGCCGGGGCCGGAGCGTCCTCGATGATCCTCGTTCTTGATCTGGGCAGGAGGGACCCTACCCACGCTCGATAAGGTCTCTCCCGCTCAGATCAACTGGGCAACTCTGGCGACCCACCCCTCGCCGTGACCGACGTTCGGCACATATCGCCCTGGGTAGTGGTGGGTCGAACGGAGATCCCGCCCACGAACTGAGTGCGGTCGGGGTTATTCCGGCCGGATAACCCCGACCACGCTCACCTCGTCAACCGGCCGGGGCTGTCAGGGCGGCCCGGGCGCAGCGCACCACCGGGCCGGGCCGATCAGGTCCCGACAACGGCCCGCAGCCGTCACCGCTTGTCGGCCGTCCGACCGCCAGGGTCTGGACAGCCCGGTAACCCGCAATCCCAACACAATCCGAAACGGGTCGGCGAAGCAGTCGGGGGACAGGTGTGACCGCAACCGGAGTCGCGAGTCGACCGAGCGCCGCCGCACCGTCTGGAGCCCGAGGATCGCGCCGCGAAGCGGTCGCGGCCCGCAGGGCGAAGACGGTGCATGGGGCGGCGTGACGCGGAGCGAGCCAGCCGAGCCGGAGCGAGGCCAGCAACTCAGTCCGAGCGCCGCCGCACCGTCTGGAGCCCGAGGACATGCGGCGAAGCCGTCACATCTCGCGGGGCGAAGACGGTGCATGGGGCGGCGCGACGCGGAGCGAGGACCAGCTAACGGAGCTCGTGGACGGCTTCGGTGAGGAAGTCGGCGAGGGCTTCGGGGGAGTCGAGGGTCAGGTCGGCCGCGCTGGCGACCTCCTGCCCCGTTTCGGGGTTGGCCACGGCGACGCAGATGCCGAAGAAGTCGGGGTCGGCGGCTTCGCGGGCGCGTAGCGCGTTGAACGCCTTGATGTCGGAGACGTCGTCGCCGAAGTACCAGGCGCATCCGGCGGAACCGATCGCCGTTCCGATGACCTTGCCTTTGTCGCTGTCGACCGGTGGCTTGAGTTCGATGACCATCCGGCCGGCCTGGACGCGTAGCCCGAGTCGTTCGGCTTCGGCGGTGGCCCAGGCTTCGACGGTGGTGGCCAGCTGTGGGCTGGTCCGCCAGTGCAGGGCGACGGACAGGCGCTTGTATTCGATGAGGACCGCGGCGGGCAGTTCGGTCCGGGCGCGGGCCGCGAGTTCTTCCATCGCGGGGATCCACGGCAGCGCCGCGGGTTCGGTGACGGTTTCGCCGCCGCCGTGGCTGTGTTCGAGGCCGTAGAGCCCGTAGAGGTCGACGTGGGGTGCGGCCGCGAACCGGTCGCGCAGGAAGTCGACCGGTCGTGCCGAGACGATCGCGATGCGCTGGACGACCTCGGCCAGGGCGTCGAGCGCGGCCATCACCTTGGCGACGGGCTGCACCGTGGTGGGGTCGTCGCCGACCGGCGCCAGGGTGCCGTCGAAGTCGAAGAACATGACGCACCGGCCGGCCCGGCCGGCGGTGGCCTTCCAGGCCTGCTCCGCGGTTACCGGGCGGGTCAAAAGCTGGTCACCTGTCTTGTACGGCCGCACACGCGTCAGCCTACCCGGACCGCGGGCGTACCGGGCCCTTGATCAGCTGCGGTCGTCGCCGCCGCTCATGGCCCGGCGTCCGCCGAGTCGCGGGCCGAACGGCACGACCGCCGCATCCTGGCCGTGGCTGAGCAGGTAGCCCTCCACGAAGCCGGCGTTGCGGTCGTTGGTGTTCATGTCAATTTCATTCAGCCGGGCCACGAGGAACTCGGTGAGGGCGGTTATCCGCCCGTTGATCCGGTCGTACAGTTCGGCGACTATCGCCAGCATGATTCCGACGGTGGTGCCACCGACCAGGATCATGTTGATGACGCCGGGCACCTCTTTGTGATTGAGTACGGCGACCAGAATGTTGACGGTGAGGCACATCGTCGTGGAAACGGCCGCTACCACGATCGCTGTCGATTTCAGGGTCATGAGTAGACCCCTCCTTTTGTCCCGCAGGGCTGTGTTCGGCCTTGTCCCGTCCCCCCGCCGACGACGAGCCCAAGCAGTACAGACTGGGACGCTAGCGTGCCCGTTCGGTTGCTCGCACGACCTGGATGGCGGTCGGAACGCCTTCTTTCGCCATCTGAGGAAGTGGCCCCGGTTTGCCGGTACCACGTGCGGCCGTACCGGACCGGAAGAACCGGCCACGATGTCCGTTGGTTCGAATGGTGGAGGTGGGGCCGGCCGGCGGCCTCGGCGGAACCCCGTTCAACTGGCGCGCTTGCGGCCTTTGCGCGGCTCAATGGGAATCGGCGGCCGGTAGGCGAGGTAGCGGATCGTCTCACGGATGTGGAACTTCTCCGCCTCGGAGACGTTGGGGTCGACCAGTCGGCGCAGCAGTGCCTCGACATCGGGGTCCATCGGCGGTGCCGCCGGTGCCGGCCGGGCCGAGGTCTGCCGGTCCCACCCGAGTACGCCGAAGGCGACCGTCGGACTGATGCCGAGTCCCTCGCAGAACGCCACGACCCGCTCCGCCTCGGGGTCGCTGGCCCATTCGCCGCGTACCCATCGGTTGATGGTCTGGCGGGAAACCCCCGTCCGCCGGGAGACCTCGGAGCCGGTCCAGGCTCGTGTGGTTCGCGCGTCGTCCAGTGCTTTGCGGACGAAAGCGGCAAAGGCGATCTTGCGCCCGTGGGCGGTCTCCGGCACTGGGTGACGGTACGGCGAGGATTCGGTCTCACCGCCGACATGGTCATCTTTGTATTGTGTGCGTGACAGGGGTCCATGATTCCCTGTTAACGAGTCAGTCCTTGTGTTGAGGGGTGTCACAAGGACAGACTAGGTGGACTTAGGGTCGGCGCTAATCGTACGAAAAGCTGATGCTGTCACGCGTACGGTACGACTTACTCTTTGTCACGTGGTTGAGACGATCCGTGTTCAAACTGGTCACGCGTCTGGGACGGGAGGGACCTGGTGACCGAGCTCGCGACCCGAGCCCAGGCGTTCGGCCTGATCGCAGACGGAGTGGCCGCCGGACTCAGCGCCCCGTGGCGCATGTACCTGGCCCGCGGCTGTCGGTACCTGTCTCTCAACGTCGGCGACCGGGCCGAGTGGAACTCCTGGCGCACCCATCTCGGATGCCCCGAGCTGAGCGTGCGCGTCTACGACGCCGGCGGCGACATCCGCCGGGCCTCGATCGCCGAGGTGGTCATGGACGGCTGCCGGATCAGCGTCGAACTGGTCGAGGAGGTCAGCACCGACGACCTGGACCGGCTGCTCACCGACGACCCGAGCTCGTTCGACACGGAGGAGACATGAGCGCCTTCTTCGCGGTGTTCCTGGTGCTGCTGCTGGCCTCGTCCAGCTACGCGGCGGGCCGGCTCCACGGTCAGCTCAGCTACCGCATCGGCTACCGGTTCGGTTACCGGCAGGGCCATTTCGACGGCGACCGGGGGGCCTGGAACCGCCGGCGTCGAGAGGCGCAGGCGGCTATCGCCTCGGTGCTGGCGGTGCCATCACCCACGACACCCGACAACGCCCGCACCGACGTACGTCAGGGAACGACGTACACGGGCGCCTCTTTCGCGGGGACCGCGACCAACGGCGGACGGCACTCCATCAGACACGCTCGCCGGCCGGCATCCGTTGCCGGCGACGCGTGATGGGGTGAGCGGTCGCCCGCGATTGCGGTGCGTCGTCCGCGGCGGACACGCACCGTACGGGATCACCGTCAGACCGGTGACTGGTGATCCCTTACCGGCCGGGATGCGCGCAGGGGGCACGCATCCCGGCCGGTCCCTCCCCGTCGGCCGGGGATCCTCACGGATCCCCGGCCGACGCTTGCTTCGGATTCCCGGTCGGCGCGCACTGTGACGAGATCCTCACAACTGCCGCCAACCTGTGGGCGCCTCTAGCCCAGACGGCTTCCGGCCGGCTAGCGTTCCAGCCATGACCCGGGGGTGTCCCGGGTCAGCCGGCCGGCCTGGACCTGCGATTTTGACGCTACGGGGCCCGCATCCGACCCCGTTCGTCCGGGCACCGGACGAGGCGAGACGCGGGTGGTCGGGTGCACGCCCGCCGGAGCAGGCCTGTGACCACTCGCCGCACGAACACCCGGGCCAACCAGGACCCGGCCGCCGCCACCACGACCCGGTCCGCCAGGGCCGGACGGCGCGCCCCCACCGCCCCCGCCGACAGTGCGGAGCCCGCATCAGCGCGCCACGCCTACGTCCTGGACACCTCGGTTCTCCTGTCCGACCCGGCCGCCTTCCACCGCTTCGCCGAACACGAGGTCGTGATCCCGCTCGTGGTCATCTCCGAGCTGGAGGGCAAGCGGCACCATCCGGAACTCGGTTGGTTCGCCCGCCAGTCGCTGCGCATGCTCGACGAGCTGCGGATCAAGCACGGGCGGCTCGACGAGCCGGTGCCGACCAACGATCTCGGCGGCACGGTACGGGTGGAGCTCAACCACGCCGACGACGCCGTGCTGCCGCCCGGCTTCCGCAACGAGTCGAACGACACCCGGATCCTGTCGGTGGCGCTCAACCTCGTCGCCGAGGGGCGGACGGTCACCCTGGTCAGCAAGGACATGCCGCTGCGGGTCAAGGCGGCCTCGGTCGGGCTGACCGCCGACGAATATCGGCACGGCCAGGCCAGCGATCCGACCTGGACCGGCATGGCCGAGCTGGAGTTGGGCGAGGAGCAGATCAACCGCCTGTACGCCGGGGACGCGCTCGACGTCGACGAGGCGTCCGGCCTGCCCTGCCACACCGGGCTGGTGCTGCACTCGCCACGCGGGTCGGCGCTGGGCCGGGTGCAGCCCGACAAGACCGTACGGCTGGTCCGGGGTGACCGGGACGCCTTCGGCCTGCGGGGCCGCTCCGCCGAGCAGCGGGTGGCGCTCGACCTGCTCCTGGACGAGTCGATCGGGATCGTGTCGTTGGGCGGCCGGGCCGGCACCGGTAAGTCCGCGCTCGCGCTCTGTGCGGGGCTGGAGGCGGTGATGGAGCGGCGCCGGCACAAGAAGGTCATTGTCTTCCGGCCGCTGTACGCCGTCGGCGGCCAGGAACTCGGCTATCTGCCGGGCTCCGAGGCGGAGAAGATGTCGCCGTGGGCGCAGGCCGTCTTCGACACGCTCGGTGCCGTGGTGCACGAGAACGTGATGGAGGAGGTGATGGCCCGCGGGATGCTGGAGGTGCTGCCCTTGACCCACATCCGCGGGCGGAGCCTGCACGACGCGTACGTCGTGGTCGACGAGGCGCAGTCGCTCGAACGTAACGTCCTGCTCACGGTGCTGTCCCGGATCGGCCAGGGGTCACGGGTGGTGCTGACCCACGACGTGGCGCAGCGGGACAACCTGCGGGTCGGTCGCCACGACGGGGTGACCGCCGTCATCGAGGCACTCAAGGGGCATCCGCTGTTCGCCCATATGACACTCACCCGTTCGGAACGGTCACCCATTGCCGAAGTGGTGACCGACCTGCTGGAGGACATTCCCCGGTAGACGATGCGGCGCCACGCCACTTGGTCCCGTTTGAGGGTGATAAGTGGCGTGGCGCACATCACAATGTCGTTGGTTGATTGCCCAACCGCCGCACGGTGCGTAAGGGTGTTCGGCGGCGTGGAATCTCGACCGACGGAGTCGGCCACGCCGTGTCCGTGCCCCCGACGAAGGGACCACTTCGTGAGTCGGCCGTGGAGCCGGATCGGAGTCCGGTCGGCCGCTGTGGCGCTGCTCCTGACAGGCGTTGTCGGCGGTTACTACCTGGGCGAAGAACAGGACGTCCAGCAGCAGGGCATCAACGACCAGCGGGTCGCCCAGGTCGAGGCGGCGGAGCAGGCGTTGATCAAGGAGCGGCACGCCGCGCACACCGTGGCCAACGCGCAGAAGCGCCTCGCCGAGCGGGAAGCGGCCCGCAAGGCCGAGGAGGCGGCGAAGGCGGCCACCGAGCGGACCCGCAAGGCCGAGGAAGCGGCCAGCCGGAAGAAGCGCGAGGCGGCCGCCGCGGCGAACGACGCCAACGCGCCGGCCAAGCCCTACACCGGGCCGATCCCGGAGTCGTGCAACCAGTACAGCGGCAACCGCCAGATCGGCTGCGCGCTGCTGCTCCAGAGCGGGTTCGGGCTGGACCAGATGCCCTGCCTGGACAAGCTCTGGACCAAGGAGAGCGGCTGGAACCCCAAGGCGCACAACCGCTCGTCCGGCGCGTACGGCATCCCGCAGGCGGTGCCCGGTAACAAGATGGCCTCCGTCGGATCGGACTGGCAGACCAGTCCGGCCACCCAGATCAAGTGGGGGCTCGGTTACATCAAGGGGCGTTACGGCACCCCGTGCAGCGCGTGGCAGACGTCGCAGAACCAAGGCTGGTACTGAGCCGCGATCCTGACGCCGAAGGCGCCCGCGACCTTCAGGTCGCGGGCGCCTTCGCCGTTTCCGACTGGCGGCGGCTGCCGTGAGCTGATAGCTACTTGGGGATGGCGTACGACCAGAACTCCGGAAGTGGCGATCCACACCGGTTCGGCACCGAGGCGTTCTACGCCGCACTCGGCCGGGCCTTCGTCGCGATGTGCGCGGTCGTACCGGTGCTCTTCGTCATCGAGGCGCTCGACGTGTGGCTCGTCGCCGGATTCGATCCCGCGTTCGGGATCATCCCGCGCCGCATCGAGGGGCTCGACGGGGTCTTCTTCGGACCGTTTCTGCACCACGGCTTCGACCACCTCTACAGCAACAGCGTGCCGCTGATCCTGCTCGGCACGTTCGTGCTCGCCGCCGGGGCCCGCCGGTTCCTCTACTCCACGCTGGTGATCATCCTGGTCAGCGGACTCGGCGTGTGGTTCACCGGTTCGCCGCACTCCGTCGTCGTCGGCGCGAGCGGCGTGGTGTTCGGCTATCTCGGGCTGCTGCTCATGCGGGGCATCGTCGAGCGGAGCTGGTGGAACCTCGGCGTGGTCCTGCTGGTCGGCCTGCTCTACGGCTGGCAGTTGATCGGCATCCTGCCGACCGATCCGCAGGTGTCGTGGCAGGGGCACCTGTTCGGGTTCATCGGCGGGCTGCTCGCGGCGATCGTCTTCCGTCGCCGGCAGCCGGCGGTCCAGGATCCGTACTCCGCCTACTCCTGACGCCGGCATCGGCGAGACGGCTGTTGCCCGGCCGGATCCGGCCGCATACCGTCTTTGCCAAGCAGGTCCGGCGACGGAGGGCGGCTCATGCGGGAGATCGATGTAGCGATCGTGGGTGCCGGTCCCTCCGGCCTGTTCGCCGCCTACTACGCCGGGTTCCGGGGCCTTTCGGTCGCGGTGATCGACGCTCTGCCGGAGCCGGGCGGCCAGGTCACCGCGATGTACCCGGAGAAGATGATCTTCGACGTGGCCGGGTTTCCCGCGATCAAGGGACGCGACCTGGTCGCCAATCTCGTCGAGCAGGCCGCACCCTTCCGCCCGGACTACCTGCTCGGCGTACGCGCCCAGGAACTGTCGTATCTCGACGGCCGACCGGTGCTGCGCCTCGACACCGGCGAGGAACTGCTCTGCGGCTCAGTGATCATCACCGGTGGGCTCGGCAGCTTCACGCCCCGTCCGCTGCCCGCCGCCGCCACGTTCGCCGGCACCGGAATCGTGTTCTTCGTACCGCATCTGGCCGACCTGGCCGGGCACGACGTGTTGATCGTCGGCGGTGGCGACTCGGCGTTCGACTGGGCGCTCGCGTTGCAGCCGCTCGCCCGCTCGGTCACCCTCGTGCACCGGCGGGAGAAGTTCCGCGCCCACGCCGCCACGGTCGCCCGCGTCCAGCAGTTGCCGGTCCGGATCGTGGTCAACGCCGAGATCGCCAAGATCCACGGTGAGCTCGTGGTCACCGGCGCGGACATCGCCGTCAAGGGCGGGCCCGTCGAGACCCTGCCGGTCACCACCGTGGTCGCCGCGCTCGGTTTCACCGCCGACCTCGGACCGCTGGCCGACTGGGGGTTGGAACTCGACCGCCGGCACATCCGGGTGGACAGCACGATGGCCACCAACCGCCCCCGGGTCTTCGCCGCTGGCGACATCACCGAATACCCCGGCAAGGTGCGCCTCATCGCGACCGGCTTCGGCGAGGCGGCGACCGCCGTCAACAACGCGGCGGTGCTGATCGATCCGTCCGCCCACCTGTTCCCCGGCCACTCCTCCGACGCCGGCTGACCCCGCCCGGGCGCGACCCGACGGGTCGGTGCCGGCCGGCGCTCACCCCGCCCGGCGGCGTGGACGCAGGCCGCGGATGCCCGCGGCGACCAGGACCGCGACCAGGGTGAGCGCGGCGCCGACGATGGTGGTCACGCCCGGCCGTCCGGTCGGCGGCGGCACCAGTACGTCGAACAGGAGCGCACCGCCCACCTGCCCGGCGATCATCGACAGGCTGAGCAGCAGCACCCCGGTGTACTGGACCACGACCGCCGCCACCGCGATGAAGAAGGTGCCGATCACCCCACCCGTGTAGAGCCACGGCTCGGTGGGCCACTGCCCGTCCGGCCAGCCCCGTACGGCCACCACGACCACGAACGCGAACAGCAGCGCCGCCGTACCGGTGACGAAGTTGACGAACGACGCGGCGATCGCACTGCCGGAAGCGATCTTCACGTGGCCGTTGACCGCCTGCTGCCAGGCGATCCCCATCCCGGCGAGGGCGGGCAGCAGGGCCAGGGCGAGCGTCGACGGGCTGCCCAGCCGGTCGCTGACGGCGAGCAGGACGGCCAGTACGGTCAGCACCGCGCCGGCGAGGCGGGACGCGGTGACCGGCTGCCGGCCGGCCGGCCCGAACCCGGCCCGGTCGACGGCGAGGCTGCTGGTGGACTGGCCGGCGACCACGGCGACGATGAAGACGGCGACGCCGAGGGTGGCGACGGTCAGTCCCTGGGTGGCGACGAGGAACGCGCCGCAGACGCCGCCGAGGCACTGCCACGGTCGCAGGCCGCCGTCGCGGAGCGCCGTCCGCAGGGTACGCATGCCACGCCGGGCGGCCGGCACCGTCGCCGTCAGGACGGCCAGGATCAGCAGGCCGGAGCCGAAGGAGACGACGGCGGCGGCGATGCCGTCGTGCAGACGTACGCCCAGTTCGCCGTTGACCCGCGACTGGGCGGCCAGGGCGACGCCCGCGACCACGCCGAAGGCGACCCCGACCGCACGCCGGCTGGACGGGACGGTCGGGGTCGGGGCGGTGCCCGGTTCGGTGGCGGTCACTCCTGCTCGGCGATCGGTCGGCCGTCGAAGTCGACGGCCGAGTAGAGGGCGAGCTTCTCCAGCCGGTGGTAGGAGTCGATCACGCGGATCGTGCCGCTCTTGGACCGCATGACGATCGACTGGGTGTAGGCGCCGCCGGAGCGGTAACGCACACCACGCAACAGGTCGCCGGAGGTGACCCCGGTGGCGACGAAGAAGCAGTTGTCGCCGGTGACCAGGTCGTCGGTGGTGAGTACCCGGTCGAGGTCGTGCCCGGCCGCGACGGCCCGTTCCCGCTCGGCGTCGTCGTGCGGCCAGAGCCGGCCCTGGATCGCGCCACCCATGCACTTGAGCGCACAGGCGGCGGTGATGCCCTCCGGCGTGCCGCCGATGCCCATCAGGACGTCCACGTCGGACTCCAGGCGGGCGGCCGAGATGGCGCCGGCGATGTCGCCGTCGGAGATGAACCTGATCCGGGCGCCCGCGTCGCGGACCTCCTCGACGATGCGCTGGTGGCGGGGCCGGTCGAGGATGCAGACGGTGACGTCCGAGATGCTGGACTTCTTCACCCTGGCGATCCGGCGCAGGTTCTCGGTCACGCCGGCGGTGATGTCGATGACGTCCGCGCAGTCCGGGCCGACCGCCAGCTTCTCCATGTAGAACACCGCGCTGGGATCGAACATCGCGCCCCGCTCGGCGACCGCGAGCACCGCCAGGGCGTTGGGCATGCCCTTGCTCATCAGGGTGGTCCCGTCGACCGGGTCGACCGCGACGTCCACCTCCGGGCCGGTGCCGTCGCCGACCCGCTCCCCGTTGAAGAGCATCGGCGCGTTGTCCTTCTCGCCCTCGCCGATGACGACGATCCCGCGCATCTGGATCGAGTTGATCAGTTTGCGCATCGCGTCCACGGCGGCGCCGTCGCCGCCCTCCTTGTCACCGCGACCGACCCAGCGGCCGGCGGCCATGGCGGCGGCCTCGGTGACCCGGACCAGGTCCAGGGCGAGGTTGCGGTCCAGATTCTGCGGTACCCGGGTGCTTGTAGCGGTCATCGCGGTTACCTCACTCGTTCCGTCGGTCCGGTGTTGCCCGGCGGCTCGACCGCAGCCCTCGGCGCGGGCCGGCTGCGATCCCGTCCCGCGCTCATCGAACCCTCTTCCGGGGCCGGGCGGGGCGGTTCGCCTCGATCCTGGCATGAGCGGGGACTGAATGACCGTTCGGGGCGTCGGTGGTGCGGATCGCGGCGCCGGCGGCTGCCCCGCCGGCCGCTGGTGGCGGCTGTCAAGATGGGGTACGTGGAACCAGCCCAGCCCGCCGAGCGTGGGCCAGTACCCCCGCCCGGGCGGACGACCGCCGACACCGACACCGACCTGCTCGCCGGCTCTGATCCGGCGGCCGCCGCACCGGCCGGCGCGGATCCCGACGTGCCGCCGCCCGGGGCGGGCGAACCCGTCGCCAGATCCGAGCGGTCGCCGAAGGACATGGCGATCTCGCTGCTCGTACTGCTGGTGCCGATCGCCCTGGTGTTCGGCTTCTACCGGATCTTCCTCGGCGCCGACGAGCCGGTGGTGATCGATCCCGCGCCCGCGGTGGCCCAGGCGCGTTCGGCCGGCGCGTTCGAGGTGATCGATCCCACCGGTGTCGACGACGGCTGGCGGCCGGTCACCGCCAACTTCAACGGCGCCGACGGCAGCGCGACCCTGCGCGTCGGTTACGTCTCCCCGAGGGCGAGGGGGTGCAGCTCGTGCAGAGCGACGTGCCGGCGGAGACGCTGCTGCCCCAGGAGCTGACCGCGGACGGGCAGCCGCAGGGCGTCATCGAGATCGGCGGGCGTACCTGGCAGCGCTACACCGCCCGGCCCGGTGAGCGGGCGCTGGTCCTGCTCGAACCCGAGCGCACCGTCATGGTGGTCGGCTCGGCGACCGAGGCCGAACTGCGCGACCTGGCGGATGCCCTGGAGTGATCCCGCAGGGCGCTCCAAGTGTTCTTCAAGCATTCCTTCCATGACGTCTTCCTAGGCTTCCGGGCGTAGCCGCCCGGCCGATCCTGGGGTCGGGGCAGACCCATGGAGAAGTTCTCGTGAAGACCCTTCGGCGGGCCCTCGCCGGTCTCGTCGCCGCCTCCCTGCTCGCCTTCGGTACGACCGGCTGCATACGGGTCTGGTGGCACAGCGCGCCGGAGAACGATGCCGCGCCCAGCGTGAGCCCGACGCCCGACCTGCGCCAGGCGTTGCTCGACTCGACCAAGGTGTTCGACGGGGGCAACTTCGCCTTCACCCTCACCGGCGGCTCCGAGGACATGGCGGGTGTGGAGGATGCGGCCAGTAACAGCGCCGCCGTCAAAGCCCTGTTCGAGATCGACGGCGAGCCGGGCACGCTGGAGTTCATCCTCATCGACGAAGACCTGTGGGTGCGGATCGACTACGGGGACAAACTCAACAGGACCATGGGCATCGACGCGTGGAGTGACAAGTACCTCCTTATCGACCAGACCCGCGCGCCGGACCTGCTGGACCCGCCCGGGGAATCCGACGAGTCGGATCCGGCGTCCGCCGCCGCGCTATTCCGGACGGCCACCGACGTGCGGGACACCGGGGCCGGCACCTACCGCGGCACCGTCGACCTCGGCAAGGTGACCGATTCGATGCTTCTCGACGAGGCGATGCACGAGGCGCTCGGCGCGGCAGCCGCGTCCATTCCGTTCGAAGCCCGGATCGACGCGGAGGGCCGGCTGGTCGAGCTGAGCATCTCGACCCCCGCCGCCGGGGAGATCGAGGCCCGAAACATCAAGATCGTGTACAGCCAGTTCGGGACGGCGACCCCACCACGCAGGCCGACGGCCGCCCAGAGCATGCGGGCCCCCGACGCGGCGTACGAGCTGTTGACCGACTGACCGCGGCTTCGGCGCGCGAAGACGTCCCGAAGCCGTGCCTCCCAGCGGTGCGGCAGCGGGACCGACGCCGCCCGTCAGGCGCTCTCGCGGGCCTGACGGGCGGCGTCCAACCGGTCGCGGGCGCCGTCCAGCCAGCGCTGGCAGATGTCGGCGAGCCGTTCGCCGCGCTCCCACAGTGCCAGTGACTCCTCCAGCGAGGTGCCACCGGCCTCCAGCCGTTCGACCACCGTCGCCAGTTCGGCGCGGGCCTGCTCGTAGGTCAACCGCTCGTCGGCGGTGTCGCCGCGGGTCTTCTGCTCGCTCAACGTGGTCCTTCCCATCCTCAGCCGTCGACGGTCGCGCCCAACTCGCCCTCGGCGAGCCGGAGCCGGATCTGGTCGCCCTTCGCCACCTCGCCGGCCGCCCGGACGACGTGGCCGTCGGCGCGCTGCACGATCGCATAGCCCCGCTGCAGCGTCGCCGCCGGTGACAGGGCCCGCAGCCGGGCCAGCGTCTGCCGCAGGTCGCCGGCGGCCGCGGTGAGCCGGTGGTCGAGGCAGCGGCCGGCCCGGTCGCGCAGCCCGCGTACGTCAACGACCCGCTGCTCGATCATCACCTCCGGCCGGGCGAGGACCGGCCGGGAGCGGACCGCGTCGAGGCGCTGCCGCTCGCGGTCCAGCAGGCCGACCACGGCGCGGTCGAGGCGCTGCCGGGCCTGCCGGATCAGCCGCAGCTCCTCGGCCAGGTCGGGCACGATCCGCTTGGCGGCGTCGGTCGGGGTCGAGGCGCGTACGTCGGCGACGTAGTCGACCAGCGGAATGTCGGTCTCGTGGCCGATGGCGCTGACCACCGGCGTACGGCAGCCGAAGACCGCCCGGCACAGCGCCTCGTCGGAGAAGGGCAGCAGGTCCTCGACGCTGCCGCCGCCCCGGGCCAGGACGATCACGTCGATGCTGTCGTCGGCGTCGAGCACCCGGAGCGCGTCGACGATCTGCGGCACGGCGGTCGGTCCCTGGACCGGCACGTTGACCACCCGGAACTCCACCGCCGGCCAGCGCCGCCGGGCGTTGGTGAGCACGTCGCGTTCGGCCGCCGAGGCCCGTCCGGTGATCAGGCCCACCCGGGCGGGCAGGAACGGTGGGCGACGCTTGCGGGCCCGGTCGAAGAGCCCCTCGGCGGCCAGCAGCTTCTTCAGCTTCTCCAGCCGGGCCAGCAGTTCGCCCAGCCCGACCTGCCGGATCTCGTCGGCGCGCAGGCTCAGCGTGCCCCGGGCCGCGTAGAACTCGGGTCGGGCGTGCAGCACCACCCGGGCGCCCTCGGCCAGCTCGGGTGCCCCGGCGTCGAGCACGTCGCGGTTGGTGGTCACGGTCAGGCTGAGATCGGCCGAAGGATCACGCAGGGTGAGGAACACGGTGCTGGCGCCCGGCCGTCGGCTGATCTGGGCCACCTGCCCGTCGACCCAGACCCAGCCCAGCTTGGCGATCCAGGCGCTCACCTTCTGGCTCACCACGCGTACCGGCCACGGCTCTTCGGGGGTGCTGCGGGGCGTCTCGGCCTGGGTCACCGGGCCAGCCTACGACCGGCCACCGACACGGCCCGCGAGCGCGGTCGGCGCGCCGGTCCCGGTCCTGGGCGTGCGGCGGGTCCCGGTGTGCCAGCGCTCGCGGCCGCTGCCGCCATCGGCGGGCCCACGTACGATGGGGCACGTGACCGAGGCCCAGGCGATCCCCCAGACCCGTAAGCGCGTGCTGCTGGCCAAGCCCCGCGGCTACTGCGCCGGCGTGGACCGCGCGGTGCAGACCGTCGAGGAGGCGCTCAAGCTCTACGGGGCGCCGATCTACGTACGCAAGCAGATCGTGCACAACAAGCACGTCGTGTCGACCCTGGAACGCCAGGGCGCGATCTTCGTGGAGGAGAACGAGGAGGTGCCCGAGGGGTCGATCGTGATCTTCTCGGCACACGGCGTGGCGCCGGAGGTGCACGAGCAGGCGAAGGCGCGCTCGCTGAAGGCGATCGACGCGACCTGCCCGCTGGTCACCAAGGTCCACCAGGAGGCGAAGCGGTTCGCCGCCGAGGACTACGACATCCTGCTCATCGGGCACGAAGGGCACGAAGAGGTCGTCGGCACCGCCGGCGAGGCCCCGGCCCACGTCCAGCTCGTCGACGGGCCCGACGGGGTCGACAAGGTTACCGTGCGTGACCCCTCGAAGGTCGTCTGGCTGTCGCAGACCACGCTCTCGGTCGACGAGACGATGGAGACGGTCGCCCGCCTCAAGCGCCGGCTGCCCCTGCTCCAGTCGCCGCCCAGCGACGACATCTGCTACGCGACCTCCAACCGGCAGCACGTCGTGAAGCAGATCGCCCCGGACTGCGACGTGGTGATCGTGGTCGGCTCCCGCAACTCCTCCAACTCCGTACGTCTGGTGGAGGTGGCCCTGGACGCCGGCGCGCGGGCCGGCCACCTGGTCGACTACGCCTCCGAGATCTCCGACGAGTGGCTGGCCGGCGCGACCACGGTCGGCCTCACGTCCGGCGCCAGCGTCCCGGACGACCTGGTGATGGAGGTGCTCGACCATCTCGCCGAGCGCGGCTTCACCGACGTCGCCGAGGTGACGACGGCCGACGAGCGGTTGACCTTCTCGCTTCCGCAGGAGCTGAAGCGGGACATGAAGGCGGCGGCCGCCACCCGCTCCGCCGACGCCGCCGCGCTCGCCGCCGGCGTGGCGGGCGCCTGATCCGACCAGGTGGGAACGGGGCCGGGCGCCAGCGCGTCGAAGATCGTATGAAGAGGTTCCGGAAGGTCCTGCCCGGCCTGGCCCTCTGCCTGGTGGTGGGGGCCTGTGCCCAGGACGGGACGGCCGCGCCGTCGTCCCGTCCGACGGAAGGAGCGACCGTGACGAGCCCACCCGCGCAGCCACCCCCGTCCGGATTCGAGGACCTGCCGGTGCCGACGGCCAAGCCGACCCCGGACCCGACGGCGACCCGGCCCGGCCCCGGCGCGACGACCGCTCCGGGCCCCACCCGGCGGCCGCCGGGTCTGATGACCCTGACCGGCACCGTGACCGCCGGGGTGGAACCCGGCTGTTTCCTGCTCGACGGCTATCTGCTGGTCGGCGGCACGCCCACGGTCAGGGCCGGCGCCCGGGTCACCGTCACCGGACGGGTGCAGGCCGACATGATGACCACCTGCCAGCAGGGCACGCCGTTCGTGGTCGAGACCGTCGAACCGGCCTGAGCCGACCCACGGACCGGCACGGCGTCGCCGCACCGGACGGTGGCCCGAACACGGAGGAGCCCGCCCCCACCGGGGACGGGCTCCTCGTCGTACGTGGTGCGGTCAGCTCAGTTGACCGTACCGATCTCCAGGGCACCGCGGCCGACGACCGCGCCCTCGTCGGTGACGATCTGGAGCTCACCGGAGAGCTGCCGCCCGGCCGCCGGAACGGACAGGACGGTGACCGAACCGGTGAGGGTCCCGGTCGCCCCGTGTGCCAATGCCAGCGGCGTGGCCGGCGCGGTGACCGAGCCGAGCGCCGTGCTGTAGAACACGTCGAGGTAGTCGTACTCGGTCGTCCCGGCCGGAACCGAGTACCCGTCGATCTCGACGGTGTACGTGCCGGCCGGCGGGTTGGTCAGCGTGACGGTCTCCTCGGAGCTGCCGCCGGCGCTACGACCGACCTCGGCACCGTTGCGGTAGATGAACAGGTCGAGGTCGGCGGCAGGGTCGGCCGGGTTGCCGATCCGCACCACGAGACGGCTCGCCCCGGCCGGCACGACGACCTGGTAGGTCGAGACGGCGAGGTGCGCGATGGTGGGCCGCTGGCCGAGGGCGCTGCCGAGCTGACCACCGGAGGCGGTGACGTTGACCGGACCGTAGTCGTTGGTCACCGACAGGTTGACCGGAGTCGGCTCACCGGCGGTGACGTTGGGCAGTTCGACGACCTCCGGGTCGACGGTGACGCCCTGGATACGGGCCCGGAGCTGGTACGGGTTCTCCAGCTGCGGCGACGTCCGCCGCGACTCGACCTCGATCTCCCAGATGCCCGGCTGCGGGTTGTCGTACGACCGCTCGTCCGGCTTGCAGGGGCTGGGGAAGTTGCTGAAGCACTGCGTGCTCTGGGTGCTGTCGACCGGGATGCCCTGCGGGTTGAACGCGACGAACCGGGTCTGCGACCCCTCCGCGAGTCCGGACAGGTTGACCTGCAGCGACTTCGCGCCCTGCGGCACGGTGACGAAGTAGGTCTTGAACAGGTTGCGGTCGACGGTGCCGCTCACCGCGTACGAGAAGTCGGGCGCGGTGGTGGTCTTGGCGACCACGACGGTGTTCATGAACTCGAAGTCGACCCACGGGGTCGCCGGGTCGTCGACCCGCATGATGGCGCTGTGGTCGCCGTAGTCGCCACGGGCCTCGAGGTGGATCTTCACCGGCTGGTTGAGCGGCAGGATGATGTTCTTCGGGCCGTTACGGAACGTGCCGTCGTTGCCCAGCCACTGGACGTTGTGCTTGATGTTGCGGTCCGGGCCGGTGGTCCGGGTGATCGTCATCTCGTACTGCTTGGGCGCGTTGCGGCTGTGTCCGCCGTCGGTCGCGGCGCACCGGTTGTAGAGGCCGGTGCCCCGGTGCGGGGTGGCCAGGAAGCCGGAGAGCGGGGTGCAGACCGGGGCGTCGATCGTGTAGCCACCGGGCTGGACACCACCCGCGAGCAGGTTCCACGCGTTGGGCACGTTGAACTTGCCGTTGCCCTGACCGTTCGCGGTCACACCCGGGATCCAGTCGCCGGTGGAGTAGATCGCCCGGCGGAGCTGGGCCGGGGTGACGTCCCGGTTGGTGGCCTTGGCGGCCGACAGCAGCAGTGCGGCACCACCGGCGGCCTGCGGAGCGGCCATCGACGTACCGTTGCTCATCTGGTAGCCCGGCGGCAGCGGGTAGCCGGCCTCGGCGACCGGGCTGCCCGGCAGCCACAGCGGCGTGGTGGAGATCGCCGAACCCGGGGCGGTGATGTTCGGCTTGAGGCCGCCGTCCTCCCGCGGGCCGCGCGAGGAGAAGTTGAACAGCTGCTCCGGCGTACGGGTCACCGAGCCGTAGTTGGCCAGCCAGGTCGCCTGGCTGATGCTGGCGGCCACCGCGACGGCGTCGCTGGCGACCGACGGGTCACCGGAGGTGTTGACACCCGGGCCGTTGTTGCCGCCGGAGAGGAAGAGCTGCACCCCGTAGTCGTTGATCAGGGTGTTGTAGAGGTGCGTACGGGCGTTGTTGCCGTCGTTGAGGCCCGGGAGGCCACCGATCGACATGTTGACGACATCCACGCCACGGTTGACGACGAGGTCGATCATGCCCTCGTAGAGGGCGGCCGCGGTGCAGCCACCGGCGAAGGTGCAGGCCCGGGCCGACACCAGCTTGGCGCCGGGGGCGGCGCCGTCGAACACGGCGTTGCCGAACATGTCGTTGGCGGCGGTGATGCCGGCGACGTGCGAGCCGTGCGAGCTCGAGGGGATGCCGATGTTGACGTAGTCGACCAGGCCGGGGCCGCCGGCGGCGGTGGTGTCGACGTCCTCGCGGAACTCGACGACGAACGGCATCTTCTCCTGGACCGGGGTGGCCGGGTTGTCGGTGCCGAAGTACCCGACGTCGAAGCGCTCGGCGTACGGCCGCATCAGCGCGTCGTCGGTGAAGTTGCGGTTCTGGTTGATGTCGACCCAGATGTCGTTGGTGACGGGGTTGTAGAGGATGCCCCAGATGTCGCTGGTGTCACCGTCGCGGTTGACGTCACCGGCGACCTCGCCGCCGGCCGCGGCCGACTCGGCGAAGGTGTTGAACAGGTAGGTGCCGGCGGGCGCGGTCCAGGTGGCACCGGCGGCGGTGAAGGTGGGGCCGGTGACCGAGGTCAGCATCGGCCGCCAGGTGCGGTCACCCTCGAAGACCGGATCGGTGGCGGTGAACCAGTCGACGATCTTGCGCTCACCGGTCGTGGTGGTCTGCAGCGCCGGGTGGTCCAGGTCGATCCCGGAGTCCATGATGCCGATCGTGATGCCACGACCGTCCCAGGTCGGGTTGGCCTCCTTGAACGCGACCGAGCCGATCTCGTGGGTCGGCATGAAGGCGTTGGCGGCGGGGGTGTCGGCGCCGGGAGCCACGACAGCGGACCTGGCGGCGCGGGCGGCGGTGCCGTCCGTCACCGGATCCGGCGCCGGTAGCGGGACCGTCTCATTGAGGTCGACCGCGGTGACGCCGGGGAGTTCGGCGGCGCGCAGCACGGCCGAGGTGGGCAGCTGCGCGCGGACGTAGCCGACCTCGTCGACCTGCTTGCCGACCTTGCCGCCGAGCTTGGCGAGTCCGGCGGCGACGCTCTCGGTCTTGCCCTTCTCGGTCGTCACGATCACGGTGACGGTCTGCTCGCCCTTGCCGCGGGCCTCGGCGAGCAGCGCCCGGTCGTGGGCGCCCAGCTTGTCGCCGGGGCCGCCCTTGAGAACGTCCGGTCCGGTGGTCGGGTTGGCGTAGGCGATGCCACCACCCACCACGGTCATGGCGCCGGCAGCCATGACTGACGCGAGGAGCGCGGCGGAGGTACGCCTACTCCAGATGCGGGGTTTTGTCACGTTCTCTATCCTCCGGAGAACAAAGGCCCTGGGGTGCAGGGCACGTGTGACCGCATCCTTCGCGTTAGCCACGATGATTGTCACTATCTCGCCGGGCGTTGTGACCAGCCCGTGACATGAATTAGTGCATTGATGTCCGTAATTACCGCTGGTTTGTCCGTAATGAAGTGGCTGAATTCAGTATTAGATTGGATCTTGCGCCTAAAATGGACTTTCCGGGCCCAAATTTGCTCCGTCGCAGGTCAGGCCGGGTGTAGTGGGTCGGTCATCGGTCGCCGTCAGAAACGCGACAGTCCACCGTGGAAAACTGTCCTGAGCGACCGGTCAGTGTGGTCGGTCGGGTCCCCGGGCCGGTTCGGGCAGGCGTACCACCATCGGCTGATCGACCAGTTCCGGAGCCTGCGCCTGGCGGGGAGTCACCTCGACCTGCGCGGGCGCCGGCAACTCGTCGCCCGACACCCCGAGATCGGCCAGCTTGCGCGCGCTCACCAGCACCCGCGCCTCCAGCGAACCCACCGCCCGGTTGTACGCGGTCACCGCCGAGCCGAGCGACGCACCCAGCTTCGACACGTGGTCACCCAACGTGGACAGTCGGCCGTACAGTTCCCGGGCCAGCGAATGCACCGCCACCGCGTTGCGGGCCAGTGCCTCCTGCCGCCAGGAGTACGCGACCGTACGCAGCAGGGCCACCAGTGTCGCCGGCGTGGCCAGCACGACGTTGCGGGCGAACGCGTGCTCCAACAGGGTCGGATCACGCTGCAACGCCACGTCGAGGAACGGGTCGGCGGGCACGAACAGCACCACGAACTCCGGCGCCTGGTCGAAGGCCGCCCAGTACGACTTCGCCGCCAGCGCGTCGACGTGGCCCCGAAGATGCCGGGCGTGCGCGTCGAGGTGCGTGTCCCGCCCCCGCTCGTCGCGCGCCTCCATCGCCGACAGGTACGCGTCGAACGGCGCCTTCGCGTCGACCACCACCGACCGCCCGCCGTGGAGACGTACGACCAGGTCGGGGCGGACCAGCCGGTCGTCCGTCGTACCCGTCACCTGCTCGGCGAAGTCGCAGTGCTCCAGCATCCCGGCAGCCTCGACGATGCGCCGCAACTGGTGCTCACCCCAGCGGCCACGTACCTGCGGCGCCCGCAGGGCCGCCACCAGCTGCTTGGTCTCGGTCCGCAGTTCGCCGGAGACCTGACCCATCGAGCGGACCTGCTCGCGCAGTTCGGCGTACGCGTCGACCCGGTCGCGCTCCAGTTCGGTGACCCGCTGCTCGTAACGGCGCAGCGTGTCGTGCAGTGGCGCGACCGCCCGTGCCACCGCCTCCTGTGACTGGGCGGTCGCCTCGTACGACAGCGCCCGCATCGACTGCTCCAGCCGGCCCTCGCCGTCCCGGGTCGCGCGCAGGGTGGCGTCCAGCCGGGCGATCTCGGTCGCCGACCGGGCTCGGGCGGCGAACCAGCCCACCCCGCCGCCGGCGGCCAGACAGACGACGATCACTGCCAGTGTCGAGGGCTCCACCTGGTGGAGCATGCCAAACCGACCCGTACCGCCGGAAGCCGCACCGCCGGGAGCCGGTGACCCGTACCGTCGGCTCTGCGGTATCGACCCGCGCCCGGGTTCGCCCGGACCGGACAACCGGCACCGGGTAGGGCTAGCCGGATGGCGTCACCCGGCCGGAAGAGGCAGAGTTCGCAGGTGTGAGCGTGGAGACCCGACCGTCGGCCGACCAGTCGCCCACCGGACCGGAACGGCCCGGCACCCGGACCGGCGGCCGGCCCGCGCCCGGCCAGCGGCCGGGACGGTCCCGGCGGACCGCCGCCGGCTGGATCGGCGGTGCGGTCGTCGCCGCCCTCGCCGTGATCGCGGTCAACTCGGCGTCCCAGGCCCTCGGCCAGTTCCACTGGTGGGCCGGCTTCGTGCTGGTGCCCGGCGCGCTGATCGCCGCCACCGGCGGCCCCCTGGTCGTCCGGGGCGGCAACCGGGCCTTCGCCGGCTACGTCATCGCCTGCGTCGGCGGCCTCGTCTTCGCCGTCGGGGCGCTGCTGATGTTCGGCGTGATGTCCCGGGGCTGGCCGCTGATGGTCGTGCTGCCCTGCCTGGCGGTCGCCGGCACGTACGGCTGGCAGTTGGAGCATCCGCTGGCCCGGGGACTGCACCGGGTGGTCGCGATGCTGGCGTCGACCGGGGCGGCGGTCGGCATCACCCTCCAACTGATCGTCCTGGACTGGGTGGAGCTGACCGGGGTCCACTGGTGGGGCGGGTTCATGATGCTCGCCGCCGTCATCGTCTTCGTCAACGCGCTGGAACTCGTCCGGCACCGCATGCAGTACCGCCTACAGGCGATCGCCCTGCTCGTCGGACCCGCTGTGGTCACCTTCCTGCTCGGGCTGCGCTTCCTGCGCGACTGGTGACCCGGGCCGCACCGGAACGGGCCGGCGTGACGGGGTGCCGGGTCCGTCGCGGGGTCAGCCGATCCCGGCGTCCCGGGCGCGCACGATCGCTTCCGCTCGGCTGGCCACGTGGAGTTTGCCGAAGACGTTGCTGACGTAGTTGCGGACGGTCTTCCCGCTGAGGCCGAGCCGGGTGGCGATGGCGTCGTTCGGCAGGCCGCGTGCGACGAGTTGCAGGACGTTGCGTTCGCTCGTGGTCAGGGTGGGGAACGGCTTGGCGGAGCGGTCGGTGAAGAAGGCCATGATGCGGGTCGCGACGGCCGGGCTGTAGATCGCTTCGCCATTGGCGACGGCGAGGATCGCCCGGGTCATCTCCTCGTCTTCGGTGTCCTTGAGGACATACCCGAGGGCGCCGGCCCGCAGCGCGGCGAAGACCGAGTCGTCGTCGGCGAACATCGTCACGACCAGGATCCGCCGGCTGGTGTCCTGCGCGGTGAGCCTGCGGATCGCGGTGAGCCCGTCGCAGCCGGGCATCCGCAGGTCCAGCAGCACCAGCCGCGGCCGGAGGTTCTCGGCGAGCCGGATGGCCTCGTTGCCGTCGGCGGCCTCGCCGACGACCTCGACCCCGGGGATCGTCTGCAGCAGCGCGCGCAGACCTTTGCGGAACAGCGGGTGGTCGTCGGCGACCAGGACGGTGATCGGATCAGTCATGCGTCCTCATCGGAAATGTGGCGGCGACCCGGGTGCCGCCACTGTCGGCCGGGCCGATGTCGATCGTGCCACCCAGTTCGGTGCTGCGCTCCCGCATGGAATGGTGCCCCACACCGGCGAGGTACGTCTCCGGCAGGCCGCGCCCGTCGTCGGTGACGGTGAGCGCCACCCTGTCCCGGTCGACGGTGAGTTCGATCGTGCACCGGGTCGCGGTGGCGTGCCGGGCGGTGTTGTGCAGCGCCTCGGCGGTGATGCGGTAGATCGCCACCTCGACCGCCGCGGGCAGGGCCGGCATCGGCTCGGGGACCGTCACGGTCCGGGCCAGCCCGGCGGTGGGGTTGAGGTTGCGTAGCGCGTCGGTCAGGCCCAGCTCGTCGAGCATCGGCGGGCGCAGTTCGTACACCAGCCGGCGGATGTCCGCGGTCGCCTGCCGTACACCGGTGCGCAGTTCGCCGGCGAGCCGCTGGGCCGCGGCCGGGTCGGATTGCAGGGTGCGTTGCAGCGCACCGAGTTGCAGGCCGAGCGACGCCAGCGTCGGGCCGAGCCCGTCGTGCAGGTCCCGGCGGATGCGCCGGCGTTCCTCCTCCCGGGCGGTCACGAGCTGCTCGCGGGAGGACTGCAGGGCCGTCGCCAGCCGGGCCGCGTGCAATGTGACGGCGACCTGCCGGGCCAGGTCTTCCAGCAGGTGTATGTCGGCCGCCGACAGCCAGTCCCGGCGCCGCGCGCTCACCCGCAGCATGCCGAGCGCCGACCGGTGATGACGCAACGGGATGGCGATCACGGCGGCACCGTCGGGCACCGCACCGTGGACGGCGACGACCCGCCCGTCCGCCTCGATCTCGACGTACGGCAGCGCGAGCGTCTCGGCCAGCAGTGCCGTCACACTCGGCAACAGTTCGTCGGGGTGCGGGTCGGACTGCAACTGCCGGTACACCCGGTCCGCGACGTCGTAGGCGTCGTCGCGCTGGCCGTAGGCGAGCTGATGAACCCCCCGTTCGACCTGCGCCGCCACCGGCGGCCAGGTCGCCAGCACCACGGCGAACGCGATCACGTGCGACCACCAGGGGATGTCGGCCAGCGTCGCGATCGGACGGGCCGGCCACGTGGTGACCACGGCGGCCAGCCCGGCGATGACGAACGCGTACCAGAGCATGAGGAGCACGAAGAGCACCTGGTAGAGCCACCGGCTGGTGACCGACCGGGTCAGGCGGAAGCGACTCCTATGCCGCACGGACCACCCGTTCCCGCCACAGGCACAGGCTGATCACGATGATGTGGTGGACCACCATCGCCGACGCGAACACCAGCTCGCCGGCGGTGGAGTCGAACAGCAACGATCCGATCGCCTGGACGATCCAGAACGCGTTGACGATGATCAGCAGGACCGCGCCCCACTTCTGCCCCCGCCATGCCCCGTACGCGGCGACGAGCGCGATGATGTCGGACGCGAAGCTGCCGACCACGACGGGGAACGGGCTCGCGCTCTCGCGGGCGCCGAGCACCAGGTTCGGCAGGTCGAACATGGTGATGCCGATGAGCGCCACGAGCACGGACAGCACAGCCGCGATCTTCAATGCGGTGGGACGGGTCATAATTGCCATGAGAAGCCTCCAGGCCGAGGTTGTCGAGGGCTTCCACGGTAGGAATCCCACGACCCACCGGGCCGGAGGCAGCGGTCCCGACCTGCTGGGACATCACCTTGGGACATGAGACGCGCCGACCATCGCGGTCGGGCGTCGCCCCACGGTGCAGCCGGTCGGGACCGCGGCCCGAACCGCAGTCTCAGAACGCGCAGGCCACCACGAGTTCGGTGGTGCGGTCCGGCAGGAAGTCCAGCTTGCCGATCCGGCCCGCGGCCCGCAGGTCGTCGCCGATTAGCGCCAACCGCTCCAACATCGCCGCCGGGCCGAGCACCTCCGCCAGTGGCACGTCCGTGCGCATCGACAGCTTGCGCTCCGACTTGGCCCGGCGGACCTGGGTCAGGGCGTCACCGGCGAGCCGCAGCAGGTCGCGGTCACCGTCCTGTGCGGCCCGGCCCACCTCGTACGTCGTCGGCCACGGCGACCGGTGCACCGAGCCGTACCGCCACCACGACCAGACCTCCTCGGTCACGTACGGCAGCACCGGCGCGAACAGCCGTAGCTGCACCGACAGGGCGGTGGCCAGGGCCGCCCGCGCCGAGTCGGCCGCCGGCCCCGAACCGTAGGCACGTTCCTTGACCAGTTCGATGTAGTTGTCGCAGAACGTCCAGAAGAACGACTCGGTGGCCTGGAGGGCGGCGGTGTGGTCGTACGCGTCGAACGCCGCCGTCGCGGCGGCGACGACCTCGGACAGGCCGGCCAGCATCGACCGGTCCAGCGGGTGCGTCACCTCGGCGCGCAGCGCGTCCGCGGCGCCCAGCCCGAGGGCGAACTTCGACGCGTTGAGCAGTTTGGTCGCCAGCCGGCGGCCGACCTTGATCTGGCCGGCGTCGAACGCCAGGTCGGTGCCGGGCCGCCCGTTGGCCGCCCAGTAGCGCACCGCGTCCGACCCGTGCTGCTCCAGCAGCGCCATCGGGGTGACGACGTTGCCCTTGCTCTTCGACATCTTCTTGCGGTCCGGGTCGAGGATCCAGCCGGACAGCACCGCGTCCCGCCACGGCAACACGCCGTGCTCCAGGTGGGAGCGGACCACGGACGCGAACAACCAGGTACGGATGATCTCCTGCCCCTGTGGACGCAGATCCATCGGGAACACCCGGGCGAACAGGTCCGGATCGGTCTCCCAGCCGCCGACGATCTGCGGCGAGAGCGACGAGGTCGCCCAGGTGTCCAGGACGTCCGGATCGGCGGCGAACCCGCCCGGCCGTCCACGCTGCGCCTCGGTGTAGCCGGCCGGCACGTCCGAGGTCGGGTCGATCGGTAGCAGCGACTCGTCGGGCGTGAGAGGGTGGGACAGGTCCGGCTCGCCAGCGTCGTCGAGCCGGTACCAGACCGGCACCGGCACGCCGAAGAACCGCTGCCGGCTGACCAGCCAGTCGCCGGTGAGGCCACCCACCCAGTGCTCGTAGCGGTGCCACATGTGCGCCGGCACCCAGTTCAGCGCCCGTCCCCGGGCCAGCAGCTCCTCCCGCAGGTCGGCGTCCCGGCCGCCGTTGCGGATGTACCACTGCCGGGTCGACACGATCTCCAGCGGCGAGTCGCCGCGCTCGTAGAACTTCACCGGGTGCGTGATCGGCCGCGGCTCGCCGACCAGGTCGCCGGAGGCGGCCAGTCGGGCGACGATCTCCCGTCGGGCGGCGTTGACCGATGCCCCGGCGATCGGCTCGTACGGCCCGGCCGGCACCCCGGGCGGAGCCTGCGGCAGCAGCCGGCCGTCCCGCCCGATCACCACCCGGGTGTCCAGTCGCAGCTCCCGCCACCAGGTCACGTCGGTGAGGTCACCGAACGTGCAGACCATGACCAGTCCGGTGCCCTTGTCCGGGTCGGCCAGCGGATGGGCGTGCACCGGCACCTCGACGTCGAACAGCGGCGTCCGCGCCGTGCGGCCGACCAGGTCCGCGTAGCGTCCGTCGGACGGGTGGCAGACCAGCGCCACGCAGGCCGGCAGCAGCTCCGGCCGGGTGGTGTCGATCTCGACCGGCGCGGCCGGGCCGTGGAACCGCAGCCGGTGATAGGCGCCCGGCCGCTCCCGGTCCTCCAGTTCGGCCTGCGCGACCGCGGTGCCGAAACCGACGTCCCACAGCGTCGGCGCCTGCGTCGAGTACGCCTCGCCGCGCGCCAGGTTGCGCAGGAACGCCCGCTGCGAGGTGGCCCGGGCCACCGTCCCGATCGTGGTGTAGGTCAGTGACCAGTCCACGCTCAGCCCGAGCCGCCGCCACAGCGCCTCGAACACCTTCTCGTCCTCGCCGGTCAGCCGCTCGCACAGCTCCACGAAGTTCCGTCGCGAGATCGACTCCGGGTTCTTCCGCGCCTGGTCGGTGACCGGCGTGGCCGGCGGCTGCCACGCCGGGTCGTACGGCAGCGACGGGTCGCAGCGCACCCCGTACACGTTCTGCACCCGGCGCTCGGTCGGCAGGCCGTTGTCGTCCCAGCCCATCGGATAGAAGACGGTGCGGCCCCGCATCCGCTGGTAGCGGGCGACGGTGTCGGTGTGCGTGTACGAGAAGACGTGCCCCATGTGCAGTTCGCCCGATACGGTGGGCGGAGGTGTGTCGATCGCGTATACGTCCGAGCGGTCCTTCGACCGGTCGAACGCATACGTGCCCGCCTCCTGCCAGCGCCGCGACCAGGTCTCCTCGATGCCGTCCAGGGTCGGACGTTCCGGGACCTCGGCGCGCGCGGTCCTCGCCGTATCAGTCATGTCCCCGATGCTACGTTCGTCCCCGCATGGCGACGACCTGGTTATCCGGGGCCTCGTGCGCCAGCAGCCATTCCTTGACGGGCAGCCCCCAGCGGTAGCCGCCGAGCGTGCCGTCGGTCCGCAGCACCCGGTGACACGGCACGAACAGCGCGGCGGCGTTCCGCGCGCAGGCCGTCGCCGCGGCGCGGACCGCCGCCGGTCGCCCGGACAGTTCCGCGTAGCCGGTGTAGGTGATCGGCTCGCCCGGCTTGACCCGCCGCAACGTCTCCCACGCGTGGGCCATGAACACGCCGCCGGTGCGCTGCTCGACCGGCACCGCGTCGATCGCGGTCAGGTCGCCGTCCAGGTAGGCCCGCACCGCCGCGGTCACCGGCCCGAGGTCCGGTCGCGGCCGCGGTTCGGCCCGCAGGTCCGGGTGTACGACCGCCAGCAGCGCCCCGACTTCGGTGGTGAAACCGGCGGCACGGACCGCCCCGTCGTCGTTGGCGAGGATGGTCAGCGGCCCGGCCGGCGTGTCGATGGTGCTGCTGTTCATGAGGTGACTCCCTTGTCCGGCGCGGCGCGCCACAGTCTGATCACGGCATACGACCGCCACGGCCGGAACCGGGCCGCGTACGCGTCGAGTGCCTTCGCCTCACCGGGCAGGCCGAGCGCAACGGCTCCCCGGCGTACGGCGAGGTCGGTGGGGAGGAACGTGTCCGGGTCGCCGATCGCGCGCATCGCGACGTACCCGGCGGTCCACGGGCCGATCCCGGGCAGGGCGGTCAGCGCCCGTACAGTCTCCGCCCGGTCGGCGCCCGGATCGAGGTCGACGGTGCCGGCGACGACGGCCGCCGCGAGGGTCCGGATCGTCTCCCGCCGGGCCGTCGGCATCGCGTACACCTCGTCGGGCAGGTCGAGCAGCCGCTCCGGGGCCGGGAACGGCACCAACCCGTCGCCGGCCCCGTCCGGCGTGGCCGCCCGCACCAGGCGGGTCAGCACCGTACGGGCACCGGAGACCGAAACCTGCTGGCCGACGATCGCGCGTACCGCCATCTCGAAACCGTCCACGGAGCGTGGCACGCGTACGCCGGGTTCGGCCGCGACCGACGCGGCCAGCGCCGGGTCGGCGGCGAGCGTGCCGTCGACCGCCTCCGGGTCGGCGTCGAGGTCGAGCAGCCGGCGGCAGCGGGCCACCGCCGGGGCGAGATCGCGTACGTCGGCCAGCCGCAGCGTCGCCGCCACGTGCCCGGCAGACGGGGTGAGCGCGACCGTTCCCGGGCCGTGCGGCAGTCGCAGTGCGCGCCGGTAGGTGTCGTCTGCCATCTCCTCCACGCCGGGCAGCGCCCGCAGCCGCAGGAAGTCCAGCAACGCCCCGGCGTGCAGTGGCGGCCGGTACGCCAGTCGCAGCGTGATCGCCCCGCCGGCCGGTTCCGGGCCGGGGCGCCGCCGGGCGTTCGCCCGCAGGCCGGACGGTGCCGACCCGTACACGTCGCGGATCGTGTCGTTGAACTGCCGGACGCTGCCGAATCCCGCCGCGAACGCGATCTCGGCGAGGCCGAGGTCGGTCGTCTCCACCAGGATCCGGGCGGTTTGGGCGCGCTGGGCGCGGGCCAGCGCCAGCGGGCCGGCGCCCAACTGCTCGGTGAGCATCCGGCCCAGGTGCCGTTCGGTGTAGCCGAGGCGGCGGGCCAGGCCGGGCACGCCGTCCCGGTCGACGACGCCGTCGCCGATCAGCCGCATCGCCCGGCCGACCAGGTCGGCGCGAACGTCCCAGTCCGGCGAGCCGGGGGAGGCGTCCGGCCGGCACCGCTTGCAGGCCCGCAGGCCGGCCCGCTGGGCCGCCGCCGCGGACAGGTAGAAGCCGACGTTCTCCCGCTTCGGGGTGACCGCCGGACAGGACGGCCGGCAGTAGATCCCGGTGGTGTTGACGCCGGTGTAGAACCGGCCGTCGAACCGCTGGTCACGGCTGTCGACGGCCCGGTAGCACCGCTCGAAGTCCAGGTCCACGCCATCGATCCTGCCTCGGGGCGGGCCCGGTTGACTCGCGGAAATCGGACCTGACCGTGGCCGGTCGTGGCTGTGACGTGGTGCTGCCTGCGTGGGCGCCGGGCGGGCTTCCGTAGGATCGGACGACGTGACCCTCTCGCTTGGCATCGTCGGCCTGCCCAACGTCGGCAAGAGCACCCTGTTCAACGCCCTGACCAAGAACGACGTGCTCGCCGCGAACTACCCGTTCGCCACCATCGAGCCCAACGTCGGCGTCGTCGGGCTGCCCGACCCGCGGCTGGAGAAGCTCGCCGAGATCCACGGGTCGCAGAAGATCATCCCGGCGCCGGTCTCGTTCGTCGACATCGCCGGTCTGGTCCGGGGCGCCTCGAAGGGGCAGGGGCGGGGCAACGCGTTCCTCGCCAACATCCGCGACGCCTCGGCCATCTGCCAGGTCGTCCGCGCCTTCTCCGACCCCAACGTGGTCCACGTCGACGGCAAGGTGTCGCCGGCCGACGACATCGAGACGATCAACACCGAGCTGATCCTCGCCGACCTCCAGACCCTCGAGAAGGCGCTGCCGAGGCTGGAGAAGGAGGCCAGGGTACGCAAGGAGCGGGCCGGGATCGTCGCCGCCGCCAAGCAGGCCGCCGAACTCCTCGACGGCGGCACCACGCTCTACGCCGGCGCGGCCAAGGCCGGCATCGACCTTGACGAGCTGCGCGAGCTGCACCTGCTCACCACCAAGCCGTTCCTGTACGTCTTCAACGTCGACGAGGCCGAGCTCGGCAACGCGGCGTTCCTCGACGAACTGCGGGCCCTGGTCGCCCCCGCCGAGGCGGTCTTCATGGACGCCAAGGTCGAGTCGGAGCTGATCGACCTGCCCGAGGACGAGGCCCGCGAGCTGCTGGAGTCGATCGGTCAGGCCGAACCCGGCCTGCACCAGCTCATCCGGGTCGGCTTCCGGACGCTCGGCCTGCAGACCTACCTGACCGCCGGGCCGAAGGAGACGCGGGCCTGGACGATCCCGATCGGCGCGACCGCCCCGGAGGCCGCCGGCGTCATCCACTCCGACTTCCAGCGCGGCTTCATCAAGGCCGAGGTCGTCTCCTTCGACGACCTGGTCGCCGCCGGCTCGATGTCGGCCGCCAAGGCGGCGGGCAAGGTCCGGATCGAGGGCAAGGACTACGTCATGCAGGACGGCGACGTCGTCGAGTTCCGTTTCAACGTCTGAGTTCGGTTCCGTCCCTGTCGTACGCCCGTCGATCGAGAGCGGCACTTTGCGCTTTTCTCCGTGCCCGGACCTGTCGGGCTGAAGAATGAGTCGGTGACTGACGGTACGACCGGTGACCGGCCAACCGGCGGTGGTCGGCGGAACCAACAATCCCCTGGTCAGAAGCTGGACGGGGCGGCGAGTGCCGCAGGAGTGACCCGCCGGGCGAACTTCCTGGAGTTGTTCTTCGACCTGGTGCTGGTCTTCGCCCTGTTGGGGATCGTGTCGCGGGTCGTGCTGGACCTGTCCGCCGACAGCCCCACCCGGCCGTGGGCGGGACTGTTGTATGTCGTGGTGTTGGTCCTGCCGATGATGTGGTTGTGGACGACCACCTCCCACATCACGAGCCGTTTCGATCCGCGGCGGCCGGCCGTCCAGGTGATGGTGCTGCTCACCGCACTCGGCGTGGTGTTCATGGCCTCGTCGTTGCCCTACGCGTTCATCGAACGCGGCTACGCGCTCGCCATCCCGTACGTGGCCCTTCAGGTGGGTCGACCCCTGGTCCTCGTCGGGCTCCTGCGGGATCGTGCGCAACGAGCCCTGTACGCGCGGTCGGCGATCTGGTTCACCGTTTCAGCCGTGCCGTGGCTCGCAGGCATTCTGGTTCAGGGCGGGGCCCGGGTAGGCCTGTGGGCGCTGGCCATCACGATCGAACTCGTGGCGGCCCGCTTTTCCTGGCCGGTGCCCGGCATGAGCCGGCAGTTGGACAGCGCCTGGGAACCCGCCAAGACCCATCACCTCGCCGAGCGGTACGAACAACTTCTGCTGATCGCGCTCGGCGAGAGCGTGCTGGCGCTGGGGATCACCTACACAGCCACACCGGTGTCACTGGCCACGACGCTCGCGCTGCTGGTCGGCTTCGCCACCACGGTGCTCCTGTGGCGGATCTACTACTACCGGGCGGGGCAGGTACTTCCCGAGGCCATCGACGCAGCCGGAAACCGGATCAGCGCCGGCCGGGATGTCGGACGCGTCCACGTGCTGATGGTCCTGGGCATCGTGCTCGTGGCGACCGGCTACGAAATTGTCGTGACCCACCCGGGCGGCCACGTGCGCCCGGTCTGGCTGGTCGTGATCCTCGGCGGGCCGATCGTCTTCGTCATCGGTCGGATCGGACTGGAACGCGTGGTCTTCAACCGGGTCTCCCGGAGCAGGCTCATCGGCATCGTGGCCCTGGCGGCCGCGGCACTGCCGCTGGCCTTCACCACACCGTTGATCGCGGCGACCGGCGCCCTCGCAATCCTTCTCGGCGTGGCCCTGGCCGACGCCCGGCACGCTCGGGGTCGACCGCTGGAAGCCCCATCGCCAGCCAAGAAGCCTTCCGGGGCACACGGGGCATGAGACGGCAACGTCCGAGTTCGGCGGGGCGGGCCGGCGTCACCAGTCGCGCCACTCGTCGGTGAGTTCGTGGCGCGGCATGCCGTGGCGGGCGGTGAGTGCCGCCACGTCGACCCCGGCCTCGGTCAGCGAGGCGTCGATGTACAGGCACAGCTCCTCGCGCTCGCCGGTCTCGATGCCCGTCCCCTCCTGGCTGTAGTTGACCTCGTTCAGGGCCTCGACGACGCGCTTCACGACCTCGAAGACCTGCTCGTCGGAGGGCGCGGCCAGGGTCCGGACATCCGTCTCGAAGGCGGCGAGGACCTGCTCGGTGTCGGTGATGAGCTGGTCCGGCCAGAGCCGGCGGGCGTACGCCCGCTCGGCGGGCAGCGATCCGTCGGCCACGGCGAGGGCCTCTTTCTCGACCCGCCTGCGCCACTCGTCGGTCGGTCTCGTCGGCATCGGACGAGCCTAGCCCGGGGGTCGGACGGGACATGGTTTGAACCCTTGTGAGCCCATCCGGTGACCGGTTGACTACGCGCTGACGGTGGGTCGGTCGCCGCGGTCGACGGTCGTGCCACCGGTGCCTCGGGGGAGGAGAGCGGGATCCACATGGAGCAGCCGAACGACCTGTTGCGGAAGGCCCGGATGCGTCGGCCGTCCACTTCGGGCTCGGGCCGGGCGTCGTCCCGGCAGGAACTGGCCGAGGCGGTCAACGCCCGGGTGTTCGCCACGACCGGACGGGTCGCCTGTCTGGACGGCAACTACGTCGGCAAGCTCGAACGCGGCCGACACCGGTGGCCGGGCGCCGACTACCGGGCGGCGTTCCGGGCTGTGCTCGGCGCGGTCAGCGACGCCGAACTCGGTTTCTACATCCGCCGGCAGCCGCCGGTCGGGAAGCCGGCGGTCGCCCCGGTGCCGGCCGTGGGTCCGGTGCCGGTCGACGGTCCGGCGGCGGTCGACGGTCCAGGGGCGGTCGGGCCGGACGGGGATCGGGCCGCGCTGCGGCTCGTCGTCGTACCCGGTACGGCGATCACGGTCGCGGTCGGGTCGGTCCGGCTGCACATCGAGGCGACGTCGGGGCGTACGGCCATGGCCGGCGCCGGTGGCGCGGCGGCCAGGCGGGCCGCGGTCGTCGCCGCCGCGGCCGGGGTCTACACGCTGGAGCGGCGCGCGGGCTGAGCCGCGCGCGGCGTGGCTAGGAGATGTAGTGCAGGATCACGTTGTGGACGTGGTGGCTCTTCTGGTCGCCGCGGAACTCGATCTCGTAGGTGTGGGTGCCGACGTGGATCGCGATCGCTCCGGTGGAGAAGAAGTTGCCGGTCCATGACCGGTTGCTCACCACGCTGACGCTGGTGATCTTCGAATAGGGGATGCTGGTGATCGCGATCTTCTTCCCGACGAAGGACTTGTCCTGGAGGATCACCCGTCGGTTGGTCAGGCCGATGAATCCGGTGCCGACGCCGATCGCGTCGTAGACCGCGATGATCTGCTCGTTCTGGAGCAGGCCGGACTCGATCTGCTGGAGCTGTTCCCGCCGGTCATAGGTCACGTTCGCCATGTGTCCGAGGGTAGATAGACAGCGCCACCGTGGTGGCGGGGTCGTCCGGGGGCGGCGAGCCGGCCGTCGGCGCCGGCCCGGTGGGTACGGCGGGGGTGGCGCCCGGTGCCAGCTGGACCGGCGTGGCCGTCGGGCCGGGTGTCTGCGTCGGGATCCGTACGGTCTCGATCGGCGGCTCGATCCGGCTGACCGGCCGGTCGGCGAGCGGTGCGCGCTGGGCCGGGGTGCGCGGGTGCCGCGTCAACTCGTCCCGGAGAACGATCTTCGGGATCTCCATCGTGATGTCGCCGGCGTGGTCGGGCGTACCCGGCCGGGCGGGGCGGCCCTTGCCGGCCCGCTTCGACTGCCATACCTCACGGCGCCACAACGCGATCGGCGCGAGGGACACGCACAGCGCGACCGTCGGCCACAGCAGTGCGGCCGGCGCGGCGTGGCCGAGGGCGAAGGCGACGCCGAGCGCCCCGGTGAAGACCACCGTCCAGCCGAGATGGTTGCGGAACGTACGCAGGCCGTCGCTGCTCGACGACTCGCCCTTGGGTGTGACCACGAACCGGGCCGGCCGCCGCAGGAACGTGCTGACCAGCATGGTCGCGTAGATCGGTGCGGAGATCACCGACATCAGCATGCCCTTGAGTCCGGCGGATCCCTCCGCCTCGTACGGGCTGACGTTGTAACGCCGGTTGCTCAGGTAGAGCCACAGCGAGAACGCGGTCGCGTCGACGTACAGGGCGAACCAGATGGTGGGGGCGACGATGATGCCGCTGACCCCGAGGGCCAGGAACAGCACGGCGTTGACCGCCCCGAGCAACCAGCCGACGGCCATCGACGGGTAGAACGTGGTGATCAGTCCGTAGTGCAGCAGCCGGCCCGGGGAGAGCCGGAACACCCGCTTCCAGAACTCGCTGTGGAGGATCTCGAAGGTGCCCCGCGACCAGCGGCGCTGCTGGCTGAAGTAGTCGGACCAGCTCGACGGTCCCTCGCCGGCCGCGAGTACGTCCGGGGT
This sequence comes from Polymorphospora rubra, assembly GCF_018324255.1. GTDB lineage: Bacteria > Actinomycetota > Actinomycetes > Mycobacteriales > Micromonosporaceae > Polymorphospora > Polymorphospora rubra. Next base: position 3,675,612 of record NZ_AP023359.1, read on the forward strand.
GTAGACGGACTTCCACCGCCGCCGGGTCTGCGGATTGCGGGTGGTGTGCAGCTTCAGGCCGGTGGCCATGTCCTCGGTGATCGAGTCGCTGAGGCCGCCGATGCTGCGCAGCGCGGAGATCCGGATGGCGTTGTTGGTGCCGACGAGCATCGCCGCGTTGTAGCGGTTGGCCGCCCGCTGGATGACGCTGTGGAACGGGAACTGCTGGGATTCGGCGGCCCGGGTGACGAAGGTCTCGCTGTTCTTGTAGCACTGCGGACCGACGACGTACGCGACGTCGGGGTCGCGGAAGTAGCCGAGGATGCGTTCGGCGAAGTTGGCCAGCGGCACGTGGTCGGGGTCGACGGAGAGGAAGACGTCGTACTCGTCGCCGTGCCGGTCGACCCAGGCGTTGTAGTTGCCGTGCTTGGTCTTGGCCCGGAAGGCGCCCTTGCGCTGGTTGTAGTGCTCGATCCCGTTGCGGGAGAAGTGCCGTACCCCGAGTTGCCTGCACAGCGCGATGACGGCCGGGTCGTTGCCCTCGTCCAGCAGCCACACGTCGAAGACCCCACGGTGCCGGATGCGTAGCGCGGCCCGCAGGGTGTCGCTCACCACCGACAGCGGCTCCTTGCTCGGCACGATGGTGGTCAGGAAGGCGACCCGCATCGTGGCGTCGGGGGCGACCGGTACCGGGTCGCGGGCGGCCAGCGAGGCCAGCGACAACGAGACCACGTTGATCAGTCGCAGCAGTTCGACCAGGCCGATCGAGCAGATCACGAAGACGTTGGCGGCCGCCTCCCACCGGCCCGGATTGGGTTCGGCGAAGTGGCCCGGCCGGAGCAGCCAGAAGACGAAGAGTCCCTCGAAGGTGAGGTTGAGGACGGCGATGAACACGGCCTTGCTGAGCCGCCCGAGGCCGTCGGTCTTGCGCATGTCGCGGTAGCGGACCCGGTAGGGCCGGTCGGTCGGTGCTTCCCGGACCGGTCCGGCCAGTCGGCTGAAGGCTTCGAGTCGTTCCCAGGAGCCCGCCTCGGCGGGCGGGTTGGACGGTTGGCCCACGGTGTCCTCAGGGGTCGGTGCGAGCTGGTGCGGGGGCGAGCATATGTGTCCAGGGGGTGTTATCGACAGCCGTGATGTCCGGTTGGGGCGGTAATCACGGTGTCCGGGGCGGAATCGGCGGGTGGGGAGGGTATCCGGGGCGCTGCACTACGCTTTCCAGACGACGAGGAACGGATGGCATCGATGATCGTCAGAAGGTTCGGGGTCCGTGGTCGACTGCTCGCGGTCGCCGGTACGGCCCTCGTGGCGCTGGTGGCCGGCTGTTCCCAGTCGACCGACGGGGCCGACGGACCGCCCCGGCCGACGTCCCTGGCCGACGGGCCGGCACCCGGGCTGGCCGTGCCGCCGGGCGACAACCCGCTGGCCGGGATGGCCTTCTTCGTCGACCCGGACACGCCTGCCGCGGGGCAGAAGTCGCGCTGGGCGGCGGGGGGCCGGACCGACGACGCGGCGCAGATCGACAAGATCGCCAGCCGTCCGATCGCGTACTGGCTGACCGCCGCCGACCCGGCCGAGATCACCGCCGAGGTCGACGCGGTCGTCCGCCGGGCCGGTGCCGCCGGGCAGATGCCCGTACTGGTGGCCTATCACGTGCCGCAGCGCGACTGCGGCAGCTACTCGGCGGGCGGTGCGGCCAGCGCCGACGAGTACCGGACCTGGATCCGGGCGGTCGCGGCGGGCATCGGCTCGCAGGCCGCGACGGTGGTGGTCGAGCCGGACGCGGTTGCGCACGCCCTCGACGGCTGCAAGGCGTCGGCCACCGAGCGGTTCGCGCTGCTCGACGACGCGGTCACGGTGCTCAAGCAGGGCCCGGCGACCAGGGTCTACCTGGACGCCGGCAACCCGACCTGGATCCGGGACACCGGTGCGCTGGCCGACGCGTTGCGCAGGGCCGGCGTGGAGCGGGCCGACGGGTTCGCGCTGAACGTCTCCAACTTCGTCTCCACACCCGACAACGTCGAGTACGGCGGCCGCCTCGCGCAGGCGTTGGGCGGTGCCCGGTTCGTCATCGACACCAGCCGCAACGGCGCCGGGCCGTGGCCCGACGGCACCGAGGTCGACGGTGGTCCGAGCTGGTGCAACCCACCCGGGCGGGCGCTCGGCGCGGAGCCGACCAGCGACACCGGGCTGTCCGGGGTCGACGCGTTGCTGTGGATCAAACGGCCGGGCGACTCCGACGGCGCCTGCCGGCCCGGTGAGCCGGTGGCCGGCGAATGGTGGCCGGACTACGCCCTGGGCCTGGCCAGCCGGTCGTGACCCCCGGTCGTACCGGCCGGGGGTCGGCCGGTACGACCCGTCAGTCGACAACCTGCACCCAGCGGGCGGCCGACGGCACACCCATCCGGTTGGTCAGGAAGAGCATGTAGAACCCCGGCGGTACGACCGCGGCCTCGGCCGGGATCGTCACCGTCACCTGGTCGCCCCGCTCGGTGAAGTCCAGTGCGATCGACCGCTGCTCGACGTTCGTGCTGTGGGTGACGGCGCTGGGGCGGACCAGCCGGGCCTTCCCGATGCCGGCGTAGTTGTCCTGGACGGTGAAGGTGGCCACGTCGCCGTACCCGACGCTGGCCGGACCGGCGCTGATCACCGGCCGTACGCCCCGGAAGAGGTAGGGCGGGCTGTAGATCTCCAGCCGCTGCTCGAACTCGCCCGGGATCAGGTTGTCCTTGTCGCGGAAGAGCGGGTCGGAGCCGGCCGTCAGCACCCGGCCGTCGGGCAGCAGGATCGCCGAACCGTGGTAGTTGCGGCCGATGTTCGGGTCGGCGGCGTACTCCAGGGTGTTGGTGTCCGGGTGGTAGATCCGGGCGTTGTGGTTGTCGCTGTTGCCCTTGCCCCGGTAGTCCCGCGAGCCGTTGGTGATCAGGGTGGTGTCGTCGGGCAACTGCACCAGGTTGGGATAGCGGGTGCCCTCCGGCAGGCTCGGGCCGGGGACGAAGCGCGGGTTGGCGTCATTGAGCTTGATCAGGTCGATCCGGGAGGTGGACCGGGCCGACTCACCGATGCCGCCGCCGCCGACCACCATGATCGTCTGATCCTGCACCGGACCCACCCACGCCGACCCGCTCGTCTCCATCAGGTCGGCGTCGCGTAGGCCGGGCACCGGCTGGAACCTGTTGTCCTCGATGTTCCAGAAACCGGGCTGCCGCCCGTCGTCCTCCGGCCCGTAGCCGGTGCTCGAGCCGGTGTAGAACAGCCGGCCGGGCGTGCTGGTCTGGAAGAGCGCCGGGTACGTCGGGAAGTACCGGTCCAGGTCCGGCTGTACGGTCCACTTCTTCGTCTTCGGGTCGTAGATCTCGTTCACCGAGCCGTCGAGGACCTGGCCCGCACCGTCGAGTCCGGCGACCGAGAGCACCTGCCCGTCGGGCAGCCCGGTCAGCGTCGGATACCAGCGCTTCTCGGCCATGTCGCCGACCCGCTCGTACTCCTCGGTGCGCGGATTGAACTCGTACGTCTCCTTGGTTCCCTGGTAGTCCTGCTTGTCCAGGGTCATCTTGTCGGCGAGGCCGTAGAGGTTCTGCCGGTCCACGCCGGTCAGCCCGGTGATCGCGTACTGGGTGGGGGTGGCGCTGATCGAGCCGCTGCCCTCCTCGACGGCGTCGACCCAGAGGCTGGTCTCGCTCGCCGTGACGGTCACCGTGCCGCGGCGGGATTCGGTCTTGGTGGCGGGCTCGACGGCGAACTCGGCGGCGGCCACGTAGCGCCGGCCGTCCGGCGCCACGAACTCGGTCCCCTTGGGGAAGGTGCGGGGTTCGTCGTCGGGCGACTCGTTCTTGACGATCATCGTTCCGCCGGCGCGGGTGACGTCCGGGGCGAGCACCTCGTAGCGCAGCGTGCCGCCGGCGACGAGCAGGTTGCCGTCCGGCAGGAACGCGTGCCCGGCGCAGAAGAGATCGGTCGGGGTGCGTACGTCCTTGGTGTAACCGCTGACCGGGTCGTAGACCAGGGTGCGGAACGACCCCGCCTCGAACTCGGCCCGGTTGTTGCCGGAGCCGGCGATCAGCAGCAGTTTGCCGGTGTCGAGCAGCGCGGCGTGGATGGCGTTGATCCGTACGTCGGACGGCAGTTCGATGACCTGCCAGTGGCCGTGCCGGGCCTTGTAGTCATCGCTGTTGATCTCACGTTCGTGTGCGTACGTGGAGACGAAGTTGTAGATCGGCGGGGCGTTGGCGGTGATCAGTACGGCCACGGCGAGCGCCTGTAGCGCGGTGCGCCGCTGAAAGAATCCACGGCGGCGCTTTTCGTTGGTCATCCGGCCTCCATCCGACTGAAGCACGGTAGAGGCCGGTCGGTCCCGGTTCAATGCCGGTCATGCGTTCGGTGGAGAGGACGGCGCACACCATACGCGGCTGATCAGCCCGAATCTGCCGAATCGGTGGGAAAAGTCGAGATGAAAATCACCGCATGGCCGGGTTTGTGGTCACGGATTGGCGGTGACCGTCCGGTATGCGTCCTCGATGCGCGCGGCGAGCGCGATCTCGCCCTCCGTGATCGGGCCTTCGTTGCGGCAGCCCACCCTGATCTGGGTGTGCCCGTCGAGGCGTCGGATCTCGGGCTGCAGGTGCAGGGCGTCCGAGACGACCTTGATGCGCTCGGTGAGGGCAGCGTGCTGGCTGTCGTCGATCGTCAGGGTGCGTTTGATCTGGCAGCCCTCACGGGTCCAGCCGCTCAGTTGGGTGAGGGCGTCGCTGAGATAATCGCGGCGGGTCCGGCCGCTCCACAGGGCACGCATCGCCACACCTCCCAGGCGTCGTTGCCGGCTTGTGGCCAAATCGTCGCCTTCTCGTGTCATGGTCGGTGCTCCCAGTCTTACCGCTGGGCGGCTGGGTGTCCACGCCCACATTTCCGTCTTCTGCTGTCCTACAGGACGGCTGCATTACCCGATTTACCGATTGATCTGGCACCCTGATTGCCCGTGGGGACCCAGGAATCCAGCCGCCGGGTCGTCGGAGCGGCGATCGTCGAGGCCGGCCGGGTGCTTGCCTGCGCCCGCGCGAATCCGCCCGAGATAGCCGGAAAATGGGAGTTTCCCGGCGGCAAGGTCGAGGCGGGGGAAACCGACGTCGAGGCGCTGACCCGCGAATGCGGGGAGGAGTTGGGTGTCCGGATCGGGGTCGGCGGCCGGGTCGGCCACGACGTGCCGCTCGGGCGCGGTGGCGCGATCCTGCGGGTCTATCTCGCCCAGTTGCTCGACGGGGCGCGGCCGAGGCCGCTGGAACACGCCGAACTGCGTTGGCTCGCCCCCGACGAACTCGACACCGTGACGTGGTTGCCCGCAGACGTGCCCATCGTCGCCGCCCTCCGTCCGATCCTGGCCAGCTACCGACGCTGACCTGGTCCACCCTGCTCCGTTCGGCCCGCCATCTCCCGGTGACACGCCGGATGTATGCGATAAAACCGGCATATGGCAACGGGGGCCGCGGGGCGTCAGCCCCGCGACCCCCGCGACCGGCACCGCTAGTCGCCCTGCCGGGGATGGTGGTAGTTGAGGGACTCGCTCGGCAGCGGGAACTGCACGTCGTCACCGAACGGCGACGACGCGGCGGCGTTCTCCGACGTCAACTCGGTCAGCGGCAGCCGCCCGTTCTGGTCCACCGACGCGGTCTGCGGCCGGGGCACCTGACGGTGCCAGTTGACCCCACGCTCCGCCTCGGCCTTCGGGCTGTGGTCGCCACGGGCCGGCAGTTCCGACGCCGGCAGGCCGGTGGCGCCGACCTGGTCGAGCTCACGGTGGCTCTGACCGCGCCGGAAGATCTTGCTGCCCAGCCACACCAGCGGGTCGTAGCGCCGGTCGACGACCCGCTCCTTCATCGGAATGATCGCGTTGTCGGTGATCTTGATGTGTTCCGGGCACACCTCGGTGCAGCACTTGGTGATGTTGCAGTAGCCCAGGCCCTGCGACTGCTGCGCGTACTCCTTGCGGTCGGTCCGGTCGTCGAGCGGGTGCATGTCCAGCTCGGCCGCCCGGATGAAGTAGCGCGGCCCGGCGAACGCCTGCTTGTTCTCCTCGTGGTCACGCACCACGTGACAGGTGTTCTGGCACAGGAAGCACTCGATGCACTTACGGAACTCCTGCGAGCGCTCGACGTCGACCTGCGTCATCCGGTATTCACCGGGTGCCAGGTCGGTCGGCGGGGCGAACGCCGGGGTCTCCCGGGCCTTCTCGTAGTTGAACGAGACGTCGGTGACCAGGTCGCGGATCACCGGGAACGTCCGCAGCGGGGTCACCGTGACCGTCTCGGACTCCTCGAAGGTGGACATCCGGGTCATGCAGCTCAACCGGGGCATGCCGTTGATCTCCATCGAGCACGACCCGCACTTGCCCGCCTTGCAGTTCCACCGGCAGGCCAGGTCGGGCGCCTCGGTGGCCTGCAGCCGGTGGATGATGTCGAGGACGACCTCGCCCTCGTTGACCTCCACCTGGTAGTCCTGGAGGTCCCCGCCGTCCTCGTCACCGCGCCAGACCTTGAAGTGCCGCTTGCCCATCACGCCTCACCCTTCAGCGCGGCCTCGGCCGAGTCCGCGATCTGTCCGCTCGCCTTGCCGCCGTCGAACGCCACGAGCTCCTCGTCGGTCAGGTACTTGGCCAGCTCGGCGCGATCGAAGAGCTGGACCAGATCGGTACGCATCGTCGGCAGCGGCTGGTGCTCCAGCCGTACCTTGTCGCCGTCGAGCGAGCACACCAGGTTGACGGTGCGCCACCTGGCATCCATGCCGGGGAAGTCCTCGCGGGTGTGGCCGCCGCGCGACTCCTCCCGCTCCAGCGCCGCCAGCGCCGTGCATTCCGAGACGACCAGCATGTTGCGCAGGTCGAGGGCGAGGTGCCAGCCCGGGTTGTAGCGCCGGCCACCGGTCGCCCGGACGTCGTGCAGCCGCCGGCGCAGCTCGGCGAGCTTGACGAGCGCCTCCTCCAGTTCGCCCTTGCGGCGGATGATGCCGACCAGGTCGCCCATCACCGCCTGGAGGTCCTGCTGGAGGTGGTACGGGTTCTCACCCTCGGTACGGGCCAGCGGGGCGAGGGCGTACTCGACCGCGTCGGCGGCGGCCGACTCGTGGACCTTCGGGCGTCGGGCCAGACCGTCGACGTACGCGGCCGCGAACTCGCCCGCCCGCTTGCCGAAGACCAGCAGGTCGGACAGGGAGTTGCCGCCGAGCCGGTTGGAGCCGTGCATGCCGCCGGACACCTCGCCGGCCGCGAACAGCCCCTGTACGGTGCCGGCCGCCGCGGCCGTGTCCGGCTCGACCTCCACGCCGCCCATCACGTAGTGACAGGTGGGTCCGACGTCCATCGGCTGCTTGGTGATGTCCACATCGGCCAGTTCCTTGAACTGGTGGTACATGGACGGCAGGCGGCGGCGGATCTCCTCGGCCGGCAGCCGGCTGGCGATGTCGAGATAGACGCCGCCGGCCGGCGTACCGCGACCGGCCTTGACCTCGCTGTTGATGGCGCGGGCGACCTCGTCGCGGGGCAGCAGCTCCGGCGGACGCCGGTTGTTGTCCGGGTCGGTGTACCAGCGGTCCGCCTCCTCCTCGGTCTCCGCGTACTGCTTGCGGAAGACGTCGGGGACGTAGTCGAACATGAACCGCTTGCCCTCGGAGTTCTTGAGGATCCCGCCGTCACCGCGGACCGACTCGGTGACCAGGATGCCCTTCACCGACGGCGGCCAGACCATTCCGGTCGGGTGGAACTGGAGGAACTCCATGTTGATCAGGGTCGCGCCGGCCCGCAGCGCCAGGGCGTGCCCGTCGCCGGTGTACTCCCAGGAGTTGGAGGTGACCTTGTAGGACTTGCCCACCCCGCCGGTGGCCAGCACGATCGCCGGCGCCTCGAAGAGGACGAACTCGCCGGACTCCCGGTAGTAGCCGAACGCGCCGGCGACCCGGTCGCCGTCGAGCAGCAGCTCGGTGATCGTGGTCTCGGCGAACACCCGGATCCGGGCGTCGTAGTTGCCGAACTCCTTCTTGTCCTCCTGCTGCAGCGAGACGATCTTCTGCTGGAGAGTCCGGATCAGCTCCAGGCCGGTGCGGTCACCGACGTGCGCGAGCCGCGGGTATTCGTGGCCGCCGAAGTTGCGCTGCGAGATCCGGCCGTCCTTGGTCCGGTCGAAGAGCGCGCCGTACGTCTCCAGCTCCCAGATCCGTTCCGGCGCCTCCTTGGCGTGCAGTTCGGCCATCCGGAAGTTGTTGAGGAACTTGCCGCCCCGCATGGTGTCGCGGAAGTGCACCATCCAGTTGTCGTTGCTGTTGACGTTGCCCATCGCGGCGGCGGCGCCGCCCTCGGCCATGACCGTGTGGGCCTTGCCGAACAGCGACTTGGAGATGATCGCCGTACGCTTGCCGGCCTGCCGGGCCTCGATCGCCGCGCGCAGCCCGGCGCCGCCGGCACCGATGACGACGACGTCAAAGTGGTGTCGTTCGATTCGCGTAGTCATTTTTTGTCAGGGCCCTCAGTTGATGAACCGCAGGTCATTGATCCAGCCGGCGGACAGCGCCATCACGTAGAAGTCGGTCAAGGCCAGCGTGCCGAGCGTGATCCAGGCGAGCTGCATGTGTCGGACGTTGAGCTTGGAGATGAACGTCCAGACCTGGTAGCGCACCGGGTGCTTCGAGAAGTGTTTGAGCCGGCCGCCGGCGATGTGCCGGCAGGAGTGGCAGGACAACGTGTACGCCCACAGCATCACCACGTTGCCGATCAGGATGACGTTGCCCAGGCCGAACCCGAAGCCCTCCGGGCTGCGGAAGGCGAGGACGGCGTCCCAGGTGTTGATCAGCGAGATGATGACGGCGGCGTAGAACGCGTAGCGGTGCAGGTTCTGCCCGACCAGCGGGAACCGGGTCTCGCCCGAGTAGCTCTTGTGCCCGTCCGGGACCGCGCAGGCCGGCGGGGACAACCAGAACGCCCGGTAGTAGGCCTTACGGTAGTAGTAGCAGGTGAGCCGGAACAGCAGCAGGAACGGCAGGGTCATCGCCGCGTCCGGAATGATCCACCAGCCCGGTAGGAAGCGGCCGAAGTGGGCCGCCTCCGGGACGCACCGTTCGGTGACGCAGGGCGAGTAGAACGGGGTCAGGTAATGGAAATCCTCGACCCAGTACCACTTGTGCATGAAAACTCGGATGGTGGCGTAGGCGACCCAGGCGCCGAGGCCGATGACCGTGATAAGTGGGGGAAGCCACCAGCGGTCCGTACGCAACGTCTTCGCCGAGATCGCGGCGCGCCGCCGCGGTCCGCCCGGCCTCGTTGCCGTAGTCGTCATTACTGTCTCCCTGACGGGGCCCGGTCTGTGCGCCGGGCACGGAAATCAAGGCGGGGACCGTGGACACGGGGGGCACATCCACGACCTCGCCACCAGGCGCTGCCTCGCTGCGCCCACCGCATAACGGCGCAGTCCGGTGCACACGTTACGCCGCACGCGGCCGGCCGCACCCATAACAGCAGCCCGCGTGTGTCCCGCAGGTTACGAAAGAATCTGGCGTAATTCTAGTGTGGATGTGCGTATATCCATCAATATCATTCTTTATCACAGGTCGGGGGCGGCCAGTCGCCGGACCGCGCCGGAGCAGGCCGGTGGCCCGGCCGTGAGCCGGTCGACCACCGGCTCACCGTCGCTCGTGCGGGGGGCGATGAAGAACGCGGGCTCGCCGCTCGCCGCCTGGCGGTCGAGCGCGTCGGCGTAGGCCACCCGGGCGTCGATCAGGCGCAGCCAGCCCTGGTCCCAGTCGGACCGGTCGTCGAGGACGTAGCGGTCGTCGTCATCGTGGTCGTCGGGGTCCGCGCCGTCGCGCCGCTGGTGAAGCTCGTCGAGTTCGGCCAGGAACGGCCGGACGGCGGCGTTCTCGTCGCGGATCGCGGTCGCCCGTCGCTGCGGAGTCGGTGCGGCACCGGGCGGGGACAGCCGGTTGAGCCTGGTCTCCAGTTCGAGGCAGGCCGTGCGGACGCGGTCGTGTCCCTGGGTGGCCCGCTCGACCTTCCCGGCCGTCCGGCCGACCACGGCGGCCAATCCGACCGTCCCGGCGCACATCGCCAGGACCAGCACGCCGAACAGGCCGGCGCCGAGGCCGATCCAGAGCCGGCGGCGTCGGCGCGGCCGATCCGCCGGGCCGCCGTCCGGCGTGGCGGGGCGGCTGCCCGGTGCCGGCCGGCCGGTGTCCGCCGGGGTGGTGCCGGCACTTCCGGTCGTCGGAGCGTCGTCTGTCACGACGGACAGTCAAGCATTGATGCGCGATGGTGGCATCCCCCGCGGCGGCGGTCCGTCGGGTGACACGGCCGACCATGCCGTGCCACCCGCAACCGGTTGGCCCCACGAATTCGGTAAGGCTCACCTAAGTTACGACGGTCTCGTGGGTCCGTCAACATCAGCCCGAGGCGCCGCCGGTGAAGTTCCACGACGCCAGCCGTACGGCGGGCGCCGACCAGGTCGACGGGTTCCAACTGTCCGGCAGCAGCGTGGCCCGCCGACCCAGGCCGAGAACGGCTCCCGGGGCCAGCGCCTGCGGATAGGACTGGGTGAAGCGCAGATTGCGGACCGGCCCGACGACCGCGCCGTCCTCGATCAACCAGACCCCGTTGCGGGTCAGACCGGTCATCACCAGGCTCCTCGGGTCGAGCACCCGCGTGTACCAGAAGTCGGTGATCAACAGACCGCGTTCCACCCGGGACACCAGGTCGGCGGTGTCGGCATCGACCGCCGGACCGGACACCTCGGCCGGCGCCGACCCCGGTCCGGGCGCCGGAACCAGCCCCAGGTTGCTCGGCGCCGGCCCCCACGGGTTGTCCGCCGGCGGGGCGTGCCCGGTCGACGTCGTACCGGCCCCGGCCGCCGTGCGCCGGTCGTGCGTCACGGCGGTGGTCCGCCCGGCGTCGACCAGCGTCAGCGCCGTACGCGGGGTGCCCTCGAAGTCGAACGGGAGGCCGAGCCCGCCGGCCGCGTCGTCGACCAGGGTGATCGCCGGGTCGAACTGCGGCTTCCCCGGCTCGGCGAACGACCGGCGCTCGCCCACCATCCTGCCGTTGAAGCCCCACAGCGCCAGGTTGTGCAGCACGTCGGCGACCGCCGTCGGCTCCAGCACCACCTCGTAGCGGTCCGGCGGCAACTCCACCGGATCGACACCCGCCCTGGCCTTGGCCGCCGCCCGTGCCCCGAGCACGGCACCGTCGATGTCGGCGAGCCGGCCGGACGCGAGCCGGGCCACCCCGTCCGCACCGCCGCCCCGGGCGACGCCGTCCATCGCCGTCGCCACGGTCCGACCGGTCACCGCCTGACCCGCGCTGTTGACGAAGGCCGCCGACCAGTTCCGGGTACGGCAGTAGCCCGCCGTCTCCAGCCCGCCGGCGGCGTCGACGAACGCGCGTACCCGGGCGGCCCGGTCGTCGGCGGAAGCGTCGGCGGTCGCCTCGTCCCACCGCCCCGGTGCGGTGATCGGGGCCGGTGGCGTCAGCCCCGGCCAGCCCGGGTCGGGCGGGCAGACCCGGACGGCGGCGATCACCCGGTCGACCAGCCCTCGCAACCCGGCCTCGTCGACCACGGTGGTGGAGCCGGTGACCGTACGACCGTCCAGGTGCAGCCGCAGTCGTACCGTGACCGTGGTGTCGGCGACGTTCTGATGGATGGCCGAGTTGGCGAACCGGGTGAGCGCCTGGGCGACCCGGTCGGTGAAGACCTCCGCCTGCGCGGCCGGCCCGGCGGCCCGCCGGACGAGTTCGACGGTCCGGGCGGCGAGATCCTGCTCGGCCCCGCCCGTGAAGTCGGCGCTCATCCGCGCACCCCGATCCGTACGCCGGTGAACCGGGCCGGCGCCGCCGGATGGCCGGTGTGGCCGACCTGGCCGGGCTGCCCCTTGCCGCAGTCCGGCGTGCCCCAGGGGAACGTCTCCGACGACAGCATGTCCATCGAGCGCCAGAAGAGCGGCCCGATCCCGGTGTAGGTCGGGTTGCGCAGCATCCGGCCGCGCCGGCCCTTCTTGATCTCCCAGCCGATCTCGCAGCCGAACTGGAAGTTGAGCCGCTGGTCGTCGATCGACCAGGACCGGTTCACGTCCATCAGCACCCCGTCGTCGGTGGCGGCGATCATCTCCTCCAGCGTGTGCGGCCCGGGCTCGAGCCCGACGTTGGTCATCCGCACCATCGGCAGCCGGGACCAGCCGTCGGCACGTACGCTGCCGGCGTAGTCGAGGCCGGCGACCGCCGCCGAGTCCCGCCCGGCCAGCACACCGACCCAGCGCCCCTCGCGTACGGCGTCGCGCCGGGCCGCCGGGGTGCCCTCGTCGTCGAAGCCGAAGCTGCCGAGCGCGCCGGCGATCGTCGGGTCGATGGTGACGTTCATCAGCTCCGAGCCGTAGCGGAGGCTGCCGAGCTGGCCGAGGTCGAGCCAGGAGGTGCCGGCGAACGCCGCCTCCCAGCCGAGGATCCGGTCGAGTTCGATGGCGTGTCCCACCGACTCGTGGATCTGCAGCGCCATCTGCTCACCGCCGAGAATGAGCGTGGTCTCGCCGGCCGGGCACTGCGGTGCGGTCAGCAGCTCGCGCGCCTCCTGGGCGATCCGCGCCGCGTGGGCGTCGAAGTCGAGCGCCCCGACCAGCTCCCAGCCCTGCGTTCCGTAGTGGCCGGAACTGCTCGGATAGGAGCGGCGCTGCGTCTCGTCGGCCCCGATCGCGGTCGCCCGGATGCCGCCGCCGCACTCCCGGACCCGCTGGTCGACCCGGTGTCCCTCGCTGGAGACGAACCACTTGGCGGTGTCCCAGATCTGGTAGTCGGCCTCGGCCAGGTCGGCGCCGTTCGCGCGCATCGTCTCGGTCGCCCGGACCAGCAGGTCACCCTTGTCGGTCAGGGCGACCGACAGCGGGTCGATCTCGCACGGCGACGCCCACGAGCCGCTCCGCCCGTCGACCGGGATCAGGCCGCTGTCCCGGCCGGGCACGGTCGCACTCGCGGCGGCGATCTCCGTCGCCCGGGCGCCGGCCGCGCGGGCGGCGGCGTCGGAAAGCTCGGGTACGGCGTAGAAGCCCCAGCTCGAACCGACCAGCGCCCGTACGCCGATGCCGGCGTCCTCGCTCTGCCCGAGCCGTTCGACCTCGCCGTTGCGGGCCGACATCGACTCATGTCGGCGGTGCATGACCCGGGCGTCGGCGTAGCGCGCCCCCGCGTCGAGTGCCGCCTGTACGGCCGCGGTGGCCGCGTCGAAATGCGTCATGCGTCTCCTCGCCGGTCGTCACCGGGGCCCCGGCCTGTGGCGCCGGGTCACAGTGAGGCCACTGTATGCGAGGCGTCGCCGTACGTCAGGTGTGCAGATCCTCGGGCCGGATGTCGGCCACGACCGGCTCGGTCAGCCGCAGCACCTCACCGGGCCGCGCGACCGCGTGCTCCACGTAGGACACCCCGTGCAGCCGGTAGAGGCGCAGGCTCTTCGTGTCCTGCTCGACGATGAGGTACCAGCCGATCTTCGCGGCGGCGTAATAGTGCATCTTGAGCACCAGGTCGATGGCCGCGTTCGTCGGCGACACGACCTCGCCGACCAGGCGGACCGCCGACGCGTTGACCGCCGGCTCGGTGAGGGTGATGACTTCGGTGACGACCACGTCGGGAATCGTCAGGCGGGCGGCCCGCAACCGGACGTTGACCGAGTGGAACGTGAGTAATCCGGCGGTCCGGCCTCCGCCGTCGAGTTCCTCGGCGAGCCGGTGCGCGATGACTTGATGGCGAAGGGTGGGCGCTGGGGGGAGGTGGAGTCCGCCGTCGAAGAGTTCGGCCCGCCGGAACGCGTCGCCGAGGGCCAGGTATTCCTCCTCGGTCCACGGCTCCGCCCGCTGCGTGATCGCTCCGCTCATCGTCGCTCCTTCCGGCGGCCCGGTCGTCCCGATGGTTCCAGTCGACCGCCGGGGTGGGGAGGGCGAAAACGGGGGTGATCCGGTGGGCTCGAGCCTGGTTATTGACCTGCGTTCATGCCTGATGCACAGTCGTTACGCCGGGCGGGGTGGCCCCGCCGACCCTCCGTAGATTATTTTCACGGTCAGAGGCTCATTGCAGGTTCCTTTCGCGGTCGTCGCCGATGCCGCCCGCGTCCGGGAGACGGGGGAGCCGACGAGGGGAGGCGGCGGCATGGGCGAGCGGAGCGGGGCGGCGGCATGAGCGAGCAGCCGGTCGGCCTTGCCAAGGTCGCGGCGGAGCCGGATGTCGGCCCGCCGTCGGATGCTCCGGTGGGAACGGCGGCGGACCGGGTCGCCTTCGTCGGGCGCTCGCCGGGCCAGCTCGCCTGGCGGCGCCTGCGCCGCGACAAGGTCGCCGTGGTCAGCGGCGGGATGCTGGTGTTCTTCATCCTGGTGGCGGTGGCCGCACCGCTGATCGAACGGCTCTACGGCAAGGGGCCGCTCGACCGTTTCCCGGAGCGGTTGGACCGCAACGGTTTCCCGCTCGGTTACGCCGGTGTGGATGCCGACCATTGGCTGGGCATCCAGCCGAACATCGGCCGGGACATCTTCATCCAACTCGTCTACGGGCTGCGCACCTCGCTGATGGTGGCGTTCACCGCGGCGGTGCTGACCATCGCGCTCGGCATCCTGATCGGCATCTTCGCCGGCTACGTCGGCGGCCGGCTCGACGCCGTCGTCACCTGGTTCGTCGACCTGACGATGGCGTTCCCGTTCTACATCTTCTGCTTCGCGTTCATCCCGGTGGCGGTGAACCAGTTCTACGGGGTGCGCGACGCCGAGGCGACCTGGTTCCGGCCCGTACTGCTGATTTTGATCTTCGTGATGTTCAACTGGACCTACACGGCGCGGCTGGTCCGGGGACAGGTGCTGTCGCTGCGGGAGCGCGACTTCGTCGAGGCGGCCCGGGCGTCCGGCGCGGGCCTCGGGCACATTATGTTCCGCCAGTTGCTGCCCAACCTGTGGGCGCCGATCCTGGTGACGTTCTCGCTGAACGTTCCGGCCCTAATCACCGCGGAGGCGGCGCTGTCGTTCCTCGGCATCGGGATCCTCGAGCCGACGCCCGACCTCGGCCGGCTGATCAGTGAGAGCGTCCATTTCGTCCGCGAGGTGCCGACCTTCACCCTGGTCGGCGGCACCACCCTCTTCCTGCTGGTGCTCTCCTTCAACCTCTTCGGCGACGCGTTGCGCGACGCGCTCGACCCGAAGTCGGACCGTTAGGGGGCGCCGACGTGCTGCGGTTCGTCATCAAGAAACTGCTGCTCGCGGTCAGCACCCTGATCGCGGTGAGTGTGCTGACGTTCGGACTGTTCTTCGCCGTACCGAACAACCCGGCCGAGCTGATGTGCGGCAACCAGAAGGTGTGCAGCCCGGACCGGCTCGCCATGATCGAGTCCCGGATGGGGCTGAACGCGCCGGTGCCGCAGCAGTACGGCGAGTTCATGAAGGGCATCTTCGCCGGCCGTACGTTCGGCGAGGGCGAGGCGGCCCGCGAGTGCCCGGCGCCCTGTCTCGGCTTCTCGTTCCGCAACGACGAACCGGTCTCGGAGATCGTCGGCCGCACCCTGCCGGTGACCCTGAGCATCGTCTCCGGCGCGGCCGTGGTGTGGCTGCTCATCGGCATCACCGTCGGCATGGTCTCCGCGCTGCGCCGGGGGACCGTGTTCGACCGGGGCGCGGTCGGTGTGTCGCTGGTCGGTGCCTCGATGCCGATCCTGCTCTTCGGTCCGCTGCTGCTGATCGTGTTCGTCTACGAGTCCGGGCTGCTCGGCTATCCGCGCTACGTGCCGCTGACCGAGAACCCGGTGGCCTGGGCGAGCGCGATGATCCTGCCCTGGATCGCGCTCGGCTTCCTCAACTCCGCGTCGTACGCCCGGCTGTCCCGGGCCCAGATGCTGGAGACGCTGTCGGAGGACTTCGTCCGTACGGCCCGGGCGAAGGGGCTGCCCAAGGGGCGGGTGCACGTACGGCACGCGCTGCGGGCGGCGATCACGCCGATCGTGACGATCGCCGGCCTCGACCTCGGCGCCTATCTGGGCGGCACGGTGATCACCGAAACGATCTTCGGGTTCACCGGTCTGGGCAAGGCGTCGCTGAACGCGGCGATCAACCTCGACATGCCGGTCGTGATGGCCACCGTGCTGCTGGCCGCGGTCTTCATCGTCGTCGCCAACGTCGTCGTCGACGCCCTCTACGCGGTGATCGATCCGAGGGTGCGACTGGCGTAGCCGGTCGTACCGGCAACCTTTCCGACTATCGATCGGACTCGTTGTCCACGCGTTATCCGAAAGAAATATCCGTTCATAATGATCTAGGCGGAGGATTTCTTCGTCTTCCAGTATCGGGAGGGACGACTGATGCGACCAAGACGTGCGGTTGCCGCGACGGGCGTGGCCCTGGTCCTGGCGTCGGCGTTGGCGGCGTGCTCGGAGAACACCGGTGAGTCCGGCACCGAGGACGAGAAGGTCCAACAGAAGACCAGCGCCATCGCCACCGATCCGAAGGAGTCGCAGGGGCCGGCGCCCGAGGTGCCCGGCGCCAAGCGTGGCGGCACCATCCGGGTGATCCAGCAGAGCGACTTCGAGCACCTCGACCCGCAGCGGACCTACACCGTCAACGCGATGGCGGCGCAGCACATGATCGTGCGGACGCTGACCCAGTTCCGCGAGGACGGCGAGGGCAAGCTCACCCTCATCGGCGACCTGGCCGAGACGCCCGGCACCGACGTCAACAACGACTGCAAGGTCTGGGAGTACAAGCTCAAGAAGGGCGTCAAGTACGAGGACGGCACCGAGGTCAAGGCCGCCGACGTCGCGTACGGCATCGCCCGCTCCTTCGAGGAGACCATCGACGGCGGCGCCACGTACATCCAGGAGTGGCTGGCGGACAACGCCGCCTACAACGAGACGTACAAGGGGCCGTACACCTCCGGCAGCATGGACGTTCCGGGCCTCGAGGTCCGCGACGACCACACCCTGGTCTTCACCTTCGCCAAACCGCACTGCGATCTGCCGTTCGCGGTGTCCCTCCCGACCACCGCGCCGGTGCCGCCGGCCAAGGACACCAAGACCGAGTACGACCGCCGGATCTTCTCGTCCGGGCCGTACAAGATCAAGGAGTACATCAAGGACACCCGCCTGGTGCTGGAGCGCAACGAGCACTGGGACGCCGCCACCGACCCGCTGCGGCACGACTACCCGGACAGCTACGTCTGGGAGATCGGCCCGGACAACACCGCGCAGACCGAGCGGATCATCGCCGACGCCGGTGACGACGCCTACTCGATCAGCAGCAACGGCGCCCCGCAGGCACTGGTCAACCAGGTGCTGAACAATGCGGAGCTCAAGGATCGGACGATCTCCACCTCGCAGCCGTTCGTCTACTACCTGAGCATCAACAACGAGCGGATCACCGACATCAACGTCCGCAAGGCCATCGCGTACGCCATCGACAAGCAGGGCATCGTGCTGACGCAGGGCGGCGACGCCGGCGGCAAGGTGACGCACACCCTGCTGGCCGACACCACGATCGGCTGGACGGACTACCCGAACCCGTACGACGGCGGTCCGAACGGCAACCCGGACAAGGCCAGGGAACTGCTCGGCGGCAAGCAGCCGGAGCTGGTGATGATGGCCCGGTCCAGCGCCTTCGGTCAGAGCACCCACCCGGTGGTCAAGGAGAGCCTGGAGAAGGCCGGCTTCAAGGTCACCGTCAAGACCGTCGAGACGCCGCAGCACAACCCGACCGCCCGGACCCGGGGCAACGAGTACGACATCTACATCTCCAACTGGGCCGCCGACTGGCCGAGTGCCGCGTCGACGATCCCGGTGCTCTGGGACGGCCGTGGGCTCGGCCCGCAGGGCAACTCGAACGTGTCGTACTTCAACTCCGACGAGGTCAACACCAAGATCGACGAGGCGGCGGCGCTGCCGGCCGGTGAGGCCGGCCCGCGCTGGGCCGAGATCGACCGCTTGATCATGGAGAAGTACGTGCCGGTCGTGCCGCTCTTCCAGAGCAAGTTCACCGGCGTCTACGGCTCGAAGGTCGGCGGGGTGTTCATCTCCGACAACATCGGGACCCACATCCTCTACAACGCGTACGCCAAGTAGCGCCGGACCGGGGCGCCGCCCGCACGGGCGGCGCCCGGCCACCGTAGTGGCGACCGCGAGATGCCACGGCCCCCGGCGGAACGTCACAGCGACCGGCGGACGAAGTCCAGTTCGAGCCGCAGCGACCGCTCGGCCGTACCGTCGCCGGGCGCGTCGTCGGCGCCCGGCAGCGGCAGCACCGAGTGCGGCCGCCCGGTCGACAGCAGCGCCGCCGACAGCCGCAGCGTGTGCGCCGGCACCACCCGCCGGTCGGCGAGCCTGTGGACCAGCAGCAGGGGGCGGGCGTCGTCGGGCACCACGACCGGTTCCGCGGCCAGTTCCACCAGACAGTGGTGTGCGTAGACCTCGGCCGCGTCGACCGGCAGCCCGAGGTAGCGCTCGCTGTAGGCGGTGTCGTGGAGCGCCCAGTCGGTCAGCGGCGTTCCGGCGATCCCGCACCGGAAGAGGTCCGGCCGGCGCAGCACCGCCAGCCCGGCGAGCCAGCCGCCGAACGAGAAGCCGCGGATCGCCACCCGGGCGAGGTCGAGGTCGGGGTGCTTGTCGGCCAGCGCGGTCAGCCCCTCGACCTGGTCGGTCAGCATCACGTCCGCCAGCCGTCGGTGCACCGCCTTCTCGAACGACGGCGCCACGCCCGGCGTACCCCGGTTGTCGACGGTGACCACCGCGAACCCGGCATCGGCCCACCACTGTCGTTCCAGCCAGGCGGACCGGTCGGCCCGCACCTCCTGCCGGCCCGGACCGCCGTGGATGTCGACCAGCACCGGCAGACGCCGCCCGGCGACGTGGTTGCGCGGATAGAGCACCGCCGCCGGTAACCGCCGGTCGGTGACCCGTTCGAGGACCGGCCGCGGCGCGTACGGCGCGGGTGCGGCGAGCGAGCCGATCGTGGTCACCTCGACGTCGTCGCGCCACACCGTCCAGCGGGTGCCCATCCGGTCCAGCGACCGCGCGCCGACCGCCATCGTGCCGCCGCCGACCGCCCCGACGTGCCAGCCCGGTTCCTGGGTCAGCCGGCGGATCTCGATCCCGCCGGCGCCGACCGTCGTACGCACCCGGAACAGGTGCTGCTGGCTCGGTTCGCCGTCGCTGGCCTCCACCAGCAGGTCCGGTGCACCGCCGCCGGACAGCCGGCCGACGACCCGCCGTACGTAGAGCGAGGGCGGGGTGAGCAGGGTGCCGTCGGCGAAGAGGCAGCGGGCGTCGTAGCCGTCGTGGGCGAGTTCGCCGCCGACCAGCACCCGGCCGTCCGGCAGGTGCACCGGCGTATCGGCGACCGGCTCGACCCAGCGGGGGTCGGCGAGTTCGGCGTGCACCTGCGTCTCGCCGGTGCGCGGGTCGACCGCGAGCACCAGCCCGTGCTGCTGCAACCGGCGCAGCACGGTGATCAGCGGTCCGCCCTCGACCCAGTGCACCGACACCAGGTAGGGATAGGTCTCCCGGTCCCAGTGCACGTCGACCCACCCGCCGTCGAGGTCGAGCAGGTGCAGGCTGACCTGGGCGTTCGGCCCGCCCGCCTGCGGATACGCGTGGGTGTCCGGCGGCTGGTCGGGGTGGGCCGGATCGTGGTGGTGCCGGCGCACCAGACGCGAGTCGTCGACGCGCGCGGCGAGGATCGACCCGCCGTCCGGCGCCCACCAGTAGCCCCGGTGCCGGCCGAAGTCCTCCGCCGCGACGTACTCGGCCACCCCCCAGCTCGTCCCGTTGTCCTCACCGGCGAGCAGTGCGTCGCCGCCGTCCGGCCCGACGACCCGCAGCGTGCCCCCGGTGACGTACGCGATGCGGGTGCCGGTCGGGTCGGGGCGGGGATCGGCCACCGGTCCCCGCGCCGGGATCTCGACCACCCCGCCGTCGACCAGGTCGGCGCGGAAGAGCCGCCCGGCGAGCGCGAACGCCGCGACCCGCGCGGCCGGGTCGGTCGCGTAGCCCGCGATGCCCTCGGTGGTCGCCGCGTCGTCGAGCAACACGCCCGACGCCGCGACCAGGTGTTCGGTCGCCGTCGCCACGTCGAGCTGCCAGAGGGCGTCCGCCGGGTCCTGCGACCCGGTGGAGCGCAGGAAGAGCACCCGACTGCCGTCACCGGCGACGGTCACCGCCCGCGGCGCGCCGCTGGTGAACCGCCGGGTACGCGCCGCCAGCTCGGGAAAGTCCACACCCGGATCGTAGGCCGGTGCGTTTCCCCGTGGGGCCGGTCGCGGCAGTCGACGCGCGGCATCCGCCGTACGGGCGCTGCGGTCGGCCGGACCCGGGTGGCGCGTAGAGTGACCCGGGTGGCACGACGACTGATGCTGGTCCACGCCCATCCCGACGACGAGGCGATCGGGACCGGCGCGACGATGGCCCTCTATGCGGCGAGCGGTGCCCAGGTGACCCTGGTGACCTGCACGCTCGGTGAGGAAGGCGAGATCCACGTGCCGGCCCTCGCGCGGCTCGCCGCCGCCGAGGCCGACCAGCTCGGCGGCTACCGGATCGCCGAACTCGACGTGGCGTGCCGGGCCCTGGGGGTCGCCGACCACCGGTTCCTCGGCGACGCCGGACGCTACCGCGACTCCGGCATGATGGGACTGCCCACCAACGACGACCCGCGCGCGTTCTGGCAGGCCGATCTCGACGAGGCCGCCGGACACCTGGTCGAGATCATGCGGGAGACCCGCCCCCAGGTGCTGGTCACCTACGACCCCAACGGTTTCTACGGCCACCCCGACCACATCCAGGCGCACCGGGTGGCGATGCGGGCGGCCGAGATCGCGACGGCCGGGGGCTTCGGGCCCGCCAAGGTCTACTGGACGGCGATGCCGCGCAGTGTGCTCGAGGCGGGGCTGGCCGCGTTCGGCGCGTCGACCGACAATCCGTTCGCCGGTATCGACGACGTCGACGGCTTCCCGTTCGGCACGCCGGACGAGCAGATCGCGGCCCGGGTCGACGGGACCGACTGGCACGCCGCGAAGGAGGCGGCGATGCGGGCCCACGCGACCCAGATCCCGGACACCTCCTGGCTCTATTCGATCGCCGGCAACTTCGGCAGCGAGTTCATGGGCGTCGAGTACTACACGCTGGCGGTCGGCGAGAAGGGGCCGGGCAGCGGGCCGTACCGGTGGGAGAGCGACCTGTTCGCCGGACTGCCGGCCGATCCCGACGAGGTCCCGCCGGTGGCCGACGGTGCCGACACGCCGCCCGGCCGACCGGCGACCGAGGCCGGCGTGCCGCTGCGCGCCGGGGCGCGGTGACCGGCCCCGGCCCGGTACCGCTGATGACCCCCGAGGCGCCGTCCGGGGCGCAGCCGCCCGAACCGGAAAAGCCCTCGGCGTCCGGCGCGGCCGTCGACCTCGCCCTGCGGGTGGTGGGCGGCATCCTCGCCGTGGTGGCGGCGCTGCTCACCGCCGTACTCGAGCTGCTCTTCGCGACCGTGCGGGTCGGCGGTCACCTGATCGGGGTGTCCGCGCTCATCGCGCTGGTCGCCAACGTGGCCCTGAGCTGGTTCGCGTACCGGGCGGTCGGCAAGCGGTGGGCGGTCGCCCTACCGGCGTTCACCTGGTTCGCGATCATGGTCGTGGCGGCCGGTCGTACGGACGAGGGCGACCTGCTGCTGACCGGCGACAACTGGGTGGGCCTGGCGACGATCGTCGCCGGCTCGATGGCGTTTGCCATCATGGGATTCCGGCTGATCCTGGCGCCGGCACGCTGATCCCCGCGCGCCGGCGCGCCACCCGCGCCACGCACCGCCGGCCATGAAAGGTGTCCAAGCGGTTACCCGCGCAACCTGGCGGATCATCCACGGGAACGGTAAGAGTTCTAGCGGAAAGTTCGCCTGGGTGTCGGGAGGGTGTGCAATGAAGGACCGTTGGGTGCCGATCGGGCTGCTCGCAGGGGCGCTCTTCCTGGTGAACGTCGTCGCCCGGCTGGTCACCCGCTTCGGCTTCGATGCCAATCCCGAGGTCGAGGACCGCGTCTCGCTCGGCATGTTCGCCGTCATCGCGGTGATCCTGGCGGTGCTGGCGTTCGTCTGGGGCCGGCAGCACCCGCTGTCGCGATGGGGTGCCGACCTGGCCGGCGCGGTGCTGATCGCCCTCGCGCTGACGGTCTTCGTCGGTCCGTTCGTCAGCGGCTCGTACCCGTTCGCCAACGGGGCCGGCTCGTTCTTCTCGCAGATCTGGCTCTACGCCGCGTTCACCTTCGGCGGCACCGTGGTCGGCTACCTCGTCCTGATCGCGCTCGGCCGCGACCACCGTTCCCGCTCGTTGCAGCAGTACAGCGAGGCCAAGCTGGCCAAGCCCCGGCGGGTCGTCCGACGCTGATCCGAGCCGGCCGGCCGGACCGGGCACCGGGTGCGGTCACGGCGCCACGCGGGTCAGGTAGGTGTGGTGGGTGGTGAAGCCGAGCCGCCCGTAGAGCGTCACCGCCGGTGTGTTGCGCTCCTCGACCTGGAGGAAGGCGTCGGTCGCCCCTGACGCGGCCGCCCACCGGGCGAGCGCTCCGATCGTGTGCGCGGCCAGGCCGCGTCGCCGCGCCGCGGGAACCACCTCGAGCAGCCCGATGCCGAGCCAGCGGCCGCCGCCGGTGATCGTGCCGCGGGCGGTGGCGACCAGTTCGCCGTCCTCGTGCAGGTGGGCGAAACAGACCCGGTCGACAGCGGTCAGCAGGTGGTGCGCCGCGGCCGGCAGACCACCTTTCCGGCCGGCCGTGACGGCCAGCCAGCCGGCGCTCGGCGCCGACTCCAGCCGTGGCTCCGGCAGGTCGCCGCGCGGCGGTGCCGCCGCCAGCAGGTTCGGCAGGGCGGTGGTGCGGACCAGCGTCAACGCCCGGGCGCCCCAGCCCCGCTCGTCGAGCGCCACGCCGACCGGCGCGGCCAGCGGGAGCGGTACGTTGACCATCGCCGGCTGACCACGGGCGGCGTACCAGTCCCGGACGGCGTCGATCGCCGCGTCCAGGGGGCGGTCGGGGTCGCCGACCGGCAGCGCCGAGTTGCCCCGGCCGGTCCAGCCCTGCGCGCTGCGCAGCAGCCAGTCGCCGAGCCGGTCCTGATCCGGTGCCGGCCACGCCTCGTTGGCGGCGAGTTCGAGGGCGACGACGTCCGCGGCGGTCGGGCGCCGCGAGGCGGGTACGCGCTTGGCCCGGTGCACCTCGGTCAGCGGTACGCTCAGCGGGCCGCTGGAGGTGGCGATGGTGAGATGCGTCTCGGTGAGATCGACGAGTTCGCCGAGCGCGTCGGAATACAGGGCTCTATCGTTCCGTACCCCGACAATTCGCCGGACCACGACCCGATGTCCCACATCCTGCTGTCGGAGCACGATCGACCCCCTCCCCGGCGAGATACTAGGCTCTTACCGCCGCGGTTGATCGCGGCGTAGCCTGCGGAGGAGATGACCCGTGACGTACATCATCGCCGAGCCGTGCGTGGATGTGCTCGACAAGGCGTGCATCGAGGAGTGCCCGGTCGACTGCATCTACGAGGGTAACCGGATGCTCTACATCCACCCCGACGAGTGTGTCGACTGCGGGGCGTGTGAGCCGGTCTGCCCGGTCGAGGCGATCTTCTACGAGGATGACGTCCCGGAGAACTGGAAGGACTACACCACCGCCAACTACGAGTTCTTCGAGGACCTCGGTTCGCCCGGCGGTGCCTCGAAGGTCGGCAAGGTGGAGAAGGACGCGACGTTCGTCGCGGCCCAGCCGCCTCGCGGCGAGGGCCACTGAGCGGCGTGCCCGCCGAGACACCGGCGACGGCGCCACCGGTCACCGCCGTCTCGGCCGGCCTGCCCGACTTTCCGTGGGACCTGCTCGAGCCGGCCAAGCGGCTCGCCGCCGAGCACCCGGACGGCATCGTCGACCTGTCGATCGGCACGCCGGTCGATCCGGTCCCGGCGCTGATCCGGGCTGCCCTCGACGCGGCCTCGGACGCGCCCGGCTATCCGCTCACCGCCGGCACACCCGCGCTGCGGGCGGCGATCACGCGCTGGCTCGGCCGGTCCTGCGGCGCCTCCGCCGACGGGTTGGGCGTGCTGCCCCTGATCGGGTCCAAGGAACTGGTCGCGTGGCTGCCCACCCTGCTCGGCGTACGCGCCGGTGACGTCGTCGTGCTGCCGCAGGTCGGCTACCCGACGTACGAGGTCGGGGTGCGGCTGGCCGGGGCGACCGTGGTGCGTACCGACTCACTGACCGCGCTCGGCCCGACGCCGCGGGTCCGGCTGGTCTGGGTCAACTCGCCCTCCAACCCGACCGGCCGGGTCCTGCCCGCGGCCCACCTGCGCAAGGTCGTCGACTGGGCACGCGAGCGCGGCGCGGTCGTCGCGAGCGACGAGTGCTACCTCTCCCTGGGCTGGGAGGACGAGCCTGTCTCGATCCTCGACCCGCGGGTCTGCGGCGGCTCGTACGCCGGGCTGCTCGCCGTCCACTCGCTGTCCAAGCGTTCCAACCTGGCCGGCTACCGGGCCGGTTTCCTGGGCGGTGACCCGGCCCTGGTCGCCGAGCTGCTGGCGGTGCGTAAGCACGCCGGGATGATCGTGCCGGCGCCGGTGCAGGCGGCCATGATCGCGGCGTTGGACGACGAGACGCACGTCGAGGAGCAGCGCGGTCGCTACGCCGCCCGGCGGGAACTGCTGCGGGCGGCGCTGACCGGTGCCGGCTTCGAGCTGTCGCACTCCGAGGCCGGGCTCTATCTGTGGGCAACCCGGGGCGAGGACTGCTGGGCGACGGTCACCTGGCTGGCCGAGCGGGGCATCCTGGCCGCGCCGGGCGCGTTCTACGGGCCGGCGGGGGAGCGGCACGTCCGGGTCGCGTTGACCGCGACCGACGAGCGGGTGGCGGCGGCGGTCGAGCGGCTCGCCCGCTGAGCGGTTCCCGGCGCCGGACGCTGCGGCTGGCTAGGCTGTGGTCATGGTCGATGGTCCGGTTCTGGCAGTACGCGGCGAGGCGACCCGGGAGGTCCCGCCGGAGGTGGCCCGGTTCGCGGTGACGGTGGCGGCCCGGGACCGCGACCGGCAGACGACCCTGAACCGGCTCGGCGAGCGGGCCGCCGCGGCCCGCTCGGTGATCGACGGCTACGGCACCGCGATCGAACGGCGGGAGACCGGCACCCTCCAGGTGCGCCCGGAGCTGAAGCGGTCCGGCGAACGGGTCGCCGCCTATCACGGTTCGGTCACCACCACGGTGACCGTCACCGACTTCACCGTGCTCGGCGAGCTGATGCTGCGGCTCGCCGACCAGGACCAGACGACCGTCGCCGGCCCCTGGTGGGAACTGCGGCCGGCCAGTCCGGTCTACCGGGACGCCCGCCGGGCCGCGATCGACGAGGCGCTCGTCCGGGCCCGTGAGTACGCCGACGCGCTCGGCGCCCGGGTCACCGCACTGCTCGAACTGGCCGACAGCGGGATGACGAACCAGCCGGTGATGACCAGGGCCGCTTTCCAGCTCGGCGCGATGGCGAAGGACTCCGGCGGGCCGCCCGACCTCGACCTCGACCCGCAGGTGCAGACGGTGCAGGCCAGCGTCGAGGCCAGGTTCTCGATCAGCCCACCGACCGTGCTGGCCGACCCGGCCGACTGAGCCCGGACCGGCCGGTGCCCGGGGCGGCGGGCGGTGGGATAGTCGGCCGGTGACGGATCCCCGCCTGGTCGCCCGCGCCCGTGCCCTCGCCGACGCGGGCCCACGTCAACTGCTCGGCATCGCCGGCCCGCCCGGTGCCGGCAAGTCCACCCTGGCCGCCGGGATCGTCGCCGCCCTGGGGGACGTCGCCGTCCTGGTGCCGATGGACGGTTTCCACCTCGCCGAGGCCGAGTTGCACCGGCTCGGCCGGCAGGCCCGCAAGGGCGCCGTCGACACCTTCGACGCCGCCGGCTACGTTGCCCTGCTGCGCCGGCTGCGGTTCCCCGACGATGCGACGGTCTACGCCCCGGAGTTCCGCCGCGAGATCGAGGAGCCGGTCGCCGGCGCCATCGCGGTGCCGCCGTCGGCACGGCTGGTCGTCACCGAAGGCAACTATCTGCTCATGCGGGAGCGCCCCTGGGACGACGTACGACCCCTCCTCGACGAGGCGTGGTTCCTCGACCCGGACGAGGACGTACGGCTGCGCCGGCTGACCGAGCGGCACGTGCGGTTCGGCCGTGACCTGGCCGAAGCCGCCGCCCGGGCGCACGGACCCGATCAGGTGAACGCGGAACTGATCGCCGCCACCGCGGATCGCGCCGATCTGGTGCTCGGCTCGGGGTCCTCCGTGGATCGATGATCTGCCAGATATCGGTCACAATCAGTGTCCGCCGGGGCGATGGCGGAGCATGGGCCGGGCTGGTAAACCAAGCGGCGGACGCGTCCACGCCGTGTCCACAGTGATGTTGTCCGGCGACCGGCAGGGGAGGCGCGTGTCCACGCGGAAGGTCGTCGTCGGCTATTGCTCCGTCATGGCGGTGCTCGGTGTCGTCGTGTTCGCCGTGCCCCCGCTGCGGCCGCTCGGCTGGGCCCTCACCGGGTTGGCCAGCCTGGCGGCGATCCTGTTCGGGGTGCACGTGCACCGGCCGCGGCGCCGCTACGCCTGGTATCTGATCGCGGCCGGGCTGGTCGCGTTCGCCGCCGGTGACGCGAGCTACAGCCTCACCACCGAGCCGCAGGGCTCCGCCTCGCTGCTCGCCGACATGTTCTACCTGGCGATGTTTCCGTTGCTGGCCACCGGGCTGCTCGGGCTGACCCGGATCAGCTCGACGATGCGCGACCGGGCCCGCTTCCTCGATCTGCTGATCTTCACGACCGCCGCGATCTTCCTCGTCTGGGTGTTCGTGATCGGTCCGCTGTTCAACGGCGACACGCGGGGCGTCAACCGGTCGGCGGCGGCGGCCTACATCTTCGGCGCGCTGCTGGTCTTCGCGACCACGGCCCGGCTGGCGGTCATCGCCCGACGAAATCCGGCCGTACTGCTGCTGCTGGTCGGAGCCACCGGGTTGCTGGTGTCCGATGTGCTCTACGTGCTCGCGCTGCGCGACGGCGGCTGGTCGGACGGCAACCCGGGGGAGCTCGGCTGGCTGATCTTCTACATTGCCTGGAGCGCTGCCGCGCTGCACCCGTCGATGACCGCGCTCACCGAGCCGGCCCAGCCCCGGGCCGCGCAGATCAGCCGGCTCTGGCTGGTCCTGCTCGGAACGCTGGCGCTGGTCGGCCCGGCCGTGCTGCTGCTGCGGGCGCTGACCGGGCAACCGCACGACGACGTGGTCATCTCGGTGGTGTCCGGGGTGATGTTCGTGCTCGTGCTCAGCCGCTTCGCCGACGTCGCCGACGCCCACCGCAGCGCCGTCGGCCGCGAACGCGGACTGCGCGTCGCCGGCGCGGCACTGGTCTCCGCAGCCAGCGCCGACGAGGTGGCCGAGGCGGTCCGGGCGACCGTCGCCCGCCTGATGCCCCGCGGCGCCACGCACCGGATGGTCTTCTCCGTCAACCGGTCCGAGGGAGTGCCGGCGGCCGCGTTCAGCGTGTGGGGGCCGGGCGCCCCGCAGCCGTACCGGATGTCCGGGGCGGCCGCGCTGCGGCGGACCCGGATGCTGCGCACCGGCACCCTGCACCCGGGCCTGGCCAACCAGTTGCGCGACTTCGACCAGACGTTGCTGTGCCCGATGGTCCTCGACGAGGGCTCCGCCGGGATCCCCCGGGTCGGTGCCCTGCTCGTCGCCGCCGAGGCCGAGGTGCTCGTCATCCTGCGCGACGCACTGGAGGCGCTGGCCGCCCAGGCCGCGCTGGCGCTGCAACGGATCAGCCTCAGCGACGAGATCAACCGGCGCAACAGCGAGGCGTACTTCCGGACCATCGTGCAGACCACGACCGACGTGATCCTGATCGTCGACGACGACCACCGGCTGCGCTACGCAAGCCCGGCGGTGGCCACCGTCCTCGGGGTCGAACCGGCGCCCGGCACCCCGCTCGGCGAGATCGTCGAAGCGGAGACCGGGGTGCCGGTCACCGAACTGCTGGCCCAGGCGCGGGCGTCCGGCGGGCGGCCGGGGCAGTGGGCCGACTGGCGGCTGGTCCGGCCGGACGACACCCCGGTCCAGGTCGAGGCGAGCTATCGCGACCTGCGCCGGGACCGGACCGTACGGGGACTGGTCATCACCCTGCGCGACGTCACCGACCGGCGCCGGCTCGAACACGAGCTGACCCACGGCACCCGCCACGACGCCCTGACCGGGCTGGCCAACCGCACGCTCTTCCACGACCGGGTCAGCGAGGCGGTGGGGCGGGCCAGCGAGACCGGGCGGATCGTCGCCGCCCTGATCATCGATTTCGACGATCTCACCGCCGTCAACGAGACCCTCGGCCACACCGCCGGTGACGAGCTGCTGGTCGCCGTCGCCCGGCGGTTGACCACGGCGGTCGGCGGGCTCGGCACGGTGGCCCGCAACGGCGGCGACGAGTTCGCCGCACTGGTCGACGACCTGGGCAGCCCGGCCGAGGCGGAACTGGTCGCGGAGCAGGTGATCGCGGCGCTCGCCGAACCGTTCACCATCGACGGCGCGGAGGTCCGGGGCTCGGTGAGCATCGGCATCGCGACCACCGCCGACGCCGCCGACGCCGGCGAACTGCTCCGGCACGCCGACCTCGCGCTGTTCGTGGCCAAGGGCGACGGCAAGCGCCGGTGGCGCCGGTACGAGGCCTCGGTGCACACCGCGATCGTCGAGCGGCTGGAGCTGCGGGCCGCGCTCGCCCGGGCGGTCAGCGACCGTACGTTCACCCTCGACTACCAGCCGATCGTGGTGATGGGCAGCGGAGCGATCCTCGGCTTCGAGGCGCTGGTCCGGTGGCGGCATCCCACGCTGGGCTTCGTGCCGCCCGCGGAGTTCATCGCCATCGCCGAGGAGACCGGGCTCATCGAGGCCATCGGCGACTGGGTGCTGCACGAGGCGGTCCGCGCGGTGGCCGGCTGGCGGCAGATCCGCGCCGGACGCGCCACACCGTACGTCAGCGTCAACGTGTCGGCGCACCAGCTCCGGGCGGCGGGCTTCGTCGACAAGGTGAGCACGGCGCTCACCGCCGCCGGGGTCGACCCGTCCGGCGTGATGCTGGAGATCACCGAGTCGGCGCTGCTGCGCGACGACGACCGGGCCTGGGCCGAACTCGCCGCGCTGCGCCGGATCGGGGTACGGGTCGCCATCGACGACTTCGGCACCGGGTTCTCGTCGCTGAGCTACCTGCAGCGGATGCCGGTCGACGTGCTGAAGATCGACCGGTCCTTCACCTCGACCATCTCCGGCTCGCCCCGGCAGCGGGCGCTGGTCGAGGCCATCGTCGGGCTCGCCGGCACGCTCGGGCTGGAGGTCATCGCCGAGGGCGTCGAGTCCCGGGTCGAGCGCGACCTGCTCGGCGATCTCGGCTGCCCGTACGGGCAGGGTTTCCTGTTCTCCCGACCGCTCGCCGGCGCGGCGGCGAAGTCGCTGCTGCGCGGCCCGACCGCGGTCGTACCGCCGGTCCGTTCGGCGTTGCCCGGCCGCTCAGGGTGACCGCGAGGCGGACGGTGCCGGGACGTACGGCGGCACCGCCGCCGCCTCGGTGGGCCGGCTCTCGGGCCCGCCCACCCCGGTCGGCGCCAGGGTGGTCGGCAGGTCCGGAACCGGCTTCGGGGTGCGGACCGGCGGGGCGGGGGTGGCGCGGGCCGTCGGGCCGGCGCTGCCGGTCGGGGGCGGGGTGGCCGGCCGGGCGGTGGCCGTCGGGCCGCCGATCGTGACGACGTAGCGGTCACCAGCGAGCGCGATGGTGCCGGCGGCACTGTCGGCGGCGGTGAGCTGCCCGGCGGCACCGACGGTGAACGGCCCCAGCGCCGGCGTATGGGGAGCGGACCGGCCGGGCGGGTACACGGTCAGGGTGGGGCCGGCCGGGTCGGCGACGACGCTGACCGGCCGTTGCCGGCCGTCCCAGCCCTCGAACACCGAGCCGGGATCGGGCCGGCCGGGATAGACCACCACCAGCGTGGTCGCCGCGTTCGGGCTGGCCGGCCACTCCACGGTCCACGACGGCGCGTCGGGGCCGATCGCCGGCACGCCGCGCCCGTCGACGAGGACCGTGCCGTAGCGGGCCGGGGGTGGTGCCGGCGGGCCGGACGGAACAGGCACCGGCGAGGGCCCGGGCCCGCCGTCCGGGCCGGGGGCGGCGATGGTGACCGGGTGGCTGCGCCCGCTCTCCGGGCCGGTCCAGTTGGCCTGCACCGGCCGCACCGTGTAGGTCCAGGTGCCCGGCGGTACGGCCGCGTCGGTGCAGTTCGAGCCGGTGACGATCTCCTCGCACACACCCCGGGCGGGCTGCGCCCCGCCGGTCCGGTCGTACCGGGTGATCCGGTAGCCCGACACGTCGTGCCCGGCGACGATCTGGCTGGGGGCCCAGCGCACGGTGACCGTACCGCCGGCCACGGTGACCTCCGGGCGGTTGCCGGGGGACAGCGTCACGGCCGTGGTCGACAGCGTGGTGGGTTCGCTGGTCACGACCCAGGCGGCCAGTGCGGTGGCGCTGCCGGCCAGGACGGCCGCGCCCGTTGCGATCGCCAGTACGGCGGGGGACGCGGTGAGCAGGCGCCTCATTCGGCGGCGCTGACGCCGGCGAAGGTGAAGCCGAGGGTGAAGGTCGCGCCGGCGCACGCCGCGTCGGACTCGTTGGTCATCCGGATCGCGCCGGGCAGCACGATGTCCTGCGGGCGGGCCTGGGCGTCGACGAGCACCGGCCGGGTCTGCGGCTTGAGCAGGATGCCGCTGTTGTCGGCGGTGCAGCCCGGCTTGTCGGTGGTGAGCTGGCCGAGGGCCAGGCTGGTCACCGCCACCTTGAAACGGTTGGGGTTGGTGACCCGCAGCCGTACGTCGGCCACCGCGCCGGGGTAGAGCTGGGTGACCGGTTCGGCGGTGGCGGTCAGCGCTTGAACGGACTGTGCCCGGGCGGTGCCCGTACCCGAGCCGGTGACCGACCACGCGGCCCACGCGACGCTGGCCACGCCGAGGGTGACGACCGAGGCGAGCATGACGACGGCACCGCGCTTGGACAGTCTGATCACGGTGGATCCTCCGGATGGGTGCGGCGCCGGGCGGTGGGCGCTGGGGGAGTCGGCGGGGGCGGCGGAGCGGTCGCCGAAGTCTCTTTTCGGGCTCAACCGGACGAATCTCGAGATGGTGATGGTCGCTCCGCTGTCGGCTGGCTGACAGTCCGCCCGCGGTCAGTCGACCGATCCCTGGAAGAGTGCCGTTCCCACCCGGACCGCCGGGGCCACACTGACCTCGATCACCGACAGGTCGCCGGTGGGGGCGCTGAACGTCAGGACGACCGTCTGCTGCCGGCCGGGCTCCACGACGCCCCGGAACCCCGGGTCGCCGCCACCGACCAGGGTCGCCGGAACGCGGGCCGTGCCGATGTTCGCGCGTACCACCGCCGCCGACACGTCGAGCGGCTCGGGTCGGTGGTTGGTGATGGTGACCGCGAAGCGTACGGCCGTCGTACTGCCCGCCCCCGCCGCCCCCGGCAGGACGACCACCGGCTCGCCGGTGGCGACCGTGACCCCCGAGGCCAGGGCGATCGTCTCGCCGCCCATCCAGGCGGTGCCCGGCGCGACGGTCACCGGGATCTCCAGGATGTGACCGGGTGTCGGGTCGGCCGCGCCGGTCGCCGGGCGGCCGCTGCCGCAGGCGGCCAAGGGCAGCACCAGCATCAGCAGTGCGGTGGCGAGCAGCCGGTGACCTGGCACGGACAGCCTTCCCTGACGGTAAGGGGGGCAGGCTCATCATGCCCGGGCACGGGAATGCTCTACGCCGGTTGCTGGGTTATTTACATGATGTGCACCGGTTCGCCCAGATCTGCCCGAGAAGCCCGACTGCACTGCTAGGTGCCGCCGACCTCCAGTCGATTGCCACTTGATTCCCAACCGCCCGTGCCGTAATGACGGCATGAAACGTACTCGTGCCTTCCTGGTGGGACTGCTCGCCGCCGCCACCGCCGTCGTGCTGCCCGCCGTACCGGCCCACGCAGCGCCCTATTGCGACCGGCCGAACCCGCCGCCCATCTGCAACGAGGATCCGGGTGACCCGCCGCCCCCGCCGCCTCCGCCGTCCGACAAGACGCCGACCGGCTCCCTGGAGTCGTACCAGTACCTCGGCGGCGCGCAGCTACACCTGTCCGGGTGGGCGTCGGACGCCAACGGCGGCCCGGTACGGGTCCGGGTGCGGGCGTACAACTACGACTACGGCCTCTTCTACGCCGACCGGTACCACGCCGGCCGGGGCGCCAACGTCGGCTTCTCGACCACCGTCCCGATCCCCGGCACCTACGGCACCCACGAGTTCTGCGTCACCGTCGAGAACTACCGGGACTGGACGACGCCGGTCGCGCCGGACCGCCTGCTCGGCTGCCACACCTACAAGGTCGAGCCGCCCGCGCCGACCGGCCTGACGCTGTCGGCCTCGACCCACTACACCGACAGCACGATCCGGCTGAGCTGGCTCGACAACTCCTGGAACGAGCAGCGTTACCACGTCAGCGTCAACTGGATCAGCCGGGGCTACGACAAGAGTTGCTGGGAGGTGTGGGACGGGGAGGGGCTGCCGCCGCGCTGCATGCCGTCGGGCACCGCGATGCGCAAGGACTACACCGTGACGGCCAACCCGGGCACCGGACGGATCTACTTCGACGCCACCGGTCTGGCGCCGAACACGTTCTTCAACATCATCGTGAACACCGTGCAGGACGGACGCTTCTCGCCGGCCGCGACCGGAGGCATCAAGACGCCGGAGTGACCACCAGAGACCGCCGGTTCCGGCCCGCCACTGCCTCGGCGGGCCGGAACCGGTCTTTCAGTCGTTGGCGTGCAGGGCCGCGTTGAGCTCGATGCCGGTGCCGGTGCGCGGCTTCGCCTCCAGCGCGCCGGTGACCGAGTTACGCCAGAACAGCAGTCCGTCCACACCGGACAGTTCCCGGGCCTTGACCACCCGGCCGTCGGGCAGGAGCAGCTTCGACGCGGCGGTGATGTAGCAGCCCGCCTCGACCACGCAGTCGTCGCCGAGCGAGATCCCGACCCCGGCGTTCGCGCCGATCAGGCTGCGCTCGCCGATGCTGATCCGGTCCTTTCCGCCGCCGGACAGCGTGCCCATGATCGAGGCGCCGCCGCCGATGTCGGAGCCGTCGCCGACCACCACGCCGGCCACGATCCGGCCCTCGACCATCGAGGCGCCCAGCGTGCCGCCGTTGAAGTTGCAGAAGCCCTCGTGCATCACCGTCGTGCCGGACGCCAGGTGGGCGCCGAGCCGCACCCGGTCCGCGTCGGCGATCCGCACCCCGGACGGCACCACGTAGTCGGTCATCCGGGGGAACTTGTCCACCCCGTACACGGCCAGGTGGCGGCCGGCGGCCCGCTCGATCAGCCGCAGTTCGTCGACCCGGTCCGGCGGGCACGGCCCGGCCGACGTCCAGGCGACGTTCGCCAGCGCCCCGAAGATGCCGTCCAGGTTCGGTTCGTTCGGCCGCACCAGGCGGTGCGAGAGCAGGTGCAACCGCAGGTACGCGTCGGCGGCGTCCTTGATCGGGTCGGCCAGCGAGCCGATCTCGGTGACCACCACGACCGTACGCAGACCGGGCAGCGCCCGGTCGCCGGTCGCGCCGGCGAGCCGGCTCTCGTCGGTGTCTGCCGGCCGGGCACCGAGCCCGAGTAGGCCGGCCGGATACCAGGTGTCGAGCACCTGTCCGTCGGCGGTGGTCGTGGCCAGGCCGATGCCCCAGGCGGGCTGCGTGTTCGTCACGGCCTCGAAGGTACCGTGCGAGGCATGGTGAACCCGCTGACCCCCGAGGTACTGGCCGACCCGGTCGCGCTGACCCGCGCCCTGGTCGACATCGAATCCGTCTCGCTCGACGAGAAGGAGATCGCCGACCGGGTCGAGGAGGTGCTGCGGTCGCTGCCCCACCTGACCACCCACCGGCACGGCAACACCCTGATGGCGCGTACGGACCTCGGGCGGGCGCAGCGGGTCGTGCTGGCCGGGCACCTCGACACCGTGCCGCTCAACGACAACTTCCCGTCCACCGTCGAGGGCGACCGGATCTACGGCTGCGGCACCAGCGACATGAAGTCCGGGGTCGCGTTCGCGCTCAACCTGGCCGTCACGTTGCCCGAGCCGCGTTACGACGTGACCTACTTCTTCTACGAGGCCGAGGAGATCGAGTCCCGCTACAACGGGCTCAACCTCGTCGCGCAGGCGTACCCGCAGTGGCTGGAGGCGGACTTCGCGGTCCTGCTCGAACCGACGTACGGCGTGGTCGAGGCCGGCTGCCAGGGCACCATGCGGGCGCTGGTGCGGACCCGTGGCCGGCGGGCCCACTCGGCCCGCTCCTGGAAGGGCGTCAACGCGATCCACGCCGCCGGCGCCGTGCTCGACCGGCTGGCCGGATACCAGGCCCGGACGGTCGAGATCGACGGCTGCACCTACCGCGAGGGGCTCAACGCCGTACGCATCCACGGCGGCGTGGCCGGCAACGTCGTGCCGGACCTGTGCGAGGTCGAGGTCAACTACCGGTTCGCCCCGGACCGTACGCCGGAAGAGGCGCACGCACACGTACGCGAGGTCTTCGACGGCTTCGAGGTGACGATGACCGACTCGGCGGCCGGCGCGCTTCCCGGCCTCACCGCGGCGCCGGCGGTGGAGTTCCTGGCGGCGGTCGGCGCGGCCCCGGTCGGCAAGCTCGGCTGGACCGACGTGGCCCGGTTCGCGGCGCTGGGCATCCCGGCGCTGAACTTCGGGCCGGGTGACCCGAACGTGGCCCACGCCCCCGACGAGCACGTCGAGATCGGTCTGATCCGCGAGGGCGCGGCCACGCTGCGCCGTTGGTTGGCCTGAGCCGGAGCGACCCGGCGGGTGGCCGCCGGGTCAGGTCGCCGTGGACTCGACCGCCGGTTCGTCGGCCCGGTCCGTCGGGCGGGGCGGCCGGCCCACCGCCACCCGGCGCTGGGCGACCACCTCACGGATCCGGCGCTGCATCTCCCGGCGCTGCCGGATGATGTCCGACCGGGTCATGAAGAGATCCCGTTCGGTCCGCTGTGCTCGCCCTGCATGCTTCGCTCGCTCATGGCGTTCCTCCCCCCGAAGGCCCCGGCGGCGGTGCCGGGGCGCCGCGCATACGCAGTATGTGGAATAAGAGACGCGGCTACCACCGATTTGGTTGCACCCGGCGGGGATCTTTTTCTCGACGCCGCTGGTAGGCGCGTCCATGCCGGCTGGCGCCGGCCACTACGGTGGGCGTCATGAGCGAGCGAAGCGAGTGGACGTCATGAGCGAGCGGAGCGAGCGAAGTAATCACCTGCCGGGCGGGCCGGAGTGGCATCGCGGTCCGGTGACCCTGCGCCGCGATGCGATCCCACGGGCGACCGCCGACCAGGGCCTGCTCGACTCGCGCGGCCGGGGCGACTGGAAGACCCGGGACGCCTGGCGGGCGCTGCGCATCCTGTCGGAGTTCGTCGAGGGCTTCGACAGTCTCGCCGACCTGCCGCCCGCGGTCAGCGTCTTCGGCTCGGCCCGCAGCAAGCCCGACAGCCCCGAGTGCCAGCTCGCCGAACGGCTGGGCGCCGAACTGGCCCGGGCCGGCTACGCGGTCATCACCGGCGGCGGGCCGGGCGTGATGGCGGCCGCGAACCGGGGTGCGACCGAGGCCGGTGGCCACTCGGTCGGGCTCGGCATCGAGCTGCCGTTCGAGCAGGGCATCAACGAGTGGGTCGACCTGGGCATCAACTTCCGCTACTTCTTCGCCCGCAAGACCATGTTCGTCAAGTACGCGCAGGCGTTCGTGGTGCTGCCGGGCGGGTTCGGCACCCTCGACGAGCTGTTCGAGGCGCTGACCCTGGTGCAGACCGGCAAGGTGACCCGCTTCCCGGTCGTGCTGATGGGCGAGGCGTACTGGCGGGGGTTGATCGACTGGCTCCGCGACACGTTGGCGGCCGACGGCAAGATCGGACCGGCCGACCTCGATCTGATCTGTGTGACCGACGACGTGGAGACGGCTGTCCGGCACATCGTCGACGCGGACGCGGCGCTCGCCGCCGAGCAGGAGGCGATCCAGGAGACCGCCGCCGCCCAGGTCGAGGCGGCGCGGGCCGAGGCCGAGGTGACCGCCGCGGCCATCGAAGAGGGGGCGGCCGAGCGGTCGTCCACCGCCGGTCGCCCGACGGACCGCTGACGATGGCCGCCATCTGCGTCTTCTGCGCGTCGTCGCGGACTCTCGACCGCCGGTTTCTTGACCTGGCTGACCAGGCCGGGCGGGAGATCGCCCGCCGGGGGCACACGCTCGTCTCGGGCGGCGGCTGCGTTGGCATGATGGGCGCGGTCGCCGACGGCGCCCGGGCCGGCGGTGGCCGTACGGTCGGGGTGATCCCGCAGGCGCTGGTCGACCTGGAGGTCGCCGACACGCACTCCGACGAGCTGGTGGTCACGGTCGACATGGCGAGCCGCAAGACCGTCATGATCGACAAGTCGGACGCGTTCCTGACCCTGCCCGGTGGCCTCGGCACGCTCGACGAACTCTTCGAGGTGTGGACCACCGCGACCCTGGCCATGCACCGCAAGCCGATCGTCCTGGTCGACTCCGAAGGCTTCTACGCCGGACTGGTCGACTGGCTGGCCGGCCTGCCGGACCTGCGGTTCGCCAAGCAGGCCGCGATCGACCTGCTCGTCGTCGTCGACTCGGTACCCGCCGCCCTCGACGCCATCGAGGAGCGGCTCGGCTGAGCCGGCGGCGTGGCACGGTCCTGGGCGGTCGTGGTGTCGGTGCGTCGTGGTGAGATGAGCGGATGCAGGCGTACCGGCTGGTCCGTCGGCCGGCCGAGGCCGCGCCGGCGACTGTCCGTGACCCCGGGCAAGATGACCCCGGGCAGCGTCGTGACCCGGCCAGCGTGATTCCGGGCAGGAGGCGGCCGTCGCGCACGTCGACGGCCCGCTGCTGGTGCTCGGGGGCCCCGGCACCGGCAAGACCGACACCCTCGTGGAGGCGGTCGCCGCCCGGGTCGCCGAGGGCACCGACCCGGAACGGATCCTGGTGCTCACCTTCGGCCGGCGCACGGCCACCACGTTGCGACACCGGATCGAGGCCCGCATCGTCGCTGCTGCCGGGCGGGTGGTGCACGAACCACTCGTACGCACCTTCCCGGCGTACGCGTTCGGGCTGCTGCGCCGGGCCGCCGCCGCCCGGGGCGAGCCGTCGCCCCGCCTGCTGACCGGCCCCGAGCAGGACCTGATCATCCGGGAACTGCTCGACGTGGTCGGCCCCGACGAGGACGGCGACGATCCGTACGGCTGGCCGCCGGACCTGCGGCCGGCGCTGCGTACCCGGGCCTTTGCCGCGCAGCTGCGCGACCTGCTGATGCGGGCCGCCGAGCGCGGGATCGGGCCGGCGCAACTGGCCCGGCTGGGCGAGCAACTCGACCGCGCCGACTGGCCGGCCGCCGCCCGGTTCCTGCGCGAGTACGTCGCCGTACTGGCCCTGCGGGACGCGACCACCCGCGGGTCGGTCGCCTACGATCCCGCCGAACTGGTCCGGGCCGCCACCGGGCTGCTCGCCGACGACCCCGAGCTGTTGGCCGCGGAACGTCACCGGCTCGCCCACGTCTACGTGGACGAGCTGGCCGACACCGACCCGGCCCAGGTCGACCTGCTGGCGCGGATCGCCGACGGCGGCCGGTCGCTGGTCGCCTTCGCCGACCCCGATTCGTCGACGTACTCGTTCCGGGGCGCCGACCCGACGATCGTGTCCACCTTCCCGCAGCGCTTCCGCACCATGTCCGGTGCGCCCGCGGCCACGGTCACGTTGCACACCTCCTACCGGGCCGGGAGTCGGCTGCTCGCCGCCACCAACCGGCTCGCCCGCCGGCTGCGGGGCCCCGTCGGCCACCGGGAGCTGCGGCCGCTGCCCGACGCGCCGCCCGGCTCGGTCCGGGTGCGCACCTTCCGGTCCGCGACCAGCGAGTCGACGTACGTCGCCCACGCACTGCGCGAGGCACACCTGGTCGACGGCGTGCCGTGGTCGCGGATGGCCGTGATCGTCCGCTCGACCGCCCGCCAACTGCCGTCGTTGCAGCGGGCCCTGCACGCCGTCGCGGTCCCCACCGTCGTGCACGCCGAGGACCTGCCGCTGCACCTTCAGCCGGCCGTCGCCCCGCTGCTGCTGTTGCTGCGCTGCGCGCTCGAGCCCGACCGGCTCGACGAGGAGGCGGCGGTGGCGCTGCTGCACTCGCCGCTCGGTGGCGCCGACCCGCTCGCCGAACGGCGGCTGCGCCAGGGGCTGCGGGCCCTCGCGCTCGCCGTCGGCGACCGGCGGCCGTCCGGCGAGCTGCTCGTCGAGGCGCTGCGCGACCCGACCGAACTGGTGGCGATCGAGCGCCGCTGGGCCGCACCGGCACAGACGGTCGCCGCCCTGCTCGGCACCGCGCGGACGGCCGCCGCCCGGCCCGGGGCGACCGCCGAGGACGTGCTGTGGGCGGTGTGGCAGGCCACCGGGCTCGCCGAGCGATGGCACCGGATCACCGCGCGCGGCCCCGCGATGGACGGCGAGCCGGACACCGTACCCCGGATGCGGGCCGCGGCCGCCGACCGCGACCTCGACGCGGTTGTGGTGCTCTTCGACACCGCCGCCCGGTTCGTCGACCGGCTGCCCGGGGCCCGCATCGAGGTCTTCCTCGACCATGTGCTCGGCCAGCAGTTGCCGGCCGACACGCTCGCCCCGAGCGCCGACCGGGGCGAGGCCGTAC
The DNA here is from genome assembly GCF_018324255.1 of Polymorphospora rubra. Taxonomy (GTDB): domain Bacteria; phylum Actinomycetota; class Actinomycetes; order Mycobacteriales; family Micromonosporaceae; genus Polymorphospora; species Polymorphospora rubra. The sequence goes on from NZ_AP023359.1 coordinate 3,714,396, forward strand.
GTCTGCTGACCGCCCACGCGGCCAAGGGACTGGAGTGGGATCTCGTGGTCGTCGCCGGGGTGCAGGAAGGGGTCTGGCCCGACCTGCGGCTGCGCGGCAGCCTGCTCGGCTCCGAGCGGCTGGTCGACGTGCTCGCCGGCCGGGCCGCCGGGGCCGGCACCGCGGCCGCGGTGGCCGGCCAGTCCGCGGCCATGCTCGCCGAGGAGCGCCGCCTGTTCCATGTCGCCGTGACCCGGGCCCGGCACCGGCTGCTGGTCACCGCCGTCGCCTCGGCGGGTGCCGGCGGTGGCGCGGACTACGAGGAGCAGCCGAGCCGCTTCCTCTACGAGTTGGGCGTCGTCGACCCACCGCCCGGCGGCCCGGCCGGTGACGGGGCGACCGGCGGACCGGACGGTGACGGGCCCAGCGGGCCGGACGCGACCGTCCCGGGCGACGGCGATTCCCACGGCGATCCGGTGGAGTTGCCGGTCGGCCGGCCGCCCCGGGCCCTCACCCTGGCGGCGCTGGTCGCCGAGTTGCGTACCGCGGTCACCGACCCGGCGACGCCACCGGACCGGCGGCGGGCGGCGGCCGGTGAACTGGCCCGGCTCGCCGCCGCCGGCGTACGCGGCGCGCATCCGGACGACTGGTGGGGCCTGCGCGCGCTCTCCGACGACCGGCCGCTCGTCGACGAGGGCGAGCCGGTCAAGGTCACCCCGTCCACGATGGAGAGCGCGCTGCGGTGCAGCCTGCGGTGGCTGCTGGAGAAGCACGGCGGCAGCGCCCCCGCCGGGGTCGCGCAGGGCGTCGGCAACCTGGTGCACGCCGCGGCGATGCTCGCCGAGGATGCCACCGCCGACCGGGCGCAGCTGCTGGAGTACGTCGCCGCCCGGTTCGACGCCATTGACCTGGCCGCCCGCTGGATGGCCGGCCCGGAGCTGACCCGGGCCGAGGCGATGGTCGACAAGCTGCTGCGCTGGCTGGCCGGCAATCCCCGGCGGCTGCTGGCGATCGAGCACGAGTTCGCCGTACGCCTCGACGACCCGGCCCGCCCGGTCGACCTGACCGGCCGGGTCGACCGGCTGGAGGTCGACGCCGACGGGCGGCTGGTCGTCATCGACCTGAAGACCGGCAAGTCGACGTCGGTGACCGGTGCGGAGCTGGCCGAACATCCGCAGCTCGGCGCCTACCAGGCGGCGGTCGAGGCGGGTGGGTTCGCCGAGTTCGGCGACGAGTCGGGAGGTGCCGCCCTGGTCCAGCTCGGCACGTCCACGAAGGATGCCCGGGAGCAGGGGCAGGAGGCGGTCACCGAGGCCGAGGACGCCGGCTGGGCGCGGGCGATGGTTCGCCGTACGGCCGAGACGATGGCGGCCTCGACGTTCTCCGCGGTGGCCAACTCGAAGTGCCGGGTCTGCCCGGTGCGGACGAGCTGCCCGGTCTCCGGCAAGGGCCGCCAGGTGGTCGAACCCCCGACGTCGCGCAGGCCGGAGAGTAACTCGTGACGCAGCCTTCGTTGTTCGCGGCGGCCCCGGCGCCCCGCCGGGCGGCCGACGCCGGCCCCCGCTACACCCCGCTGGAGCTGGCCCGGCTGCTCGGGCAGCCGCACGCGCCCACGCTGGAGCAGGCGGAGATCATCGCCGCTCCGGTCGAGCCGCTGCTGGTGGTCGCGGGCGCGGGTTCGGGCAAGACGGAGACGATGGCGGCCCGGGTGGTCTGGCTGGTGGCCAACGACTACGTACGGCCGGAGCAGATCCTCGGCCTCACCTTCACCCGCAAGGCGGCGGGCGAGCTGACGCACCGGGTACGTACCAGGTTGGGGCAGCTGGTCCGCCGACTCGGCCGGGAGGGGCGGGACGCGGCCCGGGACCTGCTCGGGGGCGAGCCGACGGTGGCCACCTACCACTCGTACGCGTCGCGGGTGGTGAGCGAGCACGGGCTGCGGGCCGGGTTCGAACCGTCGACCCGGCTGCTCACCGAGGCGTCCCGCTGGCAGATCGTCGACATGGTCGTGCGCAACCACGACGGCGACATGTCCGGTGTGGACCGGATGCCGAGCACGGTCACCGACGCCGTGCTCGCGCTCTCCGGCGAGATGGCCGAGCACCTGGTGACGCCGAACGAGTTGGCCGCCTGGACCGGACGGTTCTTCGCCGACGTGCAGGACCCGCCGGGCAAGGTGTACGCCGACGTACGGAAGTCGCTGGCCGTGCAGCAGTTGCGGCTCCGGCTGCTTCCGCTGGTCCGCGCGTACGAGCAGCGTAAACAGGACTTCGAGGCGATGGACTTCGGCGACCAGATGGCGCGGGCCGCCCGGGTCGCCCGCGACCACCCTGAGGTCGGCGCGATCGAGCGGGAGCGGTTCCGGGTGGTGCTGCTCGACGAATACCAGGACACCAGTCACGCCCAGGTGGTGCTGCTGCGGTCGCTGTTCGGGGGTGGTCATCCGGTTACCGCGGTCGGCGACCCGTGTCAGTCGATCTACGGCTGGCGGGGGGCGAGCGCCGGCACCCTCGATCGTTTCCCCGGTGAGTTCGCCGCCGCCGGCGGCCGTCCGGCGCGTACGTTGACGCTGACGACGAGCTGGCGCAACCGGCCGGAGATCCTCGGTGTGGCCAACTCGCTGTCCGCCCCGTTGCGGGTCGCCGGGGCCAGGGTCGCCGAGCTGGCGGCGGCGTTCCGGGTCGCCGAGCCGATCGCCGGGCGGACCGCGCGGGGCCGGCCCGGCCGGACGGTCCACTGTGCCCTGACCGAGACGTTCGTCGACGAGGCGGCCTGGATCGCCGACGGCATGCTCGCCGCCTGGCGGGGAGCGGCCGGGATGCCGGAGGCCCTGCCCGAGCACATCCCGCTCGACCGCCGCCCGACGAGCGCCGTACTCGTGCGGCTGCGTAGCCAGATCCCGCCGATCGAGGCCGCGCTACGTGCGCGCGGTCTGCCGGTCGAGGTGGTCGGCCTGGGTGGCCTGCTGGACACCCCGGAGGTACGGGACGTCGTCTGCACGCTGCGGGTGCTGGCCGACCCGACCGACGGCCCGGCTCTGCTGCGGCTGCTCACCGGTGCCCGCTGGCGGATCGGCCCGCGTGACCTGGTGGCCCTGCACCGGCGGGCGAAGGTGATCGCGGCCGGCCGTCGCGAGTTGTCCCGGGCCGACGGCGAACCGGAGATCGTGACCGACCGGCTCGACGACGCGACGCTGGTCGAGGCGCTGGCCGACCTCGGCCCGGCACAGACCTTTTCGGCGGAGGGGTACGCCCGGCTGCGGGCGTACGGCCGGGAACTCGCGCTGCTGCGCCAGCGGCTCGACCAGTCGCTGCCGGACCTGATCGCCGACGTCGAGCGGACCATCGGGCTCGACGTCGAGGTGGCCGTACGCGCCGGTGCCGGCCGGGGTGGTGACGCCGGGTTGGCCCGCGGCCACCTCGACGCCCTCGGCGATGTCGCGGCCCGGTTCGCGAGCGACACGGAGGGCGCCGCGCTGCCCGGTTTCCTGGCGTTCGTGGCGGCGGCCGAGGACGAGGAACGCGGGCTGGCCCCCGGTGAGGTCGAGGTGGTCGAGGGTGCGGTGCAGATCCTGACCGCGCACGCGGCCAAGGGCCTGGAGTGGGACGTGGTGTCGGTCGCCGGCCTGACCCGTGGGGTGTGGCCGGGCCAGGTCCGCGCCTCCGACCACCATCTCGCCGGGCTCGGGGTGTTGCCGTTTCCGCTGCGTGGCGACGCCGACGGTCTGCCCCGGCTCGACCTCGACGACGCGCCGGACCAGCGGGCGGTGCACGGGGCCTTCGGTGAGTTCCAGCGGCAGTGGCAGGAGCACGACGAGCGGGAGGAGCGGCGGCTCGCGTACGTCGCGGTCACCCGGCCCCGGCGGCTGCTGCTCTGTTCCGGTTTCTGGTGGGGCGACGGGGTACGCCGGGCCCGCGGCCCCTCGGTGTTCCTGGAGGAGATCCAGGAGCGCTGCCGGGCCGGTGACGGCGTGGTCGACGGGTGGGCGCCGGAGCCGGCCGGCGACGCGGTCAACCCGACCTCGGAGGTGGTGCTGCGCGCCGAGTGGCCGGCCGATCCGCTCGGCGCCCGCCGGCCGGCGATGGCGGAGGCCGCCGCGCTGGTCCGGCAGTTGATGACCGAGACGGTGCCGGCCGATATTCCGGCCACCGAGCCCGCCGAGACCGCAGCGGCGCCCGGTGCGGAGGAACCCGCCGGGCCGCCGCCCGGATCGGACCGGCCCGGCGCGGACGGATCCGACGACGGTATGCCGGCCGAGGTCGCGCCCGTGGACGGTGCCGACGACGGGGGGACCCGGTCGTGACGCGGTGGCGGCGGGAGGTCGGCATGCTGCTGGCCGAGCGGGACCGGCTGGCCAGTGCCGCCGGGCCGCAGGAGGTGGCACTGCCCGGACACCTGTCGGTGTCGCAACTGGTGGCGCTGCGGCGCGACCCGCAGGCGTTGGCGCGCCGGCTGCGCCGGCCGATGCCGGCCCGGCCGGACCCGTACGCCCGCCGGGGCACCGCCTTCCACGCCTGGCTGGAGCAGCGGTTCGGGGCCGCGCGGCTCTTCGACGTCGACGATCTGCCCGGCGCGGCCGACGAGGACGCCGCGCCCGACGAGGCGCTGGAGTTGCTGCGGCGGCGGTTCCTGGACAGCGAGTGGGCCGACCGGGTGCCGCACGAGGTCGAGGTGCCGTTCGCCACGGTCGTCGCGGGGGTGGTCGTACGCGGCCGGATGGACGCCGTCTACGCCGACCCGGGCGGCCGGTACGACGTGGTCGACTGGAAGACCGGCCGCCAGCCGACCGGCGCCGAGGCGACCGCCGCGGCGGTGCAGTTGGCGGCCTACCGGCTGGCCTGGGCGGACCTTGTCGGGGTGCCGGTCGAGCACGTGCGTGCGGCGTTCCACTACGTACGCGACGGGGTGACGGTCCGGCCGGCGGACCTGCTCGACGCGGCCGGTCTGACCGAGCTGGTGGCCTCCGTGCCCGAAGCTGGACCGTGACTTCGCCGGGATCTGCCGGCAATGCCGTCTGTCGCGTGTTACGCTCCGGGCGTTGCTGTATTTGGTTCCCATGACCATGTCGAGTGGTCCCAGCTCTATGCGCGCCCGTGGGATGCAACCCCGGGCGCCATTTGTTGTGTCCGGATCTTCCGGCGGGGCGATCACCACCGCGACGACAATCCGCGCGTTCGGCGCGGGCAACACCATCGGATCCGCACAGTGCGGGTTCGATCGTTCCGTCAAAGGAGACGAGACAGATGGCAATTGGCACCGTGAAGTGGTTCAACGCCGACAAGGGCTTCGGGTTCATCACCCCTGACGACGGCGGCGCCGACGTCTTCGCCCACTTCTCGGCGATCCAGAGCTCGGGCTACCGCAGCCTCGACGAGAACCAGCGCGTCGAGTTCGAGGTGACCCAGGGCCAGAAGGGCCCGCAGGCGGAGAACATCCGCCCGCTCTGACCGGTTCGGACGACCGGCCCGCACCGTTCGGTGCGGGCCGGTCGTGTATCAGCGGTGGGTGACACAGCGTGAGCGCTAGTTCGCGTCCCGCACCGCGTCTTTCTGAGGAATTCATCGAATCGCGTCTGATGGGCGACTGCGTCCGGCAGTGCGGTACGTAATGCTGTGAGCTGGGGGATTCATCGGCGGTCAGGGGGCGCCGATGACCGGAACGGGCGGTGGGGGAGGACGTGTGGAGGCGGACGTCGGCACCGGTGCGGTGCGGGAAATCCTGGTGGTCGTGGGGGTTGCGGTGGGCGGCTTGCTACTCGCGGTAGTCGCCGCGTTCGCCCCCTGGTACGACGTGTCGGCCGGCCCCGGCGGGGCGGAGGTCGTCGAGATGCGCGCGCCGGCCGGGCCTGCCGTCGGCGACCTGGCCACCTCTCCCGACGCGGGCTGAGGCGGCCGGGCGGATACGGGTCGCGCCCGGGTGTTTCACTAGTGGAGATGTCCGCAGAGCCCCCGCCGCCGTCGCGGTCCCGATCCTCGTCGGGGCCGGACTGGTCGGCGGGCGCGGTCACCCGGCTGAGCACCCCGGCGGTGGTGCCGCCACCGCCGCCACCACCGCCCACCGATCGTGGCCGGGCGGACCGGCGCCGGCTCTGGCTCTTCGGCGGGGCCGCCGCCGCCGTGCTGGCCGTCGGTCTCGTGGTGGTTCTGGCGATGGTGCTGTCGGGCAACCCGGATCCGTTCCGGCCGAATCCGGATCCCGTCGTCGACGCCCGGCCGCCGCTGGCCAAGCTCTGCCCGGCGCCGACCGGGTCGCCGTCGGCCGACCCGGCTCCCGCCGACCCGCTCCCGCCGGTCAGCGGTAACCGCACCGTCGACACCGAGGCGGGGATCTCCTACCGGGCGTACGACGCCCCGTGGCAGCCGTGGAACGCGGTGTGGAGCGCCGGCACGCTGGAGGTGCCGTACAAGGTCGGTCAGCACTTCGTCACCGAGCGTCAGTACAACGGTTTCAGCGACTACCACGCCTCGATCCTGTCGGCGGCGGTACCGGCGGCCGACAACGACGCCCTCTCGGTCAACATCGAGTGTGTCGGCCGGCAGGTGGCCGCCGACGTCCGGGCGGAGTACTACCCGCAGCCCAACCGGATGGAGCTGCTCCGCGACGAGCGGGCCGTTCTCGGCGGCCGGCCGGCGTGGGTGACCGTGTTCCGGCTGCACTTCACCCAGCCCGGCCTGCAGGCCACCGACGAACTGGCCGCGGTGGCGCTGATCGACGTCGGCCGGCCGACCGCCGCGATCCTCTACATCTCGATCCCGGGCACCCACCGTCAGTACGACTACATGGTCGACGACGCGCTGGCCTCGGTCCGCCCGCTCTGACGGCCCGTCCGTCGGATTCCGCCTCCACCTCGCGGAGGCTGGCGTTCATGCTCCCCATTTCCTATCGTGTTTGTAGGAGTTCGACGGTGAGCTCGGACGGTGGGGGAGACACGATGACGGAGACGGTGGCGGTCGTCGGCGGTGGTTGCAGTGGCGTGCTCGTCACCCGGGAGCTGCTGCGATGTACCACCGCCCGGGTGTTGCTGGTCGATCCGGCCGACGCGCCCGGCCGCGGTCTGGCGTACGGCGCCGCCCGGCCCTGGCATCTGCTGAACTCCCCGGCCCGGGCGATGAGCGCCGATCCCGACGCGGGCAACGACTTCCTCGACTGGTGCCGTCGCCGCCGGCCGGCCGTCGGGCCCGGCGACTTCCTGCCCCGCGACTGGTTCGGCGACTATCTGCAGGAGACGCTGCGGGCCACCGCCGCGTCCGCCGGCCCCCGGCTGCGGATCCATCGGGCCCGGGTGGACCGCGTTACTTCCGACCGTGGAGCCGGCGTCGGACTGCGTCTCGCCGACGGCGGCCGGCTGCGCGCCGACCGGGTCGTACTCGCCATCGGGCATGCCGCGCCGACCGATCCGTGCCGGTTGGATCCCGCGGCCCGTGAGCATCCCGGCTACGTCGCCGATCCCTGGCGTCCGGACGCGCTGGCCGTGGTGCCCACGGACCGGCCGGTGCTGCTGGTCGGCACCGGCCTCACCGCGATCGACGTGACGTTCAGCCTGATCGAGGCCGGGCACACCGGCACGATCGTGGCGGTTTCCCGGCACGGCCTGCTGCCCCGGACGCACCACCGGCCGGGCCCACCCACGCACCCGCCCGCCACCCTCCCCGAAGCCGCGCCGTCGCTGCGTGGCCTGGTCCGCCAGGTCCGGTCGCTGGTCGCCGGCGGCGCGGACTGGCGGGCGGTCGTCGACGGGCTTCGCCCACGGGTCGACGCTCTGTGGGCCGACCTGCCGGCCGCCGACCGCGACCGGTTCCTGCGGCACCTGGCCCGGCACTGGGAGGTGCACCGGCACCGGATGGCGCCGGACGTCGCCGACGAGGTGGCCCGGTTGCGCGCCGAGGGTCGGCTGGTGGTGCGGGCCGTCGCCGTGCGCGGGGTCGCGACGCACCCCGAGGGCGACCTGCGGGTCACCCTCGATCCCGGGTACGACCGCATCCGTTTCGGTGCGGTCGTCAACTGCACCGGTCCGGGTGCGCTGCCCCGGTCGACCGACCGGTTGGTCGGCGGGCTGGTCGCCGACGGGGTGGCCCGACCGGGGCCGCACGGCCTCGGGCTGGACGTCGCCGACGACGGCGCGGTGCTGGGCCGCGACGGGCACCAGCTCCTGCCACTGTGGACCGTCGGTCCGCCGCGGCGGGGCCGGTTCTTCGAGACCACGGCCGTACCCGAGATCCGCGCGCAGGCCCGCGCGCTCGCCGTACGGCTGGCGGCCGGCGCCGCCGGACCCCCGGGCGGTTCCGGCGTCCGGCCCGCGCCGGCCGGCGGCCAGGTGCCGGTTCCGGCGTAGGACGGTGCTACCGGATATCCCTATCCAACTGGTAGACATAGTCGGTAGAGATCCGGTCGACGGGGCACACCGGCGACGAGAGGTGGCGCGATGACCTTCCACTGGTTCCTTCCCACGTCCGGCGACAGCGACCAGGTCGGCGCGGCGACGGTCACCACCGGCGCCGCCCGGCACGACCGGGCGGCGACGGTCGAATACCTCGGCGCGGTCGCCCGGGCCGCCGAGGAGGCCGGCTTCTCCGCCGCGCTGACCCCGGTCGGCTCCGGCTGCCCGGACCCCTGGATCGTGTGCAGCGCGGTCGCCCAACACACCTCGACGCTGCGGATGCTGGTCGCCGTACGGGCCGGGTTCGCCCTGCCGACCCTCGTCGCGCAGCAGGCCCAGGCGTTCCAGTCGATCTCCGGTGGGCGGCTCGCGATCAATATCGTGACCGGCGGCGACCCGGCCGAGCAGCGGGCGTACGGCGACTTCCTGGACCACTCGGCCCGCTACGCCCGCACCGCCGAATACCTCGAGGTGCTGCGGCTGGCCTGGGCCGGCCGGCCGTTCGACCACACCGGCGAGCACTACCGGGTGGAGGCCGGCGGGCTGGCGGTGCCGCTCACCGACCCGCCGCCGATCTACTTCGGCGGCGCGTCGCCGGCGGCCGAGGCGGTCGCCGCCCGGTATGCCGACGTGCAGTTGATGTGGGGCGAGCCGCCGACGGCCATCGCCGACCGGGTGGCGCGGATCCGGCGGCTGGCCGCCGGACACGGACGTACCCTGCGCACCGGCATCCGGCTGCACGTCATCGCCCGGGAGACCGCGGCGCAGGCGTGGGCCGAGGCGGACCGGCTGCTGGCCGGCATGGACGCCGACCGGATCGCCGCCGCGCAGGCCCGGTTCGCCCGGATGGACTCGGTCGGTCAGGCCCGGATGACGGCCCTCAACGAGGGCACGACCACCGGCCTGACCATCGCGCCGAACCTCTGGGCCGGCGTCGGCCTGGTCCGCGAGGGCGCGGGCACCGCACTGGTCGGCAGCTACGACGAGGTCGCCGCCCGGATCGACGAGTACGCGGCGCTCGGGGTGGACGAGTTCGTCCTCTCCGCCTGGCCGCACCTGGAGGAGGCCGTACGGGTCGGCCGGCACGTCCTGCCACGTACCGTCGCCGGTCGGGCCGCCGCCGCCCGACTCACGGTCTCGGCCGCGACATGACGCGCTAGGGTCGCCTTGTGGCTGCCCGCAGAGCAAGAATTCCGGCAACGAAATACCCCGTCGAGCGGCTGACGCTCGACAACGGCCTGCGGGTGGTGCTGGCACCCGACCGAACCGCGCCGGTGGTCGGGGTCGCCGTCGTATACGACGTCGGCATCCGGTCCGAGCCCGAGGGCCGAACCGGCTTCGCCCACCTCTTCGAACACCTGATGTTCCAGGGGTCGGCCAACCTGGAGAAGCTGGCGCACTTCCGGCACGTGCAGGGCGCGGGCGGCACCTTCAACGGCTCCACCCACTTCGACTACACCGACTATTTCGAGACGCTGCCGAGCAACGCCCTCGAACGCACGCTCTTTCTCGAGGCCGACCGGATGCGCGGTCCCCGGCTGACCGAGGAGAACCTGCGCAACCAGGTGGACGTGGTCAAGGAGGAGATCCGGGTCAACGTCCTCAACCGCCCGTACGGCGGTTTCCCCTGGTTGAAGCTGCCGCCGGTGCTGTTCGACACCTTCCCGAACGCGCACGACGGCTACGGCTCATTCACCGATCTCGAAGGCGCGACCGTCGCCGACGCGGCCGACTTCTTCGAGCGCTACTACGCCTGCGGCAACGCGGTGCTGGCGGTGGCCGGCGACTTCGACGTCACCGAGGCGACCGCGCTGGTCGAGCGGCACTTCGGCGACGTACCGGCCCGGCCCGCGCCGGAGCGGCCGAGCTTCGCCGAGCCCGACCTGACCGCCGAGCGGCGGCAGTCCTACACCGACCCGCTGGCGCCGCTGCCGGCGTTCGCGTCGGCGTGGCGGGTGCCGGACCCGATCGACGACTTCGACGCCTACCTGCCGTACGTGGTGCTGGCCGAGGTGCTGACCGACGGCGAGGCGTCCCGGCTGGTCGAGCGGCTGGTGCAGCGGGACAGGTCGGTCACCAGCGTCGGCAGCTACCTGGGCTTCATGGGCGAGGCGTTCGAGGTACGCGACCCGACGGCGATGCTGCTGCAGGCGCACCTGCCGCCCGGCGGCGACGTCGACAAGGTCCTGCGTACGGTCGACGAGGAACTGGACCGGCTGGCCACGGACGGGCTGGCCCCGGGCGAGTTGGCGCGTACCCAGGCCCGGATGGCGACCCACCTGCTACGCGACAACGACGCGGTGCTCGGGCGGGCCCTCGGGGTGGCGGTGCTGGAACAGCAGCGCGGCGCCCCCGAGCTGATCAACGAGTTGCCGCGACTGGTCGGCGCGGTGACGCAGGAGCAGGTCCGGGCCGCCGCGGCCACGCTGCGGCCGGACCGTCGGGCGACGGTGGAGGTCGTCGCCGGTGCCGCGGCTCCGGCCGGAAAGGGAAAGGGAAAGGCGAACAAGTGACGCACACGCTCCCGCCGCTCGGACCCAGCCGCAAGCTCAAGCCGCCGAAGGAGGTGGAGCGGACCCTGCCGAACGGGCTGACCGTACTGGCCATCCGGCGCCCGGCCGTGCCGCTGGTCGAGGTACGGCTGCGGGTGCCGTTCGCCCGTGCCCACCTGGCCCGCTCCGCCCTGCTCTCCCAGACGCTGCTGTCCGGCACCGCCACGAAGTCCACGGTGGACATCGCCGCCGAGTTGCAGGCCGTCGGCGGCGGCCTGGCGGCGGGGCTGGACCCCGACCGGCTGGTGGTCTCCGGCAACGGCCTGGTCACCGGGCTCGACCGGATCCTCGACGTCCTCGCCGAGGTCCTCACCGGTGCCGCCTATCCGAAGACCGAGGTGGCCGTCGAGCGGGACCGGCTCGTCGACCGGATCCAGGTCGCACAGAGCCAGCCGAGTCACCTGGCCCGCGCGGCGCTGCTGCGCCGGATGTACGGCAACCACCCGTACGCGGTCCAGACGCCGGACGTCGACCAGGTCGAGGCGGTCCGCCCCGGTCAGTTGCGGGCGCTGCACGCGGCGCGGATCCATCCGGCCGGCGCCACCCTGGTCCTCGTCGGCGACTTCTCGCCGGGCAAGGCGCTCGACTCGGCCGAGCGGGCCCTGGCCGGCTGGACCGGTGGCGGTGCCGACGTGACGCTGCCGCCCGCGCCACCGCTGGTCCCCGCCCCGCTGCTCCTGGTGGACCGGCCGGGGGCCGTCCAGTCGTCGCTGCGGATGGCGCTGCCGGCGGTCGAGCGGACCCATCCCGACCATGCCGCGCTGCAACTGGCCAACCTGGTCTTCGGCGGCTACTTCTCGTCGCGCTGGGTGGAGAACATTCGCGAGGACAAGGGGTACACGTACGGGCCGCACTCGCTGATCGAGCACAGTGAGGCGGGCTCGGCGCTGGTGGTGGCCGCCGAGGTGGCCACCGAGGTGACCGGTCCGGCGCTGCTGGAGACGCTCTACGAACTCGGCCGGCTCGCCTCGCTGCCGCCGAAGGAGGACGAACTGGAGCAGGCCCGGCAGTACGCGCTGGGCACGCTGCAACTCGGCATGTCGACGCAGGCCGGACTGGCGAGCCTCGCCAGCACGTACGCCGGGTTCGGGTTGCGGCTGGACTACCTGACCGAGCATTCGGCGCGGCTGGCGAAGGCGACCCGCGACGAGGTGGCCGCCGCCGCGGCGAAGTATCTGGCGCCGGCGGGCGCGGTCACCGTCGTGCTCGGCGACGCCGACAGGGTCGGGTCCGCGGTGGCGGCGCTGACCCCGGTCGAGCGCGCGGTCGCGCAACCGTGACCGGTTGGCCGGACGGGCCGGTGCCGCCGCTGGCCCGGTCGACCCTCGACCGGGCCGCCCACCGGCGTACCGACCCGGTCTGGCTCGCCGACGCCTGGAAACGGGCCCGGGTGCTGGTCGTCGATGCGGCGGCCGGCGGTCGGGCCCTGGTCGAGGGGGCGGCGACGGCCCCGGTGCTGGTGCTCCTCGACGCCGACGCGGCACCGGAGGTCGACCCGGCGGGGCGGCTGTTCCTCGGCGTCGAGCCGGACGGCACGCCGGTCTTCGCGGTCGACGCGCCGCTGCCGGCCCGTGCCGGCGCCCGGGCGGTGACGTTGCGCGATGTCGGGCACCTGCTCGGCGACCGGGACGCCGGGGTGTTCACCAGCGCCGTGGCACTGGCGAACTGGCACGCCGCGCAGCCGTTCTCACCCGCGTCGGGGCAGCCGACCTCGGTTGCCGGCGCCGGCTGGTCCCGGATCGACGGGGAGGGCCGACAGCTCTGGCCGCGCACCGACCCGGCCATGATCGTGGCGGTGCACGACGGGGTGTCCGGGCCGGACGGTCGCTGCCTGCTCGGCAACAACGCGACGTGGCCGGACCGCGAGGGCGAGCTGCGGTTCTCCTGCCTCGCCGGCTACGTCGAGCCGGGTGAGTCGGCGGAGGCCGCGGTGCTGCGGGAGGTCGACGAGGAGGTCGGGGTGACCCTCGACCGGATCGAGTACGCCGGCAGCCAGGCGTGGCCCTTTCCGGGGTCGCTGATGCTCGGCTTCCTGGCCACGGCCGATGCGGGGCAGCCGTTGCGGGTCGACCCGACGGAGATCGCGGTCGCCCGTTGGTTCACCCGCCGGGAGATCGCGGCGGTGCTGGCCGGGGAGCGGGTCGACGCGGGCGACGGCCGGGCGGTCACCCTGCCGATGGAGTCCTCGATCGCGTTCTTCCTCATCAGCCGGTGGTTGGAAGGCTAACTTTACGGCTTTTCACCCAAAGTAGTCGAATAGTTGCATATGGTCGTTCTCGGATGAGCTGACGAGGCGCCGCCGCCAGGCGTCCGCAGGCAAGGAGAAGCCCCTATGCGCACCAGAATCCTCGCGGTCGCCGCCGCGACCGTACTCGCCGTCGCCGCGGCGGCGACCGGATCACCGGCCGCCGCGGCGCCCACCGGAGACACCACCGCCACATTCACCATCGAGGCCGGGACCCTCGACGTCGTCGTACCGGCGACCGCGACGATCGACCCGACCGTCGTGGACGGCACGATCACCGGCGCCCTGGGCACGGTGACCGTGACCGACGGGCGCGGCGAGCTTTCGGCCGCCTGGACCGCGACCGCCTCCGCCACCGACTTCACGACCGGCGGCGGTACCGCTTCCGAGACGGTGCCGGCCAGTTCCGTGGTCTACACGACCGGGTCGACGACGGTCGTGAGCGGTGAACCGACCGCGACGCCCGGTGCTCCCGGACCGCTTTCCGAACCGCTGACCGCGGTGGGTGTCACGGCCGTCGGCAGCAACGCCGTCAGCTGGAACCCCACCCTCGAGATCACCCTGCCGGACGCTCTGGTCGCCGGCACCTACACCGGAACGGTGACGCATTCGGTGGCGTGACCGGTTGCCGTCGCGGGTTGCCGTGGCGCTGGCGATCCTCGTCGCCGGGGCCACGGCAACCGCCGTCCCGGCCTCGGCCGACGACGGCCGTATCGGCATCCGGCTCCTGGAGGCACCCGTCGACCGGCGCGACGACCCACGGGCCCGGGTGTACGTTATCGACCACCTCAACCCCGGTACGAGCATCGAGCGCCGGATCGAGGTGGCCAACAACGCGCCCACCCCGCGCACCGTCGAGCTCTACCCGGCCGGCGCGGCCATCGAGGACGACGCGTTCACGATCGCCGAGGACCGGACGCCCAACGAACTGTCCGGGTGGATCTCGGTCGACCGCCCCTCGGTCGAACTCGGTCCGTACGAGCGGACCACCGTGCTGGCCACCGTCGACGTTCCGGCCGCCGCGTCCCGGGGCGAGCGGTACGCCGTCGTGTGGGCCCAGGCCAGCGCGTCGACCGCCAGCCCGGGCGCCGGCAACGTCGGCGTGGTGCACCGGGTCGGCATCCGGGTCTACCTCGACGTCGGACCCGGCGGCGAGCCGCCGTCGCGCTTCGAGATCGGCGAGCTGACCGCGAGCCGGGGGCCGGACGGCGTACCGACTATCACCGCCGACGTGAACAACACCGGCGAGCGGGCGCTCGACCTGAGCGGGTCGCTGAACCTGACGGACGGTCCGGGGGCGATGCGGGCCGGCCCGTACCCGGTGGTCCTAGGCACCACGCTCGCGCCCGGCACGAGCGGCCAGGTCGTGGTCGAACTGGACGCCCGGCTGCCCGACGGGCCGTGGACGGCCGAGCTGACCCTCACGAGTGGCCTGTTGAAGCAGACATCGACCGTGACACTGACCCTGCCGCCGCCGGGCTCGACCAGCCGGGCCGCGGCCACCGCCGGGCGGCCGTTCCTCGCGTACGCACTGGCCGGGGTGGCGCTGGTCGTTCTGGTCGCGGCCGGGCTGCTGGCGGCACGGCAACGGGACCGGATCGCGGCACGACGGCCGCGCGCCAGGCGGGCGAGTGCCGGGGTACGTCCGGCGGGCCGCACCCGCCCCTGAACATGGTCTTGGCCCGTGACCATCGTTGCCGCGACGGCCACGGACCAAGATCCGATCCCGTCGTAGCCGGTCGGGCGTTCTTGCACGGCGGGGGAGCCGCGCCGGCGACGACGGTGTCTCAGGGGTGTTCCAGGACGGATCCGGGATCGATTGAGTTGGTTGCTACGTGCGGCGGTGCCGGAGGCCCGGGAGGGGCTCGGCGAGACGCACCACCTTGACCCGCTGGCGACCGGACCGTACCGCGCCCACCGACGACGACAGGGCCCGGGCGAGCAGCAGCGCGGCGTCCCGGTCGTCGGCGCGTACGGTCTGACGGCGCGGCTCCGGCGTGGTCCTCTCGTCGCGGAGCCGCTGGCCCTCGGCCCAGGCGGCGGCGAGGTCGTCGTCAGCGACGGCGCGGATGTCGGTCCGTACGATGAGAAACCGCATGGTGTCTCCCGGCTCGGGTTGAACCGTTACGGATAGTCGTTGGTGTTGCCGATCTCGGACGGGGTCGGCATCGTCGTCGGCGCCTCCGACCGGGTCCGAGTGGTGAATATTCATCGGTGGAACTTCCACGGAACACCCTTGGTTATGTTCGCCCAGGTGTTTCGGGCCGGCAAGGCAAAACCGATGATCGGCTGTGAGGCCCGTCCATTCGGGTGACGAACTACATTGCTGCAGTTCGTTGCCGGGGTGGGGGCGCCGGCCGCCGACGGGTGTTCCACGGCGACCGGACGTCCCCCGTACGGGTCAGCCGCGGTCGAATTCGCCCGCCTTCGCCGCCGAGATGAAGCCCGACCAGCGCTCGGCGTCGAAGGTCAGCACGGGGCCGCCGCGGTCCTTGCTGTCGCGTACGGCCACCGGCGCCGACGGCACGGTTTCCAGCGCGACCTCGACACAGTTCGCGGTCTGGCTGCGGGAACTCGTCCGCCAGGCGGGTGTGCCACCGGTCGGCGTGGTGGGTCGACGGTTCGTCATCGATCAACTCCTGATGCTGGTTGGTCCGGTGCACCGGCGCGGTGGCGCTCAGCGGCCCGGATGAGGCTGGACTTCGCGGGTGCGTCGCGCCGGTGGCCCGGTCAGGGCACCCGGTCCGGCGGTGGCGTTCGACGCGGCGGGGGCACTCGGGGTGGCGGTTCCTGGCGCGACGCCTTCCGGCGTGGCCGTGGTCGTGCGGCGGCGCGGGGAGTCCGGGCGAGGGGCCGGGACCGGTGACCAGGGTGCGGCGTCGGTGAGCCAGACGAGCGAGTCGGCGGCCGACAGCGCGGCCTCGCGGAGCCAGTCGAACACGGCCGTGTACCGGTCGATCTCGGTGCGGTCGGTCAGCACCAGGTGGATGGAGAGTCCCTCGATCGCCAGTGTCTCGGGGTCCTGCGGGTGGGCGAATCCGTAGAGCGAGAATCCGGTGTGCGGCAGGTACCAGTCGCCGATCGTCGCCGTCCTCGGCAGCACCCGCAGGGTGACGTTGGGTCGGGCCGCCAACTCCCGGAGCCGGACGAGCTGACCCCGTACGACGTCCGGCGGTCCGCCGCGACTGCCGAGCGCGGCCTCATCGATCACCGCCTCGTACCGCAGCGGCGTGGCGTCGCGGGTCAGCAGCGACTGGCGGGCCAGCCGGGCGGCCACCTCGGTCTCCGCGTCGGTGTTCTCCGCCGGGCCCGCGGCGAGCGGCCGTGACGAGAGGAAGCGCACGCGGGCGTACCCGGGGGTCTGCAACAGGCCCGGGACCAGCACGGGCGCCCACTCGCGGATCTCGACGCAGCCGGCCTCCAGTTCGGCGTAGCCGCGCTGCCGGGCGGTCATCACGGGATACGAGCGCAGCCACGCCCGCGCGTCACCGGCCGCCCGGGTGACCGCGACAAGGTCGTCGCGTAGTGGCCCGTCGACCGAATAGGTGTCCAGCAGGTCGAGCACGTCGCCCAGGTCGGGGCGGCTGCGACCGTTTTCCAGCCGGGACAGTTTGGAGGCCGAGGCCCAGCCGACCCGGGCGATCACCTGCTCGCCGGTGAGGCCCGCCGCCTCGCGCAGCCGGCGGAGTTCGGCTCCGAGCCGGCGCCGCGCGGTCGGGATCGACACTGGTGACACCGACACCACTCCCTCGTCCGACTTCGGTTCGACGAGGCCGGCTCGTCGGCGATCTTCTCGGGTGGCGGCCCGCACCAGTATGCCCGCATGTCCGTGTTTTGTCGGGCGGTTTACCAGGCGTGTCATGTCGTGGGCAGTCCGGACGGGGCCTACGGATCGGCGCGCTCCCGAAAACGCGAGGACCCCGGCTCGCCGCCGGGGTCCGCTGCGTCGTGCGGTCGCCTACCAGGCCCGGTCAGGCTGTCACGCCCAGCTCGGCCAATGCCTTCTTCACCTGGACGATCGTGGGGTTGGTCATGACCGACTCGCCGCCGTCGGCGGAAACGATGCGTACCGTGGGCACGGTCTGGTTGCCGCCGTTGACGCTCTCCACGAACTTGGCCGCCGCCGGGTCCTGCTCGATGTCGACCACCTCGTAGCCGATGCCTTCGCGGTCGAACTGCGACTTCAGCCGATGGCAGTAGCCGCACCACGGCGTGGAGTACATCGTCAGCATGGTCAATCCTCCCGGGGATGAGAGATGTGTCCTTGATCGGACCCACCAACAACTGCAACGTACGGAGAAGCTGCCATGATTCCTACTCGTGGGGGTTGATTCGGCGGACCGGGCGGTCGTTGAACGCGTCCTTTCGGGGCTCGACCCGGAGCAACGGTCGGCGGTGACCGCCCCGGCCGGGCCGGTCTGCATCCTGGCCGGCGCGGGCACCGGCAAGACGAGGGCGATCACGCACCGGATCGCCTACCGGGCCCTGTCTGGTGGCATCACCGGGCGGCACGTGCTCGCGGTGACCTTCACCGCCCGGGCGGCGGCGGAGATGCGGGCCCGGCTCACGTCGCTCGGCGTCGGCGGGGTGCAGGCGCGCACCTTCCACGCGGCCGCACTGCGGCAGGTCCGCTACTTCGCGCCCCGGCTGCTCGCCGGCCGGGAGATGCCCGAACTTCTCGACAGCAAGGTGCGACTGGTCACCCTCGCGGCCGCCCGGGCCGGGCTGCGCACCGACCGCGCCGCCGCCCGCGACCTGGCCGGTGAGATCGAGTGGGCGAAGTCGTCGCTGGTCGAGCCGGGCGACTATCCGGTGGCCGCGGCCAAGGCGATGCGGGAGATTCCGCACGAGGCGGCCAAGGTCGCCGAGGTGTTCGCCGCCTACGAGAAGATCAAGCGTGCCAACGGCGTGATCGACTTCGAGGACATGCTGCGGGCCGCGGTGTGGGGGATCGAGGAGCACCGCGACGTCGCCGAGCAGGTCCACGCGCAGTACCGACACTTCGTCGTCGATGAATACCAGGACGTCAACCCGCTCCAGCAGCGGCTGCTCGACGCCTGGCTCGGCGGCCGCGACGACCTCACCGTGGTCGGCGACGCCAGCCAGACCATTTACTCGTTCACCGGAGCCACCTCCGGCTACCTGATCGACTTCCCGCGCCGGCACCGCACCGCCGTCGTGGTCCGGCTCGTCCGCGACTACCGTTCGACCCCGCAGGTCGTCGGGCTCGCCAACGCCGTCATCCGGCAGGCCCGCGGCACCGAGGCCAAACTGCGGCTGGAACTCGTCGGCCAGCGCCCGCCGGGGCCGGAACCCGACGTGCGGATCTTCGCCGACGAACCGGCCGAGGCCGCCGCCGTCGCTGCCCGCTGCCGGCAACTGGTCGAGGCCGGCACCCCGGCCCGCGAGATCGCCGTACTCTTCCGCACCAACGCCCAGTCCGAGGCGTACGAGAAGGCGCTGGCCGAGGCCGAGGTGCCCTACGTCGTGCAGGGCGCGGAGCGGTTCTTCGAACGTCCCGAGGTCCGCCAGGCGGTGATCGCGCTGCGGTCGGCGGTCCGTTCGACACCGGGCGAGACGCCACTGGTCCGCGCCGTCGTCGAGGCGCTCACCGCGGTCGGGTGGGCACCCGACCAGCCGCCGCCGGGTGGTGCGGCGCGGGAGCGCTGGGAGGCGCTGGCCGCGCTGGTGCAACTGGCCGAGGAGCACGCCGCCCGGCAGCCGGTGCTGCCGCTCGGCGAGGCGGCGGCCGTGGAGCGCCCGGCCACCCTCGCCGACTTCTGCGAGGAGTTGCAGCGGCGGGCCGCGCAACAGCATGCCCCCACCGTCGAGGGCGTCACGCTCGCGTCGTTGCACTCGGCGAAGGGCCTCGAATGGGACGCGGTGTTCCTGGTGGGGCTCTCCGACGGCACACTGCCGACGACCTACGCCAAGACCACCGAGCAGATCGAGGAGGAGCGGCGCCTGCTCTACGTCGGCGTGACCAGGGCCCGGGAATCGCTCTGGCTGTCGTACGCCGTGGCACGCTCGCCCGGTGGTCGGGCCCGCCGGCCGTGCCGCTTCCTGCCGCAGTTCGACCGACCCGGTGACTCCCGGGGCAAGCCGTCTTCCGGCGGCAGTCGGAAACCCGACGTTCGACGAAACCAGGTGGTGTCCTGCCGGGTCTGCGGCGGCACCCTGCTGGCCGGCGTCGACCGCAAACTGGGTCGCTGCCCCGACTGCCCGTCCGACCTCGACGAGGAGCTGCTCGACCGGCTGCGCGAGTGGCGTGGCGTCGTCGCCTCGATACAGAAAATCCCTGCGTACGTGGTGTTCACCGACGCCACTCTGATGGCGCTCGCCGAGCGCCGACCGTCCCGCGCCGAGGAGCTTCTGGCGATCGCCGGGATCGGACCCCGCAAGCTCGCGCTCTACGGCGACGCGGCGATCGCGCTGGTGGGTGGTGCGGCGGTGGCCGAAGTGACGCCGGAAAAAAGTTCCCCGGAAGAGTCGTAAAACCGTTTGCCCTCGCCCCCGATGCAGGCATAGCCTCATGGCACACCTCGCGAGCGGCGGCGTTAAGGCTGCTCAGAGGGTGTGTGAGACCGTGTCAGTGACGAGGAAAGGTGAGGAGGCGACAACCATGGAGCTCTACGTCAAGCAGCGTTCGGAGTGGCTGTCTGCTGCCCTCACCTCGGTGTCGGCCGTCAGAGTGCTGCCGTCCGCTGACACTGCCCTGCTGCCCCAGACGCACCAGGCGCCGACCCAGGCCGAACTGATCCTGGCGCCGAAATCTGTCGAGGCCAAGGGGATCAGTGGCTTCGCCGGCGGCGATGTCCCGACCGCTGCGAAGCGGATGGACGTCCGCGGAGTTCCACCTCGAGGAAGGCCGGTCTAGAAATAGACCACCGGCTCACCTCGAGGCCGCGGAACCCGTAACCGGGATCCGCGGCCTCAGTTTTTGTCTCACCCAGGAACAACGATCCACAAGATCGAAGCGAGAGAGAGGTGACCGGGCGATGAGTCTGGCGCTGGCCCCCGTCGACGTGAACGTCGAACTGGAGGCGAACCTGCCCTGCCGGAAGTTCGACCCCGACCTGTGGTTCTCCGACGCCCCCGCCGAGCTGGAACTGGCCAAGTCGCTGTGCGGCGACTGCCCGCTCCGGGTCGCGTGCCTCGCCGGTGCGGTCGACCGCGCCGAGCCGTGGGGTGTCTGGGGTGGCGAGATCTTCGAGCGTGGCGCGGTCGTCCCGCGCAAGCGGCCCCGTGGCCGTCCGCGCAAGGAGGACGTCGCCCGTGACCAGGTCCTCCGGGTCGAGGTCGAAGCGCGGATGGCGGCCAACGGCCTCGCCGAGTCGCGCGACACCGTCCGGCTGGCGGCCTGACATGAACCCGATCCGGATGTCCGCCGGTGTCGTACCGGCAACGCACAACGAAATGACCACCGTCACTGCAACTCCGAGCGGAGCCGACACCATGAATCTCATCCACGAAGCGTTGTCCCGAGCGCGAATGCGCCGGCCTCAGGCCGGCAAGACCACGCGCACTGAGGCAACCCGATCCGCCCGTACCATCTCGATGCAGGCCCGCCGGCAGGCGGCCCGGGACATTGGCGGCTACTGATAGATGACTGATCAGGGGCTCGGCCGGGGGTATCCACCCGGGCCGAGCCTCTGGTCGTATTTGCTGCGCCGGTGGCGTCAGGAGATCGGTGCGAAGCCGGGCAGCCAGCGCTCCAGGATCGCCCGGTAGGGCGCCTTCGCCTCCAGCTGTGACAACACCCCGATCGAACCGAGGGTCACGCGGTGGATCAGCAGGTACGAGGGTGGCAGGTTGAGGTGCCGGTTGAGCTGGTATGCCGGCGACTTCGGATTGCCCAGTCGGGCCGCCTCCGAGCGCAGCCAGGCGCGGGTGAAGCGGAACTCGTCGAGGGTCACCGGTTCCAGCATCGGCAGGATGAAGTCGAGCAGGGCCTGCGCGTCGATGTCGTCGGTCTGCTTGACGAATCCCTCCTCGCGGAGTCCGTCGATCACCGCCTGTGCCTCATCGGCCAGCGCGAGCCGGACCAGCCGGCCGATCGGCTCGGGATGCCCTTCGGGCAGCCGGGCAACCGCCCCGAAGTCGATGACACCGAGGCGCCCGTCCGGCAGTAGCCGGAAGTTGCCCGGGTGCGGGTCGGCGTGCAGGAGGCCGGCCCGGGCCGGCGCCGAGAAGTGCAGCACCGCCATCAGTCGACCGGCGCGGTCGCGCTGTTCCTCGGTGCCCTCGCTGATGATCTTCGAGAGCGGGATGCCCTCGACCCACTCGGTCACCAGCACCCGCGGGGCAGAGGCGATCACCTTCGGAACGAAGATCTCCTCGTCACCGGCGTACGCCTTGTGGAACGCCCGCTGGGAGGTCGCCTCCAGCTCGTAGTCGAGCTCTTCGGCGATTCGTTCCCGTAGCTCGGCCAGGAGCGGTTTGATGTCCAGACCCGGCTGGATGGCGCGGAACATCCCGCCCAGCCGGGAGAGTTGCTTGAGATCGGCCAGCAGGGCATCACCGGCCCCCGGGTACTGGATTTTGACCGCGACGGGCAGCCCCGCCTTGGCCCGGGTCTTCCAGACCGCGCGGTGCACCTGACCGATGCTCGCCGCCGCGGCCGGCGTGTCGTCGAACTCGACGAACTTCGCCCGCCAGTTCTCACCCAACTGTTCGGCGAGCACCTTGTGCACGCTGGCGGCCGGGAGCGGGGGCGCGGCTTCCTGCAGCTTGGTCAACGCCTGCCGGTAGGGGGCCG
Organism: Polymorphospora rubra; assembly: GCF_018324255.1. Classification (GTDB taxonomy): domain Bacteria; phylum Actinomycetota; class Actinomycetes; order Mycobacteriales; family Micromonosporaceae; genus Polymorphospora; species Polymorphospora rubra. Next base: position 3,736,307 of record NZ_AP023359.1, read on the forward strand.
CGACCTCCTCCGGCAGCGCCGCCTCGAACACCGACAGCGCCTGACCGAACTTCATCGCGCCGCCCTTGAGCTGCCCGAGGACGCTGAAGAGCTGCTCGGCCGTGCGTTGCTGGATCTCGGCTGAGACGACGTCGGAGGCCAGCCCGGTGACCCTCTTGCCCAGACCGAGAACGGTCCGCCCCGCGAAGCCGAGGGGCAGAGCGGCGAGCTTGGCGGTGCGGGCCACGGCCCGACGTGGGATATCGGTCACCAGATCATTGTTACCGACTCGGCCCGCCCTTGGCCGCCATGCGGGGCTCGCCGGGGCAGCGGACCCGCCGTCGTGCCGCCGCCGGCCGCGCCGGGCGCAGTCGCAGCGGGGGTGTGGTGGCCAGGCCCGTCGCCGTATCCGCCCCGGTGCGCAGATTTCGACGGCCGCGCCGACCGTCTCCGGTGTGGCGCCGTCGAGGTGGGCCAGGATCTCCGCGGTGGCGAACCCCACTGCGGCGATCAGGGTCGCGGTGCTGCACGGCTCCTCGAAGCTGCTCGCGGCGAGCTGGGCGGCCAGCGCCGGCCAGGCCGGGTCGCGGTCCAACCGGTGCAGGTCGAGACAGTTCAGGCAGGGGAGCCGGTCGACGGGACGAGCGGCCCGACGACCGGTGTGCCGTCGCGTACGCCCAGCAGCAGGTGTGCCTGCCGGCGGGCCGCGAAGCCGGCGGCGAGCAGTTGTGCAGGCCGGTCCATGCCGACCTGCACGACGAGGTTGGCCCGACCCCGCGGAACGGGACGGGTGTCGGTGCCCGGGGCGGCCCGGGCGATCGCGGCGGCGAGTGCCTCGGCGCGGGGCTGCCGTACGTCGGCGGGCCCGAACCCGCCGCCGACGGTCTCGGTCGGGCCCACCTCGCCGTCGAGTTCGGGGCTGACGTGGCCGACGCCGCACTGGGCCAGTGCCACCGCGACGGGTGCGGCGAGCCGACCGCGTCCGGTGACGACCACCCGGGCGGCCGCCCGGCGCCGTAGGACCTGGGCCGGACTGGCCGGCGCGTCCGCGCCGCGCAGGGCGATGGCGTTGGCCTCCGCCGACAGGCGGCGCCGGGCCGGCTCCGGCAGACCGCTGGGCAGCAGGGTGTGCGCGCCCAGGACCAGCCCGGCGGCCCGCAGTGCGTCGATCAGCACCCGGACGTCGTCGCGCGGCACGCCGATGCTGGCCGCCCGGTCGAGTACGGCGCGTTCGCTGCGCGAGCCGTCGAGCAGGTCGAGCAGGCGGGCGGCTCCGGGGTGGGCGACCTCGACCACGACGGCGTGGGCGGGATCCAGCCCGAGCTGGAGGGTGTGCCGGTCACGCCAGAGCCGGACCAGGCCGGGAAGCAGCGTCGGGCGGGGAATCGGCGTTCTCGTCATGAGATGACACGCTGTCACCGTTGCCGAGCGTTGCGTCGTTCGTTATCCACAGTCGGCCACCCCTGCACCCAGCGTTATCCACAGCAAAACCGCGGTTATCCACAACTCGTCGGTAGCTAGTGTCATACGTCCGACACGCTGTGTCGGGGTGCCTCGCGCGGGAGGGGGTGGCCCAGTTGGGCCACCCCCTCCCGCGGTCGTTCCTCCGGACCCTGGGTCAGACCTTCGCCTTGCCCAGGATCCGGTTGACTGTTGTGCCGCAGACCGGGCACTTGCCCTTGGCCATGTTCATCCCGGTCTTCGACACGGTGACCGTGCCCTCGAAGTCGCGCTTCTCCTTGCACTTGACGCAGTAACCGTTGTAGGTCTGGGCCTGATCGGCCACGATGTCCTCCTCGTCCGTTCTGTCGGGTGGTTAGCTCCCGACGCGCACCCCGCGGTGAGCCATCCGGGCTCCGGCGCTGGGGGAACCTGTGGGCCACCTGCGGTGACCACCGGTCCGGCGGACCCTACCCAGGTGTGGTCGGGTTCATGTCAGCGACGCGTCGACCTGTGAGCAAGCCGACGACGAGAGTGTGCATGCCGGAATAGATCGCATAAGTCAGGTTCGCTGGGACACGCCGGGTGAAGGCCCTCAGAACCCACCTCGGGGGGCCGGTTGGACGTCCCCCTGCATGATCCCCTAACGTGGGTTCGACCGCTTGAAAATGCGCCCAAAGGTCGGCGTCCAGCGGTCCACAGGTGCACGCCGTCAAGAATTTTTTCGGACGAGACGTCGCTAACCGTTACTTTCCTGGCGCACTCGGCACGTTGACACTTGCGGTGACCAGGCCATCAGGCATTAGCGTGCCATCGTGAACCAATCCCGGGGCGACGCGGGCCGGTAATGGCTGGGGCGCGGAAGCCGGTCGTCGAGGTACGGCGCAGCCAGCGCCGGCGCCGGACGGTGTCCGCCTACCGGGAGGGCGAGCGGGTCGTCGTCCTGATCCCCGACCAGTTCTCCCGCGCCGAGGAGACCGAGTGGGTCGACCGGATGCTCGCCCGGCTCGCCGCCCGCGAGGAGCGCCTCTGCCGCTCCGACGCCGAACTGCTCGTCCGCGCCCAACGGCTGATCACCCGCTATCTGAGCGAACATGCCCGGATCGCCGTACCCAGCAGCGTGCGGTGGGTAACCAACCAGAACGGCCGGTGGGGCTCCTGCACACCCGCGGACCGCACCATCCGCATCTCCCACCGGATCCAGGAGATGCCGGAGTGGGTCATCGACTACGTGCTCCTGCACGAGCTGGCGCACCTCGTCGTACCCAGCCACAACGCCCGGTTCTGGGAGCTGGTGGGGCGCTACCCGAAGACCGAGCGGGCCCGCGGCTACCTCGAGGGGGTCGCCGCCGCCACCGGGGTCGTGCTCACCGACTGAGGGCCTCCCGCCCCGCCCCGCCGCCGGCGGACTAGGGTCTTGCGGGTGGCTCGACGAGTGGTGGTGGCGTTGATCGGCCCGGTGCGTTGGGCTCCCCCCGGCATCGATCCGGTCGCCTGGCGGGCCGCGCTCGCCGAGGACGTCGTCGACCTGCTCGCCACCATGAGCGAGGTCGAACCGGCCATCGCGGCGGTCGCCGCCGACCGGCCGCTCGCGGACGCGATCGCCTGGCCCGGGATGCCGATCTACGACCTGCCGGCCCGCGACGTCGACGCGGTCCTCGCCGCCGCCGCCCGGGACGGCTTCGAGCAGGCCGCCGTGATCGCCGCCGACGCGCCGGACGTGCCGGGGCTGATTCTCGGCAAGCTGCTCCGCCCGCTGACCACCCGGCCACTGGCTGTCGCGCCGGCCGAGGGCGGGGTGGGCCTGCTCGGCGTGGCGAGCCGGCTGCCGGCACCGGAGTGGCTGCCGACGATCGACCTGGACACCGCCGCCCCGGCCGCACTGCGGGCGGCGGCGCCCCGGCCCGCCGACGTCGCGGTGACCCCGGCCTGGCGACGGCTGCGCGGCCCGGCCGACCTGGCCACCCTGGATCCGGCGGTCGAGGGCTGGGACAGCACCCGTACGCTGCTCAGCCCCTGACCCCGCCGGTCAGCGCTGGTCCGGCTTGTCGCCCCCGAGATCGGTGTCCGGGCCGAAGTCGAAGTCGTCGAGGTCGCCGAGGTCGAGCTGGGTGCGGGCGTACGTGTCCGGATCGGCGAAGTCGTCACCGGACGGCAGCAGGTCGGGGTGCCCCCACAGGGCGTCCCGGCCGGAGATGCCCCGGTGCTCGGTCAGTGCCGCCCACAGCGCGGCCGCCTCGCGCAGCCGGCGCGGGCGCAGCTCCAGCCCGACCAACGCCACGAACGTCTGCTCGGCCGGTCCGCCCGCCGCCCGCCGCCGTCGGAAGGCCTCGCCGAGGCGTACGACGTTCGGCAGCCGCTCGCCCGCCGCGCTGTCGACGACGTGGCACACCCAGCCCTCGACCAGCGCCAGCGCGGTCTCCAGCCGGGCCAGGGCGGCCTTCTGGGCGGGCGTGTCCTCAGGCGTGAAGATGCCTTCGAGCGCGATCGCCTGCATCGACTCCGGGTTCATCGGGTCGACCCGGGTCATCGCCTCCTCGATCGCCTCGCGGTCGACGGTGATCCCGGACGCGTACGCCTCGACCGCCGTCAGCACGTGCCCGCGCAGCCACGGCACGTGACCGAAGAGCCGCTGGTGCGCCGCCTCGCGCAGGGCCACGTAGAGCCGTACCTCGTCCTCGGGCAGCTCCAGGCCCTCGCCGTAGGCCTTGATGTTGGCCGGGATGAGCGCGGCGGTGCCGGCCGGGCCGAGCGGCAGGCCGATGTCGCCGGCCGACAGCACCTCCGCGGCCAGTGAGCCGAGCGCCTGGCCGAGCTGGCCGCCGAAGAGCGCGCCGCCGAGCGCGGCGACCATCGACTGCATCGGTCCGAGCTGGGCGCGGGCCTCCGGCGGCACCAGGTCGCCCATCGCGCCGACCATGCGGCCGGCGACCGGGTCGCAGAGCTTCTGCCACACGTCGAGCGTCTTGTAGATCCACTCGTTGCGGTTCCACGCCACCGACTTCTTGATGCCGGAGGGCAGGTCGCAGGCGGGTTCGAGCCACAGGTCGGCGAGGCGCAGCGCCTCCTCGACGGAGTGCCGCTCGTAGACGTTCACCGCCGGATCGCCGGCCGCGGCGAGCTGACTTGCCGCTACCTGGCGCGCGAGGTCCCAGTTGACGGGCCCGCTGCCGGGCGTCGCGAGCAACTGCTGCAACTGGGCCATGAACTGCTGCATCTGCTGCGGGTCGTTGGGGTCGGGCGGCTGGCCACCCGGGAGCGCGAAGCCGAACGGAATATCAGGCACCCGTCAACCGTACGCGCGTCGACCGTCGTAACGCCCGCCCCCGGCTTCTGCTCAGGGAGAACTCCGGGAGTTACCTTCAGCGGCGATAGGTACTCTTCCGCGCATGAGACGTCGCGGTGTCACGGTTCTGATCGGTGCGCTGTTCACCGCGTTACTCAGCATCGGCGTGCTCGCCGCGCCGATTCCGTACGTCGTTCTCGGTCCGGGGCCGACCGTCGACACGCTGGGTACCGAGGACGACAAGGAGGTCATCCAGATCTCCGGCACGCAGACGTCATCGTCGGAGGGGCAGCTCCGGCTGACGACGGTCGGGGTGCAGCCCGACGTCAAACTCCTCGCGGCGATCATGGGCTGGTTCTCCGACGACGAGGCGGTCGTACCCCGCGAGCTGATCTACCCGCCGAACGAGACCAGGGAACAGGTCGACCAGCGCAACGCCGAGGACTTCGCCGCCTCGCAGACGAGCGCGGAGACCGCGGCACTGCGCAAGCTGGGCTACCCGGTGCAGGTGGTGGTCAAGGTGGTGACCGCGGGTGGTCCGGCCGAGGGCGCGCTCCAGGTCGGCGACGTCATCACCTCGGTCGACGGGCAGCCGGTGACGACCGCGACCGGGCTGACGGAGCTGATCCGGGCCGAGCCGGCCGGCAGCACACTGACCATCGGCTACACGCGCGGCGGCGCCCCGGCGACCGTGCCGCTGACCACCCGGGCGGAGAGCGGCCAACCGCCCCGCATCGGCGTGGAGATCGGCCAGGAACAGCCGCACCCGTTCGAGTTGAAGATCGATCTGGACGAGATCGGCGGTCCGAGCGCCGGCCTGATGTTCGCCCTCGGCATCATCGACAAGATCGATCCCGAGGACCTGACCGGCGGGCGGATCATCGCCGGCACCGGCACCATCGACGACGAGGGCAACGTCGGCGCGATCGGCGGCATCCCGCAGAAGCTCGTCGGTGCCAAGGCGGCCGGCGCCAGCGTCTTCCTCGTACCCGCCGACAACTGCGAGGAAGCCGTCCGCAACGCCCAGCCCGACCTGCCGCTGTTGAAGGTCGGAAACCTCGACGAGGCCCTCGCCGCGCTGGAGGCGGTACGGGCCGGACGGGAGGCTCCCAGGTGCTGAGACCGGCGGCGCCACGAGGCTTGACAAATCACAGATGGAAACACCCCGTAGTCTTGGTCACTGGTCGGAGCGGGTCGAATTCGAAGTGCGGAGCCAAACGTGGTCATGCGTAGCAGTCCCATGCCCAGAATGAGCCGACGCGGGCGGGTGACCGTCAGCGTGCTGATCGGCGTATTCCTGCTCTTCACCCTGCTCGGGTGGGGCGTGCAGGCCTGGACCGACTGGCTCTGGTTCGACGAGGTCGACTACACGCAGGTCTTCACCGGCGTCCTGACCACCCGCATCCTGCTCTTCCTGGCGATCGGCCTGGCGATGGCCGTGGTCATCGGCGGCAACCTGTGGCTCGCCTACCGCCTCCGGCCGCTGCTGCGCCCACATTCGCCGGAGCAGGCCACCCTGGACCGCTACCGGATGCTGCTCACCCCGCGGATCGGCACCTGGATCGCGGTCCTCTCGATCGTCGTCGGCCTCTTCGCCGGCCTGTCGGCACAGAGCCGGTGGAGCGAGTGGCTGCTCTTCCGCAACTCGCAGGAGTTCGGCGTCACCGACCCCGAGTTCAACGCCGACATCGGCTTCTACATCTTCGAGTTCCCGTTCTGGCGCTATCTGATCGGTGTCGGCTTCACCGCCGTGGTGCTGTCGGTGATCGGCGCGCTCGCCGTGCACTACATCTTCGGCGGGGTGCGGCTCCAGGGCGTCGGCGACCGGATGACCAACGGCGCGCGGGCCCACCTGACCACCCTGGTTGCCGTCTTCGTGCTGCTCAAGGCCGTGGCGTACGTGCTCGACCGGCGCGCCTTGCTGCTGGAGTACAACGAGGAAGCGAAGATCTACGGCGCCGGGTACGCCGACATCAACGCGCTGCTGCCGGCCAAGGAGATCCTGGCCTACATCTCGATCGTGGTCGCCATCGCGATCATCGTCTTCTCCAACGCGGTGATGCGGAACCTCGTCTGGCCCGGCGTCTCGCTCGCCCTGCTGGGCATCTCGGCGGTGGCGATCGGCGGCATCTACCCGTGGGCCGTGCAGACCTTCGAGGTCAACCCGAGCCTTCGGGACAAGGAGTCGGAATACATCGGGCGCAGTATCGAGGCCACCCGGCAGGCGTTCGGGCTGGCCGCCGCCACGACCACACCGTACGGGGCCAACAACCTGACGCCGCCCGAGTCGCTGGCCACCGACACCAACGTGGTCCCGAACATCCGGCTGCTCGACCCGCAACTGGTCTCCGAGACCTACACCCAGTTGCAGCAGGTTCGTGGCTTCTACGACTTCGGTCCGAAGCTCGACATCGACCGCTACAACGTGAACGGCCGGACCCAGGACTATGTCGTCGGTGTTCGCGAGATCAACTACCGCGGCCTGAGCGAGCAGCAGAGTAACTGGATCAACCGGCACACCGTCTTCACCCACGGCTACGGCCTGGTGGGCGCGCCGGCCAACCAGGTGGTCTGCGGCGGGCAGCCGTTCTTCGTCTCCGGCTTCCTCGGCGACCAGGCCCAGGAACAGTGCTCCTCGTCGACCGAGCAGATCCCGGCGCAGCAGCCGCGGATCTACTACGGCGAGCAGATGGACGCCACCGACTACGCGATCGTCGGCCAGGTAACCGAGGGCCGCAACGTCGAGTTCGACCGGCCGACCAGCGGCGGCGGCGAGGACTACTACACCTACACCGGTGAGGGCGGCGTCGAGATCGGCTCGTTCGCCCGCAAGCTGCTCTACTCGATCAAGGAGCAGGAGACGAACTTCCTGCTCTCCGACGCGGTCAACGAGAACTCCAAGCTGCTGTACGTCCGCAACCCGCGCGACCGGGTGGAGAAGGTGGCGCCGTTCCTGACCGTGGACGGCGACCCGTACCCGGCCCTGATCGACGGCCGGATCCAGTGGATTGTCGACGGCTACACCACCGCCGCGACCTACCCGTACGCCGAGCGGATCAACCTGCAGACCGAGACCGCCGACGAACTGACCGGCCTGGGCACCTTCCAGCTCGCCCGGGAGAACGTCAACTACATCCGCAACTCGGTCAAGGCCACCGTCGACGCGTACGACGGCACGGTCCGGCTCTACGAGTTCGACGAGGCCGACCCGGTGCTGAAGGCGTGGAACAAGGCGTTCGGCGGCGATCTGGTCACCCCGAAGTCGGAGATCCCGGCCGAGCTGAACCAGCACTTCCGCTATCCCGCCGACCTGTTCAAGGTGCAGCGCAACCTGCTGGCGAAGTTCCACGTCACCGACCCGTCGGAGTTCTTCTCCGGGCAGGACTTCTGGGAGGTGCCGAACGTCCCGGACGCGCCGGACAGCAACAAGAAGCAGCCGCCGTACTACCTGTACACCCAGTTCCCGGGGCAGGAGGGGCCGCGCTTCCAGCTCACCTCGGCGGTGACCCCGGCCGGCCGGCAGAACCTCGCCGCGCTGATCTCGGGCTCCTACGTGGACGGCAAGCCGCAGTTGGCGATGTGGGAACTGCCCGACCAGACGGCGGTCTCCGGCCCGGTGCAGGTGCACCAGCGGATGACCAACAACGCCACGATCCGGCAGCAGCTCAACCTGCTGTCGTCCAACCAGGCCCAGGTGCAGTACGGCAATCTGCTGTCGCTGCCGTTCGGCAACGGCATGCTCTACGTCGAGCCGGTCTACGTGAAGAGCAACCAGCAGAACGCATACCCGCTGCTGCAGCGGGTGCTGCTTTCGTACGGCGACGGCGGCTCGTACGTCGTGCTGGCCAACAACATCAAGGAAGGCATCGAGCAACTCATCGAGCAGGGCCGCCAGGCTCAGGCAGGCAACGGCCAGCCGCCACCGCCGACGGGCGAGCAGCCACCGACCGGCAACGAACCGCCGCCGATGACCGGTCCGCTCGCCGAGGCGGCCGCCCAGGTGCAGACCGCCATCGCCGAGGTCAAGGCCGCCCAGACGTCCGGCGACTTCGAGCGGTACGGTCGCGCCCTGGCCGCGCTCGACCAGGCCATGACGGCGTTCCAGCAGGCGCAGCAGGCGGCCGGCGGCGGCACCCCGGCCACTCCGCCACCGGCGTCCCCGTCACCGGAGGCATCGGAACCGTCGCCGACGCCGACCGGATAACCGGCAGCACGCGAGCGGGGCCCGCCGTCACGGCGGGCCCCGCTCGCGTTGTTGGAGGCTCCGACCGCAGGTCAGAGCGTGGGTGGTCGTGGATCTGCGGGTCGTTTTGCGGGCGCGGGTAGCGGTGCGCTAGTGTTGTCCCAGCACGAACGAGCAAGGCAAGAAACAAGCAAGGCAAGACAGCAGCACCAGCAAGGCAAGAGAAGCAGCAAGGCGAGCAAGGCAAGTGCAGGGCGAAAGTCCAACACAAGCCATCACTCAGCGACGCGGGGTGGAGCAGCTCGGTAGCTCGCTGGGCTCATAACCCAGAGGTCGCAGGTTCAAATCCTGTCCCCGCTACCACGAAAACGGCTCCGGAGAGAGATCTCCGGGGCCGTTTTGTTTCAGTCGTACCGGACCTGTTCGAGGGGCGGAATGAGTGAGTCGGTAGCCGACGTGGTGGCCCGGGGATACGACCGGGTGGCGCAGGCGTACGCCGGGCTCGAGGACGGTGTCGAGTGGCCCCGGCTGCGCCGGCTGCGGGAACTGCTGGCCCGGCTGCCCGACGGGTCCCGCATCCTCGACCTCGGCTGCGGCAACGGGATGCCGGCCACGGCCGAGATCGCGAAACGGCACGTGGCGGTCGGCGTCGACGTGTCACCGCGGCAGATCGAGCTGGCCCGGCAGAACGTCCCGGACGCGACGCTGTCCGTCGGCGACGTGCTGGAGTTGCGGTACGAGCCCGGTTCGTTCGACGCGATCGTGGCCTTCTACACCTTCGACCACATCCCGCGGGAGCGCCTGCCGGAGATGCTCGGCCTGATGCGTGGCTGGCTCGCCGACGGCGGCTGGACGCTGTTCACGGTCGAGGAGGAGGAGCAGACCGACACGGTCGCGAAGTGGCTGGGCGAGCCGATGTTCTTCAGCTCGTACGATGCGGCGACCAGCCGTCGCCTGGTCGCCGACGCCGGGTTCGACATCGTCGGCGCGGAGGTCGAGGAGCAGTTGGAGGGCGGCCACCCGGTCAGCTACGTCTGGATCCTGGCCCGTAAGCCCGAGGAGGGGCAGTGAGGAACCCCGACGAGTGGGACCGGGCGTACGCGGCGGCCGGCCTGGCGTTCGACGTGGATCCACATCCCGAGCTGGCGAAGGCGGTCGGTGACCTGCCGCCCGGGCGGGCCGTGGAGTTCGGCTGCGGGGAGGGCCGGCCGGCGATCTGGTTGGCCACCCGGGGCTGGCGGGTCACCGCCGTCGACTTCTCGCCGGTGGCCGTCGACCGGGGCCGGCAGGTGGCGGACCGGCACGGGGTCGAGGTCGACTGGCAGGTCGCCGACGTGCGGGCGTACGAGCCGGCCGGCCCGATCGACCTTGCCGTGGTGCTGTACCTGCACATCGGCAGCGCGGAGATCGCGACGGTGCTACGGCGGGCCGCGGCCGCGCTCGCGCCGGGCGGCATCCTGTTCGTGCTCGGGTGGGACCGGAGCAACGCCGTCGCGGGGACCGGGGGCCGCGCCCCGCCGACCTGCTCTACGACGCCGCGGAAATGACCCGCGCGGTCGCCGGGCTGCGGGTGCGGCGGGCCGAGGCGGTGCCGCAGCTCGGTTCGGCCGACGCGGCCGACCTGGTGCTGACGGCGTACCGCCCACCGGCCTGACCGGACCCGCACTCCGGCTGTTCTCCCGAACGATCGTTTGGCTATCGTTCGGGGAAAGTCGCCGCATGAGGAGTTGGTGGTCCGATGTCAGAGGCTTTCCTCGTCGGCGGGATCCGTACCCCGATCGGCCGGTACGCCGGCATGCTCGCCGGCGTCCGACCGGACGACCTCGCCGCCCTGGTCGTCGGTGCCGCCGTCGAGCGGGCCGGGGTCGATCCGGCCGCGGTCGACGAGGTGATCCTCGGCGCGGCCAACCAGGCCGGTGAGGACAACCGCAACGTGGCCCGGATGGCGGTGCTGCTGGCCGGCCTGCCGGACACCGTTCCGGCGTACACGGTGAACCGGCTGTGCGCGAGCGGGCTGACCGCGGTCGCCAACGCCGCGCAGGCGGTCCGGACCGGTGACGCGGACATCGTCGTCGCCGGTGGCGTCGAGTCGATGACCAGGGCGCCCTGGGTGACCGAGAAGCCGGCGACCGCCTGGGCGAAGCCGGGCGCCACCTTCGACACCGCGCTCGGCTGGCGCCTGGTCAATCCGAGGATGACCGCGCTCGACGGCGGCCGGGCCACCATCTCCATGGGCGAGACCGCCGAGGAGGTCGCGAAGCTCGACGGCGTCAGCCGGGCGGCCAGCGACGCGTACGCGCTGCGTAGCCAGGAGCGGGCGGCGGCGGCCGTCGCCGCCGGCCGGTTCACCGCCGAGATCGTGCCGGTCCCGACCCGTACCGGCCCCGTCGACACCGACGAGTGCCCGCGGCAGACCTCCCTGGAGCGGCTGGCCGGACTCAAGCCGGTGTTCCGGGCGGACGGCATCGTCACCGCCGGTTCGTCCAGCCCGCTGTCCGACGGCGCCGCGGCCATCGTGGTCGCCAGCGCCGACGCCGTACGCCGGTACGGCCTGACTCCCCGCGCCCGGGTCCTGACGGGTACGTCCGCCGGCGTACCGCCGCATCTGATGGGCCTGGGGCCGGTGCCCGCGACCGAGAAGGCACTGGCCCGGACCGGACTGTCCATTGGCGACGTCGACGCGGTCGAACTCAACGAGGCGTTCGCCGCCCAGGTGCTGGCCTGCGCCGGCCGGCTCGGCATCGACGACGAGCGGCTCAACGCCGACGGCGGGGCGATCGCACTCGGCCATCCGCTGGGCAGTTCCGGCACCCGGCTGGTGGTCACCCTGCTCGGCCGGCTGGAGCGCGCCGGTGGCCGACGCGGCCTGGCGACGATGTGCGTCGGCGTCGGTCAGGGCGCCGCCCTGCTGGTCGAGCGGTTGTAGACGGCGGCCGGCCGCCGACCCGGCACCGACTCCGGCCACTGTGCGCGGTCCGGCCCGGCAGCCCGGGCAGGGGCCTCCGCCGAGGTGACGGCAACGGCTTGGTAAATGTGTTGGCTGATCGGCTGAGGACGTCGACCCGGGACTCGACCTAGGCTCCGATGCCATGCTGTTATCCCACCGCCGGAAAGACACCGGTCCGGCCATCGCCGAATTCTGGCGGTGGTGGCCGCAGGGCCGCCCGAGTGTGGAAGCCGCCATCTCCGACGGCGACTGGTCACCGGCGCTCGTCGCCGAGATCGCCGGCCGGGTCAACGCCATCCACAAAGGTCTGGAATGGGAGTTCTCGCGCGGTAACCGGTCGAGTCATCTGCTCGTGGTCTCCGCCGCCGGCGACGCCCGGCTGCGGTCGATCGCCGAGCGGTGGCGCCGGGCCGCCCCACCCCCGGACCGGCACTGGGAGTTCCAGTCCACCCGCCAGCCCGATCCGGGCGCGCTGACCGCCGCACTCACCGTCGACGGCTTCGAGGTCAAGCTGCCCGACCTGGCCTACGGCTTCACGGTCGACAGCAGCCGCCACGAGGTCGACATCGTGGTCTACCACCCGATGTTCGCGCAGATGCCGGTCCGGGAACGGGTCCGGGTCGTGTTCCTGGCGCTGGACTGGCTGCTCGGCGAGGTCGCCGCCGAGTTGTGGATCGGCACCGTCGAGACCGTCGTCGAGCCGACTCCCGACATGCGCGGCGGGGACGCGTTGGCGGCGACGGTGGCGCAGGTGGCCGCCCAGGTCGACGACCAGACCTGGGAGTTGCGGGAGCTGCGGGACGGTCGGCGGGCCGGCATCGCCTCGCTGCGCCATCCGCTCAAGCCGGTCCGGTGGCCGCACCTGGACACCTATCTGCGGGTCGAGGCGGGCTTCCCGGGTGTCGGTGACAGCGGGATGCCCGACGACACCGCCCTGGCCGACCTGCGTGCCCTGGAGGCCCGGCTGACGGCGACGCTCGGCGTGGACGCCGTACTCGTCGCGCACGAGACCCGCGGCGGGCGGCGGATCTTCCACTGCTACGCCGAGGACGGCCGTCCCGTCGAGGCGGCCGCGACGGCGGTGGTCCGGGGCTGGACCCGGGGCCGGACCCGGGTCCGCTGCCGGCCCGATCCCGGCTGGGACGGCATTCGCCACCTCGGCTGATCCGGGCCGTTGGGGTACGCGATTTGCCCGGGGCAGTCAGGATGGACCCATGTCTTCACTCGGGAAGTGGTGGGTGCGGCTCGCAGCCCTGGTCAGCACCCTGACTCTGGCGGTGTTCGTGCCGGCGGCGGCGTGGGCCGCCCGGACCGGCGTGGACGGGGTGGCCGGTGAGCTGGCCCGCGGTCGCGGGCGCGGTATCGGCGGCATCCTCGTCGGGCTGTGCTGCCTGTTCGTGGTCGGGATCATCGTGGTCGCGCTGGTGCTGGTGATGCGCAGACGGAACACCCGGCGCTGACGCGACGGCACCGCCGGCCGCGACGGCACCGCCGGTCCGGCCCGGGCGGCGGTGGGTGGCGAGGTGCGGGTCAGGTCGCGAGCGCGGCGCGGGCCTCGGCGACGAAGTCGTAGGCCGCCGCGCGCGGGGTGGCCCGGCCGAACTGCACGCTCTCGGCATGGGTGACCAGCAGCGCCCTGATCCGGGCGTGCCCCTTGGGCGGGGGTGCCGGGGCGGGGCCGAAGTGCTCGGCCATCCGGGCCTCGAACGCCACCGTGCGCTTCATCTTCTCGTCGACCAGCGTCGCGTTCACCGCCTCCCGGATCCGGGCGTTCGGGCTCAGCCCACGCTCGGTGCCGAGGATGGCACCGGCCTCCGGATCGTTGACCAGAAAGTTGATCACGTCGACCACGGTGTCGGCGTGCCGGGTGCCCCGGAACGCCGCCCAGTACATCGACGCCTGCGTCCACTGCCCCTTCGGATCGCCGGGGTAGGCGACCACCGCGAGATCGTCCTTTGTGTACCGCTGCAGCTCGGTCAGCTCGTTCGACCATGCGAACGAGGTGGCGGCCTGGCGGGTGACGACCAGTTGTCGGGCCGGCTCACCGCCGTTTGCCTGTTGGATCACGGCGGCCGACGGGGTGGCCCGGGACGCCCGCGCGCTCTGCCACAGCTCGAACCAGCGGGTCACGTCGGACTCCGTGAAGCCGATCTCGCGGCCCTGGTAGAGCTCCTTGCCCTGGGTCCGCAACCAGAGCCACAGCGCCCGGTAGTCGGCCGAGGCGTCCATCGTCCCGGCCGTCTGCCCGCCGCTTTCGCGGGTCACCTGCGAGGCCCACCGGATCAGTTCGTCGTACGTCATGCCGATGCGGGGCTCCGCCAACCCGAGCCGGTTCAGCAGCGACCGGTTGTAGACCATGCCCGGGGTGTTCGCGGCGGCGGCCACCGCGACGGTACGCCCGCCGACCTGCCCGTACTGGGCCAGACCGCGGGGGAACTGGCTGAGGTCGAGCGCCCCGGAGGCGGCGTACGCGGTCAGGTCCAGCACGATGCGGCTGTCGACGTACTCGGTCAGGTAGTCGTCGTCGATCTGGAACAGGTCGGCGACGTTGCCGGCGGCGGCCTGGGTGGCGAGGCGCTCGTAGTAGCCGGTCTCGCCCTGCCAGGTCACCCGGAACGTGACCTCCGGATGCCTCGACGAGTAGAGCCGCAGGGCCTGCTCGGTCAGCTCGGCACGGCGTTCCCCGCCCCACCAGAAGACGGACAGCTCGATGCGGCCGTCGCCGTCGACCGTACGGTCGTCGGTGCACCCGGTGAGGCCGACGGCGGTGAACAGGACGAGTGCCAGCAGGGGGGACATCAGGCGGCGGAGCGGGCCCGGACGCGGGGGAGGGCGGGAACGGCAGGGGCACTGCATCTCCAGACGGGCATCGCCGGCGCGCGGCGGTCCGATCATTTACACAGGGGTGCCGGCGGGGTGTCAACGGACTGCCGGACAGGCCGGCCCGACGGGACGGCTGAAACCCGACGGGCGGCTGAAATCGGCGGCTCGACCGACGGGCGGCGGCCCGGTGCCGGGCGGGGCGGATCGGGCCGCGTGATGTACTGGCCGGGTGAAGCTGCTGCACTCGGGCAAGGTCCGCGACGTCTACGCCGATGGCGACGATCTCATCCTGGTCGCGTCCGACCGGGTCTCGGTCTACGACGTCGTGCTGCCGACCCCGATCCCGGACAAGGGCAGGTTGCTGACCCAGCTCTCGCTGTGGTGGTTCGAGCAACTCGCCGATCTGGTGCCCAACCACGTCGTCTCCGCCACCGACGTACCGGAGCGGTTCGCCGGCCGGGCGATCCGCTGCCGCCGGCTGGAGATGGTCCCGGTGGAGTGCATCGCGCGCGGCTACCTGACCGGACTCGGCCTGAAGGAGTACGAGAAGAACGGGTCGGTCTCCGGGCTCGAGCTCGGTCCCGGCCTGGTCGAGGCGTCGAAGCTGCCCGAGCCGGTCTTCACCCCGACGACCAAGGCCCCGGTCGGCGAGCACGACGAGTTCATGACGTACGCCGAGGTCGTCGACAAGGTCGGCGCGGACACGGCGGAGCGGTTGCGGGACATCACCGTACGGGTCTATCGGCGGGGCGCCGAACTGGCGGCCGAGCGGGGCATCATCGTCGCCGACACCAAGATCGAACTGGGGTGGGCGCCGGACGGCACGCTGGTGCTCGGCGACGAGGTGCTCACCTCGGACTCGTCGCGGTTCTGGCCGGCGGACTCGTACCGGCCGGGCCGCCCACAGTTCTCGTTCGACAAGCAGTACCTGCGGGACTGGGCCGCCGGCACCGGTTGGGACAAGCAGGCGCCCGCTCCGGAGGTGCCGGCCGAGGTGGTCGAGATGACGCGGGCCCGCTACGTCGAGGTCTACGAACGCCTCACCGGTCGCACCTGGTGACCCCGCTCTCCGCGATCTTGCACTTGTCGCCGCCCATGCCAGGCAAATGGGGGAGACAACTGCAAGATCGCGGGGAGGTGGGGGCGGTCAGTCGACCCAGTCGAGGGTGCGGGTGACGGCCTTCCGCCACCGGGCGAGTTCGCGGTCGCGGTGGGCCGGATCCATCGCCGGCCGCCACCGGGCGTCCTCGCGCCACTGGGTCCGCAGCGTCTCCAGGTCCGGCCAGTAGCCCACCGCCAGCCCGGCCGCGTACGCGGCGCCCAGACAGGTCGTCTCGGCGACCGTGGGCCGCACCACCGGCACATCCAGCACGTCGGCGAGGAACTGCATCAGCAACTCGTTGGCGGTCATGCCGCCGTCGACCCGCAGCCGGCGCAGCGCCACGTCGGAGTCGGCGTTCATCGCGTCGACCACCTCGCGGGTCTGCCACGCCGACGCCTCCAGCACCGCCCGGGCCAGGTGCCCCTTGGTGATGTAGCCGGTCAGCCCGGTGATGACGCCCCGGGCGTCGGGGCGCCAGTGCGGGGCGAACAGCCCGGCGAACGCCGGCACGATGTAGCAGCCGCCGTTGTCGTCGACGGTCCGGGCCAGCGTCTCGACCTCGGCGGCGGTGGAGATCAGGCCCAGGTTGTCGCGCAGCCACTGCACCAGCGACCCGGTCACCGCGATCGCGCCCTCCAGGGCGTACGTCGCCGGCTGGTCGCCGATCCGGTAGGCGACCGTGGTCAGCAGGCCGTGGCTGGACACCACCGGGGTGGCCCCGGTGTTCAGCAGCAGGAAGCTGCCGGTGCCGTACGTGCACTTGGCCTCGCCCGGATGGAAGCAGGTCTGGCCGAACAGGGCCGCCTGCTGGTCGCCGAGGGCGCTGGCCACCGGCACCCCGGCGAGCGGGCCGCGCGCCTCGCCGTAGACCTCGGCCGATGACCGGATCTCCGGCAGGATCGCGGCCGGGATGCCGGCGGCACCGAGGATCTCCTCGTCCCAGTCGAGCGTGCGGAGGTCCATCAGCAGGGTCCGGCTGGCGTTGGTGACGTCGGTGACGTGCCGCCCGGTCAGCTTCCAGATCAGCCAACTGTCCATGGTGCCGAAGAGCACCTCGCCGCGCTCGGCCCGCTCCCGCAGCCCGTCGACGTGCTCCAGCAGCCACATCAGCTTCGGGCCGGCGAAGTAGGTGGCCAGCGGCAGCCCGGTCCGGGCCCGGAACCGCTGTTCGCCGTACGTCTCGTCGAGCCGGCGCAGTTGCCCGCCGGTGCGGGTGTCCTGCCAGACGATGGCGTTGTGCACCGGCCGGCCGGTGTCGCGGTCCCAGACCACCGTCGTCTCACGCTGGTTGGTGATGCCGATCGCGGCGAGGCGGTCCGGGCCGATCGACGCCGAGGCGAGTGCCTCGCGTACGACGGTTTCGACGTTGGCCCAGATCTCCTCGGCGTCGTGCTCGACCCAGCCGGGCCGGGGGAAGATCTGCCGGTGCTCGCGCTGGGCCACGGTGACGACGGCACCGGTGGAGTCGAAGACGATGCACCGCGAAGACGTGGTGCCCTGGTCGATGGCGGCGACGTACGAGTCGGTCACCCGAGCACCGTAACGCCGGGGCGAGACCTTCGCGAGCCGCTGGTAGCTTGCCGGGATGGCGTTGTTCGATCTTCCGCTGGACCGGCTGTGGACCTACCGGCCGGAGGTGGCCGCACCGGCCGATCTGGACAGTTTCTGGGCCACGACGCTCGCCGAGGCGCGCGCCGCGGCCGTACCCGTCGAGGCGCGCCGAGTGGAGACCGCGTTGCGCGGTGTGACGACGTACGACGTGACGTTCACCGGCTTCGCCGGCCAGCCGGTGCGGGCCTGGCTCAACCTGCCGGCGGCCGCGTCCGGGCCGCTTCCCCTCGTCGTCGAGTTCATCGGGTACGGCGGTGGCCGGGGCCGGCCGCACGAGTGGCTGCTGTGGTCGGCGGCCGGCTACGCCCACCTGGTGATGGACACCCGTGGCCAGGGCGGGATGTGGCGGGCCGGGGACACCCCCGACCCGGGGCCGGACGGCGCCGGGCCCTCGGTGCCGGGGTTCCTGACCCGTGGGGTGCTCGACCCGGCCGGCTACTACTACCGGCGGCTGCTGACCGACGCGGTGCGGGCCGTCGACATCGCCCCGGAACTGCCCGGCGTCGACGCGTCGCGGCTGGCCGTGGTGGGCGGCAGCCAGGGCGGCGGGCTGGCGCTGGCGGCGGCGTCGCTGTCGGACGGCCCGGTGCGGGCGGTCGTGTCGCAGGTTCCGTTCCTGTGTCACGTACGGCGGGCGGTGACGATCACCGACGCCGACCCGTACGCCGAACTGGTGCGCTTCTGCCGGGTCCACCCGGAGCGGGCGGCCACCGCGCTGTCCACCGTGGACCATGTGGATCTGCTGCACCTGGTGCCCCGGGCGACCGCACCGGCACTGTTCAGTGCGGCGCTGATGGACCAGACCTGTCCGCCGTCGACGGTGTTCGCGGCCTACCACGCGTACGCGGGGCCGAAGGAGATCGAGGTCTACGAGTGGGACGGGCACGAGGGCGGCCGGGCGCACTTCGCCGCCCGCAGCCTGGACTTCGTCGCGGCACATCTGCCCTGACCGCACTCTCCCTTCCGCGATCTTGCAGTTGTCTCCCCCCTTTGTCGGGTTTGCCGGGCGACAAGTGCAAGATCGCGGGGAGTCGGAAGGTCAGGCGCGGCGCCACTTCTGGTTGGCGCCGCCGTTGCACTCCCAGAGCTGGAGCGGGGTGCCGTCGGCGGAGTTGTAGGCGGACACGTCCACGCACTTGTTGGCCTGCGGGTTGACCAGGTCGCCGGCCGCACTCAGCACGAACTGCTGTGCCGGATTACCGCTGCAGTTGGCCAGCTGGATCGCCGCACCGTTGGCGGTCGAGCCCCACGCCACGTCCATGCACTTGCCCAGCGCGCGCAGCGTGCCGTCGCCGGGGGCGGTCCAGTTCTGCGCGGCGGTGCCGTTGCAGGTCCAGAGCTGGAGCCGGGCGCCGTCCACGGAGTTGCCGCCGGGTACGTCGATGCACTTGTTGGCGTAGCCGACGATGGCGTTGCCGCCGCCCCCGCCGTTGTTCTGGTGGGCGTAGACGCGTACGTAGTCGATCGTCATCTGCTGCGGGAACTGGGTGCTGCCGTCGGGGTAGCCGGGCCAGTAGCCGCCCACCGCCACGTTGAGGATCATGAAGAACGGGTGGTCGAAGACCCAGCGGTTGCCGCGGAGGTCGGCGGGCGTCTTGCGGCCGTACTGGATGCCGTCGATGTACCAGGTGATCGAGTCCGGTGCCCAGTCGACGGTGTAGACGTGGAAGTCGTCGGCGAGCCGCCGACCGCCGGGCAGGGTGTAGCTGCTGGTGATGCTGTCGCCGGCGGAGTAGCCGGGGCCGTGCAGCGTGCCGTGTACGGTGCTCGGCTCGCGGCCGATGTTCTCCATGATGTCGATCTCGCCCGAGTTGGGCCACCCGACGCTGCCGATGTTGTCGCCCAGCATCCAGAACGCCGGCCAGATGCCCTGGCCGCGCGGCACCTTGATCCGGGCCTCGAAACGCCCGTACGCCTGGGTGAACTTGTTGGCCGTCAGCAGCCGGGCCGAGGTGTACTGACAGCGGCCGTAGTGGCAGTTGTAGTTGGCCGGGTTCTCCCGGCGGGCGGTGATCACCAGGTTGCCGTTGCCGTCGAGTGCGGAGTTGCTGCGGCTGTTGGTGTAGTACTGCTGCTCGTTGTTGCCCCAGCCGCCGCCGCCGATGTCGTACGACCACTTGCTCGGGTCCGGTGCGCTGCCGGCCGGCCCGTTGAACTCGTCCGACCAGGTCAGCGGGCCGGGTGCGGCCAGCGCGGTGCCGGACGTCTGCGGTGCCACCAGCATGGCGGCCAGGCTGGCGCCGGCGACGGCCAGCGCGAGCAGGGTGCGGGGTCTGGTTCTGGACACGGTGCACACTCCCTGTGGCTGATGTCCATCAATCAGTAAGTAAACTTTATAGATTGATGTAAATCAGAATTTATGTGCGGTTGACCACAGTGTCAAGAGAGCGCTCTCGCAGCCTGGGAGTCCGTGTTGGATTGCCGGGAGCCTCCGGGGTGTGGGTCGCCCGCAGGTGCACCGGGCCGCACTCGGCTACGCGGCCGCGCCTGGCGGATCTGCATTGGAGTCACTCGGACTGGGCTGAGCCGCCCGGACTGGGCTGATCAAGGAGTAATTGTGGCCTGCGCAGGGCGGATTGCCGGATACATCCCCTGATCGGTGCGTTGGGAGTGGGTGGTCCGAGTCCGGCCGTACTGGATCGCGTTGATCAAGGATTAGTCGTGGCCTGCGCGGGGTGAATTGTCAGATACATCCCCTTGATCGGCATAGCTCCAAGCGCCCGGCCTTGCGCGGCGCGGCCTCGTGCGGCGTGCGGCGCCGTTCCCCGCGGTGGGGCGGGCGCGGCGAGGACGGGCGCGGCGAGGGCGCGGGGCGGCGGGCTGGCCTAGCATGGCGCCGTGCGTGACAACGCGACCGAGCTGCGGGTCACCACCCGCAACGCCCGCTTCCAGCAGTGGTCCGCCCTGCTGGAGAACCGCAACCGCCGCCACCGCGCCGGCGAGTTCCTGGTGCAGGGCGTACGTCCGATCACCATGGCGGTCCGCCACGGGTGGGAGATCCGTGCGCTGCTCCACGACCGCGATGTGCCGCTGTCCCGCTGGGCCCGCGAGATCCTCGACGCGACGCCGGCCACCCGGGTCGCGATGGCGCCGGCGCTGCTCGCCGAGCTGGGCGAGAAGACCGAGGCGCCGCCGGAACTGGTCGCCGTCGTCGGTCTGCCCGCCGACGACCTGGAACGGATCCCGGCCGCCCCCGACCTGCTCGCGGTGGTCTTCGACCGGCCCACGAACCCGGGCAACATCGGTACGCTGCTGCGTTCGGCGGACGCGTTCGGTGCCTCCGGCGTGATCGTCACCGGCCACGCCGCCGACGTCTACGATCCCCGGGCCGTACGCGCCAGCACCGGTTCGCTGTTCGCCGTACCGGCGGTCCGGCTGTCCTCGGCCGAGCCAGTGCTGGACTGGTTGGATGCCCTGTGGGCCGCCGGGATCGAGGTCGGCGTGGTCGCCACCGACGAGCGGGCCGACGTCGACCTGCCGGACGCCGACCTGACCGGCCCGACGTTGCTGCTCGTCGGCAACGAGACCACCGGCCTCAGCGCCGCGTGGCGGGAACGGGCCGACCGTACGGTCCGGATCCCGATGGGTGGGTCGGCCAGTTCCCTCAATGCCGCCACCGCCGCCTCGATCGTGCTGTACGAGGCGGCCCGGCAGCGGTCGACGGGTCAGGCGGGCTGAACCGCCACGTACGGGCACCGGCCCGAGCCGCGGACGCCGGTCAGTCGCCGGGCTCGGCGGCGACCGGGTCGGGGCCGAGCGCCGCGCTGATCCGCACCGTCGTGCCCTCCGGGCCGGTCCGCACCACCATCTCGTCGCTGAGCTGGTCGGCGAGCCACAGTCCCCAGCCGCCGGCGGTGTGCGGTGCGGGGCGGTCCCGGTTGTCGAGCCGCTCGGCGGCGATCCCGCCACCGGCGTCGGACACCTCGCACAGGACGGTGCCCTGCTGGCTCCACAGCCGCAGCCGGCCCTGACCCCCGCCGTGGCGTACCGCGTTGGTGATCAGCTCGTTGACGGCCAGCACGAAATCGTCGAGCCGCTGACCGGCGAGCCCGGCGGCCGTCGCGCACGACGCGACGACGTGACGCAGGTCTGTCACCTGGTCACGGTCGAAGGTCTCGGTGAGCAGCGGCGGAGGTTCGATGGGCATAACCGTACGCGGTGGATGCTGCTCTGCGTCGGTCATGTGTTTTCCAGCCACCGATAGTCGGGTCCCCGGCCACACCACGCTACGTCGGACAACGTCGGCACGCATCCCTGACCTGCGCGAGGAGTCCTCACGATCGTTCAACAGTCAGGGATGTGACATCGTCGGGGCGTGATGGTGAGCGGGTGCGGGCGGCCGCCCGTGGTCGCGGCCCGCCGGCCGCGCCGATGACGACGGTGGGGCCGATGACGACGGTGGGGCCGGGCGGCCTGCAACAGCCCATGTGGCGGGCCATCGCGGTGTTCCGGTTCGCGGCGCTGGCGTACGTGCTGGCGATCGTCGCCCGGGACGTGCGCGACTACGCGCGGCCGCTGGCCGTACTGCCGGTGCTCGCCGTACTGATCGGCTGGACCGTCGCCACCGCGTACGCGTACGCCCGGCCGGCCTGGCGCCGGTGGCCGCTGCTCGGTGCCGACCTGCTGATCTCCGTCGCGGTCCTGGTGGTCACGCCGTGGGTCGTCGGTCGGGCCGCGCTGAACGACGGCGCACCCACCCTCGGCGTGGCCTGGCAGGCCGGACCGGTGCTGACCTGGGCGGTGTCGGGCGGGCGTCGCCGTGGAGTGGTCGCCGCGCTGGTGGTCGGCGGCGCCGACCTGGCCGTACGGGAACGGCTGACCCAGTCGTCGCTGACCGGCACCGCGCTGATGCTGCTCGCCGCGCTCGCGGTCGGACACGTCGTACGGCTGACCAGCGCCGCTGAGGAACGGTGGCAGCGGGCGGTGGCGTTGGAGGCGGCGACCCGGGAGCGGGAGGCCGCGACCCGGGAGCGGGAACGGTTGGCCCGGGGGATCCACGACTCGGTGCTCCAGGTGCTCGCGTTGGTCCAGCGGCGGGGTGCGCACCTCGACGGTGAGGCCGGGGAACTCGCCCGGCTGGCCGGCGAGCAGGAGACGGCGCTGCGCGCGTTGATCGCGCGGGAACCGTCCGGCGATGACGACGGGCAGCTCCTGGACCTGCGTCCGCTGGTCGGCCGTTACACCTCGCCGCTGGTGTCGGTCGCCGCGCCGGCCACCCCGGTACGGTTGCCGGCCGGGGCCGCCCGGGAGATCGGGGCGGCGGTCGGTGCGGCGCTCGACAACGTCGAGCGGCACTGTGGTCCGCAGGCCCGGGCGTGGGTGCTGGTGGAGGACGAGGGCGGCGCGGTGACCGTGTCGGTCCGCGACGAGGGGCCCGGCCTGCCCGCCGGCCGGCTGGACGAGGCGGCCGCCCAGGGGCGGCTCGGCGTCGCCCAGTCGATCCGCGGCCGGATCGCCGATCTCGGTGGCACGGTCACCATCACCTCGGTGGTGGGCGAGGGAACCGAGGTGGAACTCACGGTCCCTAGGCTGGACGGATGAGCGAGCGGAGCGAGGGGGCGTCGTGAGCGGGCAGCCGATCCGGGTGATGGTGGTCGACGACCATCCGATGTGGCGTCAGGGTGTGGCGCGCGATCTCGACGAGGCCGGCTACGAGGTGGTGGCGACCACCGGCGAGGGGCGCCAGGCGGTCCGCATCGCCGGGGCCACCCGTCCCGACGTCGTGGTCCTGGATCTCCAACTGCCGGACATCTCCGGCGTCGAGGTGATCCACGGCCTGGTCGCGGCCGTACCCGGGGTCCGGGTGCTGATGCTGTCGGCCAGCGGCGAGCAGCAGAGCGTGCTCGACGCGGTGAAGGCCGGCGCGACGGGTTACCTGGTCAAGTCGGCGGCGCCGCACGAGTTCATCGAGGCGGTACGGCGTACCGCCGCCGGCGACGCCGTCTTCACCCCTGGGCTCGCCGGGCTGGTGCTGGGGGAGTACCGGCGGCTGGCCACCGAGCCGGAGGCGACCGACGATGCCGGTACGCCCCGGCTCACCGACCGGGAGACCGAGGTGCTGCGGCTGGTGGCGAAGGGGATGTCGTACAAGCAGATCGCCCAGCGGCTCGGCCTGTCGCACCGTACGGTGCAGAACCACGTGCAGAACACGCTGGGCAAACTCCAGTTGCACAACCGGGTGGAACTGACCCGGTACGCGATTGAGCGTGGCCTGGACTGACCCCCGGCCGCGTGGGCCGGTTCAGTGCAGCGGCGGTGGTTCGGTCTCGTGGATCGCCAGTTCCTCCTCGCTCGCGCCGCCGCCGGCCGCGCCCGCGTCGTGGGCGATCGAGTCGGTTTCCCGGTCGGTCTCCAGGCCCTCGTCGGCCTCGACCAGCCGGCCGACCGTCCCGCCGATGGAACTGTCCAGGCTCCCGTTGTCGTAGATCGACACCTGGGACGACGGGTCGGACGTCGGGCCCGGGTTGAGCACGTCGGAGTCGAACTGCGCCTGTGCGGCGGCCTCCTCGCTGGTCGCCTCGTCGGCCAACCTGGGATCGGCCGGGGTACCGAGGGGTTCGTCGACCTGGGCATCGACCTGCTCGCGGGCGATCTTGGCGTCCAGCGACTCGCCGTGCAGCTGCTCCTCGGCCGTGGTGCCGAAGCTCTCGACCGCCGTCGGCCCGTCGGCCGGCAGCGTGGCCGGGTCGGGGCCGTCGGACTCCCGGCCGGTGTCGACGTCGTCCTTGGCGTTGGAGTCGTCGTCGGCATACCGGGGGATGCCGTCGGCCTCCGGGTCGGAGACCGGCTTCGGATACTCGTCAGCACGCATGCCAACCGGACTACCCAGCGGGCCACAGCGATAACCGGATCTCCACCGCGTCCGGCTTCCTGGAAGTCTGCTGAAAATGATCGGTCGATCATTGCCCCGCACGATCGCCGCCAGTAGGGTCGCCCGCAAGAAGTCCCATGAACCGGACTTCACGGGGTGCTCAAGACGCGGGCATCAGTCAGCACAGCGGCGCTGTGCCGCGACCTTCCGCCAACCGCCCGGTGCGGTGGCGGCGCCCTGGAGGGTGCCCATGCTCCCCATGCCCGTTGCGACCGTATCGACCGATTCCCGCCTGCTCGACGAACTGGCCGAGTCCTACGCGGCCCGTCTCGCCGGACTCGCACCCGACGACGCCGAGCGGGGCCGGCTACGGGACCGGCTGGTCCACGCCGCGCTGCCGCTGGCCGCCCGGCTGGCCCGCCGCTACCAGGGGCGGGGCGAACCCCTGGAGGACCTGGAGCAGGTGGCCCGGCTCGGCCTGCTCAAGGCCGTCGACCGCTACGACCCCCGGCGCGGCGCCTTCACCGGCTTCGCCGCCATCACCATGGCCGGCGAACTGCGGCGGCACTTCCGTGACCGCACCTGGGGCGTGCACGTACCGCGCCGGATGCAGGAGCGCAGCATGGAGGTCAGCCGGGTCTCCGCGGAGCTGACCACCGAACTGCACCGGGCGCCGACCACGGCCGAACTGGCCGACCGGATGGGCACCGGCACCGCGGACATCCGTACGGCGCAGGAGACCTCCGCCGCCTACAGCGCGATGTCGCTGAACGCGCCGACCCACGCCGACTCCACCGGCGAGTTGGTCGACCAGCTCGGCGACCCCGACGGCAACCTCGACTCCGTCGACGACCGGCTGACCGTCAGCGCGCTGCTGTGCCGGCTGCCGGCCCGCGAGCGGCGGATCCTCGCCCTGCGGTTCTACGGCAACCACACCCAGGCCGAGATCGCCGCCGAACTGGGCATCTCGCAGATGCACGTGTCCCGGCTGCTGAGCCGGGCGCTGGTCTGGTTGCGGGAGGCGATGCTCAGCGACGCGCCGTTGCGCTGGCAGGCCGGGGTGGTGCCGACCGACGCGCGGGACCTGTCGGTGCGGGTCCGGCTCGTCGGGGCGGTCGCGGTGGTCGCGGTCGCCGGCGAGGTCGACCGGGACAACGCCGGCCTGCTGCGGGACCGGTTGCTGGAAGCGGTCCGCCGACCCGTCCAGGAGGTCGCCGTCGACCTGGGTGGGGTGCCCTTCATCGACGCGGCCGGTATCTCGGCGATCCTGGTCGGCTTCGAGGCCGGGCGAGGCGCCGGGGTCCGGCTGCGGATCACCGCGCCCCGGCCGCAGGTGCTGCGTACCCTCCAGGTCGCCGGGCTGCAGCCGCTGCTCGATCCGACCCAGCCCCGGCCCGCCGACTGAGAGCGGCCGGGCCGAACCGCTCGGCCGGCTGCCGCCAGAGCCGCTCCACCGTGCCGGCCGGCCGCGCGCCGGCCGGCTAGCCCGGTTCGTCGTCGGGATGCAGCACCGCCCACACGACCTTGCCGTCGTCGAGGGGGTGGTGCCCCAGCGGCGGGCCACGGTGTCGATGAGCAGCAGACCGCGGCCCCCGGTCGACGACGGCGCGACCGGGCCGCCGAAGCTCGGCAGCGCCCTCGACCAGTCCCGTACCGACAGGTGCAGGGCGCCGCCACGGGCAGCCAGCCGTACGGTCATCGAGGTGTGCGCGTGCGCGACCACGTTGTTGACCATCTCGGTCGCCGCGATGCACGCCGAGCCGGCGACCGCCGGCAGGTCCCACCGCCCGCATCCCTCGGTGACCAGGTCGCGGGCGCGTCGGGCGGCTCCGACGATCGGCTCCAGGTCGGCCCGCAGACCGGTCGCCGACCCTGGAGCGGCCAGCCGGGCGAACGCGTCGGGAAGGCTCCGCGCCACCGGCACGCCGGCCTTCTCCCAGGCGGTGTCCGACGCCTCCGGCGTCACCCGGAGCACGATCCGACCGGCCGGCCACTGCCCGGCTTCGGCGGCGACCGCCCGGAACACCGCCAGCGCCGCCGGCTCCTCGACCCGCAGCCCGGACACGTCGACCACCACGTTGTCGCCGCGGTCGGCCAGGCAGGTCAGCAGCGCACCCCGCAGCGTTCCGGTGGCGGACAGGTCGAGGACACCGACGAGTTCGACGAGCCCGCTCGGGTCGTCGCTCTTCACCAGGCATCGAACGTCGGTCGGCATGATCGCTCCATTGTGCATGTCGGACCACCGACGCGCAGCGGACGAAACCGCCGACGATCGCGGGTAACGACACAACTCGGCCACTTCCGTGAACTCCGGTACCCCGCGCCACCCCGGGTCATGCGGCCGCGCGTTTCCCGGAACCGATCTTCTGGGTACCGGGCGGGCCATGTGCCGGAACAGATCGTGGCGGTCCGCCGCCCCAGGCCTTCCGTGGCGCCCCGCCGCGGACCGGCGCCGGTCCGCCACCCGGGCCCGTCGTGACCCACGGGCCGGAGCCGCTCGCCGCCCTCGTCGCGCAGCTCCGGGCGGAACGCGACGGCCTGCGGACCGCCATGCGCAGCCGGGCGATCATCGAACAGGCCAAGGGCGTGCTGATGGCCCGTGAGCGGATCACCGCCGACGAGGCGTTCGCCCGGCTGCGCCACGTGTCGCAACGGACCAACGTCCGGCTGGTCGAGGTGGCCGCCCGTACCGTCGCCCGGGCCGCCCCGCCGCCGACCGTCGGCCGGCTCCGGGCCGCCGCCGCCCGGTCGTCGTCGCCGGCCGAGAACGGTACGGCCACCGCGCCGCCGGACCGGGCCGTCGCCGGTGCCGACCGGCTCGCGGCGCACACCCGGCACCTGCTGACGGTCACCCGCGTCGACGCGGCCGCCGGGTACGACGACCTGGTGGACGCGCTGGCGGAACCCGGCCCGGAGTGGCCGGATCCCGGCGCGGTCGTGCTCGCGCTGGCCGAACCCGACGGGGCGCTGCGGGTCGTCGCCGCCCGCGGGGTACCGGCCGAGCTGGCCAGCCAGTGGGCCCGGATACCGCCCCAGCTCGACACCCCGCTGACCGACGCCGCCCGCGGCCGGACCGCGATCCTGCTGCCGGACCGGGAACGGGTGCGGCAGGCGTATCCGAGACTGCTGGAGCTGAACGAGCGCCTGGCCGCCTGCGTCGCGCTGCCGCTCACCCGGCACGGGACCCTGCTCGGGGTGGTCGGCCTGACCTGGCGGACGGCCGTCGACCTCGACCACGCCCGGGTGTCGTACCTGATGGCCGGCGCGGACGCGGTCGCCCGCGGCGTGGCGCGGCTGGCCCCCGGGACCGGCACCGGCGGGGCGTCGCCGGACTGGATCAGGGCCATGCTCGACGCGAGCGTGGTGCCGGCCGCCGCGCTCCGCCCGCGCCGGTCGGGCACCGGCCTGGCCGACTTCGAGTTCGCGTGGTGCAACGACCTGGCGTCGCGCTGCGCCGACCGGCACGGCGTACGGCTGGCCGACACGACCCTGCTGACCGCGTTGCCCGACACCGGCCCGCGCGAGCTGTTCCCGCTCTGCCGGGACGTCCTCGCCGACGGGGAACCCCGGTCGCTCGCCGAGGTCCGGCTGCCGGCCGCCCGGACAGGGGGCCCGGACGGCAGGTACGAGGTACGGGCGGCGCGGCTCGGCGACCTGGTGCTGATGAGTTGGCGGGAGGCTCCCGAGGGTCGTCCGGACGCCGTCCGGGGTGCCGCCGGTACCGACCGGTTCGGGGCCGGCGGGCGGCCGAGCGGTCGCCGCCCCGCGCCCGGGCGACCGAGTTGACATGTTTCGTCTCCCCGGCCGCTGGTTAATGGGAGCCTCTGACCAGGGGCTCCGACAAACCCTGGCCGTCGCGGAGGTGAGCCTATGCGTGTCGGACTCGTGTGCGCACACGCCGGACCGGCCGGGACGGAACGAACGGCGACGGCCGGTACCCACGAACACGTCGCCCGGGTCGCCGCCGAACTGACCGGCCTCGGTCACGAGGTGCGCGTCTACGAACGGCGGGAGGATCCGGCCGCCGAGGACACCGTCGAGGTCGACGGGTACCGGATCGAGCGGGTCCCGGTCGGACCCGCCAGCCGTACGCCCACCGCCCGGCTGGTGTCGTACGTGCCCGAGTACGGGCGCTGGCTCAGTGAACGCTGGTCGGACGGCTGGACGCCGGAGATCGTCCACGGGCATTTCTGGCTCGGCGGGCTCGCCGCGGCCAACGCCGTACGCACCACCGACATCCCGGTCGTGCAGACCTTCCACTCGCTCGGCGCCGAACAGTTGCGCCACCTCGGCCGCGACTACGACGGGCCGGGGGAGCGGATCCCGCTCGAACTCGCCCTCACCCGGGCGGTGGACATGGCCGTGGCGCAGTGCACCGAGGAGGTCGACGAGCTGACCCGGATGGGCCTGCACCGGGCCGCGGTCACCGTCGTGCCCGCGGGCGTCGACACCGAACGTTTCCACCCCGACGGTGAGGCCGTGCCCCGGGACCGCAGATCCCGCATCCTGGCCGTCGGCGGTCTCGGACCCCGACACGGACACGACGACCTGATCCGGGCGATGCGGCTGGTCGGGGACGCCGAACTCGTCATCGCCGGCGGGCCGCCGGCCGAGAGACTGGGCAACCACGCCGAGGCCCGCCGGCTGGGCGAACTCGCCCGACGCTGCGGGGTCGGCGGGCGGGTACGGCTGGTCGGTGCGGTGCCGTACGAGCAGATGCCGGCCTGGTACCGCTCCGCGGACCTGGTCGCCTGCACCCCCCGCTACGCGTCGGCCGGCCGGGTTCCGCTGGAGGCGATGGCCTGCGGCGTACCGGTGGTCGGCTACGCGTTCGGCGGGATCACCGACGCGGTCCTCGACGAGGTCACCGGCCGGCTCGTCCCCACCGGCGACGTACGCGGGCTCGGCATCGCCCTGCGCCGGCTGCTCGCCGACGACGCGGGCCGGTTCGCGTACGGGCACGCGGCCGTGGACCGGGTCCGGTGCAGCTACACCTGGGACCGTACGGCCGGGGCGCTCGAACGCCTCTACGAGCGCGTGGTGCGCCGCCGGCGCCCCGCCGAGAACTGACCGCCGGGGTCAGGGCCGGCCGGCCGGCGCCGTCTTCCTGGCCGCCGGGTGGCCCGACCGACCGCCGACCGCGTGGTGGTGCTGCGGTTCGGCGTACCGGGTCAGGCCGATCACCGAGACCAGGGTGACCAGGAAACCGAACCCCGCCAGCCACTCCCGACCCGGCCAGATCTTGTCGTTGAGCAGGGCCAGGCCGATGAGCGCCGCCGGCAGCGCGCCCGCCGCGTCCATGGCCGCCACCGCCGCCGTCGTCGACCCGCGCTGCATGGCCAGCGCGAGCAGCAGTTGGCCGACGACCGAGTGGGCGATCAGCAGGTAGAACAGTGGGCTGCGGACGCAGGCGCCCCACGAGTCGACCGACGCCAGCGGGCGGGCCACCACCGCGGCGGCGGAGAACGCCAGCCCGGCGAGCGAGCCCAGCGCCACCGAGCCGGGCGCGCCGTGCAGGCGTACGGCGAAGACGCCGAGCAGCGCGATCACGCCCAGGGCCGCCGCCAGCCCGACCACCACGCCGAAGCCGAGCGGCTTGGCGGGCGCCGGCCGGGCCGACAGCACCAGCGCCGCGATCCCGACGAACAGCAGGACCAGCAGCGCGACCTCCGCCCTCGGCAGGCGCCATCGCAGCACCAGCACGCCGAGGACCGCGGTCACCCCCAGCCCGGCGGCGACGCTGGACTGCACCAGGAACAGCGGCAGGTCTCGGCGGGCCAGGAACGCGAAGCCGAAACCGAGGACCTGGAACCCCAGACCGACCAGGTAGACGGGCTGGCAGGTGAGCCGGGCCAGCAGTCCCAGGTCGATCCTGTGGTGCAGTCCGGTCCGGGTCGCGGCGATCGACTGGAGGAGGTTGGCGAGGCCGTACGCGGCGACCATCGCCGCCAGGAAACACCAACCCGTCGAGATCACTGGGCGAGGATAGATGCTCCGCCGCCCCGGTTCATCTCGTGCTGCTCACGACACCCGCCCGGCCATCCGGGATCCGAACGGGCCACCCGCTAGGGGGTCAGGCGGAGCAGGATGTCCTCGTGCAGCGGCCCGTTCGTCGCCACGGCGCTGCCACCGCCGGGACCGGACCGGCCGGCGAGGTCGCTGAACCGGCCGCCGGCCTCGGTGACGATCGGGATCAGCGCCGCGACGTCCCACAGCGACAACTCCGGCTCGACCATCACGTCGACCGCCCCCTCGGCGAGGAGCATGTAGCCGTAGAAGTCGCCGTACGCGCGGGTCCGCCAGCTCTGCCGCATGATGTTGAGCATCGAGTCGAGGCGGCCGTTCTCCTCCCAGCCGGAGAGCGACGAGTAGCAGAAGCTGGCGTCGCCGAGCCGGCGTACGGCGGAGGTGCGGATCGGGGTGGCGGCGGCGGTGTGCCGGCCGGCGTACGCCCCGTGCCCGACCGCGGCCCACCAGCGCCGGCCGAGCGCCGGGGCGGAGACCAGCCCGACGACCGGCTGGTCACCCTCCATGAGAGCGATCAGGGTGGCCCAGATCGGTACCCCCCGGACGAAGTTCTTGGTGCCGTCGATCGGATCGACGACCCACTGGCGGATGCCCGGGCCGGCGGCGGCCTCGGACGCCCCGAACTCCTCGCCCAGCACCCCGTCGCGGGGCCGGGTACGCGCCAGCGTGGCGCGGATGGCCTTCTCCACGGCGGTGTCCGCGTCGGAGACCGGGGTCAGGTCGGGCTTGGACTCGACGTGCAGGTCCAGGGCGCGGAACCGGGCCATCGAGATCGAGTCCGCGGTGTCGGCGAGCAGGTGGGCGAGGGCGAGGTCGTCGGCGTACCGGGCCATGGCGGGAAACGTAGCCGATGCCGGCGAGCGCCCCGCGCGCGGACCGCACCGGGCGGGGTACCGGCCGCGGCCGGCACCCCGGGACGGCGCTATTCGGTCTCGCCCGCCCGGGACGCCAGCAGGCGGCGGTAGGACTGCAACCGGCGCGGGTCGGCGTTGCCGGCGGCCACCCAGGCGTCGAGGGCGCACTCGGCCTCCCCGGCGGTGTGCTCGCAGTTCGGCGGACAGTCGACGGTGCCCTCGACCAGGTCGGGAAAGCCGTGCAGGAGGCTCTCGGCCGACACGTGGGCCAGCCCGAAGCTGCGCACGCCGGGGGTGTCGACGATCCAGCCCGGATCGGTGTCACCGGACGCCGGGGGCAGCGGCAGGGCGACCGCGCTGGTCGACGTGTGCCGGCCGCGGCCGATGGCGCTGACCGTGCCGACCGCCCGGTCGGCCTCCGGAACGAGGCGGTTGACCAGCGTCGACTTGCCCACCCCGGAGTGGCCGACGAGGACCGAGACCCGACCGGCGAGGCGTTCGCGCAGCTCGCCCAGGTCGGAGTCGGGCCGTACCAGCACGTACGGCAGGTCGAGTTCGGCGTAGTAGTCCAGGATCGCCGCCGGCTCCGCCAGGTCGGCCTTGGTGAGGCAGAGCAGCGGTTCGATGTCGGCGTCGTAGGCGGCCACCAGGCAGCGGTCGACGAATCCGGTGCGCGGCGGCGGGTCGGCCAGGGCGGTCACGATGACGAGCTGGTCGGCGTTGGCGACCACGACGCGTTCCAGCCGGCCCTCGGCCGTGGTCTCGTCGTCGTCGGCGGTCCGCCGCAGCACCGAGCGGCGCTCGGCGATCCGGACGATCCGGGCCAGCGCCCCGGGTGCACCGGAGGTGTCACCCACGAGCGATACCCGGTCGCCGACGACGACCGACTTGCGGCCCAGTTCGCGGGCCCGCATCGCGGTGACCCGGGTGTCCGGCCCGTCGAGCACGCAGGTGTAGCGGCCCCGGTCGACGGCGATCACGAAACCGTCGACAGCGGCGGCGTGCCGTGGCCGCGTACGGGTACGGGGCCGCGACGACCTACCCGGACGGACCCGTACGTCGTCCTCGTCGTATTCCCGTTTTTTGCCCGCCAGCGGTCCGCCCCCTCAGTCTCCGGTCACCATTGCCGACCATAGTGCCGGAAACTCGGGCTGGGTCTTCGCGGTGCACGTCACGTCGCTGAGTTCGACGCCGGGCACCGCCAACCCGATGATCGCCGCGGCGTGCGCCATCCGGTGGTCGTGGTAGGTCTCGAAGCCGCCGCCGCGTAGCGGACGCGGCCGGATCTCGAGGCTGTCGGCGGTCTCGGTGACGTCGGCGCCGAGCCCGGTCAGCTCCCGGGCGAGGGCGGCCAGCCGGTCGGTCTCGTGGCCGCGGATGTGGGCGATTCCGCGCAGCTTCGACGGCGCGTCGGCGAGCACGGCGAGTGCGGCGACCGCCGGGGTCAGCTCGGCGATCTCGGACAGGTCGGCGTCGATGCCGTGCACCGTCCCGGTGCCGCGTACGGTCAGTCCCTCGGCGTCGACGGTGACCTCGCCGCCGAGCCGGTGCAGCAGCGTACGGAGCTGGTCGACCGGCTGGGCGCTGTTGTGCGGCCAGCCGCGCAGGGTCACCCGGCCGCCGGTGACGAGGGCGGCGGCGAAGTAGGGCACGGCGCCGGACAGGTCGGGTTCGATCTCCCACTCGCGCCCGGAGAGCCGCCCGGGTTCGACGACCCACAGGTCCGGGGTGCCGTCGTCGACGGCGGCACCGGCGGCGCGCAGCATCCGCGTCGTCATCCGCAGGTGCGGCGCGGACGGCACCGGCGGGCCCTGGTGACGTACGACCACGCCGCGGTCGAACCGGGGTGCGGCCAGCAACAGCCCGGAGACGAACTGGCTGGAGGCGGAGGCGTCGATGGTGACCTCGCCGCCGGCCACCCGACCGGTGCCGTGGACGGTGAGCGGCAGGCCGCCGGTGGGCGCGGCGTCGATGCGTACGCCCAGTGCGCGCAGCCCGTCGAGCAGCGGGCCGAGCGGCCGGGTGCGGGCCACCGGGTCGCCGTCGAAGGTGACCGGGCCGTCGGTGAGGCCGGCGACCGGCGGCCCGAACCGCATGACGGTGCCGGCCAGCCCGACGTCGATCCGGGCCGGTCCGCGCAGTTCCTGCGGCCGGACCACCCAGCGGTTGTCGTCGTTGGTGGAGACGGCGACGCCGAGGTTGCGCAGCCCGGCGGCCATCAGTTCGGTGTCGCGGGCCCGCAGCGGCAGGTGCAGGGTCGACGGGCCGTCGGCGAGCGCGCTGAGCACGAGGGCCCGCGCGGTGATCGACTTGGAGCCGGGCAGGTGCACGCCCAGGTCGACCGGATCGGTCGCGGTCGGTGCGGTCCACGGCTGGGTCGGGCGGACCGCGGTCAGATTGGCCACCCGTACAGTCTGCCGTGTGGTTCTGACGGACCGGGACCGACGCCGGGCCGGCTCCCGCTGATCGGGACGGGTGGTGCCGGTGGATTAGCGTGTGTCGCATGTGCGGGCGGTACGCGACGACCCGGAGCGCGGCGGACCTCAGCGCCCTCTTCGAGTCGTACGACGACACGGGCGGGCGGGTCGGGGCCGACTACAACGTGGCGCCCACCGACCCGGTGCCGATCGTGCGGATGTCGACGACACGCGGGGGCCGGACACTGTCGGTGGCCCGGTGGGGGCTCGTGCCGTCGTGGGCCAAGGACGCCCGCGGCGCCGCCCGCATGATCAACGCCCGGGCCGAGACGGTCGCCACGACCGCCGCGTACGCCCGCCCGTTCGCCCGTCGGCGTTGCCTGGTCCCGGCCGACGGCTGGTACGAGTGGGTACGCGGCACCGGCGGGGCCCGCAAGCAGCCCTATTTCATGACCCCGCGCGACGGGGGCGTGCTCGCCCTGGCCGGCATCTGGTCGGTCTGGGGTGACGGGCCGGAGCCGTTGCTGACCTGCAGCATGCTGACCATGGCCGCGGTCGGCGACCTGGCGCTGGTCCACGACCGGATGCCGCTGCTGCTGACCGCCGACCGCTGGGACGGCTGGCTGGCCGGCGGTGGCGATCCGGCGGACCTGTTGGTGCCGCCCGGCGACGAGACGCTCGCTGGAATCGAGATCCGTCCGGTCGGAGCGGCGGTCGGCGATGTCCGCAATGACGGGCCGGAACTGGTTTCCCGGGTGCCGGCGGGACCGCTCGGAGCACCTGTCGAAGCGCCGGTTGAATTGCCATTGTTCTGAACAGAACCGCACCCTGTTCGTTGCTTTTCGGGGCGATATGTCGTCTCGCTTTTTCCCCTGTTGGGCGGCAAACCCTTGTCTCGGCCGCTGTTTGTGCGATACAACACAGCGCCGGCAGTGGGTGTCGATTCGCACCGGGCGAATGGCGTCCATGGATGCTTTGCCGGTCCCACGGGGGAGGTGGGTGGATGACACGGGCGCGGATGCCACGCCCGCACGAGGTTGCCGCGGCACGAAGGGACCCGAGACTGATTCGGGCCCTCGACGAGCGACAACTCGACGATGCCTGGCGGACCAGAGGTGTTTGCCAGAGCGTGGACCCAGAAACGTTCTTTCCAGCTCCGAGCGAGCCGGCGGACGCGGCCATCGCACTGTGCCGCACCTGCGACGTGCAGGGTGCCTGTCTCGCCTGGGCGCTGGACGTCGGCGACTGTCACGGGGTGTGGGGCGCGACGACCCCACGCGAACGGCGGGCGATGCTGGTGGCCTGGCGCAGCCAGCTCGGGCCGGACCCGGACGTTGCCGACGAGTCGGGTCCCGACCTACGCCAGCTGCTCGACCTGGTGTCGAGCCGCTGACCCGTCCGCCCGGGCCGCCACCGGGCGCCCACCGCACCGGCCGACGGTCACACCGACGCCGTACCACGGGCAGACCCGCCCGCACCGACGGGGCCACGCGGCGCACAATGGCCGGATGGGGCGTACCTGGGAAGTTCCGACACCGCGCGGACCCGCGCGGCTCGCCCTCGACTCCGGGGCCGGGCCGGTGCGGAGCCTGCTCGTGCTCGGGCACGGGGCGGGCGGTGACGTCGACGCGCCCGACCTGGTCGCCCTGCGGGACCGGGCGGTCGCGGCGGGGGTGACCGTGGTCCGGGTGACCCAGCCCTACCGGGTTGCCGGCCGTCGGGCACCGGCACCGGCCGGACACCTCGACGAGGCGTGGTCGACGGCGGTCACCGCGCTGCGGGCCGACGCCTCGGTGGGCGCCGCCGGCCGGCCGCTGCTGGTCGGCGGCCGGTCCAGCGGAGCCCGGGTCGCCTGTCGCACCGCGAGCACGCTCGGTGCGGCGGCGGTGGTGGCGCTGGCGTTCCCGCTGCACCCGCCCGGGCGGCCGGAACGGTCCCGGGCCGCCGAGTTGGCGACCGGGTTGCCGACCGTGGTCGTGAACGGCGACCGGGACGCCTTCGGCATGCCGTCCGCGTCGCCCGGCGTCGAGGTCCTCGTCCGTCCGGGTGAGGGGCACGACCTGCGCCGGGACCCCGCGGGTACGGCCGCCGTGGTGACCGACTGGCTGCGCGCCCACGGCTTCGCCGGCTGACCCGCACGCCGGCTGAACCGGGGCCGGCCGGGCCGGCGGCCACCGACCGTTTCCTGCGCCGGTCGGCCCTCGTTGCACCCGGTGAGCCGGCAGGCTCGGCGGACCGGCCGGCCGACACGGGGCCGGATCCGTGGCAACTCTCCCAGGCCCTTCCTGGTCCCGGTGGTGGCCCACGCCACGGCCGGGACCAGGGTGGGTGGCCGCCGGGATGGAATGTCCAGGCGGTAGCTGTGCGTTACAACCCCCGGAAGCTTCGCTAGCGAGGGGGTTTGATCCGGTGCGAACCGAGAGACGCAGCCGGGAGCAGAGCGACCGGGAAGCAGCCCGCGTCCAGCGGCTCCTCACGGCTCCCGAGTGGCCGGCGACGCCAGAGCAGGACGGCGTGACGGTCGGCACTCCCGCCCGAACCCGAACTGCCGGCGGCGCCAAGCGCGTATCCTCGGCGGGACGGGTCACGCGAGGAGACGTGCGGTTGACTTCAGAGAAGACGGACGAACGCCGGACACGGTTCGAACGCGACGCGTTGCCGTTCGTCGACCAGTTGTACGCCGCCGGGCTGCGGATGACCCGCAATCCGGCTGATGCCGAGGACCTGGTCCAGGAGACCTACCTGAAGGCGTACGCCGCCTTCCACCAGTTCGAAGAGGGCACCAACCTCAAGGCCTGGCTCTACCGGATCCTGACCAACACCTACATCAACTCCTACCGTCGCCGGCAGCGCCAGCCGATCCAGGCGCCGACCGAGGAGATCACCGACTGGCAGCTCGCCGAGGCCGAGTCGCACACCTCGAGCGGGCTGAAGTCGGCCGAGACCGAGGCGTTGGAACGGCTGCCCGACAGCGACATCAAGAACGCCCTCCAGCAGTTGCCCGAGGAGTTCCGGCTCGCGGTCTACCTCGCCGACGTCGAGGGGTTCTCCTACAAGGAGATCGCCGACATCATGGGCACCCCGATCGGCACGGTCATGTCGCGGCTGCACCGTGGACGCCGGAATCTGCGCAAGATGTTGGAGCGCTACGCTGCCGACCGGGGCTTCAACGGGGTCCCGTCGACGTCCGGGACCGGATCAGCCGGTCAGGAGGTGTGAGCGACCGTGAGCTGCGGTGAACCACACGAGACCGACTGCACCGACGTCCTCGCCGAGGTCTACCTCTACCTCGACCTCGAGTGCGGCGACGAGCGACGCAGCCTGATCCGCGACCACCTCGACGAGTGCTCGCCCTGCCTCCGGCAGTACGGCATCGAGCAGGAGGTCAAGGCGCTGGTGGCGCGGTGCTGCGGCAACGAGATCGCGCCGGTCGAGCTGCGCGCCCGGTTGCGGGCCCGGCTCAGCGAACTGGTCGTCGAGACCGAGACCCGCGAATACCTGCCCGACTAGAGCGTCGGGACGGCCGGTCGCGCCGGCCCCCGAGACGACGATCGCCGCCGCCCCTGCCGGACCTTCGGCACGGGCGGCGGCGATCACTGTCGGCGCTCAGGAGTTGGGGCGCTTGCCGTGGTTGGCGGCGCTCTTCTTCCGGGCCTTCTTCTTACGGGCCTTCTTCGCCATGCTGGCCTCCCTGAACGGAACGACTCTCCCGTTTGGCGGGAGCGGACCCGATGATGCTAGTCCGCCCCGCCACCCGCCCGACCGATCCGCCCCACCTTTCACCCGGCCGCATCCCGCCACGGCCCGGTACATGATTGGATACCGTTCGCACGCACACTCACCGACGAGGAGGGCGATCGATGGCCGAGGAGATTCACGCCGAGATGGTGGCGAACGTCTGGAAGGTCGTCGCATCGGCCGGCGACTCCGTCTCCGAGGGCGACACGTTGGTCATCCTCGAGTCGATGAAGATGGAGATCCCGGTCGTCGCCGAGTCCGACGGGGTGCTCGCCCGGCTCGCCGTCAACGAGGGTGACGTGGTCCAGGAGGGCGATCTGATCGCCGTCATCGAATGAGTCCGGTGCTCGTACGGCTCGCCGAGCCGGCCGAGTTCGACACCGTCGCCCGGCTGACGCTCGCCGCGTACGAGGCGGACGGCCAGCTCAAAGACGACCGGAGCTACGCGCCGACGCTCGCCGACGTGGCGACCAGGGCCGGGGCCGGCGAGTTGCTCGTCGCGGTCGACGAGGCGTCCGGCCGGCTGCTCGGCTCGGTCACCTTCGTGCTGCCCGGCTCCAGGTACGCCGAACTGTCCGGTGCGGGCGAGGCCGAGTTCCGGATGCTGTCGGTCGACCCCGCGGCCCAGGGGCGTGGGGTGGGTGAGGCCCTGACCCGGGCCTGCCTGTCCCGCGCCGCCGCGCTCGGCTGCCACGCCGTGGTGATCTCCACGCGCACGTTCACCGAACCGGCCCACCGGCTCTACCGCCGGGTGGGCTTCGTGCGTACGCCCGCGGCCGACTGGTCGCCGGTGCCCGGGGTCGACCTCATCGCCTGGCGGTACGACCTGACGGCCGCCGGCCGGTAGCGACGTCAGGGGCGTCCGGTCAGCCACCGGCGCAGCCGGCGCAACGGCCCGCCCCGGGCCGCCCCGGCCCGCGCGACCGGTGTCTCGTCGGCGATCAGCCGGGCGGCGCTCGTCGCGGCAGCGCTGTCGAGCCCGGGAGTCGCCAGGGCGAGCTGGGCCAGCGACCAGTTGATCGTCACCGGCCGGGTGCGCGCGACCGCCACCCCGTCGGCCAGCCGCCCGGCCACCACCTCGGCCACGTCGGCGCGTACGGACGGGTCGACCCAGGCCGCCGTGACCAGGGCGAACAGCGCGGCCTCGGTGGTCCAGTCCTCGACGCCCCAGAGCAGGTCGACCAGCACCCGGCGCCGGGTCGAGTCCGGCCACGGCTCGTCGGTGCGGTGGTGCAGCAGGCCGAGGCAGGCCCACACCTGGACGCACCGGACCCACAGGGCCGGGTCGTGGTTCGCCAGCGCCGCCCCCAGTTCGGTGTCGGGTACGGCCGGCGGGTGCACCAGCAGAGCCAGCAAATCGTCGACGTCGACGGCGGCGAGGGTGACCGCACGGTCGTACGCGGCCGGTGGGTGCGGCCACGCCGGGTAGGCGAGCTGTCGTACGCGTTCACCGGCGACCGCCGAAGGCGGGGGCAGGGCCGGGGTGGCGACGGTGCCGTCGTACCGCCACAGCTGGCGGGTGCCGGTGCGGCGCGGCTGCCGGATGTCGGGCTCGCCGATCCCGCTGACCACCACCTCCGCGTCGGGCAGGGCGGCGGCGACGGCACGCATCGCGCTCGGCGGCTCGAGGCCGCTGACGGTCAGCCGGTGCGGGGTCGCCTTCTCGGCGAGCGCCTGCCGCAGCACGTTGGCGACCGCCTCCGAGGCGGTCGGCAGGTGACCGAGCCAGGGCCGGTCCTGGCAGCACTCGGCGAGGTCGTTGTGCTCGTGGGAGTTGTCGGGGTGGTCGCGCTGGAAGTCGGCCAGGGCCACCAGGTGGGCGAGGTCGCCGTCGCGCCGGTAGCGCAGCCGGTGGGCGGTGTGTACGGCGCAGTCGAAGGTCGGGTCCTTGGCCAGCGCCCGGTCCGTCCAGCCGATGGCCTCGTCGAGCCGGCCGTGGTCGGCGAGGGTGCCGGCGATGTCGGCGTACACCGACAGGTCGTCGGGGTCGTGTGCGACGGCCCGGCGCAGCGCCTCGATCGCCTCGGCGGTCCGGCCGGCGCTGCGGTAGGCGTAGCCGAGCCACACCTCGGAGAGTTTCGACGGCAGGGCGGCCACGCCCCGGCCCGCCCAGTCGACGGCGAGGGCGACCTCGCCGAGTCGCCGGGCCAGTGCGGACGCGGCGCCGAGCAGCAGACCGTGCCCGGGGTGTTCGGTGACCGAGTGCCGGGCCAGGACCAGGTACGGCAGCAGCGGTCCCCGGTCGGCCTCCGGCACCGGGTCGCCGATGCCGGCGCAGACCTGCATCAGGATCCGGGCCAGCAGTTCGGGTTCGAGGCGGGCCGGTAGTTCGGGCGCGGCGACCCACGGCACCCCGGCCCAGTCGCCGCCGGGGGCGTGGCCGGTGGCGGCGGCGAGCAGTTCGAGCCCGTCGCCGGGCCGTCCGGCGGCGGCGAGCAGGTGGGCGCGGGCGACGGCGGTGCCGATGAAGACGTGGTCGTCGACGGGGAACAGCGGGACCCCACCGTCCGGAAGTACGGCGAACTGGGCGAGTACCTCGTGCACCTCGGGCATCGTGGGAGCGTGGGCGACCGCTCCGGCGACGTGCTCGGCGGCGTGGGACAGGTCGCCCTCGTCGAGTGCCAGCCGGGCGAGTGCCAGCTCCCCTTCCGCCGAGAGGCGGGGGTCGTTCATTCCCTCGGACACGTCGTGGTTCCTCGTTCTCCGATCGGGCTCCGGGCTTGCGCAGCCTAGGCCATGCCGGCGAGGACCGTGATCCACTGCGCATTGCTGCGCGAATAGTTGCTAGATTCGTCTCTATCGTGCAAAGCTGCGCATGAAACGCGCGGGAAGCGCGCATGAGCGGGGAGGTCGACATGGGGGAGAATCCGGTGCCACAGCCGGGCGCGGGCATGGCCGCCGACATCGCCGAGCAGCCGGCCGGATACGCCCGCCTGCTGGAGCCGGCCCACGCCGACCCGATCGCCGAGGTGGCCGCCGCGGTCGCCGCCCGCCGCCCGCGACACGTCGTCTTCACCGCCCGGGGCACCTCCGACCACGCCGCGCTCTACGCCGCGTACCTCACCGAGATCCGCCTCGGCCTGCCCGCCGGCCTCGCCTCGCCGAGCGCGATCACCGTCTTCGGGGCGCGTCCCGACCTGTCCGACGCCCTCGTCGTCGGGGTCAGCCAGAGCGGCGGATCGCCCGACCTGACCGAGGTGCTCCGGGTGGCCCGGGCCTCCGGCGCGCTCACCCTCGCCGTCACCAACAACCCGTCGTCGCCGCTGGCCGAGACCGCCGAACTCGCCGTCGACGTCGCCGCCGGACACGAGCGCGCGGTGGCCGCCACCAAGACGTACACGGCGGAACTGTTCGCCCTGCTCATGCTCGTCGAGGGCATCCGCGCCGGTGACGGCGTACTGCCCGCCGACGAGCGCGCCGCGCTGGCCGGGCTGCCCGACCTCGCCGCCCGGTTGCTCGACGACCCGACCGCCCGCGGCCTCGCGCCGCGCTACCGGTTCGCCGCCCGGATGGTCACCACCGGCCGGGGCTACGCCTACCCGACCGCCCGGGAGGCCGCGCTGAAGCTGATGGAGACGTCCTACCTGCCGGCCCTCGCCTTCTCCGGCGCCGACCTCCTGCACGGCCCGCTCGCGATGACCGACCCGGACGTGCCGGTGCTCGCCGTCGTCGGCGCGGGTCCCGGGGGCGAGTCGATGCGCGAGGTGCTGGCCAAGCTCGGCGAACGTCGGGCCGACGTCGTCGCGGTCGGACCCGCCGACGTCGCCGGCACCGCCAGCCGGATCGCCGTGCCGCCGGTGGACGAGAAGTACGCCCCGCTGCTCGACATCCTGCCGGTGCAGCAACTGGCCCTCGCGCTGGCCCTGGCCCGTGGCGAGGATCCCGACGCGCCGCGCGGCCTGAAGAAGGTCACGTCGACGCTCTGACGCCGGCCGTGGGAGGCTGTCCCGGTGTCCACGCTGCGTGACCTCGTCGAGGAGCACACCGGCCTGCGGGCGGTCGACATCGACCACCTGCACCGCATCGCCGGCGACTGGCAGCTGCTCTCCGACCTGTCCTTCGCCGACCTGCTGCTCTGGGTGCCGATCGACGAGGACGCCGAGTCGTTCCTGTGTGTCGCCCAGGTCCGACCCACGACCGCGCCCACCGCGTACCTCGACGACCAGGTCGGCCGGATCATCGGTGGCCCCGAGGTCGCCCACCTGACCATCGCCTACAAGCAGG
Source organism: Polymorphospora rubra (assembly GCF_018324255.1). GTDB lineage: Bacteria > Actinomycetota > Actinomycetes > Mycobacteriales > Micromonosporaceae > Polymorphospora > Polymorphospora rubra. Next base: position 3,777,749 of record NZ_AP023359.1, read on the forward strand.
GACGGATCTGGCGGGAGGGCGACCCCGTCTGGTACGGCGACACGCCCGCCCGGCACGAGGCGATCCCGGTCCGGCTGCGCGCCGCCGACGGCGAATCCGGCGAGGTGATCGCGGTCATCGGGCGGGACACCAACCTGTCCACCGCCCGCACCCCGAGCCAGCTCGAGCTGAACTACCTCACCACCGCCGACGACCTCGCCCAGATGGTCGCCGACGGCACCTTCCCGCCGCCGCGCCGGCCCGGCGAGACCACGTCGGCGCCCCGGGTCGGCGACGGCCTGGTCCGGCTCGACGCCAGCGGCAAGGTCACCTACGCCAGCCCCAACGCCCAGTCCGCGTACCGCCGGCTCGGGTTCGCGTCGCACCTGGTCGGCGAGGACCTGGCGGTGCTCAGCGGCCGGCTCGCCGACGACCCGCTGGAGGGCACCGAGGCGGCGAACCGGGTGCTGGCCGCGCTCGGCGGCGAGGCGCCGAGCCGGCAGGAGATCGACGCCCGGGGCGCCACGGTGCTCACCCGGGCCCTGCCGCTGATGCCCGCCGGGGTGCCGATCGGCGCGCTGGTCCTGGTCCGCGACATCACCGAGGTACGCCGGCGCGACCGGGCCCTGATCACCAAGGACGCCACCATCCGGGAGATCCACCACCGGGTGAAGAACAACCTGCAGACGGTTGCCGCCCTGCTGCGTCTGCAGGCCCGGCGGGTCGGCATCCCGGCGGCGAAGGCGGCGCTGGAGGAGTCCGTCCGCCGGGTCGCGTCGATCGCGATCGTCCACGAGACGCTGTCGATGTCCACGGACGAAGAGGTGGAGTTCGACCAGATCATCGACCGGATCGCGGTGGCGGCGGCAGAGGTGGCGACCACCGAGACGTCGATTCGGATGCGCCGGGAGGGCACCTTCGGGGTGCTGCCGGCCGAGATCGCCACCTCACTGGCGATGGTGCTCAACGAGTTGCTGCTCAACGCGGTCGAGCACGGTTTCCCGCCGCCCGGCGAGGAACCGCCGGCCGCGACGCCTGCCGAGGTGGTGGTCTCGGCCTACCGGTTCCGCAAGCAGTTGCACGTGACGGTGGCCGACAGCGGCCGTGGCCTGCCCGCCGACTTCGACGCCGAGCGGGGCGGCCGGCTCGGCCTGCAGATCGTCCGTGCCCTGGCCACCGGCGAGCTGCGCGGCACCATCGAGTTGCGCAACCGTGCCGAGGGCGGCACCGAGGCGATCCTGGTCGTCCCGCTGACCAAACGCTGACCGCCGGCCCGTCCAAGATCCGCATGATCAGGGAGTACGTCGGGCGTGTCGTCGGCGTGGCGCCGCGCAGACTCCCTGATCACGACGATCTTGCGGCGGCCGCCGGCCGGGGGTGGGGGTCAGCGGGCGGGGGGGACCAGGAGGGTGATCGTCAGGCCGTCGACGGTCCAGATCCGCTCGACGGTGAAGCCGGCCCGCAACGCACCCGCCTTCGGCTCCGGTACCGCCGCGAGGGGATCGGCGCCGTGTTCGCCGGACAGCAGCAGCCACACCCGGCCCGCCGGCGCCAGGCAGGCGGCCGGGTCCGGGCATTCGTCGGCCCACAGACTGCCGGCGCGCACCGGGTCGCGGACCGCGAGCAGGTCGTCCGGCCGCCCCGCGCGCAGGTGGTAGGCGAGTGCGAGGTCCAGGAACCGCCAGCCGTCGCGCGGCGAGTAGACGATGCCGTCCCCGGCCCGGGCGCCCGCGTCGACGATCCGCGCCGCGCCGGCGTAGTCGACCGGCCGCGACCGCGGCCACTCGTGGGTCCGGCGGACGCCGGCCTGTTCCGGCCCGCCGAGTACGGCGACCACCGCGACCACCGACAGCGCGGCCCGCAGCCGGACGGTGACCAGGGCGGTCGCCGCGAGCAGACCGGCGAACGGCACGGTGAAGACCAGGTAGCGGGGCACCCACAGCGGGGTCACCAGCCCGGCGACGAACAGCCCGGCGGCCGGTAGCAGCACGCACGCCCCGAGCACCAGCGCCCATCCCCGCCGCCCGAGCCGGTCGGGCCGGTCGGGGTGGTCACCGGCCCCACCGGCCGGGGCGGTGTCGGTCGGCGTGGGCGGGGCGGTGCCGTCGCCGGTCCCCGGCCGGGTGAGCAGCCCGGCGAACCCCAGGGCGGCCAGCACGGCCAGTGCGCCGCCGACCGCCGCCGCGCCGGTCACCCCACCCGGGAAGCGGACCAGTTCGCCGAGGTCGGGCCGGCCCACCCAGGCGAGCTGCCGCTGGTGCTGACCGCCACCGAGCAGCACCAGCGGGGTGATCGCCACCGCCGCCGGCAGCAGGGCCACCGGCCAGCGCAGCAGCCGCCGGTCACGGGTTCGCCGCAGGGCGAGCAGGACGGCGACGGCGTGGCCGGCGAGCAGCGTCAACGCGACGAGGTGGCAGAGGCCGAGCCCGGTCACCGCGAGCCCGTACGCGAGCCAGCGCCGCCAGGTGGGTCGGTCGAGGGCGCGGGTCAGCAGCAGGGTGGTCAGCAGGGCCAGCATGGTGACGAGCGCGTACGGACGGGCCTCCTGCCCGTACCGGGAGGTGCTGGGCGCGACGGCGAAGAGCAGCCCGGCGAGCAGTCCGGCGCGGGGTCCGAAAAGGCGGCTCCCGAGGACCGCGGTCAGCCCGGCGGCGGTGGCCATGGCCAGCGCGGACGGCAGCCGCAGTGCGGTGGGGGAGTCGCCGAAGACGGCCGTCCAGAAGTGCATGAGCAGGTAGTACGGTGTCGCGCTGGCGTCGACGGTCCGCGCCATCCGGAGCAGGTCGGGCAGGTCGCGGGTGGCGGCGCTCCAGGTGGCCAGCTCGTCGCGCCAGGGTTGCGGCCGGCCGATCTGGACCAGGGTCACCGCGAGCGTCGCCAGGGCCGGCCACCACCATGCCGTACGGCCCGGAGAGGATCGAACAGGTGACGTGATCCGACGAAACAAAATACGCCCTACAAGGCATTGGTCCCGATTAGTCGGCTATTTCCTGCCTGTTGTGAAGCCTCCCACAGCCGGACCGTCATGTGGGATCGAAACCGCACTCTCTGGCTGGTGGGACGCTGGTGTGGCAGCATGGTCGTCATGACCGACGCTGTCGACCGCCGTCTCGTGGCCCGCCGCCACGTGGACTACGGCCGCGTCCGCAGCGCCATCTGTCCGGCCCACTGACCCCGCCCGACAACTCTCTCTCGGGCGCGCACCGCGCCGGCTCCCGACACCGACGTCGCAAGGCCCCGGATTCCACGGGGCGGCCGTCCGCACACCGCGTCCACCGCAGAGCAACCCAAGCAGGAGGACGCCGCGATGGCGGTCAGCAGCACCTCGCCCCGCCCCCCGGCCCGGGCGGCCCGCAAGCCACGTGGTGAGGGCCAGTGGGCGGTCGGCCACCGCGAGCCGCTCAACCCGAACGAGCGTACGAAGAAGGACGACAACCCGCTCAACGTACGGGCCCGGATCGAGAACATCTACGCCCACCAGGGCTTCGCCTCGATCGACCCGCAGGACCTGCGCGGTCGGTTCCGCTGGTGGGGTCTCTACACCCAGCGTAAGGCCGGCATCGACGGCGGTCGCACCGCCGTGCTGGAGCCGCACGAGCTGGACGACGAATACTTCATGTTGCGGGTCCGTATCGACGGTGGTCAGCTCAACCTGGCCCAGTTGCGGGTCATCGCGGACATCTCGCAGGAGTTCGCCCGGGACACCGCCGACATCACCGACCGGCAGAACATCCAGCTGCACTGGATCCGGGTCGAGGACATGCCGGAGATCTGGCGGCGGCTCGAAGCCGTCGGCCTGCAGACCACCGAGGCGTGTGGCGACTGTCCGCGCATCGTGCTCGGCAGCCCGGTCGCCGGAGTCTCCGCCGACGAGGTGGTCGACCCCACCCCGGCCATCGACGAGATCGTCGAGCGGTACGTCGGCGACCCCGCCTTCTCCAACCTGCCGCGCAAGTTCAAGTCGTCGATCTCCTGGCTGGCCGACACACCGTACGAGGTCAACGACATCTCGTTCGTCGGTGTCGACCACCCCGAGCACGGCCCCGGCTTCGACCTCTGGGTCGGCGGGGGACTGAGCACCAACCCGATGCTCGCCCAGCGGCTCGGCGTCTGGGTGCCGCTCGGCGAGGTGCCCGACGTCTGGGTCGGCGTCGTGTCGATCTTCCGCGACTACGGCTACCGCCGGCTGCGGCACCGGGCCCGGCTGAAGTTCCTGGTCGCCGACTGGGGCGTGGAGAAGTTCCGCGAGATCCTGGAGAAGGAATACCTCGGCCGGACCCTGCTCGACGGGCCGGCGCCCGACCTGCCCGGCAAGCCGGTCGACCACATCGGGGTGCACGCGCAGAACGACGGCCGGTCGTACGTCGGCGCCGCGCCGGTCGTCGGCCGGGTCTCCGGAGCGCAGCTCAGCCGGCTCGCCGACGTGGTGGCAGCTGCCGGCAGCGACCGGGTACGGCTGACGCCGTACCAGAAGCTCCTGGTCCTCGATGTCGAGCCGGACCGGGTCGAACCGCTGGTGACCGCGTTGCGGGGGATCGGGCTGGAGGCCCGCCCGTCGGCGTGGCGGCGCGGCACGATGGCCTGCACCGGCATCGAGTACTGCAAGCTCGCGATCGTCGAGACCAAGGCACGCGGCGCCGAGCTGGTGGCCCGGCTGGAGGAGCGGCTGCGCGAGTTCGACGCCGACATCTCGATCCACATCAACGGCTGCCCGAACGCCTGCGCCCGCACCCAGGTCGCCGACATCGGCCTGAAGGGCCAACTGGTGGTCGGCCCGGACGGCCAACAGGTCGAGGGCTACCAGGTGCACCTGGGCGGCGGCCTCGGGATGGCGCAGGGGCAGACCGCCGGGTTCGGCCGCAAGCTGCGCGGCCTCAAGACCACCGCCGAGGAACTTCCCGAGTACGTCGAGCGGCTGGCCCGCCGCTACCTGGCCGGCCGGACCGAAGGCGAGTCGTTCGCCGACTGGGTCGTCCGCGTCGACGAGGAGGAACTGCGGTGAGCGAGGTGGATAACCGTGAGTGAGCGCAGCGAGCGAACCAACAGGCTCCGCGTCGGACACGGCGGCGCCGAGCGGAGCGAGGTGACGCCGTGAGTGAGCGGGCGGCGCCGCTGTACTGCCCCTATTGCGGTGAAGAGGACCTGCGGCCCAACGAGGAGTCGCACGGCGCCTGGGAGTGCCACGCCTGCGCCCGGGTCTTCACCGTGAAGTTCAACGGCCTGCTCGCGAAGGGGGTGACCCGATGAAGCCGGTTTCCGCCACGGACCTCGGCCTGGTCAGTCTTGCCGGACCGGTCGCACCGACGCGCCGGCGTCCGGAGGAGTTGAAGGCGCTCGCCGAGACGGCGGCCCGCGAACTGGAGGGCGCCCCGGCCGAGGAGATCGCCCGCTGGGCGGCGGAGGAGTTCGGCGAGCGGTTCTGCGTCACCAGTTCGATGGCCGACGCGGTGCTCGCCCACCTGGTGTCGCGGGTCGCGCCCGGCGTGGACGTGGTTTTCCTCGACACCGGGCTGCATTTCCCGGAGACGCTGAAGGTCCGGGACACGGTCGCCCGTACCCTGCCGGTCAACGTGCGGTCGATCCGGGCCCGGATGACCGTCGGTCAGCAGGACGGCGAGTACGGGCCGCGGCTGTTCTCGAAGGCGCCCGACGAGTGCTGCGCGCTGCGCAAGGTGGAGCCACTGGAGCGGGCGCTTTCCGACTACGACGCCTGGGCCGCCGGGCTGCGCCGGGACGAGTCGCCGACCCGGGCCAACACGCCGGTGGTGACCTTCGACGCCCGGCGCGGCCGGGTGAAGGTGAACCCGATCGCGGCCTGGACGCAGGCGGACGTCGACGCATACATCTCGCGGTGGAACGTGCCGGTGAACGAGTTGTTCCGGCAGGGCTACACCTCGATCGGCTGCTGGCCGTGCACCCGGCGTACGAAGGCCGGCGAGGATCCCCGAGCGGGCCGCTGGGCGATGTTCGAGAAGACCGAGTGTGGTCTCCACACCTGACCGTTCCGGTGGCCGTGGCGGCGCGCTGACGGCGTCGCCGGTCGACCCCGTGGTCCTGGTCGCCCACGGCAGTCGTGACCCCCGGGCGGCGGCCGCCACCCGTGCGTTGGCGCGGGCGGTCGAGGTCGCCGATCCGGCGGTGACCGTCCATCCCGCATACCTGGACCACACCGCGCCCCGTCCGGCGGACGTCCTGCACGCCCTGGCGGCCGCCGGGCACACCGGGGCCACCCTGGTGCCGCTGCTGCTCACCGCCGCCTACCACGGCCGGGTCGACATTCCGGCGGCGGTGGCCGACGCGTACGCGGACGGGCTGCGGATCCCGGTCCGGGTGTCGACGGTGCTCGGGCCGGCCGGCGGCATCGTCGATCCCGGTCTGCTGGGCGGGCTGGCACGGCGGCTGGCCGCCGCCGGCGCGGGTTTCGACGCCGTGGTGCTCGCCGCGGCGGGGACCCGGGACGCGGCGGCCCGGGCCACCGTCGACCTGGCGGCAGCCGCGTTCGGCGCCGCGCTGGGGCTGCCCTGCGTGGCCGCGTACGCGTCCGCGGCGCCGCCTGCGGTCGGTACGGCGGTCGCGCGGCTCCGGGCGCGGGGCGCGCGGCGGGTCGGGGTGGCGGCGTACTTTCTCGCTCCCGGCCGGTTGTACGCCGAGGCGGCCGCGGCGGCGCGGTCGGCGGGGGCGGTAGGCGTCGCCGAGCCGCTGGAGGGCGCTCCGGAAATCGCCCGGCTGGTCCTCGACCGGGTCGAGCTGGCCGGAAAATCTCCGGTTTCGCTACTTGCTGCCTGACTGCCCGTATCCCTTGCGGTCACCGAGTGAATAGTCGGCATTCGATGGGTGAGTGATCCACCGACGGTTCACATTCGGCGAGACGCACCGCTGCGTAGTTAAAGGTGTACGGAACTCATATACAGCGAAACGCCCCGGGAGTGTTTCCCGGGGCGTTTCCTGTGAAGCTGGTTGGTCAGGCAGAGTGAGCGCGCAGGACCCGAAGGCCGCCGCGGCGCTTAACGGCGCGCCGCTCTTCCTCGCTCATTCCGCCCCAGACGCCGGCGTCCTGACCCGATTCGAGCGCCCACTTGAGGCACTCGTCGGTCGCGGGGCAGCGCCGACAGACGGCTTTGGCCTGCTCCACCTGCAGCAGAGCGGGGCCGGACGTCCCGATCGGGAAGAACAGCTCCGGGTCCTCATCGCGGCAGGCAGCATGGTGGCGCCAGTCCATGGCGGCAACACTCCTCATTCTTGATCGGTGGTGATAAACACGCTGATCTTTATTCCCTATATTGCATCCGCACGGCTGGAACGCAACGGAGTGCATCCGTCGGATCAGCAGTGCGTGAGCAGGCTATGAAACCTCTGGGAGATCGATCGGTGCGCGTCCCAATGGGCGCGTCCGCGCAACATCCCGGTAACTCAGTTCGCTTGTGAATGCTTTCACGAACTCTGGCGATGTCAAGGGTGGCGCTCAGAAAAAATCTAAACGGGTGAGCAAGCTCACGACCCCTTTGTCCGGTTTCCAGCGCTTGCCGTCGCCCGGTGTCCCACAGCCACTAGTCAATGTAGTACAGTCCGCCCGACATTGCAGGCATATCAGGCAGGTGTCTCGCCGTACTCTTCTGGACCCGGTCGCACACCCCTTACCCGGGTCTCAGCAGATTACTCGCAGCGCGTCCGTCACAGCCGTGAACCGAACCTTCTCCCGCTCGCCGAGGTAGTCGCCGTCGAGCTGGAACGCCTGGGGCCGCTCCGACACGAGGGTGAACTCGGCCAGGTCGTGCAACCGCAACACGTGCTTGCCGTGCGGTCCGGCGTCGCGGGTGATGAACTGCGCCATCGTCAACGCCGTGGTCGGCACCCGGAGGCGGCCCAGCGCCAGCACGTCGAGTCCGAGATCGAAGGACGCGTCCGGATTCGGGTTCACCGGCCGGTCACCGAGGTACGTCCACGGCGCGGTGTTCTGGATGATGGCAGTCGCCAACTCCGTCACGTCCTCCTCGCCCGGCCGCTCCAGGGTCATCGCCGGGTGCCGCCGGTCGGACGCCAGGAAGTAGCGGTTGAGGATCGAGCGCATGTAGAGCCCGGGCGTGGACACCCGACCGCGCCGGCGAGCCCCCTCGACCCGCCGGATCACCTCGGCATCCAGCCCGAACCCCGCGCAGAAGGTGAAGTATCGGTCGTCGGCCAGCCCCAGCCCGATCGTGCGGTAGCGGCCCAGCCGCAGTCCCTCCAGGATCATGCTGGTGCCCTCCGCCCACCCCTTCGGCAGCCCGAGGGCCCGGGCGAAGACGTTCGTCGACCCACCGGGTACGACCGCCAGCGCCGGCAACCGTGCCGCCGGCGGCTGCGCCGGGTCGACGGTGGGCGGCGCGGCGGTCATCAGACCGTTCACGGTCTCGTTCACCGTGCCGTCACCGCCCAGCGCCACCACCAGGTCGATGCCCTGCTCGGCCGCCTCCCGGGCGAGCGCCACCGCGTGGCCGCGCCGTCGGGTGTAACGCACCGTGAGGTCGACCTCGGTGCTGAGCGCCCGGACGAGCACGTCACGGCCGCGTTCGCTGGTCGTGGTGGCTTTCGGGTTCACCACCAGGAGGGCCTGCATTCCCGGGACTGTACCGCGCACCGGCGCGGGTATCGTGGCGCCGTGACGACCTCGGACTCGGACCAGGCGGCCCCGTCACCGCTGCGCTGGGCCGTACGGCTGCTGATCGGTGAGGCGGTCGCGCTCGGCCTGGTCGCGGCCTACCTCGTCTGGCAGGACCTGACCGCCACCGCCAACGACCTCGCGACAGCGTTGCTGCTGACCGGCTTCGCCATCGCCGGCGCGCTGGCCCTCTGGGCGCTCGCGGTGGCGCTGCGCCGGCGGCGGGCCGGCGCGCGGGCCCCGGCGATCGTGCTCCAGCTCATGCTGCTGCCGATCGGCTACTACATGATCCAGGGCGGTCTGGGCTGGCTGGGACTACCGCTGATCGCCCTCGGCCTGCTGGTGACCGCGTTGCTGGTGAGCCCGCCGACCACCAGGGCCCTCGGGCTGGGATAGCCGTCAGTGGGCGGTGGCGCGGCGACTGAGCAGCCTGATGGTCGCCTCGGAACCGGAGGTGCTCGCCGAGGCCGACGTGGTCAGCGCCGTCAGCACCTTCCAGGCGAACGACGACTCCGAGGGCAGCCGGGCCTCCGGCACCGTCGGCACGGTGACCTCGACGGTCAGCGCGTCGTCGGTCACCGCGAAGCGACACCGCAGCTCGGTGCCCCGGGGCGCGATCGCCAGGAGCATCGCGCACGCCTCGTCGACGGCGATCCGCAGGTCCTCGATCTCGTCGAGGGCGAACTGCAGCCGGGCGGCGAGCCCGGCGGTAGCCGTACGTAGCACGCCGAGGTAGCCACCGTCGGCGGGCACCGTCAACAGCACGATGTCGTCATCGACCATCGGCTGGACGTCTGTCGTGAGTTGGCCCACCATGCCCTCCCCCGATGGCGGACTCTACCGCCCCGGACGCCCGACGTGCGCGCCGGTGCCGAAAGGGGTGACAAGGTGTTTTGCCGCGGGCCCGGGCCGGGGCCGTACGCCGTTACTCCGGTTCGGTCGGGGGCGGGGTGACCGCCGCGGCGAGGGCGGCGAGCGCCGGACCGGTCAGCCGGTAGGGCACCCACTCCTCCATCGGCCCCGCGCCGATCGCGTGGTAGAAGTCGCGGGCCGGGTTCCAGTTGAGTACCCACCACTCCAGCCGGGCGTAGCCGCGCGCGACGCAGATGCCGGCCAGCGTCGACAGGAGCAGCCGGCCCGCGCCGGTGCCCCGGACCGCCGGCCGTACGTAGAGGTCCTCGAGATAGACGCCGTGCACGCCCTCCCACGTGGAGAAGTTGAGGAACCACAGGGCGTAGCCGACCGGTTCGTCGTCGGTGCCGACCGCCACGTGACCGAACAGTGCCGGCCGGGCGCCGAACAGCGCGGCCGACAGTTGCGCCTCGGTCAGATGACACAGCTCCGGGGCACGTTCGTACTCGGCGAGTTCGTGCACCATCGCGACGACGGCCGGCACGTCACTGGGACGCGCCGGCCGTACCGTCGGGCCGGATGGAACTCCGGTCACGCCTGCTTGGTCTCCCAGAAGATCTTCGCGATCTCGTCGATCTTCTGGAGCAGCTCGTCGGCCTTGGCCAGGTCGGTCGAGCCCTTGGCGCCGGTCGCGCCGGCCAGCTTGGTGGTCTCGTTGAAGAGCTGGTGCAGGTGCGGGTACTTCTCGAAGTGCGGCGCCTTGAAGTAGTCGGTCCACAGCACCCACAGGTGGTGCTTGACGAGCTCGGCGCGCTGCTCCTTGATGATGAGCGCCCGGGTGCGGAACTCCGGGTCCTCGTTCGCCTGGTACTTCTCGACGATGCCCTTGATCGACTCGGCCTCGATGCGGGCCTGGGCCGGGTCGTAGACACCGCACGGCAGGTCGCAGTGCGCGCTGACGACGGTGCGCGGGGTAAGAATGCGTGGAAGTCGCATCAGGACGCCTCCGTGAGATGTTTGCGATGATCCGTGACGACACTACTCCTGGGATCCGTGCCCGGAGGGGCGGAGGTGAAACCTGTGCCGAACCCGTTCGGGCTGTTCGCCGTACTTGTCAGGGGGCCGTCGATGGTGCCGACGTTGCGGCACGGCGACCTGCTGTTGGTGCGTCGCGGCGGCCGGGCGGTCCGGCCTGGTGACATCGTGGTGGCGACCTTCCGGACCCGTCCGGACCTGCTGGTCGTGAAGCGTGCGGTCCGGGCCCAGGACGGGGGCTGGTGGGTACGCGGCGACAACGAGTTGGTGACCGACGACTCCCGTGCGTACGGCGTAGCCGACGTACGTGCCCGGGTGGTGCTGCGCTACTGGCCGAGGCCCGGCTGGCCGCGTTACCGGCCGGTATGACCCTGGTCACAGGCGGCTTCGGGGGCCGACACTATGCTCGGGTGCCGTGAACCGGGTGACCCCCGCGCCGCACCGCCGGCCAGCGCAGACCTAGCACCCGAGCCGGTCGGACCGAACGCTCGACGCCCCAGGAGTCACCATGTCTTCGTCTATTGTGGACCCTTCCGATACCGTCGCCTCCTCGCTGGACGGTGACCCGGTCTTCGACCTGCACCGGGGCGGCAAGATGGTCGTCGCCTCGACCGTGCCGCTCACCAGCCGGGAGGACCTCTCGCTCGCCTACACCCCCGGCGTCGCCCGGGTGTGCGAGGCGATCGCCGCCGACGAGTCGCTCGTCGACGACTACACGTGGGTGTCGCACACGGTCGCGGTGGTCACCGACGGCTCCGCCGTACTCGGTCTGGGCAACATCGGCCCCGGGCGGCGATGCCGGTCATGGAGGGCAAGGCGGTCCTGTTCAAGCAGTTCGGCGGTGTCGACGCGGTGCCGATCTGCCTCGACACCCAGGACGTCGACGAGATCGTGGCGGTGGTGACCGCGCTCGCACCGTCCTTCGGCGGCATCAACCTGGAGGACATCAGCGCCCCCCGGTGCTTCGAGATCGAGCGCCGGCTCGACGAGGCGCTGCCGATCCCGATCTTCCATGACGACCAGCACGGCACCGCGATCGTCGTCCTGGCCGCGCTGCGCAACGCCGCCGCCCTGCTCGACCGCAAGCTCGGCGACCTGCGGGTGGTCATCAGCGGCGCCGGCGCGGCCGGGGTCGCGGTGGCCAAGATGCTGTTCGCCGGCGGGGTCAGCGCCGGCGACACGGTCGTGTGCGACTCCCGCGGGATCATCCACCGCGGCCGTCCCGACCTCGGTGCGACGAAGGCGGAGCTCGCCGAACTCACCAACTCCGCCGGCCGTACCGGTGGCATCGTCGAGGCGCTGGCCGGCGCCGACGTGCTGATCGGGGTGTCCGGCGGCCAGATCGCCGAGGAGGCGGTCGCCGCCATGGCGCCGGGCGGGATCGTCTTCGCCCTGGCCAACCCGACCCCCGAGGTGCACCCGGACGTGGCCGCCCGGCACGCGGCCGTGGTCGCCACGGGTCGCAGCGACTTCCCCAACCAGATCAACAACGTGCTCGCCTTCCCGGGCATCTTCCGGGGCGCGCTCGACGCCCGCGCGACCGCGGTCACCGACGGGATGAAGGTCGCCGCGGCCGACGCGATCGCCGGCGTGGTCGCCGAGGCGCTGAGCGCCGACGCGATCGTGCCCTCGCCGCTCGACCCCCGGGTGGCCCCGGCGGTCGCCGCCGCCGTGGCCGCCGCCGCCCGCCGGGACGGCGTCGCCCGCGCCTGACGGTTTCCGGAACAGGGCCGGCCCGATCGGGCCGGCCCTGTTCCGTCGGAGCCCGGTCCGCCGGACCGCCAAGATCCGCGTGATCAGGGAGTACGTCGCACGACACACCGAAGACACGCCCGACCCGGTCCCTGATCACCGCGATCAAGGAGGCGTGATCTTGAAGGGGGTCGGGGGCGCTGCTAGCGTCCGGACATGCGCGCCGCCTACGCCTCGAAGTTCGACGATGACAATCCGCTCGCGGCCCTGGCCGTCGGTGACCGGCCGGAACCGGTGCCACCCGGCGACGACTGGGTGACCGTCGAGGTGCGGGCCAGCTCGCTCAACCACCACGACCTGTGGTCTTTGCGCGGCGTCGGTCTCGGCGCCGGACAGCTGCCGATGATCCTCGGCTGCGACGCGGCCGGGATCGACGACCGGGGCAACGAGGTGGTCGTCTATCCGGTGGTGCCGACACCGGCGGATCCCCGGGGCATGTCGATCCTGTCCGAGCACCACCAGGGCACGTTCGCCGAGCGGGTGGCGGTGCCGCGCGCGAACCTGGTGCCCAAGCCCGCGGAGCTGTCGTTCGCCGACGCGGCCTGCCTGCCGACCGCCTGGTTGACGGCCTACCGGATGCTCACCACGAAGGGGCGGGTCGACGAGGCCGAGGCGGTGCTCGTGCAGGGCGCCGGCGGTGGCGTCGCGACCGCGGCCGTGGTGCTCGCCCTCGCCCTCGGCAAGCGGGTGTACGCGACCAGCCGCGACGCCGCCAAGCGGGACCGGATCGCCGAGTTGGGGGCGACCGCGCTGGAGCCCGGCGCCCGGCTGCCGGAACGGGTCGGCGTCGTGATCGAGACCGTCGGGGCGGCGACCTTCGACCATTCGCTGAAGTCCGCCGCGGCGGGTGCCCGCATCGTCGTCTCCGGCGCGACCGCCGGCCACGAGCCGAAGGTCAACCTGCGCCGGGTCTTCGCCATGCAGTTGGAGATCCTGGGTACGTCGATGGGCAGCGCGGCCGAGCTGGCGGACCTGCTCGCCCTGTGCCGGGACCGGTCCGTCCGGCCGGTCATCGACAGCGTGCACGGCTTCTCGGCGGTGGAGCAGGCGTTCGCCCGGCTGCACTCCGGTGCCGTCTTCGGCAAGGTCGTGCTCGACCACACCCGTTGACCGACCGTCGACGACCCCCTGGCCGGGGGCCGCCGACCCGCTCGTTCCGCAATCTGTAATCCGGACCTATGTGGCGTTTCAAAACGGACACTAAGGGAGCATAAGAGGCCGGAAAAGAACAAATAAGCCTCGGTAAAGGGTGACCTAAAGAAAACTAAAGGTTCGACAGGCGTCCTTGTCGTTGTGCAACTGACGAACTTCCCGGGCCGGGTAGAGTCGGTCCGTTCGTAACTCTGATCATCGCGAACGATTGTGTTCGAAGGAGTCAGATCTTGAAGTTCTCGGCAGCGCACAGGGGTACCCGGCGAGCGACCCACAGGCGCCCGGAAGGGCCACGGGTGCTCCGCCGTCCGACGCGCACACTGCTGGTCGTCCTGACCACGGCCGGCCTTGCCGTGGCGGGCATCGGGGTGGCCGTGGCCGGTAGTCGCGGTGACTCGGTGACGGTGACCCGCGCCGGCACCGTCATCGACGGCCAGAAGATCAATGGTTATCTGCACATCAAAGCGAACAATGTGACAATCAGGAACGCCACTCTGCGTTACGCCGGCAACCATACGCTGCGCGTATTCAGCGGCTTCACCGGCACGGTCATCGAAGACACCAAGATCTATTGCGAGGCGACCAAGACGAACGGTGTCGTGTTCGGCAACTACACCGCCCGCCGGGTCGACCTTTTCGGCTGCAAGAACGGATTCATGTATTCCGATTCCGCGCCGGCCGTCATCGTGGATTCGACGTGGAACGGCAGGCCCGTCTCGGTCGGCTCCGAGCCCGGCGGCCGGCCCGCCCCGGCGCCGTCGCCGACGCGGTCGACCACCCCGACCCCGTCCCCGACACCGAGCGCGACGACATCGACCGCGCCGGCCCCGAAGCCGACCCGTACCACCGCCTCCGCACCGCCACCCCCGGCGTCCGGCGGCGGCATCCCGGCCTCGTTCCCCGGCCCGCACAACACCGGCGTACCCGGCGGGGTGACCCTGAGGAACTCCGGCGGCATCACCGCCGACAAGGACGGCCAGGTCATCAGCGGTCTCAACATCAACGGTTGCGTCACCGTCACCGCGAAGAACGTGGTCATCCGCAACTCACGGATCACCTGCGGCGGCACGTACTCGATTCGGACGAACGGCGCGAAGAACCTGGTGGTCGAGGACGTCGAGATCAACGGGATGGGCAAGAACTCGGCCGCCGTCTGCTGCGGCGACTACACGCTGCGCCGCGTCGAGATCACCAACGTGATCGACGGGCCACGGCTCGGCAGCAACACCCGGGTCGAGGACTCCTGGATCCACCACCTGACCCGGGTCTCCGGCTCGCACAACGACGTACTCCAGACCACCGGGGCGTCCAACATCGTCGTGCGCGGCAACTCGCTGGAGGCGTACAACCCCAATACGCGGGACCCGTTCAACGCCTGTCTGATGATCGGCTCGACGACCGGGCCGATCGTGTCGAACCTGGTCTTCGAGCAGAACTACTGCAACGGCGGCAACTACTCGATCGGGGTCCGCGAGGACCTCAACGCCGCCAACATCGTCATCCGCAACAACGTCTACGGCCGCGACTTCCGCTACGGCGTGATCGCCCGGACCCAGCAGGCCGGCATCACCTGGGACTCGGCCAGCAACGTCTTCGCCGACAACCGCAGACCCGTCAAGTAGTGGACGCCCTCCCCGGTGGACCGCGGGGCCGTGCGATTTCGCACGGCCCCGCGGCTCGTCCGCGGCACCTACCGGCCGCCGCCGGGCAGCCGTCCCGGCACCGGTCCGGGCGGCAGCGGGCGGATCAGAGCCGGTCGTCGAAGGAGGCGACCCCGCCGCGGCCGGCGCCGTCCGGCAGCCGCCGGCGGGCGTCCGGGTCGCCGTAGAGCGTCCAGCGCAGGAAGTCCGTCGTGGTGTCGACGACCACCTCGAACGCCGGATCGCCGGAGCGCAGCAGCGAGCGGCCGTGGTCGCCGTCGGGCAGGCTCAGCATCGCCTTGGGCCAGGGAACCTGGTCGTACGCGGCCTTGCCGGAGGCGTACGACACCACCTCGTCCAGCTCCCCGTGCACGAAGAGCTGCGGGGCGGCCGCCCCGCTGAACGTCGTACCTACTCCCAGGGCACTGCCGGCGAGCACGATCCCGGCGTCCAGCCGCTCGTCGCGGGCCAGCGTGAAGAGGCCGAGCGTGGTGATGCCGCCGGCGGAGTGTCCGGCGGCGGCCACCCGGTCGGTGGCCAGCCGGCCGGCGAGCGGATCGCCGTCGCGGCCGTCGAGAGTCAGCACCTCGGTCAGCACGAACGACACGTCGGCCGGCTGGTTCAGCACGTCGAAGACGTCCGGCTGGGTGGCCGTACCGCTGGTCTTCGGGAAACGGGGCGCCGCCACCACGAAGCCGGCGGCGGCCCAGCGGGTGAGCACCGCCGCGTAGTCCTGGGGCGTACCGGTGAGGCCGTGACTGAACACGACCACCGGGAAACGGCCGGCCGCCGCCCGTACCCCGGTGCGGGGCGTGCCACCGGCGTCGCCGGTCGCCGGATACCACAGGGTGACCGGTAGCGCCCGGTCGTCGCGGGCGAGGTCGAGCTGCCGTACGCCGACCGCGAACGGCTCGGCCGGGGCGGACCCGGACGGCGCCGGTGCGGCGGCCGACGTCGCGGGGGCCGCCCCGGACGGCGCGTCCGTCGCGCCGCCCCAGTGCGGCGCCGGCTGCGGCGAGCAACCGGCGACAGCCACCGCCAGCAACGCGGTGACCAGGACAGGCGTACGGCGACAGCGTCGGGGCATCGCTCGATTGTGCCTCGCCGGCCGGCCACCGCGTCCGGCGAACGTCAGAGGCGGTTCTCGAACTCGGTGACGCCGGACAGCCTGGTCGCGCCCGCGATCTTCTGCCGGGCCGCCGCGTCGCCGCACAGGACCCAGCGCAGGAAGTGGGTCATCGCGGCCATCGTCTGGGCGAAGCCCGGCCGTCCCGGCGTCAGGTACGTGCCGTGGTCCTGCCCGACGAGGGTCAGGAACGCCTTCGGCCAGGGCACCCGGTCGTACGCCGCCCGGCCCCGCGCGGCCTTGACGATCGGATCGGCACCGCCGTGGATGAACAGCATCGGCGCGGCGGCGCCGCCGAAGTCCACCCGGGAGCCGCCCGCGATCACGATCCCGCCCCGCCACTGCTCGGCATGGCCGTCGGTGAACAGTCCGGCGGTGGTGAAGCCGCCCGCCGAGTGCCCGGCGGCGGCGAGATTCGCCGTGTCCAGCCGGCCGGCGAACAGGTCGTCAGGCACCCGGTCGAGCCGGCTGACCTGCCGGATCACGTGGCGGGCGTCGGCGGGCTGGTGCCGTACGTCGTCCCGGTCGAACCGCCGCGTGCCGCGCTTGGTGTACGGGTATGCCGGCGCCACGACCACGAACCCGGCGGCCGCCAACCGGGTCGTCACCGCCCGGTGGAGATCCGGCAGGCTGTCCAGCCCGTGGCTGTAGAGCACGATCGGAAACCGTCCGTCGGCGACCTCGGCGTCCACCCGGGGCGTCGGGCCGGGTGGCCCCACCGACGGATACCAGACGGTCGTGGGCAGCGGCCGGGCCGCGCCACGGTGCAGGTCCAGGGTCCGTACCCCGACCGGGAAGGTGACCTCCGCCCCGGCGACGGCACGGGGTGTCCCGGCCTTAGCCGGTGCCCCGACCGTCGGTGCACAGCCACCGAGCAGCACCGGCAGAGCCCCGATGATCAGTGCTGTGACCAGCCGTTTGGTGCCCACGCCTAGAAGGTAAGGGCGGCCCGGCGCGGCGAGGCCAGCTTTCCGGTTCTCCTGCGCCGGCCGCCCGGATGGTGTTCACCCGATCTTCGGATGGTCCGCGCTGACCGTGATCGATCCTGGTCGCGTGCGGTCGCGGGTGTCGGAAACCGGTCCGCCACGCCGAGGCGGGCGGACCCACATCCGGACCGGATTTCGCTAGGGTCGTGGCCATGCCTGACGAGTACGTGGATCCGAGCGGGAACACGGAGGCCTTCCAGGCCTTCGCCCAGACGACGACGGAACCGACCGAGTCGTCGTCGAAGCTGCCGTTGATCATTGGTGCGGCCGTCGCGGCGGTCGTGGTGCTCGCCCTGATCGGCTGGCTGGCACTGGGCTGAGCAGGCCGGCGGCGCCGACCCGCCGAGGACCGCCGTCAGCCGCGGGCGGCCACCACGCCGCGGGTCTGCTCGGCGATCTCGCCCTCCTCGTCGGTGGGCACGACGCAGACCGCCACCGGCGAGCCGTCGGGTGAGACGACCCGTTCCCCGGACCCGGACGTGTTCCGCCCGGCGTCCACGGCGATACCCAGCCGCTCCAGCCCGTCCAGCGCCGCCGCCCGCACCTCGGCGGCGTTCTCGCCGACCCCGGCGGTGAAGGTGATCGCGTCGAGCCGGCCCAGCAGGGCGTAGTAGGAGCCGACGTACGACCTGATCCGCCGGCAGTAGACGGCGAAGGCGAGCGCGGCCGCCCCGTCACCGTCGGCCCGCCGGGCGAGCACCTCGCGCATGTCGTTGACGCCGCACAACCCGACTAGCCCGCTGTGCTGGTTGAGCAGGTCGTCGATCTCGTCGACCCCCATCCCGGCGGTACGCCGCAGGTGGAAGACGATGGCCGGGTCGAGATCGCCGCTGCGGGTGCCCATCACCAGCCCCTCCAGTGGGGAAAGTCCCATCGAGGTGGCGACACTGCGCCCACCCTCGACCGCGCACGCGCTGGCGCCGTTGCCCAGGTGCAGGGTGATCGTGTTGGTGTCGGCGAGATCGCGGCCGAGCAGCCGCGCGGTCCGCCGCGAGACGTACGCGTGCGAGGTGCCGTGGAAGCCGAACCGGTAGATGTTGTGCCGCCGGGCCACGTCGGCGTCGATGGCGTACGTCGCCGCCTCCGGCGGCAGGGTGCGGTGGAAGGCGGTGTCGAAGACCGCCACCTGCGGTACGTCCGGCAGCAGCCGCCGGGCCACCTCGATCCCGGCCAGGTTGCCCGGGTTGTGCAGCGGGGCGAGTGGGACCAGACCCCGGATCCCGGCCACCACCTCGTCGTTGATCAGCGTCGGCTCGGCGAACCGCAGCCCGCCGTGCACCACCCGGTGCCCGACCGCCGCCAGCCCGCCCAGGTCCAGCCCGGCCATGATCTGCGCGAGGGCGGCTTCGTGGTCCTTCGGCGCGTCGCCCGGCTCGCCGATCCGTTCGACGGTGCCCCGGTCGACGACCCGGTCGCCGTCGTACAGCCGGAACTTCACCGACGACGACCCCGAATTCAGCACCAAGGTCCGCATGGTCTCACCCCCTGTGGCCGGCGGCCTGGATCGCGGTGATGACGACCGTGTTGACGATGTCCTTCACCGTGGCGCCCCGGGACAGGTCGTTGACCGGCCGGCGCAGGCCCTGCATGACCGGTCCGACGGCGACCGCGTTGGCCGAGCGCTGCACCGCCTTGTAGGTGTTGTTGCCGGTGTTCAGGTCGGGGAAGACGAACACCGTGGCCTGGCCGGCGACCGAACTCCCCGGCAGCTTGGTCGCGGCGACGGCCGGGTCGATCGCGGCGTCGTACTGGATCGGGCCCTCGACCGGCAGGTCGGGCCGGCGTTGCCGGACCAGCGCGGTCGCCGCCGCCACCTTCTCGACGTCGGCACCGGAACCGGAGGTGCCCGTCGAGTACGACAGCATCGCCACCCGTGGGGCGATGCCGAACTGCTCGGCGGTCACCGCGCTCGACAACGCGATGTCGGCGAGCTGGGTGACGTCGGGGTCGGGGTTGACCGCGCAGTCGCCGTAAACCAGCACCCGGTCGGCGAGCAGCATGAAGAAGACGCTGGAGGCGACCGACACCCCGGGCACCGTCTTGATCACCTCGAACGCCGGCCGGATCGTCGCCGCGGTGGTGTGCGTCGCGCCCGATACCATGCCGTCCGCGTGCCCGGCGGCGACCATCATCGTGCCGAAGTAGTTGGGGTCGGTGACGACGTCGCGGGCCAGGTCGAGCGTGACGCCCTTGTGCCGGCGCAGGTCGGCGTAGCTGGCCGCGAAGTCCTCCCGCCAGGCGCTGGTCGCCGGGTCGACCACCTCGATCCCGTCGACGTCGACACCCAGCTCACGGGCCTTGCGGGCGATCTCGTCGGGATCGCCGAGCAGGGTCAGGTCGGCGACCCCGCGGCGCAGCAGCAGCTCGGCGGCGCGCAGGATCCGTCCCTCGGTGCCCTCCGGCAGCACGATCCGGCGGCGGTCGGCGCGGGCCCGGTCGACCAGGTCGTACTCGAACATCAGCGGGGTGACGCGGGCCGAGCGGGTGACCCGCAGCCGCCGGGACAACTCCTCGGTGTCCACGTGCGACTCGAACGCGCCGAGCGCCGCCTCGACCTTGCGCGGGTTGGTGGCGGTCGGCCGACCCTCGATCCGGGCCGAGGCGGCCACCGTGTCGAAGCTGTCGGTGTGTGCCAGCAGCACGGCCAGCCCGGTGTCGAGCCCCTCGACCAGGCGCATCGCCCGCGGGTCGGGCCGCTCACCCAGGGTCAGCACCACCCCGGCCACCGACACCTGACCGGCGGCGTGCGCGGCGTGCGCGGCGACCAGCAGGTCGGCCCGGTCGCCGGGGGTGATGACCAGGCAGCCGTCGGTCAGATGGTCGAGCAGGGTCGGCACGTGCGCCGCCCCGACGACGAAGTCCAGCACGTCGCGGGAGTACGCCGCGTCGGTGCCGGCCAGCCGGTCGGCACCCAGCGCCGCCGCCACCTCGGCCACCGTCGGCGCCGACACTGCCGGCACCTCGGGGATCGCGTACGCGGGCACCGGCAGCTCGGGTGGTTCGGTCCCGGGCCGGACCCGGTTGGCCACCACGGCCAGCACGGTCGCGTCCAGGTCCTCCAGATCGTGGTAGGCGCTGCGGGCCGCCGCCGCGATCGCCGCACCCTCCTGCCCCAACCCGTCGACCACGGGTACGACCACACTGCCGAACTCGGTCGCCAGCCGGGCGTTGAACGCGAGCTCACGGGGCAGCCCGCCCGGGGTGTCGCCGCCGTCGTCGTCGAAGTCGCTGCCGACCACGACCATCGCCGCGCAGCGCCGCTCGGCCGCCCGGTAGCGTTCGACGATCCGGGAGACCAGTTCCTCGCGCCGGCCGTCGGCGACCAGGGCGGCCGCCTCGGCGTAGGTGGTGCCGTACATCTCGGCGTACGGCAGCTCGACCCGGTAGCGGTCGCGCAGCAGGGTGAGGATCGGATCGTCGTCACCGGTGACCAGCGGCCGGAACGCGCCGATCCGCTCGACCTGCCGGGACAGCAGTTCGGCGATGCCGAGCGCGACGGCGGACTTGCCGCCGCCGGAGCCGATGCTGGCGATGTAGACGCTGCGCCGGGTCACGTCGGTTACTCGTCGTCCTCGTCGTCGAGACGCGCCAGCCAGGTCGCGAACCGCTCGACCGGCGTCTCGAACTCCGGGTTGATGTCGACGAAGTCGCGCAGCCGCTCACCGAGCCATTCGATGGTGACGGTCTCTTCGCCCCGGCGCTGCACCAGTTCCTCGATGCCGCGGTCGGTGAAGTACATGGCCTGCTCCTCGCTTCCGGACGCGCCGCCGCCGGGCCGGGTGGTGCGGTCGTGGACCACATCACCCGGGCCCGGCGGTCCGGCGTGGAACTGCCCTTACGGGCGGGGGAGGGCCGCCTCGATCAGCGCGGCCTGCTCGGCGTCGTGCAGCTTCGCCGACCCCACCGACGGCGCGGCCGCCGCCGGGCGGGAGATCCGCTGGAGCCGTACGCCCTCCAGGTGCTCCAGCAGGTTGAGCGCGACGAACGACCAGGCGCCCTGGTTGGCCGGCTCCTCCTGCACCCAGGCGAAGTCCTCGGCGTTCGGGAACTCGGCCAGCGCGGCCCGGACCTCGTCGACCGGCAGCGGGTAGAGCTGCTCGACCCGGACGATCGCGGTGTCGGTGATGCCACGCTCCTTGCGGGCCTGGACGAGGTCGTAGTAGACCTTGCCGCTGCAGAGCAGCACCCGCTTGACCGACTCGGCCTTCAGGCCGGCGTCGTCGCGCAGCACCGGCTGGAAGCCGCCACTGGTGAAGTCTTCCACCGAGGAGACGCACAGCTTGTGCCGCAGCAGCGACTTCGGCGTGAAGACGATCAGCGGCTTGCGCTTCGGCGACAGCGCCTGCCGGCGCAGCAGGTGGAAGTAGTTGGCCGGGGTGGTCGGGATCGCCACCCGCATGTTGTCCTCGGCGCACATCTGCAGCCAGCGCTCCGGACGGCCGGACGTGTGGTCGGGGCCCTGGCCCTCGTGGCCGTGCGGCAGCAGCAGCGTCACCGCCGACGGCTGCCCCCACTTCACCTCGCCGGACGAGATGAACTCGTCGGCCACCGACTGCGCGCCGTTGGCGAAGTCGCCGAACTGCGCCTCCCACAGCACCAGCGCCTCGGTGTTCTCCACCGAGTAGCCGTACTCGAAGCCCATCGCCGCGTATTCGCTGAGCAGCGAGTCGTGGACGAAGAACCGGGCCCGGTCCCGGGTCAGCTTCGACAGCGGCAGGTAGTCGTCACCGCTGTTCGCGTCGACGATCGAGGCGTGCCGCTGCACGAACGTGCCCCGGCGGGAGTCCTGCCCGGCGAGCCGTACGGTCACCCCGTTGTCGAGCAGCGAACCGAACGCGATGATCTCGCCGAAGCCCCAGTCGATGTTGCCCTCGGCGGCCATCTTGGCCCGCCGGTCGAGCAGCTGCTGGATCCGCTTGTGCGGGGTGAAGCCGTCGGGCAGGGCCACGTGCGCCTCGCCGATCGCCCGGATGACGGAGGGGTCGACCGCGGTCTCCACCGTCGGCTCCGGCTCCTCCTGCCGGTTGCGGGTCGGGCGGGACGCCGTCGGGCCGGCCGCGTCGCGGGTCGCCTTGAAGACCTTCTCCAGCTGGGCGTGGAAGTCGCGCAGCAGCTCCTCGGCGTCCTCGACGGTGATGTCGCCGCGCCCGATCAGCTCCTCGGTGAACAGCTTGCGGACACTGCGCTTGCTGTCGATGATCTGGTACATCAGCGGGTTGGTCATCGAGGGGTCGTCACCCTCGTTGTGGCCGCGCCGCCGGTAGCAGACCAGGTCGATCACGACGTCCTTGTTGAACGCCTGCCGGTATTCGAAGGCCAGCCGGGCGACCCGGACGACCGCCTCGGGGTCGTCGCCGTTCACGTGGAAGATCGGCGCCTGGATCATGCGCGCGACGTCGGTGCTGTAGAGGCTGGACCGGGAGTATTCCGGCGCGGTGGTGAAGCCGACCTGGTTGTTGACCACGACGTGCACGGTGCCGCCGGTGCGGTAGCCGCGCAGCTGGGACAGGTTGAGCGTCTCGGCGACGACGCCCTGGCCGGCGAACGCGGCGTCGCCGTGCACGGCCAGCGGCAGGACCGTGTAGCCCTCCAGCTTGAGGTCGATGCGGTCCTGCTTGGCCCGGACGATGCCCTCCAGGACCGGGTCGACGGCCTCCAGGTGGGACGGGTTGGCGACCAGCGAGACGGTGATCGAGTGGTCACCGTCCGGTGTGGTGAACTTGCCGGTCTGGCCGAGGTGGTATTTCACGTCGCCGGAGCCCTGGGTGGACCGCGGGTCGATGTGCCCCTCGAACTCCGAGAAGATCTTCTCGTACGGCTTGCCGACGATGTTGGCCAGCACGTTGAGCCGACCGCGGTGCGCCATGCCGATGACGACCTCGTCCAGCTCTGCCTCGGCGGACGCCTGGAGCACCTCGTCGAGCAGCGGGATCAGCGACTCGCCGCCCTCCAGCGAGAAGCGCTTCTGACCGACGTACTTGGTCTGGAGGAACGTCTCGAACGCCTCGGCGGTGTTGAGCCGGTTGAGGACGTGCTTCTGCTCGTCCGCCGTCGGCTTCTCGTACTTGCGCTCGATCCGGTCCTGGATCCAGCGCCGCTCCTCCGGGTCCTGGATGTGCATGTATTCGATGCCGACCCGGCGGCAGTAGGTGTCGCGCAGCACGCCGAGGATGTCGCGCAGCTTCAACTTCTGCTTGCCGGCGAAGCCGCCGACGGGGAAGCTGCGGTCGAGGTCCCACAGGGTCAGGCCGTGCTGGAGTACGTCGAGATCCGGGTGCTTGCGGATCTTGAACTCCAGCGGGTCGGTGTCGGCCATCAGGTGGCCACGGACCCGGTAGGCGTGGATGATCTCGATGACCCGGGCGGTCTTGTCGATCTGCCCCTCGGAGCTGACCGCGACGTCGCGCATCCAGCGCACCGGCTCGTACGGGATCTGCAGCGCGGTGAAGATCTGGTCGTAGAAGCCGTGCTCGCCCAGGATCAGCTCGTGCATGATCTTGAGGAACTCGCCGGACTGCGCGCCCTGGATGATCCGGTGGTCGTAGGTGCTGGTCAGCGTGATGATCTTGCTGACGGCCAGCTCGGCCAGGGTCTCCTCAGACATGCCGGCGTACGGCGCGGGGTATTCCATCGCGCCGACCCCGATGATCGTGCCCTGGCCGACCATCAGCCGCGGCTGGGAGTGGACCGTGCCGATGCCGCCCGGGTTGGTCAGCGAGACCGTGGTGCCGCCGTAGTCCTCCATGGTCAGCTCGTTGCGCCGGGCCCGCCGGACGACGTCCTCGTACGCCTGCCAGAACTGCCGGAAGTCCATCTGCTCGCAGCCCTTGATCGACGGCACCACGAGATTGCGGGTGCCGTCGGGCTTGACCAGGTCGATCGCGATGCCCAGGTTGACGCGCTCCGGCCGGACCACCGCCGGCTTGCTGTCGACCTCGGTGAACGAGTTGTTCATTTCGGGGTGCTCGGCCAGCGCCCGGACCAGTGCGTATCCGATCAGGTGGGTGAAGCTGACCTTGCCGCCCCGGCCCCGGGCCAGGTGGTTGTTGATCACGATGCGGTTGTCGACCAGCAGCTTGGCCGGCACCGCCCGGACGCTGGTGGCGGTCGGCACCGACAGCGACGCGTCCATGTTCTGCACGATCTTGGCGGCCACGCCGCGCAGGGTCGTGGTCTTCGGCCCGCCGTCGGTGGCCGAGGCCGGGGCGCTCTTCGTGGCCGGGGCACCGGTCGGTTGCGGCGTGGCCTTCGGCTGCGGGGTGGCCTGCGGCTGCGGCGTGGCCTTCGGCGCGGGCTTGGCGGCCGGCTTCGCGGCGGCGGGCTTGGCGGCCGGCTTCGCCGCGGCCGCAGGCCTCTCGGCCGCGGCGGGCCTGGCCGGGGCCTCGGCCGCCTTCGGCTGGGGTGAGGTCGGCGCGGCCGGCGCCGTGGTGCCCGTACGCGCCGCCGTCGACGCCCCGGCCGTGGCCGTGGCCTCGGTCGGGGTGGCGCCGCCGGCACCGTCACCGGACGGCCGGTAGTCGGCGAAGAAGTCGTGCCAGGCCGAGTCGACGCTGCTGGGATCGGCGAGGTAACGCTGGTACATCTCCTCGACGATCCACTCGTTCGGGCCGAAGCCCGCCAGTGGGTTGTCTTGCGAAGTCTGCTGCGTCGACACGGCCGGTAATCGCCTCTTTCACGGGGTGTGGTGCTCGCGGGCTGCCGCCACCACTCGGGGGCTCGGGTCACAAAGTCGCGTACAAGGCTACGCTGTGCCCCGAGCGGGGGCATTGCCCCATCCGGCCCGTGTCGTGTTTCACAAGGTGATCATGTTGCCGCGGCGGTGGCGGGTGGCGCCGGCCCCCGGCCCGCGCCACCCACCGTACGTCAGGAGATGTCCCGCTTGCGGACGATCAACGTGCCGACCACGCCGGTCACCACGGCGTAGCCGATCAGCACCACGGCGCCCACCCACTGCGGCGGGTTGCCGGGCAGGGTGGTGCCGGAGACCATCAGCTGCGAGGCCAGCGACGGCACCAGCACCTGGAGGTTGTTGATCCAGTCGCCGAAGCGGTTGGCGAACGTGCTGAAGAACAGCGCCGCGCCGATGAACCCGGCGAAGTAGAAGATGATGGCCGCGACCGTCGCACCCATCTGGCTGCGGATCAGCACGCCGAACCCGACACCGAAGATCGCCCAGAGCAGGTAGGCGAGCCCGTTGAGGCCGATCGCCTCCCATACACCGGACTGGTCCAGCTGCGCGCCCGTGTCGAGCCCGTTGAGGATCAGCGGGGTGACCACCAGGTTCGCCGCGGTCGTGATCACCCAGAACAGCACGCCGATGATCGAGGCCGCGACCAGCTTGGCGACGATCACCGCGGTCCGGTGTGGCGAGGTCAGGAACGTCGTCGTCGCCGTCTGGTGGAAGAACTCGTTGGTCACCACGATGACGCCCAGCAGCATCACGATCAGCAACCCGAAGAGCTGGCCGTTGGTGTAGAGGTTCGCCGCCAGGTAGACGACGTCGGACACGGCCTCGAGCGCCGGGTCGTTCTCCGGCACGGTCCCGCCGAACTGCTCGGGGTTGAGCAGGAACGAGGTCTGGAAGTAGTTGAAGAACAGCGTGATCGCCCACAGCGGCACGGCGATGAGCGCGAAGACCCACCAGGTGTTGGTGGTGCGCAGCTTCAGCAGTTCGGCACCGATCAGCTTCATCGGATGACCGCCTTCCCGGACGTGAGCTCCAGGAAGACCCGTTCGAGGTCGGGCCGCTCGGGAGTCAGTTCGTGCAGTTCGACCTGGGCGGCCAGCGCGACCCGGCCCACGAAGGCGGCGTCGTTGCCCTCGACCAGCAGCAGGCCGTCCTCGCCCCGCTGCACCTGGGCGTTCTGCTCGGTGAGCGCCTTGGCGAGCTGGTCCGGGTGCGGCGTACGCACCCGGATCCGGGCGCCGGTCGTCATCGAGCCCAGTACCTCGTCGACGGTGCCCTGCCGAACGAGCTTGCCGGCGGCGATGATCACCACGTCGTCGGCGAGCAGCTGCATCTCGGAGAGCAGGTGGCTGGAGACCAGCACGGTGCGTCCCTCGGCCGCGAGCCCCTTGAGGAACCCGCGCATCCAGCGGATGCCCTCCGGGTCCAGGCCGTTCGCCGGCTCGTCGAGCACCAGCACCTTGGGGTCACCCAGCATCGCCGCCGCGATGCCGAGCCGCTGCTTCATGCCCAGGGAGTAGCCCTTGAACTTGCGCTTCGCCGCCGGGGACAGCCCGACCATCGCCAACGTCTCGTCGGCCCGCCGCTTCGGCAGCCCGGAGGCCGCGCAGATCACCCTGAGGTGGTTGATGCCGGTACGACCCTTGTGCGCACTCGACGCCTCCAGCAGCGCGCCGACGGTCCGCAACGGTTGCTTGAGGTCCGGGTAGCGCCGACCGTCGATCGTCGCGGTGCCCGCCGTCGGCGTGACCAGGTTGAGGAGCATGCGAAGCGTGGTCGTCTTGCCCGCGCCGTTCGGGCCGAGGAAGCCGGTGACCCGGCCCGGCTGGACCCGGAACGACAGGTTGTCGACCGCTTTGACGTTGCGATACTGCTTCGTCAGACCGGAGACGACGATCTCGCCTCCCGCCGTGGGGCCTGTATGCCCGTCGGACATCTCTCTCCTCACTGTGTGCCGTGTGCACTCGTCGGGCGGATCCGGGGCGGAACCATCGCCCCGAACATCGCGCTCGTCGTCGCTCAGCGTGACGGTTGGTAGTGCGAAGGTCAATCCGCACGAGTATCGAGGCGTGTCTCCTCCGCAGGCAGGAGATGCTCATACGTAGGCAGGAGATCGTCCCCGGAGGCCGGCCGGGGTCGCCCGCCGTACGGATCGTACGACGACGATCATGCCGGGGTGGCGGACCGCCACACCTGGAACCGCCACGCGTCGTGACGGTTCGGTCCGGCCGGGTCGGCGGCGGCCGCCAACCGGCGGCGCGCAGTGCCGCCCGTACCTCGTACCCGGGGCATTCTTCCGAGCACGGTGAGTATCTCGCCCGGTGTGGTCCGGCGCTGCTGGCAGGCCGCGGCCACCACCGTCCGGACGTCGTCGTCGGTCGACGCCCACTGCGCCGCGTCGACGACCGACCGCGCCATCGAGGTGCGGTCGGGCCGCCCTGCTGCCGGTCCCCGGCGGGCAGGGCCCCGGTACGGCGGACCCGTACGGCAGGCAGCCCCAGTGGGAGCCGGCGGAGCAGGTCGGCCCGCCGGCGACCGGCCGGCACGAGCACGTCGACCACCTCGTGACGTGGGTCGAGCCGAAGGCCACCGGCCCGGGCAGCCGCGAGGCCGGCCAGCAGCGCACCAGGCCCCGCCGCGAGTACGGCGACCCAGTGGTGCTGCTCGCGGGTGAGCTGGCCGGGGCGACCGAGGAGTCCACCCCGGCAGATCCGCTGCCACCGCCCGCCGGCCACCAGATGCCTTACCTTCGCCGGGGACAGCAGGGCGACCGCCTGCTGCCAGGTCAGCACGCCGGACTGGGCGAACAGCAGCCCGTCGAGCGGGTCTGCGTCGTCGTGGGGGATCCGCATCCGGCGATGCAACCGCAGCCGCCGCGCCCTGCGCCGCCCTGCCCGCCCCGAGCCCTGACCGCCCACCCGGTCGCCCATTGCCGCTCGCCGCCCGGCAGTTGCCCCGCCGATCCAGAACGTTTGTGGTTGCCGGGGCGACCACAAACGTTCTGGATCCATGCGACGGCGGCGCGCGTCCGGGGTGGAGGGGGATCCGGTACGCCGACACGCGCGACGGGTGACCCGTCGACGCTTTCGTCGAGGAGATGCGGATACTGGTACGGCGTCCGGGTGGCCGTTCACTGAGAGGTCTCTCAGGGATCTTTCAGTATTCGCCCAGCGATGACCCAGCGGCGGGACAGATGATGGGCCCCATGGCCGCCGCATCGCAGACCGAGGCAAGACTGCTCGTCGTCGAGGACGACCCCAACATCCTGGAGCTGCTCTCCGCCAGCCTGCGCTTCGCCGGCTTCGACGTGGCGACCGCCACCAGCGGCAGTGCGGCGGTGGCGGCGGCCAAGGACCATCGCCCCGACCTCGTGGTGCTCGACGTGATGCTGCCCGACCTCGACGGCTTCGAGGTCATCCGGTTGATGCGCGAGGGCGGCACCCGTACGCCGGTGGTCTTCCTGACCGCGCGCGACGCGACCGACGACAAGATCCGCGGGCTGACCCTGGGCGGCGACGACTACGTCACCAAGCCCTTCAGTCTGGAGGAACTGACCGCCCGGATCCGCGCGGTGCTGCGGCGTACGACCGGCGGCGAGCCGGTGACCGCCCGGCTCACCTTCGCCGACCTCGAACTCGACGAGGAGACGCACGAGGTCTACCGGGCCGGCCAGCGGGTCCAGCTCTCGCCGACCGAGTTCAAGCTGCTGCGCTACCTGATGCTCAACGCCAACCGGGTGCTGTCGAAGGCGCAGATCCTCGACCACGTGTGGAACTACGACTTCCGGGGCGACGACAACATCGTCGAGTCCTACATCTCCTATCTGCGACGCAAGGTCGACAACACCCAGCCGCGGCTGATCCACACGCTCCGGGGGGTCGGGTACGTCCTGCGCAAGCCGGCTGCCTGACGGGGGTATGCCTATGATCGCCCGGTCCCGGCTGCACACCGTCCCCCTACGGGTCAAGCTCGTCGCCGCGGTGCTGGTGCTGGTCGCCGCCGCCCTGCTGGTGATCAGCGTCTCGACGACCTTTTTCCTGCGCAGCTATCTCGTCGGGCAGATCGACGCCGACGTACGTTCGTACGTCGGCGGGCTGAAGACGGTGTCGTCGGTGCCGCGCCCCAGCGGCGAGTCCGTACGGGTCGGACTGCCCACCGACTTCCTCGTGGTGGTCGCCGACGAGTCCGGCTACGTCAACCCCAACCGCGACGTCCTCTACGACAGCGATCGCATCTCCTTCGACGACCTTCCCGAATGGCCGACCGACGCGGCGGGGTTCGAGGAGCACCGCGACGAGCTTCGCACGATGAAGGCGCGGGACGGCAATCCCCGCTGGCGGATGTACTACGCCCGGCTGGCCAACGGGCAGTACATCGCGGTCGGGCAGAGTCTCTCCGACGCCGATCTCGCCGTGCAGCGGCTGATCTGGATCGACGTACTGGTCGGCGGTGCGGTGCTGATCGTCCTGGCCTCGCTCGGCGCGGCGATCGTACGGACCAGCCTGAAACCGCTCGACGAGATCGAGCAGACGGCGGCGGCCATCGCCGCCGGTGACCTGTCCCGTCGGGTGCCCGACCCGGAGCGTGGGCAGGTGGAGCCGCAGACCGAACTCGGTCGGCTCTCCCGGGCGTTGAACACCATGCTGGCGCAGATCGAGTCGGCGTTCTACGCCCGTGAGACGTCGGAGTGGGCGGCCCGGGCGGCGGAGGCGGCGGCCCGCGACGCCCTGGTCTCGGCGCAGACGTCGGAGACCCGGGCCCGCCGTTCCGAGGAACGGATGCGGCAGTTCGTCGCCGACGCCTCGCACGAACTGCGTACCCCGCTGACCACGATCCGCGGCTTCGCCGAACTGCACCGGCAGGGGCGGCCGTCGGGCCCGAGGACACCGCCCGGCTGCTGCGCCGGATCGAGGACGAGGCGGCCCGGATGGGGCTGCTGGTCGAGGACCTGCTGCTGCTGGCCCGGTTGGACCGGGAGCGTCCACTGGTGCTCGCCCCGGTCGAGTTGCGGGTGCTGGCGACCGAGACGGTCCAGGCCGCCCGCGCGGTGGCCCCGGAGCGGGACATCCGACTGGAGGTGGCGCCGGACGCGGGCGAACTCGTGGTGTTCGCCGACGATGCCCGGCTGCGCCAGGTCCTGGGCAACCTCATGACCAACGCGATCACGCACACGCCCGGCGACGCGTCGGTGCGGCTGCGGCTGCGGGCCGAGTCCGGGTCGGCGGTGGTCGAGGTCGCCGACACCGGGCCCGGACTGACGGCGGAGCAGGCCGAGCGGGTCTTCGAACGGTTCTACCGGGCCGACGCCGCCCGGACCCGCCGGGCGGGGGGCGCCACCGGTACCGGGCTCGGCCTCGCGATCGTGGCTGCCCTGGTGGCTGCCCACCACGGCCAGGTCGAGGTCGACAGTTCGCCGGGTGAAGGGGCGACATTCCGGGTACGGCTACCTCTGGCGCCCGAGTCTGCCGAACCGATCGAGGAGTCCTGACTCACAGCCAACACACAGTCCGGTTACAGGCGGATCGCAGTGCGGCCGGGAAAGGTGTACGACATGAGCGAGCAGGAGACCAACCCGCAGCACAAGCCGGCCTGGCCCGGCGACGAGGTGACCCACCCCGGGCTGTCCGGTGCCGGCCAGGCGCCGTCCGACTCCGCCGCCACTCCAGCCACCCCGGCCCCACCGCCACCGGCCACACCCACCCCACCAGCGACATCGGCCCCGCCAGCGACACCCGCTCCGCCAGCCCCGCCCACGGTCGCCGGCCCGGCGGCCAGCCCCGGCCCGGCGGCCTACCCGTCGAGCCCCTGGCAGTCGCCCCGGCCACCGGGTGAGCAGCCTCCGCCCGCCGCCGCGTCGGCGCCGGGGCCCGCGTCCAACCCGTGGCAGGCGCCACGGCCGGACGCCGAGCAGCCCCGGCCCGTCCCGCCGGCCGCGCCGCAGTCGGGCGTCCCGCAGTCCGGCGTCCCGCAGTCGGGGGTCCCGCACGCGGCACCGCACCCCGGCGTCCCGCAGTCCGGTGTCCCGTACCCGGGTGGTCCGCAGTCCGGGCCGCCCCACCAGCAGCACACCGCGCCGCCGTACCCGGGGCAGCAGCCGAACCAGCCGCCCTGGGCGGTCAATGTGGGCCAGCCCGGATATCCGCACCAGCCGTACCCGGGTGGAAACCCGCCGCCGTGGGCGCAGCAGCCGGGTGCCGGCCAGCCCGGCGGCAGCCGGGTCGGCCGGGCCGTCGCGGCCGGGGCGGTCGCCCTGGTGCTGATGCTCGGCTCCGGCCTCGTCGGCGGCGCGCTCGCGCTCGGGCTCAGCGACGGGCAGTCGGGCGGCAACCGGACCTACACGGCCGCACCGATCATCAACAGCGCCGACCTGCCGGCCATCGCCGCGTCCGTGCAGGACAGCGTCGTGTCGGTCAGCACCGGCAGCGGCGGCGGGTCCGGTGTGGTGCTGTCCGCCGACGGCTACGTGCTCACCAACAACCACGTCGTCGAGGGCGCCGACCAGGTCCTCCTCGTCTTCGCCAACGGGAGCAAGGCCCAGGCGACGATCGTCGGTACCGACCCGAAGAGCGACCTCGCGGTGCTCAAGGCCGAAGGGGTCAGCGGGCTTTCCCCGGCGAAGTTCGGAGACAGCGACGCGATGCAGGTCGGCAACACCGTGCTCGCCCTCGGCAGCCCGCTCGGCCTGGAGGGCTCGGTCACCGCGGGCATCATCAGCGCCAAGGACCGCACCATCCGGGCCGGCGGCGAACAGCAGCAGGGCGGTACGTCGATCTCCGGCCTGCTGCAGACCGACGCCCCGATCAACCCGGGCAACTCCGGCGGGGCGCTGGTGAACACCAACGGCGAGGTGATCGGCATCAACACCGCGATCCTCACCGCCGGTCAGAGCCAGGGCAACATCGGCGTCGGCTTCGCCATCCCGAGCAACAAGGCCAAGGCGGTGGCCGAGACGTTGCAGCGGGGCGAAAAGGTGTCGCACCCGGCCCTCGGCGTCTCCGTCGGCCCGGCCGACGGCGGCGGCGCACTGGTCGCCCAGGTCGTGCCGAACGGCGCCGCGGCCCGGATCGGCCTCCAGCAGGGCGACGTCATCAAGGAGTTCGACGGCAAGCCGGTGAACGACTCCGACGACCTGATCAACGCCGTGCAGGCCCGCAAGGTCGGTGACCAGGTCGAGATCACGTACGTGCGGAACGGATCTGAAATCAAGGCAACCGTGACGCTCACCGAAGCGTCGTAGTAGTAGCGCGACCGAGCTTTGTAGGGCGGATCCCTTTCGCAACGGACTCCGCCTCCTCCCCAGAGCGGCGGGTGATGTGACCAAGGGGGTTGGTCACGTCACCCGCCGCTCGCCTTCCAGAGCCCGTGATCCTTTCCGGGACCCGTGATCCGCTGTGGACTGGTACGGTCGGCGGCCATGCGGACCGAGACGTTCGTCGACCGGTTCCCGGTCGCGGCGCCACCCGACCGGGTCTACGCGCACCTCGCCGAGCCGGCCAACTCGGTCGGCCTGTCGCCGCTGATCGTCGCCGTCCGCGACGTACGGCGGGAGACCGGTCCGGACGGTCGGGCCGTCGTGCGGTTCGTGGCCGTGGAACGGTTCCGGATCGCCGGCCCGCTGCGGTACGACAACATCCTGCGGGTGACCCAGACCGCGACCGGGCCGGACCGGCAACTGGTGCTCGACGTGCTCAGCCCGGCGCGGGTCACCGTGCGGTTCGTGATGGACCTCGCGCCGCTGGATGATGGCACCGAGGTGACCGTGACGGTGACCCTTCGGATGCCGGCGCCGCTACGGGCGTACGTGCTGCGTACCGCCCGCCGGGTGCAGGAGTACCGGGCC
This sequence comes from Polymorphospora rubra, assembly GCF_018324255.1. Classification (GTDB taxonomy): domain Bacteria; phylum Actinomycetota; class Actinomycetes; order Mycobacteriales; family Micromonosporaceae; genus Polymorphospora; species Polymorphospora rubra. The sequence goes on from NZ_AP023359.1 coordinate 3,810,436, forward strand.
CGCGAACTGGCCCGGCGGATGGCCGGCTGAGCCCTCCCACCCGGTCCGGGTGACGCCGCCGCCGGTTTACCTGGTCGGCGGTCGGGAACCCGCTGCTATCTCGTCAATACCGGCGCGTCATTTCCGGCTACGAGGGGGCTGCGGACGGTGACCCAGATTCCAGTCACACCGGCGGTGGGGCAGCGACCGCTACGGATCGCGATGGTGGTGCCGCCGTGGTACGAACTGCCGCCCCCCGGTTACGGCGGTCTGGAGCAGGTGGTCTCGGCGCTCGTCGACGGTCTGGCCGCGTTGGGTCACGACGTGACGCTCTTCGGCGCGGGCAGCGGGACGGGTACGGCGGCCGAGTTCGTCGGCACCGACCAGCTGCAGAACTCGCGGCTCGGCCAGGCCCTGCCCGAGCTGGCCCACGTCGCCCGGACCAACCGCATGATCGCCGACGGCGACTTCGACATCGTGCACGACCACACCACCATCGGCCCGCTGGCGGCGTCCCGCCGGGAGACCCCGACCGTGGCGACCGTGCACGGGGCGCCCGTCGGCGAGCTGGCCGACATCCTCAAGGGCGTCGACCCGCAGGTCGCGCTGGTCGCGATCTCGCACTCGCAGCGGGCCCTGGTCCGCGGCCTGCCGTGGGTGGCGACCGTACACAACGCGATGGCGGGCAGCGGCGTCAGCAAACCGGCGCCGAGCGACGGGCCGGTGGTCTGGCTGGCCCGGTTCTCGCCCGACAAGGGGCCGGACCTGGCGATCGAGGCGGCCCGCGAGGCCGGTCTGCCGCTGGTGCTGGCCGGCAAGTGCACCGAGCCGGGTGAGGCGCAGTACCTCGCCGAGGTGATCGAGCCGATGCTCGGCCCCGACGTCACGCTGCTGCGCAACCCCGAGCGGGAGACCTGTGCGGAGCTGCTGCTCAGGGCCCGCTGCCTGATCATGCCGATCCGGTGGTCGGAGCCGTTCGGGATGGTCATGCTGGAGGCGATGTCGGCCGGTACGCCGGTGGTCGCGCTCAACCGGGGAGCCGTACCGGAGCTGGTCCGGCACGGCGAGACCGGGTTCGTGCACGAGGATCCGGCCGAGTTGCCGCAGTCGTTGCGCGACGTGCTCGGACTGGATCCGGCGGCGTGTGTGGAGCACGTCCGGACGCAGTTCGGCGCCGACCGGATGGCCCGTGCCTACGAGCGTGTCTACCGGCGCTGGGTGTCCAACGACCGGTCCGCCCCGCTCGAGCGGGAGATGATGGTGACCTCGGCGACCTGACCGGCGGGTATCGGGCGACGTGTGCGGGCCTTTCGGACTCAGCCGGCACCGAAGCAGACGAACGCGGCGGCGGTGGCGTGTGCCGCGCCCGTACCGGTGGCGCCGGACGCCGCCTGGGCGCCGGCCAGCGCGTCCGCCGGCCGGGCGCCGGCCCGCATCCGCCGGTGCAGGTCGAGCATCAACACGGTGGTGAGATCCGCCGGCACGGGCAGCACGGCGGCGATCAGCGTGCGGGCGCCCAGGGCCAGCAGCACCGAACTGAAGCCCATCACCTCGTCGCCGGGGCGGACCGCCGACAGGCCGGCGTCGCAGGCCGAGAGCACCACGCAGCCGGGCGGGTTCACCAGCCGTTCCAGCTCGTACGCGGTGAGCGGACCGTCGGCCAGTTCGAGGGTGGAGAACAGCGGGTTGTCGGCCCGGAACCGACCGTGCGCGGCGATGTGCGCCAGCCCGGCGCCGTTCAGCGCCGCGGTGACCGCCTCCGCGGTGGCGTCCGTACCGGTGAACAGCCGGGCGCCGGGGCGGACCCGGGCGAGGTGGCGTACCTCGGTCCGGGCCGCGGGCAGCCGCGGCCCGGCGGCCAGGACGGTCGGTCCGTCCGGTGCCGGACGTTCGGCGGCCCGCAGCCAGGCGGTGGCCGAAGGGGTTACGGTCACCGGCCGGCCGGCGCAGGTGGGCAGGCCGGACCACGGTACGGCGTGCAGCCCGCCGACCGGCGCGATCACCAGGGGGCGGTCGCCCAGATGGGACCGCAGCGGGCCGAAGAGTTGCTGGTCGAGGGCGTGGGCGGCGTGCCGGACGCCGGCCCGGGCGGCGGCCGAGTCACCGGTGGTGACCAGCCGGCGTAGCCCGAACCGGTACGCGCCGACGTGGCGCAGCGCGTCGGCGAGCGGGCCGAGGTCGTGCAGGGTGGCCCGGCCGTCGCGGAGCAGCACCGCCCGCAGCCGTTCCCCGTGGGCGACGAGTTCGAGCAGTACGGCGGGTCCCAGCACCCCGGCGAGCCGGCGGATCCCGGGCGGGGTCACCAGCGTGCCGCCGCCGTCGGCGCCCCGGGCCAGTTCCCGGATCCGCTGTTCGAGCCGGGCCTGGTTGCGGCGCAGCCCGTGTACCGGGCGGTCGGCGAGCAGGGCGTCCTCCAGGGCGGTGCTGACCAGGCGGAGTTCGGCCAGGGCGGCGGCCAGTTCGGGATCCTGGGGCGGCAGCACGGGGCGCATCCGCAGCGCGTTGGCCCGCCAGCGTTCCGCCCAGGCCAGCACCCGGGCCGGCGCGCCGGAGCGGACCGCGATGTCCAGCCCCTCGGCGGCCAGTTCCTGCCCGTACGTGCCGCTGTGCGCGCGTAGTTCGGTGGTGCCGAGCGAGGCCCGGTAGCCGTCGAGCACCGCCAGCCCGCGGCGCAGGGCGCGGCCGGCACCGCGTACGTCGCCGGCGAGCCGGCACGCCAGGGCGAGCGCGTACCAGCCCTGAGCCCGGTGCGACGCGGTGCCCCGGTGGCGGGCCCGGGCGGCGGTCGCCAACAGCTCGGCGGCCCGGGCCGGGCGGCCCAGCGCGGTGGCCAGCCGGGCGGCTTCGACCCGGGTGGTCAGGGCCGGGTCGGGCCAGCCGGTCGCGTCGAGCCGGTCGGCCGTACGCGCCATCGCGCCGAGCAGTGCCGGCGAACGGGTGCCCCGGGAGAACTCGGCCCGCAGTTCGACGTGCCGGGCGAAGGCCGCCCAGGTGCGGCGCCCCTGCCGCTGGAACCGGGTGCGGGCCTGGCCGGCGGCCTGGGTGGCGGTGTCCAGGTCGCCGGCGAGCAGCGCGGCCCGGGCCCGGGCGAGCAGCGCCTCGGCGAGGTCGGAGGACATGCCCCGGCGGCGGAGCTGCTCGACGGCGCTGCCGGCGACCTCCACCGCCTCGTCGACGAGCGGTACCGCCAGCAGCAGCTCGAACCGGTCGAGCAGCAGGGCCGGGCGGGGTACGGCGAGCCGGTGGTATTCCTGCTCGACGGCGGCGAAGCAGCGCAGGGCGCCCGCCACGTCGCCGCGCTGGCCGGCGGCGATGCCGCTGTTCCAGCGGGCGTCGGCGGCGGCGAGGTCGAGGCCGAGCCGCTGGAAGATCGCGGCGGAGCGGTCGAGGTCGTCGTCGGCGCCCCGGCTGGTGCCCCGGTGCGAGTTGAGCAGGCCGCGGTTGTTGCGGGCGCGCGCCTCCAGCAGCAGGTCGCCCTCGCGCTGGGCGATGTCGACGGCGAGGCCGTAGTCGCGGACCGCCTCGTCGAACCGGCCCCGGTAGTGCAGTACGACGCCGCGTTGCATCCGGGCCCGGCCGGCGTCGGCGCCGGTCAGCCGGGGGAGTGCGGCGGTCACCTCACGCAGTGCCGCGGCGGTGTGACCGGCGTTGGCCAGCACGTAGCCGAGGCTCATCCGGGCCAGCGCCCGGGTCCGCGGCGAGCCGGTGACCCGTACGGCGCGGCGCAGGTGGCGCAGGGCGCCGGGCAGGTCGTTGAGTTCCCGCAGGGCCAGGCCGATGGCCCGTTCGGCGGTGGAGCGCTCGTCGCCGGTCGCCGGGCCGGTGGCGAGCACCCGGCTGGCGATCGTGATCGCCTCGCGGGGGTAGCGCTGCACGGCGTCGAGCGCGTGTTGGGCCGTAACCGCACCGGTATCGGTGAATTCGGCCATGCCACGAGAATCGCCGAAGATTGATCTACAGTCAATATCTTCAATGTCTGAAGAATGCTGTTTATCGTTCGGTGAGCACTTCCTCTATTGACTGGTAACTATTGAGGTGAATAGAGTCCCAGCACTGGCGAGCGTCTCCTCGACTGCTGCCGGCCTGCGCTCCTTCCGACCTCAGGAGGACCCGTGCCGCCTGACGACCCCGCCGCGCCGGGCCCGGGCAGCCGGATGTCGCGGCGCCGACTGATCGGTCTTCCGGTCCTGGCCGCCGCCGCTGTGCCGCTCGGATCCACCGCGGCGACACCGGCCGCCGCCCGACCACCCGGGAGCGCCACCCCGCCCGGGGCGGGACTCGCCGCCGACCAGGCGGACCAGGCCTACCAGGAGCTGTTCCGTTCGGTCGTCGCCGCCGATCCGGCTGTACGTCTGCACACCGTCCCCGGGCGGGAGTTCGCCTACCGTCCCCGGCAGCTGCTCGTGGCCCCCGCCGACAAGGCCCGGGTCGTCACCCGGCTGCGGGCGTACGGGCACAGCGTCACGGAGAACGCCGGATTCGCCGGGGTCGCCCGGCTGCTGATCGAACCGGCCGCCGACATCCCGTCGGTGGTGACCAAACTGCGTGATCAGCAACAGTGGCCGGGGCAGCCGGCGCCACGCGTACAGCCGCACCACGTATCGGTCGGATTCGGCAACATCATGGGCAACCCGGGCGGGCCGCCCCGCCCCGCGTCGGCCCTGCCACCACCGGACCCGGCCCGCCTCGGCGAGGGCGCGGGAGTGACCGTGGGCGTCTGCGACACCGGCATCTGGCAGCACGCCGGCGGTCGCCATCCACAGTGGCTCGGCGGTCGCTATCTGCCCGAGGTCGACGACGAGGACCAGCTCTACAGCCACCTGGACGTGCTCGCGCCGCAGGGCGGCCACGGCACCTTCGTCGCCGGCGTGGTCCGGCAGGCCGCGCCGGGTGTGCGGTTCGACCCGGAGGCCGCGCTGAACGCCGCCGGGATCGGTGACGAGGAGATGCTTGCCGGGGCGCTCGGTCGGCTCACCCCGGCGACCTCGATCGTCAACCTGTCGCTGGGCTGCTTCACCCAGGACGACGTGGCCCCCCTCCCGCTGGCCAACGCGCTCGCCGCGCTGCCGACCGGGACGGCCGTCGTGGCCGCGGCCGGCAACGCCGGCACGGGCCGGCGGTCCTGGCCGGCCGCGTTCGACCGGGTCGTCGCGGTGGGCGCGGTCGACGCGGTCGGCAGCGGACACGTGCCGGCGCCGTACAGCGGCTTCGGATCCTGGGTCGACGCGTGCGCGGTGGGCGAGCGGACCAGCACGTACGTCGACGGCCGGCTGCCGCTGACCGGCCACCCGACCCGCTGGTTCCACGGCTTCGCCGCCTGGACCGGTACGTCGTTCGCCGCCGCCCACGTGTCCGGCCGGCTCGCGGCCCTGATGACCGGCACCGGGCTGGGCGCCGACGCGGCCCGCGCGCTGCTTCTCTCCAGCCCCCGCTGGCACCCCGACTACGGCGTGCTGGTCGGATGAGCCGCCCCGCGCACCCGCCGGTGCCCCGGTGACCGGAGGCGGGCCGAGCGGCCCGGTGGGCGGCGGCGGGCGGGGCAGTCATCCGGTCGGCGGCGGGCCGGGCGGCCCGGAGGGTGTCGACGCGACGGCCGGGCCGGCCGGGCTGATCGCGGCGGCGTCCGCCGGCGACGAACTGGCCTGGGCCGAACTGGTCCGGCGGTACACCCCGCTGGTGCTGTCGGTGATCCGGTCCTACGGTCTGAACCGCACCGACGCGGCCGACGTGAACCAGACCGTGTGGCTGCGCCTGGTGGAGCAACTGGACCGGCTACGGGAGCCGCGGGCCCTGGCCGCCTGGCTGGCGACGACCAGCCGGCGCGAGTGCTACCGGCTGGTCCGCATCGGCCGGCGCACCCAGCCGTTCGACCCGTACGACGACGCCGGGCACGCACCCAATTCGCTGCTGGTCGACGCGGCGAGCCCGGACGAGGACCTGCTACGTGCCGAACGGCACCAGGCGCTGCGGGACGCCTTCGCCCAGCTTCCGGCACGCTGCCAGGAACTGTTGTCGCTGCTCGCCGCCGACCCGCCGGCCAGCTACCGGCAGGTCGGTGAGCGGCTGGGCATGCCGATCGGCAGCATCGGCCCGACCCAGACCCGGTGCCTGCGCAAACTACGGAACTGCCCGGCCCTCGCGCCGTTTCTCGCGACGGCCCCCGACACCGAGCCGACCGGAGGTGAGCGCGATGCAGCCGTGGCTGCCGAATGCTGACGACAGCCTGCTCGCGGAGCTTGGTGCGGCGCTGCGTGACCCCGGTCCGGTGCCCGAGGAGTTCCTCACCGCCGCGCTGGCGGCGTTCGCCTGGCGGACCGTCGACACCGACCTCGCGATCGCCGAACTCATCTTCGACTCGGCGTGCGATCCGGCCCCGGCCGGCCCGGTCCGCGCGGCGGGGACCACCCGGTCCGCCCGTACCCTGGCCTTCCGCAGCGGGCCGGTGAGCGTCGAGCTGGAGGTCACCGGCACCGGGATCGTCGGCCAACTCACCCCGGCCAACGGTGGCCGGATCACCGCCCGCACCCCGGACGGCCGCTACGACGAGGCCCCCATCGACCAGGTCGGCTTCTTCTCGCTGGGACCGCCACCGGCCGGACCGGTCCAGCTCCACGCGCGCACCGGCGGCCGTACGCTGGCGACCGCCTGGGTCAGCCTGCGCTGAGCCGGCCACCGGACGGTCGGGCGCGGCGGGCACCCCGTACGTGACGGAGCAGGCCGTGGGTCCCGTCCACGGCCTGCTCCGCGGCACCGGGTCCCGACCACCCGGCGCGCCGTTCCACCGGCGTCGGCGGGTGGATACCCGTACGGAGGGCGATCGAGGCGGCTGGATACCTCTGTCGTCGGTGGGCATCGTCAGATGGCGAAAGCTGTGGCGAACGGGGCGTCGCCGCCCCGCGTGCGGTGACTCTCCGCCGTCGCCGGACGACGGCCCGCCGACCGTACGGCGCGAACGCTGTCGGGTTGCGGACGTGTGATCGACGCCGGCGAATTCCCGGCCTACTCTGCGATCCGCAGTGCGAACCGGAGGGCAGGAGCCGTGACCGTCGTCGACAGCCGGATGAGCGTGTGGGAGGCGCTCGCCGGCCGGGCGCCGGGCAAGCCGGTCGGCCCCGCCGACCCGGGCCTGTGGGCCGCGGTCGCCGAACGGCTCAACCCGGCCCGGGCCCGCCCGGTCCTGCGCCCCGGCATCGAATCCGCCGAGCTCGTCTCGGTACGCGGCGCGCCGTACCTGATGTTGCGCTCGCCCGACGACCGGGGCCGCGCCTGCTACCTGCGGCTGACCCCGCAGGAATGGCAACTGGCCCGGCTGATGGACGGCACCCGGACCGTCGCCCGGCTGGTCGCCGAGTTCGCCCGGATCAGCGGCCGGCTCGCTCCCGACCAGGTGACCCGCGTCGTCGCCGACCTCGCCGGCAACCGGATGCTGGCCGAACTGCCCGTCGACGCGCTGCGCCCGCTCGACCGGGTGCACCGCCGCCCGTGGCCGGCCCGCCTCGGCCGGGCGCTGCTGGCCACCGTGCGTGGCCGGCGGATGGTGCTGGCGAACATCGACCCGCTGGTCGACCTCCTCTACCGCGGTGGCGGCCGGCTGCTGTTCACCCGTGGCGCCGCGGTTCTGCTGGCCCTCGTCGCGGTCACCGGCCTGACCCTGTTCGGCTGGACCTGGTGGCGCGGCGACCAGTCGGTCTTTCTCACCGGCGGCTCCTACGCGGCTGGCGCCGCCGTACTGCTCGGGCTCAACGTGGTCGCCCTGGCCTGCCACGAACTCGGCCACGCGCTGGCCACCCGGCACGCCGGCCGTCGGGTGCCCGCCGCCGGCCTGCTCGTCTACTTCGGCATCCCGTCGGTCTTCGTGGACACCACCGACGTCTGGCTCGCCGGCCGGCGGGCCCGGCTGCTGACCACCGCCAGCGGCCCCGCCGCCGGACTCGTCCTCGCCGGGATCGCCGGGATCGTCGGCTTCCTCGTGCCCGCGGCGGCCCCGTGGACGTTCAAGCTCGCCTTCGCCTGGTATCTCAACGCGCTGTTCAACCTCAACCCGTTCCTCGCCCTCGACGGCTACTACCTGCTGATGGACTGGCTGGAGATCCCGAACCTGCGGGCCCGGGGCCTGGCCTACGTCGTCGGCCGGCTGCGCCGCCGTCCGCCCCGTTGGGCCGACCTCGACCGGGAGGGCCGGCTGGTCGCCCTCTACGGGATGCTCGCCGTACTGTGGCTGGTCATCGCCGTCAACCTCGGCTGGCGGATCTGGACCGACCGGGTCGCCGGCCTGGTCACCGGCCTGTGGCTGGCCGGCTGGCCGGCCCGGATCCTGCTCGCCGCGGTGATCGCCGGGCTGGCCGCGCCGGTGGTCTACGCCGCCTTCGCCCTCGCCGGCCGCCGGCTGCACCGGCTGCGTCGGCGGTGGGCCGAGCGCCGGTACGACGCCGACCGGCCGCGCCGCCTCGACGCGCTGCGCCGGTCCGCGCTCGGCCGGCTCCCGGCGGCGATCCTGGCCGACCTCGCCACCCAGGCCCGCTGGGTACGCCCCCGCGCCGGTCGGCAACTCGTCCTCGCCGGAGCCGCCCAACCCGCCGTGTACGTCGTCGTCGACGGCGCCCTGGAGGGCCGCCACCCCGGCGACCCCGCCGGCACGATCCGCGAACGGATCGGCGCCGGCGGCGTGGCCGGGCTGGCCAGCGCCCTCACCGGTGCCCCGGCCACGCTGTCCTGGCACACCGCCGGGACGACCCTGCTCGCCATCCCGCCGTCCGTCGTCGCCAGTTCGGTCGGCCCCGTCGTCGGACCGCTTCCGGTTGACCGTGCCGACGCCGAGACGCTCTTCGCCGAGGCGCCCGCACTGCGCGCCCTGAGCGCCGAGGACCGCCTCGGTCTGGTCGCCCGTGCCCGCCCGGCCGGCCTCGCCCCGGGTACGCCGATCCACCTGCCCGGCCCCGGCGACGCCCTGCTCGTCGAGTCGGGTGTGGTCGCCGTACCCGGCGGCGGCGAACTGCGCCGGGGCGCCCTGATCGGCCCGGCCGGCGAGGACCACCCGGAACCGGTCGCGACCGCCCGGACCACTATCCGGCTGTGGGCCCTGCCCGCCGCCGCCGGCCTGCCGGTCCTGCTCGGCGCCGCCCCGGACGCGGCCACCACCGGTCCGCCCGGCAGTGCGCCGGCCGCCGGTGTCCACCCGACCGCCGACTACCCGCCGCTGGCCGCGCCACCGGGGCCGCCGCCGGACGCCGACGACCGGATCGACCGCGGGTTCGAACGCCGGCTGTGGTGGCTGGTGCTGCTGCTCCTGCTGCTGGCCCTGCTGGCCACCGGCACCAACCTGGTGCCCGGCCCGGCCTGGGCGGAGATGCCGACCGACCGGGCCCGGCTCACCGCCGACCGGGGCCGCCTGGACGTCACGTTCGGCGGCCGGCGCCTGACCCTGGAACCCGGCTCCGCGCTCTACGTCGCGACCGGAGACGACATCCGGGTCCGCGACCGGTCGACCGGGCGGCTGGAGTTCCGGGGCGGCGCGGTCGCGGTGCTGTGTGCCGGCAGCCGGGTCGCGGTCGGGCCGATGTGGAGCGCCGGGGCCCGGCCGGTCACCCCGAGCGCCGAACTCGCCCTCGACCGGGGCCGGCTGCTCGCCGACACCGTACGCACCAGCGGGGCGTTCATCCCGCTCAGCCTGCGCGTCGCCGGCGCCGCGGGCGTGACCGTCAACCACGGACCCGCCCGGTACGCCGTCGATGGCGGGGGCACGCGGGTGGCGACCGGTGAGGTGCGGGTCGACGGGCTGCCCCGGCGGGCCGAAGGTGGCCGGCCGGAGTGCGGGACCGGTGACCCGGCGCCGCCGCCGGTCGGGCCGACGCCCCGGCGGTGGAGCCGCCGGCGAGCGCCGACCCGTCACCCGTTGCGACCCCGACCCCGCCCACGGCGACCCCGACCCCGACGCTTACGCCGAGCCGGCTTTCGCCGGGCACCCGCCCGCCCACCACCCCACCGTTGGCCACCCCACCCCCGACCACCCCACCGGCGAACCGGCCGCCGGTCGTCGGCTGGGTGGCCGACCCGGGTGGTGACCTCACCCTGACCTACAAGCAGGACCCGGCCATCTGCAGCAGGGTCCTGCCCGCGCAACGGGTCTACGGCGTGACCGTGCGGGACGACCGGGACTCCGCCGCCGGACTGACGGTGGAACTGCGCTACTCCGGTGCCGTCTCGGGCACCCGGACGATGCTGCCGCGCGGCGACACCTTCCACGCCACCATCGGCCCGTTCGCCTACGAGGACCACGGTGACCTGACCGGCCGGATCACCGTGACGGTCGTGGCCACCGACTCGGACGGCGCCGCCACCACGATCCGGGGCAACCCGATGGACCTGGTCGGATGCCCCGGCATCCGGATCGGCTGAGGAGGGACGAATGCTCTGCTGGTTCTGTGTGAAGGCGGCCCGGGGGGCGTGCCGGTTCTGTGGTCGCGGCGTCTGCGAGGACCACGCCCGCTTCGGGCCGTACCTGCTGGAGGTGCACCGCTCCGAGCAGCGGGGGAGGGCCGAGGGGCTCGTGGTCGAGGACGCCGTGCAGTGCGGCACCTGCCGGCCGAGGCCGCAACCCGTCCCAATGCCCGAGCTGGACTGACGGACACCGGGTCGCGGGGCGGGGCTACCGTGGGCCACGTTGGATGGAGGCATCCCGATGAGTGACTTCGACGTCGTACTGGAACGGCTCGTCGCCGATCCGTCGTTCGCCGCCGCACTGGCCGTGGACCCGGTGGCGGCCCTGGCCGGTTACCGGCTCGACCCCGACGAGATCGAACTGCTGCACAGCCAGGTCGGCGGTGCCGCCCCGACCGAACACGCCGTGGAGACCCGGGCCAACCAGTCGAGCCTCTTCGGCATGCTCTCGCCGCTGGCCGGCCTGGTCGGCGAGGCCACCGCGACCGCTGGCCAGGGTGACTCCTCCGGCTCGAGCAGACTCCACGAGACCGGGACCGGGACGGTCCAGCGGTTCGAGTCCACCACCTACACGTCGCAGAGCATGCGTGGCGGCCACTCGTCGGCGGGACCGCTGGCCGCGGCCGGCGGGGCCATCGGCGCGGTCGACCGGGTGTCCGGGGCCGATCCGGTGAGCGCCGACCGGGTATCCGGGTTCGGCGCCGCGGGCGCCGGCCCGATCGCGGGGATCGGCGACCGGATCGCGCGGGCGACCGAGGAACTGCCGACCGTGCCCGAGGGCTACCGGACCCGGGTCGACGTCGACGGTGACGGCCGGTGGGACGACCACACGCTGCGGGCCCGCTCCGACGGCGGCGTCGACATCCTGGTGGATGTCGACGGCGACGGCCGGGTCGACTTCGTCGGCCGCGACACCGATGCCGACGGCCTGGTCGACGTGACCGATCACGACACCGACCGCGACGGCGTGTTCGAGACCCGCGGGTACGACGACAACGGCGACGGCTGGCTGGACCGGACGGTACGGATCCCACCGCCCAGGCCCTGACCGTGTCCGGTCAGGGCGTCGGGCGATGCCCTGCCGGGATCACGTCGATGCGTTCCTGACGGCACCGTGCGGCACGCCCGGGTCACCGTGGCCCAGGGCGGCGCGGCCGTCCCAGTCGAATCCACTTTGGACAGCAGTTGGCCCGGTCGGGCGGCGGAGATCGCCGAGCGACGGTTGATCCCGCGCGACCGTCGGCGGGTCACCGGGCTCGCGGTGGACCGTCTACGCCAGACATTGTTTCTTCTTACGGCGAAGAAAAAGACTCGTCAAGTAACGAGATGGTCTCGGTGTGTGCGAGGTGTGTCGCCCGCGCCCGGGGTGTGACGATGAGCCTGAATGTTCTCCCAGGTCGCAGTCATCCTGTGGGGCACCTCGAACCGGGCTGTCGGAGGGGTACGGGCGGTCGTGCGGCGGCTCCTTGTGGGGGAGGAGCGCGTGGGAGTGAAGGACTTTGTTTCTTCGGGGAGGTAAGAAAGTCCCCGGAAACTATTGACGAGGATGCGACAAGATCCTTAGCGTTACCGACCGAAGGCCTTCCGGTGGTAAGGAACCTCCCCTGCCACCGCTCCATACTGCTCGGTCATCCACGCTGAGCGCGCGTCGTCGCGCCATTGCCGCAGAGTGGCCGGCCCGGTAGCCGTCGGTGAGACCAGACGCCGGTCTCCTGTCGGTTGCTATCCATCGAGCAAGGCTGGGCGCGAAGGAAGCATCCGGGAGCCCCGGCCCGGACCCGCGACCGTCCCCCGAACCCACAAACGTCCCCCGGACGCAGCACCCTGTTCCAGATAAGAGGTATGCCCATGAGATGGCGCACCACCGCCGTGATCGCCATGTGCGGTCTGCTCACACTGAGCCTGGCTCAGCCGGTTCAGGCCAACCCAAGCAAGGATGCCGTCGACCTGGACGTCATGTTCATCGGCGCGCACCCGGACGACGAAGCCGGCCAGCTCGGCATGTTGGGGTACTGGAACGAGTACCACGACATGAAGGCCGGTGTCATCACCACGACCCGCGGCGAGGGCGGGGGCAACGCCACCGGCCTGGAGGAGGGGCCGGAGCTCGGCATCCTGCGCGAGGCCGAGGAGCGTCGCGCCGTCGGCTGGGCCGGCATCGAACACATCTACAACCTGGACGCGCTCGACTTCTACTACACCGCGAGCGCCCCGCTCACCGAGCAGGTCTGGAACTACGAGAGCAGCCTGTCCCGGATCGTGCGGGTCCTGCGGATGACCCGTCCCGAGGTCATCATCACGATGAACCCCTCGGCCACCCAGGGCAACCACGGCAACCACCAGGAAGCCGCGATGCTCGCCGTGGAGGCCTTCTACGCCGCGGCCGACCCGGCGGCCTTCCCGGAGCAGATCACCGAGGAGAAGCTCAAGCCGTGGCGGGTCTCCCGGATCTTCCAGTCCGGCGGTAGCGGCTCGAGCAGCACCGGCCCCGCCTGCGAGACGACCTTCACCCCGGCCCGGCCCGACAACGTCATCTTCGGCACCTGGCAGGGCTACGAATCGGCGCGGCACGACGGCACCCGGTGGAACCAGGTCACCACCTGGGCCCGCCGCGAGTACGTCTCCCAGGGCTGGGGCGGCAGCGCCGACCCGTCCTCCAACCCCGCCAACATCAACTGCAACCGGCTGACCCTCATCGACAGCCGCACGCCGTACCCGGACCCGAACGTCGGCGCCGGCACGGCGGCGCTGCAGGGCGCCACCCTCCGGGCCCCGGGCGGGCTGCCGCTCGGCACCGAGGTGCACGTCCAGCCCGAGCAGTGGGAGGTGCTCGCCGGCGTACCGTTCAAGGTCAAGACCGTGGTCCGCGCCGAGCAGGCGATCGCGGGCGGCAAGGTCTCCGTCGACGCGCCGGAGGGCTGGACCGTCAGCGGCAGCGGCAACATCGGCTGGATCGGCCCGCGTAAGGACATCGTGGCGACCTTCACCGTCACCCCGCCCCAGGACCTCACGGCGGGCACCCGGTTCCGGCTGAACGCCACGTTGACCAGCAAGAACGACGGCGCCGGCAGCAGCAGCGCCCTCGTCCAGGCGACGGCGCCGGTGCGCGGCACCCTCGAACCGCTGCCCGAGATCGGCAACTTCCGGGAGTGGACCCAGCGCCACAAGGTGCAGTCGCTCGACGCGCTCATCGAGTCGATGCTGAGCATCCCCAGCGGCGGCACCCGCGACGTCCGGGTCGACCTCCACAACCACAGCCACGAGGCCCAGTCCGGCACGGTCAAGCTGCACGTGCCGGCCGGCTTCACGGTGGCCCAGCAGGACCTTCCCTACAGCGACCTGCAGCCCGGCGCCAAGGGTGCGGTGACGTTCTCGGTGACGAACAGCGACGCGTCGCTGCCCACCTCCAACCGGGCACCGAACAACGGCGCCTACCCGGTGCAGATCGAGACGACCCACAACGGCGGCAGCGCCACCGAGCCGGGCGTCTTCAACCTCGTACCCGTCACCGCCATCCCCAAGGCGAGCAGCGCCCCGGTGGTCGACGGCACGGCCGGCCCGGGTGAGTACACCGGCGAGGTCATCGACATCTCGACGCGGTGGGAGGGTACGGCGGCGCCGGCGGAGGACATCTCCGGCACCGCGCAACTGACCTTCACCGACGACGCCCTGTACGTCATGCTCTCCATCACCGACGACGTACTCGGCACCGTCCTGCCCGCGGAGGACTGCAAGCGTCCGCGGCGCAACGACAACGTGGAGTTCGGTATCGACCCGCGCGGCGACTCGGCCAACACCTCCACGGTGTTCAACGTCGCGCTCTTCCCGATCACCAAGGACCCGGCCAACGGCAACCCGCCGTGCTTCGCCCGGGAACGGGACAACCACCAGGGCCCCGGCCCGGAGACCGCGCCGGGCATGGAGGTGGCGTCCGTCGTCACCAGCAACCCGTACGTCGGTTACCGGATCGAGGCGAAGATCCCGTTCAGCGTGCTGCCGGACGCGATCGACCCGGCCCGGATGGGCATGAACATCCTGGTCAACGACTCCGACACGCAGGACCTGACGGCGCAGACCCGGGTGGGTTGGTCCACCTGGAGCGGGGTGCGTGCCGACCCGTGGCGCTGGGGCGTGGCGACGCTGGACGGACTGGCGAACCAGCCGTCGGCGCCGAAGGCCCCGATCATGCCCGACACCGCCGCGATGAGCGTCAACTCGCCGCAGACCATCCTGCAGTCGAGTTCGGACAAGGTCGCGCCGGGCGGCTGGCCGGCCCTTCCCAAGAACACGATCACGGTGCCGAAGCTGTTCGCGTCGGATGACGCGGTCACGCTGCGACTGCGGGCGAAGGCCGCCGGTACCGCCAACGTGTACGTGTGGGACGGCAACAAGGTCCTGGCCCAGAAGACGGTCGAGGTGACCGGCAACAACCTGGACCTCGTCCTGCCGCTGACCGCGCCGCTGCCGGCCGGTTCGACACTGCTCGTCTCCTACGAACGGGACGGCGCCACGACCGGTGTCGCCTACGTCCTGAGCTGACCGCGAAAACCTGATGGGCCGGACCATGTCCGGCCCATCAGGGCGTCCGGGCCCGACCCGCCCGCCGGTGCTGGATCTCAGCCGGATCGCCGGATGCGGGGTGGCACGATCCGGGGAGCAAGCGGGGCGCGGCGCGCCGTAGCGTGTTCCACAGACAAGCCACTGAGGCGTCACGGAGGGAACCACGATGAGCGACTACTCGACCAGCATCGATGTCGACGGCGACGGCAACTGGGACGACCACACGGTCCACGAGCAGCCCGACGGCAGTGTGGAGCTGCACGCCGACATGAACGGCGACGGCAAGGTCGACTTCATCGGCTACGACTACGACGCCGACGGCCTGGTCGACGCCAGCGAGTACGACCGCAACCACGACGGCGTCTTCGAGACCCAGATGCGGGACACCGACGGCGACGGCTGGCAGGACGAGGAGATCGCCGACCGCAACGGCGACGGTGCCGTCGACCTGGCCGGGACCGACTACAACGAGGACGGGACGCTGGAGAACGTCGTCCTCGACAACAACTTCAACGGGCTGATCGACACCTTCGTCCAGGACACCGACCTCGACGGTCGCCAGGACACCGTCGGCTTCGACTTCAACGAGGACGGCAACACCGACGCGGTGGTGCAGCACCCGAACGTGACCGAGTTCGTCGACCCGGTCCAGTACCCGAACATCAACCCGCTGCTGTCGAACTGACCGGGGGCGTACCGACAGTGGTTTGTCGATGACGGTGGGTCGGCCTGGTGCCGGCCCACCGTCGTGCGTACCGAGGTTTTGCCTGCCAGACCCTGGCGCCCGCCGGTTTCAGCGCTGACCATTGGGGCGGGAGGTGATCGCCTTGGTCGCCATCGCCACCGACCGGTTGACGAAGATCTTCGACGACGGCACCGTTGCCGTCGACGACGTGACCATCGACGTGCGGTCCGGGGAGTTCATGGTCCTGCTCGGGCCGACCGGGTGCGGCAAGTCGACGGTGCTCCGGTTGGTGGCCGGCCTGGAGCGCCCCACCTCCGGCCAGGTGCGTTTCGACGGTCGGCCGGTGGACGACATCGAGGCCGGCGACCGGGGGATCGCCCTGGTACGCCAGGACCACGCCCTCTATCCGCACCTGACGGTGGCGCAGAACATCGGCTTCCCGCTGCGCTCCGGCGGTGACCCCGGCCCGGAGGCGACCGGCCGGATCACCGAGATGGCCGAGCAGTTGGGCATCGTCGACGTACTGCACCGGTTGCCCGGCAACCTGTCCGGCGGCCAGCGGCAGCGGGTCGCGATCGCCCGTGCGCTGGCCCGCCGCCCCGCCGCGTTCCTGCTCGACGAGCCGCTGTCCCATCTCGACGCCGGGATGCGCGCCGACCTGCGCGCCGACCTGACGGCACTGGCCCGGCGCAACGGGACGACCACGATCTACGTGACCCACGACCAGGTCGAGGCGATGTCGATGGCCGACCGGGTCGCGGTGCTGCGCCGGGGGGTGTTGCAGCAGATCGGCCCGCCGGCGCAGGTGTACGGCGATCCGGCGACCGTCTTTGTCGCCGCCTTCCTCGGCAGCCCGCGCGCCAACCTCTTCCAGTGCGCCGTCTACGCCGGCGACGGCCGGGTCGTGCTCGACCTGGGTACGCAGGTGATCGACTTTCCGCCCGACGAACCCCGTTCGGCGCTCCTCGCCGGCCGGCACACCGAGCGGGCGACGGTGGCGTTGCGCGCGGACGCGCTCCGCCCGGCGCCGGCCGATGCCGACGGGCCGGTACTGCACGGCGTCGTACGGGCGGTGGAGAACCTTGGGCACGAGGTGCTGGTGCACCTGGAGACCGGTGGCGTGCCGACCTCGCCGGCCGAGTCGAGGTTGGAACTGCCGGATTCCGTACGGCCGCTTTCGGGGCTGTTGGCCGAACCGGAGCGGCCGGCGCGCGGCGGGCGGTGGCCGGGGCTGGGACGGCTCATCCCGCGCCAGCGTGCCGGTGGGCGGCCGACGGCGCGGACCCGCTACGGCTTCTACCCCGTCTACGACCCGGAGTTGCCCGACGACCAGTCGACCACCGGTGACCTGGTGGTCCGGGTGCCGGTGCCGGCGACGCCCCGGATCGGCGACCGGATGACGGTGTCGGTCGACCTGGATCTGCTGCTGCTCTTCGACCGCGCCGGTGACCGTATCCGGCTCTAGCCGGCGAGCACTTGAGGCAAATTTCAGGCAGGTCGGCGGGCCCTGCCCTGGACATTAACAGTTAACAGTCCTAATAATTGGCCAACTGTTCGATGGCGGCCGATGCCGCGCCGGGTTGGGAGGACTGGTGATGAGACGCTCCAGGTCGTTGTTGCTCGCCGTGGTGTCGGCGGTGGCCGTGAGCGCGGGGGCGGTGTGGGTGGCGGGCCCCGCCCTCGCCGCCGGCCCGACCGCGACGTTCGTCAAGACGTCGGACTGGGGTTCCGGCTGGGAGGGAAAGTACACGGTCACGAACGGCGGGGCGACCGCCCTGTCGTCGTGGGCGGTGGCCTTCACCCTGCCCTCGGGTTCCTCGGTCGGTTCGTTCTGGGACGCCGAAATGACCCGGTCGGGTCAGCGGTTCACGTTCCGGAACCGCTCGTGGAACGGCAGCCTGGCGCCGGGGGCGTCGGTGTCGTTCGGGTTCATCGCCACCGGTTCGGGATCACCGGCGGACTGCACGCTGAACGGCGCGGCCTGCGGCGGCGGCACCCCGCCCACCACGCCGCCACCCACGACCCCGCCACCGACGACGCCGCCCCCGACCACGCCGCCACCCACCACGCCGCCACCCACCACGCCACCGCCGACCACCCCACCGCCGAACTCCGGGCTGCCGAAGCGGGCGCTCATCGGCTACCTGCACAGCAGCTTCGCCAACGGCTCCGGCTACGTGCGGATGGCCGACGTACCGGCCTCCTGGGACATCATCAACCTGGCGTTCGGGGAGCCGACCTCGGTCACCTCCGGTGACATCCGGTTCCAGCTCTGCCCGGTGGCCGAGTGTCCGAACGTCGAGACCGAGGCGCAGTTCATCGCCGCCATCCGGGCCAAGCAACAGCAGGGCAAGAAGGTCCTCATCTCGATCGGCGGCCAGAACGGGCAGGTGCAGCTCACCACCACCGCCGCCCGGGACCGGTTCGTCAGTTCGGTCGCCGCGATCATCGACCGGTACGGCCTCGACGGTCTCGACATCGACTTCGAGGGCCACTCGCTGTCGCTGAACACCGGCGACACCGACTTCAAGAACCCGACCACCCCGGTCATCGTCAACCTGATCTCCGCGGTCCGGTCGCTCAAGCAGCGGTACGGCAGCCGGTTCATTCTCACCATGGCCCCGGAGACGTTCTTCGTGCAGCTCGGCTACCAGTACTACGGATCGGGGCCGTGGGGCGGCCAGGATCCGCGGGCCGGGGCCTACCTGCCGGTGATCCACGCGCTGCGCAACGACATCACCGTCCTGCACGTGCAGGACTACAACTCCGGTCCGATCATGGGTCTGGACAACCAGTACCACACGATGGGCGGCGCGCTCTTCCACATCGCCATGACCGACATGCTGCTCGCCGGGTTCCCGGTGGCCGGCAACACCAACAACGTCTTCCCACCGCTGCGCGAGGACCAGGTGGCGTTCGGCACCCCGTCGTCGACCTCGGCCGGCAACGGCTACACCGCGCCGGCGGCCGTCCAGCAGGCGGTCACCTGCCTGGTACGCGGCACCAACTGCGCCGGCTACACGCCGCGCAGCGGCACCAACCCGAACTTCCGGGGCCTGATGACGTGGTCGATCAACTGGGACCGCTTCTACGGCTGGGAGTTCCAGAACTCGCACCGGCCGTTCCTCAACGGACTGTCGTGACACCGACGAGGGGGCGCGGGCGACCGTGATACCGCGGGAGGGGCGCGAACGCCGGCGCCCCTCCCGTCGCGCGGTCAGGCCGGCTGGGCCGAGCCGGCGGTGGCGAGCCGGTCGAGTCCGGCGCGCAGTGCGGTGGCGTACTCCGGGGTGATCGCCCCCTCGTCGACCCGCAGCGTGATCTTGCTGCGCAGGTGCTGGACCGGGCCGTGGACGTCGACCGGTCCCCGGGCCGCCGCGACCCGCAGGTTGCGCAGCAGGTTCTGCAGGTCGAGGCCGGCGTCGTCGCGGATCGCGCCGGCCGCCAGGCCGGCGGTGACGATCTGGTCGAGGTCGGCGACCGCCTCCGGCACGGTCGGGGCGGAGGCCGGCCCGCTCGGCCCGGGGGTGGCGCCCGGGGGCAGCCCGGTCGGCGGCGTCGCGGTCGGTGTCCCGCCGGGCGGCATGGGCCCGTCGGGCGGGGTCGGTCCGGCCGACGGTCCGGCGGTCGCGGGACCGTCGGGCGGCACCGCGTCCGGGGAGAACAACGACGTCGGCGGGCCGCTGCCCGGCAGGCCGTCCGCCGACGGCGGCGGGTGGTCACCGCGCGGCCAGGCGAACACCAGTACGGCCACCGCCAGCGCCGCGACCGACGCGGCGGCCAGCACGGTGAGCCGCACCGGGAAGGTGCGCCCGGGCGGCGCGGCCGGCTCCGGCGCGGGCGGCTCGGGCGCGAGCTGTGCGCGCAGCGCGACCCCCACCTGGTGGGCGGTGGGCCGCTCACGCGGGTCGCGGGCCAGGCAGCGCAGGCAGACCTCGGCCACCGCCGGCGGCAGACCCGCCACCCCGGACAGGGTCGGCGGCTGCGTGTCCGGCCTGCTTCGGGCCAGATCCTCCCAGGTGTTGGCCGGGAACGGCACCCGGCCGGTCAGCGTCTCGTAGAGCAGCACCCCCAACGAGTACGTGTCGGTGGCCGGCTGGGCGGGGGTGCCGTCGAGCCGCTCCGGCGCGACGTACGCCGGGGTGCCGAAGGTCTCGCCGTCGGCGTCCTCATCGGGCGCCCCGACGTGGGTGGCGATGCCGAAGTCGAGCACCTTCGCGCCGGTCGCGGTCATCATGATGTTGGCCGGGGTGACGTCCCGGTGGACGATGCCGAGCCGGTGCGCGGCGGCCAGCGCCTCGGCGACCTGGGCGCAGATCTCGACGGCCTCGGGCCAGGGCAGCGGTCCTTCGGTGAGCCGGGACTCCAACTCCTGACCGGACAGCAGTTCCATGACGACGAACGCGGTCACGGTGCCGTCGGGCGCGACCGTCTCCCCGTAGTCGTGGACCGAGGTGACGTGCGGGTGGACGAGTTGCGCGGCGGCGCGGGCCTCCTCGCGGACCATGCCGCGGAACCGGGCGTCGGCGGCCAGTTCCTCGGCGAGCACCTTGAGCGCGACGACCCGGTCGAGCAGTTCGTCGCGGGAGCGCCAGATCACGGACATCCCGCCTGCGCCGATGCGGTCGATGAGGCGGTATCGGCGGGCGAGCAGACCACCGGGGTGGAGCGAAGACATGGGGCACCTGTCCGGGGTGGGGGGCGGTACCAGGCTGCGATACGGAAAACACTCTGTCAACGGCTTGTAACGCATGGGTGCGAATCGTTTGAAACGTGCCGGTCTCGGGCACTACGGATAACCGACCGGCGGCGTGGGACGGTCCCGAAACCGGTCGTGCCAGGATGAAGCCATGGTCAACGGTCCGGTGGGGTTCGTGCTCGGTGGCGGTGGCGTGCTCGGCGCCGTCGAGGTGGGCATGCTGCGCGCCCTGTTCCGCGCCGGCCACCGCCCCGACGTCGTCGTCGGCACCTCGATCGGTGCCGTCAACGGCGCCCTGGTCGCCGCCGACCCGACCGAGGCGGTCACCGACCGGCTCGTACGCCTGTGGGCCAGTCCCGAGGCGAGCGAGGTGTACGGCGACTCGGTCGCCCGGCAACTGCGCCGCTTCGCCGCCCGGACCCACCTGCACTCGCCCCGGCCGCTGCGTCGGCTGCTGGAGAGCGCGCTCGGCGAAGACACCATGATCGAGGAGTTGAAGGTGCCGTTCCGGTGCTGCGCGGCGAGCATCGAACGCGCCGCCGAGCACTGGTTCGACCGCGGTCCGCTGGTCGACGCCGTACTGGCCTCGGCGAGCGTGCCCGGCCTGCTTCCGCCGGCCGAGATCGACGGCGAGCACTTCGTCGACGGCGGCATCGTCAACTCGATCCCGATCGGGGCGGCCGTCGACGCCGGTGCCAAGCTGATCTTCGTACTCCAGGTTGGTCGGGTCGAGCGGCCGCTGAGCCCGCCGCGGCGGCCCTGGGAGGTGGCCCAGGTCGCCTTCGAGATCGCCCGGCGGCACCGGTTCGCCCGGGAGATGGCCGCCCTGCCCGACGACGTCGAGGTGCACGTGCTGCCGACCGGCGGGGGTGAATCCCGCGACGACACCCCCTGGGCCTACCGGGACATGGCCGCCGTCGGCCGGCGGATCAGCCGTGCCTACACCGCCTCGCGCCGCTACCTGGCGACCAACGTGGCGAGCGGTCGATGACGGCGACCCGGCCGGCGGGTGGCTGATGCGGATCCCACCCCGCTGGCTGCGCCGGATCGTGTTCGGGCCGGTGGTCGTCGTGTTCACCTTCCTCTTCGTCACCACCCTGCCGATCTGGCTGCTGGCCGCCGCGGCGGCCTCGCCGCTGGTCCCCGGCTACCTGAGACCGCTGCGCGTGCTCTGGATGCTGACCTTCTACCTGGTGTGGGACGCCGCCGCGCTGATCGCCCTCTTCGTCCTGTGGCTCGCCTCCGGATTCGGTTGGAAGAAGCGGTCGCCGGCCTTCCAGCGGGCCCACTACGTGCTGACCGGCTGGTTCCTCACCGTCCTGTTCTGGCAGGCGAAGTGGACGCTGCGGCTGCGCATCGACGTGGTCGGCACCGACCCGGACACCGCCCTGCCCGGCCGGCCGGAGATAGTCGTGTGCCGGCACGCCGGTCCCGGTGACTCGTTCATCCTCATCCACGCGCTGGTCAACTGGTACTCCCGCGAGCCGCGCATCGTACTCAAGGACACCCTCCAGTGGGACCCGGCGATCGACGTCATGCTGAACCGGCTGCCCAACCGCTTCGTCGCCCCCGGTCACCAACCCGGCGAGACGATCGAGGAACAGATCGCCCACCTGGCCACCGGCCTCGACGACAACGACGCCTTCGTGATCTTTCCGGAGGGCGGCAACTTCACCCCGCGCCGCCGGCTGCGCGCCATCGCCCGGCTGCGGGCGCTCGGGCTGGAACGGATGGCGAAGCGGGCCGAGGGGATGCGCAACGTACTCGCCCCGAAGCCCGGTGGGCTGATCGCGGCGCTGGACGCCGCCCCCGACGCCGGGGTCATCTTCGTGGCACACACCGGTCTCGACCGGATGCTCACCGTCGCCGACGTGTGGCGTGAGCTGCCGATGGACAAACAGATCATCATGCGGTTCTGGTCGGTGCCACCCGAGGAGGTGCCGACCGGTGAGGCGGAACGGGTCGAGTGGTTGTACGACTGGTGGAAGCGCATCGACGAATGGATCGACGAGCACCGTCCCGAGCCCGGCGGGGCGTAGGGTCGGCGCGTGGAGCAGATACACGTCGTGACGACCGTGGTCGACGCCAGATCGGTGGCCGAGGTGCTCTCCGCTGCGGCCGTGGCCGGCCGGCTCGCCGCCTGCGCCCAGGTGAGCGGGCCGCTCGACAGCACCTACTGGTGGGACGGCCGGATGGAGAGCACCCGGGAGTGGACGGTGCAGTTCAAGACCGCCTCCGACCGGGTCGACGCACTGGTCGAGCACATCCGCGGCGCGCACCCGTACGACGTACCGGAGATCCTCGTGGTCGCGGTAGGTAGCGCCAACCCGGCGTACACGGCCTGGGTACACGAACACACCCGGCCGGCCTGAGTACGTCCGGGCTGAGTAGTCGCTCCGGCTGAGTACGCACACTCTGTGACCCCTTCGCCGGCGACGGAAATCATGCGACTGTGACCGAACCCGTGCCCGTCTACCCCTGCCCGGCCTGCGGCGGCACCGCCGACCTGGTGGCCGGCTGCCGCCGGTGCGGCCGGGCGCCCGATCCGGTCGCCGCCGAGGTGATCCGGCTCGACTACCAGATCCGCGTGCTGGCCCCCCGGGTCGAACAGGCCCGCCAGCAACACCTGGCGCTGGCCGCCGCGCTCCGCGACGCCCAGCAGCGGCGTCAGACCCTCGCCGCCCGGGTACGCGCCGCGACCTTCGCCCCCCGACCGGCTCCCGTGGGGCCGCCGGGCACCATCGCGCCGCGCCCGGGCGCGCCAATCGGCCCGGGCACCGGCGGGCCCGGAGGACCGGCGGCGTGGCCGTCCCGTCCGGCACCCTCCGGCACACCGTGCGGCCCGGCCGTACCGGCCCGACCGGAGGCCTCCACCCGGACGGTGCAGAACATCCTGTTCATCCTCGGCGGCCTGCTCTTCGGCACCGCCGCGATCGTCTTCACCTCCGTCGCCTGGGCCACCTACGGCGTCGCCGGCCGGGCCGCGATCCTGGCCGTCGTCACCGGCCTGGCCCTCGCCGTACCGCCGCTGGCCCGGTGGCGCCGGCTCACCGCCACCGCCGAGACGTTCGCCACCATCGCGCTGCTGCTGGTCCTGCTCGACGGCTACGCCGCCTGGTACGTCGACCTGTTCGGCCTCGCCGGCACCCCCGGCACCCGGTACGCCGGGCTGGTCTGTGCGACCACCGCCCTGGTCGCCGCCGGGTACGCCGCGCTGACCGGGTTGTGGGCGCCACGGTACGTCGCGCTGCTGGTGGCGCAGCCGGTCCTGCCGCTGCTCGCGTACGACCTGCGACCCGACCCGTTCGGGTGGGCGCTGGTCTACGCCGCCGTCGCCGCCGGCAACCTGCTCGTCCTCCGGCTGACCCGCCGCACCACCGCGGCCGGCGGCACCGCCTCCGCCCCCGTCGCCGGTGGCGGCACCGGACCAGCCCCCGCCCCCGTCGCCGGTGGCGGCACCGGACCAGCCCCCGTCCCCGTCGCCGGTGTCGGCGCCGGCCCGGCGGGCGCCGCCACCGGACCCGCCACCGGCCCGTTGCCGGGTGGCGCCACACCCGGCGACGGCCGCCTGGTCGCGTTCCGGGTCGTCGGCTGGATCGGTCATGCCGCCATGCTGGCCGCCGCGACCCTCAGCGCCCTGGTCGCGCTGGTCGTCGCCGACGTGACCGGCCCGGTCGCCGTCGTCGGGCTGCCGCTCGTGGTCGCCGCCCTGCTGCTCGTCGCCGCCGGTGCCGTGGCCGGCAGCGCGGTCCTGCGTGGACCGGCCGGCGCCGTCCTGGTGGTCGTGCTCGCGGTCGCGGTCCTGCGCCCGATCGCCGACGTACGTGCGACCCTGCTGCTGGTGGCCGCCGCCGTGGTGGCGCTCGGGCTGGCCGTCGCCGTCACGGTGACCGCGCGGCCGCTGCCCGTCGCCGTGCGCATCGGTCACCGCGTCGGCGCGCTGATCGTCGCCGGGGTGACCGCGCTGGTCACCGGAGTCGCGGCGGCCGTGGTCGGGGTCGCCACGATGGCCGCGGCGCTGCCGTCGACCCGCGACCCCGAGGTGCCGTTCGACTGGCAGGTTCCCGTGGCGGTGCTGGTCGTGGCCGGCGCGCTCATGGTGCTGCTGCCCCGGGCCGGCCGCGACGCCACCGCCGTGGTCGGGGCGGGCCTGGCGGTGCTCGCCCTGCCGGCCGCCGCGCCGATGGCCGGCTGGCTGGTCGGACTGGTCGATCTCGCCGCGGCCGCGGCGCTGCTGTTCACCGCCCTGTCGCACCGGACCGTCACCGGTGGGGTGGTCCGGGCCGGTGCGGGCCTGGTCCTGGTGCTCCACGCCGTCGCGGTCGGCCTGGCCCGGCCGCAGACGGCGACCGGCACCCTGGCCCTCGTGCTGCTGCTCGGCCTCGCCGTGACCGCCGTCGCCCAACGGCTGCCCGCGTCCGGCGGGCCGACCGGGTCCGCCGGTGCCGCGACCGTCGGGCCTGACGCCGTGGCGACCGCCGGTTCGGCTGCCGGCGGCGGCGCGACCGGCACCGGCGCGGGCCCCGGTGCGGCCGCGCACCGGCGGCCGATCGGCGGGCTGGCCTTTGCCGCGGCCCTGGTCGTCTGGCCGGCGCTGGTCGTCGCCGCGCTGGACACCGGCACCGTCGCGGCGTGGTGGCAGGCCCGGGCCGCGCTGCTCGCCGCCGCCCTGCTGCTGCCGGTGCCGGTTCTGCTCCAGCGGCTGCGGCCCGCCCTGCTGCCGTACGCCACCGCGGCGGTGGCGGTCGCCGTGGTGGTCACCGGTACGGCGCCCGGCGGGCCGCACGACGAGCCACCGGCGGTGTACGCCGCGACCGGCGTCCTGCTCCTCGTCACCGCCGCACTGCTCGTCACCTGGACGCCGGGCCGCATCCTTGCCGCCGCGGCCACCCTGCCACTGCTGGCGGTCAGCGCGGTCACCGTCGTGCCGGCGGTCGCCGGGCTGCTGCTGTCGCCGTACGCGTGGGTCGGGGCGATCTGGTCCGGCCGGCCGGCCGGCGGGGTGCCGACCCCGTCGGGGCGGTGGCCGGTCGATTTCGGCCTCGACTCCGCCGCACCCGCCGTGGCGCTGGGCGTCCTCACGGTCGCCGTTTGGCTCGCCGCCCACCTGCTCCGGCCGGCCGGTGCCGCAACGCCGGGCACCGTCCCGGGGGCGGGTGCCGTTGTCCTGCCGGGTGCCGTTGTCCTGCCGGGTGCCGTTGTCCCGCCGGGTGCCGGCGTGCCGCACCCCGACGGGTCCCACCCGCCGGGGCCCACCCCGGCGCGTTTCGGGCCGCCGGGTGGTGGCGGGTCCGGGCCCGGTTCGCCAACACCGCGGCGCTGCCGGTCGGCGTGGCCGCCGTCCTGGTCGCGCTGACGGTCGCCGGCACGCCGTGGCCCGTCGTACCGGCGGTGGCCCTCGCCACCGGGCTGGCGTACCTGCTCACCGCGGCCCTCGGGCCGCTGCGGACCGGGGCGGTGCTGGTCGCCGTACCGGTCGGGGTTGCCCTGGCGGGGGCCGGCCTGGCCGGGGCGCTGCCGACCGAGGGCACGACGATCGCCGCCCTCGGGCTGCTCGTCGGCGGCGCCGCCACGGTCGGCCTCGCCGGCCGCGACCAGGCGACCCGGATCGCCGGCTGGCTGGTGGCGGTGGTGGCCGGCCTGACGTTGGCGGCGGCCGTCGCGCTCGCGGCGGACCTGCCGCTGCGGCTGGTCGCGCTGGCGGTCCTCGGCGGCGCGGCCGTGGCGCTGGCCACCGGTACGGTGCTGCGGGCCCGCCGGCCCGCCGAGTCGTTGACCGTCGAGGCGGTCGCCCACGCGGGGGCGCTGGTCGCGCTGCTGCTCAGCCTCGGCGAGATCCGGTACGTCGCCGCGGTGTTCACGCTGTGGGGCATCGCGGTCGGGGTCCGGGCGCTGTGGGCCGGGCCGGTGCCGGACGCGGTGTTCCTGCACCGGCGCGGGGTGCTGGTCTGGACGGCGTTCGGCAGCGAACTCGTCGCCTGGTGGCTGCTGCTGGTCGCCGACCGGGTCGCGGTCCTGGAGGCCTACAGCCTGCCGGCGGCGGTGCTCGCCCTGACCGCGGGCTGGCTGGCCGCCCGGTCCGGGCTGGGCAGTTGGTTCGCGTACGGTCCGGGGCTGGCCGCCGGCCTGCTGCCCAGCCTGGCATCGGTGCTGGTCGGTGACGGTCAGCCGATGCGTCGGCTGCTGCTGGGCACCGGTGCGGTGCTGGTCGTCCTCGCCGGTGGTGCGGCCCGCCGGCAGGCGCCGGTGGTGCTCGGCGGGGCGACCGTCGTCCTGCTGGCCCTGCGCGAGCTGGCCGCCGTCTGGGACCTGCTGCCCCGGTGGATCTTCCTCGCGATCGGTGGTCTCGCGTTGATCGCCCTGGCCATGACCTACGAGCGTCGGCGGCGCGACGTGGCCCGGCTGCGGGACGCCGTCGGCCGGATGACCTGACCCGTCAGGAGGGGACGTAAGGGGGGTGGGGCTAGCCCTACCCCCCTTACGGGGGTGGCCAGGATTACCGAAAAGCCGGACCAAAAGGATGCTTGACGGCAGCGCCGCCCGCCCGGGGCGGCGACCGGGTGAACAGGGAGATCCATGACTGTCGGCGCTGTTGCGGAACGCAGGCTGCAACGGGGGAGTGACTTCGCGCGGCTTTCCCGCCGGATCAACGAGGCGGGGCTGATGCGGCGCCGACCGGGCTGGTACGCCGCCAAGATCGCGCTGACGGTGGGACTGTTCCTCGGCGGCTGGACCGCCTTCTTCCTCGTCGGCGACTCGTGGCTGCAACTGCTCGTCGCGGTGTTCCTCGCCTTCGCCACCACCCAGGTGGCGTTCCTCGGCCACGACGCCGGGCACCGGCAGATGTTCCGTAAGCGCCGGATCAGCGAGGTCGCGGGGCTGACCGCCGGCAACCTCGCGGTCGGGCTCAGCTACGGCTGGTGGATCGACAAGCACAACCGGCACCACGCCAACCCCAACCACGAGGAGCACGACCCGGACGTCGAGGCCGGCGTGCTGGTGTGGAGCACCGAGCAGGCGGCACAGACCAGCGGGTTCGGCCGCTGGATCGTCGAGCGGCAGGCGTACCTCTTCTTCCCGCTGCTCACCCTCGAAGGGCTGGCCCTGCACGTGGCCAGCGTGAAGGCGCTGCTGGGCAGCACCCCGATCCGGCACCGCCGGACCGAGCTGCTGCTGCTGGCCGTGCACACGGTCGGCTATTTCGCCGCGGTCTTCGCCGTGTTGTCGCCGCTCAAGGCGATCGCGTTCATCGTCATCCACCAGGGCCTGTTCGGGGTCTACATGGGTTGCTCGTTCGCCCCGAACCACAAGGGCATGCTGATGCCGACCGACTCCGACGACCTCGACTTCCTGCGCAAGCAGGTGTTGACCTCCCGCAACGTCCGCGGTGGCGTCTTCGTCGACTTCGCGCTCGGCGGGCTCAACTACCAGATCGAGCACCACCTCTTCCCGAGCATGCCGAGGTCCAACCTGCGCCGGGCGCAGCCGATCGTCGCCGCCTACTGCGCGGAGAACGGGATCCCGTACGAGGAGACCGGCCTGATCGACTCGTACCGGCAGGCGCTGGCGCACCTGCACGAGGCCGGCGCGCTCCTGCGGGCCGAGCGCCGCTGACGCCGTACGCGAGAATGGGCGACGCCGACCGGCGTCGCCCATTCTTTGCCTTCGCTCAGCGGCCGAGGAACTGCATCAGCGAGTCGGGGGCGTCGACGGTCTGGTCCGCGGGCGGCGCGGTGACCTCGACCGGGGCACCGAAGTCGGAGTACGTCATCTTCAGCGTGCCGAGCGTCGGCTCGACCGGCGTCAGGTCCACGTCGAGGTTGGTGAGCCGGCCCGACCCGTCGACCGTCGCGGTGAACGGCAGCGCGCTCGCGTTCGCGCCGAGCGCCTGCTGGATGCCGAAGCTGCCGGCCGGTGCCTGGCTCAGGTCGAGGGTGCCGGCGAAGTTGTTCGGGCCGTCGCGGCGCACCTCGGCCATGGACTTGATCATCCGGTCGGCGCCGGCCGGGTCGCCCTCGGGCAGGATGTCCAGATCGGTGCCGGCGATCCGGGCCACGTCGACGCGTACCCACTTGTCGCCGACCTCGGGAAGCCCGGGAACCTTGAGATAGACGGTCTTGTCGACCGCCACCACCTCGATCTGGACCGCCTGACCCTGGCCGGTGTCCAGGGCCATCGTCATCGTGCCCCGGTCGCCCTGCGGATCGAGCTGGCCCCGGCTGTTCAGTCCGGTCGCCTCGACGGTGACCCGCAGGCTGTCGTCGTTGAGCCGCTGCGCCGCCGTGGTGAGTGCCTCGGCCGCGGCCGGATCGGCCGCGGGGGCGGAGGTCGCGGATCCGGACGGCGCCGGGGTCGCCCCGGTGCCGTTCTGGTCGGCGGGTGCCGCGCAGCCGGCCACGCCGAGTGTGAGTACGGTGACGAGGCCGAGCCCCGTGGTCGCGATGCGTGGAATCTGCCTCATTGGCACAGGGGTTACCGCTTTCGCCGAACGGTAAACATCGATCCCCGGGAGTGGGGCCGGATCGTGGTGGGTGCGCCGGCCGGCGCCGCCCGGCGTCGGGCGTGCGGGCCGGCGGTAAAGTCTGCGCATGGCAAAGGTGCTGGACACGGACGCGTTGCGCGGCGAGCTGGCGGGGCTCGACGGTGATTGGACCGGCGACTCCACGGCGATCATCCGCACGGCGGAGCTGCCCGGTTTCCCCGAGGCGATCGCCGTGGTCGACCGGGTCGCCGTGGTCGCCGAGGAACTCGACCACCATCCCGACATCGACATCCGGTGGCGCACGCTGACCTTCCGGTGTGCCACCCATTCCGAGGGCGGCGTCACGGAACGTGACATCGAGCTGGCCCGTCGGATCGACGAGATCATCGGAGCGGCGACATGAGGTTCGAGATCAGCAAGGTCCTCGACGCGATCGAGGGCCGCCTGACCACCGACCCGAAGCTGGCCCGTGCCGTGCTCGACCTGGCCGAGGTGGTGCGCTACGTCGACTTCGACGGCGGGCGCCCGGCCACCCTGCTGCGGCTCGGCATGGTGGTCGACGCGCTCGGCCGGCAACTCGCCGAGGAGAACGTCCCGGTCTACGTCGTCGTACACCGGGCCCTGCTGTCGGACGCCGACCTGACCTCCAACGAGCGGATGGTGGTCCGCCGCTGGGCCGACGACGGCGTGGTCGAGGTGCTGCCGAACCCCGGCGAGCGGGTGCTGGAGGTCGCCGACCTGCTCGGCCTGCCGGTGCTGAGCCGCTCCCGGTTCGAGAACGCCCTGGGACGCTATCCGTGGCTGGCCGAACAGCCCGGCCGGCTGCTCGCGCCGGTCCCCGCCGCCGGCGGCCCGGCGCTGGTCGCCCAGGTCGGCGGCGGGCACGAGCCGACCTCGGCCGCACTGTCACCGGTCGGTGCGCAACTGCTCGGGCGGCTGTGGCGCTGTCCCGACCCCGAATGCTCCAGCTTCGGCTCGATGCGGGTCGGCCGGCCCGGCGGGCAGCCGCCGCCGACGCTGCGTACCGGCTCGCCGACCTGTCCCCGGCACGACGAACGGCTCACCGACGCCGGCCCCCGGCCCCGGGCGGAGCTGCTGTCGGTACGTATCGACGGCATGGTCCGCCGGCGCTTCGTGGTCGCCGCCGACCAGCCGGTCGTGGTGGGCCGGGCTCCGGAGGGCGGCGGGATCATCCTCGGCCAGTGGCTCACCGACGAGGCCCGGCGCTGGATCAGTCGCAGCCACGTCCGCTTCGAGTTGCAGGGCAGCGAGCTGGTCGCGCACGACGTCAGCACCAACGGGACGGGCGTACGGCCGGGTGGCTCGACCGACGACGAGCAGCGGGAGACGCTCAAGCGGCAGGCCCGCCCGCTCGGCCCGACGGACGTGGTCGAGCTGTACGCGGGCGTGCAGATCGGCCGCTCCCGGCTCTGGCAGACCGGCGGGGTGGCCAACCCGACGTCGGTGATGGCCGAGGCGCCGACGATGGCGATCCGGATCGCCGACCGCTGAGCCGGCGGTGGCCGGCCCGACGTGCGATGGATCGCCCGGCCCGCGAACCGCGGGCCGGGCGATCCAAGATCAGCGCAGTACGGCGGCGAGCTGGGCGATCGCGTGGTCGATCTCGGCCGCCTCGATGACCAGCGGCGGGGCGAGCCGGATCGTCGAGCCGTGGGTGTCCTTGGCGAGTACGCCCCGTTCGGCCAGTCGTTCGCACGCCTGCCGGCCGGTCATCAGGGCCGGGTCGATGTCGACGCCGGCCCACAGCCCACGGCCGCGTACGGCGACGAGTCCCTCGCCGACCAGCGAGCGCAGGCCGGCGTGCAGCCGTACGCCGAGTTCGGCCGAGCGGCGCTGGAACTCGCCGGTGCGCAGCAGCCGTACGACCTCGGTGGCGACCGCGCAGGCCAGCGGGTTCCCACCGAACGTCGAGCCGTGCTGGCCGGGGCGCAGCACGCCGAGCACGCTTCGGTCGGCGGCGACCGTGGAGACCGGCACGATGCCGCCGCCGAGCGCCTTGCCGAGCACGTACATGTCCGGCCGGACCCCTTCGTGGTCGCAGGCGAACGTCTCACCGGTCCGGCCCAGACCGGACTGGATCTCGTCGGCGATGAAGAGCATGTCGCGCTGCGTGCACAGGTCCCGTACGCCGGGCAGGTAGCCGGGCGGCGGGACGACCACGCCCTGCTCGCCCTGGATCGGTTCGATGAGTACGGCGACCGTGGTGTCGTCGACGGCGTCGGCGAGCGCGGCGAGGTCGCCGTACGGGACGATCTTGAACCCCGGGGTGTACGGCCCGAAGTCGTCGCGGGCGTCCGGGTCCGTGGAGAAGCTGACGATCGTGGTGGTACGGCCGTGGAAGTTGCCGTCCGCCACGATGATCGTCGCCTGTCCGTCCGGTACGCCCTTGACCTGGTAGCCCCACTTGCGGGCGACCTTGATCGCGGTCTCGACCGCCTCGGCGCCGGTGTTCATCGGCAGCACCAGGTCCTTGCCGCACAGCTCGGCCAGCTCGCGGCAGAAGGTCGCGAACTGGTCGTGGATGAACGCCCGGCTGGTCAGCGTGAGCCGGTCGAGCTGGGCGTGCGCGGCGGCGATCAGGGTCGGGTGCCGGTGGCCGAAGTTGAGCGCCGAGTAGCCGGCCAGGCAGTCCAGGTAACGCCGCCCGTCGACGTCGGTGACCCAGGCGCCCTCCGCCTGCGCGACGACGACCGGCAGCGGGTGGTAGTTGTGCGCGGTCCAGCGCTCGGCGTCGCCGACCGCGGCCTGGGTACGCGTCCGTTCGACGATCACCGGTTCGCCTCTCGCAGTTCCAGGGTGCAGCACTTCGGGCCGCCGCCGGCCTTGCGCAACTCGGACATGTCGACGCCGATGGTGTGGTAGCCCCGCTCGCGCAGCGCCGTGGCCAGCCCGGTCGCCTGCACCGGCAGGACCACGTTGCGGCCGTCGCTGACGGAGTTCAGCCCGAACACGGCGGCGTCCTGCGGCGTGGCGAGGACCGCGTCCGGGAACAGCCGGCGCAGCACCGCCTGGCTGCCCGGCGAGAACGCCTCGGGCAGGTAGGCCACGGTGTGCTCGTCGAGCACGCAGAGCGCGGTGTCGAGGTGGTAGTAGCGCGGGTCGACCAGCTGCAGGGTGACCGTCGGCCGTCCGAAGAGTTCCTGGGCCCGGGCGTGCGCGGCGTGCGTGGTGCGGAATCCGGTGCCGGCGAGCAGGAGATCACCGGCGAGCAGCAGGTCGCCCTCGCCCTCGTTGACGTGCTTCGCCTCGTGCACCTCGAAGCCGGCGCGCTCCAGCCAGGAGGCGTACGCGGGTGCCTCGTCGGCGCGCTGCGGGTCGCGGAACTGCACGGCGAGGACCTGCCCGTCGACGACGGTCGCGCCGTTGGCCGCGAAGACCATGTCGGGCAGGCCCGGCACGGACGGGATCTCCTCGACGGTGTGGCCGAGGTCCAGATAGACCTGCCGCAGCGCGGTCCACTGCGCGATCGCCAGATCCGCGTCGGTCGGCGCGGTCGGGTCCATCCACGGATTGATCTTGTATTCCACGGCGAAGTACGTCGGCCGGCACATCAGATAGCGCCGGCTGGTGGCGTCCAACGACATCGTCCCGCTCCCGGTGGTCGGCGCGCCCGGCCGGGTCCGGCCACTGGGCTGGCGCTTGTCAGCAACGCTATGCGGCCGTGTTCGGCGACATCCAGCGTTCAGGGTTGCGTTCCACCGCAGATCGTTGCGTAGATAGGCCCTGCGACCAGCAGATCGTTGCGCGGCCCTTTCCGGGGCCGGACAGCGTTGAGGGGCGGCGAAACCGCCGCCCCTCAAATATCTGCTCTGCCAGAGGTGAACCACTTCGGGCGAGACTGCGCAAGCGGTGAACCACCGCTTGCGTGCCAGCTCAGATACCCGTCAGAAGCGGTCGACAAACTGTGTGTCAAGCCACTCTCGGAACCGTACGACGGTGTCACCGTCCGTGGTCGGCCAGGCGAACTGGCCGGTCATCGCCAGGATCCCGATGACGACCGCCGAGAGTCCCAGCAGCAGGCCCAACAGGGCCTCGGTCTTGCCCGAGATGTGCCGGCGGCTGGTCGCCGAGATGCCCGCCACGCCCAGCAGGGCGCCCACCGCGCCGATCGCGATGCCGTAGCCGGCGAGGGCGCCGGTGAGCACGAAGAGAACGCCGGAGACGCCGAGGATCAGGCTGGTCGTGGCCAGCACGCTGGTCCGCGGACGGGGGCCGGCCGGTGCGGCGGGTCGCTGCTCCGGCTCGGTGGCCGGCGTACGGTCGGCGACCGCCGTCGGGGCGCCACCCATGTCCCGGCGGTCGGCGCTGAGGTCTTCGGTGGCGATCCGGTCGGTACGTGCCATTTCGTCCCGACCCGACCGGCGGGGTGGTGCCGGCGGCAGCACCGGCTCCGGTTTACGGGTCTCGGTCCGGGGCGCCTCGGGGGCGACGCCGGTCGCCGACCGGCTGCGGTACGTCGTCGGCTCGTCCCCGGGCCGGGGCCCGGCCGGGCCGGCATCCGCCGGGCGGGCCATCGTGGCGGTCTGTGCCGGAGTGTCCGTGCCGGCGGGACGCTCGTCGTCCCGCGTCGGCGCCGTCTCCTCCCGGCGTGAAAACGAAGGAATCCTTACCACAACACACCTCCTGGTCACTGCGTGGTGCCTCGGTGGTGGCGCCAACGCGGGGGAACACCATCGGAGTACCCCGATGGACCGTGAACCATGCCCGGCCGGAACCCGACACCGGCCGGATAGGGTGCTGCGGTGCCTGAAGGACACACCATCCACCGCCTCGCGCGCCGCCACCACGAACTCCTCGCCGGTGACAAGGTCACCGTCGCCAGCCCGCAGGGACGGTTCGAGACCGGCGCCGCACTGCTGTCCGGCACGGTGCTGCGCGACACCGAGGCGTACGGCAAGCACCTGCTGCACCACTACGAGAACGACCTGGTGCTGCACGTACACCTCGGGCTGTACGGCAAGTTCACCGACGGCGCGGGCGAGCCGCCACCGCCGGTCGGCGAGGTACGGATGCGGGTCGCCTCCGACGCGTACTGGCTCGACCTGCGGGGCCCGACCGCCTGCGAGGTGCTCGACCCGCCGCGGGCCCAGACGTTGCGGGACCGGCTCGGCGCCGACCCGCTACGCGACGACACCGACCCGGATCCGGCGTACGCCCGCATCCGGCGCGGCTCCACCGGGCTCGCCACCCTGCTGCTGGACCAGTCGGTCGTGGCCGGCACCGGTCTGATCTTCGTGACCGAGGTGCTGTTCCGGGCCGGCCTGGCGCCGACCACACCCGGGCACCGGCTGACCCGGCCGGCGTGGGAGGCGATCTGGTCCGACCTGCGCGAACTGATGGGTACGGCGGTCGGGACGGGCGTCATCGACACCGTCCGTCCCGCGCATTTGCCCGAGGCGATGGGGCGCCCGCCCCGGGTCGACCGCCACGGCGGCGAGGTGTACGTCTACCGCCGGGCCGGCCTGCCCTGCCACGTCTGCGGCACCGAGATCCGGCGCGGCACGCTCGGTGGGCGCAACTCGTACTGGTGCCCGACCTGCCAGCCGGTGGGCTGACCGGCCGGCCCGGGACGGTGGCCCGCCCACCACGAACGCCCGGCGGCGCCGCTCAGCCGCGGGACAGCGCCTCCACCGCCTTGCGGGCGGCGATCAGCACCGGGTCCCACACCGGGGCGTACGGCGGCGCGTAGCCGAGGTCGAGCCCGGTCATCTCCTCCACCGTCATCTGGTTCCACAGCGCGACGGCCAGCGGGTCGATCCGCTTCGCCGCCTCGGACCGGCCGACGATCTGCGCGCCGAGCAGCAGCCCGCTGCGCCGCTCGGCGAGCAGTTTGACGGTCATCGGGTCGGCGCCGGGGAAGTAGCCGGCCCGGTTCGTCGACTCGACCTTCACGGTGACGAACTCGTAGCCGGCCGCCGTCGCGTCCCGTTCCCGCAACCCGGTGCGCGCCACCTCCAGCTCGCACACCTTGGTCACGGCGGTGCCGATGACACCGGGAAAGGTCGCGTACCCGCCGCCGATGTTGATGCCGGCGACCCGACCCTGCTTGTTGGCGTGGGTGCCGAGCGGCAGGTGCACCGCCTGCCCGGTGAGCCGGTGCACGGTCTGCACGCAGTCGCCGGCCGCCCACACGCCGTCCACCCCCATCACCCGCATCCGCAGGTCGACCCGGATGCCGCCGGTCGGCCCGACGGGCAGGCCGGCCCGCCGCGCGAGCGCGGTGTTGGGGCGTACGCCCAGGCCGAGCACGACCACGTCGGCGGGCAGGTCGCCGGCGTCGGTGACCACCGAGGCCACCCGACCGTCCCGCGCGGTGAGCCCGGTGACGGAAACCCCGGTCCGTACGTCGATCCCGAGCCCGACCAGCGCGTCGCGGACCAGGACCGCCATGTCGGGATCGACGGTGGACATCGGCTGCGGACCCCGCTCGACCAGCGTCACCGACAGCCCGCGCCGGATCAGCGCCTCGGCCATCTCCACGCCGATGTAGCCGCCACCGACCACGACCGCCCGCCGCGGCCGCGGGGCGCCGTCCAGCCAGGCCCGCAACGCCGAGCCGTCGTCGAGGGTCTGCACCCCGAACACCCCGGCCGCGGACGTCTCCGCCCACGGCGGGTCGACCGGAACCGCGCCGGCGGCGTACACGAGCTGGTCGAAGTGTTCGCGGACCTCGCCCCCGCCCTCGAGGTCACGGGCCACCACCTCCCGGCGGTCCAGGTCGATGGCGGTCACCTCGTGCCGCAGCCGTACGTCGATCCGGTACTCGTCGCGGAACACCTCCGGGGCCCGCGCGACCAGGTCGTCGCGGCTCTCGACCAGACCCCCGATCCAGTACGGGATCCCGCACGCCGAGTACGACGTGAAGTGGCCGCGTTCGAAGGCCACGATCTCCAACTCGTCGGGGCCCAGACCGCGGCGGGCCTGGGACGCCGCCGACATGCCCGCCGCGTCGGCACCGACGACAACCAGCCGCGTCAACTCAACTCCTCGTCGCCGTCGCCAGATGGTCGACCACGCTGCCCAGCTCACCCGTACGGTCGTGCACCGCCCGCTGGCGGGCCGCCCCGGACCCCCGGTGGCGCAACCTCTCCAGCAGCGGGGTGACCGTGTCGAGGTCGCCGTGCCGACGCAGTTGCGGGCCGACCCGGTCGACGAGCCGGAGCAGGAGCTCCCACGCCGGCCGCAGACCGCCGCCGTCGAGCAGGTCGACCGCCAGCCCCTCCAGCCCGTCGTGGGCCGCCCGCCAGTGCGCCGCCTCCAGCAGGTGCTGGTCGATCCGGTGCGCCGGCCGGCCGGCGGCAATGTCGTCGAGGGCGGCGCCGACCAGACCGCGGACCAGGGCGGCGATCAGGATCGTGTCGTCGAGGCTGGAACACACGTCGCCGATACGGATCTCGACGGTCGGGTAGCGCGCAGACAGCCGCGAGTACCAGTAGAGCATCCCCTCGTCGAGGATCAGCCCGGATTCGATCAGTTCCCGGATCAGCCGCTCGTAGTGCTCGTGCGACTCCAGCCACGGCATCGGCCCGACCGACGGCCAACGGTTCCAGAGCATCGAGCGCCAGCTCGCGTACCCGGTGTCGCGGCCGGCGTAGAACGGCGAGTTGGCGGTCGCCGCGTGCAGGACCGGCAGCCACGGCCGCAGGTGGTCGAGCACCTGGACGCCGGTCTCCGGGTCGGGGACACCGACGTGGACGTGCATCCCGTTCAGGCCCGGTCCGGGCGCCAGCATGCCGTACCGCTCGATCATCCGGTGGAACCGCGGGTTGTCCACCAGCGGCGGCACCGGGCCGTCCACCGGGCCGGTGCCGACCGCGAGCAGCCGTACGCCGGCCTGTTCGGCGGCGTCGGAGACGCCGGTACGCAGCAGGCCGAGCGAGTGCCGCAGCGCGTCGAGGCACAGCCCGGGCGGGCTGCCGATCTCGATCTGACTGGTCTGGAACTCGAGCTGCACCTGACCGCGCAGTTCGGGCGGTACGTTCGCCACGACCGCGTCGACCGCCGGCGCGGCGACCCCGGTCGCGGCGTCGACGAGGAGGAACTCCTCCTCCACGCCTACGGTCAGTAACTGTTCCGCGTGTGCCGCCGCGGGTCGAATCTGTTCGGCCACCCCACCGGACATCGCCGCCACCGCCCGTCCTTCACCCCGTGCTCGGGCGGATGCCCGCGCCTTTCCTTCTGACTACCCACCGTGGTGGTCGGTGGAAACGCGTCCCCGCCCGCCGATCCGGCGTCCGCCGACGGGGGAGGGTGGCCGGTCTGGCGTCCGCCGGCGGTGGTCCGCCGACGGGTGGAGGGCAGCCGATCCGGCGTCCGCCGGCGGTGTCGGATCTGGCGGCGAGACCGTAGGCTGGGCTCGTGCCGGGGATGCTGATGAGCCTGATGGGTCTGTGGGCTTTCGCCCTGGCCCATTTCGCCGTGCTCTCCACGCACCCCGCCGAGTTGCTGGCCGGTGCCGCCGTCGCGGTGGCCGCGCTGCTCGCGGTGGCCGTCGCCGTCCATGTGGCGGTCGGCCGCACCGGGCGGGGCGACGACAGCACCCGTGCCGGGGCGAGGCTGCGTGAGCGGGCCCGCCGTCGCATCCTGCCCCGCCTGCTCGATCCCGACGCCGCCGGCCGGCCGCGTCCGAGAGCACCCTCAGCGGCCCGGGTCCGTCCCGCCCCGGCCGCGTAGCACCGCCTTTCTCCGCCGCTCCGCGGTCGATTCCACGTCCCGCAGCTAACCGTCCGAATCGGACTGTCAGTCCGGGCCGCCGCATGCCGCCCGGACACCGGAATCGCACCCAGAGGGATCATCCATGCTCGCCTTCGCGCCACTCGACGGCGCGGTCTCCGCCGCGTCGACCGCCGTATCCGCCCTGGCCCAACTCGTCGCACCGCTCGCCGGCGACGCCTCGACCGCCGCCGCCATCGTCCTGTTCACCATCGTCGTACGCCTGCTGATCTCACCGCTGAGCTGGGCGCAGGTACGCGGCGAGCGGCGCCGGACCGCGCTCGCCCCGCAGGTGCGCGAACTCCAGCGCAAGCACGCCGGCGACCCGGCCAGGATGCAGGCCGAACTCGTCGACCTCTACCGAACGGCGGGCGCATCGCCGCTGGCCGGCTGCCTGCCGGCGCTGCTCCAGGCGCCGTTCTTCTTCGTCATGTACCGCCTGTTCACCACCTCGGACCCCGACTCGGGACTGCTCGCCGAACGGCTCGCCGGGGTACCGCTCGGGCACCACGTCGCCGACGGGATCGACGGGGCGGCGGGGCCGCTGTTCGCCGTACTCTTCGCGGCCCTGCTGGTGCTGGCCTGGTGGTCCTCGCGGCGGATGCGTCGGACGGCCGCGCTGGCCGCGGCGGCCGGCGCCGAGGTCGCCGCGCCCGCGAAGGCGGGGGCGAAGGCAAGCGAGCCGCAGGCCGAGGTGACGGCGATGCTCGGCCGGATCATGCCGTTGCTGCCGTACGGGACCCTGCTGGTCGCGGCGGTGGTACCGCTGGCGGCGGTGCTCTACCTGGTGGCGACCACGGCGTGGACCGCGCTGGAACACGTGGTGCTGCGCCGGCCGCAACCAGCCCCGTTGCCCGACCCGCTGCCCGGCCGGTGACCGGTCGGCCCAGCCCCGGCGGCCCAGCCCCGCCCGGCCCGTCCCGCCCCGCCCGGCCCGTCCGGGGCGGGCCGCCAGGCTCTTGGTGATCGTCTGCTGTTCCGCCGTTGCGCTACGGCGTGTCGTGCGGCTGGACAGCAAACGATCACTGTCCGGCGGGCCAACGGTCCCCTCCTCCCGCCAAGATCCGGGTGATCAGGGGCTGTGGAGTGCGACGCGCCGACGACACGCGCGACGCACTCCCTGATCACGCGGATCTTGGGGAGGGGGGAGGGGAGGGGAAGAGGGTTTAGGGAAATTTCAGGGAGATCGGAGGGGAGTGCCCTGGACATTAACAGTTAACAGTCCTAATAATTGTCCAACCGTTCGACGGCGGCCGATGCCGTGCGGTTGGGAGGACTGGTGATGAGACGCTCGAGATCGTTGTTGCTCGCGGTGGTGTCCGCTCTCGCCGCGGGTGTGGGTGCGGTCTGGGTCGCCGGCCCGGCGCTGGCGGCGGGGCCGACCGCGACGTTCGTCAAGACGTCGGACTGGGGGTCCGGCTGGGAGGGGAAGTACACGGTCACCAACGGTGGCGCGACGGCGCTGTCGTCGTGGGCGGTGGCGTTCAGCCTGCCGTCCGGTTCGTCGGTCAGCTCGTTCTGGGACGCGGACATGACCCGGTCGGGCCAGCGGTTCACGTTCCGCAACAAGTCCTGGAACGGCAGCCTCGCGCCGGGCGCGTCGGTGTCGTTCGGCTTCATCGGCACCGGTGCCGGCTCGCCGTCGGACTGCACGCTGAACGGTGCGGCCTGCGGTGGCGGCACCCCGCCGACCACGCCGCCGCCGACCACCCCGCCACCCACGACGCCGCCGCCGACCACCCCACCCCCGACGACCCCGCCGCCGAACCCCAACGACGGCCTGCCGAAGCACTTCCTGACCGGCTACTGGCACAACTTCGACAACCCGGCCGTCGAGCTGCGGCTGCGTGACGTACCGAACGAGTACGACCTGATCGCGGTCGCGTTCGCGGAGGCGACCAGCACCCCGGGCCAGGTCACCTTCGGCATCGACCCCGGCCTGTCGGCGTCGCTCGGCGGTTACACCAACGCCCAGTTCAAGGCCGACGTGGCGACCCTGCACCAGCGGGGCAAGAAGGTCATCATCTCGATCGGCGGCGAGACCGGACGGGTCCAGGTCAACGACTCCGCCTCGGCGACCGCGCTGGCCAACAGCCTCTACTCGATCATCCAGGAGTACGGCTTCGACGGCGTCGACATCGACCTGGAGAACGGCCTCAACCCGACCTACATGGCGCAGGCGATGCGTACGCTCCGCAGCCGGATCGGCGCCAGCCTGATCATCACGATGGCGCCGCAGACCATCGACATGCAGAACCCGACGGTGTCGTACTTCAAGCTCGCGCTCGACATCAGGGACATCCTGACCGTCGTACACACCCAGTTCTACAACTCCGGCTCGATGCTCGGCTGCGACCAGATGCAGGCGTACTCGCAGGGGTCGGTGAACTTCATGACCGCGCTGGCCTGCATCCAGCTGGAGGCCGGGCTGCGGCCCGACCAGGTGGCCCTCGGCCTGCCGGCCGGACCGGGCGCGGCCGGCGGCGGGATCGTCGCCCCCGCGATGGTCAACCAGGCGCTCAGCTGCCTGGCCCGGGCGACCAACTGCGGCAGCTTCCGTCCGCCGCGTACCTACCCCGGCATCCGGGGTGCGATGACCTGGTCGATCAACTGGGACGTCTCCAACGGCAACAACTTCGCCCGCACCGTCAAGCCGCACCTGGCGACGCTGCCATGACGGGAGTTCGCATGAAGTTCAGACCACTACGTACGGCGGCGATCGCCGCCGGCCTGGCCGCCGCCGTCGCGGCGACCACCCTGGTCCTGGCCCCCTCGGCCGCCGCGGCCACCGCCACCTTCGTCCGCACCTCGAGCTGGGGCAGCGGGTACGAGGCCAAGTTCACCGTCACCAACAACACGTCCTCGGCGATCAGCTCCTGGACGGTCGCGTTCGACCTGCCGGCCGGCTCGCGGGTCAGCTCGTTCTGGGACGCCGACCTGACCACTGCCGGACAGCGGGTGACGGCGCGGAACAAGTCGTGGAACGGCGCGCTCGGGGCGGGGGCGACCGCCTCGTTCGGGTTCATCGTCGCCGGCTCCGGCGACCCGACCAACTGCACCGTCAACGGCACCTCGTGCGGTGGCGGGCCGGTCCCGACCACGCCCCCGGTGACCACGCCGCCGCCGACCACGCCCCCGCCGACCAACCCGCCCCCGTCCGGGGCGATGCGGGCGGCGCCCTACATCTACTCGTGGGGCAGCGTGCCGCCGATCAACACGATCATGCAGACGACCGGCATCCGCTGGTTCACCAAGGCGTTCATCCTGTCCGGTGGTGGCTGCACCCCGGCCTGGGACGGCAGCCGGCCGCTGCTCGGCGGCACCGATGCCGCGCAGATCGCCCAGATCCGGGCGGCCGGCGGCGACGTGATCCCGTCGGTCGGCGGCTGGAGCGGCAACAAGCTCGGCCCGAACTGCGCGACCCCGCAGGCGCTGGCCGGCGCGCTGCAGCAGGTGGTGACCGCGCACAACCTCAAGGCGATCGACCTCGACGTGGAGAACACCGACGAGTTCGAGAGCGAGGTCGTGCAGGACCGGATCCTGAACGCGCTGAAGATCCTCAAGCAGAACAACCCGAACCTGAAGACCATCGTGACCATCGGTACGGCGACCACCGGTCCGACGTACTGGGGCACCCGGATGATCAACCGGGCGGCGGAGTTGCAGGCCAACGTCGACGTCTGGACGATCATGCCGTTCAACTTCGGCGGCGGGGCGAACATGTACACCTCGACGGTCAGCGCCGCCGAGGGGCTGAAGAACACGCTGAAGACCGCGTTCGGCTGGTCCGACGCGACGGCGTACGGCCGGATGGGCATCTCCGGGATGAACGGCCGGTCCGACCAGAACGAGATCACCACGCCGCAGCAGTGGACGCAGATCCGCGACTGGGCGAAGTCGAAGAACCTGGCCCGGCTGGCGTTCTGGTCGGTGAACCGGGACCGGCCGTGCCCGGGCGGCGGCCTGAGTTCGGAGTGCAGCAGCATCGCGCAGCAGAACTGGGAGTTCACCGCGATCACCGCGGGATTCTGACCGGACGGTAGGAGGCTGACCGCGGCGGGCGGCAACCCGCCGCGGTCAGCCTCTCCGGCGTAAACCCGTCGAGCGGCCGGCCCTTCCCGGCGGTCAGCCTTCCTGCCGGCCGGCCGAGGCGGCGGCCTTCGCCCGTCGCTTGCGCACCTTCTTCACCACCCACCAGGCGATCAGCACCACGAACAGTCCGATGATCCCGTAGTCGAAGTAGTTGTAGTACCGGTCGACCTCCTGCCAGCGCGAGCCCAACGCGAAGCCCAGGCCGATGAAGATCGAGTTCCAGATTCCGCTGCCCAGCGTGGTCAGCGCGGTGAACTGCACCAGCGGCATCCGGTCGGCGCCGGCCGGGATCGAGACCAGGCTGCGTACGACCGGCACCATCCGGCCGAACAACACCGCCCACCGGCCGTGCCGCTCGAACCAGCGGTCGGCCTTCTCCAGGTCTTCGAGATCCACCAGCGGCACCCGGTCCAGCCAGCGTTTCAGCCGGTCCTCGCCGACCGCCGCGCCGAGCCAATAGAGCAGCAGCGCGCCGAGCACCGAGCCGGCGGTCGCCGCGATGGTCACCAGGACCACGTCGACCCGGCCCTCGCCGGCCAGGTAACCGGCCATCGCCAGCACGATCTCGCTCGGGATCGGCGGGATGAGGTTCTCCAGCGCGACCAGGAGGCCGACGCCCACCTCGCCCATCGACTCGATGACACCGGCGACCCAGCCGGTCAACCCGCCGATCTCGGTCGGCTCGGCGGCAACGGCCATGGGGCATGCTCCCTCACCTGGAATTCTGCCTGATCCCGCTCTCTACCCCGGTGATCACCGAATCACACCCGGTGGGGCGCCGGCATACCTCCCGGTCACCGGGCGGGCAGAATGGGGTGACGGACGCGGAGGTGGTCGGAATGTCGCTGTTGCGGTGGGCGATCGGTACGGTGCTGCGGCGTACCCGACACGCGCAGGGGCGGATCCTGCGCGAGGTCGCGGCGGCGGCCGGGGTCTCCGTGCAGTACCTCTCCGAGGTCGAACGCGGCCGTAAGGAGGCCTCGTCCGAGATCCTCGCCGGCATCTGCCGGGCCCTGGACCTGCCGCTGGTCGACCTGCTCGAGGAGGTCCGCGCCGAGTTGCTG
The DNA here is from genome assembly GCF_018324255.1 of Polymorphospora rubra. Taxonomy (GTDB): domain Bacteria; phylum Actinomycetota; class Actinomycetes; order Mycobacteriales; family Micromonosporaceae; genus Polymorphospora; species Polymorphospora rubra. The sequence goes on from NZ_AP023359.1 coordinate 3,853,167, forward strand.
CGGGGCGGCCGGGGGACGCGCGGGCCACGTGTCCAGCTCCTGGCCGCCGGCCAGTTCCCAGCCGCCGGCCATGGCTCTGCCGTGGGCAGATCCGCCTCGGGCAGAACCACGGGCGTCCGGGGCCGGCGGTCCCGCACGCTGGTCACATGCAGCAGCCCCCGACGTCGTACGACGCCCAGCTTTTCGACCAGCTCCTGAAGGAACGCATCGTCCTGCTCGGCAGCGAGGTGACCGACCAGACGGCCAACGCCGTCTGCGCCCAGTTGCTCCTGCTGGCCGCGGCCGACCCGCAGCGCGACATCCACCTCTACATCAACTCTCTCGGCGGCTCGGTGAGCGCCGGGCTCGCGATCTACGACACGATGCGGTTCATCGGCAACGACGTGGCCACGATCGCGATGGGCCTGGCCGGCTCGATGGGGCAGTTCCTGCTCTGTGCCGGCGCCGCCGGCAAGCGGTTCGCCCTGCCGCATACGCGGATCATGATGCACCAGCCGTCGGGCGGCTTCGGCGGCACGGTCGCCGACATCAGGATCCAGGCGGAGAACATGCTCTTCGTCAAACGGACCGTCCAGGAGCGGATCGCGTTCCACACCGGACAGCCGGTCGAGCAGATCGAACGCGACGCCGACCGGGACCGGCGGTTCACCGCCGAGCAGGCCCGCGAGTACGGGCTCATCGACGCCGTCATCAGCGCGACCACCGAGGTGCCCGGGTAGCCGACCGGCGGCCGGCGGTCCGGTGCGCGGGCGCCCGGGCGGTCACCGGGTTAGGCTGCGGCCCCAGGCCCGTCACCGGCGAAAGGTCGCAGCATGTCCGAGGAGTCCCGCGTCGCCCTTGTCACCGGTGCCGCCCGTGGCATCGGGGCCGCCACCGCCCGCCGGCTGGCGGTCGACGGGTTCACCGTGGCCGTGCTCGACCTCGACGAGGCGGCCTGCGCCGACACGATCGCGCAGATCACGCGGGACGGCGGCCGGGCGCTGGCCGTCGGCGCGGACGTGGCCGACGACACCCAGGTGCGGGCGGCCGTCGACCGGGTAGCGGCCGAACTGGGCCCGCCCACCGTCCTGGTCAACAACGCCGGCGTGCTGCGCGACAACCTGCTCTTCAAGATGACCGAGGCCGACTGGGACACGGTGCTCGGCGTACACCTCAAGGGGGCCTTCCTGGTCACCCGGGCGGTGCAGAGGCACATGGTCGACCAGCGTTACGGCCGGATCGTCAACCTGTCCAGCACCTCCGCGCTGGGCAACCGGGGGCAGGCGAACTACGCCGCGGCCAAGGCAGGCATGCAGGGCTTCACCAAGACGCTGGCGATCGAACTGGGCCCGTTCGGGATCACCGCCAACGCGGTGGCACCCGGCTTCATCGCCACCGAGATGACGGCCGCCACCGCGGCCCGGCTCGGCGTCGACTTCGCGCAGTTGCAGGAGCGGGCCGCGGCCGAGACCCCGGTACGCCGGGTCGGGCGGCCCGAGGACGTCGCGCACACCATCGCCTTCCTGGTCAGCGAGGGTGCCTCGTTCGTGTCCGGGCAGGTGATCTACGTCGCCGGCGGGCCGCGCGACTGACCCGGCTCAGGACCGGGCGGGCCGGGTGCGCCAGAGCCAGAGCAGGCCGAGCACGGGCAGCAGGAGCGGGATGTAGCCGTATCCCACGCCGAAGCCCGACCACACCGTGTCGTCGGGGAAGGCGGACGGGACGAGCAGGCTCGCGGCGCCGACGACGAGGACTCCGACGAGTTCGATCGTGCAGCACACCAGCGCGATCCGCCGGCCGAGCTCTCCGGCCCGGGCCAAACCGTACGTGGCCACGATGTAGACCACCGCGGCGAACGCCGACAGCAGGTAGGCCAGCGGCGCCTCGCCGAACCGGGTCGCGATCTGCAGGCCGGCCCGGGCGGTCGCCGCGATCGCGAAGAGCAGGTAGATGGCGATCAGCACCCGTCCCGGGCCGCCGTTGAGCATCCGCGACATCCGGGTGTCCGTACGGGTTTCAGACACCGGCCACCTCCCAGGTCTGCTGGAGCCGTACGACCAGCACCGGGATGACCAGGCAGACGACGGTGACGATGATGGAGCCCCACCGGGTCGGCTCCATGCGGGCGAGGATGCCGGCGATCGGCGGCAGGCAGACGATCGTGGCGAGGTAGCCCCAGAAGGTGCCCGGCTCGGCGGGGCTGGCGCCGCCGGCGATCGACACCAGGGCCGCGATGCCGAGGGCGAGGATCGCGACCTCGACGACGGCGAGGCCGATCAGGTGGGACCGGTCCGGAGCCCGGTCGCGCACGGTCGCGACCAGCCCCCATGCCGCCAGCGCGAGGGCGAGCACGATCGTCAGGGTTTCGAGTGCGCCGTTCACGGCCACACTCTACTAACGCCTGTAGTAAGCCCGCGGGTGGATGCCGGTCCGGGAATCGATCATGTGAAACAGATCAATATCAGGCTATAGTTCTCGGGTATGGGCGGGACGGGCATGTGGGCTTTGCCGGTCGTAGGCGGATGTGTCCTACTGGCCATGGTCGTACTCGCGTTGATCGTCGACCGCCCCCGAACGTCCGGCCCCGACCTGGCGCAACTGCGGGCCGAAGCCGCCGAGCTCGGCGCGCATGCGGTGGCCGCGCAGGAGCGGGCCGGGAGGGCCGGCGCGGTCGCGGTCGAGGCCCGCGCGGCGGCACTGGTCGCGCAGCGGGCCCGTGACGAGGCATGGACGGCGCAGGAGCGGGCCGCGAAGGGCTGTCACCTGGCCTGGCAGGAGGTGCTGGCGGCGCGGGAGACCGCCGGCGCGGTCCGCGGTGGGAACCGGGCCCGGTCGGGCGACGACGGGGGCGACCCGGTGCTGGTCGAGCGGGAGCGGACCGCCGAGCGCTGGCGGATGCGGGAACTGGGCGCCCGGAGGGTTCATGACCGGGCCAACCTGACGCTGGGCCGCGCCGAGGAGGTGGCCGGGGTCGCCGAGACCGCGGCGCGGGCGCTGTTCGACGAGGCAGTGGTGGCGGCGACCGAGGCGCACGAGGCGATGCTCGCGGTCGAGTGGCGGGCCAGTCGGGCCCGGTTGCGCTGACGGGCACGACCTGCCGTAGAAACGGAGAAAACGGAAGTGTCGCCCACGGTCTGCGGCGAGCCGGCCTGATAACTTCCGTCCATGATCGATGGTGGACGCTGGGTGGCCGTGGCGCTGCGGATCGTGACCGTGCTGGCGGTCCTGGCCGGCGTCGGGGTGACCGCCGCCGGCGCCGACACCCTGCCCGGCCTGCTGTCCTACTTCACCATCCAGAGCAACCTGCTGCTCGGCTGCTTCGCCGGATACGCCGCCGTGCTCGCCTGTCGGGGCGCCGAGGCGCCGGCGGCGGTCAAGGGCGCGGTCACCTCGTACATGGTCATCACCGGGCTCGTCTACCACCTCGTCCTGATGAACGGCTCCGGCGAGTTCTCGATGGTCGACGAGGCGGCCGGCGCGTCGCCACTGATCCAGCTCGGCAACCAGCTCACCCACACGCTGACCCCGATCCTCGCGGTCGCCGACTGGCTGCTGTTCGACCGGTCCCGTGCCCGGTGGCGGCACGCCGCGCTGTGGCTGACGTACCCGCTGGCCTATCTCGCCTTCGCGCTGGTCCGCGGGCTGGTCACCGGGCACTATCCGTACCCGTTCGTCGACGTGACCGAGCTGGGCTACGGCGGGGTGGCGGTCAACACACTGGTGTTCGGCAGCGTCTTCTATCTCATCGGGCTGGCCGTCGTGGCCGCCAACCGGGCGGCGACGACGTTGCGCCGGGGGCCCGGACCGGATCCGGCGGTCCGTGGGGCAGACTGACCGGCGACGACGCGACCGGAGGGGCGGAGATGGGGCTGCGGTTCGGGCTGTTCGGGACCGGTAACTGGGCGGCGAAGACGCACGCGCCCGCGATCGTCGGGCATCCGGGGGCCGAACTCGTCGGCGTCTGGGGCCGTGACCCGGCCAAGGCGGCCGACCTCGCCGACCGCTACGGCGTCCGCCCCTACTCCGACGTCGACGACCTGATCGCCGACGTCGACGCGGTGGCCGTCGCGCTGCCGCCCGACGTACAGGCGCCGATCGCCGTCCGGGCCGCCGAGGCCGGCCGGCACCTGCTGCTCGACAAGCCGCTCGCGCTCGATCTCGCCGAGGCCGACCGGGTGGTCGACGCCGTACGGCGTACCGGGGTCGCCTCGGCCCTCTTCTTCACCAACCGCTTCCGGAGCACCGTCGTCGACTTCCTGGACGGCGCAGTGGCCACCGGCGGCTGGACCGGCTCCCGGTCCATCCTCTTCGCCTCGATCTTCGAACCGGGCAGCCCGCACACCGGCTCGACGTGGCGGCGCCGGCACGGCGGACTGTGGGACGTCGGCCCGCACCTGCTCTCCCTGGTCGTGCCGGTGCTCGGTCCGGTCACCCAGGTCGCCGCCATGGACGCCCCGGACCACACCGCACACCTGCTCCTGCGGCACGCCGGAGGCGCGGCCAGCACCATGTCGCTGACCGTCGACGGCCCGCCGGCGGCCCGTACGAACGAGGTCACGTTCTTCGGCACCGCCGGGCTGGCGACCGTACCGGCCGGTGACACCACTGCGGTCGAGGCGCTCACCGCCGCCGTCGACGTCCTGCTCGACGAGATCGCCACCGGCGCCCGGGGCGGGCTGGTCGACGTCCGGTTCGGCCGCGACGTGGTGGCCGTACTCGCCGCCGCCGAACTGGCCCGCACCGGCGCGAGTACGGTGACGGTCGTCCCGGCACGCTGACCGCTGCGCTGGGGGACATCCCCCGGACCGCCGTCAGGGTCGGTCTCCTACCCAGGGCCTAGTCCGTACGGCCCGGTCTGCTCCGAAGGGCTAGGCCGGACTCGGCTGTCAGCAGGTCGCGGATGTCAGAGGGTGTGCATAGGCTCGGTACGTGGAGATGATCAGGGTGCAGGCACTGTCGACGAGCCGTCTCGACGTGACCGTGGATGCCGCCGGTGACGCGCTCGAGGTACGCGTTGCCGGAGAGATCGACATCGCCAACGTCGACGAGTTCCGGGTACTGCTGTGGTCGCTGCCGGCCGGGGCGGTGACGGCCCGGGTCGATCTGTCCGGACTGGAATTCCTCTCGGCGGCGGGAATCCGCGCGCTCATCGCCGCGCATCTGCGGCTGCGGGCCCGCGGCACGCAACTCGTGTTGTGCCGGCCGACCCCGCTGGTGCGGCGGATCCTGCGGATCAGCCGGGTCAACCGGGTCATCCCGGTCATCGGCACGGCCCTCCCGGCCACCGACCAACCGGCCGTCGGGCGACGGACCGCCGAACAGCGCGGAGCCGACCGGCCCGCCCCCAGGCGGCCCGGTCCCGACCGGTCGGGACCCGAGAAGGCGACGTCGGACAAGGCCGGCCAGCGGGCCTGGCAGTCCTCGGCCCGCGACGCGCTTCCGGTCCGCTGCGGCCGGGCCGCCTGAGCCGGCCCCTGCCGCCTGAGCCGGGGCCGCTGGGCGGACCGCCCGGCGGCCCGGTTGGTCAGTGCCTGGCCAGCGCCAGCCAGTCCTGGCTGGTCACGTCGGTCCCCGGCTCGACGAGCAGGCGTTCGAGGGTGCCCGGGGTGGCCGCGGTCAGGTCCCAGATGGCACCGCCGGGCAGCCGGGTGCGGGCCAGCCGGGTGCCGGCGGAATAGACCTCGCCGGGCCTGACCAGCCAGCGCAGCAGCCGGGTGGAGCCGCCGGGGATGCCGAACGACAGCGGTGCGGTCCGTTCCGGCGACGACCACGCCGGCACCGTACGCGGGCCGCTGTGGGCCAGCCACCGGGCGGCACCGAACACCGTCGCGAGTTCGGGGTCGTCGACGGTGCGGATCGGACGGCCGAAGACCCGTCGTACGGTGTCGGTGACCGCCGGCATCCTGGCCCCGCCACCGACCAGCAGCACCGAGTCGATCTGGTGGGCCGGGATGTTCAGGGTGTCGAGCAGGCCGCCGCAGCACTCGACCGTACGCGTCAGCAGCGGCGTCGCCAGGGAGGCCAGTTCGGTACGTGACAGCCGGTAGGCCGGTGCGTCCGGCATCAGGTAGTCCTCGACCGTGGGGGCGTCGCTGAGCCGGTGCTTGATCCGTTGCGCGAACTCGGTTACCGCCATACCCAGCCGCAGCGTCGCGGGCGCCGATGGGGTGGCCGCCGCGGCCCGCAGCAGCGGCGCGAGCCACTGCTGCCCGTCACTGTGGATCTGGGCGGCCAGCAGGGCGTCGATGTCGCTGCCGCCGTCGTCGATGGCCGCGTGTCCGAGCACCTCGTGCCGGCGTTCGTCGATCCGTACCAGGGCGGTGTCGAAGGTGCCGCCGCCGAGGTCGTAGACGAGAACCAGGTCGCCGCTGGTCAGGGGCGGCCCGGACACCGGTGCGAAGGCCGCCGCGACCGGCTCGGGCAGCAGTTCCACGGTCTCGAAACCGGCGGCCTCGCCGGCGGCGATCATCTGCGCCCGGCGGGTGTCGGTCGGGCCGGCGGCGGTGGGTCCGAGCGGGGTCGGCGCGTAGGTGGCCGGAACGGTGATCACCGCCCGGTCGATCCGCCCGCCGTACCGCCGTTCGGCCTCCGTACGCAGCGCCACGAGCACCGCCGCCACCTGCTCGATCGGTCGGAAACGCCGGCGCCCGAGCACGTTCGGTGTGTCCGCCGCCAGGCCGCGTTTGAACTCGGTGCCGTAGGACGTCGGGTCGGATCGCTTGCGCTGCTCGGCGGGGCTGCCGACGAGCATCTGCTCGCCGTCCCAGTAGACCGCCGACGGCCAACCGCGCAGGCCGGTCCCCGGCTCCGGCACCAGGGTGGCCGAGTCGCCGCTGACCACGACGGCCGACGAGGACGTGGTGCCGACGTCGATGACGAGTACCGGCTTGTCAGACATCGTAGACATCGACCAGGCTCCGTTCCTCGGACTCCCAGTTGACCAGCAGGCAGCGGCTGTCGGTGCTGAAACCGACCCGGCCCTGATGGCCGGCGCTGCCGCGGAGCCGGAACAGCTCCTGGTCGGTGGCGGTGTCGTGCAGGAAGACGACCGGACTGCCGTTCGGCACCTGGCTCGTGCCGGCCCTCAGCTGTCCGTCGGGGCTGGTGACCGTCGTACCGAAGCCGTCCCGGGCGCTGAGTTCGGCGAAGCCGGGGTGTTGCCGGCGCCAGTTCTCGTCGGTCAGTCGTTCCAGCCGGCTCCCGGTGCGCAGGTCCCACAGCGTCGTCGCGGCCCGCCGACGCAGTCCGACCCCGCGGCTGCCGCCCTCGGTGGCCAGTCGCCAGCCGGTCTCGTCGACCAGCACCTTGAACGGCCCGCCGGGATCACGGAACCGGGTGTTGAGCTTGCCGGTCTCCACCTCCCAGACGGAGAACCAGCCGTCGGCGTCCCACCCGACGAGGCAGAACCGGCCGTCCGGGTCGAGGAAGACCCGGCCCCGGGTCGTCGGGTCGATGCCGACCTCGGGGCGGAAATCGCCGAGCACCGCCCCGTCGAGCAGCGAGCGCAGCCGTACCGACGGGGCCCGGGTGCATTCGACCAGCAGCTGCCGGTCGGCGTGCAGCTGCCAGAAGCCCCGCGATTCCAGGTGCAGGCGGCGGTTGGGCGCGTCGGGCGGCATGCCCCCGCGGTCGCGGGCGGCGCCGGCCACCATGACCCGGCCGACCAGCTGACCGGCGGCGGACCGGTGGGCGACCAGGGTGCCGGACCGTGCCACGGTGAGGTCGAAGACCTGGTCCTCGGCGGTGCGGATCCGGGCGACGGGCTCGCCGGCCGCGAACGGCGCGCCCTCGGCGACCAGCCAGTGCTGCAACCGGCCGACACCACCGGGGATGTCCCAGGTCAGTGGTTCGATCTGCCAGCGGGGCCGCTCGGCGGGGATGACCCGGGCCGCCGCGCCGGCGGCGTAGCGGGCCGCACCGCGCAGCACGGCCAGTTCGGGCTCGCCGGAGCGGCGTAACGGGTGGGCGGTCGTTCCGTCGCGGAACCCCAATCCGTCGAGCATCGCGGGTACGACCATCTGCAGGCGCGCGCCGCCACCGGCGAGCACGACGGCGGCGACGTCGGCCAGGGTGAGGTTCTGCTCGCCGACGAGGGCGTGGCAGCTCTCCACGAGCCAGTGCAGTGCCGGGGTGACGATGGCGGTGAGCCGGTCGCGGGTGAGCCGGTGCGGTGGGCTGAGCGCGGTGAGGTGGTCGACGACCTCCTCGCCGCCACCGCTGAGCTGGTGCTTGAGCTGCCGGATGAAGTCGATCATCTCGTAGTAGGCGCGCAGGCCGGGGTCGCCGGGGGCGACCAGCAGCGGCTCGAGCCAGTCCTGGGCCCGCTCCCGCAGATCGCTGATCAGCTGCGCGTCGATGTGGTGTCCGGCGGCGTTGCCGCGCTGCGACAGCAGCGTGGTGTGGCTTCCGTAGACCTGGACCAGGCCGACCGTCCAGTTGGTGCCGAGGTCGCAGACGAGCACCAGCGCGCCGGCCGGGAGGTTGTCGCTGACGTTGGGATCGAGCGCGGCGGCAACGGCGTCGGGCAGCAACTCGACGTCGGTGAAGCCGGCCGCCTCGCCGATCGCGATCATCAGATCCCGACGGGAGTCGCCGGGCTGGTAGTCGGCCGGCACGGTGAGCGAGAGGCGTTGCGGCGGCTGGCCGAGCAGCCGCGCCGCCTCGGCCCGCAGGACGGTCACGAACAGGATCAGCAGATCGACCCCGCTGATCTCCCGGTCGTCCAACCGCATCGACGCCTGGGCATCCAGCGCCCGGCGCGGACCCTCGATGTAGCGGCGGGGAAGGGTGCGCTTGAGCAACTCGGCGGCGTTGCCGACGACGGGACCGGCGTCGTCGAGGCAGATGGCGGACGGCCAGGTCGGCCCGCCGCCCGGCTCCTTGACGAGAGTGATCTGGTCGCCGTCGACGAGCGCGGCCCGGGTGCCTGACGTGCCGAGGTCGACCACCAGGATCGGTTCGCTCACCGTAATCCCCCACACGTCGTCGGTCGTCACTATCCGAAGGAGTGCGGGCATAGTGTCCGCGAGCGGTACGGGTCCCGTCCAGCCTTGATACGCCACTGTGCTCGCACCTCCGACGGAGTGCGGGGAACCGAAATGAGCCCGTAACTGAGCAGATCCGGCCATCCGGTCGGGTCGCCGCACCGGATGCCGTACGGCTGGTGGAACGTGGGTGACCGAGGGCTGGCAGGTGTGACGCACAGTTACGATCTGACGGCCCGCCGGAGGCCGACCCGTGCCCGGCTCGCGAGCGAACCGGCAGCGTCGTCGACGGGTCCGGTCACATGGATCACCCGGGCCTGACCGGAGCCGCATCAAACGCGGAAAGACGCTTACTCATCCAATGGGACACACATCCTGAATCATCCACCGAAGCCGATGCGGCGAAATAGTGGGAGAAAGACTGATCGGGGGTATGGCTAGCCACACCCCCGACGGGCGCGCAGGGTCAATGTCCGGGGGCCGGCCGGTGCGCCAGACTGGTCGGCATGACAGGGCTGGTCCGGCGGCACACGGGGGCCGTCGTACGCGGGCTCGCCCTCGGCGGGCTCGCCGTCGCCGCGGCCGTCTCCTTCGCACTGCACCTGGCGGTGTTCGTGCCCGGGTTCGCCTTCGGCCTGGTCATCCTGCTGCCCCACCCACTGGTCGCCGCTCGGCGGCTGCCGAACCTGGCCCGCCGGCTCGCCGGGCGCTGGTCCGGCGTCGAGATCGCCGCGCCGTACCGGCCGCGCCCGCAGCCGCCGAAGCCCGGCCCGGACGGGCTGTACGAGCGGGACCGGCAGCTCTACCGCAGGCCGTGGTTCCCGGCGCAGGTGGACCGGATCGACTGGGTGCTCGGCGACAGCGCCACCTGGCGGGACCTGCGCTGGACGTTCCTCGAACCGCTCGTCGGCGGCCCGCTCGCCCTGCTGCCCGCCGTCCTGATCGCCGGCGGCGGGTGGCTCGGGTACGCCGGGGTCACCGGCGTGGGCGGTGCCGGCTGGTGGGCGGTCCTGCCCGGCCTGCTCGCCGTGGCGACCGGCATCGCCGTCGCCCCGGCGCTGCTGTCCGCCCACGGCCGCTGGACCCGGCTGCTGCTGCGCCCGGCGGAGCCGACCCTCACCCCGGCCCGGCGCTGGATCCTCCTGCGGCTGCTGGTGCTGGCCCGGATGCTCGCCCTGCTCGGCCTGACCGTGCTCGTCGTACCGGTCGCGGTGCTGAGCGCGCTCGCCGTCGTCCTCTCCTACGGGCTCGGCATCGTCGTCGTCATGCCGCCCGTCATCGAGCACTTCCGCCCGCTGACCAACCTGCGCCGCCGGCTGACCCGCTGGTCCGGGGTGGACGTACCCGAGCCCTACCGGCCCCGGCCGCCCCTGCGGCGCCGCCCCGACGGGCTCTACCAGGTCGACAAGTCGCTGTACGAGACGCCCCGGATGGCCGCCTACATCCAGCGGATGTTCTGGCTGACCCGCGACCCGGCGAGCTGGCGGGACATCCTCTGGCAGCTGCTGGACCCGCTGGTCGGGGGAGCGCTGCTGGTGGTGCCGCTCGCCGCGATCGGCTACGGCATCTGGGGGTTGGCCCTGCCCCGGATCACGGTTCTCATCGGCGTGCGGGTCGACGACCTCGGACCCTGGCACGGCAACGTCGCCGGGAACGGCGCGATCGCCGTACCGGTCGGGTTGGCGCTGGCCGCCGCCGGTATCCTCGCCGCGCCCTGGCTGCTGCGCCTGCACGGCCGTTGGACGGCACTGCTGCTCGGACCGACGCTTCGGGCCCGGCTGGCCCTGCGGGTGCAGCGGCTGACCCAGACCCGCGCCGATGCCACCGAGGTGCAGGCCGCCGAGCTGCGCCGGATCGAACGTGACCTGCACGACGGGGCGCAGGCCCGGCTGGTCGCCCTCGGCCTCACCCTCGGCGCCGCCGAGCAGCTCGTCGAGCGTGACCCGGCCGCCGCCCGCGAACTGCTCGCCGAGGCCCGCGACAACGCCGCCCGGGCCCTCACCGAACTGCGCGACCTCGTACGCGGCATCCACCCGCCGGTGCTCGCCGAGCGCGGCCTCGCCGACGCCGTACGGGCCCTCGCCATGGACTGCCCGCTGCCCGTCGAGGTGACCGTGGACCTCCCCGCCCGCCCGGAGGCACCGGTGGAGTCGGCGGCCTACTTCGCGGTCAGCGAGCTGATCACCAATGCGGTGCGGCACGCCGGGGCGGGCCGGATCACCGTGGACATCGGCCATCGCGGCGACGACCTGCGGATCGTCGTCACCGACGACGGCCACGGCGGCGCCGACCCGGCCCGGGGCACCGGGCTACCCGGCATCGAACGGCGGCTCGGTACATTCGACGGCGTCGTGACCATCGACAGCCCGTCGGGCGGTCCGACGACCGTCGTATTGGAGCTGCCGTGCGCGTTGTCCTCGCCGAGGACCTCTACCTCCTGAGGGAGGGGTTGTCGCGGCTGCTCACCGCGCACGGGTTCGAGATCGTGGCGGCCGTCGAGACCGGCCCGGAACTGCACCGGGCGCTGATCGGGCTGCGGCCCGACGTCGCGGTCGTCGACGTACGGCTGCCACCGACCCAGACCGACGAGGGGTTGCAGGCGGCGCTGGCCGCCCGCCGGGAGATCCCGGGGCTGCCGGTGCTGGTTCTCTCGCAGCACGTCGAGCAGCTCTACGCCCGCGAGTTGCTGGCCGACGGGTCGGGCGGGGTCGGCTATCTGCTCAAGGACCGGGTCTTCAACGCCGACCAGTTCGTCGACGCCGTACGGCGGGTCGCGGCCGGCGGCACGGCGATGGACCCCGACGTGATCGCCCGGCTGCTGACCGGCCCCGGTCGGGCCGGCCCGCTCGCCCGGCTCACCCCGCGCGAGCGTGAGGTGCTGGAGTTGATGGCCGAGGGCCGGTCGAACAGTGCCATCGCCCAGCGGCTGTTCCTGAGCGAGAGCGCGGTCGGCAAGCACACGGCGAACATCTTCGGCAAGCTCGAGCTGGCGCCGTCGGACGACGACAACCGGCGGGTCCTGGCCGTTCTCGCCTACCTGAACGGCTGAGGGGCCGTGCGGCCGGTCCCGGCCGCCGCTGGCACCGGGCCGGTCCCGGCCGCCGCTGGCGGCTGCCGCTGAACCGGGCCCGCGGCGTGGGTGCGCTTGCGCGGTCTCGGGATGAGGGAATGGTGACCAATGTGCAGTTTTCCGAGGCCAGTCGCAGGGGTGCCGTTGTTGATCTGGGCAAAAACCACCTAATCCGTGCGGGATAAGGTGGCTGACGCCCAGATCAACTGCGTCACCCTGCGACCCGCCCCGCCCACAAGAGACGTTCGGCGCATATCTCCCGGCCCGGTGAGCAGGTGGATGGAGATCCGCTGACGAACTGGGCGTGGGAGGCGTTACACGGACGGTGTAGCCCCTCCCACGCTCAGTTCGTCAGCCGGGGCCGGGTGGGTCGGGCAAGGTTAGCGCAGCGGGCCGAGCGCGCCGGTGACCTCGGCGGGGGAGCCGAACCGGTCGGCCGGCAGCGAGCGCAGTGCCTGCAGCGTCTTCGTGTCGGCACCGTTCTCCTGTGCCCGCCGGATCAGGTCCTCCTTCGACACCGGATAGTCCAGGCCGCTGAGCTGTTCCTCCCACGGGAGTGGCTGACTGGTCATACCGGCACCCGTACCCCGTACGGCCGTGCTCAAGCCTCCACCCGGCCGGTCCCGTTGATCAAGGAGAAAGTGTGCCTGCCTTGAGGTGATTTGTCGCGCAACTTCTCCTTGATCAACGGGGAAGGGTGCGGTCGGTGGGCGGGCGGGGTTTGTGGGTAATTGGGACGGGTAGGAGTTGGTATGTCCTTGTATGACGCTAACCTGGGTGAGAACGACGCCGGCTGGGGCGGGACGCTGGGGCGGATCGCGCACCGGCTGGCCGGACCGGACGACTTCGACCCACTGCTCGACCGGATCGGGGACGCCCGGATCGTGCAACTCGGCGAGGCGAGTCACGGCACGTACGACTACTACCGGCTCCGCGAGCAGCTCACCCGTCGGCTCGTCGCCGAGCACGGATTCTCGTTCGTCGCCGTCGAGGGCGACTGGCCGGACTGCGACCGGGTGCACCGCTCGGTCACCGGCGCACCGGGCGCCGACCCCGACCCGCAGACCGCGCTGGAACGGTTCGAGCGGTGGCCGACCTGGATGTGGGCCAATGCCGAGGTGGCCCGCTTCTGCCGCTGGCTCCGGGCGTGGAACCTCGAGCGGTCGCCGGAGCAGCGGGTCGGGTTCCACGGGCTCGACGTCTACAGCCTCTGGGAGTCGATCCACGCGATCCTCGACCACCTGGGGGAGGACGATCCGCCGGCCCGCCGCGCGGCGCAGGAGGCGTACCGCTGCTTCGAGCCGTTCAACGGCGACCCGCAGGTCTACGCGATGGTCGACGACGAGTGCCAGGGTGAGGTCGTACGGATGCTCACGCAACTGCGGAACCGGGCGACCCGCGACGGTGCCGACCGGTTCTCGGCCTGGCAGAACGCCGAGGTGGTGGCGGGGGCGGAGCGCTACTACCGGGCGATGGTCCAGGGCGGCCCGCAGTCGTGGAACGTCCGCGACACCCACATGGCCGACACCCTCGACCGGTTGCTCGACTTCTACGGGACCGGCGCGAAAGCCGTGGTGTGGGCACACAACACGCACGTCGGCGACGCCCGGGCGACCAGCATGACGCGCGCCGGACTCGTCAACATCGGCGAGCTGGCCCGGGACCGGTACGGCCCGGACGACGTGGTCCTGGTCGGCTTCGGCGGCTACCGGGGCGAGGTGCTCGCCGGCAGCGAGTGGGGCGCCCCGGCGCAGGTGATGGAGTTGCCGCCGGCCCGTCCGGGATCGTTGGAGGACCGCCTGCACACGGTGCTCCCGGAACGCGCCCTGCTGGTCTTCCCGCGCGACGACCGGCCGGCCTGGCTCGGTGCGGAGTTCGAGCACCGAGCGGTGGGGGTCGTCTACGACCCGGAGGTCGAACGCTGGGGGAACTACGTGCCGACCCGGCTCGGCGACCGTTACGACGCCTTCGTCTGGTGCGACCAGAGCACACCGCTGCACCCGCTGCCGGCCCGGTCGGTGCCCGGCGAACTGGAGACCTATCCGGCCGGCGTCTGACCCGGTCCACCCGACGTCCGACCCGGGGCGCCCGGCGCCCGGTCGGCGTCGTGCGGGGACCAGGAGAACACCGGCGGGCGGCGCTCGTGGAACGCCGCGACCCCCTCGGTCAGGTCGCCGGCGGTCCGCATCTCCCGTTCCCAGTACGCGACCCGGTCGGCGCCGGCACCCGGGTCGGTGCCGCCGTCGTACCTGGCCGCGGAGGCCAGGGCGACGTACTCCTTGGCCGCGGACTGGGTGAGCAGGGACCGGTCGGCCAGCGTCGCGGCGAGCGTCCGTACCCGGTCGGCGAGCTGGTCGGCGGGGACGACCTCGTCGACCAGTCCGATCCGGGCCGCGTGCGCGGTGTCGACCAGTTCGGCCGAGTAGAGCAGGTATTTCGCCGCGGCCGGACCGACCAGTTCGACCAGCCGGCGGGTGGTCGGCAGCGGATAGACCACGCCCAGCCGCGCCGGCGGCACCCCGAACCGGGTGCCCTCGGCGGCGATCCGCAGGTCGCAGGCGACGGCGAGCTGACAGCCGCCGCCCACGCAGTGGCCCCGGATCTCGGCGATCGTCGGTTTGGGGAACGTCGCCAGGTTGTTCTCGGCGACGACCATCGCCGCCTGCCCGTCCTCGGTGCCGCCCGCTGTGCCGTCGGCGCGTACCGGGCCGGTCCCTCCAGCGGGCCGATGCCGAGCAGTTCGTCGAGCGTGCCGATATCCGCGCCGGCACAGAACGTGCCGCCGGCCCCGGTCAGCACGAGCACCCGTACCCGGGGGTCGGCGGCGAGCCGGTCGAGCAGCACCGGTAGCTGCCGCCACATCGGCACCGTCATCGCGTTCCGCTTGGCCGGGTTGTCGATCCGGATCGTCGCGGTGCCCCCGGCCACCTCGAGCCGCAGTCCGGGACGGCCCGCCGCACCGGCCCCGCCCGGCGTCCTGTCGTCGGCCATCGGCCACCCCTCCCTCACGCGGAGATCCGACCCTACCGGCCGGTAGGACGGACCCGCACAGCACCCGGGTTCCGCTGACCCGGTCGGGCGCGGGTCAGGCGCTCACCGGCTGGACGCGGCGGCGACAGGCGTCGGCGTACGCGGCCGGGGTCATCCCCACCGCCGCGGCGAAGTCCCGGATGAAGTGCGACTGGTCGAAATAGCCCAGGTCGGCGGCGACCTCGCTCCAGTTGGCCGGCCCGTCGTCCGCCGCCAGCCGGGCGGCCGCCTCGTGCAGCCGGTAGCGCCGAAGTATCCACTTCGGACTCACGCCGACGTAACGCTGGAAGAGCCGTTGCAGCGACCGGGGCGACAGGCCGAACCGGGCCGCCACCTCGTCGACCCGGAGCACCGACCGGTCGTGCAGCAGTGTGCGTACGATCCGCCCGACCCGTTCCACCTCGGGGTCCGGCGCCGGCCGGTGCGCCCGGAGGTGGTGCTCCGCGACCGCGACCAGCGCGCCGAGGTCCGGGCCGGCGGCGGCCAGGTCACGGGCCAACCCGGCGGCGTCGGCCCCGCCCCAGAATTCGGCGAGCGGCCGGGTCTGGCCGGTGAGCCGGGCCACCGGCCCGACCAGGAACGGCGCGAACCCGCCCGGCCGGAACTTCACCCGAAGACGTGACCGCGGCCGGAGTAGCGGTAGGTGAACACCTTGTCGCCGACCCCGGCGACGGCGACCGGTCCACCGGCGGCGAACAGGTTGACGCACGGATGGGGGATCAGGCTGACCGAACCCTCCCGGCCGTCGGGCAGATCCCAACGGACCAGCCAGTGCCGCTCGACGAGACCGGCGAGGTCGGGTGAGGCGGGCGCCCGGTCGAGGTCGAAGTCCCGGGCACGTACGCCGAGCAGGCCGTGACGGCTCGCGGTCGGTGCCGGTCGGTGTCGTGTTTTTCCAAGCGGTGGCCGGTCCACCAGAGCAGCATGCACCATATGACCGACAACGAATCCCCTGCTCGCGGGCCGGCGCCGGCCGGCACGCAACGTCTGATGCCGTACGTCACCGTCGACGATTCCGGCCGGGCCATCGACTTCTACCGGGACGTCCTCGGTGCCGAGGTGCTGACCAGGATCGACGGCCCGGACGGCGACGTCATCCACGCCGAGCTGCGGATCGGTGACTCGGTGCTGCAACTGGGTGCGCCGATGCCCGACCTCGGGCTGATCGGGCCGCCCGCGCAGGGCAACGCCTTCACGTTGACGTACTGGGTGGAGGACCCGGACACCGTCTTCGCCCGGGCGGTGGCCGCCGGGGCGACGCCGGTGTCCCAGGTCGGCGACGCGTTCTCCGGCGACCGGATGGGGGTGTTCCGCTGCCCGTTCGGGCTGCGCTGGTGTGTGGCCCGACACGACCGTGACGTGCCGGTCGAGGAGATCCGGGCCGCCGCACTGGCCTGGACCGCCGAGGGCGACGACTGACGCGCCACGGTGCCGCCGGTCGCCGGCGGCACCGCGCCGGGATCAGCGGGCCGGTGCCGCGTCGTCCAGGGCCGCCGCCTCCTGCGGCGTCGGCGCACTGCCGCCCAGGTGTGCCGGCTGCCACCAGGCGTCGTCGGATCCCGCCGGCACGTCCGGATAGTCGCGCTGGGCCCGGTCCACCAGTGCGGAGAGGGTGGCGTGCAGTTCGGCGGTGACCGCCTCCTGGTCCCGCTGGGTCGGCACCGGCTCGCCGATGAGGATCGTGATCGGCAGGTGGCGGCGGGTCAACGTACGGGGCCGGCCCTTGGTCCACAGCCGCTGGGTTCCCCAGATCGCCATCGGGATCAGGGGCACCTTCGCGCTGTGTGCCATCCGCGCGGCCCCGGTCTTGAGCTCCTTGACGGTGAACGACCGGCTGATCGTGGCCTCCGGGAAGACGCCGACGACCTCACCGTCCTTCAACTTCGCCAGCGCCTCCCGGTAGGAGGCGATCCCCGCGTTGCGGTCCACCGGGATGTGGCGCATGCCACGCATCAGCGGACCGGATATCCGGTGGTCGAAAACCGACTTCTTGGCCATGAAGCGCACCAGCCGGCGGGCCGGCTGGGCGCCGAGACCGCAGAAGATGAAGTCGAGGTAGCTGACATGGTTGCTCGCGATCACCGCCCCGCCCTGCCGGGGGATGTGCTGCTCGCCCTCTACCTTGATCCGCAGGTCCAGCACCCGGAACATCGCCTTTGCGGTGGCGATGACGGGCGGGTACACCAACTCCGCCATGGGATGAACCTAGCCGGCCTTGCTGAACGGCGCCCGGCGGCCGGCGACCCGGGCGCCGGACGTACGTCCTCAGCGTCGGTGGATGTCGAGCTGGTCCTGCATCTGGCGGGCGAAACCCTCGGCGGTGGCGAGCTGGTCCCGCAGCGCCTGGACCCGTGCCGTCGCCGCCTGGTGGAACATCGCCAACCGGTCCAGCAGGGCGGTCCGTTCGGCGCCGGGTTCGGTGTCGGCGAGCGCGTCGAGCAGGGTGAGCAGGTCGCGCATCTCCTCGAGGGTGAAGCCGAGCGGCTTCATCCGTTTGACCACGGCGAGCCGGTCGAGATCGGGCTGGGTGTAGAGGCGGAACCCACCTTCGCTGCGGGCCGACGGGACGATCAGCCCGGCCTCCTCGTAGTGGCGGATGGTGCGAATGCTCAACCCGACCCGTTCCGCAGCCTCACCGATCTGCATCAGCTGGCTGGTGCCCTCGCTGCGCTCGGTCATGCGTCCCCCTCACTTCGTTCGGTGGTCGCATGACTGTTGCTGAGCTGGCTGGTGCCCTCGCTGCGCTCGGTCATGCGTCCCCCTCACTTCGTTCGGTGGTCGCATGACTGTTGCTGAGCTGGCTGGTGCCCTCGCTGCGCTCGGTCATGCGTCCCCCTCACTTCGTTCGGTGGTCGCATGACTGTTGCTGAGCTGACCGGTGCCCTCGCTGCGCTCGGTCACGTGCCCCCCTCGCTCCGCTCGGTCGTGGCTCCCAGTGTCCAACAGTCGGCGCCCATCGGTTGAGACGACGTGGAGTGATCTGTCTTCTTACGAGAGAGTAGAGTTGCCGGCCTTAGGATGGTCGTCATCCAGGGCGGCGCACGGACTGTTGGGGGCCAGCGATCGACCTCTTCGAGATCCTGCTGGTGGCCGTACGCCGGTGGTACGTCTCCGTGCCGGCGGTCCTTGTCGCGATCCTGACCGCGGTGGCGGTCGGCTTCGTCATGCAGCCGGAATACAAGGCATCCGCCACCATTCTGCTGATCCCGCCGACGGTGAACCCCAACGACCGCCGACCGGCCGCGGCGAGCGCCGCCCCCGACGAACGCAATCCGTGGCTCAGCCTCGGCGAGGTCGGCATGGCGCAGGCGGTCCAGGTTTCGGTCACCGCCCCGCAGGCCCGCCAGCGGGTGGAGGCCGCCGGTGGTGTGTCGGACTACGAGGTCGGGCACACCGTGCGTAGCGGGCTGCTGACCATCGACGTCGCGGCGCCGACGCCCGAGCAGGTCGGGCTGACCGTCGATTCGGTCACCACGCTCATCAGCGAAGAGGTGGTGGAGCGTCAGCGGGAGTACGACCCGGGCCCCGGGGAGGCGATCGGCACCCAGCTGCTCGACAGCGGCACCGGCGTCGTCACGTCCCGCTTCCACATCCTGCGTACCCAGTTGATCGTCGGTGCGGTCGGGCTGGTGCTCGCGACGGTGTTCGTGGTTTCCTTCCACGCCGTCGCCCGCCGCCCGTCCCGGAGCCGCCGCGAGCAACTCGCCGCCGCCACCCGCCCCGGTGCGGGCAGCGTCGGCGTCGCCAGCGTGGGGGCGGCCAGGATCGATCCGGCGAGCCCCGGGGCCGCCCGGAACGACCGGGGCGCCCGACCGCCTCGGCCCGGTGCCGCTGGAGTCAACGGCACGGCTCCGGTCGGCCGGGCCGGCAGCGTCGGGGTGGCGAAGGTCGTCGCACCCCCGCCCCCGTCGGCACCCCCGCCCCCGTCGGCACCCCCGCCCCCGTCGGCGCCTCCGCCCCCGTCGGCACCCCCGCCGCGGTCGGCGTTCCCGCCCGCGCCGGCCGCCTGGCCGCCGGAGCCGCCGGTGCCCAACGGTCGCGGCTGAGGTCGCGCGCCCGCGGTCCGTCCATTCCGTCCCCGGCGGCCGGCGGGTCAGCCGTCCAGGCGGCGGACCATGTTCATGATGGTCTCCAACTGGGCTCCGCCCTTGATCGCGTAGTTGGTCCCGCCGAGGTATCCCCACCAGTCCCAGCAGCCGTTCGGGTTCACCGCCGAGGGGACCGCCTGCGGATACAGCACGATCAGTCGGTTGGTGTCGGCGTACTGGTTGAGGTTTGCCCGGTCGACGAACGCGGTGCCCACCTCGGCGCGGCCCTGCTTGCAGCCGTGCAGCGCGACAAGCAGCCGGCAGGACTGGCCGGCGGTGCAGGCCGCCGGCACGTAGGCGAACCCGGTCGAGCCCATGCTCAGCCCCGCGGCGTAGCCGTTGACCGCGAAGGTGCTCTGGTTGAAGCTGACCAACTGCCCGCCGAGCGCGCCGGTGTTGCGCGGGCTGACCGAGCCCAGCAGCTTGCGCAGGAAGGCGTTCTGCGGGTCGGTGCCACAGTCGTTCAGGTACGGCTGTGCGGTGGCCGAACAGCCGACCGTCCCGTACGGGGTGACCCAGCCGTGCCCGGCCGGCGAGGTGGTGTCGTACTGCACGCTGGCGCCGAAGTGCTGGTAAAAGCTGACCAGCGCGTCGTTGACCGATTTCCTGACCACGGTGTCGCCGTTGCCGCGGAAGGCGTAGACGGGCCGGCCGGACAGGTTCGCGACCGGGTCGATCCAGCCGTACGCGGCCCACAGCGGCGGGTACGACTTCAGCGTCGACAGGTACGTCGGCCACAGGTCGTCCATACAGCCGTAGGTGGCCTGGGCGGCGTTGTACTGGGCGCAGTAGTAGGGGCCGGCGGCGAAGATCGCGGCACCCCGGATCCGGGCGGAGTAGGCCAGGTGCAGTTGGGTGGCCATGTAGCCGCCGGACGAGACGCCGGCGACGTAGACCGCCGACACGTTGTAGGTGTTCAACGTGCCCGACACCGGGGGCCGGGTGGGTGGGTCGGCGGCCTGGGCGGTGGTCGCGGGTACGACGGTGAGCAGGGCCGCCGTGGCGGCCGCGGTGACGGCGCGTACGAGGAACTTCATGGGTCCTCCTGTCCTGCGGCGCCGGCCGGTGGGCGCGGCTTGCGCCGAGGCTAGGACGGCGGAGGGGGCCCGTATATCGATGTCGATGACATGTTTCGGCGGGTCGGAGTGTGGCGTCTCCCACAGGTGTCGGGGCGGGGCGGTCAGTGGTCTCTTCCTGTTTTCCCGGTTCTGCTTGACGGCACCTTCGTGAGCTGTATATTCAACTCATCGGTTAATCAACCATCTGGTTGACTTTGACGTGGTGGAGAGGGGCGATGGCAGAAGATCCGGTGAGCAACGTGTTCGCCGCACTCGCCGATCCGACCCGCCGGGCGATCCTGGCCCGGCTGGCGGCCGGCGACGCGACGGTCAACGAACTGGCCGCGCCGTTCCCGGTCAGCCTCCAGGCCATCTCCAAGCACCTCAACGTGCTGGAGCGGGCCGGGCTGATCGTGCGTACCCGGGAGGCGCAGTGGCGGCGCTGCCGGCTCGACCCCGCCCCGCTCCGCTCCGTAGCCGAGTGGATCGACCAGTACCGCCGGCACTGGGACGAGCGGTACGACGTACTCGACGACTACCTGCGTGAACTGAAGGAGAAACCGCAATGAGCCACAAGCTGGTCACCGACTTCCCGTCCGACCTCGAAGTCACCATGACCCGTACCTTCGACGCCCCCCGCGAACTGGTCTTCGCCGTGCACACCCGGGCCGAGCATCTGAAGCACTGGTGGGGCCGGGGCAACCCGCTCGACGTCGAGATCGACTTCCGGGTCGGCGGCAGGTACCGCTACGTCGAGCACACCCCGGACGGCGGCAGCCACGCGTTCCGCGGCGAGTTCCGGGAGATCGTGCCGAACGAGCGGATCGTCCAGACCTTCGAATACGAGCCGATGGCCGGCCACATCCTCGAGGAGACGCTGGTGTTCGAGGAGCGGGACGGCACGACCGTGGTCACCGGCACCTCACGTTTCGCCGACAAGGAGGACCGGGACGGTATGGTCGCCTCCGGGATGGAGGCCGGTGCCGCCGAGTCGTACGCCGCGCTCGACCGGTACCTCAAGACCCTCGCCTGATCCGGTCGACGCGGGGGTGTTCACCACGGCACCGCGCATCCGTCGATTGCGGACAGGAACTGGCCGGAATCGGCAATAACGTTGCCGGCATGACCGACACCAGCACTGTCCTCGTCACCGGCGCCACCGGCAACGTCGGACGCCCCCTCGTCGCGCAACTGCTGACCGCCGGGCACCGGGTCCGGGCGCTGACCCGCGACCCGGACCGCGCCGACCTGCCCGCCGGTGCCGAGGTGGTCCGGGGCGACCTGGCCGACGCCGCGACGTTGCCCGCCGCGTTCGCCGGCGTCGACGCCGTACACCTGATCACCTTTGCCGGCTACGAACCGATCACCAACGGCGAGGAGATCGTGAAGCTGGCCCGGGACGCCGGCGTACGGCGGGCGACCGTGCTCAAGGGCGACGTGACCAGGAGCCCGCTCGAAGAGGCGGTCGAGGCCGGCGGTCTGGAGTGGACGTACCTCGGGCCGGTGGAGTTCATGTCGAACACCCTGGAGTGGGCCGACTCGGTACGCGACGAGGGGGTGGTCCGGGAGGCGTTCCCCGAGGCGAAGAGTGCGATGGTCCACGAGGCGGACATCGCCGCGGTCGCCGCGGTCGCGCTGACCGGCGACGGACACGCCGGCCGCGAGTACTGGATCACCGGGCCGCAGGCACTCACCCCGCCGGAAAAGGTCCGCGTGATCGGCGAGGTCCTCGGCCGTGAGGTCCGCTACGTCGAACTCAGCCGGGACGAGATCGTCGCGCAGTGGCGCGGGCAGGGCTTCGGTGATGACGACATCGGCTTCTTTCTGACGATGCGCACCAACCCGCCGGAGGCCGGCTACACCGTGCTGCCCACCGTCGAGGAGGTCACCGGCAGACCGGCCCGGACCTTCGCCCGGTGGGTACGGGAGAACGTCGCGGCGTTCGGCGGCTGACGGCCCGGTCGATGGCCCGAGGTGGTCGGCATCGGTTCACGCCGATGTCGACCGCCGATCGCCTGCGCGCCGCCCGGCCTCACCATGCTGGCCGCCGACCGGCGGGACCCGCCCGCCGCGGAGGGAGACCAGCGTGCGCAAGACACGCCGCATCACCACGGCGGTGCTGGTGGCGGCCATGGTGCTGGCCGGCACCCCGGCCCTCGCCACCCCCGCCAAGGGCAGGACGTTCGACCTGCAGGCCCACCGGGGCGGACTCGGCCTGCGGGTGGAGAGCAGCCTCGCCTCGTTCGGCAACGCGCTGCGCCTCGGGGTGACCACGCTCGAACTCGACGTGCAGATCACCGAGGACGGCCAGGCGGTCGTCACCCACGACCGCCGGGTCGCGGCGAACAAGTGCGTCGACACCGGACCGGTCACCCCGGGCGACCCCGAGTTCCCGTACGTCGGCAGGTACGTCAACACCCTCACCCTGGCCCAGGTCCGTACCCTCGACTGCGGCACCCGGACCCTGCCCGAGCACCCCGGCCAGCTCGCCGTACCGGGCTCCACGATGCCGCTGCTGCGCGACGTCTTCGCGCTGGTCAAGCGGTACGGTGCCGACGGCGTCACGCTCAACGTCGAGACCAAGGTCGAGGCCGGTGCGCCGCACGAGACCGCGCCCCGGGAGCAGTTCGTCCAGGTGACCGCCGCCGAGATCCGGGCGGCCGGACTGTTGAAGCAGGTCACCATCCAGAGCTTCGACTGGGGCGCGCTGATGCGGATGCGCCAGGTCGAGCCGCGGCTGCCGCTGGTCGCGCTGACCAACCACGACTTCCTGCAGACCGGCCAGCCGGGCCGGTCGCCGTGGCTGGGTGGCCTCGACATCGACGACTTCGGCGGCGACCCGATCAAGGCGATCAAGAGCTTCGGGGCGAAGACCTTCTCGCCCGTACACGGGTTCCCGCAGAACGGCTCGGTGGCCGACCCCGGCTACCGGCCGTACGTGACGAAGGAGATGGTCGACCACGCGCACCGCAACGGCATCAAGGTGGTGCCGTGGACGGTGAACGACGTACCGACGATGGCCAAGCTGATCGACGACGGCGTGGACGGGATCATCACCGACTACCCGGACCGGCTGCGCGGGCTGATCGCCGGCCGCGGCTACCGGCTGCCGAAGGCGTACGCGGCACCGTTCGACATCCAGGCCCACCGCGGCGGCAAGGCGACCCGGCCGGAGAACACCCTGCCGGCGTTCGCCAACGCACTGTCCAACAAGGACATCTCGACGCTGGAGCTGGACACCGGGGTGACCTCCGACGGCCACCTGGTGGTGTCGCACGACCGTATGGTCAACGGCTCGCACTGCGTCGACACCGCGCCGGTCCGCCCCCGCGACCCGAAGTTCCCGTACGTCGGCAAGCAGGTCCGGGAACTGACGTTGCAGCAGATCAGGACGATCGACTGCGGCTCGAAGACGACCGAGCCGACCCAGGTGCCGGTGCCCGGGGCCCGCATTCCCACCCTCGACGAGGTGTTCTCGCTGGTCAAGGGGAGCGACCGGCCCGACGTACGGCTGAACATCGAGACCAAGATCAACCCGCTGGTGGCGGACACCGCCCCGTACCGGAACTTCACCGCGAAGCTGGTCCGGGCGGTCGAGAAGGCCGGCTTCGTCGACCGGGTCACCATCCAGTCCTTCGACTGGCGGACGATCCAGCACGCCAGGACGCTCAACCCGCGGATCGAGACGGTCGCCCTGGTCTGGCAGTACGGCCCGGACGAGTGCGCCAGCCTCGCCGACGAGTGCTCGCTCCAGGCGGTGTACGGCGACCGTACGGTGAAGAGCCCGTGGACCGGTGGGCTGGACTGGTGGCGCTACCGCGACCTGGGCAAGCTGGTCCGTGCCTCCGGGGCCGGCACCGTGTCGGCGAACTGGCAGGTGCACGACCCGGGTCAGGGCACGGTCTCCTCGGCGGACTGGTACCTGCGGGAGAGCCCGACCTACTACCACGGCCCCGACGTGCCGGTGCTCCAGCGGCGCGACAAGCTCAAGGTGGTCCCGTACACGGTGAACGACCCGGCGGTCATGCAGCGGGTGATCGATCTCGGGGTCGACGGCATCATCACCGACGACCCGGAGCTGTTGATCGAGGTCGCCATCCGCAACGGCCTGCGCTGACCGGGCGGTCGGAATCGGGCGCGTCCGGGAGGGGGACCCGGCCGCGCCGCCGGCCCGGCCCGGGTACGGGCCGCGCCGGCACGACACCCGCCCGCCGGGCCGCTCGGTGCTGGACCGCTCAGTGGTGGGCCGGCTCGCCGGGGGATTCGGCGCCGTCGCGGGGGCCGGCGAGCCGGGCGCCGATCTGACGGCTGGCGGCCAGCGCTGCCCAGGCGCAGAGTCCGACCAGGTCCGCGTCGGTGGCGCCGGTTCGCCGGAACGCGTCGACGGTCGGCTGGTCCACCCGGTAGGCGGCGAACGCGACCAGCATCGCCAGCCGCCCGGCGGGCTGGTCGGCCGCCGCCAGCCCGGACACCGGTCCGGACAGCCACGACGGGTCGAGCGGCCGGGTGGTGCCGTCCCAGGCGTCGAGTTCGCGCAGCACGAGTTCGCGTACCGGGGCGGGAACCGACCGGGCGCCGGCGGCCTCGACCGCCGCGACGGCGGCACCGAACGCCGCGGCGACGTTCGGGTTCGTCGCGGTCCACCACAGGTCGGCGGGGGCTCCGCGGCCGGCAGCAGGTCGAGTGAGCGCCCGGGGGCGTGGGAACCGCGGGCCTGCCCGACGATCTGCCGACCGAGCACCTTCATGACCGGCCCGAGGGCCATGCGCGGCACCCCCGGCGGCAGCGGGATGTCGTACAGCAGCACGTTGACGACCCGGTTCAGGTAGTGCATCAGCACGGCGCCGCCCACGACCTCCGGGGTGTGCGAGGCCGGGAAGGGCCGGTTCCGGCCACCGGCCGCCACCCGGTCCGGCACCGCCGTCACCCAGTCCGCGACGGCCCGTGGGCGTCCGGCTGACCCACCCGACACCGTTTTCGCGCCGGTTGGTCGGGTGCCGGGCGGCCGGGCCGGCCGGCCCAGGGTCTGCGACATCTCCTCGTGCACCGTGATGCAGTACGGACAGGTGTTGGCCCGCGACACCGCGGCCGCGACGGTCTCCTTGGTCAGCCGGTCGACGGTGCTCTCGACGATCACCGTCTCGCGCAGCATCAGCCAGCAGGCGGCGAGCACCTCGGGTGCCGGGGCATGGAGCGCGACCGGCGGCGCCAACACCCCGAAGTCCCGTTCCAGTTGCCGGTAGACCTCGGCGACCAGGCCGCGCGCCGCGCCGCGGCGGACCGGTGCCACGTGCCGGATCTGGGTGAAACCCAGCGTTCCGAGCACCGGAACCAGGAGCTTCTTCGCCATCGCACTCTCCTCGCGCTGCGGTGGGTCGGTGGGTGGGTCGGTCACCGCCAGCCGGCCAGGCCCGCCGCCAACGCCGTGGCGAAGCCGGCCGGATTCTCGTCCATCATGGAGTGTCCGGCGGCGGGCACCTCGTACGTCGGGATGCCGTGCGCCGCGAACGTGCTCAGGTCGACGCCGGTCCGGGCACCGACCACCACCGCCCGGCCCATCGGCAGCCGGTAGAGCTGGTCACGGAAGCTGGGATCGCGCGGCTGGCGCAGCGACCGCCCGCTGCGGTGCATGGCGTACGGCGCCGCGGCCCGCACCGCGGCGGCGAAGTTGCCGGCGCCGGTGTGCCCGTCGGCCGCGGCCTTCTCCAGCATCTCGACGAGTTCCCGGTGGCCCCGCTCGACGAACTCCGCCTCGTCGAGGTCGGCGAGATAGGGGCTGAGCATGCCGCGTCCCCGGTCCAGAGCCGGTTCGGCGAGCAGCAGGTGCCCCACGAGGTCGGGCCGGGCGGTGGCCAGGGTGATCGCGACGGCCCCGCCCATGCTGCTGCCGACCACCGCGCAGCCGGCCAGACCGAGGTGGTCGAGCAGGGCGGCGACCGTCGCCGCGTGGGCCTCGATCGTGTACGGGAAGTCGGCCGGCCGGTCGCTGAAGCCGACACCGAGCGGGTCGACCAGGATCCAGCGCCGGTCCCGGATCGCCGGGTGAGCCGCCGTTTCCGGGAAGTCGGCCGTTGCCGCGCAGGCCAGCCCGGGAATGTAGACGCCGGCGGGTCCGGTGCCGGGCAGGTCGTGGTAGCGAAGGGCACCACCCGCGTCGGCGAGGTGCAGCGACTGCATCTGGCTCACCCCCTGGTCGGTCCTCTTTATAACGAACAACCGTTACACCGGGCCGGAATCTTTCGCCGTCCGGACAGCGGCCGGTCGACCCGCCGATCAGTTCGCGGACGGGGCTTTCGCCCTACCGACAGATGTGCACCGAGGGCCCTGCGGCGTGGTTAGCGTCAATCCATGACTAGTGATGCGGTCCGTCCGGGGCACTGGGGCGGCGAAGTGGACAGTGACAGTGCCGGTTCAACCGCGACCGTGACCGCGCGGCGGGGACCGCCGACGCGACCACCCAGGACAACTGGGTCGCCTCGGCGTTGCTCGTGCTGCGGCTGGCCGTGGGCAGTACCTATCTTCTACATGGTCTCCAGAACCTCTTCGGCGTGTGGACCGGTTGGGACACCGCCAAGATGGCCGGTTATCTGGAGCCGAAGGGATTCGGCGGCGCCTCCACGGTGTTCGCCTGGATCCTCGCCGTGACCGAGACGCTCGCCGGCCTCGCCCTGCTGCTCGGGGTGTTCACCGCACTCGGCGCCTCGCTCGTGGTGATCATGATGGCGACCTCGGCGTCGCTCAAGCTCGGTGTCGGCTTCTTCATGCCCGGCGGGTTCGAGTGGGAGCTGGCGGTGCTCGCCTGCGGCCTCGCCGTCCTGCTGGCCGGCGCGGGCAAGTGGTCCATCGACGCCTGGAAGATCCCGCAGCGTACGGTGTCGCGGGTGCGGACCATCGCGCTCGGGATCACCATCGTGATGACCCTCGTCATGGTCGTGGTCACGTGGGGATCCCCGCCACCGCACGTGCAGTGAGTGTGTGTCACGTCGGGGGTGCCACGGGACGGACCCGGTGGCACCCCCGACGTGCTGCGTCACCCGTCGTGTCCGTCCGCTATACGATGGTTTCTCCGGCCGGTCGCCGGTGACCGGACCACGCCCACGGCTGAGGGAGAGACACCGTGACCGAGACCATCGGGCAGCTCAACCGCGCAGTGTCCGGGGACTACCGGACGGCGCGGGCGGCACTGCTCGCGGCGGAGCGCGAGTTGCGCGACGCGGCCGAGCGGGTCGCCGCACTGCGTCGGGCCCTGCCGCCCGGCCCGGTCGTCGCCGCCGACACCCCGCTCACCGCCCTCGACGGCACCGTGACCGCGCTCGGCGAGCTGTTCGACGGGCAGCCGACGCTGTTCACCTACAACCTGATGTTCGACCAGGACTGGCCCGAGCCGTGCCCGATGTGTGCGATGTGGATCGACGGGCTCGACCCGCTGGCGCCGCACCTGCGCGAGAGCACTGCCGTTGCCGTGCTCGCCCCGGCCGCCCCGGACCGGCTTGCCGACCTGGCCCGCTCTCGGGGCTGGCAGCGGGTCCCGGTCTACTCGACCCGTCCCGGCGACCTGACCGACCAGCTCGGCCTGCGGCTGCCCGGCGGCGACATGGTGCCGGCGGCCACCGTCTACCGCCGCGACGGCGAGCGGTTGCGGGTGCACTGGCACGGCACGGCCGACCTGACCGACCCCGCCGACCCGGAGGCGACGCCTTACCACGCGGGGGACGGCGGCGACTCCCGCGGCCTCGACCCGATCTGCGCGACCTGGTCGGTGCTCGACCTGCTGCCGCAGGGCCGCGGCGACTGGTACGCGAGTCACCCGGAAGAGGCCGGCGGCTGCTGCCACGACTGAGTGAACCTTCGGCCGGCTGACAGGTCTGCCGGCCGCCGCCCGCCGGTCCGGCACAGTGAAGTGACGGGCACCCCGGCCGGTGGTGTACGACCCCGGCGGCCCGTTCCGGGATGGGTGATCTGGTTGATCTCCGACTGTGCGATCGAGGTCGAGGGACTGCACAAGCGCTTCCGGCGTACGCACGCGTTGCGCGGACTGGATCTGCGGGTGGCGGCCGGGACGGTCTGTGCGCTGCTCGGCCGCAACGGTGCCGGCAAGACCACCGCCGTCCGGGTCATGACCACGCTGACCAGGCCGGATACCGGCCAGGCGCGGGTGGCCGGTTACGACGTGGTCCGTGAGGCCGAGACCGTACGCCGCAACATCGGGCTCGCCGGGCAGTACGCGGCGGTGGACGACGATCTGACCGGCCGGGAGAACCTGTGGGTCTTCGGCCGGCTGCACCACCTCGACGACCGGACGGCGAAGGCCCGGGCGGCCGAGTTGCTCGCCCGCTTCGACCTCGCCGGCGAGGCCGACCGGCCGGTGAAGGGCTATTCAGGCGGTATGCGGCGTCGACTCGACCTGATGGCCAGCCTGATCACCGCGCCGCCGGTGCTCTTCCTGGACGAGCCGACCACCGGGCTCGACCCGGGGAGCCGGCGGCAGATGTGGCGGCACATCGCCGACCTGGTCGCGACCGGTACCTCGGTGCTGTTGACGACGCAGTACCTCGACGAGGCGGACAGCCTCGCCGACCAGATCGTGGTGGTCGACCAGGGACGGGTCCTCGCCGCGGGTACCCCGGCCGAGCTGAAGGCGGCCATCGGCATCCGGGTCGACGTGGTGCTGGGGGACACCGCCGAACTGGCCGCGGCCGCCGGCATCCTGGCCGGCCTCACCGGCGCCGAACCGGAGATCGACCACGATCAGCGTACGGTGCGCGTCGCCGTGCCCAGTGGGGTGCTCACCCTGCCGGTGGTCGTACGCCAACTCGACGCCGCCGGGCTGGTGGTCGAGGATGTGGCGTTGCGGCAGCCGAGCCTGGACGCGGTCTTCTTCCGGTTGACCGAGCGGGCCGCCGGAGTCGGCGCGGACCGACCGGACGACTGATCCGCCGGTCCGTCGGTCCGCACCGGCGCGCGGACTCCGGTTGCGGCTATCCCCGGTCCGGCCGGCGCGGCCGGCGGGGCTGCCGGGAAGCACGCGCCACCCGTTGCGGTGGAACCGGCCGGTCGTCGTCGGCGGGCCGGGTGGGCCGCAGCGCCGGAGTCATCTCGACGCCGAGGCTCTGGATCGCCCGGCGGTAGGCGACGATCGCCGCGTCGGTCTCGCCGACCTGGGTCATCGCCTCGCCCAGTTGGGACCAGAGCCGGGACGTCTGCGCCGAGTCGGCCAGGTCCTCGAGTTCGTCGCGGGCCGTCGCGCACGTGCCCCGGGCACCGTCGGTGTCGCCGAGGATGGACTGCGCGGCGGCCAGCAGCAACAGGGTGTCGATCCGTTCCGGGGTGGACCGGCCCGCCGTGCTGTCCAGCAACTCCCGCGCCCCGCCGACCGCCTCCTCCGTGCGGTCGAGCAGGATCAGCGCCGACAGCAGGTCGTTGCGGCAGCGGATGACCTCCAGCACGCTTCCGGTCGTCCCGAGGTCGGCCAGGGCCTGGGTCAGCATCTCGTGGGCCAGTTCCGGGTCGACCGGGGGCTGGCGCAGCAACAGGCCGCCGTAGAGGGCCCGGAGCATGCCGATGATCCGCTGGTGGTCGTGGCCGAGGCTCGCGTCCATGGCCCGGCCGAGCAGTTCCATGGCCCGGCCGGGGTGGCCGGCCTCGACGGCCGCGGCACTGGCCCGGTGGTAGACCGACATCAGCTCGTGTCGGTCGGTGATCTCCGGAACGATCTCCAGCGCTTCGGCGATCGGCTCGCGGGCGAGCCCCGGTTGGCCCAGTTCACACTGGACGGTGGCGATGATCGCGCGGATCTCGACGCCGACGTCGGAGCGGTCGAGTCCGATCTGTTCGATGTGGTTGGCGGTGGACCGCGCCACCGCGAGGGCCTGCTCCGCCCGGCCGAGCTGGGCCAGACAGCGGGACAGGCCGAGGCCGGCCGACAGCCGGTTGCTGTAGCCGGTGTCGGTCTCGGCGGCCAGGCAGGTCTCGTAGTGGCTCGCCGCCTCGGCGGGCCGGCCGGCGGACTCCTCGACCTGGGCGAGTCCGAGGGTGGCCTCGCCGAACACCGCCGGGACGGTCGGGTGGGCGTCGGCGAGTTCCGCGTACGCCGTCCTGGCCCGGTCGAGCGCGCCGGCGAGAAGTGACACCCTGGCCAGCTTGAGTTCGACGGTGGCGGTTCCCGGCGCGGGCTGGTCGGCTTGGGATGGCATCCACAGATCCTCAGGGCGACAGGTCAGGCGCTCGGAGAGCTGGCGGACGACCCGCTCGGTGGGCGCGCGACGGTCGGACTCAAGAAAAGAGATATAGCTGGCGGAGAGGTGCTCACCGGCGAGGTCGCGCTGACGTAGACCGCGATCGAGGCGTAGCAGCCGCAGCCGCGTGCCGAATGACTGCGGCTGTGAGGACGCGTCGGGTGTCCGGGTCGAACCTGAATCCATCATGACTGCCAGCCTGTGAGATGCGTTAACAGCGGGTGGAGACGAGTAGTGGAGAAGACCGATGGTGCACCCATAGTAGTCGAACAATGGGTGGACAGAGGTGCCCCTTCAGTACTCAATCACAGGCAAAGTCAACTTGGGTTCACTGACTTGACAAAGTCGATCACAATCGGTCATCGCTACTAAACCACATGGTAACCAGTGGTCGCGGTCCGTGTGCGCTCAGTTGATCGGCCAGCCGGTGGTGGGTGCGGCCTGGCGGAAGGCGAGCTGGGTGCTGAGTTCGGACCAGCGGGGCAGCGGCACCGGCGTGATCCGGCGAATCGAGTGGCGGTGGTCGGTGCCGCGGTCGGGACCGGCCGTCGCCGGCTCGGCCAGCGCGGGTTCGAGGTCTGCCGTGGGGAGCAGGTGCTCCGCCGGCCGCTCGTCGGTCGCGTCGGCCACGGCGCTCCACGGCTCGTCGGCCGCGCCGTCGAGGCGGGCGATGATCGTGTCGAGATCCACGTGGTGCCCACTGCGCTGGAATCGCGTATAGAACGCCAGGCCCAGGGTGGCGGTGACGGTCTGGCGGGGGGCGGTGCCGGCCGACGTCTGCGACCACGCGTGTTCCAGTAGTTCGATGGCGTTTTCGAGGCGTTTGTCGTCGCCGGTGTGGCGGGCGTATTCCAGCATCGCCGACCCGAGGTCGCTGGCGTGCGACCAGCACAGGTCGCGGTGCCGTTCGGTGGCTCCGGTCTGGTTTCCACGGGCCTTGGTGACCAGAAGGTCCTGGCAGCGGCGCAGCCACGGCAGTGGGCCGGGGCCGCTGGCAGGGCGGTCGGTGGTGGGCGCTCCGTCGAGTCTATCGAGAGAGGTGGATCGACATCGTGAGTGCCCGTCCGGCTGCTGGCCTTCCATGCCCGCTCCCCACCGTTATGCAAAATCGATCTTGGCCCAGGTGGAACATGGTCAAGGTTAATCGATCCCTCTGTGGCTTCGCTATGCCAAAGTAAAGAGACAGTGTGCCCGTTATGTCGGCAGAACATATGCAATAGCGTTCTTTTCACTACCGGAGCCGGTCGACCGTATCGGCTTCGGTCTACCTCTCTGGCCAGCGGTCGAGGGCCGGCGGCGCGGCCGGAGGTGCCCGCGCCGTACGTCTTTCGCCCCGCTAACGGATGTCTGGCCGGCCGATCAGGCGTCCCATAACTTACGGGAATGGCTGCTGGATACGTGTCCAGACGCCGCCTGCCCACGGCCGGCGGCGCCGCCGCCATGCCCACCGAGGTGGATCTGACCGCCGTGGCGCAGTCCTACGTCGACAGCCGGGCACCGGATCGCGGCCCGGGCGCGACCGCGCTCGCCCGGCTCGCCGACGTGACCGTACGGCTCGACGCCCGGTACTGCCGGGAGGTGGCCGAGTACTTCGACCGGGCCCCGCTGGTCGAGTTCGATCCGGAACTGGCCGACCTCTACGAACGGCTGAAGGTCGAGAACCTGCGGCAGTACCAGGCCATCGTCGACGCCGGCATCGAGGTCCGGCCGTGGTCGGCGCCCGGACAGCCGTACCACGGCTCCCGGGAGCTGATCGCCGGCGTACGCGAGACCGGGGTGCTGCACGTCTATCTCACCAGTTCCGGCCACGGCCCGGCCGCGCCCACCGGCTTCCACCCGCTGCGGGAGCCGTCCGGCGTCGTGGTCGGCGGCGTCGAACTCAGCCACAACGACGTGTTCCGGGCGGTGCACGACATCTTCGGCCACGTCATGTTCGGCAACAGCTTCGGGCCGGTCGGCGAGTTCAAGGCGACGTACTGCCATCTGCACATGTATCCGGTCGAGCTGCACCCCGTGCTGTTCGTCGAGCACGTCGGACAGCTCTGCTGGTTCTTCTTCGGCCCGCACCTGCGTGACCCGCAGGGGCGGCTGCCCGCACCCACCGAGCCCGGCTACCGGTCGCCGGCCGGCCGGCCGTACGCGCAACAGAAGGTGTTTCCGTTTCCCCAGGGCTACATCGACCAGTTTGTCAGCATGTTCCACTACCGGGAGCCAGCATGACCCAGATGCAAGATTCCAGGTTGGACGACCGGCGGCTCGCGGCGGTCAGGGAGGACTTCCCGCTCCTGCGGTCAGGTGGAGGATCGCTCGCCTACCTGGACAACGCCGCCACCACCCAGAAACCCAGCGCGGTGCTCGACGCGATCGTCGACTACTACAGCCATGCCAACAGCAACGTCGGCCGTGGCTACCACCGGCTCGGCCTGGCCGCCACCGAACTGTTCGAGCAGGCCCGGGAGACCGTACGGCGGTGGATCGGCGCCGAGCACCCCGACGAGATCGTCTTCACCAGCGGCACCACCGCCGCGACGAACCTGGTGGCCGACGCGCTGGGCCGGCGTCTCGTCGGCGCGGGCGACCAGATCGTCGTGACCGCGATGGAGCACAACAGCAACCTGCTGCCGTGGCGGCGGCTGTGCGAGCAGGCCGGCGCCGAACTCGTCGTCGTGCCGGTGAACCCGGCCGGGGTGGTGGAGATCGCCGACTTCACCGCGGCGCTGGGACCACGGGTCAGGATCGCGGCCTTCTCGCACGTGTCCAACGTGCTCGGCACCGTCAACCCGGTCCGGGAGATGATCGCCGCCGCCCACCGGCACGACGTCGTGACCGTGGTCGACGGGGCGCAGGCCGTACCGCACCGGCCGGTCGACGTACGCGACCTCGACGCCGACTTCTACTGCTTCTCCGGCCACAAGGTCTACGGCCCGATGGGCATCGGCGTCCTCTACGGTCGGCGCGACCTGTTCAGCACGATGGGGCCGTACCAGGTCGGTGGCGGCACGGTGAAGGGTGTCTCGTTCGAGGAGCCGGTCGCCTACCAGCCGTTGCCGAGCCGGATGGAGGCCGGCACCCCGGACGTGGCCGGCGCGATCGGGCTCGCCGCCGCGCTGCGCTACGTCGACGGGCTCGGCTGGGACGCGCTGCGCGCCCACGACGCCGACCTGGTCCGTGGCGCGGTCCGCGAACTGGGCCGGCTGGACGGGGTACGGATCCTCGGCGACCCGGGACACGACCCGAGCGGCATCGTCTCCTTCGCCGTGGACGGACTGCACCCGTACGACGTCGGCGGCCACCTCGACCAGCACGACATCGCCGTGCGCTGCGGTGTCCACTGCGCCAGCACCTTCCTGGACAGCCTGGGCCTGGTCGGCACCGTCCGGGTCTCGTTCGCCGCCTACAACACCTGGTCGGAGGTCGAGCGCGTGATCGAGGCACTCGGCACCGTACGCCCCGGTTTCTGGACCACCGAGCAGCCCACCACCCGGTTCCTGTGAACCGCGACGAGAGGAGCTAGCGGCCATGGTTTCGGCACTGGACACGGCGGCCGTACTGCGCCAGCAGCGGGCGAACTGGGACGCGGTCGCCGCCGGCTGGCGGACCTGGACGGTGCCGTTCGAGCGGGGCGCCGCCGTGGTGACCGACCGGCTGATCGGGCTCGGCGGGGTACGGGCCGGCGGTCGGGTGCTGGACCTGGGCACCGGTGCGGGTGAACCGGCGCGGACCGCCGCCGCGGTCGTGGTGCCCGGCGGCCGGGTGGTCGGCGTCGACCCGTCACCCGTGATGATCGAGGCCGCCCGGGAGCGGTGTGCCGGACTCGGGGTGGAGTTCGTGGTCGGCGACGTCGGCGCACCGGAACTGGCCGACCAGCGGTTCGACACCGTACTGGCCCGCTGGTCGCTGATGTTCGCCGCCGACCGGGTCGACAACCTCGCCAAGGCACGGCGCCTGCTGGTGCCCGGCGGGGTGCTGGCCGCCGCCGTGTGGGGGCCGCCGCCGGCCGTACCCATGATCAGTCTCGGGTTCGCGGTCGTCTCCGCCGAACTCGCGCTGGCACCGCCGCCACCGGGACCCGGTCCATTCACGATGGCCGACCCCGAGCAGGTGGTGGCCGAGTTCACCGCCGCCGGGCTGCGCGACGTGACGGTGCACGAGCAGGTGGTGCCGTTCGAACTGGACTCGGTCGACGACTTCGTCCGGTTCACCCGCGACGTGCTGCCGCCCCGGATGCGTCAGGTGATCCAGGAACACCGGGGCTCGGTGGACGACCCGGCGGTGTGGGCGGCGGTCGGGCGGGCCGCGAACCGGTTCGTGAACGCGGACGGCCGGGTCGAACTGCCGTCGACGGCGTACTGCGTGCGGGCCGTCGCCCCGGGGGCGGGCGGATGAGGTTCGACACCCGCCTGGTGCACGTCGGCCAGGACCCGACGCCCGGCACCGGGGACGTGGTCCCGCCACTGCACCTGGCGACGACGTACGAACGGTCGGCGCAGGAGACGCCCCGCTATTTCTACGGGCGCGGCGAGAACCCGACCCGGGAGGCCCTGGAGGCCGCACTGGCCTCCCTGGAGGACGTCGGGTACGCCAGCGTCTACTCCTCCGGACAGGCGGCCGCGGCGACGGTGCTGTCCCTGCTGCGGCCCGGTCAGCGCCTGGTCGCCTCCGACGACGTGTACGGCGGTACCTGGTCGCTGATGCAGACGCTGCGCCGGTACGACGTACACGTCGAGCACGTCGACCTGACCGATCCGGCGGTGGTGGCGGCCCTGGCCGACCCGGCGCGGTTTCCGGACCTGGCGATGGTGTGGGTCGAGTCGCCGACCAACCCGCTGCTGAAGATCGCCGACCTGGCCGACGTGTCGGCGCACGCCCACCACCGCGACGCGCTGGTCGTCGTCGACAACACCGTGTGCAGCCCGGCGGGGCAACAGCCGCTGCGCTTCGGCGCGGACGTCAGCCTCTACAGCACCACCAAGTCGATCGCCGGGCATCTCGACGTGATGGGCGGGGCGCTGGTCTGCGCCGACCCACGGCTGCACGCGGCCTTCGTCGACCACCGCACCGTCGCCGGCAACGTGCCCGGCGGGCTGGACTGCTATCTGGTCCACCGCGGTCTGAAGACCCTCTCGCTGCGGGTCGAGCGGCAGTCCCGGACCGCGGAGGCGATCGCGCGGGCACTCACCGGTGAACCGCTCGTCGGCCGGGTGCACTATCCCGGCCTGCCCGACCACCCCGGGCACGAGGTCGCCCGCCGGCAGATGGCCGGCCCGGGATCGATGATCAGCTTCGAGTACCGCGCCGATCCGGAGAAGCTGATGGGGCGTACCGGGCTGTTCGCCTGTGCGGTCAGCCTCGGCGGCGTGCGGTCGCTGATCGAGTGCCCGGCGCTGATGACCCACCGGCCGGTTCCCCGCGAGGTCCGGCTGCGGTCCGGCGTCACCGACGACCTGATCCGCCTCTCCGTCGGGATCGAGGATCCGGCGGACCTGCTGGAGGACCTGCTCAGCGCGATCCGGGCCGGCTGACCGGCCGCCCCGGCGGGACGAAGGAGGACGTCGAGGTGACCACAGACACGGCCGGCACGAACCATCGGTCGTCGGCGCCGGAGGGGATCGACGGCTCGTTGGACGACCCGTCGGTCCGGCGCCGGATCCGGGAGCTGTTCCTGCTCGACCCGTCGACCGTCCACCTCGACACGGCCACCGTGGGCTCGCCGCCCCGGCCGGTGCTGGATGAGCTGGGCGCCGCCGACCGGGAACTCGCCCGGGCGCCGCGCGACCCGTACGACGACAGCGCCCTGCTCGACGTGCGGACCGTCCTGGCCGGCGGGTACGGCTGCGCGCCGGACGAGATCTGCGTGGCCGGCAGCGCCATCGACGCCAACACCCGGGTCCTCAACGGGCTGGACTTGGCCGCGGGGGACGAGGTGGTCAGCACCGACCACGAGTGCTTCACCATCCGTACCCCACTGAACGCGCTGGTCAACCGGCGTGGCGTGGTGGTTCGTCGGGCCGTTCTGCGGGTCGGGCCGGACCAGCGGGCCGAGGAGATCGTCGCCGCCTTCGAGGCCGCGATCGGGCCACGTACGAAGGTCCTGCAGTGGCCGGCGGTGAGCCTGACCACCGGGACCGTGTTCCCCAGCCGGCTGCTGGCCGAGCTCGCCCAACGGCACGGCCTGGTGTCGGTGGTCGACGGCGCGCAGCTGGCCGGCCAGCTGGAACTGGACCTGCACGCGCTCGGGGTGGACTTCCTGACCGGCTCGGGGGCGAAGTTCCAGTGCGGCCCGCAGGGCACCGCCTTCGTCTACGCCCGCAACCGGGTGCTGCGGCGGCACAACCCGCTTCCGCTGCCGGTGTTCTGGCCGGCGCCGTCGCTGGCGTACCCGGCGCAGGGTGGGCTGCCGCCGCGCACCGGCACCGCGGAGCCCGCGTACGACCTGGCCGACCTGATGCAGCGGGCGGACACCGTCGACCTGTCGCGGGCCGCCGCCCTGCGGTTGTCGTGTCAGCTCTGGGACCGGATCGGCCGGGCCGAGATCGGCCGGTACGTCCGCGCGCTCGGTGATCGGCTGCGGTCCGGCATCGCCGACCACTTCGGTACGTCGGCGCTCTACAACTCGGTCGAGGACCCCCGGCTGCGCTGCGGGATGGTCGCCTTCACACCGTTTCGGGACGCCGCCGGCGAGCCCGCCGAAATGGCGAGATTCGGCGAGTTCGCCGCCCGGCTGCGTGACGAATACCGGATTTCCGTGGCGGTGACCGGGTTTGCTCCGCCCGACAATTCAGGTTTCCGTTTTGCGATCCGGATCTCGCCACACCTTTACAACACCTACGACGAAATTGATGCGGCGGTGGCCGCGATGGCGGCCCTGGCAGCCCACCCGCGCTGACCTGTCATGCCTGGTCACGAGCTGATGGGCGAGCAGTGTCGACAGTGAGTTGACAGAAGCTGTCAATGGAACTTGACGAGTGCAGAGATTCGATGATAATCAATTGACAGTGGTTGGCTCACACTGGAGGACCATGTGTTGCAGAAAGCCAACAAGCCTGTGCGCAACGATCTCGGCGCGTTTCCCGTTCAGTCCTGGCCGCTGCCCATGCGGATGGCGGACTTCGAACACCGCGGCTTCCGGTGCACCCGCCCGGAGGCCAGGGCGCTGCTCGAACGGCACGCCCGCAGCTTCCTCACCGGGTTCAACCTCGCCGCCCGCAA
The DNA here is from genome assembly GCF_018324255.1 of Polymorphospora rubra. GTDB lineage: Bacteria > Actinomycetota > Actinomycetes > Mycobacteriales > Micromonosporaceae > Polymorphospora > Polymorphospora rubra. Next base: position 3,890,820 of record NZ_AP023359.1, read on the forward strand.
CCGTGGCGACCTCCACGGTCCGCTGGCCGCGGTGACCGCCGAGGAACGCGGGTTCGCGTACGAGGGTGCCGCCATGTTCGCCTCCATGCTCGACGTCGTGCCGGCCCGCCGGCGGGCCCTGAGCCAGCTGCTCGCCGGACCCGGCGACGGCTACACCCACCTGATCCACGTCGGCGCCGGCTGGACGTTCGCGCCCATGCGGCTCCCGCTGCCCAGGCTGCCGGTCACCCCGCTGCTGCGCTGGCTGGCGCTCGACGGCGCCGGCTTCGCCGAGACCTTCTTCGGCGGGCCGGCGGCGCTGACCCGGCGCTGTGCCCGCCACACCGGCGAGCGCTGGGAGGCGGTCGTCGCCGGCTGCGGCCGGGCGCTGTGGTTCCTCGAGTCCGCCGACGTCGACGGCATCGCCGCCGCGATCGAACGGCAGCCGTTCGCCGCTCGCGCTCCACTGTGGAGCGGCATCGGGCTGGCCTGCGGCTACGCCGGCGGGGTCAGCCCGCAGGAGATGGACCGGCTGCCGGTCGCCGCCGGGGTGCACGCCCCGCACCTGCGCCAGGGCGTCACCTTCGCCGCCGGCGCCCGGGTCCGCGCCGGCATCGTGCCCGACCACACCACGCTGGCCTGCCAGCGCCTGGTCGGCGTCTCGGCGGAGACCGCCGCCGGCTGGACCGACACCGACGCCGAAGACCTGCTGACGTCGACGGAACTGCCCGCGTACATGGAGTGGCGGGCCAGGCTGCGCCGCCGCTGCGACGCGCGCTTCTGACATCCGGTGCTGCCCTCGAGGAGGTAGACAGACATGCCGAAAGCCCTACGGCTTGCGCTTGCCCCGGTGTTGGGGGTGGTGCTGTGCATCGCGCTCGGGTTGCTGGTCAGCCGACCAGCGCTCGGTGACGCCGAACGCGCGCGGACCGCGGACCGCTTCGGGTTCTCCGTACAGAACCTCAACTCCGCCCCACCCGACGCGCGGTACATGCGGCCGGTCGCCCCGGCACTGTGGGGGCTGCGCGCGTGGATCTCCGCCGTCGGCGCGGCCGTCGGCCTGGCCGACCTGAGCGGGCAGGGCCGGGCCACCGACGCCTGCCTGGTCGACCCCCGCGACGACTCGGTGACGGTGCGGCCGGTGCCCGGCGCCGGCGGGCCGGCGTACGCCCCGTTCAAGCTGCACCCGACCGGGCTGCCGTACGACGCCACGATGGCGCCGATGGGCTGCGTGCCGGCGGACCTCGACGAGGACGGCGACCAGGACATCATCGTCTACTACTGGGGCCGCTCGCCGGTGCTGTTCGTCAACACCGCCGGCGCCACCACGACCCCGACCACGGGCACCTTCCGGGCCGTCGAGATGGTCGTACCGATGCAGGTCTGGAACTCCACCGGCCTCAACGTCGCCGACGTCGACGGGGACGGCCACCTCGACGTGATGGTGGCCAACTACTTCCCGGACGAGGGCAAGGTCCTCGACCCCGACATCACCAACGAGGCCCGCATCGCCATGCAGGACTCGATGGCGCTGGCCGCGAACGCCGGTATGAACCGGCTCTACCTGGCCCGGCCGACCGGCCAGCCGGACACCCTGCCCGTGCTGACCGACGCCTCCACCGCCATCCCGGAGCGGGCCGGCACCTCGTGGACGCTCGCGATCGGCTTCCAGGACCTGACCGGGGACCACCTGCCGGAGGTCTATCTCGCCAACGACTTCGGCCCCGACCACCTGCTGGTCAACCACTCCACGCCCGGCAAGGCGCGGTTCGAGGCCGTGGTCGGCGACCGGGACATGGTCACGCCGAAGTCGCTGGTGCTCGGCCGGGACTCGTTCAAGGGCATGGGTATCACCTACACCTACGACCGGGGCAGCGAACTGCCGATGATGGTCGTCAGCAACATCACCCACAACTTCGGGCTGCACGAGAGCAACTTCGCCTTCGTGCCCGACGGCAAGGGTGAGGACCTGCTGCGCGGCAAGGTGCCGTTCCGCAACGACAGCGAGCAGCTCGGCCTGTCCCGGTCCGGCTGGGGCTGGGACATCAAGTCCGGCGACTTCGACAACGACGGCGTCGACGAACTGGTCCAGGCGACCGGCTTCATCAAGGGCGAGGTCAACCGCTGGCCGCTGCTGCAGGAACTGGCGATGGGCAACGACGGCCTGACCCGCTTCCCGGTGTCCTGGCCGGTGTTCGGTCCCGGGGACGACCTCTCCGGCCACCAGCACAACCCCTTCTGGATACGCGGATCCGACGGCCGGTACACCGATCTGGCCAAGGACGTGGGCCTCGGCGCGCAGGACGTGTCCCGGGGACTCGCGTTCGGTGACGTCAACGGCGACGGCAAGCTCGACATGCTGGTGGCCAACCAGTGGGAGGACTCCCGGGTCCTGATCAACGAAGGTCCGGCCGGACCGGGTGTGGCCCTGCGGCTGGAGATGCCGGCCGGCACGGGTACCCGCCCGGCGATCGGCGCCAAGATCGAGGTGCACGACCCGGAGGGCGTCCGCCGCACCCAGTTCTTCCCGGCCAACGGCCACGCCGGCGTCTCCGCCGCCGAGGTCTCGATGGCCCTGCCCTCGGCCGGCTCGACCCCGGCGACCATCACCTGGCGGGCCGGCACCACGGTGCACCGGGCCGAGGTCCAGCTGACCCCGGGCCGGCACACGATTCTCCTCACCCCGAACGGAACGGCGGAGCTGCGATGACGACGACGGCCGCACCCCCCACCGCTACGCCGGCCGACAAGCCGGAGCCGGTCGGCGGCACCACCGCCGCACCCGCCGCCGCGCCGGCCAAGCCGCCCACCCCACCACGGGTCAAGGCGCTGCAACGGTTCGCGCTCTCGATCACCGTGTTCAACATCGTCGGGCACCTCTTCCTCGGCTTCGAACAGTCGCCGATCACCCCGATCCTCGCCCTGCTGGGCAGCTATGCGACCGCCCTGCTGATGGAGTGGGTCGACAGCAGGGCGCACGACCGGGTGCCGGAGTTCGTCGGTGGCACCCGCAACCTGATCACGTTCCTGCTGCCGGCGCACATCGCCGGGCTGGCCTGCGCGATGCTGCTGTGGGGCAACGAGTCGATCTGGCCGTACCTGTTCGCGGTCACCGCCGCCAACGCCAGCAAGTACGTCATCCGGCTGCGGGAGAACGGCCGGCTGCGGCACATGCTCAACCCGTCCAACGCCGGCATCGCGCTGACCCTGGTGGTCTTCCCGTGGGTCGGGATCGCACCGCCGTACCACTTCACCAACAACATCTCCGACACCCTGGACTGGCTGCTCCCGCTCGCGGTGCTCGGCGCCGGGACGATGCTCAACGCCGGGCTGACCAAGAAGATCCCGCTGATCATGGCCTGGGTCCTCGGCTTCGCGGCGCAGGCCTTCCTGCGCTGGCTGCTGCTCGACCACTCGCTGGTCGGCGCGCTGCTGCCGATGACCGGATTCGCCTTCATCCTGTTCACCAACTACATGATCACCGACCCGGGCACCACGCCCAGATCCCGGCGCGGCCAGGTGATCTTCGGCCTGACCGCCGCCGCGGTCTACTCGATCCTGGTCCTCGCCGAGGTCTCCTTCGGGCTCTTCTTCGCCCTCGTGATCACCTGCATCCTGCGCGGCCTGATCCTCCTCTTCAGCCCGGCCCGCCGGGAGTCGAACCGGCTCGCCGCCGAGGCCGCCGCCACCGCCGCCACCGCCGGAACCACCGCCACCGCCGGCAGCGCCGCCAGCGCCCCGGCACCCGTCACCGAGCCCGCGAAGACAGTGGCCGGACCGCCGAAATGAGCACCGAACCGATCGCCATCGTGGGGATGGCCTGCCACTACCCCGACGCCACCGACGCCGGCCAGTTGTGGCAGACCGTCCTCGGCCGGCGCCGAGCCTTCCGGCGCCTGCCGGAACAGCGGCTCGGCGCCGGCTACCGGGGCACCCCGGACCAGCCGGACACGACGTACGTGACCCACGCCGGTCTGCTCCGGGACTGGTCGTTCGACCGGCAGCGGTTCGGGATTCCCGGACCGCTGTACCGGTCGGCGGACCTGAGCCACTGGCTGGCCCTGCAGACCGCCGCCGAGGTGCTCTCCGACGCCGGCCTGTCCGGACCCGACCTCGACCGCGCCGGCGTCGACCGTGACCTGGTCGGCGTCGTGCTCGGCAACTCGCTGACCGGCGAGTTCAGCCGGGCCGCCACCGTACGGGCCCGGCTGCCGTTCCTGCGCGACGCCAGCGCCCTGGCCATGCGCCGCAGCGGGATCGAACCCGACCTGGTCGCCGCCACCCTCGGCGAACTCGAACAGCTCGTCGGCGACGCCTTCGCCGCGCCCAACGACGAGACCCTCGCCGGCTCGCTGTCCAACACCATCGCCGGCCGGATCTGCAACCACTTCGACTTCCACGGCACCGGCTACACCGTCGACGGTGCCTGCTCGTCCAGCCTGCTCGCCGTCATGACCGCCTGCCGGGCCCTGCGCGACGGCGAACTGGACCTGGCCGTCGCCGGCGGCGTCGACCTCAGCCTCGACCCGCTGGAACTCGTCGGCTTCGCCCGGGTCGGCGCGCTCGCCGTCGACGAGATGCGGATCTACGACGCCGACCCGACCGGATTCCTGCCCGGCGAGGGCTGCGGGATGGTCGCGCTGATGCGGGCGTCCCAGGCCGACCGGCTCGGCCTGCGCGTGTACGCGACGATCGTCGGCTGGGGCACCTCGTCCGACGGCTCCGGCGGCCTCACCCGACCCGAGGTGAGCGGCCAGACCAGGGCACTCGCCCGCGCCTACCGGATGGCCGGCGTCGAGCCGGCGGCGGTCGGCCTCGTCGAGGGGCACGGGACCGGCACCGCCGTCGGTGACCAGGTCGAGATGCGGGTGCTGCGCCAGGTGCTGGACCGCTCCGGCCCCCCGGCCGCCTTCGGCAGCATCAAGGCCAACATCGGCCACACCAAGGCCGCCGCCGGGGTCGCCGGGCTGATCAAGGCGGCACTGGCGACGTACCACCGGATCCTGCCGCCCACCACCGGGTGCGAGGATCCGCACGAACTGCTGCGCGGACCCGGCGTACCGGTCCGGGTCCTGGCCGAGCCGCAGCCGTGGACCGACCCGGAGCCGGTCGCCGGCGTCTCGTCCATGGGCTTCGGCGGGATCAACACCCACCTCGTCCTGCGCGGCGCCGGCACCGGCGCGTACCTGCCGGCCCCGGCCGTCGCCCGCTGGGCGGCCCCCGTGCCGGAGCACGACATCGTGCTGCTGCACGGCCGGGACCGGGCCGACCTCGCCGCCCGGCTCGACGCGGTCGCCGCCCAGGCCGACCGGCTCAGCGTCGCCGAACTGCACGACCTGGCCGCCACCTGCCACCACACCGGCGACCGGGGTCCGGCGCGCGCGGCGCTGGTCGCCGCCCGGCCCGACCAACTCGCCGCCGCCGCCCGCCGGGCCCGGGAGCTGCTGGCCGACCCCGTTCCGGTACGCGTCGACGAGCGGGCCGGCTGCGCGGTCGGCGTCGGCGCACCGGCCCGGGTCGGCCTGTTGTTCCCCGGCCAGGCCGCGCCGGTGCGCGCCCGGCTGCCGTACTGGCTGGACCGGCCCGGCGTGCCGGCGTGCCCCGACGGTCTCGAACTGCGAGACGACGACAGCGCGACACAGGTGGCCCAGCCGGCGATCGTCCGGCAGAGCCTCGCCGGCCTGGCCTGGCTGGACGCGCTCGGCTGCCGGCCGGTCGCCGCCGTCGGGCACAGCCTCGGCGAGATCACCGCGCTGGTCTTCGCCGGCGCCCTCGAACCGGCCGAAGGGCTGCGGCTCGCCGCCGTACGCGGGCGGTTGATGGCCGACTACGGCCGGCCCGGCACCGGGATGGCCAACCTGGCCACCGACGCCGACCGGGCGGCCGCCCTGCTCGACGGCACCGGCGTGGTCGTCTCCGGCCGCAACGGCGCACACCAGACCACGGTCGCCGGACCCGTCCCCGAGGTACGCGAGGTGTTGCGCCGGGCCGCCGCCGCAGGCGTCACCGGGGTCGAGCTCGCCGTCTCGCACGGCTTCCACAGCCCGGCCATGGATCCGGTCGCCGGCCCGCTGCGCTTCGCGCTCACCGGCTTCGCCTTCGGCGAGCCGCGCGCGACGGTGGTGTCCACCACGACCGGTGCCCCGCTCGGCCCGGCCGACGACCCCGCCGGGCTGCTGGTGGACCAGCTCACCCGGCCGGTCGAGTTCCTGACCGCGGTGCGGGACCTGGCCACCCGGTGCGACCTGCTGGTCGAGACCGGCCCGGGGACGATCCTGACCCGGCTGGCCCCGGACTGCGGGGTGCCGCTGCCGGTCGTGAGCCTCGACTGCGGCGGCGGGCAGCGCCAGCACGCCATGGCGACCGCCGTACTGGCCGCCGCCGGTGCCGCCGACCTCGAGCCGTACTTCGCCGGACGCGGCCACCGGCCGATGAGCGCCGGGCAGCCGGTCGAACTGCTCACCAACCCCTGCGAGACGCTGCCGGTCGACGAGGTCGTGGACGTACGCCCGCCGGCCCGGGTCGCCGAGGCCACGCCGGCACCCGCGCCCCGCGCCGAGGTGGTCGTACCGGCCACCGCCGACGGCGATCCGCTGACCGTGCTGCGCGAACACCTCGCCCGTACCCTCGAACTGCCGGTCGACGCCATCCGGCCGACCGCCAACCTCCTCGGCGACCTGCACCTCAGTTCGCTCCAGGTGGTCCACACGGTCAGCGAGGTGGCCCGGCTGCTCGGCCGCGACGTGAAGCTCACCCCGGTGCTGCTGGCCGGCGCCACCGTCGCGCAGGCGGCGGACGTGCTCGCCAGCGCCGACCGGCCGGCCCCCGCACCCGGTACGGCGACGCCCGACGTCCCACCGGAACCACCACCCGGCCCCCGGGTCTTCGCCCACCGCTGGGTGGAGCACCGCACACCGGACCGGCCCGCGCCGGCGGTCGCCTGGCGGGTCGTCGCGCCGGACGGGCACTGGCTGGCCGAGCGGCTGGCCGCCCCGGACGACGTACCCGCGGCCGGGCTGGCCGTGGCGCTGCCCGAGGTCGCTCCCGACACGCCGAGCGAACACCTGGCCGGGCCGGTCGCGGAGCTGCTGGCCCGGATCGGCCGGGACCGGCCGGACCGGCTCCTGGTGACGCACCACGGGCATCCGGCCGCCGCCGCCATCGCCCGCAGCGCGGTCGCCGAGTACGGGTGTGCCGCGACCGTGGTCGAGCTGCCGGTCGACGCCCGGCCGGACGACCCGGCCGCCCTCGTCGGCGACGGCTACCAGGAGCTCCGGATCGATCCCGACGGGAGCCGCCACCGCCTCGAGACCTCGGTACGGGCCACCGGCGAGGGCGGGGACCCGCCGCTGCGGCCCGGTGAGGTGCTGGTGGTCACCGGCGGGGTCGACGGCATCACCGCCGAGGCCGCCGCGGTGCTGGCCGAACGGACCGGCTGCCGGCTGCTCGTACTCGGTCGTACCGCGGCCGACGCGCCCGCCGTGGTGGCCGGACTGGCCCGCCTGCGCCGCCGCGCCCGCACGACGTACGCCAGCTGCGACGTCACCGATCCCGGCCAGGTCCGGCGGACCCTGACCGCGGCGGCGGCCGACGGTGTCGTCGCCGGCATCGTGCACGGGGCCGGGATCAACGAGCCCCGCCCGATGCCGGACGTGGACGCGGCGTCCCTGCACCGGGTGCTGCGCCCCAAGGTGGACGGGCTGCGGCACCTGCTCGACGCGGCCGGCCCCGACCTGCGCCTGGTCGTCGGCTTCGGCTCGATCATCGGCCGGTGCGGGCTGACCGGCCAGCCCGAGTACTGCGTGGCCAACGACTGGATGCGGCTGCTCGTCGAGCGGTGGGCCGCGGCGCACCCCGACCGCCGGGCCCTGGTGCTGGAGTGGTCGGTCTGGTCCGACCTCGGCATGGGGGTCCGGCTGGGCGCCGTCGACAGCCTCGCCCGGCGGGGGGTGGCACCCATCCTTCCGGCCGACGGCTGTGCCGTCCTGCTCGACCTGGTCGGCGACCCGGCCGCCCCGGTCACGCTGACCGTCACCAGTCGCTTCCCGGCGGTGCCGACGTTCGTCACCGGCACCGTCGAGGTACCCGCGCTGCGGTTCGCCGAGAGCCGTCGGGACCTGCTGCCCGGGGTCGAGGTGGTGCTGGAGAACTCGCTCTCGCTCGGCTCCGATCCCTATCTCGACGACCACCGGCTGGACGGCACGGCGGTCTTTCCCGCCGTACTCGGCCTGGAGGCGATGGCGCAGAGCGCCCGGTCGCTGCGCGGGCCGCGACCGGTCTGGTCGGTACGTGACGCGGAGTTCGCCGCCCCGATCACCGTCCCCGAGCGGGCCGGGCGGGCGTTGCGCTGCTCGGCCGTCGGAGCGGCCGCCAACCCCGACGCGGTCACCGTGGCGCTGCGCGACGACAGCGACGGCTTCGCCGCGGACCGCTTCCGGGGGACCGTCGACCCGCTGCCGCCGGCCGCGCCGCCCGACGTCGAGGTCGGGCCGGCCCCGGCCGGTGGGGAACCCCATCCCTTCTACGGCAACCTGCTGTTCCACAGCGGACGGTTCCGCCGCCTGGTCGGCTACGAGCGGCTGTCCGCGTTCGAGGTACGCGCCTGGGTACGCGCCGACCGGCCGGCCCGGTGGTTCTCCGCGTTCCACGGTGACGAGTTGCTGCTCGGTGATCCCGGCCTGCACGACGCCTGCATCCACGTGCTGCTCGCCTGCGTACCGCACCGGCGGGCGCTGCCGGTGGGGCTGGACCGGTTCACCGTGTGGCACCGCCCGGACGGCCCGGTGCTGGTGACCGCGGTGGAGCGCCGGCACACCGCCGACGACTACGTCTACGACGTCGAGGCCCGCGACGCCGCCGGCCGGGCGGTCGCCGGCTGGGAGGGGCTGCGGCTGCGGGCGGTGGGGCAGCCCCGGCCCGGCCCGCTGGCGGTGGAGACGGTGGGCCCCTACCTGACCCGCCGGCTCATCGAGTGCGGGGTGGCGGACGCGGTCGACCTGGTCTCGACCCCGTCCGGCACGGACGGGCCGGGGCGGCTCGTCGCGGTCGCCGGCGGGCCGGTCGGGCTGGAGTGGCGGTGGGCGGCCGGCGCCGAGACAGCCGGCGACGAGTCGAACGGATGGCTGCACCAGCTCGCCCGGGACGTCGCGGACAAGGCCGACGAGCCCTTCGAGCACGCGCTCGGCCGGGTCACCTCGGCCTGGGCCGCGCTGCGGCAACGTACCGGCGGGGAGCCGGACCAGCCGTTGCGCGTCGATCTCGTGGTCGACCCCGGCACCGTCGTACTGCGGGCGAACGGCACGCAGGTGCTGACCGCGCGGATGGCGCTGGTCGGCACGGACCGGCCGGCCGTCGCGGCCGTCGCGGTGGCCACCGAGGGGAGGTGACATGTCCGTCTACGTCTACCGGCACCTGGTGACCCTCGACGAGACGAACCTGGTCGGCAACGTCTACTTCGCGCACTACCTGCACTGGCAGGGCCACTGCCGGGAACGCTTCCTGGTCGACCACGCACCCGGGGTGATGGCCGCCCTGCAGTCCGGGGAGCTGGCCCTGGTCACGGTCTCCTGCGCGATGGACTACTACGCCGAGTGCTTCGGGCTCGACCTGGTGGAGGTGCAGATGACCCTGCGCGACACCGGCGGGAACCGGATCGCGATGGACTTCAGGTTTCGGCGCGGTGACGAGACGGTGGCCGTCGGCCGGCAGACGGTCGGTTGCCTGCGCCGGGCCGAGCCGCATCCGGTGCCGGTGCCGGTGCCGGAGGAACTGGTCCGGGCGGCGGCGGCGTTCCCGTCATGATCTTCACCGCGAAAACCTGTAGCTGCCGGTACCGGCCCACGGCCCGTGGATGCGGCCGCCTGCCGGGGCCGGTTCCGCTGCCGACAACGGTTGGATCGGCCCGGCGGCGATCGCGTCATGGTTCTACATACGTCATTTCTGTGATTGACTAACTACCCCTTTGAGGAGCAGATCAGAATTAGCCGGGCACACGTCCGGTCGATTCGCGTGGGTGCGTCACGGCGCGCGGCCGGACCGTGCACGGTGGACGGTGGGTGGGCCGGACACCGCGTGGTCCGCCCCGCGCGGCCCGGCCGGAGGCGTGCCGAACGTTGGAGGGCAGGTTGTTGGTGGACAGGACGCTGGGGGGCAGGGTCGCCGTGGTCGCGGGTGCGACGCGGGGCGCCGGTCGGGGCATCGCGGTGGAGCTGGGGGCGGCCGGTGCGACGGTGTTCGTCGCCGGTCGGTCGACCCGGCAGGCGCCGTCGGCGATGAACCGGCCGGAGACGATCGAGGAGACCGCCGAACTGGTCGACCGGGCCGGCGGGCGGGGAATCCCGGTCCGGGTCGACTTCTGCGTTCCGGAGGAGGTCGACGCGCTGCGGGACCGGATCCGGTCCGAGGCGGACGGTCGGCTGGACATCCTCGTCAACGACGTCTGGGGCGGCGACCCGCTGGTCGAGTGGGGCAAGCCGTTCTGGGAGCACGATCTCGACCGGTCCCTGACCGCCTGGCGCAACGGGGTGCAGAGCCACCTGGTGTCGTTGCACCGCCTCGTCCCCCTGCTCATCGCCCGGGGCGGACTCCTCGTCGAGATCACCGACGGCGACCGCGAGGACTATTACGGCTCGCTGTTCTACGACGTGGTCAAGGCCAGTGTCCGCCGCCTCGGCAAGGTGCTGGGCGAGGACCTCGGCAAGCACGGGGTCACCGCGGTGTCGCTGACGCCCGGGTTCCTGCGCTCCGAGGCGATGCTCGAGGGCTTCGGCGTCACCGAGGACACCTGGCGGGACGCCGCGAAGAAGGATCCGCACTTCGCCATCTCCGAAACCCCGCACTACGTCGGCCGGGCGGTGGCGGCGCTGGCCGGCGACGAGAAGGTCGCCCGGTGGAACGGGCAGGTGCTGTCGTCCTGGCAGCTCGCCAACGAGTACGGCTTCACCGACGTCGACGGGTCCCGCCCCGACTGGGGGAAGTACCGCGTCGACGTCTTCGAGAACCATCGTAAGGACGTCGATCCGGAGGACTACCGATGAGCGCAGAGGTCACCAAACCCCCTCGGGTGGCACCGCACCGTCCGGGGCAACCGACACCGATTCCGGCGGCGGCGGCGGGCTGCTGCTCTGGGTGCTCTGTCTGGCCCAGTTCATGCTCATCCTCGACGTCGCCGTGGTGGCGGTGGCGATGCCCACCGTGCAGGGCGACCTCGGCATCGCCCCCGGCGACCTGATGTGGATCGGCACCGCCTACTCGCTGACCTTCGGCGGCTTCCTGGTCGTCGCCGGACGGCTCGCCGACCTTCTCGGCGCCCGCCGGATGGTGCTGATCGGCCTCGCGGTGTTCGCCCTCGGCTCGCTCGGCTGCGGCGTCGCCGTCAACGGCTGGACGCTCTTCGTCTCCCGGGCGCTCCAGGGCATCGGCGCGGCGATGATCTCGCCGGCCGCGCTGTCGCTGGTGATGACCAGCTTCGGCGAGGGCGCCGGGCGGGCCAAGGCGCTCGGCATGTGGGGCGCCGTCTCCGCCGGCGGTGGCGTCGTCGGACAGTTGCTCGGCGGGGTCCTCACCGACCTGGCCTCGTGGCGGCTGATCTTCCTGATCAACCTGCCGTTCGCCGCGCTGGTGGTCTTCGCCGTACTGCGTCAGGTCGCCGCCGACCGCCCCGGCAAGTCCCAGGGCCGCACCGACCTGACCGGCGCCGGCCTGCTGACCGGCGGCATGGTGCTGCTCGTCGCCGCGGCCGGGCAGGCCGCCAATGGCTTCGGCCCGTTCGTCGCGGTGAGCGCGCTCGCCGGGCTCGCCGTCCTGGTCGCCTTCCTGCTCGTGGAACGCCGGGTGGCGAACCCGATCGTCCCGCTCGGCCTCTTCAGCAACCGGCACGTCAGCCTCGGCAACGTGATCTGCTTCGCCTCCGCCGGCGCCACCATGGGCACCGTGTTCTTCGCCGCCCTGGTGATGCAACAGGTGCTCGGCGCGTCCGCCCTGGTGGCCGGCCTGTCGTTCGCGCCGGTCTCGGCCGTCATCACGATCGTGGCGCTGAAGTCCGGCGCCGCCGTCGCGAGGTTCGGGGTGAAGGCCGTCCTGCTGGTGTCCGCGGCACTGAACGCGCTCGGCATGATCCTGCTGGCCAGCGCCCCCGCCGACGGCAGCTTCCTGCTGAACGTCGTACCCGGTCTGGTGGTCTTCGGCATCGGCGGTGGCCTCGGCTTCGCGCCGGCGATGTTCGTCGCGACCACCGGGGTCGCCAACGAGCAGCAGGGCCTCGCCTCCGGGCTGCTCTCCACGGCACAGCAGATGGGCGGCGTCGTCGTCCTGGCCGTGCTCAACCTGATCGTCGTACGGGTGATCGTGGCCAACGGCGGGCCGGAGTCGGCGGAGGCGGCCATGGCCGGCTATCGGACCGGCTTCCTGTCCGCGCTGGTGCTGCCCGCCCTCGTGGCGATCTGTGTGCTGGCCCTGCCCCGCCAGCCGGCACCGCCCGCGCCGGTCAGCCCGGCACCGGCGCCGGCCGGTTCCGCCGACTGACGGCGGCGCGTACGCGAAAAGGTGGGGTGGTCACCTCGGTGACCACCCCACCTTCGTCGTACAGTCAGGTGAACACGTGCGGGGCCGGCTCCTCCTCCGCCGTCACCTCGGGGCTGAGCCGGCCGTAACAGCGGGACAGCCGCAGCACCGGATCCATCAACGTGCTGTCGACCCGGCCGTTGCGCCACACGCTCGGCTCCACGTGTACGTGCACCACCCGGCCGAGCACCAGGTTGCCGTTGCCGACCGGGTGGATGCCGGCGACCTCGCACTCCATGTGCGCCTTGGCCTCGCGGACCCGGGGCGGCGCGACCCGGACCGACGGTACGGGCGTCACCCCCACCTCGAGGAACTCGTCCTGGTCGGGGCCGAAGTGCGCGCCGGAGTTGTCGAGCTGCTCCAGCAGCCCCTGGTCGGCCAGGTTCACCACGAACTGGCCGGTGGCCCGGATGTTGCGCAGCGTGTCCTTCTCCCCGATGGAGCTGAACGCGACGTGCGGCGGGTGGTCGGCGACCAGGCTGAAGTACGAGTACGGGGCGAGGTTGCGCCGGCCGGCGGGCGACAGCGTGGAGATCCAGGCGATCGGCCGGGGCACCACCAGCGAGGTGATGAGCTGGTAGACGTCCGGCTTCGACCAGTCGGACGGATCGACTTCCAGGGGCTCGTCCAGTTCCCGTGGGGCGAGCGCGGGCTGGATGGTCATCGCAACTCCAATCGGCGGGTCAGCGCGACATCCGGGTCAGCCACCGGTCGCCGAACTGCATCAGCGGGCAGTAGTTGGCGGCCCTCATGTGGCGCATCTTTCGCAGGGTGCTCGTCGCGTTCTGGGTCGTCGTACCGGGCTGGACCAGGGACCGCTCCCCGCCGACCAGGACGGCCGCGAGCGTGATGTGCCGTTCGAGGTCGAGCAGGTCGGCCTCCAGCACCTCGTCGCGGGCGTCGGCCAGCTCGGGGCGGGTCAGCATCAGGTCGGCGTACGGCTCGGGCACGGCGGTGATCAGCTCCTCGACCGCGGCCCGGTAGCGGCGGTGCTCGATCTGCATGACGCCGGTCAGGTTGATCGACACGTGGGGCGGCGACATGGTCGGGCGGACCACGTCCTGGTAGTACTTCGCCGGCATCGCCCCGCTGTGGATCATCGCGGCGGTGAAGCCGCGGATCAGGACCGCGGCGTCGGCGAGGGCGGCCGCCGCCGGCCCGTCCGCGCCGGCCCGGGCCTGCTCCACCGCCCGGTGGATCAGGGCGGCGGCGTACACGTTGAGCACGAAGTAGTAGTGGTGGACCAGGAACCAGCGGTCCATCCAGTCCCCGTCCGGCCGGTACGGCGCGGCCGCGCCGCCCTCGCCGGCGGTCGGGCCGTCCGACCCCGCCGTCCCGTTCGGCGGCGCTCCGGCCGGTACGTCGAACGGTGGGCCGTCGGCGGCCGAGCCGTTCGTTCCGGCGGTGGACGCCGGCCGCAACAGCCGGAAGAGCAGCGACATGCTGGCCACCTCGGCCAGCACGTCGTTGATCTCCAGCATGGTGAGCCGCAGGTCGGCGAGCGTACGGAACACCGCCACAGCGGTCTGGGCGGCCTGCTGGCGCGGTGTCAGCGGGGTGTGCCGGACCCGGAAGTAGTCGGAGTGCACCGGAACCGGGGGCGGCAGCCGCCAGGGGTCGTCGACGCCGGCGATCGAGTCGAGCCGGGCGGCCAGCGCGGCCGTGCTGTCCACGGCGAACTCGAAGCGCCGGGCGACCTCGGTGCTGTTGCCGCCACGCTGCATGGCGTCCATGAGCATGCCGAGGCTGGCCTCGGCGCTGGCCCACATCGCGCGGGTCGCGGCGTCGAAGCGGGCCCGTTCCCACTCCACCGGATAACCGACCACCAGCAGCGGTACGCCGTCGAGCGGGGCGGGATCGGCCGGGTCGACCATGAGACTGCTCCTCGTTGAAGTGGGCGGGGCCTCATCGAAGTGGGCGGGTCCGCACCGAGAGTGCCGGGTCCTCAATCGAAGCGGCGGGGACGTGCCCGTGGCCCGTCCCCGCCGGAAAACTCGAATCGACGTCTCAGCTGGCGACCGGCACCGCACCGGCCAGGCTCAGCGGGATGCTGGAGTGCCCGCGCAGCGTGGCGTTCTCCCAGAAGTGCGTCTCACCGTTGACCCGCAGGTCCGGGTAGCGCTTGAGGACCGCGGTCAGCGCGACCCGTCCCTCGATCCGGGCGATGATGTTGCCCAGGCAGGAGTGGGTACCCCGGCCGAAGCCCAGGTGCGGGTTCGGGGCCCGGTTCATCACCAGTTCCTCGGGCCGGTCGAAGCGGGCCGGGTCGCGGTTGGCGGCCGCCAGCACGATGACGACCATGTCGCCCTTGCGCAGCCGGGCCCCGCCCAGCGTGGTGTCCTCGGTGCAGACCCGGCTCACCACGTGGACCGGTCCGGAGAACCGGACCAGTTCCTCGACGCCGGTGTCGACGTCCGACCACATCTGTTCGAGCGCGTCGGGGTTGGCGAGCAACGTGGTCAGCGCGTTGCCCAGGAACCGGGCCGGCACCTCGAAGCCGGCGTGCCAGAAGGCCCGCAGCGAGTTGTAGAGCACGTTGGGCGGGTAGTCCACCTTGGAGCTGTTGGCGGCGACGTACCCGGAGATCCCCTCGGTGGGGCCGGTGGCCAGCCAGCGCGCGACGAAGTCGCTGAAGTGCTGCCGGGCGGTCAGGCCGGCCTCCTCGCTGTTCGGGTCGAGGCCGGCGTCCATGCTGCGGTGCAGCTCGTCGTTGCGCTGCCGCCACTGCTCGTCCTTCTCCGGCGGCGGCATCCCGACCAGGTCGGAGATGGTGCCCAGGGTGAACGGGGTGGCGTAGTCACTGACGAAGTCGATGCTGTCGCGTCCGGCCAGGTCGTCGAGCAGCCGCTCGGCACGCTCCACGGCGTTGCGTTCCAGGGCGCCGAGGTCCTGCGAGCGCAGCGCGTCGACGGCGAAGTGGCGCAGCGGGGTCTGGTCCGGCGGGTCGAGGGTCTGCAGACTCAGCAGCGGCCCCGGGGTGGGAATCCCGACCTTGCGGAAATCCGCCGCGAAGACGGCCGAGTTCTTCAGCGCCTCGAGGCAGTCGGCGTGCCGGGTCAGGATCCAGGCGCCCAACTGCTCGTGCCAGTGCACCGGATCCGTTTCGCGAAGCTGCCGGTAGACCGGGTAGGGATCGCGAATCGTGTGCGGGTCGAGCGGATTGAAGATTTCCTTCTGGGAGCTCACTGCGGTCTGCCGATCTGGCCGGCGGGGCGGCCGGTGAGAAGGTTCCGTGGCCGAGTATGGGTATGTCGATTCGGTGTGTGATGAGTCGAGTGGGCCGTGGCCCGGCCACGCCGGCCGGGCCACGGCGCACTACCCTAGTTTCAGTGCAGGTAACGCATGGCCTTCCCTCCTTTCGCGATGGCGGACCGGGGAAAGCCAGGGACGCGCCCACGCGTTACGGCACTTCGCCCCTGACGACTGAGCCGGATAATGCAAATCGATTGTCTATCTGGGCGAGGCGTAGCTGAATTCTTCGGCCCGGTGCGCAAACGGGTCAAGCGGATCTGACAGATCTTTCCAATTTTTGAAAGCGGGCCGGTCGGTCTTCCCGCGGCGGGGCCGGAAACGATCCTGCTGGACAGAGAGTCAGCAAGAAATCTATCAAGCATCAGCTTGTTTTCCGATCCACTCGTTAACGTGTAATCCGCGTTGATCCGCTCAGTTATAGGAGCCCTGGATCGAGAGAGGACGGAGCACACGGTGTCGAGTGTCCGCGAACAGGTAGCAGAGCTGTCCGATGAGGAGAAGCGTGCTCTCCTGGCCCAGTTGCTCGGCCAGGACGGCAACCGGGAAGGTGAGCGACTGCTGCCCCCGCAGCGTCGGTACTGGGTGTTGCACCAGGTCTCGCCGCAGGTCCCCACGCACGTCGTACGCACCGTCGACGTGACGGGCGAACTGGACGTCAGCCGGTTGGAGCAGGCCCTCAACCTGCTGGTCGACAGGCATGAGCAACTGCGCACGAGTTTCGTCAGCGTGGAGGGCCGGCCGGTGGCCGCGCTGGCCGACGCCGGCGCCGTACGGCCCGGCATCGCCACGTTCGAGGTCGGCGACGGCTCCGCCGAGCCGGCGGAGGAGGCGCTGCACAAGGTGCGGGTCCGGGAGGCGGGCCGCCCCTTCGACCTGGACGTCGCCCCGCTGGCCCGGGTCGCCGTCGTACGGCGCACCGCCGACCACCACGAGGTGCAGCTCACCGCGCACCAGATGATCGCCGACGAGGTGACCGCCGACCTGCTGATCGGCCAGCTCGCCGAGGCGTACGACGCGCTGTCGGCCGGCCGTGAACCGGCGGAGGCGCCGGTGGCGGCGTCGGTCACCGCGGTCGTCGACCGGCAGCGGAGCTGGCTCGGCACCGCCGCGGCCCGCCGCGAGCTGGAGTTCTGGACCCGGCGGCTGGCCGCCGTGCCCAACCTCGACCTGCCGATCGACCACCCGCGTCCGCTCGACCGGATGCCGCTGCTCAAGGGTGCCCGCAGCACCGTGGAACTGGGCCCGGAACTGGTCGCCGCGGCCCGTGAGCTCGCCGCGGCGCAGGGCGCCGACCTGTCGTCGGTGGCGATGGCCGGCCTGCTCGCCGTCGTGGCCCGCTACACCCGGGAGAAGGACATCGCCATCGGCATCCCCGTCGCCGGCCGCGACGACGCCGATCTCGCCAACACGCTGGGCACCCTGGAGAACACCGTCGTCGTACGCAGCGAGGTCGGCGCCGACACGACGCTGCGCCAGCTCGTCGACCAGGTGCACGCCAACACCGAGCAGGCCCGGGCGCACCAGCAGTTGCCGTTCGAGCAGGTCGTGGCGAAGCTGCGCCCGGAGGCCGACTTCAGCCGCTCGCCGCTGCACCAGATCCGGTTCGTCGACAGCCAGCCGAAGTTCGACACCCGGGAGATCGGTGGCGCGAGCTGGCGGCTGGCGGACCTCGACAGCGGGTTGGCCGCCTTCGACCTGACCGTCTATCTGCGCCACACCGAGGACGGCCGGACGCTGCTGCACGGCGAGTACAACGCCGAGCTGTTCAAGTCCGAGACCATCGGCCTGTTCCTGGAGCACCTGACCACGCTGCTCACCCGGGCGCTGGCCGAGCCGGACCGGGGCTGCGCCAGCCTGCCGATGCTGTCGGAGGCCGAGACGGCCAAGGTGCTCACGGAGTGGAACGACACCCAGGTCGACTACCCGAGCGACGCACTGCTGCACGACCTGATCACCGCGCAGGCCGCCCGTACGCCGGACGCGCTGGCGGTCATGGCCGGCTCGGACCGGATCACCTACCAGGAGCTGGACACCTGGTCGAACCGGCTGGCCCGGCGGCTGCGCGCGCTCGGGGTCGGCCCGGAGACGCTGGTCGGGGTGACCGCGAGCCGGAAGATCGGCACGGTCGCCGCGTTCCTCGGCGTCATGAAGGCCGGCGGCGGCTACGTGCCGATCGACCCGGACCAGCCCGCCGACCGGCTCAGCTCGCTGCTGGCCGACGCCGGCATCCGGGTCATGGTCGCCGCCGACGACCAGGCCGCGTTCCACCAGGAGGCGAGCGACGTGTGGGTCCGCCCGGACTCCGCCGACGTCGACGCGGAGTCCGACGAGCCGCTGCCGAAGCTCGTCGACGCCGACAACGTCGCCTACGTCATCTACACCTCCGGCTCGACCGGCCGCCCGAAGGGCGTCGTGGTGCCGCACCGGCAGATCGTCAACTCGACGCTGGCCCGCAGCGGCTTCGGCCGTGAGGCGCCCGAGGCGTACGCGATCCCGGTGGCCCTGTCGTTCGACGCCTCGGCGGCCGGCCTCTACTGGACGCTGACCAGCGGCGGCCGGGTGGTGCTGCCCAGCGAGGACCAGGTGCGCAACCCGGCGCTGCTGGCCCGGCTGGTGCAGCACGAGCGGGTCACCCACATCACCCACATGCCGTCGTACTACCAGCTCCTGCTCGCCTCCGGCGGCCGGCAGCTGATCTCGCTGAAGGACATCTCGGCCGGTGGTGACGTGTTCCCGGCGCAGCTCGCCGTGGACCACTACAAGACCCTGCCGTGGGCGCAGCTCTACAACGACTACGGACCCACCGAGGTGACCGTCTGGGCGACCGCCCAGCTCTCCACCGCGGAGGAGGACGGCGCGAGCGTCCCGATCGGGCGGCCGATCAACAACACCCGGGTCTATCTGCTCGACGAGGAGCTGAACCCGGTGCCGGTCGGCGTGCCCGGTGAGATCTACGTCGCCGGTGACGGGCTGGCCCGCGGCTACCTCGGCCAGGCCGGCGCGACCGCCGACCGGTTCGGACCCGACCCGTTCGCCAGCACCCCCGGCGCCCGCATCTACCGCACCGGCGACCTGGCCCGGCACCTGCCCGACGGCCGGCTGGAGTTCCTCGGCCGGGTCGACACCCAGGTGAAGATCCGCGGCTTCCGGATCGAACTCGGCGAGATCGAGAACGTGCTCCAGGGCCACGACGGGGTGCTGAGCGCGGTCGCCGACGCCCGCCGCCACCCGACCGGCGACGACGCCGACCTGATCGCCTGGATCATCCCGGCCGACGCGTCCGCGCCGCCGTCGGAGACCGACCTGGTCGCGCACCTCAAGCGGCAACTGCCGCACTACATGGTGCCGGGCCAGATCGTCGTCTGCGAGGAGTTCCCGCTCAACGCGCACGGCAAGGTCGACCGCCGGGCCCTGCCCGACCCGGTCGCCACCCCGATCTCGCTGCCCAGCGGCGAGGTGCCGCGCCGGCGGATCGAGAAGGAGATCGCCGACGTCTTCTCCGAGGCGCTCGGCGTCGCCCGGGTCGGCCTGCACGACGACTTCTTCTCGTTCGGCGGCAGCTCGCTCCAGCTCTCCCGGGTCGGTGCCCGGCTGTCCAAGGCGTACGGCCTGGAACTGCCGCTGCACGCCCTGTTCAGCACGCCGACCGTCGCCGGGGTGGCGGCCCGCGTCGAGCTCTACGAGCGGGAGGGCTTCGAGGGTCTGAAGGCCACCCGCGACGCGGCCGACGACCTCGACCGCGAGTCGGAGCTGGACGAGACGATCACCGGCGAGAACCTGGCGCAGGCGGACTTCTTCGCCCCGAAGGCGATCCTGCTCACCGGCGCCACCGGCTACTTCGGCGTCTTCCTGCTCGACCAGCTGATCGACCAGACCGAGGCCGACATCTACTGCCTGGTCCGGGCCCGGGACGTACCGGGGGCGATCCGGCGGCTCAAGGAGACCTGCGCCCACTACGAGGTGCCGTGGGACGACCGGTTCGAGCGTCGGGTCAAGGCGGTCGTCGGTGACCTCGGCAAGCCGCTGTTCGGCCTGTCGCCGTCGATCTTCGACGACCTGGCCAAGCTGATCGACGTCATCTACCACAACGGCGCGCTGGTCAACTTCTCGATGCCGTACTCGGCACTGAAGGCGCCCAACGTGGACGGCACGGTCGAGATGCTCCGGCTGGCCTCGCGCTACAAGGCCAAGCAGGTGCACTTCGTCTCCACCATCGACGTCTTCATCGCCGGCCACATGAACCGGCCGTTCCTGGAGCTCGAGCTGCCGAGCCGTCCGCCGCAGGTGCCGTTCAGCTACCCGCAGAGCAAGTGGGTCAGCGAGAAGATCATCATGAAGGCCAAGCAGCGCGGCCTGCCGGTGAGCATCTACCGGCCGTCGATCATGATGGGGCACCCGAAGACCGGCGCCTGCCACGCACAGAACTACGTGCTCACCGCACTGCGCGGCTTCCTGGAGTTCGGCATCCTGCCCGACTACCCGGAGTCGATGAACGCCATCACCCTCGACTACGCCAGCGCCGCCATGGTGCACGTGTCGCGGCAGGAGGCGTCGCTCGGCAACATCTACCACCTCTGGAACACCGAGGCGATCCCGCACAACGCGCTGTTCCCCTGGATCCAGTCGTTCGGCTACAAGTTCGACACCGTCGACTTCGACGAGGCCGTCCAGCTGGCGATCAACGCGGGTCCGGACCACCCGATCTACCCGATGGTCCCCGTCCTGCTGCTCTACACCAGCGGTGACGCCGGGCTGGAGATGTCGATGGAGACCGAGGACGCCATCGACAACCGGTCGGAGTGCATCAACCTCCTCGACGGCATCAAGGGCACCGGCTACAAGCCCGCCCCGCTGGACGAGAAGTACATGCACGACTGCCTCGCCTACCTGGTCCGCCACGGCCAGCTCGACCCGCCGGAGGCGTTCCCCCGGCGGCGGTGACCCGGTGGCGCCTCCCCGTACCCCACCCGGGGAGGCGCCACCGTCACCCGCCAACGCCCCAAGACCGGCAGCGCGCGGTCGCCCCGACCGCCGTACCCCCGAGGAGACGCACCGATGAGCACCGACACCGACCTGTCCACGTTCGCCGTCGTGGTCAACGACGAGGAGCAGTACTCGGTCTGGCCGGCCGGCCGTACCCTGCCCGCCGGCTGGCGGGAGACCGGGTTCACCGGCCCGCGCGGCGCCTGCCTGGCGCACGTCGACGAGGTCTGGACCGACCTGCGCCCGAAGTCGCTCCGGCAGCGCATGGGCGCCTGAATTCCCGATCCCGGAACCACTTGCGGAGGCAGGTAATGAGCAATCCCGAAGCCGGCCCGAAGCTGTCGGCGGCAAAGGCCGAGCTGCTGCGCCGCTGGCGCGCCGGTGAGTCGGTGGCCGGCGTCCCGGCCGCCGCGGAGCCGACCATCCCGGCGTTCGGGACCGGGCCGGCGCCGCTGTCACCGGCCCAGCACCGCCTGTGGTTCCTGGACCGGCTGCTGCCCGGTTCCGCCGCGTTCAACCTGAGCCACTGCGTCGCCCTCGACGGCCGGCTCGACCCGACCGCGCTGGACGCCGCCCTGACCGACCTGGTCGAGCGGCACGACGTCCTGCGTACGGTCGTGGCGACCGTCGAGGGTGAGGCGCGGCAGGTCGTCCGCGACGACGCCCGCCCCTTCGCCGAATGGGTCGACCTGACCGACCTGCCCGCCGACCGGGCCCGCGGCCAGGCGCTGGAGCGGGCCCGCGAGGCGGCCGACACCCCGATGGACCTGGCCACCGGGCCGCTGGCCCGACTGGTCGTCTACCGGCTGCCCGACACCGACCTGATGCTGCTGGTGGTGCACCACGTCATCGCCGACGGCTGGGCGCTGGGCGTCGCGCTGCGCGAGCTGTCCGGGCACTACCGGTCCCGGCTCGCCGGCAGCGCACCCGCCGCCGCGACCCCCGGCCCGCGGTTCGCCGACTTCGCCGCCTGGCAGCACGACACGGCCGGCGACCTGTCGGCCGAACACGACTACTGGCGCGACCGGCTGGCCGGCATGCGCGCCCCCGAACTCCCCATCGACCTGCCGCGCCCGCCGGAGTTCGGCTACGCCGGCGACTGGCGGCCGGTCGACCTGCCGGAGCCGGTCGACCGGGCCGTACGCGACCTCGCCCGGGCCCAGGACGCCACCGCGTACCACGTGCTGCTGGCCGCCCTGACCGTCGTGCTGAGCCGCTGGACCGGGCAGCGTGACATCGTGGTCGGCGGTGCGGTCACCGGCCGCGAACTCGGGCAGACCCACGGGATGCTCGGCAACTTCACCAACACGGTGGCGCTGCGCAACGAGGTGGCCGGCGGCGCGACGTTCCGCGACCTGCTCGCCTCGGTCCGCCTGAACACGCTGGCCGCCCTGGCCCACCAGCGGCTGCCGTTCGACCAGGTGGTCGCCGACCTGAACCTGCCGCGCAGCGCCGCCCACGCCGGGCCGCTGCCGGTCACCTTCGTGCTGCAGCCCGGCGGCCCGGTACGCGACTTCGGCGGGCTCGCCGCCGAGCCGATCCAGCTCGGCTGGCGGACCAGCCGCGCCGACCTCGAACTGCACCTGTGGGACCAGCCGACCCTGCACGGCGGCCTGGTCTTCCGCACCGACCTGTTCGAGGCGGTCACCGCCGACCGGCTGGCCGCCCGGCTCACCGCCGCCGTCGCCGACCTGGTCGCCCACCCCGACCTGCCACTGGCCGAGCAGCCGCTGCTGCCGCCGGACGAGCGCGCGGAACTCGCCCGCTGGTCGGCCGGACCGAGCCGGCCCGCGCCGGCCGGGACGATCACCGAACTGGTCGCCGGGCAGGTACGCGCACGGCCCGACGCGACCGCGGTCACCGGGGTCGGCGGCACCCTCGACTACGCCGGGCTGGCCCGGACCGCCGACCGGCTGGCCGCCCGGCTCGCCGCCGCCGGCGTACGGGCCGAGACCCCGGTCGCGGTCTGCCTGGAACGCGGCGCCGGCCTGGTCAGCGCCGCCCTCGGCGTGCTGCGCGCCGGCGGCTGCTACCTGCCGTTGGACCCGGCGTACCGGCCCGGCCGGCTCGCCGCCACCCTCGACGACGCCGGGGCGACGGTGCTGGTCTGCGCGAGCACCGACGAGGCCGCCCGGATCACCGCGGAGACCGGCCGGGAGTTGACCGTAGTGGTCTGGCCGGAGCCGGACCCCGGCGCGGAACTGGCCGGGCCGGAATCCGACGCCGGCCCGGACGCGCCCGACACCTGGGAGCCGCCGGCGGTCGACCCGGACGCCCTGGCCTACCTGATCTACACGTCGGGCTCGACCGGCCGGCCGAAGGGCGTCGCGGTCACCCACCGGTCCGCGGTCAACTACCTGGTCTCGCTCGCCGAGGAGCACGGCTTCGACGAGCGGACCGTGCTCGGCGCGATCGCCTCGCCCGCGTTCGACGCCTCGGTCGCCGAGCTGTTCGGGCCGCTGTCGGTCGGCGGCACCGTACACCTCGTCGACGCCGAGGACATGGTGGACGGCAACCGGCTGGCCGACGCCCTGCGCGCCGGCGCGGTGACCACGATCTCCGGCACCGCCACCGTCTGGCAGCTGCTGCGCGGCGCCACCGAGCCGGTCCACATCGACGCCCTCGTCGGCGGCGAACGGGTCGGCGACGACCTCGCCCACTACCTGGCCACCACCCAGCGCTCGGCGTGGACCCAGTACGGCCCCACCGAGGCCACGGTCTGGGTCACCGTCACCCGGCTCGACCCGGACGGCCCGGTGTCGCTCGGCCGTCCGGTCCGCAACGTCACCTGCCAGCTGCTCGACGAGGACCTCCAGCCGGTGCCGATCGGCGCGGTCGGCGAGGTGTGCGTCGGCGGGGTCGCCCCGGCCCGCGGCTACGCCGGCCGGCCCGACCTGACCGCCGACCGGTTCGTGCCGGACCCGGCCGGTGCGCCCGGCGCCCGGATGTACCGCACCGGCGACTTCGCCCGCTACCGCCCCGACGGCACGCTCCAGTTCGCCGGCCGGCGCGACGAGCAGGTCAAGGTGCGCGGCTTCCGGATCGAGCTGGGCGAGATCGCCTCGGTCGCCGAACGGCACCCGGCGGTGGCGCAGGCCGCGGTCACCGTGTTCGCCGACCCGTCGACCGACGACCAGCTCCTGGTCGCGTACCTGGTCCGGCGGGCCCGCCCGGGCGACCCGGACAGCGATCTCGTGCCGACCGTACGCCGGCACCTGCGCGACGCGCTGCCGGCGTACATGGTGCCGGACCGGTTCGTGGTGCTCCCCGAGCTGCCGGTCACCGGCACCGGCAAGGTCGACCTCAACGCGCTGCCGGCGCCGGCCGGCAACGTACGCCGTACCGACACCGCCTACGTCGCCCCGCGCACGGCGCTGGAGATCGAGATCACCAAGGACGTCGAGGAGTTCCTGGAGATCGACCGGGTCGGCCTGCACGACGACTTCTTCGAGCTCGGCGGCCACTCGATCCGGGCCGCGCAGCTCGTGGTGCGGATGCAGGACCGGTACGGCGTCGAGATCGTGATGCAGAAGCTCTTCGCCTCCCCGACGGTGGAGCACCTGGCCACGCTGATCAGCGCCGACATCGACCGGCGCAAGCAGCTCGCCGACGAGCGCGAGGGGCTGCGCCGCATGGTCGGCGAGTTGTCGGACGACAAGCTCGACGGGCTGCTCGCCAGCCTGCTGGCGCAGCAGGGCCAGCGGCCGCCGGCTCCCTGACGGGCCGGCTTCCACCGGCGTCGTGACTTCGACCGGATCGTGACCTGGAGGAACCGATGCAGTTCGGGATGTTCTTCGAGCTTCAACTGCCCCGGCCGTGGGCGGCCGACAGCGAACAGAACCTGATCAACAACGCCCTCACCTGGGCCGAGCTGGGCGAGGCGGCGGGCATCGAGTACGCGTGGGCGCAGGAACACCACTTCCTGGAGGAGTACTCGCACTCCACCGCCCCGGAGGTGTTCCTCGCCGCGGTCAGCCAGCGCACCACCCGGATGCGGGTCGGGCACGGCATCGCGCTGATGGCCCCGGCGTACAACCACCCGGCCCGGGTCGCCGAACGGGTGGCGATGCTCGACCTGGTCAGCGGCGGCCGGGTGGAGTGGGGGACCGGCGAGTCCAGCTCCCGCCTGGAGCTGGAGGGCTTCCGCGTCAACTACATCGAGAAGCGGGCGATGTGGGCCGAGGGGGCCCGCGAGGCGGCCCGGATGATGGCCGCCGATCCCTACCCCGGCTACCGGGGGAAGTACTTCTCGATGCCGTCGCGCAACGTCGTACCCAAGCCGGTGCAGCGGCCGCACCCGCCGATGTGGGTGGCCTGCACCAACCGGGACACGCTGAAGATGGCCGCCCGGCTCGGCCTCGGCGCGCTCACGTTCTCCTTCATGGATCCCGGCGAGGCGCGCTTCTGGGTCAACGAGTACTACGAGACCTTCAAGCGCGAGTGCACGCCGATCGGGCAGACGGTCAACCCGAACGTGGCGATGCTGGCCGGGGTCATGTGCCACCCGGACGCCGAGGTCGCCCGGGCCCGGGGACTGGAGGGGCAGCAGTTCTTCAAGTGGGCGCTGGCCCACTACTACCGGTTCGGCGCCCACGTACCCGGCCGGACCAACCTCTGGGAGGAGTTCAAGGCCAGCGAGCCGGAGCCGATGGCCGGCCTCGGCGCGGTCAACGACCCGGCCGGGGCGCGGGAACACTTCCGGGGGCTGGAGGAGGCCGGCGTCGACCAGCTCATCCTGCTGCAGCAGGGCGGCCGGTACGAGCACGAGCACATCTGCGAGTCGCTGGACCTGCTCGGCACCTCGGTGCTGCCGGAGTTCGCCGAGCGGCACGCGATCCGGCAGGCGAAGAAGCAGGCCGAGCTGGAGCCGTACATCGAGCGGGCGCTGTCGCGGGTCACCCCGATCGAGGCGGCGCCGGACGAGGTCGTCGAGTCGTACCCGCGGCTGTGGGAGCGCGAGGGCGTCACCAAGGAGCACGTCGGCACCCAGCGGGCGCTGGACGCCGCCTCGCTGTGGCGGCTGCACGTCGGCGGGTCCGGGGCCGGGCGGCGGGGGCCGGGCAATGCCTGACACCCTGGCCGCGTTGGTACGCGAGCGCGCCGACCGGCAGGGCGACGAACTCGCGTACTCGTTCCTCGTCGACGGCGAGCGGGAGCGGCTCGACCTCACGTACGGCCAACTCGCCGACCGGGCCGGGGCGGTCGCCGCCCACCTGGCCCGGCGGGTCGCCCAGGGCGGCCGGGTGGTGCTGGTCTTCGAGCCCGGCCCGGACTTCCTGGTGGCGTTCTTCGCCTGCCAGTTGGCCGCGGTCGCGGCGGTGCCGGTGTATCCGCCGTCGCCGGCGAAGCCGCTGGCCGGTCTGACCAACCTGGACCGGGTCGTCGCCGACTGCCGCGCCGAACTGGTGCTGACCAGCGCCGCCTGCGCCGGGTTCGCCGCCGCGGCCGACGGGTTCGCCGGCCTCGTCCGGACGCCGTGGGTGTCCATGCCGGACGCCGAGGCGGCCGGGCGGAACGCGCCGGCCCCGACCGTCCGGGTGACCCCGGACGCGCTGGCCCTGCTCCAGTACACGTCCGGCTCGACGGGCGCGCCGAAGGGCGTGATGCTGCGCCAGGAGCACCTGCTGGCGAACCTCGACTCGATGCACTGGTTCGTCGGCCGGCCGGCGACCGGCACGGTCGTCTCCTGGCTGCCGATGTACCACGACATGGGGCTGATCGGGACCGCGCTCTACCCGGTCTACCGCGGGATCCCGGGACATCTCATGTCGCCGCTGCACTTCCTGCACCGGCCGATGCGGTGGCTGCGGCTGATCACCCGGGTCGGCGCGACGATCAGCGGCGGACCGAGCTTCGCGTACCAGCTGTGCGCCCGGCGGGTGGCCGCCGACGACCTCGCCGAACTCGACCTGGGCAGCTGGGAGGTCGCGTTCAACGGCGCCGAGCCGGTCAACGCCGAGGTGCTGACCGCCTTCGAGAAGACGTTCGCCCCGGCCGGGCTGCGCCCGGGCACCGTCGTCGGCTGCTACGGGATGGCCGAGGCGGCGCTGCTGATCACCGGCGCCCGGCGGGGTGACGAGCCCCGGATCCTGCGGGTCCGCGAGGACGAACTCCAGGCCGGCAAGGCGGTCGGCTGCGCCGACGACGAACCCGGCCGCAACCTGGTCAGCTCGGGCCGGCTGCCGCCCGGACACGACGTACGGATCGTCGACCGGGACGGCGGACGCGAGCTGCCCGACGGGCAGGTCGGCGAGATCTGGTTCGCCGGGCCGAGCCTGAGCCACGGCTACTGGCGCAAGCCCACCCAGACGGCGGCGGCGTTCGACGCCCGCCTCGACGGCACCCCGGCCGGCGGCTTCCTGCGCACCGGTGGCTTTCTGCGTACCGGCGACCTGGGCTTTCTGCGCGACGGGCAGCTCTTCGTCACCGGCCGGGTCAAGGACCTGCTGGTGATCCGGGGCCGCAACGTCTATCCGCAGGACGTCGAGGAGACCGCGCAGAACGTCGACCCCCGGCTGCGGCGCGGCGCCGGTGTCGCCGTCACCCGCCCCGGCCGGCTCGGCGACGGGATCACCCTCGTCCAGGAGGTGTCCACCCGCGACCCCGAGCACCTGCGCCGGCTGGCCGGCGCGATCCGGGGCGCGGTGCTGACCGAACACCAGGTGCCGATCGACGAGATCTATCTGGTGGTGCCGCGCAGCGTCGGCAAGACCTCCAGCGGAAAGCTGCGCCGGGCCGCGACCGCCGCCGCGGTCCGGGCCGGCGAGGTCGCCGTACTCCACCACGACGTCCAGCCGGAAGCGCACGACGTCCACCCGGAACAGGAGGAGACCGAATGATCCCGGCCGAGCGGGCGGACGAGTTCCGGAGTTGGCTGGTCGGGCGGATCGCGGCCCTCGCCGGCCGCCCGGCCGGCGACGTCGACCCGACCGACACGTTCACCGCGAACGGACTGGACTCGGTGCGGCTGGCCCGCCTCGCCGAGGAGGCCGGCCTGGAGTGGGGCGGGACGGTGGACCCGGTGGTGCTCTTCGAGAACCCGACCGTCGACGCCGTCGTCGCGCACCTGACCCGCCCGCCGCGTCCGGATCGGGGGGCGGCGGCACCGGCCGTCGCGTCGGACGGCGGCCCGGTCGCGGTCGTCGGGCTCGCCTGCCGGATGCCCGGCGCCGCCGACGCGGCGGCGTTCTGGGAGCTGCTGGTGGCCGGCCGCCCGGCCGTCGGGCCGGTCCCGCCGGACCGCTGGTCGGCCGACCTCGTCGCGGCCGATCCGGCCGAGCCCGGCCGGATGGTCAGCGGGTACGGCGGATTCCTCGACGACGTCGCCGGCTTCGACGCCCGGTTCTTCCGGATCGCCGACACCGAGGCCGACGGCATGGACCCGCAGCAGCGGCTGCTGCTGGAGACGTGCTGGGACGCGGTGCAGGACGCCGCGGAGCCGGCCGCCGGGTTACGCGGCTCGGCCACCGGCGTCTTCGTCGGCATCTCCACCAACGACTACGCCCACCGGCAGATCGCCGACCGGGAGCTGATCGGCCGGCACACCGCGACCGGCAACTCGCTGGCGGTGGCGGCGAACCGGGTCTCGTACGTCTTCGACTGGCGCGGGCCGAGCGTCGCGGTCGACACCGCCTGCTCGTCGTCGCTGGTCGCCGTCCACCTGGCGGTTCGGGCGCTGCGGGCCGGCGAGTGCGACCGGGCGGTGGCCGGCGGCGTCAACGTGATCCTCGACCCGGAGCTGTCGATCGGGCTCAGCAAGGCCGGCATGCTCGCCCCGGACGGGCGCTGCAAGACCTTCGACGCCGAGGCTGACGGCTACGTACGGGGCGAGGGCTGCGGGATCGTCGTGCTGAAGCGGCTCGCCGACGCGGTCGCGGCCGGCGACCGGATCTACGCGGTGATCGGTGGCAGCGCGGTCAACTCCGACGGCGCCTCGAACGGGCTGACCGCGCCGAACCCGGCCGCCCAGCGGGCCGTGCTGCGGGCCGCCTGGGCCGACGCAGGGGCCAGCCCGACCGCCGCCGGCTACCTGGAGTGCCACGGCACCGGCACCCTGCTCGGCGACCCGATCGAGGCCCGGTCGCTGGCCGAGGTCCGCGGCACCGCCGCGCCGGCCGGCGGCCCGGCCCCCGACGGCCCGGCGCCGCTGCTGATCGGGTCGGTGAAGACGAACATCGGGCACCTGGAGTCCGCCGCCGGCATCGCCGCCCTGATCAAGACGGTGCTCGCCGTGCACCACGGCGTCATCCCGCCCAGCCTCAACTACAGCCGTCCCAACCCGGCGATCCCGTTCGACGAGTGGGGGCTGCGGGTGGTCACCGAGACGACCGCGTGGCCGGCCGCGACCCGGTACGCCGGGGTGAGCGGGTTCGGCTTCGGCGGCACCAACGCGCACGTCGTGCTGACCGCCGCGCCCGCCGCGGTGGAGGCGCGGGTGCCGGCCGGGCCGTTGGTGGTGCCGCTGACCGGCCGCAGCCCGGCCGGGCTGGCCGCGCTGGCCCGGGACACCGCCGACCTCGCCGCCGCCGCGCCCGACCCGGCCCGGCTGGCGGCGCTCGCGGCGACGACGGCGACCCGGCGTACGCAGCACCGGCCGTACCGGCTGGCGGTCGCCGCCGAACCCGGCGACCTGGTCGCGGCGCTGCGCGCCACGGCCGACCGGCTGGCCCGGCCCGGTGACCCGCCGACAGCCGCGCCGCCGGCCGCACCCGGTGTCTGCCTCGTCTTCTCCGGCCAGGGCGGCCAGTGGGCCGGAATGGGCCGCGAACTGCTCGCCACCGAGCCGCTCTTCCGGTCCACGATCCGCCGCTGCGACGAGGCCGCGGCCGACCTGCTCGACTGGTCGGTCGAGGAGGTGCTGGCCGGCGACCGGTCCGCCGACCTCGACGACACCGCCGTCGCCCAGGTGCTGATCGTCGCCGTCCAGCTCGGCCTGGCCGCGGTGTGGGAGTGCTTCGGCGTCCGTCCGGCCGCCGTGGTCGGGCACAGCGTCGGGGAGATCTCGGCGGCCGTGGTCGCCGGCGCGCTGTCGCTGCCGGACGGCATAGCCCTGGCCGTCCGCCGGGGTGCCGCCATGGGCCGGGGCGCTCCGGGCGCGATGCTGGCCGTCGGGCTCGACCCCGACACCGCCACCGCCCGGTACGGCGACCGCGTCGACCTGGCCGCGGTCAACAGCCCGGGATCGGCGGTGCTGTCCGGTCCGGCCGCCGACCTCGACGCGATCGCGGGCGAACTGGCCGGCGAGGACGTCTGGACCCGCCGGCTGCCGGTCGCGTACGGCTTCCACAGCCGCCTGATGGACGGCGCGGCCGCCGAGCTGGCCGGGCTGCCGCCGACCCCGGTCCGCGAACCCGGGATCCCGTTCTTCTCCACGGTGCTCGGCGGGCGGGCCGGTGTTGTGGAGCTGGCCGACGGCTACTGGGCCAGGGGCGTCCGCGCCCCGGTCCGGTTCGCCGACGCGGTCACCGCGATGCTCGCCGACCCGGCCGTGGCCGGCGGCGCGGTGCTGCTGGAGATCGGCCCCCGGCCGGTGCTCGGCTCGGCGCTGCGCCGGACCGCCCCGGCCACCCCGACGGTGTCCACCGTGGACGGCGAGGCCGAGCAGCGGCTCGGCGTCCTGCGGGCCGCCGCCGACCTCTACCGGTACGGCGTCGAGGTCGACTGGCGGCACGCGTACCCGGACCGGCAACCGGTGGTCAGCACCCCCGGCCACCCGTGGGACCGGGTCCGGCACTGGATCGAGCGCCGGTCGTCGGACCGGACCGCCCCGGTCGGGCTGCTCGGTGCCCCGGTCGACCTGGCCGACGCCGGCGGCCGGCGGATCTGGCAGAGCGAGATCGACCCCCGGCTGCTGCCGTCGCTCGCCGACCACCGGGTCGGCGGCACCGCCGTGTTCCCGGCCGCCGGCTACGCCGAGATCCTGCTCCGGGCCGCCGAGGCGGTCGCTCCCGACCTGGTGCCGGCCAACCTCGCGTTCGTCCGGCCGCTGCCGGTCGACGGACGTGTCCTGCTGCAGTGCACCGTCGAGGAACGCGACGGCGGGCGGATCGCGACCGTGCACGCCCGGCCGGTCGACGGGACCGGCTGGCAGGTGCACGCCACCGCCGACCTGCTGCCCCGGGGCCCGGCCCCGGCCCGGCCGGACCTCGACACGGTGCGGGCCCGCTGCCCGCACCCGGTGCCGACCGACGCCCTCTACGCGGCGCTCGCCGGCCGCGGCCTGTCGTACGGTCCGGCGTTCCGTGGCATCGACGACGTGCTGGCCGGCGAGAACGAGACGCTGGCGGCGCTGAGCGTGCCGGCCGCGGACCCGGCGACCCGCCGGGCCCGGCTGCTCGACGCCGCCTGCCACGCGGTCGCGGCCACCGCCGCCGGCCGGTCGGTCGGCGGCGACGCGCCGGTGCTGCCGGTCGCCGCCGGCGAGCTGACCTGGTGGGGCGAACCCGACGCCGTCACCGGCGTCCTGGCCACCGTCACCGAGGCGGGCCCCGCCGACCTGGTCGCCGACGTACTGCTGCTCGGCGACGGCGCCCCGGTCGCGCTGCTGCGGGCGCTGCGGCTGCACCGGACGGCGGTGGCCGGCACCGACCCGGCGGACGGGCTGCGCCACTACCGCCTGCTCTGGCGCGAGCAGCCGGCCGAGCCGGTCGCCGACGACCCGGGGCACTGGCTGGTCCTGGCCCCGCAGGCCGGCCCCGGGCTCGACCTCGCCCGCAAGCTCGCCGCCGACGCCGACCGGATCGAGCTGGTGGTGTGTGCCGCCGACCCGGCGCGGGCGGCGGGGGAGACCTGGCTCGACCCGCGGGCGCCGGCGGACTTCGCGCGACTGCTCGACCGGGCCGGCCCCGACCTCCGGGGCGTGCTGCACCTGCTGGCCGTCGACGACCCGGCGACCGGCGGGGACCCGGCCGGTGCCGGTGGCCCGGCGGACCTCGACGCGGTGGCCGTGCCGGTGGAGTCCGCCCTGCACCTGATCCGCGCGGTCACCTTCGGTGCCGCGGCCCGCCCGCCCCGGCTGGTGCTGGCGACCGTGGGCGCGCAGCCGGTCGCCGACCGGCCGGTGACCGCGCCGCTCGGCGCCACCCTGTGGGGGCTGGCGAAGACGCTGCCGATCGAACACCCGCTGCTGCCGCTGGTCTGCGTCGACCTGGACCCGGCCGGCGACCCGGTGCCCGCGCTGCGGGCCGAACTCGCCGCCGCCGGCCCGGACGCCGAGGTCGGCTACGCCGGCACCGGCCGCCACGTACGGCGGATCGTCGCCGAGCGGCCGCCCGCCGGCGCGCCGCTGCGCCTGGACCCGGAGGCCGTGTACCTGGTCACCGGCGGCACCGGGGCGCTCGGTCTCGAGGTGGCCGGCCGGCTCGCCGACCGTGGCGCCCGGCACCTGGTGCTGGTGTCCCGGCACGGCGCGGACAGGCCGCTGCCGGCGACGCTCACCGGCCGGTGCGACGTACGGGTGGTCCGCGCCGACGTCGCCGACCGGGCCGCCCTGGCCGCCGCGCTGGCCCCGGTGCGCGACACCGGCCGGCCGCTGCGCGGGGTGGTGCACGCCGCCGGGGTGCTCGACAACGGCGCCCTGCTCGACCTCGACCCGGCACAGGTCCGCGCGGTGCTGGCCCCCAAGGTGCTCGGCGCGACCCACCTGCACGAGCTGACCGCCGCCGATCCACTGGACTGGTTCGTGCTGTTCGCCTCCGCGGCCGGTGTGCTCGGCTCGCCCGGCCAGGCCAACTACACCGCCGCGAACGCCTGGCTCGACTCGTTCGCCCACCACCTGCGGGCCGCCGGCCGCGCCGCCGTCTCCGTCGACTGGGGACCGTGGGCCGACGCCGGGATGGCCGCCGACCACGAGGACAGTCTCGACCGCGAGCTGCGGGTCGGGGCGAGCGCCATCCTTCCGGCCGCCGGCCTGGACGCGTTGGAGGCGGCGATCGCCGCCGGCCGGACACAGCCGGTCGTGCTGCCGTTCGACCTCAGCGACCTGGTGCAGTTCTATCCCTCGGCGACCGGCCGGTCCTTCCTGTCCGAGATCACCACCGCCGACGCCGAGGCGTTGCACTCGATCGGCACCCCGTCCTCGGTCCGGCCGGAACTGGCCGTGCCGTACGTCGCCCCGCGCGACGAGGTGGAACGGCGGATCGTGGCGATCTGGCAGAAGTCGATGGGTATCGAACCGATCGGCGTGCACGACCGGTTCTTCGAACTCGGTGGCGACTCCGTGCTGGCCAACCAGATCCTCGTCGAGGTCAACCGGGTGCTCGGCGTACGCATCCAGCCGGACGGGGCGTTCACCGACTTCACCGTCGAACACCTGGCCCGGATGGCGCAGGAGCAGGTGCTCGCCATGCTCGACGGCCTCACCGAGGACGAGGCCGTACGGCGTCTCGAGGACGCCCACCCGGAAGGAACCACCCGATGAACGATCAGTCCGATCCGGTGCTCACCCGGCACCCGCTGCCCACCGCACCCGCCGCCACCGCCCCGCCCGCCGCGCCCGTACCGCCGGCGTCCGGGGCCGCCGTGACCGAGCCGGCCGCCGCGCCGGCGGGTACCGGCCAGCTGCGCCCCAACGCCGTCGGCGCACACCACCTGGTGTTCTTCGTCGTCTCCTCGGCGGCACCGCTGACCGGCATGGCCGGGTTCATCGGGCTCGCCTTCATCCTCGGCGGGATCGTCGTACCGTCCGGGTACCTCATCGCCGGCATCACCTACGCGGTCTTCGCCGTCGGTTTCACCGCGATGAGCCGCCACATGCGCAACAGCGGCGCCTTCTACGCCTACATCACCGCCGGCTTCGGCCGGATCGCCGGCGGCGGCGCGGCGGTGCTGGCGTACGTCGCGTACGCGCTGGGCCAGGTCGGCTTCGCCGCGGCGGCCGGGGTCTTCACCTCGCTGATGCTCGACGCCGTGGCCGGGCTGACCGTTTCCTGGCAGGCGTGCGCGCTGGTGTCCGGGCTGGTCATCGCGGCGCTGTCGTACTCGAAGGTGACCATCGGCGCCCGGGTGCTGGCGGTGCTGCTGACCCTGGAGATCGGCATCCTGTTCGTGATGGCGGTCTTCGTGCTCGCCCAGGGCGGCCACGAGGGCCTCTCGTTCGCCAGCTTCAACCCGGTCAACCTGGTCACCCCGTCGATCGGCGTGCTGTTCGTCATCACGTTCATCATGTTCATCGGCTTCGAGCAGACCGCGATCTACAGCGAGGAGGCCCGCGACCCCCGCCGTACCGTGCCCCGGGCGACGTACTGGTCGGTCGGGGTGCTGACGGTGACCTTCACGTTCATCTCCTGGGTCATCCTGATGGCGGCCGGCCCGAGCCGGCTGGAGTCGCTGCTTGCCGGCGACCCGTCCAGCCTGATGTTCAACCTGAACGACGAGTTCGTCGGCGAGGCGATGACGGCGGTCATGCAGATCCTGATCGTCACCAGCTTCTTCGCCTCGGTGCTCGCCTTCCACAACGCCGGCAGCCGCTACCTGTTCTCGCTCGGCCGGGAGGGCATCCTGCCGGCGGCCCTGGCCCGCACCGGCGGCCGGACGAAGACGCCCAGCGTCGCCGGGATCGTGCACACGGTGCTGGTGATCGGCCTGCTGGCCGGCTTCGGGCTGACCTCGCTCGACCCGTACACCCAGATCATCGCCTGGACCAACGCGCCGACCCTGGTCGGTGTGATCGCCCTGGAGATCGCCACCAGCCTTGCGGTGATCCGCTTTCTGGGCCGGTCCGGCACCGGCGAGAGCCGCTGGCAGCGGCTGATCGCGCCGGCCCTGGCCACCGTGCTGCTCAGCGGGGCGCTCGGGCTGATCCTGTGGCAGCTCGGCCTGCTGACCGGGCTCGGGTACGCCGGCAACGCGCTGGTGCTCAGCCCGCTGCTGGTCGGCTTCGTCGCCGGGGCGGTCCGGGCCCGCCGGGCGGGCCGCGACGGCGGGGTCGGTGGCCTGATCCCGGCCCAGCGCACCGGCACCGACGGCTGAACACGAAAACGGCGGGCGGGACGGTCGAACCGTCCCGCCCCGCTCACGTGTGTCCGGCGGAGGCTCCTATGGTGCGTCAACCGGCCGTCACCCCCGCGCCCCTCGTGATGTGGCGGTGTGTGGTGATCGTTAGTTGTTCCACTGTTGCCCGTACGGCGTGTCGAGCTGCTGGGCAGCTGATGATCACGGGTTTCCCCCGGGGGCTCAGGCGTCGTCGGTGGTGACCGGGCCGGTCGGGTTCACCAGGTCGGGCGCGGTCCAGCCGTTGAGGTCGTACTCCGACAGGCAGCTGTCGACCAGGTCGAGCATGTGGCCGGCCAGCCCGGCCGCGGTGCCCTTCTTCAGCGTCTGCACCCGGGTCTCCTCGGCGTTGCCGGCGTGGCTGCGCTCGTAGAGTTCGTGCCGGCCGGCGAACTCGCTGCCGACGGAGTCCCACAGCAGCTTCATCACCTTGACCCGGTCGACCGCCGTGTGCCCGTGCGAGCCGCGCAGGTAGCGGTCCAGGTACGGGCGGATCTCCTCGGCGTGGAAGTCGGCCACGTTGGAGTTCAGGTAGATCAGCCCGCTGCCGGCGGTGTGCTGGACCAGTTCGCGGACCTTGCCGTACGCGATCGGCGCGAGCACCCGGTAGGTCAGCGCGTACTCCTCGTTGGGCTGGACGAAGCCGCCCGCCCACGGCCGGGAGCGTTCGATCATCGCGTCCGACAGCGCCCACATCAGGTGCCGCCAGACCATCACCTCGCCGATGTTGGCCTGCACGCTACGGAAGTCCGACGTGCCGTTGATCTCGACCGCCTTGATCAGCAGGCCGCAGATGAAGTCCAGCTTGACCGCCAGCCGGGTCACCCCGTGCAGGGTGAACCGGGGCAGGAAGCCGGAGTTGTGGAAGAACGTGTTGGCCTTCTCGGTGTCGCCGTAGACCAGCACGTTCTCCCACGGGATCAACGCCGAGTCGAAGACGATCACCGCGTCGTTCTCGTCCATCCGGCTGGCCAGCGGATAGTCGAACGGGCTGCCGGTGCGCGCCGCGGTCATCTCGTACGAGGCGCGGCACAGCAGCTTGACCCCGGGGGTGTCCATCGGGGCGAGGAACACCACCGCGAACGGCCTCTCCTTGATCGGCAGGCCGTGGTGGGCGATGAAGTTGTAGTGGGTCAGCGCCGACCCGGTGGCGACCACCTTCGCGCCGCTGACGATCAGGCCGGCGTCGGTCTCCCGCTCGACGTGCACGTACACGTCGGCGACCTCGTCGGGGCGGCGGTGCCGGTCCACCGGCGGGTGCACCAGGGCGTGGTTGACGTGCAGCACGCGCTGCTGGGCCCGCCGGTACCAGGTCCGGGCATTGTCGGCGTACGGGGCGTAGAAGTCGGCGTTGGCGCCCAGCGTGGCCAGGAACGACGCCTTGTAGTCCGGGGAGCGGCCGAGCCAGCCGTAGCAGTGCCGCTGCCAGGCGGCGATCGCGTCCCGGGAGCGGCGCAGCTCGTCGACGTCGCGGGGGGCGCGGAAGAAGCGGTGGGTGAACCCGCCGGACCCGGTGTCGGTCGGCATGGTCAGCACGTCGCGTTCGGCCTCGCCGTGCAGCGCGTCGTAGAGCCGGGCGACCATCCGGGCGTTGTTGCGGAACGCCGGATGGCTGGTGACGTCCTTGACCCGCTCGCCGTAGATCCACACCTCCCGGCCGTCGCGCAGGCTCTCGAGATACTCCGCGCCCGTGAACGGCCGCTCGTCAGTGCCGGGTAGCGTCACGGCGTACCTCCTCGATCGGCCGCCGCCGCGGCGGCGGTCTGGTTCGCGGCCGCTGACGCTGCGACGTGGTCGGGGCCGGCGGTCGCGTTCCGGTCCCGGACCAGGCGGGCCAGCCGCCGTACGCCTTCGGTGATCTGCTCGGGTGGCAGCGCGCTGCACGCCAGCCGGAGCTGGTGGCTGCCGCCGCCGCCGGCGTAGAAGTAGCTCATCGGTGTCCACAGCACCTGGTAGTCGGCGGCGGACCGGGCCAACAGCTCCTCGTCGGCCGGGAACGGCAGGTCGAGCACGACGAAGAAGCCGCCGGCCGGCGCGTGCCAGGACACCCCGTGATCGGCGCGGCGGTCCGGCGGGAACTCGGCCGTCAGCCGGTCCAGCAGGTGCCGCATGTTGTCGCGGTAGAACCGGATCCGGTCCCGGTTGACGGTGTCGAGCCGGCAGCCGGAGCGCACCAGCATCCCGCCGATGACCGCCTGGGCGATCGCCGACGTGTTGACCGTGATCATGCTGCGGATCAGGCCGAGCTGGTCGGCCAGCAGGGTCCGCCGGCCGTCGCCGGTGCGTACGGTCTGGTCGGCGATGACGTAGCCGACCCGGGCACCGGGGAAGCAGGTCTTGGCGAAGGTGCCGATGTGCACGACATGGCCGGTGGTGTCCAGCGCCTTCAGCGCGGGCAGCCGGTCCTCCGGTGCGGCCAGGAAGCCGTACGGGTCGTCCTCGACGAGGATCAGCCGCTGCTCGCGGGCGACGGCGAGCAGGGCCGCCCGGTCCGGTGCGGACATGGTGTGTCCGGAGGGGTTGGCGAAGTTCGGCACCACGTACAGGGCGCGGGGGGTGCGGCCGGCGGCGCGGACCCGGGCGGCCGTCGCCGCCACGTCGGCCGGGCGCAACCCGCCCGGTCCCTCCGGTACGCCCACCACGGTGATGTCGAGCAGGCTGGCCGCGCCGAGCATCCCGATGTAGCACGGGGTGGGCACCAGCAGCACGTCGTCCGGTCCCGCGCACAACGCCCGGGCGGTGATGAACATGCCCTCCTGTGCCCCGGTCACCACGACGACGGACGCCGGGTCGACGACCAGTCCGGTGTCGTTGGCGACGGTGCGGGCCACCAGTTCGTGGATGTGGCCGGCGGTCCGGCCGTACTGGAACAGGTGCCGGGTCACCGCGGCGTCGTCCAGCCCCTCGTCGCGCAGGTGGCGGACGTACTCGTCGACGAGGCCGGTGATCTGCCCGGGGTCGAAGAACCCGTCGTACGGCCGCCCGGCCGCCAGCGAGATCGCGGTCGGGTGCCGGGAGGAGATCTCGTTGAGGAACGTGGCGGACTCGATGACCGGGTCGGACAGTGCCGCGCACAGGTCGGCGGCACGCAGTTCGAGGCGTACGTCCGCCGCCGTGGCGACCCGCGGGCCGGTCATGTGCGGTCGGGTGCCCCGGCGGTGAGCCGGTCGTGCTCGACTGCGGCGTACAGGGCGCGGATGTTGCCGCTGCCGAAGGTACGGGCCTGGCGGCGCTCGATGATCTCGTAGAACAGGGTGCCCCGGGGGTGCCGCGACTGGGTGAAGATCTGGAGCAGGTGTCCCCAGTGGTCGTTGTCGAGCAGCACGTTCAGCCCGCGCAGCGGCGCGATGACGTTCTCCAGGTGGGGCAGCCGCTCGGCGAGCATCGGGTAGTAGCTCTCCGGCGCGGTCAGGAAGGTGACGGCCCGGTCCCGCAGCGTCGGTACGGCGACGGTGATGTCGTCGGTCAGGAACGCGAGGTGCTGCACGCCGGGGCCGCCGTGGTCGGCGACGAACGCGTCGATCTGACCGGGGGCGCGGCTGGTGTCCGGCTCGATCAGGGTCAGCGTGATGTCGGCCCGCTGGTTCTGCACCACGGTCGAGTTCATCGCCTGGTCGCCGACCTCGATCTTCTCCTCGAAGATCGTCCGGAGCCCGAAGACCCGGCTGTAGAACTCGACGGTCGAGGCGAGTTCGCCGGCCGGCACGCACATGGCGACGTGGTCGACGAGGGTGAGCAGCGCGCCGTCGCGGGCCGCGGGGAGGGCGGGTTCGAGCCGCTGGACCAGGGAGTGCACCAGGTCACCCGGGCCGGCCACGGCGGCGACCAGCCCGGGGGTGCCGTCCGGCAGCGTCCGGACCGCGGGGGCGGTGACCGGCTGCCCGCCGCGGCGCAGTGCGGTCGCGTACGCCTGGGCGGCGTCGGCGACCCCGAACGCGATGTCGCGGACCCCGTCGCCGTGCCGTTCGACGTACCGGGCGGCGGTGTCGTCGGCGGAGCCGGGGGTGATCAGCAGCCGGATGTCGCCCTGGGTGAGCAGGACCCGGCCTCC
Organism: Polymorphospora rubra; assembly: GCF_018324255.1. Classification (GTDB taxonomy): domain Bacteria; phylum Actinomycetota; class Actinomycetes; order Mycobacteriales; family Micromonosporaceae; genus Polymorphospora; species Polymorphospora rubra. Next base: position 3,929,635 of record NZ_AP023359.1, read on the forward strand.
GCCGGCCGGGTCGTCCACCGGCCGGGCCGTGCAGCCCATGCCGTCGCGGAAGTACGCCACCAGCTGGTCGGGCTGGTCGGTGCACAGTTCGACGTGGTCGATGCCGGCGGGATCCATCAGCTTGTCGCCTTCTTGCGGCGGATGAACATCATGCCGTCGCGCACACTGGCCAGGACGCAGACGAGGTCGGGCCGGGCGACGACGGCGTCGTTGAACCGGCGGATGCCCTCGGTGGCCGGCTCGGTGTCCTCCGGTTCGAGAACCGCACCGCTCCAGAGCACATTGTCGGCGACCACGACGCCGTCTTCGGAAAGCAGCGGAAGCACCAGGTCGAGGTATTCCGGGAAGTGTCGCTGATCGGCGTCGAGAAGCACGAAGTCGAACGGGCCGGTAAGCGTGGAAACAGTTTCCAACGCCGGTCCGACGCGCACGGAAATGCGATCCCCGTAACCGGCTGCGGCAATGTGCTTGCGGGCGATGTCAGCGTGTTCCTGGCTGATCTCGCAGGTGGTGATCTCGGCGTCCGGGGGCAGTACCTCGATCATCGACAGCGAGGAGTAGCCGGTGAACGTGCCGACCTCCAGGACGCGCTTCGGTTGCAGCGTGAGCAGAAAGAACTGCAGGAAGCGCGCCTCGACCGGGCCGATCATCATGTGCGGCCGCTCGCAGCGTGCCCGCGTCTCGGCGGCGAGGTCGAGCAGGTGGTCCGGATCTGCCGTTGTGTGGGCGGCGGCGTATTCCTCGACGCCCGGTATGGTAATCACCTTCACGCGACCGAAGCTAGTGCTGGCCGTCGATGCCGGACAACACTTCTTTCAAGCGGTGGCCACAAGTCCGTGCACATTTTGCGGGCACGGTTGCACGCTGGTCGGGCGCTATTGACCCTAATCTGTCGGTCAAGCAGTATGGCGCGTACCTAGGGGGTGCGTATGGCCGAGCCGCGCTGGCATCAGTTGGGACTCCGGACGGTGCAGCTCGCCGGCATCGTCACCGGTCACGTGGTGGCGTCGGTCCCGGCGGTGGTGCGGGTCGCGCCCCGCGGCAGGACGGCGGTCCGCGAGGTGCTGTGGACCCGGCTGCGCGGCCTGCTCACCGCGATGGGAGCCAGCTACATCAAGGGCGCCCAGCTGCTCAGCACCCGGCAGGACCTGCTCGATCCCGCGCTGTGCGAGTCGTTGAGCAAGCTCCAGGACCGGGTGCCGGCGATGTCCGACCGGCAGGTGCGGGAGACGGTGGAGCGGGCGTACGCGGGCGGGGAGTGGCCGTTCGCGGAGTTCGACTGGGAGCCGCTGGCCAGCGGCAGCATCGCCTGCGTCTACCGGGCCCGGCTGCTCGACGGCACGGACGTGGCGGTGAAGGTGCGCCGGCCCGGGCTGGACTGGCGGATGACCGCCGACTTCGGGCTGATGGGGGCGGGTGCCGGGGTGATCCAACGGGTTCCGGCCTTCGCCCGGCTGCCGGCCGTCACGATGGTGCAGCAGATTCGCGACGCGGTGCTCGGCCAGCTCGACTTCGGCGCCGAGGCCGAGGCGCTCGACCTGTTGCGGGCCAACCTGGGCGACCTGAGCTACCTGCGGGTCCCGGCGCCGGTGCCGGACGCCAGCCGGGAGGGGGTCCTGGTGATGGAGTTCGTGCCGGGGCTGCGCCGCTTCCGGCGCGACGATCTCGCCCCCGAGGTCGCCGAACTCGCCGTACGCCGGGTGCTCCAGTGCGTCTACCGGATGCTGTTCATCGACGGGGTGGTCCACTGCGACCTGCACCCCGGCAACCTCTACCTGGACGAGGACGGCGAGGTGGTGCTGCTCGACGCGGGCTTCGTCGTGCACCTCACGCCGCGGGTACGCAAGCTGTTCGCCGAGTTCTTCTTCAACATGTCGCGCGGCAACGGGCGGCAGTGTGCGTCCATCGTGGAACGCAGCGCGCGCAACGAGGCCGGTACGGCCGATCTGGAGCGCTTCCGGGCCGGCATCATCGAACTGGTCGAGGGCGCGCACGCCAAGCCGGCGGGGGAGTTCCAGCTCGCGCCGTTCGCGGCCACCCTGTTCGACCTCCAGCGTCGCTGCGGCCTCTTCGCCGCGCCCGAGTTCGTCTTCCCGTTGCTGTCGCTGCTGGTCCTCGAGGGCATGATCAACGAGTTCGACGCGAACGTCGACTTCCAGGCGGAGGCCAAGCCGGTGCTGATCCGGGCGCTGCTGACCGCCATCCCGAAGGAGAAGGCCGCCTGACAAGCTCGTCAAGCGGCCTCGACGGTCTTGTCAGGCGGGTACGGCGACCACCAGCAGCAGCCCGCCGCGGACCCGGCCGGCGCGGACCACCCGCAGGCCGGCCCCCTCCACCAGTCGCCGGGTCGTCGGCTGGTCGTGGTGTGCCGGCAGGTCGCCGAACAGCCGGAGGAGGCGCCGGGACCACACCGGCGGCGGGGTGTGCTCGGCGAGCACGAACCGGCCGTGCGGAGCCAGGGCGCGGGCCACCTCGCGCAGGCCGGCCGGCTGGTCGGACCAGTGTCCGAACGACGTCGTGCTCAGCACCAGGTCGATCGTGCCGTCGCCGACCGGGAGGTGCTCGGCGGTGCCGGTGAGCAGGGTCGCGGCGGGCAGCTTGGCGCGGGCGACGCGGATCATCTCGCTCGCCGGGTCGATGCCGGTCAGTTCGGCCGCCGGCCAGCGCCCCGCGACCCGGTGCAGCAGGCGGCCGGTCCCGCAGCCGATGTCGAGCACGGTGCGCGGAGCCACGTCGTCGAGGGCGTCGAGCACGTCCTCGTCGGCCCGTCGGCAGCCGAACTGGCCGGGGTGCCGGTCGTAGCGGTCGGCGATCCGGTTGAAGTTCGCCACCGATCCCGGGTCGGCCATCAGTGCCGCCCCCCGTCGTGCCGCCGGCCGGTGGGGCGTACGACGAGGTCGGCCCGACCCCGTCGCCGGGTCCATCGTGGGTACCGCCGGGTCGTGCAGAGCTGGTGACCGGTCACTGGGGTTCCTCCCGGGGGTCGACGGCCGGGCCGGTGCCGCACGGCCGTACCGCCCAGGCGACGCAGGTCGCCTGGGCGGCAGGTGTCAACGCGACGGGGAAGGTCAGGCCTTCGCCGGGGCGCTGGTGAGGGTGCTGGCGGTACGCGCCCACTCCGCGGCGACTTCCTGGCTGGCCACGAAGTCCTCGTTGCGGGCGTTGAAGTCGCCGCTGACGTACTGGCCGACGATCTTGCGGGTGGCCAGCATGTACATGATCGGCTCGCTGTCCGGGTTGGCCTTGTCGTACATGCCGACCCGGTCGCCGGGGGCCATCTCGCCGACGGCGCCGATCGGCGGCAGGGCGCCGAACAGACCCGAGATGTTGATCGGGTCCTTGTTGACCAGGGTCTTGCCCTGCTCCAGGAGCTGCAGCTCGAAGAACACGTTGAAGTAGCCCTTGAACCGCGTCGCGAACTCCTCCGGGGCGAAGGTCATTTCCTCGCCCATGGTCGGGAGCTGCGGGTTGATGGTGAACAGGAACTCACCGAGGTGCTCGCTGTGGCCCCGCAGGTTCATCTGCAGGATCTGGACGATGATCTTGTTCGGGTCCTCGCGCAGCGGGAAGCTGCGGTTGACGACGAACCAGCCGTCGGCCTCGATCGTCTCGGTGTCGCCGGCGATCTCGATGACGGCGTCGGTCCAGAGGTGGAGGTAGTCGGTACCACCGGGCGGGAAGTAGTTCTGGGACATGCTGGGCTCCTCTTGCTAGGAGTACGGCAACTACTTCACAAGAATATAGTGACCGCCTCTTCGGTCAAGAGTCTCATCGATGCCCGAGTGGCCGTTGATCGCCAGTTCCCCGCGCTGACGTGCGGATATGCCTCGGCGAGGCGGTTGGAAATCGAAGTTTAGAATCATGTAGTGAGGTCATCGGCGGGTACTGCGGTGGTAGGCCGCGGCCGTCAGCGGCACGAACACCACGCAGATGGCGACCGTCCAGGCGACGGCCCGGCCCGCGCTGGTGCCGACCGGCTGGTCCAACAGGAGCGCGCGGATGGCGTCGATGAACGCCGTCAGCGGCTGGTTGGCGGCGAACGCCTGGATCGGCCCCGGCATGCTCGCCACCGGCACGAACGCGCTGCTGATCAGCGTGAGCGGGAACAGCAGGCTGAGTCCGAGGGTCTCCACCATCTCCACGCCGCCGGCCAGCAGCGCCACCAGCGCGGTGACCCAGGCCATCGCGAAGGCGACGAGGAGCAGCAGGCTGATGGCCCCCAGCCAGTCCAGCGGCCCGCCGCTGGGACGGAAGCCGACCAGCAGGCCGGTGAGCACCATGGCCAGCAGCACCACCAGGCTGCGTACCAGCCCGGCGAGGGTGTGCCCGGCCAGCACCGAGGCCCGCGCGATCGGCATGGAGCGGAACCGGTCCAGGGTCCCGCCGTGCAGGTCACGGGCGAGACTGGAGCCGATCGTGACCGCGCCGAGGGTGGCCGTCTGCACCAGGATGCCGGGCATCATGAAGTCCGCGTAGCTCCCGTCGACGCCGGTGTCGACCGCGCCGCCGAAGACGAAGCGGAACATCAGGACCAGCAGCACCGGCTCGATGATGGAGAAGATCAGCAGCGCCGGCCGGCGGCGCATCTGGATCAGGTTGCGCCGGGCCAGTACGACGATCTCGTCGACCCGGGTGGCCAGGGAGCGCATCCGGTTCGCGGCGTACGGCGGTGGGCCGGTTCGGGGCGGCACGCCGGGGGCGGGTCGGGGTGGTGGGTCCGGTGTCGCCGCCCGCGCGGCGCCGGCCGGTGTCGTCGAGTGCTGCACGGAGTCGCTCCTGTCGTGGTCGCGGATCGCTCCCGGTCGCAGCCCATTCAAGTTCCGTCAACCGGCGGTTACGACGGCATCCGTCAGCCCGTTGACGGATTCGCCGTACGGTTGTCAGGTGTCCGCGCTCTGGCGCGGGAAGCCTTGGGAGCACAGCGATCCGGACCACCCCGACCCTGACTTGACCAAACCTCGACAGGGCGTTCGACTGCTTGTCAAGTGATTGACAGGCCCGGTGCCTGGATGTAAACCTGTCGATGGCCGGGCGATTTCTTGTCAATGACAGAGACCCGGACTCTTCCCATCGGTAGTCCGCCAAGTGGTAGGTGAACCGTGACCGGAATCCACAACGATACGGATGTGAAGCTCGTTCGCTGGCCGGCGGAGGAAGTCCGGCGGGAACGGTACAAGGCCCTGGGCATACCCAGGCTGCTGGTCGTGGAGGGCGGCTGCCGGCCACCACTGTGCAGCGACGCCAAGGAGGACTGGGTGCGCGCCCCGGTCAGCCGTACGGATCTGGAGGCACGGATGGCCACCCTGCGCGCGAAGGCCTGGGTGGACAGCGTTCCGCAGATCGACCCCGTCGGGGTGCTGCGCTACGGCGGCCGATCGTGCGCGATCTCGCCGACCGAGGCCGACATCCTGGAGTGCCTGACCCGCAACTTCGGCGAGGTCGTGTCCCGGGGCGAGCTGCTGCGCTGCCTTCCGGAACGCCCCGCGCTGAGCCGCCGCAACGCGTTGGACCTGCACATCATGCGGGTCCGTCGCCGGATCGGCCCACTGAACCTGGCCATCCGCACCGTGTGGGGCCAGGGCTACCTCCTGGAACTCGTCAAGTGACGCGTCGGCGCGGCTGACGGCGCACCGGCCCCCTGCGGATACGTGTCGAGGAGCAGAGATGTTCGAGCGGTTCACCGACCGAGCGCGACGGGTTGTCGTCCTGGCTCAGGAAGAAGCCCGGATGCTCAACCACAACTACATCGGCACGGAGCACATCCTGCTCGGCCTCATCCACGAGGGTGGCGGTGTGGCGGCCAAGGCCCTGGAGAGTCTCGGTATCTCCCCGGAGGCTGTCCGGCACCAGATCGAGGAGATCATCGGGCAGGGGCAGCAGTCCCCGGCGGGGCACATCCCGTTCACGCCGCGGGCCAAGAAGGTCCTGGAGCTGTCGCTGCGTGAGGCGTTGCAGCTCGGGCACAACCACATCGGCACGGAGCACATCCTGCTCGGGCTGATCCGTGAGGGTGAGGGCGTCGCCGCCCAGGTGCTGGTCAAGCTCGGCGCGGACTTCAACCGGGTCCGGGACCAGGTGACCAAGCTGCTCTCCGGGGAGGGCCGGGAGGCGATCACCCCCGGTGCGCACGCCCAGGAGACCGGGGTGCAGGTCAGCCCGGTGCTGGACCAGTTCGGTCGTAACCTGACCCAGGCCGCCGGCGAGGGCAAGCTCGACCCGGTCGTCGAGCGGGACCGCGAGATCGAGCGGGTCATGCAGGTCCTCTGCCGGCGTACGAAGAACAACCCGGTGCTCACCGGCGAGCCGGGGGTGGGCAAGACGGCGGTGGTCGAGGGCCTGGCCCAGAAGATCATCAAGGGTGAGGTGCCGGAGACGCTGAAGGACAAGCAGCTCTACACGCTTGACCTTGGTGCCCTGGTCGCCGGTTCGCGGTACCGGGGTGATTTCGAGGAGCGCCTGAAGAAGGTGCTCAAGGAGATCCGTACCCGGGGTGACATCATCCTGTTCATCGACGAGATCCACACGCTGGTCGGTGCGGGTGCCGCCGAGGGCGCGATCGACGCGGCGAGCATCCTGAAGCCGATGCTGGCCCGGGGCGAGTTGCAGACCATCGGTGCGACGACCCTCGACGAGTACCGCAAGTACGTCGAGAAGGACGCGGCGTTGGAGCGGCGGTTCCAGCCGATCCAGGTGGGTGAGCCGTCGCTGGCGCACACCATCGAGATCCTCAAGGGGTTGCGCGACCGTTACGAGGCGCACCACCGGGTGACGATCACCGACGCCGCCCTCGTCGCCGCCGCGACCCTCGCCGACCGTTACATCTCCGACCGGTTCCTGCCGGACAAGGCGATCGACCTGATCGATGAGGCGGGTGCGCGGATGCGGATCCGTCGGATGACGGCGCCGCCGGACCTGCGTGATTTCGATGAGCGGATCGCTCAGGTGCGTCGGGACAAGGAGTCCGCGATCGACGCGCAGGACTTCGAGCGGGCGGCGCAGTTGCGGGACAAGGAGAAGCAGCTGCTGGGTCAGAAGGCGCAGCGGGAGAAGGAGTGGAAGGCCGGGGACCTGGACGTGGTGTCCGAGGTCGACGACGAGCAGATCGCCGAGGTCCTCGCCAACTGGACCGGTATTCCGGTGTACAAGCTGACCGAGGAGGAGACGTCCCGGCTGCTGCGTATGGAGGCCGAGCTGCACAAGCGGGTCATCGGTCAGGAGGACGCGGTCAAGGCGGTCTCCAAGGCGATCCGGCGTACCCGCGCCGGGTTGAAGGATCCGAAGCGGCCGTCTGGTTCGTTCATCTTCGCCGGCCCGTCCGGGGTGGGTAAGACGGAGTTGTCGAAGGCTCTGGCGGAGTTCCTGTTCGGTAGCGAGGACGCGCTCATCCAGTTGGACATGAGCGAGTTCCACGACCGGTACACGGTGTCGCGGTTGGTGGGTGCGCCTCCCGGTTACGTCGGGTATGACGAGGGTGGGCAGTTGACGGAGAAGGTCCGTCGGCGGCCGTTCTCGGTGGTGTTGTTCGATGAGATCGAGAAGGCTCATCCGGACGTGTTCAACACGTTGTTGCAGATCCTGGAGGATGGTCGGTTGACCGATGGTCAGGGTCGGATCGTGGACTTCAAGAACACGGTGATCATCCTGACGACGAACCTGGGTACGCGGGATGTGGCGAAGGCGGTGTCGTTGGGGTTCCAGGCTTCGGAGGATTCCGAGTCGAACTACGAGCGGATGAAGACGAAGGTCAACGACGAGCTGAAGCAGCATTTCCGGCCGGAGTTCCTGAACCGTATCGATGACACGATCGTGTTCCACCAGTTGCGGCAGACGGAGATTCTTTCGATCGTGGACATCATGATCGGGCGGATCGAGACGCAGTTGCGGAACAAGGACATGAGTATGGAGTTGACCGACGACGCCAAGAAGTATCTGGCGAAGAAGGGCTTCGACCCGGTGTTGGGTGCTCGTCCGTTGCGTCGCACGATCCAGCGTGACATCGAGGACAACCTGTCCGAGCGGATCCTGTTCAACGAGCTGAAGCCGGGCCAGATCGTCGTCATCGACTGCGAAGGCGACCCCGACGACGTCGACAACTCCCAACTCGTGATGCGCGGCACCGACCAGCCGGTGGCGACCGTACCCACCACCGCCGGCGCGCAGGGCGAGCAGGGCTAGGGACGCCGACCTCCGCGAGCGATCAGGAGTGAGAATGACCGTCCCGAGCCGAATCTGGTCGCCGCCGCCGTCTCGCCGGCCGAGCCGGACGACCCCGCTGCCCGACCTGCCCGCGCCGGCGGCCGTCGAGGAGGCCGAAGCCTTCATCCGGCAGTACCACGCCGAGACGCCGGCCCTCGGACCGCCGACGGATCGGCTGGCCGAGGTACGCCGGCAGATCGCCGAAACCGGAACGTACGAGCAGACCGGCGAGGAACTGCGGTTCGGGGCCCGGGTCGCCTGGCGCAACAGTGACGCCTGCATCGGCCGGCTCTACTGGCGCAGCCTCCAGGTGCGCGACCACCGCACCGCCAGCACCGGGCGCGACGTGGTGCTGGCCTGTGTCGACCACCTCCGCGCGGCCACCAACGGAGGGCGGATCCGGCCGGTCATCACGGTGTTCCCGGCGGACCGGCCCGGCCAGCCGGGTCCCCGGATCATCAGCGACCAGCTCATCCGCTACGCCGGACACCGCGAGCCGGACGGGTCGGTCCGCGGCGACCCGCGCAACGTCGAGTTGACCGACCTGGCCCGCTCGCTCGGCTGGCAGCCGCCGCGTCCACCCGGCCGGTTCGACATCCTGCCGCTGATCGTCGAGCCGGCCGGCGGACGGCCGATGCTCGCCGAACTACCGGCCGACGCCGTACTGGAAGTCGACATCGAGCATCCGGAACTGGACACGATCGCCGCGCTGGGGCTGCGCTGGCACGCCGTACCGGCGATCAGCAACATGGCGTTGCGGATCGGCGGCATCACCTACCAGGCCGCACCGTTCAACGGCTGGTACATGGGCACCGAGATCGGTGCCCGCAACTTCGGCGACCTCGACCGGTACGACATGCTGCCGGCGGTCGCCGAACTGCTGGAGTTGGACACCTCGGCCGAGCACACCCTGTGGCGGGACCGGGCCCTGGTCGAACTCAACCGGTCGGTGCTCTACTCATTCCGTAAGGCCGGGGTCACCATCACCGACCACCATACGGAGTCCGCCCGCTTTATCACGCACCTGCGCAGCGAGGAACGGGCCGGCCGGATATGTCCGGCGGACTGGAGTTGGATCGTTCCGCCGATGTCCAGTTCGCAGACCCCGGTATTCCACCGCTACTACGACACCGCCGAACTGCTGCCGAATTTCCTGTCACCGACGGCCACGCCGGTCACCGGTTGCCCGTTCAGTTCCGGTACGACCGCCGTCGACGACGCGCCGCCGCCTTCGGCCGAACTAATGGCATCAGACATCTAACAGAGTTTTCCAGCTGATACGCCCCGGCGTATAGCTTGCATGGCAATTGGATCAGTCAGCAGCGTCACGCGCCGCCAGCCAGGGAGCGAACAAATGCCTGAGCAGGAATCAATTGACGTAGTTGTGGTCGGAAACGGGGTCATCGGTACCTCCATCGCCTACGAGTTGGCCCGGCGTTCCCCGGAAACGAGCATTGTCGTGCTCGGTCCGCGGCACCGCTCGGGCGCCGCCTCGATGGCCGCCGGCGCCATGCTCAACACCTTCGGCGAGATCACCAAGTACACCCTGATGTCGCCGGCCAGCCAGGCCAAGTTCCAGCTCTGCCGCGACGCGCTGGACCGCTGGCCCTCCTGGTTGGAGCTGCTCAAGCAGGAGTCCGGCGTCGCCGATGTCGACAAGTCGTTGAGCAGCGGCACGACGGTGCTGCTCAACGCCAAGTCCGGCCACCTGGACGACGAGAACTACGCCGCCCTGCTGGCCGCGCTGGCCAAGTTCGACGAGCCGCACGAGGAGATCGCGCCCGGCGACATCCCCGGTCTCGACCCGCTGGCCGAGGCCCGGCCGCTGCGTGCCGTGCATCTGCCCCGCGAGGGCGCGATCGACGCCCGCGCCGTCCTGTCGGCACTGGAGACCGCCGCGACCCGGCACGGCGTGCGGTTCGTCGACGGCGAGGCCGCCGGCTTCGACGTCGACAGTGGCACCGTACGCGGGGTCAGGCTGGTCGACGGCACCACGCTGAGCGCCGGCACGGTCCTGCTCGCGGCCGGCTCGTTCAGCGGTCCGCTCACCGGCGTCTTCGAGGAGGGCAGCGTCCCGGCGATGTTCGCCGGCAAGGGCATCGCGGTCCAGACGCAGCGGCGGGCCGGCGCCGGCTTCCAGCACGTGGTGCGTACGCCGAACCGCTCCGGCTCCTGCGGCCTGCACGCGATCCCGCTCGGCGACGGCGTCGAATACCTGGGCGCCACCAACCTGCTCTTCTCCGAGCCGGCGCACACCCCCGACATCGGCATGAGCGAGTTCCTCGTGCAGGTGGCCCGCGAACAGCTCGACCACCGGCTGTTCTACTCCGACGTGATCAGCTGGCTGGTCGGCAACCGCCCGGTCGCGATCGACGGCTTCCCGCTCATCGGCCGTACGTCGATCGACGGGCTGCTGATCACCACCGGCACCTACCGGGACGGGTTCCACTGCTCGCCGGTGCTGGCCCAGCTCGTCGTCGACGACCTCCTCGGCGTCGGCAGCCTGGCCGACGCGCTGCCGCACTTCAAGCCGGAGCGGCGGCCGATCGAGTCGATGACGGTCGAGGAGGCGGTCAAGGAGTTCGCCTTCCACGGCGTCTCCGCCTCGATCGAGGCCGGGCTGCGGCTGCCGTCGCACACCGACACCACCGTGCTCGAGGTCTTCTACCTGCAGGTCGCCCAGCGCTACTACGAGGCGGTCCAGCACCCGATCGGCCTCTCGCCGGAGGTGCTGCTCAGCATCGTGTTCGACCCCGACCACGCCGACCACCGGATCACCCGCTACCTCAACGCCGTCCACGACCGTTACGCGTAGGTTCCCCGGGCCGGGTTCCCCGGCCCGCCGATCCCGACTGGGAAGGTGAGTGCTGTGCCGACCGGCAGCGTCGAATGGTTCGACATCCGTACCCCGGACCCCGAGACCGCGAAGGCGTTCTACGCCGAACTGTTCGCCTGGACGTTCCAGCCGTTCGCGCCGTTGGGGGAGGTCCTCGGGGCCACCATCTGGCACGACGGCAAGGAGATCGGGATGATCACCCAGGCCGACGGGGCGGTGGTCGGCACGGCCAGCACCGTGCTGTTCGTCTACACCGAGGACCTGCGCGGCACCGTCGATCAGGCGGTCAAGCTCGGCGGCACGGTCCGGTCCGAGCCGTCCATGATGGACGCCGAGTCCGGTGCGTTCGCCGAGTTGGCCGATCCCACCGGGGTGCCGATCGGTGTGTGGAGCATGACCCTGTAACACCGTCGACCGGAGCGAGGTGGGGGAGATGACGGACAAACCCGGACGGCGGCGCCGGCGGCTGGTGGGGCTCGGCCTGGTCGGCCTGCTGACCGTCGTCACGGCCGTGCTGGCCGTCCAGCTCGGTGCCCGCAACCTCGGTGGCGTCCCGCACCGGGACGTCGTCATCGACGGTCGGATCCCGGCCACGATGTACGTGCCGGGCGCGGTGCCGGGCAACAGCAGCACGGTCGACCTGCCGCCGTCGTCGCCCGGCGGCCTGCCGGCCGTCGTCCTCGCACACGGCCACTCCGCCGACCGGTCGATGATGAACTGGCTCGCCCGCCGGCTGGCCGACGCCGGTTTCGTGGTGGTCACCTTCGACTTCCGCGGCCACGGCGGCAACACCGACCGGCACGAGGTCCACGGATTCGGGGGGCGGCGCGCCGACCTCACCGCGGTCTACGACTGGGCGGCGGCACAGTCGTACGTGGACGACCGGCGGATCGCCGTCGCCGGGCACAGCATGGGCGCCGCCGCGGTCGTCGACTTCGCCACCCACGACGCACGGCCGGTGGCCACCATGGCTCTCGGCGGCTCGGTCGCCTCGGTGGAGGGCGGCGTCACCGCCCGCAACATGCTGTTCCTGGTCGCCCAGGGCGATCCGGTCCTGGTCCGCGACGAGGCGGTGCGGACCGCCGAAGAGGTGTTCGGCGGCGACATCGACTTCGGCAGCGAGTACGGCGACATCGCCGCCGGGTCGGCGGTCGGGCTGCGCGAGATCGCCAACTCCAACCACCTGTCCATGCTGTACGCCGGGCAGACGGCCGACCTGATGGCCGACTGGATGGACCGGGCGGCCGGACCGGGCGCGGCACCGCGTACCACCGACGACGACACCCGGCTGCTGGCCGTGCTCTACCTGGCCGCGGCCACCGGCGTGCTGTTCGGGCTGGGGTTGCTGGCCGGCACCGTCGCCGGGCGGCAACCGGGCCGCCGGGGCGCCGGCTGGCGTGCGCTGCCGCTGGTGCTGGTCGCCGTGGTGCTGCCGATACCGTTCCTGGCCTGGGGTGATGCCGGCCTGCTGCTCGGCGTGGAGGCCGGCGGGGCGCTGGCGCTGCTGCTCGGCGTGGCCGGCATCCTGCTGCTGGCCGTACGGCGGCTCGAGCCGGTGCGGCGCTGGCTGACCCCGGCCGGCCCGGTGCCGGCGTACGCCGCCACGACCTCCGTCGCACCGCCCGAGGCGGCGCCCGAACCCGTCGCGTCGCCGGAGCCGGCAGCGGCGCCGGTGGCCCCGGCGGAGCCGGCCGGGGCGGCCGCGCGGGCGTCCGACCCGCGCCGGCCGCTGGTGCCGGTCGCGCTGGCCGTCGGCGGGCTCCTGCTGGTCCTGCTGCCGGTGGGGCCGACCGGGCACACCCTGGTCCCGACCCCGGCCCGGATCGTGATCGCCCTGCTGATGGCGCTGGTCATGCTGCCGTTCTTCCACGTCGTGGACGGCCTGCTGCGGGCCGGTTCGCCGGTCGCTGCCAGCGGCTGGTCACTGGCCGCCCGGGTGCTGATCCTGGCCGCCGTCATGGTCGGGGTCGGCAACGCCGTCCTGCCCGGCATGCTCGGCCTGTACCTGATGGTGCTGGCCCCGTTCCTGATCCTGCTCGAACTGGTCGTCGCCGGCGTCTACGTCGCCAGCCGGGACCCGCGGCTCACCGCGCCGATCCAGGCGCTGGCCCTCGGCTGGCTGCTGGCCACGATCTCGCCGGTGGTCTGGTGAGCGGCACCCTGGCCGGTCCGGTCGAGGCCGCCGTCTGCCTCGACGACCTGCGGGCCGTCGCCGCGGCGACGACTCCCGCCGACGCGTGGAACTTCGTCGAGGGGGCAGCGGCGGCGAGCTGACCATGCGGGAGAACGGGCGGGCGTTCGACCGGATCCGCCTGCTGCCCCGGGTCGCGGTCGACGTCGCCGGCCGTACGGCCCGGACCCGGCTGCTCGGGCTGCCGGTGCCGGTCCCGCTGGCCGTCGCGCCGATGGCCTACCAGACCTGGCTGCACCCGGACGGGGAGGTGGCCGCCGCGTCGGCCGCCGCCGTGGCAGGGGTGCCGTTCGTGGTGAGCATGATGGCCAGCCGTACGGTCGAGGAGGTCGCCGCGACCGGTGCCGCCACCGTGATGCAGCTCTACTGGCTGCGTGACCGTGGCCTGTTCCGGGAACTGGTCGGCCGGGCCGAGGCGGCCGGCTGCGTGGCGCTGATGCTGACCGTCGACGTACCGCTGCTCGGGCGCCGGCTGCGCGACCTGCGCGGCGGCCTGGTGCGGCCGGCGAACGTGGTGGCGGCCAACCTGGGCCGCGCCGGCGGCGGTCTGGACGCGGTCGGCGGTGCCGGTACGTCCGAGGTGGCCGCGCACACCGGTGTCCTGTTCGACCCGTCGTTGAGCTGGGCCGACGTGGCGTGGATCCGCTCGGTGACCAGGTTGCCGCTGGTGCTGAAGGGAATTCTCGATCCGGACGACGCCGCGCTGGCGGTGGCGGCCGGTGTGGACACCGTGGTGGTCTCCAACCACGGCGGGCGCCAGCTCGACGGGGCGGTCGCGACGGCGGTGGCGCTGCCGGCGGTGGTCGACGCGGTCGACGGCCGCTGCGAGGTGCTGGTCGACAGCGGTGTCCGGGGCGGCGTCGACGTGTTGAAGGCCCTGGCGCTCGGCGCGACCGGGGTGCTGGTCGGCCGGCCGTTGCTGTGGGGGCTGGCCGCCGGGGGAGCGGCCGGAGCGGCCCGGGTGCTGGACCTGATCGGCGAGGAGTTGCACGAGGCGATGGCGCTGGCCGGCTGCCCCGATGTGGACAGCGCCCGGCGGCTGCGTACGTCGGTCGCCGGCGGGGACCGCTGACGCTACCGCGCGGCGGTCCTCACCTCACCGCGCGGAGGACAGCGCCGGGTCCGGCCCGGCCGCCGGCCGGCGGGCGGTGCGCCTGGCCGGCCCCAGCAGGCTGCGCTCGGCGGGCTCGGAGCCCAGTCCCAGCAGGTAGAGGCAGCGTGGCACGGCGGCCGGCGGCCCCTCGATGGCGACCGATCCGCTGAGCACCGCCTCGACCGGTTCGATCAGCCCGGACCCGAGGTCGAAGAAGGTCTGCGTGTCGGTGCTGATCCGCAGCACCGGGTCGACGGCCGGTCCCGAGCTGGTCGTGACCTTGCCCTCGCCGGCGATGACGTGGAAGACCTCGCCGGCGACGTCGAACTCGTACGTCTCGTCGGCGGTGGCCCGCTCGGCCTGGCACATCGCCTCGATCGCGAGCACCGCCCAGGAGGCGCGGGTGACGGTGCCCGGGGAGGGCTCGGACTGTCCGGACATCACGGCGAGGCCGAAGCGGGCCATCGCGAGGACGGGTTCCCGCAGTTTCTCGCCGAGCTCGGTGAGCGCGTAGCCGCCGGTGCGCCGGTCGGGGTCGGTCGGCTCGATCACCCCGGCCTGGGTGAGGAAGTTGAGCCGTTCGGCGAGCAGGTTCGTGCCGATGCCGGGCAGCGCGTCGAGCAGTTCACGGTAGCGGCGGGGACGCAGCAGCATCTCCCGCACGATGAGCAGGGTCCAGCGCTCGCCGACGATGTCCAATGCGTAGGCCAGGCCGCACTGCTGTCCGTAGGTGCGCCGTTCGCGCTGCTCCTTCACCGTCGCTCCTCACCGGGCCGTCCCGCAGGCCGTCTCCCTGCCGGGCGGCGCCTGCCCAGGGCCGCACCGTCCGCTCGGCCCACCGCCGCTCGCTTCCACCGCTTGCCTTCACCGCGGCCTTCCATCTACCGCGGCCTTTACCGCGGCCCGGTCCCACCGCCGCCCGGTCCCACCCGGACCGGACGGCACCGCACCGTAGCCGCATCCCTCAGCTTACCTTCAAAATCACGTAGTGAGGGGTAGCCGTTCGGTGGGTGTGGGCCGGACCGCGGAGTGATCACGTTTACCGTGCTAGACGGTCGGCGACCAGTCGGCTACCGGCGGTGCATTGGATGTTACAAGGCGGCTCCGACGGCGTGGTTGGTATGCCCGGGAGATAGCAATCCGGCCTCAGGTGGGTGGATCCGCCCGGGCCGGCCGGCGTCGGGTGAGCTTCCAGCCGATCACCGCCAGCGCGACCACGTTGGCGGCCAGCACGGTCATCGTCACCGGGTCGATCTGTCCCGCGTGGCCGCCGTGCCCACCCGCGACCCGGGGCGGCACGCCGTCGCCGACACCGAAGGCCACCGTACCGGCCGCGACCGCGCCGTTGGCGAACCTGACGTGGTACGTCGCCGAGTAGCCGCCGGAGCCGGTGATCGAGACCGGCTGGTGGATCTCGTAGCGGTCCACGACCGGACGGCCGGCGATGACCGCCCGGCCGTCCGCGTCGAGGACCGTGACGTGCGCCGAGTCACGGTCGATCTCGCCGGCGAAGGTCAGCGACACCTTCTCCGGCGCGACCTCGATGACCGACTGGTCGGCCGGTGCCGCCGCCGCGAGCCCGACGGGCTCCTTCAGCACCAGCGGCAGCAGGCCGAGCAGCGAGACGGTGAAGATCCCGATGGCGACCGCCCGGCGCAGGGTCGCCGCGGTCATCGGGCCAGCGCCGCCGCCGTACGGGCCGGAGCGCAACGGCAGGTCATCTTGGCGGCCTCCGCCCGGGTCGGCCGTACGTGCAGGTACATCGCGACGATCATCGGCAGGAACACGATCGCGTTGTAGAACAGGTGCAGCTCCACCCGGGGCACCACGAGCTGGGCGATGCTGACCGGGGTGGCGCTGCCCAGCAGGTGCGCGCCGGTGAGCGACTGGATGAGCAGCAGCAGGTGCTCGAAGTGGTGCCACACCTGGATGATCAGCGAGATCCGCCACCAGGTCCGTGCCCGGCCCTGGAAGCCCGGCAGCAGGATGGCCAGCCCGATCAGCATCACCAGGGCGTACCCGTAGTGCAGCCACTCCTGCTTGATCAGCCAGGGGAACGGCATGCCGAGCACGCCGCGCGCCTCCGGCGTGGACCAGCCGAGACCCCAGATCTGGACCGCCTGGGCGATGTGCTCGGCCCAGTGGGCGACTACAATGATCATGTAGAGGGCGAGGACCCGCTGGTGCCACGGGCCGTTGATGGTGGCGATCAGGCTCTTGGCCCGGCTGCCGGATGACTGGGTGGTGGTCATTGACGCACTCCGTCCGGAGGGGGTGACGAGGGCGGTCGCCCTGTCGTGGTGGACAGCTCCGCCGGCCGGGAGCGCCCGGCCGGAGGTGTACTTGACGACACCGTCAACCTAGGATCGATCGATGTCATCCTCTCTGTGCGATGCGGACCTCTCGGCCGTCGTGGCGGCGATGCCGAAAGTCGAGTTGCACGTGCACGTCGAGGGGTCGATGCGCCCCGAGACGTTCCTGCGGCTGGTCCGCAAGCACCGCCTCGACCTCGGCGTGAGCACCGAGCGGGAGGTGCGCGAACTGTTCCGGTTCCGCGACTTCGCCCACTTCCTCGACCTCTACGAGCGGTGCACCGCGGCGATCCGCGAACCGGATGACATCGCCCTGATCACGTACGAGCTCGGGCTGCGCGCACACGGTCAGAACGTCCGTCACCTCGAGGCGACGTACAGCCCCGGACCCCGGTACCGCGGCCGGGGCATCCCGTACGACGAGCAGCTCGACGCGCTGTCGCGGGCGGCGGAGCGGGTGCTCGCCGACACCGGCGTACGGATGCGCTTCGTGCTCGACCACGTCCGGGGCGAGCCGCTCGACGAGTGCCTCGAGGTGGCCGCCATGTGCGTGGCGGGCGCCCGCACCGGAGACGTGGTCGGCCTCGGGCTCGGCGGCTTCGAACCCGGCCGTCCGGCCTCGCTGTTCGCCGAGGCGATCCGGTACGCCACCGGCAACGGCGTCGCCTTCGTGCCGCACGCCGGCGAGGCCGTCGGGCCGGAGGGCATCCGGGACTGCCTCGCCTTCGACCCGGCCCGGATCGGCCACGGCATCCGCGCCGTCGAGGACCCGGACCTGCTCGCCGTGCTCCGCGACCGACGGATCCCGCTGGAGGTCTGCCCGACCAGCAACCTGCGCACCGGCACCGTACGCGACCTGCGGGACCATCCGCTGCGCCGGCTGTGGGAGGCCGGCGTCCCGGTGACCGTCAACACCGACGACCCGTCGATGTTCCACACCGACCTGACCGACGAGCACCGGCTCGCGGTGACGCACTTCGGCTTCGGCGTGGCCGAGCTGGCCGCGATGACCCTGGCCGGCGCCGACTCGGTGCTGTCGCCGGAGCCGGACCGCCAGGACCTGGGCCGGCGGCTGCGGGCCGAGTTCGCGGCGCTCGGGATCAACGTCCACTGAGCCACGCCCCCGTCCCGGCGGACCGTGCCGCCACCGCCTCGACATGGGCGGGCGTGGTGCCGCAGCAACCACCCACGATGGACAGCCCGAAGCGGTCGGACCAGCCGGCGACCAGCGCCCCGAACTCCGCCGGCCCGGTGTGCGGTGCGACGTACCGGTCGACCGCGGTGTTCGGCGCGATTCCCGACCGGTCCTCCACGTTGGGATACGCGCCGAACGGCGTACCGGTGCCGGCCAGCGCCGATGCCAGGGCGGCCAGTGCGGCGCCGGTCTCCGCCGGCCCGGTGCAGTTGACCAGCACCGCCGTCGCCCCGGCCCCGGCCAGCCGGGCCGCCGTAGGCGCCAGCGGCTCGCCGGACAGCAGCCGGGCACCGGGGCCGCACACCAGGCTCACCCAGACCGGCACGCCGGTCGCCCGCGCCTCGGCCAGCGCCGCCATCGCCTCGCGTGCGGTGTTGACCGTCTCGACGAGCAACAGGTCGACGCCGTTGCCGACGAGCTGTTCGGCGAGCCAGCGGGCCTCGGCCCGGATCTCCGCGTCGGGTGGCACCAGCTCCGGCCGGTAGCAGTCCTCGGCCGGCCCGATCGAACCGGCGACCCACGCCGCCGGCCGGGTCGTGTCCCGGGCCGCGACGGCCAGCCGTACGGCGCCCTCGACCAGGCGGCGGGCGGCGGTGTCGTCCAGGCCCGCGCGGTCCAGGGTCCGCCGGTTGCAGCGCAGCGTGTTGGCGGTGACCACGTCGGCACCGGCGGTGAGGTAGCGCTCGTGCACGTCGCGGACCAGGACCCGCCCGGCGGCGTCGCCGAGCGCCTCGCTGCTCCACAGTGGAGGACGCATCGGTCGGCCGTGCCGCTGGAGTTCGGTGGCCATCGCGCCGTCGAGGAGCGTAGGTCGTGCCGCGGGCACCGGCACCTCCCGGGAAGTCGGCTCCATCGATGCTCCGTCGCCGTTTCCGCGTAGTCCACGGGGTCTTGCCGTCCGTTGCCATATTTCGCGGCCCGTCGATCTACGGCACCTATGGTTTTGCTCGTTCGAGCCGTCCCAGCCGTGAGGAGTGTCCATGTCACGACGGCGCAGCAGATTCCCCACCATGGCATTGGCCCTCGCCGTCGTTCTGCCGGTCACCTCGGCGGTGCTGGCCGGTGGCGCGCAGGCGGCCCCCTCGACGACCGGTGCCCGGCACGCCGAGCCGTGGCTGACCCTGGTCACCGGCGACCGGGTGCTGTCGCGCCCGGACGCGCCGGCCGGACAGGACCTGGTCGTACAGCCGGCGCCGGGCCGCGAGTCGGTCCGGTTCCACCGCTCCGTCCGCGCCGGCGAGGTGCACGTCGTACCCTCCGACGCGGCCACCCTGGTCGCCGCCGGCACCGTCGACGCGCGCCTGTTCAACATCAGCCGCCTGCTCGAACTCGGCTACGCCGACGCCAGCGCCCGTGAGCTGCCGTTGATCGTGACCGCCGGCGACGACGCCCGGGCGGCCCGGGCCGCCGGCGGGCAGGCCGTCACCCGGCTGCCGCTGATCGACGCGGCGGGCGTGCGGGTGGCGCGGGACAAGGCGGGACAGTTCTGGTCCCGACTCGCCCCGAAGACTGACGTACCCGCGCTGAGCGGCGGTGCCGCCGGGCTCTGGCTCGACGCCCCGCTGGGCACGGCGGCCGGTGGCAGCGCCGCGCCGGACCTCGGCGCGGACTCCGAGTCGCGGCTGATCGCCGGGATGCGGGGGGCCACCGAGCGGCGGGAGTCCGTCGTCGACCTCGCGGTCGTCGAGCGGTTCCCGGCCGCCGGAGCCGGCCCGATCGACCTCGCCGTGACGGCCGGCGGCGCGGACGGGACCCGGTTCGTCCGGCCCGGCGGAACGGCGGCGCGTACGCCGGTCGCCACCACCCAGGCGAGCCACCAGCTGACGCTGGTCGCGACCGACCACAACGGCAACCCGGCCACGAACTGGACCGTCACGTTCAACGACGTGGAGCGGGAGAACGTGGTCACGGCGACCGACGCCTCCGGTACCGCGGTCGTCTCGCTGCCGGCGGGCAACTACTTCATGGAAGCCCAGATCGGCACCGGCGCGCTGAGCACGTACATCGCCGAGCCGCTGGTGGTGCACGACCGGGACCGGACGATCGCGCTGACCGCGACCGAGGGCCGTCCGATCGGCCTGACCGTGGACCGGACCGACGCCGAGCCCGGCGAGGTTGCCGCGATCTTCTCCCGGATGACGGTCGACGGCCGGATGATCGGCGGCAGCACGCACGGGGTGAACTTCGACGGCATGCTGGTCCGGCCGTCGGACAGTGCCGCGCCGGCCGACCAGTTCGTCTTCTACGTCGCCGCCCGGCTGGCCCGGCCGGACGGCCAGGGCGGATTCGGTGGCAGCCCGTACCTCTACCACGTGCAGTGGCTCGAACCGGACCGGGTGCCGACCGACCTTGTCCGGCACATGGGTGACGCCGAGCTGGGCAAGGTGCAGGCCCGGCTGTCCGCCGCGGCCCCGGGCAAGATCGGCCGCAAGGACTACCTGGTCCACGGCACGCTGCCGTTCACCATCACCGAGTACTACGTGCCGGACACCCCGTGGCTGTCGTCGGTGGGCACGTTCAGCGGGGCGCCGAACGACAACCCGGAGACGATGCTCTACAGCGGGGCGCGCATGTTCAGCGCCGGCAACCAGGGCAGCGAGCGCTGGAACACCGGGGTGTTCGGTCCGTCGTTCCCGGCGAGCTGGCCGTGGTCGTGGACGAAGGCGACCCGGACCGGCAACCAGATCGACGTCGAGATCCCGCTCTTCACCGACCACGGCGCGAACCGCGAGGCGCGCTCCAACGTGACCGGCGCGACGACGAAGCTCTTCCGCAACGGCTCGCTGGTCGGGCAGAACACGCAGGTGGCGACCGGGTCGTTCACCGTGCCGGCCGGGCAGGCGACGTACCGGCTGGAGGCGAAGGCGACCCGCAGCGGGGTGGCCGACCTGACGAGCTCGGTGTCGGTGCAGTGGACGTTCAAGTCGGCGACGGTCACGGCACCCCAGCGGCTGCCGCTGGCGGTCGTCCGGTTCGCGCCGAACCTCGACGACCACAACCGGGCGCCGGGCGGCACGGTGTTCTCCGTACCGGTCTCGGTGCAGCGCCAGGACGGATCGGCCGGTGCCGCGACGAAGCAGTTGACCGTCGAGGCGTCGTACGACGGCCGGTTCTGGTTCCCGGTGCCGCTGCTCGGGTCGGGTGACTCCCGTACGGCGCTGGTGCCGCACCCGCGGGGTGTGGACCACGTGTCGCTGCGGGCCACCCACCTCGACAAGGCCGGCAACCGGGTCGAGCAGACGATCACCCGGGCCTACCAGGTGCGCCGCTGACACAGGAACAACCGCGAACCGGGGTCGGCCCGACGGGCCGGCCCCGGTTCGTGTGCCGGATCAGCGCACCGTGCCCCGTACGTCGACCAGGGCGGCGCCGGTGCCGGTCGTGCCGGTGCCGACGGTGACCTCGAACCCGTTGTCGGAGAGCAGCCCGCCGACCGTGTCGGCGATCTGGGTGGCCTTGCCGCCGCCGGGCGGCTCCCACACCAGATGCAGCCGGCCGCCGGGGCGCAGCAGCCGCTTGAGCAGGCCGGCCTCGGCGTCGGCGCGGCGCACCCAGAAGAGGTTCACGTTGACCGCGAAGATCACGTCGAAGGTGGCGGCACCGAGTTCGACGTCTTCCAGCGCCGCCGTGTGCAGGACGACGCGGCCGGTGTCGACGTGCTCCCGGTTGCGTTGCCGGGCGCCGTCGACGGCCTTGTCGGAGCGGTCGATGGCGGTGATCGTTCCGCCGTCGAGCAGGTCGGCGACGAGGGCCACGGCGACACCGCGGCCGCAGCCGATCTCGAGTACGTCGTCGCCGGGCTTCAGCCCGAGCCGGTCGACGGTCCATTGCAGACGCTCAGGAACGGACTGTGTGCCCATTTCATCATGTTAGCGGGTGAACCGGCGGAAAGCGGCCCTTGGCGGGCTTACCAGTCGACGCGGTACAGCGCCTGCTCGACCTCGTTGGCGAATCCGCCGATCATCCCCTCCAGCGCCGTGTTGGTCAGCGACACCACGCTGACCTCGGCCGCCGGGTCGACGTAGCAGTGCGTGCCGTAGACCCCGCTCCAGCCGTAGCTGCCGACCGGCCGGGCGTCGCCCGCCTCCGCCCGGTCGCGTACGACCGAGAAGCCGAGCCCGAAGCCGTAGCCGGGCGCGATGTCCAGCGGGTGACCCTCGACCGCGTCGGTCGTCATCAGGTCCGTCGTGGCGGGGGAGAGGACCGGTGCGCCGCCCAGCCGGACCGCCTCCAGGAAGCGCAGGTAGTCGCGGGCGGTGCCGACCATGCCCATCCCCGCGGACGGGTAGGCGTCCGGGTCGGTGACCCGGTCCGGCGCGTAGCGGATCACGCCCGCGCCGGGCAGCGGCACCTCGTCGGCGGCGCCCATCCGCCGGGCCGGCTGACCGGGCTCGTCGGCGTCGGCGTACGCGGCCGGCAGGCGGGCCGGGTCGGTGGCGTGGAAGACGGTGTCGCGCATCCCCAGCGGGCCGGTCACCAGGCGCTCCACGACGGCGGGCAGCGGCTCGCCGGTCAGCGCCTCGACCATCGCGCCGACCACGTCGGTCGCCAGCGAGTAGGACCAGGCCGTGCCCGGCTCGAACGACAGCGGCACGCCGGCCAGCCGGCGCAGGTTGTCGGTCAGCGTCGACGCGCTGGCGTCGGCGCCGTCGGAGACCCCGGCACCGGCGTACGGCTGGTTGTCCGGTTGCAGGAAGCCGTAGCCGAGCCCGGCGGTGTGGGTGAGCAGGTGGCGCAGGGTGACGTCCGGCGTGCGACCGTCGGGCAGCGCGGGGCGGAAGTACGGCAGCACCTCGTGTGCCGGGGTGTCCAGGGTGAGCCGGCCCTGCTCGACGAGGGCGAGCGCGGCCACCGAGACGAGCGGCTTGGTCATGCTGGCGAGCCGGAACTGGCTGTCGGCCGTGGGGCGGACCTGTCGCTCGCGGTCGGCCCAGCCGGCGTAGCGCTCGTAGACGATGACGCCGCGCCGGGCGACCAGGACGGCCGCGCCGACCACCCGTCCGGTGCCGACCGCGTCGTCGACGACCGGGTCGAAGTGCTTGGCCACCGCCGGATCCGGGATGGCCGGCTCGGCGGCGGGGGCCAGGGCGTGGGGCGTGGTGGGCGCGGCGTCGGACACAGCGGGCCTCCCGGGTCGGGGTCGCGTCGCCGCCAGATCCTAACAGGATCGACCGTGCAGCTATATGAATCTTGCAGAGTCTCGACGGTTCTTGTTGCGTCGAGATCTTTCAAGCCTTTGACAGATAAGGGATCTGGCGAGATGCGAGCCGATTCGCGGGTATACATGGTCCGACATCAACTCTATGATTTTCAAGTATTGAGCACCCGGGTCTGTGATGGAGGAAGGCAAATGACGATCCCGCTCATCGGAACCCCGGTTCCCGCAACCGGCCTCGACCCGCTGGAGCCGAGCTTCCAGAACGACCCCTACCCCTACTACAACTGGCTGCTGCGCAACGACCCGGTCCACCGGGGCGCCGAGGGCACCTGGTACGTCACCAGCTACGCCGACGTACGGCTGGCGATGAGTGACAAGCGGTTCGGCTGCGCCAGCGTGCGCGACTTCTGGGAGGTCATGATCGGCCCCGGGCCGCTGAAGGACATCATGGCCTACACGCTCTTCTTCGAGGACGACCCCAACCACGCCCGGCTGCGTTCACTGGTCGCCCCGGTGTTCGCCCCAAGCGGATGCGGGCCCTCGAACCCGACATCGACCGCACCGTCGACGGGCTGCTCGCCCCGCAGGCCGTCCGGGGTGAGATGGACCTGGTCAGCGACTTCGCCGCGCCGGTCGCCCTGGTCTTCGTCTGCGACCTGCTCGGCATCCCGCCGGAGGGCTACCAGGGCGTGCGCACCTGGTCGCTGGACATCGCCCCCACTCTCGACCTCGTGCCCAACGAGGAGGAGATCAGGAAGGGCAACATCGCGATGGGGCGTTCGCCGACTACCTGCGTGAGCTGATCGAGATCCGCAAGGCCCAGCCGCGCGACGACCTGATCAGCATCATGCTCGCCGAGGTCGAGACGAGCACCCGCGCCGGCGAGCGTCCGGTGAGCATCAACGAGATCATCAGCACCATCATCTCGGTCGTGTTCGCCGGTCACGACACGGTGACCAACCAGATCACCAACACCATCCTCGCCCTGCTGCGGCACCCCGAGCAGCTCGAGCTGCTGCGCCGCGACCGCAGCCTGATCCCGGGCGCGGTCGAGGAGGGGCTGCGCTACGACTCCGCGGTGCAGTCGAACAGCCGGCGGCTCGGCGAGGACGTGGAACTGGGTGGCAAGCTCCTCAAGAAGGGCGACTTCGTCGTCGCGCTGATGGGTGCGGCCAACCGCGATCCGGCGCAGTTCGACGACCCGGACCGCTTCGACATCACCCGCACCGGGGTGCAGCCGATGTCGTTCGGCGCCGGAATGCGCTTCTGCCTCGGCGCGGTGCTCGCCCGGATCGAATTGCGTTCGGCGCTGGACCGCCTGGTCAACCTGGAGAACATGCGCCTGGCGTGCGCCGAGGAAGATCTTTCCTACCAGCGCAGCTCGATGTTCCGCAGCCTGGTCGACCTGCCGATCACCTTCGACCCGGTGCGCAACTACCCGCGCTGAGCGATCCGATTCCGATCCACTGTGGTAAATCGGAGAATCCGTCGCTGGATCTTGGTTCTCGCCCTGAGTGATGATCCGATGACATAAGATACGCCCGCACGGCCGCCCCTTCCGCGATGCGGGAGGGGCGGCCATCGTGCTCACTGGTGCGCCGCCGCCGTCCGCCGACCCCCAGGGAGATCCGCGCCGATGACCACCGAAGTCGCCAGCCCCGCGCCGGACACCGCGAGTGGCTCGGGCTCGCCGTCCTCGCCCTGCCCTGCCTGCTGGTCTCCATGGACCTCACCGTGCTCAACCTGGCGGTGCCACACCTCAGCGCCGATCTGCGGCCCAGCGGCTCACAGCTGCTGTGGATCGTCGACATCTACGGCTTCCTCATCGCCGGCTCGCTCATCGCCATGGGTACGCTCGGCGACCGCGTCGGCCGGCGCCGGCTGCTGCTGATCGGCGGCGCGGCCTTCGGGGCGGCGTCCCTGCTGGCGGCGTTCTCCACCAGCGCCGAGATGCTCATCCTGGCCCGGGCACTGCTCGGCGTCGCCGGCGCGACCCTGATGCCGTCGACCCTCTCGCTGATCCGCACCATGTTCCACGACCCGGCCCAGCGGACCCTGGCCATCGGCATCTGGACGATCAGCTTCTCGCTCGGCGCGGTGATCGGCCCGCTGGTCGGCGGCGTCCTGCTCGAACGGTTCTGGTGGGGTTCGGTGTTCCTGGTCGGCGTACCGGTCATGGTGCTCCTGCTGGCCCTCGGCCCGGCCCTGCTGCCCGAGTACCGCAACCCGGCCGCGGGCCGGTTCGACCTGCTCAGCGCCGCCATGTCGGTGGTCGCCGTGCTGGCGGTCATCTACGGCATCAAGCAGATCGCCGAGGGCGGACCCGCCTGGACCGCCGTCGTGTCCATCGTGGCCGGCGCCGTGGTGGCCGTGCTCTTCGGCGTACGGCAGCGCCGGCTCGCCGACCCGCTGCTCGACCTGCGGCTGTTCCACCGCGTGGCGTTCAGCGCCTCGCTCGCCGCGCAGACGCTGGCGTTCCTGGTCGCCTTCGGCACGCTGTTCCTCATCGCCCAGTACCTGCAGTTGGTCGTCGGGCTCTCGCCGCTGGCGGCGGGCCTGTGGACCGTACCGTCGTCGATCGGCTTCATCGCCGGCGCCATGGCCGGACCGGCGCTCGCCACCCGGCTGCGGCCCGGGTACGTCATGGGCGCCGGACTCGCCTGCGCCGCGATCGGGTTCGCCGTCCTCACCCAGGTCGAGCCGGGTGGGGGAGTCTTCGTACCGGTCGTCGCCTCGGTCGTGTTCTGTGTCGGCCTCGCCCCGGTCTACATCCTGGCCACCGACCTGATGGTGTCGACCGCGCCGGAGGAGGAGGCCGGTGCCGCGTCGGCGATCTCCGAGGCCGGCTCCGAGTTCGGCACCGCCCTCGGCATCGCCATCCTGGGCAGCGTCAGCACCGCCGTCTACCGCGGCATCATGGCCGACACCACGCCCGTCGGGGTCGGCTCCGACGCCGCCGGCTCGGCCCGGGACACCCTCGGCGGCGCGGTCGCGGTCGCGGAGGAACTGCCCGGCCCGCTCGGTGCCGAACTGCTCGACGCCGCCCGCGACGCCTTCGCCCGGGCGCTGGAGGTCACCGCCGTCATCAGCGTGGTGCTGACCGTGGCCATGTGCGCGGTCGCCGTCGTCGCGCTGCGCACCGTACGGACCGCGCCCGCGAAGACCGACTGACAACTCCCTTTCAGATTTCGGCCCGGCCCGTACGGCCGGGTGTAGAAAGCTCCTGGACGGCTGTCCGGCCCGCGCTGAGGAGGACCGATGAGCACCAACCCCACCGACAGTTCCACGATGGACTTCGAGGCGTTCTACCAGGGTGAGTCACCGGTCGAGGGGATGACCTTCGCCGCCGTCCCGTGGGACATCGGTGCGGTGCAGCCGGTCGTGGTCGACTGCGAGCGGGCCGGCCGAATCTCCGGCAGCGTGCTCGACGCCGGCTGCGGGCTCGGCGACAACGCCATCCACCTCGCCAAGCTCGGCTACGAGGTGGTCGCCGTCGACGTCGCCCCGACCGCCGTCGAGTGGGCCCGTAAGCGGGCCGACGCCGCCGGTGCCGACGCCGTCTTCGAGGTCGCCGACGCGACCAGCCTCGCCGCGTACGAGGGCCGCTTCGACACCCTGCTCGACAGCGCCCTGTACGACGTACTCGACGCCGACCAGCGCCGCGCCTACGCCGCCGCACTCCACCGGGCCGGCCGTCCCGGCTCCCGGCTCAACCTCTTCTGCTTCGCCGACACGATGCCGTTCGACCTGCCCGGCGTCTACCGGATCTCGGCCGACGAACTGCACGGCACCCTCGGCGGCGCCGGCTGGCGGATCACCGACCTGCGGATCGGCACCTACCTGGTCAACACCGTCGCGGGTGAGTTCTTCAGCCGGGCCGGCATCCCGGTCGACAAGGACGAGCTGGGCCGCCCGAAGCTGCCGGCCTGGATCTGCGAGGCCGAGCGCGACTGACCGGGCGGCGGCCCCTTCAGGCCGTCGGCACCACCATCGGCGCACCGGTCGCCGGGTTGGGCATGACGATGCTCGGCAGGTCGAAGACCCGCCGCATCAGCGCCGCGTCCACGATGTCGGCCGGTGCCCCCTCGGCGACCACCCGGCCGTCCCTCATCGCCACCAGGTGGTCGGCGAACCGGCACGCCTGGTTGATGTCGTGCAGCACCGCGATCACCGTACGGCCCTCGTCACGCAGCCGGGCGAACAGGGCGAGGAGCCCGTACTGGTGGGTGATGTCGAGGAACGTGGTGGGCTCGTCGAGCAGCAGGTACGGCGTCCGCTGGGCCAGTACCATCGCGATCCACACCCGTTGCCGCTGGCCGCCGGACAGCTCCTCGACCTGCCGCCCGGCCAGTTCGGTGACCCCGGCCGCCGCCATCGCCTCGTCGACGGCCCGCTCGTCGTCGGGCGACCACGTCGACAGCAGCGACTGGTGCGGGTAGCGGCCCCGGGCGACCAGCCGCCGCACCGTGATGTTCTCCGGCGCGACGAGTCCCTGGGGCAGGAAGCCGACCTCCCGCGCGAAGGCCTTCGGCCGGTGGGCGGCCACGTCGCGGCCGTCGAGGCGGATCGCGCCGGTCGCCGGGGTGAGCAACCGGACGAGCGCCTTCAGCAGCGTCGACTTCCCGCACGCGTTCGGCCCGACGATCGCGGTGAACGCGCCGTCGGGGATGTCGAGGTCGATCTGCGTCGACACCACCCGGTCGCCGTACGCGAGGGTCAGATCCCGGGCGGTCAGCCGCGCCTTCACCGTCGCTTCACCTCCCTGATGAGCAGCCAGATGAGATAGCAGCCGCCGATCGCCGTCGTCACCACGCCGACCGGCAGCGCGACCGGGGCCAGCAGCAACTGCGCGACCAGGTCGGCGCAGAGCAGCAGCACCGCGCCGGCCAGCGCGGCCGGCAGCAGGGTGACGCCGGCGGCCCGGGCCAGCCGGCGGCCGATCTGCGGCGCGGCCAGCGCGATGAACACGATCGGACCGGCGACCGCGGTCACCGTCGCGG
Source organism: Polymorphospora rubra (assembly GCF_018324255.1). GTDB lineage: Bacteria > Actinomycetota > Actinomycetes > Mycobacteriales > Micromonosporaceae > Polymorphospora > Polymorphospora rubra. Next base: position 3,957,616 of record NZ_AP023359.1, read on the forward strand.
TGCAGCCGACCCCGACCAGGACCAGCAGCAGGCGGAGCCGGTTCAGACCGACCCCGGAGGTGACCGCGAGCTGGTCGCCGAGTGCCGCCTGGTGCATCGCGTTCGACAGCGCGACGAGCGCCAGGGCGAGTACGCCGACCACGGCGAACGGCAGGTACAGCTCGTCCCAGTCGACGCCGTTCAGCGAGCCCGCGTTCCAGCCGGTCGCGGCGATCGCCACGTCGAGTTCGGCGCGCAGCACGATCCACGAGTTGAGCGCGGTCAGGATGGCGTTGACCGCGATCCCGGTGACGACCAGCCGCAGGCCGTTGAGTCCGGAGTCGAGCGACAGCAGGTAGATCGCCGCCGCGGCCAGCAGGCCGCCGAGCACCGAGCCGGTGGCGAGCTGTGCCGACGTCCCGTTCAGGACCGCGATCGCGATCAGCGCGCCGGTGTACGCGCCAGCGTCCAGGCCGATGACGTCCGGGCTGCCGAGCGGATTGCGGGTCAGGTTCTGGAAGATCGCCCCGGCGAGGCCGAGGGCGGCACCGAAGACGAGGGCCGCGGCCACCCGGGGCAGCCGCCACCGGAGGATCACCACCGCCGAGTCGCCGCGCCCGGTCAGCGCCGCGAACACCTCGGGCGGTGTCGACCAGGTGCTGCCGTGGCTGAGGCCGACGAAGGCCAGCAACAGGGCGATGCCGAGCAGGGTCAGTGACACGGCGACCGTACGCCGTTCGACCAGGACCGAGAACCGTCCGGCCCGGACCGTGACCGGGGGTGCGCCGCCGGTCACAGCGCCGCCGCCCCGTAACGGCGGACGGCCCAGATCAGCACGACGCCGCCGATGAACGCGGTCACCACGGCCACCGGCACCTCGCCGGTGGGCAGCAGGACGCGGGAGCCGATGTCGGCGATCAGCAGCAGGACCGGCCCGAGCACGATCGCGTACCCGGTCAGCCAGGGGATCGAGCCGGCGGCCAGCCGGCGGGCCAGGTGCGGGACGATCAGCCCGACGAAGGCGATCGGCCCGGCCACCGCCGTGGCCGCCCCGGCGAGCAGGGTGACGAGCACCAGCACGGCGGTGCGGGTCCGCGCGACGTGGGCGCCGAGCGCGTGGGCGACCTGCTCGCCCAGGGCGACGGCGCGCAGCGGCCCGCTCACCACCATGGCGCCGACCAGCGCGGCCACGATCAGCAGCACCGGTACGGCCAGCGGCGTCTGCTCGGTGCCGGCCAGCGTTCCGACCGACCAGAAGCGGTAGCGGTCGAAGACGTCGGGGAAGAGCAGCCGCAGTCCCAGCGAGACGCCCATCAGGACCGAGGTGAGCGCGACGCCGGCGAGGACCAGCCGCAGCGGTGAGGTACGGCCGACGGCGTACACCACGAGGGCGGCGAGGGCGCAGCCGGCGACCGCGAGCCCCAGCCGGGCGGACTGCGTGCCGGCGAGGCCGAACAGGACACCCAGGTTGATCGCGAACCCGGCACCGGCGGTCACCCGAGGATGCCGGGTTCGGCCAGCGGGTTGCGGGTCAGGGCCTGGATCAGCGCGCCGGCGGTGCCGAGGGCGGCGCCGACGCAGATGCCGATCACCGTACGGGGGATCCGGATGTCGCGGACGATGAGGTGCTCGTCGGTGCCGGCGTAGTCGGTCAGGGCCCGCCACACCTCGGCCGGTGGGATCGCGTGCGCCCCGATGCTCACGCTGGCACCCGCCGCGACGACGAGCAGCGCGACGGAGCCGGCCAGGATGGCGACCTGCCGCGGCAGCTCAGCCGTCGGCAAACCCGGCAACTCCCCGCTTCCAGTACCCGGTGAAAAGGGCGTCGAGCCGGCCCCGACTCCACGCCCGCAGCGGCCTGATGTCACCGGCCTCGCCGGCCGCGAAGAGGAAGTTGCGGCCGTCGGGCAGCGGCAGCGCCTCGACCGTGGCGGCCAGCCGGGAGCGGCCGTCGGCGCGCGGCAGCCAGGTCACCTCGACGCCGGCCCGCTCCGCCAGTGGGTACGTCTGCTCGTCGGCGTGCTCGGTCTCGATCACCAGGTGGGCGCGGACGTCTGCGGGCGACTCCTCCAGCCAGCGGGCGGCCGCCGGAAGCGCGGTGGCGTCGACCGCGAACACGTAGTGGTCGTAGTTGAGGGCGAACACCTTCGAGCCGGGCGGGCCGGCGATGGTCACCTCGTCGCCGACCCGCGCGCCGGCCGCCCAGGTCGACGCGATCCCGCCCTCGTGGAGCACGAAGTCGATGTCGAGTTCGCCGGCCGCCGCGTCGTACCGCCGTACGGTGTAGCGGCGGGTGGTGGGCATGGGGTCCGGCCAGTCGAGCATCTGGCGGTCGTTGGGGACCGGCACCCGCCGGGTGCCGTCCGGATCCGGGAAGACGATCTTGACGTGGTCGTCGGCCTGGTACGTGTGGAACCCGGCGAGCTCCGGTCCGCCGATCGTGAGCCGCACCATGCGCGGGGTGACGTGGTGCCGGGCCAGGACCGGCACGGTACGGACCCCGATCGGGTACGGGACGCGCGTCGTGCCGGTGCCCGTCCGCTGGTGGGTGGACATCGCCTCGCGCGGGTCGGGACGGGCCGCGCTCATCGGGTGAGCAGCGGCGCGAGCGCCTGGTCGAGCGAGTCGAGGGTTTTCAGCGCCGACGCGAACGTCGCCGCCTCGGTGTAGCGCACCGGGAAGACCAGGCCGGCCTTCACCGCCGGCAGGTTCTTCCACAGTTCGGTGTCGAGCACCCGCTGCACCGCCTCGCTCACCGTGCCGTCGGGCTGGAGCGTGTACGTGATGGCGTCGGCCGCGCCGAAGCTCGCCGGCACCTCCTCGATCGACGGGTACTCGGTGACGTCGAGCCCGCCGCCGCCCTTCTTCTTGACCTCGCCGTAGTACGTCACGCCGACGTCCTGGGCGATGTTGGTGCCCCACGAGCCGGCGAACTCGCGGTGGAACGTGCCGGCGGCGACGGCGCCGTACGCGCCGAGGTGGCCGAACTCGAGGCCGGCGAGGGCGTCGGCGTACTTCGTCTTGAGTTCGGCGGCCTTCGTCTCGTACGCGGTCTTGGCGGTTTCGAAGTTGTCGAGCCGGCCGGCGGCGTCGGACTGGCGCCGCGACAGCTCCCGCCACGCGGACGGGGTGGTCGGGCCGATGGCGACGACGGGCGCGATCGACTCCAGCCGGTCCAGGTCGATGTCGGCGAGGACCGGCGCCGGTACGCCGATGACGATGAGGTCGGGTTTCGCGTTGGCGATGGCCTCGTAGTTGGTCTCGGCGGCCGTCTCCCCGGCGATCTTGCCGAGGCCCTCGTAGGTGGCGAGGTCCTCCTCGGTCATCATCGCCAGCCCGCGCTTCCAGGTCGAGATGCCCACCAGGGCGGCGTCGGCCTCGATCAGGACCGGGACGGCGTAGCCGGTGGCCACCACCCGCTTGGGGTCGACCGGGATCGTGATGTCGCCGTTGTCGGCCTGGAAGACGCGGGTCGCCACGTCGCCGCCGGTGTCGGCGTCGGTGGTGCCGCAGCCGGCGAGCAGGCCGAGCGCCAGGATCGTGGCACCGACCAGGCGCCAGGAGGGTCGAGTTGACATTGCCTTGTTCCTTTGAACCGTCGCAGGTCAGAGCGGTGGCCGGCTTCACGCCGGAGCGTAACTAAGGTTAGCCTTAGCTCCGATCTTGCGATGTCGACGGGAGGTCACGCAATGTCGAGTGGAGGTCAGTCGGTGACCGTGCAGGACCCGGTCGGCGCCGACCCGCACAGTTGCGAGGAGTACGGGTACGGCCTGGGCCGACCCGACGGGATCCTGATCCTCAAGTACCGCTCGGGGGCCCTGCTGGACTTCGGCGAGAGCCGGCAGGACTTTCTGCACCAGTTCTACTGGTCACCCACCGGCGTGCTCGCCACCCGCCACGGGACGCGGACCGGGTTCGTCGGCGGCGGGGAGGTGTTCTGGGTGCACCGGGCCGTCACCCACGAGGTGCGGGCGGCCGACCAGCAGACGGTATACCGGGTCTGCCTGCGCCAGGTGCCGCCGGCCCTGGCCGACCTGCGCGCGGGCGCCGCCGCCATCGGCGACGAGGCGGCCCGGCTGCTGCCGACCATCGCCCGCAAGGGATACGCCGAGGACGCCGCGCTCGCCGCCCGGGCCCGCATCATGGTGGGGCTCGGCGCCCCGGCCGCCGAGCCCTCCGCCGGTCCGGCCGGCGGCCCCGGGTTCGCGATGACGGTCGCCCGGGCGATCTCGCACGACCCCGGCGATCCGACCCGTCTCGACGAGTGGGCCGACCGGCTGCACATCAGCGTCAAGACCCTGCAACGCGACTTCGAACGCGAGTTCGGCATGCCGTACTCACGGTGGCGGACCCGGCTGCGCCTGCTCGCCTCGCGGGTGCTGCTGGAGACACATCCGGTGACCGAGGTCGCGCACCGGGTCGGGTACGCCAGCCCGTCGTCCTTCATCACCGCCTTCGCCCGGGAGTACGGCTACACCCCGGGCCGGCACACGCCCCGGGAGACGACCTGAACGGGGATCATGCCTACTCCCCGTGACTGTCCACGATCGGACTGACGCCCGGCGTGCCGGTACCGACGATGGGGTGTAGGCCGTCGTAGACGATTCCGTTCCAGGTCCGCCGCCTCGGCCGCCCGGCCCGAGGAGGCCCGCGTGTCCGATCCGCAGCGTGGACGCCGCGTAGCCAGCGACGCCTTCACCCAGCTCACCGCAGACATCGACGACGACCGGTTCGCGGGCATCCCCGCGGACGCGCTGGTGGCCCACCGGCGCGACGAACACCAGATGCTCCTCGCCGGCCGGCCGGCGGACGCCCTGTCCGGGCTGGCGCCCGCCCGGCGGCTCGGCCCGTACCGGAACCGGGTCGGCGTCGCCACCTGGTTCGACGTCTTCGCCGCGGCGAACCGGCTGGAGGTTCGGGCCGGCGGGGTCGCCGCACCGGCCCTGGTGCTGACGGCCGCCGGACCGCCGGTGGTCACGCCGCGCACCACGACCGTCGACGTCGGGCCGGGCACCGTCTGGGTCCGAGGCGACCTGCTCGACGCCGCGCTGCCCGCCGACGCTTACGTCGGGGTGCGGGTGCGCGCCGGCGCGCTGCGGCTCGCCGGCGCCGCGACGGTCACCGGCGACGTCGTCGAGTTCGGCACGCCGCTGGAGGGCTCCGTACGGCTCGAACCGGAACCCGACGACCCGGCGGCCGGCGGCCCCGTGCTTCCGGAGGCGTTGACGCTCTGGTTCCGCTCCGGCAGCGGCCGGGTCGAGGGGACCGCCGGCCGGGCCGAGGTCTGGGGCCGGGTGTTCGACCTGCCGGGCCCGACCGGCGCCCGGACCTTCCTTGAGCCACTGTGGACGCTCGTGCTGGAGTACGACGTCGATCCGCGCACCCTCGACCCGGCGGCGGCCGACACCGAACTGGTCCGGTACGCCGGCACCGGCCGGATCACCGGCGCCGGCCTGGGGCTGCCGGTCGTGGTCGCGCCCGACCCGGCGATCCTCGGCGCGGCCGCCGTCGCGGCGCACTGGTGCCTGCGGGCGCACGGCCTGACCGCCCGCTGGTACGGGCCCGATCCCCGGCCGCACGAACTCGACGACGCGTGGCTCACCGTGGCCGGCACCGGCGTCACCGTCTTCGCCGAGCAGGTCGCGCCGCTGCCCGGACCCGTCACCCACGAATTCGACCTGTGGGCGATCACCGACGGCGGCGGGCAGCGGCTGCCCTGGCGACAGCGGTACGACGACGCGTTCCTGTTCCACCACCGGCGCCACGCCGCCGACGGCGAACAGCTCATGGTGACCGGGCACGCCGACCTGGCCGTCGACCGTCCCGTCACCAGCGACGGGCGTCCGGTCGCCACCCCGACCGGCCGGTCCGTGCTGCTGCTGCGCCACGCGGCCGGCACGGTCACCGCCCGGCTCGGCGCCACCGTCGCCGGAAGTCCGGCCGTCCACCAGTTCGCGCTGCGCAACGCGCTGGTGTGGACCACCGCGCCCACGCTCGTCATCGTCGACGGCACCCTGGTCGACGCCCGCCGGATCGACGCCGGCACCGCGCAACTCCTCCACCAGGCGTACGCGTGGACGCCGATCCTGCCCGACCCGTACGTCTCGAACGGGTTCGTGCACCGGCCGCGGATCGGGCGGGAGCCCCGTACCCCGCTGCTGTGCCGGGTCACCTGGACGGCGCCGGAGAGCGTGGCGGTGTCGTTCGCCGGACTGCTCGCCGGGAACCTCGCCGTGGGCGGGCGGGCGGCGTCGCCGGGCGGGTCACGGCCGGTGCCGGCTTCCGACGGCGCCCCGGACGTCGGCCTGACCCAGGTCGAGCAGGGCACGCTCACCTTCGACCGGGCGGGCACCGCCGCCCGGAAGGTGGCCCGGACGGCCGAGGAGCGCGGCCGTGGGGAGCGGGTCGAGAAGGCGCGGCGGGAGGACGAGCGGAGCATCGCGATCGTCGACCGCTACCTGACCGAGTTCCTCGGCCCCGCCCCGGGCCTGACGCTGCTTGACGTGTCGACCAACCAGGACCTGCTCGGCGTGGCGGTCGGCGACGGGTCCGACGGGCCCGTACCGGCCGGCGTCTTCGCGGTGGACGGCCTCGCCGTGCACTCCGAGGTCGGCCGGATGCGGGTGGTCGCGCTGCCCCAGCACCAGTGGGAGCCGGTCCGCACCCTGGACGAGGACCAGGACCTCGTGACGCTGGGCTGGTTCCCGACCCCGCTGGCCGCGGCCGGTGACGGCGGCGCCACCCAGGTCGGCGCCCGCTCGCAGCGGCTGATGCCGGTCATTCCCGAGGACGCCCTGCACGGCACGGTCGAGGCCCACCGCGACGGCGAGACGGTCGTGGTCCGCACCACCTTCCCGTTCGGCCTGATCGCCGCGATCCGGTTGCAGCCGCTGGAGACTCCGGACCGGCGGGCCGACCGCTACGGGCTGACCCGGCCGGAGTTCCCGGAGGTGACGGCGCGGGGCGGCATCCAGATCACCGCGCTGGCCGAGGGGGGCCGGCCGGACGGCGGTGGCGTCTCGCCGACGTTCGCCGGCCGGATGCGGCAGTTGCTCAACGGTGTCGACCTCGCGTCCGGCGGACCGCTCGGCCTGTCCGTGCTCGGCGCGACCGGCGGATCGGGAGGCAGCGTCGAGAAGGTCTTCAACGACGACATGGCCGACCGGCCACGGGTCCCGGTCACCCGGATCGACCTGTCCGGCTACGGCGGTTCGAACTTCAGCGACTGGAACGACCCGTTCGCCGCGTTCAGCGCGGCGGCCAAGGTGCAGTTCCGGGTCCTGCTCGGCCGGACCGCCCTCGAGGTGGTCAAGGTCAACAGCGTGCTGCACCCGTGGGGGATCCGGGTCACCCGGTCGGTGACGATCGAGCGCCGCCCCGGCGGTGGCGTGATCCGGCGGGACAGCGGCTGGCAGGCGTTCACCCCCGGCCTGTTCGACTACCGCTACGCCGACGCCGCCAGAAACATCCTGGTGGCGCCGTACGGGTTCGACGCCGGGCTGTTCCGGGGCCTGTTCGACGTACGCACGATCCGGCCCGCGCCCGGCGCGGAGTTCGTGCACGGCACCGACCGGTTCGTCCCGTACTACTTCGACGCCGACGTGGCCCTCGACGGGCGCGCCGGCCGGAGCCCGGCCCGGGGCGTTCTCGGCTATCTCCAGACCGCGCCGAGCGGCGAACCCGCCGGCGCCGACGCGCTGCGGGCACTGATCGAGACGCAGGGCCCGATCGGCGGGCCGGTCGACACCTGGCTCGACCTCGGCGGCAGCGGGCTGCCGTTCCGGGCCCAGCGGGTCGAGGTCGGCCTGGCCATGGCCGGCACCGACCCGCTCTTCGTCGCCACGGTGCGTGGCGTACCGAAACTGCCGACGACCGGGGCCTGGTCGGTGGTCACCCGGCCGGTGGCCGCCGTGCCACCCGGCGGCGGCGAGGCGGTCCCGGTCGCCGACAGCCGGGGCGTCCCGGTCGTCCGCCGCTACCCGATCGCCTACCCGGCCGACGACTCGCTCCACCCCGAACCGCCACTGGCCGGCGTGCCCGGCCCGTACCGGTTCGCCGACGCCGCCGACCTGCTCACCCCGGCGGCCCCGGCCAACGACTACGCCCTGCTGCAGAGCACCCCGACGCACGCGTTCCTGTTTCCCCGGCCGTCGGTGCCGGCCGCCGGGACCGCCCGGATCGAGGCCGGCGTACGGCCGGCGATCGCCGACATCCTGGCCCGGTCGACGTCAAAGGGGGCGTTCCCGCCGCCGGCCAACACGATCGAGTTGCCCGCCGGCCCGCACCTCGACGTCGGGCCGACCGGCGAACTCGCCCTCTCCGCGCCGGTCGAGGTCGTCAACCACCCGACCCCGCTGCGGCTCTCCGGCACCCCCGGCCACGGGTCGAGCCTCTTCTACGACCGCGCGACGCTGCGGCTGGAGTTGGGCTTCGACCGGTGGGACGTCGACTTCACCGGGCTGCGGATCTGGAGCGACATCTCCGGGCTGGCCGGGCTGACCGGCTCGCAGTGGCACGTCGTCGGCGGCTCCGACCGCCGGCCGCAGATCGCCGAACTGGTCTCCCTGCTCCTGCCGGAGATCGAGGAGATCCTGCGCTACATCCCGACCTTCGGCGCCCGGGGCAGCCAGGGCCCGGTCGACCTGGGGGCCAGCAACGCCAAGCACGAAATCAAGGTCAACGTCCGGTACGGGCAGACCATCCCGCCGACCACCGCCGTCTTTCCGGCCGGCAGCGGCGTGAAGCTGACCCTGTCGATAACCCAGAGCGCCGGCGTCGACCTGGCGACCGGCGGCGCCAAGGCGTCGGTGGCGTTCGGCGCCGAACTGGAGGGCAAGGTTCCGCTGTTCTCCGTCGGGGTCGCCGCCGCGTTCCTGACCGTCAGCGGCAAGGTCAGCTTCAGCCTCTCGTCGGTGAACGGCGTGATCGGCAGCGAACAGCTCGAACTGACCGCGTTCGTCGGCATCGGCGTCGAGGGCACGATCGGCCCGTTCAAGGCGTACGCCTTCCTCGGCATCGGGTTCGTCCTGGTCTACGACGCGATCGCGGACACGACGAAGTACGGCGGCCTCGTCGCGATGGAGGCCGGCGTCGACCTCAAAGTCGTCAAGGTCAAGATCAGGGCCGAACTCAAGGGCCTGGTCTACTCCGATGCCGGCATCACCAAGTGCGACTACAGCGGATCGGTGAAGATCCAGGTCGACATCTTCCTGTTCCTGTCGATCAGCGCCACCTACCAGGTCACCGAGACCGCCGAGCTAGGGAGCTAGCGATGGCCACCCCACCCAGACTCACCCTCGTGCCGTACCTCCAGCGGTGGAACCCCGGCTCCCGTACCCTCTCGATCCGGCTTCTCGTCGCTCCGACCGGCAACCCGCTCACGCCGCTGCTCGCCGCGCCGCCGGCGGTCCCCGCGTTCGCCGACGCGAAATGGGCCTTCACCGTCCACGTCAGCGACGCCGCCGGCACGCTGCCGCAGCGCACCCTGATCGACCAGACGGCGGTGCTGCCGGCCACCGGGACGATCGGCAACCCGCATTCCCGGACCATCTTCACCGCCATCCAGGACGCCCTCGACATCCCCGACTCGCCCGCCGCCGACACGTTCGCGCCGCAGGGCCGCGACCTTACCCGCCAGGTACGCAAGTACCTGCCGGCGAGCTACCGGCGGTCCTTCCCGTTCGTCCGGCCCCGCACCTCGCTGGCCGTGGTCGACGACTCCTACCACTGCCTGATGAACTGCCCGCCCGAGCCCGAGCCGGCCCCGCCGCCGATGGTCGTCGGCTGGGGCGAGGCCCTCGCGTACGCCCTGCGCCTGCCCCGGCTCGCCGAGGCGCTCGGCCTCGTCGTCGACCTCGACGTGCCGCTCGACGCCGCGCCCCGGCTGGCCGGCGGCGGCTGGCTCTGGGCCGAACTCGCCCCGGCCGCCGACTACTCCGGCCACGTCGTACCGCGCCCGTTCGCGACCCGGGTACCGGACCTTTCCGACGCCGAACGGCCGGTCTTCACCCCGGTCGTCTTCCCGGTCTCCGACGACGCGACGGCGGCCGCCGCCCTCGGCAACTTCGACAAGGTGTTCGTCGAGGCGATCCGGTTCGACGACGGCCACGCGAAGGTCGTGCACGCCCGGCAGCCGGTCAGCGCCGACCCGCTCGACGAGGACGGCACCGGCGCGCCCATCGCCCGCGACGAGGGCATCCAGCTCGCCTGGGACGACGAGGACATCCTCGAGGGCCAGAACCGGGCACTCGGCGCGCCGCCCGACGGCGAGGACCCGGTCCTCGCCCCGCGCGGCATCCTCGGCTACCGCGTCGACGTACGCCCCGCCGGCGGCACCACCTGGACCTCGCTGTCCACGGTCAAGGCCCCGCTCGACATCGGTGTCGACCTGGGTTCCGGCGTCGAGGAACGCTGGACCGAGGTGGCGCCGGCCGCGCACAGCGGCCAGATCTGGCTGCCGGCCTGGTTCGCCAGCTGGCGCGGTGGTTCGCTCGTCGTCGACACCGTCGACGAGCAGCGGCTGATGGAGGTGCCACCGGGCCGCCCGGAACCCGCCACCCCGGTCGGTGCCGACGCCGTCGAACTCCGGTACGGCAACCGCTACGAGTTCCGGGTCCGGCTCGCCGACACCACCGGCGGCGGACCGGACGTCGACAGCGCCGCGACGCGGGACGGGGAGTCACCCACCGCGACCATCCACATGAGACGATTCCGGGCGCCCGGCATGGTCGAGGTCGACCAGGTGACCGCGCCACCGGACGGCGCCCTGCCGGCCGTCCGGATCCGGCGACCACGGCTCGGCTATCCCGAGGCCGTCTTCGCCGCCGGCCCCGCCGCCCGCGCCGACCTGCTCGCCCAGATCGCCGCCAACGACACCGCACCGTCCGGCACCGCGAAACCCCCGACGATCCCCGACCCGGACGCCGCCCTCCTCCGGATCGAGGTGCTGCTCCGGACGCCCACGTTCCACCCGCTCGCCGACGACCAGGGCTTCGTCGACTGGTACACCACCACCCGAGCCTTCCCCGACGACCCGGCCGAGCCGCTCGACCTGGCCCTGTCCTGGACCGACGCCGCCGACTACCGGGCCGTCGACGTCACCGCGCAACACGGCACCGTCGACGGGCCGGTCACCCTGGTGACCGGCCGCGACGTCCGACTACGGGTACGCGCCCTCGGCCCGGACGACCCCGGCTACTTCGGCAGCCAGCGGGCCCGGACCGGACCGCCGGAGATCATCGACCTGCACGCGACCGCCACCGAGACCGACCCGCTGCGCCCGCTGCCGCCGGCAGACCAACTGCGGTCGGTGTTCCTGCGCCCCGACCCGGTCGGTGACCGGGCCCCGGCCCGGCCGGTGGTCGCCCAGAACCGGCCGACCCCCGCCCTGCTCGGCCGGCTCGCCGGCGCGCTCGACCTGGTCGCCGACGGCCCGCTGCTCACCGGGCCGCCCGGTGACCGGATCGCCTTCGGCTGCGCCGGACTCACCCACCACGCCGCCCCCGACGCCTCCAGCCTCGAGTTCGGCGAACCCACCGAACTCGCCGACCAGTGGATCAACGCCGTCCAGGTCGTGCTCGACCGGGACTGGACGTGGCGCGGCAGCGGATCACCGACCCTGGTCGTGACCCGGACCGTCGACCTGCCCGACGCGCCCGGCGCGGCCACCGAGACGACCGACGTCGGCGCCATCGAGTTGATGCACACGGTCAGCGTGCAGGCGGCGAACCGGCCCGACCGCTCGTCGGTCCGGCTGCTGTTCATCGACGCGCTGCCGCCCCGGCCGGCCCCCGACGGGCTGCCGTACGAGATGGCCGTCACCTACCGGGCCCGGCTGCTCTTCGAGGACGGCGGCACCGTCGACCAGACCGTCGAAACCCTGCTGCCGGTCGTCACCCCGCCCCGACAGGCGCCCCGGGTCGTCGCCGCGGGCATCGCGCTCACCCCCTACGGCCACGACCCCGGGTACGCCAGCACCACCCCTCGCGTACGGCGGCTCTGGCTGGAGTTCGCCGAGCCGGTCGCCGACCCCCGGGACGCCTACTTCGTCCGGCCGCTGACCGGCACCCCCGACCCGATGCTGCTGCCCGGCGTCGAGCCGGTCGCCGATCCGGTCGTCGTCGAAGGCGTCCCGCTCGACCCCGAACCCGTCCGGGTGGTCACCCCCGGCCAGGTGCAGGACCTCGCCGGCCTGGCCACCATGCAACGGCTCGAACCAAGCGCCGACAGCGACCGGCACTTCCTGGTGCCGCTGCCGCCGAACACCGACCCGAACTCACCGGAGCTGTTCGCCTTCTACACGTACGAGATCCGGGTCGGCCACGACCGGGGTCCGGCGGCCGACCCGCTCTGGTCGACCGCGCAGGGCCGGTTCGGTGAGCCGCTCGTCCTCGACGGCGTCCAGCACCCCGCGCCCGAACTGGTGTGCTCGGTCGTCGCCGAACCGGACGGGGCGGTGCGGACCCGGGCCCCGTACGCCGCCCCGTACCTCGGACTACGGCGGGTGCTGCCACACCCGCCCAACACCGAACTGTGGACCGTGCTGTACGCCCGGGTGGTGCAGGCCGACGGCAGCACGAGCCGCAACGTCCAGATCGACCTGCGCCGGATGCATCCGCCCCGGAGGCGGCGGACCGACACCGTCCCGCTGGTCGTCGAGGGGGAGACCCGCTGGACCGGTGCCGAGGTGCGGGCGGCCCTGCAACTGGCCGGACTGCCGCCCGGGGCGCCGATCAGCGCGCTCGCGGTCGAGTTGCTGCCCGAGCCGAACGGCGACTTCGCCGACCCGCTCGGCGGCGACCTCGGTCAGGTACGCATCCTGCGTACCTCGCCGCTGGCCGGGGTGGAACGGGACTGCTGCGCGCCGTAGCCGGCCGGCGGACGGTCAGCCGGGGTTGACGACCGCGATCCCGGCCTCGCCGTCCGCGAAGGAGGCGAACAGGTCGGGCAGGGTCGCCGGTCCGACGTGGTCGATGATCAGGACCGGCGGCATGTCCTCGAAACCGACACCGACGAGGAAGTCGGTGTCGGTCCGGATCTCGCGGCGCAGCAGCGTGACGCGGCCGTCCCCGATCTCGTCGGGGGCAGCCCGGCCGCCGTCGCGGCCAACTCGTCGTCGCGCGACCGCAGGGTCCGTTCGATCACCGTCGGCCAGGCCAGCAGCCGGACCGAGACCCGGTCGCCGACCCGTTCGCAGCGCGCCAACAGATCGTCGGGGAGCAGGTAGAACACGCCCTCCTCGCCCTCGTGCCCGTAGCCGAGCAGCGCGGAGACGATCCGCTCGCCCGGTCCACCCTGGATGTCGATGCCGAGCACGATGTTGAGGCCCACGGCGTCCTCCATCGGCACCGTGGTGATCCACATGCCGGCCGCCGGGGTGGCGCCGACCGGGGCTCCCGCTTCGCTCATGGGCCGCAGTCAACCAGCCGGTCCGCCCCACCCGTACGTCGGGGCGGGGCGGACCGGCCGGGACCTTCAGGCGAAGCAGGGCTGGGCGGTGTTGTGCCGGTTGCGCGAGGTGGTGTCGATGGTGTGGTGGGTGACCCGTGGTGATCCGAGTTCGACGGCGTTGAGCCGGATTCCGAGTTGTGCGGCGCCGGTGACGCCGAGCGCCGGGACGCAGGACGCGTCGTGGGTCAGGTGCTGGCCGAGGATCAGCGAATTCTTCTTCACCTCGAAGCCGTAGCTCGGGAACAGGTCGGTGGTGTACGTGACCGACAGGTCGGTGCCGTCGAACGCCGCGGTGAGGATGGCGTCGATGGGCGGGGTGAGTTCCGGCGGTGTCAGGGGGTTCTTCGTCGACAGGGAGATCCGCAGCGCGTTGTCGGCCGTGACGGTCGCGCTGGTGACCGGTTCGGCGGTGGCGGACTGCCGGCAGGTGACGGTCCGGCCGTCGAGGTCGGTGTACTCGGCGACGCGGGTGGTGCTCGGCCTCTTGACCACCGGGTCACCGACCCGCTGGATGGCCGTGCCGTCCCAGTCGAACACCATCGCCACCTGGCCGCGCACGCTTTCCTGGTACGCTTGGTGGTCGTCGCCGGCGAACCGGGAGGTGAGGTACGCCTGGCGGAACGGCCGGTTCGGGCAGTACTGGCGCAGGTTCACCGCCTGGCCGTCGACAGGGTTCTCCGGGTCGACGACCTCGTCGTGCGGGATCCAGGCCCGGACGGTGACGGTGTAGCGGTCGACCACGTGGATCGTCGGCCCGCTCCAGACGGTCACGTTGCCGTAGTCGTCGAGGATCAGCAGGGTGGGCGTGTAGCGGCCGGGGTTGCGGTAGGAGTGCCCGATCGTGGCGCGGTTGGTGTACGAGCCCTCGCCACCGGCCTCGTCGCCGAAGATCCACTGATAGCGCAACCGGCCGCCCTCGGGGTCGTACGATCCGGAGGCGTCGAACTCCACCCGCAGCGGGGAGCCGCCCTGGGTGACGTTGACGGTCACGGCTGCCACCGGCGGCTCGTTCGGCTCCCATTCGTAGAGTTCCAACAGGCCCAGGATGGGACGGCAGGACCCGTGGACGTCGCACGCCTCGATGTTGACCGAATAGTCGGCGACGCGTGGCACGGTGAGCGTGAACGACAGTCCGGCGACCGAGCCCGATCCCAACTGGACCGTTCCGTTCCGCTCGGAGTAGTACCAGTTCAGCGTCACCGGGTCGCCGCCGAACTGGATGTCGCAGGCGGCCGGGCTGCGGCTGGTGTCCCAGTCGAACTCGTAGGTCAGGCCGGCCACCTGGTTCGTCTGTACGCACTGCGCCATCCACGGATACCACGGGTTGTACCAGCTCCAGCCGACGTCGGCGTGGGCGGTGCCGGGGGTCAGCGCGACGGTGGCGAGAAGTAGGACGAGGGTGGTGGCGAGGCGCCGGACGAGCGGCTTGGGCATGGATCCTCCGTCACTGGGAGGCGGGATCGGCTGACCCAGCGTAGGGGCGGGCCGGCGTCGGGACGTCGGCGGTGACTCCACTCTCGACAGACCGGGTGGGCGGGCGGGGCCGGGCCTCCGGCCGTGACGCCCGGCCGAGGGCCGCCTTCGGGCCACCGATCGGCCTGACCGGCGCCACCGGTCGGAGTATCGGCCTCGGCCGATCCGGTGTCTTCCGTCGCCGGGTCCGTGCCGGCCTGGTTGTGCGTATTCGCAGGTCAGGGCCTGACAGTTTCATGATCACGTGATCGTCGGGACACACGCCGGACACGAACCGGCCAGAGATTGTGGCCATCCCTTCGCAAGCAGGAGGTTCCATGGCCCCGACCCCTCCGACCGACGACGAGCTGAACACGTTCATCCGTGCCCACCTCGCCTCACTCGGCATAGACCTCGACCAGCTTCCCGCCGGCACCGCCGCCGACCCGGTCACCGGAAGCCCCGGCCGGGACTCGGTCCTCGCCTCGCTGCGCTCGTTCATGCGCAGCACCGTCCCGGCCCTCGCCGAGTACCAGCTGCCCACCCCCGGCACCACCGATCCGGCGCTCGCGATGGCGCTCTCCCAGCAGCCCGCGCCGATGCTCTACCCGTCGATCAGCACCGAATGGCGGACGTCGTGACGACAGACAACGCGCTGGACCAGCAGCCCCTCGACCGTACGATCGACCGCCGCGCCTTCCTGGCCCGCTCGGCGGCGCTGGCCGCCGCCACGGCCGGCACGGTCGTGCTGCCCGGCCTGGCCGGCGTCGCGGTCGCGGCACCCGGCCCGGCCAGCGGCCCGGCCGCCGCGAGGTTCAACCCCGAACTGGACAAGCCGGCCGCGTACAACAAGCCGCGCGCGGACACCATGTCCGAGCCCACGGAGTGGACGGTCTCCGAGGCGGCCTGGATGATCCGGCAGAAGAAGATCACCCCGGAAGAGCTGGTCAAGGCGTACCTCGACCGGATCGCCGCGTACGAGCCGACGTACCAGGCGTTCAACCTGGTCCTCGCCGAACAGGCGGTCAAGGCGGCGAAGCAGCTCGCCAACCGGCCGCACCGCGGCCCGCTGCACGGCATCCCGCTGGCGATCAAGGACAACTACTTCACCGAGGGCGTACCGACCACCGCGAACTCCTACCTGTTCAAGGACTTCGTGCCGCCGTACGACGCGACGTCGGTCGCCAAGCTCGTCGCCCAGGGCGGCATCGTGCTCGGCAAGACCCAGATGGGGCCGCTGGCCACCACCCGCGCCACCACCCCCAACGGCGAGATCACCACGGTCAACGCCTGGACGCCGACGAACCCGGCCACCAACCCCGGTGGCTCGTCGACCGGCACCGCCACCGCCGTCGCCGGCCGGCTCGCCACCGCCGGCACCGGCACCCAGACCGGCGGCTCGATCACCGCGCCGTCGAACGCGCAGAACCTGACCGGCCTCAAGCCGACCATGGGCCGGGTGTCGCTGGCCGGCATCATCCCGCTCAGCTACACCCGCGACCACCCCGGACCGCTGGCCCGCGACGCCAAGGACGCCGCCATCATGCTGATGGCGATGGCCGGCGAGGACCCGGCCGACCCGCGCAGCGAGGGCCTGCCGCCGGTGCCGAACCTGATCAACGCGGCCACCCCGCGGTACGAGGGCAACCGGCTGCGGATGCGCTGGAAGACCCGGATCGGCGTGCTGCCCGGATACGCCGACGGGACGTCGGAGACCGCGCGGGCCCGGCAGGCGTTCCTGGCCGCGCTGGCCGAGATCCCCGACGCCACCCTGGTCGACGTCCCGTACCCCGACGACTGGGACCTGCTGACCGGCAGCGCGTTCAACAACGTACGGCTGCCCGAACGCAGCGAGCCGTTCATGCCGTACCTGCGGACCGACCTGAAGGGCTTCGGCGTCTCGCTGACCGGCTGGCTCCAGGGCGCGATGCTCGGCGCGAACGCCTTCATCACCGGGCAGCGGGCCAAGCTGGTGCTGCTGGAGCGGGTCCTCGACCAGATCTTCGGCAAGTGCGACGTGGTGGTGCAGACCAGCCCGACGCCGTTCGACGCGATCGGCCTGCCGGAGATCGGCTTCCCGATCGGCTTCACCGCCGCCGGGGTACCGATCGGCACCATCCTCGGCGGCCTGCCGTACGCCGAGGACCGGCTGCTGTCGGTCGTCGCGGCGTACCAGGCGGTCTCCGACTGGCACTGGCGCCGGCCGCCGAACCCGCCGGCGGCGGGCGGCGCGCAGGCCCGGACGGCGGCCGGCTCCCGTGGCCGCCTGACCGCCGAAGAGGTCGCCGAACTCAGCCAGTGAAGCGGTCCGGCCGGTGCGACGCCGCGTCGCACCGGCCGGGTGCCGGTCTACCTCAGGTACGGTCCGGTGTCGCCGACCTTGCCGGGGGCCGGGTTGCCGGGCAGGTCGAGCACGTACGCCCGCAGGTTGCCCTGGCCGCTGACGTTCGCGGTCAGGGTGCCGTTGGTGACGGTACGGCGGTCACCGGTGACCGCGTCGGTGTAGGTGCCGTTGGGGATGCCGGTGAAGGTGGCGTTGCCGGAGACGGTGACCAGCACGAAGCTATCCACCCCGCCGCCGGTGTAGCGGCGCTTGTACGCCATTCCGCCGCTGATCCCCTCGGTGGAGTACTGGCCCTTCTGCAGGGCCGGGATCGCCCGGCGGATCTGGTTGAGCCGCTGGACGTGCTTGACCAGCGGTTTGTCCAGCGTCGCCGCGACCGGGCCGGTGGCGCCGGTGACCACCCCGAAGTCGGGCGCGGTGACGGTGCCCTCGATGTGGTCGCCGAAGTACGCCCGCCCGGTGGTGGCCAGCGGGCAGGTGGGGCCGCAGTCGATCCGGGCACCCTTCTGGAACTCGATCTCCGAGCCGTAGTAGAGCGTCGGGATGCCCCGGAACGTCCACATCAGACTCATGTTCTCCGCCCAGGCGGCGGTGCCGCCGGTGTAGCGGACCGACGACTTGTTCGGGCCGTAGTCGTGGCTGTCGACGTACACGACGTTGTAGGTGGCGTCGTTGTAGCTGTCGTCGGAGTCCTTGCCGTTCCAGAAGGCGTTGCCGGCGTCACCGAAGTTCATGTGCATCCGCATGTCGATGACATTCATGCCGGAGAACCTCGAGTGGTCCGGGGTGTGATAGCTGTTGCCGCGCAGGAAGGCGTTGTCGCTGGTCGGCTGGCCGCCGGTGCCGAGCAGCTGCTCGTGGTCGTACTGCTCGATGGCGGCGCGTACGTCGTCCGGGCTGTACTCCTTGCGCTCCTTCCAGGTGAAGAACTGGGCGGAGTGGTTGACCGAGCCCCGGTTCCACTTGTCGTTGACGAACGCGGCGACCTCGCCGAAGACGTAGAAGTCCTTGCCCTTCTCGCCGTGCTTCGCCACCGCGTGCTGCTGGAGGGCGGGCAGGAAGCGCCGGTTCCAGGTGACCCGCGGGATGTGTACGGCGGTGTCGATCCGGAAGCCGTCGACGCCCATGTCGATGTAGCGGTTGTAGGCGTCGATCAGGTATTGCTGGACGGTCGCGTTCTCGGTGTTGAAGTCGGCCAGGTCCTCGTGCAACCAGCAGCTGCGCGAGTCCTCGCCCTCCCAGTTGCCGATCCAGCACTGGTGGTAGAGGTCGGCGGGGAAGAGTTTGTTGGTGGGCGACGGCCACTGGCAGTTGTAGAGCGCGTAGCCCTCGGGGCTGGTGCCGTTGCGGACCCCCCAGTTGAGGCACTGGTTGCCGGCCGGGGCGGTGGTCGACCAGACGTCGCCGTTGTACGGCCGTCCCTTGGCCAGCGCGTTCTGCGCCGGCGTCAGCGCCGGGTCGTTCCCCTGGTGCTCGACCATCGGGTCGTACTCCCGGCCGGTCTGCTTCTCGCTGTACATCCACTTCCACTGCTCGTCGCGTACGCCGTACACCGTGGGGGTGAAGAGGTCCTTGGCGCCCCAGCGTGAGCTGTGGTTGTAGACCACGTCCTGGAAGATCTTGATGCCCTTGGCGTGGGCCTTGTTGATCAGATCCTGGTAGCTGGCGCCGGGCGTCTCCAGGCGCGGGTCGACCCGGTAGAAGTCCCAGCCGTGGTAGCCGTGGAAGTCGTAGTCCGAGCGGTTCAGCACCACCGGGGTGATCCAGATCGCGGAGAAGCCGAGTCCCTTGATGTAGTCGAGCTTGTCGATCAGCCCCTGGAAGTCGCCCCGGAACATCGGGTCGTCGTTCGCGGCGTTGCCGGACCGTACGTGCTGGCTGCCGCCCCGGTTGTTCGACTCGTCGCCGTCGAAGAACCGGGCGGTCATCACGAAGTAGATGGTGTCCTCGCGCGGGTCGCCGCCGAGCGGCGAACCGTTGGTCGGCGCCGGGGGAGCGTTGCCGGTGGTCGCCGACGCCGCCGCGCTCGCCGCCGACCGGTTCCCGGCGGCGTCGCGGGCCCGGACCGTGTACGTGTACCGGGTGTTCGGGGTCAGCCGGTTGTCGACGTGGCTGGTCGTGGTCGCGGTGAGGTTGGTCGTGCCCTCCGGTCCGCCGGTACGGGTGATCTCGTAGCCGGTCACGCCCCGGTTGTCGGTCGACGCCGACCAGGCGACGGTGATGCTGAGCCCGCTCGCGGTCGCGGTGACGCCGGACGGGACCGACGGCGGCTCGGTGTCCGGCGGTGGTGGCGGTCCACACGGGTCGGCCGCGTTCGGGGTGATCACGCCCGCCCGTACGGTGCTGCGGCCGGTGGCGAGGGTGTAGTCGGCACCGTTGTTGTTGTCCCACTGGCCGGCGTTGTTGTTGAACGCCGCCCGCAGGCCGGTGGCGGTGCCGAGGGAGACGACCTTCTTCGCCCAGCCGGTGCAGGCGGCCGCCATCGCCACGCCCGGCACGCTCGTCCAGCTGCCGCCGGTCGGCTGGTAGTGGATGTTCGCAGCCGTCCAGCCCCGGGTGCCGGTGTGGTAGTAGACCTCGGCCGTGGTGCCGGTCGGTTCCGGCGTCGGGGTGCACGGGTCGCCCGCGCCGACCGTGCCGCCGGACACCCGTACGTCGCCGGTGCCGAGCCGGTAGTCGCGACCGCTGTTGTTGTCCCAGACCCCGGAACCGTTGTTGAACACGACCTGGAGGCCGGTGGCGGTGCCGAGGGCGATGGTCTTCTTTCGCCAGCCGGTGCAGGCCGGTTCCATCGCGACGCCCGGTACGGCGGTCCAGGAGCCGCCGTCCGGGCGTAGTGGATGTTGACCGTCGCGTTCCATGCGGACGGGGGTTGGTAGTAGACGGTGACGCTGTTCGCCGCCGCGGCGCCGTCGAGGGGGAGCAGACCGGCCGCGAGCGCGGTGGCGAGAGCGAGGCCGCCCCACCGCCTGCGAAGCCTTGCTGTGCGTGGTCTCATGGGGAACTCCTGACCCACCGCGCTGGCTCGGCCGGCGCGGTCTGTGGAAACTTCTTGCGGATGTCGCAAGCAACGGGCACGCCATGGACCGGAGCTGCGCATCACTGCTGCCGTGTTGCAGGCAGTCTCCAGTCAGTGTTCGACTGAGTCTGCAAGACCTTGCAAGGTTTCCAGGAAGTTACCAGGCCAGCATCGTCGACACTAGAGGTTCACAATGAGCGTCGATATTGCTATGTTGTTGAGCTGTGCCC
Organism: Polymorphospora rubra; assembly: GCF_018324255.1. GTDB lineage: Bacteria > Actinomycetota > Actinomycetes > Mycobacteriales > Micromonosporaceae > Polymorphospora > Polymorphospora rubra. Next base: position 3,978,089 of record NZ_AP023359.1, read on the forward strand.
CGCAAGCTCTTGCGAGCCATGCAAGGATTTTCAGGTTCAGGTCGGACGCGTGATCGGCAGCCGCCCGGCTCTCGGCGCGCCGGCGCCCCGGTGGGCGGTGATCGCGGAGAGTGATACGGGGCAATGTGTCGTATTAGCCGTCAAAGCAGTGTTGTCACTTTGAAAGGCCGGCAAATCATGAATTGAATAGCCGGATGGGCGTGCGGCATCAGGATGGGTGCGGCCATACCGTCGAATTCAGACAGACGGTCGCAAGTTGCTCAATCATTGCCTGTGGTAACTCGACGTATTTGCATCCTTGCCTTCCGAAGTGAAGGCTGTTAGCCTTCTGGCCACGACCTTTCGGGGAAGGTCGGTTTTGGCGAAGAGTCAGTATCTCGTTTCGCTGTTCAGCATTTTCGGTATTCAGCATCCGCTCGGCCGACACGCTTCCGTTCATTGATTTGGATTTCCATGCGATCAATGCGGTCCTTGTTATGACAGTTCACCCCGAACGAACCGTGAAAACGGAAGAAAATGCCCGCCGGGCCCGCGACTTCCGGCTCTATTGGATTGCCGGAGCCGTCGACCAGATCGGGTCCCAGGCATCCGGAATCGTTTTTCCCCTGGTCACCCTCGCGGTGACCGGCTCGCCGGCGGCGGCCGGCCTGGTCGGGGCGCTGGCGCTCGCCGGCCGCCTCGTCACGGCACCGGTGGCCGGAGTGCTCGCCGACCGGCTGCCCCGCAAACGGCTGATGGTCGGCGCGTTGCTGCTCGCCGCCGCCGCGATGGCCGTGGTCCTGGTCGCCGTCGCGGCCGGGGTGCCGACGCTGGCCCTGCTGGCCGGTGCCGCGTTCGTCGAGGGCGTCGCGCAGGCCGGCTACGAGTCGGCCGGTGCCGGCGCCATCCGTCGGGTGCTCCCGGCCGACGACAAGAAGGCCCTGGCCCGCCTCGAGGCGCGCAACCACGCGGCGCAGATCGCCGGCCCGGTCCTGGGCGGCGCCCTCTATCAGCTCGGGCGCTGGGTGCCGTTCCTGGTCGACGTCGTGTCCTATGTGGTCGCCGCCGGTCTCGTGGCCGCCATCCGCACCGACCTCACCCCGACCGTCAGGAACGCACGTCGTTCCTGACCGACCTGCGGGCCGGACTGCGGTTCGTCTGGCGGCAGCCGGTGCTGCGCTTCGTGACCATCTGGGCGGCCGGGATCAACTTCGTCTTCGGCGCGCTCATCTACCACGCCATCCTCACCGCCGGCCGGCAGGGCGCCCCCGCCGCCTCGATCGGCCTGCTGCTCACCCTCGCCAGCGTGGGCGGGCTGGTCGGCGCGCTGGGCGCCCCGCTCGTCTTCAGCCGGGTCCGTCCGATGACGGTCGTCGTGTTCGCCTCGTGGGCCATGGTCGCACTGGTCGTCGTGATGTCCCAGGCCCGCCAGACCTGGACCTACGGACTGCTGTTCGGACTCGTCTTCCTGCTCAGCCCGCTGCTCGGGGTCATCTTCCAGTCTCGGGCGATCGAGCTGACCCCCGACGCGATGCAGGGCCGCGTGGCGACCGTGATGGGGACCGTGGGCGAGGTGCTTCAGACGCCGGCGCCGTTGCTGGCCGGCGTACTGGTGGCCTGGCAGAGCCCGACCGTGGTCGCACTGGTCTTCGCCGCCGCGCTGGCGGTGCTGGCCGCGTACACCACCGCCAACCTGCGCCGGCTCGGCGCCCCGGACGGCACCGGGCCGGACGACGACCCGCAGCGCGCCGGCCCGACCGGCACCGACAGCACCGACGGCACCGACGGCACCGACGGCACCGACCAGGATGCCGGCCGGGCCGGCATCGTCACCCCGGCGACCGAGGAGGTCCGCGGATGAGTCGTGGTTTCCGGCTCTTCTATCCGGCGCTGCCGGTGCTGGCCGAGCATGCCCCGCACCGGGCCGTCTACGTCGGCGACGTCGACGGCCGTTGCGAGATCCTGGCCTGGGACCGCCGGGCCGGGCGGGCGCGGCAGATCACCGACCGGCCGACCGGCACCATCCGCGCGGCCCTCGACCCGGGCGGGAACACCGTGTGGTGGTTCGACGACGACCTCGCCGGCGTCGGCACCTGGCGCATCTGCGACTTCGACCGGCCCGACCGGTCCGTCGCGGCGCTGCCCACCGTGGATCCCGCCCGGCACGGCGGAATCGCGATGGCCGCCGACGGCGGTGCGATGGTCGGGCTCTCCGGCGACGACGGGCTCGTGCTGCGCATGCGCACCGCGGACGGCCAGGTCACCGAACGCGCCCGGGTCGCCGGGTACGCGTACCTGGTCGACCTGGATCCGGCCGGTCGGCTGGTCGCGGTCGGCGCCGACGCGTCCGCCGCCACCGCGGTGACCGTGCTGACCGTGGACGGTGCGCGGGTGGCCGAGATCGCCGGCCGGCCCGACCGGCGGGTGTGGGCCCTCGGCTTCGCGCCGGGCGGTGGCCCGGCCCGCCTGCTGCTCGTCGTCGAGGACCGGGGTGGCTACCTCCCCGCGACCTGGACCGAGCGGGGTGGACTGGTCCGGCACGACTGGTGCCGGTTCGACACCGAGATCACCGCCGGCTGGTTCCCGGACGGGCGGCGGATCCTGGTCCGGCAGGACCGGCACGCCCGCAGCCTGCTGCACGAGGTGGACCTCGACGGGCAGACCCGGACCATGGTCGACACCCCGCCCGGCAGCATCCTCGACGCGGCGGTCTGGCCCGACGGCGACGTCGCGTACATCTGGAGCGACTCGGTCACCCCGCCGCAACTGCGTTCCGTGCGCGGCGTCGAGCTGCCGTACGGGCCGACCGGACCGGACGCCCCGGGCGCACCGGACGAGTCGGTGACCACCGACTGCCACCGCGACGAGATCTGGGTTCCCGGTCCGGGCGGTCCCGTCCACGCGCTGGTGGCCACCCCCACCGACCGGGAGCGACCCCGCCCGGCCGTCTTCCTGGTCCACGGCGGACCCTTCCAGCACGCCCGGGACGCCTACGACCCGCTGGTCGAGATCCTGGTCAGCACCGGCTGCACGGTGGTCCGGGTCAACTACCGGGGTTCCAGCGGCTACGGCTCGGCCTGGCGCAACGACTTCGGTGCCGGGGTCGGCCTCACCCAACTGGAAGACCTCGCCGCGGTCCGCGCCCACCTGATCGCGCAGGGCGCCATCGAGGACCGCCGGACCGCCCTGTGGGGTACGTCGTGGGGCGGCTACCTGACCCTGCTCGCGCTGGGCCGACAGCCCGAACTGTGGCGTCTCGGGGTGGCGATCAGCCCGGTGGCCGACTACGTCGCCGCGTTCGAGGCGGCCGCTCCGGCCGTCCGGGAGCTGGACGTCCTGCTGTTCGGCGGCACCCCGGAGCAGGTGCCGGAACGCTACGCCCGCGCCTCGCCGATCACCTACGTCGAGCAGGTCCGGGCCCCGGTCCTGCTCGCCGTCTCCACCGGCGACGTGCGCTGCCCGCCGGCGCCGGTCGAGGCGTACGCGCGGCTGCTGGCCGCCCGACGGATCCCCCACCAGGTGGTCCGCCGGCAGGCCGGACACGAGGACTTCGACGCGCACAGCCACCTGGCGCTGATGCAGACGGTGCTGCTGTTCATGCAGCGCCACTTCGACGGCGTGCGGGAGGAGGGCACGCCGGTCGCGCTCGCCATGGCGCGACCGGCGGGCTGACCCACACGCGGCCCGGTCCCGGCGAGGCGGAGAAGGAGGTGAACGACATGCGCAAGAACGTTGTCGAGAACGACCCGATCAACGGCAACCGCGACCAGCTCCGGAGCTCGAACGTCCAGGTCACGGTCACGGTCAAGATCAAGTTCTAGGCCCGACCGTACGGGGTGCGGGCCGCCGGGCCGGCGCCGTCCGCGTCAGCGTGGCGTCCCCACCCCGTATCCGGTCATCCGGCCCTGGCGGAAAACGAGAGGAGAGGTTACGTGCGGATTCTGCTGGTCAACATGCCATGGACTTCTATCGACGTCCCTTCACTGGCGCTGGGAATTCTCACCAACAGTGTCCGCCAGAAGCTGCCGGATGCTGAGGTCGAGGTTCTCCACGCCAACCTCGATTTTGTCGACTGGGTGGTCGACCGGACCGAGTTCGGACTGAGCGACTACTACTACTATTCGCTGTTCACCTATTTCGCCGGCTGCGGCGACTGGGTCTTCTCGTCGGCGCTCTACGACGATCCGCAATGGCGGGTGGCGGAGTTCACCAGCCGGGTCCAGGGCCAGATGACCGAACGGGAACTGACCCTCAACCTCGACCTGCACCGGATGGCCCCCGAATTCGTCGCCGAACTCGCGGCCCGGATCGTCGACCGGGCCCCGGACGTGGTCGGTTTCACCTCGACCTTCCAGCAGAACACCGCGGCCCTCGCCACCGCCAAGGCGGTCAAGCGGCTGGCCCCCGGCATCCGTACGGTGATGGGCGGCGCCAACTGCGACGGCGAGCAGGGTGCGGCCATCCACCGCAACTTCGCCTTCATCGACTACGTGGTCCGCGGCGAGGGCGAGACGGCGTTCCCCCGGCTGCTCGCCGCGCTCGACGCCGAGCGGCCGTCCGCCGGTGACCCGGGCCGGCCGGGCGAGGACCCGGCCGCCGCGCTCGCCGGCATCGAGGGCCTGTGCTGGCCCGGCCCCGGTGGTCGGCACGTCGCCAACAGGATGAGCAGCACGCCGCTGCCGCCGGCCGAGATCGTCGCCCCCGACTACGCCGGCTACTTCGAGCGGCTGGCCGCCTCCCGGGCCCGGCACTGGGTCGAACCCCGGCTCGTCGTCGAGGGCGCCCGGGGCTGCTGGTGGGGCGAGAAACACCACTGCACGTTCTGCGGCCTGAACGGATCGTTCATGCAGTTCCGCAGCAAGCACCCGGGCCGCTTCTACGACGAGATCATCGGGCTGGCCGAGCGGCACCAGGTCCTGGACATGTTCGTCGTCGACAACATCCTCGACATGTCGTACGTGACCTCGCTGCTGCCCCGGCTCGCCGAGTCCGGCTACGACCTGCGGCTCCAGTACGAGATCAAATCCAACATGAAGGGCGCCCAGGTGCAGGCCCTCGCCGACGCCGGCCTGGTGAGCGTGCAACCCGGAATCGAGAACCTGAACAGCCGGGTGCTCAAACTCATGGACAAGGGCGTCACCGGCTGCCTCAACATCCGGATGCTGCGCGACGCGGAGACCAGCGGGATCACCATCGCCTGGAACTACCTCTACGGATTCCCCGGCGAGACCGACGACGACTACCTGTCCGTCATCGCGCAGATGCCGGCCCTGCACCACCTGTGCCCCGCCGACGGCAGCACCCGCATCGCCATCGAACGGTTCAGCCCGTTCTTCGTCAAGCCCGAACTCGGCTTCACCGACCTGCGCCCGGCCGCCCAGTACCGGCTGATCTACGACCTGCCCGAGTCCGAGCTGATGGACCTGGCATACCTGTTCGACGTACCGCCACAGGGCATCGACGAGGAGACCGCCGGCCGGCTGGAACGGGCGGTGACCGAGTGGCAGCACGAATACGCCCACAGCCGGCTCACCCACCACGACCTCGGCGAAGAGATCGTGCTGGTCAGCCGCCGCCGCCACTTCGACTGGCACGTCCTGCGCCTCACCGACCCGACCGAGGTCGCCGCCTTCCGGCAGCTCGACCAGCCGCACACCGTCGCCGCGCTGGCCCGCCGCCTGGGCAGTCCCGAGCCGGCCGTGGCGGCGCTGCTGCGACGGTGGCGCGAACTGGGCATCGTCTTCGAGGACGCCGGCCAGTTCATCCAGATCGCGCCGCAGGCGATGAACCAGGACCTGCTGCGGATCGACCACCTGCACCTGGAACGGGAGGCGGCACGGCAGGCCGCCGCCGCGCAGGAGCCCGCCGTACTCACCGCCGTCTGAGGGGACCGAACGTGCCCAGCACCGACACCGACCTGCGGCCCATCCCGGTCGGCCTCGCCCGCGACCACGACCCCGCCGTCATCACGGTCCCCGGCATCGACATCGGCCCCGCCGAACTACGCGAACCGGCCGCCGACGCCGTCGCACGCTGGCGCCGGGACGGCGTACGCAAGGTCGTCCTGCCCGACCCCGTCGACCTGACCGTGGCCGGCGCCGACGCCGAGGCCGTCGACACCGTACGGCGCCTCGTCCTGGTCCGCGAACTCACCAGCCACGGCATCGCGGTCGACTGGCGGCTGCGGCTGCCCGGCGACGACGACCAGGAGTGGCTGCCGTACGGCCACCTCCGGCCACCCCTCGAACTGCTGCCCCCACCGACGGCCATCGGAGCCGACCCGGCACAGCAGCTCGCCGCCTGGCACAAGGCGTTCTACTTCGACAAGTGCACCTACCGGCGCGGCCCCGGCTTCGTCCAGGTCCGCGACCGCCGGTCCGGCCGACTCAACCTGATCACCATCGACGACCCGGCCTACCTGGCCGTACTCGACCAGTTGATGGACGGCGCCGAGCTGACCGACGTCGACCTCGGCATCGCCCGCGACTTCGGCGAGGAAGGACTGGTCACCAAGGTCGGCGACCTCCTCGTGTGGCTGCCGTACCGGCTCCGCCGCTGGCCACTGCCGTCCATGGTGGTCTGAGCCGCGCGGGTGACCGTCCGGGCAGGGGCTAGAAGTCGACCCGCATCACGACCCGCCGCCGGGTGGGCCGGCTCACCTCGGTGAACCCGGCGGCGGCGAAGATGCTCCGGCTGCCGACGTACAGCTCGCCCCAGACCAGGTCCTGGCCCGCCTCGGTGAGCATCGGATAGCCCTCGACGGCACGGGCGCCACGCTCACGGGCGAAGTCGACCGTCGCCCGGGCGAGCGCCCGGCTGACCCCTCGGCGACGGAAGCCCACCCGGGTGACGAAGCAGGTCACGGCCCAGACACCGACGTCGTTCGGATCCTCGTCGCGCCCGGTCCACGGAACCCGCGCCCGCAGCAGGCGTACGTACTCGGTGCGCGGCTCGACCGCGCACCAGCCGACCGGTTCACCGTCGAGATAGGCGACGAGGCCGGTCGTCGTCTTCGCGCCCGGATCACCACAGTTCGTCTGCTCACGCAGCCGGCGGGCGCGTTCCTCGACGGGAGCCGACCGCCACGACGAGTCGGGGTTGCGGAAGTGCTGGCACTGGCAGTTGGCGGCCTCGCCCCGGGTGCCGAAGACGGCCCGCAGGTCGTCCGCGCTTGCCTCGTTGGCCGGTACGACCGAGATCTTCGCGTCTGTCTCGGTCGGGATCGGGTCTGCCATTGCCTATCGGCCTCCATCAGCGCAAGCTGTACGTACAGCACCATTTCGATGGGCCACTCGGCAGATGGTAGCTGCGATGTCGTCCTGTCACGGGCTCTGGCTGGAGCTGGGTGTTCATCGTGCGGCCGATTCCCGGGGCGGTTCGGGCTCCGGGCACCCGTGCCATTTCGGCGGATCGTGCACCGACGGCACTTTGGGGCCCGGCCAGGTAATGCGACTGCTCCTTTGACGCAGTAGGCGTTCCGGGCAGCTCGGGTTCCGCGCGTCACCAACGACCCAGGTGAAGGCCAGGAAGATGGTTACCGACCCGGCGACGATGCTGTCCAGCGACATCGTTCTCATTCCCGGCATTGAAGATGCGATGTCAGCCGGCGAACGTTGGCACTTACCCCGGCCGGGGACGGACTTGTATCTTCAGTGCTCCGGAGTCGGCATGGAGGATGGGATGACCAGCGTCGACATTTTGATCATGACGGCGTTGCAGGAGGAGTACTCCGCCGCCCGTACTGTCGGTTCCACTCTCGCGTGCGCCGCTGGACGGCCCACCCAGTGGCAGGATCGTGATCGCGGCGCCGCGAACCCGTACGAATACACTGAGATCGCTGAGACGCATGGGGGCGTTCTTGCGGTCGCATTGGCGCGGCCGGTACGAATGGGTGGACGTTCCATCAGTCCGGCCGCCGCCGGGCTAGTGGAGCGACTGAAGCCTCAGGTGCTGGCAATGAGCGGGGTCTGCGCGGGCAACCCGAAGGTAGCTGCCTTGGGCGATGTCGTCGTCGCTGAGATGGTCTACGAGTACGACGAGGGCAAACAGATCGAGAACGCATTTTTGGGCGACCATCGCCAGATTCCAATGGAGCAGACCTGGGTACGTGCCGCCCAGGATTTTTCGCCTATCGCACTGCCCAGCTACGGCGAAGTGACCCGAAAGGAGGCTAGGCTCTGGTTTCTGGAAAGGCTCTACGCGGCAGACGAACCGCGAGACCATTTAGCTCGGCCCCGTTACTTCCCGAGAGGAAACTGGGACAATTGGGTCCGTGAACTGGAGACCGATGGCCTGATCAATCGAAACGGTCCAGGCTGGACGTTGACTGATGATGGTCGCCGTTTTATCGAACGCAAACTGTACGACGACGTCGGCGGACCGGAACGGCTCCCGTTTGCGGTGCACGTAGGGCCGATGGCGAGCGGCAGCTTCGTCGTCAAGGACGGAGTGACCTGGGATCGGCTCGGCCAACAAGGCGTGCGCACGGTGGTCGGTCTCGAGATGGAATCTGCCACGATTGCAACAGTGGCGCAACACGGGCGGGTGCCGCACTGGCTTGTAGTCAAGGGTGTCATGGACCACGCCGACCCGAGCAAGGATGATCGATATAAGCGCTTCGCCGCTCAAGCCTCCGCCGAGGTCCTCTTCGCGCTGTTGACGGATCTGCTCGTCCCTCGGACCGAGTCCTTGGGGTAGCAGGCCAGGCCAAGGCGTTGCCGACCAGTTCCCCAGTCACGGATGACCATTCGCGGACGCTCCGGCAGGCCTGCGATTACCGTGAAGATCACGCCGAAGAGTTAGCGGAGTCATCATCGGGAACGCCACCGCCCGCAGTTGACCGGGATGCGGCCGATTCGGCGCTCGACCATTCCATCGTGGCGCGGAGTTCGGGAGAATCGGTAGGAGATACGCTGAGTCTGTCTGTTCCCGAGGATGAGACATCGGCAGGCGAACGTCGAGGCTCGACCCGGCGAGTGCTGAAGCGTATTGTCGCGGGTACTGCGATTTCAGTTGGCGTTGTCGTAGTGTTGGGTTTTGTGGTGGCGCTTAAGGCGGGAGAGGTCGACTCTCCCCTTCGGTACGCCGAGGGAGATCCCTACTCTTCAGTTCCTTTGAGCTATCTTGGGGGCGGTGTAGCGATGCGCTGGACTCTTGATGCGGCACCTGCCTCTTCGTCCGCATTGGAAACCACGTTTGTGCCCACCGATTCCGATGAGAACGCCCTCTCCTTGTCGGGTCACTTAGTCTTTGAAGAGAAACTCCCATGTGAGCCGTCGGTAAGATGGACCATCTCCCTTGAGGAGGACGGCGTCCTCGGTGGTGGTGTCCTTGAGAGAGGGAATCCGGTAGACATGAGCCACGTGGTGTTTTCCGGAGAAGAAAGCCTCCGTTGGTTAACGCTTACGCTTGCGAGAATCGACAATTCGACCTGTTCCGCCGACGTGTACTGGGTGAACGGAGGACTCGATCAGCCGGGCTGGTTCTAGTAAGGAGCAGGACAGGTAAGACGGGTGCCGGTGGGAACTGACCTTCGACACAGTGGAACCGCGTTCCGGCAGGTACGGACCGACATCTGCGCCAGCCCAAACTGGTTGGGGTGCCGATTGGGGTGCCTCCTCCTGAGCTGACGGCACCGCTGCCTGGCGCGTCAGCACCCCTCGGTGCCGCCGAGGCGGATGCCTGTTCGTCGGAGAGCGCAGCAAGGAGAGTTGTCCGAAGAGACGATCAGTCGCGTGTGGCGGTGGGCGTGGTCCGCCGTGTTCACCCCGAGCGGCAGGCTCGCCGCTGGCCGCTGCGTACAACCTTCGGTACGCGGCGGCCTCGATGTGGCTCAACCGTGGCGTGCCGCCGTCACGGGTAGCCGAGTGGGGCGGGCATTCCGGGCACGGGCACCCGCCAACGGTCGTAGACAGTCGGACACACGATTAAGGCCGCTGACTGGGCTATGCCTGGTCAGCGGCCTTACGTGCTGTTAATCGATGGTGCCCCCGGCAGGATTCGAACCTGCGCCCCCGCCTCCGGAGGGCGGTGCTCTATCCCCTGAGCTACGGGGGCTCAGCGACCACGGAAGACTATCAGGACCCCCGCTGTCCCGCCCAACCGGTATCGCCCGTGTCGGCGTCCGGCCGGGTGGCGGTGCCGCGTCCGCAGCTCGGCAGCGGGTGCAGCACGATCCGGGCCGGCGTACGGCGGGGACTGTCGACCGAGGTCCAGGAGCCGTCGACGACGACGTGGACCGTACGGCGGTCGGTGCCGCTGAGCCGGAGCAGGAAGTCGCGGGGGACCGACCGGTCGGCCCACGGCGTGGTGATCATGAAGCGGGTCCGGCCCCGGGCGGAGACGGCCGACAGTACGTCGGCGGTCGGTGCCACGCCGTGCAGCCGGGTGCGGCCGACCCAGTACAGCTCGGCGTGGTGGTCCACGGCGGTGCGGACGATGGCGGGGTATTCGGTGTCGACCCAGTGGGCGACCGCGCCGGCGCACAGGCCGCAGGCGCGTTCCACGGGCTCGCGCGGACCCAGCCCCCAGGCGCGCAGGTAGCGGCCGATGATCCGCGGTGTCATCGGGATGTCGTAGAGGTGCTCGACAAGTTCGGCGACGCTCTGCCGGGACCACAGCTCCTCGTCGAAGCCGACCTGATCGGGCAGCCGTCCGCGGAGCACGTCGATGAGATCGAGTTCCTGCTCGCGGGTGAGTGGGTCCGGTTGGTCCGGCTCGTCCGTGCGACGGGTGACGACCGCGCCGTCACCGCCGATGGTGTGCCGCCGGCACCAGCTGGCGACCGACCGCCTGGTGTCTCTCAATACAGCCCGCACGTCCGGACAACGAGCCCGGAACGGGCGGGGTGGCGCGTTACCGCGGAGAAACTACGCAAACAGCATGGTCGGACATTTCAGGAGGTAAGTCGTTTCTCGAGGGTGTTGAAGTTGGCGATCTCGGTCTGCTGGGTGTTCTTCATCGTGGTCGCGACCTTGATGACCTCGGGGTCGTCGGTCATGTCGATGATCGCGTCGGCCATGTGGATGCCGCCCAGGTGATGGTCACGCATCAACTGGATGAAGAGCAGGTCGACCTGGATCCCGGTGGCGGCACGCAGCGCGGCCATCTGCTCGGGGGTGGCCATGCCGGGCATCAGGTTTCCCCGGTCGCGCATCGCCTCGGCCCCGTCCGGCATCCACGCCATCGGGGCCTGCGGGCCGGACGTGTCGACGCCCCAGAACCGCAGCCAGGTCTGCATGGTGCCGATCTCGCCCTGCTGCGCGGCGGCGATGTCGATGCCGATCTGCTGGGTGTCCGGGTCGGTGGCGTTGCGGAACGCGATCAGGCCCATCTCGACCGCCTGGGCGTGGTGCGCCGACATGTCCCGGGCGAACCCGACCTCGGGCGATCCCTCCCCGGGACGGGTCAGCGTCGGCGTGATCCAACCGCCCGCGTAGCCGGCCAGCAGGCCGACGACGAGGGCGATCGCCACCACGACCAGGCTGTAGCGCGGGGCGGGCCGGCGCTCGGTCGAGTCGCCGGGAGCCGAGGTGTCGGCGTTCGTCGACACCTCGGCTTCCACGGATGTGACCATCTGCATTCCTTACCGGTGGTGGTGCGGGCCTCGGGCCGGCCCGGTTACTGGCCGCCGCCCAGGTTGCGCGGGGCGTTGCCGGTGGCGGTGATGCCCTGGGCGCACAGCGCGGTCGGGCCCTCGATCGACGCGTTGATCCGCAGCGCCCCGATGAAGTCGTCGATCCGGCTGTCGCCGGCGTCGTCGACCTTGAGCTGGTAGCCCCAGGCCTGGAGCGAGATCGGCTGGTCGAGACCCTCGAAGGGGCTCATGAACGTCTTGTCGGTGCCCTGCACCCGCTCGGCCAGCCGGGCGACCTGATCCTGCGGCAGGTCGGGGCGGTAGGTGATCCAGATCGCGCCGTGCTCGAGGCTGTGGACCGCGTGCTCGTTGGCGATCGGGGCGTCGTAGACGTCACCGGAGCAGTTCTGCCAGCTCGCGTTGTGCGGACCGGCGACCGGCGGGAGCACGGTGTACTGGACCGGTTCGGGAGTGTGCTGGCTGCCCGCGACGAGTTCGGGGTCGGACTCCCGGAAGTTGGTGATGCCCGGGATGTCGGCGGCCCGCTCCTCCCAGGGCTTCGACCCCTGGAAGGCGGCCCAGGCGCCGTACCCGATGATGCCGGCGGCCAGCACGCCGACCGCGACGAACATGGCGATCGGGCCCCAGGCCCGGCCCTGGCTGACCTTGACCGGCGCGATGGGCTTGCGGCCCTTGCCACCCTTGCCGCCGCCACCGGGGCGACCGGCGCCTGTCTTCGGTCCGGTCTTGGTGGTGGTGCCGGTCTTGCCGCCGCTCGCGGCGCTCTTGTCGTCCGTGGCCGGCTTGCCGTCGGCGGTGGCCTTGCTGGCCGGGGCCTTCTTACCGGTGCTGACCACGGAGGGACGGCGTTGGTTGCCACCCGGGGTGCTGATGCTCATGGGGCCTCGCCATATCGGGATCGGTCACGGGGGGACGTGTCGTAGCGGATCTTGGTGCTGTGGTGCTCGTCACTGCGTCTGTTGCGATCCGCGCTGCGTCCGCAGCGCGGTCTGTTGCACGGGGCCGGCGGCTCCCGAGAACGCGCAGGGTCGCCGCCGAGTGACCGAGTCTACCCCCGGTAACATGCATCGGTGACTCCCGCCAAACTCGCCGAGGTCGTGCTCGCCGCTGCCCACGCCGTCTTCGACCAGCGCGGGCTCGACCCGTCCGTGCTGCCGGACGTAACGACGGTGGAGCGGCCGCGTAATCCCGAGCACGGTGACTACGCGTCGACGCTGGCGATGCAGCTCGCCAAGCGGGTCGGTGTGCCGCCACGTGATCTGGCCGCCAGCCTCGCCGAGCAGCTGAACCGGACACCCGGTATCAAGTCGGTCGAGATCGCCGGCCCCGGCTTCCTCAACCTGCGTCTCGACGCGGCCGCCGCCGGACAGTTGGCCCGCGAGGTGGTCGAGGCCGGCCCGGCGTACGGGCACAGCGCCCGGCTCGCGGGTCAGAAGATCAATCTGGAGTTCGTCTCGGCCAACCCGACCGGCCCGGTGCACATCGGCGGGGTGCGGTGGGCGGCGGTCGGTGACGCGCTCAGCCGGCTGCTGCGGGCCACCGGCGCCGAGGTCGGCACCGAGTACTACTTCAACGACGCCGGTGCCCAGATCGACCGGTTCGCCCGTTCGCTGCTCGCCGCTGCCAAGGGCGAGCCGACGCCCGAGGACGGCTACGGCGGGGCGTACATCGCCGAGATCGCCACCGAGGTCCGGACCCGCCGTCCCGAGGTGCTCGACCTCGACGACGCCGCCGCCCAGGAGGTGTTCCGGGCCGAGGGCGTCGCGCTGATGTTCGACGAGATCAAGTCCTCGCTGACCCAGTTCGGGGTGCACTTCGACACGTACTTCAACGAGAAGGACCTGCACGACCGGGGTGAGCTGGATCTCGCCCTGGCCCGGCTGCGCGACCAGGGCCGGGTCTTCGAGGCCGACGGGGCGACCTGGCTGCGCACCACCGACTTCGGCGACGACAAGGACCGGGTGCTGCGCAAGTCCGACGGCGACTGGACCTACTTCGCCGCCGACTGCGCCTACTACCTCGACAAGCGCGAACGCGGCTTCGACCGGGTCGTGATGATGCTGGGCGCCGACCACCACGGCTACGTCGGCCGGTTGCGGGCGATGTCGGCGTGCTTCGGCGACGATCCCGACCGGTCGCTCGAGGTCCTGATCGGGCAACTGGTCAACCTGGTCCGTGACGGTCAGCCGATGCGGATGAGCAAGCGGGCCGGCACGGTCGTCACGCTCGACGACCTGGTCGACGCGATCGGCGTCGACGCCTCCCGGTACGCCCTGGCGCGCTACTCCAGCGACTCGCCGATCGACATCGACGTAGAGCTGTGGACCCGGGCGAGCCGCGACAATCCGGTCTACTACGTGCAGTACGTCGCGGCGCGGACGGCGAGCGTGTCCCGCAACGCCGCCGACGCGGGACTGAGCCGGGGCGACGCCGCGGACTTCCACCCCGAACTGCTCGACCACGACAAGGAGCACGAACTGCTCAAGGCGCTGGGCGAATACCCGGCGGTGGTGGCGGCGTCGGCCGAGTTGCGTGAACCGCACCGGGTGGCCCGCTACCTGGAGGAGCTGTCCGGCACCTACCACCGGTTCTACGACGAGCCGAAGTGCCGGATCCTGCCGCGCGGCGACGAGGAGATCACCGACCGGCACCGGGCCCGGCTGTGGCTCAACGACGCCACCCGGACGGTCATCGCCGCCGGCCTGGGCCTGTTGGGCGTCTCCGCGCCGGAACGGATGTAGTGCGAACGCGGCGGCGCGTCACGGCCCGGCGTCGTGCCGTGACCCGCCGGCCGCGAGCCGTAGGAGAGTAGGAACACATGCGCGCACACGAAGCGGGGGCGCTGCACGGCGACCTCGGCAGCCGGGGGCCGGCCTGGCTGCGTACCCCGGACGACGTCAACCACCTGGTGCCGCAGCTCTGGCCGCGGAACGTGGCCCGGGACGCCGACGGCACGCTCGCCGTGGGCGGGCTCACCGCCCGGGCGCTCGCCGAGGAGTTCGGCACCCCGGCGTACGTGCTGGACGAGGGCGACCTGCGGTCGCGCTGCCGGGACTTCCGGGCGGCCTTCCCCGACCAGGACGTCTACTACGCCGGCAAGGCCTTCCTGTGCCGGGCGGTGGTCCGGGTGATCGCCGAGGAGGGCCTGCACCTCGACGTCTGCACGGGCGGCGAACTGCGTACGGCGCTCGCGGCCGGGATGCCGGCCGAGCGGATCGGTTTCCACGGCAACAACAAGTCGGTCGCCGAGCTGACCCGGGCGGTCGACGCCGGGGTGGGCCGGATCATCGTCGACTCGTTCCACGAGATCGACCGGCTGACCGGGATCGCCCGCGAGCGGGGCGTACGCCCCAAGGTGCTGGTCCGGGTGACGGTCGGGGTCGAGGCGCACACGCACGAGTTCATCGCGACCGCCCACGAGGACCAGAAGTTCGGCTTCTCGCTGGCCGGCGGGGCGGCGGCGCAGGCCGCGTTCCGCATCCTCGACGAGGACGTGCTGGAGCTGCGCGGCCTGCACTCGCACATCGGCTCGCAGATCTTCGACGCCAGCGGCTTCGAGGTGTCGGCCCGCCGGGTGCTCGCCCTGCAGGCCCAGATCCGCGACGCGCGCGGGGTGGAACTGCCCGAACTCGACCTCGGCGGCGGGTTCGGTATCGCGTACACGACCCAGGACGACCCGGCGACGCCGCAGGACCTCAGCAAGCGCCTCAACAAGATCGTCGACAGCGAGTGCGCCGCGCTCTCGCTGGCGGTGCCGCACCTGTCGGTCGAGCCGGGCCGGGCCATCGTCGGGCCGGCGGTGTTCACCCTCTACGAGGTGGGCACGGTCAAGGACGTCGACGGCATCCGCACCTACGTCAGCGTCGACGGCGGGATGAGCGACAACATCCGGACCGCCCTTTACGATGCGTCATATTCCGCGACCATCGCGTCACGATCGTCGGACGCGTCGCCGATCCTCGCCCGCGTGGTGGGAAAGCATTGTGAGTCCGGGGACATCGTGGTGAAGGATGAATTCCTGCCCGCTGACGTGCAGCCCGGAGATCTTCTCGCCGTGCCCGGCACGGGTGCCTACTGCCGGAGCATGGCCAGCAACTACAACCATGTCCCGAGGCCCCCGGTCGTCGCTGTCCGTGATGGTAAGGCACGCGTGATCGTCCGCCGGGAGACCGAGGACGATCTGCTGGCACTCGATGTGGGGTGATCATGGTTAAGCCGGTGCGTCTGGCGTTGCTGGGGTGCGGAACCGTCGGCGCCGAGGTGGTGCGTCTGCTGCACGAGCAAGCCGCCGACCTGACGGCACGGGTCGGGGCGCCGATCGAGATCGCCGGCATCGCCGTACGCCGGATGGGCCGCGACCGGGGACCGCTGCCGGTCGACCCGGCGCTGTTCACCACCGACGCGCTCGGCCTGGTCAAGCGCGACGACGTCGACGTGGTCGTCGAGGTCGTCGGCGGCATCGAGCCGGCCCGCACCTGGCTGGTCGAGGCGTTGCGGTCCGGCAAGAGCGCGGTGACCGCCAACAAGGCGCTGCTGGCCGAGGACGGCGGCGCGCTGCACGACGCCGCCGCCGAGGGCCGGGCCGACCTCTACTACGAGGCGTCGGTCGCCGGGGCGATCCCGCTGCTGCGCCCGCTGCGCGAGTCGCTGCACGGCGACCGGATCACCCGGGTCACCGGCATCGTCAACGGCACCACCAACTTCATCCTGTCCGCCATGGACGCCACCGGCGCCGGCTTCACCGAGGCGCTGGAGGAGGCGACCGAACTCGGATATGCCGAAGCCGATCCGACCGCCGACGTCGAGGGGTTCGACGCGGCGGCGAAGGCGGCGATCCTCGCCTCGCTGGCCTTCCACAGCCGGGTCACCGCCGCCGACGTGCACCGGGAGGGGATCACCGAGGTCACCGCCGCCGACGTGGCCAGCGCCAAGGCGATGGGCTGCACGATCAAGCTGCTCTGCATCGCCTCGCGGGGGCCGGACTCCACCGGGGCCGACTCGGTCAGCGTGCGGGTCCACCCGGCGATGATCCCGCGTACGCATCCGCTGGCCAGCGTCGGCGACGCCTTCAACGCGGTCTTCGTCGAGGCGGAGGCGGCCGGGCAGCTGATGTTCTACGGTCGCGGGGCCGGTGGCTCGCCCACCGCCAGCGCGGTGCTCGGCGACATCGTGGCGGTGGCCCGCAACCGGCTCTCCGGCGTACGGGCACCGAGCGAGTCGGTCTACGCCGACCTGCCGGTGCGGCCGATGGGGGAGGCGGTCACCCGCTACCACATCAGCCTCGACGTGGCCGACCGGGCGGGCGTGCTGGCCACGGTGGCCGGCGTCTTCGCCAAGCACGACGTGTCGATCGCGACGGTGCGGCAGTCCGGGCGCGCCGACGACGCGAGCCTGGTGGTGGTCACCCACGGCGCGCCGGAGGCGGCGCTGGCGGCGACGGTCGAGCAGTTGCGCGGACTGGACATCGTCCGGTCGATCGCCAGCGTGCTGCGCGTCGAGGGCGGCGCCTGACAGCGGACCCGGCCGGCGGCGCCCGGGTGACCGGTGGGCGCCCGGCGTCCCGCCAGGTGGGTAACCGGCGGTGCGGTCGGCCGGTATTGCACAGGCTGGGGGAGGCTGGGCCGACCGCGGCCCGGGTACGGACGAACAGGTTTACCTGCGCGAGGAGAGCGACATGTGGCGGGGTTTGATCGAGACCTACCGTGACCGGCTGCCCGTCACCGATTCCACGCCGGTCGTCACGCTGCACGAGGGCAACACGCCGCTGCTGCCGGCCCCGGTGCTGTCCCGCCGGCTCGGGTGTGACGTCCATCTCAAGATCGAGGGTGCCAACCCGACCGGTTCGTTCAAGGACCGTGGCATGACGATGGCCGTCTCGAAGGCGGTCGAGGCCGGCAACAAGGCGATCATCTGCGCCTCCACCGGCAACACCAGCGCCTCCGCGGCCGCGTACGCCGCCCGGGCCGGGATCACCTGCGCGGTGCTGGTGCCGCAGGGCAAGATCGCGCTCGGCAAGCTGGCCCAGGCGCTGGTGCACGGTGCCACCCTGCTCCAGGTCAACGGCAACTTCGACGACTGTCTGTCGCTGGCGTCGAAGCTGTCCCAGGACTTCCCGGTCGCGCTGGTCAACTCGGTCAACCCGGACCGGCTGCACGGCCAGAAGACCGCCGCCTTCGAGATCGTCGAGGCGTTGGGCACCGCCCCGACATCCACTGCCTGCCGGTCGGCAACGCGGGCAACATCACCGCGTACTGGATGGGCTACCAGGAGGACGCCGACGCCGGGAACACCAAGGTCCGGCCGAGGATGTACGGCTTCCAGGCGGCCGGTGCCGCCCCGATCGTGACCGGCGAGGCGGTCCGCGAGCCGTCGACGATCGCGACCGCGATCCGGATCGGCAACCCGGCGAGTTGGACCAGGGCGCTCGACGCCCGCGACGAGTCCGAGGGGCTGATCGCGGCGGTGACCGACCGCGAGATCCTCGCCGCATACCGGCTGCTCGCCCGTGAGGTGGGCGTGTTCGTCGAGTTGGGCAGCGCGGCCAGCGTGGCCGGGCTGCTCCAGCAGGCCGCGGCGGGACGGGTGCCGGCCGGATCGACGGTGGTGTGCACCGTGACCGGTCACGGCCTCAAGGACCCGGAGTGGGCGATCTCGACCGCGCCGGCGCCGATCACGATCCAGAACGACGTGCTGGCCGCCGCCCGCGCGCTCGACCTGGCCTGACCGCGAACGGGGCGGGTCAGTCCGGTCCGGGGTGCTGGCCGCAGGCGTCCGCCGCGGCCACCCGGGCCAGCAGGGTCGCGGCCCGGTCGATGGTGTGCAGTTCGTCGACGGTGAGCCGCTCGAGCATCTGTTGCAGCCGTTCGATCCCGGCGGTGATGATGCCGTCGATCATCGTGGTGCCGGTCGTGGTCAGTTCGATCCGCCGGACCCGGCGGTCGTTCGGGTCCTCGCGCCGGGCGACCAGGCCGTGGCCGACCAGCCGGTCGACGATTCCGGTCACGGTCGCCAGGCTGACCCCCATGATCCGGCCCAGGTCCTGGCCGGACGCGCTGCCCTCGAGCGAGAGCACGAGCAGCACCTTCAGCTGGGGAACCGTGAGGTGGGAGTCGAAGAGCGGGTGCGACCGGTCGTAGGCGAGCTGGTGTTGCAGCTGCCGCTGGGAATCGATGATCCGGGCGATGATCCGCGCCTTGTCGATCATCGCACCTCCGCTGTCCGTTCCCTGATCGGACGCTATCAGCGACCCTGGCGCGAAGCGAATCGTACGCCTCGGGCAAACTGTTTGGGTCGAGCTAACCTAAGTCGTCAGGAGTCAGCCCGCTCATGTCGTTGCTCGCCAGACTCAGTCTTGCCAACCGGGGGCTCGTCGCACTCATCGCGGTGGTGATCACCGCCTTCGGCGCGTTCAGTATCCCCAACCTCAAGCAGCAGCTCCTGCCGTCGATGGAGTTCCCGGCGGCGTTCATCATCGCCGCCTACCCGGGTGCCTCGCCCGAGATCGTCGAGGCGCAGGTCGCCGAGCCGATCGAGAACAGCGTCCAGGGCATCGCCGGACTGAGCAAGGTCACCTCGACCTCCAGCGAGGGCATGGCGACCGTTCAGGTCGAATACGAGTTCGGCACCGACCTCGCCGACGCGGTCAACAAGATGCAGACCGCCATCAACCGGGCCCCGCTGCCCGACGACGTCGAACCGACCGTCATCGCCGGCAGCACCGCCGACCTGCCCGCCGTGGTGCTCGCGGCCACCGGTGCCGGCAACCCGCAGGAACTGGCCAGGCAGCTCGCCGACACCGTCGTACCCGAGATCGAGGCCATCGAGGGGGTCCGGACCGTCGAGGTCAGCGGCGCCCGTGACCAGGTGGTGCTGATCACGCCGGACCCGGCCAGGTTCGCCGAGGCCGGCGTCCAGCCGACCGCGATCGCCGGCGCGCTGCAGGCCAACGGCATCGCCATGCCGGCCGGTGCCCTGACCGAGGGCGACCGGACCCTGTCCGTCCAGGTCGGCAGTCGGATCGCCACCATCGAGGAACTGCGCGACATCTGGCTCGGCCCGGCCGGGTCGGCCGTCCGCCTCGGTGACGTCGCGGCCGTGGAACTCCAGTCCGCCCCGCCGACCTCGTTCACCCGCACCAACGGCGCGGACAGCCTCGGCATCATGGTCACCGCCACGCCGGACGGCAACGCCGTGCAGATCTCCCACGAGATCCGTGACCAGCTCGAATCACTCGGCGCCGACATCGGCGGCGAACTGACGATCATCTTCGACCAGGCCCCGTACGTCGAGAAGTCGATCGAGACGCTGACCACCGAGGGCCTGCTCGGCCTCGTGATGGCCGTACTCGTGATCCTGGTCTTCCTGATGTCGGTGCGCTCGACCGTGGTCACCGCGGTCTCCATCCCGCTGTCGGTCCTGGTCGCGCTGATCGCGCTGTGGATCGGCGACTACTCGCTCAACCTGCTCACCCTCGGCGCGCTGACCATCGCGGTCGGCCGGGTCGTCGACGACTCGATCGTGGTTCTCGAGAACATCAAGAGACACATGAGCTACGGCGAGGACAAGCGGCGCGCGATTCTCACCGGCGTACGCGAGGTCGCCGGCGCGGTGACCGCGTCGACCCTGACCACCGTCGCGGTCTTCGCCCCGATCGCCCTTGTCGGCGGCTTCGTGGGGCAGATCTTCGCCCCGTTCGCGATCACCGTCACGGTGGCCCTGCTCGCCTCGCTGCTGGTCTCGCTGACCATCATCCCGGTGCTCGCCTACTGGTTCCTCAAGCCGGACGCCGGCGGCGAGAAGGCGCGGCTGGCCGCCGAGGAGAAGGAACTGCGCAGCCGTCTCCAGCGCAGCTACCTCCCGGTGATCCGCTTCGCCACCCACCGCCGCTGGACCACGGTCGCCCTCGGCCTGGTGGTTCTGCTCGGCACGTTCGCGCTGGCCACCCGGCTGGAGACGAACTTCCTCGACGACTCCGGCCAGGACACCCTCAGCATCTCGCAGGAGATGCCGGTCGGCACCAGCCTGGCCGCGACCGACGCCGCCGCCCGGCAGGTCGAGACTATCCTCGCGGACACCGACGGCGTCGAGTCCTACCAGGTCAGCGCCGGGGACAGCGGCGGGCTGTTCGGCGGTGGCGGCGGTGCGGCGACCGCGTCGTACTCGGTGGCGCTCGACGGCGAGACCGAGCCGGAACAGGTCCGGGAGGCGCTGCGCGAGCGGTTCGACGCGCTGGCCGGCGTCGGCGAGCTGTCGTTCGGCACCGGGGGCGGTCCCGGCGGTGCCCCGGCCAACCAACTCGCGGTGATCGTGCAGGCCACCGACGCCGACGTGCTGGCCACCGCCACCGAGCAGGTCCGCCGGGCGATGGCCGACACCCCGAACGTGACCGACGTCTCCAGCAGCCTCGGCGAGCGGGCGCCGCGCATCGACATCACCGTGAACCGGGCGGCGGCCGCCCAGGCCGGGCTCTCCGAGGCGGCGATCGGCCAGATCGTCGGGCAGGCCTTCCGGGGCAGCCCGGTCGGCCAGGTGACGCTCGACGGCGGCCAGCAGAACGTCGTCATCCGCGGCGGCGCCGCCCCGGCCACCGTCGAGCAGTTGCGGGCCCTGCCCATCGGGCCGGTGACCCTCGGCGACCTCGCCCGGGTCGAGCAGGTCGAGGGACCGCTGTCGGTCACCCGGATCGACGGCGAGCGCAGCGTCACCGTCACCGGCACCGGCTCCGGATCCAACCTCGGCGCGATCACCACCGCGCTCAACGAGCGGCTCGACGCGCTCGACCTGCCGCCGGGTGCCAGCATCACCGTCGGCGGGGTCAGTGCCGACCAGGCCGAGGCGTTCGCCGACCTCGGGCTGGCCGTGCTCGCCGCCATCGCGATCGTCTTCGTGATCATGGTGGCGACGTTCCGTAGCCTGATCCAGCCGCTGGTCCTGCTCGTCTCGGTGCCGTTCGCCGCGACCGGCGCCATCGGGCTGCTGCTGGTCACCGGCACTCCGCTCGGGGTGCCGGCGCTGATCGGCGTACTGATGCTGGTCGGCATCGTGGTGACCAACGCGATCGTGCTGATGGACCTGATCAACCAGTACCGCGACCAGGGCATGAGCGTGCAGGAGGCGGTCGTCGAGGGTGGTCGGCGCCGGCTGCGGCCGATCCTGATGACCGCGATCGCGACCATCTTCGCGCTGACGCCGATGGCCCTCGGGCTCACCGGCGAGGGCGGGTTCATCTCGCAGCCGCTGGCCATCGTCGTCATCGGCGGCCTGCTCAGCTCGACCCTGCTCACCCTGGTGCTGGTGCCGACCCTCTACACGATGGTGGAGAACACGAGGGAGCGGTTCCGGGCCCGACGCACCCCGCCGGCCGAGCCTCCGGTCGACGACGAGCCGGTCGAGGCCGCCCCGGAACCGGCGCTGGTCGGTGCGGGCGCGTCCGCCGAGGCCCGGCACGCCGCGCCGGCCCAGCACCGCGCCACCGAACCGGAGCCGGGCCCGGCCCCGTCCGGCGCGCTGGTCGACGGCACCGACCAGTTCGAGGTGCTGCGCCTGCCCCGTTCGAACCGGTCTCCGCTGCCGCCGCCCAAGGAGTGAGCCGGCGGTGACCCGACCGGTCCGGCGACCGTGATCGAGGCGTCCGTGTGCTGTCCCGGCAGCGCGCGGACGCCTCGGGTCGTGACAGGACGGACCGGGGGAGTGGCCGAGGCGACACCGCGGGTCCGATCGGTCGGCGGGTAGGGTGCCGGTACGTGGCATCCCCTCTGTCGCTCCTTACCGGCAACCGCGACTTCCGCAACCTCTTCGCCGCCCAACTCGTGGTCTTCGGCGCCGACTGGTTCGTCATGGTGCCGCTGCTGGTGCTGCTTCCGGAGCTGACCGGCAGCGGGGTGTGGGGCGCGCTGGTGCTGGCCGCCGACACCGGCGTCGTCGCGCTGCTGCTGCCGTACACCGGGACGGTCGCCGACCGGTTCGACCGGCGCAAGGTGATGATGGCCGCGAACGTGGTCGCGCTGGTCGCGATCCTGCTCCTGGTCGGCGTACGCGGTGCCGGTACGGCGTGGCTGGCGGTGCTGGCGATCGTCGGCGTCGCGGCGGGCAAGGCGTTCTACTCCCCGGCCGCCCAGGCGGCGCTGCCGAACGTGGTCGAGCCGGCCGACCTGGCCGGCGCCAACGCGGTCGCCGGCGCGGCCTGGGGGACGATGGCGATCGTCGGCGCCTCGCTGGGCGGGGTGCTGAGCAGCGTCGTCGGCCCGTACGCCTGCTTCTGGATCGCGGCCGGCGCGCTGGCTGTCGCGATCGTGCTGGCGGGCCTGATCCGCCGGCCGTTGCAGGCGCCGCGGGACGGTACGCAGCCCGGCCAGCACCCGTTCGCGGCGATGCGGGAGGCGGTGCAGTACGTCGTGCACCGGCCGAAGCTGCGCGCCCTGGTGACGGTGAAGGCGGGCGTCGGTCTGGGCAACGGGGTGCTGACCGTGTTCCCGTTGCTCGCCGGGATCTACGGGGTCGGTGCGCTCGGCGCCGGTCTGCTGTTCGCCGTACGGGGCGTGGGTGCCCTGGTCGGCCCGATGCTGATGCGTCCGGTCCTGAACCGGCGTACCTGGCTGCTGCCCTGCGTGGCGCTGTCGATGGTGGCCTACGGCCTGTCCTACGTGGGCGTGGCGCTGACGACCTGGTTCCCGCTCGTGCTGGTCCTCGTGTTCGTGGCCCACTTCGCCGGCGGCGGCAACTGGGTGATGTCCAACTTCGCCCTTCAGGGCGAGGTGCCCGATCGGCTGCGGGGCCGGGTGTTCGCCGTCGACCTGATGGTGGCCACCCTGGCGATCTCGATCAGCCAGCTCGCGGTCGCCGCGGTGATCGACCACGTCGACGAGCGGGTGGTGCTCGCCGGCTGCGGCCTCGTCACGGTCCTCTACGCCGTCGTCTGGCGTCTGGCGACCCGCCGGCTGTCGCTGTCCGATCCGGTTCCGGCCGCCCCGGGGCCGCCGCCGGCCTAGGGCACCGCCCCGCCGGTCGCACCCCGGACGACTCCCGACCTTTCATCGACGGGCCCCGTGGGCTAGCATGGTGATATCACTTCAATACCAAGGGGATGTCATGGAGAGACGCGCCTTCCGGTTCTCCGGATTCATTGCCATCGCCGGCCTGCTGGTGCTGACCGCGGCCGCACTCTTGGCGATCCTGCCGGTCCTCGGCGAGCCCGGGGTCCACCCGCTGATCCCCGTCGTGATCGTCGTCTGGGCCCTCGTGGCCGTGCTGGCGGCGACCGGGTTCATCGTCGTCAACCCCAACGACGCCCAGGTCGTGCAGTTCTTCGGCCGCTACGTCGGCACCATCCGGGAGCCCGGCCTGCACTGGACCTGGCCGCTGTCCGCCCGCAGCCGGGTCACCCTGCGGGTGCGCAACTTCGAGACGGCCCGGCTCAAGGTCTCCGACGCCGACGGCAACCCGGTCGAGATCGCGGCCGTCGTCGTGTGGCGGGTGGTCGACTCGGCCCGGGCCGTCTTCTCCGTCGACGACCACGTCGAGTACGTCTCCGTCCAGGCCGAGTCCGCCGTCCGGCACCTGGCCGCCAGCTACCCCTACGAGGCGCACGACAGCGGGCGGGCCAGCCTGCGGGACGGCGCCGTGGTCAACGAGGAGCTGACCAACGAGTTGCGCGAACGGGTCGAACTGGCCGGCGTCGAGGTGCTCGAGTCCCGCACCACCCACCTCGCGTACGCGCCGGAGATCGCGCACGCGATGCTGGCCCGGCAGCAGGCCAGCGCCATCGTCGGCGCCCGCTTCAAGATCGTCGAAGGTGCGGTGGGTATGGTCTCCAACGCCCTCGACCGGCTCCGCGAGGAGCACGTCGTCGAACTGGACGAGGAGCGCAAGGCCCAGATGGTGTCCAACCTGCTCGTCGTGCTCTGCGGCGACCGGGCGGCCCAGCCGGTGGTGAACGCCGGCTCCCTCTACAGCTAGGACGGCGCTGGGCTCATGGTCGAACGCAAGAAGCTGTTGCTCCGCCTCGACCAGCAGGTTTACGACGCGATCGCCAAGTGGGCGGCCGACGACCTGCGCAGCGTGAACGCGCAGATCGAATACGCCCTCCGGATGGCGCTGCGGAGCGCCGGCCGATCCCCGAAACCCCCTCGTTCCACACCGCCGGCTCCATCGGCGCGAGGGGCCGACCCGCCGGAGCCGGACGAGGACTGAAACCGGGCGACCGGTCGGCACCCGCCGGCCGGTCGCCCGCCGCTGATCGGGGCCCTGCCGGGCTCAAATAGCATGAGCCGATGGGCGTCGAATTCGTATCCGGTCCGGTCCGCGTGCGCGTGCCGGCCACCAGCGCCAACCTGGGGCCGGGCTTCGACTCGCTGGGCCTTGCCCTCGCGCTGTACGACGACGTCAGCGCCGAGGTCACCACGGCCGGGTGCCGGGTGACGGTGACCGGACAGGGCGCCGGAGAACTGCCCACCGACGAGACCCACCTGGTCGTACGCGCCATGTTCGCCGCCTTCGACGCGCTGGGCGGCCGCCCGCCGGGGCTCGCCGTCGAGTGCGTGAACCGGATTCCGCAGGCCCGTGGCCTGGGATCCTCGTCGGCGGCGATCGTCGCCGGCGTACAGCTCGCCCGGGCACTGGTCGTGGACGGTCCGGACCGGCTCGACGCCGCTGCCGCGCTCGATCTGGCCGCCGCCATCGAGGGTCACCCGGACAACGTCGCGCCCTGCCTGCTCGGCGGGTTCACCATCGCCTGGTCCGGGGGCGACCACGAGGCCGGTCCGGGCGCCGGGGCGCGCGCCGTGACGCTGGCCCCCGCCGACGGGATCCGGCCGGTGGTCTTCGTACCGCAGGAGCGCGGCCTGACCGCGCAGGCCCGGGCGGCGCTGCCGGCGACGGTTCCGCACGGCGACGCCGCGTTCGCCGCCGGCCGGGCGGCGTTGCTGGTCCACGCGCTCACCCACGATCCCGCCCTGCTGCTGCCGGCCACCGAGGACCGGCTGCACCAGGACTACCGGGCGCCGGGCATGCCGGCCACCGCCGCCCTGGTCGCCGCGCTGCGTGGGGCCGGTGTGGCCGCCGTGGTCAGTGGGGCCGGGCCGACGGTGCTGGCACTTTCCGAACCGCCGGAAACCTTCGACCCGGGAATGGGCTGGGCTGTTCTACGGTTGCTGGTGGATGTAGCCGGTGCCCAGGTTGACAGGGGTACACTGGGACACGCCGAGCGGGACCCTGTTGCCGCAGGTCGGAAGAGTTGATTACGCTCTAGGCCAAGCACAGCCGCGAAGCACGCGATCTCCTGCGGAACGGCGCACCCCGAAAGCTTTCGGCGGTCAGCCGTCTTACCTCTGCCTAGGCATACGCCGCACCGCAGTTTCCACAGGTCGCCGCAGACGGCGAGACGCGCACACCGACCCATGGTGAGCCGGAAACCGCCGTGCTGTTGTGCCACAGACTCCCGCGACGCGTCACGCGAGGCGGGTGCACCGAGGCCGCCCGGCCACCAGTTTCTCCGATCCGGGCAGCCCCGGCCTTATCGAGGGAAGGAATCCATTGAGCGACACCACCGACGTGACGTCGGACGTTTCCAACGTCGCTGCTGACGCCACCACCGGTCCGGTTCGCCGCCGTCGGACCGGCACCGGTCTGTCGGCGATGCTGCTGCCGGAGCTCCAGAGCCTGGCCGCGTCACTCGGCATCTCCGGCACGGCCCGGATGCGCAAGGGCGAGCTGATCTCGGCGATCACCGAGCGGCAAGGTGGCGGCGCGGCCGCCGCCGCGCCGGCGAACCCGCCCCGGCCGAGGGCCGAGGTCGCGGCGGCGACCGCACCGGCCCGCGAGGAGGTACGCGCCGAGGTCCGCGAGGCCGACGGCGAGCGTCGTGGCGGCGACGCGGCGGTGGTCGAGACCTCGGCGCCGCCGGCGACCGAGGGACGCCAGCGTGCCCCGCGTCGCACCCGGGCGGCGGCCACTGCCGCCGCTGCCGCCCCGCCCGCCGCCGCCGAGCCGCGGGTCGAGGAGCAGCCGCCGGCCGAGCGGGCCGAGCCGCGCAACGGGCGCGAGCGCGGTGAGCGGGCCGAGCGCGGTGAGCGGGCCGAGCGCTCCGAACGCGGCGAGCGCACCGAACGTTCCGAGCGCGGTGAGCGCACCGAGCGGTCGGACCGCGGCCCGCGCAACACCGACCGGGACCGCAACACCGACCGGGACCGCGGCGCCGAACGCGACAGCCGCAACAACGAGCGGGACAACCGCGACAGCCGGGACGACGACGACGACGAGAACGGTGGCCGGCGCAGCCGGCGCAGCCGCTTCCGGGACCGTCGCCGGGGCCGCGGCGAGCGCGGCGAGGGCGAGACCGGCGGCCGCGAGCCGCAGGTCGCCGAGGACGACGTGCTCGTCCCGGTCGCCGGCATCATCGACGTGCTCGACAACTACGCGTTCGTCCGCACGACCGGTTACCTGTCCGGTCCGAACGACGTCTACGTGTCGATGTCCCAGGTCAAGAAGTACGGCCTGCGGCGCGGCGACGCGGTGACCGGTGCGGTGCGCGCGGCGCGTGAGGGCGAGCAGCGGCGCGACAAGTACAACCCGATGGTCCGGCTGGACACCATCAACGGGATGGACCCGGACGAGGCCAAGCGGCGCCCCGAGTTCTACAAGCTCACCCCGCTCTATCCACAGGAGCGGTTGCGGCTGGAGACCGAGCCGCACATCCTCACCACCCGGGTCATCGACCTGGTCATGCCGATCGGCAAGGGGCAGCGGGCGCTCATCGTCTCGCCGCCGAAGGCCGGCAAGACCATGGTGCTCCAGGCGATCGCCAACGCGATCACCCACAACAACCCGGAGTGCCACCTGATGGTGGTGCTGGTCGACGAGCGGCCCGAAGAGGTCACCGACATGCAGCGGTCGGTCAAGGGCGAGGTCATCGCGGCCACGTTCGACCGTCCACCGCAGGACCACACCACGGTCGCGGAGCTGGCGATCGAACGGGCCAAGCGCCTCGTCGAGCTGGGCCACGACGTGGTCGTGCTGCTCGACTCGGTGACCCGGCTCGGCCGGTCGTACAACCTGGCGGCGCCGGCCAGCGGCCGGATCATGTCCGGTGGTATCGACTCGACCGCGCTCTACCCGCCCAAGCGCTTCCTGGGCGCGGCCCGCAACATCGAGAACGGCGGGTCGCTGACCATCCTCGCCACCGCGCTGGTGGAGACCGGCTCCATGATGGACACGGTCATCTTCGAGGAGTTCAAGGGCACGGGCAACGCCGAGCTGAAGCTCGACCGGAAGATCGCCGACAAGCGGGTCTTCCCGGCGATCGACATCCACCCGTCCGGCACGCGTAAGGAGGAGATCCTGCTCGCGCCGGAGGAGCTGGCGATCACGCACAAGCTCCGTAAGGTGCTGCACTCGCTGGACTCGCCGGCCGCGCTGGACCTGCTGCTGGACCGGCTCAAGCAGAGCCGTACCAACATCGAGTTCCTGATGCAGATCGCGAAGTCGGCGCCGGGCGAGTAGTCCGCGCAAACGAGGAGGGGCCCGGCCGGGTATCGGCCGGGCCCTCTTTCGTGTCCGGTGTCGCACATTGTGTCCGCCGTTCGGATGACGGCACGTGAAACCGTCCTCACACTGCGCGGTGTGATCGTCCCGTGGCGCCTCGGCGAGGCCGGTCCTGGTTTGGCGATCCCGCGGAAATCCGTCGCGAGGAGACACTGATGGCGATACCGGGTTATCGAGACGAGCCGTCGCCGGACCGGGACCCCTCGGCACCGGTCGACGTCACGGAGGCCGAGGACTTCCTGCGGCGGTGCTACGCCGAGAACCCCCGCTTCGGCGAACTCGCGGCCCGGCTCGACGAGGTGCGCGCCCAGATCGACGCCACCGGCACCTACACCCACACCGGCGACGAGCTGACGTACGGGGCGAAGGTGGCGTGGCGCAACGCGAGCCGGTGCATCGGCCGGCTCTACTGGCGCAGCCTGGTGGTGCTCGACGAACGGCAGGCCCGCGGCGCGGACGAGATCTTCGCCCGGTTGGTCCACCATCTCCACCTCGCCGGTGGCACCGGCCGCGCCGACCGGGCCCCGGGGGCGATCCGGCCGGTCATCTCGGTGTTCGCGCCGGCCGAGCCCGGCCGCCCGCACGCCCGGGTGTGGAACGAGCAGCTGATCCGGTACGCCGGTTACCGGGACCGGGCCGGTGAGGTGGTCGGTGACCCGCGGTACGTCGACTTCACCCGGGCCGTGCAGGACCTGGGCTGGAAGGGGGCGGGCGGGGCGTTCGACGTACTGCCGCTGGTGGTCCAGACGCCGCAGGACGGCGTACGCCTCTTCGACCTGCCCGCCGACGCGGTGTTGGAGGTGCCACTCGAGCACCCCGAGTACGACTGGTTCGCCGGCCTCGACCTGCGCTGGCACGCCGTACCGGCGATCGCGAACATGCGGCTCAGCATCGGCGGCGTGGACTATCCACTCGCGCCGTTCAACGGCTGGTACATGGGCACCGAGATCGGCGCCCGCAACCTCGCCGACCCCGACCGCTACGACCTGGTGCCGGTCGTGGCCCGGGCGATGGGGTTGGACACCTCGCGGGCCAGCACGCTGTGGCGGGACCGGGTGCTGGTGGAACTGAACCGGGCGGTGCTCTGGTCGTACGAGCGGGCCGGCGTACGGATCAGCGACCACCACACCGAGTCGGACCGGTTCATCACGCACCTGCGTAACGAGCAGCGGGCCGGCCGGGAGGTGCCGGCGGACTGGAGCTGGATCGTGCCGCCGATCTCGGGCGGGGCGACCCGGGTCTTCCACCGCTATTACCACGAGGCAGACCAGCGGCCGAACTTCTATCTCGACAGTGCGGCCCGTGACCTGGGCCGGTACGGGCACCTCGGCCCGGCGCCGCGACATGCCGCCCCGGACGCGGAGCAGCCCGCCGGCCGCCCGGCCGCCCCGGCTGCCCGGAGCACCCCGGCCACCCGGAGCACGCCGGCCGCCCGGACCGCCGGTCGCGTCGGGCCCGCGGACGGGCCGGCGGACGCGGTCGCCGTGCCGGTCGCCCGGGGCGCGGACGCCGACGGGCCGACCCCGGAGTCCCGGGTGCCGGCCCCGGTGGCGCCCCGGCAGCCGGCGCCGACGATCCGGCCGGCCTGCCCGGTGGCCCACTGAACGGCCATCCCGATCAATGAAGTTTTTCTTCAGGTAACTCGGTAGCTATTGAAAGTTCTATACGTGCTCGGGTTGACTACCGGGCATGCGTACCCGCAGCCGATCATCACAACTCGTCGGCGTCCTCGTCCTGGCGCCGCTGCTGACGCTCGCCGGCCCGCTGCCGGCGTACGCCGAACCCCGGCCGGGCCCCACCGGCCCGGCCGGGCCGGCATCCGCCACCACCGGCCCGGCCGGCACGGCCGTCGAGGACGCGCCCGCCGCGTCGTCGTACCCGGCGGGCGGCGCGTCGCCGCTGTCGGTCGAGCCGTCCGGCGGCATCGAGACCGCGACCCGCACCCGCCCGGTCGCCCCCGGCCTGACCCTCACCTCGTTCGACCGCTTCGACCCCGCGGGCTGGCTGCGCGCCGACGCGCTCACCGCCGACCTGTCCGGCGACCTGACCGTCGACTACGTCAACGCAGGCGCCGTCGCCCGGGCCGAGCCGCTGCGTAGAGCCGCCGACGCGGCCGGCGCGGTCGCCGCCGTCAACGGCGACTTCTTCGACATCAACAACTCCGGCGCCGCCCAGGGCATCGGCATCCGCGACGGCGAGCTGGTCCAGTCGCCGATCGCCGGGCACCACAACGCCGCCGCGATCACCACCGGCGGACTCGGCCGGGTGATCCAGGTGCACTTCGACGGCACCGCCACCCTGCCGACCGGCCCGGTCCCGGTGACCCAGTTCAACAACCTGGTCCAGACCGGCGGCATCGGCGTCTTCACCGCGCTGTGGGGGACGTACCCGCGCGCCCGGGCCGTGTCCGGCGCGAGCCGGGTGACCGAGATCGCCGTCGTCGACGGGCGGGTCGCCACCGTCGGCGGCGCCGCCGGCGAGGGCGCCATCCCGGCCGGTACGACCGTTCTGCTCGGCCGCGACGCCGGCGCCGACGCGCTCGCCGCACTGCGCCCGGGTGACCCGGTCACCGTCGCCTACCGGCCGAAGCCGTCCGACGGCAGCGAACTGCACGCCGCCGTCGGCGGCAACCACGTGCTGGTCCGCGACGGGGTCGCGCAGAACATCGGCGACGTCAACCCCGAGCCGCGTACGGCGGTCGGCTTCTCCGCCGACGGCCGCCGGATGATCCTGCTGACCGTCGACGGCCGGCAGGCCGACAGCCGCGGCGTGACGCTGACCGAACTCGGCCGGATGATGGTCGAACTCGGCGCCCACCACGCCCTCAACCTCGACGGCGGCGGCTCGTCGACGCTGCTCGCCCGGGAACCCGGCGCGGCCGCCGTGCAGGTCGAGAACAGCCCGTCGGACGGCTCGGAGCGGGCCGTACCGAACGGCCTGGCGATCTTCGCGCCGCGTGGCAGCGGCCGGCTGACGGCGTACTGGGTGGAGACGGCGACCGACCCGTCCGCCGCGCCCGGCCTCGGCCCGGTCCGCGGCGGCCGGCCGGACCGGGTCTTCCCCGGCCTGACCCGCCGGCTCACCGCCGCCGGCCACGACGAGACGTACGGCCCGGCGGCCGGCGCCCCGAACTGGCGGGCCAACCCGGCCGTGCACGGCGTGGTGTCCCGGGACGGCGTCTTCCGCGCCCTGGTGCCCGGCCCGACCACGGTCACCGCGTCGCGGGGCGCGGCGAAGGGCGAGCTGAAGCTGACCGTCCTCGGCCCGCTGGCCCGCATCGACGCCACCGCCGACAAGGTCGGTCTGGCCGGGGCCGACGCGTCGGCGCTGGTCGGCATCGTCGGCTACGACGCGGAGGGCAACACCGCGCCGATCGAGCCCGCCGACGTCCGGCTCGACTACGACCGGAGCCTGCTCGACGTCACCCCGACCGGCGACGGCTTCCTGCGGGTGACCGCGAAGGCCGGCACCGGCGGCGGGCTGCTCACCGCCCGGGTCGGCGCGGCGACGACCGCCGTACCGGTCACCGTCGGGCTCGAGGAGGTGCCGGTCGCCACCTTCGACGACGCCGCCAACTGGCGGTTCAGCGCCGCCCGGGCCACCGGCTCGGCCGCCCCGGCACCCGGCCACACCGGCACCGGGCTCAAGCTGACGTACGACTTCAGCACCTCGACCGGCACCCGGGCCGCGTACGCCGACCCGCCGGCCTGGATCCCTGTCGACGGGCAGCCGCAGGCGTTCGGCATGTGGATCCACAGCACCGGCAAGGGGGAGTGGCCCAGCCTGCACCTGCACGACGCGCTCGACCAGCAGCACGTGCTGCGCGGGCCGTACCTGGACTGGACCGGCTGGCGGTACGTCGAGATGGCGGTCCCCGCCGGGGTGCAGTACCCGGTCCGGATCCGGCGCTTCTACGTCGCGGAGACCGACGGGGCGGCGGCGTACACCAACGAGATCGTCATCGACGACATCGTGGCGAAGGTGCCACCGACGGTGGAGGCGCCGGCCGAGCCGGCCCGTACCGACAAGGTGGTGGTCCGCGACGGCACCGTCGACGGCGCCGACTGGCGGTTCGCGGTCCTCTCCGACGCCCAGTTCGTCGCCGCCGCCCCGGACAGCGACCTGGTCGCCCAGGCCCGCCGTACGCTGCGCGAGGTCAGGGCGGCCCGGCCGGACTTCCTGGTCATCAACGGCGACTTCGTCGACACCGCCTACCCGGCCGACTTCGCACTGGCGAAACGGATCCTCGACGAGGAACTCGGCGGCGAGCTGCCGTACTACTACGTACCGGGCAACCACGAGATCATGGGCGCCCCGATCGCCAACTTCCAGGCGGTCTTCGGCGCCCCGTCGCGGGTCTTCGACCACAGGGGCACCCGCTTCGTGACGCTGAACTCGTCGACCGGCACGCTGCGCGGCGGCGGCTTCGACCAGATCCGCGCCCTGCGGGCCGCCCTCGACGGCGCGGCCGGCGACCCGGCGATCGGTTCGGTCGTGGTGCTGCACCACCACCCGCCCCGGGACCCGCTGCCGGCGAAGGCGAGCCAGCTCGGCGACCGCAAGGAGGCGGCCCTGCTGGAGCAGTGGCTGGCCGAGTTCCAGCACCGCACCGGCAAGGGCGCGGTGTTCGTCGGCGGCCACGTCGGCACGTTCCACGCCGACCGGGTCGACGGGGTCCCGTACGTCATCAACGGCAACGCCGGCAAGAACCCGTCGACCCCGCCGCACCTGGGTGGCTTCACCGGCTGGACGATGTTCGGCGTCGACCGGGTCAGCGAACGCGACGCCGAACGGGCCCGCCGCAACCCGCTGACCGAGGGGCCGCGGTGGATCAGCGCGCAGACCCGGGCGCACGTCGACTCGCTCGCCGTGACCGCGCCGGCCACCGTCGCGGCCGGCACCTCGGTGCCGGTGACCGCCACGATCGGCCAGGCCGGCGGGCGGCAGGTGCCGGTGGCCGCCCCGGTCAGCGCCGACTGGAGCGCGTCGCCGAACGTTCACATCGGCGGCGTGCTGGGCCTGCGGCCCTGGCACGTGGCCTGGTTCGACCCGGACAGCGGACAGCTCAAGGCGCTGCGGTCCGGCGGGTCGGTCGTGCTGGCGGTGACCGTGAACGGGGTCCGTGCCGAGGCGACGCTGACCCTGCGCCCGGCGGCCCGTCAGGCGGCCTGAGCCCCAATCGCGTGTCCCGGCCCGGCGGTCCCCCGGGCCGGGACACGTCGCCCCACCCCCGTCGGCCCGGGCCGGACACCGTCGGCGGGCGGTTGTCCCGGTGGAATTCCCGGGCCGGTCGGGACAGCTGCCTCATGCGGCCTGAGTCAGTCCTTCGGAATCCTCCCTGGTGAACGCCGACACCAGGGAGGATCCGATGCACCCCACCATGTTCCGCGAGACCACGAACGCCACCCCGACCCCGGCCCCCGCGCGCCCCCGGCGGGGCTGGGCACTGGCCGGTACGGCCGGCGGCCTGATCGGGCTCGTCGGTATCTTCGCCACCGCCACCCTCGGCGACGGTGAGGAACTGCGGGCCGACAACGCCGGCTACGTCGCCGCCATCGCCGACGGCGCCGCCTACGTCTGGGCGCACCAGGTGGTGTGCTCGCTCGCCATCGTCTGCCTGGCGATCTTCGCGGCCGGGCTGCGCCGGCACCTCGGCGCGCAGGAGCCGGCCGGCAGCCTCGTGCCGACCCTCGCCGCGACCGGTGTCGGCCTGGTGCTGGTCGGCCTGCTCATCGGCGGCGGCATCTCGACCCAGCTGTTCTTCGACCTCGGTGCGGCCGACGAGGTCGACCCCGACACCATCGCCGCCGGGACGACGATCTTCGCCACGATGTCCTGGCTCTGGGGCGGCATCGGGCTGACCGCCGGCGCGGTCGCGGTCGGCGGGTTCCGGCACGGCTCGGTCAGCCGCTGGTTCGCCGTCTTCAGCGCGGTCATGGCCCTGCTGGTCGCCGCGACGCAGCTCGCGCCGGTGCAGTACATCTCGCTGGTCCCGGCCGGGCTCTGGGTGATCGTCGCCGGTCTCGTCCTGGCGTTCGCCGGCCCGCGCCCGGTCGCCGAGCGGCGTTGACGATGCGTCCCCGACCGGGACCGACCGGTTCGCAGTGGGCCGGGCCGACCGTCCGGGCGTCGGGCACCACCCCCGGTGCCCGGCGCGCCGGGACGGTTGTCCCATGACAACGGGACACGACGATCATTAGTGTCGGCGACGACATGACGACCGACCGTACGGCCAGGTGGGCGCGGCAGGCCGCCTGGCCGCTGTGCGGACTGACGCTGCTGCTGACCGCCGCCGCCATCTGGCTGGCGGTGCTGAACGGGGCGCCGGCCAGCGACCTGAGCCACCACCTCCTGGTGGTCGCCAGCGCGGTCGTCGGCGGGCTGATCACCGCACACCGGCCGGGCAACCCGGTCGGTTGGCTCGCCCTCACCAGCGGCCTGTGCTTCGCCCTCCAGGAGGCCTGCGGCCAGTACGCCGCCCACGGCGTCGTCGTCGACCCCGGATCGCTGCCGTTCGCCGCCGCGCTGGCCTGGCCGCAGAACTGGCTCTGGATTCCCGGCAACGCCGCCATCGCACTGATCCCGGCGTTCTTCCCCGACGGCCGGCTGCTCTCCCCCCGGTGGCGGCCGGTGGTCTGGACGGTCGTGGCCCTCACCGTGCTCGCCGTGGTCACCAACGCGGTGCGGCCCGGCGACAACGAGCAGATCTACCCGGTCAGCGCACCCAACCCGTTGGGGGTCACCGGCTGGCAGCCGGTCGCCGACACCACCGGCACGCTGGCCATCCTGGCCAGCGCGGTGTTTCTCTTCGCCGCCGGCGGCACCGTCGTCTGGCAGGCCCGCAAGGCCCGCGGCGCCCGCCGCCAGCAGGTCAAATGGCTCGGGTACGCGGTCGGCCTATCCGTACTCGTGGTGGCCGGTCGACTCGTCGTCGGCCTGACCGACGGCCACCCGGGCCTCTTCCCGTACGAGAACGCCGTCTGGGACTTCGCCGGCGGTGCCAGCGTGTCGCTGGTCCTGGTCGCGCTCGGCATCGCCATCCTGAAACACCAGCTCTTCGACATCGACCTGCTGATCAGCCGTACCGCGGTGTTCGTCACCCTGTCGGCCTGCGTCGGCGGCGCGTACGTGCTGGTCGTCGGGCTGCTCGGGGCCGGGTTCGACACCTCGGCCAGCCTGCCGGTCTCGTTCGCCGGGGCGGCCGTCGCCGCGCTGATCTTCGCCCCGCTGCGGCACTGGCTGCAACGCCGGGTCAACATCCTGGTGTACGGCGAACGCGACGACCCGTACGCGGTGCTGGCCCGGCTCGGGCAGCGGCTGGAGCAGACCCAGGACTCCAGTGCCGTCCTGTCCACCAGCACGGCGACCGTACGCGAGGCGCTGCAACTGTCCTACGTGGAGATACAGACGGTCGACGGGCGGTCGTACCGGCTGGGCACCCCGCCCGCCGACCCGGTCCGGATCCCGCTGGTCGCCGGCGAACCGGTCGGCGACCTGCTGCTCGGCCCCCGCAGCGGCGAGGTGTCGCTCGGCGACCGCGAACTGCGCCTGCTCGCCGACCTGGCCCGGCACATCGGCGTCGCCGTACAGGCGGTCCGCGCCCTCGACCGGGCCCAGTCGCTCGCCGCCGACCTGCAACGCTCCCGCGAGCACCTGGTCGTCGCCCGCGAGGAGGAGCGCCGGCGGCTGCGCCGCGACCTGCACGACGGCCTCGGCCCCACCCTGGCCGGGCTGACCATGCGGGCCGAGGTGGCCCAGGAGATCGGGCCGGGGGAGCAGGCCAACCGCATGCTGGAGGAGATCGTCGTCGACGCGCGGACGGCCGTCGCCGACGTACGGCGGCTCGTCGACGGGCTGCGGCCACCGGCGCTGGACACGATGGGGCTGGCCGGGGCGCTCCGATCGCACATCGCCGCCTGGCCGGCGGCCGGCCCCCGGGTCGTCTTCGAAGCCCCCGAGACGCTGCCCGCGCTGCCCGCCGCCACCGAGGTCGCCGCCTACCGGATCGCCGTCGAAGCGCTGAACAACGCGCGCAAGCATGCCCGTGCGGACACCGTCGAGGTACGGCTGACCATCACCGGGGAGCAGCTCCGCCTCGACGTCCACGACGACGGCCGGGGCCGCCAGCCCGGCCAGCCGGACGGCGTCGGCATGCACTCGATGCACGAGCGCGCCGACGAACTCGGCGGCGAGTGCACCGTCACCTCGGCCCCGGGTACGGGCACCCGGGTGACCGCGATCCTGCCCACCACCACAGAGGAGACCGATGGACCAGATCCGGGTGCTGCTGGTTGACGACCACGCCCCGTTTCGGGCCGGGCTGCGCGCCCTGCTCGCCACCAGTCCCGAGATCGACGTCTGCGGCGAGGCCGCCAGCGGCGAAGAGGCACTGGTCGCCCTGGACCGGCTCCAGCCCGACGTGGTGCTGCTCGACCTGACAATGCCCGGTATGGGCGGCATCGCGGCGACCGAGCGGATGGTGCGGATGAGCCCGCACGTCCGGGTACTGATCCTGAGCATGGCAGACGACGACGACTCGATCTTCGCCGCGTTGCGGGCCGGCGCCCGCGGTTACGTCCTCAAGGGCGCCCGGCGGCTGGAGATCATCCGATCGGTACGGGTGGTCGCCGACGGCGAGGCGATCTTCGGTCCGGCCATCGCCACCCGGCTGATGGGTTACTTCGCCGGGCTCAACCGGGCCGAACCGGCGTTTCCGGAGCTGACCGCGCGGGAGCGGGAGATCCTGGCGCTGATCGCCCAGCACCTGACGAACCCCCAGATCGCGCTGCGTCTCGGCCTGAGCCAGAAGACGGTACGCAACCACGTCTCCAACATCTTCACCAAGCTCCAGGTCGCCGACCGCGCCCAGGCCATAATCATGGCCCGCGAACAGGGCCTGTAACGGCTCCGCCCACAGCCTTCTCAATGATCGTCTGCAGCTCAGATACCCGACACGCCGGTCGCTCAACGCCTGAACCGCAGACGATCACCAGTAGCAGGTCCGAGGCGAGATCAGGATGTCGTCCACAGGCGCCAGCGTCCTCCACAGCCCGGTGTCGCGGGTGATGGTCGAAGCGGCAGCCGTGGCACGTTCGACGGCATGAATCCCGCACTTCGGTCTCTTGTGGATGGCAGCGATGGGGTGGTGACCCACCACCAGGTTCGCCAGGTGGTGCCGCCGTGGGTGCTCGCCGCCGCCCGGCGTGCCGGACGACTGCGTCGGGTGCTACCCGAGGTCTACGTGGATGCCGGACGCGTGGCCACCGGCACCGGGCGGGTACTCCCGCTGTCAGCTCTTGATCCGAACCTGCGTCACCGGGCGGTGCTTGCCTACCTGGCCGAAACCGGCGGGTTCAGTCACACCACCGCGCTCGACGTCTGGGGACTGCGCCGGCAGCCGCCCGGCGAGCCGATCCACGTGAGCGTGCCGGCCGGGTCCAGCCTTCGTAGCCTGCCGGGCCTGGTGGTTCACCACCGGCGTGCGCTGCCGCTGCGGGTATGGCGGGGGGCGCCGGTGAGCCAACTCGAAAACTCGCTGGTCGACGCCTGGCCGCTGTTGTCGGCCGCCGAGCGCCCAGGGCCGGCCATCCAGGCTGTCAACGACCGGCGGACCACACCGCAACGAATCGGCGCCGCCCTGGACACCGTGCCGAGACTCGCCGGACGCGCCGCCCTGCGCATCCTGTTGGACCGGCTCGCCGCCGGCTGCCGGAGCGCGTTGGAGATCTGGGGACACGACCACGTCCTCACCGGTCCCGGAATGCCGTCCTTCAAGCGGCAGGTCCGCATCCGGGTCGGCCGGCGTACCGTCTATCTCGACGTCTACGCCGAGCGGGAGCGGGTGGACATCGAGCTCGACGGCGCCACTTCCCACGCGGATGCCCGGCAGCGCGAGACAGACCTCCGTCGCGACGCCCTCCTGGCCACCATGGGGATTCTCGTCGTGCGGTTCTCGCACGCCCGTCTGACTGGGCAGCCCGATGAGGTACGCGCGGAGATCCTGAGCATTCTGGCCAACCGTCGTGGCTGAACCCGGGCATGCGTCTGAGCGATGATCGTCTGCGGTTCAGGTGCCGGAGAACCGGCGTGTCGTGTGTCTGAACCGCAGACGATCATGGCGATTGGGTGGGGCGGGTCAGAAGTCACCCTCGGCTACCTGGAAGACGGTCAGGCCCAGTTCGCGCCACATCCGGACGACCTGCATCCGGTCGTCGAAGACGCCGACGACGCCGTACCGGTCCTTGATCTCGCGTTCGAAGATCTCCTTCTTGACCACCGAGTCCTTGCGGGAGTCGCCGACCGGGCGCATGTACAACCCCAGGTACGGCACCTCCACGTGCAGGTCGAGCCAGGCCTCCGTGTCGGGGCGGGCCGACTCGTCGCGTCCGGAGCAGTAGACGACGCCGTACCCGGCGGCGTGCATGGCGCGTACGGCCGAGATGACCGCCCGGTTCGGCAGGTCCTCGCCGACCCGGGTCATGTCGTACGGGCTGCGGCCGGCCATCAGCGCCACGGTGCCGTCGATGTCGACGAGCACCACCTCCGGCGCCCCGGTCGGTGGGGTGTAGACGACCGCCGGACCGCCGGTCTCGACGTACGGGACGGGCAGCGGCAGGTTGC
Source organism: Polymorphospora rubra (assembly GCF_018324255.1). Taxonomy (GTDB): domain Bacteria; phylum Actinomycetota; class Actinomycetes; order Mycobacteriales; family Micromonosporaceae; genus Polymorphospora; species Polymorphospora rubra. Next base: position 4,016,820 of record NZ_AP023359.1, read on the forward strand.
GGCCGGCGAGGTAGCGCTCGTGCATCCGCCGGATGGCGTCCTCGCCGACGCGGTCCTCCTCCGGCCGTTCGGCGTCGCGGCGCAGGCACTCCGAGAGGGGTACGTCGGTGAAGTCGTGGACCTCGAAGGTGGCGCCGAAGCGGGCGGCGAGTTCGGCCCACTCGCGGACCGTCTTCGACCGCAGGTTGGTGTCGTCGACGCAGACGTCGGCGCGGGCCCGTAGCAGTGCCTCGACCTGGGCCCGCTGGGCGGTGGTGACCTGGGCCTCGGCCCACTGGGTGAACAGCCGGGTGCCGTGCAGCATCCGGCGCAGGTCGTCGCGGTTGACCCGGACCACGCCGGGCTGGAGCTTGCGGGCGAAGGTGGTCTTGCCGGAGGCCGGCAGCCCACGGGTGACGATCAGTCGGGTCATTCGGTGCTCCGGTTGTGCGGGGTCCGGTCCGCGGCGGGCCGGACCTGCTGCCACAGCAGCGGACGGTAGTCCCTGCCGTCGAGGCGGAGGAACAGGCAGCCCCGGTCGGGGTGCCGCACCGCGTACGAGGCGAACTCGCGCCGCCCCCAGCCGTCGGGCAGGCCGGCCACGATCTCACCGTACGTGGACTCGACGGCGGCGGCGCGCGCGTCGACCGTGGCGGTCAGTTCGGCGGCGACCGCGCGTGCCCAGGCGTGGAACTCGTCGGGGAGCGGCGCGATGACGGTCGTCAGGTCGCCGCCGGTCGCCAGGACCTCCCAGACGACGCGGGCGTTGAGGCCGGTGACGAGCTTGTGCAGTCGTACGTAGTCGGCGTACTTGATCTTCACGCGCTGGTCGGTCGCAGGTACGTGCACGACCAGCCCCTCCCGGTCCGCGCGGGGCGGGGCGGCGAGGGCGGCGGCGAGGGTGTCGTACCCGAACGTCTCCACGACCGGTCCGGGCCAGTCCGGGACCGCCTCCGGCCCGTGGGTGCGCCCGGTGGCGATGTCGACCGCGCCGAGGAGCACGAGGTCGTCGAGGCCGGCGTAGTCGAGCACGATCCGGTTGGCCGGATAGATGATCTCGACCAGGACGGTGTGTCCGGGCGGCGGGGTGAAGCCGGCGTACCGGGTACGCAGCAGCGCGGTGGCGTGCCGGGCCTGGTCCGAGGCGAACGAGCCGCGGGTGGCGACCGCCCAGCCGGTGCCGTCGTGGTAGACGATGCCGAGCGAGCCGTCCGCTTTGTCGGTCACCGTCACCTTCGCGTCGAGCGCGACGACCGGTGCGCCGGGCTGGTCGTGGTTGAAGAACTTCGGGTACGGCCGGGCCAGCACGGTGCCGGTCGGGTCGTCCACGATCAGCCCTCGACAGGCGAGCGTCACCGGTGTCCAGTTGCCGGTGTACTGGCACGCCTCGGTGTAGTTGTAGATGGACAGGGCGAGTTCCGGATGGCGTTGCACTCGGACGAGTCCCTCGGCGACCGCGGCGGACAGGGCGGTGGTGTCGAGGATGTCGGCGAGCGGAGTCGCCGGGTGGCCGATGATGCTGGTCACGGCGGAATGCCTTCCGGGATAACGGGAATGGATCGAGGAGCGCCCACGTTATCGAGGACGGCAAGTCCGAGCATCCCGATATCGGGCCACCGATGTCGGCATGGCAGACTGGTCAACCGGCCACGGTTCCGGTTCACGCCCGAGTCAACCGCGCCCGCCGCGGAAGATGCAGACGGCGACCCGGCGACCATCGAAGAAAGGACCGAGGCATCATGAAGCCCAACATCCACCCCGCGTACAGCGTGACCGAGGTCACCTGCTCCTGCGGTGAGAAGTTCACGACGCGCAGCACCGCCAAGGGCGGTTCGATCCACGTCGAGACCTGCAGCGCCTGCCACCCGTTCTACACCGGCAAGCAGCGCGTGCTCGACACCGCCGGCCGCGTCGCCAAGTTCCAGCAGAAGTACGCCAAGGTCCAGGCCAAGAAGGCCAAGTAGCGACGACAACGGCGCCCGCCACCCGGTTCCTGCCGGGTGGCGGGCGCCGTTCGCATGTCCCTGCGTTCGCTTCCGACCGCGCCGCCTGAATCCCCGCCGGGGCACCCGTCTTCCCTCCGCATCGTCTGATTGAGGTACGAGCATGAGCAACGAGCGTCTCGCGGGGCTTCTCGACGAATACGCGGAACTGGAGAAGCGGCTTGCCGACCCGGCGATCCACGCCGACCAGAACACGGCCCGCCGGGTGGGCCGCCGCTTCGCCGAACTCGCCCCGCTGCACAAGGCGGCCGGCGAACTGGAGCAGGCCCGCGCCGATCTGGCGGCGGCCCGCGAACTCGTCGCCGAGGACCCGTCGTTCGCCGCCGAGGCCGAGGCCATCTCCGCCACCCTGCCCGCGTTGGAGGAGCGGCTCGCCGAGTTGCTGATCCCGCGTGACCCGCACGACGCCAAGGACGTGATCCTCGAGATCAAGGCGGGTGAGGGCGGCGAGGAGTCGGCGCTGTTCGCCGGTGACCTGCTGCGGATGTTCACCCGGTACGCGGAGCGGCACGGCTGGGTCACCGAGGTCATCGACGCGCAGGACTCCGACCTCGGCGGGGTCAAGGACGTCTCGCTCGCGGTCAAGACCAAGGGGGTGCCCGAGGGCGGCAACGGCGTCTGGTCGCGGCTGAAGTGGGAGGGCGGCGTGCACCGGGTGCAGCGGGTGCCGGTGACCGAGTCGCAGGGCCGGATCCACACCAGTGCCGCCGGTGTTCTGGTGCTGCCGGAGGCCGAGGACGTCGACGTCTCGGTCGACCCGAACGACCTGCGGATCGACGTCTTCCGTTCGTCGGGGCCGGGCGGCCAGTCGGTCAACACCACCGACTCCGCCGTCCGGATCACCCACGTGCCCACCGGGATCGTGGTCTCCTGCCAGAACGAGAAGAGCCAGCTGCAGAACCGCGAGCAGGCGATGCGGATCCTGCGGGCCCGGCTGCTCGCCGTGGCCCAGGAGCAGGCCGACGCGGCGGCGTCCGACGCCCGTAAGGCCCAGGTCCGTACGGTCGACCGGTCGGAGCGGATCCGCACCTACAACTTCCCGCAGAACCGGATCACCGATCACCGGATCGGCTACACCGCCTACAACCTGGACCTGGTGCTCGGCGGTGACATGGACGGCGTGCTGGACGCGCTCGCCGAGGCCGACCGCGCCGCCCGGTTGGCCGGCGACACCGACCTCGCCCGTCGCTGACCCGCGCCGCCGTCGGCGGCGGGTTGCGCGGATGGCGAGAACCTTGCGCGTCGATCGACCCGATCAATCGATGTGTGACTATCTTCACCGGTGGAACTGGAGTCCGCCCACGAGGAGACGTCATGCGTAAGGTCCGAGGGTTCGTCGCGCTCGCCTGTGTCGCCGGATCGCTGCTGCTCGGTGCCGCCACCCCGGCCAACGCGGCGGCGCCGGCGCACCGTGCGACGGTGACCGCGAGCTACCTGTTCGGCTACTACTACACGCTCGACGCGTGCCGCTACTTCGGTGAGAGCCTGGTGCAGGGTGGGGCGTGGGGCTCGTACAACTGCGTCTACCAGTGGCACCCGTACGACCAGCAGTCGTACTGGTATCTGTACATGTCGTAGCGGCCGACCGGTCAGGTCCCGGCGCGGGCCCGGTCCCGGGCCCGCATCATCTCCCGGTCGGCGACGTCGAAGGCGCTGGCCAGCGCCTCCCGTAGGGCGGCGCCCGAACCGGTCACCTCGGCGAAGCCGATGCTCACCTCGACCGGCGTGCCCGGCACCAGGGCCGCCCAGTCCTCGGCGGCCACCGCCTGGCCGATCCGGCGGGCCACCTCGCCCGCCTCGGCCAGGCCCGCACCGGTCAGCACCACCACGAACTCGTCGCCGCCGTAGCGGGCCACGAAGTCGCCCCGCCGCATCACCCGGTTGATCACCCCGGCCACCCGTTGCAGCACCAGGTCGCCGGCGTGGTGGCCGTGCGCGGTGTTGACCGCCTTGAACCCGTCGAGGTCGCAGATGCCGATCACCGCCGGTCGACCCAGCGCGATCATCGTCTCGACGTACTTGTCGAGCTGGCGGCGGTTGGCGAGGCCGGTCAGCGGGTCGGTCATCGCCTCGCCCGCGTACTGCTCGGCCGTACGGCGCAACTCCTCGTGGTCGATGCGGGTCGCGATGCCGTCGACGTACATGTCCCGTAGCCGGTCGGTGCGCTGGGCCGCCAGCCGGAACGCGTGCCGGTCGGCCCGGTGGGCCGCCGCGTGGTCGCCGCCGTGCGCGTACATGAGACTGCGCAGCCGGGCCGGTTCGGCCGCGCCGAGCGTCTCGGTCGCGACCGCCGCCGTGTCGAGCCTGGCCGCCGCCTCGATCGGCCGGCCGGCGGTGATCGCCAGGCAGACCTCACCGAGCCGGCGCAGGTCGTGGCTGCGCGCACCGTAGCCGCCCCGGGCCAGCAGGGCGGCCGCGTCGTGGCCCCGGGCGCGCGGTCCGACCTGCTCGCCGAGGGCACCCCGGCGGGCCAGCGCGTAGCCGTACGCCGCCAGGCTGCTCGGGCGCAGCCGGGACGGGTCACCGGCGGCCAGGATCCGGTCGAGGTCGGCGCCGATGTCGCGCAGCACCCGCAGGCAGCCGTCACTGTCGCCGTTGTGGTCCAGCGCCACCGCGTTGCGCAACCGGATGCCCGGCGCGGCGAACATCTCCTCGGCGATGCCGGCCCGGATCCCCAGGGACCGGGCCTGCTCGATCGCGCCGAGGGCGTAGCCGTGGAAGCCCAGGTAGGAGTAGGCCATCGCCAGGTCGTGCCAGGCCCAGGCGGTCTCCTGGTCGGGATCGGTGACCGAGTCCAGCGCCCGGACGCTGCGCACCAGATGGGTCACGCACCGGTCCAGGGCGCCCAGGTCCTGCGCGGCCAGTGCCGCCAGGGCGTGCACGTGGCCCTTGAGATAGGGCTCGGCGAGGTCCTCGGCCGCCGCCAGGGCCATCTCGGCGGCCCGGGCGTACTCGGCGGTCCGGCCCAGGTTGATCAGCGCCGACAGCCGTTGTACGAGGGCGTCGGCCCGCGCGTACGGGTCGGTGGTGCGGGTCAGCACCAGGTCGAGCTGGCTCACCGCCTCGGCCGACCGGTCGCGTTCCATCAGTTCCCGGGCGCGCGTCAGTTCCTCAACCTGGTCGGTGACCTGGTCGAGCCAACCCACGCGGGACCCCCTTGCGGAACTGGTGTGGCAGCGCGCTGCCGCGGACGCGGTCGCATCGTGCCCGTGCGGGACGCGGCCACACGGGTTACCGCGAAACGGATCAGTGCGGCCGACGATTCATGATTATGGCGTGACATCGTCTCGTGAACACCCCCCGAAGGGACCGAACGGGCGCGGACCGGTCCGGTGCTGGCCGCGGCCGCCGCCGAGTTGTCCGCCGCCGGTGTCGGGTCGCCGCGCCCCGACGCGGAGTGGTTGGCGACGTACGTGCTCGGGGTGGAGCGCAGCCGGCTGCCGCTCGCCGCCGGGTTCACCCCCGACGAACTGGCCCGCTACCGGCGGCTGGTGGCCCGGCGGGCCGGCCGGGAGCCGCTGCAGCACCTGCTCGGTTCGGCCGCGTTCCGCCACCTCGAACTGGCGGTCGGGCCGGGGGTCTTCGTGCCCCGGCCGGAGACCGAACTGCTCGCGGAGTGGGGGATCGCGCAGGCCCGCCGGGTGGCGGCGGAGCGTCCCGGTACCGCCCCGGTCGTCGTCGACCTGTGCAGCGGCTCGGGGGCGATCGCGCTGTCGGTGGCGTACGAGCTGCCGGCCGCGGCGGTGTACGCCGTCGAACGCTCGGCGCGGGCGCTGGACTGGCTGCGCCGCAACGCCGCCGACCGGGCCGCCGCCGGTGACCCGCCGATCCGGGTGGTCGCCGCCGACGTCACCGACCCCGGCCTGCTGGCCGAGCTGACCGGCCGGGTCGACGTCCTGCTGTGCAACCCGCCGTACGTGCCGGCCGGCACCGACGTACCGCCGGAGGTGGCCGACCACGACCCGGCGGACGCGGTCTTCGGTGGGACGGACGGCCTCGCGGTGATCCGGCCGGTGGTCCGCCGGGCCGCCGAACTGCTGGCCCCCGGCGGGGTCGTCGGGATCGAGCACGACGACACGCATCCGGTGGCGGTGCCGGCGTTGTTCACCGCCGACGGCCGCTACGCCGACGTGACCGGCCACCCCGACCTGGCCGGTCGGCCCCGGTTCAGCACGGCCCGGCGGGCCTCCTGAGCCCGACCCGGCACGGCCGACGTCCCGCGGGCACGGGCGCGTGGCAGACTTTGTCCCCGTGATGCTCTATGACTGCCGGTCGCTCGCCGACCGCGACCGAGGCATCGCCGCGGCGATCGAGGCGGTCAAGAACGGCGAACTGGTCGTACTACCCACCGACACCGTCTACGGCGTCGGTGCCGACGCCTTCACGCCGTACGCGGTGAAGGCCCTGCTGGACGCGAAGGGGCGCGGGCGGGACGTGCCGCCGCCGGTCCTGGTCGGCTCGAGGCACACCCTCGACGGACTCGTGTACATGCTGCCGACGGCGGCCCGGGACCTGGCCGACGCGTTCTGGCCGGGCGCCCTGACCATCGTGGTCGAGCACTCGCCGAGCCTGCAGTGGGACCTCGGCGAGACCGGCGGCACGGTCGCCGTACGGATGCCGCTGCACCCGGTGGCGCTGGAGGTGCTGCGCGAGACCGGGCCGATGGCGGTCTCGTCGGCCAACAAGTCCGGCCAGCCGCCGGCCGAGACCGCCGAGCAGGCCCGCGACCAACTCGGCTACGCCGTCCGGGCCTACCTCGAGGCCGGGCAGTGTCCCGAGCCGGTGCCGAGCACCATCGTCGACGTCACCGGCGAGGTGCCCCGCCTGCTGCGGGAGGGCGCGATACCGCTGGAGAAGCTGCGCGAAGTGCTGCCCGACCTCGTGGGTCGGGAGGGCTGAGGTGCCGCCGTTCACCGTTCTGCACGTCTGCCTCGGCAACATCTGCCGGTCGCCGATGGCGGAACGGCTGCTGGCCCTGGCCGTACGCGAGCGGCTGGCCCGGCTGCCGGTCGCCGCGCCGCCGACGGTCGGCTTCGCCGACGAGCTGGTGCACAGCCACAGCACCGGCACCGGCGGGTGGCACGCGGGCGAGGAGATGAATCCGCCGGCCGCGCGCCAGGTCCTGGCGCGTGGTGGCGACGTCGACGGTTTCCAGTCCCGCAAGCTGCGCTCGGAGCACATCGACGCCGCGGACCTGGTGTTGACGGCAACCGCCGACCAGCAGGAGTACGTCACCGCGCTGCGCCCCGACGCGACCGGCCGCACGTTCGTGCTGGGGGAGTTCGGCCGGCTGCTCGCCCAGGTCGACGCGTCGGTGCTGCCACCGGCGGAGATCACCCCGGCCGGCGTCTACGCCCGTGGCGTGGCGCTGGTCGCGGCCGTCGACGCGGCGCGGCGGGACGCCCCGCCGCTGCCCGGTGACGATCTCGACGATCCGTGGGGGCGCGGCGACCAGTCGTTCAGCCGGGTCGCCGACGAGATCGAGGAGACCGTCGTGCCGCTGGCCCGGATCCTGCTGCCCTGACCGGCGACCGGTGGTCCCGGCGAGCAGCCGGGGCACCAGCCGCCCGCCGATGTAGCCGGTGGCGCCGGTGACCAGGCATCGCATGATCCCCATCATCCGCCCGGGCGCGGTCGCACCGCCCGGCGGGCGTCCGGCCGTACCCGCCTAGACTGCTGCGGGTGGAGACATTCTGGGGGCCCGATTTCGCCCAGTTGGAGGCGACCGATCCGGAGATCGCGTCGGTCGTCGTCGGCGAACTCGACCGGCTGCGCCAGGGCCTGCAACTCATCGCGAGCGAGAACCTGACCTCGCCGGCGGTGCTCGCCGCGCTCGGCTCGACGCTCACGAACAAGTACGCCGAGGGCTACCCGGGGCGGCGCTACTACGGTGGCTGCGCGCAGGTCGACCGGGCCGAGGAGATCGGCCTGGCCCGGGCGAGGGAGTTGTTCGGCGCCGAGCACGCCAACCTCCAGCCGCACTCCGGGGCGAGCGCCAACCTGGCGGCGTACGCGGCGCTGCTCGAACCCGGTGACCCGGTGCTGGCGATGGAGTTGCCGCACGGCGGCCACCTGACGCACGGCAGCCGGGTCAACTTCTCCGGCCGGTGGTTCCGCACGGTCGGCTACCGGGTCCGGGCGGACACCGAGCTGATCGACTACGACGAGGTACGCGACCTCGCCCTCGAACACCGCCCAAAGATGATCATCTGTGGGGCCACGGCCTACCCGCGGCTCATCGACTTCGCCGTGTTCCGGGAGATCGCCGACGAGGTCGGCGCCTACCTGATGGTCGACGCGGCGCACTTCATCGGCCTGGTCGCCGGCCGGGCCGTACCATCGCCGGTGCCGCACGCCGACGTGGTCTGCGCCACCACCCACAAGGTGCTGCGCGGCCCCCGGGGCGGCATGATCCTGTGTCGCGGCGAACTGGCCGCCCGGATCGACAAGGCGGTCTTCCCGTTCACCCAGGGCGGGCCGCTGATGCACGCCGTCGCCGCGAAGGCGGTCGCGCTGCGCGAGGCGGCACTGCCCGAGTTCCAGACGTACGCGAACCAGGTGGTCGAGAACGCCCGGGCACTCGCGGCGGGGCTCGCCGCCGAGGGGATGCGCCCGGTGTCCGGCGGCACCGACACCCACCTCGCCCTGGTCGACCTGCGCGATGTCGGGGTGACCGGGCGGGACGCGGAGACGCGCTGCGACGCCGCGACGATCACCCTGAACAAGAACGCGATCCCGTACGACCCGCAGCCGCCGATGGTCGCCTCCGGGATCCGGGTCGGCACGCCGAGCGTCACCACGCAGGGCATGCGGGAGGCGGAGATGCGTCAGATCGCGACCCTGATCGCCCGCGCGGTACGCGCCGATCCGGCGTTGCCCGGCGGGGCGGACACGCTCGCCGGGGTCGCGGCCGAGGTCGCCGAGCTGGCCGGTGCCTTCCCGGCCTACCCGCGGTGATGGCGGCCCGGCTCCGGCACCTACGGGTGCCGCTGATCGTCTCGGCCGTACTCCTGGTGGTCGCGGTACTGCTCGGCTGGCTGGTCGAGGGTGCGGACGGTGCGGCCGGCGCGGCGGCGGGGGTGGCCGTGGTCACGTTCAGCTACCTGCTGTCCAGCGTGGCGGTCGCCTGGGCCGACTCGGTGCTGCCCAAGCTGGTGCTGACCGTCGGACTCGCCACCTACGTGCTGAAGTTCAGCATCTTCGGCGTGGTCATGTTCGCGGTGGCCGCGTCGGGTTGGGCCGGCCTGCGGACGATGGCCGCGGCCATGATCTGCGCCACCGTGGCCTGGGTCACCGCCCAGGTCTGGTGGACCTTCAAGGCCAAGATCCCGTACGTCGAGATTCCCTCGAAGTAGCCGACGGTCAACTGTCGCGTTTCCGTCAATGAGGGACGAGTCGGGGTGGCCGGGCTTCCCTCCTGGCGTGACGGGAGTAGCGTGTCCGGAAGCCGCGACACGCCCCTCTGCGCCCACACAACTCGGTTGTGCGGGGGGTGACTCACAGCCTCATGTTTCCGGCTGATAGCGTTCGCCGCGTCATGGCTGACGACCAACCCACCAACGGCACCGGGCCTTCCGGCGCCGATGCGGGTTGGGCTGCCGTCGGTTACCTCCTCAGCGGCATGGGCATCTGGGGCGGCATCGGATGGCTCGTCGACCGCTGGCTGGACCTGCCAAACGTCGGGCTGCTGATCGGGTTGATCGGGGGCACGGCCGCCGGGGTCTATCTGACCATGAAGAGGCTGGGCGTCTGACACCGCCCGACCGACGGAGGGTTCGAATTGGCTGAGCTGCCGACCTACCTCGCTGCGGAGTTTCCACCCGGCGTTGACAGCTTCAACTACAAAAGCCTGATCCCCTCGTTCGAAGACACGATGTGGGCGGGGGCCTTCACAAAGATCGCACTGCTGGTGTGGATCAGCGTCGCGATCATCCTGGTCTTCTTCCTGGTGACCTACCGCAACCCCAAGCTGGTCCCGACCAAGGGCCAGTGGCTTGCCGAGTCGGTCTACGGCCTGGTCCGGGACAACATCGCCCGCGACATCATCGGACAGCAGGGTGTGCGCTTCGCCCCCTACCTGACCACGCTGTTCGTCTTCATCCTGCTGAACAACCTCTGGGGCATCGTCCCGTTCGCGCAGATCTCGCCGAACTCGCACATCGCCTTCCCGATCGTGCTGGCGGTCATGAGCTGGCTGGTCTACGTCGCCGTGGGTATCCAGAAGCACGGCTTCTTCGGATACATCAAGACGAGCTGCTGGGTGTCCGGCGCCCCGCTGTGGGTGCAGCCGATCCTGGTGCCGATCGAGTTCGTCTCCAACCTGATCCTGCGGCCGGTCACGCTCTCCGTCCGTCTCTTCGCCAACATGTTCGCCGGCCACATGATCCTGCTGGTCTTCACGCTCGGCGGCGTGGCGCTCTTCCAGGCCGAGACGCTGCTCATCAAGCCGATCGCGTTCCTGAGCTGGGGCATGGCCATCGTCATGACGCTCTTCGAGCTCGGCATCCTGGCGCTGCAGGCGTACGTCTTCACCCTGCTGACCGCCACCTACCTGCAGAGCTCGCTCGCCGAGGCGCACTGATCCACCGACGCACCCGTGCCTTCGCGGGCACCGTACGCGCCTGCGCTCCACCGATCGACAACTGAAAATCTCACCCTAAACGTGCGCGTGATGGTCACGCGTTCAACGCAGGAGGAATCCAACCATGTTGCTGGCCGAGATCTCGGGCAACGTCAACGTCATCGGCTACGGCATCGCCGCCCTCGGCCCGGGCATCGGCGTGGGCCTGGTGTTCGCCGCCTACATCCAGGCGACCGCCCGCCAGCCGGAGAGCGCCGGTCTGACCCGCGTCTACATGTTCATGGGCTTCGCCGTGGTCGAGGCGCTCGCCCTGCTCGGTCTGGTGCTCGCGTTCGCGCTGCAGGGTGGGTCCTGACGGGCTCGGACCCACTCGGAGCTGACTTGGTGCCCGGCCCTCGACGGCCGGTCACCGCTGGAGGGGAGTGTCCATGTACATAGCCGCGGAAGAGGGCGGGAACATCCTGCTCCCACCGCTGTCTGAGATCATCGTCGGTCTCGTCGCCTTCGGTGTCGTCCTGTTCATCCTGGTCAAGTTCGTCTTCCCCCGTATGGAGGCGATGTACCAGGCTCGGGTCGACGCGATCGAGGGCGGGATCAAGCGCGCCGAGGCCGCCCAGGCCGAGGCCAACCAGCTCCTCGAGCAGTACAAGGCTCAGCTCGCCGAGGCCCGTACCGACGCCGCGAAGATCCGCGACGACGCGCGTGCCGACGCCGAGGGCATTCGGCAGGACGTCCTGGCCAAGGCGCGCGAAGAGTCCGACCGCATCATCGCGGCCGGCAAGGAGCAGCTCGCCGCCGAGCGCCAGACCATCGTCCGGGAGCTGCGTGCCGAGGTCGGCACCATCGCCGTCGACCTGGCGAGCAAGATCGTTGGCGAGTCGCTGGCCGACGAGGCCCGCCGCAAGGGCACCGTCGACCGGTTCCTGAGCGACCTCGAGAGCACGGGAGCCCGCTGATGCAGGCCGCCAGCCGGGAGTCGTACGCCATCGCGGCGGAGCGCCTCGAGGCGTACGCCCAGGCGGCGCCGCCGCCCGCGGTCGCCGCGACCGGCGACGACCTGCTCGCCTTCGCGGCGCTGCTGCGCCGCGAACTGCGGCTGCGTCGGGCGCTGTCCGACCCGGCCCGCAGCGGCGAGGACCGGGCAGTGCTGCTGACCAACCTGTTGGCCGGCAAGCTCGGCGACGACGCGACGCAGTTGCTCGGCACCCTGGTGTCGGGCCGCTGGTCGGTCCCGTCCGAGCTGCTGGACGGTGCCGAGCGGCTCGGTGTGGAGGCGCTGCTGGCCAGCGCCGACCGGGCCGGCGACCTCGCCGAGGTCGAGGACGAACTGTTCCGCTTCGGGCAGGTCGTCACCGGCGACCCGGCGCTCGCCAGTGTGATCGGCGACGCGGGCACCCCGGCGGAGCAGCGGGCCGAACTGGCCGCGGCGCTGCTCAAGGGCAAGGTCAGGCCGGTGACGCTGCGCCTGGTCGAGGTCGCCCTCGACGGCTTCGGCGGGCGGTCGTTCGCCGGAGCGCTGACCAGGCTCGTCGAGCTGACCGCGGACCGCCGCGACCGCCAGGTCGCCTACGTCACGGTCGCCGCGCCGCTTTCCGACGAAGAAGAGCGTCGGTTGGGCGCAAAGCTGGGCGAACTGTACGGTCGAGTGGTCACCGTGAAGCAGACGGTCGACCCGGCGATCCTGGGCGGCATGAGTGTCCAGGTCGGTTCCGATCTCTACGACGGCACCGTCCTGCGCCGGCTCACCGACACCCGTAACGCGCTCGCGAAGCGCTAGAACCCAAAATCGATGCCGCTCCGGCGAACCCGGGCCCTGAATAGAGGAAGCAGAGGATGGCCGAGCTGACCATCTCGTCGGAGGAGATCCGCGGCGCCCTGGAGCGCTACGTCTCCTCCTACACTCCCGACATCTCCCGCGAGGAGGTCGGTACCGTCTCCGACGCCGGTGACGGCATCGCCCACGTCGAGGGTCTGCCCTCGACGATGGCCAACGAACTGCTGGAGTTCGAGGACGGCACGCTCGGCGTGGCGCTGAACCTCGACGTCCGCGAGATCGGCGCCGTGGTCCTCGGCGACTACTCCGGCATCGAGGAAGGCCAGCGGGTCAAGCGCACCGGCCGGGTGCTCTCCGTGCCGGTCGGCGACAAGTTCCTGGGCCGCGTGGTCGACGCGCTCGGCCAGCCGATCGACGGCCTGGGCGAGATCGAGGCCGAGGGCTACCGGGAGCTGGAGCTCCAGGCGCCGAACGTGATGGCCCGGCAGGGTGTCCACGAGGCCATGCAGACCGGCATCAAGGCCATCGACGCGATGACCGCCATCGGCCGGGGCCAGCGCCAGCTCATCATCGGCGACCGCAAGACCGGCAAGACCACGGTCGCGATCGACACGATCCTCAACCAGCGGGCCAACTGGGAGTCCGGCGACCCGACCAAGCAGGTGCGCTGCATCTACGTGGCCATCGGGCAGAAGGCGTCGACCATCGCCTCGGTCAAGGGCACCCTCGAGGCGCACGGCGCGATGGAATACACCACCATCGTGGCGTCGCCCGCGTCCGACCCGGCCGGCTTCAAGTACATCGCCCCGTACGCCGGTTCGTCGATCGGCCAGCACTGGATGTACGGCGGCAAGCACGTCCTGATCGTCTTCGACGACCTGAGCAAGCAGGCCGAGGCGTACCGGGCCGTGTCGCTGCTGCTGCGCCGCCCGCCGGGCCGCGAGGCCTACCCGGGTGACGTCTTCTACCTGCACTCGCGGCTGCTGGAGCGCTGCGCCAAGCTCTCCGACGAGCTGGGCGGCGGCTCGATGACCGGCCTGCCGATCATCGAGACCCGGGGTGGCGACATTTCCGCCTTTATCCCGACCAACGTCATCTCGATCACCGACGGCCAGGTCTTCCTCGAGACCGACCTGTTCAACCAGGGTGTCCGCCCGGCGATCAACGTCGGTACCTCGGTGTCCCGGGTCGGTGGCGCCGCGCAGGCCAAGCCGATGAAGAAGGTCGCCGGCCGGCTCCGCCTCGACCTCGCCCAGTACCGGGAGCTGGAGGCGTTCGCCGCCCTGGCCTCCGACCTGGACAAGGCGTCGCGTGACCAGCTGGCCCGCGGTGCCCGCCTGGTCGAGCTGCTCAAGCAGACGAACTACACCCCGTTCCCGGTCGAGGAGCAGGTGGTGTCGGTGTGGACCGGCACCGAGGGCAAGCTCGACGACGTCGCCGTCGGCGACGTGGGGCGCTTCGAGTCGGAGTTCCTGGAGTTCCTGCGGCACCGCTACGCGTCGACGCTGGCCTCGATCGCGAACAACGACTGGAACGACGACATCATCGCCAGCCTCGACGAGGCGATCGAGAAGTTCAAGCCGTCGTTCCTCGCCGGTGAGGGGGCGCCGATCAACGAGGCGCCGGCCGAGCCGCTCGCGGGCGAGCAGGACCGTGAGTCGGTGACCCGCTACACCGACCAGCCGGCCAAGAAGCAGTAGGGCGCAGCGTATGGCGGCCCAGGTTCGCGTTCTTCGCCAACGGATCCGTTCGGCGAAGGGCATGAAGAAGATCACCAAGGCGATGGAGCTCGTGGCGACGAGCCGGATCGCCAAGGCCCAGGCCCGGGTGGCGGCGTCCCTGCCGTACGCCCAGGCCATCACCGGGGTGCTGTCGGCGCTGGCCTCGAACGCGACGGTCGACCATCCGCTGCTCACCCCGCGCCCGAAGGTGCGGCGGGCCGGCGTACTGCTCGTCACCAGCGACCGCGGCCTGGCCGGCGCGTACAGCTCGAACGCGATCAAGACGGCCGAGTCGCTGATCGAGCGGCTCAAGGCCGACGGCAAGGAGCCGGTGCTGTACGTCATCGGCCGCAAGGGCGTGGCGTACTACCGGTTCCGTAACCGGCCGATCGCGGCCAGCTGGACCGGCTTCTCCGAGCAGCCGGCGTTCACCGACGCCCGGCTGGTCGGCGAGACCCTCATCCAGGCGTTCACCCACGGCGCCGACGACGAGGGCGACGACCCGGGGCCGGACGGCGTGCTGGGCGTGGACGAGTTGCACATCGTCTACACCGAGTTCAAGTCGATGATGACCCAGACCCCGGTGCCCCGGATCATCGGCCCGATGGAGGTCGAGGACCGGCCGCGGTCGGAGGGCATCCTGCCGGCGTACGAGTTCGAGCCCAACGCCGAGGCGTTGCTGGACGCCCTGCTGCCGAAGTACATCAACACGCGGATCTACGCGGCGTTGATCGAGTCGGCGGCGAGCGAGTCGGCGGCCCGTCGGCGCGCCATGAAGAGCGCGACCGACAACGCCGGTGAAGCGATCGAGAAGTACACGCGTGAGATGAACTCGGCCCGCCAGGCCGGGATCACCCAGGAGATCAGTGAGATCGTCGGCGGCGCCAACGCGCTGGCCGCGGCGGGAAGTGAAGTGTGATGACTGCTGCTGTGGAAACCAAGACGGCGACGGGCCGCGTCGTCCGGGTCATCGGCCCGGTCGTCGACGCCGAGTTCCCGCGCGACGCGATGCCGGACATCTTCAACGCCCTGCACGTCACCGTCTCCCTTTCCGGAGGCGACAAGACGCTGACCCTGGAGGTCGCCCAGCACCTGGGCGGCAACCTGATCCGGGCGATCTCGATGCAGCCGACCGACGGTCTGGTCCGGGGCGCCGAGGTGCGCGACACCGGCTCGGCCATCACCGTTCCGGTCGGTGACGGGACCAAGGGTCACGTCTTCAACGCGATCGGCGAGTGCCTCAACCTCAAGGAGGGTGAGCGCCTCGAGATCAAGGACCGCTGGGGGATTCACCGCAAGGCGCCGGCGTTCGCCGACCTGGAGCCGAAGACCGAGATGCTGGAGACCGGCATCAAGGTGCTCGACCTGCTCGCCCCGTACGTCAAGGGCGGCAAGATCGGCCTGTTCGGCGGTGCCGGCGTGGGCAAGACGGTGCTCATCCAGGAGATGATCACCCGGGTGGCCAACAACTTCGGTGGCACCTCGGTGTTCGCGGGCGTCGGTGAGCGCACCCGTGAGGGCAACGACCTCATCGCCGAAATGACCGAGTCCGGCGTCATCAACAAGACCGCGCTGGTCTACGGCCAGATGGACGAGCCGCCGGGCACCCGGCTGCGGGTCGCCCTCTCCGCGCTGACGATGGCGGAGTACTTCCGCGACGTGCAGAAGCAGGAGGTGCTGCTCTTCATCGACAACATCTTCCGCTTCACGCAGGCCGGCTCCGAGGTCTCCACGCTGCTCGGCCGGATGCCCAGCGCCGTGGGTTACCAGCCGACGCTGGCCGACGAGATGGGCGAGCTGCAGGAGCGGATCACCTCGGTCCGGGGCCAGGCCATCACCTCGATGCAGGCCATCTACGTGCCGGCCGACGACTACACCGACCCGGCCCCGGCGACCACCTTCGCGCACCTGGACGCCACCACCAACCTGGAGCGGTCGATCTCCGACAAGGGCATCTACCCGGCGGTGGACCCGCTGGCGTCCTCGTCGCGGATCCTCGCCCCGGAGTTCGTGGGCCAGGAGCACTACGCGGTCGCCTCCGAGGTGAAGCGGATCCTGCAGCGCTACAAGGACCTGCAGGACATCATCGCCATCCTCGGTATGGAGGAGCTCTCCGAGGACGACAAGATCACCGTCTCGCGGGCCCGCCGGATCGAGCGCTTCCTGTCGCAGAACACCTACGCGGCCGAGGTCTTCACCGGCATCAAGGGCTCGTACGTCCCGGTGAAGGACACCGTCGAGGCCTTCAAGAAGATCAGCGAGGGCGAGTACGACCACTTCCCGAGCAGGCGTTCTTCATGTGCGGTGGGCTCGACGACCTCGAGCGCAAGGCGAAGGAACTGATGAAGGGCTGACACCGGCCTGACGAGGGAGGTCGCACCGGCGGGTAGCCGGTGCGACCTCCCTCTTTTGCTGGGGGTTTCCTGGCAGTCGGGCGGATCACCGATCCAGCGGTGGCGCTCATGGGGCGGGGAAAGTTACTGTCGGCCCAACGCCCGGACCTGCGCGTCTGTCCGCGTCAAGGGGCGGAGCGAACGGAGGGAACGTGGTGACAAGGGTCGGCAGGCGTCCGGAAGGCGGAGATGCCCCCAGCAAGCCACGGTCCCGGATTCCCCGGTGGGCCCGGCTCTGCACCTTCTTCGGCGCGGTCCTGATGCTGCTCAGTGGTGGCGTGCTGGTCGCCACGGAGATCCTGCTGGCCCGCTATGAGGGGGCGGTGGGCAGCGGCGACCTCTTCGGCGACCAGGCGGCCGGTGCGCAGGAGCGCAGGTCGGACATCACGGGCCCGCTCAACCTGCTCCTCGTCGGCATCGATCCGCGACCCAGCGATCCCAACCGGCCGCCGCTGGCCGACTCGATCCTGGTGCTGCACGTCAACGAGAACCTCGACGGCGCCTACCTGTTCTCCCTGCCACGGGACCTCATCGTCGACATCCCCCGGTTCGACAAGGCCGGCTACCGCGGCGGCCAGGGGCGGCTCAACTCGGCGATGGAACGGGGCAGCCGGGTGCCCGGCCAGGAGGTGCCCAGCGCCGTCCAGGGCTTCGAGTTGCTTTCCCAGACGATCAGCGCCCGGACCGGCATCACCCGGTTCGACGCCGGTGCCATCATCAACTTCACCGGCTTCCAGAAGATCGTCGACGCGATGGGCGGTGTCGAGATGTACATCGACACCGACGTCAAGTCGGAGCACCGCGAACCGGACGGCCGGCACCGCAAGGGCAACCCGAACGGCGAGGGTTACATCGGGCCGCAGGCGGAGTACAAGAAGGGCATGGCACACCTGGAGGGCTGGCAGGCCCTCGACTACGTCCGCCAGCGCTACACCCTGCCCGACGGTGACTACGGCCGCCAGCGGCACCAGCAGCAGTTCATCCGGGCCATGGTCGACCAGGCGTTCAGTGCCGACGTGGTGACCAACCCGGTCAAGCTCGACGCGGTCCTGCGCGCGGCCGGCGAGTCGGTCATCTTCAGCGGGCGGGGCAACAGCGTCGTCGACTTCGGGTTGGCACTGCGTAACCTGCGTTCCAACTCGATCACGATGATGAAGCTGCCCGGCGGTGGCGTCGGCACCGGCGACAACTATCAGGGTGAGCGGTTGGAGCCGGTCGCCGAGGAGTTCTTCGCGGCGCTCAAGGCCGGCACGGTGGACGACTTCGTGATCGGCCATCCGGAGCTGATCAACAAGTAGTCGGGTTACCTGTGCCACCCGGCGTGGGCAGCCGCTGGTGGCGGGACTAGACTCGGCGCATCCGTCCCCCGCACCGGGTCGTCCCGCACAAGGAGACAGCGTGGCAAATCTGCTGCACGTCGAGGTCGTAGCCGTCGAGGAAAAGATCTGGACCGGCGAGGCCGAGATGCTCGTCGCGCGTACGACCGAGGGTGAGCTCGGTGTGCTCCCCGGCCACGCGCCGCTCCTCGGCCAGCTCGCCGAGCCCGGCCAGGTACGGATCAAGCTCGCCGGTGGCGACCAGGTCGCGTACGACGTCGACGGCGGGTTCGTCTCGGTGACCGACCGCGGCGTCACGATCCTCGCCGAGAGCGCCACGGTCGCCACTCCCGCGAACGCCCACTGATCGGCGACGTCGATGCTGATCTTGGAATGGATCGGAATCGGCGTCCTCATCCTGTGCGCGGCCGTCCTGGTGCTCTTCGTCCGGCGGGCCCTGGTGGCCCGGGCCGGCGGCACCATCCGGCTCAGTGTCCGGGTCTCGACGATGGTCGACGGTCGCGGCTGGTCACCCGGTTTCGGTCGGTTCGCCGACGACGAGCTGCGCTGGTACCGGATGTTCAGTTTTGCCATCCGTCCCAAACGGGTGCTCTCCCGTAACGGGTTGGCCGTCGAAAGCCGTCGCCAACCCGAGGGTCAGGAGTGCCTGGCCATGCCCGCCGACTGGGTGATCCTGCGGTGTACCGGCTACCAGGCCCCGATCGAGATCGCCATGGCGGAGTCGACGGTAACCGGATTCCTCTCCTGGCTCGAGGCCGCCCCACCCGGGGCGGCCTTTCCGCGCTTGACGGCCCAGGACTGGCCGGCGGCCTGAGCGGCCGCCGCCATCGGCCACCGCCGGGGGTCAGGACCCGGCGACCAGTTCGACCTCGTAGCCGTAGCCGTCGGTCAGGTAACCGGCGTAGGTCTCCGGGCCGCCCGCGTACGGGTGCCGGTCCGCGAACAGCAGTGACCAGCCGTGGTCCGGAGCCTGCGCGACCAGCCGGTCCACGGCGCCACGGGGTCCGGCGTGGAAGGCGAGATGGTTCAGGCCCGGCGCGAGCCGGTCGTGGCGGCGTGACGAGAGCGCCGGTGACTCCTCCAGCACCAGGTAGGTGCCGCCGAGCCGCCAGGAGCGACCGGCCGGCCAGTCCTGGAACGGCTCCCAGCCCAGTTCCCCGAGCAGCCAGCCCCATGCGCGGTGGGCACCGGCGAGGTCCGGTACCCACAGTTCGACGTGGTGCAGGCCTCCCGTGGTCAGCGCCGGCCTCCGGGAACCCAGAGCACGTCGCCGTCCGGGTTCGCGATTCTCCCCAGAATGAACAACAGATCCGACAGGCGATTGAGATACTTTGCCGGGAGGGGGCTGGTTCGGTCCGGTTCGTGACTGACCAATGCCCAGGCGCCTCGTTCGGCGCGTCGAGCCACCGTGCGCGCGACGTGCAGCAGGGCGGCACCGGGGGTGCCGCCGGGCAGGATGAAGGAGTCGAGCTTGGTCAGCCGGTCGTTGAACTCGTCGCACCAGCCCTCGAGCCGGGTGATGTATTCCTCGGTGACCCGCAGCGGCGGGTATTCGGGGTCCGGCTCGACCGGGGTCGCGAGATCGGCACCGACGTCGAAGAGGTCGTTCTGGACCGCGGCGAGCACGTCCCGGACCTCCTCGTCGAGCTGCCCGAGCGCCAACGCGACACCGATCGCCGCGTTGCACTCGTCGACGTCGGCGTATCCCGCGATCCGGGGATGCGTCTTCGCGACCTTCTCGTTGTTGACCAACCTTGTCGAGCCGGTGTCGCCGGCCTTGGTATAGATGCGCGTGAGGTGGACGGCCATGACGTACAGCCTACGGATGCTCGCACCGCCAGGATCCGGCCCGGCCCGGGTCGACGCCGGTACGGCCGGTGGGCTGCACCTGCCCGACGCTCCTACGATGGCCGACGTGGACGTGATCAGGGTGACCGGCGGCGCCCGCCTGGCCGGGGAGGTGCACGTCGTCGGCGCGAAGAACTCGGCGCTCAAGCTGATGGCGGCGGCGCTGCTCGCGCCCGGGCGCAGTGTGATCACCAACGTGCCCCGGATCACCGACATCGCGATCATGGCGGAGGTGCTGCGCCGGCTCGGCTGTGAGGTGTCGATCGACGACGACGAGCCGTCGCGCGCCGGGAGCGGGGTGCCGCGCTGCGCGTCCGTCACGATCGACGTACCGGCCGAGCCGGGCACCGAGGCCGACTACGACCTCGTACGCCGGCTGCGCGCCTCGATCTGCGTACTGGGGCCGCTGCTGGCCCGGCGCGGCTACGTGCGGGTGGCCCACCCGGGGGGCGACGCGATCGGCTCCCGGGGCCTGGACATGCACGTGGCCGGCCTGTCCCGGATGGGGGCCGACATCTCCGGCGAGCACGGCTTCGTGATCGCCGCGGCGCCCGCCGGCCTGCACGGGGCGAACATCTGGCTCGACTTCCCCAGCGTCGGGGCGACCGAGAACCTGCTCATGGCCGCGGTGCTGGCGGACGGGGTCACCGAGATCGACAACGCCGCCCGCGAGCCGGAGATCGTCGACCTCTGCGCGATGCTGACGCAGATGGGCGCCGACATCACCGGAGCCGGTACGTCCACGCTGCGGGTCGAGGGCGTGAGCGAGCTGCGGCCGGTGCGGCACGCGACGGTCGGCGACCGGATCGTGGCCGGCACCTGGGCGTTCGCGGCGGCGATGACCCGCGGGGACGTCACCGTCACCGGAGCCAGCCCGGCGTTTCTCGAGGTCGCCCTCGACAAGATCATTTCGGCCGGCGGGTTGGTGGAGACCCGGGCCGACGCCTTCCGGGTGCAGATGGACCGCCGACCCACCGCCGTCGACGTGGTGACCCTGCCGTTCCCCGGGTTCGCGACCGACCTCCTGCCGATGGCGATCGGGCTGGCCGCCGTCAGCGAGGGTGCCTCGCTGATCACCGAGAACATCTTCGACGGGCGCTTCATGTTCGTCAACGAGATGGTCCGGCTGGGCGCCGACGTCAAGACCGACGGACACCACGCGGTGGTCCGCGGACGGGAGCGGCTGTCCAGCGCACCGGTACGCGCCACCGACATCCGCGCCGGAGCCGGCCTGGTGATCGCCGGGCTCTGCGCCGACGGCATCACCGAGATCTCCCACGTGCACCACATCGACCGCGGCTATCCCGACTTCGTCACCGACCTGCGGGCGCTGGGCGTGGAGGTCGAGCGCGCTCTCGCACCCGAAGAGGCGACCTTCACCCTCTGAGGCGTGGTCGCACCTCCCGGGCGTCATTCCCCCTCTGAGGCATCGTTAAGGATTGCCGGTTAGGGTGCTCGCATCGGCGGTACGGCGGTGTCCGTGCCGCGCGAGCGGCGCGGGCGCCCGCCCGCGGTCAGCCCACGGCGAGGGAGATGCAGATGGCGGGTCGACTGGCGGTCATCGGGGCCGGTCTGATGGGTTCGGGAATCGCGCAGGTGGCGGCACAGGCCGGCTGGCAGGTGACACTGCGCGACCTGGACGACGCGGCGACCGGGCGGGGACTGGCCGGCATCCGGCGGTCGCTGGAGAAGTTCGCCGCCAAGGGCACCATCGGCGCCGACGACGTCGAGGCCACGCTGGCGCGGATCAGCCCGACCACCGAGCTGGAGGCGGCGGCCGACGCCGACATCGTCGTCGAGGCGGTCTTCGAGAAGATCGAGATCAAGCACGAGGTCTTCCGGGCGCTCGACAAGATCTGCAAGGCCGACGCGGTGCTGGCCACCAACACCTCCGCCATTCCGGTCACCCAGATCGCGGCGGTCACCGACCGGCCGGAATCGGTGGTCGGCACGCACTTCTTCTCGCCGGTGCCGATGATGAAGCTCTGTGAACTCGTACGCGGCTACCGGACCTCCGACGAGACGCTCGCGACCGCGCGGTCCTTCGCCGAGGAGGTCGGCAAGACCGTCGTGGTGGTCAACCGCGACATCGCCGGCTTCGTCACCACCCGGCTGATCGCCGCGCTGGTGGTCGAGGCCGTCAAGCTCGTCGAGTCCGGCGTGGTGTCGTCCGAGGACCTCGACACCGCCTGCAAGCTGGGCTTCGGTCACGCGATGGGGCCGCTGGCGACCACCGACCTGACCGGTGTCGACGTGCTGATGCACGCCGCGAAGAACATCTACACGGACACGGGCGACCCGAAGTTCTTCCCGCCGGAGCTGCTTCAGCGCATGGTCACCGCCGGCGCCCTGGGCCGCAAGTCCGGCCAGGGCTTCTACGAGTACTGAGCCCGCCCGACGCCCCGCTTGCCCGCCCGCCTCGCCCTTGATCCCCGTGATCAGGGATCGGGGCGGGCGTGTTGTCGGCGTGTCGACGTATGTGCTCCCTGATCACGCGGATCATCAGGGCGCGGAACCGACGGGGTCAGCCGTCGCGTTTGGTCGTCCAGCGGAAGGTGGTCAGGCAGAGGACCAGGCCGATCACGCACCAGGCGGCGAGGACCAGCGCCACCCGACCCAGCTCGAAGGAGCCGCCGGGTTCCTGGGCGCCGAACGACTCGGGCAGGAAGACCGACCGCAGCCCCTGACACATCCACTTGAGCGGGAAGATCGCCGCCACCTGCTGCATCCAGCCCGGCAGGCTGGTGAAGACGAAGAACACCCCGGAGATGAACTGCAGCACCAGGGCCACCGGGGTCACCACCGCCGAACCGCTGCGGGCCGTACGGGCCAACGACGAGAACGCGATCCCGCACAGCGTGCACGCCGCGATCCCGAGCACCGACACCCAGCCGAAGGTGAGCCACTTGCCGAGCGTGCCCGGCAACCGCAGGTCGAAGAGCGCGACCGATACGGCGAGCAGCAGCGCGGTCTCGGCGATCCCGATCACCACGACCATGATGACCTTGCCGGCGAAGTAGACCCACTTCGGCATCGGCGTACCGCGCAGCCGCTTGAGCACGCCGCGGTCGCGCTCGATGGGGATCCAGATGCCCAGGTTCTGGAAGCTGACCGTCATCAGGCCGGTCGCGATCATGCCGGTGATGAAGTACTGCGTGTAGCTGACCGCGGGCGCGATCTCGTCGTTGAAGATCGCCGCGAAGATCAGGATCATGATCACCGGGAAGCCCATGGTGAAGACCACGGACTCCCGGCTACGCAGGAACTGCCGCAGCTCCAGCCCGCCCTGGCGCAGGGCCAGCCGGACCGGGCCGACCAGCGGCGGAGAGGCGACCGTGGTCATTGGTGTCCGATCATCGTGAGGTAGATGTCCTCCAGCGTCGGCCGGGTGACGGTCAGGCCGGGCACCTCACCGCCGTACCGCTCGGCCAGCTCCGTGACCAGCGCCGTCGGCGTCGCCGTCTCGGCCCGCTCCACCGCGCCGTCCGGCGTCCGCCAGCGCACCGTGGCCAGCGCCTTCTCCCGGTTGCCGAGCCGGGCCGGCGGCGCCACCTCGACCACCCGGCCGGCGGCGATCACCCCGACCCGGTCGGCGAGCGCCTCGGCCTCGTCGAGGTAGTGCGTGGTCAGCACGATCGTGGTGCCGGTCGCGGACAGATCGCGGATCAGCTCCCAGAACTCGCGCCGCGCCTCGGGGTCGAACCCGGTCGTCGGCTCGTCGAGGAAGAGCAGTTCGGGGCGGCCGATGATGCCCAGTGCCACGTCGAGCCGGCGCCGCTGCCCGCCGGACAGCGAATGGGTCCGGGCCTTCGCCTTCGCCGTGAGACCGACCCGTTCGATCACCTGGTCCGGATCGTCCGGCGCCGGGTAGAAGCCGGTGAAGTGGCGTACGACCTCGCCGACGGTCAGCTCGTCGAACTCGCCGGTACCTTGCAGGACGATGCCGACCCGGGCCCGCCACCGCTGGTCGGCGTGGGCGGGGTCGACACCGAGCACCGTCACGTCACCCGCGTCACGCCGGCGGTAGCCCTCCAGGATCTCCACCGTGGTCGTCTTGCCCGCACCGTTCGGGCCGAGCAGCGCGAAGATCTCGCCGCGGCGTACCTCCAGGTCGACGCCGTCGACCGCGGTGTTGGCGCCGTACGACTTGCGTATCCCCCGTGCGGAGATCGCGAGACCGTCAGTCATGGCGTCAACTATCCGGGTCCGGCGATGTTCGCCGGCAGCCGGGGTCGCCGACCTGGCCCCGGACCGTCTGCCCGTTCGCCCGCACCGGCGGGCGTGATCTTCTCGACCGAGGGGAGGTCGTGCAGGTTTCGTCGCGCCGACCGCTGTCGCGATCGGGTGACGACCGAAGGGAGGTTGCTGTTGCGGTCCACAGCGAATTCGTTGTGGATACGCCGGAATCGCTGTGGGGCGGGACAGTGGTACCGCGTCCCGGATGGGCGGTGTCCGCGAGCTTTGATCGTTTGCAGCCCAGGCACCCCGACACGCCGGGATCGGAATGCCTGAGCCGCAGACGATCAACCCGGGGACGGTGTGAGTGCCCGGGGCGGTGGGGACCGGCGGCGGTCAACGGGTGAGAGTCAGGGAGAGGATGGTGCCGGCCGCCATGCCGCCGAGGAGCAGCAGGCCGGTTGCGCCCCCGTCGAGCCGGCTGCCCACATGTCGGAGCCACACGGCCACCGGTGGGATCGCGCTGAACGGCGCGACCAGGAACACCAGCCAGCCCAGCACGCGGGGCAGCGACGTCGCGCCGTCCGGTGCGACCGCGACCAGGCCGGCCGCGACGAGACCGGTGAGCGCGGCCAGCGCCGCCCCGACCACCGGCAGGAAGGGCAGCACCAGCCGGGGTACGGGGCTCCGGGGCGCTCCGGGGTGGGCGGCGGCGATCCGCCGCCCGGCCCGCTCCAGCGCCCGCGCCGCCGGCGACAGCCCGTCGTCCAACCGGCCCGCCCCACTCGGGCCCGTCCCACCCGGGCCCGTCCCGCCCGGGAACACTCCGCCCGCGCCGGCCCATGCCGTGGGCTCACCGCCCGCGCCGGCCCATGCCGTGGGCTCACCGCCCGTGCCGGCCCACGCCACCGGCTCACCCGCCGACCCGTCGGGCTCGGGCAGGTCGCCGACCCGCCGCCCGGGCCAGCGACGAAGTGCCCGTAGCTCCGCCCACAGCCGGGCCGCCTCCCGGTCGACCCGGCGGACGGTCTCGGCGTCCGCGGTGGCCCGCCGATCGGCGGCCCGTGCGTCGGCGGCCGCCCGGGCCAGTTCCGCCGAGGCGGCCGCCACGCCCTCGTCGTACGCCCGGTCGGCGGCGGCGAGGGCGGCGTCCCGGCGGGCCGCCGCCGCGCCGAGTTCGGCGATCAGCCGGCCGTAACCGGTCACGCGGCGTCCGCCGGCAGTTCGTACGGGATGACCAGTTCCGGCGTACGGTGCACCGACCGGTCGAAGAAAAGTCCGCGGTGCGGGCGGGGGTACCAGTCCGGCCCACCCGGCTGGGGGCAGAGTGGCCCCAGCTCACCGCCGTGTACGTCGAGCGCCACCCAGGCGCCGATCGCGTCGAACCGGGCACCGATCCCGCCGAGGTCGTCGCGTAGCCGGGGGACGGTGCGCCACCAGCCGAGCAGGTGCACGCGGTGCTCGGGTCCCCGGGCGAGCACCGCGCGCAACCGCTCGTGACCGGTCGGGCCGCCACCCGCCGGTTTGTCGGCCAGCCTGCCGGCCACCGCGTCGAAGGCGTAACCGACCACGTAGTGGGGCTGGTCCGGTACGGCACCGGTCAACCCGTCGGCCAGTTCGGTGAGGAGTTCGTCGACGGTGTCCGGGTCGTACCAGTGGGCGTCGGGCAGCGCGGCGTGCAGCAGCCGGGCCGCGTGGTCGGCGTCGCCGTCCAGGCAGGCGATGCTGAACCGGGCGGCCGGTACCTGGGCCGCCAGCGACCGGGCCGCCGATCCGAGCACGGCGCACGCCTCACCGGTCCGGGACCCGAGTACGGCAAGGTTGCGGCCGGGCACCCGACCGAGCCGTACGACGGCCGGCCGGCCCCGTACGTCGATCGTCTCGCCGACCACCGCGGCCGGCGGTCCGGTACGCCCGTCCGGATCGGCGGCGGCCAGGTCGGGGAAGTGGCCGGCGGCCGGGAAAACCGGTACGGCGTCGCCGTCGAAGAGGCGGGGCGGCGGCAGGCCGTCGGGTCGGGCGTGCCACTGCTCGTCCTGCAACACCCGCCAGCCGGCCCGGTCGCCGGCGTCCGGCAGCCGGACGATCCGGTTGGCGTCCGGTACGCCGGAGTCGGTGTTCACCACCGCGTGGAACCGGGGGACCGCGTCGGCGGCGGTGTTGGTCTCGGCCAGGATCCGGCGCGCCTTCGGCAGGGCGATCCGCAGGGTGAACTGGGCGATCAGCGCCGACCGCCCCCACAGCGCCTCGATGCCGGAGACGTCCTGCGAGGCGAGTACCAGATGGATGCCCTGCGAGCGGCCCCGGCGGGCCAGGTCCTCCAGCAGGTTCACCGCCTCGGCGGCGACCGGGTCCCGTCCGGTCACCAGCACCTGGAACTCGTCGATCACGGCGACGATCCGGGGCCAGTGGCCGCCCGGGTCCTCGGCCCGCAGCTCGGCGAGCTTGCTCGCGTCGTACCTCTTGGCCGCGCGGGCCCGGCGGCGCAGCTCGTCGGCGAGGTGCCGCAGCATCGCCAGGCCGAATTCGCGGTCGGAGTTGATGTTGACGCCGACGAGCCGTACCTGGGGCAGCCAGCTCGGGTCGCGCGGGCTCGGCGCGAACCGCGCGAACGACACGCCCTCCTTGAAGTCGAGCAGATACAGTGCCAGCTCGTCGGGGGAGTAACGGGCGGTCAACGCGCCCAGCCAGGCGTAGAGCAGGTTCGTCTTGCCGGCTCCGGAGGGGCCGCCGACCAGGGCGTGCGGCGGGTCGTCGCCGAGCGCCACCTCGACGAGCTCACCGTCCGGCCCGGCGCCGACGGGTGCGCCGAGCCCGGCCGCCGAACCGTGCGTCCACAGTTTCTCCGGCGCGAGGTCGGCGAACCGGACCGGCGGCGGGCCGGCGACCAGTCGCTCGGCGAGTTCCCGGCAGAACGCGGCGACCCGGCCGGCCGGCGGCGCGGGGTCCGGGCGGACCGGCAGGGCGGCGAGGCTGGCACAGCGGACCCGGCCGCCGGCGACCGTGACGGACTCCACCGCCGGTCCCGGCCGCACCGGCAGGCCCCGGCTGACGACGTGTACGCCGCAGGCGATCCCGGTCCGCACGATCCGGTCGAGCTGGGCCCGCTGGGCGGCGGTCAGTTCGGCGGCGGTCGCCGCGTCGCCGAGCAGCACCAGCAGCCGCCACGGCTCGGGCCGCCGCCGGCCGGCCGCGGTGATGTCGGCGAGGCTGGCGTACTCGCCGGCGAGCACGCTCTCGTTGATCCGGCGGATCTGCTCCACCAGGTCGTCGAGCGTGCCGGTCAGCCCGCCCGGGCCGACGAAGCCGAGCAGTCCGGCGGCGCCCAGCGGGGCGAATCCGGCGAGGCCGCCGCCGAGGTGCTCGGGGTCGTAGACGGTGATCCGTACGTCGCCCGGGCGGGTCGAGCCGAGCACCCGCAACAGCAGGCCGGCGATGATCCCGTCCACCACGGCCCGGTCACCGGTGAGGGTGAGGTGGGTCCGGTCGAGCAGCGGCAGCAGGGCCGGCACGTTCGGCCCGCACTCACCGGGCCGGTCGGAGCCGATGGTGCCGATCCGCAGCAGCCCGCCACCGCCGCCGACCGACGGCTCGACCGGCGCCCAGTCCCGCCACGGCGCGCCGGCCGCGCCCGGCGCCTGTACGCCCGCCACGCCGGCGATGTCGGCGGCGAGGCGGGTGGACTCGCGCAGGTAGTGGCGGGTGATCTCGCGCCGGGTGGTGGCCCGGGCCTCGGTCAGCTGGGCCAGGCAGGCGGCGTGCGCGGCGCGTACGACCGCGTGCCGGGCGGCTGTGCGGGACCGGGCCGACCCGGCCGAGGCGGAGGCCAGCCGGGCGAGCCCGCGGGCGGCGGCGACGTCGCGGGTGACGGCGGCGAGCAGTCCGCTCCACCGGCTAGCCACCAGGCCACCCGTCCGGCAGGCCGACCTGGACAGCCGCTGTCACCCAGGCGACGTTCGCCAACGGACCCCCGACGATCGAATCGCGCCTACTTTATCCCTTTTGTCAGAGTTGTCCCTTCGGGTGTCGCCGCGTGTCGCGCCGGTCAGGTCGCGGCCAGCACCTCCGACAGCAGGGCCGGCTGCAGCCCGCGCTCCCGCAGGCCGGCCAGGATGTGCGGCAGCGCCTCGTCGGTCATCGCGGCGTTCTCCTCGGTGACGTGCATGATGATCACCGACCCGGCCTGGACCTTCGACAGCACCGCCGTCACGATCGGCTTCCACGCGGTCGCGAACGGATCGCCGCTCACCACGTCGCCGTCCACCACCGTCAGGCCGAGCGGGGCCAGCGCCGACAGCGCCGTACCGTCGTGGCAGAGCCCGGGAAACCGGAAGTAGCGGGTCTGCCGTCCGCCGTACGCCTCGACGACCTCGAACGTCTTCGCCACGTCGGCGGTCATCCGGGAGACCGGCAGCCGGGGCAGGCCGTAGCAGTCACCGGTGAACGCCTCGTGGCCGTAGGTGTGGTTGGCCAGTTCGAACCGGTCGTTGCCGGCGATCCGGCGGGTCACCTCCGGATACCGCTCCACCCACTTGCCGGTCAGGAAGAACGTCGCGGGCAGCTCCTCGCGTTCCAGCAGATCCAGGATCTTCAGGTTCGCGTACGACTTGGCCTGGCCGGTGCGCAGGCTGTGGAGCATCCCGTCGGTCATGTCGGCGTCGAAGGTCAGGGCGACCCGGTTGCCCGTCCGCGCACCGTGGTTGACCACCGGCGGCCGGGTGCCGGGGCGGGTCGCGCCGGGCGGGGGCGGCGCCACGGTCGGCGACGGGGAGGTCGCAGCGGACGGCACCGGCGCGGTGGCCGTCGGGGCCGACGCGCCGCCGAACCTGGCGTCCACGTCGGTGCCCCCGGTTCCACCCACGAGGCCGACGACCAGCGCGGTGGTGCCGGCCAACGTGGCCAGGACGGCGACGACGGTGAGGAGACGGGTGGGCAGCGACTTCAGCACGAGCCGGATCATTCCAGCCCGGGCCGGCGACCGGGGCGGCTACCCACGGATCCCGGTAACGCCGCGTAGGTGGTGCGGGGGTCGACGTACCCCTAGACCCGGAAGCCGGCGGCCCGGGCCGCCTCGCGCTCCGCGCGCCGGCTCCGCCGGCGCCGCCGCAACCAGAACCAGAAGACCACCATCGCCAGCAGGAACAGGATCACCAGCACCGGGAGCAGGATGGCGGCCACCGACATCACCACGCTCGTGGCGTCCTCGGCCGTGCTCGCCACCGGCGCCCCGAATCCCGCCGTCATCGTGTTGATCACCGGGCGGGCCGCCGACTTCGCCCCGTGCACGCCGAGCGCGATGAGTACCCCGGCCACGATCGGCACCCACTGGTTGGAGGCGAAGAACTGGCCGGGGTCGGTGACCGTCACGGTCTCCGAACTCGACCCGGCGCCGAACGCCAGGCCGCCGGCCGTCGGCCGGACCGCCGTCTGCACCACGTCGTTGATGTGGTCGACCACCGGCACCTTGTCGGCGACCATCTCCACGACCAGCAGCACGGCGAGGATGCCGAGCACCCAACCGTTGGACAACCACTGCCACCCGGCCGGCAGGTCGATGACGTCGGTGTATCTGCCCAGCAGCCCCATCGTGAGCAGGGGAATGTAGGCGTTCAACCCGGCCGATGCGGCAAGACCGGTCCCCGTCAACGCTTCCAGCACGCTCACCAGCATCGCACCGCCGCGCCAGCGCCGCCGCCGTGGCCGCGGGCGGCTCCGCTACCCTCGTCGGGTGCGGTTGGTGATTGCGCGATGCGAAGTCAACTATGTCGGACGGCTCTCGGCCCACCTGCCGGCGGCGACCCGGTTGCTGATGGTCAAGGCGGACGGGTCGGTGTCGATCCACGCCGACGACCGTGCCTACAAGCCGCTCAACTGGATGAGCCCGCCGTGCAAGCTCGAAGAGGCACCGGGCGTGTGGCGGGTGGTCAACAAGGCCGGCGAGGAACTGCGGATCACCCTGGAGGAGGTGTTCCAGGACACCTCGTACGACCTGGGGGTGGACCCGGGCCTGGTCAAGGACGGTGTCGAGGCGCACCTCCAGGAGCTCTGCGCCGCCTCGCCGACGGTGTTCGGCGACGGCTACACCCTCGTCCGCCGCGAGTACATGACCGCCATCGGACCGGTCGACCTGCTCTGCCGGGACGCGGCCGGCGCCGCGGTGGCGGTCGAGATCAAGCGGCGGGGCGAGATCGACGGTGTCGAGCAGCTCACCCGCTATCTCGAGCTGCTCAACCGCGACCCGCTGCTCGCTCCGGTCGCCGGCATCTTCGCGGCCCAGGAGATCAAGCCGCAGGCCCGGGTGCTGGCCGAGGACCGGGGCATCCGCTGCGTCGTGCTCGACTACAACGCGATGCGCGGCATGAAGCGCGACGAGCTGACCCTCTTCTGACCGCCTTCGCACAGCCGGTGGGCCGCGTTGCGTGCAGACCTGGGCGAGGTTGCTGTCGTGGTCCACAGCGAATCCGCTGTGGATACGCCGAATTCGCTGTGGATGCCGACAGCACCACCTCGCCCCTGACGGCCGGCCTCGATCATTTGCAGCTCAGGCACCCGACACGCCGTGTTCGGACTGTCTGAGCTGCAAATGATCTAGAACGCTCCCGCTCTCGCCCCCACGGGCGGCGCGAGGCGGAGCGGACCGCCAAGGCGGAGCCGGGGCCAGCTAACTCCGCCCGTAGAGGGTCTTGACCAGTTTGACGATCCGGGCGATCTGGGCAGGGGTGCGGTCGAAGGTCATCGCGGGCAGCACCGACGGGCCGCGGCGGCGGGTGATCGCCTTGGAGCGGGCGAACTCGCGCAGCCCGTCGTCGCCGTGGATGCGCCCGAACCCGGAGTCGCCGACGCCGCCGAAGGGCAGCGTGGACATCCCGACGAAGGTGATCGTCGAGTTGATCGCGGCCATCCCGGAGCGCAGCCGCCGGGCGATCGGGATCGCCCGCCGCTGGCCGAACACCGAGCCGCCCAGGCCGTACGGCAGCGCGTTGGCCAGCGTCAGCGCCTCGTTCGCGTCGCGTACCTTCTTGATCGTCAGGGTCGGTCCGAAGGTCTCCTCCCGTACGGCGGCCGAGTCCTCGGGCACGTCGACCAGGATGGTCGGCCGGACGTACGGGGGCTGGACCGCGTCGGGGCCGCCCAGCACGGCGCGACCGCCCCGGGCCAGGGCGTCGTCGATGTGTCGCCGGATGATGTCGATCTGCGCCGGCATGGTGATCGGGCCGAGGTCGGCGTCGCCCGCCGCTCCCACGGTCAGCCGGCCGGCCCGCTCGACCACCTTGGCCACGAAGGCGTCGTAGACCGGCGCGACGGCGTAGATCCGTTCGATGCCGATGCAGGTCTGGCCGGCGTTGGTCATCCCGCCCCACACGGCGGCCTCGGCGGCGGCGTCCAGGTCGGCGTCCGTGTCGACGATCATGGCGTCCTTGCCGCCGGACTCCAGCAGCACCGGGGTCAGCGTCTCGGCGCAGGCGGCCATCACCTTGCGGGCGGTGGCGGTGGAGCCGGTGAACGCCACCTTGTCGACACCGGCCCGGCACAGTGCCGCCCCGACGTCGCCGAGCCCGTGTACGGCCTGCAGCACCGGATGCTCGGGCACCACCTCGGCGAACGCGTCGACGTACCACTGGCCGGCGACGGGGGTGTATTCGCTCGGCTTGAACACGACCGTGTTGCCGGCGGCGAGGGCGTACCCGATCGAGCCGAGCGGGGTGAGTACCGGATAGTTCCAGGGCCCGATCACCCCGATCACGCCGTACGGCTGGTATTCGAGGTGGGCGGCGAATTCGGCGAGGATGAGCCGGGACCGCAGCTGGCGTGGGCCGAGGACCCGGCGGGCGTTGCGGGTGGCCCAGTCGAGGTGTTCGATCGCCGAGACGATCTCGACGACGGCCTCGGCGACGGGTTTGCCGCCCTCGGCGTTGACGACCTCGGCGAGTTCGGTGATCCGGTTGGCGAGCACGGCGCGGAACCGGAGCAGCCGTTCCCGGCGGCCGGCGTCGCCGAGCCCGATCCACCAGGCGCTGGCGGTGCGGGCCCGCTCGACCGCGCGGGCGACGTCGTCGGCGGATGCGACCGGCAACCGGCCCGCCTCGTCGCCGGTGGCCGGGTTGGTGGAGATCAGTTCGCCGTCGGCGATCACCGGTACGCCGGGCACGTGGACTGTGGTCATCGGCGCTCCTCGAGAAGGTTTGTACCGAGTCTAGACCTGAGAAATACTCACTGCCGCCCGCCGGCGATCGATGGGATGCGGCACGGGCAGGTGTTCCGGCCCCCTCGGTCGTGGACGTGCGGGCATCGCGGCCGGCCGATACGGCCGAACCGGTGAGTGAGGTCTGGCCGGGGGACGACCCAATCCGGCCCGCCGGTGCGGTGATTACCTTGCCCCGACTTGAAAGGCTGACCGGGGGAGCGACCGGGGGTTCGTTCCACCGACCGGAAGGCGTTGTCGAAACACATGTCCGATGATTTGCCGCTGCTTCCGCAATTGACGGTGACGAGCGGGCCACTGCGCGGAGCGAGCTTTCGGCTGCGCCCCGGCGCCCGGACTATCGGGCGGGAGGAGGGCGTCGACATCGTCGTCGAGGACTCCCGGGTGAGCCGCCGGCACGCCGCCGTCGAACTGACCGACGGCAGGGCGACATTGTCCGATGTGGGCTCCACCAACGGCACCTTTCTCAACGAACGACGGATCGAGGGCGTCGCGGTCGAGCTGCGCGACGGCGACCGGATCCGCCTCGGCGGCGTCGAACTGCGGTTCTTCGACCCGTCGGCCGCGCTCACCGACCCGGTCGGCTCCGTACGCCTGGTCGGGCCGATCCCGGCGCAGCGCGCGATCGGATCGTCCGACGAACGCCGGTCGACGATCGGGGTGCTGGCCGAACCGACTCAGGCGATGCAGACCGCGCGCCGGTCCGGCCGGCTCGTCCTGGTCGTCGGCGGGCTGGTGATGCTGGCCGGGTGGGTGGCCTGGGTGCTGATGGTCACCCGCTGAGCCGACCGGGCGCCGCCGACCGGGCCAATCGACACCGGCCCGGTCGGCACCGGGCCGACCGCCACAGCACCGGACCGGTTCGTGTGGGGGCGCCCCACATGGTGACCGGCCCGGCCCGGTGCGATGATCCGGCGCATGGAGACCGAGACGGTACGCGTCGAAGCGCGCGGGATCACCCAGCACGTGCACGTCGCCGGGCCGGCCGACGGCACGCCGGTGCTGCTGATCCACGGCAACTGCTCCTCCGGCGCGTTCTGGTATCCGCTGCTGCGTCACCTGCCGGCCACGCTGCGGATCGTCGCCCCGGACCTGCGCGGTTACGGCGCGACCGACGCCGCCCCGGTCGACGCGACCCGGGGACTGCGCGACTTCGCCGACGACGTGGCGGCCCTGCTCGACCACCCGGCGCTCTTCGGACCGCCCGGGGCCCGGCCGGTCGTCGCCGGCCACTCGTTGGGCGGCGGCGTCGCGATGCAGCTGCTGGTCGACCGCCCCGACCGGGTCGCCGGCCTGCTGCTGGAGTCGCCGGTCTCGCCGTACGGCTTCGGCGGCACCCGCGACCTCGACGGCACGCCGACCACGGCCGACTTCGCCGGCACCGGCGGCGGCTCGGCCAACCCGGACTTCGTCAAGCGGTTGGCGGCCGGCGACCGCGGCGCCGACCAGCCGACCAGCCCGCGCAACGTCATGCGGGCGACGTACGTGGCCGATCCCGCGTCGCTCGGCACCGACGAGGAGGCGCTGCTCGACACCGTGCTGTCGACGGCCACCGGCGACGACAACTACCCGGGTACGGCGACCGTCGTCGACACCTGGCCCGGCATGGCCCCCGGGGACCGGGGCGTGCTCAACACGATGTCGCCCCGGCACTTCCGGATCGCCGACGACCTGGTCGCGGTGCCCGCCAAGCCGCCGGTCACCTGGATCCGGGGCGACCGCGACGTGATCGTCTCGGACACCTCGATGCTGGAGTTCGGGCAGCTCGGCGCGCTCGGCCTGGTGCCGGGCTGGCCGGGCGCCGACGCCTATCCGCCGCAGCCGATGGTCGGCCAGACCCGGGCCGTGCTGGACCGCTACGCCGCCGCCGGGGGCAGCTACCGCGAGGTGGTGTACTCCGGTTGCGGGCACTCGCCGCACGTCGAGCGCCCCGCCGACTTCGCCGCCGCGCTGCTGGACCTGCTGCCGTGACCGCGCGGGACAGCACCGGTCCGGCCGGCGTCGGATCCGCCACGCCGGGCGCGGTGCCGTACGCGGTCGGGAGCGTGCCGGTCGACGGCGGTGACCTGACCGTCGGCGTCTGGGGCGACCGGGGGCCGCTGCTGGTGGCCGCGCACGGCATCACCTCGTCGCACGTGGCGTGGACCCTGCTCGGCGAACGGCTCGGCGTCGACCACCGGCTGGTCGCGGCCGACCTGCGCGGCCGGGGCGGCAGCCGCGACCTGCCCGGCCCGTACGGGATGGAGCGGCACGCCGACGACCTGGCCGCCGTGATCGGGGCGTACGGCGGCGGTCCGGTCGTCGTGCTCGGCCACTCGATGGGCGGCTTCGTGGCGGTCGCACTGGCCCGCCGCCACCCGCGGCTGGTCGAGCGGCTGGTGCTGGTCGACGGCGGGCCGCCGCTGCCGGCACCGGACGGGATCGACGCCACCGCCGACGAGGCGACGGTCGCGGACGCGGTCCGGCGGACGATCGGGCCGGCGTTCGCCCGGCTGACGATGACGTTTCCGGACCGGGAGTCGTACCGGGACCTGTGGCGGGCCCATCCGTCCTTCGTGGACTGGACCGACGCGGTCACCGCGTACGTCGACTACGACCTGGTCGGTGAGCCGCCGGAGCTGCGTCCGGCGTGCCGGCCCGAGGCGGCGGTCCGCGACGCCCGGGACACGTACGCGCTGCCCGGGGCGGTCCCGGCGTCGGTGGGGGTGCCCACGGTGTTCCTGCGGGCCGAACGCGGCATGCTCGACCAGCCAGACCGGCCGTTCTACGCCGAGGGGCACGCCGCGCACTGGCTGCCGGGGACGACCGAGGTCACCGTGCCCGGCGTCAACCACTACACGATCACGCTCGGTCCGGCCGGCGCGGCGGCGGTGGAGGCGGCCGTACGCGGCTGAGGTCCGGCCCGTCGGCGATCCGGGGGACGGACTCGGGCCAGCGTCCTGAATTGGCGTTAAGTAGCCTGAGGGGTGTTCGGTTCGCGGCCGGCCCACCGGGGCGCCGGCCGGGTGGGGAGGGGCAGCGTGGCACGCGAATTCCGCACCGTCGGAGTGGTCGGGCTCGGCACCATGGGCGCCGGCATCGTGGAGGTCTTCGCCCGCAACGGGCTCGACGTCGTCGCCGTCGAGATCACCGAAGCCGCGCTGGACCGCGGGCGGGGCAACCTCACCGGCTCCACCGACCGGGCGGTGAAGCGGGGCAAGCTCGCCCCCGCCGACCGCGACGCGTTGCTGTCCCGGGTGACGTTCGCCGTCGGCCTCGACGCGCTGCGCGAGACCGACCTGGTCATCGAGGCGGTGCCCGAGCGCCTCGACATCAAGCAGCGGCTCTTCGCCGACCTGGACCGGACCTGCAAGCCGGCGACGGTCCTGGCCACCAACACCTCCTCGCTGTCGGTCACCGAGATCGCGGCCGCCACCGGCCGGCCCGAACAGGTCGTCGGCATGCACTTCTTCAACCCGGCGCCGGTCATGAGGCTGGTCGAGGTGATCCGTACCGTGGTCACCGCGCCCGAGGTCGTCGCCGACGTCGAGGCGCTCTGCGCGCGGCTCGGCAAGACCGACGTCACCGTCGACGACCGCGCCGGCTTCATCGTCAACGCCCTGCTCCTGACCTATCTCAACCAGGCGGCCGGACTGGTCGAGGCGGGCCACGTCGGCCGCGAGGACCTCGACACCGCGATGCGGCTCGGCGGCGGCCTGCCGATGGGACCGCTCGCCCTGCTCGACCTGATCGGCCTCGACACCGCGTACGAGATCCTCGAGACCATGTACCGCCGTGGCGGCCGGGACCGCCGGCACGCGCCCGTGCCGCTGCTGCGGCAGATGGTCACCGCGGGCTGGCTCGGCCGCAAGTCCGGACGAGGCTTCTACACGTACGAGAAGCCGGGCTCGGCGGTCGTCGTACCGGACGAAACGACGCCGTTCCCGGAGCCGGCCGGCGACGCCGCGCAGATCGCCACGGTCGGCGTCGTCGGCTCCGGCGAGCCGGCGCGGCGGCTCGTCGGGCTCTTCACCGACGCGGGGTACGACGTCGTCGCGGTAACCGGAGACCTGGACCGGCTCGCCGACGTCGACCTCGTCGTGACCGCCGGGGC
This sequence comes from Polymorphospora rubra, assembly GCF_018324255.1. Taxonomy (GTDB): domain Bacteria; phylum Actinomycetota; class Actinomycetes; order Mycobacteriales; family Micromonosporaceae; genus Polymorphospora; species Polymorphospora rubra. The sequence goes on from NZ_AP023359.1 coordinate 4,052,928, forward strand.
CGGCGGGCCCGACGCCGACCGGGCGCTCTTCGCCGGCCTCGACAAGGTCTGCAAGCCGGGGGCGCTGCTCGCCACCTCGACGACCCGGCTTCCGGTGATCGACCTGGCCATGGCGACCGGGCGGCCCGCCGACGTGGTCGGCCTGCGCTTCCTCGACCCGGCGCCGGACCGGGCCCTGGCCGAGATCGTCCACACCGTACGGACCGCGCCCGCGACGACCGCGACGGCCCGGGCGGTCTGCGCGCGGCTGGGCCGGGCCGCCGTGGTCTGCGCCGACCGGGCCGGATACGTCGTCGACGCGCTGCTGTTCCCGTACCTCAACGACGCGGTGCGGATGCTGGAGTCGTCGTACTCGACCGCCGACGACATCGACCACGCGATGAAGCTCGGCTGCGGCTATCCGGCCGGGCCGTTCGAACTGCTCGACCGGGTCGGGCCCGACGTGGCGCTGGAGACGCTGCGGGCCCTCTACCGGCAGTCGCGCGAGCCGGGCCTGGCCCCCGCGCCGCTGCTCGAACAGCTGGTCACCGCCGGCCGCGGCTTCCGCACCCACCCGCGGGACTGAGCCGGGCGGGACCGTGGCGTCCCGCCCGCCGTCAGTCCGCCGCCAGGGCGGCCACCGGGGGCACCCTGGCCGCCCGCCGGGCCGGCAGCACCCCGGCCAGCAACCCGACCACCGCCGCACCGACCACCACCAGGGCGATCCGGCCGTACGGCAGAACGAGCACCAGCCAGTCGCGGGGGATCGCCGCGTACGCGGCCGCCACCCCGAACCCGACACCGAAGGCGACCCCGACCACGCCGGCGACGGTGGCCAGCACCGCGCCCTCGGCGAGCAGCATCACCCGCAGCTGCCGGCGGCCCAGCCCGACCGCCCGCAACAGCCCGAACTCCCGGGTCCGTTCCAGCACCGACAGGGTCAGCGTGTTGGCGATCCCGGCCACGGCGATCACCACCGAGAGCACGACCAGCGCACCGACCACCGCCAGCAGTCCGTCGATGATCGCGCCGGTCTGGTCGCCGCTGCTCTGCACGTCGGTGACGACCGCCAGCGGTTCGGTGTCGGTCACCGACGCGACGGCGGTCCGGGCGGCCGCGGCCGGGACGCTGTCCGACATCCAGACCAGCACCCCGTGCGGGTCCGGCGTTCCGACCACCGCCGCCGCCTCGGCCGGGGTGAGAAGCACCGCCGGCAGCGGTGCCGACGGGGCGGAGAGCACCGCCGACACGACCACGTCGACGGAGCCGTCCGGTCCCTCGACGGTGATCCGGTCGCCGGCCCGGACCGCCAGCGTTTCGGCCGTGGCCGGGTCGAGCACCGCACCGCCGGCGGCGAAGTCGCCGACGGCGCCGGACCCGACCGGCAGCGCGAACTCCTGCCGCAGCAGGTCGGGGTCGAAGCCGCCGACCTCGGCCGACCCGGTCCGCGTACCGGCCCGCAGCCCGCTGCCGGTGGCGGCCAGCGGCACCGCACGCCCGACCTCGGGCACCGCGGCGAGCCGGTCGGCCAGGTCGCCGGGCAGCCGGTGTCCGTCCGGCGCGGTCACCAGGTAGTCCAGCGGGAACCGCTTGCGCATCTGGTCGTCGAGACTGTGCTTGAGCGTCTCGGCGCTGACCAGGAACGCCGTCACCAGCGTGATGCCGACGGTCAGCGACAGCGCGGTCGCGGCGGCCCGGCGCGGGCTCCGGTCGCCGCTCCTGGCGGCGAGGCGGCCGGCGACCCCGAATAGCAGCGCCGGGATCCGCCCGACGAGCCGGGCCAGCGGACCCACCACCACCGGCCCGAGCGCCAGGACACCGAGGGCGACCGGCACCCCGCCGGCGACGGTCGGCACGATCGCGGCGGAGACCGCGCCGGCCACCACGAGCGCCGTACCGAGCAGCAGGGCGGCGGTCCCGGTCACCACCCGCAGCACCCCGGCGTTGCCGGTCGGGGCCAGGTCCGGCTGGTTGGCCAGCGCGGTGACCGGGGCGACCCGGGTGGCACCCCGGGCCGGCAGGGCCGCCGACCCGACGGTGATCCCGACCCCGACGAGCAGCGCCACGGCGACGGTGTTCGCCCCGACCTGGAGCGGTACGTCGAGTCCGACCCCGCTGGTCCGGCCGAGGGCGGCCGCGCCCAGCCAGCCGAGGCCCAGCCCGAGGCCGAAGCCGATCAGCGACGCCAGTACCCCGAGCACCGCCGCCTCGGCCAGCACCGTACGGAACACCTGGCCGCGACCGGCGCCGACGCAGCGCAGCAGCGCGAGTTCCCGTTGCCGCTGGGCCACCAGGATCGCGAACGTGTTGTGGATGACCAGCGCCGCCACGAGCAGGGCGACGAGCGCGAAGGCACCGAGCGCGAGGCGGATCTGGGCGACGTCGCCGACCGCGGCCGAGGCCAGCGCGTCGGCGTACCGCGCGCCGGTGACGACCCGCACCGGGCGGCCGGCCAGGGCGTCGGCCACCGCGTCCCGCAGGTCGTCCTGCGCCGCGCCCGGGCCGGCCAGGACGTCGACGGCGCCCCAGCCCGACTCCCCGGTGACCGCCGTCAGGTCGGCCGCGGGCAGGTGCACGACCGGCCACGACCCGGTCGTGTCGGCGGTCCCGGCGAGCCGGAACGCGACCGTCTCACCCGCCGTCGTGACCAGCCGGACCGTCGCCCCCGGCGGCCAGCCCTGGGCGGCCGCCGTGTCACGGTCGACGACGATCTCGCCCGGTCCGGTCGGGTACGCCCCGGCGGCCAGGTCGAAGCCGGCGAGCCGGGGGTCGTCGGCGAGGGCCCGCAACGTCGAGTCCGGGTTGCCCAGACTGGTCACCACCCGCCCGTCGGCGCCGAGCAGTACACCGGTCGACCCGGCCCGGCCGGCCGCCGCCGCCACACCGGGCACCCCGCGTACGGCGGCCAGGTCGGCGTCGGTCAGCCGCCCGGATCCGTCGGCGGTGACCCGTACCGCGACGTCCCTGGCCTGCCGGGCGGTGGTGTCGTAGAGCTGCGCCGCCAGGGTGTCGGTCATCGCGACCGTGGCGACCACGAAGGCCACCCCGAGTGCGACGGCGGCGGAGGTCAGCAGGAGGCGGGTACGCCGGGCCCGCAGCCCGGCCAGGATCACGTGGCGCATGTCCGTCGACGCTATGGCGCGGGGCCCGCCGCAGCGTCGGCCCCGGGTCGCGACCGGGTCCGTCTCAGGCACGGTCCGTTCCGGGTACGGCGTACGACCCGGGTCGTACGCCGTACCCGCGGGACCCCTACTGCTTGACCCGGACGATGATCGTCGCGTCGGACGTCTGCCCGCCGGCGGTGATCCGGTAGCCGAAGATGTCGCGCCTGGTGTTTCCGGTGTCGGTGCGGACGTACGCGATCGTGTTCTGCGCGGTCACGGTCGCCGTGCCGTACTTCGGCGGGGTGGTGATGGTGAGCACGGTGCCGGGGACGACGGTGTCGTTGTCCAGCACCTTGATCCGCTTGCGGTTGGTCGGGCCGACGGTCACCCGGTCCTCGACCGCCCGGATGCCCGGGGTGAAGGTGCCGTCGCCGTCGTTGACGTACAGCCGGACGGTGCCGGACCAGTTCGTGGTCCGTACGTCGGGACGACCGTCGCCGTCGAGGTCGACGAGGTCGACCTCCCACCCGTCGTCGCCCCACTCGTCCTGCTCGAGATAGACGGTGCTGCCGTCGTCGAAGACCACGACGACGCCACTGAACGGTCCGCACCAGCCCTCGTGGAAGGCGATGACGACGTCGGTCGCGCCGTTGCCGTCGAAGTCGGCGAGTTCGAAGTCCGGCTGGCCGCCGCAGTACTCGACCGGGCCGGGCACCAGTGTGCCGGCCTCGGTGTTGAGGAAGGTGCGGAACCCGTCGCCCTGGTCGGTCCACTCGTAGACGTCCTGCCGGCCGTCGCCGTTGAAGTCGGCCAGCCCGATGTAGCTCGGCTGGTAGATGGCGTCGAACCCGCCGACCGGTGCGTAGTCGCGCAGCACCAGCAGGTCGTGGCCGACCCCGGGTGGCCGGCCGTCGAACCAGGCCAGCACCAGTTCGACGGTGCCGTCGCCACCGAGATCGACGACCACACCCATGTCCGGGCAGTGGCCGGTGCCACCGCTCGGATCGGGATAGGTGTACACCGTTCCCGGGCCGTACGCGCCCCCGCCGGTGCCGAGCTCGACGGTGACGCCGCACTCGGCCGGGCCGCCGCCGACCAGCGTCACCCGGTCGACCACACCGTCGCCGTCGACGTCGCCGAAGAGCGGCTCACCCTGCCAGCCGGCCCAGGCGGCCGGTGCCGCCGTCATGACGGCGCCGGCGAGCACCGCCGCCAGTACGCCGCCCAGAACACGTCCACCACGCATGGTCGGACCTCCCCGATGCGGCCGGCCTCCGTGGCCGGCCCCGACCGGGACGCTAACGTGACCGGTGGTATCCACAGCGGACGCTGACCGTGATCCGACACCGTCCAGCGTGGACCGGTCGGGTCGGCGCGGGCTCCTCAGTGACCGGCGCGGACCAGTCCGTGCTCGTACGCGTACACCACGGCCTGCACCCGGTCGCGCAGGTCGAGCTTGGTCAGGATCCGTCCGACGTGCGTCTTCACCGTGGTCTCGGCCACGAACAGCTCCGCCGCGATCTCGGCGTTCGACCGGCCGGCCGCGACCAGCAGCAGCACCTCGCGCTCGCGGTCGGTCAGTGACGCCGTCGCCCGGTCGTCCGGGGCCCGCGCCGGATCCGGAAGGTAGGCGGCGAACCGGTCGATCAGCCGCCGGGTGGTCGACGGCGCCACCACCGCGTCCCCGGCGTGCACCACCCGGATCGCGGTCAGCAGTTCCTCCGGTGGCACGTCCTTGAGCAGGAACCCGGCGGCGCCGGCGCGCAGCGCGACGAAGGCGTACTCGTCGAGGTCGAAGGTGGTCAGCACGAGCACCCGGGGCGCGTCCGGTCCGGCGCAGATCCGCCGGGTCGCCTCGACGCCGTCCATCCGCGGCATCCGTACGTCCATCAGCACGACGTCGGCCCGGTGGGCGCGGAGCACCTCGATGGCGGCGGCGCCGTCACCCGCCTCGGCGACCACGGTCATGTCGGCCTGTGCGTCGAGCATCATCCGGAAGCCGGTGCGGACCAGTTGCTGGTCGTCGACGAGCACCACACGGATCACCGGTTCACCTCTCTGTCGGTCGGGCCGCCGTCCCGGTCGAGCGGCAGGGTCGCCGACACCTGGAAGCCGCCCTCGGGACGCGCCCCGACCAGGAGCCGGCCGCCGGCGGCGAGCACCCGCTCGCGCATCCCGATGATGCCGTGCCCGCCACCGCCGGGTTCCGCCGGCCCGTCGCTGCCAAGCCCGACGCCGTTCGGGTGAGGATGGCTGCCGTCGTCGAGGACCTCCACCCGCAGGTGGTCCCGCGACCAGGCCAGCCGTACCGTCGCCCGGACCCCCGGACCGCCGTGCTTGAGCGTGTTGGTCAGCGACTCCTGCACCACCCGGTAGGCGGTCAGCGCCGTACCGGCCCCGACCGGCCGGGGCCGGCCCGCCACCGTGTGCTCCACCGCCAGCCCGGTGCCGCGCAGTTGACCCACGAGTTCCCCGATCCCCTCCAGGCCGGGTTGCGGGGCCCGGGCGGCGGCCTCGCCGTCCGGGGTACGCAGCACCCCGAGCAGCCGGCGCAGTTCGGTAAGCGCCTCCCGGCCCGTACGCGAGATGGTGCCCAGCGCCTCGCGGGCCCGCTCCGGATCGCCGGCCAGCGCGTAGCCGGCGCCGTCGGCCTGCACCACCATCACCGACACGTGGTGCGCCACCACGTCGTGCAGTTCCCGGGCGATCCGGGCCCGTTCCTCGGCCACCGCGACCCGGTCCAGCGCGTCGCGCTCCCGCTCCAGCCGGTCGGCCCGGTCGGCGAGCTGCGCGTAGAACCGGCGCCGGATCCGGACCGAGTTGCCCCAGACCCAGGCGGCGACCAGCGGGGCGGCGAGCAGGCCGGTGAGCACCACCAGTTCGGTCAGCGGCCACGGGCTGCCCGACCGGCTCATGTTGCCGTACGAGTCCATGGCCAGGACCGCGAGGGTCGGGGCGACCGGGATCCAGAGGACGCCGAGCCGGCGGGCCCACTCCGGGCCGATCGCGGCGGCCGTGTAGAGCAGGATCGGCATCGCGAGGTGGGCGGGCACGAGCATGTCCAGCCGACCGGACGCCACCGTGGCCAGGCCGACCGCGATCACCAGCAGGTAGGCGGCGGTGAACCAGACCCGGCGGACCACGACCGCGAGGATCAGGGCGGCGTCGAAGGCGGTGGCGACCGGGTGGCGGCCGGCTCCGGTCGCGGCCACCAGCGTCAGCAGCACGATCGGCGCCGCGATCATCAGGTCGACGACGACCGGGTGCCGCTGGAGCCAGAGGTGGAGCCGGTTCACCTGTCGAGGGTACGCATCCCACCGTTACTGTTGGTCGACGTGAGCCCCCGTCGCAACCGTCCGCGCCCCGACGCCGGTCCGCCGCTCGACGACGAGCGGATGCGGCGCGGTGTGGAGGCGGTTCAGACCTGGAGCGACGGCGAGTGGCAGGTGCGCGGCATCCCGGGCGGGTCGGCGACCAAGACGTACCGGTGTCCCGGGTGCGACCAGGAGATCCGGCCCGGCGTGGCGCACGTGGTGGTCTGGCCGGCCGACGGACGCGGGGACCTCACCGACCGGCGACACTGGCACTCCGGGTGCTGGCGGGCCCGCGACCGGCGATCGCCCGGCACCCAACGTTCCCGCAGCGCCCCCCGCTACGGCTGACGCGCGCACCGGCTCCGGCTTCCCCGTTGATCAAGGAGAAGTCGTGGGGGATACGCCGGGTTTGTCGCTCAACAACCCCTCGATCGGCGGGCGCGACCCGGGCACCGGCGGGATGTGCGTCACGTGCCGCCCGCCACGGGCTGACGCGGCCGTACGGCCGCGCGAGACTGGACCGGTGAGCGAACCCATCCGCGCGACCTCGATCCTGCCCGCCCACCGCGAGGACATCGAGCTGCACACCGCCGACGGCCTGCGCCTGGTCGGCGAACTCGCCCGGCCGCTGGACCGCGACCCGGTCGCCACCCTGGTCTGCCTGCACCCCCTGCCCACCCACGGCGGGATGATGGACAGCCACGTCTTCCGCAAGGCGGCCTGGCGGCTGCCGGCGCTCGCCGGCCTCGCCGTCCTGCGGTTCAACACCCGGGGCACCAGCAGCGTGCGGGGCACCAGCGAGGGCACCTTCGACGCCGCCGACAGCGAGCGGTTCGACGTGGCCGCCGCGATCGAGTACGCCGAGTTCGCCGAACTGCCCGACATCTGGCTGGTCGGCTGGTCGTTCGGCACCGACCTGGCGCTCAAGCACGGCTGCGACCCGCAGGTGACCGGCACCGTCCTGCTCTCGCCGCCGCTGCGCTTCTCGACCCCCGACGACCTGCGGACCTGGGCCCGGTCGGGCAAGCCGGTGACCGCACTGGTCCCGGAGTTCGACGACTATCTGCGCCCCGACGAGGCCCGCGAGCGGTTCGCGGCCATTCCGCAGGCCGAGGTGGTCGGCGTACCCGGCGCCAAACACCTGTGGGTGGGTGACGCCGAGACCGTGCTCGACGAGATCGTCCGCCGGGTCGCCCCCGGTACGCCGGTGCCGCTGCCCCGGGAATGGGACGGGCCGATGGAGGTCGGCGACGCGAGCGCGTACGCCGACCGGACCGTCGCCGCCTTCGCCGACGTACCGGTGACCGGCCCCCGCCCCACCTCGTGACCCCGCCGCGTCCGCGCCGCCCCAGGGCGGCGCGGACGCCGATCTAGGACTCGTTGAGTCGCAAAGAGGGCGAGTCGCCCACGATTTCCCCTAGATCGGCGGCAGGGACGGGGTGGCCGGGGACGGGGTGGCCGGCACGGACGAAGTGGGCGGCACGGACGGGGTGAGTGGCACCGGAACCACCGGCGGCAACTCGGCGACCGGCGGCCAGCCGGCGAGCCAGGTGGCCCGCTGGGCCCACACCTCACGCCAGTAGCCGGCCCGGCCGGTCAACCTCGCACCCGCCGCGCGGACCGCGATCCCGCCCGCCAGCAGCGCGCGGCCGACCGCCGCGCGCGACGCCGACCAGCGCAGCCGCACATAGGTCGTCTTCCCGCGCAGCACCATCACCCGCTTGCCGACGCTGGTCGACGACGCGCCGCCGACGTGCAGCACCTGGGCCGTCGGGACGAGCACCGGCGCCGCGCCCAACCCGGTCGCCCGGTGGCACAGGTCGATGTCCTCGCTGTACATGAAGTAGTCCGGCGCGAAACCGCCGAGTTCGGCGAACAGGGCGCGGTCGATCAGCAGCAGGCAGCCGGAGGCGGCCGGCACCGGCGTCGGCCGGGTGCGGTCGAGGCCCGGCAGTTCCTCGGGGTTCAGCAGCCGGGAGCGGCGCAAGATCGTCGAGAGCCCGGTGGCGAAGCAGAAGTAGCCCCACAGGCTCGGCAGCGCGAACACCGACCGGCCGTCGTCGGTCCCGTCCTGATGCAGGGTGCGGCCGGTGTAGACGCGATGCGCCGGGTTGGCCCGGGCGAACGCGACGAACTCCCCGATCACGTCGCCGACGGGTTCGGTGTCCGGGTTCATCAGCAGCACGTAGTCGCCGCGGGCCAGTTCGGCGCCGACGTTGACCGCCCGGCCGAAACCGACGTTGTGCGCCAGCCGCACCACCCGTACGTCGGGCAGGGCGGCCGCGATCGCGTCGGCCGAACCGTCGGCGGACGCGTTGTCGACGACGATCACCTCGTAGTCGACGCCGGTGCCGGTGGCCCGCAGCCCGGTCAGCGCCCGGACGATCAGGTCCCGGGTCTGGTACGAGACCATGACCACGCTCACGGTCGGGTTCATCGGGTCACCGGCGTACGGGTCGATTCGTCGCGGCCCCACGCCGCCCCGGGCCCGGTGCGCCGGGCCCTGATCCCGGCGACGACGGTCAGCACCGCGTAGCAGATCCCGGCCGGGAGCAGCCACGGCCGGGGCAGCACCACGTCGACCAGCCAGGACAGCTTGCGTGACGGGCGTACCCCGGTGTCGGTGGCGGCGGCCCGCAGCGCCGTGTTGCCGGCCCGGACCCGGCCGAGGCGGCGCAGCAGGTCGGCGGTGCGCCGGGGGGTGGCCACCACCGAGGCGACCCCCTTGACCTCGCGCTTCTCGGCGTCGGTGAAGAGCGAGTCGAGGAACAGGTCGTCGGCGATCACGTCGGGGAACTGTTCGAAACGGGCCCGGCCGGCCCGGGACAGCACGATCACGCCCCGGCCGAAGAGCGCGTTGCGGAACGCCGGCAGCCGTCCGTTGATCGCGAAGTACGCCTTGACCAGCAGCGGGCGGCCACTGGTGTCGAGGACCCGGCGGGGCGCGGCGGCCAGCGCGCTGTCGTCGACCGCCCGTGACAACGTGCGCAGGTCGGTGGTCGACAGGGCGATGTCGGCGTCGAGGTAGATCCGGGGCAGGCCGGTCGCCGTCCGGTCACCGGCGTTGAGGGCGGCCGACTTCGACGCCTCCGCCAACTCGATGACGGTCACCCCGGGCACGGCGCGGGCCAGTTCGGCCGTCGCGTCGGTGCACCCGTTGGCGGCCACGATCACCTCGAACTCGCCGGGGGAGGCGGTGGCGAGTAGCCGGCGCAGGCACCGGTCGATCACCGCGGCCTCGTTGTGGGCGGCGATCACCACGCTGGTCACCACGGCGCCCGCCCGGTCAGCGCGCGCCGGATCCGCCGTACGGCGCCGCGGCGCCGGGCCCGCCAGCCGCCGTACTCGCGCAGGTCGAGGGAGGCGGCCTGGACCACCTTGGCCGAGTGCCGCATCTGCTCGGTCCACTGCGCGACCGTGGTCACCCCGGTGTTCTTCGCCGACAGCGGCCGGCGGGCCATGAAGTCGGCGTCGGTGTGGTAGATCGTGTGCGGGCTGCGCGGATCGTCCATGTGGTCCTCGGGCAGGAAGGGGTGGTACCAGCCGTTGACCCAGCCGAGCCGGGCCGAGCGCAGACACCAGGCGGTGAACGACTCGGTCGGACCGATCGGTCCGGTCTGCGTGACGGCGGCCCGCTTGAGCAGGTAGCCACTGCCCTGCACCCAGTGGTTGCGCATCAGCCGGTGGCCGCCGGCGTAGTCGGCGAGCTTCTTCGTGACGAGTGCGTCGTCGACGTCCTCGGCGGGGAAGCGCCAGGTGCCGATCACCCCGAACTCGGGTACGTCCTCGTGCGCCCGGCGCAGCGTCTCCAGCCAGTCCTTGTCGGGCAGGCAGTCGTCGTCGACCTTGCTGACGTACGCGCCGTCCGACTCGGCCCACAGCCAGTTGGTCGGCTCGCGCAGGCCCGCGTTGGTCGGGCTGTGGTGGAACCGGTGCACCCGTGGGTGATGCCGGAACTCCTCCACCGCCTCCAGGGTCGGCTGGTCGGTGCCGTTGTGCCACAACCAGATCCGGGTGTCGGTGGTGGCGGTTTCGAGCAGGTGCGGCAGGGAGAGCCGTACGTACTCCGGCCGGTCGTACGTGATCATCAAGATGTCGATGCCGCGTTGCCGGCTGACGCCCTCGCTGTGCTCGGTCATGCGACACCTCGCTTCGCTCGGCGGTCGCATGACTTGGGGCTGAGCTGATTGATGCCCTCGCTGTGCTCGGTCATTGCGCTCCGATGTGGTTGACGCGTTCGGCCCGGGTCACCCGCCACATCGCGCCGGCGAGCCCGAGGAAGAGGTGCACGGTGATCAGGTAGGTCGAGAAGTACAGCGCGTCGAAGGTGAACGCGGTCACCGCCGCGACCCCGATCCCGACCGCGAGTACGGCGGCCAGGTCCCGGTCGCGGTCGTTGGTGGCGAACCGGCGGACGCGTCCGGCGGTGACGATGCCGACGACGAACAGTCCCGCCAGCCCGACGACGCCGACGACGCCGCCGGTGACCAGCGTGACCAGCCACTGGTTGTCGAGGAGTTGGTAGAGCTCGGGTAACCAGGTGCCGACCCCGCGTCCGAGCCACAATCGTTCCTTGATGAACGGTGTGACGAACGCGTAGTCCTCCAGCCGGCCCTGCACGCTCGGGTCGTTGTCGCCGGCGAGCAGCAGGGCGCGCAACGTGGCGAGCAGCCCCGGCTTGCCGACCTGGATGAACGCCATCAGGAAGACGCCGATCACCAGCACGTTGAACGTGGTGCGCAGCGGCCAGACCAGGATGAAGAGCAGGATCGCGGCGGCGAGCGCCAGGACGCCGGTGCGGGACAGCGAGATCGGGATGACGCCGGCCTGGATCATCGCCAGGGCGGCGTAGATCTGCCGGTTGCGGCGGCTGCTGGAGAAGCGCGCGAAGTGGATGGCGACGATGAGGCCGATCACCATGAGCACGCTGAACTCGATGTAGTGGCCGGCCGTCCCGGCCACCCGGACCAGACCGCCGCCGCCGCGGGCGTCGAAGCCGACGAGGTCCTTCTGGAACATCAGCACCGGCGGCAGCTTGAGGTAGTTGGTGAAGTCGATCCGCAGGATGAACTGCGCCAGCGCGAAGAGCGCCATGACGCTCGAGCCCCAGCAGAACCAGCGCAGCAGGTGGTCGATGCGGTCGCGGGTGAGTACGCCGTCGGCGGCGGCCAGCAGGACGCCGGCGCCGGCCAGCGCCATCAGGATCGTCCGGTCGGCGCTGTTGGCCTCCAGCACCTGCATGCCCCGGGCCTGACCGGCGACGTACGACACGCCGATCGTCACCAGGTAGCCGGCGAGCGCCCAGCGCATCGGCTGCTGCCCGCGGGTGACGAGGTTGGGATGCAGGCGGGTCAGCGCCCACCAGACCAGCAGGCCGAGGCCGACCATGACGGCCGGGCGGCCGAGCGTGGTCAGCGGCGGGAAGATCAGCCGGGCCGGCAGCAGGTAGGCCAGCATGACCGCGGCGACGACACCCGCCGTCGCGTCCGGGAAGTGGCGGGTCCGGGGGGTGATCCCGTCGTAAACCGTGGCTGAACGTCGGGCGGAGAGGTAGGTCTGCACGGGACTCGTTCCGTCAGTACGTCGTCGGCGTACTTATCGCTTTGAATCGTCGGTCGGCGTGCGGACCGCGGTGAGCAGGATGGTGTCGTCGGACTGCGGCGCCCGGATGAAGTCGGCGGAGATCTGCTGGCCGCCGCGACCGTTGCCGAACGCCTGGGTGACCTCGGGGGAGCGGCTGCCACCCTGGTGGGGGGCACCCCGCCGACCGCCGGCGACGCTCGCCTGGCCGGCGTCGTCCGCGACCGGGCGGCGGCCGCTCTGCCGGCTGGCCGCCCGCGCGACGGTGCGCCGCCGCTGGATGGCGTCGTAGACGACGGCGGCGACCGCGGTGAACAGCAGGCCGATCGCGACGACCACGATCTGCGCGCGCAGGACGTTGGAGCGGGACGGGGTGATCTCGGTGCCCGGGTCGAGGATCTCGGTGGTGATCTCCTCGCCCGCCTTGGGCTTGTAGGCCTCCTGGCTCTCCGAGACCTCGTCGCTGATCAGCTTGGTCACCGCGATCACCGTGGCCAGCGCGGCCTCGTGGGTGGTCGCGGTGACGTCGACGGTCACGATCGAGCTGCGGTTCACCAGGCCGATCTCGTAGCCCGGGTCACCGCCGGCCGCCTGGACCTTCTGCCGCGCGTCGGCGGCGGAGACCGAGATCTGCACCGCCTGGGCCATCGCGACCTCACCGACCTTCAGCCACGGGTTGCCGGGCTGCGGGCTGGCGTTGGGCGCCGGCGCGGGCGGGTTGGTGGTCGGCGGCACGAGCAGGACGGCGGCCGAGGTCTTGTATTCGGGCTGGATCGACGAGCCGACGACGAGCGCCGCGCCGAGGGTGAGCACGACGACCGGAGCGGCGACGTACCACCGCCGGACCATCAGTCTCAGGAGGTCGAGAAGGTCCACAGCGTCGGCCCCTTCGGGTAGCGCGGGTCGTCAGGTCGTGAGGTTGGTCTGCGAGGCCCGGCCAGGGGCCCTGCCGCCAGATTCGTACCATGCGGCGTCGTTCACGCCGCGCTCGGCGTGGGCCGGGTTCACGGGTGGAGCCGGGTCGTGGCCCGTCGACCGTGGGCGCAGAAGCCGGTCCCACAGCCGGATGTACGTCCTGGCCTGGTGGTCCCAGGCGAGTAGTTCGGTGAAGCGCTGCCGGGCCACGATCCGCATCGTCGCCCGGGCGTCCTCGTCGCTGAGGAGCTGGTCGAGCGCCTTGGCCAGCTCGTCCGGGGAGCCGGTCGGCACGTAGGTCGCCGCCCCCTCGGCGGTGCGCCGCGTCTCCAGTAGGTCGACGGCTACGACCGGCAGCCCTCGCGCCACATACTCCACGGTCTTCGCCATCGTCGACAAGTCGGCCATCCGGGTCGGAGGGTCCGGCTGGATGGCGATCGAGGCGGAGCGCAGCAGCACGTCGACCTCGTCGGCCTCCAGCCAACCGGTGAACCGCACCACGTCGTCGAGTCCACGTTCGGTGACGAGTTGCCGCAGGCCGGGCAGGCTGTCGCCGTCCCCGGCCACGACCATCCGCCAGTCGTCCCGGCCGCGCAGGTCGACCAGCCGTTCGGCGGCGAGCACCGCGGCGTCGACGTGGTCCTGCGGATTGATCACGCCGAGGTAGACGATGACCTGGCGGCCGTCGTCGCCGGTGCCGGTCGACCCCGGTTCGCCGGCGCGCTGCGTCGGTATCCCGGTCGCGCCGACCTCGGCGAGCGTCGGGCCGTTGCGCACCACCACGACGTCGTCGGGATCGCAGCCGCCACGGCTGATCGCCAGTTCCCGGTAGGACTCGTTGGTCGACACCACGGCCGACGCGCACCGCCAGGAGAGCCGTTCCATGAGCTTGAGAATGCGCAGTACGACCGGGCGCGGGTTCTCGGTCTTGCACTCGTAGAGTTCCGGGCTCAGGTCGTGGTGGTCGAAGACGAACGGCCGGCGGAGCATCCGCATGAGCAGGGCGATGGTCCAGAAGACATCGGGCGGGTTGCAGGCCTGCACCGCGTCGACGCGGGTGCGGACCATGACGCCGAGCAGGCGGGTGGTGACGGCGATCAGTGCCCAGGCGAACTCGGCGGCGAAGGAGAGCACGCCCGAGCCGGCCAGCGGTTGTGGGAACGACCTGATCTGCGTCGCCGTACCGGGCAGGATCCGCAGCTTCTGCGGGCCGCGCGGGCAGATGACCGTCACCCGGTAGCCGGCGGCCTCCAGTGCCCGGCACTCGCGGATGACCCGCCGGTCACGTTCGACGGGCAGGTTCACCACCACGATGACGACGTGCGGACGCCGGTCGGCCATGTCTACCTCGTATCCGCCCAGAGCGCTGGAAAGGGTGGCATCGACGAAAGGTCGCAGCGCCTCGTCGGGCTGCGACCGGGGAGTGGGTGAAGCTATTGGAAAGCCTGCTCTATGCGGTCCGGTGCGGGCAAGTGACTCGCATTCTCGGACGATGTCGTCTTTCTAACACGAGTCGGACCAAGTGCCCGCTTCCATGGTCATGAGATCGGTTAATGTCGATCATCCTATTGGTCAATTTGCCTCGCCGAACCGGCGAGTTGGCTGAGGTGATCTGTCGGTAAAGCACCTTTTTGTTGATCTACATCCTGATTCTTTGGTCAGGAACAGGACAGCACCCAACATTCATCGGCTGGCTACTCTGTGCGCGCGGTCGGGTCATATTGACGACCATGGCTGGTGCGCGCCACCCGCGCACGTGTCTTGGGGAGGGGTGCGATGACGCGCCTTCGACGCGGGTTGGGGATCGGGCTGACGGCGGCCCTGCTGGCCGGACTACTCACACCGCTTCAGGGCGCCCCGGCCGCCGCGATCGCGCTGCCGTCCGGTTTCCAGGAGCAGATCGTCTTCAGCGGTCTGAGCCAGCCGACGAACCTCGAGTTCGCCTCCGACGGCCGGGTCTTCGTCGCCGAGAAGAACGGCCGGATCAAGGTGTTCGACGACCTCGCCGACCCCACCCCGACACTCTTCGCCGACCTGTCCACCAACGTGCACAACCAGTGGGACCGCGGACTGCTCGGCCTGGCGCTGGCACCCGGTTTCCCGGCCGACCCCTACGTCTACGTGCTCTACACCTACGACGCCCCGCCCGGCCGGACCGCTCCGGTGTGGAACGACACCTGCGGCGACGCCAACAACGGCCAGTGTGTGGTCACCGGGCGGCTCTCCCGGCTGCGGGCCGCCGGCAACGTGGCCACCGGCCCGGAACAGGTCCTCATCCACGACTGGTGCCAGCAGTACCCGAGCCACTCCGTCGGCGACCTGGCCTTCGGCGCCGACGGCATGCTCTACGCCACGGCCGGCGACGGCGCCAGCTTCAGCGCCACCGACTACGGGCAGCTCGGCAACCCGCGCAACCCCTGTGGCGACCCGCCGGGCGGCACCATGACCCCGCCGACCGCCGAGGGGGGTGCGCTGCGTTCGCAGGACGTACGCACCCTCGGCGACCCGACCGGCCTGGATGGCACCGTCATCCGGATCGACCCGGCGACCGGCGCCGCCGCCCCCGGCAACCCGCTGATCGGCTCCGCCGACCCCAACGCCCGGCGGATCGTCGCCACCGGCCTGCGCAACCCGTTCCGGTCCACCGTGCGACCCGGGACCAGCGAGGTCTGGCTCGGCGACGTCGGCTGGAACCTCTGGGAGGAGATCGACCGGGTCGCCGCGCCCACCGGCGGCGTCACCAACTTCGGCTGGCCCTGCTACGAGGGCAACGCCCGGATGGCCAGCTACGACAACGCGAACCTGAACCTCTGCGAGTCGCTCTACAGTGGAGCCGGCCAGACCGCGCCCTACTACGCCTACCACCACAACGCCGACGTCGTACCCGGCGAGAACTGTGGCGCCGGCGGGGACGCCGTCGGCGGCCTGGCGTTCTACCCCGGCAGCGGCGGCAGCTATCCCGCGGCGTACGCCGGTGCGCTCTTCTTCAGCGACTATTCCCGGAACTGCATCTGGGCGATGCGCCCGGCCAGCCCCGGCGGGCTGCCCAGCCCCGCCAACATCCAGCTCTTCGGCCAGGCCGCGGCCAGTCCCGCCGACCTCGCCGTCGGTCCCGGTGGCGAGCTGTACTACGCCGACCTGGGCGGGACGGTCCGGCGGATCCGCTACTTCCCGGGCAACCAGCCGCCGCAGGCCGTGATCACCGCCGCGCCGACCTCCGGCACCGCACCGCTGACCGTCACCTTCGACGGCACCGGCTCCACCGACCCCGACCCCGCCGACGCCGGCCGGCTCACGTACCGGTGGGACTTCACCAGCGACGGCACCGTCGACGCGACCACGCCGACCGCGACGCACACCTACCCGGCCACCGGCACCTTCACCGCGACGCTGACCGTCACCGACACCCTCGGCGCGTCGAACAGCACCACGGTCCGCATCCAGCCCGGAAACAGCGCACCGACCGCCGTCATCACCACCCCCACCACCGGCACCACCTGGCAGGTCGGCGACACCCTCACCTTCGGCGGCCACGCCACCGACCCGCAGCAGGGCACCATCCCCGCGTCGGGCCTGCACTGGCGGCTGCGGATGGAGCACTGCGAGTCGGTCGGCAACTGCCACACCCACCACCTGCAGGAATGGGCCGGGGTGGGGTCCGGGTCCTTCGTCGCACCGGACCACGAATACCCGTCGTACCTCGAACTCGAACTGACCGCGACCGACGCGGACGGGCTGACCAGCACGACCGTACGCCGGCTCGACCCGCGGACCGTCGACCTGACCTTCGCGACCAGCCCGCCGGGGCTCCAACTCAGCGTCGGCAACTTCTCCGGCACCGCGCCGTTCACCCGTACGGTGATCGTCGGCTCGACCAACACGGTGAGCGCGCCGAGCCCGCAGAGCGGCAACTCGCTCGTGCACACCTTCGGCAGCTGGTCCGACGGGGGTGCGGCGACCCACGTGCTGATCGCCCCACCGGCCGCCGGCACCTGGACCGCGACCTACACCAGTGCCCCCGGTTGCACCGACAGCTACGGCTACACCTGCACCACGAGCACCGACCGGCCGTTCCTGCCCGCCGAGACCACGGTGCTGCCGCTGACCGGCGACGACGCGTACACCTCGGTGGGCCTGCCGTTCGCGTTCCCGTTCTACGGGCAGACGCACAGCACCGCCTGGGTCTCGACGAACGGGTTCCTGTCGTTCACCGACCCGGGCTCACCGCTGGGCACCAACACCGCGCTGCCGGACCCGGCCCTGCCGAACGCCGCGCTCTATCCCTTCTGGGACGACCTGTTCGTCCGGGCGGACTCCAGCATCCGTACGGCGACCACCGGCACCGCACCCGACCGCAGATACGTCGTCGAGTGGCGCAACATCGGCATGTACGGCTCGACGTCGGCCCGGATCACGTTCCAGGCCGTGCTGTCGGAGTCCGGCGAGATCGTCTACAGCTACGCCGACCTGTCCACCGCCGGCCGCGAACGTGGTGACTCGGCCACCGTCGGCATCGAGGACGGCAGCGGTGCGGTCGCGTTGAGTTACTCGACCAACACACCCGACCTGCGCAACGGAACGTCGGTGGTCTTCACCCCGCCCGGCGGCGCGCCGCCGACCACCGGTGCGGTGTCCGGTGTGGTCACCAACGCGGCGACCGGCCTCGCGGTCGCCGGTGCCACGGTGACGCTGTCGCCCGGCAACCACACGACGACCACGGCCGGCAACGGCTCGTACACGCTGCCGTCGGTGCCGGTCGGCGCCTACACCGTCACCGGCACCGCCCCCGGCGGCCTTTCCGCCAGCCGGTCGGTGACCGTCGCACCGGGCGGGGCGCACACCGTCGACCTGGCACTCGCCGCGCCCGGCGGCGGCGAGGGGGAGTACACGGTCACCACCGGCCCGCGCCCGTTCGTACCCGCCAACGGCACCGTGCTGCCGCTGACCGGCGACGAAGGGGTGACCCAGGTCAGCCTGCCGTTCGCCTTCCCGTTCTACGGCCAGCCGCAGTCGAGCGCCTGGGTGTCCACCAACGGGTTCCTGTCGTTCTCCGACCCGGGATCGGCGCAACCCACCAACGCCGCACTGCCGGACCCGGCCGCACCCAACGGCGGGATCTATCCGTTCTGGGACGACCTGGTGGTACGCGCCGACTCGACGATCCGTACCGAGGTCGTCGGCGCCGCGCCCCACCGCCAGTTCGTCGTGGAGTGGCGCAACATCGGCCACTACGGCTCGACGTCGGCGCGCATCACCGTCGAGGCGATCCTGTCCGAGAACGGGGAAATCGTCTTCAACTATGCCGACCTGACCACCTCGAAGCCGAGAGAGCTCGGCGACAGTGCCACGGTCGGCATCGAGGACCTCGCCGGGGCCGCCGCCACGCAGCATTCGTTCAACCAGGCGGTGCTGGCCAACGGAACGGCGATCGTGTTCCATCCCGTACCCTGACGGCGACGTCGCGTCCCGGGCCCCGCGGTCGCCGCCGGGCCCGGAGCGCCGTTCCGTGACTGACTGACCACTCAAACACCGATCGGTCGGCCGAAGTCGAGCCGTACGGCCGGGTAGTCCGGTCGGGCTACCGAAGCCATTCGGTTGGATCATGCGCGATGCTGTGGCCGCGTACTCTCTGCCGGCAACAGCCGCATCGACCTGTTTGTGCCACGGCGTTGCCGTGAGATGGGAGACCCGGGTGTCGCGAGCGATACGGCGCGCACTGTCCTCGGCGCTGGCCCTCGCGCTGAGCGTGCCCGTCGGCCTGGGCCTGGTGCCCGGCACGGCCGCGCCGGCGGAGGCGGCCGGTCCACCGGTCGGCTTCACCGAGCAGATCGTCCTGTCCGGACTCCACCTGCCGACCAAGGTGGTCTTCGCGCCCGACGGCCGGGTGTTCGTCGCCCAGAAGGACGGCGTCATCAAGGTCTTCGACAGCCTGTCGGACACCACCGCGACCGTCGTGGCCGACCTGCGCACCAACGTCTACAACTACGAGGACCTCGGGATGATCGGGATGGCGGTCCCCCCGAGCTTCCCGGCCGACCCCTACCTCTACGTCAGCTACACCTACGACGGGCTGATCGGCGGCACCGCACCGACCTACAACGACACCTGCCACGAGCGGAGCAGTTGTGCGGCCAGCAGCCGGGTCTCCCGGCTGCGGCTCGCCGGCGACGTGATGACCGGCCCCGAAGAGGTGCTGCTGCACGACTGGTGCCAGCAGATCGAGAGCCACTCGATCGGCGAACTCCGCTTCGGCCCCGACGGCGCGCTCTACGTCACCGGCGGCGACGGCGCCTCCGGCACCTTCGTCGACTACGGCCAGGCCGGCAACCCGACCAACCCGTGCGGCGACCCGCCGTCGCCGGTCGGCGGCGCGATGACCCCGCCGACCGCCGAGGGCGGCGCCCTGCGCGCCCAGGACCTGCGCACCGGCGGCGACCCGACCGGCCTGTCCGGCACCCTGATCAGGGTCGACCCGGAGACCGCGGCGGCCATGCCCGACAACCCGATGGCCGCCAGCGCCGACGCCAACACCCGCCGGATCGTCGCGTACGGCCTGCGCAACCCCTACCGCTGGGCCTTCCGGCCGGGCACCGACGAGGTCTGGGTCGCCGACGTCGGCTGGCGCAACTGGGAGGAGATCAACCGGATCGTCGACCCGGCCGACGGACCGGTCCGCAACTACGGCTGGCCCTGCTACGAGGGCAACAGCGTGCAGAGCGGCTACCGCGCGGCCCAGCTCGACCTGTGCCGCAGCCTCTACGCCGCCCCCGCCGGCACGGCCACCGGGCCGCACTACACCTACCACCACAACGACGTCGTCGCGCCCGGCGACGGCTGCCGGACCGGCGGCTCGGCCCCGACCGGCATCACGTTCTACCCGACCGAGGGCGGCAACTACCCGGCGCCGTACGCCGGCGCGCTGTTCTTCGCCGACTACTCGCGCGGCTGCATCTGGGCCATGCGGGCCGGACCGGACGGCGTGCCGGACCCGTCCGACATCATGCCGTTCACCTCGACCGCCTCCGGGCCGGTCGACCTGGTCATCGGCCCGGACAACAACCTGTACTACGCCGACCTGACCGGCGGCACGGTGCGCCGGTTCCACTACAGCTCCGGCAACCTGCCCCCGCAGGCGGCGTTCACCGCGAACCCGACCTCAGGCAACGCCCCGCTCACGGTTTCGTTCGACGCCAGCAACACCACCGACCCCGACGCCGGTGACATCCTCACCTACCAGTGGGACTTCACCGACGACGGCACGTTCGACGCCAGCGGTCCGACCGCGACCCACACCTACACCACGACCGGCACCCACACCGCCCGGTTGCGGGTCTCCGACATGGCCGGGGCGGTCGACACCGAGACCCTGCAGATCTTCGTCGGCACCGACGCGCCGGTGCCGGTCATCGATTCGCCGACCGCCGCGCTGCGCTGGGAGGTCGGTGAGACGGTCTCCTTCTCCGGACACGCGACCGACCCGCAGGACGGCACGCTGCCGGCGTCGTCGCTGTCCTGGCAGTTGATCAACCGGCACTGCTACTCCGCCGACGACTGCCACACCCACCACGTGCAGAGCGCGGATGGTGTCGCCTCCGGCACGTTCGTCGCGCCGGACCACGAATACCCGTCGCACCTCGAACTGACGCTGACCGCGACCGACAGCAGCGGGCTGACGTCCAGCACCACCACCCGCCTGGACCCGAAGACGGTCAACCTGACCTTCGCCAGCAGCCCGGGCGGCCTGGAACTCAACCACAACGGCGCGCCGGTCAGCACGCCGGCGGTCCGTGAGGTCATCGTCGGGTCGACCAACACGATCAGCGCACCCACGCCGCAGACGGCCGGCAGTTCGACCTTCACGTTCGAGGGATGGTCGGACGGCGGGGCGCAGACCCACGTGATCACCGCGCCGGCCATCGCCACCACCTACACGGCGACCTACAGCGGCTCCGGTTCGTGCGCCGACACCTTCGGCTACACCTGTGACACGGTGCCGGGGCGGCCGATCGTGCCCGCCGACGACACCGTGCTGCCGCTGTCCGGCGACGAGGCCATCACCCGGGTGGACCTGCCGTTCGCGTTCCCGTTCTACGGCCAGTCGTACGACGCCGCCTGGATCGACGTGAACGGCAAGCTGTCGTTCCTCGACCCGAACGGCTCGTGGGGCGTCAACACCCCGATCCCGGACGTGTCAGCGCCCAACGCCGCCATCTACCCGTTCTGGGACGACCTGTGGGCCCGGGACAACTCGACGATCCGGACGGCGGTGACCGGCACCGCGCCCAACCGCCGCTTCAACGTCGAGTGGCGCAACATCGGCCTGTACGGCTCCACGTCGGGCCGACTGACGTTCCAGGTGCTCATGGAGGAGTCCGGGCGGATCACCTTCAACTACGCCGACCTCGGCGGCGCCCGGGAACTGGGCAACTCCGCCACCGTCGGGATCGAGAACGCCGCCGGCACGATCGCGTTGCAGTACTCGATCAACGAGGCGGTCCTCGCCAACAACACCGCGATCGTCATCACCCCGCCCGGTGGCGGCGGCCCGACCGACCCGCCGCCGGTCACCGGCACCGTCTCCGGTGTGGTGACCAGCAACGGCACGCCGGTGGTCGGCGCCACGGTGACGCTGAACCCGGGCAACCTGAGCGCGACCACCGCCGCGGGCGGCAGCTACACCCTCGGCTCGGTCCCGGCCGGCACGTACACGGTCACCGGCACCGGTCCGGGCGGGCTGACCGGCTCGGGTTCGGTCACGGTCACCGCCGGCGGTACGCACACGACCAACCTCACGTTGACCGGACCGACCAACCCGACCCCGACCCCGACGCCGCCGCCGACCACCCCGCCGGCCACCACCCCGCCGGCCACCACCCCGCCCCCGACGACCCCGCCGGCCACCACTCCGCCGGCCACCACCCCGCCGCCGGCGGGAGGCGTCTCGTACACGAAGTCGACGGAGTCGCGGCCGTACACGCCGATCTCGGGTGGTACGCCGATCCCGTTGACCGGTGACGACTCGGTGGAGCAGATCGAGCTGCCGTTCGCGTTCCCGTTCTACGGGCACAGCTACACGACGGCGTGGGTGTCCGCCAACGGGTTCCTCAGCTTCGAGGACCCCGGCAACGGGCAGCCGATCAACGGGCCGATCCCCGACGCGTCGGCGCCCAACGCCGCTCTCTACCCGTACTGGGACGACCTGGTGGTGCGGGCGGATACGGTGGTGCGCAGTGCGGTCACCGGTAGTGGTGACGGTCGTAGGTTCGTGTTGGAGTGGTACAACCACGGTCAGTACGGGTCGTCGTCGGCGCGGGTGACGATTCAGGTGTCGTTGTCGGTGTCCGGTGAGATCGTGTTCAACTACGAGAGTCTGGCGCCGAGCAAGCCGCGTGAGCGTGGTGACAGTGCCACGGTCGGGATCGAGAACCACGCGGGTACGCAGGCGGTGCAGCACTCGTTCAACGAGGCGGCCCTCGCCGACAACACCGCGATCGTCTTCACCCCGTCCGGCGGCGGCCAGGGGCCGACGAACCAGCCGCCGGTCGACCCCACGCCGGCCACCACCGGCACGGTGTCCGGTGTGGTGACCAGCGGCGGTACGCCCGTCGCGGGGGCCGCGGTGACGCTGACCCCCGGCGGGCGGACCGCGACGACCACGGCCACCGGCAGCTACACGATCGGTTCGGTGCCGGCCGGGACGTACACGGTCGCCGCCACGGCGGACGGCGGGCGCAGCGCCTCGGGCACGGTGACGGTGGCCGCCGCCGGCGCCCACACCGCCAACCTGGCGCTGACCGCACCGACGACGGCACCACCGCCCACCAGCCAGCCGCCGTCGCCGACGCCGCCGCCGGCCAGCGGTGGTGGTGCCTACACGAAGTCGACGGAGTCGCGGCCGTACACGCCGATCTCGGGTGGTACGCCGATCCCGTTGACCGGTGACGACTCGGTGGAGCAGATCGAGCTGCCGTTCGCGTTCCCGTTCTACGGGCAGACCTACACGACGGCGTGGGTGTCCAGCAACGGCTTCCTCAGCTTCGAGGACCCCGGTGGAGCCCAGCCGATCAACGGCCCCATTCCGGACACCACCGCGCCGAACACCGGCGTCTACCCGTACTGGGACGACCTGGTGGTGCGGGCGGATACGGTGGTGCGCAGTGCGGTCACCGGTAGTGGTGACGGTCGTAGGTTCGTGTTGGAGTGGTACAACCACGGTCAGTACGGGTCGTCGTCGGCGCGGGTGACGATCCAGGTGTCGTTGTCGGTGTCCGGTGAGATCGTGTTCAACTAC
This sequence comes from Polymorphospora rubra, assembly GCF_018324255.1. Lineage (GTDB taxonomy): Bacteria > Actinomycetota > Actinomycetes > Mycobacteriales > Micromonosporaceae > Polymorphospora > Polymorphospora rubra. The sequence continues at coordinate 4,076,111 of NZ_AP023359.1, forward strand.
GAGAGTCTGGCGTCGAGCAAGCCGCGTGAGCGTGGTGACAGTGCCACGGTCGGGATCGAGAACCACGCGGGTACGCAGGCGGTGCAGCACTCGTTCAACGAGGCGGTCCTCGCCGACAACACCGCGATCATCTTCACCCCGCAGCAGTCCTGAACCGAACCCACCACCACCACAGCGGCCCCCGGCCTTCGGCCGGGGGCCGCTCCATATCCGCCCGAGATCCGCTCACGGGTGGCCCGGCCCGTTTGCCGCATGACCAGAGGTCGCGTCTCCCGTCACCTCCCTGATCGCGGTGATCAGGGACCACGTCCGGCGTGTCGTCGGCGTGGCGGGCGAAATACTCCCTGATCACGCGGATCTTGCGGTGCACGGCGACGCACCGCGGCGCACCGCGGCGTACTGCGGGGCGGGACACGGCGCGGCGCGGTGGGACGGCGCGGCGGGTGGTGGTCCGCTGATGGCAGCCGCCCTTGATCCCGATGATCAGGGGCTTCGTCGTACGGCACGCCGACGACACACCCGACTTAGTCCCTGATCACGCGGGTCTTGGGGGGTGCGAAGGGCGGCGGAAACGGCGGGGGAGGCGTTTGCGGACCAGGTCGCGTACGCGTCGGTCGGTCGTCCAGAGGATCGCCGCCGCGGTCAGACCACCGGCCGCGCCGAGCACCACCACCCCGACCAGCGGCGGCAGCTCGTCGGCACCGAGCCGGTTCAGCCCGTACGGCACCAGTGCGGCCGCCGTCGCGGCGACCACCGCGGGCAGCGTCGGCAACAGGAACCGCAGCACCGAGGCGCCGGCCGCCCGGCGTACGGTGACCCAGATCGACACCGCGTTGACCACGACCTGGAGACACACCCCGGCCACGGCGATCGCGGTGGCCTGTGCCGCCGGGTTGCCGCCGCCGAACATGGTGCCCAGGGCGGCGAAGGTGGCCACCCCGAGCAGCCCGCGGGCCCAGGAGATCGCGGCGAGCTTGCCCGGCTGCCCGATGGCCTGCAGGGCCGGGCCGAGCAGCACCCCGAAGACGTTGACGGCGCCGAAGAGGCAGAGCACCTGTAACGGGACCTCGGTGCCGGCCCACTGCGGGCCGAGGAAGCCGACCAGCGGCCCGGCGGTGGCGGCCAGTACGCCGAGGACCGGCAGCCCGACGATGGCGCCGAGGTGCTGGAGTTGGACGAGGTGGTTGACGAAGGCGGTCCGGTCGTTCTGGTGCCGGGACAGCGACGGCAGTGCCACCTGCTGGAGGGATCGGACCGTCACGTCGACGAGCATGTCCGGCAGCCGGGCGGCCAGTCGGTAGATGCCGGTGGCGATCGGGCCGAAGAACAGACCGGTGAAGATCAGGTCGGCCCGGTTGCTGAGCATCACGCCCAGCCCGGCGTTGGCGGAGTGCAGCGAGAAGGTCCACAGCTCGCGGATCGCGCCGAGGCGGATGCGCCGGCTCGGCCGCCAGGGGCAGACGATCCAGAGCACGATCAGGCCGATCAGGGCGTTGACCAGTTGCTGGGCGACCAGCGCCCAGATGCCGGCACCGGCGACCGCGAGGGCGATCCCGATCACACCGCTGACCACCGCGGCCAGCAGGGTTCGGATCGCGACGGCCCGGAACTGCAGCTCGCGCCGCAGGACCGCCTCCGGTACGGTCGCCAGCCCCTGCATGAGCACCAGCGGGGCGAGTGCGACGCAGACCAGGGTGAGCCGGGGCTCCCGATACATCAGGGCCCACAGCGGACTGAGGGCGGCGACGAGGGCGGCGACGCCGAAGCCGGCGATGGCCAGGACCCCGAACGCGGCGTCGAGGTGGGCGCCGGTCAGCTTGTCGCGCTGCACGATCGCCGACACCAGCCCCTGCTGGAGGATCGTCTGCGCGATCATCACGAGGACCAGCGCCATCGCCAGGATGCCGAACTCGTCCGGGCCGAGCAGCATCGCCAGCACGAACGTGACGACAATCGAGGAACCGACCCGGCCGGCGGTCAGGACGTACGACCAGCCGATCGCCGAACGTACTTTCGACTTCGGTGGCGGGCCGGCCTGGACCGGTGCCGCCTCGACCGTGACCGGCGGACTTGCGTTGGCCACTAGACGCTGCCGCCCGCTGTGCGTGGTGCCGGGTGCCGGACCAGCTGGCGGCGCCAGTAGCCGACCCGGACCCGGACCCGTCGGACCGACCAGGCGCCGAGGAACGCGGCGGCGTTGGCCAGCCGGGTCGGGGCCGGGGTCTTCGCCGTGGCGAGCACCCGCAGCGTTTCGCCCAGCATCCGCATCCGCGGTGCTCCGGAGGTGCGTCCGCCCTGCGGCGCGAACCAGGTGCTGGCGTCCGCCGCGTTGCTGCCCTTGGCCTGGCGCGTCGAGGCGCCGTGCACCCGGCGCATGAACAGTGGCTGGTCGACCTCGTGGATCTCGCCGAGTGCGGCCACCTCGGCCATCAACGTGTAGTCCGAGGACAGGTAGGGGCGGATCATGCCGGTGCGTCGCAGCGCGGCCAGCCGGAAGACGCCGAAGTGGGCGTGGCAGAGGCTGATGTGCGAGGCGACCGCGGCTACCCGCCGCCAGGGGCGGTGGTGGCGCAGGTCCATGAGGTCAGCGTAGGGGCCGATTGTTTCGCCTTCTTCGTCGATCAGGAGCGTACGCGGATAGGCGAGCACCGTCTCCGGCCCGGCGGCGTCGAGCGCGGTGACACAGGCGCCGAGGTGACCCGGCAGGCACACGTCGTCGTACGCCGCCCACTTGAACAGCTCACCGCGGGCCAGTTCGGCGACCCGGGCGAAGTTGGCGTGGCCGCCGAGGTTCTGCGGATTGCGGTAGGCCCGGATGCGTGGATCGATCGCGGCGTAGCGCTGGCAGATCTCCCAGGTGCGGTCGGTCGAGGCGTTGTCACTGATCACGACCTCGAAGTCGGGGTAGTCCTGGGCGAGCAGCGCGTCGAGGCAGCCGATGAGGTAACGCTCGGCGTTGTAGACGGGGACACCGATGGTGACGCGGGGGGTGTCGGGCATCGTCTTCCTCCGGTCTCAGGCGACCAGCAGTTGGGCGCTCACGCCGAGCTGGCGCAGGGTGGCGGTGATCTCCTTACGGTATGCCGGATTCGTAATGATCACTGACCCGGTGCCCAGTTCCGCGAGGGTCGCCGGATCGGTGACCTCGTGCCCGGTGACCGGCAGGTAGCGTCCCCACTTGCGCGGGTTGACGTCGACGACGGCGGCGAGCCGGTGGTCGGGATCGGCCAGGTGCAGGAACTGTACGCCGCGCGAGCCGGCCCCCCACAGCACCGGCCGGTCACCCTCGGCGATCAGTCGGTCGATGGTGGTGCGCCAGTGGTCGCGTTCGGCGTGGTGCCGGTCGGCGAAGCCGGCGACGGACGCGAGTTGCCGGTCGCGGTCGGCGGTGTCGGGCAGCGGCGCGTCGGACCGGGGCGGCCCGTCGGCGTTCACGGAGAACTCCACGAACCGGAACATCCCGGAGAACAGCGGCCCGGTCGCCTCGATCCGCCAGCCGGCCCGCTCGACGATGGTGCGCAGCGCGTACGCGTCGAAGTACGACACGTGCGGGTAGATGACCTCCCAGCCGGCGGTGGCCAGGTCGTAGCAGGCGTCGGGAACCTCGATGTAGCCGTACACGGTCCGGTCGCCGGCGAGTTCGCGGAGCCGGACCAGGAAGCCGTACGGGTCGTCGAGGTGTTCGAACCAGTGCCGCGAGGTGACGAAGTCGAACGCCGGGGTCGAGTCGTCGAGCGGGGCGTGGGTCGAGTGGAACACCGCGCCGGACGGGTCCTCGCCGGCCGGACCGGCGTACATCGCGTCGTAGCCGTGACCGTGGGCACCGGAGACATGGCACAGCTCACGCAGGAACTCGCCCTGCCCGCAGCCGACGTCGAGCACGGTCGCACCCTTGAGCGGGTAGCGGTCGGCGAGATGCCGGACCAGGTCGGCGGAGAAGGTCTGGAACGCCGGTGAGTGGTGCAGGTTGGTGTCCATCGTGGTGTCGTAGACCAGCGCTGCCGGGTCGAACGCCACGTTGCGGACGTACGCGCACGCCGGGCAGTACGCCAGCCGCATGTCGCCGAGCGGTGACGCCAGCGCCTCGTCCCGGCTGGCCCAGTGCACCCCGCAGAAGACCGGGATCGTCCCCAGGTCGGCGAACGGGACCAGTTCGGCGGCCCCGCAGGCGTGACAGGCCGGGCCGGTCATGCCGCCCCGCCGGTGGTCCAGCGCAGTTCGCCGTCGAGCCGGCCGGCACCCTGCAGCGACTGGATCCGGCGCAGTCGCTGGTGCCGTTCGCCGCGGAAGTCCTCGATCGTCAGCCCGTGCCGTCGGTAGGCCTCGACCAGCTCCTCGACGCCCTTGCGGACCGTCCAGCGCGGCTGGAAGCCGGGCACCTCGGCGGCGACCAGGTCGCAGCTCACCCGGTAGTTGCGCGCGTCGGCCGACGCCCCGCCGGCGAACGTCACGGTCGAGCCCGGGACCACCTCGGCCACCACCTCGGCGACGTCGCGGATCAGGTAGTTCTCACTGGTCTGCCCGATGTTGTACGCCTTGCCGTGCACCACCTCCCGGGGCGCCTCCAGCAACGCCAGGAACGCCGCCGAGATGTCCTCGATGTGCACCAGTGGGCGCCATGCCGAGCCGTCGGAGAGCAGCCGCACCTCGCCGGTGAGCAGTGCGTGCGCGGTCAGGTCGTTGACCACCAGGTCGCCGCGCAGCCGGGGCGAGAAGCCGTACGCGGTCGCGTTGCGCAGCGAGACCGGGGAGAAGTCGTCGTCGGCCAGGCCGGCCAGCCCCTGCTCGGACAGGATCTTCGACTCGCCGTACGGCGTCACCGGGGCGAAGCCGGCGTTCTCGTCCAGCGGCCGGTCGTCCAGGCCGGCGCCGTAGAGGCTGCACGACGAGGAGAACAGGAAACGGGACACCCCGGCGGCCTTCGCCGCTTCGGCCAGCCGCACCGTGGCCCGGTGGTTGATGTCGTACGTCAACTCGGGGTTGAGATTGCCGATCGGGTCGTTGCACAGCGCCGCCAGGTGCAGCACCGCGTCGAAACCGGCCAGGTGTTCCGCCGTGACGTCGCGCAGATCCACCCGTACGGCCGGTATCTCCGCCGGGGCGGGACCGAGCAGGCAGTCGGCGAACAGGTCGATGTCGAGCCCGGCGACCTCGTGGCCGGCGGCGGTGAGCATCGGCGTCAGCACACTGCCGATGTAGCCGTGGTGACCGGTCACGAGAACGCGCATGGCAAAGCCCCCGCAGTGTCTTCGGGTGTGGGAGGCCGAGTCTATGAGGGGGCCGGTGGCCGGGCCGAAGAGTGTCAGACTTCTTACTCAAGCGCCCTGGTGGGAGGCACTCTGGCTAGCGTTTGCCAGACGCGCGTCGGGCCCGGCGCGCCGATGTTCCACGGTCCGGGACCAACCTGTCCCGCGACCGGGGACCGGCGGTGGTCCTGGGCCCGGACCCGACGGCAGCGTGGGGTGCACCCACACCACGGAACGCCGCGACCGACATCAGCTAGTGCGTGGGGGAAGCTCAATGACCGTTGCCGAATGTCGGCTGTGCACCACGGCGCTGACCGAGACCTTCGTCGACCTGGGCATGTCGCCCCTGTGCGAGAGCTACCTGCCGGCCGAGCGGCTCGACTCCGCGGAGACGTTCTATCCCCTGCACGTGCGGATCTGCCCGAGCTGCCTGCTCGTCCAGCTTCCCGCGTACGTGCCGGGTGAGGACATCTTCTCCGACTACGCGTACTTCTCGTCCTTCTCCGACTCGTGGGTGGCGCACGCCAGGCGTTACGCCGACACGATGATCGACACGCTCGGCCTGGGCCCGGACAGCCTGGTGACCGAGGTCGCCAGCAACGACGGCTACCTGCTGCAGCACTTCGTCGCCCGGGGCGTACCGGTGCTCGGCGTCGAGCCCGCCGCCAACATCGCCGAGGTCGCCAACGCCAAGGGCGTACGGACCCGGGTGCACTTCCTCGGGGCGCAGACCGGTGCGGCGCTCGCCGCCGAGTACGGCCGCGCCGACCTGGTCGCCGGCAACAACGTCTACGCCCACGTGCCCGACCTGGTCGGCTTCACCGCCGGGCTGGCCGCCCTGGTCAAGCCGGACGGGCTGATCACCCTGGAGTTCCCGCACCTGCTGCGGCTCATCGAGCGCCGGCAGTACGACACCATCTACCACGAGCACTACCAGTACCTCTCGCTGCTCACCGCGCAGCGGGCGCTGGCCACCGCCGGCCTCGTCGCCGTCGACGTCGAGGAGCTGTCGACCCACGGCGGATCGCTGCGGGTGCACGCCCGGCACGCCGCCGCGGCCGGCGAGCCGTCCAGCAACGTCAAGTCGGTGCTGGAGGCCGAGGCCGAGGCGGGACTGCACACCGTCGACGGGCACCGCGGCTTCGCCGAGGCGGTCTTCGACATCAAGCGCGACCTCGTCGAGTTCCTGCTCGACGCCCGTGCCCAGGGCAAGCGGGTCGTCGGCTACGGGGCCCCCGGCAAGGGCAACACCCTGCTCAACCACTGCGGTATCCGGTCCGACCTGCTCGAATACACCGTCGACCGGAGCACCTACAAGCAGGGGCTGTTCCTGCCCGGCACACACATCCCGATCCACGCGCCGGAGCGCATCGCGCAGGACCGGCCCGACTACGTGCTCGTGCTGCCCTGGAACCTGCGTACCGAGATCTCCCAGCAACTCTCGTACGTGCGGGAGTGGGGCGGCCGGCTGGTCTTTCCGATCCCGGCCCTCGAGGTGGTGTGATGAAGGTCGTCCTGTTCTGCGGTGGCCTCGGCATGCGGATGCGCGAGGGGGCCGCGTCGGCGCCCAAGCCGATGGCGATGATCGGTGACCGTCCGCTGCTCTGGCACGTCATGCGCTACTACGCGCACTTCGGCCACACCGACTTCGTGCTCTGCCTCGGCTACGGTGCCGCCGCCGTCAAGGACTACTTCCTGCACTACGACGAGACCCTCTCGAACGACTTCACACTGGCCCGCGGCGGTCGCGACGTACGGCTGTTCTCCTCCGACATCACCGACTGGAACATCACCTTCATCGACACCGGGCTCAACTCCACCATCGGCGAGCGGCTGATGCGGGTCCGCAAGCACGTCGAGAACGAGCCGATGTTCCTCGCCAACTACGCCGACACGCTCACCGACGCGCCGCTGCCGGAGATGATCGAACGGTTCCGGACCTCCTCGGCCACCGCCAGCCTGCTCGCCGTACCGGTGCAGTCGACCCACCACGTCATCGACATCACCGACGAGGACCAGGTCACCCGGGTACGGCCGATCCGCGAGCTGATGCAGTGGGAGAACGGGGGCTATTTCGTCCTGCGCCCGGAGATCTTCTCCGCACTGCGTGAGGGCGAGGACATGGTGCCGCACGCCTTCGAGCGGCTGCTGCCCGAGCGCCGGCTGCTCGCCCAGCGGTTCACCGGGTTCTGGCGGGCCGCCGACACGTTCAAGGACCGGGCCGAACTCGAGGAGCTCTACCACGCCGGCCGCTGCCCCTGGATGCTCTGGGACGGCAACCGCAACGGCGGTGGCACCTCGACGGCGCTGCTCTCGTCGCCCGGCGCCCCCGCGTTGAGCCACTGATGCCCGGACTGCACCTGGCCGGGACACGCCGGGTGGTGCTGCTGGGCGCGCACCCCGACGACATCGAGATCGGCGCCGGCGGGCTGCTGCTCGGCCTCGCCGCCGCAAACCCGGGTCTGCGGGTGCACTACGTGCTGCTCACCGGCAGCCCGGACCGTCAGGCCGAGGCCCGGGCCGCGGCCACCGCGTTCCTGCCCGGTGCCGAGTTGAGCTTCGCCCTGCACGACCTGCCCGACGGCCGGGTGCCCGCCCGCTGGGGTGACGCGAAGCGGATCGTCGACGAGGCCGCGCGGACCTTCCCCGCAGACCTTGTCGTCGCCCCCGGCACCGACGACGCCCACCAGGACCACCGCACGCTGGCCGAGCTCGTGACGACGTCGTTCCGGGCCGCGCCGGTGCTGCACTACGAGATCCCGAAGTGGGACGGCGACCTCGGGCGGCGTAACTTTTACCTGCCGCTCAGCGCGGAGCGGGCCCGTCGCAAGGTTGAACTGCTGCACTCCAGTTTCCCGTCGCAGAAGGACCGGGACTGGTGGGACGACGAGGTCTTCCTCGGACTGGCCCGACTGCGCGGCATGGAATGCAGATCCCGGTACGCCGAGGCGTTCCGGTGCGAGAAAGCGGTGATCGAGCTGTGAGCGAGCGGAGCGTGGCGGCGGGATGAGCGAGCACATCGGCGGTGGTGGCCCGCTGTCGGCCTGCCTGTTCGGCGTACCCGGATCGCATCTCAACCTCGGCGTCGGCGCCCTGCGCGCCGCCACCCTGGGCGGGCTGTTGACCAGGGAGCCGGCCGCGGACATCACGGTCTTCGACGACGGCTGGGGCCAGCGCACCGGGCGGGCGTACGTCGGCGGGCGGCCGGTCCCGATCGGCCTGGCCGGAGCCCGGCACTCGCGCCGCTACCACCGGCCCGAGTCCTACCTGAACATGCGGGTCAGCGCCGCCCTCGGCGGCCTCGGCAACAGCGGCATCGCGAAGATCGACGCGGCGGACGTGGTGCTCGACGTCAGCGGTGGGGACAGCTTCAGCGACATCTACGGCGAGCACCGCTTCCGCACCGTCGCCTGGCCCAAGCGGCTCTCCCTGCTGCGCCGCCGCCCGCTGGTGTTCCTGCCGCAGACGTACGGGCCGTTCAAGTCGACCCGGGTCCGTGCCGAGGCGGTCAGCCTCGTCCGCGGGGCGGCGATGGCCTGGGCCCGCGACCCGGAGAGCTACGCCGCGCTCGGCGAACTGCTCGGCGCCGACCTCGACCCGGCCCGCCACCGCGAGGGCGTCGACGTGGCGTTCGGCCTCGAACCCCGCGAACCCGACGAACCGGCCCACGAGCAGCTGGCGACCTGGTTCGCGGCCGTACCCGGCCCGGTCGTCGGCATCAACGTCAGCGGGCTGATGGTGCGCGCCGAGGGCGCCGCCCAGTTCGGCCTCGCCGCCGACAGCGGCCGCGTCGCCCAGCGCCTCTGCGAACGCCTCCTCGACGAGTCGGACGCCCGGATCGTCATCGTGCCGCACGTGCGCACCCCCGGCGGCACCGACGACGACACCGCCGCCAGCGAGCGCCTGCACGCCGCCCTCAGTGCCCGGCACGGCGACCGGGTGATGATCACGCCGCCCGGCCTCGACCCGCACCAGGCGAAGTGGGTCATCCGGCAGACCACCTGGTTCTGCGGTATGCGGATGCACGCCACCATCGCCGCGCTGTCGTCGGCCGTACCAGCGGCGATCCTCGCCTACAGCCTCAAGGCCCGCGGCGTCTTCGCCAGCGTCGGCCAGCAGCGGCACGTCGCCGACGCCCGTGAGCTCGGCGACGACGACCTGCTCGACGCCCTCTGGCGGTCCTGGACGAGCCGTGCCGAGACCGCCGCCGAACTCGCCGAACGCACCCCGGTCGCGATCCGCCGCGCCGGCGAGCAGATGGACGAGATCGTCGCCCTGGCCCGCGCCGAACACGCCAACCGCAGCACCGCCGGAGCCCGTTGATGCCCCAGCCGCAGACCGTCCACGACGTCGCCGACCACAAGCTCTGCACCGGCTGCGGTGTCTGCGCCTACCTCGCACCCGACGAGGTACGCATGGTCGACGTGCTCGACCACGGCCGCCGCCCGCTGCCGATCACCCCGGTCGCCCGCAACGGCGCCGGCGCCACCGCCGCGGTCGGCTGCTGTCCCGGCGTACGGCTGGAACACGACACCGAGCAGGCAGCCCCCGGCGAGATCGCCGAACTGCGGGCCGCCTGGGGACCGGTCCGGGCGATCTACGAGGGGTACGCCGCCGACCCGGAGATCCGGTTCGCCGGCTCCAGCGGTGGCGTGGCGACCGCGCTGGCCGCCTTCTGCATCGAGCGGCAGGGCATGGCCGGCGCGTTGCACATCGGCGCCCGCAAGGATGTGCCCTACCTCAACGAGACGAAGTACTCGCTCGGCCGCGACGACCTGCTCGCGGGTGCCGGCTCCCGGTACGCCCCCGCCAGCCCCTGCGACCGGCTCGACCTGATCGAGTCGGCCGACGCACCGAGTGCCTTCATCGGCAAGCCCTGCGACGTCGCCGCCGTACGGATGGCCCGACAGGTCCGGCCGGCCCTGGACGCCAAGGTCGGGGTGACCATCGCGGTCTTCTGTGCCGGCACCCCCACCACCCAGGGCACCCTGGAGATGCTCAAGGTGCTCGGGGTGGACGACCCGGCCCGGATCGAGTCGGTGCACTACCGGGGTAACGGCTGGCCGGGCAACGCCCGGACCCGCCTGGTCGACGACCCGCCGGGGCAGGAACGCACCCTGACGTACGAGCAGTCCTGGGGCGACATCCTGCAGAAGCACCGGCAGTGGCGCTGCTACCTGTGCGCCGACCACACCGGTGAGTTCGCGGACGTCGCCGTCGGCGACCCCTGGTACCGCCCGACCGCCGGTGACCCGGGCCGCTCGCTGGTCCTGGCCCGCACCGAGCGGGGCGTACGGCTCATCGAGGCCGCCATCGCGGCCGGTGCCCTGGTCCTCGAACCGGTCGAGCCGAAGATCCTGCCCGCCTCGCAGCCCAACCTGCTCCGGGCCCGTGGCGCGGTCTGGGGCCGGCTGGTGACCCTGCGGGCGGCCGGGCTGATGACTCCGCGGCTGAAGCACCTGCCGATGTCGACCATGTGGCGGCACAATCTGTCCACGAAGGAGAAGTTGCAGTCGACGGTCGGCACGCTTCGCCGCGTTCGCCGCAAGCAGCTGCGCACCCGCGCCACCCTCACCCCGATGGACAACTGACGGCCGGCCCGCAACCCTGACCGCCGCAGCTCCGGCCGGGCGACGCAGCCCGTGGGCGCCGTCGTGGGCGCTCCGGCCGTGTCGAGGGCGCTCCGGCCGCGTCGAGGGTGCCCCGGCCGTGTCGATCAAGGACTTGTCGTGGTGCGTTTGTCTGATTTGTTGCGTGATTTGTCCAAGGTCGACGGGTGTGGGCTCCCGAATGCGACGGATCGGACCTGGCGGGCGTGCCGGGCCACCGGTGGGCGGCGGGGTACTGCCTCGACAGGACACAGCGAATTCGGGGTCTTCGCGCTTATCTGTGGGTGTGTTTGGTGTGGTGTGTGTGGCGCATGCCGTTCCCGGTCTAGGTTCTCGGCTTGTCGAGGGTCGAGTTCCAGGGATCGGGGAACGGCATGCGTGGTGTCAGGGTATGGCAACGGTTGCTCGGGGTTGAGCGGGCGGTGGTGGAGCGGGTGGAGTGGTCTGAGGAGGGGGGTGATGGGGGCGGGTTCGTGGTGGCGCATGTGCGGTTGCATGCGGGGGCGAGGTCTCGGTGTGGGGTGTGTCGGCGGCGGTGTGTGGGTTATGACCGGGGTGAGGGGCGGCGTCGGTGGAGGGCGCCGGATCTGGGGACGGTTCGGGTGGTGATCGAGGCGGATGCGCCGAGGGTGTCGTGTCGGGTGCATGGGGTGGTGGTGGCGGCGGTGCCGTGGGCACGGCACGGGGCGGGTCACACGTTGGCGTTTGACGAGATGGTGGCGTGGCTTGCGACGGTGGCGTCGAAGTCGGCGGTGCGGCAGTTGATGCGGGTGGCGTGGTCGACGGTCGGCGCGATCGTGGCGCGGGTGTGGGCTGACACCGGTGGTGCGGTGGATCGGTTTGCGGGGTTGACCCGGATCGGGATCGATGAGATTTCGTACCGGCGGGGTGAGAAGTATCTGACGGTCGTGGTTGACCATGACAGTGGCCGGTTGTTGTGGGTTCATCCGGGCCGTCACGAGGCGACGTTGAACCTGTTCTTCGATCTGCTGGGTCCGCAGCGGTGTGCGGCGTTGCGGTTGGTGTCGGCTGATGGGGCGCCGTGGATCGCACGGGTGGTGGCCAGGCGGTGTCCGCAGGCGGTGCGGTGTGCTGATCCGTTCCATGTGGTCGCCTGGGCTGTGGACGCGTTGGACGTGGTGCGTAGGCAGGCGTGGAACAACGCCGTGGGCCGGGTCCGGGGTCCGGCGAAGGGCGGGCCGGGTGGGCGGGGTGTGTCAGCGGAGTTGAAACGCTGCCGGTGGGCGTTGTGGAAGAACCCGGAGAACCTAACCCAGAAGCAGACCGCCCAACTGGCGTGGATCGCCCGGACCGATTCGCGTCTACACCGTGCCTACCTACTCAAGGAGGGCCTGCGATATGCGTTCACGGTCAAGGGCCAGGCGGGCAGGGAAGCGATCGACCGATGGATCAGTTGGGCCCGACGCTGCCGGATCCCGGCGTTCGTCGACCTGTCACGACGGATCGTCCGGCACCGCGACGCGATCGACGCGGCACTGGACCACGGCCTGTCCAACGCCCTGGTCGAAAGCACCAACGCCAAGATCCGCCTGATCATCCGGATGGCGTACGGCTTCCGCAACATCGACGCGCTCATCTCGATGGCCCTGCTCAGCCTCGGAGGACACCGACCGACCCTACCCGGCCGGACACGACCACCCACCCTGCCCCAACCCACCCACGGATGAGTAAGAAGACCCCGAATTCGCTGTGGCTACGCCGAATTCGCTGTGGAGCCGAACAGTTGTGAGTGCCCGGTGTACCCGCCGGGCGGCGGAGCGAGCGATGGACCGGTCCGTCCGGCGCCACCGGCCGCCCCGCCGACGAAGGCAGGGCGCTGACCAGGACCAGGACGAGGCCCGCCGGGCATGACCGTGGCCGGGCTGCGGATCACGCCCCGGGCTGCGGATCACGCCCCGGGCTGCGGATCACGCCCCGGGCGACCGGCCGCAGCCGCCGGGCGGGGCCGGTCAGTCGGTGACGACCGGCTGCTTGTTGTCGAAGTAGACGTTGCTGGCTTCCCAGGTGACGCCCGGAAGGTTGTGCCGGGCGACCACGCCGTAGCGGAAGTCGCGGCCGAAGACGTTGCGACGGAAGACGATGTTGGACGCGTTCGTGTCGTCGCGGATGTTGATCGAGTAGTTGCCGCCGTTACAGTAGTTGTCCTCGAAGGTCAGGTTGCTGACCTGCGGGCCCGTCGTCGAACCGACCATCAGGCAGGCGTTGAACGGGTCGCCGGTGCTCGCCTTGTAGGTGTCCAGCCGGTTGTGCCGGATGACGATGTTGCTGGCACCGGTGGTCTGCAACGCGTCGTTGTGCGAGCCGCTGGCCCGGGCCAGGTCGTGGATCCAGGAGTCGACGATGGTGACCCGGGAGCCGAGTCGGGGTCCGTCGATCACGTTGTGGATGTTGACCCGGCGCAGCGTGTAGTTGCCGCAGCAGACCGCGGCCGAGTTCTGGCCGCCACCGTTGATCTCGACGTCTTCGACGACCAGGTTGACGGTCGTGTCGTACGTGCGGATCGAGTACGTGCTGCGGGTGCAGTTGATCTTCGATTTGCGGATGGTGACGTTCTTCGCGCGTACGTCCACGCAGCCGTTGATGTTCAGGCCGGAGACGACCTGCCCGTCCTTCTTCAGCTCCAGGGAGCCGGAGTTGGTGAGCCGGGTGCCGGCGGGCACGCCGGTGTTCCGCTCGTTCGGCCACGACGACGGCAGGGTGACCGGCCCGGATCCGGGGGACCGGCTGGCCGACGGCGAGGGGGAGCCACTGGGGGCGGGGCCGAATGCTCCCACGCCGGACGGTCCCGGAGTGGGAGCGGCGACGACGGGCGGCATGGCCTGCGCCCCGTACGGCTGGCCGTCGTGCCGGGATTCGACGATGACGGCGGGCGCCTCCGCGGTCTGTGCGTACGGCTCCCGGCAACCGTAGGTGCTTACCCGCAGCGCGGTGTAGCCGCCGGGCACGATGCCGTCGGTCTCGCGGGTGGTGCAGCGGATCTCGGTGTCCTCGATCACGGTGCCCTGTACGCCGGGCCGGATCCGCAGGGCGGCCGACCCGCCCGCGTTCAGCACGACGGCACGGATGGTGACGTTGTCGGCCGCGACCTCGATCGGCCGTTCGACGGTCTGGTCGGCGACCAGCCGCCCCGGTTCGGTGATGACAAGCGGCGATCCGTTGCCTTCGGGGGCGAAGAAGGTCCACGCGGTGTAGCCGGCAGCGGCCACGACGGCGACGCAGAGCCCGATCACGACTAACAGCGGCGGTCGCTTGGCCCGATGCCGCCGCAGCCGCTCCGGCCGTGGTTGGGTGACCCGGGCGGGCATCGCGGCGGTGTTGGTCACGATTCTCCTGAGGTCGTGATCGGCACCGCTCGACATGTGACTCGGTGGCTGTCGGCGGACGTTGTGCTGCCCAAACGCGCTGAACCATACAAGTCCGCGACAACGGCCCACAACCCCGGAGCGGCCGAACTATGGGCCAAAGTCAGATGACCGACGAGCGTGGCGTCGGCCCGGCACCGACCACCGCGTCATGGGTCCTCGTGCCCCACCGCCTCACCGGGACTGCTGCCGGGGCAGCACCACCTCGCGCAGGATGAGCTGCACCGCGGCTACCGCCGGGATCGCGATCAGCGCGCCGATGACGCCGAACAGGGCGACACCGAGCAGCGCGGCGACGATGGCGGCGACATCGCTGACCTTCACCGAACGGCGCATCACCTTCGGATAGATGAGGTAGTTCTCGATCTGCTGGTAGATCACGAAGAAGACGACACAGGCGATACCGACCGGCAGCGACATGGCGAAACCGACCAGGCTGACGATGACCGCGCCGAGGGTGGCGCCGATCTGCGGAATCAGGTCGCAGACGGCGACCACGACGGCCAACGCGAACGGATACGCCAGCCCGACGATCGTGGCGAAGACGTACGCGCTGATGCCGGCGAGGACGGCGATGGACAGGGCGCCGACCATGTACGCCCCGACCTTGGTCAGGATCTCGTCGCCGATGAGTTGCACGCGCTCCCGCCGGGAGGCCGGGACCAGCGCGTACGCCAGGCGCTTCAGCCGGTCGAAGGTGGCCATGAAGTAGATGGTCAGCACCAGCACGGTCAACACGTTGAAGGCGGTGCCGAAGAGGAACCGGGCGCCACCGAAGACACCGCCGAGGGCCCGGCCGATGGTGTCCGCGTTCGCGGCGGCCTGGACCTTCTCGATCACGTCGTAGCGTTCGACGAGTTCGTTGACGGTGTCGTTGCGCCGCAGCTGCTCCACATAGGACGGCAGTTGCTCGATGAACTGGCCGGACTGGGTGACGACCGGCGGCACGAGGGCGAAGACCCCGCCACAGAGCAGCAGTACGACGGTCAGTCCGACCGTGGTGACCGCGAGCCCGTGCGGCAGACCCCACCTGCGCAGCCGTACGACCGCGGGGTTGAGGCCGATGGCCAGGAACAGCGCGATGAAGACCAGGACCAGCATGGACGCCGCGTTGCGCAGGGCCAGGAACGTCGCGTACGCCAGCACGAGGCCGAGACCACCGGTGAACCCGACGAGGAACGCGTTGCGGCGCAGGGGCGGGCCGGGCGTGCCGAAGCGGCTCTCGACGGTGTTCACCACGACCGCGGTCGGCTCGGCGGCTGTCGGAGTGTCGTGGTCCGGCCGGCTCACCCCGCTGTCGGAGTCGCCGGTGCCGGCACCTGCCGGGGCCGGTGGGGCAGCGGCCTCGCCGGCCGTCGCGCCGATCGCGGATTGCCGCGCGTCCGGCGGGTTGTCGTCCGGCATCGGGGCCTCCCGACGTCTCGCCCCGGCAGGGTGCCGAAAGGTCGAACCGGGGCGCCCCGCCGACCGGATGGTCGGACCTGACGGGCACCCCGGTCCGGAGATTAGTCGGCCGGGCCGGCCTGGGCCAGCAGGCGCTACTTGTCGGCCGCCACCTTCTGCGACCGGGTGGTGTCGGGGTCACCGGTCGCCTTGGTCGTCGGCTTGGCCTGGTCGCCGCCGGCCGCGACCGTGGCCGTGATGACCTGGGTGTCCTCGGCGTCCGGCTCCTTGGCCGACGTGGCGGCGTCCGCCGCCTCGGCCTTGCCGGCCCCGTTCGCGGCCGGCTCGGCCGGCCCCGCGGCCCGGCCGCCGTTGGACGTTCCGTTGCTCCGGTCCCGGCCGGTCGCGGCCTTCTCGGCCTCGGCCCGGTCCGCCGCCGCGTTGTCGTCGGCCGCCGTCTGGGCGATCGCCTTGTCGGCGGCCGCGCTTCCGGCCTTGGACCGGGTCTTCGCCGTCGTGATGACCTGCGTCTCCTCGGCGTCGGCCACGACCCCGTCGGCCCTGGCCGGATCGGTGGCCTCGGCTCCGGTGCTCTTCGCCCCGTCGCTCTTGGCGCCGTCGGGTCGGGCGCCGTCGGCAGACGCGCCGTCGTCGAGCGTCAGCGCCTTGAGCAGGACGGTCTGGTCCGAGATGGCGGAGCCGTCGGCCGGGGCCTGCGCGCGGTCGAGTTCCGCCTGCGCCTCGACGGTGCCGCGCTCGGCCTTGCCCGCCGAGTGCTGCGCGTCGAGCAGTCGCTGCTGCTCGGTCGCCAGCTGCTGCTGGACGTCGGCCAGCCGGCGCTGCATCTGGTCGGACTCCTGGCGCGTCTTCACCGTCGCGGAGCGCATGTCGGCGAGTGCCTGCTGAGCCTGCGCCACCTCCATCGACACGTCGGCGAGGTGCTGCCGGGCGACGGCCGCCTCGTGCTGGGTGGTGGCGAGCAGCTGCTGGGTGGTGGCCAGGTGCTGTTGCGCGGTCGCCGCGTGCTCCTCGGACTGGCGGCGGACGAGGGTGGCCTGCTCCTCGGCCTCCCGCGTGACGGTCGAGGCGTACTCCTGCGCCTGCCGCCGCGTGTCGGCCAGGTGCTCCTCGGCCTGCCGGTGCGTCTGCGCGACGTGCCGCTCGGCGTCGGCCCGCATCGTCGCGATCTCCTGCTCGGTGGCGGTCCGCCACTGTGCGAGTTCCTGCTCGGCGGTGGCCCGCCGGGCGGCCAGTTCCTGGTCACCGACGGCCTGCCGCTGGGCGATCTCCTGCTCCACGCTGGCCCGCCAGATGCCCAGCTCCTGCTGGGTCTGGGTGCGGACCTGCTGGACGTAGGCGTCGGTCTCGGCCCGGGTCCGCTCGACATACTGGTGGGTCTCGGCCCGGGTGTGCCCGACGTGCGCCTCGAGTTCGGCGCGCTGCTGCGCGACGTACGTGTCGATCTCGCCGCGCTGGTGGGCGACATACCGTGCGGTCTCCTCGGCGGCCTCGCGCGCCTCGCGCTCGGTCTTGGCGCGCGACTCGTCGTTCGCGCCGACGAGCCGTACCGCCTCCTCACGGGCGGTCGCGATCGTCGCCTCGATCTCGAGGCGACGGGCCTCATCGGACCGTTCCTCCTCCTCCCGCCGGGCGGCGAGGGCGAGTTCGAAGTCGCGGATCGCGTCGGCCGCCTGGGTACGCGCGTCGTTGAGGACCTGCTCGGCCTCGGCCCGCCGCCCCTCGATCTCCTGGGCAGAGTCGACCTGGAGCTGCTCGGCCTGCTGCTCGGCGAGGGTCAGGATCTGCTCGACGAGCGGACCGAGGTGCCGGAACGACACCTTGTCGACCACACCGACCTGGTTACGGACCGTGGCCAGGTCGCGTTGCAGCTGTTCGACCTGGCCGGCCAGGGTGTGGATCTGTGTATACGCCTGTTCACGTTCGGCGGCGAGGGTGGTGATCTCGTTCTCCGCGCGGACTACGTATCGATCGACCTGCCGTTTGTCGTAGCCCCGCAGGGCCGATTCGAAGCTCGGCTCCGTAGTCACATCTCCGCCAAGGTTGAACAGTTCTCCGCCGTGCGCCATGCACCCATCCTCACACGCGAGCTTCAACCGTGCGGCGATACACACCGTCCCGGGGTGGCACAGGTAACTCCTTCTGAAATGGCCGAATGTGATGTATTTCCAACGGCTTGCGCAATGACGGGCCGCGCCGGAGAATCCCCGGCGCGGCCCGTCAACGCTCAGCCATGCCCCTTGGCGCCTGGCGCCCGCCCGGGCGGTTGGCCTGCTCGGAGGGGTGCCACACAGTGATCAGCCAGTCGTTTTGGCCGCCACGCGGTCGGTCGCGTCTTCCTTGTCGGTTTTCGCGTCAGCGGTCTTGGCGTCGCCCGGCGGCTGCACCGTCGGCACGATGCCGGCCAGACCGGAGAGCATCTGACCGAGCTGGGCCGTGACGGCGTCCTTCTGGCGGGTGAGGTCCTCGACCTCGCGGCGGGCCGCCTGGGTGGTCAGTTCGGCCTCGGTACGCGCCTCGTTGAGCAGGCGGGTCGACTCCGCCCGCGCCTCGCTGAGGGTCTTGTCGGCCAGCGCCTTCGCCTTCTCGACCGTCTCGGCGGCGCTGCGCTCGGACTCGATCCGGCGGGCCTCCGCCCGCTGCTCGATCTCCTTGGCCCGGTCCTGGGCGGCGCGGGCCCGCTCCTCGGCCTCGGCCACCATCTTCTGGGTCTGCGCGACCTGGGCCGCGTGCCGCTCCGACTCCTCGCGCTCGGCCTTCTCGCGTCGCTCGGCGAGCTGCAACTCCAGGGCCTGAAGGTCCTTGTCGCGCTTGTCGCGGGCGTCGGTGAGCAGCTTCGTCGCCTCGGCGCGCTTCTCCTCGGCCTCGCGGGCGGCCTTGGCCCGCTGCTGGGTGATCTCCCGCTCCGCGGTGGCGCGCAGGGTGGCGACCTCCCGCTCGACCGTCGACTTCAGTTCGGCGACCTCGTGGGCGGTCACCGTACGAAGCTGCTTGGTCTCCCGGTCGGCGTCGGCGCGCAGGGTGTCGGCCTCGCGGCGGGCCTGCACCCGCACCTCGGCGGCCTCCCGCTCGGCGGCCGTACGCAGGCTGCCCGCCTCGCGTTCGGCGGTGGCCTTCATCGCGGCGGCCTCGGCGCGGGCCTTGTCGGTGATCTCCCGGGCCTCGAGGCGGGCGGCGGACAGGATGCCCTCCGACTCGCGCTTGGCCTCGCCACGGTGGTCGTTGGCCTGCTCCTCGGCCAGCCGCAGGATCTGCTCGACCCGGGTGCCGAGGCCGGACAGAGTTGGCCGGTTGTTCTCTTCGAGTTGCTTGTTGGTGTCGGTGAGCTTCTGCTCGACCGAGTTGAGCCGTTGCTCGGCCTGGCGGAGCCGGCGCTGCGCGTCGTTCATCCGCTGCTCGGCCTCGCCCTGAGCCTGCTGAGCCTGGGTGAGCGCGGCGCTTAGGCGGCCGACGAAGTCGTCGACCTGCCCACGGTCGTATCCACGCAGGACGACGGTGAAGTCGTGCTGCGAGGTCGCGTTCTCGAAGAACGCAAGGGAGGATGGCTGCTGCTGGGGCATTGGGACATACTGGCAGACCCCCCGGGGGGCTTCGCAAGAGCGGACCCGGCCATGTCGCCGCGGCCTTGCTTGGTCGACTTATGCCAAAGGCGCCAATGCCGAGGTAGGCCCGGCGTGTCGTGCTTTCGCCCTGATCAGTGCGCTGGCCAGTGCTTTCCCCGCCATGAGGTCGCGGCGTGGGAAGCGTATCGGAAAATTCCGAGGTCGATTGATAATCGTTCGATCGTCGACAACGTACAGTGACCATGCTTGTTGATCTCAACGGAGTGGGGAACGTCATTGCCTGAATGATCCGGCGTACCGTTGTTCGGCCTGTCGGATCGACCGGATGGACGGTGTGGACGGTCATCCGGTCCGTCGGGAAAGGACTTCGAGGGAATCGGTGGTGGTCAGCCGCCCGCCGCTTCGGGGTGCCGTCGGCCCGTGCCGATCTCGTTACTCTTGGTTACTGTGCGAGGTGGTCGCGTTGCCCGGCCGCGCCGTCACGGTTCCCGTCGTACGCGGCCCGACGTGGACACCGGCCGGCGGTGACCCGATCGGGTGACCGCCCGGGGCCGCGGCGGGCGCCGGCGCCCGGCAGTGGCCGCCGACAATGCGCCGCCGGCCGGGGCAGGTCCGGTCAGCGGCCCGCCAGCCGCGCGACGATCGGCGCCGCCGCGTCGAGATTGCCGCCCAGGTGCAGATAGTTGATGCCGTACCGCTCGCGGATCGCCAGCAACCGGTCGACGCACTCGTCGACGCTGCCGTGCAGCACCGCCGGGGAGGCCGCCAGAACCTCCGGCGAGGCCAGGGCGGCGTGGCTGGACGTCGAGCGGTGCTCCTCGCCGCGGTGCGTGACCCGCACGTCGAACATCCGCAACTGGAACTCCAGCCCGGCCGGGTCGCGGCCGGCCTCGCGGGCCGCCGACCGGGCCCAGCCGACCTTGCGGTCCATCCGCTCCGGGCTCATCTCCGCGACCGCCGACAGCGGGTCGACGTCGGGGGCGAGCCGCGGGTTGATCCCGACGATGTCCGCGGTGCGCCCGGCGAGTTCGAGCACCCGACGGCTGCCGCCGCCGACCAGCAGCGGGGGATGCGGGCGCTGCACCGGCTTGGGCAGCCCGTCGAGATCGGTGATCCGGTAGTGCTTGCCGGCGAAGTCGACCGGCTCCGCGCCGAACAGGCCGGTGATCACCTCGATCGCCTCGGCCAGCCGGTCGACGCGTACGCCGGGCGGGTCGAACGGCAGGCCGGCAGCGTCGTGGTCGTCGCGCATCCAGCCGGCGCCGAGCCCGATCTCGACCCGGCCGCCGGAGAAGACGTCGAGGTTGGCCATCGACTTGTGCAGCAGCACCGGGTGGCGGAAGTCGTTGCAGAAGACCATGCCGAGCACCCGCAGGTGGCTGGTGACCTCGGCGGCGACGGTCATCGCGACCAGCGGATCCATCGCCCAGCCGCCGGTGAAGTGGTCGGAGACGGACACCGAGCTGAAGCCCAGGTCCTCGATCCGGCGGATCTCGTCGCGCCACCGGGACGCCGGCCGGTTCAGCCCGGGCATCGAGGCGGTGAAACGGAACGGAAGCGGGGCGGTGATCGCGGTCCTCCCAGGTGCCGGCGGTAGAGGCCGACTCTAGGGCAGCGGCATGGTGCCTGCGCAGGCGCAGGTAGTCGGATTGGCGACAGGCCCCGTGGTCAGGGGCCGAAGTGCCCTTCCGGGACGCCGGACGGCGGCATACGGTGGCCACCGCTTACACATGAAGGCAGGAGGCCCCGATGACGGTGGTGTACTTCGACTCCCCGATGTCCGACGACGACCGCCGCCGGAAGCTGTTCGGCGGGGACCTGTTCGTCTACTCGCCGACGCGGCACTCCCTGGAGTTGGTCGCCTTCGCCCGGGAGATGGCCGAAGCGGCGTTCGCCCCGCACTTCCCGCCGGACGCCCAGCACCACCTGGCCGGCCGCGCCTACGTCGACGTGCTCGCCGGCCTCAAGCCCGCCTTCATCAACCACCCGCGCAGCAAGGAACTGGTGGCCGGGATGCTCGCCGACCTCGGCGCGGACCTGGCCCAGACCTACTTCGACGTGCCCCGGCTGCGCACCATGACCAGTGAATACCTCAACGCCGGGCTGACGCTGCAGTTCGAGTCGCACCGCGACACCTGGTTCTCCGCCCCGATGTCGCAGATCAACTTCTGGATGCCGGTGTACGACGTCGAGGAGGCCAACGTGATGGCCTTCCACCCGCCGTACTTCGCCGACGGGGTGCGCAACTCCTCGCGGGACTACAACTACGGCGAGTGGGTGGCCCACGGGCGTACCGCGGCGGCGCAGCAGATCGACATGGAGACCCGCAGGCAGCCGGAGGCCGAGGAGGAGATCCGGCGCGAGCCGGACATCCGGGTCATCACCCCGCCCGGCGGCATCCTGATCTTCTCCGGTGCCCAGTTGCACACCACGGTGCCCAACACGTCGGGCAAGACCCGGTTCTCGATCGACTTCCGCGCCGTCAACCGGCGTGACGTCGAGGAGCGGGTGGGCGCGGCCAACGTCGACTCGCAGTGCACCGGTACGACCCTCGGCGACTTCCTGCGCGCGACCGACCTGACCCAGCTCCCGCAGGAGCTGATCGCCTCCTACGACACCGTCCCCGCCTGACCCGACGCCCCACCCCGACGCTTCCGCGCCGACATCCCCGCGATCTTGCACTTGTCGCCCGACAAACGCGACAGAAGGGGGAGAAAACTGCAAGATCGCGGGAGTCAGGGGGTGGCGGGTTCGACGAGTTCGATCAGTACGCCGCCGGCGTCCTTCGGGTGCACGAAGTTGATCCGCGACCCCGCCGTACCCCGGCGCGGGGCGTCGTAGAGCAGACGCACACCGCGCTCACGCAGTGCCGCGCCGGCGGCGTCCACGTCGCTGACCGTGTAGGCCACCTGCTGCACGCCCGGCCCGTTGCGGTCGAGGAACTTCGCGATCGTCGACGACTCCGACAGCGGCGCGAGGAGCTGCACGAATCCGCCGTCGGGCGACGGGCCGACGGCCATCATCGCCTCGCTTACGCCCTGTTCCTCGTTGACCTCGCGGTGCGCGCAGCGCATCCCGAAGACACGCTCGTAGAACCCGATGGCGGCGTCGAGGTCGGCGACGGCGATCCCGACATGATCGATGCGTAGCAGCCCGATACCTGTGACAAAGTCCGCAGTGGGCTCGGCGGGGGAGTGGTCGGCCATGGCGTTAGTCTGACCGAACTATCGTTAAGGTTCACGCGCGGGTTCTCCTCGGGAGGCGGTCGGCATGGCTTCGGTGATCGTTGGTGGCGCACGTACCCCGATGGGACGGCTGCTCGGCAACCTCAAGGACTTTCCGGCCACCAAACTCGGCGGGATCGCCATCAGGGCCGCCCTGGAGCGTTCCGGTGTCGCCCCTGACCAGGTCGAATACGTCATCATGGGGCAGGTCCTGCAGGCCGGCGCCGGCCAGATCCCGGCCCGCCAGGCGGCCGTCGAGGCGGGCATCCCGCTGTCCGTACCGGCCCTGACCGTCAACAAGGTCTGCCTTTCCGGGCTCGACGCGATCGCCCTGGCCGACCAGCTGATCCGGGCCGGCGAGTTCGACATCGTGGTGGCCGGTGGCATGGAGTCGATGACCAACGCCCCGCACCTGCTGATCGGCCAGCGGCAGGGCTACAAGTACGGCGACGTCGTGATCAAGGACCACATGGCGCTCGACGGGCTGACCGATGCCTGGGACTGCTGCGCGATGGGCGAGTCCACCGAGCGGCACGGGGTCCGCCACGCCATCACCCGCGCCGAGCAGGACGCCTTCGCCGCCACCAGCCATCAGCGGGCGGCCGCCGCGCAGAAGAACGGCCACTTCGCCGACGAGATCGTTCCGGTCGAGGTGCCGCAGCGCAAGGGCGACCCGGTGCTGGTCACCGAGGACGAGGGCATCCGCCCCGACACCACGGTCGAGTCGCTGGCCCGGTTGCGTCCGGCCTTCACCAAGGACGGCACCATCACCGCCGGCAGCTCCTCGCCGATCTCCGACGGTGCCGCCGCCGTGGTCGTGATGAGCCGGACCCGGGCCCAGCAGCTCGGCCTGCCCTGGCTCGCCGAGATCGGCGCGCACGGCAACGTCGCCGGCCCGGACAACTCCCTGCACTCCCAGCCGTCGAACGCCATCAGGCAGGCGCTCAGCAAGGCCGGCCTCGGCATCGAGGACCTCGACCTGATCGAGATCAACGAGGCGTTCGCGCAGGTCGGTATCCAGTCGACCCGTGACCTGGGAATCAGCCCGGACGTCGTCAACGTCAACGGTGGCGCGATCGCACTCGGCCACCCGATCGGGATGTCCGGGGCCCGACTGGTGCTCAGCCTCGCCATGGAACTCAAGCGGCGCGGTGGCGGCACCGGCGCGGCGGCCCTGTGCGGCGGCGGCGGTCAGGGCGACGCCCTGATCATCCGCGTCCCGAAGGCATGACCGAGCGGAGCGAGGGAATCGGTCGGCTCTGGCAAATGTCGTGCGGTCGCCGAGCGGAGCGAGGTGCCGCATGACCGAGCGCAGCGAGGGAATCGGCTGGCTCAGTCCTCAGTCGTGCGGTCGCCGAGCGCAGCGAGGTGTCGCATGACCGAGCGCAGCGAGGGAATCGGTCGGCTCTGGCTAATGTCGTGCGGTCGCCGAGCGGAGCGAGGTGCCGCATGACCGAGCGGAGCGAGGGAATCGGTCGGCCGACCGTACGGCGTAGTCGGGACGTACCGCTGCTGGTCGGGCGGGCCCGCGAGGGCGACGCGCGGGCGGTGGCCCGGCTGATCACCCTGGTCGAGTCGGGCGACCCGCTGCTGCCGCAGGTCGCGGCGGCGCTCGCTCCGCACACCGGTCAGGCCCAGGTCATCGGCCTCACCGGCGCACCCGGCGTGGGCAAGTCCACCACCACCAACGAACTGGTCCGGGCCCTGCGTGCCCAGGGGCACCGGGTCGGTGTCCTCGCCGTCGACCCGTCCAGCCCGTTCACCGGCGGCGCGATCCTCGGCGACCGGGTCCGTATGCAGGACCACGCGACCGACCCCGGTGTCTACATCCGGTCGATGTCGAGCCGGGGGCATCTCGGCGGGCTCGCGGCGACCACCCCGCAGGCGGTCCGGGTGCTCGAGGGGGCCGGCTGCGACGTCGTCCTGGTGGAGACCGTCGGTGTCGGGCAGGCCGAGGTCGAGGTGGCCTCGCTGGCCGACACGACCCTGGTGCTGCTCGCCCCGGGCATGGGCGACGCGATCCAGGCGGTCAAGGCCGGCATCCTGGAGATCGCCGACGTCTTCGTGGTCAACAAGGCCGACCGGGACGGCGCCGACGCCACCCACCGTGACATCCAGGGCATGATCGCGCTGGGCGAGCGCGGACCCGGCGAGTGGCGGCCCCAGGTCGTCCGCGCGGTGGCTTCGCGGGCCGAGGGGATCGACGACATCGTCGCCGCCCTGGAGAAGCACCGGAACTGGCTGGTCGAGCACGGTGAACTGCGCCGCCGGCGGGAGGCGCGGGCCGCCGCCGAGGTCGAGGCGATCGCGCTCGGCACACTGCGCGCCCGGATCGGGTCACTTCGTTCGGGTACGACCCTCGGTGCGCTCGCGGCCCGGGTGGCCGACGGCGCCGTCGACCCGTACGCGGCCGCCGAGGAGCTTCTGATCGGGCTCGAACGGGGCTGACGGCGCCTGCGTCGTCGGGTTAGGGTGCGCCGCAAGATCTGAACCATCTTCACTTCTGGAGCGCGTCGGGTGCACAACCTGTCCGTCACGTTACGGGGGATCCGGCACCGCCGTTCCCGCTCACTGATCGTCGTACTGCTCGCCACGATCGCCACCGCGGCCGCGGTGGTCATCCCCGCCTACACCCGGGCGGCCCAGCAGTCGGTGCTTACCGACACGGTCTCCGCCACCCGGCCGGCCACCGTCGGTGTCACCGTCGGCGGACGGGTCGGGCCGACCGTCCCCGACCTCGCGGCCGTCCAGGCGTCGATGGACGCGGCGCTGCCCGGCACCACCGTCGCCGGGTTTCTCGCCCCGCCGATCGGGGCGGTGTGGTGGCAGGGGGAGTCCCAGATCACCCCGGCCCGCTACCGGACGACCGCGGACGTGGTCTTCCGCACCGGCGTCTGCGACCACCTTGTGCTGACCGTTGGCGGCTGCCCGCGACAGCGGGGCGAGGTGCTGGTGAGCGCCCGGTCGGTGGCCGAGACCGGCTGGCAGGTCGGCCAGCGGATCGACATCCTGCCGCCCGGGTTGCCCGGCTTCGTCGACGCCGGCGCGCGGCCCACGATCCCGTTCACCATCACCGGCCTCTACCAGCTCGCCGACGAGCAGGCCGCGTACTGGGGCAGCACGCTGTATCTCGACGGTGGTCGATTCGATGAAAACGACAACTACACCGCCGACACGATCTTCGTCGGCGTCGAGTCCGACCTGCTCGGCGTTCCCGCCACGCCGGAACCGCGGTTCGCGGTCGAATACCACCTGCGCGACGCCGCCGGGCTGCGGCTGGACCAGGTGCCGGTGGTCCGGGCCGACCTCGGCAAGCTGAGCCGCGACGTCACCACCGGTGAGGTCCTGTCCGGACTGCCGGCGTCGCTCGACGAGGCCGCCGAACACCAGGCCGTACTGGCGGGCAGCGTGCCGCTGATCGCCGTACCGCTGGTGCTGCTCTGCTGGTTCGTGCTCTTCCTGGTGGTCGCCGCGCTGACCGAGGAACGCGGACCGGAGATCGCGCTCGGCAAGCTGCGCGGGCTGCGGCTGGGACAGGTCGCGTTCTTCGCCGTCGCCGAACCGATGCTGCTCATCGCGTTGGCCACCCCGCTCGGCGTCGCCCTGGGCCTCGGCCTGACCGAGGCCGGCGCGCGGGCCTTCCTCGCCGACGGCGGACACGTCGAACTCCGCGCGCCGGTGTTGCTGGCCGCGGCGGCCGCGTTCGCCGGGGCGGGTGTCGCCGCGGCGCTCGCCACCCGTCGCACGGTGCGGGCCAGCGTGCTGTCGCTGCTGCGCCGGATTCCGCCGCGGGCGCCGTGGCGGGCGGTCGTCGTGGAGAGCGCGGTCGGCGCCCTCGCGCTCGTCGGGCTCTTCCAGGTCCTCGCCGGCGGTGACCGCACCTCGCCACTGGCCTATCTCGCGCCGGCGCTGCTGGCGGTGGTCGCCGGGCTGGTCGCCGCCCGGCTGCTCACCGGCTGGGCCCGGCTGCGCGGACGTACGGCGGCCCAGCGCGGCGACGTGTCACTGCTGCTGGCCACCGCCCAGCTCGCCCGCCGGCCCGCGACGGCGCGGGTCGTGGTGCTGATGACCGTCGCCGTCGCGCTGCTCACCTTCGCGGTCACCATCTGGGACGTCGCATCGATCAACCGGATGATCGCTGCCCGCGCCGAGGTCGGGGCGCCGGTCGTGCACACCGTCACCGCCGCCGACCCGGCCGCCCTGCTGGCCGCCGTACGCGCCGCCGACCCCGACGGGCGGCGGGCGATGGCGGTGGCGTGGAGCAGCCAGCGGTACGCCGACGAGAACCTGCGGATCGCGACCGTCGACGCGCCCCGGCTCGGCGCGGTCGCGGGCTGGCCGGGCCTCGACGCCGCCCAGACGGCCGCGGTCGGCGAGCTGCTGGCCCCGGCCGGGACGGACGGCCCCGCCCCGATCCTGGTACGTGGCCCGGAGATCGAGGCGGACGTCGACGTCGGTCAGCTCACCCAGACCGAGCCGATGAGGCTCGTGCTGCTGGTCGCCCGCGACACCGAGCCGCAGGTGGTCACCCTCGGCCCGGTGCGTCCCGGCCGGCACACCTACCAGGGGCGGCTCGACGGCTGTGCCGACGGCTGCCGGCTGCTCGGGGTGTCGGTGCGGCGCTACCCGACCGACTCCACCGAGTCCACGGTGGACCTGACGGTGGCCGCGCTGCGCGAAGGTGGCCGGCCGCTCGACGCCGGCCTGACCAGCGACGGAGCCTGGCGCGCCCCGGCCGAACTGCCCACCGGGCTGCAGTTGACCGTACGGCCGGAGGCCGGCGGGCTGCGGCTGACCGGTACCAGTTCGTCGGCCGACCTGGTCGCCGAGTACGCCGACGATCCGGCGGCCGCCCCGGCGGTCGTCGCCGGTCCGCCGCTGTCGGCGGACGGGGCCGCGCCGGAGTTCAGCTTCCTGACCTTCGGCGACGAGATCACCAGGATGCGGGTCGTCGACCGCTCGCTGGCGCTGCCGGGTGCCGGGCGGCCGGCGCTGATGCTCGACCTTTCGACCGTGCTGCGCCAGGTCGAACGTGACGGCCTGGGTGACCTCAGAGGCTGGGAATACCAGGTGTGGACCACCGCTGACGCCGGCCCGGAGTTGGTCGCCGCGCTCGCCGACGCCGGCGTCCGGGTGACCGGTACGCGCTTCGCCGAGCAGCGGCACGAGGAACTCGGCCGGCTGGCCCCCGCCCTTGCCCTGCGGCTCTACCTGCTGGCCGGGGTCGTCGCCGCGCTGCTCGGGATCGGCGTACTGCTGCTGAACGTCCGGGTCGGTGCCCGCGCCCGGCTGCGGGAGATGGCCGCGCTGCGGCTCGTCGGGGTGTCCCGGCCGGCGCTGCGCCGGGCGTTGCGCCGCGAGTACGCCGTGGTCGTCGCCGTACCGCTGGTGGTCGGGCTGGTCGCCGGCCTGGGCGGTGCCGCACTGCTGCTGCCGGCGATCCCGCTGGCCGAGGTCGGCCCCGACGCGCTCGAACCGGTCTACCGCGTCGGGGCGGTGTGGATACCGGCGGCGGTCGCGGCGCTGCTCGTCGCCCTGCTGTTGGCCGCCGCGAGCGCGCTGCGTACGGCGGACCGGGCCGATCCCCGGCTGCTGCGGGAGGAGGTCCGGTGAATCCGATCGGCGTGACCTGCCGGGGGCTGGTCTTCATCTACCGGCTGGAGGGCTACGACGTCGTCGCGCTGGCCGGCGTCGACCTCGACATCGAGGCCGGCCAGTCGGTGGCGCTGGTCGGGCCGTCCGGTGCCGGCAAGTCCACCCTGCTGTCGCTGATGGCCGGCCTGCTCAGCCCGTCGGCGGGTCGACTCTTCGTCGGCGAGCACGACCTGGCCAAGGCCACCGCCGCCGAGTTGCAGGCGATGCGGTCGACCGACGTCGGGGTGATGCTCCAGGGCGCCGCCCGCAACCTGCTGCCGTACCTGTCGGTGGAGCAGAACGTGCGGTTCGCCCGCAACGGCGCGGTCGCCCGCGCCGAACTGCCCCCGCCGCGCGAGATCCTGACCCTGGTCGGCCTGGCCGATCCGGACCGGCTGAGACGGACACCGGGGGAGCTGACCCCCGGCGAACGCCAGCGGGCCGCGCTCGCGGTCGCGCTGGCCAACAATCCGGGCCTGCTGCTGGCCGACGAGCCGACCAGCCAACTCGACATCGGCGCCCGCGACGAGGTGCTGGCCGCGGTCGAGGCGGTGCGGGCGGCCGGTACGACGGTCGTGGTGGTGACCCACGATCCGGAGATCGGGGCCCGGATGAACCGTACGGTGACGATCCGCGACGGGCGGGTCGGTGCCGAGGGACGCAGTGGCGTCGACTATTCGGTGATCGGCCGGGACGGGTCGGTGCACCTGCCGACGGAGGTGCTCGACGTGATGGCGCCGGGCACCCTGCTGCGGGTCTCCGTCCAGCCGGACGGGACCGTGTTGCTGACCCCGAGCGAGGCGGTACCGCACGCCGGGGCTGGGTTGGGCCGGGAGGATCAACGGTGAGCAGGACGGTGGTGGCCAACCGGGTCACGGTCGGGTACGGCGGCGAGCCGGTGCTGCGGGAGGTGTCGGCGATGGCCGTACCCGGGCGGGTGCTGGCTGTGACCGGCCCGTCCGGGGCGGGCAAGACGACACTGCTGTGGACGCTGGCCGGCCTGCTGCGGCCGGTCGCCGGTGAGGTGAGCGTCGCGGGGCACCCGCTGCGCGACCTGGACCACGCGGTGGCCGAGAAGATCGTGCTGGTGCCACAGGACAACGCCCTGGCCGCGATCCTCACCGCCGCCGAGAACGTACGGGTCGCGCTGCTCGCCGGCGGTGTGGCGGCCGACGAGGCCGGCCGGCGCACCACGACGGCGCTCGACCGGCTCGGTCTTGCCGGCCAGGCCAATCAGCTCGTCGAGGAGTTGTCCGGCGGGCAGCAGCAGCGGACCGCGATCGCCCGCGGACTGGCGCTGCACGGTGACGTGCTGCTGGCCGACGAGGTGACCAGTGAACTCGACGCGGCGAACCGGCGGCGGGTCCTCGACCTGCTGCAGGAGGAGGCGCGGCGGGGTGCGGCCGTGGTCTTCGCGACCCACGACCCGGAAGCGGCGGCGAGCTGCGACGCGGAACTCCACCTGGTCGACGGCCGGGCCGAGACGGTCCGGCGCTGACCCCGGCTCCACGGAGGCTTAGCGATCGTTCAGGGATAGCGCCTACACTCGAGCCCAGGTCGAGGACTCAAGGAGGAGCCCCCCGGATGGACGCCCACGAGATCGCCGCCGGACGCGCCCGCTGGCAGGCCCGTTACGACGCCGCCCGCAAGCGGGACGCCGACTTCACCACGCTGTCCGGCACGCCGGTCGAGCCGGTGTACGGCCCGCCGCCCGGCACCGACGTGCCCGGCTTCGAACGCATCGGCTGGCCGGGCGAGTACCCGTACACCCGGGGCCTGCACCCCACCGGCTACCGCGGACGGACCTGGACCATCCGGCAGTTCGCCGGCTTCGGCAACGCCCGGCAGACCAACGAGCGCTACAAGATGATCCTCGGCGCCGGCGGCGGCGGACTCTCCGTCGCCTTCGACATGCCGACCCTGATGGGGCGCGACTCCGACGACCCGCAGTCGCTCGGCGAGGTCGGCCACTGCGGGGTCGCGGTCGACTCGGCCGCCGACATGGAGGTGCTGTTCGACGGCATCGACCTGGCCGCCGTCACCACCTCGATGACGATCTCCGGACCGGCCGTCCCGGTCTTCTGCATGTACCTGGTCGCCGCCGAACGGCAGGGCGCCGATCTGTCCACGTTGGACGGCACGCTCCAGACCGACATCTTCAAGGAGTACATCGCCCAGAAGGAGTGGCTCTTCGCCCCCGAACCGCACCTGCGGCTCATCGGCGACCTGATGGAGTACTGCGCGGCCGAGATTCCCCGCTACAAGCCGCTGTCCGTCTCCGGCTACCACATCCGGGAGGCCGGCGCGACGGCCGCGCAGGAGCTGGCGTACACCCTGGCCGACGGCTTCGGGTACGTCGAACTCGGCCTCTCCCGGGGCCTCGACGTCAACACCTTCGCGCCTGGGCTGAGCTTCTTCTTCGACTCCCACGTCGACTTCTTCGAGGAGATCGCCAAGTTCCGGGCCGCCCGCCGGATCTGGGCCCGCTGGCTGCGCGACGAATACGGCGCCACCAGCGAGAAGGCACTCTGGCTGCGGTTCCACACCCAGACCGCGGGCGTGTCGCTGACCGCGCAGCAGCCGGTCAACAACGTCGTACGCACCGCGGTGGAGGCGCTCGCGGCCATCCTGGGGGGCACCAACTCGCTGCACACCAACGCGCTCGACGAGACCCTCGCGCTGCCCACCGACGAGTCCGCCGAGATCGCGCTGCGTACCCAGCAGGTGCTGATGGAGGAGATCGGCGTGACCAACGTCGCCGACCCGCTCGGCGGTTCCTGGTACGTCGAGGCGCTCACCGACTCGATCGAGGCGGAGGCCGAGGCGATCTTCGCGCGGATCCGCGAACTGGGCGGCAAGGGCGAGCACCCGATCGGCCCGATGACCGCCGGCATCCTGCGCGGCATCGAGGACGGCTGGTTCACCAGCCACATCGCGGACTCCGCCTTCACCTACCAGCAGGCGCTCGAGAAGGGTGACAAGAAGATCGTCGGGGTCAACTGCCACACCGCCACGATCGCCAAGGACCTGGAGATCCTGCGCATCTCGCACGAGGTCGAGGTCGAGCAGAAGCGGCTGCTCGCCGACCGCAAGGCCGGCCGGGACGACGCCGCCGTCGAGGAGGCCGTCAGCCGGATGCTCGCGGCGGCCCGCGGCGGCGAGAACATGATCCCGGCGATGCTCGACGCGGTACGCGCCGAGGCCACTCTCGGCGAGATCTGCGACGCCCTGCGCGACGAGTGGGGCGTCTACCGCGAACCGGCCCGGTTCTGACCCCCGGCCGGCCGACGGCGGTGCTGCGCGGGGCGTGGTGGTCCGGACGCAGCGGGCTATCCACGTGCGAGACTAGACAACCATGAGCGACCCACGGACGACCCCGTCGATCTTCACCCGCGGCGCGGTAGACCTCGGCGCGCTGCGCAGCGCCGCACCCGCCCCGGCCCGGCCCGCGGCCACCACACCCGCCGGGGGCCAACCCGTCCCCGGCGGCGCCGCACCCGGTGCGGTTGCCGTGATCGATGTCACCGAGGCCACGTTCCAGACCGAGGTACTCGAACGCTCCATGACCACCCCGGTCGTGCTCGACTTCTGGGCCGAGTGGTGCCAGCCCTGCAAGCAGCTGTCGCCGCTGCTCGAACGGCTGGCCGCCGAGGGCGGCGGCAGCTGGGTGCTCGCCAAGATCGACGTCGACGCCAACCAGCGACTCGCCCAGATGTTCCGGGTCCAGAGCATCCCGACCGTCTACGCCGTCATCGGCGGCCAGATGGCACCGGGATTCGCCGGATTGCAGCCGGAGTCGCAGATCCGTCAGTGGATCGGCGCCGTCCTCCAGGCCGGCGGGGTCACCGTGGAGGAGACCGAGGACCCGCGCCTCACCGAAGCGGACGAGGCACTGATCACCGGCGACCTCGACGCCGCCGAGCAGGCGTACCGGAAGATCCTCGCCGAGTCGCCGGCGGACGCCTCGGCCGAGGCCGGGCTCGCGCACGTGTCGCTGGCCCGCCGGGTCGCCGGCGTCAACCCGGCCCAGGTCCTCGCCGACGCCCAGGCCAGCCCCGACGACGTCGCCGCGCAACTGCTCGCGGCCGACGTCGAGGTGCTCAGCGGCCAGGCCGACCTGGCCTACACCCGGCTGGTCGACCTCGTCCGGCGCACCGCCGGCGACGACCGGGAGACGATCCGCAAGCACCTGCTGTCGCTGTTCACCGTGGCCGGCCCGGACGACCCGGCCGTGGGAAGCGCCCGCCGGGCGCTCGCCAACGCGTTGTTCTGACCCGGCGCGGGCGCGGGGAGCCGCCACGGCGCTCCCCGCACCCAGCCGGCGGCCAACCGGTCTGCGCACCCCCGCGGAGACCGCCGACCAGGACGGGAGCCCATGAATCGCCGGATCGCGATCCTCGACGCCCCGTCCAATCTCGGCCTGCGCCCACCGACCGCCACCTCGGTGCCCGGCTGCGCCAAGGCCCCCGGCGCGCTGCGTGACCACGGCCTCGTCGAACGGCTCGACGCCCGTGACACCGGCTGCCTCACCCCACCCCGGTACGACCCCGCCGACTGGCGCCCCGGCGACGGGGTCTGCCACGCACCCGCCATCGCCCGCTATTCGATGGCGCTCGCCGAACGGATCGGCGCGATCATCGACGCCGGCGAGTTCCCGGTCATCCTCGGCGGTGACTGCTCGATCCTGCTCGGCTCGGCCCTCGCCATGCACCGCCTCGGCGAGGCGGTCGGCGGCCGGATCGGGCTGGTCTTCGTCGACGGGCACTCCGACTTCCGGCACCCCGGCAACGCCTCGTACGTCGGTGCCGCCGCCGGCGAGGACCTCGCCCTGGTCACCGGCCGGGGCCAGGCCGACCTGGCCGCCATCGAGGGACGGCGCCCCTACTTCCGGGACATCGACGTCGTCGTGCTGGGCATCCGTACCCAGGACGAATACCGGCTCGACCTGCAGGCCGCCGGGATCGTCACCCGGACGGTGCCGATGCTGCGGACCGAGGGCGCGGCCCGGACCGCCCAGTGGGCCCACGACCAGCTCGCCGACTGCGCCGGCTACTGGGTGCACGTCGACGTGGACGTACTCGACCCCGCGGTGATGCCCGCCGTGGACGCCCCCGACCCGGGCGGCATCGCGTTCACCGAGCTGGAGCTGCTGATCGCCGGCCTGGTCGACACGCCGCACTGCCTCGGCATCGAGATCACCGTCTTCGACCCCGACTACGACCCGGACGGTTCGTACGCCGCCGAGATCGTCGCCACGCTCGTCGCCGGACTGTCCCCGGTGCACCGCCCCGAACCCGCCCCGGAACCGGCCGGCCCGGTCTGGATCGGCGCACCGGCCCGGGCGCCCGGGCGCGACCCGGTCGAAGACCCGCCCGGCGTACGCGGGGGAGCGCCGGCGGCGGACGATCGGGCGGTGCGGCCGAGCGTCGCAATGCCGCAGGGGGCGGGCCCGGTGGCCCCGGAGGAGGCACCCGAGGGCTCGACAGCGCTGGGCCCGGAGAACCCGGGCCCAGCGGCCGCGAACTCGACGCAACCGACCCCGGGCGACCCGGTCGTTGACGTGTCGGTCGTGGGTGGCCCGGCGGTGGGTGCTCCGGTCGTGGGTGCTCCGGTGGCGGATGACCCGGTGGCGGGTGCTCCGGTGGGGGGTGACCCGGTGGCGGGTGCTCCGGTGGCGGGTGCTCCGGTGGCGGGTGACCCGGTGGCGGGTGACCCGGCGGTGGCCCCGGTGGGGGGTGACCCGGCGGTGGCCCCGGCAGCGGTGGCTGCCTCGGCCAGGCCGGCCTCGGTAGCGGACGTCCCGGTGGTGGCTGCCTCGGGCGGGGTGGCCCGGGCGATGATGCGTCGCCGGTGACGGTCCCGCCGTCGGGTGCCCCGGCCGCGGCGATCCCGCCCCCGGATGGCCCTGGCCCGGCCGTTGGCCCCCGGCAACGGGTGGACTCGGTGATCGGGCTGGCCGAGCAGGTGGCCGCTGCCGGTGCCGCCGCTCGCGACACCGTCTGGCGGACCCCGGCCCAGAACGTCGTCCACCCGCTGGACCAGGTAATCGTCTCCACCCCGGATCAGGTCGGCCGGCGGGCGGTGGATGCCCCTGAGCAGGACGCGTCGGGCCGGCCGATGCTGGCGCCAGAGTCGAGAGAGCCGGTCGGTGGGGCAGCGGATCAGGGGGTTTCGGTGGCCTCCTCCGCGTCGGAGCAGGTGGTGCCGGAGCGGGTGCCTCCGGAGGATCGGGAACCGGTCGGTCCGCCGGCTTCAGCCGGTCCCGGCCGGCTAAGGCGTGTCTCGGCCGTCGATGTCGTGATCGGCCGTCCCAGCGTGGCGCCCGGGCAGCGGCAGCCCGCCGCGGATCAGAGCGCCGATGCCGCCGATCTCACCTGACATGCCTGCGTACCTCACTTGACTTGCCCGCGCCTCACCTGACATGCCCGCGCGGTGATCGTCTGTCGTTCCGACCGCCGACACGCCGGCCAACCGCTGCCTGAACCGCAGACAATCATGAGGTGCGGCATCCCCTGGGGCACCGCCGATCAATGCCCGGGATATGAAAATGGGCAATCGCTCTGAAGTAGGATAAATATCCCGAGTGGCGGAGCCGCTTAGTGGCCGTGGTCGGCATCCGACGACACGAGCTGAACAGCAGAGGGGTTATCTCGCTCGAACAACCCCGCTGGCGCTCATCTCGCCAACGCGATCTCGCCCGGCGGCCCCGTCTTCGGAGCCAGGCTGAGCGATCTGGGAAAGATGCGGCGTTTGTCGGACCAGCGGAACCGGGCCGCCACACGATGGGTTTGTCGATCTGAGCGTCAGGGACCTTACAGAGCGCGGATAAGGTCGCTCACGCTCAGATCGACGGCGGGAGCGACCGTAGGCGGTGACCAGACGCAGGCCGCAGGACGGTCGGTCGGCGTGGACGGCCGGCGTGCTGGGCACGAACAGATGGTCATGGCGCCGCCAAGGCGATGTGCGGGTGCGGGTGGCTCGGGACGATGTGCAGGTGCAGGTGCAGGTGCAGGTGCAGGTGCAGGTGCAGGTGCAGGTGGCTCGGGGCGATGTGCGGGTGCGGGCGGCTCGGGGCGACGTGCGCGTGCAGGTGGCTCGAGGTGGCGTGGCGGATGATGGCGGTGGCCCGAGCGACCTGGCGGGTGAAGGTGCCGTGTCGGGCGAGGTGGCGCCCTCGCGGGCACGACGTGGCGCCCAAGGCGACGTGACGGCCGGGCGTGGGGTGGCCACGCCAGCGCCACGCCAGCGCGACGCCAGCGCGACGCCAGCGCGACGCCAGCGCGACGCCAGCGCGACGCCAGCGCGACGCCAGCGCGACGCTGGCGCCCCTCACCGGCACGACATGGCACCCGGAGGCACGACGTGGCAGCCGGCCACGCGGTGGCACCGCGGCACCGCGGCACCGCGGCACCACGGCACCGCGGCACCGCGGCGGTACGCGGTTGGGTGGCGGTACGCGGTGGCGGTGCGATGCGCGGTGGCGCGGGGCAGCGGTGGGACGGTCAGGAGCCGGCCAGGCCGCGCAGGAAGCGTTCGGTCAGCGGGACCGCGCTGGCCGAACTCGAGCCGCCCTTCTCCACGAACACCGCGAACGCCACGTTGCCCTGCCAGCCGATGAACCAGGCGTGGGTGTTGGCCGGGTTGTCGTCGTACTCCGCGGTGCCGGTCTTGCCGTGCACCGGACCGCCGGGCACGTTCCGCAGCGCGCCGGCCGTACCGTCGGTGACCACCTCGCGCATCATCGTGCGCAGCGGCTCGACTGAGGTCGGTTTGAGTTGCGGCCCGGGCTGTGCCGGCGCGGCCGGGGCCGGGTCGAGCAACAGGGTCGGTTGCTGCCACTGGCCGCGGACGACCGCCGCGGTCGCCGACGCCATCGCCAGCGGGCTGACCAGGGTGGTGCCCTGCCCGAACGCGGCCGCGGCCCGTTCGGCCCCCGAGCCGCCGGTCGACACCTTGCCGCTGAACGCGTCGATGCCGAGGTCCCAGGTGCCTTCGAGGCCGAGGGTGCGGCCGGCGGCGGCCAGCCCGTCCGGGCCCAGTTGCGGGGCCAGGTCGGCGAACGCGGTGTTGCACGAGCGGGCGAAGTCGACCCGGAACGGGACCGGGCCCAGTTCGAAGTTGTCGGAGTTCTTGAAGGTACGGCCGTCGACGGTGGTGTTGCGTGGGCAGGCCACCACCTTGTCGAGGGTGACCGCGCCGGCGTCGAGCAGGCCGAGCGCGCTGACCATCTTGAAACCGGAGCCGGGTGGCACCTGGGCGGTGAAGGCCAGGTTTTCCTGGCCGCCACCGGGGCCGTTCGCGGCGGCGAGGACCGCGCCGTCGCTGATCCGTACGGCGACCAGGGCGGCCCGGCGGGACTCGCCGGCCAGTGCGGCGTCGGCGGCGTTCTGGGTGCGTACGTCGATCGTGGTCCGGATCGGCTCGCCGGGCTTGGGCTCGCCCCGGAAGACCTCGGTGCCGGTCGTGGTGACGACGCCGTCCGGCCCCTTCCGCACGATGGTCACGTTGGTTCCGACGGTGCCGCGCAGCCGTGCCTCGTAGCGGCCCTGCAAGCCGCCGTGGCCGACCTGGTCGCCGAGGGCGTACGCCTCGGGTTCGCGTTCCATGTCCTCTTTGGTCACCGGGTCGACGGTGCCGAGCAGGGCACGGGCGAAGTCACGGGTGGGCGCGAGGTCGCGGGTCGACTCCTCGAACTTGGTGCCGGGCAGGTCGCGGATCCGGCTCCGGATCTGGTCGTACGCCTCCCGGCGCAGCGTGACGACCTCGACGAACGCGTCGGGTTTGGCCTGGGCGAGCCGGTCCGGCAGCCCGCCGAGGTCGATCGCGGGGATCGCCGGCCGGATCGCCTTGAAGGCGGCGTCCAGTTCCCTGACCAGCGCCGCCGCGTTGTCGACCTCGCTGGGCTGCACGCCGACGGTGACCACCGGCCGGGCGGCGAACACCGGCTGCCCGGCACCGTCGAGGATCGCGCCGCGCGGGGCGGGCAGCCGGCTGACGCTCAACTGGTCGCCGTCGGTGAGCTGCTTCTGCACGACCTTCGGTTCCCAGATCACCTGCCATGCGTCGTCGCTGCCGTGGGTGAGCCGCACCTGGGTGGGGTAGGACCACCGGGTGCCGCCGGGCAGTGCCCAGTCGACGTTGACGGTCGCGATCGCGACGTCGTCGGTGACCTCGGCCCGGCCGGTGCGCTTCAGCGTGGGCGGGGTGGCGGCGAGGTCGCCGCTGAGGTGCTTGATCTGCGCGGCGACGTCGGCGGCCGGAATCTTGCGGCCGGCCGGGTCGACGAATCCGACGGCGGCGAGGTCGCCGGTCGGCCAGCCGGTGAGCAGCGCGTCGACGGCGTTGTCCGGGCCGTCGTCGCTGCCGCACGCGGCGAGCAGGCCGGTGGCCACGATCAGGCCGGTCACGGTCGCGACGATCCGCCGTCCGGTCCGGTTCCGTCCGACCGACGCCCCCGTCCCGCCCGATGCCCGCATACCGCCCGACGCCCGCATACCGTCCGACACCCGCACGTCAGTCCCCCTCCGACCGCTGCCGACCCCTGACCGTAGTACGGCCGGTCGCCACGCGGTGTCCCGGCATCCGGCCCTGACCGGCGCGGACGGACGACGGCCGGCGTCCGAGGTGATGACGCCGGGCCGATGGGTACTACTCGCCGGTGCCAGGTCGGATTCCAGACCATGGGCACACCATCCACCGGACGGCGATCCGGACGGCAGGGCCTAGGCTGGGGCGGAGTGACCCACAGCGCAGTGGGCCGAGGGGAGTGCACGGATGGACCGGCGGCCGGTGATCAGACCGGAACCCGCCCTCCGGCAGGACGACAGCCGGATCGACGAGTTCCACACTTCAATGGTCGAGGCGGACATCGGGGTGAGCCTGGACACCCTCTACGAAGAGGGTCTACCGATCAATCCGACCGCGGACGACATCGAGGACGTCGACCTCGACGAGCAGGTTCCCAGCGCCGAGCGGCTGGTCGCCCAGGCGGTCGCGCTCGCGGGGCGGGACCACGACGCGGCCACCCTGACCGACCGGTTCTGGCGCTTCGCCGCCGACGAGGAACTGGTCGACTGTTCGCCCGAGGAGATGGTCGAGGCCGCCCTGGCGCACCGGGAGCTGGCCGAGCAGCGGCTGCCGGGCGAGCTGAAGCTGCGGATCGGCCAGCCGGTCGGAGACCAGCATCACACCGTGATCCAGATCGTCACCGACGACATGCCGTTCCTGGTGAGTTCGGTGACCGCGCTGCTGACCACCCGCCAGCTGGACCTGCACCTGCTGGTGCACCCGCTGGTGGTCGTACGGCGGGAGGTCGGTGGCCGGCTGACCGAGGTCGCCGCCGACGTGGAGCCCGACGACGCGATCGACGGTGACCAGGTCGAGAGCTGGATGCGGCTGGAGATCGACCCGGTTCGTGACCCGGAGGAGCGGGAGCGGCTGCGGACCGACCTGACGCGGGTGCTCACCGATGTGCGCGAGGCGGTCGAGGACTGGCCGGCGATGCGGGAACGCGCCCTCGCGCTGGCCGACGAACTGGTCGCGGTCAGCGTGCCGGACGTGCGGCTGCCGGTGCCGGAGAAGGACATCACCGACTCGATCGAGCTGCTGCGCTGGATGGCGCACGAGCACTTCACGTTCCTCGGCTACCGCGAATACCGGCTGGCCGGCGACGCGGACACCCCGGCGGGAGAGAACCGGACGCTGGAGGCGGTGCCCGGCACCGGGCTGGGCATCCTGCGCCAGGACCCGGTGGGGCAGCCCGCCGGCACCGGCCAGCACGCCCCCCGCCCGCTGGCGTCGATGACCCCCGAGGCGGCCGACAAGGTGCTGGAGAAGCGCCTGTTGATCATCACCAAGGCCAACTCGCGGGCGACCGTGCACCGGTCGGCCTATCTGGACTACATCGGGTTCAAGACGTTCGACGAGACCGGCGCGGTGGTCGGCGAGAAGCGGTTCCTGGGGTTGTTCTCCAGCGCCGCCTACCGGGCCAGCGTCCGTGACCTGCCGGTGGTCCGTCGTAAGGTCGCCGAGGTGATGGAGCGCTCCGGGCTCAGCCCGCGCAGCCACTCCGGCAAGGATCTGATGCAGATCCTGGAGACCTACCCGCGCGACGAACTCTTCCAGATCAAGACCGACGACCTCTACCACGCCGTGATCGGCGTACTGCGGATGGCGGGCCGCCGGCAGTTGCGGCTGTTCCTGCGCCGCGACGGGTACGGCCGGTTCATCTCGTGCCTCATCTATCTGCCCCGGGACCGGTTCACCACCCAGAACCGGCTGCGGATGCAGGAGATCCTGCTCGACGAGCTGAACGGGATCGGGGTCGACTACACCACCCGGGTCACCGAGTCGGTGCTCGCCCGGGTGCACTTCATCGTGCGTACCGATCCGGCCGACCCGCCGGGCCGGTTCGACGCGGACGCGCTCGCCGAGCACCTCGCCGACGCGACCCGGCTGTGGGGCGACGACTTCCGGCTGGTGCTGGAGCGCAAGCTCGGCGACGAGCAGGCCAAGGTGCTGCACGCCCGGTACGCCGACGCCTTCCCCGACGGTTACCGCGACGACCAGACGCCGTACGAGGCGTTGAAGGACCTGGCAAAACTCGAGCTGCTGGAGGAGCCCGGCCAGCTCGAGATGCACATGTTCCGCAAGCGGAAACCGGCCGGCGAACCGATCGAGCCGGGTGACCGTACGGTGCGGTTCAAGGTCTACCGGTACGGCGAGCCGATGGTGCTGTCGGCCGTACTGCCGGTGCTGCACTCGCTCGGCGTCAGCGTCGTCGACGAGCGCCCGTACGAGATCACCCGCTCCGACGGGCGGATCTTCCTGTACGACTTCGGCCTGGAGCTGCCGCCGGACGCGCGGGAGCTGACCGGGGTACGCCCGCACGTGGAGAACGCGTTCTCGGCGACCTGGCGCGGCGAGGCCGAGGTCGACGGCTTCAACGAGCTGGTGCTGCGGGCCGGACTGACCTGGCGGCAGGTGGTGGTGCTGCGGGCGTACGCGAAGTATCTGCGGCAGGCCGGCACGATCTTCTCCCAGGAGTACATGGAGGCGACGTTCATCGCCTACCCGGCGATCGCGGCGCTGCTGGTCAGGCTCTTCGAGATCCGGTTCGACCCGCGCCGGGGACTGTCGGCCGAGGAACGCACCCTGGAGAGCAAGGAGTTGCTGACCGCCGTCGGCCAGCAGCTCGATGACGTGGCCAGCCTCGACCAGGACCGCATCCTGCGCTCCTACCTGACGCTGATCCAGGCCACCCTGCGGACCAGCTTCTACCAGCGCGGCGACGACGGGCGCCCCAAGTCGTACGTGGCGTTCAAGCTCGACCCGCAGGCGATCCCGGACCTGCCGGCGCCCCGGCCGAAGTACGAGATCTTCGTCTACTCGCCCCGGCTGGAGGGCGTACACCTGCGGTTCGGTGCGGTGGCCCGGGGCGGCCTGCGCTGGTCCGACCGGCGCGAGGACTTCCGTACCGAGGTGCTCGGCCTGGTCAAGGCGCAGATGGTGAAGAACGCCGTGATCGTGCCGGTCGGTGCCA
This sequence comes from Polymorphospora rubra, assembly GCF_018324255.1. Lineage (GTDB taxonomy): Bacteria > Actinomycetota > Actinomycetes > Mycobacteriales > Micromonosporaceae > Polymorphospora > Polymorphospora rubra. The sequence continues at coordinate 4,116,712 of NZ_AP023359.1, forward strand.
AGGGCGGCTTCGTGCTCAAGCAGCTGCCGGGTGACCGCGACGAGGCGGTGGCCTGCTACAAGCTGTTCATCTCGGCGCTGCTCGACGTCACCGACAACATCGTCAGCGGCGAGATCGTTCCGCCGGTCGACGTGGTGCGGCACGACGGCGACGACCCCTACCTGGTGGTGGCGGCCGACAAGGGCACCGCGACGTTCTCCGACATCGCGAACGAGATCTCCACGGCCCACCGGTTCTGGATGGGTGACGCGTTCGCGTCCGGTGGTTCGGCGGGCTACGACCACAAGAAGATGGGGATCACCGCGCGGGGCGCGTGGGAGTCGGTCAAGCGGCACTTCCGTGACATGGGGCTGGACACCCAGTCCGAGGACTTCACGGTCGTCGGCGTCGGTGACATGTCCGGTGACGTGTTCGGCAACGGGATGCTCCTCTCGGAGCACATCCGGCTGGTGGCCGCGTTCGACCACCGGCACATCTTTTTCGACCCGGATCCGGACGCGGCCCGCTCGTACGCCGAGCGCCGCCGGCTGTTCGACCTGCCGCGGTCGTCGTGGACCGACTACGACCCGCAGTTGATCTCCGAGGGCGGCGGGATCTTCGCCCGTACGGCCAAGGCGGTGCCGATCTCGCCGCAGGTCCGCGCGGTGCTGGACCTCGACGCCGAGGTCACCTCGATGTCGCCGCAGGACCTGATGAAGGCGATCCTGCGGGCACCGGTCGACCTGCTGTGGAACGGCGGTATCGGCACGTACGTGAAGGCGGCGACCGAGACCAACGGCGAGGTGGGCGACAAGTCCAACGACGCGATCCGGGTCAACGGGCGCCAACTGCGGGCCCGGGTCGTCGGCGAGGGCGGCAACCTGGGATTCACCCAGCTCGGCCGGATCGAGTTCGCGATAGCCGGTGGCCGGGGCGGGAACGCCACCGCACCGGGCGGGGCCGGTGGCCGCATCTACACCGACTTCATCGACAACTCGGCGGGCGTCGACTGCTCCGACCACGAGGTCAACATCAAGATCCTGCTGGGTGGCGCGATCACCGACGGCGAGCTGACCCGCCCGCAGCGCGACGAGCTGCTGGCGGAGATGACCGACGAGGTCGCCGAGCTGGTGCTGCGCGACAACTACGAGCAGGCCCGGGCGTTGGGCAGTGCCCGGGCCGGTGCCCAGTCGCTGCTGCCGGTGCACCGGCGGATGCTCACCGACCTGGAACGCGCCGGTCACCTCGACCGGGCGCTGGAGGCGCTGCCCTCCGACGAGGAACTCGCCGCCCGGGCCGACACCGGGCTGACCTCGCCGGAGTTCGCCGTCCTGATGGCGTACGTCAAGATCGTGCTGGAGCGGGAGATCCTCGCCGACGCGATCGTCGACGAGCCGTGGACGGCGAAGGTGCTGACGGACTACTTCCCGACGCCGCTGCGGACCCGGTTCGCCCATCGGATGCCCGGCCACCGGCTGCGCCGCGAGATCGTCTCGACGGCGTTGGTCAACGAGGTCATCAACCGGGGCGGTATCTCGTTCGTCTTCCGGGCGGTCGAGGAGACCGGCGCCTCGGCGGCCGACGTGATCCGGGCGTACGTCGTGGTCCGCGACGTCTTCGCCCTCGACGAGCTGTGGTCGGCGGTCGAGAAGCTGGACAACCGGGTGCCGACCGAGGCGCAGACCTCGGTGCACCTGGAGGCCCGCCGGCTGCTCGACCGGGCGGTGCGGTGGCTGGTGACCAACCGCCGCTCGCCGCTCGACGTGCCGGCCGAGGTCGAACTGCTGCGGGCCGGGGTGTCCCGGCTGCTCGTCAGGTTGGACGAGCTGTTCGCCGGCACCGAGCGGGAGGCGCTGCAGGGACACGTCGCGGTCAACGTCGGCCGTGGGCTGCCCCGCGAGTTGGCCGAGCGGGCGACCCGGATCATGTACAGCTTCGGGCTGCTCGACGTGGTCGAGACGGCGGCCGAGACCGGCCGGGACGTCGACGAGGTGGCCGGTGTCTACTTCGCGCTCTCCGAGCGGTTCCGGGTCGACTCGCTGCTGTCGAAGATCTCCCTGCTGCCGCGCGAGGACCGGTGGCAGACGCTGGCCCGGATGGCGCTGCGCTACGACCTGTACGCCGCGCTCGCCGCGCTGACCGTCGAGGTGCTCAACTCGACCTCGTCGGCCGACGAGGCGCTGGAGCGGGTGGTGGAGTGGGAGGCCGGGAACGCCACCTCGATCACCCGGGCCTACAAGGCGATGGGCGAGTTCGACGAGTCGCGGGCCGATCTCGCGGCGCTGTCGGTGCTGCTGCGCCAGATCCGGACGTTGGTGCGTACGACCGGCAAGGGCTGACACCGAGCCACACGGATGCCGCCGCCCGGAACGGGCGGCGGCATCCGTGTCTGCGCGGTCAGGTGAGCGCGGCCAACAGTTCCTGGCAGGCCCGCTCGCAGCGGCGGCAGGCTTCGGCGCAGACCCGGCAGTGTTCGTGCATGGCCGCGTGCTGCTCGCACTCGTCGGCGCAGCTGCGGCAGGCGGCGACGCAGGCGACGAGCACGGCCCGGGTCACGTTGCGGTCGTATCCGGTGTGCCGGGACAGGATCCGGCTGGTCGTCTCGCACAGGTCGGCGCAGTCGAGGTTGATCCGGATACAGATGGCCAGGGCCGCGACCTGCTCCTCACTGAGGCAGGCGTCGGCGCACGCGGTGCAGGCCTGGGCGCAGGCGACGCAGGCGTCGACGGCCTCGTTGAGCAGCGCCCGGTCGATTCCGCCGAATTCCGCGGGGTGGTTTCCGAGGATCGAGCTGGCATACGACATCAGGACCATCCCTTGTTGGTGACTGCCGGGCCGGTGCCCACGGCACCCGGCGGGGTACCCGGGCGGTGGCGGCTGAAACGAGCCCTTTGCCTACCTCTGGGGGGTAGGTGGCGAGCCCTCCGGGCGCCAAGGGTGGCTCGTCCGATCTGGCCGTTCGGCCGACTCGGCTCGGAGCTGCGCCTACGCCGGCGGGGACTCGTCGGCGTGTGATTGCTCGGAGTGTCGGTATCTGCCGGGGGCGACGCCGAACCGGCGCTTGAACGCATTGGCGAACGCGAACTCCGAGGCGTAGCCGACCCGGGCCGCGATCGAACTCAGCGGCGCGTCGGACCCGCGGAGCCGGCGGGCCGCGAGGGTCATCCGCCACCACGTCAGGTAGCCCAGCGGCGGCTGGCCGACGAGCGTCGTGAAGCGGCGGGCGAACGCCGCCCGGGACAGCCCCGCCTCGGCGGCCAGGGCCGCGACCGTCCAGGGGCGGGCCGGATCCCGGTGCATCGCCCGCAGCGCGGCGCCGACCGCCCGGTCGGCCAGAGCCGCCGGCCAGCCGGAGGCGGGGCCGGGCGTCGACCCTTCCGCCAACCACGGCCGCAGAATGTGGAGCAGCAGGGTGTCGAGCAGGGCGGGAACGATGGCGTCGGTACCGGGCCGGGGCTGCCGCAGCTCGGTGGTGAGCAGTTCCACGGTCGCCCGCAGCACGGGATACCGGTCGAGGTGCGCCGGAAGGTGCACGAGTTCGGGCAGGTCGTGCAGCAGGGGATGGATGCGGGCCGGTGCGAGCTCGTAGGCGCCGCAGAGCGTGACGGTGGCCGGTACGTTGCCGGCGGGCGGGTCGACGGCGGTGTAGCGCCCGACGGAGCCCGGATCGCAGTCCGGTCCGGTGACCGGGGTCGACGGGCTGTCGGCCAGCACGTGCCCCGGCCCGTGCGGACGGAACACCACGTCACCGACGGCCAGCGGCACCGGGTCGGTGTCCGGCCGGATCAGCCAGCACGGTCCCGCCAGGACCACCTGGAAGCCGGCCGAACCGGGTACGGCGGCGAACCGCTGCGCCCACGGTGCGGGCCAGGCCAGCAGCGCGGCCCGTGGCCGGCCGGTCCGCAGCACCGCGAGTACGTCGCTGAGCACGTCCATCCCGGCCAGTATCCGTCGCGAGACGATCGGGTATGGACCGAGGAGTCGTACGCATGGTCCGGCCCCCGCGGTCGTCCATAGGTTGACGGATATGCGAGCCATGCGAATCCACGGGTACGGCGACGTGTCGGTCATCCGCCAGGACATCGTTCCCCGCCCGGTGCCGGGCCACGGCGAGGTGCTGATCCGCGTCGCGGGGACCTCGTTCAACCCGTCCGAGATCGGACTGCGGTCCGGCCTGCTCAGTTCCGTCTTCCCGCTGGACCTGCCGTACACGCTCGGCTGGGACGTCGCCGGTACGGTCGTCGCGGTCGGCGACGGCGGGTCCACCTTCGCCGTGGGTGACCGGGTCGTCGGCCGGGTCGACAGCGGCGGAGCCGCGGCCGAGTACGTGACGGCCGCGGCCGACCGCCTCGTCCGGGCGCCCACCGCCGTCCCGCTCAGCGACGCCGCGGCCATCCCGGTCGCCGGTCTCACCGCGTGGCAGGCGGTGTTCGAACACGCCCGCGTCACGCCCGGGCAGTGGGTGCTCGTCAACGGCGCGGGCGGCGGTGTCGGCGGGTTCGCCGTCCAACTCGCCCGGTACGCCGGAGCCCGGGTCGTCGCCACCGCCAGCCCCCGCAGCGCCGACGCCGTACGTCGACTCGGCGCCGACCGGGTCGTCGACTACACCACCACGCCGCTCGACGACGCGCTCCCCGGGCCGGTCGACACCGTACTCAACCTGGTCGCGACCAGCCCGGAACGGGTGGCGGCCCTGCTGCCGCTGGTCCGGCCGGGCGGCGTACTGGTCAGCATCACCGTCGCGGTCGAGGTGCCCGCCGGCGTCCCGGTGACGGCGAGCCAATTCGTCGCCCGCAACGACCCGGCCCAGCTCGCGGAGTTGGTGAAGCTCGTCGACGCCGGCGCGGTCCGGGTCGACGTCGCCGCGTCCCGCCCGCTGGCCGACCTGGCCGCCGTGCACCGTGCCGCCGAGGCCGGTCTGACCCGCGGCAAGGTCGTCCTCGTCCCGTGACTACTGGCGCAGGCTCCGGATCAGCTGCATGACCTCGCGGGTCACCGGGCGCAGCACCCGCAGCCGGGACAGCCCGACCAGCCGGTCGATCAACGGGGTGGCCCCGTCGATCAGCCGGCGGGTCTTGGCCTGCTCCGGCGACCGGTCGTGCACCCAGTACAGGACCACCCCCATGTACGCCAGCCACAGCAACTCCGGCAGGTCGGCGCGCAGTTCCGGGTCCACCTTGGCCGTCGACCCCTCGACCACCTCGCGGAACAGCGCGATCGACGCCTCCCGCGCCCCCGACGACTCGGTCGAGAACGGGCTCAGCGGGGAGGTCGGCTCGGCCGCCGTCTTGAAGAACGTCGCCGCGAACGCGTGGTAGGGCGTGTTCACGTCGATGCCGGCGTGCAGCACGCCGCGCAGCCGGGCCGCGAAGTCGGGCTCGGCGCGCAGCACCGCCGCCGTCGCCGCCCGGTGCTCGGCCTGCGTACCGGCGTAGAACTCCTGGATCAGGTGTTCCTTGGAGCCGAAGTAGTAGTAGGCGTTGCCGACCGCGACCCCGGCCTCCTTGGCGATCGCGCGCATCGTCGTCTGCGTGTAGCCGCGCTCGCGGAACAGTCGCATCGCGGTGTCGAGGATGAGCCGGCGGGTCTGTTCGCCCTTGGCGGTCGCCGGCTCAGCCGCAGCGGTCGTCGGCACACTCGCTTCGCTCATCGTCACCACCGTAGTACGGCTCCCGGTAGCGTTCCCGCAGCGCCGACGCGGTCTTCACGATGCGCCGGGCGACCGGCAGCAGATCCGGCCGGGCGAGCCGGTCGGCCAGCGCCCGGTAGTCGGCGAGCGCCCACAGGCAGGCCAGCCAGGCGCCGTCGCCGACGTACACCTCGCCGGTGTCGGCGACCACCGTGATGTCGCGCAGCGTCGCGGTGTGGTCGAGCCCGGGAACAGCAGCCGGGCCCGGGCCGACCCGGCCGGCACGAACGACAGCGGTACGAGCTGGTCGCGCGCCGCCAGCCAGCCGCGCGCGGTCCGGCAGACCGGGCAGTACGCGTCGTAGAGGACGGTGAACCCGGCGATCCCACCGCCCCCGTGTGCGGTGGGATCGCCGGGCCGGGCACCGGTCACTGCTGCGCCTGGCCGGGGTCGGTCCGGGGCGGCCCGGCCTCGGGCGCCGGCCCCGGGCGGGGAGCATCGGGCTGCTGCTGCGGCGGCACCGGCGGCCGCCCCGGTGGGAACCAGACCGGCCCACCGGGGTACGGCCCGGCCATGGCGAGGCGGCCGGCGGGCGGCACCGGCGGTCGGGGCGCGTTCTGCCGCTGCCGGCCGCGGCGGTAGCGGTTGAGGGCGAAGACGTTGAAGAAGTGCAGCGCGCCCAGCACCAGCAGCACCAGGCCGATCTTCAGCGACAGCTCCTCCATCCCGTGGGCCATCGAGACGATCCGGCCGCCGTAGCGCAGGTTGAACATCGCGAAGCCGAGGTTGAGCAGGTAGAAGCCGACCACGAGCAGGCTGTTGACCGCCTTGGCCAGCTTGCTGTCGTCGAACACCTCGACGAGGAAGACGAGCCCGTTGCGGGACAGCACGCCGGCCACCCAGACGACCAGGCCGATGCTGATCGCGAGGTAGCTCAGGTACATCCAGACCTTCAGGTCCACCGCCGACCCCTTTCTCGAACACGTTCAACTTTCGGTCGCCCTGAGCGTACGACTGCTTTTGAACGCGTTCAAGCGAGACGCCGCTCACACGGAGGCGGCACCGCACCCCGTGATCGGGTGCGGTGCCGCCGGAAGGTGGTGGGTCAGCCGGCCAGGCCGAGGGTTTCCGCCGCGGCGCGGCCGTTGGCGTGGCTGGCGCCGTACGTCGTCACGAAGGCGCGTACGCCGGCCGGCCGCCAGGGCGACGGCCAGCCCATCTCGACCAGGACCACCGGATGGGCGGCGGCCAGCGCCTCGATCAGGGCCGGTGCCTCGGCCAGCCGGTGCACGTGCCGCCCGACCAGCACGATCGGCCGGCCGGCGGCCCGCTCCACCAGGGTCGGCACATCGGTCTCGGTGGCCACGACACGCAGTTGCTCGGCGCCGCCCACGTGTGGACCGAGGCCCCACGGCACCCGGCCCTCGGCGATCGTCGACGACGAGACGAGCTGCACGACGAGGGGCGTACCCAGGTCGGTGAGGCTGCCCTCGACGCGGACCGCGCGGCGGGCGGCGGCGTACCCGAGGTCGGTCGCCACGGCCGCGTCCGGCGCGGCGGCCCGGGTCCAGGCGGCGAGGTCGGCGGCGCGGCCGGCGGCCTGTTCGATTCGGGTGCGGTCGAGCCGGCCGTCGTCCAGGGCGGCGACGACGTGCGCCACCACCTCCTCGACCAGCGCCGGTTCGTCGACGTCGGCGCCGATGCAGAGCAGGTCGGCGCCGGCGGCCAGGGCGCGTACGGCGGCCGGCGCGACGCCGCCGGCGGCGAGCGCGGCACCCTTCATCTCCAGCGCGTCGGTGACGACCGCGCCGGTGAAGCCGTATTCGTGGCGGAGCAGGTCGACCAGGACGGCGCTGGTGAAGGTGGCCGGCGCGGCCCCGGTCAGGGCCGGCACCCGGATGTGCGCGGTCATGACGGCCTTGGCGTCGGCCGCGATGACCGCCGCGAACGGCGGCAGGTCGCGGGCCCGCAGCACGGACAGTGGTACGTCGACGGTGGGCAGTTCGTAATGCGAGTCGGCGACCGTGGCGCCGTGCCCGGGGAAGTGTTTCGCGCAGGCGGCGACCCCGGCGGCCTGGAGCCCGGTGACCGCGGCGGCGGCGTGCGCGGCGACCCGGACCGGGTCGGCGCCGAACGAGCGGGTGCCGATGATCGGGTTGTCGTCGTGCGAGTTGACGTCGACGGTCGGCGCGAGGTTGACGGTGACTCCGGCAGCGGCCAGTTCGGTGCCGATCGCCTGGTAGACGCGCCGGGTGAGACCGACGTCACCGACCGCGCCGAGGGCGGCGTTGCCCGGGTACGGGCTGCCGGTGGCGTGCGCGAGCCGGGTGACGTCGCCGCCCTCCTCGTCGATGGCGACGACGACGTCGGGGCGGGCCTGCCGCAGCGCCGCGGTGGTCGCGGCGACCTGGGCGGGGTCGACGACGTTGCGGCCGAAGAGGGTGTGCCCGGCGAGCCCGTCGGCGACCAGGTCGACCGCCCATCGCGGGGGTGCGGTGCCCGGGAACGCCGCGAGCAGGGTACGCAGCACGAGCCGCCGAAGTCCTGGGTCGATCGCCACCTGGTCTCCCTCTCGTCCCCGCCGGCGCGCGTCGCGTGCCGGCCGGGGTCATCCTGCCGTCCGCCGGTGTCGGCCGTTGTCATGATCTGCGATTACGCTACGGCTACCGGTAAGGCTCGGTTATCGATAAGAAACTTTACTAAATATAGAGGACGTCTCCATGGCTGCCACCCGTCTGCCCGGCACACCCCGGCTCCTCCGTGCGCTCAACGACCGCGCCGCCCTGGAACTGCTGCTCGACCGGGGCCCGCTCACCCGTGCCCAGATCGGCGAGCTGACCGGCCTGTCCAAGGTCACCGCCTCCCAGCTGGTCGAACGGCTGGAGGAGCGTGGTCTGGTCACCCGGGTCGGTGAACAGGCCGGCGGGCGCGGCCCGAACGCCCAGCTCTACGCGGTCACCCCGGGCAGCGCGTACGTCGTCGGCGTCGACGTCGGGCCGGACCGGGTGGTCGCCGCCTGCGCCGACATCACCGGCGGGGTGATCGGCCGGGTCGAGCAGTCCACCCGCGACACCGACGACCCGGTGGGCGTGGTGCACAACGCGGTCGTCCAGGCGGCCGGCGAGGCGCACGCCCAGCTCGCCAGCGTGCGCCGGGTGGTGCTGGGCACCCCCGGTCTGGTCGACCCCGGCACCGGCGACATCACGTTCGCGTTCAACCTGCCGCGCTGGCACCGCGGGCTGCTCGCCGCGCTGCGCGAGGACCTGCGTATCCCGGTCGTCTTCGAGAACGACGTCAACCTCGCGGCGGTCGCCGAGGCGCACACCGGGGCGGCCCGCGGCGTCGACAACTTCGTTCTGGTGTGGGCCGGCGTCGGCATCGGCCTCGCCATCATGATCAACGGTCGGATGCACCACGGCAACACCGGCGCGGCCGGCGAGATCGGCTATCTGCCGGTGCCGGGCGCGCCCATCCCGCGCGACGTGTCGCGCCGGGCCAAGCCCGCGTTCCAGCAGGTCGCCGGTGCCGACGCCATCCGGGCGGTGGCCCGCGAGCACGGCTTCCGGGCGGCCACCGCCGCCGAGGCGGTGCGCACGGCGATCGCCGCCGGCACCGAGGGTGGCCCGTTCCTCGACGAGCTGGCCCGCCGGCTGGCCCTCGGCGTGGCCAGCACCTGTGTGGTGCTCGACCCGCCGCTGGTCGTGCTGACCGGCGAGGTCGGCCAGGCCGGCGGCAGCGCGCTGGCCGAGCGGGTGCAGCACGAGGTCGCCGCGATCACGCTGGTCTCGCCGCGGGTGCAGGTGACCGAGCTGACCGAGGAGCCGGTGCTGCAGGGGGCGTTGCGCACCGCGCTGGACGCGGTCCGCGACGAGGTCTTCGGGTCGACGGTCGGCTGAGCCTGTGCCCGCACGCCACCCCCTCATGTGAAGGAATTCTTCAACAAAGTAAACAGTACTGCAAGCTCTCGACATAGATGGATATCTGCCTATACGGTTCGGTCACCCGACGTCCCCGGCGACCGGGGGCGTCCATCACTTCGGGAGGAGTGACGGTGACCGTACGAAACCCCCTGCGTCGAGCCGCCCGCCTGATCGGCGGCGGCGCCCTCGCCCTGGCCGTCGGCCTGTCCGCCCAACCGGCCCAGGCCGCGCCGGCCGACCGGTCAGGTGCCGCCGATCCACTCACCGCGGCGTTCGAGGCCGCGGCCGACCGCTACGACGTGCCGCGCGACCTGCTCGCGGCGCTCGGCTACGCCGAGACCCGTCTCGACGGGCACGACGGCGCGCCGAGCGCCTCGAACGGCTACGGCGTGATGCACCTGACCAGCAACCCGAACGTCCGTACCCTCGACGAGGCGGCCGCCCTCACCAAGGTGCCGGTCGCCGAACTGCGCACCGACACGGCCGCCAACGTCGCCGGGGCCGCCGCCGTCCTGCGGTCGTACGCCGACGCGGCCGGCCTGACCGCCGTCCAGCGCGACGACGTCGGCCGCTGGTACGGCACGGTCGCCCGCTACGGCGGCGGCTCCACCCCGGCGACCACCCGGCTCTACGCCGACGCCGTCTACGACCTGCTCGGCAGCGGGTTCGTCGCGGCCGGCAGCACGCTCAGCGTGGCCGGCCGCCCCGTCGCCCCGCAGCGCGGCGCCCTGGCCTCGGTCGCCCCGATCGGCGCCGCCAGTTCCGGCGTCGGCACGTTGAGCGCCGACTACGGTCCGGCCGCCTGGGCGCCCGCACACGGCAACAACTACACGGTGTCCAGCCGCGAGTCGACGTACGACATCCGTTACGTGATCATCCACGTGGCGCAGGGCTCGTACGCCGGCACGGTGAGCTGGTTCCAGAACCCCGGTGCCGGGGTCAGCGCCCACTACACGATCCGCTCGTCGGACGGCGCGGTCACCCAGTCCGTACGGGACAAGGACGTCGCCTGGCACGCCGGGAACTGGACCTACAACACCCAGTCGATCGGCATCGAGCACGAGGGCTTCGTCAACAACGCCTCGTGGTTCACCGACGCGATGTACCGCTCGTCGGCCGCGCTCACCCGGCACCTGGCCGACCGGTACAACATCCCGAAGACCCGCAGCTACATCCTCGGCCACAACCAGGTGCCCGGCGCCACGCACACCGACCCGGGCCCGAACTGGAACTGGACCCGCTTCATGGAGTTGGTCACCGGCGGTGGCACCACCCCGCCGCCGAGCTGGACGTCCACCGTCGACAACGACACCGCCGGCCGGTTCACCGCCAGCGGCAACTGGGGCTCCTCGGCGTTCTCCGGCCAGCGGCACGGCGCCAACTACCGGTTCGCCGACCCGGTGCTGGCCAGCGACTCGGCCTGGTACAAGTTCAACATCCCGGCGACCGCGACGTACCGGGTGGACGCCTGGTGGCCGGCCGACCCGGGATACAACAACTCGACTCCGTACGTCATCGTCACGACGAGCGGGAACCAGACGGTCAACGTCAACCAACGGCTGACCGGTGGCCAGTGGCGGGTGCTCGGCACCTTCACCCTGGCCGCCGGTGACGCCAACAAGGTCGCGGTGAGCCGTTGGACCTCCGGCACCGGTCTGGTCATCGCCGACGCGATCCGCATCACCCGCGTCTGACCCACCCTCCCGCGATCTTGCACTTATCTCCTCCTTTCACGGCTTATGTCGGGCGACAAGTGCAAGATCGCGGAGGCGGGGGTGGGGTGGTCGCCCCGACGTGCGTGGTTGGATGGCAGCGTGGCGGACGACGACCTGGTGATCGACCTCGACGGGGTCGGTGTGCAACGTTCCGGCAATCACCTGCTACGTGACGTGACGTGGCAGGTCGAACTCGACGAGCGGTGGGTGGTGCTCGGGCCCAACGGGGCCGGCAAGACCACGCTGCTCAACCTCGCCGCCGGGCGGCTGCACCCGACCACCGGTAAGGCCCGCATCCTCGGCGAACAGATCGGCCGGACCGACGTCAACGAGCTGCGTACCCGGATCGGCCTGTCGACGGCGGCGCTCGCCGAGCGGATCCCGACGCAGGAGCGGGTGGTCGACGTCGTGGTCACCGCCGCCTGGTCGGTGGTCGGCCGCTTCCGGGAGAGCTACGACCCGGCCGACGAGGCCCGCGCCCGGGGCCTGCTCGCCCAGCTCGGCGTGGCCGGACTGGCCGAGCGCGACTACGGCACCCTGTCGGAGGGGGAGCGCAAGCGGGTGCAGGTGGCCCGGGCGCTGATGACCGACCCGGAGCTGCTGCTGCTCGACGAGCCGGCGGCCGGGCTCGACCTCGGCGGCCGGGAGGATCTGGTCGCCCGGCTCGGCGAACTCGCCAGCGACCCCGACGCGCCGGCGATCGTGCTGGTCACCCACCACGTCGAGGAGATCCCGCCGGGCTTCACCCACGCCCTGCTCGTCCGCGACGGCGGCATCGTCGCGCAGGGGCTGATCGGTCACACGTTGACCGGCGAGCTGCTCTCCAAGACGTTCGGCGTGGCGCTGACCGTCGACCGCGCCGGCGACCGGTTCACCGCCCGGGCGGTCTGACACCTCACCACTGCGTGGATTGTCGTCGATGGGTTGACCTGACTGTAAGTCATCTTTACAGTTCTGTTTCGACGCGTGTCGGCCTACCCCACGACAGTAGAGGCAGTGAAATGTCCAGACTGCGCATGATCGCGGCCGGGGTCTCCGCCGCCGCGCTCGCCCTCGCCGGCGTCCTGGTGGCCGCACCCGGCGCGCACGCCGCGACCGCCAGCTTCGCCAAGGTCCAGGACTGGGGCAGTGGCTACGAGGCCCGCTTCACCGTCCGTAACGACACCAGCGTCACCATCAACAGCTGGCGGGTGGAGTTCGACCTGCCGTCCGGCTCCACCCTCGGCAGCTACTGGGACGCACTGCTCACCAGCAGCGGCAACCGGCACAGCTTCACCAACCGGTCCTGGAACGGCACCCTGACCGCCGGTGCCACCGCCACCTTCGGCTTCATCGTCAACGGCAGCGGCACCCCGGCCAACTGCACCGTCAACGGCGGCTCCTGCACCGACGGCGGAAGCGGCGACACCCAGGCCCCGACCGTGCCCGGCAATCTGCGCGCCACCGGCACCACCTCGTCGAGCGTGTCGCTGGCCTGGAACGCCTCGACCGACAACGTCGGCGTGACCGGCTACGACGTCTACCGCGGCGGCACCATCGCCACCACCGTCACCGGCACCAGCGCCACCATCAGCGGCCTGAACCCGTCCACGTCGTACGCCTTCTCGGTGCGGGCCCGCGACGCCGCCGGCAACACCTCCGCCCAGACCGGCGCGCTCAACGTCACCACCGCGTCCGGTGGTGGCAACGGCGGCACCCCCGCCGCGGTCAACGGCCAGCTCCGGGTCTGCGGCGTCCAGCTCTGCAACCAGTACAACCGCCCGATCCAGTTGCGCGGCATGAGCACCCACGGCATCCAGTGGTACGCCCAGTGCGTCAACAACGCCTCGCTCGACGCGCTCGCCACCGACTGGAACGCCGACGTGCTGCGCATCTCCATGTACATCCAGGAAGGCGGCTACGAGACCAACCCGCGCCTGTTCACCGACCGGGTGCACGACTACATCGAGCGGGCCACCGCCCGCGGCATGTACGCCATCGTCGACTGGCACATGCTCACCCCGGGCGACCCCAACCACAACCTGGCCCGCGCCCGCACCTTCTTCACCGAGATCGCGCAGCGCCACAAGGACAAGACCAACATCCTGTACGAGGTGGCGAACGAGCCGAACGGGGTGAGCTGGTCGTCGATCAAGAGCTACGCCGAGCAGATCATCCCGGTCATCCGGGCCCAGGACCCCGACGGCGTGGTGCTGGTCGGCACCCGCGCCTGGTCCTCGCTCGGCGTCTCCGAGAGCTCGTCGGAAACCGAGATCGTCAACAACCCGGTCAACGCGACGAACATCATGTACACGTTCCACTTCTACGCCGCGTCGCACGGCACGACCTACCTGAACACGCTGTCCCGGGCCGCCGACCGGCTGCCGATCTTCGTCACCGAGTTCGGCACCCAGACCGCGTCCGGCGACGGGGCGAACGACTTCACCCGCGCCCAGCAGTATCTCGATCTGATGGCGACGAAGAAGATCAGTTGGGTGAACTGGAACTTCTCGGACGACTTCCGGAGTGGCGCCGTCTTCAACACCGGTACCTGCAACGGCAGCTCGTACACCGGAACCGGCGTGCTCAAGCCGGCCGGCGTCTGGATCCGCGACCGCATCCGTACCCCGGACAACTTCCCGACCAGCTGACCCGGCCGAATCTGCTCGTCGCGTACGCCCGCCCTGGGTGTACGCGACGGCGGCCGATCCGCTGCACGCGACGACTGCCCTGAAGCGACACGCCGGGCGCCCCTGAACTCTCGGGGTGCCCGGCGTGTCGTCTTTTCGCTGGTAAGTATCTCGGTGTCCCACCGAAGTCCGGTCAGGCCTGACCTACAAGATCCACTTCCAGAACTCGCAGACCACGTCGGCGACGTAGGGGGCGACCGTTGCGGCAAAGTCGAAGTAGGGCATGGGTTTCCGTTTGCGCTAAGGGGCTTCGCTGCCCTGGGGTGGCTAATTCGAACCTGTGCGCCAAGGGGCACTGCGCGAAGCTAGCATGATCGATCCGCGTCTACAAAGCTGGATTTTTCATGAAAACGCACCCACGATGATCGGTGATTGAGTGAAATTTGTCCGATTTGGGCATCTAGTTAGCGTTTGCGGTTAGAGGTTCGTGTTCTTAGTGGTTGCGTGCGTGGGCGGGCTCCGACCGAGTCCGGATGTCCGCGTCGAGGCATAGATGACTGCCTCTGGCATTTGGGTTCGAAGTAATGATCCCAAAAATGCTGGAAAAGTTGCGGTGATGGCATCGCCGGTATTGTCGAAGTGTCTTGAAGGGTGTTTTATCGGTTCAGGTTCGCGAGCGTTCCGTCGGTGGGGCCCGATGCCGTTCCGGCGGGCGGTGGGGAGTACGGCGTTTGGATCAACGGTTCGACGGTTCGGTCCCAGGACTCGGTGCCGGGAATTCCAACGAGGTGTCCGGCACCGTTGTCGGACCCAGCATCCAGGCCGCCCTCATCCAGGGTGGAGTGCATGTCCATCCGGCACCCGAAAGCCGTTTCCCGGTGCCGCGACACCTGCCGATCCCGTCCGGCAATTTCGTCGGCCGGACGGCCGAGTTGGCCGGCCTCGACCGCCTCCTCGGCGAGCAGGCGGTGGCGGTGGTGGTGCTGACCGGACCGGCCGGCGTCGGCAAGACGGCGCTGGCCACGCACTGGGCACATGCCGTACGGGACCGGTTCGTGGACGGGCAACTCTATGTCGATCTCGCCGGATTCAGCGATGCCGAGCCGACGGATCCGAGCGAGGCGCTGGGGGCGTTCCTGCGGGCGTTGGGAGTGGCGCCGCAACGCATTCCGATCACGCTCGCCGAGCGGGCGGCGTTGTTTCGGACGGTGACGGCAGATCTGCGCTTGCTTGTCATGCTCGACAACGCCTACTCGGCCGGCCAGGTCCGGCCACTCCTGCCGGCCGCCGGATCGACCGTGGTGGTGACCAGCCGAAGCCGATTGGTGGGGCTGGTGCCGGACGGCGCCCGGCTTTTCGACGTGTCGCCGCTTTCGTCGTACGCCTCGGTCGAATTGCTCGCCCGCATGGTGGGGCCGGAGCGGATCTCGCGGGAACCCGAACAGGTGCGGGACCTGGCGGGGATATGCGGTGGACTGCCCATCGCGATCTGCGCGGCGGCGGGATGGATGATCGCCCGGCCCCGCCTGTCGGTGCGGAGTGTGACCAGGGACCTGTCCGACGAGAGGGACCGGCTGGCCCAGCTGTCCGATGAGGAGGGTCCGTCGCTGCGGGCCGCGTTGGACCGGTCCTACCACGCCCTGCCCCCGGCGGCCGCCGTGCTGTACCGCAGGCTGGCGCTGCATCCCGGTCCGGAGTTCGGGACCGGCGTGGTCACCGCACTCGGGGCGGACCGGGCATCCGGCCGCTCGGGGCGCGGCGACGTGCTCGCCGGGCTGATGCGGGCCAGTCTCCTGGAGGAGGTGACCGAGGGGCGCTTCCGCTTTCACGACCTGATCCGGCTCCATGCCCGGGAGAAGGCCGAGGATGACGACACCGAACCGGATCGGCGGGCGGCACTGCTGGCGATCCTGGAGTACTACCTGGCCGCCGCCGGCCGGGCGGACATGGTCCTGACCCCCTATCGGCGGCGGATCCCGTACGGCTTCGGCACCGACCCGTCCGGCCTGCCGTCGTTCGACGACCGGGATGACGCGTTGGGGTGGCTGGAACTGGAGCGGGTGAACCTGGTGCAGGCGGGCCGGGTGGCCCTCGACGAGGGATTCGTCGAGGTCGCCTGGTTCCTGGCCGATGTCAAGTGGCCGCTGTTCCTCTACCACAAGCACTACCGGGACCGGCTGGAGGTGGACCGGCGGGGAGTCCGGGCGGCCCGGCAGTGGGGCAACGGGTGGGCCGAAGCCGACATGCTGAAGCGGCTCAGCCGCGTTTGCGTGAAGCACGGCGCGTACGACGAAGCGGAGCGGCACGCCCGTGCCGCGATCGAGCGTTACCGGGAGGTGGACGACGCCCGTGGCGTCCTGGACGCGCAGGAAGGGCTCGCCACCCTCTACCGCGACACCGGCCGCCTGGAACCCGCGGTCACGATGTTCGCCGAACTTCTCGCCGGCAACCGTGCCGCCGGTGACAGTCGGGCCATCGGGCTGACCTGCATCAACCTCGCGAGAGCGTTGACCCGGGTGGGGCGTGCCGATCAGGCCCTGCCGCTGCTGGTCGAAGCGCGGACCCGGTTCGACGGGCTGGGGGACGTCGACCCGTACAACGGGGTCCGGGTGCTGATCGGGTTGGCCGAGGCCCACCTGGAGGTCGGCGATGTCGACCGGGCCGGGCGGACCGCGTCGGAGGCGGCCGAGCGGATGGGCCGGCTGGGCTCCGACCACGAGCGGGCCGAGGCGCTGGCACTGCTCGGTCGGGTCGCGGAACTACGCGGCGAGCCCGCTCTCGCCCGACGCCTCTATGACGAGGCATCGGGCATCTTCGAGCGGCTGGGGTCACCGCGGGGGGTCGAACCCGCCCGGCGGCTCGGGCGACCGGACGGTGTCGGCGGATAGGCCCGGGTGACCGCACAGCACCGGACCGACCGGCCGGCCTGCGGCCCAGCGGGCGTACAGGCATCGGGCCACGGTGGTCAGCAGGAGGTCGGGCGCCGGCGCACCCGTCGGGTCGACCCGTCCGGTGACGACCGTACCGTCGCGGATCACGGCGGTCAGCTCACCGGCCGGGCCGGCGACCAACGCCAGTGCCAGCCCCGGGTAACGGTCGAGCAGTTCCCGGCACCGGACGTGGCCCGGGACGGCGGAACGTTCCACCACGACATCGGCCAGCCGCACCCGCGTCGGCCCGGTGCGCCACCGACCCAGTACGACGACGACCGGCTCCTCTGCCTCATGCATGACTTCGCTCCCGGCCCGGGAGCCGGGGTACGTCGACCGGCTCCACCCGGCGGTGTCGACTGGGCTCGGTCAGGTCCAGCAGGCGGTAGAGCGTGCGGCGCAGGATGGTGGCGGCCTGCCCCGGCCGCGACGTCAGCCGGGCGACGACCGCCGTAGGGTCCATGGCCGCCGCCGCTTCGAGTTGTGGGAGCAGACGCCGGCCGGGATCGAGCCGGCCGGCGGTCGAGGTGACCAGTGCCTGTGGCGATCCGCCGGTCACGATCCCCGCGAGGCCGGGCTGGATCAGCACCCGCCGGCCGATCGCCGCCGCGTACGTCGTGACCGATCCGTGGTCTCCGATGAGGTAGTCGGCGGCCACCACGAGAGCCCGCCAGTCCTCGGTCGGCTCCAGCAGGAGCAGCCCCGCTTCCCGGCAGTCCCGGAGCCACGCGCGGATCTGTCGATGTCCGTGCGCGTGCCACACGGCGGGGTGGAGCAGCGCGCCGACCCGGAACCGGTGCGCCGGCAGCTGATCCATGACCGTGGACAACAGGTCGGGCCAATGCCCGAACAATCCGTTGCGTCCCCACGTCGAGCTGACCACGACGAGTTCCTGATGCTCATCCACGCCGAGCGCGCGGCGGTAGCGCGGACGGTCGGGGAGGCTCACGACGATCCGGTCGAAGCACGGGTCGCCGACGACGACGGCCGCGTCGAGAGCTTCCGGGCACTGCCGATCGAGCACGTCCAGTTCGTCATCGTGGGACAGGGCGACGGCGGCGGCGAGGACCCGGCCGTCGCGGGTCAGTCGCTGGCTGTCCAGACCGTAGGCGGTGGCGGTGCGTTGTACCGCCGTACCCGGGCCGCGGTTCGAGACGGGCTTTCCGTGGCCGGCGCCATGGGCCATGACCACAAGTGGGGCGTGCACCTCGTGCAGGCCGCCGTACGAGGCCGCCAGGCCGAGATCGAAGCGTTCCCGCACCGCATGCTGCCACGGCAGGACGAGAGCGCCGAGACTCTCGAGATACCGCACGACGCCGTGACTGAAGACGTCCGGACCGACGGTGAACACCACCTGCACCCTCGGGTCGTCCTCGACGTACTCGACCACGTCGAGAAGCCGGTGGCAGCTCGTGATGGTGTGTGCGACCGCCAGGACGCTGCGGCAGTCGGGGCGGGTGACCCAATGCTCGGCATCGATGCCGACAGGCGCCTTGCGCCATTCGTGTGTCATCTGTCCTCCCTTCGCGATGGTCGCGATGGAAGTCAGTCTCGGCGGACGTCTGTGCGTTGACGTGGCACTCGTCTTGCTGTTTCCTTGCGGTTTGCTGGTTGATGTTATGTCGGATTTCGGACTCCATGCAGTGGCTCTTGGGATCCCCTCTCGATTCGGCGACGATCGATGGGGGTGTCGTCCGAGCGGGGGTCGGTCCGATGCAATTCGCAATTCTCGGTCCCACCGAGCTCAGGGTCGACGGCGGACTGGCGCCCCTCGGTGTGGCCAAGCAGCGAGGCCTTCTCTCCCTCCTTCTCTATCATGTGGGCAATCCGGTTCGCCTCGATCTAATTGTCGATCATCTATGGGGTGATCGGTTGTCGGATGCTCGCCGGGCAGCCCTCTACCCGCTTGCCAGCAGGCTGCGGGGCGCACTGCGGGTCGTCGGCCTGCCCGACAGCCTCGTCTCGATGAACGGCCTCGGCGCCTACCGTCTGGACGTCGATCCGGCGATTGTCGATTATCACCAGTTCCGGCGGATGGTGACGGACGGCCGGGACGCCACCATCCGGGGCGACCATCGCAGGTGCGTCGAACTGCTCGATCCGGCGGTGCGACTGTGGCGGGGCGAGCCGCTTGCCGAACTGCACACCGGTCCCGCCGAGCACCTGCGCCGGGAGATGCAGGAAAAGCTCCTCGGCGCGCATCGCCTCCTGATCGAGAGTGAGTTGGTGATCGGGCGTCCGCACGTCGCGCTCACCCGGTTGGAACCCCTCATGTCGGCGCACCCGCTGGACGAATCGTTGGCAAGACTGTGGGTGGCGGCCCTCCACGCGGTGGGCCGCGAACACGAAGCCGAATCCTTCGTCACGGGTTTCACGGCGCGCTACCGCAAACAGATGCGCGGCCTACCCGCCCCAGATCTCACCGGTACGTCCGTCGCCGGCCGCCGAACCGGGGTCGTGCACGACGACGTGCGCCGCCCGAGAGCGGCCGGGAGCGCACCGCCGAGACAGGTTCCCAGGGGAGTGCCGGACTTCGTCGGACACGAGGACGTGCTGGCGGAACTCGACAGGGTGGTGTCGGGCGGCGTCGAGCGACCGGGTGCCGTCGTGCTGACCGGCATGCCGGGAGTCGGGAAGACCACGCTGGCGGTCCACTGGGCACGACGGCAGCAGGACGGTTTTCCCGACGGGCAACTCTTCCTGAACGCCGAGGGACACGGCGCACTCCCACCCGTACGGCCGGAGGAGGGCCTCCGGCACTTCCTCGCCGCGCTCGGCGTGCCCACCGACCAGATGCCCGCCGATCCGGCACAGCGCCTGGCCCGCTACAACGAGGAACTCGCCGGGCGGCGCGTCCTCGTCGTCGTCGACAACGTGCGCGACTCCGAGCAGGTACGGCCGTTGATCCCGATGACGGACACCTGCCTTGTGGTGATCACCAGTCGGGTCCGGCTCAAGGGGCTGACCATCCGTGAGGGCGTACAGACCATCACGGTGCCGCCCCTTCCCGAGGCGCAACAGACCGGGCTGCTCGCCCGTATCGTGCGCAGCACCAGGGGCGAGGTACAGCCGGCGTTGGTCGAGTCGCTCGCCCGTCTCTCCGGCGGCCTGCCACTGGCGCTGCGGATAATCGGGGAACACGTCGCCGCCCGACCACGGGCCGCGATCACCGATCTCGTCGAGGAGTTGGCCAACCGGCTGCTGGACTGCGACGGCGACGAGACCGACGACGCGAGCCTGCGTACGGTGTTCGCCTGGTCCTACCAGGCGCTCGCCCCGGAGGCTGCCCGGCTCTTCCGCCATCTCGGTCTGTTTCCCGGCGCGACGATCGACGCCGCGGCCGCCGGCGCGCTGATCGACCGCGAGCGGACCGGCGCGGAACGTGCCCTGAACACGCTGGCCAGGGCACATCTGATCAACCACGACGACGCACGTCGCTATCGCCTCCATGACCTCATCCACAAATACGCCGTCGAGCGGGCGCACCACGATGTCCCGCACGACGAGCGGGGGCTGGCGGTCCGGCGGCTGCTCGACTGGTATCTGCTGACCGCGGCGAACGCGGCGAAGGTGTTGGCACCCGACTACCCGCCGGTGCCCGGCCTTCCCGAACCGGGGCCCGTACGACCGTTGTCCTTCCCGGTCGACCGGGACGCGATGAAGTGGTGCGAGGCGGAACGGGCCAACCTCTACGCCTCGGTCCGGCTGGCTGCCGAGCACGCCCTCCACCGGCGTGCCTGGCAGCTGCCGAACGCCATTCACGGGATCTTCGACCGCTTCGGGCGGCAGGACGACACCCTGGCGGCGTTGTACCTCGCGCTCGACGCGGCCACCACCGACGGGCACGACCTCGGCCGGGCCGGCACGCTGATCAATCTTGGGGCCACGTACTTCGCGTTGCACGATCACCGGCGCGCCGCGGAGTTCTTCGAGCAGGGCCTGCGGGTCGCCCGCGCGGGTGGAATCGTCGAGGCCCAGATGGCCTGCCTGCACAATCTCGCCTACCTGCACCACATGGCCGGCGAGGTCGCCCTCGTTCTCCAGATCTACGACGAGATCCTCGCCACCTGCCGGGCCATCGGGAGTGTGGTCGGCCAGGCCACGGTGCTCGCCCACCTCGGTGACGCCCACTGGGAGTCGGGCTCGTACGAGCGGGCGACGGCGGCGTACCTGGAGGCGCTCGCCGTCTGGGAACAGGCCGGGTCGACGCGGGGGCAGGCCCACGTCCACGTCCGACTCGCCGCGCTGCACCTCGAACAGGGGCGGCCGGTCACCGCCCTCGACCACTGCCAGTCGGCGCTCGACATCTACCGGCACACCACCGACGAGGCGAGTCGGTGCCGGGCCCTCGTCACCGCCGCCGATGCCCGCCGCCAGATCGGTGAACTGTCCAGTGCCCTACGGGACGCCTCGGCCGCGGTCGCCATCGGCGACGAGATCGGTGATCCGCTGTGCAGGGCATCGGCGCTCTGCGTCCTCGCCGACATCCAACTGGCGGCCGGCCATCGGCAGACCGCCTACACCGGCTGCCTCGAAGCCCAGATCATCCTCGGTGACAACGCCTCGCGGGAGGCGGTCGCCCTACGGCAGCGGCTGTACGCCATCGCGGCCGGCGTCAGCGAACGGGGGCCGTAGCCAGCCGCGCGGTCCGGCCGTCGGGGCCCGACCCGGCGCGGTCGTGGCCCGCCACCCCCGCCCGGTCAGCGAGGGGCAGGGTCCGGCGGCGGGGCCGGCGGAACGCCGAAGCTCAGCGATCCGGTGATCGTGTGGGTCTGCACCAGCCCACCGCTTATCTGCGCCTGGCCGGCGACGATGTTCGTGACGTCGCGCCTGCTGTTCGCCGCCGCGGCGGCCTCCTGGAACCAGGCGTGGAGCCATCCCCGGAACTCCGGGTCGCCCTCGGCGAGTTCGACGAGGTGGGTGGCGAGTACCTCCGCGCGGGGGCGGTCGGGTGCGCGCTCCAGCGCGTCCGCCGCGACGGGGGCGGGGCCCCGTCCGAATCTCGTCCGGAGGACGGATGCCAGCGAGACCCACGCCTGCCGGCCGGCCTCACCCGCTGCGCCACTGGCCAGCGGGACGACAGTTGCGGCCAGTACAGCCGCCGTGACCGGGTCCACCATCCACTCAGCCTTCCAGCGCGGTGTCGCCCTCGTTTCGTCAACGGTAGCCGCACGAGATCCCCGTACGCCCATGGATCCGAGGTGGATTGCGGACACTCCACCCGCCGCCGCGGCCACGTTGCCGATCCGGGCGGTCGCGACCGGCCGCCGATGACAACGCTCGGTCGTGCGGCGGGACCGGCAACCGGTCCGTGCGAGCCGTGGGTCGGGATCAGGAAACGGTACGCAGGCCGGGGAGCAGTTCGTCGGCGGCGAGGGTGAGCTGGGCGACGGCGAGCTGTGGATCGGTCGGGGGGCGCAGCACGATCGCGTCGGCCCCCGCCGCCCCGATCCGGTCGTACGCCGCCGCGCACTGTTCCGCCGTACCGGCCATCGTGAACCGGTCCACCCAGGCGTCCGGCAGCGCCGCCGCCAGCGCGTCCACATCGGATCCGCCGGCGGTCAGCGCGGCCAACTCGTCGGCGAGTTCGGCGTCGCCGGGTTGCAGCCGACCGCCGGCGAGCCGGGTCGCGATCTCCCGACGGGCCACCCGCCGGTCGGGGTCGAACTCGAAGTCGACGTACACGGTCAGCCGGTGGTCGTCGGTGCGGCCCGCCTCCCGCCGACCCTCGTCGATGCGGTCCCGCGCCCACCCGATGTACGCCGGGCTCGCCCCCTCGGCCAGGATCGTGCCGTCGGCGACCCGCCCCGACAGTCGCATGGACCGCTCGGCGCGTACCCCGAGGGACAGCGGCGGCACCCGCGCCGGCGGGAACTCCAGCGTCACGTCGGTCAGCCGGGCGTACCGACCGTCCACGGTGACCGTCTCACCGGCGAGCAGGGCGCGTACGGCCGCGACGGTCTCGCCGAGCACCGACAGCGGCGACGGGTGGTCGGCGCCGACCTGTTCGAGCCACGCGCCGACGCCGTGGCCGAAGCCGGGCAGCACCCGGCCGGGGAACAGGCGGCAGAGGTTGGCCAGCTCCATCGCGGCCAGCGCCGGGTTGCGGAACGCCGCCGGCAGGATGCCGATTCCGACCCGTAGCCGCTCGGTCGACGCGAGGGCGACCGCCGCCGCCGACACCGCCCCGGTGAAGAAGCAGTCCTCGACGACCCACAACTCGTCGTACCCGGCGCGTTCCACCAGCCGCGCGTAGGCCGGCAGGTTCTCCGGCGCGTTCTCGCAGCGGTACATGACCCCGATCGGCATCCCCATGCCTGGCAAGCCTGCCAGACCAATCGCCCGGGCGCGGCCCGAGCGCACCGCCGGGCGGCGGGCGGCCGGGCCGGCGCGGCGGGTGGCAGCGTCGGTGCGGCGGACGGCGCACCCGCCGCACCGAAGAGCCGGGCGCGGGGCACCCGACCGGATCCATAGACTGGCGTCCGGATCGGGAGGTGGGTCGTGCGGGGTGTCCGGATCGCCGTCGTCGGCAGCGCCAACATGGACCTGGTGGCGATGGCACCGTCGCTGCCCCGGCCCGGCGAGACCGTGCTCGGCACCGACTTCGTGATGGTGTCCGGCGGCAAGGGCGCCAACCAGGCGGTCGCGGTCAGCCGGGCCGGTGGTTCCTGCGTACTGCTCGGCGCGATCGGCTCCGACTCCTTCGGCGTCACGCTCAAGGCCCGCATCGGCGGCGCCGGCGTCGACGTCTCGCACCTGCGGGTCGTCTACGGCGCGTCCGGCGTCGCGCTGGTGGTGGTGAACGCCGCCGGCGACAACACCATCGTGGTCACCCCGGGCGCCAACGGCGCGTTCACCGCGCTGACCGGGCCGGAGCTGGACGCCGTACGGGGGCCGACATCATGATCGCCCAGCTGGAGATCCCGGTCGAGACGGTGACCGAGGCGGCGGTGGCGGCCCGGGCGGCGGGCACCCGGGTGGTGCTCAACGCCGCACCGGCCCGGGACCTGCCCGCCGAGTTGCTCGACGCGGTCGACCTGCTGGTGGTCAACGAGGTCGAGGCGCAGGCGCTCACCGGCCGGGGCCGCGACGAGCCGGCCGCGTTGCTGTCGGTCGTACCGCGCGCGGTGCTGACCCTCGGCGACGCCGGAGCCTGGTACGTCGACCGCGACGGCACCGCCGCGCACGTCCCGGCGTTCCCGGTGCGGGCCGTGGACTCGACCGCGGCCGGCGACGCCTTCACCGGCGCGCTCGCCGTCGCCTGGGCCGAGGGGCGGGACCTGGTCGAGGCGACCCGCTGGGCGTGCGCGGCCGGTGCGGCCTGCGTACGCCGGGTCGGCGCGTCGGTCTCACTGCCGCACCGCGTGGACATCGACACCCTCGCCGGGTGACCGCGGCGGCGCCGGTCCGGACCCTTGTCCCGATCGGGCACCATTGGTACATGATCCGCTTCATCCTGAACCTGCTCTGGCTCATCTTCGGCAGCGGTATCGTGCTCGCGATCGGCTACGGCATCGCGGCGCTCATCTGTTTCGTGCTCGTGGTGACGATTCCGTTCGGGGTCGCGTCGCTGCGGCTGGCGTACTACTCGCTCTGGCCCTTCGGCCGCACCCTCGTGCCCAAGCCGGGAGCCGGGGTCGGGTCGGGCGTCGCCAACATCCTGTGGGTGGTGCTCGCCGGCTGGTGGCTGGCGCTCATGCACATCGTCGCCGGGATCAGCCTCTGCGTGACGATCGTCGGCATCCCGTTCGGGATCGCGAACTTCAAGCTGGTGCCGGCGGCCTTCTGGCCGCTCGGGCGCGAGGTGGTCGAGATCGACGACCTGCGCCGGCCGGGCACCGTACCGGCCTGATTCCCGGCCGGGCCGGCCGC
Source organism: Polymorphospora rubra (assembly GCF_018324255.1). Lineage (GTDB taxonomy): Bacteria > Actinomycetota > Actinomycetes > Mycobacteriales > Micromonosporaceae > Polymorphospora > Polymorphospora rubra. The sequence continues at coordinate 4,141,366 of NZ_AP023359.1, forward strand.
CCGACGCGGGTCGGGCGGCCGGACGGCTCAGTCGTTCTCGTCGGCCAGCCGCTCCTCGCCGCGCCGGCGCAGCATCCGCAGGCCGGGGATGCCGGCGACGGCGAGCTTCAGGTCGCGGGTCACCTCCAGCAGGTCGTGGATGTCCGGGCCGACCCGGTCGAGGGTGCCCAGGATCGGCAGTACGTCGGAAGTGAGGTGCTCGGTCAACCGGGGCAGTTCGTCGACCAGCCGGATCGCCGCGTCGACCTCCTCGGGGGACAGTTGCTCGACGAAGCGGACCGCCATCGGGGCGGCCTTGTGCAGCGTCGGGCCGTACGTCGTCAGCAGTTCGTCGGCCTTGCCGGCCGTGCCCTCGACCCGGCCGACCACGTCGGTGGCCTTGGCGGCGACGGTCTCGGCCGCGCCGACCACCACGCCGGCGGAGCCGGCGACCTTCTCGACGTCGGCGAGCACGGTGCCGGCGGCGGTGGCGATCCGGGTCACCTCGGTGATGGTGGCCGATGCGGCGCCGGTGATCGTGTCGACCTGACCGACGGCCGCCTTCGCGGCGGTGGTGATCTCGTCGACGTGGTCGACGGCCCGCTTCGCGGCGGTGGTGATCTCGGCGACCTGGCCGATCGCCCGCTCGGCGGCGCCGACGGTGCGTTCGGCCCGGTCGAGCACCGACTCGATCCGGTCGACGACACCGTTGATCCGGTTGACCAGCGTCTCGACGCTGTCGAGTACGGCGAACGCGCGGGCCGGTACGGCGGCCAGCGTGCCGGCGGTGTCCACCGCCTGGCCGACGGCGGCCCTGGTCAGGTCGAACACGGCGGAGGGGCGGGGGAGCGGCAGCGGCATCCACTCATTGTGCGTCGGCGGGACCACGACCGCCCACGCCGGCCCTACGCGTCGGTCGACCGGCTCACGTGGGGCCCGGTCACGCCGGCCGTGCTCGCCCGGACGACCAGGTCGACGGGGAAGACCAGGCGCCAGTGGGCGGCGGCCCCGCCGTCGAGCAAGGTCCTGGTGGCGGCGGCGGCCATCTGCTCGACCGGCAGACGTACGGTCGTCATCGGTGGGTTGACGGCTGTGGCGATGACGCTGTCGTCGAAGCCCACCACGCTGACGTCGTCGGGTATCCGGCGACCGGCCGCGGTGAGGGCCTGGATCGCGCCGGCGGCCATCAGGTCGCTGGCCGCGAAGACCGCGTCGATGTCCGGCCGGGTGGCGATCAGGCGGGCCGTCGCCCGATAGCCCGCCTCCCGGCGGAACTGGCCGTCGCCGGTGATGTCGGGCAGGCCGGCGGCGTGGATCGCGTGGAGGTGTCCGGCCCGGCGGCTGGCCGCGCAGGTGTTGCCGGCCGGCCCGTGGACCGCGGCGATCCGGCGCCGGCCGAGGTCGTGCAGGTAGGTGACCGCAACCTGGGCGCCGTGGGCGTTGCGGGCCTCCACGGCGGGCACCCGGTCCGCCGTGGCGCCGAGCGACACGACCCGTTCGCACCGGTCGTGGAACCGGGTGGCCAGCGGTGGTGGGACGTTGACCAGGATCGCGCCCTGGGTCGTGGCCCGCGCGATCTCGTCGATCGACCGGTGCACGGCGTTCTCGGCGACGATGCGGACCCGCAGGTGGGTGTCGGTGCCGGCGAGCGCCGACAGTGCCCCGGCGACGACCCGGCTGAAGTACGGGTTGGCGCCGAGCTGGGCCAGGTCCGCCTCGTAGCCGAGGACGACGAGGTCGATGACGTCGGTCCGGCCCAGGGCCAGCATCCGGGCCGCCGGATTGGGTCGGTACCCGAGCCGGTCGACGGCCTGGTGGACCCGGGTTTGAGCCTCGTCCGACGTGCCGCGACCATTGTTGATCACGCGGGAGGCGGTGGCCCGGGACACGCCCGCGACCCGGGCGACGTCCTCGATCGTCGGTCTTCTGTCCTGCATGTCGACGACCTCCCTTCGGGCGCGACCAGCCTCGTCATCCGGAGAGCGCTCTCTGACTGCTGTCGCTTCGCGCTGGGCGGATGCTGTCGAGCGGTGGTGCAGTCCCAGGTTCTGGCCTCGCCCTGGTGGGCGGGTGTGGTGTCAGGCTATGCGAGAGAGCGCTCTCTCGTCTAGGTGTCGATCGGGCGGGAAGAGGCGCCGACCGGGTCCGGCGGGCGACCCGCGGGACCCACCGGACCGACGGCGACCGGTGCACCGGTCGCCCGGCGCCGGCGCGGTCAACGTGGCTCGCCCTGTTCGACGGCGCGTTGCACGGCCCGGTAGATCCGTCCGAACCGGAGCGCGTCGGAGGTGCTCAGCAGCAGGACCTCCTCGCCGGCGCACTGCACCCAGATCTCGTTGACCGCACCGCCCCGGTCGTAGGAGCGGTCCAGCCAGCCGAGCGGCACCTCCAGGAACGGGGCCAGGGCGAACGCCCCGACCGCGCAGACGGCCACGATGACCAGCGCGAGGGTCCAGTTGGCCCGGTCGACGGCGGAGTAGGTCAGCGAGACCAGGCAGACGACCGCGACCAGTGGCGGCGCGGAGAGCAGGAAGATCAGAACGCCGCGCAGCGCCAGCCGCGACCAGGTCCGGGCCGATCCGCGCCCGCGCTGGTGCCACACGTACGTCAGGTCGGCCATCCGGTAGGTGCGCCCGTCGACGTCGATGGACGTCGAGGTGACCTGTACCGAATCATCGCGGTAATAGAGCGTCACCCATCAAGCAAAGCGCGCCCGCCGCCGGACACAAAGATCTCGGGCCGACCGATCGGTGCCGTTACGTCGAACGTGGACCCGCCGGGCGTGGTATCCGGCCGCCGGCCGGGGTACGCCGGTGCGCGGCGGACCCGGTCCGCGGGCCCGGACCGGGGGACGGCGGGGTGGGCCGGGCGGGAAGAGTGGGAGCCGGCCGGGGCCGGGGCGGGGCCTCCAGCGCCCGTTGCAGCGCCCGGTAGACCTGGCCGAACCGCAACGCGTCCGCGGTGTGCAGCAACAGCACCGGCACGCCCCCGATGTCGGCCCAGATCCGCAGGTCGTACGCGCCCCGCTCGTAGGACCGGTCGAGCCGGCCGAGCAACAGGTCGGCCAGCGGACCGACGGCCAGCCCGACGAGCACCGACCCGGCCACGACGGCGATCGTCGCGGTGACCGAGATGTTCAGGCTGACCGCCAGGAGGATGCCGAGCGCGGCGGCGACAAGTGGACAGACCAGGGCCACGGCGATCGCACCCCGGCCGGCCAGGATCCGCCAGTTCCGGGGGCCGCGCTCGTGCCACACCCGGGTCAGCGACTCCAGCGGGTAGGCCCGTGGGCCGACCCGGATGGCCGCCGAGGTGATCTGCACACCCCGGTCGCGGTAGTAGGTGATCATCACGTCGCCCAAGTCGAGTCCGTCACCGCTAACCTACCCAGGACAGGCCGCCGTCACGGGCCCGCGACCGTTATCCGACCGGAAACCCCGGCGGACGACGTACCGGGTGGACCGGGCGGTACGCAACCGAGAGGAAGGCGGCAGCGTGGGCGAGTTCGTACGCGTGGAGGTCAGGGACGGGATCGGCACCATCCGCCTGGAGCGGCCGCCGATGAACGCCCTCAACAGCGTCGTGCAGGAGGAGTTGCGCGCCGCGGCCCAGGCCGTCACCGCCGATCCCGAGGTCCGGGCGGTGATCGTGTACGGCGGCGACAAGGTCTTCGCCGCCGGCGCCGACATCAAGGAAATGGCCGACATGTCGTACGTCGACATGGCGGACCGCGCCGTCGAACTGTCCGGCGCGCTCGGCGCCATCGCCCGGATCCCCAAGCCGGTCGTCGCCGCGATCACCGGGTACGCCCTCGGCGGCGGCTGCGAACTGGCGCTGGCCTGTGACTGGCGGGTCGTCGCCGACGACGCCAAGCTCGGCCAGCCGGAGATCAAGCTCGGCATCATCCCCGGCGCCGGCGGCACCCAGCGGCTGTCCCGCCTGGTCGGCCCGGCCCGCGCCAAGGACATCATTCTCTCCGGCCGGATGGTCGACGCCCAGGAGGCGCTGCGGATCGGGCTCGCCGACCGGGTGGTACCGGCCGACCAGGTATACGCCGAGGCGGTCGCGCTGGTCACGCCGTACGTCAAGGGACCGGCCCAGGCGGTACGCGCCGCGAAGCTGGCCATCGACGGCGGCCTGGAGATGGACCTCGCCTCCGGCCTGGCCTGGGAGAGCCAGCTCTTCGCCGCGCTGTTCGCCACCGACGACCGACGCGAGGGCATGGCCGCCTTCGTGGCGAAGCGCAAGCCGGACTTCACCGGTCGCTGACCCCGCGGGCCGGTCCGCGCCGCCGCCGTGGGCCGGCCCACCGGGGCCCGCCACGCGACGCCCGACGGCGGGGTCCTCGATCGACTGTGGGGCGGCGGGCCGGCCGTACACTCAGCGGCATGCCAGCCAACCCGGCGCCGCCATCGGGGCACGCCCTCGGCGTCGACTTCGGCACCTCACACACGGTCGCGGTGGTTCGCTGGCCGGACGGTCGGGCCCGCCCGCTGCTGGTCGACGGCTCGCCACTGCTGCCGTCGGCGGTCTACGCGGAGCCCGGCGGCGGCCTGTCGGTCGGCCGCGACGCGGTGCACAGCGCCCGGCTCGACCCGTCCCGGTTCGAGCCCAACCCCAAGCGCCGGATCGACGAGGGCACGGTGCTGCTCGGCGACCGTGAGGTGCCGGTGGTCGACCTCATGGCGGCCGTACTCGGCCGGGTGGCCGAGGAGTGGCGGCGCACCGTCGGCCAGGTCACCCCGCGGCTGACCCTGACCTGCCCGGCGACCTGGGGCGCGACCCGCCGGGGCCAACTCGGCGACGCCGCCGCCCGGGCCGGGCTGGGCCAGGCCCGCCTGGTGGCCGAGCCGGTCGCCGCCGCCACCTACTTCGCCGAGTCGCTCGGCCGGGACGTACCGATCGGGTCGGTCGTGGTGGTGCACGACTTCGGTGCCGGCACGTTCGACGCCAGCGTCGTCGCCCGCCGGTCGAGCGGGTTCGAGGTGCTCGCCGTCGACGGCCGCGACGATGTCGGCGGGCTCGACATCGACGCCGCGCTGCTGTCCCACCTGCGCACCACGTACGGCGACCGCGGTCCACGCGAGTGGGAGCGGCTCACCAATCCGTCCACGGTGGAGGAGCGGCGGGCGAAGCGGCAGTTGTGGGACGACGTACGGGTCGCCAAGGAGCGGTTGTCACGGCGGCCCGCGGCCGACCTGGTGATTCCGCTGCTCGACCTGGAAGTGCACCTGACCCGCGACGAGCTGGAGCAGTTGGCCCAGCCGCTGCTGGAACAGACCATCCGGGTCACCCGCGGTGTGATGGGCCGGGCCAACCTGGCCGACGGCCAGGTCGCCGGGGTCTTCCTGGTCGGCGGCTCCAGCCGGATCCCGTTGCTGGCCACGATGCTGCACCGGGCGCTGGGCACCGCCCCGGTCGTGATCGAGCAGCCCGAGCTGGTGGTGGCCGAGGGGAGCGTGCTCGCCGGCACGGCGATGCTGGCCACCGCGCTGCCGGGCGCCGACCGTCCGGTCGGGTCACCGCCACCACCGTTCCCCGTCGCGCCGGCCCCCGGGGCGCCGTTCCCGGTCGCGCACGCGTCCGGCCCACCGAACCCCATTGCGCCGGCCTCCGGCCCGCCGAACCCCATCGCGCCGGCCGGCGTGGCACCGACCTCCGGGGGGCCCGGCGGAAGCCCGCCGTTCTCCGGGCCGGCCGGATACCCGGCGCCCGGGGCACCCGTCTCCGGCGCTCCGGTGTCGGGCGCTCCGGTGTCGGGTGCTCCGGTGTCGGGCGCCCCCGTGTCGGGAGCGCCGGTGTCCGGGCCGCCCGTCCCGGTCTCGCCGGTCGCCGGCCAGCCGCCGCGCACCGTCGGACGGGTCATCGTGCCCGACGCCGTACCGCCGCCCGGCCGACCCGCCACCGGACCGGCCGCACCGCCGGTGGCACCCACCCGGCAGCTGCCCCGGGTCCCCGGTCAGCCGCCGACCGCCGCGGCGCCGACCCGGATCGAGCCCGCACCCCCGCGCGCCGAACCGGCTCCACCGGCGCGGACCGGACCCGCGGCCACGAGGATCGATCCCGACCTGCCCAGGTTCACCGCCGATCCGCCGCGCCCGGTGGCCGATCCGCTCCGCCCCACGCCACCCCAGGCCCGGTCGACCCCGTCGCCGCCCCGCCCGGTGCCGCCGCCCCGCCAGATGCCCGCGGCGCGGCCACTGTCGCCGCCGCAGGTGCCCGTGCGGCCGGTGTCGCCCCCACCGGTCGCCCGGCCGGTGGCGCCGCCGTCGGTCGCGTACCCGCCGGCGCCGGCCCGGCGGCGGCCGGGGCTGATCCGGCGGACGCTGCGCACGCTGTTCGTGCTCGCGCTGCTGGTCGGCACGCCGGTGCTGGCCGGGGTGATCGCCTTCCGGGTGGGCGAGGGAGAGACCTTCGTCGAGGTGGTGACCGACCTGCTCGGCAAGATCGGCATCAGCCTTAGGTGAGTCCGGCTCATGTTCTGCGAAACTGGCCGGTAACCTGCACCGTGGATCGATCACACGATGGGAGTGGATGGCTCATGACGGAGCAGATCGAGGGACACGGTGGAGAACTCGCCCTCGCGGCCCTGCGGGCGGCCGGGGTCAACGAGATGTTCACGCTCTCCGGCGGCCACGTCTTTCCGCTCTACGACGCGGCGCACAAGACCGACTTCCCGATCTACGACGTACGTCACGAGCAGTCCGCGGTCTTCGCCGCCGAAGCGGTCGCCAAGCTCCAGCGCCGCCCCGGCCTCGCCGTACTCACCGCCGGTCCCGGGGTCACCAACGGGATCTCCGGCCTGACCAGCGCATTCTTCAACGCCTCACCGGTGCTGGTCATCGGCGGTCGGGCGCCCGCCTTCCGATGGGGGTCGGGCAGCCTCCAGGAGATCGACCACCTGCCGCTGGTCAGCCCGGTGACCAAGCACGCGGCGACGGTGTTCGCCACCGACGAGATCCCGGCCGCCGTACGCGACGCGCTCACCGCGGCCCTCACCCCGCACCGCGGCCCGGCCTTCCTCGACCTGCCGCTGGAGGTCATCTTCTCCACCGGCGAGACCGCCGCGCCGGCCGCCCCCGACGTTCCGGTCGTCGAGTACGACCCCGACGAGGTGGCCCGCGCCGCGACCCTGATCGCCGGCGCCGTCCGCCCGGTCATCATCGCCGGCTCCGACGTCTACGCCGCCGACGCGGTCGCCGCGCTGCGCGAGGCCGCCGAGGCGTTGCAGGTGCCGGTCTTCACCAACGGCATGGGCCGGGGTGCGCTGCCGCCGCAGCACCCGCTCGCCTTCGCGAAGGCCCGCCGCACCGCCCTGCGCGGCGCCGACGTGATCGTGGTGGTCGGCACCCCGCTCGACTTCCGGCTCAGCTTCGGCGACTTCGACGGCGCCCAGGTGGTGCACATCGTCGACGCGCCGTCGCAGCGGGCCACCCACGTCGAGGCGACCGTCTCGCCCGCCGGCGACCTGCGGCTGATCCTGTCCGCGCTGGCCGACCACCGCGGCGACCGCGAGGACCACAGCGGATGGGTCGCCGACCTGCGCGCCGCCGAGGACGCCGCCCGGGCCCGCGACGCCGAGGAGATGGCCGCCCAGACCGATCCGATCCGGCCCGCCCGGGTCTACGGCGAACTGCGCCGCGTCCTCGCCGCCGACGCGGTCACCATCGGCGACGGCGGCGACTTCGTGTCGTACGCCGGCCGCTATCTCGAGCCGTCGATGCCCGGCACCTGGCTGGACCCCGGCCCGTACGGCTGCCTCGGCACCGGCATGGGGTACGCGATGGGCGCCCGGGTCACCTACCCCGACCGGCAGATCTGTGTGCTGATGGGCGACGGTGCCGCCGGCTTCTCGCTGATGGACGTCGAATCCCTCGTACGGCAGAAGCTGCCGGTCGTGATCGTGGTCGGCAACAACGGCATCTGGGGGCTGGAGAAGCACCCGATGCGGGCCATGTACGGCTACGACGTGGCCGCCGACCTGCAGCCGGAGCTCCGCTACGACGAGGTGGTCCGGGCACTGGGCGGCGCCGGGGAGACGGTCGCGAAGGCCGCCGACCTTGGGCCCGCGCTCGACCGCGCGTTCGACGCCGGAGTGCCGTACCTGGTCAACGTGCTCACCGACCCCGCCGACGCCTACCCGCGTTCGTCCAACCTGGCCTGAGCCGCCGGTCCGCCGTGATCCCCGCGCTGCCGCGGCAGCGCGGTGTCGGCACCGTCTCGGTCGCCGCCGCCGGCCTCAACGGTCGGACCGCCGGTGGCGGCCGGCGGGGCGGCCGCGTCCGACGGTGCCGCAGTGGTGGCCGCCGGGCTCCGGCGGACCGCCAGCAACGGCAGCAGCAGCACCCCGAGCACGTACGGCGCGGCCATGTAGCGGGCCGCCTGCACGTTGTTGACGATCAGCACCGAGAGCTGGTTTCCGGCCGACAGCGCGGCGAGGGCGAGCAACGCGGGTTCGCGGCGCCGCCAGGCGGCGAAGCCGACCGCGGCGTACGCCAGGTAGGTCCAGGTGGCGCCCCGCCACATCAGCCACTCCAGGCCGGGCCGGTTGGCCAGGCCGGTCAGTTCCGCGCCGATCCGGTGCACCCGTTCGTCGAGCGGTCGCATCCGGGCGACGTGCGCGTACGGGCTCTTCTGGAAGTCCCGGTCCCGCTCGACCCAGGCCCGCAGGCTCCACTCGGGAGGGTTGCGGCTGATGGTCCCGGCCGGCAGCGGGCTCCAGCCGATCGAACTACGGCAGATCCGGGCGCCCACGACGGTGCCGGGCGCGCGCGCCAGCGTGGCCAGCCAGACGTCGACGAGGGCGCCGCTGTGGACCGAGGCGGTCCGCCGGTCGAACGGCTCGGCATAGGTGAGACTGTCGGAGTGGTAGCAGTCGGCGGCGTCGCGCCAGTGTGACAGCGGCGCGACCCGGGCCATCACCTCGGTGTGCTCGGGTGGGAAGGCGGCCGGATCGGCGGCGTAGGCGACCGAGATGTCGGCGAACAGCGCCTCGTACGCCACGAGCGACCCGCTGTCGCGCACCCCGAGCGCCGGCAGCAACGCCCAGTTGGTCAGCAGTGCGGCCGTCGCGGCGGCGACCGTCGTGATCAGCAACCGCCCGGCGGGCCGCAGCAGCAGCGCGCAGGCGACCGCGACGATGGCCACGACGATGAAACCGTTCTGCCGGAAGAGGCAGATCAGGGTCATCGCCACGGCGGCGGCGACGAGCAGCCCGGCGGGCAGGACCGGCCGCAGCCCGGCCCGGTGCCGGGCCACCACCCGGGCCAGGGTGCCGAGCAGGAAGACGTGGCAGATGACGAACGGCACGTCCTTCCAGACGGCGACGACGAAGCCGCCGACCGGTGGCAGGGCCACCGTGACGACCGCGGCACCGGCCGCCAGCCAGCCGGGTACGCCGACCCGGCGCAGACCGCCGACGGCGTAGGCCAACCCGACCGCCATGGCCACGGTCTGCAGACCGGTCAACGCGCCGACCCCACCGAAGATCTGCAACGACAACCAGACCAGACCGGTGTACGTGATCGGGTGGTGGGTGTTCCAGGTGCCGGTCGTCGACTGGGTGATGTACGACAGCGAGTCGGGGCTGAACAGCCCGGGATGGTAGACCGCCCACCAGAAGAGCAGCACGAGCTGGGCGAGGCCGTACGTGACCAGGACCGGGCGCGACAACCGGCGGCCGGCCGCCGGGGCGGCGTGGCGGTCGGTGGTGGCGACGGTTCCGGCGGCGGTCGGTGGAGTGCCGTCTGTCATCGAAGCCGCTTCCCGGATCGAGCACCGGTCGGGAAAGATCCCGGGGACGAGAGCGGCCCGATTCTACGGCTACGTCAGCGGTCTGCGGATACCGGTCGGCTCAGTTCTCCGGTGCGGCGTCCCCACGCTGCTGTTCGCCGGCCTGCGGGCGCAGGTCCCGCTGCTGTTCGCCGGCCTGCCGACGCACGTCTCGCTCCTGTTCGCCGGCCTGCGGGCGCAGGTCCCGCTGCTGTTCGCCGGCCTGCCGGCGCAGGTCGCCCTCGCGGCGGCGCAGGTCTTCCTCCCAACGCTGGAACATCTCACGATCCTGTCGGGCCTGCTCCGCCTCCAGCGACCGCAGGAATTCCGGATCGTCCTCGGGGCGGGCGGGCGCGGTCGCTCGACGACGGGGCGGGCGTCGGGGCGCACGGGGCGGCCGGCCCAGAAGTACGCGCCGGGACCGAGCAGCGGAACGAAGAGGATGACAAGGATCCACACGGCGCGCGGCAGGGCGCGGAGCTGCGCCTTCTCCGGCGTCAGGCAGCTGATCAGCGCGGCCGCCGCGAGCGCGACGTGTGCCACGAACAGGAAGAGGAACAGGCGGGCCATCTCGCAATGATGCCCCGCCGGGACCGCTCAGCCCAGGCAGACGAGAACAAGTACGGTCCCGAGTACGGCGTACCCCACGACGATCAGGGCGGCCAGCGGCAGAACGTGGCCGGTGGCGGGCGCCTGTCCGCCGCGAAGCGCGGCGGCCCGCCGGCGGCCGAGGGCGAGCATCCCGATCCAGCCGATCAGGGCCGCCGCCGCGAGCAGCGCACCCGGAACCGGGCCGACGCCCCGCGCGGTGAGCGCTGCCCGGGCGGCGAGTACGGCGACCGCCAGCGCCCCGATCGACGTACGCCGCCAGGCGAGCGTCGTCCGCTCGGGCTGCAACCCGGGATCGCTCACGGCGCCCACTCGCTCACGGCGCCCACTCGCTTCGCTCGCGTCCGCCGTGAGTCAAGTCTGAGCCGGCTGGTTCGCTCGCTGCGCTCGCTCACGGCGCCCACTCGCTTCGCTCGCGTTCGTCGTGAGTCAAGTCTGAGCCGGCTGGTTCGCTCGCTGCGCTCGCTCACGGCGCCCACTCGCTTCGCTCGCAGCCGCCGTGAGTCAACTCTGAGCCAGCTGGTTCGCTCGCTGCGCTCGCTCACGGCGCCCGTACCGACTGGATCACGACGGCGACGATCAGCAGGATCGCGCCGGCACCGATGACGACGGCGAGCAGGAGCGGGAACCGGGAGGTCGGCAGGTCGGTGCCGAGCCGCATGGCCCGCTCGGTACGGCCCCAGTGCGCGACCGCGCGCACGGCGACGGCCGCGCCGAGCGCCAGCAGCCCTACGGCGATCACCTCGCGCAGGTACGGCAGCGGCAGCGGCGGCAGGAACTGGGCGGCGGCCAGCCCGCCGGCGACCAGTGCGAGGCCGGTGCGGATCCAGGCCAGGAAGGTCCGCTCGTTGGCGAGCGAGAAGCGGTAGTCCGGCGTGCTGCCGACCCGTCTGGTTTCCTCGGGGTCGAACCACTGTCGGAGCATGAAACGGATTATCCGATGGACGGGGCCCATAGGCTGGTCAAGTGACCGATCTTGACATTGACGCGTTGCGCCGGACGTACGACAACCAGCTCCGGGCCCGGGTGCCCGATCCGCTGCCGGAGGGGACGGTCGTCGAGCACGACGGCCCCCTGGTCCGGATGCTCTACGCCGGCGAGGGCGGCTTTCTCACCTACCGCGACCTGGGCGGGCTCACCGACGCCGGGCTCGACGACCTGATCGCCCGGCAGCGGGATCTGTTCACGACGCTTGGCCGGGAGGTCGAGTGGAAGCTGCACGGCCACGACCAGCCGGCCGACCTGGCCGACCGGCTGCGGGCCGCGGGCTTCGAACCGCAGGATCAGGAGACGGTGGTGATCGGCCCGCTCGCCCCGCTGGCGGCGATGCTGCCGGTCCCGCCTAAGGGAGTGGAGTTGCGCGAGGTGACCACCCGGGCCGACCTGGACCGGATCGCCCGGATGGAGGAGCAGGTCTGGAACGAGCCGCGGGACTGGCTCGCCGACGGACTGGAGCGGGAGATCGCCGCCGACCCGCACTCGGTGACGGTCGTGGTGGCGGAGGCCGACGGCGAGGTGGTCAGCGCGGGCTGGGTGCGTTACGTGACCGGTACGCCGTTCGCCACGCTGTGGGGCGGTTCGACGCTCGAGAGTTGGCGGCGGCGGGGGATCTACCGGGCGCTGGTCACCTACCGGGCCCGGCTGGCGGGCGTCCGGGGCCACACGATGTTGCAGGTCGACGCGTCCGACGACAGCCGGCCGATCCTGGAGCGGCTCGGCTTCGTCGCGGTCACCACGACCACCCCGTACGTCTACACTCCCTGACCGTGGGGCAGGAACTGAGCGCGGACGAGAAGATGACCTTGAAGACCGCCGCGTTCGGGGCGGTCTTCCTGGTCACCAACGCGGATCCGGGGCTTCGCGCCATGGTCAAGGAGAGCTACGCGGCGTCCGGGGTGATCGCCGGGACCACCGGCGTGGTACGCGACGCGCTGACCACCGGCGGCCTGCCGCAGGTGTCGGGCGATTCCCTGGCCGAGTTGGAGGCCGCCGTGCTGCCGGCGCTCGAGAAGTCCGTCGCGTTGCTCGCCGACCGGGCTCCACACGAGCTGGCGAACTTCCGGACCGCCGTGATCGGGACGGCCGAGCGGGCGGCCGCCGCCGTGGCCGGCATCAGTCCGGCGGAGGCGGAGATGCTGGCCCGGATCCGGATCGCGCTCGGCGTCCCGGGCTGACCCTCCCGCGACACCGGTCCCGGCATCCGGTGAGTTGCGTCACGTCGGGTGGTGCATCGACCTAAGCTACTTGTGGGTAACATCGGTCGTGGGAAACTCCACAGCCGCCTCTTGTTGACCGAACGTTCAGGTAGGCGAGAGGCTGCGCCCGGGACCGGGTGAGCTGTTGTAACACCTACAGGAGGGTCGTCGAAACACGATGAACATCGTCGTACTCGTCAAGCAGGTGCCCGACTCCGGCTCGGAACGGAGCCTGCGCACAGACGACAACACCGTCGACCGGGAGTCGGCAAACAACGTCATCAACGAGATGGACGAATACGCCATCGAAGAGGCGCTGAAAATCAAGGAAGCGTCCGGCGGCGACATCACCATCCTGACCATGGGGCCCGACAAGGCCACCGACTCCATCCGCAAGGCGCTGTCGATGAGCCGGGGAAGCGTCTTCATCGACCGGGCCGTACACGTCGTCGACCCGGCCCTGCACGGATCGTGCGCCGTCGCCACCTCCAAGGTGCTCGCCGCCGCGCTCGGCACGCTCAACGCGGACCTGGTGCTGTGCGGCGCGGAGTCCACCGACGGCCGGGTCCAGGTGCTGCCGCACATGCTCGCCGAGCGGCTCGGCATCGCCGCCCTCACCGGGGCGCGCAAGCTCACCATCGACGGCGGCACCCTCACCGTCGAGCGGCAGACCGAGGAGGGGTACGAGGTCGTCACGGCCAGCACCCCGGCGGTCGTCTCGGTCTGGGACACCATCAACGAGCCGGGCTACCCCTCCTTCAAGGGCATCATGGCCGCCAAGAAGAAGCCGGTGCAGACCCTCTCGCTGGCCGACCTCGGCGTCGCCGCCTCGGAGGTCGGCTTCGACGGCGCCACCAGCACGGTCGTCGAGCACGCCAAGCGGCCGCCGCGCACCGGCGGCACCCGGGTCACCAACGAGGGCGACGGCGGCGTCAAGCTGGTCGAGTTCCTCGCTTCCGAGAAGTTCGTGTGAGAGGTAGCGGTCATGGCTGAGGTACTCGTCGTCGTCGAAGCCACCCGGGAATTCGGCGTCAAGAAGGTAACGCTCGAACTGCTCACCCTCGCCCGCCAGCTCGGCAGCCCGTCCGCCGTCGTACTCGGTGGGCCCGGTGCCGTGGAGCGGTTGTCCGACAAGCTCGCCGAGTACGGTGCCGAGAAGATCTACGCGGCCGAGAGCGAGGAGATCGACGGCTACCTCGTGGCGCCCAAGGCCACCGTCGTCGCCGAACTCGTCAAGCGGGTCCAGCCCGCCGCCGTCCTGCTCGCCGCCAGCCAGGAGGGCAAGGAGATCGCCGGCCGGCTCGCCGTCAAGCTCGACAACGGCGTCCTGTCCGACATCGTCGACCTCGCCGCCGACGGCACCGCCACCCAGGTCGCGTTCGCCGGCTCGACGATCGTCAAGTCGAAGGTGACCCGCGGCCTGCCGCTGGCGACGCTGCGCCCCAACTCGCTCGCCCCGGTCCCGGCCCCGGCCACCCCGGCCGTGGAACAGGTCGAGGTGCAGCTCGGCGCCAGCGACAAGCTCACCCGCGTGGTCGAGCGGGTCGTCGAGCAGAAGGGCGCCCGGCCCGAGCTGACCGAGGCGTCCGTGGTCGTCTCCGGCGGTCGCGGCGTCGGCAGCGCCGACGGCTTCAAGCTGGTCGAGGACCTCGCCGACGCGCTCGGCGGCGCTGTCGGCGCGTCCCGCGCGGCCGTCGACGCCGGCTACTACCCGCACCAGTTCCAGGTCGGGCAGACCGGCAAGACCGTCACCCCGCAGCTCTACATCGCGCTCGGCATCTCCGGCGCGATCCAGCACCGGGCCGGCATGCAGACCTCGAAGACGATCGTCGCGGTCAACAAGGCCGACGACGCCCCGATCTGGGAACTGGCCGACTTCGGCGTCGTCGGCAAGCTCGAGGAGGTCGTACCGCAGGCCATCGAGGAGATCCGCAAGCGCAAGTGAGGGTCGGTGGCCCGGTGACCGCCCGGTCACCGGGCCACCGCATTGTCGACGCTGGCCGCGGGTGTGCCGGGCCCCGACGGATAGGCTGGAGTGCGATGGCCTATCTGGATCACGCCGCCACCACGCCGATGCTCGACGAGGTGCTCGAGGCATACGTCGCCACCGCCCGCGAGGTGGGCAACGCGTCGTCGCTGCATGCCGCCGGCCGGTTCGCCCGCCGCCGGGTCGAGGAGTCCCGCGAACGCGTCGCGGCGGCCCTCGGCGCCCGCCCGTCCGAGGTCATCTTCACCGGTGGTGGCACCGAGAGCGACAACCTCGCGGTCAAGGGGATCTTCTGGGCCCGCCGGGCCGCCGATCCGGCCCGTACGCACGTCGTCGCCAGCGCCGTCGAGCACCACGCGGTGCTCGACACCGTCGAGTGGCTCGAACGGCACGAGGGCGCCGGGGTGACCTGGCTGCCGGTCGACGCCGCCGGCCGGCTCGACCCGGACGGCCTGCGGGCCGCGCTCACCGCCCAGGACGGACGGGTCGCCCTGGTGACCGCCATGTGGGCCAATAACGAGGTCGGCACCCTCCAGCCGGTCGAGAAGCTCGCCGCGGTCGCCGCGCAGTGGGACGTCCCGTTCCACACCGACGCGATCCAGGCCGTCGGCCAGGTGCCGGTCGACTTCGCCGGCAGTGGAGCCGCCGCGCTCACCGTCACCGGCCACAAGCTCGGCGGGCCGGCCGGGGTCGGTGCGCTGCTGCTGGCCCGGGAGGTGGCCTGCACGCCGCTGCTGCACGGCGGCGGCCAGGAACGGGACGTACGTTCCGGCACCCTCGACACCGCCGGCATCGTCGCGTTCGCCGTGGCCGTCGAGGCGGCGGTACGTGACCAGCGGCGGTACGCCGAGCAGATCGGCGCGCTGCGCGACGAACTCGTCCGGCGGGTCCGCGCCGCCGTACCCGACGCGGTCTACAACGGGGATCCGGGCGAACGCCTGCCCGGCAACGCCCACTTCTCCTTCCCCGGCTGCGAGGGCGACGCCCTGCTCCTCCTGCTCGACGCGGGCGGCATCGCCTGCTCGACCGGGTCGGCCTGCTCGGCCGGCGTGGCCCAGCCGTCCCACGTACTGCTGGCCATGGGCGCCGACGACGACCGGGCCCGGTCGTCGCTGCGCTTCACCCTCGGCCACACCTCCACCAGTGCCGACGTCGACGCGCTGCTGGACGTACTGCCCGGCGCCGTCGAGCGGGCCCGCCGCGCCGGGACGGTCCGGTCCAGCCGCACCTGACCGGACCTACCACCCCGCGCCGGCGTCCGGGGTGCGTGGGGCGGGCGGCTACCCTCGACGAAGGTGAAAGGAGCGGTGCGGTGAAGGTCTTGGCAGCCATGTCCGGCGGGGTCGACTCGGCGGTCGCCGCCGCGCGGGCGGTGGCGGCCGGACACGACGTCACCGGGGTGCACCTAGCGCTGGCCCGCAACCCGCAGACGTACCGGTCCGGCGCGCGCGGCTGCTGCACGCTGGAGGACTCCCGCGACGCCCGGCGGGCCGCCGACGTGATCGGCATCCCGTTCTACGTCTGGGACATGGCCGACCGGTTCCACGAGGACGTCGTCGACGACTTCGTGGCCGAGTACGCCGCCGGGCGTACCCCGAACCCGTGCCTGCGTTGCAACGAGAAGATCAAGTTCGAGGCGGTGCTCGACCGGGCCGTGGCGCTGGGCTTCGACGCCGTCGTGACGGGCCACCACGCCCGGCTCGGCCCCGACGGGCTGCTGCGTCGCAGCGTCGACACCGCCAAGGACCAGTCGTACGTGCTCGCGGTGCTGCGCCGCGACCAGCTCGACCGCTCGATGTTCCCGCTCGGTGACTCCACCAAGGCCCAGGTGCGCGAGGAGGCTGCCCGGGGCGGGCTCGCGGTCGCCGACAAACCCGACTCGCACGACATCTGCTTCATCGCCGACGGCGACACGCGACGGTTCCTCGCCGACCGGCTCGGCGAGACGCCGGGCGACATCGTCGACGCGACCAGCGGCGCGGTCGTCGGCGCCCACACCGGCGCGTACGCCTACACGGTCGGCCAGCGGCGCGGGCTGGCGCTCGGCGTACCCGCCCCGGACGGGCGGCCCCGCTACGTGCTGTCGATCACCCCGAAGACCAACACCGTGACCGTCGGCCCGGCCGAGGCGCTGGAGGTGTCCACGGTGGACGCCGAGCGTCCGGTGTGGACGGCCGGGCCGTTGCCGACCGCACCGGTCGAGTGCGAGGTCCAGCTCCGGGCGCACGGTTCGGTGGTGCCGGCGACGGTCACGCTCGACGGCGACACGCTGCGGGCCGAACTGCGCCGGCCGATGCGCGGGGTGGCGGCCGGCCAGGCGATCGTCGCCTACCGCCCCGATCCGGCCGGCGACATCGTCCTGGGTTCGGCCACGATCCGCTGACGGCGCGGGCGGTCCTCGATCCGTGGGCCGGCGTGGCGCTGGTCGGCGGGCCGGCGGGGGCAGAGCCGGCCGCCGTACCGGTGGCCACTCCCGAACGCCGTACCGGTGGGCACTCCCGGCCGCCGTTCGTGATCGTCTGCGGTTCGGACACTTCGAGTACGGCGTGTCGAACACCCGTACCGCAGACGATCGAGGCCGAGGTGCGGGGCGGCTGGCGGCCGGGGCCGGGGCGACCCGGGACCCCTCTTGATCGTCTGCTGTGCAGCCGTTCGACACGCCGTGGTCGTAACGGCGGAACAGCAGACGATCAACGTGCCCCAACGTGCCCCAACCGCCCCGCCCGCGTGGTCCGGCTGTCGCGCGGCTGTTCTGCCGTCCCTACGCCGCTATGCGGGCCCGGCCCGGCGGAACGGTGGTGGGTGGGTGCGTAGAGTGAGCCGGCGTGACTGACGTTACGTGGCCGTGGCCGGTGGGTTCGGCGTCCGGGATCGGTTCGATGCCCGGCACCGACGTCGCGGAGGCGCAACGGATCGTCTTCGGCGAGCTGCCCACCCTGCCCCATCTGCCCGAGCTGCCGGCGCGCGGACCCGGTGCCGACATGATCGGCCGTACCGCCGGGTTGCTCGTCGACCTGCCGGTCGAGCTGTACGCCGGTAACTGGCGGATCGCCGGCCATCCGGGCCGTGACCTGCGCCGTACGCTCGATCTGCTGGAACGTGACCTGGACCAGTTGACCGAGCAGGGCGACGGGCTGACCGGGCCGGTCAAGATCCAGTCGGCCGGGCCGCTGACCCTCGCGGCCGGGATCGATCTGCCGATCGGCGGCCGGCTGCTGCGCGACCACGGGGCGGTACGCGACCTGGCCGGATCGCTGGCCGAGGGGCTGCGGACCCATGTGGCGGACGTCCGGCGCCGGCTGCCGCGGGCGACCGTGCTGTTGCAGCTCGACGAGCCGTCGCTGCCCGCCGTGCTGGCCGGACGGGTGCCGACCGAGAGCGGATTCAGCGCCTACCGGGCTGTCGAGGCGGGGACCGCGGCGACGTTGCTGCGCGAGGTCGTCGAGGCGGTCGGGACGCCGGTCGTCGTGCACTGCTGCGCGCCCGACGTACCGCTGGACCTGGTGCGGGCGGCCGGGGCGACCGCGGTGGCGCTGGACCTGGCACTGGTCGGGCAGCTCGACCCGCTCGGGGAGGCCATCGACGCCGGGCTCGGGATCTTCGCCGGGGCGGCACCGGCGGTGGCGTCGCCCGGTGGCCGTCCGCCGACGTCGGCCGAAGTGGCGCAGCGGGTCCGCCGGGTCTGGGACAAGCTGGGGTTCCCGGCCCGTCGGCTGGCCGAGCAGGTCGTGGTCACGCCCGCCTGTGGGCTGGCCGGGGCCACCCCGGCGTACGCCCGCGCGGTGCTCACCGCCTGCCGCGACGCCGGACGCCGCCTGCACGAGGACTGAGCACACGGCTGGACGGCGTGATCGTCTGCTGTTCAGCGGTTGCCGGCCCGGCGTGTCGACAGCCCGGACAGTAGACGATCACGCCGTCCGGCGTGCGAGCCGGGCCGGGGCAGTCCAGGCCCTGGGGCGGGCCCCGGGCTCTGGGGCGGGGTGGTTCCGGGCCCCGGGGTGGTCCCCGGCCCGGGGCGCGGCGGTTCCGGGCCCCGGGGCGGGGCGGGCACGAGGCCGGCTGGACCGGGTCGGCGATCATGGTCGGCATGTCCCGACCCGATCCCGGCGCGCGCCGCGCCTCCGGTTCACTGTTCGGCCTCGCGTACGGCGACGCGCTCGGCAAGCCGACCGAGTTCATGACCGTCGCGGCGATCACCGCCCGGTACGGCCCCGGCGGGCCACGCGACCTGGCCGGCGATCCCGCGCTGGTCACCGACGACACGCAGATGGGCCTGGCCGTGGCCTGGGCGCTGCGTGAGTCGCCCGCGGCGGAGCCGACCGCGCTGGAGCCGCTGCTGCGACGGCGGTTCCTCGACTGGGCGGTCAGCCCGGACAACAACCGGGCGCCCGGCAACACCTGCCTGCGGGCCTGCGCCGAACTGTCCACCGGGCGCCGCTGGCAGGAGGCGACCGTCGCCGGGTCCAAGGGCTGCGGCGCCAACATGCGGGTCACCCCGGTCGGCCTGGTCCCCGGGTACGACCTCGACACGCTCGCCGGTGTCGCGCAGTTGCAGGCCGGCCTCACCCACGGCCACCCGACCGGACTCGCGGCGAGTGAGCTGACCGCGTACGCGGTCCGGGTGGTCCGCGACGGCGCCGCCCTGACCGACCTGCCCGAGCTGCTGCGGGACCGGGCCGTCGGGCAGCGCCGGGTCTACCGGGACGACTGGCTCGGCGACCTGTGGCGGCAGGGCCGGGCCGGTTCGGCGGAGGAGTTCATCGCGGCCGGCTGGGACGAGTGCCTGGCGGTGCTGGACCGGCTCGACACGGCGCTGGCCCGGCCGGACGACGGGGGAGACGTCTGCCGGGCGACCGGCGAGGGCTGGATCGCCGAGGAGGCGCTGGCCAGCGCGCTGCTCTGCGTACTGCGGCACCCGGACGACCCGGTCGCGGCGTTGGCCCGCGGTGCCACCACGTCGGGCGACTCCGACTCGATCGCCTGCCTCGCCGGCGCGGTGCTCGGTGCCGCGTACGGGATGGCCGGCTGGCCGGACGGGTGGGCCGAGCGGATCGAGTACGCCGACCAGTTGGCCACGCTCGGCGCGGGCTGGGACTGAACCGGCCCGGTGCCCGGCCCGCGTCGCTAGCGTCGGCGGGGTGAGCAGGACACCCCGCCGGAGCGGGCGGCTGCGGGTGGTGGCGCTGACCATCGCCGCCGTCGTACTGGTCTGTGTGCTGTGGCTGGCCGGGGTGGCGGCGTTCCGTCTCTCCCTCGGGCGGTGAGCCCATCCGCCGCCGCGATCCACCGGACGCCGGTGTGGACCCGGGACCGTCGGCGCGTGGCCTCCCCGTCGGCGGTTGCGGCGGCTAACGTGCTGGTGGAGGAGGTGGGCCGGTGTCCGAGGATCCGGTCGGGGCACGGCTCACGCCCGAGCAGGAGGCCGGCGCGGGGGTCGAGCCGCCGTCGGACGTCCGCGACCGGCACGCCACGCTGAGCGTGGAGATCACCGATCACCAGTACCGCTACCACGTGCTCGACGCCCCGACGATCAGCGACGGCGACTTCGACCGGCTGCTGCGCGAGCTGGCGGAGCTGGAGGAGCGGTATCCGGCCCTGCGGACCCCGGACTCGCCGACGCAGCGGGTCGGTGGCACCTTCTCGACGCTGTTCACCCCGGTCGCGCACGCCGAGCGGATGATGTCGCTCGACAACGTCTTCGACGACGCCGAACTGACCGCCTGGGCCGAGCGGGTGCGCCGGGACGCCGGCGGCCCGGTGCCGTTGCTGTGCGAGCTGAAGGTCGACGGCGTCGCGATCAACCTGACGTACGAGGGTGGTCGGCTGGTGCGGGCCGCGACCCGCGGGGACGGCCGGACGGGCGAGGACGTGACCGGCAACGTACGCGCCGTCCGGGGCGTACCGCAGCGGCTGTCCGGTGCGGACGTACCGGAGCTGATCGAGGTGCGGGGCGAGATCTACTTCCCGGTCGCGGCGTTCGCCGACCTGAACGCGGGCCTCGTCGAGCAGGGCCGGCCGCCGTTCGCCAATCCCCGTAACGCCGCCGCCGGCAGCCTGCGGCAGAAGGACCCGCGGATCACCGCCGCCCGGCCGTTGCGGCTGGTCGTGCACGGCATCGGGGCCCGGCGCGGGTTCGACCCCGCCACCCAGTCCGGGGCGTACGCGGCGCTGAAGGACTTCGGACTGCCGACCAGCGACCACCTCCGGGTGGTGCCGGACCTGGCCGGGGTGCGCGGGTTCGTCGACCACTTCGCGAAGCACCGGCACGACGTCGAGTACGAGATCGACGGCGTGGTGGTGAAGGTCGACCCGGTGCCGATCCAGGGGCGGCTCGGCTCGACCAGCCGGGCACCCCGGTGGGCGATCGCCTTCAAGTACCCGCCGGAGGAGGTCACCACGAAGCTGCTCGACATCGACGTGAACGTGGGGCGTACCGGCCGGGTGACCCCGTTCGCCGTACTCGAACCGGTCCGGGTCGCCGGTTCCACGGTCGCGTTGGCGACCCTGCACAACGCCCGTGAGGTGGCCCGCAAGGGTGTGCTGATCGGGGACACGGTGGTGGTGCGCAAGGCCGGCGACGTCATTCCGGAGGTGCTCGGCCCGGTCGTCGACGTACGCCCGCCCGACGCCCGGCCGTTCGTGATGCCGGACCGGTGCCCGGCGTGCGGTACGGCGCTGGCGCCGGCGAAGGAGAGCGACGTCGACATCCGCTGCCCGAACGCGCGGACCTGCCCGGCGCAGTTGCGGGAGCGGGTCTTCGCGCTGGCCGGGCGCGGTGCGCTCGACATCGGGGTGCTGGGCTACAAGGCGGCCGGCGCGTTGCTGGAGTCCGGGGCGATCGTCGACGAGGGCGACCTGTTCGATCTGGACGCCCGCAAGTTGGCCGGCGTGCCGTTCTTCGTGAACGCGGACGGCACGCCGGGCGGCAACGCCGGCAAGCTCCTGGCCAGCCTCGGTGAGGCCCGGGAGCGCCCGCTGTGGCGGGTGCTGGTGGCCCTGTCGATCCGGCACTGCGGACCGACCGCCGCGCAGGCACTGGCCCGGCACTTCGGCTCGATTCCGGCGATCGGGGCGGCGTCGGAGGAGGAATTGGCGTCGGTCGAGGGGGTCGGTCCGACGATCGCGGCCAGCGTGACGGAATGGTTCGGCGTGGACTGGCACCGCGAGGTGGTGCGCAAGTGGACCGCGGCGGGCGTACGGATGGCGCGGGAGCGGGTCGCCGAGGGGCCACGCCCGCTGGAGGGGATCACCGTCGTGGTGACCGGCACGCTCGCGAACTATTCGCGCGACCAGGCCGCGGAGGCGGTGCGGGCGCGTGGCGGCCGGGTGAGTGGCTCGGTGTCGAAGAAGACCGGCTTCGTGGTGGTCGGTGACAATCCCGGCTCGAAGGCGGACAAGGCATTCTCCCTGAAACTACCCATTTTGAATGAGGCAGGATTCGACGTTCTGCTGATGCAGGGGCCGGAAGCGGCCGCTAGTGTTGCCCAAAGTAGTGAATCATGAGCATTCGGTAGTAAATCGCGAGTATTCTGCACTGAATAGTGGAACGTGAGTATTTTCGGCAACTGATTACGTATTCCAAATTAGTCACGACACACCCGATTCGTGCACCGAGGTCGCAGCCGCGGCCGGTCGGGGAGTTTGATGGAGCATCACCAGCGCGGCATCAGGTCGTGCCCCGGCGAGAGACGGCGGGAGGTCCGATGGAGGCCGCAGCGCAGCGGAACTCCGTTCCCCCCGAGCGGGCGTTGCCGTTCTTCACCTTCGTCACCGCGGTCGTGGCCCTGGCCGGCACCGTCACGGCGGTGTCGCTGATCGCCCTCCCCAGCGAGGTCCCGGCCCTGCCGGTCGCGTTCTGGCTGATGGCCGGCCTGGCCGTCGTCTGCGACGCCCGCCCCTTCACCCCGCCCGGCCGCCGGCAGAGTTCGGCGGTGTTCCCGTCGATCTGCTTCACCTTCGCGATCATGCTGATCTGGGGAGAGGCGCCCGCGATCGCCGTACAGGCCGCGGCCGTGGTCGTCGCATCCTGGCGGATGCGGCACACCGCCTGGCGGGCCCTGTTCAACATCGCCCAGTACGCCATCGCCCTCACCGCCGCGTACGCGACCGTGCAGCTGCTGGTGCCCGACCTGCCGTACGTGGCGGCGGTCGTCGCCGCCGCGGGCGTCTGGTTCGCCGTCAAGTACGGCACCGTCACGGTCGCCATCCGGCTGCTCACCGGTGGCCACTGGTGGCGTTCGGTGAGCCACGGGCTCGCCTTCGAACTGCTCTCCACCGGCGCGTTGCTGCTGCTCGGCCCGATCCTCGCCAGCGCCGCGCGGGCCAACGCCGCCCTCATCCCGCTGGTCGTCGTACCGCTGTACGCCGTCTACCGGATGGCGCGGCTGTCCACCGAACACGAACAGGTCGGCCGGCTCGACCCGCTCACCGGCCTGGCCAACCGCAAGGCACTACTCGGCGAGGTCGCCGACCGGCTGCCCGGCCACGCCGAACGCGCCGCCCGGCACGCCGCCGAACGGCACCTCGCCCTGCTCGTGCTCGACCTCGACCGCTTCAAGTACGTCAACGACGCGCTCGGCCACGCCGTCGGCGACCGCCTCCTGGTCGAGGTCGCCAACCGGCTGACCGCGGCCGTACGCCCACAGGACGTGGTCGCCCGGCTCGGCGGCGACGAGTTCGCGATCCTCAGCGGACGGCTCGCCGACCCCGCCGAGGCCACCGACCTCGCCAACCGGATCGTCGACGTGCTCGCCGAACCCGTACCCATCGACGGCCTCCCGCTCGACGTCGGCGGCTCGATCGGCGTCGCCGTCTATCCCGAACACGGCGAGGACTTCGAGACCCTCATGCGGCACGCCGACGTCGCCATGTACGACGCCAAGCACCGCGGCGACGCCGTCGCCGTCTACGCCCCGGACTCCGACCACAGCTCGCCGGAGCGGCTCAGTCTCCTCGCCGACCTGCGCAAGGTACTCGAGACGACCGGCCCGAAGGGAGCCGTCGGCGGCGGGGCGGCCGGCGTCCCGGGTGCCGGCCGCGACGGTGCCGGCGGCCGCGACGGAGGGGCCGGCCGGGAGGCCGGTGGGGCGGGCGAGATCACCATGTACTACCAGCCGCAGGTCGAGATCGCGACCGGCGAGGTGGTCGGCGTCGAGGCGTTGCTGCGCTGGCGGCACCCCCGGCGCGGGATGGTCGACCCCGAGGAACTGATCCGGGTCGCCGAGCAGAGCGCGGTGATGCGGCTGCTCACCCGCCGGGTCGTCGACGACGTGGTCGAACAGATCGCCAAGTGGGCGGCGGCCGGGCTGCCACTGCGGGCGGCGCTCAACGTCAGCGTCCGCGACCTGCACACCGGTGAGATCGCCGACCAGATCGACGACCGGTTGACCCGCTACGGCGTACCGCCGGACCGGCTGCAACTGGAGATCACCGAGGGGGCGTTGATGGCCGACCCGCACCGGGTCCTGGCCACCATCGCCCGGCTCGACCGGATCGGGGTCGCGATCGCGCTCGACGACTTCGGCACCGGGTACTCGTCCATGCAGCACCTGCGCCGGCTGCCGCTGTCCGAGGTCAAGGTCGACCGGTCGTTCGTACTCGGTATGACCGACGACGCCGACGACGCGGCGATCGTCCGGTCGATCATCGAACTGGCCGGCGCGCTCGGACTGCGGGTGGTGGCCGAGGGGGTCGAGGACGAGCGCACCTGGCGGATGCTGCACGCGGCGGGCTGCCACGTCGCCCAGGGCTGGTTCTACGCCCGCCCGATGCCGGCCGACGAACTGGTTTCCTGGCTGGCCCGCTACCACCCGCTACGCCCCCACCCGATCACCTGACCCCGTCCCGTTCCCATCCCCGAGATCCGCGTGATCAGGGAGTCTGGCGGGTGACGCACCGGCGACACGCCGGAAAAGGTCCCTGATCACGGGGATCATGGGGGAGTTGGCGGGGCGGGGATCGGTGCTGCCGGGGCGAGAAATAGACTCGGCCGGTCACGCCAACGCACGAAGGAGGCGCAGATGGCCGCCATCTCCCGCGAAGAGGTCGCGCACTTGGCGCGCCTGTCGCGGCTCGCCGTCACCGAGACCGAGCTCGACACCTTCGCCGGCCAGCTCGACGTCATCCTCCAGGCGGTCGCCCGGGTCGGCGAGGTCACCGCCGCCGACATCCCGCCGACGTCACACTCCGTGCCGCTGACCAACGTGCTGCGCGACGACGTGGTGGTGCCGGGCCTCACCCCCGCCGAGGCGCTGTCCGGGGCACCGGACGCCGAGGACAACCGGTTCCGCGTACCGCGGATCCTCGACGAGGAGGCGTGACCATGGCCGACCTGACCAGACTGACCGCGACCGAGATCGCGGCCCACGTCGCCGCGGGCGAGGTCTCCGCGGTCGAGGTGACCCGGGCGCACCTCGACCGGATCGCCGCCGTCGACGAGCGGGTGCACGCCTTCCTGCACGTCGACGCCGACGGGGCGCTCGACGCGGCCCGCACCGTCGACGCCCGCCGCGCCGCCGGCGAGGAGCTGGGGCCGCTGGCCGGTGTGCCGGTCGCCGTCAAGGACGTGCTGACCACCCGCGGCGTGCCGACCACCGCCGGGTCACGCATCCTCGAAGGCTGGCGCCCGCCGTACGACTCCACGATCGTCGAGCGGCTGCGCGCCGCCGGCACCGTCATGCTCGGCAAGACCAACATGGACGAGTTCGCGATGGGCTCGTCGACCGAGTACTCGGCGTACGGCCCGACGTTCAACCCGTGGGACCTGAGCCGTATCCCGGGCGGCTCGGGCGGTGGCAGCGCCGCCGCACTCGCCGCCTACGAGGCGCCGCTCGCGATCGGCACCGACACCGGTGGGTCGATCCGCCAGCCGGGCGCGGTGACCGGCACCGTCGGGGCGAAGCCGACGTACGGCGGCACCTCCCGCTACGGCCTCGTCGCCTTCTCGTCCTCTCTGGACACTCCCGGCCCGTGTGCCCGTACGGTGCTCGACGCCGCGCTGCTGCACGCGGTCATGGGTGGCCACGACCCGCGCGACTCGACCTCGATCCCGCAGCCGGTGCCCGACGTCGTCGCCGCCGCGCGGGCCGGCGCGACCGGCGACCTGACCGGCATGCGGCTCGGCCTGGTCCGCGAGTTCGCCACCGAGGCGGGCGGCGAGCCGGGCGTGACGGCCGCGTTCCGCGACGCCGTCGACGCGCTGACCAAGCTCGGTGCCGAGGTCGTCGAGGTCTCCTGCCCCCACTTCGAGTACGCGCTGCCGGCCTACTACCTGATCGCGCCGAGCGAGTGCTCGTCGAACCTGGCCCGCTTCGACGGTGTGCGGTTCGGCCTGCGGGCCGGCGACGACGGGGTCCGGTCGCTGGAGGAGGTCATGTCGCTGACCCGCGACGTGGGCTTCGGCGCCGAGGTCAAGCGGCGCATCATGGTCGGCACGTACGCCCTCTCGTCGGGCTACTACGACGCCTACTACGGGCAGGCGCAGAAGGTCCGCACCCTGATCAGCCGCGACTTCACCGCCGCGTTCGAGCAGGTCGACGTGCTGATCTCGCCGACCACCCCGTTCGTGGCGTTCCCGCTGGGCTCGCGGACCGCCGACCCCTACCAGATGTACCTGGCCGACCTGTTCACGATTCCCACCAACCTGTACGGCGGACCGGCCATCTCGGTCCCCTGTGGACTGTCGGAGGGGTTGCCCGTCGGTCTCCAGGTGATGGCCCCGACGATGGCCGACGACCGGATGTACCGGGTCGCCGCCGCCCTCGAATCCGCCGTGGGCACCCTGACCCCGCCCGCCCTCTGAGCCGTTCGACGCCCCGGGCCGGGGCGTTGCCGATCTGGGCGTCAGAGACCTTGTCCAGCACGCATGAGGTCCCTGACGCCCAGATCAACCGGCGGTGCGGGCTTGCCGGGCCACCCCCGACAGGTCGGCGCGGTGCTGCACTAGGCTGGTGCACGTTCCGGATGCCGTCGTGAGCTGGAGTGTTGATGACCACGATCGTCCTGCCGCCGTACGACGACGTCGTCGCGCGCTACGAGCCGGTGATCGGCCTGGAGACGCACGTCGAGCTGGGCACGAACACGAAGATGTTCTGTGGCTGCCCGACCGACTTCGGCGGCGAGCCCAACACCCGGGTCTGCCCGGTCTGTCTCGGTCTGCCCGGCTCGCTGCCGGTCGCCAACCGGGCGGCCATCGAGGCGACGATCCGGATCGGGCTGGCGCTCAACTGCTCGATCGCGTCGTGGTGCCGCTTCGCCCGGAAGAACTACTTCTATCCGGACATGCCGAAGAACTTCCAGATCAGCCAGTACGACGAGCCGCTGTGCGTCGACGGCTGGCTGGACGTCGAGGTCGACGGTGAGATGGTCCGGATCGGCATCGAGCGGGTGCACCTGGAGGAGGACACCGGCAAGACGCTGCACATCGGCGGCGCGACCGGGCGGATCCACGGTGCGACCGAGTCGCTGGTCGACTACAACCGGGCCGGTATCCCGCTGGTCGAGATCGTCACCAAGCCGATCCCGGGCACGGGTGCCCAGGCGCCGGAGGTGGCCCGGGCGTACGTCACCGAGCTGCGGGACGTGCTGCGCTCGCTGGGCGTCTCCGACGTACGGATGGAGGAGGGCTCGCTGCGCTGCGACGTCAACACGTCGCTGAACCTGCCCGGCGGGCCGTGGGGCACCCGTACCGAGACCAAGAACGTCAACTCGCTGCGTTCGGTCGAGCGGGCCGTCCGGTCGGAGATGCTGCGGCAGGCGGCGGTGCTCGACGGCGGCGGCACGATCGTGCAGGAGACCCGGCACTTCCACGAGGACACCGGCGACACCACGTCGGGCCGGTCCAAGGAGACGGCGACCGACTACCGCTACTTCCCCGAGCCCGACCTGGTGCCGCTGGCGCCGGACGCCGCCTGGGTGGAGGAGTTGCGGGCCGCCCTGCCCGAGCTGCCGCGGGTGCACCGCAAGCGGCTCCAGGAGCAGTGGGGACTGTCCGATCTGGACATGCAGTCGGTGCTCAACGCCGGCGCGGTCGAGCTGATCGAGCAGACCGTGGCCGCCGGTGCCACGCCGGCCGCGGCCCGCAAGTGGTGGCTCGGCGAGCTGTCCCGCCGCGCCAACGAGCAGGGCATCGAGCTGGCCGCGGTGGGCGCCACCCCGGAGCACGTGGCCGAGCTTCAGCGGCTGGTCGACGAGGGCAAGCTCAACGACAAGCTGGCCCGGGGCGTGCTCGAAGGCGTGGTCGCGGGGGAGGGCACCCCGTCGGAGATCATGACCGCCCGTGGCCTGGAGGTCGTCTCCGACACCGGTGCGCTGACCGCGGCGGTCGACGAGGCGATCGCCGCCAACCCGGCCATCGCGGACAAGATCCGGGACGGCAAGGTCGCGGCCGCCGGAGCGCTGGTCGGTGCCGTCATGAAGGCCACCCGCGGGCAGGCCGACGCCAAGACCGTACGCGAACTGGTGCTGTCCCGGCTCGGCGTCGAGGGCTGACCGTGCCGATCCGGCCGGCGCCACGCGGGCGCCGGCCGGATCGTTCAGCGGGTCGGGGACGGGGTCGGTGCCGTCGGTGACGGCGAGCCGTTGAGCGGTTCCTCCGGCACCTCGGGTTTGATCACGTGCCGTTCGAGCGCGACCTGGGACTGGCCGGTGCCGCCGACCTGGATGTCGTCGTACGCCTGCAGGGCCTTCTGCTGGTCGAAGTAGAGCACCGACATGGCCAGCGGCAGCGGCTCCTCGCCTTCGAGGCCGCGCAGCCCGGCACCGCCGGTCGACCCCTGCACCAGCAGCCGGGTCTCCTGCTGGTCGGGAACCTGGCCCAGCATGCTCGCCGCACGCTGGTGGGTGTGGCCGGCCAGCACCAGCGGGGTCACCCCGGAAAGCGGTCCGGCCGACGCCGGATCGTGGACGAGCGCGATGTCGACCGGCTCCGGGGTGGCCCGGATCGTGTCGGCGAGCCGCTGCCCGACCCCCTGGATCTGCTCCGTGGCCTGCTTCGTCTGGCCCGATCCGGCCGGGGACGTCTCCTTGTCCGGAGTGAAGCGTGGGTCGCCGATCCCGGCGATGCTCAGCCCGGCGACGTTCGCGACGGTGTTGTCGAGCACGACCGAGTTGCGCTGGCCGCCGATCGCCGCCTCGGTGGTCGGCGAGTCGTGGTTGCCGCGGATGTAGACGTACGGGACACCGAGCAGGCCGATCGAGCCGACGAAGGACGCCTCCGGCTCGCTGCCCCAGTCGGTGATGTCGCCGGTGTCGATCACCGCGTCGATGTCCCACTGCTCGACGATGGTGCGGATGATCTGCCAGGCGGTCGGGTTGAGGTGCAGGTCGGAGACGTGCAGGATGCGGGTGGTGCCCTCGGCGGGCTCGTAGACCGGCAGCGTCGACACCGTCGTGTAGATCCGACCGACGTTGCCGATCAGTCGCTGGAGCTGCTCGGAGTATTTCGTGTAGTCGTTGGCGATCCGCCGCGCGTCACCGACGATCGCCGGTGCGTTGACCAGCAGTCCCTCGTACCGTGGCTCCTCGATCGACTGCGGGCGCAGGGTGAGGGCGGCGGTGCCGAGACTGCCGGCGGTGATCACGAGCGCCAGCGCGCCCGACCAGGCGACCCGGCGTACGTTGCGGAACACCAGCGCCGACAGCACGAGGGTGGACAGCACGGACACCGCGATCGTCTGGGCGCCGAGCCGGGCGATGCCCATCGTCACGTCGTGTACGGCGGTCTGGCTGGCCCGGGCGATGCCGGCCGGGTCGCCGATGAGTGCCTCGGTGCGGCGCTGGTCGAGGGCGCCGAGGCGGACGTTGAGGTGGGCCGGTCCGTCGTGGCTGTCGAGCTGGAGGGCGCCCAGCGGCGGGATGCTGAACGTGGTGCCGCCGTCGGCCGCCGGGGTGATCGACATTTCGGCGCTGAACGGCCCGACGTCGACCTGGCTGCGGGCGCCGATGAGCACTCCCGCCACGACGCCGACGAGGGTGACGGTGAGGACGGCCAACCCCATCCCGAGCCGGCGGGTGACCCGCGACCGGCCGGCCCGCCGGAGGTGTCGGCCGGCGGTGCGCATGCCGCCGGGCAGCGACCGCCCCGCGAGGGTGTGCTCGTAGCACCCTCGGCAGCACGATCCTTGCCGGTTTTGTCCTCTTCCATGCTCACATCATCACCCTGCCCACCCGGCGATCTTGTGAAACTGACGCGCGTCGCGTGCGAAGTCGGCTGTCCGTCGTCAGCTCTTACCCGCTCCGCCGCCGGAGAAGACCAGCCGGAGGATGCGGTCGTCGTCCGGCGCCGGTTCCCCCCGTCCGTCGTGATTGGAGGTGGTGATCCACACCGATCCGTCGGGGGCCGTGGCGGCCGTACGCAGCCGGCCGTACTCGCCGGTCAGCATCGCCCGCGGCTGCCCGAACACGGTGCCGGCCGCGGTCAGTTCGACCACCCACAGCCGTTCGCCGCGCAGGCACGCCGCGATCAGCAGCCGTTCCACGGCCGCGACGCCCGAGCACGACGACTCGTCGGTCCGCCAGGTGACCAGCGGATCCACGAATCTCGAGTCGTTGCCCCGGCCTTCCTTCTCGGGCCAGCCGTAGTTCTTACCCGGCTCGATCCGATTTATCTCGTCCCACGAACTCTGGCCGAACTCGGTCGCGTAGAGCCGGTCCTCGCCGTCCCAGGCGATGCCCTGCACGTTGCGGTGGCCGAGCGACCAGACCAGCGAGTCGGGGAACGGGTTGCCGGTGGCCGGCTTGCCGTCCGGCGTCATCCGCAGGATCTTGCCGCCGAGGCTCGCCCGGTCCTGGGCCAGCCCGCGCTCCGACGCGTCGCCGGTGGTGACGTAGAGGAAACCGTCCGGGCCGAACGCGATCCGGCCGCCGTTGTGGATGCCGGACAGCGGGATGCCGGTGACCACCGGGGTCGGCTCCCCACCGAGGGTCAGCCGGGCGACCCGGTTGTCCTCCTCGGTCGAGTAGTAGACGTACACCGTCTGGTCGGTGGCGTAGTCGGGCGACACGGCGATGCCCATCAGCCCGCCCTCGCCGGCCGCGTCGACCTCGTCGAGGGTCTGCACGGTGGTGACCTTGAGGCCGTTCGTGTCCGACTCCGGACCGACCTTGAGGATCTTGGCGGTGTCCCGCTCGGTGACCAGTGCCCCGCCGTCGGGCAGGAACGCCACCCCCCACGGCACCCGCAGTCCCTTGGCCAGCACCGTCGCGGCGATCTCCTGACCGGCGCCGGCGGGCGGGGTGGCCGACACCGACGGGGTCGGGAACGTCGGCGGCTCGCCGGCCGGGTCCGGCGGCGGGTCGCCGAACGCGCAGCCGCTGGTCAGGAGGACCAGTGCGGCGGCGGCGGCGAGGGCCGCACGGGTCCGGCTGACACGGGGGTACGGGGGACGCGCGCTCATCCCACCCACCCTATCCGGGTGACGCCCCCATCCCGTACGTCCCGCCCCGTGCTCCCGCCACCGGGTCCGGCGCGCCCGCGCGGTGCTCCGCGATCACGTCGATCAAGGAGAAGTGTTCCGGCGTTCGGTGCGTACCGGGCACGACTTCTCCTTGATCGGCGCGGCGATCGGCGCGGCGATCGGCGCGGCCGGCCGGCCACGCCGCGCGGGGCGCAGCGGGGCCGGCCGGGCGGGTCAGTCCTTCGAGGTGAAGGTCGAAAGGAAGCGGTACGGCACCACGGTGCCGGCGTTGTTGAAGCAGATGATCGACACGTTGGCGTCGAGCCCGACGTACGTCCACGGCCACGTGAGGTGGCAGTACTCCGGACCGGTGCCCTGGGCGACCACCTGCGCGTGCGTCTCGGTGACGGCGAGCTGCGGGTAGACCAGTTGCCAGACCGGCCCGCCGGACAGCGTGTTGACGCCGAACCCGATCGGGTAGTTGAAGTTGGTCTGCCCGCCGAACGGCGAGAAGTAGCCGAAGAACTTCGGCGGCGCGAACGAGCCGATCACCGACCGCTCGCGGTGGTAGGAGAGGTTGAATTCGGTGGCGGTCAGCACCCCGGCCTGGTTGAAGCAGGTGACGATCGCGACGATGTCGAGCCCGCTGGGGCCCCAGTTGGCGAACTTGCAGCGGCGCGGGGCGCCGGCCGTGCTGATCGCCGTCACCTGGAGGTTGCCGGCCGGGCCGGCGGTCCCTCCGACGCCGGCCAGGGTGACCTGGTACTGCCCGGGCGGGCCGGGTAGCACACCCACCCCGCCGCCGGTCGAGTTGTACGCCTGCACGATGCCGCCGGCGGCGGTGGACCGCACGTAGGCGTGGGTGCCCTGGCTGACCGGGACGATGCCGGAGCTCAGCGTCCAGAGGATGGTGAACGCGGTGTCGGAGGGGGTGCCGCCGGGCGCGTGGCACTGTACGACGACGAGCTGGTCGGTCCCGGCCGGGCCCGAGTTCACCACCTCGCAGTAGTGGCCGGTGCGGTTGACCGGCGTGACGTGCACGATGCCGGGGACCGAGGTGCCGACCTGGGGGAACCGGACCTGGAACCGGCCGGCGGCGATCTTGCCGCCCAGGGCCCACAGGCCCGGGAAGCCGGGCTTCCAGCTGCCCCACTGGCGGGTGGTGTTCAGGACGGTCCAGGTCGGCACGGTGGGGTTGTCCACGAGGGCGAAGCCCCAGCGGTCGGCGGCGGCCGCCTGGGCCGGGCCGCTGTTGGTCGGTACGACGGTCACCAACGCGGCGACCAGTGCGAAGGCGAGTATGAGTGGACGGAATCGCATTGCCGCTCCTATCGAAGGAGATCGATTAGGAGGCTAAGCATTCCATTGTCAACTATCTATATCTGTCAGATCTTGTGCATAGTCAGCATGGTGCCGAACCCGACCCTGGCCCGGTGGAGCCCGCCGGACGGTCCCGGCGGGCTCCACCCGCTCACTCGGTACGCAGCCCGTCCGGGCGCATCAGCCGCCACAGGACCGGCAGGCTCAGCGCGGTTACCAGCAGCACCACCCCGGCGGCCACCCCGGTGATCTGGCCGATGCTGGTCCAGTCGACCCGGACCGAGAGGTCGACCATCGACATGAGCACCGCGCCGAGCCCCAGCCCGACACCGATCGCCAGGGCCAGCCCGAGCACCACCGGTACGGCGGTCTGCAACAGGACCGACCAGGTCAGCGTGCTGCGTCGGGTGCCGAAGGCGACCAGAACGGCGAGCAGTCGTCGGCGCTCCCGCAGCTGCTCCAGGGTGGTCACCAGCATGCTGGCGCCGATCAGCAGCATGGTCAGCAGCGCCCCGATGAACAGGCCGCGCCGGATGCCGGCGAACCGGTCGTCCTCCCGCAGCGCGACCCGTTCGCTGATCATGAAGTACGGGCTCACCTTGACCACGGCGGTACGCAGGTGCTCGACGGCGTCCGGCTCGGCCGCGTCGAGGTTGACGAAGAACTCGACCCGCCCGCCGCGCAGGAGGTCCGACGGAAGCACCTCCGGCGTCACGTAGAGCCGGGCGGCGTCATGTAGCGGCGAGTCAGCGCGGGGCGCGATCATCCGGGTAGTGGCGGGGATCGTCCACTCCGTCGCAGCGGGGCCGCTCATCACGACCGGGTCGCCTGGTCCCGGCGGCGTCGATTCGGGGTCCGGGTTGCTGGCCTCGCTCAGGAAGGCGTCCCCGGCGGCGCAGCCGTCCAGCACGGCGAACTCGGCCAGCGTGGCGCAGTCCCCGACCAACACCTCCACCCCGCCCTGCCGGCCTCCCTGCGCGGGGCCGGCGAGGCTGCCGGCGTACACGACGCTGTAGCCGGTGACGTCCCGTATGCCTGGGGTCTCCCGGAACCGTCGGACGGCCGCCTCGGTCTGTGAGTGGTCGCCGAGGGAGAAACCCCACACCTGGAACTGGGCCCGCCCGGGATCCTCTCCCGTCGCCTCCACGTAGTCGGCGCTCACCCCGGCGAAGAGCATCTGCAACGCGATCGCGCCGGCCGAGGCGACCGCGATCCCGCTGACCACCCGCGCCGACGTACCGCTGCTGAGCTGGAGCCGCCGGGTGGCGAGCTGCCACGGGACGCCGCCACCGGGCAACCGGCCGACCACCGCCTCGACCAGCCAGGGCAGCAGCACCGCCACGCCGATCAGGAGGAGCACCGCGCCGGCGGCGACCTGCATCTCGTTGCCGCCCCCGGATTCCGCGCCGATCGTGCCGACGAGCGGGGCGAGCAGGGCGAGCCCGAGGGCGGGAAAGAGCAGGCGCCACCAGAGCCGGCGCCGGCCACCGGTGGCGTGCCGGACCACCCCCAGCGGTTCGATGACCACCCGGCGCAGGGCGAAGAGGGTCACCGCCACCGCGGCGGCCGGTACGGCGAGCACCACGAGCAGGGTGAGTGCCAGGGTCGGCCGTACGTCACCGGCGAAGACGGTCACGTCCATGACGGTGAACAGTTCGACCAGTTGCCGCCCGGCGAAGAAGACCACGGCGCCGACGCCGAGGCCGAGGACCGAGCCGAGCAGCGCCTCGCCGGCGGCGATCCGGCGGATCATCGCGCCGTCCGCGCCGACCAGCCGCAGCGCGGCGAGCCGCCGGTCCCGGCGGTCGCCGCCGAACCGGACGGCCGCGCCGATGAAGACGGCGACCGGCAGCAGCAGCACGGCGAAGATGACCACCGTGAGCATCAGCAGGACGGGGTCCAAACCCTCGCTGTCGTCCACCACGCCGAATCCGTCGATCCGCTGGGCCCGGTCCTCGGTGATGCTGTCGCTGCCCACGTAGAAGGCGTGTTCCCGCGCACCGGCCAGGCCCTCGTCGCCGATCGTGCCGACGATCCGGGCGTCCAGCCGCTCCCGCAGCAGGGCGCCGTCCGGACCGGTCAACAGCCTTTCCAGGCTGGGGGAGACGAGCATCTCGCCCGGCCCGGGCAGCTCGGCTACCCCCGGCGGCCGGGGTGCGTTGACCCCCTCCGCTCTCAGCATCCGGCCGTAGATGTGCTCGCCGCGGTATCTGGTGCCGACGTCGAGCACCAGCAGCGTGTCGTCGCCCTTGACCAGCGGCTGCTCGGTGAAGCGCAGATCGGCCCGGGCCGAGGTCCGCTCCGAGCGGGCGTCCAGGATGTTCGGGACGGCGGCGGAGAGCAGCAGCAGGGCCACGCCGAGCCCGACCCCGACCGCCGTCAGGACGGTGCGCGTCCAGCCCTCCCGGCCGCCGCTGATCGCCAGCCGGCAGCCGAGCGCGAGATCGCGAGCCCAGCTCCTCATCGGCCCGTCAGCTCCATCTCGCGGGTCCGGCCGTCACGCACCACGATCTCCCGGTCGGAGTACGCCGCGACCCGCGGCTCGTGGGTCACCAGCACCACGGCAGCGCCGGTGTCCCGGGCGGCCTCGGTGAGCAGTTTCATGACCCGTTCGCCGTTGAGCGAGTCGAGCGCCCCGGTCGGTTCGTCGGCGAAGACCACCCGTGGGCCGGTGACCAGGGCACGCGCCACCGCGACCCGCTGGCCCTGACCGCCGGAGATCTCGCCGGGCCGCTTGTGGGCGACGTCGGAGACCTCCAGCCGGTCCAGCCAGCCGGTGGCCCGCCGCTCGGCCTCGCGGCGCTTGTGCCCGTCGAGCCGCAGTGGCAGGGCGACGTTCTCCAGGCAGGTCAGTTCGGGCACCAGCTGGCCGAACTGGAAGACGAAGCCGAACTCGCTGCGTCGCAGCGCACTGCGGGCGGCGTCGGACATCGCGGAGAGTTCCCGGCCGCGGTAGACGATCCGGCCGCTGTCCGGCGCGACGATTCCGGCGGTGCAGTGCAGCAGGGTCGACTTGCCGGAGCCGGAGGGGCCCATGATCGCGACGACCTCGCCGGCGGCGAGGTCCATCGACGCACCGGCGAGCGCCGGCGTGGGGCCGAACGACTTGTGCAGGTCGACGGCGTGCAGCAGTGGTTCGTTCGGCCGGTTCCGGTCGCCGCCGTCGGTCGCGGGGTTCATGGCCGTACCTCCTTGGCGAGCTGGTCCAGGCGGGCGGCGGTGAGTTCGAGCCACCGCAGGTCGGCTTCGAGGTGGAACAGCGCGTAGTCGCAGATGAGGTGGTCGGGCAGGCCGCCGTCGTTCTTGCGGCGGGTCAGCTCGCGCATCAGGCGCAGGTGCTCGGCCCGCTGGGTGTCGAGGATCTCGGTGGCGGGGCGCCCGGTCAGCAGCGCCAGCACCACCTTCGTGTAGAGGGTGTTCTGCAGGTAGAGGTCGGGCTTCTCGGGCTGGGCGAGCCACCGCCGTACGTCGGTGATCCCGGCGTCGGTGATCGCGTACCGCTTGCGTTCCGGTCCGCCGCCGGGCTCGATGCCGTCGACCTCGACGAGGCCGTTCCTGAGCAGTCGCGAGAGGGTCGCGTAGACCTGCCCGTAGGCCAGTGGCCGGTCGCGGCCGAACCGTTCGTCGTATGTGCGCTTGAGGTCGTAGCCGTGCGACGGCCCCGACTCCAGCAGCCCCAGGAACGTCTGTCCGATTGCCATGCGGGGCACACTACACCACGGGTATACATCGCGTGTATACCCGTGGTGTTTAGATCATTTCCCCAGCTCAAAGTGTGGGTGCCGGGGAAGCGGGCAGCTTCGTGCGGGCCACCGTGGCAGACTGCCCGGCATGGTGACCGTGGCCGCCCCTGCCCCGCCGGCGGCCCGCCGGTCGTGGCGCCCCACCCCCGCCGGGGTCGCGCTGACCCTCGCCCTGGCCGGCGTCGGCTACCGGCTCGCGGTGCTGCTCGCGCAGGCGCCGCCGACCAACAGCGACGAGGCCACCACCGGGCTGGTCGCCCTGCACGTCAGCCAGGGCCGGGAGTTCCCGCTCTTCTTCTACGGCCAGTACTACATGGGCGCCCTGGAGTCCTATCTGGCCGCGCCGCTGTTCCTGCTCGCCGGTCCGTCGGTGTTCGCCCTGCGGCTGCCGAACCTGCTGCTCTACGCCGCCTTCCTGGCCCTGATGTGGCGGCTGACCAGCCGCCTCTACACACCGTGGCTGGCCGCCCTCACCGTCGGCCTGCTGGCGCTGGGCGCCGACCGGATCCTGAAGAACCAGCTCATCGCCGGCGGCGGCTATCCCGAGATGAACCCGGCCGGCGCCCTGCTGATCCTGCTCGCGGTCAACCTCGGCCTGGGCGTCGTACGCCGACGGGCCGCCGGGTACGCGGTGTTCGGCCTGGTCGCCGGCCTCACCCTGTGGGACGACTGGCTGGTCCTGCCGTATGTCGGCGCGGCCGGCCTGCTGCTGCTCCTGACCGGCTGGCGGGACCTGCCCGGCCGGCACGGTGCCGCGCTCGCGGGCGGCCTGCTGGTGGGGCTGGTGCCGATCGTGGCGCACAACCTGACCGCCGCACCCGAGCACCGCTCGCTGGCGATCTACGCGAACCTCGGCGGTGGCGCGGACGCGTCCTGGCCGGACCGGTTCTTCGGCGGGGTGCTCTTCGGCCTGCCGATGGGCACCGGGCTCTGCCCGCCCGGCCGGTGCGAGCCGTGGCAGCTCTGGTGGGGGCTGCTGGTGCCGGTCCTGCTGGTCGTCGCGGGCGTACTCGCCTGGCGGGGACTGCGCCGCACCGGGTCGGCCGGTTCCCCGGACGCCCGCGGTGCCCGGCCGGTCGTCCAGGGTGGTCGGCTCGCGCTCGTCGTGGCCGCCGCGCTGACCCTGCTCGCGTACGCGGCCAGCGGCGCCGCCGGCAGCACCCCGGTGGAGAGCGCGCGCTACCTGTCCTGCCTGCTGATCTCCATCCCGGCCCTGCTCTGGCCACTGTGGAGAATCGCGGCGCGCGGCCCGGGCCGGTGGCGGGCGTCCGGAGCCGGCGCGCTGGCGGCGCTCACCGCCACCATGGTCGTCGCGACGGCCGCGTTCGTCGCCCACCTGCCGGCATACGGCCGGCAGGCCGACGCCCGCGCGGAGCTGGTCGCGGCACTCGACGAGCGCGGGATCACCCGGTTCTACGGCGGGTACTGGACCTGCCTGCCGATCACGTTCGCCACCCGGGAGCGGATCGTCTGCGCGGTCATCGACGACGATCTGCGCCCCGGCTGGGACCGCTACGCGCCGCACCGCGACCTGGTGGCCGCCGCGCCCGCCCCGGCGTACGTCCTGCCCGCCGGCAGCGCGACCAGCCGGGCGGTCGGCGCGGCGATCGCCGCCGCCGGGGTGCCGTCGACGACCAGCACGGTCGCCGGGTACGACATCCACCAGCCCGCCGGCCCCGTCGACCTGCCCCGCCGCTGAGCCCGGGCCGGTCGCCGGCCACGGCCGCCGGCCCGCCGGGGCGGCGCGCAGCCGGCCGACCTGCCCGGATGCCGCGCCCGGCCGGCCGTTAGGGTCGAGTGATGATCACACGGGTGCTGTCGTGAAGGTCTGGGTCGCGCACGAGCACGGCATCGGGCTGATGGGTGCGCTGCCGGCGGGGGTCACGGTCGAGACCGTGCGCGGTCCCGACCACCTGCCGTCGGACCCCGCCGGGGTGTCGTTCTGGGTGCCGCCGTTCCTCGCCGGGGGCAGCACGGTCGGCCTCGCCGAGAAGCTGCCCGACCTGAAGGTGGTGCAGCTGCTCTCCGCCGGGGCCGACGCCTGGGTGGGCCGGCTGGCGGCCGGCGTGACGCTCTGCGACGCGCGCGGCGTGCACGACTCGTCCACGGCCGAGTGGGTGGTCACCGCGATCCTGTCGCACCTGCGCGCGTTCCCGGCCTTCGTCCGGGCGCAGGTCCGCCGCGAGTGGGCGTACGAGGAGTTCACGCCCACCGACGAACTGGCCGGCAAGCGGGTGCTGATTGTCGGGGCCGGCTCGATCGGCGCCGCGCTGACCGCCCGGCTGGCCCCCTTCGAGGTCGAGGTGACCAGGGTGGCCCGTACGCCCCGACCGGACGAGGGCGTCCACGGTGTGGCCGAGCTGCCCGCCCTGCTGCCCACCGCCGACGTCGTGGTGGTGATCGTGCCGCTCACCGAGCGGACCAGGGGGCTGATCGACGCCGAGTTCCTCGCCGCGCTGCCGGACGGGGCGCTGCTGGTCAACGGGGCCCGCGGCCCGGTCGCCGACACCGCAGCCCTGGTGGCCGAGCTGTCCACCGGCCGGATCGGCGCCGCGCTCGACGTCACCGACCCCGAGCCGCTGCCGGCCGACCATCCGCTGTGGGAACTGCCGAACGTACTGATCACCCCGCACGTCGCGGGTTCGGTCAAGGGGGTGCTCCCGCGCGCCTACCGGCTCGCCGGTGCCCAGCTCCGCCGCTTCGCCGCCGGCGAACCACTGACCAACCAGGTCACCGACGGGTACTGACGCGCGGGCCGGCCGGTCAGCCGGCGTGGTCGGTGTCGAGCCGGCTGCCGCTGGCCTCGACGAGCCGGGGCAGGTCGGCGGCCCGGACGGCCGGCAGACCCACGGCGTGGCCGTCGGTCAGCAGCGCCATCGCCCGCCCGCGCCGGTCGGCGGCCAGTTCGCGGATCTGGGACCAGGCGATGCGGCGGTTGCCGAGCAGTGCCCGGGTCCGGATGCCGGCCGCGTCGGCGTCGGTGCCGGCCCGCCACGCCCAGATCGCCAGGGCGAGCGGCACCAGCAGGATCGGGGCGAGGAACCACGAGACGCTCGCCAGCGGGATGGCGCCGACGAACCCGACGATCGCCGCCACCAGGATCGCCTGCGGATAACGGAAATGGACTGGTCGCGCGGTGCTCACCCCACCATCCTGCCACCATCGCCGGAACCGGGGCGTAACCTGGTCGCCGCGATGCTCGTTGACCGTTGATAGGTGCGGTGCCGCCGCATCGCCAGCCCTCGCCCCCTCCGCGAAGGTGACCGCCGCCGTGTCAGTGGAACCCCTCCTGCGTGCCCCCACCCGGCCCGTTCCGATCCGCCTGGTGACCCTGCTCGCTCCCGCCGCCGTGGCCCCGCTCGCGATCGTGGCCGGCCTCTCCGGCGCCGTACCCGTGCTGGTGGCCCTGGCCGCCGCCGTCGTACCGGTCGCCGCGGTGTGCACCACCCGCCTGATCCGGCTCGGGCTGTCCTTCCGGGCCATCGAGAAGCGGATCGGCGCCTGTCGGGGTGCCGGCCTGCTCGGCCTCGGCGTGCTCGCGGCGGGCCTGACCGCCGTCGCCCTGCCACTGGTGCCGACCGGGCGGCTTCCCTCGGTGGCGTTGACCGGCCTCACCGCCACCGCCGTGCTCAGTGTGCTCGGACTGCTGCTCCTGCCCGGGGCGGCCGTCACCACGACCGTACGACTCCGCCGTGGCTTCGACGGGCTCAGCATGGGAGCGAGCTTCGCCTTCGCCGGCTGGCTGCTGCATCCGGCCGGCGCGACCCCCGGCACGGCGCTGGCGGCCGGCCTGATCGCGGCCGGTGGCCTGTCGATCATCGTGATCACCGCGCTGCGGGCGGCCCGCTTCCGGCGGGCCGCCCTGCTCTCCGGCGCCGGCGCCAGCGCCAGCGTGGTCGGCCTGACCGCGCTCACCTGGCTGCTCGCCTACGACGCGCCGCCGGAAACCCTGCTGACGGCCGGTGCCGTCCTGGCCGGTGCCCCGCTGCTCACCTGGATCGGGGCGTCCCGCACCGAGGTCGGCGGCCGGCCCCGGGTGGCCGTCGAGGCCGAGGCACACCTGTCGGCGTACCCGTTGCTCACCGTGCCGGCCGTGATCGCCACCCTCGCCGCCGCCTACCACCTGATCGCGGTCGGGTCGTTCGACCGGACCTCGATCGTGCTCGGTCTCGCGGTGATCCCGACCCTGGTCGTCCGCGAGGTGCTCGCGGCCGTCGACGTCCGCCGGTACGCCCGTCGCCTGGCCGAGCAGGAGGCGCACTTCCGGTCGCTGGTTTCCGGCGCCAACGACCTGACCCTGGTGGTCGGCGAGGACCTGCTGATCCGTTGGCAGTCGCCGGCCGCCGCCCGGCTCTTCGGGCTGTCCGACGCCGACGTGCTCGGCCGGGCGTTCCCCGAGCTGATGCATCCCGAGGACGCCGCCGACGTGACCGCGGTGCTGACCGGGGTCCTGGCCCGGCGGACGGCCGAGGGTGGCCGTCCGCCGCTGGTCACCGCCCGGCTGGTCGACGGGCACGGCGTCCTGCGCGAGACCGAGTCGACCATCAGCGACCAGCGCGGCGTGCCCGAGGTGGGGGCACTGGTGGTGCACGTACGCGACGTCGGCGAACGCCGGCACCTCGAACGCACGCTGCACGAGATGGCGTTCACCGACCAGCTCACCGGGCTGGCCAACCGGCGTGAGCTGATGCGCACGATCGTCACCCAGCGGTCGGTGGCCGGCCACACCGGCGCGCTGCTCGTCATCGACCTGCACGGCATGGCGGGCATCAACGACGTACGCGGCCGCGAGGTCGGCGACGCGGTGCTGATCGAGGTGGGCCGGCGGCTTCGGGCGACCATCGACCGGGACGACGTCGCCGCCCGGCTCGCCGGCGACGAGTTCGCGATCGTCACGGTCGAGGGGCCGATGCTGGCGTACACCCTGGGCACCCGGTTGCTCGCCGCCCTCACCGAGCCGTACCAGCTGCCCGGCGCCGTCGTACACCTGCACCTGAGCATCGGCCTGGCGGAGCTGTCCGGCGGGGACGGCGTCGACGACGTACTGCGCCGGGCCGACCTCGCCCGCCGCCGGGCCCGGCAGCTCGGCCGCAACCGGATCGAGTGGTACGACGCATACCTGGAAGAGCAGCTGGTCCGCCGGATGGACCTCGAGCGCGAGCTGCCCGGCGCCGCCGCGCGGGGCGAACTCGACCTGGTCTACCAGCCGATCCTCGGGATGCACGACGGCCAGCCGGTCGGGGTGGAGGCGCTGCTGCGCTGGCGGAGTCCGGTGCTGGGCACCGTGCTTCCCGCCGAGCTGCTGCCGGTCGCCGAGGATCTGGCCATCGCCGTCGAGATCGGACGGTGGGTGCTGGACCGGGCATGCCGCCAGCTCGCCGTCTGGTCACCCGCCGGACGTCCGTTGTGGATGTCGGTGAACGTCGCCCCGCACGAGATGGCCGCCCCCGACTTCGTGCCGACCGTCGCGGCCGTCCTCGCCGCCCATCAGCTCGCCCCGGAGCAGCTCGTCGTCGAGGTCGCCGAGGCCCGGGTCGCCAGCGACGTGCCGACCGTGGTCACCCAGTTCGCCGGGCTGCGGGCGCTGGGCGTACGCACCGCACTCGACGACTTCGGCGCCGGCCAGGCGTCGCTGGCCCAGTTGCGCCGGCTGCCGGTCGACATCCTCAAGGTCGATCGGGCCCTGGTGGCCGACTCCGGCCGCGGCGCGCAGAGCAAGCCCCTGATCGACGTGGTGGTCAGCCTGGGCCGCCGCCTCGGCCTGGAGATCGTCGCGGAGGGGCTGGAGACCGACGGGCAGGTCGACCGGGCGCGGGCCGCCGGATGCCGGTACGGGCAGGGTTTCGCCCTCTCCCGACCGGCGCCGGCGGAGCGGATGGAGGCGTTCCTGGAGTCCTTCCAGTCGCCCTCGCTGTAGGGCCGGCGCGCGGGTCGGGCGGTCAGCTGTCGCGGGGTGCGGGCCCGGTGCTGCCGCGGGGCGTCAGGTGGGCGTTCTGGTCCTGGAATCCGTCGGCCGGGCCACCGGCGATCACCGCGAGCAGGCGCCGGGCGGCGTGTGTGCCGTACGCCGGGATGTCGCGGCCGAGCGCGGTCAGCGCGGGGTGGACGAGTCGGCAGAGTGCCGAGTCGTCCCAGGCCACGATCGACAGGTCGGCGGGTACGGCCAGCCCCATCTCCTGGGCGACGGCGAGGCCCGCGACGGCCATGACGTCGTTGTCGTAGAGGATCGCGGTCGGCCGGTCGGGCGAGCTGAGCAGCCGGCGGGTGGCCCGGCCGCCCTCCTCGCCGGTGTAGTCGGACGGCACCGTGACCGCCTGGGACAGGCCGAGCCGGTCGCGCAGGTCGGTGAAGGCCCGGGTACGGATCTCGGTGTGCAACAGGCCGGGCAGTCCGCCGACCCGCGCGATCCGGCGGTGGCCCAGCGCGACGAGGTATTCGACGGCCTCCACCAGGGCCGCCGCGTCGTCGACCCACAGGTTGGCCAGCGCGCCGGTGTGGCCGGGGCCGCCGATCACCATGGCCGGCAGTTGCAGCTGTTCCAGGACGGGCACCCGCCGGTCGTCGACGCGCAGGTCGCAGACGAGTACGCCGTCGACGCGCCGTTCGCCCCACCAGCGCCGGAAGACCGCGATCTCGGCGTCGGGGTCGGCGACGACCTGGAGCGTCAGCGCGTACGACCGGGCGGACAGTTCCGCCTCGACGCCGCTGATCAGTTCCATGAAGAACGGTTCGATGCCGAGGGTGCGGGCCGGCCGGCAGAGGGTGAGCCCGACGGCGTTGGAGGTGGCCCCGGACAGGGCGCGGGCGGCGCTGTTGGGGTTGAACCCGATCTCCTCGGCGATGGCGATGATCCGCTGCCGGGTCGCGGCGGAGACGCCGGGCTGGCCGTTGAGCGCGTAGGAGACGGCGCCCTTGGAGACCCCGGCCCGCCGGGCGATGTCGGCGATGGTCGGCCGTTTCACCGGTCTCCTTTCGGCGGCCGGGCGGCCGGGCCGTCGGTGGCCACGGCGCCGGGCGGGACCCATCACGCTACCGGTCCGGAACGGTGTGCCCCACCGGCCAGTTGACCTTTCTCGGTTAAGCGGCCAGATCGTCCCGGTCAGGTTACCAATCCGCCATGCGGGCGTCACAGGATTGACATGTTCCGATGTCGCCCGTACGGTGTCGTCACTTATCCGGTTCAGTCGACGCTCTTCGATCATGGGAGCGTTTCCATGGATATGTGCGGAGGATGACATGAAACGGTCCCAGTTCGTCCGGATGGCCGCCGCCGGGTTGGCCGGCCTGCTCCTGGTCACCGGGTGCAGCGGCAACAGCGGCGGCGGCGACGGCGCCGTCACCCTGAAAATCAACTTCTGGGGCGACTTCGGCCTCGACGAACTCAAGGGCCGCTACGAGGCGGCGAATCCACACGTCCGGATCAGCCTCAACACCGGCGAATACAACGCCCAGCACGAGGACCTGCAGAAGAAGCTGATCGCCGGCTCGGGCGCCCCGGACATCGCGGCCATCGACGAGGGCTTCATCATCCAGTTCCGCGGCCAGGCCGACCAGTTCGTCAACCTGCTCGACAAGGGCGCCGGCCAGTACCAGCAGCGTTACCTGCCGTG
Organism: Polymorphospora rubra; assembly: GCF_018324255.1. Taxonomy (GTDB): domain Bacteria; phylum Actinomycetota; class Actinomycetes; order Mycobacteriales; family Micromonosporaceae; genus Polymorphospora; species Polymorphospora rubra. Next base: position 4,184,974 of record NZ_AP023359.1, read on the forward strand.
GAAGTGGCAGCAGTCGCTGTCCGCCGACGGCGCCAGCCAGATCGGCCTCGGCACCGACATCGGCGGCCTGGCGATGTGCTACCGCAGCGACCTGTTCGCCGAGGCGGGGCTGCCGACCGAGCGGGACCGGGTCTCGGCGCTCTGGCCGACCTGGGACGCGTTCATCGCCACCGGCCAGACCTACACCGGCAAGACCGGCCGCAAGTTCATCGACGCCGGCACGAACATCTTCAACCCGGTGCTCGGTCAGCAGCCGGTCGGCTTCTACGACCAGGGCGAGACGCTGCGGATGGAGGGCGGCCCGAAGGTCGCCTTCGACGTGGCCGCCAAGGCGATCGGTGCCGGCCTGTCGGCCGACCTCGCGGCCTTCTCCCCGGAGTGGAACGCCGGCTTCGTCAAGGGCGACTTCGCGGTGCTGGCCTGCCCCGCCTGGATGCAGGGGCACATCCAGAACACCGCACCGGACACCAGCGGCAAGTGGGACATCGCCGCGATCCCCGGTGGCGGCGGCAACTGGGGCGGCTCCTTCCTGACCATCCCCAAGCAGGGCAGGAACATCGACGAGGCGTACAAGTTCCTGGAGTGGCTGGTCCAGCCCGAGCAGCAGATCGAGATCTTCAAGAAGGTCGGCAACCTGCCGTCCCAGCCGGCCCTCTACGACGACCCGGCGATCCGCGACTTCACCAACCCCTTCTTCGGTAACGCCCCGGTCGGCCAGATCTTCAGCGGCACCGCCGAGAACCTCACCCCGCAGTACCTCGGCCGGCGCAACGGGCCGACCCGGGTCGCGGTGGAGAACGTGCTCAACCGGCTCGCCAGCGGTGACCTGAAGGGCAAGGCGGCCGACGCGTGGACCGAGGCGGTCAAGGAGGCCCAGAAGGCGGCCCAGGCGTGACGACCCAGCCACACGGCTGGCGCAACCGCCTGCTCCGCTTCGACCTGCGCTACACGCCGTACCTGCTGATAGCGCCGTTCTTCCTGCTCTTCGCGGTCTTCGGGATCTTCCCGATCGTCTTCAACGGGGTCGTCGCGCTGCGCCACTGGCGGCTCGACGACCCCACCCTGACCGGCTGGGCGGGCTGGGCCAACTTCGAGCGGCTGCTCGCCGACGACGCCTTCTGGAACGCGTTGCTCAACACGTTCGGCATCTTCCTGCTCTCGACGGTGCCGCAACTGACCCTGGCCCTGATCGTGGCCGGGCTGCTCAACCGCAAGCTGCGGGCGCAGACCTGGTTCCGGGTGGGGGTGCTGCTGCCGTACGTCACGCCGTTGACCGCCTCGACACTGATCTTCGCGGTCGTCTTCGCCCGGGACACCGGAGTCGCCAACTGGGTGCTGTCGCTGCTCGGCACGGCCGAGCCGATCGACTGGCGGGCCGCGAAGTGGTCGTCGTGGATCGCCATCGCCACGATGGTCAACTGGAAGTGGATCGGCTACAACGCCCTGCTCTACCTGGCCGCGATGCAGTCCATCCCGCGCGACGTCTACGAGGCGGCGGCGGTGGACGGGGCGGGGCCGTGGCGCCAGCTGTGGCGGATCACCGTACCCATGATCCGGCCGGTGGTGATCTTCACGGTGATCCTGTCCACCATCGGTGGCCTGCAGCTCTTCACCGAGCCGATGCTCTTCCAGCAGAACGCCGCGGCCGCGACCGGCGGTGCCAACCGGGAGTGGCAGACCATCGCCCTGCTGATCTACCAGGTCGGCTGGAAGGACCTCAACCTCGGATACGCCGCCGCGATGTCCTGGGCGCTGTTCCTGATCATCGTCGTGGTCGCCGTGCTGAACGCGGTCGTCACGAACCGGCTCGGAGGAGGCCGCCGATGACGACCACCGCGACCCAGGCCCCGGACACCCGGGGCACCGGCGCCCCACGCGGGACCCCGCCGGCCCGCCGGATCCCGCGCCACCGCGGCGCCGGCATCTGGACCTACCTGTTCCTCTCGGTGGTGCTGCTCTTCTCGGCGTTCCCGATCTACTGGATGTTCGTCGTCGCCACCAGCACCGACGCCGCACTGGCCGAGATCCCGCCCCGGGTCGTGCCCGGCGCCATGCTGTTCACCAACCTGCAAGAGGTCTTCTCGATGCAGGACGTGTACTTCGTGCAGTCCCTGGCCAACAGCGCGATCGTGTCGACGGTCGTGACGTTCTCGGTACTGTTCTTCTGCTCGCTGGCCGGCTTCGCGTTCGCCAAGCTCCGGTTCCGGGGCCGCAACGCCCTGATGGTCTTCGTCATTCTCACCCTGACCGTGCCCAACCAGCTCGGCGTCGTCGCCCTCTACATCCTGATGGGCGAGATCGGCTGGAACGGCACCCTGCTCGCGGTGATCACGCCTGGGCTGGTCAGCGCGTTCGGAGTCTTCTACATGCGACAGTTCATGGTCGGGGCCGTACCCGACGAACTGGTCGAGGCGGCCCGGATCGACGGCGCGACGACGATGCGGATCTGGTGGAGCGTGGTGCTCCCGGCGGTGCGGCCGGCCATGGCGGTGCTCGGCCTGCTCACCTTCGTGGCCACCTGGAACGACTTCCAGTGGCCGCTGATCACCCTGGGCGGCACCGACTACCCCACCTCGATGGTCGCGCTGTCCGACCTGGCCAGCGGCAACTACGTGCTCTACCGCCGGGTGCTCGCCGGCGCGCTGGTGGCCACGCTGCCACTGCTCGTGATGTTGTTCATCGGCGGACGTCAGATCGTCCGAGGGATCATGGAAGGCGCGGTGAAGTCTTGACCAACGGTGCGAACGTGGCGAACCTGCGGCCGCTGCACGACGGCTGGACCCTGCGGGCCGTGCCCGGAACCGGCGAACCCGGATCCGGTGTGCCCGACGGGATCGCCGGCGTCGTCCTACCGGCGACGGTGCCCGGCTGCGTGCACACCGACCTGCTCGCCGCCGGCCGCATCCCCGACCCGTACCTCGACGACAACGAGACGCGGCTGGCCTGGATCGGACACACCGACTGGGTCTACGAGACCACCTTCACGGCCGACCCGGCCGGCGACGACCGGGTCGACCTGGTCTGCGCCGGGCTGGACACCGTCGCGACGGTCACCCTCAACGGCGTTGAACTCGGCCGGACGGCCAACATGCACCGCGGCTACCGCTTCGACGCCCGGGCCGCGCTGCGGACCGGCGACAACACCCTGCGGGTACGGTTCGACTCCGCCTACCGCTACGCGCGGGCCCGCCGTGACGAGTTGGGGGAGCGGCCGAACTCCTATCCCGAACCGTTCAACTTCATCCGCAAGATGGCCTGCAACTTCGGCTGGGACTGGGGACCGACGCTGGTCACCGCCGGCATCTGGCAGGACATCGGGCTGCACACCTGGCGGGTCGCCCGGCTGGCCACCGTTCGTCCGCTCACGACGGTCGACGCCGGCGCCGGGCGGGTCGAGGTGCACGTCGGGATCGAGCGGGCCGACCCCGGCGGCGGCCCGCTCACCGTCCACGCCGCCGTCGCCGGTGCCACCGCCGAGGCGACGGTCGGCGCCGGCCGGGACACCGCCGTGCTGACCCTCACCGTCGCCGACCCCGAACTGTGGTGGCCACGCGGGTACGGCGAACCCACCCGCCACCCGCTGGAGGTGACCCTGTCCGCCGCCGACGGCACCCCGCTGGACACCTGGCGGCGGCCGATCGGGTTCCGCACCGTACGCCTCGACACCACCGCCGACGCCCACGGCAGCGCGTTCACCCTCGTCGTCAACGACGTCCCCGTCTTCGTACGCGGCGTCAACTGGATCCCCGACGACGTCTTCCCGACCCGGGTCACCCGCGACCGCTACGCGCGGCGGCTCGCCCAGGCCTGCGACGCCAACGTGAACCTGCTCCGGGTCTGGGGCGGCGGCCGCTACGAGTCCGACGACTTCTACGACCTCGCCGACTCCCTCGGCCTGCTGGTCGAGCAGGACTTCCTCTTCGCCTGTGCCGCCTATCCCGAGGAGGAGCCGTTCGCCGGCGAGATCGACGCCGAGGCCCGCGAACAGGTGACCCGGCTGGCCAGCCATCCGAGCCTGGTCATGTGGGTCGGCAACAACGAGAACATCTGGGGCTGGCACGACTGGGGCTGGCGGGAGCCGCTGGGGGACCACAGTTGGGGTGCCGGCTTCTACTTCGACCTGCTGCCCCGGGTGATGGCCGAACTCGACCCCACGCGGCCGTACTGGCCGGGCAGCCCGTGGTCCGGCCGCCACGACCGGCACCCCAACGACCCGGCCCACGGCAGCACGCACATCTGGGACGTGTGGAACACCGACGACTACGTCCGCTACCGGGAGTACGTGCCCCGGTTCGTCGCCGAGTTCGGCTACCAGGCCCCGCCGACGTACGCGACGCTGCGGCGGGCGCTGCGCGACGACCCGCTCGCCCCCGACTCGCCCGGGATGCGGCACCACCAGAAGGCCGCCGACGGCGACGCCAAGCTGCGCCGGGGGCTCGACGCGCACCTGCCGACGCCCCGCGACTTCGACGACTGGCACTACCTCACCCAGGTCAACCAGGCCCGCGCCATCGCGCTCGGGGTCGAACACTTCCGGTCCCACCGGCCGGTCTGCATGGGCACGATCGTGTGGCAGCTCAACGACTGCTGGCCGGTCACCTCCTGGGCGGCCGTCGACGGCGACGGGCGCCGCAAACCGCTGTGGTACGCCCTGCGCCGGGCGTACGCCGACCGGCTGCTGACCGTCCAGCCACGCGACGGCGTACCGGTTCTGGTGGCGGTCAACGACGGCGGGCGACGGTGGACGGCCCGGGTGACGGCCGGCCGGCTCGGACTCGACGGCGAACCGCGGGCGAAGGCGGTCGTGGACCTGGACGTGCCGGCGTACTCGACGGTGACCGTGCCGCTGCCGGCGGACCTGACCCGGTCGGGCGACCCAAGGCGCGAGCTGCTGGTCTGCGCCAGCGGCGACCAGCGGGCCTGGTGGTTCTTTGCCACCGACCGCGAGATCGCCTACCCGCCGGCGGCCTACGACACGGCCGTCGAGCCGGTCGAGGGCGGCCTGCGGCTGACCGTGACCGCCCGTACGGTGCTGCGTGACCTGACCGTGCTGGCCGACCGGCTCGACCCGGCGGCGGTCGTCGACGACGCGTTGGTCACCCTGCTGCCGGGCGAGTCGGTGGGCTTCACCGTCCGTACGTCCCGACCGGTGGACCCGGCCGCCCTGGCCGCCCGTCCGGTTCTACGCTGCGTCAACGACCTCACCGCCGCGACGGTATGAAGCCGCCCGTTCGGGAACACGGTGTGACCAGGTCACGGCCGGGCCGACCGGCGGGCCTGCGTCGTTGGTCGTGACGGATCGACCGGACGGAGCGAGGTGACGGCGTGACGGGTCCCGTTCTAGCTGTTGATGTGGGTGGCACCAAGCTGGCCGCGGCGGTGGTCGAGCCGGACGGCACGATCGCCGCCCAGGCGACCGTGCCGACCCCGGTCAGCCCCGACGCGCAGATCGTGGCCGCCGCCCTCGACAACCTCGTACGCGAGGTCGCCGCGCGCGGGCCGAGCCGGCGGCTGGTCGGCCTCGGGGTCGGCTCGGCCGGCCCGCTCGACCCGCTGGCCGGCACGGTCAGCCCGGTCAACATCGGCGCCTGGCGCGACTTCGAGATCCTCGACGCCCTGCGCGACGTGCTCCCCGGCCGGCCGGCGGTACTGGCCGGCGACGGGCACTGCATGGCGCTGGGCGAGCACTGGCGCGGCGGGTACGGCGACCGGTCGGTGCTCGGCATCGTGGTGTCGACCGGGGTCGGCGGCGGTCTGGTGATCGGCGGCCGGGTGCACTCCGGCGGCACCGGTAACGCCGGCCACATCGGCCACATCGTGATCGACATGGCCGGACCGGGGTGCGCCTGCGGCGGGCGCGGCTGCGTCGAGGCGCTGGCCAGCGGGCCGATGATCGCCCAGTGGGCGCTCGAACAGGGCTGGTCGCCGGGGGACCGGCCGGCCGACGCCCGTACCCTCGCCGCCGACGCCCGGGCCGGTGACCGGGTCGCGGTACGCGCCTTCCAGCGGGCCGCCCGCGCGCTCGCCGCCGGCATCGTCTCCGCGGCGGCGCTGATCGACCTCGACGACGTGGTGATCGGTGGCGGCGTCTCCGGTGCCGGTGACGTGCTCTTCGACCCGCTGCGGGCGGCGATCACGGACCTGGCCGGGCTCGCGTTCGTCCGCCGGGTACGGGTGCACGAGAGCACCCTCGGTGGTGACGCGGGCCTGCTCGGCGCCGCGGCCCTGGCCCTGGAAGCCGCCCGCGCCTGAGCGCCGGCCCGCCGGCGGCGTCGACCCGGTGACCGTCGGGCCGGGCTCGGCGACTGCCGGGTCCGCGGCTTGACGACTGTCGGTCCGGGACTCGGCGACTGTCGGTCCGGGGCTCGGCGACTGCCGGTTTGCCGGCCTGCGGCTCGGCGGCCGGAGCTGGCCGTGATCGGCTTGATGGCCCGCGGCTTGGCGACCGTCGGTCCGCCGGCCCGCGGCTCAGCCACCGGGCCTGGCTGGATCGCTCGTTGGCCGCCGGCCGGTGGCCGGTGGCTTGGCGGGCGTCGGCCTGGCGGTGATCGGCCCAACCGTGATCGCGTGGCGGGACCCGGCCGGACATCACTGAAATGCGCGCCGTCCCGCCGAGACGATGTACCGCGCCATCCGGATCCGCGCGATCCAGAACGTTTGTGGCCGCCACAGCAGCAACAAATGCTCTAGATCGCGCGCGGAGCGAGCGCCAGCGGCGCGAGCGGTAGCGAAGGCGCGGGGCCGAGGCTGACCCGGGGCCTGCACGTTGATCAAGGGGACGTTCAGGACAAAACCCCCGGCGGTAGCCACGACAAGTCCTTGATCGACGTGACGCGGCGCGGCGCGACGCGACGGGGCGGGGCGATGCGGCGGGGAGGCGCGGGGGCGACGTGGCGGGGCCGGGAGCGAAGCTCCCGGCCCCGCCACGAGACGAGCTACTCGGGGACCCGGCGGTAGGCGCCGTCGCTGGCCGAGGTGGCCATCGAGGCGTACGCCCGCAGCGCGGCGGAGACCGGACGCTGCCGGTCGACCGGCGTGTACGGCCGGTCCCGCTTCTCCTGGGCGATCCGGCGCGCCTCGAGCACCTCGTCCGGCACGTTCAGCCGCAGCGACCGCTCCGGGATGTCGATGACGATCTCGTCGCCGTCCTCGACCAGCGCGATCAGTCCGCCGCCGGCGGCCTCGGGCGAGACGTGGCCGATCGACAGTCCCGAGGTGCCGCCGGAGAACCGGCCGTCGGTGATCAGGGCGCACGCCTTGCCCAGCCCGCGGCCCTTGAGGAACGAGGTCGGGTAGAGCATCTCCTGCATGCCCGGCCCACCCCGGGGCCCCTCGTAGCGGATCACCACGACGTCGCCCGGCTGCACCTCCTTGGCGAGGATGCCGCTGACCGCGTCGTCCTGGGACTCGAAGACCCGGGCCGGCCCGCTGAACCGCCACAGCTCCTCGTCGACGCCGGCGGTCTTGACCACGCAGCCGTCCGGGGCGAGGTTGCCGTGCAGGATGGCCAGCCCGCCGTCGGCGGTGTAGGCGTGGGCGCGGTCGCGGATGCAGCCGGTCGCGGCGTCGGTGTCCAGCCGGTTCCACCGGTTCGTGGTCGAGAACGGCTCGGTGGTGCGTACGCCGCCCGGTGCCGCGTGGAACAGTTCGACCGCCTCCGGGACCGCCTTACCGCCGCGGACGTCCCAGTCGGCGAGCCAGCTGTCCAGGTCGGGGGAGTGCACGGCGCGTACGTCGCGGTGCAGCAGTCCGGCCCGGTCGAGTTCGCCGAGGATGGCCGGGATGCCGCCGGCCCGGTGCACGTCCTCCATGTGGTACTTCGGGCTGTTCGGGGCGACCTTGGCCAGGCACGGCACCCGGCGGGAGATCGCGTCGATGTCGGCGACGCCGAAGTCCAGTTCGGCTTCGCGGGCCGCGGCCAGCAGGTGCAGCACCGTGTTGGTCGAACCGCCCATCGCCACGTCGAGCGCGACCGCGTTCTCGAACGCCGACCGGTTGGCCAGCGCGCGGGGCAGCACCGAGGCGTCGTCGTGCTCGTACCACTGCCGGGCGATCTCGACGATCAGGCCGCCGGCCCGGACGAAGAGGTCCTTGCGGGCGGCGTGGGTGGCCAGGGTCGAGCCGTTGCCGGGCAGGGCCAGGCCGATGGCCTCGGTGAGGCAGTTCATCGAGTTGGCGGTGAACATGCCCGAGCAGGAGCCGCAGGTCGGGCAGGCGGACCGCTCGATGCTGTCGAGCTGTTCGGTGGTCACCGCGTCGTTGGACGAGGCGATCATCGCGTCGATGAGGTCGATCTTCTCGTGGACGATGCCCTCGATCGCCACGGTCTTTCCGGCCTCCATCGGGCCGCCGGAGACGAAGACCGTGGGGATGTTGAGCCGCAGTGCGGCGAGCAGCATCCCCGGCGTGATCTTGTCGCAGTTGGAGATGCAGACCAGGGCGTCGGCGCAGTGCGCGTTGACCATGTATTCGACGGCGTCGGCGATCAGTTCGCGGCTCGGCAGCGAGTAGAGCATCCCGCCGTGGCCCATCGCGATACCGTCGTCGACGGCGATCGTGTTGAACTCGCGCCCGACGCCACCGGCCTCGGCCACCGCGTCGGCCACCAGACCGCCGAGGTCCTTGAGGTGTACGTGCCCGGGTACGAACTGGGTGAAGCTGTTGGCGATGGCGACGATGGGCTTGCCGAAGTCGTCGTCCGTCATGCCGGTGGCACGCCACAGGGCACGGGCTCCGGCCATCGTCCGCCCGTGGGTGGAGGTCTTGGACCGCAGGTCAGGCATGCCCCCCAGTGTTACACCGCGGCCCGTCCGGCGCCGGTCGCGGCGTACGGCGGGTCCACCTCTCGGGAAACGGTGTGGCGCCGGCCATACCTCCGCGAGCCGGTGTCGCACACCCCGTCCCCCCACGGCGGGACGCCATCCGGCAGAGTTGATGTGTGCACTTCCCCTCGGGTGTCGAGATCGCCGCCGTGGCCGGTGGGCTCACCGCTGTCCTCGGCACGGTGCTGCTGGTCCGGTCCGCCCGCCGGCACACCGCGGCGAGCCGGCGGGCCCGCCTGGTGCTCGCCGCCGGTGCCGGGGTGACCACGGCGAGCCTGGTCGTCGGCCTGATCGGGCTGGTCGCGATGGCCCCGGAGTGGTCGGCGAACCGGGAGCAGCGGGTCACCCTGGCCACGGTCGTGGCGATCGGGGTCGTGCTCGGCTGCGTCCTCTTCAGCGTCGGGTTGCTGCGGTTGCCGGGCCTCGCCGGTGACACCCGGACGGTGGCCCGCCATCTGCTCGACGCGGTGGTCGTCGGGGCCGCGCTGTGGTTCGTCGGCTGGGTGCTGCTCTCCGAGCCGACCCGGATCCTGGGCGCGGCGACCCCGACCACCTGCACGGCGATCCTGCTGGCCAGCGTGGCGGTCGCGACCACGGTCGGGGTGGCCGTGGTCGGGGTGCTGCGGACCGCCCGGCCGCGCCGCGGGCTGATCCTGACCGGCAGCGGCATCGTCACCACCGTCGTCGGCGGCCTCGGGGTGGCCACCGGCGTCTGCCAACCCGGCACGGCGATGGTGCTGGCGAGCACCATCGCCGTTTCGATCGGCCTGCTCATCCTCGCCTGGGCGGTCCGGTTCCCCGACACCCTGGGCGAGCCGCACGGCGACGTGATCCGCCGGGGCACGGCGTACGCCTTCCTGCCGATGCTCGGGATGGCCGTCTCCGCCGTCTACCACCTGCTGTGGGAGGGCAGGTTCACCGCGCCGGGCATCGTCGCCGGCATCGTGGAGGGGTTCGCGCTGGTCGCCCGGCAGTACGTCGCCCTTCTCGACGTGCGGGCGTACGCGCACCGGCTGGCCGAGAGCGAGGCCCACTACCGGGACCTGGCGTACACCGACGCGCTGACCGGGCTGGCCAACCGGCGTGGACTGCTCGAGGAACTGCGCCGGGTGCTGCGGTCCGACGTACCGGTGGTGCTGCTGGCCCTCGACCTCGACGGCTTCAAGTACGTCAACGACATGCGCGGCCACGACGTCGGCGACGCGGTGCTCGGCGACGTCGGCGCGCGGCTGCGGCAGAACCTGCGGCCGGGCGATCTCGCCGCCCGGTTGGGGGCGACGAGTTCGCCGTACTGATGCACACCGGGCCGGCCGAGGCGCAGCGGGCGGCGGACCGGCTGCTGGGGGTGCTGTGCAAGCCGTACGAGCCGGGTGACGGCACCGTCTTCCTGTCGGTGAGTATCGGCATCGCGCGCCGGACGGCCGGGTCGGACGTGCCCACCCTGCTGCGCAACGCCGACCTGGCGCTGCGCTACGCCAAGCAGCGCGGCAAGAACCGGGTCGAGCAGTACGACATCGCCTACGACCAGTTGCTGCGCCGGCGGACGACCCTGGAGCACGAGCTGCGCGGGGCGGTCGACCGTGGTGAGCTGCACCTGGTGTACCAGCCGGTGGCGGAGATCCCGGCGGTCCGCCCGGTCGGCGCCGAGGCCCTGCTCCGCTGGACCCATCCGCGGCTGGGCAAGGTACGCCCCGACGAGTTCATCCCGCTCGCGGAGGAGTCCGGGATGATCGCCACCCTCGGGTCCTGGGTGCTGCACCAGGCGTGCCACCAGCTCGCCCTGTGGCGGGCCGCCGGGCACGACGTGTGGGTGTCGGTCAACGTGTCGCCGCGCGAGTTGCACGCCCCGGAATACGTCGAGCAGGTGGCCGAGGCGCTGCGCGCCCACCGGGTGCCGTCGCAGCGGCTGGTGCTGGAGGTCACCGAGCACACCGTGGCCACCGACCTGGATGAGCTGATCAAGCGACTGCGGGCGTTGCGCGCCATCGGCGTACGGATCGCCCTGGACGACTTCGGCGCCGGCTACTCGTCGCTCGGCCAGCTCCGTCACCTGCCGATCGACATCCTGAAGATCGACCACAGTCTGGTGGCGGAGCAGCAGTCGCCGGCCGAGGGCCGGTCCGGCCGGGTCTTCGCCCCGTACGTCGACGTGGTGATGCGGTTGGGGCACCAGCTCGGCCTCCAGGTGATCGCCGAAGGGGTGACGAACCAGACCGAGATGACCGCCGTGGTCGAGGCGGGCTGCCGCTTCGGACAGGGGCAGCTCTTCGGCTGGGGGGTGCCGGCGGAGCATCTGGAGGCGCTGTTGGAGTCGGCGACGTCGCCGGGTGCGCGGGCGGTGCCGGCCGTACCCCGGCAGATCGGCGGCCGGGCCGACGGGGGCGTCGGTCCGGCGGTGAACCGTACGCCGGACGTGGAGCCGGTGCACCCGTCGCACGAGGTTGACCAGCGGAATCCGACACGCGGTGACCAGGATGTGAGATCAGTTGACTCAGCGCGTGAGATGCGTCAGGCTTAGCCCCATGTCGCCGACCAGGTCGTCTCGAGTACTTATCTGAGCGCACTCTCACCGTCCGAGAGTGCGCTGGCCCCGTGCATCTGCACGTGGGCCGTTTTTATTGGCCAGCCACCCGTGCCCGTCCGGGCCCGGGTCCGCCCGCGCGGGCAGCCGGTCCGCGCCGAACCCGCATCACGCGCAACGCGTGCCGCACCGACCGAAGGCCAGATTGCGATGACAAGACCAACGCCAGAGACGCTCGCCAACCGCGTCCACGCGACGCCCAGCCCGGCCATCCTCGCCGCCGGGTCCGGCCCGGCGGCCGCGCCCGTACCGCCGCCCGGACCGGCCCAGGTCTCCGGCGCGGGTTCGCTCGTCAGGTCGCTCGAGGCGCTCGGCGTCGAGGTCGCGTTCGGCATTCCCGGCGGTGCGATCCTGCCGGCCTACGACCCGCTCTACGACTCGACGGTGCGGCACATCCTGGTCCGGCACGAGCAGGGTGCCGGCCACGCCGCGACCGGCTACGCGCAGGCCACCGGCAAGGTCGGCGTGTGCATCGCCACCTCCGGCCCGGGTGCGACCAACCTGGTGACCCCGATCGCCGACGCCTACATGGACTCGGTGCCGGTCGTGGCGATCACCGGCCAGGTGTCCCGGCCGGCGATCGGCACGGACGCCTTCCAGGAGGCCGACATCCAGGGCATCACCCTGCCGATCACCAAGCACAACTATCTGGTGCAGACGCCGGAGGAGATCCCGCGGATCCTGGCGGAGGCGTTCCACCTGGCGTCCACCGGCCGGCCCGGCCCGGTCCTCGTCGACATCCCCAAGGACGTGCTCCAGGCGCAGACCACGTTCTCCTGGCCGCCCACCATGGAACTGCCCGGCTACCGGCCGACCCTGCACCCGCACGGCAAGCAGATCCGCGAGGCGGCCCGGCTGATGACCGCCGCCCGTCGCCCCGTGCTGTACGTCGGCGGCGGCGTGCTCAAGGCCGAGGCGACCGAGGGGCTGCGCAAGCTGGCCGAGCTGACCGGCATTCCGGTGGTCACCACGCTGATGGCCCGGGGCGCGTTCCCCGACTCGCACCAGCAGCACCTGGGCATGCCGGGCATGCACGGCACCGTCGCGGCCGTCTACGCGCTGCAGAAGGCCGACCTGATCGTGGCGCTCGGCGCGCGGTTCGACGACCGGGTCACCGGCAACCTGGACTCGTTCGCCCCGGGTGCGGCGATCGTGCACGCCGACATCGACCCGGCCGAGATCGGCAAGAACCGGGCCGCCGACGTGCCGATCGTCGGCGACGCCCGGCACGTGATCGACGAGTTGATCGCGGCGGCGACCGTCGAGCAGAGCGGTGGCCGGACCGGCGACCGCACCGACTGGTGGGCACAGCTCGACGACCTGCGGTCCCGTTACCCGCTGGGTTACGACGAGCCGGCCGACGGCACCCTGGCCCCGCAGTACGTCATCCAGCGGATCGGCGCGATCGCCGGCCCGGACGCGGTCTACACCGCGGGTGTCGGCCAGCACCAGATGTGGGCGTCGCAGTTCATCTCGTACGAGAAGCCGCGGACCTGGCTGAACTCCGGTGGCGCGGGCACGATGGGCTACGCGGTGCCGGCCGCGATGGGCGCGAAGGTCGGTCTGCCGGACACCACCGTGTGGGCGATCGACGGCGACGGCTGCTTCCAGATGACCAACCAGGAGTTGGCCACCTGTGCCCTGGAAGGCATCCCGATCAAGGTCGCTGTGATCAACAACGGCAACCTGGGCATGGTCCGCCAGTGGCAGACGCTGTTCTACAACGAGCGCTACTCCAACACCGAGCTGGGCACCCACAAGCACCGCATCCCGGACTTCGTCAAGCTGGCCGAGGCGCTCGGTTGTGTCGGGCTACGCTGCGAGAACGCCGCCGACGTGGACAAGACGATCGAGGCGGCGATGGCCATCAACGACGCTCCGGTCGTGATCGATTTCGTGGTCGGCAAGGACGCCATGGTGTGGCCGATGGTCGCCGCCGGCACCAGCAACGACGAGATCATGTTTGCCCGTGGGGTCCGCCCCGCGTTCGACGAAGACGACCTGTGACCGCGCCGGCGGAGTTCGAGGAGAAGGCATGAGCAAGCACACCTTGTCGGTGCTGGTGGAGAACAAGCCCGGCGTCCTGGCCCGGGTGGCCGGTCTCTACTCCCGGCGCGGGTTCAACATCGACTCACTGGCGGTCGGGGAGACCGAGCACCCGGAGGTCTCCCGGATCACGATCGTCGTCAACGCCGACGAGTCGCCGCTGGAGCAGGTGACGAAGCAGCTCAACAAGCTGGTCAACGTCCTGAAGATCGTCGAGTTGGACCCGGCGGCGGCGGTCGCCCGGGAGCTGCTGCTGGTCAAGGTCCGGGCGGACCGGGCGGCCCGGGCCCAGGTGCTGGAGACGGTCGCGCTCTTCCGGGCCCGGGTGGTCGACGTCGCCCCGGACACGCTCACCATCGAGGCGACCGGCACTCCCGACAAGCTCGACGCGTTGCTGCGTGACCTCGAACCGTTCGGAATCAAGGAAATGGTGCAGTCCGGCCTGGTGGCCATCGGGCGCGGCTCGCGCTCGATCACCACCGGTCCGGCGCTGCGTGCCGCTTAATGACGGCGGGTCGAAGGGCCTGCCACAGGAAAGGGAAGTCATGACCGCTGAGGTGTTCTACGACGACGACGCCGACCTGGGCATCATCCAGGGCAAGAAGGTCGCGGTGATCGGCTACGGCAGCCAGGGCCACGCCCACGCGCTGTCGCTGCGCGACTCGGGCGTCGAGGTCGTCATCGGTCTCCCGGAGGGCTCGAAGAGCCGGGCCAAGGCCGAGGAAGAGGGCCTGCGGGTGCTGACCCCGGCACAGGCGTCGGCCGAGGCCGACCTGATCATGGTGCTGGCGCCGGACACCGTGCAGCGCTCGCTGTACACCGAGTCGATCGCGCCGCACCTGACCGCCGGCAAGGCGCTGTTCTTCGGTCACGGCCTCAACATCCGGTACGACCTCATCAAGCCGCCGGCCGACGTCGACGTGGCGCTGGTGGCCCCGAAGGGCCCCGGTCACCTCGTCCGCCGGCAGTACGTCGACGGCAAGGGCGTGCCCGCGCTGGTCGCGGTGGAGCAGGACGCGACCGGTGGTGCGCTCGCGCTCGCGCTGTCGTACGCCAAGGGCATCGGTGGCACCCGGGCCGGTGTGATCAAGACCACGTTCAAGGAGGAGACCGAGACCGACCTGTTCGGTGAGCAGGCGGTGCTCTGCGGCGGCGCCTCGGCGTTGGTGCAGACCGGCTTCGAGGTGCTGACCGAGGCGGGGTACGCCCCCGAGGTGGCCTACTTCGAGTGCCTCCACGAGCTGAAGCTGATCGTCGACCTGATGTACGAGGGCGGCATCGCCCGGATGCGCTACAGCGTCTCCGACACCGCCGAGTACGGCGACTACACCCGTGGTCCGCGCGTCGTGGACGCCCGGGTCAAGGACGAGATGCGCAAGATCCTGGGCGAGATCCAGTCGGGTGAGTTCGCCCGCGAACTGATCGCCGAGGAGGACGCCGGCCGGCCCAACTTCAACAAGTTCCGGGCCGAGGGCGCCGCGCACCCGATCGAGGAAACCGGTCGGAAATTGCGTGGGATGATGAGCTGGGTCGATCGGCCGATCACCGAGACCGCCTGACGCTCTCGATCAACAAACGGCACTTTATCGAGGCGTTCCCGACATGTCGCCCAAGCGGCATCGGGAACGCCTCGAGCATTGTGCGTTACGTCCAGGTTGCGAATCAGAGTCCGTTCGTGGCGGAAGTCGAGCGCTGTGCCTATTTGGCCGTTGGTTACAACCAGTTAATCTAAGTCTCCGGTAGTGTCGCCGCATGCGTCTGGAGCACTCGCACCGTACCGAACGCTTCGGCGCCGTTCGCATCCACGAACTTCAGCGCGTTGTCGAGCTGGACTCCGGGGATGCCACGGGGGCCCGGGGCAGTGGCATCGTCTCGCACGATGCGATCCGCGCCATCGAGCGCGAGATGGTCATTGTCATTCCGTGCATGAATGAGACACGGAGGGTAATCGAGGGTGTGCTCTCCGGGATCCCGCACGACTGCCTGATCGTGCTGGTTTCGAACAGTGACCGACATCCGGTCGACCGCTTCGAAATCGAGGTGCAGACCGTCGAGCAGTTCTGCCAGTCGGCCGAACGCCCCGCGATCACCATCCATCAGCGCGACCCGGGCCTCGCCGCGGCCGTCAAGGCGGCCGGCATGCCCGAGCTGGTCGACAGCGACGGGCTGGTCCGCACCGGCAAGGGCGAGGCGATGCTGATCGGGATGGCCGTCGCCGCCATGACCGGACGGGCGTACATCGGCTACGTGGACGCCGACAACTACGTGCCCGGGGCCGTGCACGAATACGTCAAGGTCTACGCCGCCGGCCTGCACCTGGCCGCCAACCCGTACGCCATGGTCCGGATCTCCTGGCACTCCAAGCCCAAGCTGCGTGACGGCCGGCTCTTCTTCAGCCGCCGCGGCCGCAGCTCCGAGATCACCAACCAGTTCCTCAACCGGCTGGTCGCCGAATACTCCGGGTTCGGCACCGAGGTCATCGCGACCGGCAACGCCGGTGAACACGCGCTCAGCCTCGACCTCGGGCTCCGGATGCGGCTGGCCGGCGGGTTCGCCGTCGAACCCTTCGAGTACGTGGATCTCTTCGAGCAGTTCGGCGGGGTGCTTCCGGCCTCGTATCCGGAGGTCATGAGCAGTTCGGTGCCGGTCCTCCAGATCGAGACCCGCAACCCGCACTTCCACGACAACAAGGGCGAGGACCACGTCCAGGGCATGCGGATGCAGGCGTTGAACGTGCTCTACCACTCGCCGGTGTCGCTGCCGGCGGTACGCGAGGCGATCCTCGACTTCATGGTCGCCCAGGGCGCGCTCGCCCCCGGCGAGGAGCCGCCCCGGGAGCGGATCTACCCGCCGGTCGGGTCTCTGGACTTCGACCTCCTCTTCGACTCGCTGACGGCCGAGGCGAGCAGCTTCCGGCAGGTCGGCACCGGTCCAGTCGTGGAAAGACCGAGCCCGCGGGGCCGAACTCCGGAGATCGCAAGCCCCGCGTGAGGGGGCTCACCTGGAGGCGGTTGCGCGGGCGTTAGGTCGGGTTTGTGAGGGCACTCACGCGGGGGTGCGGGCCGTGGTGGCGCCGGTGGCGCCTACGATCGCGGTAGGCCGCATCCCCGTTGTGTATCCCGCTCGGGGAGCGCTGGGCGCAGAGCGGCGCCCCGCCGCCGCACACCACTCGCCTCCTGACGACATATACGAGGACCGATGACTCCTGTCGTACTGATCGCTGAAGAGCTCGCCCCCGCCGCGCTCGACGTCCTGGCCCACGACTTCGACGTGCGGCACGTCGACGGCACCGACCGGGGCGCTCTGCTGTCCGCTCTCGCCGACGCCGACGCGGTAATCGTGCGCAGTGCCACGCAGATCGACGCCGAGGCCGTGGCCGCCGCACCGCGGCTCAAGGTCGTCGCGCGGGCCGGTGTCGGCCTCGACAACGTCGAGGTGCCGGCCGCGACCGCCCGCGGCGTCATGGTGGTCAACGCGCCCACGTCCAACATCGTCTCCGCCGCCGAGCAGGCCGTCGCCCTGCTGCTGGCCGTGGCCCGCAACACCGCCAGCGCCAGCGCCGCGCTCAAGGCCGGCGAGTGGAAGCGCTCGAAGTACACCGGCGTCGAGGTGCAGGGCAAGACCGTCGGCGTGGTCGGGCTCGGCCGTATCGGCGTGCTCTTCGCCCAGCGGATCGCCGCGTTCGGCACCCGCCTGATCGCGTACGACCCCTACATCCAGCCGGCCCGCGCCGCCCAGCTCGGCGTACGGCTCGTCGGCCTGGAGGAGCTGCTGCGCGAGAGCGACTTCATCTCCATCCACCTGCCGAAGACGCCGGAGACCGTCGGCCTGATCGGCGAGAAGGAACTCGCGATCGTCAAGCCCGGCGTCCGCATCGTCAACGCGGCCCGGGGCGGCCTGGTCGACGAGCAGGCGCTCGCCGACGCACTCGCCGAGGGCCGGGTCGGCGGCGCCGGCGTCGACGTCTACGCCAAGGAGCCGTGCACCGCGTCGCCGCTGTTCGCGTTCGACAACGTGGTGGCCACCCCGCACCTGGGCGCGTCGACCGCCGAGGCGCAGGACAAGGCCGGCCTCGCCGTCGCCAAGAGCGTCAAGCTGGCGCTCCAGGGCGAGTTCGTGCCGGACGCGGTCAACGTCCAGGCCGGCGGCGTCGTCGCCGAGGACGTACGGCCGCTGCTGCCCCTGGCCGAGAAGCTCGGCAAGGTGTTCACCGCGGTCGCCGGCGGGATCGCCGCCAGCGTCACCGTCGAGGTACGCGGCGAGATCGTCGCCAACGACGTCTCGGTGCTCAAGCTCGCCGCCACCAAGGGCCTGTTCACCTCCGTGGTCGAGGAGCAGGTGACGTACGTCAACGCGCCGCACCTGGCCGCAGACCGGGGCGTGGCCGTCGAGCTGGCCACCTTCGCCGACACCGCCGACCAGCCCAACCTGGTCACCGTGCGTGGCGCGCTGCCCGACGGCCGTACCGTGTCGGTGTCCGGGACCGTGGTCACCAGTGGCACCCGCGAGGTCATCAAGCTCACCGAGGTCGACGGCTTCGACCTGGAGCTGGGCGCCGAGGGGATCCTGCTCTTCCTGCGCTACGTCGACCGGCCCGGCGTGGTCGGCACGATCGGCTCGATCCTGGGCGAGGCCGGTGTGAACATCGCCGCGATGCAGGTGGCCCGGCGCGAGGCCGGCGGTGAGGCGCTGATGACCCTCACCGTCGACTCGGCGGTCGGTGTGGAGCTGCTCGCCTCGGCCGCCGACGCGGTCGGCGCGGTCGCCGCGAGCGCGGCGGACCTGCGCGACGAGTAGGCAACGGCGACCCGGCGGGTGTCCGACAGCGGTCGGTCACCCGCCGGCCCGTTCTGCCGCGGCCGGCGGCGCCCCGGGCCGACGGCGCGTGGTCAGCGTCCCACGGTGGCCGGTGGCGGATACACCGAACCGTCCTGCAGGTCGAGCAGCAGCAACCCGTGCATGCCGGCGAGCCGCTCCACGGTCAGCAGCACCTCGTCGGCACAGGTCTCGGTCAGGTTCATCTCCAGGTGGTCGACGGCGACGTGCAGCGGTGTCACCGCCCACGGGGAGTTGGCGGCCCGTTCCGGATAGCTCGCGGTCAACGCGGCGTGGAACGTGACGATGCGGCGATCGGGCGGACCCGCCCGGTGCTCGCCCCGCCGGCACGACTCGTGGGCGGCGCGTACATTCGCCGCCGTGGCGCCCGTTGCGAGGGCCCACACGACCAGATCGAAACTCACGCGCCACAGACTGCCATCCGACCGGGGTCAGGTCTCGCGCAACCCCGGATCGACACGCGGTGGACGTACCTCTTGCGCTCGGTGAGCTGCAATCGATAGCGTATCCGCGCGGTTACGCAGTGATTCCCGGGTGTGGGCTCGTCTTCGGGTGATGGGACACCACGTCGGGTGCGTGCCCGAAACTTGTGCGCGAGCCACGCGTACTCGTCTTTGACCGGCCCTCGCGATCTGTTGCCGAGATCGTGGGGGCCGGTCGTCTTTTCGGGCGGCCGACCGTCCGCTCAGCGGGTCGGGGCGAGGAGCGCCCGGTAGCCGTCCGCGGTGGGAAACCAGGCCAGCCCGGCGCGGCCGGCGGCGAAGAGCGCCGTCGCGTAGGCGTCGGCGACCGCCAGGTCCGGGCCGGTCACGGTGGCCGCCGCGAGGTGGTGGACCGCCTCGCCGGTGTGCGGGTCGACGACGTGGTTCTGGTGGCCGGCCACACCCGATGTGCCGACCGCGCCGCCGGTCATCGCCAGCATGATCGGCGGCCGCTTCGTCTGGTACGGGTGGTGGATCGCGACCCGCCACGGCCCACCGTGCGGCGCGTGCCCGCGTACGGTCAGGTCGGCTCCGCTGACCACGGCGTAGTCCTCGATGCCGGCGGCGCGAAGCCGGGCCGCGGCCCGCTCGACCGCCCAGCCCTTGATCAGGCCGCTCGGGTCGAAGCCGCCCGGCACCGCCCAGGCGTCGAACCAGCCGTCGGTCGCCGCCCGCATCGCGTTGCAGCGTTCGACGATGTCGAGCAGCGGCGGGTAGGCCTCGGGGGCCACCTCGCCGCGACGCAGCCGGGACACCAGACTGCCCTCGCGCAGCGGGCTGTAGGTCACGTCGATGGCGCGCAGTTCGGCGACCGCGTCACCGATCGCCTCGCCCAGCATCCGCCGGGTCATCCAGGCCGGCCCGTTGAGCACCAGCGAGTAGTCGGCGGTCGAGGTCTGCACGGTGTGCCGGGCGACCAGCCGGTCCGGGCCGGCGCCGCCGCTGGTCGGCCGGGACCGGGCGGCCGGGCCGCCGAGGCGTACGTCGGGTCTGGCGGGCTGGTCACCGGGTGCGATGGTGCGGACGGTGTCGGTGTTACGGGTGGTGCGGTGGATCGGCATTACCTTCGGCCCCCTCTGCCGGACGTCACCCAACCTAGGCGGCGGACGTGACCTCGTGGTGGATTTTCGCTGTGAAGCTTCTGTACAGCACGAATTTCCAGACTCTGGGATGCTCGTACCGGAGGACGGGACGATCGCCTAACGTTCGGTAAACAGCGAGGGTTAAGGAGTTCGACGTGTCGGTGGCACGGATCGCGGTGGTGGCCGGAGACGGCATCGGGACCGAGGTGGTCGCGCAGGCCCGCAAGGTCCTCGACGCCGTACTGCCCGGCGTGGAGGCCACCGAGTACGACCTCGGGGCCGCCCGCTACAACCGCACCGGCGAGGTGCTTCCCGACTCCGTGCTGACCGAACTCGCCGACCACGACGCGATCCTGCTCGGCGCCGTCGGTGACCCCAGCGTGCCGCCGGGGGTCCTCGAACGCGGTCTGCTGCTCCGGCTCCGCTTCGCCTTCGACCAGTACGTCAACCTGCGCCCGTCCCGGCTGTGGCCGGGCACCGCGAGCCCGCTCGCCGGCGTCAAGGCGGGCGAGATCGACCTCGTCGTGGTCCGCGAGGGCACCGAGGGGCTGTACACCGGCGCGGGCGGCTCGCTGCACCGCGACACCCCCGCCGAGGTCGCCACCGAGGAGAGCCTCAACACCCGGCACGGCGTGGAGCGGGTCATCCGCGACGCGTTCGCCCGCGCCGAGCGCCGCGAGCGCCGTAAGGTGACCCTGGTCCACAAGACCAATGTGCTGACCCACTCCGGTTCGCTGTGGGCCCGGGCGTTCCAGGCGGTCGCCGCCGAGCACCCCGACGTGACCACCGAATACCAGCACGTCGACGCCGCCGCGATGTTCCTGGTCACCCAGCCGCAGCGGTACGACGTCGTGGTCACCGACAACCTGTTCGGTGACATCCTCACCGACATCGCCGCCGCCGTCAGTGGCGGCATCGGGCTGGCCGCCAGCGGCTGCATCAACCCCGAGCGGGCCTACCCGTCGATGTTCGAGCCGGTACACGGCTCGGCACCGGACATCGCCGGCAAGGGCGTAGCCGACCCGGCCGCCGCCGTACTGTCCGCGGCGCTGCTGCTCGACCACCTCGGCCACCCCGAGGCGGCGCACCGGGTGTCCGAGGCGGTAGCGGCGGAACTCGCCGCCCGCGTACCGGGGGCACCGCTGCGCACCGAAGAGGTCGGCGACCGGCTCGCCGCCCACGCGGCGGGCTGACCCGCCCCGCACACCGCCGGCCCGGGCCGGCCGGACGATCGTCCGGCCGGCCCGGACCGATCCCTTCCGCACGCCCCGACCGGGGGACTCCACCGGCCATCCGCGACGGCCACCTCGCCGTCGGCGCAGCTGGCCGGGGCCATCGCCCTTGAACGACCGTTCGGGGTACATTCCAGGCACCAGTCCCGTTCCCCTGGCGTGCCCCCGTCCGCGCACGCCGGCAATCTTGGAGGTCAAACGCGATGAGCGGTGGTGACAAGCTCGACTTCGAGATCCGTCCGAATCCTGCGCCGGTATCCGCCGCCGAACGAGCCGCGCTGCTGGCCGATCCGGGATTCGGCCGGGTCTTCACCGACCACATGGTCACGATCCGCTACGCCGACGGCAAAGGCTGGTACGACGCCCGGGTCGAGGCCCGCGCGCCGATCCCGATGGACCCGGCCACCGCGGTCCTGCACTACGCCCAGGAGATCTTCGAAGGGCTCAAGGCATACCACGCCGGCGACGGGGGAGTGACCCTCTTCCGCCCGGAGGCCAACGCCGCCCGGTTCACCGCCTCCGCCCAGCGGATGGCGATGGCACAACTGCCCGAGCAGGCGTTCCTGGACTCGCTGCGGCACCTCATCGAGGCCGACCGCGAGTGGATCCCGGCCGGCGACGACGGCAGCCTCTACCTGCGCCCGTTCATGTACGCCAGCGAGGTGTTCCTCGGCGTCCGGCCGGCCGCCGAATACCTGTACGTGCTGATCGCCTCGCCGGTCGGGTCGTACTTCGCCGGCGGGGTCAAGCCGGTCACCGTCTGGGTGTCGCCGCACTACACGCGGGCCGCGCCCGGCGGCACGGGGGCCGCGAAGTGCGGCGGCAACTACGCCGCGTCGCTGGTCGCCCAGGCCGAGGCGATCGAGCACGGCTGCGACCAGGTGGTGTTCCTCGACACGGTCGAGCGCCGCTACGTCGACGAACTCGGCGGCATGAACGTCTTCTTCGTGTACGACGACGGCACGCTGGTCACCCCGCCGCTGACCGGGACGATCCTGCCGGGCATCACCCGGGATTCGGTGATCACCCTGGCCCGCGAGGCGGGGCACGAGGTGGTCGAGCGGCCGGTCGCCTTCGACGAGTGGCAGGCCGACGCGGCGAGCGGCCGGCTGCGCGAGGTGTTCGCCTGCGGGACCGCCGCGGTGATCACGCCGATCGGCCGGGTGCGGTTCCCCGACGGCGAGTTCGCGATCGCCGACGGCGGGCCGGGCGAGGTCAGCATGGCGATCCGGCAGCGGCTGGTCGACATCCAGCGGGGCCGGACCGACGACCCGCACGGCTGGGTGCACCGGGTCATCTGATCCGTGGTTCGCGGCGCCCCGGGCCGGCCGGCCCGGGGCGCCGCCGCGCGTCCGGCACCTCCGCTTGATCCGCGTGATCAGGGACCTTGTCGCGCGGCGCGCCGACGACGCGCCGGAAGAGGTCCCTGATCACGCGGATCTTCATTCGAGGAGATGGGTGCGCATGGCCTCCAGTTGGGCCGCGGTGACACCCGCCTTCAGCAGGTAGTTCTCGATCGACCCGTGCCGCTCCCGCAACCCGGTGAGGAACAGCAGCATCGCCTGGGCCGGCGAGGCCAGGAACGGCGCCGGGATCGGGTGGTCCGGGAACTTGGTGCGAATCCAGGCGGCGAACCGCTCCGACGCGGCCGAGGTCAGCGCGTAGTCGGCCGCGATGTCGGCGTCGCTCACCCCGAGCGTCGACAGCGTCAGCGCACACACCACACCGGTGCGGTCCTTGCCGGCCACGCAGTGCACGACGGCCGGCGCGGACCCGGCGTCGGCGACGATCCCCACCGCCCGGCCGACTCCGGACACCCCCGTCTCGGCGAGTTCGAGGTAGCGGTCCGCGAGATAGCGGCCGACGCCCAGTGCCTCGTCGTACGGGATCTCGATCCAGTCCCGGTGCTCGGGATGGATGTGCCGGTAGTCCAGGCCGACGAAGTCCGGAACCCGCCCGTCGCGGCGCACCTCCGTCGGCCGCCGCAGGTCGATGACGGTCTTCACGCCGAGCAGCGCGAACGCGTCCCGGTCGGCGCCGTCGAGGCGGTGCAGCGAGTCGGAGCGGTAGAGCCGTTTCCAGCGGACGGTGCGGCCGTCGAGACCGGCGTAGCCGCCGACGTCGCGGAAGTTGAACATGGTCGAGAAGGCCAGGGCACGGTTGACCGGGGTGACATCCACGCCCTCACCGTAGCGCCGGTCCGGTGTGGTGCGGGACACCGGAAAAGGGAATGACCGGGCCGCCGTCCGGTGCTTACCGTACGGCGTGCACAGTTATCGCCGGGACCTGGAACTGCTGCGCGACCGACGCTTCGCCCTGCTGTTCACCGCCCGTACGGTCTCCGTGCTCGGCAGCGCCTTCGCCCCGGTGGCGCTGGCCTTCGGGGTGCTGGAGCTGGCCGGTGCGAACGCCACCACCCTGTCGGTGGTGCTGGTCGCCCAGTCGGTCCCCCAGGTCGTGTTCATGCTCGCCGGCGGGGTGCTCGCCGACCGCTTCCCACGCTACCGGGTCATGATCGCCGGTGAGGTGTTGTGCGCGGCGGCGTACACGGTGCTCGCCGCGATGCTGGTGACCGGCTGGGCGCCGCTGCCCGGCCTGGTCGTCGCCGCGGCGCTGTCCGGGATCGGGGTGGCGCTGTTCTTCCCGGCGTTGGTCGGGATCGTGCCGGAGGTGGTCGCCGCCGAACGCCTCCAGTCCGCCAACGGCCTGCTGCGGCTCGGCACGAACTCCGCCCGGATCGCCGGCTACGCCCTCGCCGGCGGCACCGTCGTGCTGGTCGGGGCGGGGCCGGCACTGGCCGTCAGCGCGGCGATGTTCGCCGGCTCGGCCCTGCTGATCGCCGCGCTGCGGCTGCCGCCCCGGGTGCGGTCGGCGACCGGTCCGGCGACCACCCCGCTCACCGACCTGCGCGACGGCTGGCGGGAGTTCGTCTCCCGGCAGTGGCTGTGGGTCATCGTGCTCCAGTTCGCCTTCCTCGTCATGGCTCTGCAGGCGGCGCACGGGGTGCTCGGCCCGGTGGTGGCCAAGGAGGACCTGGGCGGCGCGGCGGCCTGGTCGGCGGTGCTCGCCGGCGAGGCGGTCGGCATGCTCGTCGGAGTGGTGATCGCCATTCGCATCCGGCCGCGCCGGCCGATGCTGGTGGCCGTGGTGCTGACCCTGCCGACGGCGCTGCCCTACCTGCTGCTCGGCGCCTACGCGCCACTGTGGACGGTGGTGTTCGGCGCGGTCGTGATGGGCATCTGCTTCGACATCTTCGGCGTGCTGTGGGAGACCAGCCTCCAGCGGGAAGTCCCGCCGGACGTGCTGAGCCGGGTCAGCTCGTACGACGCCCTGGGCTCGCTGATGTTCGGGCCGATCGGGCTGCTCGTCGCCGGGCCGGCGGCGGCGGTGTTCGGCGCCCGTCCGACGCTGATCGCCTGCGGCGGGCTGATCGTGCTGGCGACGCTGGCGGCCCTGTGCTCGCCCGGCGTACGCAACATGCGGCTGACCGAACCGGTGCCGGCCGGCACCCGCCCGGACGACCCGGGGCCCGTGGTCGAACCGGTGCCGAAGGTCGTCGCACCGGGGACCTGAGCGGGCGGTCGCACCGCGCGGGCCGGAACCGCCGACGGCCGGCGGGGCAGCGCCCCACCGGCCGTCGGCGTCGGTTCGGTCCGCCGCCTACATGATCTGCGGAGGCAGCGCGGTCGTGCCGGGGGAACCGTACGAGTCGCCGTAGTGGCCACCCAGCTTCTCCCGGTACGCCGGATCGTGGTGCCGATCCGGGTCGAACTCGGGTGCGGCCTTGATGTGTGCCTTGTCCTTGTTGACGTAGACCTTCTGGTCATCGTGGTCGACGTGGTTGACCACGCCGGCCGGCAGCATGACCTTGTTGCCGAAGATCCACGGTCCGGTGTCGACCACGAGATAGCTGGAGTTCACCTCGTAGCTGGCGGAATCGACCTTTCCGATCCCGCCGTCGGTGGCCTCCACCTTGTAGCCGACCAGATCGGCACCGGTGACCCCGGCGTCCTGGCGGTAGCTCCAGGGGTCGAAGTCACCCGCGGGGGGACCGCCCGGAACGACGCCCTGGGCGCCGTCGCGCATCGGGTCCTGTGTCGGGTGCACCGGATCCTGGGTGCCGTACGGGGTCGTCTGAGGGTCGAGCCGGGTCATCTGGCTGCCTCCTCTTCTCGACGTTGACTTTCCTCGGTCGAGAGGATTCCTACCCCGGTCCGGCCCAAGCGACACATCTTCATCGACGGACGTGTCGCGCGGGCCGGAGCGAGGAGGGGTCAGGCCAGGGCGGTCTCGGCGTCGAGGGTGACCGCGGCGGCGTGTACGACGGCGGCGATCCGCAGCGCCTCGTGCACCTGTTCACGGGTGTATCCCGCGCCGCGCAACGTCTTCTCGTGCGACTCCAGGCACACCCCGCAACCGGTGATCGCGGAGACGGCCAGGCACCACAGTTCGAAGTCGCCCTTGTCGACGCCGGGCCGGGCGATGATCTGCATCCGGAGGCGGGCCGGGATCGTCGCGTACGACTCGTCGCCGATCAGGTGCTTGGCCCGGTAGTAGACGTTGTTCATCGCCATGACGGCGGCCGCGCCCTTGGCCGCCTCGACGGCCTCGGGCTCGAGGGTGCCGGCGGCCTCCTCGGCGATCTCCCGCAGCACGATCGGGTTGCGGGCGGCCACCGCGCAGGCCAGGGCGGTGCCCCAGGCCTGCGCCGGGCTCAGCGTCGAGGTGCCCACGGTGGAGCCGAGGTTGAGCTTGATGTCCTTGGCGTACTCCGGCAGGGCCGCCTTGATGACGTCGAGGCCCATGGGTCAGGCGCCCGCGAGGAGCTTCTTGGCGTCGAGGGTCTCGCCGCCCTTGTTCCAGTTGCACGGGCACAGTTCGTCGGTCTGGAGCGCGTCGAGGACCCGCAGCACCTCGGAGACGTTGCGGCCGACCGAGCCGGCGGTGACCATCGCGAACTGGATTTCGTTGTTCGGGTCCACGATGAAGGTCGCCCGTTGGGCCACGCCGTCCTCGCCCAGCACCCCGGCGGCGGCCGACAACTCGCGCTTGATGTCGCTCAGCATCGGGAACGGCAGGTCGCGCAGGTCCGGGTGGTCCTTGCGCCAGGCGTAGTGCACGAACTCCGAGTCGACCGAGACGCCGAGCACCTGGGCGTCACGGTCGGCGAACTCGCCGTCGAGGCGGCCGAACTCGGCGATCTCCGTCGGACAGATGAACGTGAAGTCCTTCGGCCAGAAGAACACCACCCGCCACTTGCCCTCGTAGCTCTTGTTGGTGATGGTCGTGAAGGCCTGGTCGGCGTCGAGCGAGACACAGGCGGCGAGTTCGTACTGCGGGAAGTGGTCACCGACGGTGAGCACGGTACCTCCATGTGGGCGGTATCTGGATTCAGTCCAGATCATTCCCGGCACCTGTTTCGGTCCGATGGCGCAGCAGTGAAGTGTGAATCCTGTCACGGGCTGACAAATCGGACCGATCGACGTCGCCCACTGCCTCCCGATCCGGCTTCCCGAAATGTGGATTCTCTCTCCCGGATCCTGACGGAGGTGGCAGAGTGTGACGGGTGAACAACCTCGCCCTGATTATTGGCACCTAGCGCGCCGGCATCCCCCTCGCCGAGCGCGCAGACCTCCCGCATCCGCGGGGGTCTTTTTGTTGGTCCGGACCCGCCGCGAACCGCCGCCCACCGGCTCGAAAGGAACCTCCCATGACCTACCAGGTGTACGACACGACGCTGCGCGACGGGGGACAGCGCGAGGGAATCAGCTATTCCGTCGCCGACAAGCTCGCCATCGCCCGGCTGCTCGACGAGTTCGGCGTCGGCTTCATCGAGGGCGGGTGGCCGGGAGCCATGCCCAAGGACACCGAGTTCTTCCGAAGGGCCCGCACCGAACTCGACCTGAAACACGCCGTCCTGGTCGCCTTCGGCGCCACCCGCAAGGCCGGCGTCGCCGTCGGGGACGACCCCCAGGTACGGGCCCTGCTCGACGCGCAGACCCCGGCGGTCTGCCTGGTCGCCAAGTCCGACATCCGGCACGTCGAGCGGGCCCTGCGCACCACCGGTGCGGAGAACCTCGACATGGTCCGCGACACCGTCGCCTGGTTCGTCGCCCAGGGCCGTCGCGTCTTCCTCGACTGCGAGCACTTCTTCGACGGCTACCGCCACGACCCGGCGTACGCCGCCTCGGTCGTCACGGCCGCGCTCGACGCCGGAGCCGAGCGGGTCGTCCTCTGCGACACCAACGGCGGCATGCTGCCGTCGCAGGTGACCACGGTGATCGGTGAACTCGTCGAGCGGGTCGGGGTGCCGGCCGACCGGTTCGGCATCCACTGCCAGAACGACACCGCCTGCGCCGTCGCCAACACCGTGGCCGCCGTCGAGGCCGGCGTCCGCCACTTCCAGGGCACCGCCAACGGATACGGCGAACGCCCCGGCAACGCCGACCTGTTCGCCGTCGTCGGCAACCTGCAACTCAAGCTCGGGCTGCCCGTCCTACCCGACGGCTGCCTGGAACAGATGGTGCGCGTCTCGCACGCCATCGCAGAGATCGCCAACATCGCCCCCGACACCCACCAGGCATACGTCGGGGCCGCCGCCTTCGCCCACAAGGCCGGGCTGCACGCGAGCGCGATCAAGGTGGATCCGCTGCTCTACAACCACGTGGACCCGACGGTGGTCGGGAACGACATGCGGATCCTGGTGACGGAGATGGCCGGCCGGGCCAGCATCGAGCTGAAGAGCCGCGAACTCGGGCTCGACCTGGCCGGCCATCCCGACGCCGTCTCCCGGGTCACCAACCGGGTCAAGGACATGGAGGCCGGCGGCTGGTCGTTCGAGGCCGCCGACGCGTCGTTCGAACTGCTGGTCCGCTCCGAACTGCCCGGCGCCGAGGTGGCCCGGCCGTTCACCCTGGAGTCCTACCGGGTCATCGTCGAACACCGCGAGGACGGCGCGGTCGTCTCCGAGGCGACCGTCAAGGTCCGGGTACGCGGCGAACGGGTCATCGCCACCGCCGAGGGCAACGGCCCCGTCAACGCCCTCGACGAGGCGCTGCGGCTGGCGCTGCTGCGCCACTACCCGCAGCTCAAGGGCTTCGAACTCGCCGACTACAAGGTCCGCATCCTGGAAGGCACGCACGGCACCGGCGCGATCACCCGGGTGCTGGTCGAGACCGCCGACAACGGCGGCCGGGACTGGACCACGGTCGGCGTCCACGAGAACGTGGTCGAGGCGAGCTGGCGGGCGCTGGTCGACGCGTTGACGTACGGGCTGGCCCGGACCCCGGCGGCCTGACGCCCGCCGGCCCGGTCGGCCGGACGCCATCCGGCCGGCCGGGCACTCGTCCGGCCGGCGCGGGCACACTATCCGCCCGGCGGGGGCGCTATCCGGCCGGCCGGGCGCTATCCGGCTGGCAGGGGCACTATCCGGCTGGCAGGGCCAGTTCGGCCAGCACCGCCCGGTGGTCGCTGCCGGCCACCGGGTGCACCGCGACCGCGCGTACCCCGATCCGGCGGTCCACCAGCACGTGGTCGATGGTCACCGGCGGGATCGGGTCGCCGTCGTACGGGCCCCAGGTGCCGATCAGCCCCGCGCCCCGGGCGGCGGCCGCGTCGACGTACCCGGTGTCGATCAGTGCCCGCAGCGGGGCGTGGTCGAGGGTGGCGTTGAAGTCGCCGGCCAGCACCCGCAGCGGCCCGTCCGGAGTGGCCGCCGGCTGTGCCGCAAGGTCCGTGCGCCAGGCGTCGAGGACCGACAGGGCGTACGGCGCCGCCGGATGCACCGACTCGGCCAGCACCCCCGGCCCGTCCGGTACCGCCACCGTGCCGTACGCCTGGCTGAACCCGCCGTCGTTCCACCGGATCCCGGTGTCGGACAACGGGAAGCGGGAGTAGAGCGCCGAGCCCTGCGTGCCGACGAGCGGGTTGGTCACCCGGTGTGGCAGCACGTCGGCGATGCCCAACGTGTCGAGGGCGGCCTGGGCGTCCGGGGTGAACTCCTGCAACGCCAACACGTCCACCCGCTCCGCCCGGACCAGCGCGAGCACCGCCGCCGGATCGGCCGCCCCGGCGAGCACGTTGCTGGTCAACACCCGCAGCACCGGCCCGCCGGGCGCCGGCCCGCGGTCCGGCACGACCCGCGGCACGACCACGCCCAGCAGCGCCAGCGCGGCGACCGCCGCGACGCCAACGGCCCACCAGCGGCGCAGCGCGAGCGCCAGGACCACCGGCAGCACGCTCCACGCGGCGACGTACGGCGTGAAGGCCAGCAACTGCACCAGCGGCCCCCACTCCACGCCGAGGACCCGGACGACCGCCCAGACCAGTCCCGGCGCGGCCATCAGCCAACACAGCACAGTCAGCGGGCGGGACGCCCGTCGGGCCGGCCGCGCCGGCGCCTCCCTCGTGTCGACGCTCATGCCGCGAAACGGTAGCCGACCCGATCATCCCGTCCCGCCGTTCTGGATCGGTGCGACGCTCGGCCCAGCGCCGGTGGGCAACGGCCGGGACAGGTCTGGTGCGCCCCGCAGCGGCAGACGGTGGGTGACGGCTGCGCCGATCGTTTCGCCAAAGGCCGTCAGAGTGGGTCGAGGCGATGCTTGAGCAGGCAGAACTCGTTGCCTTCCGGATCGGCGAGGACGTGCCAGGACGCCCCGGCAGGCTGGCCGATGTCGACGAGTCTGGCCCCGGCGGCCAGGAGGCGCTCGAGCTCGGCGTCCTGATCGCGGTCGGTGGGATTGACGTCGATGTGCAACCGGGCGGGCCCGGTCTTCGGCAGGTCGTCGCGGATGAGGAAGATCGTCGGCTGCGAGCCGTCGGACCCTTCCCGCGGACCTATCTCGACGCAGCCCTCCGCCTCGCGATCGAGCTCCGTGAAGTCCAGGACCTCGCACCAGAACCGCGCCAGCCCCTCAGGAACCAATTTCAGGCTCCCGCCAGGCCGGATCACCCGTATGTCGCCGGCCCGCTTCCTTCGGCCCGCTTTCGGTCCGCCCTGGTGACATGTGGCAGGACGGGGCGCACCGGCCTGCCGGCCGGCCGCGTCGCACGCGCGACCGAGGGGAACCGACACGATGCGGATCAGGACCATCGCCGGGCTGGCGTTCGCCGGGGCGGCCGCGGCGGCCGTGACCTTCGGCGGCATCGCATACGCCGCCGACCAGCGCCACCCGGAACCCGTGCTGCAGATCGTGACCGACGCGCCGGACCCGGATGGGCGCGACTGTCCCGAGAAGGCCGGCGACAGCGCGGCGGCCGACCTGTGAGCGCCGCCGACTCGACCGGCGAGATCCCGGTCGCCACGATCGACCGCCCCAAGACCGACGGCCGTACGGCCACCGAACTCGAACAGACCCTCTTCGAGGTGAAGCGGGTCATCGTCGGGCAGGACCGGCTGGTCGAGCGGCTGCTCACCGCGCTGCTCGCCGACGGGCACTGCCTGCTGGAGGGTGTACCCGGGGTGGCCAAGACGCTGGCCGCGCAGACCCTGGCCACCGCCGTCGGCGGCACCTTCTCCCGGGTCCAGTTCACCCCCGACCTGGTGCCGTCCGACATCGTCGGCACCCGGATCTACCGGGCGTCCAAAGAGGACTTCGACGTGGAACTCGGCCCGGTGATGGCCAACCTGGTGCTCGCGGACGAGATCAACCGGGCCCCGGCCAAGGTGCAGTCGGCGCTGCTGGAGGCGATGGCCGAGCGCCAGGTCTCGATCGGCGGGCGCAGCTATCCGGTGCCCGACCCGTTCCTCGTCCTGGCCACCCAGAACCCGATCGAGTCCGAGGGCGTCTACCAGCTTCCCGAGGCGCAACGGGACCGGTTCCTGATGAAGGTCATCGTCGGGTATCCGACCGACGAGGAGGAACTCGGCATCCTCTACCGGATGGGCACCGCCCGGCCGAAGTCCCGACAGGTGCTCGACACCGACCGGCTGCGCACCCTGCAGGAGGCCGCCCGCGGCGTGTTCGTACACCACGCGCTGGCCGAGTACGTCGTACGGCTGGTCCTCGCCACCCGCGACCCGGCCCGGTTCGGCCTGACCGAGGTGGTGCCGCTGCTGGCGTACGGGGCCAGCCCGCGGGCCACCCTCGGGCTGGTCGCCGCCGCGCGCGGGCTGGCCCTGCTCCGGGGTCGCGACTACGTGCTGCCCGAGGACGTCAAGGAACTGGCCGTCGACGTGATCGCGCACCGGCTGGTGCTCTCCTTCGACGCCGTCGCCGACGGTGTCGCGGCCGACTCGATCGTGCGCCGGGTCGTCGAGGTCGTCCCGCCGCCGCGGATCGCGCCGGCCCAGGACGCCCGCCGCATCGGCATGCCGGCGGCGGCATGATGGCCGGCGGGCTCACGGGCGACCCGGCGGCGGCCGGACCGGCGACCATCCGCGAACTCGCCCCGAACGGCGGCTGCGCCGGCTGGAACTCACCATCACCCGGCGGCTCGACGGGCTGCTCCAGGGGCAGTACCTCGGCCTGCTGCCCGGCGCCGGCAGCGAACTCGCCGGCAGCCGCGAGTACCGGCCCGGCGAGGACGAGGTACGCCGGATGGACTGGGCGGTCACCGCCCGCACCTCGGTCCCGCACGTCAGGCAGGTCGACGCGGACCGGGAACTGTCCACCTGGCTGCTCGTCGACGGCACCCCGAGCATGGACTTCGGAACCGCCGACCTGGAGAAACGCGAACTCGCGGTGGCGGCCGTCGCGGCGGTCGGCTTCCTCACCGCCGGCATCGGCAACCGGCTCGGCGCGCACGTGGTCACCCAGGAGGCCGTACGCCGGTTCCCGGCCCGCGGCGGACGCAACCACCTGCTCGCCGTACTGCGCACGTTGCTCGCCGCACCGCGACTCGACGGGGCCGGTCCGGCCCCGGCCCTGGCCGACGCGATCGACGGCCTGCACCGGGCCACCGCCCGGCGCGGGCTGATGGTCGTCGTCTCCGACTTCCTCGACGGGCTGCCCGACGACGAGACCGGTGAACCGGCCTGGGAGGTGCCGCTGCGCCGGCTCGGCGCCCGGCACCAGGTGCTCGCCGTCGAGATCACCGACCCGCGTGAACTCGAACTGCCCGACGTCGGGCTGATCACCCTGGTCGACCCGGAGAGCGGCCAGCGGCGCGAGGTGTCGACCGGCGACCGCCGGCTGCGCGCGCGGTACGCCGCCGCCGCGGCCCGGCAGCGCCAGCAGGTCCGCGCGGCACTGCGCCGCGGTGGCGCGACCCACCTGGCCCTGCGCACCGACCGGGACTGGGTCGCCGACCTGGTCCGGCACGTGCAGGCCCAACGCCGGCTGGCCGGCACCCCGCGCGGCCGTACCCCCGGCGGTTTCCATCCCGGCGGTCCGGGTGGTGCGGCATGACAGGAGGTTCGAGATGAGCTGGCAGTCACCCGAGCGGCTCTGGCTGCTGCTCGGCGTGCTCGCCCTGATCGGCGGGTACGTCCTCATGCAGCGCCGCCGCAGCCGCTACGCCGTACGGTTCACCAACCTGCGGCTGCTCGACCGGGTCGCCCCGAAACAGCCCGCCTGGCGCCGGCACGTGCCGGCCAGCCTCTTCCTGGCCATGCTGGCCCTGCTGATCGTCGGCTTCGCCCGGCCGATGGACGACGTACGGGTGCCGAGGGAACGCACCACCGTCGTCATCGCGGTCGACGTCTCCACGTCGATGCTCGCCACCGACGTCAGCCCGGACCGGCTCGCCGCCGCCAAGTCGGCCGCGCTCAGCTTCGTCGAGGGACTGCCGGACCAGTTCAACGTCGGGCTGGTCGCCTTCGCCGGCAACGCCTCCGTCTTCGTCGCGCCCGGCACCGACCGGGAGGCGATCGCCGGCGGCATCGACCGGCTCGCCGAAGGCAGCACCGGCCTCCAGGGCACCGCGATCGGCGAGGCCATCAACACGTCGCTGGAGGCGATCCGCTCGCTGGACGCCCGGGCGGCCGACGACCCGCCGCCGGCCCGGATCGTGCTGCTCTCCGACGGGGCCAACACCTCCGGCCGCGACCCCGAGGACGCGGCATCCGACGCCGTCGCGGCCGGCGTACCCGTCGACGCCATCTCCTTCGGCACCGACTCCGGCTACATCAGCCAGGGCAGCGGCCGGCCGATGCGGGTCCCGGTCGACGGCGAGAACCTGCGCGACGTCGCCGACCAGACCGGCGGCGGCTACTACGAGGCCGGCAGCAGCGAGGAACTGCGCGCCGTCTACGCCGACATCGGCAGCTCGGTCGGCTACCAGGTCGAACGCCAGGACGTCTCGGCCCGGTTCATCGGGTTCGGACTGGTGCTGGCACTCGCCGCCGGGGCCGGCTCGATGCTGTGGTTCTCCCGGCTGCCCTGACCCGACCCCACGTTCCGCCCCGCTGCCCCCACGGCATCCCACAAAGGAGTGGATCGATGAGCACACCGACCGGGCTCGGCGAACCGCGTGGTCCGTGGTTCGTCTCGCCCCAACTCGACCCGCACGGGCGGCCCCGGGTCGACGTACCCGAGGAACAGCCGGCGGGGGCGCGGGCCGCACGGTGGCGGCGGACCCTGCTCGCCGGCCTGGCCGTCGTCGCCCTGTCGACGGTGTCCGGCGCGCTCGCCGGCGGCTACGTCGCCAGCGGCGACGACCCGCCGCGGCCCGGCACCAGCGCCGCCGCCCAGCCCAGCCCGACGCCGGCCACCGTCGGCCTGCCACCGGACCTGGTAGCGGCCGCCGCGACCGCGCTGCCCGGCGTCGTGTCGGTGCAGGTACGCGGCAACGGCGGCACGGCCGGCGGATCCGGGTTCGCGATCGACGACAAGCAGCACATCATCACCAACGACCACATCCTCGACGCCGGCAACGGCAACGACGTCATCGTCGTCGGGCCGGACGGGCGTACGTTCCCGGCCGAGGTCGTCGGCCGCGACCCGGGCAGCGACATCGCCGTCCTGCGCGTCGACCCGGCCGCGAACCTGGCCCCGCTGGCCCTCGCCCCGCCCGGCACCACCAACGTCGGCGAGTCGGTGCTGGCGGTCGGGTCACCACTCGGCCTGTCCGGAACCGTCACGGCCGGCATCGTCAGCGCGTTGGACCGCGAGGTACGGCTCGGCACCGGCGGGCGGCAGAAGGCGGTGCAGACCGACGCGTCGATCAACCCGGGCAACTCCGGCGGCCCGCTGGTCAACGCGCGGGGCGAGGTCGTCGGGGTGAACACGGCCATCGCCACCCTGGAGGGCGGCGGCTCGATCGGAATCGGCTTCGCCATCCCGATCGAGCGGGCCCAGCAGTCGGCGGACGGCATCATCGGTCGGGGCGGCTAGTTTTTCGGAAGGTCCCCGGTCCGCGGCCGGCGCGACGGCCGGCGGACCGGGGCCGGTGCGGGAGGCCCCGGACCGGGGCGGTGAAGGCGAGGGTTGGCGGATGCGTCTGCTGGTGGTGGAAGACGAGGAAGACCTGGCGGAGGCCGTCCGCCTGCGACTGGTGCGTGCCGGCTACGCCGTCGACGTGGCCGGCGACGCCGCCGGTGCCCGGGACCGGCTGGCCGTCAACGCGTACGACCTGATGCTGCTCGACCTGAACCTGCCCGACGACAACGGCTTCGACCTCTGCCGCGAGATCCGCTCCGGCGACATCGAGGTGCAGGGCGGCACCGACCTCCGGGTGCTGATGCTCACCGCCCGCGGCGGCCTCGACGACCGGGTCCGCGGCCTGGACGAGGGCGCCGACGACTATCTCGTCAAGCCGTTCGCGCTGGCCGAACTCCTGGCCCGGGTCCGCGCCCTGCTCCGCCGCGACACCGGCGGCACCACCGCCGTCGTACAGGTCGGGGCGCTGCGGCTCGACGCGGCCCGGCACGCGGCCAGCCTCGACGGCGACGCCCTGCACCTGACCCGCAAGGAGTTCGGCGTGCTCGAATACCTGATGACCAGGCCCGGACACGTCGTCTCCGCCGAGGAACTCCTCGAACACGTCTGGGACGAGAACGCCGACCCCTTCACCCAGACCGTACGGGTCACCGTCGGCACCCTGCGCCGCAAGCTCGGCCCCGGCCAACTCATCGAGACCGTGGTCGGACGCGGCTACCGCCTCAAGGAGGCGCTGTGAGGACACCCCGCCTGCGGCTGTTCCAGTCGATCCGGTTCCGGCTGACGATGCTCTACTCGACGCTGCTGTTCGCGCTCGCCGCGACCGCGCTCGGTGTCACGTACGTCGCCGTCGAACGCACCACCGACCCGAAGCCGATCACGTCCCAGCAGGCCCGCATCGTCAAGGAGAAGTCCGACGGCCGGGTCATCCCGGTCGGCACCCTCGACGTCGCCGCGGTCGACGAGATCGAGTCGGCGGTCAACTTCAACACCCTGCAGACCCTGCGCAACTACTCGGCGATCGCCCTCGGCGGGCTGTTCGTCGCCAGCCTCGGCATCGGCTGGGTCCTCTCCGGGCGGGCGCTGCGCCCGGTCGGTGCCATCGCCCGTACCGCCCGCGAGATCCAGGCCACCGACCTGTCCCGGCGCATCCGGCTCGACGGCGCCCGCGACGAACTGCGCGACCTCGCCGACACCATCGACTCGATGCTCGACCGCCTCGACGACGCCTTCCGCGCCCAACGCCAGCTCATCGACGACGCCTCCCACGAACTGCGCAGCCCGCTCGCCATCATCCGGGCCAACCTCGACGCCTCCCTGATCGACGCCGCCGAGGCGACCGGACCCGAACGGGAGCGCGCCATCGCCGTCATCGACCGGGCCACCGATCGGATGTCCCGCCTCGTCGAGGACCTGCTCGCCACCGCCCGCCGGGACGCCACCGGGCTCGCCGACACCGACGTGGATGTCGGCATGGTCGCCCGCGAGGCCGCCGACGAGTTCGCCGCCGTCGCCGCCGAACGCCACGTCGACCTGCGGTACGCCGTACGGGACGACCTCGTTCTCATCGGCGACCACGACGCGCTGCGCCGGGCCACCGGCAACCTGCTCTCCAACGCCGTACGGCTCTCGCCACCCGGCGGGGCGGTCACCGTCACCACCGGCCGGTCGGGCGGCTGGTTGTGGCTCGCCGTCACCGACGAGGGGCCGGGTATCGCCGACGCCGACCAGGCCCGGGTCTTCGACCGGTTCTGGCGGGGCGAGAGCGGTCCGACCGGCTCCCGCGAGCGCCGTACCGGGCTCGGGTTGGCGATCGTGCGGCAGATCGCCGAGTCGCACGGCGGGCAGGTCGCGGTCTTCTCCACGCTCGGCAGGGGGAGCACGTTCGTGCTGTGGCTACCGGCCCCGGACCGCTCCGACGAGCTGCCCCCGCCGACGTCGTCACCACTCGACGGGGCGCCGAGCCCGCACCAGGGCCCCGTGATCGACCTAGGCCGCATCCCCGCCCAACCCTCCGGCTGACCTCACCCCACGCTCCGCCGTGTTCCGCCGTGTTCCGGCGCGTTGATCAAGGACTAGTCGTGGGGAATCGTGCCCGTTTCACGGCGATGATCCCCTTGATCAACGCGTCGGGGCGGGGCGGTTAATCGGTGGCCGGGTAGGGCATGCTCGGAGCATGGCCGACGAGCTGAGGATCAA
Organism: Polymorphospora rubra; assembly: GCF_018324255.1. Classification (GTDB taxonomy): domain Bacteria; phylum Actinomycetota; class Actinomycetes; order Mycobacteriales; family Micromonosporaceae; genus Polymorphospora; species Polymorphospora rubra. Next base: position 4,221,573 of record NZ_AP023359.1, read on the forward strand.
CGACCGGCTCACCATCCCCGGTGGTGAGCTGCGCGAGCGTTTCTCCCGCTCGTCGGGACCGGGCGGCCAGGGAGTGAACACGACCGACTCGCGCGTCGAACTCTCCTTCGACGTCGGCTCCTCGCCGACCCTGCCGGACTGGATGCGGGACCGGGCCGTGGACCGGCTCGGCCGACGGCTGGTCGACGGAGTGCTCACCATCACCGCCAGCGAGCACCGTGCCCAACTCGCCAACCGGGAGGCCGCCCGGGCCCGGCTGGCCGCCCTGCTCGCCGACGCGGTCGCGCCGCCGGCGCCGCCCCGCCGGCCGACCCGGCCGACGCGGGCCTCGAAGGAGCGCCGCCTGGACGCCAAGCGCCGGCAGTCCCAACTGAAGAAGGGCCGCCGCGTCGACGGCGAATAGCGGCCCGGGCACGCCGCTGCCCGCCGTACCGGGGCACGACGGGCAGCGGCCGGTAGATACTCAGAACGCCTTGTCGAAGGCGTTCCAGCCGGTGTCGATCGTGGTGCCGCCCGGGTTGCCGAAGTAGCCGGGGGCGGTCGGGTCGCCGTAGAAGACGAGCAGGTTGCCGGCCGCGTCGACACCCATCACGTCGGGACTGTCGTCGCCGTCGAAGTCACCCGGGGCGAAGAGCAGCCGGTACGTGTCCCACCCGGTGCCGATCTGCACGCCGGCCGCCGGGGTACCGGTCGCGGCGCCGGACAGCAGGACCAGTTCCCCGGCCGGCTTGCGGGCCAGCAGGTCGAGGTGGCCGTCCCCGTCGAGGTCGCCGGGCGCGAGGACGGTGTCGAAGTCGTCCCAGATGCCGGTGCCGAGGCTGATCGTGGTGGGCGGGTCCGCCCAACCACCGAAGCCGTTGCCCCGGTGCACGACCACCTCGCCGACGGCGTCCCGGGTGATGAGGTCCGGGGCACCGTCGCCGTCCCAGTCGCCTGGGGCGACGACGAGGTCGTACCCGTCCCAGTTGGTGGTCGGGACGGGGATGCCGTCGGGGTCCCAGCCGGAGGGGACCTCGGTCGCGCTCGCCTCGAAGCTGCCGGTACCCCGTCCCGCGAAGTAGACGAGGTCGCCGTCGGCCTGCACCGCGACGAGGTCGTTCCAGCCGTCGCCGTCCCAGTCGCCGGGACGGACAAGGTGCAACAGGCCATTGCGCCAGTAGTCGATCATCAGGCTGCACTTGTTGCCGTCGAGGAAGCCGCCCGCACCGTCGCCGAGGTGGAGACACAGATGGCCGCCGAGCGTACGGCCGATGATGTCGGTAGTCCCGTCGGCGTTGACCTCGCCCCGGCTACCGTGTGGTCCGGCCGGCGCCGTGGCGAACCACCTGTAGTCGTCGTCGACTTCTCCGGACCGGTTCACCCCGTCGAAGGTCCGGACGTGCAGGATGCCGGGGCCGGACCGGACAGGCGTGAGGGTGACCGTGGCGGACCCGCCCGGTACGTCGGCGGCGACGTACCGGGATGGTTGGTCGTTGTCGATTCCGTAGTAGAAGCCGACGACCTCGGTGTCGCCGTCGGCGCTGATCGTGAACTGCCCCGGAGTGCCGGCCGGAACGGTGCTGACGGCGCCGCCCGGGTTGTAGTCGGGGTACTGCACCGACGTGATCGTGACGTCCTCGTCCGGCAGCGTCCGGTCGAGCGTGAACGAGCAGGTTTCGGACCAGGCGGAGGACAACCCTCCACTGTCCGTCGCGCGTACCCGCCAGTGGTAGGTGACACCGTGGACCAGTTCACTCCCGGACAGGACGGTGAGCGCGGTACTGCCGCTGGTGGCGGACACATTCCGGACGGATTCCGGGCCGCCAGTCGGCCAATACGCGAACCTGGCGGTTACGAGACCACCGTCCGGGTCATGCATCGTCGCGAGCAGGGTCACATCGCTTCTGCCGATCAGGCCACCCGAGCAGGGGCCGGCGGGACCGGTGGACAGGTTGCCGGGGACCGACGGCGCCGAGTTCTGCCCGACGCCGGGAGAGTTCGGGGCAGCCGCATATGCCGCGGGCTGTGGCAGCGCGAAGGGTAGGAGTACCAGGGTGGAGATGAACAGTGGACCCGATCGTGGCAGGCGCCGGTTGAGCGACAAGTGATCCTCCCGTATCCGCGCTGGTTTCGGTGGGATGCCTGGCCGGACTGAACGCAGAGGTTCTCATTCGAGGCGGGCGGCGCACCCTCTGAGATGGCGGTGTCGCCGCCCGCTTCGCTGGGCTTGTGGACGATCTGTCAGAAGGCTTTGTTGAACATGTTCCAGCCTGTGTCGATCACGGTGCCGCCGCCCGCGTTGCTGAAGTAGCTTGATCCGGTGTGGTTGCCGTAGTAGACGTGCAGGTCGCCGTTCGCCTTGATGCCCAGGACATCGGCCTTGCCGTCACCGTTGAGGTCTCCGGGGGCGAAGATGCCGCCGCTGTAGGTCTGCCAGCCGGTACCGATCTGCGTCCCGTTGTAGTTGCCGCAGATTCCGAGATGTGGAAGCCGGTTGTCGGGGTAGTCCATCCACCAGTTCGCGATCCAACCCGTCTGCCCGTTGGAACTCACGCCGTACACCCAGTAGGGGTTGTTGTTGACCACTTGGCCGGTGCGCTGGCAGATCGGGGTGAACATGTCGCCGTTGTTGAGCACGTCGATCGGAGTGGCGCAGTTGGTGGTACTCGGTGCGGCCTCGCAACCGGCGCTGGTTTCCGAGACGTTGACGCCGTCGACCCAGACGGTGTAGGTGGTGCGGGTTTCGGCGATGCAGTTAGGTACGTCGGGCAACTGGTTCTCGGTGTAGTTGACGTAGTACCCCGCGATCCAGCCGGTCAGGTTGGTGGAGGTGACGATACGGACCCAGTACGGATTGCCTCCGACGCCCGATCCGACGAGTTGGCAGATCGGGGTGAACTGGGTCGTGGTGTTCAGATTGCCGATGACCGTAGGGCAGTTGGTGGTGCTGGGAAAGGCGTCGCAGGTCGGGTTGGGCTGCCGCACGTTGAGCCCAGACTGCCAGGTGGTGTACTTCGTGCCGCCCGGGCTGTACCAGCCGCCCTTGCCGTTACCGCGGAAGAGGACGAGTTCACCGGTGGGCTTGCGGGCGAGCAGGTCAGGCTTGCCGTCGCCGTCGAGGTCACCGGGGCGGTCACGGTGTTGAAGCCCTGCCATGTTCCCCATCCGAGCCGGACCGAGGCCGATCCGTCGGCCCAGCCACCGTATCCGTTGCCCCGGTGGAGGACGACCTCCCCGTTTGTACGCCGCGCGATCAGGTCCGGCGCACCATCGCCGTCCCAGTCGCCGGGTGCGACGACGAGGTCGTACTGGTCCCAGCCAGTGGTCGGCACGGGGTTACCCTCGGCGTCCCAGTCGGTGATGATCTCGGTTCCGCCGGCTTCGAAACTGCCGGGTCCCCGCCCGGCGTGGTAGACGAGGTCGCCGTCTGCATGGACGACGACCAGGTCGTTCCAGCCGTCGCCGTCCCAGTCGCCAGGACGAACGATGTGCAGCCAACCCTGTCGGTTATGGTCGATTTCGATGCTGCACCCGTCCCCATCAAGGAAGCCGCCCGCACCGTTGCCGATATAGAGGCAGAGGCTGCCGCCACCTGTGCGGCCGATGATGTCGGTCTTTCCGTCGGCGTTGATGTCACCTCGGCCGTTGTGTGGTCCGGCCGGTGCGCTAGCGAAGAACATGTAGCTGCTGTCGGTTTCCTCGGAAGAGTTCACTCCGTCGGAGGTCCTGACATGCAGAATTCCGGGTCCGGTCCGCGTCGGTGTAAGGGTGACCGTGGCCGATCCGCCAGGTGCGTTGGCCGCGACGTACCTGGATGGTTCGTCGTCATCAATGCCGAAATAGAATCCGACGACGTCTGTATCGCCGTCTGCGCTGATTGTGAATTGGCCCGGCGTGCCGGCTGGAACGGTGCTCACGGCGCCTCCAGCGTTGAAGTTCGGGTACTGCGCCGAACTGACGGTCACATCTGCCTCGGGCAGTGTTTGGTCGACGGTGAAGGAGCAGGTGGTTGACCAGGACGAGACGCCATCGTCGCTGTCCTTGCCACGGACCCGCCAGTTGTAGGTGACGCCGTCGGTGAGCGTGGGTGCTGAGAACGTGGTGCTGGCCGTGTTTCCACTTGTCACCGTTACGTTCCGGACGGCGGTTGCGCCGCCGGTTGGCCAGAGATTGAACTCGGCGACAACATGGCCGCCGTCCGCATCGGTCGGCACGGCGCGGAGTACTACGTCCCTGTTACCGATCTTGCCGCCACCGCAGGGGACGCCCGGAGAGGTCGACAGGCTGGCCGGGACCGCGGGGATCGAGTTGTACTCGATGCTCAAGGTGGGATTGTTGCTGAACTTCTTCCAAGCCAAGGTGTCGGTCTCACTGGTGGCCCGCAGGCCGAGCGTGAGGTCGGCCGCGTTGACCCCCGCTGAGGTTCGTACGCCCGCGGTCACGTCGAAATCGACCCCGCCCGCCGGGCAGGAGGAGTTGTAGCCCTTGGCCACGTTGACGGTGGCAAGCTTGTTCATCCAGGGAGGCTGGTTGTCCCAGGTAGTGGACGAGTTGATCGAACCGGTTCGCCAGACCTCCACCTCCCGGGCGTTGCAGGACCAGGCATACGTTTCCCAGATCTGGAACGTCGCCTCGATGATGTTCTTGCCCTTGACCGCGTTGGTATTCATCCGGAAGAAGGAGCGGTTGACTAGATTGTCCTGTTGGGAGTAGCCGACTCGGGCGATGTCGTTGGCGTTCCAGTAGCGGGTGTTCGGGAACTTCTTCCAAACCGACGTCCAGGCCAGTCGGCTGCCGCTGACGAAGGAGGGATCGAGATAGACCGGGAAGCGGGTCTGGCTATCGGTCAGCAGTTCATGGTCGGGTACGACCGTGAGCACACCGTTCTCGATCGACACCGGCATTGCGGTCTGGCGGGCACCCCGGTTGTGGTCGAATGTCCGCCTGCTGGCCGGGCCCGGTTCGGCGTCGCCGGACGAGTCCCACATCCGCGGCGTGGGAGCGGAGAATACGAGCCGGGCATCGGAGTCGCGGGCGTTGATGTTGCCGGCACTGTCGGCACTCAGGGTGAGCCCGTCGGTGCTGATCGGGAATCGTGCGGTGGCCAGGGCTGGGTTCTCGGCGGCTTCCGGGGTCTTGATCACCAGCACCTCGGAGAAGCCTTCGACGTCGGCCTTGACCACAAGGTCGACGTCGGGCAGCACGTTGGCGTACGTGGCGGTGTCGCCGTCGAGGACGGGGCGGGGGAGTTCGGTCTCCCAACCAAGGTTCAGCCGCCGGCCGTCCTGAGCGAGTTGCGCGAGCGCCGTGTCGCCGCCGGCGGAGAAGCTCAGGTCCACGGCGGTGACCTTGGGCTCGACCCGGCCGTCCGGGGTGAACACCAGGGTCGTGTCCACCGGTGTCCACGAGTCGCCGTGCTTGACGCGTACCGGGCGGACCCGTTGCTCGAGGGTGAACGTCCCGCCCGGATTCGCGAAGACCTGCTGGGTCTCGGTCGTCATGGCGTCGATCTCGATCTTGACGCCATGGGTACGGGCGGCGTGACCGGCGTCGGCCTCGGTGGCGTACCAGGCGTCGTTCGGATCGGCGGCGTCGCCGGTGGTCGAGGAGGGCTTCGACGGTTCCGCCCTCGCCATCACGGGATCGACCACGGCGATGGTCAGCAGGACGATCGTGGAAGTGAGTAGCGAACCCGTTCTGGACAGCCGTCGGTTGGGCGACACCGTACCTCCCCGTGTCCCGGACTTTCGGTAGTGCCCGGGTAGCGCAGCGCAGTCAACCAGATCGATCAGGGCCGAACAAGGCCTCCAAGCTGGGAATCTGACTCTGCGAAGTGGGCAATCAGCTCATTGTCGATCGAAAAGACTCACTGTCTCGACGGGTCAAAGATTCACTCTTGTGAGTAACGATCTGACCTCGTACGGTATCGGCCAGATGTGTCGCTCATCGCTGGGTGGACATCACGGGGAGGCTGTAGTGGCCAGAGTTCGATCGATCCTGCGTACCAACGTCACCCGTCGGGTGAGCTGGACCGCGGCAGCCCTTGCGGCCATCATGGCCGGAACCCTGCTCAGCCCGATCCGGGTCGAGGCCAAGCCCACCCTGGAGCTGCCAGAACTTCAGACCGAGGAATCGGTGCCCGGGAAGTCGGCGCGGGTCAACCCGACGCCCCCGCCGGCCCCGGCTCCGCCTCCGGAGGCCGGGCCGGTCGGCTGGCCGGCCGCCTCCGTGAGCATTGTCACACCGGGCGCTCCGACGGGTCGCTCCACCCAGGACGGTGCCGAGACATCGCCGGTATCCGTCGAGCGGGCCGGTGTTGCCGGACAGGCGGTGCCGGCGCGGGTCGCGATCGACGTCCGGGACCAGTCGACCGCGAACCGCGTCGGTGTGTCCGGCGTACTGCTCGGTGTCCGCAGCGACGATGGCCAAGCCGGCAAGGTCACCGTCGAGGTCGACTATGGATCGTTTCGCCATGCGTACGGCGGTGACTGGGCCTCGCGCCTGCGTCTGGTCCGGCTCCCCTCCTGCGCGCTGACCAACCCGGACCAGGCCGGCTGCCGGCAGCCGACGGTGCTGCCGACCCGCAACGACGCCGACACGACGACGCTGACCGCTGAGGTCGACCTCGCGGGAGCCGTGCTTCCGGCCGGTTCCGCGGGCGAGCGGGCAGCGGGGGCTGCCCCGGAAACCCTGCTCGCCGTCACCGCGGCCGCTGCCGGCACTTCCGGCAGCTACGCGGCGACCACGCTCAGCCCGACCGGCACCTGGAGCGCCGGCGGATCGTCCGGTGACTTCTCCTGGTCGTACCCGCTGGAACTGCCGCCGTCGCTCGGCGGTCCGGCACCCCAGATCGGTTTCGGGTACTCGTCCGGCAGCGTCGACGGACGAACCGTCGCCACGAACAACCAGGCGTCCTGGATCGGTGACGGCTGGGACTTCTGGCCCGGCTACATCGAGCGCCGCTACAAGTCGTGCGCAGAGGACATGGGGACAGGGGCCAACAACACCGTCAAGACCGGTGACCTGTGCTGGGCCTCGCACAACGTCACCCTGTCGCTCAACGGCAGCACCACCGAACTCGTACGCGACGACGCGACAGGCGCCTGGCGGCCGCAGCAGGACGACGGCTCGCGAGTCGAACTGTTGACCGGGGCCAGCAACGGCGACAACGACGGCGAACACTGGCGGGTGACCACCACCGACGGCACCCAGTACTACTTCGGCCGCAACCGGCTGCCGAACTGGACGAGCAACAAGCCGGAGACCAGGTCGGCCTGGACCGTGCCAGTCTTCGGCAACCACAGCGGCGACCCGTGCCGGGCCACGGCCTTCGCCAACTCCTGGTGCCAGCAGGCCTGGCGGTGGAACATCGACCACGTCGTCGACCCGCGCGGCAACTCGATGGCCTTCTTCTACGACACCGAGACCAACCACTACGGACTCAACCTCAACACCAACGGAGTGTCCTACGTCCGCGCCGGCTACCTCGACCGCATCGAGTACGGCCACCGCAGTGGCCAGGAATACACCAAGCCGGCCCCGGCCAGGGTCAACTTCACCACCGCCGAGCGGTGCCTGCCGACCGAGACCTTCGCCTGCACGCCGGCACAGTTCACCAAGCCGAACGCCGGCCACTGGCCCGACGTCCCGTTCGACCAGAACTGCGAGGCCGGCGTCGCCTGCACCGACCGCTTCTCGCCCACGTTCTGGACCCGTAAGCGGCTGACCGCCGTCACCACCCAGGTCCTGATGGGATCGGCCTACAGCGACGTCAACACCTGGAACCTGTCGCACGAGTTTCCGCTCACCGGCGACGACACCGAGCCGGCGCTGTGGCTGTCGGGGATCAGCCGGACCGGCAAGGTCGGCGGTAACGTAACCACCCCACAGGTTCGCTTCATCGGACACCTGATGGCCAACCGGGTCGACGGCTTCGAGGGCATTCCGCCGTTCACCCGCCGCCGGATCAACACCATCCACACCGAGACCGGCTCGACCGTCGGGGTCGAATACTCCGCCACCCAGTGCAGCCGCAGCAACCCGACGGTGCTGCCGTCCGCGCAGGACACCAATGCGATGCGCTGCTTCCCGGTTTACTGGACCCCGGAGGGCGCCACCAACCCGACCCTCGACTGGTTCCACAAGTACCTAGCCGTCAAGGTCACCGAAGAGGATCGCAGCACGAAAAAGGCGGCGCCGCCGAAAGAGACCAACTACGAGTACGTCGGCGCTCCCGCCTGGGCGTACGACGACAGCGAGTTCACCAAGACCGCCCACCGGACGTGGAGCCAGTGGCGCGGCTACGCCCGGGTCAAGGCCCGGGTCGGCACCGTACCCACGCCGCTGTCCCTGACCGATACCCTGTTCTTCCGCGGCATGTACGGTGACCGGCTCTCCGGCGGCGGTACCCGCAACGTCCAGGTGACCGACTCCGAGGGGGACAGGTCAACGACCTGGCCCAGTTCCAGGGCATGGTCCGGGAGACTCTCTACTACTCCGGCGACGGCGGCAACGTGCAGTCCGCCACCGTCAACACCCCGTCCCGCTCGGCGGCCACCGCGACCCGGGTCCGTAGCGGCACCACCAACCTGGCCGCCTACGTCACTGTGACGAACTCGGTGAAATCCCGCACGCTGCTGTCCGACACCACTTGGCGCCGGACCGAGGTCCAGCACAGCTTCGACGGGTACGGCATCCCGACCCAGACCAACGACCTCGGTGACCTCGCCGACCCGAACGACGACTCCTGCACCCGGCACGAGTACGCCCGCAACACAACAGCGTGGATCCTCAACACGGCCAGCCGGGTCGAGAAGATCGCGGTCAACTGCTCGACCACCCCGTCGCGCCCCGCCGACGTCGTCTCCGACACCCGGATGTACCACGACGGGACGACCACGCTGGGCACCGCCCCGACCCACGGCAACGTCACCCGGGTCGAGGAACTCATGGAATGGCCGGCGAGCGGACCGCGGTATGCGGTCACCGGACGAACGGTGTTCGACGCCTACGGCCGGGTGACCGAGCAGTACGACGTCGACGGCAACAAGAGCGAAACCGAATACGTTCCGGCCGCCGACGCGCTCGTCAGCCAGATCGTCACCACCAATGCGAAACTGCACGAGTCCACCACCCACCTCGACCCACGGTGGGGCATCGTGGTCGCCGAGGTCGACGCCAACGGACGCCGCACCGACCTGGCGTACGACCCGCTCGGGCGCCTCACCGGTGTGTGGCTGCCCGGCCGTGACAAAGCCACCCATCCGAACGCGCCGAACAGCCGCTTCAGCTACCAGCTCACAGCCGAAGCACCGGTCGTCGTGACCACCGAAACCCTGAAGGAAGACGGTTCCTACCGGATCGGCTACGAGATCTACGACGGACTCCTGCGGCTCCGACAGACCCAGCAACCCGGCGCAAATGGCGGACGGGTACTCACCGACACCTTCTATGACGACCGAGGGCTGGTTGTCAAGAAGAACGCGGCTTACCACAACGCCGCATTCCCGTCTGCCGAACTGTTCGGATACGAGGACGACGAGGTCATCCCCAGCCAGATGAGGTACCAGTACGACGGACTGGGACGACCGGTCACCGAGACCTTCCTCCGAAACGATGTCGAACAGTGGCGGACTGTCACCGGCTACGGCGGCGATCGGATCCACGTCGATCCGCCGACGGGCGGCACCGCGACCACCAGGATCACCGATGCCCAAGGCCGAACCACCGAACTGCGGCAGTACCACGGCGCAACCCCGAGCGGGACGTACGACGCCACCACCTACCGGTACGACCGGTTCGGCCGACCGAGCGAGGTCGAGGACCCGGCCGGCAACATCTGGGAGTACGGCTACGACCTGCGCGGCCGCCAGGTGCGGACGGACCACCCCGACCGTGGTGAGACCACCACGACTTACGACGACGCTGACCGTCCGGTCTCGACGACGGACGCCCGCGGCCAGACCGTCTCGTTCAACTACGACGTGTTGGGCCGCCCCACAAAGCTGCGGCACGGTTCGCCGACCACGGGCACGGTGGCCGCCGAGTGGACGTATGACACCCTTGCCCTCGGGCTGCCGACCTCCTCGACCCGCTGGATCGGCACGAACGCCTACACCACCGAGGTCACCGGCTACAACACCCGGTACCAGCCGACCGGGACGAAGTACACGATCCCGGCCAGCGAGGGAGCGCTTGCCGGCCAGTACTCGTTCGGAGCCAGCTACAGCGCCAACACTGGCCTGTTGAAGACGAACACGTACCCCAGCGGCGCCGGCCTGCCGTCCGAGGTCGTGACGTACGAATACGATGGGTCGGACATGCCGGTCACCGTGCGGGGCCTGGCTCGCTACCTGCAGATGACCGACTACAGTCCGTACGGTGAGCCACTGCGGCATACGCTCGGCAACCTGGGTAAAGAAGTATTCCTGACGTACACCTACGAAGCGGGAACCCGCCGGCTACAACAGTTCCTTGTCGACAGGGTGGTCGCTCCGGTTCGGCTCGACGAAATCACCTACTCCTACGATTCAATCGGGAACATCACCCGAATCAAGGGCGTAGAGCAGAATACGACCACCGACACGCAGTGCTTCGCCTACGACCACCTGCGGCGGATGACCGACGCGTGGACGGGCACGGACGACTGTGCCGCTGTGCCGTCGCCGTCAACGGTGGGTGGCCCGAATCCGTACTGGCACTCGTACACGTTCGACGCGGTCGGCAACCGACTGACCGAGGTTCAGCACGACACGACCGGTGGCGGCGCCGACGTCGAGGCCGAGTACTCGTACCCGGCGGCGGGCGGTGCGCAGCCGCACACGCTGTCGGCGGTGACAACGTCCGGACCGCCGAGTGCGGGCTTGCCGGGTGGGTCGCGGTTGGACGAGTTCGAGTACGACGCGGCCGGTAACACGATCGAGCGGGTGATCGGCGGCACGACCCAGGAGCTGGAGTGGAACCCGGAGGGTCGCCTGTCGAAGGTGACGAAAGGTTCGCAGGTCACGGAGTACGTGTACGACGCGAGCGGTAGCCGGTTGATCCGGCGGGATCCGACGACGGTCACCCTGTACCTGGGCGGCACGGAGTTGACGCTGACCAAGTCGACGGCGGCGGTGTCGGGTACCCGTTACTACTCGGGTGTCGGGGCGGTGCGCACGCCGGGTAACAAGGTCAATTTCCTGATCGCTGACCACCACGGTACGGCGCAGCAGTCGATCGACGCGGTGTCGTTGGCGTCGACGCGGCGGAAGTTCACGCCGTACGGGCAGCCGCGTGGTGCCCAGCCGTCGGTGTGGCCGGGGCAGAAGGGGTTCGTGGGCGGGACGATCGACGCCTCGACCGGGTTGACGAGTCTGGGTGCCCGGGAGTACGACCCCGCGGTGGGCCGGTTCCTGTCGGTGGACCCGGTCGTGGACCATGGCGAGCCGCAGCAGATGCACGGCTACGCGTACGCGAACAACTCGCCTGCGACGTACACCGACCCGTCCGGTCTGCGGTTCTGCGTCGACGATGACTGCTCGACGGTGCACGACCCCCGGACCGGTATCACGCAGGGCGGTGGTGTGTATAAGCGGGTGCCGCCGGCGGCGGGAAAGCCTACTCCGTCCGGGCCGAGTGACGAGGAGGTCAGGAAGGCCAAGCAGACCAAGGAGAAGACGCTTCTCGACGTGGTGATCGGCGCGGGTGGGCAGATCCTCATGGAGGTCCTGGGGATCAACGACATCCGGGACTGTGTCATGAACGGCGATGTCGGCGCCTGCGTCATGAGCGTGGTGGGCGCGCTGCCGTGGGGGAAGCTGTTCAAGGCGAAGAAGATCGGCGAGGCGCTGTTGAGGGCGGGCAAAGCCGTCCTGTCCTGGTTCGACGAGATGAAGTGGGCGCAGTCTGTCCTACGCCGCGCCGACGAGGCGGCCGCGGCGGCGGCGAAACAGGCGGCCGACGACGCGGCGGCTGCTGCGGCGAAGACGGCCGACGACGCGGCGGCGACAGCAGCCAAACAGGGGGATAGCGCCGCCGGTAGATCCTGCGTGGACAACAGCTTCACCCCCGGCACACACGTTTTGCTTGCCGACGGTACGACCAAGCCGATTGAGGACGTCGAGCTGGGTGACGAGGTCGTCGCCTACGACACCGAAACCGGCGAAACCGTGGACAGCACGGTGTCTGCGGTGATCGTGGGCGAGGGCTCCAAGGACCTGGTGGATGTCACGGTCGACACCGACACCGACACTGGCGACCAGACCGCCACGATCACCGCCACCGATGGCCACCCCTTCTGGATGCCCGAACTCGGTGCCTGGATCGACGCGGCCAAGCTCCAGCCCGGTCAGTGGCTGCAGACCGCCGCCGGTACTTGGGTCCAGATCACCGCCGTCCACGCCTACACCGGCCAGCAGCGGGTCCACAACCTCACCATCACCGACACCCACACATACCACGTACTCGCCAGCAACACGCCGGTACTCGTACACAACTGCCGCGGTGGCACAACCGTCTACCGTGGAGTCTCTGAGGTGAGTAGTGAGACTGGCGGTCCCAACCCTGCTTTTGCTGATGCCGTCGAAGGAGTTGCCAGACCTCGTGGTGGAGCCTCGACGCCCATGATGCATCACCTGGGACGGACGGATAGTGACTACACTAGCTGGACCACTAATCCTGCTGTCGCTATCCGCGCCGCGACGAGGGGTGGTAACAATGGAGTTGTAATCGCTGCTACCATTCCCGGTGGGCGCAATCATGTTCATGTGAATGATCAGCCGTGGGCTGAGTATCGGGGCGAATTTGAAGTAATCATTCAAGGGGTCATGAGAGGGAGAAGTGTACCGGTGCGGTCTGGTATGAGTCCAGATGACCTTGGGTTCGGATAATCATGATTCCGAGGGGTGGTGCCTGCGGGTGCCGCCCTCTGGAAGTGGAAGTGAGAAGTAAATCTTGACAGTTGTGCGAAAAGTTTCGGTCGGGAAGATAGGAAAGCTGCTGCAGGCGTCCAAGTGCCAGTCGCTTGCATTGGTGTCACCCGCGATTTTATCGAGGATTCTTGAGGAGCAACCCGAGGAAATCTCTGTTGGGGTCGGCTCAAGGTCGATACTTCGCGGCACGCATCGGGACCGGTATTCCGTGGATGAGTACCGGAATAGCAGATTTGGGTGGCATGGCTTATTTGCGATTCTTGAAGAGGATGGTCCGCCGGTAGGTCTGTTCTCTCTGAGGGGTGGTGGATGGAGCTTGATTGTTCTTACCGACGAGGACGTTGAGGCGATTCTTGCTGTGCTGGTGGCGTCGCCTCAGTCTGTCGAATGGCCGAAAGGCGCTGAGTACCTCTGACGCGGTGATTATCGTTGGGTTTCTGGCCATGTGTGGATGCGTTCGGTGAAGGTCCGTGGTTACGTGGCATATGTTGATGTCGGCTACTGGTGGGAGTTGTGTGACTGCCAAGTTGATACAAAGACCGGTCAGGACTGAGAGACGTATAAGATCTCGGAGACTCCGCAGATGCTTCGACTTGAAGGGGCGGGATCGCGTTTACGTTACCGTTAAGCGGCGATCCGGGAGTCAAATAACTGACAGTACTTAGGGGGTCGCCGGAGGTCCGTGTCAGCGAATGCGGAATCGGGCTTCACGCAACAAATTAGTTATGGCGAGCTGTGCGTGGAAGGTGCCTGTGATTGCTGTTGAGAGCAAGACGGCCCGGGGTGAGGTGGTGTCACGGGTGGAAATTCATCCGGGGGGCGATTAGCGAGATGTAGCACATGCCGTTCTGGCGGGCCGAGGTAGGCGTGTGTTCTCCGCTTGGATTCGATGGAATCTGGCAGAAGTTTGTAAATGACATATCGAGTGAGGGAGAGTGTTTGAGTGATCTAGAGAGGGCGGTGTCTTCTACTCGGGTGACGGGTATTGGGTCGGTCACGCCAGAGCGCATCCATCGGCTCCCAAGGATCCGCTTTTCTTTGCGTGACATGCTTCGATTCCGGGAGTAGATGTCGGCCGACGTTAGGGAAGGTTTAAGTCGCTGGAAAGAGGCCCTTGCTGCTCAGGCCTGACGTCGATTATCTCTGCTGAGATGGGACTTGTGGAGATTGTTCGGGAATTGAGGGCTCGACTTTGTTGGTAGTCGGACGCCGATCTCGCAAATTTGTTGACGCCGCCCCCCGACCTTGGCGTATGGTCGATGGTCCAGGCGAAGTGGGACCCAGTTATTCGTGGAGTCGCGCTGTCAAGGTTAGAGGCCCGCAAGTGCGATCCTCATTCCGTGATCAGGTGGATCGCCGACGAATTTTCGAACGGATTCCACGGTGCTGAGGGGCCGAAGCATGGCAGCTGACTCCGCCTATTGCTGCACTGAGGGCAACTGGTCGACTCTAGCGGTCATGTGCAGTGTGACGTCGTGGAGCAGATTATCACCGTTACTCGCCCGAGAATCTTCCATTCGTTGGACTGTAACCGACTTCAGTTTCGTCGGTTTATCCGTGTGCAGGTTGACCCGGTGGGCCGACCACCCGGCGAGGAACGCTTGGAGCGCCGGGACCGAGTTACCGTGCACCCGGCAAGGCGGATCCGACCGGATCCAGGAGAGTTCCCCGCGTACCCAACGGCTTTCCGCGCGTCATGGGCCGGAGCGTGCGGGTCCTACGGAACCGCGGTTGACCTCTCCCGCGCCGGGAGGTGTCGCCGGCACTCCGCGATCAGGCGGGCTCGCAGGAGTGCGGCGCGGTCGGCGAAGCCGCGTTGCAGTACGGCGTACTCGGAACGGCCCTCCGGGGTCTCGACCCGGACCGGGGGACAGCCGAGCGCCGCGAGGTCGTACGGCGAAGCCCGCATGTCGAGGGTGCGGATCTCCCGGGCCAGCTCGAAGCAGTCCGCGACCAGTTCCGCCGGTACGAGCGGCGACAGCTTGTACGCCCACTTGTAGAGGTCCATGTTCGCGTGCAGGCAGCCCGGCTGTTCGTTCGCCGCCTGTGTCTCCCGGGTCGGCCGCAGCAGGTTCAGCGGCCGGGCCGGCGCGGTGAAGAACCGGTACGCGTCGAAGTGGCTGCACCGGATCCGGTTCGCCTCGACGGTGTCGGCCGTCTCCGCCGGCGACAGCCGCAGCGGCCAGGCGTTGTGGCGTACCTCGTCCTGGGTCTGGCGGTAGACCATCGCCCACTCGTGCATGCCGAAACAGCCGAGGTGGGCCGGCCGGGCGGCGGTGCGGGTGAGCAGTTCGTGGATCCAGGCCACCGATTCGCCCCGGCGCTGCCACAGCGCCCCGGTGTCGACGGTCACCCCGTCCGCGACAGCCCGGTAGTCGCGGCCGAACCCGGTCACGTCGGCGCCGTCGAGCGTCACCCCGGCACCCGGATGCCAGCGCCGCAGCTGCGCCGGCCGGTACGAGTAGTAGGTGAACAGGAAGTCCTCGACCGGATGCTTCACGCCCGTGCGGCGGCGTGCCAGGTGCGGGACGAGCCACCGGTCGACGCGCTCCTCGTGCGCGGCACGCCGGGCCCGCCACACTGCCGGCGGCAGCACGGCGACGGTCGCGGCGGGAACGGTCACCCCATCAGGGTACGGCGGGCGTGCGGCCGTACCCGGTGGGCCTTTCCGCCGCCGTGAGCCGTCGGCGGCTGGCTGCGCGGGCCTACGGGAGGCGGACGGTGACGCCGGCGGAGAAGACGCCGCCGCGCAGCTCGATCCGGTCCGGCGGGGTCTCGCCGTTGACCGTGAAGGCCAGCGGGAAGAGCAGTTCTTCCCCGGCGGGCACCGGGGTGGCGAAGAGGTCCCGTCCGCCGTTGACCGCCCGGGTCGCCTCCTCGTCGACGCTGACCCAGTTGCCGTTCGGCTGGTACGCCCGCTGGAGCATGCCGTACCACGGTTTGCTCTCGCCGCTGACGTTGCGCAGCCCGACGACGGTGACGCACCGGCCCTTGCCGCCGGCCGGCGGCTCGCAGGTGACCCGGTAGACGGCGAACTCGAAGAACTGTTCCCGCATCGGGGCGCCGAGCTGGCCCAGCGTGGTGTCGCCGATCCAGCCCTTGCCCTCCTCGAGCGCGGCCCGGGTCGTCTCGCCGGCCCGGTTGAACCGGACCGCGCCCTGCCAGGCGGCGAGCGCGCCCACGACGGTCACCATCGCGGCCGACAGCAGCACGAGTGTCCACACCGGAGGGCCGTACCGCCAGCGGTAGCGGGGCATCTCGCTGCGGAAGCGTTCGGCGCGGGCGAGCCGGCGCGGTGCGCTCCACCTCCGCCAGGTGAAGAACAGCGCGGCGAGCAGCACGACGCCGATCGAGCCGATCAGGGCCGGCAGCGTCATCCACCACGGCGGCGCCGCCTTCACGACGGGCAGCGCGGGTGCGGCCCAGGTCGTGGAGGCGCAGTCGTACGGCTGGTCGCCCTGCGTCGGGTAGGCGCAGGCGGGCACGACGACCTCGCGCATGGTGCCGGCCGGGGCGAGGGACGCACTGCGCTGGAGGCTTTCGCCGGGTACCAGCCGGAGCCGCCAGGTGATCTCGTTGCGTGCCTGGTAGCCGCCGTCGCTGACCGCCGCGACCGCGGTGCCGGCCGGCACGCCCTGCCGGACGACCACGTCGAGCGGCTCGGGGCTCTCGTTGCGTACCTCGGTGCGGTAGTACGGGGCCGAGCCGCCGCTGCCGGAGACCTTGACGGTGACGGCGTGCGCGCCGGCCCGGGCGAGGTGGGTGGGCGTCTGAGCGGTGCCGGCGGGTACGGCTGTGGCGGGCATGGCGACAGACACGAGGACGGTCAGCGCGGCCAGTCGGATCGGGGTTCGGGTCATCTCGGTTCGGGACCTCCCGCAACCGACGCTAGGCCGGCAGCCGGTGCGGTATGCGGGAAAGGTCCGTTCCGGAAACCGTCCGCAGGCCCGCTGGTACGCTCCGCCGCCCAGGCCACCGGCCCGGGCGACTAGATTGGCCTGGTGCGTATCGCTCGTTTTGCCCATGCCAGTGGAATGTCGTTCGGGGTCGTCGAGGGTGAACCCGGCGCCGGCCCGGAAGGTCTGACCGTCGCCGAGATCGAGGGCCACCCGTTCGGCCGGATCACGTTCACCAACCAGCGGTGGGCGCTCGCCGACGTACGCCTGCTCTCACCGATCCTGCCCAGCAAGGTCGTGTGCGTCGGGCGCAACTACGCCGACCACGCCGCCGAGCACGGCGCGGAGGTTCCGGCCGAGCCCCTGCTCTTCCTCAAGCCGTCGACGTCGGTGATCGGCCCCAACGACGCGATCCGGTTGCCGGCCCAGTCGAAGCAGGTCGAGCACGAGGCCGAACTCGGCGTCGTCATCGGCCCGCCGGGCGCCCGTCGCGCCGACCGGGCCGCCGCCGAGAAGGCCATCTTCGGGTACGTCGGCGCGAACGACGTCACCGCGCGGGACCTGCAACGCTCCGACGGCCAGTGGACACGGGCGAAGGGGTTCGACTCGTTCTGCCCGCTCGGGCCGTGGATCGTCACCGGCCTCGACGTCAGCGACCTCGAGGTCCGCTGCGAGGTGGGGCGCAAACCCGAGGAGATGGAGGTACGCCAGCTCGGCCGGACCAAGGACATGGTCTTCGACGTGCCGGCGCTGGTGTCGTACATCTCGCACGTGATGACGCTGCTGCCCGGCGACGTGGTGTTGACCGGCACGCCGGCCGGGGTGAGTCCCGTCACGGCGGGCGACACCGTGGTCGTACGGATCGAGGGGCTGGGCGAACTGGCCAACCCCGTCGTCGCGCTCGACTGAGTCGGGCCCGTGCCCTGTCGGCGCACGGCGCGTCGGCGGGGCACGGTGGTTTGGGGGCCGGTGGGGGGATCGGATTTGGCACCCTCCACCGGGTCCGGTAAAGTTCAGCCCCGGTGCCGCAAGCAGCAGGACCACAAGTTGCATAACAGCGCAACGAGTGGGAAGGCTGTGAGCAGGAAGGCCATAGGCGCCAATGGGGTATGGGGTAATTGGCAGCCCAACTGATTCTGGTTCAGTTAGTCTAGGTTCGAGTCCTGGTACCCCAGCAACCGATGCCCGGATAGGGCGCCGGCGCTGAGCTCTGATAGAGTTCAGCACCGTTGGACCGCAAGGAAAAACGGCAAAAGTGAAGAAAAGTCCTGGCCCCGTCGTCTAGCGGCCTAGGACGCCGCCCTCTCAAGGCGGTAGCGCGGGTTCGAATCCCGTCGGGGCTACAGATAACTGCCCGTGTCACTCCGGTGACACGGGCAGTTCGCTTTTCCCACTCTCTCAGATCCCCTAATACCCCCTCCACTCCCGTTGATCCGCGTGATCAGGGACTAAATCGTGCGTGTCGCCGGTGTGTCGTGTGTCGTACTCCCTGATCACCGGGATCAAGGAGGGCTGAGCTGGCAGGGCGTCCATGCCCTGAGGTGCTGCCGAAGACCGGGCTGTCGAGGACCGGGCCGGTCCGGTGGCGGCCGGGCTGGACTGCTCCTGTGGGGCCGAGGCGGCCGAGGTGGCCCAGCGGCCGAGGTGGCCCAGCGGCCGAGGCGGCCCAGCGGTCGGGGTGGCAGAGCGGCCGGGGTGGCGGAGCGGTCGGGGTGGCAGGGCGGTGGCGGGCGGTGCCTTCCTTGATCCCGGTGATCAGGGAGTTCTGCAGGCGCCGCACCGCCGACACGCGCGATTTACTCCCTGATCACGCGGATCAAGAAGGGGAGTGTCAGAGGCCGCTCAGGCGTTGGCCGGCGCGGACCACGGCCATGGCGTGGCGGTCGCCGGGGCGGCGGCCGAGCCGTTCCAGCGGGCCGGAGACGCTGATCGAGGCGATGACCCGGCCGGTCCGGTCGCGGATCGGGGCGGAGACGCTCGCCACACCCGCCTCCCGTTCGGCGACCGACTGCGCCCAGCCGCGGCGGCGTACCTCGGCCAGGGTGCGGCCGGTGAACTTGCAGCGGGGCAGCAGTGGCATGACCGCCTCGGGCGGCTCCCAGGCGAGCAGGATCTGGGCGGCGGAGCCGGCCGTCATCGGCAGCACGGAGCCGACCGGGACGGTGTCGCGCAGCCCGCTGGCCCGCTCGGCGGCGGCGACGCAGATGCGTTCGTCGGCGCGGCGCAGGTAGAGCTGGGCACTTTCGCCGGTGGCGTCGCGCAGCGCGGCGAGCAGCGGCTCGGCGGCCGTCAGCAGCACGTCGGGCGCGGCGTTGGCGAGTTCGCCGAGCCGGGGCCGGGCCGCCAGCGTCCCTGGGTGTCGCGGACCAGCATCCGGTGGATCTCCAGCGCCTGCGCGAGGCGGTGCGCGGTGGCCCGCGGCAGCTTCGTACGGTCGACGAGTTCGGCCAGGCTGGCGCCGTCGACGCAGGCGGCGAGGATGACCACCGCCTTGTCGAGAACGCCGACACCGCTCATACTGTGTCCCACAAGCCGAAACATACCTCCCAGAATTTAGGATGTCCAGATGGTGGGAGTCACTCCGAAGCCAACATCGCCCAGGACCCTGGCCGAGAAGGTCTGGGACGCTCACGTGGTGCGATCCGCCGAGGGTGAGCCGGATCTGCTCTTCATTGATTTGCATTTGCTCCACGAGGTGACCAGCCCGCAGGCGTTCGACGGCCTGCGGATGGCCGGCCGCCGCGTGCGACGTACGGATCTCACGCTCGCGACCGAGGACCACAACACCCCGACCGGGTACGACGACCCGTCGTTCAACGCCCGCCGCGGTGACCTGCTGACGATCGCCGACCCGACGTCGCGTACCCAGATCGAGACGCTGCGCCGCAACTGCGCCGAGTTCGGCGTCAAGCTGCACGCGCTCGGCGACGACAACCAGGGCATCGTCCACGTCATCGGGCCGCAGCTCGGCCTGACCCAGCCCGGTCTGACGATCGTGTGTGGCGATTCGCACACCGCCACCCACGGCGCGTTCGGCGCCCTGGCGTTCGGCATCGGCACCAGCGAGGTCGAGCACGTGCTGGCGACCCAGACGCTGCCGCAGGCCCGGCCGAAGACGATGGCGGTCAACGTGGTCGGTGAACTGGCGCCCGGCGTCACCGCCAAGGACCTCGTGCTCGCCCTGATCACACAGGTCGGCACCGGTGGCGGCCGTGGCCACATCGTCGAGTACCGCGGCGAGGCGATCCGGGCGCTGTCCATGGAGGGCCGCATGACGATCGCCAACATGTCGATCGAGTGGGGCGCCAAGGCCGGCATGATCGCGCCGGACGAGACGACGTACGCGTACCTCAAGGGACGGCCGAACGCGCCGCAGGGCGCGGACTGGGACGCCGCGCTGGAGTACTGGCGCAGCCTGCCCACCGACGAGGGGGCGACCTTCGACACCGAGGTGACGCTCGACGCGGGCCGGATCAGCCCGTTCGTCACCTGGGGCACCAACCCCGGCCAGGGCGCGGCCCTGAACGGCGCGGTGCCCGCGCCGGACGACTTCGACAACGACGCGGAGCGTACGGCGGCCCAGCGGGCCCTGGAATACATGGACCTGCGGCCCGGTACGCCGCTGCGCGACGTGCCGGTCGACGTGGTCTTCGTCGGCTCGTGCACCAACGGCCGGCTGGAGGACCTGCGGGCCGCCGCCGACGTGCTGCGCGGGCGCAAGGTCGCCGACAGCGTACGGATGCTGGTGGTACCGGGGTCGGCCGCGGTGCGGGAGGCGGCCGAACACGAGGGACTGGACAAGGTCTTCATCGACGCGGGTGCGGAGTGGCGCTTCGCCGGCTGCTCCATGTGTCTGGGCATGAACCCCGACACGCTCCGGCCCGGCGAGCGATCGGCGTCGACGTCCAACCGCAACTTCGAGGGCCGGCAGGGCCGTGGTGGGCGTACCCATCTGGTGTCGCCGCCGGTCGCCGCGGCCACCGCCGTGACCGGCCGTCTCGCCGCTCCCGCCGATCTGTGAAGGGCTGAGAAGACGATGGAAAAGTTCACCGTTCACACCGGCGGCGCGGTGCCACTGCGGCGCTCCAATGTGGATACCGATCAGATCATCCCGGCCGTGTATCTCAAGCGGGTGACCAGAACCGGCTTCGCCGACGGTCTGTTCAGTGCGTGGCGGGAGGATCCCGCATTCGTGCTCAACGATTCGAGGTATTCCGGTGCGTCGATCCTCGTCGCCGGCCCGGAGTTCGGCACCGGGTCGTCCCGCGAGCATGCCGTCTGGGCGCTGCGCGACTTCGGGTTCCGGGCCGTCGTCTCGCCGCGCTTCGGCGACATCTTCCGCGGCAACGCGCTCAAGGAAGGCCTTCTGCCGGTCGAGCTGGAATTGACAGTCGTCGAAGAGTTGTGGGCCCGGCTCGAAGCCGATCCGGCAACGCCGGTGACCGTCGACCTGACCGCCCGCGAGGTCCGCGTCGGCGACGCGGCCTGGCCGTTCCCGCTCGACGACTTCAGCCGTTGGCGGCTGCTGGAAGGCTTGGACGACATCGGTTTGACGCTTCGCCACGAGTCGGCGATCGGCGCCTACGAGGAGCGCCGGCTGCCCTTCCTGCCGGTCGTCGCCTAGGCCGTACGCCTGACCACACAGCGGTTTTCGCCCCCGTCGACCTGGCCGACGGGGGCGAATCCGTTACGACACAACGACTTTTTTCCGGCAGATGTTTGTGTACTGGTGGCAAAGGGCATACCGTGCGCGCAGAATGGCTCGCGTTGAGTCCAGAAGTACATTCGGGAGGGAAAGTCGTGAACAAGGCCGAGCTCATCGAGGCCCTTGCCGCTCGCCTGGGGGACCGGAAGACGGCGACTGCGGCGCTCGACGCGGTTCTCGCAGAGGTCCAGGCGGCGGTCACCAAGGGCGACCGCGTGGCGCTGACCGGTTTCGGAGTCTTCGAAAAGCGTGTGCGGGGACCGCGAACAGCACGCAACCCGCGCACCGGCGAAGCGGTGAAGGTCAAGAAGACGGCGGTGCCGGCGTTCCGGCCGGGCGCCGGCTTCAAGGACATGGTCGCCAGTGGCAAGGCCCCGAAGGCCACCGCCGCGGCACGCAAGACCGCCGCGGCCACGAAGACCACGACCGCGAAGGCGGCCCCGGCCACCAAGACGGCCGCGGCGAAGAAGACCACCGCCGCCAAGACCGCCGCCCCGGCGAAGACCACCGCGGCGGCCAAGAAGACCACCGCCAAGGCGGCGCCGGCGAAGACGGTCGCCGCCAAGAAGACGGCGCCGGCCAAGACGGCCGCCGCCAAGAAGGCCGCGACCAAGGCCGCGACCAAGGCCACCGCCACGAAGGCGGCCACCAAGGCCACCGCGACCAAGGCCGCGACCAAGGCGACCGCGACCAAGGCCACCGCGACCAAGAAGGCCGCGCCGGCCAAGAAGTCCGCCGCTGCCGCGGCCAAGAAGGCCGCGGCGACCAAGAGCACCACCCGCACCACGGCGGCGAAGAAGGCCCCGGCCCGCAAGGCCGCGGCCAGGAGCTGAACCGACGAGTACGGCGTAGGAGGCGCTCATCCCGACGGGGTGGGCGCCTTCTCGCGTACCCGGGATCGTGCCGCCCGAGGGGTTCGGCCCTTGATCCGGCGGGGGATAGAACACGAGAATGACTCGGATTGTCCCGCCCGTCCGAGAGGGACCGCCAGTCCGAGGGGGAACCGTGCGCCGGTCGTCCATGTCGGTTGCCGCCACCGCACTGGGCATCACCCTGCTCGTGGACGTGTTGCGCGTCTGGCTGCCCTCGATCATCACCATCTTCGGCCAGGCCGCCGCCACCCCGGCCGAACTCATGGGTGCCTTCGCCCTGATGTGGTTCGTGCTCGCACTCGGCGCGCCGCCGCTGGTCCGGCTCGTCGGGGCCCGCCCGGTGCTGCTGGTCGCCGCCGTCGTGCTCGGCGGCTGCCGGGCCGCCCTCGGTGCCACCCCGGGCGGTCAGGCCCAGCTCTACGTGGCCAGCGTCGGCCTGCTCGCCGGACTGGTCTGGCTCGCCGCCACCGCGACCGCCGCCACCCGCCCGGTCGCCGGGCTCGTTCTCGGCCTGGCGACGGCGACCGTCCTGCACACCGCGCTGGACACCCTCGACCTCACCTGGCGCGCCGACGTGCTGTCGTACGCGCTCACGGGCGCCGTCGTCGCCGTGTTCCTCGCCCTGGTGTGGCGGGCCGAACCCGGCACCGAACCCCGCACCCGGCCGGGCCGGGCCGCGCCGTGGCTGCTCGCCGGCCCGGCACTGCTGCTCTCCGGCATGCTCGCCGGATCACCGGCGCTGGCCACCACCGCGGTGTCCTACCTGTACGGTCCCGGACCCGGGACCGCCGGCACCACCCCGCTGGGCGACACCTGGCCGGCGGCGGTCACCGCGGCGGCGGTGGCGCTCTTCGTCGGCGCCGGGCTGGCCCGCCCGCCCCGGGGCCCGGTCCGCTGGCTGGTGCCCGTTCCGCTGCTGGCCGGTACGGTCATGTTCGCCACCGCGGTGCCCGCGTTGCTGATTCCGGCGATCCTGCTGACCGCCGCCGGCCTCGGCGCCTGTCTCGCCCGGTCCGCCCCCGCGTCCGCCGCCCCGGACCCCGCCGGTTCCGCCGCTGCCGCCGGGCCGGCGGAACGACCGGGGGAGCTGAGGAGCGGGTTCGCCGCCGTGGGCGGGATGGTGGTCTTCGCCGTCGGGGCGGTGCTCTACTACTCCGCCTACGACCTCGGCTACCCCAACCAGTGGGTCCCGGTGCTCCTGGCACTGTTCGTCGCGGCGGTCGCGGTGCGGACACCCGGACCCGTATCCGTACCGGTCCGCGCGGTGCGCCGGCCCGCCCTGGTGACCGCGGTCGCCGCCGTCGTGACCGTGCTCGCCGCGATCGCCGTACCGAACAACGCGGTGCCGGTCCGCGAACCGGAACCCGGCCCGGTCCGGGTGGTCGCCTACAACATCCGGATGGGCTTCGGGCTCGACGGGCGGTTCGACCTCGACGGCCTGGTCGACGTCGTCGCCGGGCAGCGGCCGGACGTGGTGGCGCTCAGCGAGGTCGACCGGGCCTGGCTGCTCAACGGCGGCCACGACACGCTGGCACTGATCGCCGACCGGCTCGGCATGCGGTACGTGTTCGCGCCCGCCGCCGATCCCGTGTGGGGCGACGCGATCCTGACCCGGCTGCCGGTGACCGAGGCCCGCACCGTGCGGCTGACGGCCCTCGGCGCCCCCACCGGGGCGCAGGCGCTGGCCACCGTACTCGACACCGGCATCGGCGAACTGGTGGTCGTCTCCACCCACCTCCAGCCGCCACCGGACGACGGGCCGGTCGTCCAGGCCGGCGAGGTGGTCCGGTTCGCCACCGGGTACGCCGCCGGGCGACCGCTGGTGCTCGCCGGCGACTTCAACACCCAGCCGGGCGACCCCGCGTTCCGGGCGTTCACCGACGCCGGCCTCGTCGACGCGCTCGCGGCGGCCCGGCCGCTGCCGACCGCGCCGGCCGACGCCCCGGACGAGCAGATCGACCACATCTTCGTGTCGGCCGGTCTGACGGCCACCGACGCCGTCGCCCCGCCCAGCACCGCCTCCGACCACCTCGCGGTCGCCGTCACCGTGGACCGCGTCCGGCCGTGACGCCCGGCGTGCCCGGCCGCCACTCGCCCGACAGTCCGCCTGCCGCCCGCCCGGACCGGTACCGCTGTTCGACGCCACAGCGAATTCGGCGTACGCACAGCGAATCCGCTGTGCGCCCGGGCGGCACACCCGGGCGGGCCGAAGCCGGACGGCGTCGGAGGCAGCCCGCCGCCGGGCCAGAAGGCCGCCAGGGTCAGATGGCGGCCGGGTCAGATGGCGGCCGGGGTCAGACGGCGGCCGGGTCGAGGCGGTCGGCGCCGACCAGGCGCTCACCGGCGAACGCCAGCAGCCAGCCGGTGCCCTTCGGCGTGTGGTGGTCGCCGACGTCACCACCGGTCAGGCCGGCCAGCGCCGCCGGCAGCACCTTGCCCTGCGTGCACACCACGGCCCGCCGTCCGGCCGTCGCCAGCTCCACCAGACGGCCGGCGGCGGCCAGGGCGTTCTCGTCACCGTCCTGGCCCGGCAGCGGCTCGTCGAAGCCCGAGTCGACCTCGATCGGCAGGTCGAGCCGGCCGGCGAGCGGAGCGAGCGTCTGCACGCACCGCCGCGGCGCCGCCGACAGCAGCCGCTCCGGCCGGACCACGGCCAGCAGTTCGGCCAGCCCGGCCGCCTGGGCCCGGCCGGCCGCGTCCAGCTCCCGGGCCACGTCCGGACCGGTCCAGGTCGCGCGTTTGCCGGCCCTGGCGTGCCGTACGACGGCCAGAACGGCGGTCACCCGGGGCAGCACGGCGAATTCGCGTACGACGGCCGCGTCGTGCGCGTACGTCAGCAGTCCCGCCGCGGCCCCGACCGGCAGCCAACGCAACGCGTCGACCTCGGTCTCGTGCTGGAAACCACCACGGTCGACGGCCCGCACCGACCAGTAGTCGACCGACTTCGGCGTACCGTCGCGCATCGCGTACCGGATGCCCGGCAACCGGACCTGCGGCACGCCGCGCACGTCCGCCTCCTCGGCGATCTCCCGGACCGCCGCGAGCAGCGGATGCTCGCCCGGTTCGAGTTTGCCCTTGGGCAGCGTCCAGTCGTCGTAGCGGGGCCGGTGCACCACACAGACCTCGACCTCGCCGGCGCCAACCGGCCGCCACACCACGCCACCCGCGGCGCGGACCGGGACGGTCACGGCAGCCATTCGGTGCGCCGGGGGTCGACGGCCTCGCTCCACCGCTGCGGGAACTCGGCCCGGACCCGGTGGATGATCTGGCGCTCCCGTTCGGCGAGCCGCCCGGCGGTCACCGCGAGCGCGTGGTCGGCGGGGTGTTCGTCGGCGACCGACAGCCAGGCCTCGGCCGCGAGGGCGGCGTCCTGGTGCTCGCCGAGCAGATCCTGCACCTTCGACAGGGCCTTGCCCAGGTCGCGGGCTGGCGCGCCGACCACCGGCTTGACGGCGTTGACGGCGTACCTGGCCTTCTTGCCGTCGATCCGGGTGGCGTGCCAACGCTCGTCGGGATCGGTCGGACCGAGTTCGCCGGCACCCCCGACGCCGTCCGCGCCGAACACCAGCCGGCGCCAGGGCTTGGCGACCAGCCGGGGCAGTACGTCGGCCGCCGGCCTCCCGGCCCGCTTCGTCAGCCGCGGCTCGCGGGTGGCGGCCACCAGGTCCTCGACCAGGGCGGCGTAGCGGTCGGACGCCAGGACCTCGTCGAGGGCAGCCAGGGCGGCGTCCTGGCGGGCGGCCAGCACCCGGTCGATCCGGGCGACGGCCGCCTCGTCGAGTGGGCTGAGCGGGTCGCCCGCGGCCGTGCGACGCAACCGGGCGCGCAACACCTCGGCGTCGCGCGGCCCGCCGAGCGCGTCGGCGAGCCACTTCACCTCGTCACGCAACGCCCGCGACCACGACGACTTCGTCAGCGGCCGGAACGTGCGCAGGTCGCTGCGCAGCCGCCGGCAGCCGACCCGCATCTGGTGCACGGCGGTGTCGTCGCCGACCGGCAGGCGCAGCCGGACGAGCGGGTCGTGGGCGAGGATCCGCCGGATGTGCTTGCGGACCGCGTCGGTGACGACGTCGCCGGCGGTCGGCTCGTCGGGCAGCCCGGCCGGGGCGACCAGGTCGGGTTCGTCGCGTGCGGCGGAGCCGAGGGCGCGTACGAGTTTCGGGGTGAAGCCGCCGGCCCGCGCGCCGGCCCCGCACAGCACCGCCTCGACCCGGTCGAGCAGTTCGGTGTCGCCGTCCCCGCGTTCGACCTCGATCTCGCGGAACGTGGCGCGGACCCGGCGCCCGTCGAGCACCGAGACCGCGTCGTCGGCGACCTCGGCGAGCAGCCGGCCGTCGGCGTCCCGCAGCTCGTACGCCCGGCGGACGGTGCGCACCACCGCGACCCGGGCCAGCTCCGTCCCCCGCGAGTAGGCGGTGACGAGCGCGGACAGCTCGGCCGGAACCCTGCCGGGCCGTCCCGGCCGGGACACCTCGTGCCGCCGGCCGGGCAGGTCGGCCGGGAACTTCACCGTCCAGGGCGACGGATCGCCCTTGCGGTGCCGCAGCGACGCCCCGGCCCGTGCCAGCCGCAGATCGGGCGTGTCGAGATAGGTCGCGGTCAGGGTCGCCGGGGGCAGCTCCACGACCCGCCCCCCGTCCGGCAGGGCCGGGGCCAGGTCGGGGACCGCGTACGCCGGGTCGGCCTCGTACTTGCGTTCCTCCTCCAGCATGTCGGCCAGCCTAACCAGATCTTCCGGCCCGCCGCTCAGCCCGCGCCGCCCACCACGCGGCGCAGCAGCGCCTCCTGGAGGTGCACCAGCGGGGTGTCGTCGCTGCTGACCCGGCGCGCCCAGGTGCCGTCGCCGGCCAGCTCGAACGCCTCCACGTCGTCGCTCATGCACGACGAGATGATGTGGTCGAGGTCGGCGCGGGCGACCGGGTCGGTGACGCGTACGAGCGCCTCGACCCGCCGGTCGAGGTTGCGGTGCATCAGGTCCGCCGAACCGATCCAGAACTCGGCCGAGTCGTCGGCGCCGAACCGGAACACCCGCGAGTGCTCGAGGAACCGGCCGAGGATCGACCGGACCCGGATGTTCTCGGAGAGGCCGGGTACGCCCGGACGCAGCGTGCACATCCCGCGGATGATCAGTTCGACGCGTACGCCGGCCCGGGACGCCCGGTAGAGCGCGTCCACGATGTCCTCGTCGACGAGCGAGTTCACCTTGATCTGGACGAGTCCCCGCCCGCCCCGCCGGGTCTGCTCGATCTGCTGTTCGATCCGCTCGATGATGCCGCTGCGCACCCCGTGCGGCGCGACCAGCAGCCGGCGGTAGGCGGTCTGCCGGCTGTAGCCGGTGAGCACGTTGAACAGGTCGGTCAGGTCGGCGCCCACCTCCGGGTCGGCGGTCAGCATGCCGAAGTCCTCGTAGAGCCGGGCGGTCTTCGGGTGGTAGTTGCCGGTGCCGATGTGGCAGTAGCGGCGGATCTGGTTGCCCTCCTGGCGTACGACCAGGGCGGTCTTGCAGTGCGTCTTGAGCCCGACGAGGCCGTAGACGACGTGGCAGCCGGCCCGTTCCAGCATCCGCGCCCAGCCGATGTTGGCGACCTCGTCGAAGCGCGCCTTCACCTCCACCAGCACCACCACCTGCTTGCCGGCGGCGGCCGCGTCGATCAGCGCGTCGACGATCGGCGAGTCGCCGGAGGTGCGGTAGAGCGTCTGCTTGATCGCCAGCACGTTCGGGTCGGCGGCGGCCTGCTCGATGAACCGCTGCACGCTGGTGGAGAACGAGTGGTAGGGGTGGTGGACCAGGATGTCGCCGTCCCGGACCACGGAGAAGACGCTGCGCGGCACCTCGCCCTCGACCAGCCGGGGATGGGTCGCCGGCACGAACGGGCGTTCCTTCAGGTCCGGCCGGTCGACCGCGTCGTAGATCTGCCACATCGACGACAGGTCGAGCAGGCCGGGCACCCGCAGCACGTCGTGGCTGTCCATGTCCAGCTCGCGGACCAGCAGGTCGAGCACGTGGTCGGAGATCGACGCGGCCACCTCCAGCCGCACCGGGGGGCCGAACCGGCGCCGGGCCAGTTCCCGCTCCAGCGCCTGGAGCAGGTCCTCGTCGCGGTCCTCGTCGACCTCGACCTCGGCGTTGCGGGTCACCCGGAACAGGTGGCACTCGACCACCTGCATGCCGGAGAAGAGCTGGCCGAGCTGCGTGGAGATCAGGTCCTCGACCGGCAGGAACCGGGCCGGCCGACTCGGCCCGACCGGCACGAACCGCGGCACGTTGTTGGGCACCTTGACCCGGGCGAACAGCTCCGACCCGCCGTCCGGGTCACGGACCACCACCGCCAGGTTCAGCGAGCGGCTGGAGATGTACGGGAACGGGTGCGCCGGGTCGACCGCGAGCGGCGTCAGCACCGGGAAGATCGCCTCCCGGAAGTACGTCCGCAGATGCTCGCGCTCGCCGGCGTCCAGGTCGGCCCACCGGACCAGGTGTACGTCCTCGGCGGCGAGCCCGGGCAGTACGTCGTCGACGAAGCAGCGGGCGTGCCGGGCGACCAGCCCGGCGGTCTTCTCGGCGATCAGTTCGAGCTGGGTGCGCAGCGGTAGCCGGTCGCCGCCGCGTACCGGCAGGCCGGCCTGGAGGCGGCGCTTGAGGCCGGCGATGCGGACCATGAAGAACTCGTCGAGGTTGCTGGCGAAGATCGCCAGGAACTTGGCCCGCTCCAGCAGCGGCGTCGCCGGGTCCTCGGCGAGCGCGAGCACCCGGGCGTTGAAGTCGAGCCAGGACAGTTCCCGGTTGAGGAACCGGTCCTCGGGCAGCGGCTCCAGCGTCGTCGCGCTCGCCCCGCCCGGCGGCGGGGAGTCGGACGGGGAGTGCGCGGTCGACGGCGCCCGGTCCGGGTCGGGATCACCGCTGCCGGCCGGCGGCTCGGCAGGTGGTGGAACACTCCCGGCCAACGCCGTCGTCGTGGGGTCCCGCCGGACGAACCGCCCGTTCGAGCCGCGTCGGCGGACCTGTCCGCGGGGCACCGGGGTACGGTCCTCGTCGGCGACGGGTGACTGATCGGAGCGGGACTGACGCTGGTGCGGGGGGCGGCGGCCGGCTGGATTCGTCACCCGTTAATCATCACCCGATCCAGGTGACCGACAAATCAACATGCCACATTTGGATCATTGAAATGTGGGTAACGTGACCCTGCTGACCTGCCCGGACTCGTTGTGTTCGACCCTGACCCGTTGCCCGGGACGCAGCAGCCGGAGCCCGGACGCGTCAAAGGCCGCCGCGTCGAACGCGACCTCGTCGCCGTCGTCGAGCAACAGCGTTCCGCAGCGGCTGTGTGGGTCGTAGGTGGCGACGGTCCCCTGCATGGCTGCACCGTACCCGCGCACGCCGTCCCCCGCACCGTCCCGCGTCGCGCCTTTGTACGTCGCGCCTTTGTACGTCGCGCCTTTGTACGTCGCGCCCCCGTGTTGCCGCCTGCCGCGCCCAGTCCGCCGATCATGGAGAAATCGTGGCGTTTCCCGCCTGACTTGCGAACATCATCCCCATGATCGCGTGTCGGTTCGCGTGGGCTTGGCGCGTCGGGCGGAGTGGGGCTGCCGGGCGGGGTGGTGTGGCGGTCCCGCCCCTGTCGGCCGAGCAACCGTGATGCGTGTGCCGTTGTCGGGTTTCTGGTTGGTTCGACCGATGCCGCCGCAGGGGGACCCGACAGCGCCGGCCCGCCACCCGACGAACTGAGCGTGGGAGGGGTCATACGGCGCCCGAATAACCCCCTCCCACGCTCAGTTCGTCAGTGGGCTCTTCACCCACCGCCTCATCGCCAGGGCGATATGTGCCGAACGTCGCGCGTGGGGCGGGGCGGGTCGCAGGGGGATGCGGTTGATCTGGGCGGGAGGGACCTTATCGAGCGTGGATAAGGTCCCTCCCGCCCAGATCAGCAAGGATCACCGACGGCGCCGCCGCGACAACCCGCCCCAACCCTACGTAGTTGAGCGCGCTCGCCGTCACCTTCGCCGATCTCCGGGACGTGCGGCCGCGGCCGGGACGAGGGCGGCGCTGTGGCGGCCCAGGCCCAGGTCGGCGGCGGCGGCGAGGTCGGCGGGGGTGTCGACGTCACGGCGCAGGGTCGGCCAGCCGCCGGTGAGCGGCAGCGCGCCCGACGCGGCGTGCCGGGCGGCGGAGTCGACCCCGAAGTGTGGATCGAGGGGTACTCCGGGCGGGGCGGTGAGCAGTACCGTGCCGGTGCCCGGTGCGTCCGCCAGGAACCGGCGCGCCGTCCGGCCCGGCACCAGCCGCAGCGCGGTGCGGGGAGCGGCATCCCGCCCGGCACCGACGAAGTCGGCCTGCCCGTCCAGGGCCTGCCCGCCCTTGGCCTGCCCGTCGAGGGCCGCCCCGTCTACGGCCTGCCCATCCAGGGCCGCCCCGTCTACGGCCTGCCCATCCAGGGCCGCCCCGTCTACGGCCTGCCCACCCACGGCCGCCCCGTCTACGGCCTGCCCACCCACGGCCTGCCCACCCACGGTCGCGCCGCCCACGGTCGCGCCGCCCACGGTCGCCCTGCCCACGGTCGGGTTGCCGGCGGTCGACCCGCCTGTGGTCGACCCGCCCGCGGCCTCGCGCAGTGCCCCGGCGAGATCGGCCGGGCGTAGCGCGGGCAGGTCGGCGGCGAGCGCCGCCACCCACCGGTCGGCGGCCAGCGACGCGCCGTGGGCGACTGCGGCGTTGAGTCCGGCGTCCGGGACGTCGGGCACCACGGATGCGCCCAGTGCGTGCAGTGCCGGTCCGGCGACCGGGTCGTCGGTGACCACCAGTACCCGGTCGACCGGCGGGCAGGCGAGCACCGCGGCGACCGTGTCGAGGGCGATCGCCAGCGCCAGCCGCGCGTGCGCCTCGGCACCGGGGTCGGCCAGCGCGCCGCGCAGCCGGCTCTTCGCTGTGGCCAGACGCTTGACCGGCACCACCACGACCCAACTCGGCTCCCGCACGCGCCAATCCTGCCAGCCCGGCACGGCCGACCCTCCCTGGCCGTACCCAGGCGGAACGGGCATGATTTCGCTTCGAGCCCCCGGTACCCGGAGAATCGGCCGCGGCAACGATCGCGGCACCGGTCGAGACCGTGGTCGGCGGGGAAACGAGGAGGCAGCGTGGCGCGGCGCAGGCTGGGGTTCTGGCGGCGGTTGGTGGTGGTGCTCGTCAAGCCGGTGCTCACCCTGTGGACCCGTCGGACCTGGGCCGGTGCCGAGTACCTGGCCACCGGAAGCGGCGTCATTGTCGTGGCCAACCACATCTCGCACGCCGATCCGCTGGTCTGCGGGCACTACGTCTACGACGCCGGCCGCTGGCCACAGTTCCTCGGCAAGGCGAGCGTCTTCCGGGTTCCGGTGGTCGGGCGGATGCTGCTCAAGGTCCGGCAGATCCCGGTCGAGCGGGGCAGCAGCGACGCCGCGAAGTCGCTCGACCTGCTCGTCGCGGCGGTCAAGTCCGGCGGCGCCGTGGTGATCTATCCCGAGGGCACGACCACCCGGGAGCCCGACCTGTGGCCGATGCGGGGCAAGACCGGTGCCGCCCGGCTCGCCCTCGCCACCGGCGCGCCGGTCGTGCCGGTGGCGATGTGGGGCCCGCAGCGGATCTTCGACCCGCGGACCAAGAGGTTCAGCGTCCGCCCGCGCATCCCGGTCGAGGTCAAGGCCGGGCCGCCGGTGGACCTCGACCGGTGGTCCGGGGCCGCACCGACCAAGGCGACCCTCGACGAGATGACTGAGGAGATCATGGTGCGTCTGCGTGACCTGCTCGCCGAGATCCGTGGCGGCACACCACCGCCGCTGTGGCAGCCGACCGCGCCGGAATCCGGGGCGGGCCGGTGAGCGGGCACGTGGCGGTGCTCGGGGCCGGCTCCTGGGGCACCGCGTTCGCGAAGGTGCTCGCCGACGCGGGCAACGAGGTGACCATCTGGTCGCGGCGCGAGCAGGTGGCGGCGACGATCCGCTCCACCGGCACCAACCCCGACTATCTGCCCGGCCTGCGGCTGCCGGCGAACGTGACGGCCACCGCCGACGCCGGCAAGGCGGTCTCCGGGGCGTGGCTGGTGGTGCTGGCCGTACCGTCGCAGACGCTGCGGGGCAACCTCGCCGAGTGGACCGGCTTCCTGGCCCCGGACGCCACCCTCGTCTCGCTGATGAAGGGCATCGAACTCGGCACCACCAAGCGGATGAGCCAGGTCATCGTGGAGACGGCCGGGGTCGCCGCCGACCGGGTCGTCGTCGTGTCCGGCCCCAACCTGGCGCCCGAGATCGCCGCCGGCCAGCCGGCCGCCACCGTGGTCGCCTGCACCGACACCGACCGCGCCACCCTCGTGCAGAACGCGGTGACGACGTCGTACTTCCGGCCGTACACCAACGGGGACGTGATCGGTACCGAGCTGGGCGGCGCGGTCAAGAACGTGATCGCGCTCGCGTACGGCATCGCGACCGCGATGCGGCTCGGCGACAACACCAAGGCCACCCTGATCACCCGGGGCCTGGCCGAGACCGCCCGGCTCGGGGTCGCGCTGGGCGCCGATCCGCTCACGTTCGCCGGTTTGGCCGGCCTCGGCGACCTCGTCGCCACCTGTACCTCCCCGCTGTCGCGCAACCGCACCTTCGGTGAGCACCTGGGTCGCGGCGAGACCCTGGAGCAGGCGCAGGTGGCCACCCGGCAGACCGCTGAGGGGTCAAGAGCTGCCTGGCCATCCGTGACCTGGCCCGGGCCCACGGGGTGGAGATGCCGATCACCGAGCAGGTCGAGCGGGTCTGCCACGAGGGCGTCGACCCCCGGGTGGCGCTGACCGCGCTGATGAGCCGTACCACCAAGCCGGAGTGAACGGGGAGTGACGATGAGCGAGACCGACCGGTACGGCGACGGCACCCGCTGCGTGCACGCCGGGTTGCCCGAGCCGGCGCCCGGTCAGCCGTTCCTGCCCGGGCCGGTGTTCGCCGCGCCGTACCACCTCGACCCGGCCGGCGGTGACGCGGCCGCCGGCCGCGACTGGTACGGCCGCCCCGGCAACCCGACCCGGCGCCACCTCGAGGCCGCCATCGGCGACCTGGAGGGCGGCGACTGCCTCGCCTTCGCCAGCGGACAGGCGGCCCTGACCGCGCTGCTGCTGTCGGTGCTCCGGTCCGGCGACACCGTCGTGCTGCCGGCCGACGGCTACTTCACGGTCCGGTCGTTCGCCAACTCGGTGCTGGCGGCGAACGGGGTGACGGTACGGCTGGTGCCGACCGCCGGTCCGCATCCGTCGTTCGAGGGCGTACGGCTGGTCCTGCTGGAGACCCCGGCCAACCCCGGGCTGGACGTCTGCGACATCGCCGACCTCGCCGCCCGGGCGCACGCCGCCGGTGCCCTGCTCGCCGTCGACAACACCACCGCGACACCGCTCGGCCAGCGGCCGCTCGACCTCGGCGCCGACCTCGTCGTCGCGTCCGGGACCAAGGCGCTCACCGGCCACTCCGACCTGCTGCTCGGCTACCTGGCGACCCGGTCGCCGGACCTGTTGGCGGCGGTCCGCACCTGGCGGGACACCACCGGGTCGGTGCCCAGTCCGTTCGACGCCTGGCTCGCCCACCGCTCGCTGGCCACCCTCGACCTGCGGCTGGCCCGCCAGTCGGCCAACGCGGCCGCCGTCGCGGGGGCGCTGCGGAACCGCTCCGACGTGACCGGCGTACGGTGGCCCGGCCTGCCCGACGACCCGGCGTACCCGGTGGCGAGCACCCAGATGCGACGGGTGCCCGGCGTCGTCGCGTTCGACCTCGGCAGCGCCGAACGGGTGGCGCGCTTCCTGTCGGCCGCCGACCTGGTGTTCGCCGCCACCTCGTTCGGCGGCCTGCACACCACCGCCGACCGGCGGGCCCAGTGGGGTGACGACACCGCACCCGGCTTCGTACGGCTCTCCTGCGGCGTCGAGGACACCGCCGACGTCGTGGCCGACATCGGGCGGGCGTTGGACCGGTCGGCCTAGCCGGTGCCGGACCTCACCGCGATCGTCGGGCGGCTGCGGGCGGCCGGCTGTGTCTTCGCCGAAGAGGAGGCCGCGCTGCTGGTCGCGGCCGGTGGTGGCGCCGCCGAACTGGCCGACCGGGTCGCCCGGCGGGTCGCCGGCCTGCCGCTGGAGCACGTGCTCGGCCGGGTCGACTTCGCCGGTCTGCGGCTCGCCGTCGTACCCGGTGTCTTCGTGCCGCGCCGCCGCACCGAACTGCTCGTCCGCCGCGCCGTCGAGTTGACCGGCCCGGCTGCGACCGTCGTCGACCTGTGCTGCGGCTGCGGCGCGGTCGCCGCCGCCGTCGCGTACCGGCTCCGGCCGGCGCGGCTGGTCGCCGCCGACATCGATCCGGTCGCCGTCGACTGCGCCCGGCACAACCTCGCCCCGTACGGCGGCAGGGCGTACGCGGGCGACCTGTTCGACGCGCTGCCGGCCGGGCTGGCCGGCGGTGTCGACCTGCTCGTGGCGAACGTGCCGTACGTGCCGACCGACGAGGTGGCACTGCTGCCCCCGGAAGCCCGGCTGCACGAGCCCCGCGCGGCGCTCGACGGCGGTCCGGACGGGCTGGACGTGCTGCGGCGGGTCGCCGGGCGGGCGGCCGGCTGGCTTTCGCCGGGCGGGCACCTGGTCGTGGAGACCGGTGCGGCGCAGGCGGTGGCGGCCGAGCGGATCATGGCGGACGGCGGGCTTGCCGTCGCGGTCGTGCACGATGAAGATCTTGGGGCCACCGTCCTGTCCGGCCGTCGTCCGGCGGATGGGCTTACTCCGGTCATCGACCCGCGGACCGAGCACGCAGAGTAGGGTCTGCCGGGTGGACGCGGGTAGCGCCGCGACGGACCGGCTGCGCCAGATCCGGGCAGCCGAGAACGAGTGAGGAGCCTGCGTGACGAGCCCACGGAAGACCCGGGTCGCCATCGTATTCGGCGGTCGCAGCACCGAACACGCGATCTCCTGCGTGAGCGCCGGGGCGGTGCTCGCCGCCCTCGACCCCGACGAGTTCGAGGTCGTGCCGATCGGCATCACCCGCGACGGCCGCTGGGTGCTTACCGACGGTGACGCTACGCAACTGGCCATCACCGACCGTCGGCTGCCCGAGATCACCGTCGACTCCGGCCGCATGGTGGTGCTGCCCGCCGACCCGGTCGGCAACAACCTGCTGGTCCTCGACCCGGTCCGCGGCGGCCAGGCACTCGACGGCGTCGACGTGGTGTTCCCCACCCTGCACGGCGCGTACGGCGAGGACGGCACCATCCAGGGCCTGCTGGAGATGGCCGGTGTCCCGTACGTCGGGGCGAACGTCTTCGCGTCCGCGGCGGCCATGGACAAGGAGTTCACCAAGAAGCTCGCCGCCGTCGAGGGCATTCCGGTCGGGCCGTACGCGGTGCTGCGCAACGGCGTGACCCTGTCCGAGGAGGACAAGGAACGCCTGGGCCTGCCGGTCTTCGTCAAGCCGTCGCGCGCCGGTTCGTCGTACGGCATCAGCAAGGTCACCGACTGGGCCGACCTCGACGCGGCGGTGGCCGCCGCCCGGCAGATCGACCCGAAGGTGCTGGTCGAGGCGGCGATCGTCGGTGCCGAGGTGGAGTGCGGCGTGCTGGAGGGCGAAGCCGGCGGGGCGCCGGAGGCGTCGTTGCTCGCCGAGGTACGTGTCGTCGAGCAGGGCCACGACTTCTACGACTTCGAGGCGAAGTACCTCGACAACTCCTGCGAGTACGACATCCCGGCCAACCTGCCGGAGCAGGTGACCCGACAGGTCCAGGAGTACGCCTGCCGTACGTTCACCGCGCTCGACTGCGCCGGGCTGGCCCGGGTCGACTTCTTCGTCACGCCGGACCACACGGTGTATCTCAACGAGATCAACACGATGCCGGGGTTCACGTCGACGTCGATGTTCCCGCGGATGTGGGCGGCCACCGGGCTGGAGTATCCGAAGCTGGTCAGCCGGCTGATCCGTACCGCCCTGCGGCGCGGCTCCGGCCTGCACTGACCGGCCCCGCCCGTCGCCCGCGCCGGCTGGGACGCCGCGCGGGCGGTGGGGGTCAGCCGTTGCAGCCGGACGGGATCCCGGAGGTGGTCGACGGGACCGACTCGACGATCGAGTCGGACAGCGGCGCCAGCCACTGCAGCGCCTCGGGATAGGCGCGCGGCACCGTCACCCGTACCGGCACCTCGCGGTCGACGGTGGTGAAGACCATCGCGTCGGCCTGCTCGACGGAGTGCCAGCAGACCCGGCTCACCACCCAGACGTTGTCGGTGGGCGGGATCTGCGGAGCCGGTACGCCGCAGGCGACCGTGATCGGCGGCTCGCCGTACGCCGCGTTCTGCTCCGCTCCGGCGCTCACCGGTCGCTGCCGCAGGTCTTGCAGGGTCGGCGGGACCATCGACAGCAGTGCGCGGCACACGACGGCGGGCCGTTCCGCCAGCTCCGGCGCGGCCATCTCGACCGGGGTCGACGGCTGCGGCGCGGTGGTCGTGCCGGCCGACGGCGACGGCCCGGCCACCGGCCCGCTTCCGCCGATCTGGCTGAAGGCGAAGAGCCCGACGAGGAGGGCGATCGGCAGCGCGACGACGGTCGCCCAGATCGCCGCCTGCCGGGTGGTGCGGTCCGGGCCCGCGCCCCGGGCCGGCTCGCGCGTGGGAGTGATCTGATCCACCACCTAGAGATGCACCACCGAACAGGTCAACGTACGGGTGATCCCGGGCACCATCTGCACCCTGCTCACGATCAGCTTGCCCAGCTCGTCGACGGTGTGCGCCTCGGAGAGCACCACCACGTCGTACGGCCCGGTGACCGCGTCGACCCGGACCACGCCGGAGATATCCGTGATGGCTGCGGCCACGTCACGCGCCTTTCCGACCTCGGTCTGGATGAGGATGTACGCCTGGACCACGACCCCACTCCTGTCCGCCGCCGAGCGGCTCGCAGGTGAAACTACCGTACGGAGTAGGGGCCAACCATCACGGTAGCCAAGGGAGGCCGTCGCGTGAGTGTGGCGAGGACCGGTGAGTTCGGGCTGATCGCCCGGGTCACCGCCCGGTTGCAGGTCGGACCGACCGCGCTGCTCGGGCCGGGGGACGACGCGGCGCTGGTGGCGGCCCCGGACGGCCGGGTCGTCGCATCGACCGACGTGCTCGTCGAGGGGCGGCACTTCCGACGTGACTGGTCGACCGCGCAGGACATCGGGCACCGGGCCGCGGCGGCCAATCTCGCCGACATCGCGGCGATGGGCGCCGGTCCGACGGCGCTGCTCGTCGCGCTGTGTGTGCCGGCCGGACTGGACGTGCGGTGGGCGGAGGACCTGGCCGACGGCCTAACCGCCGAGGCGGCCAAGGTGGGTGCCAGCGTGGTCGGCGGGGACATGTCGGCGAGCCCGACCCTGACCATCGCCGTCACCGCCCTCGGTGACCTGCACGGCATCGCCCCGGTGCTGCGCAGCGGTGCGCGCCCGGGCGACGTGGTGGCACTCAGCGGCAAGGTCGGCTACGCGGCGGCCGGCTACACCGTCCTGTCGCGCGGGTTCCGCACCCCGAAGCTGCTCGTGGAGTCCTACCGGCGGCCGGACGTGCCGTACGCGGCCGGGCCGGCGGCGGCCCGGCTCGGGGCGACGGCCATGATCGACGTGTCGGACGGGTTGCTCGCCGACCTGGGACACGTCGCCACCGCCAGCCGGGTGGCGGTCGACGTGCTGCGGGACGCGTTCGAGATACCCCGGCAGATGCGCGACGCCGCCCACGCGCTCGGCGTCGACCCGTACCAGTGGGTGCTCGGCGGTGGTGACGACCACGCCCTCGCGGCGACGTTCCCGGACACGGTGGAGTTGCCGCCCGACTGGAAGGTGATCGGCCGGGTCGTCGAGGGTTCCGGCGTCACCGTCGACGGCCACCCGTACAAGGGGCCGGCGGGCTGGGACCACTTCCGCTAGCCGCCCGAACCCCGGCACGGTAAGGGCCACCGTTCCGTCTAACCTTTACCGGTGAGCGAGATCGAGATCCGGACCGTCCGCTACGGCTCGCTGGTCGCGCAGCAGCTCGTGGCGAGCGCGCTGGCCGACCTGGGGCAGCGGTACGGGGGCAGCGGCGACGACACCCCGGTCGACGCGGCCGACTTCGACCCGCCGGCCGGCGCCTTCCTCGTCGCGTACGTCGACGGGGAGCCGGCCGCCTGCGGCGCCTGGCGCAGCCACGGCGACAGTGGCGAGGTGGCCGAGATCAAGCGGATGTACACCACGCCGGCGGCCCGCGGCCGGGGTCTGGCCCGTACGGTGCTGGCCGCGGTGGAGCGGTCGGCGCGGGAGTACGGCCGGAAGCGACTCGTGCTGGAGTGTGGCGACAAGCAGCCCGAGGCGATCGCGCTCTACGAGTCGTCCGGGTTCGAGCGGATCCCCAACTTCGGCTTCTACCGGGATGCGCCCGGCTGCATCTCGTTCGCGCGTCCGCTGTAGCGGCCGGCGCGGGTCGTCGCCGTTCCCGGCCGCCGGCACCTGCGCCTGCCCACGGGCACGCGAACAGCCGCCGGGTCGGTCGGACCCGGCGGCTGCCGGAAGAGTGCGGGTGACGCGGAAGCGTCAGGCGCGGGTGACCTTGCCCGCCTTGATGCAGGAGGTGCACACCTTCAGCTTGCGGGTGGTGCCACCACCGGCCGGGGTACGCACCGACTGGATGTTCGGGTTCCAGCGGCGGTTGGTCCGCCGGTGCGAGTGGGAAACGTTGTGGCCGAAGCCCGGTCCCTTGCCACAGACGTCACACACGCTAGCCACGGGATACTCCTGGGGGAATCTGCTCGTTCGGTCGATCGCCGGCGGGAACCTGTTCGGTCGCCGTCCCGATCACGGGCACGGAAGACCGGGGCCACCGGGCAACCTGGTCAGGTTACCCGATACCCCGGCCGGCCGACGAATCGCCCCCGCCCACCCCGTGATCCGCGTGATCAGGGAGCGGGCGTCCCGACACGCCGGCGACACCCGCGACCCAATCCCTGATCACGCGGATCGTGGCGGTGCACGGCAGGTGTCGGACGGCGCAAGTAGGCTCATCGCCGTGCTGGACACCCTCGACGCCGCGGCCGTGCGTCGATGGTGTGCGGACGGCCTGGCCGCGCTCCGGCACCACCAGGACGAGATCGACCGGCTCAACGTCTATCCGGTGCCCGACGGTGACACCGGCACCAACCTGGTGCTCACCCTCACCTCGGCACACCACGCGCTCGCCCTCGACCTCGACAACTCGCCCGAGGGGGCCCGCCCGCCGCACAGCCGGGTGCTGCGCCTGATGGCCCGCGGGGCGTTGCTCGGCGCCCGGGGCAACTCGGGCGTGATCGTCGCGCAGATCCTGCACGGGCTGGCCGACGCGCTCGCCGGCACGGCACAGGTGCGCGGCCGCGACCTGGCCGGGGCGCTCGACGCGGCGGCCGCGGCCGCCTACGCGGCCGTCGCCAGCCCGGTCGAGGGCACCGTGTTGACGGTCGCCGCCGCGGCGGCCAGGGGAGCGGCCACCGCCGACTCCGACGACCTGGCGACGGTGGCCCGGGCCGCGTCCCGGTCCGCCGCCGCCGCGTTGGCCCGGACGCCCGAGCAGTTGCCGGCCCTGGCCCGGGCCGGGGTGGTCGACGCGGGCGGGCGGGGCCTGTGCGTGCTGCTGGACACCCTGACCGCGGTGGTCACCGGAGCCGAGCCGCCCGGAGCCGAGCCGCCCGGAGCCGAGCCGCCCGGAGCCGAGCCGTCCGCGGCCGAGCCGTCCGCGGCCGGGGCGGCCGGAAGCGGGTCGGCCGCCGGCGGGCCGCCGCCCGTCGCGGTGGAGCCGTCCGCCGCCGGGCCGCCGGACCGGCCGCCGGTCGTCGTCGCCCGGGAGGCCGGCTCACCGGAGTTCGCGTACGAGGTCCGTTTCCTGCTCGACGCCGAGCCGCCGGCGGTGGAACGGATGCGTGCCACCCTGGCCGGGCTCGGCGACTCGCTGGTCGTGGTGGGCACCGGCGCCGACGACGGCGAGTTGCCCACCTGGCACGTGCACGTACACGTCAACGACATCGGTGCGGCGATCGAGGCCGGAATCGTCGCCGGCCGGCCACACCAGATCGCGGTCACCCGTTTCGACGACCAGGTCGACGGCGCCCCGGCGGCGGAACCCGCCGACCCGGCCGCCCGGCCGGGCGACGGTCCGGGCCGGGCGGCCGTCGTGGTCGCGGCCGGTGACGGCCTCGCCGCGCTGTTCGTCGCCGAGGGCGCGGTCGTGGTCGCCGGCCGTCCGTCGACCGGCGAACTGCTCGACGCCATCCGGTCCACCGGGGCGACCCAGGTGGTGGTGCTGCCCAACGATCCCAACACGCAGGCGGTCGCCCGGGCCGCCGCCGAGGAGGCCCAACACCTCGGACTGCGGGTCAGCGTCGTGCCGACCCGGTCACCGGTGCAGGCGCTCGCCGCACTGGCCGTACGCGATTCCGGGCGCCGGTTCGACGACGACGTCATCGAGATGGCCGAGGCCGCTGGGGCGTGCCGGTCGGCGGAGGTCTGCTTCGCCGGCCGGGAGGCGTTGACGATGGCCGGCCGCTGCCAGCCCGGTGACGTACTCGCGCTGGTCGAGGGTGAGGTGCACGTGATCGGCACCGACCTGGGGCGGACCTGCGAGGCGCTGCTGGACCGGATGCTCGGCGGTGGCGGCGAACTGGTGACCATGCTGCTCGGCGCGGACGCCCCGGCCGGGCTCGGCGAGGCGCTGCGCGACTACGCCGCGCGCCGGTGGCCGTTCGTCGAGGTGCACAGTTACGACGGCGGCCAGCCTTTCTATCCGTTGCTGGTGGGGGTGGAATGACCGAGGCGTCGACGGCGGACACGCCGCTGAAGAAGCTGGTCGGCGACAAGACCGCGCGGGCGCTGGCCGACAAGCTCGACCTGCACACCGCCGGTGATCTCGTCTACCACTTCCCGCGCCGCTACGACGAGCGCGGCGAGCACACCGACATCAGGTCACTGGAGGTCGGCGAGGATGTCACGGTCCTCGGCCAGGTCCGCCAGGCGACCGTACGCCCGATGCGGCAGCGGCGCGGCAACCTGCTGGAGGTGACCGTCGGCGACGGTTCCGGCGGGGTGTTGACGTTGACGTTCTTCGGCAACCAGGCGTGGCGCAGCCGGGAACTGACCCCGGGCCGGTGGGGCCTGTTCGCCGGCAAGGTGACCGAGTTCCGCGGCAAGCGCCAGCTCAACGGTCCCGAATACGTGCTGCTCGGCGACGGTCCGGCCGACGGCGAGGTGGCGGCCTCGGGCGAGATCGAGGAGTTCGCCGGCGCGCTGATCCCGGTCTACCCGGCCGCGGCGGCGGTGCCGACCTGGACCATCGCCCGGTGCGTACGGGTCGTCCTGGACACCTTCACCCCGCCCGACGACCCGCTGCCCGCGACGGTGCGGGCCACCCGCAACCTCGTCGGGTTGGGCACCGCGCTGCGCGAGATCCACCGGCCGTCCACGAAGGAGGAGCTCTTCCGGGCCCGGCGGCGGCTGAAGTGGGACGAGGCGTTCGCCGTACAGCTGACCCTGGTGCAGCGCAAGCACCGGGCGGCGGACCGGCCGGCGCGGGCCCGCCCGAGGACGGAGGCGGGCGTGCTCACCACGTTCGACGAACGG
This sequence comes from Polymorphospora rubra, assembly GCF_018324255.1. Taxonomy (GTDB): domain Bacteria; phylum Actinomycetota; class Actinomycetes; order Mycobacteriales; family Micromonosporaceae; genus Polymorphospora; species Polymorphospora rubra. The sequence continues at coordinate 4,263,551 of NZ_AP023359.1, forward strand.
CTGCCGTACGAGTTGACCGCCGGCCAGCGGGCCGTCGGTGACGAGATCGCCGCAGACCTGGCCACCGCCCACCCGATGCACCGGCTGTTGCAGGGCGAGGTCGGCTCCGGCAAGACCGTCTGCGCGCTACGGGCGATGCTCCAGGTGGTCGACGCGGGCGGCCAGGCGGCGCTGCTGGCCCCGACCGAGGTGCTCGCCGCCCAGCACCACCGCGGCATCCTCGGCCTGCTCGGTCCGCTGGGCCGGCCGGGTGAACTCGACGGCGACCCGGCCGGCACCGGCGTCGCGCTGGTCACCGGCTCGCTGGGCGCCGCCGCCCGCCGGCAGGCCCTCGACGAGGTCGCCAGCGGCCGGGCCGGCATCGTGGTCGGCACCCACGCCCTGCTCTACGAGGGCGTCGAGTTCGCCGACCTCGGCCTGGTGGTCGTCGACGAGCAGCACCGGTTCGGGGTGGAGCAGCGCGACGCGTTGCGGGCCAAGGCCGAGCAGCCGCCGCACGTGCTGGTGATGACCGCCACCCCGATCCCGCGCACGGTGGCGATGACCGTGTACGGCGACCTGGAGGTCTCGACGCTCTCCCAGCTGCCGCGCGGCCGGTCGCCGATCGCGTCGCACGTGGTGCCGGCGAGCGAGAAGCCGGCCTTCCTGGAGCGGGCCTGGCGCCGGCTGCGCGAGGAGGTGGCGGCCGGCCACCAGGCGTACGTCGTGTGCCCCCGGATCGGCGAGGACTCGTCGTCGCCGGAGGAGGCGGCCGCCGAGGTCGACGAGTCGGGCCGCCGCCCACCGCTGGCCGTGCTCGACGTCGCCCCGCTGCTCGCCGACGGGCCGCTGCACGGGCTGCGGATCGGGGTCCTGCACGGACGGTTGCCGGCCGACGAGAAGGACGCCGTGATGCGCGCGTTCGCCGCCGGCGATCTGGACGTGCTGGTCGCGACGACGGTGATCGAGGTCGGGGTCGACGTACCCAACTCGACCGTGATGATCGTGCTCGACGCCGACCGGTTCGGGGTGTCGCAGCTGCACCAGTTGCGCGGCCGGGTCGGTCGGGGTTCGGCCGCCGGCCTCTGCCTGCTGGTCACCGAGGCGGGCGAGGGGTCGTCGGCCCGGGAGCGGCTGGACGCGGTCGCGTCGACGACCGACGGGTTCCGGCTGGCCGAGTTGGATCTGGAGCAGCGGCGCGAAGGCGACGTGCTCGGGGCGACCCAGTCGGGACGGCGTTCGCACCTGCGGCTGCTGTCGTTGCTGCGCGACGCGGACCTGATCCGCGACGCGCGCGCCGAGGCGATCGCGCTGGTCGAGGAGGACCCGGACCTGCTGCGGCACCCGGCGCTGGCCGCCTCGGTGGCCGCCCTGGTCGACGAGGAACGTGCCGAATACCTGGAGAAGGGCTGACCGAACCGGCGGGCCGGTCCCGTCGGAGCGACCGGCGGGGCGGAAGTGCCGGCGTCCGGACCGGACAACGGAGCGGGGCGCGCCGGTCCGGTGGTCGGACCGACGCGCCCCGCGGCACGTCAGACTCAGGCGGTGAAGGTCAACCGACGGCGACGGGCCAGGTAGAACAGGAACCCGCCGACGGCGAGCAGCAGCACGGCACCGGCCGCGATGCCACCGGCCGCGGCACCGGTCACCGGCAGGTCACCGCCGCCACCGCCACCCGGCGCGGGGCAGTCCTCGGGCTTCTCCTCGTCCCACGCGAAGGTGACGACGTCGTCCTCGTAGCCCTCGATGACGGCGTCGACGGTGAGTCCGGCGGAGCCGGCGAACGTGACGCTCTTGGACTCGCCCGGGGCGACCGTGATCTTCTGGACGTCACCGGTGCTCGGCGTGAACACGGCGGTGAACGACTCGCTGCCGTCCTCGGGGTTGGTCAGGCTGAAGGTCATGTCCTCGCAGGTGACCTCCAGGCCCGCGGTGGGGCAGCCCTCCGGCTCCGGCGCCGAGCCGGTGAACAGCGGCTTCTCCTGGCCGGCCTCGGTGACCGTGATCTCGTCGGCCTTGTCGGCCGGGATCTCCACCGTGGTCTCCCCGCCCGGGGCGACCTCGACGGACTCCTCGAAGCCCGCGGCGGTGACGACCTTGAACTTGGCCGGGGCGGTGGCGTCCTTGCCGTTGGTCAGGGTGACCGCGACCAGACCGTCACAGTCGGTGGCGATCGTGTACGTCGGCGTGGCCGTCGCCGGCGGCGGCTCCTCCTTCTCGCACACCCCGCCGAGGGTGATCGTCTTCTTCTTCCACTTGGTGTCCTCGTGACCGCTGTCCCAGGCGCCCTTGACCTGGAGCGAGGCCTGGACGGTGGTGCCCGGCAGGCGCTGGGTGCCGGTCAGCGGGGTGTGCGGGTTCAACGGGTACCCGTCGCCCAGCGTGACCTCGATGCCGGTCACCGGGATCGGCTTGGCGACCACCTCGTAGAGCCGGTAACCGGTCGACTCGGGCGGGGCGACGCTGGTGACGGTCCAGTCGACGACCCATTCGCCGGTGGTGGTGTCGCAGACGGCCTTGCCGTCGACCACGCTGTGGTGCGCGCTCGCGGGCGAGGCCACCGCGACCGCGGCGGCGAGGCCGAGGAACGCGGCGCCGACGACGGCGAGCGGCCGCCGCAGCGACAGCTTGGAAGAGATCACGCGTACTCCTGGGGTGGAAAACTCGAGGGCACGGCGCCGGGGGTGGTGGTGCGCTCACCGAACGGGCGCGACCAGCGGCGCCGTACGCCGGCGAGATACAGCCGGCACAGCGCCAGACCATATCGGCTCGTGGCGGGCGTCGGCAGCCCTCATGGAACGCTAAGGATCCTGATGCGCATTCGAGATCTTTGATCTACGGAAAGCCGTACGGTCGGCACCGTGAGTGGCGTCGTCATCGTCCGGCCGGCGGCCGGACGGCGCCACTCGTCGCGTAGCGTCGAGGCGGTCCATGGCCGTGCGGGCAGCGGCGGGCCGGACGGTTGGAGGTGTCATGACGCGGATCGTCGCCGGGACGTTCGGCGGACGGCGGATCGCCGTACCGCCGGGCGCGCACACCCGGCCGACCTCCGACCGGGTCCGTGAGGCGCTGTTCAGCGCGCTGGACACCCGGGTCGACCTCGACGGGGCCCGCGTCGCCGACCTCTACGCCGGGTCCGGCGCGCTCGGCCTGGAGGCGTTGTCGCGGGGCGCGGCGCACGTGCTGCTCGTCGAGTCGGACCAGCGGGCCGTACGGATCATCCGGGAGAACGTCGCCGCCCTGCGGGCCGGCCCGGCGGTAAGGGTGGTGACCGGCAAGGTCGGCACCGTGCTGGCCGCCGGCCCTCCGGACGGCGCCCCGTACGACGTGGTCATCGCCGATCCGCCGTACGCGGTGCCGGACGAGGAGGTGACCGCGATGCTGGCCGCGCTCGTCGGTGGCGGCTGGCTGGCGGCCGACGCCGTCGTGGTGGTCGAGCGGGCCACCCGCGGTGGGCCCGTCACCTGGGTGGAAGGCGTCACCGGCGAGAGCGGTCGGCGTTACGGGGAGACCACGCTTTGGTACGGTCGCCGATCATGAGACGTGCGGTGTGCCCAGGCTCGTTCGATCCGGTGACCAACGGACACCTCGACATCGTCGGCCGGAGCAGTCGGCTCTTCGACGAGGTGATCGTCGGTGTGCTGATCAACCAGTCGAAGCAGGGCCTGTTCACGGTCGACGAGCGGATCGAGCTGCTGCGCGAGGTGACCGCCGACTATCCGAACGTGCGGGTGGAGTCGTTCCGCGGTCTGCTGGTCGACTTCTGCCGGGCGCAGGAGGCGAGCGTGGTGGTCAAGGGGCTGCGGGCGGTCAGCGACTTCGACTACGAACTCCAGATGGCCCAGATGAACATCGGGCTCGCCGGGGTCGAGACGCTCTTCATGCCCACGAACCCGCTCTACTCCTTCGTCTCGTCCAGCCTGGTGAAGGAGGTCGCCAAGTGGGGCGGGGACGTCTCGGCGCACCTGCCCGAATCGGTCCTCCGCCGGCTGGTCGACCGGATGGAGTCGACCCGCTCCTGATCGGCGGACCCGTCCGGAAAGCGGCTGTCGCGAGGAAAGCGGCCGTCGTGGGGGAAAGGTGCCGGTCGGGCGGGGTGACCGAGGTGCCCGGCGACGCGCCGTACCGGACGGGATCGGTACTCCTGTTGCCCCGGCACCGCATGATTGGTCGAGCAGGGATCTGGGTCGACCCCGCATCATGTAGGTCGGCCGACGAACTACAGGGGTGAGGTGCCGGGTGGACCCGCTCGACCGCATCGACGAGATCATCGCCATCCTGGAGACGGCGCGGTCCGTCCCGATGTCGCGCAACAACTGCATGGTCGATCGTGGGGAGATGATCGGCATCCTCGACGAACTGCGCGCCGAACTCCCCGCGGATCTGCGCAGGGCGGCCGCGCTGCTGGAGGAGCGCGACAAGATCATGGACGCCGGCAAGCGCGAGGCGGACCGGATCATCAGCGAGGGCGAGGCCGAGCACGCCCGCCTCGTCTCGGTCAACGAGATCACCGTCTCGGCCGAGCACGAGGGTGCCCGGATCATCGGCGAGGCCCGGGCCGAGGCGCAGCGGCTGCGTGAGGAGGTCGACGACTACGTCGACACCGCCCTGGCCAACTTCGAGCAGTTCCTCACCCGGGCCCTCGCCTCGATCGAGCGGGGCCGGGACAAGATGCACGCACTGCGCGAGATCGGCAACTTCGGTGGCGAGGACACCGAACGCCCGCTTTCGTTCTGACGATCCTCTCGGGTCCGCCGTGGCGGTGCCCCGGTTCGACGCTGAGGTCCCTGCTCAGGTAACCTTCAACGTCGGCCTCACACAGGCCGGAGTCTGACTATGCCCAAACATTCGCCGATCCACCTCGACCCCAGGTCGCCGCTGGTCCTCGACACGAGGGAGCTGCCGCGCCGGCCTGGCGCGTTGCGTACGGTCAAGCGGGTGGTGCCGGCCCCGGCAGACCTCGGACTGGAGCTGATCGGTGTGCCGGAAGGCGCCGACCTCGACCTCGACCTGAGACTCGAATCGGTGTCCGAGGGTGTGCTCGTCTCCGGAACCGTCAGCGGTTCCGTCCAGGGCGAGTGCGGGCGGTGCCTGCGCGCGATCGGCGACTCGCTGACCGTCACGGTCCAGGAGCTGTACGCGTACGAGAACAGCACCACGGACGAGACGACCGACGAGGACGAGGTGGGCCGGCTCCAAGGCGACCTGATCGACCTGGAGCCGGTGCTGCGGGATGCGGTGGTGCTCGCGCTGCCGACCAACCCGCTGTGCCGAGACGACTGCCCAGGGTTGTGCCCCGAGTGCGGGGTGCAATGGGACGAGCTGCCGGCGGACCACAGCCACCAGCAGATCGACCCGCGCTGGGCGAGCCTGTCGCAACTGACCCGTAAAGAGGAGTAGGAACCGTGGCCGTCCCCAAGCGCAAGATGTCGCGCAGCAACACCCGGTCCCGCCGGGCGAACTGGAAGGCGACGGCGGTCGCGACTGCCGCCTGCCCGCAGTGCCGGTCGCCGAAGCTGCCGCACAACGCCTGCACCGTGTGCGGCACCTACAACGGCCGCCAGGTCATCGAGGTCTGACGCCGGCAAGCGTGACGCCTTCGACTTCCGGTCAGGCGGCGCGCAGGCCCTGGTCAACGCCCGGTGCCCCGGCTCCCGCCGGCCGCGACTCGACGGCCGGGTCGCCCGCGGAGCCGGGGACCGTGCGGATCGCCGTCGACCTCCTCGGCGGGGACAACGCTCCCGCCGTCGTGGTTGACGGCGCTCTGCGGGCATGCGGCGCCGATCCTGAACTACACCTGCTCCTCGTCGGACCGCCCGAGACGGCCGACGAGGTCTTCGCCGCGCTCCGGCCGGCCCAGCGTGACCGGGTTTCCGTACGCCCGGTCAGCCGCGCGGTCGGCATGGCCGACGCGCCCACTGTCGCCACCCGCACCGACACCACCGTCCGCGCCGCCGTCGCCGCGGTCGCCGAAGGTGCCGCCGACGCCGTCGTGTCGGCCGGTGCCAGCGGGGCGACCGTCACCGCCGCCGTACTCGGCCTGCGTCGCTGGCCCGAGGTCCGGCATCCCGCGCTGGTCGCGAGCCTGCCGGCCGTACACGGTCCGGTGGTGCTGCTCGACGTCGGCGGCTCCCTGGAGGCCCGGCCGACCACGCTGGCCCGGCACGCCATCCTGGGCGCCGCCTACGCCGCCGTCGTGCACGGCATCGCCCGGCCGCGGGTCGGACTGCTGTCGATCGGCGTCGAGCCGGGCAAGGGCGACCGGGTACGCCGGGCCGCCGACCCCCTGCTCGCCGCCGTCGCGCTGCCCGGCGATGCCACCTATGTGGGCCTCGTCGAGGGCTACGACATCGGTATCGGTGACCGTGCCGACGTCGTGGTGACCGACGGATTCACCGGAAACGTCCTGCTCAAGGGCATCGAGGGGGCCTACGCGATGGCGGGCGGACCGCCGTCGGCCGGCGGGGTGCCCCGCGCCGCCGCCCTGCTCGGCGTGCCCGGCACGGTGGTGGTCTGCCACGGCGCGGCCGACGGCGCCGACGTCGCCTCCGGCATTGCGCTCGCCGCCCACCTGCACCGGCGCGGTGTGACCCGCACCGTCGCGGCGCTGCTCGCCGACTCGGCCGAGGTGACAGCATGACCGGGCGAAGCGAGGAGCACGGATGCCCGAGCGGAGCGAGGGCATCGGTCGGCTCGGTGACACCGCGCCCACCGGACGAAGTGAGGAGGGCGCGTGACCCAGTCCCGACGGCACCGGCCACGGTGCATCCGGTCCACGGCGATCACAGCGGCGAGGTGAGCAGATGAGCAACGACAAGCGGAGGCGGCCACCGGTCGGCCACCTGGAGGCTGCCTTCGGGATCTCCCTCGACCCCGAACTGCTGGAACGGGCCCTGACCCACCGCTCGTTCGCGTACGAGAACGGTGGCCTGCCGACCAACGAGCGCCTGGAGTTCCTCGGCGACTCGGTGCTCGGTGTGGTGATCACGGCGGCGCTGTTCCACAACCACCCGGACCTGCCCGAGGGGCAGCTCGCCAAGCTGCGGGCCAGCGTGGTCAACATGCGTGCGCTCGCCGACGTCGCCCGTGGCCTCGGTCCGCAGGGCCTCGGGCCGTACCTGCTGTTGGGCAAGGGTGAGGAGACCACCGGCGGCCGGGACAAGGCGAGCATCCTCGCCGACACCCTGGAGGCGCTGCTCGGCGCGATCTACCTCCAGTACGGGCTGGACACCGCCTCGATCGTGATCCACCGGCTGTTCGACCCGCTGATGGCGGACTCCGCCGGCCGCGGCGCGGCCCTGGACTGGAAGACCAGCCTCCAGGAGCTGACCGCCGCGCTCGGGGTCGGGGTGCCGGAATACCGGATCGACGACGCCGGCCCGGACCACGCCAAGACGTTCACCGCCTGGGTGGTGGTCGCCGGCCAGCGGTACGGCGGCGCCGAGGGCCGCAGCAAGAAGGAGGCCGAGCAGCGGGCCGCCGAGGCGGCCTGGCGGACGCTGTCGGAGCAGGTCGCCGAGCCGACCGAGGTCCCGCCGGACCAGCCGACCACGGCACCCGACGCGGCGGCCCCGACCGGCCCGGCGGGGCGCCCGCGCCGGAGGGCGAGCCCGTTCCGGCGGCCGGTTCCGTGCCGGCGTCGGCCGACGGGGTGTCGATCCCGGATCCGGACCCGTCCGGCAGCCGACGTGCCTGAGCTGCCCGAGGTCGAGACGGTCCGGCAGGGGCTGGCCCGGTGGGTGACCGGCCGGCGGTTCGCCGTCGTCGACGTACGGCATCCACGGGCGATCCGCCGGCACCTGCCCGGTGCCGCACACTTCGCGGCGGTGCTCGCCGGCCGGCAGGTGGTCGACGTCCGCCGCCGGGGAAAGTACCTGTGGCTGCCGCTGGACAGCGGCGACGCGGTGATCGGGCACCTCGGCATGTCGGGGCAGCTGCTGATGCAGCCGGCGGGCACGCCCGACGAGACACACCTGCGGATCCGGTTCACCTTCGACGACGGCGGCCCCGAACTCCGCTTCGTCGACCAGCGTACGTTCGGCGGGCTGTCGTACTCCGAGGGCGGCGCCGACCTGCCGACGGAGATCGCGCACATCGCCCGCGACCCGATGGATCCGGAGTTCTCCGACACGGCGTTCGTCGCCGCGATCCGGCGGCGCCGGACCGAGGTGAAGCGGGCCCTGCTCGACCAGACACTGATCTCCGGCGTCGGCAACATCTACGCCGACGAGGCGCTGTGGCGGGCCCGGTTGCACGGGTTGCGGCCGACCGCCGCACTGACCGGACCGGCGGTCATCCGGCTGCTCGGGCACGTACGCGACGTGCTGGGTGCGGCGATCAAGGCCGGCGGCACCAGCTTCGACGCCCTGTACGTCGACGTGAACGGCGAGAGCGGCTACTTCGACCGGTCGCTCGACGTGTACGGCCGGGAGGGGCTGCCGTGCCACCGGTGCGGCGCTCCGATCCGCCGTGAGCCGTTCATGAACCGGTCCTCCTTCAGCTGCCCACGCTGCCAGCCCCGCCCACGCCTGCCCCGGCCCTGACCGGGCGCACCACCGGTCGGGCGCACCACCGGTCGGGCGGATGCCGGCGGGCCGGGCGGCCGGGCCGGACCCGGGTGTACGGCTCAGAACAGGCACGGGGCGCGCCAGACTCCCAGCTCCCGGCTCTTGTGCACCGACGCGAACCCCAGGGCGCGGGTCGTCGGGCAGAACTCGCTGGTGTCGGCGTCGTACTCGACGTGGAAGACCGGCTTGTCGGCCGCGACGAACGGCAGCAGCCGGTCGCACTCGGCCGCCACGAAGCACTCCTCGTTGACGGCGAAGTCGAAGTCGGGCTCCAGCGCCGCGACCTGGTCGATGTCGTTGACCAGCCCCGGCGACAGCCCGAGCGAGCGGGCCAGCTTCGCGAGCCGCCGGTTGAAGACGATCTGGTCGTCGAAGGTCAGCGGCAGGCCGGGGTCGTACGCGTAGCCGTCCACGCCGTACGGCGCCACCGCGTGGAAACCCTTGCCCCGACAGAGCCGGAACCGGTCGGTGAGGATCGGTTCGAGGACCCCCCACTGCCGTACGTCGACCCACCACTCGTCGGGTCGCCCGGTCGGCTCGCCGAGCACCTGCGGCGGGAACCGGCCGGCGTCCGGCCGCGACGTCCGCAGCACGCCGGCCTCGACGTGGCAGACGACCCGCTTGCCCCGGGCCCGCAACCGGTCGACCGCGTCGACGGTGGCGGTGAAGCCGTCGAGGGCGAACACGTCGGCGTCGACGGTGACGTCCGGTTCGCCGGTGAGCTGCCACTGCCAGGTGAGTGCGGTGGCCGTCGGCCAGGGGCGGGGGATCGGCGGATCACGCTCGTCGGAGCAGGCCGCCCCGGCCAGCAGTACGGCCAGGACGGCGACCACGGCCCGGGCGGCGCGGGCGGTGACGGTGCGCGGCGGACGCGCCCCGGCCATGTCAGCCCGCCGGGGTGAGCGTGTCCAGCCGGCTGGGGAGCCCGCCGTACGGGTGCGGCAGCCCGCGGTCGGTGACCAGCCCGAAGCCGGCTCCCCGCCAGGTCATCAGGCGCCGCGCCGCCGGGAGCTGCGCCGGCGGCACCGAGTACACCAGGTGGCCGTCGCCGAGTTCGCCGCCGGCCCCGGTCCACCGCTGGTAGTCCGGCCAGCCACCCTCGAAGGTGCAGATGCCGACGTCGAGCCGGCGGTAGAGCGGATCGGTGGGCGTCCCCGGATTCAGGACGACCTCGGACAGCCCGCCGCGTCGGGCCGCCCGGACGGCCAGCGCCACCGGGCCGACGGCGGACGGGGCGGTGGGGGCTCGGTCGAGGAAGACGCCGCCGACCGGGTGGCCGGTCCAGCCCTCGACGTCGTCGAGCACGTCGGCGAGCGGCCGGGTGGCCCGGGCCAGGTCGACGTATCCGAGCACGGGCACGCCCGCCGCGGCCAGCCGGGCGGTGACCCGGCGGTACGCGGGGTCGTCGTGCCCGTCGACGACGACGGTGGTGCCGCGTAGCCGGTCCGGTTCCCACGCCGCCGGAGCCACCGCCGGATGGACGTAGAGAGGCAGCAGTACGGTCATCGATGAGCTCCCCCGGGCTCGAGAACGGCGCGTTGCCGTGGTGACCAGGCCGGGCGAGGTGCCGCCGGCGACGCCGCCACGTCCGGTCGCGGCACACCGCCCGTGGGGTCAACGAGCCGGGAGCGTCCGGCGGCACGGCCGGGCGACACCCGGGCCGGTGCGCCGGCCCCGGCGGCCGGGCCACGGCGTCGCACCCGTCGTGGCGGGGCCGCCGGGGGGATCCAGCCGGCGAAGTCGGGCTGCCCGGGGGGATCCGCCGGCGGAGCCGGGCCGCCGCCCAGGGGATCAGACGACTGCGCCGGCCGCCCGGGGGGATCAGACGGCGGAGCCGAACATCTGGGTCCAGTAGATCGTGCCGTCGGCCGACCGGGCGATCCCCATGCCGATCGCCTTGGCGTCGCAGTTCAGGATGTTGGCCCGGTGGCCGGGGCTGTTCATCCAGCCCTCCATCACCGCGGCCGGGGTCCGGTAGCCGGCGGCGACGTTCTCGCTGATCGCCCGCTGGTAGCCGGCCTGCTCGGCGCGTTGCCACGGGGAGCTGCCGTTGCTGCCCTCGTGCGACATCCGGCTGTGCGCGGCCTGGTCCTCGCTGTGCAGCCGGGCCGCCTTCGCCAGGTTGGCGTTGGTGCGTACGGCGCCGCAGCCGGCCTCCGCCCGGCGCTGGTTGACGATCGCGACGACCTGCTCCTCCTGGCTGCCGCCCCCGCCCGACTCGGTGCGCGTCGTGGGGGTGCGGCTCGGTGTACGGCTCGGGGTGGCGCTGGTCTTCGACGGCTTCGGGGTGGGGCGGGGACTGGCCGACGTCGGGGTGGGAGCGGGCGACGGGCTGTCGCTCGGGGTGGCCGAGCCGGTCGGGGTCGCAGTGGCCGGGTCGGTCGCCAACGGCAGCCCGTCCGGGTTGACCAGTCCGTTGCCGGCGCCGTCACCGGTGGTGACCCCGGTCGAGGTCGTCTCGGGTCCGCCGGCGAGGTACGACGGCAGCAGGGCCGCGCCGACGCCGAGGCCGACCAGCAGCACGCTGACCACGGCGGCGAGACCGAACAGCCCGGACAGCCGGCGTGGGCCGCGGTGCCGACCCCGTCCGCGCGACGTCGGTGGCCGGTCGGGCTCGTGGCTTTCGCCGTACACGCTGTCGCCTCCGTCTGCCGGGGTCAGGGCCGGTGCGACCGTACGCATCCGGTCCTCGCCCGGGCAACGTGGCTAAGGAAGATATAAGGCCCCGGGAAGATCATCATTAGCGGGCCGGAAACGTCCGGCCGATAGCATCGGCGGGGTCCGGACAGTGATCTTCGTCCGTACCGGGAGGTGGCCGCCACGATCGTGGCGGTGACATGAGAGTGATCCATGCCCCGCCCAGCTTGACGACACAGCGACATCGGCGGACTATAGAGGTGTCGCCAGTCGCGCCCGATCCTGTCCCCGTGTGCCCGGGGGCTTCGCCGCGACCACGCTGGGCGCGCGTTTGTCCGGCCTTTCCGGCAGCGCATTACAAGGAGTTGATATGGCGAAGGCCCTCTACGGCCATGTTGGCATGGCGCCTGACCGGCGTCTGCTCGACGAGGTCACCCGACTGCGTGCAAGGGTCGAGGCACTCGAGTTCGAGATCACCCGTGTGCGTGCCGAGAACGATCGGCTCGCCGCGGCTGCCGCCGAAGCAGACGAACTGCTGCGGCTGGCAGAGCCGGCAATGGCCTGATCCGAGCTGCGGAGGCCGGGGGAACCCGGCGCCGTTGCCCGAACACCTGAATCGCACCACACCAGATCGCGCGCCGACCACATCGTGTCGGCGCGCAGCTTTTTGCCCTCGGTAGGCGCTGACCGGCGCGTGCCGTTCCGTCGACCGCGCCGATGCGGGTTACGCTGCGAAATGGCCCGGACCGCCCGCCCGGCGACGGGTCGACCGGCGGCCCCCGACGAATGGAGCAGGGGCACCTCGGCGCCGAGCGCCCGCCGGCGGTCAGCGCCGGCCGGCAGCCCGGCGGCCACGTCGACGAGGATCGGAAGCGTGCATCTCAAGAGCCTGACGGTGAAGGGCTTCAAGTCCTTCGCCTCCGCCACGACATTGCGGCTGGAACCGGGGATCACCTGCGTGGTCGGTCCCAACGGGTCCGGCAAGTCCAATGTCGTCGACGCGATCGCCTGGGTGCTCGGTGAGCAGGGTGCCAAGGCCCTGCGGGGCGGCAAGATGGAAGACGTGATCTTCGCGGGCACCGCGGGCCGGGCGCCGCTGGGTCGGGCCGAGGTCACCCTCACCATCGACAACACCGACGGCGCCCTGCCGATCGAATACACCGAGGTCTCGATCACCCGCCGGATGTTCCGCTCCGGCGAGAGCGAGTACGAGATCAACGGCGACTCCTGCCGGCTGCTCGACATCCAGGAGCTGCTCAGCGACTCCGGCATCGGCCGGGAGATGCACGTCATCGTCGGGCAGGGCCGGCTCGACGCCGTACTGCACGCCAAGCCGGAGGACCGCCGCGCGTTCATCGAGGAGGCCGCCGGCGTACTCAAGCACCGCAAGCGCAAGGAACGGGCACTGCGCAAGCTCGACGCGATGCAGGTCAACCTCAACCGGCTCACCGACCTGACCGCCGAGCTGCGCCGCCAGCTCAAGCCGCTCGGCCGGCAGGCCGAGGTGGCCCGCCGGGCCGCCGGCATCCAGGCCAACCTGCGTGACGCCCGGCTACGGCTGCTCGCCGACGACCTGGCCACCCTGCGTTCCACGCTGGACAAGGAGATCGCCGACGAGGCGGCGCTGCGTGAGCGTCGCGAGATCGTCGAGGCCGAGCACGCCGTGGTGCAGGAACGGCTGGCCGAGGTCGAGGCGGCGCTGGCCCAGGACGCCCCGCTGCTCGCCGCCGCCCAGGACACGTGGTACCGGCTGTCCACCCTCCAGGAGCGGTTCCGGTCCACCCAGCAGCTTGCCGGCGAACGGCACCGGCACCTCAGCGTCGCACCCGAGGACGAGCGCCCGGGCCGTGACCCGGACCAGCTCGCGGCCGAGGCCGAGCGGATCCGGGCCCAGGAGGAGGACCTGCGCGCCGCGCTGACCGAGGACCAGGTACGCCTCGCCGAGGCGGTCGAGGGGCGTCAGGAGCTGGAACGGCAGCTCGCCGAGGCGGAGCGGGCGCTGGTCGTCGCCGCGAAGGCGATCGCCGACCGGCGGGAGGGGCTGGCCAAGCTCACCGGGCAGGTCGACTCGGCGCGGGCCCGCAGCGGCTCGGCGGCCGAGGAGATCGCCCGGCTGGCCGCCGCGCACGCCGACGCGCTGGGCCGGGCCGAGAAGGCGCAGGCCGAGGTCGACGCGGTCGCCGCCAGCTCGTCCGAGGCCGACCGGGACAACGCCGACCTCGACGCCCGGCACGACGAGGCGGTCGCCGCGCACGAAGCGGCCGGCGCGACCGTACGGCAGCTTTCCGACGCCGAGCGGGCCGCCGAGAAGGACGCGGCGACCTGGAAGGCCCGCGAGGAGGCGCTCGCGATGGGGCTGCGCCGCAAGGACGGCGCCGGGGCGCTGCTGGCCCGCGCCGACCAGGTGCCGGGCCTGCTGGGCAACCTGTCCGCGATGCTGACCGTCGAGCCGGGGCACGAGGCGGCGCTGGCCGCCGCGCTCGGCGGGCTCGCCGACGCCGTCGCGGTCAGCGGCGTCGACGAGGCGACCGAGGCGATGCGGTTGCTCAAGATCTCCGATGCCGGGCGGGCCGACCTGCTGGTCGGCGGCCCCGACGGTCCCGGGATGACCGGGTCGGCCGACGCGCTGCGGCCGGCCCTGCCCGAGGGTGCCCGCTGGGCGCCGGACCTGGTCAAATGCCCCGAAGAGGTACGACCGGCCGTGCACCGGGCGCTGCGGGACGTCGTACTCGTCAATGATCTTGAGGCGGCGGCCCGGCTGGCGGCCCGCAACCCGGAGCTGCGCGCGGTCACGCCCGACGGCGACGTGGTCGGCGCCTACGCGGCGGCCGGCGGCTCGGCGAAGGCGCCGAGCTTCATCGAGGTCCAGGCCGCCGTCGAGGAGGCCCGGGCCAACCGGATCGCCGCCGAGGCGACCGGCGCCGAACTCAAGGAGCAACTCGTCGTCGGCCGGGCCGAGGTCGCCGACCGCAAGGAGGCCGTCTCGGTCGCCGCGGCCGCGAAGCGCGAGGCCGAGGGGCAGCGTAACGCCGCCGCCCGCCGGCTCGCCGAGCTCGGCGCCGCCGCCCGGTCGGCCAAGGCCGAGACCGAACGGCTCGCGGCGTCGCGCGACCGGGCCGAGCAGGCCCGCGACCGTGACCTCGCCGGCATCGCCGAGCTGGAGGAGCGGCTGCGGCTGGCCGAGGCCACCCCGATCGACGAGGACCCGTCCACCGAGGAACGCGACCAACTCGCCGCCGCGCTGCCCCGGGCCCGGCAGAACGAGATGGAGGTACGCCTCGCGGTCCGCACCGCCGAGGAGCGGGTCGCCTCGATCGCCGGCCGGGCCGACTCGCTGCTGCGCCAGGCCAACGCCGAACGGGCCGCCCGGGAACGGGCCGCCGCCCGCAAGGCGGCCCGGGTCCGCGGCGCCGGCATCGCCCGGGCCGTCGAGATCGGTGCCCGCGACGCGCTCGGCCGGCTGGCCGGCTCGCTGGCCGGCGCCGAGCGGACCCGCGACGACATCGCCCGGGCCCGCGCCCACCGGGAGGCGGAACTCCAGCAGACCCGGGCCACCGCCAAGCGGCTCGGCGCCGACCTCGAACGGCTCACCAGCGAGGTGCACCGCGACGAGGTGGCCCGCGCCGAGCAGCGGATGCGGATCGAACAGCTGGAGGCGAAGGCCGCCGAGGACTTCGCCCTCGACGTGGCGACCCTGATCGCCGAGTACGGTCCCGCCAACCCGGTGCCGCCGACCCCGGCCGACGTGGCCGCCGCCGAGAAGGACGGCAAGCCGGTCCCCGAACCGGTGCCGTACGACCGGCCGGCGCAGGAGAAGCGGGCGGCGAAGGCCGAACGCGAACTCACCCTGCTCGGCAAGGTCAACCCGCTGGCGCTGGAGGAGTTCGCGGCACTGGAGGAACGGTTCAAGTTCCTCTCCGAGCAGCTCGAGGACCTGAAGGCCACCCGCCGTGACCTGCTCACCGTGGTGAAAGACGTCGACGAGCGCATCCTGGAGGTCTTCGCCAGCGCGTACGCCGACACGGCCCGCGAGTTCGAACAGGTCTTCAACGTGCTCTTCCCCGGCGGCGAGGGCCGGCTGGTGCTGACCGAACCCGACGACCTGCTCACCACCGGTGTCGAGGTGGAGGCCCGGCCACCGGGCAAGAAGATCAAGCGGTTGTCGCTGCTGTCCGGCGGCGAACGCTCGCTGACGGCCGTCGCCATGCTCGTGGCGATCTTCCGGGCCCGGCCCAGCCCGTTCTACATCATGGACGAGGTCGAGGCGGCGCTCGACGACGTCAACCTCGGCCGCCTGATCACCCTGATGGCCCAGCTACGGGAACGGAGTCAGCTCATCATCATCACCCACCAGAAGCGCACCATGGAGGTCGCCGACGCGCTCTACGGCGTCACCATGCGTGGCGGCGTCACCCAGGTGATCAGCCAGCGGATCAACACCGGAGGCGTGGAGTGAGCCAGCGCAAGCGGGTCACCGCCCTGCTGCTCGACTTCGACGGGGTGCTCCGCCGCTGGGACCCGGCGGTCACCGCCGGCGTCGAACGGGAGTACGGCCTCGCCGGGGGCAGTCTGCACGCCGCCGCGATGGCGCCGGAGCGGCTGACCCCGGCGGTCACCGGGCAGGTCAGCGACGCCGCCTGGATGGCCGGGGTGGCCGAGGCGATCGCCGGGCAGGCCGGTGGTGTGGCGACGGCCCGCGCCGCCGTCGACGCCTGGCAGGCGTACCGGGGCGAGGTCGACCCGGACGTGCTCGCCCTGGTCCGCGAGGTCCGGGCCGCCGGCGTACGGGTCGGGCTGGGCACCAACGCCACCGACGTGCTCGACGCCGACCTGGCCGCGCTCGGGCTGACCGGCGAGGTCGACCTGGTGGTCAACTCGTCGGTGGTCGGAGCGGCCAAGCCGTCGCGGGAGTTCTTCCTGGCCGCCGCCACCGCGCTCGCGACACTGCCGGACCAGGTGCTCTTCGTCGACGACGACGACCGGGCGGTGCGCGGTGCCCGGGTCGCCGGCCTGTCGGCGTTGCGCTGGAGCGGGCCCGCCGACCTCCCGTACGTCCGCGCCGCCCTGGCCGCCTGACCACACCCGCTTATCCGCGATCTTGCACTTGTCTCCTCCTTTTGCCCGTTATGGGGGGCGACAAGTGCAAGATCGCGGGGTCAGTCCGCCAGGGGCTGCTGGGCCACGATCCTCAGCCCACCGTCCTTGCGGGTGCCCTCGACCGTCACCCGGGCCGACCGGCCCTCGTGCAGCAGCGTGCTGATCGCGTTGCCGAAGTACGGCCCGGCGAGCCTGCGCCAGCCGACGGCCGGGCGCCGCAGCCCGGCGGAGCGGGCCAGCGCCCCCACCGCCGCGGCCGGCCCGCGCCACCAGCCCAGCCGCATCACCGGCCGCATGAACGCCGGCACCTGGTTGTGGATCGGCGAGCAGGTCAGCTGGTGCACCGGGGTGGTCACCCCGGCGGCGAAGTGCGCCCGGGCCACGTACGAGTGGTGCACGTCGCCACCGAGCACACTGATCGACGCCGGTGCCCGGTACGCCGCTCCGGCCCCGACCCGGTTCCCGGCCGCGTCGTCGGCCGCGTCGTCGGCCCCGTCCCCGGCCCCGACGGGCCGACCGCTGCCGAGCCGGGCGAACAACTCGGCCAGGTCGTCGAAGGAGCGGCGGAAGGCCGCCCAGTGTTCCAGGTCGAAGACCCGACGGACCTTCTCCGACAGGGCCGCGACCCGGGGCCGCGCCGACCCGGCGAGCCGCTCGTTCCACGCCTCCAGGTGGTGGATGCCGGGCGGCAGCAGCCACGGCAGCGACGCCCCGACCACCAGATGGTCGTAGTCGCCGTGGGTCTGGTCGACGAACCACGACCACTCGTCCGGCGGCAGCATGGCGCGGGAGGCCCGGTCGAGGACCCGGCTGCACCGGTTGTCGAGCACCACGATCCGGGTCCGCCCGACGTCGAGCCGGTAGCTCCACCGGTAGCTGCGCGCCGGCCGCCCCGTGTCGGACTCGCCGTCGACGCGCCCGCCGAACTCGCGCAGCACCCCGGTCGCGTCGTCGGCGGCGACGACCGCGGCGTAGACGGGGTCGGCCGCGATCTCGTCCGGTTCGAGGTTGCCCAGGTGCTGGTAGACCCAGTACGACGCCAGTCCGCTGCTGATCCGCTCCGCCCACCACGGTTCCCGGCGTACGTCGGCACGCCACGAGGCCGAGGTGTTCCAGTCGTCGATCACCTCGTGGTCGTCGAAGATCATCACACTCGGTACGGTCGCCAGCAGCCAGCGGATCTCCGGATCGCGCCACGACTCCAGATAGAGCTTGGTGTACTCGTCGTAGCTGACCACCTGGCCGGCCGGTGCGCCCGCGGGTCGGTCCGCGTGTCCCTGCAGGAACCGGCGTACCTCCGGCGACGTGTTGTCGGCGTACACCTGGTCGCCGAGCAGCACCATCAGGTCCGGCCGGGCGGGGGAGTCGGGCCCCTGGGCCATCAGCCGACGGGAGTAGGCGTCGAGGGCGTCCGGGGGCAGCCGCCGGGTCGTCGAGTGCTGGGTCGTCTCCCGGCAGGAGCCGAAGATCAGACGTACCGGGCCGGTCCGGTCGGCCGGCCGGGTCCTGATCACACTCGCCGGGTACGGCGAGTCGGGCAGCGGCCAGACCCGCTTGTCGTCGATGAGGACCTCGTACGGCGTCAGCGTGTCCGGGGCCAGTCCCTCGACGACGACCAGCGCGTAGTGGTGGCCGAACGCGGTGAACGTGGATGCCGAGCCGCCGGCCCCGTCCGGCGTACGCACGCTGACCGTCCCGGGACCGGTCGTCTCCACCCAGATCGTCGCGCTGGTGCCGACCACCCGCCGCAGCAGCGGCCCGATCAGCAGTTCGGCAGTGGTGCCTGGCATGGGCGGAACACCCATGGTCGACCTCCGGGGCGGGGGATGGGAAGCCCATCCTCGTTACCCCGGCGCCGCGACCGCTACCCCTGTGCGGCCCCCGGCGTGACGTTTACCGCCCGACGGGTGCGGTGCCCGACACACACCGGCACGCATCTGACAGGATTTCCGGCATGGATTACGTCGTCCTCGCTCTGATCTTGCTGGGCGTCCTGGTGCTCGGTGGACTCGGACTGATGGTGCCCCGGCTGCGCCGGCGCCCAGGCCCGCCGCCGGACGGGACCACCACGGGCACCAGCGTCGAGGACCGGCCGGTGCCACCGCCGGTGCTGACCCCGGAGGCGGAACAGGACGTCCTGGTCGCGCCGCCGCCGGTCGAGACGCCGACCGCGCCCGCCCCACCGGCGCCGCCACCGGTCGCGCCGCCGACGGTCGAGAAGCCCGAGCCGACCGCCGGCCGGCTGGTCCGGCTGCGGGCCCGGCTCGCCCGCTCCCAGAACGTGTTCGGCAAGAGCCTGCTCGGCCTGCTCTCCCGCGACCGTCTCGACGAGGACGCCTGGGAGGAGATCGAGGACAGCCTGATCACCGCCGACGTCGGGGTGGACGCCACCCGGGAGATCGTCGACCGGCTCCGGGAACGGACCAAGGTGCTCGGCACCCGGTCGGCGACCGAACTGCGGGCGCTGCTCGCCGCCGAACTGGTCAACGCCCTCGACCCGGCGATGGACCGCTCGCTCAGGGTCGCCGCGACGGCCGCCGCCGCGGACGGTGCCCGTACCCCGGCGGTGGTCCTGGTGGTCGGGGTCAACGGCGCGGGCAAGACGACGACCTGCGGGAAGATCGCGCGGGTCCTGGTCGCCGACGGCCACAGCGTGCTGCTCGGCGCCGCCGACACGTTCCGGGCCGCCGCCGCCGAGCAGCTGACCACCTGGGCCGGCCGGGTCGGTGCCGAGGTGGTCCGCGGTCCCGAGGGGGCCGACCCGGCGAGTGTCGCGTTCGACGCGGTGCGCCGGGGCATCGACACCGGGGTCGACGCCGTCCTGATCGACACCGCCGGCCGGCTCCAGAACAAGGTCGGCCTGATGGACGAACTGGGCAAGGTCAAGCGGGTGGTGGAGAAGCACGGCCCGGTCGACGAGACGCTGCTGATCCTCGACGCCACCACCGGGCAGAACGGGCTGAGCCAGGCCCGGGTGTTCACCGAGGTCGTGGACGTGACCGGGGTGGTGCTCACCAAGCTCGACGGCACCGCCAAGGGCGGCATCGTGATCGCCGTACAGCGGCAGTTGGGCATCCCGGTCAAGCTGGTCGGGCTGGGTGAGGGCCCCGACGATCTGGCACCGTTCGACCCGGCGCAGTTCGTCGACGCACTCCTGGGTACCGAGCCGCTTGGCACGGACGCGTAACCTCGGGTGACTTACCGCGATCAGGCGCTACGCCACGGGAGACCGCACGTGACTTCGCAGGAGATCCCGCTCCACGGCGGCAACGTGAGCACCGTCGTTCGGGTGGGTGACACCGTCCGGCGCAACGTCGGGCCGTGGACCCAGTCGGTCCACGCCCTGCTGCGCCACCTGGAGTACGTCGGTTTCACCGGCTCGCCCCGGGCGCTGGGCATGGACGAGCGCAACCGCGAGGTGCTGTCGTACCTCGAGGGGGAGTGCGGCGAATACCCGCTGGCGCCGCACTGGGTCACCGACGAGGCGCTGGTCACCGTCGCGACGATGCTGCGGATGTTCCACGACGCCCAGTACGGCTTCCAGCCGCCGCCGAACGCGGTGTGGCGGTCCTTCGGGCCGCCGCCGCCGGACACCGAGGTGATCTGCCACCACGACGCCGCGCCGCACAACGTGATCTGGCGGCCGGACGGCACCCTCGCGCTGATCGACTTCGACCTCGCCTCGCCCGGGGCCCGGATCTACGACGTGGCGTACGCCGCGTGGACGTGGGTGCCGCTCTTCTCCGACCGGGACTCGTACACGCTGGGCTGGAAGCGGCCCGATCGGCCCCGCCGGCTGCGGCTGTTCGCGGACGCGTACGGGCTGATCCCGCGCGACCGGCACCGGTTGGTGCGCACCATCCGCAAGCGGATCGTCGACCATGTCGAGGGCATCCGTCGGATGGCGGCGGCCGGTGACCCGGCGTTCGTGCGGATCGTGCACAAGGGGCATCTGCGCCGTCCGATGCGCGATCTGCGGCTGCTCGACTACGAGCGGCACACCCTCGAGTACGCACTGCGTTAACAAGCGCGGTACACCTGTCACCTTTTCGACAGCGGGCGTGGGCTATTCGGTTGATATGCCCCCGTCCGTTCCCGCTGTTGTGAGGTTTTCTTCACACGTAGGAAACAACCTGTGACGTGGTCGAAACCGCGTGGTGACGGCGGGTGAAACAGCGGCGCCGGAAGCTTCCCAGCAACCGGCGCCGGGCGATGCTGCCTCATAGGCCGGTGGTTATCTCAACTGAGAGGAGGCAGCGTGCCGGAGCTAGATTCTGGTGCCACCGCCTGGATTTTGACGTCCGCCGCCCTGGTGTTGCTCATGACACCCGGCCTGGCACTGTTCTACGGCGGCATGACGCGTTCCAAGTCCGTGCTCAACATGATGATGATGAGCTTCGGTGCGATCGGAGTCGTCAGCCTGCTGTGGGTCTTCTACGGCTACAGCATCGCGTTCGGCGAGGACATCGGCGGGATCACCGGTGACCTGTCCGCCGCCGGCCTGCGCGGCATGCTGGAGTCCGGCACCGAGGGCGGCATCCCCGACCTGCTGTTCGCCGGCTTCCAGCTGATGTTCGCCGTGATCACCGTCGCGCTGATCAGCGGCGCCATCGCCGACCGGGCCAAGTTCGGCCCCTGGCTGATCTTCGCCGGCCTGTGGGCCACCCTGGTCTACTTCCCGGTCGCGCACTGGGTGTGGGGCGGCGGCTGGATCGGTGCGGACGGGCTCGGCGTGCTCGACTTCGCCGGTGGTACGGCCGTCCACATCAACGCCGGTGCGGCGGCCCTGGCCCTCGCCCTGGTGCTCGGCAAGCGGGTCGGCTGGCCGAAGGACAAGTTCAAGCCGCACAACCTGCCGATGGTGCTGCTCGGCGCGGCCCTGCTGTGGTTCGGCTGGTTCGGCTTCAACGCCGGCTCCGCCGGTGCCGCCGACGGTGCCGCCGCCATCTCGCTGATCAACACCCAGGTGGCCACCGCCGCCGCGGTGCTCGGCTGGATCGTGGTCGAGTGGCTGCGCGACGGCAAGCCGACCACCCTCGGTGCGGCCTCCGGCGCCATCGCCGGCCTGGTCGGCATCACCCCGGCCTGTGCCTTCCTGGAGCCGCTCGGCGCGATCGCGCTCGGCCTCATCGCCGGTGCCGTCTGCGCCCTGGCGGTCGGCCTGAAGTACAAGCTCAAGTACGACGACTCGCTCGACGTCGTCGCGGTCCACATGGTCGGCGGCATCATCGGCTCGCTGCTCATCGGCTTCCTCTCCGTCGAGGTGCTCGGCGGCGAGGGCAACGCCGGACTGCTCTACGGCGGCGGAATCGCGCTGCTCGGCAAGCAGGCGCTCGGGGTCGTCGTGGTGTTGGTCTACAGCTTCGTCGTCGCCTACATCATCGGCTTCGCCATCGAGAAGACGATCGGCTTCCGGGCCAGCGCCGAGGCCGAGGTCGAGGGCATCGACAACGCCGAGCACGCCGAGTCCGCGTACGAGTTCACCAGCACCGGTGGCGGCTTCGCCTCCATCGTCGGCAAGCCGACCAGCGCCGCGCCGACCGCGTCGACCGAGCCGGCGGAGCCGGCCGCCCCGGCCACCGAAAAGGTCGCCGGTTAAGTTCCAGCGATGGAGGGACTGGACATGAAGCTGGTGACCGCGGTCATCAAGCCGCACCAACTGGACGCCGTCAAGGAAGCACTCCACGCCCTGGGCGTGGCCGGGCTCACCGTCAGCGAGGTCCAGGGCTACGGCCGGCAGAAGGGGCACACCGAGGTCTACCGGGGTGCCGAGTACACGGTGGAGTTCCTGCCGAAGATCCGGGTCGAGGTACTGACCGACGAGATCGACGTCGACAAGGTCGTCGACGCGGTGGTCGCCGCCGCCCGTACGGGCAAGATCGGGGACGGCAAGGTCTGGGTCACGGCCGTCGAGGACGTGGTCCGGGTCCGCACCGGTGAGCGCGGGCTCGACGCGCTCTGAAAACCCCCGCGATGACGAACGCCATCGGCGCCGCCGCACGTGTCGAACGTGCGGCGGCGCTCGATGTCTGGCTCAACTCACTCATGCCACGCGGCGTCCCCGGCGTCGCGCTCGTGGCCGTCGGCGGGCTCGGCCGGCTGCAGTGCGCCCCGTACAGCGACCTCGACCTGGTGCTGCTGCACGACGGGGTGCCCGGGATGGACGAACTCGCCGCCACGATCTGGTATCCGATCTGGGACGCCCGGGTCGGTCTCGACCACTCCGTACGCACCCTCCCCGAGGCGCTGTCCGTCGCCCACGACGACGTCAAGGTCGCACTCGGCCTGCTCGACGCCCGGCACGTCGCCGGCGACCGGGAACTGACCGGCCGGCTGCTCGCCGCCGCCACCGACCAGTGGCGCCGTACCGCCGTGCGGCAACTGCCCGCCCTGCGCGAGATCACCGCCGCCCGCTGGAAGGCCCACGGCGAACTCGCCTTCCTGCTCGAAGGCGACCTCAAGGAGGCCGCCGGCGGGCTGCGCGACGTCGGGATCCTGCGCGGCATCGCACTGGCCGGCATCAGCGACACGATGCGGCCCGCCGTACAGGCCGCCCAACTGCGCCTGCTCGACACCCGCGACGCCCTGCACGCCGCCGTCGGCCGGCGCGTCGACCGGCTCCTCGCCCAGGAACGCGACGCCGTGGCCAAGCTCCTCGACCTCGACGACGGCGACGCCCTGCTGCGCCGGGTCGCCGGCGACGCCCGGACGGTCAGCCACGCCCTCGACGACGCCTTCCGCGCCGCCGACCGGCTGCGTGCCCGCCGCCGGGGTGCCGACAACCGCCCGGTACGCCGCCCCGTCGCCCGCGACGTCGTCGAGCACGACGGCGAACTCGTGCTGGCCCGTACCGCCATCGGCGCCCGGCCCGACCCCAGCCTGTCGCTGCGGGTCGCCGCGGCCGCCGCCGTCGCCGGGCTGCCGATCGCCCGCGCCACCTGCGAATGGCTCGCCGCGTACTGCCCGCCGCTGCCCGCACCGTGGCCGGGCGCCGCCCGTACCGCGCTGGTCACCCTGCTCGGCGCCGGCGACGGCCTGGTGCCCACCTGGGAGACCTGCGACCGGTACGGCCTGATCGACGGCTGGCTGCCGGAATGGACCCGGATGCGCAGCCTGCCCCAGCACAACCCGGTGCACCGCTACACCCTCGACCGGCACCTCGTGCAGGCCGCCCAGGAGGCGACCGTGCACACCCGCGAGGTCGACCGGCCCGACCTGCTCCTGCTCGGCGCGTTCCTGCACGACGTCGGCAAGGGGTTGCCCGGCGACCACAGCGTCGTCGGCGCACCCGTCGCCGGCAAGATCGCCACCCGGATCGGGCTGCCATCCGCCGACGTGGCCATGATCGAGAAACTGGTCCGGCTGCACCTGCTGCTGCCCGAGGTCGCCACCCGCCGCGACCTCGACGACCCGGTCACCGTGGCGGGTGTCGCCGAAGCCGTCGGCGACACCACCACCCTCAACCTGCTGCACGGCCTCGCCCGCGCCGACGCCCGCGCCACCGGCCCCGCCGCCTGGTCGGACTGGAAGGCACGACTGGTCGCCGGCCTGGTCCGCCGGGTACACACCGCCCTCGACACCGGCGAACTGCCCGAACCGCCCGTACCCGATCCGGCGCTCGTGGCCGGGCCGCTGCCCGCCGTACACCTGGACGGCGACCGGGTGGCGGTCGCCGCCGCCGACCGGCGCGGACTGCTGGCCGCGGTCGCCGGCTGCCTCGCCCTGCACCGCCTCGACGTACTCACCGCCGACGCCTCCACGGTCGACGGGACGGCGCTGGTCGAGTTCCGGGTCCAGCCCCGCTACGGCACCCCGCCCGACTTGATCGCGCTCACCGTCGACCTGCGCCGGGCCGTCACCGGCGACGTGTCGGTGACCCAGCGGCTGCGCGGCCGGGCCATGGCGGCCCGGGCCGGCGGCGCCGCGCCCAGGATCGTCTGGCACCGGGGCGCGGCGACCGACGCGGTCGTGCTCGAACTGCGGGCGGCCGACGCGACGGGGCTGCTCTACCGGGTCACCAGCGCCCTCGACGAGGCGGGGATCCAGGTCCGGGCGGCCCGGATCTCGACCCTGGGCGGCGACGTCGTGGACGCCTTCTACCTCGTCGGCACCTTCGACGATCCCGAACTCGCCCGCATCGAGACAGCCGTCCTGGCAGCGGTCTGACCCCTGACCCCGCCCCGCCCCGCCCCGCCCGCCGCCCGCGCCCCGCCCACGCCGCCGCGCCGATCAAGGTGATACTTGCCGCAAAACAGGCAGGAATCGCCACGTTTTCTCCTCGATCGAGGCGATCATGCGGCGTGGCCCGGCCGGCGCCGCCCGAAGCGGACCGGCGATGCGCCGATCAAGGGGATATTCGCGGCAAAACAGGCAGTTTTGGGGACGACTTCTCCTTGACCGGCCAGCAAGGGCGGCGATCGGGCGAGCGCGGGTGGCGGGCACGGGCGGGCGGCGGGGCGCGGGGCGGGGCGGCGGGCGCGGGGCCACGCGGGCGGGCGGCACGGGCCGGGTGGCGGGGGCGAGTGGAGACGCGGCGGGTGAGGGGTCGGTCGGGCGGTGGGTGGGGACCGGGTGGGGGGTGGGCGGTTACTCTTGCGACGTCGGTCTCCAACGCGACCCCGGCGCCCGGTCTCCGTCGGGACCAGGGTGCCCGGTGTCGCTGCGGCAGGGCACCGGTCTCCGTCGCGACGCGGCACCCGGTCTCCGCCGCGGCCGACGAGGTTCTGCCCGCGGAAGTCTGACGAACGGGATGTTGCGTCGTGTTTGACACCTTGAGTGACCGCCTCAACGGGATCTTCACCAAGCTCCGCGGGAAGGGCCGGCTCAGCGACGCCGACATCGACGCGACCGCCCGCGAGATCCGGCTCGCGCTGCTGGAGGCCGACGTCGCGCTGCCGGTCGTCAAGGGGTTCATCGCCAAGGTCAAGGAGCGGGCGCGGGGCGCCGAGGTTTCCCAGGCGCTCAACCCGGCCCAGCAGGTCGTCAAGATCGTGCACGAGGAGCTGGTCGGCGTACTCGGCGGGGAGGGCCGGCGGCTCCAGTTCGCCAAGCAGCCACCGACCGTGATCATGCTCGCCGGTCTCCAGGGTTCGGGTAAGACGACGCTGGCCGGCAAGCTGGCCCGCTGGCTCAAGGGCAGGGGCACCAGCCGCTGCTCGTCGCCGCCGACCTCCAGCGTCCCAACGCCGTCGGACAGCTCCAGGTGCTCGGCGGCCGGGCCGGCGTCGAGGTCTACGCGCCCGAGCCCGGCAACGGGGTCGGTGACCCGGTGCAGGTCGCCAAGGCGTCGATCGAGCACGCCCGGCGGGCCGCCCGCGACATCGTCATCGTCGACACCGCCGGCCGGCTCGGTATCGACGCGGAGATGATGGCGCAGGCCGCGAACATCCGCGACGCCGTCGACCCGGACGAGGTCATCTTCGTCATCGACGCGATGGTCGGCCAGGACGCGGTCACCACCGCCGAGGCGTTCCGTGACGGGGTCGGGATCACCGGTGTCGTGCTGTCCAAGCTCGACGGTGACGCCCGCGGTGGTGCGGCGCTGTCGGTACGGCAGGTGACCGGCCAGCCGATCCTGTTCGCCTCCACCGGCGAGAAGCTGGAGGACTTCGACGTCTTCCACCCTGACCGGATGGCGAGCCGCATCCTCGGCATGGGCGACATGCTCACTCTGATCGAGCAGGCCGAGCAGGCCTTCGACGCCGATCAGAAGGAGAAGATGACCGCCAAGCTGATGGGCGGCGAGCAGTTCACCCTGGAGGACTTCCTCGACCAGCTCATCGCCGTACGGCGGATGGGGCCGATCGCCAACGTGCTGGCGATGATGCCCGGCATGGGGCAGATGAAGGACCAGTTGGCGGAGGTCGACGACAAGCACTTCGACAAGGTCACCGCGATCATCCGGTCGATGACGCCGGGGGAGCGGACCAATCCGAAGATCATCAACGGCTCGCGGCGGGCCCGGATCGCCAGCGGTTCCGGCGTCACCGTGATGGACGTCAACCAACTGCTCAACCGCTTCACCGACGCACAGAAGATGATGAAGCAGATGGGCGGCATGATGGGGCTGCCCGGCTCGCGGCGTAAGGCGACCAAGTCGCCGAAGAACAAGCGCAAGGGGAGCAAGGGCGGCGGGCGTCCCCGCGCGGCCGGCAACGCCGCTGGTGGCGGCTTCCCGGGCGGCATGCCGCAGCTGCCGCCCGGCCTCGACCCGGGCGCGCTCCAGGGCGGCCAGGGCCTGCCGCCCGGCTTCAAGCTGCCGAACCTCGACTTCAGCAAGCTCACCAAACGCCCCGACGGAAAGTAGGCACGACCCGGCGGCGGTGGCATCGAGTGGGTGAGCGGGTGGCGATGACGGCTTGGCACGTACACGGTGTGGTGCTGCCCGACGACGAGGTACGCGACCTGTGGTTGGTCGGCGACCGGGTGACGTACGAGCCGGTCGCCGGCGCCACCACGATCGCCGACGGCGGGTTCGTCCTGCCCGGCCTCGTCGACGCCCACTGCCACATCGGCATCGCCCCGGGCGGTGCCCCGATCCGGTCGCTCGACCAGGCCCGGGAGTTGGCCGCCGTCGACCGGGACGCCGGGGTACTGGCCATCCGGGACGCCGGCTCGCCGTACCCGTACCCGGAACTCGACGACGAACCCGGGCTGCCGCGACTGGCCCGTGCCGGCCGGCACGTCGCGCCGCCCCGGCGCTACCTGCGTGACATCGGCGTGGAGGTGGCGGCGGCGGACGTACCGGCCACCGTCACCGCGCAGGCGCGGGCGGGCAACGGCTGGGTGAAGCTGGTCGGCGACTGGATCGAGCGCGACGCCGGCGATCTCGCGCCGGCCTGGGACGCCGCGACGCTGGCCGCCGCCGTCGACGCCGCGCACGCCGCCGGTGCCCGGATCGCGGTGCACACCTTCTCCGAGTCGGCCGTCGAGATCATGGTGCGGGCCGGCGTCGACTCGGTCGAACACGGCACCGGCCTGAGCCTCGACCTGATCGACGTGATGGCCCGACAGGGGACCGCGCTCGTTCCCACGATGATCAACATCGCCACGTTCGGCAACATCGCCGACCGGGCGCGGGACAAGTTCCCCGGGTACGCCAAGCACATGCTCGCGCTGCGCGACGGCTTCCCCGACGTGGTCCGGGCGGCGTACGAGGCGGGGGTGCCGGTCTACGTCGGCACCGACGCCGGCGGCGGGATCTCGCACGGGCTGGCCGCCCGGGAGATGCTCCTGCTGCACGAGCGGGCCGGGATGCCGGCCGCCGACGTGCTGCGGGCCGCGTCCTGGGGCGCCCGGGACTGGCTGGGCTTCCCCGGCCTGGTCGAGGGCGGCCTCGCCGACCTGGTGGTCTATCCGAGCGACCCGCGCCGCGACCTGCGGGTCGTCGAGGCGCCGCAGCGGATCGTGCTGCGCGGCCGGATCGTCCGCTGACGCCGCGCCCACGCGGAACACCAGCACCGCGGGGCGGGGGCGTCGGCGCGCCGGTCTAGGATGTGCGCTCATGGCACGCGTGCTCACTCCCCGCGCGGAGGACTTCCCCCGCTGGTACCAGGATCTGATCGCCAAGGCTCAGCTCGCCGACAACGGGCCGGTCCGGGGGACCATGGTCATCCGACCGGCGGGCTACGCCATCTGGGAGCGGATGCAGTCCGAGATGGACGCCCGGATCAAGGCGACCGGCGCGGAGAACGCGTACTTCCCACTCTTCATCCCGGAGAGCTACCTCAAGCGTGAGGCCCAGCACGTCGAGGGCTTCTCGCCCGAGTTGGCGGTGGTCACCCACGGCGGCGGCAAGCAGCTCGCCGAGCCGGTCGTGGTCCGGCCGACCTCGGAGACCGTGATCGGCGAGTTCATGGCCAAGTGGGTCGACTCCTACCGCGACCTGCCGCTGCTGCTCAACCAGTGGGCCAACGTGGTCCGCTGGGAGCTGCGTCCCCGGATCTTCCTGCGGACCAGCGAGTTCCTCTGGCAGGAGGGGCACACCGCGCACGCCGACGAGGCCGACGCCCGGGCCTACGCGCGGCGGATCCTGCACGAGGCGTACGAGGACTTCATGGTCAACGTCCTGGGCATTCCGGTCGTCGTCGGCCGCAAGACCGCCCGCGAGCGCTTCGCCGGCGCGACCAGCACCTACACGCTCGAAGGCATGATGGGTGACGGCAAGGCGCTGCAGCTGGGCACCAGCCATGAGCTGGGGCAGAACTTCGCGAAGGCGTTCGACATCACCTACAGCTCGGCCGACCGGACCGTCGAGCACGCCTGGACCACGTCCTGGGGGACGTCCACCCGGATGCTGGGCGGACTGATCATGGCGCACGGCGACGACGACGGGCTGCGGGTGCCGCCGCGGATCGCCCCGATCCAGGCGTACGTCATGATCGTCAAGGCCGGTGACGGCGTCGGCGAGGCGGCGGGCAAGCTGCGCGACGCGCTCCGCGACGCCGGGGTCCGGGTCGCGCTCGACGACCGGGTCGACACCCCGTTCGGCCGCCGGGCCGTCGACGCCGAGCTGAAGGGCTACCCGGTACGTGTCGAGGTCGGCCCCCGCGACCTTGCCGCAGGCAATGCGGTCGTCGTGCGCCGTACCGACGGCTCGAAGACCCCGGTCCCGGTCGGCGACGTGGTGTCGACGGTGCTCGCCGCGCTCGACGCCGACCAGAAGACGCTGCACGACAGCGCGCTGGCGTTCCGCGAGTCCCGCACCGTCGACGTCAAGACTCTCGACGAGGCGCTGGAGGCGTCGGCGACCGGCTGGGCCCGGCTGCCCTGGGCGGCGGTCGGCACCGAGGGTGAGACCCGCGCCAACGGCCAGGGCGTGACCGTGCGCTGCCTGGTCCGTCCCGACGGCTCGGTTCCGGACAGCGAGGACGAGTCGGACCTCGTCGCCATCCTCGCCCGCGCCTACTGACGACCGCCGCGCCGCCCGCCCGGACCGGGCGGGCCGTCCGGCCGTGGCGGTACCGACGCGGGCCGGCCGGGTCGGTAGGGTCGGCGTATGCGTTTCGAGCCCGGCCAGTTGATCGTGCACCGCAACGTCCGGCGGGGGCGGATCGGCTGGGTACGGACCGCGCGGGTGGTCAGCGACGAACCGCGCGGGCTGCTGCTCTGGATCGACCGGGGCTCGGCGGTGGCCAACGAGGTCGCCGACGACGGTCGCGGGATGCGGGCGATGCCGTTCGCCGAGTGGACCCGCCGTTCCTACCGGCTGCTGCCGGGCCGGTGGAGCGGGCCGCCGGTGCTGAAGTTCCTCCCGGTCGGTGCCGCCCATTCGGTCTGGTGGTTCCGCGACGAGGCCGGCGTCTTCGCGAACTGGTACGTCAACCTCGAGGAACCCGGGATCCGTTGGCACGACGGACCGCTCGCCGGTGTCGACATGGTCGACCAGGACCTCGACGTCGTGGTCCGGCCCGACCTGTCGTGGCAGTGGAAGGACGAGGAGGAGTTCACCGAGCGGCTCGCCTTCCCGGAGCACTACTGGGTCCACGACGCCGAGGCGGTCCGGGCCGAGGGCAAGCGGGTGATCGCGCTGGCGGAGGCCGGGGCGTTCCCGTTCGACGGCACGTGGTGCGACTTCGTGCCCGATCCGGGCTGGCACCCGTCGGCCGCCCTGCCGGACGGCTGGGACCGGCCGCCGGCCGCACGCTGAACCCCGCCGTCGGGACGTCGGTCGCAGTTCGTGGTCCGGTGTGAGCACCACGGGGTGGATCTGGCAGAATGGTGTGCTGGTATCCGGCACGCGTGCGGCGCCCTCTAACCCGGGCGCGTTGCCAGTCCATCCGAGCAGTCACCGGCCCAACCCCACTGTGCCGGTCGGCTCTCACCCGTGCACACCGCCCGTACGGGCCGGTGCGACTCGCAACAGGAGCGAAAACACGTGGCCGTAAAGATCCGGCTTCTGCGGATGGGGAAGATCCGCAACCCGCAGTACCGCATCGTCGTCGCCGACTCGCGCACCAAGCGTGACGGTCGGGCGATCGAGTACGTCGGTATCTACCACCCGAAGGAGCACCCTTCGGTGATCGAGGTCAAGTCCGATCGCGTGCAGCACTGGCTGTCCGTCGGCGCCCAGCCGAGCGAGGCCGTCCAGCGCCTGCTCGAGAAGACCGGCGACTGGCAGAAGTTCAAGGGCCTGCCGGCGCCGCCGCCGCTGCTGACCAAGGCGGAGAAGGCCGACCGCAAGGCCACCTACGAGGCCGAGGCCCAGGCCGCCGCCGGTGTCGCCCCGACCCCGGCGAAGTCCACCAAGAAGAAGGCCGACGAGCCGGCGAAGGCCGAGGAGCCGGCCGCCGCGGACTCCGGTGAGCAGGCCTGACGTGGCGTTGCGGCCCGCGCTCGAGCACCTGGTCAAGGGCATCGTCGACCACCCCGACGACGTACGGGTGCGGCTCGTCGACTCCCGGCGGGGCAAGCGCCTCGAGGTCCGTGTGCACCCGGAAGACCTGGGCACCGTGATCGGCCGGGGCGGGCGCACCGCGAAGGCCCTGCGCCAGGTGATCGGCTCGATCGGTGGGCGCGGCGTGCGCGTCGACATCGTCGACTCGTACTGATGCGCCTCATCGTCGGCCGTATCGGCCGGCCGCACGGCATCCGCGGTGAGGTCACCGTCGAGGTGCGGACCGATGAGCCCGAGACGCGTTTCGCCGCCGGGTCGGTGTTGGTCACCGACCCGGCGGCGTCGCCGGTCACCCCGGCGCCGTCCGCTCCCGGTCACCTCGTACGGGTTCCCGACCGGTTGACCGTCGAGTCGATCCGGTGGCACCAGGGCCGGCTGCTGGTCTGCTTCGAAGGGGTCGTCGACCGTAACGTCGCCGAGGTGCTGCGCGACACGATCCTGACGGTCGACAGCGCCGACGTGGCCGCGCCCACCGACCCGGACGAGTTCAACGACCACCAGCTCGTCGGGCTGACCGTGGTCGACCCGGCCGGCGAGACGCTGGGCGAGGTGGCCCGGATCGACCACGCGCCCGCCTCCGACCTGCTGGTCGTGCGCCGCCCGGACGGGCGTACCGCGTTGATTCCCTTCGTCAAGGCCATCGTGCCCGAGGTCGACCTGGCCGGTGGCCGGGTCGTGGTCGACCCTCCCGGCGGGCTGCTCGACCTGTGAGCCCCGGTCACTTCCGGAGGCAGTGATGCGTGTCGACATCATCTCGATCTTTCCCGAATACTTCAGCCCGCTCGACCTGTCGCTGATCGGCAAGGCGCGGGCCACCGGTCTGCTCGACCTGGCAGTGCACGACCTGCGCACCTGGACCCACGACGTGCACCGTACGGTCGACGACACGCCGTACGGCGGTGGCCCGGGCATGGTGATGCGGCCGGAGCCGTGGGGCGAGGCGCTCGACGCGATCCTGCCCGCCGGCCCGCCGGCCCGGTTGGTGGTGCCGACGCCGGCGGGGCAGCCGTTGCGGCAGGCGCTCGCCCACGAACTTGCCGCCGAGTCGCACCTGGTCTTCGGCTGTGGCCGGTACGAGGGCATCGACCAGCGGGTGCTCGACGACGCCGCCACCCGGGCCCGGGTGACCGAGGTGTCGCTCGGCGACTACGTGCTTTTCGGTGGCGAGGTGGCGGTGCTGGTGATTCTGGAGGCGGTGACCCGGCTGCTGCCCGGGGTGCTCGGCAACGCCGATTCGCTGGCCGAGGAGTCGCACGCGCACGGGTTGCTGGAGGGGCCGGTCTACACCAAGCCGCCGGTGTGGCGGGACCGGGGGGTGCCGGAGATCCTGCGGTCGGGTGACCACGGGCGGATCGCCCGGTGGCGGCGCGACGAGGCACTGCTGCGTACCGCGCGGCGGCGGCCCGACATGCTGGCCACGCTGTCCCCGATGAGCTGGACAAACGGGACGTCGCGGCGCTGACCGGGGCCGGGTTTCCGGTGCCGACCGACGATATGGCAGAGTAGTGAGGTTGCCGTGGTCGGCCGCGCCGCGGTCGGCTACGAGGATCTCCGGGCCCGCTCCCTCCTGAAGCCACATCCAGGGTGGACCGATGCCGGGGATCAGAATCACCCATCCGCGCGTCGATGACCGGCGCGCCGTGATCTTCGAGGATGCAGCGATGAACACCCTGGACGCGTTGGACGCCCAGTCGCAGCGGACCGACATTCCCGCCTTCCGGGCCGGTGACACCGTCAAGGTGCACGCCCGGGTCATCGAGGGCAACCGGTCCCGGGTCCAGATCTTCCAGGGCGTCGTGATCCGCCGCCAGGGATCGGGCCTGCGGGAGACCTTCACCGTACGCAAGATCAGCTTTGCGGTCGGGGTGGAGCGGACCTACCCGGTGAACAGCCCCGCCATCGACCGCGTCGAGGTGGTGACCCGCGGTGACGTCCGCCGGGCCAAGCTCTACTACCTTCGTGAGCTGCGGGGCAAGAAGGCCAAGATCAAGGAGAAGCGGGAGAAGGTCTCGGCTCCGGTCGCCTGACGGCGGGCCGGAACTTTCAGACTTCTCACAGTGCCGTGATCGCTCGATACCTCTACGCTATGGGGAGTGACAGGCGAGACTGTGCTGCGCGGCAGTGACGGGACGCAAGACACTGCCAGGCAGTGAGCGGCGACAAACGCTACGGCCGCGGCGCATGCCGCGACGGCGGGACAGAATCGCTCTACCGCCCGTGGTGCCCTGACCGGGGCAACGCGGGCGGTAGAGCTGTATATCGGGACCGGGGAGATACGTAGCGTGGACGCGGAAGACGACCTGCGGGACGAGGTCGAGCCCTGGCGTCGTCGGGCCGATCGTCGACGCCAGCGCAAACCCATGCCCCTGTGGCAGGAACTGCCGCTGCTGCTCGTCGTCGCCTTCTGCCTCGCGGTGTTGATCCGCACCTTTCTGCTCCAGGCGTTCTACATCCCGTCCGGGTCGATGGAGGACACCCTCCTCGTCGGCGACCGGGTCCTGGTCAACAAGGTCGTCTACGACATGCGGGACCCGGTGCGCGGCGAGGTCGTGGTGTTCCGGGGCACCGCGGCGTGGGCGCCGCAGTTGGAGGAGGAGCCGGAGGGCGGGTTCTTCGCCCAGCTCGGCCGTACGCTCGGCGACCTCGTCGGGGTGAGCCGGCCCGGCGAGAAGGATTTCATCAAGCGGGTCATCGGGGTGCCCGGCGACCGCGTCCAGTGCTGCGACGAGCAGGGCCGGCTCACCGTCAACGGTCATCCGCTCGACGAATCCGGCTACGTGTCGCGGAACTCGCCGCTCGACCTGCCGCCGGCCGCCAACGACTGCGGGCCGCGGCGGTTCGAGGAGATCGTCGTACCGCCGGGGCAGCTCTTCGTCATGGGCGACCACCGGCTCGTGTCGCAGGACGCCCGGTGCCAGGGGCCGGTGCCGATCGACAACGTGATCGGCCGTGCGTTCGCGGTGGTGTGGCCGTACTCGCAGTGGAGCAGCCTGTCGGTGCCGGAGACGTTCGAGACCGTGCCGCAGTCCGTCGCGCTGGCGCCCGAGGCGACACCCAGCAAGTCCGATAACCCGGGAGGTTTCGCCGTTGTTGTGCCTGTTGTGGGTAGTTTCCTGTTCGCCGCGCGTTCCCGACTCCGGTCACCGTCGCGTCGTCGTAGGCTCGTCCCGTGATTGACGAGCAGACCGACAAGCCCAAGAGTTCGTTCTGGCGCGAGCTGCCCATCCTGCTCGGCGTGGCGATCCTCGTCGCCGTCCTGGTGCGGGCGTTCGTCATCCAGACCTTCTACATCCCGTCGCAGTCGATGGAGCACACCCTCGACATCAACGACCGGGTGCTGGTCAACAAGCTCGTCTACAACTTCCGGTCGCCGGAACGGGGCGAGATCATCGTCTTCCGCGCGCCCGGTGAATGGCACGGCGGCGAGGAGGGCTCGGACTTCATCAAACGGGTCATCGCGGTCGGCGGCGACCGGGTGGTCTGCTGCGACCCGCAGGAACGCTTGATGATCAACGGGCACTCGCTCGACGAGCCCTACATCTTCTCCGAGGGCGGGGTCTCCGATCCGGCGGCGAGCCAGGAGTTCGACGTGATCATCCCGCCGGGTCGGCTGTGGATGATGGGCGACCACCGGTCGGCCTCGGGCGACTCGCTGGAGCACTGGAACCGCTCGCAGGACATCGACACCGCCACGATCCCGGAGGATGCCGTCGTCGGGCGGGCGTTCGTGCTCTTCTGGCCGTTCGGCCGGGCCACCTGGCTGTCGGTCCCCGACACGTACGACTCGGTGCCCGGCCCGCAGAGCTGACCGGGACCGACCCGCGCCGTGCTCCGGCCGGCGCGGGTCGCGCACCGGCCGCGCGCCGCCCGGCCACCGGGGAAACGACCGTGCGGCCTGCGCCGGTACGGCCGGCACACCGGGCGTCCGGCCGGCCGTCGGGCCCACCGCCTAGGCTGGTGCGGTGCCTGACTTCATCCTCCGCCGGGCGGCCCGGGTGCTTCTCGTCGACGAAGCGGGACGGGTGCTGCTGTTCAACGGGTTCGATCCGGCCCGGCCCGACCACCGCTACTGGTTCACCCCCGGCGGCGGGCTGGAACCGGCCGAATCCGCGGCGGCCGGCGCGGCGCGGGAGCTGGCCGAGGAGACCGGACTGCTGCTGCCCCCGCCGAACTCGGCGACCCGGTGTGGCACGAGGAGATCGAGTTTCCGTTCGACGGCCAGTGGTACCGCCAGGAACAGGACTTCTTCCTGGCCCGGGTTCCGTCCTGGCAGATCGACACGAGCGGGTTCGACGAGGTGGAACGGCACACCATCGAGTCCCACCGGTGGTGGTCGGCCGACGAACTGGAGTCGACCGCCGAGCGGTTCTATCCCAACGAGCTGCCGGTCCTGCTGCGCCAGCTGACCGCCGTACCGCGGGAACCGGCATGCTGACCCCGCCGCGCGCCGTCGTTCGCCGGGAGAGCGGCATCTACGCCCTGGAGCGCGCGCTGCAACGCCGAGGGTTCCCGAACGTGGCCGGGGCGGACGAGGCCGGGCGCGGCGCCTGCGCGGGCCCGCTGGTCGCCGCCGCCGCCGTGCTGCCCGAGGGCCGGCGCGGCGAGATCGACGGGTTGACCGACTCGAAACTGCTCACCCCGGCCAGCCGGGAACGGATCTACGCCGAGATCGTCCGGCGGGCCCTGGCGTACGCCGTGGTGGTGATCCCGGCCGACGAGGTCGACGCCCTGGGGCTGCACGTCTGCAACCTGGCCGCGATGCGGCGCGCCCTCGCCGCCCTGTCGACCCGGCCGGACTACGTGCTCACCGACGGGTTCGGTGTCGACGGGCTCGGCGTACCCGGGCTGGCGGTCTGGAAGGGCGATCAGGTGGCGGCGTGCGTGGCCGCGGCCAGCGTGCTCGCCAAGGTGACCCGGGACCGGATCATGGTCGACCTCGACGCCCGCTTCCCGGGCTACGGATTCGCCGACCACAAGGGCTACGTCACCGCCGACCACAACGCGGCGTTGGTCCGGCAGGGGCCCTGTGCCGAGCACCGGTTCTCGTACGTCAACGTCGCCACCGCGTCGGGACGTGCCGGCAGTCCACCGCGGGCCCGACGCCCGGAGGGGTTGGGCCGGCCGAGTGACGGTGTGGCCGGTTCCGCCGGTGCTCCGGCGGACCGCGATGGAGGCGAGCCGATGGAGCGGTCCGGCCTCGCAGGGAGTACCGTCGGCGTGGCGTTCGGGAGCACCCTCGGCTGCCGGCGCCGGTGGGGGAAGATGTGGCAATGGAAGGCGGAGTGCGATGAGCGCGGAAGATCTCGAGAAGTACGAAACCGAGATGGAGCTCCAGCTCTACCGGGAGTACCGCGACATCGTCCGTCAGTTCTCCTACGTGGTCGAGACCGAGCGTCGCTTCTATCTCGCCAACCAGGTGGATCTGCACGTGCGCAACTCGGAGGGTGAGGTCTACTTCGAGGTCGAGATGCACGACGCCTGGGTGTGGGACATGTACCGTCCTGCGCGGTTCGTCAAGAATGTCCGAGTAATGACTTTCAAGGATGTCAATGTGGAAGAGTTGGAGAAGCCTGATATCTCCCTTCCCGCAGACTCCGGATTCGGTAGCTGACTGCACGTAACTCTGGCATCACTCTTCGGCTACCGCAACGTCTGTCCCATCCTGCGGCGGTCCACAGTGTACGGACTGGTCCGGGTGGGTCCACCGTGTACCCGCCGTCCGTGGCTCCCACCCCACGGGGTCGGTGACGGCGCCCGGGCATAGCAGATCGATCCGCCGTACGGTGGTTGTCCACAGTCCGCCGGCCGTCCACAGGACGGTGACGGCGTCGTTGCGCCGCCCCCCAGCGGCGACCAGGCTGCTCGACCATGACCCGGTACGTCTTCCGGCCGCCCGTGCGGCGGCGCCGCCCGCCCCTGCCGGCCCTGCCTCGGCGGGTGCTGTGCCGGCCGGTTTCGCGTTGGCCGGTCCTGTGCCGGCGGGTTTCGTGGCGGCCGGGTCGGCGTGCGTCGGTCGGGGGCGGACCCGTCCCGCGCCGGCCGGCCGCGTGGCGGGTGCTCGTGGTCGTCGGGCTCATGATCGTCGTCGGACCCACGATGCCGGCGCGGCCCGGCACCGCCCACCCGGCCGACGGCCCGCAGCCCGGCGGGCAGCGGCTCGCGGGTCCGTTCCGCTGGCCACTCGACGGCACCCCGCGACCCGTACGACGCTTCGACCCGCCACCCCGCCCGTGGCTGCCCGGCCACCGGGGCGTCGACCTGGCCGCCACGACCGGTACCCACGTACGCGCCGCGGGCACCGGCACGGTGTTCTTCGCCGGCCGGATCGCCGGCCGGGGCGTGGTCAGCATCGTGCACGGCAACGGCCTACGTACGACGTACGAGCCGGTGCTGTCGTCCGTCGTGGCCGGCGGGACCGTGCGGGCCGGTGACCCGATCGGCACCCTTGAGGCGGGACATGCGGGCTGTCCTGTCGAGGCGTGTCTGCACTGGGGCCTGCGCCGCGGTGACGACTACCTCGACCCGCTGGCCCTGCTCGGCCTCGGCCGGGTCCGGCTGCTGCCCCTGCACGCGGCCCGGCCGGGTCCAGGTCGGCAGGTTGCCGCCGGCAGGTGGTCGGGTGGCAGGGGTGCCGCCCGGCAGGTCGTCGGGCGGTAGGTCGTCGAAGGGTCGGTCGTCGAGCGGTCGGTCGTCGAGCGGTCGGTCAGCGGCCGGTCGGTCAGCGGCCGGCGAGGAAGGCGGGCAGTTGCCGGGCCAGCCGGTCGAACTCCTCGGCGCGGTTGTAGACCTGGGCGCTCAGCCGCAGCAGTCCCTGCCCCCGCCAGGCGTTGATCGCCACCTCGACGGCCAACTCGTCGGCGATCCGCTGCCGCAGGGCGTGGGCCTCCCGCTGGTCGGTGACCAGTCCGACCGGCAACGGCACGAGCCGCATGCCGACGGACGCGCCGCCGGGGTGGGGCAGTTCGTCGGGCGGGACCCCCAGGGCGGCACCGACCACCCGCTGCCCGTACGCCGCCAGTGCCGCGTTGTGCGCGCGTACCGCCTCGACGCCGAGGGTGCGCAGGGTGAACAGGCCGGTCGGCGCGGCCAGCCACGGCGAATAGTCCAGGGTGCCCTGGAACTCGACCGACCGGGGGAAACCGGTGGGCTGTTCCCACGACACGACCAGCGGTTCGATCCGGTCCCGCCACTTTTGGGCCACCACCAGCACGGCGGTCCCGCGCGGCGCGTACGCCCACTTGTGGAAGTTGCCGACCCAGAAGTCCGCCCCGATCGCGTCCACCGCGACCGGCAGTTGGCCCGGCACGTGGGCGCCGTCGACGAGCACCGCGATGTCGTGCGCCCGGGCGGTGGCCGTGATCGCCGCGACCGGCAACAGGCGGGCGGTCGGCGAGGTGATGTGGTCGACGACGAGCAGCCGGGTCCGGCCGGGCCGCAGCGCGGCGCGTACGGCGGCGACGATCTCCTGGTCACCGGCCCCGAGCGGCACCGGCACGGTCCGGGCCACCGCCCCGGTCCGCCGGCACTCCCGCTCGACGGCGAGCGACACCGCCCCGTATCCGTGGTCGGTGTGCAGGATCTCGTCGCCGGGGCTCAGTCTCATCGATCCGAGCACCGTCGCGACGCCGGTGGTGGCGTTGCCGACCAGCGCCGTGCCGTCCGGGTCCGCACCGAGGAAGGCGGCCAGGTGCCGCCGGGTGTGGGCGACCCGCTCGACCAGGCCGGGCTGGAAGAATCGCATCGGGTTGACGTCGGCCTCGTCCCGGATCCGCTGCTGGGCGCGCTGCACGCCGATCGGCACCGCACCGAACGAACCGTGGTTGAGGTATGCGACCGCCGGATCGAGTGAGAACAGCAGCCGAGCGCCCGGAACCGGTTCGGGCGGTCGCGTTCCGTCAGCGGTCACGGCGCGATCGTAGCCCTCGACGATCAAGACCCTCCAGATCGGCCGGATGACCCGGCCGTACGGCCGCTGGCCCTGGCCGGCCGGCCCCCGGTGCGCGAACGGGTGGTGCGGTCAGGCGCGCGGGTGGGCCTGCCGGTAGGCGGCACGCAGTCGTTCCACCGACACGTGCGTGTAGATCTGGGTGCTCGACAGCGACGAGTGCCCCAGCAGTTCCTGCACCGCCCGCAGGTCGGCGCCGCCCTCCAGCAGGTGGGTCGCCGCCGAGTGGCGCAACCCGTGCGGACTGGTGTGCGGCAGGCCGGCGGCCCGGGCGTAGCCGCTGACCACCCGGCGGGCGATCGTCGGCTGCAACCGCCCGCCCCGGGCACCGAGCAGCAGCGCGTCGCCGCTGTCGGCCGTCCCCAGATCCGGCCGGCCGAGCCGGAGCCAGTCGTCGACCGCCTC
Organism: Polymorphospora rubra; assembly: GCF_018324255.1. Taxonomy (GTDB): domain Bacteria; phylum Actinomycetota; class Actinomycetes; order Mycobacteriales; family Micromonosporaceae; genus Polymorphospora; species Polymorphospora rubra. The sequence continues at coordinate 4,302,576 of NZ_AP023359.1, forward strand.
CTCGGCCGGCAGGCCGTACGGGACCGCGCGTTCCTTGTCGCCCTTGCCGACGACCCGTACGACCCGCCGGCCCCGGTCGACGTCGGCGACGTCGAGCCCGCACAGTTCGCCGACCCGGATGCCGGTCGCGTAGAGCAGTTCCAGCAGGGCCCGGTCGCGCAGCAGGACCGGTGCGGCCTCGTCACCGGGAGCCTGCACCAGGGCGGCGGCCTGGTCGGCGCGTAGGACGGTCGGCAGTTCACGCCGGCCCTTGGGGCTGGCCAGCTGGGCGCCGACGTCCGTGGCGAGCAGCCCGCCCCGGTGTGCCCAGGCGCTGAACGTACGCGCGGCGGCCGCCCGCCGCGCCAGCGAGCTGCGGGCCGCGCCCAGCGTGCGCAGCTTCGCCAGCCAGCTGCGCAGCACCGCGATGTCGAGTTCGCCGGGTGTCGTGCAGCCCATCGCGCCCGCGTGGTCGAGCAGTGACACCACGTCGGCGACGTACGCGCGGACGGTGTGCGCGGACCGGTTGTCCACCCGGGACAGATGGCGGGCGAAGTCGTCGACCGCGTCCCGCATCGCGGACGGCAGCTCTTCGTGGGTGGCCTGCGTGCTTCGGCTCATCACCGTGACGGTGGCCGCTGCCCGCCCACCACGTCAAGCGGCCACGCCCCGGTCGACGGCCGCAGCCTGGTCGGGCCCTACCGCGGTCGGCGGCCGCGGCCTGGTCGGGCCCCACCGGTCGGCGGTCACGCCGGTCGGTCGCCGGACGGGGCCGAGCCGCGGGGTTTCGGCGCCAGGGCGTAACCGTCGTCGCGGCGTACGACGAAACCGAGCTGTTCGAGCCGGGCGGCCTTGCGCATCGCGGTCCGTACGTCGACACCGGCCCGGGCGGCCAGCGAGTCGAGCCCGATCGACCCGCGCCGGGGCAACGCCTCCAGCAGTTGCGCGGCCTGGTCGTCGAGCAGGTCGCGGGGCTGTTCGGGGGTGCGGGCCACCGGCGCCAGGTCGGCACCGATCCGGCCGACCTCCTCCAACACGTGCGGCACCCCGGTGACGAGGCGGGCGTCGGGATGCTCCCGGAGCAGTTCGTGGCAACCGACCGACATCGCCGAGGTGACCGGGCCGGGCACCACCATCGCCCGGCGGCCGATGCCCAGCGCCCGGCGCATCGTCTGGGTGGCGCCGCTGCGGGCCGCCGCCTCGACCAGCACGGTGCCGGCGGTGACGGCCGCGATGACCCGGTTGCGGATCAGGAAGCGGTGCCGCAGCGGCTCCTGCCCGGGCAGCCATTCACTCACCAGCAGCCCGGTGTCGGCGATCCGGTCGAACAGAGCCGTGTTGCCCACCGGGTAGGGCCGGTCGAGCCCGCAGGCCAGCACCGCCACCGTGGGACCGTCCGCGTTCAGGGCGGCCCGGTGCGCCGCGGCGTCGATGCCGAACGCGCCGCCGGACACCACCGCCCAGCCCCGTTCGGCGAGGCCGAAGCCCAGCTCGCCGGCGACGTGCAGGCCGTACGCACTGGCCGCCCGGGCACCCACCACGGCGACCGCGCGGTCGAGCGTGCCGGCGAGGTCGAGACGGCCCCGCACCCACAGGCACAGCGGCGGGGCGGTCTCCCGGTCGACCCTGCGTTCGGTGTCGAGGGCCAGCCGGGTGAGGTCGCCGACGTGCCCCGGCCACTCGTCGTCCCCGGGCACCACGATCCGGGCGCCCAGCCGACCGGCCCGCTCGGCGGCGGCGTCGGCGACCGCGTACGGGTCACCGCTGCCGAGCCGGGCCGCGACGGCCGTACGCAGACCGGGATCCGGTACGTCGCCATCGACCATCCGCTCCAGCGCGCGTACCGGGCCGTCGGTGGCGACCATCCGGTAGGCCGCCCAGTTGCCCGGCTCGGCGAGCCAGTTCACCGCGACCCGGGCCAGCCGGATCCGGTCCATGCCACCCATCCGTGCACTCCTCTCGAAGACGGCCGGCGCGCCGCCGGCCGTGGTCGGTACCGGTGCCGGTCACGCCGCCCAGCCCGAGCGCAACTGGCTCGCCTCGGCCACGTCCCCGGCGCCGGGGCGGTCCCGCCCGTCGAGGTCGGCGATCGTCCAGGCCATCCGGAGCACGCGGTCGTAGCCCCGGGCGGACAGTGCGCCGGTGTCCAGCGACCGGCGCAACTGCTCGGTGTCGCGGGCCGGCAGCCGCCAACGGGCCCGCCGCAGATGCGGGCCGGGCACGTCGGCGTTGACCCGCCAGCCCGTGTCGGCCCACCGCTGCGCGGCCGCGGCCCGGGCGGCCCGGACCCGTCCCGCGACCACCGCCGACGGCTCGGCCGGCGTCGCCGCGGCGATCAGCTCGGCGGCCCGGAGCGGCACGAGCGGCACCTGTACGTCGATGCGGTCCAGCAGCGGCCCGGACAGCCGCCCGAGATAGCGGCGCCGGGCCAGCGGCGTGCACTCGCACGACAGGTCGCCGGACGGCTTGGCGCACGGGCACGGATTCGAGGCCAGGACGAGCTGGAACCGGGCCGGATATTCGGTCGCGCCCCGGCTGCGGGTGATCAGCACCCGGCCGCTCTCCAGTGGTTGCCGGAGCGCCTCCAGGGCGCGGACGTTGAACTCGGCGGCCTCGTCGAGGAACAGGACGCCACGGTGGGCGAGTGACACCGCGCCCGGTCGGGCGAGGCCGGAGCCGCCGCCGACCAGCGACGGCACCGTCGCGGTGTGGTGCGGGGCCTGGATCGGCGGCCGGCGCAGCAGCCGCCCGCCCGGCGGGAGCAGGCCGGCGATCGAGTGCAGGGCGCTGACCTCCAGTGCCGCTTCGTCGTCGAGCGGCGGCAGGATCGACGGCAGGCGTTCGGCCAGCATGGTCTTGCCGGCCCCGGGCGGGCCGAGGAACGCCACGTGGTGCCCACCGGCCGCCGCGATCTCCAGCCCGCGCCGGCCGAGCCCCTGCCCGGCCACCTCGGCGAGGTCGGGGCCGGCCGGCGGCGGCAGCGGATCCGGTTCCGGCGGGTCGAGCAGCCTGCCGCCGTCCCGGACGAACGCCACCAGCCGGTGCAACGAGTCGACGCCCCTGACCCGTACACCGGGCACCACGGCCGCCTCGGCGGCGTTCGCCAGCGGCACGACGACCCGGGTTATCCCGGCGCGTACGGCGGCGACGACCATCGGCAGCACCCCGCGTACCGGGCGTACGGCCCCGTCGAGGCCGAGTTCGCCGAGGATGACCACCCCGTCGAGCGGGGCCAGCGGCAGCTCGCCGGAACCACCGAGCAGCGCGCAGGCGATCGCGACGTCGAATCCCGAACCGTGCTTCGGCAGGGTGGCCGGCAACAGGTTGACGGTGATCCGTCGGTTCGGCCAGCTCTGGCCGGAGTTGACGATCGCCGCCCGGACCCGGTCGCGTGCCTCGTTGAGCGCGGTGTCGGGAAGGCCGGACAGCGCGACCGCCGGCAGGCCGACGGCCAGGTCGGCCTCGACCTCGACGAGGTGGCCGGTGACCCCGACCAGGCCGACCGAGAGCACCCGGGCGTAGCTCATCGCGTCCGCCCGGTCGAAGCGCCGTCGCCCGGGCACGGCAGGCGGGTGGACACGGACGGATCCCGGCGACGGCCGGACATCAGAACGCCGCCCGGACGTGTTCCACCCGGGCCGGCCCGCGCCCGGTGGTGTGCACCGCCACCACGTCGAAGCGGACCTCGCGCGGATGCGCGTCGGTGCCGGCGAGCCAGGCTGCGGCCAGCCGGCGCAGGCGGCGCGCCTTCGCGGGCACCACCGCCGCGGCCGGCGGCCCGTATGCGGTGCTCCGTCTGGTCTTGACCTCGCAGAACACCAGGGTCTCGCCGTCCCAGGCGATGATGTCGACCTCGCCGTGGACGCACCGCCAGTTGCGGGCCACCACCCGCAGCCCCGCCGCGACCAGGTGCTGCACCGCACGGCGTTCGCCGTACGCGCCGACCGCCTGTCTCACCAACGTCATGGCACCGAGGTTGGCCGTCCGGCGCCGTTTTGGACGGCTCGGACCGCCCGGCTGTGGACGGTGGGCACCCCTGTGGACAACCGGACGATCAAGTGGCCGCCGTGCTATGGGGCGTACTGCCTGGGCTTTACTTCAGCCGCCGCCCGCGCGGGTCCGGTCCGGGCCAGGACCTCGACGGACATCCGGCCGGCGCGCCAGGTGACCAGGGTCGGCAGGCCAGGGCCGCGGTGAACCCGGCGTCCACCGGGCGGGTGCCGCCCAGGGCGGCGGGTACGCCCCGAGCGGGTGGCCGGCGGCCCTGCGGCCGTAGCAGGTACTGCACGGGGGCGAGGCGGAGCGGTCGACGCTGTCCCGGGCGCGCGGCGAACGGCGGGTCGGTGAGGTCCGGGTGGTCGGCCGGGAAAGTCGCGGGTTGCGCCTGTCGGGGCGAACAGCCGTCGAATTCGCGCCGCGCGTGGTACCGGAACGTTTCGGCCAGGTCGCGATGCTCGTCACCCATGTGCGGATCGTCCTCGGCCGCAGGGCACCGCCGCGACGGCGGCCACTTCGGGGAAGCCCCGCTGGTCCGAGGTGGTGCGCGGGCCGCGGCTGGCGAGGATTGCCGGGGTCGAATACGGTGCGGGACCGTGGACGGTCAACGTAACTACCCCGATGAGCAGGAACCCCGCTGGTACGCCGGTGAGCGCGGCTACGCCGAGTCCGGCTGGCGTGGCCGGACGGACGAGCGCTACCCCGAGGACGGATACCGGGTGCCGGAGCAGCGCTCCGCCGAGGTCGACGAGAACCGGTACGCCGCGCTCGCCGAGCCGGGCGCCCGTTACGTCGAGCCGGACCGCTACTCCGACGGTGACCGTTACACCGACAGTGACCGCTACGCCGACAACGACCGGTACGGGGACAGCGACCGTTACGCCGACGGCGACCGGTATGCCGGTGGTGACCGGTTCGGTGCCGAGCGGCACCGGGAGCCCGAGTCCCGCCATGCCGACGAGAGCCGCAGCCCGCTCGACACCGACGTGCGCGACGACCAGGGACGAACGAGCTACGGCGCGGGCGACCCGACCCGTGGCGGCGCCCTGGGCTCGATCCGGCTGCCGCTGGAGCCCCCGTCGCGGGGGAGCGGCGGCGGGGCGGACCTGCTGGACAGCGGGCGGGCCGACTCGCTCGACACCCGGCGCGGTGGGCCCGAGCGCACCGGACTGGTCGAGATCGGGCGACGGCCGGTCGATTCCGGGCGGCCGGTGTCGCCGGCAGCGCCCCCCGGCGGTGAGCTCGGCCGGCCCCCGGAAGCCGCCCATTCCGTGATCGACGTACCGCTCCCGACGGTCGAGCCGGCACCGGTCGCCGAACCGCCACGGGCCAAGGAAACCCACCACCACACCACGGAGGCGTTGCGGGCACCGTCGGACGCCCACCGCGTCGCGGACCCGCCGCCCCGGACGGTCGACGCGACGCGGGACGGGGACGTACACCGCCCGCTGGAACTGCCGACCGGGCCGATGCCGGCCGTCACGATGCACCAGAACGAGCCGCCGCCCGGCGACGGCCCCCGGTTCCCGCACGACCCGTTCGACCGGGCCGCGCCACGCCGCCCCGGTGGCGGCAGCGCACCGGTCGGCGACGGCGTGTACCGCACCCGCCGGCCGGGCCTGGCGGTCGCGTACGCCCTGCTTGTCCTGATCTTCGAGGTTCCCGCCCTGGTGCTGCTCGGCAGCGCGCTGCTCGCCGACCCGGTGTCCTTCGGCGGCGTGGTAGCGGGCATCATGCTGGTGCTCGGCCTGCCGGTCTTCGGCGCCGGCCTCTACGCACTGGCGACCGGTGCGGCGGGGATTGCCGAGCCCGGTCGGGCCTGGCTGCGCCCGCCGACCGCCTACCTGACGGTGGGGCTGGTGCTCTTCGTCGCGGCGGCGCTCGCGGCCGGCTGACCCCGACGCCCGGTCGGGTCCGACCGCGGGCTGCCGGCCGGGCCCGACCGCCGGCGGGTACGGGTCGGGGCCGGACCGGCCGGGTCAGGGGCGTACACTTATCGACTGGCGACCGCCATGCGGTCGACCTCGCGCGCCCTCCTCACGGTCATCCGTGGGGCGACGGCCCCCTGGTCCCGAATCCGTTCGGGTCCGCCATGGCCGGCGAACAGGTGCCAGGATGCCCGGCCGGCCGGCCGGGCGTGACAACCAGGGACCACAGAAGGAGCACCACACCATGGCCGTAGTGACCATGCGTCAGCTGCTGGAGAGCGGCGTCCACTTCGGGCACCAGACCCGGCGGTGGAACCCGAAGATGAAGCGCTTCATCTTCACGGAGCGTAACGGCATCTACATCATCGACCTGCGCCAGACCCTCGACTACATCGAGAAGGCGTACGAGTTCGTTCGCGGCACGGTCGCCGAGGGGGGCAGCATCCTCTTCGTCGGCACGAAGAAGCAGGCGCAGGAGGCCATCGCCGAGCAGGCGACCCGGGTGGGCCAGCCCTACGTCAACCACCGCTGGCTCGGCGGCATGCTGACCAACTTCCAGACGGTTCACAAGCGGCTCCAGCGGATGAAGGAGCTGGAGGCGATCGGCGACCTCAGCGGCACCGCGCAGGGCTACACCAAGAAGGAGACCCTGCAGCTCTCCCGCGAGAAGATCAAGCTGACCCGCACCCTGGGTGGTCTGCGTGACATGCAGAAGGTGCCGGCCGCGGTCTGGGTCGTGGACACCAAGAAGGAGCACATCGCCGTTGACGAGGCCCGCAAGCTGGGCATCCCGGTGATCGCCGTGCTCGACACGAACTGCGACCCCGACGAGGTCGACTTCCCGATTCCGGGCAACGACGACGCGATCCGTTCCGCCGAGCTGCTCACCAGGGTCATCGCCGCCGCGGTCGCCGACGGCCTGATCGCCCGTTCCGGCCGGCAGCGCGGCACCGACGAGAAGCCCGAGCCGGGTGTGGTCGGCGCCGACGAGCCGCTGCCCGAGTGGGAGCGCGAGCTGCTGGAGACGACGGAGAAGAAGGCCGACGAAGAGCAGAAGGCCGCCGAGCCCGCGACGGCTGCCGCCGAGTGACCTCGCCGTCGGGCCGGGCCGGCCGCGACACCGCGGCCGGCCCGCTCGACCGGGTACGAGGGCACGGTGCGCCCCGGATTGGGTAATCCCCGACTGACCACCCACCCACAGCCTCAAACATCGAAGAGAGAGTCATGTCCAACTTCACCGCCGCGGACGTCAAGAAGCTCCGCGACCTCACCGGCGCCGGCATGATGGACTGCAAGAAGGCGCTCACGGAGACCGAGGGCGACTTCGACAAGGCTGTCGAGATCCTGCGGATCAAGGGCGCCAAGGATGTCGACAAGCGCGCGGGTCGCACCGCCGCGAACGGCCTCGTGGCCCACTCGGGCAAGGCGTTGCTCGAGCTGAACTGCGAGACCGACTTCGTCGCCAAGAACGCCGACTTCATCGCGCTGGCGCAGCAGTTGGTCGAGCACGGTGAGCAGGCCGGCGTCGCCGACGCCGGGGCGCTGCTGGCCTCCACGCTGTCGGACGGCCGTACCGTCGCCGACACCGTGCTGGAGCAGTCCGCCAAGATCGGCGAAAAGCTGGTGCTGAACCGCTTCGCCAAGGTCGACGGCACGGTCGCCGTCTACCTGCACCGCAAGGCGCAGGACCTGCCGCCGCAGGTCGGCGTGATCGTCGAATACGCCGGCAAGTCCGACGAGGCGGCCGACGCCGACGCCCGTGGCGTGGCGATGCAGATCGCCGCGATGCGGCCGAAGTTCCTCACCCGCGACGAGGTGCCGGCGGAGACGGTCGAGTCGGAGCGGCGCATCGCCGAGCAGAGCGCCCGCGAGGAGGGCAAGCCGGAGGCTGCCATCTCCAAGATCATCGAGGGGCGCGTCAACGCCTTCTTCAAGGACAACGTCCTGTTGGAGCAGGCGTCGGTCACCGACAACAAGAAGTCGGTCAAGCAGGTGATCACCGAGGCCGGCATCGACGTGACGCGCTTCGTCCGGTTCGAGGTCGGCCAGGCCTGAGCCCGACCTCACCGGTCTTTCCGCCCGGTGACGGGCGGGAGGGTCGCGTGGGATAGACAATCCGAGGAGGCCGCTGGTGTACGTGAAAGGCACCGCGGCCTCCTCGTCCCATAAGGTGGGCGGCGGCACCTCCCGGTGTCGCCGCGTGGCGGGCTTGCCCCGCGCATGAGAGGCGGGTCGGATGACGCAGACCGTGAATGAGCAGACCGCTGTGCAGGACGATCCCACCGCACCACCCCCCGGCCGGGCCCGACGGGTCGTCCTGAAGCTGTCCGGCGAGGTCTTCGGCGGAGGGCGGGTCGGCGTCGACCCCGACGTCGTGCAGGCCGTCGCCCGGCAGATCGCCACCGTCGTCCGGCGTGGGGTGCAGGTCTCCGTGGTGATCGGCGGGGGCAACTTCTTCCGCGGCGCGGAGTTGCAGAAGCGCGGCATGGACCGCGCCCGGGCCGACTACATGGGCATGCTCGGCACCGTCATGAACTGCCTCGCCCTGCAGGACTTCCTCGAGAAGGAAGGCATCGAGACCCGGGTGCAGACGGCGATCACCATGGCTCAGGTCGCCGAACCCTACATCCCGTTGCGGGCGATCCGGCACCTTGAGAAGGGCCGTGTGGTCATTTTCGGTGCCGGGGCCGGAATGCCCTATTTCTCGACCGACACCGTCGCCGCCCAGCGGGCACTGGAGATCCGTGCCGACGTGGTGCTGATGAGCAAGAACGGTGTGGATGCCGTCTACACCGCCGACCCGCGTACCGATCCCGGCGCGCGCCGGCTCGAGACCGTCACGTTCGCCGAGGCGCTGAGTCGCGGCCTGCGGGTCGCGGACGCCGCGGCGTTCAGCCTGTGCATGGAAAACGGCCTGCCGATGCTGGTGTTCGGCGCCGAGGGGCGGACACCATCATCCGGGCGGTCGGTGGCGAGCGGATCGGGACCCTGATCACGGCCTAGGCCGTCCGACGACCTACGAGCAATAGAAGGAGGCGACGGAGCAGGTGATCGACGACACGCTCCTCGAGGCCGAAGAGAAGATGGAACGCGCGGTCGAACACGCCAAAGAGGAGTTCGGTGCGATCCGGACGGGGCGGGCCAGCCCGGCGATGTTCTCCAAGGTCATCATCGACTACTACGGCACCCCCACGCCGCTGACCCAGATGGCTTCGGTGGGTGTGCCCGAGCCCCGGATGGCCATCATCAAGCCGTACGACGCGTCGCAGCTCCAGGCGATGGAGAAGGCGATCCGCGATTCGGACCTGGGGGTCAACCCCAACAACGAGGGCAACCAGCTCCGGATCCTGCTGCCGCAGATGACCGAGGAGCGGCGCCGCGACATGATCAAGGTCGCCCGTAACAAGGGCGAGGAAGCCAAGGTCGCGATCCGCAACGTACGGCGCAAGGGCAAGGAAGAGCTGGACCGGATCGTCAAGGACGGCGAGGCCGGCGAGGACGAGGGACGTCGTGCCGAGAAGGAACTCGACGATCTCACCCACCGTTACGTGACACACATCGACGAGCTGGTCAAGCACAAGGAAGCCGAGCTGCTCGAGGTCTGATGTCCTACCTCGACCCTCATCCCGGATCGGGCACCGACGCACATCGGGCGCGGCACGCCGGTGCCGCGCCCGATCCCTACGCCCGGTACTCCCGTCCCGACGCCGATCCGTCGCCCGGACCCGACGACTGGCCGCCGCGCAACGGCAACGGGTACGCCGTACCGGGTCGACCGCCCGGCAGGCACGACGGCGGGTACGTGAATGGTTCCGATCCCGGATCTCCGACGGGTGCAGGTCCCGATCCCGAGCCGGTGGTGGACGCGGACGCGGCGACCGCCGCCTACCCGGTGGTGTCGCCGCCGGAACCGCCGCGCCGGCGGCAGCCGGGTCGACGCCGGGCCGGCCGCCGGGGTGCGGCCGGCGGGCCCAGGCCGCCGAGCCGGGCCGGCCGCAACCTGCCGGCCGCCATCGGGGTCGGAGTCACCCTCGGTGCGGTGCTCGTCGGCACCCTGTTTGCCTATCGGCCGGCTTTCCTGGTCGTGATCGCGCTGGCCTTCAGCGTCGGCATCTGGGAGATGACCCGGGCGGTACGCACCGTCGACGCCCGTCCGCCGATGCTCCCGCTGCTCGCCGGTGGCGTACTGATGACCGGGCTGGCCTGGCAGGTCGGCCCCGACGGGCTCCTGCTCGGGCTCGTGGTCGCCGTGCTGGCCGCTCTTGTCTGGCGGATCGGCGACGGCTGGGCCGGCTTCCGGCGTGACCTGACCGCATCCGTGCTCATCGCGGTCTACGTGCCGTTCCTCGGCGGATTCGCCGCCCTGATGGCCGCCATGCCCGACGGCGACTGGCGGATCTTCGTCGTCCTGGCGGCCGTGGTCCTGTCCGACACCGGTGGCTATGCCGTCGGCGTGCTCCTCGGCCGGCACCCGATGGCACCGTCGATCAGCCCCAAGAAGTCCTGGGAGGGGTTCGGCGGCTCGGTGACCGCCGCGGCCGTGGGCAGTGCGCTGCTGCTCTACTTCCTGCTCGACGTGGCGCCCTGGTGGGGTGCGGTCTTCGGAGTGGCGGTCTCGGTGGCCGCGGTGCTCGGCGATCTGGCCGAGTCGATGATCAAGCGGGATCTCGGCGTGAAGGACATGAGCAGCCTGCTGCCCGGACACGGTGGTCTGATGGACCGGCTCGACTCGGTCCTGTTCGCGGTGCCCACCGCCTACTTCCTCCTGACGCTGTTCGCCCCGCCCGGCTGAGGCATGGTGCACGTTTGGGTGCCCTCGGGGCCGGGCGGTCCGGCCGGCGCGTGGGACACTGGACAGGCTATGAATAGCCTGCCAGTGATCCCGATCAGCCCGACCGGCGCAGCCGCCGAAGCCGGTGCGGCCACCGCCCGTCGGGCGGCCATGCCGCCGCGTCATCTCGCCGACCTCGACCTCGCCGGCCGAAAGGCACTCGTCACCGAACTCGGTGAGCCTGCCTTCCGTGCCCGCCAGATGTCGACGCACTACTTCGGCCGGCTGGTGCGCGACCCGGCCCGGATGACCGACCTCCCGGCCGCTGCCCGGGACCGGCTGGCGGCGGAGCTGCTGCCCACCCTGCTCACTCCGGTACGCGAGATGGCCTGCGACGACGGCGCCACCCGCAAGGCCCTGTGGCGGCTGCACGACGGTGCGCTCGTCGAGAGCGTGCTCATGGGGTATTCCGACCGGGTGACGGTCTGCATCTCCAGCCAGGCCGGCTGCGGCATGGCGTGCCCGTTCTGCGCCACCGGACAGGCCGGGCTGACCCGTAACCTGTCGACCGCCGAGATTGTCGACCAGGCGGTGTATCTCGCCGGTGTCGCCGCCTCCGGGGCGGTCGCCGGTGCCCCACCACGGCTGTCGCACGTCGTGTTCATGGGCATGGGGGAGCCGCTGGCCAACTACGCCCGCGTCGTGGCGGCCGTACGCCGGCTCTGCGCACCGGCGCCGGAGGGGCTCGGGCTGTCCCAGCGGCACATCACGGTCTCCACGGTCGGGCTCGTTCCGGCGATGCGCCGGCTCGCCGACGAAGACCTCTCGGTCACCCTTGCGCTGTCGCTGCACGCGCCCGATGATGAGCTGCGCGACGAACTGGTGCCGGTCAACCAGCGCTGGAAGGTTGCCGAGGTGCTCGACGCGGCGTGGGCCTACGCCGACCGTACGGGGCGCCGGGTGTCGATCGAATACGCGATGATCAAAGAGGTGAACGACCAGCCGTGGCGAGCCGACCTCCTCGGGCGGCTGCTGGCCGGCCGGCTGGCCCATGTGAACCTCATCCCACTCAATCCCACCCCGGGCAGCCGCTGGGACGCCAGCCCGAAGCCCGTGGAGCGGGAGTTCGTCCGCCGCTTGCGCCAGGCGGGCGTTTCGACGACCGTACGCGACACCCGTGGCCAGGAGATCGACGGCGCATGCGGGCAGCTCGCCGCAGCCGAGGTGGACCGATGAGTGGACGGCCGGGTCGACTCACGGCCGCCGCCACCGGGGCGGGCGGGCGTCAGGATGGCACAGTTGGCGTGCGGGCCTACCCGGGCCCGCCGGCCGGTTGCCGGGTGGCCAGGCGTGACGAGCGAGCGAACCAGGAGACATAGTGGCGAGTCAGGGTCAGCGTTTCCGGCGCAAGGCGCTCCGTCGGGGTTACAAGGTCGACGAGGTGGACACCTTCCTCGACCGGGTCGAGGCGACGCTGGCCGGTGAGCCGGTGGGCTCACCGGTCGCCTCACAGGAGGTCCACGACGTGGTCTTCCGGGTCCGGTTCGGCGGCTACGACGAGTGGCAGGTCGACCTGCACCTCGATCGGGTGGAGCGGCAGCTCGCGGAGTTCGAGGAGCGTGGCGGCGGTCCGGCCCGGGCACCGGAGGCGCGCGGGGTCGAGCGGTTCGACCGTGGCGGCCCGCCGGAGCGGATGGCCCCGGACCGGATGCCGCCCGACCGGATGGGCCCCCGGACCGCATGGGGCCGCCGGACCGGCTCGGCCCGCCCGACCGGATGGGGCCGCCCGGACGCGACGACCGGGTGCCGCCGGTCGGCTCCGGGCCGCCGCCCCGCGCCATGCCGGCTCCGGCCGGCCCACCGCAGGGCGACCCCTACGGACGCTACGACGAGCCCACCGGCACGTTCGGTGGCGGCTACGACGCCGGCCCGCGTGGATACGACGGCCCGCCCGCCCCGGCGGGGCCGCCGCCCGGTGCCGGTCCCCGCCGGTTCGACGAGCCCGACGACCGGTTCGACGGCTTCGAGGCCGGTCGGCACGGCCGGATGGACATGACCGCCGAGATCCGGTTGCCCGACCGCGACCTGCGCGCCGCCGGCCCGCGTTCCGGCCCGCCGCCGGAGCGGCCGCCCGTCGACCGTCCGCCGTACGACCGCCCGCCGGTGGCCCGCGCGCCGTTCGACGGGCCGCCCGTCGACCGTCCGCCGTTCGATCGCCCGCAGTTCGACGGGCCGCCCCCGCTCGACCGTCCGCAGTTCGACGGGCCGCCCCCGCTCGACCGTCCGCAGTTCGGCGGACCGCCGCCCGTGGGTGGCGACGCGCAGCGGGTCGACGAGATCCGGCGTACCTTCCAGGTGCGCCGCTTCGGCAGCGGCTACGACCCGGTGCAGGTCGACCGGCTCTTCGAGCAGATCCTGATGGCGATGTCCGGTCGCGGCCCGATGCCGGTCGACCCGGCGGGGCTGGACAACACCCGGTTCGAGCTGGTGCCGGGCGGCTACTTCGAGGCCGAGGTCGAGGCGGCGCTCAAGGAGGTCCAGGACATCCTGCGCCGACACTGACCCCGTACATGTGGCAGGGCCCGTTCCGGGACGTCCCGGAACGGGCCCTGCCACATGTACGGGGCTGGTACAGACGCAGCGGTAGCCGCGGCCGTGACGCGTGGCCGGCGGGTCGCTGTCGCCCTCGGGTCAGCTACGCAGGCCGTTGCGACGCAGCACGATGTCGCCGACGACGATGAGCAGTAGCAGCGCGGCGAGGCCGACCAGCCAGATGTCCTCGATGCGGCCCTCGTGGTTGCCGATGACCATCGACAGCAGCAGCAGGGCGGACACGACCGCACCGATCTGCCCCGCCTTGCGGTGGCCCGGCTTGCGCTGGTCGGGTGAGGTTACCGGCTCGCTTCCCGCCACGATGAGGTCCTTTCCAGGTGATCCGATCTGGGTAAGAGTCTGGCACGGGCCACCCGGCCCGCCGCGAGTGGGCCGTACGACCCCTTCGGCGGCGTCGGCGAACCGGGGCGCCGCCGGCTCCGGTAGCGTTTTCCCGTACACCTTGATGGTCTTGATCTAGGAGGTCTGTGCGGTGCGAGTGACGGGTACGGGACACGCCAGTATGCGGATCGACACGGCCGCGGGCAGCATCCTGTGCGACCCGTGGGTCAACCCGGCCTACTTCGCCTCCTGGTTTCCCTTCCCGGACAACTCCCAGCTCGACTGGGAGACCCTCGGCGATGCCGACTACCTCTACGTTTCGCACCTGCACCGCGACCACTTCGACGCCGCGCACCTGCGCCGCTTCATCTCGAAGAAGGCGACCGTGCTGCTGCCGGAATACCCGACCTCGGAACTCGAGGACGAGCTGCGCGAGGTGGGCTTCACCCGGTTCATCCGGACCAAGACCAACGAGGTGACCGAGCTCGACGGCGGGCTCAAGGTGCTGATCCAGGCGTTGACGTCGCCCACCGACGGTCCCATCGGCGACTCGTCGCTGTGGGTCGAGTACGACGGCGTCCGGCTGCTCAACCAGAATGACGCCCGGCCGACCGACCTCGGCATGTTCGCCGAGCTGGGGCACGTGCACGCACACCTGCTCCAGTTCTCCGGCGCGATCTGGTATCCGATGGTCTACGAGCTGCCGAACGCGGCCAAGACCGCGTTCGGCAAGCAGAAGCGCGAGCGGCAGTACGACCGCACCTGGCGTTACATCGACGACCTGAAGGCGTCGCACGTCTTTCCGATCGCCGGCCCGCCCTGTTTCCTCGACGACGAGCTGTGGCAGTTCAACGACATCCACGGTGACGAGGGGAACATCTTCCCTGACCAGTCCGACTTCCTGCGCGAATACGCCAAGGTCGGCGGCAGCAACGCGATCGTGCTGCTGCCCGGCACGGTCACCGAGCTGACCGCCGACGGCGGGGCGACCACCGAGCAGCCGGTCGCCGACGTCGCGGAGTTCTTCGCCAACAAGGAACAGCACCTGCGGGACTATCAGGAGCGGCAGCGGCCGGTCATCGAGGCCGCGAAGCAGTCGTGGCGGCACCCCGAGGTCGACGTACTCAAGGAGATGAAGCGGCGGATCGAGCCGCTTCTCGAGGAGTCGGTCTACCTCGCCAAGGGAGTCGGCGGTCCGGTCCGGTTCGACCTGGTCGGCTACGACGGCGAGTCGGTCGAGTCGATCGTCGTGGACTTCCCCGGCAAGCAGGTGCGCCCGTACGCCGACGAGAAGGTCCGCTACCGCTTCCGCACCGAACGCGCCCTGATCGAGCAGTTGCTGCATTCCGGCGAGGTCGACTGGGTCAACTCGCTGTTCCTGTCCTGCCGGTTCTCCGCCGCCCGGATCGGGCAGTACAACGAGTTCGTCTACGCGTTCTTCAAGTGCCTGTCGGAGGAGCGTCTCCAGTACGCCGAGGGCTGGTACGCCGAGCAGAAGCCGGACGCCGAGGACATCAAGCTCGGCGACTGGATCGTGCAGCGGCGCTGCCCGCACCTGAAGGCGGACCTGACCCGCTTCGGCATCGTGGACGGCAACCAGTTGACCTGCCAGCTGCACGGGTGGCGGTTCGACCTGACCAGCGGGCGCTGCCTGACCAGCGTCGGGCACGAGATCCGGGCCCACCGGGCGGGTACGCCGGCTCCGGCGGAGGCCGAGCCGGCCACCGCGGCGGCACCGGTCGACCCCGCTGCCGGCTGAGCGGTAACCGGTCGGGGTTTGCGGTGTCGTAGGGCGTGCCGAGCCCGTGCGACCGGACGAGCCCGCCTTACTGAACGGAGAGAGTGGCCGTCCGGTGCGGGGAGGCCACTCTCTCCGGTTGGCGCCGAGGTCCGGGGTCGGCCTGGACTTCGGCGCTTTTGCCCATTCAACGCAGTGTGTCCGGAGTTGCGGTCACTAACAGTGATTTGTCAACCGGTCGGCCGCCAGGTCGAACCGATTTCCCGGCCCGACCTGGGGTGATCAGAAATCTTCGGTAGCGACACGCCCGAGACTCTCCGGTCGCCGCGGCGGCGATGCCCGGTGGCCGGTGATGGCGCAGTGGTCGGCGGTGCTCAGTGGGCGAGGTCGGCGAGGATCCGCTTCGCCGCGTTGTGGCCGGCCGCCCCGATGACGCTGCCGGCCGGGTGGCAGCCGGCACTGCCCGCATAGAGTCCGTCCAGACCGGTCGCGTACGGCATCCGGTCGGTGAACGACACCGTGTTGTCGACATGGTGGATGTGTCCGCCGGAGATGCCGAAGTGCTCCTCGATGCCGGGCGGGGGCAGTGGCATCATGTCGGCGACCAGGTCGCCGGTGCCGGGGGCGTAGCGTTCGCACACCGCGAGCAGCTTGTCCACATAGGATGGCAGGACGTCGGCCCAGGTTCCGTCGGCCAACTCGTACGGCACCGACTGAACGAAGAGCGCCGACGAGTGGTGGCCGGCAACGTCCTGCAGCGAGGGGTCGACCGTGGTGTGCAGGTACCACTCCATCGTCGGCTCGTCGGGCAGGCGGCCGGCCTGCACGTCGGCCCACATGGCGCGCAGCGCCGTCATCGGCGACTCGCCCGCGCCGTCGCCGACCAGCGACGCCGAACCCGGCAACAGGTGGATCGTCGAGCCGAACGGGCTGGGCGCGTCGGCGGGCAGGCAGGCGAAGCGGGGCAGCCCGGACAGCGCGAGATTGATCTTCAACGTGCTGCCGGGCCGTCGGACCGCCGCCATCCGACCGGTCAGCTCCGCCGGCAGCGCGCCGTCGGGCACCAGGTCGATCAGCCGGTAGGGGTCGCAGGCGCCGAGCACGACCCGCGCGCCGACCGTACGCCCGTCGGACAGTACGACCCCGCTGGCCGCACCGCCGTCGACCGTGACCGAGCTGACCGGCGTGTCGGTGAAGATCCGTGCCCCGGCGGCCCGGGCCGCGTCGGCGAACGTGCGCGACACCGTGCCCATGCCACCCTGGGCGATCATCCACGTGCCGTCGGCGCCGGGCAGCCGGCACATGTTGTGCACCAGGAAGTTGTGCCCGGTGCCGGGATCGTCGGGGCCGGCGTTGAGGCCGGACAGCCCGTCGGTGACCGCGTACATGGCGACCAGCAGTTCGGACCGGAACTCGAACCGGGCCAGGTAGTCGGCGACCGAGCCGCGTACGAGGTCGACGAAGACCTGCCGCAGAGCCGGCCGGACGTATCGCTGCGCGGTCTCCTCGACGGCGGACGGCTCGGCCAGCCAGGCCGGCGCGAGGTCTTCACGCAGGGCCGCCAGTTCGGCCTGCATCGCGTCGTCGGCCGCGATGTCGGCGGGCGAGAAGAACGCCGCCATCTGCGCGCGGGTCGCCGCCCGGTCGGACCCGAACAGCAGGTAGGGCGAGCCGGCGCCGCCCGGTGTCGGCAGGAAGTAGTGCGGGTCCCGCCGCAGGACCGGGATGTCCACGCCGAGTTCGGCGATGAGTTCGGGCGGCATGAGGCCGAGCAGGTAGGAGCCGGTCGAGTGGCCGAGCCCGGGCACCTTGGCGAACGGCCGTTCGGTGCGCGCGGCGCCGCCGACGATCGGCGCGGCCTCCAGCACCACCACGTCGAGGCCGGCGCGGGCCAGCAGGACCGCGGAGACCAGGCCGTTGTGGCCGGCGCCGACGACGACCACGTCGGCACGGGTGGGAAGGTGCGCGCTCGACCGCTCATTCATGCCCGGCAGCGTATCGGCGCGGTGGCCCCACCGCGATGCCCGTCGACGGCGATCAAGGGCCTTTCGGCGGCGGCGCGGGGGAACGGAACTGGCGGGCCAGGCTCGCCAGTTCGGCCTCGAAGAGGGGTTCCGGATCGGTGACGGCCCACCGCAGGTGCTGGAAGACCTCCATCGCGATCAGGCCGTAGAGGCGGGTCCAGGCGGTGAGGAACAGGTACGCGACCTCCACCGGCACCGCACCGTGCCGATGCCGCAGCGGGGCGAGCGAGCGCTCCAGCGCCGCACCGCCCGGCGCATCGGACGGGGCCCGCTCCCACAGCACGGTGAACTGCCGCAGGAAGGTGGCGCCGAGCCGGGCGCCGGGGTGCCCGGCGTCGGTGCAGGCCGCCGCGAACGCATCGATCCCACTTCCGCGGCTGCCCATGATCAGGGTGAACTCGTCCGGATTGGCCACCGCCCACCGGCGGAACGCCCGCGCCATGTCGAGAAGCTGCGCGAGCGGATCCGCGCCGGCCGTGTCGCGGGCGGCTTCGACGGCCGCACGCACCTCGTCGTACAGGTCGCCGGCGAGCGCACCGGTCAACGCGTCGAGGCTGGGGAAGTAGCGGTAGATGGCAGGGGCGGTCATGCCCATGTCGCGGGCGATGGCCCGCAGCGAGATGGCCGGTGCCCCACCGGTCCTCAGCAGCCGGCGCGCACCGTCCTTGATCTCGGCGACGGTCGCCGTACGCAACCGTTCGCGTCGCGTGGGCGCTGTGGTCATCCGTCGGCTCCCTGGTCGACCCGAACCGCGCAGGTCGGATGAACGCTGTTCACTGTGTTAACCCGTTCCAACCCTATCCGTTCCGGGTCGCCGGTCCGGCCGGTCGACCCGGGACGGTCCGCCGGCCGGTCGTGGTTCCACGGCGGCCGCCGGGCCGGTCGCGGATCCACCGGCGGCCCGGCGGGTCCGCCAGTCGTTCGCCGCCAGCGTCGCCGAATAGCCGGTCAGCACGATCACGTGGAGCAGGTACAGCCACAGCAGCACCGCGACGGCCGCGCCGATCCCGGCGAAGCCGCCGAACGGTATGCCGAGATCCAGCGGCAACGAACAGAACAGGACGAAACCATGCAGGAAGCCGGACAGGTTGGCGGCGGTGAACGAGCCGACGACGACCGTCGACAACCCGTCCGGCCGGGCCGGTCCGACCACCCGGAACACCCAGACCAGCACCGGCGTCAGCGCCAGCCACACCGCCAGGAAGGACAGCACCACCCCGAGTACGCCGGCCCAGCCGCCCTCCCCGACCAACCGGGTGGTCAGCGGCAGGGACAGCAGCACCGACAGCACCAGGGCCGGCGCGGCGGCCAGGAGCGGCAGGAGCAACAGACGGCCGCGCCAGCCGATCAGCGGGCCGCCCGGCGGCGCCGTACGGGCGACGGACACGAACGCCCGGCGCAGCCCTTCGCCGTACAGCGATGCCGGGAGGACGGCCGCCAGCGCGAGCAGGGGAGTCAGTTCCAGTCCGGCGTCGATCAGGGCGGCGGCGCCCCGGTCGGCCCCGATCTCGTCGGGCAGGGCCGCCACCGCGTGGCCGGCCAGCCGCCGTACCCGGTCGGGGCCGGCGAGCAGACCGGTCGTCCAGACGGCCAGCAGGGCCACCGGCACCACCGCCACCGCACCGAAGAACGTGATCGCCGCGGCGTGCAGTGACAGGTCCCGGCCACGGACCGGCCGCAGTGCCGCGCGCGCCAACCGACGCGGCCACTCCCAGCCGGGTTCCATCACACCTTCATTCCCCGACCGCGTCTCCCGCACGCCCGCACCCGGCGGTCCCTTGATCGGGGCCGCCGCCCAACCGGCTTCCAAGTCGCTCGGCCACAATGGGCGGCGTGAGTTCACCCCGCGACATCGTCCTGCTCGGCTCGACCGGTTCGGTCGGCACGCAGGCCATCGACATCGTCCGTCACGCACCTGACCGGTTCCGGGTCGTCGGGCTCGGCGCGGGCGGCGGCAACGTCGCCCTGCTCGCCGCCCAGGCGCTGGAACTCGGCGTCGAGGTGGTGGGCGTGGCCAAGGCATCCGCGGCTCAGGACCTCCAGTTGGCGTTCTACGCCGAGGCGGCCCGGCGCGACTATCCGGCCGGCGGCTTCAGGATCCCGAAGATCGTGGCCGGCCCGTCGGCGATGGCCGAGTTGGCCGAGTTGCCGGCCGACATCGTGCTCAACGCGGTGGTCGGCTCGCTCGGGCTCGCGCCGACCCTGACGGCCCTGCGCGCCGGACGGACCCTCGCCCTGGCGAACAAGGAGTCGCTGGTGGCCGGCGGCCCGCTGGTGAAGGCGGCCGTCGCCCGTCCCGGCCAGATCGTGCCGGTCGACTCGGAGCACTCCGCCCTGGCCCAGTGCCTGCGCGGTGGCTCCCGCGCCGAGGTACGCCGGCTCGTGCTGACCGCGAGCGGCGGCCCCTTCCGCGGCCGGCGCCGCGAGGAACTGACCGGCGTGACCGTCGAGCAGGCGATGGCCCACCCGACCTGGAACATGGGGCAGGTTGTCACGATCAACTCGGCGACGATGGTCAACAAGGCGCTGGAGGTCGTCGAGGCGCACGAACTCTACGACGTGCCGTACGCCGACATCGAGGTGATGGTGCACCCGCAGTCGGTGATCCATTCCATGGTCGAGTTCGTCGACGGCTCCACGCTGGCCCAGGCCAGCCCGCCGGACATGAAACTGCCGATCGCGCTGGCCCTGGGCTGGCCCGACCGGGTGCCGGGGGCCGCCGCCGCGGTGGACTGGACCGCGGCGCACACCTGGGAGTTCGCGCCGCTCGACGACGAGGCCTTTCCCGCCGTACGGCTGGCGAAGGCGGCGGGCGAGGCGGGCCGCTGCCGCCCGGCGATCTACAACGCCGCCAACGAGGAGTGCGTGGAGGCGTTCGTCGCCGGTCGGCTACCGTTCCTCGGCATCGTCGACACACTCGAGCGGGTGCTCGGGTCGGCCCCCGATTTCGCCGAACCGGGTACCGTCGAGGACGTGCTCGCCGCGGAATCCTGGGCACGGACGCAGGCGCGGCAGATCATCAGGGCGTCTGCGGAGGGAGCTTGATGGCGTACCTGCTCGGGGTTGTTCTGTTTGCCCTGGCCATCCTTGTCTCGGTGAGTTTGCACGAGGCCGGGCACATGCTCACGGCCAAGAAGTTCGGCATGAAGGTCAGCCGCTACTTCGTGGGCTTCGGCCCCACCATCTTCTCGTTCCGGCGCGGCGAGACCGAGTACGGTCTCAAGGCCATCCCGCTCGGCGGGTTCTGCAAGATCGTCGGGATGACGCCGCAGGACGACGACGTCGAGCCGGGCGACGAGCACCGGGTGATGTGGCGTTACCCGGTGTGGCAGCGCACGATCGTGATGGCCGCCGGCTCGGCGACCCACTTCATCCTCGCGATCGTCGCGCTGTGGCTGGCCGCCATGTTCATGGGGCTGCCCAACAAGGCCCTTGCCGGACCGCTCCCGGCCCACGTCAAGATCACGGATTGCGTGGTCGTCGCCAACGAGTCGCGCGAGTGTCTGCCGAGCGACCCGGCAGGGCCGGCCCGGCAGGCCGGCCTGCAGGACGACGACAAGATCACCTCGATCAACGGCACGCCCGTCGCCACCTACACCGATCTGGTCAACGTCGTCCGCGCGTTGCCGCCGGGACAGGCCACCATCGGCTACGAGCGGGACGGCGTCTCCGGTCAGGTGACCGCCGACCTCGCGGCCGTGCAGCGCACCCCGCTGGAAAACCCGGAGGGCGCGGCGGTGACCGTCTCCGCGCTCGGTGTCGCCGGCCCGGTACCGCCGCCCGGCGTTCCGCTGATGGTCACGTACGGTCCGATCGAGGCGATCGGGGCCACCGCCGAATACACCGGCGACATGGCGATCGGCACGGTCCAGGCGATGCAACGCATCCCGGAGAAGATCCCCGCGCTGTGGGCGGCGATCACCGGTGACCAGCGCGACCGGGACACGCCGATCAGCGTCGTCGGCGCCAGCCGGCTCGGCGGCGAGGCGGTCGAGAACGACGCCTGGGAAATCTTCGTCCTGCTGTTCATCTCGCTGAACTTCTTCGTCGGCGTCTTCAACCTGCTTCCGCTGCTGCCGCTCGACGGTGGGCACATCGCGATCGCCTGGTTCGAGCGCGTCCGCTCGTGGTTCTTCGCGCGGCTCGGCAAACCGGATCCGGGCCGGGTCGACTACTTCAAACTCATGCCAGTCACATACGTGGTGATCCTCGTCGGTGGCGCCTTCACGCTGCTGACCGTCACCGCTGACGTGATAAATCCGATCACGCTCTTCTCAAGGTGAGTATCCAGTGACCGCTGTCAGCCTCGGCATGCCCGCCGTACCGCCCCCGCCGCTCGCCCCGCGCCGGCAGAGTCGCCAGATCATGGTCGGCTCGGTGCCGGTCGGAGGCGGCGCCCCGGTGTCGGTCCAGTCGATGACCACCACGCTCACCGCCGACGTCAACGCCACGCTCCAGCAGATTGCCGAACTGACCGCGTCCGGCTGCCAGATCGTCCGGGTGGCGGTGCCGTCGCAGGACGACGTCGAGGCGCTGCCGGCCATCGCGAAGAAGTCGCAGATCCCGGTGATCGCCGACATCCACTTCCAGCCGAAGTACGTCTTCGCCGCGATCGACGCCGGCTGCGCCGCCGTACGCGTCAACCCCGGCAACATCCGCCAGTTCGACGACAAGGTCAAGGAGATCGCGGCGGCGGCCTCGGCGGCCGGGATCCCGATCCGGATCGGTGTCAACGCCGGCTCGCTCGACAAGCGACTGCTGGCCAAGTACGGCAAGGCCACCGCCGAGGCGCTGGTCGAGTCGGCGCTGTGGGAGTGCTCGCTCTTCGAGGAGCACGGCTTCCGCGACATCAAGATCTCGGTCAAGCACAACGACCCGGTCGTCATGGTCCGGGCCTACCGGCAGCTCGCCGAGCAGTGCGACTATCCGCTGCACCTCGGCGTCACCGAGGCCGGACCCGCGTT
The DNA here is from genome assembly GCF_018324255.1 of Polymorphospora rubra. Taxonomy (GTDB): domain Bacteria; phylum Actinomycetota; class Actinomycetes; order Mycobacteriales; family Micromonosporaceae; genus Polymorphospora; species Polymorphospora rubra. The sequence continues at coordinate 4,324,910 of NZ_AP023359.1, forward strand.
CCAGGGCACCATCAAGTCGGCGGTGGCGTTCGGGGCACTGCTCGCCGAGGGGATCGGCGACACCATCCGGGTGTCGCTGTCCGCACCGCCGGTCGAGGAGATCAAGGTCGGCAACGCGATCCTGGAGTCGCTCGGGCTGCGCGAGCGTGGCCTGGAAATCGTTTCCTGCCCGTCGTGCGGGCGGGCCCAGGTCGACGTCTACACGCTGGCCGAGCAGGTCACCGCCGCGCTCGACGGGCTGCCGGTGCCGCTGCGGGTGGCGGTCATGGGCTGTGTGGTCAACGGCCCGGGGGAGGCCCGGGAGGCTGACCTCGGGTGGCCTCCGGCAACGGCAAGGGGCAGATCTTCGTCAAGGGCCAGGTCATCAAGACCGTCCCGGAGTCGCAGATCGTGGAAACCCTGGTCGAGGAGGCGATCCGGCTTGCCGACGAGATGGGCGCCGAACTCCCCGAGGAACTGCGTGAACTGGTCGGCGGTCCGTCCGTGACGGTCCACTGACCCACCCCGGAACCACCACCGGCCCGCCACCGAAGGTGGCGGGCCGGCTGCTGTCCGGATCGGCGATCGTGGCGGCCGGCCACGGGTGGCAGCCACCGCAGGCAAGATCCGGGCGATCAGGGACCAGCGCTTGGGGCGCGCCGGCGACACGCCGGACCTACTCCCTGATCACCGCGATCATGGCTTGGCCCGGGTGTCCTGCTCACTGCGACTCGGCGAGGATCGCGTAGAGCTTGCGCCGGGTCTCGTCGAGCACCTGGGCCGCGCGTGCCCGCTGGTCGTCGGTGCCGGTCGTCATCACCTGGCGCAGTGCCTGCATCGCCTGCATGCTCGCGTCCCGGATGTCCTGCCAGCTGCCGACGCTCTCCTCGAACTCCGCCCACGGCGGAGCCTGCGCCGCGGCGGCCGCCTCCTCCTGCCCGGCATCGGTGAGCGCGAAGCGCTTGCGTCCGCCGCCGGACTCCTCGGTGTTGGCGACGATCAGACCCTCGTCCTCCAGCAGTTGCAGGGTCGGATAGATCGACCCCGGGCTGGGGCGCCAGGCCCCGCCGGTACGCCGGTCGAGTTCCTGGATCATCTCGTAGCCGTGCATCGCCCGCTCGGTGAGCAGCGCGAGTACGGCGGTGCGGACGTTCGGCCGCCGCCCTCGGCCGCGTCCCCGGCCGTGCCCGGGACCGAAGCCCGGCCCGGCGCCGAAGCCGGCACCGAAGCCCGGGCCGAGGCCGAAGCCGTGGCCCGGCCCGCCGGGCGGGAACGGCGGCCGGAAGCCGCGCATCCGGGCCTCGTGCCGCGCGTGGAATCCACCTCGAAAACCCATCTCAGTCTCCCCTCAGACTGTCGTTGATGTCTCGACGATATATCGGGGAACTATCGTCGACAAGTCTCCGAGATGTCTGTCACGGCCGGCGCGAAATCCTTGATCCTGGTGATCAGGGAGGTTGGCCCACGACACGCCGGCAACATGCCCGACGTGATCCCTGATCACCGGGATCGGGGTGGGGTGGGAGTTGGTGGCTGAGCGCACCTGGCGGGCTCGGATCTGGCACGCTGGTATGCGTGCTCATGGTGCCCGTACGGCAGCTCGGTGAGACCGAGCGCGGTGCGGTCGAGAAGCTCCTCGACCTAGACCCGTTCGCCGCAGCCCAGGTCGCCGAGCGGGTCGCCGCGCACGGTCTCTCCTGGTGGCGGGCCGACGGGCGGATCTTCGGCTATGGCTCGCGCCGCCACGTGGAGTCGCTGTGCTGGCTCGGTGGTCATCTGACCCCGGTGCTCGCCTCGAAACCGGCGGTCGCCGCCTTCGCCGAACGGATCGGCTCCGAGGAGCGGCTCTGTTCCTCCATCGTCGGTCGCGCCGACGCGGTGCTCGGCCTCTGGGAGCGGCTGGAGGACCGGTGGGGACCGGCCCGGGACGTACGCCCGAACCAGCCGCTGCTGGCCGCGGAGGGGCCGGCGCCGGTACGGCCCGACCCCGACGTACGGCTGGCCCGGTCCGACGAACTCGACCTGCTCTTCCCGGCGGCCGTCGCGATGTACACCGAGGAGGTCGGCGCGTCGCCGCTGGCCGACGACGGTGGGCGCGGCTACCGGCGCCGGGTGCTCGACCTGGTGCGCGCCAGGCGGGCATACGTGAAGATCGTCGACGGCGAGGTGGTCTTCAAGGCGGAGCTGGCCGTCGTCACCCGGCGTACCGCGCAGATCCAGGGCGTCTGGGTGGCTCCGGGTTGGCGCGGGCGGGGGATCGCGACGGCGGCGATGTCGGCGGTGATGCGTGACGCGACGAACCGGGTCGCGCCGAGCGTGAGCCTGTACGTCAACGACTACAACCTGCCGGCCCGTCGGGTCTACGAGCGCTGCGGCTTCCGCTCGGTGGGCACCTTCGCAACTGTCCTCTTCTGACCATTTTCTCGCCATTTGGGAGAATGGTAGCTATTTTCAGTATGCTGCCAGCCTCGCTGGTTCGCTGATGCCTACGCTTCGTAACGATCGTCGAGGGTGCAGGTTACGGTCAGCGAGGTGAGAGCCGAACATGGGGCGGATCGTCAAGCAGGTCTCCGAGGGCACCACCAAGTACTACTGGTATCCGGGCGACAAGCGCGAGTGGATCCGCGCCGGCGTCGCCCTCGGGCTCGGCGTACTGGCGTTCGGGCTGCTTCTGCTGCTGACCCGGGACCTGCTGGCGGCCACCGTGGTCGGCACCTCGGTGGCCGGTGGCGTGGCCGGGGTCAACTTCGGCCGCCGGGACGCCCGCGCCCTGGCCGGTTTTCCCGACCTCGGCGACCGGGCCGCCCGGCGGGCCGCCGTCGGCCACACCGGCCGGGCGGTGTGGCGCGCGCTGGCGCACGGGTTCGGCGGTGCCGCCGCCGCGGTCCTGATCCTCAACCTGCCGCACCGCGGGATCGTCGCCGACTGGATCCTGCCGATCGTGCCCACGGTCGTCGGCGCCCTCGCCCACCAGGGCGGGATGCTCTACGAGCGGCTCGGCACGTCGGCCACCACCCCCGGCCCCGCCGGCCAGCCGGCACCGAGCCTGGAGGCGGCCAAGTAGGGGACGGGACCCGGCGGCGTCAGCTCAGGACCGCCACCGCGAGGATCAGGCCGAGGCTGACGGCCGCGCCGATCGCCGCGCCGGCCCAGCGCACCCACCGGGTGCCCCTGCCGATCACCGGCAGGCTCGGCCAGCGGACCGCGGCCAGCACCAGGCCGGCGACCGCCAGCCCCACCGCGACCGGCCACAGCACCGCCGGGACGTCCAGCCACGCCCCCGCCCGGTGCGCCAGCACCAGGGAGGCCGCCGCCGACAGCACCCCGCCGGCCAGACCGAGCCGGTCCGGCAGTGGCCGCCAGGTACTCCCGGTGCCGGTCGCCGCCACGACCAGGCCGACCCCACCCCCGACCAGCAGTACGACGGTGACGACGATCAGCAGCCAGTTGGCGTCCGGTCGGTCGGTCGGCCGGTCGACGCCGAGCAGCCGCAGGCCGAGCGGTTCGACGCCGCGGTCGGTGTTGCCGAGGAGCACCACGCCCCGGTTGGTCGCCCGCTCGAACCCGACGTACGTGCTGAAGCCGCCGGTCGCGCCGTTGTGCCAGACGATCTCGTGGTCGTCGTACCGGGTGGTGAACCAGCCGTACCCGATCCGGTCGTCGTCGGGGCCGTACCGGGGTGTGGTCGCGTCGGCGCCCGGCGCGGTGCCGGCCATCGTCGCGGCCAGCAGCCGGGCCAGGTCGTCGGCGGTGGTCCACATCCCGATGCCGGCGGCGACCAGACCGCCGGCCCGCCACGGTTGCATCGGGCGGCCCGCGGCGGTGCCGCCGGTCGCGGCGCCGGCCGGCAGCGGGTCGCCCGGCCCGACGAACCCGGTCGCGGTCATGCCGAGCGGATCGAGCAGGCGTTCGCGCAGCAGTTCGGGGTAGCCGGTCCCGGCCCGTTCGGCCAGGGCGAGGCCGAGCACCGCCAGGCCGAAGTTGGAGTACGTCACCTCGCCGCGGTGGTCGCGGACCCGGGTCCCGCCCAGCGCGTCGAGTACGTGCGCGGCGTCCTGTCCGGCGTACGGGTCGGTGCCGCGGACGGCGGCGAGGAAGGTGCCGAACGGCCCGCCGGGCGCCGGTGCCAGCCGGGGCAGCCCGGAGGTGTGGCCGGCGAGTTCGGCCAGGGTGATGTCGCCGACGGCCGGGTCCTCGAAGGTGCGACCGGGAAACACCTGACGCAGCGTGTCGTCGGGTGTGACGACGCCGTCGGCGGCCAGTTCGGCCAGCAGCATGCCGGTCATGACCTTGGTCAGCGAGCCGGACTCGAACCGGGTGGTCCCGTCGACGTCGGCACCGGCGGTACTCCGCGCGCCGATCCCGGCGACCCGGACCCGGCCGTCCTCGACGGTGGCGACGGCGAGGCCGCGATAGCCGGCCGGGTCGTCGAGCGCGCCCCGGACCTGTGCGGCCGGTCCGGCGTCGCCGGTCCGGTCGGTGGTCAGCCGGGCCGGCGACGGGCCGACCAGGGTGGCCGCGCCGGCTCCGAGCAGCCCGGCGAGGACGGCGGCGGCGAGTGACCTCCTCCTCATCGGATCGCTCCGGACAGGATCGTCAGCAGCGGCACCACCCGTTCGGCGGGCACCGTGTAGTGGCCCCGCGACGACGAGCGCAGCCAGCCGGCGCCGACGAGCTGGCGCAGGTGGTGGTAGAGCTGACCGGTGGTGCCGAGCCCTTCCTGTTCGGCCAGCTCGGCCGCGGTGCGGGTGCCGAGCAGCACCTGACGCAGCAGGAGCAGACGCACCGGGTGGCCGAGGGCGGCCAGCGTGCCGGCGTGTGCGGACCAGTCGGTGCCGAGCAGGTCGTCGACCGGCCGGGCCAACTGCCAGTCGTAGTGCTCGCCGGTGGGCAGGTCGACCGTGCCGGTGAAGAGCACCGCGCCGGTCCCGGCCTCGGCGGGCAGCCGGTCCCGCAGCCCTTCCAGGGCCCAGAAGGTGCCCGGGTCGCTGCGCGCGGGTGGGGTGGTCGGGGCGGCGGCCGCGGTCAGCCGGGCAACTGCCTCCTCCAGCGCGGCCACCCGGGCGGCGAGATCGTCCTTCGGCATGCCTCCATTATTACGTACCTACGTAATTTCGCACTTCCTGGGTGCGGGCCCTGGCCCGGCCGGTTCCGACCAGCACGCCGCCGAGCAGCACCCAGACGGCCGCCTCGAGCAGCAGCACCCGCTCCACCAGGGCGACCACCGGGCCCCGGCCCAGCACGAGCATGGCGATCCCGACCGCGGCAGACAGCGGCAGCGCCACCGCCGCCGCGACCACCGAGAGCCGGCGCAGCGCCCGCGGGGTGGTCGGCGACCAGGCCAGCGCGACCATCGCGAAGACACACGAGGCGACCGCGGCGATGCTCGCCGCGCCGTGCACGAGGTCGGCGGTCGTCGCCGGCTCGAACGGCGGCAACGGACAGCCGGCACTGCACGTCACCGCCCCCGACAGCACCGTGCAGGCGGCGCTGGTGGCCAGCAGCGCCGCCGCGGTGCGGACCAGATCGGGCAGCACCACGCCACCGACCCGCACCACCGGGCCGCCGTGCACCGGACCGGAGGTCGCCCGGCCGGGTCCGGCCGGCCGGCGGTCCGCCGGCCCGCGGGCCGCCCACGGCAGGGCCAGCGCGAAGAGCAGCAGACCGGCCGCGAGCACGAAGATCCCGATCCGGTACGTGGACGCGTACCCGCTGGACTCGACCCCGGCCTCGCTGACGTACCCGGTCAGTCCCGGGCCCGGCCCCGCGACCACCGCGACGGTGACCGCGACCGTGCCGCCGACGGCGCAGGCCGCCGCCCCGAACCCCGCCGCCGCCCGGAGCGGGTCAGCCACGCCCGTGCGGCGCGGTCCACCCGGTCAGGTCGGGACCCAGCGGCACGATCCCGGTCGGGTTGATCGCCGGATGCGTGCCGTAGTAGTGGCGCTTGATGTGATCGAAGTCGACGGTGTCGCCGAAACCCGGTGTCTGGAAGAGATCACGGGCGTACGCCCACAGCACCGGCATCTCGGTCAGCTTGCGCAGGTTGCACTTGAAGTGCCCGTGGTACGCCGCGTCGAAGCGCACCAGCGTCGTGAACAGCCGTACGTCCGCCTCGGTGATCGCGTCGCCCATCAGGTAACGCTGGCCGGCGAGGCGCTGCGACAACAGGTCCAGCCGGGCGAACAGATTGGTGAACGCCTCGTCGTACGCCTGCTGCGTCACCGCGAACCCGCACCGGTAGACGCCGTTGTTGACGTCGCGGAAGATCTCCGCGATCAGCGTGTCGAGGTCCGGGCGCAGCGCCTCGGGATAGAGGTCCGGCGCGCCGGGCCGGTGATACGCCCGCCACTGGGTGCTGAGGTCCAGGGTGATCTGTGGATAGTCGTTCGTCACCACCCGCCCGGTGACCGTGTCGACCAGCGCCGGCACGGTGACCCGGCCGGTGTAGTCGGGGTCGGTCGCCCGGTAGACCTCGGCGAGGAACTCCACCCCCAGCACCGGGTCGCGGCCGCCGTCGTCGAGGGTGAACCGCCAGCCGGCCTCGTCCCGGATCGGATCCACGGTGCCGACCGAGATCACCTCGTCGAGGCCGAGCAGCCCCAGCACGATCCGGGCCCGGTGCGCCCAGGGGCAGGCCCGGCACCAGATCAGCCGGTACCGGCCCGGCTCGACCGGCCACCGTCCCTGCGCGTCCGGGCCGCCGCCCGGCGCCGATCCCGAGTCGGCGGTGATCCGGTCGGTGAAGCGGTTGGGCTGGCGGACGAACTCGCCGCCGCTGCCGGTCTCCCGGGTGAACTGCGCCTGCGCCATACCGCCAACCTATCCGTGCCGGGCGTCGGCGCGCTGGCGGTGATCGAATGACGGGTATGGCACGCAGGACCGTGGTCGTCACCGGTGGCAGTTCCGGGATCGGGCTCGCGGCGGCCGTCGCGCTCGCCGGTGCCGGCGACGAGGTCGTGCTGCTCGACCGGCTGCGGGCCGCGGCGGGGCCGGCCGGGCCGGCCCGGATCGTCACCACCGGATCGCTCGCCGAGGCGTGGGGCCCGCTCGACGTCGACCGGCCGGCCGCACCCGTCGCGCGGTACCGCGTCCGGTGGCTGGCGTACGGCGCCAGCAAGCAGGCCAACCTGCTCTTCACCGTCGAGGCGGCCCGCCGGTTCGCCCCGCTCGGGGTGGTGCCGACGTGTTTCTTCCCCGGTCTGGTGCAGACCCGGTTCGGGCGCAGCAGCCCGCTGTTCAGCCTGGCGAAGACGATTCCACTGCTGTTCCGTACGCCCGAGCAGGGCGCCGACACCCTGGTCTGGCTGGCCACCGACGACGAGGCGCTGGTCCCGGGCGGCTACTTCGCCTTCCGCGCCCCGTTCGCCGCCACCCCGCGTTCGACCGACCCGGACCGCGCCCGCCGGCTCTGGTCGGCGAGCCTGCGCGCGGTCGGGCTGCCGGCGGTGAGCGGGCCGCAGTGACCACGGTCACCGCACCTGAGCACGGGACGGTTATGCTCGGGCCGGCCAGGGGCCCCCTCACACTTCCCCGGACTACCCGAAGGCGACAGATGGACCAGCCGAGTGGACCGCCGACCGAGATCGACATGACCCGGCCCAGCGCCGCCCGGGTCTACGACTACTTCCTCGGCGGAGCGCACAACTTCGAGATCGACCGCCAGCTCGCGGCGCAGATCGCGAGCATGACGCCCAATCTCGCCGACACGATGCGGGCCGGTCGGGCGTTGCTGCGCCGGGCCGTACGCGTCCTGGTCGCCGAGGGGATCGACCAGTTCCTCGACATCGGCTCCGGCATCCCCACCGTCGGCAACGTCCACGAGGTCGCCCAGGCCGCCAACCCCGAAGCCCGGATCGTGTACGTCGACATCGACCCGGTCGCCGTCGCGCACAGCCGGTCGATCCTCGCCGGCAACGACCGCTGTGCGGTGCTGCACGCCGACCTGCGCGAGCCGGAGCGGATCCTGGCCGAGGCGACCGCCACCGGGCTGATCGACCTGGAGCGGCCGGTCGCGATCCTGCTCGCCGGCGTCGTCCACTTCATTCCGGACGTCGACGACCCGGCCGCGATCCTCACCACCCTGCGCGAGGCGACGGTCCCCGGCAGCTACCTGCTGATCTCGCACTCGACCTTCGAGGACCAGCCGCAGGAGATGCTCGACGCGCAGCGGCTCTCCGCCCGCACCTCCACCGAGATCACGCTGCGCTCCAAGGCGGAGGTCGCCGGCTTCTTCGGCGATTTCACCATCCTCGAGCCGGGCGTCGTCCACATGCCCCTGTGGCGACCCGACGTACCATCCGATGTGGATGAACAGCCGGCGCGGTTCGGGGCGTTCGGCGCGCTCGGCCGCAACGACCGCACAGTCGGATAGCCGTGACAGGGCCCGCGGCCGGCGCCGCCGATTCCGACCGGGCGGAAGCCGACCGGTCCGCAGCCGGCCGGCCAGCCGTCGACCGGTCGACCGGCGCGCGATCCTCCCGGTCGGATGTGGACGGATTCAGTCGGACCGGCGCGCAGGTGTTCGCCCGGGACTGGGCCGAGGCCGTCGGGCGGCTGGGTTTCGTCCCGGTCAGCTCGGTCGAGATCGAGCGGATGCTGCTGGACCATACGGTCCGCCTGGCCCGGGCGGTGCTCGCGCCGGACTTCACCGACGGGCCGGGCCACGACGTCGGGACGGCCCTGGTCGAGTCGCACCTGACCGAGCCGGCGGTGCTCGGCTGGACCGTGCGCGCGATCGGTGAGTGGTTCGTCGCCCGCGTACTGCCCGACCTGACCGACGATCCGGCGGCGCGGGAGCGGGTCACGGCACTGCAGGGCGCGCTCGCCGCCGGCTTCTCCGCCGCGCTGCGCGACCGTACGTTCAGCCAGCAGGAGCGGCTCAGCCGCTCGGTGTGGGCCGCGCGCAACGAGGCCGAGCAGGCGCTGCGGGACAGCGAGGCGCGCTTCCGGGCGATCTTCACCGGGGCCGCGATCGGTATCGGGATCGCCGACACCGACGGCCGGATCGTCGAGGTCAACCAGGCGCTGGCCGACATGTTCGGCTACACCCCGGCGCAGATGCGGCAGGTCAACGTGTCGCAGCTCTTCCACGCCGACGACGCCGACGGGATGTGGCAGCACTACACCGACCTGATCCAGGGCAGATTCGACGCCGCCCGGATGGAGAAGCTCTACCACCGCAGCGACGGCACGGCCTTCTGGACCAACCTGGCGGTGTCGCTGGTCCGCCACGACGACGGCCGGCCACGCTTCACGGTCGCGATGATGGAGGACATCACCGACCGCTACGAACTGCAGGAACGGATGCGGTTCCAGGCACAGCACGACCCGCTCACCGGCCTGCCGAACCGCACCCTGTTCTTCGACCGGCTCACCGCGGTGCTCGACCGGGCCGGGCCCGGTGACCGGATCGGTGTCTGCTTCATCGACCTCGACGGCTTCAAGGCGATCAACGACAGCCTCGGGCACGACCTCGGCGACCGGCTGCTCAGCGTGGTCGCCAAGCGGCTGGCCGACTGCGTGGCCGACGGTGGTCACCTGGTGGCCCGGATGGGCGGCGACGAGTTCGTGATCCTGGTCGAGGGCAGCACCGGCCGCCGGGACGTGGTCGGCGTCGCCGAGGCGGCGCTGTCCGCCGTTGCCAGGCCGGTCCGGATCGGCGAACACCAACTCGCCGTCTCGGCCAGCATCGGCATCGTCGAACGCCCGGTCGTCGACACCGACCCGGCCGACCTGATGAAGGCCGCCGACACCACCCTCTACTGGGCCAAGGCCGACGGTCGCGGCCGGTGGGCGGTCTTCGACCCGGTACGCAGCGCGCGTGACCGGGCCAAGTCGGCGCTCGCCGCCGCGCTGCCGGCCGCGCTGGAGCGCGACGAACTCGTCATCGAATACCAGCCCATCGTCGCCACCGACGACCAGCGGCTTATCGCGGTCGAGGCGCTGGTCCGTTGGCAGCATCCGCAACTCGGCCGGCTCGGACCGGACCGGTTCATCTCGCTGGCCGAGGAGACCGGACTGATCGTCGACCTCGGCGACCGGGTGCTGGCGACCGCCTGCGCCGACGCGAGCCGCTGGCTGGCCGAGTTTCCCGACGCCCAGTTGCGGGTCAGCGTCAACCTGGCCGCCCGGCAGGCCAGCGAACCGGGGCTGGTCGGCAAGGTCTCCACGGCCCTGCGGCGCACCGGCCTGCCGGCGGAACTGTTGCAACTGGAGCTGACCGAGAGCGCGGTGATGGCCACGACGGGGGAGCCGTTGCGGTCGCTGCGCCGGCTCGCGGCGCTAGGCGTACGGCTGGCGATCGACGACTTCGGCACCGGATACTCCAACCTGGCCTATCTGCGCCGGCTGCCGATCCACACGCTCAAGTTGGCCGGCGCGTTCGTGGAGGGCATCCGGGGCGACGACCCGGTGAGCCAGGTCGACGAGCGGATCGTCGACGCGCTGGTGCGGTTGGCGCATGCGCTCAATCTGTCCGTGACCGCGGAGGCGGTGGAGACCCGGCACCAGGCCGACCGGCTGCTGGCACTCGGCTGCGACACCGGCCAGGGCCGCTTCTACGGCCCGCCGCAGGAGGCCGGCGGCATCACCGCCCTGCTGCGCGGCTCCGCCGACGTCGCCACCCGGGTCTGAGCCGCTACTCAGCGCCGATCTCGGCGAATGACGCACATGGGGCAAGTCCGATATGTAAAAGTTTCTCTCATCTCGGGCGTCCATCCGGATGCCGGTACGGAGGGAGCGGTGTCATGGCGGTGACAGCGGATCTTGCGAAGCTGCTGGACAAGTCGTACGAGGACAAGGAACTCGCCGAACTGGTCAACGCGCCGGTGGCCGCACTGGCCGGCGTGACCGACAACGACGCGAAGCTGCTCAGGGAAGCGCTCAACATCAAGACGATCGGGGATCTCGGCCGCAACAAGTACTTCCGCGCGGCCACCGCCCTGGTTACCCTCGCCGACGGCGCCCGGTAGCCAGGTTCCGGTGCCGGCCGTCGTGGCCGGCACCGGGAGCCGGTGCCTCCGTCGGTCGTGGCCGGGCCGGCCGCCGTCCCGGGTGATCAGCCTCGCCCGCCTGTCGTCGGCTTGACCAGGCGCGGACCGCTGACCTCGAACCCGTGGGCGAAGCAGAAGCGCTGCGTGTCAGATGGTATCCGCCGAAGAACGTCGTGGATCGTGATCTTCTGGCTCGTCAGCAGGGCTGTTAGGGTCGACGGTATGGACAGCATGCCGCCCGTCTCCGCCCTCGGTGCCCCGGCGGGCGCGTCGCTCGCCCACGACCTCGGGTTCAACCTGGGCGTGCTGTTCCGCGCGTACGTCAAGGCGTCGAACGAGGTGGTCAGCGACATCCCGGGCGGGCCGCGCGGATACCAGGTGCTCGCGGCGGCGGTCCACGGCGACGCCGGCAGCCAGTCCGCCCTCGCCAAGCGGCTCGGCATCGATCGCACCGTGATGACCTACCTGGTCGACGACCTGGAGACCGCGGAGCTGGTGGTCCGCCGGCCCGATCCGGCCGACCGGCGCAACCGTCGGATCGTCGCCACGGACAAGGGGCACCTCGCCTGGAAACTGGCCGAGCGTCACCTGCGGGCGATCGACTCGCACCTGCTCGGCGAGGTGTCCGAGGACGAGGAGCGCGTGTTCCGCGACGTGCTGCAGCGCCTGGCCGTGCGGGCCAACGAGGTCGACCGGCTCGACAACGCGTGCGAGCTGGTCCAGGACCTCGGCTCCGAGCCGCCGTCGGCGCCGAAGCGGCGTACCCGGCGCGCCCCGGCGGACCGCCGGGCCGACGCGGCCTCCTGATCGATCTGTGACGAGCGTGACGGCACGAGTGGGTCTCAAGATGAGTGGTCCGACATGCGATTGGTTTCTCATACCGTCGGCTCCACCACTTGACCGGAGGGCGTCATGGACTACGGACACCCGTTGCAGTTCGGTACCTTCATCACCCCGACCGCGACGCCGCCGGACGCCGCCGTCGCCCGTGCCCAGCTCAGCGAGGAACTCGGCTACGACCTGGTCACCTTCCAGGACCACCCCTACCAGCCGGGGTTCCTCGACACCTGGACGCTGATGACCTGGGTGGCCGCGCAGACCCGGTCGGTGCACATCTCCGCGAACGTGCTCAACCTGCCGCTGCGCCCACCGGCCGTCACCGCCCGGGCCGCCGCCAGCCTCGACCTGCTCTCCGGTGGCCGGTTCGACCTCGGGCTCGGCGCCGGCGGCTTCTGGGACGCGATCGAGGCGATGGGTGGCCGCCGGCTGACCCCGGGACAGTCGGTCGACGCGCTCGACGAGGCGATCGACGTCATCCGCGGGATCTGGGCCGCCGACGAGCCCGGCATCCTGAAGCACGACGGTGACCACTACCGGGTGCACGGCGCCAAGCGCGGCCCGCTGCCGGCCCACGACATCCCGATCTGGCTGGGCGCGTACAAGCCCCGGATGCTGCGGCTGGTGGGGCGTAAGGCCGACGGCTGGCTGCCGTCGCTGCCGTACCTGAAACCCGGTGACCTGGCCGCGGGGCAGGCGGTCATCGACGAGGCGGCACGGGAGGCCGGTCGGGATCCGCGCGAGATCCGCCGGCTGCTCAACATCAGCGGCACGTTCTCGGCGTCCCGGCGCGGGTTCCTCGACGGTCCGAGCACCCAGTGGGTGGAGGAACTGCTGCCCCTGGTGCTGCGCGACGGCATCGGCACCTTCATCGTGATGGCCGACGACCCGGACGTCATGCGGCGGTTCGCCGAAGAGGTCGCCCCGGCACTGCGGGCGGCCGTCGCCCGGGAACGTGGCCCGCGGACCGCGACCGCCGTTCGTGGTGCCGCCGCCCTGGCCCGCCGTCGGGCCGGCATCGACTACGACGCCGTACCCGCCTCGCTCGCGGCGGCGACCGTCGAGCCGGGGGACTTCGGATACGCCCGGGTCCGCTCGTCGGCGATGCGGGCCGGTTCACCGGGCCTCGTCCTGCAACCCCGGAACCCCGCCGAGGTGGTCGACGCGCTCGCCTTCGCCCGCGAACAGCCGGTGCCGCTGTCGGTCCGCAGCGGCGGACACGGTATCGGCGGCCGCTCCACCAACGACGGCGGCATCGTGATCGACCTGGCCGGCCTCGACGCGATCGAGGTCGTGGACCGGGAAACCCGCCGGGTACGCATCGAGCCCGGGGCCCGCTGGGGTGACGTCGCCACCGCACTCGCCCCGTACGGCTGGGCGCTGACCTCCGGCGACTACGGCGGGGTCGGGGTCGGCGGGCTGGCGACCTCCGGCGGGATCGGTTGGCTCGTCCGCCAACACGGGCTGACCATCGACCACCTGCTCGCCGTCGACCTGGTCCTCGCCGACGGCAGCCGGGTCCGGGCCAGCGCGGACGAGAACGCCGACCTGTTCTGGGGGGTCCGCGGCGCCGGTGCCAACCTCGGCATCGTGACCTCGTTCGAGTTCGTCGTCGACGAGGTCGGTGACGTCGGCTTCGGACAGTTCGCCCTGGACGCGAGCGACACCGCCGGCCTGCTCGAACGCTTCGGCAAGGTGCTGGAGGCGGCACCGCGCGACACCACCGCCAACCTGATCATGAGTGGCGCGCGGCGCGGTCGACCGCCGGTCGCGCAGATCATGGCCGTCGTCGACTCCGCCGACCCGGACACCGTGGTCGAACGGCTCCAGCCGATCGCCGAGATCGCCCCGGTGCTCGACCAGGCCGCGCAGATCGTGCCGTACGCCGCCCTCATGCACCACGTCGAGGGATCGCACCAGGGGCAGGGTGAACCGGTCTCCCGCTCCGGGCTGCTCGACCACCTCACCCCGGAGTTCACCACCGCGGCGGCACACCTCGTCGCCAGCGGGGCGGTGTACTTCTTCCAGATCCGGGCGATGGGTGGGGCCGTGGCGGACGTCGATCCCGACGCGACCGCCTTCGCCCACCGGTCGGCCAACTTCCAGGTGGTCGCGTTCGGGACCGACCGCCGGCGCATCGACCGGCTGTGGGACGACCTCGCCGGGCACTTCTCCGGGCTCTACACCAATTTCGAGACCGACCTGCGCCCGGAACGGATCAGCGACGCCTTCCCGCCCGCGACGCTGCGGCGACTGCGCGAACTGAAACGGCGCCACGACCCGGGCAACCTGTTCCGCGACAACTTCAACGTGGCCTGACCCGGCCGACCCGGCCCGGTGCGGGCCGGGTCGGCGGGTGCGGGTGGTGCAGGCGTACAAGAGGTTCGGTCCCGCCGATTGATACATATCACCCGACGCTTTTTCCATTCACGTTTTCCCGCATTCGGCAAATGGTCGCTCCCCGGCAAAAGCGGGCACGTACCCCAATTGATTTATCAAACCATTCCATTGCCGTCTGTCGCTGGATTACAGTATTCCCGCCGGCTCGCTAGAGAGCGCTCCTCGCTGCTCGACACCCCAGTTACCGACGGGAAGGAATCCCATGAACACATCAGTTCCGCGCGGCCGCAAAGCGGTGGCGCGACTGTTGTTCGGCGCGGCATTGGCGACGCTGATGGCCGTTTCCACCGGCGGTGCCGCCACGGCCGGCACCGCCGTCGACGCCGGCCCGGGCTCCGGCTCGACGGTGTCGGCGCGCTCCGACGCCTACCTGAAGGACACCGCCTCGGACATCGGTCTCGAACCCCACGGCGCGATCCTCTCGTCCTTCTTCAACAGCCCGGACGTCAAGATCTGCGCAGGGCCGCTGCCCTGCGTCCACAGCAACCCGGTCGTCGGGTCGACCAGCTACATCCACGCCAACATCCGCCGCGACGGCCCGTACGGAACGGGCCTGAGCGTCGGAACCCTGCGGGCCTACTACACCACGTCCGGTGGCGGCGCCATCTGGCCGACGGACTGGACGCCGATCGGCTCCACCCCGGTCGCGGTCGCCCCCGGGGTCACCGCCGTGACGATCCCATGGGTTAACGTGCCCTCCCTCGGCCACTTCTGCCTCCTGCTCCGCTGGGAGTCGGCGACCGACCCGATGACCTTCGAGGGCCCGGCCACGTCCATCAACACGCAGTACAACAACAACATCGTCTGGAAGAACGCGAACACCGTCTCGGTCGGCGGGGGCGGAATCATCGACCGGCCGTTCGCGGTGGCGAACGCGCTCAACGTCGCGGCCCCCTTCGACATCGCGGTCCGGCCGCTGGCCGAACCCGTACCGGGGCTGCGGGTCGTCGCCGACCTCGGTCCGGAACTGTTCGCCCGCTGGCAGCAGGCGGGTCAGCAGGGTGAGGGCATCCGGGTGGTCGGCCGCAACCAGATCGAGTTCGCCGATCCGCAGCGGGCCACGATCAAGGGCATCCGGATCAACCCGGGTGAGCGTCCCGTCCTGAAGCTGAGCTTCTCGGCGGCCCAACCGCTGCAGAAGTCGTACGGGCTCCAGATCACGCAGGTCGGACCACTGCGCGAACCCGGTGAGAGCTTCGTCGTCGGCGGCGTGGACTACACCATCGAGCCGGGCAGAGCGCAGGGCTAGACGGACCGGACAACCGGAGAGCCAGCACGTCACGGTGGGCCGGGAGTCGTGGATCACATCCGCGGCGCCCGGCCCACCGGCGTGCGCCGAGGCCCGCCCGGCACGATCGAACCTGAGACCGGTGCGTTCGGCCACGGGCGGTGGGTGCGGCGGCGCGGGGCGTGCGCTGGCACGGCGAACGCCGTACGGGTGAGAGAGGTGAGCACGCCCCGCGCCACCGCGGTGCCGGGTCGGCCGAAGACCCGGCGGGGAAGTCGTCAGGCGACTCCCGGGGAGGGACCGGGCCCTGCCGGGCCCGGCGCGCTAACGACGCCTGAGGACTCCGGGCAGAACCACGATCCACGCGCGCCCGTGTCGGCGCGCTCCGTGGTGGCTCGTCATGCCCATGAGCATGCGCCGACCGGCGGCGGCCGGCAACGCAATTAAGCCCCGGCGGGGGCGGTGAGCAGGCCGTTGAGCGGGGCGACAAGTCAGCCGCAAGAGACCCGCAAGTGCGGCCGGGCGCAATGGCGGTACCACACGAAGGAGATGATGGTGGACTTTCATCGCCGTCGCGGCCGCCGCCACCGGTGGTACGCGATGACACTCTGCGCGGCTCTGGTGCTGGGGCTCGCCGCCCCGGCCCGGGCCGCGGACCCGGTCGCCTACGACGAGCCGGGTACCCACGACGCGCTGTTCGCGGCCGCGGTGGGCGTACGCAGTACCGGCACCGCCGGTCTGGTCGACACGGTGGTCGCCGCCGAGTTGCTCGACTGGCGGGGCAGGAACCCGGCCGCCTCCCGGCCGGAGATCCAGCAGCACCTCACCGCCACCACCACGGCGGTGACGCAGGCCGTCCGTACCGACGACGAGTCGCCGGCGAAGCTGCTGCAGTTGGCGGCGGCGATGGCCCGGCTGGCCGACACCGACGGGGCGTACCTGGGCGGGCCGACCGTCGGCGCGGTGCTGCGCAGCACCACCGGCGAGGAGCTGGCCGGCATCGTGCCGCCGATCGAGCAGGTCCGGACCGGCACCCAGGAACACGTCTGGGACATCCTGTTCCGGGGGGCGCACACGCAGGTGTGGCGTACCTTCCACCGGCACGGCGCCGCCGACGCCGACCTCGCCGCCGTCTGGAACGGCGCGTACGGCAACCGGCTCGGGGTCGTGCTGGGCGCCACCGCCACCGCGCTCGCGGCCCTGCCGGAACTCGCCGGCCACCTCGACCTGGCGGCGA
Organism: Polymorphospora rubra; assembly: GCF_018324255.1. Taxonomy (GTDB): domain Bacteria; phylum Actinomycetota; class Actinomycetes; order Mycobacteriales; family Micromonosporaceae; genus Polymorphospora; species Polymorphospora rubra. The sequence goes on from NZ_AP023359.1 coordinate 4,341,585, forward strand.
TCACCGCCAAGCGTGGTGACAAGGAGGCGTACGAGGCGGTGGTCCGGGCCCAGCTCGACGCGGTTCTCGCGGAACTGAAGGCGCGGGCCGAGACGACGGTCACCGCCGTGGTCGCCGCGTCGGACAAGTTCCCGGTCGACGGCCCGAACAAGCCGACCAGCACCGACGAGGCGGCCGCGAAGGCGGCGGCCGAGGCGAACAAGAAGGCGCTGGAGGGCCTGGGGCAGGCGGTCTCCGTACTGTCCTTCCTGGCCGGCCTCGTCGACAAGCCGTTCGGCAAGCAGATCGAGACGATCGGCAAGGCCGTCGTCGGCGCGGTCAGCGCGATCAGCACGTACGTGACGACGATCTCCGCCGCGACGATGACCGCGGCCAGCCTGGCACTGGCCTCGATCACGCTGGTCGGCGGCCTGGTCGGCGCCGCGATGCTGCTGCTGCCGCTGTTCACCGGCAGCGGCGGCGCCGACTCGGCGGTCAGCCAGCAGATCGCCCAGCTGCGGGACCAGGTGACCCGCCTCGCCGCCGGACTGGACAAGCGGTTCGACCGGATCGAGAAGATGCTCGGCGCCATGTACGACGGCCTGACCGCCCAGCTCACCGCACTGGCCCGGGAGAACGTCGAGGTCAAGGCGCAGCTGACCGTCATCGCCGGCCAGTTGCTCGTCCTCGACCAGCGGGTCGACGCGCTCGCGCTGGCCAGCCAGGCCGCGTTCGAGGAGGTGGCGCAGAAGCCGCTGAAGACCACCATCGACCGGTACGTGCACCGGGAGGCGCGCGGCGTGCCGGCGATCGGCTCGTACGACGTGTACTTCGACGAGGCCGACTCGCCGACCCGTACGTTCGCCGTCGACGACGCCCGGCGGGCGCCGTACGTGGTGCCGGTGGGCGCGCCGCTCACCGACCCGGTCGCGACCGTCGACCTGCACCTGCCCAGCGGTTCGATCGACTACCTGGCCCGGTGGGCCGGCCAGCGCGGGATCGCGTTGACCCCGGCGCCCGGCGACCAGCCGGCGGCGGAGGTGGCCAACCCGGCCGCGTGGCTGCTCGGCGCCCGGGCGAACCTGATCATCGCGTTGCAGAACCCGATGTACGCCGGCCAGCTCGCGGCGACCGAGACGGAGACCACCATCGCCGCCGGTGACGCGGTCAACCGCCGGGTCCGGCAGTTCAGCGCCCCGGCGGCCGACGGCGACACCAACGCGCTGTTCAAGACGCTGCTCGCCGACTACGCCTCGGCGCTGGCCGGCTGGTCGACGGCGCTGGCCGAGGTGGGCCGGGCGGTCCGGTGGGTCGAGACCGACCGCGACTACGACATGTGGGGCAGCCCGGACCAGGCCGTCCCGGCCGGTGGTCGGGTGGCGGACGTCGCGACGATGCCGTACTGCGAAAACAACGGCCGGGCCGTGTCCACGCCGACCAACGTGAACCGCTCGGCCCTGCCGAACGTCTACCACCTCGGCAACTACGGCATGCCGCCCGGACACCGGCCCGAGCTGCGCAGCTGTCTCGAAGCCAGCTACGAGAATCTCCGGACCACCACCGGACCCCGGTTCGAGATCACGTCCGGGACGCTGAAGCTCGTCACCCGGCAGCAGGCGAAGTGGGGCGGCGGGCAGTGGCGGGACGTCCGCACCGTCACCTGGCGGACCGGGCTGAGCGAGATCTGTTCGTGGACGGTCCGGGACCCGATGCCGACCGGCTACTGCCACGAACCGGACCACTTCGTCACCAAGAACTGGACGTCGACGTACCGGTCGAAGCTGGAGACGGTGGGGACCGTCGTCGACGACCCGGCCGTGCTGGAGGAGGCCCGGGTCAAGGTCCGGGCGATGCTCACCGGCAAGCAGAAGTACTTCTACCGGGTCGCCGCGCTGGGCACCGGCACCGAGCGGCCGCCGGCGGGCAGCTGGTCGCCGTCCCAGCAGCTCTGGGACGCCGGACACAAGGTCACCGACGCCGTACGGATGCTGCAGATCTTCAGCGAGCTCGGCTGGGCCTCGGCCCTGGAGCGGGACGACCTGATGAACGCCCAGCTCTTCGGCGACCGGGCGCTGCCGGCGGACTTCGGCCTGCCGCGCAGCCAGAACAGCCACGACCCGGGCTCGCAGTACCTGCGCAACGCGTTCCACCGGGCGGTGGCCAACTACGCCCCCTGCCAGCAGTACCTGGACTGGGATCCGTGCCAGGGCGACCTGACCGGGCACGACCCCCGGTACAACCAGGAGCGGTTCGGTCCGGAGTGCGCGCTCTCGACCGCGGCCGGCCGGCCGATCGACCCGCTCGGCTCCTGCGTCTTCCAGGCCGCGCAGGCCGGGGCGGCCACCCTGGCCGAGCGGTACCGGGACTGGTCGGGTCGGGTCAGGGGCGGCACGCACCGGGAGGGCCTGCCGGCGGTGACCACCGTCGTCGACCTGCTCCGGGCGACGAACGAGCACGTACACACCGCCACGAACTGACCAGGCGGCACCGCGATCGGGGGTCCGGGACACCGGGCCCCCGATCCGCCGTACGCCGGGTCCGTGACCGGTCAGGGGAGGCAGGCCGGCCGGGGCCGTGACAGGATCGGTCCACGGGCGGCCGCGGCGGGACCACGACGTCCGCGACCCGGGGAGTGGATGCCGTGAAGTTGCACGAGGAGATCAGCGGCCGGCTGCGGGACTTCATCGAGGCGCAGCGGATGTTCTTCGTGGCCACCGCCCCGAGCGGCGCCGACGGCCACGTCAACGTCTCCCCGAAGGGCATGGCCGGCACCTTCGCGGTGCTCGACGGGCACCGGGTGGCCTATCTCGACTATCACGGCAGCGGCGCCGAGACGATCGCCCACCTGCGTGACAACGGCCGGATCACGGTGATGTTCTGTGCCTTCGAGGGGCCGCCGAACATCGTCCGGCTGTACGGCCGGGGCACCTTCGTCGCGATCGACGACCCGGCCTGCGACGACCTGCTGCCGCTCTTCCCGGACCCGCCCGACCTGCACGGGCTGCGCGCGGTGATCACCATCGACGTGCACCGGATCAGCGACTCCTGCGGATACGCGGTGCCGTTGATGGCCTACGAGGGCGATCGTGACCTGCTGGTCCGGGCACACTCCCGGCGCACCGACGCGGACCTGGTCGAGTACCGGGCCACCCGCAACGCGGCCAGCATCGACGGACTGCCCACCTTCTCCTGACCCGCACGGTCGGGCGGTTCCCGCGCTCACCTGCCGTGTTACGTTCCCCGGCGGCCAGGGTAGAAGCCGCAGCCGACGGGCCTGAGGGTCCGTCGGTTCGTGCTGTCGTCGGTTGGAGGTGCCATGGGACCGGGTCCGCTTCCCGCCGATCTGGCTGCCGCGCTCGACGCCGGTGGGGAGATGGGCGCCCGGATCCGCGACCTCGACTGGGCGGCGACCCCGATCGGCTGCGACCTCGGCAGTTGGCCCGAACCGCTGCGGCACGCGACCGTACGCATGCTCGCCTCCCGCGCCCAGATCGTCATCTTCTGGGGCCCCGACCACGTGGCGCTCTACAACGACGCCTACGTGCCGACGATGGGTGACAAGCATCCGGACTGGCTCGGCTGCCCCGGGCGGGAGATGTGGAGCGAGGCGTGGGAGGTCCTCGGCCAGCTCTTCGCCGAGGTGGCCGAGACCGGCCGGTCGTTCTGGGCCGCGGACTACCCGTTCATGCTGCACCGGCACGGCTTCCTCGAAGAGACGTACTTCGACGTCTCGTACGACCCGATCCGCGACGACGAGGGTGCGGTGGTCGGCGTCTTCTGCATCGTCAGCGACACCACCAGCCGGGTGCTCGGCGAGCGGCGGGTCGGTGCGCTGAGCGCGCTCGGGGTCCGGCTGGCGGACGCCTCCGGCCAGGCCGACCTGGGCGCCCGCGTCTCGGCCGTGCTCGGCGAGCACCCGAACGACGTACCGTTCGCCCTGCTCTATCTCGACGACGCCGGCGAGCCGACGCTGGCCGGCCCCGGGGCGCCCCGGCCGGGTGCGCCGTTGGCGGCCGACCGGACGGCGGAGCCGGCCGCCAACGACACGGCGGTGGCACTGGTCGCGGCGGCCGGCGTGCCCGGCGCCGCGGTGCTCACCCCCGAGCTCCGACCGCACACCCCGGGGGCCGGGGCGGCCCTGTTGCGGCAGGTGGTGGCACAGGGGCGGGCGGCGCGGGCCCCGGTGTCGGCGTTCGTGTCGACGGTGCCGGAGCAGAGCGCCGACGAGGCACTGGTCCTGCCGGTGACCGGCGGCGCGCGCACCGTCGGCGCCCTGGTGCTCGGTGCCAGCCGCCGGCTCGCGGTCGACCAGCGGTACCGCGACTTCTTCCATCTGCTGGCCGCACAGGTGTCCGGCGCGGTCACCAACCAGCGGGCGTACGAGCTGGAGCGGGCGCGCACCGCGCAGCTCGCCGCCCTCGACCAGGCGAAGACCAACTTCTTCTCCAACGTCAGCCACGAGTTCCGGACCCCGTTGACCCTGATCCTCGGGCCGCTGGAGGAGGCGCTGGCCGGACCGGACCTGTCGCCGGCCGACCGGGACGCCCTGGAGTTGATGCACCGCAACGCACTGCGGCTGCTCAAGCTGGTCAACACCGTCCTCGACTTCTCCCGGATCGGCTCGGGCCGGGTGGGTGCCAGCTACCAGCCCACCGACCTGTCGGACTACACCGCCCGGCTGGCCGGCAACTTCCGGTCCGCGGCCGAGCGGGCCGGGCTGCGGCTCGACGTCGACTGCCCGCCGCTGCCCGCTCCGGTGCACCTCGACCGGGAGATGTGGGAGAAGATCGTCCTCAATCTGCTGTCCAACGCGCTGAAGTTCACCTTCGCCGGCCGGATCACCGTACGGACCTTCGCGGCCGGCCGGACCGCGGTGCTGGAGGTGTCGGACACCGGGGTCGGTATCCCCGAGCGCGACCTGCCACTGGTCTTCGAACGGTTCCAGCGGGTCGTCGGCCGCCGGGGCCGCAGCCACGAGGGCACCGGCATCGGCCTGGCCCTGGTCCGTGAACTCACCGAGCTGCACGGCGGCCGGGTCGCGGTGGACAGCCGGCCCGACGTCGGCAGCACGTTCACGGTGACGCTGCCGTTCGGCACCGGTCACCTGCCCGGCGACCAGCTGGTCGCCGGCGACGTCGCGCCGGTCGAGAGCGACACCGCCCGGCTCTACCTCGCCGAGGCGGAGCGCTGGGCGGGCGCGGAGCCGTCACCACCCGCGGCGGTCACGGCCGGGCGGCCCGGCCCGTCGGCCGGTGACGACACCGGTACGGCCGGACACGGTGGCCGGATCCTCGTCGCCGACGACAACGCCGACCTGCGCGACCACCTGACCCGGCTGCTCTCACCGAACTTCGAGGTGGTGGCGGTCGCCGACGGTGTCGCCGCCGTGCAGGCCGCCGCCCGCGGCGCCTTCGACCTGGTCATCACCGACGTGATGATGCCCCGGATGGACGGGGTCGAGCTGGTGGCGGCACTACGCGCGGACCCGCGTACCCGGCACCTGCCGATCGTGATGCTCTCCGCCCGCGCCGGTGAGACGGCGGCCGTCGAGGGCCTGACCGCGGGCGCCGACGACTACCTGGTCAAGCCGTTCTCCGGGCAGGAACTGATCGCCCGGGTACGGTCCAACGTCGAGCTGGGGCAGCTCCGCGGTCAGATCATCCGGCAGTTGCGGGCGCTGACCGACGCCGCCGTGGCGGTCAACACCGCCCAGTCGACGGCCGAGGTGACCGAGGCCGCGGCCCGGCACGCGCAGCTGGCCGTACGCGCGGCCCGGGTCGTGGTCAGCGTTCCTGGTGCCCACTTCGAGGCGGACGCCGGCGGCGACCTGCCCGCCGACCCGCCACTGGTGGTGCCGCTGCTCGGCATGACCGGGGGCCCGTTCGGCGAGCTGCGGGTCTGGCCGCACCGCGGCACGGTCGCCGACGCCGAGGAGGAGGCGCTCGCCCAACTCGCCCGCCTGGTCGGCGTACGGCTCGACAACGCCCGCCTCTACGAGGCCGAACACCGGATCGCGATGACCCTGCAGCACAGCCTGCTGCCGCAGTCGCTGCCGCAGCTGCCCGGCGCGATCGTGGCCAGCCGCTACCTGGCCGGCAACAGCGAGGTCGAGGTCGGCGGCGACTGGTACGACGCGATCCCGGTCGACGACGGCCGGCTCGTGCTGGTGATCGGCGACGTGGTCGGCAAGGGTGTGGTGGCCGCCGCCGCCATGGGACAGCTACGCAACGCGCTGCGGGCGTACGTGCTGGAGGGGTTCGATCCGGGGGCGGCGCTGACCCGGCTGAACCGGCTGATCGGCACGGTCGGCCGGCGCTCGTTCGCCACCGTGGTGTGCGTACGCTTCGATCCCGTCACCGGACGGCTCTGGTATGCCAGTGCCGGGCATCCGCCGCCGGCGCTGATCGGGGCGGACGGCTCGGCCCGGTTCCTCTACGCCAAGGCGCTCGGCCCGCCGGTCGGCGCGCTGCCCGACGCCGAATACGTGACCGTCGAGGGGCGGCTCGATCCGGGCGCCCGGATCCTGCTCTACACCGACGGCCTGGTCGAGGACCGACGGCAGGGCATCGACGACGGGCTCGCCCAGCTGCTCGTCGACGCGGCCCGCCCGACCGACCATGTCGACGACCTGGTCGAGGCGATGGTCGGACGGGTGGCCGGCCGGACCCGACGCGACGACGTCGCGGTGCTGGCCCTGGAGGCCGCCGAGCCCGACCGGCTCGTGCTGCGCCTGCCGACCGACCCGGCCCGGCTCAGCGTGCTGCGCCGGCGGCTGGAGGACTTCCTGACCGGGCACGGGGTGCCGGAGAACGACGTGTTCGACCTGATCGTGGCGGTCTCCGAGGCGGCGGCCAACGCGATGGAACATCCGGTCGAGCCGGCCCGGGACACGATCGAGGTCGAGGTGGCGATCGGTCAGGAGGCCGTCACCGCCGTCGTACGCGACAGCGGCCGGTGGCGGGAGTCCGACGGCGCCGGGTTCCGCGGCCGGGGACTGGCGCTCATCGGCGCGCTCGCCGAGTTGACGGTGCACCGGTCCGACGAGGGTACGACGGTGACCGTGCACCGTCGGCTGGGCGGTTGACCGCGGGCGGCGGCTGTACGCCCGGCCCGCGGCGGCCCGGCCGGGCCGCACCAGCGGCGCCCAGCTCGCCCGTGAAGCCGGCGCCGGGCGTCCCGGGTCAGGCCTCCAGCCAGGGCTGGTCACCGAGGCCGGAGATGTCGAGCACCCGGCGGACCTGCGACGACGGCAGCACCGCCAGCGCGTCGCCGTACGCGCCGGCGAGCCGGACCAGCGCGTGGATGGCGGCCGAGTCGAAGAAGGTGACCGCCCGCAGGTCGAGGGTCAGCCGGGCGACGCCGGACGGCGTCGCCGCCGCCGCGTACATCGTGTCGGCGGTGGCCATGTCGACGTCGCCGGCCACGGTCACCGTCAGGTGTTCACCATCTGCGCGCGTGGTGGCGGAGAAGTTCGAATCCGCACCCTGTTGATCCACGGCAAGTACCTTGGCACAAACGGTTGCCGTCCGGCAACAAGTGTCGTCTCGGTTGTGGCGGCCCGTCACCGATGGGCGATCCGTCGGCATGCGCGGGTGCCGGCGATAGGCTTACCGCATGACCGTCCGTGCGCCGTTGACCCCTGGCACGCCCTCCCCGTGGCGCCAGGTTCCCGCTGACATCCCCCGTCCGGAATACGTCGGCAAGAAGCGGCCGAAGCCGTGGACCGGCTCCCACGTCCAGACGCCCGAGACGATCGAGAAGATGCGGGTCGCCGGCCGGATCGCGGCGCAGGCCACCCAGCTCGCCGGCGAGCACTGCAAGCCCGGCGTCACCACCGACGAGATCGACCGGGTGGTGCACGAGTTCCTCGTCGACCACGGCGCCTACCCGTCGACGCTGGGCTACAAGGGCTTCCCCAAGTCGTGCTGCACCAGCCTCAACGAGGTGATCTGCCACGGCATCCCGGACTCCACCGTGCTCGAGGACGGCGACATCATCAACGTCGACGTCACCGCGTACATCGGCGGCGTACACGGCGACACCGACGCGACCTTCTGCGTCGGGGAGGTCTCCGAGGAGGCCCGCCTGCTGGTCGAACGCACCCACGAGGCGATGATGCGGGGGATCCGGGCGGTCGCGCCGGGCCGGCAGATCAACGTCGTGGGCCGGGTCATCGAGTCGTACGCCAAGCGGTTCGGCTACGGCGTGGTGCGCGACTTCACCGGGCACGGCATCGGTGAGGCGTTCCACAGTGGGCTCTACATCCCGCACTACGACAGCCCGCGCCCGACCGACGTGATCGAGCCCGGTATGACGTTCACCATCGAGCCGATGATCACGCTCGGCACGTACGACTACGACGTCTGGTCCGACGGCTGGACGGTCGTGACCAAGGACCGGCGGTGGACCGCGCAGTTCGAGCACACCATCGTGGTGACCGAGGACGGCGCCGAGATCCTCACCCTGCCCTGACCGCGTTCCGGCCGCCGACTCGGCCCGGGGCCGGTCAGACGTCGAAGAGGTCGCCGACCGAGCCGTCGACCGGCCGGCCCCGCGCCGCCAGCTCACCGGCCTGGGTACGCAGCACCTCGCCGAGTTCGGTCAGGTCGGCTCCGGCGAGCCCGGCCCTGCGTACCGCGTCGGCGCCGTCCCGGAAGTAGGTCCGGGTGAGCAGCCCCACCACGTTCGCCGCCGCCAGCCGGGCGACACCGAGGCCGACCAGGGCGCCGTCGGTGTCGTACCAGGCGGCGAGCCGGTTCGCCAGCGCGTGCGCCGACGCCGCCTCGCACCACGCCTCCCGGGCCAGCGCGCTGAACTCCGGTGCCCGGGCCTGCGCGAGCCGGCCGAGGTGCGCGTCCCGCAGCTTGTCCAGCCAGTCCGTCGGGTCGTACAGGGGTCTGGTCGTCACGTAGCGGTCGGCGGCCAGCGGCCACCCCGTGTCCAGGGTGTGGGCCCGCCGCAGGTGGCGGTCGGCGTCGACGACGTCGAGCCCGACCAGCACACCGTCGATTCGCCGGCGGGTCGGTCGGGGCCCGCCGGACTCCCGGTAGGTCACCACGACCAGGTCGACACCGGTCGTCTCGTCGTCGTCGCCGTGGGCGAGCCGACCGTACGCCCCGATGGCGAGGACATCGGCGGGGAAGCGCCGCCGGGCCGCCTCGGCGACCCGTTCGGCGACGGCCCACCGCGGATTCGCGAGGTACGGATTGTCCTGCGGCACGGCCGCAATTGTGCGCCATGCGCGGGCTCACGGCGAGTTCTGCGTACGTGGTACGAATGCGCGGACGGCCCTGGCCTCTTTGCCGCGGTCCGGTGCGGCGGTGTTGCCTACCCGGTCCGGTGCGGTCGCGTTCTTCCCCGGTCCGGTGCGGTTGGGTCGTTCTCGGGGGCAGGTGCGGCGTGGCCGCGGCGTTCTCCCGGTCTGGTGCGGCGTGGCCGCGGCGTTCGTTTGCTCAGGTGCAGCGTGGCCGCGTCGTTCTCCGGGTCTGGTGCGGCGTGGCCGCCTCGTTCGTTGCTCAGGTGCGGCGTGGCCGCGTCATCGGCAGGTGCCGGCCGGCGTGCGCGGCCGGTGGTCACGGGCCTCCGTCAGGTGGGTCCGGCCCAGAATCGTGTGTTCATCATCGCCCTCCCCGTCGGCGCCCCCGGGGTGGGGTGCGCCGATACCAGGATGGGAGCGGCCGGCGGCAGGGAGCGGTCCGCGCGGCGGGTCTGGCACCAAGGGGGGAGAGGCCCCGCCGGCCTCACTCCATGGCTTTGATCGTCTGCGGCTCAGACGCCCGACACGCCGGCCCAGGAGCGCCTGAGCCGCAGACGATCACGGCGACCCGCCCGGTTGTCCTTGATCGGCGCGGCCGAGGCGGCGCGACCGGTCAGCCGGCGTGGCCCAGGCAGTGCCTGCGGTCGGCCGGCGAGCCGGACGCGGCCCGGGTGGTGCCGGCGAGCCGGACGCGGCCCGGGTGGTGCCGGCGAGCCGGACGCGACCCCGGTCAGTCGCCCGCTGTCGCGCCGCCGACCGGGGTGAGCCGGAACACGTGTACCGGCCGGCCGCCGGCCCGCTCCACATAGGTCTCGTACGCCGGCCACTCGCGGACCAGCAGGCCCCACAGCCGGTCCCGCTCGGCCCCGGTGGCGAGGTGGGCGCGGACCGGGATCCGGCGGCCGGCGACGGTGACCGTGGCGGCCGGATCGGCGAGCAGGTTCAGTGCCCAGGCCGGTGGGCGGGGCTGCCCCCAGTTGGAGCCGGCGACCACGAACGCGTCGCCGTCGGGGACGTACAGCAGGGGGTTGCCACGCGGCTGCCCGGACCGCCGCCCGGTCGTGGTGATCAGCAACGACGGGACCAGGCCGAGCGCCACCACCCGCCCCCGGGTCAGCCGGCCGACCACCCGGTCGGCGGGTACGAGGACACGGGCGGCGGCGGCGAACCACCGGCGGTGTCCGAGGCGGCGGGTCACGTTTCGCAGGGCCGGCACCGGCACAGTCTGCCGGCCCGAGCCCGCCGAGGACAGCCCTGCACCGTCGGTACCGGCCCGCGTCAGACGATCCGCCGCTCGATCGGCAGCCGGGACCGGGTCAGCAGGCCCGCCCCGGCCATCGCCACGACCGGTACGGCCAGCACGATCGCCAGCATCGACCACGGCACCGTCACCGGGAAGGGGTCCCCGTACGGCCAGTTCGCCCCGCTGGCCTCGTTGAGGGCGAACAGGATGACGAGGGCCCCGGTCAGCCCGGCGACCACGCCGAGAAGCGAACCGAGCCCGGCGATCATGCCGGACTGGCAGAGTGACAGCAGCCGGCGTACCCCGGGGCTGGCCCCGACCGCGGCGAGGGTCGAGAGGTCCGCGCGGCTGTCGGCGGCCGCGAGTCCGGTGGCGATGCCGGCGGCGCCGAGGGTGACCACGCCGGCGGCGACCGCCAGCAGGATCGCCGCCTGGTTGCCGCTGTCGCCGGGGCCGCGCTCGACGGCCGGGACCGGGCTGCCGGGCAGTCCGCCCAGGGCCTCGCGGAACCGGTCCTCCTGGGCGACGGTCGGCTCGCTGGTGGTCGCCAGGACGAAACCCAGGTGCCGGGACGCCAGGCCGAGCCGGTCGACCGCCGCTGGCGAATAGACGGTCCGTTCGGTGGCGAGGCCGGAGGTGAGCGCGTACCCCGGCAGCCGGACCGTCCCGACGACGGCGAATCCGTTGTCCGGATCCGGTGGCAGCCGGGGATCGTGCCGGCGGATCTGCACGCCGACCTGCCCGTCGACGACCAGGCCGGGCTCGGTGACCACCACCCCGCCGGCCCGCAGCACCGCGGTGGCCCGGCGCAGGTCGTCCGGGTCCGCGCCGGTCAGCAGCGGCAGCGCCGACCCGTCGTCGACCACGGGATCGGCGAGGAATCCGGAGAACGTGCGGTACCGGGGGGCGCAGCGCGGGTCGTCGGCCGCCCGGCGGCGGTCCTGCGCGTCGAGGTCGGTGGACGGATCGTACGGGCAGGTCTGCCCGGCGGGAACCTCGACGGTGAGGCCGCAGCTGACGTTCTCCGCGGTTCCGGGCGGGCAGGCCGCCTGGTGGAACTGTGCCGCCCCGCCGACGGCGAGGCCGGCGTCGCGGGCGGTCGCGGCAACCTGCTCGACCGTTGGCGGGTCGGCGGGCGGGGCGAAGCCGTCGTACCAGGCCGTCACGTAGCCGTGCGGCAGGGCGGGCTCGTACACCGCGGCGGCCCGGGCCCGGTCGCTGGCCAGGTAGACACCGACGATCACGCTGCCGGCCACCGCGGCCATGACGGCGGCGATCGCGGGAGCGGCCGCGGCCCGGTTACGGGCCGTGTCGCGCAGCGCGATCCGGGGTGCCAGCGGCAGCAGCCGGCCGAACCGGGCGAGCAGCCCGATCAGGCTCGGCGTACACAGCACCAGGCCGAGTTCGGCGAGCACCAGCCCGACCAGCATGACGGTGGCGCTCACCCGCGAGGCGCCGAACGCCGCCAGGGCGGTGCCGGCGCCGGCCGCGAGCAGCCCCACGACCAGCCACCGCCGCCGCGACCGGACCGTGCCGCGCCGGCCGGTCAGCGCGGCGACGACGTCCTGGCGCGACGCGTTGAACGCCGGGACCAGCGCGGCGAGCGCCCCGGTGGTCACGGCCAGCCCGGCGACGGCGAGCAGCGCCAGTGGAAAGACCCGGTAGCCGCCGGCCCGGGCCTGGACGGTGTACTCCTCGAGAAGCGGGCGTCCGGCGAACGCGGCGGCGATGCCGAGGACGATGCCGACGGCCGCCCCGGTGACGCCCAGCACCACGCCGTCGGCCAGCACGATGCGACGCAGGTGGGCCGGGGTACCGCCGTTCGCGGCGACCAGGGCGAGTTCACGTCGCCGGCGGCGGGCGCCGACCGCGAACGCCGGCCCGGCGAGCAGGACCACTTCCAGCATCCCCAGCCCGCCGATCAGCCCGCCCATTCCGACGACCATCGGGTCCGTGCCGTCTGCGGACGGGGCGTACGCCGGATCGGGCGGCGGGTCGAGCAGCACCGCCCGCGACTCGACCAGGATTCCGTGCCGGTTGAGTTGTTCGACCTGCTCCCAGGTCACCGGTTGCGGGGTGTCCACCAGCCACCGGTCGGCCATCGGCAGGGACCCGGCGCCGGGCGGCAGCACCACCATCTCCCGCAGCGCCGCCGGGAACTCCACCACCCCGGTCACCTCGTAGCCGCGGGTGCCGTCGGCGCTGACCACCTCGTCGCCGAGCCCGACCCCGAGCCGGCGCAGCGCGTCGACGCTGACCGCGATCTCCCGGTCGCCGGCCGGGGCCCGTCCCCGCACCATCGCCGCGATCCCGTGGACCAGCGGATCGGACAGGTCGACCACGGTGGCCGGCAGTTCCCCGACGCCGGCGGCGGTACGCAGCGCCAGCGAGGTCTCGCCGAGCGGGACCACCCGGCTGCCCGGCGGCAGCACGGCCCGTACCGCCTCGACGGTCGGCGACGTGGCGCGCGGCTCGCCACCACCGACCCAGGCGGTGCCGTCCGGGTTCTGGTGCAGGGCTTCGTCGGTCGGCCAGGTGAGCGTCGCGTCGGCCCTGCCGAGCCGGCGGTCGGCCTGCTCGGCGGGGGTCAGCCGGAACATGTCGTAGTTGACCACCACGTAGGACAGCGCCAGCACCGGCAACGCGATCATCGCCACGACCAGCGCGGTCCGTCCCTTCGCCCGGCGGGCCTCCCGGGCGGCGATCCGCAGCGCGGTCCGCCAGGACCTCACCCGATGTCCTGGAGCAGGCGTTCCGGCCCGTCGAGCGGCCCGGACGTGTCGACGGCGAGTCCGTCGCGCAGGAACACCACCCGGTCGGCCCACGCGGCGTGCCGTGCCTCGTGGGTGACCAGCACCGCCGCCGCGCCGGCGTCGACCCGGTCGCGCAACAACCGCAGGACCGCCTCGCCGGTCTGCGAGTCGAGGGCGCCGGTGGGTTCGTCGGCGAGCACCAGCCGCCGTTCGCCGACCAGCGCGCGGGCGATCGCCACCCGCTGCTGCTGGCCGCCGGACATGTCGTCGGGGAACCGGTCGCCGAGATCGGCGAGCCCGACCTCGGTCAGCGCCGCGACCGCGAGCCGCCGGGCGTGCCGTACGCCCCGGCCGTCGAGTTCGAGCGGCAACGCGACGTTCTCCACCGCGGTCAGGCTGGGCAGCAGATTGAGGTCCTGGAAGACGTACCCGATCGACCGGCGGCGCAGCCGGGCCAGTCCACGCCGGTCGAGGGCACCGAGATCGGTGCCCTCGACGGACACCCGCCCGCTGGTCGGGGTGTCGAGCCCGCCGGCCAGGTTGAGCAGTGTCGACTTGCCCGAGCCGGACGGGCCCATCACCGCGATCAGCTCACCGGGCCGGACGGTCAGGTCGATCCCGCGCAACGCGTGCACCGCGGCCGCGCCGGTGCCGTGGGTCCGGTACACGTCGCGCAGTTCCAGCAGGCTCACCGTTGCGCCCGCGCGTGGCCGGCCGGCGCCCCGTCGGGACGGGCCGGCCCGACGCCGTCGCGTCCGGCGGGCGGTGCGGCCGGCGCGGCGCCGGCGTGCCCACCGGACGGTCCGGTCGGTACGGCGGCCTCGTGCCCGCCGGTCGGTACGGCGCCGCCGGGAGCGGCCGGTGGGCGGAACCGGACCAGGCTGACCTCGCAGTGGTCCAGCCAGCGGATCTCAGCCTCGGCCTGGAAGATCATCGAGTCGAGCACCAACCGCCAGGACAGGTCGCCCGGCCGGTCGTCGCGGACCTTCAGCCGGGTGAGTTCCTGCAGCGTGCGCATCGTCGCGGTGCGCTGGGTCTGCACGACGGCGCGGACGTCGACCCCTGGAGTGGTCAACGCGAGCGCGAGTTTGATCGCCAGTTCGTCGCGGGGCCGGTCGGTACGGCTGATCGGGGTCCCGAACCAGTCGACGACCTCGGCCCGGCCGGCATCGGTGATCTCGTAGGGCCGCTGCCCCCCGTCGTTTTCCGGCAGGGGTCGTACGAGACCGTCCCGTTCCAGCCGGGCCAGCGTGGTGTAGACCTGCCCGATGTTGAGTGGCCAGGTCGCGCCGGTGGACTCCTCGAAAGCGGCCCGGAGCTGATAGCCGTACATCGGCTGGCGCTCGAGCAGGGCGAGAAGACCATGGCGGATCGTCATACTTAACCAGTATACGTACTGGGTATGCAAGGTGGTTCGTGACCGCCGGCCGGACCTGCGACCATGTGGCTGTCATCGATCTGCGACCCTGATCCGCCGACCGTCGGGAGTGGACATTGCGGGCACCTGCGCGCGGCGTCGTGCCGCTGATCCTCGCGCTGCTCACCGCCTGCTCGGGCGGTACGACAGCGTCGGTACCCCCACGCATCGCCGACCGCTTCTGGCCGGCACCGGTCGCCTCGGTGCAACTCGAGAGAGGAAGCACCGCCCTGCTTCACGTGGCGTCAGGCACGGAGGGGGCCGATGCCGCCGATCCGAAGGCCGCGTCGTCCCGCTGCTGGCGGGTGGCGGAGTCCAGGAACGACGCCGAGACGGCTGCCGTCTCCGCCTGCCACGGTCAGGACGCAATCGCCGCATCCCGTGCCCTGGGAGTAGTGGTGGTCGTCTCTGCCTGCGCCGCGCCGACGTCCGTACGGCTGGAGAGCGTGGCGGGCAACCCGACGATCAACGAGGTGTTCGACGGCGTATTCCTGGTGCCGCCGTCGATGGTCGGCGACGACGCCACGACGATCAGCTTCTCGTGTGTCGACGATGCTGGCCCGGTCAGCGAAGCGGTGACGTTGGAGATCGCCCGCTGACCTCCGGGTGGGGTGGCGGCGGGGTTCTCGAGGGTCAGGTCACCCGGCCCGGAAACGCGACCGTGAGTGGGTTCGCGCCGGCCGTACGGCGCCAGCGGGTCGCCCGTACCGCGCAGTCGGTCAGCGCCGCGAGCGCCTGCCCACGCTGGTCACCCGTGGTCACCGGCAGCGCCGCCCGCCACACCGCCGCGGTCCGCTCCTCGATCTCGACCGCCAGCCTGAGCGCCGACGCGGCATCGGTGACCGGATACGGCACCGCGTACGCCGGCTCGGCCGGCGGCGGCGTGACCGACGTCTCGTTCAACAGCACCGTCAGCGCGTCCCGGCGGGCCCGGTGGGCCGCCTCGGCCGCGTGCGCCTCTGCTTCGGCGGCATCGGACAGGCGTACCCCGATCAGCCCGTACGCGTAGATTGCCGCATGTTCGGCGGTCAACGCCGCCGTCAGACCCGCGGTCACGGCGTCACCTCGCTTCGCTCGGCGCCGCCGTGTTCAAAACTGTGCCCGATGGTTCGCTCGCTGCGCTCCCTCACGGTCACCTCGCTTCGCTCGGCGCCGCCGTGTTCAAAACTGTGCCCGATGGTTCGCTCGCTGCGCTCCCTCACGGTCACCTCGCTTCGCTCGGCGCCGCCGTGTTCAAAGCTGCGCCCGATGGTTCGCTCGCTGCGCTCCCTCACGGTCACCTCGCTTCGCTCGGCGCCGCCGTGTTCAAAGCTGCGCCCGATGGTTCGCTCGCTGCGCTCCCTCACGGTCACCTCGCTTCGCTCGGCGCCGCCGTGTTCAAAACTGTGCCCGATGGTTCGCTCGCTGCGCTCCCTCACGGTCACCTCGCTGCGCTCGGCGTTGGCGTGTTCGGGGCTGATGGTTCGCTCGCTCACAGGACCTCCAGGTGGGTCGCCCGGGCGGCGGCGATCGAGCCGAGCAGGGCCGCCCGCTCGGCCGGCGCGGCCAGGCAGGCTTCCTGCGCCAGTTTGTGTCCCGCCTCCTCGGCCGTACGCAGCTCCGCCACGGCGGCGTCGGCGTCCGCCGGGATCTGCGGGGGAGGCGAGGTGGCGCCGGAGGCCGACGGGGACGGCGACACCCGCGTCACCCGGACCAGTTCCGCCTCGTGCGCGCGGTGTGCCTGCGCGATCGGCGTCAACCGGTCGGCCAGCGCCGGATGGGCCGCGGCCGCGGCCTCGTGCCGGGCCGCGAGGTCGCGCGCGTCGGCCAGCAGCGGGGCGAGCGGGTCCGGTGCCGGCGGTGGGTCGTCGCCGCCGAAGAGGTCGCACGCCGACAGCGCGCCGGCGGCCGCCAGGCCGACCGTGGCGCCCGCCGTCCGCAGCAGCCACCGCCGGGACCGTCCCGGCCCGTTGTCGTGGATGTAGGTGTTCCCGCTCCGCACCGGCCAAGTCAACACCATCCGCGCCGCCCGCGGGGCACCCCCGCCGTCTCGGGTCCGCCGGGTCGGTGCGCCGACCGATCGGAAGGCCCGTTCGCGCGTTACGCTCTGCGCAGCCGCCGGGCCCGAACGCCCGGTGGCGTACTGGCATGGTCACCGTGCGGCATCACCCGCCGGGGCCGACGATGGTGAAGGGGTCCGCCAGATGACGCAGCGTGGCCGTGCCTCCGGCAGGCCGGCGCCCGGATCGCGCGGCGAAGCCCGGCCGCGCGGCGGCGAGCGTCCCCGCCCCGCCGACCGGCCCCGCGCCGACCTGTCGGCCCGCCGGGTCCGGCTGCGCGCGGTGATCGAACCGGTCGTCACCGCCGCCGGGTATCACCTGGAGGACGTCTCGGTCTCCCGGGCCGGCCGCCGGCACGTCGTACGGGTGATCGTCGACGGCGAGGACGGCATCGGTCTCGACGCCGTCGCCGATGTCTCCCGGGCCGTCTCGGCGGCGCTCGACGCGGCCGAGGAGGACGGCACCGAGCTGCTCGTCGGGGAATACCAGTTGGAGGTCAGCTCGCCCGGCGTCGACCGCCCGCTGACCCTGCCCCGGCACTGGCGGCGCAACATCGGACGACTGGTCAAGGTCACCGTGGCGCAGCGGCAGGTGACCGGGCGGGTGGTCGACGCCGACGACACCGGTGTGACGCTCGACGTCGACGGCGCCACGCACGAATGGAAGCACGTCGACCTCGGTCCCGGACGGGTCCAGGTGGAGTTCACCCGGCTCGACGAGGTGGCCGACGACGATCTCGACGAGATCGACGACGCCGACGAACCCGACGACGACGAAGTGGAGGGCGAGCAGAGGTGAACATCGACCTCGCGGCGTTGCGCGCACTGGAGCGCGAGCGGGAGATCCCGTTCGACACGATCCTCGCGGCGATCGAGACCGCGCTACTCACGGCCTACCGGCACACCGAGGGCGCCGAGCCCCACGCCCGGGTGGAGATCGACCGCAAGAACGGGGCGGCGCTGGTCTACGCCCAGGAGACGGATTCCGACGGCACCGTCGTACGGGAGTGGGACGACACCCCGCACGACTTCGGGCGGATCGCCGCGATGACCGCCAAGCAGGTGATCCTCCAGCGGTTGCGGGAGGCCACCGACGAGGTGCACTTCGGCGAGTACGTCGGCCGCGACGGCGACCTGGTCACCGGGGTCGTGCAGGCGCACGAGGCGCGGGCCGAGAAGGGGATCGTCACCGTCGACCTGGGCAAGCTCGAGGCGGTCCTGCCGCAGTCGGAGCAGGTGCCCGGCGAGGTCTACGAACACGGCCAGCGGATCCGGTGCGTCGTGGTGCACGTGGCGAAGGGCTTCCGGGGCCCGCAGATCACCCTCTCCCGGTCGCACCCCAACCTGGTCAAGAAGCTCTTCGCGCTGGAGGTGCCGGAGATCGCCGACGGCACGGTCGAGATCGCCGCCATCGCACGTGAGGCAGGTCACCGTACGAAGATCGCGGTGCGCTCGACGGCGCCCGGTGTGAACCCGAAGGGCGCCTGCATCGGTCCGATGGGACAGCGGGTCCGGGCGGTGATGAGCGAGCTGCACGGCGAGAAGATCGACATTATCGACTGGTCCGACGATCCGGCGGCGTTTGTCGGGTTCGCGTTGTCGCCGGCCAAGGCCCTGCGGGTCGAGGTCGTGGACGCCGCCACCCGTACCGCCCGGGTGACGGTGCCGGATTTCCAACTCTCGCTCGCGATCGGCAGGGAAGGGCAGAATGCCCGACTTGCGGCGCGGTTGACCGGTTGGCGAATCGACATCCGCCCGGACACCGAGCCGTCGGCGACCGGCGACCGGGGGGCACGTGATCACGCTGCCGAACCGGGCGGAGCGGTTGCCGGCGCGTAGGGGTAGACTTTCTCGTGGTTCGTCGTGCGTTGCCGGTGCGCACCTGCGTGGGTTGCCGGCGTCGTGCGCCGGCCGCCGAACTGTTGCGGATCATCGCGATCGAGAACGGGGCTGGTCACAGCCTCAGTCCCGATCCGGGCCGCAACCGGCCGGGTCGGGGCGCGTACCTGCATCTTGATCCGGCTTGCTTCACGCTGGCGCAGCGACGCCGCGCCTTCGGGCGGGCGTTGCGGATCACCGGGGCACCTGACACCGGTGAGCTGGCCGAGTACCTCCGCGCGTCAACCACTACGTCCGGTCATCCGACCGGACGAGGGTCGCAAGCAAGGTAGGACGACCGACATGAGCACACGATGAAGTCCCTGAAATGACCAGGCTTCAAGTGCACGAGTGAGGTCGCTGCGGGATCTGCCCGCACGACCTCGGAGTGAGGAGTGCAGTGGCAGGCAAGGCCCGCGTACACGAGCTGGCAAAAGAGCTCGGGGTCGAAAGCAAGACCGTTCTCGCCAAGCTGAAGGAAATGGGCGAGTTCGTCAAGTCCGCGTCGAGCACCGTGGAGGCACCCGTCGCCCGACGGCTGCGCGGTGCGTTCGTCGCATCGTCGGAGCAGCCCTCGGCCCCCGCCGCCCCGACGCCCGCACCATCGGGTCCGAGCAGCCCCGCCCGGATCTCCGCCAAGCCCATGCCGCCCCGCCGACCGGCGCCGCCGGTCCGGCCGAAGGGGCCGGTTCCGGGCCCGCCGCAGCCTCCGGCCACCCCGGTGGCCAAGCCGGCGAGCGCCCACGACATCGAGGTGGCGGCCGCCGAGGCGCGCGCCACGGCTCTCAAGGCCGAGCAGGAGGCCGCCGTCAAGGCGGCGCAAGCTGCCCGGCAGCAGCAGCGCGAGGCGCCGGCCCGGCGGGAGCCGCCGGCCGACGGCGGCGCACCCCGGCCCAAGCCGGGTCCGGGTTCGGTTCCGCCGCGTCCGGGTTCGCCGGCCGCGAACCGGCCGGGCCCGTCCGGTACGCCGACCGCGCCTCCGGGGCGACCCGGTGGCCGGCCGCCCGCGCGTAGCGGCGGCAACAACCCGTTCGGCATCACGCCGGGTGGTCAGCGTCCGGCACCGCAGACCGGTGGCGGCCCGCGGCCCAACCCGGCCTCCATGCCGCCGCGGCCGAGCCCGGCCTCCATGCCGCCGCGGCCGAGCCCCGCGTCGATGCCCTCGCAGCGTCCGGGTCGTCCGGGTGGCGGCCCCGGTGGCGGCGCAGGCCGTCCCGGTGGCGGCGCCGGTCGTCCCGGTGGCGGTGGCTTCCGTCCCGGTGGCGGCGGTGGCGGTGGCGGTGGCTTCCGCCCCGGCGGCGGTGGCGGCGGTGGCGGTGGCGGCTTCCGTGGCGGTCCCGGTGGCGGCGGTGGCGGTGGCGGTGCCGGTGGCGGGTTCCGCCCCGGTGGCGGCGCTCCGGCCGGCGGTGCGGGTCGTCCCGGTGGCGGCGGCGGTCGTGGCCGTGGCGGCGGTGCCGCGGGTGCCTTCGGGCGCCCGGGTGGCAAGCCGGCGCGCGGTCGCAAGTCGAAGAAGCAGCGCAGACAAGAGTTCGACAACCTGTCCGCCCCGACGATGAGTTCGGGCGCCCCGCGCGGGCAGGGACAGGTCGTCCGGCTCTCGCGCGGCGCCTCGCTCTCCGACTTCGCCGACAAGATCAACGCCAACCCCGGCGCGCTGGTCCAGGAGATGTTCAACCTGGGCGAGATGGTCACCGCGACCCAGTCGTGCTCCGACGCCACCCTCGAGCTGCTCGGCGTGCACCTCGGTTTCGAGGTGCAGATCGTCAGCCCGGAGGACGAGGACCGCGAGCTGCTGGCCCAGTTCAACATCGACCTCGACGCCGCGGTCGACGAGGACCGCCTGGTCAGCCGGCCGCCGGTGGTGACCGTCATGGGTCACGTCGACCACGGTAAGACCAAGCTGCTCGACGCGATCCGCAAGGCGAACGTGGTGGCCGGCGAGGCCGGCGGCATCACCCAGCACATCGGCGCCTACCAGGTGCACGTGCCGCACGACGGTGAAGACCGGGCGCTGACCTTCATCGACACCCCGGGTCACGAGGCGTTCACCGCCATGCGTGCCCGTGGTGCCCAGGTCACCGACATCGTGGTGCTGGTCGTCGCGGCTGACGACGGTGTCATGCCGCAGACGATCGAGGCGCTCAACCACGCCAAGGCGGCCGACGTGCCGATCGTGGTCGCGGTCAACAAGGTCGACAAGCCGGAGGCCAACCCCGACAAGGTCCGCCAGCAGCTGACCGAATACGGGCTGGTCGCCGAGGAGTACGGCGGCGACACCATGTTCGTCAACGTGGCCGCCAAGCCGGGCATCGGCATCGACGAGCTGCTCGAAGCGGTGCTGCTGACCGCCGACGCGTCGCTGGAGCTGACCGCTCCGATCGACGGGCCGGCGCAGGGTGTCGCGATCGAGGCCCACCTCGACAAGGGCCGTGGTGCGGTGGCGACCGTCCTGGTGCAGAAGGGCACGCTGCGGGCCGGCGACTCGATCGTCGCCGGTGGCGCCCACGGCCGGGTCCGGGCGATGCTCGACGAGAACGGCACGCCGGTCAGCGAGGCCGGTCCGTCGCGTCCGGTCCTGGTCCTCGGTCTGACCGCGGTCCCGGGCGCCGGCGACACCTTCCTCGCGGCCGAGGACGACCGCACGGTGCGTCAGATCGCCGAGCAGCGGCAGGCCCGGCGGCGGGCGGCGAGCTTCGCCAACAGCCGCGGGCGGGCCACCCTCGAGACGCTCATGGAGCAGCTCAAGGAGGGCGAGAAGACCTCGCTCAACCTGGTGCTCAAGGGCGACGTCTCCGGTTCCGTGGAGGCGCTCGAGGACGCGCTGTTCAAGCTGGACATCCCGGAGGAGGTCCAACTGCGGATCATCCACCGGGGCGTCGGTGCGATCACCGAGAGCGACGTCATGCTGGCGAGCGCCTCGTCCGAGGCGGTCACGATCATCGGCTTCAACGTCCGGGCCTCCAACAAGGTCCGGGAGATGGCCGACCGCGAGGGCGTGGAGATCCGGTACTACACCGTCATCTACCAGGCCATCGAGGAGATCGACGCCGCGCTCAAGGGCCTGCTCAAGCCCGAGTACGAAGAGGTCGAGCTGGGCAGCGCGGAGATCCGCGACGTCTTCCGCTCGTCCAAGGTCGGCAACATCTCCGGCTGTATCGTGCGGTCGGGTGTCATCCGGCGTAACGCGAAGGCACGTCTCCTGCGTGACGGCGCGGTCGTGGCGGACAACCTCACGATCAGCTCGCTCAAGCGCTTCAAGGACGACGCGACCGAGGTGCGCGAGGGCTTCGAGTGCGGTCTGACCCTGAGCGGCTACAACAACGTTCAGGTCGGCGACCTCATCGAGACCTTCGAGATGCGGGAGAAGCCGCGCTCCTGACCCACCCATGTTGATCCGGGGAGGGACACCCGTACGGGGTCCCTCCCCGGATCGCGTTCTGCCCCGGCCCGCCCGCCACCGAGACGAAAGTGCCCCACGATGAGCGAGTACGCCCTGCTGCTGGCCCCGTCGGCCAACCGCGTCTACGCCGACGCGGCCGGCCGGATCACCCGGGCCGAGATGGCCGTACTGGCCGGGGCCGGGGTTCTCGACGGGCCGGTCGACGGCATCGCCGAGCGGCGGATCGCCGGGGTCGGCTACGTCACCTTCGAGGCCACCCCGAGCCGGCGCGACCTCGACCGGCTGGCGAACCTGTCGGCGGCGTACGCCCTGTTCGAACGGGTCGGCGACGACCTGCTGCGCCCCGTACCGCTGCACCCGCTCCAGCGCTTCGACGACGACCTGATCACCATCCCGAAATACGCCGGCAAGACCAACGAGCAGTTCACCCGGCTGCTGCTCAACGTCACCCTGCTCGCCTCCGCGTCGGCGTCCGGCATGCTCGACCGCCAGCTCGTCGTACTCGATCCGCTGTGCGGCCGGGGCACGACCCTCAACCAGGCCCTCATGTACGGCTACGACGCGATCGGGGTCGAACTGGACGGCAAGGACGTCGACGCGTACTCGGCGTTCCTGCGTACCTGGCTCAAGCGCAAGCGGCTCAAGCACACCGCGGAGACGACCCCGGTACGCCGGGACCGGCGGCTCGTCGCGCGGCGGTTCGAGGCGGTCCTCGCCGGCTCCAAGGACGACTACCGGTCCGGGGCCACCCAGCGGGTCACCGTGCTGCACGGCGACACCACCCGGGCCCGGGACTTCCTGCGGGCCGGCTGCGCCGACGTGGTGGTCGCCGACGCGCCGTACGGGGTGGCCCACGGCAGCCGTACGGAACAGGGGTTGTCCCGTCGACCGCTGGACCTGCTGGCGGCGGCCGTGCCGGTCTGGGCCGAACTGCTGCGTCCCGGCGGGGCGCTCGGCATCTCGTGGAACACCCACGTCGCCCGGCGTGACCAGGCCGCCGCCGTGCTCGCCGACGCCGGCCTGGTGCCGGTGGCGGGGCCGGGGTATCTCGACCTCTCGCACCGGGTCGACCAGGCCATCGAGCGCGACGTCCTGGTGGCCCGCAAACCGGGCTGACCGGGTCCGGCCGGAAACCCGGCTGATCGCCGGGGCCCGGTTCGTTACGCTGATCCGCGATGTTCACCGGAACCGCGGTCTTCGACCTGCTCCTGCCCGGCGACTCCCGGTCGCTGAAGGCGAAACGCTCCTACGTACGCCCCATCGTCGCCGCCCTGCGCCGTTTCGAGGTGTCGGCGGCCGAGGTGGGCGCCCTCGACCTGCACGGCCGCGCCGAGATCGCGGTGGCCGTGGTGGCCGCCGAGGCGGCCCACGTCCGCGAGGTCCTCGACTCCTGCGAGCGGCTGGTGGCCGGTCGCCCCGAGACCGAGTTGCTGTCGGTCCGGCGCCGTCTGTACGGTCCCGACGACTGATCGCCGGGACCGGTGTGACCGGCGTTGCGCCGGCAGGTGTGGTCCGCCGCGGCGAAGGTAATGTTCCAGGCGTGGGCCCGGCCGGTCACCGGGGGCGCGACCGCCCCGGCGGACCGCCGGCCCGAGGTACGGACATGTCCGTTGACAGTTGAGCACTGTCCTGGAACGCAGGATGCCGTGGAGGTGGCGAGATGTCGGACCCGGCCAAGGTACGTCGGCACGCGGAGCGGGTACGCGAACTGGTGGCTTCGGTGGTGCGTACCCAGATCAAGGACCCCCGACTCGGGATGATCACGATCACCGACGCCCGGATAACCGCCGACCTGCGGGACGCGACGGTCTACTACACCGTGCTCGGCGACGCGGCGGCCCAGGCCGGCACCGCGGCCGCGCTGGAGAGCGCCAAGGGCATGCTGCGCAGCACCGTCGGCAAGGCCCTCGGGCTGCGCCACTCGCCGACCCTGACGTTCGTGCTCGACGACGTACAGGACCAGGTGAAGCACATCGACGAGCTGCTCGCCGCGGCCCGTAACGCGGACGCCGAGGTGCAGCGCCTCGCCGCGCGGGCCCAGTACGCCGGCGAGGCGCAGCCCTACCGGGTGGACGACGCCGACGAGTCCGACGACGCCGACGAGCCCGACGACGACCGGGTCGGCGGTACGGGACCGGCCGGCGCCGCGGAGCAGCGGCGGTGACCGACGCCCCGGGCGGTGCCAACGGGGCGGCTCTAGCCGAGCCGCCCGGAGGCGGTGGACCGACGGAGGACGACTGGGCGGCGGCGGTGGCCGCCGTCCGGTCGTTGCCGGCGGGCGGGCGGGTCCTGCTGATCTGCCACGTCAACCCCGACGGTGACGCGCTGGGCAGCATGCTTGGTTTCGGGCTCGGGCTGCGCCGGCTCGGCGTACGCCGGTTGGAGGCCACGTTCCCCGGCCCGCCCGAGGTGCCGGAGCCCTTCCGGGCGCTGCCCGGTCTCGACCTGCTGGTGCCGGCCACGCGGGCCGTCGCGGATCCCGATCTGGTGCTGTGCTTCGACGCGGCCAGTGAGTCGCGGCTCGGCGGCCTGGTCGACCGGCTCGACCGGGCGCCCGCGATCGTGCTCGACCACCACGCGTCCAACACCCGGTTCGGCGGGATCCACCTGGTCGACCCGGCCGCCGCCGCGACCTCGGTGGTCGCCGAGCGCCTGCTGGCCCGGCTGGGGGTGCCGCTGGACCGGGAGATCGCCGAGTGTCTCTACGTGGCGCTGGCGACCGACACCGGCTCGTTCCGGTTCGACATGACCACGCCGGCGGTGCACGAGATGGCGGCGCGTCTGCTGGCGACCGGGATCCGGCCGGGCGAGATCTCCCGGCGGATCTTCGACACCCGGCCGTTCGGCGCGATCCGGCTGTACGGCGAGGTGCTGAGCCGGGCCACGCTCGACCCGGCGGCGGCCGGTGGCCGGGGCATGGTGTGGACGTACGCGACCCAGGACGACCTGGCCCGGCACGGGCAGCGGCCGTACGTGCTGGAGCCGCTGATCGACTCGGTCCGGTGTGCCGCGGAGGCCGACGTCAGCTGCGTGGTCAAGCAGACCGGCGCGGGGGAGTGGGCGGTGTCGATGCGCAGCAAGGGCGCGGTCGACGTCAGCCGGGTCGCGGTGGCGCTCGGTGGTGGCGGGCACCGGCTCGCCGCGGGGTTCACCGGTCGGGGAACCGCCCAGGAGGTGGCCGCGGCGATCCGGGACGAACTGGACGCGGCACTGATCGATCCGGAGCTTCCGGGACAACCCGGAGCCTGATCCGGGTTTCCGTCGCACCGGACAGCGGGTGACAATCGGTTGATGGAACAGCCGCAGGAACTCACCGCAACGGTGCCCCGCGCCTGGGAGCGGCCGATCGTCACGGTTCCGGTGCTGGCGTTGCTGTCCCTCGTCGGTGGTCAGTTTCCGTCCTTCTCGACCCAGGCGAACGTCTACGCCATCGGTACCGGCGGCGCCCTGGTCTGGTTGGGCCTGTCCAACCGGATGCCGCGTCGGCCCGCGCCGCGCGGCTTCGGCGGGTCGGCCGTCTGGTGGGTCCTGCCCGCCGCGATCTTCTGTGTCTTCGAGGGGGCCACGTTCTTTCTCGGTTCGACCGAGGAGTTCCCGACCTTCTCCAAGCTCGCCGACCCGCTGCTGGAGGAGCCACTGATCCGGTCGGCGGCCTACTTCGCCTGGCTCGCGGCGTTCTGGGGGCTGGTCCGGCGATGAGTGGCACGCGCCTGCTGGCCATCGGCGGCTTCGTCGTGTCGATCGTGCTGTTCGTGGCCGTGGAGTGGGCGGCCCGCCGCGAGGGGTCGAAGATCCCGACGCTCGGCGACGTCTGCGCCTACGTGATGCAGTACGAGGTCGGCCGGGTGCCGGTCGGCAGGATCGGGGTGTTCGGTTTCTGGTGGTGGCTGGGGTGGCACTTCTTCGCCCGGTGACTCCGTGATCATTCTCGCATCACGGGAACTGTGCGCAGGATATGGACCTGAACGATAGCTTGGGTAACGGTGCGCGCCGTGCCCGTCACCGCGCTGTCCCGCGCGGGCGGCGATCAGGGTGAGGCACGTCACCACGTCCCGCCTCCAGGGTCGACCAGACCCGGGCCGGCACGCTGCCCCCGGCAGCCCACTCCGGTGATCCCGGACGGCCGCCGCCGGCGACCAGCACCACCGCCCACGCCGATCCGGCCCGCGCGCCCGGCACGCCCGTGTGTCCGCCGCCGGCCGGACCTCCCGGCGCACCCTGGAAGGAACCTCCGCATGGCCAGCAAGCCCAAGCCCGAGACCACCGACGAGGCCCGCGAGCAGGCCCGCCGCGCCCTGCAGACCTCGATGGACACCCGCCAGTAGTTCCCGCCGGCGCCGCCGGACGGCACCGTTGCGACCCACGTCGCCCGGTCGTCGCGGTACGGCCGCCGGGCGCGTCGCCCGGCGATACGATCGGGCGGTGCGCCGGATCCTCGTCGTCGGCAGTGGCGGCGCGGGTAAGTCCACCCTCGCGCGCCAGCTCGGCGAGCGGCTCGCGTTGCCCGTCATCCACCTCGACCGGCACTACTGGCAGCCCGGCTGGGTGGCCGTCGACGCGGCCCGCTGGCGGGCCACCGTCGACCGGCTGGCCGCCGGCGACGCCTGGGTGATGGACGGCAACTACGGCTCCACCCTCGACCTGCGGCTGCCCCGCGCCGACCTGCTCGTCCTGTGTGATCTGCCCCGGCTGGTCTGCCTGTGGGCGGCGGTCCGGCGGCGCTGGCGGTACCGCGCGACCGGTCGCCCGGACCTGCACCCCGGCTGCCCCGAACGCCTC
Organism: Polymorphospora rubra; assembly: GCF_018324255.1. Taxonomy (GTDB): domain Bacteria; phylum Actinomycetota; class Actinomycetes; order Mycobacteriales; family Micromonosporaceae; genus Polymorphospora; species Polymorphospora rubra. The sequence continues at coordinate 4,368,328 of NZ_AP023359.1, forward strand.
CAGGCGGCGTTCCTCCGGTGGATCCTGAGCTATCCCGGCCGGCCCCGGGCACACCTGCTCGCGGCGATCGCCGTCCACGCCCCCCGACTCACCGTCGTACGGCTGCGCAGCCGACGCGAGGTCCGTCGCTGGCTCGCCTCGGTAAGTGGTCAGTAGCTTGTCACTCATTACGGCTCCGTGTCAGGATGCGGGGCGATGAGCCACGTCACCACCCCCGGCACGTCCCGCGCCACGCTGCGCCGGATCGCCGGCCTCGCCCTGCCCGCCCTCGTCGTGCTCGCCGCCGAACCGGTGTACGTGCTCGTCGACACCGCCGTCGTCGGCCACCTCGGCCGGGTGCCGCTCGCCGCGCTGGCCGTCGGTGGAACCGTGATGACCCTGATCGCCTGGCTCGGCACCGTGATGGCGTACGGCACCACCGGGCGGGCCGCCCGCCGCTACGGTGCCGGCGACCGGGCCGCCGCCGTCGCCGAGGGCGTCCAGGCGTCCTGGCTCGCCCTCGCCGTCGGGGTGGCCGTCGCGCTCGCCATGCAGGTGGTCGCCGGGCCACTGGCCCATGCCGTCGCCGGCGGTGGGGAGGTGGCCGACGCCGCCGCGCGGTGGATGCGGATCGCCGCACTGGGCGCCCCCGGCCTGCTGCTGGCCGCCGCCGGCAACGGCTGGATGCGGGGCGTGCAGGAGACCCGACGGCCGGTGGTCTACGTGCTCGGGGCGAACGTCCTGTCCGCGTTGCTCTGCCCGCTGCTGGTCTATCCCGTCGGCCTCGGGCTGCCCGGCTCCGCCGTCGCCAACGTGGTCGCGCAGACCCTCGGTGGGCTGCTCTTCGCCCGCGCCCTGATCGCCGAGCGGGCCGCGCTACGCCCCGACCTGCCGGTCATCCGTCGCCAGCTCGCGGTCAGCCGCGACCTGCTGATGCGCGGCGCCGCGTTCCAGATCTGCTTCCTGTCCGCCACCGCCGTCGCCGCCCGGTTCGGCGCCGCCTCGGTGGCCGCCCACCAGATCGCCGTACAGCTGTTCTTCTTCACCGCACTGGCCCTCGACGCGGTCGCGATCGCCGCCCAGTCGCTGGTCGGTGCCGCCCTCGGCGGCGACGACGCCGAGGGCGCCCGCTGGCTGGCCCGCCGGATCGCCCTGCTCGGGGTCGTCTGTGGACTGGTGTTCGCGGTGCTCATCGCCCTCGGCTCCGGCGTCGTACCGGGCTGGTTCAGCCCGGACGCGGCAGTACGCGACCAGGCGATGGTGGCCTGGCCGTGGTTCGTGGCGATGCAGCCGCTGGCCGGTGTCGTCTTCGCCCTCGACGGGGTGCTGATCGGTGCCGGCGACGTACGCTTCCTGCGCAACCTGACCGTGGTGGCCACGCTCGGCGGTTTCCTGCCCGCCATCTGGGCGGCGTACGCCCTCGACCTCGGGCTGGGCGGCATCTGGGCCGGCCTGGTGCTGATGATCGTCATCCGGCTGGTCGGCCTGCTGCTGCGGATGCGGTCCGGCCGCTGGGCGGTCGTCGGCGCGGTCCGCTGACGCCGCCCCGCGTACCCACCCGTTTCCGGCGCCCGTCCCGCCGGCCCCGGCCGCCCCGTCCCTCCGCCCCGGCCGCCGTCCCGGCGCCCCCCGGCCGCCGTCCCGGCGCCCCGGCCCAGCTCCTTGATCCCGGTGATCAGGGAGCGGGGAGGGCGGCGCGCCCACGACACGCCCGACCCAGTCCCTGATCACGAGGATCACGGGTGGGCCGTGGGGCGGGGGAGACGGGGGTCTGGCAGGGTGGACGACCGTGCATAGTGACGGGCTCATCGTGGTTGACAAGGCCGGGGGGATGACGTCGCACGACGTCGTCTCGCGGATCCGGCGGCTGGCCAGGACGCGGCGGGTGGGACACGGCGGCACCCTCGACCCGATGGCCACCGGCGTACTGGTCGTCGGGGTCGGCCGGGCCACCCGGCTGCTGACGTACGTGATCGGGTCCGGCAAGGGCTACGCCGCCACGATCCGGCTCGGACAGTCGACCGTGACCGACGACGCCGAGGGCGAGGTGATCGCCACCACGGCCGCCGACACGGTCACCGACGACGAGATCCGGGCCGGGCTCGCCGCGCTCACCGGCGAGATCGACCAGGTGCCCAGCGCGGTCAGCGCGATCAAGGTCGACGGGCAGCGGGCCTACAAACGGGTGCGGGACGGCGAGCAGGTCGAACTCGCCGCCCGCCGGGTCACCGTGGCCCGCCTCGACCTGCTCGCGATCCGGCGGGAGGAGCCCGGGGTCGTCGACGTCGACGTCGACCTCGCGGTGTCGTCCGGCACCTACGTCCGCGCCATCGCGCGGGACCTCGGTACGGCGCTGCGGGTCGGCGGGCACCTGACGGCGCTGCGTCGTACGGCCGTCGGCGGGTTCACGCTGGCCGAGGCGGCCACCCTGGAAGAGTTGGAAGAGCGGGCCCCGCAGGTGGTGAACCTGCCGCTGGAGCAGGCCGCCCGCCGCCAGTTCGCGCAGCGCGAAGCCGACGCCGCCGAGGCGAAGGTGCTGTCGCACGGCGGGCCGCTGAAGCCGGTCGGCATCGCCGGCCCGTACGCGGTCTTCGGTCCCGACGGCGGCCTGCTCGCTATCGTCAGCGAACGGGAGGGGCGGGCCCGCGCCGAGATCGTGCTCGCCCCGGCGTGACGGGCGTTACGGCGCGCGGAGCGTGCGGCGTTGGCGGGGGGTTGCGGCGCGCGGAGCGTGCGGCGTTGGCGGGGGGTTCGGGCGTGCGCGGAGCGCGCGGCGTTGACGGGTGGAAAGGGAACTGATGCAGCGCTGGCGGGGGTACGACGCGGCACCGGGCGGCTGGGGTCGCGCGGTGGTGACGATCGGGGTGTTCGACGGTGTCCACAAGGGCCACCAGGCGACCATCACACACGCCGTGAAGCGGGCCAGCGACCTCGGCGTGAAGTCGGTGGTGCTGACGTTCGACCCGCATCCGGCGGAGGTGGTCCGGCCCGGTTCGCACCCGGCGGTGCTGACCGAGCCGGCCCGCAAGGCGGAGCTGATCGAGGCGCTCGGCGTCGACGTGTTGTGTGTCCTGCCGTTCACGGCCGCCTTCTCCCGGCTGCCGCCGGAGGGGTTCGTGCACGACGTCCTGGTCGAGCACCTGCACGCGGCACTGGTCGTGGTGGGGGAGAACTTCCGGTTCGGGCACCGGGCGGCCGGTGACGTCGACCTGCTCACCCGGCTCGGGCGTACGTTCGGGTTCGCGGTCGAGGGGGCACCGCTGGTGTCCCGGGACGGCACGGTGTTCTCGTCGACGTACATCCGGGCCGGCGTGGACGCCGGTGACGTCGAGGCGGCGGCTCGGGCACTGGGCCGTCCGCACCGGCTGGAGGGTGTCGTCGTACGCGGCGACCAGCGCGGCCGGGAGATCGGCTTCCCGACCGCGAACCTGCTGTGTCACCGCTACGCGGCGGTGCCCGCCGACGGGATCTACGCCGCCTGGCTGGTGCGTCGGGGCCAGCGGTACCGGGCGGCGGTGTCGATCGGCACCAACCCGACGTTCAGCGGGCGGGAGCGGCGGGTCGAGGCGTACGTCCTGGACTTCGACGGCGACCTCTACGGCGAGCGGCTGGCGTTGGACTTCGTGGCGCACCTGCGCGAGATGCGCCGTTACGACGGTGTGGAGCCGCTGGTCCGGCAGATGGCCCTGGACGTCGAGCGGACCCGTGAGGTGCTGACGACCGGGTGAGCGCGGGACACCGGTAGGAGGGCCTCCACCAGGGTGACAGCCGGTCGGACGGGCGGTAGCGCGAAGGTGCGGTTGCGGGCTGGTAACCTGGTCGGGACGTCGGGTCACCGACGGTGGGCCTCGCGTGCCTGCACGACGCCGCGGGTGCGAGGTTTGCGATCCAAAACCCACGGAAACAGGGAGAAAATGGCGCTCGACCAGGAGTCCAAGGCTAAGATCCGTCAGGAGTACGCGACCGTCGAGGGTGACACCGGTTCGCCCGAGGTGCAGGTCGCGGTGCTGACCAAGCGGATCGCGGAGCTGACCGAGCACCTGAAGGTGCACAAGCACGACCACCACAGCCGTCGTGGTCTGCTGCTGTTGGTCGGCCGCCGCCGCCGGTTGCTCAACTACCTCCAGAAGAAGGAGATCAACCGCTACCGGGCGCTCATCGAGCGGCTCGGCCTGCGTAGGTGACTTGTCGGGGGAGCGGCCGGGCCGCTCCCCCGAGTCCGTCACCGACACGGACACCGTCGCCGGCACGGCGACGACCAGACCCGACCGTCGCCGTCGAGGCGACAGCGAAGCCACCGTCGCCACCGGGCGACGGCAAGAAAGGGCACCAGCGCGACCTGGCCATCATGAGCGGTCAGCGCACCGGTCCTCGGTAGTGGCCCCCGGGCCAGCCGGCCGTCCGAGCCGGCTCCCCCGGGCGCTTCGATCGAAGACCGGCCGCCTGAACAGCTCCGGCGGGGTCGTGGGCCCACGACCGAAGGAGTACGACACACCCATGACCGAGCAGACCAACCTCGGCAACCAGCACAGCAGGGCCGTCATCGACAACGGTGCGTTCGGCACCCGCGAGATCGTCTTCTCGACCGGCCGCCTCGCCCGGCAGGCCGCCGGATCGGTGCTCGCCCAGCTCGGCGACACCGTGGTCCTCTCCGCGACCAGCGCCAGCAAGCAGCCGAAGGAGCACTTCGACTTCTTCCCGCTGACCGTCGACGTCGAGGAGCGGATGTACGCCGCGGGCCGCATCCCCGGCTCGTTCTTCCGCCGTGAGGGCCGGCCGAGCGAGGACGCGATCCTCACCTGCCGCCTGATCGACCGCCCGCTGCGCCCCTCGTTCGTCAAGGGCCTGCGCAACGAGGTCCAGGTCGTGGCGACGGTGCTCGCCCTCGACCCGGCCCACCCCTACGACGTGGTCGCGATCAACGCGGCGTCGATGTCCACCAAGCTGTCCGGTCTGCCGTTCTCCGGCCCGATCGGCGCGACCCGGGTCGCGCACGTCGACGGCCAGTGGGTCGCCTTCCCGACCCACGAGGAACTGGCCCGGGCCACCTTCGACATGGTGGTCGCCGGCCGGGCGCTGCCCGACGGCGACGTGGCGATCATGATGGTCGAGGCCGAGGCGACCGAGCACACCGTGGCCCTGGTCGCCGGCGGTGCGGCCGCCCCGACCGAGGAGGTCGTCGCGGCCGGCCTGGAGGCCGCCAAGCCGGCGATCCGGGAGCTGTGCCGGGCGCAGAGCGAGCTGGCCGAGGTGGCCGCCAAGCCGGTCGCCGAGTTCCCGGTCTTCCTCGACTACGCCGACGACGTCTACGAGGCCGTCGGCGCGGCGGTCCGCGGCGAGGTCGCCGAGGCGCTCAAGATCGCTCCGAAGGCCGAGCGTGAGGACGCCCTCGACCGGATCAAGGACAAGGCGCACGAGCAGCTCGCCGCCACGTTCGAGGGGCGCGAGAAGGAGATCGGCGCGGCGTTCCGCTCGCTGACCAAGTCCGAGGTGCGCGCCCGCGTGCTGCGCGACGAGATCCGCATCGACGGCCGGGGCCTGCGTGACATCCGCCCGCTGACCGCCGAGGTCGGCGTGCTGCCCCGGGTGCACGGCAGCGCCCTGTTCGAGCGCGGCGAGACGCAGATCATGGGCGTCACCACGCTCAACATGCTTCGCCTGGAGCAGACGCTGGACACCCTGTCGCCGGAAAAGTCCAAGCGCTACATGCACAACTACAACTTCCCGCCGTACTCGGTCGGGGAGACGGGCCGGGTCGGCGCGCCGAAGCGGCGTGAGATCGGGCACGGGGCGCTCGCCGAGCGGGCCCTCATCCCGGTGCTGCCCAGCCGCGAGGAGTTCCCGTACGCCATCCGGCAGGTCTCCGAGGCGCTCGGCTCGAACGGTTCGACCAGCATGGGCTCGGTCTGCGCCTCCACCCTCGGCCTGCTCTCGGCCGGTGTGCCGCTCAAGGCGCCGGTGGCCGGCATCGCGATGGGCCTCATCTCCGACGAGGTCGACGGCAAGACCCGCTACGTGACGCTGACCGACATCCTCGGTGCCGAGGACGCGTTCGGTGACATGGACTTCAAGGTCGCCGGCACGCCGGACTACGTCACCGCGCTCCAGCTCGACACCAAGCTCGACGGCATTCCGTCCGACGTGCTGGCCGCCGCGCTGCAGCAGGCGTACGAGGCCCGGCAGACCATCCTCGAGGTGATGCGCCAGGCGATCGAGGGTCCGGCCACGATGTCCGACCACGCGCCGCGGGTGACCACGGTGAAGATCCCGGTCGACAAGATCGGCATGGTGATCGGCCCGAAGGGCCAGACCATCAACGCGATCCAGGACGAGACCGGCGCCGACATCTCGATCGAGGACGACGGCACGATCTACGTCGGCGCGACCAACGGGCCGGCCGCCGAGGCCGCGGTCGAGCGGATCAACGCGATCGCCAACCCGACGCTGCCCAAGGTCGGCGACAAGTTCCTCGGCACGGTGGTCAAGACCGCCGCGTTCGGCGCGTTCGTGTCGCTGCTGCCCGGCCGGGACGGCCTGCTGCACATCTCCAAGGTCGGCGACGGCAAGCGGGTCGAGCGGGTCGAGGACTTCCTCAACGTCGGCGACAAGGTCGAGGTGCAGATCGCCGACATCGACGCCCGCGGCAAGATCTACCTGGACAAGGTCCGCCCCGAGGGCGCGGAGGCCCCGGCGGCCGAGGCCGAGGAAGGTGGCGAGCGTCCGCCGGCGCGGGACCGGTCCGACCGCGGCCCGCGGGACCGTGGCGACCGGGACCGTGGCGACCGCGGCCCGAGCCGGGGTGACCGGGGCGAGGGCGGCGAGGGTGGCGGCGAGCCGCGCCGGCGCCGCAACCGGCACAGCTGACCTGTCGGGCCGTACCGTCGAGCTAGGAGTCATGGTCCTTTGAACCGGGCGATGCGACCCACATTGCTCCCAGCTCAGCGCACCGGCAACCCGCCCGTCGACCGCGCCGCCGCCCGATCCCGGTCGGGTGGCGGTGGCCGGGCGGTCACCCGCGCCCTGGGCGGCACGGTACGCCGTACCGTGCTGCCCAGCGGGCTGCGGATCCTCACCGAGGCGATCCCGACCACCCGCAGCGTCTCCTTCGGGGTGTGGGTCGCGGTCGGTTCCCGCGACGAGACCAGACCGCAGTGCGGGGTCTCGCACTTCCTCGAACACCTGCTCTTCAAGGGCACCCACAAGCGCGACGCGCTGCAGATCTCCGCGGAGATCGAGGCGGTGGGCGGCGAGACGAACGCCTACACCACCAAGGAATACACCTGCTACTACGCCCGGGTGCTCGACGCGGACCTGCCGCTGGCCATCGACGTCGTGGTCGACGCGGTCGCCGACTCGATCCTCACCCCGGCCGACGTCGAGACCGAGCGTGGCGTGATCCTCGAAGAGATCGCCATGCACGACGACGAGCCCGGCGACGAGGTACACGACCTGCTCGCCCGGGCGGTCTTCGGCGACCACCCGCTCGGCCGGCTCATCTCCGGCACCGAAGAGACCATCTCGCCGATGACCCGGGCCCAGATCCAGGGCTTCTACCGGCGTCGCTACACCGCACCGTCCATCGTGGTCGCCGCCGCCGGCAACCTCGAACACACCGAGGTGGTCCGGCTCGTCCGCGCCGCGCTGCGGGGCGGGCCGCTGGACACCGGACCGGCCGCGCCGGCGCCGCTGCGGTCGGCGATCCGCCCCGTACGCACCCGGCGGACCGGCGCCGTCGTCGAGCACAAGGACACCGAGCAGGCCCACCTGGTGCTCGGCTGCGCCGGACTCGGACGGCTCGACGAGCGCCGGTTCGCACTCGACGTACTCAACAACATTCTCGGCGGCGGGATGTCCAGCCGTCTGTTCCAGGAGATCCGCGAGAAGCGCGGACTGGCCTACTCGGTCTACTCCTACTTCAGCCAGTACGCCGACGCCGGCATCTTCGGCGTCTACGCCGGCTGCGCCCCGGGCAAGGTCGACGCGGTGCTCGAACTGATCCGGGCCGAGCTGGCCGAGTTGGCCGCCCACGGCATCACCGAGGCGGAACTGGCCCGCGGCAAGGGTATGGCCCGTGGCGGTTACGTGCTCGGCCTGGAGGACAACGGATCGCGGATGAGCCGGCTCGCCAAGGGGGAGCTGCTCTTCGGCGACCTGATGACCGTCGACGAACTGCTGGCCCGGGTCGAGGCGGTCACCGCCGCCGACGTCAACGCGGTCGCCGCGGACCTGCTGTCCCGCCCGATGTCGCTGGCCGTCGTCGGCCCGTTCGACGACGGCGACTTCGCCGCCGCCTGAACCGGCCCGCACGTCGTACCGGGACCGGGCCGGTGGGATAGGTTGTGCCCCGTGACTGACGAGCGTGAACCCAAGGACCGCACGGGCGGGCCGATCCGGGTCGGCGTGCTGGGCGCCCGGGGACGGATGGGCCTCGAGGTGTGCCGCGCGGTGGACGCCGCCGCCGACGTCGAACTCGTGGCAGCCGTCGACCAGGACGATCCGCTGTCGAACGCCGCCGACGCCGGCGCGCAGGTGATCGTCGACTTCACCACGCCCGACGTGGTCATGGACAACCTGCGCTGGGCCCTCGACCAGGGCATCAACATGGTCGTCGGCACCAGCGGGTTCACCAACGAGCGGCTGGACCAGGTGCGCGGCTGGTTGGCGGACAAGCCGGATCTCGGCGTCGTCGTCGCGCCCAACTTCGGCATCGGCGCCGTCCTGATGATGCAGTTCGCCGCCCGCGCCGCCCGCTTCTTCGAGTCCGCCGAGATCATCGAGCAGCACCACCCGAAGAAGGTGGACGCGCCGAGCGGCACCGCGCTGCACACCGCCCGGGTGATCGCGCAGGCGCGGGCGGCCGCCGGTTCGGCGCCGATGCCCGACGCGACCACCGACGAGATGGCGGGTGCCCGGGGGACCTCGGTCGAGGGCGTACGCGTGCACTCGGTGCGCGCCGCCGGACTGGTCGCCCACCAGGAGGTCCTGTTCGGTACGGCCGGGGAGACGCTGACGATCCGCCACGACTCGTTCGACCGGGCCTCGTTCATGCCCGGCGTGCTGCTGGCGGTCCGGTCGGTGCCGCACCGTCCCGGGCTCACCGTGGGCCTCGACGCCCTCCTGGACTGACCGCCACAGCGGCCCGGCCACGGCGGCGCCCGTGTCGTCCCGGCCATCCGGTCTCGATCGTCTGCGCTCCAGACACTCGACACGCCGGGAATCGAGTGCCTGAACAGCAGACGATTACGACCGTCCGCTCCGGCCGCGCCGGCCGGACAACTGCCGGCGGCGACCGGGCCACACCCCGGCCGCGCCGGTCAGGACTCGACGGTCAGGCCGGCCGGCAGGCCGCTGATCCGGGCCGTGCCGTCCCGGTCCACCGCGACGTCGACCGGGCTGCCGGCCACCCGCAGCCCGCTCACGGTCACCGCGCCGAACGGGCCGGGGTGCAGCGGACGCAGGCGTACCCGGCCGGCCGGCACGTCGGGCTCCAGGCCGGTCGCGGCCCGCAGGAGCACCACGGCGACCGCCGCCGACCAGGCCTGCGGCCGGCAGGCCGCCGGGTACGGCACGGGACGGCCGAGCGTGCGCTCGTCGCCGCCGAACAGTTCGGGCAGCCGGTAGTCGAACGCCTCGCCGGCGGCGAGCAGGCCGTCGGCCAGCCGGGCCGCCGGTGCGGTGAACCCGCCGCGGGCGAGGCCGCCGAGCACGATCGCGGTGTCGTGCGCCCAGACCGAACCACAGTGGTACGACAGCGGGCTGAACGCCGCGTCCAGGTCGGACATGGTGCGCAGGCCGTAGCCGCCGGCCAGGGCGGCCGAGGAGAGCAGTTCGGCGACGGTGGTCGACTCGGCGTCGGTCAGCAGGCCGGTGCCGAGCAGGTGGCCGATGTTGCTGGTCAGCGAGTCGACCGGGCGCTTGCGTCCGTCGAGGGCGAGCGCCGGTTGGGGACCGAGCGGCCCGTCGACCCAGAAGCGGGCGCGGAACCGTTCGGCGAGCCCGGCGGCGTAGCCGCGCCAGCGGTCACCGCCCGGCCGGCCGAAGGCGTCGAGCAGGGCGGCCCCGCCGACGGCCGCCTCGTACGCGTAGCCCTGCACCTCGGCGAGGGCGACCGGTGCCTCGGCGAACCGGCCGTCGTGGAAGCGGACGGCGTCGAAGGAGTCCTTCCAGCCCTGGTTGGCCAGGCCGTGGCCGCTGGTGTCGACGTACTCGACGAAGCCGTCGCCGTCGGCGTCGGCGTGCTCGGCCAGCCAGCGCAGCGCCGCCTCCAGGTGCGGCAGCAGGTCGGCGACCTCGGCGTCGGGCAGGCCCCAGCGCCAGGCGTCGTGCAGCAGTGAGATCCACAGCAGGGTGGCGTCGACGGTGCCGTAGTAGGCGGCGGGCAGGCTGAGCCGGTCGCCGCGGAGGTGGAACTCGTGTCGGCGCAACTCGTGCATGATCTTGCCGGGTGCCTCGCCGGACTCACCGTCGATCCCGGTGCCCTGCCGGCGGGCCAGCGTACGCAGGGTGCCGGCGGCCAGTTCGGTCCCCAGCGGCAGCAGCATCCGGGCGGCCCAGATGCTGTCCCGGCCGAAGAGGGTGAGGAACCAGGGCACGCCGGCGCCGAGGAAGACGTCCTGCGGGGTGTCGGCGGTGGCCAGCCGCAGGGTGGCGAGGTCGTCGACGGAACGGTCGACCAGGCGGCGCAGCCGGTGGTCGTCGGCGGTCACGGTGGGCCGGGACCAGGCGGTGTCACCGACCGGGTGGACGACCACCGCGCGCGGGTCGTCGACCGTGAGCCGCCAGCGCAGGGTGGTCTGGCCGCCGGGGGCGAGCCGGACCGGCCAGGTGAGCCGGTACGCGCCGGCCCGGTCGCCGTCGGCGGCGGCGATCGTCGCGGGCCGGGCCGGACCGCTCACCTCGCCGGCGTCGGCGGTGACCGTGACGGTGGTGCCGTCGGCCGCCCACACCAGTTCGCCGGGCCGGCCGATCTTGGCGGTCAACGGTTCGCCGTGTCCGCCGGACTTGACCACCTCGATGGGGGCGAGATCGCAGGCCAGGTCGACGGTGACGGTGGCCGTCACCGGCAGGCCGGCGGTCGAGGTCACCCGGATCTCCTCGGTGAGGCCGCCCACGGCCATCCGCCGGATGCGGTCGAGGCGGACGGTGGGGTCCGGGGTCGGGTCACCGAGCCACCGGGCGAGTGCCACGAAGCGGGCGCCGCTGGCACCGTCGGGCGCCTGGGTGAGCGGCTCGGGCTCCCGGTCGTCGACGCGCAGCAGGGCCTGGGAGAGCACCCGGGCGTCGGCGTGGAAGACACCCTGGACCCCGGCGGCGCGGATCTGCCCGTCCGGTCCGGCCAGCGCGCTGGTCGGGGCCAGGACCAGGCCGACGAGATCGTGCAGCAGCGGTTGCAGGCGGCGGTCTTCCACGGTCGCTCCTGTTCGCGGGTGGTCGGTGGTGCACGGGAGTTGACAGAACGGGGTCGGCAGTGCAAAAGTGCGAAACATTCTAGAAACTTGAACGATCTAATCATGCACTATCAGAATTAGATCGTTCAAGCAGGCCAGGAGGTGGCGAATGTCGCAGAAGGTAACTATTGCGACTGTTGCTGAGTATGCCCAGGTATCTCGGCAGACCGTCTCGAACGTCATCAACACCCCCGAGATCGTCCGCCCGGAGACCCGGGAGCGGGTTCGCGCGGCCATCGCCACCCTCGGCTACCGCGCCAACCAGGCCGCCCGGCAGATGCGGACCGGCCGGTCCCGGCTCCTGGCCGTACGCATCGAGCCCGCCGGTGACGGCATCAACGGCTCGGTCGCCGACCGGTTCCTGCACGGGCTGACCGACGCCGCCGGCGCCGCCGGCTACCGGGTGATGCTCTACACCGCGGTGGACGACAACGACGAGATCGCCACCTACGACGACCTGCTCGGGGCGTACGACCTCGACGCGTTCGTGCTCACCGGCACCGGGCACGGCGACCCCCGTACCTCCTGGCTCGCCGGGCGGGACGTGCCGTTCGTGACGTTCGGCCGGCCCTGGGACACCCCCGACCTGCACCCGTGGGTCGACGTGGACGGTGCCGACGGGGTCGCCCAGGCGACCCGCCGGCTGATCGCCACCGGGCACCGGCGGATCGGCTTCATCGGCTGGCCGGCCGGCTCGGCGGTCGGCGACGACCGCCGCTCGGGCTGGGAGTCCACCCTCACCGAGGTCGGCCTCGACCCGCGGGGGCTGGCCCGGGAGACCCACGACGGGATCGCCGAGGGCGAGGCGACGGCCCGCGAACTGCTCGACCTCGACGATCCGCCGACCGCACTGGTCTGCGTCAGCGACTCGCTCGCGCTCGGCGCGTTGCGGGCCTACCCGGATCCGGCCGGGTCACTGGCCGTCATCGGCTTCGACGACACGCCGGTGGCCGCCGCGATGGGGCTGACCAGCGTGAGCCAGCCGCTGCGCGAGGCCGCAGCCGGTTGCGTCGACCTCATGGTCGGGGTGCTCGACCGCGCGCCCGTACCCCCGGCACCCCTGCTGCTGCGCCCGTCGCTGGTGCTGCGCCAGACGGCGTGATCCCCACCGCAACCACCCTGGAGACGACATGACCAACCGGACCCTACGGCGGGCCGCCCTCGCGGGCGTGACCGCCATCGCGCTGCTCGGCACGGCCGCCTGCGGCAGCGGTTTCGACGACGAGAGCGGCCCCGCCCAGCAGGACGGCCCGGCGGCGCTCCAGATCCTGATCGGTTCGTCCGGCGACGCGGAGACCAAGGCGGTGCAGGACGCCGCGGCGGCGTGGGCGGGCGCGTCCGGCAACACCGCCACCGTCACCCCGGCGCAGGACCTGACCCAGCAGCTCGGCCAGGCGTTCGCCGGGGACAGCCCGCCGGACGTGTTCTACGTCGACGCCGGCCGGTTCGCCGACTACGCCGCCGTCGGCGCACTGGAGCCGTACGGCGACAAGATCAGTGACTCCGGCGACTTCTACGAGAGCCTGCGGACCGCCTTCAGCCGCGACGGGCAGCTCTACTGTGCGCCGAAGGACTTCTCCACCCTCGCCCTGCAGATCAACACCGACCTGTGGACGAAGGCGGGGCTGACCGACGCGGACATCCCGACCAGCTGGGAGCAGTTGACCGCCGCCGCCGAGAAGATCAAGGCGGCCGGGACCACTCCGCTGGTGATCGGTGACACCCGGGACCGGATCGGCGCCTTCATGGTCCAGGCCGGCGGCTGGATCACCAGCCCAGACGGCACGAAGGCCACCGCGGACACCCCGGAGAACCTGCGGGCCCTGGAGTACGTCAAGACGCTGGTCGACGGCGGGCTGGCCGCGTACCCGAAGCAGCTCGACGCCGGCTGGGCCGGCGAGGCGTTCGGCAAGGGCCGGGCGGTCATGACCATCGAGGGCAACTGGATCAAGGGCGGACTCCAGAACGACTTCCCGGACGTGAAGTACACCGTCCACCCGCTGCCCGCCGGCCCCGCCGGCACCGGCACCCTGTCGTTCACCAACTGCTGGGGCATCTCCGCCAAGAGCAAGTACAAGGAGCAGGCGATCAGCTTCGTCGAGGCGATGACAACGCCCGACCAGCAGCTGACGTTCGCCGCGGCGTTCGGCGTCATGCCGTCGCGGGAATCGGCCCGGGACCGCTACCTGCAGCAGTTCCCCGGCGACCAGCCGTTCATCGACGGTGCCGAGTACGCCCAGGGCCCGGTCAACGCCCCCAAGATGGACAGCGTCCTGGTCGACTTCGACGCCCAGCTCGGCGGACTGGCCAGCGGCGACCCGAAGGCGATCCTGCAGAACCTTCAGCGCAACACCGAGGCGGCGCTCGGCGGCTGACCCGCGACCCGGGGCGGCCGACCCGGCCGCCCCCGGTGTCCGATCGTGAGGGAGGGAAGATGCCTGACGTCTCCGGTACGAAACGCCGGGAACGCCGCCGGGCCGGCTCCGGGATCCGGGGCAACGAGGCCGTCGCCGGCTGGCTGTTCGTCGCCCCGGTGGTGGTGATCCTCGGGCTCTTCCTCCTGCTGCCGATCCTGATGGCGCTCTGGGTGAGCCTCACCGACTGGAACGGCCAGGGCAGCCCGTTCCGGGCCGGGGTGCCGTTCGTCGGGGTCGACAACTACACCCGGCTGTTCGCCGAGGACGGCTTGGCCCGGCGCGACTTCATGACCGCGATCCGCAACAACCTCTACTACGTGGCGATCGTGGTGCCGGTGCAGACCGCGTTGGCGCTCTTCCTCGCCCTGGTGGTCAACCGGCGGATGCTGAAGGGGCGGTCGTTCTTCCGTACCGCGTTCTACTTCCCCTCGGTGACCAGTTCGGTCGCGATCAGTGTGGTCTTCCTCTTCCTGTTCGCCAACTCGGGCGCGGTCAACGGGCTGCTCGCGCTCTTCGGCATCGACGGGCCGGCCTGGTTCTCCGACGCCCGCGGCGTGCTGCACATCCTGCTCGGCGGGTTCGGCGTCGACAGCGCGCCGGCCGCGCTCACCGGCGGTGGACCGTTCGGGCTGACCTGGTGGGACTGGCTGTCCGGGCCGAGCGTGGCGATGTGCGCGATCATCGCCCTGGTCGTCTGGACCACCTCCGGCACCTTCATGCTGATGTTCCTGGCCGCCCTGCAGAGCGTGCCGGAGGCCCTGGAGGAGGCCAGCACCCTCGACGGCGCCGGCCGCTGGCAGCGGCTGCGGTACGTCACCCTGCCGATGATCAAACCGACCCTCTTCCTGGTGCTGACCCTCGGGCTGATCGGCACCTGGCAGGTCTTCGACCAGATCTACGTGATGAGCCAGGGCAACCCGGCGAAGACCACGCTCACCCCCGCGTACCTGTCGTACCGGACCGCGTTCCGCGACTTCGAGTACGGCTCCGGCGCGGCGATCTCGTTCGTGCTGTTCCTGATCATCATTGTCCTGACGCTGGTCCAGCGGCGGGTCCTGCGCGAGCGCGACGGCGACCGGCCCCGATGGTTCCGGCGCCGCGCCGAGCGGAGGTCCTGACATGGCCGTGACCACGCAGCGGCGTACCGGTGCTCCGACGATCCGCCGGCCCGGCGCCGCCGGCCGCCGCGGCGAGCCGCG
This sequence comes from Polymorphospora rubra, assembly GCF_018324255.1. Lineage (GTDB taxonomy): Bacteria > Actinomycetota > Actinomycetes > Mycobacteriales > Micromonosporaceae > Polymorphospora > Polymorphospora rubra. The sequence continues at coordinate 4,383,370 of NZ_AP023359.1, forward strand.
CGGCCTGGTGACCAACCTCGTCGGGTACGCGATCCTGGTCTTCTTCGCCCTGGTCTTCCTCTACCCGTTCGTGATCCAGATCGCCGGCTCGTTCAAGACCGAGCCGGACGCGGCCGCGAACCCGCTGTCGCCGGTGCCCGACCCGGTCGACCTCACCAGCTTCCAGCGGATCTTCGAGGGCACCAACTTTCCACTGTGGATGACAAACTCGCTGGTCGTCACCCTCGTGGTCACGATCGGCCGGATCCTGCTCGACTCGCTGGCCGGCTACGCCCTGGCCCGGCTGCGCTTCCGCGGCCGCGGCGCGATCTTCGCGGCGGTGATCGCGGTGATGGCGGTGCCCGGCGTGGTGCTGCTGATCCCGAAGTTCCTGGTGCTCAACCAGCTCGGCATCTACGACACCTACACCGCGCTGATCCTGCCGCTGCTCGTCGACGCGGCCGGCGTCTTCATCATGAAACAGTTCTTCGAGTCGATCCCGGTCAGCGTCGAGGAGGCGGCCCGCATCGACGGGGCCGGCGTGTTCCGTACGTTCTGGTCCGTGGTGCTGCCGATGGCCCGGCCGGCGCTGATCACGCTGACCATCCTGTCGTTCCAGGGCTCGTGGAACGAGTTCCCGCACACCCTGGTCGCCGTGCAGGACCCGGCGCTGTTCACCCTGCCGCGCGGGCTCGCCGACCTGGTCAGCGGCTCGCTCGGGGCCGGTTCGCAGTACCCGCTCAAACTCGGCGCGGCCCTGCTGGCGACCATCCCGGTGGCGGTGATCTTCGTGATCTTCCAGCGCTACTTCGTCCGCGGCGCCAACGAGGGCAGCGACAAGGGCTGACCGGGCGGGGTCGGGGGGTGCCGGGCCGGGTCGCCGGTCCGGCACCAGGCCGTCGACCCGGTCTCAGGCCGTCGACCCGGTCTCGGGGGACGGGCCGGTCTCGGCCGGGGGAGCGGGAACGGGCTCGGTCGGGACCCGGACGTGCATCCGGAGCTGGGGGACGAGCATGTCGTCCACGTCGAGCGCCCGGGCCGCCCCGTCCGGCTCCCAACCGGTCGAGGTCAGGAACTTCCGGGTCGCCTCGTCGCCGTCGAACGCCCAGGCGACCGCGGTGGCGAAGCCGTCCTCGCGCCACAGGTCGACGCTGGCCGCGAGCAGCCGGCTGCCGTGCCCGCGCCGACCCCACCGCGGCTCGACCAGCAGGTCGGTGACCGCGGCCGTGTCCGGCGGCAGCGCCGGCTCCTCCGGGGCCAGGGCCTGCTCGTCGGCCGGCCCGACCGCCGCGAACCCGACCAGGACCGACTGCTCGGCCTGCTCGATCGCGACCAGTACCCGGTGCCGCGGCGACGGCGGCGACTCGACCGCCGCGCTCCACTGCCGGGCCAGGAACGCCTCGTCGAGGCGGTCCAGGACGTGTCGCGGTAGCAACCGGCGATACGCTACCCGCCAGGTCGCGAGTTGGATGCGTGCGATCTCGCCGGCGTCCTGCGGACGCGCTGGACGGACGTACCCGAGCGCCATGACCGATGAGCCTACGGACCAGGGGAGACGTGATGGCGAAGGGGGCGGGTCCCAACACCGCGCGCCAGGTGCTGGTAGTTGTCGTACTCGCCGTCGCGGTCGCCGCGTTCCTCGCCGTCGCCGCCGAACGGCACGGCTTCTTCGACCTCCAGGTCTACTACGGGGCGATCAACTACTGGGCGAACGACGGCGGTGAACTCTACGACTGGATCCGCGTCAACACCCTGTACGGGTTCACGTACCCGCCGTTCGCCGCGTTGACCATGCTGCCGATGGCGCTGGTGAGCTGGCCGGTCGCCATCGTGATCAGCGTCACGACATCGGTGGCGGCGACCCTGCTGCTGCTCTACTGGCTGGTCGACCCGGTCGCCCGCCGGCAGGGCTGGACCCGCTGGTTCGCGCTGGCCGTCGTCGCCTGCCTCGCCGCGGCGTTCGAGCCGCTGCGGGAGACGGTGAACTTCGGCCAGGTCAACATGCTCCTGCTGATCCTGGTCGCCGCCGACCTCGTGCTGTTCACGTCGCGGGGCAGCCGGTGGGCCGGCGTCGGCATCGGCCTGGCCACCGCGATCAAGCTCACCCCGGGCCTGTTCATCGTCTACCTGCTGGTCACCGGCAGGTGGCGGGCCGCGCTCACGGCCAGCGGTACGGCCGCCGTGGTCACCCTGGTCGCCGCCGCGCTGCTACCCGACGCGTCGCGGGAGTTCTGGACCCAGGCGTTGTGGAACACCGACCGGGTCGGGGTGCTGTCGTTCGTGTCCAACCAGTCGTTGCAGGGTGTCGTGGCCCGGCTCGACCCGGTGCACCCGAACCGGGTCGTGTGGCTGCTGCTGGTGGTCGCCGTGGTCGCGTACTGGGTGTGGCGGGTCCGGGCCGCCGTCGCGCGGGGCGACGAGATGACCGGCCTGGCGCTGACCGGCATCGTCACCTGCCTGGTCAGCCCGGTCACCTGGGTGCACCACCTGGTCTGGCTGATCCCGGCCCTGCTGCTGCTGGTCGACAACGGACTGGCGGCGCCGGCCGGGAGCCGGCGCCGGCGCGCCCTGCTGGGGCTGGCCGCGGTCAGCTACGCGCTGCTGATCAGCCGCCTGGTCTGGCAGTGGCAGGTCGACTTCTCCGGTGTCGACGGGTTCCTCGGCAGCAACGCGTACGCCTGGATCTCCCTCGTCCTGCTCTTCGCCCTGCCGATCCGGGCCCGGTCAGCCGACGCCGACCGGGCCGGAATAGCGGATCTCGGGGAAGACGTACGGGGCGAGGCCGCCGGGGCGGGCGATGCGGTAGACGCTGCGCGCCCCGTCCGGCGCTAGCCCGGCCCGCTCACACAAGCGGCGGGCCCGCACGTTGTCGACCAGCACCCACAGCCGCAGTTCGGTCCAGCCCCGGTCGGCCAGCGCCGCGCGGGCCGCCGCGAGCAGCCGCCCGCCGACGCCGGTGCCCCAGTGGTCCGGGTCGACGTGGAGGCCGAGGATCTCGCCGTACGCCGGGTCGAGGTCGTCCTCGTCCTGCTCGTTGCGGTACGGCCCGAAGCGGACGTGGCCGACGATGCCGGCCGCCCCTTCGGCGACCAGGGTGGTGAACGGCTGGTCCGGGTCGGTGGTGCCGACGTCCCGCCGACGCTGTGCCCACACGGCCACGTCGAGCCGGGCCAGCACCTCGTCGGGCAGGATCCCGGCATAGCCGGCCTGCCAGCCGCGTACGTGTACCCGGGCGGCCGTCTCCGCGTCGTCGGGCCGCTCGCGCCGGATCGTCAGCACCGCTCCGGTCTACCGCGTGCGCCGCACCCGGGCAACCCGAAACGCCGCCGCGCGGGACGGTGGAGTGTCGGGGGGATCGGCTAGCGTGCGTGCGGTGGCCGTACCCGAATCGCTCTCCCTCGCCCAGGCCCGGCGGATCACGCTCGCCGCGCAGGGGTTTGCCGACCCGATGCCCGGCGGCGTTCCCGACCTGCGGCACCTGCGCCGTGTCCTGGGCCGGATCGGGCTGCTCCAGATGGACTCGGTCAACGTCCTGCAACGCGCCCACTACCTGCCGCTGTACAGCCGGCTCGGGCCCTATCCGCCGGCGTTGCTGGACCGGGCCGCCTACCAGCGCCCGCGTGAGCTGTTCGAATACTGGGGGCACGAGGCGTCGCTGATCCCGGTCACGCTCCAGCCGGCGCTGCGCTTCCGGATGGCGGCGGCCCGGGTCGAGTCGTGGGGCGGGATGCGGCGGATCGCGGCCGAGCAGCCGGACCTGGTGCGGTGGGTTCTCGACGAGGTACGCGCGAACGGGCCCCTGACCGCCGCCGACATCGAGCACGACACCCCGAGGTCGAAGGACAACTGGGGATGGAACTGGTCGGCGGTGAAGAAGGCGCTGGAGTTCCTGTTCTGGGCCGGCGAGGTCACCGCCGCGTCCCGCAACACCGCGTTCGCCCGGCTGTACGACGTACCGGAGCGGGTGCTGCCGAAGGCGGTGCTGGACACCCCGACGCCGGCCCCCGCCGACGCCTACCGGGAGCTGGTCGCGGTCGCGGCCCGGGCGCTCGGGGTGGCCGCCGAGCCCGAGCTGCGCGACTACTTCCGGCTGCCGGTCGACGCCGCCCGCACGGCCGTCGCCGAGCTGGTCGACGCCGGCGTGCTGGCCCCGGTGCAGGTGGCCGGCTGGCGCCGGCCGGCCTACCTGCACGCGCAGGCCCGGCTGCCCCGCTGGATCCGGGCCAACACCCTGGTCAGCCCGTTCGACCCGCTGATCTGGGAACGGGCCCGCACCGAGCGGCTCTTCGGATTCAACTACCGCATCGAGATCTACGTGCCGGCGCCGCAGCGGGTGCACGGCTACTACGTGCTGCCGTTCCTCCAGGGCGACCGGTTCACCGCCCGGGTCGACCTGAAGGCCGACCGCAAGACCGGCGTCCTGCGGGTGCCGGCGGCCTGGATCGAGCCGGGCGCCGACGCGGCCGACACCGCACCGGCGCTCGCCGACGAGCTGCGTCGCCTCGCCGGCTGGCTCGGGCTGGCCGACGTCACGCCGCCCGCCGCGGGCGACCTGCGCGGCCCGCTCACCGCCGTGCTGGCGGGCACCGCCGGTGTACGGTGAGACGAGCGCGTGCCGGGCGGGAGATGCCCGGCGTGCCGGTGGGTCCGAGACGGGGTGGGATGGCGATCGTGGTTGACCCGAAGGCCGGCCTGACGACGGGGGCGCCGGCGCCGGACGGCCCCGACCAGGGCCCGCCACCCGTGTCCGCCGGCCAACCGACCGTGCTGCCGCCCGCCGGCTGGCAGCCCGGCCCGGACGGGCAGTGGCAGCCCGCACCGGCCTTCGTGGCCCCCGAACCCGACCGGTTCACCCGCTTCATGACCAGGCTGTGGAACCGGTCGCCCCGCTGGCTCGCGCCGGTGGCCGCCCTCGGCTGCGTCGGCGCGGCGCTCGGCACCGTGCTGCTGATGGACCCGACCCGCAGCTCGCCCGACGCGATGCCGTCCTGCCTGCTGAAGATGACCACCGGACTGGACTGTCCGGGGTGTGGCGGCACCCGCGCCGTCTGGTATCTGATGCACGGCGACCTCGGCGCCGCCGCCCGCCACCACCTGGTGTTCGTGTTCGTCGTACCGTTCCTGATCTATCTCTACGTGGCCTGGGCGGCGCAGCACATGTTCGGCCGTCGGCTGCCGCAACTGAGGATCACCCCGAAGACGATCGGCGTCGTTCTCGCCGTGTGGTTCACCTTCTCGGCGCTGCGCAACCTGCCGTGGGCGCCGTTCGACTGGTTCTACGTCTGACCGGCGCCGGCGTCACAGCGTCTTGGCCGGGGCGACCCGGTGTACCTCGATGTCGCCGCTGGCGCTGCGTAGCGCCAGGCTGAGCTGGTGACCGTTCGGTGGCACGGGGGCGCCCATGTCGAGCCCGTTGCGGGCGGTGCCGGACATGGTGCTGACGTCGAGCCAGACCCCGGTTCCGGCGGTGACGCCGACGCCGATGTCGCCGGACGCGGTGCCGACCTCGACGGTGCCGCTGCGGACCGCGCCGATGCGGACGTCACCGGAGGCGCTGCGGGCGCGCACCCCGGCCACCGCCTCCCGGATGTCGATGTCGCCGCTGGCCGCCTTGGCGACGACCTCGCCGCCGACGTACCCGGCGTTCAGGTCGCCGGACGAGCCGGTCAGGGTGAGTTGGCCGTCGACCCGCGCCGCGGTCACGTCGCCGCTCGAGCTGTGCAGGGTGGCGTCGCCGGTGACGTGCTCGACGTGGACCTCACCGGACGCCGTGTCGACGGAGGCGGCGGCGTAGCGGCCCCGGCAGTCGACGTCGGCGGAGGCCGCCTTGACCCGCACGGTGCTGTAGTGGGGCACGCGGACCTCGACACGTACGCCGCCGGAGCGGCGGAACAGGCCGGAGCCGTTGGGCGTGGTGACGGTGAGCGTGTCGCCGCGCAGTTCCACGCTGGTGCCCTCGGCGAGCCGGCGGGACTGCTCGTTGTCGGCGTACGGCCGCACGTCGACGGTCGCGGTGGTCCGCTTCTCGGCGACGATGTCGAGTGCGCCGGAACTCAGTTTGACGACGACGGTGACCGGGGTGTCGCGCGGGAACTCGTGCATGACGTCCTCCTGGGTGTCGGTGCCGCCGGCGCCGGGCCGGCGGTGCGGTTCAGGCCTGGGCGAAGCCGGTGATCCGGCGCCCGGAGCGGCGGGTGGGCGGGGGCGGGGGACCGGTCTGTCCACCGTGGACCGCGCCGGTGACGGCCCGGACCAGCCACGCGTTGACCGACACGCCCTCGGTGGCGGCGGTCCGTTCGACGGCGTCCTTCAACGCGTCGGGCAGGCGCAGCGTGATGCGGGACACGTCGCCGGTGGAGTCGACGGGCGGCGGTTGGGGTGCCGGCGCGGTGGCCGGTGGTGTCTCGGTCACCACGAACTCGGCCTGCCGGCCCCGCAGGCGTACCTCCACGTCGGCGCCGGACAGTTGGGTGGTGATCTCGTCCGCGGCGTCGGACAGCGCGTCCAGCAGGCAGAGCCGGGCGGCCGGTTCGAGGGAGCCGGCGAGCAGGTCGGCCGCCCGGGTGATCTCCGGGCCGCCGGGTGCCGCGGTCGCGGCGAGGTCGCGGCGCAGGGTGTCCAGGTACGGCGTCAGGTCCATGACGTCACTATGGCATCGCTTTGACGTCATAGCAAGCCGCTGATGCTGTCATCGTGCCGCGTCCGTGGTGTTGCGGGGGCCGTCACCCGGCCCGGCCGATGGCGGTTAGAGTCCTGGACACGAGCGACGACAGGGAGGGGACCGCCGTGCCGGAGATCGCCGAGCCGCAGGTCAGGCTCATCGGGTGGACCCAGTTCGAGGCGCCCGAGGACGTCTCGTGGTCGACCGACGCCAACGGCGGTCAGGCCCTCGCGGAATTCGCCGGCCGGGCCTGCTACCAGTCATGGAAGAAGCCCAACCCGGCGACCGCGACCAACGCCGGATACCTCGCGCACATCCTCGAGGTCGGCCACCTGTCCGTCCTGGAGCACGGCAGCGTGACGTTCTACTTCACCGGCGTGTCGAGGTCGTTCACCCACGAGCTGATCCGGCACCGGCACTTCTCGTACTCGCAGCTCTCCCAGCGGTACGTACCCGAGCGCGACGCCGCCATGGTCGAACCCCGGGTGATCGCCGAGGACCCGGAGCTGCACAAGAAGTTCGTCGAGGCGACCGAGGCGAGCGTGCGCGCCTACACTGAGCTGCTCGAAGGGCTGGAGACCCGGTTCGCCGACGTCGAGCACGCCACCCTGCGCCGCAAGCAGGCCCGGCAGGCCGCGCGGGCGGTGCTGCCCAACGCCACCGAGACCCGGATCGTGGTCACCGGCAACTACCGCGCCTGGCGGCACTTCATCGCCATGCGCGCCACCGAGCAGGCCGACGTCGAGATCCGCGAGCTGGCCGTGGAATGCCTGCGCCAACTCCAGCGGGTCGCTCCGAACGTGTTCGCCGACTTCGTCGTCACCCGGCTGCCCGACGGCAGCGAGGTGGCGGCGAGCCCGCACGCCGAGCTGTCCTGACCCGGTACGGGAGCGTGGGAAACCCGCTGCCGGCGTCCGCTAGGTTGTTTGCATGACGCAGGACCCATCCGCCACGCGCGCCGGCGCGCCCCGCCCGTTCGGGCGGCTGCTCACGGCCATGATCACGCCGTTCACCGCCGGCGGGGACCTCGACCTCGACGGCGCCGGACGGCTCGCCGGCCACCTGGTCGACGAGCAGGGCGCCGACGCGGTGGTCATCAACGGCACCACCGGTGAGTCGCCGACCACGACCGACGGGGAGAAAGAGGCCCTCATCCGGGCGGTGGTCGAGGCGGTCGGTGACCGGGCACAGGTGGTCGCCGGCGTCGGCACCAACGACACCCGGCACACGGTCGAGCTGGCCGCGACCGCGCAGAAGGCCGGTGCGCACGGGCTGCTCGTCGTCACGCCGTACTACAACAAGCCGCCGCAGGCCGGCCTGCTGCGGCACTTCACCGCGGTCGCCGACGCGACCGACCTGCCGGTGATGGTCTACGACGTACCGCACCGCGCCGGGGTGCCGATCGCGACCGAGACCCTGGTCCGGCTCGCCGACCACGAGCGGATCGTCGCGGTCAAGGACGCCAAGGGCGACCTCACCGCCACCTCCTGGGTGCTCAGCCGCAGCGGGCTCGCCTACTACTGCGGCGACGACGCGCTGACGCTCCCGGCACTGTCGATCGGCGCGGTCGGCCTGGTCGGCACCTCCACCCACTTCACCGGCGCACTGGCCAAGCGCATGATCGAGGCGTACGACCACGGTGACACCGGGCAGGCGTTGGCCCTGCACCGGCAACTGCTGCCGCTGTTCACCGGCATCTTCCGTACCCAGGGGACGATCCTGGTCAAGGCGGGCCTGACGCAGCGCGGTCTGCCGGCCGGACCGGTACGGCCACCGCTGGTCGACGCGACCGAGGCCGAGATCGACCAGCTGCGCAGCGACTGCGCCGACGCCGGACTGGAGCTGCGGTGAGTCAGGCGCACGTCGAGATGGAACTGCCCCCGCCGCTGCCCGAGGGCGGGCTGCGGGTCATCCCGCTCGGCGGGCTGGGTGCCATCGGCCGCAACATGACCGTCTTCGAGTTCGACGGCAAGCTGCTGATCGTCGACTGCGGTGTGCTCTTCCCGGACGTCGAGCAGCCGGGCGTCGACCTGATCCTGCCCGACTTCGCGCCGATCCTCGACCGGCTCGACGACGTACAGGCGATCGTGCTCACCCACGGGCACGAGGACCACATCGGAGCGGTGCCGTACCTGCTCGCGCACAAGGCCGACATCCCGCTCGTCGGCTCGCAGTTCACCCTCGCCCTGGTCGAGGCGAAGCTCGCCGAGCGGCGGATCGAGCCCTACACGCTGACCGTGCAGGAGGGTGGACGCGAGCGGCTGGGGCCGTTCGAGTGCGAGTTCTTCGCGGTCAACCACTCGATCCCGGACGCGCTCGCGGTGGCGATCCGCACCCCGGCCGGCCTGGTGCTGCACACCGGCGACTTCAAGATGGACCAGTTGCCGCTCGACGGCCGGGTCACCGACCTCGCCGGCTTCGCCCGGCTCGGTGCCGAGGGCGTCGACCTGCTGCTGTCGGACTCCACCAACGCGGAGATCCCCGGCTTCGTCACCCCCGAGCGCGAGATCGGTCCGGTCCTCGACTCGATCTTCGCCAAGGCCCGTGGCCGGATCATCGTGGCGTCGTTCGCCTCGCACGTGCACCGGGTGCAGCAGGTGCTCGACTCGGCCGGTGAACACGGCCGCAAGGTCGCGCTGATCGGTCGCTCGATGGTGCGCAACATGGGCATCGCCCGCGACCTGGGCCTGCTGCAGATCCCGCCGGGCCTGGTCGTCGGCCTCGACGAGGCGACCGCGCTGCCGCCGGACCGGATCGTGCTGATGTCGACCGGCTCGCAGGGCGAACCGATGAGCGCGCTGGGCCGGATGTCCACCGGCGACCACCGGCACATCACGATCGCCCCCGGCGACACCGTCGTGCTGGCCAGCTCGCTGGTGCCGGGCAACGAGACCTCGGTCTACCGGGTCATCAACCAGCTCTCCCGGGCCGGCGCGACCGTCATCCACAAGGACGTCGCCAAGGTGCACGTCTCCGGGCACGCGCCAGCCGGCGAGCTGCTCTACCTGCTCAACGTCGTACGGCCGAGCAACCTCCTGCCGGTGCACGGCGAGTGGCGGCACCTGCGGGCCCACGCCCGGCTCGGCATCGAGTCGGGCGTCGCGGCCGACCGGGTCGTGCTCTGCGAGGACGGCGACGTCGTCGACCTGGTCGAGGGGCGGGCCACCCTTGTCGGCCACGTCAAGAGCCGGTACGTCTACGTCGACGGGCTCGCCGTCGGCGACGTCGGCGAGTCGCTGCTCACCGAGCGCCGCATCCTCGGCGACGGCGGCTTCATCGCGGCGACGGTCGTGGTCGACTCGGTCACCGGCAAGGTGGTCGGCGGGCCGACGGTGTCGGCGAAGGGCTTCTCCGACGACCCGGCGGCGTTCAACCCGGTCATCCCCCTGATCACCGAGGCCCTCAACCGGGCCGCCTCGGAAGGCATCACCGATCCGCACCAGCTCGGCCAACTGGTCCGGCGTACGGTCGGCCGCTGGGTCAACGACGCCTACCGGCGCCGGCCGATGATCGTGCCGACGGTCGTCGAGGTCTGAGCACCGGGCGGGCACCCCGGTACGCGTACTCAGTCCGGCCCCGGTCCGATGCGTATGGCACCTCCCACCGGCCACCATAGGCTGGCCGGTGGGAGGGATCGATGGGCTACCAACTGCTGACGACCGTGATCCTGGTGCTGCACTTCGCCTTCGTGGCGTACGTCGTGCTGGGCGGCTTCATCGCGTGGCGCTGGCCGAGAACATTCTGGCTGCACGCCGGGGCCGCGTCGTGGGGCCTGATCGTGGTGGCCGCCAGCCTGACCTGTCCGCTCACGACCGCCGAGGCATGGTCGCGGCGGCAGGCGGGCGAATCCGGCCACACCGGGGGATTCATCGACCGTTACATCGAGGGCGTGCTCTATCCGGAACGCCTCACCCCGCTGGTCCAGGCGCTGGTGGCGGTCGCGGTGCTGGGTTCGTGGACGGTGCTGCTGATGCGCCGCCGGGCCGCCTCGAGAGCCCGGGCCGACCAGCGTAGGTAGGCGGCCGGTCCGGCACCGGACGATGTGGCCGGTGGGGTCGGGACGAACACGCAACGAAAAAGTTGGTTACGTTGAGTATCAACATGTGTGCGTTGGGTAGTGGTCGAGTTAGGTAAGTCATCGACCCAAGGAGGTAGTTCCACATGCCCAACGATCTGATCGGCGTCGTGACCGACTTCATCACCGGCCTGCTCGGCGTCATCGGCGGCCTCGTGCCCGGCGGTCTGCCGGACCTTCCGCTCTGACCGCCACCGATGGTGACGGCGGGGTCCCGGGCGCCTGCCCGGCGGCCCCGCCGCCACTTCCGCCCGGCCGCCGCTAGGGCAGCTCGTCGACCGCGGCGGCGAACGCCGAACCGGTCGCCAGGGTCGCGTTGAGCAGCACAGCCAGCTGTGGCGCCGCCACCCCGTGCTCGAGGTCGGTCGTGACGTCCCCGGCCAGGATCAGTTCGCCCTCGCCGGTGTCGTGGACGTACGCCTTCGGCAACAGCCGGTCGTGGTTCCAGGCGTTGCAGAACTCGTACGCCTCGGCCAGCCGGTCGGCCGAGAGCCGCCGCTGCGCCACCACCCGGGCGTGCAGGATCTCCCGGCGCTCGCCCAGCCGTTCGAAGTGGACGAGCGCCTCGCCCCACCGGCCGCCGACCGTGCCGTCCTCGTCGACGAAGTAGTGGTCACCGCGCTCCTCCAGCACCGCGACGATCGCCTCGATCGTCAACGGCGCCACCACGTCGTCGCGCCCCTCCACCGGCAGCCCGGCCGGCACGGCGGCGCGCGGCGGCTCGTCCGGCGGCAGCTCGAACGGCTCGGTCAACGGCCGGGCGGCCAGCCATCCCGCGATCCGGCCCGACTGGTGGGCGGTGCCGTTGCGGGCGTCGAACCGGCCGGCGAGATCCTGCGCCGTCGCCACCAGATCGGCCGCCAGCGCGCTGACCGTGACGTCGGCCGCCGCCCGGTCGCCGTGCTCCGGACGGTGGACCTGCCGCCCGCCCAGGCCCGCCTCCTCGGCGAGCCGGCAGACCAGCGCGCCGGCCGCCGCGAACTCCATCGCCGACGCCTCGTCGTACGGCCGGTCCAGCCAGCCCAGGTGCTCCTCGAGAATGGTCAGACCCCGCTCGTGGTGCCCGGTCAGCGCGCAGAACCGCAGGTGCTCGGGGAGGAAGGCGAACGAGTCCCGTTCGTACCGGTGCCGGCGGTACGCCCGGACGTGCGCCTGCGCGGCCTCCTCGTAACGCCCGAGGTGCAGGTAGGGGACCAGGACCGCGACGAGCGCCTTCTCCGGCTGCTCGGTGCAGCCCAGCACCCCGCTGAGCACCGGCTCGGCGATCTTCAGCGCCTCCTCCCACTCGCCCCAGCCGGCGAGCAGTTCGGCCTGCCGGGACGGGTCGCAGCCGGCACAGTCGCTGTTCTCGTCGCGCGGCGTCGTACGCCACTTCGCCAGCCACTCCCGGGCCTGCGCCTCGTCGCCGAGGTGGTCGGCGACCTTGCAACGCAGGTTGTAGATGGTCTGCAGACTCTGCCCGCCCTCGCGGAACCGCCGCTCCATGTCGTCGAGCGCGGCCCGGGTCTGCGCCAGCCCCACCCGGGGCGTGCTGCGCAGCGTCGCCACCGCCCACTTGTGATACCAGCGCAGCATCTCGGCGTCCCAGTCGTCGAACATCGACGGGTCGCGGTCGAAGGTGGCCAGGCACCAGCCGAACGCGGGCAGCATCCGCCACCGCTCGGTGTGGTTGTTGTACGCGTCGATCAGCCCGTACCGCGCGTCGAAGCCGAGTCGTACGTCGCCGAGGGCGTCGGCGTGCGCCACGATACGTTCCAGTTCGGCGATCTTTCCGTCGCCGTCCGGGAGTTCCCTGGCGTCCTCCAGGGCCTCGATGAGTTCATCCTTGCTGGTCACGACTTCTCCTCGGTGGGACCGTCGCCGGCCGTGGGGTTGGGGGGACCGGTGAACGCCCGGTCGAGCAGGGCGAGGAACGAGCGGTTCAGCGCCGCGGTGTCGATCGCCCGGAGCGGATGGTGGCCGGCGAGCAACGCCTGACCGTAGAGCGCCTCCACGGCGTGCCGGACCGCCGGCCCGGACGGGTCGGCGGCGATCCGGCGGACCAGCGGGTGGCGCCAGTTGAAGACCAGTTCCGGCCGGTGGTCGACCTCGACGTCGTCGAACGCCGACAGCACGTCGGACCACAGTTCGTCGGCGGCCTCGATGCTGCGCCGCAGCGAGTCCTGGCTCGCCGCCTGCTGGCCGACGATGTAGAGCGCCGGCACCGTCACCGGGTCGAACTGGCGCAGCAGCGGTTTGCAGCCCAGGTCGGCGAGCACGGCGCGGGCGGTCTCCAGGAATCCGGCGGCGGCCGCCTCCTGGCCGGGCGGCAACGGGTCGAGCCGGGCGGCCAGCTCACCCGGATCGAGACGGCGTACCTGGATCTTCGGGTCGACCCGGTGCAGGCGTTGCAGGATCTCGCTGTCGTACGCGTAGCCGGCGTTGACCAGCGGCGTGCCGGCGGCGCTGGCGATCGCGGCCAGCGAGCGGAACTCGTCGACCGTCTCGACGTAGCGGACCATCGACAGGCCGCGCCGGAACACCCGCAGCGGCATCGCGCCCCGGCTGGTCTCGAACGGCAGCCAGGCGTCGACCAGGCGCAGCATCTCGTCGTCGCGTACGGCGAGCGCCTTCACGCCGAGGTGGTGGACGCGCAGGAAGGCCGCCAGCCGGTCCGGGTGGTTGACCGACAGGTCGAGCAGCCAGCCGCGGATCTGCTCGCCGAGCGACTGGCGTACCGACGACAGCAGGTCGTCCTCGTAGAGCGCCTCCCGGCTGGCGGTCGGCCGCAGCACGGCGGTGTCGACGACGCACCGGACGAAGAACGCCCACTCCGGTACGACCTTGCTCGCGTCCTCGCTGAGCAGCATCCGCTTGAGGTAGACGCGGTGCCCACCCTGGCCGACCGCCGAGGCCGACGGGAGCACGAACCCGACGCCGACCAGCCCCGCCTCGGGCACCCGCAGGTCGATGACGTCCATCGGCCGGGTGCCGAGCAGTTGCCGGCCGTAGTCGAGCAGGGCGGCGTGCCGCTCCTCCGGCCCGGGGTGTTCGACCTCCCACGGGGCCCGCTCGTCGGTGAGTCGCACCGGCGCCGTCTCGGGGGCCGCCAGTTCGACGTCGACGTCGAGCAGGTGGGCGTAGAACCGGACGAGTTCGCCCACCCGGTCGGGGACCAGCCAGTGCCGGGTGTCGGCGCGCGGCCGCAGGGTGACCGTGGTGCCGATCTCCTGCCGGGCCGCGTCGTCGGACTCGGTGGTGTAGCGGCCGTCGGCGTGGCCGGTCCAGCGTACGGCCGGCCCGCCCTTGGCCGAGCGGGAGACGACCTCGACCGCGTCGGCGACCATGAAGCACGACAGCAGGCCGATGCCGAACTGGCCCAGGAAGTCCTGCCGGGCGAAGCCGAGGTCGTCGCGCTTGGAGGTGCGGCCGACGCTGGCGAGGAAGAGGTGCACCTCGGGCTCGGTCAGGCCGATGCCGTTGTCGTGCACCCGCAGCGCCCCGTCGGGCAGCGGTTCGACGACGATCCGGCCGGGTTCGGCGTCGGGGTCGAACCCCCGTCGGGCGGTGATCGCGTCGGTGGCGTTCTGCAGCAGCTCCCGGGCGTAGACCCGGGGGCTGGCGTAGAGGTGGTGGCTGAGCAGGTCGACGATGCCGCGCAGATCGACCTGGAAGCGATGCTCCATCGTGGACACCCGTGGTCAGTCCCGCAGTTCGCCGACGGCGTCGGCCATCTGGCAGCCGGTGGAGACGCCGCAGTTGACGAGCTGGTCGAGCTGGGCCGGGGTGACGCCCTGTTCGAGGTCGGTGATGACCTCGCCGCAGACCCGGACGCTGCCGTCGTCGTTGACGTGGACGAACGCCTTGGGCCACAGCCGGTCGTGGTTCCACTCGTTGCAGAAGGCGTAGAGCCGCGGCACGTCGTCGATCCCGAAGGTGGTGGCCGCCATCGTGCGGATCTGGAGCAACTCGCCGGCGTTGCCGAGCCGGAAGAAGTAGATGAGGTTGTCGTCCCACTTGCCGAAGATGTCGCCGTCCTCGTCGGTGTGGAACGAGTAGTCCCGCGCGTCGAGCACCGAGGCGATCAGTTCGTGGCTGAGCGGTTGGAGTGTCTGCAACTGTCCACCGCTGGTGGGTTCGTCTGAGGTGTCCTGGAAACCCGGCGATGGCATGTGCGGCGTCCTTCCTGACGTGCGGGGGTGAAGGCTGACGGGCCGTGGCCCGATCGGAACGCGGTCTGGCAGACAGCACGGTAGGGCCGCGTCGCCACCCCACGTATTGTGTGGCTTGTGCCGGTTGGTCCGCCCATGATGCTAGGTGGGTGTGACACCCGGCACCGCCACCGGTGACCGACGGCGGGACACGGCAGTCAAAAGCGAGGATTGGTCGGACCGCACGGCTACCGTGTGACTCTATGGCGGGGCGGACACCTTCGGCTAACCGGCGTCGGAGCGCGTCACCGACGCGCGGCGTCGCGGCTCCGCGTGCCCGCCAACCGGCGAAGACCCGGGCCGCCGCGACCCCGCGCAAGCGCCCCCCGGCCCGCGGCCGGGCCGGTCCCGCCGTCCATCTCGGCCGTGGCGTCCGTGCGGTGTGGATGGGCCTCGCCCACTCGGTCGGCTGGGCGGTGCGTGCCGTCGGGCGCCAGGTCGCCCCGGCCCGTGACCTCGACCCGGGCCACCGCCGCGACGGCGCCGGACTGTTCCTGCTCGGCCTGGCCATCCTGACCGGCGTCGCGGTCTGGTTCTCCGGCGCCGGGCCGGTCGGCGCCCGGGTCGCCGACACCGTCCGGCTCTTCCTCGGTGCGATCGCCGCCGCCGTACCACTGCTGCTGCTCGTCAGCGCGGTCAAGCTGATGCGTGAGCCCGGCGACCCGGCACACCGCGGCCGCGGCCTCGTCGGCTGGACCGCGCTGATCGTGTCGACGGCCGGGCTGCTGCACATCGGGCAGGCCCCGGTCGACAACGCCCAGCGGGACTACGCGGGCGGCCTCGTCGGAGCCGGCATCGGGCGGCTGCTCGTCGGTGCGGTGACCGGCTGGGTCGCCGTACCGCTGCTCGTCCTGCTGCTGCTCTTCGGGCTCCTGGTCATCACCGCCACCCCGATCAACAAGGTGCCGGAACGGGTCGGCATGCTCGTCGGCTCGCTGTTCGGCCGCCCGCCCGGTCCGTACGACCCCGACGACGACATCGACGACGCCGACGGCCCCGACGAGGACGAGGAACCGCCGCCGGCCAAGCGCCGGCCGGCCCGCCGCCGGGTCGCGGCCGCCGCACCCGGGCCCGACGAGCCCGGATACGACGACCAGGAGGTCGTCCACGACACCGTGGCGCTGCCGCGCAAGTCGCCCGGCAAGGGCGCCGCCGCCCGTAAGCCCGCCCCGGCACCCGAGCACTCGCCGGCCCCCACCCGGGCCGAGCAGTTGGCGATCACCGGCATGGCCGGCGACTACACGCTGCCCCCGGCCAACCTGCTCAAGAGCGGCAGCGCGCCCAAGACCCGCAGCAAGGCCAACGACGAGGTGATGGCCGCGCTCGAAGGCGTCTTCGACCAGTTCGGCGTCGACGCCGCGGTGACCGGCTTCACCCGCGGCCCGACCGTCACCCGCTACGAGGTCGAACTCGGTCACGGCGTCAAGGTCGAGCGGATCACCCAGCTCTCCCGCAACATCGCCTACGCGGTGAAGTCACCCGACGTACGCATCCTCAGCCCGATCCCGGGCAAGAGCGCGGTCGGCGTCGAGATCCCCAACTCCGACCGCGAGGACGTGGCCCTCGGCGACGTCCTGCGCTCGCGGGCCGCGGGCAGCGACCACCACCCGATGCTGGTCGCCCTCGGCAAGGACATCGAGGGCGGCTACGTGGTGGCCAACCTGGCGAAGATGCCGCACATCCTGATCGCCGGCGCCACCGGCGCCGGCAAGTCCTCGTGCCTCAACTCGCTGCTGGTCTCGCTGCTGAGCCGGGCCACCCCCGACGAGGTACGGCTGGTGCTGATCGACCCCAAGCGGGTCGAGATGACCGCCTACGAGGGGATCCCGCACCTGGTGACCCCGATCATCACCAACCCGAAGAAGGCGGCCGACTCGCTGGACTGGGTCGTGCGCGAGATGGACATGCGCTACGACGACCTGGCCGCCGCCGGGGTACGCCACATCGACGACTACAACCGCAAGGTCCGGGCCGGGCAGATCAAGCCCCCGCCGGGCAGCGAGCGGGAGATCCGCCCGTACCCCTATCTGCTGGTGATCGTCGACGAGCTGGCCGACCTGATGATGGTGGCGCCGCGCGACGTCGAGGACTCCGTGGTCCGGATCACCCAGCTCGCCCGCGCCGCCGGCATCCACCTGGTGCTGGCCACCCAGCGGCCCTCGGTCGACGTCGTCACCGGCCTGATCAAGGCCAACGTGCCCTCCCGGCTGGCGTTCGCCACCAGCTCGCTCGCCGACTCCCGGGTCATCCTCGACCAGCCGGGCGCGGAGAAGCTCATCGGCCGCGGTGACGGCCTCTTCCTGCCGATGGGTGCCTCCAAGCCGGTGCGGATCCAGGGTGCCTGGGTCAGCGAGTCCGAGATCAACGACATCGTCAAGTTCTGCAAGGACCAGCGCGAGCCGGAGTTCCGCCCGGACGTGCTCGCCCCGGCGCAGGACAACAAGAAGAAGATCGACGAGGACATCGGCGACGACCTGGAACTGCTGATCCAGGCGATCGAGCTCGTGGTGACCTCGCAGTTCGGTTCGACGTCGATGCTCCAGCGCAAGCTGCGGGTCGGGTTCGCCAAGGCGGGCCGGCTGATGGACCTGATGGAGACGCGCGGGATCGTCGGCCCGTCCGAGGGCTCCAAGGCCCGTGACGTGCTGGTCAAGCCCGACGAACTGGAAGAGGCGCTGGCCGCGCTGCGGACCGACGACTGAGGTCGTACCGGTGCCGGGCGGTGGCGGGCGCCACGCGCCGCCGGAGTCGTCGGTCCGGCCCGGTACCCTCGGGAGGTGTCTGTGACCTCCTCCTCCCCATCTCCCGACGGCCGCCGGGTCGCGCTGCTGACCCTGGGCTGCGCACGCAACGAGGTCGACTCGGAGGAGTTGGCCGCCCGCCTGCACGCGGACGGATGGCAGGTCAGCACCGACGGCGAGGGCGCCGACGTGGTGCTGGTCAACACCTGCGGCTTCGTCGAGAAGGCCAAGCAGGACTCGATTCAGACCCTCCTCGACGCCGCCGACACCGGTGCCAAGGTGGTCGCGGCCGGCTGCATGGCCGAGCGCTACGGCCGTGAACTGGCCGGCAGCCTGCCGGAGGCCCAGGCGGTGCTCGGCTTCGACGACTACCCCGACATCTCCGCCCGGCTCCAGGCCGTGCTGGCCGGGGAGCGGCTCGACGCGCACGTCCCCCGGGACCGCCGCGAACTGCTGCCGCTGACCCCGGTGTCCCGGCGCGAAAGCGCGGTCGTCGTCCCCGGCCACGCGACCGTCGACGCGCACACCCCGGCCCACCTGCGGCCGGTGCTGCGCCGACGGCTCGACGCCGGCCCGGTCGCCTCGCTCAAGCTCGCCAGCGGCTGCGACCGGCGGTGCTCGTTCTGCGCCATCCCCGCCTTCCGCGGCGCGTTCGTCTCCCGTACCCCGGACGAGTTGCTGGCCGAGGCCGAGTGGCTGGCCAAGACCGGCGTCCGCGAACTGGTGCTGGTCAGCGAGAACTCCACGTCGTACGGCAAGGACCTCGGCGACCCGCGCCTGCTGGAGAAGCTGCTGCCCCAGCTGGCCGCGGTCACCGGCATCGTGCGGGTCCGGGCCAGCTATCTCCAGCCCGCCGAGACCCGGCCCGGCCTGGTCGAGGCGATCGCCACCACCCCCGGTGTGGCGCCGTACTTCGATCTGTCGTTCCAGCACTCCAGCGAGCCGGTGCTGCGCCGGATGCGGCGGTTCGGGTCGACGACCCGGTTCCTGGAGCTGCTGGCGTCGGCCCGGGCACTCGCCCCGGAGGCCGGCGCGCGCAGCAACTTCATCGTCGGCTTCCCGGGCGAGACCCGGGCCGACGTCGACGAGCTCGTCCGCTTCCTGACCGACGCCCGGCTCGACGCGATCGGCGTCTTCGACTACAGCGACGAGGACGGCACCGAGGCCGCCGCGCTGCCCGGGAAGGTGTCCGCGGCGACCGTGAAGCGGCGCTACGACAAGCTCGCCGCGCTCGCCGACGAGCTGTGCTCGCAGCGGGCCGAGGAGCGGATCGGGACGACCGTCGAGGTCCTCGTCGACTCGGTCGACGACGGGCTGGTCGAAGGGCGGGCCGCCCACCAGGCCCCCGAGGTCGACGGTTCGACGACCCTGGTGGCGCCGGCGACCGGGGGAGTGGACCTGGCCGTCCTGCGCCCCGGCGACCTGGTGCGGGCGACGGTGACCGGCACGGAGGGGGTCGACCTCCTCGCGGTGCCGGTCGAAATGATCTCGGCAGCGGCGTGACCGGGGCGGCCCACCGGGTCCGGCCGCGGCGCGACCGGGCGGGGACGTGCTGATGGAGACGACGAGTCCCCCGCCGTCCAGTTCGTCCTCCGTTGCCGGCCGGGTCCCACTGCTCAACGCCGCCAACGCGCTGACCGCCCTGCGCATGATGCTCATCCCGGTCTTCGCGGCGCTGGTCATCGCCTCCGGGATGACGCACTCCAGCACCCGGATCGCGGCCTGCGTGATCTTCGCGATCGCCTCGGCCACCGACCTCGTCGACGGCTGGATCGCCCGCCGGTTCGGGCTGGTCACGTCGTTCGGCAAGGTCGCCGATCCGATCGCCGACAAGGCCCTGACCGGCACGGCGTTGGTCCTGCTCTCCTGGTACGACCAGCTGCCCTGGTGGGTGACCGCGCTGATCCTGGTCCGCGAGGTCGGCGTGACGCTGATCCGGTTCTGGGTGATCCGCTACGGCGTCATCGCGGCCAGCCGGGGCGGCAAGCTGAAGACGGCGCTCCAGATCCTCGCGATCGTCTGGTACCTGTGGCCGGTGCCGGCGGCGCTGGTCGGCGTCGGCACCTGGATCATGGGTGCGGCGGTGCTGGTGACGGTGCTGACCGGGCTGGACTACGTGCTGCGCGCCCTGCGTCTGCGCGGCCGGGCCACGTGACCGCCGGGGGCGCGCGGCCGGCCGGCGTGGCTCCCGACCCGCGGACCGGGCTGGTGGACCGGCTCAAGGCCGGTGGCTGGACGCTGGCGACCGCCGAGTCGCTGACCGGCGGACTGCTGGCCGCCACCCTGGTCGAGGTGCCCGGGGTCAGCGCGGTCTTCCGGGGCGGGCTGGTGGTCTACGCCACCGACCTGAAGGCGTCGTTGGCGGGCGTACCGGACGGTCTGCTGGCCGACCGTGGCCCGGTCGACCCGGATGTCGCGCTGGCGCTGGCGGACGGTGCCCGGGCCGCCTGTGGGGCCGACTGGGGGGTGGCGACGACCGGTGTGGCCGGGCCGGAGCCACAGGACGGCAAGCCCGTGGGGCTGGTCTACGTCGCGGTGGCCGGGCCGTGGGGGGCGACGGTGCGCCGGTTGACCCTCGACGGGAACCGCGCCGCCGTCCGTGGGGGCGCGGTCGACGCCGCGCTGCGCCTGCTCGACCGGCAACTCGCGGCCGCGCCCGTCGGTGGCGGTGACCGTCTGTCGGAATCTGGCTGAAAGCAGCGAGATGTGCCTGCCCCGGTGCCGCGCCCGTCGGTGGCGGTGACCGTCTGTCGGAATCTGGCTGAAAGCAGCGAGATGTGCCCGATACGTGGGATTCTCGGCCCCCACGACGCACTGATCACCGCGGGGGGATGGTGGTCGAACGCCCCGGCGGGGCAGGATGTCGTATGGGCTCCGCAACGGGTACGGTTGCGGGAAGCCTCCCGGCAGATGCCGGTTGGCCCCCGCGTGAGGAGGAGGTGCCATGGTCCTGCTACGCCGGGTGATCGGTGACGCATTGCGCGCGCGCCGGCAGGGACAGCACCGCACCCTACGCGAGGTCTCCACCGCCGCCAACGTCAGCCTCGGCTATCTCTCCGAGATCGAGCGCGGCCAGAAGGAAGCGTCCAGCGAACTGCTCGCCTCGATCTGTGACGCGCTCGGCGCCCACCTGTCGGATCTGCTGCGCGAGGTCAGTCACACCGTCGCGCTGGCCGAGCAGATGCAGGGCGTGCTCGTGCCGGTCCAGGACCCCTCGGGCGAGGGACCAGACCCGGCCGTCGCGCCCGCCGCACGTGCCGCCGGACCCACCGGGGGTGCCAACCGGCCGGCCCGGACCGCGGTGGCCGCCGGCGCCCGCGCCGCCGAGGTGCGGCCCGCCGCCGACGGGAACCGGCTGCCGGTCGGTGAGGCCAAGGTGCGCCAGGTCACCTCCGACGGCAAGGTGTCGGTGTCGGTGCGCCAGGAGGGGCCGCTCAAGGCGACCCTGCGGACCACCCGCACCGTGCGCTCCGGCAAGAAGCACGACCTCGACGTCGTCTACGCCGCCTGACCCGTCACCGCGCTACCCGACGTGTCCGTACGGGCACGCGCCGGCTCGGCAATGCTGGGCCCGCCTGGGTAAGGTTGATCTCCTGACCGGACCGTATCCCCGGATATCCCCCTGAGGCCGGGTGACGCGTTGGCGCCGGGCTGGGACGATGGAGACCGTGCCGCACGGTCGCCCGGGGTCGGGTCGACCCGGGCGGTCGACCGCACTGATGACACTGAGGGGACACGCGAATATGGCGAACCCGTTCGTCAAGGGCTGGCGCTACGTGATGGCGCTATTCGGCGCCAAGATCGACGAACACGCCGATCCGAAGGTTCAGATCCAGCAGGCCGTCGAGGAGTCCCAGCGCCAGCACCAGGCGCTCGTCCAACAAGCGGCGGCGGTCATCGGCAACCAGCGGCAGCTGGAGATGAAACTGTCCCGCCAGATGTCCGAGGTCGAGAAGCTCCAGTCGATGGCCCGCCAGTCGCTGGTGCTCGCCGACCGCGCGCGTGCCTCCGGCGACGAGGCGGAAGCCGGCAAGTACGAGCAGACGGCGCAGACCCTGGCCACCCAGCTGGTCTCCGCCGAGCAGTCGATGGAGGACCTCAAGGCGCTGCACGACCAGGCGCTGGGCGCCGCCGCCCAGGCGCGCCGCGCGGTCGAGAACAACGCGATGGTTCTCCAGCAGCGGCTGGCCGAGCGCACCAAGCTGCTCAGCCAGCTCGAGCAGGCCAAGATGCAGGAGACCGTCGCCCGGTCGCTGGAGTCGATGTCGTCGCTGGCCGCACCGGCCAACACCCCCTCGCTCGACGAGGTCCGCGACAAGATCGAGCGGCGGTACGCCAACGCGATGGGTCGGGCCGAGCTGGCCAGCAACTCCGTCGAGGGCCGGATGCTCGAGGTGCAGAAGACGACGCTGGACATGGCCGGCTCGTCGCGGCTGGAGCAGATCCGGGCCAGCATGGCCGGCGACCAGTTGGGTGGCCAGCAGGCCGCCGGGCAGCCCTCGGTCGGCCAGGCCGGCACCGGCGACCCGGCCAGCGTGGCCCGGCTGGACGAGATCCGGGCCAGCCTGTCCAAGGAGCGCAACACCGGCGACCAGAGCGCCGCCGGCTGACCCGGCCGGGGCGGGGGAGGGGCTTCACGTGGCCGATCAGCGGGCGCGCTACTTCCGCCGGCTCCGCAAGCTGCGCCGGTCCGCCCGGCGCTGGACTGTGCTCGGCGGCGGCTTCGGTGGAGCCGCCGCCATCCTGATCCCGTACGCCGGGGTGGGGTTGCCCGATGCCGCCTGGGCGGCCGCCGCGGGTGGTTCGATCGCACTCGCGGCGTGGCGGTGGATCGACCTGCGGGCGCTGGCCGCCCAGCCGGCGCCGCCCCCGCCCGAACCGGTGGACCCGGAGCAGGCCCGGGCCCGGCTGGTCGCGGCGGTCGAGCGGCTGCCCGCCGGCCGGGCGGCCATGGATGAGGTCCGCCGGCAGCGGTCCCGGATGGCGCTGCGCGGGTCGTCGGCGGCCGAGCCGGCGGCACGGTTGGACCGGGCGTCGGTGGCGATGGCCGGGCTGGCCGGTGACCTGACCGGCGTGGCCGACTCGGCGGTGCTGGACGCGGCGGTGGCCGAGCGGTCGCTGCGTGAACTCGCCCAGCGGGTCGCCGGCGTGGAGCGGGCGTTGCGGGTCGCGCCCGCCGACTCCCGTGGCGGCCTGGAGGAGGCGCACCGCAGTCTGGTAGACCAGTTGAGCGGGGGCGTGACCGCCTACGAGCGGCTGGTCGCGGCGGCGGCGGGCTTTGTGGCCGAGGACGGCCGGGGCACCGAGCATCCGGCGGTGACCCAGTTGAGCGACGCGAGTGAGCGGTTGCGCGGCGTCGCCTCGGACCTCGCCGAGTTGCGCAAGTTCGCCGATCCGATGCGGACGCAGCAGCAGCACTGACGCGGGCGCGGCGCGGAAGATCCATGTTCCGCGCCGCGCCACCGTGATCTGGATTGCCTATCAATCCGGCGAACCGGTCAGGCTGACCTCGTGTTTACTTAACCGTTACAAATGTTGGCTTGTCTATGTCTTGCGTTGTCGGGTCGCACCAGAGCTAATTTGTTCAGCCAACCTACAAAATGGAGCGGGCGACCTCGGCGGGTCGCGCGCCCCTGAACCCCCACCACCCGACTCCGGCCCTTCGGCGAGCTGGCGACGGGACTCATCCCTGTCCTCGACAGATGATGGAGATCCCCGTGTCCCCAACACGCCGATCGCGACCACCACGCGCCCTGACCCGCGCCCTCCTCACCGCCACAGTCGCCCTGGCCGTCGCCGCCACCGGCGTGGTGGCCGGCCCGACACCCGCCTCCGCCGCGCCCGTACCCACCCGCGCCGTCGAGGCGGTCGACCCGTACACGGTCCTGGTCTTCTCCAAGACGGCCGGGTTCCGGCACAGCTCGATCCCGGCCGGTATCGCCGCGATCCAGCGGCTCGGCGCCGACAACGGGTTCACCGTCGACACCACGGAGGACGGTGCCGCGTTCACCGACGCCAACCTCGCCCGGTACGCCGCGGTGATCTGGCTGTCCACCACCGGTGACGTCCTCGACCCCGACCAGCAGGCCGCGTTCGAGCGGTACGTCCAGAGCGGCGGCGGCTACGTCGGCGTGCACGCGGCCTCCGACACCGAATACAGCTGGGAGTGGTACGGCGGCCTCGTCGGCGCCTACTTCTCCGCCCACCCGGCCAACCAGCAGGCCACCATCAAGGTCGAGGACCCCGCGCACCCGTCCACGGCGGCGCTGCCGGCGAACTGGTCCCGCTTCGACGAGTGGTACAACTTCCAGACCAACCCGCGCGGCGACGTGCACGTGCTGGCCAGCCTCGACGAGACGACGTACTCGGCGGGGGCCGGGGCGATGGGCGCCGACCACCCGATCGCCTGGTGCCACGACTACGACGGCGGCCGGGCCTGGTACACCGGCGGCGGCCACACCGACGAGTCGTACACCGAGCCGGAGTTCGTCGGCCACCTGCTCGGCGGCATCCAGACCGCCGCCGGGGTCGTCGACGCGGACTGCCGGGCCACCCTGGACGACAGCTTCGAGAAGATCACGCTGGACAGCAACACCAACAACCCGATGGAACTCGACGTCGCCGGCGACGGCCGGGTCTTCTACGCCGAGCGGGACGGCCGGGTCCAGGTCATCGACCCGGAGACCGGGCTGACCAGCACCGCGATGACGCTGCCGGTCTTCACCGGCAACGAGGACGGCCTGATCGGGCTGCGGCTCGACCCCGGCTTCGACACCAACGGCTGGATCTATCTCTACTACGCCCCGGCCGGCGGCGGGCCCCGCAACCTGTTGTCCCGGTTCACCGTCAGCGGCACGACGATCGACCCGGCCACCGAGAGCGTGGTCATCCAGGTCGACACCCAGCGCAACACCTGCTGCCACGCCGGCGGCAGCATGGTCTTCGACGCCGACGGCAACCTCTACCTCGCCACCGGCGACAACACCAACCCGTTCGAGTCCAACGCCTACACCCCGATCGACGAGCGGCCGGGCCGACAGGACTACGACGCCCAGCGCAGCTCCGGCAACACCAACGACCTGCGCGGCAAGGTGCTGCGGATCCACCCGGAGGACGCTGGCGGCTACACGGTGCCGACCGGCAACCTCTTCCCGGCCGGCACCGCGCAGACCCGCCCGGAGATCTACGCCATGGGCTTCCGGAACCCGTTCCGGATCGGCATCGATTCGCAGACCGGCGTGCTGTACGTCGCCGACTACGGCCCCGACGCCGGCACCGCCAACCCCAACCGGGGGCCGGAGGGCCGCGTCGAGTGGAACGTCGTCGACGCCCCCGGCAACTTCGGCTGGCCGTACTGCCACGGCAGCAACCTGGCGTACAACGACTTCACGTTCCCGTCCGGACCGAGCGGGGCGAAGTTCGACTGCGCGGCCCCGGTCAACAACTCGCCCAACAACACCGGCCTGACCAACCTGCCGCCGGCGATCCCGGCCACCGTCGACTACGGCTACAGCCCCGACCCGCGCTACCCGGAGATCGGTGGTGGCGGCGCGCCGATGGGCGGCCCCGTCTACCGGTACGACCCCGAGCTGGCCTCCGACACCAAGTGGCCGGCCTACTTCGACGGCAAGGCGCTGTTCGGCGAGTGGAACCAGTCCAAGATGTACACGTTCCAGCTCACCGCCGACGCCACCGAGCTGGTCGACATCAACAACCTGCTGACCGGCATGGAGTTCATCCGCCCGATGGACTTCGAGTTCGGCCCCGACGGCGCCCTCTACATGATCGAGTGGGGCAGCGGCTTCGGCGGCAACAACGACAACTCCGGCGTCTACCGGATCGACTACATCGCCGGTGACCGGGCGCCGATCGCGGTCGCCAGCGCCGAACCGACGTCGGGACAGGCACCGCTGGCCGTACAGTTCTCCAGCGCCGGGTCCCGCGACCCGGACGGCGGTCAGATCACCTTCGCCTGGACGTTCGGCGACGGCGGCACCTCGACCGCCGCCAACCCGTCGCACACGTACGCCGAGCCGGGCAACTACACCGCCCAGCTCACCGTCACCAACGACAAGGGCCGGGAGGCGGTCGCGAACGTACCGGTCACGGTCGGCAACACGGCGCCGACGGTGACCATCGAGTTCCCGCCGGACGGCGGCTTCTTCGACTGGGGCGACCAGGTCGAGTACACGGTGCGGGTGACCGACCCCGAGGACGGCGAGATCGACTGTGACAAGGTCGTCCTGCAGTACTTCCTCGGCCACGACGAGCACTCCCACCCGCTGGACACCTACCACGGCTGCACCGGCACGGTGCAGACGTCGCTGGCCGCCGGGCACGGTGCCGAGGCCAACGTGTTCGCCGTCTTCGAGGCCAGCTACACCGACAACGGCGGCGTCGGCGGCGCCAGCCCGCTGACCGGCCGGGCCATCGAGCGGCTGCAGCCCAAGCGCAAGCAGGCCGAGTACTTCACCGCCACCGGCCGGACCACCGACGGCACCGGCGGCGGCGACCCGGGTGTGCAGAAGGAGACGACCGGCGACACCGCCGGCGGCTTCCAGAACATCGGCTTCATCGAGGACGGCGACTGGTGGTCGTTCGCGCCCACCAGCCTGCTCAACATCGACCAGCTCCGGTTCCGGGTCGCGTCCGCCGAACAGGGCGGCCTGATCCAGGTCCGCAGCGGCGCCGTCGACGGTCCGCTGCTGGTCACCGCCACGGTGCCCGGCACCGGTGCCTGGCAGACGTACACCGACGTCACGGTCGACCTGACCGATCCGCCGGTGGGCAGCGCACCGTTGTTCTTCGTCGCCAAGCATCCGAGCGGCGGCGCCAACTCGCTGTTCAACGTCAACTGGGTCGACTTCCTCGGCCGCGGCGTCACCGAGAACGCCCCGCCGACGGTGACCGTCGCCGCCGACCCGACCACCGGCACCGCCCCGTTGACCGTGAACTTCACCGGGACGGCGACCGACCCCGAGGGCGAATCCCCGCTGACGTACCTGTGGGACTTCGGCGACGGCGGCTCGGCCACCACCGCGAACGCCACCCACACCTACACCGCGCCGGGCACGTTCACGGCCACCCTCACCGTCACCGACGCGCGGGGCGCCAAGGCGTACGCCAGCACCACCGTCCGGTCCGAGGCACCCAACACGTCCTGCTTCGGGGCGCGTTCGGACGACTTCACCGGCAACTCGCTCGACAAGTCCCGGTGGACCACCGTCGTACGGGAGAACCAGCTCTACTCGGTCGCGGACGGCGTGCTCAAGCTGCCGACCTCGGTCGGCGACCTGTACGGCGCCCGGACCGACGCCACCAACATCGTGCTCCAGCCGGCGCCCGGCGGGGCCTGGCAGGCGACGACGAAGGTGACGTTGCCGGTGACCGCCAACTACCAGCAGGCCGGCGTGATCGTCTACGGCGACGACGCCAACTGGGCCAAGCTCGACCTGCTGTTCGGCGATTCCCGGAAGATCGAGTTCATCCGGCAGACCGCCGGCACCCCGCGCAACGAGGGGGCCGACGCCGCGCCCGCACCGGCCGGTGACACCGTGTACCTGCGGATCATCAGCGACGGCACGAACCTGACCGCGGAGGCGTCCGGCGACGGGCAGACCTTCACCCCGGTGGGCCGGTCGGCCGCGCTCGCCGGCATCGAGAACCCGAAGATCGGCCTGTTCGCGCTGAACGGCGGCACCACGGCGCCGGTGGTCGAGGCCCACTTCGACTGGTTCCAGGTCACCCCGGACGAGCCGGCCGGACCGGTCGAACCGTCCGACGAGTTCGACGGCGCCGCACTGGACAAGTGCCGGTGGGACGCGATCCTGCGCGAGGACGCGACCGCCTACCGGCTCGAGGGCGGGTCGTTGAAGATCGACGTACCGAACGGTGACATCTACACCGGCAGCAACACCGGGCCGACGAACTTCATCATGCAGGGCGCGCCGGAAGGCGACTGGACCCTGGAGACGAAGGTCGACGGCAGCCTGCTGAACGAGCAGTACCAGCAGGCCGGGCTCATCGTGCACGCCGACGACGACAACTACCTGAAGCTCGACTACATCGTCGACAACACCCCGGGGCAGCCGGTCTCCCGCCGGATCGAGTTCCGCAGCGAGATCGGGTCGGTGGTCCAGGACCCGCAGCCGCAGGTGACGAACCTGACCGACTCGGTGTGGCACCTGCGGCTGAGCCGGACCGGGACCGTCTACACGGCGTCGTACTCGCTCGACGGGCAGGAGTGGACGAGCTTCGAGCCGTTGACGAACACCGCCGTCGGGGCGACGCCGAACGTCGGTCTGTTCACCCTCGGCGCCAACCAGACGGCGTCGAAGACCGCGTCGTTCGACTACTTCCGGCTGACCACCGAAACCGCCGACGGCACCGCGCCGGTCACCACCGGCACCGTCGACGGGCCGGTGACCGCCGGCTGGTACACCGGTCCGGCCACCGTCACCCTCACCGCCACCGACGAGGCCGGCGGCAGCGGCGTCGCGTCGACCGAGTACCAGCTCGACGACGAGACCGGCTGGACGGCGTACACCGAACCGGTGGTGATCAGCGGGGACGGCAGCCACGAGCTGCGGTTCCGGTCGACCGACGAGGCCGGCAACGTGGAGGGGACGAAGACCGTCGAGGTCCGGATCGACACCACCGCGCCGGTGACGGCCGCCGAGTTCGCCCCGTCGAACGACAACGGCTGGCACGCCGGCACCGTTCCCGTCACCCTCACCACGACCGAGACCGGCTCCGGTGTCACCAAGGTCGAGTACGCGCTCGACGGCGGTGACTGGACGCCGTACACCGAGCCGGTCGACGTCAGCGGCGACGGACAGCACGAGCTGCTGTACCGGGCCACCGACGCCGCCGGC
This sequence comes from Polymorphospora rubra, assembly GCF_018324255.1. Lineage (GTDB taxonomy): Bacteria > Actinomycetota > Actinomycetes > Mycobacteriales > Micromonosporaceae > Polymorphospora > Polymorphospora rubra. Next base: position 4,411,890 of record NZ_AP023359.1, read on the forward strand.
AACGTCGAGACGCTGAAGTCCGCGATCATCAAGATCGACGGTACGAAGCCGACGGTCATCGTCTCGGGGCTGGCCGACGGCCAGCTCTACGGCGACAGCCAGGACGTCCGGGTCACCTTCGCGGCCGTCGACCCGACCAGTGGGATCGAGGCCACCGTCGGCAAGCTCGACGGGGTGACGTACCACAGCGGCACGCTCCAGGCGATGTACGAGCTGACCCTCGGCATGCACGAGCTGACCGTGACCGCGACCGACAAGGCCGGGAACGAGACGACGTCGTCCGTACGGTTCTTCGTCACCACCTCGTTCCGCGACATGCAGAACCTGATCGACCGGTTCAAGGCCACCGGGCGGCTTTCCAACAAGGCCCACCGGCAGCTGACGAACAAGCTGGCCAACGCCCGGCTGTCCGAGGCCGAGGGACGCGACAACCGGGCGATCCAGCAGCTCACCGCGTTCCGGGGGCTGGCGTCGGACACCTCGCTGGTGACCGACGCCGAGGTGCGCGCGGTACTCGTCCGCGACACCGACGCGATGATCGTCCGGCTGGGCGGCTCGGCCAGTACGGCCGGCGTCAAGGCCAACGGCGGCAAGTCCGTCAAGGGGACCGGCCGGGTGGCCGAGGACCCGACCCGGATCGGTCCCGGCGGCAGGCTGTAGGGAATGGTCGCCGTCAGGCGGCCTGGGTTCGAAAGTGTGGTGTGGGCGGCCGGATCCCCGGCCGCCCACACCCCGGCCGCGGCGCCGCCTGTCCGTCGGGCGGCGCCGCCGGAGGTTGGACATGCGACTGCTCAGAATCGTTCTCGCCACCCTGCTGGCCGCCCCGCTCGTCGCGGTGGGCGGCCAGCCGGCCGCCGCGCACGGCGGCAAGGTCACGCTCGAGGTGGCCGGTGACGGTGGCGCCGGGGTCACCATCCGGGCCCGGTACGAGGACGGCCACCCCGTCGACAACGGGATGCGCCTGGTCCTGAACGGCACCGGCGAGGGCGGCCGGTCGGTCGGCCCGGTGCAGGTCGGCCCCTCCAACGAGGGGGTCGGCTTCTACCGGGTCGGGTCGCTGCTCTCGCCCGGCGACTGGGAGATCACCGTCGACACGCCGCCGCCGAACCCGACCCGGGTCACGACGTCGGTACGGGCCCGCGTACCGCAGTCGGTGCCGCCGGGTGCCGCCGGCGCATCGGTGGATGCGGCGGACGAGGGTGGTGGGTCGTGGTGGTGGCTGCTCGGCGGGGCGGTGGTGCTGGTCGCCGGGGTCGGCGGCCTGGTGGCGGTCCGCCGCCGGCCGGCCCCCGTGCTTGCCCGGAGCCGCCGTCGCTGAGTCGCTGGTCAGTGGCCCCGGTCACCTGTCGGTCAGTCGATAGTCACGAGCATCCCGGCTGCACCCCTGTCACGCTGGTCCTGAACCGACAAACCGTCTGAAGTGGACGGAGCGGTTCCGGGCGGTCCGGGGGGCACCGCCCTCTCTGCGAGAGAGGGACAACGTGAGAAGACCCATCCGTGCCGTGATCGTCGCGGCGCTGGCCGTCACGGGGGGACTGGCGGTACCGGCGGCCCCGGCCCACGCCGCGCCCTTCTGCGAGCGGCCGAACCCCCCACCGGCCTGCGACACCGGCGGCCCCGGCCTGCCCCGCGCGGCAGCCTGAGCACAGCGACCCGGGTGCCGGCCGGCATTCTGGTGACCGGCCGGGCCGAGGACCCGGACGGCGGCAACGTCCGCGTCGACCTCAGCATCGGCGGCCGGAAGGTCGGTTCGGTGACGGCCGGTGCCAACGGCCAGTTCGCGGGCACCGTGCCGGCGGTCGTCGGCAGCAGCGTCTGCGCCACCGCGATCAACAACGGGCCGGGACACGACGTCGGCGTCGGCTGCCTGCCGCTGGCCGTCTCGTTCGACCCGGTCGGCTCGTTCGACGCGTTGGAGCGGAACGGGACCACGCTCACCCTGCGTGGGTGGGCCGTCGACGGCGACACGTACGACGCCGTCGAGGTGCAGGTCCACCAGGACGGCAAGCTGGTCGGCAGCAAGCCCGCCAACCAGGCCCTGCCCGGCCCGGTGGCCGACTACGCCGGCTACGGCAACCGTCGTGGCTTCGTGATCAGCGTCCCGGAGAAGCCGGTCGACGGCGACCACACCATCTGCCTCACCGCCGTCAACCGTGGCGCCGGCACGAACAGGTCGCTCGGCTGCAAGCCGTACTCGGTGGCGCACCAGCCGTTCGGGGCGCTGGACGCGGCCGACCGGTTCGGAGGCAACGTGCGGATCCGCGGCTGGGCGGTCGACCCGGACGAGCCCACGGCCCCGGTCGAGGTGCACATCCTCAACGACGGGCAGTTCGTCCGCTCGGTCGTCGCCAACGTGAACCGCCCCGGGCTCGACCCGAGGTACGGTCCGGCGCACGGCTTCGACGTCACCGTCCCGGCCACGATGGTCTCCGGCCCGCACCAGATCTGCGTGTTCGCCAAGAACCGGTCATACGGCTCCGGCGACACCGGGCTCGGCTGCCGGGAGTACACCCTGCCGGCACCGGTCGCGGCGCCCGTCATCGAGCCGCTCACCGGGTCGCGGGTCACCTCGACCTCGATCGAGCTGCGCTGGGGCACCGGCTCCCACGTGGTCGACGGTCACCTGATCGAGCGGTCGACGGCCGGCGGGCCGTGGGAGCGGATGGGGTGGCTCGGGGGCGGTCAGGAGCGCGTGTTCAAGAACGTCAACCTGACCCCCGGCACCGAATACTGCTACCGGGTCACCGTGGACAACGTGCTCTCCGAGGCGTCGGCGCAGGCCTGCGTCACCACGCTGCGGCCGGCGCTGCCGGCACCGGCCGGTCTGAAGGTGATCACGCGGGGCGAGAACTCGCTGCAGATCCAGTGGACCGACAACGCCGAGGGCGAGGACGACTACCTCGTCGGATGGCGCCCGGTCGGTACCGAGACCTGGCAGAACGCCACCGTCCGGGGCACCCCGGGCACCGGTGTGATGACGTACGCGATCCGGAACCTGAACCCGTCGACCCACTACGAGTTCGGCATCCTGCCGCGCAAGGCCGGCCACGAGGCCGGAGTGGCCGTCACGGGCATGGAGTGGACCAACGGGGGACCGAGGGTCAACGGCTTCACCTCGTCGGTGTCGACGATCCAGGCCTGCGTCCCGCAGAACGTCACCCTCAACTGGACGACCACCGGCGCCAACCGGGTGGTGGTCAAGCGCGGTGACAAGACGCTGTACGACAAGACCCAGAAGACCGTGGCGGCCTGGTCCGACCACGTCTCCGGGGAAAGTCACGACGGCAACGTGGTCTACACCCTGACCGCGTACGGCCCGGACGGCCGGACCATCGAGTCCAAGGCCACGGTACAGCGGGCCAGTGCGTGGCCGCTGATCAGCGCGATCGAGTTCAACAACACCGGCTGGTACGACCTGGAGGCCTGGTACTTCGACCTCCAGGGCAACCGGATCAAGAAGGCCGGCGACGTGCCGTCCGGCGGCAAGCTCGTCGTCCGGCCGACACACTGCGAACTGGCCCGGATCCAGCTCGTCTACGCCGGTACCGGAGTGATCCACACCAGCTACCGCTCGGTCATCCTCGGGCACAAGGAAGGCCGCCTCGACCAGCTGTCCTCCAGCTGACCTGAGCTGATCCGACCCACCGGGGCCGGTGGGACCGCGTACGCGTGGTCCCACCGGCCCTCGCGCAAATGTCCGTTCCATCTCCTTGCCTGCAGTATGCCCGATATAACGCTCATATGGATGTAGCGGTGGGCCCGACATGAGTGGTGAACCGGAGCGGCCGGCGGCGACTCCCGTCGAGTACGCGGAGCCGGCCGGGGAAGCGGTGCGTGAGCCGCAGCGGCGTACCCCGGATCCGGTCGTCGTCGTGATCGGCCTGCTCGGGGTGCTGGCGGTGGTGCTCTGGGGGATCCTCTCCCAGGAGTCGCTCGGCGCGTTCGGTGCGAGCGGGCTCGACTGGACCATCGCCACCTTCGGCTGGTTCTTCGTCATCGCCGCCAACGCCTTCCTGGTGCTCGCCATCGTGATCGCGCTCAGCCGGTTCGGGCGGATCCGGCTCGGTCGCGACGACGACGAGCCCGAGTTCAGCAACCTGGCCTGGGTCGCCATGATGTTCAGCGCCGGAATGGGGATCGGCCTGGTCTTCTACGCCGTCGCCGAGCCGATCGACCACTTCCGGTCGCCGCCGCCGGCCAGCGGGGTGGCGGCCGAGTCGGCCGGGGCGGCCTCGGCCGCGATGCAGTACACCCTCTTCCACTGGACCCTGCACCCGTGGGCGATCTACGCCGTCGCCGGGTTGGCGCTGGCCTACGCCACCTTCCGCAAGGGGCGCGGCAACCGGATCTCGGCCGCGTTCCACCCGCTGCTCGGCAGCCGCGCCGACGGTGCCGCCGGGCGGGCCATCGACCTGTTGGCGATCTTCGCCACCGTCTTCGGCACCGCGACCAGCCTCGGCCTGGGAGCGCTGCAGATCGCCGCCGGCCTGCACCTCGTCGCCGGTGTCGAGGAGACCGTCTCGGTCGAGTTGATCGTCATCGGCGCGCTCACCCTGGCCTTCGTCGTCTCCGCCTTCTCCGGGCTGCACAAGGGGATCAAGTGGCTCTCCACCACCAACGTCGTGTTGGCGGTGGCCCTGATGTTCTTCGTCTTCGTGGCCGGGCCCACCGTCTACATCCTCGACGTGCTCCCGGCGGCGGTCGGCAACTACCTCTCCGGCCTGGTCGAGATCTCGACCCGTACCGGTGCGTTCACCGGCCCGGAATGGCTCGGCGGGTGGACCATCTTCTACTGGGCGTGGTGGATCTCCTGGGCGCCCTTCGTCGGCACCTTCATCGCCCGGATCTCCCGGGGGCGGACCGTACGCCAGTTCCTGGTCGGCGTGCTGCTGGTGCCGAGCGGGGCCAGCGCGGTCTGGTTCGCGGTGATGGGCGGCAGTGCCCTGCGGGCCCAGACCACCGGGACGCGTGACCTCGTCGCCGACGTCGGGGCCGGCACGGAACAGGCCCTCTTCGGACTGCTCGACACCCTGCCGCTGGCCGCCGTCACCAGCGTCGTGGCCATGGTGCTGATCGGAATCTTCTTCGTCACCAGCGCCGACTCCGCCGCCCTGGTGCTCGGCTCGCTCTCCTCCCGGGGCGCGCTGTATCCGCACCGGGCGTTGACCGTGCTCTGGGGGATCATGATCGGCGCCGTCGCGGCCGTCCTGCTGCTCGCCGGTGGCCTGGGCGGACTCCAGCAGGCGACCATCATGGTCGCGCTGCCGTTCGTCGTGGTGATGCTCGGGCTGGCGGTCGCGCTGCTCAAGGAGATGGCGGCCGATCCGATGGCCGGGGGCGGACCACGGCGGACCCGCCCGCACGGCCTGGCCGAGGCGGTCCGTACCGCCCGTTCCTACCAGGAGGAACGGGCCCCGCGGACCCGCCCGGTACGCCGCTGGTACGTCCTGCGCCGGCCGGCGGAACCCGACGACCGGGAGCATCCCGGGCGCCCGTGACTATGATCCAGCCCCGTGGGCGACCGGCCGTACGTGCTTCTCAGCTGCGCCATGTCCATCGACGGCTACCTCGACGATGCCACCCCGGAGCGGCTGCTGCTGTCCGACGACACCGACTTCGACCGCGTCGACGCGCTTCGCGCCGAGTGTGACGCGATCCTCGTCGGAGCCAACACGGTCCGGCAGGACGACCCGGGGCTCCTCGTCCGCTCCCCGACCCGCCGCGACACGCGGATCGCCCGCGGTCGGCCGGCCTCGCCGCTGAAGGTGACCGTGACCGGCCGCGGCGACCTCGAACCGACCGCGCGGTTCTTCCTGGCCGGCGACACCGAAAAGATCGTCTACTGCGCGACCCCGGTGACCGGCAAGGTCCGGGAACGGCTCGGCGGTGCGGCCACCGTCGTCGACGCCGGGCAACCGGTCGACCTGCGGCTGGTGCTGGCGGACCTGGCCCGCCGTGGCGTCGGGCGGTTACTGGTCGAGGGCGGTGGCACGATCCATACGCAGTTCCTGACCGCGGGGCTCGCCGACGAACTGCACCTCGTCGTCGCTCCGCTCTTCGTCGGCGACTCGCGCGCCCCCCGGTTCGTCGGCGACGGCGTCTTTCCCTGGAGCACCGGCAATCGCGCCACCCTCGCCGAGGTACGCCGCACCGGTGACGTCGTACTGCTGCGCTACGCCCTTTCCGAGCGGTTCGGTGCGGCATGATCCGCCGATCCGCCGTCGACCGGGAGTGGCTGTGCGTGGCGATCGAGCTGGCCCGGCTCAGCCCGCCGGTGCGGACCGCCTACGCCGTCGGCGCGATCATCGTCGACCGGCACGGTCAGGAACTGGCCCGCGGCTACTCGCGCGAGACGGATCCGTACGTCCACGCCGAGGAGTCCGCCCTGGCCAAGCTCTCCGGCACCGGTGTCGACCTGACCGGAGCGACGGTCTACAGCTCGCTGGAGCCGTGCAGCGTGCGCAGGTCCAGACCCCGCCCCTGTGCGGAGCTGATCATCGCCGCCGGGATCGGGCGGGTCGTCCTCGCCCTCCGCGAACCACCGGTCTTCGTCGACTGTGACGGCGTCGAACTCCTCGAAGCGGCCGGCGTCGAGGTGATCGAGGTGCCCGACCTGGCCGACCGGGTCAGGGCGACCAACGCCCGCGTGCTCGGTCTGGGGTGACCCGGCTGACGCCCTGCGGGTCGTGGAACTCCGACAGGTCCGACACGCTTTCCCCGCGACCTCGACGAATATAGGATCGTCGATACGTATCTGTTCGACGCCCGGAGGACGCCATGCGCCCGTCGATCCGCCGCATCCTGGCCCTGGCGGCCGTGACCGTCGCCACCGTGGTCGGCACCGCCGTTCCCGCCCAGGCCTACGTGACGACCTGGTACGGGCCGTACGGCTACTACGAGTGCGAGGCCGCGTACAACGACCTCATGACCAGCGGTGCCCCGGTTCCCCGAACCATCGACTGCCAGTACCGCAACGAGCCGATCCCGGGTTGGTACTACGCCACCCTCACCTGATACCGGCCCGGCCCGGCGCGGTGCCGGGTCCGGGTTGGCAGTGCGGGCACCAGAACGTGATCCGTTCGCCCTGCTCGGCGCGGCGGACCAGGGTGCCGCAGCGGTGGCACGGCCGGCCGCCGCGGCCGTACACGTAGTTGGCCTCGGTGCGACGCAGCGAGCCGGTGGTGGTCTGCAGCCAACGGCCCCGGTTCGAGGCGAGCAGGCGCTGCGCCAACCGGACCAGGGCCGGCAGGTCCGGCACCTCGCCGACCGGTGTCCACGGCCACAGCCCACGCAGGAACAGCGTCTCGGCCTTGTAGAGGTTGCCGATGCCGGCGAGGTTGCGCTGGTCGAGCAGCGCGTCGGCGATCTCGACGGTCGGGGCGGCGGCCAGCCGGCGGGCGGCCTCGACCTCGTCCCAGTCGGCGCCGAGCAGGTCCGGCCCGAGATGGCCGACGAGGGTCGACTCCTGACCGGTCGGCACCAGGGCCAGGTCGTGCAGGTGGTAACCGACGGCGACCGCCTCGGAGGTTCGCAGCACCACCCGGATCAGGTGCGCCGGCCGGGCCGTCCAGCGCTCGCCGGGGGCATACGTCCGCCAGGCGCCGTCCATCCGCAGGTGCGAGTGCAGGGTGAGCCGGCGGTCGGACTCCGGGTGGCGCAGCCGCAGCAGCAAATGCTTGCCCCGGCTGGCGGATTCCCGCACCGCCCATCCGGTCAGGTCGGTGGTCGCCAGTCGGGGCACCCGGAAGTCCGACCCGGTCAGGATCCGGTCGGCCAGCGCGCGCTCCAGCACGCGGGCCGTGTTCCAGACGGTGTCGCCTTCGGGCACCCGTCAATCCTGCCGCACAACGGCCGCGCCCCTGGTGATCCGGGCGGGGAGGAGGAGGTCGGATCACCAGGCCCTGGCTATGATCGACTGCCGTCGGCGAGCCGGCGGTACCGGTCCCTGCCCGGAGAGACCGGTGCCGGGTACCGGCATCCTGCCCGGAGAGTTCGGTGCCGGGTACCGGCATCGTGCCCGGAGAGTTCGGTGCCGGGTACCGGCATCCTGCCCGGAGAGTTCGGTGCCGGGTACCGGCATCCTGCCCGGAGAGTTCGGTGCCGGGTACCGGCATCCTGCCAGGAGAGGAAGTCGATGTGAGCGCGGGAACCGTCGTGCAGGCCCCGGACGGCAACTCCGTCGTACTCGGCGAGATCGGCCAGCGGGTGCTGCTGGAGAACCGGCGCGTCCGGGTCTGGGAGGTCCGGCTCGCCCCCGGCGAGTCGCAGCCGTGGCACCTGCACCACAACCCGTACGTGGTGCTCTGCCTGGCGACGTCGGCGTGCCGGATGGACTGGCTCGACGGCGCCCCGCCCCGGTTCCTGTCGGAGCAGGTCGGCGGGGTCGTGTATCGGCCGGTCTCGCCGGTGCACATGCTGACCAACCACGGCGACGCCGACTACCGCAACCGGATCATCGAGCTGCTGGACCTCGGCGAGGAGGCGTCCGGCGTACCGGAACCGGCTCCGGCCGGTGGCGCGGGCGCCGGGGCCGGGCCGGCCGGGACCGTCGTGTTCGAGAACGACGAGGTACGCGTCCGGCACGTCGAGGTCGCGGCCGGCGGCAGCCTGGAGTGGCGGGCCGGGGATGTGCCGGCGGTCGTGGTCGGCCTGTCCGCCCCGGACCGGGACGGCGTGCACCACCTGGCGTCCGGCGAGCGGCACGTGCTCACCGCGGCCGGGCCGGAGACCCACACCTACCGCGTGGTCGAACTGACCTACCTCCGCGCCGCGTAGCCCGGGCAGTTGATCTGGGCGTCAGCCACCTTACCCGGCGCGGATAAGGTGGCTGACGCCCAGATCAACAACGACGTCCCGGTAAGTCAGTCGCCGGACGGCAGGGTGGCGACGACCAGATGGTCGGTGTCGGACCGGGTCAGCAGGGTCTGCCGTACGTCGGTGAAGCCCGCCTCGCCCAGCAGGTCGGTCAGCTCGTCGAGGCCGTACGCCCGGCCGCCCTGGGTGTGGAACAGGTTGAGGCTGAACATCCGGACGAACGACTCGCCGACCCCCGGTGGCCGCTCGGGTACGTCGGCGAGCGGCTCCAGCAGCGCCACCCTTCCACCGGGGCGGAGCGCGGCGGCGGCCCGGCGCAGCAGGGTGAGTACGTCGTCGCGCTGGTAGCCGTGCACGATGTTGAACAGCAGCACCAGGTCGTGGCCGGTGCCGATCTCGGTGCCGAAGAGGTCGCCGGGGCGCAGGTCGACGCGGTCGGCGACGCCGGCGGCAGCCACCGTCTGCGCGCCCTGGCGGAGCGCGCCCTCGAGGTCGACGACGGTGGCCCGCAGGTGCGGGTTGGCGCGCAGGAACGCCACCGAGTAGCTGGCGTGGCCGCCGCCGAGGTCGACGAGGCTGGTCGCGCCGGCGCCGAGCGGCACCAGCGGGACGATCTCCTCGCCGAGCCAGTCGGCGAGCCGGCGCAGCATGGTCTGGAAGTCGGCCAGGGTGTCCGGGCGGGTCTCCAGCCAGGCGTAGAAGTCGCCGGTGGGGCCACCGCGGCGGACCGATTCCTCCAGGTCGTGCCACCAGTGCGTGACCAGCGCCGACCAGAACGACAGCACCGGGGCGAAGGTGCCCGGCGCGGAGCGCAGCAGCCAGCGGGCGGTGTTGGCGCTGTTGGCGTAGCCGGCGTCGGTGCGTTCGAGGTAGCCGTACCCGGCCAGCGCCTCGACCAGCAGGCGCAGGCCGAGCCGGTCGGTGCCGGTGTGCTCGGCGAGCGCGTCGAGCGGCAGCGGGCCGTCGGCGAGCGCCTCGAAGACGCCCAGCCGCAGGCCGGCGCCGGCGGTCCGGAACGACACCGCGTTGAGCAGGTCGAGGTACGCGGCGGGCGCCTCGTCGGTTTCGACGAACTGCTTGAGTTCCTCGGGTTGGATCGGCACCGGCATGGCTGGGCTCCTTCGGGCGGTTCTGGTCAGCGGGTGGCGGGTGCGGTGTCCGGCTCCGGTTCGCCAACCGGTTTCGGCACCGGGGCGGGCTCGGTGTCCGGGACGGGGCCGGTGTCCGGGACGGGGCCGGTGGCCGGGACGGAGCCGGCGGCCACGGTGGCCGGTTTGGCGGCATCCGGCCCGGCCGCGCCGGCGACACCCTCGGCGGCGGGCTCGGCGGGCTCGGCGGAAGCGGGCGCCGGCTCGTCGGGCAGGGCGTCGGGGAGGTCGTCGACCCGCCGTACCCCGGGCCGGGCCCAGGCGACCGCGGCCAGCACCACCATCACCGTGCCGGTGATCACGAACAGCAGGGCGATGCCCCGACCGGGGCCGGTGCCGATCACCGAGCCGACCGAGTCCGCCAGCGCCCCGCCGGGCTGCATCAGCGGCTCGAAGAAGCTGTCGACCAGCGGGCCGGCGATGATGTACGCCAGCGGCACGCTCGCGTCGCCGAGCACCCGGGCGGTGGCGAGCACCCGGCCGAGCACCGACGGTTCGGTCTTGGTCTGGATCAGCGTCATCGTGGAGCTGTTGATGATCGGCAGCATGAACAGGAACAGCGGTGCGACGATGCCGATCAGCCAGGCCGACGGCGACAGCGAGTGCAGCACCAGGGCGACGCCGCCGCCGGCGAGGCCGCCGCAGACCGCGTTGATCCGGCGCTTCGGGCCGCCCCAGGCACCCATGACCAGGCTGCCGGCGAAGAGGCCGGCGCCACCGGCGAACATCAGCACGCCGAGCGTGTCGGCGTCGGCGAACGACAGGATCAGCGGCTGGACCAGCACCCCGGCGATGCCGAAGAGGAAGTTGTAGACGGCGAAGACCACCATGAGCTGGAGCAGGCCGGGCCGGTCGCGCAGGTGCCGCCAGCCGGCGGCGGCCCGGCGCAGCAGCGGTTCGGCCGAGTCGCCGCTCTTCGGCGGGCGGGTGATCGAGGACGGGATCCTGACCAGCATCAGGGTGGTCGCCGCGATCACGAAGGTGACCAGGTCGATCGCCATCACGCCGGCGACGCCGATGGTGACCACCAGGACGCCGGCCAGCAGCGGGGCGGCGATCTGCACGGCCCGGGAGACCTGCATCAGGCCGTTGAACCGGCCGAGGTGCTTCTTGCCGACCAGCGACGGGGTCATCGACTGGTAGGCGACCCCCTGTACCGTCGACGCCGCCGCGGTGACCGCGCCGGCGACGTAGATGTGCCAGACCGCCAGGTTGTCGCTGGCCACCAGCAGGGCGAGGGCGGCGGTGCCGAGCGCGGCGACGGTGTCGCTGGCCAGCATCAGCTTGCGCCGGTCCCGGCCGTCGGCGAGTACCCCGGCGAACGGGGCGACCAGCACGGCCGGCAGCGTCGCGGACAGGAAGATCATCGCGAACTGGGTGACCGAGCCGGTCTCCTGGTAGACCCAGACGCCCAGGACGAACGCGGTGAGGCTTGATCCGATCAGCGAGAGGAGCTGGGCGAGCCAGATGGCGACCAGCCGGCGGGCGGGGATGGCGAGGTCAGCCATTGCTGCTCCCGGGAGATGGTGGGTCGAGGAAGCCGGCCCGGACGAACGCCGACAGATAGGTGTGCACCAGGGCCGAATCCGCCGGTGGGCAGACGATACCGGCGGCGGCGAGCGTCGCCTCGGTGGCCGAGCAGTCGAAGGTCGGCTGGGTACGTACCGGCGTCTGGGTGCCGAACATCGGGGCGAAGCCGGCCAGCGCGACGTCCGGCCGGTCGAGCAGGGCGGCCCGCCACTTCCCGTACGGCACCAGGTCGGCCGGGTAGCCGAAGCCGGTCAGCGCCTCGGCGAGGCCGCCGAAGGTGAGCGTCCGGTTGTTGTAGAAGTGGTGGTCGCCGGTCGACCCGGTGCGGGTCAGGTGCCCGATCCCGGCGCCGACGTAGTCGACCGGGGCGAGGTCGACGGCGTCGTCGATGTCGGGTACGGCGCGCAGCTGCACGCAGGTCTTCAGCAGCCGGCTGAAGTAGTCGTCGACGTTGCCGACGCCGGAGACGGCGTCGCCGGTGATCCGGGCCGGCCGGTGTACGCCGACCCGCATCCCCCGGTCGCGGGCGGCGCGGACCAGGGCGTCGGCGACCCACTTGGTGGCGTTGTAGCCCTCGCCGATGCCTTCGCAGTCGTCCGGCCGGTCGCCCTCGTGGACCAGTCCGAGGGTGTTCGCCGGGGTGAGGAAGACGCCCAGGGTGGAGACGAAGTGGACGGCGGTCGGCCGGCCGGTGCCGGCCAGCCGCAGCACCTCCAGGGTGCCGCCGACGTTCGCCGGCCGCAGCGCCGGATAGGCCTGGAGGAAGTTGACCACGCCACCGTTGTGCACCACCGCGTCGAGCCGGTCGGCGAGGTCGGCGAACGCGGCTCCGGTCAGCCCGAGCCGGGGCTCGCCGAGGTCGCCGGGCACCCCGACGATCCGGTCGGCCCACCCGTCCCGCCACTTGCCGTACTTGCGCAGGTTGGCGCGTACCCGGTCGGCGGCCGCGGCCGGGGTCGCGGCCCGGACCAGGCAGTGCACGGTGGCGGTGGTGTGGTCGAGCCAGTCGGCGAGCAGGTAGGCGCCGAGGAAGCCGGTGGCGCCGGTGAAGAGCGCCTGCGCCGGTACGGCGGCCGGCTCGCCGGCGGCGACCGGCAGCGCGTCGCCGAGCCGGGCCTCGGCGCGCAGCAGTTCGACGCCGGCGGCGGCCCGGTCGGTGTCGTCGCCGTCGACCAGGGCGGCGAGGTCGGCGAGGTCGGCGGTGTCGAACAGGGCCCGCATCGACACGTCGACGCCGAGCCGGGCCCGCAGCGCGGCGACGAACGGCGCGGCGAGCAGCGAGTGTCCGCCGAGGTCGAAGAAGTTGTCGTGCCGGCCGGCCCGCGCGCCGTCGAGCAGGTCGGACCAGACGGCGGCGACGGCGCGTTCGGTGTCGGTGCGCGGCGGCACGTACGGCGGCCGGTCGGCCTCCGCGCCGGGGTCGGGCAGGGCGGCCAGGTCGAGCTTGCCGTGCCGGTTGACCGGCAGGTCGGCCACGACGACGAACGCCGACGGCACCAGGTGGTCCGGCATCCGCCGGCGCAGCGCGGCCCGGGCCGCGGGCACGTCGATGTCGCCGGCACCGGGCACCAGGTAGGCGACCAGCCGGGGCCCGGCGTTGCCCTCGGCGACCACGACCGCCGCCCGGCTCACCCCGGGCAGGTCGGCGCAGGCCGCCTCGACCTCGCCGATCTCGATCCGGTGGCCGCGGATCTTGACCTGCCGGTCGGTGCGGCCGAGGAACTCCAGCGTGCCGTCGGAGCGGTGCCGGGCCAGGTCGCCGGTGCGGTAGAGGCGGTCGCCGGGGGCGCCGAACGGGTCGGGTACGAAGCGGGCGGCGGTCACCCCGGGCGCGCCGAGGTAGCCGCGGGCCGGGGCGGTGCCGCCGACGTACACCTCGCCGGGGGTGCCGATCGGCACCGGGCGCAGGTCGCGGCCGAGGACGTGCACCCGGACGTTGGGCACCGGCCGGCCGATCGGCAGCCGGGTCAGGCCGGGCAGCTCCGCGCCGTCGACGGTGGCGTACGTGGTGGCGCAGACCGTCGCCTCGGTCGGCCCGTAGTGGTTGTACAGCGAGATCTTGCCGTTGGTGCGGGCGGCCCAGTCCCGTACGGCGGACAGCGGCACCCCCTCGCCGCCGACCATGACCGCCCGCAGCGGCCCGGTGTCGACGGTGTCGCCGGCCGTGGCCAGGTCGCCGACCCAACGGATCCACAGTGGAGCCGCGGTGTCCACCAGGGTGATCCCGTGCCGGTGGCAGAGTTCGAGCACACCCGGCCCGGTCAGCGCGGCCGGCTCCCGGTGCAGGACCACGGCCGCCCCGCTGACCAGGGCGGGGAAGAGGTCGCCGACCGAGGCGTCGAAGCTCAGCGGTGGCAGCATCAGCAGCCGGTCGCCGGGGCCGATGTCGTGCAGGTCGGCGAAGGCCAGCGCGAGGTTGGCGGCGGTCCGGTGGCCGACCATGACGCCCTTGGGGGCACCGGTCGAACCGGAGGTGTAGATGACGTACGCGAGCTGGTCCGGGTGCCCGGCGGCCGGGACGACGGAGCCGGCCGCCGGCCCGGCGCCGGTCGGGTGGCCGTCGGCGTCGAGCACCACCAGGGTGCCCGGCCAGCCGGCGAACGCGGCCGCGTGGGCCGCACCGGTGACCGTCACGGCCACCCCGGCGTCGTCGAGCAGCGCCCGCAGCCGGGCCGGCGGGTGGGCCGGGTCGAGCGGCAGGTAGCCGGCGCCGGCCCGGAGCACGCCGAGGATGCCGGTGACGGCGGCGACGCCGGCCGGCAGCGCGACGGCGACCGGTTGGTCGGGGCGTACGCCGGCGGACCGCAGCCGGTCGGCGAGCACGCCGGCCCGGCGGTCGAGCTCGCCGTACGTCACCACCGGGATGTCGGAGGCGGGCGCCGCCGGTGGTGCCGAGCCGTCCGGCCGGGCGCCGGTGCCGGACGCCGCCGGCAGCGCGTCGGGGCTGGCGTCGAGGATGGCCGGGGCCTCCGGGGCCAGTGCCGCCCGGGCGGCGAAGAGGTCGTACAGGCCGGCGCCGGACTGGTAGTCGCGGCCGGTGTCGTTCCACCGGGCCAGGTCGGCCAGCTCCGCCGGCCCGGTCAGGTCCAGTGTGGACAGCCGCTGGTCGGGGTCGCCGGTCAGCACCGACAGCACCGCGAGGAACCGGGCGACGAGACGGTCGATGGTCACCGCGTCGAACAGGTCGGTGTTGTAGTCCAGCACCCCGCCGAGCCGGCCGGCGAACTCGTACGCGGCCACGGTCAGGTCCATCCGGGAGGTGTCCCGGGCCAGCCCGACCGGCCGCAACGTCAGGTCCTTCCACGGCCGGGGCACCCCACCGGGGTTGATCAGGGCCATGACCTGGAAGAGCGGGTTGCGGCTCAGGTCGCGGGGCAGCTTCGCCAGCTCGACCACCTGCTCGAACGGCAGGTCGGCGTGGTCGAGCGACTCGACGCAGGTCCGCCGTACCCGGTCCAGCACCTCGGCCAGGGTCGGATCGCCGGACAGGTCGGTGCGCAGCGGCAGGCTGTTGACCATCAGCCCGACGATCGACTCCTGCTCCGGCCCGCGCCGGATCGACACCGGCGAGCCGACGATGACGTCGTCCTGCCCGCTCAGCCGGCTCAGCATGATCTGCGTCGCGGCCAGGAACACCATGAACCGGGTCGACCCGGTACGCCGGGCCAGCGCGTCGACCGCGGCGGCCAGCCCGTCGGGGACCGGGAACGACCGGGTCCTGCCGGCGAACGTCTGCTTCGCCGGCCGGGGCCGGTCGGTGGGCAGCTCCAGCATCCCGGTGGCGCCGGCGAGCTGCCGGGTCCAGAACTCCCGCTGCTTCTGCGCCGCCCCGCCCGCCATCCGCCCGTGCTGCCACACCACGTGGTCCGGGAACTGCACCGCCGGCGGCTCCGCCGCCCCCTCCCCGGTCCGGTGCCGGTGCTGGCCGTCGAGGATCTCGCTCATCACCACGCTGACCGAACGGTCGTCGGCGACGATGTGGTGCAGGCTGACCACCAGCAGGTGGTCGTCGGCACCCAGCCGGGACAGCCGGACCCGCAGCAGCGGCGCCCGGCCCAGGTCGAACCCGGTCTCGGTCTCCGCGTTGGCCGCCGCGACGATCGCCGCCTCCGGGTCGGGCCGGTCGGAGACGTCCTCGTAGTGGACGACCGACCGGACCGTCGGGTCACCGGCCGGCAGGACGACCTGCTCGACCCGGCCGTCCCGCTCGGTGAAGTACGTCCGCAGCGCCTCGTGCCGGGCCACCACGTCGTCGACGGCCGCCTGCACGTCGTCGTGCCGCAACACACCGCCGAGCCGGGCCGCCTGGCTGAGGACGTACGCCGGGTTGCCGGGCTCGATCCGGTCGAGGAACCACAGGCCCTCCTGCATCGGCGACAGCGGGACCGGGGCGTCCGCCGGCCGGCGCGGGATGCCCGCCGGCCGGACCGCCGTCGCCAGCCCGCGCCGGGCCATCAGCTCCCGGATCAGCCGCTCCCGATCGGCGTCGGTCACGACTGCTCGCCGAGCAGTGCGCGCAGCTCCTCGGTGGACAGCCCGGCCACCTCCTGCCGCAGGGCGGCGATCGTGTCGACGTGCCCGGCGGCCGGCTCGCGGTCGCGCAGGGCCCCGGCCATGGTGGCCACCGTCGGAGCCTCGAACAGCACCCGGATCGGCACCTCCATCTCGAACGTCGCACCGATCCGGCTCAGCGCCTGCGCCCCCAGCAGCGAGTGGCCGCCCAGCCGGAAGAAGTCGTCGAACGCCCCGACCCCGTCGACCCGCAGCACCTCCTGCCAGATCTCGGCGAGGACCCGCTCGACCGGGTCGCGCGGCGGCACCCGCTCCGCCTCCGGGTCACCCCAGCGCGGCTCGGGAAGCGCGTTGCGGTCGACCTTGCCGTTGGCGTTGAGCGGCAGCGCGGTCAGCGGCATCAGGGTAGCCGGAATCATGTACTCCGGCAGCCGGCCGGCCAGGGTCGGCCGGACCGCTGTCCACAGTGCCTCCGGGTCGGCGCCCGGCGCCGGTACGGCGTACGCGACCAGCCGGGCGTCGCCGCCCTCGCCGGCCCAGGTGCCGACCACCGCGTCGGCGACCAGTTCGTGTCCGCGCAGGGCGGCCTCGATCTCGCCTAGCTCGATCCGGAACCCGCGCACCTTGACCTGGTGGTCGATCCGGCCGAGGAACTCCAGCCGGCCGTCGGACCGCTGCCGCGCCAGGTCACCGGTGGCGTACAGCCGGGCGCCGGGCTGCTCGGCGAACGGATCCGGCCGGAACCGCTCCGCGGTCAGGCCGGCCCGGCCGTGGTAGCCGCGCACCACACCGGCGCCACCGATGTGCACCTCGCCGACGACGCCGACCGGCACCGGCTGGAGGGCCTCGTCCAGGACGTACAGCCGGGTGTTGGCGATCGGGGCGCCGAGGTCGATGGCGGCGTCCGGCGCGACCGGCGTCGCCGCCGACCAGACCGTGGTCTCGGTCGGGCCGTAGCAGTTCCACAGCGTGGCGCCGTCGGTCGTCAGGGCGGTGGCCAGGTCCGGCGGCAGCGCCTCGCCGCCGCACAGCCGCAGCCGCAGCCCGTCGGGCACCCCGCCGGTGGCCAGCAGCAGCCGCCACGTCGCCGGGGTGGCCTGCATCGCGGTGACGCCGGCGTCGACCAGCCGGCGGCGCAGCGCCGGGCCGTCACCGACCTCCTCGGTGCCGACGACCAGCAGCGGGGTGCCGCGCACCAGCGGGACCAGCAGTTCGAGGACGGAGATGTCGAACGACAGCGTGGTCACCGCGGCGAAGACGTCCTCCGGCCCGAGATCCAGGTCGTCGTGGAACGACGCGACCAGGTTGACCACCGCCCGGTGCGGCACCGCCACGCCCTTCGGGCGGCCCGTCGAACCCGAGGTGTAGATCAGGTAGGCGAGCCCCTCCGGGTGGACCGCGACGCCCGGCGGACCGGCCGGGACGTCGGTGCCCGCGCCGTCGTCGAGCCGCAGGACCGTGGGTACGTCGTCGAGCGCCCCGTCGAGCCGGTTCGCGACCGCGTTCTGGGTCACCACCACCCGGGCCCCGGAATCGGACAGCATGTAGCGCAGCCGGTCGGCGGGCAGGCTCGGATCCAGGGGCAGGTAGCCGGCGCCGGCCTTCCAGACCCCCAGCACCGCCGCCACCATGTCGACGCCCCGGTCCAGGCACAGCCCGACCGGCGTACCCGGCTCGACGCCGGCCGCGACCAGCCGGTGCGCGATCAGGTCCGACCGCCGCGCCAGGCCGGCCGGGTCGACGGCGCCGTCCGGTCCGGTCAGCGCCGGCGGGGTGCCGGGCGGCGCCGGCTCGTCGTCGAGCAGGTCGAGGATCGAGTCGACCGGTGGCAGGCCGCGCTCGGTGTCGTTCCACTCCACGACCGCCCGCCAGCGCTCCACCCCGGTCAGCAGCGGGATCCGGTTCAGTGGCCGGTCCGGCTCGGCGACCCCGGCGTCGAGCAGCGCGGTCAGGTGCCGGCCGAGCCGGGCCACCGTCTCGGCGTCGAACAGGTCGGTGTCGTACTCGAACGCCAGCCGCAGCGCACCCGACGGCATCGTCTCGCCGACCAGCGAGATGTCGAACTTGGCGCTGCCGCTGTCGACCTCCAGCGAGTTCGCCGAGGCCGAGCCGAAGACCAGTTCGTCGTTCGGCGCGTTCTGCAGGATCATCTGCGCCTGGAAGACCGGCGAGTGGCCGAGACTGCGCTCCGGCTGCAACTCCTCGACCAGCTTCTCGAACGGTACGTCGGCGTGGCCGAGGCCGCCGAGCGTCACCTCGCGTACCCGGCCCGCCAGTTCCCGCAGCGACGGCGAACCGGCGGTCGACACCCGCAGGGCGACCGTGTTGACGAAGAACCCGACCAGCCCCTCCAGATCCGGGTGGTTACGGCCGGCGACCGGGGTACCCACCACGATGTCGTCCTGGCCGCTGTGCCGCGACAGCACCGCCTGGAAGGCGGCCAGCAGGGTCATGAACATCGTGACGCCGGTGGCCTGGTTGAACGTCTCGAGCCGCTGCTTCAGGGCGTTCGGCAGGGTGAAGTAGTGCAGCGCGCCCCGGTAGGACCGGACCGCCGGCCGGGGCCGGTCGGTGGGCAGCGACAGCAGTGCCGGCGCCCCGCGCAGGTGGTCGACCCAGTAGTCGAGCTGTTCACGCAGGGTGTCGCCGGCGAGCCTGTCGCGCTGCCAGACGGCGAAGTCGGCGTACTGGGTCGGCAGCTCCGGCAGCTTCGGCTTCTCGCCGGCCAGGATCGCCGCGTACGCCGTGCTCAGCTCCCGGAACAGCACGCCCAGCGACCAGGCGTCGCAGATGATGTGGTGCAGGTTCAGCGCGAGGTAGTGCTCCTCCTCGCCGACCCGGATCAGCTTGGCCCGGAACAGCGGCCCGGCGGCCAGGTCGAACGGCGCGGCCGCGTCGGCCCACGCCAGCCGGACCGCCTCCGCCGCCCGGTCGGCCGCCGGATGCCCCGCCAGGTCGACGACCGGCAGGTCGAACTCCACCGCCGGCCGGACCACCTGCACCGGCTCGCCACCGGCCTCGGCGAACGTGGTGCGCAGGGCGCCGTGCCGCCCGACCACCACGTTCAGGGCGGCCCGCAGCGCGCCCGGGTCGAGCGGGCCGGCCACCTTGAACGCGACCGGGATGTTGTAGACCGGGTCGCCGGGCTGGAACCGGTCGAGGAACCACAGCCGCTGCTGCCCGAACGACACCGGGTAACTGCGCGGCGCCTTCGCCCGCTCGGTCAGCATCCGCGCGAGCAGCGCCCGCTTGCCGCCCTGTGCCGGAACGTCCGCCGTCATGACACCTTCTCGATTCGCTCGCTCATTGATATCCGCCGCAGCGGCGTCTGCTCGGTGCGGGGCTCGGGCACGGTGAGTCCGAACCGGCCGGCCGCCGCGGCGACCTGCTCGCGCAACCCGACCGATCCCGCGCCCGCGAAGTGCCGCAGGTACGCGGCCAGGGTCACCGGGCTGTCGGCGAGGAACGGGAAGTCGTTGGCCACCATGTGGCGTACGGCCAGCAGCGGCAGCGGGCTGTTCAGCGGCAGGAAGTCCGGGTTCCACAGCCCGCCCTTGGCCGGCGGCCCGTCGTGGAACTCGCCGATCATCAGCCCCTGCTCGGTGTACGCCGGCTTGAGCCGCTCCTGCGCCGCGTCGATGATCGGCCGGGCGGTCTCGTTCGCCAGGTCGGGCAGGGTCACCAGGATCGTCTTGAACTGGGCGGCCGGCCCGGAGACCGGGTCGAGCCGCCGGAACCAGTCCCGGTAGCCGGCGAGCAGTTCGTCGAGTTCGACCAGGTCGACGGTGCTGCCCCGGTAGACGGCCAGGTAGAAGATGCCGCGGTCCAGCGACCCCTGCGCGTACGGGCAGACCGGTCCCTTGCGGCCCAGGTCCGGATGCGGCTCGCAGAGGTATTCGCGGGCCCACCGGATCACGCCGCGCAGCCGGTCGGCGATCCCGTCGATGCGCGGGTGCAGCGGTTCGGCGACCAGGTCGGCGGCCTCGAACAGGGCGAGTCCGGGCCGGTCGGGATGGGTGAGCACCGCGCTCACCTGCCCCGGGAACGGCGCCGCAGCGCCGCTCCGATCGTCGTGACCGCGCCGAGGGCGGCGAGGGCGCCGGCCGCCGCGGTGGCCCCGCGCAGGATCCGGTCCTGCCGCTTCGCCCGGGCCAGCGCGTCGGCGTACGGCGTCGTGGTGTGGGCGACCATCGTGTAGAGCGGGGTCCAGCGGTCCGGCATCAGCCGGGACAGCAGCCGGTCGGCGACCGCGTGCGCGGTGTAGCCGGGCTTGTGCACCCGGTCGCGCAGGTCGACGAAGTTGGCGATGGACAGGTCGGCGAGCACGTCGGTGTGCGGCTTGCGGGCCGCCTCGAACGCGGCCAGGGCAGCCGCACGGTCGGTGTGCCGGGCCAGGCAGTCGGACAGGACCAGGCAGTCCTCGAACGCCGAGTTCATCCCCTGCCCGTAGAACGGGACGACGGCGTGCGCCGCGTCGCCGATCAGCACGACCCGGTCACCGTGTCGCCACGGCGCGGTCCGCACGGTCACCAGGTGCCCGACCGGGTGCCCGGCGATCTCCTCGACCAGGTTCGGCATCAGCTCCTCGGCGTCGGCGAAGTTGGCCCGGAAGAAGCCGAGGACCGCCTCCGGGGTGTCCAGCGTGGCGAAGCTGACCGGACCCTCGTGCGGCATGAACAGCGAGCAGGTCAGCGAACCGTCCACATTGGGGTGGGCGACCATCATGGCGGACTCGCCCGGCCACACGTGCAGCGCCTCGAGGCGTACCCGGGGCTCGCCGTCGTCGCCGACCGGGATGGTCAGCTCCTTGTAGCCCCACTCCAGGAACTCCTGCGAGTAGTCGGCCCGCAGACCCCGCTGGAGGTGCTGCCGGACCACCGAGTGGATGCCGTCCGCGCCGACGACCAGGTCGGCGCCCACCTCGACGGGGTCGCCGCCGGCCTCGGACAGCACCTCGACGGTCGCGGTGTCGCGGTCGAGCCGGTTCAACCGCCAGCCGAAGTGGAACCGGACCCCGGCGCTCGTCTCGGCGGCGTCGACCAGCAGCGCGATCAGTTCGTCGCGCAGCACCGAGTGCAGGATCTCGTGCTCCCGGACGCCGTACGGCTGGAACCGCACCGCGCCGTCCGGCGAGTGCACCACCCGGCCGCGCATCGGCACGCTGCGCTTGAGTACGTCGGCGAGCAGACCCACCTCGTCGAGCGCCCGCATGCCCCGGGCCGACAGCCCGAGGTTGATCGACCGGCCGCCGAGCCCGGCCGGCGCGGTACGGGGGTCGGGCCGGCGTTCGTAGACGTCGACCAGGTATCCGTGCCGGGCGAGGTAGACCGCGGCGAGCGAGCCGGACAGGCCCGCACCGATGACGACTACCCGTTCCTGGCGACTGAACGGGTTCTGCCCGTCCGTCATTTGCCCTCCTCGGCGATCAGGGTGTCCAGCAGCTCGTCGATCTCCCGGTCGGAGAGGTCGTCGAGGGAAGCGAGCAGGTCCTCGGGGGCCCGGCTGGCCGATCCGATGTGGTCGGTGACCGGCCCGGTCCCGCCCGGGCCGCCGGCGGTGTCGAGCAGCGGCGCCAGCCCGGCGATGGTCGGTGCCGCGAACAGGCTGCGCAGCGGCAGTTCCACGCCGAACGCGGCGCGGATCCGGGCGATCAGCCGGGTACCGGTCAGCGAGTGCCCACCGAGGGCGAAGAAGTTGTCGTGCACGCCGACCTCGGGCAGGCCGAGCACCTCGCGCCACAGTTCGGCGAGCTTCTCCTCCACCGGGTTGGACGCGCCGGCCGGCCCGCCGGCGGTCGTCTCCCGCCAGGACGGCTCGGGCAGCGCCCGCCGGTCGATCTTGCCGCTCCCGGTGCGGGGCAGTGCGTCGAGCACGACCAGGGTCGCCGGCACCATGTAGTCCGGCAGCCGGTCGGCCAGCGTGGCCCGGACGTCCGGCCACAGCGCGGCGCTGTCCGTGCCGGGGGTGGTGGTGAGGACGTACGCGGCCAGCCGGACGTCGTCGGCGTCACCGCGCCACGTCGTCACGACCGCCTCGGCGACGGCCGGGTGGTCGCGCAGCACCGCCTCGATCTCGCCGAGTTCGATCCGGAAGCCACGCACCTTGACCTGGTGGTCGCCCCGGCCGAGGTATTCCAGCCGGCCGCCCGGTCCCCACCGGGCCAGGTCGCCGGTGGCGTAGAGCCGGCCGCCGGGCCGTGGTCCGAACGGGTCGGGGCGGAACCGGTCGGCGGTCAGCGCGGGCCGCCGGTGGTAACCGCGGGCCACCCCGAGCCCTCCGATGTGGACCTCGCCGACGGTGCCCTCCGGCACCGGCTGGCCGGCCTCGTCGAGCAGGTAGATCCGGGTGTTGGCGGTCGGCCGGCCGAGGTCGACCGGGCCGTCGGCGCCGACCGCGCCGGCCGTCGAGTAGATCGTGGTCTCCGACGGGCCGTACCCGTTGATCAGGGTGGCGCCGTCGGCACGCAGGGCGTCGGCGAGGTCGCGCGGCAGCGCCTCGCCGCCGCTGATCCGCAGCCGCACCCCGGCCGGTACGCCGCCGGCGGTGACCAGCATCCGCCAGGTGGCCGGCGTACCCTGCGCGGCGGTGATGCCGCGGGCGGCGAGCGCGTCGCGCAGCGCGGCGGCGTCCAACGCCGTGGCCGCGTCGAACAGCTCGATCCGGGCGCCGGCGAGCAGCGGCAGGACGAGTTCGACGACCGAGATGTCGAACGCCGGGGTGGTGATCGCCGCGACCCGGTCGGCGGCGGTGAGACAGAGCAGCCGGTCGAAGCCGGCCAGCAGGTTGACCACCGAGCCCTGGGTGACCGCGACGCCCTTCGGGGTGCCGGTCGAGCCGGACGTGTAGAGCAGGTAGGCCAGGCTGTCGCGGTGCCGGGCGACGACCGGCGCGGTGGCGGGCAGCCCGGCCAGGTCGGCGGTGTCCAGCCGCAGCACGGTCGGTGCCGGGTCACCGGCCCCGGCGACCGCCTCGGCGGCCCGTTCGGCGGCGGTCGCGTCGGTCAGCAGCACCGGCGGCGCCGCCTCGCGCAGCATGGTGGCCAGTCGGGCCGCCGGCAGCGTCGGGTCGAGCGGCAGGTAGCCGCCGCCGGCCCGCCACACACCGAGGATCGCCGCGACCAGGTCGGTGCCGCGCCGCAGCGACAACCCGACCGGTACGTCCGGACCGACCCCGTGCGACCGCAGCAGGTGCGCGATCCGGTTGGCGCGGTCGGCGAGCTGCCGGTGGGTCAGGGTGCCGTCGGGGCCGGCGACCGCGACCGTGTCCGGGTCGGT
Organism: Polymorphospora rubra; assembly: GCF_018324255.1. Lineage (GTDB taxonomy): Bacteria > Actinomycetota > Actinomycetes > Mycobacteriales > Micromonosporaceae > Polymorphospora > Polymorphospora rubra. Next base: position 4,435,168 of record NZ_AP023359.1, read on the forward strand.
GGCCGGGTGTCGGTCGAGCAGTTCCGGCACCGACGCGACGTCGGGCAGCGCCAGGTCGCTGTCGTTCCAGCCGTGCAGGATCCGGTCCCGCTCGTCGGCCGCCAGCAGCGGCAGCGTGCCGACCGGCGATCCGGGGTGCTCCAGCGCGGCGCCGAGCACCGTCAGGTACTGGCCGGCGACCCGGTCGATCCGCGCCGCGTCGTAGAGGTCGGTCCGGTAGGCGATCCGGACGGTCAGCCCCTCGGGCCGTACGTCGACGGTCAGCGTCAGGTCGAACTTGACGGTCCCGTTGTGCCACTGCCGCGGCGCGATCCGCAGGCCGGCCGAGGTGACCACCGGCGGCGGCTCGTCGACCGCGAACATCACCTGGACCGCCGGGGCGTACGCCAGGCTGCGTTCGGGTGCCAGCCGGTCCACGATCCGGTCGAACGGCACGTCCTGCCGGCTCTGCGCGGCGGTCGCGCTCGCCCGCGCCCCGTCGAGTACGTCGGCGAAGCTCGTCGTGGCGCCGATCCGGGCCCGCAGCGCCAGGGTGTTGGCGAAGAAGCCGACGACGTCCCGGGCCTCCGGCCGGGTACGCCCCGCCACCGGCACCGCCACCAGCAGGTCGTCCTGGCCGGTCAGCCGGTGCAGCAGGCTCTGGAACCCGGCCAGCAGCACCGCGAACAGGGTGGTGCCGCCGCGTTCCCGCAGCCGCTCGGCGAGCGCCGCCGGCACCGGGTAGGACAGTTCCCGCCCGTGCGCGGTCTGCTCGGCCGGCCGGGGCCGGTCGGCGGGCAGGTCGAGCAGGGTCGGCGCGCCGGCCAGCGCGTCGTGCCAGAAGTCCAGGTCGGCGTCGAAGGCACCGCGCTCGGACTGTTCGCGCTGCCAGACGGCGAAGTCGCCGTACTGCACCGGGGGCGGCGGCAGGTCCGGCCGGGTGCCCCCGGTGGCCGCCACGTAGCCGGTGGCCAGTTCGTCGAACAGGATGCCGAACGACCAGCCGTCGGCGACCGAGTGGTGGATCACCACGGTGAGCACGTGGTCGTCCGGGCCGCGCCGGATCAGCCCGAACCGGGTCAGCGGACCGGTCGACAGGTCGAACGGCTCGCGCGCCGCGGCGTCGACGAGCCCGCGTACCGCCTCCGCCACGTCGTGGGGGCCGACCGCGGCGGCCGCGTCGACCACGGCCAGGTCGACCGGCCAGGGCGGGCCGACCACCTGCGCCGGCTCGCCGTCCACCGACGTGAAGTGGGTACGCAGCGCCTCGTGCCGGTCGACCAGCCAGCTCAGCGCCGACGACAGTGCCGCCACGTCGAGCGGGCCGGTCAGGTCGACCGCCCAGGCGATGTTGTACGTGGCGGTGCCCGGCTCCATCTGGTCGATGACCCACAGTCGACGCTGGGTGAACGACGAGGGCAGGACGAACGTCTCGGCGGCGCTCATGCGGGCGGCCTCTCCCCGGGGTGACCGGATGGTGCGGCGGTGGTGGTCGGTGCGGCGGGCGCCGTCGGCGCGCCGGGCGTACGGGTGTCGACCGCGACCAGGCGCAGTTCGGCGGTCCGGCGCCGGCCCTCGGCGTCGGTCAGCCAGGACTGCTCCGGGCCGGGCAGCATCTCGCTCAGCCGCAGGGTCGCGGCGTCGCCCGCCCCGTCGACGGTCCGGCGGACCGCCCGGCAGAAGACGTCGAGCGAGGCGAGGCTGGCGAGGTCGAGGTGGAACGGCTTCTTCTCCACCGGGGTCTTGACGAACACGTGCCGGGGCAACCCGACGCCGGCCTGCCAGCGGCGGACCGAGCGGAACCGCTCGCCCTCGTCGGCGATCCGGGCGAAGTCGAGGTCGGCGGCGGTGAACCGCCAGCTCTCCCGGGCCAGCACGACCCGGTCGACGGTGACCCGGGGCTGGTGGTCGGCCGGCCGCAGGATGTCGAACCGCTGGATCATCTGGAGCATCAGCGGCTCACCGATCACCTCGGTCAGCGGCAGGCGGTAGCGGCCGTCGCGGCTGCGTACGGTCAGCACCCCGTCGACCGGCTCCAGCACGCAGTCGGCGACCGCCACGGCGGTGGCCGGGTCGAGGCCGCCGCTGTCGTGGCCGAAGACCAGCCGGACGTCCCGGCCGATGATCAGCTTGTCGGTGATCCGGGCCGGGGCGCCGCCCTCCTCACCGGTCGCGGCCAGCACCAGCCGCTGGTCGGGCAGGTCGGCGGCCATCGCCGCGCGCAGCTGCTCCGGGTCGGGGTGCTGGGCCACGAACAGCGCCGAGCGCAGCGTGTTGACGCCCGGGTGCACCTCGCCGACCACCCAGCGGAAGTCGCCCCGGGCGATCGCGTCCGGGCCGTCGGCGGCCAGCATCACGTCCGGGCTGTGCTGGTAGGCACCCATCCAGCCGGGCCGCGGCGCGGCGAACTCGGCCATCGCCCGGTCGTGGATCTCGGCGCTGGTGGTGGTGATCCGGTGGTCGACCGCCGGCGGCAGGATCCGCGCCCACCGGTCCTGCAACGCCCGGGTGACCGGCGCGATCAGCTTCTCCGGCAGGTCGAAGAGCAGGTCGTTGGCCCACAGCCAGAAGTCGCCGAACGGCACCGACGTCGACCCGGTCCGCTTCACCAGCTCCTGGTAGCGCTCGGTGCAGGCCCGCCGGAACAGCGCCGCCCCGGCGAACGTGAACCACCGGGCGCTCTCCAGCAGCAGGCTCAGCGTCGGCCACAGCGTGCCGGCCAGCTCGGGGGAGAGGCTGACCTGCGTGCCGCTGCGGCAGTCCTCGTAGACCAGCGTCCGTCCGGCGTAGACCTTGCCGGCCCGCCGGGTCGCGGCGCTGCCGGTCAGGGTGGTGAACCGGTCCTCCAGGTCGGCCAGCGCGGCGCCGAGGGCGTCCGGGTCGCCGGCCGCCGCGGTCACGGCGTCCCGGGCCGCGGTCAGCTCGTCGAGGGCGGCCAGCGCGGGTTCGCGCAACGCCGGGTCGGTGACCGCCGCGAGGCGGGCCCGCACCACCCGCTCCGCGAAGAGGTCCTCCTTGGGCACCTCCAGCGACCAGGTGATCCGCTTGGCGTCGCGCTGTTCGCCCAGCAGCCCGTAGACCTGTTCCGGGCTGCTCAGCCCGGGGGTCCCCGCGGCCAGCAGCGCGGTGGCGATCTCCTGGGCCGTACGGCTGCCGTCGCAGGCGAGCAGCAGCTCGGCCACGCCCGGCGGCAGCGGCGTGGGTTCGGTCAGCGGCATGGCGAACTGCCCGTCGATCACGGTCAGGTAGGGCAGCCGGCGGGGGATCAGCCAGGGGCCGAGCCGGGGCTCGCGGGCGACCAGCGCCGCCGCGGCCTCGGCCACCGCCCAGTTCTCGAAGTAGACCGTACGCTTCGCCAGCGGCGCGGCGCCGTGCCGGACCCGTACCGGCTCGTCCTGTTCGTCCACCCGGGCCCAGCCGACCGGGCCGAAGAAGCCGATCGTGTCGTTCTTGACGCAGTAACGCTGGAGGTAGGTGGCCACCAGCGCCTCGTGCTGCCGGTGCTTGGAGCCGCTGCCGCCGGCGCCGGTGCGGACCGCGTCGATCCCGGTGCGCAGCGCGTGCCGGTTCTGCCAGGTCACCGCCTCGCGGAAGAGCGGGTCGCCGGCCGCGGCGCGCAGCGCGTCGGAGCGGCCGGCGGCGGCGGACCGCAGTGCGCCGTCGAACCGTTCGCGGGCGGTGTCGAGCCCGCCGTACCCGGTCACGACCGTCTCGTGGGCGCGGACCAGGGCACCGCCGTCGACCTCCTCGGCGCCGGCGGGCAGCGGATCCGGTACGGCGTCCCGCCGGCCCTGCCGGACGGCCCGGTTCCAGCGGGCGCGCTCGTCCGGCGGGGCGGCCGCCCGGACCCGGCGCAGCCGGTCGGCGAGGTCGCGGCGGGCCGCGTCGAGGTGGTCCTCGGCGGCGAGTACCGCGTCGGCGGCGGCGACCAGGTCGACGTCGCCGAGCGCGGTGAGCAGGTCGAGCGGGAAGCCGGCGGCGCGCAGCCCGACCCACCGCCACATCGCCCACGGGCCGGGGGTCGGCTTCACCAGGTGGCCGGGGACCGCCGGGGTGCCGGGTACGGCCGGGGCGGGCATCCGGTAGCGGTCCCGGTCCCGGCGGACGACGCCCTCCACCGGAACGGCCGGCCGGGCGACGTGCTCGTCGATGGCGGTCGACATCGCGGCGAGGCTCGGCCGTTCGTAGACCACCCGGACCGGCATCTCGACGCCGAACCGGTCGGCGATGGCGAAGGTCAGCCGGGTGGCGAGCAGCGAGTTGCCGCCGAGGGCGAAGAAGTCGTCGTCGGCGCCGGACGGCGTCGTGCCCAGCAGTTGAGCCCAGGTCGCCGCCAGCCTGGTCTGGGTCGGGTCGGTGGGGGCCGGGCAGTCCGCACGGTCGGCGGCCGGCGCCGCCGGCACGGGCAGTGCCCGCCGGTCGACCTTGCCGTTGCGGTTGAGCGGCAGGGTCCGCAGCACCACGTGGGCGGCCGGGCGCAGCGGCCCGGGCAGCCGGTCGGCGGCGTACCGGGCCAGCTCGTCCGGCGTCGGCGCGGCGGCGCCGGGGCGCGGGGTCACGTAGGCGAGCAGTCGCCGCTGTTCGCCGACGCCGTCGACGACCACCGCGGCGTCGCCGACGTGTGGGTGGTCCCGCAGTACGGCGGCCACCTCGGCCGGCTCGACCCGGAACCCGCGGATCTTGACCTGCTCGTCGGCCCGGCCGAGGAAGTCCAGCGTGCCGTCCGGCCGCCAGCGCGCCCGGTCGCCGGTGCGGTACATCCGCGAGCCCGGCCGGGGGTCGAACGGGTCGGGCAGGAACACCGCGGCGGTCGCCGCGGCCTGGCCGACGTAGCCGCGGGCCAGCCCGTCGCCGCCGGTGTAGAGGTCGCCGGGCACCCCGACGGGCACCGGGCGGAGCTGGTCGTCGAGCACGTAGACGGTGGTCCGGGGCACCGGCCGGCCGATCGGCACCGGGTCGGGGACCGCCGCCGGGTCGGTCAGCACGTGGGTGCAGGTGAAGGTGGTGTTCTCGGTGGGGCCGTACCCGTTCACCAGGGGTGCCCCGCCGCGGACCCGCAGGGCCCGGCGGACCGCGCTGGCCGCCAGCACGTCACCGCCGGCCAGCAGTTGACCGACCCCGGCGAGGGATTCCGGGTCGAACTCGACGACCTGGTGGAACAGGCCGGCGGTCAGCCACAGCACGCTGATCTTCTCGTTGCGCAGCAGCTTGGCCAGTTCGGTGACGCCGAACGGGCCGGGCGGTGCGACCACCAGCCGGGCCCCGTTCGCCAGCGCGCCCCAGATCTCCAGGGTCGCGGCGTCGAACGCGACCGGGGCCAGGTGCAGCACCGTCTCCGCGGGGCCGAGCCGCAGATAGCCCGGCTCGTGCACGAGGCGGACCACGGCGGCGTGCGGTACGGCGACGCCCTTGGGCCGCCCCGTCGAGCCGGACGTGTGGCTGATGTAGGCCAGGCTCGTCGGCCGGGGACGGGTGGGCGGCTCGCCGGCCGGCTGGCCGGCGAGGGCCGGGGCCAGCTCGTCGAGGCGCAGCACCCGGTCGACACCGGGCACCGGGCCGGTGGCCAGCACCGGTGGGTTGCCGCTGCCGGCGAGCAGCTGGGCGATCCGGGCCGGCGGGTCGTCGGGGTCCAGCGGGAGATAGGCGCCGCCGGCCTTGAGGACGGCGAGCAGCGTCACGATCAGGTCGAGCGACCGGGGCAGGGCGACCGCCACCGGCTCGTCGACGCGTACGCCGTGGGCGCGCAGCAGGTGGGCGAGCCGGTTGGCCCGCTCGTCCAGCGCCCGGTAGGTCAGCTCGCCGTCGGGTGCGCTGACCGCCACGGCGTCGGGCCGCCGCTCGGCCTGCGCGGCCACCAGATCGGGGACGGTGGCGGCGACCGGGTAGTCGGCGTCCGGGGTGGACGGTGCGGGCAGGCCGGCCCAGGGGCCGGTCAGCAGCGCGCGGTCGGTGGCGTCCTGCAACGGCAGGTCGGCGACCGGCCGGTCGAGTCCGGCCGCGAACCCGACCAGGATGGTGTGGAACTGCCGCAGCATCGCGTCGGCCGCCCCGTCGGTGAGCCGGCGCCGGTCGTGGTAGAGCAGTACGCGCACGGTCGGTTCGCCGAAGACGCAGACAGTGATCGGCGGGGCGGGCCGCCGGTGCACCCGCACCGACCGGTCGCCCCAGTCCGGGATGGTCCGGTGCAGCGACGCCTGGAGGTCGCGGTGCTCGTACATCAGCAGGTTGTCGAAGAGCGGGGTGTTGGCCGGCAGCCCGGTCCAGCGCTGGATCTGCGGGAGCGGGGCGACCTGGTGCGGGCGTACGGCGTCGATCTGCCGCCGCGCGTCGGCCAGCCAGTCGCGGACCGGTCGGTGGGGGTCGACGCGGATCAGCAGCGGCACGGTGTTGATCAGCAGGCCCATCATCCGCTCGGCGCCCTCGACGGTGCCCCGGCGGCAGGTGCGGGTGCCGCCGAAGACCACGTCGTCGCTGCCGCTGTAGCGGTGCAGCAGCACCGCCCAGGCGGCGTTGACCAGGGTGCTCAGCGGCACGCCGGCCGCCGTGCCCGCCTCGTTGAGCGCGGCCGTCTCGGCGGCGGTCAACTCCAGCGTCGTCTCGCGGACCGGGTCGGGGCGGGCGCCCGGCCCGACCGGCGCGTCGGCCAGCGGCAGCGCGGTCGGCAGCGGTACGCCGGCCAGCCGTCCGGTCCAGAACGCCTGGTCGGCGTCGGTGGAACGGGTGCCGGCCCAGGTCGCGAAGTCGCGGAAGGCGGGCCGCTGCGGGGCCTCGTACGCCTGCCCGGCGGTCGTCGCCTCGTATTCGGCGACGATCTCGTCGAGCAGCATGTGCAGCGAGCGGCCGTCGAGGATCGCGTGGTGGAACGTGACGACGAGGCTGTGCCGGCGCGGGCCGTGCGTGATCAGCGCGAGCCGGGCGAGCGGGGCGGTGGCGAGGTCGACGCCGGCGGCGCGGTCGTCGGCGAGGAACGCCGCCAGCCGGTCGTCGGCGCGGTCGGATCCGCTGCCGGTCCAGTCGAGTACGGCGACCGGCAGCGCCACCCGGGGCAGCACCTCCTGCACCGGCTCGCCCTCGTCGGGCCAGGTGAACGCGGTGCGCAGGACGGGGTGCCGGTCCACGGCGTGCTGCCACGCGCGCTCCATCGCCGGGCCGTCGAGGTGCAGCGGCCAGTCGACGACGACCTGGATGATGTCAATGCCGGACCGGGGTTCGTAACTGTGCGCGAATAACATGCCGGGCTGGAGCGTGACGGTGTTGTACCGATCGTCGACGACGGTGTCGAGGGGCGTGCTTCGCACAGTTTGGATCCCTATCTGATGACTGCTTGCTGAACACCCCGTTTAACCGGCGCGCGGGAAGATTGTTAAATCTTGCGGCCGGGGCTCGGCATTGCCGAACGATTGATAGGCCCTCGAGGGGCCTGACAAGAAATTACGAGAACCATTCACCTGTGTCAACCACTGTTCTAGTGGATGACTCGGGTGTCGTCGATGTTGTGAAGTGTTGCTGAAATGCGGAAATCTGGCCATGTGCCAGAACTGATCCAAGAGTCAGGTAATTCGCTTAGGTGCCGAGTGATCCGCTTTATGCCTTTGACCGTTTGTCTCGTCCTGAGTCGGTCATTCGGTGGGATCGCGTGGCCGTATGGTTCTGGATCGGAGGGCCGACCGGCCGGCCTGCCTGTCCCGATCTTGGGGGATGCCGGCGGGGATGTCCGATCTTGCCATCACTCCTGGTGAGGAGGCGAGTACGGGAATGCCCTGACCCGCGGGCCCGCCGAGAGGTGGTGGACCCGCGGGGACCATGCCGAGGCTTTGCGTCCATGGACTACGGTGGCGGTAACTGCATTTTGGGGGCAGATTGCGGTTCATTCGATGCTCGCTGCGCCGGAATTGCCGGTCGGGGTGTCCGACCGGCGGTTGTCCGGCACCGGCGAGGAAAAGGCTGACGTTCGTGTCGCGGTCGATCCGCGCTGGTGGGGCGGGCCCTGTCAGGCGTTGCTCGCGGCCCATTCCCGAAGGCTGCGCGGACGCAGATCGGTCCAGACCTGCTCGATATGGGCGAGACAGGCGGCGCGGTCGCCGGTAAATCCGGCGGTGCGCCATCCGGCCGGGATCTCGGATCCGTCGGCCCAGATCGAGTACTGCTCCTCGTCATTGACGACCACGTGGTAAAGGCGGCGGTCTTCGAGTTCGTCCATCATGTCTCCGGGATTCTTCGCGCAAGGATTCTGCGCGCAACGGCGAAGCGATATCCGAGACTGTACATCCACGCATTCGCGATTGTCTGTACCCGACGCGGACGGAGCCGGTGCGCCGTTGTGCGTCCGGGCCGGGCGCCGGGCGATCGCGGCCGCCGCCGTCGCCCGTGAGACGGCGGCCGGCCGCACGACAGCCGGCGAACGGTGGCATCCCGCGACGGCCGGCTGGTGGCCCGGCCGTCGCGACGGCTGACGGGTGGTGTCGGGGTGGGACGTCGGGCCGGTGCGTGTGGGCACCGGCCCGATCACGGGTACTCGTCGATCCGCGGCGGGCGGACGGTGTCCCGGTAACGCTCGTGGCTCGCGCCGTAGATGGCGAAGTTGAGCCGGGCGTGGGCGAGGCTCAGGTCACCGTTGGGGCCGCCCCGGACCACGTCGGCGTCGTGGTCATCCTGGCCGTCGTCGGTCCAGAAGCACACCGGGCAGGTCAGGCAGCCGGTCCGGTAGTTGCAACATGGACACTTGGTGATCGGAGTCGTATCCACCCCACAAGCCTTTCACAGTAAGCAATCCGGCGCGTACCGCACCTCTGGTCAGGGCACGGTCACCAGTCGTACGACGTCTCCGGGCCGGACCGCGAGCACTCCCGCCGCCCGCCCGCCGTTGACGGCCACCGCGGCCCGGCCGGCGGAGTCGACGTACACCACGAGGCCACCCGGCGACGTGTCGCCGAACGTCCCGCCACGTACGGCCCGGACGCCGCCGACCCGCAGCGGTGACCCGAGCGCGTCGAGGGCCGATCCGGGCGCGGCGAGCTGCACGTTGCCGTACCGGTCGATGGTCAACACCTGCGACTCCAGCCACCCCTCGCCGGCCGACACCACCGGCTCGGGCAGGCGTACCAGACCGGCCGGGTCGATCGCCGGACCGGCCTGCGCGAACGGTGCCCCGGTGGCGAGGCGGGCGGCGACCGGCGCGAAGACGTCCCGGCCGTGGAACGTACGGGACGCGCCAGTCCCAAACCAGTCCGAATTGGACAACTCGACCGCGCCGGTCGGGCCGCCGAGTGCGTCGGCGGCCCACGGCAGCAGGCCGTTGTCCGGCCCGACCAGCAGTCCACCCGGGGTCTGCACGGCCACGGCCCGCCGCGCCGTGCCCACGCCGGGGTCGACGACCGCCATGTGCACGGCCGACGGCAGGTACGGCACGGTCTGCGACAGCACCGCGGCGCCCCGGACGATGTCGCCGGGATCCACGAGGTGGGTGATGTCGATCACCCGTACCGTCGGTGCCAGGCCGGCGATCACCCCGTGGCATGCGGCGACGAACCCGTCGGACAGTCCAAAGTCGGTGGTGAGGCTGATCACCGGGTAGTCGGCCATGACCGGAACGTTATCGTGCCCGTGCTCCGCCCGTCGCCGCCCCTCGACCCCACGGAGCGGATGCGCGCGGACCGTCAACCGCGCAGCCGCAGACCGCGCGGGGTGGCCCGGAAACCCGCCTCGGTCAGCGCGTCGTGCAGCGGGGAGGCGCGGACCGCCCCGCCGTCGGCGCGTTCGACCGACATCGCCCCGAGCGCGCCGGAGTGGACGGCGGCGGCGAGCGCCCGCGCCGACCGGGCCAGCGCCTCCGCATCGTCCACGAAGGACAGAATGGTGCGGCCGCCACGTTCGACGTAGAGCGCCAGGTCGCCGTCGACCAGCACGACGAGGGCACCCGCCTTGCGGCCGGCCCGGTGCCCGGTGGCCGCGGCCGGCCCGCCGTCGCCGGCGTCGACCACCCGGTCCGGCCAGGGCAGTGCCGCGCCGTACGGGTTGGCCGGGTCGGTCGCCGCCAGCACCAGCGCCGGCCCGGCGGCCCGCGGCCCGCCCCGGTCCGGCTCGGCCTGTGCCCGCAGCCGGTCGACCGCGCCGGGGACCGCGAACTGGGCCGCGCCGAGCCCCTCGACGAAGTAGCCGCGCCGGGCCGCGCCCCGTTCCTCCATCGCGGCCAGCACCGGGTAGACCCCGGCGAAACCGCCGGTGATCCCCTCCGCGGCGACCGCGCCACGGGTCACCACCCCGTGCCGTTCCAGCAACAGGTCGCCGAGTGCCGCCGCGCGGCGGGTCGGATCGAGATCGCGGTCGGGCAGCCGGGACCACCGGCCGGCGACGGTCGGCGGCCCGCCGCGCGACCCCAGCGCGACCCGTCCCGGCCGCCGCTGCCGGGCCCGCGGCGCCGACGCCCGCGCCCGGTGGGCGCCGCCGGCGCCGACGCCGGCCCGCAGCGGGGCCAGCGTGTCGTTGGTCAGCCAGCCGGCCCAGACCAGATCCCACAGGGCGGCCACGAGCGCCGGCTCGTCGCCGCCGCCGACCCGCTCGGCCAGGGACCGGAAGAACAGCGCCTGACCGTCGGCCAGGGCGGCGAGCACCGCGTCGTGCAACGGGGTACGGGCCAGCGCCTCGTCCGGCGGCGCCAGCAGCAGCGGAGCGTTGTCGGCGTAGACCAGCGTCACCCAGCCGTCGCCGCCGGCGATGGCCCCCGCACCGGCCCACAGCACCTCGCCGCTGGCGCACAGTTCGTCGAGATGGGCGGGGGAGTAGTCGGCGACCCGGCCGGGCAGCACCAGCCGTTCGAGCGCCGAACCGGGCACCGCCACCCCCTGGATCTGCTCGACCACGGCCGCGACCGCGTCGACCCCGCGTGCCGACGAGCCGACCTGCTGCCAACGGGGCAGGAACGTGGCCAGCGCCCGGGGCGGCACCGGCTCGATCTCGCGGCGCAGCGCCGCCAGCGACCGGCGGCGCAGCAGCCGCAGCACCTCGGCGTCGCACCACTGGGTGCCGACCCCGCCGGGGGAGAACTCGCCGGACACCACCCGGCCGGTGGCGCCGAGCCGCTTGAGCGCCTGCTCGACGACGAAGACCCCGAGCCCGAACCGGGCGGCGCAGGTCGCGGCGGCGAACGGACCGTGGGTACGGGCGTAGCGGGCGACCAGGTCGCCGAGCGGATCCGGGACCGGCTCGACGTACGCGTCGGCGACCCCGACCGGCAGCGCCACGCCGAGCGCGTCGCGGAACCGGCCGGCGTCCTCGACCCCGATCCAGCGCTCCTCGCCGGCGACCCGGATCCGCAGCGCCCGGCGGGCCGACTCGAGCGCGGTCAGCCAGGCGGGGTCGGCGCCCCGTTCGACCAGCTCGGCCCCGGTCAGGTCGCCCAGCACCCGCAGCATCTCGGCGACGTCCTCCGCGTCGCGGGGCCGCCGCTGCTCGGTCCGCCAGCGCAGTTGCCGCGCGGACTCGGCGACCACCGCCGGATCGAGCAGCTCACGCAGGTCGACCCGGCCGAGCAACTCCCCGAGCAGGGCGGAGTCCAGGGCGAGGGCGGCGGCCCGCCGCTCGGCCAGCGGGGCGTCACCCTCGTAGAGGAAGGCGCCGACGTAGCCGAACAGCAGCGACCGGGCGAACGGCGACGGCCGGGGCGTCTCGACCTCGACCAGCCGTACCCGCCGGCCGGCGAGGTCGCGCATCAGGCCGACCAGGCCGGGCAGGTCGAAGACGTCCCGCAGGCACTCCCGGGCGGCCTCCAGCGTGATCGGGAAGTCGGCGTACTCGCGGGCGACGTCGAGCAGCTGGGCGGCCCGCTGCCGCTGCTGCCACAACGGCTGCCGGCGCTTCGGGTCGCGGCGCGGCAGCAGCAGCGCACGGGCGGCGCACTCGCGGAACCGGGCGGCGAACAGCGCCGACGAGCCGACCGACTCCTCCACGATCGCGCCGATCTCGTCGGGGTCGAACGCGACGAGGTCGGCGCCGGGCGGCTCGTCGGCGGTGTCCGGCAGCCGGACCACGATGCCGTCGTCGGAGGGCAGCACCTGGGCGTCGACGCCGTACCGTTCGGCCAGCCGCCGCCCGATGGCCAGCGCCCACGGGCCGTTGACCCGGGCGCCCAGCACACAGTGGACGGCGAGGCGCCAGTCGCCCAACTCGTCCCGGAACCGCTCGACCACCACCGTCCGGTCGTCCGGCACCGACCGGGTCGCCTCCCGCTGGTCGCGCAGGTAGGCGAGCAGATTGCCGGCTGCCCACTCGTCGAGGCCACCGGCCCGCAGCGTGGCGGCCGCCGTCTCGTCACCGCGGACCAGCCCGCGCAACCGGGCACCCAGCGCCCGGCCCAGCTCCAGCGGGCGCCCCATCGAGTCGCCCTTCCAGAACGGCATCCGGGCGGCCTGCCCGGGCGCCGGCGAGACCAGCACCCGGTCGGGGGTGATGTCCTCGATCCGCCACGACGACGAGCCGAGCAGGAAGACGTCGCCGATCCGCGACTCGTAGACCATCTCCTCGTCCAGCTCACCCACCCGCGCCGCCCGCTCGGCGCCGGCGAGGAAGACCCCGAACAGGCCCCGGTCCGGGATCGTGCCGCCGCTGGTGACCGCGAGCCGCTGCGCCCCCGGCCGCCCGGTGAGCAGGTCGGTGACCCGGTCCCAGACCAGCCGCGGCCGCAGTTCCGCGAACGCCGTCGACGGGTAGCGCCCGGAGAGCATGTCGAGCACCGCGTTCAGCGCCGAGTCGGGCAGCTCGGCGAAGGGTGCCGCCCGCCGGACGACCGCGGCCAGCTCGGCCACCGGCCACGGGTCGAGCGCGACCATCGCGACGATCTGCTGGGCGAGCACGTCGAGCGGGTTGCGCGGATGGTGCAGCTCCTCGATCGCCCCGTCGGCCATCCGCTCGGCGACCACCGCGCAGGCGAGCAGGTCGCCGCGGTGCTTGGGGAAGACCACCCCCCGGGACACCGCGCCGACCTGGTGCCCGGCCCGGCCGACGCGTTGCAGGCCGGCGGCGACGCTGGGCGGCGCCTCGATCTGCACGACCAGGTCGACGGCGCCCATGTCGATGCCGAGCTCCAGGCTGGAGGTGGCGACCACCGCCGGCAGCCGGCCCGACTTCAGCGCCTCCTCGATCTGGCGGCGCTCCTCGCGGGAGACACTGCCGTGGTGGGCGCGGGCGACCACCGCCGGGGCGCCGTCGGCCGCCCCGGACTGGGCCATGATCTGCGCGGGCAGCCGCGGCGGCCCGGCCGGCCGGGCTCCGCCGTCGGGCCCCGTCCCGTCGCCGGCCCGGTCGCCGCCGGCGCGGTCGGCGGCCAACTCGTTGAGCCGGGCGCACAGCCGTTCGGCACCCCGCCGGGAGTTGGTGAAGACGATGGTGGACCGGTGCCCGGCGATCAGGTCGAGGACCCGCTCCTCGACCGCCGGCCAGATCGAGGCGCGGCGGGGGCCGTCCGGGTCGCCGTCGCCGGGCTGTTCGACCTCGTCGAGCCGGGTCATGTCCTCGACCGGCACCTCGACGCTGACCTCGATCGTCTTGGCGGTGTGCGGCGCGACGACCTCGACCGGGCGGGCGCCGCCGAGGAACCGGGCCGTCTCGTCGACCGGTCGTACGGTCGCCGACAGGCCGATCCGCTGGGCCGGGCGGGGCAGCAGTTCGTCGAGCCGTTCCAGTGACAGCGCCAGGTGGGCGCCGCGCTTGGTCGCCGCCACCGCGTGCACCTCGTCGACGATGACGGTCTCGACGCCGCGCAGCGACTCCCGGGCCGCCGAGGTGAGCAGCAGGAACAGCGACTCCGGAGTGGTGATCAGGATGTCCGGCGGGGTGCGGGCGAACGCCCGGCGCTCGTCGGCCGGCGTGTCGCCGGTGCGCATCCCGACGGTGATGTCCGGCGGTGGTGTCCCCAGCCGGGCGGCGGCCTGCCGGATGCCGGCCAGCGGGGCGCGCAGGTTCCGCTCGACGTCGACGGCGAGGGCCTTGAGCGGGCTGACGTAGAGCACCCGGCACCGGCGTCGGGCGTCGGCCGGGGCGGCCTCGCGGGCCAGCCGGTCCAGCGACCACAGGAACGCGGCCAGGGTCTTGCCGGACCCGGTCGGCGCGACGACGAGCGCGTGCCGGCCGGCGCCGACCGCCCGCCACGCCCCCTTCTGGGCCGCGGTGGGTGCGGCGAACGCGGCGGCGAACCAGTCCCGGGTCGCCGCCCCGAATTCCGCCAGCACCTCGTCCATGTCTCCATCCTGCCCGTCCCGTACGACACGACACCGCACACCTGCGCCGACCCGACCTCGCCCCCGCCTGGTACGACCGCGACGACCGGTCGCCGGTGGTCGCTCTGCCGGACCGTGGCCGGGGAGTCGTCGGGGTCACGAAACCGATCGGCGGGACAGGCGTTGATACCGGCAATTGATGGAAACCCTTGCCGGTATTGCGAGGAATGCAGTAACTTCGCCCGCAACGCCAAGGTCAGTCGGGGAGGCCGGAATGACCGGGATTCAGCGTAATTTTCAGCACGACACCGACGTTCTCATCCGTCAGGTCGACAACCACCTCGCCGTGCTGCGGGCCGGTGCCGTGAACGACCTCCGGCTCGCCGAGCTGCTCGCCGCCTCGCTGCGCGACCTCGTCGTGAGCACCACCCGGGCCAGCGCCGCCGACCGGGCGTGGGTACGGGCCGCCGTGCACTACTTCGTGCTGCGTCGGGAGGGTCGACACCGTGGGCGGTCGATCCGTTCGCTGACCGCCGACCAGCGGGTGATCAACGAGGTCGCGCTGGCGCTCGGCCGGCCCGACCTGGTGGTGGAGGGCGTGACGCCTATCACCGGAACGGTCCGGGCCGCCTGAGTCCCGGAGCCGTCCACGGCGCTGCGGGGTCGCCCGGGACATCCGGACGGGGGCGCCGGATCGGCCGCGCACCGGCCGGTCGTACCAGCACGTGGGCGCCCTCGGACTGCAATGTTTCGTTCAAGTAACGACCATTGGGAGCCGCTACACTTACCGCCGGACGATCGGTGGGAGGTGACATGCGGGGACGAACCCAGGCACGCCGACCGATCGATCGGCTGCTCGCGGCCGTTCTGTTCACCGTACTCGCAATCACCTTCGTGCATGGCGCGGCCTCCGCCGCCGTGCCGGCCGGCGCCATCGCGCAGGCGCACGCCTCGATGGGCGCCGCGCTGTTCCCGCCCGCGCCGAGTGCGGGCGCCGGCACCGACAGCGAGTCCGGCACCGGGCGGGCCACCACCCGGCAGTGGACCTACGAGGAACTCCGCCGGCCCGCCGTGGAGCAGGTGCAGCTGGGCAACCCCAGCGTCCCTCCCGAACTGGAGCCGGCGCCGCCGGACCTCTCCCGTGCGACACCGCCCGGCGCCCGGTTACCGGAGCGTCCGGTCGGCGCCCAACCCGGCCGGGCACCACCGGCCGGATAGCGCCCGCCGAAGGCCCGCGACCGCGGGCCGACCGCCCGAGCGGCGACCGCACCGAGTGGGCCGCCCCGAGCCGGCGACCAGGTCGGAACCCCCTCCGACCCCGCCGGGCAGCGGGCCACGCGCACCGAGCGGCCGTCCGTGACCCACCGGGCGGCGCTGCCATCTACCGGGAACGGCACCGACACGCCCGCAATTCGGCCATTCAGGTCCGTCACGCGGGTCCGGTGCCGTCTGATCCGTATAGCCGCCGCAGACCCTCCCGCAGGGCCTGCGATGACACCTTTCTGGAGTACGCATGCTGGTGCTGCTGGCCCTCCACCTCGTGATGGCGCTCTGCGCGCCACTGTTCGTCCGGTGGTGGGGCCGGCATGCCTTCTATCCGCTGGCCCTCGCCCCCGCCGCCGCGCTGGGCTGGGCCATCGCCCAGACCGCGGGCGTCCGCGACGGGCGCGCGGTCGTCGAGACGTACCCCTGGGTGCCGCAACTCGGGCTCGACCTGTCGTTCCGGGTGACCACCCTGTCGTGGCTGATGGTCCTGCTGGTCGGCGGGGTCGGCGCGCTGGTGCTGGTCTACTGCGCCCGCTACTTCTCCGACAGTGAACCCGGCCTCGGCCGGTTCGCCGGGGTCTTCGTCGGCTTCGCCGGGGCGATGCTCGGCCTGGTCATCGCCGACGACCTGATCCTGCTCTACGTCTTCTGGGAGCTGACCACGGTCTTCTCCTACCTGCTCATCGGCCACAACCCGGAGAAGCGGGCGAGCCGGCGGGCGGCGTCGCAGGCGCTGATCGTGACCACCGTCGGCGGCCTGGCGATGCTGATCGGCTTCATCATGCTCGGTGAGCACGCCGGCACCTACCGCTGGTCGGAGATCGTCGACGGGGCGAAGCCGTCCGGGGCGTACCTGGGCATCGCCCTGATCCTCATCCTGGCCGGCGCGCTGTCGAAGTCGGCGATCTTCCCGTTCAGCTTCTGGCTGCCGGCGGCCATGGCCGCACCCACCCCGGTCAGCGCCTACCTGCACGCCGCGGCCATGGTCAAGGCCGGCATCTACCTGGTGGCGACCCTGGCGCCGCTGTTCGCGTACGCCGGGCCGTGGCACCTGATCGTCTACGCCCTCGGCGGCCTCACCATGGTCATGGCCGGCTGGACGGCGCTGCGGCAGACCGACCTGAAACTGCTGCTGGCGTACGGCACGGTCAGCCAGCTCGGCTTCCTCGTCGCGGTCACCGGCGCCGGCACCTACAACGCCGCCCTCGCCGGCGCCACCATGCTGCTGGCGCACGCCCTGTTCAAGGCCACCCTCTTCCTCGTCGTCGGCATCGTCGACCACAAGGCCGGCACCCGCCAGCTCGGCGAACTGTCCGGACTGTGGCGTCGGATGCCGGCCGTCTTCGTCGCCGCCGTCCTCGCCGCCGCCTCGATGGCCGGCATCCCGCCCCTGCTCGGCTTCGTCGGGAAGGAGGCGATCTTCGAGGCGTTCCTGGACGAACCGCTGGTCCTGGCCGTACTCGTGGTCGGCGCCACGCTGACCGTCGCCTACAGCGCCCGGTTCGTCTGGGGCACCTTCGCCGACAAGCCGGGCGTCGAACCCACCCCGGTCCGCAAGGTCGGCGCCGCGTTCTTCGCCCCGGTCGGGCTGCTCGCCCTGGCCGGACTGGTGCTCGGACCGCTCGCCCCGGTCGTCGACAGCTACCTCAGCCCGTACGCCCGGCTGGCCGGCGACGGCCGCTACCACCTCGCCCTGTGGCACGGCCTCACCCTGCCGCTCGGCCTGTCCGCCCTTGCCCTGGTCGCCGGCCTGCTCTTCTTCCACCGGTACGGCCGCGCCGGCCGCGCCGTCGGCCGGATCGGCGTCCCGATGGAGGGCGGCGAGGTCTATTCGAAGCTGACCCACTGGCTCGACCGGGGCGCCGTCGAACTGACCGGTGCCACCCAGCGCGGTGCGCTGCCGCAGTACCTGGGCACGATCCTGCTGGTGCTGGTCGCCGTGCCCGGTGGCGCGCTGCTGCTCGGCCGGCCCTGGCCGGAGCGGGTGTCGCTGTGGGACACCCCGCTGCAACTGGTCGTCGTGGTGGTCCTGGCCGCCGCCGCGATCCTCGCCGTACGGACCCAGCGCCGGCTCACCGCGATGGTGCTCGTCGGGGTGACCGGGTACGGCACCGCCATGATGTTCGTCCTGCACGGCGCGCCCGACCTGGCACTGACCCAGTTCCTGGTGGAGACCGTCACGATCGTGGTGTTCGTGCTGGTGCTGCGCCGACTGCCGGCCCACTTCTCGGCCCGGCCGCTGCGCAGCAGCCGGTGGACCCGGATCTTCATCGGGGTCGCCGTCGGCCTGACCATGTCCGGGCTGGCGCTGGCCGCCGCCGGTGGGCGGGACGCGGTGCCGATCTCCGTCGACTTCCCCGAACTCGCCGTCTCGTACGGCCACGGCCGCAACGTCGTCAACGTGACGCTGGTCGACATCCGGGCCTGGGACACGATGGGCGAGATCGCCGTACTGGTGGTGGCCGCGACCGGCGTGGCCAGCCTGATCTTCCTGCGGCCGCGCGGCGGCCCCGGCCCGCGCCGGCGGGAGCTGCCCAAGCGACGCCGGGAACCGGTGTGGCTGCGGGCCGGGCCGACGGTGCACAGCCGGCAGCGGTCGATCGTCTTCGAGGTGGTCACCCGGCTGCTCTTCCACACCATCGTGCTCTTCTCGATCTACCTGATGATCTCCGGGCACAACGCACCCGGCGGCGGGTTCGCCGGTGGCCTGGTCGCCGGCCTGGCGCTGGTCGTGCGATATCTCGCCGGCGGCCGGTACGAACTCGACGAGGCCGCCCCGGTCGACGCCGGACTCGTGCTCGGCTCCGGGCTGTTCGTCTCGGTCGGCACCGGGTTGGCGGCCCTGCTGTTCGGCGGCGACTTCCTGCAGAGCACGGTGGTCGACCTCCACCCGCCGCTGATCGGCGACGTGCACCTGGTGACGTCGATCTTCTTCGACATCGGGGTCTACCTGATCGTCGTCGGCCTGGTCCTGGACATCCTGCGCAGCCTCGGCGCGCGGGTCGACCAGCAGATGGAGGCCGACGGCGAGGCCGAACCCCCGGCCCGGCGTGAGGAGGAGCTCGCATGAGCGCGCGGAGCGTGCGAATCATCGGGTGCGGTGTTGGCCATGCCGGTGCCGAGCGGAGCGAGGTGACGGCATGAGCCCGAATTTGGTTCTGGTGTTGGCGATCGGGGTGCTCTTCGCCTGCGGCGTCATCCTGCTGCTGGAGCGCAGCCTGACCCGGATCCTGCTCGGCGTGATCCTGCTCGGCAACGGCGCCAACCTGCTGATCCTGGTCGGCGGGCGGGCCGGTGGGGCGCCCATCGTCGGGGTCACCGACGAGGGCGACATGAGCGATCCGCTGCCGCAGGCGATGGTGCTGACCGCCATCGTCATCACCCTCGGCATGACGGCCTTCCTGCTCGCGATGGCGTACCGGAGCTGGCAGGTGATCGGGCACGACGAGGTGCAGGACGACCTCGAGGACCGCCGCATCGTCCAGCTCGCCGAGCGCGACGAGGTCTCCGGCACCGACGACAGCACCGACGGCGCCGACGACGACGCCGTCGACCCGGAACAGGTCGACCTCGAACCGGTCGGCGACGAGGCACCGAACGAGGGCGCGCGCGCCGACGAGCCGGAGGAGATCGCGGTGGACGCCGCGCAGACCACGGTCGACAAGGACGACAAGAACGACAAGGACGGCGGCAAGCGATGACCAATTTGGTGCCTCTGCCCGTGGTCATGCCGTTGCTGGGGGCGGCGCTGACCCTGGTGCTCGCCCGGCATCCGCGCAGCCAGCGGGCGGTCAGCGTGGTGGTGCTCACCGCGACCTTGGCGGTGGCCTGCGTACTGCTGGTCGTCGCCCACCGCGACGGCCCGCTGGTGGTCAACGTCGGCGGCTGGCCGGCGCCGGTCGGCATCGTGCTGGTCGCCGACCAGCTGTCGGCGTTGATGCTGGTCGTCTCGGCCGCGGTCACGTTGTGCGTGCTGCTCTATTCGATCGGCGAGGGTCGGGCCGACGGCGACGAGGGCACACCGGTCGCCATCTACCACCCGACGTATCTGGTGTTGACCGCCGGCGTCACCAACGCGTTCCTCTCCGGCGACCTGTTCAACCTCTTCGTCGGGTTCGAGATCCTGCTCGCCGCGAGCTACGTGCTGCTGACCCTGGGCGGCACCGAGGTACGGATCCGGGCCGGTACGACGTACGTCGTCGTCAGCCTGCTCTCGTCGCTGATCTTCCTGTCGGCGATCGGGCTGATCTACTCGGCCACGGGCACCCTGAACATGGCCCAGCTCGTCGACCGGCTCGACGCGCTACCGGACAACCTGCGGCTGGTGTTGCAGTTGATGCTGCTGGTCGCCTTCGGGATCAAGGCGGCGGTGTTCCCGCTGTCGGCCTGGCTGCCGGACAGTTATCCGACCGCGCCGGCACCGGTCACGGCGGTGTTCGCCGGCCTGCTCACCAAGGTCGGCGTGTACGCGATCATCCGTACCGAGACGCTGCTGTTCCCGGGCGGTCGTACCGCGGACCTGCTGATGATCGTGGCGTTGCTGACCATGGTGGTCGGCATCTTCGGCGCCGTCGCCCAGTCCGACATAAAACGTCTGTTGTCGTTCACCCTGGTCAGCCACATCGGCTACATGATCTTCGGGGTGGCGTTGATGTCGGTGACCGGACTGTCCGGGGCGATCTTCTACGTGGTCCACCACATCACCATCCAGACCACGCTGTTCCTCGCCACCGGTCTGGTCGAACGCCGTACCGGCAGCACCAACCTGGACAAGCTAGGTGGGTTGGCGAAGATGGCACCGTTACTCGGTGTGATCTTCTTCCTACCGGCGTTGAATCTGGCCGGCATCCCGCCGTTCTCCGGCTTCCTCGGCAAGCTCGGCCTGCTCCAGGCCGGTGTCGAGGCCGGCGGCGTGCTGCCGTGGCTGCTGGTGGCCGGCGGCACGGCGACCAGCCTGCTCACCCTCTACGCCACCATGAAGGTCTGGAACCTCGCCTTCTGGCGTAGCCCGAAGCAGGTGTCGGAGGGGGCGCAGACGTCGCTGCCACCGCTGATGGTCGGCGCCACCCTCGGGCTGGTGATCTTCGGGCTGGCGCTGACCGTGGTCGCCGGACCGCTGTTCGACGTCAGTTCCGACGCCGCCGAGGACCTGCGGGCCCGCACCCCGTACGTCGAAGCGGTCTTCCCGGGAGGCACCCGATGACGACGACATCACCTCCGCCACGGGCCAATCCCCGACGCTGGCGGGACCAGCTGGTCGCGGTCGTCTGGCTGGTCCTGGTCTGGAACCTGCTGTGGGGCGACTTCTCCATCGGCAACGTGATCGGTGGGCTGGTCGTCGCGGCCGTCGTGCTCGTCTTCTTCCCGCTGCCCCGGGTGACCTTCGGCGGGCGGATCCGGCCGCTGGCCCTGCTCCGTTTCGTGCTGCAGTTCCTGGCCGATCTGATCACCGCGAGCATCCAGGTCGCCGGGGTGGCGCTGCGGCCGGGCTACCGGCCGAACAGCGGCATCATCGCGGTGCAGTTGCGGGTGCACTCCGACCTCAACCTGACGCTGACCGCCGAGGCGCTGTCGCTGGTGCCGGGCAGCCTGATCGTCGAGGCCGACCGGTCCACCGGCACCCTGTACGTGCACGTGCTCGACCTCGAGGGCCCCGACGGCGTCGAGCGGATGCGCCGCGAGATCCTCGAACTCGAGGCCCGGATCATCCGGGCGACCGGTTCCGCCGCCGAGCTGCGCCTGCTGGAGTCCGAACCCGCCGGCGGGTCCCCACCCACCACGAAGACGGACCCCGCCAGGAAGACCGACATCGCGGGAAGCGCGACCGCCACCGGGAAGGCCGGCACCACCGGGAAGGCGGGCTCCACCCGGAAGGCGGGCAGGGCCGGCTCCGGGGGCAAGGCGGGCGGGGCCGGCTCCAACGGCAAGACCGGCCCGACCGGCGGGACCGGCCCGACCGGCAAAGCTGTCAACTCCGATGACGAAGGAGCATCCCGATGACCATCGCCGTCGTCGTGGCCGTCACCGCACTGCTGTCGACCGCCGCCGTACTGGCGATCGTCCGGATCGTGCGCGGCCCGACCCTGCTGGACCGGGTGGTGGCCACCGACGTCCTGCTCGCCGTGCTCATGGGGGCGATCGGCGCGGAGGCGGCCTTCAACCGCCACGCGACCACCCTGCCGATCCTCGTCGTGCTGTCGATCCTCGGGTTCGTCGGCTCGGTCAGCGTGGTCCGCTTCGCCGCGCGGGACGATTCGTGAACGCCGCCGCCGACACGCTGTCGGCCATCTTCCTGATCGCCGGCGCGTTGCTCAGCCTGGCCGCCGGGGTGGGCCTGGTGCGGTTCCCCAACGTGCTGGCCCGCATGCACGCCGCCACCAAGCCGCAGGTGCTCGGCCTGCTGCTGATCCTGGCCGGGGTAGCGCTGCGGATCCGCTCCCGGTCCGACCTGACGATGCTGCTGCTGGTCGGTCTCTTCCAGCTGGTGACGGCACCGGTGGCCGCGCACATGGTCGGCCGGGCGGCGTACCGGCTGAAGCGTCCCAGCCCGGAGTTGATCGTCGACGAGCTGGCCGACCGCGCGCCGACCACGGAGGTCGACAGTGCCGGCGGTGGCGGCAACCGTCGGCGGCGCCGGGGCTGACCCGTGGCGCCGCCGGCGGCGGGGCGGACCGGCCCCTGGTTCCGTAGGGCGAAGGGCCGGTCGAGACTTAAACTGACCGGATGACCGAACCGACTGCCCAGGAGGGCAGCTATAGCTGGCCGGGTAACGCCCGGCACAACCAGCACGCGGCGTCCGGCCCGGGGGCGCTGAGCCACCCGTGTTGATCCTCGTCGGTCTCGTGCTGATCATCGTTCTCACCGCGGCCACCGGATACTTCGTCGCCCAGGAATTCGGCTACGTCGCCGTCGACCGGGGCAAACTGCGGCAGCTCGCGGACGGCGGCGACGGCGCCGCCGAGCGGGCACTCAAGGTCACCGGCCGGTTGTCGTTCATGCTCTCCGGCGCCCAGCTCGGCATCACCGTCACCGCACTGCTGGTCGGCTACGTCGCCGAACCCTTCGTCGGTGACGGTCTCGCCCAGCTGCTCGGCGGCGCCGGGGTGCCCCAGTCGGTCAGCCTGCCGCTGGCCATCGGGCTCGCGCTCGTCATCGCCACCGTGATCCAGATGGTGCTCGGCGAACTGGCCCCGAAGAACCTCGCCATCGCCCGGCCGGAGGCCCTGGCCCGGGCGCTGAGCCGGTCCACCCTGATCTACATGGCGGTCGCCGGCCCGCTGATCCGGCTCTTCGACGCCTCGGCCACCCGGCTGCTACGCCGGGTCGGCATCGAGCCGATCGAGGAACTTCCCACCGGCGCCACGCCGGAGGACCTCGAGCAGATCATCGCCGAGTCGCGCGAGGAAGGGCACCTCGACGCCGAGATGTCCAATCTGCTCGACCGGGGCCTCGACTTCCGCCAGCTGACCGCCGGCGAGGCGATGGTGCCCCGCGTCGACGTGCACACCGTACGCGCCGACGAGCCGGTCCGCCGGATCGTCGAGATGGTCGACACCGGGCACTCCCGTTTCCCCGTACGCGGCACCGACGGCGTCGACGACGTGGTCGGGGTCGTCGGGATCGCCGACGTACTCACCATCGCGCCGGCGAAGCGCGACAGCACCCCGATCTCGGCGGTGCTCGTACCGCCGCTCCTGGTGCCCGACACCCTGCCGCTGCCGACCGTGCTCGACCGGCTGCGGGGCGGGCACCGCCAACTCGCCTGCGTGGTCGACGAGTACGGCGGCTTCGCCGGGGTGATCACCCTGGAGGACATCGCCGAGGAGCTGGTCGGCCCGATCCGCGACGAGGACGATCCGCCCGAGCCGGCGCCGGCCCGCCAGCCGGACGGCTCCTGGCTGGTGCCGGCCCGGTGGCGGATCGACGAGGTGGCCGACGCGACCGGCATCCGGTTGCCCGAGGGGCCCGAGTACGACACCGTCTCCGGCCTGGTCATGCGCGAACTCGGCCGGGTGCCGCAGGTCGGCGACCGGTTGGTGATCGGCCTGGCCGCGGAGGCCGACCAGGCCGGAACGCGGGCCGTCGTCGAGGTCCTGGCCGTCGACCGGCACGTCGCCGACTCCGTACGCCTGGAGGTGGCACCGTGAGCTGGCTCAGTCTTGAGCACGGTGGTGCCGAGCGGAGCGAGGTGACGCCGTGAGCGAACGGAGTGAGCGAACCGTTGGGCTCGGTGTCGGACACGGTGGTGCCGAGCGGAGCGAGGTGGCACCGTGACCCCGGGCGTGGCGTTGTTGATCTCGGTGGTCCTGTTGGCGCTCAACGGCTTCTTCGTGGCCGCCGAGTTCGCCTTGGTGGCGAGCAAGCGCTACCGGCTGGAGCAGGCCGCGGCCACCGGTGGACGGGCGGCGAAGGCCGCTCTCGACGGCGTACGCGAACTGTCCCTGATGCTGGCCGGCGCGCAGTTCGGCATCACCGTCTGCACCCTGGGGCTCGGTGCGCTCGCCGAGCCGGCGATCGAGCGGCTGGTCGCCCCGCTGCTGCACGCGGTGGGGCTGCCGGACGCGGCCAGCCATGTGATCGCGCTGGTCTTCGCGCTGTCCCTGGTGACGTTCCTGCACCTGGTGGTCGGCGAGATGGCGCCGAAGTCGTGGGCGATCACCGACCCGGAGCGGTCGGCGTTGCTGCTGGGGCTGCCGTTCCGGGCCTTCGCCCGGGTGTCGCGGCCGATCCTGTCGGTGCTCAACGAGATGGCCAACGCGACGCTGCGGCTGGTCAAGGTCAACCCACAGGACCAGCTCGCCCAGGTGCACGGCCCGGAGGAATTGCGCCTGCTGCTCGAACAGTCGCGCGAGCACGGACTGCTCGCCGCGGACCAGCACGAGATGCTGACCAGCATGCTGGAACTGCAGGCCACCAGGGTCGCCGACGTGATGGAGCCGTTCGACCGGATCGTCAAGGTCGACAGGGGCGACTCGGCCGAGCGGATCGAGGAGATCTGCCGGGAGAGCGGACGGTCCCGCCTGATCGTGCTCGACGGGGCGGATCAGGTGGTCGGTATCGTCCACGTCCGGGAGGCGGTGCGGGCGGTGACGGCGGGCCGCAGGGCGACGGCCGGGGAGCTGATGGGGGACACGTTCAGCCTCGGCGCCGGGGCGACGGTCACCGAGGCGGTCGCCGCGATGCGTGCCGACCGCGCCCAGCTCGCCCTGGTCACCAACGGGGCCGGCACCGGCCGGCCGGTCGGGTTCGTCGCGCTGGAGGACCTGCTGGAGGAGGTCATCGGCGAGTTCGACGACGAGACCGACCCGGTACCCCGCGGCCGGCGGATGCGCTAGCGCGGGCGGGGGTGGTCCGGTCGAGGATCCTGGGCAGGTTCGGTGCCGGCGGCCCGTCCGTCGACACGGTGCTCGCCGAGCCGGTGGTCCGGCCCGGCGGCCGGCTGCGGGGCGAGGTCCGGATGGTCGGCGGTGACCGCGACGTCACCGTCGACCGGGTCGTGGTGGGGCTGGTCTGTCGGGTCGACGTGTCGGCGGTCGATCCTGACGACGGTGCCTCGGTCGAGTTCCACCGGCATACCGTCACGGGCGCGTTCACGTTGCGCGCCGGTGCCGGTCACACGCTGCCGTTCGAGGTCGACGTGCCGTGGGAGACCCCGGTGACAGAGGTACGGGAGCGGCCGCTGCCCGGCATGGCGGTCGGCGTACAGACCCGGCTGGCGGTCGTGCACGCCGTCGACGAGACCGCGCTCGACGCGATCCGGGTCGCGCCGGCCGCCGTGCACGAGCGGTTGCTGCTGGCGTTCACCCGGCTCGGGTTCTCGTACCGGGACGCGCGGATCCGCGACGGCCGGCTCGACGGGGTCGCCCAGCGGCTGCCGTTCCACCAGGAGGTGGCGTTCCGGCCGCCGGAGTCGTACCCGGGGTGGTTGACCGAGGTCGGCGTCGCGGTGGTCGCGGACCGGGCCGGGGTCGACGTGGTTCTCGGGCTGGCCGGGCGGCCCGGCGGCCGGGTGGGGCGGTTCCGGGTCGGGCACGCCGACGGGTCCGACTGGCCGGCGGTGCTCGACGGCCGGCTGCGGGAGTTGCTCGCGGGCGGGGACGGCCGGCCGGGTGGGCGGGCGGGGTCGGGCGGCCGTACGCCGGGCCGGTCGGTGGCTTCGGTCCGGCCGGCCGTGGCGAAACGGGCCTGGTGGCGGCGCCGGACCCGGCCGGTGGACGAGACGGCCGGCCCCGGCACCCACGACCAGCCCGGCCACAGCGGGGGCGCTCCCGACGGTTCCAGCTGACCCGGCCCGGCGGTTGTCGCCTTTCGGGCGGCCCGCTCCGGGGACCGCCTCGATCGTCTGCGGTTCAGGCGTTCGACACGCCGTGCCGGGAGTGTCCGAGCCGCAGACGATCATGGCCGGCCGCGGGGAGCCGCCGCGGGGAGGCTGCCCCGGGGAGCCGGGAGCTCCGTTCACGGGCGGTCGTCGGTCAGCGGGCGTCGGCCCGTTGGCCGCACGGACGGAGCCGCTGCGGACAGTAAGGTCGTCAACGTGCTGAGCGCACCGGTGGGTAGGCACGTGGTCGTCGTCGGAGCTGGCATCGTCGGCGCGTCGGTGGCCTATCACGCCGCCCGGGCGGGCGCTGCCGTGACGTTGGTCGGTGCCGGGCGGCCGGGCGCCGGCGTGACGGCGGACTCGTTCGCCTGGGTCGGCGCGTCTGGCGTACGTACCGGTCCGGCGGCCGGGATACGGGCCACCGCGACGGAGGAGTACCGCCGGGTCGAGGCCGAGCTGCCGGGACTGCCGGTGATCTGGTCCGGCTCACTGAGCTGGCGCGCGGAGGGCGGCGCGCCGGTGGCCGGGCCCGGGCAGGAGATCGTGGACGCGGCCACCGTGATGACGCTCGAGCCCCACCTTCGGCAGCCCCCGGAGTGGGCCGTATGGGCACCCGACGACGGCGCCGTCGACGCGGTAGCCGTGACCGAGCGGCTGGTCGCGGGCGCCCGCGCCCATGGCGCCCGGGTGCATCTGGACACCACGGTCACCGCGGTCCGACGGGACGCGGCGGGCCGGGTCGCCGGGGTCGACACCGCCGCAGGACCCCTCTCCGGAACGACCGTGGTGTTGGCGGCCGGTGTCGCCACGGCCGCGCTGGGCGCGCCGCTCGGCGTACGTGTCCCGGTCGAGCCGTCGCCGTGCCCACTCTTCCGGCTCCGCGCGCCGGCCGGTCTGGTCCGCACCGTGGTCAACACCCAGGACTTCGATCTCCGGCAGGTCGCCGCGGACCGGCTGATCGCCGCCGCGGACTCGCCCGAACGGACCCTTGCCGCCGTCCGGTCCACTTTCCGTGGTGCCGGGAGCGTCGAACTGCTCGGCACCCGACTCGGAGTACGCCCGATGCCGGCCGACGGTGAGCCGATCGTCGGTCCGGTCGCCGACGTACCCGGTCTCTATCTGGCGGTGATGCACGCGGCGGTCACGCTTGCCCCGGCCGTGGGCCGCCTTGTCGCGCGGGAGTTGGTCAACGGCGTCGCCGAGCCGGCGTTGTCCGGTTGCCGCCTTGATCGCTTCTAGCGTTCCGCATCTAGCCGCCGCTCGCGGTGGCGAGTTTGACGCTGAAGCCCAGGAAGAGGACGCCGATGCCGGTGGTGGCGCCGGCGGCGAGCCGGCGCCGTTCCCGGAACCGGGCGGCCAGGAACGTGCCGGTGAAGATCAGCACGCTCAGGTAGAGCACGCTGCCGGCCTGGGCGATCGCGCCGAGCAGCAGGAACGACAGTGCCGGGTGGGCGTACGACGGGTCGACGAACTGGATGAAGAACGAGACGAAGAACAGGATCGCCTTCGGGTTCAGCACGCTGATCACGGCGGCGCGACGGAACGGGTGCCGGACCGCGGCCGGCTCGGCGGCGTGGATGAGCGGGGGAGTGTCCGGGTCGTTGCGGACCTGGAAGCGCCGCCAGGCGGCCCGGAACATGGTCAGTGCGACGTAGCCCAGGTACGCCGCGCCGGCGTACTTGATCACCAGGAAGATCGGTGGGTACGCCCGCAGCAGCGACGCGATTCCGGCGGCCGACAGCACCATCAGCACGGTGTCGCCGAGGAACACCCCGGCGGCGGCCTTGTAGCCGGCGGGTACCCCACGGCGGGCGGCGGTGGACAGGACGAAGAGCGAGTTGGGGCCGGGCAGCAGGATGATCGCGATGGTGCCCAGGACGTAGGTCCCCAGGTCGATGGTGCCGAGCATGGCTGGATCCTCACCCCGGCGGGGTCGCGGGGCGAAGCGATTCCCGCAGCCTGACCTGTGCGTTTGGCCACTCGTCGTCGATCATGGCGAACTGGACGGTGTCCCGCCACGTTCCGTCGGGCCGGCGCCGGTGGTTGCGCAGCACCCCCTCGCGGCGGGCGCCGAGCCGGCCGATGGCCGCCTGCGAGCGCTCGTTGCGCAGGTCGGTGTGCCAGACCACCCGCCGGGTCCCGAGTACGTCGAAGGCCCGCTCGAGCAGCAGCAGCTTGGCCTCGGTGTTGATGCCGGTACGCCAGTGTTCGCGGCCGAGCCAGGTGTGACCGATGGCGACGGACCGGTTGACCTCGTCGATCTCGTAGTACGACGTGGTGCCGGCGATCGCGCCGGTCCGCGCGCAGCGCTGCACCCACGGCACCCGGTCGCCGCGCTCGTGGGCGCGCAGCGCGTCGGTGACGATCGCGGCCATGCCGGCGTGGTCGGTCGGCTGCCGGTTGCCCAGGTGGCGCCACACCTCGGGGTCGGCGCCGGCGGCGAGCAGCCCGTCGACGTGCGCGTGGTCCAGCGGTTCGAGTACGACGTGCGCGCCGCGCAGTACGGCCGGGGTCAGCCACGGGGACCGGGGTGCCCGCAGGTAGCCGGGGACCGGTGCGGTGACCCCGGCGTCGGGCTCGGGCACGCCGGGCGTGTGGCGCAGCGGTACCACACCCGCCCAGTGCGGCAGGTCGAGGTCTTCGGGGTCGTCGGCGACGCCGCCGAGGCGGGCCTTGACCGACACCTCGCGCAGCGGCAGGGCGAGTACGGCCGTCTCGGCGAGTTCCCGGCGGGTCGGCGGGCGGCTGTCGGCGGCCCGGCCGGCGCCCAGCTTGTCGACCAGCGCGGTCATCGCGGCCCGCTTCTCGGTCTCGTCGGTGACCAGGCGGGCGGTGCCGTGCGCGACGACGGAGCGGTAGTTGGCGCTGTGGTGGAACTGGGAGCGGGCGTAGACGAGGCCGTCGAGCAGGGTGACGGTGACGCAGACCGGCAGCCCGGGGCCCCGGGCGGCGAGCAGCGGCCGGCTGCCGGTGGAGCCGTGCAGGTAGAGCGTGTCGTCGACGCGTACGTGCAGGGTGGGCAGCGCCCGTGGTTCGCCGTCCACGGTGAAGGCGAAGGTGCAGTGGTGGGCCTCGTCGAGGATCGCGTGCGCGGTGGCGCGCCCGTACGCGATCCGGTCCCGGATGCGGTTGGCGGTGGTTCTCGGGGTCTGCGGGTAGTCGCCCATCGCCGACTCCTTTGCTCCTGGAATTTTGTTCTAGTACAATAGTGAAACTGTGGCAGCACAATATCAGCCGACCGGCACCACGGCCGCCGGGATTTCGGCCAGCATCGAGGCCGGGATCCGTGACGGTGACCTGCTCCCGGGCGCCCCGCTACCGGCCGTACGCGCCCTCGCCGCCGACCTCGGAGTCAGCCCGGCCACGGTCGCCAGCGCCTACCGCACCCTGCGTCAGCGCGGCGTCGTCGAGACCGCGGGCCGGGGCGGCACCCGGATCCGGCCCCGGCCACCGGTCGCCACCACCCGCTCGGCGCTGCGTCCCGCCGTACCGGCCGGGGTCCTCGACCTGTCCGCCGGCGACCCCGACCGGCGGCTGCTGCCGCCGCTGCCGACCGTGGCGCCGGCCGACCCGCTCGGCTATGCGGACGGCGGCGTACTGCCGGAACTCGCCGACCTCGCCCGCGCCCGGCTCGCCGCCGACGGTGTCGACGCCACCGCGCTCACCCTGACCAACGGCGCCCTCGACGGCATCGACCGGCTGCTCGCCGCCCACCTGCGTCCCGGCGACCGGGTCGGCGTCGAGGACCCCGGCTGGGCCAACCTGCTCGACCTGGTCGCCGCCCTCGGTCTGGAACCCGTCCCGGTCCGGGTCGACGGTGACGGCCCGACCGTCGCAGGGCTGCGCCGGGCACTGGCCGCCGGGATCCGCGCCCTGATCGTCACCACCCGCGCCCACAACCCGACCGGGGCCGCCGTCACCATGGCCCGGGCCGCCGCCCTGCGCGACGTCCTCGCCGGCCACCCCGACCTGCTGCTCGTCGAGGACGACCACGCCGGCGAACTCGCGTCCGTGGCCCTGGCACCGCTCGCCGGGGCGACCTGGACCTGGGCCTTCCTGCGGTCGGTGAGCAAGCCGTACGGGCCCGACCTGCGGCTGGCCGTGCTCGCCGGCGACGAGGCGACGGTCGCCCGGGTCGCCGGCCGGATGCGGATCGGCGCCGGCTGGGTGTCGACGCTGCTGCAACGTACCGTCGCGGGGCTGTGGCGCGACCCGGCGACCGGCCGCCGGATCGTCGCGGCCCGGGACAGCTACGACCGGCGGCGCGCCGCCCTCGTCGCCGCGCTCGCCGCCCGTGGCGTGCCGGCCACCGGCCACACCGGCATCAACGTCTGGATCCCGGTGCCCGACGAGACCCGGGCGGTGACCACGTTGCGCGACAGCGGGTACGCCGTCGCGCCCGGCTCGCTCTTCCGCCTCGCCAGCCCGCCCGGGGTCCGGATCACCGTCACCCCACTCGACGACGCGGACATTCCCGGGCTCGCCGCCGCCGTCGCCGCGGCGGTCGACTCGCCGACCCCACCGGCCTTCAGCGCGTGATGTCGGTGGCACCGGGTACAAACTCCGTCATGTCCCGCACCGAAACCGCCTCCGGCGCGCAACCGTACGTCCCGCCCGCCTCCGCCAGCCTCGACGAGGTACGCGCCGCCGCCCCGAACTGCCGCGGCTGCGAACTCTACGAGCCGGCCACCCAGGTCGTCTTCGGCCGGGGCGACGCCCACGCCCGGGTGGTTTTCGTCGGCGAGCAGCCCGGCGACGTCGAGGACCAGCGCGGCCTGCCGTTCGTCGGGCCGGCCGGGCACCTGCTGCGCCGGGCGGTCGACGCGGCCGGCATCGACCCGGCACACCTCTACATCACCAACGCCGTCAAGCACTTCCGCTTCGAGATGCGCGGCAAGCGGCGGATCCACCAGACCCCCGACCAGACCCACATCGTGGCCTGCCGGCCCTGGCTGGTCGCCGAGTTCGCCCGGCTCCGGCCGGAGATCGTCGTCGTGCTCGGCGCGACGGCGGCCAAGGCACTGCTGGGGCCGTCGTTCCGGGTCACCCGGTCACGGGGCGAACTGCTGCCCTGGCCGGCGTCGGCGCCGAACCCCGGGGACTTCCCGGTCGAGCCGGCCCGGCTGGTGGCCACCATCCATCCGTCGGCGGTGCTGCGCGCCGACAACCAGGAGATCGCGTTCGACGGCCTGGTCGCCGACCTGAAGGTGGTGGCGCAGGCACTCGCCGCCTGAGCCGCGCCGCGCTGCCGCCGTGCCGCCGTGCCGCCGTGCCGCCGTGCCGCCGTGCCGCGCCGCCACTGCTGCTGCGGTGCCGCCGTGCCGAGCTGCCGCCGGGCCACGGTGCCGCCGCTGCGGTGCTGCCCCGTGGTGCCGCCGTCACGGCCCGGCGTTCCATGATCGTTTGCGGCTCAGACCGTCGACACGCCGTGTCGGCAACGCCTGAACCGCAGACGATCATCGTGCTGCCGGCCAGTGCTGCCGGCCAGTGCTGCCGGTCGGTGTCCTCGGCCGGTGCCGCCGGTCAGCGCCGCCGTGCCGGCAGTCGTACGCTGACCCGATGTCCATGATCGGCGACCCGGCGCCGGTGGACGTGCCCCGGGTCCAGCGCCGCACGCTCCGGCTGCTGTTCGGCACCCAGATCGTCGGCGGGATCGGCACCACCATCGGCATCTCGGTCGGTGCGCTGCTCGCCGCCCGGCTGGCCGGCACCAGCGTCTCCGGGCTGGCCGCCAGCGCCAGCGTCGTCGGCGGCGCGCTGCTCGCCGTACCGGTCACCCGGATCATGGGCGTCCACGGGCGGCGACCGGGCCTGGTGACGGCGTATCTGACCGGTGCGCTCGGCGCCCTGCTCGTGGTCGCCGCCGCGGTCACCGGGTGGGTGCCCCTCCTGTTTGCCGGCATGCTGCTCTTCGGCGGTGGGTCGGCCGCCAACCTCCAGGCCCGGTACACCGCCGTCGACCTCGCCGAGCCGGCCCGCCGGGGACGTCAGCTCTCGGTGATCGTCTGGGCGACCACGATCGGCGCGGTGGCCGCACCCAACTTCGCCGCGCTGGCCGACCGCGCCGTCGGCGGGCTCGCGCTGCCGCCGCTGTCCGGCCCGTTCGTGTTCAGCGCGGTCGCGTTCGCCGTCGCCGGCGGCGTACTGCTGGTCCTGCTGCGGCCCGACCCGCTGCTCACCGCCCGCCGGATCGCGGCCGCCGGGGCCTCGGCCACCGCGCCCGCCGGATCCCCGGCCACCGCGCCCGCCGGATCCCCCGCCCCGGCTCCCCGGTCCCCGGTCACCCCGACCACCGCCGCTTCCGCGCCCGCCGCTTCCACCGCCGCTTCCGTGCCCGCCGGTTCCGCTTCCGCCGCGCCCGCTGGTTCCGCCCCGCCCGCCGCTTCCGCTTCCGCCGCGCCCGCCGATTCGCCGGCCGCCGCCGGACCCGCGCCCGCCGCGCCCGCCGCGATCGGGATGCGTACGGCGTGGCGGGTGGTCGCGGCCCGGCCGGCGGCCCGGCTCGGGGTGGCCGCGGTCGCGGTCGGTCACCTGGTCATGGTCGGCGTGATGGCGATGACCCCGGTGCACCTCGGTGAGTCGCACGGCGATGCCGACGTGCTGCGGATCGTCGGGATCGTGCTCAGCGCCCACATCGCCGGCATGTACGCGCTCGCGCCGGTGGTCGGCTGGCTGACCGACCGGCTCGGCCGTCGGCCGGTCATCCTCGGCGGCGTCGGCCTGCTGGTCGCGGCGTGCGCGGTGGCCGGCACCGCCGGACACGACACCGTCCGGCTGGTCGTCGGCCTGGTCCTGCTCGGCCTCGGCTGGTCGGCGACCATGGTCGCCGGTTCGACACTGTTGTCGGAGTCGGTCCCGGTCGAGGTGCGGCCCGCCACCCAGGGACTGTCCGACCTGTTGATGGGACTGGCGGGCGCGTCGGCCGGCGCGGCGAGCGGGTTTATCGTGGAGGCCGCCGGATACCCGGTGCTCAATCTGCTCGCCGCGATCGCCACCGTCCCGCTGACGGCGCTGGCGCTGCGCGTCCGGGTTCTGCGCTGAAGGAGAGCCGACCGTGCGGTTGACCGAGTTCTGGGGCCGCCTGGAGGAGACGTTCGGGCCGGCCTACGCCCGTAGCATCGCCGCCGACCAGGTGCTGGCGCAGCTCGGCGGCCGGACCATCGACCAGGCGATCGCCGAGGGCGTCGAGACGCTCCGGGTGTGGCGGGCGGTGTGCGCCGCGTATCCCGACCGCGTACCCGCGCGACTACGCTGAGCTGCTCGTACGCCTGTTCTGGCGTGTCGAGGTTGCGTCGTACACCTGTTCGGCTATTGTCCACAGCGCGGTGCTTGTCCACAGGCCACGGCCTGGCGGCTGTTTTCTGTCGGACCCAGCGCTTAGCGTGTCCGCGTGACTAAGGGTGGAAAGATGCCGGCGAAGGCAGGGGTGGCAACGATGGCGGCAGGACCTGACCGGGAGAAGGCGCTAGACCTCGCTCTCGCGCAGATCGACAAGCAGTTCGGCAAGGGCTCGGTGATGCGGCTGGGGGAGCGGCCGGTCGTCCAGACGGCGGTGATCCCGACCGGGTCGATCGCGCTCGACGTGGCGCTCGGTGTGGGTGGTCTGCCCCGCGGCCGGGTCGTCGAGGTCTACGGGCCGGAGTCCAGCGGTAAGACGACCGTGGCGCTGCACGCGGTGGCCAACGCCCAGCGGGCCGGCGGTATCGCCGCCTTCATCGACGCCGAGCACGCGCTCGACCCGGAATACGCCAAGGCGCTCGGGGTCGACACCGACGCGATGCTGGTCTCCCAGCCCGACACCGGTGAGCAGGCGCTGGAGATCGCCGACATGCTGATCCGCTCCGGCGCGCTGGACATCATCGTCATCGACTCGGTCGCCGCCCTGGTGCCGCGCGCCGAGATCGAGGGCGAGATGGGCGACAGCCACGTCGGTCTCCAGGCCCGGCTGATGAGCCAGGCGCTGCGGAAGATTACCGGTGTGCTGAACAGCACCGGCACGACCGCGATCTTCATCAACCAGCTCCGCGAGAAGATCGGCGTCATGTTCGGCAGCCCGGAGACCACCACCGGTGGTCGGGCACTGAAGTTCTACGCCTCGGTCCGGCTCGACGTGCGGCGTATCGAGAGTCTCAAGGACGGCACCGACGTCGTCGGCAACCGCACCCGGGTCAAGGTCGTCAAGAACAAGGTGGCCGCGCCGTTCAAGCAGGCCGAGTTCGACATCATGTACGGCAAGGGCATCTCCCGCGAGGGCTCCCTGATCGACGTGGGCGTGGAGCAGAGCATCATCCGTAAGTCCGGTGCGTGGTACACGTACGACGGCGACCAGCTCGGCCAGGGCAAGGAGAAGGCCCGCGAGTTCCTGCGGGAGAACCCCGACGTCGCCGCCGAGATCGAGAAGAAGATCCTCGAGAAGCTCGGTGTCGGCGCGGGTGCCATCGACGCGGCGAGCGGCCCGGAGCTGCCGCCGGTCGACTTCTGACCGGCCGCCGGGCGTCCTGACCGATGGCTGGACGACGGCGAGGCGCCCGTTCGGGGCGGGGATGGGATGCCGCCCCGCCCCGGACGGACGCGCCCTCCGCCCGGCGACCCCGCCGGGGCCGGGCCCGCCCCACCGACGCCGACGACGGCCTCGAGCCGGCACTCGACGAGCACGGCTGGCCGGAAGGTGCCACGACGACCCCGCC
This sequence comes from Polymorphospora rubra, assembly GCF_018324255.1. Lineage (GTDB taxonomy): Bacteria > Actinomycetota > Actinomycetes > Mycobacteriales > Micromonosporaceae > Polymorphospora > Polymorphospora rubra. Next base: position 4,469,628 of record NZ_AP023359.1, read on the forward strand.
GGTCGTCGAGCCGTCCCGGTCACCTCGTGACGAGGCCGAGGCGGCCCGCGAGATCTGTTTGCGACAACTCGCCACCCGTCCGCGCACCCGCGCCGAGTTGGCCACGGCGCTGAGCCGCCGGGGCATCTCCGAGGAGACCATCGCCGCCGTCCTCGACCGCTACGACGAGGTCGGCATGATCGACGACGCGGCGTTCGCCCGGGCCTGGGTGGCGAGCCGCCACCACGGGCGCGGGCTGGCCCGGCGGGCCCTGGCCAACGAACTGCGCCAGCGGGGCGTCGACACCGAAACGGCCAACGAGGCGTTGGGCGAGTTGGACGAGGTGACCGAGGCGGAGACGGCTCGCGTGCTGGTCGACCGCAAGCTGCGTACGGCCCGGGGCGAGCCCGACGCGGTGTTCCGCCGCCTGGTCGGGATGCTGGCCCGCAAGGGCTACCCGCCGGGCGTGGCGATTCGCGCGGTCAAGGAGGCGCTGGCCGCGCAGAGTGCCGAGGCCGCCGAGTTCGCCGAGCACATCGACGACGACGCGCTCGCCGACGAGTAGCGGCGGTATGCGGTAGCGGCGGTATGCGACATGAGGTGCTTTTTGTTCGCTTTGAAGGGTGATGTGCCCTGAAAGTGCCGGGTTGAAGGGCATGAGCTGCGGGTAAGGGTCCGTGTGCCCAGCGTTCGCGTCCCTGCTCGATCATGGGTTCTTGACCGAACGGCCCCCGGCACCCTAGCCTCGCGTACAAGCGAGATAACCGACCCATGCAGGCTAAGCGCACAACATAGATCGCGTAACAGTACGGCATCACTTTTGGTCAACACGGTGGCCAGACAACCCGTTAGCGGACAGGCCGGTCCGTAGGCGGCAAGATATTCCAGTGGCCTCAAGCGGTGCCTTTCCGGGACCGCTTGGCAGGCCGCTACCCTCAGCCGCCTAGGTCGGGCGTCTCAGCCGAAGGAAGCGGCGCCGGAAGGGTGGTCCACCCCTCCGGCGCCGGACGGTGGAGGGGAGGCGGCCCAGATGAGCGAGGCAGAAGACGGGTCAGGCCCCACAGCGATGCCATGCCCGGCGTCGCCGTGGGTACCGGGTGTGACCGAGCGCAGCGAGGGCGTCTGCTGGTTCAGTACGCGTCGTGCGGGTGCCGAGCGAAGCGAGGCGAACGCATGACCGAGCGCAGCGAGGGCATCGGTTGGCTCAGTACGCGTCGTGCGGGCGCCGAGCGAAGCGGGGCGGACGCATGACCTGGGTCCTGCTTGTTGCGATCATCCTCCTTGCCGCCATCGTGGTCGTCGGTCTCGTCCTCGGCGCCCGCGCCCTGCGCCAGCTCCGCGTCGCCCAACCTGCCCCGCCGCCCACCGACGATCCGGCGTACGTGGCCGAGAAGGACCGCCAGCAGCAGTCGCTGGCGGCGCTGCGGTCCGCCGCCGACGAGGCGACCTCCACCGTCGACGAGGCCAAGTCGGCCGCCGCGGCCGCCCGTGCCGAGACGGCCGCGGCCAAGGCGGAGGCCAACTCGGCACGGGCGGAGGCCCGCCGGGTCCTCGACTCGGCCCGGGCAGAGGCCGACACCGTGCTCGAACGGGCCCACCGCCAGGCCGAGGCCGACGCGGAGCAGGTACGGGCCGCGGCCCGGCGCAGCGGCGAACGCGAGATCGCCCTGTTGGCGACGACGACCAAGGAACAGGCCGCCGAGGTCGAACGGCGGGCGCTGCGGATGGACGAGCGGGAGCGTCTGCACAGCGAGGAGGTCGACCGGCTCACCGAGCGGGAACGCCGGCTGGCGGCCGCGGACGCCGAACTGGTCGCCCGGGAGGCCGCGTTGGCCACCCGAGAGGCGGCGCTGACCGAGGCGGAGGAGCGGCAGCGGCGCGAGCTGGAACGGATCGCCGGCCTGACCGCCGAGGTCGCCCGGACCGAGCTCGTCGACGCGATCGAGGGGCAGGCGAAGCGGGAGGCCGCACTTCTCGTACGTGACATCGAGGCCGACGCCCGCAGCACCGCCGAGCAGCGGGCCCGACACATCGTCGTCGACGCGATCCAGCGGGTCGCCAGTGACCAGACCGCCGAGAGCGTGGTCAGTGTGCTGCATCTGCCGGGCGACGAGATGAAGGGGCGGATCATCGGCCGGGAGGGTCGCAACATCCGCGCCTTCGAGTCGGTCACCGGCGTCAACCTGATCATCGACGACACCCCCGAGGCGGTGCTGCTCTCCTGCTTCGACCCGGTACGCCGGGAGATCGGCCGGCTGACCCTGGAGAAGCTGGTGCTCGACGGGCGGATCCACCCGCACCGTATCGAGGAGGTCTTCGACACCGCGAAGCACGAGGTGGAGCGGCTGTGCCAGCGGGCCGCCGAGGACGCGCTGGTCGAGGTCGGCATCACCGAGATGCACCCGGAACTGGTGACGTTGCTGGGCCGGCTGCGCTACCGCACGTCGTACGGGCAGAACGTGCTCAAGCACCTCGTCGAGACGGCGCACATCGCCGGGGTGATGGCGGCCGAGCTGCGGCTCGACATCCCGACGATCAAGCGGTGCGCGTTCCTGCACGACATCGGCAAGGCGCTCACCCACGAGGTCGAGGGCAGCCACGCCCTGATCGGCGCCGACGTGGCCCGCAAGTACGGCGAGACCGAAGAGGTGGTCCACGCGATCGAGGCGCACCACAACGAGGTGCTGCCGCAGACGATCGAGGCGGTGCTGACCCAGGCGTCGGACGCCTGCTCGGGTGGCCGGCCGGGCGCCCGGCGGGAGAGCCTGGAGTCGTACGTCAAGCGGCTGGAGCGGATCGAGGAGATCGCCGGCGGCAAGTCCGGGGTGGAGAAGGTCTTCGCGATGCAGGCCGGCCGGGAGATCCGGGTGATGGTGAAGCCGGACGACATCGACGACATCGGGGCGGCGGTGCTGGCCCGCGACGTGGCCAAGCAGATCGAGGAAGAGCTGACCTATCCGGGGCAGATCCGGGTGACGGTCGTCCGCGAGTCCCGGGTCACCGAGATCGCCCGCTGAACCACCGGCTCCGGGCGGGCACCCGCTCCGGCGCGGTGTGACCGTCGCGGGCCACAGCGAATTCGGCGTGGCCACAGCGAATCCGCTGTGGCCCGGAACAGGGACAGGTTCCCCGGGCCGGGGTTCCGCGACCTGATAGCGGTCGGCCGGGTTCCGCGACCGGAAGCCGACCGGCCGGGTTCCGCGACCGGGAACCGGCCGACCGGGCCGTGCGACGGGAAACACGTCGAGGGGCGGCCCGGACGGTCGTTACCGTCAGGCGGTGACCTGGTCTTCCTACCTCTCGTACGTCGCCTTCGCCGCCGTCCTCGTCCTGGTGCCGGGCGCGGACTTCGCGGTGATCGTCAAGAACACGCTGGCCGGTGGCGCCCGCCGGGGACGCTGGAGCGCCGCCGGGGTGGCCAGTTCCAACGCTGTCCAGGGGTTGGCCGCCGTCGCCGGCCTCGGTGCGGTGATCGTGCACTACCAGCCGCTCTTCCAGGCGATCAAGTGGGCCGGCATCGGCTACCTGGTGTACCTGGCGATCCAGACGTTCCGGTCGGCGTGGGCGGGCCGGTACGCGGCCGTACCGGGCGGCGCCGGTCCGGTCCCGGGGCCCGGCCGGGCGGCGCAGGCGCGGGCCGGCTGGCGGCAGGGCTTCCTGTCCAACATCACCAATCCGAAGGTGCTGGTCTTCTACCTGGCGGTGCTGCCGCAGTTCATCGGCCCGTCGACACCGCTGCCGGTCCTGCTGGTGGTCGGGTTGAGTCACGCGCTGCTGTCGCTGACGTACCTGCTGGTGGTCGTGACCGGCCTGCACCGGGTGCGCGGGATCATCGGCCGGCGTCGGATCCGCCGGGCGCTGGACGCGGTGACCGGCACGCTCCTGCTCGGCTTCGGCGTCCGGCTGGCCGCCGAGCAGACCTGACGGCCGAGCAAACCTGACCGGTCGCGAGAAACCTGACGGCCGCGACAGACCTGACGGCCGAGAGAAACACGGAACGGACCCGCCGGTGGGCGGGTCCGTTCCGTTCTGCCGTTCGCTGGCTGCCCCCGCTGGTGGCGGGTGGCGCCAGCTCAGAGCTTGGCTGGTGGGGTGAGGTCGGCGGCCAGGGCGGCCGGCGGCTGGTCCTTGGCCTTGCGCAGGGTGCCGGTCTTGCGGCCCCGCGACATGCGGCGTTGCGCGTACTCGGCGAGCTTGGACAGCGCGTAGTTGACCAAGATGTAGATCAGCGCGACCAGGGCGTAGACCTGGATCGGGTTTTCCAGGTTGAGGATGACGGTCTGGCTCTGCTTCAGCACTTCCTCGTAGCTGATGATGAAGCCGAGCGAGGTGTCCTTGAGGACCACGATGAGCTGGCTGATCAGGGCCGGCAGCATGATCCGGAAGGCCTGCGGCAGCAGGATCAGCCGGATGGTGGCGAAGCTGCTGAGGCCGATCGCCTCGGCCGCCTCCCGCTGGCCGCCGGGCAGCCCTTCCATGCCGGAGCGCAGGATCTCGGCGATGACCACGCCGTTGTACAGCGTCAGGCCGATGACCAGATACCAGAGGATCCGGCCGAGGTCGACCCCGAGGTCGGGCAGCGCGCTGGCGACGAAGAAGATCGTGATGACCACCGGCAGGCCGCGGAACACCTCGACGCAGAACCGGGTGATTCCGTTCAGGACCAGGGTCAGCGTCCGCAGCGCGATCGCGGTGGGCCGGCTGTGGTGGACGAAGCGGCGCTTCATCGTCGCCTTGAGCTGCACCCGCAGGACGGCCAGCGCGGTGCCGACCACGAGCGAGGAGACGATCGCCAGTGCCGCCGCGGTGAGGGTGGCCTGGAATCCCTGCCCGAGCAGCTTCCAGACCTGGGAGAAGACCTCGTTGGACGGGTCGATCAGCGGGCCCCACAGTTCCATGTCGAACTGACCCTGCTCGTCGAGCGGGCGGTAGACGAGGAAGTAGGCGCCGGCGGCGACCAGGACCGCGATGACCGCGCTCGCGATGAGGGTGACCCGCTTGGCGCGCGGGCCGGGGGCGTCGTAGAGGACGGACTGCTGGCTCATCGCGCGGCCACCGCCCGCCGTCGCTCGACCCGATCGAGGAACAAACCGAACGGCACGGTCATGATGAGGTAGCCGATCCCGATACCGATGAAGACGGGGATGATGGGCTCGCCACCCGCGCTGGTCAGGTTCTGCGCGGAGTTCGACAGGTCACCCGTCAGGCCGAAGAAGCCGGCCAGCGCGGAGTTTTTGATCATCGCGATGATGACGCTGCCCAGCGGCACGATCGCCGACTTCCAGGCCTGCGGCAGCACGACCAGCCGCAGGTTCTGCGAGAAGGTGAGGCCGATCGCCCGGGCCGCCTCGGCCTGGCCGGGCGGCACGGCGTTGATGCCGGAGCGGATCGCCTCGCAGACGAACGCCGCCGTGTAGACGCTCAACGCGATGATCGCGAAGCGGAAGTACGGCAGGTCGATGCCGAGCCGGCTGAAGATGCTCGACAGACCGGGGATCCGCAGGAAGTCGGCGTTGGAGCCGAGCGCCGGCAGGCCGAACGCGGCGAAGAAGAACACGATGGTCAGCGGACAGTTCCGGAACACCGTCACGTATGCGGTGCCGATCCAGCGCAGCGGCGGCACCGGCGAGATCCGCATGACCGCCACGATGGTGCCCAGGATCAGGGCACCGATCGCGGCGAGCACACAGAGCTGGAAGGTGAGCCAGAACCCTCCGACGAACACGTCGAAGTGTTCGACGAGCACACTCACGTACACACTCCCCTCTCACTCACCTTCCAGACTCCGTCTTTGGATCAGTAGCGGTTGATGGCCGGGCCGGTCGGGGTGTTCTCGTCGAACTTGCCGGCGGTGTCCTTCCAGGCCTTCTCGTACGTGCCGTCGCCGTAGAACTTCTCCAGCGCGTCGTTGATGAAGGTGCGGAAGGCGGTGTCGCCCTTCTTCAGGCCGATGCCGTACGGCTCGTCGGTGAACTTCTCACCGGCCAGCTTGAACTTGCCCTCGTTGCGGGCGACGAAGCCGAGCAGGATGACGTTGTCCGTGGTGACCGCGTCGACCTGGCCGCTGGCCAGCGCGTCCGCGCACTTCTGGTAGACGTCGAAGACGACGAGCTGCTGGCCCTCGTTGGCCAGGTAGGTCTTGATCGTCTCGGCCGGGGTCGAGCCCTGTACCGAGCAGACCTTCTTGTCGCCGGCCTTGAACGAGTCCGGTCCGGTGATCGAGGTGTCGTCGGCGCGCACCATGATGTGCTGGCCCGCGACGTAGTACGGGCCGGCGAAGTCGATGCGCTCCTTGCGCTTGTCGTTGATCGTGTAGGTCGCGATCACGATGTCGGCCTTGCCCTGCTCGATGACCTCTTCGCGGACCGCCGACGGCGTCTCGATGTACTCGATCTTGTCCTCGGGAATGCCGAGCTCGGTGGCGAGAGCCTTGCCGATCTCGACGTCGAAGCCGGCCGGCTTGCCGTCCAGGCCCTTCAGGCCGAAGCCGGGCTGGTCGAACTTGGTGCCGATGATGATCTTCTGCGCCTGGTTGAGGCGCTCCATCGTGCTGCCGGCCGCGAACTCCTTGCTGTCGGCGCCGGTGTCGCCACCGTCGCCGTCGCTGTCACCGCCGCCACAGGCGGCCACGGTCAGTGACAGTGCCGCCACCGTGGCCAGTGTCGCGATACGGGTTACGCGCATTGTGTTTCTCCTCCTCGAATGAGCCGGCGGCCCCGGTGGGCGTGCCTGCCTCTGCTGATGACGCCTCAGTGCGTCAGGATCTTCGACAGGAAGTCCTTGGCCCGGTCGCTGCGGGGGTTGGCGAAGAACTCGTCCGGGGGAGCGTCTTCGACCAGTTGGCCGTCGGCCATGAAGATGACCCGGTTTGCGACGTGGCGGGCGAACCCCATCTCGTGGGTGACCACCACCATCGTCATGCCCTCGCTGGCCAGCGAGGCCATGACGTCGAGCACCTCGCCCACCATCTCCGGGTCCAGCGCGCTGGTGGGCTCGTCGAAGAGCATCGCCTTGGGCTGCATGGCCAGCGCCCGCGCGATGGCGGCCCGCTGCTGCTGGCCGCCGGAGAGCTGGGCGGGGAACTTGTTGGCCTGGTTGGCGATGCCGACCCGGTCGAGCAGCTTCATCGCCCGGTCGCGGGCCGCCGCCGGCTTCTCGCCACGGACCTTGATCGGTCCGAGCGAGACGTTGTCGACGATGGTCTTGTGCGCGAACAGGTTGAACGACTGGAAGACCATGCCGACCTCGCTGCGCAGCTTGGCCAGCGCCTTGCCCTCGGCCGGCAGGGGTTTGCCGTCGAAGGTGATGGTGCCGCCGTTGATCGGCTCCAGCCGGTTGATCGCCCGGCACAGCGTGGACTTGCCCGAGCCGGACGGGCCGATCACCACGACGACCTCTCCCCGCTTGACGGAGAGATCGACCTGCTGGAGTACGTGCAGCGGACCGAACCACTTGTCGACCTTGTCAAGCACGATGAGTGGTTCAGTCTTTGTCGCCGTCATTCCAACCGTCCTGTCCGGTATTTGATCGAGGACATCAGTCCTGGATTGAGCCACTGTAGGCGGCACGGTGTGTCAGAAAGCAACTCGGATGGTCACGGAGCGATAACACACCCCACAAGCTGCCGCCGGGGCCGTCAACATGATCGTATGGCTTACCCGTCGGCCTCCTCCGCGATCTGGAACTGGTTGATCGACGCACCCGTACCCTCCCGCGACATCCGGGTGGCGCTGGCGGCGGTGCTCGGCCGACCGGTGGCGGTGTTCGGCGCCGGTAACCCGGCTGAGCTGCCCGGCGGTACGGTGCTGTGCGACGTCTGGATCGGCGGTGGTGACTTCCCCGTCCGCGTCGACTGCTACGCCGTGCCGGTCGAACCGGCCGAGTCGGCGGTGGCGGCGGCCTTCGCCCGACGCCTCGGCCGGGACTGCCTGTTGCCCGACGACACCCTCGATCCGGGCCGGCATCTGCTCGCCCGGCCCGACACGACAATCAGGCCGGTCCATATGAAGATCACTGAGGGTGAGGACGGCGACGATTACTCGGAACTCCGGATGTGCACACCCACCGATCCGTGGTGCCGCGACTGGGCCCGGTACGGCCCGTCCCGCTGGGCGCCGGGCGCCGTGATCACGGCCCGCGCCGCCGCCTGACCGCACCGCGGGCCGCCGGCCCGGGCCACCTGACCGCGCCGCCGCCCGCCGGTCGGGGCCGCCGGACCGACGCCGGGGCCGGCCGGCCCGCCCGGACCACGACCGCCGGCCCGGACGATGCCCGGCATCGCCCGATACTCTGTTTCTGCTATGACTACCGCGCCGAAGAGCAGCGTCCCGCGCACCTACCAGGTGCGGACCTACGGCTGCCAGATGAACGTCCACGACTCCGAGCGGATCTCCGGGCTGCTGGAGGCGGCGGGGTACACGCCCGCCGACGGGTCCGCCGACCCCGACGTGGTCATCTTCAACACCTGTGCCGTCCGGGAGAACGCCGACAACCGGCTCTACGGCAACCTCGGCCACCTGCGCCCGACCAAGCTCCGCCGGCCCGACATGCAGATCGCGGTCGGTGGCTGCCTGGCGCAGAAGGACCGCGGCGAGATCGTCCGCAAGGCGCCCTGGGTCGACGTCGTCTTCGGCACCCACAACATCGGTTCGCTGCCGGTGCTGCTCGAACGTGCCCGGCACAACGCCGCCGCCGAGGTCGAGATCCTCGAATCCCTCGAGGTGTTCCCGTCGACGCTGCCGGCCCGCCGCGAGTCGACGTACGCGGGCTGGGTGTCGATCTCGGTGGGCTGCAACAACACGTGCACGTTCTGCATCGTGCCCTCGCTGCGCGGCAAGGAGAAGGACCGGCGGCCCGGCGACGTGCTCGCCGAGGTACGGGCCCTGGTCGCCGAGGGCGTGCTCGAGGTGACGCTGCTCGGCCAGAACGTCAACTCGTACGGCGTCGAGTTCGGTGACCGGCTCGCCTTCGGCAAGCTGCTGCGGGCCTGCGGCGACGTCGACGGGCTGGAGCGGGTGCGGTTCACCAGTCCACACCCGAAGGACTTCACCGACGACGTGATCGCCGCGATGGCCGAGACGCCGAACGTCTGCCACTCGCTGCACATGCCGTTGCAGTCCGGCTCCGACGACGTGCTGAAGGCGATGCGCCGCTCCTACCGGGCCGAACGCTACCTCGGCATCATCGACAAGGTCCGGGCGGCGATGCCGGACGCGGCGATCACCACCGACATCATCGTCGGCTTCCCCGGCGAGACCGACGCCGACTTCGAACGGACCCTCGACGTCGTACGCGCCGCCCGGTTCTCGTCGGCGTTCACGTTCCAGTACTCCAAGCGGCCCGGCACCCCGGCCGCCACGATGGACGGCCAGCTGCCGAAGCAGGTCGTGCAGGAGCGCTACGAGCGGCTGATCGCCTGCGTCGAGGAGATCACCTGGGCGGAGAACCGCAAGCTGGTGGGGGAGACCGTCGAGGTGCTCGTCGCGGTCGGCGAGGGCCGCAAGGACCAGGCCACCGGCCGGATGTCCGGCCGGGCCCGCGACGGCCGGCTGGTCCACTTCGACACCGGCGGGCTCGCCGGGCGGATCCGCCCCGGCGACGTCGTGCACACCACCGTCACCTACGCCGCCCCGCACCACCTCAACGCGGACGGGGCACCGCTGTCGCACCGCCGTACCCGGGCCGGTGACGCCTTCGAGGCCGGCCGCACCCCGCGTACCCCCGGGGTCCTGCTCGGCCTGCCGACGGTCGGCGCACCGCCCGCGGCGCCGGTGCCGGCGAGCGCCTGCGACCGCTGACCCGGATCCGCGAAAGGGGCACCGTCCGCGCGGACGGTGCCCCTTTTCAGCGGTACGTCAGCTGGCCTGCTCGGCCAGGGCGAGGAACTGCTTCTTCGAGGCGAGAGCCTGCTCGGCCTCCCTGATCCGCTTCGCGTCGCCGGCGGCCTGGGCCCGGGCCAGCCGCTGCTCGGCCTCGGCGACCTGCTCCCGCATCTGGACCAGCAGCGGGTTCGCCGACGGCTCGGTGCGCCGCCAGGCGGAGTCCATCGCGACGCGTACCTTCTCGTCGATCGCCCGCAGCCGGCGGTCGAGACCGGCCGCCGCCTCCCGGGGCACCCGGCCCGCCTCGTGCCACTGGCCCTGGATCTCGCGCAGCTTGGCCTGCGCCGCGCGCGGGTCGCCGTCGACGTCCAGCGCCTCCGCCTCGGCCAGCAGCGCCTGCTTGCGTTCGAGGTTGCCGCGCTGCTCGGCGTCGCGGGCCGAGAAGACCTCGCTACGCCGGGAGAAGAAGGCGTCCTGGGCGGCGCGGAACCTCTCCCACAGCCGCTGCTCGGCCTCCTTGGAGGCCCGCGGCGCGGCCTTCCACTCGCTCATCAGGTCCTTGAGCCGGTTGGCCGTGGCCGCCCAGTCGGTGGATTCGGCCAGTGACTCGGCCTCGCGGACGAGCTCGTCCTTGGCGCCCTGGGCCTGCTTGCGCTGGGCGTCCAGAGTGGCGAAGTGCGCCCCGCGCCGGCGGGTGAACCCGTCACGGGCGGCGGCGAACCGCTTCCACAGTTCGCCGTCGGTCTTCTTGTCGACGCCCCGGATGGACTTCCACTCGTCGAGAATTTCCTTGAGCCGGTCACCGGCGGACTTCCAGCCGGTCGACTCGGCCCCCAGCTTCTCGGCCTCCTCGACCAGGGCGGTCTTGCGGGCCACCGCCTCGGTCCGGGCCGCGTCCCGGGCGGCCCGCGCCTCGCCGGCCTTCTGCTCGGCGGCGGCGGCGAGCTTGTCGAGCCGCTCGGTCAATCCGTCGATGTCGCCGACGACGTGCGCCTCGGCGAGCGTCGTCCGCAGCCGCTTGACGGTGGTCAGCGAGTGGGCCGCGTCGGCCGCACCCGAGTTGAGGCGCGCCTCGGTCAGATCGACCTCGGTCACCAGGTCGGCAAAGCGGCGCGCGAAGTGGGCCAGACCTTCTTCGGGTGCGCCCGCCTGCCAGGAACCGACGACGCGCTCCCCTTCGGCGGTCTTGACGTAAACCGTGCCGTCCGCGTCAACCCGTCCGAAGGTCGTCCAGTCGCTCATGTGCCCATCCTCGTTCTCCCGGCGCCACCGGGCGGTTCAGCCCGGCGATGGCCGCCACAGCGCAGTGAGATTGCAGCGAAGTTTCCCAGGGGCATTCTCACAGGTCCGCCCCGGTCCGCGTCGAGCGCCTGGGAGCGACCGTGACCATACGGTGTCCTAGTCGGCCCCGACGGGTGTATGGGCCGGTGTACAGTCGCCGGCCCGCTACGGTGGTGCCGTGTCCCTGGTCGCCGCTGCCGTCTGCCCACACCCGCCGGTCATCGTCCCCGACATCGCGGGTCGGGCGGCCCCCGAACTCGACGATCTTCGTACGGAGTGTGACGCGGCGGTCGCCCGACTCGTCGGTTCCGGCGCCCGTACGCTGGTCGTCGTCGGTGTGAATGATGAGCAAAAAAGGTATTCATCCCCTTTCATCGGTTCTTTCGCTCCGTGGGGAGCGCCGATGACGGTGACCGTCGGCGCGCCCTCCACGAACGGGGCTGCCGCCCCCGCGGACGGTGCTGCCCCCGCGGACGGGCCGCTGCCGCTCAGCCTGCTCGTCGGAGCCTGGCTCCTCGACCGGGCCGGCCGACCGGCCACCGCCACCCCGCCGACCACCGCCACCCCGCCGACCACCGCCACCCCGCCGACCGCCGTCGCGGCGGCGCCCACCGTCGCGATGGTGACGGTGGCCGCCGGTGCCGGCCCGGCGGACTGCGCCACCCTCGGCGCCCGGCTCCACGCCGAGGCCGGCGACGAGCCGTGGGCGCTGCTGGTGATGGGCGACGGGTCGGCCTGCCGGGGCCAGAAGTCACCCGGATACGACGATCCGCGCGCGCGGGCGTACGACGACGGGGTCGCCACGGCCCTGGCCGGCGCGGACGTCGACGCCCTGCTCGACCTCGACCCGACACTGTCAACCGAGCTGCTGGTCGCCGGGCGCGCGCCGTGGCAGGTGCTCGCCGGCGCCGCGGCCGCGGCCGGCCGACCGTGGCGTGGGCGGGTGTCCTACCACGACGCTCCGTACGGGGTCACCTACCTCGTCGCCACCTGGGCCCCGGCATGACCGCGGCACCGGACCGGCCGAACCCGACCGGCCCGGCCGGCGAGCCGGTGGTGGTCCCGGTCGCTGGTCCGGCGGGAGGCCCGGTCGCCGGTCCGGCGGGAGGCCCGGCCGGCGGGCCGGCGGTGGTGGCGGTGGTCGGGCCGACGGCCGCCGGCAAGTCGGCGCTGAGCATCGCGCTGGCCCACGCGCTTCCCGGCGAGGTGGTCAACGCCGACTCGATGCAGCTCTATCAGGGCATGGACATCGGCACCGCCAAGCTCACCGTCGCCGAACGCGAGGGCGTGCCCCACCACGTGCTGGACATCTGGGACGTCACCGAGCCGGCCAGCGTCGCCGAATACCAGCGTCTGGCGCGGGCCGCCGTCGACGACATCCGGGCCCGCGGGCGGGTGCCGCTGCTGGTCGGCGGCTCGGGACTCTACGTACGCGCCGTACTCGAGGAGTTCGAGTTCCCCAGCACCGACCCGGACCTGCGGCGACGGCTGGAGGACGAACTCGCCGCCACCGGCCCGGCGACGCTGTACGCCCGGCTGCGCGCCGCCGACCCGGCCGCCGCCGAGAAGATCCTGCCCGGCAACGGCCGGCGGATCGTGCGCGCGCTGGAGGTGATCGAGCTGACCGGCCGGCCGTTCACCGCCGCCCTGCCCGAACCGAAGCCGTTCTACGACAGCGTGCAGATCGGCGTCGACTTCGACACCGCCGTACTCGACGACCGGATCGCCCGCCGGGTCGACGCGATGTGGGCGGCCGGGCTGGTCGACGAGACCCGCCGACTCGCCGAGGTCGGCCTGCGTGACGGCCGTACGGCCGGCCGGGCCCTCGGCTACCAGCAGGTCCTGAACTTCCTCGACGGCGTGGGCACCGAGGCGGACGCGCACGACGAGACGGTACGGCTCACCCGCCGGTTCGTCCGCCGGCAGCGGTCCTGGTTCCGCCGCGACCCGCGCGTCCACTGGCTCGACGCAACCCGGCCCGACCTGCTGCCGGCCGCCCTCACGGCGGTCCGGGCGGCTCGGGGATGATGGGACCGTGCAGTTCACCAAAGGCCACGGCACCGGCAACGACTTCGTGATCCTCGACGACCCGGAGGGGCGCCTCCGGCTCACGCCGGAACTCGCCGCCGCCCTGTGCGACCGACGCCGGGGCATCGGCGGTGACGGCGTACTGCGGGTCGTCCGGGCCGCCAACCACCCGGCCGCGGCCCGGTACGCCGACCGGGCCGAGTGGTTCATGGACTACTGGAACTCCGACGGCTCGCTGGCCGAGATGTGCGGCAACGGCGTACGCGTCTTCACCCGCTACCTGTCGTCGATCGGCGTGACCGGCTCGCCGGACACCGGCCTGCCGGTGGCGACCCGGGCCGGCGTCGTGCGCGCGCTCGTCGGGCCCGACGAGATCGCCGTCGACATGGGCCGACCCCGGGTGTACGACACCAGCACCGCGACCCTCGACGGGCTGGTGCTGCCCGGCGCGGCCGTCGACTGCGGCAACCCGCACCTGGTCTGCGCCCTGCCCCCCGACGTCGACCTGGCCGCGCTCGACCTCACCCGGGCGCCCGGATTCGACCGGGCACTGTTCCCGGCCGGGGTCAACGTCGAGTTCGTGACGCCCGGCGAACCGGTTGCCGGCACCGACCTGCACACCCTGATGCGGGTCTACGAACGCGGCTCGGCCGAGACCCTGTCGTGCGGGTCGGGCGCCTGCGCGGTCGGCGCGGTGGCGCTGCGCGACGCCGGGCTGGACACCGGCGTGGTGGCGGTCGACGTGCCGGGCGGCCGGCTGACCGTCACGATCGACGAGTCGACCTGCTGGCTGGCCGGCCCCGCCGTTCTGGTCGCCCACGGCGAGGTCGACGAGGACGCCCTCCCGCGCTGACCGACCCGCGGCTGCTCCCCGTCCCGGGTCTGCTGCACGCGTGCGAACCTGCCGCGTCGCGCGCGGGATGGTCGTGTCGCGCGGGTTGGTCGTGTCGCGCGGGTTGGTCGCGTCGTGCGGGTTGGTCGCGTCGTGCGGGTTGGTCGCGTCGCGCGGGTTGGTCGTGTCGCGCGACCGGGTGGCCGCGCTGCTCGCGCGGGTTTGCGCGGATCAAGGGACAAAGCGTGCCGTGCTTTCCCGGCGCACACTCTCCTGACGGCGGCGGGACTGCGGTTTCGTGATTGTCTGCGGTTCAGGCATTCGACACGCCGGGATCGGAGCGCCTGAGCCGCAGACGATCACGACCGAACGCACGTCAGGGGCCGGGAGGCGGAGTACCGCTGTCGCGCTCCACAGCGAATTCGGGGTCTTCGCGCTTATCTGTGGGTGTGTTTGGTGTGGTGTGTGTGGCGCATGCCGTTCCCGGTCTAGGTTCTCGGCTTGTCGAGGGTCGAGTTCCAGGGATCGGGGAACGGCATGCGTGGTGTCAGGGTATGGCAACGGTTGCTCGGGGTTGAGCGGGCGGTGGTGGAGCGGGTGGAGTGGTCTGAGGAGGGGGGTGATGGGGGCGGGTTCGTGGTGGCGCATGTGCGGTTGCATGCGGGGGCGAGGTCTCGGTGTGGGGTGTGTCGGCGGCGGTGTGTGGGTTATGACCGGGGTGAGGGGCGGCGTCGGTGGAGGGCGCCGGATCTGGGGACGGTTCGGGTGGTGATCGAGGCGGATGCGCCGAGGGTGTCGTGTCGGGTGCATGGGGTGGTGGTGGCGGCGGTGCCGTGGGCACGGCACGGGGTGGGTCACACGTTGGCGTTTGACGAGATGGTGGCGTGGCTTGCGACGGTGGCGTCGAAGTCGGCGGTGCGGCAGTTGATGCGGGTGGCGTGGTCGACGGTCGGCGCGATCGTGGCGCGGGTGTGGGCTGACACCGGTGGTGCGGTGGATCGGTTTGCGGGGTTGACCCGGATCGGGATCGATGAGATTTCGTACCGGCGGGGTGAGAAGTATCTGACGGTCGTGGTTGACCATGACAGTGGCCGGTTGTTGTGGGTTCATCCGGGCCGTCACGAGGCGACGTTGAACCTGTTCTTCGATCTGCTGGGTCCGCGGCGGTGTGCGGCGTTGCGGTTGGTGTCGGCTGATGGGGCGCCGTGGATCGCACGGGTGGTGGCCAGGCGGTGTCCGCAGGCGGTGCGGTGTGCTGATCCGTTCCATGTGGTCGCCTGGGCTGTGGACGCGTTGGACGTGGTGCGTAGGCAGGCGTGGAACAACGCCGTGGGCCGGGTCCGGGGTCCGGCGAAGGGCGGGCCGGGTGGGCGGGGTGTGTCAGCGGAGTTGAAACGCTGCCGGTGGGCGTTGTGGAAGAACCCGGAGAACCTAACCCAGAAGCAGACCGCCCAACTGGCGTGGATCGCCCGGACCGATTCGCGTCTACACCGTGCCTACCTACTCAAGGAGGGCCTGCGATATGCGTTCACGGTCAAGGGCCAGGCGGGCAGGGAAGCGATCGACCGATGGATCAGTTGGGCCCGACGCTGCCGGATCCCGGCGTTCGTCGACCTGTCACGACGGATCGTCCGGCACCGCGACGCGATCGACGCGGCACTGGACCACGGCCTGTCCAACGCCCTGGTCGAAAGCACCAACGCCAAGATCCGCCTGATCATCCGGATGGCGTACGGCTTCCGCAACATCGACGCGCTCATCTCGATGGCCCTGCTCAGCCTCGGAGGACACCGACCGACCCTACCCGGCCGGACACGACCACCCACCCTGCCCCAACCCACCCACGGATGAGTAAGAAGACCCCGAATTCGCTGTGAATACGCCGAATTCGCTGTGGGCCGCGACAGCAACACCCCGCAGACGCCACCCGACCGGTCCGGTTGGCGGGTCGCCCCGGTCACCGCTCGGGCCGACCCGCCAGCGACCCCACCCGCAAGGCTCCGGCGCTTACCGAGTCGGATTAATCCGGTCAAAACGTCAACGACGGGCCCGGTATCCACGTGCGAACGCGGGGCTACGTGTTCTCACCCGCCGATCGAGGAGTAATCGTGCCTGCTCTGTCCTGATTCGGCCCACGATTACTCCAAGATCGGCGGGCACCCGGCGGCCGATGCGCTGGGAGCCCGCGCGCTGGGAGCCCGCGCGCCGGGAGCCCGCGCTGGGAGCCCGCGCGCCGGGGCGGTGGGGAGGCGGGACGGGGGCCGGGCGCTCGGGAACCGGTGAGTCAGCTGGCCAGGGGAGGGGTGGGGGCGGCGGCCTCGGCGGCCTTCTCGGGCAGGTCGGTCGGGCCGGGGTCGGCGGCCGGCGGCCGCGCCGGGGCCTGGGCGGCGGCCCGCACGGCGGCGGCCACGGCCGGCGCGACCCGGGCGTCGAACACGCTCGGCACGATCACCGTCGGGTTGATCTTTTCTTCGCCGACCACGTCCGCGATGGCCCGGGCCGCCGCGATCGCCATCTCCTCGGTGAACTGCTCCGCGTGCGCGTCGAGCATGCCGCGGAACACGCCGGGGAAGGCGAGCACGTTGTTGATCTGGTTGGGCTGGTCGGAGCGGCCGGTGGCGACCACGGCGGCGTGCTTGCGCGCCTCCCGGGGGTCGACCTCGGGGTCGGGGTTGGCCAGCGCGAAGACGATCGAGCCGGGCGCCATGGTGGCGATGTCGTCGCCGGTGAGCAGGTTGGGGGCGCTCACCCCGATGAAGACGTCGGCGCCACGGACGGCGCCGCGCAGGTCGCCGGCGTACCCGTCGCGGTTGGTGTTCTCGGCCAGCCACCGCCAGGCCGGGTTGAGGTCGGGCAGGCCGGGGTGCAGGGCGCCCTGGCGGTCGTACGCGATGATGTCGCCGACGCCCTGCCGCAGCAGCAGCTTCATGATCGCGGTGCCGGCGGCGCCGGCACCGGAGACGACGACCCGGACGTCGGCCAGCCGCTTGCCGACGACGCGCAGCGCGTTGGTCAGGGCGGCCAGCACGCAGATGGCGGTGCCGTGCTGGTCGTCGTGGAACACCGGGATGTCCAGCAGGTCACGCAGCCGGGACTCGATCTCGAAGCACCGCGGCGCGGCGATGTCCTCCAGGTTGATGCCGCCGTACGCGGGTGCGATCGCCTTCACGATGGCGACGATCTCGTCAGGGTCCTGGGTGTCGAGTACGACCGGCCAGGCGTCGACGCCGCCGAACCGCTTGAAGAGGGCGGCCTTGCCCTCCATGACGGGAAGAGAGGCGGCCGGGCCGATGTTGCCCAGTCCGAGGACCGCGGATCCGTCGGTGACGACCGCGACCGTGTTGCGCTTGATGGTCAGCCGGCGCGCGTCGTCGGGGTTCTCGGCGATGGCGAGGCAGACCCGCGCGACCCCGGGGGTGTACGCCCGGGACAGTTCGTCACGGGTGCGCAGCGCCACCTTCGGCGACACCTCGATCTTGCCGCCGAGGTGCAGCAGGAACGTCCGGTCGGACACCTTGCGTACGTCGACCCCGGGCAGGTCGACCAGCGCCTTGACGACCTGGTCGGCGTGGGCCGAGTCGGCGGTGTCGCAGGTCAGGTCGACCACGACGGTGTTCGGGTCGGAGTCGACGACGTCCAGCGCGGTGACGATGGCGCCCGACTCACCGACGCAGGTGGTGAGCCGGCCGATCGCCGAGGCGTCGGCGGTCACGCCGATCCGGATGGTGATCGAGAAGCCGGCGCTGGGCAGGCGGGTCGTCGCCACGGGGGTCCCTCCGTCGTTGGATGCGGCCGGCGGGCCGCGGGGATGTCGGGTCAGAGCCGCGGCCGGCGGGACCGCGGGTGGGCGACCACCGGTCGCCACATGGCATTGTCGCGCGGCACGTCCGAGCCGTCGCCGACCCCCGGGTTACCGGTGAGTCACCTCATCCGGGGTGACCTGGCCGGCCGCCGGCAGTGCGACGGCGCGCCGGCCTGGAACGGACCGTGGCCGGGGGTGCCGCTGCGGTCTGCGCGGATCTCGACCGGCGCCGCCGCGCCGGCATTAATGGATGCGCCGGTCGCGTGGGCGTGTCACGATCGAAGTCTGAGGAGGCAACTTTTGCGTACATACCGGGCCGACGAGTCGGCCGTCACCACCCCGTACGACCTCGACGACGAGATCGAGGCCACGACGGGTGAACTCGAGCTGGAGGACCGTAACGCGCTGCGCCGCGTCGCCGGCCTGTCCACCGAGCTCACCGACGTCACCGAGGTCGAATACCGGCAACTCCGGCTGGAGCGGGTCGTCCTGGTCGGGGTCTGGACCGATGGATCGGTCACCGACGCGGAGAACTCCCTCACCGAACTGGCCGCCCTCGCCGAGACCGCCGGCTCCCAGGTCCTGGAGGGTCTCATCCAGCGTCGGGGCCGGCCGGATCCGGCCACCTACATCGGCCGGGGCAAGGTCGGCAGCCTGGGTGACGTCGTCCTGTCCAGCGGCGCCGACACGGTCATCTGCGACGGGGAACTCTCCCCGTCCCAACTCCGCAACCTGGAGCAGCAGGTCAAGGTCAAGGTCATCGACCGTACGGCGCTGATCCTCGACATCTTCGCGCAGCACGCGAAGAGCAAGGAGGGTAAGGCGCAGGTCGAGCTGGCCCAGCTCGAATACCTGCTGCCCCGGCTGCGCGGTTGGGGTGAGACGCTGTCCCGGCAGAGCGGCGGTAGCGCCCGCGGCGGCGGTGCCGGCGGCGGCGTCGGCCTGCGCGGTCCCGGTGAGACCAAGCTCGAGACCGACCGTCGACGGATCCGCACCCGCATCGCCCGGCTCCGGCGCGACATCAAGGGCATGCGCACCGTACGCCAGACCAAGCGGGCCCGGCGGTCGCGCAACGAGGTGCCGGCGGTGGCCATCGCCGGCTACACCAACGCCGGCAAGTCCAGCCTGCTCAACCGGCTGACCGGCGCCGGTGTGCTGGTCGAGGACGCGTTGTTCGCCACCCTGGACCCGACCACCCGCCGGGCCTACGCCAGCGACGGGCGGGTCTACACGCTGTCGGACACGGTCGGCTTCGTCCGGCACCTGCCGCACCAGATCGTCGAGGCGTTCCGGTCGACGTTGGAGGAGGTCGCCGACGCCGACCTGGTCGTACACGTCGTCGACGGGGCGCATCCCGACCCGGAGGAGCAGGTCCGCGCCGTACGGGAGGTGCTCGCCGAGGTCGGTGCCGACCGGCTGCCCGAGCTGCTGGTCGTCAACAAGACCGACGCCGCCGACGAGGAGACCCTGCTGCGGCTCAAGCGGGAGTGGCCGGACGCCGTCTTCGTCTCCGCCCACGCCAACCGGGGCATCGACGAGCTGCGTTCGGTGATCGAGAGCCGGCTGCCGCGGCCGGCGGTCGAGGTCCGGGCGGTGCTGCCGTACGACCGGGGTGACCTGGTCGCCCGGGTCCACCGCCGGGGCGAGGTGCTCGGCACCTCCCACCTGCCGGAGGGCACCCTGCTGCACGTACGTGTCGACGAGGCGCTCGCGGCCGAGTTGGAGCCCTTCAGCGCGGACGGATCGCGTTGAGTTGTTGCACCCAGCGTGATTGATCACGCCGTAACACAGCCTTCGCGCACAACGTGCGACACTGGGCGGATGCGGCGTGTCATGTCAGGGGTCGTGGTTGCCTGCGGCCTGGTCGGGATCGGCCTGGCGCTCACCGGAGGGCCCGCCTCGGCCGCGCCGACACCCGAGCCGTCCGGGGCCGCCGAGGTGCCGAAGGCGTCCGGTGAAGAGGTCTGCACGGTCACCGACAGTCGCACCCGCGAACTCTCCGGAATCATCGCCACCGAGAACGGCTACATCGTCGTCAACGACGGCACCGACATCCAGGCCCGCAAGCGGGTCTTCTACCTCGACGACAGCTGCAAGGTCGTCAAGGACGTGTCGTTCCCGAGCAGCCCGCGCGACCCCGAGGACCTGGCGTTGTCGCCGGACGGCAGCACCGTCTGGATCGCCGACATCGGCGACAACGCCACCAACGAGGAGCGCCGGCCGCACGTCGCGCTGTGGAGCATGCCGATCGACGGCTCGACCCGGCCGGTGCTCCACCGGGTCGCCTACCCCGAGCGCGAACCGCGCGACGCCGAGGCGCTGCTGATCGCGGCCGACGGCACGCCGGTCATCGTCTCCAAGACGACCGGCAAGGCCGAGATCTTCGTCCCCGAGGGGCCGCTGCAGCCGAACAACGACGAGCCGGTGCCGATGCGCAAGGCCGGCGAACTCACCCTGCCCCGGACCCAGACCGAGAACCCGCTGCTCGCCGCCGGCCGGCTCACGGTCACCGGTGCCGCCCGCTCGGCCGACGGTCGCAAGGTCGTGCTGCGGACGTACGCGGACGCGTTCGAGTGGGACGTGCCCGACGGTGACATCGTCAAGGCGTTGACCAGCGGTACGCCCCGGGTGACGCCGCTCGCCGACGCGTTCGGTGAGGGCATCAGCTTCAGTGCCGACGGTTCGAAGTACGTGACCGTCTCCGACGTCGGCACCCTCGGCGACGACTCCGACGTGGTCATCATGAGCTACACCCCGACCAGGGTGGAGGCCACGCCGGCCGAGGACGAACCGGCCGGCGGAAACGAGCAGTCGTGGCTCGACACGCTGAGCCTCCAGGACATCACCTACCTGATCGGCGTGGTCGGCGTGGTCGGCGCGGTGCTGGTCGGTGTCGGCATCTTCGGCATCGTCCAGGCCCGTCGGCGCGGTGGCGACACCGCTGCCGCCGGGCCGCCGAAGAAGGTCGGCCGGCAGCCGGTGAAGGGTGCCGCGGTGCCGCCACCGAACCGACGCCGCGACGACGTCGACCGTTCCGGGCCGATCGGCGACGAACGACCCGGTGGCGGCGGTGTCTACGGCGGTCGCTCGGCCGGTGGCGGTGGCCGGTCAGGGGGTGTCTACGGCGGCCGGTCCGAGGCTGGCGGCGGCCCCGCCGGCGGTGGCTCGGGCGGCGGTGGTGTCTACGGCGGCCGTTCGGCCGGCGGCGGTGTCTACGGCGGCGGCCAGCGTGACGAGGGTCCACGGGGCGCACGCGGTGGGGGTGTCTACGGCGGCGGCCGGGACTATCAGGATGGCGGCGGCCGGGGTGGCGATCCCCGCGGCGGCTGGGACTACCAGGACGGCCCGGACCCGCGGGGCCGGGCCGGTGGTGGCCAGCGGCCCGGGCGGGCCCGTCCGGACGGCTATCCACCGGACGGCTACGACGACCATGCCGGCGCGTACGGGCCGACCCCGGGCCACCAGCCCTACTGACGGCCGAACGCCGGTGGCCCGGGCCGGGGCCCGACCACCGGCGGCAGCGCTCAGATCCGGCGGAGCACCGCGACGACCCGGCCCATGATGGTGGCGTCGTCGCCGGGGATCGGGTCGAACGCCGGGTTCTGCGGCATCAGCCAGACGTGCCCGTCGCGGAGCCGGTAGGTCTTGACCGTGGCCTCGCCGTCGAGCATCGCCGCGACGATCTCGCCCGAGTTGGCGTTGGGCTGCTGACGGACGACCACCCAGTCGCCGTCGCAGATCGCCGCGTCGAGCATCGAGTCGCCCTTGACCTGGAGCATGAAGACCTCGCCCTCGCCGACCAGTTCGCGGGGCAGCGGGAAGACGTCCTCGACAGCCTGCTCGGCGAGGATCGGGCCACCGGCGGCGATCCGGCCCAGCATCGGCACGTATGCCGGCTTGGGGCGCTGTGCCCGGGCCGCCTCGTCGTCGACCAGGTCGCCGGGCGGCCGTACGTCGACCGCCCGCGGCCGGTTGGGGTCGCGCCGCAGGAAGCCCTTCCGCTCCAACTCCTTGAGCTGGTAGGCGACGCTGGACGGGGAGACCAGGCCGACCGCCTCGCCGATCTCGCGCACGCTCGGCGGGTAGCCGTAGCGCTCCACCCAGTCCCGGATGAACTCCAGGATGCGGCGCTGCCGGGCGGTGAGGTCCGGGGTGGCCAGGTCGGGGAAGCTGCTCACCACCGGGGTCACCGCCCGTAGGTTCGGTGCCGCGGCGCGGGCGCGCGCCGGACTCTTGCGGCGGGTGGTCGCCGGTGCCGGAGCGAGATCCTTCTGCGGTTGCTGTTGCCGGCTCGTCCGGTCGTCGGTCGACACGTCCGTCCTCCCTGGTCGGCGTCGGGTGCCTTGTCGGCTCGTGGTGCGTATCGGCTGGTGGTGCTGATCGGTTGAGTTCGGTGGATCTGGTGCGGTGCGGGTGCGCGGCTCGTCCGGTGGTCGGAGTCGGCCCTGTCGGATCGGTTCGCTACCGGATCGGTTCGCTACCGGATCGGTTCGCTCCGGTCGCTCATGACCGTATCGGTGGGATCGGTCAGTTTCAAACATCTGTACGACGTGGCGTCGGCGTGTCGCTTGCGAATGCTCGACATCAGTACACGTGTTCTGATAGACCCATCGTACGCGCGTTCGAACGATGGCCGTACGATCTTGGAGGTGACCATGGTGTCGGTGCAGGTTGCGCCGGCGCGGAAGGCTCCGCGGCTGCGACTCACCCGCCGTGGCCGGCTGGTGGTGGTGCTCTTGTTCGTGATGGTGGCGGCGACGGTCGCGGCGTTCGGGGCGCCGCCCGCGCGGGCGGCGGTTCCGTCTGTTCCCGGTCTGCCGGTAACCGCAGAGCGACCTCAGGTGTTGGATGGGTGACGACGCGCCGCGACCCGGCCCGTCAACTTGACCGGCGGTCCTCGGCGGCATACCGTCGACCCCTAGATGTAGTAGTCACAGGGATGTAAGTCAGCCACAGATTGGGTTTCCGGACTGTCACCGGGGTCTTCCAAGGTGTCGTCGGAAGCTCCGGTTGGCGCTGAGCACAGGTCGGCTCGACGACCCACCGCACCTCCGCACGCACCATCCGCAGCGACGTCCGCCCGGCGGCCGGCCGCTGCCTCGTGGCGTGCGTGGGACACCGGTGGGGCGACGCGGGCTGCCGTCGGAAGGGAGACTCGGCGATGCGGTGCCCGTACTGCCGACACGCCGACTCGCGGGTCGTCGACTCACGCGAGGCCGAAGACGGTCAGCTCATCCGCCGCCGGCGGTCCTGCCCGAGTGCGGCAAGCGGTTCACCACCCATGAGGAGGCGGTGCTGGCCGTGGTCAAGCGCAGCGGGGTCACCGAACCGTTCAGCCGCCTGAAGATCATCGGTGGCGTACGGAAGGCGTGCCAGGGCCGACCGGTCGACGACGACGCGATCGCCCTGCTCGCCCAGAAGGTGGAGGAGACCGTCCGGGCCAAGGGCGCCGCCGAGCTGCCCAGCCACGAGGTCGGCCTGGCCATCCTCGGGCCGCTGCGCGAGCTGGACGAGGTGGCCTACCTGCGGTTCGCCAGCGTCTACCGCTCGTTCGAGTCGCTCGACGACTTCGAACGCGAGATCGAGGCGCTGCGGGTCGCCGCGGCCGAACGGTTCCGGACCGCGAACGGGGCGGGAGCCGTCGGCGCGACGCCGGCCGCTGACCGGACCAGCTGATTTTCATCCCGATCGGTGCGCGGCGGGAGCCGCGTGTGTCAAGGGGGCTATGAGATGTCGGGGGAGAGCGTGACGACGAGCAAAGGGCGCACACGGACCGCGAGCACGGCGGGGCTCAAGGTCGAGCGGGTCTGGACCACCGAGGGGGTCCACCCGTACGACGAGGTGACCTGGGAGCGGCGCGACGTCGTCATGACCAACTGGCGGGACGGTTCGGTCAACTTCGAGCAGCGGGGCGTGGAATACCCGACCTCGTGGAGCGTCAACGCCGCCAACATCGTCACCACCAAGTACTTCCGGGGCGCGGTCGGCACCCCGAGCGGGAGTGGTCGCTGCGCCAGCTCATCGACCGGGTCGTCAGGACCTACCGGAAGGCGGGGGAGGAGCACGGCTACTTCGCCGCGCCGAAGGACGCCGAGATCTTCGAACACGAGCTGACCTGGATGCTGCTCAACCAGGTCTTCAGCTTCAACTCGCCGGTCTGGTTCAACGTCGGTACCCAGTCGCCGCAGCAGGTCAGCGCCTGCTTCATCCTCGCCGTCGACGACTCGATGGACTCCATCCTCGACTGGTACAAGGAGGAGGGGCTGATCTTCAAGGGCGGCTCCGGCTCCGGGGTCAACCTGTCCCGGATCCGGTCCTCCCGGGAGCTGCTCTCCAGCGGCGGCACCGCCTCCGGCCCGGTGAGCTTCATGCGTGGTGCCGACGCCTCGGCCGGCACGATCAAGTCCGGCGGCGCCACCCGGCGGGCCGCCAAGATGGTCATCCTCGACGTCGACCACCCCGACATCGAGGAGTTCGTCGTCACCAAGGCCCGTGAGGAAGACAAGATCCGCGCGCTGCGGGACGCCGGGTTCGACATGGACCTCGGCGGTGCCGACATCGTCAGCGTGCAGTACCAGAACGCCAACAACTCGGTCCGGGTCTCCGACGAGTTCATGCGTGCCGTCGAGACCGGGGGCACGTTCGACCTGCGCGGCCGACTGGGCGGCGAGGTCATCGAGACCATCGACGCCAAGGACCTCTTCCGCAAGATCGCCCTGGCGGCCTGGGAGTGCGCCGACCCCGGCCTGCAGTACGACGACACGATCAACGACTGGCACACCTGCCCGGAGACCGGTCGGATCACCGCGTCCAACCCGTGCTCGGAATACCTGCACCTGGACAACTCGTCGTGCAACCTGGCCTCGCTCAACCTGATGAAGTTCCTCCGCGCCGACGGCGGATTCGAGGTCGAGCGGTTCGTCAGGTCGGTCGAGTTCGTCATCACCGCGATGGACATCTCGATCTGCTTCGCCGACTTCCCGACCGAGAAGATCGGTGACACCACCCGGGCCTACCGGCAGCTCGGCATCGGCTACGCCAACCTCGGCGCCCTGCTGATGGCCTCCGGCCTGCCGTACGACTCGGACGGCGGCCGGTCGCTGGCCGCCGCGATCACCTCGCTGATGCACGGCACCGCCTACCGGCGCTCCGCCGAACTCGCCGGCATCGTCGGCGCGTACGACGGCTACGCCCGCAACGCCGAGCCGCACAAGCGGGTCATGCGCAAGCACGCCGCCGCCAACGACGAGATCAAGCCGACCGGCACCGTCGCCACCGCTATCGTCCGCGAGGCCACCAAGCAGTGGACCGTGGGCAACAAGATCGGTGACAAGTCGGGCTGGCGCAACGCGCAGGCGTCGGTGCTCGCCCCGACCGGCACCATCGGCCTGATGATGGACTGCGACACCACCGGCGTCGAGCCCGACCTGGCCCTGGTCAAGTTCAAGAAGCTGGTCGGCGGCGGCTCGATGCAGATCGTCAACCAGACCGTGCCGCGCGCCCTGCGCAGCCTCGGCTACCCCGAGGAGCAGGTCGAGGCGATCGTCGAGCACATCGCCGACAACGGCCACGTGGTCGACGCCCCCGGCCTCAAGCCCGAGCACTACGCGGTCTTCGACTGCGCCATGGGCGAGCGGTCCATCGCGCCGATGGGCCACGTGCGGATGATGGCGGCGGTGCAGCCGTTCATCTCCGGCGCGATCTCCAAGACGGTCAACATGCCCGAGGCGGCCACCGTCGAGGACGTCGAGAAGATCTACTTCGAGGGCTGGAAGCTCGGCCTCAAGGCGCTGGCCATCTACCGCGACAACTGCAAGGTCGGCCAGCCGCTGTCGGCCGCCAAGCCGGCCAAGGCCGCCGCCGAGGCGGCACCGGCCGCCACCACCGTCGCGGTCGCCGAGCCGGAGAAGGTCATCGAATACCGGCCGGTGCGCAAGCGGCTGCCGAAGAAGCGCCCGTCGGAGACCGTCTCGTTCTCCGTCGGCGGTGCCGAGGGCTACCTCACCGCGTCGTCGTACCCCGACGACGGCCTCGGCGAGGTCTTCCTCAAGATGTCGAAGCAGGGCTCGACCCTCGCCGGCGTGATGGACGCCTTCTCGGTCGCCATCTCGATCGGCCTCCAGTACGGCGTGCCGCTGGAGACGTACGTCAGCAAGTTCACCAACATGCGGTTCGAGCCGGCCGGCATGACCGACGACCCGGACATCCGGATGGCCGCCTCGGTGATGGACTACATCTTCCGCCGGCTGGCACTGGACTTCCTGCCGTACGAGCGCCGCGCCGAACTCGGCATCTTCACCGCCAAGGAGCGGGCCGCCCAGCTGCGGGCCGAGGCCGAGGCGGAGGCCGCCGCAAGCGTCGACCTGACCGGCATGGCGGCGTCGGCGCCGATCGAGGCGAAGAGCGACACCGAGGCGGCACCGGCGGCGCCGGCCGAGACGGTGGCCAAGCCGGCCCCGGTGGTCGGTTCCACCACCGAGCTGCTGGAGGCGGTGACCAGCAAGGCGGCCGACGCGCCGCTCTGCTTCACCTGCGGCACCAAGATGCGCCCGGCCGGCAGCTGCTACGTCTGCGAGGGTTGCGGCTCCACCTCCGGCTGCAGCTGAGCGCCTGACGGGGGTTCTCCGACGGAACCCGTGGGACTGTGTCGGCAGATGTTTGTGGGTGGTTGCAGAGGGGCTCGGTCGTCCGGGCCCCTCTGCTTCGTCCAGGTGACGGCACGTACTTGACGTACGTGACGTACGTAGGAGACGCTTGCGCAGAAGGAGGGTTGCGCATGGCGGTTCACTACGACAGCTACACAGATGCCCGGGCGCATCTGAAGGACCTGCTGGACGCCGCCGAGCGCGGGCGGGTCGCCACGGTCCGGCGCGACGCCCGTACGACGGCGGTGGTGGATCGGGAACGCCTGCGGTACTTCCTGACCTCTGTCTGCCATTCAAAGGCCGAGGTCGTGGCCGAGGCCGGAGGGTGGTCCGTCTTCATCCCGGGACTGCCGCTGGCAGCAGATGGAGCTACCTTCGACGAGGCCGTCGACGAGATGGTCGACGCGCTTCGGGAGTACGCCGACGACTGGCAGGACCACCTGCTCGATGCGCCCAACCATGCGAACAACTGGGGCCTGGTTCAGTTGATCGTGCTCAGCGACGACGATCAGTTGCGAGAGTGGCTGATCGGGGCCGGGCGGTGAGTTGGCCGACTGCGAATCGGCGGGACCACGAGCAGTTCTGCCACACAGAGGGGTGGGACCGGGTACGTGACGCCCGAGGGCGCACCGGTACGCATCACGTGACCTACCGCTTGGCGTTGAAGGACGGCCGCATCCTACGTACCCGGATCTCCCACCCCGTCGACCGCAGCGAATACGGTCCGAGCATCTGGAAACACGTCCTGCGCGATCAGCTGCAGGTCTCCGAGGCGGAGTTCTGGGGGTGCGTCCGGGACGGCACGGTTCCGGAACGTGGTGTGCCACGCCCGGCGACGGCGGCGCTTCCGGTCGACCTCGTCCACCTGCTCATCAACCGGGTCGGTGTCGGGGAGGCGGAGGTGGCCGCCATGACCAGGGACGAGGCGGTCGCGCGGTTGCAGCGCCACTGGACCGAAGGCGTCTAAGACGAGACGGATCGAGAAGGCACCGGTGGGAAACTAGTGTCCCCGGCATGTCTGATCATCCGTTCCTTGCCGCCACCCGTGACTCGTACGACTCCATGGCCGTCGACTACGCCGAGTGGCTCCGTACCGACATGGACGAGCGTCCCCTCGACCGGGCTCTGCTGGCCGCCTTCGCGGAGCGGGTACGCGCCACCGGCAACCTTCGCGTCGCCGATGTCGGCTGTGGCCCCGGCCGGGTCACGATCCTGCTGGACCGGCTGGGGCTGGACGCGTTCGGCGTCGATCTGTCGCCCGGCATGGTCGCGCTGGCCCGCCGTACGTATCCGGGGCTGCGATTCGAGGTCGGGTCGATGCTTGCCCTGGAGCTGCCCGACGCGTCGCTCGGCGGGCTGCTGGCCTACTACTCGATCATCCACGTTCCGTGGGAGCTGCGGCCCGCCGTCTTCGCCGAGTTCCGCCGGGTGCTGGCCCCCGGTGGGCAACTGATGCTGGCCTTCCAGGTCGGCGACGACCGGAACCACCACACCGAGGTGTTCGGCCGGCCGGTCGATCTGTCCTTCCACCGGCAGCGGCCGGAGGAGGTCGCCGACCTGCTGCGGGACGCCGGCTTCGAGGTGTGGGCCACGACGGTGAAGCGGCGCGAGGGGACGGAGAAGACCCCGCAGGGTCTGCTGATCGCCCACCGGCCCGTCGAGCCGGCCGGCGTGGCCGGCTGAGCCGACCCGGGGCGCGTACCGAACGGAACGAGGGGGAGGCGACGACCGTCGCCTCCCCCTCGTCGTGCCGTACGGGCGTCAGTGCATGCCGGCGCCCACGGTGGTGGCGGCGCGTTCCTCTTCCTCGAGGCGCTCCGCACCGGTCTTGGTCTTCAGCGGCTTCTCCTTGATGAACAGCACCGCGACCAGGGCGAGCACCGCGAACGGGGCGGCGACCAGGAAGAGGTCACCGGTGGCGGTGCCGTAGACGTCCTGCACGATGCGCAGCACCGGTTCGGGCAGCATGGAGAGGTCGGGTACGGCGTGGCCGCCCCCCTCGGTGCCGCCGCCCGCGGCGTCGCCGAGCTGTTCGGTCATCAGGCTGTTGACCCGGTTGGCCAGTACGGCGCCCAGGGCGCTGACCCCGACCGTGCCGCCCATGCTGCGGAAGAACGTCAGCGCGGAGGTGACCGCGCCGAGTTCGGCCGCGGGCACGTCGTTCTGCGCGGCGAGCACCAGGTTCTGCATGATCATGCCGACCCCGATGCCGAGCAGGGCCATGTAGATCGACAGCACCAGGATCGAGGTCTGCGCGTCGAGGGTGGACAACAGCACGAGGCTGACGACCATGATTGCGCTGCCGGCGACCAGGTATCCCTTCCAGCGGCCGTACTTGGTGATCAGGCCGCCGGCGACGGTCGACGACACCAGCAGGCCGAAGATCATCGGCAGGCTCATCAGGCCGGCGACGGTCGGCGACTTACCCAGCGAGAGCTGGAAGTACTGGGACAGGAAGACGGTGCCACCGAACATGGCCACGCCGACCAGGATGCTGGCGACGATGGCGAGGGCGACGGTGCGGTTGCGGAAGATGTCCAGCGGGATGATCGGCTCCTCGGCCCGTGACTCGACCAGCACCGCGAGGGCGAGCAGGACGACGCCGGCGGTGACCAGGCCGGCGGTCCAACCGGAGAGCCAGTCGAACTGGTTGCCGGCCAGGGTCGACCAGATCAGCAGGATCGACACGCCGGCGGTGATCAGCAGCGCGCCCAGGTAGTCGATCTTGACCTGGCGCTTCACGACCGGAAGCTTGAGGGTCCGCTGGAGCAGCAGGATCGCGCCGAGGGCGATCGGCACGCCGATGAAGAAGCACCAACGCCAGCCGAGCCACGACGTGTCCACCAGTACGCCGCCGATCAGCGGGCCGGCGATGGTGCCGACGCCGAACACGGCGCCGAACAGGCCGGCGTAGCGGCCCAGTTCGCGCGGGGAGATCATCGCGGCCATGATGATCATGGCAAGGGCGGTGAGGCCACCGGCGCCGATGCCCTGCACGACCCGGCTGAAGATCAGGACCTCGACGTTGGGGGTGAAGCCGGCGATCAGCGACCCGGCGACGAACAGCCCGAGCGAGATCTGGATCAGCAGTTTCTTGCTGTAGAGGTCGGCCATCTTGCCCCACAGCGGCACGGTGACCGTCATGGCGAGCAGTTCGGACGTGACGACCCAGGTGTAGACGGACTGGCTGCCGCCCAGGTCGGAGATGATGCGCGGCAGGGCGTTGGCCACCACGGTGCTGGCCAGGATGCCCACGAACATGCCCATCATCAGCCCGGACAGGGCTTCCAGCACCTCCCGGCGGTTCATCTTCCCGCTGTCCGCAGCGGTTAGTGGCGCTGAGGCTGTCGCAGTCATACGGTCGTCTCTCTCAAGCGGCGCGTCGGGGCGCGGGGTCGAACAGGTCGGTGACCGGTCCCGCGGGGACCGGTCGCGCGGTGGTGGTGCCGGTCAGACCGGCGTGCGCGGTGTCGGGCGGCCGGTCGGAGCGGCCGGGTCGGTGGCGGGGGCCGCCAGGCCGGCGGCGAGCAGGTCGAAGGTCTCGTCGACGAGGTCGGGCAGTGGCCTGGCCTCGCCCTCGGCGCACCAACGGGCCAGGGCGACGCGCACCGCCGTGCCGACGGCGGCCGCAACCAGGTGAGGGTACGCGGACCGGCTGACATCCGCGCCGAGTTTTTCGGCGATCGCGTTGGTGAGTTCCCTCTCCTCGGCCTGGCCGAGACTGGTGAGCCGGGCGAGGAGTTGCGGGCTGCCGCCGATGACCGACAGTCGCAGCCGCCAGTCGTCCCTGTCGCCCTCCACGCTGGCCAGTTCCTCCTGAACAGCGAGCCGCAACGCCTCGAGCGGGCTCAGGTGCGCCGGGGCGCTCTGGACCCGCTCCCGCAGGCGTTGGCCGGCCAGCCGGTCACGGCCGGTGATCGCCTCGTCCTTGCAGGAGAAGTAGTTGAAGAAGGTGCGCGACGAGACGTCAGCGGCATCGCTGATCTCCTCGACGGTGACCTGCTCGACCCCGCGCTCGGCGGCCAGCCGTAGCGCGGCGTTGACGAGCGCGTCCCGGGTCTCCCGCTTCTTGCGGTCACGACGGCCGGTGGGGGCCGTACCGGGACTGGTCATGGCAACAGCGTAGGGAGGTTGGTTCATTCCCCGCAAAGTTTCACGCTGTGAAAGGAAACACGGGGGCCGGTCGGTCGGGATCGCATGGGCCGTCCGGTGGAGCGGGCCTCGGAAGAAGGGTGCCAACTCGCGGATCACCCTGGCGGCTCGGCGTAGCGCGGCTACGTTGGATGTACTAACCGCTACTCAGCGTGCACCCTGGGTGGCTAAAATGCGGTAGAAAGGGGCGGTTCGTGACTCGCTCGACGGCAATCGCCGAACGGGAATGTCCCGTCGACGACCTGGCCGGCCTGCGTGCCATCGCCGCGCTCGTCGCCGACGAGGTCGACCCACGACCCGTCGCCGACCGACGGGGATCCGAACGGCAGCGTCTCACCCGGCTCGGCGAAACACTCCAGGACCGGCTGGCGCCGCCGCCCGTACCCGAGGTGCCCGGCATGCAGGCCGCGGCCTACTACCGCCCGGCGCACGGCGAACCGGTCGGCGGCGACTTCTACGACGTCTTCCCGCTCGACGACGGCAGCTGGGGGATGTTCCTCGGCGACGTCGTCGGCAAGGGCTCCGGTGCCGCCGCGCTCACCGCGCTCACCCGCTACACCCTGCGTACGGCCAGCACCCTCGACCGCGGGCCTGCCCACGCGCTCGCCCGCCTCAACACGATCCTGACCGACGGGCTGCGCGACGACGTGCTGCTGTGCACCGCCACCGTCGCGCGGCTGCGCCCGCCCACCCGTCCCGGCGGGCCGGCATCCGTCGTCGTCGCCAGCGCCGGCCACCCCGCGCCGATCGTCACCCGCCGTGGCCACGCCCGGCCCGTCGACTGCACGGGGCTGATCGCCGGCTGTCTGCCCGGTGCCGACTACCGGGTCGTCGAGGTCCGGCTGGAGCCCGGCGACGCCCTGGTGTTCTACTCCGACGGGGTCACCGACGCCAAACTGGGCGGCGACCGGCTGGAGGTGGAGGGGCTCTGCCGGGTGCTGCGTGGCGCCACCGGTTCGACCGCGCCGGCCGTCGTACACCGGCTCGAGCGCCTGCTGACCGGTGCCGCCGCCGACGTACCCGACGACGCCGCCGCCCTGGTCGTGAGCGTCCCGGCCTGACCGCCGGCCGGCGCCGGCCCGGCGCCGGCCCGACCGCGGCGACGCGTAGGGTCGCAGAGGTGCGGGGAGAACGGCGGTTGCCGCTGGCGGGGCGGCCGATGGAGGAACCGCACCCGGCGCGGCTCGCCCCCGACCATCCGGCCCGCGCCCGGATCCTCGCCGCCCACGCCGCCGCCCTCGCCCACGGCGACGCCGGCTATCGGGATCCCGACACCGGACTGTTCGTGCTGACCGCGGCCTTCCTGGCCAGGCGGGGGACCTGCTGCGGACGGGGGTGCCGGCACTGCCCGTACGTCGACGACGAGCCGCCCGGTGGGCCGGCTCCCGACGCCGGACCCAGCCGGTAGCGTCTGCGCGCATGGCGAGATACGTGGTGATCGGTGCCGGCATCGTCGGGCTGGCGACCGCCCACCGGCTCACCGAGGAGCATCCCGATGCCCAGGTGACGGTGCTGGAGAAGGAGCCGCGGGTGGCGGCCCACCAGACCGGCCACAACTCCGGGGTGATCCACGCCGGCGTCTACTACCAGCCGGGCAGCCTGAAGGCCCGGCTCTGCAGGGCCGGCAGCGCCTCGATGGTCCGGTTCTGCGCCGACCACGGCATCCCGGTCGAGGTGTGCGGCAAGCTGATCGTGGCCACCGACGAGTCCGAGGTGCCCCGGCTGCGTGCCCTGCACGAGCGGGCCGTCGCCAACGACCTGCCGGTCCGGCTGATCAGCGGCGACGAGGCCCGGGAGTACGAGCCGCACGTGCGCGGCGTCGCCGCCCTGCACGTCGCGTCGACCGGCATCGTCGACTTCACCGCGGTCTGCACCACGCTCGCCGCACTCGTCGAGAAGGCCGGCGCGCGGGTCCGCCTCGGCACCCGGGTCACCGCGCTGACCACCCGGGGCGCGGAGCAGGTCGTCGGCACCACCGACGGCGACGTGGTCGCCGACGTCGTGGTCAACTGCGCCGGCCTGTACGCCGACCGGATCGCCCGGCTCGCCGGCATCACCCCGCCCGCGCGCATCGTCCCGTTCCGGGGCGAGTACTTCGAGCTGCGGCCGGACCGGCGGGACCTGGTCCGGGGCCTGATCTACCCGGTGCCCGACCCGCGGTTCCCGTTCCTCGGCGTACACCTGACCCGGATGATCGACGGCTCGGTGCACGCCGGACCGAACGCGGTGCTGGCGACCGCCCGCGAGGGCTACTCGTGGGGGCGGGTCGACGTGCGCGACGTCGTCGACCTGGCCAGCTATCCGGGGCTGTGGCGGCTGGCCCGCGGACATCTCGGGTACGGCCTGACCGAGGTACGCCGATCCCTGTCCCGCCGCCGGTTCGCGCAGAGCCTGGCCCGGCTGGTGCCGGAGGTGACCGCCGCGGACCTGGTGCCCAGCGCCGCCGGGGTACGCGCCCAGGCGATCGCGCCCGACGGCCGCCTGGTCGACGACTTCCTGATCCTGCGGCGCGACCGCCAGGTGCACGTGCTCAACGCCCCGTCGCCGGCCGCGACGAGTTCGCTGGAGATCGCCCGACACATCGTCGCCGACCTGCCGGTCCCGGCCGGCTGAGCCGGCCACGGCGGAAGAGGGACACGCCGGGCCGTACCGGACTTTCGTGACCGCACCGGAGTGCGTACGGTGTCCGACGGACCGCCGTGCCGGCGGCCGGACGCTTGGAGGTGGCCAGTGCGCGCACGCACCGGCATGATCGGCATGGGTCTGTTCCTCTTGGCCGGATGCGGGACCGACGCGGCCGCCGTACCGCCGCCGGAACCGCCCCCCGTGGTCACCGCCCTGCCGGCGTCGGTGGCCGGCGGCGCGTGCGTGGTTCTGGACTACGCCGTCATCGAGGAGTTCACCGGCACCAGGTTCTCGGTGGCGGCGGCGATGGAACACCAGAAGACCGACACCTGCGTGGTGCGTGACGCGGCGGCCGACCGGCCGGATCTCGTGCTGTCGGTGACCGCCACCAGCGCCGACCAGGCGGTCTTCACCAGCGAGATGGTGCCGAAGGGGTCGACCGCGGTCAAGGACCTGGGCAGGGCCGCGTACCGGTCGACCGTGGCGCCGGCCGGTGACGACGGTGCCGCGGCCGAGGTCGGTTGGCTGACCGGCGAGGGGCGGATGGTGACGCTGCGCTACACGTTTCCGGCCGGGCAGGAGCGGGCCGCCGCCGACGACCTCGCGCCGAAGCTGGTCGAGTTGGCCCAGCAGGTCGAGCCGAGGATCCCGGACCTGGCCAAGTAGTGGAAACGCCGACGCGGCCCCGGGCGGTTGCCCGGGGCCGCGTCGGCGGCGTGGCTCAGTGGGCGGCGACGAAGACCCGCGACGCCACCTCACGCGGCAGCCGGATCTTGTCACCGGAACGGTCGATCGTCACCCCGTCCCGTTCCTGGGCGACGGTCACGGTGACGCCGGGATCGACACCCGCGGAGTGCAACTGGCGGAGCACCTCGGCGTCGGTCTGCACGCTCTCGCAGATCCGCCGGACGACGACCTGGCCGGTCAGCCCGGGGAAGGCGAGGTTGCGTTCCCCGTCGGGTGCGGCGGTTCCGCCGGCCGGCGCGGGTTCGCCCACCCCGAAGGCGTCCAGCCCCGGAATCGGATTGCCGTACGGCGAGCGGGTCGGCCGGTTCAGCAGGTCGTAGACCTTCTTCTCGACCGCGTCGCTCATCACGTGCTCCCAGCGGCAGGCCTCCTCGTGCGCCTCCTCGTAGGGCATCCCGATGACGTTGACCAGCAGCAGCTCCGCGAGCCGGTGCTTACGCATGACGGAGACCGCGTTGGCGCGGCCGAGTTCGGTGAGCTGAAGGTGGCGGTCGCCTTCGACGGTGAGCAGCCCGTCGCGTTCCATCCGGGCCACGGTCTGGCTCACCGTGGGGCCGCTCTGGCGGAGCCGTTCGGCGATGCGTGCGCGCAACGGCGGCACACCCTCCTCCTCGAGTTCGAGGATGGTGCGCAGATACATCTCGGTGGTGTCGACGAGGTCGTTCACAGCAGGTGTCCTCCCAAGCCTCGATCCTACCCCGATAAACAGGCCGTCAGCCTCTGGCGGAACGGGCGTCACCGGCTCCGATGGTGTTGACTGTTCGGCGTGTCCGCATCCATCGATCCCGTCGTCTCCGGTTCCGGCGATCCCGTCGTCGACGTGGCGGCCGTGGCCGCGGCGCTCGGGTCGGCCCGACCGCCCGTCGTCCTCGACGTCCGCTGGCGGCTCGCCGGCCCGCCCGGCCGCGACGACTACGCCGCCGGCCACCTGCCCGGTGCTGTCTTCGTCGACCTCGACGCGGAGCTGTGTGGACCGCCCGGCGCGGGCGGGCGGCATCCGCTGCCGGATCCGGCGGCGCTGACCAGGGTGTTGCGGGCGGCCGGGGTCGACGCGCGCCGGCCGGTCGTCGTCTACGACGGCGGGGAGGGGCAGGCGGCCGCCCGGGCCTGGTGGACGCTGCGGTGGGCCGGCCACGACGACGTACGCGTGCTCGACGGCGGGTTCGCCGCGTGGGTGGCGGCGGGCGAACCGGTGACGACGGCGGTGCCCACGCCCGCACCGGGCGACTTCGCCGTCCGCCCCGGCGGCCTGCCGGTCCTCGACGCGGCGGAGGCGGCCCGGCTCGGTGCCGGCGAAGGCGTGCTCGTCGACGTGCGGGTGCCGCCCCGCTACCGCGGTGAGGTCGAGCCGGTCGACCCGGTCGCCGGGCACGTCCCCGGTGCGGTCAACCTCCCGACCACCGAGCATGCCGGGGCCGACGGCCGCCTGCGGTCCGCCGACGTGTTGCGGGCCCGGTTCGCGGCGGTCGGCGTCACCGACGGGGTACGCGTCGGCGCGTACTGCGGGTCGGGGGTGACCGCCGCGCACACCGTGCTCGCCCTGCACCGGGCCGGCCGGCCGGACGCCGCGCTCTACGTCGGATCGTGGAGCGAGTGGGTGACCGACCCGGACCGCCCGGTCGCGACGGGCGGGGCCGCCGGCTGAGAACGCGTCCCTGATCGACGCCGGGGAACCGGCCGGGCACCGGCCGGCGTGCGACGATGGCGGCATGTCGGAGGGGGCACGTTGGTGAGCGGCGGCACGCCGGACCGGTGGGACACCTTGGTGGTCTGGGACGAGGGCCTGCTCTCCTACGACCTCGGCGACCACCCGCTGGATCCGGTCCGGGTCGAGTTGACCATGGCGTTGGCCCGCGACCTGGGGGTGCTCGACCGCCCCGGGGTGACGGTGGTCGCGCCGAAGCCGGCCGACGACGCCGCACTGACCCGGGTGCACCGCCCCGACTACCTGCACGCCGTGCGGGCCGCGCCGCACGACCCGTTCTTCTCCGGCTACGGCCTGGGCACCAGCGACAACCCGGTCTTCGAGGGGATGCACGAGTCGAGTGCGCTGATCGCCGGCGCCACCCTCGCCGCGGCCGAGGCGGTCTGGCTCGGCCGGGCCCGCCGGGCGGTCAGTGTCGCCGGCGGGCTGCACCACGCCATGCCGGGCCGGGCCGCGGGCTTCTGTGTCTACAACGACCCGGCCGTGGCCATCGCCCGCCTGCTCGACCTCGGCGCCGAGCGGGTGGCCTATGTCGACATCGACGTGCATCACGGCGACGGGGTGCAGGAGATCTTCTACCGGGACCCGCGGGTGCTCACCGTCAGCGTGCACGAGACCCCGCTCGCGCTGTTCCCGGGCACCGGTTTCCCCGACGAGACCGGCGGGCCGGGCGCCGAGGGCAGTGCCGTCAACCTCGCCCTGCCGCCGGGCACCGGCGACGCGGCGTGGCTGCGTGCCTTCCACGCGGTGGTGCCGTCGGTGCTGCGCGCGTTCCGCCCGCAGATCCTGGTCAGCCAGTGCGGTGCCGACAGCCACCGGGCGGATCCGCTGGCCGACCTGCGGCTGTCCGTCGACGGCCAGCGGGCCGCCCAGTTGGCGATGCGGTCGCTGGCCGACGAACTGTGCGAGGGCCGCTGGGTGGCGACCGGCGGTGGCGGATACGCGCTGGTCGAGGTGGTGCCGCGGGCGTGGACCCACCTGCTGGCCGCGGCCACCGGCGAGCCGATCGACCCGGCCACGCTGACCCCGGCGAGCTGGCGGACGCTGGCGCTGACCCGCCGGCCCGGCAGCGACGTGCCGATCCGGATGACCGACGACGGCGACGTGCGGTTCGAGCCGTGGCAGCCGACCGGCGAGCCCGACGCCGTCGACCGTGCCGTGATGGCCACCCGCAGGGCTGTCTTCCCGTTGCACGGCCTCGACCCGCACGACCCCCGGGACTGACCGGTGTCCGGCCCCGACCGTTCCGCCGACGTGCTGCTCAGCGACGGTACGACCGCCCAGCTGCGCCCGATCACCCCCGACGACGCGGACGCGATCGTGGCCATGCACTCGCGCTTCTCCGAACGCACCCGCTACCTGCGCTACTTCTCGCCCTACCCGCGTATCCCGGAGCGTGACCTGCACCGGTTCGTGCACGTCGACCACCACGACCGGGAGGCGTTCGTGGTCGTGTCCGGCGACCGGATCGTGGCGGTCGGCCGCTACGAGCGGCTCGGGCCGGCGGCCGTCGACGCCGAGGTGGCGTTCGTGGTGGAGGACGCCCACCAGGGCCGGGGCATCGGCTCGGTGCTGCTGGAGCACCTGGCCGCCGCCGCCCGCGAGGCCGGCCTGCGCCGGTTCGTCGCCGAGGTGCTGCCGGTCAACGCCGCGATGCTGCGGGTCTTCTCCGACGCCGGCTACCAGATCCAGCGCGAATACGCCGACGGCGTGGTCCACCTGAACTTCCCGATCGCCCCCACCGAACAGTCGCTGGAGGTGCAGTGGGGGCGGGAGCACAGCACCGAGGCGCGGTCGATCGCCCGGCTGCTCGCCCCCCGCGGCGTCGCGGTCTACGGCGCGAGCGCGACCGGTCAGGGCATCGGCGCGGCCGTGCTCGGGCACCTGCGCGACGGCGGCTTCACCGGTGCGGTGGTGCCGGTGCATCCGTCGGCGGCCACCGTCGGTGGACTGCCGGCCCACCGGTCGGCCGCCGCGGCGGGCCGGCCGGTCGACATCGCCGTCGTGGCGGTGCCGCCGGACGTGGTGCCGGCCGCCGTCGCCGACGCCGCCGCGGCCGGCGTGCACGGGCTGGTCGTCCTCTCGGCCGGGTTCGCCGAGGCCGGACCCGCCGGCGCGGCCGCGCAGCGGGAGCTGACCCGTTCGGCGTACGCCGCCGGGATGCGGGTCGTGGGGCCGAACTGTCTCGGGATCGCCAACACCGACGAGCGGACCCGCCTCAACGCCACGCTCGCCCCGCGGCTGCCGGTGGCCGGCCGCACCGGATTCTTCAGCCAGTCCGGAGCGTTCGGGGTGGCGCTGCTGGCCGAGGCCGACCGGCGGGCACTGGGACTGTCGACTTTCGTGTCGGCCGGCAACCGGGCCGACGTGTCCGGCAACGACCTGCTCCAGTACTGGCAGGACGACCCCGGCACCGACGTGATCCTGCTCTACCTGGAGACGTTCGGAAACCCGCGCAAGTTCGCCCGGCTGACCCGGCGGATCGGCCGGACCAAGCCGATCGTCGCGCTCGCCTCACCGGTCCGCGGCCCGACCGCCGACGTCGCCGCCACCGAGCCGGCCGATCTCCGGCCCGCCGGCCCCGACGGCGCGGCGGTGACCGAACTGTTCGCCCGGTCCGGCGTGATCCGGGTCGACACCGTGGCCGAACTGTTCGACGTCGGCGTACTCCTGGCCAAGCAGCCGCTGCCGGCCGGCCGCCGGGTCGGGATCGTCACCAACTCCTCGGCGCTGGCCGGGCTGGCCGCCACCGCGTGCCGGGCCCTCGGCCTCACCGTCGCCGACGGCTATCCCACCGACGTCGGGCCGCGGGCCGACGCGCACGGGTTCGCCGACGCACTGGCCGACGCCGCGGTCGACGTCGACGTCGACGCGCTGGTGGTGGTCTTCGCCCCGCCGTTGCCCGGCCAGTTGCCCGACGAGGACACCGACTTCGCCTCGGCGCTGGCCAGTGTGGCACTGGCCGGTGACCGGCCGACCGTCGCGACGTTCCTGGCCGGCCGGCCGCCGCCGGGGGTGCCGGCCTATCCGTCGGTGGAGGAGGCGGTGCGGGCGCTGGCCCGGGTGGTTTCCTACGCCGACTGGCTGCGGCAGCCACCGGGCGTACTGTCCGAACTCGACGGAGTCGACCGGCGGCGGGCGGCGGCGGTGCTCGACGCCGATGGGCCGGAGCACGAGCTGCTGGCCGCGTACGGGATCGAGGTGGTCCGGGCCGAGCTGGCCGGTTCGGCCGACGAGGCGGTCGACACCGCGCGGCGGACCGGGTTCCCGGTGGCGTTGAAGGCGGCCGGCGGCGGACTGCGGCACCGGCTCGATCTCGGCGCGGTGCGGCTCGACCTCGCCGATGCCGACGGGGTCCGTCGCGCGTACGCCGAAATGGCCGGCCGGTTCGGCCCGCAGGTGCTGGTCCAGGCGATGGTGCCGCCCGGGGTCGCGTGCGTGGTCGAGACGGTCGAGGACCCGGCGTTCGGGCCGGTGGTCGGTTTCGGGCTCGGCGGGGTGGCGACCGAACTGCTCGGTGACCGGGCCTGGCGGGCCGCGCCGCTCACCGACACCGACGCGCTCGCGCTGGTCGACGAGCCGCGGGCCGCGCCGTTGCTGCGCGGCTACCGGGGCACCGAGCCGGTCGACCGGGCCGCGCTCGCCGACCTGTTGCAGCGGGTCGGCCGACTCGTCGACGACCATCCCCGGGTACGGTCGCTGCGGCTCAACCCGGTGCTGGCCCGTACGTCGGGACTGTCGGTCCTGGACGCGCAGGTGCGCACCGCGCCGTCGGCCGTACGCCCCGACACCGGGCCGCGCCGGCTCTGACCACCGGTGGGCGGCGGGTTCGGCCGCGAACACGTCGACGGCCCGGCCGTGGTGGTCACGACCGGGCCGACCGAAGACGGAGGGTCAGCTGGCGTACGCCTCGAGGCGCTCGGCACGCGACGGGTGGCGCAGCTTGAGCAGCGTCACCTTCTCGATCTGGCGGATCCGTTCCCGGGACAGCCCGAACTCGCGGCCGACCTCGTCGAGGGTGCGCTGGCGGCCGTCGTCGAGGCCGAACCGCAGCCGGATCACCGCCTGCTCGCGCTGCGACAGGGTGGCGAGCACGACCTCGACCTCGTTGCGCAGCATGCCCCGGGACACCGCGTCGCCGGGCTCCTCACGCGGGTCGACGGCCGCGACGAAGTCGCCGAGTGCGCTCTCGCCGTCCTCGCCGACGGCCTGGTCGAGGCTGACCGGCTCGCGGTCGTACGAGATCAGCTCGATCACCTGGAACTCCGGCACGCTCATCGCCCTGGCCACCTCGGCGACGGTGGGTTCGCGGCCGAGGGCGGTGGCCAGGTCGCGGCGGGCCCGGACCATCCGGTTGACCTGCTCGACCATGTGCACCGGGATGCGGATGGTGCGGGCCTGGTCGGCCATGGCGCGGGTGATGGCCTGGCGGATCCACCAGGTGGCGTAGGTGGAGAACTTGTAGCCCTTGGTGTAGTCGAACTTCTCGACGGCACGGATCAGGCCGAGGTTGCCCTCCTGGATCAGGTCGAGGAAGGCCATGCCCCGCCCCGTGTAACGCTTGGCGATGCTGACCACCAGCCGGAGGTTCGCCTCCAGCAGGTGGTTCTTGGCCGCCTGCCCCTCGGCGACGACGATCTCCAGGTCGGCGCGCAGGTCGGCCGGGAGAACGGTCGTACCGGTGAGCTTTTCGTCGGCGTAGAGGCCGGCCTCGATCCGCTTGGAGAGTTCGACCTCCTGCACCGCGGTGAGCAGCTTGGTCCGGCCGATGCCGTTCAGGTAGGCGCGGACGAGGTCGGCGGAGACGCCGCGCTCGTCGGTGGCGTCGAGGTCCGTCAAGGTGTCGCCGGGGGCGTCGTCGGCGGTCGTCTCAAGAGTGGGGCGGACCGTCGCGGCCGGGTCGGTCTCGGTCTTCGTCATGTGCGGAACCACCTTCAGTCGCCTCCCCGCGTCGACATGTGGTGCGGCTTTCCCAGCGGCGGGATCGCGCTGGTGAGGAACAGCTTGGTCGGCGAGGCGTGAAGCGGGGGTGAGGCGGGACGCAGGTGGCATGAATCCGGTAGACCACTAGGGGACCCATGGGGCGGTTGGCGCTGTTTTGGGGGAAATGTGAGCCCGTTACGCGACAGTCGCATCTTGCCGGCGGCGGCTAGTGTGCCATCCAGCGGCCAGACAGGCACCCTGCGGCCAACAGACGAAAGGCAACGGAGGACGTCGTGGTCTTCAAGCGAATGATGCAGGCGTTCGGCGTGGGCGGACCCTCCGTCGAGACGGTTCTCAGCAACCCCAACGCCCGTCCCGGCGGATACCTGGAGGGCCAGGTGCACGTCGTCGGCGGTGACCACGCCACCGACATCGAGGCCGTCACCCTCGCGCTGTCGACCCGGGTCGAGGTCGAGAGCGGCGACAGCGAGTACGAGACGACCAAGGAGTTCCACCGGCAGCGGCTGACCGGCCCGTTCCGGCTGGAGAGCGGGCAGCGCTTCGACATCCCGTTCCGCTTCGACGTCCCGTTCGAGACCCCGATCACCGACATCTACGGGCAGCGGCTGCACGGGATGACCATGGGGCTGCGTACCGAGCTCGAGGTGGCCCGCGCCGTCGACAAGGGCGACCTGGACCCGGTGGCCATCCACCCGTTGCCCGCGCAGGAGCGCATCCTGGAGGCGATCGCCCGGCTCGGTTTCCGGTTCTCCCGCGCCGACGTGGAGAGCGGTCGGATCTACGGCGTCGAGCAGACGCTGCCGTTCTACCAGGAGATCGAGTTCTATCCGGCGCCCCAGTACGCCAGCGCCTTCAACCAGCTCGAGGTGACCTTCCTCGCCACCCCGCACGTCCTCCAGGTGGTGCTGGAGATCGACAAGCGCGGCGGCCTGTTCACCGAGGGGCAGGACGCCTTCGGCCGGTTCACCGTCGACTACGCGCAGGCCGAGCACACCGACTGGGCCGCGCAGCTCGACGCCTGGCTGCGGCAGTCCGCCCAGAAGCGCGGCCTCTTCTTCTGACCCACCCACCCGGCCAGCCCGGGTCCGGGCCCAGGCCGATGATCGCCGTGATCAGGGGGTATGCGGGTCGCCACGCCGGCGACCCGCGCGACGTACTCCCTGATCACGGCGATCACGGGTTGGTCAGAGTTCCAGGAGGACGGTGCGGGGGCCGACGTTGACGCTCTCGACCAGCATGTGCGTACGGAAGCGGCCGGTCTCCACCTTGGCACCCCGCTGGCGCAGCGCCTCGGCGAACGCGGTCACCAGCGGTTCGGCGACTTCGGCCGGCGCCGCCGCCGTCCAACTCGGCCGCCGGCCCCTGCGCGCGTCGCCGTAGAGGGTGAACTGGCTCACCACCAGCACCGGCGCGCCGACATCGGCGGCCGACCGTTCGTCATCGAGGATCCGCAGCTCCCACACCTTGCGTGCCATCGTGTCCGCGGTCGCCGTGGTGTCGCCGTGGGTGACCCCGAGCAGCACCAGCAGCCCGTCGTCGACCGCGCCGACCACCTCCCCGTCGACCGTCACGCTGGCCCGGCTCACCGTCTGTACCAGTGCCCGCACGGCGGTCAGCCCCGCACCGACGCGGTCACGCCATCGGCCGTGGCGCCGGCCGGCGCCACGACGCCACGCTCGACCAGGTGGGCGACGATCGGCAGGGCCGCCTCGGCCAGGTCCTCCTCGGTGACCTCGTGCGCCAGCGCCAGCAACGCGAGCTGCTCGCGCAGCGGCACCGATCCGTCGCAGCCGCCGACTAGCGCGAGCACCAGCGGGTCGACCTCCTCGCTCCACCGCAGCCCGTCGCGCATGGTCAGGACCTGCCGGTCCACCGCCCAGCCCTCGTCGCCCATGGTCGCCTCCTGGTGCAGCACCAGGCCGTCGGCCGCCCGGTAGCGGGTCGACAACAGCTGCGCGGCGTCGCGGTCGCGCAGCCAGTCCTGCCGGCCGAACCAGGCGGCGACCTGCTCGCCCAGCGGCTGTTCGACCTGCTGGCGCAGGTCTTCGACGCGTACGACGGGGTCGGTGCGACCGCTGCGGCGCAGGGTGATCAGCCCGAAGCCGACCGCCTCCACCTTGTGCGCGTCGAACCAGTCCAGCCACGCGGCGGCCCGGTGCGGGTCGGCGTCCTCGCTGGCGTCGGCGAGCCACAGGCTGACGTACGCCATCGGGTCGGCGACCTCGCGCTGCACGACCCAGGCGTCCAGGCCGGTGCCGGCGAACCAGCCGGCGACCCGCTCGGTCCAGTCCTCGCCGCCGACGTGCACCCAGTTGGCGAGGTACTGCATCGTGCCGCCCTCGGCGAGCAGGCCCGGTGCGGCGGCGGCGAGTTCGGCGCAGACGCCGTCGCCGGCCCGGCCGGAGTCCCGGTAGATGTGGGTGGCGGTGCCAGGCCCGACCACGAACGGCGGGTTGCTGACCACCAGGTCGAAGCGCCGGCCGGCGACCGGGGAGACCAGGTCGCCCTGGAGCAGTTCCCACTCCTGCCCGTTGAGGGCCGCGGTGGTCGCGGCGAAGCGCAGGGCGCGTACGGACAGGTCGGTGGCGGTCACCGAGCCGGCGTGCCCGGCGAGGTGCAGGGCCTGCACGCCGCAGCCGGTGCCGAGGTCCAGGGCGGCGCCGACCGGGCGGCGGACCGTGGCGCCGGCGAGCGTCGTCGACGCCCCGCCGATGCCGAGCACGTGGTCGGCGGGCAGCGGCTGGCCGGGCCGGGCGGTCGCCGGTACGTCCGACAGCACCCACCAGTCGGACCCGTACGGCTCCAGGTCGACGGCCTGCCGCAGCCCGTCGCCCCAGCGTTCGACGAGCCCGGCGGCGCGTGCCTGGGCCAGCGGCAGCGGGGCGAGGGCGGCCTCGACGGCGGCCTCGGGCTCGGTCTGCCCGCACACGAAGAGTCGGATCAGGGTGCTCAGTGGGTCACGGTCGCCGGTCAGCCGCAGCGCGGCGCGCAGGTCGTTGCGGCCGGCCGCCGCCGCGGCCTGCGGGCCCAGCCGTTCGGCGATCCCGGCGGCGGTGAAGCCGGCTGTGGTCAGTGCGTCGCGTAGTTGGTCGATCCCGGCCGGAGAGAGCAGGGCCGGAGGTACGGGGTGCGCGTCGGTGACTGTCACCCTGCCCATCCTGCCGGCTCGCCCGGGCGTGGCGGGCGGCAACCCGGCCAACGGGGCGCCGGATCGAACCCGTGACATGTCCCAGATAGCGAACAGTCTCTTGATATTCCTATCGGGTAAGTAGGAATATGGGCACCGTTCCTCCCCGGCAACCCCCGCCGCGCGCCGACGACGCCGCCCCCACGGCGTTGCCCACCTTTCACACCGCGGTGGGACGGCCGTGGTCCACCCCCGAAGAAGGACCCCCGAATGAGTGACGACAGACCCGCCGCCGAGCCGGCGCCGACGCAACGCGACAGCGCGCTGGCCTTCAACGAGGACTGGGCGGCGACCGTCCTGGGCCTCGTCCTGCTCGCCCTGGTCCTGCTCGGCGTCATCCCGACCGGGCTGGTGCCCTGATGACCGCCGACGCGACCCGGCCGGCCACCGACCCGGTGCCGCCCGTCGGC
The DNA here is from genome assembly GCF_018324255.1 of Polymorphospora rubra. Classification (GTDB taxonomy): domain Bacteria; phylum Actinomycetota; class Actinomycetes; order Mycobacteriales; family Micromonosporaceae; genus Polymorphospora; species Polymorphospora rubra. The sequence continues at coordinate 4,513,786 of NZ_AP023359.1, forward strand.
ACCCCCGACCCCGCCGGCCCGCCCGAGACGGCCGCCGACCCGAAGCCGGCCGCCGCCGGCACGGGGCTACGCGGTGGCGCCTTCTGGGCCTGGACCGCGGTCGGCCTGGTGGTGGTGTTCGCGCTGGCCGCGCTCACCCGCTATCTGGAACAGAGCGTCCCCGGGTGGTTCGAGGGCACCTCGGTCGAGGACCTGGCGGCGGCCGTCGAATACCCGGTGTACGCGATCCTGCTCGGCCTGGTCGGCAACATCGTCGTGACGGTGACCGGCATCCGGGACCGGATCGCCGCCGCGTTCCGCACCGAGTTCTTCATCAAGACCGGCCTGGTGCTGCTCGGCGCGTCGATCAACCTGTCGGTCATCGCCAGCGCCGCCGGTCCGGCGATCGCCCAGGCGATCCTGCTGATCAGCGCCGTGTTCCTGTTCACCTGGTGGCTCGCCGGCCGGTTCGGGCTCGACGACCGGCTGCGCGCGCTGCTCGCCTCGGCGGTGTCCATCTGCGGCGTCAGCGCGGCCATCGCCGCCGCCGGCGCGGTCCGGGCCCGCCGGGAGCAACTCGCGTACACCGCCAGCCTGGTGATCCTCTTCGCGCTGCCGTCCATCTTCATCCTGCCGTGGCTGGCCGACGTGTTCGGGCTGACCCCGGCGGTGGCCGGTGCCTGGATCGGCGGCAACATCGACACCACCGCGGCGGTCACCGCGGCCGGCGCCCTCGCCGGCGAGGAGACGCTCCAGATCGCCAGCATCGTCAAGGTCACCCAGAACGCCCTGATGGGTGTCGTCGCGGTCGCGCTCACCGCCTACTTCGCGTACAAGGTGGACCGGACCGCCGGCTCGGCCCGGCCCGGCGTCGGCGAACTGTGGCGGCGGTTCCCGAAGTTCGTGCTCGGCTTCATCGCCGCCTCGGTGATCGCGACGATCTACCTGCAGAACGCCGGCAGCGACGGCCGGGCGGTCATCGGGGTCGTGAACGATCTGCGTACCTGGTTCCTGATCCTGGCGTTCGTCAGCATCGGCCTGGAGTTCCGGGTCTCCTCGCTGCGCGAGGCCGGCTGGCGGCCGATCGCCGTCTTCGCCAGTGCCACGGTCTTCAACCTGGTGGTGGCGCTGGCCCTGGCCTCGCTGCTGTTCCGCGACTTCGCCGGCTAGCCGCGCGGGCCCGCCGCCGACCGGGCGGCGGGTGCGGGAAAGGACCGGCCGGGCCGGACCGCTGTCGGGGCGGTCCGGCCCGGCCTCCCGCGTCGGCGGGCGGCACCGACCCATGAGATTTGTCATGGGGCAGCGGTGTGCGATCCATCCGGACCGGTGTGCCGGCGCACTGCCCCGGGGGCGCCGTACGCCGAAGACTGGACGGCATGGAAAAGCCAACATCCCCCGCGGTCGAGGTACGCGACCTGCGCCGCCGGTATGGCGGCGCAGCAGGCTACGAAGCGGTCCGGGGCATCTCCTTCACCGTCGGCTCCGGCGAACTCTTCGCCCTGCTCGGCACCAACGGCGCCGGCAAGACGTCCACCCTCGAACTCGTCGAAGGGCTCGACCGGCCGACCGCGGGCAGCGTCCGTGTCCTCGGCCTGGACCCGGTCCGGCACCGGTCGCGGGTCCGGCCCCGGATCGGCGTCATGCTCCAGGAGGGCGGCTTCCCGTCCGACCTGACGGTGACCGAGACCGCCCAGATGTGGGCCGGCACGCTGACCCGGCCCCGCCCCGTCGGCGAGGCGCTCGACATGGTCAACCTGCGGCACCGGGAGAAGACGGTCGTCAAGCAGCTGTCCGGCGGCGAGCGCCGCCGCCTCGACCTGGCGCTGGCCCTGCTCGGCCGGCCCGAGGTGCTCTTCCTCGACGAGCCGACCACCGGACTGGACCCCGAGAGCCGCCGCAACACCTGGCGGCTGGTCCGGGCCCTGCTGGTCGACGGCACCACCGTCGTGCTGACCACCCACTACCTCGAAGAGGCCGAGGAACTCGCCGACCGGCTCGCGATCATGCACCGGGGCGAGATCGTCACCGCCGGCACCGTCGCCGACGTGGTGGCCAGCCGCCCGGCGCGGATCAGCTTCGACCTGCCCGCCGGACTCGACGTACGGCAGTTGCCGCCGCTGCCCGGCCGGCGACCCGACCTCGACGCCGCGAAGGTGACCACCGGCCGTACCGGGCAGCGGGTCACCCTCCAGACGGACACCCTCCAGGCGGCACTGACCGACCTGCTCGGCTGGGCCGCCGCCCGCGACCTCGAGCTGCCCAACCTCGACGCCCGTTCGGCGTCGCTGGAGGAGGCGTTCCTCGCGGTCGCCGACGACCGCACCGACCCGACGGAAAACACCACGACCGCCGGTACGGCGGCCCGCACACCGGAGGTGGCGGTATGACCGGGGCCCTGCGCCGGATCACCCGACTCGGCCGTACGGAGATGCTCCTGCTCTGGCGCAACCGCACCGCCGTCGTCACCGCGGTGCTGCTGCCGATCGGCACCGTGTGGTTCCTGGCCTCCCTGAATCTCGACGCCGGCGGGCTGTCCGCGGGCGCGTTCGCGGTGACCGGCCTGCTCGGCTTCGTGCTGCTGTACGTCGTCTACTACAACCTGGTCACCACGTACGTGGCCCGGCGTGAGGAACTCGTGCTCAAGCGGCTGCGCACCGGGGAGATGACCGACGCGCAGATCCTCGCCGGCACCGCCGTACCGGCCGTGGTCGTCACCCTGGTGCAGGCGGTGCTCGCGGTCGTCGCCGGCGCAGCCCTGCTCGACCTGGCCGTACCGGTGAACCTGCCGGTCCTGTTGGTCGGCCTGGCGGGCGGCATCGTGCTGTTCGTCCTGCTGGCGGTCGTGTCGTCGACGTTCACCCGCAACGTGGAGATGGCCCAGATCAGCACCATGCCGGTCCTGGTCGTCTGCATGATCGGTTCCGGGCTGGTCCTGCCCCTGCAGAGCATGCCGGACCTGCTCGCCGACGTGGCCGCGTTCCTGCCGCTCACCCCGGTCGTCGAACTCGTCCGGCTGGGCTGGCTGGGAACCACGACGGGCGCCGACCCGACGGGCTTCGCCGGGGTGTTCGGGCCGGCCGTCGTACCGCTGCTGATCCTGCTCGGCTGGACCGCGCTCGGCGTGGTCGGCATGCGCCGCTGGTTCCGCTGGGAACCGCGCCGCTGACCGGCGGCGGTCGCGGGGCGCGCCGGCGCGGGGCGGCGCGCCCCGCGCCGGCGCATACGATTCGGACGTGGTCGGTGGACGTCGCCACCGGCCAGGCGGGTGGGACGGAAGGAGACCGGTGCGCAGCCTGACCGGATGGTGGCGGGGACGCGGCCAGCCCGAGCGGTTCGACCTCTACACCCGCCTGTCGATGTACGGCGTCGTCTGCTTCGAACCGCTGGTCGTCATCGCCGTGCTGGCCCCGGTCCGCGACGCCGGGCGGATCCTGCCGATCCTGGTGCTGAGCGTCGCGCACGCCGTCGTCTGCCTGCTGCTGACCCGGGCCGGGCTCGACAGTTACCTGGGCCGCCGGCCGCGTCCGGTCGGGCTGGCCGTCGCGGCCGGCGTCCTCACCCTGGCCGGCACCGGGCTCGCCCTGCTGCTCCTGCCGACATTGGAGGAAAGCCCGGCGAAGACGGCGGCGTTCCTGGTCTTCGCCGGATACTTCTACGCGGCCCTGTCGACGGCCGTGCCGCCCCGGGTGAGCCTGCTCGCACTGCTGGCCGGGGTGCCGTGCACCTTCGTCGTCGGGCGGGCCGACGACCTCACCTCGCAGCGGGCGGTGGGAATCACGATCGCCCTGGTCGCCGTCTTCGTCGCCGGATACGTCAGCTTCCGGCTGTCGGCGTGGATGCTCGGCGTGGTGTGGCAGCTCGACCGGTCTCGGCAGGTGCAGGCCCGGCTCGCGGTCGCCGAGGAACGGCTGCGGTTCGCCCGCGACCTGCACGACGTACTCGGCCGCAACCTGTCCGTGGTGGCGCTGAAGAGCGAACTGGCCGCGAAGTTCGCCGAACGCGGCCGGGCCGAGGCCGTGACCGAGATGCTCGAGGTACGTCGCATCGCGCAGGAGTCGCTGACCGAGGTGCGCGAGGTCGTACGCGGGTACCGCAGCCCGGACCTGGAGGCGGAGCTGGCCGGCGCCCGGTCGGTCCTCGCGGCGGCCGGCGTCGACTGCCGGGTCCTGGTCGACGGAACCGGCCTGCCGCCGGACGCGCAGGCGACGCTCGGCTGGGTGGTCCGCGAGGGCACCACGAACGTGTTGCGGCACACCGACGCGAACGAGTGCGTGATCTCGTTGCGGACCGACGGGCGGACCACCGGGACGGTGACGTTGACCATGGAGAACGACGGGGTGCCGGCCGGCCGGGCGGCCGAGTTCGGCAACGGGCTGCAGGGCCTCGCCGAACGGCTCGCCGCGGTCGGTGGCACGGTGTCCGCCGGACCCGGGGCGCCCGGCCGGTTCCGGCTGACCGCCCGGCTCCCGCTGGACGGCGCGGCGGTGGCGCCGTGAACCCCCGTCCGGCCGCCGACGCCGGCCCGGTGGCCGGTTCGGCCGGTTCCGCTGTGGGCGGCTCGGCGGCGGCCGGTTCGGCCGGTTTCCTGGTGGGCGGCTCGGCGGCGGCCGGTTCGGCGGCGGGTTCCGGTGTCGGGCCGATCCGGGTGCTGCTCGCCGACGACGAGCATCTGATCCGCGGCGCGATGGTCGCCCTGTTGGGCCTGGAGGACGACCTCACCGTCGTCGGCGAGGCGGCGACCGGCCACGAAGCGCTGTCGATGGCCCGGGCGCTGCGGCCCGACGTGGCCGTGCTCGACCTGCAACTGCCCGACATCGACGGGGTGACCGTCGCCGCCACCCTGCTCACCGAGTTGCCCGACTGCCGCTCGATGATCGTCACCAGCCATGGGCGGCCCGGCCACCTGAAGCGGGCCCTGGCGTCCGGCGTACGCGGCTTCCTGCCCAAGACCGTCTCCGCGGAGGTGCTCGCCGAGGTGGTGCGTACGGTCCACGGCGGCGGCCGGTACGTCGACCCGGCGCTGGCCGCCGACGCGATCAGCGCCGGCGACAGCCCGCTGACCCCGCGCGAGGCCGACGTACTGGAACTGGCCGCCGAAGGTGCCCCGGTCGACGAGATCGCCCGCCGGGCCGCACTGTCGCCCGGGACGGTACGCAACTACCTGTCGTCGGCGGCGACCAAGGTCGGTGCCGCCAACCGGCACGAGGCCGCGAAGATCGCCCGGCGGTACGGCTGGATCTGACCGGCGCGCTCGGCCGGCCCGGCCCGTGCTGTCATGATCGTCTGCGGCTGGGGCGGTCCATGGACGGCGTGTCAGGTGTCTGAGCCGCAGACGATCGAGGCTGGGTCGCGGACGGCCGGGGCCGGGTCGCGGACGGCCGGGGCCGGGTCGCGGACTATCGGGGCTGGGCCGGACGGTCGGGGCCGGGTCGCGACGGACACCGGTTGGCGCGGGTCCGGCGGCCCGGATACGGGGTACTGCTGCTGCGGTCCACAGCGAATTCGGCGTACCCACAGCGAATCCGCTGTGGAGGCGGACAGCGACCTGCCCCGGACCCGACGCCACTGCCGGCTGCCGGGTGCGGGTCGCCGGTGCCGGCTGCGGGACGCCGGTGATCGTCTGCTGTGCAGCCGTTCGACACGCCGTCCGGCAGCGGCGGGACAGCAGACGATCACCACGTCCGGCGACCACCGACGGGTCTCAGGCGGGCCAGGCCCGGGCGGTGCCGTCGACGTGCACGGTGACGTCGGTGCCGACGGCGACCGGCGCCCCGGCGTCGAGGATCCGCGCCGTGATCCGGGTTCCGTCGGCGAGTCGCAGCGCGACCAGCGCGTCGTGACCGTGGAACTCGTGCCGCAGCACGGTCGCCGGCACGGGACCGCCCGGCACGGGACCGCCCGGCACGGGACCGCCGGGCAGCAGGCCGCCCGGCCCCGAACCATTCCTCGCCGGTCCGCCGGCTGCAGAGCCGTCCGGCCCCGGCCCGCTGGACCCGGAGCCGGTTGCCGGCCCGCCGGAGCTGAGCGCCGGCCCGGAGCCGTTCGGTGCCACCACGTCGGCCGGGGAGCCGTCGGCGGGGGCCGGCCGGGCGCTGATCCGTACCTGTTCGGGGCGGACCAACACGGTCACCGCGCCGGGTCCGACGGTGCCGGCGAGCGGCACGGGGCCGAGCACGGTGTGGGCGGCGCCGGATTCGACGACCGCCGGCAGCAGGACGGCGTCGCCGACGAAGGCGGCCACCCACGGGTCGGCCGGGTCGCGGTAGACCGCGGCCGGGGCGGCGCACTGGACGACCAGGCCGCCGCGCATCACCGCGACCTGGTCGGCGGTCGACAGCGCCTCGCCCTGGTCGTGGGTGACCAGGATGCCGGTGGCCCGGTCGGCGCGCAGCGCCTCGCGTACGTCGTGCCGCAGCTCGGCGCGCAGTCCGGCGTCGAGGGCGCTGAACGGTTCGTCGAGCAGGACCAGCGACGGCCGGGGGGCGAGCGCGCGGGCGACGGCGACCCGCTGCTGCTGCCCGCCGGAGAGTTGGTGCGGCATCCGGTCGCCGTGGCCGGCGAGCCCGACCAGGGCCAGCACCTCGTCGATCCGGCCGCTGCGCCGGGTGGCCCGGTCGAGGCCGTACCCGATGTTGCCGGCGACCGACAGGTGCGGGAACAGCGCGCCCTCCTGCGGGACCACGGCGACCCGGCGGCGCTGCGGCGGCAGGTGGGCGCCGGCCCCGGCGATCACCCGACCGTCGATCCGGATCTCGCCGGTGTCGACCCGTTCGAAGCCGGCGACGCAGCGCAGCAGGGTGGTCTTGCCGCAGCCGGACGGGCCGAGTACGGCGGTCAGCGTGCCGGCCGGCACGGTCAGGTCGACGCCGGCGAGCGCGGCGACCGGACCGTAGTTCTTGGCCACCCCACGCAGGGTCAGCGTCTCTTTCATCTCCCACCTTCGGATTCGAGGATTCCGCTACGGGCGGCGAGCAGCCAGGTCGGGACCGAGGAGAGCAGCACCAGCAGTGCCGCGTACGGGGCGGCCGCGGCGTACGCGTTGACGGTCGTGTGGGTCCACAGTTCGGTGGCCAGCGTGTCGGTGCCGGTGGGGCGCAGCAGCAGGGTGGCCGGCAGTTCCTTCATGCAGGTGAGGAAGACCAGGGCCGCGCCGGCACCGATGCCGGGCAGGGTGAGCGGCAGCGTGACGGTGCGCAGCACGGCCACCGGCCCGCGTCCCAGCGACCGGGCGACCTCCTCGAGGATCGGCGGTGCCTGCGCGGCGGCCCCGGCCACGGCGGCGACCGCCAGCGGCAGGAACAGCGCGGCGTAGCCGAGGGCGAGCAGCCAGGTGGTCTGGTAGAGCGGGTAGGCGACGTTGATGCCGAAGAACACCAGGGACAGGCCGATCACGACGCCGGGCAGGGCGTGGGTGAGATAGCTCAGGCGTTCCAGCAGGCCGGTCAGCGCGCCGGGCGCGCGGGCGCTGAGCAGGCCGATCGGCAGCGCGAGCAGCATGGTGAGGGCGGCGCCGGCGAGCGAGAGCCACAGCGAGTTGCCGGCGGCGACGGCGATCTCGCCGAGCGAGCCGGGTCGGGAGACGCCCACGGCCATCCGCTGGGCGAGGCTGACCGCGGGTACGCCGAGGGCGAGGGCGGCGACCCCGGCCAGGGCGGCGACGGCCGGCCAGCGGGCCCACCCCAGCCGCGACCGCGCCGGTGGTCGCCGGCTGCCGGCGCCGACCCGGGCGTAGCGTTCGCCGCGCCGGCGGGTGGCGCTCTCGCCGGCGAGCAGCAGCACGGTGAGTACGACGAGCACGGTCGACAGCACGAGCGCGGCGGTGCGGTCGAAGCCGAGGTCGAAGGCGATGAAGATGGCCCGGGTGAAGGTGTCGACGCGCAGGATCGAGGCGGCGCCGAAGTCGGAGAGCACGTAGAGGGCGACCAGTAGCCCGCCGCCGGTCAGGGCGGGGCGGATCTGGCGCAGCGTGACGTCGGTGAAGGTCCGCCAGGCGCCGCGGCCCAGCGACCGCGACACCTCCTCCTGCGCCGGGTCGGCGCCGGTCAGCGCGGCGGCGACCGGCAGGAAGACGTACGGGTAGGAGCAGAGGGTCAGCACCAGCGCGCCGGGCCAGAATCCCTCGAAGCGGTCCACGGTGGAGATCCAGGCGAACCCGGCGATGTAGGTCGGTACGGCCAGCGGCAGCGCGGCGAGCACCCCGAAGAACCGGCGCAGCGGCAGGTCGGTGCGGGTGACCAGGAACGCCGAGCCGACGCCGAGCAGCAGGCAGCCGGCGGTGACCACGGCGGCGAGCCCGAGCGTACGCAGGGCCAGCAGCCCGACCCGGGCGGTGAGCAGCTCTTCGGCGATCCGTTCGCCGCCCGCCTCGGCGGTGCGTACCCCGAGGTAGGCGACCGGGATCAGGGCGACGGCGACGGCGACGACGGCGGTGCCGAACAGGACCGGGCGCGGCACCAGCCGCCGTACGGCGGCGACCGCCCGTCGGTGGACGGGCGGCGGCGCCGGCGGGCGGCCGGGCGGTGCGGACACGGCCGGTGGGGCGGCCGCGCTGTCGCGCGCCCGCCCCACCGGTGGATGCGTCGTACTCAGGGGACGAGCCCCGATTCCTTGATCAGCGCGATGGTCGCTTCCAGCGCGTCGAGGTCGTTGAGGTCGATGTCCGGAACGGCGAGGCTGCTGAGCGCCGGTACGCCGGCGGGGCCCTCGACGCCGGCCACGACCGGGTACTCGTAGGTCTGCTCGGCGAAGTACTTCTGCGCGTCGGGGCCGAGCAGGTAGTCGACGAACGTCTTGACGTCCGGGTCCTGCGCGGCCTTGGTGAGCACGCCGACACCGGAGACGTTGACCAGGCCGCCGCTGTCACCGCCGGGGAAGAAGTGCAGCTTGGCCTTCAGCCCGTCCGGCGTGGTGCCCTGCTCCTTGGCGAGTTCGCCGAGGTAGTAGTGGTTGAGCAGGCCGGCGGGGAGCTTGCCGCTGTTGACCTCGTCGAGGATCGGGCCGTTGCCGTCGCGGACCTGCGGGTCGTTGGCCTTGAGGCCGGCCAGGAACTCCTTGGCCTTCGCCTCGCCGTGCTGCACCTTGATCGCGGTGACGAACGTCTGGAAGGAGGCGTTGGTCGGGGCGACGCCGATCTTGCCCTTCCACGCCGGCCCGGTCAGGTCGAACACGGACGCCGGCAGGTCGGCCTCGGGTACCAGATCGGGGTTGTAGACCAGCACCCGGGCGCGGGCGGTGACGCCGACCCACTGGCCGCTGCGGGCCCGGTAGGCGGTCGGCACCTTGTCGGTGACCGAGCCGTCCAGCGTGGCGAAGAGACCCTGCTTGGCGACCGCGCCGAGCGCTCCGGCGTCCTGGGCGAGGAAGACGTCGGCGGGGGACCTGTCGCCCTCCTCGAGCAGCTGGGTGGCCATCGCGGCGGTGTTGCCGTACCGGGTTTCGACCGTGATACCGGTCGCCTGCGTGAACTGCTCCAGCAACGGCTTGACCAGCGACTCGCTGCGTCCGCTGTAGACGGTGATCTTCTTGTCGGAGGTCGGGGTCTCGGCTTGCGCCGGGGCGTCGTCCTCGGCACCGCAGGCGGCGAGGCCGAGCACGAGGAGGCTGGCGGCGGTCAGTGCGAGCGCGGCCTTCCGGGGAGTGGTGGGCACAGCGTGCTCCTTCGAACGTCACGGCAAAGCGAAAGCCGGGCCCGGCTCCTTTACAACGCTGTAGAAGTTAGCAGAGCCTAACCTCAGGCAACAGGGGTGGGTGCCCGGTCAGCGGCTCTGCAGGCGGGAAAGTCTGACGAACTGCCCGAGATCGACGATCGCCTCACCGGTCCAGAAGCACGACCCGGCGACGACGAGGGCCGGCGCGGCCAGCAGGGCGACGTGCCGCCCGCCCGGCACCGGGCGCAGCAGCGCGGCGATCCGTCGGGGCACCGGCCCCGGCCGGGGCACCGACCAACCGGCGACGGACAGATGGAGCCGGCCGGTCCGCTGGCGCGCGAGCGCCGGATTGGCCAGCGCCACCAGGCCGATCGCCCGGGCCACCGCCGCCCGCCCACCGGCCTCTTCCGCGGCCCGCTCGTCGGCCCATCGCTCCACTGTGTACGCCACCAGCGCCGTCACCGGGCGCAGCAGCGGATTGGCCGCCGCCGCCAGCCGTACGCCGAGCAGCCACCGGTGGTGCGCGCCGGTGAGATGCGCGCGCTCGTGGGCGACCACGGCGGCCCGCTCGGCCGGGCCGAGGGCGGCCAGCAGCCCGTCGGTCACCACGATCCGTCCGGGCCGGCCGGGCAGGCTGAACGCGGCCGGGCGGGCGTCCTCGACCACCACCAGACAATCGCGGCCGGGCAGGCCCGCCGCCTCGCGCCGGGCCGAACGCAGGCCCGCCGCCTGCCGGGTGGCGGACCGGATCACCGCGCCGGCGCCCCCGACCAGCAGGACCAGGGCCAGCCACGACGCCCAGCCGACCTGATGCGGCCCGGTCACCTGGGTCACCGCGTGCCCGGCGGCGGTCAGCACGGTCACCGTGCTCGACAGGGCCAACACCACCGCGACGCCGGTGCAGGCGACCGTCGCCACCGCCGGGCGCAGCCGGTCGACGAGCAGGTACAGGGCCGCGACGCCGAGCAGCGGGGCCAGCCCCGCCGACAGCAACAGGTGCCCGATCACCCGCCGCCGCCCGGACCGGCTGTCCGCCCGTCGCCGGCCGGTGGCACGTCCCCGACGGCGTCGCCGAGCAGCAGCCGGCGGACCAGTTCCTCGTCGCGGGCCGACAGGCCGGAGATGAAGTGGGTCAGCGCCGGGGCGTGGTCCGCCTCGGCGTCCAGCAGCCGGCTCATCCGCCAGGCGACCAGCCCGGACGGGTCGGCCGGTGCGGCGTAACGGTAGGCCCGGCCGCTGCGGCCGCGGGTCACCACACCTTTGGCGTGCAACCGGGACAGCGTGGTCACGACCGCGCTGTACGACAGTTCGTGGTCGTCGCGCTCGGCCAGCCGCTCGCGTACCTCGCCGGGGGACAGCGCCGTGCCGGACCCGTGCAGCACCGCCAGGACCTCGCCCTCCAGCGAGCCGGGGGCGCGCCGCCGTCGGCCGCCGTCGTCGGTGCCGCCTCCGGGGCGGTCGGTGTTGTCGTCTGGACCCGCGGGCATGGGCCGACAATATCGACCACCCGGCAACCCATGACGCCCGCCGGGCGGTGGGGCGCCGCCGGCGTGGCGGGGTCCGCCGGACGGTAGGGCACCGCCGGCCAGGCGGTTCTGGCAGGCTGTACGGCATGTCGCAGCTCTACCTGGCGCAGGATCCCGCCGCCGACGAGATGCTCGCCACCGACCCGTTCGCCCTCTTGCTCGGCATGCTCCTTGATCAACAAATCCCCTTGGAGAAGGCGTTCATCGGGCCGTACCGGCTCGCGGAGCGGCTGGGGGTGGACCGGCTCGACCCGGCGGCCGTCGCCGACCACGACGCCGACGACCTGGCCCGGATCTTCGCGATGCCGATCGCGATCCACCGGTTTCCCGGTTCGATGGCCGAACGGGCCCGCAAGCTGGCCCGCGCCGTCGTCGACGACTACGCCGGTGACGCCGCGTCGATCTGGACCGGGGCGGCCGACGGCGCCGACCTGCTGCGCCGGCTCGGCGCGCTGCCCGGCTTCGGCAAGCAGAAGGCGCAGATCTTCACCGCCCTGCTCGGCAAGCAGTTCGGCGTACGGCCGGACGGCTGGCGGGCCGCCGCCGGCCCGTACGGCGAGGAGGGCTCGCTGCGCTCCGTCGCCGACATCGTCGACGCGGCGAGCCTGGTCCGGGTTCGGGAGTACAAGAAGCAGATGAAGGCCGCGGCGAAGGCGGCCGGCGGCGCGAAGTGACGCGGTGCGACCGCTTCCACCTCCGTCGCGCGGCGCTAGGCTCTCGCCATGGCGGAGCGGGAGCGGGGTGAGTCGGGCCGCACTCCGTGCCACACCTGTCTGGGTGCCGGCCGGGTGTTGCGCTGGGCGGTGATGGACGGGCGGACCCGGGAGGTGTGGACGACCTGCCCGACGTGTTCGGGCCCGTCGGCGGTCGTCAAGGGACCCGACTGAGGTCGTCGCGGTGGCGCGGCCGACGGTACGGCGGAGGTCGTCAAGAGTTCCGCTGAAAGCCGTCAGAAGGCCACCTGGCCAGGGCCGTTCGGGGACATCGGGGGTCCCGGTGCCGGTGTTATCGTGACGCGATGCGGATGCTCGTGACCGGCGGAGCCGGTTTCATCGGAGCGAACTTCGTACACCAGACCCTCGACCGCCTGCCCGGCGTCGAGTTGACGGTGCTCGATGCGTTGACGTACGCCGGTGACCGGGCGAGCCTCGCCGCGGTCGAGGACCGGATCACCTTCGTGCACGGCAGCGTCACCGACGCCGCGCTCGTCGACGACCTCGTCTCCCGGTCCGACACCGTGGTCCACTTCGCCGCCGAGTCGCACAACGACAACTCGGTCGCGCAGCCGTGGCCGTTCGTCGAGACCAACATCGTCGGCACCTACCACCTGCTGACCAGCGTGCGCCGGCACGACGTACGGCTGCACCACATCTCGACCGACGAGGTCTTCGGCGACCTCGAACTCGACGACCCGGCCCGGTTCACGGAGCACACCGCCTACAACCCGTCGAGCCCGTACTCGTCGACCAAGGCCGGCGCCGACCTGCTGGTCCGGGCCTGGGTGCGGTCCTACGGCGTACGCGCGACGATCTCGAACTGCTCGAACAACTACGGGCCGTTCCACCACGTCGAGAAGTTCATCCCGCGCCAGATCACCAACATCATCGACGGCGTACGGCCGAAGATCTACGGCACCGGGCGGAACGTGCGTGACTGGATCCACGTCGACGACCACAACAGCGCGGTGCTCGCGATCCTCGAGCGCGGCCGGATCGGCGAGACCTACCTGATCGGCGCGGAGTGCGAGGTCGACAACCTGACCGTGGTCGCCGAACTGCTCGAGCTGCTCGACCGGCCGCGTGACTGGTTCGACCTGGTCAGTGACCGTCCCGGCCACGATCTGCGCTACGCGATCGATCCCGGGAAGCTGCGCGCCGAACTCGACTGGAAGCCGTCGTACACCAGCTTCCGGGACGGGTTGGCGCAGACGGTCGACTGGTACCGGGCCAACGAGGCGTGGTGGCGGCCGAAGAAGGAGAAGACCGAGCGTCGCTACGCCGAACTCGGCCGCTGACGCCCGCCGGCGCCCGGCGTGGCCGGGCGCCGGTTCGGTCAGCGGTTCAGGCGGCGTTGGGTTGGGCCAGGGCGGCCAGCGCCCGGCGTACGTCGGCCAGCGACACGGTCGCCGAGTCGTCCAGATCGGCCAGGCCGGCCTCGATCCACTGCCGCATCAGGGTCGTCACGCCCATCCCGCGCGCGTCCGCCGCGGCCCGGATCCGTTCGTAGGTCTCCACCGGCAGCCGGACCGACCGGCTGACCATCGGCTCGTCGGTTTCCGGCGTCGGCAATCCGACCGGCTGGCTGTCGCCGATCAGGTCGTCGAGTCCGTCGCCGCCGTCGTGGAACCGCTTGATCGCGTCGTGCCGGCTCATCTCATCCGCCTCCTCGCGTTCGCCATCGCCCCACCGCCTCGTCGTAGCGCTTCGCCTCGCTGTCGCTCAGCTCGCGGGCGGAGAGGATGTCCCAGTCGTTGTCGCTGTGGTCGGCCTCGGCGAGCAGGACGGCCAGCCGCCGGCCCCGCCGGGTGGTCGCGTAGACCACCATCGCGTCGTCGCCGAGGTGCCGGATGACCCGGTGGGTGGCCCGCAGGGCCTGCCAGACCTCGGTGGGGCTGACCGCGTAGACCTCCAGGTTGCCGAGCGCTTCGTCGGTGAAGCTGAACCGGTTGCCCACCGCGTGAGCGTACCACGCACGTGGTACGTCCAAGATCGACAGAGGTTGCCCGAACGGTGCGCGGCGAAGGTGGCAGGATGGGTTCGGACCCATGAGGAGAACCATGGTCAAGCAGACGAGCCACCGGCCGATCCTGATCACCGACGCTCCGCGCAGCCAGAGCGACCAGTTGCACAGCCGGCAGGTGCGCTACATCGTGATGATGCTGTTCCGGGTGGCCTGCCTGATCGCCGGTGGCGTCCTGATCAGTCTCGACGTGCCGCTGCTGTGGATCTGGCTGCCGGTGTGCGGCATCGGCATGATCCTCGTACCGTGGCTGGCCGTCCTGCTGGCCAACGACCGGCCGCCCAAGGACGAGCACCGCTTCGTCAACCGGATGCGGCACGGGCCGCCGGAAGAGCCCGCGCCGCGCACCCTCACCGCCGCCGAGCAGCCCCGGATCATCGACGCCGACTGACCGGGGTCGGGAGCCTACTCCGGACGCGGTCGGTCGGCCGCGCCGGCCGCGGAGACGGGTCGGGCGCGGGTGGCGGGCGGCCGGGCACCGACCGTCGACACCGCCACCGCGCCCAGCGCCGCCCCCGCCTGCAGCGCGGCCCGTGGACCGTCGCCGCCCACCCACGTCCCGAGCAGGCCGGCCGCGAACGCGTCCCCGGCGCCGGTCGCGTCGACCACCGGCACCGGCCGCCCGGCCGTACCGACCACGTCGCCGTCCGGCCCCGCCCACACCGCCCCGGCCGCACCGAGCTTGACCACCGCGTGCCGGACCCCCGCCGACAGCGTCCGCGCCTGCTCGGCCGGACCCCGGTCACCGGCCAGCACCGTCGCCTCGTCGGCGTTGGCGAGCAACAGGTCGACGTCGCGTACCCAGTCCAAAAACACCGCCGCGCCCACCTGCCGCAGCGGCTCGGCGGACGCCGCGTCGACGCTGGTGGACAGGCCGCGCCCGCGCGCCACGGCCAGCGCCCGCAGGCCTGCGTCGCGCGACCCGGCGTCGAGCAGGGTGTACGCCGACAGGTGCAGGTGCCGTGCCCCGGGCCGGGCGGCCAGCGCGGCGTCGACGTGCCCGGCGGGCAGGCGAAGGTTGGCGCCCCGGTCGGTGACCATCGTCCGGTCCCCGTCGTGGACCAGCACGATCACCGTGCCGGTCGGCGCGTCGGCGCTCTCGTGGATCGCGGTGTCCACACCGAGCCCGGCCAGCTCGGCGACCCGGGCCCGGCCGTCAGGATCGGCGCCGACGGCCCCGATCAGGGTGACCGGTGTACCTTCCGCCGCCAGCCAGGCGGCGGTGTTGGCCGCCTGCCCGCCACCGCTCACGCTGATGCCGGCCCGGGTGTCCGACCCGGTGACCAGCGGACCGGCGAGTACGGCGAGCACGTCGGTGACCAGGTCACCGAGCACGACGATCCGCGGCCGGAGGACGCCCGGCGACGGCTCGTGGCTCATCCGGCCACGGTCGGCATGGTGCCGCCCGGTCCGGCGCCGGTCGGGCCGCCGGCACCGATCGGGCCCGCTCCGGTCCGGTCGGCGCCGGGTGGGGCGGCCGCGGCGATCCGGGCGGCGAGCCGGGCGTTGTTCAAAATGATCCGTACGTTGACCGCCAGGCTCGCGCCCTGCGTCGCGGAGTGGAAGTGGGACAGCAGGAACGGGGTGACCGCCTTGCCGGTGATCCCGTCGCGGGCCAGCAGCGCCAGGCCGTCGGCGAGCGTACGGTCGTGCAGCGCCGGGTCGAGCTGCTCGTCCACCGGCAGCGGGTTGGCGACGATCAGCCCGCCGTGGTGCACGTTCTGTGCCGTCCGGGCCGCCAGGACGGCCGCCACCTGCTCCGGCGAGTCGACCGACCAGTCCAGGTCGAAGCCGCCGTCGGTGATGAAGAAGCCGGGGAACCGGCGGGTGCGGTAGCCGACGACGGCCACCCCGAGGGTCTCCAGCCGCTCCAGCGTGGCGCCGACGTCGAGGATCGACTTGACGCCGGCGCAGACGACCGCGATCGGGGTGCGGGCCAGGGTGGTCAGGTCGGCCGACTCGTCGAAGGTCTGCACGGCCTCGCGGTGCACCCCGCCGAGCCCGCCGGTGGCGAACACGCCGATCCCGGCCGCCGCGGCGACCGCGCTGGTCGCGGCGACCGTGGTGGCCCCGTCCGCGCCGGTCGCGGCGGCCACCGCGAGGTCGCGTACGGAGAGCTTGGTGACGCCGTCGGCACCGGCGAGGTGGGTGAGCTGGGCGTCGTCGAGGCCGACGACGAGCTGCCCGCCGACCATGCCGATGGTGGCCGGCACCGCGCCCGCCTCGCGTACCGTCGCCTCGATCTCGCGGGCCACCCGCAGGTTGTCCGGCCGGGGCAGGCCGTGCGAGACGATGGTGCTCTCCAGAGCCACGATCGGCCGGCCGGTGCGCCGCGCTTCGGCGACGTGTTCGCCGTACCGGATCGGATGGGTCGGGTGTTCGGGCAGGCCGGGGCGGTTGGCAGGATCGGTCACGATCACCACGGTACGGCCCGCGCCCGCGTCGGCCCCGTTGGACCGTGGGATGGTGACCTGTCAAACTGGTTCGTCGGAGGTGTTGTCGCGTGAGCACAGAGGTTCTCGAGCGTCCGGAGCTGAAGGACGCCGACACCGGGCCGGACATGTTCCACTACGTCCGGAAAGACAAGATTGCCGAGAGTGCCGTGATGGGCACCTTCGTGATCGCCCTGTGCGGTGAGACGTTCCCGGTCACCAAGAGCCCCAAGCCCGGCTCGCCGGTGTGCCCCCGCTGCAAGGAGATCTACGAGTCGATGCGGGGCTGAGCCCGCACCGGCACCCGTAGCCTCGGCGCGGTGAACACCTCGACCGTGCTGCTCCTGGCCGACCTGGTCGGGGTGGCCGTCTTCGCGGCGTCCGGTGCCTCGGCCGCGATCGTCAAACGCCTCGACCTCTTCGGCGTCGTCTTCGTCGGCTTCGTGGCCGCCCTCGGCGGCGGCATCATCCGCGACCTGGTGATCGGCGAGGTGCCGCCACTGGCCTTCGCCAACTGGCGGTACGTCGCCGTCGCCGCGGTCACCGCCGTCTTCGTGTTCTACCTCCACCCCCGACTGGCCCGGTTGCGCCGTACGGTGCTCGTCCTCGACGCCGCCGGGCTCGGGCTGTTCACCGTCACCGGCACCGTCAAGGCCCTGGACGCGCAGGTGCCGCCGGTCGGCGCGTGCGTGATCGGCATGCTCACCGCCATCGGCGGCGGACTCGGCCGCGACCTGCTCACCGGCGAGATCCCGGTCGTCCTGCGGCGGGAGATCTACGCGGTGGCCGCGCTGGTCGGCGCGGTCGCCGTGGTCGCGGTCGACGCCGCCGGACTCACCGGACCCGTCCCGCTGGTCGCCGCCGCGACGTTCATCTTCGCGGTACGCCTGGTCGCGCTGCGCCGCAAGTGGTCCGCCCCGATCGCCCCCACCCGCCCCGAACCCCCGTCCCCACCCTCCTCACCACCACCCCCGTCCCCGAACCCCCCGCCGCCACCCACCCCACCGCGCTGACCGACCCCACCGCGCTGACCGACCCCACCGCGCTGACCGACCCCACCGCGCTGACCGACCCCACCGCGCTGACCGACCCCACCGCGCTGACCCACCCCACCGCGCTGACCCACCCCACCGCTCCCACCCACCCCACCGCGCTGATCAAGGAGAAGTTGACGGCAGACCCCGGGCAGAAGGCCCGCGACCCGTACCCGATCAGGGGAACATGGCCCACCGACGGGGCGGGCGTGCGGCGGCCGGGGGCGGTGTGGCGGGTGGGTGTCGGGGAGGCAACGGTGTCGTCCGGTACGGGCGGGAACGGGCGCGGTTATGCTGGGACGGCCTTCGCGGGCCACCGGTCGCGGAGGCGTTTTCATGGGGCCCCGTGGCGGTGGGGCGCCCGTGGCCGTAACCGTGGAAGGGGGGCCTCCGCGTGGTCAGGCAACCGGTCTCGACGCAGACCTTCCCGGCGCTGCGCGCCTGGCAGCGCAAGGCGCTGGTGGAGTATCTGCGTCGCCGGTCCCCGGACTTCATGGCGGTCGCCACACCCGGCGCCGGGAAGACCACCTTCGCGCTGCGGATCGCCGCGGAACTGCTCGCCGACGGCACCGTCGAGGCGGTCACCGTGGTCGCGCCGACCGAGCACCTGAAGACGCAGTGGGCACAGGCGGCGGCCCGGGTCGGCATCCAGCTCGACGCGTCGTTCCGCAACGCCGACGTGCACTCGTCCCGCGACTTCCACGGGGCCGTGGTGACGTACGCGCAGGTGGGGATCGCGCCGCAGGTGCACCGGCGACGCACGATGACCCGCCGCACCATGGTCATCCTCGACGAGGTGCACCACGCCGGGGACTCCCGTTCGTGGGGCGACGGGGTCAAGGCGGCCTTCGAGCCGGCCGTACGCCGGTTGATGCTCACCGGTACCCCGTTCCGCTCCGACGACAACCCGATCCCGTTCGTGACGTACGAGCGGGGCGGTGACGGCCTCCAGCGGTCCCGCGCCGACTCGGTGTACGGCTACGCCGACGCGCTGCGCGAGGGCGTCGTACGGCCGGTGATCTTCCTGGCGTACTCGGGGGAGACCCGCTGGCGGACCAGTGCCGGCGACGAGTTGGCGGCCCGGCTGGGCGAGCCGATGACGCAGGACCTGATCGCGCAGGCGTGGCGTACGGCGCTCGACCCGGCCGGCGACTGGATGCCGCAGGTGCTGCGGGCCGCCGATGCCCGGCTCCAGGTGCTGCGCGACGGCGGCATGGCCGACGCCGGCGGGTTGGTGATCGCCAGCGACCAGCAGTCGGCGCGGGCGTACGCCCGGCTGATCGAGCGACTCACCGGCCAGAAGGCTGTCGTGGTGCTTTCCGACGACGTGGGGGCGTCCGCCCGGATCGCGGCGTTCGCCGCCTCCGACGACCGTTGGATGGTCGCGGTGCGGATGGTGTCCGAGGGGGTCGACATCCCCCGGCTCGCGGTCGGCGTGTACGCCACCAGCGCGTCGACGCCGCTGTTCTTCGCCCAGGCGATCGGCCGGTTCGTCCGGGCCCGCCGGCCGGGGGAGACCGCCTCGGTCTTCGTGCCGAGCGTGCCGCACCTGCTCGGGCTGGCCAGCGAGATGGAGGCCGAGCGCGACCACATCCTCGGCGGCCCGAAGAAGGAGGGCTTCGAGGACGACCTGCTCGAGCGGGCGCAGCGCGACGAGAAGGCCGGCGGCGAGTTGGAGAAGCGGTTCGAGGCGCTGTCCGCGACGGCCGAACTCGACCAGGTGATCTTCGACGGCGCCTCGTTCGGCACCGGCGCGCAGGCCGGTACGCCGGAGGAGGAGGACTATCTCGGGCTGCCCGGCCTGCTCACCGCCGACCAGGTGGCGCTGCTGCTCAACAAGCGCCAGGCGGAGCAGTTGGCGGCCCAGCGGCGCCGGAAGGCCGACCCGGCCCCGGCCCAGCGGGAGCCCGCCGTCGCGCCGCCGCCGACGGCGGCCGAGCGACGGATCCGGCTCCGCCGGCAACTCAACGCCCTCGTGGCCGCCCGGCACCACCGCACCGGACTGCCGCACGGGAAGATCCATGCCGAGCTGCGGCGGCTGTGCGGTGGGCCGCCCAGCGCCCAGGCCACGATCGAGCAGCTCGAGGAGCGCATCGCGACGATGCAGTCGCTCTGACCGCTGTCGGCCGCCGTTCCGGCCCGGGATGCGCCGCCCGTCCTGCTTCCGGCCCGGGATACACGGAAGCGGCCGGAGTTCCCGTTTCGGGAAACTCCGGCCGCTCTCGCGTCTCGGTGGGATCTGACGTTCCGGTCCCACCCGCCCGGGTGGGACCGATCCGTCGTCTCAGTTCGCCATCAGGTCGGCGCCACGCCAGTTGAACTCCGGGTCGGCCACGAACCGCACGGTGATCTTCACGAGATCCTCGGCGTACTTGTTCGCGTGGTGTCCACAGAACACCAGCTCGCTACCACCCGACAGGGTGATCCGGAGCTTGCCGGCGGCGTTACAGCGGTCGCACCGTTCATCGGCGGCTGGGGAGCCACCGTTTCGGGCGGCGGCGTGAGGGTCGGGGTCATCGCCTTCCTCCTCGGGTCGTCACCGATGAACACGTTCTTCGGTCGTTGCTCTCACCTATCGTGCAACACCCACGGTGGGTGCGGCGTTCCCAACGTGCCCCCGGGGGACCGAGGTCACACATCGTTGAGACAGTTTGCCGTGTACCAAGGGTGCCACGTCAACGATCACAATCGCGTAACCGACTTATGACCGCCGTCGGATATACGACTGGTGATCAAAGCGACACGATCGGTTGACGTGACGGGGTCAGTCCAGGTAGTCGCGGAGAACCTGGGACCGCGACGGGTGCCGCAGTTTGGACATCGTCTTCGACTCGATCTGGCGGATCCGTTCCCGCGTGACGCCGTAGACCTGACCGATTTCGTCAAGTGTGCGCGGCTGGCCGTCGGTGAGCCCGAAACGCAGCCGTACGACGCCCGCCTCGCGCTCGGAGAGCGTTTGCAGCACCTGCTGGAGCTGGTCCTGGAGCAGGGAGAACGATACCGCGTCGACGGCGACGACCGCCTCGGAGTCTTCGATGAAGTCGCCGAGCTGGCTGTCGCCCTCGTCGCCGATGGTCTGGTCGAGCGAGATCGGCTCCCGGGCGTACTGCTGGATCTCCAGGACCTTTTCCGGTGTGATGTCCATCTCCTTTGCCAACTCCTCCGGAGTGGGCTCGCGGCCCAGGTCCTGGAGCAGTTCGCGCTGGATACGGCCGAGTTTGTTGATGACCTCGACCATGTGCACCGGGATGCGGATGGTGCGGGCCTGGTCGGCCATGGCGCGGGTGATGGCCTGGCGGATCCACCAGGTGGCGTAGGTGGAGAACTTGTAGCCCTTGGTGTAGTCGAACTTCTCGACGGCACGGATCAGGCCGAGGTTGCCCTCCTGGATCAGGTCGAGGAAGGCCATGCCCCGCCCGGTGTAACGCTTGGCCAGCGACACCACGAGCCGGAGGTTCGCCTCCAGCAGGTGGTTCTTGGCCCGCTCGCCGTCCCGCGAGATCCAGCCCAGGTCGCGCGTCAGTTGGACGACGAGCTTCTCCTCGCCCTCCTCGGCGGCGCGCAGCCGCTCGGCGGCGTAGAGGCCGGCCTCGATCCGCTTGGCCAGCTCGACCTCCTGCTCGGCGTTGAGCAGCGGGACCTTGCCGATCTGCTTGAGGTAGGCACGGACGGAGTCGGCCGACGCCGTCAGCTCGGCGTCCCGGCGCGCCTGCTTGAGCGCCTCGGACTCCTCGTCGTCCCACTCGAAGTCGTTGTCGGACGCCGACGAGGCGGCGTCCGCCTCGGCCGCCTTGGTCAGCTCGGCGCGCTCCTCGACGACGACGTCCTCGATCGCGGCCAACTCCTCCGGATCGATCTCGCCCTCGGCGCCCGGCTCACCCTCGGCGGCCTTGCCCGTCGCCTTGGTCGCCTTGGTCGCCTTCGCGGGAGCGGTCGCCTTCGCCGGGCCGGTACCCGGGGCGGCCTTCACCGTCCGGGCCGCCTTAGCCGCGACCTTGGCGGGCGCCGGGGCGGCCTCGCCGCCGACCGCGGCCTTGCGCGGGGCGGCCTTCTTGGCCGGCGCCGCCGCCTCCTCGGGCGCGGGCGCCTGCTTCGGCGCCGGCGCGGGCGGCGCCGGCTTCTTGGTCGCCTTGGCGGTCGTCGCCCGCGACGCGGGCGTGACCGACCGGGCGGCGGCGACCCGGCGGCGAGTGCTCGCCGAGCCGTCCACCACAACGGTGATCCCGGCGTCGGAGAGGGCACGCAGGATCTTCTTGGCCTGGGCCGGAGTCACCTCGGCGGACTCGACAGTGCGCGCGACCTCCGCCGACGTGAGCTGCCCGCCCGCGCGCTCGGCGTGGGCGATCAGGGTGTCGGTGAGCGAGCGGACGTCAGCGCCGACGTGGCGGGGTTCTGTCACGAATGACCTTCCGGAGGCGATGAGCGAGCACGGCCGGACCGTCCAGCGCAGCGCGGAGCGACCTGCCGGGCGGTGTGGTGGGTGACCCCCGTGTCCCGGTCCGGCCGCTGGCGGGCGGGCCGTTGCACGAGGGTAGGCGTGAATTGTAACTCCGCCGGCGGCGATCATCCCGCGTCGCACGCCGCGACGGCGGCACAGGGCCGCCGAATGGGAGCGAACGTGGAGTTTGTAAGGATGATAGCGGTGGTGAGGGAGGTAGGCGTGAAGGACACGGCACCAGAACCGCAGGATCTGCTGGAAATCGCGGTACGGGTGGCTCGCGACGGGGCCGCGACGGCCCGCCGGATGCGCGCCGAGGGCGTCTCCGCGGTGGCGACCAAGAGCACCGCGACCGACGTGGTCACCGCCGCCGACCGCGCCGTCGAGCGCCAGGTCATCGCCGACCTGCGGGCCGCCCGCCCCGGCGACACCGTCCTCGGCGAGGAGTACGGCACGTCCGGCGACCAGCCGGCCGGCGGTACGGCCGTACGGTGGATCCTGGATCCGATCGACGGCACCGTGAACTACCTGTACGGGCTGCCCAACTACGCCGTCTCGCTGGCCGCCGAGGTCGACGGGGTGGTGGTCGCCGGGGTGGTGCACAACATCGCCACCGGCGACGAGTGGACGGCCACCCTCGGCGGCGGCGCCCACCGCGACGGTCGCCGGCTGCACGGTTCCACCGAGACCGACCTCGCCCAGGCGCTCGTCGGCACCGGCTTCGGCTACGACCCGGCCCGGCGCCTGCACCAGGCCACCGTGCTGCTCGGGCTGATCGCGCAGGTCCGCGACATCCGGCGCGCCGGGGCGGCCGCCATCGACCTGTGCCTGGCGGCCGAGGGCCTCATCGACGCGTACTACGAGAAGGGCCTCAACCTCTGGGACCAGGCCGCGGGCGGGCTGGTCGCCACCGAGGCCGGGCTGGTGCTCGGCGGACTCAAGGGGCGGCCGGCCGGACCCGACCTGGTGGTGGCGGCGCCGCCGGCGCTCTTCGGCCACCTGCACGACCTGCTGGTCGAACTGGATGCCGCCGGCGGTCCGTGACCCCGTCGGGCGGCGACGCGTCAGCCGACCGGGCCCCACGGAACCCGGCCGGCTGACGGAGGTGATTCCCGGTCAGGTCTCGTCGGCCGGGGCGGCGCAGGTCTGCGGCGGCAGCTCCGGGCGACCGCCGAGTTCGACCAGCGACTGGTTGACCTCGGTGGTCGTGGCGAGCTGCTTGAAGCCGGTGCCGATGACCACGTCGACGACGTCGTCCTCGCGGGCGGGGTCGTACTCGGGCCGCGCCTCGTCGAGGAAGTAGGCCCGCAACAGGTGTGCCGATCCGACGGCCTTGGGGCCGTAACGCAGCACGGCGACCCCGTCGATGCCCTTCTTCAACGGGTCGTTGCCGGTCTTCTCGACCTGGAACTTCCGGTTGGCGAAGTCGCCGGCGATGCTCGTCGCCAGCCCGGCGGAATCTGTCGCATTGTAGACATTGATCTTCACGTCCTTGGGCTCGCGCAGCGTCAGGTTCGCCAGCGCCCAGCCCTCCGGACAGGCGTTCGCCGTGCTCTGGCCGCTCTGGGTGTCCCGGACGAGGGCGAAGACGACGAAGATCAGAGCGAACACGACCAGCGCGCCGACGACGACGAGTGCCCGCACCCGCGCAAAGCTCATGAGACTGCTCCCGGTAACTGAGTGAGGGCCGGTGGCCGGTCGGCTGACCCGTGGTCCGCCCCGTGGCTACCGAGTATGCCGCCGAGGTTAGCGGTTGTCCGGCCGGTACGCGGAAACAAGGGGGGACCTGCCGGCGCGGCGACGATGATCAGTCGACCCGTACCCCTATCTTCGTGTCGCCTGAGTCACATTGGGAACAACTTCTCGCGTCTGGGCGTACATCCATCCGACGAGGGCGGTATACATGCCTCGCTTACGAGGGGGTAAGGTACCCCGCTCGCCGGGGGAGTTTCCTCGCAAGGGCAGCATCCCGGCGACCGTGGGTACCGAAACACTGTCGTCCGGCGTTACAAACCGGCAACGACTCATCGATACGGGAGAGTGAACCGATGGCCACCGACTACGACGCTCCGCGTCGCGACGAGGTTGACCTCGGCGAGGACAGCCTGGAAGAGCTCAAGGCACGACGCGTCGACTCGCAGTCCGGCGCGGTGGATGTCGACGAGGCCGAGGTGGCCGAGAGCTTCGAGCTGCCCGGTGCCGATCTGGCTGACGAGGAGCTCACGGTCAAGGTGCTGCCGATGCAGTCGGACGAGTTCCGCTGCGCGCGCTGCTTCCTTGTGCACCACCGCAGCCAGTTGGCCGTTGAACGCAACGGCGAACTGATCTGCCGGGAGTGCGCCTGAGATCCGACGCACGAGGGGGGAGGCGGCGGCCTCGGAACGGGGTCGCCGCGTTCAGTTCGGCGTGCGGGGGTGGCGGGGGCCTGCTTGACTCGTAGCGCCCGGTCGTGCGTTCCGCACCCGGTGACCGAACTGGACGATCAAGCGCTGGAGGGCAGACCATGAGCCGCTCCGACCGGGCGGACATCCCGCCGGACGTGCCGGCGCAGGATTCCGGGTCCGGGCGCCCCGCGGACCCGGCGGGTGACCGGCGTGGGGACGCCGGCAAACCCGGGCCGGCCGGCGACGCCGCGATGGTCGAGGCCGGTGCGGTCGAGGGGACCGGCACGGTCGAGGAGCTGAGCGGGACCGTCGTCGAGCTGACCGCCGACGACCTCGAGCCGGCCCAGCGGAAGCGGCTGCTCGGCCGGATGATCAACCAGTTCCGCGGCCGCGGTGTCGGCGAACTCTTCAAGCCCCGGGCCGCCATCCGCTGGATGGCCGACGTGATCGGCGACATCGCCCCGCACGTGCCGATCCGCGACCTGGAGACGCTGCGCCGGCACTACGGCGGCATCGAGGGCGAGGTGCTCGCCGAGCGCCTGGTCCGCAACGCGTCGCGGACCACCGCCGGCATCGGCGCCACCGGCGGCAGCGTCGGCGCGATCCAGTGGGTCGCCACGCCCACCCTGCTTTCGGCGCCGGTGCTGCTGGCCGCCGAGACGATCGCGGTGGTCGCCGTCGAGGTCAAGCTGATCGGTGAACTCCACGAGGTGTACGGCGTACCGGTCGCGGGCGGTGGCGCCGAACGCGCCGTCGCGCTCCTCCAGGCGTGGTCCAGCGGCCGGGGCGTCAACCCGCTGCTCCCCGGTGGCGGGATGGCCGCGATCCTGGGCACCGCGGCCCGCAAGGAACTGCGCGACATGCTGCTGCGCCGGTTCGGCCGCAACCTCACCACGCTCGGGCCGATGCTCACCGGCGCGGCCGTCGCCAGCCTGCTCAACCGGCGGGCGACCCGCAGCCTCGGCGACCGGATCCGGGACGACCTGCGGGGCGAGCGCAAGGCGCTCGGTGGCCCCCGGCCCCCCGCCTGACCCGGTAGGGACCGGTCAGGCGTCGCGGGCGGCGAGGATCAGGCCGCCTGAGCGTGAGGATCGGTCAGGCGTCGCGGGCGGCGAGGATGGCCTCGGCCAGCCGGACCGGGTCCCGGGAGCTGACCACCCAGAAGGGCGTCGGGTCGTCGGGGTCGTCGAGCACCACCTGCACCGCACCCGGCACCCACGGGCGCTGGACCACGAACGCGAGCGGGTCGGCACCGACCCCGAGCACCTCCCGCCGGCCGGCCGCGTCCAGGGCGATCGCGTCGGCCACGAAGCGCACCGGCAGCCGGGCGTCGTCGACCCGCAGCTCGCCGTCGGTGACCGCGACCCGGATCCGGCCCAGCCACCACAGCGTGCCGAGGACCAGCGGCGGTATCACCACGAACGGAAGCCAGGCGCGTACGCCGTCGGCGCCCATCCAGATCTCCGCCGCGAACAGCCCGCCGGCCGCGATCCCGGCCAGCCACAGCCACCAGGGCAGGCTCAACCGCTCGGCGTACCCGTCGGCGGCGCCACCCGGCCCGGTCGGGCCCGGCGCCACCTTCTGTCCAGATGGTGATGGTTCCACGTTGTCCGAGGGTACGGCGCGCGGCGGCGGCGGCACACGGCAGGATGGAGGACGCCGGCCGGCGGCCGGCGGACCGGACCGACCGACGCCCCGAGCGGAAGAGTGAGACCGTGACCCACGCTGTGCCCGTACCGCTGCGCATGCTCGACCCGGACCTGCCGCCGCCCACGTACGCCCATCCGGGCGACGCCGGCGCCGACCTGGTGTCGGCGCAGGACGTGGAGCTCGCCCCGGGGGCCGGGCACTGGTCCGCACCGGGGTCGCGCTCGCCCTGCCGGACGGCTACGTCGGGCTGGTGCACCCCGGTCCGGGCTGGCCGCCAAACTGGGGGTGACGGTGCTGAACGCGCCCGGTACGGTCGACGCCGGCTACCGGGGGGAGATCCTGATCAACCTGATCAACCACGATCCGGTGCAGCCGGCGAAGATCTCCCGCGGCGACCGGATCGCGCAGCTTGTGGTGCAGCGCGTGGAACGGGCAGACTTCCTGCTCGTCGACGAGCTGCCCGACTCCAGTCGCGGGGTTGGCGGGCACGGTTCCACCGGCGGGCACGCCGGCCTGGTCGAGCAGGTTGTCAAGGCGGATCTTGTGGACGAGAGGTTGAGCCAGTGATCTTTTCCCGGCGACGCGGCGGCTCCGGACGGCACGCCCGCGACGAGCGGTCCGGCGGTCCGGCCGACGTCGCGCGCGACAGCCCGGCCGAGGCGGACGCGGCACCCGAGCACGGGCCGTACGACAGCTCGGAGGCGCCGGAGGGCGTGCAGCGGCTCGACCTGGGCAGCCTGCACATCCCGGCCGTCGAGGGGGTCGAGGTCCGGGTGCAGGCCAACCCCGACGGCAGCGTTCAGCAGGTCGTGCTGGTCGACGGCGGCAACGCGCTCCAGCTCGCCGTGTTCGCCGCGCCGCGTACCGAGGGCATCTGGGACGAGTTCCGTGAGGAGATCCGGACCTCGCTGTTCAACGACGGTGTCGCGGCGCAGGAGAGCGAGGGCGACCACGGTGTCGAGCTGCGGGCCCGGGTACGTACCCCGGAAGGGCTGACCGACCTGCGTTTCATCGGCGTCGACGGGCCGCGGTGGATGGTGCGCGGGATCTACCAGGGACCGGTCGCGGTCGATCCCGACGCCGGCGCCCGTCTCGTCCAGGCTTTCGAGGGCCTGGTGGTCGACCGGGGCGACGAGGCCAAGCCGGTGCGCGAGCCACTGCCGCTGCGGCTGCCCCGTGAGGTCGCCGAGCAGCAGGCGGCCCGCCAGCAGGTCGCCCAGCAGCAGGCGGAGCAGCAGGCGGCGGCGCCGGCGACCAACGGCGGCGCACCGGCCGGCCAGCAGCCGCACAAGCGCAAGCCCTCGCCCCGGCCGCGCCGGTCCGAGTGACCTGTCCGTCGGCCGGTCCGGTTGCCGACCCGGCGACCGGACCGGCCGACGTACGCTGACACCACGGCCCGCACCGGGCCGGGCGGGTCCAGTCCCGCCGAGGAGGATGACTCAGGTCATGGCGACCGACGAGCGGCCATCACTGCGCCGCTTCTTCCAGCGGCTGACCGCCAGCGAGGCGGAGCTCGACGCGCAGGAGCTGCGCCGGGAGAGCGCCGACGCCGGTTGCGTGCCGGCCCGGCAGTGCCGCCGGGGCGAGGTGGCCTCGGTGTCCGGCCGGCTGCGTACGGTCGTCTACACGCCACGCACGAACCTGCCCACCCTGGAGGCGGACCTCTTCGACGGCACCGACGTGGTGACCCTGGTCTGGCTGGGCCGGCGGCAGATCACCGGCATCGAGCCGGGACGGCAGCTGACCGCGCGGGGTCGTGTAGCCGTACGCGATGACCGTAAAGTCATCTACAACCCTTACTACGAGCTGGAACCGCCCAGGTGACGGACCGGGGTGGAACCGGCCGCAGACGACTGCCCAGGTGCCACCGCCGGTGTGACCGCGAGTGAAAGACGGCCCCAGATGACGAGTGGACAGCCCCCGACGGCCAAGGCGGACACGGCCGGCACGCCCGACGAGGAGCGGATGCCGACCTTCGCCGAGCAGATGGCCGAACAACTCGGCGGCTGGCGCGGACTGGTCGAGTCGGGCATCCCGGTCGTCGTCTTCGTGCTGGTGAACCTCATCTTCGAGCTGCGCCCCGCGATCATCGCGGCGGTCGGCGTGGCGGTGGCGATCGCCGTCCTCCGGCTGACCCAGCGCAAGCCGGTCCGGCACGCGATCAACGGCCTGTTCGGCGTCGGGATCGGCGCGTTCATCGCCCTGCGTTCCGGCGAGGCCCGGGACTTCTACCTGCCCGGCATCTTCTACGGCGTGGCGTACGGGGTGGTGCTGCTCGCCTCGGTGGCGATCCGGCAGCCGCTGGTCGGCTGGTTGTGGTCGGTGATCGCCGGCGGCGGGAAGTCGGACTGGCGGCACAATCCGAGGCTGGTCAGCACCTTCAACTGGTTGACCATCCTGTGGGGCGTGGTGTGGCTGACCAAGGTGGGTGTGCAGGCCGCCTTCTACCTGGCCAACATGGAGACGGCGCTGGGCGTCGCCCGGCTGGCACTGGGCTATCCGCCGTACGCGCTGCTGCTGGCGATCACCGTCTGGGCGGTGCGCCGGGTCACCCGTACCGAGGCGGCCACCCCCGCCTCCGCCTGACCGGGCGCGTCAGGACCCGTTGCGGGTCCGTTCGACGCTGTCCGCGCCGAGCACGACCTGCCGTACCGCGTCCTCCATGTCCGCCGTGCAGACGAAGATCAGCTCGTCGCCGGACTCGAGCGGGTCGTCCGGGCTCGGCACCAGCACCCGCCGGCCGCGGAGGATGGCGACCAGGGCGGCGTCGCGGGGCAGCGGCACGTCGCGGATGGGCTGTCCGACGTACGGCGCGGTGGCCGGCAGGGTGATCTCGACCAGGTTCGCCTCGCCCTGCCGGAACGTCATCAGCCGCACCAGGTCGCCGACGGTGACCGCCTCCTCGACGAGGGCGGCCATCACCCGCGGCTTGCTCACCGCGACGTCGACGCCCCACTGCTCGGTGAAGAGCCACTCGTTCTCGGCCCGGTTGACCCGGGCCACCACCCGCGCGACCGCGAACTCGGTCTTCGCCAACAGCGACACCACCAGGTTGACCTTGTCGTCGCCGGTCGCCGCGACGACCACGTCGCAGCTGGCGACGTCGGCCTCCTCGAGGCTGGCGAGTTCGCACGCGTCGGCGAGGATCCACTCGGCCTGCGGCACCCGTTCCGGGCGCAGCATCCGCGGCTGCCGTTCGATGAGCATCACCTGGTGGCCGTTTTCGATCAGCTCCTGCGCGATGGAGCGGCCGACGTTGCCGGCCCCCGCGATGGCGACCCGCACGGTCACCGCCCCCCTTCCGGCGTACCGGCCGCGACCGCCGTCACGGTGTCGGTGATGTCGTCGGTGACCAGCATGAAGATCTGGTCGCCCTCCTGCACGACGGTGGAGGCGGTGGGCAGCGTGCCGATCCCGAACCGGATCAGGTAGGCGGCCCGGGCCCCGGTCGCCTCCTCCAGGCCACGCAGTGGCCGGCCGACCCAGTCCCGGTGGGTCGGGACCTCGATGATCGACACGGTGCTCGTCGGGTCGCGGAAGATCTCCATGCCCTCGGGGACGACGTGGTGCAGGATCCGGTCGGCCGTCCAGCGCACGGTCGCCACCGTCGGGATGCCGAGCCGCTCGTAGACCTCGGCCCGCTTCTGGTCGTAGATCCGGGCCACCACCCGGTTGACGCCGAAGGTCTCGCGGGCCAGCCGGGCCGAGATGATGTTGGAGTTGTCGCCGCTGGAGACGGCGGCGAAGGCGTCGGCGCGCTCGACCCCGGCCGCCCGCAGCACCTCGCCGTCGAAGCCGATGCCGGTGACCGTGACCCCGCCGAAGTCCGGCCCGAGCCGCCGGAAGGCGTCCGCGTTCTGGTCGATGACCGCGACGGAGTGCCCGAGAGCCTCCAGCCGTTGGGCGAGGGTCGAGCCGACCCGACCACAGCCCATGATCACGATGTGCACGCCGGTCCTCCCGATACCGTGCCCGCCCGGTGGCGGGCCCGCCCGCGTCACCAAGAGCGTGCCACGCCCCGGCCCGGCCGTCGCGCGCGGTCGGTGCCACGGCGCGCCGGCCGGCGGCGACGGTGATCACCCTCCGCGACGTACGGCGGGCCGACCGGCCGTACGCTTAGCCCTTGTGGCCCATCCGACCACGCTGATGAAGCGGCTGCTGCTGGGCCGACCGTTCCGGTCGGACCGGCTCAAACACACCCTGTTACCGAAGCGCGTCGCGCTGCCGGTGTTCGCGTCCGACGCGCTGTCCAGCGTGGCGTACGCCCCGGACGAGATCCTGCTGACGCTGTCGATCGCCGGCGCGTCCGCGTTCATCTTCTCGCCCTGGGTCGGGCTGGCCGTGGTCGTGGTGATGCTGACCGTGGTCGCCAGCTACCGGCAGACGGTGCACGCCTACCCGTCCGGGGGCGGCGACTACGAGGTGGCCACCGTCAACCTCGGCCAGAAGGCCGGGGTCGGGGTGGCCAGCGCGCTGATGGTGGACTACGTGCTGACCGTCGCGGTCTCGGTCTCCTCCGGGGTGGCCAACCTCGGCTCGGTGCTGCCGTTCGTCGCCACCCACAAGGTCGGCATCGCGGTCGGCGCCGTCGTCCTGCTGACCGCGATCAACCTGCGCGGCCTGCGCGAGTCCGGCACCGCGCTCGCCATCCCGACGTACGGCTTCATCATCGTCGTGGGCGGCATGATCCTGACCGGTCTGGTCCGGGTGGTCGTGCTCGGCCACGACCTGCGGGCGCCGAGCGCCGACCTGGTGATCAGCGCGGAGTGGCACGACCTGACCGGGGTGGCGATGGTGTTCCTGCTGCTGCGGGCGTTCTCGTCGGGCTGCGCGGCGCTGACCGGCGTGGAGGCGATCTCCAACGGCGTACCGGCGTTCAAACCACCGAAGAGCCGCAACGCGGCGACGACGCTGCTGCTGCTCGGCTCGGTCTCGGTCGGCCTGATCGTCGGGATCATCTGGCTGGCCCGGCTCACCGGCCTGCAGTTCGTCGAGGACCCGGCCCAGCAGATCGAGTCCGGCCCGGCCGGGTACGTGCAGAAGACGGTCACCGCCCAGCTCGGTGAGACGATCTTCGGCTCCGGGTCGGTGCTGCTCTTCCTGGTCGTCGCCGCGACCGCGATGATCCTCTTCCTGGCCGCCAACACCGCGTTCAACGGCTTCCCGGTGCTCGGCTCGATCCTCGCCCAGGACCGCTACCTGCCCCGCCAGCTGCACACCCGCGGCGACCGGCTGGCCTTCTCCAACGGCATCGTCTTCCTCGCCGTCTTCGCGATCGTGCTCATCGTCGGCTTCCAGGCCGAGGTGACCCGGCTGATCCAGCTCTACATCGTCGGGGTGTTCGTCTCGTTCACCCTTTCGCAGGCCGGCATGATCCGGCACTGGAACCGGCGGCTGCGCACCGAACGCGATCCGCTGGCCCGCCGCCGGATGCTCCGCTCGCGGGCGATCAACGGCTTCGGCATGGGGCTGACCGGCACCGTCCTGGTCATCGTGCTGGTCACCAAGTTCCTGCTGGGCGCCTGGATCGCGATCGCCGCGATGGCGGTGATCTACCTGCTGATGCTGACCATCCGGCGGCACTACGACCGGGTCGCCGCCGAACTCGAACCCGACGACGAGGGCCGGCCGGTCCTGCCGGCCCGCAACCACGCGGTCGTACTGGTCAGCAAGCTGCACCGGCCGACGCTGCGGGCGGTCGCCTACGCCCAGGCGACCCGCCCCGACACGCTGACGGCGGTGACCGTCAACGTCGACGACACCGACACCCAGAAGTTGCAGCGCGACTGGGAACGGCACGGGGTACCGGTACCGTTGACCGTCATCGACTCGCCCTACCGGGAGATCACCCGGCCGGTCATCGACTTCGTCAAGGCCGCCCGCCGGGACGCGCCCCGCGACGTGGTCACCGTCTTCATCCCCGAGTACGTCGTCGGCCACTGGTGGGAGAACCTGTTGCACAACCAGAGCGCGTTGCGGCTGAAGGGCCGGCTGCTCTTCGAGCCGGGCGTCATGGTGACCAGCGTCCCGTGGCAGCTCGCGTCGACCGCCAACAAGAACCTGGCACGGTACGACGCGACGCTCACCCTCGGCCCGGCCCGCGGGCCGCGGGCCGCCCACCGCGATCCGTACCCGTCGGTGGACGGGGACCGGGCCGGTGACGGTGACGGTGTCGCGGACCGGGGCGCCGCCCCGGCCCGGGGGGAGGGGTGAGCGTGACCACGGTCGACGTCGGAATGGTGGCGGGCGAGCCGGTCGAGGGCGACCGCGTCGAACTCGTCGTCGGGGCGGTCGCGCACGGCGGGCACTGCGTGGCCCGGCACGACGGGCAGGTGGTCTTCGTCCGGCACGCCCTGCCCGGCGAGCGGGTGGTCGCCGAGATCACCGAACTGCACCGCGGCTACCTGCGCGCCGACGCGGTGGCGGTCCTCGACCCGGCGCCGGACCGGGTGCCGCCGCCGTGCCCGTACGCCCGGCCGCAGCTGTGCGGCGGCTGCGATCTCCAACACGTCGCGCCGGCCGCGCAGCTGGTCTGGAAGGCCGACGTCGTACGCGAACAGCTGCACCGCCTCGGCGGGCTGACCCCCGACGAGGTCGCCGACCTGGGGGTGACGGTCGAGGCGCTGCCGGGCGGTCCGCTCGGCTGGCGGACCCGGGTGCGGTACGCCGTCGACGCGGCCGGCCGGGCCGGACTGCTGCGCCACCGCACCCACCAGGTCGTGCCCGTCGACCGCTGCCTGATCGCGCACCCCGCCGTACGGGAACTGCCGGTACTGGCCGCCGCCGGCCGGCGCTGGCCGGCGGCCGACGGGGTGGAGACGGTCGCGTCGTCCGGCGGCGACGTGACCGTACGCGCCCTCGCCGGCGACACCGCGACCGTCGTCGACGGGCCCGCGACGGTGACCGAACGGGCCGCCGGCCGGGACTGGCGGCTGCCGGCGGAGGCGTTCTGGCAGGTGCACCCGGCGGCGGCCGACGCCCTGGTCGGTGCCGTGGTCGACCTGCTCGACCCGCGGCCGGGGGAGTCGGCCTGGGACCTGTACGGCGGTGCCGGGCTCTTCGCCGCGGCGGTGGCCGGGCGGGTCGGGCCGGCGGCCCGGATCACGCTGGTCGAGGCGGCGCCGGTGGGCGTCGCGGCGGCCCGCGACAACCTGCGTGACCTGCCGCGGGTCGAGATCGTGGCGGCGCGGGTCGAGACCGCGCTGGCCCGCCGCCGGATCACCGGACCGGTCGACCTGGTGGTGCTCGACCCGCCGCGGGCCGGCGCCGGGGCCGCGGTGGTACGCGCGCTGGTCGGGGCGACCCGACGGGCGGTCGCGTACGTCGCCTGCGATCCGGCGGCCTTCGCCCGCGACGTGGCGACATTCCGGTCCGCCGGCTGGCGGCTGGCGGAGCTGCGGGCGTTCGACCTGTTTCCGATGACCCAGCACGTGGAGTGCGTCGGCCTGCTCCTCCCACCCCGCTGACCGCCCCGCCCCCGACCGCCGCGCGCTGACCCCCACACCGCCGACCCCCACACCGCCGCGCGCCGACCGCCGCGCGGAGCGGTCGGCGGGCGGCGCCCGTGGTGGCGGATCTATCGATGTCCGGTTCGGCCGGACGGTGCCCCGGTTCGGCCGATCGGCCCGACGGTGACGACTACCCGGCGTCATCAATCCGACCACTGGACGTAGTTGCGCCCGGGAGGCGCGCCTCCGTACCGGATGCCTCGTTAGCTGGTCGGGACGCACATCGTGCCCACCGTCCGCCGGTGAAGCCCATCGATAAATGGGGTCCTTTTTTGCAACCTCCTTGGAGGACGTTGTGCTTCGTACGTTGTCAGCCGCCGTCACGGCGGGTCTGTTGGGAGTCGGGTTGATGGGGCTGGCCGCCGCGCCGGCCGCATACGGCGCCGAGGTGAACGTGGCGTCGACGCCCACGTGCAGGCCGTGGGAGGGGGCGAGAACAGCACCACCGGCGGCGAGGACCGGGAGCGTTGCCGTCCGGACCGGAAGGACTACAGCCTGTCGGTCAAGCACGACAAGGGCGAGGAGTACGCCGTCCTGCGGATCCGCAACGAGTCGTCGAAGGGCGAAGAGTACGTCCTGAGCAGCGACCGGGACAAGGACAAGAAGATCAAGGGCTACGTGAAGGCCCACGACGACGACTACCAGCGCGTCAAGTGGGAGCCCGGAACGACCTGGACGCTGTACATCGCCGGCTTCAGGTACAGCGAGACGCTGGGACACAAGCCGACGCACAAGCCGACCCACCGGCCCACGCACAAGCCCACGCACAAGCCGACGCACAGCCCGACGCACACGCCGACCCACAAGCCGACGCACAAGCCGACCGCGACGCCGACGAAGAAGGACGAGCTGCCGGTGACCGGTGCCTCGACCTCGACCGCGGCGGGCGTCGGGCTGGCCCTGGTCGGGGCGGGTGCGGTGGCCCTGCTCGTCGGCCGCCTGCGCCGCCGGGTGGAGTAGCTCGTAGCCGACCGGTTTCGGGTCCCGCGGGCGTGTCGCCCGCGGGACCCGCGGCGTCCGTGGGGTGTCCGGGCGGGAAACCACGGTCGGGCGCGGTCGGTGCCCGCGAACCGTCGGCGGGGTGGGTGCCCGCGGCCCGTCAGGCGGAGTGGGCGGCGGCCGGTCAGGCGGAGTGGGCGGCGGCCGGTCAGGCGGCGTGGGCGGCGGACGGCGGGGCGGAGACCGGCCGGACGGCCGGCGCGGCGCCGGTGCCGAACCGGTCACGCAGTCTGATCCAGGCGACGACCAGCAGGATCACGGGCAGCAGGGGCAGTGCGACAAGGGTGACGAGGAGCAGGGCGAGGACCTGGCCGGTGGCGGCGGCGCCGGGACGGGCGGGATGCCGGGGACGGTCGACAGGGGCGGCATGGCGTTACCTTCGGAGAACGTGCGGTTACCTTCGGAGAGCGTGTGTCACCCGCGGAGAGTGGATGTCACCTTCGGAGAGTGTGTGGTTACCCTCAGCGTACGTCCGCTGTGCCGGTCCGCCGTTTTTGTTGACCGATCGGGTGACGTCCGGGTGTGTGGAATCACCCCGGAACGGCGGGCTTGTCGAATCTGGCGACGGGTGCGGGTAGGGCACTCGGGGGCCACCTCCGTCGATCTTGTCTCGGGCTGCGCCGGTGGCCGGCACCGATAGACTGTCCGGTCATGAGCGTTGAAGAAGGTCCGGCCGGCGACGGTCGTCTGGTGAGCACGGTCCGCGGCCCGCAGGACGTCAAGCGCATGTCGGTCGAGGAGTTGGAGATCCTCGCCGCGGAGATCCGGGACTTCCTGGTGGCGAAGGTCTCACGCACCGGCGGTCACCTCGGACCCAACCTCGGCGTCGTCGAGCTGACCATCGCGATGCACCGGGTCTTCGACTCGCCCCGCGACAAGTTCCTGTTCGACACCGGCCACCAGGCGTACGTACACAAGATGCTGACCGGCCGGCAGGAGGGCTTCGACCAGCTCCGCCAGCGCGGCGGCCTGTCCGGCTACCCGAGCCAGGCCGAGAGCGAGCACGACCTGATCGAGAACTCGCACGCCTCGACCGCGCTGTCCTACGCCGACGGGCTCGCCAAGGCGTTCGCCCTACGCGGCGAGCAGCGCAGCGTGGTGGCCGTGGTCGGCGACGGCGCGCTGACCGGCGGCATGTGCTGGGAGGCGCTGAACAACATCGCCGGTGCCCGCAACCCGCTGGTCATCGTCGTCAACGACAACGGCCGGTCGTACGCGCCGACGATCGGCGGCCTGGCCGACCACCTGTCCGCGCTGCGGCTCAACCCCGGCTACGAGAAGGTCCTCGACCTGGTCAAGGAGTCGCTCGGCTCGACGCCGCTGGTCGGCAAGCCGATGTACGAGGTGCTGCACGCGGTCAAGAAGGGGATCAAGGACGCGGTCTCCCCGCAGACGATGTTCGAGGACCTCGGCCTGAAGTACGTCGGCCCGATCGACGGCCACGACGTCGTCGCCGTCGAGTCGGCGCTGCGCAAGGCCAAGGGCTTCGGCGGCCCCGTCATCGTGCACGCGGTCACCCGCAAGGGGTATGGCTACCGGCCGGCCGAGGAGGACGAGGCCGACTGCCTGCACGGCCCGAGCAGCGCGTTCGACGTCGAGACCGGCAAGCTGCTGGCCGCCCCGTCGGTGAAGTGGACCCACGTCTTCGCCGAGGAACTGGTCGACATCGCCGACGAGCGTCCCGACGTGGTCGGGATCACCGCCGCGATGGCCGAGCCGACCGGTATCGCCGCGCTGGCCCGCAAGTATCCCGAGCGCACCTACGACGTCGGCATCGCCGAGCAGCACGCCGCCACCTCGGCGGCCGGGCTGGCGCTCGGTGGCCTGCACCCGGTCGTGGCGGTCTACGCGACCTTCCTCAACCGGGCCTTCGACCAGGTGCTGCTCGACGTTGCCATGCACAAACTGCCGGTCACCTTCGTGCTCGACCGGGCCGGCGTCACCGGCCCGGACGGGCCGAGCCACTACGGCATCTGGGACATGTCGGTCTTCGGGGTGGTGCCCGGCCTGCGGATCGCCGCCCCCCGCGACGCCGCCACCCTGCGCGAGGAGTTGCGCGAGGCGGTCGCCGTCGACGACGGCCCGACCATCCTGCGCTTCCCGACCGGTTCCGTCGCCGCCGACCTGCCGGCCGTGCGCCGGGTCGGCCCGGTCGACGTGCTCACCGAGGCCGAGCGCAAGGACGTGCTGCTCGTCGCGGTCGGTGCCTTCGGGCAGCTCGGTGTCCAGGTGGCGGCCCGGGTCGCCGAGCAGGGCTACGGCGTGACCGTGGTCGACCCGCGCTGGGTCCGTCCGGTCCCGGCCGAGCTGGTCACCCTGGCCGCCGGCCACCGGCTGGTGGTCACCGTAGAGGACGGGGTACGCAACGGTGGCGTCGGTGACGCGCTGGCCAAGGAGCTGCGCGACGCCGACGTCCGGGTGCCGCTGCGTGATCTCGGCGTGCCGGCCCAGTGGCACCCGCACGGCACCCGGGCCCAGATCCTCGGCGACCTCGGGCTGACCGCGCAGGACGTGGCCCGCCAGGTGACCGGCTGGGTGTCCCGGC
The DNA here is from genome assembly GCF_018324255.1 of Polymorphospora rubra. Lineage (GTDB taxonomy): Bacteria > Actinomycetota > Actinomycetes > Mycobacteriales > Micromonosporaceae > Polymorphospora > Polymorphospora rubra. The sequence continues at coordinate 4,550,667 of NZ_AP023359.1, forward strand.
TCGACGACGCCGGCGAGCGGGAGCTGCCGGTGCCGGCGCCCGACGCCTGGGGCGTACAGGCCAAGTGATCCACCGATGAAAATCCCCCGGACCGGGCCCGGTCCGGGGGATTTCTCGTTCGCGGCTACTTCTCGACGGTGCGGGTCTCCAGCCGGCCGTCGACGCTGACCCGGAAGGTCTGCCTGCGGTCGGCCTTCGGCACGACCGCCAGGCCGCGCTGCTCCAGCACCGGCCGGACCCCGTCGGGCAGCTGGAGTACGGCGTCGTCGTCCTCGTCGTTCCAGCTCAGCACCACGTACGTCTGACCCTGGATCTCGATCTCGTACGCCTGCACCGCGGCCACCGTGTCCGCCTTGGAGACGGCCGGCGTGCCGTTCTCCGGGCGGAACACCGCCGCGTAGGTGGTGCCCTCCTGGCTGCGCCAGGTGAGCCGGTCGAACCGTCCGGCGAGCGGGCCGGACTCGACCTCGCCCAGGTTGACCTGGTAGATCGACTCGATCGGCCACGAGGCGGGAACCCGTGGGTAGGAGCGCCCGTCGGCCGGGTTCGGGTCGATGCTGCCGAAGGCGATGTCCTCGCCGGCGAGCGCGCAGGTGTCGAGGTCCTCCAGCGCGGTCGCGCCGCGCCCGTCGCGGTCCGGGACCACCGGGTAGCGGGGCGGCTCGACGGCGCTGCCGAGGTCGAGCAGTTCGTCGTTGGCGGTGCCGCGGGGCAGCGACTCGGTGGCCCGCAGGCGCACGGCGACCGGGGTCGCCGTGCAGCGCTGTACGCCGACCGGGTCGGTCAGCCCGTCGCTCACCCGTAGCGGGCGCCCGTTCGGGCCGGTGACCTGCTCGACCCGGGCCGAGGTCAGGTAGCGGGTGGTGTCGTCCAGCCGGACCGGGAGCAGGTCGGAATAGACGAGGTAGCCGGGATCGGTGTACTGCGCCGCGTTGGTCACCGTCAGCCCGTCGCCGGTGCCGTCGAGTTGGAGCAGCCAGGACGCGCCGTAGACCGGCACGTCGGCGGCGACCACGGCGAGGGTCCGGCCGTCGATCTCGCCGAGCCAGAGGATGCCGGAGGTCTCGAGCCGGGGCCGGTCGCCGGCGGGGGTGCGCCAGGCGTCGACCGCGTCGGCGACCGCCCGGTGGGCGGCGCCGTCGCCGGACAGGCCGCCGCGGGCCGGCCAGACCTGGAGTTGACCGTCGAGTGTGTAGTGACCCACCGGCAGCGCCTGCTCCGGGGGCACCTCTCCGGTGCCGCCGCACGCCGCGACTCCGCCCACGATGGCGGCTGCCAGGCCGATGCCCAGCAGGCCGCGCCGGACCGAGATCATGTGAGGTCCCCCTGTCGACCCGGATGTCCGGTGCCACATCGTACGGGACCGGGCTGGTAGACCGAGGCAGCACATGTGAATAAGACGTTCATCAATTCGTTTCCCGTTGTTCGGTTGCCTCGACGGGCATAACTGCGGATCCGGGCCGCGGGAAGCGGATATCTTCCCGCCCGGCTCGGCGCCCGATCGGATCCGCTAACATGCCAGCCATCATGACCTCCGCGGAACCCAACGTGGACGCCACTGCCGACCGCAATGGCGGCACCGCGTCCCACAGCCCGGACCATTCCCGTCGTTCCTTCCGGCTTCTGCGTATCGGCCGCGCCCAACTCGGTGACCTGGTCGCGTACGGCACCTACCTCGCGCTCGGCGTGCTGGTGATGGGACGGCTCTGGCTCGACCCCTACAACCGGGTGCTGACCGGTAACGAGGACGATCACGGGCTGCACATGTTCCTGATCGCGCACTCCGAACGGGTGATCTTCCACTTCGAGAATCCGTTGTGGTCCGAACGGCTCGGTGTGCCGGACGGCGTGAACATGATGTCCAACACCTCGATGATGGCACTGGGTATCCCTGTTTCGCCCATCACCCATTTCTTCGGCGCGGCGGTCTCTGTCGTCCTGCTGCTCACCCTCAGCCTCGCCGGCACCGCGGCCGCCTGGTACTGGGTGCTCAGCCGGCACTTCGTCCGTTCCCGCGCCGCAGCCTACATCGGCGGCCTGTGGTGCGGCTTCGCCCCGACGATGATCTCGCACGCCAACGGGCACATCAACTTCGTCGCGCACTTCCTCGTCCCGTTCATCGTCTGGCGTGCCCTGAAGCTACGCGAGCCGGGCCGGGTGGTGCGCAACAGCGTCATCCTGGCCGTCTTCATCGTGCTCCAGATCTTCATCAACGAGGAGGCGCTGCTCTTCGCCGCGATGGCGCTGGGCGTCTTCGTGCTGTCGTACGCGGCGATGCGGCCGGCGGAGGCGAAGGCCGCGCTCAGGCCGATGCTCGCCGGACTCGGCGTCACCGCCGTGCTGTCGTTCGTGGTGCTGGCGTACCCGCTGTGGTGGCAGTTCTTCGGGCCCGGCCACTACCGCGGTCTGCCGTACGACCCGGACGCCTTCGTCACCGACCTGGCGGCCTACCCGGCGTTCGCCCGACAGTCGCTCGCCGGTGACCCGGCGACCGTCGAGGTGCTCAGCAACAGCCCGACCGAGGACAACTCGTTCTTCGGCTGGCCGGTGCTGATCCTGCTGGCGGTCGCCGTACCGCTGATCTGGCGCTCGGTGGCGTCCCGCGCGGTGCTGATCACCGGCCTGTTCTTCGCGGTGATCTCGCTCGGCCCGACGCTGGTCTACAAGGGCGAGGACACCGGCATCAAGCTGCCGTTCTGGCTGATCAGCGAGGTGCCGGTGATCGACCTGGTCAGCGTGACCCGGTTCGCGATCGTCGCCACGTTCGCCGCCGGCGTCGTCCTCGCGCTGGCCGCCGACCGGATCATGGACCTCGCACCGGACACCGCCGTCGCCGGCCACCGGATCGCCCGACCGGCGAAGATCGTGTGGTGGGTGGCGCTGGTCGCCGCGTTCATCCCGGTCGCCCCGCTGCCCGCCCCGGTACGCGGCGTCGAGCCGCTGCCCGACTTCATCGCCTCCGGCCAGTGGCGGCCGTACGTCCCGGAGGGCCGCACCCTGGTGCCGGTGCCGCTGGCCGACGTCACCCGGGGCCGGCTCGGCATGCGCTGGTCGGCACTGTCCGATCTGGAGTTCCAGGCGCCGCGCGGCTACTTCATGGGACCCGCCGACCCGCCCCACAACATCGACGGCTCGTGGGGCCAGGCCCAGCGGCCCACCTCGCTGCTGCTCCAGGAGGTCTCCCGCAACGGCGTGATCCCGCCGATCGGCGAGGCGGAGCGGCAGGCGGCCCGCGAAGACCTGATCTACTGGCGGGCGGGCGTCGTGGTCCTCGGCGAGCAGCGCCGGGTCGAGGAGTTGCGGGTGGCGATGACCGAGCTCATGGGCGAGCCGCCGCAGCGGGTCGACGACGTCTGGCTGTGGGACGTACGTGACCTGCCGGTTCCTCCGAAGAATTGAGATCAGATCCGCGATAGGGGCATGAAATGGACGGCTGGTCCAGATCGGCGACCCGGTGATGAGTACGATCCGAGACACTATGACCGTCGCGGACAGCTCTCCCGAATTCCTGCTCGACCGGCCGAAGCCGGCCGCGCCCGATGACGTGACCGACGGCGTCGCCCCCGGCCGGGGCAGGCCGACCGCCGGCCGGGTGTGGCGGTGGTCGAAGCGGCGTGCCGACCTCCTGATCGTGGCGGTCTACGTGGTCACCGCCGTGTGGGTGACCGGCCGGCTGTGGGTCGACCCGGCCGGGCGGGTCGCCCCCGCGCTGCAGAGCGACCCGTCGCTCATGCAGTGGTTCCTGGCCCACGCGGTGCGGGTGGTGACCCACGGCGAGAACCCGCTCTTCACCGAGCGGATGAACGTGCCCGACGGCGTCAACCTGATGGCCAACACGCCGATGCTCGGCCTGAGCCTGCCGATGGTGCCGGTCACCATGCTCTTCGGCCCGGCCGTCGCGTTCGTGACGCTGGTGACCCTGATGCTGTCGGGGACCGCGGCCGCCTGGTACTTCGTGCTGTCCCGGCACCTCGTCTCGTCGCGGGCCGCCGCCGCGGTCGGCGGCTGGTTCTGCGGCTTCTGCCCGGCGATGCTGGCGCACGCCAACTGGCACCCGAACATCATCGGCCAGGTCCTGGTGCCGTTCATCGTGTGGCGGGTGCTGGTGCTGTGCCGGCCCGGCGCACGGCCGGTACGCGACGGCCTCATCCTCGCCGCCCTGGTCGTCTACCAGGCGTTCATCAACGAGGAGATCCTGCTCTTCACCGCGCTCGCGTGTGCCGTGTTCCTGCTGGCGTACGTGCTCCAGCGGCGGGAGATGTGGGCACCGGCGTGGCGCCGGTTGCTCGGCGGGCTCGCGGTCTGCGCGGTGGTCGCCGGCGCGCTGCTGGCCTACCCGCTCTACGTGCAGTTCGCCGGCCCGCAGAACTACCAGGGCATCCAGGTCGCGCACTTCGGCAACGACCTGGCCGCGTTCACCAGTTTCGGTACGCCGACGTTGGGCGGCAACGAACTCGCCAACCAGAACCTCGCCCCGAACCCGTCGGAGGAGAACTCGTTCTTCGGCTGGCCGCTGGTGCTGCTCCTGGTCGTCCTGACCGTCTGGCTCTGGCGGGACGCGGTCGTCCGGGCACTCGCCTTCAGCGCGCTCTTCTTCGCCCTGCTCTCGCTCGGCTCGGTCGTGTCCTACCAGGGGCGCGAGATCGGCCCCGGCCCGTGGGCGCTCTTCGTGCACCTGCCACTGCTGCACTTCGTCGTACCCACCCGGTTCGGGATGATCGCCTCGACCCTGGTCGGCGTCATCCTCGCGGTGGCCACCGACCGGGTGCTGAGCCGTCGGGCGGCCGGTGTGCCCGGCGTCAGCCGGCGGGCCTGGGCGCTGGCCCTGGCGATGGCGCTGGTGCCGCTGATCCCGGTCGCGCTGCCGGCGCGGGGCCGGCCGGCCGTGCCGGACTTCGTCACGTCCGGCACCTGGCGGTCCTACGTGGCCGAGGGGCAGACCGTGGTGCCGGTGCCGGTCACCGAGAACGGCAACGCCGACGGGCTGCGCTGGGCCGCCGCCACCCGGCTCGACATGTCGGTGCCGCGCGGCTACTTCCTCGGCCCGAGCAACGGGCAGGACGGTGACGTCGCCGCGTTCGGCGCCCCGCCGAGCCAGGGTGCCGGCCTGCTCGCCCGGGTGGCGGTGTCCGGGGTGCCCGCCGACGTGGACGACCGGCAGCGCCGGCTGTTCATCGACGACCTGCGCTACTGGAACGCCGCGATCGTGGTGCTGCCGGTCCGGCACCTGCAGGCGCCGGCGCTGCGCCGGACGGTCGAGGACCTGCTCGGCCCGGGCCAGCGGGTGGACGACGTCTGGGTCTGGGACGTGCGGGAGATCGCCACGCCGCGGCGTACCGAAACAATCAGGTGATGGATTAAAGCTAAGGAACCGGACTAATCCCTCTTTCGGCTACCATCCGAAAATCATGACCACCCCGAACGACCATTCGAAGACGGCTGTCGACGTCGAGGCCCGCGAACCGGGGCAGGCCCCGGGATCGCCGGCCGGCCCGACCGGCGGGACCGGCCGCTGGGCGGTCGCCCGCGCCCGCCGGTACGCCGACCTGATCGTCGTCGCGGCGTACCTGGTCACCGCCGTGTGGGTGACCGGGCGGCTCTGGCTGGACCCGGCGGGCCGGGTCGGGCCGGAGCACGCCAGCGACCCCGCCCAGGGCCAGTTCTTCCTGGCCCACGCGGTCCGGGTGGTCACCAGGGGGCAGTACCCGTTCTACACCGACCTGATGAACTTCCCCGACGGCGTCAACCTGATGGCCAACACCTCGATGCTCGGCCTGACGCTGCCGATGGTGCCGGTGACGATGCTGTTCGGGCCGCCGGTCTCGTTCGCCGTCATGATCACCGTCGGGCTGGCCGGCACCGCCGCCGCCTGGTACTTCGTACTCTCCCGGTACATCGTGTCGTCGCGGATCGCCGCCGCCGTCGGCGGCGCCTTCTGCGGCTTCTGCCCGGCCATGCTCGGCCACGGCAACTGGCACCCCAACATCGTCGGGCAGTTCCTGGTGCCGTTCATCGTCTGGCGGGTCCTGGTCATGTGCCGGCCCGGCACCCGCCCGGTACGCGACGGACTCATCCTCGCCGCCCTGGTGATCTACCAGGTGTTCATCAACGAGGAGATCCTGCTCTTCACCGCCATGGCCTGCGGCGTCTTCCTGCTGGCGTACGTGGCGCAGCGGCGGGAACTGCTGCGACCGGCCTGGAAACCGCTGCTCGCCGGGCTGGCCGTGTGCGGCGTCGTCGCCGGTACGGTGCTGGCCTACCCGCTCTACGTGCAGTTCCTCGGCCCGCAGAGCTACAGCGGCCTCAAGGACGCCGTGCCGCACCACGGCAACGACATCGCCGCCTACTTCAACGCCGGCTCCACCACACTGGCCGGCGACCCGGTCGCCAACAAGGGACTGGCCCCCAACTACTCCGAGGAGAACGCGTTCTTCGGCTGGCCGTTGGTCGTCCTGCTCCTGGTCACCGTGGTCTGGCTGCGCAAGGACGTGCTGATCCGTACCCTCGCCGCCACCGGGCTGCTCTTCGCGGTGCTGTCGCTCGGCGAGGAACTGCAGTGGCGTGGGAACGACCTCTTCCCCGGCCCGTGGGCGCTGCTCGTGCACGTGCCGCTGCTCGACTCGGTCGTGCCCACCCGGTTCGGGCTGATCACGTCGGCCGTCGTCGGCGTACTGCTCGCGGTGGCCACCGAGCGGGCCCTGGCCGACCGGGTGCCCGAACCGCAGCGCCGGCTGCGTCGCCGGGCCTGGGTCGCGGCGCTGCTCATCGCGCTCGTCCCGCTCCTTCCGCTGCCCTACCGCGAGGTCGGCCGGCCGCCGGTGCCGTCGTTCATCACCTCCGGCCAGTGGCGACCGTACGTCGCGCCGGGGCAGACCCTGGTCCCGCTGCCGCTACCCGAACTCGGCAGCCCCGACGGCCTGCGCTGGGCGGCGTCGCAGAACCTGGACTTCGCCATCCCGCGCGGCTACTTCCTCGGCCCGCGCAACGGCGTCGCCGGCGACCCGGGCGGCTTCGGCGCGCCGCCGACCGTCACGTCCAACCTGCTACGCCGGGTCGCCGCCAGCGGCCTGCCGACCCCGGTCGGCGAGGAGACCAAGCGACGGATCGAGGACGACCTGCGCTACTGGAACGCGGCGATCGTCGTGCTGCCGGTCGACCAGCGGCGGGCCGACGCCCTGCGCACCACCATGGAGGACGTTCTCGGGCCGGCCGAGCGGGTCGACGACGTCTGGCTCTGGGACGTACGCGGGCTGACCACCCGCTGACCCCGTACCGCCGCGGCGGTCACCAGTTCGCCTGCGGGGGAGCGGGCGGCAACGGCACCCCGGCGGGGCGGATCACGTACGTCAGCCCGTGACTGCCCCCGCGCCAGGCCGCCTCCAGCGCCGCCCGCGGCACGGTCCGGCGCACCGCCGCGTCGGTCGGCCAGTTGGGGTCGTTGAGCACCGGCTCGCCGTCGGTGGTGAAACCGGCCACGACCAGCAGGTGCCCACCGGTGTCGTAGTCGAGGCCGGGCACCTGGCCGCGGCGGAACGTCACCGAGATCACCAACGGGATGCCGGCGGCGACGAACAGTTCCGCCTCGGCCAGGCCGCGCAGCCGGGTCACGAACGCGTCCAGGCCGAACGTGCCGGCGTACGCGGTGTTGAACGGCCAGTTCCCGGTGCCCCGGTAGGCGTGGTCGTAGCACCGCCGGGCGGCGTGGTCGACCCAGGGCGCCGGGTCGTCCGGCCCCACCCAGGCGTGGTCGGCCGGCGCCGGCACCGCCCCCCAGAAGGCCATGACCATCGCCGTCGAGGTGGGGCTGCACCAGGCCCGGCCGCCGCCGTCGAGGTGCGGATGATGGTCCAGGTGCCGCCGCTGCGAGAAGCGGGGTACGTCCAGCACGGTGCCCCACGCCGCGGACGTACCCGCCCGGGTCCCGACCGGCACGGCGCGCGGGCGGACCGGCGCGGCCCGGTCGGGTGGCGCCGGCGGTCGCGGCCCGCTCCCGTCGGGTGGTGCCGGGTCCCGCGGCCCGGACGGGCCGAGCGGGCGCGGTCCGGCCGGGGCCGCCGGTGCGGTGGCGACCGCGCCGGCCGACCACAGCGCCGGGGTGGCGTCGCCGCCGGCCGCCCGCAGCAGGATCACCCGCAGCCACCAGCCGGTCCATTCCCGGCCGGGCGCGACGGTGACCACGTCGGCGTCGACCCGCGCGTCCGGGTCCGCCTGGCCCGGCCGGGAACTCGGCCGTACGTCCGCGTCGTCGGCCGCCCAGGTGCCCAGGTCGTACCAGCGGGTCGGCCGGCCGGCCCGGTCGGCGCCGCGCAGCTCGACCCTGATCCAGCTTCCGGCCGGGGTGTCGGCCGTCCACGACGGCACCACCCCGGCGATCGGGAAACCCGGCTCGACCAGCGGTGACGTCCAGGTCGCCAGCTCGTACGCCCCGGTGGCGCCGGTGTGCGGATCGGTGTACGTCAGCGTGCCGGCCGGGGAGTCGAAGGCGATCCCGTCGGTCCGGGGAACCGCGCCGGACAGGGTTCCGGCGGCCAGTTCCGCCGCGCCACGGAAACCCCGGTAGGCGATGTCCGGGCCGGTCTGCTGCACGGGCGACTCCTGGCACCGGGGAACCACGCCGAAGATCCTTGCCGGGAAGTCTGGCGTACCGGAAGGTTCTTTGCAACGTCGCGCTGCCGCCACAGGTTGTCCCGCGGCAGTAGGTTGAATCCGCCGGGGGTGGCGGCGTTCCGGAAGGAGGCGCTGATGCGGGTGCTGGTGGTCGAGGACGAGCACAATCTCGCCGACGCGATCGCCCGCGGCCTGCGCCGCCGGGGGATGGCCGTCGACGTCGCCTACGACGGCAACGCCGGCCACGAGATGGCGTTCGTGACCCGCTACGACGTGGTCGTCCTCGACCGCGACCTGCCCGGCGTGCACGGTGACCAGATCTGCGCCGACCTCGCCGCCTCCGGAGCGCTGACCCGGGTGCTCATGCTCACCGCCAGCGGCACCGTCGCCGACCGGGTCGAGGGCCTGTCCCTGGGCGCCGACGACTACCTGCCCAAACCGTTCGCCTTCGACGAGCTGGTCGCCCGCGTACAGGCCCTCGGCCGGCGGGCCACCCCGCCGGCGCCTCCGGTGCTCACCCTCGCCGACCTGGTCGTCGACCCGGCCCGGCGGGTCGCCAGCCGGGGCGGTGCCCCGGTCGACCTCACCCGTAAGGAGTTCGGCGTGCTGGAGGAGCTGCTCAAGGCCAGAGGAGCCGTCGTCTCCAGCGAGGAACTGCTCGAACGGGTCTGGGACGCCAACACCGACCCCTTCACCACGACCGTGCGGGTCACCGTCATGACGCTACGCCGGAAGCTCGGCGACCCACCGCTGATCGAGACCGTCGTCGGCGCCGGCTACCGGATGCCCGACCCGTACCTGTCATGACCGAGGTGGGCACATGACCGAGCGGAGCGAGGGGGACGCATGACCGAGCGGAGCGAGGGCATCGGTTGGCTCGGGTCTGGTCATGCGGGCGCCGAGCGGAGCGAGGGGGTCGCATGACCGTCTATCGGGCCGGGCGTCGGTCCCGGCTGCGGCCCACCCTGCGGCTGCGGCTCACCCTGCTCAACGGGGTCCTGCTGGTCGGGGCCGGTGCCGTGCTGATGGTGCTCGCCTGGCTGCTGGTCGACGACGCGCTGCACCCCGCCGACGACCTCCTGCCCGGCACCACCGTCGTGCTCGCCGACGGGCAGACCCTCGACGCCCGGGTGTGGCAGGAGCACGTCGTCGACGCCGTCTCCGGCGAACTGCTCGCCAAGGGGCTGGTGGCGCTTCTGGCCATCAGCGTCGTCGGCGTCGCCGGGGCGTACGTGGTCGCCGGCCGGGCATTGCGCCCGCTGCACCAGGTCACCGCCACCGCTCAGCGGCTGCGGGAGGAGACGCTGGAGGAGCGGATCCGCTACACCGGTGCCGACGACGAGGTCGCCGAGCTCGCCGCCACGTTCGACGCGATGCTGGACCGGATCGGCGAGGCGTTCGAGGCGCAGAAGAGGTTCGTCGCCAACGCCTCCCACGAACTGCGTACGCCGCTGGCCGTGATGCGTACCGAGATCGACGTGACGCTGGCCGACGACGAGGCCGACGCCGCCGAGTTCCGGCGGATGGCCACCGTGGTCCGCGACGCCTCCGAGCGGGCCAACGGGCTGGTCGACGCGCTGCTGGTGCTGGCCAGCAGCGAGGCGCAGTCCGGCCGTCGGCTCAGCCGCAAGGTGCCCACCGACCTGGCCTGCGGGGTCAGCGCCGCGCTGTCGGCGACCAGCGCCGAGGCCCAGCGGCTCAAGTTGCGGGTCACCGCCACGCTCGGGCCGGCCCAGGTGGTCGGTGATCCGAGCCTGCTGGAGCGGCTAGCCGGCAATCTCGTCGAGAACGCCGTCCGTTACAACCACCTGCACGGCGAGCTGTGGGTCCGGACCGGTTCGGACGACGGCCACGTCCACCTGGTGGTCGGCAACACCGGCTTCGAGGTCGACCCCGCCGACGTGCCCGGACTGTTCGAGCCGTTCCGGCGCGGCGGCCGGGAACGCACCGGCGCGCGGGGGTCCGGGCTGGGGCTGTCGATCGTACGGGCGGTCTGCGACGCGCACCGCGGCACGGTCAGCGCGGTCGCGCAGCCCGGCGGCGGCCTGGAGGTGACGGTGACGCTGCCGGCGGCCGACACCACGCCGGTCGTCGCCGCGTCGGCGGCGGTGGGACCACCGGCGGCGGCGCCGACCACCTCGCCCGTCGACCGGGGCTGACCCGACCGGCTTTCACCCCGGGCGTCCCGCCCGGGTCGACCCGTGGCCCGGCGACGTCGAGATCGGATGTCGGTCGCCGGACCCGAGGCTCCGGGACGGACCTGTCGCACGCCGGGGCAGGGCGGTGTTCCCGGCTCCCGCCGCCACGTCCGAGCGTTCCGGATCCCGTACGCCGGCGAGGTCTCCGTGGCCGCGACCGGCAAACTCAAGGTTCGCTCAAGTCCCCGCGATCGCACGATCGTCGATGCGATTGATGCGCATACGCTCGCCGCACCTGACCTGCCCACAGCCTGCGGGATCCGTCCCGCACCGGGGCCGGAGACGGTATCAACCACACGCAGAAGGAGGGCGCATGCGACGCAGACGACTGCGCATCGCATTTCTCGCGCTACCCGCCATGCTGGGGAGCGTCCTCATAGGTACCCCGCCCGCGGGCGCGGATCCTGTGGAGTCCACGTCCACGGCCGGCTCGGCGCACTCCCACCACGACCATCCGGAGTCGGCACAGCTCGTACGCATCGGGCTGACCGGCGCGGACATGCTGGACAAGGTGGTCGACGCGGGATTCGACATCGACCACGGCCTCAAGCGGGTGCCGACCGGCATCGAGGGCGAGGCGGTGGTGACCGCCGAGCAGATCACCGAACTCGAGGCGATGGGCGTCAAGATCCTCGCCGAGGATGAGGGCTTCGAATGGCCCGAGGAGGCCGACGGCGGCTTCGGCGCCGGCGCGGCCGCCGCACGGACCGTCCAGCCGCTCAGCCACGCGCAGACCGTACGGGTGGTCCGCGCCGACTGGTTCACCACGAAGGGCCAGGGCTTCCTCTACGTCGAGGCGCGGACCACCGAAGGACAGCAGGCCAGCCCGGTCGTCATGATGCAGCTCGAGAACGACTCGGGTCAGGGCAGCTCGTTCGGCTTCGCGCGGACCATGAGCCGGTTCGTCGACTCCGGACAGTACATGTTCCATCGAAATCTGTTCAAACTCGACACCCGTCCGAGCCAGATCCGGGTCACGAGCTCGACCGGGGGCGTCACCACCGGCAGCGTCTCCAACTGGCTCGAGGACGCTCCGCCGCCGCTGACGGAGAACCCGGGCTACCAGTACGACTTCATCGACGGCTACAAGCACCCGCAGCAGCTCTTCAGCCGGGCCGAGGAGATCGCCCGGCAGTACCCGGACATCGCCCAGATCATCTACCTGCCGAACAAGACGAACGGCTACCAGCGCAAGGCGCAGGCCACGATCGGCGGCACCGGGCAGGCCGCGGTCGTCGTCAGCTCGGCGGCATGGGGCCACGAGGGTGGCAACGACGTCACCGTCGAGTTCGTGGAGCGGCCGGGGGCCGACCTTCCGCTCACCGTCGAGGTGGCGGGCAAGGCGGTCCGGGTCCTGCTCGCGAAGGATGCCGCGGGCGCGGTCGCGAGCACCGCCGCGGAGGTGGCGGCGGCGGTGGAGACCGGGTCCCAGGGCCTCATCGACCGGGCGCACCCGTACCGCACCAACACCGGCACCGGCATCGTCGTGCCGACGTCCGGCCCGGTGGCGCTGACCGACTTCCTCGACGAGAAGCGGGTCGGCGCGCCGGAGGGCGAGGTGCCCCGTGGCCCGGCCACGGTTCCCGTCCTGCGGATCGGCAAGCACCGCGACGGCCGGAACCCCGGTGTCCTGATCCAGGCGCAGGACCACGCCCGCGAGTGGGTGCCCGCGACGACCACGTTGGAGACCGCCGAGCGCCTGGTCCGCAACTACAAGACCGACAAGGACACGAAGAAGATCGTCAACGACACCGACATCTTCCTCATCCTGTCGAACAACCCCGACGGGGCGAACTACAGCTTCTACAACTTCGCGTCGCAGCGTAAGAACCTGACGAACCACTGCCCGGATGCGGACGCGGATCCGGCCCGGCGCAACTCCTGGGGCGTCGACCTGAACCGGAACTACCGGGTCGGGTCGGCTCACGACGGCTACGCGGGCGGGTCGTTCAGCTGCATCAGCGGCACCTACCAGGGGCCGGAGAAGCTGTCCGAGCCGGAGGCGGAGAACATCGTCTGGCTGGTCGAGGAGTACTCGAACATCAAGTTCATGATGTCGGTGCACTCCAACGGCGGCCAGTTGTTCTGGCAGCCCGGCGCCTACATCGCGGACGGGCGGATCACCACGCCGCGCCCGCCGATGGGTGACGAGGCGTTCTACTGGCAGTCGGCCTCCAGGATCCTGTCGCAGGTCAAGGCGTACCGGGAGACCGTCGTCACGCCGGAGAACGTCGGCGGCTCGTCGGACGTCCTCTACTCCTCGGCGGGCAACGTGCGCGAGGACCTCTACCACACCTACGGGATCTACGCCTTCGGCTGGGAGGTCGGTGGCTCCATCTACAACCCGACCACCGGCAACTGGCAGGGCGGCTCCTTCCAGCCGCCGTGGGTCGGTGATCCGGCCCTCGTCAGCGGTCACTCCGAGACGATGGAGTACGCCAACGGGATCATGGAGATGTTCCGGATCGCGGCGGAATGGGGCAAGGACAAGAAGAAGCCGACGTCCGAGCTCGTTCCCGGCGGCGGGAAGTACTCCGGGCCGGTCGACGTGCGCTTCGAGACGAGCGAGCCGGCGACCATCTACTACACGACGGACGGCAGCCGGCCCACACTCGATTCGCCCCGCTACGAATCGACCGACTTCCGTGAGCCGGGGCAGGTCTTCCACGTGACCGAGACCACGACGTTCCGCTGGTTCTCGGTCGACACCGCCGGCAACGTCGAGAAGAACTACGACCCGGAGAACGGCAACCGCAACAACTACCGGATGGCGACGATCACGATCGGCCAGCGGTAGTCCGACACACATCGCCCCGTCGGCCCGGGTTCGCCCGGGCCGGCGGGGCGATGACGTGATCCCACCGCGACGGACGGCACCGGGCGGACCGCGTTCGCCGACCCGGGCTAGCGGAAGCTCCAGCGCTGGCCGGTGGCGCCGGTGCAGCGGGTGATGGTGAGTTGCGGCGCCCCGTTGGGTGCCACCGGGCCGCCCGCCCCGCTGCGGTCGTGCAGGCAGAGCCGGGACGCGACGTGCACGACCGAGCCGTCGGACCGGAACTGCCAGGCCGGCCGGTCCCCCCGGCCGCACCGCCGCAGTTGTACGGGACTGCTCGCGCCGTTGCCGGCCGGGCCCATGCACATCCGATGCATCTGCACGGCGCCGTCGTCCTGGAAGCTCCAGTGCTGGGCGCCGGTGCCGTTGCAGGGGGCCATGGTGATCGGATTGCCGTGGTTGGTGTTGTCGCGCATGTTGTCGACGCACAGTCCGGACGTACCGACGATGCGGCCGCTGCGCGGCGCGGCGAACGGCGTCGCGGGGCTGGTCGGCGCCGCCGCCGTCGGGCTGGCGCCGCCGGGGGTCGCCGACGGGCCCGGCGAGGCACTGCGCTCGGACCGGCTGGCGGGCGCGGCCGAGGTCGTCCGCGGGCCGGCGCTGCGGACCGGGTCGGGCAGCGCCGACGGTTCGCCGGTCCGCCCGTCGGTGGCCGTGGCGGGCGCCCAGCCCGGTGCGCCGTCGGCGACCGGCTGCGTGTCCGGCGTCTCCGGTCCGCCGGTACGCGCCAGCGCGATCGGTGCCGCCACCACGACGGCGATGGCGGTGCCGATCAGCACCAGCCGGTCGCGGGTCCGCAGCCGGGCCAGCCGGCCGGCGAGCCCGCCGCCGGCCGTACCGGTTCCGGCCGGTTCCCCGGTGACGCCGCCGGGCCGGCGGCGGTCGGTCCCACCGTCGCGCGCGCCCGGGGGCGGGCCGACGGCCGGTACGGCCGCCGCCGGGAACTCCCACGTCATGGTCATGCTGTCGTCGGGCTCGGGTGCGCCGGACCGGTCGGCCGGCCGGTCGACGTAGGGCCGGACCAGCACGGGTTCGTCGCCCGCGGGGCAGGTGTCACAGGTCGGGCGGGTCGACGGCGTGCCGCAGGTGGCGCATGGGTGCGGGTCGGTCGCCGGTCCGGTCATCGGGCTCCCCGCCCGCCGGTCCGTGTCACAGCCACCGTCATCGCCGCCACACCCGTCCGTGCCCCCGATCCACAGTGTCCGATCAGACCCGGACCGACCCTGCCACAGTCGGCGGCGTTCATGCACCGGCGTCCGGTTGAGAGCCGGCTGCCGTTCGGCCGATCAGCCGGCGGATCCCGGCCGGACAGCAAGATCCGCGTGATCAGAGACCTCGTCGCGTGGCGCGCCGGCGACACGCGCGATTTGGTCCCTGATCACGCGGATCATGGGGTGGGGGGACGGTCAGGCTGGGAGGGAGGCGGCGCCCCTGGGGAGGAAGCGGCCGCCGGTCACCGACTCCGAGGTGCCGGTGCGGTCCAGGTACGGGGTCACGCCGCCGAGATGGAACGGCCAGCCGGCACCGAGGATCATGCACAGGTCGATGTCCTGCGGCTGCGCGACCACGCCCTCGTCGAGCATCAGCCGGACCTCCCGGGCGAGCGCGTCCAGCGCCCGCTGGCGGACCTCCTCGGCGGTCAGCGGGGCCGAGCCGACCTCGAACAGCGCGGCGACCTCGGGGTCGATCTCGCCGTCCCGGTCGGTCAGCGGCTTGCCCGACTCGACGACGCGGGCCAGGTTGGGGCTCACCGCGAACCGGTCCGGGAACGCCGCGTGCAGCGTCTCGGCGACGTGCAGCGCGACCGCCGGACCGACCATGGTGAGCAGCGTCAGCGGGCGCATCGGCAGACCCAGCGGGTCGAGCGCGGTGTTGGCGACCTCCAGCGGGGTGCCGGCGTCGACGGCGGCGAACGTCTCGCCGAGGAACCGGGTCAGCAGCCGGTTGACCACGAACGACGGGGCGTCCTTGACCAGCACGCACGACTTGCGCAGCTTCTTGCCGACCGCGAACGCGGTGGCCAGCGCCACGTCGTCGGTACGCTCCGCGCGCACGATCTCGACCAGCGGCATCACCGACACCGGGTTGAAGAAGTGCACACCGACGACCCGCTGCGGGTGCTCCAGGTCGGCGGCCATGGCGGTGACCGACAGCGACGAGGTGTTGGTGGCCAGGATCGCCTCCGGCGAGACGATCTTCTCCAGTTCCGCCCAGACCTGCTTCTTGATCTCCAGGTTCTCGAAGACCGCCTCGATGACGAAGTCCGCGTCGGCGAAGACCGACTTGTCGACCGATCCGGAGACCAGGCCGCGCAGCTTGGCGGCCGTACCCTCGTCCAGTCGGCCCTTGCCGACCAGCTTGTCCACCTGGGCGTGGACGTAGGCCACGCCCTTGTCGACGCGGGCCTGGTCGAGGTCGGTGAGGACCACCGGGACCTGGAGCCGGCGCAGGAAGAGCAGGGCGAGCTGCGACGCCATCAGGCCGGCGCCGACGATGCCGACCTTGGTGACCTCGCGGGCCAGTGCGGGGTCCGGCGCGCCGGCCGGCCGCTTGGCCCGCCGCTGCACCAGGTCGAACGAGTAGAGGCTGCTGCGCAGTTCCTCACCCATGATCAGGTCGGCGAGCGCCTCGTCCTCGGCGGCGGTGCCGGTGGCGAAGTCGGCGTCCTTGGCCAGCGCGAGCAGGTCGAGGGCCCGGTTGGCCGCCGGGACCGCGCCGTGCAGCTTCTCGTCCAGGGCGTGCCGGGCGAAGAACAGCACGCCGTCCCACATCTCCCGGTCGACCTCCGGCCGCTCCACGGTGACCGCGCCCCGGACCACGCCGGCCGCCCATTCCAGCGACCGCTCCAGGAAGTCGGCCGGCGCGAAGAGTTCGTCGGCGATGCCCAGCTCGCGGGCCTGGGCCGGCCGCAGCGTCTTCTGGGTCAGCGGGTTCTGCAGGATGACCTGGGCGGCGCCGGCGATGCCGATCAGGTCGGGCAGCAGCTGGGTGCCGCCCCAGCCGGGCACCAGGCCGATGCCGACCTCGGGCAGGGCCAGCGCGGCGGCGCCGCCGGACACGGTGCGGTAGTGGCAGTGCAGCGCCAACTCCAGGCCACCGCCCATCGCCGCCCCGTTGACGAACGCGAACGTCGGTACGGCGCAGTCGCGCAGCCGGGCGAAGATCCGGTGGCCGAGCCGGCCCAGCTCGACCGCCTGCTCCCGGTTCTGGATCAGCGGTACGCCGGTGATGTCGGCGCCGACGCAGAAGATGTACGGCTTGCCGGTGACCGCGATGAAGGCGGGGTCGGCGGCGAGCGCCGCGGTGATCGCCTCGTCGAGGCTGGCCAGTCCGGCGGGGCCGAAGCTGTTCGGCTTGGTGTGGTCGTGGCCGTTGTCGAGGGTGATCAGCGCGGCCGGCTTCTCCAGGCCGGGTACGGCGATCTGCCGCAGCAGCGCCCGGGTGACCACCTCGTCGGGGTTCTGCAGGCTCACTTCTGCGCACCTTCCCAGTTCGGGTTCTCCCAGATGACGGTCCCGCCCATGCCGATGCCGATGCACATGGCGGTGATGCCGTAGCGCACCTCGGGGTGCTCGGCGAACTGCCGGCTGAGCTGCGTCATCAGCCGTACGCCGGACGAGGCGAGCGGGTGCCCGACGGCGATCGCACCGCCCCACTGGTTGACCCGCGGGTCGTCGTCGGCGATGTTGAAGTGGTCGAGGAAGGCGAGCACCTGTACGGCGAACGCCTCGTTGAGTTCGAACAGGCCGATGTCGTCGATGGTGAGCCCGGCGATGCGCAGCGCCTTCTCGGTGGACGGGATCGGGCCGACGCCCATCACCTCCGGCTCGACGCCGACGAAGCCGTACGACACCAGCCGCATGCCGATCGGCAGGCCCAGTTCGCGGGCCACGTCCTCGGCGGCGATCAGGCTGGCGGTGGCGCCGTCGTTGAGGCCGGCCGCGTTGCCCGCGGTCACCTTGCCGTGCGGGCGGAACGGGGTCTTCAGCGTGGCGAGCTTCTCCAGGGAGGTGTCGCGGGGCGCCTCGTCGACGGTCGCCAGCCCCCAGCCGCTGGGGTCGCGTACGGCCACCGGCACCAGGTCGTCGGTGAGCTTGCCGTTGGCGTACGCCTTGGCGGTCTTGACCTGCGAGGCGAGCGCGTACGCGTCGGTGCGCTCCTTGGTGATGTGCGGTACCCGGTCGTGCAGGTTCTCCGCGGTGGCGCCCATGACCAGGGCGGACGGGTCGACGAGCTTCTCGGCGAGGATGCGCGGGTTGGGGTCGACGCCCTCGCCCATCGGGTGCCGGCCCATGTGCTCGACGCCGCCGGCGATGGCGACGTCGTACGCGCCCATCGCGATGCCGCCGGCGACCGTGGTGACGGCGGTCATCGCGCCGGCACACATCCGGTCGATCGCGTAGCCGGGGACGGTCTTGGGCAGGCCGGCGAGCAGGGCGGCGGTACGCCCGATGGTCAACCCCTGGTCGCCGATCTGGGTGGTGGCGGCGATGGCCACCTCCTCGACCCGGTCCGGCGGGAGTTGCGGGTTGCGTCGCAGGAGTTCGCGGATGCAGCGGATCACCAGGTCGTCGGCGCGGGTGTTGGCGTACATGCCACCCGCCTTGCCGAACGGGGTGCGGACGCCGTCGACGAAGACGACATCGCGGACTTCACGGGGCACTTGTGAGCCTCCTTGCCGGCACGGTGGTGTACCCCGGATGCTACTCGTCGGTAACTATCGGCGTCAGCGTCGGGTCTGTGGCGCGGACCACAGATGGCCGTTTCCGGTACGTTGAGCGCGGACGCAAACGGACAACCCGGAGGGTGGACGCGTGAAGGTACTCGTCGCGGGCGGCGCGGGCTTCATCGGCAGCACGATCGTCTCGGCCTGCCTCGACGACGGCATCGTTCCCGTCGTACTCGACAACCTGTGCACCGGCCGGATCGAGTTCACCCGGGACCGGATCTTCTACCAGGGCGACATCGCCGACGGTGCGCTCGTCGACCGGATCTTCGCCGAACACCCCGACATCGACGCCGTCGTGCACGCCGCCGCGCTGATCGTGGTCCCGGAGTCGGTCGAGCAGCCGCTGCGCTACTACCGGGAGAACGTCGCCAAGTCGGTCGACCTGGTCGAACACGTGGTACGCAACGGCTGCCGGCGCCTGCTCTTCAGTTCGTCGGCGGCGATCTACCGCCCGAGCGACGACTTCTCCGTCGACGAGACGTCGGGCCTCGACCCGCTGAGCCCGTACGCGCGCACCAAGGCGATGATGGAGTCGATCCTCGCCGACGCGGCGGCCGCCACCGACCTGCGGGTGCTGTCCCTGCGCTACTTCAACCCGATCGGCGCCGACCCGGAGCTTCGTACCGGCCTGCAGCTCCGTCAGCCGTCGCACGCCCTCGGCAAGATCATTACCGCGTACGAGAACGACGAGGAGTTCCTGATCACCGGCGTCGACTGGCCGACCCGGGACGGCTCCGGCATCCGCGACTACATCCACGTCTGGGACCTCGCCCGGGCGCACGTGCAGGCGCTGCGCCGCTTCGACGCGGTCCTGCCCGCCGACGGCGCCCACTCCCACGAGGTGATCAACCTCGGCACCGGCGACGGCACCACCGTGCGCGAGCTGGTGACCGCCTTCCAGTCGGTGGCCGGGCGGCCGCTGCGCGTGGGCGAGACCGGCCCGCGGCCGGGCGACTCGGCCGGCACCTACACCCGCATCGACAAGGCCGGCCGGCTGCTGGACTGGAAGCCGGAGTTCACCGTCGCCGAGGGCATCCGCCACTCGCTCCAGTGGGCCGAGATCCGCGACACCCGCCTCACGGCCTCCTGACCCCCACCCCGCCCCTGCCCCGTTCCGTTCCGTTCCGCGATCTTGCACTCGTCGCCCCCGAAGCGGTACAGAAGGGGGAGACAAGTGCAAGATCGCGGGGAACAGGGGGCGGGGGTCAGGAGGGCAAGGGGGCCGGGAGGGCGGCGGTCAGGTCCTCGGCGATCAGGGTGAGCTGCCAGGACCGGGCGCCGTACCCGCGCAGGGTCTGGGTCACCGTCTCGACCGTGCTCTCCTCCGGCGGCGTCCAGGCCAGCCGGCGCACCGAATCCGGGGTGATCAGGTTTTCCGGCGGGAGCCGGTGCTCCGCCGCGATCCGGGTCACGACCTCGCGGCACCGGGCCAGCCGGGCCGCCGCGGCCGGGTCGCGCTCGGCCCAGCGGTGCGGCGGCGGTGGGCCGTCGACCGGCGGGTTGACCGGCAGCTCGCTGTCCGCCAGCGCCCGTGCCTCGCCGAGCGCCTCCAGCCAGACCCGGGCCAGCCGCCGCACTGACCGGCCGCCGAAGCCGGGCAGGGTCAACAGCGTGCGCTCGTCGCGCGGATCCGTCTCCGCCGCCGCGATGATCGCCGCGTCGGGCAGGACCCGACCCGGCGCCGAGTCGCGCCGGGCGGCGATCTGGTCCCGCGCGTACCACATGGCGCGTACCCGGGCCTGGGCCCGCGCCCCGCGCACCCGGTGGATACCGGAGGTGCGCCGCCACGGGTCCGGCCGCTGCCGCGGGGGAACCAGGCCCCAGGCGACGACGGCGGCGAACTCCTCCGCGGCCCACCCGTCCTTGCCCTGTGCCACCAGCTCGGCGGCCAGTGCGTCCCGCAGGTCGGTGAGCATCTCCACGTCGAGGGCCGCGTACGTCAGCCACGACTCCGGCAGCGGCCGGCTCGACCAGTCGGCCGCCGAATGGTGCTTCTCCAGGGTGTAGCCGAGCAGCGACTCGGTCAGCGCGGCCAGGCCGACCCGCTCGAATCCGGCCAGCCGGGCGGCCAGCTCGGTGTCGAACAGCCGGCGGGGCCGCAGCCCGAGATCGGCCAGGCACGGCAGGTCCTGGCTCGCCGCGTGCAGCACCCACTCGGTGTCGGCGATGGCCGCGTCCAGGGTCCGCAGGTCACCCAGGGGCAGCGGGTCGACGAGTACGGTCCCCGCGCCGGCACGGCGCAGTTGGACCAGGTAGGCACGCTGGCTGTAGCGGTAGCCGGAGGCACGTTCGGCGTCGATCGCCACCGGACCGGTGCCGGCGGCGAAACGGGCCACTACCTCGGCCAACTCGTCAGGTGTCTCGGCGGGGACGGGGGTGCCGTCGCGGGGGGCGATGAGCGGAACGGGCCCGCCAGGCTTCGGGTCGGGCCCCACTGCATCTGACGCCGACGTGGCGGCTCCATCTGACGCCGGCGCACCCGCCGGACGGCTGTGTGGCTCGTCCCCCGCTTGGCGTTCGTGGGCCCGACGGCGCAGGGGTGGTTCGTCGGTCACCTGGCAACCCTAGTCGGCGCACGCTCGCGGGATCGAACAGCCGGCCCGGCGAGTCGACCGTGATCCGCTCGCGGGTACCTTTCCCCCGGATGATCGGCATGGTTTGTCATGGCCCGGACATCAGGGCAGACAAAGCCCTTTCACGCAGGTACGGTCCACCCTGCCGCGAGATCAGATCGTGGGGTTGTCCGGTCGTGCGACCGTTGGACAGTGGAGTCGGCCATGCGCCGCCGACGCGGAGAAAAGACACGAGACGGCGTCCCTGGGAGGCGTGTAACGATGACCGCTGGCTACGACCCGTACGCCGGACAGCCGGGCAACCAGCAGCCCGCGCCGGGCCAGCCCGCGGCGGACGGGTCGGAAACCCGGCAGCCGCCCGCCCCGGAAACCGGTACGCCGGCCCGCCCCGGCCCGCTGCCGCCCAAGATGGAGCCCCCGCAGTTGGCACCGCCACCGCCGCCGCCCGCGCAGCCGTGGTCGGGTGCCGGGTCACCGGTCACCCAGTCGTGGCCCACGCCGGGCTCGCCCGTCGTCGCCGCGCCGCAGCCGCGGTCGGCGCCGCCGGTGCACCCGCCGGCGGGCTTCCCCGGTGCCGCCCCGCCGCCGGCCGCCCGGCGGCGCGTCTCCTGGCCGGGCGTTGTCGCGCTCGTCCTGGCGCTGTTCCTCGGCGTTGTGGCCGGACTTCAGGCGGTGCAGATCAACGACCTGTCGGAGCGGCTGGCCGCCGCCGACGACCGGCTCGCCGATGCGCAGGCCAGTGACGGCAGTCGCTTCGAGGGCCTGGAGGGCCGGACCGGAGAGCTGGAGAAGCAGGCCGGCGACGTGTTCAACCCGGAGGCCATCTCGACCGTGGCGCTGCCCAGTGTCTTCCGGGTCAGCGCCGGCAACTCCGGGGGCACCGCCTTCGCCGTCGGCAAGCCGGCCGAGGGCGGCGGCACCAACCTGTTCACCAACTTCCACGTGGTCGAGTCGGTGTGGAACAGCGGTGGCCGCGAGGTCTTCATCGAGCGTCGTGACCAGCGCTTCCCGGCCATGATCGTACGCGTCGACGAGCGCAACGACGTCGCCCAACTGGTGACCACCGGCGCGTTCACCGGCCTGGTCACCGCCACCGAGCCGGTCAAGTCGGGCCAGCAGGTCGTGGTGGTCGGCGCCCCGCTCGGCCTGGAGGACACCGTCACCACCGGTGTGGTCAGTGCCTTCCGCACCATGCCGGGCGGCGGCCCTTCCATGATCCAGTTCGACGCTTCGATCAACCCCGGCAACTCCGGGGGACCGGTCATCAACAGCGCCAAGCAGGTGGTCGGTATCGCCACCGCGAAGGTCGCCGACGCCGAGGGGGTCGGGCTGGCCATCCCGATCGCCACCGCCTGCGACGGATTCCAGATCTGCTGACCCGCCCGGCCACCCGCCCGCCCCGCCGCCCTCCGACACCGCCAGGCGGCGGCCACTCTTCTGGAGGAAGTAATGTCCTACCCGCCGACCGGCCCTGACGGGTCACCGCAGCAGGGCTACGACCCGAACGCGTACGGTCCTCCCGCCGGCGACCAGGGCGGTCCGTACCAGCCGTACCAGGGCTCTCCGCCGCCGCAGGGCGGGTTCGGGTCGCCGGTCGCGTACGACCCCGGCTACCAGCAGCCGCCGGCCCAGCAGCCGTACCCGGGCGCGCAGATGTCCGGCCCGCCGTTCGGCGAGCAGATGTCCGGGCCCCCGGTGTCGGCCAGCCCGGCGCCGGCCGCCGCGCCGAAGAAGAGCCAGACGGTGCTGATCCTCGGGATCGTCGCCGGCCTGCTGTTCGTGCTCGGCGGGGTGATGACCGGCCTCTACGTCGCCAAGTCCAACGAACTCTCCGAGACCAGGGGCACGCTCACCGCCCAGGTCAAGGAGCGGGACACCACGATCACCACCAGGAACACCGAGCTGGAGAAGCTGAAGACCGACCTGTCGGCGGCGACCAAGCGGGCCGACACCGCCGAGCAGAACCTGACCGGCACCCAGAACGACCGCGACGAGCAGGTCCGGCAGAAGCAGATCATCTCCAAGTGCCTCGAGCTGCTCAGCACCGCGCTGACGGCCGCGGCGGCCGGCAACCAGTCCGCCTACGACGCCGCGGTGAAGGACCTCGACAAGACCTGCGACGAGGCCAACAAGTACCTCTGAGTCATCCGGCGGGGCGTCCCGGAAGGGGCGCCCCGACCCACGGGGGAGCGGACCGGCGGTCAGCGGCCGGCGGCCGACCGGCGGTCGGGCAGTGCGGTGACCCCGGGCGGCGGCAGCCCCGCGGTGGAGGCCAGCAGCGCGCACCAGCCGTGCAGGTGGGCGGCGAAGTCGTCGGTGGCCGGTGTCCACGACGCCCTGATCTCGATGTCGGCGGCCGCCGGCTCGCCGGCCAGGTCGCCGAACCGGGTCGACATGGTCTGCGTGACCGTGCCGCCCATCGCCCGGTGTCCGGCGTGGTGCGCCTCGAGCCCGTCGACGAGCCAGCTCCAGCCCACCGACGGCAGCAGCGGGTCGGCGGCCAGCTCCAGTTCGAGATCCGCCGACACGTACGTGACCAGCCGCATCGTGCCGTCCCACGCGTCGTGGCCGGCGGGGTCGTGCAGCAGGATCAGCCGGCCGGTGGCCACCTCGTCGCCGGCGCGCAGGACCGTTGCGGCCAGCGCGAACGCGTACGGGGCCAGCCGTTGCGGTGCGCCGATCTCCTTGAGCACGATCTCCCGGCGGGGGTTGCCGTGCGCAGGCCGGCCACCGCGTTCGCGAACACCTCGGGAACCGCGGTGGGGGCTGACATGTCCGCAGCCTAAGCCGGCAGCCGGCCGCCGGGAGATCGGCACGCCGATCATCCCTGCCCCGGGACGTCACACCGGACACCGCTTTCCTGGCAAGCCAGACATAAGCCACGGATTCCGGTCCACGTGACCTGGCCCGCCCGGGCCGGACGGCCCGGTACCGCCGTCCGGCGCCCGTGGCACGATGGCGGGGATGACGACGACGATGCCGGGCAACGCGGCCCCCGACCGCGGCACCGCCCACGACCAGGACACCACCGAAGAGCCGGCGTTCCTGCGGGCCTGCCGCCGCCAACCGGTGCCGCACACCCCGGTCTGGTTCATGCGCCAGGCCGGCCGGTCACTGCCGGAATACCGGGAGATCCGGGCCGGTATCCCGATGCTGGAGTCGTGCCGCCGGCCCGACCTGGTCACCGAGATCACCCTCCAGCCGGTCCGCCGGCACGGCGTCGACGCCGCCATCCTCTTCAGCGACATCGTGGTCCCGGTCGCCGCCGCCGGCGTCGACCTCGACATCGTCCCCGGCACCGGACCCGTCGTCGCCGAACCGGTACGCACCCACGCCGACGTCGAACGCATCCGGCAGATCACCGTCGACGACGTGTCGTACGTCGCCGAGGCGGTCCGCCTGCTCGTCGCCGAACTCGGCAGCACACCGCTCATCGGGTTCGCCGGCGCGCCGTTCACCCTGGCCAGCTACCTCGTCGAAGGCGGACCGTCGCGCACCCACGCCAAGACCAAGGCCCTGATGTACGGCGACCCCGACCTGTGGCACGCGCTGTGCGGCCGGCTCGCCGACATCACCCTGGAGTTCCTGCGCGTCCAGGTCGCCGCCGGGGTCGGCGCCGTACAGCTCTTCGACTCCTGGGCCGGCGCGCTGTCCGCCGCCGACTACCGCACCTACGTCCAGCCGCACTCGACCCGGGTCCTCGGCGGACTCGCCGACGCCGGCGTACCCCGGATCCACTTCGGGGTCGGCACCGCCGAACTGCTGCCGGCGATGGCGCAGGCCGGTGCCGACGTGGTCGGCGTCGACTGGCGTACCCCGCTCGACGTCGCCACCGGCCGGATCGGCGCCGACAAGGCCGTGCAGGGCAACCTCGACCCGTGCGTGCTCTTCGCGCCGTGGCCGGTCGTCGAGACCGAGGTCCGGCGGATCCTCGCCGAGGGGCGGGCCACCCCGGCCACGTCTTCAACCTCGGCCACGGCGTGCTGCCCGAGACCGACCCCGACGTGCTCACCCGGGTCGTCGACCTGGTGCACCAGGCATCCGCCCGCTGACATGGACCGCACAGGGGGCGACGGACGCGGCGGCTGGAACGTCGCGGTCGTCGGCGGCGGCATCGCCGGACTGGCCGCCGCCGTACGGCTGCGCGACCGCGCCCCCCGCGACACCCGGATCACCGTGTTCGAACGGTCCGGCGCGCTCGGCGGCAAACTCCGCACCGGAGAGCTCGCCGGATCGGCCGCCGAGACCGGCGCCGAGACGTTCCTGATGCGTGACCCCGCCGGGGGCGACTCGGCCGCCGTCGCCCTGGCCCGCCGCCTCGGCCTCGGCGACCGGATCACCCATCCCGCGGTCGGGCAGGCCGCCATCGCCGTCGGCGGGCGGTTGCGGCCGATGCCGAAGGGCACCCTGATCGGCGTACCCGGTGACCTGGCCGCCGTGACCGGGATCGCCCGGCCGGCCGCCGACCTCGACCACGACGCCGGCCGCCCGCTGCTCGACCCCGACGAGGACGTCGCGGTCGGCGCGCTCGTCCGGCGGCGGCTCGGCGACGAGGTCGTCGACCGGCTCGTCGACCCGATGCTCGGCGGCGTCTACGCCGGTCGGGCCGACACCCTGTCGCTCGCGGCCACCATGCCCGGCCTGGCC
Organism: Polymorphospora rubra; assembly: GCF_018324255.1. Lineage (GTDB taxonomy): Bacteria > Actinomycetota > Actinomycetes > Mycobacteriales > Micromonosporaceae > Polymorphospora > Polymorphospora rubra. Next base: position 4,576,254 of record NZ_AP023359.1, read on the forward strand.
CGCGCCGCCCGCCACGAGGGCACCCTGGTCGGCGCCGTACGCGCCGCGCAGGCGGCCGCGCCCCGACCGACCGGCGTCCCGGTCTTCGGCACCATCGACACCGGACTCGGCACCCTGGTCGCCGCCGCCGCCACGCACAGCGGCGCCGAACTGCGGCTCGACGCGACCGTACGCGAACTCGTCCGCACCCCGACCGGCTGGCGGCTCGTCGTCGGCCCCACCCCCGCCCCGGAGGCGGTCGAGGTCGACGCGGTCGTGCTCGCCCTGCCGGCCCGGCCCGCCGCCCGGCTGCTCGCCGACGTCGACGCCGAAGCGGGCCGCCTCGTCGGCGTACTCGAATACGCCAGCGTGGCCCTGGTCAGCCTCGCCCTGCCCGACCCGCCGCTGCCCGACCTGTCCGGCTTCCTCGTACCGGCCACCGAGGGCACCCTGATCAAGGCGGCCACCTTCTTCACCACCAAGTGGGCCCACCTGCGCCGCGCCGACGGGCTCGCGGTCGTCCGCGCCTCCGTCGGCCGGCACGGCGAGGAACACCAGCTCCAGCGCTCCGACGACGAGCTGGTCGACGCCGTACACCGGGACCTGTCCACCGTGCTGCGGGCGGCCGTGCCGGCGCCCGTCGACAGCCGGGTCCAGCGGTGGGGCGGCGCCCTGCCGCAGTACACCCCCGGCCACCCCGACCGGATCGCGGCGGCCCGGACCCGGCTGCGCGCCACCCAACCCACCCTCGCCCTGGCCGGCGCCGGCTACGACGGGGTCGGCATCCCGGTCTGCGTCCGCTCCGGCGAGACGGCGGCCGAAGAGATCATCAAGTCCCTGGAAGGAAGGTCGACATGACCAGCGAGCAGACCAACGCCGCCCGGCTCCGCGAGATCAACGCGACCATCCGCTACACCATGTGGTCGGTGTTCCGGTACAGCGGCCAACTGCCCGCCCTGCGCGACGGCGTCACCGCCGAGGTCGAGTCGCTCGTCGACGGCCTCGCCGCCAAGGACGTCACCGTACGCGGCACCTACGACGTCTCCGGCCTGCGCGCCGACGCCGACATCATGGTCTGGTGGCACTCCGGTTCGCCGGACGCGCTGCAGGAGGCGTACGGCCTGCTGCGCCGCACCACACTCGGCCGCACGCTGACGCCGGTGTGGTCGCAGATGGCGCTGCACCGGCCGGCCGAGTTCAACAAGAGCCACGTACCCGCGTTCCTCGCCGGCGAGGAGGCCCGCGCCTACGTGTGCGTCTACCCGTTCGTCCGCTCGTACGAGTGGTATCTGCTGCCCGACGCCGAGCGCCGGGAGATGCTGGCCGAACACGGCCGGATGGCCCGCCCGTACCCCGACGTACGCGCCAACACCGTCCCGTCGTTCGGCCTCGGCGACTACGAGTGGATGCTGGCCTTCGAGGCCGACGAACTGCACCGCATCGTCGACCTGATGCGCGACCTGCGGGCGTCGACGGCCCGCCGCCACGTCCGCGAGGAGATCCCGTTCTACACCGGCCGCCGGCGTTCCGTGGCCGAACTGGTGACCGCCCTGCCGTAATTCGGTCCTCGCTCCGCTCGGACGGCTCGCTCCGCTTCGCGCCGCCCCATGCACCGTCTTCGCCCTGTGGGCATGACGGCTTCGCCGCATGTCCTCGGGCTCCAGACGGTGCGGCGGCGCTCGGTCGACTCGCGACTCCGGTCGCGGTCTACCGGGGGTCGCGGCGCATGGGGATGTGGGGGATGCCGTCCTCGACGTACTCGGGGCCGGTGGTGGTGTAGCCGAAGCGGGCGTAGAAGCCGGCCAGGTGCGCCTGCGCGTCGAGCACCGACGGCCGGTCGCCGACCACCCGCAACGCCTCGGTCATGAGCCGGCCGGCGAGGCCGTCGCCCCGCGCCTCGCGGGCCACCAGGACCCGGCCGATCCGCGCGACCCCGTCCGGGTCGGCGAGGATCCGCAGGTACGCGACCGGGGCGCCGCCCCGGGCCAGCCAGAGGTGCCGGGTGCCGGGTTCGGTGTCCCGCCCGTCGAGTTCGGGATACGCGCACTCCTGCTCGACCACGAACACGTCGACCCGCAGTCGCAGCAGGTCGTGGAGGGTACGGGTGTCCAGGTCGGCGAAGGTCGCCACGCGCGTCTCGGTCGTCTGCGGCTGCATTCCGCGATCGTAGGCGCGCCCGCGGCGACTCCCACCGGCCGGTGTGGGAGGCCGGCGCCCGCCGCGGGCCGGTGCCGGTGGCCAGCCGTGCGGTGGCCAGTGCGGCCAGCCGGCCGTGCGGTGGCCCGTTCGGCCCGCCGGCCGTGTGGCGTCCGGCTGTCGCCGGCCGCACCATGATCGTCTGCTGTCCAGGCGGTGCCTCGTCGGCGTGTCGACTGCCGGAGCAGCAGACGATCATGGTGCCCCGCCGTGTCGCGCCCGGAGCACGGTGGGCGCGACCGCCGCGTCGCGTGGTACGGCGCGCCGGGGAAGGCGGCGCGCGGTGCACGGTGCGCGGTACGGCGCTCTGTGGGGCGGGGCGGGGAAGGCGTCGCGCGGCGCGGCGGGGAAGGTGCCGCGGGGAAGGCGCGACGGGGGAGTGGTTAGCCCGGGTGGGTGCCCACGGTGTCGCGCAGGCCGGCGCCGTGTTCGCGGTCCACCGCGCGGGCGCAGTGGGCGCAGCAGAAGAACCGGCCGGACACCTCCACCCCGTGTCCGATGATCTTGCAGCCGCAGTGTTCGCAGATGGGTGCGAGGCGGTGGGCCGCGCACTCGAACGAGTCGAACGTGTGCACGTCGCCGCTCACCGTCCGTACCTCGAACGTCATCCAGTATTCGTTGCCGCAGACCTCGCAGGTCCCCATGGCACAACCTCCCGTTTCGTCTCCCGGCCAGCCTGCGGGAGGGCCCGGCCGCGAGCGGCTGAAAACGGGGAAAATCGGCTGTTTGCGCTAGTCGGGGGAGCGGAACCGCCACCCGGCTGACCTGCGCATCGGTGGCTCCGGGCTCGTATCCGGTTCGGATATATCCCGTGAATTGCGTGTAACGCGCGGTGTGTCGGTGGCGCCGGCGTGCCGGCGCGGGGAAGCTCAGACGGTTGGAACCTTTTCCCGGAGGGGCGGCGTGATCAAACGCAGTAGATTGTTCGGCAACAAGACCCGGGTAACGTTCTGCCTGCCCAAGGACGCGCCGAACGGCGCGGTCAGCGTGGTCGGATGTTTCAACGACTGGGAGCCGGGGCGGCACGAACTCGTGCTGCGGCGCAACGGCATCCGTACCGTCACCGTCAACCTCACGCCCGGCGACTACCACTTCCGCTACCTCGCCAGCGGCGGCGTGTGGCTCGACGACGACCAGGCCGACCTGGTCGACCAGCGGGGCGGGCGGCTGCTGCTCCGCTGAACCGGCGCGGCGTGGGCGAGGTCGCGGTCCGCGGCCCCGCCCACGCCTACCCGCCGCCGGCCGTCACGCTCCCTCGCGCGGCTCCAACGTCATCGACACCGAGTTGATGCAGTACCGGGCGTTCTTCGGCGTGTAGTGCTCGCCGTCGAACCGGTGCCCCAGGTGCGAGTCGCAGACCGCGCACCGCACCTCGACCCGGACCATGCCGTGCGAACGGTCCTCGACGTATTTGATGGCACCGGGCAGCGCCTCGTCGAAACTCGGCCAGCCACAGTGCGAGTCGAACTTCGTGTCGCTGGAGAACAGTTCGGTGCCGCAGGCCCGGCAGTGGTAAAGCCCGGGCGTCTTCGTGTCGACGTACTCGCCGGTGAAGGGCGCCTCGGTGCCGGCCTGGCGCAGTACCCGGAACTCCTCCGGGGAAAGTCGGACCCGCCACTCGTCCTCGGTGGTCGGCAGCGTGCTCTTGTCAACAGCCATACCCCAACGGTACGACTCCGGGCCGCCGTCGGTCCGCTCCTGACCGGACCGGACAGCGGGGGCGTACCGGGTCGGACCGCGCGTGTGGGCATCGGTCACACCGTCGGTGGTCTATCGTCGCGACATGGGCGGCAGCGCGGGCACCGACAACTCCAGGACCGGCGCAAAAGCGCCGGCGGACAACTCCGGGACCGGCGCAGAAGCGTCGGCGGACAACTCCGGGACCGGCGCAGAAGCGTCGGCGGACAACTCCGGGACCGGCGCGAAGGCGCCGAGGTCGCGGGCGAGCGCGAAGGCGCCGGCCGTCGAGGTCGAGGTCGCCGGCCGTACGGTGCGGCTGAGCAGCCCGGACCGGATCTACTTCCCCGGCCCCGGCTACACCAAGCTCGACCTGTTCAACTACTACCTGTCCGTCGGCGACGGCATCATGCGGGCGCTGCGCCGCCGGCCGACGATGCTCCAGCGGTTCCCGCAGGGCATCGAGGGCGAGATGTTCTTCCAGAAGCGGGTGCCGACCCGGGGCGTACCGCCGTGGATCGAGACCACGACGATCAGCTTCCCGAGCGGGCGTACGGCCGACGAGCTGTGCCCGGCCGACCTGGCGCACGTCGCCTGGGCGGCCCAGATGGGCACCGTCGTGTTCCATCCGTGGCCGGTACGCGCCGACGACGTCGACCGCCCCGACGAACTGCGCATCGACCTCGACCCGCAGCCGGGCACCGACTTCGCCGACGCGGTCGCGGTCGCCGGCGAGGTCCGCGCACTGCTCGACGAACTGGGCGTCACCGGCTTTCCGAAGACCTCCGGTGGCCGGGGCGTCCACATCTATCTGCGGATCGCGCCCCGGTGGACGTTCACCCAGGTGCGCCGGGCGGCGATCGCGTTCGCCCGGGAGATCGAGCGGCGCCGGCCCGACCTGGTCACCACCGCCTGGTGGAAGGAGCAGCGCGGCGAGAAGGTCTTCATCGACTACAACCAGATGGCCCGCGACCGCACGATCGCCTGCGCCTACTCGCTGCGGGCCAACGGCCGGGCCACCGTCTCCACCCCGGTCACCTGGGACGAACTGGCCGACGTCGAGCCGAACGACTTCGACCTGCGGACCGTACCGGAGCGGTTCGCCCGGATCGGCGACCCGCACGCGGCGATCGACGACGCCGGGTGGGACATCACGCCGCTGCTGGAGTGGGCCGACCGGGACGACAAGGAGGGCCAGGGCGACCTGCCGTATCCGCCGGACCATCCGAAGATGCCCGGTGAGCCGAAGCGGGTGCAGCCGTCGAAGGACCGCGACCGCAAGGGCTGACGCCGGCCCGGTCAGAGCGCGAGCTTCATTCCCTCGTGGCTGGCCTCGAACCCGAGCCCGGCGTAGAAGCGGTGCGCATCGGCGCGCCGTTTGTCGGTGGTGAGCTGGACGAGCCGGCAGCCGCGCGCCCGCGCCTCGTCGACCGCCCACGAGATCATCCGGCGGCCGAGCCCGGCGCCGCGCTGGTCGACGCGGACCCGCACCGCCTCGATCTGGGCCCGCTCCGCCCCCTTCCGGCTCAGGCCGGGAATGAACGTGAGCTGCATCGTGCCGACCACCTCGCCGCCGAGATCGGCGACGACGAGCGCGTTGCGCGGGTCGGCGTCGATGTCGTCAAACGCCCGCCAGTAGGCGGCGTCGACCTCCTCGGCGACGCCCTCGCCCGTTGCCTCCCGGCCGGCACCGAGCGGGTCGTCGGCGAGCAGGGCGACGATCGCCGGTACGTCGGCGCGGCGGGCCGCGCGGAAGATCACTTCGGTCACGGATGCCAGTCTGCCAGCCGACTCAGCGGGCCGGGCAGCGCCGATCGGTGGTCGGCACGGTCAGGTCGATCAGGTACGCGTCGACCACCTCGTTGACGCAGCCGGTCTGCGGGTAGGCGGTGTGCCCCTCGCCCTCCCAGGTCAGCACCACGCCGACGCCGAGCATCTCGGCCAGCCGCGGCGTCTGCTCGTACGGGGTCGCCGGGTCGCCGGTGGTGCCGACGACCAGGATCGGCGGGGCACCGGTCGCCGGCCCGGTCGGGTAGCCGTCGCGCTGCGCCGGCCACGAGGCGCAGGACAGCATCGAGACCGCGAGCGGCGCCCCGAAGAGCGGGTACCGGTCGCGCCACTCCGTCTGGAGGTCGCGGATCTGCTCGACGCTCGGCCCGGATTCCTCGTCGGCGCAGTTGACCGCGATGTTGGCGTCGAACAGGTTGCTGTAGTGCCCGTCGGGGCCGCGTTCGGCGTACCGGTCGGCCAGTTCGAAGACCTTGGCCGGATCGCCGCGCTGGAGGTCGTCGATCGCCCCGGCCAGTTCCTCCCAGCCGGTCTCGGTGTAGAGCGACGAGATCACCGCGTAGAGGATCCAGCCGGCGGTGGCCTGCCGGCCGCCCTCGCCGGAAACGGGGGACACCCGTGCCTTCTCCAGCGCGTCGGTCACCGCGGTCCGCGCGTCCGGCGCGATCGGGCACCGGTCCGGGGTCTGCGCGCACCACCGGGTGAAGTTGTCGAACGCCAGCTCGAACCCCTTGGCCTGGCCCTCGGAGCTCTCGACGATGCCCTGCCGCGGGTCGATCGCGCCGTCGAGCACCAGCGCGCGCACGTTCTGCGGGAAGAGTTGGGCGTACGTCGCGCCGAGCAGGGTGCCGTACGAGTAGCCGAGGTAGGTCAGCTTCTCGTCCCCGACGGCGACGCGTACCGCGTCCATGTCCCGGGCCGCCTGCTCGGTGGCGAACAGTCGCAGCCGGTCGCCGTACTCGGCGCCGCAGCCCTCGCCGATGCGCTGGCTCAACGCGACCAGCGCGTCGAACTCGGCCTGGTCGGGATCGGGTTCGGCGCCGAAGGTCGCGTCGAGGTCGGCGTCCGGGATGCACTTGACCGGGCTGGACCGGCTCACCCCGCGCGGGTCGAACCCGACGACGTCGAACCGCTGGAGCACCTCGGTCGGCAGCCCGCCGAACGCCGGACCGAACGACAGGTAGACGGCGGTGTCGACGCCGGAACCGCCGGGGCCACCGGGGTTGAGCACCAGCGAACCGATCCGGTCACGCTGGTCGGCGGCCCGGGCCCGCAGCAGCGCGATGTCGAACGTGCCGCCGTCGGGCGCGGCCCAGTCCCGGGGGACCTGGATGGTCGCGCACTCGTAGCTGACGCCGGCCGCGCCCCGGCCGACCAGGTCCTCGGCCACCTCCGGGCAGGGTCGCCACACCGTGGCGGCGGCGCCGGCCGAATCCGTCGGGGTGGGCTGGGCGGCGGGGTCCCGGTCGCCGCGGCCGGGCAGCGTGCATCCGGCGAGGACCAGTGTCGCGGCCAGCAGGCCGGCCAGGATCGTCCGGTGGTTCCGGGCCACGGGCATCCCTCCAAGATCGTGCTGCCGCTGGGCCCAGCCTATGCCGGCCGGTCAGCCGGTCGGGTCGGGATCGCCCGCGAGGACCTGGTCGACGTCGAAGCGCACCGGCCGTTCCAACTGGTCGTAGCCGCACGACCGCGGATCGCGGTCCGGCCGCCAGCGGGCGAACCGGGCGGTGTGCCGGAACCGGTCGCCCTCCATCGCGTCGTATGCCACCTCGACGACCAGCTCCGGCCGCAGCGGCTCCCACTCCAGGGTCTTGGTGCCGGTCCACCGGCTGGGCCCGCCCGGGATCCGCTGGCCCAACTCGTGGTCACCGTGCCGCCACGGGTGCCCGGTCACCCCCTTCCGGTACGGCGCCAGCTCGTCGAGCAGCTCCCTGCGGCGGGCCATCGTGAACGACGCCGACACCCCGACGTGGTGCAGGGTGCCGCTGTCGTCGTACAGGCCGAGCAGCAGCGAGCCGACCACCGGGCCGGACTTGTGCCAGCGGAAGCCGGCGACCACCACGTCCGCCGTACGGGCGTGTTTGACCTTGAACATGAGCCGCTTGCCCGGCTCGTACGCGATGTCGGCCGGCTTGGCGATGATCCCGTCCAGCCCGGCGCCCTCGAAGATCTCGAACCAGCGCCGGGCGGTCGCCAGGTCGGCGGTCGTCGGGGTGACGTGCACCGGCGGCTCGACCCCGCGCAGCGCCTCGGCCAGCCGGGCCCGGCGCTGCGTGTACGGCCGGTCGACCAGGGCCTCGTCACCGATGGCGAGCAGGTCGAAGGCGACCAGGTCGGCCGGGGTGGTCTCGGCCAGCATCCGTACCCGGGACGCGGCCGGATGGATCCGCTGGGAGAGCAGTTCGAAGTCGAGCCGGGGCCGGCCGTCGCCGTCGCGGCGGATCAGGATCAGCTCGGCGTCGACGGCGCAGCGGGCCGGGAGCTGGGCCCGGGCCTGCTCGACCACCTCGGGAAAGTAGCGGGTCAGGGTCTTGCCGCCCCGGCTGGCCAGCTCGACCTCGTCGCCGTCGCGGAAGACGATGCACCGGAAGCCGTCCCACTTCGGCTCGTAGGTCATGCCTTCGCCGACGGGGATGTCCGGCACGCTCTTGGCGAGCATCGGCTCGACCGGTGGGTTGACGGGCAGCTCCATCCGCCCAGTCAACCACCCGGGTACGTCAGAACCCGGCAGCGTCGTCGTAGCGGCGGCGCAGCTCGGTCATTGCCGACGCGTCCAGCGACTCCTCGAACGCCTCGGCCTGGTATCGCGCCGGGATCAGTTCGAGCACCCGCTCGCGGAACGTCGCGGTCTGCGTCGCCTCGGCCACCTGGATCGTCGGGGGGTCGGTCGACAGCCGCATCACCACCGGGCCGACCAGCTTGACCGCGCCGTCCCAGTGCCGCCGTCCCTCGGCGATGCCGCACAGGTGGTGGCCGTAGACGACGTCGACCCGGTCGAGGCTGCCGGCGTCGGCCGGCTCGAACCCGAAGATCCGTACGGCGCAGACCGTGGTCGCGCTGCCGTAGCCGGCGGCGTGCGCGCCGTGGCCGCCGTGCTGCTCGGCCGGGGTGGACTCCAGGACGGTCACCATCCGGGCGGCGATCTGCGTACGCAGGTCGCCGGCGTCCGACCCACCGGCCCCGGTGATCCACTGCGTGACGAGTACGGCGACCAGCGTGCCGGCCAGCGCGGCGGCGATCCACAGGTGCCGGCGGCGAGGTCGGGTATCGACGTCGGTGGACATGTCGAGGATGTTTCCACGTTCATGGGAGCGTGTCCATGGCTGGTCGGGCGCATTCGGTCTCAGATGCGACGTTCGCGCGGCGGCCACCCTGCGACCGCGCGATCTTGGGGATGTTGCGGGCATTCCGGACCGGTTCCCCCACGACAAGCCCTTGATCACCGCGCGTACCCGCGCGGACCGACGCGGGGCGGTCAGTAGCGGGCGAAGGAGCGCAGCGGCATCCGTGGACCGAACCGGGGTGCGTGGAGGCCGGCCGCGTCCAGCAGCGCGCACACCCGCCCGCGATGCCCCGCGAACGGCGCCAGCAGGGCCAGCATCCGGGCGTCGTCGCCGCGCGGCTCGCCGGCCAGCGCCCAGGCCACCGTGTTCGGGATGTGGAAGTCGCCGACGCTGACCGCGTCGGCGTCGCCGTACGCGATCCGGACCACCTCGGCCGCCGTCCACGGCCCGATGCCCGCGATCGCGGTGAGCCGGGCGGTGGCCTCGGCCGAGTCGACGCACCGTTCGAGCCGGTCGGCCGCGGCGGCGGCCCGGCGCAGCGTGTCGGCCCGCCGCTGCTCGACCCCGAACGGATGGAACACCCAGTACGGCTGCGCCGCGATCGTCGCCGGCTCGGGCGGGATCCACAGGTTGGCGACCGGGCCGGGCGCCGGCGTTCCGAACCGGCGGACGGTCGCCGCGTAGGCCCGGTACGCCTCCTTGCCGGTGACCTTCTGCTCGAGCACGGCCCGCAGCAGCCGGGGGAAGACCTGCCCGGTGGCGGGCAGCCGCAGGCCGCGGTGGGTGCGGGCGAGCTGCTCCACCACCGGGTGGGTGGCGGCGGCCTCGGCGAAGCCGGTCAGGTCGTCACGCAGCCCGGCGACCGCGTCGGCCCGGTCCACGACCCGGTCGGCGCCCGGCCCGAAGCCCTCCGCGACCAGTTCACCGCCGCTGCGCCGCAGGGCGAGGGCGCCGGGGCCGTCCGGGGTGCGGGCCGTCCACCAGAAGGCGCCGTCGACGAACCGGGCGCACGGGTCGTGGCGGCCCATCGCGAGCGCGCCGACCGAGCCGGCCAGGTGGTAGCCCGCCGGCGGCCGCAGGGTCCGGCTCGCCGCCGCCCCGGTCCCGTCCACCCGGACACTGTGTCATGGACCCGCCCCGCGCGACGACCGGCGGTCGCCCCGGACACCGGGGCCGGACCGGCGGAGCCCGGCCGCCCGGCACGGCCCCGCCCAGCCGGATCCGGTCCGGCACGGTCCGGCCCAGCGGGGCCCGGTCCGGCACGGTCCGGCCCAGCGGGGTCCGGCCCGCAGCGACTGCGCCCGGCGCGGTGCGCTGCGGCGGAACGGATCCGGTCCGTTGGGCCGGTCGCCGCGCCGGTTCACCGGGCCGCGCCCGCGGCCACGACCGGAAGCGCCACCCGCCGGCCGGCGACCACCGCGCGGGCCAGCAACGCGTACGCCACCAGCAGCAGCACCGGCGACACCAGGCCGGTGACCCGGCCGGTGGTGAGCACGAAGAACGCGACCACGCCGAGCCCGGCCAGCACCGGCACGTACCAGCGGACCAGCCGGCCGACCGCGGCGGCGACCGGCACCAGCACCAGCCCGAGCAGGCCGCCGACCATGCCCGGCAGCAGGACGCCGAGGGCCAGCAGCGGCGAACCGCCGGCCGCCTCGTTGACCACCGTGGCCCGCTCGGTGCCGAGCGTCGCCTCGGCCGCCAGCACCAGGTAGTCGGAGACCATCAGACCCTGCCAGTTCAGCAACCCGAGCCCGGCGATCCCGCCGGCCAGCAGCCCGAAGACCCGGCCCCGGCCGGTCAGCCGGCCGGTCACGGTCAGCACCCCGGGTACGAACAGCAGCCACGACAGGTGCAGGAAGAACGCGCTCGCCTGCGCGCCGCCCGGGTCGCTCGCCAGCGACGGGGCGATCTCGAACGCGCCGCCGGGCATCGTCGCCATCCCGGCCGCCAGCGCGGCCGGCGCCGCGACCAGGCAGGCCACCCCGGCGGTACGGCGGAACACGGGATAGCCGCCACCGTCCTCCGGAGCCGGTGTGACGTGCCACAGCCGGGTCGCGGCGAGGACGTTGGCGACGGTCAGCACCACCGGGCCGGTGATCCCGAGCAGCGGCGACTCGATCGCGAACAGCAGGTACAGGCCGAAACCGGCGGTCGCGACCAGCGGATACCACCACCCGACCGCCCGGCCGTACGCGGCGACGTACGGGGTCAGCAGCATCGCCACGAACCAGCCGACCATCCCGGGCAGTCGCCAGCCCGCGGTGAACCAGCCGTACGTGCCGGCCTCCCGCTCGTGCGCGGCGAACGCGGCCTGGTCGACGGTGTCGGCCAGCGCGATCGCGAAGAAGTCGGTCACCACCAGGGCGGCGAAGACCGACAACCCGAAGATGATCGCCGTCCAGGCGACCGCGGCCGCCGCCGCGCCCCGCCGACCGACCGGCCCGAGCAGGGCGAGCAGCCCGGGGACGTACAGCAGCCAGGCCCAGTGCAGCAGCAGCGAGTGCAGCCCGGCGGCGCCCGGATCGGCGCGGATCGCGTCGTAGTACCCGACGTCGCCGAGCGCCGGGTCGACGGCCGTCGCCGCCGCCAGCAGGAGCGGAGCGGTCCCGAGGCAGATCAGCCCCGCCCGCTGTCGTCGGATGAAGATGTCGGTGGTCATGCGTACTCCCTGTTCCGCGCCCACCGGCGGCGGGCGTCGGCCGCTGACGGTAGGTACGCGCCACCGCCGGGACGCCACTCCGACGGGTGAACCGGTGTCCGCCGCGCGGCGGATCCGCCCGTCCGCCGCGCGACCGGTTCCGGCCCGGTGACCGGCCCGTACGCTCGCGCCGTGTGGCGCTTGCGGATCGGTCGGCTGGACCTGGCGGTCGCGGTCGTGTTCACGACATTCGGGCTGTTCGAAGAGGCGACCGCCCCGCACCGGCTGCCGCTGTGGGGCGGGCGGTTGGCGTTCGCGACGCTGCTGGTGTTCCTCCGCCGCCGCTTCCCGCTGGCCACCCTGCTGCTGGACGTGGTGGTCATCCAGGTGTGGTGGCTACCCGGTGACATCGAGAACTTCCGGGTGTGGCAGGCCCTGTGCCTGTTCATCGGGCTGCACACGGTCGGCCGGGAGATCGTCTTCTGGGGGCCGGGCCGCTCGCCGGGATGGCGCCGGACCGCCGCGGTGGTGCTGGTCACCGGCACGGTCGCGGTGCTGATCGGCCAGCGCACCATGACGCCGTCCGACGTGTTCGCCTCGCTGCTCTACCCGTTGGGTGCGTACGCCACCGGCCTGCTGCTGCAGGTGCAGGCCCGCCGGATGGCCGAACACAACGCGGCCCTGTCGGCGGCCCGTGAGCTGCGGGCCCGGGAGGCGGTCGCGCAGGAACGGGCCCGGATCGCCCGGGAGCTGCACGACATGGTCGCGCACAGCGTCACCGTCATGGTGCTGCAGGCCGGCGCGGTACGCCGCCGCCTCGACGCCGACCAGCTCGCCGAACGCGACCTGCTGTCCGGTGTGGAGGCCGCCGGCCGGGAGGCGGTGACCGAACTGCGCCGCACCCTGGGGCTGCTGCGCGGCGACGCGACGGAGAGCCGTACCCCGCAGCCCGGGCTGGCCCGCCTCGACGAACTGGTCGAACAGGTCGGCGAGGCCGGCCTGACGGTACGGGTGACCGTCGCGGGCGAGCCCCGTCCACTGCCGCCGAGTCTCGACCTGTCGGCGTACCGGATCGTCCAGGAGGCACTGACCAACGTGCTCAAGCACGCCGGCCCGGCCCGGGTCGAGGTGACCCTGACGTACCGGGTCGACGGCCTCGACATCGTGGTCGTCGACGACGGTGGTCCGGCGGGCGGCCGGCCGCCGCGCGACCCGGCACCCGGGCACGGCCTGGTCGGCATGCGGGAGCGGGTCGCGCTGTTCGGCGGCGACCTCTCGGCCGGCGCCCGCCCCGGCGGCGGCTACCGGATCCGGGCCCGGCTACCCCGCCCGCCGGGGTGACCTCCGCCGCGCGGATGACCGGCGGTCCGCACCGCTGCGGACGGCGTCCCGCGCCGGGACGGATACGCTCCCCGCTGTGACGATCCGGTTGGTGGTGGCCGACGACCAGGCGATGATCCGGGCCGGGCTGCGACTCGTCGTGGAGACGGAGCCGGACCTCCAGGTGGTGGGCGAGGCCACCGACGGGCTGGAGGCGGTGGCGCTGGCCCGCCGGACCCGCCCCGACGTGGTGCTGATGGACATCGCCATGCCCCGGCTCGACGGCCTGGCCGCCGCCCGTGAACTGCTCGCCACCCCGGCACCGCCCCGGATCATCATGCTGACGACCTTCGACACCGACGACAACCTGTACGCCGCACTGCGCGTCGGTGCGAGCGGCTTCCTGCTGAAGGTGTCGCCGCCGGAGCAGTTGGTGGCCGCGATCCGGGTCGTGGCGGCCGGCGAGGCGTTGCTCGACCCGGCCGTCACCACCCGGGTGATCGCCACCTTCACCGCCCAGCCGCCGCCCCGCCGGCCGGTCGAACTGGACCGGCTCACCCCGCGCGAGCTGGAGGTGCTGACCCTGATGGCCCGGGGCCGCTCCAACGCCGAGATCGCCGCCGCGCTGGTCGTCGGGGAGGCGACGGTGAAGACGCACGTCGCGCGGGTGCTGATGAAGCTGGACCTGCGGGACCGGGTGCAGGCGGTCGTGTACGCCTACGAGTCGGGCCTGGTCCGCGCCGGACAGGCGAGCTGACGTCGGCTAGAAGAAGCCGACCGGTGGCGGGTCCGACGGGCGGGCGGTCGCGTCGCGTACGACGGCCGCGCCGCCGGTGAACCGTTCCAGTTCGTCGCCGTGTACCACCCGGCCCGGGAACCAGTCGCCGGCCGCCCGCCGGGTCAGCCCGGCCACCGGCGGCGCCACCCGCCCGGCGACCAGCACCAGGTTGCCGTACCGCCGGCCGCGCAGCACCGCCGTGTCGGCGACCAGGCACGCGTGGGGAAGTACGGCACCGACCGTGGCGACCTGGCCGCGGGCGTACTTCAGCGCCCCGCCGTCGGCGAGGTTGGCGACGTGGAGACCGCCGGGCGCCAGCACCCTGGCCACCTCGCCGGCGAACTCGACCGAGGTCAGCCGGGCCGGGGTACGGGCACCGGCGAACACGTCCGCGACGACCAGGTCGTACGACCCGTCCCGGCCGGTGGTGACCGCGTCGCGGGCGTCGCCGACCCGGACCCGCAGGTTGCGGTCAGGCGGCCAGGGCAGGTGCTCCCGGACCAGGTCGACCAGGGTGGCGTCGATCTCGACGACCCGCTGGGTGGAGCCGGGCCGGGTCCGCGACACGTAGCGGGGCAGGGTGAGCGCGCCGCCGCCGAGGTGCAGCACCCGCAGCGACCGGCCGGCGGGCGCCATCAGGTCGACGACCATGGCGATCCGGCGGACGTACTCGAACTCCAGATGGGTCGGGTCGGTGAGGTCGACGTGCGACTGCGGGGTGCCGTCGACCAGCAGCGTGAAGCTGTCGGGGCGGTCCGGGTCGGGGGCGAGTTCGGCCAGCCCGGAGTCGATTCGTACCCCGAGCCGCTGCCCACCACGCTTACGCCCCACGCCGTCGAGTATGCCGGGACATGTGTGCCGGCCGTCGAGGGAGCACAATCCCACTGAGGTGACGCAGGGGAGGGGTTGTGAACCATGCTCAATGGAAGACCCGTCGGACCAGAAGACTCCTGGGAGAGTCGGTCGAGGAGACCCCCGCTTACGTGGAGGCCGGGTACGCGTTCGCGCTCGGGCAGGCCGTCTACGACCGGCGTACGGCACTCGGCCTGTCCCAGGCGGAGTTGGCCCGCCGGGCGGGCATGACCCAGCCGCAGATCTCCAATATCGAGGGTGGTGACTCGCTGCCGACCCTGCCGCTGCTCACCCGGCTGGCCAAGGCGTTGGATGCCTCGCTGACGATCGACCTGGACGGGGACGGCTCGGCCTTCGTGTTCAACGCGCGTGGTGGCACCGGGTCGGAGGGGGCGCCCGGGGGACCGCCTCGGCCGCCTGAGCCACGACGGCCGGCTAGCGGGTCGTGTCCGCCGTACGGCGGGCGGTGGTCATGGTCAGGGCGCGGTGCAGCAGGCGGGCGTCGCCGAGCATCGCCCGCAGCCGCCGCTCCAGGCCGGCGATCGGGATCAGGTTCTGCGGCGCCCGAGGGTCCTTGTACGGCGTGGAGGCGAACCGGGGCAGCGTCACCAGCGACAGGTCCGCCAGCTCCACGGCCTCCACATCGGACAGTTCAGCGGAGCATTCGACGCGGACGATCCCGGCCCACGGGGCGCCGGTCGGTCCGGGCAGCCGCAGATACCAGGACCAGCCGCCCCAGGCGGTGCCGAGCCGGAACACCGGCGACCGCTCCTTCGCCCGCAGCGAGGTCACCACCGCCTGCTCGCGGGCGTCGAGGTACTGGCTGTGCTGGGTCTTGATGTAGCCGAGGGCGCGGGGCAGCTGCCGGCGGTTGCGCAGCGGCCCGTCCACGATCAGCAGGTCGCCGTCGACGCGGGCGGCGTTGGAGACGTCGACCTCCAGCGCGGTCAGTTGCGGCTGTACGGCGACCGGCAGCTTGGCGAGTTCACCGGGCGGGCTGACCTGGTGCAGCAGGTAGCGGATCTGGCCGGCGACGATGTCGGCGCCGGTCGGGCTCGCGGTGAACAGGCCGCGCCGGACCGCGGACCCGGCGACCTCGGCGGCGCCCCGGCGCAGGTCGCAGCGGACCACGCCGGCGGCGTAGGAGGCGGCGAGCCCCGGGTACGACGTGCCGTCGTCCTCGCGGCTCCACAGGCTGGCGTCGTTGCGCCGTACGCCGTCGACGAGCAGGACCACGTCGGGCGCGGCCAGGCCGTCGGGTGCGGACCGGGGTGCCCAGGCGCCGGCCGGCATCTCCACGCCCACGTCGACCTGGGCGCTGCTCTGCGCGGCCGGCCCGGCGGGTGCCTCGAACGACGCCCCGTACGACGGGTCCCACGCGTCGACGTGCCAGCCGGTCACAGCCCGGTCCGTTCCACCCGGGCGGTACGGGCGTCCTTGCGGACCTCGAACCGGACCGGTACCCGTTCGGCGAGCGCGGGTACGTGGGTGACGACGCCGACCATCCGGTCGCCGCGGGCGGCCAGGTTCTCCAGGGTCGCCGCGACGGTGTCCAACGTGGCCGCGTCGAGGGTGCCGAACCCCTCGTCGAGGACGATCGACTCCAGGCTGGCGGCGGTCGCGGACATGCCGGCCAGCCGTTCGGACAGGGCCAGCGCCAGCGCCAGCGACGCCTGGAACGTCTCGCCGCCGGACAGCGTCCGCACCGCCCGGCGCAGCCCGGCGTCGTGGTGGTCGACGACGTAGAACTCGCCCTTGTCGTGCACGAGGTCGTACTGGCCGGACGACAGTTCGCGCAGGATGCCGGAGGCGCCGTCGACGAGCTGGTCGAGGGCCTCGGCGAGCAGCCACCGTTCGAAGTTGTTGGCCCGCAGGTGCCCGGCGAGCGCCTTGGCGACCCGGCCGTCGCGCTCGTGGCCGGACCGCTGCCCGCGCAGTTCGGCGGCCTGCTCACGACGTTCGGTGAGCCGGCGCAGGTCGGCCTCGGCACGTTCGACGGCGACCGCGGCGGCCCGGGTCAGGTCCCGCGCCGGATCCGTTCCGGTCCGGCCGACCGGCGGCGCGTCGACGCCGGCGGCGGTGAACAGCGCGACGATCCCGGCGGCGGCCCCGTCCCGGGCGGCGTACGCGGCGTCGACCGCGCCCGCGGCGGCGACCCGGTCGGCCCGGCGCCGGTCGACCTCCCCGGCCGCCCACGAGCACAGCCCGTCCCAGGCGGCGGTGAGGTCGTCGCGGTCGGCGGCCGGCGGACCGAGCCGGGCCAGCCCGTCGCGTACCTGGTCGAAGGCCCGCCACGCGGACCGGATCCGGTCCTGTGCGGCGACGACGGCGGCGGTTGCCCGCCGGCCGGTCTCCCGGGCGGCCCGGACCGCCGTACCCGCCTCGTCGAGGGTGGCGCGCAGTGCCGCGACCGCGTCGAGTTCGCGGCGTACCGCGTCCGGTCCGGGGGAGTCGGCGAGCCGGCCGTCGAGGTCGGCGAGGTCGGTGGTGAGCCGCTCGTGCCGGGCCCGCGCCCGGTCCAGGGTCCGTTCCAGGTCGCGGGCGGTCCGGTCACGTTCGGCGACGACCTTCTCGGCCCGGTCGGCGGCCTTGCGGGCGGCGTGTCCGGCGGCCTCGGCGGCGGCGACCGCGGAGGCGGCCGGCACCGGGGGTACGGCCGGGACCGGCTGTTCGCAGACCGGGCACGGCCCGCCGGCGGTGAGGTGGGTACGCAGCGCGGCGGCCCGGTCGGCGGTCTGTGCCTCCTGGTAGGCGAGCCGGGCCGCCTCCAGGTCGGCGGTCGCCCGCCGCGCCGTGGCCCGCGCCGCCTCCAGCGCCGCGGCGGCGGCGTCGTGCTCGGTCTGCGCGCCGGCCAGCCCCGCGGTCAGCGTCGCGGCCTCGGCGGCGAGCCGGTCCCGGTCGGCGTGGGCGGTCAGCAGCAGGCGCAGCGCCGCCTCGTCACCGGCCGCGGCGAGTTCGCCACGCAGCTTCTCCTCGCGTTCCTCGGCGGCGGCGACGGCCGTCGCCGCCTCGTCCGCGGCCGCCCGCGCGGTGGCGACCGCGCCGGCGACCGTGCCCAGGTCGGCCGGTGCCGCGACGGCGTCGAGGTGGGCGATCTCGGCGTCGAGGGCGGCCAGCGCGTCCGCCGCCCCGGCCGTGGCCCGCTCCGCGTCGACCAGCCCCGGTACGGCCGCCTCGACCTCGCCGGCCAGCCGGCGCATCTCGGTGACCCGCTGCCCGGTGGCGGCCAGGGTGTCGTCGTCGGTGTCGGCGAGCCCGTCGAGCAGCTGGTCGACGGCGGTGAGCCGGGCCTCGGCCGCCGACGCCCGCGCCGACGCCGCCTTCTGCACCCGGTCGTAGACGCCGAGGTCGAGCAGGTTGACCAGGATCTCCTGCCGGGCGGCCGGTTTGGCGTGCAGGAAGTCGGCGAACTGCCCCTGCGGCAGCACCACGCAGCTGGTGAACTGGTCGTACGGCAGCCCGACCGCCTGCTCGACGGCGGCGGTCATCTCGGCCGGCGTACCGGCCAGAACCTCGCCCAGGTCGTCCGGGCTCATCCCGGTGTCGAGCTTGCCGACGTCGAAGCCCGGCGGCATCCGCTGGAGGCCGGCGTTGCCGGTCTTGACGTTGCCCCGACCGTCACGGCGGACCACCCGGCTGGCGACGTAGCGGGACCCGGCCGCGTCGAAGACCAGCCGCACCCGGGCCTCGTTGGCCGACGGGGCGAGCGCGTTGGAGATGCCCCGGGTGCCGCCCCAACGCGGCACGGTGCCGTAGAGGGCGAAGCAGATCGCGTCCAGGATCGTCGACTTGCCCGAGCCGGTCGGCCCGACCAGGGCGAAGAAGTCGGCGTCGGTGAAGTCGACGGTCGTCTCCTCGCGGAAGACGGTGAAGCCGGCCAGATCCAGCCGCAACGGCCGCACTGTCTACTCGCCTCCCTCGTCGGTCACCGGGTGGAGGGGGCGGTGGCGGGTTTCCGGTGGTTGGCCCACTGTCTACTCGCCTCCCTCGTCGGTCACCGGGTCGAAGGGGCGGTGGCGGGTTTCCGGTGGCTGGCCCACGTTAAGAGCTCGCCTCCTCCATCAGCTCGTCGAACAGTTCCCGTACGCCGTCGTCGCCGTGGCCCACGCTGTCGAGGTAGTCGCCGAACAGTTCGCGCGGCGAGCGGCCGGCCCGCTGGGCGGCACGGTTGCGGGCGTCGGCGGTCGGCAGCATCTCCGGGTCGACGCGTACCTCCAGGGCGCGGGGGAGCAGGTCCTGCACCTCCTCGCGCAGGCCGGCGCGGGGCGTCTCGCGGACGTACACCCGCAGCCAGTCGTCGGTGGCCGGCAGCGCCGCCAGCTGCTCCAGCGTGCCGCGTACGGTGCGCAGCCCCACCGCCGAGGTGACCGGTACGTCGCGTACCCGGGCCGCCTGGCCGGCGCCGACCGTGACGACCGCCACCGACGGGGCGTTCTCCTCCTCGCCGAAGTCGATCGCGAGCGGGCTGCCGCTGTAGCGGATGTGGCAGGGGCCGAGGACCTGCTGCGCGCGGTGCAGGTGGCCGAGGGCCACGTAGTGGGTGCCGGTGGGGAAGACGCTCGCCGGTACGGCGTAGCCCATGACGGTGTGCGCGTCGCGTTCGCCGCCGCCGGTGCGGGCCCCGACGACCGTCAGGTGGGCGGTGATCAGGTTGACCACGCCCGCCTCGTCGAAGTCCTCGGTCAGCTTGGCGAACAGCCGTCCCATGTGGTCGGCGTACGTCTGCACCGCCTCGGCGGCGCTCAGTTCGTACATCTCGACGGCGCGTACGGCGTACCGCTGGGACAGGAACGGCAGCGCGACCAGCCGCCACCGCTCGCCGCCCTCGGTGGTGCCGGTCAGCACGTGCTCGGCGGCGCTGTCGCGGACCGAGCCGCGCAGGGTGATGCCGGCGGCGTCGGCCCACGGCCGCAACGCGTCGAGGGCGGCGCCGTTGTCGTGGTTGCCGCCGATCGCGACGACGGCGGCGCCGGTGCCGCGCAGCGCCGACAGCGCCCGGGTGACCAGCCGGGTGGCGTCCGGGGTCGGTGCGGCGGTGTCGTAGAGGTCGCCGGCGACGATCACCAGGTCGGGCGACTCCTCGCGGGCGATCGCGACCACCTGGGCGAGGACCGCGATGTGCTCGTCGGTCCGGGACCGTCCCTTGAGGACCTTGCCGACGTGCCAGTCGGAGGTGTGCAGGATCTTCACGGCCGCCTCCGGGTCAGAACGGGATGTCGTCGTCGGCGCGGGCGCCGACCACGGCGAACGGGTCGGCGGCCTGGGTCAGCGACCGCAGCGTCTCCGACGGGGCGTCGCCCGCCTCGGACTTGCGGGTCGCCCAGGCCGGGAACGGGAACTCCAGGCAGAGCGGGACCGGGATGTCGGGCTGGTTGACGAACATGGTGCCGGGCTTGGCGAGCAGGGCCCGCTGGCGCTGGGCCGGCGGCAGGAAGCCGTACTCGGGGCGGGACGCCTCGGCCGGGTCGAGCCGGCCGACGACCCGGATCGCCGAGTTGGTGACGATCCGCCGTTCGACCTCGCTGGCGGTCTGCTGGGCGCCGACCAGGATCACGCCGAGCGAGCGGCCCCGCTCGGCGATGTCGAGCAGCACCTCCTTGATCGGCGAGGAGCCCTCGCGGGGGCGTACTTGTTCAGCTCGTCCAGCACCACGAACAGCAGCGGCTTGGCGGTGCCGGCCTTCTCCTTGCGGGTGAACTCGTTCTTCAGCGTCACACCGACCACGAACCGCTGCGCCCGGTCCGGCAGGTTGTGCAGGTCGACGACGGTCACCTGGGCGCTGTCGGCGGTGTTGATGGTGTGCGGCCGGCGGGTCGCCAGGTCGCCGCGGATCAGCCGGGCCAGGTCCTTCTTGCTGCCGATCAGCCGGCGGGCGAACGCGTTCACGGTGCCCAGCCCGACCGCGCTGCCGGCCCACTCGCGGCGGGTCTCCTCGTCGTTGACCTGCTCCACGACGTGGTCGACCAGATCGCCGTACGAGCCGATCCGCACCCCGTCGAGGCTGATCCCGCCGTCGGCCGGCCGGGCGTGCCGGGCCAGGTGCGCGGCGACCGAGTGGACCACCATCGTGTACTGCTGGCGCTCGTCGTCGGCGTCCGCGAAGACGTACGGCAGCAGGCCGTCGGCGCAGAACTCGGCCAGTGTCCAGTAGAAGCTGTCGACGCCGGCCGTCCGGCTGGTGACGTCCGGGGTGCCGTTCGGGTCGCCGACCCGGGGCGGGGCGTAGACCCGCACGTCCGGGAACGGCCCCGCCGGCAGGCCCAGCTTCGCGTACGCGGCCACGGTCGGTTCGTCGAGCCGGGCGTTCGGGTGGTCGAGGAAGAGCAGGTCCTCGCCCTTCACGTTGAAGATCAGCGCCTTGGCGTTGACCGCGTCGCCGCCGAGCTGCCCGGACCGGAACACCGAGTAGAGCAGGAACGTGGCGAAGCTGGTCTTGGTCGCCACCCCGGAGATGCCGGAGATCGACACGTGGGCGCCACGCTGCCCGTCGAGGAAGTCGGCGTTGAGATAGACGGGCACCCCGTCCCGGCCGGTCCCCATCGGGATCCGCCGCTCCATCCGGTCGAAGTGCAGCGCCCGTGCGCGGGCGTCGCCCTCGGCGCGGTGCACCGGCGCACCCGGCGACGGCGGCACGTAGACCTCCGGGTCGACCCGGGTCGTGGTGATCTCGGCCGCCTCCTGCACCTGGGCGGGCAGCGTGCCGTCGGCGATGGCGAACACGTCGGAGTCGAACTGGGCACCCTCGTGGCGGGCCCGCACCTGGGTCACCACCCCGGCGATCGTCACCGGCTCGCGGTCGGGCAGTTCCCGGCGGGTCACCACGACGTCGTCGAGTTGCAGGAAGCTGTCCGGTGCGACGGCGGTCCAGAACGAGAGCGGGGTCGCGTCGGCGGTGCCGAGCACCCGCCCGACCGGCTCGCCGCCCCCTTCGGTCCCGCTTTCTCCGTCAGTCACGACAAGTATCCTGCCCCACCCCACCGACACGGCCGAAACCTCGACGGCGTACCCGGCGTGTCCGTACATTGCGTCACTTCTCGGCGCCGCTGGGTGACCGGGGCGGTGGGGTGGGTAGCCTTTGCCGGTCACCGCCGAAGGAGGCACGAATGGGTACGGACGCGCGGTCGCCGAGGATCCTCGCCGTCTCGTGGGGGCGGATGGAGATCGAGGGCGTCGGGACCGGGAAGGACTTCAAGCTCTACCCCGGCGGCGGCCGGCCGTGGGACTGGACCGAGACCGGCACCCAGCACCAGCCCGGCATCCAGCCCGCCGACGTCGAGGAACTGCTCGCCGCCGGCGCCACCACCGTGGTGCTGTCCCGGGGGATGGAGTTGCGGATGCAGGTCACCCCGGAGACGCTGGCGCTGCTCGAGGAACGGGGCGTCACCGTGCACGTCCTGGCGACCGAGGAGGCCGTCACCGTCTACAACGACCTCGTCGACACCACCCCGGTCGCCGGCCTGTTCCACTCCACCTGCTGACGACGGTCGACCGGCCATGCCCGAAGCCTTCGAAGCCCACCGGTCCCACCTGTTCGGGGTGGCGTACCGGATGCTGGGGACCCGGGCGGACGCGGAGGACGCGGTGCAGGAGGCGTGGCTGCGGTACGCCGCGGCCGGCCCCGACGCGGCCGACCTCCGGGCCTGGCTGACCACCGTCGTCGCCCGGATCTGCCTCGACGTGCTGCGCTCGGCCCGGGTGCGCCGCGCCGCGTACGTCGGTCCGTGGCTGCCCGAACCGCTGGTGTCCCGGCTGCCGGCGGCCGACGACGACCCGGCCGAGACCGCCGTCCGCGCCGAACAGGTCAGCCTGGCGCTGCTTGTGGTGCTGGAGCGGCTCAGCCCGGAACAGCGGGTGGCGTTCGTCCTGCACGACGTGTTCGGCGTGCCGTTCGCCGACATCGCGGCGGTCCTCGCCGTCAGCCCGGCGAACGCCCGCCAACTCGCCTCCCGCGGCCGGCGGGCCGTCGACGCCGCGCCGGCGGCCCGCGTGTCCGCCGGCGCCGACCTGGCCGAGCAGCACCGGGTCCTGGCCGCGTTCCTGGCCGCGGCGCACGACGGCGACCTGGCCGGGCTGGTCCGGGTGCTCGCCCCGGACGTGGAGTTCATCGGCGACGGCGGCGGGCTGGCGCCGTCGGCCCGCCGGCCGCTGGTCGGGGCGCAGGAGGTGGCGCGGTTCGTCGCCGGGGTGTTCCGGCAGGCCCGGCGCCGGGACCCGCGCGGCGAGCCGGTGCTCGTCAACGGCCGGCTCGGCCTCGTCGTCGAGGCCGGGGGCCTCCTCGTGGTCGTCGCGCCGGTCGTGGCCGACGGTGCGATCGTGGCGCTCTACCACCAGCTGAACCCGGAGAAGCTGCGCGCGGTGCCCCGCCCGGAGCCGGCGGCCGCCTGGCCGCCGATCCCGCCCCGTCCCGCACCGGGCCGGTGACCGGCCGGCGGGGCGTTACCGGGCCACCCCGCTGTGGCACCATCGGGCAGGTGACCAGCAAATCCGCCGCGGCACAGCACCTGCTCGACCTCGCCCGGCTGCGCCGCGTCCGGGACCGGATCGACCGGGAGTACGCCCAGCCGCTGGACGTCGAGGCGTTGGCCCGAGGCGTGAACATGTCGGCCGGGCACCTCAGCCGCGAGTTCCGGCGGGCGTACGGCGAGTCGCCGTACGCCTATCTGATGACCCGGCGGATCGAGCGCGCGATGGCACTGCTGCGTCGTGGCGATCTCAGCGTCACCGATGTCTGTTTCACGGTCGGCTGTTCCTCGCTGGGTACTTTCAGCACCCGCTTCACCGAGCTGGTCGGTGTGCCACCGAGCGTGTATCGCCGGCAGGCGACGCGCGCGACGGCGGGGATGCCGTCCTGCGTGGCGAAACAGGTGACCAGACCGATCAGGAATCGAGAAGCGCCGGCCGTGGGCCGCACCTAGCGTGACTGGCATGGACATCACGATTCACTCGAGCTTCCTGCCGCAGACCGACCCGGAGGCCTCGCTGGCCTTCTACCGCGACACCCTCGGCTTCGAGGTCCGTAACGACGTCGGATACGAGGGGATGCGCTGGATCACCGTCGGCCCCGCCGACCAGCCCGGCACCTCCATCGTCCTGCACCCGCCGGCCGTCGACCCCGGCCTCACCGACGACGAGCGCCGCACCATCACCGAGATGATGGCCAAGGGCACGTACGCCGGCATCAACCTGGCGACCCACGACCTCGACGGCACCTTCGCGCGCATCAGGGCCAGCGCCGCCGAGGTCGTCCAGGAACCGACCGACCAGCCGTACGGCATCCGTGACTGCGCCGTCCGCGACCCCGCCGGCAACATGGTCCGGATCCAGGAACTGCGCTGAGCCCGCCGGCGCCCGTCGCCGTCACCCGCCGTCCGTCGACCGGTACGGCGGGTCGCCCCTGCCCTTCACCGCCACCGTCCAGGACGGGTTGAACGCCTCAGCGGCCGCCAGGTCGGCGGGGCCGCCGTCCGCAGAGGAGATCCCGATGAACTCGAACAAGTGGGTCCGGCGCATCCACCGCTGGATGTCCATGGCCTTCACGGCGTCCTTCGTCGTCGTCACCGTCGTCGTCCTGACCCAGGAGGAGCCCGCCGAATGGGTCTACCTCTCGCCGCTGCTCCCGCTCGCCCTGCTCTTCTTCACCGGCCTGTACCTGTTCGTGCTGCCGTACGCCAGGAGGTGGCGCGGCGGACGGCGCGTCGCCCACGCGGAATGAGCCGGTGGCGGCGGAGAACAGACGTACCGTTCGAAGCTGGTCATGCCAGGTGGCGCCGACGCGAACGGGCGGGCGGGGCGCCCGCACGGATGGAGGGACGATGAACACGGCCACGGGGACCGACATCCAGTCGACCGGACCGCAGGACGCCGACAGCCACGATCTGATCCGCGTGTACGGCGCGCGGGAGAACAACCTCAGGGACGTCAGCGTCGAGCTTCCGAAACGCCGGTTGACGGTGTTCACCGGCGTCTCCGGCTCCGGCAAGAGTTCGCTGGTGTTCAGCACGATCGCCGCGGAGTCCCAGCGACTGATCAACGAGACCTACAGCGCCTTCGTACAGGGCTTCATGCCGACGCTGGCGCGGCCCGAGGTCGACGTGCTGGAAGGGCTGACGACCGCGATCATCGTCGACCAGGAGCGGATGGGTGCCGACACCCGCTCGACGGTCGGCACCGCCACCGACGCCAACGCGATGCTGCGCATCCTCTTCAGCCGGCTCGGGCAGCCGCACGTCGGCTCACCCGGCGCGTTCTCCTTCAACGTCGCCTCGGTCCGGGCGAGCGGCGCGATCACGGTCGGTGGCGGAAAGACCGTGAAGCAGACCTACACCCGTACCGGCGGGATGTGTCCGCGCTGCGAGGGCCGGGGCTCGGTCACCGACTTCGACCTGTCCGCCCTGTACGACGACAGCAAGTCGATCAACGAGGGCGCGCTCACGATCCCCGGCTACAGCATCGACGGCTGGTACGGCCGCATCTTCAGCGGCTGCGGCTTCTTCGACCCGGACAAGCCGATCCGCCGGTTCACCAAGAAGGAACTGGACGAGTTGCTCCACAAGGAGCCGACCAGGATCAAGGTCGAGGGCGTCAACGTGACGTACGAGGGTCTGATCCCGCGGATCCAGAAGTCGTTCCTGACCAAGGACCGGGAGGCGATGCAGCCCCACATCCGGGCGTTCGTCGACCGGGCGATCACCTTCACCACCTGCCCCGAGTGTGGCGGCACCCGGCTCAGCGAGGCGGCCCGGTCGTCGAAGATCAGGGGCATCAGCATCGCCGACGCGTGCGCGATGCAGATCAGCGACCTCGCCGACTGGGTCCGCGACCTCGACGAGCCGTCGGTGGCGCCGCTGCTGGCGACCCTGCGGCAGATCCTCGACTCGTTCGTGGAGATCGGGCTGGGCTACCTCTCGCTGGACCGTCCGTCGGGCACGCTGTCCGGCGGCGAGGCGCAGCGCACCAAGATGATCCGGCACCTCGGCTCCGCCCTCACCGACGTGACCTACGTCTTCGACGAACCCACGGCGGGCCTGCACCCCCACGACATCCAGCGGATGAACGACCTGCTGCGCCGGCTGCGCAACAAGGGCAACACGGTGCTCGTCGTGGAGCACAAGCCGGAGACGATCGTGATCGCCGACCACGTCGTCGACCTCGGTCCCGGCGCCGGTACGGCGGGCGGCACCGTCTGCTTCGAGGGCACCGTCGAGGGGCTGCGGGCCAGCGGCACCATCACCGGCCGCCACCTCGACGACCGGGCCCGGCTGAAGGACAAGGTCCGTACGCCCACCGGCGCGCTCGAGATCCGCGGCGCCTCGACGCACAACCTGCGGTCGGTCGACGTCGACATCCCGCTCGGGGTGCTCGTCGTCGTCACCGGTGTCGCCGGCTCCGGCAAGAGTTCCCTCGTCCACGGCTCGATCCCGGCCGGTGCCGGGGTGGTGTCGGTCGACCAGGGTGCCATCAAGGGCTCCCGACGCAGCAACCCGGCGACGTACACCGGACTGCTCGAACCGGTCCGCAAGGCGTTCGCGAAGGCCAACGGTGTGAAGCCGGCGCTGTTCAGCGCCAACTCCGAGGGGGCCTGTCCGGTCTGCAACGGGGCCGGGGTCGTCTACACCGACCTGGGGATGATGGCCGGCATCGCCACCACCTGCGAGGAGTGCGAGGGGAAGCGGTTCCAGGCGGCGGTCCTGGAATACCACCTCGGTGGCCGGGACATCAGCGAGGTGCTCGCGATGCCGGTGACGCAGGCCGAGGAGTTCTTCGGCGCGGGAGAGGCGCGTATACCGGCCGCGCACGCGATCCTGCGCCGGCTCGCCGACGTCGGGCTCGGCTATCTCAGCCTCGGCCAGCCGCTCACCACGCTGTCCGGCGGCGAGCGGCAGCGGCTCAAGCTGGCCACCCACATGGCGGAGAAGGGCGGCGTCTACGTCCTCGACGAGCCGACCACCGGCCTGCACCTCGCCGACATCGAGCACCTGCTCGGCCTGCTCGACCGGCTCGTCGACGCCGGCAAGTCGGTCATCGTCGTCGAGCACCACCAGGCGGTCATGGCGCACGCCGACTGGATCATCGACCTCGGCCCCGGTGCCGGCCACGACGGCGGCCGGGTCGTCTTCGAGGGCATCCCCGCCGATCTCGTCGCCGCCCGCTCCACCCTCACCGGCCAGCACCTCGCGGCCTACGTCGGCGGGTGACCCGCACCGCCGTGTCGTCCGGGGCCCCGGACGACACGGCGGTGCCGCTATGCTGTCGCCGGCGGGTCCTACGCCATACCTCCTGACCGGGCGCCCACGCCGCCCGGCGACGCGGAGGCAAAGGGGACGCAGGTGCCTCAGGATCTGAGAATGCCTCAGGATGTGCGACTGCTTCGGGTCGTGCGACAGGGTCAGGTCCGCCACATCATCCGGCCGACCGCGACCGGGCGTGGGAAACGGGCGCGCGGGTGGCCGTATGGAGCGCGACATGACCGGCAAGAAGCAGCTCAAGGAACGTATCCGGGCCCGGATGGCGGCCACCGGCGAGCGTTACCTCACCGCCCGGCGGCACGTGGTCACCGACCAGCCCGCCCCGACCGTCGACCACGGCTGGACGCTGCGCGGCGGTGTCCACCCCGAGTCCGCCAACCTGGCCAACGTCCTGGCCCACCACCGGGTACGGCACGCGGGCGGCCCACTGTCCGAGGCGATGCTCTTCGGGATCGGCGGCGGGCTCGGCGCCGGCTACATCCTGTGGGAGTTCGCCGCCCACCGCACCTGCTGGGTGACGCTCGGATTCCGCAACCGCTGGCAGTACCAGACCTGGACGCCGGACACCCTGGCCCGGCTCGGGATCCCGGCCGACGTGCACCGTACCGCCGGGGCCAGGGGAGCGGCGGCCGCGCTGGACGCCGCCCTCGACGCCGGCCGGCCGGCGATCGTGCTGCCGGACCGGCAACTCGTCGGCTACTGGCACCTGCCGGCCCACCACGACGGGCACGGCGGGCACCCGGTCGTCGCGTACGCCCGCGCCGGCACCGGGATCCGCGTCGACGACCGCAATCTCCGTCCGCTCACCGTGGACCGCGCCGACCTGGACCGGGCGCGGGGGCGGGTGGTGTCGTACAGGAACCTGCTCGTCGAGGCCCGGCCGGCGGCGGGCCTGGAACTGGACGACGCGACCGTGCGCGGCGCGGTCGTCGCCGGGCTGGCCGACTGCGCCGCGCACCTGTCGGCGCCGTCGGCGTCGTTCTCGCTGCCGGCCTGGCGCAAGTGGTCGCGGTTGATGACCGACGGCCGCAACGCGAAGGGCTGGCCGAAGGTGTTCGCCGACGGTGCCGGGCTGACCGGGGCGCTGCTGTCGGTCTGGGAGGGCGTGTCGCCGGCCGGGATCACCGGCGGGCACCTGCGCGGGCTGTACGCCGGGTTCCTGCGCGAGGCGGCCGGGCTGCTCGACGTTCCGGAGCTGGTCGAGGTCGCCGGGGCGTTCGACGCGGCGGCCGGGGCCTGGCACGGGGTGGCCGAGGCGGCGTTCCCGGCGTCGGTGCCGGCGTTCGCGCGGATGCGTGAGCTGACCGCCGAACTCGGCGGGGCGGTCGTCGCCGACGGCGACGCGGGCCGGGACACCGCGGCCGCCGCCGCGGCCGCCCTTCAGGACCTGAGCCGGACCCACGCCGACCACCCACCCCTGACCGGGGACGAGGTGACGACCCTGTTCACCAGGACCGGAGAAGCCCTGGCCAGAGCCCACACCCTGGAAGTGGCCGCGGTGGAGACCCTGACCACCACCCTCAAGACCCGGGTGATCAGGGAGTAGGTCCGGCGGGTTGTCGGCGTGGCGGGCCGGCTGCTCCCTGATCACGACGATCAGGGAGCGGGCCCGTCTGGTCGGGAGCGGCCGTCAGGCCAGGGGAGCGGTCCGTCAGGTGGGTTCGACCCGGCCGGCGAACTCGTAGACGCGGTATCCGGCGACCTGCTCGACCGTCACGGGGTGCGCGGACGAGTCCGCGAACCGGGCGAGCCGGTCGTCGGCCGGGCCGCCGGCCGGCAGCACGTACGCCACCCGGTCGGCCCGCCCGACCGCGGCCCGGTACGGCAGGTACCGGTCGTGGCCGGGGCGCAGGTCGTCCCCGAGGACCGCGCACCGTACGTCTTCGGCGGTCACGTAGTTCAGCCGGTTGCACGTCCAGTACTCGGAGTAGACGTGGTGCAGCCTCCGGTCACGCAGGTACGCCACGAGGGTTCGCTCGTCGGCGGCCTTCCGGGCGTAGACGTCGCGGTGCGCGACCAGTTGCCCCGACGCGACCGCCGCGTTCGCGGTGAACGCGACGAGGAGCGCCAGCCCGGCCGCCGCGAGCACCCGGGTGCCGGGCCGGCCGGCCGTCGGGCGCCGTACGAGCGTCGTCGCGCATCGCCACGCCGGCCAGAGCACGGCCGGCAGCGACAGCAGCCCGTAGTGCAGGTAGCGGGCGCTCTCGATCGGGGTGCTCGCCGCCGACGAACTGACCAGGTAGGCCGCGAGGGTGAGTGCGCCGCCCGCCGCCAGCGCGGTCCGGCCGGCCGCCCGCGCCCGCCGCACCCCCTCGGCGCGCCGGGCCGCGCGTACGGACAGGAAGACCGCGACACCGAGCAGGACCAGGTACGCCGGCCCCCACCACAGCTGCCACGGCCGGCAGTCGCCCGGCGCGCACAGGCCGGAACCCAGCGGCAGGCCCAGCACCACGGCCCCGTGGACCCGGTCGGGCCAGGACGCCGGCTGTTCCGCGCCGCTCACCGACAGCAACACCGACAGCGGGTTCCGCCCGGAGAACACGAAGTGCCAGAGCAGGGGCGCGCAGCCGGCGAGGAAGCCGACCGCCGCGAGGGCGGCCGCCCGGACCCGCAGGTCCCGGCGGGTCAGGACCGCGAGCAGGGCCGCGGACACGGCGACGTACGGCAGGCCGAGCCAGTGCGTCCAGGCGATGAACCCGGCCAGGCCGCCCCACAGCAGATAGCCGAGCGGCTTCGCGGTGGCCCGTCGCATCGTCAGTACGACGGCGACCAGCATGACGGCGGCCGTCGCGGCGGCGATCTCGGAATAGCCGCCGGCCCCGATGATCTGGTTCTTGACGATCCGGTCGGAGCCGAACGCCAGGAGCCCGGCGACGAACACGGCGAACCACGGTGTGTAGAGCCGCTTCGTCAGGTGGAAGACCAGGACGAGGAAGACGACGTACACCGCCAGCGCCGGGATCCGCAGCGCCCACCACTGGGTGCCGAAGAGCTGGACCGCGGGGGCGGCGAGATACGAGTGCAGGGTCCCCATGTAGTGCTGCCCGTAGAAGAACACCGGCCAGTGCCGGCCCTGCCCGATGTGCAACGCGGCCAGGCCGGCGGTGGCCTCGTCGCTGTTCGCGGGTGGGATGTCGACGACGACCAGGCCGGTCCGGTAGGCCAGCGCCACGACGACGATCACGGCGAACGCGATCGTGGTGGCGGCGGGCCGGGGCGGTCGCGCGGCCGGGGCGGCCGGCACCGGGGGACGCAGCACGTCGGGATGGGCCACGGAACTCCAGGTCAGCGGGTGTAGCGCAGGATCAGGACGTCGTCGGCGGCGAGCGCGTGGCGCAGCCGCAAGGTGCGTGGCGGGCTCGCCGGCCCGGCGGTGATCCGGCCGGCGCCGGCACCGGCGAGCAGCGGTGACACCGTCAGGCAGACCTCGTCGACCAGGTCGGCGGCGGTCAGCCCGCCGAACAGTTGCGGCCCGCCCTCGCACAGCAGTTGCCGGTGCCCGCGTCCGCGCAGCAGGTCGACCGCCGCGCCGAGGTCGACCGCGTCGTCGCCGACGGTCACCAGATCGGCGACCTCGGCCAGGTCGGGGCGCTGCGGTGCCCGGCCGTGGGTCAGGATCACCGGCCGTACCGGTGCGTCGGCGAACGCCGCCTGCCGGGGGTCCAGGTCGAGCGCGCCGGAGACCACGACGAGCGTCGGGTACGGCGGCAGCCCGTGCGCCACCCGCCAGGCCCGGCGCCGGTCGTCGAGGCGCAGCGCCCGGTAGCCCTCGTGGCGCAGCGTTCCGGCGCCGACGACGAGGGCGTCGCAGAGCATCCGCAGGACGCCGAACACCCGTTTGTCCGGCCCGCCGGACAGCCCCGCCGAGTGGCCCTCGATCTCCACCGCCCCGTCGGCGCTGGCGACGAAGTTGACCCGCAGGGTCGGGGCGGCGGGACGGCCGTACAGGTCGGCGATCGTGTCGTCGTCGAGGCCGGCGCCGGCCGGATCGGGTGACAAACGGCGGATGGCGGTCATTCGCCGGCCGGACCGGTCACGGGAGGGGTCGGTACGGCGGTACGGTGCTGGCAGTCGCACCAGTTGCGACCCCGACAGTCGTCGTGTCGGCGTTCCCGGCACGCGCGGCAGATCATGGGGGAAGCCTAGCCCGAAGGATGCCAGGCCATGCCGCGTCAGATCTTCCAGCTCAAGGTTTCGCTGTCCGACGTGTCCCCGCCGGTGTGGCGGCGGGTGCTCGTGCCGGGTGGTTACACCCTCGACCGGCTGCACCGGGTGCTCCAGCACGCGATGGGCTGGCAGGACTGCCACCTGCACTCGTTCGACATCGGCGGCCAGCAGTACGGCGAGCCGGACCCGGACGGTGAACTGACCCTGCGCGACGAGTTGGACGTACGGCTGGACGGGGTGGCCGCCAAGGGAACCCGGTTCCTCTACACGTACGACTTCGGCGACTGGTGGGAGCACGAGATCGTGGTGGAGGACGTCTTCGGCGCCGAGCCGGGGGAGCGGTACCCGGTCTGTGTCGACGGGGGGCGGGCCTGCCCGCCGGAGGACGTCGGTGGCGCGTTCGGCTACGAGCAGTTCCTGACCGCGGTGTCGGACCCGGGCCACCCCCGCTACGCCGAACTGCACATGTGGATCGGCCGCCCCTTCGACCCGTGGACCTTCGCCCCGGACCGGGTGACCACCCTGCTACGCCACCTGGCCTGACCCCCGCCTGCCTTTAGTGGCCCCCGCCCCGCCCCGCCCCAAGATCCGCGTGATCAGGGAGTAAGTCGGGCGGGTCGTCGGCGTGTCGTGCCGTGCGGTCCCTGATCACGGCGATCAGGGACCGTGTCCCGCGGTGCCCGGGGTAACGAAATGGGAACGCTCCCAGGGGTCTATTGACACTCAGGAAACGTGTCGGCAATCTCATGGGAGCGCTCCCGGCGGTGTGTGGTCCACGCCACGACACCGAGTTCCGTGTGCGGAGAGATCCCCCACCACCAAGAAAGACATCACGACCTGAGAGGGGTCAGGATGATCGTCACGCCCCGCCGTCGGCGGATCGCGGCTGCCGCACTCGCATCCGTCGCGGTCTTCGCCGCGACCGCCTGTGGCAACGACTCGGACTCGGCCGACCCGAACGAGCCGATCACGCTGATCGTCGACGTCTTCGGCGACCAGGGATTCGGGTACGAGGCCCTGTACGAGCAGTACCAGGCCGACAACCCCAACATCAAGATCCAGGAGCGCGGCAAGGGCCTGGGCCTGGGTGACTACAACACCCGCCTGACCCAGCAGATCACCGCCGGTGCCGGCGCGGGCGACGTGGTCGCCATCGAAGAGGGCACGATCGTGCAGTTCTACGCCCAGGCCGACAAGTTCGTGAACCTGGCCGACCACGGCGCGAACGAGCTCAAGGGCAACTTCCTGCCGTGGAAGTGGGAGCAGGGCAGCACCCCCGACGGCAAGGTGCTCGGCCTCGGCACCGACGTCGGCTCGATGGCGATCTGCTACCGCACCGACCTGTTCCAGGCCGCCGGCCTGCCGATCGACCGCGAAGAGGTCGCCAAGCTCTGGCCGACCTGGGACGCGTTCATCGAGACCGGCACGAAGTTCGCCGCCGCCGACAACAAGAACAAGTTCGTCGACGCCGCGACCAACTTCTTCAACGTGGTGCTGAGCCAGGTCGCCGGTGCCGGCAGCGGCTACACCTACTACGACAAGAGCAACAAGCTGGTCCTGGACACCAACCCGGACGTCAAGGACTCGTTCGACCTGACCACCAAGATGATCCAGGCCGGGCTCTCCAACAACCTCCAGTCGTTCTCCAACGAGTGGAACGCCGGCTTCAAGAACGCGACCTTCGCCACCATCGCCTGCCCCGCCTGGATGACCGGTGTCATCAAGGGCCAGGCCGGTGACGCCGCGGCCGGCAAGTGGGACATCGCCAAGGCCCCCGGCAACGGCGGCAACTGGGGCGGCTCCTTCCTCGGCGTGCCGAAGTCGAGCAAGCACCAGAAGGAGGCCGCCGAGCTGGCCAAGTTCCTGAGCAGCGCCAAGGGCCAGGTCGAGGCGTTCAAGAAGGTCGGCAACCTGCCGTCGTCGCCGCAGGCGCTGTCGGACCCGGCGGTCTCCGCGGCCACCAACGACTACTTCAACAACGCGCCGACCGGCACCATCTTCGCCGCCGGTGCCACCGAGCTGAAGCCGGTCTACCTCGGCCCGAAGAACCAGGCCGTACGGACCGCGGTGGAGAACGCGCTGCGCGCCGTCGAGCAGGGCCAGGAGCCCGGCGCGGCCTGGCAGGACGCGATCAAGAACGGTGCGGCCGCCGGTAAGTAACCGGCCGCAGGAGGTCGGGGCGACGCCGTCGGCGTCGCCCCGACGCCGCGTCCACTCCCAGTTGGAGGATCCATGAGCCTGGATTTCGACACGGCTTCCCCGGCCCGGTCGCGCGGCCGACGGGCAGAGCCAAAGCCGGACCGCGAGCGCCCCCGCTCGCTGACCCGGCTGGACCTGAAGTATTCGCCATACCTGTACGTGCTGCCGTTCTTCGTCATCTTCGCGATCTTCGGCGCCTACCCGATCGTCTACACCGTCTGGATCGCGCTGACCGACCGGTCGCCGCTGAACACCACGATCTCGTTCGTGGGCCTGGACAACTTCGTCGAGCTGCTCACCAACGACCCGCAGTTCTGGAACGCGGTCGTCAACACGTTCGGCATGTTCATCATGTCGACCGTCCCGCAACTCCTGATCGCGCTGATGCTGGCCAACGCGCTCAACCGCCGGATCAAGGGCCAGACGTTCTTCCGGATGGCGATCGCCATGCCGATCATCACGTCCACCGCCGTCGTCGCGCTGATCTTCTCGATGATCTACTCGCGGGACTTCGGCCTGGTCAACTGGGCGCTCGACCTGGTCGGCATCGACCCGATCGACTGGCGGGCCAACCGCTTCGCCTCCTGGTTCGCGATCTCCACGATGGTCGACTGGCGGTGGATCGGCTACAACGCCCTGATCTACCTGGCCGCCATGCAGTCGATCTCCAAGGACATGTACGAGGCGGCGTCGCTCGACGGCGCGTCGCGCATCCGGCAGTTCTGGTCGATCACGATCCCGCAGCTGCGCCCGACGATCATCTTCACGCTGATCATCTCCACCATCGGCGGTCTCCAGCTCTTCACCGAACCACTGCTGTTCACCAGCGGTTCCGGTGGCCTCTCGGGCGGCTCCCAGGGGCAGTTCCAGACGATCACCATGTATCTGCTCGACGTGATGAACCAGCGCTTCCGCTGGGGGTACGCCGGCGCGGTCGCGCTCGTCCTCTTCGTACTCATCGCGTTCATGTCGGTCGTCAACTACCTGCTGGCCCGTCGAATCAGCTCGGACAAGTGAGGCAACCGCGATGACCACGACCATGGTGCGCCCGCCCGCATCCGCCCGCCGGAAGAAGCCCGCCGACCACGGCTCGAGTGGCGAGAAGCTCTTCAAGGCCACCCCGCTGACCTGGATCGGCCTGGTCGCCGGCGTGATCCTGTCGCTGTTCCCGTTCTACTGGATGATCGTCATCGCCTCGCGTACGAACGACGCGGCCAACGCCTGGCCGCCGCCGTTCCTGCCCGGCGGCAAGCTCGGCGAGAACGTCGAACGGGTGCTGGCCAACGCCGACGCCAACATCGTCACCGGCCTGCTCAACTCGTTCCTGGTGTCCGGCACCATCACCGTCGCCACCGTGTTCTTCGGCTCGCTGGCCGGGTTCGCCTTCGCCAAGCTGAAGTTCCGCGGCAAGAACGCGATGCTGCTGGTCATCCTGGCCTCGATGATGGTGCCGATCCAGCTCGGCGTGCTGCCGCTCTACATCCTGATGGCCGAACTGGAATGGCTGAACCGGATGCCCTCGGTCATCGTGCCGTTCCTGATCGGCGGCTTCGGGATCTTCATGATGCGCCAGTACGCCGAACAGGCCGTACCCAACGAGCTGATCGAGGCGGCCCGGGTCGACGGCTGCTCCACCTGGCGGATCTACTGGCACGTGGTGGCACCGGCGCTGCGGCCGGCCGCCGCCGTACTCGGCCTGCTCACGTTCATGGAGCAGTGGAACCAGTTCTTCTGGCCGTTCGTGGTGCTCGCCGACCCGGCGAACCCGACGGTGCAGATCTCGCTCCGGACGCTGAACTCCGCCTACTTCGCCGACAACTCGCAGATCTTCGCGGGTACGTTGATCGCCACGCTCCCGTTGTTCGTCGTGTTCATCATCTTCGGCCGCCAGATCATCGGCGGCATCATGGAAGGCGCCGTCAAGTCGTGACCAAGCCCGCTGACCCGCAGACCATCCCGCTGCTCGACGAGCGGGTGACCTTCCCGCCCGACTTCCTCTGGGGCGCCGCCACCGCGGCCTACCAGATCGAGGGCGCGGCGACCGAGGGCGGCCGCACCCCGTCGATCTGGGACACCTTCAGCGACACCCCGGGGAAGGTGCTGCTCGGGCACACCGGCGACGTCGCCTGCGACCACTACCACCGGTTCCGCGACGACGTACGGCTGATGACCGACCTCGGGCTGAGGTCGTACCGGTTCTCGGTCTCCTGGCCGCGGGTCCAGCCGGGCGGCAGCGGCCCGGCCAACCAGGAGGGGCTGGACTTCTACCGGCGGCTCGTCGACGAACTGCTGGAGAACGACATCGAGCCGTGGCTGACCCTCTACCACTGGGACCTGCCGCA
Source organism: Polymorphospora rubra (assembly GCF_018324255.1). Taxonomy (GTDB): domain Bacteria; phylum Actinomycetota; class Actinomycetes; order Mycobacteriales; family Micromonosporaceae; genus Polymorphospora; species Polymorphospora rubra. The sequence goes on from NZ_AP023359.1 coordinate 4,611,722, forward strand.
GCCGCTGGAGGACGCCGGGGGCTGGCCGGTCCGCGACACCGCGGCCCGGTTCGCCGACTACGCGGCGCTCACCCACGCCGCCCTCGGCGACCGGGTCCGCTACTGGACCACGCTCAACGAGCCGTGGTGCTCGGCCTTCCTCGGGTACGGCTCCGGCGCGCACGCCCCGGGCCGCAGCGACGGTGGCGACGCCGTACGGGCCGCGCACCACCTGATGCTCGGGCACGGGCTGGCCGTTCAGGCGATCCGGGCCGCCCGCCCCGACCACGAGCTCGGCGTGACCCTGAACCTCTACCCGGTCACCCCGCAGAGTGACACGCCGGGCGACCGGGACGCCGCCCGCCGCATCGACGGCCTCGCCAACCGGATCTTCCTGGACCCGATCCTGCGCGGCGAGTACCCGGCCGACGTCATCGAGGACCTGCGTGACGTCACCGGGTTCGCGCACGTGCACGACGGCGACCTCGCCGTCATCGGCACCCCGCTGTCGGTGCTCGGCATCAACTACTACAGCCGGCACGTCGTCGCCGCCCCCGTCGAGGGCGCCGAGCCCGAGCCGTACTGGCGGGCGCCGTCGTCCTGGCCGGGCAGCGAGGACGTCCGCTTCGTCACCCGGGGCATCCCGGTCACCGACATGGACTGGGAGATCGACGCACCCGGCCTGGTCGAGATCCTGCGCCGGGTCCACGACGAATACCCCGAGGTCCCGCTGTACGTCACCGAGAACGGCGCGGCGTTCGTCGACCGGGTGGTCGACGGCCGGGTCGACGACCCCGAGCGGCTGGCCTACTTCGACGCCCACCTGCGCGCCTGCCACGAGGCGATCGAGGCCGGCGTGCCGTTGCGCGGCTACTTCGCCTGGTCGCTGATGGATAATTTCGAATGGGCCTGGGGATACACCAAGCGATTCGGCATGATCCACGTCGACTACGACAGCCAGTTGCGGATTCCCAAGTCGAGCGCCAGGTGGTACGCCGAAGTGATCCGACGTAACGGGCTGGCCGCACAATAGGGCGAGATCGGCCAGCACCATAGGCGGCCGGCGCCGGCTCCCATCCGGAGCGGTGCCGGCCCGTCGGACGTCGGAGGAGCAGACGATGACAACCCAGCGCACCCGCTCGCTCGGGCGGCCAACCCTGGACGCGGTCGCCGCCCGCGCGGGGGTCGGCCGGGGCACGGTCTCCCGGGTCGTCAACGGCTCGCCGCAGGTCAGCCCCGAGGCCCGGGCGGCGGTGCAGCAGGCGATCGCCGAACTCGGGTACGTCCCCAACCGGGCCGCGCGGGCCCTGGTCACCCAACGGACCGACTCGGTGGCGCTGGTGGTCTCCGAATCCGAGGAACGCGTCTTCGGCGAGCCGTTCTTCGCCGGGATCGTCCGCGGGATCAGTTCCGGCCTGCTGGAGACCCCGATGCAGTTGTGGCTGGCGATGGCCCAGTCGCCGGCCGAGCGGGAACGCGTCGAGCACCACCTGACCAACCAGCACGTCGACGGCGTACTGCTGCTGTCACTGCACGACTCCGACCCGCTGCCCACCCTGCTGGAGCAGCGCGGGCTGCCCACGGTGCTCGGCGGCCGGCCGGCGCGGATGCTCCAGCCGGGCGCCCAGGGGTCCTACTTCGTCGACGTCGACAACGCCGGCGGTGCCCGGCAGGCCGTCGAATACCTCTTCGCCGACGGCCGCAACCGGGTGGCCACGATCGCCGGCCCGCAGGACATGGGCGTCGGCGTGGCCCGGCTCACCGGCTACCGCACGGCCGTCGAGGCCAGCGGCCGCCGGGTGAGCGACAGCCTGATCGCGTACGGCGACTTCAGCGAGGCCAGCGGGGCGGCGGCGATGCGCCGGCTGCTGGAGTTCGACGCCGGCATCGACGCCGTGTTCGTGGCGTCGGACCTGATGGCCTGCGGGGCGCTGCGGGCGCTGCGCGAGGCCGGTCGACGGGTCCCCGACGACGTGGCCGTGGTCGGGTTCGAGGACGCGCCGATCGCGCGGCAGTCCGACCCGCCGCTGACCACCGTGCACCAGCCGGTGGAGGAGATGGGCCGGCAGATGGCCCGGCTGCTGGTCGCGCGGATCCGTCGCGAGGAACTGCCGCAGCCGTACGTCCTCCTGGACACCCACCTGATCCCCGCGCCTCCGCCTGACCCCGCGCCGCCCGCGCCGCGGCCCCGCGCCCCGCGCCGCGGCCCGTACCGCGGCCCCGCGCCCCCGCGCCGTGGGCTCCGCGCCGTGGGCTCCGCGCCGTGGGTCCCGCGCCGTGGCCAGCGTCGATCACGGAGAAGTGGTCTGGCGAATCGGCGCGAACCGGGCATGCTTTCTCCTCGATCAACGCGACGGCGGGTCCGGCGCCGCGCCAGGCCCGGCGCCGGTCGGAGTCCCGGGCGGGACGGGGGCGCAGTTCGGCGGAACCCGGGTCGGCGGGTCCGCGCGCGGGGCAGAGTGGAGGCGCGGCGAGACCGTTCCGGATTCCACCGAACGGGTGATGCCAGATCGGCCGTCGCGTCAAAGGCTGGGCCGTTGCTGCCGGGTCACGGCATGGCAACAGGGGCGAAACGCCCACCCGGCACGCTTTGGACCGCGAGTACCGGCGTCGTCCTGCGCCGGAACCGCCGAGAGGAAGGGCTGAGATGTTGCTGAGGGTTCGGGTCACCCTGCCGGACCGGCCGGGAGCGCTCGGTCAGGTGGCACGCACGCTGGGCGTCGCCGGTGCCGACATCGTCCAGGTCGTGGTGCTGGAGCGGTTGGGCGGCCGGGCCGTCGACGACTTCACCGTGGTCTGGCCGGGCGCGTCCCGCGTCGACCGGCTGCTCGCCGGCCTCGCCGCGATTCCCGGTGTGCAGGTCGACGGGGTGTGGCGGGCGATCGGCGCGCCGACCACCGGGGGCCAGGACGCCGAACTGCTGGCCCAGGTCGCCGCGAACCCCGCCGACGGCCTCGCCACCCTCGTCGACGCCCTGCCGGGGCTGCTGGCCGCCGACTGGGCCGCCGCGGCGGTCGTACCGGCGGACTGGGCCGCCCGCAGCGGCTCCGGGCCGCGGCCGACCGAGGTGACCGGAGCGGTCGGCGGCGGCGAACCCGCGGTGGCGTACGCGAGCTGGCGGGCGCCCACGCCGCTGGTGCTGCCGGAGGTCACCCCGCTGCGGGCCCGGTCGATGGACGGCCCGGTCGGCACCCGTTACGCGGTGGCCCCGTTCGGCCGTGCCGGCCTGGTGCTGATGTTGACCCGGGTCGACGGCGAGGGGTTGCCGGCGGCGGCGTTCCACGTCACCGAGGTCGACCGGATCGCCCAACTCGTCCGGGCGGCCGCGGTCATCCTCGGCGACCGGCTCGATCTGGTGACCGCCCCACCGGCCGTCACACAGTCGTGAGATTTCCGGTCGGGAGAAGACACCGCCGGGCAATCTGAGGGAAACAGCCGGCACGCACTGTAGGAGGTGCAGGCTGCGGGACCACCGGTCCCGGTTGTCGCCCCGGGCGGCAACCTCGGCAGAAGGAGCAGATCATGGCGCTGTGGCGGATCCGGGCGACGGTCGACGACCGTCCGGGATACCTGTCCGTGCTGGCCGCGAGCCTCGCCCTGCGGTCGGTCAACATCCTTGCCGTGCAGGTGCACACGACCGAGGCGGGCGCGGTCGACGACTTCCTCGTCGACGCCCCGGACACCCTCGACGAGGCGGAGCTGCTCGCCGCCGTCGAGCGGGGCCGGGGCCGGGACGCCTGGGTGGCCCGGGCCGAGGCCCAGGGCCTGGCCGACCAGCCGACCCGGGTGCTGGGACTGGCGGCCCGGCTGGTCCGTGATCCCGACTGCCTCGGCGAGCTGCTGCGGAACCTGCTGGCCGCCACGGCCGTCACCTGGCGGCCGACGGCCGGCCGGAGCCGGCCCGGCTTCACCGACACGGTGATGGGGCTGCCCGACCCGGCCGGCGGCTGCTACGAGATCCGGCGGGCCGCACCGGTCTTCACACCGGCCGAATACGCCCGGGCGCAGGCTCTGGTCGACCTGGCGTCGTCGATCACCCGGCGGACCGACGAGCTGGTGACCGTGGTCCTGACCGACGGTGCGGAGGTGACGGTCCGCCCCGCCGCCCCGGACGACGCCGGCGCACTGGCGGCGATGCACGAGCGCTGCTCGGCCCGCAGCCGGCGCCGCCGCTACCTGGCCGTCGGCGGCCCGTCGCCCGCGAAGCTGCACCGGCTGCTCGATCCGGCGCACGGGGTGACCCTGGTGGCGGTCGTCCGCGGTCCGGCCGGCGGCGAGGGGGAGCGGATCGTGGCGATGGCGAACATGGTCGCCGAGGGCCGCGTCGGCGAGGTGGCGGTCCTGGTGGAGGACGCCTGGCAGCGTCGTGGCCTCGGTACGGCGCTGCTGCGCCGGCTGGTGACGAACGCCGGCCGGGCCGGGTTTGCCGCGCTGGTCGCCCATGCCCACGCCGACAACGTCGGGCTGCTGCGTACGGTCGCCCGGATGGGTCGGCCGGGGCCGGTCGACCGCGACGGTGATCTGGTGACGGTCACCCTGCCCCTGGTGGCCCGGGCGGCCGCCGGGAAGACCACGACTCCCGCGGCCGTAAAGGCCTAGCGGGGCGAAGACTCGGTGGCCCGGTTTCTGGTGCAGGGCCGGGCCACCGGTAAAGACCTTTCTGGGGTGTGTAAGAAAGAGGGTTCCTTCCTTCCCGTGGGACGGCGGGAAGGAAGGAACCCTCTGTTTTCTCAGGTCGTGGGGTAGCGGCTGTAGTCGGGGAAGTTTCCGTAGAGCCGGTCGCCGGCGCCCACGGTCACCGCCTCGACCAGCAGGTCACCGCCGACGAACGCGCCCTTCCACGACGCGCCCCGGCCGCCGAACGGCTCGTCGCGGTCGCCGCGCGAGCGCGGCTTGTTGATGCCGACCTTGAACGCCTGGAGGTCGACGGCGAGCTTCGCGGCCTTGTCCTCGTCGTCGCAGGCGAGGCTGGCGACCAGCGCCCCGTTGGAGGCGTTCATCGCGGCCAGCAGTTCGTCCTCGGTGTCGACGACGACGATCGTGTCGACCGGGCCGAACGGCTCGGCGTGCATCAGCCGGGACCGGCCGGGCGGGGCGAGCAGCACCGCCGGCGCCACGTACGCGGAGTTGTCCTGCCCGTCGAGGAACGGCGCGCCGTCGAGCCGGCCCCGGTAGAGCGGCACCGCGCCGCCCTTGACGGCTTCGTCGACCTTGCGGCGCAGTTCCTCGGCCTTGGCGCCGCTGATCAGCGGTCCGAAGTCGAGTTCCGGCAGCGGGTCGCCGGCCGTCCAGTCGTCACCGACGGCGAGCGGGTGGCCGAAGCGGACCGACCGGACGACCGGCAGGTACATGTCGAGGAACTGGTCGACCAGTTCCCGCTGTACGACGAAACGCGGGTAGGCGGTGCACCGCTGCTTGCCGTACTCGAAGCCCTTCTTCAGGTGCTTGGCCAGCATGTCCCACTGGGAGAACTCCCAGATGCCCCAGGCGTTGAGGCCCTCCTGCTCGATGAAGTGCCGCTTGTCGGAGTCGAGCAGTGCCGCGGCGACCTTGCCGCCGTTGGAGCGGCCGCCGACGAACGCGACGGCACCGATCTCGGGGGCCCGGACCAGCACCTCGGACAGTTCCTCGCCGCTGCCGGAGAGCAGGGTGGCGGGCAGTCCGGCGCGGCGCATCAGGGCGTGCGCGACGGAGAGGCAGACCGCGCCGCCCTGGGACGGGGTTTTGGCGATGACGGCGTTGCCGGCCAGCAGTTGCACCAGCTCGGCGTGGACGAGCACGCTCATCGGGTAGTTCCAGCTGGCGATGTTGCTCACCGGGCCGGGCAGCGGTTCGCGGCCGTCGGCGAGCATCCGGTCGATCTCCTCGACGTACCAGCGGACGCCGTCGAGCGCCCGGTCGACGTCGGCGCAGGCCAGCCGCCACGGCTTGCCGATCTCCCAGACCAGCAGCATGGCGAGCAGGTCGCGGTTGACGGTCAGTTCGTCGAGGGCCGCGGTGACCCGGGCCTTGCGTTCGGCGAGCGGGGTGGCGGCCCAGTCGCGGTGCTCGGCGGCGGCGAACGCCACGGCGGCGCGGGCCGACCCGCCGTCGAGCCGGGGCAGGTTGACCAGGACCGTGTTGTCGATCGGGGTGCGGACCGGGGTGGGGGTGCCGGACGACTTCCAGGACCCCTCGACCAGGTTGCGCAGGGTGTCGCCGTCGAATGCCTCGGGGGCGGCGGCAGCGGCACGGGCGAGGGTGTCCGCCCATGCGGTGCCGTCGGCAAGGCGCAAGGCCATCGCAGTCTCCTCGTGAGGTTGACCAAGAGTTGGCGGCGGCGTCGATGGCACCGCTGATCTAGGCCGTACTGTGCCGGTCACGAAGAGCAGCGGCAACCGTACGCCCGTATACCAGGACGGAATCGCCGATGCCAACTCTTGATCATGAGGCGTAGATAGCGCTTGCGCGCCCACTGAACTGGGAAAACGTCAGCAATAAATAGATGTCAATCTATGATGCGATGCATATCACGAAACTGGAAAGCGCTTTCCCTTGACGAGGATCGGCTTCAGTGTCATCACGAGCAGCAACCACCACGGCGGTACCGCGGCGAGCAACCCGACGAGCCACGGCAGCCGCCACCACGGTCCCGGTCCGCCCTCCGGTGCGGTCGTCTCCGTCACCGGCACGATCCAGCCGTCGGCGGTCAGCGACCACACCAGGAACGCGTCGCCGACCGGCAGCAGGCCACCCAGATAGCGCCGCTGCCCACCGCTCTCGACCGCGAATCCGGTGGTCTCGGCCAGCCCGGACAGCGCCGCCGCGGTACGCCGGTCGCCGAACAGCACCGCGTCGCCCAGCGCCACGACGCTCGCCGACGCCGACATGCCCAGGATCAGCGGCCCCGAGTCGACGTCGCCGGGCAGGTCGGTGCCGCGCGGGTGTTCGCGTACCCCCGGGGCCCAGAAGGTGGTCGAGGCGAACAGGTCGCGGAAACGGGCCCAGTCGCGGGTCGCGTCCTGCGGATAGACCTCCCGCAGGAACCGCAGCGCCATGGTCTGCGACGTCGCCCGGGCACCCTCCACCGGGAAGCCGGTGTCCGGGTCGACCCGGTGCGCCAGCAGGCCGGTGGCCGGATCCCGCCGGGCGTCGGCCGCCGTCCGCCAGCGGGCCAGCAGCCCGTCGTACGCGTCGGTGCCGGCCAGATGGTCGGCCAGTCGTACGGTGGCGATCCCGACCGTGCTGTCGACCGGCCACGCCTGCCCCGGGTAGGCGCTCAGGAACGGCGAGCCGGTGGCGGTCAGCTGGTTGTCGAACGCCCGGGCCAGCGTGTCGACGTCGGCGGCGAGCCGCTCGGCGTCGAAGGGTGCCGCCGCCGGGCCGCCGGCCAGCCGTACCACGCCGCCCCGTAGCCAGCCGCTCCAACCGGCGTGGAAGACGCCGTACGGCGGGTCGAGGGTGGGGCTGAACGGGGCCCGCCCGGCAGCGGAGTCCAGCGCGTCCAGCGCCCGCCGGGCCTCCCGCAGCGCCTCGTCGTGCCGTCCCGGATCGCGGTCGCCGACCTCCAGCCAGGACAGTCCGTAGAGGACGTGCAGGAAGAAGTAGCCCTCGGGGAAGAGTTCCTGCATCCGCTGGGCGGCTCCGCCGTCGATGGCCCGGCGCAGGAACTCCAGCCGGGGCAGCGCGTCGGCGACCACGGCCCGGTCGGAGCGGTCCAGCGGGCTGCGGGCGTGGAGCCGGGCCACCAGTACGGTGCCGGCCAGCGTGACAACGGCCGTGACCAGTGCGACGAGGGCGACGACCAGCCATTGCGGCCGGTTTCGGCGGGCCGCCGGACCGGGGTTCGTCGCGGGGTGTGTTCGGTCCACTCCGGCACCGTAGACCGGTCCCGCCACCGGGGGTTCTTCACAAACCCACAATCTCCCGGTTACATTGTCCAGAATCCATGGGAGCGCTCCCGGTCGGTCTTGGTCCCGACCATGAGCCAGTCGAACCGGACCTGCCGTCGCCCGACCGGATGACGGGCGACGGGCCGACCGGGAGTCGCCCCGCCCGCCACCGCCACCCGGTCGTGCCCACGGAAGAGGGGCGGATGCGCCCACATCCGCCCCAGGTGTCCTCCGCTGCGCGTTGCCGCGTGCGGCTCCACGGACAGGAGCGAGTCTAGTGCGCCCAACCTTCGGGCCGGCCTGGCTGAAAGGCCGACGTGAACGGCCCCCGCGCCGGTGGCGAAACCGCCACCGGTCCGCCCCGCCGGCCACCGCCGGCCCCACCCCGCCGACACCGGTCCCACCGAGACCGGCCGCCGGCATCGCCGTCGCCGCGGCCGCCGCCGTGGCCGTGGCGGCCGCCCTCGTGGTGACCGCGACCAACCCGGCACCGGCCACCGCCGCACCCGCCTACAACTACGCCGAAGCCCTCCAGAAGTCCCTGCTCTTCTACGAGGCCCAGCAGTCCGGCCCGCTGCCGGACTGGAACCGGGTCTCCTGGCGCGGCGACTCGGCGCTCACCGACGGCGCCGACGTCGGACTCGACCTCACCGGCGGCTGGTACGACGCCGGCGACCACGTGAAGTTCGGCTTCCCGATGGCGTTCAGCGCCACCATGCTCGCCTGGGGCGCGGTGGAGTACCGGGCCGGCTACGTCGCCTCCGGCCAGCTCCCGCACCTGCTCAACAACCTGCGCTTCGTCAACGACTACTTCATCAAGGCGCACCCCGCCCCGAACGTGCTCTACGGGCAGGTCGGCAAGGGCGACGACGACCACAAGTGGTGGGGACCGGCCGAGGTGATGCCGATGGCCCGCCCGGCGTACAGGATCGACGCGAGCTGCGGCGGCGCCGAACTGGCCGCCGAGACCGCCGCCGCGATGGCCGCCAGCTCCATGGTCTTCCGGCCAACCGACGCCGCGTACGCGAACACGCTGGTCAGCCACGCCCGCCAGCTCTACACCTTCGCCGACACGGTCCGGAAGTCCTACCACGAGTGCATCACCGACGCGACCAGCTTCTACCGGTCGTGGAGCGGCTATCAGGACGAACTGGTCTGGGGCGCGATCTGGCTGCACCGGGCCACCGGCGAGGCCGCCTACCTGACGAAGGCCGAGACCGAGTACGACCGCCTCGGCACCGAGCCGCAGACCAGCACCCGCTCCTACAAGTGGACGCTGGCCTGGGACAACAAGCAGTTCGGCGCGTACGTGCTGCTGGCCAACCTGACCGGCCGGCAGAAGTACGTCGACGACGCCAACCGCTGGCTCGACTACTGGACCGTCGGCGTGAACGGCGAGAAGGTGCGTACCTCGCCCGGCGGAATGGCCGTCCTGGACACCTGGGGCGCGCTGCGCTACGCCGCCAACACCGCGTTCGCCGCGCTGGTCTACAGCGACAAGACGACCGACGCGACCCGCAAGACCCGCTACCACGACTTCGCCGTCCGGCAGATCAACTACGCGCTCGGCGCCAACCCGCGCAACTCCAGCTACGTCATCGGCTTCGGCACCAACCCGCCGAAGAACCCGCACCACCGCACCGCCCACGGCTCCTGGTGGGACAGCCAGACGGTGCCGGTCGAGACCCGGCACGTCCTGTACGGGGCGCTGGTCGGCGGGCCGTCCGCGCCCGACGACGTATACCGGGACGACCGCGGCGACTACGTGATGAACGAGGTCGCCACCGACTACAACGCCGGCTTCACGTCCGCGCTGGCCCGGCTGACGTCCCAGTACGGCGGCACCCCGCTGGCGAACTTCCCGCAGCCGGAGAGCCCGGACATCGACGAGATCACCGTCGAGACCACGGTCATGCAGGCCGAGCCACGGGCGACCGGGATCAAGGCGATCGTCTACAACAAGTCGGCGTACCCGGCCCGCGCGCTCACCACGGCGAAGTTCCGCTACTACTTCCGGCCCGACGGCACCGGGCCGGTCACCGTCACGCCCGGCTACACCCAGGGCTGCCCGTCCCCGACGACCGCCCGCCAGTTCAGCGGCGACATCTGGTACGTCGAGATCGACTGCACCGGGTACACCATCGCGCCCGCCGGCCAGTCGGCGCACCGGATGGAGGTCCAGTTCAAGATCGGCGTACCGGAGGGCGGCACCTGGAACCCGGCGAACGACCCGTCGTACCAGCCGGCGGCCGGACCGAACCGCGGGGTGACCCTCTACGCGGCCGGCACCCGGATCTGGGGCGACGAACCCGGCACCACCCCGCCGCCGACCACCCCGCCACCGACGACTCCGCCGCCGACCACGCCGCCACCCACGACCCCGCCGCCGACGACCCCACCGCCCACCACGCCGCCACCCACGACCCCGCCGCCGACCACCCCGCCGCCGGCCGGCTCGTGCGACGTCAGCTACGGCACCAACGACTGGAACAGCGGCTTCACCGGCACCGTCACCGTACGCAACACCGGTGGCACCACCCTGTCCGGCTGGACCCTGCGGTGGACCTTCCCGACCGCGGCGCAGCAGGTCACCCAGTCCTGGTCGGCGACGGTGACCCAGACGGGCACGCAGGTGACCGCCACCAACGTGGCGTGGAACGGGGCGCTCGCCCCGGGCGGCTCGACCACCTTCGGGTTCAACGCCGCCCACGGCGGCAGCAACCCGAAACCGACGACGTACACCCTCAACGGCACCGCCTGCACGGTGTCCTGAACCCGCGCCGGCTCCGGACGGCCGTTCCCACCCGTCCGGAGCCGGTCGGTCGGACACCGTGCCACCCGCCCCGCCCGCCGTGCCGCCCAACGGGACGGCGGGCGGGGCACCCCCGCGCCGCGCCCGCGCCGCCCGTCCGCCCGGCGCCGAGCGTCGGGCGCCGGGCGGGCGTTGATCAAGGACAAGTCGTCCGACGAACCGGGGCAAGGTGGGCACGCTTTCCCCTTGATCGCGCCCGCGCCACCCGGCCCGCGCCACCCGGCCCGGCCCGCGTGATCCGGGTGATCAGGGAGTATGCACCCCGCCACGCCGGCGACACGCGCGATTCAGTCCCTGATCACGCGGATCATGAGGGGCGCGGGGATTATGGGGATGGGGTGCGGCGACCGTGTTCCACGCATTCCGCGGACCAACCCGCCGGGAGGATCTGGACCTTCATCCGGCGGCGGCAGGCCGGGCAGTAACGCGGCGGTTCCAGCTCACGGGCCGCCACGCACGCCGTGTGGGCACCGTCGCCGGCCGGCTCGCCGCAGCGGTCGCACCAGGTCGCGGTCACCGTCGTCACAGCGTCTGGGAGAGCGCCTTGACCGGCATCTTCAGGTCGTCGAGCAACGCCAGGTCGTCGGTCGCCGGGCGCCCCAACGTGGTCAGGTAGTTGCCGACGATCACCGCGTTGATGCCGCCGAGCAGGCCGTCCCGCGTACCCAGGTCACCGAGGGTGATCTCGCGGCCACCGGCGTACCGCAGGATCGTGCGCGGCATCGCCAGCCGGAACGCGGCGATCGCGCGCAGCGCGTCGCGGGCCCCGACCACCGGCCGGTCACCCAGCGGGGTGCCCGGCCGCGGGTTGAGGAAGTTCAGCGGCACCTCGTGCGGGTCGAGTTCGGCCAGCTGCGCCGCGAACTCGGCGCGCTGCTCGACCGACTCGCCGAGACCCAGGATGCCGCCGCAGCACACCTCCATCCCGGAGGCGCGCACCATGGTCAACGTCTCCCAGCGCTCCTCCCAGGAGTGCGTGGTGACGACGTTCGGGAAGTACGACCGGCAGGTCTCCAGGTTGTGGTTGTAGCGGTGCACACCCATGTCGACCAGCTCGTCGACCTGGTCCTTGGTGAGCATCCCCAGCGACGCGGCGACCTGGATGTCGACAGCCTCGCGGATCGCCGCCACCCCCTCGCGCATCTGCTTCATCAGCCGCGCGTCCGGACCGCGTACGGCCGCCACGATGCAGAACTCGGTCGCCCCCGTCGCCGCGGTCTGCTTCGCCGCCTCCACCAGCGACGGGATGTCCAGCCACACCGAGCGCACCGGCGAGGCGAACAGCCCCGACTGCGAGCAGAAGTGGCAGTCCTCGGGGCAGCCGCCGGTCTTCAGCGACACGATGCCCTCGACCTCGACCTCCGGACCGCACCAGCGCATCCGCACCTCGTGCGCCAACTGCAGGGCCGCCGACAGGTGCTCGTCGGGCAGCCGCAGGATTTCGAGGGCGCCGGCCTCGTCGAGGCCGACTCCGCCATCGAGCACCTGGGTGCGGGCGCGGTCGAGGATCTCTGGCATGGTCGTACCCTACAAGGCGTCCTTCTGCCCGGACACCACGTGGGGAGTGATCAGTGAGCGGCTGGCTGGCGGCGCTCGACCGCCGCGCCGCGCTGCGCGCCAAGGCCGGACTGACCCGCCGGCTGCGCCCGCGCGCCGGCACCGACTCCGTGGTCGACCTCGCCGGAAATGACTACCTCGGGCTCGCCCGGCACCCGACCGTCACCGCCGCCGCCGGTGCCGCCCTGACCGGGTACGGCCTCGGCGCGACCGGCTCCCGGCTGGTCCGCGGCTCCACCGACCTGCACGCCATCCTGGAGTCGACCCTCGCCGACTGGCTCGGCACCGGGGCGGCCCTGGTCTACTCGTCGGGCTACCTGGCCAACCTCGGCGCGATCCGGGCCCTGGTCCGCCCGCGTACCCTGCTCGTCTGCGACGCCCACAACCACGCCTCGCTGATCGACGGCGCCCGGCTGTCCGGCGCGCAGACCGTGGTGACCGCGCACGCCGACCCGGCCGCCGTCGACGCCGCGCTGGCCGCGGCGCCCGGCCGGCCCGCCGTCGTCGTCACCGAGTCGGTCTTCTCCGTCGACGGCGACCTGGCCCCGCTGCCCGACCTGTACACGGTGACCAGCCGGCACGGGGCGCTGCTGCTCGTCGACGACGCCCACGCCCTCGGCGTCACCGGACCGGCCGGTGCCGGCGCCGTCGCCGCCGCCGGTCTCGCCGGCCGGCCCGACGTCGTCGTCACCGCCACGCTGTCCAAGGCGCTCGGCGGCGCCGGTGGCGTGGTCGCCGGCCCGGAACCGCTGATCCGGCACCTGGTCGACACCGGCCGCACCTTCGTCTACGACACCGCGCTGCCGCCCGCCGTCGCCGCCGGGGTGCTCGCCGCCGCCCGGCTGGCCCGGGCCGGCGACGACCTGCGCGCCGAACTCGCCGACCGGGCCACGACCGCCGTACGCCGGCTGCGGGCCGCCGGACTGGCCGTCTCGGACCCGGCCGGCGGCGTTCTCTCGATCACGGCGCCCGGTCCCGAGGCGGCGGTGGCCTGGGCCGCCGCCTGCCTCGACCGCGACGTGGCGGTCGGCTGCTTCCGTCCACCGTCCACACCGGACACCCGGTCCCGGTTGCGGCTGACGGTCAACACGGGCGTACCCCGTGCCGACTTCGACCGGGCCCTCGACATCGTCGTGGAGTGCGCGTGAGCGAACGTAGTGAGGTGACGCCGTGAGCGAAGGTGGTGAGAGCGTGACCGAGCTTGGCTGGCGTGGCCCCGTCCTGGTCACCGGCACCGACACCGACGTCGGCAAGACCATGGTCACCGCGGCGGTCGCCGCCTGCGCCCGCGCCGCCGGTCTCACCGTCGCCATGGTCAAGCCCGGCCAGACCGGTACGGCCACCGGCGCACCGGCCGACGAGGACACCGTCGCCCGGCTCGCCGCCCCGACGACGACCCGTACCCTGGCGAACTATCCGGACCCGCTGGCGCCGCTGGCCGCCGCCCGGGTCGCCTCGCTCGAGCCGCTGGAGCTGTACACGGCCGTCGACGCCGTACGCGACATCGCCAAGGAACACGACCTGGTGCTCGTCGAGGGCGCCGGCGGTCTGCTCGTACCGATGGGACTGCGCCCGTCGGGCGAGGCGTGGACGGTCGCCGACCTGGCGGTGTCGCTCGGCGCTCCCGCGGTCGTGGTGACCCGGGCCGGCCTCGGCACGCTCAACCACACCGCGTTGACGCTGGAGGCGCTGGAGCGGCGCGGTGTCCCGGCCGGCGTGGTGGTCGGCGCCTGGCCGGCCGAGCCGGAACTCGTGCACTGGGCGAACTTCACCGAACTGGTCCCGCACCTGCTCGGCGCGCTGCCGGACGGCGCCGGCACGATGGATCCGGGCGTTTTCCAGCGGTCGGCGCCCGGCTGGCTCACCCCGGCCCTGCACGGCGTGCTCGACGACTGGCGCACCTGGGCCGACGACCAGTAGACCGGCCCGCCCGGGCCGCCGGTGCCCGTCAGGCGGCCCGTACCGCCGCCCCTGACCGGCGGACCACGAAGCTGTCCGGCATCCGGAACGACAGGTTGTCCGGGCACCACGGCGCCCGCACCACGGTCACGTCGCGCAGCAGCCCGGCCGCCTCGGCGACGACCACCCCGGCCTCCATCCGGGCCAGGTGCGCCCCGACACACCGGTGCGCGCCCGCCCCGAACGCCAGGTGCCGGCGCGATCCCCGCTGCCCGGGCCGGAACGCCTCCGGTTCGGCGACGACCGCCGGATCCCGGCCGGCGCGGGCCAGCCACAGCACCACGCTCGTACCGGCCGGCACCGCGATCCCGGCGAGCGTCGTGTCCCGGGCGGCGACCCGGCGCCAGGTGACGATCGGCGGATCGAGGCGCAGCCCCTCCTCGACGACGGCCGCGACGTCCACGGTCCCGTCCCGCAGGCCGTCGAGCACGGCCGGTTCGCCGGCCAGCCGGTGCAGCAGCAGGGTCAGGAACTGCGACGTCGTCTCCTGCCCGGCGACCAGCAGGAAGAACAGCGCGCCGACGACCACGTCCGGCGGGTGGCCGGCGGCCCGCAGGTCGGCGGCGAGCCCGCCGCCGGTCGCCGCGAACTCCCGCAGTACGGCGTGGAACCGACCCACCGTCGACGCCAGCGCCACCTGCCGGGCCGGGTCCACCGGCGCCCAGAAGAGTTCCAGCGCCGACCGGGCGAACTCCTTGACCGCGGCGACCTCGGTTCCACCACCGTTCGCGTCGCCGCCGGCCGGCAGGTCGACGAGCCGGGCGAGCACCAGCAGCGGCAGGTCGGCGGCGAGTCCGGCGTACAGGTCGACGGGGTCGCCCCGGTCGAGCGCCGCCGCGAGCCGGCCGACCCGCCGGCGCACGACGGTGGTCAGCCACGCCCGCTGGGCGTCGACCCGGGTCGGGTGCAGCGCGTCGGCGACGATCGCCCGGATCGCCGGATGGCCGGGGCCGCCGTTGTTCGCCAGCGTCGGCGGCAGCCGGAACCGGTGCCCGGCCAGCACCCGCAGCGCCGCCACCGGCACCGGCGTGACCGCGTCCAGGGCGTTGTCGGGGCGGAACGTGCCCGGGTCGGCGAGGACCTGCCGGACCAGTGCGTGGCGGGTCACCACGAGGTGCGCCACGCCGGCGTGGTCGGTGACCGTGGCGACGTCGGCGCCGGCCCCCGCCGGTGCCTCCCAACTGCGGAACAGCACGTCGGACAGGCTATCCGGCCGTCCCGCCGACCCCCGCCGGGCCGGGCAGCTCCCAGATCGTCGTGTGCTTGACGCGTACGCTCTCCAGCGCCGGCGGCACCGGCACGTCGTACGCGGCCAGCGGCCGCAGCAGCTTGCGGGGCAGGAACGCCCGGTCCGGATCGCCGACCAGCACCCGGGCGCCGACCTTCACCGCCCGGCGCAGGAAGCCGAACATCCGGTCGGCCATCGCCTGGCTGTAGAACGCGTCACCGACCAGCACCACCTCGGCGTCCCCGGCGTCACCGCCGAGCAGGTCGGCGGTCTCGGCGACGACGGTCACCCCGTTGGCCGCCGCGTTGAGCGTCGCGGCCGCCCCGGCGAACGGGTCCACGTCGACGGACCGTACGTGGGCCGCGCCGGACCGGGCCGCGGCCACCGCGACCAGGCCGGATCCGGACGCCAGGTCCAGCACCCGCCGGCCCGCCACCACCTCGGGATGGTCGAGTACGTAGCGGGCCAGCGCCTGCCCGCCGGCCCACGCGAACGCCCAGAACGGCGGCGGCTGCTCGCTGCGGAACTCGCCCTCGGTCAGCTCCCACAGGCCGATCGGCTCGTCGGCCTGGTGCAGGCTGATCTCGGGTACGAACGGCACGGCGGCCAGCCGGGCGTAGGCGCGGACGAACGCCGCCGGGTTGTCGGACACGCGGCGATTCTGCCCGACCGGCACCGGGACTGCGGCCGGCAGGGCCCGGCGGCCGGCTCCCGCCGACCGAAGAAGCTCGATACGCTGTCGCAAACCCGTGGGGCAAGGGCTTTCCCGGCCCACCCACCCGAGCGGAGGCACGATGACCGACACCCCCGATCCGGTACGTCTGCTGGTGCGCGACAGCACCGTCGCCGACTACGTCCTCGCCCCGGACATCGACCCGCGCTGGTCGCCCCGGCCGCACCTGCACCCGGTCCGTACCCTCGCTGGCGTCCCGGTCACCGACACCCTGCCCGAGGACCACCGCTGGCACCTCGGCGTCAGCGTCGCCATGCAGGACGTCTCCGGCACCAACCTGTGGGGCGGACGCACCTACGTCCGCGACGCCGGCTATACCTGGCTCGACGACCACGGCCGGATCGTCCACGACACCTGGCACGACCGGCGCCCCGACGGCTTCACGCAGCGGCTGCGCTGGCTCGACCCGGCCGGCGACACCCTGCTCGTCGAGGAACGCACCGTCGCCGTCCGCGAGACCGGCCACGCCGGCACGTACGCCCTCGACATCGCGTACACGCTCACCGCCCCCGCCGACCGGGACGTCTCGCTGGGCAGCCCGGCCACCAACGGCCGCCCCGGCGGCGCCGGCTACGGCGGCTTCTTCTGGCGGGTCGCCCCCGGCACCCCGCAGACGTTCACCGAAGGCGCCGACGGGGAGGAGAAGGTCAACGGCAGCACCGAGCCGTGGCTCGCGCTCACCGGGCAGGGGGCCGACGGTGCGCCGTACAGCCTGGTCTTCGCCGGGCTCGGCGCCGGCGACCACTGGTTCGTGCGGACCGGGATCTACCCGGGGGTGTGCGTCGCGCTGGCCTTCGAACACACCCTGCCGGTCCCGGCCGGCGGCACCGTCGGTCGCCGCCACCGCGTCCTGGTCGCCGACGGCACCCTCACCCGCGACGACGTACGCGACCTCCCCTGGGCCCCGCCCACCCCCTGACCCGACCCGCCCTGCCCGCGTTGGGCGTTGCGTGTGCGCGGGCGCGGCGCGGGCGTGTGCGCGGCGCGGGCGCGGGCGTTGCGCTGATCAAGGAGAAAGCGTGCCCGGATCGGGCGGGTTGTCGCTTGTTTTCTCCTCGATCAGCGCGGCTTCCGGCGGGCTCCGGGCGGGCTAGGGTCGCGGGTGATCTACAAGCTGCTTGCTGCCGCGGAGTGGGCCCAGGCCCGCGCGCGGGGGAGTTACGCGGGGTCGGCGGTGGACCGGCGGGACGGGTACGTCCATCTCTCCGGCCGGGAACAGGTCGTCGAGACGGCCGCCCGGCACTTCGCCGGGCAGCGTGGCCTGGTCCTGCTGACCGTCGACCCCGGGCTGCTCGGTGCCGACCTGCGCTGGGAGCTGTCCCGCGGCGGGGCGCTGTTCCCGCACCTGTACGCGCCGCTGCCGGTCGACGCGGTGGTGCTGGCCGTGGACGTACCCGAGGACGTGCCGGTCCCCGACGCGGTGGCCGCACTGGTGGGTTGAGCCGTCGTCAGGCGGCTCGGGCGGGTTGGTTGGGTCGCCGCTCGGCGGCTTGGGCGGAGATCGGTTGAGTCGCCGGCAGGCGGCTTGGATGGATCGGTTGAGTCGCCGGCAGGCGGCTTGGATGGATCGGCTGAGTCGCCGTCAGGCGGGTCGCCGTCAGGCGGCTCGGATGAATCGGTTGGGTCGCCGTCAGGCGGCTCGGCCGGGTCGGGTGGCCGGCCGGGGGTGCGGCTCAGGCGAGATGTTCGGGGTCGATGCCCAGTTCGCGGGCGGTCGACAGGCGCACCCATTCGGCGACCTGGCGGCGGGCGACCATCCGCTCGTGCACGGTGACCTGCACGGCCAGGCCGTCGATGAGGGCGATGATCCGCCATGCCGCCCCACCCGGGTCGGGGCACGTGAAACTGCCGTCGGTCACGCCGGCCGCGATCACCTCGGTCAACGCTTCCTTCCAGCGCAGGTCGAGCCGGCGCGACACCTTTTCCAGTTCCGGGCTGCGCAGCGCCTCGGCCCAGCCGTCGATCCACAACGTCCAGCTCTTCGAGCGGCCGCCGGACGGCACGTAGAACCGCAGGATCTTCTTCAGTTTCTCCAGCGGCGCGGCGCCGGAGCCGAGCAGCGTGTCGACTCGGGCGAGATCCTGCTCGGCGGCGTACGCGAACGCCTGGGAGAGCAGGCGCTCCTTGGTCGCGAAGTGGTAGAAGACCAGCGCCTGGCTGACCCCGGCCGCCTCGGCGACGTCGGCGGTCCGGGTGTTGGCCAGCCCGCGTTCGGCGATCACGTCGCAGGCGACGCTCAGCAGCGATTCGAGGCGCAACTCCGCCGACCGTCTCGTCACGCGGTCACGTTAATCCATGGATGTCACCATGTTGTGTCGCATCATCCTCACTTTGTTGAGGGAACAGTCAGTCCGTCCGGCGTCATGACGCCCTTTTTTGCCCTGGTCTCCTAACCCAGGTTCCTAGGATGCCTCCGGGTTGTGGTCGGGGCGGCGTGATCCCCAAGCTCGCTACCTGCGGTTTTGTGGATCTCGGCGACCACGCCGCGCCGAGGGGGACCCGAGTTGGCACTTGTCGGCAGCCTCGGCTAAAGTTCTCATCCGTCACCAGGAAACAGCGGAGACAAGCAAGACCAGAAGTTGGAAGACCTGAAGTACGCGGACGTAGCGCAGCTGGTAGCGCATCACCTTGCCAAGGTGAGGGTCGCGGGTTCGAATCCCGTCGTCCGCTCGGAGATATGCCGCCACAGTCGGGGGCTACCTCGGTGGAGTGGCCGAGAGGCGAGGCAACGGCCTGCAAAGCCGTGTACACGGGTTCAAATCCCGTCTCCACCTCGGCAAGAGCGAGGGCGATTGGCGCAGTGGGAGCGCGCTTCCTTGACACGGAAGAGGTCACTGGTTCAAACCCAGTATCGCCCACCATGTATATGAGCAGGTCAAGCGGCTCGTTACCGAACTTTCGGTAACGAGCCGTTCCCGTTGTGGTCCTTACGTTGGGAGCAGGATGGGAGCACAAGATCATCTAGATGATCCGGCTGTGTAGGGCTCGGTGCGTTTAACGCCCGGGTCGCCATGATCGTGCCGCGACCCGCGATTACCCGACGGCGTCGGAGGACGACGCGCGGGGTGGTGCGTCCCGATCGAGCGCGGCTGGCGACGTCGGTTGGTAACGTGCCCTTGCCTTTGGCGGGTGACTGTGCCATCCGGCCGATGGTGCCGTCCGCCGGTTACCCCGGACGTGTCCGTCTCTGACATCTCGCTGGATGTTGGAGGCGGATCGGGGCTTGCCTTGGTCGGTCCTGGGATCGTGTGCCTGGCGAGGTATCCCCGCGCGAGGGAGCTGATGGCCGGGTGGAGGTCGGGGCGTACCTCTTGCGGAGGGGGACGTGTACGTCGATCCGAGCGCCGGGAGGTAGTCAGCCCGGCGAGGTGGTGGCCGGGACGGCAGCGGCAGTCGTTGAGGCGGAGCGGTCGGAGCCGGCTACGGGTACAGCGGCGCGGGTGGCCTCCAGCGCCGGTCGGCTCGGGCGTGGCGGGTACGGATGAGACCCCGCAACAGGAACGGCACCAAGTCCTCGATGAACGGCAACCCCGCTTGGGCTAATACTCCAACGTCAGTTCGCCTGTCTGCGCTGGTAGTGGGATCGTCGGGCTCGGGCTTGGGATGTTCGTCGCCAGATCGACCAGTGCATCGTGTGTGCTGGTGGGAGTGATTGGGTGAGGACGAGGGCGTTGAGGAGTCGGCGGATCTCGGCGACGGTCAACGCGATGATGTCCGGGTCGGGCTGCCGGGCGGTGGCGGCGAGGGTGGTCAGGACGGCTAGGGCGAGCATGGCCAGGGTGATGAACCGGTGCCAGCCGGTCCAGCCGCGGACCTGGTAGTGGTCCAGGCCGACCTGGCCCTTGCCGGTCTGGAACAGTTCCTCGATGCTCCAGCGTGAGCCGGCGACCCGCACGAGGGTGTGCAGCGGCACCGGGCGGGGTGACCAGCACAGGTAGAAGGCCAGTTCGCCGGTGGCGCGGTTGCGTCGGATGAGTAGCCACCGGTGTTCGCCGGGTCGGGTGGCGGTGGTGATCCAGGCCCACAGGTAGTCGCGGGCTCCTTTGGCTCCCGGACCGCAGCTGCGTGGTTGCCATCCGGTGGTGGGGATCCGTTCGGCGAGGGTGTCGCCGCGTACGAGGGTGCGGCCGTCGTTGATCGCCACACGCCGGTCGTAGCCGACCGCCAGGACGTAGCCGATCCCGCAGTTTTCCAGATCGGCGCGTAGGCCGGGATCGGCCCCGTAGACCTCGTCGGCGGTCACCCAGCCGACCGGGACGCCGGCGTCGATCGCGGCGGCGATCATCTGTCGGGCCAGGGCCGGTTTCGTGGCGAACCCGACCTGGTCGGGGACGCCGGCGGCGGCGCGACGTTCGGGCTGGTCGCACCAGGTCGTCTCCGGCAGGTAGAGCCGACGGTCGATCAACGCCCGGCCCGCAGGCGAGACGTAGGCCAGGAACACTCCGACCTGGCTGTTCTCCACACGCTCGGCGGTGCCCGTGTACTGCCGCTGCACCCCGACCGACCTCGTTCCCTTCTTAGTACGGCAGCCGCCGTTCGTGATCAGTGCTGAAGCTCGAGGTTGAGGCGGCGTGTGTAGTGGGATCGTCGGGCTTGGGCTTGATGCCGGCGCCGTCAGCCTGACCAGTGCAAACGGTGGGTTAGATCGCTGATCGGGCGGATGATGCAGGCGTTGATGAGGCGGCGGACTTCGTTGACCGTCAGCTTGATCAGTCCGGTGTCGGCCGGGTCGTGGTGGGCCGCGTCCGCGGCGCAGATCGCCAGCACGGCGAGAGCGGCCAGGGCGAGAGTGGTGAACCGGTGCCAGGAGTCCCAGCGGCGGACCTGGTGCTGGTCCAGGCCGACCTGACTCTTGGCGGCCTGGAAGCTCGTTTCGACGGTCCAACGGATGCCCGCGACCCGCACGAACTGGGCGAGGGCGGCCGGTTGCGGGGTCCAGCAACGGTAGAAGGCCAGTTCACCGGTGGTGGCGTTGCGGCGGACCAGAAGGCTGTGCCGGCCGCCGTCGTCAGGGTCAGCGTCGGTGCACACATCGTCGAGCCAGGCCCAGTCGTAGAAGCGGGGACCCTTCGACCCGGCGCCGGCTGATCGGCGCTGCCAGGCCGATGCCGGTAGTTCGGCGGCTACCCGGTCGGCGCGAACGCGGGTCTTGCCGCCATCGAGCGGGATCAGATGGCTGCAGGACACAGCCAGGACGTAGCCGAGCCCGTGTCCGCGAAGGTGAGCGCGGAAGACGGCGCTGTTGCCGTATGCCTCGTCCGCGGCCGCCCAGCCAGCCGGAACACCGGCGTCGATCGCGGCGGTGATCATGTCGGCGGCCAGCTGCGACTTGGTGGCGAATCCGATCTCGTCGGGCACGCCGGCGGCTTGGCAGCGGTCCCGGTCGTCGGTCCACGACGCCGGCAGATACACACGTCGGTCGATCAGGGTGTGCCCGCTCGCGCCGGCGTAGCCCAGAAACACCCCGACCTGGCTGTTTTCGAT
Organism: Polymorphospora rubra; assembly: GCF_018324255.1. Taxonomy (GTDB): domain Bacteria; phylum Actinomycetota; class Actinomycetes; order Mycobacteriales; family Micromonosporaceae; genus Polymorphospora; species Polymorphospora rubra. The sequence goes on from NZ_AP023359.1 coordinate 4,633,345, forward strand.
CCGCCCGGCGGTGCCGCTGTACTGCCGCTGTACTCCGACCGAATGCTGGCCCTTCTTCAGATCTCCGGTCTCGTCGACCACCAGGACCGCGTCCGGGCCACCGAACCGGTCGGTGATCAGCTGCCGCAGGTCGTCGCGGACGGCGTCGGCGTCCCACACCGCCCGGTACAGCAGCCGCTGAATCGCATCCGGACGGGCGTGACCGGCCTGCTCGGCCAACTGCCAGCACGTCTTCACCTCAAGATCGGACAACAGCCCGGTCACGAACGCTGTCGCCGCACGGCGAGGCTCCACCCGCCCGAACCGGCCCGCGAAGCACCCGAGCACCCCGGCCAGCACACGCTCCCACCGAGCAACGGCTACGCTGTGGCACGCGGCCACCGCAAGATCTGATGTTGTGTCCACAACGCACAGACGATCACGCGGTGGCCGTCTCGCGTCCACCCCAGGTCAGCAGCAAGATCTCAAACGGCGGCTGCCGTATTAGAGCCAGTCTGACAACTGGCGGGGATAAGCGGTGGCGGATGCCCGGCCCGGTGTACGGCGTGTCGTGGTGACAGCAGTCAGGGCTCTTCGGTAGATGCACTGGCGACCAAACCAGTTGTGCCGCAACCGAAGAGCCCCGCATGAGTTTCTACCTTGTCGCCGGCACCGGCGCACCCACCACCCCCGCCGACGCCCGCGACCATCTGCCCACCACCCGTCCACGTCGCTACCCCTCGGACACCACCGACACCGAGTGGGCGGTGATCGCACCCCTGATCCCCACCGGTACCCCAGGCCCACGAGGCGGCCGCCGCCCCACACGCTCGCGCCGGGACATCGTCGACGCGATCCGCTACCTCGTCCACAACGGCGGGGTATGGCGGGCACTACCGGTCGACTTCCCGCCCTGGAAGACCGTCTACCACTACCACGCCCGCTGGGCAGCCGACGGCACCCTGACCCGCCTGCACCACACCCTGCGCGAACGGGTACGCGCCACCGAAGGCCGCCACCGCGAACCGACCGCGGCGATCATCGACTCACAATCCGTCCGCGCCGCCGAAACCGTGCCGCGCACCAGCCGCGGCTACGACGCCGGCAAGAAGATCAACGGCCGCAAACGCCACATCGCGGTCGACACCATCGGACTGCTACTGGTCGTGGCCGTCACCACGGCCAGCGTCCAGGACCGCGTCGCCGGCCGCGCCCTACTGATCGCGCTACGCGGCTGCCACCAGCACCTACGCCTCGTCTGGGCCGACAGCGCCTACCTCGGCACATTCGTCGACCTCGCCGCCAGACTACGGATCACCGCCCGGATCGTGGCCAAGCTCGCCGGACAGATCGGCTTCCACGTCCTACCCCGCCGATGGGTCGTGGAGAGGACCCTCGCCTGGATCAGCCGCCACCGCCGGACCGTCCGCGACTACGAACGACTCCCCGCCCACCACGCCGCCATCGTCTACTGGTCCATGACCATCATCATGAGCCGACGACTCGCACACACCCAACCCCAACCTCAAACCACCTGACCAGTTGTCAGACTGGCTCTTAAGGAACCCCGTCTCGTCGGTGACCAGCACGGCGTCGGGGTGCCCGAGCCGTTCGACCAGCCAGTCACGCACGTCATCGCGGACGGCGTCGGCGTCCCACACCGCCGTACGCAGCAGTCGCTGCATCGCCTGCGGATCGGCATGACCCGCGTGTTCGGCAAGCGACCAGCAGGTCTTGCGTTCCACGCCCGACAGCAGCCCTTCCACGAACCGCGCCGCGGTCGCACGCGGTTGCGCCCGGGCGAACCTGCCGGCGACACGCGTCATCGCCTCGTCCAGGATGACCCGCCACCTGGCGGGGTCTACGCTGTGGCACACGGCCACCGCACGATCTTCGGTTGTCCTCACAAACCATCGATGATCAACGCGGTGGCCGTCCTCATGCCCGCGCCACGCCGGACGCGGAGTCGCCCGAAGGTGCTCTGGTTTCCGCTGGCTGTCGCATCGTTGCGCGACAAGAATGACAGGCGTGATCAGCGATCTTCTTGCTGAGGTGGCCGAGACCGTCGACAAGACGACTCGGGTCCGCGTCTTCGACTCGACCGGGCCGGGTGAACCGACCCGCAAGCGGCGCGACCGTCGTCCGACCCTGGCTGACCAGCATGCCCCGGAAGCGCTGGAGCAACTGCGAGCAGCGCTGACACTGCGACCGGATACCAAGGTCATGGACTGGATGCAGGGGACCGATCTATGGCTCGAACTGCTCGGACGTGACGATGCGCCGTTGACCGCGATCGGTCTCCTTCACCCCGGCTGGATCAGGTGGGAATCCCACGGTGACCTCGAACTGCGGTACCCGACGGCCATCTTGCAGTGGTTGACCCGCTGGGCCCCCGCAGCAGCGGCAACCATCGCCAGATGACCGTGCCTCTCGCGCCATCCCGTTCACCATCGCCCCACACCACACCGTGGAGGAGGCTAACCGTCGAAGCCAAGTGACGTTGGAGTATTAGGCCGCCGACGGTGGCGGCTGGGCTGTCGCCGCGCTGCCCAGTGGTCACTACCACGGCCATCAGCTTGCGGCCCTGCTCACACGCCAGATGCATCTTGGTGGTCCAGCCGCCCCGAGATCGGCCGAGCCCATGGTCTGCCGGCTCCGCCTGCGTACCACTGGGCGGCTCCTTCTGCGCATCGCCGTCACGGCGGGCGGGTCGAGATAGTCGATCGTCAAAAAAGTCCCGGATTCGCGGCAACCTTTGCTGGGGTGGAGAGCGTAAGTAGTGGCCGTGAGATTGATATCGAGGGTGCGGGGGGCTGATGCGCGATCGCGAGGATAAGGAGGTGACAGCCTTTGTGCGGGCGCGTTACGGATCGCTGCTCCGGACCGCCTTCCTGCTGTGCGGAGATCGAGGGAAAGCCGAGGATCTGGTCCAGACGACGTTGGCCAAGACGGTTGTGGCGTGGTCTCGGCTGCAACGCTCAGAGGGCGTCGATCACTACGTGCAGCGCATTCTAGTCAACACCTTCGTGAGCTGGAGGCGGCGCCGATCCTGGTGGGAACAGCCCTTGGGTCGGCTGGTGGAGAGCCAGGCACGCGACGAGTACGTAGGGGTGGAACAGCGGGACTTGCTCCGCCGGGCGTTGGACGGGCTGCCAGCACGACAGCGTGCCGCGGTCGTACTGCGCTTCTACGAGGACCTGTCCGAGCAGGACACGGCGCGCGTACTGGGTTGTTCGGTTGGCACGGTCAAGAGTCTTTCATCAAGGGGTCTGCAGACTCTGCGTAAGCAGTGGGTCGAGGCCGACACTGTTGCTGATCAAGAGGTGCGCTATGCATAACACGACCGAGTTGCGTGCCGGCCTGGCGGATCTGGCCGAGTCGGTGGTACCAACCGAGGGCTATGAAGGCAAGACCATGCGGCGGGCGGCCCGGCGTCGCGGGCGGCGGCGTATCGCCGCCGGAGCCGCAGCCGTAGTGTGCTTGGCGATGCTGGTGACGATGTTTCGGGTTGTCGGATTCGGGGTCACACCGCAACTCGCTGCATCACCGCCGGATGGCCCGTTTCTGGGCTGGCCCCCGGTGGGAGACGTGGACGCTGGCCTGGTACAGGAGGCCACCAGCGTCTGGGACCGTACCAATTCGGCAGGTCCGCACACTGATGTCCGGGTCCTTGTTGCGACGCGTCATCCACGCCTGCGCTCGGCGGTGGTCGTCTTGCAGGGATATGACAAGCAGGGCAACGCGCGGTTGGCGTTCTTCACCGGTGATTCCGGTGCGGCGGACGCCTTACGGATGCGGGTTGATCGGCCGGTGCCCGACCCGGTGGAGACTCAGGTGATAAGTCTGGTCAGTCCTCGGTTGTCCGGAGCCGCCGGCGTGGTTAGTAATGATTCCGGGGCCACTTATGCCATTGCCATCGCCATGCCGGGCGTGACAGCTGTGCGGGTGTCGAGTACCGCTGTCGATGATGAAATGATACAAGAACCGGACGGACCTACCAGTCGCCTTATTGTGCAACGATTCCCGCTCGCTGCGACCGCGCAGACGACGACGATCGCGGGGTTCATCAAGCCGAATCGACTGTTCGCCAGCGTCACGAAGGTGTTTGAGGTGCCTGGTGAGGGCGGTGTGGACGGCGATGCGCGGGCCGTGCCCGCTGAGGTGGTCGGCAGGACCGGCCAACAGATAGTCGTGGCGTTTCCGAAGGATCAGGGAGTCCGGCAGGGGCAACTAGCCGTTGTCGCCGAAGGTTTGGTCGGACGCGTAACGGCAGTCGATGCCGTCCGCAGCGAAGCCACTGTCGACCTCATTACCAGCGCCGGATTCGTCGGCCAGGTGTACACGAATATCAGTAATGTTCCGGGTTCCGTACGTGGAACCGGCGGAAAGCTAGTCATGGAAGGCGTTCCCGCAGATGGTGAGGTTTACCGGGCCAACCGTGTCTTGATGCCGGATCCGTCCCAACAGAGCAATCAGGTTGGGGCTGTCACGATCGGGCGAGCGTCCGTGGACAAGGCGGCGGGCGCGACCACGGTGGAGCTTACGCCAACAGCCGACCTTGCCAACCTGACTAGTTTGTGGATCATGACGCCATCCGCCGACTGACGCGGCCCGCCGACGCAAGGATGCGCGGAGGCGACTCGCCTCCGCGCATCCTCAACAGGTCTGCAGGTCAGGGATACCGGACCTGGCCACTGCCGGAAGCAAATGCATAGTCACCACCGGTGTTACCCGTAGAGAAATAGCGGAACCACAAAGTTGTGTTCGTTGGAACGCCCGACCAGCAAAAGGTACGCGCTACGCCGTCAGTGGGAACGGTGACAGTCCAGCTCGATCGAAGCGTAATCTTGAACTCGTGATGCGACCCATAGGGGAAGTCCCATGTGGCTTCAACGTCCTTGCAGATGATCGTCTGCGTGGACGTGAAGTCTCGGCCATACAAGTTCCGCACTCCAGAGAATGTGAAGGCGTACGGCAATGTGTCCACCGCGAGAGGAGTCACTCCCGTCGTGGTCGTAGGGCCGTTCTGAGTGTAGTGGTCGATCGGGCCCTGAAGCTTGGGCATCTTTCCGATAACCGTCATGGTCACGTTCGGCGGCAGCGACGCCCACACGGCAGCATTGTTCGCCTCGATCTCGGCGACACTAACCGTCGCTTTCGCCGGCTCGCCGCCGGCCGCTTCGGTTTTAGGTGCCGCTTGAGCCGAAGCAGCCAATAGCAGCAATCCTGTGGTCACGGCAGCGGCGGTTCCAAGAAACCGCTTCATCAACGAATGTGACATTCTGTGATCCTCCCGTGCGGTTTGCGTGACGGTCCGATCCTGTCAAGAATCGAGTCATCGCTACAAGAACGATGATGGTCTATCTTTGTGCGACTTCTCACCAACATCGGGGCAACGCGCCCGGCGGACATCTGGTATCACCAGGAGACACAACGACGCCACCCTCCGTCAGGCCGTGCCGTCTAGTGCCTCGTCTTTGAACGTTGATCGTGTAATCCGTCGGTTCTGAGGACGTGTCGGGCACGCTGTCTCCCAACGAATGAGGCTGTGGGAGGTGGTGCCGGGTGGGTAGACGCCCGGAGGTGTTCGTCCGGCAGGTGTCGATGGCCGAGGGACAGCGGTTGCAGCGGATCACCAGGACGGCGAAGGACCCGGTCAAGTTGCGCCGGGCGATCGTGGTCCTGATGTCCGCCCAGGGCCAGCCGGCCCCGGACATCGCCCACCTGCTCAAGACCAGCGAGGACTATGTCCGCGACGTGATCCACGCGTTCAACGATCGGGGGTTCGACGCACTCGACCCAAAATGGAGCGGGGGCGCACCGAGACGGATCGATGAGCAGACCCGCGACTGGATCTGCGTCATCGCCCGGTGCGACCCCCGTTTCCTCGGTAAGCCGTTCTCCTGCTGGTCCCTGACCAAGCTGCGCGACTACCTGATCGCCGCCGGCTACGTGACCACGATCAGCGCCGAGACGGTGCGGCGGATCCTGCATGAGCGCGGGGTGTCGTGGCAGGCCACCAAGACCTGGAAGGCCAGCACCGACCCCGACTTCACCGCCAAGATGCGCCGGATCCTCGACCTGTACGACCACCCGCCCGCCGACGGCCGGGTGATCTGCGTCGACGAGTTCGGGCCGCTGAACCTGCAACCCCGCTCCGGCCGCGCATGGCGACCCCAGGGACAGCCCGCGCGACTACGGGCCACATACACCCGTGACCAGGGCGTCCGGCACATGATCGCCGCACTGGACCTGGCCACCGGACGCCTGCACTACCGCATCCGCGACCGCAAACGCTGGCGCGAGTTCCTGGCCTTCCTCAAGACCCTGCGCCGCCGCTGGCCCGACCAACGCCTCTACCTGATCGTGGACAACTTCTCTCCGCACAAGCACCGCGAGGTCCGCGCCTGGTGCGCGACCAACCGCGTCGAGCTGGTGTTCCTACCGACCTACTCGTCCTGGCTGAACTGGATCGAGGCCGAGTTCGCCGCCGTGCGGTACTTCGCCCTCAACGGCACCGACCACCGCAGCCACGTCGAGCAGGACGCCGCCATCGGCGACTACATCCGCTGGCGCAACCACCGGGCCCAGCCGAAGTCAGGATTCGCGACCAATTCCAAGATCCGCCACCCCGATTACCCGTTCAAGGCTGCATGACGAGGCACTAGTGGGGCAGCTGCCGTTTGAGGTGCTGCTGTCGAGAGCGGTGGACACAAGGCGGCCAACGTGTGATCGTCCGTGCGCTGTGGAGACAGCATCAGATCTGGCGGCGGCCACGTGCCACAGCGTGAAGCCTGCCCAACGGCGGCGAGTGCTGGCCGGGCCACTCGCTTCATTCACGGGCTAGTTCGGGCGAGTGGAGCGGTGCAGGACGGCGGCGGCGTTCGTGACCGGCCTGCAGGCTGCTCTTGAGGTGAGGACTTGTTCGCAGTTGGCGGAGCAGGCCGGTCATGCCCAATCGGATGCGCTGCAGCGGTTGCTGTATCGGTGTGGCGTGGGACGCGGATGCCCAGCCGGCTATGCCGTCTGGGGCTCCTTTGCTCTGCCGTCTGGGTACGACGGCGGCGGTTGCTTCGGCGGCAACGTGTGAGAGTTCGGGTAGGACGTCGCCGTAGTACTTGGCGGTGAAGTGCGGGCAGGGTATCGGCCAGCCTTTGAGTGCCCGTTGAAGAACCAGGTCAGCCTGGCGGGGCTCGGCTGAGGGCCAAGGAATCCGAATCGATCTCGGAGTATCGCGCGGACACGAGGTAGGGCCTCCGGTACGGCTGTGGTTGTCGAAGCCATGCCACCCCGAAGGCCCTACAGTGAGTTTCTACCTGGTCTGCGGCCAGGCCGCTGCCGCGCCCCCCGCTACCGCCCCGGAGCACCTGCCCACGGCCCGTCCCCGCCGCTACCCGTCGGACACCACCGACACCGAATGGCAGCTGATCGCCTCCTACCTGCCCACCGGCGGCACCGGCGAGCGCGGCGGCCGTCCGGTCACCTACCCGCGTCGCGACATCGTCGACGCCATCCGCTACCTCGACCACAACAGCTGCGTCTGGCGCGCACTACCGGTCGACTTCCCACCCTGGCCGACCGTCTACCACTACTTCCGCACCTGGACCCGCGACGGCACCCTCACCCGCCCGCACAACGGCCTACGCGAACAGATCCGCACCGCCGAAGGCCGCAACCCCACCCGACCGCGGCGATCATGGACTCGCAATCCGTCCGCGCCGCCGACACCGTCGCCAGGACCAGCCGCGGCTACGACGCCGGCAAGAAAGTCAACGGCCGCAAGCGTCACATCGTCGTGGACACCACCTGAGTTCCCCCGCTTTGATGGAGCGGTGGTTACCTGCTGCCGGCTGGCGCAGGGGTGGCGATAGGTGGCTCGGTTCGGTTGTGTTGGCGGGTGTGCCAGACGGTTTCGTACTCGTCGGGACTGAGGTAGCCCAGTTCCTTCTGGATGCGGTGGGTGTTGTACCAGCCGTCGATGTAGGCGAAGATCGCGTTCTCGGCCTCGTCGCGGGTCCGCCAGGAGGTGCGGTAGACGAGTTCGATCTTCAGCGTGGACCAGAAGTTCTCCATGAGCGCGTTGTCGAACGAGTCGCCGACGGATCCCATCGACGGCAGGATCCCGTTGTCCTGTAAGCGTTCCGCGAAGCGGAAGGACGTGTAGTTGGCGAGTTCAATCGGTCGTTGCAACACCGGGCTGTTGTAGTGAGCGTAGCTGCTCGGCGAAGACCTCGGCTGGGGTCTTCCAGCCAAGGATCTTGCGGGGCCGGTTGTTGACCGCGAGGGCGACGGCTTCGAGGTCCTCGTCGGACCACCTCGACAGGTCGGTGCCCTTTGGAAAGTACTGGCGCAGCAGCCCGTTCGTGTTCTCGTTCGTCGGCCGCTGCCAGGGCGAGTGCGGATCGGCGAAGAACACCTTCGTGCCGGTATCGAGGGTGAACTGCGCATGACCGGAGAGTTCCTTCCCGCGGTCCCAGGTGAGGGTCTTGCGCAGCTGCTCGGGCAACCTCGTCATTGATGCCGTAAGCGCGGTGTTCATCGCGACGGCGCCGTAGCCGCCGAGCGAGGGACCGTTCTTCACCGGTGGTTTCTCGCCCCAGCCCTCAAGCCGAGGCAGATGCACGAGGAGCGTGGAGCGGCTGCTGCGCTCGACGAGCGTGCCGATCGCGGAGCGGCCCGTCCCGATGATCAGATCCCCTTCCCAGTGCCCTGGGACCGCGCGGTCCGCGGCTTCGGCAGGACGCTCGGAGAGGACGACATCGGCAGTGACATGCCCTCGCGGCTTGTTCTGCGACCGCGCCCGAGGCTCCCGCAGCGCCCGGCCGGTGCGCAGACACGCGACCAGCTCACGCTTGAGCGCTCCACGCCCCTGAATGAACAGTGACTGGTAGATCGCCTCGTGGCTGATGCGCATGGACTCATCATCGGGGAAGTCGACACGCAGCCGGTGCGAGATCTGCTCCGGGCTCCACGCCGTCGCCCAGCGGCGGTCCTGCCGATGCGGCTTGTTCAGCCCCTTCCACGCTGGCGTCTCAGGCCCGGTGACGATCGTGCCGTCGGGTCGGCGGACACCGCCGGCAAGCCGGTTCTGTACGTACTCACGCAACCTGCCATTGCTCACGAGCTTCGCGGTCTTCGGGCGCTTCGCGGCCTGCTGCGCCTTCCACTGCGCCACCAAAGCCCGGTAGACCGGCTTACCGCCCCTGGTCGCCGCGTTACGGCGCAGCTCGCGTGAGATCGTTCCCGGGTCACGTCCGATCCTGCGGGCGATCTCGCGCACGCCGACCCCCTGGGCGCGCAGCAGCGCGATCTCCTCCCGCTCGGCGAATGACAGGTAACGGCCCGTGGGCTCGTCCAGGCTGATCGGCGGCATGCCGCCAGCGTGACGGAACCACCGGGACCCGACCGGCCACGACACACCCACCGCCTCCGCGGCCTCCACCGTCGTTACCCCCGACGCGATCCGCCGCCAGAAGTCCCGCTGCACCGCACGAGACGGCTCCGGCCGTCCCGGTGAACGCATCGGCGGTCGCAATGCCCGATCCGACGCCCACTGGCGCCGCGCACCAGCCGGCGCCTCAGATATCTGCTTCTTACCGCGCCCCATCGCAAACCTCCGTGATCAAGGTGTTGCGACGACCAGTTGAATCCGCCGTTCGAGCCCCTGTCGCTGTGATGTATGAGCTGGCCGTCGCGGACGTCGCGGGACCAGATGCCGTATTCGAGGGCGGCGAGGATCAGGTCGGTGTCGCAGCGGTCGGAGGTCTTCCACCCGACGATCCGGCGGGAGAAGGCGTCGCGGACCGCGGCCAGCCAGAACACGCCCTCGCCGCACGGGATACGGGTGGCGTCGGCGACCCACAGCCGGTTCGGCCCGGCAGCGGTGAACCGCCGGTTGACCAGGTCCGGCGCCGGTGTCGCCCGAGGGTCCTGCCGGGTGGAGCCGCCGCGCCAGCCCCGGCGCAGGAACGCGCCCTGCCAACCCTGGTCGGCCATCAGCCGCTCCACCCGCTTGCGGCCCACGCGGATCCCGTCACGGTGTAGCTGCCGATGCACCCGGTCCGCGCCGTAGGTATGCCCGGACGCGGTCCAGATCTCGTGGATGTTGGAGATCAGGCCCAGGTCGACCATGTCGCGGTCGCATGGCTGTTCGACCTGCTTGACCCACGCGTAGTACGTCGAGGCACCGATGTTCAGGACCCGTAGCAGGAGCGCGACCGCGAACTGGTCACGATGTTCATCAATGAACGTCATGACCGTCGCCGGGTCGGGTCGAGCTCCGCCGCGAAATACGCGCTCGCCGCCTTCAGGATCTCGTTCGCCCGCCGCAGCTCGGCCACTTCGTCACGAAGCCGGCGGTTCTCCTCAACCATCTCGCTGGTGGGCCGGTCGTGCCGCTCACCCGCGTCGGCCTCGGCCTGCCGGATCCAGTTCCGCAACGCCTCAGGATGCACGCCGAGCTGCTCGGCCAAACGCCGGATCACCGGCTTCGGGTCCGACTCGCGATACAAGCGCACAGCCCGCTGACGCAGCTCGTCGGGGTACTTCTTCGGTGCTACCACGAACGACTTCCTCCCCACGGCCATCAGACCATGATCAAGAGGCTCCATGGAAGCGGGGGTGGCTCAGTGGCGAAGTTCAGCACGACCTGCGCGCGCACGTCGGCCATCATCAGCTCGCCGGCCATCACCCGCAGATGCTCCACCGCGCGGACACCACCGTGCGCGCCGTAGGAGATGAACCCGACGGCCTTGTTGTTCCACTCGGCGAAGAGGTAGTCCAGGGCGTTCTTCAGCACACCTGAGGTGCTGTGGTTGTACTCCGGGGTGACGATGACGAACCCGTCGAAGGACGCCACCTCCTGCGCCCACTGGCGGGTGTGCTCGTTCTGGTACTGCCCGAACGACGGTGGCATCACCTCGTCGAGGTGCGGCAGCGGAAAGTCACGCAGGTCGACAAGCTGGAACTCGGCGTCAGTGCGTTTCGACGCCAGCCCGAGGGCCCACCGGGCCACCTGCTCGCCAGCACGGTTCGGCCGGGTACTACCCAAGATCATTCCGATACGGGTCATTCTGCGTACTCCCTCGATGCGATTTGGTTCGCTGCCTTGATAGTACATGCAATGAACTGTCTCTGGAGTGTACGATAGCGCCATGCCCGTCCCCGGTCCAACCGCCTCCGATGGCGGCGAAATCACAGGTCAACGCCGTGCCGACGAGGAATCTCCTGTCGCCCCCGCGGCACACGACATGCCGTCCGCCGACGATGTCGACAGCGCGATGGCGCTGATCCAGCTCTCCGGATTGGTCCAAGGCACGTTCGGACGCGTCGCCGACCGCCACGACCTAACCGCAGTGCAAGGCCGGCTGTTGTGCGTCCTGGCCCAGCAACCGCGCGGCATGGCCGAACTCGCCCGAATCTTCGGCGTAGGAAAAGCCAACCTCACCGGACTGGTAGACCGTGCGGCACAGCGCGGCCTGGTCGAACGCACCCTCGTACCCGGCGACCGACGCGCCGTACACGTAATCCTGACGGAGGATGGGCGCCGCTTAGCGGCCGCGTTCCATTACGACGTCACCCGTGAGCTAGCCGGCGCACTCAGCCCCCTAACGGCAGAAGCCCGAGCCGGCCTCCAAGAAAGCGCACTCGCCATCACCCACGCGGCAGGCCACACAGGCGCCTGGGGTCCCTGCCAAGCCTGCTGACAGCAGACCGCAGGCACGGCAAGTGTCACACCCGGCTCGGGTGCCGAGCGGCTCGCCGCCCGCGACTGACCAGCCGCGACCACGCTCGCCGGCGCACTGGATGATCCGCGGTTGCTCGGTGGTCGCTCGGATGTTCGCAACCGGCGCCGTACGCACCGGTACGGAGTCGGATTTTCGATCACTTGCATCCGAGGCTGGTGCAGGTCGCCGTCATTGCCAGCACCTCCTCCGGTGTCGGCGAGGCCACCACCCAGCAGTTGCATGCCGCCGGCTACCGGGTCGTGCTGATCGCCTGACGCACCGATCGAATCATGCCGATCGCCGAACGGCCCGGCGACGGTGCGATCGCCATTGAGGGCGGCTCAACCCCATTCCCTACCGGACGTTACTTGCCGTGCCGGCGGGGACGACTTCACCGTCGCTGTCGGTCGCCGCGAGGCTGCCCTCGGGCAGTGCCGCATCCCGGGTCACCTCCCTGGTCGGGTGTGGGATGAAGACTGCGATCAGGGTGCACACCAGTGCCGCCGTGAGTCCGAGTACGAAGGCGACTTGGAATCCGTCGGCGGTCGGCACCGGGGCGCCGGCTCCGACGTCGATCGCGGATTGGGCGAGGACACCGGCGACGACGGCCGAGGCGATGCTCGTGCCGAGGGCACGCATGAGGGTGTTGAGCCCGTTGGCGGCACCGGTCTCGTTGGCGGGAACGGCCTGCATGATGAGCGTGGGCATGGCGGCGTAGCCGAGGCCGATGCCAATGCCGATGACGGTGTTGATGAGCAGGATGTGCCACGTCTGAAGGGGAAGCAGGGCGGCGGCGGCGTAGGTGAGGGCGATGGTGACGCCGCCGGCGATGAACAGCGGCTTCGGCCCGGTACGGCGTTCGATCCGGCCCGCCACCGGCGACATCGCGAGCATCGCCAGACCCGCCGGCATCAGGATGAGACTCGCGTGCAGCAGCGACAGGCCCAGCCCGTCGTACTGGGCCGGCAGCTCGAGCAGCTGGGGGAAGACGACGCTGGAGGAGAACAGGGCGAACCCCATCGCGATCGAGGCGAGGTTCGTCAGCAGCACCGGCGCACGGGCGCTGACCCGCAGATCGACGAGCGGGTTCGACACGCGCATCTCGTACCAGCCCCACAGCAGCAGGATGGCGAGTCCGCCGCCGAGCAGCGCGAGCGTCGCGGGAGCCGCCCAGCCCCATTCGTTGCCGCGGGAAACGGCCAGCAACACACCGGTGAGTCCGGCGGCGAGGCCGAGCGCTCCGACGAAGTCGAAGCGGCCGCCCGTGCGCAGGGTGTCCGCCGGGACGAACCTCGCGATCAGGACGAGGGAGAGCGTGCCGATCGCGGTGGCCACCCAGAAGAGCACGTGCCAGTCGAAGTGTTCGACGATCAGCGCGCTGACCGGCAGGCCGACCGCGCCGCCGACGCCGAGGGTGGCGCTGATGAGCGCGATCGCGGAGCCGAGCCGGTCCTTGTCGAGCGTGTCGCGCAGGATCGAGATTCCCAGCGGGATCACACCCATGCCCGCTCCCTGCAGGCCCCGACCGATGATCAGGATCGCGGCGTTGGGGGAGAGGGCGCTGATCAGCGACCCGGCGACCAGGATCGAGAGCAGGACCAGTGCGGTACGGCGTTTGCCGTACATGTCGCCGAGCTTGCCGGAGATCGGTGTGCAGATCGCCGAGACGAGCAGGGTGACCGTGATGACCCACGCCGTCGTGCCGCGGGTGGAGTTCAGCAGTTCCGGCAGCTCGCCCTGGATGGGGATCAGGATCGTCTGCATGAACGAGGCACCCATCCCGGCGAACGCCAGGACCGCGATGATCAGGCCCTGACGTGGGCCGGCGGACGGTCCGCGGCGGCCCCGGGGTGCGGCCCGGCCGTCTCGTGATGTGGCGGGCGGGATCTGCTGAGTCTTGATACTGCGTCTCATCAGTGAGAGACGCTATCACGGGTTACACTCGCTCTCATGAAGGCGGACCTGAGGGAGCGGGCCCGGGAGACGCTTCGACTCGAAATCGCCCGGGCCGCGACGGAGATCTTCGCGACGGAGGGCTTCGACGCGACCTCGGTGGAGGAGGTCTCCCAGCGGGTGGGGATCTCGCGTGCGACCTTCTTCCGTTATTTCGCGTGCAAGGAGGACGCGGTACTGGCGACGCTGCAGCCGTTCGGCGTCGACTACGCCGCCGAACTCGCCCGGCTCGACATCGCCGGAGCCACCTCGACCTGGGCGGTGCTGCGCCGTACGGTCCAGCCGGTCGTCGAGGCCGTCGCCGCGGATCCTGATCGGGTGCGCCGCCGCGTCAGAATGCTGATGTCCGTCGAGTCCCTGCAGTCGCGGCTCGCCGCGAGCCGGCATGCCCGGCAGGACCGCCTCGCCGAGGAGTTGGCCAGGCAGCTCGGGGATCGCCTGACGGCCGCGGTCCTTGCCGCCGCTGTGCTGGGGGCGCTCGACGTGGCCTGGCGCGAGTGGGCGACCGGTGGCGACGAACCGACGGACTTCGGGGTCATCGTCGACGAGGTGTTCGCCCGGCTGCCGCAGCGCTGAACCCCGCCGGCCACAGGTCGTGTCGGCCGGCGGCCGAATCGCCGAAACCGACGCGGGCGTGGAACTGCCCGCCCATGCCGTGAGGGCGTCGTGGGTCGAGGCGTTACGGGTCGGCCCGCGTGATCCACGCATCCCGGCCACGTAGTGCCGCCGTAGTCCTCCTCGAACTATACCGATCGGTACATGCGCCGGTTCCGTGTGCGGGATCGTCCTTGCGGTCGGGGGTCGCGTGGGTGGTCGTGTGGACCGGCGCCCGCGTTCCGTCGACCCGCGGGGCAACGGGACTGCTCGAGGTCGGCCTCTCGCTCTCTGTGCTGCTCGACGTGGTCGTCTCGAAGAGGTCGCGGCGATGCGGGTCGCTGTGGTTTGAGAGGTTTCGCCGCGCCCGAAGTGTTGATTTCCCCGCCTTTCCGGGCTCGCCCCGTGACGTGATCTTCCCCTCGTTCTTGACTGACTGGACGGTACAATGCACGATGTCTGAGTTCAGACATGCTGCCGTAACAAGCTTGTTACTGCGCAGGCCGGTAAGGGGGCTCGATGCGCAACGTGGTGATCAGGTTGCTCACGATGATCCCGCTCGTGCTTCTCGTGGTCAGCGGGACGTTCTTCCTGTCACTGGCCTCGAACGTCGACCCAGCAGAGATCATTCTTGGCGGCAACGCCACACAGGAACAGATTGACACGCTCCGGCAGCAACTCGGGCTCGACCGGCCGGCGCTCGAGCAGTACTGGACCTGGCTCGGCGGCCTGCTGCGGGGCGATCTGGGGACCTCCCTGTACACCGGCGCCTCGGTGACGGACCTCTTCCTCGCCGCGCTCCCGGTCACGCTGTCGCTGACCGCCGGCGGACTCGTCGTCGGTGTCGTACTCGGCGTCGGAGCCGGGCTGTTCGCCTCGGTCGTCGCGGGTACCCGACTCGACCGCGGTGTCATCCTCCTGTCCACCGTCGGGCAGGCCGCGCCGAGCTTCTTCGTCGGGATGCTGATCATCTACTTCCTGGCACTGCAACTCGGCTGGTTTCCCGCCACCGGCTACGTCTCCCCGGCGGACAGCTTCGGAGGCTGGCTGCACTCGCTTGCCCTGCCGTCGCTCGCGCTGGGCGTCGGTGTCGCGGCGGCGCTGTCGCGGCAGGCCCGGTCGAGCATGATCACCGCGTTGCAGCAGGACTACACCCGTACGGCGCTGAGCAAGGGGCACTCCCGGCGGCGCGTGGTGCTCAAGCACGCGGGACGTAACGCGGCCTCGCCCGTGGTGACGTCCATGTCGTTCCAGGTCGCGCAGCTGCTCGGCGGTGCGATCGTCGTGGAGCGGCTCTTCGCGTTGCCGGGGCTCGGCTCGCTCACGATCGACGCCGTGCTGCGGTACGACCCGAACATCATCCAGGCGGTCGTGCTGTTCGCGGTCGTCGTCGTTGTCCTGGTCAACCTTCTCGTCGACGTGTCCTATGTCTGGCTCAACCCGAAGGTGCGGACAACATGAGCGAACCAGCTTCCGACGTCTCGCGCCTCCCGGCCGCCGATGTCGCCGCCAAGGGGGGTGTCCGGTCCAGCCGGTTCCTCGGCCGGCTGCTCCGGCAGCGGTCGTTGCTGGTATGGGCCGCGGTGGTCGGGATCATCGCGCTGAGCGCGGTCCTCGCACCGCTGCTGTCCCCGTTCGATCCGAACACCGGTGTCCTGGCGGACAGCTTCGCGCCACCGTCCACCGAGCACTGGCTCGGTGCCGACCGGTACGGGCGGGACGTGCTGACCCGTGTCCTGTACGGCGGGCAGGTCGCGCTGTTGGCTGCCGTGGAAGCCGTCGTCATCGCTCTCGGCATCGGTGTTCCGGCCGGGCTGGCGATCGGATACGTGGGCGGCTGGCCAGACCGGATCCTGATGCGCCTGGTCGACGGCGTGATGTCTGTCCCGTTCCTCGTGCTCGCCATCGCGGTGATCGCGGCCGTCGGGCCGGGACTGCGCAACGCGATGGCGGTCGTCGGCATCGTCTACGCGATGTCCGTCCTCCGGCTCGTGCGCGGCGAAGTCCTCTCCGCGAAGGAGGAACTCTACGTCGACGGGCTCAAGGTCTCCGGTGCCGGCGGCCCCCGCATCCTGTTCCGGCACATTCTCAACAACATCGCCCCACCGATCATCGTGCAGGCGACACTCATGTTCGCCACCGCCATCATCGCCGAGGCGACCCTGTCCTACCTCGGCCTCGGTGTCACGCAGCCGACCGCGAGCTGGGGCTCGATGCTCTCCGAGGCGCAGGCAACGATCCGCCAGAACTTCTTCCTCGCCCTGCCACCCGGCATTGCGATCTTCATTACGGTCCTCGGCATCAACCAGATCGGGGAAGGGCTGCGCGACCTGTTCAGCCGCGAGATCACCGTCGGACGGCTCGGACTCAACGTGGTTCGCAGAGCGCGAGCGACCTCCCTGGAACCGGAGGTCCCCGCAGGCAAGCCCGACCAGCCGCTCGCGCTGGAGGTGCGGGATCTCAGCGTCTCGTTCCCCCAGGTGGGCGGCCAGCGTGTCCAGGTCGTCCAGAACGTCGATCTCCGACTCCGGCGCGGGGAACTGCTCTGCCTGGTCGGGGAGTCGGGAAGCGGGAAGAGTGTTACCGCCATGTCGATGCTCGGGCTGGTCTCGCACCCCGGTCTCGTCACCGCGTCCCGCATCCGGCTCGATGACGAGGAGATCAGCGGCCTGGACTTCAAGGCGATGCGGGCGATCCGGGGCAACCGGATCGGCGTGGTGTTCCAGGATCCGCTCGCCAGCCTGAACCCGACGTTCACCGTGGGAAACCAGATGTGCGAGGCGATCATGGAACACCGTGACGTCCCGCGACGCGAGGCGCGGGCGCTCACCATCGACCTCTTCGAACGGGTCGGCATCCCGAACCCCGAGCAGCGGCTCGACGACTACCCGTTCCAGTTCTCCGGCGGTATGGCGCAGCGGGTCATGATCGCCATGGCCCTCTCCTGCGACCCGGAGGTCCTCGTCGCCGACGAACCCACCACCGCCCTCGACGTCACCGTGCAGAAGCAGATCCTCGACCTGCTCGTCGGGCTTCGTGACGAACGGGGCCTGTCGATCCTGCTGATCACGCACGATCTCGGTGTGGTGGCCGAGGTGGGAGACACCGTCGCCACCATGTACGCCGGGCAGATAGTCGAGTTCGGGCCGGTCGCCGAGGTGTTCGCCCAACCGCGTCACCCGTACACCCAGGGTCTGCTCGACTCGATACCCCGCAACGCCGCCTCGTCGGGGCGCTGTCGTCGATCCGGGGAACGGTACCCCAGCCGATCGACTGGCCGGTGGGCTGCCATTTCGCCGACCGCTGCGACTTCGTCACCGATGCCTGCCGGCATTCCCCGGTCCCGCTGGAAGCTATCGCGGACCCACGACACAGCGCCCGGTGCGTCCGCGCCGACGAGTTGCGGCTCACCGGAATCAGCGACGAACAGTCGCACGTCGCGGCAGTTCTCTCGCGGACCTCCTCCGGGCGGGACGGTGCGGCATGACCGGCAAGCGACAGCCGCCCACGGACGACGTGCTCGAGGTCGACGATCTGTGGATCGAGTTTCTCGGGGGCCGCAAGCGTGCGTGGGGCCCCAGATCGGTCGTCCGCGCCGTCTCCGGGGCGAGCCTCCGGCTGAAGCGGGGCCGCACGCTCGGGCTCGTCGGCGAGTCGGGCTCGGGGAAGACGACGATCGGCCGGGCCGTGCTCCGGCTGAACGCGCCGAAACGGGGCTCCATCACCGCGGCAGGCTTCCGGGTCGACCAGTTCCGCGGTGCTCCACCCGCCGGGTACCGCAGGGCGGTGCAGGCGGTGTTCCAGGACCCGCTGGGATCACTCGACCCCCTGATGGAGGTGAAGGAGATCCTCGCGGAGCCGCTGCGGATCCACTTCGACCTCGATGCGCGGGTACGCCAGGCACGCGTACGTGAACTGCTGGAGATGGTCGGGCTGAGCACCGCACACCTCAGCCGCTACCCGTACGAGCTGTCCGGCGGCCAGCGGCAGCGGGTCGCGATCGCGAAGGCGCTCGCGGTGGATCCGCAACTGATCGTGCTCGACGAACCGGTGAGCGCGCTCGACGTCTCGGTCCAGAGCCAGATCATCAACCTGCTCGACGGCATCCAGCGGGACCGTGGCATCTCCTATCTGTTCATCGCCCACGACCTGGCCGTGGTTCGCCACGCCAGTCACGACGTCGCGGTGATGTACCGCGGCCGCATCATGGAGAGCGGCCCGGCCGACCGGGTCTGTGGGACACCACAGCACCCGTACACCCGGCTCCTCTTCGACGCCGTGCCCAACCCGGTGCCGCGCTCCATGCGCGGAACCCGCCGGACCGATCAGTTCGATCTACCGTTGCCCGACATCGGCGTCGAACCGACGCCGGCCGGGTGCCCGTTCATCACCCGATGCCCGTTGCGTGGCCCCGAATGCGCCACCGGCTTCCCGGAGCCGACACCCGTCCCAGGGGGTGGCGAGATGGCCTGTTTCGCCGCCGAGCGACTGCTGCGGGCTGCTGCGCCCCCACCCTTCCGAGGAAGGACGCCACATGAAGCGGACAGTTGAATCACCGACAGCAGCACGAGGAACCAGCCGACGACGAGGCGTCCGAACAGCGGCGGTCGTCGTGGGACTCAGCCTCGTCCTGACCGCCTGCACCGGGAACGGCAACTCGGACAACGGCGTCGACGAGTCGATTCTCGAGCACACGAGCACCGAGGCACTCGCGGCGATGGTCAGGACCGACGGCGCGCCCGGCGAACCGACCGGCACCCTGCGGATCGGCTCCTGGATCTCCAACGGCTCGTTCGACCCCGTCGCGATCACCGTCATCCAGGGGCAGAACCTGCACCCCGCCTACGACCCGCTCTTCCAGATCAACGACAAGTACGAGCCGCTGCCGTGGCTCGTGGCGAGCTGGGAGGAGCCGACCGCGACCAGCGCCCGACTCACGCTGCGCGAAGACGTGGTCTTCCACGACGGCACCCCGTTCAACGCCGAGGCGGTCAAAGTCAACCTGGAACGCGCGGCGGCGACCACCACCAGCCCGAACGCCAACATGTACACGTCGATCGAGTCGGTGACCGTCGAGAGCGAGTTCGTGGCGCTGGTCGAGTTCGAGCGCCCGTACCCGGACTTCTACTACAACATGGCGACCCCGGCCGGCATGATGGTCAGCCCCGCCGCCATCGCCCAGGGCAAGGACCTGTCCCGTGAACCGGCCGGGTCCGGCGGCTGGCTCTGGAAGGGCGACGAGTTCGCCGAGGGCTCCAAGCAGGTCTACACCGCGAACCCCGGCTACTGGAATCCCGACGCGGTCAAGGTGTCCAGGGTCGAGATCAACATCTACACCGACCCGGCCGCCCGGCTGAACGCGTACACCAGCGGGCAGATCGACATGATGACGTACGTTCCCGACGCGAACAAGGCGCTCGTCGAGACCCAGGGATCACGGGTTTTCTCCGACCTGTCCATCGCGACGACCGTCGTCATCATGGACCGCGCGGGCACCGTGGTGCCCGCGTTCGGCGACCCGCGGGTGCGTCAGGCGATCGGGCTGCTGATCGACCGGGACGGCTTCAACGTCGCGGTGCTGGGTCGCAGCGGATACCCGGCCGGCGGCTTCTCGTCACCCGCCACACCCTGGTACGACGAGTCCCTCAACCAGCGGGCGCTGGACATCGAGCGGGCCAGGCAGTTGCTCACCGAGGCCGGATATCCCGACGGCTTCAGCTTCCAGTTTCCGAGCACGACCTCGATCGCCCCGGCGGTCGTCGCCGTGCAGCAGATGCTGGCGGCCGGCGGCATCACGATGAACATCGTCGACCTCCCCCCGTCGGAGTACACGGCCGCGCAACGCAAGGGCGAGTATCCCGCGTCGTACCTCATCCCGACCGCCGTGGACATCGACCAGTGGTGGACCCGGACGGTGTCCAACAACGGGCCGCTCAACCCGTTCAAACTGACCGATCTGGAGGACCTGGAGAAGCGGTACGTCGACTCCCTCGCACTGCCGACGGCAGAACGCGCACCGATCCTGAAGGAGCTGCAGGCCGAGGTGATCAATCGAGGCGTCATCTTCCCGCTGAGCCTTCGGTCGCGCATCGCCGCCGCCAAGGAACAGGTGGTCGCGACCCAGCAACCGGTCCTCGCCCCGGAGGACTGGGCACTGCGTCCGCACTACCTGTGGCTGACGCGGTAGCCGCACCAGCGTCACGACCCGAGGGCAGAAGTAGAGAACGGACGAACTTTGACACTCACCGCGTTCCTGAATCCCCGGTCCATCGCCGTGGTCGGTGCCTCGCAGAAAGCGGACTCTGTCGGCGGGCGGATCATGGGGCAACTCACCACCAGCTTCGACGGACCGATCTATCCGATCAACCCGAACTACGACACCGTACGCGGACTGCCCGCCTTCCCCACGGTCGGCGCGGTCGGCAAACCGGTCGACCTGGTGCTGGCGGCGGCAAGCAGCAAGCTGATCCCGGCCATCCTGCGGGAGGGCACCGAGTCGGGCGCACAGGGCGCCGTGGTCTACTCGTCGGGCTTCGCCGAGGTCGGCGGAGCCGGCGAGGCGCTCCAGGCCGAACTCGACCGCCTCGTCGCCGAGACCGGACTACGCCTGCTCGGCCCGAACTGCCTCGGCTTCGCCAACTTCCGGCGTGGGCTGACGGCGACCTTCACCCGGGTGCCCTTCGACGTCCGGGACGGAAACATCGCCGTCCTGGCCCAGAGCGGGTCGATGGGCATCGGTACGGCCAGCCTGCTGCGCGCCGACGGTGCCGGCGTGGGCTTCTGGGCGGCCACCGGCAACGAACTCGACGTCTCCACCGGCGAACTGGCCATGGAACTGCTCGCCAGCGAGGAGGACGTCCCCGACGTCATCGCCATGGTCGTCGAAGGGGTGAACAACGCCGAGACGGTCATGGCGGCCGGCCGGCAGGCGGCCCGGGCGGGCAAGCAGGTCGTGTTGCTGAAGCTGGGGCGCACCGAACGGGGCCGGCAGGCGGCGATCAGCCACACCGCCGCCCTGGCCGGCTCGTACGCGAGTTTCGCGGCGGCGTGCGAGCAGAACGGGATCGTCATGGTCGACACGATCCGCGAACTCGTCGACGTGAGCCGGGGCTTCGCCGCCGGTCGCCGGCCCCGGGGCAACCGGGTCGCCATCATCAGCAGCAGCGGCGGCAACGGCGCGCTGATGGCCGACGCGACCGAGCCCGCCGGGCTCGCGCTGCCAGAGCCGAGTGCGGAACTGCGTGCCAGGCTTGCCGAAGTGCTCCCGTCCTTCGGCTCCGCGGGCAACCCGATCGACATCACCGGCAACCTCGTCAACGACCTACGCCCGGTAGCGGCCGTACTCGAGGAGATCGGCTCCAGCGACGAGTTCGACATCGTCGCGTACGGCACCGTGGCACGTACGCTGCCGGAGACCCACCGCGAGATTCTCCTGCGCGCCGCGCGGGACACCGACAAGCCGTTCCTCGCCCTGGCCCATCAACCGGACGTGCTGACCCGGATGGCAGAACGTGGACTGACCTGCTTCGCCGACCCCGCCAGCCTGATCGGCGTCGCGGGAAAGCTGGTCCAGGCGCGGGAGGCCGGCGCCTTCCTCGACCTCACCGACGCCCCGTCCGCCGGCGGGGCCACGGTCACCGCGACGACCGGAACACTGTCGGAGTCCGAGTCGAAGGCGCTGCTCGTACGCTACGGCGTACCGGTGCCGACCGAGACGGTCGTCAACGAGGAAGACGCGGCGGTGCGGGCCGTGGAGGACCTTCCGGGACCCGCCGTACTCAAGATCGATGCGGCCTGGCTTCCGCACAAGTCCGACGTCGGCGGGGTGATCGTCGGTGTGCGGGGGAGGGAAGCGACGGCGGCCGCCTTCGTCCGCCTCGTCCAGGTGGCACGGCAGCATCGTCCGACCCCCGACGCGGCGTACCGGATCCTCGTGGCCGAACAGGTGCCGGCCGGGATCGAACTCATGCTCGGCCTGACCCGAGACCGCGTGCACGGAGCGGTGGTGACGCTCGCCGCCGGCGGCGTCGCCGCCGAGATCATCGCCGAGTCCCAGGTCTCGGTCGTCCCGTTCAACCGGTCACGGGCACAGGCCATGGTCGACCGCCTGTGGTCCGGACGGCTCGTCACCCACCATCGAGGACTCACCGCGGCGGCACGGGAATCGCTCGTGGACGTTCTCATGGGCGTCCAGCGGCTCGCCCTGGCCGAGCCGGCAGTCGCCGAGGCCGAGGTGAACCCACTGATCGCGACACCGGACCGGGTCGTCGCCGTCGACGGCCTCGTCGTGCTCGACGGAGGGGAAGGGTGAGCGCCGTGACGACCGGAAGCGGCTACTCGGTATCCGAACGGATCGCGCAGGTGATGCGGATCGACCCCGCCGCCGACGCCCTCGAGTTCAAGGGGCGGTGGGTCACCTGGGGACGGCTGCGGGAACTCGGCGACGCGGTGCAGGGCATCCTCGCCGATTTCGGCCTGCCGCCGCGGGCACCGATCGGCATGCTCATGCGCAACCGGCCGGGTACCGTCGCGGCGATCCTGTCCCTGCTGACGCACGAACAGACCCTGGTCACCGTCTCCAGCCTGCAGCCGGACGCGAAGCTGGCCGCCGAACTGGGCAAACTGCCCGCGACGGTCCTGCTCGCCCACCCCGACGACTGGGCCAGACCCGGGGTACGGGAAGCCGCCGCCGCCGCGGGCTGCCTGGCGATCGCCATCGACGACACCCGGGTCGAGGTGCTGGAGCCGCTGCGCCGCGACGACGCGGCCGACCTGGCCAAGCCGGGCACCGCGATCCTGATGCTCACCAGCGGCACGACCGGGCCACCGAAACGCGTCCCCCTCACATACGCGGGATTCGACGCCGGCTACGCCGGGGCCGCGCACTACGAGAGCGGTTCGGCGGCGGTGCGGCTGCGCGACAGCGTCGCGATCGTGATGGCCCCGCTGGTGCACGTCAGCGGGATCTTCACACTGCTGCTGAACGTGCAGGCCGGACGCAAGATCGCCCTGCTGGAGCGGTTCGCGGTCGACGAATGGCTGGAACTGGTCACCGAGCACCGACCGAAGGCCGTCACGCTTCCGCCGACGGCGTTGCGGATGGTGATGGCCGCCGGCGTCGAACCCGAGCGGCTGTCGTTCGCCCGCAGCGTTCTCGTGGGCACCGCGCCGATCAGCGTCGAGGACCAGCTCGCCTGGGAGGAGCGGTACGGCATCCCCGTCCTGGTCGTCTACGGCGCGACGGAGTTCGCGGGCGGGATCGCCGGCTGGACGCTCGACGACCATCGCCGGTTCTCCGCCAGCAAGCGCGGCTCGGTCGGCCGCGCCCACCCCGGCGTCGAGCTGCGGGTCACCGACGAGGTGACGGCGGAGCCGCTCGACGCCGGCGAGGTCGGCCTGCTCGAGGTCAAGGCGCCGCAACTGGGCAGGCGTGGATCGCAGTGGGTACGGACCACCGACCGGGCCCGCCTCGACGAGGACGGCTTCCTCTGGATCGTCGGCCGTGCCGACGACGTCATCATCCGCGGCGGATTCAAGGTCTCGGCCGGCACCGTCGCGGAGACCCTCAAGCTCCACCCCGCCGTACGCGACGCCGGTGTCATCGGCCTCGACGACCCGCGACTCGGCCAGGTTCCCGTGGCCGCGGTGGAGGTGGCCCCGGGGAAGAGCGTTGACGAAGAGGCATTGAAGCAGTTCGCACGCGAGCGCCTGACCCCGTACCAGGTGCCGGTGCGGATCCATGTGGTCGACTCGCTCCCGCGCACCGCCGCACTGAAGGTCAGCGGGCCGCTGCTGCGCGAACTGCTCGAGCCGCTGGCAGCACAGGAGCGCTGAACCATGCGACTGCAGCTCAACACCCGGGAACGCGAGTTCCAGAAGCGCGCGGCGGACTGGCTGGCGGACAACGTACCGACCCACGACCGCCCGCCGTCGGGACAAGCCATGGTCGACTTCGACCGCGCGTGGCAACGTCGCCAGTACGACGGCGGCTGGGCCGGGGTTTCCTGGCCGAGCGAGTTCGGCGGTGCCGGACTGAGTCTCACCGAGCAGATCCTCTGGTACGAGCGGTGCGCACAGTTCGACGCCCCGGAGCCCGGGGTGTTCAACATCGCGCTGGGCCATGCCGGCCCCACCCTCATCGTCGAGGGCAGCGACGAGCAGAAGCACGACCACCTCGGACCGATCCTGCGCGGCGAGGAGATCTGGGCACAGGGCTTCTCCGAACCCGGCGCCGGCTCCGACCTGGCGAGCCTGCGCATGCGCGCCGTACGCGACGGAGACGACCTGGTCGTCAACGGCTCGAAGATCTGGACGACGAAGGCGTCGGTCAGCAACTGGCAGGAACTTCTCGTCAGGACCGATCCGGACGCGGCCCGGCACCACGGCCTGTCGTTCCTCATCGTCGCCCTCGACACCCCCGGGATAGAGGTCCGCCCGATCACCACGATGGACGGCGACACACCGTTCGCGGAGGTCTTCTACGACGACGTACGCATCCCGCTCGCCAACGTGGTGGGCCGGCTCGGTGACGGCTGGAAGGTCGCGATGACGACGCTCGGCTTCGAGCGCGGCACGATGACGCTCGGAATGGTGATCCGGCTGCTGAAGCTGATCGACCGGGTCAGGGAACTCGCGGCGACCCGGGTCGACCGGCGGGGCCGGGCCATGCTCGCCAACGACGAGGTGGCCGCGGCGATCGCCGACATCGAGTCCGAGGGAGTCGCGCTCTACGCCCTCGCCCTCGCCTTCGTCTCCGAGGTCGTCCGCACCGGGAAGGCCGGACCGAAGGGCTCGATGGTGCGCCCGTTCTACGCCGAACTCAGCCAGCGGGTCAAACGCCTCGGCGCGGACCTGCTCGACCGGGAAGGGCTCGCGGTCGACGGCTCGGCGGCCGCCGCCGAGTTCGTCCCCTCCTACCTCTACTCGTTCGCCCACACGATCGGGACGGGCACCTCCGAGGTACAACGCAACGTGATCGCCCAACGGGTGCTCGGACTGCCGCGCGGCTGAGCCGGAGCCAGAGAACAGGGGGACAGGCAATGGATCTGTATCCGTCGGAGGAGCAGCGGGAGCTTGCCGCGGCCGTACGCGACGTGCTCGCCGGGGCCGCGCCGCCGGACGGCGCGACGGTGCGCGGGGACGCCTGGTCGGCCGCGGCCGACCAGGGCTGGTTCGCCCTCGGCCTCGCCGAGGCCGACGGCGGCCTCGGCGGGACGCTCGCCGACGAGGCGCAGGTCTTCGCGCAGATCGGGGCCGCCGCTGCCGCCGGACCGTTCCTCGCCACGAATCTCGCCGCCAGGGTCGCCACCACCGTCGGTGACCGCGCACTCGCCGAAGGGTTGGTGTCCGGGGCACTGCGGGCAGCCCACGCATTCGGCCCCCACGACGGCGCCGATCGGGTCACCGTCTTCGACGCCCGTGGCGCGGCCGTGCTGCTCCTCGTCGACGAGCAACGGTCCCGGCTGCGGCTGGTCCGGCTGGCGGATCGGGACATCGTCGACGATCTTTCCCCGATGGATCCCGCGGTGACCGTGGCCAGGGTCAGCCTGGACCGCGCGGAGGTGCTCGCCGAGATCACCGGAGCCGGGGCCGGAGCCGTCCTCGTACGCGCGTCCGTCCTGGTCGCCGCGGTGCTGTCCGGGGTGGCGACGGCCGCCACCTCCATGTCGGTCGAGTACGCCAAGATCAGAGAACAGTTCGGCCGGCCGATCGGCGCGTTCCAGGCGATCTCCCACCGCTGCGCGGAGATGGCGATCCGCTCGAACGCCGCGGCGGCGGTCGTCGACCTCGCCGCCGTCAGCGTCGACGAGGAACACCCGGACGCGCGGCGCCGGGTGGCGGCCGCCCGACGGTTCACCGAGTCGTCCGCGTTGGAGAACGCCCGGGTGAACATCCAGAACCACGGGGCGATCGGCTTCACCTGGGAGCACGGCGCTCACCGGCTGCTCAAGCGTGCGCGGTTTCTCGGGCTGGGCTTCCAGCCCCGCGACGCGCAGACCGAGGTGCTCGTCGGCGCCGGCTGACCTGCCCGGCACCGCGTCGTTCGGGGCCCGTGCGCCGATCCGGCCAGCGGGTAATCGCCGCGCGGCTCCGGCGTCGTCAGCGGCCGTGTGTGTCGGATCGCCTCGCGTGGTCGCGCGCCTCGCGATAGGTACCGCTGTGGTCGATCGCCTCGTAGACCCGCTCGTAGCCGTCGGCCCACGCCTCGTCGAAGCTGCGGGCGGCGTCGAGCCGCACCTGCTGACGGAGCTGGTCGAGCGCATGGGCGCTGTTCGCGGCGACTTGGAGTGCGTATTGCCGCACCTCATCCCGCAACGACTCGGGTTCGGTCAGGAACTGAGCAAGTCCGTAGTCATATGCTTGCGTTCCACTGATGACCCGCGCACTGAGTAGCAGGTCGAGCGCACGTCCGGTGCCGACCAGCTGGGTGAGAGTCCAAGAGAGGTTCAGTTCAGCCGCCAGGCCGAGTTTGGCGATCGTCGTGGTCCACTTCGCGTCCGCAACCGTGAACCGGACGTCGGCCATGAGCGCGTGGGCGAGGCCCGCCCCAGCGACCGCGCCGTTGACCGCGGCGATGACAGGCTTGGAGATCCTGACCGCCGCGTCTCGAGGAGCTTCCCGCATCCGCTGACGTACACCCTCGCCGGTGAGGCTCTCGAGTCTGCTGAAGTCGGCGCCGGCGCAGAAACCCCGGCCGGCGCCCGTGACGATGACGACGCGAACCGTCGGGTCGGCATCCGCTTGCTGGAGGGCGGCGATGTAGCGGTTGGTCATGTCGCCGACAAGTGCGTTGAGGCGATCCGGGCGGTTGAACGTGATCGTTGCGATCGGCCCGTCGACCGCGTAGAGGATCGTGTGCTCCGGTGCCTGCTCGGCTTGCTTCGACATGCTGCCAGTGTACCGATCGGTCGACTCTGGACAAGGTTGCCAATGGGCAGCCCGTCGTAGGGGTGAACCTTGTTCATCGTTTGACCGATCGGTACATTGCAGGCTATGTCGATGAGGTCGGGGACGGGTGAGTTCGACGGCATGCTCAGGGGCTGTCGGGTGATCGATGCGACGGACGGGCGCGCCATGCTCGCGGGACGCATCCTCGCTGACCTCGGTGCCGACGTCGTCCAGGTCGAGCCGGCGCGGGGAGCCCGCGCGCGCCGGCCGCATCCGCGGTCCACGTCGGAACGATCCAACGTGTGGTCGACCTTGGCGGCCGGTAAGTCCCGCCTCGTCCTCGACCTGGATGTAGCGGACGATCGGGAACGCTTCGTCGGCCTCTGTGGTCGCGCGGACGTGCTCTTGCATTCCGGCGCGAGTGGAATCCTGGGTTCCGCCCTCCAGGTGGGGGAGCTTCACGCATCGGCATCCGAACTCGTCGTCGTCACGATCACGGCTTTCGGCCTGGATGGGCCCAAGAGCGGCGCCCCGGCCAGCGATCTCACCCTGTGGGCCGCAGGCGGACCGATGGAGCCGCTGCGCGACGGTGCCCGCCCGCCGCTGCGGGTCTCGGTTCCCCAGGCGTGGCTTCATGCCGCGGCCGATGCTGTCGTGGGCGCGCTGCTGGGGCTGCTGGGTTCCGGGCAGACAGGCCGCGGCCAGGTCGTGGACGTGTCGGTGCAGGCGTCGGTGACGCTGGCGACCCTCGGCTGGTCGCTCAGTGGGAAGATCGGCGAGACGGCGCGGCCGGGCGGCCTCTTCAGTGCCCAGCGCCCCGATCAGAGCGGTAGTGGCTCGACGGGGGCCGGCTCGATGCGGCGCTGGAAGTGCGCGGACGGGTTCGTCGAGTTGAATCTCTCGATGGGCCCCGCCACCGGCGCCTTCACGAACCGCCTGTTCGCCTGGATCGCCGAGGAGTGCGGCGACGCGGTTCCCTTTCTCGGACTGGACTGGCGCGAGGTCCCGGCGGCGCTCAGGTCGGGGGATGTCGACGGGACAGTGATCGAGGCAGCGCGGGGTGTCGTCAAGAACTTCCTCGTGCGCAAGGCGAAGCACGAGATCCTCGAGCAGTCACTCGCTCGACGTCTGCTCGCGGTGCCGGTCCACGACCTGGCTGACGTCGCGGCGGATGCGCAGTTGGCCAGCCGTGGCTTCTGGGCCGACGTGGAGGAGGAGGGTGGGACCGTCCCGATTCCCGGACGGTTCGCGCACGTGTCCGGCGCCCCGGGCCCCAGGGTGCGCGGGGCCGCGCCGGCGGCGGATGCGCCGAACGACGACCCGCTGAGACGCTGGGCCGTCCGCGACCGCAGGTCCGCCCGCACGACCGCTGGTGCGGCGCCCGTCGACGGACTTCGGGTGCTCGACCTGTCCTGGGTCGTGGCGGGCCCTCTCATCGGTCGTACCCTCGCGGATTTCGGGGCAACCGTCATCCGTGTCGAGTCCGCGGCCCGGATCGACACGGCGCGCGTGGCGGGCCCGTTCGTCGGCGGGGAGTGGGGGCCGGAGAACTCGGCGCTCTACGGGACCTGCAATGCCGGCAAGCTCGGCGTCGCCCTGGATCTCTCGACCGAGTCGGGTCGGGAGGTCGTGCGCGATCTCGCGGCCTGGGCCGATGTGGTCATCGAGTCGTTCGCGCCGGGGCGTCTGGACGCGTGGGGCCTCGGATACGACCGGCTCGCGGCGGGGCACGAGGACTTGATCATGCTGTCGACAAGCATGACAGGCCAGACGGGGCCCCATGCACGCCTTGCCGGGTTCGGCAACGTCGGCGCCTCGCTCAGTGGTTTCCAGGCTCTCGCCGGCTGGCCCGACCGCCCGCCGGTCGGGCCCTTCGGCGCCTACACCGACTACGTCGCGCCCCGGTTCTCCCTGGCGACGCTGCTCGCGGCCCTCCGGCACCGGGAACGCACGGGCCGCGGTTGCCGGATCGACGTGTCCCAGGTCGAGTGCGGCGTCATGTTCCTGTCGCCGGAGCTCTACGCCTACCGGGTCGATGGGCAGCTCGCGCAAGCCCGTGGCAACGCGGACCCGGACCATGTGCTTCACGGGGTGTACCCGTGCCGCTCCACCGACGACCGAGGGCGCTACATCGCGATAGCGGCCGCCGATGGCGAGCAGTGGGAACGGCTCGCCGCCGTGCTCGGCCTGCGCCCCGATGAGCCGATCCCGTCACCCGATGACGCCGGACGGGCGGTGCCCGCCATCGACGACCTCGTCAGCGAGTTCACGCGCACATGGGATGCCGACGAGTTGCAGGATCGGTTGTTCGACGCCGGTGTACCCGCTCATGTCGTCGCCGACGGAGCCGACCTCGCCGCGGACCCGCAGTTGGCCGCGCTGGGGCACTTCGTCGAGGTTCCGCACCCGATCCACGGGCGGATGACCGTGGAGGCGCCCCGGTACCGTCTCTCCGACACTCCGGGGTGGGTGCGAGGCGCCGCCCCGACGCTCGGGCAGCACTCACGTCAGGTACTGGCCCAGGTCCTCGGCTATGACGTCACGCGCATCGACCGACTCGAAGAAGAGGGTGTGCTTCGATGAATCTCCGTATCGGCTTCACGTCGGGGATCTGGACCTCGAGTGAGCGCGTGCGTGATCTGCGCGACCTCGTACTCGCGGCCGAGCGTCTCGGTTTCGACTCGGTCTGGGCGGGTGAGGCGTACGGCAACGACGCGCTCACTCCGCTGGCCTGGGCTGCGGCGCAGACCACACGCGTGCGTCTGGGCACATCGGTGCTGCAGATGCCGACGCGCAGCCCGGCCGCGGTGGCGATGGCCGCGGCGTCCCTGGACCTCCTCTCCGGCGGGCGGTTCGAGCTGGGCCTGGGCACATCCGGGCCCCAGGTTGCCGAGGGGCTGCACGGTCAGCGGTTCGAGCGGCCGTTGGCGCTCACGCGCGACTACGTCGCGATCGTCCGTACGGCGCTGCGTCGCGAGATCGTCGAGCACCGTGGTGAGGTCCTCACCGTACCGCTGCCCGGCGGCCCGGGTAAGGCGCTGCGACTGATGATCGCGCCGACTCAGCAGCGGATTCCGATCCACCTGGCGGCGAACGGTCCGCGGAGCATGGAACTCGCCGGCGAGATCGCGGATGGCATCATCCCCACGATGCTCACACCCGACGGCGTCCGCCGGGCATGGGAGCATGTGCGGCGCGGCGCCGACCGGACCGGTCGGCCGCTCGACGACTTTGCGATCACGGTCACGATGAAACTCGTGATCGATCCGGATCCCGAAGCCGCACGGGACCGGGCACGGCCCTACCTGGCACGCCTCATCGGCGGCATGGGCTCGCGCGAGCAGAACTTCTACAACGACGCGGTGGCGCGAGCCGGTTTCGGGGACGAGGCGCGCGAGATTCGCACCCGGTACCTGGGCGGTGATCGCGTCGGGGCCGTCGCGGCTGTCACCGACGAAGTGGTTCGGGCCTTCTGTCTGGCAGGCTCGCCGACAGAGGTTGCGCAGCGCATGGACGAGTATCGCGTCGCTGGCGCCACCCGTCTGATCGTCGCGAGTCTCGCCGACGGGCTCGAGCGCGAGATGGAGCAGCTCGAGATGGTGGCAGAGCTTGTCGGCCTCGATGCGGCCACCGGGTAGCACCAACGAGGCGGGCGCACCGCCACCGGAGTCGACATAGGACCGGGATCCGAGCCTCGGGCGGTACGCCCGGGCCGCAACCGGCCCCTGGCCGACGTCAGGGGCGAAAGGGCGGCCGGGCTAGCGCCCCTTCCAGACCGGGCTGCGCTTCTCCGCGAAGGCGGTCGCACCTTCCTTGGCGTCCTGCGAGGCGAACACGACCTCGCTCAGGCTCCGCTGCCGCTCGAACGCCTCGGACAGCGGCCAGTCGGCCGACCCGGTCGCGATCGACTTGGAGGCGGCGACCGACAGGGGAGCGTTCGCCGAGATCCGCCGGGCGAGATCGAACGCCGCGTCGATGGCCTGCCCGTCGGCGACGACCGTGTTCAACAGCCCCAGACCGTTCGCCCGCTCGGCGGAGATCGGGTCGCCGGTGAGCAGCATCTCCAACGCGATCGCCTGCGGCAGGCGGCGGGGAAGCCGGAACATCCCGCCGCCCCTGGCGAGCAGCCCTCGCTTGACCTCGGGAAGACCGAAGCGGGCCGATGCGCCGGCGGTCACCAGATCGCAGGCGAGGACCATCTCGAAGCCGCCGCCGAGTGCCCAGCCCTCCACGGCGGCGATGATCGGCTTGGCCGGCGGCGCCTCGACGAGCCCGGCGAACCCCCGCTCGGCGGTCGCGGCGCGCTCGCCGGCGGCGAAGCGCTTGAGGTCCATTCCGGCGCAGAAGTTGCCGCCGCGGCCGGTGAGGATCGCGACCCGAAGGCCCGGTTCGGCGTCCAGCCGGGTGAGTGCGTCAGCTATCGCCCTGGCCGCGCTCCTGGTCATCGCGTTACGTTGCCGCGGACGGTTGATCTCCAGGAGCAGGATGCCGTCGTGTTCGGAGGTGACGATCTCCGGTTCGGGGTGCACGTCGGGTTCGTGGCTCACCGGGGTGCCATCCTGATCGCGCCGTCCAGCCGGACCGTCTCGCCGTTGAGGTACCCGTTCTGCAACAGGGTGACCGCCAGACCGGCGTAGTCGTCCGGGTCACCCAGCCGCTTCGGGTGCGGGACGGTCGCGGCGAGACTCTGACGGATGTCGTCGCGCAGGCGGGCGAGCATCGGCGTGTCGAAGATGCCGGGTGCGATGGTGTTCACGCGGATTGCCCAGCTGGCCAGGTCCCGCGCCGCGACGATGGTCATCGCATGGACGGCGCCCTTCGAGGCGGAGTAGGAGGTCTGGCCGATCTGTCCTTCGAATGCGGCGGCGGACGCCGTCAGGACGATGGCGCCACGGTCGCCGTCCTCGATGCTGTTGCCGCTCATCCGGGCCGCGGACAGGCGCAGCACGTTGTAGGTACCGATCAGATTGACCTCGAGAACGTCGCGGAAGCTCCTGAGCGGCGCCGGCTGACGTTCTTTGTCGATGATGCGCAGGCGGTCGCCGCCCCGGCCGGCACAGTGGACGACCGCACGTAGGACGCCCAGTTCCTGTGCCGCGTCGAGCGGGGATCGCAGGGAGTCCTCGTTGGTGATGTCGGCGGGAGCGAAGCGTGCGTTCGGACCCAGGCGCTCGGCGACGGCGGCGCCGTCGGAACTCGCGAAGTCGGTGATCACGACCTTTGCGCCGGCTTTGACGAGCGCGGCGGCGGTGGCGGCGCCGAGCCCGGACGCCCCGCCGGTTACCAGCGCTGAAGCGCCGTTGAGATCCATGGTTCTCCTGTGGTCGGTCCGCAGCGCGGACGCGTACGGGTCATCGGTCGGATGCGAGCTCGCGTCCGATGATCTCTTTCATGATCTCCGTGGTTCCGCCCACGATGGTTTGCACCCGGCCGTCGGCGAATGCGCGGGCTATCGGGTACTCGTCCATGTAGCCGTAGCCGCCGTGCATCTGCAGGCAGGCGGTGACCACGCGTTGCTGCAGCTCGGTCGCCCACCACTTGGCCTTGGCCGCCGTGGTGGCGTCCAGGCGTCCCTCGTTGAGTTCGCGGACGAGCGACTCGAGGTAGGCCCTGGTCACGTCGACCTCGGTGACCAGCTCGGCGAGTCGGAACCGGGTGTGCTGGAAGTCGATGATGCGCTGGCCGAAGGCCTTTCTCGTCTTGGTGTAGTCCACGGTCCAGGCGAGTGCGGCCTCGGCGCCGGCGAGTCCGCGCCAGGCGATCGACAGGCGCTCGAGGGGGAGTTGTCGGGTCAGATGGTGGAACCCGCGTCCCTCCTCGCCGACGAGGTTCTCGCCGGGTACGGCGACATCGTCGAAGTACAGCTCCGCGGTGTCCTGCGCGTGCAGCCCGAGTTTGCGTAGCTTGGGGCCCCGGCTGAACCCGGGTGTGTCGGTGGGAACCAGGAGGAGCGAGAAGGTGGGTCTGCCCTCACGCTCGCCGGTCCTGGCGGCGACCAGGACCACGTCGGAGCTGGAGCCGTTGGTGATGAACGTCTTGGCGCCGTTGATCACCCATCGGTCGTCCCGGCGGTTGGCGGTCGTCGTGATGCTCCGCAGGTCGCTTCCCACGCCGGGCTCCGACATGGCGATCGAGGTGACCACCTCGCCGGCGGCCATGCCGGGGAGCCACCGGCGCTTCTGTTCCTCGGTGCCCAGGGCGATGAGGTATCCGGCGACGATGTCCTCGTTGATGGCCAGTCCGGAGGCGAAGGCCGCGGCGCCGACCCGGGCCAGTTCGTCGGTGAGGACACACCGGAAGCGGTAGTCCGTCGCCCCGCCGCCGCCGTACCGCTCCGGTGTCCTGAGCCCGAGCAGGCCGAGTTCGGCGGCCGCGCGCCAGACCCGCCGGTCGACGAGTCGATCCCGCTCCCACCGGTCGAGGTGCGGCGCGACGTCGCGCGAAACGAAACGACGGGCCAGCGCACGGAAATCTTCGTGGTCGGCTTCGTAGAATTCCCGGCTCACCTGCGGTTCGTCCTTCGCTGTCCGAGTCGACTGTTGCGGTGATTGTTTTGTCACGTTGTTTTGTACGGTCCGGTCGGTACATTGTATGGGTCCGTGCAGGCGTTGGGAAGGCGGGACAACTCACATGGCAGGGCAGCTCACCGGGATAAGGGTCGTGGAGTTCCTGGGCCTTGGGCCCGCACCGTTCGGCTGCCTGCTCCTGGCCGACCTCGGTGCCGAGGTCCTGACCGTCACCAGGCCCGGACAGTCGACGGCGGCCATGGTGCGCAACCGGTCCCTGCTCGAGCTGGACCTCAAGGATCCGCAGAGCGTCGCGTTCGTACGCGAGGTGATCGACACGGCCGACGTCGTCGTGGAGAGCTTCCGCCCCGGCGTCGTCGAGCGGCTGGGCCTCGCCCCCGAACGGCTCAGGGAACGCAATCCCGGGTTGATCGTCACCCGGATGACCGGCTGGGGACAGACCGGCCCGCTCGCGCCGAGAGCCGGACACGACATCAACTACATCGCCATCACCGGGGCGCTCGACCTGGCCAGGCGCCCGGGACTCGCGCCGATGCCGTCGGCGAACCTCGTCGGCGACTTCGCCGGCGGCGGCATGTACCTCGTGATCGCGGTGCTGTCGGCACTGGTCGAGCGCGCCCGTACCGGTGCCGGCGCCGTCATCGACGTGGCCATCGTCGACGGCACGACGTACCTCACCACGATGCTGCACGAGTACCGCAACCTCGGGATGTGGTCGGACACCCCGGGCACGAACCGCCTCGACACGGGCGCGCCCTACTACGACAGCTACGAGACCGCCGACGGCGGCTACGTCGCCGTCGGCGCCCTCGAGGACAAGTTCTTCGAGCAGTTGGCGGACGTGCTCGGACTGACCCCGAGGAGCGGGTAGGACGGGAGGACAAGGAGAACTGGCCGCGGCTGCGGGAGCGGATCGCGGCGACGATCCGGAGCAGAACCCGTGCCGAGTGGACGGAGATCGCCGAACGGGTCGACGCCTGCATCGCACCAGTGCTCTCCCTGGCCGAGGCCGGGACGCATCCGCAACTTGCCGCGCGCGGGGTCCTGCACAGGACGTCCGGCGACGGCTGGGTCCCGGTGCTTCCCCTCGGACACACCGCCGCCCCGGTGGACGCCGCCGAGCTGCTCGAGCGGTGGGGGTTCGGCGTTCCGGCCGCGGAACTGGGCGGAGTGGGAATCCCTAGCCAGGGCACGTGAGGTGCCCTGGCGGGCCGCACGAACGGGCTGCCCCGGGTGGCGGCGTCCGGTCGACGGCCCGCCAGGCGCCCCGGCGCGACGGGGGCAACGGCAGCCGATGTGGCCGCACGGGATGGCGTGAGAAGGCTTCCGCGCCGGTTGGGTACGGCGTCCTAGTCGCCCTTGCGCACCCGCAGGCCGTCGAGGAACAACGACACGTAAAGCTCGGAGATCTGCTTCGGGGACAGCGATCCGGCGGGCTCGATCCAGCGGTAGCTGCTGGTGAACATCCCGACTATGGCTCGCCGCTGCATCGCGTGGACCGGCCGGAAGAGGCCGGCCTCGGCACCCTCGTCGAACAGCGCCTGCCAGTACTGCTCGTACTCGTCACGAAGATGGCGTACGTGCGAGCGGTGGGGCTCGTCGAGCGCCTGCCAGTCGCGCATCGAGGTGATCCAGGCACTGCGGTTGGTGGACAGGTCCATCAACAGGTGTTCGGCCATGCGGTGCAGCCGGTCCTCGGCCGAGCCCCCACTGGCGAGGATTCTCCGCGCCTCGCGGTTGGCGTTCTCGAGTAGGCGAAGGGCGATGCTGAGCAGCAACTGCTGCTTGTTCTTGATGTGGTAGTACAGGGCACCGCGGCCCAGCCCGGTCGATTCCGACAGCTCCTGGACGCCGGTCGCGTCGTAGCCCTTCTCGGCGAAGAGTTCGGTCGCGACGCGCAGCACCCGTTCGCTGGTCGTCTCCTTGTTCGACTTCTTAGCCATGTCGTCAATAGTCAATTCTGGGACCAGAGTTCGAAGATCGTCGCGTTAGCGGTCCCGCCACCTTCGCACATCGACTGGAGACCGTACCGGACTCCGTTGTCCCGCATGTAGTGGATCAGCCGCGTGGCCAGGATCGCGCCGGAGGCGCCGAGGGGGTGTCCGACCGCGATGGCGCCCCCGACGGCGTTGAGGCGAGCCGGGTCGGCACCGGTCTCCACCTGCCACGCCAGCGGCACCGGCGCGAACGCCTCGTTGATCTCGAAGGCGCCGATCTCCCCGATCGAGAGCCCGGCCGAACGAAGAACGCGTTCCGTCGCGGGGATCGGCGCGGTGAGCATCTCCACCGGATCCGCACCGGCCACCGCTCCGGCGTGGAAGCGGGCGAGTGGTCGCAGACCCAGGCGGTTCGCCTGTTCCGGCGTGGTGACCAGCAACGCGGCGGCGCCATCGGCGATCTGCGAGGAGTTGCCGGCGTGGATCCTGCCCCCTTCGCGGAAGGCCGGCGTGAGCGACGCCAGCGTCGCCACGGAAGTGTCCCGCCGCAGCCCTTCGTCCACATCGAGCGTGCCGCCGTCGAGCGGCACCGCGACCAGCTGTCGGTCGAAGGCCCCGGAGTCGATGGCCGCCGCGGCGCGCTCGTGCGAAAGCGCGGCGAACTCGTCGAGCCGGGTCCGGCTGAACCCCCACCTGTCGGCGATCATCTCCGCCCCGATGCCCTGGCTGAGGTCATCGACACCGAAGCGGTCCAGGACCGTGCGGCCGTAGGGCTCGCCGAACTTCCGCGCCGAACCGATCGGAACCCGGTTCATGGTCTCCACGCCGCCGGCGACGATGACGTCGGCCCGGCCGGACATCACCGCGAACGCGGCGAACTCCAGGGCCTGCTGGCTCGAGCCGCACGCCCGGTTGATCGTGACGGCCGGGACCGTCTCGGGCCAGCCGGCCGCCAGCACCGCGAAGCGGCCCACGTTGCTCGACTGGTCGCCGAGCTGGGTCACGCAGCCCCAGTAGACGTCCTCCACGACCTCGGGGTCCAGGCCCGCGCGCTTCAGAAGCTCGTTGAGCACGACCGCGGACAGGTCGACCGCGTGCACGTCGGCCAGCGAGCCCTTCTTGCGGCCGATCGGAGTGCGTACCGCCTCGACGACCACTGCCTCGCGCAGCCCCATGGCTACCACCCTTCCCGGCGGATCAGGGCCCTGGTCGGGCCGCGTGTCGCCCAGCGATGATACACTGAACCAACCGATCGGTACACTTCTGCGAGGGTGGCGAGCAGCTGGCGGCACTGACTGCGCCAACCTGGCGCCGATGGAAAGAGTGGAGGAAGTGCATTGAGGATCGGTATGCCGCTGTCGTACAGCGGCGGTTTCAAAGAGACCGCCATTCGTATCCGGGAATATGAGGCAGTCGGCGTCGACGTGCTTTTCGTGCCGGAGGCGTATTCCTACGACGCGGTGAGCATGCTGGGCTACCTGGCCGCGTCGACGGAGCGGATCACGATCGCTTCCTCGATCCTCAACGTCTACTCCCGCACGCCGGCGCTCATCGCGATGACCGCCGCCGGACTGGACTACGTCTCCGAGGGCCGGTTCATGCTGGGGATCGGCGCTTCCGGGCCGCAGGTCGTCGAGGGATTCCACGGCGTGCCGTACCGGGCTCCGCTCGGTCGCACGCTCGAGGTCACGCAGATCTGCCGGATGCTGTGGCGCAGGGAGGCCCTCCAGCACGACGGCGAACACTTCCAGCTGCCACTGGGCCCGCAGCGTGGCGGCTCGGGGCTCGGCAAGCCCTTGAAGATCATAAACAAGCCGGTACGCGAGCGGATCCCTGTCATGCTCGGCGGAATCGGCGACCGTGCGGTGGCGATGGCGGCCGAGCACTTCGAGGCATGGCAGCCGATGTTCTTCCTTCCCGAGGTCGCGGACCCGGTGTTCGGTCCGCACCTGCGTAAGGGCAACGCCCGGCGGGATCCGAACCTCGGGCCGCTCGATGTCATCGCCCAGAGCTACCTGGCGGTCGTCGAGACGCAGGAGGAGGAGAACGCGGCCCTGCGCCAGGTCCGGGAGCACCTCGCCCTCTACGTCGGTGGAATGGGAGCCAGGGGCAAGAACTTCTACACCACCCTGGTGTCGCGGTTCGGGTTCGCCGACGAGGCGTCCCACGTCCAGGAGTTGTATCTGGCCGGCAGGCGCGAGGAGGCGGTCGACGCCGTACCGGAGGCGCTCGTCCGAGGGCTGTCGTTGATCGGGAACCCCGAGCGGGTCGGTGAGCGGATCCATGCGTTCTCCCGGGCAGGTGTGACCACCTTGAATCTGCGCCCCGTGGCACCGGACCACACGCGGCAGGTCCACGACTTCGCGATTGTCAGGAAACTCGCCGGCTGATCCTCAGCCGACCCGGTGCAGGCTCGACGGCTCGCCGCCGTCGAGCAACTCCACCAGCAGATCCGCGAGCGGGCCCGGGCGGTCGAGCTGCACGTGATGATGCGCGGCCGGGACGAGTCCCCACCGGACGGGTCGTCCGACCCGGCCCGCGACGTACCGGGCCGAGGCCTCGGTGACCGCGGGGCTCAGTGCCCCGCCGACGAGTGTCACGGGACAGTCGATCCGCCCCAGCCAATCGTGGATCACCGCATCGGTGAACCGC
This sequence comes from Polymorphospora rubra, assembly GCF_018324255.1. GTDB lineage: Bacteria > Actinomycetota > Actinomycetes > Mycobacteriales > Micromonosporaceae > Polymorphospora > Polymorphospora rubra. The sequence goes on from NZ_AP023359.1 coordinate 4,671,601, forward strand.
TGGAACACCGCGGGATCGAAACGTACCCGCCAGCCCTGCGGAACCTGTTCGTACGAGTGGCTGGCGAGGGCACGGACGAGCCCGGCAGGTGCGGTGCTTCCCGCGGGGACGAGCCGGAACCGGCTGATCGCCGTGTCGATGTCGGCGTGGACGGTCCGCTCGCGGCCGGGCCTGCCCCGAGGCTGCTGGGCGGTATCCGCCCGTGGTGGTCTGATCGTGACATCGAGCATGACGAGCTCGTCCACCACCTGCGGGTACAGGGCCGCCGTGGCGGCGCCGACGAGGCTCCCCATGCTGTGGGCGACGAGCGTGGCCGATCCGGAGTGGGCGACGTACCGGATCACCGACGCCACCTCCGATGCCCACGTCTCACCGCCGTACCCATCCGACCGGTGACCGCTTTCGCCGTGACCGCTGAGGTCGAAGACGGTGGCCCGCCACCGCCGCCCGACGTGGCCGAGCATCGCGTCCCACCAGTGCCCGTGCGCGCCGGCGCCGTGGATGAGGACCACATCCCGCCCGTTCCCGTCACCCGGCAGTATGCGTCCACGCAACCGGGTACCGCGGTGGTCGAGAACGAATCTCGACTCCTGCGTGCCGCTCGGCATCGTCATCGCGCGGCGGTGCCGGCGTCACGGTGCGCGTCGATCCGGCGTACCTTGTGGACGGTCTCGCCGGAGGCGATCAGTTTCCCGGCCCGGGTCCGTATCTCGACGGCGGCATGCACCACGGACCGGCCGACATGGGTGGGCCGCGCGGTGACGACCAACGCGGCGCGGTGATCGGCCGACGACAGGAACCGGTAGGAGGCGTGGATGTGTGGCGCACCGGCTCCGACGGGTTGCCGGGAGTGGGCGGCTGTCGCCGTCGCGCAGTCCATCAGCGCGGAGAGGTAGCCGCCGTGGAGCCGTCCGGCGGAGTTCGCGAACTCGGGACGGGGGAAGGCGTCGCCGACGACGACGCCGTCGTCGTCGACCGATCGGAGGCGGAATCCCAGGAGGGTCTGGAACGGCTGTGTCGGGATCACTCCGTCGGCGATCGCCCGTTGGTATTCCAGGCCGGACACCACCCCGAAGGCCGGCAGGGGAGGATCTTGCTGGGACATCGTCTCAGTTCCCCTCGAAGGACGGCGGGCGGCGTTCCATGAACGCGGCGATGCCCTCTTTGAAGTCGAGCGTCCTGGTCGCGACGTCCTCGACGAGGCTCTCCGTGCGCAGCGCGTCCTCCAGCGTCCCGACCGAGTTCCGGTCCAGCAGCCACTTGACGAGTCCGAGCGACGTGGTCGCGCCGTCCGCCAGTTCACCGACGAGCGCCTCCGTGGCCGCCGTGAGGTCCTTGTCGGGAACGAGTCGGCTGATCAGGCCCCATTCGAACGCCTCGCTGGCGGTCACCTGTCGCCCGAGCATCAGCATCTCGCGTGCGCGGGCCATCCCGACCAGTCGCGGTAGCAGCCAGGTGCTGCCGGAGTCCGGGGTGAAGCCCTTACGGACGAAGGGAACGGAGAACAGCGCGGTATGGCTGGCGACGCAGAAGTCCGCGACCAGGGCGAGCGAGCAGCCGAGACCCGACGCGTGACCACGGACGGACGTCACGACCGGTACCTCGATCCGCGCGAGTGCACCGATCAACCGGTGCGGCCCGGAGTCGATGCTCCGGTGCGTCGCGGTCGGCCTGGGGCGCTCGCCTTCGTGCCGCCGGTCCCGCTTGAGGTTCATTCCGGAGCAGAAGTGGTCGCCTTCGGCCGTGACGGCGATGACGCGGACGACGTCCTCCCGTCCGAGGTCCGCCAGTAATGCCGCGACCTCGCGGGCGGACTCCGAACTGAGTGCGTTGCGGCGCTGGGGCCGGTTGAGGGTGATCCGCAGGATCCGGCCGTCGAGCCGGATCGACATCCCGTCCAGGTGGACGTCCGCGAAGCTTGTCATTCGACGGTTTCCTCTGTCTTGGACCGCACCGGTCCTCGGCGGCCGATCCGCGGATGGGGGGCGGTGGGTTTCGGTCGGCGGGGACCGTCCTGGTCGGGCGGGCGCGACCTACGGTAGTCGACTTTCCGGTTGTATGGACCGACCAGTCTATCAGTTCGATGATCGCGAAGCCTTGTCGTCCCGGTGGCTCTGCCTCGATGGGTGGGGGATTGCTGGCGAGGTCGGATGCGATGCCGGCACGTGAGCGGCGTGATCGGCCGACCGGATCGGATGTTTGCCACTGGCGCGCGACCCTTGATCGCCAACGTACCGATCGGTACACTCGTGGCGTGTCTGATGACGGAGAGCTGCCAGCGGAGACCATCCGCTATGGCGTCGAGGACGAGATCGCCACGATCACCTTCAACCGCCCGGAGCGACTCAACGCGTTCGCCGACGACATGGCCTCCCGCTACCTCGGGGCGCTGCGCAGGGCCGACGACGACCCCACGGTGCGCGTCATCGTGATCACCGGCGCGGGCCGCGGGTTCTGCGCCGGCGCCGACTTCACCCGCCTCGAGACCCTCGACATCGACGAGGTGCGACGACGCGCCCTCGCCGAGCCCCGGGACGTCGCGATGCGGGTGAACAAGCCCGTGATAGCCGCCGTCAACGGGGCGGTCGCCGGGATAGGCCTCGCCCACGCGTTGATGGCCGACGTGCGCTTCACCGTGCCGGACGCCAAATGGACCACCGCCTTCGCGAAGATCGGACTGGTCGCGGAACTCGGCACCGCATGGCTGCTCACCCAGCTCGTCGGCACCGGCCGCGCGCTCGACCTGCTGCTCAGCGCCAGGACCATCACCGGCACCGAGGCCCACGAATACGGTCTTGCTCAATTCGTCTCGGAGCCCGGCTCGCTCACCACGGACGTCCGGGCCTACGCCCGCCTACTCGCCGCCAACGACGTCCACTCCCTGGCCGAACTGCGCCGCCAGGTCCGCCTCGACGCCGGGCGGTCCTTCGAACAGGCCTGGCACGACGGCTACGACCGCGTCTTCGCCGCACTCGAACGAGGCCGCTTCCGGGACGCGAGAACACGGGTTCGTGGCGCATGAGCATCCCTGCCGAGCTGCGCCGCTCGCTCAGCCTGCCGGTGATCTGCGCGCCGATGTTCCTCGTCACCGGCCCCGAACTCGTCACCGCCGCCTGCCGCAACGGCTTCGTCGGCGCGCTTCCGAGGCAGAACGCCCGCAGTATCGAAGAGTTCGACGCGTGGCTGGGCACCATCCGGCGGAGCCTGCGGGATCATCGTGAACGCCACCCCGAGGCCGTCATCGGCCCGATCGCGGTCAACATCTCGCGGGCGATCATGGCCGAACACCTCGACGAGCATCTCGACGTCTGCCGACGGCACGATGTCGAGCTGATCATCTCCGCGCAGGGCGACCCGACCGAGCTGACGAAAAGGGTGCACGACTGGGGCGGTCGGGTGTTCCACGACGTGACGTCACTCCGTTTCGCGGAAAAGGCGATCGCCGCCGGCGTCGACGGACTGACCTGTATCGGAGCCGGCGGCGGCGGACACTCGGGACCGGTGTCCCACCTCGCACTCGTGCCGAAGGTGCGCGCGATGTTCGACGGCACCATCGTCCTTGCCGGCGCGGTCGCCACCGGCGCGGCGATCCGCGCCGCCGAAGTCCTCGGCGCCGACCTCGCCTACGTGGGCACCAGGTTCATCGCGACCCAGGAGTCGTCGGCGCCGCCGGAGTACAAGCGGATGCTGGTCGACGCCGCGGCGGCCGACCTTCTCTACACCGACGCGGTGGCCTCGGTCCCCGCGAACTGGCTCGTGCCGTCGCTGCGCCGCGTCGGTCTCGATTCCCACAACCTCCCGGTTCCGGCGGCCCGCGGTGACCACACCCACCTGCCTCCCGACATACGCCCGTGGCGGGACATCTGGTCGGCGGGCCAGGGCGTCGAACTCATCGACGACATCCCCACCGTGGACGAGCTCGCCGCCCGACTGACGAACGAATACCTGAAGGCGTGCTCGACGCCGGTCTGGCCAGCCCGCCGATCCGATCACCCGTACTGATTGAAGGCATCGAACATGACCGAGGAAACCCGCGGCGGAACCGAACCGAACCAGGCGTTCGAGGAGGCGAGCGACTTCGACATCGACGAGGCCGACATCGAGCGGGACCGTGCCGCCGCCGGTGCCGTCGCCGCCGTCCGGGACCTGGCCTACCTCGGTACGGCGACCCCCGAGGCGATCAGGAACTTCGCCTTCAGCTACGGCGACGACAACCCGCTCTACACCGACCCAGAGCACGGTGCGGGCACCCGCTGGGGCGGGCAGGTCGCGCCGCAGATCATCGCCGCGATCCTCAACACCCCGCTCCTCGGGGACCGGCTTCCGAAGGAGTTGCGCGGCGGCAGCTACCGCGGCATCCACGCCTTCGTCTCCGGAGGCACCTGGGAATGGTATCGGCCGGTGCACGCGGGGGACCGGCTCCACTCCTTCAAGGGCCTGGAATCGGTCGAGGTAAAGAAGTCGGAGTTCGCCGGCCGCAGCGTGATCCGCGTCAACCGTGAGGTCAAGTTCAACCAGCGGGGAGAAGTGGTCGGCGTATACCGGACCCTCATCATCCTCACCGGCAGGAAGAAGGCCAGAGAGGCCGGCAAGTACAAGGACGTACCGACACCCTCATACACCCGGCAGGACATCGCCGAACTCGACGAGATCTACGCCGCCGAGACCGTACGTGGCGCGCAGCCCCGCTACTTCGAGGACGTGACGATCGGCGAATCGCTCGGCACCATGGCCAAGGGCCCGCTCACCACCACCGACATGATCGTCTTCCACGCCGGCGGCTACGGCTTTGTGCCGTACGGTCTGAAGACCTCCCGCCTGAACTGGCGCAACCGCCAGCGCATCCCGGCGTTCTACGTCGACAACGACCACGGCGTGCCGGATGTCGCGCAGCGGGTGCACTGGGACTCCGCATGGGCGCAGGCGATCGGCAACCCACGCGCCTACGACTACGGCGTACTGCGCGAATGCTGGTTACACCACAGGCTCACCGACTGGATGGGGACGAGGGATTCGTCGTACGCCAGCACGACGAGATCCGCAAGTTCAACTACCACGGAGACATCCAGTACCTCTCCGGCACGGTGACCGGCAAGCGGCGCGAAAACGGCATGAACCTCGTCGAGATCGAACTGCGGGCGGTCAACCAACGCGGAGAGGAGACCGCCAGAGGGGAGGCGACCGTGGCGTTGCGCAGCCGTGAACACGGCCGTTCACTGCTTCCGCAGCCGCCCGCCGAGTTGCAGCAGAAGGTGTGGGAAATCATGGAGCGTCATGCCGAACTCGCCAGCGGTGCGCGGTAACGACGAGGAGGTGTGATGCGGCTGCGACGTCTGCGAACCCTCTCCGTCTCGGCCATCGGTCTCGGCTGCATGGGGCTGTCCGAATACCACCCGGGCCGTGACGCGAAGTCGACCCCGGCCCTGCACCGGGCACTGGACCTCGGCATCACCCTGCTCGACACCGCCGACTCCTACGGCGACCGCGTCAACGAGCACCTGGTCGGAAGGGCGCTGGCGGGCCGACGTGATCAGGTGGTGGTGGCGACGAAGTTCGGCGTCGAACGCATTCCCTACGGTAAAGGGACGCGGGTCAACGGCCGTCCCGACTACGTGCGGGCGGCCTGCGACGCCTCCCTGCGAAGGCTCGGCACCGACGTCATCGACCTGTACTACCAGCATCACGTCGATCCGGACGTACCGCTCGAGGAGACCTGGGGCGCGATGGCCGACCTCGTTGCCGCTGGGAAGGTGCGCCACCTGGGAATAGTCGACGCCGGACCCGAAATGATCCGGCGCGCCGACGCGGTGCATCCGGTTACCGCGGTGCAGACCGAATACTCGGTCGGCACCCGGGCGCCGGAGGTGAACGGCGTCCTCGACACGTGCCGTGAACTCGGGATCGGGCTGGTCGCACGCTCGCCCCTCGGCCGCGGCCTTCTCGCCGGCACGGGCCGCGACCTGCCTGGCCTCGCGGCGCGGGACATCCGACGCGCCGATCCGCGGTTCGCTGTCGGAAACCTTGCCGCCCATCGCACCCTTGCCGATCGGCTGGCGTCGATTGCCGAGGTGCGCGGTTGCACGGTCGCCCAACTGGCCATCGCCTGGCTACTTCACCAGGGCTTCGACATCGTCCCGATTCCCGGCACCGGCCTCCTTCACCACCTGTACGACAACGCAGAGGCAACCACTGTCTTTCTCGACGCCATCGACCTCGGCACCATCGATCACGCCGCGCCCGTTACGCCGGCCACCTGGTACACGGATGAGGTTGTGGGGCGCGTCCCGGTCGTGCCTTGCTGAGGGCCCACCGCAGAATGGCAGCTTCACCGTCAGATTGGCGCCGCCGACCAACTCCAGATGCCAACGCAACCACCGCCCGGCCACCTGCCACGACGTCCACATCGTCACCAGCGCAAAGCCGGCCAGCACACCGAAGAAAACGAAGAGGCGGCCAACCCTGCCGGCAGACCTTCCGCGAGCAGATGCCCGGGGTGCTGGAGCGTTACCAGCGGCGCACGGCACGCCTGTCCAGGCACGTCGCGGCGGTGGTCAGGCTTGTGATGCTGGATGGAGTCGCCGGCGGTCCTGGTGCTGCCGGTCCGCAGCCGCATTCAGAGCCGCTGCGGCAGACCGTCGAGCAACTGGTCGGTCCGGCCTGCTCGAACTGGACGTCTGGGTGTGGGATGTACGGTCGCTGACCGACCCGACGAACTGAGGACAGCCGGTGGCGTGCTGGGTTGAACCACACGCCATCGACCGGCGGTGGTGCCGCTGTCAGCGGTTGGCGCTTGCTTCGATGGGGGTCTCGCCGTCCGCGTGTTCGGTGAGGAACGCTCTCGCCCGGCGCGCGTTCTGGAAGGATACGACGGCCCCGACGGTGAGCGTCCCGACGAAGAGCGCGGCGATGAGGACGAAGCCCGGTGCCCACCGGAGGAACATCTGCCCGACCTGGAGCAGCGCCAGGCCGTAGAGCGGCAGCAGGAATTTCGGCTCGTCGATCAGGTGCTCCGCGACCAGGGGCAGTAACGGCCGGTCCTCGTCGCGTCGCGCAGCGGTGCCGCGTACCTGCCGGATCAGTTGCCGGCGACGAGACCAGCTCTTCATCCATCGCCGGTTGCGGGCGTTGCGCTGGTAGTGACCGTTGCGCACCAGCCACCAGAAGCTGCCTCCGATCCAGGCCGCCCCGGCGATCCAGAGAAGGAGGCCGACGAGGCCTGCCCAGTCCGGCCGGTCACCGTGCCAGAATCGCGAGGCTTCGGCGAAGACGCCGGTCGCGTCGAGCGCGACGGTCCAGAACACGGCGACGACCGCCGTGACCGTCCCCGCGACCGTCAGCGCGGCCACCAGCAGGATGAACCGGCCCCATCCCCGCCGCACCCACTGATCCAACTGGTCTAACAACCCGCCGTTGTTCATTGTCCACGCTCCGTCTACTCTCGACGCTCACCACTATCCCATCCATTCAGGGCGGCCACTTCCATGACCGGCCATGGTGTGAACGCTGGGTCCGGTGGCCCTCGGCGCTCGTTGCTGGAATGCCTCCCTGCACCTGGTCGCGGACGTCTCAGAGCCAGACGTCGGTCGCCGCTTGGGCGTCAACGGCACGTTCCGGTGCGGTATGTCGGAGTACCGGTCCGATGCACATGTGGGTATGTCAAACGCAGATCGACGTACCAGAAAGGCCGATGTCGCCGGTCGAGCAAGGTTGCGTGCCCGTCGGCGCGGGGGCTGAGAGGCGACGGTGTTCAACTCTTGGACGTGGCGACCGGCGTGGCGGAGTAGGTCAAGCAGGGTCAGCGTCCTGCGACTACCGGCCGACTGCATGACCTGATCATGGCGATGGCGTGCGCGACGTGCGTGGACGTGTGGCGAAGCGTCCTGGGGGTCAAGGGGCGTCGGTTCGAATCCGGCCGTCCCGACCGTTTGGGCGGAATCGGGGAGCAGATTGGGAGCAGTGGGTCGCTTCCAACGGCGCTGAACGGCGTCCAACCACCCTGACCTGCGCGGATCGTCCCCACCCGACCTGCGGCTGTTTGTGTTTGTCCTGGTCAGAGCGTTGCGGACCGTTCCTTGACGCGGAAAAGGTCACCGGTTCAAACCCAGTATCGCCCACCATGTATATGAGTAGGTCAAACGGCTCGTTACCGAATCTTCGGTAACGAGCCGTTCCCGTTGTGCTCTTTACGTTGGGAGCAGAGCGGGAGCACAAGATCATCTGGGTTTGATCCGGTCGTGGCTTCGGTGTGTCGAGTGCATGGCCACGATCGTGCTGCCCCGCTCACCCGTAGGTGAGCGGGGCAGGCCCAGAGGTCAGCCCAGCGGCGCCGGGGCCGTCCGCGACCCGGACAGGAAGCGGGCCGTGGCCGGGTCGTAGTAGCGCGACCCGTCGTACTGCAGCCCGGTCTCCGCGTCCAGGTACCGGCCGCCGAGCCGCAGCGGCGTGGCCGCCGGCTCGTCCGGCCGGCTGCCGTCGGTACCGACCAGCTCCGGCGGGGTGCCGGCGTCGCCGGTCACCACGGCGTGCACCGTGCCGTCGGTCACCTGGGCGACCGGGTACGCCAGCGCCGGGTGGTACTCCCACGCCGTCGTGGTGACCCGGCCGGTGCCGTCCCGGTGGTGCTGCTCGACGAGCAGGTCACCGGACCACACGAACTGCGTCTCCTCCAGCACCGCGCCGTCCTTGCCGTGGCGCTGCTTGGCGATCCGGCGGCCGAACGCGTCGTACCGGTACTGCCAGCGGTCGCCGTCGGGCGTGGTGACCGTGGCCAGCCGGTCCCGGTGGTCCCAGGTCAGGTGCCAGTCACCGGCTTCGCCCGAACGGGTGGCCGGCCGCCCCAGGGCGTCCAGTGTGTACCGGACGTCACCCGGCTCACCGGTCTGCTCGTCCGGTGCCGCCGTGGGGTTGGCCGGCTGGTCGATCGTCAGCCCCGCCTCCCAGGCGCGGCCCACCTCACGCCCGTCCTCGTAGGCGAACCGGAGACGCTGCCCGCCGGCCACCAGGAGCGCCGGCCGGCCCGACTCGTCGTACGACCACCGCGTCACCGCCCCGGACGGGCGGGTCCGCGCGGTCACCGCCTCGGACTGGTCACGGTACGCACTGGAGACCGTCTGTCCGTTCACCGTCTCGGCGACCACCCGGCCGAGCGCGTCGCGCTCCAACCGGATCTGCGAGTCGGCGTCGTCGGCCGCGACGATGCGGCCCGCCGGGTCGTACGTCAGCCGCGTCACGGCCGTGCCGGTGCGGCGTTCGACCACCCGGCCCAGCACGTCGTAGCTGAAGTGGGTGACCTCACCGGCCGCGTCGGTGTGCTCGACGAGCTGCCCCGCGGCGTCGTACGCGTACCGCTGGGTGCGGCCGTCGAAGTCGGTCTCCTCGACCAACCGGCCGTTCGGGTCGTACGTGTACTGCCACGTCCGGCCCTGCGGGTCGGTGATGCCGGTCAGCCGCAGCTCGGTGTCGTACGCGTACTCGGTGCGGTTGTCCTCGTCGTCGATCCGGGCCGTCACCAGGTCGAACGCGCCGTACTCGAGGTATGTGCGGCGGCCGGTGGCGTCGAGGGTCTCGACCAGGTTGCCCTCGCCGTCGTAGCCGAACTCCTCGATGACGCCGTCCGGGTTCTCCCGCCAGGCGAGGTCACCCTCCAGCGTCCAACCGACGTTGGTGATGCCCTGATCGGTCTCGATCTTGACGATCCGGCCGAGGCGGTCGTACTCGTAGCGGGTGTCGCCCTCGCCGGTGGTGATCGACGTGATCTGCCGCACCGCGTTGCGCACGACGACCTCCGGACCGACCTGGATGGCCGTTCCCCGGCCACCCTCGACGGGCCGGTCGAAGCGCACGACCTCGCCGCTGGCGTCGATCTCGGCGAGCACCCGGCCGTCGGTGTCGAACTCCCGGCTGCCGGTCGAGCCGTCGAAGTCCGTCCACGAGGTGGCCCGGCCCAGCTCGTCGTAGGTGGTCGTGGAGCTGCTGCCGTCGGGCCGGGTGACCACGGTCGGCCGCCCGTCGGCGTCGTACTCGTAGCGCGTGGTCCGGCCCAGCGGGTCGGTCCGGGACAGCAGCCGGTACGCGTCGTCCCACTCGTTCCGGGTCGTCGCGCCGAGGGCGTCGGTCTCCGTCACCACCTGGAGGCGGTCGTTGAGCTCGTACCTGCGGACCGCGCCGAGCGAGTCGGTGACGACGGTCAGGCCGTCCGAGTACTCGAACCGGTAGCGCAGGAAGCCGTCCCGGCCGTCGGTGCCGACGCAGCGTCCGGCCTCGTCATAGGTGTAGGTGTACCACTCCCCGTTCCGGTCGTCCCAGCGCACGATCCGCCCGTCGGCGTACCGGAAGCGCTCCGGGTCACCCGAGGAGTTGACCACCTCGACCAGCTGGCGGTCCTGGTCGTAGCCGAACCGGGCCGCCTCCACCAGGGTCCCGTCGTGTTCCGGCAGCCGCACCGCGGTCACCAGGCCCTCGGACGAGGTGAACTCGATCGTCGCGCCCGCCGAGGAGCGCAGCGCCGTGACGGTGCCGTCGTCGTCGCGGGTGATCGCCCACCGGAGGCCGCCGTCGGTCACGTCGCTGAGCAGCGACTCGCCGCGGCTCGCCGGGGCGAACACCCACGCCTGGCCGGACGCCGGGTCGGTGAGCAGCCAGCCACCGCCGACCAGCCGGCGAAGCGGCAATGCCCGCCCGAGCGTCGGCAACGCCGTCGCACCCTCGGCGACCAACGGGTACGTCAGGATGGACCCGTCCGAGGCCAGGTACCGCACCTGCTCGCTGTCGACGATGATCCGCTGGTCCAGGGGCGAGGCCCAGGCCGGGCCGAACGACCGGCCCCAGCGGTAGTCGGAGCGGTAGGTGCGGATCAGCGGGAGACCCGGCAGCGTGGCGTCGGTCTCGGTGAGGATCATGCGACCGGTGGTCACGTCGATCGGGTCGGCCTCACAGTGCGTCTCGTCGGTGCTCTTCGCCGACGAGGCCGGCGACGCGCCCCTGAACGACGGCCCCGCGTAATGCTCCATCAGCACGTTGGGGTCGATCAGCACGTCCTGGCTGTAGACAGCGGACTGGCCGTTGTCGTAGTAGGCGTCGCCGGGGACGTCCGGGTCCGCGTACGGCTGGTCCGTGTACGTCTGGTCCGGGTACATCGGGGCGGTGCGGTACGAATCGCTGGAGTTGGCGGAGCTGCTGCGGGACTTGGACTTGGAGGAGTTGCTGCGGGAGCTGGACGGTTTGCTGGAATGCTTGTTGGATCTTCTGCGTGACGATCCGGTGGACCTGCGATCGGTCGGCCCCACGTCGGAATCACGGCGCCCGCCGGTGGTCGGGGGAAGTCGAAGTTGGTCCAGTTCGGATCGTTCCAGTCCGTGACGGGACCGGTGTCCTCCGGTACGGCGTCCAGCGTGGGCGAGTAGTCGGATCCGCGCGGGCTCGGATCCGGGTTCTCCGGAAGCGGGCCGAACTCGGCGTCGGCCGGGTCGTATGCGGTGTTGTGCCGCGTCATGGGCACGGGAATGCTGTCGGTCGAGCCGGACCGGCTGCCGGCCGGGTCCACGCTCATGGTGGAGAACGCGTCCATGAGCTCGGCGACCGGGGATTCACTGCCCGGCGGATCGTTGTCCTGCGCGTACTGGATCAGGGCCAGCATCTGGTCCACCCGGGCCAGCGGGTTGTCGGCGGTCGGGTTGTTCTGCAGTTCGGACCATCGTCGGGTGATGGCTTCCGGGCTCTCCACGACCTCGGGCCGGGAGGCGTCCGACACGACGAAGATGTAGTTGCTGTCTCTCCGCTCGGCCGGCGGAAAATCGTCGAGAGAGTTCTGCAGCCCTTCCCGGTTGTAGTTCTCCCGACGGTAGACGAGCTGTTCGTAGAGTTTCTGCTGGTGATCCTTGAACGATTGCGAGACCTTCCTGGCCTCGAGGATCGGAACCTTGCCGTCCAGGGATCCCTGGGAGTGGACGACGTATTCTCCCACCCTCTTGAGCTGGTTCTTCCCGGGGACGAAGTCCCAGGCGACGACACGCAGGGCGTCGATGTTCGGGCTGTTGAAGAGAGTCGGCGCTTCGGTGTCGTACAGGACGCTCGGTTTCATTACCCCGCGGAACACATGCGCGTCGACCGTTCCGGTGGTGCGGTCCACGAGGTGGTGGGAGAAGAGCACCCACATGCGGTTGTAGCCGGGCGGGTAATGGAAGAAGTTCTTGGTGCCGAGCATCTTGTTGTCGAAGATGACCCCGCCGGGGGTCGCTTCGAGCATTCGCTTGTGCTCCTGCTCGGTGATCCGCTCGGCGACCGCCGGGCCGATCTTGCCCCAGAGGGCGAGATTCGACCGGTAATCCTCCACCCGCTGCGCAAGGTATACGTCGAAGTCGGGGCGGTTCTGGTTCTGGTACCACTCTTTGGCCGGAACGGAGAAGGCGTGCTTTTCAGCCATGATCTGGGCGAAAGGAACGACCCTGTCGGCACCGAACTCCCGGATGACCGCAGCGTCGATCTGGTCGTCGGTCAAACCTCGGTTCTTCAGGTCGAGCTCGAAGTTCATCTGCTCCTTGAAGCCGTCGTAGGCGCTCCGCACGTCCGGGTCGTTCCACAGCGTGTCGTAGCGGGAGAAGCGGTACTCGATGCTCTCCCAGTCCGCCTGGGTCTTCTCGAAGTCGACAGGCGGGTCCGCGACCACCGGCGGGAGGTTCTGCTGGACGTCGTCATGGGAGGAGCTGTCCGACGAGAGCTGGCTGAGCGAGTGCTGCCGTGCGTGGTCGTCATCGCTGACCGGTGGGTCGAAGGTGGCGTCCAGCTCGGACTGCGGCCCGCCGACCAGGTCCTCCGTGGTCGGCGGGGCTGCCTGCGGTGGCAGGTTGCTCGGCTCACCGTGCGAGTGGCGTGACCGGCGCGAACGGCTCGACCGGTGCGAACTCTCGGACGACCGGCTGCTCCCGCTGCCTCCCTTGCACTTGGGGGTCAGGCCGAGGGGGTCGCAGATGGTGAGCGGATCGTCGACGTACGCGGTCGGGTTGGGCCCGCCGGCCAGGCCGAGCGGGTCCGGGCTCAGGTAGCGGGCGGTCGCCGGATCGTAGTAGCGGAACCGGTTGTAGTGCAGGCCGGTCTCCGTGTCGTGGTACTGGCCCGGGAAGCGCAGCGGGGTGCCGACCGGGTCGCTGGTCCGGCCCCACAGGTCACCCCGCGACCACCAGCGCAGGTGGCCACCGGGCTCGACCAGGTGGGTGGGGGTGCCGATGGCGTCGGTGACGACGGTGTGCAGCCCGTCGTCGCTGTTGGTCTGGGTGACCGGCGCGGACCCGTCGGGCCAGTAGTCCCACGAGACGGTGCCGGTGGCGTCGGTCTGCTCGACCATGAGGTCGCCGGACCAGGCGAAGTGCACCTCGTCCAGGACCGTGTCGTCGTCGCCGGCCAGGCGTTGCTTGGCGATCCGGCGGCCGAAGCCGTCGTAGCGGTAGCGCCACCGGTCGCCGTCCGGCGCGGTGGCCTGCACCAGGCGGTCCTCGGCGTCCCAGGTGAACCGCCACGTGCCCGCCGGGTCGACCCGGGTGGTCAGGCGCCCCTTCCCGTCGTACTCGAACCGCGCGTCGTCCGAGCGCAGGAGCATGCTGCCGGCGAACTCCCAGCGCCCGCCGGCACCGGTGAGGTTGCCGGCCGCGTCGTAGTCGTACCGTTCCCGCTCGGTGCCGTCGACGACCACGGCGTGGATGCGGCCGGTCTCGTCGGCCTGGAACGCGCGGTCGCCGTCGAGCGTGTCGGCGATCGCGACGACCCGGTCGGTGGCGTCGTAGTCGAAGCCCCGTACGGCGGCGTCGGCGATGTGCTGCACGGTCAACCGGCCCGCCGCGTCGAACGTCTGGCGCAGCGCCAGCACGTCGTCGACGGTCCGGCTGATCTCCCGCCCGGCCGCGTCGTGCCCGAACCGCACCACGTGCCCGCCGGTGACGAGCATGACCGGCTGGCCCTGCGCGTCCAGGCTCCACCGGCTGGACCGGCCCGACGGTGTGGTCCGGGCCATCCCCCCGTCACCGGTGTAGGAGGTGCGGACGGTGCGGCCGTTGATCGTCTCCGCGACGACCCGTCCCTGGGCGTCCCGCTCGAACCGCACCACCGCGTCCGGGCTCTCCACCCCGGCGAGGTGGCCGTCGGCGTCGTACTCCAGCCGCGTGACCACGTCGCCGACCCGGCGCTCGACCACCCGCCCCAGCACGTCGTAGGCGTAGTGGGTGGTCTCGCCGGCCGCGTTCGTGCGCGCGGTCAGCTGCCCCGCCGCGTCGTAGCCGTAGTGCTGGGTGCGTCCGTCGAAGTCGGTCTCCGTGGCGAGACGCCCGGCCGGGTCGTAGGTGTACCGCCAGACCCGGCCCCGCGGGTTCGTCACCGCGACCAGGCGCAGCTCCGTGTCGTAGGCGAACTCGGTTCGGTTGCCCTCCTCGTCGATCCGTGCTGTGGGTAGATCGAACGAACCATATTCGATCTGCACGGAACGCCCTTCGGCGTCGATACTTTCCACCAGATTCCCTTCGCCGTCGTAATGCCATTCCTGGGTGGCGCCGTCCGGGCCGGTGCGCCAGGCCAGGTCGCCCTCGGCGGTCCAGCCGAACTCCGTGACGGCACCGTCCGGCAGCCGCGCCGACCTCGGCCGGCCCAGACCATCAAGATCAAATTCCGTTCCGGGTACGCCGTCCGTCCGCCCGTCGTCCTGCCCGGCCGTGCCGGGGCCACCGTCCGGGCGGATCGTCGCGCCCGGTCGCCCCCGCTCGTCGTACGTGAACCGGGTGACCCGGCCGAGCGGGTCGGTCCGCGACAGCGGCCGGTACGCCGCGTCCCACTCCGTCCGCGTGGTGTTGCCGAGGGGATCGGTCTCCGCGACGACCTGGAGACGGTCGTTCAGCTCGTACCGGTGCACGCCGCCGAACGAGTCGGTCACGACGGTGACGCCGTCGCCGTACTCGAACGCGTACCGCAGGATGCCGCCGTTGCCGTCGGTGAGCACACACCGGCTGGTCGCGTCGTACGCGTACGTGTACCACTCGCCGTTGCGGTCCTCCCACCGCACGATCCGGCCGTCCCCGTCGTAGTCGAGTCGTACCGCGTCACCGGACGAGTTCCGTACCTCGACCAGGCGGCGTCGGTCGTCGTACCCGAACGCCGGCAGCTCGACGGCGTCCTCGGCCTCGTCGGCGGGCACGAAGAGCGCACCGGTCACCAGGCCGTCCCGGGTGCGCAGCTCCACCCGGCCCCCGGCCGACGACCTGAGCCGCACCGGAGTGCCGGCGTCGTCCCGGACGACGTGCCACCGCCCGGCGGCCGTCGCGACATCGGAGAGCAGTGCCGCGCCGTCGTCACCGGCCGGGGCGAACAGCAGCAGCGCGTCGGGCTGCGCGAGCGACCAGCCGCCGCCGACCAGCCGGCGCAGCGGAACGGGGCGGCCGAGCAACGGCAGCGCCTCCTCGCCCTCGGCGGGCAGCGGGTACGTGAGGATCGAACCGTCGGCGTCCAGGAACCAGGCGTGCCGGTCGTCGGCGACGACACTCTGGTCCAGCGTCGACGCCCAGCTCGGGCCGAAGGACCGGCCGAAGCGGTAGTCCGAACGGTGGGTGCGCGACAGGGGCAGACCGGGCAGGGTGGCATCGGTCTCGGTGTAGATCATCCGGCCGGTCGTCACGTCGATCGGGTCGCCGACGCACGGCGTCTCGGCGGTCGACTTCACCACGACGGCCGGCGGCACGTTCCGCAGTGACCGGGCCCGACCGGAGGCCGGGGCCGCAGGAGCGAACCGCGACGAACGCGGACCGTTCCGGTCGCCCGGTGGTGGTACCGCCCGCCCCTCGGTCGGGTCGGGTGTCGCCACCGCCACGTGGCCGGTCGGGTCGGGGGTCGGGTCGGTCGTCCGCTCCGGTGGCGCGTCGGTGGTCGCGGTCTGGTCGCGGACATCCCGGCCCTCGTGGTCGGGGGTCGTGGGGTCGGGATCGGTGACCGGGGATTCCGTGACGGTGGTGACCGGCCCGGGCGGCGAGACGTCCGTCGTGGGTGCGGGGCGTCCGGTGGTGGCGGTTCCCGGGGTGGTGCCGCGGGTCGGCGTGGGGCCGGGCGGCGGGGGAGTGTGCGTGCTCGCGGCGCTCGGGACACTCCCGACCGTCGGGCCCGGTACGACCGGCGTTTCATCCGTGACAGTCGACGCCTCGTCCGTGACGGTCGGGGCCTGGTCCGTGACGGTCGGATCGGGGGTGGCCGGGCGGCTCCAGGGCGGCGCCTCGGTCGCCGTCGGGGAGTCCAGCGGGGAAACGTCGAAGGTGTCGGCCGCCGTACCGATCTCGTCCCGCGTCAGCGGCGACACGACCGGGTCCGGGGTGAGCGGGCCGACCGTGGTGTCCAACGGAGGCATCGGCGCGGGCGCCGGGCGGCCCGAGGCACCCAGCGCCGGACCGGTCGTCGCCGGGCCGTCAGCACGCGTGCTCGCCGGCCCGGTCGTGGTGGTGGCCGGTTGCGGGTTCGTGCCTCCGGTCGTTCCGGTGGTCGCGGCCGGGGTGGCACCCGGAGCCGGGGACAGGGCCCCGGGCACCGTGGCGGGTGGGGCGGTGACGACGTCCGGCTGCCCGGTGCCGGTTGGCGCGGTGGCTGATGGCGTGGTACCGGGTGTGCCGGCTGGGGTGGTGCCGGGCTGGTGTCCGTTCGGCGGCGCGCTCGGCGAGGTCGTGCCGGTCGGCGGCGTTCCCTGCGGGCTGGTGGCCGGTGGGGCGACCGGCTGGGTCGTGGGGTCCTGCGTGGTGGGGTGCTGCGTCGGGGGAGCCTGCGGCGCCGGGCTCACGGTGCCGGGGTGCGGGGTCGGCGGCGCCACGGTGCCGTCGTTCCCGGTGACCGGAGCCGGCGCCGGCGTTGGGACGTGCTGGGGCGGCTGGTTGTCGACGGTCACGGGGTCCGGGACGGTCGACGGGCCGTCGGTCTGCCGCGGGTCTCCCACGGGGGCCGGGGTCGGGTCGACCGGGGTCGGGTTGGCCGGGGTCGGGTTGGCCGGGTCGACCGAGGTTGGCGGCCCCGAGGGGTCGACGACGCCGGTGGCGGGGGTGCCGACGGGCGTGGTGTGGAAGCCAGGCAGCCCGAGCTGCCCGTCCACGGTGGGGGGTGGAGCCACGGTGGGGGGTGGCGCCACGGTGGGCGGCGGGCTGACCACGGTGGGGTCACCCGTCGCGGGCGTTCCGATGGTGCCGGGCAGACCGCCCGGCGGGTGGGCGTTGCCCGGCGGTGGCACGTCGGGCCCGGGACGGACGACGGGCGGGACGGGGGTCACCTCGTGCGGCCGTGGCGATCCGCCATCCGGCCGCGGGACCGCGCCGTGTCCACCGGGGCTGGTCGGGGGGACGGTGCCGTTGGCGGGCGGTCGCGGGTCGGGCCGGGGACCGGGTGCCACCGCCCCACCGGGGGTGCCGGCGAGCGGGGCACCGCCGCCGGTCGGCCGGTCGTGATTCGCGGGGCCGTCCTGGGCCGGCGGCGCGTCCGTGGTCGGCGGCGCGTCCCTGGTCGGGGGTACGTCCTTGGTGAGCGGTGCGTCCTTGGTCAGGGGCGCGTCGTAGGGGGGCGGCTCGTCGTAGGGGGGAGGTTCCTCACCGGCGGGCGGGGCGTCGTAGGGCGGCGGCGGGACATCCTTACCGGTGTCGGGGTCCGGATTTCCCGATCCGGGACCGTTGCCCTTGCCGGAGGGGCTCCCACCAGCGCCGGGACCGTCACCCGAGGCGGCCAGGTCCTTGCTGCCGCCGGAGCCGTTCAGGCTGTCGGCGTCGGGGGTCTGCGCATCGGGACCACCGAGCGCCGTACCGAGATCGTGGGCGTAACGGCTGGCGTACGTGCCGACCAGGGAGGAGACGCCGGTGGCCAGCGCGTTGAAATCGTTGACCGCACCGATCATCGACATGAAGGCGAGCTCGCCGAGGATCTCCCCCAGTGCCCCCAGTCCGGCCTGTCCGTGCACAGTGTTGCTGAAATTGGGATAGAACTTGCCGCCGATGATGTGGACACTGCCGGCGACGAGGCCGATGGTGGCGCCGGCTGCCGCGGACCACGCCAGGTCCAGGAGGGAGAAGCCGTCGCTCTTGTTGTCCTTGGCGATCACGATCGCCTGGGCGGCGACGTTCTCGGCGCCCTCCTCCACGGCCTCCTCGGCGCCCTGGATCGCGAGCAGGGCGATCAGCCTCTGGAGCCGGCCTTCCAACTTGTCGAGCAGCCACTCGGTGAGCTGCTGGCCGAACCGGAGGAACGCCGGGATGACCGTGATGCCGAAGCCGGAGGCCAACGCCAGGGCGATGTCGAGGACGATCACGTACGCCGCGACGACGATCTGGACCTGTCCGTAGTCGATCTGCTCGTTGGCCTGGTTGGCGATGTCGCCCGCGACCATCGCCCGGTGCGACCCCAGGGGCACCGGACCGGTGATCGTCCGGTGGAACTGGGCGAACGCGTCGGCGGCGGGACCGTCGAGGTTGCCGAGCAGGCCGGAGCCGAGGTACTGGGTCGTCGTGATGTTGCTGAGCAGGTGCCGCGCGAAGGCGTCGAGTTCGACGCTGAGCGCCTTCAGCTCCGGCGGATTGCCCTTGGGGAACTTCTCACCGACCGTGTAGAGGATCGCGTCGTACGCCCACTGCCACTCGGGGTCGTTGGGAATGTGGAAACTGACCATGGGCGAGTGTCAGAGGGGTACGGCCGTGCCGTCGGCCGCGAAGCTGAACAAGATCGGATGGTAGTCGGGCGACGTCGGGTCGATGGGGTTCTCCTGCGGCTTGACCAGGAACAGGTGCCCGTCGCCCGGATTCAGGGGCTGACCGTCCGGCCCGGTGACGACGTGCCGGTCGCCCAGCGGGAACACCGAGTCGTAGTAGTTGACGTCGAGGCGTGAGGTGTCGTCCTCGAAGGTGTTCAGCGTCCGCAGCTCGAAGCCCTCGGGGACCGGGGCGCCGTCGATGAGAACCCCTTCGGTGGGGTGGCTGATGTGCGCGGAGGTCAGGGGCATCGCGGGAGTGAACGTCGGCAGGACTCCCGGGTCGGCGGGAAGTTGGGCGGCCAACCGGGACGTGGGCTGTTCGATGTCGTCCTCGGAGTCGACGCCGAGCAATCTGCCCTGCACGGCCCTGCGTGATTGGAGCGCGGGCTCGCCGGGAAGGTGGGCGGCCAACCGGGACGTGGGCTGTTCGATGTCGTCCTCGGAATCGACGCCGAGCAACCTGCCCTGCACGGCCCGGCGCGATTGGAGCGCGGGCTCGGCGGGTTGTCGTACCGCCGCGATCATGGGTGTCCCCGCTACCTCCTCGGCGTCGATGAGTTCGCCCTGGAGGCGGACTCCCACCTGGAGTGCGGGCTTGTCGGCGCGCCGCGCCGCGTGCATCGGGGTCAACGTCCCCGCCTCCACGGCCGGGAGCGCCGGCTGGCGGGAGGCATACTGCGGGGCGTGTTCGCCGGGCTGCCGGGAGGCCACCTGCGTGGGCAGCGCCGCGAACTCGGTACCGATGATGCGTCCGGCCTCGATCGCGTCGTCCTCGGCCTGTCGGTACCCCTCGCCGCTGATCCGCAGCCCCACCGCGGCGTACTCCACGCTTCCCCGGACGCCGAGGATGATGCCCTCGACGACGTCCATGGTGTTGTCGAACTGCTCCCGGAACTGGTTGCCGATCTCGTCGTCGCCCCACGCGTTGGCGTACTGCGCCCGGAGTTGGTCGAGTCGGCTGAGGTACCGGTCGTACATGGCGATGTGTCCGTCGTACGCCCGGCTGACCGAGAGGACCCCCTCCGGGTCCACCCAGAGCGACCCGTTCGGCCCGCTCACGGCCGGTCCGCGTCGAGGCCGAGCAACTCGCGGACCCCTTGGGACATCCGGGGGCCCTCGGGCGGCAGGTACATGTCGACACCGGCCTCACCCCGGACCATCTTGGCCGCGTTCATCCCGGCGGGCAGCAGCGGCGCGAGCAGTTCGGCCGCTTGTTCCATCACCTGCTCCTTGGCCTCGGCGAAGGTCTGCATGATGGTGGCCTGCAGCTCGGCCGGCGGCATCCGCCGGTACGCGCCGGTCGGGAAACTGATGTCGGTCAGCACCCCGTTCTGCCCGACCGTGACCGTCACCTCGCGTCGTGGCGAGGTGGCGGACGCCTTGACCCTGCTCATCCGTTCCTGGAGTTCCTTCACGCTGTCGCGCTGACGTTCGTACTCCGCGAACAGCGTCGCGATGCGGTCGTCGAAGGCCACGTCCGGCTCCCTTCCCCTGTGGACCCCAGTACAGGTCGGCGGGAACGGGTGCGGGAAGTGCGACGGGGGTTTCAGGGAACGAACGTGCACCGCCTTTACCCCGCCGCACAGCCCGGGTCGGCGCGCTGCGGTGTGGCAGTCGTGACGGCACGACCGCCGCGACTGCGCGGCGGCGAGGGGAAGTCAGTGCAGAGTTGCCGCGACATTCGGACATGCGGCCCCCGCTGACCTTGCCGAAGGCACCGGGTCGCCCGGAACACTCGGCACGGCGACTGCCGAGCGCGGGGAGTTCGACGTCGTCACCCCATTGACGTACGAGAGAGGAATGTCGTTGTGACCATGCCCGTGGTGCAGACCACCGACCCCGGTATGCAGGCGGCGGCCACCGAGTTCGCCGCCAAGACCCAGGAGTTCACCGGTCACCTGCGCAGCGTCAACAGTGAGATGGCCACGCTGCAGGCGAGCTGGCGGGGCGACGCCTCCAACAGCTTCAACCAGGCGATGGACAACTGGGAGCGGTCCTTCCAGAACATCATCAACCAGCTGATCAACATGATGGACGTCATGGGCGTCACGACCACCGGCTACCGGGCCGCCGAGGACGAGGCCTCGCAGACCGCCAGGAACTTCGGGGCGGCGCTGCCCGGCATCTGACCGCACCACCGGTCACCCATCCGTTTTCCAGAAAGGACCTGACGGTGTCCAACTTCCGTTTCGACTTCAACCAGGCCGACGCCACCCTCTACGACATGAACCAGATCAACGGGCGCATCGTGAGTGCCCTGGCCGAGATGGAGCGCAACGTCGAGCGGAGCCTCCAGGAATGGACCGGTGACGCGCAGAGCAGCTATTACGTGGCCAAGGCCGAATGGAACAGGTCTGCGCAGGACATGAGCGTCCACCTGGAGCAGGCGCGTCGGACGCTGCTGGCGATCTCGGACAACTACGGGTCGACCGAGTCGCGGCACACCAAGATCTGGAACGACGTCCGCGGCGGCTGAACCGCCCGCCGGCTGCCGGGCGGGTGTGCCCCGGCAGCCGGTAGGCCCTCCAGCTTCACCCCCGCAACGATGGCCCGCTGAGAGGTTGAGGACGAATGGGCATCGATTTCAGCTACGCCAACGAAGAGGCCATCGACCAGATCGGCATTCTCGACAGGTTCAACAACGGGGAGATCGAAGGCTTTCCGGACCAGCATCCGGACGGTTGGATCCAGGCGGTCATCGACGAGGTCAAGGCCGAGATCCAGCGAAACTACAACGACAACACGTACTCGAGCGACGTCGACTGGTCGAACTACAGCGACGAGGAACGGGCCGCCTACGAGTGGTACAAGAACGAGGTCATCCCCTACGAGAAGTGGAAGGCCCTGGTCGAGGAGTACGAGGAGACTTCCTCGGACGAGAGCAACGTCTCGTACGACGAGTACCAGGAGCCCGACGAGTACGACATCGACGGGGACATCGAGGAGCCGGGCGTCACCATCTACACCGGTACTGACAACGAGAACGGTGAGTTGAAGGTCAGTACGGAGGCCATCCGGCACTTCGTCAAGCAGATCGACAAGGTCGTCTGGCTCGGCGGCGGGCTGCTGTGGGACGCCAGGAAGAGGCTCAACACCCTCGACGTCCGTCCCGGGATGTTCGCCCGGGCGGAAGTGATGCGGGAGAAGATCGGCGAGCCGGACTCGGGCCTGGTCGGTGACACCCGGGGGCTGCTGCGCAACGTGCACTGGACGCTCGCCTCCCTCAGCGACAACCTGCTGCAGTTGGCGAGCTCCTACGAGCGCACGGAGGAGGGCAACGAACTCACCGGCAACGATCTCGAGGAGCGGACCAGGGAGTTCAACGAGATGACCGAGTCGGAGTTCGCCGACGCCATGGGCGACTCGTGGGGATACATCGAGAACACGGACGACTTCGGTCAGATCTCCACGGACGGCTCCGGGGGCGACGACGAAGACGACGACGAAGACGACGACTCGGGCGACGACGACTCGGGCGACAGCGAATCGGACGACGACCAGTAGCGCGTCCGCCGGACGATTCCGGCGACACATTCTGGTGGATCCCGTAAGTGTGCGAACAGGTGTGGATGGTCAATGTCAAACGATGACGATGACGATGACGAGCAGGAGTGGACACACCACTCCGACCCTGTGGCGACGTTTCCTCCCCCGCCGGACCCCAGCAAGCTCAACGACCTGGAGACCTGGGCCCAGCGCGATCCGCCCGGTTGGCGGCGGATCAAGGCCGCGGTCAACGGCGGGTCGGCGATCGAGACCGAGGCGGGGGAGGAGCACGCCGCCGGTCTGGTCAGCGCCCAGAGCCTGGCCGACGCGGCCGGGGCCTTCCAACAGGCGGTGAACACGCTGGACTGGGTGTCGGAGTTCATCAGCACGCAGGCCCACGGCATCGCCGGTGAGGAGAAGTCGTGGCAGGGTACGGCCGCGAACGCCTTCCTGGCGAAGATGGACTGGTACGCCAAGTTCCTCGCCAACCAGGCGGAGCGACTGCGCGGCGGTCCGGCCATGCCCGAGTCGGAGTCCCTGCCGAACCAGCTCATGAAGAACTCCTCCTACCTGCACTGGGCCCAGGAGCAGATGGACTATCTCGACCGGGCCTGGGCGCAGATCGCGGCCGCCGACGGTGCCGGTCGCACCGACGGTGGCAACGTGGCGATCAGTTCCACACGGTTCGCCCGGCCGATGACCAACCAGATGCTCGAGGTCGCGCAGACGCTGGCGCGCGAGTACGACGTGACCGTCCCGAAGGTCCTTTCGCCCAACGGGGACGGCAGCCTCAGCCCCGACGACGTTCCCGACCCGGACCCGATTCCCGACCCGGAACCGATCCCCGATCCGGAGCCGGATCCGATTCCCGATCCGGACCCGATCCCCGATCCGGACCCGATTCCGGACCCGGATCCGGTTCCCGACCCGGACCCGATTCCGGACCCGGAGCTGGACTCGATTCCCGACCCGGATCCGCTCCCGGATCCGTCGGCGGACACTCCAGAGAATCAGCCGCCCCCGTTGTCGGATCCCCCCGGCTTCGATGCACCGCCCATCACCGACCCAGACGCCGGCCCCGGTAGCTTCAGCCGCAGCGATGGGCCGGACTTCGAGACCCCGGTCGTCACCGACCCGCCCTCGGGCGACGGGCTGCCCGGGTTCGACACCCCGCCGGTCACCGACCCGGGCCAAGGCGGTGGCGGCCCCGGCGGCTTCGTACCGCCGGTCCTTACGCCCGCGCCGAACAGCCCGATACCCGGCGGCAACGACCCCGGTCGGGTACCGCCGCCGGTCGCGCCCCCGCCGGTCGCGCCACCGCCGGTCGCGCCACCGCCGGTCGGCGGCAACAACCCAGGTCAGGTGCCGCCGCCGGTCAGACCGGCGCCGGGAGGCCTTGGACCGGGGAACGGTGCCCGACCGCCGGACGGCGTCGTCCCGCCCGCAGTGCCCGACCCGGGCCCCGGCGTCGTCCCGCCCGCAGTGCCCGACCCGGGTGCCGGTGTCGACCCGCCGGAGGTACCCGATCCGGGCGGGATCCCCGGTGGCGTCCAGCCTCCGCCCGGTGCGCCGGTGCCGCCGATGATGCCCGGTGCGCCCGGCGCACCCGGCTCCGGGCTCGGCGGCGGTGGATCGGCGCCGGAACGCCCCGACTCCTCCGGCCTCGTAGGCGGTGACCCGGCGGACTGGACCCCCGGCGACGGGGTGGGTGCCCCGGACGCGCCCGGCGGGACCAACCCCGGTGGTGCGGGTCTCGGTGACGTTCCCGGGATCGGTCAGGTGCCGCCGGGGGCGGGTCTGCCGGGGCCCGGGGCGCCGATGATGCCGGGCATGCCGGGCTCGCCGGGGGCGGGTGCCGGCTCCGGCGGGAGTGTTCCGGACCGCCCGGACTCGGCCGGTCTGGTCGATGGTGAACTGGAGGACTGGCAGCCGTCCACCGGTGGGGTGGACGTGCCGGACGCGCCCGGCGGGACCAACCCCGGTGGTGCGGGCCTCGGCGACCCGTCCGGCCGCCCCGTACCGTCGTCCGGCCTGCCCGGTACCGGAACCGTGCCCGTCGCCGGTGTGCCGCCCATGCCCGGAGCCCCGGGGGCGCCCGGGGCGGGAACGGGCGGCAGCAACCAGCCGGACCGGCCGGACGCGGCGGGCCTGGTCGAGGGGGACGCCGAGGACTGGGCGGCCACCGGCCCGGACGCGCCCGTCAACCCCGAGGCGCCCGCCGGGGTCCGGGCCGGCGGTGTCGGCCTGGACACCGCCCCGGTCGAGGTACCCGACGACGGGCGGACCGCCGGCCACGAACTCCCGGGCGCGCCGGGCATGCCGGGCATGCCGGGCATGCCGGGCATGCCGGGCATGCCGGGCATGCCGGGTGCCGCGCCCGACCGGCGAACCCCCGAGCGGCCCGACGCCGCAGCGCTGGTCACGGCGGAGGAGGAGCAGTGGCGACCCGGGGACGCCCCCGACGAACCGGCCGTCCCGGCCACCGTCGGGGCCGGTGGCCCGGGGCCGGTCACCGAGCGGCGGTCGCCGTCGGTGCCACCGGACGGCGGGTCACCGTCGGCGGCGGACGTGGACCCGCCGACCGTGCCGGAGGCCATGGCGGTCCTCCTCGGCGTACCCCTCGTGGCGGTCGGTGCCGGGGACCGCGAGTCGGCCGACCGGCCGGCTGCCGCGGAGCTGCTCCGGGAGGAGGAGGTCGTCTGGGCCGGGACCGCACCGGTGGCACCGCCGTCGCACGACCGGGTGCCGGTCGTGCGACCGGCGGAGGACGTCGCCGACACCTCGGGCTGGGACGACGTCGACGGCGCCTGGTGGTTGCACGGCCACGAGCCCGAGCGGGAGGAGAAGCCGAAGGATGCGTGACGAGATCGAGCCGACCCCGTTGAAGGCCTGGAAGCGCGGGCGGCCGGCGGCACCGGTCCCCGAGGCGAGGCCGATGCGGTGCGGCGGGCCGGAGTACACCCGTGCCGAGCGGCTGGAGCTGATGCGGCAGAGGCAACGGGAGATGGACGAGGCCGCCCGGCGCGCGCGGGAGGAGACCGAGGCTCGCGAGGCCGCCCAGCGCCGGGCCGAGAAGCCGGCCGACGACGAGGACGGGTACCTCCCGGCCGAGCGGCGGGCCGACCGGTACGCGGTCGGGCTGCTGCGTCAGGACGACTCGGCGTGGGGCGGCGCCGGGGCCGGCCCGGGAACGCTCGGTTGACCGGGGAGGCGCTGGCATGAGCACCGTCACCGTCAAACGGCCACCCCGTGCGGCCGGCCCCGCGAACCCGGAAGGGGAGGTCGAGCTGCAGGAGCCGCCGTTGATGGCGGAGGAGGCACCGCTCGACTTCCGGTCGTTCGCCATGATCGTGCCGATGGGTCTCGGCATGGGGGCCATGATGGCCATGTTCGGGCTCTACAACCGCGCACCGATCATGTACGTGATGGGCGGCGCGATGGCCGTCGGCATGCTGCTGATGGGTGTCATCCAGATCGGTCGGACCGCCGCCGAGCGCAAGCGTCAGATGCGTGGCGAACGCCGGGACTTCCTGCGCTACATCGCCCAGCTCCGCCGGCAGGCCCGCAAGGCGGCCGAGGAGCAGCGCCAGGCGGTCGTCTGGAACAACCCGCAGCCGGAGTGGCTGTGGTCGGTGGCGATGAGCAGCCGGATCTGGGAGCGACGGCCCAGCCACGACGATTTCGGCCGGGTCCGGATCGGGCTCGGCCGGCAGAACGCGATGCTGCGGTTCCTGCCCCCGCAGACCAAACCGATCGAGGACCTGGAGCCGCTCTCCTCGATCTCGCTGCGGCGCTTCTCCGAGGCGTACCGCACGGTCTTCGGCATCCCGACCTCGGTCGGCCTGCGCAGCTTCACCAGCGTCGAGTTCGAGGGGGCGGCCGACCAGGCGATCGACCTGGTCCGGGCCATGGTGGCCGCCCTGGTCACCCTGCACGCCCCCGACGAGCTGCGGGTGGCGGTGCTCGCGCCGGAGGTGCACCGGGGCGAGTGGGACTGGATCAAGTGGCTGCCGCACAACGCCCACCCGACCGCCTTCGACGCCGCCGGCCCGGTCCGCCTCTTCGCCGGTACCCACGACGACCTGGTCGACCTGCTCGGCCCGGAGATCGCCGACCGGGGCGACCACGACCGGGAGGCCCGCCCGTCTTCGACCGAGCCGTTCGTGGTGATCGTCGCGCACCTGGCCGACCTGCCGGACAGCTCGCGCCTGCTCGGCGCGGGTATCCGCAACGTGGTCCTGCTCGACCTGAGCGGCCAGATGCCCGGCGGACCCAGGGTGCTGCGGCTGACCCTGGACGGGGAGCGGGTGAGCTTCCCCGCCGGGGAGAGCGTCGGGTCCGCGCGGCCCGACCGGCTCGGCGTCACCGAGTGCGAGGCGCTGGCCCGGATCATCGCGCCGAAGCGGACCAGCGGCACCCTCGACGTGGCCGAGGAGCCGTTGGAGAGCGACTTCGAGCTGACCACCCTGCTCGGCATCCGGGACGCCCGCACCTTCGACGTCCAGGCGTCGTGGCGTACCCGCGCCCCGCAACGCAACCGGCTGACCGTACCGATCGGGGTCACCGAGGGCGGCGAGGTCATCGAGCTGGACCTCAAGGAGTCCGCGCAGGGCGGCATGGGACCGCACGGCCTGCTCATCGGCGCGACCGGCTCCGGCAAGAGCGAGCTGCTGCGTACCCTGGTCTGCGCGCTCGCCGCCACCCACTCCTCCGAGATCCTCAACCTGGTCCTGGTCGACTTCAAGGGCGGCGCGACCTTCATCGGCATGGAGAAGCTGCCGCACACCTCGGCGGTCATCACCAACCTCGCCGACGAACTGCCCCTGGTCGACCGGATGCAGGACGCGCTCAACGGCGAGATGACCCGACGCCAGGAGGTGCTGCGGGCCAGCGGCTACGCCTCGCTCTTCGACTACGAGAAGGCCCGGGCCGCCGGCGCCCACCTGGTGCCGTTCCCCGTCCTGCTGATCGTCGTCGACGAGTTCAGCGAGCTGCTCTCCAGCAAGGGCGAGTTCATGGACCTCTTCGTCTCCATCGGGCGGCTCGGCCGGTCGCTCGGCGTGCACCTGCTGCTCGCCTCGCAACGCCTCGACGAGGGACGGATCAACCGGGTCGAGGGCCACCTGTCGTACCGGCTGGCGCTGCGGACCTTCTCGTCGATGGAGTCCCGGTCGGTGATCGGCGTCGGCAAGGCGTACGAGCTGCCGCCCGAGCCCGGCAACGGGTACCTGAAGGTCGACACCACCAACCTGGTGCGGTTCAAGTCCGCGTACGTCTCCGGGCCGTACAAGGGTGCCGGGCGTATCGGCGGGGTCGAGGAGGAGGAGCGGCGGGCCGCCGTCGAGGTCGTCCCGTTCGTCACCGGTCAGGTCGACGTCCGACACGACCCCGGTCGGGTCCGCGTCGCCGGGCCGGTCGAGGAGACCGAGGAGGAGCCCGACGCCGCGACCGGTCCGAGCCTCGCCGAGGTGCTGCTCGACCGGCTCGCCGGCTCCGGTCCGCCGGCCCGCCAGGTGTGGCTGCCGCCGCTGTCCGCCGCACCCAGCCTGGACACGCTGCTGCCCAGCGTCGTCCCGGATCCGCTGCGCGGGATGACGGTCGACGACCCGAACGCGCAGGGGCGGCTGCGGGTCCCGGTGGGGATCGTCGACCGGCCCGCCGAGCAGCTCCGCGACCTGCTCACCATCGACCTCAGCGGTGCGGACGGGCACATCGGCATCGCCGGTGCGCCACAGAGCGGCAAGTCCGCCCTGCTGCGCAGTGTGATCCTCGCGCTGGCCTTCACCAACACCCCGCGCGAGGTGCAGTTCTACGGGCTCGACTTCGGCGGCGGCGGTCTTGCCTCCATCGCCGGACTGCCGCACATCGGCTCCATCGCCACCCGGATGGAACGGGACCGGGTGGTCCGGACCATCGAGGAGGTCTGGCAGGTCATGGAGCGGCGCGAGTACGAGTTCGCCAACCGTGGCCTCGACTCGGTGAGCGCCTACCTGGCCGCCCGCGCCCGCGGCGAGATCGACGACCCGTACGGACACGTCTTCCTGGTCGTCGACGGCTGGTACACGATGAAGCAGGACTTCGCCGACCTGGAGACGAAGTTCCAGGAGTTGGCCTCGCGGGGGTTGTCCTTCGGCGTCCACGTGATCGTCTCCGCCACCCGGTGGTCGGAGATGCGGACCTGGCTGCGGGACCTGCTCGGCACCCGGCTGGAGCTGCGCCTCGCCGACTCCATGGAGTCCGACGTCGGCTCCCGCAAGGCGGCGACCGTGCCGCACCAACCGGGCCGGGGCCTGACCAAGGGCGCGTTGCACTTCCTCGCCGCGCTGCCCCGGATGGACGGCAGTTCGAGTGTCGACGACCTCGCCGAGGCGACGAAGTCGACCGTCGAGGAGGTCGCCACCTTCTGGACCGGACCGCCCGCGCCGGGCGTACGGATGCTCCCCACCCACCTCCCGGTGGAGAACCTGCCGGCGCCGAAGCCGACCTTCAAGGTCTGCCTCGGGCTGGACGAGCAGCGTCTCGCCCCGGTCTGGCACGACTTCCTGGTCACCCCGCACCTGATGGTCCTCGGGGACAACGAGACCGGCAAGTCGAACATGCTCCGGCTGGTGCTGCGCGCCATCCAACAGCACTACACCCCGGAGCAGGCCAAGGTGCTCCTCGGTGACTCGCGCCGGGACCTGGACACCGCGATCACCGCCGACTACCAGGTCGGTTTCGGCTTCACCGGCGACAAGCTCTACGAACTGGCCGGGCAGACCTCGGTCTCGATGGACCGTCGGCTCCCCGGCCCGGACGTCTCCTCGGAGCGGATGCGCCGCCGGGACTGGTGGGAGGGCCCGGAGCTCTTCCTGATCGTCGACGACTACGACCTGATGACCCGGTCCTCGGGGCCGGGTTCGGCGCTCGACCCGGTGCTGCCGCTGCTGGCGCAGGGCGTCTACATCGGACTGCACCTGGTGGTCGCCCGCAGCACCTCGGGCGCGATGCGGGCCATGATGGACCCGGTTCTGCGCCGGATGTGGGAGCTGGGCACCCCGGCCACCCTGCTGTCGTATCCGAAGGAAGAGGGCAGGTTCCTCGGCGAGGCGGCCCCGCGCCGGCTGCCGCCCGGACGCGCCCAGTTGGTCACCCGTCGTGGCGTCAAGCTGATCCAGACCGGACACGTCGCATGAGAGGGGTGCGCGGGTGACTGCGACACTCAACGCCGAACTGTGCCGGATCACCGTGATCGGTCCGGTCCGCCGGGTCGACCTCGCGGTCCCGGCCACCACCACGGTGGCCGCCCTGCTGCCCCTGCTGGTGGAGCAGATCACGGAGCCCGGCCACCGTACCGAGCCGGACGCCGCCGAGGGGGCCTGGGTCCTGCAGCGTCTCGGCCAGGCACCCTTCGAGCTGACCGGTACGCCGGAGAGCCTCGACTGGCTGGAGGGCGAGGAACTCCACCTGCGCCCGGCCGAGAGTCCCCTGCCCGAACTCGACTTCGACGACCTCGCCGACGGGGTGGCGATCGTCGTCAACCGGCGCGACGACCGCTGGCAGCCCGAGCACCGCCGGAGCCTGTTCCTGCTGCTGTCGGTCGTCGGCATGGGGACGGTCGCCGCCGTGCTCACCGCGTACGGCCCGGTCCTGCCGCAGGTGGTGGCGGCCGGCGTGATCGGCCTGCTGTTCCTGGCCACGGCGCTGGTCTGCGGCCGGCGCCTGGACGACGGCGCGTTCTCGCTGCTCTTCGGCGGCGGCGCGGCGGGCTTCGCGGCGCTCGCCGCGTCGAGCGCGGTCGACGGCGACCCGGAGCGCATCGCGGTGACCGGCGCGGCCGTTCTCGCCGCCGCCGTCGCCCTCCTCGTCGTCGCCGCGCTCCTGCTGCTCGCCCAGCGCACCATCGCTGCGCACCTGCCGGTCCGGCCGTTCCTCGCGATCGGGATGGTGGGCCTGTTCACCACGCTGGCGCTGCTGTTGCACGCGGCCGGCGGGATGACCGGGCCACGGACCGCTGCCACGGCGGTCGCGCTGATCTTCCTCATGATCGTGCTGGCCCCCCGGATGGCGGTCAAGATCTCCCGACTGCGCGGGCCGCAGCTGCCGAGGAACAGCGAAGACATGTCGTACGACATCGAGCCGGCCCAACCCGACCAGGTCGGGCAGCGCACCGACGACGCGGACACCTACCTCGCCGTGGCGATGATCGCGTCGGCGGTGGTCCTGCCGGTGCTCTTCCACTTCACGATGCAGGTGACCGGCTGGGCGGGGTGGACCTTCGTGCTGGTGGTCGCAAGTGCAATCCTGTTGCGCGCGCGTACCTTCCTCGGGCTCTGGCAGCGGATCGCGCTCGTCGTCGCCGGTACGGTCGGCGTCGTCATGGTTGTCATGAAGCTCTCCGACATGGTGTCGCCGTCCGGCCGCTGGGTGCTGCTCGGCTCCCTCGTCGCGCTGCTGGTGCCGCTGGTGCTGGCGGCGCTGCGGCCCTGGCCCCGGCGGATGCTGCCGTTCTGGGAGTACTCGGCGACCTTCTTCGACGTCACCACCGGTGTCGCCGTGCTCCCGATCCTGGCACAGATCATCGGGTTCTACGCCTGGGCCCGTGGACTTTTCGGGTAGCCGCCGTGCAGACCCAACGCGATCACGTCCACGCCCACAGTTTCATGATGGGGCGGCTCAGCTCCGCCCTCGTCGAGGGCGACCCGACCAGCGCACGGATCCCCGGGCAGCGGGCCCTGACCGGGCTGGTGGTCGGGATCGTGCTGGTCCTGCTGCTCGGTGGCGGGTTCGCCGTCTACGGCTGGCTCGTCCCCGGCGGCAGCAAGGCGTACCAGCAGGCCGGCGTGATCCTGGTGGAGAAGGAGAGCGGCACCCGGTACATCTACCGCGACGGCGTGCTGTACCCGATGTCGAACCTGACCTCCGCGATGCTGTTGCAGGGCCCGTCGGCCTCGGTGAAGCTCATCTCCGGCAACTCGTTGAAGGATCTCCCGCGCGGCCCGGAGCTCGGCCTCCCCGACGCGCCGCAGACCGTACCCGCCGCCCGCGACCTGGTCACCGGCCCGTGGCTGGCCTGCCTGCCCGGCTCGGTCGTGGACCGGCCAGGCCCCGGGCTCGGCGTCAACCTCGACCCGAACGCCCCCGCCACACCGCTGGCCGACCGGACCTTCGCGGTGGTACGCGGCCCGCAGGACCGGACTTACCTGCTCGCCGGGCCGTACAAGTTCCCGGTGG
Organism: Polymorphospora rubra; assembly: GCF_018324255.1. Lineage (GTDB taxonomy): Bacteria > Actinomycetota > Actinomycetes > Mycobacteriales > Micromonosporaceae > Polymorphospora > Polymorphospora rubra. Next base: position 4,703,036 of record NZ_AP023359.1, read on the forward strand.
CGAACGACTCGGTGCTGGTCGCGCTCGGTGCCGCGAACGCCCGGCCGGCGGTGGCCCCGGCCGGGTGGCTGGACTGGCTGCCGACCGGCGTCACCCTCGGCCCGGCGCCGATCCCCGACGCCGGCCGCGCCGGCCCACGGGTGGGCGGTCGCTCCCACCCGGTCGGCACGCTCTTCCGCCAGCGACCGGCCGCCGGTGAGGAGCAGCTCTTCGTGCTCCGTACGGACGGGCTGGCCCCGGTCGACCGGATGGAGTTCACCCTCGCCGCCGTACGCGGCGAAGAACCGCCGGTGGAGCTGGACGCCGCCGCCGTCGCCGGTGCCCCACGCTCCGGCGACCGGACGCTCACCGGCCGGCTGCCCGACCTGACCGGATTCCAGTGGCGGGACCCCGGCGGCCAGGTGCTCTGCGTCCGCCAGCGACCGGTCGGTGCGGACTCTGTCGCCAGTGAGGTCGTTCTCACCGACCGGCACTCGGCCGGGGTGGGCGACGACGGTCAGCCGACCGTGCTGGCCGAACCGGGCTCCGGCATGACGGTGACCCCGGTTCCCAAGGCGGCCGGCCCCGCCGAGGTGGCGTTCATCTCGGACCGGGGCGTCGCCCACCGGATCACCGGCGCGGACACGCTCGCCGCGCTCAAGCTCAACTCGGCGGCGGCCGTCCCGTTCCCGAGGGAACTGCTGGCGGCGCTGCCGCAAGGTCCCGTGCTCAGCCGTACGGCCGTCACCGGTCCGGCAAGGGGGTAGTTGTCCATGGCATTCATCCGAGACCTGCTACGCGGCGGGCGGCCCGACCCGGGCGACGTGGTACGGCACACCGTCGGCAACGCGCTCGTCCTGCACCACCCGGACGAGATCAGCGGCGAGGCGCAGTCGCTCGCGCTCTCGGTCGTGGCGGACGCCGAGAACGACGTGGTGGTCCTCGACCTCGGTAGCGGCATGTCGATCGGCTCGTGGGAGTCGATGGCCGGGGTGCTGCCGCGCCGCCGTCGCGGCATCCGGCTGGTCGCCTGTGGACAGCGGCACGAGACGGCGGCGATGGCCGGGCAGTGGCTGTCGGAGCGGCTCAACCGCACCGTCATCGCGCCGGACGGCGACCTTGTCCGGGGCGCGGCCGGCGGGCTCTTCGTGCACTCCAAGCCGGGCAGCGGCTGGGTGCGCTTCCGCCCCGGCAAGCCGCCCGCCTGGGATTCCAAGCGGTATCCGACACCGTCGTGGGACACCGCCGCGACCGAACGCCGGCCCTCCAGCTCCACCGGGGAGATCGAGCCCCTGCCCGGTGGCGTCTGGATCCACGACGTCCGCGCGCCGCAGGTCACCGCCGACCACCGGCACCGCCTCGTCACCGACGTACCGTGCCAGCCGGAGACGATGACGGTACTGCTCGGCTGCCCGGGTACCGCGCCGCTCCCGCTCGACGACGTCGTGCGTTTCTGGCGCGACCTCGACCCGGACAGCCGGATGCGGGCCCGCTTCGTGCGGTACGGCGACGTCCGCATGCCCGAGGGCGAGGCGTTCGGCCAGGCCCTCGCCGACCTGCTGAACACCAACATCGTCTGCTACACCGGGGTCCCGATCGGTGCGCCCGGCAAGGTCGAGATCCGGACCGTACGCGCCGACGGCGTCCTCGGATGGCCACCGTTCGCCCTGGAACTCGGCTACGTGCCGAGGGCACACCCGAACTCGCGGGCCCGCCGTCCCGCCGTACTCAGCCACCGTGGGCCGTTGCGCGGCGCGGAGGAGATCGCCCCCCGGGTCTACTGGTACGCCCCGGACGCCGTCGTCGAGGTGGTCGAGGCCGGACTCTGGATCCGCCCGGCGGATGAGCCGGGCAACGCGGAACGGATCCGGGGCGCGGCGCTCGACCCCGAGGGCGGCAGCATGGTTTTCGACGACACGTCGCCGGGGCGCGCGACCCGGATGCGGGAACTGGCCGAGGACCTGGCCGCCCGGATCGAACGCGACCTGGGGCAGGCCAGCGGCCTGGTCCCGGCGTCGGTGCTGGTGCCGGAGCGCCGATCGGGCGGCCGGGCCCAGGCGGTCCTGACGTCCGGGCCGCGGCCGGAACCGAACGGCGGGGAGCCGACGGCGATCCTGTCCTGGCCGGCCGCGACGGCCACGATGGTCACCGTCTTTCCGCCGCCGCCGGTCCCGACGGTCGTGGTCCCGGAGCCGGTGGCGCCGATCGCCCTGCCGGCCGTGCCGCCGACGGCCCCGGAGCCACGGGTGGCCCCGGAGCCGCCGGTCGTTGCGGAGCCGCCGGCCGCCGTGGAGCCGCCGGCCGTGCCGGTGTCGTCGGCCGCGGTGTCGTCCGAGGTCGACGGCGGGCCGACGCTGGTGAGTCCGCGGGGCGTCTCGGAGCTGCCCGCCCCCGCCGCGCCCGTCGACACCCCCGTCGACGTGCCGGTCGAGCCGGTCGTGGAGCAGCCGGTCATGGGGCAGCCGGTCGAGCCGGCGGTCGACGCGTCGGTCGGGCCGCCGGTGGAGCCAGCGGTCGAGCCGCCGGTGGAGCCAGCGGTCGAGCTGCCGCCGCCCCCACCGGCCGCAGTGCAGATCCCGACCGAGTCCTCGATCGACGGACCCGATCAGGGCGTCGAGCCCGCCCGTCCCGACGGACCCACCTCGCCGGCCGGACCGACCCCACCGGCTCCCTCGACTCCACCGACCCCACCGGCTCCGTCTGTCCCGCCCGTGGGATCTGCCCCGGCGGGGGAGCCCGTCCCCGCGAAGGCGTCCGTCCCGACCGAGGCGTCTGGTCCGGCGAAGGCGTCCGTCCCGGCGGCGGAAGAGTCTGACCCGGCGGAGAAGGCTGGCCCGGGAAAGGCGTCCGGCCGGCTGGAGGAGCCGGCCCCGGCGACCGCGCCCCCCGGCGTCCGGCTGCAACCCGTGGCGGAGGCGAACGCCTCCGCACTGCTGCCCCGCCGTGGCCTGGACGAGGAACGGGCCTGGCTGCGCCGCTCGTTGAGCCGGGACTTCGACACCATGGCCAGCTCGGTCTCCCGGATCATGTCCGAGCACCCCGGCATGAAGGCCGCCGGTGCCAGCACCCCGGACGACGTCCTCGTCGACTCCGTGGCGACCCGGCTCTTTCTGACCGGTCGGGGAGCCGGTATCGACGCGGGCCTGCGCGCAGGCGCGAACGGTCCACACGTGCCGCTCGCCCGCTGCGCGGTCTCCGGCCTCTCCCGCCTGCCGTCCTTCCGGGGGAGCACGGTCGCGCGGATCACCCCGCGTGCGCAGGAGTGGGCGCTGTACCGGGACCGGCGCCTGGTCACCGACTGGAGCTTCGTCACCATGCTGACCGCGCCCTGCGCGGGTCAGGAGGGCGACACCGAGCTGCTGATCTGGTCGATGACCGCCCGCCGTACCGCTCTGCTGGAGCCGGAGGGGGAGGAGCGCGTCGACGACCGGGTGGTCTTCCTGCCCGGTACCCATTTCAAGATCCTTGAGCTGGCGGAGCCGGCCGGGGACCGTCGCGGCACCATCCTGCTCCGCGAGATCGGCGCCAACGAGGTCGACGATGACGGCCGCGTCGACCCGAACCGGCTCTCGCTCGACGAACTGGCCGTTACGTCGATGCGTCGCAGCCTCGACCGGTGGGGCGGCATCGACGGTCGGAAACGTATCGGCCCCGCCTCGGTCGGCCGCTTCGGCGTGCTTCCCGGCCTCGTACGGTCGCCGATCGCGGAGAAGGGGTGACCCGCCGATGAGTCGACAGGTCCTGACGGTGGGGGGCGGCCGGCCCGGTGCCTTCCCGACGATCGGCGCGGCGATCGCCCGCGCCGAGCCCGGTGCCACCATCACCGTGCACCCCGGCCGGTACGTCGAGAAGCTGGTCGTCGGCAACCGGATCACCATCAGCGCCGAGTCCGGCGGCAGTGTCGAGGTGCATGTGGAGGAGGGCACCGTCCTCACCGTCCATGGGGAGGGTGCCCACCTGCGCGGCATCACGCTGTCGAGCGACGACCCGAAGCTGGCCGCGGTCGACGTCTACGCCGGCGAGGCGGCGCTGGACGACTGCCGGATCAGCGGTGCCGCCTGGGTGACGCTGCTCGCCCGGCTGGAGGGCACGCTGGCGCTGCGGCACTGCGAGATCCGCTCCTCGGCGGGGGCCGGGATCGTGGTCACCTCACCGGGCGCGAGCACGGTCGAGGACACCGTGGTCCGGGAGGTCGCCACCTCCGGCATCGTGGTCAGCGACCGGGGCGCGGTGACGCTGCGGCGTTGCCGCGCGGAGCAGACCGGGGCGAACAGCATCTGCGTCAACGGGGACGGCCGGGTCGTCGTCGAGCAGTTCGACATCGTCGGCGCCGGCAAGCCCGCGCTCGTGGTGGAACAGCGGGGCCACGCCCGGATCAACAAGCTCAGCGTGCGGGAGAGCGGCAACGTCGACGTCTTCATGCGCGGCGAGGTCGACGTCGTCGTCACCCACTCGGAGTTCACCGGCGCGGCGTTGCAGGCCGTGCACATCGCCGGTGGCGCCGCCCCGAGGTTCGAGCACTGCACCTTCGGTTCGGCGGGACGTAGCGCCGCACACGTCACCGGCGAGGCGCGGCCGACGTTCGCCGACTGCCACTTCGTCGACTCGCCGGTCGGGGTGACCGTCGAGGCGAAGAGCGCGCCGAGCTTCGAGGGGATGACCGTCCGGGGCAGCAGCCGGCACGCGGCGGTCGTCACCGGCGCGGCGTCGATGACCGTGCACCGGATGCGCGCCACCGTGGCCACGGGAGCCGGTCTGCTGGTGCAGGCCGGTGCCGAGGTCAACGGCGCCGACCTGGTGCTCGACGCCGGAGGCGCCAACGCGCTCGAACTGGGGGAGTCGGCGCGGGGCACGATCCGCGAGGCCCGGTTCACCGGTACGGCGGCCACCTGCGTCGTGGTCGGTGCCGGTGCGGCGCTCTCCCTGCAGTCGGCCGTGCTGCACGGCGCCGGGCTCCAGGTGACCGGAGACGGGGACCTGCGGCTGCGCGACACCGAGCTGATCGACGCCAGCGGCGACGGCCTGCGGGTCGGTGCGGCCGGCACGGTGACCGCCGGCCAGGTCCGGGTGCGCGGCGCCGGCCGGGCGGGGGTACGGCTGGAGCGCGGCGCCCAGGGCAGCTTCACCGACTGCGAGGTGCTGGACAGCGGCGCCGCCGGGTTCGACGTGGAGACCGCCGAGCCGGTTTCGATCACCCGGTGCGTGATCCGCGACAGCGGCGGCGAGGACCTCCGCCGGGCCGACGACGCCCAGCTGACCGTGGTGTCGCTGACCACCGGCGGGGCCGCCCGGTCCGCGGCCCCCGTCTCTCCGGCGGCACCCCCGTCCGGGTACGCCCCCGAGCGGTCGCCCGACCCGGACACCGATTCCGGGGAGGAGGAGGCGGAGGACGAGTTGAGCGGACCGCTGCGCGAGCTGAACAGCCTGATCGGGCTGCGCGGGGTGAAGCAGGAGGTCACCGCGCTGATCAACCTGATCAAGATGGCGCAGGTCCGGCAGCAGATGGGTCTGCCGATGCCGCCGATGAGCCGCCACCTGGTATTCGCCGGCCCGCCCGGCACCGGTAAGACCACGGTCGCCCGGCTCTACGGCTCGGTCCTGGCGGAACTGGGCATCCTCGCCAAGGGGCACATGATCGAGGCGGCCCGGGCGGACCTGGTCGGCCAGTACATCGGCTCGACGGCGATCAAGACCACCGAACTGGTCATGAAGGCGATCGGCGGTGTGCTCTTCATCGACGAGGCGTACACGCTCTCGGCCGGCTCCGGCGGCTCCGGCCCGGACTTCGGCCAGGAGGCCATCGACGCGCTCATGAAGATCATGGAGGACCACCGCGACGATCTCGTGGTGATCGTGGCGGGGTACTCCGAACTCATGGAGAAGTTCCTCGAGTCCAACCCCGGTCTCGCCTCCCGGTTCACCCGGACGATCGAGTTCCCGAACTACTCGGTCGAGGAACTGGTCACCATCACCTCGAACCTGTGCCGCAAGCACTACTACGAGCTGACCGACGACGCGACCGACGCGCTGACCACGTACTTCGAGCGGGTTCCGCGCAACTCCACGTTCGGTAACGGTCGGGTCGCCCGCAAACTCTTCGAGGCGATGATCAACAACCAGGCGTCCCGGTTGGCCACCACCCCGCCGACGAAGGACACCGAGATCAACCGGCTCGTCGCCGAGGATCTCGCCCCGGAGCTGCGGCTGCTGGAGGAGCTGCCGGTCGAGCAGCGGAACGCCACCGACGCGGCCAGCAACCCGACCGGCGCGATCAACGCCTCGCAGAGCTGGCAGCGGGTCTGCCGCCTGCTCGGTGCGCCCGAGGTCCGCGACGCGGTCGGCGCGACCCTGCTGCGCCTCTGCGAGCTGCGCAACCGGCGCCGCTCGTACGGCCGGCACGGCAACGTCCTGCTCGCCGGGGCCGCCGGCAGCGGTCGCAGCGAGTTCGCCCGGCACTACGCGGCCGGCCTGTCCGAACTGGACCTGGTGCCGGTCGGGCAGCTGGTCCGGGTCTCCACCGCCGGCCAACTCGCGCCGCAGTGGCCCGGCCAGACCCCGAGCCTGGTCCGGGCCGCCCTGCAGGACGCGGCCGGCGGCACCCTGCTGATCGACTACGTCGAGGACGACGGCGGCCCGGAGATCGTCGAGTCGCTCGTCGCGCAGCTGCGCGCCGGTCTGGGCGACCCCGTGGTGATCCTGCTCGGCGAGCCGTCCGCGCTCACCCGCCTCGGTGCGGTGGTGCCCGGCCTCACCGAGGTGTTCGGCCAGGAGTGGAAAATCCCCGAGTTCGGTGTCGCCGAACTCGCCGAGATCGTCGTACGGCACCTGGTCCGGCACGGCCACGATGTCCCCGACGACGTGCGTGCCGCCCTGGCCGGGCTCGTCGGGCAGCTTCCCGACCGCACGGTCCGCGCCGCCCACCAGCTCTCGCGGAGCCTGACCCGGGCCACCGGGTCCCGCACCCTCGCGCTGGCCGACCTGAACGGGCTGGTCGGCCGCCACGCTCCGGCTGTCGTGGGGATCCGCCGCTCCGGCGGCCTCGCGGCGGTCGGCTGAGAGGAGATGTCATGTCGGAACCACAGCAAGCCACGATCGAGGAACTGGTGGCGGCGGGGAAAGCGTTCGAGCAGCGGATGCGTACCGCGCAGGTGCAGCTCGGGCACGCCCTGGTCACCGGCCGCTCCGCGGACGGCACGGTCGTCGTGCTGGCCAGCGGCCTCGGCCAGGTGAAGGCGGTCCAGGTCGATCCGGTCGTCTTCGACAACCGTGACGTGACCGCCCTGCAGAACGCGATCACCCAGTCGATCCGGGCCGCCGGGGCGAACGCCGCCGCGCTCGCCCGGGACAAGATGGGGCCGATCGAGATCAATCTCCACTGACCGTGAGCAGTGCCGAACTGCTCGCCGTGGCCAGGCAGCGCTCAGGGCTGCTGCGGGCCTGGGCCCATGGAAGGCACCGCCCGCCGCGCCGCGGTCGAAGCCAGCACCGCCAGCGGCAACTACACGCGCCGGCCCGATACCACTGTCACGCCCCACGTTGAATCCGCTGTGGACCCCAACACCCTTGGGGTCCTTCCCCGGCAAACCGCCACGACACCCGTGATCGTCTGCTGCCCAGCAACTCGACACGCCGTACCTACAACGGCGGAACAACTAACGATCACCATGCACCGCCACGCCACGAAGGACGCGCGGGGGTTGCGGGCAAGAACCACGGTCGGGCCGGGCAGACCATCACGGTCGCCCTTCCACCCGGGCGGGTTCCCTGATGGACTCCGGCCATGCCGCCGGCAGATCGCCGTGCGTTGCGAGGAAGGGGCAGTCGAGTGGGCCTGCTGCGCTCCCTGCGTGACCGGTCGTCCGTCACGGTCTTCCGGCACACCGTGGGGAACGCCCTGGTCCTGCACGCCCGGGAACGGATCAGTTCGGAGGCGCGGGCGGTGGCCCTGGCGGTCGCCGACGACCCCGACAACGAGATCGTCGTCCTCGACCTGCACGACGACCTTCCGGTGGGCATCTGGAAGTCGGTGGCGGAGGCGCTGCGGCGGCGTCGGCGCGGCATCCGGCTCGTCGTCTGCGGCGCGCACCACGACACCGCCGCGCTCGCCGCCCAGTGGCTCTCCGACCGGCTGCGCCGTCCCGTCGTCACCCCGCACGGCCGGCTTATCCGAGGGGCGGCCGGTACCCTATTCGCCCACGCGGGGCAGGCCAGCGGCTGGGTGCGTTACCGCCCGGGCCGCCCGCCGACCCCGGAGGCGAAGCGTCACCCGGCTCCACCCTGGGACGACGCCGCCGCCGAGTTCGTGGCGACCAGCGCGGTCGGCGCCGTGGAGCCCATCCCCGCCGGCGTCTGGATCCGGGACACCCGGGACCCGGCCCTGGTCAGCGACCGCTGGCGGTGGCTGGTCGCCGCGGTCCCCTGCCAGCGCGCGGCGATGACCGTCGTCCTCGGCTGCCCCGGTACGCCGCCACTGGCCCTCGACGACGTCGCCCGCTTCTGGCGCGGCCTCGCGCCCGCCCACCGGCAGTACGCCCGGTTCGTGCAGTACGGCCCGGTCCAGCTCCCCGCCGGGGAACCGCTCGGCCAGCGGCTCGCCGACCTGCTGGAGGCCCCGGTCGTCTGCTTCGCCGGCATACCCGTGGGTCGAGCCGACCGGCCGCACATGCACACCGTCACGCAGGACGGCCGCCTCGGCTGGCACCTTCTCGTCCGCGAACTCGGCTTCACCCCACGGAGCCGGCCCACCGCGCCGGCCGCGATGCCCCGCATCCTGCACCACCAGGCACCGACGCTGCTCGGTGCCGCCGTCGGCCCCCGCACCTACGGCTACACGGACGACGCGGTCGTCGAGATCGTCCAGTCCGGGCTCTGGATCCGGGGCACCGGGCCGACGCGCAACGCCGATCGCATCCGTGCCCGCGCCGCCGACCCGGCCGCCCACGCCCTCATCATCGACGACAGCGATCCCGCCCGGGTGGCGCGCCTGCGGGAACTCGCCGAGGACCTGGCCGCCCGGCTCGACCCACCCACCCGCGCCCGCAGTGCCCTCCAACTCGCCTCCGCCGTGGCGGTCCGCCGCCAGCGGCCGACCGCTGCCGCCGGCACGCTGGGGGACGGGCTGACCTACCGGTTCACCGCCGCCGACCTCGCCCTCGACGAGGCGATCGACGTCGCCCCGCCGCCGGCCGAGGCGCTCGCCGGCCGGGGGGTCGCCGGCGTGCAGTCTCCGTCCTGGGCGCGGCCGGCCGACCCGCCGATCCCGCCACCGCCCACGGCGGGCGAGTTGCACCCCGCCGCGAGAGAGTTCCTGGCCGCGCCAGCCGTGGTGCCGCCGGCACCACCACCGGGCCCGGCCCCGGATAGGAAGCCCGGCCCTGCCTTGGCCGAGGAGTCCGGCCCGTCCTCGCCGGCCGCCGGGCTGCTCGGTACCCGGTCGGGCCGTCCGGCCGGTGGGCGACTCGGTCCGGTGGAACGCGCACCGGGCCGGGGCGAACGGACCGTGACCAACCTGCCCGTCCTCACCTCGCGGATGCCGGGCCGTGCCGCGGACCACGCCGTCGACACACCGCTCTGGGAGCAGTCCGTGTTCGTCGACGCGCCCACCCGGACCGCCGTCGCGCCGCCATCGCGTCCGGCCGGTCCGCCCTCCGTCGCGGCGCCTCCACGTCCGGCCGGTCGGCCCGTCGTCGGCCCGCTGCCGGCTCGGGAGCCGGCGGCCCCGTCCTCCGGGGCGGCCCCATCGTCCCCGACGTCGCTGCCGCCCCCACCCTCGACGTTCCTGCCGCCCCCGCCCCCGGTCCTGCCCGCGCCGCCGCTCGTGGCTCCGACCGGCGACGCACCCGAGGCGGCGCAGGAGCCGACGTCGACGGTCGCATCGCGCAGCGGTGACGCGGCTGCCGGAGAACCGTCCGGGACGGCTCCGGTCGACCGACCCGCCCTGCGGTTCCAGACTGCCCCCGCCCTCCAGGCGCGGGGCCTGCCCACCGCGCGCGGCCTCGACGTCGAGCGGACCTGGCTGCGCGGACGGCTCGGTCGGGAGTTCGACGCCGCCGCCAGTTCGGTTTCCCGGGTGCTGTCCGAACACCCCCGGCTGAGCCCGGACGAGGACGCGCTGACCGACGCGGTCGCCGTACGCCTCTATCTGTCCGCCCTCGGAGCGGAGGTGGACGAGGCCCTGCGTGGCGGCGGGCACAACGATCAGGTCCTGTTCGCGCGGTGCGTGGCCGCCGGGATCAGCCGGCTGCCGTCGCACCGGGGCGGGACCTGTGCGGCGGCCACGCTCACCGGTGATGAACTCCACGAGATCCGGGCGCGGGGGTGCTGACCGACCGGGCGTTCACGCACGCGCTGATCGAGCCCCCGGTGGATCTTCCCGGTACGGTGGAGGTGCTGCTCTGGTCGATGACGGCCCGCCGGACCGGGCTGTTGGAGCCGGCGGACGACCAGTATGTCGAAGGCCGGGTGCTCTTCCTGCCCGGTACCCGGTTCAAGGTGCTGGAGGTGACGGAGCCCACCGGGGACGAGCGCGGCCGGGTCCTGTTGCGGGAACTGTCCGCCGACGAACCGGTCCGTGCGCACGGGCCCTTCGACGATCTCGCGCTGACCTCGCTGTACCGCTGTGTCGAGCGGTGGGCGACGGTCGGCCGTCGCCGGTCGGTCGGTGCGGCGGCGTCGCGTCGGTTCGCCGCCCTGCCGGGACTGGTCTGACCAGGGCGGGACCTGCGGAAAGGGCGTGCCGGCCGGGGGTGCCGGTCGACGTGCTCCGGGAAGCGCCTCCGGGGTGTCCTCTGGGGACCTGGTATACCGGATGCTGGTAAGGCGTCGTCAATCGTGGCGCGTCGCGGACTCGCCCCTTGGAGACAGACATAGTGGACACTGCGTACCGCGTCAGTCCGCTGAGCTCGAACGATCCCGAACGGCTGGGTGACTACCTGCTGGTCGGCCGGCTCGGCGTGGGCGGTATGGGTGTGGTGTACCTCGCCGAGACCGACGACGGCACCTTCGTGGCGATCAAGCTCATCCACGCCGCGCTCGCCGCGGACCTGGAGTTCGTCGGCCGGTTCCGCAGCGAGGTCGAGCGGGCCCGGCAGGTGCCGCCCTTCTGCACGGCGGAGTTCGTCGACGCCGACCTCGACCACGATCCGCCCTATCTGGTCGTCGAGTACGTCGACGGGCCGAACCTGGAGGAGGTGGTCTCCGAGCGGGGGCCGCTGCAGGGCGGTGCCCTGCACTCGCTGGCGGTGGGGGTCGCCACCGCGTTGGCCGGCATCCACGGCGCGGACGTCATCCACCGCGATCTCAAGCCGGACAACGTCCTGCTGCCGCCGGGCAGCCCGAAGGTGATCGACTTCGGCATCGCCCGGCCGGTCGACGCGACCAGCCTGCACACCCGGCCGGACGTCATGGTCGGCACCGTCGCCTACATGGCGCCGGAGCGGTTCTCCGGGGATCCGAGCACGCCGGTGACCGCGGCGGCGGACATCTTCGCGTGGGGCTGCGTCATCGCCTACGCGGGCACCGGGCGGACGCCGTTCCAGGGCGATTCGCCGTCCGCGACCGCCGGACGCATCCTGACCCAGCCGCCGAACCTGGACGGCATCCCGGAGTCCCTGCGGGAGCCGTTGTCCCGCGCGCTGGCGAAGGACCCGGCCGACCGGCCGACCGCCCAGGAACTGGTCGCCATGCTCCTGGCCGGGCCGTCCGAGCAGCGGCCGGCGGCCGCCGGGAAGCCCACGGCGCCGCCGACCATGGCACTGCCGGCCACCCCGCCACCGGCCACCCCGCCACCGGCCACCCCACAGCCGGCCACCACACCGCCGACCCGGCGGGCGGCCGGCACGAGACGGACGCTGGTCGGTGCCCTGGTCGCCGTGCTGGTGCTCGGCGGGGCGGCGCTCGTCTACGGCACCGTCAACGGCACCGACACCCCCCGGACCACGGCCCACCTGCCGAACACCACGCTGGCCGAATCCCCCGCGCCGACCCCCTCCGACTCCGGTAGCCCGGCCCGACCGCCGGAGGAGAGCGCGTCGCCGTCGAGCAGCGAGACCCGGACGAGCCGGCCGGCGGCCGACGACGGGCCCTCGCCCACCCCGCTGGCCGTCCAGGCCTCGACGAACCCGAGCCGCCGCAACCTGGCCCTCGGCCGGCGCGTCACCGCCTCCAGCAGCGAGGGATCGGCGTGGGTGCCGGCGCACGCCGTGGACGGCGACCCGGTGAGCCGCTGGGGCAGCGGGTTCAGCGACGACCAGTGGCTGATGGTGGACCTGGGCGGCCAGTGGCAGATCAGCGAGGTCCTGCTGCGCTGGGAGCATGCCCACGCGGTCAGCTACCGGGTGGAGATCTCTGCCGACGGCGACGCCTGGAAGACGGTGTACGACACCAGCGCCGGCCGGGGCGGCGACGTGACGATCAGCACCGACCGGGTACCCGGACGCTATGTCCGGATGACCGGAACCGAGCGCTCCGGTCACTACGGCTACTCGCTGTACGAGATCGAGGTGCGCTGAGCGGCCCGCCTCAGCCCGCGTCGAGGCCGACTCCCGGGCACCCGCCCGGGGGTCGGGCGTCAGCCCGCGTCGAGGCCGACTCCCGAGCACCCGCCCGGGGGGCGGGCGTCAGCCCGCGTCGAGGCACTTCCCCGGCACCCGCTCGGGAGTCGGCTCGACGCCGTACCCGGCAAGTCGGCGTTGGGTACGGCGCAGGTCCCAGCGGGCGCCCAACACCGTGTACAGCTCCACCGCCTCGCCGCCGGCCACGGCCGCCTCGTGCGGGCGGCGGTTCGCCGCCAGCAGCACCGCGGCGTCCTCCAGGCTGGCGGCCAGTTCCGTCACCCAGCCCAGCTCGCGGTAGCGGGCCGCGGCGGCGAGGACGGGCGCCGGGTCGTTGGTGCGCAGGGCCCGGCAGCGCGCCGCCGCCCGGTACGCCCGGGCCGGCTGCACCTCCCGGGCCGCCTCGCCGGCGCAGATCGCCGCCGCCCGCTCCGCGAGGTCGGGTCGCCCGAGGTCGAGCGCGAGTCGGGTCACCGTCGGTAGCCACTGGTGCCGTACCGCCAGCGGTGCGTACTCCGGCGCCAGCAGCGGGCCCAGCACCCGCAGCGCCTCGTCCGGCCGGTCCTGCGTCTCGGCGACGAGCGCGCGGGCGACCAGCAGGAAGCCGCAGCTCTCCCGCTCGGCGTCGCTGGCCGGCAGGGCGTCGGTCGCGTCCAGATGCCCACGGGCGAGCACCCCGTCGTCGCGGTGCGCGGCGACGAGCGCGGCCACGCCGTGCAGCAGCATGGCCACCGCCACCGGGTCCCGCATGCCCAGCAGCGTGTTGCGGGGCACGTCGTCGGTGACCGCGCTGATCTCGGCCAGCGCGTCGTCCCACCGACCCGTCCAGAAGTACTGCACCGCCGAGGCGGTGTGCAGGCCGGAGGGCAACCGGTGCCGGAGGGCGAAGAGGCGGGCCTCGCGCAGCGTCCGTTCGGCCTCCGGCAGCCGGTCCAGGTTGTGCAGGGTGAATGTGCGGTTGTCGAGCAGGTCCAGGTACAGGCCGGTGAAGGCCGGGTTGTCCCGCATGATGTCCAACGCCCGGTCGACGTACTCCAGGGCCCGTTCATGGTCGCGGCGGATGGAGTTGGTCAGCCAGGTGGTCTGCAGGGCGGAGGCCGCCTCGTACGGCCGGCCCGCGGCGAGGGCCTCGGCGTGCAGCACCTCGGCCCGGCGGTCGGCCCGGTCGAGGTCGTCCAGCGCGCCCCGGCGCAGGTCGGCCAGGAGCACCCAGTGCCGGGTACGCCAGAAGTCGGGCACCGCGCCGTCGGTCAGCGCGTCCCGGAGGATGCCCATCGCCGCTGGTACGTCCCCGCGCCGGTACGTCATCGTGGCGAGCAGATGACGCATCTCCGCGCGTTCGGCCGGGTCGGTCGCGAGCCCGGCCGCCTCTCGGGCCTCGTCCACCGGCCAGCGGTCGGCGCGCAGGTCCAGCCGCACCAGGTCGATCAGCAACTGGGCGCGGTGCCGCGGATCGGCGGGTCCGGTCCCGAGCACCCGGCGGAGCAGTTCGCCGGCGAGCTGCGGAGCCCCGCGGGCCAGTTCGGCGCGGTGGTCGACCAGCCAGGACACGGTCCAGTCGTCCACCACCGAGGTCGCCGCGACGAGCTGCTCGGCCACCCGGATCACGGGGCTGCCGCCCCGGTCCAACACCTCGGCGGTGTGCCGGTGCAGCATCGCCCGGGCCGGGGCCGGGATGCTGTCGTACAGGATCCGGCGCAGGAAGGAGTGCCGGAAGGCCAGGGCCGTGTCGGCGCCGACGAGGACGTTGGCGGCGAGCGCCTCCTCCAGGATGCGGACCAGGTCGAGCGGGGACTCCCCGGTCACCGCGGCCACGTCGTCGACGGAGAACCGCGTGCCGAGCAGGGCCGCCGTCCGCAGCACGTCCTGGGTACGGGACGGGAGGAGGTCCACGGTGCCCCGGACCACGGCGAGCAGCGGGCGGGGCAGTTCGACGGGTACGGAGTCGGCGATGTCGGCCACCCCGTCGGTCGTCCGGACCGCGCCCCGCCGCAGCAGCGCGGTGGTCATCTCGCGGGCGTACAGGGGGTTGCCCGCCGAGATCGACACCACCTCGGCGAGGTTCGGCCCGAGCGGGGCACCGACCAGGCGAACCACGAGCTGCTCGACCACCTCCGGCGGCAGGGCGCCCAACCGGAGCAACTGCCCCTGCCGGGCCCGGACCCCCCGGCGCAGCCGGGTCAGCTCGTGGCCGTCGGGTTCCAGGCGTGCCGCGACCACCAGCAGCAGCGGCATCCGCCGGGTGGCGGCGACCAGCCGGTCCCAGAACGGCACGCTCGCCGGGTCGGCCCACTGGAGTCCGTCGAGGACCAGTACCAGCGGGGCGACGTCACATGCGGCGCGTACGCGGGTCAGCACCTGCTCGGCCAGCACGGCAGGATCGGCTTCGGCGAACCCGTCGGGGTGCGGCCCGGCGGGCGGCGGGGCCACCGGAAAGTCGGTGGACCGTTGCGGTGGCCGCATCGCCCTGGCCGCCACCTGCAGTGGCACGTACCGGTCCAGCTCCTCGGCGGTGCCCCAGGCGACCTGGCAGCCCCGGTCGGCCGCGTCGACGAACGCGGCGCTGAGCAGTGCGGTCTTGCCGATGCCCGGCTCGCCCTCGATCCAGACGGCGTTGCCCTGCCCGGTGGCGAGCGCGTCGAGCAGGGACCGTAGCCGGTCCAGCTCGTCGGAGCGTCCGGCCAGCCGACCGCCCCCGGGAGCGTCCGACGGCGCTCCGGTCGGGGACGCCGGCCCGGTCGGGGACGGCGGCACTCCGGTCGGGGGCCGGCCGCCGGCGGCCGCCGGCGCACCACGGATCCGGTCGTACAGTCCGGTGAGGACGTCGCCCGGCTCGATCCCGAGCTCGCTGCGGAGGACGTGGCGGGCGGCCCGGTAGGCATCGAGCGCCTCGGCGTGCCGGCCGGTGCGGTGCAGGGCGAGCACCAGCAGCTCGTGCAGGGGCTCGTGCAGGGGGTGGTCGCGGACCAGCCCGGTCAGCTCGGCCACCAGGCCGTCGTCGCCCGCCTCGATCAGGATCCGGGCGCGTCGGCCGAGGGCGTCGAGCCGGCGGTCCACGAGCCGGGCCCGCTCGAACTCCAGGCGGTGCCCGGTGAGCCCGGCGTACGGCTCGCCGTGCCACAGCCCCAGCGCCTCGTCGAACGCGGCCACGGCGGCGGCGGGGTCCCCCGCCTCGTGCCGCCGCACCGCCTCCGCGCAGGTCGTGGTGAACCGGTCGCTGTCCAGCTCCCCGGGGTGCAGACGAAGGGCGTACCCCGTCGGCCCCGAGGTCAGGGTCTCCCGGCCAAGAATGCGGCGCAGCCCGGAGACGTACGTGTAGACGCTGCCCGCGGCGGTCGCCGGGGGAGCGTCGTCCCAGACCTCCGCGATCAGGTCGTCGCGTCCGACGACGCGTCCGCCGGCGGCGACGAGTGCCGCGAAGACCAGCCGCTGCCGGGCCGGCCCGAGGTTGAGCTCGCGTCCCCCGCGCCAGGCCCGGACCGGGCCCAGGACCGACACCCGCAGCCGGTCGTCCGGTGTTGTCTGCACGGGTCCATCGTGACAGGTGCGGCAGCTACTCCCCGACGTCGGCGGTGTGCACGCCACGGGTTGGTGCGGCTGCGTCGTCGACCACCGTCGAACGTGGAATGTGCGGCATGGTCGGCTGGCCCGGCAGGTGCGGACGGACCCGTGCGAGCAGCGTCCGCAGCTGGTGCATCCAGCGCGCGGTGATCCGGCGTTCCCGCAGGGCCACGTGGGCGATCTCCGCGGCGGCCTCGTACTCGCCCCGCCGCTCGTGGGTGTGGGCCGCCACCCAGCGCATCTCGCCCCGCAGGGCGGGGTCGGTGGTCCGGGCGGCAACCCAGCCGGCCTCCGCCGTCGCGACCTGCTGCTGCCGCAGCAGCAGCCGGGCCAGCCAGGCGGTGAGGAGCAGCCGGTGGGCCGGGTCGAGGGCATACCGGACGTGGGCCTGGCGCAGCACGGCGAGCGCGGTCTGCGGCGCCCGGTCGACAAGTTCCTCGACGTGCTCGGCCAGCCAGGCGCCGAACCGGCCGTCGAGCGGTACCTCCCCGGCGAGCAGTTGCGCCACGACCTGCTCGGCCGGGGCGTCGGCGGCGACGAGCCGTTGCCCGAAGGACCGGTGCAGGGTGATCCGCAGGGCCGCCGGGGTGCTCTCGTGCAGGGTCCGGGCCACGACCCGGTGCCGGAAGAGCAGCCGGTCACCCTCGGTGGTGAGGACCTCGTCGGCCAGTGCCGGCGCCAACATCCGCGCCAGGTCGTCCTGGGTACGGTCGGTGGCGGCGGCCAGCGCGGCGAGGGTGGCGCCGGCCGGCTGCGTACCGGGCGCCCGTAGCTCGTACGCGCTCAGGAAGGCGAGCGCCCGCAGCGCCTGCCGGGTCTCCTCGGTGGCGGGGGCGAGGTGCGCCTCGACCGCCGCCACCAGCGCGCTCGCCGTCGGCGCACCGGGTTCGCTCACGGCGAGGTGGCGCAGGTACCCGGGATGGCCCCCGGCGTCGTCGAGGATCCGCGCCAGCCGCTCGGCCCCGGGCGGCTCCGGGGCCACCGCCCGGACGAGGGCGGTCGCGGCGGCGGTGTCCAGCGGCGCCAGCTCCACGACCTCGTCGGCGGGCAGCCCGCGTACGTCCGCCGCGCCGGACCGGGCCGCCGCCACCAGGAGCAGCGGCAGCTCGGCGGCGTGCTTGCCGAGCGCGGCCCACACCCGCAGCGTCGCCGGGTCGGCCCACTGCAGGTCGTCGACGACCAGGACGAGCGGGCTCGCCTCGGCTGCGCGGCGGACCAGCTCCACCGCCCTGTCCACGGCCTCGGCGGAGATCCCGTCGTCCGCGTCGGCGGGAGGTCCGTCGGCCAGCTGGCCGGTGGCGTCTTCGACCAGGTGGCGGGCGGTGTCGTCGGCCAGCGCCGATTCGATGCACTCGACCAGGGTGCCCAACGGTAGGTGGCGGGTGACCTCGTCACCGACCGCCCAGCCGATCCGGCAGCCGGCCGTAGCGGCACCGGAGAGGGCCGCCCCGAGCAGCGCCGACTTGCCCGTGCCGGGGGCGCCGTCGACCCGGATGCTGCGCCCGTGGCCGAGGCCGGCCTCGGCCACGGCCCGGCGCAGCCGCCGGAGCTCGGCGTCGCGGCCGATCAACGTCGCCCCGGCGGGCGGGCCGTTCCCGGCTGCCGGAGCGGCCCCGCCGGGTGGCGGGACGGCGGTGGGCCCGACCACGGGGGCCGCCCCCCGGTCACCGGCCCGCCGCGCGTCGGCCAGCATGGTGCGCAGGTCCTCCCGGCGGGGCTGCGCGTCCACGAGCCTGCGCAGGACCGGCACGGCCTCCTCGTGCCGGCCCGCCTCGACCAGCAGGGCGGCGTACCGCTCGGTGGTGGCGAGCCGCAGTTCGGTCAGGCGCAGCCGCTGGGCCTCGGCGAATGGACCGGGCACTCCGGCCAGGGCTTCGCCGTGCCACAGGCCCAGCGCGGACTCCACACTGGCCAGCTCGGCGAGGCTGTTCCCGGCGACCCGATGGCGCCGGGCCGCCTCACGCAGCGACTCGAAGCGGACGACGTCGACGGACTCCGGGGCAGGTGCAGCCGGTACGAGCCCCCGCCCGAGCTGAGCAGCTGCCCCGCCGCCCACCGGCCCCGGGCCGGTTCCAGCGCCTGGCGCAGCGTCGAGACGTACGTGTAGATGTTGCCGGTCGCGCTGGCCGGGGCGTCCTCCCCCAGAGCGCGGCGACGAGTTGCTCCCGGGAGACGCCGTGCTCGGTGCGGAGGGCGAGGACACAGAGGACGGCCATCCGTCGCGCCGACCCCAGCGTGATCTCCACGCCGTCCCGCCACGCCCGCACCGGGCCCAACAACCGGAGATCGACTCTTCTGTTCCCCACTGACAACGCTCCCCCAACCGCCGTACCTGCGTCCAGTGTCCCTCCACCGCGTCGGTGCTGCCCTTGGTGAATCGGCCCGCCGCGTCCGGCCCGGGTGCTCCGGGCGGCAGTCCGGGCAGACCGGACCGGAGCCCGGGGCACTTCCGTGATCGACCCCTTCCCCCGCTCTCACCGGGCTGGTGCACTCGACCCGTGCCGGCTCACCCACCTGCCTCGACGAGCCCGTTCGTGGGCGAACTCCTGCTCGCGCTCGCTGCCGAGGGGCGGCTCGTGCTGGACGCGGCGCAGGCCGACGAGGCCATAGCCGGCCTGGAGCGGACCCTGTCCGAGGTCCGGGCGCGGCTGCGCATCATCCGAATGTGGCAGTGCCTGCCCGCCCAGCGGGTCGACGAACTCCCCGACGATCTGGCCCAGGATGTGATCGAGGCCATTTTCGCCGACCAGCTCGCCCCCGGCCGGCTGGAGCTCGCCGTGGTGGAGATCCCCAAGTACATCGCGGCGCTCCAGCGGGCCCGGGAGACACCCCCGGCGGCGGACACCTGATCGCGACGGGCGTCGTCGCCGACGTACGCCGGGCGAACCTTCACGGTCGGCGGGCCGCCGTGAAGACCGGCGTGGAGATTCTCTGAAGAGGCATTGCGCAGACTCCACCGGGACCGACGACAACAGGAGGCATCGGTGGAACCGGTAGGGCTGATCCTGCAGGCATCAGAACCGCTCAGCCACGCGGGACTCGCCAGCTTCCTGCGAAGCTGCCCGGAGGTCGAGTTGCTGCCCATCGACGACCGGGCCGGGGCGAAGGTGCTCGTCTTCGCCTGCGAGCAGCTCACGGTGGACGTGGTGGCGATGCTGCGCCGCTCGGCCGCGGAGACCGGCCTGCCGGTGGTCCTGGTGCTCCGCGAGATCACCGAGAGCGAGTTGCTGACCGCGGTGGAGTGCCGGGTGGTCGCCATCCTGCCGCGTGCGGCGGTCACCGGCGAGCGGCTGGTGCACAGCGTGCTGGCGGCGGCCAACGGCGGCGGGGTCATGCCGCCGAACCTGGTCGGGGAACTGCTCAAGCACATCGAGCGGCTGCAACGCGAGGTGCTCGCTCCGAACGGCCTCAACGCCTCCGGGCTGACCCCGCGCGAGGTCGACGTGCTGCGGCTGATGGCCGACGGGCTCGACACCAACGAGATCGCCGGCAAGCTCTGCTACTCCGAGCGGACCGTCAAGAACGTCATCTACGGCGTCACCCACCGGCTCAAGCTGCGTAACCGTTCGCACGCCGTCGCCTACGCGCTCCGGGCCGGCCTGATCTGATCCACTTCCCGGCCGCCACGCGCGGGCGACCCGGTGCTCGGCACCATCGCTGCGCGGCGCGTTACTCGTACCGGTACTTCAGCGAGTCCGCCTCCGCCTGCTCGATGTCGGCGATGGTCAGCTCCGGCATCCGCAGCTGGGTCAGGGTCACCTCGGCCGAGGTCGGCTGGGCGTCCGCCGGCAGCCACTGATCCGGCTTCCAGGCGCCGCTGCGCAGCAGCGATTTGGGGCAGTGCGGGTAGACCTCCTCGATCCCCAGCACCAGCGCACTGGCCGGCGGCTTGCCCACGGCGGTCAGCTGCGACAACAGGTCGGGGCGGGTGGAGACGCAGGCCCGGCCGTTCACCCTGAGCGTCGTGGTGCGCCCCGGGATGACGAACAGCAGCCCGGCCCGTCCGGTGGCGATCACGTTCTGCAGGGTGTCCAGACGCTTGTTGCCGGTCGCGTCGGGGATCGCCACCGTCCGTGAGTCCAGGACGGCGACGAAACCGGCGGGGCCGCCGCGCGGGGAGACGTCACAGTTACCCTCGGCGTCCATGCTGGCGACGAAGACCAGCGATGAGCAGCCGATCAACCGCCGGGTCTGCTCGGTGAGTTCGGTCATCTGCTTCCGCACGGCCATGTCGGTGGGAAGTTCGTAGGTCCGTCGCAGCGTCTCCTGGTCGGGCACGGCGTCGACGCGCAGCGCGTCGAAGGCACTGCTGGCAAGGGCTGGTGTCATGCGGCCGACCCTAACCTTTTCATTCGGGCGGCCCTCGGCGTTGCCACGTCAACGCAGCAGTTCGGTCACCTTCTTCAGGCCGTCCCGGATCAGTTGCCCGTACGGGTCATCGCCGAGCACGCCGACCGTTTCCTCCGCATACTTGAGGTGCTCACGAGCCCGTTCAAGATCGCCCAGCTTGCGATAGCACTCGCTCAGGTTCAGGTGCAGCGACGGGTACAACCCCGCCACTGAAAGCGACACCCCGGCCTCCGCGACCCGGTCCTCGGTGATGAGGTCGGCGGCGGCCAGCGCCCGCAGATCCCAGAGCAACTCCTGCTGCACGTCGTCCTGCGCATCGGCCATCGCGTGCGCGAGCGTGCAGCGGTGCAGGGGATCCCCTTGCTCGCCCCCGATCTCCTCCCAGATCTCTTCGAGCCGCAGGCGAGCGGTTTCCCGCTCGCCTCCGTGGTTGATCTGCGCAGCCTCACCAATCCGTAAGAGCGTCGGATCCGTGATCATCTGAGATTCCTTCCTGGTCCAAGCACGACGGCCGCCGTGTTCGCACCGTTTCGGCGATGGTCGATTGTCGGTAGGTTGACTTCGTTTGCGGCCACGGGGTTTCGTCAGGTGGCCGCTCTTGCGTGGCGCTGAGCGGACAGGAAGGCCCTCGGATGAAGATCGTTGCGTTGTCCTGTACCCAGAAGCGTCTCCCGTCACTGACCGACGCGCTGCTCGAGGCGGCGATCAGCGGCGTCGTCCGGGAGGTCGGTGAGGCGGAGATCCAGCGGATTCGGTTGATCGACCATCGCATCGCGATGTGCGAAGGCGAGGACACCTGCCTTGATCCGGAGGTGGGCCGATGCACGCTCGACGACGACTTCGCGCATGTCGTCGACCTGGCCGAGGGGGCGCAGGCGATGCTGCTCGCCATGCCGGTGTACGCGGGAAACGTACCCGCGGTGCTGAAGATCTTTCAGGAGCGCCTGAAGAGCTTCATGAACGCAACGCATCGCCCCTTCGGCAACCTGTTGGTGGGGACGATCGTGCATTCGCGCACGATGCTGACCGAGCCCGCGCTCGCATCGTTGTTCCCGTGGTACCTGCGCCTGCGGAACAGGAACGTGGCGTCGGCCTGCTTCACGCAGAACGATCATCAGGACCTGACCCGCACCGCGGCGCTCGACCTGTGTGTGGCCGTGGGCCGGCAACTCGGCATGACGCTCGACGTCACCCGGTCGCCGGCCGTCAACCGTACGGCACTGCCGTTGGTTCAGTCGCCGGCTCGTGCGCGGTGCGGTGACCCGGCCGCGTCCTCGCCGTCCACGTGAGGAGATTCCGCGCGCCAGGTGCACCCGTCGCCCGCCTGTTCGCACGACACCGTGACGTCCGATTCCACGTAGCGGGCGGCGATGGCGGTGTTGAGTTCCTGGCAGTACGGGCACGGTGACGAGAAGGTCAGTACGACGCCGGCGCGGGCGGCCTGTTTGCGGTACCGGAGGATTCCACAGTCGGCGTTGCGCAGGACGGTGCCCGAGGGCTGGGGCTCACTGGTCACCGCCGAGTCGTACAGCAACAGCTGACGCTGCAGCCGGGTCATGAAGTGATCGGTGGCGGATACGCCGGCGGGCCGTTGCGCCCGTAGCAGCTCCGCGGTGATGCGGGAGTTCGCCTGGATCCACGCGGCCAGGCCTTCTTCGCCGTGCTCTCCCAGGATGAACTCCTCGGCGGCCGCCTGCGCCTCGAAGAACCGCTGGCGCCACAGGTCGACCTTCTCGGCCGGGGCGAGGGGGACGGGTCACCGGTCATGGTCCGCGTCCCTCCCGGTGGCGCCGTCCAGTTCGGCGAAGACCTCCTGGGCGACGCGTAGCCCGTTGTTGGCGACCGGCCAGCCGCCGTAGTAGGCGAGTTGGATGATGACTTCGACGATCTTCTCCCGCGACATCCCGAGGTGCAGGGCGGCGCCGATGTGGCCGCGCAGCTCCCAGTCGGTCCGCGCCAGCGTGACCGCGGTCAGCGCGACCAGTTCGCGCTCCTCGACGCTCAGGTGCGGACGGGTCCAGATCTCGCCGAACAGGTGGTCGACGGTGATCTGCAGGAACTCCGGGTAGGAACCCGGGCGCGGTTCGCGGCCGAAGACCTGCTGGAACATGGCCTCACCCCGCTCACGCCGGGCAGACGGCTGATTCATCGATCAACTCCTTGGTGTTGGCCGAACGGTTGTCAACGTCCACGACGCCACGAAGGCGACGACCAGCAGCACGGCGCCGCTGCCGAAGGCGGCCGGAACACCCACCCGCTCGGCGATGAGCCCGACGACGACCGGTCCGACCACCGCGCCGACATCGGTGCACATCGAGAAGACGGCGACGCCGCTGCCGGTCCGGCCGGCGACGACGTCACCGATCAGCGCGGCCGGTGCGGCGTTGAGCAGCGCTGATCCCGCCGCGTACACACTGAGCAGGACGACGAGCCAGGCGTAGCTGTCCACGAACACCAGGGCTGTGATCGCCACCGCGGCCACACCGGTGCCGGCGATCATGGCGAACCGGCGGCCGGCCCGATCGACGACCCGGCCGGCCGGCATGATCAGCAGCGCCTGAACGACGGCGGATATCGTGAACGCCCACCCGACCCACGTGACGTCATGCCGCCACGCCACGACCATCGTGGGGACCAGTGCGCTGCGCAGCCCGAACAGGACCCAGCCCTGCGCCAACGCCGCGAGGCAGGCCACCAGGTAGCGTCGGTCCCGCAGCAGGACCGGGAGCCGGACCAGGTCGCGGCCAGGCTCTGCGCCGGCAGTTCGGCCGGTGCGGAGCACCGCCAGCGCCAGCGCCGCGGCGGCCAGCAACAGCACGGCGTACGCCAGGAACGGCGCGGACAGGGCGATGAGAGCGAGGAGCCCGCCCACCGCTGGTCCGCAGATCCCGCCGAGCAGGAAGCCTGCTTCGAACACGGCGCTGGCCCGGCCCCGGTGCTCGGCCGGCGCGATCGCCAGGAGGGTCGCCAGCGCGGACACCGAGAACAGCACCGAACCGACACCGCCGAGGCCGCGGAACACGAGCAACTGCCCGTAGGACCCGGCGAACGCCGTCAGGGCCGAGGAGACCGCACACAGCAGCAGGCCGGCGACCAGGACCCGCCGCTCCCCGAAACGAACTCCGAGCCGGCCGCAGAACGGACTGGTGGCCAGCCGCATCAACGCGAACACGGCGACGAGCGTTCCGATCTGGGTGGGCCCGGCCCCGAACGTCGCCGCGTACACGGGGAGCACCGGGAGCACCAGTCCCAGGCCCAGCATGACGCAGCCACCGACGACACTGAGGACGTAGACCTCACGGGGGAGACTCGGGTGGGCGGCGGCAACGGGTGGGACGCTGCCAGTGCCGGCCGCCGTCACTGTCCGTTCACAGGATGATGCTGAGCTTTCCGTGCTCGTACAACGTCTCGTGGTCGAGCACCACGACCCGTTTCCGGAGCCGGAACGACTCGCCCTCGACGACGAGCTCGAACCGGTATTTTCCGACGTAGGCGTCGGAGCGTCCGTGCCCGAACCGGTGCACGACGACATTCGCCGCCACGTCGAGGTGCGTGCCCCGATCGGCCAGGATCTCCACGTTGCTGATCATCCGATTCGTCCGCGACCGGGGGTTCTCACACCACACCTCGTCGTTGAGGAGTTGTTCGATCCGCTGGCGTAGCCGGGCAGCGTCGTCGTCGATGAGCCCGAGCGCACCGGCCGTCTCCGCGCGGACGTCGGTGGCCGGCATGGAGTAGCGGACGTCGTCGGTCAGCATCTCGTCGTACCACTCGCGCAGGCGCCACTCGTCGAGCAGCCGCGCCTCACGGAAAAGGAACTGGCTCACCCGGTGCCACAACCGCACCCGGGCCGTTTCGTCGACCGTCAGCTCGGTGGTCATCGTGGTTCCGCCCCTTGCATCTCGGCCCGGTGGGCGACGTCGAGGTGACCGTCGTCGCCGTGCATCAGCCGGTCCCACTGCCGCCAGAACTCGCGGGCGGGAAGCTCGTCGGTCGTCTCCGGAATCTCCTTGTTCATGCCGCGGGACAGATCCGAGTAGCGGACCGTGCGGTTGAGATAACCCCGCTGGCACGACTCGATGATCTCGATGTCGTCGGGGGTGGCGAAGCCGGCGGGGCCGAGGAACGTCAGGTAGTGACTCTTGCGCAGTTCCCGGATGTCCGGGTCCTCGTCCCTGGGGGCCAGGGCGACCGAGGTGATGGCCATCCGGCCGGCGCCGACCGGGTCGATCTTGCGGATCGTGATCGCGATCGCGTCGATGATCATCAAGTTGGGGAAGATCAGCAGCGCACGGTTGGTGCCGGTGATCCGTTCGGCGCGTTCGGCGCCGAACCGGTCGACGAACCGTGCGGCCGTCGCCTCGATCCGCGGCCGGACCTCGGCACCGAACATCGGCGTCCAGTAGGCGAGCGGGCGGGCCGCCGCCGGTGGCAGCTCGTTGGCTCCATGCCCCAGTCCGAGGGCGCGGCCGAAGCCGCCTCGCCGTCGTGGTGGCACCGACCCCAGCGACTCCATGTAGCTGACGTAACGCTTGTGCAGGGCCCGGAAGTGGTAGATGTCGACGCTGTTCTCCATCATGAGCTTCCAGTTGGCCCGGGCTCCGTGGAGTTGCGCACCTTGGATCACCTCCATCCCGACCTCGGACTGGTCGTCGATCAGGTCGAGGTACTCCGTCGCACCCGCCAGGTATTCGGTCAGGGTGCGCGGCTGCTCGGGATCGAAGGTGACGAACACGAAACCGCGGTAACTGTCACTGCGGTGCTGCGCCAGGCCGAAGTCCGCCTTCCGGAAGCCTGGCCCGTATCCGTCCGGGATCGGGACCCCGACCAGGTCGCCCTGGTTGGAGAACGTCCAGTCGTGGTACGGGCACCGGAACGATCTGGCCTGCCCGGCCGGCTGCGAGCAGATCAGGGCCCCGCGGTGGGTGCAGCTGTTCGCGAACACCCGGATCACCCCGTCGGACCCGCGCGCCATGACCACCGGGCGCCCGCCGACGTCGCGTGCCACGTAGGAGCCCGGCCCGGGTACCTCCGATTCGTGCCCGACGTACAACCAGCAGCGATCGAAGATCCTGGTCATCTCCTGCGCGGCCAGGTCGTCGTCGGTGTAGGCGCGGCGATCCACCCGGAACGAGAGGCGCTCAAGATCATCGATCACGATCGGGTCGCCCACCGGCCGCCGCAGTTCGATCGTCACTGCTCACCCTTTCGCTGTAGCGTCTCGGCCGTGCCGATGACCAGCTCGGCCGCGCGTACGGCGGAATCGCCGCACTCCGGCTGCGCGGCGCGCAGCCGGGCCCGGTAGTCCCGGGCGGGATCGAGCAGATCGGTGACGGCGTCGGCGACCGCCTGCTCGGTGACGCCGGCCGGCTCCAATGCCGTCCCGAAGCCCGCGCTACCCACGAAGTGCGCCTGGACCGGCTGGTCCACGGCCAGCGGGATCACCAGCATCGGTGTCGCCGCCCGGATCGACTCCGCCACGGAGTTGTATCCGCCGTGGGTGATGAACACGTCGGCGCGCTCGAGCACCTCACGTTGCGGCAGATACGGGGCGGTGAGCACCTCGTCGGGCAGCGCGAGTTCCTCGGCGAGATCTCCCACCGCGGCGACCACCTGTGCGCCGGTCGCCGCCGCCCCGATGATCACCGTGCGCAGCAGGTCCGGCCGCCGGTAGAAGATCGTGCCGAAGGAGACGTACACCACCGGGCGGTCGGGGTCGAGCCGATCCAGGCCCGCGAAGGCGACCTCGTCGCCGCGGGTCCCGGCGGCACCCGGCAACCCGACCAGCTGCACACCGTCGTCGGTGACCGCGTCGTCCCCGACGAGAGCCGGAATCGTCGGCATCAGATTGAGAATCGGCGAACGCGCCGAGTGGGTCCGGGTCGACCACAACACCCCGTGCCTGGTCAGATAGTCGCCGACCTGCTCGTCGTACGGCCAGCGACCCCGACGATGCTCGCTCGGGCATACTCCACCCAGGTTGGCCCAGATCATCCCGTACGGCACGCCGGACGCCTGTGCGCCGACCATGGCCGACGCCGTGACCGGCAGCGAATCGACGAGCACGAAGTCCGGCGCCGTCGCACGGAGCGCGTCAGCTGTCTGGTCTGCCACCGGCGACGACTCGAGCATCGGGCCGATCTTCGCCGGGTCGCCGCTCCACGGCGCCATCTCGACCTGCCCGATCCCGTGGACCTGCGCCTTGCCCAAGGCCCGGCGGCGCTGCTCGTCGAGCGTGCCACCGTCCGCCGACAACAGCAGCAGCACAACCTCACTGCCGGCAGTTCGCAGCGCGTTGACCACCGGAACATACGGGTTCAGGTGCCCATGCTGAGTCGTGGTGAGGAGGGCGACGCGCATCAGATCTCCGATCCATCGAAAGAAGACGACCAGGCCGACTCAAGATCTGGTGCTGAATGCACCACGGCAGCCACGACCGCGACACCTCCTGCTTTCAGAAACGAGTCGATACGGCGACGCACGAACGGCAGAACTCTGCCTCCGGACGGGCGAGAACGCCCGGCAGGCGAAAGGGGCCGTCGACGTCCGGGTACTGCTACGAGGCTCTACGCATTCCCCACCATCGCTGAGGAGACAAATCAATCGACGCTACTCAAAACAACCTAGAAACACCTGGGCTGACCGCCTGCCCCCAGGCGGTTTCGCAAAGCCTGCCGGGATGCGCGACCGTTGTCAATGCCTCGTAACTGTCGGCTACCACCACTCTGTCGGGCGCAACTTCGATCGAGCTCGGGACTGTCTCGCGAACGGTGTTCCGGTTGTCGGCCAGGTCCAGATCGGGTCGTGTGCGGGGCCGGCCACCCGGTGCGGCGCACCTTGATCCGTTCCGGCACGGTGATCCACTGTGGGCTGCCCGCCTGGTTGGCGGTGACCATCGTGGCGAGGGTCCTGCTGCCGAACGGGCCTACGGTTGAGCGGGCATGGTCCAGGTCGACGGTAATCGTGATCATGTACCTCGGGTTGAATTCACCCACCGACACGGACTTCCGCGACCGAGCGCTCGCGATGGCGGGGCAATCGATCGCCGCGATGACCGGACGACACCTCGGTGGTGGGGGAGTGGCGACCGAAAGGAACTAAAGTCTGTGCAGGTCAGTGCCCACTTTCGAGAAGTGGTGACAAGTCCGGGATGGCCGCGGTCGGTGGCAAGGGGTCGTCGGTTCGAATTCGACCGTACCGAAAACAGGAAACTGATCGGCGGAAATGCTGGTCGAATCTCTGATGGCCGGCGTAGTCGCGAATGTGCCGCACGCGCGCGTCGACCTTCTCCGGTATTCACCGGTCCATCGGGGCGCCGGCGACCGGCGCGGGGGAACCCGGGTAGTGCCTGCGCGGAAGGTGGTTGGCCACCGTTCTCATCGGGGCGGTACGGACAATTTCCTGCTATCGATGGATGTCGCCTCTTTTCTTACCTGTGTGGCTGGATCCCCGTCCCCGGAGATCCGATCCGTCGTGGCGAGCGGGACCAGTCGGCGATCGACGCCGGTGGCGCGCACCGACGGAAGGCCCCGATACCTGCAAGTGGGAGGTTACGGCCCGGGGGTGACGAACAGGCACGGAATCGCAGGGACGTCGAGCGGGTCGGGCGGCGTTTCGTGCCCGGCCAGCGGCCCCGTGCGCCGATTCCGGGTCGGGCGGCCGGTCGAGGTACCACCATGTGAGAGAGGACGATTGGGGGCGACGTGCCGGATCTGCTGCTGATCATCACGCTGGGCGTCACCGTGCTGGTCGGCACCACCATCGGTGGCCGCTACCGGGTCGCGCCACCGGTCCTGCTCATCATCCTGGGCGCCCTGCTCGCGCTCCTGCCCCCGCTGTCCCATGTGATCCTCGCCCCCGAGGTGGTGCTGCTGCTGTTCCTGCCGGCGATCCTCTACCGGGAGAGCCTGACCACCAGCCTGCGGGAGGTACGGGCGAACATCGTGGTCATCGCTCTGCTGGCGATCGGGCTGGTCGGCGCCACGATGGTGGCGGTGTCGCTGGTGGTACAGCGGTTCGGCATCGACCCGGCGGCGGCCTGGGTGATCGGTGCGGTGCTCGCCCCGACCGACGCGGCGGCGGTGGCCGGCCTGGCCAAGCGGATGCCCCGGCGCCTGCTCGCCACGCTGCACACCGAAAGTCTGATCAACGACGGCACCGCCCTGGTGCTGTTCGCCATCGCGCTCGGGCTGCTCGGCGGGCACGCGGCTCCGAGCGCCATCGAACTCGTCGAGAAGATCGGCCTGTCTTTCCTCGGCGGCATCGCGGCCGGCCTGCTGGTCGGCACGGTGGTGATCCTGATCCGCAAGCGCCTGGACGACCCGCTGCGGGAGGGGGCGCTGAGCGTGCTCACCCCGTTCGCCGCCTTCTTCCTCGCCGAATCCATCCACGAGAGCGGCGTGCTCGCCGTGGTGGCCGCCGGGCTGTTGGTCACATTCGCCAGCCCCCGGGTGATCCGGGCCCGGTCGCGGGTGCTGGCGCTGTCGTTCTGGGACCTCACCACCTTCCTCATCAACGGCGGACTCTTCGTGCTGCTGGGGATGCAGATCCCGAGGGCGCTACGCGACGTCACCAGCACCTCGCTGATGCGTGCGATCGCCATCTCGGTCGTCGTGGCCGGTGTGCTGGTCGCGGTCCGGATGCTCTGGCTGCACCTGACCGCCGCCGTCGCCCGGGTGGTGGACAGACGGGAGTCCAGTCGCGGGCGGCGGGTGAACTGGCGGGTGCGTACCGTCGCCGGCTGGGCCGGGTTCCGCGGTGCCGTCTCCCTGGCGGCGGCGCTCGCCGTCCCGCTGACCATCGACGGTGAGCCGGTCCGGGAGCGCGATCTGATCATCTTCTGCGTCGCAACGGTGATCCTGCTGACGATGCTCGTGCAGGGGACCACGCTGCCGTTGCTGATGAACTGGGCGGGGCTCTCCGGCGACCCGGAACGCGCCGACGAGACGCGGCAGGCGCAGGTCACGGCCACCAAGGCCACGCTCACGGCACTGTCGGACATCGCCGACCGGGTCGGCGCCGACCCGGAGAGCACGCAGCGGCTGCGGGGCGACTACGAGGGACACCTCGGCGCACTGCAGGCCGAGCAGGAGGACGAGTCGAACGCCGCCCGGGAGGTTGAGCGCCGACTGCGCCTGGCCGCGCTCGACCACAAGCGGCGCGAGATCACCCGGATGCGCGACGCCCGGGAGATCGACGAGGCCGTGCTGCGCGAGTTGCAGGCTCGCCTGGACGTCGAGGAGATCCGCCTGGTCGGGCCGATGACCCTCGACTGACTGTGAGCACGGCGGGGTCGGTTCATCAGTGGTGAGCTGATGCGGGTGGTAGTGGGCGTGACCCTTGCTCTGACTGGCCTCGTGTCTTGGGCGGGACTTGTCCGCCCGCTACCCCCGGCACCGGCCCGGCGGGGAGACGTCTGGCCTGGTCATGAGCTTGACCGCCAGTTGGCGGCTGGCGTGTCCTGGCACCGTGGCGAACTGCTCGCCGTGGCCGGGCAGCGTTCAGGGTCGCGGGTCTGGGCCGTGGAAGGCATAGCCCGCCGGGCCGCGGTCGAAGCCCACCCCAGCCACCTGACGCACTACAGGAGCGTCCCGCCCCGGCTCTCGGCCGCCGCACCGGCCCGGTCCACCCGCCGACCCGATACCACTGTCACGCCCCACAGCGGATTCGCTGTGCGTACGCCGAATTCGCTGTGGACCCCAACACCTTTGGGGTCCTTCCCCGGCAAACCGCCACGGCACCCGTGATCATCAGCTGCCCAGCAACCCGACACGCCGTACGGACAACGGCGGAACAACTAACGATCATCACGCACCGCCACCCCACGAAGGGCACGGGGGCGGCCGGTCGACGCACCACAGGAGCGTCCGTGCGCACGGGCGGGGCGGGCGTGGAATACGCGCACCGGCGGCCGGTCCGGCAGATCGACTTTGGTCAGGTCCGGTATCGACCAAGGTGGTATGGCTACCGGACGGTGGGCGCGGTTGGCTGACCGGCATGTCAGCACCGCATCCGGACCTCCGGGATGTCTCGTGACGGCGGATCTGTCCCGCCCGGCCGCCCTCGCGACGCGTGCCCTGGGGCCCGACCTCGCACGTGGTTTCATGCTGTTGTTCATCGCCCTGGCCAACTCGCACTACTTCCTGCGTGGCCCGTCGGTGCTCGGCGGCTATCCGCGCGACGGATCCGGCGTCGACCAGGCTGTCACCTGGTTGCTCTCGACCTTCGTCGACGGTCGGGCGTTTCCGATGTTCGGGCTGCTGTTCGGGTACGGCGTCGCCCGGATCGCGCGCCGACAGCGGGCACTCGGGCCGCGGTGCTCGGCGCCCAACCGATCTCGCTGATGCTCGCCGGCGTGCTGACACCCCCGGACCGGTCGGCGCTCGAACTGTTCGGCTCCCTGCATGACGCGACGGGGGTTCTGGGCGGTTTCGGCTACGCCGCGCTGCTGTCGCTGATCGCCGTCCGGCTCCCGGCTCGCGGCCCTCGGCCGATGGTCGACGCGATCGCCGCGGTCGGTCAGCGATCGATGACCTGTTACCTGGCCCAGTCGGTGATCTGGGCGGTCGTCTTCACCCCGTTTCTGCTTGATCTCTCCGACCCCCTGACCGTCGCCGGCACGGCGCTTCTCGCCACCACGACGTGGCTGATCACCGTGCTGCTGGCGGACCGGATGCGGCGGACCGGACGACGGGGGCCGTTCGAGACACTGGTCCGCCGGGTCACCTACCGGGGGAGCGAGCGGTGATCCGCGTGCCGTCGGCCGGCGTGGCTCGACGGTTCCGGTCACGCAGCCGCCCGGGGTGGCGGGGCGGACGTCCGGTCAGATGGTGATGACGACTTTCGCCCGCGCGTGTTCGCCTTCGAGGTAGCGGATGGCCTGGGGCACCTCGTGGAGCGGATAGGTCCGGTCGATGACGGGGGTGAGGCGGCCGGCCTCGGCGTGGGCGCGGAGCGCGTCGAGGTGTTGCCGGCCGGGTGTGGCGTCGAGCCTGACGATGCGCTGCCGGACGAAGGGGGCCAGCAGTTGCCCGCGGGCCAGGAGCAGGACCGGTCCGAGGAGGCTGCCGCCGCGGTACACGCCGCCGCCGGAGAGCACGAGCGTTCCGGTCGGGGTCAGCGTCCGCCGGAGTGCGGTGAGCGAGCGGTTGCCGACCAGGTCGAAGACGACGTCGTGGCGGCGGGGGCCGTGGCTGAAGTCGTCGCGGGTGTAGTCGACGACGTGGTCGGCGCCCAGCGAGCGGACCAGGTCGACGTTGCGGGTGCTGCACACGGCGGTGACGGTGGCACCGAAGGCCTTGGCGAGTTGGACGGCCAGGGTGCCGACGCCGCCGGAGGCGCCGTTGACGAGGACGTGCTGGCCGGGTTCGACCCGACCGGCGTCGCGCAGTCCCATGAGCGCGGTGACGCCCGCCAGTGGCAGGGCGGCGGCCTGCTGCGGCGTCAGGTTCGCCGGCTTGGGGGCGACCAGGGTCTCGGGTAGGCAGACGTATTCGGCGAACGCGCCGTTGGCCTCGCCGAGGTCGCCGAACACGGCGTCACCGGGGCGTACCTGTCGGACGTCGGCGCCGACGGCCTCGACCCGGCCGGCGAAGTCGCGGCCGCG
This sequence comes from Polymorphospora rubra, assembly GCF_018324255.1. GTDB lineage: Bacteria > Actinomycetota > Actinomycetes > Mycobacteriales > Micromonosporaceae > Polymorphospora > Polymorphospora rubra. The sequence goes on from NZ_AP023359.1 coordinate 4,735,082, forward strand.
GATGCGGGCGCGGGGCTTCGACCGCCCCATGGCCAGCCGTGCCATCCGCGGGTCGCCGCGCATGGCGTGCCAGTCGTACGCGTTGAGGGCGGCGGCCTCGACCCGGACGAGCACTTCGTCGGCGGCGGGCACCGGAGTGTCGACGTCGGCGAGGGTGAGCGTCTCCGGCGGGCCGTATCGATCCTGGACGATGGCCTTCATTTTTTCCTCCCTCCGGGTGTACGGCGTACACCTCATGAGAGATAAAGTAGGTGTACGGCGTACACCTGTCAAGGCGGTTATGGTTTCAACCGCCGCCGGAAGACGAGGATCAAGATGGCTGAGCAGGCTGAGACGCTGCGCCGGACGCCGCTGAGCAGGGACCGGATCCTGCGCGCCGCCGTCGCGCTCGCCGACGGGGCCGGGATCGAGTCCCTCAGCATGCGCAACCTCGCCCAGGAACTGGGCGTCGTGCCGATGGCCCTCTACAAGCACGTCACCAACAAGGACGAACTGCTCGACGGCATGATCGACGTGGTCGTCGGTGAGATCGACCCGGCGGTGCCCGACGCCGACTGGAAGCACGTGATCCGCGGCCGCATCCTCTCGGCGCGGCAGATGCTGCTGCGCCACCCCTGGGCATCGCTCGCGATCGAGTCGCGGAACATGGCGACGCCGGCGATCCTCGCCTACCTCGACGCGATCGTCGGGACGTTGCGGGCCGGCGGGTTCTCCGCCAACCTCGCCCACCACGTGATGCACGCGATGGGCAGCCGGGTCCTGGGCTTCAGCCAGGAGCTGTTCGACACCTCCCGGCGTGCCGGCCGGTCCGGCGCGGCCGACCCGGAACCGCCGGCCGCGGGTTTTCCGCCGGAGGTCGCGGCCCGGTTCCCGCACCTCGCGGAGATCGCCACGGCGGCGTCCCACGACGACGCGTCGGTCGTCGGGCAGGGCTGCGACGACCAGTTCGAGTTCGAGTTCGCGCTGGACCTGCTGCTGGACGGCATCGAACGGCTGCGACAGCAGGGCTGGACGTCGTCGCACCGATCCCGCTGAGACGGTCGGTGACGTACCCCGTGACGGCCCGGCGCCGGCGGTCACTCCCGGCAGGCCGGTTGAACTGATCGCCGAGGCACCCGTTCGACCCTGGCGACGGCCGCGCCCGGCCCGCCGGACGGGATCACAGGTGCCCGAAGAACTCCTCGTACTGCGGCTCCCGGCAGCCGGGCGTCGAACGGGCCAGTGCCCGGGCCGCCTCGGCGAGCCGGGACGCGGCCGCCGCGTCCCCCGCCGCGGCCTCGGCCCGGCCCGCCGCCTGCCGGGCGACCGCCAGCATGTAGCGGTCGCCGGTCCGGTGGGCGAGTTCGGCGGCCCGGTCCGCGGCACGACGGGCCGCCTTCGGCTCGTCGAGCCGAAGGCGTGCGGCCGCCGCGCACAGGTACGCCTCGCAGCGTGACGGCAGGTCACCCGACCGTTCCGTGGCGGCCACGGCCGAATCGAGGCAGGACAGTGCCTGCGACCATCGACCCGACCGGCACAGCAGCTGCCCCCGCATGCTGAGCGCGGCACCTTCCAGGCCGGCCGCGTCGATCTCCGCGGCGATCCGCAGCGCCTCGTCGACGTCGGCGAACGCCTGTTCCGCCGCGCCGGCGGACAGCCGTACCTGGGCGGCGTTGCTCAGGCTCGCGCCGATCAGCAACGGCTTGCCCAGCGCCCGTCGTACGGCCAGCGCCTCGTCGTGATGGGCGAGGGCGCTCGCCACCCGCCCCATCCGGTAGTGCAGGTTGCCCAACGCCTCCAGGCAGGCGGAGGTCCGGTCGGGATCCCCGATGGAACGGATGAGATCGAGACACTCCAGCAGGTCCGTCTCGGCCTGCCGGGGATCACCGGCACCCTTGCGGAGGCTGGCGCGGTAGAACAGCGCCGCGGAGCGCTCCAGGGTCAGTCCGAGCCGCGCGGTCATCGCCACGGCGCCGTCGATGATCTCGTACGCCTCGTGCCAGTAACCGTGCCGGCGCAGTGCGGCGACGCTGGCCCAGGCGAGTGACGCGGCGACCGCGGCCGTGTCGCGGTCGGCCGCGGCCCCGAGCGTGAAGGAGGCCACGATGTTCGCGTGCTCGTCGGCCAGCCAGGTGGTGGCCTCGGCGGCGGTGGTCGGCGGTTCGTGCCGCCCGGCGGTGCCCGGCTGCCGGGCTCCCGCCGGCGACCAGCCGGCGTTGGCGAGCCGTTCGATGTCGCGTGCCCCGTGCAGGTACATGTCGAGCAGCCGGCGCAACGCCGTCGACCGTTCGCCGTGCGGCTCGGCCTTGGCCTGCTCCACCGCGAACAGGCGCACCAGGTCGTGTACGACGTAGGTGCCCGGCCGGCGCGGCTCGATCAGCCGGTGGTCGGCCAGGTGGTCGAGTACGTGTTCGGCGGCCGCGGGCGGCTCGTCCAGCAGCGCCGCGGCCGCCCGCCCGGTCACCGCCGGCAGGGTGACGGTGCCCAGGAGGCGGAACGCGGCGGCCGCCCGCCGGTCGCGTACCGTCCCGGCCTCCAGCGCCTCGTAGGTGACCCGGATCGACGGGCGTACGCCGAGATCGTCGAACTCCAGTTCGTCGAGGCGGATCCGCGGGTCGTCGAGCCGCTCCACCAGCCGGTCCAGCGGCCACCCGGGTCGGCTCGCCAGCCGGGCACCCACGATGCGGATCGCCAGCGGCAGGCGTCCGCACAGGTCGACGAGGCGCCGGGCGGCCGCCGGCTGTGCGCTGACCCGGTCGGTGCCGCAGTCCGTGGCGAGCAGGGCCAAGGCCTCGGCAGCGGGCAGCACGTCGACGGCGACATGGCGGCTGTTGGGCAGCGTGGCGAGCATCCGTCTGCTGGTTATCAGCGTCGCGCACGACCGGTCGGCCGGCAGGAGCGCCTTGACCTGGGCCGCGTCGCGGGCGTTGTCGAGCACGACGAGTACGGCCCGCCCGGCCAGCGCGGTGCGGTACGCGGCTGTCGCCTCGCCGAGCGAGGACTGTGCCGTGTTGTCGGCCACGCCGAGGGCCCGCAGGAAACGACCCAGGACGTCGACCGGGGTCAGCGGTGGCAGGTTGGCGTCGGAGCCCTGGAGGTCGACGTACAGGGTGCCGTCGGGGTAACGCGACTGGACCTGGGCGGCGAGGTGGATGGCCAGCGCCGACTTGCCGACCCCGGCCGGTCCGTGCAGCGCCACGACCGGGCTGGCGGCGGATCCGTCGAGCCGGTCGAGGGCGGAACCGATCTCGGCCCGGCGTCCGACGAGGTCGTCGATGCCCGACGGGAGCTGCCGTACGGCCGGGCGGCGTACGGCCGGCACCGGCACGGCGGTCGGCTCCGGCCGTTCGGCGAGCAGGCCCGGCTCGTGGTGGAGGATGTCCCGGTAGAGGCGGTCCAGCCAGGGGCTTGGATCGAGCCCGGTCTGGTCGGTCAGGGTCCGGCGCGCCCGCAGGTACGCGTCGACGGCACCGGCGACGTCGCCGGTGCGGTACAACGCCGTCATGAGCTGTCCCCAGCCCCGCTGGCGCAGCGGATGTTCCTCGACGTGCCTGCGCAGACGTCCGATCAGCTCCGCGGCGCCACCGAGTTCGAGTTTCACCTGGATGTGGTCTTCCTCGACGGTCAGTCGGTGCTCTTCGAGGCTGGCCACGCGGCCGGCCAGCGGCGGCGGGAGGGGCAGTCCGACCAGCGGCGAACCGCGCCACACCGCCAGTGCGTGGGCCAGACCGGTCTCGGCGGCGGCCAGGTCACCGGCGTCGAGGGCGTCCCGCCCCCGCCGCGCCGCGTCGTGGAATTCGTCGACGTCCCGTTCGCCGGGGCGTACGTCCAGCAGGTAGCCGCCGGTGCGGGTGTGCAGCCGGCAGTCGGTGTCCGACCCGTCGCGCAGGATCCGACGCAGGCCGTGGGCGTACGTCCGCAGGTTCGCCGTCGCCGACGTCGGCGGGTCGTCCCAGAGCAGGTCGATGAGTTGCCCGACGGGCACCCTCTCGTTCGGGCTCAGCAGGAGCGACGCGCACAGCAGTCGCTGCTTGACCGACCCCAGCGGAACCGGGCGGCCGTCGACCTGGACGTCGAGTGGGCCGAGCAACAGGAAACGCAGGGCCGTCACGGCGCGTTTCTATCACGGGGGAAAGCAGCCATCACCAGCGACAACGTAGCCCGTCCCGTCGAGTGGGACGGCGCCCGCGGGGCGGGTCGTCGTCGGCCGGGCCGATGTGCCATCGTCGCCGCATGACCGTGGAGCTGACGCCGTGGCGGCGACCCGGGCCGTCGCCCGAGCAGCGGCGCACCGACGTCCTGGTGGGCGTGGCGGTGACGGCGGGGGCGCTGCTCAACCTCACGCTGGTCAACAGCACCGGGCTGTTCGCCCTCGGCCCACCGCCCGGCTGGCCCGAGCAGGTGTTCTGGACCGTGGCCTGCACGCTGCCGCTGGCCCTGCGCCGGCGCTTCCCGGCCACCGTCGCGATCGTGATCTCCGTGGCCTTCGTCGCGGCCCAGCAGCGGCACTCGCCGGAGCAGATGGTCACCAGCGCGGCGCTCTACGCGGCCGTGTACGCCGTCGGTGCCTGGAGCGCCGACCGCGTCCTGGCCCGCCGGGTACGGATCGGCATCATCGCCGCGATGTTCGGCTGGCTCGCGATTTCCTCGGTGGTGTCGACGACCAACCTTCCGCCGGACGTGTTTCCCAACGCGAGCGGTCCGCTGGAGCCGCTGCTCGCCGGCATTGTCAGTACGGTGCTCCTCAACGTGCTGTTCTTCGGTTTCGCGTACCTCTTCGGCGACACGGCGTGGACGTCCGCCCGCCGGCAGCACCAGCTGGAGGTGCAGGCCGAGGAACTGCGCCGGTCGCAGGCCGAGGCCGCGCAGGCCGCCGTCATGGGCGAGCGGGTACGTATCGCCCGCGAACTGCACGACGTCGTGGCCCATCATGTGTCGGTGATGGGTGTACAGGCCGCGGCGACCCGGCGGGTGCTGGACAGGGATCCGGGCAAGGCACGCACCATGCTGGCGGCGGTCGAGCAGAGTGCCCGCACCGCCGTCGACGAACTGCGCCGGATGCTCAACCTGTTGCGCGTGGGCGGCCCGGGGGTGGACGAGCGGCCGGGCGGCGCCGGCGTCGACCGGGTCGCCGACCTGGTCGCCAACGCCCGGGACGCCGGTCTCGACGCCTCCTTCGGCGTGTACGGCGAGCCGGTGCCGCTACCGGAGTCGCTGTCGCAGGCGGCGTACCGGATCATCCAGGAGGCGATCACCAACACGCTGAAGCACGCCGGCGCGACGAAGCTGGACGTACGCATCCGGTACCACGCCGCCGAACTGGAGATCGACGTGGCCGACGACGGGCGCGGCGCGCCCCGACCCGCCGGCGTCGGGCTCGGTCTCATCGGCATGCGCGAGCGGGTGACCGCCCACGACGGCACGCTGACGACCGACGCGCGGCCCACCGGAGGTTTCCGGGTCCGGGCCCGCTTCCCGCTGGTACGGGTGACGGCGTGAACACGATCCGGGTACTGCTCGCCGACGACCACCACCTCGTACGGACCGGGTTCCGGGTCATCCTCGAGACGGAGGACGACATCGAGGTGGTCGGTGAGGCGTCCGACGGGCGGCAGGCGGTCGACCTGGCCGACCGGGAACGGCCCGACGTGGTGCTGATGGACATCGAGATGCCCGGTGTCGACGGGCTGGAGGCGACCCGGCGGATAGTAGCGGCCGACGCCGGACCCGCCGTGCTGGTCCTTACCACCTTCGACCGCGACGACTACCTGTTCGCCGCCCTGCAGGCCGGCGCCAGTGGCTTCCTGCTGAAGAACGGCACGCCGGAGGCGCTGATCCACGCGGTGCGGGTGGTGGCCCGCGGCGACGCCCTGCTCGCGCCCGAGATCACCCGCCGGGTCATCGCCCGCTTCACCGGGCCGGACGGAATGGCGGAGAGTGGCCGCACCGACGGCGCCCGGCTGTCCGAGCTGACCCCGCGCGAGCACGAGGTGCTGGTGCTGCTGGCCGGCGGCGCGACCAACGCCGACATCGCGGCCACCCTCTTTCTCGGCGAGGCGACGGTGAAGACCCACGTCAGCCACGTGCTGACCAAGCTGGGACTGCGGAACCGGACGCACGCGGTCGTGTACGCGTACGAGCACGGCGTCGTCACCCCCGGTGGGCGGCATCCGTCGCGCGACGGACCCTGACGATCGATCGTGGGACGGAGGTCATCGGCATCCGCCGCGCCTACGGTCGATGCATGACTTCGCTCCTGCAACTGAAGGCGGTACACCGCGCCTTCGGGGATCGCAGCGTGCTCAGGGACGTCACCTTCGACGTGACGCCGGGCCGCCTGACCGGATTCGTGGGCGCCAACGGCGCGGGCAAGACGACCACGATGCGCATCATCATGGGCGCTCTCGCGGCCGACTCGGGCACGGTGACCTGGGGCGGTGCCCCGCTGACCCGCGACGACCGGCGTCGCTTCGGCTACATGCCGGAGGAGCGCGGGCTCTACCCGAAGATGTCCGTCAGCGAACAGTTGATCTACCTCGGCCGGCTGCACGGCCTCGGCGCGGACGCCGCCACCCGCAACGTCGACGCCCTGCTCGACCGCCTCGGGCTGAGCGAGCGGGCCGGCGACAAGCTGGAGAAGCTGTCACTGGGCAACCAGCAGCGGGCCCAGATCGCCGCCGCACTCGTCCACGAACCGGACCTGCTGGTGCTGGACGAGCCGTTCTCCGGCCTCGACCCGCTCGCCGTCGACACCGTGCTGACGGTGTTGCGCGAGTACACCGCGCGCGGCGTCGGCGTGCTGTTCTCCAGCCACCAGTTGGAGGTCGTCGAGCGCCTCTGCGACGACCTGGTCATCATCGGTGAGGGCGCGATCCGGGCCGCCGGCAGCCGGGAGCAGTTGCGCCGGGCCCACGCCCTGCCGCGCTACGAGATCCGCGTCGACGGCGACGCCGGGTGGCTGCGCGACCAGCCCGGCGTGACCCTGGTCGATCTCGACGGCGCGCACGCCGTCTTCGACCTGGCCGCCGGCACCGACGACCAGTCGGTGCTGCGCTCCGCGCTCGACCGCGGGCCGGTACGCGTGTTCCGCCCCGTCACCCCGTCCCTGGCCGAAATCTTCCGGGAGGTCGTCCGATGACCACCTTCGACGCCGCCCGCATCGTCGCGGCCCGCGAGATCCGGGTCAAGCTGCGGGACAAGACGTTCATCTGGAGCACGATCATCTTCCTGGTGATCGTGGCCGCCGCCACGGTACTGCCGAACATCTTCGGCGGCGGCCCGTCCTCGGTGGCCGTGGTCCAGGGCCCCGCGGCAACGGCACTGGCCGACGCCGGGCTCGAGGTCCGCACGGTCGGCGATGACGCGGAGGCCGAACGGCTGGTCCGTGCCGGCGACGTCGACGCGGCGGTGGTCACCGGTCCGCGCGTACTGGCGATGGACGACGCACCGTCGGACGTGGTCAACGCCCTCAGCGCCCGCCCGGCCGTCGAACTGCTCGACCCGGACGCGGTCGATCCGACGCTCGCGTTCCTCGTCCCGTACGCGTTCGCGTTCGTCTTCTTCATGACGTCCCTGACGTTCGGGTTGCAGATCGCGCAGAGCGTCACCGAGGAGAAGCAGACCCGGGTCGTGGAGATCCTGGTGGCGACGGTGCCGATCCGGGCGCTGCTGGCCGGCAAGGTGATCGGTGGGGCGGTCCTGGCCTTCGGGCAGATCGCGCTGATCGCCGCCGTCGCCTACGTCGGGGCGTCGATAGCCGGCGCACCGGGCGAACTGCTCTCGCTGCTCGGCCCGGCGATCGGCTGGTTCCTGCCGTTCTTCGTGGTCGGGTTCGTGATGCTGGCCGCGCTGTGGGCCGCCGTCGGCGCCCTGGTGAGCCGGCAGGAGGACATCGGCGCCGCGTCGACGCCGATGCAGATGGTCGTGATGCTGCCGTTCTTCGCCGTCATCTTCCTGCAGGACAACCCGACGGTCATGACCCTGCTGTCGTACCTGCCGGTGTCGTCGCCGACCGCGATGCCGGTACGGCTGTTCAGCGGCGACGCGGCCGGCTGGGAGCCGATCCTGTCGCTGGTGATCCTCGCGGCGACCGCGGTGGCGATGCTGTTCGTCGGCGCCCGGATCTACGAGGGGTCACTGCTGAAGACCGGCGGCCGGACGGGGTTCGCGGCGGCCTGGCGCGACCGGGAGGCCGCCCGCCTGACCAAGTGAGCGCGGTGGGCCGGACGGGCCGGGAGCCCGTCCGGCCCACCACCTCTCAGCTGCCTGGGGTGAGGTAGCCGCGGGAGAACGCCGTTGCCACGGCCGCCGCCCGGTCGTTGACGCCGAGCTTCGCGTACACGTGCAGCAGGTGCGTCTTGACCGTCGCCTCGCTGATGAACAGCTGCCGCGCCGCCTCGCGGTTCGTCGACCCCCGGGCGATCAGCTCCAGGACCTCCAGCTCACGCTGGGACAGCGGCTCGGAAGCGGGCTGGCGGATCTGGCCCATGAGCCGGGTCGCGACGGCGGGGGAGAGCACCGCCTTGCCCCGCGCCGCGGCCTCCACCGCGCGGAACAGTTCCTCCCTCGGCGCGTCCTTCAGCAGGTAGCCGGTGGCGCCCGCCTGGATGGCCGGCAGGACGTCGCTGTCGGTGTCGTACGTGGTGAGCACCAGCACCCGCGCCGGCACACCGCGTTTCGTCAGTTCCCGGATGGCGGTGACCCCGTCGGTCCCCGGCATCCGCAGATCCATCAGGATCACGTCGGGTCGCAGGCTCTCCCCGGCGGTGATCGCCTCCGCGCCGTCACCGGCCTCGCCGAGCACCTCGAAGCGCGGGTCGGCGCTGAACATGCTGCGCAACCCGTCCCGTACCACCGGATGGTCGTCGACGATCAGCAGCGAGATCACAACCGGGCTCCCGCCGGGATGGCCGGCACGGTCGCCGAGATCGCCGTGCCGCCACCCGGTTCGGACTCGATGTCCAACCGGCCGGCGAGGCGCTGCACCCGCTGCCGCATCCCGGCGAGCCCGAACCCCCCGTTCGCGGAACCGTTGGCCCGCTTGGCGTTGGGCTCGAAACCCACCCCGTCGTCGCGTACGTCCAGGGTCACCAGATCCTCCATATAGGACAGGGTCAGGCCGACGCGGCTGGCCTTGGCGTGCTTGGCCACGTTGGCGAGCGCCTCCTGTGCCGCCCGCAGCAGCGTCACCTCCACGTCGGCGTGCATCGGCCGGGGGTCGCCGGTGGTGGTCAGCACCGCGTCGATGTGGTTCACCTCCGACCAGCGCCTGGTGACGTCGTTGATCGCGTCCGGGAGCCGGGCCTCGGCGAGCATCGCCGGCCCCACCGCGTGGACCGTCCGGCGGGCCTCGGTGAGGCTCTCCCGGGCCAGGTCGATCGCGTTCGTCACGTGCCGGCGGACCGTGGAGGGCTCGTCCGGCGTCTGCTCGGCCGCCTGCAACTGGGTGAGGATGCCGGCCAGGCCCTGGGCCAGGGTGTCGTGGATCTCCCGGGCCATCCGCTGCCGCTCGTCCAGCACCCCGGCCTCGCGCGCCTGGACCAGCAACTGGGCGTGCAGGCCGGCGTTCTCCTCCAGCGCCGCCTCCAGCTTGAGGTTGGCCTCGTGCAACTCGGCGAGTGCCCGCTTCTGCCGGTCGTTGCGCTGGTGGTCCATCTCCGCGAAGTAGAAGAACGCCCCGGCCAGCACCATGGTGATCAGGGCGAGGGCCGACCACTCCCACCAGCCCCCGCCGGTCCTGATGTCGGCCACGCCGCCCATGTACGACACGGCCTGGATCGCCGCCGTGGCGGCGACGCCGACGTAGCGCCAGGGGCGCTCGAGAAGAACGAACGCGTGGACGTAGCCGATGAAGGTGAAGATGCCGAACCAGGGCGCGAGCGCCACGAGGCCCGCGCCCAGCACGATCAGCCCCACGTAGTACAGGCCCATCACCGGCCCGGTCTCGTGCCAGTGCCGGTGCGTCTGGAACCAGGCCAGCCAGATCGCGGTCACGGCTGCCAGCCCGAGCACGGTGGGCAGGTGCACCGGCTCGTCCCAGAACGGTTGCAGAAGCGTGACGAGGGTGCTGACCGAGAGCAGGGCGTACGGCAGGGCCTTGATGAAGGCGAACTCCCGGCGCTCCCACCGGTCGAACTCCTCACGCAGCTCGGCCTCGATGCCCACGACCTACTCCCAGCGGAAGTACCGCGCGGCCAGCCCGCCGGCCACGACTATCCACCCCAGCATGACCGCCATGTGCAGCAGCGACGGCCAGTGACCGGCCGTGGCGTCCTGCAATGATTGCACGCCGGCTCCCAGGGGAGTGAAGTCGCTGATCGTCCGCAGGACGTCGTTCATCGCCTCGCGGGGCAGCCACAGGCCGGCGAAGAACATGATCGGGAAGAGCAGCACCGTGCCGGCCGCGCCGGCGCTCTTGCCGGACGGCGCCAGCGAGGCCACCAGCAGCCCGATCATGAACATCGCCAGCGCGCTCAGCAGGAAGGCCACCAGGTAGGCGGGAAGTCCACGCGGCAGGCGCACGTCGAACGCCAACCGGCCGACGGCCAGCACGACCAGCATCGTGACCACCGACATGACCGTGCACATCAACAGTTGGGCGCCGAGCATCACCGTCGGCTTGACCGGGGTGGTCCGCATCCGCCGCAGGACGCCCTTCTCGCGATAGGTGGCGAACTGCTGCGGCAGGCCGGTCATGGCGAACATCGTGATGCCCATCGCGACGACGATCGGCGCGTACAGGTCGATGATCCGCAGACCGCCGAGGTCGGCGGCGGGTTCCCGGAACGACGGGATCGCGCCGAAGATGACGAGCAGGACCGGGGGGAACGCGAGCGCGAAGCCCACGCTCATCGGCTCGCGGAAGAACAGCCTGGTCTCGGTGACGGTGAGTCGGAACAGGGCGGACACGACATCTCCTCAGTTGTCGACGGGGCGGCCGGTGAGCGCGACGAACGCGTCGTCCAGCGAGGTCTGCTCGACCCGCAGGTCGGCGGCGACGACTTGGTGGCGGGCGAGGACGGTGGTGACGGCGAGCAGCAGGTTGCCGGTGCCGGTCACCACAAGCTGGCCGCCGGCCCGCTCGACGGACGTGACCTCGGGTAATCCGGTCAGCAGGGCGTGGTCCAGCGGCGCCGAGGGCCGGAAGCGGATCCGTTGCCGGTCGTCGACCCTGGCGACCAGCCCGGCCGGGGTGTCGAGCGCGACGAGCCGGCCGGAGTCGATCACGGCGAGCCGGTCGCAGAGCCGCTCCGCCTCCTCCATGAAGTGCGTGACCAGCAGAATCGTGACGCCCCGGTCGCGGACGCCCTCGATGAGGTCCCACGTGTCGCGGCGGGCCTGCGGGTCGAGACCGGTGGTGAGTTCGTCGAGCACCGCCACCCGCGGGTTGCCGACCAGCGCGAGCGCGATCGACAGCCGTTGCTTCTGCCCGCCGGACAGCCGGCGGAACTGGGTGCCCAGCTTGTCGGTGAGGCGCAGGGTGTCGATCAGCTCCCGCCAGTCGGCGGGGGCGCGGTAGAAGGAGCTGTACAGCTCCATCGCCTCGCCGACCCTGAGCTTGTCGGGCAGCTCGCTGGCCTGAAGTTGCGCGCCGAGCAGCTGGCGCAGCTCGCCGGTGTCCCGGCGCGGGTCGATGCCGCAGACCCGGATGCTCCCGCCGTCCGGGGTGCGCAGCCCCTCGACGCACTCCACGGTGGTGGTCTTGCCGGCCCCGTTCGGACCGAGGATGCCGAATATCTCGCCCTGCTCGACGGCGAAGCCGACCCCGTTCACCGCGGTGTGGTCGCCGTAGCGTTTGACGAGGTTGTCCACCTCGATGATTGCCATGACCGAAGCCTGCCGTCCGGCACGGGCCGCCGAATCGACCGCGCGGCCCCGGCCGGCGGCGACCCCGATGGATGCCGCCGTCAACCGGTTGGTTGATGCCCGGGTCGGTAACGGCGGCCGGACGTCGGGTGCCGCCTGCGCTCCGACTCCGGGCCGGCCGGGGTCGCTAGCCCGCCCCCGGCCCGAACCGGCGACGGTACGCCGACGGGGCGAGGCCCGTCTCGCGGCGCATCAGGGCGCGCAGGTTGGCGGCGGTGCCCAGGCCGCTGCGCCGGGCGACCAGCTCGAAGCGTGACTCACCCCGCTCGATCAGCCGGGTTGCCAGGGCGAGGCGTTCGCGGGTGAGCCACGCCAGCGGGGTCGTACCCAGTTGGGCCCGGAATCGGCGGTGCAGCGTCGCCGGGCTGACCCGGGCGTGTGCCGCGAGGTCGGACACCGTCAGCGGCGCGTCCAGGCTCTCCTGTGCCCAGGCCAGGACGGGTGCGAGGGACTCGTCGGGGATGTCGGGCATGGGGCGTCTGATGAACTGCCGTTGGCCGCCGTCGCGGTGCGCCGCGAAGACCAGTCGTCGGCTGACGGTGTTGGCGATCTCCGCGCCGTGGTCCCGGCGGACGATGTGCAGCCCGAGGTCGAGTGCGGCGGCGCTGCCGGCCGAGGTGAGGAGTTCACCGTCGTCGACGAACAACACGTCCTCCTCGAGCCGTACGGCGGGGAAGCGGGCCCGGAACGTGTCCGCCCACTGCCAGTGTGCGGTGGCGCGGCGGCCGTCCAGGATGCCTGCCTCGGCGAGGGTGAAGGCGCCGCTGCAGAAGCCGACCAGTCGCGCGCCGCGGGCGTGGGCCCGCCGTACGGCGTCCAGTACGGCCGGGCGGCGGGGGACGTCGACGTCGGGCCGGTTGGGGACGATCAGGGTGTCGGCCGAGTCGACCGCTTCCAGACCGGCGACTCCGGTGAGGGTGAAGAAGCCGTCCCGCATCAGGATGCCCGGCTCGGGTGAGCAGAGGCGGAAGTCGTACAGGTCGCGGCCGATCTCGGGTCGACGCAGGCCGAAGACCTCGGTCGCGCAGCCGAGTTCGAACGGGTTCGAGTTCTCGTCGACGATCACGACGACCCGGTGCGGACCCGCCGTGGAAACTGCATGCGAGGAATCTTGCGGCATCTGCAATTCCTAGCACTCACGTCGGCCGCGTCCGACCGGCGAGGATCCCCTCATGAGCAACGAACCCATCGCCCTGCGCCAGGCCCTGGCCTCCTTCGACGCCCTGTGGAGTCCCCGGATCGTCACCCGGGTCAACGACTACGACGTACGCGTCGCCCAGGTCGAGGGCGAGCACGTCTGGCACGTCCACGACGACACCGACGAGTTCTTCCTGGTACTCGACGGGGAACTGCACATCTCGCTGCGCGAGCCGGCGGGGGAGCGCACCGTCCGGCTCCCGCGGGGCGCGGTCTTCACCGTCCCGAAGGGCACGGAACACAAGCCGTACGCTCCGACCCGCACCGCGATCCTCCTGTTCGAGCCCACCGGAACGTCGTCCGTCGGTGACCGCCACGAGCGGATTCCGGCCCACGTCGACGCGACGACAGGGCACACACTCGAATCCTGACGGCCCCGGTCCCGGCCGGGTCGAGATCAGCGGCCCAGGGGGATCCAGTAGCGCCTGACCGGGCCGAGTGCGGTGTCGCGGATGCCGTCGAGTACGCCGCCGTTGCGTTCGATCGTGCGGGCCGAGGCGACGTTGTCCCCGGCACAGACGACGAGGACGCGGTCCGGGCCCAGGACGGCGCGGGCCTCGCCGAGCATCTCGCCCAGCGCCCAGCCCGCCAGGCCGCGGCGGCGGGCGGACGGGCGTACGCCGTAGCCGAGGTGGCCGAGGTCGTCGTCGTACCTGTGCCGCAGGGCGATTCCGCCGAGCACCCGGCCGTTCTCGACGATCCAGCGGGGTGAGCCGTGCGGCCCGTCCGGGCAGGGCTCCCCGGCCGGATGGGTCAGCCGGACCCGCTTGTGCACCCAGGCGGCGAAGCCGTCGGGGGAGTCCACGTCGTCGTCGGCGCCCAGACCGAAGCCGTCCTCGTGTAGGCCCGGACCCCAGTCGTCGCGGCACTCCAGGAAGGCGGCGTGCAGACGGACGGTCGGCAGGATCAGCTCGGGCATCCGGTGACGGTACCCGGGGCCCGGCCGCCTCGGCTGACGCCCGGTGTTCGTACGCATCTCCACCAGGTTCACGTTCCGTACATGTGCGGGCGCTAGCGTTCCGCCGTCCTGGGCGGGCCTGACCGGGGTCCCACGGCGGGTCCGGCCCGCTCTCCGTCGGCGTCGGGTTGGTTGACCGTGAACTCAGGAACTGTCCAGTGACCGCTGTTCCCCGTGTCCCGCGCAACGACTGGTCGTCGGTGGCGCCGCCCGAGCTGGACCGGTGGCGGCCGGAGCTGTCCGTGAGTGTGGTCATTCCCGCCTTCCAGTGCCAGTCGACGCTCGACCTGACACTGGCGTCGCTGAGTCGGCAGACCTACCCCGCCGACCTGCTCGAGGTCGTGGTCGTGGACGACGGGTCCGAGCCGCCGTTGACCCTGCCCGCGATCCGGCCGGAGCGGACGGTGCTCGTCCGGGCGGCGGACGCCGGACCCGGCTGGGGGCGGGCGAACGCGCTGCGGGTGGGGGCGGAGCACAGTTCCGGCCAGATCCTCCACTGGCTGGACGCGGACATGGTCGTCTATCCGGAGCATGTCGCGGCGCAGGCCCGGTGGCAGCATGTGCTGCCCTACGCGGTGACGCTGGGCTACAAGCGGTTCGTCGACCCGGACGTACACGGCCCGTGGCCGTCCCCGCAGACGGTCGACGAGGCGGCGGCCCGGGGAGCCCTCGGGGATCTGTTCGGCGGCAGCGCCGGGGAGCCGCACGTCTACGTGGAGCGCTACATCGCGCAGACGGACCAGCTCCGGACCGCCGACCACCACGCGTTCAAGATCCATGTCGGCGCCACCGCCGCCCTGCGCCGCGAGTTGTACGACGCCGCCGGCGGCCTCGACCCACAGCTGCGCCTGGGCGAGGACACCGAACTCGGCTACCGGCTGGCGCAGGCCGGCGCGGTGTTCGTACCGGAGCCGGGAGCCCGCAGCTGGCACCTCGGGCGGACCCACGTCATGAAGGCCCGGGAGCAGGTCGCCCGCTACAACCGCCCGTTCTTCGCCGACCGCATCCCGTTTCCCCGCAGCTGGCGCAAGGTCGGCGGGCCGACCTGGTCGGTGCCGTTGGTCGAGGTCGTGCTGACGGTGGCGGACGAGCCGCTGGAGGTGGTGCGGGCGGCCGTCGACTCCGTCCTGCGCGGCGTGGACCACGACGTCCGGGTCAACCTGGTGGGCCCGTGGGACCGGCTCGACGACTCCCGGGTACGGGTACTGGCCGACCCGTTGCTCGACCTGCGGCTGATCGCCGCCACCTACCACGGCGAACCCCGGGTACGGCTGGTCACCGAGCGGCCCGCGTCGGCGTTTCCGGCGCCGTACCTGCTCGACCTGCCGGCCACGTACGGCCTGGCGCCGGACGCCCTCCGCCGCCTGATCGACCTCGCCGACCGCCACCAGGTCGGCCTGGTCCGGGTCGACCCACCGCGGGGCGACGGGATGTCCGTCCTGCTGTGGCGGACCGCCGCGCTCGGCCGGGCGCGGTGGGTACGGTCCGACGGCGAGTCGCTGCCCGACGCGGTCGACTCGGTGTACGGCTCCCGGGACGTCACCGCCGAAGCGGTCGGTGTCACCGACCTGGCCGGCCTCGCGCCCTCGGATCTCGCCTCCGGCGCGGCCGTGGCATCCACCGGCAGGCGGCCGGCCGCCCTCGTGCCGTCGACCGTCGAGGTGGAGGGCGTCCGGTCGTTGGCGAAGGCGACCGTGGTGGTCGCGTGGCTGGCGGGCCGGCGGTTGAAGACCGTGCTGCGCAACCCCGTCCGGGCGACCCGCCAACGTCCCGGCGGTTCCTGAACGGGCTAGCTCGCGGAGACGCCGGCGCCGTCGGCCACCCGCGGCCCGGCGGTGGCCGGCTGGCCGCGGCGCTTGAGGACCAGATCCCGGACGCTGCGGCGCAGCTGCGGCGGGATCAGCCAGACCTGGAGGAACGTCACGTAGTCGAGCGGCCCGGGGCGGCCGTGCCGACGGGCCTCCCGCAGCAGCGTACGGAACACCCGCGGGCTGCGGGTGTGCGCCGCCATCGAACTGACGACGCTCATCGTGACGGCCGCGTACGCCCGGGGCGTGAGCAGCGGCCGGCTGCGCCGGAGCCACTCCAGTTGCGCGTTCCACGGTGAACTCAGGCTGATCCGCGGCCGGTCCTCGTCCTGGTGCCAGATGACCAGCGGCTCGTCGGCGAACACGAGGTCGACATCGTCGTGGGCGAGCGCCCGCAGCGTCCAGTCGAGTTCCTGCATTCGCGGCACCGAGGGGTCGAACGGCACCCGGCGCAGCAGTTCGGTCGGCGCCATGATCGTGGAGGTCTGGATGAAGCCGTCGCCGTGGAACAGGCCGCGCCGCACGGTCAGGTATTCGCTCAGCGGCTCGTCGGCGGCCGGCAGCCGGCGCGGTATGACGAACTCGCCGCGTGGTGTGCGGTTCACCAGCCGGCTCGCGACGATCGGCAGCGGAACGCGCGCCCGCCCGGCGACGTCGACCTGTGCGGCGAGCTTGTGCGTGAGCCATTCGTCATCGTCGTCGAGCATGGCCGTCCACGGGGCGCGGGCCATCCGTACGCCCACGTTCCGGGCGTTCGGGGCGCCGCCCGATTCGGGCAGCTCGACCACCTGGAGCCGGGCGTCGCCGATCGTGGCGAGCATCGTGCGGGTCGCCTCGTCGGGGCCGTCGACGACGACGATGACCTCGATGTTCTCGAGCGTCTGGGCAAGGGCGCCACGGACGGCGCGGGTCACCAGATCCGGCCGGCCCCGGGTCGGGATGACCACGCTGACGTCGGGTACGGAAGACATTTGGGCCTGCAATCAGTTCGGAAGGCGGGCATGCGATGTCGAACCGGGCCGGCGATGTCGTGGGAGGTGCCCTGTGGCCGGCCCAGGGCGGAGGTTAGGAGCCCCGGGCGGCCATCAGGTGAAATCGAGGTGGGGAACGGTCGTACAGCGGGTCAGGAGCAGTCGATGTCGTGGTCCCGTGCCCGGGCTCGCCGGGCGTTACCGCGCCACCTCCGAAAAGGGGCCGGGACCACCGCCGGCACACCACCTGAGCGCTTGGTGGGTGCCGCCGGTGGTCCCGGCCGGGTCATGCGACGAGTGGATCAGTACTCACACTGCTGCGGGAACTTGTCGCAGGTCTGGATCGTGGCACCACGCGGCGGGATCTGGCTCCAGCGGTCGGCGTCCACCGAGGCCAGCGAGCCGTCCGCGATCGCGTCGGTGATCGCCCACAGTCCGTTGACGTTCTGCTTGACGATGTATCCGCTGCTCTTGTGGCCGATCCCGCCCCGCGACTCGAAGAACATCGCGCTGGTCCGCCAGTTGGCGTACTCGCCGCGCGGGCCGGGGCCGTTGAGCATCGACGCCGAGGTGACGCCCTCCGGGATGTTGATGTACGGGTACCTGGTCACGTTGACGACACCGCTCTTGCCGGCGGCGTCGGCGGCCACGACGCCCATCCGGCGGACGGCGTCCCACTGGGCCGGTTCGAGCATGCCGGGGTCGAGCGAGATGCCGACCGAGAAGGTGGTCATCTCGTCGGTGTCGTCGACGTAGTAGGTGCCCTGGTGGTGCAGGTCGACCATGTAGTGCGGCAGGAAGTCGGCCCACGCGTACCAGAACGCCTGGGACTCGACGGCGCGGTGCCGCGTGTAGTTGTTGTAGGTGTTCTCCGACAGCGGCGGCTGACCGAGCGACGCCCGGACCGCGTTGATCTGGTCGAAGATGCGCCGGTCGACGCCCCAGTCGCGGTTGAGGTCGACGCGGTGCACCTGCTCCTGCCGCTGGAACGCCTCGTAGCCGTCCGGGTTGTAGAGCGGGATGACGGCGAAGGTGATCTTCTCGAGCACCTCACGGGCGTGGTTGCCGCCGGACACCAGGGTCTTCAGGAAGTCCAGGGAGGCTTCCGCGCCGTACGGCTCGTTGCCGTGGATCCGGCCCTGGATCCAGATCCGGGTCTCCCCGGTGCCGATGTACGCGACCTGGAGCGGCCGGCCCTGGCCGCTGCGGCCGATCTCCTCCACCCGCAGCGCACCCTTGCTCCGGGCGGCCAGCGAGTGCAGGGTGCTCTCGACCTCGGCGGCGCTGAGCATCGACGCCCGGTTGACGGTGTTCTGGTTCGGCGGGACGAACGGTCCCTCGGCGTTGGCGACGCTCGGTACGAGCGCGGTGGCGAGCACCAGTGGGGCCACGAGTAGGAGGCGACGGCGGGAATTGAACACAGTGACGTTCCCTTCTGAGGTCTGTCGCGGCCGCCGGGCCGGTGGAATGCCGGTGGTAACGGCACCATCGGCCGGGCGGCCAGAAGCGGTCGGTGCCCGCCTGACCAGGCATCCAGGATGTTGGGGATCATCTAACAAGGGATGATCATGACCGTCAACGGCCAATGTCGACCGCGCCGATTCGCGAGTCGTTCTCGGATTCGTCGGGCCGATCCCGGGATGGCACCACGTCGCCGCCGGGCCACGGATCTCGTCGTCGCCGGCGCTTCGCCGGGGTCGGGCACGGCGTACCCGACCCCGGCGGCGGTTCTACAGCGACCGCTTGTTGAGCAGGCGGTTCGGGGTGCCCGACAGGCTGCCGGTCACCACCCCGGTGGTGGCGTTGTTGACGATCCAGGCGTGCACGGTGGCCTGGCTCGCGTCGCCGTACGTCGCCTTGTAGAGCACCGCGATGCCGGCCGCGTGCGGCGTCGCCATCGAGGTGCCGTTCATGCTGCCGGTCCGGTTGCCCGGAAGGGTGGAGACGATCGCCGAGCCCGGTCCGTAGATGTCGACGCACGGGCCGACGGAGGAGTAGGTGGCGCGGGCGTCGGTCGACGTGCTCGCCGCCACGACGAGCGAGGCGGTGAGGTTGCGCGGCAGCCGGTCGCAGGAGTTGCCGCCGGTGTTGCCGGCCGAGGTCGCCAGGAAGACGCCGGCGTTCATCATGCTGGTCAGCGCGGTGGCCAGGGTGGCGCTGTAGGTCATGTTCCACGAGGTGTTGGCCACGGCCGGCTTGATGTGGTTGTTGGTGACCCAGTTGACCGCGGCGACGGCGCCGGCGGTGCTGCCGCCGCCGGCGCAGTTCAGCCACTTCACGCCGTGCAGCCGGACGGACTTCGCCACGCCGTAGGAGGTGGCGCCGATGGTGCCGGCCACGTGGGTGCCGTGGTTGTTGCAGTCGGTGTTGTTGGTGTCGACGGAGTTGAAGTCGAACGAGGCCCGGCCGCCGAAGT
Source organism: Polymorphospora rubra (assembly GCF_018324255.1). Lineage (GTDB taxonomy): Bacteria > Actinomycetota > Actinomycetes > Mycobacteriales > Micromonosporaceae > Polymorphospora > Polymorphospora rubra. Next base: position 4,754,276 of record NZ_AP023359.1, read on the forward strand.
TGGGGTGGGCCGGGTCGACGCCGGAGTCGATGATGTACGCGTGCACGCCGGCGCCGGTCGCGTTGTAGGTGTAGCTGGCCGACAGCGGGAGGTTCGTCTGGTCGATGCGGTCGATGCCCCACGACGGCGGGTTGGCCTGGGTGGCGTCGAGCACGTTCTCGTGCCAGGCGTTCTGCTCGATGCTGACGACGTCGGCGCTGTGCGACAGCTCCTTGACCTGGGCGGAGCTGAGGTTGGCGGCGAAGCCGTTGAGCCCCTTGCCGAAGTCGACGCTGGCGTTGGCCCGCAGGGCACGCAGGGCGACGGACGGGTCGGCGCCGTCGCGGAACGTCACCAGGTAGGAGCCGGGGATCAGGGTCGTGTTGCGGTCGACGGCGGGCGCGGTGATCGGAACCGCGGCGGCGCGGTACGCCGCGCCGGCCGCGGCCTGGGCGGGCGCCGGTACGGCCACGACGGTGGCCAGGACGGTGGCGGAGGCGGCGGTGAGGGCGAGCAGGCGTGGGCGCCAGGACCTTGTGGGGGGCACTTATCCTCCCGAAACCGGACGTCGTACGGGTTTACGACGTTGAATCCCGAGAGAATACATAGATAGCGTTACATCAATCAATCTTCTGTCGGGGTGTGCCGGTCCCGCCGACCACCGCCCGGTGCCGCCGACCGTCCCGGGCCGGACGGCCGGCGGCACCCTTCGCGGACCGTCAGGTCTCCGACAACATCGCCCGCTCGGCCGCGGTGAACGTCGGCCCGTCCGGCGCCGGCCGTCGTGGCCCGAGCAGGGTCGCCAGCGCGATTCCCGGCCGCACGAGCCGGTTCGCCGGTGCCGAGAGGGTGAGCACGTCGACGAGTTGGCGGGCCACCTCCGGCCGGTCCAGGGCGGTGCGCATCAACCGGCTCTGGTAGCGCCACAGCGCCCGTTCGGCCCGGCCCGGTGGACGTCCCCGCGCGCCCGGAAACCGGACGTCGGTCCCGGTGGCGTGGTCCCACGCGGCCGCCGCGGTGGCCGCGATGCGACGTTGCACCGTACGCGCCAACCCCGACCGCAACCCGTGCCCGTCCAGGGCCGTGCCGAGGGCCGCGGCGCCGTGCGCGGCGACCGACATGCCGTGGCCGTACACCGGGTTGTAGCTGGCGACGGCGTCGCCGAGCACCACGAACCCGTCCGGCCAGACCGGCAGCCGTTCGAAGCGGCGGCGGCGGTTGGCGGTGCTGTTGCTGACCGTCACCGGCCCGAGGGGGTCGGCGTCGGCGATGAGGTCGGCGACGACCGGGTGCCGCATGCCCCGGGCGAACCCGACGAACTCCCGCTCGTCGGCCGAGGGCCGGCCGCCGCGGGTGCCGGAGAGGGTGACCAGCCACCGGCCGTCCTCGACCGGCATCAGCGCGGCGGTCTGACCGGGCCGGTCCTGCCCCGGGTCGGCCTGGACGTTCACGATCGGGAACCGGTGCGCCGCGCCGGCCGGCGCCCGGAAGACCCGGGTGGCGTACCGCAGCCCGGAGTCGACGACGTCCTCGGCGACCGGGGGCGCGCCGAGCGACCGCAGCCAGTGCGGGGCGCGGGAGCCGCGCCCGGTCGCGTCGACGACGAACCCGGCTTCCAGCGTCCGCCCGGTGCCGTGGTCGAGGTCCTCGACGCGTACGCCGGTGACCCGGCCACGGCCGCCGCGCAGTCCGGTCGCCTCGGTACGGTCGAGCAGGCGTACCCCGGGCAGGGCGAGCACCTCCTGGCGGACGACCCAGTCCAGCAGCCCGCGACTGCAGCTGATCACGAAGTGGTCGCTGCTCCAGCGGGGCAGCCAGCCGGCGGGCAGCAGCATGACGTAGCCGTCGGGCAGCCCGATGCGGTGCGCGCCCGCGGCGAGCCACCGGTCGGTGGTGCCGGGCAGGAGCGACTCGATGATCCGGGCGCCGCTCGACATCAGGACGTGGGCGTGCTGGCCCTGCGGCAGGCCGCGCCGGGGCTGCGGTCCGGGTTCGAGCCGGTCCCGTTCCACGACGGTGACCTCACCGACCTGCGGGTGCCGGGCGAGTACGGCGGCGGCGAGCAGGCCGGCGATCCCGGCGCCGAGTACGACGGCGGGGGTGGTTGGCATGGCTCATCTCCGTTCGGGGACTGGTCGGGCCGCGGTGCCGTCGGCCGGTGACTCGTCACCGAGTTCGACGGTCAGCCGCAGCAGCCGGTCGAGGGTCTGGTCGCGGTGCTGGTCGAGCCATCCGGCCCGGGCGGTGACGCAGATGGCTCCGGCGATCTGGCCGTAGCGGCGTAACGGCACGGCGAGGGTGTGCCATCCGGCGACGGGCGACGGGCCGTAGGTGTGGCCGGTGCCGCCCCTGGCGCGCCCGCCGGGGCGGGTCGGCCCGGCCATGTGGGCCAGGATCAGCCGGCCCGGCGCGTCGACGGTGAGCGGGGCGCAGAACACCATGTCGGTGGCGAGCAGCCGTTCGGCGTCGCTGAGCAGTTCGTCGTGCTCCGGGGCGAAGTACGCCAGGCAGTACCGCATCGGCGGGTCGAGGATCAGGGGAACGTAGAGCAGGACCGGCTGCCCGGTGCTCTCCTGCAGCGCGGCCAGGCCGAGCCGGATCCGGCGGGAGAGCGCGAGGGGCAGGCTCACCGGTACGGTCGGCTCCTGGGCGGCGGCGCCCTGGTCGCGTCGGATCAGGGAGTACCTGCCGCGCTGTGCCTTCGTCACGGTCCCGGCGCGGATCGCCGCCGCGAGGATGCGATGGGCGGTCGACGGCCCCAGCCGGGCCTGGGCGGCCACGTCACGCAGCCGGTGCGGCCCGGGGCCGAGCGACGCCAGGGCATCGAGAAGCTCGAAGACCCGGTCGTTGGAGGTTCGTGTGACTTCAAGGCCCATCGTCACGCTGACGGTCTCCTTTGTACAGATGTGGTGAAGTGGCCGCGGTGGCCGGCCGCGAGGGCGGCCGGCCGCGCCGCCTGTGCCTGCGGTCAGAACATTCCGTTGGGAACCCGGGCCGTCGCCGGTACGGGTTGTTCCACGTCCCAATGTTCGATCAACCGCCCGTCCTCGATCCGCCACAGGTCGACGACGGCGAGGCCGGGGCCGTCGTCGTCGCGCAGCCGCATGTGGTGGTGGATCGCGACCAGGTCGCCGTCGGCGATGATGCGCTTGACGTCGGAGCTGCCGCCGGCGAAGGCCGCCTCGCGCAGGTGGGCGACGTAGGCGTCGCGGCCCGACGGCGCGTCGGGGCTGTGCTGCACGAACCGCTCGTGGATGAGGGCGGCGACGGCGTCGAGGTCGCGGTGGACGAAGAACTGTTCGTAGAGGCTCCGGACGAGTTCCCTGTTGTGTTCGGACGTGGTCATACCGGGTTCCTTTCCGTGAGGGGTGTTCACCAGTGGACCGGCAGCCGGTGCAGGCCGTGGAAGTCCATGGAGTCCTTGATGTGCGGGGCCTGCGCGTCGTCGGCGAGACGCAGGCCGGGGATCCGGCGCAGCAGGCCGGCGAGGGCCGTACGCAGCGTGCTGCGGGCGAGGTAGTGCCCCAGGCACTGGTGCGGGCCGAAGCCGAACGCCAGGTGCCGCCGGGCGTCGGCGCGGGTCAGGACGAGCGTGTCGGGAGCGGTGAAGCGTCGCGGGTCCGCGTTCGCCGCCTGGAGACTCAGTACGACGCCCTCGCCCGCCCGGATCAGTTGGCCGCCGACCTCGAGGTCGGCGGTCGCGACCCGGGCCAGGCCGAGCTGGATGATCGAGTGGAAGCGCAGCAGCTCCTCAACCGCGTTGCGTTGGAGGTCCGGACCGGCCAGGAAGCCGTCGCGGGCCACCGGGTCGTGCAGCAGCGTCCACGTGCTCAGCGCCAGCATGTTGGCCGACGTGTCGTGGCCCGCGCCGACCAGCAGCACGAGGTTGTCCACCACCTCCTCCTCGGTGAGCTCGCCGCTGGCGACGAGCCGGCTGGCGAGGTCGTCGCGGGCCCGCCGGCGCCGGTCCCGGACCAGGTCGGCGACCAGCCCGGTGATGGCCGCGCCGGCCGCCGCCTTCTGCGCGGCCGAGCGGGTGCCGTCGGTGAGCACGTGGGTGTTGTGTTCGAAGACCTCGTGCGACTCGTAGCCGAGGCCGATCACGTGGCAGATGGTGCGGGAGGCGACCGGCAGCGCGAACCGTTCGACCAGATCGGCCGGTGCCGGCCCGGCCAACAGGTTGTCGACGGCCCGCTCGACGATGCGCTCCAGTTCCGGCTGCATCCGCGCCACGGCCGGGACGGCGAACTCCACGCCGAGCAGCCGGCGGAGCCGCTCGTGTTCGGGCCCGTCCAGTCCGATGAGCGAGCGGCTCATCGGCGGCACCTCGACCGCGGAACCGAACCCGGGATATCCGGGGCGGGTGGAGTCGGAACTCAGGGTTGGGTCCCGCAGCAGGCGCCGTACGTCGTCGTACCGGGTGACGAGCCAGGCCGGTCGGCCGCCGGGGAGCACGATCGGGGTGACCGGCGCCTCCTCACGCCACCGGGCGTACGGCTCGGGCGGGCGCAGCGGGCAGGTGCGTGGCGCGGGGTACCCGTTCATGCGGCCACCCCGGCGAGGGTTTCCACGTCGGCGGCGGCCCGCAGAAGGTGGTGGTCGCTGCACGGCGGGCCGATGAGTTGCAGGCCGACCGGGTGGCCGGCGGCGGTCCGCCCGCACGGCACGCTGACGGCGGGGCAGCCGGCCATCGGGGCGAGGGTGGCCAGCGGCCAGACCGTGGCGGCCCGGTCCAGGTGCGGCTGCTCCGGGTACGGGGCCGGGCCCGGCGGGACCGGCCACGGCGGTACGCCGAACGTCGGCAGGGCGAGGATGTCGTACCGCTCGAAGAACGTGGCCGTGGTCCGCCGGGTCCGGGCCCGGGTCCGGTGGGCGGCGTCGAGCCGGTCGGCGGGGATCCGGCGTCCGGCGGCGACCTCGGCCCGCAGCACCGGCCCGAGCGTGGTGCGGTACCGGTCCACCCGGTCGCCGTGCAGCACCGCGGCCCGGTGTGCCAGCAGGGTCAGGCACGCGTCGTGTACGCCGTCGGCGGCGGGCGCGTCCGCCTCGACCCGGTAACCGGCGTCGGGCAGCCGCTGCGCGACCCGGGCGCACAGCCGCCGTACCTCGGCGTCGACGGGGACGGTGCCGCCCAGGTCGGCGCTGAACGCCACCCGGGGCCGAACGGGCCGGGCGGGAGCCCGGACGGGTTCGGCGAGCATGGCCGCGAAGAGCAGTCCGGCGTCGGCGGCGGTACGGGCCAGCGGGCCGTGGACCTCGAAGCCGGCCGGATCGCCGTCACCGCCGGGCACGAGCCCGGGCGTGGGGCGCAGGCCGACGACGCCGCAGAACGCGGCCGGGATCCGGATCGACCCGGCGGTGTCGGTGCCGTGGCCGCACCACACCTCGCCGGCGGCGACCGCGGCCGCCGCCCCGCCGCTCGACGCTCCACAGGAGACGGTGGCGTCGACCGGGTTCGCCGTACGGCCGGTCAACGCGTTGACGGTGTCGGCGCCGGAGCAGAACTCCGGGACGGAGGTCTTGCCGACGACGATGCCACCACGGCGTTCGATCCGTTCCACCAGCGGGTCGGAGCGGGTGGGCACGTTGTCGCGGTAGGGGACCGAGCCGTACGTCGTCGGCACCCCGGCGACGTCGACGACGTCCTTCACGGTCACCGGCAGGCCGGCGAGCCAGGCCGGGTGCCCGGCTCCGGCGGGGTCCGCGCAGAGCCGCCGCGCCCGGTCGCGGGCCCGGGCCAGGCAGGCGGTCGTCAGGGCGTTGACGACCGGCTCGACCTCGGCGAGGCGGACCTCGACCGCGTCCAGCAGTTCGAGCGGGCTCACCTCCCGGTCGCGCAGCGCCTCGACGACCCGTACGGCGCTCAGGCGCAGCAGGTCATCCATTGGTTCCGCCGTCCGTCGGCCACTGCGCGCGGGCGGCCCGGCGGCCGAACTGGTGCACCTCGGTCTGGAAGCCGCCGGGGACGCGCCGGACGAGCACGTCGGCGGGGTGGTCGAGTTCGACGAACCGGAAGAACCGCGCCGTCATCGACGGCGGCGCGAGGTACGGGTCGCCGGACTCGGCGACCACCGCCTGCCGCATCGCCTCGGTCAGCAGCATGCCGGGCGTGTGGTCGGTCGGGTTGTCGAAGAAGTTGGCGTGCCCGGGGTCGATCCGCAGCCGGAACGCCGTCGACGGCCGGCCGTCGGGGGCCGTGCTGTCGGGGGCCGTGCCGGCCGGGGAGAGGACGACGTCGCGCTCCAGCGTCCGGCCGACGCCATGGGGCGCGACGGCGGGGCCGGGGACGACGTCGGCGACCACCACCTCCAGCGGGTCGCGGCCGCGGACCTTCAGGTAGCGGTCTTCGGGCGGCACGACCGCCTGGCCGCCGCCGCTGCCGACGAGCCGGCCGTCGCGGTACAACCGGCAGGTCAGCCGGGTCTGCATGATCGTGTGTCCGCCGGGTTCCTCGTGGTCGCACTCGATGGTGATGACCACCTCGGTCGGGTCGTCGGTGATCGCGAGCCCGTCCGGCTCGGCGGTGTAGTGCACCGAGCGCATGATCTGCATCGTGGCGAGCGGTACGTCGTCGACGACGTGCGCGAGCAGCATCGACCCCTGGCGGAGGGTCTCCAGGACCAGCAGCGGGTCGTGCCGGGTGGGGTCGAGCAGGCTGTAGTAGCCGCCCAGGCGTGGCCAGACCGCGCCGGCCGTCACCGTCGTCGGGGTCCTGGTCCAGCTCGTGATGAGGACGGTCGTCGGGTCGCCCCGGTCGACCAGGGCGCGCGGTACGGTCTGGTCGAACGTGATGCCGGTGGTCATGCTGTCGCCTCCATGCTGGTCGGGTCGGACGCGGTGGTCGGGTCGGACGCGGTGGTCGGGGCGGGCGGGTCGGGGTCGGCGCCGACCGCGACCGGGGTGAAGCCGGCACCGACGGCGACCGGAGTGAAGCCGGCGGCGACCGCGACCGGGGTGAAGCCGGTGCCGGCCCGCCGCAGGCAGACGGCGCCGTGGGGCGGCACCTCGACGGTGACCGGGCAGCCGTGCAGCGTGCGGCGGACGGTCGCGGGCCGGGGGCCGAGGTTGAACACGAACGCGGTCAGTGGCTGCCCGGCCGCGTCGACGTGGACGAACACCACGGCCGGGTCGCTGTCGGGGTGGCCGTGCCGGGGCGGCGGGAGCAGCCGCAGCAGCGGCGTACGGTCCGGCGCGTCCGGCGCGACCACCGGGTCGCCCGCCCGCTGCGGGCCGCCGAGCAGCACCACCGGCTGGCCGGTGGCCCGGTGGGCGTGGATCAGGGCCGCCAGGCGCGGGTCCGGGCCGGCCGGCCCGACCGGGACGAGCCAGGGCAGGCCGGCGCCGGCGTCGGGCGCGTTCGTCTCGGTGACGACGTCGATCTGGAACTGGTGCCGTTCCATCAGGTCGACGGCGAGCCCGGCCACGGTACGCAGGGCGGGCGCGGCGGGGTCGGTGTCGTCGGGCCAGGCCTCGGCCCGGGCGAGGGCTTCCGGGACCAGCAGCACCGCGTCGGCCGCGAACCGGGCGCCGGCCTGCCCGGGATGCGGGGTGCGGACCAGGTCACGCAGTGCGTGCAGCGCGTGGAGGTTGGCGCCGGCGGTGCCGTCCTCGCGCAGCGGGGCGCCCGGGCAGTACGGCGGCGCGTAGTCGACCGGGTCCAGCCCGTCGGCGCGTACGCCGGCCGGGTCGAGGTCGATCAGCGGTCCCCAGTGCCCGGTGGCGCAGGCGGTGTAGACGCTGCAACTGCGCGAGCCGAGCGCCAACGCCAGCAGGGACTGGAAGAGCGCGTTGCCGGGCCGGGCGAAGGTGGGGTCGGTCCAGGTGAAGCCCCAGTTGTCCTCGACGTTGCTGGACCGGCGGGTTCGTACGCCGAACCAGTGCGCCGTGAACGCGGCCCGGGACCGGGCGGGGTTGCCGACCCAGGCGGTGTAGCCCTCGCGCAGGCCGGTTTCGCCGACCCGGGCCGTACGCAGCAGCCACGCCGCCGCGCCGCCGGCCGGGCCGTCCAGCGCCGGCAGCGGGAGGTTGACCGTCGCCACCCGCCGTACCTGTGGGGACAGGTCGGCGGCGAGGTCCAGGTACTGCTCGTGGAGCAGTTCGCCGCCGTACCGGGCCCAGGCCTGCCGCAGCGCGGGCGGCCAGTCGGTGGGGCGGACGTCGTGTACGGCGGCGGCGAGCCCGGACCCGCCGGCCCGCAGGCGTTCGGCGAACGAGGCCAGTACCGGGGCCGCGAAGTCGTGGGCGGTGGCGGGCCGGTTCGCGTCGCTGTAGATGCCCTCGTTGCCGATCTGGACGGCGACGACCGGCCCGTGCGGGGCGAGGGTGTGGGCCAGCACCTGCCGGTCGACCGCGGCCAGCCAGTGCCGGACCTCGGCCCGGAACCGCCGGCAGGACAGGCTGGGCAGGGCGCGGCCCTGTGCCGTGACGGGCCGGCCGCGCGCGTCGAGGACCGCGGTGTACGTCGGGTCGACGGTGGGGCTGACCCGGTCCGGCAGGCCGCCGAGCTGCACCTCGGCGTGGATGAACGGACCGGGTTTCAGCAGCACGCCGAGGCCGGCGGACTGGGCCAGCGCGATCAGTCGGCCCACGTCGCGCTGGGGGTCCCGGCCGCCGCCGAAGTCGTAGCGGCGCGGAGCCGTCTCGTGGAACCGCCACGGCAGGTAGCAGGTGACGACGTCGATCCCGGCGTCGGCGAGCGCCGCGAGGTTCGGTCCCCAGCGGTCGGGGTCGGCCCGGTAGTACGGGTACTCGCCGTAGATGATCGGGCGGGTGCTCATCGGCCGCCGCCGGTGGTGATGACGACCTTCATGCCGGTGTACGGCCGTGGGGCGCCGGGGGCGATGCCGAGGGTGTCGAGCGCGTCGGTGAAGTCGTCCAGCCGTACGTGGTGGGTGACGATCCCCTCCAGCGGCAGGTGGCGGGCCAGTTCGACGGCGCGTACGAAGATCAGGCTGTTGTAGTCGCCGGCGCCGATGACGGTCAGCCCGCGCTGGAGCACGTCGAGCGGGCGCAGGATGGCCGTCGCCTTGTCGTGGAAGCCCATGACGACGACCCGGCCCAGGTTGTCGGCGATGTCGCAGGCGCGGTCGAGCAGCGCGCCGACGGTGTCGACGACCAGGGATGCGGAGCGGGCGGCGATCCGGTCCGGTTCGGTGACGGTGACCGCGCAGCCGGGGATGCCGGCGAAGTAGCTCTGCGCGGCGGCGCGGCGGTAGGGGTCGGGTTCGGCGAGGCGGGCCCGGGCGCCGGCATGGTCGGCGAGCAGCGCGACGAGGACGCCGATCGGTCCACCGCCGAGGACGACGACCTCGTCGGCGGTCCGCAGCCGGGCCGCCTCCAGGTTGTTCATGACGCAGGCGAGCGGTTCGACCAAGACGGCGCGGTCGTAGGACATGCCGGACGGCAGCGGGTGGAGGAACCGTTCCTCCAGGCGCAGGTATTCGGCGAAGGCGCCGTCGCGGTCGATGCCGATCTCGTTGCCGGCCTTGTGCAGGCAGAAGTTCAGGGCGCCGCGCCGACACCAGCTGCACAGCCCACAGTAGAGCGTGGGATTCGCCGCCACCCGGTCGCCGGGCCGCAGCGTGGTCACCCCGGCGCCGACCTCGACGACCTCGCCGACCGCCTCGTGCCCCATGACCACGCCTGGTGCGGCCGGGAACCTGCCGAGCAGGACACCCCGGTCGGTGCCGCAGAAGCCGGTCTGCGCGACGCGTACGACGACGTCGTCCGGGGCGGTGACCTCCGGCCGCCGGCGGTGGGTCAGCCGCAGGGAGCGGTCGTCTTGCAGGACGAGGGCCTTCACGCGAATCCTCCGGAGTTCCAGCGGATGCTGTCGAGCAGGGCGCGGTGCAGCGCCGGGCTGCCCGCCGCGACGCAGGACCGCTGGCCGGCCGGGTCCACGGCGAGCAGCGGCATGTCGTCGAGCGGGGCGCCGTAGCCGTCGGTGATGGTCACCCCGGCCCGCCGGGCCAGGTAGACGGCGGCCGCGATGTCGTACGGGAAGAGGTGCAGGATGCTGCCCCGGCCGGCCCCGCGGAACTCGGCCTCGGTGCCCGGATGGTCGCGCAGGATCCGGTTGCCGACGTCGACGAACGCGTCCAGCTGTCCGGTGACGATCCGGGTGATCGAGTACGAGGCGCTGTTGAACACGAACACCCCGCCGGTGTTGGCCGACGCGTCCACCAGGTGCTGGTACGCCTCGCACATCAGGCGCATCGGGTGCCCGTTGAACTCCAGCGACCAGAACATCCGGGTCAGGTCGGTGTTCGGGCTGAGTCGGGGCACCGGCCACGCGTACCCGGACGACTCGATCCCGGTGCTGTCGTCGGCGTAGAGCCACGCGCCGGTCTTGAGTTCCAGCACGTGGGCGGCCGTCACGTCGCCGACCGTCGGCCGGCCGTCGCCCATGCGCGCCGCCGCGATCGACACGGTGCCCATCTCCAGCCCGGCCGACGTCGGCCGGGTGCCGTCGATCGGGTCGACGACGAGGACGTACTCCGGCCGGGAGCCGGTGGTGCGCGTCCCGGCGTCCTCGGTGTGGACCGCGACCGGCACGTGGGCGTGCCGGCAGACGTACTCCCAGACGGCCCGCTCGGCGACCCGGTCGATGTCGAACTGCGCGTCGCCGCCCGGCGCGTCGCCGAGGACCACCCGCCCGCCAGCGGGGCTCAGCCCGGCGAGCGCGTCGCGTACCGCCCGGGCGGTACCGGTGAGCAGGGCCCTCATGCGGTGACCTCCCGCAGCAGGGCGTCGAGGCGGTCGCAGATCAGGTCCGCCTCGGCGTGGGTGAGGATGAGCGGCGGACGGATCTTCAGCACGTTGCCGTGGCCGTACCGGGAGGTGCGCAGCACCAGCCCGTGCCCCATGCCCCGTTCGGCGAGCTCGCCGGTCAGCGCCACCGCCGGCGCGTTGTCGGGCTGCACCAGCTCCATGCCGATCATGAGCCCGACGCCCCGTACGTCGCCGATGGCGCGGTGGCGCCGCTGCAGGTCCCGCAGCCGGGCCATGATGTGCTCGCCGGTGGCGCGGACGTTGGCCAGGAACTCCGGCCGGGCCACGATGTCCAGCGTCACGGCGGCGGCCGCCGCGGCCAGCGCGTTGGCGCCGTACGTGAACGAGTGGTGGTGCGCGGGCAGCCCGGCCAGCCGCTCGTTGGTGAGGATGCCGGCGATCTGCGCGCCGCTGCCGCCGAGCCCCTTTCCGACGGTGATCGCGTCGGGTTCGACCCCGAAGTGCTGGGCGGCGAACATCCGTCCGGTCCGGCCGATGCCGGTCTGGATCTCGTCGAAGATGAGCACGATGTCGTGGCGGTCGCAGAATTCCCGCAGCCGGGGCAGATAGCCGTCCGGCGCCACCACGTTGCCGCCGTTGCCGGAGATGGGTTCCACGATGACCGCAGCGACCTGGCCGCCGCTGGCGTACTCCAGGAAGTCGTCGATGCGGTCGACGCACATCAGCCCGCAGGTCTGTCGATCCTGTCCGTAGAAACAGCGGAAGCAGTACGGATCGGGAACCTGCACCGAGCCCGGGTAGAGGATCGGGAATGGGGCCTTGCGGAATGCGTTTCCCGACATCGACGTCATCATCATCGTCTGCCCGTGGTGGCTGCGGAACAGCGTGATCACCTCCCGCCGTCCGGTCGCCCGCTGGGCCATCTTGACCGCGCCCTCGTTCGCCTCCGAGCCGCCGCCGACCTTGAGGTGGACCTGCACCAGGTTCGGCGGTGACTCCTCGACGAGCCGCCGGACGGTGCGACTGACCGGATCCACCTGGAACGTCGAGGTCGTGTGGATGAGGGACTCGGACTGTTTCCGGATCGCCTCGACCACCGCCGGGTGCGAGTAGCCCAGGCTCAGATTGAACGTTCCGGCGGCGCAGTCGACGTACCGCCGTCCGTTTTCGTCGTACAGATAGATGCCCTCGCCGCGAACCATTCTGGTATCGCTGACGGGATAATAGAACGCATCACGTATTGATGTCGCCATTGCACCCCAATTCGGTATTTGAACCGCTTGTCGCGTCAACGCCAACCAAGCATGGGTATGTCAAACACTGATGTCAATGAATTGCCATGTTGTTCCGTAGGGCGCCGAGAGGGGGTGTGGAATTCCGTCAGCGGGAAACATTCCTTACGGTGTCGGCCCGAGGCCCGGCCGGGACCGTCGGTCGGGGCTTCCGGTGGTGTCGTGGTCGGCCGTACGGAGCCGGTCGGCCCCGTACGCGGCCGGTGGTCCGGGCCGGTCGGCTGTGCGGCTCGCGGGTACGGTGCCGCGGGTGCCCGGACCGTCGGCGGGTCGGGCCGGGTCGGATTCGGTGCCGACGGCCGGGTCGCCGCTGATTCCGTCTACTTGCGACGGTCGTGCGGTCACGTCGGGCTTTTTGTGGATTGGTTTCCGCCATTTCCCGCGATGTCAACACGTTCCCAATTCCGGACCGCTCGCACGGTTCACCGGGCTCGCGGGTGAACGCGTGCCCTGGGAAGGTGGCCGGTTCGGCGCGACGAATGGGTGCGGTCGGCGCCGGCGCCCGCCGCCGTGCTCACGTTTCCGCGCCGACCGCCGATCGTCGCAGGTCAGGCCGGCCTCGTGGGGCTGGGTGAGGTGTGTGCGGCGATCGTCGCCGCCCGGTCCGCGGGGCGTCGGTCATGCCGACACAACGGTCCACGGTGGCCGAAAACCCCTCGAACCACCTCTCCCCATACATTGCGACATATTGACCCGTATCAAGCGTGTGTCAAGCGTCGAACGCTCTTTGTGAAGTCCTTGACGGGTCGACCGAGCGTACGCAGAATATAGGCGGCAATCGCTTGATGATGTTGCGGTGGCCAGCAATTCCGGCTTTCGTTCATATGAACAGCAGTACACAAAGCCGTATCTCGGAATCTCGCCGCCAAAGGCTCCGGAACACGCGATACAGCTCAATCACGCGGCCCCGGTCCGCCCGGGTCCGGCCGGCGGGCCGGGCCGGACCGACCGCGAGAAGGAGAGGCACAGTGGACCCGCTGGTTTCCGTCGTCATCCCCTGCTACAACCGGGCCCGCACGGTCGCGCTGTGCGTCGAGTCGGTGCGCCGGCAGACCCACCCCGCCATCGAGATCATCGTGGTCGACGACGCGAGCACCGACGACTCCGCCATGATCGCCGCGTCGGCCGGCGCCACGGTCATGCGGCTGCCGGCGAACAGCGGTCCCGGCGCCGCCCGCAACCTCGGCGCCGCGCACGCGCAGGGCGAGATCCTGTTCTTTCTCGACGCCGACGTCGCGCTCGAGCCGGACAGCGTCGCCGCCGCGGTCGCCGAACTGCGGTCGTCGCCCCGGCTCGGCGCCATCTGCGGTGTGCTGCGTCCGGAGTCGCTGCTGTCCCACAACCTCATCGCCGAATACCGGGCGCTGCAGATGTACCACTGGTGGCTGGCCCGGGAGGGCCCCATGGAAGGGCTGCACACCGCGCTGTGCGCGATGCGCGCCGACGTCTTCCGTGAACTCGGGCCGTTCAACCCCGACCTGCGGCACACCGAGGCACCCGAGTACGGCTACCGGATCCGGCAGCGCTACGACGTACGCAGCACCGCCGCCATCGCCGGCGTGCACGACCACGACACGACGCTGAAGGTCCTGCTGCCCAAGGTGTTCCTGCGGGCGCGGGCCAGCGCCTACGAGGTACGGCCCGGCGAGGTCCTCGGCGGCGCCGCCTCCCGGGTGCTGGCCAGCGGTCTCATTCTCGCCGCCGCGCTCACCACGCCGGTGCCGCTCGTCGTGGGCGCCGGCGGGACCGTGGTGCCCCTGCTGCTGCTCGCCGTGGCGGTGGCGCTGGAGGGCGGCACCTACCGTCGGGTCGTCGCCGACCGGGGTATCGGGTTCGGGCTCCGGTTCGCCGCCGTCCACCTGCTCTACCAGCTCACCTCGGCGGCCGGTGCCGCGATCGGGACCACCGAGCGGCTCCTGCGCCTGGGCACCCGGCGGGCCACCCCGCCGATCGGGGTGCCCCGGTGAGCGTGGCCCCGAATTCCGGCCTCGACCGGCGTACGGTCCTGGCCGCCACGACCGGCGTGCTCGTGCTGACCGTCGCCGTGACGGCCGCGGCGATCGCCCTCGTGCAGTGGGTCGCCGCGAACACCGGGAGCGCCTGGGCGCCCGGCGGCGACCTGGCGGTCTACCGGGACGCCGCCGGCGCGGTCCTTGCCGGAGAGTCACCCTACGAGGTCAGCCGGGACGGGTACGGGTTCGTCTACCCGCCGTTCGCGGTGCTGGCCCTGCTGCCGCTGGCCCAGGTCGGCCCCGCCGTCGGGTTCTGGGTCTGGACGGTCGGCTCGGCGCTGCTCGTCCCGGCCGTGGTGTGGCTCCTGATCGGACACCTCGCGCCCGGCGGCGGTCGGCGGTCCCTGGTGCTGCTCGCGCTCGGCACCCTGGCCGTGCTGCCACTGTCGCCGATCGCCGGAACGCTGCTGCTGGGCAACGTGAACATCCTGCTGCTGGCGCTGGTGCTGGTCGACCTGCTCCGGATCAGGGGACGACACCAGGGGATCCTGATCGGCCTCGCCGCCGGGCTCAAGCTGACGCCGCTGATCTTCGTCGCCTATCTGCTGCTGACCGGCCGGATCAGAGCCGGGCTGACCGCGCTGGCGACGTTCGCCGGCACCGTCGCGATCGGCTTCCTGTTCCTGCCGTCCGCCTCGGCCACCTTCTGGGGCGGCGCCTTCGTTGACGGCTCGCGGACCCGGCCCCCGGACGAGGAGGCGTTCGGCAGCTCGCTTCGCGGGGCCGTACTGAACCTCCTGCCGGAGTCGACGCACCCGGTGTGGCTGCCCGCGAGCGTGCTGGCGGGCGTGGCCGGACTGGCCGTCGCGGTCTGGGCGAGCCGCCGCCACGAGGAGCTGACCGGGATCCTGGCCTGCGCCGTCACCGGCCTGCTCGTCTCGCCGGTCACCTGGTACGCCCACTGGGTGTGGTGCGTGCCGTTACTGGCCCTGATCGCCGCCCGTTCCGGGCGGCCCGTACCGTCCCTGATCGCCGCCCGTTCCGGGCGTTCCGTACCGTCCCTGTCCGCCGCCCGTTCCGGGCGGCCGGTGCTGCTCGGCGGCCTGTGGCTCGTCTTCGCGCTGCCGCTGCCGTGGTGGATCGCCTACGTCGGCGGCTGGGTGCCGGTGCCCGAACAGACCTGGGTGATGCCGGTCGAACTGCTCTACACCGCCCTCGGGGCGGCGTTGCTGGTCCTGGTCGCGGCCCGGTTGCGGCACACCGGCCCGACGCCCGGCCCGTCCTCCGGCCGGATCCCGGAACCCGCGACGTCCGAGGGGAGACCGTAGATGGCGCCGGCCGACGCGGTGGCGGTGATCGTGCCGAATTTCAACAAGGAGAAGACGCTTCGGGCTTGTTTGGAGTCGGTGTTCGGGCAGTCGTATGCGCCGGTCGAGGTGGTGGTGGTGGATGACCGGAGTACGGATGGTTCGCGGGAGATCGCGGCGGGTTTTCCGTGTCGGGTGGTGGAGTTGCCGGTGAATTCGGGTCCGGCGGCGGCGCGGAATGCGGGGGTGGCGGCGAGTTCGGCGCCGTTGTTGTTCTTTGTGGATTCGGATACGGCGTTGGCGCCGGATGCGGTGGGGAACGCGGTGCGGCTTTTGGTGGGGTCGCCGGGGGTGGGGATGGTGCAGGGGATCTATGACGCGCGTCCGTTGTTCGATGACGGTCCGGTGGAGGCGTACCGGGTGGCGTTCGAGCATTTCTGGCGCAAGCGCAGCGTCGGCCGGCGGCGGGCCGCGACGCTGTTCGCGGCCAGCCTGATCCCGCGCACGGTGTTCGAGGAGGTCGGCGGCTTCGACGAGAGCCTGCGCACCGGCGAGGACGCCGAGTTCGGCACCCGGCTGCCCGACCACTACCACCTCGTCGTCACCGACACCGTCGTCACCCGGCACGACGACGTGGACCGCTTCGTGCCGTTCGTACGCGAGCAGTTCGGCTTCGCGACCCAGACGCCGCTGGTCATGCTCCGGGCCGGCCGGCGGCGCAACGCCGGCACCGGGATGCGGGTGAACGCGTTCTCCCCGACCGGGCTCGTCCTGTCCGGACTCAGCCTGCTCACCCTGCCGTTCGTCTTCTTCCTGCCGTGGCTGCTGCCGCTGTGGCTCGGCCTGCTCGTGGCGTCCGCCGCGACGAGTCACCGGTTCCTGCGCTTCACCTACCGGTTCCGTGGCGCCGGCTTCGCCGCGTACGCGACCGGGATGCACATGCTGCTCTACGCGCTGGCCGTCGTCGGCACCGGAGTCGGCGTCCTGCGGGTCGGGTACGTCGTGGCCAGGGGGCGGGCCCGGTGAGCGGGGCGGACGCGGTGGCGGTGATCGTGCCGAATTTCAACAAGGAGAAGACGCTTCGGGCTTGTTTGGAGTCGGTGTTCGGGCAGTCGTATGCGCCGGTCGAGGTGGTGGTGGTGGATGACCGGAGTACGGATGGTTCGCGGGAGATCGCGGCGGGTTTTCCGTGTCGGGTGGTGGAGTTGCCGGTGAATTCGGGTCCGGCGGCGGCGCGGAATGCGGGGGTGGCGGCGAGTTCGGCGCCGTTGTTGTTCTTTGTGGATTCGGATACGGCGTTGGCGCCGGATGCGGTGGGGAACGCGGTGCGGCTTTTGGTGGGGTCGCCGGGGGTGGGGATGGTGCAGGGGATCTATGACGCGCGTCCGTTGTTCGATGACGGTCCGGTGGAGGCGTACCGGGTGGCGTTCGAGCATTTCTGGCGCAAGCGCAGCGTCGGCCGGGACACCGGCGCCCTCTTCGCCGCCACCCTGATCCCGCGCACGGTGTTCGAGGAGGTCGGCGGCTT
This sequence comes from Polymorphospora rubra, assembly GCF_018324255.1. Taxonomy (GTDB): domain Bacteria; phylum Actinomycetota; class Actinomycetes; order Mycobacteriales; family Micromonosporaceae; genus Polymorphospora; species Polymorphospora rubra. The sequence goes on from NZ_AP023359.1 coordinate 4,771,065, forward strand.
CGACGAACGGCTGCGCAGCGGTGAGGACGACGAGTTCGGCACCCGGCTGCCCGACCGCTACCGGCTGGTGGCCACCGACCTGGTGCTGACCCGCCACGACGACGTCGACCGGCTGCTGCCGCTGCTGACCGAACAGTTCGTCCGCGCCAGCGCGAAGCCGCTGCTCATGGTCCGTACGTGGCGCCGCCAGCGGGCCGGTGCGGCGAGCACCGGCGCCCGCGCCGGCATGATGTCGACCGACCGCTTCCGGCACCTCGAATGGGCCGCCCAGACGTCGCTGCTCACGTCGACCCTGGCCCTGGCGATCCTGCCACTGGCGCTGCTCGTGCCCTGGCTGGCGCTGACCTGGCCGGTGCTCGGCGCGGTGTTCGTGGCGGCCAACCACCGGTTCCTCCGGCTCACGTACGAGCTGCGCGGGCCGGGCTTCGCCGTCTTCGCCGCCGGCCTGCACGCGCTGTCGTACGCCGCCCTGGTCGCCGGCCTGGCCGCCGGGCTGCCCCGGGCCGGCTACGCGCTGCTGCGCGAACGTGCGCACCGGACCCGACCGCGTCCGGCGGGGGCGGGGGTGCCGGAATGAACCTCGGCGCACTGCTCGGCGCGGCCCGGCGCCCCGTACCGCGCTGGTGGCGTCCACTGTGGCGAGTCGTCGTGGTGGTGTTCACGCTCGTCGTCGTGGCCGCCGTCGTACGGGCGCTGGCCGGCCAGGACTGGTCGGTCGTCGCCGTCCTCGGCGAGCGGCACGACGCCGCCGGGATCGCCCTGCTGCTGGCCGCCGCCCTGCTGGCCGCCACGGTCGGCCCGCTGCTGGGAATGCTGTCGTGGCGGGCGGTCCTGCTCGAACTCGGCCCGCCGCTGCGCCTGACCCGGGTCATGCGCGTCTTCTTCGTCGGCTTCCTCGCCAAGTACGTGCCCGGCAAGGTGCCGGGCATCGTCGCCGCCGTCAAGGTGGCCACCTCCAACGGGATCACGCTGCCCAGGATGCTGGTGGCGGGAACGCTGAGCACACTGCTGGTCCACCTGACCGGGCTGACCGTCGGCCTGCTCGCCGGCGTACAGGTGCTCGGCGGTCGGGCCGCCTGGCTGGCGCTGGCCGCCCTGCCGGTCCTCGTCGCGGTGGGCTGGCCGGGGCTGCTCGGCCGGGCCGCGCACCTGGTGCTGCGGCTGCTGCGCCGGCCCGAGCCGGCCCGGTCGGTGTCCGACCGGGCGGTCCGCGTCGCGGTCGGCTGGCAGACCCTGTCGTGGCTGGTCAGCGGCGTGCACCTGTGGGTCCTCGCGGTGGCGATGGGGGCCCCGCCCGGCCCGTCGCTGCCGCTGTGCGTCGGCGCGTTCGGGCTGGCGACCGTCGTCGGCGTGCTGGCCGTCGTCGTGCCGGACGGGCTCGGCGTACGCGAGACGGTGCTCACCGGGGCGCTGGCTCTGGTGCTGCCGGTGCCGGCGGCGGTGGTGGTGGCCGTGGCGAGTCGGCTGGTGACCACCGTCGGCGAGGTGGTGCTCGGCGGTGCGGCGCTGGGCGTCGTGGAGATCGTCCATCGGAGGTCGTCCGCATCGGATGCGGCGTTGGCAAGGGAGATGAGCGGCCATGGGCAGGTTGATCGGGATCGAGGAGTGCGAGCAGCTGACGGCGAAGGAGGTGCACGACCTCTACCGCCGCTACGTCAGCCGGTCGCAGGTGTCGCTGATGACGACGTTCGGGTTCGGCCGGGAGCTGGTGGAGAAGGCCGAGGGCCCCTGGGTCCACATGCGTGACGGCAGCCGGGTGCTGGACATGTCCGGCGGGGTCGGGGTGCTCAACCACGGCCACAACCATCCGCGGATCCTCGCGGCCCGGGCCCGGTTCGCGCAGCAGCGGCGGATGGAGGTCCACAAGGCGTTCTTCTCCCCGTACCTGGGGGCGCTGAGCCACAACGTGGCCGAACTGCTGCCCGGCGACCTGTCCGTCTCGTACTTCCCGAACTCCGGCGCCGAGGCCAACGAGGGCGCCATCAAGATGGCGTACAAGTATCACGAGGGGCGCCGGAACACGATCCTGCGCGCCGACATCAGCTTCCACGGCAAGACGCTCGGCGCGGGCAGCCTGACCGGTTCGGCGGAGAACCACTTCCGGTTCCCGGGACTGCCCAACGCGGTGGTGTATCCGTACGGCGACGTGGACGCGGTGCGCGCGGCGATCGAGGCCACCCGCCGGGCGGACGGCGGCTGCGACGTGTACGCGCTGATGGTGGAGCCGTACAGCGCGTCGAGCATGCGGTGCTGGTCGGAGTCGGCGTTGCGGGAGCTGCGGCAGCTCTGCGACGACGAGGACATCGTGCTGATCTTCGACGAGGTCTACACCGGATGGGGCAAGACCGGCAGCCTGTTCTACTTCATGCGCTACGACGGACTGCTGCCGGACATCCTCGCCTACTCCAAGTCCCTCGGCGGCGGGAAGGCCTCGATCTCCGGCTACACGGCGCGGGAGCGGCTGTTCCGCAAGGCGTACGACCGGCTCGCCGACGTGATCCTGCACAGCACCACGTACTACGGTTTCGGGGAGGAGACCGTGACCGCGATCGAGGCGGTCAACGTGGTCGTGGAGGACGACTTCCCGGGCCGGGCGCGGCAGATCGAGGCGATCCTCGGACCCGGCCTGGAGCGGATCCGCAAGGCCCACCCGGACGCCGTCGACCGGGTGTCGGGGGTGGGATCGCTGTTCGGCGTGTTCCTGAACAGCGGCCCGAAGCTGCTCGAACTGGCCGGCAAGCTGGTCCCCGGGTTCAACCGCGACCCGCAGTTCGGCACCAAGCTGATCACCCTGTCGGTGATCGCCCACCTCTACCGCGAGCACAAGATCATGACGTACTACAGCCCAAACGCCGAGAACCCGCTCATGGTCGCGCCGACCCTGATGGTCGAGCCGGCCGACCTGGAGTACTTCCTGGACGCGCTCGACGCCACCCTCGCGCTGGGGCTGCGCCGGCTGCTGACCGGATTCGTCCGGGAGAAGGTCGGGTCCGCGTGGTAGGCGCCGACCGTCGTACCGCGGTGACCGGAGCGAGCGGTGACCGCGGTCGGTGACGTCGCGGCCGCACCGCCGCGGCGGCGACGGCGCTGGGGCGCCCGGGTCGCGCTCGGCGCGGCCGGGGCGTGGCTGGTGTTCGTCGCCGCCCACCGGCTGCTGTCCGGCCGGGCCTGGTGGTGGAACCTGCCGGACCTCCTGCCGCCGCTGCTCTTCGTCGCCGCCCCGCTGCTGCTGCTCGTCCTGGTGCCGCTGGCCCGGCCGGCCCGGCTCTGGTGCGCGGCCCTCCTCGTCGCGGCACTGGCGCTCGGCTGGCCGGTCGCCGGGGTCAACCCCGCCACGCTGTGGCACCGGCCCGCCCCGGCGCCGCCGGACGCGGTCACCGTCTTCTCCTGGAACACCTGGTACTGGGACCAGATGCTGGCGGCCGGCCCCGGCGGCGAGCCGATCCACGACCCCGACCGGCTGTACCGCTACCTGCACGCCCAGGCGGCCGACGTCTACCTGCTCCAGGAGTTCCTGTACTTCACCCCGGAGTGGGACCCGGTCCCGGTGGCCGACGTGGACCGGCTGCGGCGGGAGTTTCCCGGCTTCCACATCGCGGTCGCCGGGGAACTGCTGACGGTCTCCCGGTTCCCGATCACCCTGGAACGCCCGCTCGACGTACGCCCCTGGCTGGACCGGGAGTGGGACGACCTGCCCCCGGCCGACTCGCGGATGCCGGCGTACCACACGGTCAAGACGCTGCGTACGGATCTGCTCGTCGACGGCCGGGTGGTCACCTTCTACAACTCGCACCTGCACGTACCGGTCGTCGGGCTGCCGGCCCGCGCCCCGGACACCGCCGACGACGGGCTGGCCCGCCACGACCTGCGGCAGGCCAGCATCCGCGCACTGGCCGCCGACGTCGCCGACAACCCGCACCCGGTCGTGTTCGCCGGCGACCTGAACACCTCACCGGCCATGCGGCTGCTGCGCACGCTGCCGGACCGGCTGGTCGACGCCACCGCCGCCCTGGACTCGCCCTACCCGGTCTCGTGGGCCCGCTACGGCCTGCCCCTGTGGCGGCTCGACTGGCTGTTCACCAGCGCCGACGTCGACGTGCACGAATACCGGATGGTGCCCCCGGACGGACTGTCGGACCACAGCGGGCAGTTCGCCGTCGTGTCGCCGTGAAACTGTCCAGAAAGGACCCCGATCAGATGGCCAATCCGGAACCGCGTTACGACCTCACCGTCGCACTCACCTACTACACCCCGTACATCTCCGGCGTCACCCACACCGCCCGCGTCGTGGCCGAGGGGATGGCCGCCCGTGGCTGGCGGGTCGCGGTCGTCACCAGCCAGCACGACCGGTCCACGCCCCGCCGCGAGACGGTCGCCGGCGTCGACATCTACCGGTCGCCGGTCCTCGGCCAGATCACCCGGGCCCAGATCAGCCCCGCCTACCCGGTCGAGGCCGCCCGGATCGCCCGCCGATCCTCGCTGCTCTACCTCAACCTGCCGATGGCGGAAGCCTCGGTGCTGGCCAGGCTCGCCCACCCCACCCCGATCGTGAGCATGCTGCACATCGATCTCTACCTGCCGCCCGGCCTGCTCAACCGGATCGCGGTCGCCGCCTCCGACGTCACCTCCCGGTCCGCGCTGCGCCGCTCCGCCGCCGTGATCACCAACAGCGACGACCAGGCCCACGCCTCGAAGTTCTGGCCCCTGGTACGGAACAAGGAGTTCCGCCCCATCCCCGCGCCGTGCCTCGACCGCCGGGATGGCCGGCCCCACTACCGCCGCACCGGTGGGCTGCACGTCGGCTTCCTCGGCCGCATCGTCGAGGACAAGGGGATCGTCTACCTCGTCCGGGCCTTCCGACAGATCGCCGACCCCGACGCCCGGCTGCTGATCGGCGGCAACTACAAGACCGTGATGGGCGGCGACAACCTCGCCGACATCCGGGCGGAGATCGGCGCCGACAGCCGCATCGAGGTGCTCGGCGAACTACGCGGCCAGGAGATCGACGACTTCTACGCCTCGATCGACGTGTTCGCCCTGCCGTCGATGGCGGAGTCGTTCGGCATCGCGCAGGCCGAGGCGATGATGTGTGGCGTACCGTCGGTCACCTCCGACCTGCCCGGCGGACGGTATCCGGTTCTCGCGACCCAGTTCGGCACGCTGATCCCGCCGCGTGACCCCGAAGCGCTGCGCCGGGCGATCCTGGACCTCGCCGCCACGCCGCCCGACTGGCGGGAGGCCAAGGCCCGGGAGGCCCGCAAACTCTTCACGGCCGAGCGGAGCCTGGACGCGCACGAGGAACTGTTCGACCTCGTCCGGGAACGGGCCGCCCGCCGGGTGCGGTGACACCGTCCGGGCGCGGTACCGGCCGCATGGCCCGGTGCTGGGCGGGTATTCCGGTAGCAGGGCGAACGAGAGGGGAGACGCCATGGCGAACGTCCAGCAGCCGGAGATGCGCCGCAGCGGCGACACGGCGACCACCCAGCAGCGGACCCAGGAACCCCACCCGACGCAGGCGCCCGGCGGGGCACACGACAAGACCGCGAAACGCCCCGTACCCAAGGGGCAGCGCTCACCGTACGGACCCGCCGGCAAGGTGGCCGACGACAAGTCCTGACGGCCGGCGTACCACCGCGACGGAAATCATCCGGCGGCCGGAGGCGGGACCTGGCAGGATGCCTGCGTGGATCTCGACTCCGGCGCCGGGCTGCTGCACCGGCTGACGTCGTACGTGCCAGACCGCGAGTGGGACGTGCCGGTGGACGACCCGCGGGTACGCCACGACCTCGTCCCGAACGACCCGGGCACGCGTCCACCGCAGCTGAAGGCGTATCCGGACGGGCTGCCCGTCGTCACCCTGCCACGTGACCTGCCCGATCCCGGCGTGCCCGCGACGGCGGTCCTGGCCGGGGTGGAGTCACCGGCCCGGCCGCTCGACGCCGCCCAACTCGGCCGGGTGCTCTTCCTCGGCGCGGGCGTCGTCCGCATGACCGAACGCGACGGTCGCCGGCACTTCTACCGGGCCGCCGGGTCGGCCGGCGCCCGGTTCCCGCTCGAGGTCTACGCGAGCACCCGTGGCGTCGCCGGGGTGCCGGACGGCGTGCACTGGTACGACGCGGCCGCGCACGCCCTGGTCCAGATCGGCCCCGCGGCGACCGGGGCCGCCACGACGCTGGTGCTGACCGGGGTGCCGTGGCGGACCGGCTGGCGCTACGCCGAGCGGGGCTTCCGGCACATGTACTGGGACGCCGGCACGCTGCTGTCCCAACTGTCGGCGGCGGCCGACAGCGCCGGACTCGCACCCCGGCTGCGCACGGACTTCCCGGACGCGACCCTGCGCGACCTCGTCGGCGCCGACGGGGTGCACGAGCACCCGCTGGCGCTGCTGACATTCGGTGCCGGCGAGCCGGCGATCGGCCCCACCGGCCCGGCGACCACGGGCACGCTGCCACCGGTCGAGTTCCCGCTGGTCACCACCGCGCAGCGCGCGGGGGAGCGGACCGTCCTCGGCGAGCCGTGGCCGCGCGCCGCCGCGCTGCCCGACCACCCGCCGTCCGACTCCCTCGACGAGGTCGTGCTCCGCCGCGGCTCGCAGCGGCTCATGGACCGGTCCCGGACGCTGCCGAGGGCGGCGCTGGAATGGTCGATGACCGCCGCGCTGCGCGGGGTGGAGATCCCGCACTGGGTGGCGGTGCACGGCGTCGACGACGTGCCGCCGGGCCTCTACCGGTGGCCCGACCTGGCGACCCCGCTGCGGGCCGGGAACCTGCGCGCCGAACTGGAACGGATCTGCCTCGACCAGAGTCTCGCCGCCGACGCCGCGTTCGTCGTCATCGCCGCCACCCCGGCGTCCACGCTCGACGACCGCGGCTACCGCACCGCCCAGCTCACCGCCGGACTGGTCGAGGGGCGGCTGCACCTGGCGGCGTACGCCCTGGGGGCCGGCGCCTCCGGCATGACGTTCCTGGACTCGGAGATCCCGGCCCTGGTCGGCGAGTCCGACGACCTCGCCACACTGCTCTTCACGTGTGTCGGCGTCCCGGAGTACGCGTCGCGGGCCGGTGGCCGGCCGGGCGCCCCGGTCGAGGTCCGGCAGATCACGCCCCGCATCGCCGGCGCCTGACCGGCGGGTCGGGCGGCGCGGTGCGATCCGCGTACGCGAGGCGGGCGGCGGGCCCTGCCGGCGGATAGCGCGGTGGCTGCGGCGACGGGCTCGGCCAGGTGGTCGAGGTCGGCCAGGCCGCCGATGCACCTCGGGCGCCCGCCGCCGACGCGCGGGATGCCCGCTGATGCGTGCGAGTTGTCCGCCGAGGCGTGTTGCTTGCTGAGGTGGGCGGCCGTGAGCCGCAGCAGGTCATGGTTGGACGTCGTGGCCGGGTGGGCACGGCCGGACGTCCGTGGCCGTGGCCAGGACCAAGCGCCCCGTGGCGGTGGCCCGGGCCGGGTGCCCTGTGGCGGCGGCCCGGGCCGGGCGTCCTGCGGCCGTGACCAGGGCCCGGATGTCCGCGCTGTGACCAGGATCCGGGGTCCCGTGACCAGGGCCGAGGGCCGGGCGTTGGCCTCCGTGGGCGCGTCAGCCGCTGCGTCCGTGGCCGGGCCTGCCTCCGTAGCCGGGCGTCCGCAGCAGTGGCCGGGCGTTCGGGGCCGTGGTCTGGCTGAGCCGATGCCGAAGGCGGGGCGGTTTTTTGGCGGCGCGTCGGTGGCCTTCCTTGTTGATCTGGGCGTGAGGGACCTTATCCACGCTCGATAACGTCTCTCACGCCCAGATCAACGACGTGCCCCGCGCCCCGTCGCCCGATGTTCGGCACATATCGCCCGGGCAACGGGTCGGTGGATGGAGATCCCGTGACGAGGCTGCCCCGCCCGTCCGTCGGTCCCGGGCGTCGAGGGCTGGACAGCCCTTCGTCGCGGCTCCGGTCCAATCCCCACAGAGGTCCGCGAAGCAGGCGACGGCCCGCGACGGCCCGCGGAGTCGCGAGTCGTTCGAACGCCGCCGCACCGTCTGTAGCCGGAAGACCGCGCCGCGGAGCGATCACCGCTGGCGGACGCTCCCGATCAGCTTCTGCATACAATCTGCCTTGATCGATGTGAGGTGGCTCTCGGCCTTATGTCGGCTACCGACCGCTTTAGCTGGGCTTACTGTTTCGAAGCGATGAACTATTGACACCCTCGTCGCCGCTGCCTACGGTCAATTGCGTACAACCTCGGGGCGTCGGCCACACCCAAGCCGCCGTCCGGGACCGTCCCCGCCGCCGTCACGACAGGCACCGGCCACGGCCGCGGCGTCACCCCACCACGACAAAGCCCTCTGCCCGCGCGGGTCGCGGACCTCTCTAGGGAGTGGCATCTTGGTCAGGATCACCGGAGCCCGTCGGCTCCGCTCCGCGGCCGCCTCGCTGGGCGCCGCCGCACTGCTCGCAACCATGGCCGCCTGCGGCGACGGCGCCGACACCGCCGCCGCGCCGGGCCCCGTCAACGACGCGTACACCCAGCAGGCCGCGACCCTCGTCGAGGCCGGCACGGACGGCCTGCTCTTCTTCGAGGGCAACGAGGCCGACCTCACCCTCGACAAGATCAAGGTCTATCAGGACTGGTCCGGCCCGACCGAGTCGGTCAAACCGGTCCCCGGCGCCAAGCTCGACATCATCGTGTGCCGCATCGGCACCTCCTGCGAAGAGGTCGGCAAGAAGGCGCAGAGCATCGCCCAGTCGCTCGGCTGGACCGCGAACATCCACGACGGTCAGGGCAGTCCCGAGGGCTTCCAGAAGGCGTTCGCGACCGCCGCCGCCAACCGGCCCAGCGCCGTCATCACCGTGGCCATCCCCGAGAACCAGGTCGCCGACGGCATTGCCGAGCTGCAGAAACAGAACATTCCGGTGGTCGGCGTATCGGCCATCGACGAGGGTGGCGCGGTCGGCTACGACGCCAACGTGTCCAGCCGCGAGACGTTCCAGGCGGTGCTGGAGGTGGCCAAGGCGGTCGCCGACTCCAAGGGCACCGCGAAGGCCGTCTTCCTCTGGGACGTCGGCTATCCCCACCTGGTCGAGGCCCTCGAGGCCAGCAAGCGGGTCCTCGCCGGCTGCACCGGCTGCCAGCTGCTGGAGGTCAGGGAACGCACCCTCACCCAGGCGGTCGACCCGATCGAGATGCAGAACATCACCACGTCGCTGCTGCAGAAGCACGGCAACGACCTGCAGTACATCTTCACGCCGTACGGCAACGGGGTGGAGTCCATCATCGCCGCGCTGAAGGCCGCCGGCCGCGAGGACGTGAAGGTGCTGTCGAAGAACGCCGAACCCGAGCGCCTGGGCAGTGTCGCCACCGGCGACCAGTTCGCCGACTTCGGCGCGGTCCGGGGCTGGAACGCGTACGCCGCGATCGACCAGGTCGTCCGGCTGCTGGCCGGCCAGCAGCCGCTGCCCGACGCGGAGCAGGGCATCCCGGCGACCATCTTCGTCAAGGACAACGCCCCCGCCGACGGTGTCGTCGACTGGGACAGCTACGTCGACTACGCGCAGCGGTACGAGCAGATGTGGCGGGCCGCCTCGTGACGGCCGCCCCGGCGTCCCTGGCGAAGGGCGCCCGGACGGACAGCCCCGTGCTCGAGGTCGTCGGACTGTCCAAGTCGTACGGCCGGGTCCGCGCGGTCACCGACGTCTCCTTCGACGTACTGCCGGGCGAGATCCTCGGCATCGTCGGCGACAACGGCGCCGGCAAGTCGACCCTGATGAACATGGTCAGCGGGGCGGTCGCGCCGGACGGCGGCGAGCTGCGGATCGCCGGCGAACGGCTGGCGCCGCACACGATCGGCAACGCCCGCGCCCGGGGCATCGAGATGATCTATCAGGACCTCGGCCTGTCCGACAACCTCAGCGTGGTCGAGAACGTGTTTCTCGGCCGGGAGTGGACGGCCGGTCCGGCCCGGCTGCCGGTGCTGCGCAAGAAGGCGATGCGGGCCCGCACCCGGGAGGTGCTGGAGCGGCTCGGCATCGACCTGCACGACATGAACGTGCTCGTCGAGGGGCTCTCCGGCGGCCAACGGCAGATGGTGGCCATCGCCCGGGCGCTGGTGACCGAGAACGAGCCGCGCGTGATGGTGATGGACGAGCCGACGGCGGCGCTGGGCACCACCGAGTCGCGGGGCGTCAACGACCTGATCGTACGGCTGCGCGACCGCGGCTACGCGGTGATCGTCATCAGCCACCGCATCCCGGAGGTGCTGGCCCTGGCCGACCGCCTGCTCGTGATGAAAGGCGGCCGGCGGGTCTACCACGGGCCGACCGGCGCACTCGACGTCGAGCGGTGCGTGCAACTGATCGTGCGGGGAGCCGACGCGCTCGGGACGGAGGAGCCGGCGTGACGGAGACGGTGACGAAGACGCCACCCGACCGGGTCGTGGTCCGGCAGAGCGCCGACCGGTCGCGCCAGGGTGTCGGCGAGCGGGCGGTCGACGGCGTCAGCCGGTACGGGCTGGTCGGCCTGCTCTTCCTGGTGATCGCGGTGTTCTCGGTGGCCAGCCCGGAAACCTACTTCACGACGACGAACTTCCGGCTGATCCTGGTCAACCAGACGGTGACCGTGATCGTCGCGCTGGCCGCGACGCTGCCGCTGCTGGCGCACTACCTCGACGCCTCGGTCGGCCCGATGCTCGGCCTGGCGCAGGGCGTGAGCATCTGGCTGGTCGCGGTGCACGGCACGCCGATCTGGCTGGCGCTGGTCGCGGTCCTGGTGCTCGCGGTCGCCGTCGGTCTGCTCAACACCCTGCTGGTGCTGAAGTTCGGCATGTCGTCGATCATCGCCACCCTGGCGACGGGCAGCCTGCTGATGGGCAGCCTCTACATGATCACCGGTGGCCGGGTCATCTTCCAGAACGTGCCGGAGAGCTTCACCGCGATCGCCCGCGGCGACCTGGCCGGTATCCCGCTGCCGCTGATCTATCTGACCGTCCTGGTGGTGCTGCTGGAGTTCCTGGTCGTCTGGACCCCGTTCGGGCAGCGGCTCTACGCGATGGACGGCAACATCCGCGGCGCGGCGCGGGCCGGCATCAACGTCAACAGTTACACGGTACGGGCGTTCGTCGGTGCTGCCGTACTCGCCTCGATCGCCGGGGTGCTCCTCGCGTCCCGGGTCGGTTCCGCCCAACCGACCGTCGGCGAGCAGTTCCTGCTCCCGGCGTTCGCCGCGGCCTTCCTCGGCGCGGCCGTACTGCGTCCCGGCCGGGTCAACATGCTCGGCACCGTCGTCGCCGCGTACTTCATCAGCTTCACCATCGCCGGCCTGCAGCACCTGGGCGCCGCCACCTGGATCGAGCGCATCTTCAACGGGCTCGCGGTCATCGTCGGTGTCTCGCTCGCCGGGTTCGCCGTACGACGCCGGCGGCAGCTCGCCGTACGGCACGTCGAACGGCTCGAACGGCAGGCACCACGCGGCAGCTGACGCTGAACCCCCAACCCTTCGGACACGGAAGCTGGGTCATGAAGAACGACTACTTCGTATTCGACAACGCCATCCACATGTACAAGCTCACCGACGACAACCTCGACGAGCGCACCGGCGGCCGCAAGTCGACCAACGCGTTGGTCGAGTACGCCAAGCTCTACTCCCGGCCCGGGTACCCGTACGACGACATCTCCGGGCGGGAACTGTCGGTCGAGGACGCCCACCGGCTGATGTTCGACGAGTCCGACACCGACATCGCGATGGCGCAGACGGTGCCGAGCCACGGTGGCTGGAAGCTGGGCTTCTCCCCGGCGGAGAACAACTACAAGCTCAAGGAGGCGTATCCGGACCGGGTGCTCTTCTGCGGCGGCGTCGACCCGATCACCCACGGCCGGTACGGCGCGGTCAAGGAGGCGATCCGGCAGATCACGGAGTGGGGTGCGGTCAGCTTCAAGTTCTACCAGGCGCACTCCGGCGGAGTGTCCTGGCGCATCGACGACCGGCAGGTGGCGTACCCGATCTGGGAGGCGTGCCTGGAGAACGGCGTGACGAACGTGCAGTTCCACAAGGGACTCGCGTTCAACACCCAGCACATCATCGACCTCGCCCCGTACGACCTGGAACGGGCCGCGCAGGACTTCCCGGAGATGACGTTCATCGTGCACCACCTCGGTGAACCGTTCATCGACGAGACGATCAACATCGCGTCCCGGTACGAGAACATCAGCCTCGCGCTGACCGCCTGGATCAACCAGTACCCGGTGGCGCCCCGGGCGGCGCTGCACGCGATCGGCAAGTGTCTCCTGCACGTCGGCGAGGACCGCCTGCTGTGGGGTTCCGAGGCGTTCGTCTGGCCGAAGGTGCAGGCGTACATCGACCTGTTCGCCGACATGACGATGCCCGAGGACCTTCAGGACGGCTACGGCTACCCGGAGCTGACCGATCAGGCCAAGGCGAAGATCTTCGGACTCAACTTCGCCCGCATCATGGGCATCGACGTCGAGGCGAAGAAGGCCGAGCTGTACGGCGCGCCGCCGGCAAAGGGCAAGAAGGCGAAGAAGAACAAGAAGGCCGGCTCCCATGGCAAGTAGGAAGAAGACCGCGCGCGCCGCCGACCGGGCCCTCGACGGCAAGGTGCGTCAGCTCGTCGAGGCGCACGGCGGCGGCGTCACCGTCGATGTCGGCGACGACGGCGACGCGCACGTGACCTTCCACGGCCGCTGCGCGGCCTGCCCGTCCGCTCCGGTCACCATGGGGTCGCTGGTGACGCCGACGCTGCTCCAGGTCGAGGGCGTCCGTTCGGTGTCGCGGCGCGGCGGGGTGTCCCGGTTCGCCGAGGCCCGCATCGCCGCGATGTTCGGCCTGCCGACCCCGGAGGGCGACCGATGACGGCCCCGGCGCGGGAGGCCGCGTTCGCCGACGGACCGCTCACCGGTGTCCGGGTCGTCGAGGCCGGGGTCCTGCTCGCCGGCCCGTTCTGCGGCCAGCTCCTCGGTGACTTCGGCGCCGAGGTCATCAAGGTGGAGGAGCCGGCGAACGGCGACCCGATGCGCCAGTGGGGACGCGAGAAGCCGCACGGGAAGTCGCTGTGGTTCCCGGTCGTGGCCCGCAACAAGAAGTCCGTCACCTGCAACCTGCGGGTGCCCGACGGGCAGCGGGTGATGCGCGAGCTGCTCGCCCACGCCGACGTCTTCGTGGAGAACTTCCGGCCCGGAACCCTGGAACGGTGGGGTCTCGGCCCCGAACAACTCCACGAGATCAACCCGAAGCTCGTCGTCGTCCGGGTCACCGCGTTCGGCCAGGACGGCCCGTACGCCTCCCGCGCCGGGTACGGCTCGATCGGCGAGGCGATGGGCGGCATCCGCCACGTCACCGGCGACCCGTCGACCCCGCCGAGCCGGATCGGGGTCAGTCTCGGCGACTCGCTCGCCGGCACCTTCGCCGCGCTCGGCGCGATGATGGCGCTGCGGGTCGCGGCCGGCACCGGGCGCGGTCAGGTCGTCGACAGCGCCATCTACGAGTCGGTGCTGGCCCTGATGGAGTCGCTGCTGCCGGAGTACGCGCTGACCGGCTACGTACGGGAACGGACCGGGTCGATCCTGCCGAACGTGGCCCCCAGCAACGCGTACCCCACCCAGGACGGTGCGACGGTGCTCATCGCCGCCAACCAGGACACCGTGTTCCGCCGGCTGGCCGCGGTGATGGGCCGGGCCGAACTCGCCGACGACCCGCGCTACGCGTCGCACGCCAAGCGCGGCGAGAACCAGGTGGCGCTGGACGAGCTGATCGCCGCCTGGACCGGGAAACTCGACCAGCACCCGCTGCTGGAGCTGCTGCACGCCGGCGGCGTACCGGCCGGATCGGTCTACACGGCCCGGGAGATGCTCACCGACGAGCATTTCGCGGCCCGGGAGGCGATCGTCGAACTGCCGCACCCGGACTTCGGTCCGTTTCCGATGCACAACGTGGCACCCCGGCTGTCCCGTACCCCCGGCCGGCTGCGCTGGGTCGGCCCGAAGCTGGGGGAGCACACCGACGAGGTACTGCGCGAGGTCCTCGGCCTCGACGACGACACGATCGCCGCGCTGCGCAGCGGCGGAGCAATCTGAGCCGCGTTCCGCGCCGGCGGAGCAATCTGAGCCGCGCCGCGGCGGAGCCATCTGAGCAAGAGGAGAACGAAGCATGTCCAAGAAGGCGATCGTGGTCAAGAAGCAGACGATCTCGCTGCGCGCCGCCCGCGCGGTGATCGCGGCGGCGGTGGCGAAGGCCGAGGAGATGGGCTTCGCCGTCACCGTCGCGGTGGTCGACGAGAGCGGCGTCCTGAAGGCGTACGAGCGGATGGACGGCGCCGCGCTCGTGTCGGTCCAGCTCGCGCAGGACAAGGCGTACACGTCCGTCGGGTTCGGCCTGAGCAGCGACGGCTGGTACGACTTCATCAAGGAGGACGGCCCGCTGGCGATGGGTGCGCCGAGCGGGATCGACCGGCTGGTGACGTTCGGCGGCGGCTACCCGATCAAGGTCGACGACGTGGTGGTCGGCGGCATCGGCGTCAGCGGCGGCCACTACACGCAGGACATGGAGGTCGCCAAGGCCGGCCTGGCGGTGCTGTCTTGAGCCGTCCGCCGGCCGGCCCGCCCGTCGAACTGGTCGAGGTCGGCCCCCGCGACGGCCTGCAGAACCACCCGACGCACCTCGGCACGGCCGACAAGGTCGCGCTGGTCCGCCGGGCGGTGGCCGCCGGCACCCGGCGAGTCGAGGTCACCAGCTTCACCAACCCGGTAAAGGTGCCCCGGCTCGCCGACGCCGAGGCCGTCATGGCCGAGGTCGCGGGCGACCCCGGCCTCGTCTCGATCGGGCTGGTGCTCAACGAGCGCGGCCTCGACCGGGCGCTGGCCGCCGGCGTCGACGAGGTCAACTTCGTCGTCGTCGCCAGCGACACGTTCAGCCTGCGCAACCAGGGCAAGCCGACGGAACCGGCGGTGGCCGAGGTACGCCGGCTGCTGCCCCGGGTCCACGACGCGGGCCGGCGGGCGTCGGTCACCGTCGCCGCCACCTTCGGCTGCCCGTTCGAGGGCGAGGTGCCGCTCGACCGCGTACTGCGCATCGTCGACGCGCTCGGCGCGGTCAACCCCGACGAGCTGGCGCTGGCCGACACGATCGGGGTCGCGGTGCCGGGCGCGGTCGGGGCGGCGTTCACCGCCGTCCGCGCGGCGACCGGCGCCGACCTGCGCTGCCACTTCCACAACACCCGCAACCTGGGTACGGCGAACGTGCTGGCCGCCGTCGCGGCCGGCGTCCGTGCCGTCGACGCCAGCATCGGCGGGATCGGCGGCTGTCCGTTCGCGCCCGGGGCGACCGGAAACGTGGCCACCGAGGACGTCGTCTACGCGCTGGAACGCTCCGGTCACCGCACCGGGGTGGCGCTGGACGCCGCGATCGACAACGCCCGGTGGCTCTCCGGCGTACTCGGTGCCGAGGTGCCGGGCCTGCTCAGCCGGGCCGGCGGGTTCCCGTACCCGGCCGTCCCCGACCGGAGGGAGGCCGCGTGACCGGCGGAGGTGGCGAGGTCGACCTGACCGTCCGGGACGGCGTCGCGGTCATCACGCTGGACGCCCCCGGGCGCCGCAACGCGCTCACCGTGGCGATGGCCCGCGACCTGGCCGAGGCGGCCGCGACCGCCGACGCCGACGCGACGGTCGGCGTGGTCGTCGTACGCGGCGCGGGCGGCCACTTCTGCGCCGGCGCCCACCGGGCGGTGCTCGACGCGGTCGCCGCCGACCCGGCCGACGACGCCAACTACCGCGACCTGGGCACGCTCTACGACTCCTTCGTGCGGATCGGCCGGCTCGGCGTTCCGGTGGTCGCCGCGGTCCGGGGCTCGGCCGTCGGCGCCGGCGTCAACCTGCTGCTCGCCGCCGACGTGCGGGTCGTGGCCCGCGACGCCCGCATCCTCGCCGGCTTCGGCGCCATCGGGCTGCACCCCGGCGGCGGCCACCACCTGCTCGCCGCGACCGCGCTGGGCCGCCAGGGCGCCGCCGCGTTCACCCTGCTCGGCCAGGAGCTCGACGGCGTACGCGCCGCCGAGGTCGGCCTCGCCCTCGAGTGCGTCGACGACGCCGAGGTCGACGGGCGGGCGTACGCGCTGGCCGCGCCGGCCGCCGCCGACCCCGAGCTGAGCCGCCGTACGACGGCCTCGTTCCGGCGTGCGGTCGACCCGTCGCCGACGCGCTGGGAACTGGCGATGGAGGCCGAACGGTCGGCACAGATGTGGTCGCTGCGACGCCGGGCGGCGCGGCCGTGACGGCGCCGCTGTCGGGGATCCGGGTCCTCGACCTCACCAGTACGTTCTCCGGGCCGTACTGCACGCTCGTGCTGGCCGACCTCGGCGCCGAGGTGGTCAAGGTCGAGCCGCCGGGCGGCGACATCGCCCGCCAGCTCGGCGCGGCGCGGACCCCGGGCCTGGCGGCGGTGTTCCTCAACATGAACCGGGGCAAGAAGAGCGTGGTGCTCGACCTGAAGTCGGCCGGGGGCCGGGACACGGTCGGCCGCCTGGTCGGCACCGCCGACGTGGTGGTGCACAACATGCGTCCCCGCGCCGCCCAGCGGCTCGGACTGTCCTACGAGGACTGTGAACGGATCCGCCCGGACGTCGTCTACTGCGCCATTCCCGGCTTCGGCGGCACCGGCCCGCACGCCGACCGGCCGGCGTACGACGACGTCATCCAGGGGGCCGCCGGCATCGCCGCCCTGCAGAGCGTCAACCAGGACCGGCCCGGCTACGTCACCACCCCGCTCGCCGACAAGATCGCGGGACTGACGGCGGCGGTCGCCGTACTCGCCGCGCTGCGGCACCGCGACGCCACCGGGGCCGGGCAGCGGGTCGAGGTGCCGATGTTCGAGACGATGGTCGCCTTCGGGCTGCTGGAACAGCTCGACGGCTGGACCTTCGACCCGCCGACCGGGCCACCGCTGTATCCGCGTACGGCGGCGGCCAACCGGCGGCCGTACCCGACCGCCGACGGCCACCTCTGCGTGCTGATCTACACCGAGGAGCAGTGGCGGCGGTTCCTCTCCCGGGCCGGCCGGGCCGACGTGCTCACCCGGCCCGAGTTCGACACGGTCGGCAAGCGGATCGCCAACGCCGACGCCCTCTACGCCATCGTCGCGGAGATCCTGCGGGAGCGCCCGACCGCCGAGTGGCTGGCCGTGCTCGACGAGATCGACGTACCGTGCGCGCCGCTGGCCGGCTACGAGGAGATCCTGTCCGAGGCGTACCTGCGCGAGAGCGGGTTCGTCTCCACCGTCGAGCACCCGGTGGCCGGACGGCTGCGCCAGATCGGGTCACCGATGGCGTTCTCCCGCTCGCCGGTGGTGGCCGGCGGTCACGCCCCGACCCTCGGCGAACACACCGCCGAGATCCTTGCCGAACTGAACGACGAGCACGGTGTCGCCGAGCACAGCGAGGAGGCGCCGTGAGCGCCGCCGCGTTGCGGGCGGAGGTACGGGCCCAGCTCGACGAGTGGCGGGCCGCAGGGATCTTCACCCCGCGCAGCGACAGCTGGCTGGTCGGCTACGACGAGGACTTCAGCCGCCGGCTCGGCGCCCGCGGCTGGATCGGCCTGACCTGGAGTCCGGAGTACGGCGGCCACGGCCGCGGCTTCGTCGACCGGTTCGTGCTCACCGAGGAGCTGCTGCGGGCCGGCGCACCGGTCGCCGCCCACTGGATCGCCGACCGGCAGATCGGTCCGGCGATCGCCCGGCTCGGCACCGGGGCGCTCCGGCGCGAACTGCTGCCCGCGATCGCGGCCGGTGAGGCCCGCTTCTGCCTCGGCATGAGCGAGCCCGACGCCGGCAGCGACCTCGCCTCGGTACGGACCCGGGCCCGCCGGGTCGACGGCGGCTGGCTGCTGGCGGGGCAGAAGGTGTGGTCGAGCAACGCCCACCGGGCCACCCACGCCTACGTGCTGGCCCGCACGTCGGACGGCGAGCGGCGGCACGACGGCCTGAGCGAGTTCGTTCTCGACGTGACCGCGCCGGGCGTGACCGTACGGCGGATCCCGGACCTGCGCGGGCCCGGCCACTTCTGCGAGATCTTCCTCGACGACGCGTTCGTGCCCGACGCGTGGGTGCTCGGCGGGATCGGCGCCGGCTGGGCGCAGGTGACCGAGCAGCTCGCGTTCGAGCGCGGCGGCCCCGAGCGGGTGCTGAGCACGTACCCGCTGCTGCGGCGGCTGCTGGACACGGCCGCCGGACCGGTGGGCCGGGTGGGGGAGCTGGTGGCCCGGCTGGTCGCCCTGCGCCGGTTGGCCTGGCAGGTCGCCGTACGGATGGACGCCGGAGAGGCGCCGGTCGCGGCGGCCGCCACGCTGAAGCTGCTCGGCAACCGGTTCGAGGTCGACGTGATCGAGGCGGCCCGGGAGACACTTCCGTCCGATGAGGACCTGCGGGCGGCGTTGGACGACGCAGTCCTGGCCGCGCCCGGCTTCTCGCTGCGCGGCGGCACGACGGAGGTGCTGAGCGTGGTCGTCGGCCGCGAGGCGATGAGGGAGGCCCGGTGACCGGGATGCGGGCCGTCGCGGAGGCGGCCGTACAGGTGCTGTCCGCGCAGGTCGCCGCGTACCGCGACGATCCGGCCGCCGAGATGGCCGCCATGTGGCGGACCACCGGCGAGCAGGGCTGGCACCTGCTCGCCGTACCGGAGACCGCCGGCGGCATGGGCGGCGACCTCGCCGATCTCGCCGCGGTGGTCCGGGCGGTCTCCGCCGCCGGGCTGTCGGCGCCGCTGCCGGAACTGCACGCCGGCCTCTTCGGGATGCTGGCCGCCGGACTGGACCCGGCGGCGGCGCTCGACGGCCGGATCGGCGTCGCCCTGCCCCGCGGCGCCGAGATCGCGGTGCCCTGGGGACGGCACCTCGACGCGGCCGTGCTGGCCGGTACGACGTTGCCCTGCGCCGACCTGCGGCCGGCCGTCAACCTGGCACACGAGCCGGTGGACACGTTGGCCGGGGCGGCAGCCGGAACCACCCCGGATCCGGTGGTGAACCGCTGGCGGATCCTGCACGCCGCCCGCCTCGTCGGTGCCGCCGAGGGAGCCGCCCGAAGGACGGCGGCGTACGCCGCGACCCGGGAACAGTTCGGCCGGCCGATCGCCCGGTTCCAGGCGGTGGCCGCCCTTGTCGCGGAAGCCCACGCCCAGGCGGTGCTGGCGGCGGCGGCCCTGGACGCCGCGCTCGTGGCGGCCGACGACGACCCGGTCACGGTGCCGGCCGGGCTGGCCACCGCGGCCCGTGCCGCCGGGGTGGTGGCCCGCTGCGCCCACCAGGTGCACGGCGCGATCGGCGTCACCCGGGAGTTGGGGCTGGAACGCCTCACCCGCCGGCTCTGGGCCTGGCGGGACCTGCCGACCGAGCACGAACTGGAAGCCGGGATCGGGCGGGCGGTGCGGGCCGGCGGCGAGCCGCTGGCCTGGTCGGCCGGCCCGGAATTCGATGTGGGGAGCAGCGGATGAGCGACGGACTGGCCGGAAAGGTCGCGGTGGTCACGGGGGCCGGTGCCGGCATCGGGCTGGCGGTGGCCCGGTCGCTGGCGGATGCCGGCTGCCGGGTGGTGATGGCCGACCTCGACCCGTCGGCCTGCGCCGACGTCACCGAAGCCGGCGTTTCGGTCGCCGTCGACCTCGGCACACCCGACGGGGTGGCCGCCCTCGTCGAGACGGCGACCACCCGGTTCGGCGGTGTCGACGTACTGGTCAACAACGTCGCCCTCGCCCCGTACCGCGACACGTTCACCGCCGTCGACGACGCGGCCTGGCAGCGCAGCTGGGACGTCAACGTCATGTCCTGTGTCCGGCTGTGCCGGGCGGTCATCCCGCTGATGGCGGCCCGCGGCGGCGGCAGCGTCGTCAACATCGGGTCGGAGGCGGCCCGGCACCCCAAGCCCTACCTGGTCGACTACTCGGTCACCAAGGCCGCGCTGCTCAGCCTGGCCAAGGCCCTGTCGATCGAGTACGGGCCGAAGGGCGTACGGGTCAACACCGTCGCACCCGGCCCGACCCGTACGTCCACGATGGACTCGTTTCTTGCCGCGCTGGCCGACCGGCTGTCGATCGACATCGACGCCGCCGCCGACCACTTCGTCAACGAGATGCGGAAACTGCCGCTGGGCCGGATGAACCGGCCCGAGGACGTGGCACAGGTGGTGCTCTTCCTGGCCGGTGACCGGTCCCGCCAGGTGACGGGCGCGGAGTACGCCGTGAATGCGGGCGGAACGGCGTCGGTGTAGGGGTTACTCTTCGACGGCGACGGAAGGTGGAACATGGCACGCGCCTCGCAGAAGACATACGAGTCGATCAAGAATCTGATCCTCGACAACACGTACGGCCCCGGCGCGAAACTCTCCGAGGAGGACCTCGCGACGGCCGTCGGGGTGAGCCGTACCCCGGTCCGCGAGGCGCTGCGCCGGCTGCACGCCGAAGGACTCATCGACTGGGAGGCCAACCGTGGCGCGACCGTCGCCGCGTGGAGCGACCAGGACCTCGAGGAGATCTTCGAGCTGCGCGCCCTGTTGGAGGGGTACGGCGCCGAACTGGCCGCCACCCGGATCACCCGGGAGGAGATCGCCCAACTGCGGGAGCTCAGCGCCGAGATGGAGCGCCACGCGGCCAACCACGACGCCGACCGGATCGCGGTGTGCAACGCGGAGTTCCACGCGATCATCCTGCGGGCCGGCCGCAACCGGCGGCTCAGCGCACTGCTCGGCGCGGTGGTGCAGACCCCGCTGGTCAACCGGACGTTCCAGCGCTACGACGAGGCCGCGATGGCGCGCAGCATGGCCCACCACCGCGAGCTGGTCGACGCGTTCGAGGCCGGCGACCGGGCCTGGGCCGGCTCGGTGATGCGGGCCCACATCCTGGCCGCCCGGGCCACCCTCGGGATCACCTGACCCCGGTCCCACGGACCCGGCGGGCGGGCACCACCCGCCCCGGGCCGGCGCCGGTCAGTAGACCGGGACGCCGATCAGGTTGACCCGCAGGTGCACCAGGACGGCGTGGTACCAGTTCGTGTCGCGGTCGTGCTGCAACTGCTGGATCTGCTGCCAGTCCATCGGATCGGTCACGTCCCAGGTGAACGAGTACTGCAGTTCGTTCGACGGCGGCGCGGCCGGGAACCGGGCGTGGATGCCGGCGTAGTTGTTGATCGTGCGGTTCCGGATGGCGGCGGCGGCCTGCTCGCCGGCCGGCAGGGTCACCGTGGCGATCCGCATCGCCAGGGTGTCGAATTCGGCGGCGCCGACCCGGAAGTAGCCCGCCCCGTACGCGCCGAACGAGTGCTGGGCGACCTGGACGGTGGGGACGGCGGTGGCGATGTCGACCCCGGTCTCCTCCCGGAACTCGCGGTGCGCCGCGGCGGCGATGGACTCGCCCGGGTCGATCTTGCCGCCGGGGAGCGCGGTCTTGCCAGCCCCGTTCAGCACCTGCCCGGCCGTCTTGACCCGCCCGACGCCGTGCTCGAAGAAGAAGTAACCCAGGTCGAACTTCCTTGCGATCAGGACCCGTCCCGAGGGCTCGTACAGGACCGCGTAGCTCTGCATTTCGTTTCCCCTTCCGTGGGATCGTCTGCAGAGCTGACGGCCGGGCCGGGGCCGCTGATACCGGCCCCGGCGGTCGGCTCGCCGACAGTGCCGGGCCGCCCCTACTTCAGCAGTCCGTGTTGCAGGGCGAGCAGTACGGCGTTGGTGCGGTCCCGGGCGCCGAGCTTGAGCAGCAGGCTGGAGACGTGGTTCTTCACCGTGCCCTCGGCGAGGAACAGCGCCTCGGCGATCTCCTTGTTGGCGTAGCCACTGGCGAGCAGCCGCAGCACGTCGAGTTCGCGGTCGGTCAGTTCGCGTACCGGCGCCGGATCGTCGCGGGCGACGACCGTGTTGCCCTGGATCGCGCGCAGCAGCCGGTCGGTGATCGCCGGTTGCACCAGCGTGCCGCCGCCGGCCAGGGTACGGACCGCGCCGACGAGTTGTTCGAGGGTGACGTCCTTGAGCAGGTAGCCCCTGGCGCCGGCCCGGAGCGCCTGGAGGACGAGCTCGTCGTCGTCGAAGGTGGTCAGCACCAGGACCGGCACGTCGATCCCACGGTCGCGTAGCGCCCGCAGGGTCCAGATGCCGTCGTACCCGGGCATCCGCAGGTCGAGCAGGACGACGTCCGGCGGGTCCCGCTCGATCGCGGCCAGCGCGGTGCTGCCGTCGTCGGCCTCGGCGACGACCTCGATGCCGGCGGCGAGGCCGAGCAGGCTGCGGATGCCCTGCCGGACCAGGTTCTGGTCGTCGACGAGACACACCCGGATCATGGGGCGGGCACCTCCGCGACGACCTTGAAGCCACGGTCGGCGGAGAACCGGGCCCGGCCGCCGAGTTCGGTGACCCGTTCGACGATGCCGCGCAGGCCGTTGCCGACCACGATCCGATCGGCGCCGCGACCGTCGTCCCAGGCGGTGAAGGTGACGCCGCCGTCGTCGGCCGCGGTGATCTCGATCCACATCTGGCTCGCCTCCGAGTGCCGGATCGTGTTCGTGACGACCTCCTGAACGCACCGGATCAGCGCCGTCGTACGCCCCTCGTCGACCTGTACGGCGTCGTCGATGCGCAGGTGCACCGCCGGTTCGGGCAGCTCCGCGACGATGTGTTCGAGGGTGTGCCGCAGGTCCGGGGCCCGGTGCCGCAGCTCGCCGACCGTGGTCCGTACGTCGGCGAGCAGTTCGCGGGCGACCCGGGCGGCGCGGGTGACGTGCTCGCTGGCCGGCGGGGTGCTCTGGTGGGAGGCGATCTCCAGCTCGAGGGTGAGCACGGTGAGCTGGTGGCCGATCAGGTCGTGCAGTTCGCGGGCGATCCGCAGCCGCTCGTCGGCCCGGCTGGACTCGGCCAGCAGCGCGCCGGCCGCCCGCAGTTCGGTGTGGGCGGCCGCCAGCTTGCGGCGGGTCTGGATCTCCCGCAGGTGGGCCTTGGTGCCGAGCGTGGTGCCGAGCTGGAGCAGCAGGTAGATCAGCGCCGTCCCCAGGACCGCCGCGAGGGGCGCGGTGGTCAACACGGCCGCCGCCGCCGCGACGGCCGTGTTGGCCACGATGACGCCGGCCGTGACCTGCCACGGGACCAGGTAGACGCTGAGGGCCGCGGTGAACACCAGCACGATCGGGATGAAGCCGGCCCGGGGCGCCAGCAGGACCACGGTCGCACCCAGCACGACCTGTGCCGCGAAGACCGCGTGGAGGATCCGCCGCGGCAGAAGGTCGACCAGCCAGGCGCAGGCCGTCCACGCGACGACGTAGGCGCCGAAGCACAGCCACCACACCCAGCCCGGCCCGACCGTGACGTCGCCGCCCTGCAGTTGGGCGACCAGCACCGACAGGCTCACGGCGGCACACAGCAGGGTGCCGAGGATCCCCGCCCACAGATCTGGCTCGAACCGTTTCATCATCGTCCAGCGTATGCGCTGGTGAACGGCACAGGCCCTGCCAAAGGTCATGGGTGTCGGTCATGACTTCCGGCACGCGCGGCCGGTGCGCCCCGGCACCTAGCGTCGATGTACCGCCATCAACCGGAGAGGGCCAGCGTGCCAGCCATCGAGGTTCGTAATCTACACAAACGGTACGGGCAGGTCGTCGCCGTCGACGACGTCAGCCTCTCCGTCGACGAGGGCGAGATCGTCGGCGTACTCGGCCGCAACGGCGCCGGCAAGACGACGACCGTCGAAGCGATCGCCGGCCTGCGCCGACCCGACCGGGGCACCGTACGGGTCCTTGGGCTCGACCCGCACCGCGACCGGGCCCGGGTCCGCCAGGTGCTCGGCGTACAGCTGCAGTCCAGCGCCCTGCACAGCGCGCTGACCGTACGCGAACTCGTCGGCCTGTACCGCAGCTTCTACGCCACCGGCGCCGACCCGGACAAGCTGATCGAGGCCGTCGGGCTCACCGGCAGCCGCGGAATCCGGTTCGAGAAACTCTCCGGCGGCCAGCAGCAGCGACTGTCGATCGCGCTCGCCCTGGTCGGCAACCCCCGGGTGGCGCTGCTCGACGAACTCACCACCGGCCTGGACCCCGAAGCGCGCCGGCACATCTGGGCGATGGTCGAGGACCTGCGCGCCGACGGTGTCACCGTCCTGCTCGTCAGCCACCTCATGGAGGAGGTCGAACGGCTCTGCGACCGGGTCGCGCTGATCGACCACGGCCGGGTCGTCGCCGTCGACACCCCGGTCGGGCTCGTTGCCCGCGCCGGCCTGGCCCAGCGGGTACGGTTCCGGGCCGCCGGCCGGTTCGACCCCGCCCTCCTCGACCGGCTGCCGGAGGTCACCGGGGTCGACGTCGCCGGCGACCAGGTGACCGTCACCGGCGACGGGGACCTGCTGCACAACGTCAGCACCGCCCTCGTCCACGCCGGCGTCGTCGCCACCGAGACCCGCCTCGAACGCGCCACCCTCGACGACGCCTTCCTGGCCCTCACCGGCCGCCCGTTCGAAGCGGGCGCCGAAACACGGGAGAACGCATGACCGCCCAAACGGACATTGCCGTGCACCGGCCCGGTCCCCGGGCCTGGCTGGCCCTGATCCGCGCCGAGACCAAGTCGGTCGTACGCGACACCGCCGGCCTGCTCATCCCGATCGGCCTGCCGCTGCTGATCCTCGTCATGAACGGCCTCGGCGCCAGCACCGAGGAACTGCCCGGTCTCGACGGCCTAACCGCCCTCGACGTGTACGTCATCCCGATCGTCATCGCCATCGTCGTCGCGACGATCGGGGTGGTGAACATGCCCAGCTTCCTCGCCTACTACCGGCGTACCGGGGTGCTGCGGCGCCTGGCCGTCACCCCCGCCCACCCGGCGATGGTGCTGGCCGCCCAGGTCGTGACGAGCATCGTCCAGACCACGGTCGGCATCGTGCTCGCGCTGACCGTCGCGATGCTGGCGTTCGGCGCCAACCCGCCGCGCAACCCCGGCATGGCCCTGGGCGTCGTCGTCCTGGCGGCGCTGGCCATGTACGCCGTCGGCGTCTTCATCGCCGCGATCGCACCCACCGGCAACGCCGCGGTCGCGATCGGCCTGGTGCTCTTCTTCGGCATGGGCGCCACCGGCGGCATGTTCGGGCCGGTCGTCAACCTGCCCGACGTCGTCGCCCGCGTCGGCGAGGTGCTGCCGTTCGGTGCCGTCACCGCGGCGGTCGGCGACGCCTGGGCCGGCCAGACCCCGGAGCCGCTGCACCTGATCAGCCTCGTCGCCGCCATCGTGCTCAGCGGCCTGGGCGCCGCCCGCTTCTTCCGCTGGGAGTAGGGCTAACCCAGCAGACCCCGGACAGCGGTCGGGTCGACACCGGTACCCAGCACCTCGTACCCGTCGACCCGCCGCCCGTCCGGGGCGACCAGCACACCCCGTACCGCCGGATGCTCCAGCCGCCACCCGCGACGCAGCAGGTGGTCCTCGAGCAGCCACATCTGCGGTTCGTCCGGGCCGGCGTCCCCGGTCACCTCCGCCACCGGTACGCCGAAGACCAGCGCCGTCAGCTCCCGGGCCCGGCTCCGCAGCACCTCGATCGTCTCGACGTCGTCGACCGGCTCCCGGCCGAGCAGCGTGACCACGTCGGCGCGCACCCCCTTGGCATACTTCGCCGCGCGCCGCCGCCACCAGGACGCCGGCGCATCCTGGAAGGTCGTCCACCGTACGATCTTCAGCGGGTCGATCGCCCGCAGTTCGCGGACCAGCCGGCGCTGCTCGCGTACGGTCAGCGGGCTCACCGGCACCGGCCGGGCCGCCTCGGCCAGTGGCAGCGGCCCCGCACCCAGCGCCGTCATCGTCTCGGCGAGCCGGGGATGGACCGTCGCCTGCAGTGCCGCCGCGTCCGCGTCCCACAGCGACTCGGCCACCCCGCGCCGCACCGTCCGCCGCCAGCCGTCGTCCAGGTCGCTGATCCCGGCCTCGAAGAGCCGCAACGCGTACGGCGGGACGCCGGATTCAACCATGAAGGTGACGTACTCGTCCTGAACCAGACCGGCCAGCGCGAACGCCCGCGCCGCCGGCTCACGGCCACCGGCGGCGGTGATCGCCGCACCGTCGGCGCCGTGCTGGACCTCGGCGGCGAGCGGGTCGAGTTTGCGGCGGGTCGCCCGCGCCCGGCGTCGGGCCCGACCGTCCTCGTACTCCTCGTCGAGAACCGCCTGCGAGCGGCGGGCGAGCGTCCTGATGACCTGCCGGGCGTCGGGCCGGTGCAACAGGGTGAGTTCGTGGCCGACCAGGGCCCGCACCTCGGCCACGTTCAGGCAGGCGAGCAGCGGCAGCCCGATGCTCAGCTGGCGGGTACGCCGCGCGTCGAACCCGGCAGCGATCTCCGGTTCCAGGGTCAGCCGCGCCGGGGTGTCCGGCGGCAGGTCGAGCCAGCGGGCCACCTCGGTGACCAGTTGGCGCAGCGCCGGCTGGGACGCCTCGGTGATCGGAACCCCTGAGACCATCCGAGCATTCTGGCCGTGGCCCGTACGCCCGGACAAGATCTTTCCGGCCGGCATCCGGTTTGCCCGTTGGCGGGCCGGGTAGCCGGTTGGATCTGGGCCGCCGCACCGACCGGAGGACGCCGATGAGACTGCGTGAGATGCGCCACCAGACCAGCCGGGTCCTGGTCGTCGTCTGCGACAAGGGGGAGGAGCCGGTCGAGGTGATCGGTCGTGCCCTCGCCGACCAGGGCATCCGCGCCGCCCAGGTGACCGGTGTCGGCGGGTTCGCCAGTGCCGAGGTCGGCTATCTCGAACACGACGGCCGGGGCGAATACCTGCGCATCCCGGTGCGGGAACAGGTCGAGGTGCTGTCGCTGCTCGGCGACGTCGCAGAGCAGGACGGCGAGCCGGCCCTGCACGTGCACACCGTGCTCGGGCGGCGCGACGGCAGCACGGTCGGCGGCCACCTGCTCAAGGCCGAGGTCTGGCCCACCCTCGAGGTGATCGTCACCGAGGTCGCGCCGGAACTGGCCAAGCGGTACGACCCGGCGACCGGCATGGCCCTGATCTCCGCCGGTTGACGGCCCCTAAAGGCAGGTCCAGCAGTAGAGCCGCTCGCCGTTGTCGCGGGCCCGGCGCGCCAGCCCGGTCAGCTCGGTGACGAGCTCGACCAGGTATTCGGGGTCGACGGGACCGAAGTCGGCGAGTTCCTCGGTCCGCCCCACGCGACGGCGATCTCGGAATACCGGTCGTCGTCGAGTTCGGCGAGGGTGTCACGTGCCGACTCGTCGAGTTCGAAGAGCCACGGTCCGGTCGCCCACGGGGCGTCCGGTGGCAGCGCCCGCGCCTCCTCGGCGTTGCGCGGCACCTCGTCCGGTGACGGCCACACCAACTCGTCCCCGATCACGTCGGTCGTCCACGGCACGTCCCGGATCAGCGCGACCAACTCGCCGAGGACGACGTCCGGATCGATCCCCTTGGTGCCCACGCCGTCGAACCCCGGCCGCCCGTTGCCGTCCGGTGCCAGTGGCCCGCCCAGCACCTCCATCGCCCGTAGCGCGGTGGCCGCGTCCGGCGCGCGGAAATAGTCGTGCAGAACACCCATGGCAGGCTCCGATCCGTCCAGTGCCCACCGATCGGGCACCGCGATTACACCAGCCACGTCCGACAGTGCGCCGCCCGCCGGGCGGTGCGTCTCAGCGGATGCCCTTGAGGTGGCGGCCGAGGTGGCGGGCGATCTCCCGGTTGGCGTCGCGTTCGGCCAGGGCCTGCCGTTTGTCGTACTCCTTCTTGCCGCGCGCCAGGCCCAGCTCGACCTTTGCCCAGCCGTTGTCGAAGTACATCGACAGCGGCACCAGCGTGGTCCCGCCGCCGTCGCGAAGCTTCTCCAGGATCCGGTCGATCTCCACCCGGTGCAGGAGCAGTTTCCGGGTCCGGCGCGGTGCGTGGTTGGTCCACGAGCCGAAGCCGTACTCGGCGATGTGCAGCCCGTACAGCAGGATCTCGCGGTCGCGTTCCTGCGCGAACGCGTCGACCAGCGACACCCGGCCGGCCCGCAGCGACTTGACCTCGGTGCCGGCGAGCACGATTCCGGCCTCGTACGTCTTCAGGATCGTGTAGTCGTGCCGCGCCTTCTTGTTCGAGGCGATGACCTTGCGTCCGGTCTCCTTGGCCATGGCTACCCCCTCTCGACGCCGCCGACAGCGAAGATACTCCCCGTGCGTGGCGGTGGGTGGTGACCCGAGCGCCAGTGGGTCATCCGGGCGGCATGACCCCGCCATGCTCAGTTCGTCGGGAGGATCCCCGCTGAGCGACAAGCCAGCGCGGCTATATGTCGGTACTGCGCACTTTTCGACCTAGCGGAGTCGGCGGTACTGATGTTGATCTGGGCGGGAGGAACCTTATCCGGTCGAGATAAGGTTCCTCCCGCCCAGATCAAGACGACCCACCCGCACCTTGATGGTGACGTGCCCGATGTCGGGCGATGAACCGTCACTCCGCAAGGGGCTGGGCGGTCACCGTCGATGATGGACGCATTGGCGGCGGGCCCGAGAGCGATCCGAGCTGCCCGAGGTGCGGCCAGACTGCCGGAGGTCGATGTGGGTGTCGTGGAAATGGCGCTGTTCCGGGTGGCCGGGGTGGCCGTGGCGCCGACGATCTCGGCGGCCGTCGGGTCAGGCGCCAGGTCGACGAGGTCGTCGACGCGGGGTACGAACGACTGCTTCCCCTGGTGCGCAATCGCGGCTCGCCTGGTGGCTGACGGTCGACGGCCGGGTCGAGATGACCCGGGACGAGGCACTGAGCCAGCTCACCGAGCGCCTCGCCGTGATGCGTCAGGTCAGCGCGACCGGCCTTACGCATCTTCGACTGTCAGTCGTCGATGTGGATGCTGGTTATCCACGACGGGGGTTCGGGTGCGTCGGCGCCGATCAGGCCGGCGATGATCCGGGTCGACTCCAGCGGCTCACCGGGCCACGGGGTGCCGCCGTCGGTCAGCACGATGACGAAGTGCGGGCGTACCTTCAACGCGGCCTCGACCCCGACCCGCATGTCGGTGCCGCCACCTCCCGCGAGCTGCACCTGGCTGGCGGTGTGGACCTGCTGCACCACGTGCACGGCCGCGTCGCAGGACAGCACCGTGACCCGGTTGCCGCCGATGCCGACCGCGCGCAGCACCCCGGACACCTCGCTCAGCGCGGCCGCCAGCTGCTCGTCGCCCATCGACCCGGACGTGTCGACGACGATCGCGACGCGGGGGATGGGCTGGCGCAGGCTGGGCAGCACCACGCCGCGCAGTGCCGCCGACCGCCGGGACGGCCGGTGGTAGGTGTAGTCGACCGCGCCGCTGGCCCAGGCGGCGGCCTCGCGTACGGCGCCGGTGAGGGCCCGGCGCCAGTCGACCCGCGGTTCGAGGATCTCGGCCGCCCACCGGCCCCAGCCGGCCGGTACGGAGCCGCGGCCGTGGCCGCGGGTGTGGTTGCGGATCGAGTTGGCGGTGTCCCGGCGGATGGCGCCGGCCTCGACGTCGCTGACCCCGCGCCCGCCGCCGATCGCCGTCTCCCACGGCCGGTCGACGCCGTGCGCGCCGGACCCGCAGTCGTGGCCTTTGACGCTGGGCGGGAGCGTCTTCAGGTACTGCTCGAACAGTTGGCCGTTCGGCAGCCCGTACGTCTTCGGTTCGATCCGGTCGGCCGGCAGCGGGAGGCGGTCGGCGACCAGGTCGTCGTTGATCTCGCAGTCCTGCGCGACGTTGACCCGGTAGTGGTCGTGCCGCTCGCCGGCCGGTAGCCGGTCGGCCCGTCCGTGGTGGTCGCGTAGCAGGTGGGCGACCTCGTGGATCCAGACGGCGGCGAGTTGGGGGACCGGCTGCCGTTCGACGAAGTCCGGGGACACGTAGCAGCGCCAGCGGCGGTCGACGCCCATCGTCGGCACCTGGTCGGAGGCGACGACGGTGATGCTGAACAGCGCCGTGGCCAGGTAGGGCCGGTCCTGGGCGGCCCGGAACCGGGCGGCGAGCAGTTTCGTCCGGTCGAGGGGACCGGTCATCCGGCGAGGCGCCCGGAGAGCATCAGCACCTCGGCGAACGCGTCGATGGCCGGTGGCACCGGCCACGACCTGTCGCGCAGCGCGGCGAGGTCCATCGCGGCCCGGGCCGCGACGTCGGGTACGCCGGCCTGCACCGCCTTCTCCAGTACGACCCAGCCGGCCTCCCACCGCTGCCGGTCCACCTTGGACTGCACGGCGGAGATGACGGCGGTGAGGAAGGCGAGCTGCCGGTCGCCGCGCTCGGGGAGCTGGAACGCCTCCGGGTTGGCGAGCACCCGTTCCGGGTCGGGCAGGTCGAGGTTGTCGAGGTAGGTGACGAATTCCAGGCCGGCACCGTCACCGATCGCCCCGACCACGGCGAGTGCCAGCACGTCCGGGGCGGTGCCGGCGCTGTGGTGGAACGTGAGCAGCCGCAGCACCATCTCCCAGGTGCGCGGTGACGGCCACGCGCCGCCGCGGGCCTCGGTGTCGGCCGGCAGGTGGTGGGTGAGGCCGGGCCGGGCGGTGAGGAAGCCGGCGACCGCACCGCGCGCCTTCGCCAGCGCGGTCGTGGCACGTCGCGGGTCGACGGCCGGCACCGTCACCGCCGGCCAGGTGCCGGCGAGACCGCGGGCGACGGTACGGGCGTCGTGGGTCCAGTGCAGGTGGACGAACCGGTTCGCCAGCGGCGGGCTGAGGTGCCAGCCGTCGGCGGCGCTGGTCGGCGGATTCGCCGCGGCGACGATCCGTACGGCCGGCGGCAGTTGCAGGCTGCCGACCCGACGTTCGAGCACCACCCGCAGCAGCGCCGCCTGGACCGCCGGCGGCGCCGACGACAACTCGTCGAAGAAGACCAGTCCGGATCCGGTACGGGCCAGCCGTACCGCCCAGTCCGGCGGGGCCATCGGCACGCCGTCGGTGGCCGGCGAGTCTCCGACGATCGGCAGCCCGGCGAAGTCGGACGGCTCGTGGACGCTCGCGATGACCGTCTCCATCGGCGTACCGAGGCCGTCGGCGAGCTGCTGCAACGTCGCGGACTTGCCGATGCCGGGCTCGCCCCACAGCAGCACCGGCAGGTTGGCCGAGACGGCGAGCGCGAGTGCCGCCACCCTGGGGTCCTGGGCCGGCTCGGTGCGCCAGGCCCGGGTGGCGGCGATCAGCGTGTCGGCGGCGGCGAGCGCCTGGTCGGTCACCGGTCTTCCCACCCGTCGATCAGCTTGCGGATGGCGGTCATCGGATGGGGCTCGTCGTCGTCCTCGTGCAGCTCGGACTTGTATTCGGCGATCTCGGCGGCGGTCATGTCCCTGCCGTTCAGGTGCGGGTCGGCACCGGCCTCGAGTAGTGCGCGCACCTGTTCGACGGTGCCGCCGTCGCCGACGGTGACGTGCAGGGCGGTGCGACCCCGGCGGTTGGTGGCGTCGACCGGCAGCCCGGCGTCGACGAGGCGCCGGACCAGGGCGGGATCGTCCATCGCCCGCGTGTGGTGCAGCAGGGTGCCGCCGCGCCCGTCGACCATCCGCGGGTCGAGGCCGGCGTCGAGCAGTTCGGCCAGGGCGGCCGAGCCGCCGTGCTGGACGCGTTGCAGCACGTGGCGGCGCAGTTCGCGGAGCGGCCGGGGGAGCCGGTCGGTGGAGCCGTGCCACGCCTCGACGACGGCGAAGCAGCCGGAGACCTGCCCGCCGAGCGTACGGAGCATCCGCTCGCGGCTGACCTCTTCCGGGCTGTGTGACACCGGGGTGAGTCGGCCGTCGGCGTGCACGACGGTGTGCCACGCGCCCCGGCACCGTACGGGCACGCTCACCCTCAGGTCGGTGTCCGTCGAAGGCGCGGTCGGAGCGGGGCTGCCCGGGAACAGCGCCCGCCGCACCAGCGGGTGCAGGGCGGCGGGCTCGATCCAACCGGCGCGGACCAGCTCGAGGTCGGCCGGCCGGGTGTGCACCAGCGACACCAACTGGGGCACTTGCCAGCTCTTCGGGTCGTAGCCGATCATCCGCACGGACGGGCGGCCGTCGGCATTGCGGCTCACCCGGGCGATCGGTCCCCAGTGGCCCGAGATCTTCGCCTCGTCCACACCGTGACGCGCGTGCAGCCGGGCCATCTCGGCGGCGAT
The DNA here is from genome assembly GCF_018324255.1 of Polymorphospora rubra. Lineage (GTDB taxonomy): Bacteria > Actinomycetota > Actinomycetes > Mycobacteriales > Micromonosporaceae > Polymorphospora > Polymorphospora rubra. The sequence goes on from NZ_AP023359.1 coordinate 4,803,096, forward strand.
GCCGCGCGCGACGATCGAGTTGCCCATCGTGGAGAGCCTGACCGAACGGCGGTCCGGCTCGGTCGGGTCGAGGTCGACACCGCCGACCGCCCACGCACCGACGATGTCGCCGTCGACCAGGCGGCGGTCGTACACCTCCCACCGGCTCGCCGGGTCGTTGGGCACGACCTCGGTCGCGTACGCCTCGAACGGGCGTGCCGCGCCGTCGGGTTCGAAGCCGGGCAGCCGGTCGGCGGACCCGCCGTAGGCCGCGGCGAGCCCGCCGACGTGGGCCGCGCTCCAGAAGACCGGCGGCAGGTCGATCAGGCCCTGGTCGCCGCCGATCCGGGTCTTCCCGACGGTGAGCCGCAGCCGTTGGGAGCCGTCGACGGTCTTCGGTGTGGTCAGCACCAGGCCGACGTCGTCGGCGCCGATCCGGCCGTCCCGCACCGACAGCAGATAGGTCTCGTGGGTGGCGATGCCGGTGCGCCCGCCGAGCACCCGGGGCAGGTGCCAGCGCAGCAGATCAGGGGCGAACACGGCGAGGTCGGCCTCGATCAGGTCGGCCTGCCGGTCGCCGTGCTCCCGGCGTACGTCGGCGAGGTCGAAGGCGACGTCGATCCGGCCCGCCACGCACGTGGCGCGCCAGTCGCCGGCCTCCCGGGCGGCGGTGCACGCCTCGATCATCGCCGCCGGTACGGCGTACCGGCGGACGCGTCGCCAGACGGCGAGTTCGGGGATGCCGGGCGTGATCACCGGTAGACGCTCGCGATCGCCCGGATGTCCGGGTGCGCTTCGGTCACCGGCCGGTCGGCGACCATCGCCGCCGCCTGCCGGCGCATCCGGCGCGGGACACCGCCGTTGATGCCGAGGTATTCCAGGGTCGGATGCCCGTCGAGGGCGGCGACGAGCAGCCGGGCGCCCCGCCCACCGATCTCGGTGCGGCGGACGTCCAGCCGGCGCAGCCGGGCCGTCGGCAGCGCCCGTGCGAGTACGGCCGCACCCTCGTCGCCGACCCGGTTGCCGTGTGCGCCCAGCGCCCGCTCGGACGGCGGCCGGGCGAGATCCAGCGCCTGCCACGCCGCCAGGTGCCGGGCCACTGCCGTCACCCCGGCCGGGGTCAGCCCGTTGCCGCCCAGGCCGAGCGTCATCGGCACCCCGTCGGCGGCGACGGCGAGCGCCTCGGCCCCGGTGTCGCCGAGGTGGTTGGCGGCCAGGTACAGCTCGCGGATGCCGGCCTCGTGGATGAGCGTACGCAGGGTCGGCACCACCTCCGGGCCGAAGCCGTTGCCGCCGAGGAACAGCCGTTGGAGCTTCTGCCGCCGGCCGGCGAGCGCCTCGGCCAGCGTGGCCAGCCCGCGCCCGCTCATGCCGACGTTGACCAGGTCGAGGGTGCGCAGCGTGGTGTTGACGGCGAGGGCGGCGGCCAGCCGTGCGACGCCCTCGTCACCGATCGGATTGCGCTTGAGCCACAGTGCCCGCATCGTGTCGTCGCCCTCGATCCGGTCGGCGAGCGCGTCGACCCCGGCCGGGTCGATCCGGTTGCAGCCCAGGTAGAGCGTTTCCAGGCCGTGCCCGGGACGCAGCGCGTCGGCGACCGCCCGGGCCCCGTCGCCGCCGAGCCCGTTCGTGCCGAGCAGCAGGTGTCGGACCAGCGGGGAGTCGACCGCGGCGGCGACGATCCGGCCGGTCTGCGCCGGCCCGACACCCTGCTTGCACAGGTCGAGCCGGCCGTCGGTCTGCACCGTCCCGCGTGGGAACACCTCGGCGTCGTGGACCGCGTCCACGGCCGCCAGCCGGGTCAGCAGCGGGTCGAAGTCGCTCGGATCGGCGAGCCCGGCCTCCGGGTGGGTGATGGCCGGGCAGCGTACCGGGGTCGGGTCGGTCACCAGGGCACACTCCGGTAGTCCTTGAGGAACTGGCCACTGACCGGCGCCCCGAGTGCGCCCCGCACGACCGGGTCGTAGACCCGGGCGGCACCGTCGATCACGTCCAGCGGCGGCCGGAAACCGTGGTCCCGCTCGGCGGTCTTGCTCGGGTGCGGACGTTCGTCGGTGACCCAGCCGGTGTCGACACTGTTCATGTGGATGCCGTCGGTCAGGTAGTCGTCGGCGACGGTGCGGACCAGCATGTTCAGCGAAGCCTTCGCCATGTTGGTGTGCGGGTGCCGGGTCGTCTTGCCGGGCCGGGAGTAGCTGCCCTCCATCGCGGACACCTGCACGACGTGCCGCTGCGGGTGGGGGCCGGCCGCCATCAGCGGACGCAGCCGGGAGGTGAGCAGGAAGGGCGCGAACGCGTTGACGACGTGCACCTGCAACCACTCCTGCGGGGTCACGTCGGCGTCGCGCAGCACCCACGAGTTGACGTCGCGCAGGTCGAGCGGCTGGCCGGTCTCGTCGACCCGGCCGGCCGGGAAGAACGCGTCGAGCGCCGCCGGCAGGCCGGCAACGGCATCGGCGGTGGCCGGGCCGCCACCGATCGCGATCCGGGCTGCCGGCCCGTCGAGCGCCACCGCCTCGCCCGCACGGACCTCCCGGTGGTAGGCGGGCGGCCGGTGCAGCGTCTGCGCGGCGTTGTTGACCAGGATGTCCAGCCCGCTGAACCGCCGGCCGACCAGCGCGACGAAGTCGAGCACCGCCGGCAGGTCGAGCAGGTCGACGCCGTGCACGTAGAGCCGGTCGGCCCAGTCGGCGAAGTCGGCGACGGCCGCGTAGCGGCGGGCGGCGTCGCGCGGGAACCGGGTCGTCACGATGACGTCGGCGCCGTCGCGGAGCAGCTTCAACACGGTGTGGAAGCCGATCTTCACCCGGCCGCCGGTGACCACCGCGGTACGGCCGGACAGGTCACAGCGGGCGTGCCGGCGCAGCCGGTTCTCCGCCGCGCAGTCCGGGCACATCAGGTGGTAGTCGGCGTCCACCTCGCGATAGGCCGACTTGCACACGTAACAGTTGCGGGCCCGGACGAGGGTGCCGCCGCCGGCCCCGGCGGGTGCCTCGACCGGCCCGGTGTCGGGAATCTCGGTGTGGAAGCGGGTCGCGCTCGCCAGCACCGCCAGGTCGGCCGCGCGGGTCCGCACGTCGCGGCGGGACTTCGCCCGCTTCTTCACACCCCGGGCCGCGGCGACCACCGCCCGCTCCAACTGCTGGCGGGTCGGGTCGTCGAGACCGTCGTCGTCGAGACGCGCGAGCACGGCCAGGCAGGCCGCCAACTCGGCGCGGTCGACGGACACGGTGCCTCCTCGGAGCGATTGGTGGCGAGACCGGCCGGATTCGAACCGGCGTCCTCCAGATTGCAGTCAAGGCGCGTCGACCTCTGCGCTACGGCCTCGCCGCGCGGCAGCATACCCAACGCCACCGACAGTCCCCGCGGCTACCGCTTCGGCTTGCTGCGGACCTGCGCGAGTACCTGCGTGGCGGTCCGGCCCCACCGGTCGACGGCGTCCGGATCGGCGCCCGCCTCGACCAGCGCCCCCATCACGTCCGTCGCCGCGGAGCCGGCGGCCCGGTGCAGCGGGGTCTCGCCCTGGCTGTTCGTTCCGGTGACCGACAGCCCGGCGGCGAGCAGGGCCGGCAGTGCCCGGTGGTGGTCGAGGTGGTGCAACCAGTGCATCAGCGTGCCGCCCGTACCGTCGTGCAGGGTCGGATCCAGGCCGGCCGCGACGATGGCGAGCACCGAGTCGGTGTCGCCGTGGAAGGCGAGCGCGAAGAGGTCCCGCCGGATCTTGCGAATTTCCGTCGGCACCCGCTTCGCCCCGGTACGGAACCCGCGCACCGCCGCGGCGCAGCCGACGATCTCACCACCGAGCCCGGCGAACAGCAGCTCCCGATCGATCTGCCATTCGGTGTGCCACGGCGTGACGATCCGGCCCTCGACCACCAGCACCTGATGCCAGTCCGTTCCGCACCTGACCCGGAACTCCGGCCATGCCATCGGCGCCGGCGCCGGCGGTGGTGCCTGGACCCGGTCGGGGAAGAGCGCATCGTGTACGAGCGGGTGCAGGTCGTCGACGGCCAGCAGGCCCGCGCGTAGGAGCGCCACGTCGACCGGAGCCGGTGTCCCGAACGCGACCGGTCCGGCGTGGTCACCGTCCCACGCCACCGCCCGGATGGTCAGGTCACCGTCGGGCGCCACGTCGACCGCGACGGTGCCGAAGGCGTCACGCAGCGGGGCGGGCCCGTAGCGGCGGGCGAGGCGCCGGGACTCGGCCGCCAGCACCGGTAGCGCCGCACCCACCTCCGCGAGCTCCGACCCGGTCACGGACTCCTCGCGAGGCCAGCGGCCTACCGGCGTCGGATCGATCGCGCAGCCGGCCGCCTCGTACGCCGCCGTCACCCGGCCCGCCGTCAGCAGCTCCACCAGCCGCTCCACCTCGTCGGCCCGGTCGGCCGGCAGCCGCGGCGCCGGTGTGCCCGGCGGGTACGGGTCGCCGTCGGCGTCGTGCCAGGCGAGCCGATCCGCCGACGCCCCGTACGCCCAGCGCCGGGCGGCCACCGCGTCGGCGTGCCAGCACCAGTCGGGCAGGTCGTACCAGCGAAGGCCGAGATCGCGGGCGGACTCCACCCGCAGCGCGATCCGCTGCCGGACCCGGTCGTCGGGCGGCAGGTACGCGACCAGGAGCGCCCGGTCACCGATCTCACCGGGCAACCGGGACAGCACGACCCGGGCCCGGGGCAGCAGCGCCAGCGACGACAGCCGCGGTACGAACCGGCGCAGCAGGTCCGGTGCGAAACCGAGCAGGTCGGACTCGACGCGGGCGGCGTCCTCGGCACCGTACCGGGCGGCCACGTCGCGCAGGTCGACGTGCGCGTCGACGAGCCCGGCGGCACAGACACCCCGCCAGTCACCGGCCCGGCGCCGCTCGGCGACGGCCGCGACCATCGACGGCGGCGACAGGTAGCGCAGTGCGCGCACCTGCTTCCGCCGCTGGCTGGGACGGATCACGGCCGGCAGTCCGCGCCCTCCCACGACACCCACCCGCCCATACTCGCCACTTCCCGTCCACGACGGAACGTCGGGTGGCGGGCCGGCCGGAATCGAACCGGCGTCCTCCCGATTGTCTATCGGGCGCGACGACCTCTGCGCTACGGTCCGCCGTCGGTGAGTGTAGACAGCGGGCCCGACAGGGCCGGCGGCACCGACGGGGGAAACGCCGTCCGGTGGCGCTGCCGGGGCGGATGGTGGGCCGACCGGACTCGAACCGGCGTCCTCCCGATGAGCTGTCGGGCGCGACGACCTCTGCGCTACGGCCCCGGGGAAGTGTTGGCGCCGTTCGATCCCGGTGGCGGGTGGACCGCGGTGTGCACAATGACGTGGTGATCAGGTCGATCGTGGAGCCGCTGAACGAGCTGGGCCGGCCCGGGCCCGGGCCCGGGGTACGCGCCACGGCGTTCGACGTTCCGCTGGCCCGACGGGCATGACCGACTTCCACGGCCGGCTGTCCGAGCTGCTCAAGGCCCGCTTCCCGATCCTGTGCATCGAGTCGTACGAGGAACAGCGGGTCATCGAGGCGGTCCGCCGGCTCGTCCACGACGCGAAGCTGGTCCGCACTCCCCGGGCGGTCGTCACCTGGTCGCTGACCGAGGGGCTGGTCCACGAGGACGGGTCGCGCCGCACCAGCACCAACGAGCCGAGCCGGGCGCTCGACGCCGTCATCGGCATCAAACAGCCCTGCGTGGTGATCTTCCGCGACCTGCACCACGCGTACGACGAACGCACCGGCTCGCCCGGGGTGATCCGCCGCCTGCGTGACATCGCCCAGGCGTTCAAGAACGGCCCGGTGCCGCGTACCCTACTGCTCCTCTCCCCGGTCCTGCGGATCCCCGCCGAACTGGAGAAGGACGTGACGATCGTCGACTTCGCGCTGCCGACCGAAGCCGAGATCCGGGCCACCCTCGAGGCGATGATCGCCGCCAACGCCGGCCGGATCAGGATCGACCTCGACGAGATCGGCCGGGAACGGCTCGCCAAGGCCGCGCTCGGACTCACCCTCCAGGAGGCGGAGAACGCCTTCGCCCGGGCCCTGGTCCAGGACGAGGTCCTCGACCTGAGTGACATCGACCTGGTCCACGACGAGAAACGCCAGGCGGTACGCAAGTCCGGACTGCTCGAGTTCGTCGACCTGACCACCGACCTCGCCGACGTCGGCGGGCTGGAGAACCTCAAACGCTGGCTGCACCGCCGCAACCACGCCTTCCTCGCCGAAGCGGCCGAGTACGGGCTGCCGGCACCCCGCGGCGTACTCATCACCGGCGTGCCGGGCTGCGGCAAGTCGCTCACCGCGAAGGCCGTCGCCACGGCCTGGGGACTGCCGCTGCTGCGGTTCGACATCGGCCGGGTCTTCTCCGGACTCGTCGGATCGAGCGAACAGAACATGCGGACCGCCATTCAGACCGCGGAAGCCGTCGCACCCTGCGTGCTGTGGGTCGACGAGATCGAGAAGGGCTTCAGCGCCGTCGGCGGCGGAGACTCCGGTACGTCGTCGCGCGTCTTCGGCACCTTCCTCACCTGGATGCAGGAGAAACGGCAGTCGGTGTTCGTCGTCGCCACCGCCAACGACTTCGAACGGCTGCCCCCGGAACTGCTCCGCAAGGGCCGCTTCGACGAGATCTTCTTCGTCGACCTGCCGACCCGCGCCGAACGGGTGCCGATCTGGTCGGTCCACCTCACCCGCCGGCTGCGCAACAAGCGGGTCGCGGGCGCGCTGTCACCGACCCCGGCCACCCTCGACGAGTTGGCCACCCTCAGTGACGGCTATTCCGGCGCGGAGATCGAGCAGGCGGTCGTCACCGGACTCTACGACGCGTTCGCCGAACGCCGTCCGCTCGAATACGACGACCTGGTCCGCGCCCTGGTGAACATGGTGCCGCTGAGCGTCACCCAGGCCGAACGGATCACCGGCATCCGGCGGTGGGCCGACCAGCGGGCGGTCGCCGCCACCGCCGCCGAGGACTGGGACCCCGGCGGCCGGCGCGATTCCGGCGAGCCACCCTCGCGCCCGTACGGCGGCCGTCCGGTTGAATACTGATGGTTGACTGTCGGCCATGAGCGAGCGGAGCGAGGGGGCATCGTGAGCGAGCGAACCGGTTGGCTCAGGTTGTGGCACGACGGCCACGAACGAAGCGAGTGGACGTCGTGAGCGTGTCGTTGGTGCTTGTGCCGTTGGCCGTCGCCGCGGTCGCCGCGGCCCAGGGGATCCAGGACCGCAAGGATGCCGCCGGGCGCCCGATCTGTGCCGTGCAGACCCGGATGCGCGACGAGACACTGCTGGCGGAGGCGTTGCGTGACACCGGCGCCACCGTCACCGGCCAGGCCGGCACGTTGACCGCCAGTTGGGACGGCGTCACCGCGACCTTCGGCCGCGACGCCGACTCCCTCGTCGCCCACTTCGCCGGCGCCGTCGACGAGGCCGGCGCGGTCCGCCTGGTCACCTCGGTCGACCAGGCGTACGGCCGCCAGGTGCAGCGGACCGTTCTCGCCCGGCTGCGTGCCCAGGCGCCGCAGGCCGGCCTGCGGCTCGAGAGCGAGCAGACCACCGCCGACGCCGGCGTCCGGCTGGTGTTCGCCCTCGAACGGGAGGCCGCCCGGTGACCGGGCGTCCCCGCATCGTCGTACACGTCGCCGACGACGGCACCGTCTCGGCGGAGACGGTCGACGTGGTCGGCGACGCCTGCCTCGACTACGTCGCCGTGCTGGAGGATCTCCTCGACGCCCGTACGGTGCACAGCGGCTACACCGCCGACCACCAGCGGGTGGCGCGGCGGGCGTACGAGGTGGAGCCGGATGTCGACCGGCTCTGACAACTCCTGGCAGCCGGCGCCCGACCCGTCTCCGGCCGCGCCGCCACCGGCGGACCCGGGATGGCAGGCCGCCCCGGACAGTTCGTGGCAGCAGCAGGCGCCGGCGTGGCAGCCGGCGGCGGACGGCTCCTGGCAGCCCGCGCCCCACCAGCCCGTGCCTTACCAGCCCGGTCCCTATCAGCCCGGCCCCGACGGTTCCTGGTACGCCGCGCAGGCGAAGCCGGCCGACAACCCGTGGTACGCGGCGCAGCCGGCGGCGCACCCGACCGGCCAGGCCGCCCTGCCGTACGGCCACCCCGCCCGCAGCCTGAACTGGCGGGTCGTTCGCAGCCTCTGGCTGCTCGTCCCGATCCTCGGCTGCGGCTGCTTCGGCGGCGCCGCCTTCCTCTTCATCGGGCTGCGGGCCAAACGGCCGGCGTGGTGGATCTCCGGTCTGGTCTACCTGGCGGTGTCGATGCTCGGTTTCGTCTTCGTCGACGACCCCGAGGAGACCACCACGCTCGGGGACTGGGCGGTCGGCACCCTGATGGCCGCGTGGCTCGTCTGCATCGTGCACGCCTGTCTGATCAACTCCGCGTGGCTGCGGTGGCAGGCCGCACATGTGCCCTGGTATGCCCAGCCGGCCGCCGGGCCGGCCGCGCCCGGCTATCCCGCCGGCTACGGCGGCCAGGTGCCACCGGCCGCGACCTACCCGGCCCAGGGCGGCTACGGATACGTCGACGCGGCACCGCCGCCCACGGCGTATCCGGCCCAGGGCGGCTACGCCGAGCCCGCCTATCCGGCCCAGTCCGGGTATCCGCCGGCAGCCGACTTCGGGGGTGCCCCGGCGCAGTGGGACCCGTCGGCGTACGGCCCGCCCGTCGACCCGACCGCCGCACCACCGGACCCGGCCGGCGGTTGGGCACCGGTCACCTTCGACGGCGGGCCGGCCGGCGCGGTCGACGTCAACGCCGCCACCGCCATCGAACTGTCGACCCTGCCGTACTTCGATCCGGCACGCGCCGAGCAGACCGTCGCGCTACGGAACGCCCGCGGCGGGTTCGCCAGCGTCCAGGATTTCGCCAGCGCGCTGAACCTGCCGCCGCACGAGTTCGCCCGGATCCGCGACGTGGTGACCTGCGCCCTACCCCCACAGGCACCACCGGTGCAGGGCCGGGTACTGGATGTCTGACCTGGTCCCGGTCGCCCGCTACCTGCCGTATACGGTGGCGGAGGGACCGGGACCACGCACCGCCGTCTGGGTGCAGGGCTGCACGATCCGCTGCCCGGGCTGCTTCAACCCGCACATGTGGGGCTTCACCGGCGGCGACCCGGTTCCGGCCGGCGAACTGGCCGCCCGGATCGTCGCCGAACCCACCGGCGGCGTCACGTTCCTCGGCGGCGAACCGTTCGACCACGCCGGCCCGCTGGCCGCCGTCGCCGCCCGGGTCCGGGCCGCCGGCCGTACGGTGATGACGTTCACCGGCCACACCCTCTCCCGGCTGCGCGGACCGGACGCACCGCCGGCCGCCACCGACCTGCTCGCCGCCACCGACCTGCTGGTCGCCGGCCCGTTCGACCGCGACCGCCTCGACGTCTCGCGCCCCTGGGTCGGCTCGACCAACCAGGAGTTCGTCCTGCTCAACCCCGACCGGCCGGAGCTGCTGGACGGGCTGGGCGAGCAGCCGGACCGGGTCGAGATCGAGGTCGACGCCGCCGGCCGGGTGTCCGTCAACGGCTGGGCCCGCCTCGACGACCTCGACCGCCTCCTCGCCGACCTGCCCGTACGCCCCGCTCGCCGGACCGACGGGTAGCCGGCACCGGCCGGCGGGCCCGGCCGTGTCGTGAGCAGGCCATAGGGCGCGGGCCATTCGGGAGGGCGGACGACGGCTGTTGAGCGTCGGCCGCCGACCCTGGTGACGCCGAGCCGCTGGGCCGCCGGGAGCCGGAGCTGGCTACGGCGTTGCGGGTGGAGGAGCGGCTCACTGGCGCGACATTCGCCAGCGGGTGCCGGGATCAAACTGGACGGTACGGTCGCACGGGTCGGTGACATCGGAGTGGATCGCCCTGTCGGACGCCTGGGTCGTCAACGCACAGCGCAGCGGAGATGGCCGCACTGACCAGCAAGGGTGCGTTCGTGCGAATCTTGCGACAGATCTGAGAAGGGGTTGGACGTGGCGATCGAGTACGTGTTGACACTGGCGGGTGATCCGTCCGCCGACCTGGTTGCCGAGCTTGCTGTCGGAGGGGCCGCTGAATTCCGGGCGGTGGCAGTGCATCCAGGGCTGGTCAGCGCGAACCTGAATGACCAGTTCGGTTACACGGTCAGTGTCGTCGGCGGGCGGAACGGTTACTACGAGGCCACGGCTGACGGCGCTACGCGATGGCAGTGGGAGCCGAACTGCTATATCGACGTATCCTTCGACATGCGTAAGGAGATCCTTACCGAGGTTGGTGTGCCTAACATGCTCAGGTCCGTCGCGCGGGTACTCGCCGGTACCACGGAGGATGCCGCTCTCGTACTGAACAGCAATCGGCTGCTGCTCACCCGGGTCGGCGGTGTTCTGCGCAAGCACAACGCGGGCGAGTGGCCCGAAGAGGACTACCGCAACTTCCCGTGCTGAAGGGGCATCGGTCTTGGTGACCCGGTTTGGTAAGCGGCCAACGCAGTATTGCCTGTGATCGCTAACCGGCCGAAACGTCGCCATCTCGGCGACGAAGTCAGGTGCGTGACGACGTCGACCGCGAGCGGTGGCTGCGTCCTGCCCGCTCGGCCCTCCTCGGCGTCGATCGAAGTACGGCGATCGTCGCGACGGCGAGGGCGAGCGTGACGGCGGCGCTGACGGTCGCGGTGAGCTGGAATCCGCTGACGAATGCCGCCCGGGCGGCGTCGGCGAGGGCCGGTCCGGCCGGTGTGGACAGACGTGCGCCGAGGTCGACGGCGGCGGTGAGGCTGTCGGTGGCGCTCGCGGCAAGATCGGCGGGGACACCCGCGGGGATCCGCTCCTCGACCAGGTCGCGGTAGCGGGCCGCGATGACGCTGCCGAGGACGGCGATGCCGAGGGCACCACCGAGCTGGGGTGCTGTCGACGCCATCGCCGAGGCCGATCCGGCGCGTTCCGGGGGCGCGCTGCCGATGATCAGGTCGGTGGCGAGGGCCATCATCGGGCCCAGGCCGGCCGAGATGACGACGGCGCCGGTGACCAGTGTGGCGAGCCCGTCGGTGGGGCCGATCCGGGTGAGGACGGCGAAGCCCGCGGTGGCGAGGAGGAGCCCGCCGGCGATGACCGTCGCCGGGCGGACCAGCCTGACCAGTTGCGGAGCGGCGGTCGATCCGGCTATGACACCGAGCGCGGAGGGCGCGGTCCACAGGCCGGCCTGCAGGGGTGACAGGCCCTGCACGAGTTGGAGGTACTGGGCGATCGCGTAGTTCGCGCCCCACAGCACGAAGATGCCGAACGCGAGGGTCGCCAGGGCCGTACCGAAGGCGGGGTTGCGGAACAGGGTGAGGTCGACCATGGGGTCGGGCAGGCGTCGCTGCCGGCCGGTGAAAGCCGCGGCGAGGGCGAGACCGAGCGCGAGCAGGAGTGGGGAGGTCCGGTCGCCGTGACCCGTCGCGATCTGCTTGAGCGCGTAGACGACGGGCAGCACGGCGCCGACCGTGAGCAGGGCGCTGAGCACGTCGATGCGGCTGTGCCGGTGGGCGCGTCGTTCCGGTAGCAGCGATGGGCCGAGTGCGAGCAGGAGTGCCATGACCGGCATGCCGATGAGGAAGACCGAGCCCCACCAGAAGTGGTTCAGCAGCCAGCCGCCGACGAGTGGCCCGATCGCGGTGCCGGCGGAGACGCTGGCGATGACCGCGCCGATCGCGACACGGCGCTGGCTCGCGGTGGTGAAGAGGGTGGCGGTCAGGGCCAGGACCGACGGCATCAGGGTCGATCCGGCGATGCCCATGAGCGCCCGTACGGCGATCAGTGTTTCGGCGTTCGGGGCGTACGCGGCGAGGGCCGATGCCACCGCGAACACGGCCGCACCGAGCATCAACAGCCGGCGGCTGCCGATCCGGTCGCCGAGCGAGCCCATGGCGAGCATCGCTCCGGCGAGGGTGAACGCGTAGATGTCCACGATCCACAACTGCTGACTGCTGCTGGCGCCGAGATCCGCGCCGATCGTCGGCAGCGCGAGGTGCGTCACGGTCAGTTCGAGTGAGGCGAGCAGTGCGGGCAGCATCAGCACGCAGAGGCCGAGCCACCGGCGCCGGCCAGCCTGCTGGGCACCGGAGCGGACCGGGTTCGTCTGGGGCATGTGACGACGCTAAAACCTAAACCTTGGTAGAAGTCAACGGAGCAAACCGCGCCCGATACGGCGTCCCCGTCACCTCGTAAAGTTCTCCGGGTGACCTCCCAACCAGCCGACGTGATGGCGGCGATGGAAGAGTTCCTCGCCCGGATCGCACCGTTCGACACGCGACCCGGCGCCCCGGTGGTGTCGGTCGAGATGCGGGCCGGCCGCGTGCGGGGCGGCTTCGAGCTGACCGAGCGGTCGGCGCGGGCATTGTGCGAGGCACTCGCGCGCTACACCGATCCGGACGACAACGGCCGCTGTGGTGACTGTGGCGGCCACCTCGACCGCAACCTGCAGTGCCCGGGCTGTGGCCACGTCGGCGGTGTCTTCGGCGAGACGATCCTGCACCGGGCGGCGGAGATCGCCAACCGCCGCGACGGTTGACCGGCTACCCGCCGGCCGCCAGGCGTTCGAGGTCCGCGCGGGTCAGGGTCAGTTCGTTGCCCGGTACGGCGGACAGCGCTCCCGAGTCGTCCACCCGGTACTGCCCCTGCTGCGGATTGAGCAGTGACGCCGGCGCGTTCGGATACGTCGACAGGAACAGCACGTACCGCTCACCGCCGTTCAGCGGCACCGCGCCGGCCACCTCGTGCCGTACGCCGCGCAGCGTGCCACCCATCTCCTTCACCTCGATGTTCTGTCCGACCCGCACCTCGCCCTTGAAGACGGTGACCGCCCGCGCGGTGTAGACCGTGATCACCAGGGCGCCGGGCGCCGGCTCGGCATCGGACTCCATCCCGGCCTGGGGATTGGCCGCCGGATCGGTGCCCGTCGGTGGATCGGGCTCCAACAGGGTGACCCGGGAGTCGGGGGAGAGGTCGGCCTCCACGACGAGATCCGCCCGGTCGAACAGCGCCGCCGGCGACTCGTAGTAGGGATAGTCCACCTGACTCTCCGCCACGCCCACCGCCACGCACGCGGTGGCACCGAGCGTCAGCACGAGTACGCCGGCGAGTCGGGTCAGCAGCATTCGCACCGGGTACCTCCGCAAGGCTCCGAGCGGCAATGGTCAACCCTACGACGCTTCACCGCACCCGAGCGTTCCCGTGCTCAGACGATCGCGTCGGCGGCCAGCGGCCAGGTGCTGCGTCGCAGGGTCAGCCGGTCCTCGAAGGGATACCAGTCGTGCTGTTCGTCCGGTGGCAGCGGCGCGCGGACGAGGCAACGGTGCAGCAGCATCTCACGGCGCCGGTCGATCGGGCGGCCCTCGTTGGCGTCCAAGTACCCGTCGGGTAGCACGGGAGCGTCGACGCCGATGTCGATCCTGCCATCCCAGTTGAGGTGCAGGCCGTCACCGTCCTCGTAGAAGCGGGTGAACTCGGTACGCCACTGCGAGTTGGACCCCCAGCCGTGCGAGAGGTCGTGTGTCGTGCGAGAGCCACGCCGGAAGGTGAAGTGCAGCGTCGACCGGGTCGCCACGTCCGGGTCGATGAGCCACGAGGGCGCCCTGACCCGTACGCCGGCCCGGCAGAACTGGAGGTCGCCGAAGCGGAAGCCGGGCCAGAGCACCTCCTGGAGCGTTGCCGAAACCGCAGACTCGTCGGTCTCCACGGCGAAGATCTCGTGGTGGAACGGCGAGAACTCGTGACCGTGCTCGAAGCGGTCGAATCCGATCCCGGACAGGAACGTTTCGTGTACCGCCAGGTTGGTGGGGTCCAACCGTCGTACGCCCGTCGTGCCCGACCCCTCGGCGGGTTCGCCGTCGGGGCAGCCGAGTTCGAGGAGGTAGTCACTGATCCGGCTGAGGGCGTACAGCTCCCACAGTTGGTTCCACAGTTCGTCGCCGGCAGGGCGGTGCCGCTTCTGTCGGTGCCGCAGCGGGGCCAGCGCTGCCAGTTGGGCAGCTGACCGCTCAGGGTGGGCATGCAGCAGCTGCCCGACATCCGCGTCATCCGGTCGGTACATCAGTTCGTCGTAGAGTTCGCGGAACCAGCCGTACTCCGTCTGCACCGCGCAATCCTTGCCGGGCAGGGGCGGTGGGGCAAGGGGGCGAAACGTGGCGACGACGTACCGGGTGGCGAGGCAGACGGCACGCTGGTGCCGGTTCGCCGCCGTCACGGTCGATGTCGTGGCCTCGTCGCAGCACGAAGTGGTCGGCACACCGGACCGGGGCTACGCGGACCGGCTACGGGAGGCCGAACTCGGTGCGTGGCACGCGTTGCGCGCTTTGCCGGCGGGCAGCGGTCCGCGACAGGTGATCATTCGGAACATCGTCGCCACCGACGCCGACACCAACATCGGCGACATCCACGAGGCGGCGGCACGCGCGGTCTGGCAGGCAGTGGATGTTGCCCCGCGACCGGCGTACGTGGGATTCGGTGATCCGGAGCTGGTCGACCTCTGGCTGCGGGACCGGATCGGCCTCCGCCTGACCGCGGTGACCGAGGCGCGGCACTGGTACGACGGACGGCGCGGACCCGATGCCGATGGCCTGCTCCACATGTGGCTGCACTTCGAGCGCGGTGCCCCGACAAAGCTGCACGGACGGGGCGACGAGTTGCTGCTGTCCGTCGAGGAGCCATACGCGGCGTACGACATGGACGAGTACGGCGACGTCCGGGTCGGACCGGCGGAGGCGCCTGACCTGCTCGCCGGGATCGTCGGCGCCCGGCTGGACGACGCCGCCGTCATTCTCGGGCCATTCGACGACCCGGTCTGTGCGGGCCTGCGGCTGCGGCTGGGGGGCGCCGAGTTCACGATCGCCACGTACGGCGACGAGTGGACGCTCGCCCGGTCGGATCTTCCGGGCGGGGCGGGCTGATCGCGCGAGGTAGGGGTTGACGGGAGTCGACCCGGTTCTTCGGTGATCGTCATGCTCTGCCGTGGAGCGTCCATTTGCCTCCGACAGTCCCTGGTATGCGGCAGATGCCTACCGTGTCCGGCGGCGCCGATCAATGTGATGTAGGTCTTGCCGTCGATGCAGATCACGGCTTAGGCTGCGTAAGCGCTTGCGAAAGCGCTTTCGTCCTGGTGCAAAGGAGCGTCCAGGGGATGAAGACGGGATTCGTCCGTACCCGTAATCCGTCGGCCCGCGCGCCGACCGCGGCCCGCACAATCGTGCTGACCTGCGAAAAGACCGCGACCTTGAGAAGCGGAACGGTTCCGGCCGAATCGTGCTACCCGACCACACCCCGGGCGGCACCTTTGCAACTCCCACCAACCCTCTCCGGCCGGCCGGCCCGTTCCGGCGGGCTGTCGCGGGAGGCCTGCACCGCTACCTGACAAGCAGCGCTGACACACCCCACCAACCGTCCCCCGATTGGAGTGACACGCGTGCGCATTTCAGCTCGTAGCAGCGGTAGAGCGTTGGCGACAGCCACGCTCACGGCTGCCGCGCTCGTCCTGTCCACCCTCGTCGCCCCGTCCGCGGCGCAGGCCGCCGAGGCGATCTACGACCCGATCCCCGAGCAGCCCATCCAGTCGCGTCTCGGGCTGGTGCTCGAGGAGTTCGCGGCGTTCCCCCGGTCGTTCCCGACGCCGGCGCCGACCGACGGTCGGCTCATGCGGCACGCCCGGATCAACGCGCTCATCGAGCTGCCCGACGGCTCCGGCCGGATGGCGGTGCCCGACCTCAACGGCAACCTCTACCTGGTCAAGGACGGCGAGGAGCACGTCTACCTCGACGTCGCCGCGACGTTCGCACCGCAGTTCTTCTCCGGCCGCGGCCTCGGCCAGGGCTTCGGGTACGTCACCTTCCACCCCGAGTTCGCGAGGAACGGCCTCTTCTACACCGTCCACACCGAGCTGGCGTCGACCACCGGGAAGGTGCCCGACCTCGTCGCCCAGCCCGGCACGACGTACCACGGCATCGTCACCGAGTGGCGGGCGACGAACCCGGCGGCGGACACGTTCGAGGGTGCCCGGCGTGAGGTGATCCGGATCGGGTTCGCCGGCCAGACGCACGGCATCCAGCAGATCGACTTCAACCCGACCGCCAAGCGCAACGACCGTGACTACGGCCTGCTCTACCTGGCCGTCGGCGACGGCGGCATCGGGGTCCGCAACGACGACGCGCAGGACATGACGATGCCGCACGGCAAGTTCCTGCGCATCGACCCGCTCGGCCGCAACGCGGCCAGCGGCAAGTACGGCGTGCCGCGCAGCAACCCGTTCTACGGCGACGAGGGCACGCTCGGCGAGATCTACGCCATCGGCATGCGCGACCCGCACCGGTTCAGCTGGGACGCGGGCGCCAACAACCGGATGTTCCTCGGCCACATCGGCGAGCACGCCATCGAGGCGATCTACGAGGTACGCGCCGGCGACAACTTCGGCTGGAGCGTGCGGGAGGGTGCCTTCGTCTTCGACGTGACGGCCGCCAACCCGTGCGACAGGATCCTGCCGCTGCCGGCCGACGACGCCCAGTACGGCTACACGTACCCGGTCGCCGCGTACGACCACGACCCGCCGCCCGGTTGGAACTGCACCTCCGACGTCGGCCGTGCGGTCGCCGGCGGGTTCGTCTATCGGGGCAAGAACGTGCCGGCGCTGAAGGGCAAGTACGTCTTCGGCGACCTGGTCGACGGCCGGGTCTTCTACACCGAGGTCAACCAGATGCGCCGGGGCAAGGACCTCGCCCCGCTGCACCAGCTCAAGCTGGTCGACGGCGCCACCGGCAACTGGATTCGCATCCAGGACCTGTCCGGACCCGGCTCGCAGGGCGACCCGAACCGTGCCGACCTGCGGTTCGCCACCGACGCCTCGGGTGAGCTGTACCTGTTCAGCAAGGCGAACGGCAAGATCTGGAAGGTCACCGGTACGAAGGAGTTCGCCGGCGAGAAGACCGGCACCAACCGGGTCGGCAACACCACCGGGGCGGCCAACTGGGCGCCGATCACCCCGTCGAAGTGGCAGTTCACCGGCAACCAGGTGATCCTCGCCGAGGCCGGCGTCGCCCGCCCGGGTCCGCGCCGCCCGTTCGAGTACGCCGTCCTGACCGCCGGACCGACGTTCGGCGCGGTGCAGATCGACGCCAAGGTACGCCTGGACACCCCGGTCGAGGTGACCAACCGTGACGTGATCATCGTCTTCGGCTGGAAGTCCGACACCGAGTACTACTACGCGCACCTGTCGACGGACAACATGATCTATCCGCACAACGGCATCTACAAGGTCAACAACGCCGACCGGGAGCGGATCGACCACCAGTGGAACGGCTGGCGCGGCGCGCCCCCGGCGATCACCGACGCCGAGTGGCACCAGGTCCGGGTCAAGCACCTGCCGGCGACCGGTGAGATCGCGGTGTACCTCGACGGCGCCAAGGACCCGCTGCTGACCGCGGTCGACAAGACCTTCGACTCCGGCCGGGTCGGCTTCGGCTCGTTCGACAACATCGGCCGGGTCAAGGACGTGAAGGTGGTCGGCACCAGGATCTCCTGATCGTCCGGCGGCACCGGCTCCTGACCGGGGCGGGCGGGGAACGACGATGTTTCCCGCCCGCCCCGCTGTCCGGGGCGGCTACCCACGGCGGCCGTTGTAGACGGTGGTGTCGGTCCGTTCGCCGTACGCGCGGAAGACCGCGAGCGCCTCGTCGCGCAGGACGTCGGTGCGTACGTCGATGCCGCGCTTGACCAGTTGCTGCTGCCAGTCGTCGCGGACCGGCCCCTCGTCGAAGCCGGTGAGGTGTTCGACCTCGTCACCCTCCCCGGCGATGGTGAGGCGGCCGACGCCGGACCACACCGTCGCGCCGTAACACATCGCGCACGGTCGCCAGTTGACGGTGAGTTCGGTACGGATCCCCGCGAGGCCACCGAGGTCCCAGGTGCCGAACCGGGTCTGGGCGAGCGAGATCGCGACGATCTCGGCGTGCAGGGCGGACAGGTCGGCGGCGAGCACGAGGTTGACGCCGACGGACAGGATGCGTCCCGTGTCCGCGTCGGTGACCAGGGCCGCGAACGGGCCGCCGGTCCCTTCACGGTGGTTGCGGTCGGCGAGGCGGAGCACCAGCCGCATCCGCTCCTCGACGTCGGCCAGCACCGGCGGGTCGTCGGCGATCTCGTCGGTCACCCAGTCGGGCAGCCGGGCGCCGAAGATCGTGGGGATGGTGTCGGTGTCCATGGGGCTCCTACGCGGAATGGCGATCTGTTCGAAGGGAATGGCGGGCCCGTCGTGGGCGCCTTGGGATCCGGGCCGCGGGGCGGCCGGAGAAACGGCGACGAACCGGTGTACGGGCGGCCGGCTCGAAAGGTGCCGCCGGTGGCCCGGCGCCGGCTATTCGGTGCCGGCGGCTGGGCGGCCGTGGGCGATCCGGCCCCTGGTCCACGCGCTCGCGTGCGTACGGCGGCGCAGGTCGAAGCGGGCCGACAGCGGCAGTCCCGTCATGATCGCGCACCTCCCGCAGGGGCTCGGTCCACACCACCCTTGGCGGTGGTGCCCGGTGCCGGTATCCGGGCAACCGGTCCCGTCACTGTAGCCGGACGGGTCGCGGGTCCGGCGGTTGCTTACCAGATCCATTTGTCGGGCAGTGAACAACCGCCGATGTCCGACTGCTGTTCCGTGGTGCACATCCTGCGTTTTCGGTGCGTCGAGTCGACCATTCTCCTGGGTGACCATCGAAGTACGCCGAGCCCAGGAGAGGCTCATCGAACGCCGTGGAGAATGCATGCTCCAGACGTCCATTCCCCGTGCCCGAACCACTGTCACGGGAAGAGTCCGCCACCGAGCCCTCACGCTGATCGCCGCGCTGCTCGCCGGCATCGTGGCCACCGTGTCGCTGACGACGCCCGCACACGCCGCCACCTCGTCCTGGAGCCACACCCAGGGAACCGCGGACCCGACGATCTACCAGACCAACCTGTGGTATTACGGCACACCGTTCGTGCCGCCCGCGACCACTCCCGCCACCGGTGTCATCACGACGGTCGACTACGAGTGGGCGATCTGGGACGCCCCGCCGCCCTCACTCGTCTACACCGTCTACCTCTGCGCGGGCTCGTACGGCTGCCTCCTGGTCAGCCCCACCGCCTGGGCGGCGACCTCGTCGAGCGGCTCGACCTCGGCCTTTGCCGGCATCCCCGCGAACACCACCTTCCGCTACCAGGTCGGGCTCGGGGCCCCCACGACCTACGTCCTCTTCCCGCAGCGGAACAGCCGGATGTACCGGCTGACCGTCACCTACAACTACTGACCCGGCCGCCGGTCCGGGAGGTGCCGTCCACCGGCACCCCCGGACCGGCCGCTGTCCGCTCTCGGCGTACCGGTCTGTCGCCCGCCGGAAGAACCTGACACGCTGCGGCCATGGATCTGGGGTTCAGCGGTGAGGTCGCACGACTCTACGAAACCTACCGGCGGGGTTATCCCGCCCCGGTCGTCGACGCGATAGTCGACGCGTTCGCGCTCTCGGCCGACGACGTCGCCGTCGACCTCGGCTGCGGCACGGGCCAGCTCACCCTGCCGCTGGCCGCCCGGCTCCGGGCCGTTGTCGGCGTCGATCCGGAGCCGGACATGCTCGCCCTCGCACGGCGGGCCGCCACGCATCGGGACGTAGGCAACGTGGCCTGGATTCTCGGCGGCGACGCCGACGTTCCCGCGGTCGGTGCGCTTCTCGGCGCCGGATCGGTCGGCGTGGTGACGGTGGCGACCGCACTGCACTGGATGGATACCGGGCGGCTGTTTCCGGCCGTGGCCGACCTGGTCCGGCCGGGCGGGGGATTCGCCGTCGTCACCAACGGCCGGCCACTGTGGCTGCTGGACGCGCCCTGGTCCCGGGAGCTGCGGGCCTTCCTCGAGTCGTGGACCGGGAGCGACCTGTCGTGGGGATGCGGCTCCGACGACACCGACCAGCGGCGCTACCGCGAGGGCCTGACCGCCGCCGGGCTGACCGTCTCGGCGACCTCGGTCGCGTACCCCGCCGACCTGGACCTGCCGGGCCTCGTCGGTGAACTGCTGACCGCGTTCCCGGCCTCGGAACTGCCGACCGGGCCGGACCGGGAGCGGTTCGCCGAAGGCGTCGGCGCGGCGGTCGGCGCCGGCCCGTTCCACCAGCGCGTCCAGGTCGACCTGCTCTCCGGTCGACGGTGAGGATGGCACCGACGGGCGCCGGCTTCCCGGCCACCGGTAGGTGTCGCGGCCTACAGCGAGTTCGGCGTATCCACAGCGAAGTCGCTGTGGGGCGCGACAGTGATACCTGACCCGGCGGACGCCGGCCGCGGCCGACCTACCGGGTGATGAGGATCTTGCGGCCGATGCCGGCCCGGAACTGGGCCAGGGCGTCGGCGTAGCCGTCGAGCGGGAACCGGTGACTGACGAAGACGTCGGGGTCGAGCACGCCGGCGGCGAACAGTTCGCCGGCCCGCTCGAAGCTGTGCAGCACCGCCATCGAGCCGGTGATGGTGATCTCCTTGTTGTAGATCCGGAACGGTTCGACGGTCGCCCGGGCGTCGTACGACGAGACCCCGAACTGCAGGAACGTGCCGGCCGGCCCGACCCGCGTCAACCCGTCGGCGATGGCGGCCTCGACACCGGTGCAGTCGATCACGACGTCCCAGCCGCGCGGCCGGGTCAGTTCGTCGGCACCGGTGACCGCAGCGGTGTTGCCCAGCCGGACGGCGGTCGCCAGGCGGTCCGGGTTCGGATCCACGATGGACACCGATGCCGCGCCGCAGCGCTTGGCCAGCTCCTGCATCATCAGGCCCATCGTGCCGGCGCCGTAGATGAGGTAATGGTCACCGAGCCGGCGCGGCAGCACGTCGAATCCGCGTACGGCGCACGACAGCGGCTCGATCAGCGCGGCGTCGGCGGCCGACACCCCGTCGGGCAGGACGAAGCAGTTCTTCGCCGGGGCGACCGCGTACTCGGCGGCCCCGCCCGCGGTGGTGACCCCGATCGCCGCCCAGTTCTCGCACAGGTTGCCGCGGGCCCGTCGGCAGTAGTAGCACTCGCCGCAGTGCAGTGACGGGTCGACGGCGACCCGGTCGCCAACGCGTACCTCGGTGACCCCGGAGCCGACGGCGACCACCTCGCCGGCGAACTCGTGGCCGGGCACGACCGGATAGGCCGGCGCGAACTCGCCGTCCATGATGTGCAGGTCGGTGCCGCAGATGCCGCAGGCGGCGACCTGTACGACCACGTCGCGCGGGCCGGGTGCCGGGTCGGGAACCGTCTCCAGGGCGACCTGACCGGGTGTCACGATGACGGCTGCCTTCACTTGACCGCTCCCATGGAAAGTCCCCGGACGAGCTGCTTCTGGGCGAACCAGCCGGCCAGCACGACGGGCAGCGAGACCAGTGTCGCGGCGGCGCAGAGCCGGGCCAGGAAGAGCCCTTCCGAGGAGATGAAGCCGACCAGGAAGATCGGCGAGGTACCGGCGTTGGTCGCGGTCAGGTTGACCGCGAAGAAGAACTCGTTCCAGCTGAAGATGAAGCAGATGAGCGCGGTCGCCGCGAGGCCGGGCGCGACCAGCGGCAGCAGCACCTTGCGGATCGTCGTACCGAGTCCGGCGCCGTCCACCGCCGCCGCCTCGATGAGCGCGGGCGGCACCTCCAGCAGGAACGACCGCATCATCCAGACCGCCAGCGGCAGGTTCATCGAGGTGTAGAGGACGACCATGGTCCAGATGTTGTCCAGCATGCCGAGTTCGCGGACCAGCAGGTAGATCGGCAGCAGGGCGGCGACGGCCGGCAGCATCTTGGTGCTGATGAAGAAGAACAGCACGTCGCGCCACTTGCCGACCGGGCGCAGCGACAGCGCGTACGCCGCCGGGGTGGCCAGCAGCAGGACCAGCGCGGTGGAGACCAGGCTCGCGGTCAGCGAGTTCAGCAGGTACGGCGTGATGTCACGGTCGAAGACCTGCCGGTAGCCGTCGAGTACCGGGGTGAAGGTCCAGGTGGGTGGGTTGCTGGCGGCGTCGACCTCGCGTTTGAACCCGGTCAGCACCATCCACAGGACGGGAAAGAAGAAGAACAGCCCGGCGGCCCAGGCGCCGACCGCCCAGGCGACCGTGCCCCACCGGCTCGCGCCGCGCCCGCTCATCTGTGGTCCTCCATCCGGAAGAGGCCGGAGATGACCCGCAGCGCGAACGTGGCGACGATGATCGTGCCGATCACGACCACGACGCCGGCGGCGGCCGCCTCGCCGTACTCGAATTTTCGGAACGTGGTCAGGTAGATCTCGTACGGCAGGTTGGTGGTCGCCGTACCCGGGCCGCCCTGGGTGATGGTGAAGACCGCGTCGAAGGTCTGCACCAGGTAGATGGAGCCGAGCAGGGCGCCCAGTTCCAGGTAGGGCCGCAGGTGCGGCAGGGTGAGCCGGGTGAAGACCTGCCAGGGGCCGGCGCCGTCGACCCGGGCCGCCTCGACGGTCTCCTGCGACTGGCTCTGCAACCCGGCCAGGATGATCAGCATCATGAACGGGGACCACTGCCAGACGAGCGTGGCGACGACGGACGCCATCGGGTACGACGACACCCAGTCGGTGCTGCCGCCGAGGACGCCGTTGACGAGGCCGTACGCCGGGTTGTAGAAGGCGTGCTTCCACAGCAGGGCGGCGGCCATCGGCATCACCAGGAACGGGGTGATCAGCAGGGTGCGGACGACGCCCCGGCCGGGGAACCTCCGGTCGAGCAGTACGGCCAGGCCGAGCCCGAGCAGCACCGAGAGGACGACGGCGCCGGCGGTGAGTACGACGGTGTTGACCAGGGCGGCGCGCAGCCGGTCGTCGGTGAGTACGTCGGCGTAGTTGGCGAGGCCGACGAAGTCGCGCTCACCCGGCCGCAGCGCGTTCCAGGAGAGCGTGGACAGGTAGATCGTGACGAGGAACGGGATCTGGGTCACGACGATCGCGAAGACGAGGGCGGGCAGCAGGGGAGCGCGCCGGATCAGACGCTCCCTGGCGCCGCCGCGGGCCGGCGGTGCCGGTGGTTTCTTCCGGGCCGGTGCCGGCGCCGGTCGGATGGTCTGGGTCATCGGGGTCACCTCGGCCGTACGGACGGCGTCGGTGGGGGCGCGGACGGCGCCCCCACCGGACGGCTACTTGTATTTGGCGGCGACTTCCTCGGCGAGTTTCTGCCCGTCGGCCAGCGCCTGGTCGACCGTCGTGCCGCCGGCGATCGCGGCCGCGACCTCCTGCGAGACCTTGGTGCCGAGGTCGGCGAACTCGGGGATGCCGACGAACTGCACGCCGAGCGCGGGCCGGGGCTGGAGGCCAGGATTGACCGGGTCGGCCTCCTCGATCGCCCGCAGGGTGACGTCGGCGAACGACCGCGCCGACTCCTGGTACTGCGGCAGTTCGTAGGTGGAGGCGCGCTTGCCCGACGGCACCCGGGACCAGCCGAGCTGTTCGCCGGCGAGCTTCTCGTACTCCTTGCTGGTCGCCCAGGAGATGAACTCCCAGGCCGAGTCGGAGTGGGTGGTCGTCTTCGGCATCGCCCAGGCCCAGGCCCAGAGCCAGCCGGCGGCGGTGGTCTTCTCGACCGGTGCGTACGCGTAGCCGACCTTGCCGGCGACCCGGCTCGCCGCCGGGTCCTCCAGCGTTCCGGCGGCCGACGTGGCGTCGTACCACATCGCGGCCTTGCCCTGGCCGAACGTGTTGAGGCACTCGGTGAAGCCGGACTGCGAGGCGCCGGGCTGGCCGTGGGCGCGGATGAGGTCGACGTAGAACTTCGTGGCCTCGGTGAACTCCGGCGCGTTGACCTTCGGGGTCCAGTCCTTCTCGAACCAGGTGCCGCCGAAGGTGTTGACGACCGTGGTCAGCGGGGCGAAGACCTCGCCCCAGCCGGGCAGGCCGCGCAGGCAGATTCCGGCGACGCCGTTCGCCTTGTCGTCGAGTTGCGCGGCGAAGTCGGCCACCTGCCGCCAGGTGGGCCGCTCCGGCATGGTGATGCCCTTGGCGGCGAAGAGTTCCTTGTTGTACATGAGGAACGACGACTCGCCGTAGAACGGTGCGGCGTAGAGCTTGCCGTCCTCTCCGGACAGTGAGGCGACGATCGGTTCGAGCAGGTCGGCGCGGTCGTACGCGGGATCGGCGTCGGCGAACGTGCTCAGTTCGTGCAGCCAGCCGTTCTTCGCCCAGATCGGTGCCTCGTACGCGCCGATGGTGGCGACGTCGTACTGGCCGCCCTGGTTGGCGATGTCCTGGGTGACCTTGTCGCGCAGTTCGTTCTCGGGAAGGATCGTGAACCGCACCGTGATGCCGGACTCCTTGGTGAAGTGTTCGGCGGTGAGTTTGGCGATGTCCTCCATCTGCGGGTTGCCGACCATCAGGACGGTGATCGTCTTGTCGTCGCCGCCGGAACCGCCGCCAGCGCCTGAGCAGGCGCTCAGGCCGAGGGCGGCGACGGCGAGTGCGGCTATGACCTTCCGGGAAACGGGCACAGCGAACCTCCAAAAGGGACGGGAGCGGGTGCGCGGTGCCGGCCGGTCAGGCGCGGATGACCGCCGGTCCGAGCAGTGAGTAGCGGTGCGCCTCGGACGCCGGCAGGGCCGAGTCCGTGACGATGGTCTCGAGGTCGCCGACCTCGGCGAAGCGGCAGAAGTTGCTGATCCCGAACTTGGTGTGCACGCCCACGAAGATGCGGCGCCGGGCGGCGCGTACCGCCTGGGCCTTGACGTCGGCGACCGCCGGGTCGGGGGTGGTCAGGCCGTGCTCGCGGGAGATGCCGTTGGCGCCGACGAAGGCGAGGTCGAGGACGAAGTCGGCGAGCATCCGGGTGGCCCAGTGGTCGACGGTGGCCAGCGTCCGGCCGCGGACCCGGCCGCCGAGCAGCAGTACGGTGACCGACGGCAGCCGGGCGACGGCGGCGGCGGTGCCCAGCGAGGCGGTGACCACGGTGAGCGGCCGGTCGGTGGGCAGCGCCTCGGCGATGAGTTGCGGGGTGTATCCCTCGTCGATGTAGATGGTCTCGGCGTCGCCGAGCAGTGCGACGGAGGCGGCGGCGATCCGCCGCTTCTCCGGCACCTGCCGGGTGGTCCGGGTGGCGAGGGTGGTCTCGAAGCGGGCGGTCTCGACCGGGTAGGCGCCGCCGTGGGTGCGGCGGACCAGCCCGTGCTGTTCGAGCAGCCGCAGGTCGCGTCGGATCGTCTCGGGTGACACGCCGAGTTCGGCGGCGAGCTTGAGCACCTCGACGTCACCGGCGCTGCGGGCCAGGGCGAGGATCCGGTGCTGGCGCTCCTCGGCGCTCATCCCGCACCTCCCTCGCTGTGCCCCAGCTCACATCGGTTGACCGTAATGAATTTCTAACACCGTCGAAACGTTGCCTCCAAGCGGCTAAATGCCTCGAATCGGGTTTGTCTTTGCCCGAATGGGCAGTGGTCGGTGGTGCAGTATTCAGGGACGAAGGCGGCTTATGGGGCGAACCGTCTGCCCGGTTGGCCCGTACGGGCACCCGTTTCCTGCCCGGGCGGCCGGCCGGGCGCCCGGCGTGAGAGCCTGAGCCCGGTTCCGATCCGCAGGGAGTTCCGATGCGTACGCCGCTCGTCCTCGCCGTCGCCCAGCCGTCGTGCGTCGCCCACGACGTCGGGGCGAACGCCGCCGCGCACGCCGAACTCGTCCGCCGCGCGGGCGCCCGGGTGGTGGTCTTCCCCGAGATGTCGCTGACCGGCTACGAGTTCGCCACCCCTGCGGTCGCGCCCGACGATCCACGCCTGACGTCCATCGTGGACGCCTGTGCCGCCGCCGGGTCGGTGGCGCTGGTCGGCGCCCCGGTGGCCGGTGTCGGCGACCGGTCGCACATCGGCGTGCTCGCCGTCGACGGCGCGGGCGCCACCGTCGCCTACCGCAAGCAGTGGCTGGGCGCCGCCGAGACCGCCCGGTTCACCCCGGGCGACGCCCCGGCGGTGATCGAGGTCGACGGCTGGCGGCTCGGCCTCGCCGTCTGCAAGGACACCGGGATCGCGCAGCACGCCGCCGACACCGCCGCACTCGGCATGGACGTCTACGCCGCCGGGGTGCTCGACAACGTGCCGCAGGCGGGGGTGCACGAGGAACGGGCCCGCCGGATCACGACCGCTCACCGGGTCTGGGTCGCGATGGCCAGTTTCGCCGGTTCGACCGGCGAGGGCTACGACCGGGCGGCCGGCCGGTCGGGCATCTGGGCGCCGGACGGTGCGCGGATCGCCGAGGCCGGACCGGAGGTCGGTGCGGTCGTGCGGGCCACGCTGCGCTGAGCATCCGTACCGTGCCGGCGTGCGGCGGTGACACGGCGGTCGCCGCCCCGCGCGTCGTTCGCCCTCCGGAGCCGGCCGTCCCCGCTACGGTGACCGGAAGGCGCGGGCCACCATCCGGAACGGTCCGCCATCACCCACATCGACACGACGCGTGTGCCGACCCGAAGGGACCGACAGGAAGATGATCGACACCATGGAGCTGAAGCCGATCGACCCGGCTACGGTCCCCGAGGCGGTCGGCGGGTACGTCAACGCCATGCAGGTGCAGGACGCGCGGCGGCTGCTGTTCATCAGCGGTCAGATCCCACAGACGCCGGACGGCCACGTGCCCGACGACCCCGAGGAGCAGTGCCGCCTGGTGTGGCGCAACGTCACCGCGGTCCTGGCCGAGGCCGGCATGGACGTGACGAACCTGGTCAAGGTCACGACCTTCCTGGGCGGCCGGGAGCACGCCGCGGTCAACACCCGGGTACGCAACGAGGTGCTCGGTTCGCACCGGCCGGCCCTGACCGTCATCGTGACCGGGATCTTCGACCCGGGGTGGGTCCTCGAGATCGAGGCGGTCGCCGCGGCGTGACGACCCGTCGTCACCGGCCCGGGTGCGGCACCCGGTCGGGCTCGGTCAGGTCGTCCGTCGCCGGCCAGCGGTCCGGTTCGCGGGCGAACGCGCGGACCAGGCCGGAGAAGCGGTAACGGCCGTCGGCGAGTGCCTCGGCCAGGCCGGCGTCGACGAGATGTTCGACGGTGACCTCGGCGGTGAAGGCCGGCTGGTGCAGCAACGCCGCGAGGCCGGTCACGGTGACGAGTTGCCGGTCGAGCGGGCCGAGTTGGCGCAGCGCCCGCAGCGCCAGCTGGTCGCCGCGCCTGGCCAGCAGTCGTACCCCGCCGGCCAGGCACTCCCGCACCGACATCGTCTCGCAGACCAGGACGTCGAGGCGGGTGGCCGGATCGGCCAGCCGGGCGGTGAACGACTCGATCGTCCAGTTGGGGCGGGGAGCCAGCCGTGCCGCGGCCACCCGTACGGCGACGGGCAGGTGGTCGCACCGTCCGATCAGGACGGCGGCGGCGTGCCGTTCGGCGTCGACCCGGTCGGCACCGAGGTGTGCCCGGAGCATGTCGAACGCCTCGTCGCGGCCGAGCGCCCCGACGAGCACCCGGGTCGTGCCATCCAGAGTGGTCAGTCCGGAGCGGGTGGTCGCGATGTATCCGCAGCCGGGCGGCAGCGGTCCGAGGGCGCGGATCTGGCCGGCCGTTCCCACGTCGTCGAACACGACCAGCACACGGCGGCCGGCGAGCAGGGACCGCCATCCCGCGGCGGGTGCCGTTCCGGGGGGCGGGGCCGGCACGCCGAGCGCGGCGGCGGTCGTCCGCAGGATGTCGTCGGTCTCGGCGGGGCCGGCGGGGGTGCTGGCACCCATCGGCACGAAGACCGGCCCGTCGGGGTATCCGCCGGCGAGCCGGTGCGCGGCCTGGATCGCGAGGGCGGTCTTGCCGGCTCCCGCGTGGCCGTGCACCAGCCCGAGCCGGCCGGCCCGTACCGCGTCGACCAGTTGGTCGAGCTGGCCGGCGCGGCCGAACAGCTTCGTCGGGGCGACCGGGAACCGGGGCTGCCGGTGCGTCGACACCGACCGTTGCCGGGGCAGGGTGACCGGCGGCGCCGGTGTGCGCAGGGACGGGTCGTTGCGGAGCATCCGCTGCACCAGGTCGCGCAGTGTGTCGCTGGGTTCGATGCCCAGCTCGTCCACCAGCAGGCGGCGCAGGTCGCGGTACGCGCCGAGGGCGACGGCCTGCTGGCCGTCGCGGTACAGGGCGGTCATGAGGTGGGCGTGCAACCGTTCGCGCAGCGGGTGCTCGGCGACGAGGACCTTCAGGGTGGGTAGCAGCATGGCGTGGCGGCCGAGGTCGAGTTCGGCGCCGATGCGCGCCTCGACGGCGGCGATCCGGGTTTCCTCCAGGCGGGCGATCTCCGCCACCACCATCGGGGTGGGCCGGACGTCGGCCAGGGGCGCACCGCGCCAGAGGCCCAGCGCGGTGCCGAAGCCGTCGGCGGCGGCGGCCGGCTGGCCGGCCGCGAGATCCGCGTGCGCCCGGCTGATCAACCGCTCGAACTCGTCGATGTCGAGGGCCTCCGGGGGCGCGACGAGCCGGTATCCGGGGGATCGGGTGGTCAGGATCCGGCCGGCGCGGTCACCAAGCGCCCGGCGCAGCCGCCACGCGTAGCCGGCGACCAGGCTGGTCGCCGAGGCGGGCGGGTTCTCGTCCCAGAGTTCGGTGACCAGTTGGTCGAGTGACACCACCTGGTTGGCCTTGAGCGCCAGCATCACCAGCAGCGCACGTTGCTTCGCCGAACCGATGCCGCGCCAGGTGTCGCCGTCGGAGATCTCCACCGGGCCGAGGAGCCGGATCTCCAGACGGCCGGACAGCGGGCCGCGACTCGTGTGCATCTGGTTCTCGATTCATGGCGGTCGTGCGTGTGGGTGCCCTTCAGGTCAGTCCGTGGTCGGCGGCGAGGCGTCTGCGGTCGATCTTTCCGTTGCCGTTCACCGGGAAGTGTTCGACGTGGTGATAGCTGGCGGGGGCCATGAAGGCGGGCAGCCGCTGCGTCACCAGTTCTGCCAGTGTCGCCTCGTCGAGCCCGTCGGACGTGTAGAGGGCGGTCAGTTCGACCTCGCCGGCGTCGCCGGGCAGCGCGAGGACGACGACCTCGTGGACCGCCGGATGTTGCCGGAGCACGGATTCGACCTCGCCGAGTTCGATCCGGTAGCCGTGGATCTTGACCTGGTCGTCGATACGGCCGAGGTGCACCAGTTCGCCGTCCTCCCACCGGCAGCGGTCGCCGGTGCGGTACCAGTCGGCCGGCTCCGGTGCGGCCACGACCCCGGTCGTGGCCGTGCCGTCGGGGCGGGCGAAGCGGCCGGCGTTCTGCGCGGGGTCCAGGTAGCCGTCGAAGCGCTGTTCGCCGCGTATGCACAGTTCGCCGTCGTCGCCGGCGGTGCCGTCGGCGTCGAGCAGGACGCCGTCGAGGTGTGGGTAGGGGCGGCCGATCGGCACGGTGCCGTTCGACGTCCGCGGCCATCCGTCGCGGGTGCCGGGCAGCCGGTAGCCGGTGCAGGTGACGGTCAGTTCGGTCGGCCCGTAGAGGTTCTCCAGGGTGCTGGCCGGCGCGGCGTCCGCCCAGGTGCGGGCCTGGGTGAGGGTGAGCTGCTCGCCGGCGAAGAGGCTCCAGCGCAGGCTGGGCAGGCAGCCGGGGCGCAGCATCCGCAGCCGGCGGGCCAGGGAGATCACCGACGGTACGGAGAACCAGTGGGTGATCTGGTGGTCGTTGACGTACCGGACGGGCGAAAGGGTGTCGCCGGGGCCGGCGACCACCAGGGTCGCGCCGGACAGCCAGGCGACGAACATGTCGAAGACCGACGGGTCGAAGGTCAGTTCGAAGGTCTGGGAGAGCCGGGAACCGGGCCCGACCTGGTAACGCTCGACGGCCTGGCTGAGATAGGTGCCGAGGTTGCGGTGCCGGATCGGTACACCCTTCGGTGTGCCGGTGGACCCCGAGGTGAACAGCGTGTAGGCGATGTCGTCCGGCCGTCCGGCGTAGGACCCGGTCCACCGTGCGCCGGGTTCGTCGTACCAGGCGTGGCCGGCGGTCTCCAGCAGTTCCACCACGGTCCGTCCGTCGGCGGCCAGTTCCGCGCCGCCGGCCCGCCCCTCGTCGTCGACGATCAGGACGTCCACCCCGGCCGAGGCGCAGACCAGGCGGTTGCGTCGGGCCGGTACCGCCGGGCCGAGCGGTACGACCGTCGCCGCCAGCCGCAGCGTGGCGAGGTATCCGACGTAGGCGGCCAGACTCCGCGACGCGCAGAGCCCGACCGTGCGCGGTGGCCGCCCGTGTGCGGTGACCAGGCGGGTCGCGAGCCGCTCGACCCGGTCGAGCAGTTCGGCGTACCGCAGCTCGTGCCCGGCGACCCGCAGCGCGGGCGCGTCGTGGTGCCGGGCGGCCGATTCGGCGAACCGTTGATAGAGCGTCGGTCCGGAGTCCGTCAACGAGGCCCTCCCGTCGTCGCGGCGGCCTCCGGGAGATCGTCGCCCTCGGTCGGGCCGTCGTCCGGGCTGGTGGGCTGCTTCCCGACCGGCGCCGGATCGGCGGGCGGCGGCGTGGGGCGGTCGACCTCGGCGGTGGCCTCGGCCGTCACGACCCGCAGGAACGGATAGACCAGGACGAGACAGAAGACGGCGAAAGTGCCGAACGCGACCCGGTAGGAGAACACCTGGGCGAGAATTCCGGCGAGGATCGCGGCGACCGGCGTCATGCCCCACGACACGAGCCGGCTGGCCGCGCTGAACCGGCCCAGCATCTCCGCCGGTACAAGGGACTGGGTGATGAAGCGCGAGTTGACCGTCCACATCGTACCGCCGGCGCCGGCGACGAAGGCGGCGATGCCGATCCACCACGCGCTGCCCGGCCTGGCCGGCAGCAGCGCGGGCGTGGCCACGAGGACGAACGCGCCGACGATGTCGGTGAACATCGACCAACGCCGGCCGATCCACCGGTTGACCGGGCCGACGATGACGGTGCCGACCACGCCGCCGGCGCCCAGGCAGGTCAGCAGGAACCCGTACTGGCGTTCGTCGAGGCCGAGTGGGCCGCCCACGGCGTAGACCGGGATGAGGGCGAGCCAGGCGGCCCAGCAGCCCGCCATGATGGTGATGAGCAGCGCCATCGTACGCAGCAGCCGGTGCTGCCAGAGGAACCGGATGCCGTCGCGGATCTCGGTGTGCACCGGGCGGCGGGGCGTGCTGCTGACCACCTTGAAGTTGCCGACCAGCAGCAGCAGGAGCACGATCCCGGCGACGTAGGCGGCGCCGGTGACGCTGAGGGCGATGGCGAACCCGGCGGCGACCAGGAAGCCGCCGATCGGCTGCCCGGCGAACCCGTTGAACAGGTATTCGAGGGCGGTGATCCGGGCGTTGGCGGTCTCCCAGCGGTGCTTGGGTACGGCCTGCGGCACGATCGACGCGCCGGAGATGCCGGCGACCACGTCGGCGAGCCCGATGACCAACGCCGCGACGTAGATCAGCGGCAGGTTGGTGGCGTCGGTCAGCACCGCGAGCAGGAGTGCGCCGATCGAGGCCATCCGGCCGATCTCGGCCGCGACCAGCAGGGTCTTGCGGTCCATCCGGTCGACGAAGACCCCGATGTGCAGTGCGGTCACCAGCCACGGCAGGCTCAGGATGGCGGCCACCGCGGTGACCACGATCGGGGATCGACTGATCTGGGCCGCGAGCAGGGGAAGTGCTATCCGGGCCACCGCGTCGGCGATGTTCGTGGTGCCGGTGAAGAAGACCAGAGTCCATTCATTCCGCCTCCCCGAGGCCAGGTCAGGCTGAACTGGGGGCTGAGTTTTGGTCACGGCCATTCCTCGCACGATGTCGAATTATTGGGGGATGTAGTCAGAGCACTGCACATTCGCTGATATCTATTGCATACTGAATTGTTGCGCGGTGATGAATTCGGCGGGCGTGCGCCGGGTGTTCGGTGGCATTCGCCGGGCGCGCGTGGCTGCGTTTGTCCGGATGTGCCGCTTCGTGTGCGCTAGCTGTGCTGATATCGACACTCTATGTCGCTCGGCTAGCACCCTAGGGCATCGAAGATCGGTGTGTCCAGCCACACTTTGTCCGATTACCGACTGTGTCGGACGGGTGTAGGTGCCGGCCGGCTAGATGATCTTTCCGGCGTCCCGGGTGGGTCGCCGGATGGTCGGCAGTTTGCCGCCCAACGTCGCTCCAATCGGCGAACATCCAAAAAACATCGGGCCCGGGATGCTCGGTCGCGTGGAGATTTCGAGGTGCAATCCAGGGCCCGTGCCCGGCGAACCGGCGGTCTGCTCTTTGTCCGGTTTTCGGGCCTTGTGTCATTTGATTGCCCTGGATTGGTCTGGAGTGCACCAGAGATGACGCTGCTCGATCTCGATACGACGATCGCGAAGTACGCCTCGGTGGCCTTCGACGACTCGACCCCGTTGCTGGAGGCCGGCCTCGAGTCGCTCTCCCTGCTCCGGCTGGCGGTCGAGGTCGCGACCGACGACGACGCGGAGATCGACGCCACCCGGCTGGTCGACCTGCGTACGGTCGGCGACCTCAAGGGCTGGCTGCGCGAGCTGGCGTCGACCGGCGCCGTCGACGGGAGGCCACGGTGAGCGTGGAGACCGAACCCGCGCCCGACTCCGACCCGGGTCGGTTGCCGATCACGGAATCGCAGAAGGGCCTGCTGGTCGTCAACGAACGCAGCCCCGGACACGCGGTCTACAACCAACTGGTCCGCTTCGACATCGACCCGGCGATCCCGGCCGACACCGTGGACCGGGCATTGGCGGCCGTGGTCGCCGTACAACCGGCGATGCGTCAGGTCTTCCGGCTGCTGCCGACGATGCACGCCCGGCTGACCCCGCCACCGCACCCGCACGACCTGCCCGTCGACCGCGCCACCGTGCCGGCCCGCGACTACGAGGAGACGGTGGCCGCCGCCCTGCGCCGCATCGGCCGCCCGGAGTTCGACCTGGCGGCCGGGCCGGCGTACCGGTTCGCGACGGTCCGGTCGGCCGACGGCACGCGGGCCACGATCCTCCTGGCCGACCACCACATCATCCTCGACGGCGTGTCGATGGGGCCCCTGGTACGCGACCTGGAGGACGCCCTCGCCGGCCGGCTCGACGAGGCCGAGACGCGGCGCCGCCGGGCGGCGCGGGAAGCGGCCTTCGGCAAGGAACTGGCCGCGCAGAACCGCCGGTCGGGCTCCGACCAGGTGGCCGAGCGGGCCCGGCACTGGGCCGCCCGCCTGCGGGAGGTGCCGCCCCTGGTGCTGGCGCCGCTGCCCGGACGCCCCACCCAGACCACCTTCACCGGTGACCGGGTCTCCTGGCAGCTGAGCCCGGCCGAGACCCGGTCCCTGGCCGACACCTGCCGGCGGCTCGACATCTCCCCGTTCGTGCTCCTCTCCGGCATCTACGGTGCGGTGCTCGCCCGGCACGGCAACGTGTCCAGCGTCCTGATCGGCAGCCCGTTCATGGCCCGGCGGACCGTCGGCGCCTTCGACCTCGGCGGGTTCTTCGTCAACACCCTGCCGGTGACGATCGACGTCGAGTGGGAGCGCACCGTCGACGAGCACCTCGGCAAGGTCGTCCGCGACGCCGTCGACTTCTGCCGGTCCAACGTCGAGGTCACCTTCAACCAGCTGGTCACCGAGGTCGCCCCGGACCGGTCGAGCAACCGGAACCCGCTGTTCTCGGCCATGCTGGCCATGCAGGACACCTTCGCGCCGGAGGCGACGACCGCGGTGCGGCGGGTGCTGGAGCCCGGCAACGGCACGGCGAAGTTCGACCTGTGGCTCGGCGCCACCCCGGTCGACGGCCGCTGGCTGCTCGAGGTCGAATACGACCGGCAGCTCATCGCCCCGGTCGTCGCCGACGGGATCCTCGCCTCACTGCGGGGTGCGCTGCGCGGTGCGCTCGCCGACGGGTCGCGTACCCTCGGCGCCCTCTTCGACGACGCCTCGGCGGCGGCCAGCGTCCGGTCCGACGGCTGGACCGCGGCGCTGCCCGGGGAGACGCCGTGGGACTGGGTGTCCGCCGTCGCCCGTCGACGGCCGGACCACCCGGCGATCGAGGACCCGGTACGCCAGCTCAGCTACGCGCAACTGCTGGCCGAGGCCGAACGGGTCAGCGCCGGGCTGGCCGCCCGGGGGATCGGCCCCGGCGACGTGGTCGGACTCGCCGCCGATACCCTCTGCGACACCGTCGCCGCCATCCTGGCCATCCTGCGCCGGGGCGCGGCCTACCTGCCGCTGGACGCGGGCCTGCCGGCGGACCGCCTGTCCTACATGGCGCGGCGGGCCGGCTGCGCGCTCGTCGCGGGCACGCTGCGCCTCCCCGGAATCGACACCGCGGCGGTGGCGGACCTCGCCGCCTCGACCGACCCGGTGCCGCCGTCGCTGGCCGACCCCGGCGCACCGGTCTACGTGATGTTCACCTCCGGCTCGACCGGCCAGCCCAAGGGTGTCCAGATGGGACACCGGCCGCTGGCCCACCTCACCCGGTGGCAGATCGCCGCGCTGGCGATGGACGAGGAGACCCGCTTCCTCCAGTACGCCCCGCTCGGCTTCGACGTGTCCTTCCAGGAGATCGTGCCGACGCTGGCGGTCGGCGGGACGGTGGTGTCCCGGGAACCCGCCGACCGGCGCTTCTTCACCGCGATCCTCAGCCGGATCGCGGAGACCGGGGTGACCCACGTCTACCTGCCGGTCGCCGCGCTGCGACCGTTGGTGCAGACCGCGGCCACCCGCGGTACCCGGCTGCCCGCGCTGCGCCACCTCTGCGTCTCCGGGGAGCAGTTGCTCGTCGACGACGAGATCCGCGCGTTCTTCACCGCCCACCCGCACTGCACGCTGGTCAACCTCTACGGGCCCACCGAGACGCACGCCGTCACCTCCTACCGGCTGTCCGGCCGCGACGAGGTGTGGCCGGCACACGTGCCGATCGGGCTGCCGTACCCGTACGTCGCCGCGTACGTCGTGGACGCCACCGGGCACCTCGCCCCGCCCGGCGTCGCCGGCGAACTGATGCTCGGCGGGCTCTGCTGCGCCGACGGCTACGTCAACGACCCGGAGATCACCGCCGAGCGGTTCGTGCCGGACCGGTTCTCGGCGGACGGGACCGGCACCATGTACCGCACCGGCGACCTCGTGGTCCGCGACGAACGGGGCGAACTGATCTTCCTCGGCCGGATCGACACCCAGGTGAAGATCCGCGGCTACCGCATCGAACTCGGCGAGATCGAGGTGGTGGCCAACCAGGCCGACGCCGTACGGCAGGCGGTGGCGGTCGTCCGGGGCGACGGCACCGACCGTGAACTGGGCCTGTTCGTCCAGGCCGAATCGGCGGCGGTCGTCGACGTCGACGACCTGCGGGAGCGGCTGACCCGGGCGCTTCCGGTCTACATGCGACCACTGTGGGTCTTCCCGGTTGAGCGGATACCGACCACCGCCACCGGCAAGACCGACCGCGACGCGCTGCTGCGGCTGGCCGACGAACTGCTCGCCGAGGAACAGGCCGGCCAGGCCGCGGCGGAGATCGGGTACGCCGACGAACTCGAACGCGAACTCGCCGGCATCTGGTCCGGCGTGCTCGGCGTCGACGCCATCCGGCCCGACCGGCCGCTGATCGAGTACGGCGCCCACTCGCTGAACATCTTCACCACGCTGGCCGAGGTGCAGGAACGGTACGGCGTGCCGGTGCCGATGGTCGACTTCTTCGCCGCGCCGACGGTCGCCACGCTGGCCAGACTCGTCCGCGCCGGCCGCGACGGCGGGCCGGGGGACTCCTGATGGCGCCCAGGCTCCCGGGACGGGTCGTACCCCTGGTCCGGCGCGGCGACCGGCCGGTCTGCGTACTGCTGCCCGGGGCCGGCGGCGGACTGAACCCGTACCTGCGGCTCGCGGCGGCGCTCGCCCCGACCCACAACGTCTGCGTCGTACGGGCGGCCGGCCTGGTGCCCGCCGAGGCACCGGAGGAGTCGATCGACCAGATGGCCGAGGCCGCGCTGGCGGCACTGGACGCCGACGGGCTGGCCCCGGCCGCCGTCTTCGGCTGGTCGCTGGGCGGTGCGGTGGCCTGGGAGATCTGCGTCCGGCTGGCCGACCGGGGCAGCCGGCCCGATCTGGTGCTGGTCGACGCCTCGCCACTGCCCAGGGACTCGACCACCGAGGACGACACCCGGATCCGCGAGACGATCGTGGCGATGCTCGGCCCCCGGCCGGAGCCCGACACCGTCGACCGGGTCCGGCGGGTCTTCGACGCCCAGGTGGCCGCACTCGCCGCCTACCGGTCCGAACGCGGCTATCCGGGCCGGGTGCTGCTGCTGATGTGCACCGACGACGAGTTCACGTTCCGGCCGCGGGCGGAACGCCGCTGGCGGGAACTGGCACCGGACCTGCGGGCCGGGCGGCTCGACGCCGGCCACTTCGAGGTGCTCGAGGCCGAACACCTGCCGCAGCTCACCGAACGGATCGTGCCGTTCCTCGACCCGGCGACGCAGGAGGCGGTGCGGTGAGCGCGATCGCGGTGGTCAGCGGCGGAACCCGGGGCATCGGGCTGGCGTTCAGCCGCCGCCTGGTCAAGCTCGGCTACGAGGTCGTCGCCCTCTACCGGTCCGACGCGCGGGCGGCGGCGGCAGCGGCCGACGAGGTCGGCGCCATGCTCCACCCCGTACGCCTCGACGTCGGCGACCCGGCGGCCGTCGCCACCGCGACGGCGGCCCTGCTGGCCACGTACGGGGCGCCGACGGTGCTGGTCAACAACGCCGGCGTCAACGTCGACCGGCCGTTCCTGGAGATGACGTCGCAGGACTGGCACCGGGTGCTCGACACCAACCTCTCCGGCGTCTTCCACCTCACCCGGGCGCTCGCGCCGGCGATGCTCGACACCGGCCGCGACGGTGCCATCGTCAACATCGGCGCCACCACCGGGATCCGGCCCCGCCGCAACGGGGTCAACTACTGCGCGAGCAAGGCCGGTCTGCTCCAGCTCACCAAATGTCTCGCCCTGGAGTTGGCGCCCCGGATCCGGGTCAACTGCCTCATCCCCGGGATGACCGAGACCGAGGAACTGGTCACCAGGTTCCGGCTGGACGATCCGGTCGCCCGGGCGGCGGTCACCGCCGAGATCCCCCGGGACCGGATCGGCACCGTCGAGGAGATCGCCGACGCGCTGGAGTTCCTGGTCGGTCCGGGCAGCGGCTACCTGACCGGTCAGAAACTCATAGTGGACGGTGGGCAGTTCATGTGGTGACCGCGATCGAAGACGTACTCGCCCGCGCCGCGGCGGCCCGCGCCGCCGCCCCCGCGCCCGGCGACCCACGGTACGACCGCTACTGCGCGGCGCTGGCCGACGAACTCACCCGGGACTGGGACACGGTGCTCGCGGCGAACGCGACCGACGTCGCCCGGGCGGTGGCGGCCGGACTCGGCGCCGAACTGGTCGGCCGGCTCAGCCTCGGCAAGGAGCACCTCGACCTGCTCACCGGACTGGCCGAGCGGACCGGACGGCTGCTGCCGGAGCACGTCGCACCGACCCGGGAACACCGCGCCCACCTCGGGATGGCGGTACGCCGGATCCCGAAGCCGCTCGGCGTCGCCCTGATGATCTTCGAGGCGCGGCCGACGGTGACCGTCGAGGGCGCGCTGCTCCCGGTGGCCGTCGGGAACGTGGTCGTCCTGCGCGGCGGTGCGGAGATCGCGGCCACCAACCGGGCGCTGGCCACGGCGGTCGGCCGGGCGCTGGCGGTGGCCGGGCTGCCCGCCGGGATGGTCCAGATCCTCGACGACACCGACCGCCGGCTGGTCCGGGCGCTGCTGAAGCGGCACGACGCGGTCGACGTACTGATCCCCCGGGGCAGCCCGTCGCTGATCGACTACTGCCTCACCAGTTCGACGATCCCGGTCATCGCCTCCGGCGGCGGGGTCAACCACCTCTACGTGGACCGCAGCGCCGACCTGGAACTGGCCGCCGCCATCGCCCTGGACAGCAAACTCGGCGAGCCGACCGCCTGCAACACCCTCGAACTCGTCCTGGCCCACACCGAGGTGGCCGCCGAGCTGACCGCGGCCCTGCTGCGGGCCGGCGCCGACCTGCCCGAGCCCTGGCTGCTGCGGCTCGACCCGCGACTGGCCGGCGTCGTGGCCGCGGCCGCCGGACGGGTGGCCGAACTGGCCGACACCGACGACGGCCGCGAATTCCTCGACCGGTCGATCGGCGTACGGCCGGTGGCCGGCCTCGACGAGGCGGTGGCGCACATCCGCCGGTACGGCTCGGGGCACACCGAGGGCGTGGTCGCCGCCGACCGGGCCGTCGTCGACGGGTTCCTCGCCGCGGTCGACGCCGCCGCCCTGGTCGTCAACGGCTCGCTGCGCCTGCACGACGGCCCGACGATGGCGCTCGGCCCGGAGCTGTCGATCAGCACCGGTCGGCTGCACGTGCGGGGACCGGTCGACCTGTCGGCCCTGCTCACCCACAGCTGGGTGATCGACGCGGAGGGCGCCCTGCGCGACGGCGGGACGGAGGCGGCATGACGGTCCGGCGGGCCCAGGTCAACGACGCGGTCAAGCGCCTGGTCGTACGGGAGTCGCGGTTGTCGATCGCACCCGCGACGGTGGCCGACGACGAGCCGCTCAACGGCGCCCTGCTGAAGGTCAACTCGCTGGGCTTCCTCGGGATGCTGGTCCGGCTGGAGGACGAACTCGACGTCACCCTGCCCGACGACATCTTCGCCGGCCGGGCGTTCACGACCGTCGCCGACCTGGTCGACGTCGTCGTCGAGGTGCTGGAGGTGGAGGCGTGACGGGGCTGCCTTCCGCCTGGCGCAGCGTCCTGCCGCACCTGGGCTACGACCTGCCCGCCGACCTGACCCCGGAGGGCAGCGGCGGCCCGGTCGTCGCCACCGTGCCGCTGGAGCTGATCCGCCAGAGCACCTCCCGCCGCGAGTTCTGGCCCATCCCGGAACCGGTGCTGGCGGAATACCGGCGCTACCGGCCGACACCGCTGTGGCGGGCCCGCCGGTTCGAGGCCGAGACGCGCGCCACCGTGCCGATCTACGTTAAGTACGAGGGCGGCAACATCTCCGGCAGCCACAAGTTCAACACCGCGCTGGCGCAGGCGTACTACTACCAGCGGGCCGGCTTCCGCGAGCTGGTCACCGGCACCGGGGCGGGGCAGTGGGGCAGCGCGCTCGCCGCCGCCTGCGCCACGATCGGCCTGGCCTGCACCGTTTTCATGGTCGGCGGCAGCCTGCGGGACAAGCCCTACCGGGGCAGCCTGATGCGGCTGTACGGCGCCGAGCTGCACGCCAGCCCGAGCGCCCTGACGGCGGCCGGCCGGAAGGCGGCCGCCGGTGACGGGGGAAACAGCCTCGCGCTGGCGATCGGTGAGGCGGTCGAGTACGCCAGGGCGGATCCGAAGCGGGCCTTCTGCATCGGCAGCGGCGAGACGTACAGCATCCTGCACCAGTCGGTGATCGGCCTGGAGGCGGTCGACCAGCTCGCCGCGCTCGGCGCGGACGTCGACACCGTCGTCGGCTGTGTCGGCGCCGGCTCCAACTTCGGCGGCGTCGCCCTGCCGTACTTCGCCGCGGCGAGGAACGGCGAACGGGACGCCGACACCGCACTGGTGGCGGTCGAGTCCAGCGCCACCCCGAAGCTGACCCGCGGCGTGTACGCGTACGACCACACCGACTCCACCGGCACCGGACCGATGGAGGCGATGTACACGATCGGCAGCGGGTACGCCATCCCGGCCTCGCACTCGGCCGGGCTGCGGTTCCACGGCGCGGCGAAGGTGATCTCCGCGATGCGGCAC
Organism: Polymorphospora rubra; assembly: GCF_018324255.1. Taxonomy (GTDB): domain Bacteria; phylum Actinomycetota; class Actinomycetes; order Mycobacteriales; family Micromonosporaceae; genus Polymorphospora; species Polymorphospora rubra. Next base: position 4,842,693 of record NZ_AP023359.1, read on the forward strand.
CGGAACCAGATCCAGGCACGCGCGGTGGGGCAGCGGGCCGCGCTCGACGCCGGGCGGACGTTCGCCCGTACCGAACTGGTGCTGGCGGCGCCCGAGTCCGGGCACGCGCTGGCCGCCGCCGCCGCGATCGCGTCCGGCCGGGACGGGCACCGACCCCGCCGGGGCGTGCTCGTCTGCGTGAGCGGGCACGGCCTGCTCGACCTGAGCGCCTACGACAAGCTCCTCGCCGGCCTGCCCGAGGACGCCCCGGCCGACGAGGGCGGCCTGCGGGCGGCGACCGCCGTGCTGCGCGCGGTACCCCCGACGGAAGGCGGCTGACATGACCGGTACGGCCCCGATGCCCACCCGCAGCCGGGAGTGGACGCCGGTGCTCGACGGCCTGCGCGCCGACCTGCTCGACTGCCTCCAGGTCAACCTGGCCGCCGTCGCCGACCGGGCCGCCGGCCCCGGCGCGCACCTCGCGCTCGGCGCGCCACTGCGGTTCGTCACGACCGCCGGCCCGCTCGGCCTGCCGGTCCTGACCGCGTCGGTCGAGCGGCGGCTCGACGAGGCGGCCGGCCTGCTCGGGCTGCGCGTCGACCGGCGCTGGACCGGGGTGTCCGGTGCGGACCTGCGGGAGCTGGCCCGCGACCACGGCCCGCTGTACGTCGTCGGCGACGCGTTCACGATGCCGTGGTTGCCGTACGCCGGGCACGAACACATGGAACACAGCTTCCTGCTGGCCGACGCCGGTCCACAGTGTGTGGTCGCGGACGGCTACCACAACTCGACCCGGTGGGGGGACGCCCGGCCGGGGGTGTGGCGGCTGCCGGCCGCCGACCTCGACGCCGCGGTGCCGGCGGCCACCGCGATGACCCTGACCGTCGCGGCCGCCCCGGAAGTGGACCGGGCGGCGGTCCTGCGTGAGAACGCCGCCGACCTCGCCGCCGCGCAAACCGCCGTCGACGACTACCTGGACCGGATCCGGGCCCGCGCCGGGGAACCCGCCGTCGCCGCCCAGATCGTGCTCGACGTATGGCTGCTGGGCCGGTCCCGGGCACTGCACGCCGCCTGGCTCGCCGCGACGGCCACCCACCCGCCGGATGCCGCGGCCACCGACCCGCCGGGTGACCGGACCGGTGAGCTGGCCGCCCACGCGGACTCCTGGCTGGCGCTGGCGGGGCAGAGCTACGTGGCGATGCGGCGGGCCGCCCGCGGTGGCGCGTTCCCCGCCGCCGTACTCGACCGGTACGCCGAGCTGCTGCACACCGACGTCGTACTAGCCGGGCGGCTCGTGGCCGGTGCGGCCGCGCCGCCGCCGTCCGCCGACGGGGTCGTCGGACCCGCCGCCGTGGACCCGGCGCGGATCCGTGCGGTGCTGGCCGCCGAGTTCGGTGCCGTGCTCGGGCTCGAACCGGAGGCGGTGGCCGGGCGCCCCCTGCGGGAACTGCCCCGCTACAACTCGTTCCGGCTGGTCGACGTGATCGAACGGGCCGAGGAGCGGCTCGGGGTGCAACTCGATCCGGACGACCTGACCGTGACGGCGCTGCGCGACCTCGACTCGCTCTGCGGGGTGTTCGGCCGGGCCCGGCCGGTGCCCGAGGGGGTGCCGCGATGGTGACGCTGCTGCACGATCTGCTCGACCGGGCCGCCGCCGACCGGCCGGACCGGATCGCGGTCGGCCGGGGCCCCGACTCGTTGACCTACGCCGAACTGTCCGCCGCCAGTCGCCGGCTGGCATACCGGCTCGCCGGTCACGGTGTACGGCGCGGTGACCGGGTCGTCGTACAGGTTCCCGCCGGCGTGCTCGTTCCCGCCCTGCTGTACGCCTGCTCGCGGGTCGGCGCGGTGTTCAGCCTCGTCAGCGAGCAGGCGCCGGCGGTCGCCCTCGCGCACGTCCTGACCGACGCGGAACCGGTGCTGCTCGTCTCCGACCGCGCCGACGCGGCCCCGGTCGCGGCCGGGCTGGCCGTACGGTGTGTCGGCCTGGCCGAACTGGCCGGGACCGGTGACGGCGGCCCGCACGGCGAACCGGGACCACCGCCGCTGGCCGTCGACCCGGTCTGCCTCATCTACACCTCGGGCAGCACCGGCATGCCGAAGGCGGTGGTGTCGACCCACGCCCAGGTGGTCTTCGCGGCCGGGGCCATCGGGCACGAACTCGGCTACCGGCCGACCGACGTCGTCTACTGCGCGCTGCCGCTCTCCTTCGACTACGGCATGTACCAGATCTTCCTCAGCACCCTGGCCGGCGCCCGGCTGCAACTCGGTTCGCCGGCCGACGCCGGTCCCGGGCTGGCCCGGCAGCTGGTGGCGCACCGCGCGACCGTACTGCCCGCGGTGCCCTCGCTCGCCCGGGGACTGGCCCGGCTGCTGTCGCGCCCGGACACGGCCGTGCCGGCGCTGCGGCTGCTCACCAACACCGGCGCGGCCATGCCGCCGGAGGTGCTGCGCGACCTGCGCGCCCGGATCCCGTCGCTGCGGGTCCAGCTCATGTTCGGGCTGACCGAGTGCAAACGTGCGGCGATCATGCCGGTCGACGAGGACCTGCGCCGCCCCGGAGCCGCCGGGCGCGCCCTGCCGGGCACCGAGATCCTGATCGTGGACGCCGACGGCAGGTCCGTGCCGCCCGGGACGACCGGCGAGATCGTCATCCGGGGCCCGCACGTGATGGCCGGCTACTGGCGGCGGCCCGAACTCACCGCACAGCGGTTTCCGCGCACCGACGGCCTGTTCCCGGTGTTGCGGACCGGCGACTACGGGCGGCTGGACGCCGACGGCTACCTCTACTTCGTCGGCCGGCGCGACGACATCTACAAGGAGCGCGGCACCCGGGTCAGTGTCACCGAGGTCGAGGCGGCGGCCCACCGGATCCCGCAGGTGGAGGCGGCCGCCGTCCTGCCACCCGGGCCCGGGTCCGCCGACGACTCGGCGACCCTGTTCGTGGTCACCCGGCTCAGCCCGCAGGAGGTGCTGGCCGCGCTGCGCGCCGAACTCGACGAGCTCAAGACGCCCCGGACGTGTCTGGTGGTCCCGGAACTCCCGCTCACCCGCAACGGCAAGGTCGACCGGGCCGACCTGCACCGGCAGTGGTCGGCGGCGGCCCATGCCTGACCTCGCGGCACTGTTCTCGGCGGCGGATCCGCCGCCGACCCCGGCGTACGTCTACGACCTCGACGAACTCGACCGGTCGCACGCCGCCCTGCGGGCCGCGCTGCCCGCCGGCGGCGAACTGTTCTATTCGCTGAAGGCCAACCCGCATCCGGCGGTGGTCGGCGCGCTGGTCGGCGCGGGCTGCCGCGCCGAGGTGTGTTCGCCCGGCGAGCTGCGGGCCGCCCTGGAGGCCGGCGCCGATCCGGCCGGGATGCTCTACACCGGGCCGGGCAAGCGCGACGTCGACGTCGCGGAGGCGATCGAGGCCGGGGTCGGGTTCTTCTCCGTCGACTCGCCGTACGGGCTGGACCAGCTGGACCGGATCGCCCGCCGGTACGCGACGCCGGTACGGGCGCTGGTGCGGGTCAACGACGACAGCCCGGCCCCCGGCCAGGGGCTGACGATGACCGGGGTGGCGTCGCAGTTCGGCGCCGACGTCCGGTGGGTGCGCAAGGAGCCGGAGCTGTTCGCGGCGCGTGCGTACGTGCGCCCGGTCGGCTTCCACCTCTACATGGGCAGCAACATCGCCGCCGAGGACGCGCTGTACGCCCAGTTCGCGCAGTCGGTGGCGACCGCGGTGGAGCTGGCCGGGGCGACCGGTGTCGAGCCGGAGGTGCTCGACCTCGGCGGCGGGTTCGGGGTGCCGTTCGCGCGGGCCGGCGGCCGGCCCGACCTCACCGGCCTCGCGGACCGGCTGACCGCGTTGCTGACCGACGCCTTCCCCGGCTGGCCCGACCGCGGGCCGGCGGTCGCCTTCGAGTCCGGCCGCTACCTGGTCGGCACCTGCGGGACCCTGGTCACCCGGGTCCTCGACGTCAAGCGGTCGCAGGACGCGACGGTCGTGATCCTCGAGTCCGGGATTAACCACCTCGGCGGCATGTCCGGGCTGCGCCGGCTGCCGCCGATCGTGCCGGACCTCGTCGCGGTCGACGGCGCGACCGGCGAACCGGTCCCGGCGACGATGGTCACCGGCCCGCTCTGCACGCCGCTGGACACCTGGGCCCGGGCCGCGACGCTGCCGCCGCCGCGACCCGGCCAACTCGTCGCCGTGCCCAACGTGGGCGCCTACGGCCTCTACGCCAGCCTGGTCGCGTTCCTCGGGCACCCGGCACCGGTGGAGGTCACCATCGCCGGCGGCCGGGTCACCGGCATGACCCGTCTGGCGCTGACCCGAAACGTCGTCACCGGTACGAACAGGGGCTGATCTGCTGTGGACAATGGATTTCCGGGCCTGCTCAAGCCCTTCCTCAAGTACGCCGGAACGCAACCCATCAACCCGGAGGCGTCCCTCAACGACCTGGGCCTCGACTCGATGCGCGCGATCGAGCTGCTGTTCGCCATCGAGGACACGTACGGGGTGTCCATGCCGGACGAACTGCTGACCGACGCGACGTTCGCGACCGCCGGCAGCCTCTGGGCGACGATCGAGGCACTGCGGGGGCCGAGATGACCGCCGGCGTGCCGGACGACGCCGGGTACGGGGCCGCGCTCGCCGACGTGCTGGACGTGACGGCCCGCCACGCGGCGCACGCCGACGAGACCGCGAGCTTCCCGGTCGAGGCGCTGGACGCCATGCGCCGGACCGGCCTGCTCGGCCTGGCGGTGCCGGCCGCGTACGGCGGTGGCGGCGGGGGACTGGCCGAGATCGTCGACGCGACGCTGCGGCTGGCCCGGGTCGACATGTCGGTGGGCCTGATCTTCGCGATGCACTGCCAGCAGGTGGTCGCCGTGGTCCGGCACGCCGACGACGACCTCGCGGGGCGGCTGCTGCCCGTGCTCGGCAAGGGGGACCGCTACCTCGCCTCGGTGACGACCGAACGCGGCAAGGGCGGCCACCTGCTCAGCTCGGAGTCGGCGGTGGAGCGGGCCGCCGGGACGCTGCGGATCGACCGCGACGCCCCGATCGTCACCGGCGGCGGGCACGCCGACGCGTTCCTGATCACCACGCTGGCGCCGGACGCCGACTCGCCGAGCCAGGTCTCCCTGGTCTTCGCCTGGCGCGACCAGCTGACCGTCGAGACGCGTGGCGGCTGGCAGCCGCTGGGGATGCGGGCGACCGAGAGCGTACCGATGCGTCTGGTCGGCCGGGTTCCGGCCGACCAGGTGATCGGCAGTCCGGGCCAGTTCCGGGAGATCGTCTCGACCACCTTCGGCCCGTTCGCCCACATCGGCTGGGCCGCCGCCTGGCTCGGGGCCGCCACCGGTGCGCTCTCCCGGGTCCTCGGCCACATCCGGGGCGACGGCCGCGCCGGCTTCGACCCCTCCTCGGAGCTGCTGCTGACCCGGGTCGCCCGGATCCGGGCCCGGCTCGACCTGGTCAACGCCCTGCTGTGGCACACCGTCGGCGCCGTCTCCGGGGCCGCGCCGGTGACCGAACCGTCGATCCAGTTGCTGGTCAACTCGCTGAAGGTGCACGCGTCGGAGCAGTGCTTCGCCGCCGTCGACGAGCTGATGGAACTCGTCGGGCTGCGGCACGGCTACCTGCGGGGGTCGCCGCTGTGGGTCGAGCGGGTCTTCCGGGACCTCCGGTCGGCCTCGCTGAACTACGGCAACGACCGGCTGCTGCTGGTCAACGGGGCACTCGCGTTGCGGGACCGGCAGGTGCGCCTTGCCTGAGACCGCCGCACGCACGGCCGCCGCCCTGCGGGCCGCGTCGTCGACCCGGGACGCCCGGGCGGTCTGGCGGGCCCTCGGCGAGCACGGCCTGTTGACCGGCGCCGAGGACCTCGGCGGGCTGCTCGCCGCCCTCGACGCGCACTGCCCGGCCGGGGTGGTGCTGTCGGTGTGCGTACAGGTCGCGGCCGCCGTACCGGTGCTGCGCGAACACGTCGGCACCGACCCGGACGGGCCGGCCGCCAAGGCGTACGAGGACGTGGTGCGGGGGAACTCGACGCTGGCGTTCGCCGCCACCGACGGGGTCGGCGCCGGATCGGACCTGATGGGCATGGCCACCACCGCCCGCCTGGACGACGACTCGGTGGTGCTCGACGGCGCCAAGCGGTGGATCACCAACGCCTGCACCGCCGGTCACGCGCTGGTCCTGGCCCGGTACCGGCCGCAGCGGCACTTCACCAGCTTCCTGTGGGTGCTGGTGCCGACCGACGCGCCCGGGGTGCGGGCGGTCGCCGCCGGCGGGCCGCTGCTGGCCGGTGCCGGCCTCGGTGACCTGCATCTGGACGGCGTACGCCTGGACCGCGGCCACCTTGTCGGCCGGCCGGGCCGGGGGCTGGTCACGTTCGCCCGGCACGCCGCCACCGAGCGCCTCGCGGGCGGACTCTGGGCCGCCGCCATGTGCCGGCGGGTACTCGCCGACACCCACCGGCGGCTGACCACCCGTCCGCTCGGTGACGCGACCGCCTGGGACAACCCGGCGATCCGGGAACGGTACGCCCGCTGCCTGGTCGAGGCCTGGCGGATCGACGCCGCCTGCGCCGCCTACCGGGCCAGCGACCGGCCCATGACGACCGGGATGCTGCTCAAGGTGTCGGTGGCGGACAGCCTCGACGCGGTGCTCACCGAGTGCGCGCGGCTGGTCGGCGCGGACGCCTTCGCCGCCGGCGGGCTGGCGCAGTTGCGGGCCGAGGCCGGGATGTTCGCCACCGCCGGCGGGGCGACCGGCGCGATGCTCGCCGGCATCGCCGACCACGTACCCGATCTGCTCGGGGAGCCGGCGCGATGACCGTTCAGGACCGGCCGGCGCCCCGCCGGCAGCCGGCCGGGGCACCGTGGCACGGGCCGCCGGTGCTGCGGCTCGACGTGACCCCGGGGGTCGAGGTCGCCGTCGCCCACCAGACCCGGCTCGTCGACCTGGCACCGTCCACCGTAGACCTGGCGGCATCGGCCGACCTGCCCCCCGACCGGCGGGCGGAGTGGCTGGCCGTGCGGACCCTGCTGCGGACGCTGCTGGTGGCGGAACTGGGGGAGCGGGCCGGGACAGTGGCGATCGGCGCCCACCCCGGCGGGCAGCCGCACCTGCCGCGGCGACCGGACCTGTTCGTCAGCCTGTCGCACGACGACGGCTTCGTGGCCGCGGCGGTCGGACTGGGCGTCCCGGTGGGCATCGACGTCCAGGTGCCGGTGCCCGCGCCGCCGGCGCTGCTGCGCAGGTGCTGCCGACCGGACGTCCGCGCCGCGCTGGACCGGTTGCCGCAGCCGGCCCGGGACCTGGAGTTCGCCTGGTTGTGGACCGTGCAGGAGGCGTGTGTCAAGGCGACCGGGGCCGGCCTCGCCGGCGAGCCGTGGACCATCCCGGTCCCGTACGGGCGGCACCGCGGCCGCTGGCGGGAGCTGTGCTGGGTGAGCCTGCGGGACCGGGTCGACGTGCCGGTCAGCGTCGCCTACACCGACGGCGGAAGCGGGGCCACATGACGACCGGACCAGACCCCCGGTTCGCGGGGCTCAGCTGCTACACGAGCAATCTCGCCGGCTACCGGGCCGCCGAGTTCGCCGACACGCCGCCCTGGTTCGCCACGTCGGTACGGCTCGCGGTCCGCGTCGACCTGCCCGACGGGCAGTTGGCGTTCTCCCACCACGCGCAGCCGCTCGACCGGCTGCCGGACGGCACCCGGCTGACGTACGCCAGCGCACCCGCGTCCGACGCGGCCGACGGGATCGACGCCGAACTGCGCCGGTACGGCCGGGTGGTGGTCGTCGCCGACAGCGCCGCGCTGCCCTGGTCGCCGTCGGCCGGGTCCACCCACCACGCGCCGCACTGGCTGCTGGTCGACGGCCGGTACGGCGACGAGTGGCATGTCGTGGACGCCTTCGGCGGCCTGCTGGCCACCGGTGAACAGCGGCCGTACGCGGGCCGGCTCGGCACCGGCGCGCTGCTGTCGGCGCTGCGCCAGCCGGGCTGGAGCCCCGAGCAGTGCCGGCGGGGCGCCCTCGTCTTCGGCCACTGGACCCCGCCGCCCGACGGCGCCGATCCGTGCTGGCTGCGGCGGACCGCCGACCCCGCCCCGGCACCCCGGCTGCCCGGCACGTGGCTGTCCGGCGACGACGCCCTGGAGTTCCTCCGCGACCGCGTCACCGACGATCCGGCCGCCGCCGGCCGGCACCTCGACGACCTGTGGGCCGCGGCGATGCACCACGTCTTCCGGCACCGGTGGTACGCCGCCGACGCCGCCGCCGCGGCCTGGGCGGACCTGCCCCGGGCGCTGCGGTTCGCGGTCGACTCGGCCCGCCGCGGCCGTCCCCGGCCCGCACTGGTGCGGGCCACCTTCGACCACCTCCGACGCCTGGAACGCGACCAGGCGACCGCTGCACCGACCCCCGTGGGCCGTAATCCCCGGCAACGTCCCGAAGGAAGTGCGATGGAGACCCGTACCCTCTACGACTGGTTCCTCACGTCGGCCCGGCGCCACCCGGACAACGTGGCGATCGAGGTCGCCGCGGACGCGTTGACCTATGCCGAACTCCGGGCCGCGACGGAGCGGCTCTCGGCCGACCTGGTGCGGCACCTGGGCCGTCCGCCGCGACGGGTCGGGCTGCTCAGCTCGCGCAGTCTCGTCGGCTATCTCACCTACCTGGCGGCGCTGCGGCTCGGCGCGACGGTGGTGCCGCTGAATCCGGCCAACCCCGCCGCGCGCAACCTGGCCATCAGCGACGAGGCGGGCCTGGACCTGACCGTCGTCGACGACACCTCCGGCGACGGGCTGGCCGAATACCGGCGGCAGGCCGCCGTGGCCGTCCTGGACCTCACCGGCGACGGCTGGCGCCGCTTCCTCACCCCCGACCCGGGGGCGACGGTTCCGCCGCAGGTGGAGCGCGGCCCCGACGACTTCGCCTACATCATCTTCACCAGCGGCACCACCGGCCGGCCCAAGGGCGTGCCGGCGACCCACGCCAACGTGGGCTCGTTCCTGACCGAGGTGATCAGAAGGTACCGGTTCCGGCCCGAGTCGCGGGTGTCCCAGACCTTCGAGATGTGCTTCGACGGTTCGATCCTGGCGATGTTCGGCGCCTGGGGCAGCGGCGCCACCCTCTGCGTGGCACAGCGCGGCGACGTGCTGACCCCGGTGCGGTTCATCAACGGCAAGCGGCTGACCCACTGGCTCTCCGTACCGTCGCTCATCTCCTTCGCCAAACGGCTGCGGGCGCTCGCCCCCGGCAGCATGCCGACCCTGCGGCTGAGTTCCTTCGGCGGCGAACCGCTCACCGTCCAGCAGGTCGACGACTGGACGGCGGCCGCCCCGAACACCGCGGTCATCAACTGCTACGGGCCGACCGAGACCACGGTCATCGTCACCGCGTACGAGGTGCCCGCCGACCCGGCGCAGCGGGTCGCGGCGGTGAACCGCTCGGTGCCGATCGGCGACATCTACCCGCACCTGGAGTACGTGCTGCTCGACGACGATCTCCGCCCGTCCGACGACGGCGAGTTGTGCATCCGGGGCGACCAGCGGTTCCCCGGCTACCTCGATCCGGCGGAGAACGCCGGCCGGTTCGTCACGTTCGACGGCGCCCGGGCCCGGGTCTACGACGGCACCGAACCGCTCACCGCGCGGCACTGGTACCGCACCGGCGACCGGGTCCGGCGCGAGTCCGGCGAACTCGTGCACCAGGGCCGGATCGACCACCAGGTCAAGGTGCGCGGAAACCGGGTCGAACTCGGTGAGATCGAGGCGGCCCTGCGGATCCACCCGCAGGTGGTGGAGGCCGTGGTGATCACGGTGGCCGGTGTCGACGGCGAGGTCGACCTGCACGCGGTCTACACCGGAGCCCCACTCTCCGACGACGACCTCACCGGCCTCGTCGGGCACCTGCCGCCCTACATGCGGCCGCGCGGCTTCCACCACCGGGCCGAGATCCCGCTCACCGAGGTGGACAAGGTCGACCGCAAGCGGCTGGCCGACGAGTTCCTCGCCACCCATGGCTGACCGGGGCGAGGTGGCCGGCCCGGTACCGGCGACCGCGATGCAGGAGGCCCTCTGGTGGGTGCACCAGCGGGCGCGGAACCGGTCGGTCTACAACCTCACCTGGCGGCTGGCCACCGACCGGCCGCTCGACCGGGCGGCGCTGCGCGACGCCTGGCAGTCGCTGGTCGACCGGCACGAGACGCTGCGTACGTCGATACACCGGCGGGACGGGCGGGTCGAACTCGACGTCGCCGCGCGCCTGCCGGTCGACGTCGCCCGGATCGAGATCGACGACCCCGGCTCCGCCGACCCCGCCACCCTGCTCCGCCTGCTCGCCGAGGAACTCCAGGAGCGGGAGTTCGCGCTGGACTCGGCACCGCTGGCCCGGCTCACCCACGTGCGGGTCGGCGCGGTCCACGAACTCGTGCTCACCGTGCACCACGTCGTCCTCGACGGCTGGGCGATCCAGCTGCTGATGGGGGAACTGTCGCAGGCGTACGCGGCGGCCGGTGCCGGCCGCCCGGTGTCCTGGCCCGCCGATCCGGTCCCGTTCTCGACGTACGCCCGCGAGCATGCCGCCGCCCGCGCCGACGACCGGTGGGCGCAGAGCCTGCGGTACTGGCGGAACACCCTCGCCGACGCGACCGCCGCGACCCTCGAACCGGACCTGCCCGGCGAACTGGCCAGCGGCGCGCCCGGCGCCATCGTGAGGTACGGGTTCAGCGCCGACGCGGCCACCGGGATCGCGGCGCTGGCGAAGGTCACCTTCGGCACCCCGTTCGCGATCGTCCTGGCCGCCGCGCAGATCGTGCTCGCCCGGGGCGGGGCGGGGTCCGACGTGACCCTCGGCGTGGTGGTAGCGAACCGGATGACAGCCCGCGACCAGGCGCTCGTCGGCTACACCGCCAACCTGTGCACCGTGCGGGCCGGCGTCCGGGACACCGACACCGTCCTCGACGTCGTGGGCCGGGCCCGGGACGGGATGTGGGCGATGCTCACCCACCAGGCGGTGCCGTACCCGGTCGTGTTCGAGGCACTGCCGTCGGACACCCAGACCGCGCTGGGCGACACGGCACCGCTGCTGCTGAGCTATCTCGGCCCGATCGGCAACGACCTGCGGCTCGGCGACGTACCGGTCCGGCTGCTGCCCAGCCCGAACCGGGCGGCCCGGGCGGACCTGGCGATGTCGACCTGGGAGACCGACGGCGAATACCTGGCCGAGATCGAGTTCAACACCAGCCGGTACCGGCCGGACACCGTACTGCGGTTCCTGCACGACCTCGACGCGGTGCTCGCCGACGGTGGCGCGGAACCCGCCCGTGCGGTCGGCTCGCTGGCGGTCGGCTCGCGGGCCCGGACGGGGCGCGGCGTGCCGGCCGGCGCCGCGGCGCACGCCGCGCCGCTGCCGCAGACGGCGGTCTGGCGACAGGTCGTCGCGGCCTGGACCGAGCTGCTGGGCGGCCCGCCCGCCGGACCGGACGTGAACTTCTTCGCGGTCGGCGGCAACTCGCTGCGGGCGCTGCAGTTCGTCGGGGCGGTCCAGCCCGCCGGCGGTCCGGCGGTCGACATCGTGCGCTGGTTGGGCGAGCCGACGCCGCGGCGCCTGGTCGACCAGCTCACCGACGACCCGGCGGAGCCGGCGGCCGAACCGTCGACGCTGGTCCGGCTACGCGACGGCACCGGACCGCACCTGCACCTGCTACCCGGCGCGGGCGGCAGCCCCCGGGACTACCAGGACCTCGTGGCCGCCCTGCCCGGCGACTGGCTGGTCACCGCCTCGACCGGGACCGAGTTCGCCGACGTGCCGGCGATGGCCCGGGCGTTCCAGGCCGACCTCGCCGCCGCCGGCCTGGCACCGGACGTCCTCGGCGGCTGGTCGATGGGGGGTCAGATCGCCTACCAGATGGCGGCCGACCGGACCGGCCGGCGGCCGCTCCTGGTGCTGCTGGACTCGGCGCCGCCGACCGGATATCCGCAGCCCGGCGACGCGGCCCGGCACCGCTTCGCCGAGTTCGTCGAGAGCGTCCAGCGGTCGTCGGGAGTGCGGCGGGGGCCGCGGGCGGCCACGACCGGGGACCGACCCGACGCCGGCTTCGACGGTGACCTGGCCAGCGGCGCGCTGGCCGCCTGCCTGGCCGGTGTCGGGCACCCGGTGCCCGCCCGGCTGCTGGCGCAGCGGTGGCGTGGCTACGAACGGCACAGCCGGGCCGTCGCGTCCTACGTCCACACCGGACCGGTCGACACCCCGGCGCTGGTCGTCGCCGCCGAGCTGCTGGACGCGCAGCTGACGCAGTGGGCCGAACGACTCGGCCCGACCCGGTCGCTGCGGGTCACGGCCGACCACCACGCGGTCCTGGGCGCCCCGGTCGCCGTCGAGATCGCCGAGGCGATCACCGATTTCGTCCGCGTCGTGGAGACGCAAGTCTGATCAAGGAGGACCCCGTGGTCGATGTGAAGGTCCTGGAACAGGACCTCCGGGAGCATGTACGACGACACGTTCCGCCGGGTGCCGTCGCGGCGGCCGGCAAGGACCTGGCGCACTACGGGCACGCGAAGGTGTCCTTCGCCGCCCCGGACAGCGTCAAGGCCGCGCTCGCCGCCGAGGTGGAGAGCCTGATCCAGGAGGCCGGCACCCGCCGGGACCTGCGCTTCGCCGAGACCGACTACACGCCCCGAAAGATGCGCAACGTCACCCGGTCGGAGATCGCCGAACTCGGCACCGTGATCCGGGCGGTCTACGCCGCCGAGCCCCTGCTCCGGCTGCTCACCGAGGTCGCCGGCGAACCCGTGCACCGGTGCCCGTACGAGCCCGAGCAGTTCGTCATCACCTGCCTGGAGAAGGACGGCGACACCCACGGCTGGCACTGGGACGACTTCACCTTCGCGCTGGTCTGGGTGGTCGAGTGCCCGCCGGTGGAGAACGGCGGGTTCGTCCAGTGCGTGCCGGGGACGAGTTGGGACAAGCGGAAGCCGGCGATCAACCGGGTCTTCGTCGAGCACCCCATCTACTCGATGGAGCTGTTCCCCGGCGATCTCTACCTGATGCGGACCAACACCACCCTGCACCGGGTCTTTCCGGTCCAGGGCGGCCGCCGCAAGATCGTGAACATGGGATACGCGTCCACTTCGGACCTGAGTGGGGACTTCTCGCACGAGACCATGGATCAGTTGTGGGCCACCGCGCCCGCCGGAGAGGTGTGATCGACATGTCGAACCGAAACAACGTCGCCCCCCGTCACATCGTGCTGGCCTTCTCCGGCGGCCTCGACACGTCGGTGGCCCTGGTCTGGCTCAAGGAGCGCTACCGCTGCCGGCTCACCGCCTTCATCGCCGACCTCGGTCAGGGCGAGGAACTCGACGTGGCCGCCCGCAAGGCGGAGAAGCTCGGCGCCGACGAGGTACGCGTCGTCGACCTGCGCGAGGAGTTCGCCCGCGACTACGCGTTCCCCATGTACCGCGCCGACGCCCTGTACGAGGGGCAGTACCTGATGGGCTCCTCCATCGGCCGGCCGCTGATCGCGGCCGCGCAGCTGCGGATCGCCGAGGAGGTCGGCGCCGACGCGGTCGCGCACGGGGCCACCGGCAAGGGCAACGACCAGATCCGGTTCGAGATGACCTTCGCCGCGCTGCGCCCGGACATCACCGTCATCAGCCCCTGGCGCGAGTGGGAGTTCGCCTCGCGCACCGACCTGCTCGCCTTCGCCGGACGCAACGGCATCGAACTGGACCTCAGCAGCGGCGAGCGGCCGTACTCGATCGACAGCAACCTGCTGCACACCTCGTACGAGGGGGAGGTGCTCGAGGACCCGGCGCTGCCCGCCCCGGCCGGCCTGCTGTTCCGGGTCAACGACGTCGCCGACACCCCGGCCGAACCCGAGACGGTCGAGATCCACTTCCAGTCCGGCAACCCGGTCGGCGTCAACGGCACCCCGCTGTCCGCCACCGGGGTCCTGGAGACCCTCGACGCCATCGGACGCCGGCACGGCATCGGCCGGCTGGACATCGTGGAGAACCGGATCTTCGGCATGAAGACCCGCAACATCTACGAGGCCCCGTCCGGCGCGTTGCTCTGGCACGCCCACCGGGCCGTCCAGTCGCTGGTGCTCGATCCCGAGGTGGCCCAGCTCAAGGAGGAGCTGATGCCGAGGTACGCCGCGCTGGTCTACCGCGGCCTGTGGTTCGCCCCGGAGCGGCTGATGCTCCAGGCCGCGATCGACTTCAGCCAGCAGGACGTGACCGGCGACGCGGTGCTGCGGGTCCACCACGGCGGCGTGCAGGTCGTCGGCCGCCGCTCGCCGCACAGCCGGTACGACGTCGCGTTCGCCACCTTCGAGGCCGACGACGTCTTCGACCAGCGCGACTCGTCGGGCTGGCTGCGGGTCAGCACGGTGCGGTTCCGGGCCGGCCGGCGGGCCGGGGCGGTGGACCGATGAGGATCGTCTTCTTCGGGTACGGCCAGCTCGGCGCGACCGTGCTGCGCGGGATCGCGCCCCGGCACGAGGTGTCGCTGGTGCTGACCCACCGGGCCGAGTTCAGCGGACTCGGCGAACCCGACGTTGAGCGGGCCGCCGCCGAACTGGGCCTGCCGGTGCGCTATTCGGCGACCGCCCGCGAACCCGAACTGCACCGGTTGTTGCGTGACCTGGCACCGGAGGTGATCGTCTCGACGAACTGGCGGACCCGCGTGCCGCCGGAGGTGCTGCGCATCCCCGCCCGCGGGGCGATCAACACCCACGACGCCCTGCTTCCGGCGTACGCGGGCTTCGGCGCGGTCAACTGGGTGATCCGCAACGGCGAGGAGGAGACCGGGCTCAGCGTGCACTACATGGCCGACGAGTTGGACACCGGTCCGGTCATCACCCGCTCCGTGGTCAAGATCGGACCGCACGACACCGCCGGCTACGTCCTCGACCGGCTGCTGGAGGAGTACGTGCCGGTCACCCTGCGGGCGCTGGACCTCGTCGGGCAGGGCCACCGGGGTGAACCGCAGCCGGCGGAGGGCGCCTCCTTCTACCACCGGATCGGGATCGACGACACCCGTATCGACTGGCGGGACAGCGCCACCGTCGTCTACAACCTGGTACGCGGCCAGTCCGATCCGTTCGTCAACGCGTGGACCACCCACGACGGGGTCCGGCTCCGGGTCAAGGCAGCCACCCTGCCGACCCGGGCACATGGCGGCACTCCGGGCCGGATCGTCAAGGCCGACGACGGCGGCGTGGTCATCGCCTGCGGCCGGCCGGGCGACGGCGACGACCGGGGCGTGGTGCTGCTCGAGGTGGCGACCGAGGATGGGCCGACCGTGCGCGCCGTCGACCACTTCACGGCCTTCGGGGGGTACCTTCGCTGACGCGGCTCGTGACGGCGCACGGGGGCGCCGGCGAAGGGAGGGGTGCCGGATGATCGGTCGGCTGCACTCGGTGGTCCTGGACTGCCCGGACGCGGAGGAACTCGCGGAGTTCTATGTGGAGCTGACCGGCCTGGAGTGGGCGGACAGCGACGGCTACTGGGTGACACTGAAGGGCCCGGACGGCCATCCCCGGCTCTGCCTCCAGAGCGTGCCGGACTTCCAACCGCCGCGGTGGCCCGATCCGGCGTACCCCCAGCAGTGCCACCTCGACATCGAGGTCGACGACATCCGGACGGCCGAGAAGGCCGTGCTCCGCCTGGGGGCGACCCTGCTGCGCGGCGGAGGCAGCCGCGCCTGCGGGTTCCGCGTCTACGCCGACCCGGTCGGTCATCCGTTCTGCCTGGTCTGGGGACAGGACTGAGCCGGCGCCGGGATCAGGCCGTCGAGGTCAGGTTCATCGCGTCGAGGCTCACCTCGGTGCCGGCCCGCAGCGAGTTCGGGATCTCGGCGATCCGGTCGACGTGCGCGACGAGGTCGCGTAGCCGTTCCTGGGGCGCGTCGCCGCTGAGTTCGACACCGTAGGAGATCGGCGTCGACACCGCCGGGTCACCGGCGAACCCGCCGGACACCCGCACGGCGACCCGGTGCAGCGTGATGCCCATGGCGTCCGCCTCGCGGAACAGATCGTTGGAGACGCAGCCGGCCACCGCCAGGCAGAGCAGCTGCCCACCGTTGAAACCGAGCCCGCCACCGCCGGCCTCGACCGGACGGTCCACCACGAGCGTGTACGACCCCGCCGAACCGACGGCGGTCGGCCGCCCGTCGACGGTACGCGTCTCGACCACGAAGCTCATGCCCGGCATCCCTTCCCACGGCCACCGCCCACGACCCGCCACTATCGCACCCCGAACCCGCCGGACACGGCGCGCCGCGTCTTCCGACAAAGTCGGTGAGGGCGGGATTTCTCCTGATTGGGAATGTCGGTCCGGCCGGCGGTCCCATGCCGGGAACCGGAGGAGCCGTGCCGTGAGATCCTATGTGGATGCCAGGTTTCGGTCATACGCCGGCCGGCTGACCGGCCCTGACAGGGGCCGGGTCGTCGGCGGGCCGGTTTGCCGGCCGGCCGGTGGGGAATGGTGCGGGGTATGCGTGTCGACGACACCCTGGCCCTGGCCCGCGAGGGCTACGCCTGGCTGCCCAACCGCCGCCGGCGCGCCGGCGGCGGTCCGGTCGGGACGCGGCTGCTGGGGCGGCGCGCGGTCGGGCTGGTCGGGCCGGCGGCCGCCCGGTTCTTCTACGACGACGACCACGTACGCCGGCACGGGGCGATCCCCGGCCCGGTGCGGAGCACACTGCTCGGCCACGGCGCCGTGCACACCCTCGACGGTGCCGCGCACCGGGTCCGCAAGGCGCTCTTCCTGGCGCTGCTCACCCCCGACGGGGTCGCCGCGCTGGCCGACCGGGTGACCGAGGCGTGGGACGCCGCCGTACCGGCCTGGCGGGGCGACCGGCCGGTCAGCCTCTTCGACGAGACGAGCCGGCTGATCACCCGCGGGGTCTGGGAGTGGGCGGGCGTGCCTCTGGCCGACACCGACGTCGCGCCGGTCGCCGCCGATCTGGTGCTGATGGTCGACGGGTTCGGTACGATCGCGCCCCGGCACTGGCGGGCCCGGCGGGCCCGTACCCGCCAGGAGAACCGGCTGGCCCGGCTGGTCGAGGAGTTCCGCGCCGACGCCGGCGGCGCGTCGGGCCCGGCCGCCTCCGGTCCGGTCCGGCTGTCCGGGGCCGCCGGCTCGGCACTCGACGTCGTCGCGCACCACCGCGACGCGAACAACCGGCCGCTCGACCCGTGCACCGCCGCCGTCGAGTTGCTCAACCTGCTGCGGCCGACCGTCGCCGTGACCTGGTTCCTGACCTTCGCCGCACACGCCCTGCACCGCTGGCCGGAGCACCGCGGCCCGGTACGCGACGACCCGGGGTACGCCACCGCCTTCGTCCACGAGGTGCGCCGCTTCTACCCGTTCGCGCCGTTCGTCGGCGGCCGGGCGGTCCGGGACCTGACCTTCGCCGGGCGCCGGATCCCGGCCGGGACACTGGTACTGCTCGACCTCTACGGGCAGAACCACGACCCGGAACTGTGGCCCGACCCCTACCGGTTCGACCCCGGCCGTTTCGTGGACCGCCGGATCGGCGCCTTCGAACTCGTGCCGCAGGGCGGCGGTGACCCCCGTACCGGCCACCGGTGCCCCGGCGAGGACCTGACCGTCACGCTGCTGCGCCGCCTCGTGCCACGACTGGCCGGCCTCGACTACGAGGTGCCGGACCAGGACCTGCGCATCCCGCTGGGCCGCGTCCCGACCCGGCCGCGGAGCGGTTTCGTCATCCGGAACGTCCGGCCGCCGGAAAAACCTTCGAAGAATTCCGCCGGGGATGTCGAGAACCCGCCCGCAGCCTCGACCTGACCGTGAAAGCGTCGGACGACCGGCGCCCGGGTGTGAGGAGCAGGACGTGAAGTACATGCTGTTGATGCAGTTCAGCGCGGCGACCGCCGACTTCCCGGAGATCGGCACCTGGCGGCCCGAGGAGATCCAGGCGCACATCGCGTTCATGGGGGACACCAACGCCAAACTCGCCGCCGCCGGCGAGCTCGTCGATGGACAGGGCCTGGCCGGGGTCGACCAGGTCAGGATCGTGCGGGCCGGCACCGACGGTGCGCCCGTGGTGACCGAGGGGCCGTTCCCGGAGACGAAGGAGTTCCTGGCCGGCTACTGGATTATCGACTGCGACAGCCCCGAGCGGGCGATCGAGATCGCTGGACAGATCTCGGCCGCGCCCGGCCCGGGCGGCCGGCCGCTCAACATGCCGATCGAGGTACGCCCGGTGATGTCGGCGCCGCCCGTGGAGGTGTGACGCCTGCACGACATCGACCGACACGTCGAGGACCTGCTGCGCGAACTCGCGCCGCGGGTCCTCGGCGTGCTGACCCGTCGGTTCGGCGACTTCGCCGCCGCCGAGGACGCCGTACAGGAGGCCCTGCTCGCCGCGTTCGCCCAGTGGCCGGCCGACGGCGTACCGGACAACCCGCGTGGCTGGCTGATCCAGGTCGCCCACCGTCGGCTGGTCGAGCAGATCCGGGGCGAGCAGGCGCGCCGCCGGCGCGAGGACCTCGTCGCCCGGCAGGAGCCGGTCGACCGGCTCGCCGCCCCCGCCGCCGACGCCGGACCCGCCACCGACCGGGACGACACGCTGGTGCTGCTCTTCCTGTGCTGCCATCCGGCGCTGTCGGCGGCGTCGGCGATCGCGTTGACCTTGCGGGCGGTCGGCGGCCTCACCACCGCCGAGATAGCCCGGGCGTTCATGGTCCCGGAGGCGACGATGGCGCAGCGGATCAGCCGGGCCAAGCAGCGCATCAAGACGTCGGGTGTGCCGTTCCGGCAGCCGGACACCGAGGACCGGGGGCGCCGGCTCGGCGCCGTCCTGCACGTCCTCTATCTGATCTTCAACGAGGGACACACCCGCAGCGCCGGTCCGCAGCTGCGCCAGGTCGAACTGTCGGCGGAGGCGATTCGGCTGACCCGGGCCCTGCACACCCTGCTGCCCGACGACAGCGAGGTCACCGGCCTGCTCGCGCTGATGCTGCTCACCGAGGCACGCAGCCCGGCGCGGACCGGACCGGCCGGCGAGCTGATCTCCCTGGCCGACCAGGACCGCGGCCGCTGGGACGCGGCGGCGATCGCCGAAGGCGTCGCCCTGGTCACCCACGCGCTGCCCCGTGGCCCGGTCGGCCAATACCAGGTGCAGGCCGCGATCGCCGCGTTGCACGACGAGGCGCCGACCGCCGACGCCACCGACTGGCCGCAGATCCTCGCCCTCTACGAGGTGTTGGAACGGATCACCGACAGTCCGGTGGTGGCCCTGAACCGGGCCGTCGCCGGCGCCATGGTGAACGGCCCGGCCGCCGGCCTCGACGCGCTCGCCGTACTGGCCGACGATTCCCGGCTGGCCGGACACCACCGGCTCTTCGCGGCCCGGGCCCACCTGCTGGAGATGGCCGGCGACCGATCGGCGGCGGCCGAGGCGTACCGGGCCGCGGCCGGCCGTACGGCGAGCCTGCCCGAACGGCACTACCTGCTGCTGCGCGCGGCCCGCCTGGGCCACGGTGCACCCGTCCCCGAATGACGCCGGCCGACCGACGACGGACCGGCCGGGACGCCCGAACACGTTCACCGGTGGGCAACGCTAACCGCCGAGGTCGGCCAGGACCTTCGTCAGCGCGCGTTCGACGCGTATTTTGCCGAACCTTCGGATGAGTGACATGTAGAAGAGGCCCGGTGCGGAGGCGGCCCACTGGTTGATCCGGTCGTCCCGGAGGAGGTAGCTGATCACGGATTCGGGGGCGAACGGGGTGAAATCCAGCTCCTCGTGCTCCCATTTGTCGGGAGCGCCCCTGGATATGCGCTCCACCAGCTCCTCTGCCGTGAGGTGACTCAGGAAAGCGACGAACGAAGCGCCCCATTGGCACGTCGCGGCATCGATGTGAAACGCAAGTAACTCGATTCTGTGTTCGTGGGGTTCGATGGACAGTTCCTCGGCGACGCCTCGGCGGGCGACCTCGTGGAGGTTGGGGGAGCTCCGTCCCATGGCGTCGAGGGTGCGGGAGAGTGCCTCGTTCGCCGAGGAATTCCAGAGTCCGGGCGAGGAGCCCACGATGGAACTCCGTCGGGAGAATATCAGCTGCTCGTCCGCGGTCACCACCGCGACATTCAGTCCGAAGCTGCTGCACATGAACGGTGGCAGATTCCAGACGTCCGACGAGTGGATATATTTCGTGCGTGGGGTGGAGCCGTCGGCCATGGTGCGATCCAGTTGTTGGGTCGCCAGGAACGTGTAGTAGTCGGAGTTCTGCAGGTTGATGTAGATGACCGGTTCTTCCTCGATCCCCAGTCGGCTGATCACGAAGTTGCTTATGGCATAGTTGGGTCCATTCCACCTGAAGAGGCGGCCGGCGTCCCGGTTGGCATTCTGTTCGGCCTCGATCTCTGCTCGCCAGCCGGCTATCTCGGGCGGGAGTTCGACGTCCCGGCGCTCCACGCTTATGTGCACGTTCTGTTTTTTGATCGCATGCTGGCCATCGCCTTCGAGTACGATCAGTGATGTCTTCAGCGGGCCGAGCCTGAAGCCGCTTTCCCACCATGGCACCGGTTCTCGCGACGGTGACCTTCCGGTAAGCGAATCGTTTTCCGGGTCCGGCGCCAGCCATGCTTCCGGTAGCGATCCCAGATCGTGTCGGTTCCGCACCAGGGCCAGGCTGTCCACCGAGTTCGTCTGCAGTTGCTGTGGCCGCGGTCGTCCGTCCGCTCTCGCGGCGTCCACGAGCCGGTCGTACAGGGCCGGCAGGGCCAGCAGTTCGGGGCCGCCGGGCAGTCCGTGGATGAGGAAGTGCAGCAGATCGCCCGTGAAGGCGGTGTAGTTGTTCGCGCCGATCGCTCTGGCGGTTTCGTTGGGTGTGGTCGACGTCAGGACGTACGCCCCCGAACGTCGGCGACCGCATTCATCACGTGGCTTTCCCCGGCCATGGCTCGAACTGCCCTGCCGGAGAAGCAGCAATCGAGCAGGACGATCTTCGTCCGGGCCTGGCTTGCCATGATCGTCTTGCGGAGTATGTCGTAGTCGATCGTGGAGTAGCCCAACAGTTCCCGGTGGGTGGTGCTGATCGAGAGATGCAGCCGACCTTCGGCGTCCACGATGCCGTGTCCCGCATAGTAGATCATCAGCACATCGGTGGCCGAGGTTGCTGCCCGGTGGACGGCCGCTCCGCATTCGATCAACGTTTCCGGGTCGAGTATCGTCTCACAGTGCTGCGCCGAGAATCCGCCGGTGACCGGATCTGTGAGAGCTGCGGTCAGTGCACGGCAGTTGTTGGCGACCAGTGGTAGTTCCGGTAACCCGGAGCCCGGCTGGAAGGAGCTGGCTCCGATCACCACCAGCCGTGATCTCTTCGCGTCTGGCAGGCGCACGCTAGTCCTCCTCGAACAGGCGGCGGAACCGTTCGAGCACCTCTTCCGGTGAATCGACGCGCTTTGCGTCCAGATGGAAGGACACGCCGTTGGGCTTCTCGATGGTTAATCGGATGTCGGTGCTGCGCTGGCGAAGCCATTCGCGTACCGATGCGGCCAGGGCTGCGACGGCGCCGCCGCTGCTGATCGCCACGGCGATCGAGTCGGTCAGGGGGCCCAGGTGATCCTCAGGTATATTTCCGTGCACCAGACGGGCGCCGATTCCGTCGTCTTCTCCCGCCCTGATCCACTGAAGCAGTGCTCGGACCTCATCCTCGGTGGCATCACCCGCAGTCAGCTTTATGTAGATTTCCATCGATTAAATATAGGTGGGTCGATAGTGGCGGCCAATAGTCCCGGTCTCCGCGTGGCAGGTGGGTGGGTGGGACGGTTTCGAATCGTGAAACAAGCGGCTTAGCACCATAAACCTGCGCTACCCCTGCACCGCCCGCGCGTCCCGGGGCACTGTCCGGTCGGCCGGGGCAGGGGCCTCGGTGCCGCTCCAGCGTCTCGCCGGCCCGGCCGACCGGGTGCAGGGCCGTACCGACGTCGACCAGTGAGCGAATCCCGGCCGGCCCGGCGGATCGGCGAGGCCACGGTCCGGGCCGGTCGCCAACCCGCCGGTGCCCGGTACGGTGACCCGGTGATCTTCGAGCACACCGACCGCTATCTGCGCGCGGTCGACGCGGCACTGCCGGGCTTCGTCGAGATGCTCTACATCGTGGGCTCCGCCGCACTCGGCGCCTGGCAGCCCGGCCACAGCGACGTCGACCTCGTCATCGTCACGTCCCGGCCGGCGACCGCCGACGACCTGACCGCGCTGGCGGGCGTGCACGCCGCACTGCCCGGGCCGCCGTACACCGACGGCGTCTATCTCGACGCGACGACGTTCGCCGCCCAGCCGGACGACGGGCGCCCGGTCCCGTTCGTCGTCAACGGCGAGTTCCGCACCGATCGGCCGTGCGGCGAACTGAACCCCGTACTGTGGACGGTCCTGCGCCGGCACGGCATCCCCGTACGCGGTCCGGCCGTCGCCGACCTGGGACTCGTCGCGGCCCCCGCCGCCCTGCGCCGCTACAACCTGGAGAACCTGCGCGACTACTGGCGACCGCTGGCCGGCCGGGTGCGGCAGGAGACCGTGGGCCACGACGGCGCCGAACCGGTGCCCGGCGAGCCGGTGGCCTGGCTGGTCCTCGGTCCGGCCCGGCTGCACCACACACTCGCCCACGGCACCGTCGTCGCCAAGGCGGACGCCGGTGCGTACCTGGGCCGGCTCTTCCCGGCCTGGCAGGCGTTGCAGGAGCGCGCGGTGCGGTGGCGCGGCGGTGCCGACGAGACGTTCACGGTGGGCGATCTGCGCGCCGCGGCGGATTCCGTCGAAGCGGTGGTGGACGACGCATGGTCACGCTGGGGTGCGGGAGTGCCGGGCCGGTGATAGTCGTGGCCGTACACCCCGAACAGCCGCCCTTCGACCAGGTGGCGGACCTCTTCGACGCCTACCGGGTGCACTACGGCCTGCCGGCCGCGCCGGCGGCCACCCGCCGGTGGCTCGCGGAACAGATCACCGCGGGCCGGCTCGGGGTGACGGCCGGCGTACGGGACGGGCGGGTCCACGGGTTCCTCACCAGGACCGTCCTGCCGGCGTCGCTGCTGCTGGGCACCGCGTGGATGGTCCGTGACCTCTACGTCGACCCGGCACACCGGCGGGCCGGGATCGCCCGGGAACTGCTGTGCCATGTCGTCGACGAGGCCCGTGCCGCCGGGGCACTGCGGGTCTCGTTGCAGACCGAGACCGACAACGCCGCCGCGCTGAGTCTCTACACCAGGCTCGGCTTCCAGCCGGTCGACGGCCTGAGGGCACTCCACCTTCCGCTGTCACCCGGCTGACCGTTCCCGCCGTGGTCCTCGCATCGAGAGTGCGATCCGGGCGGTACGGGAGTGACGGGAGGGCGTACGGGGTGTCACGCTGATCCGGACAGGCAGCCGATCCAGCTTTGCACCGGGTGGTGATCCGATTGACCGATGGACCCCGCCGGGTTCTCGTGACGGGTGCGGCCGGCCGGCTCGGGCGCGCGACGCTCGACCTGCTCGCCGGCCGGGGTGTCCCGGTGACCGCGCTCGACCTGCACGATCCGGGCGACCTGCCGGCCGACCGGGTCGTGGTGGGCGGTGCCGGGGATCCGGCCGCCGTACGGGCCGCGCTGGCCGGTGTCGACGCGGTGGTGCACTGCGCCGCGATCCCGGCGCCGACGATGGGTACTCCCGAGGAGGTGTTCGCCGGCAACGTACGGGCGACGTTCGTGACCCTCGAAGAGGCGGCCCAGGCTCGTGTGCGACGGGCCGTCATCGCCAGCAGCATCGCCGTACTCGGGTTGTCGTTCGCGCCCCGGCCCCTGCATCCGGCCTGGTTTCCGGTCGACGAGGCAGTGCCGGTGCAGGTCGCGGACCCGTACGCGTTGTCCAAGCAGGCCGACGAAGCGACTGCGGCGATGATGGCCCGTCGCTACGGGATGGCGGTCGTGGCGCTGCGGTTTCCGTTGCTCGGCGGCCCGGACGACGTGTTGCCGGGGATCGCGGCCCGGTTCGTCGACGACCCGGGTTTCGGCGCCGCCCATCTGTGGGCCTACCTGGACACCCGAGATGCTGCCACCGTCGCCTGGTCGGCGCTGACCGTGCCGTTGTCCGGTTGCCACACCCTCTTCGTGGCGGCGCCGGACACTCTGGCGCCGCAGCCCACCGAGGAACTGCTCGACCGGTTCCATCCGGGCGTACCACGCCGGGTGCCGCTGCCAGGTCGGGCCACACCGATCGCCGTCGGCGCGGCCACCCGGCTGCTCGGGTTCCGGGCCGAGCACCGGTATCCGGTCGGCTCCGGAAACGGGCGGCCCGATGACGCCGCAGCGGGCCGGTGAGCTGACGGTGCGCGGACGGCTTCTGCTGTCCGCGCACCGATCGCCTAGAGCGTGGTTTCGCCGTTGAGGCCGAAGTAGTCGTGCCATTTGGTGGCGGGGCCGAAGGTGGTGCCGGTGGACAGGGCGACGTGTACGTCGTTGGTGGTGCCTTTGGTGAAGACGATGATGTCGTCTCTGCCGTCGCCGTTGAAGTCGCCGAGGTAGGGGAATTCGCCGGCGGTGCAGAAGTAGTCGTGCCATTTGATGGTGGTGCCGGCGAAGCTGGTGCCGGTGGAGGTGGCGGCGTAGACGTCGGCGTTGGTGTCGCAGGTGAAGGTGACGATGTCGTCGCGTCCGTCGCCGTTGATGTCACCGACCCTTGGCTGCTCGTTGCCGACGGCGAACAGGTCGTGCCACTTCGCTGACGCGCCGAAACCGGAGCCGGTGGACAGGGCGACGTAGACGTCGGCGAGGGTGTTGGGGCCCTGGGTGAAGACGATGATGTCGTCGCGGCCGTCGCCGTTGACGTCCCCGACGGCGGGGAACTCACCGTTCAGGCCGAAGAAGTCGTGCCACTTCTGCTCCGTGCCGACGAAGGCTGAGCCGTTGGACAGGGCGACGTAGACGTCGTTGGTGGTGCCTCGGGTGAAGGTGGCGATGTCGTCGCGTCCGTCCCCGTTGAAATCACCCACGGCGGCGATCTCGGCCCGTGGCGAGAACCAGTCGTGCCACTTGGTCGCGCCGGCGAATCCGCCGCCGGTGGACAGGGCCACGTGTACGTCGGCGAGCGACCCGTGGGTGAAGGTGACGATGTCGTCGCGTCCGTCGCCGTTGAAGTCACCGGTGAGCGTGGTCTCGCCGGACAGGCCGAAGAAGTCGTTCCACTTCACCGACGTACCCGCGAAACTCGAACCGGTCGACGTCGAGACGTACACGTCGGCGAGTGACCCGTGGGTGAAGGTGACGATGTCGTCGCGTCCGTCGCCGGTGAAGTCGGTCGGGGTGCCGCCGAGGGTGCCGATCGCGCGCCGGGCCTCGGCGAGCAGGCTGCGGGCCTTCGCCTCCGACTGGTCGTAGCGGGTCGGGAAGCCGGACCGCTGCACGCACTGGGCGACCTGGCCGGCGGTGTAGCCGGGGTTGCGGCGGTCGCAGTCGACGGCGCGTACGAAGAACTGGGTCGAGGCGTACACCGGGTCCATGATCTGCTCGGGGGTGCCCCAACCGAAGTCGTGGCGTTGCTGGAAGACGCCGAGTGACGACTTGTCGCCACACGGCAGATTGTTCATGTGTGATTCGACCCAGCCCGCCTCGAAGCCGGCGAGCATGACCTTCTCGTTGACGTTCAGGCTCCGGCCGACCAGGTTGACGACGATGATGATCGCCGGGTCGTGGTTGGCCGGGATCGAGGGACAGGCCAGGGTGCCGATCGGTGCGTCGTGGCTGGTCGCCGCCGCTGCCGGGGGGCCGGGCGCGAGTGCGGCCGGCAGCAGTACGGCGGCGAGCGCCGCGGCCAGGAGTGGGCGGCCGATGCGGCGCCGGGCGCCGCTCGGAGGGGGTCGTCGCATGCTGCACCTCGCCGTCGAGAAAATGAGATCAATCGATGTAACCGCGGAACCTACAATGGTCGGCCGATGCCGTCAAGCGGGCAGTTTTCGCACGTCATCGCGGTGATGGGTGGGTCGTTTGGAGCAAAGTTTCGGGCGGTCGCTCCGAGCAGTCAACTATTGACATGCATCGAAGTCCGAGGTTGACTCACCGCACATCGATCCGTTCGCGGGTTCGCGCGGCAGGTCAGGGGGCCAGCATGAGCGTCCAGACGCCGCACCGCCCCCGAACCCGATCCGACATCGCCGCACGCCGAGTGCGCCGGCCCGGAAGGAGCCGCATGTCCCGCCGAACGATGACCAACCTGTTCCGCGTACTCGCCGCGTCGGCCGTGGCCGCGGTGGCGGTCGTGGTCGCGCCCGCCGTCGCGTACGCGGCACCGAACTTCAAGGCGCCGTTCCCGTGCGGGCAGCGGTGGACGTACAGCCACCACAGCGCCGAGGTGCGCCTCGCCCTGGACTTCGTACGCGCCGACGGCGGCGTCACCAACAACACGCCGCAGGTGGCGTCCGCCGACGGTGTCGTCCGGCACCACTCGCAGCCGAGCGGGGCCGGCAACTACATCGTCATCGACCACGGTGGCGGCTGGACGACGTACTACTTCCACCTCAACACCTTCTCGGTGCCCAACGGCGCGTACGTCCGGCAGGGGCAGCAGATCGGGTTGACCGGCAGCACCGGCAACTCGTCCGGCGCGCACATCCATTACGAGCAGCTGCTCAACGGGGTCGGGCAGACCATCCGGATCAACGGCGTCTCGCTGGCGCCGTATCCGGGCTCGTACCACCAGCGCTATCTGACCAGCGACAACTGCGGGCAGTCGGCGGCGGCGCGGCCGATGGGTGGTTCGCCGACGGACTTCACCGGTGACGGCCGGGACGACATCGTGGCGTTCACGCACGGTTCGTTGGCGGACGTGTACGTGTCGACGTCGACCG
The DNA here is from genome assembly GCF_018324255.1 of Polymorphospora rubra. GTDB lineage: Bacteria > Actinomycetota > Actinomycetes > Mycobacteriales > Micromonosporaceae > Polymorphospora > Polymorphospora rubra. Next base: position 4,869,522 of record NZ_AP023359.1, read on the forward strand.
GCAGCGGCTTCGCGGGTACGTCGGTGAAGTGGAACGACTTCTTCGGTCTGTCGGGTGAGACGACCCTGACGGGCGATTTCAACGGTGACGGGCGGGACGACGTCGTCGCGTTCACGCATGGGACGTTGGCTGACGTCCATGTGGCGTTGTCGACCGGGACGGCGTTCGCGGGGGCGACGAAGTGGCACGACTGGTTCGCGCCGGGGGCCGAGGTTCCGGCGGTGGGTGACTTCAACGGTGACGGCCGCGACGACATCGTGACGTTCACGAGGGGTTCGACGAATGACGTCTTCGTGGCGTTGTCGAACGGCTCAGCCTTCGTCGGCACGGAGCAGAAGTGGCACGACTTCTTCGGCCTGAACGGTGAGTTCCCCGCGGTCGGGGACGTCAACGGCGACGGCCGCGACGACATCATCGTCTTCACCCAGGGCCCCAACACCCTCGCCGACGTACACGTCGCCCTGTCCACCGGCTCCGGTTTCGGCGCGTCAGCGAAGTGGCACGACCTGTTCGCCGTCGGCAACGAGCAGCCGAGGGTGGGCGACATCAACGGCGACGGACGCGACGACATCGTCACCTTCACCTGCGACACCAACGCCGACGTCTACGCCGCCACCTCCACCGGCACCAGCTTCGCCGGCACCACCGTCAAATGGCACGACTACTTCTGCACCGCCGGCGAATTCCCCTACCTCGGCGACTTCAACGGCGACGGCAGAGACGACATCATCGTCTTCACCAAAGGCACCACCAACGACGTACACGTCGCCCTGTCCACCGGCACCACCTTCGGCCCCGCCACCAAATGGCACGACTACTTCGGCCTCAACGGCGAAACCACCCTGTAGGCGATCGGCCGGGGCGCGTAACCCGCCCTCGGCCGGCACCGGCCAGGTCAGCCCCAGGTCAGCGGATCGAGGCTGAGATAGAACTCCAGCCGGTCAGGGTCGGGGTCGACGCCGTACCGGTCGGCGAAGGCCCAGTCGGCTCCGGCCGCCCGCTCCTCGCTGGACCAGCTCTCGCGTGCGTTGGCGAGCAGCAGGGCGATGTCCGCGTGGCGGTCGGCGAGCCCGAGCCGGCCGAGGTCGATGAATCCGGTGACCCGCAGGGTTTCCGGATCGAGTACGACGTTGGGCAGGCACAGGTCGCCGTGGCAGACGACGGTGTCGGCGGCCTCCTGCTCCAGCCGCCGGCCGACCTGCGGTTCGAGGCGGACGAGGAGTTCACCGGGCGGACTTGTCTGCTGGTCGACGGGCAGGAAGTCGGGATTCACCGCCCCACGTGCGACGACGTCCCGGGCGATGGCGAACATGCGCGCCAGGTCCCGGGTGAAGGGGCACCGGTCGGCGGGCAGTTCGTGCAGCCGCCGTACGGCGTCGGTGATCGGGGCCCAGGCCCGCTCAAGCTGTTCGGCCGGTAGGCGGTCGGCCGGCACGCCGGGCACGGCGCTCGTCACCAGGCAGGCCCCGGCCCCGTCGGCCAGCCAGTCGACCACCTCTGGCCCCGGGACTCCACTGTCGTTCAGCCATCCGATCCGGTCGCGTTCGGCCTCCAGCGCCGCCCGCTGGCCGGTCGGCACGCACTTGGCGTACCGGGAGCCGTCGGCGGCGCGGAAGACGGCCGCCCCGGACTCGCCGCCGGCGACGGGCTGCCACCCGGCGCCGGGCGGGACCGGGTAGGTGCTCACAGGGTCGCCACCGTGGACAGGTGCCCGCGTGCCCGGGCGATGAGCGCGTCCGGGTCGTCGGCGTAGAACCGCAGTTCGCTCACCGGGCGGTCCGGGCCCTTCGGCACCACGACGGTCATCGGCTCACGGAACACCAGGTCGATGTTGGTCTGTCCACCGGTGCCGACCAGCAGGTGCACCCGGTCACCGGACTCCTCGATCTCGACGGTCCGGCTGCTGTGGGTCAACGACCGGCGCCGGCCGCGGATCTCGGCGACCGCGGACCAGGGGATCGTGACGTCGACCGAGTGTCCGTGCCGGACCCGGATGCCGGCGCCGTCGGTCACGTGCGGGTGCACGCGTACGGCGCCCAGCATCCCGAACATCCAGATCAGTCCCCACGCGCCGAGCGTCAACGCGACGATCCGCAGCGGCGGCCACGGCAGGAAGTGGGCGAGCAGGAGGTCGAGCAGCGGCACCTCGACCGCCGACACGACGATGAACACCACGAAGATCGGGGTCACCACGCCGGCGTACCCGAACGCCCGCGCGTCGTCGGCGAGCGTGGGGCGCCGGCGCGAGATCCAGCGGAACAGGCTGCGCCACATCCCGGCCTCGGCGGCGAGTGCCCGGCGCAGCAGGGTCGGTGTCCGCCTGTCGGTCATCGGTCCTCCTCGGTGGCGGTGGCCGGCGCCGGGCCGGGGCCGTGGGCGCGCAGCCGGTCCAGCAGTTCGCGCATGCCGGTGACGAGGCAGTCCAGTCGCTCGTCGGGCATTCCGGCGAAGAGCAGTTCGGCGAACTCGTGTTGGCCGCGGACCAGGGCCGCGGCGGTGTCGGCGCCGCGTGGCGTGAACGTCACGAGGGTGGCCCGGCGGTCGGTCGGGTGCGGCTCCCGGGTGACGAAGCCGGTCGCGGCGAGCCCGTCGACGAGGCCGGTGACGGTACGCGGACTGACCGCCAGCGCCTCGGCGAGGTCGCGCTGGGTCGTGGGGCCCCGCTGGGCGAGCTCCCACATGACATGCGTGCGCGAGTTGGTCAGCCCGTCGCGGGCCAGGCTGCGGGTCATGTCGTCGTTGACCAGCAGGACCAGTTCGAGGAGCACGTCCAGTGCCGTACGGTGCCGGTCCGTCGTCCCGCTCATGTCGCCGCCTTCACAATGAGCCTGTCATATAGTGAGTGTAGCTCACTATATGTGTGACGAAACCCCGGCGGGAACCCGTCCCGCCGGGGTTGGCCGTCCGGTACGACTACACCGGGTAGGCCTCGAACTCGTTGACCCGTACGTAGCCCGGCTGGTGGGTCGGGCCGTGCTTACCGAGCAGGCGGACCAGGCGTGTGGTGCGTTGACCGAACGTGACCGTCCGGACCAGTTGGGTGTTGCCGGTCACCTGTGCCACCGTGATGAACGTGATGCCGTTCCAGACCTGGATGTCGAAGTCCCTGATCGGATAACCCAGGCTGGTGTAGACCACGACCCGGCTCACCGCCTTGTTCACGCCGAAGTCGACCTGCACCCACTCCGGTGTCAGCGGGGGATAGGTGCCCCCGGCGTTCGCCCAGCTGTGGAGGCCGCCGAGCGTGGTGTTCGTCGAGCCGTCGTTGATCCGGTTCACCGAGTAGTCCCAGTAGGTGCTCGACGCCGACACGGTGCCGCTGCGGGCCAGGTTGTCGTGGCCGGTACCGCCGTCGCCGCCCACGCTGCACACGCCGAAGTCGACCAGGCCGGTGCTGTACTGCAGGTAGGTCGACTCGTTGTTCCAGACCGGCGCGTCGCCGGCCGGATCGTCGCGGGACTGGAAGGCCAGCGTCACCGAGCCGATGACCTTGATGTTCAGGGTGACGCTGACGTTCGGGCCACCGTCGACCTCGACCCACTGATAGCCCCAGACCGGCCCGTACGCGGCGTAGTCCCAGGTCGTCAGGAAGTGGTCGGGGTACTGCCAGCCCGTGATGTGCTTCTTCTTGATCTTTCCGAAGTAGATGGTCTTGACGTGCGCGCCGCCCTGCGCGACGACGATCAGCTTCATCTCCAGCTTGCCCTCGAAGAGGCCACCCAGCGAGCTCGGGCTCGGCACCTTGAACCGGTGCAGGTACTCCTGGCCGCGGTTGTTGCGCAGGCCGGTCGGGTTGCAGGCGGCCTGGGTTCCCGCGCCGGCGCCGGCCGTGCCGACCCCGGCCGCCGGCCCGGCGACCTCGTCCGGAGCATCCTCGGCCGGCGGCGTCCACGATGCGATCGTCGTGCCGCCACCGGTGTCCACCACCTCGTTGACCGACAGCACCCAGACCTCGTTCGTCTCCGCGTACTGCTCGGTCAGCGGCGTCGGCAGGGTGACCACCTGCCCGTTCTGCAGTTGGTAGCCCGCAGTGGAAGTCGCGGTCTGGTCGGCCGGCGCCACCGCCACCGTCGGCGTACTCGCCGGCGGTACCCACTCGTCCAGATTCGGAATGTAGATCTGCGGCGGGTAGGCGAAGCCCGAGATGTTCTGGAACTGTGCGACACCATTCTTCAGGTGCAGCCAGTTCTGGTCCTGCGGGTGCACGATATACGATTCCTCGGCCTCGCTGATCACGCTCGAGAGCAGGGCGTTCGTATCCCCGTCGAACTGTCGGCCGGCAATGTCACGGATCAACACCTGCAGCATCGTGTTTTCCGCGGCGGTCAGCAGCGGGAGAATGAGGGCCTGCAACCGGGCCTCGATCATGGCGTCGACCGACGGGACCGCGGCCGTTCCAGTCGGTTTGCCGGGCTTGCTCGACACTCCGGCGTGTGCCGGGCCGGCGACCAGTGCGAGGCAGAGTGCCACGACGAGCGGGAGTGCCGCGCGGCGCAGCAGGCCGGCGCGGGAGCCACCGCTCCCGTCGGGTACGTCGATGGGCGGGTTCACGGGCTTCCTCCTTTTGGGGCGTCGATAGGCGCCCTGATCCGAAAAGTGCGAACACGCCGACGCTGAAAAGTCGGGCGGCAACGGGGCTTGCCCGACATGGGGAAATAGGCATCTAGACCGACCGAGCCGTTGTCGGCGCCCCGTTGCATACCGATGATCGCGGCTACCGAGAATTCACACGGCAGATCCTGAACTTCATTGAACATCGTCGAACGACTATGTAATCTCAGTCCACTCGACACCTCCCACGATGAGGCGCCAGATGGCGGTAAACCCGTACCTGCTCTCGACCACGGAACACGGTGCGGACGTCACCGACCTGTCCGACCTGGCACGACTACTCCGCCAACTCCGCCGGCGACAGGCCCGTCAGCGCGGCGCCTCCGAACTCACCTACCGCGAACTCGCCGCCCGGACCGGCTGGTCCATCGGCACCATCGCCGGATACTTCGGCGGGCGCACCCTGCCCCCGACCAACCGGCTCGACGTACTCGCCGCCCTGCTCGAAGCCACCCCGGCCGAACTGGGTGTGCTCGCCACCGCCCGCGACCACGTACAGGAGGGCCGGCGGCCCGTCACGTCGGCAGCGGGCCCCGGCCGATGGCCGGTGCCCCGTCAGCTTCCCGGTGAGAACTTCCACTTCGTCGGCCGCGAAACCGAACTCGCCACCCTGGACGCCCTGCTCGACCGGGCCGGCCCGCCCGCCATCGCGGTGTTGCTGACCGGCACCGCCGGAGCCGGCAAGACCGCCCTCGCCGTCAAGTGGGCCCACCGGAACGCCAGCCGGTTCCCACATGGACAGTTGCACGTCAACCTCGGCGGATTCGACCCCGACGGACCACCGGTCGCCGCCGCCCGCGTCGTCCGCGACGTCGCCGCCGCGTTCGGCGTACCCGGCGACCGGATCCCCGCCGGCCCCGACGCGCAGATCGGCCTCTACCGCAGCGTGCTCGCCGGCCGGCGGGTACTCATGATCCTCGACAACGCCCGCGACGCCGACCAGGTCCGACCCCTGCTGCCCGGCTCGCCCGGCTGCCTCACCATCGTCACCAGTCGCAACCAGCTGACCAGCCTCGTCGCCGTCGACGGCGCTCACCACCTCGTCGTCGACCTGCCCGCCGCCGACGAAGCCCGGCAACTGCTCGCCCACCGGCTCGGCCCGGCCAGGGCCCGCGCCGAACCCACGGTCGTCGACGAACTCGTCAGCCAATGCGCACGCCTACCGCTGGCCATGGTGATCGCCGCCGCCCGGGCCAATGCCCGCCCCAACTTCCCGATCGCCGTACTCGCCGAGGAACTGCGGCTCGCCCACGGCAGTCTCGACCTCTTCAGCGGCGACGACGCCCCGGCCGACCTACGGGTGGCGTTCGCCTGCTCCTACCGGCAGTTGACGCCATCGGCCGCGACCCTGTTCCGGCACGTCGGGAACCACCCCGCCCCGGACGTCGACGTGGACACCGCCGCCGACCTCGCCGAGGCGGCACCGGCCCACGTACGGCCGGTCCTCGCCGAACTCACCCGCGCACACCTGCTCACCGAACACCGGCCGGGCCGCTACGCCTGCCACGACCTGCTGCGCGCCTTCGCCCGGGAACAGGCGAACCGGTAAGCCGGCGGCTATGCGCCGTAGCGGCGGTTGCGGGCCGCGTACGAGCGCAGTGCCCGGAGGAAATCGACCCTCCGGAAGTCGGGCCAGTAGACGTCGCAGAAATACAGTTCCGAGTACGCCGCCTGCCAGAGCAGGAAGCCGGACATCCGCTGCTCGCCGCTGGTGCGGATGATGAGATCGGGATCGGGCTGGCCGCTGGTGTAGAGGTGGGCCGCGATGTCGTCGGCGGTCAGCCGCTCCGCCAGGTCCTCGATGCCGGTGCCGGCCTCGGCCTCCTTGTCCAGCAGGGACCGGATCGCGTCGACGACCTCGTCCCGGCCGTCGTAACCGACCGCGACGGTGAGGTGGAAGTCGGTGTTCCGGTCACGGGTCGCCTCCTCGGCCAACTTCAGCGCGTGGCGGGTCGAATCGGGCAGTCCGTCGAGCCGGCCGGCGAGGTGCACCTGCCACCGGCTCGTACGGCGCACCAGCCGCTCCGCCACGACCTGTTCGATCATCTCCAGGAGGAACTGGACCTCGTCCGACTCCCGGTCGCGCAGGTTGTCGGTCGACGCGACGAAGATCGTCACATGTCCGATTCCGGCGTCGGCGCACCAACCCAGGACCTCCTCGACGTGCTCCGCGCCGTAGCGGTGACCGACCGTCGGGTTGTCGTAGCCCATTCGCCGGGCCCACCGCAGGTTGCCGTCCATCACCATGGCCACGTGGCGCGGCATCGGGTGGTCGCCCAGCTGGGCCTGGAGGCGGCGGGTGTACAGCTTGTAGAGCATGTCCCGGATTTTCACCCGGACAAACTACAAGACCGGCCAGCTGTGATCTGTCCCGTTTCGGCAGGTCGGACGACGGCGTAGATCCGGACATCAGGGACGAACGTGGAGGTCGCGCTGTTGATCTGGGCGGCAGGGACCTTATCCACGCGCGTTAAGGTCTCTCCCGCCCAGATCGGCAAGGGCCGCCGTCGACGTTCTGGCAGGAAGCGGCGCCCGCCGCTGACCCGCGGCCCGGGATGAACCGGACGGGCCGGTCGGATGGTGATCCGGCGCCCGGCCGTCAGTGGGGGTCGGCCCTCATCGCCCGGGTCCCGGAATGCGGGGCGGGGTGGCGTCGTTGTGCATGGCCGCGGCCGAGGTGGCACCGCTGTGGTGTCCCGCCCGATCCGGAGAATCCCCAGCCGGATGTCGGCGGGTCGGAATGGTCCGGGGTGCGGGTGCGTTACACCCGGTCCGGACGTGAGCAGCACCCCCCGCGCCGCGTCCCCCGCTCTCTTGTTCTGCCCCGCGTGAGAGGCATGCGTGTGGGCGGCCGTCGGACAACCCCCCGTCCCGGTGGCCTCCAACCCCCCTCGAACAAAGGACACCCCCATCATGAACATGTTCGCCACGTACACCCGTAAGGCTCTGCTGGCCACCGCCGGTATCGCGCTGACCGCCGGCCTGGCCGGCCCGACCAGCGCCGCCCTGGCCGCCGAACCCACCCCCACGCAGACGGTCGCGGTCGCCCAGACCGTCGCCCAGGCCGCCGCGGACACCGCGGACAAGCCGACGGTCGAGCAGTTGATGCCGGCCGGTGTCCCGGACAACCAGTCGAGCTTCACCCCGAACGCGGAGCAGCTCGACAACGCCCGCAAGATCATCGACGCGGGCAAGGACATGAACCTGCCGCCACGCGCCTGGACGATCGCGATCGCCACCGCCCTGCAGGAGTCGAAGCTGGAGAACCTCGGCCACCTCGGCGACCGTAACGACCACGACTCCCAGGGCCTGTTCCAGCAGCGACCCTCCAGTGGCTGGGGCACCGTCGAGCAGATCACCGACCCCGACTACTCCGCCAAGGCGTTCTACAAGGGCCTGGCCCAGGTCGACGGCTGGGAAGACATGCCACTGACCGTCGCCGCGCAGACCGTACAGGTCTCGGCCTACCCCGACCACTACGCCCAGTGGGAGAAGATGGCCGCCGACATCATCACCGACACCACCAAGTAAGACCCCGAAACGTGGGCGCCTCCCGAACCCGGGAGGCGCCCACGTTCGCGTATCCGGACGACGCCGGGCCACACCGCACGCCCTGTGTGGTGAGGTCATCCCTCGCCACGTACGACGACTTCGGTCTCCCCGTCGTGCACGAAGTTCACCGGCAGATGCTCGTCCGGCTGCGGCGCCTGGGCCAACTCGTGGTTCGGGTCGTCGTCTGGCGAGAAGAGCACGTCATCGGTCTTCGGGTTCTTTTCCCGACTTTCCTCTGGCGCTGTCATGTTCCACCCCTCAGCGGTCCGGGCGGGCCTGGAACCGGCCCCGACAGGTGGTATCCCCACTCCACGCGGAATCAACATCCCGGTCGCCCCGGCGGGGATGACACGGGCAGTGGCGCCCGCTCCGTCCGCGGCGGCGGGCCGCTGTCACCCGCTCAGTACGCCGACTCCGCCGCCTTGCGGTCGTATTCGTCGCGGGCGGCGGCGATCTCGTCCTGGTGTTCCTCCGTCCAGGTCACCAGTGACTGCACCATGTCGTGCAGGCTCACCCCGAGCGGTGTGAGCCGGTATTCGACCCGGGGCGGGACGACCGGGTAGACGGTCCGCTCGACGAGGCCGTCCCGTTCCAGTTGCCGGACCGTCGACGTGAGCATCCGTGGGCTGACGCCGTCGATGCTCCGCCGCAATTCGGTGAACCGCAGGGTTCGGCGATCGAGGAGCGCCAGGACCAGCAACGACCATTTGTCGGCAATTCGATCAAGGACCTGCCGTACCTCACACTCCGCCCGGGTGTCCCACTGGCGGGCGGTGTAGTCCTCGGTATCCGAGCAGGGACTCGGTAACTTCAAAGTGCCTTCTTTCATGACCAAAAATGCTGCCGAAGAATGCATCCGGGGGCAAGCGAACCGGCGAATCGACCATGCATGGGGTCGCCGCCGGCAGCCCCGGTCCATTCGACTTCCCGTTTTCCTCGGCAAGGAGTTGGCTCATGTCGGCAGTACAGGCGTCGTTGCCCGACGGCGGCACCGACCGTCTCGGCAGGCGCGGCCGGGGCATGCTGATCGTGTTGTGTGGCGCGATCTTCCTCGAAGGCATCGACGCGTCCATGATGAACGTCGCCCTGCCCTCGATGCAGGACGACCTGGACATGTCGCCCTCGACCGCCCAGTGGGTCGTCAGCGCCTACATCCTCGGGTACGGCGGGTTCATGCTCCTCGGTGGCCGGGTGGCCGACCTGGTGGGCCGCCGTCGGACCTTCCTGTTCTGGTTGGTGGTGTTCCTTGCGTTCTCCGGTCTGGGTGGTCTGGCCACCACGCCGTGGGTGCTGATCCTTTCCCGCTTCGTCACCGGTGTCGCCGCCGGCTTCCTGACCCCGGCCGGGCTGTCCCTCATCACCACCAACTTCGCCGAAGGGCCGCGACGCACCCGGGCTCTGCTGATCTACGCCGGCATCGCGTCGGGTGGCTTCTCGTTCGGCCTGGTCCTGGGTGGTCTGCTCACCGCGGCCGACTGGCGGTGGGTGTTCTTCGCCCCGGTGATCCTCACCGCGGTGGTGCTGGCCGGCGCCGTCAGGCTCATCCCGCCCGACCGTCGCCCGGAGCGTTCCCCGCACGGGTTCGACGTGGCCGGGGCCGTCGCCGTCACCGCGGCGATGCTGCTGGTGGTGTACGCGGTCGTCCGGGCAGCGGAGGTGCCGGTGGCCGAGACCGTCGTCGTCGGCGCGGCCGGCATCGTCGCGCTGGTCGCCTTCGTCGTGATCGAGCACCGGTCGGCCGCCCCGTTGATCCGGCTGGGGGTCCTGCGGTCCGGCGCGCTCGTCCGGGCCAACCTCGCCGCGATCCTCTACGGCGGCGCGTTCTTCGGCTTCGTCCTCATCACCACGCTCTATCTGCAGCAGGTGCGCGGCTGGTCGCCGATCCAGACAGGGCTGGCCGTGCTGGCGGTCAGCATCGACGCGATCCTCTCGCCGACACTGACCCCGCATCTCGTGCGGAGGTTCGGCAACGCACGAGTGATCTTCGGAGGATTCCTGCTCGCGGTGCTGGCCTACGCGTTGTTCCTGCGGATCGACGTCGACTGGACCTACGCCGCGATCCTCCCGACCGTCTTCCTCCTCGGCCTGTCGTTCAGCCTGGTGTACGGACCGCTGACCATCACGGCGACCGCCGGGATCGCCGGGAAGGACCAGGGGCTGGCGGGCGGCCTGTTCAACACCTCGTTCCAGTTCGGCGCCGCGCTCGGCCTGGCCGTCGTCACCGCGGTCAGCATCGCGGTGGCCGGCACCGACACCTCCCGGGCCGGACTGCTCGCGGGATACCGGGCCGCCCTGGTCGTCCCGGTGGTCGCGGTCGTCCTCGGTACGGTCGTCGCCGCGCTCGGCCTGTCCGCCAACCGTCGCCGCGACGAGGTTCCGACCCGGGGCGCCTGACCCGCGCCTGCGGCCCGGTTTCACCTACTCTCACGAGGTGCGGATGTGCCGCAGCCACAGTGCCAGATGTGTGCCGAGGGTCAGCGCGCAGGCGACGAGAACGGCGATGATGCCGATCGCCATGTCGGGTGCCCACAGCATGACCTCGCGCAGGCCGGCGCCGAACTGCCGGGGCAGTATCCAGCCGGCCGCGACCGCCGACAGCAGCGCCGCGCCGCACCAGATGGAGGTCCGCAGCACGGACCTCGGGCCCTTCCGCAGTGCCGTACGCACCAGCAGCGCGATGACGACGGCGGCCAGCCCGAGCAGGACCCAGGGCCCGTACGCGAGCACCGGATCGGCGCCGACGTCGTGTGGCGTCCCACCCTGGAGCAGGCGTACGACGTTGAAGGCGGCCTCGTACTGCTGGACGTCGCGGGCCATGCTGTGCGCGTTGTGCAGCACGATGACGGCAAGGTCCTGTTCGGGTACGAGGACCAGGGAACTCATGTATCCGGCGGTGGCGCCGGAGTGGTGCACGGTCCGGACACCGTCGAGGTCGCGGGTGCGCCACCCGTAGCCGTACGAGCCGCTGGACGTCTCGACCCGGCCCTCGTGGGTGCGGGCCGTCGCCTCGGCCGACAGCACCTCGGTGCCGGCGAAGGTTCCGCCGTTCAACTGGGCGATCGCGAAGTTCGTCAGGTCGGTGAGGCTGCCGCCGAGGTAACCGTACGGGACGCCGGATTCGTCGTACCCGGGGTCGAACCGCCAGGGCCGGTCGAAGGTCAGCCGGTGCCCGGGCGGGATGCGTTCACGGGCGGCGGCCTCGTCGACGACGGCGTCCCGCATCCGCAGCGGCGCCAGGACGTGCTGACGGAGGTAGTCGGCGTACGACGCTCCGGAGACCTGCTCGACGAGTGCGCCGAGCACCAGGTAGTTCGCGGAGCTGTATCGGAACGCGCCGCCGGGCGGGCCGGCCGGTTCGGCCTCGGCCAGGGCACGTACGGCACGCTCGACGGCGCCGTCGGCGTTGTCGAAGCGGTCGCCGAACCGTACGCCGTCCCGCGCGCTGATGCCGCTGGTGTGGGTCAGCAGGTGTTCGGTGGTGATCCGGTCACTGACCTCCCGGTCGCCCAGGCGGAACCACGGAAGTGTGTCGACGACCGGCGCGTCGACGTCGAGCCGGCCGGCCTCGACGAGTTGGGCGACGGCGAGGCCGGCGAACGGCTTGGCGACCGAGCCGAGCAGGAACGCGGTGCGGGGCGTCACCGGTGCGCCGTCGCCGTCCGTGCCGAAGGTGTCCTGGGCGACGACCCGGTCATCGCGTACGACCGCGTAGGCGAGTCCGGGCGAGCCGACCGATTCCCGGTGCCGCTGAAGGTAGTCGTGCACGGTGTCCGTCGGTGTCGCGGCGGCGGGCGGTGCGAGCAGTGCGGTGGCGGACAGCGCGGCGACGACGGCCGCCAGTCCGCGGGACGAGGGGCGCATCGGGCCTCCATCGCAATATGCCTGTACGGTTTCCGGGTACGTTATACCGTATGGCTGTATGATTCAAACGTGCCCCGGATCGTGGACCATGAAGAACGTCGCGGCCAGATCGCCGACGCCGTCGAGCGGCTGATCGCCGCCGAGAGCCTCGACAGCGTCACGGTCGCCCGCACCGCCGAAGAGGCGGGGATCTCCGTCGGCCTGGTCCAGCACTACTTCGCGAGCAAGGACGAAATGCTCCTGGAGTCGTTCCGCCGGGTCCGCAACCGCATCGAGGCCAGGGTCGCGGCCCGACGGCAACGATCCGAGCGCGCCGGCGCCCGGATCGAGCGGATGCTGCTCGACGGGGTCGCCGAACTGATGCCGCTCGACCCGGCCCGGCGCAGCGAGGGTCGGGTGACGCTGGCGTTCACGGCCCGCACCTTCGGCAATCCCGGCCTGGCCGAGGTGCTGCGGTCGAGCAACGCCAACCTGCGCGCGCAGATCGAGCAGGCGCTGCGTAACGCGCTGGCGTGCGGGGAGCTTCCGGAACCCGTCGGCTACGAACTGGAGGCCGCCCGGCTGCTCGCCTTCGTCGACGGCCTGGTCCTGCACTGCCACACCGGGCAACGGCCGTTGTCGGCCCGCGCCGCGCACGCGATGGTCGCCGCCGAGTTGGCCCGGCTCCTACCGGGGCCGTGCGACCGGTCCAGGTGACGCCGGATACGCGAACGTGGGCGCCTCCCTCGGGAGGCGCCCACGTTTCGGGGTCTTACTTGGTGGTGTCGGTGATGATGTCGGCGGCCATCTTCTCCCACTGGGCGTAGTGGTCGGGGTAGGCCGAGACCTGTACGGTCTGCGCGGCGACGGTCAGTGGCATGTCTTCCCAGCCGTCGACCTGGGCCAGGCCCTTGTAGAACGCCTTGGCGGAGTAGTCGGGGTCGGTGATCTGCTCGACGGTGCCCCAGCCACTGGAGGGTCGCTGCTGGAACAGGCCCTGGGAGTCGTGGTCGTTACGGTCGCCGAGGTGGCCGAGGTTCTCCAGCTTCGACTCCTGCAGGGCGGTGGCGATCGCGATCGTCCAGGCGCGTGGCGGCAGGTTCATGTCCTTGCCCGCGTCGATGATCTTGCGGGCGTTGTCGAGCTGCTCCGCGTTCGGGGTGAAGCTCGACTGGTTGTCCGGGACACCGGCCGGCATCAACTGCTCGACCGTCGGCTTGTCCGCGGTGTCCGCGGCGGCCTGGGCGACGGTCTGGGCGACCGCGACCGTCTGCGTGGGGGTGGGTTCGGCGGCCAGGGCGGCGCTGGTCGGGCCGGCCAGGCCGGCGGTCAGCGCGATACCGGCGGTGGCCAGCAGAGCCTTACGGGTGTACGTGGCGAACATGTTCATGATGGGGGTGTCCTTTGTTCGAGGGGGTTGGAGGCCACCGGGACGGGGGGTTGTCCGACGGCCGCCCACACGCATGCCTCTCACGCGGGGCAGAACAAGAGAGCGGGGGACGCGGCGCGGGGGTGCTGCTCACGTCCGGACCGGGTGTAACGCACCCGCACCCCGGACCATTCCGACCCGCCGACATCCGGCTGGGGATTCTCCGGATCGGGCGGGACACGATCGGGCGGGACACCACAGCGGTGCCACCTCGGCCACGGCCATGCACAACGACCCGGGCCGGCCGGCCATTCCGCCGATCGGCCGCCCGATGGACGTCACCATCCGTAGGGAACGCGTGGAATGTCGGGATCGGTCGCCGTGGGCAGTCGGGGGTATTCGCCGCGGCACGTCGTCGATCGATCTGGGCGTCAGGGACCCTATCCAGCGCCGGTAAGGTCCCTCCCGCCCAGATCAACAGCGTGACCTCGATGATCCCCGTTGGTCCAGCGGGGACTTTTGGCGCATATATCGCCAGAGGCGGGGAGAGAGAAGTGGCCGGGGCGGTGCCGGATGTCGGGATTCGCGGGGCGGAACTGTCGGCCCCCGGTGCCAGACTCGGCCGCATGGGCAGTGAGGTGGCGCCGGGCGACATCCGGCTGAGAGACGTCGAGGAGGCCGATCTGCCGGTCTTCTTCGAGCAGGAGCACGATCCGGAGGCGACCCGTCGGTCGAACTTCCCGCCCCGCGAGCGGGAACGGTTCATGACGCACTGGGCAACGCGGGTGCTCGGGGATCCCACCGTGTTCGTGCAGGCGGTCACCGTCGACGGAGAGTTGGCCGGCAACGCCGTCGCCTGGTGGGAGGGGGACCGGCGGTTCCTCGGCTACTGGCTCGGCCGGCGCTTCTGGGGACGCGGCATCGGCACCCGGGCCCTCACCCTGTTCCTGGCGCGGGAACGGAACCGCCCGCTGTACGCCGATCCGTACGTCGGGAACACCGGGTCGATCCGGCTGCTGGAACGGTGTGGATTCACCCGTACCGGGTGGGTCTGGGACGGCGAACACGAGCACGTGATGCTGGTACTCGGCGAATGAGCCCCGAGACGCGAACGTGGGCGCCGTCCGGATGGACGGCGCCCACGTTCTGGGTGCGTAAGCGTCACTCGGTGACGTCGGTGACGATGTCGGCGGCCATCTTCTCCCACTGCGCGTAGTGGTTCGGGAAGGCCGACACCTGCACGGTCTGCGCGGCCACGGTCAGCGGCATCTCTTCCCAGCCGTCGACCTGTGTGAGGCCGTTGTAGAACGCCTTCGACGAGTAGTCCGGGTCGGTGATCTGTGCCACCGTGCCCCAACCACTGGACGGCCGCTGCTGGAACAGGCCCTGCGAGTCGTGGTCGTTCCGCTCGCCGAGGTGGCCCAGGTTCTCCAGCTTCGACTCCTGCAGGGCGGTCGCGATCGCGATTGTCCACGCCCGCGGCGGCAGGTCCATGTCCTTACCCGCGTCGACGATCTTGCGGGCGTTGTCCAGCTGTTCCCCGCTCGGGGTGAAGCTCGACTGGTTCGTCGGCTCGCCCAGCGGCATCAGCTGCTCGACGGTCGGCTTGTCCGCCGCCGGAATGATGGCCGGAGCGGACTGCGCCACCGACGGCGCGGTCGTGTTGTGCGTGGTCGCCGGGTCACCGGTGACGGGGCTGGTCAGGCCGGCGGCGAGGGCCAGGCCGGCGGTGGCCAGCAGTGCGGTTCGGGTGTACGTCGCAAACTTCGTCATTGGGGGATGTCCTTTGTTCGAGGGGATGTGTGACGGCCGGGGGACGGCCGCTACCCACGTCTGCCTCGCACGCGGGGGATCCGCACCGCGCTGGTACACGGGTGCGGACAGGGTGTAACCGATCGGGTCGCGACGGCATTCCAGCCGACCCGGTTCACGTGCCGGGAGTGTCACCTACGCCGGGGCGTCCTCGCGCTCTCCGGCGGTCCCTTCACCGGCCGCGGCCATGTGCAACCACCGGCCGTCCCCGCGCATTCCGGCGAGCCGACCCGCACGTCGATCTGGGCGTCAGGGACCTTACCGGCGTCGGGAAAGGTCGCCGACGCGCAGATCCACGACCCGCCGCCGGCCGCTCAGGCGGCCGCGGTGGGCCGGCCGGCCGCGACGAGTTCGCGTACGGCGGGTACGACCTCGGCCGCGAACCGGCGGATCTGGTCCGGGTCGTCGCTGGCCAGGATGTAGGCGCTCATGCCCTGTTCGAGGGTGAGTTCGGCGAGCTGTTCGGCCCACACGCCGGCGGGCCCGCGCAGGAAACCACCACCGGTGCCGTCGAAGGAGCCGGCGATGTTGTAGAGCCGGCGTACGTCGGCGGGCCTGCGGTCGGCGCTCTCCGCCGCCTCGTCGATGGCCCGGTTCAGCGCGGGCAGCGTGTCGGGGCCGGTGTACGAGCTGCTCGGCAGCCATCCGTCGGCGAGCCGTCCGGTGACGCGCAGCATGCGTGGTTTGTACGCCCCGAGCCAGATGCCGACGTCGTGGGCGGGTGCGGGGCCGGGGCGGGCGCCGCGTACCCGGTGGTGGGTGCCGTCGACGCGTACGGTCGGGCCGCCGGCCGCCCACATGGCCCGGATGACGGCGATACCCTCCTCCAGGGCGGTGACCGACTCGGCGGGGTCGAGTCTCGGGCCGCCGAGGGCGGCGATGCCGTCCCAGAAGGCGCCGGCGCCCAGCCCGAGTTCGACCCGGCCGCCGGTGAGGATGTCGAGGGTGGCGACGCTGCGGGCGAGCACGGCCGGCGGCCGCAGCGGCAGGTTGGCGACGTTGGGGGCGACCCGCAGGGTGGTGGTGTGGGCGGCGATGACCGACAGCAGGGTCCAGGTGTCGAGGAACCGGGCCTGATAGGGATGGTCCTGCACCGTGGCGAGGTCGAGCCCGACCTGTTCGGTGAGCCGGGCCAGTTCGACGACCTGTCCGGCATCCTGGGCGCTCGGGGTGAGGAACGTCCCGAAGAGCAGATCGTGTCGGTAATCGGTCATCTGGCACCTGCCCCGGCGGTTGCGGACGGTCACCGTGATCGTACGCGGGCCGGCGTCGGCCGGTGGGCATGTGCTGAGTCGGGAATCAAACGTATCTGCCCCGATCGGGGCGGGCGGGTGATTGGTTGTGACGACGCACCGTTCCGTGTCGCGGAACCTCTGATCCGGGGAGATCGGCATGACCCAGCCAGCCCAGATGACAAAGTCGACGGATTCGCCGGCCCGGGCCCGGGCCCGATTCATCGAGCAGCTCTACGACGAGTTCCGCGGGCGGCGGTGGCACCTCCAGGGGGCCAAGGCGACCTGGGACGAGGCCAGGGACGCGCCGATCCCGCAGATGGGGGTGACCCTTCACCGGGTGACCACCGGGGGCGACGCCGGTGCCGATCTCGGGCTGAAGAAGGGGAAGCTGGCCGACTTCTACGCCGACTCGGACAACGTCGTCGAGCCGCGCTCGTACGGCTCCGACCGCGAGGGGCAGGCGCTGCGGTGGATCTCGACCCTGGTGTTCAAGTACCTGAACCATCTTGCCCTCAACCCCGTCGAGGTGCAGGCCGCCGTCCATAAGGGAGTGCTGTACGTCGCCGCCAACAGCGGGAAGAGCAACACCGAACTGGCCAGGATCGCCGGAAGGTACAAGACCGGTACGCAGTTCGTCACCCGGATCCTCGACGAACTGGACCGGTTCGAGCGGGCGGCCGATTCCGCGCTGACGTTCAGCGAGCGTGAGGAGCGGCACCGGGCGAAGCTGCGCCTACGGATCCTCGACGAGTCGACGCGGTGGGACGAGGACTACCCCCTGGTGTGCGCCACCCTCACCGAGCAGGTCGTCGTGTGCGCCGACGGTGAGGACGGACTGCACGCCGAGCGCCGGATCAGCCGGGCGGTGGGGGGCACCCCGACGCACATCGCGGGCGTGAAGCGGCCGTGTGTCGCCTGCTACCTCGATCTGTTCCAGGGGCGGGGGGTGCGCCCCGGGCCGTACTGGCCGAGCGAGGCGGCCAACATCGACATCGAGGAGTACGTCGACCGGGACGTGACGGAGTTGGCCGACCGGATCGAGCGGGCGATTCCGAATACCTACGTGACGCTGTTGTACGCCTGCCCGAACTACATCATGGCGCTGTCCGGCCGGGGTCGCACGAAGGGCCAGGCGCAGAAGTGGAACTCGGTCACCGACGAGTACAACTCCGATTCGGACACCGGCGAGGACGGGGAGCCGCTGGTGACGAAGCAGGAGTTGACCATGGCGCAGGTCAAGCAACTGCGGAAGGACGCGACGGCTGCACCCACGAAGCGGAAGGCGGTCGATGACGGCGGCCGTTCGGCGAAGAAGGCCAAGATCGAGTCCGAGAGCGAGTCCGAGGAAGAGTCCGAGGATGAGTCCGAGGTCGAGATCGTGACCTCGACCGGGGCCACGAAGCGGAAGCTGAGCACCGAGGGCGGCCTGGAAACCAAGAAGCCGCGGAACCACAAGTGAGCGGCGGCCGGCCGGCGCGGGGGGTGTCGGCCGGCCGCGCGCCGGGTCGCCGCGGCGGGTCCCGGCCGGCGCACCGTCGGCCGGGACCGCGAGGATGCCATCATGGGCCGGACAAAAGGCGACGGAAGGGCTCGTGGTCCGGCGATGATGATCCTCATCCACAGTTCGAAGGCGATGCGGGCGGCACCGCGCGATGGCGTACCGCTGCGCACACCCGCGCTGCTCGATCGGGCCGAGGAGTTGGCCGACTATCTGAAGACCCTGCCCCCGGCGCGGCTCGCCGAGGTGATGCAGCTGTCGGATGCGCTGGCGGAGAAGACGCACGAGGTCATCGCGCGGTGGGACACGGTGCCGGACCAGCAGTCGCCGGCGGTGCACAGCTTCATCGGTGATATCTACAGCGGGTTGCGGATCGGTGACCTGTCCGATGCCGACCGGGAGTACGCCGACGAGCGGCTGCGCATCCTGTCCGGCCTCTACGGCATCCTGCGCCCGTACGACGGGATCCGTCCCTACCGGCTGGAGATGGGTTACAAACTGCCGGGGCCGAAATACACCAGCCTGTACGACTTCTGGGGCGACGCGGTGGCGCGCTGCGTCCCGCCGACCGGGCTCATCGTCAACCTTGCCGCCGTCGAATACAGCCGCACGGTGACGCCGTTCGTCGACGCGGCCCGGCTGGTCACGCCGAAGTTCCTGACCGTCGACCCGAAGTCGGGCGAGCCGAAGTTCGTGACGGTGCACGCGAAGATCGCCCGTGGTGCGTTCGCCCGGTGGCTGGTCACCCGACGGGTCGACGCGGCGGCCGGGATCGAGGAGTTCGACGAGATCGGCTACCGGTTCGACGCCGTGGCGAGCCGGCCGGGCCAGCCGGTGTTCGTGTGTGAGGAGTTCGGCGGCAAGGGGCTCAGCGTCCGCCTCCAGTCCTGAGCGTCACCCGGCCGGTTTCCGGTCACCGACCGGCTTCGAGTCACCGCTCGGGGCGGACGGCTGGCCGGCGCCGGGGCGCAGCAGGAACCAGGCCTGCACCGCGGTGGCCGCCAACAGCACCGCGCCGACGGCGCTGGTGATCTGCACCCCGAACGTGAACGCGTCCCGGGCGGTGTCGAGCAGGGCCTGACCCGCCGTACCGCCGGTCTCGGCGGCGACCGCGACGGCGCCGCCGATGGTCTCCCGGGCGCTGTCCATGGCCGTCCCGCCGACGCCGGGTACGTCGGGCAGTCGCGCCGCGTACGTGGAGGCGAGCACGCTGCCGAGGACGGCGACGCCGAGGGCGCCGCCGAGTTCGAACCCGGTCTCGGAGACCGCGGCGGCGGCGCCGGCGCGGGCGGGCGGCACCGCGGAGAGCACGATGCTGTTGGTGAGCGTCATGACCAGGCCGGCGCCGACGTTGGTGATCGCGAACGAGACGGTGACGATCACGGCTCCGTCGAAGTACGGCAGCAGCAGGATCACGGCGAATCCGAGGGCGCAGATGGTGATTCCGGCGCTGATCAGGCGCTGCATGCCGACCCGGCGGGCGGTGGCGGCGGCGGTGAACCCGGCGACGATGGAGAGCAGGGCACCGGGGAGCAGCAGGAGGCCGCCGCGCAGCGGGGAGATGCCGGCGACCGACTGGAGGTACTGCGGCAGGAAGAACATCGCCGCGATCAGCGCGAAGACCACCAGGAGGTTGGTGGCGACGGCGCCGCTGAAGCGGCGGATCCGGAAGAGCGAGATGTCGATCATCGGGTCGGTGATGGTGCGCTGGCGGCGTACGAACAGGTAGCCGAAGATCAGGCCGGCGGCGATCGCGGCGACCGCGAGCAGCGGCGTCTCCCGCTTGGCGAGGGTCTTGATGCCGTAGACGACGGGCAGCATGGTGAGCAGCGACAGGGCGGCGCTGGGCAGGTCGAAGCGGCCCGGCGCCGGGTCGCGGGTCTCGGGCACCAGCAGGGGTAGGGCGAGCAGGGCGACGGCGACCACCGGCAGGTTGATCAGGAAGACCGAGCCCCACCAGAAGTGTTCGAGCAGCCAGCCGCCGATCAGCGGGCCGAGGGCGGAGCCGGCGCTGAACGCCGATCCCCAGGCGGCGACGGCGAGCAGGCGCTGCCGTTCGTCGACGAACATGTTGCGCAGCAGCGAGAGCGTGGACGGCATCAGGGTGGCGCCGGCGACGCCGAGCAGGGCGCGGGCCGCGACCAGGGTCGCGGCGTCGGGGGCGTACGCGGCGACGAGTGACGCCACGCCGAACCCGACGCAGCCGATCATCAGCAGCCGGCGGCGGCCGATCCGGTCGCCGAGGTTGCCCATGGTGACCAGCAGGCCGGCGAGGACGAACGAGTAGATGTCGACGATCCACAGCAGTTGGGTGCTGGACGGGTCGAGGTCGGCGCTGAGCTTGGGTACGGCGAAGCCGAGCACCGTCATGTCGACCGAGATCAGCAGGACCGGGAGCATGAGCACGAACAGCCCGGTCCACTCCCGCCAACCCGCGCCCGCAGCCGTGCTCGTGTCGGCGGCCGGCGTCAGCCTGTCGCGCATTCCTGGGGACTCCGATCCTCCGCGCCGGGTCGGCGCATGGTGCTGTACGGTCGTACATGTACGACCGTACAGTAGCTGTGCAGGGAGTGCCGATGAATTCTGGGCGCCGCCCGCGCGACCCGCAGGGCCGCCGGCAGGCCATCCTCGACGCCGCCCTCGAACTCGTCATCGAGGTCGGTATCGCCCGCACCAGCCACCGCGCGATCGCCGAACGGGCCGGCGTGCCGCTGGGCTCCACCACGTACTACTTCCCGACCCTGCCCGACCTGGTCGCCGCCGCGCTGGAGCAGGCCGCCGAGCGGGTCCGCCGCGAGATCCGCGACCTGGCCGGGAAGATCGGCGACGGGCGGGACGTGGTCGGCGCCCTGATCTGGATGACCGGGCTGGCCGTCGGTGACCGGCAGCGGATGCTGCTGGAGTACGAGCTCTACCTGGCCGCTGTGCGCAACGACGAGTTGCGTGAGCTGGCCGGGTTGTGGCTGCACGAGCTGCGTACCCTGCTCGCGCCGCTGATCGGGGCGGGGCCGGCCGCGGCGGTCGGGGCCCTGCTCGACGGGGTCATCCTGCAGGCGATGGTGACCGGCGAGGCGCCCGATCCCGACGTGCTCGAAGTCGCCCTGACCGCCCTCGTCGGTCGGTCGGCCGGAAAATCACCCGGAGTGGTGACGGAGTAACGGGCGTGCCGGAAATGTGATGATCATGGATATTGACAAGGGTTGAAGTCGGGGCGGAAACTTCGCGCATCCCCACGTCGAGCGGGGATGCGCCGGCAGCACACCGGGGAAGGTTCCGCTTCCCTCGGCACCGGGCGGGGCTGCCGCACGCCGCTAACCGGAGGAGCCCGCATGAGAAGTCGCGCAAGACGGTCCCGGGTGAGCCGCCTGCTGGCACTGCTCACCATCCCCGCCGTACTGGGCATGGCCGCCCTGCCCAGCCTGGCCACCCCGCCCGGCGCGGACGGACAGGTCGAGCCCGAGCGCAAGTCCACCTTCGAGCAGAACGGCGTGGCCCTCATGCGGGTCGTCGCCACCGACCAGGCCCAGATCGACCAGCTCAACGCGCTCGGCGTCGACCTCACCGAATACAGCAAGCCGGTGCCCGGCGGCATCGAGGTGCACGCCGTACTCAGCCCGCCGGAGAGCACCGCCCTTCGGGAGATGGGCTTCGACGTACGCGACGCCATCGCCGACCAGACCGACCACGCCGAGAACGTCGCCGACCGGGCGGCGGCGATCGCCTCGGCGGAGGCGGCCGAGGCCGACACGGACACCCTGACCGTGCTGCGGGCCGAGTGGTTCACCAGCCTCGACGGCAACCGCTTCCTGTCGTTCGAGGTCAAGTCGAGCGCGACCGACGCCCAGACGGTGCTGACCGCGAGCTGGGACACCGGGCGGGACACCCCACCGGCCTCCGGCGGCACCGCGACGATGACCCGGTTCAGCGACGCCGGGCAGTACATGTACCACCGGTTCTCGGCCCCGCTCGCGCTGAACACCCCGCAGCCGGCCCGGGTGACCTTCACCAGCAACCGGGGCGGGACCGCGAAGGCGCCGGTGACGAAGTGGCTCGGCAAGCCGCGGCCGGCACCGGGACCGCACTACCTCACCGACTTCATCGACCGCTACATGGACCCGACGGAGATCACCGAGCGGATCGAGTCGCTGTCCGAGGAGTTCCCGAAGATCACCCAGATCATCGACCTGCCGTACCTGACCAACGGCTACCGCCGCAAGGCACAGGCGCAGTTCGGCTCCGCCGCCGACAACACCCTCTACGTCACCACCAGGGCGTGGGGACACGAGGGCGGCAACGACACCACCGTCTCCATGATCGACCCGGGGGCCGCGAACCGACCGCTGACCGTCCTCGTCAGCGGCCGTACCGTGGTGGTGTCGCTGGCGACCGACGGCGCGGGCGCCGTAACCAGCACCGCCGCGCAGGTCGTCGCCGCCCTCAACGGCGAGCCGGCGTCCTCGGCGCTGCTGACCGCCAGCACCTACCGGGGCAACGCCGGTGCCGGCGTGGTGCGCCCGGTCGCCACCAGCCGGCTCAGCGACAACCTCCAGGCCCCGGCCCACATCTCCCGGGAGCCCTTCCAGACCAAGGCGCTGCGGATCGGCCGGGCCCGCGACGGCTCCAAGCCCGGTGTCTACCTCTTCTGCCAGCAGCACGCCCGGGAATGGGTCACCCCGATCACCTGCCTGGAGACCGCCGAGCGGCTGGTGCGCAACTACGAGCTGGACACCAAGACCCGCAACCTGGTCAACGGGCTGGACATCTTCGTCGTGCCGGTGATCAACCCCGACGGCGCGCACTACAGCATGTACGACTTCAACGGCCAGCGGAAGAACCTCACCAACCACTGCGACGCCGTCTGGTCCGACCCGGCCCAGCGCAACGCGTGGGGCGTCGACCTCAACCGCAACCAGGACGTCGGCTCGCTGTTCGACGGCTACTCCGGCGCGTCGTCGAGCTGCACCAGCGGCTCGTACGCCGGCCCGTCGGAGCAGTCCGAGCCGGAGGCGAAGAACGAGGACTGGCTGGTCGAGACGTTCCCGAACATCAAGTTCTCGATGAACACCCACTCGTACGGCGGCTACTTCATGTGGGCGCCAGGCGCCTACAAGTCGGCCGGGCGTGAGGTGCTGCCCCGTCCCGACTACGGCACCGAGAACTATTTCTGGAACGCCTCGACGAAGATTCTCAGCGCCGTCCAGGCGTGGCGCGGTACGGCGATCTGGCCGGGACGTACCGGCCCGGTCACCGACGTGCTCTACTCGGCGGCCGGAAACAGCGCCGACGCGCACTGGTACAACCACGACATCATCGCCTGGAACTTCGAGGTCGGCGCCGATGTCTGGGACCCGGCGACCAACCGCTGGCAGCCGGTCGGCTTCCAGCCGGACTTCGCCGAGGGCCACCAGGAGGCGATGGAGTTCGCCAACGGCCAGATCGCGATCCTCGAGGTCGCCAAGCAGTACGCGGCCGACCAGACCAGGCCGACGTCGGAGCTGCTGGTCAAGGGCAAGGGTGCCGGGACCACCACGTTCACCTTCAAGGTCGACGAGCCGGCCAACATCTACTACACGTTGGACGGTTCCGAGCCCACCACCGCGTCGGCGAAGCTCGGGTTCGCCGGCTACCGGGAGGGCGCCGAGCAGATCACGATCAGCGCGAGGACGACGGTGCGCTGGTTCTCGGTCGACATCTCCGGCAACGTCGAAGCGGCACAGGAACGGGTCCTGAACGTACCGAGGGCCTGATCACGGAGGCGGCCGGCCGGCGCACCCGCCGGCCGGCCGCACCCGGTCCGACGTCAGGTCCGCCGGCGGCCGACCAGCCACCAGACCAGGGCGTGCAGGACCACGTTGAGCACCGCCGGACCGACGATCGCCAGCAGCCGTACCGCCGCCGCCACGTCACCGAAGGCGTACGGGTCGGCGAAGTAGAACAACGACCACGGCAGCCCGAGCGCGAGCAGCGGCAGGCCGGCGAGCCCGGCGCCGATGTTGGCGTCCGGCCCGGTGTTCGCGTCCAGCACCAGGAACGCGAGCGCCAGCACGAGCACGACGGCGGCGTGTACGAGCAGGACGATCCGGCCCCGCCTGGAGATAGCCATACCGGCAAACCTATTCAACGTCCGCCGGGCCGGGTGAGGCCGGGTAGTCAAACCGTTCGATCAGCTCCGGCCACCCGCCCGCCGCCCCGCCCGCACGGCCCTGATCCGCCGGTGCTGCAATGGCGTCATGTCCGACAACCGGCTCGCCCGGCGACTCAGTCTGCCCGACGCCGTCGTGATCGGCCTCGGCGCGATGATCGGCGCCGGGGTCTTCGCCGCGTTCGCGCCGGCCGCGGCCGCCGCCGGCCGTTGGCTGCTCGTCGCGCTGGCGCTGGCCGCCCTGGTCGCGTACTGCAACGCGATCTCGTCGGCCCGCCTCGCCACCCGGTATCCGCTCTCCGGCGGCACCTACGTATACGGCCGCGAACGCCTGGGACCGTTCTGGGGATACCTGGCCGGCTGGTCGTTCGTCGTCGGCAAGACCGCCTCCTGCGCGGCGATGGCGCTCACCTTCGCCGCGTACGCCGTACCGGGGTTCGAGCGGCCGGCCGCCGTCCTCGTCGTACTGGCGGTCACCGCCCTGAACTGGCACGGCGTGCAACGGTCGGTGACCGCGACCCGGATCATCGTCGCCGTCGTCCTAGCCGTCCTGGTGGCCGTCGTGGTCGCCGGTCTGGTCGGGGCCACCGGCACGCCGGGGCCGGCCGGCGTGTTCGGCTCCGGACCGTTCCCGACGCTCGGCGTACTCCAGGCCGCCGGGCTGCTGTTCTTCGCGTTCGCCGGGTACGCCCGGGTCGCCACGCTCGGCGAGGAGGTCACCGACCCGGCCCGCACCATCCCGCGCGCCATCGTCGGCGCGCTCGGCGTCACCCTCGCCGTCTACACCGCGATCGCGGTCACCCTGCTGGTCGTACTCGGACCGGAGCGCACCGCGACGGCGACCGCGCCGCTGGCCGAGGCGGTGACCGTCGCGGGCGCGCACTGGCTGGTCCCGGTCGTCCGGGTCGGCGCCGCGCTCGCCGCGGCCGGCGCCCTGCTGGCCCTGGTACTCGGCGTGTCGCGGACCGCGTTCGCGATGGCCCGCGACCGGCACCTGCCCGCCGCCCTCGACGCCGTGCACCCGCGCCACGGGGTGCCGCACCGCGCCGAACTCGCCGTCGGTCTCGTCGTCGCGGTCGTGGTCGCCCTCGTCGACGTGCGCGGCGCGATCGGGTTCTCCTCGTTCGGGGTGCTGCTCTACTACGCGGTCGCGAACGCGTCGGCGTGGACGCTCGGCCGGCGCCGGCTGGTGCCGGCCGTCGGCCTGGCCGGCTGCCTGGTGCTGGCGGCGGCACTGCCGCTGTCGTCGGTACTGACCGGTGCCGCCGTCGTCGCCGCCGGAGCGCTGATCTACCTGGTCCGCCGCGCCCGCCGCTGAGGCCCGGCTGGGGCCGCCGTCGCGCGCCGGCTCAGTCGCGCAGGAAGAGGCAGAAGGGTGCGCGCGTCGCGCGCGCGGCGGCTCAGTCGCGCAGGAAGAGGCAGAAAGGATGTCCGGCGGGATCGATGTACACCCGGACGTCGTCCTGCGGCTGGAAGTCGGCGAGGGTCGCCCCGGCGGCGACCGCGTGCGCGCCGGCCACGTCGAGATCGTCGACCGCGATGTCGAGGTGGACCATCATCTGCTGGTCGCCGGGGCCGGCCGGCCAGGTCGGCCGCCGGTGGTCGGACTCGGTCTGGAACGACAGTCCCGCCCCGCCGTCGGGCGAGCGCAGCTTGACCCAGTTCGGTTCGAACTGCTCCACCGACCAGCCGAGCAGCCGCTGGTAGAAGGCGGCGAGCGCCTGCGGGTCCGGCGTTCCGAGCACGACACCCGACAGGGTCAGGGACGGTACGGCGGTCATCTCTGCTCCTGACGATCACGGTGCGCGGCAGCGTCACCGTACCGATCGGCTCAGTGGAGTGCGAGCGGCTCGCCGACCGGCTGGGGCGGGTTGGCGAACGCGTCCTCGGGGATCCCGGTCCACCGGGTGTGAGCCGCCTCGAGGAAGTAGTTCTGGCCCGGATCCCAGGTGTGCCCGCTGTCGCGGCGGTGGTAGACGTAGCCCAGCGGATGCGTCCGGAAGATCACCGCGCCGGCCTGCCGCAGCCGCTCCAGCAGGCCGAAGTCGACCGACCGGGGCACCGGCCGCCAGCCGCCCACCGCCTCCAGGTCACCCCTGGCGAGCAGCATCGTGCCACCGGCGACGAGTTCGCCGTCGCCCTCCGGCACCCCGGACGGCCGCCGTACGGTGATGCCCAGCGTCTCCAGGTGGACGAACTCGCTGCCCTTGCCGACCAGCGTCGCCCCCGAATAGTGCCGGGCCAGGACCAGGTCCCAGACGTGCTCGGTGCCATAGCTGTCGTCGTCGTCGAACTTGGTGACCAGCGTGCCGTTGGCCCGCCGGGTCGCCGCGCCCAGCGCCTCACCGAAGCTGACCGTGTCCGGCACCTCGAGGATCTGGTACGGCCGGCCGCAGCCGGTGAGCCGGGCCCGGATCTCCGCCGGCAGTTCGATCCCGTGCAGGCAGAGGACGACCTCCAGCTCCGGATAGGTCTGGCCGATGATCGCGTCGAGCGCGCCGGCCAGCATCTCCGGCCGCCGGGTGGCGAGCAGCGCGCTGACCGTCGGCGGCCGGCCGAGCTCGGGGAACCGGCCGGCGGCGATCCGGGGCAGCGCGAAACCGGTCGCGTGCCCGCGCAGCGCGGCCCGGCGCTGCCGTACGCTGCGGGCCTCCCGCGCCAGCTCGTCGCCGGCGGGTGCCGGGCCGGTGATGATGTCCCGTAGCTCCGGCACGATCAGGTCGGCGACCGGGGCGGGCAGCTTCGGCGTGTGCAGCACGGCACCGGTCGCGGCGAGCTGCACCAGCAGTGCCGCCGTCTCCACCGGGGTGGTCGCCGGCACCTGCGGGCACTCGACCACGCCGACCAGCCGCAGGGTGGCCAGCGTCGTCGCGTCCGGTCCGGTTCCGTCCAGCCGGCCGCCGAGGCCACGCCCGGCCGGGCCGAAGCCGAGGCGTACCCGGGGGCGTCCGGCCGGTTGGCGTCGGCCCGCCGGCCGCGCGGGTTGATCCGGCCCGCGTCGAACAGCACCGCCGCCGGGGCGGTCAGGCCGTGCGGGCCGGTCCGGAAACCGATCCCGTACGGCGGACCGGCCTCGCCGTAGCCGTCGCGGGGTGCCGGACCGCCGTGTTCGAGCACCACGTCGTGGGCCCGGATGTCGCTGCTTACCGGCAGCTCCCGCAGGGCCACCGAGGCCGTCGTCGGCAGGTAGGCCGGTGGCCGGCCGTGGCTGGTCAGATCGGCGCTCACCGGTGCCGGCAGCGGGCTGTCCGAACCGATCGCGGGCAGCACCGCCCGCAGGATGTCGCGCAGCGGCAGCGCCCGGGCCAGCCGTACGGTGACCGTCGCGGAGCCGCGCCGCAGCCGGGGGAACGAGACCTGGTGGCTGAGCACCCGGGGGAGTGGGCCGATCGCCCCCGACCAGCCCAGCCGGGGCCGGCGCCACCAGGCCACCACGACCGTCGCCACCCGGAACGGGGTGACCGCGAACGGGTCGGCGGCCAGTTCGCGCACCCGGTCCACGGAACCGGCGACGATCAGTACCCGGCGTGATCCGGGCAGCCGCAGGACCCGCAACCCGACGGTACGGCTGATCCGCTCCTCGCGGTCCGGTGGCGGCGCGCCGAGCAGTCGCCAGCCGGTCGGGCCGACGCCCGTGGGTTGGTGATCCGGACCGGACCCGGCGTCATCCCGCGACATGTCAGCCTGTTCCTCCCGCAGCCACCGCCTGCCGGCGGGTGCCCGGCTGACCGGTGTGCCCGGACATCCGGCCCCGCAACTGCCATGCGGCCATCGACAATTCGAACAGACGATAGGCACCCGCCGCCGCCATCCGCTGCTTGACGCCGTCGTTGCCGGGCGGTACCGGAGCGCCGCCGGCCGGCAGATGGCGTGCGTACTGCTCGGTCAGGCGCGCGAAATAGGCCCGGCGCATCGACCGTGGTACCCGGCTGTGGTGGCCGAGCACCTGGAAGCAGTGCCAGATCATCCGCTGGAAGAGTAGCGGACGTAGTGTCTCGTACCGGGCGGGGTCGGCGTCGAGGAAGTCGAACACCCGCGTCCACTGGTCGAAGACCTCGAAGTGCCGATCGCTGACCGTGAACGTGATCGCGCCGGCCGGCCGCTGGCGGTACGCGTAGCAGTAGCGGTCGAGGACGCTGATCCGTTCCGCGGCGAGCATCACCGGCAGGACGAACGCGACGTCCTCGTACCAGCCGGGGCCGAACCGCAGGCCGTGCCGGGCCAGGAAGTCGCGCCGGATCACCTTGTTGCAGGCGATCCAGAGCACGTCGAGCAACCTGGGCCGCTGCGCGAAGGTGAACGTCTCGGGCAGGTTGCCGCCGGCGTCGGTGACCGGGTGGTGTTCGGCCGGCTGGTCGGGATAGACGCGGGCGTAGCCGGTGACCAGCAGGTCCGGGTCGGTGGCGGCGATCCGTTCGGCGACCGCGTCCAGGGTGCCGTCGGGCAGCCAGTCGTCGCTGTCGACGCACCACACGTAGCGTCCGGTGGCGTGGTCGATGCCGGTGTTGCGGGCTGCGCCGAGCCCGCCGTTGCGCTCCAGCGTGACGACCTTCAGGTTGTCGTGGCGTTCGGCGTACCAGGCGAGGATCTTCGCGGAGCCGTCGTCGGAGGCGTCGTCGACCGCGATCACCTCGAGTTCGTCCGGCGACCGTTCGGCGAACGACTGGTTGAAGATCGAGTCCAGGCACTGCGCGAGGTAGTCCTCGACCCGGTACACCGGGACGATCAGGCTCAACAGGGGCATGTCGCGCCGCCCTCCGGCTTGTCCGCGTCGGTCTGTCCGGATCCCGCACGTTTGGCGGGACGCGGGGCCGGTCGCCGGACAGCATCCGGGCAGTGGGCGACGTGAGCGGTAGCGCCGGCTCAACGTCAGGTGACGACTGGGCGAACCACGCATGGCGGCCGCCTGTGCGTCTCGGCGGTGGCCCGTGTCCGCGGACGCCCGTGCTGGTGGCCGCCTGTGCGTCTCGGCGGTGGCCTGCCGTGCGCCGTGGGGTGGCTGTCCGTGCGGTCCGCGCCGTGGGGCGGCGGTCCGTGCGGTCCTTGCCGTGGGGCGGTCCGTTGTCGATCTGGGCGGCAGAGACCTTACGAGGACGGGGTAAGGTCTCTGCCGCCCAGATCGACATGGCTGCCCGCCGCTTCAGGCGGGGCGCTCGCGCTCGGCGATGGCCTGGCGCACCAGGGCGATGATCCGGTCCGGGTGCCGGAGCACGTCGTCGGCGGTGAACCGCAGGACGAGCCAGCCGCAGGCCCGCAGGTCGTTGAGCCGGGCGACGTCGCGGCGGAACTGGGCGCGTTCGCGGTGGTGGTCGCCCTCGTACTCGATGGCGATCCGCCACCCTGGATAGGCCAGGTCGACCCGGCCGACCAACCGGCCCCGGCTGTCGTGCACCCCGTGCTGGGCGACGGGCGGCGGCAGGCCACCGTCGACCAGCACGAGTCGGAGCCTGGTCTCCATCGGTGATCCGCTGAGCGGCTCGGCGATGGCGAGTACCTGCCGGAGTTGCCTGATCCCGGGGCAGGGCGGGTGGGCGGCGAGATATCCGGCGAGGGTGTCGAGTCGGACGACTCGCCGGGCGAGCAGTGCGTCGACGGCCACGACGGCGTCGGTGCGGGGCAGGATGCGTCCGAGGTCGAACGCGGTGCGGGTAGGGGTGGTGACCGGCAGGTTCGCGAAGCGGGTGATGTCGTCGCCGGTCAGTCGTTGGTAGCTGACTGCCACGCGTTGGTGCCCGCGGGGCCGGTAGGTGCTCGGCAGCACGACCGCAACGGGAGTTTGCCGATCAAGGAGATTCACACCCCAGAGGAAGGCTGCGCTACGTGCACAGATGGCCGCGCCCGGTGGCAGGGTCAGCGCGACGGCGTCGCACCACATCCGGTGGTCGTCGGGCTGGTAGCCGTCGGCGTGCACGTAGACATCGGGCAGCAGCCGGTGCCAGGTCTGCCCACTGAGCATCCGTTTGGTGATCAGTCCCCGGGCGACCGCCCGACTTCCGACAAAGGGCAGGAAGGCCAGCTCTCTGGGGACCTTGGCGAGGCGCGGCATCCGGCGAGCATCCCCGCTGGCCCGCATCCCCGCGGCCCGTCGTGCGCCCGCGGCCCGTCGTGCGCCCGCGGCCCGTCGTGCGCCCGCGGCCCGTCGTGCGCCCGCGGTCGGCACCCCCGACGCGGGCACGGCCGGCGGTTCGGTGGTATGACCTGGGGATGCATGACGACCCGGTGCAGCGGCTGGTGGACACCTTCATCGCGGCCTTCAACACCCCGTCCGGCGAACGAATGTCCGAGTTGCTGGCCGAGGCGTTCACTCGTGACGTCACGTTCTGGGGCCGTTGGGGCGTACCCGGGGGTTGATGGCGTTGGAGAACTTCGTGACGTACCTGCGTGGCCACGGGCGGGGGCCCGGCCGGATGGTGCGGACCAGTGCGGTCGACGCGCCGGGGGAGTGGGCGAGGTACGCCTGGGCCTACCGGGACGCCAGCGGTGCGGTGGTGCTCGACGGCGTCGACACGGTGCACGTACGCGACGGTCGCATCGACCAGATGGTGGTGTTCAGCGGCCCGCTTCCGGCCCGGCCGGACCCGGACCCGCCGGCGTCCGCCTGATCCGGGCCTCGATGCCGTCGAGGAAGACGGATAGTCCGATGTGGAACGTCTCGCGGGCTTCCTGTTCCAGGTAGGGGACGGATTCGTCGGCCATCTCGAAGGCCCGCTCTTCGGCGAGCCGGCTGATGGTCGGGAACCGCTCGGCGAAGTCGGGGGTGACCTCGTCGAGCAGGGCCGAGCGGGCGTACCACCACTGGTCGTCGGAGACGCCGGTGACGCCGGGAGCCTGGCGGGTCTCGGCGATCGTCCGGGCCACGCCGCGGACGAAGTGCAGCAGGGAGTTGACGACGCGCATGAGGACGGGGGCCGGCAGGTTGCTGCCGGACAGGATGCGGACGACCGTCTCCAGCATCGTGTACTCGTTCGGGCCGAGCACCGCCCGGGCGTGCGAGATCTGGAGCATCCACGGGTGGCGCAGGTAGAACTCCCAGAGGCTCTCCGACCAGGTGGTCAGGGTGGCCCGCCAGTCGTCACTGGCGGGCGGGTCGGTCGGCACCTCGGCGAGCACCCGGTCGTACATCAGGTCGACGAGTTCGGCCTTGCCGGGGACGTACGTGTAAAGGGCCATTCCGGTGCGGCCGAGCCGTTCCCCGACCGCGTTCATCGACAGGGCCGCCATTCCGCCGGTGTCGGCCAGTGCGATGGCGGCGTCGACGATCTCGTCGACGGTCAGGCCCGGCCGTCGGCCGGGGCGGGCGGGGGCGGGTTCGGTGCGGTCGGCGCGCCACAGCAGGGTCATGGACCGCCGTGCGTCGCCCTGTCCGACGAATACCACCACGCGTTGCTCCCGGGGGTGTATGGTTGCCTGCCGAGTTTTTCTTTATGGCATAAAGCTATCTCGCCTGGATCGATCGGGTGCCAACTTCCAAGAAGGAATCCCCATGCCGGACGCTGTGCCGAACCGCATCCTGCCCGCCGACAGCCACGACGTGATCGAGGTGCGTGGTGCCCGCGAGAACAATCTGACCAACATCTCCCTGGACATCCCCAAACGCCGGCTGACCGTCTTCACCGGCGTCTCCGGGTCGGGCAAGTCGTCGCTGGTCTTCGGCACCATCGCCGCGGAGTCGCAGCGCCTGATCAACGAAACCTACACGGCATTCCTCCAGTCGTTCATGGGCAGCCCGAGCCGGCCGGACGTCGACGCGCTGCGCAACCTGAGCGCGGCGATCGTCGTCGACCAGGAGCGGATGGGCGCCAACTCGCGGTCGACGGTCGGCACCGCCACCGACGCGTACACGATGCTGCGGATCGTCTTCAGCCGGCTCGGCGAGCCGTACGTCGGTCCGGCCACGGCGTTCAGCTTCAACGCCCCCGACGGCATGTGCCCGCGCTGTGAGGGGCTCGGTCGGGTCACCGACGTCGACATCGACGAGCTGGTCGACCGGGAACTGTCGCTCGACGAGGGCGCGATCACCGTTCCCGGGTTCAACGTCGGCGGCTGGTACTGGCAGAGCATCGCCCATTCCGGGTTCGTCGACCCGGCGGTGAAGCTGAAGGACTACACCCCGCAGCAGTGGGACGACTTCCTCAACAAGCCGTCGACCAAAGTCAAGATCAGCGGCCTCAACACCACGTACGAGGGCCTGCTGGTCAAGGTCCGGCGCACCATCCTGGCCAAGGACCGGGAATCGATGCAGGCGCACATCCGGGCGTTCGTCGACCGGGCCGTGGTCTACGCCTCCTGCCCGGACTGCGGCGGCACCCGACTCAACCCGGCGGTGCTCGGCTGCCGGATCGCCGGACGGAACATCGCCGAATGTGCCGCGATGCAGATCAGCGACCTGGCCGAGTTCGTCCGCAAGATCTCCGACCCGTCGGTGGCGCCGCTGCTGGCCGGGCTGACCGAGACGCTGGACTCGCTGGTCGAGATCGGGCTGGGTTACCTCAGCCTCGACCGCGAGTCCGGCACCCTGTCCGGTGGCGAGTCGCAGCGGGTCAAGATGGTCCGCCACCTCGGCTCCAGCCTCACCGACGTCACGTACGTCTTCGACGAGCCGACCGTCGGGCTGCACCCGCACGACATCGCCCGGATGAACGACCTGCTGCTGCGGCTACGCGACAAGGGCAACACGGTGCTCGTCGTGGAGCACAAGCCCGAGGTGATCCAGATCGCCGACCACGTGGTCGATCTCGGCCCCGGGGCCGGCTCCGCCGGGGGACAGGTCTGCTACACCGGCGACCTCGCCGGCCTGCGCGCCTCCGGCACGCTGACCGGCCGGCACCTCGACCACCGGGTGACGCTGCGCGACGCCGTACGGAAACCGACCGGACAGGTGTCGATCACCGGTGCCCGGCTGCACAACCTCAAGGACGTGCACGTCGACATCCCGCTCGGCGTGCTCACCGTCGTGACGGGCGTGGCGGGCTCCGGCAAGAGTTCGCTGATCCACGGCTCGTTGACCCGCCGCGACGGTGTGGTGGTGGTCGACCAGACCGCGATCCGCGGCTCCCGGCGCAGCAATCCGGCCACCTACACCGGGCTGCTCGACCCGATCCGTACCGCGTTCGCGAAGGCCAACGGGGTGAAGGCCGCCCTGTTCAGCGCGAACTCCGAGGGTGCCTGCCCGAACTGCAAGGGGATCGGGCTGGTCTACACCGACCTGGCGATGATGGCCGGGGTGGCGACGGTCTGCGAGGTGTGTGAGGGCCGGCGGTTCACCGCCGAGGTGCTGACCCACAAGCTGCGGGGCAAGGACATCAGCGAGGTGTTGGCGATGTCGGTCGCCCAGGCGCGGGACTTCTTCCCGTCCGGTGCGGCCCGGACCATCCTCGACCGGCTCGCCGACGTGGGCCTGGGCTATCTCGGACTCGGGCAGCCGCTGACCACGCTGTCCGGCGGTGAGCGGCAGCGGCTGAAGCTGGCGATCCACATGGCCGAGAAGGCGGCGACGTACGTTCTCGACGAGCCGACGACCGGCCTGCACCTGGCCGACGTGGACCAACTGCTGGCCCTGCTGGACCGGCTGGTCGACGCCGGCAACACGGTCATCGTCATCGAGCACCACCAGGCGGTGATGGCGCACGCCGACTGGCTGATCGATCTCGGTCCGGGCGCCGGACACGACGGCGGGCAGGTCGTCTTCACCGGCACCCCGGCCGACCTGATCGCGAACGGCACCTCGCTGACCGCCCGCCACCTGCGCGAATACCTGGGCCACGCCTAGCTCGCGCGCGGCCGCGGCGGCGGCCCGTGGGCCGCCGCCGCGGCGCTCCCGCGATCTTGCGCAAATATTCGCCCGAATCACCGCAAATGGGGGAGATAACTGCAAGATCGCGAGGGGAGGGATGGCGGGGTCGGCATCTTGCGGTCGGTGGTTCAGTATTTCCATCGAGCGATTCAAGTATTGCGATTGTGTGAACAAAGCTGGCAGTATGCCGGGCATCGATGCACCTGGTTCCAGGAAGTGGAGCACCCATGCCTGTCACCCGTCGCAGTTTCGTGTCGTCGGTGGTCGCCGGGTCGGCCCTCGCCGCCGTGTCCACCTCCGAGCTGCTCGCCGCGGCCTCCCCGGCCCACGCGGCCAGTCCGGTCGGCGACGTCGTCGGAAAGATCACCGTCGGCTACCAGGGCTGGTTCTCCTGCCCTGGCGACGGCGCGCCGATCGGCGGCTGGTGGCACTGGAGCCGCGACCGCTTCCAGCCGCCGTCGCCGGCCAACACCACGATCGTGTCCTGGCCGGACATGCGCGAATACACCCGCGGCTACCCGACCGCCTACCCCAACCTCGGCAACGGCCAGCCGGCGACCCTCTTCTCGTCGTACGACCAGCAGACCGTCGACACGCACTTCCGGTGGATGCGCGACCACGGCTGCGACACCGCCGCCCTGCAACGGTTCAACCCGTTCGGCGACGAGGGCCCGACCCGCGACGCCATGGCGGTCAAGGTCCGCGACGCGGCCGAGCGCTTCGGCCGCAGGTTCTATCTCATGTACGACGTCACGAGCTGGACGAACATGCAGTCGGAGCTGAAGACCGACTGGACCACGAAGATGTCGGCGTACACCGCGTCACCGGCCTACGCCCGGCAGAACGGCAAGCCCGTCGTCTGCATCTGGGGCTTCGGCTTCAACGACCCCGGCCGCCCGTTCGCCCCGGCCCCCTGCCTCGAGGTGGTCAACTGGTTCAAGGCCCAGGGTTGCTACGTCATCGGCGGCGTGCCGACCTACTGGCGTACCGGGATCAACGACTCGCGGCCCGGCTTCTCCGACGTCTACCGCGCCTTCGACATGATCTCGCCGTGGATGGTCGGCCGCACCGGCACCCTCGACGGCCTCGACTGGTTCCACACCAACGTCAACGTCCCCGACCAGGCCGACTGCAACGCCCGCGGCGTCGACTACCAGCCCTGTGTCATGCCCGGCGACCTGTCCGCCGGCCACCGGGTGCACGGCGACTTCTACTGGCGGCACTTCTACAACCTGGTCCGGCTCGGCGCCCAGGGCCTGTACGTGTCGATGTTCGACGAATACAACGAGGGCAACCAGATCGCCAAGACCGCCGAGACGGCGGCCTGGGTGCCGGCCGGCACCGGCATCCGGGCCCTCGACGAGGACGGGGTGGCCTGCTCGTCGGACTACTACCTGCGGATCACCGCCGACGGCGGCCGGATGCTCAAGGGGCAGCTCCCGCTGACCCCGGTGCGCCCGACCCCGCCGACGCTCGGCGGCCCCGACCCGACCGGTGACCTCGCCGCCGGCCGGCCCACCTCGGCGAGCAGCCAGAACGGCCCGTACGTCGCCGCGAACGCCGTCGACACCAGCACCGCCACGTACTGGGAGAGTGCCGGGGCGCTGCCGCAGTGGATCCAGGTCGACCTGGGCGCGCCCCGGTCGGTCGAGCGGGTCGTGCTCGCCCTGCCGGCGGGCTGGGGAACGCGTACCCAGACCCTGTCGGTGCAGGGCAGCGGCGACGGCTCCGCGTTCACGACGATCGCCGGCCCGGCCGGGCGCGTCTTCGACCCCGCCACCGGCAACCAGGTGACGATCAACGTCCCGGCGACGACCGCCCGCCACGTACGGGTCACCGTCACCGGCAACACCGGCTGGCCGGCGGCCCAGCTGTCCCGGCTCCAGGTCTACGGGACGGCGACGCAACCCGTCACCAACCTGGCCGCCGGCCGGCCGACCTCGGCCAGCGGCCACACCCAGAACCTGGTGTCCGGCAACGCCGTCGACGGCAACCCCGCCAGCTACTGGGAGAGCGCAAACAACGCCTTTCCACAGTGGATTCAGGTGGACCTGGGCGCCGCCGTCGCCGTCGGCCGGGTGGTGCTGAAGCTCCCGCCGGCCACGGCCTGGCAGACGCGTACCCAGACGCTGTCGGTGCAGGGCAGCACCAACGGCACCACCTTCACCACGCTCGCCGGGTCGGCCGGGCGCGTCTTCGACCCGGCCACCGGCAACGCGACGACCATCCAGTTCACCGCGACCGCCACCCGCTACGTCCGGCTGTCGATCAGCGCCAACACCGGCTGGCCGGCCGGGCAGATCGGTGAGTTCGAGGTCTATGCCGCGTGACGGTCAGGCGGCGGCCGCCGGTACGGGGGCCGGCAGCCCGGTCAGCTCGGACAGCGGCCGGTGCGGCTGCCGGCAGGCGGTCGCCAGCACCTCCAGGTAACCGTCCATCCAGGACTTCGCGGTCGCCGGGTCGAGCCGGTCGAGCGCGTACTCCAGGTAGCCTTCCAGCCCGTACGACCGGGGGATCAGCCCGCAGATCAGCGTCGTGCGGGCGGCCCCGGTCGGCCGGTCCTCCACCTCGGCCGTCAGCCCCGGCAGGTCCAGTTCCAGGTTCAGGGTGCTCTGGTAGGCGAAGCTCACCGCCGCCATCGGCGGCGACCCGCCACCGGCGTCCTCGATCAGCCGGTCGTAGATCCACCCGATCGGCAGCATGTTGTCGACCCCGGCGAACAGCCCCATTCCGACCTGGTCGACCAGGTCGGCGAAGGTGGCGGTGGTGTCGACACGCATCCGGATCAGCAGTGGGCAGGCCACGATCGCGACGGTCTCGGCGAACTCGATCCGGTCCCGGTTGGCGTACGGCAGCGAGACGACGACGTCGCCCTGACCGGTCAGCCGGGCGAGTTGCACCCCCATCGCCGCGGCCAGCGTCGGGAACAGCGTCGTGTTCCGCTCCACGGAGAACGCCCTGACGTCGCGTTCCACGTCGGGCGGCACGAGGAACTGGTGGGCCCGGCCCCGCCCGGTCGGTACCGCCGGCGCCGGCCGGTCGTACGGCAGGTCGAGGGCGAAACCGTCGAGGGTCAGTTCCGTCGACCAGTAGTCCGCCCGCCGGCGCCGGGTCCCGGCGTCGTACACCCGCTGCTCCCAGCGGGCGAAGTCGATCGACTGGACGGTCGGCGGGGTGCGGTCGGGGGCCTCACCGGCCAGCGCCCGGCGGTAGCCGGCCGCCATGTCGTGCAACATCACCGACACCGCCCAGCCGTCACAGGCGATGTGGTGCACGACGATCATCAACCACCAGGTGTGCACGTCGACCCGGACCAGTTGCAGGCGCAGCGGAAGCTCGTGGTCGAGGTCGAACGCGACCTGGGCGACGGCCCGGCTGACGTTCTCGGCCCGCTCCAGCCGGTCCGGATCCGGCAGGCCGGTGACGTCGACGACGGGCAGCGTCACCGGCTGGTGGGCGTACACGATCTGCACCGGCCCGTCGCCGTCGTCGACGAACCGGGACCGCAGCGCCTCGTGCCGGGCCACCACGGCGTCCAGCGCGGTCCGCAGCGCGGCCTCGTCGAGAGTGCCGGTGAGGACCAGCCGCATGCTGACGTTCCAGGTGGCGCTCGGCGGGTTCGCGTTGATGAGCGACAGCATCCGGTCCTGCTGGTAGGAGAGCGGACCCCGGGCGACCTCGACCCGCTCCGGCGCCGGCCCGGCACCGAGGCGATCCAGCAGTTCGGACCGGTACGTCCGCAGCGCCGCGACGAGGTCGGGCGTGACCGCGTCGGCGGGGGCGTCGAAGTGGAGCCGGACGCCCCCGCCGTCCGCGGCGTCGTCGGCCGTCAGCCGTACGTCGTGGGTGGCGACGTACGCCAGCAGTTCGTCGAGGTTCACAGCGTGCCCCTGACCCGGCCGTTGACGGCGGGCCGCTGCTCGCGCAGGTGTTCGGCCATCGCCCGGATCGTCGGCGCCCGGAAGAACCGCAGCACCGGGTACTCCACGCCGGTCGTCTCCCGCAGCCGGCCGAGCAGCCGCATCGCGGTGATCGAGTGGCCGCCGAGGGCGAAGAACGACGCGTCGGCCGGGGTCTGGTCCGGCGTCCGGTCCAGCTCGGCGCACCACAGCGTCCGTACCGCCTCTTCCAGGTCGTCGGGCGGTGTGGGCGCCGGCACCGGTGGTGCGGCGGCCGGCGGTGGTGCCGCCGGCGACGCCGGGACGGCGGCCGGTGCCGGGCCGGACGGGCCGGCCTGGACGCCGGGTCGGGGCAGCGTGGCCCGGTCGACCT
Source organism: Polymorphospora rubra (assembly GCF_018324255.1). Lineage (GTDB taxonomy): Bacteria > Actinomycetota > Actinomycetes > Mycobacteriales > Micromonosporaceae > Polymorphospora > Polymorphospora rubra. The sequence continues at coordinate 4,907,646 of NZ_AP023359.1, forward strand.
TGCCGTTGCTGTTCACCGGCAGCGCCGACAGGAACGCCCAGGCACGGGGCACCATGTGGTCCGGCAGTTCCCGCGCCAGGGCGTCGGCCAACCGTCCGGCCAGCCGGTCCGGGTCGCCACCGCCGGTCGGCACGACGTACGCGGCGAGGTAGGCGTCGCCGGCCCGGTCGCGCAGCGCGGTCACCACGCCGTCGGCGACCTCGGCCAGACCGAGCAGTACGGCGGTCACCTCGGCCGGCTCCACCCGGTAGCCGCGGACCTTCACCTGGTCGTCGATCCGGCCGAGGAACTCCAGGTCCCCGGCCGGGGTCCAACGGACCAGGTCGCCGGTGCGGTAGAGCCGCTCGCCGGGCGCGGCCGGAACACCGGTGACGAAGCGTTCCGCGGTGAGTTCCGGCCGGTGCAGGTAGCCCAGCGCCAGGCCCGGCCCGCCGATGTACAGCTCGCCGCGGGCACCGACCGGCACCGCCCGGCCGGCGGCGTCCAGCACGTGCAGGCGTACGTTGTCGACCGGCCGGCCGATGCTGATCGGGCCGTCGTCGACGGTCGGGTCGGTGACGACGGCGGTGGTCGCCAGCACGGTGGCCTCCGTCGGGCCGTATACGTTGCGGACCTCGTACGACACGCCGGGGTGGGGCCGGGTCCGCAGCCGGTCGCCGCCGATCAACAGGTGCCGCAGGGATGGCTGGAGCGGGGCCGGCAGGGCCAGCACCGCTTCGGCGAGTGCGGTGGGCAGGATGGTCAGGGTCACCCCGGCGGTGCGGTACCAGCGGGCCAGGGCCGCCGGGTCGAGCCGTACGTGGTCGTCGGCGATCGCCAGGCTCGCGCCGGCGAGCAGGGCCGGCCAGACCTCCAGCACCGAGGCGTCGAAGCTCTGTCCACACACGACGGCGTGCCGGTCGGCGGGGGTGATGCCGGTGGCGTCGGCGTGCCACCGGCTCAGGTTCCGCACGGCGCGGTGGCTGACCGCGACCCCCTTCGGCCGGCCGGTCGAGCCGGAGGTGTAGATCACGTAGCCCGCCGCGTCCGGGTCGCCGGCCGGCGCGGTGCTGCCGGCGGCCGGTGTGCCGTACGCCCCGTCGACGTGCAGCAGGGCCACCCCGTCCGGCAGCGGCGGCGTCTCGGCATCCGATGTGGACAGCAGGATCCGGGCCCGGCTGTCGGCGACCATGAACCGTACCCGGGGGTGCCGAGGCCGGGGTCCAGCGGCAGGTAGGCGGCACCGGTCTTCAGCACCGCGAGCATCGCCACGACCAGGTCCGGCGACCGGGGCAGCCACAGCGCCACGACGTCACCGGGTCCGGTGTCCGCCGCCCGCAGCCGGTCGGCCAACTCGTCGGCGCGCGCGTCGAGCTGCCCGTACGTCAGCACCGCGCCGCCGCCGATGACCGCGACGCTCTGCGGCGTCGCCGCCGCCCAGCGCTGGACGGCCGTGTGCAGGCACTCGTCGGGGACCGGCCGGACCGGGCCGGACCCCAAGCGGTCGAGCGTCTCCCGGTCGGCGGCGGTGAGCCCGCCCAGCCGCGACAGCGGCGCCCCGGGGTCGGCGGCGACCGCGGCCAGCAGCCCGGTGAAGGCGTCGGCCAGCCGCTGCGCGGTCGACGCCTCGAACAGGTCGACGTTGTATTCCAGCCGGGCACCGATCCCGTCGCGCCGGTTGGTCAGGTAGAGCACCAGGTCGACGACGGCCCGGTCGGCGCCGACGTCGAGGGTGGTCGCGGTGACGCCCGGCAGGTCCAGCCGGAACGCGACGTGGTTCTCGAACTCGGCGATCACCTGGAAGATCGGGTTGCGGCTGGTGTCGCGCTCCGGGGCGAGCGCGCCGACCACGGTCTCGAACGGCACGTCGGCGTGGTCGTAGGCGGCCAGCGCCGTCGACCGGGTCCGGGCCAGCAGGTCGGTGAACGTCGGGTCGCCGCCGAGGTCCAGCCGCAGGGCCAGGGTGTTGAGGAAGAAGCCGACGACCTCCTCGGCACCCGGCGGCCGGTCGGTCACCGGGGTGCCGACGATGACGTCCTCCTGCCCGGCGTACCGGCCGATGGTCGCGGCGAACGCGCTGGTCAGGACCATGAACAGGGTGGCCCGTTCGCGGCTGGCCAGGGTCCGCAGCGCGGCCGCGACGGCCGGTTCGACGAGCCGGACGACGGACCGGCCCCGGGTGCCCATCACCGGCGGGCGGGGCCGGTCGGTCGGCAGGGCCAGCACCGGCAGTTCCCCACCGAGGCGGTCCCGCCAGTAGGCCAGGTCGGCCCGGGCCTTGTCGCCGTCGAGCGCGGCGACCTGCTCCACGGCGAAGTTGGCGTACCCGCGCGGCAGGGCGGGCAGCGCCGCCGGCACGCCCTCGACCCGGGCCCGGTAGAGCGCGGACAGGTCGCGGGTGACGACGGTCGCCGACGTCGCGTCGACCACGATGTGGTGGAACGACAGCACCAGTACGTGCCGGGTGTCGGCCAGCCGCAGCAGGCGGGCGTGGAACAGCGGGCCGGTGGTCAGGTCGAACACGTGTGTGCTCTCCCGCTCCACCGCGACCCGGCAGACCGCGTCCTCGTCGGCGCCGGTGTGGTCCTCGACCGTGAAGTCCGCCGGAGCCGGCGGCAGCACCCGCTGCACGGGCTCGCCGTCGACCTCGGTGAAGACCGTACGGATCGCCGGGTGCCGCTCGACGAGTTGGTCCAGCGCGGTGCGCAGCGCCGGCACGTCGAGCGGGCCGTCCAGCCGGATGAAGGCCGGCTCGTTGTAGGCGCTGCGACCGGGGAAGAGCCGGTCGAGGAACCAGATCCGCCGCTGCCCGGGCGACAGCGGTGCCGTCCGGGGCGGCCCGGCGACCTCGGTGGCCGGCGCCGCCGGTGCGGGCGCGACCTCGATCGGCGTGGCGGCCACCGGGGCGGTGCCGGCGGGGGCGGTGGGGATGGTGTCGGTCGGCGCCGCGGCGGCCGACCGTCGGCGCAACAGGTCGAGTGGTGGCAGTCCGGCGGCCAGCCGCTCGGCGGGCACCCCGAAGTCGACCAGGGCGGCGATCTCGTCGACGCCGGCGGCGGCCAGCGACCCGACCACCGAAGCGCACTCGTCCGGTGAGCCGATCAGGGCCCGGGACTCGCAGTACCGCTCGTACGCCCGCTCGAAGACGAAGTCGAGGTCGTCCTCGCGTACGTTGTCCATGTCGATCTGGAAGCCGAGGCTGTTGGTGACCTGGCCGAAGAGCGACAGCGACGAGCGCATGTACGACCGCAGCGGCTCGAACGCCTCGGCCCGCGCCCGGCGGCCGTCGGTGCCCACGTACGTGTGCGCCAGCACCACCACCCGGCCCGGATCGAGCCCGTGCGCGGCCCGCGCCTTCCGGTACAGCGCGATGTTGTCGGCCAACTGCTCGACCGACTGGCTCATCAGGTTCGTGATGACGCCGAGGTCGTGCTCGGCGGCGAGTTGGAACGACTCGGGACGGCCGACGACGGCGGCGAACATCGGCGGCGCGGACTGCACCGGACGCGGGAAGATCCGTACCGGCACCTCCTCGCCGCTGCCCGAGACCCGGGTCAGCGGGTCGCCGCGCCACAGCCGGCGGACCTGGTCGAGGTGCTCGTACATGACCTCGCGGTGCCGGCCGAAGTGTTGCGGGGCCAGCACGAAGTCGTTGGCGTGCCAGCCGGACGCGCACCCGATCCCGACCCGCCCGGCGGACAGGTTGTCCACCATGGACCATTCTTCGGCGACCCGCACCGGGTCGTGCAGCGGGAGTACGACCGAACCCGCGTTGAGCCGGATCCGGGTCGTCTCCCGGGCGAGCGCGGCGGCGAGCACCACCGGGTTCGGGAAGACGCCACCGAAGGAGTGGAAGTGCCGTTCCGGCATCCACAGCGAGTGGAAGCCGTGGCTGTCGGCGAACCGCGCCGTCTCGATGATCGAGCGGTACTTCTCGTCGGGCGCGCTGTCGGCGGGATAGTCACCGAAGAAGTAGACGCTGAAGTCCGGTGCCGTCCGCGTACCGGCTGTCGCCGGCGCCGGCACCGGCACCGGTTCGGTGCGGGCGGCCGCCACGACCGGCTCGGCGGCGCGGGGCCCCGGCGGGGCGGGGGCGTCGGCCCGCACCGGTACGGCGGTTCCGGTGGCGGTCCGGGCCGGTACGGCGGTTCCGGTGGCGGTCCGGGCCGGTACGGCGGTTCCGGCGGCGGTCCGGGCCGGTACGGCGGTTCCGGCGGCGGTCCGGGCCGGGACGGGCGCGGCGGCCGGGACCGCTACGCCGCCACCGGTCGGGAAGTAGCCGGCGCCCCGCATCTCGCGCAGCGAGTCGCGTACGGCGTCGGCCACCTGCTCCACGTCGGCGTCGGTGTGCGCGGTGGAGAGGAAGAAGTTGCGCCACTCCCACACGAAGACGCCCTTGAGCAGCAGGTGGTGGTAGAGCAGTTCCATGTCGGCGCGGTGCTCGAAACGGAACTGCGAACCGAAGTGCCCCAGCCGGACCGGGAACTCCTCTTCGGCGAAGAACCGGTTCAGCGACCCGACCAACTCGTCGGTGCGCGCGTTCAGCCGCTCCTGCAGGTGCGGGCTGTGCTGCTTGAGATGGGTCAGCACCGCCCGGGCGGCCACCATCGACAGCGGGTGCTGGATGTAGGTGCCGCCGAAGAACGTCGTCTCGCGCGGCGGGCGGCTGTCGTCGCCGTACTGCCAGAAGCCCCCGTCGACCCCGTCCATGATGTCCTCCCGGCCGGCGATCGCGCCGATCGGGAAGCCGCCGCCGAGCGCCTTGCCGTACGTCGCCAGGTCGGGGGTGACGCCGAAGAGACCCTGCGCGCCCCTTTGGTGCGGCCGGAAGCCGGTCAGCATCTCGTCGAACATCAGCACGATGCCGTGCCGGGTGGTGATCTCCCGCAGCGAGTGCAGGAACTCGACGGGCTGCCGCGTCGGGTGCCGGCTCTGGATCGGTTCGACGATGACGGCGGCCAGTTCCGGGCCGAGCGACTCGATGGCGGCCAGGCTCTCCGGCGCCCCGTAGTCGAGGACCACCAGGTCGCTGACGGCGCTGTGCGGGATGCCGGTCGACACCGGGACGGTCACCCGGTCGGCGCCGGTCCCGTTGGAGCGGCCGAGCACGTTGTCGGCGTGGCCGTGGTACGACCCGTGGAACATGACGATCTTGTCGCGGCCGGTGGCGGCCCGGGCCAGCCGGATCGCGGCCGAGTTCGCCTCGGTGCCGGAGTTGGCGAACGCCACCCGGGGCAGCCCGACCAGATCGCTGAGCAGCACGGCGGCCTCGCCGGTATCGATGCTGCGCGGCCCGAGCTGGACGCCACGGGACAGGTGCTCGCGGACCGCCTCCGTCACGAACTGCGGCTCGTGGCCGAAGAGCAGCACCCCGAAGCCCATCGTGATGTCGACGTACCGGTTGCCGTCGACGTCCTCCAGCCAGGAGCCCCGGGCCCGCTGGCCGGCGATCGGATACAACATCTCCTTGGTGCCGCTGCGGAACCCGACCACGGCCCGGCTGTCGGCCAGCACCCGGCGGTAGCGCTGGGTGATCTCCTTGGAGGTGCGGGTCCTCGCGACGAGGCGCTGCCGCAGCTCGTCGACGTGTGCCCGCTGCGCGTCGCTGCGCTGGCCGGCCGTCATGCCCGAGCCGTGCGCGACGGTCACCCGGGGGCCGTGGACGACCGGCGCGGCCGCCGTCTCCGCGCCGGCCTCGGCCGGTACGGGCGCGCCGGTCCCGTCCGGCGCCTCGACGGCGACCGGCGCGACGCCGGCCGGCGCGACGCCGGCCGGCGGTGGCGGGCCGGCCGGCCGGCTGCTCGCCGGGGGTGGCCCGGCCGGTTCGGTGGCGGTCGGCTGGGCGGTGGCGGTTGGCTGGGCAGTGGCGGTCCGCAGCGCGGCGAGCTGTTCCTCGATGAGCCGCGACTGCCGGACCATCTCCTCGAGCTGGGCGGCGAGGTCCGCCACGGCGTCGGCCGGCCCCGGTGCGGCTGCGACCGGGGCAGGTGGGGAGGTCGGTGCGGCGGGCGGGGACGGGGTGGCGGACTCCAGCGGCTGACGGGGCGTCGGGACGGTGCCACGCCCCGGCACGAACACCTCGTTGACCGGCACGATCGGCGCGGGCGGAGGCGGCGTCACCGGCGCGACCGCCACGGCGGCCGGTACCGCCGGGGCCGGGACCGGGACCACGGTGGCCGGGGCCGGGATCGCCGGGGCCGGGATCGCCGGGGCCGGGGCCGCCGGGCGGACACCGGCGCTGGTGCGGCCAGAGCCGGTGTGACCGTGGCCGCGGCGGCGGCCGGGGGAGGGGCGGCCGCCGCCGCGGGTGTTGCCGGGCCGGCGCCGATCCGGGCCACGACCAGCCGGGACAACCGGGCCGGGGTGTCGCCCTCGTCGAACAGTTCGCGCATCGCGACCCGTACCGAGAACTCGCCCTCCAGCTCGCGGAGCATGTTGATCATCGTCAGCGAATCGGCGCCCAGGTCGAGGAAGGGCGTGTCCACCCGTACGTCGGCGAGTGCGTAGCCCAGGTGCCGAGCGGTGAGTTCGCGTACCCGCTCGGAGACGTCCTCGACGCCCGGGCTCCGGTCGGTGTGCGGCGTGGCCCCGTTTCCCAGCATCGTTCCTCCAGTGACTTGCGGTTGGCCGGGGTCACGCCCCAGAGACACTGCTGCTGTCGGCTAGGTCGGTCGCGGGGGCCGGCGGTCCCGGTTCGGTGGCCGGCCGTCGCGCGACGACCTCGGCGAGTTGGCTCAGCAGTCGGGCCTGTACGGCGGCCAGGCCGCGTACCTGTTCCGCGACGGCTTCGACGGCCCGCAGCGTTCCCTCGTCGTGCGTCGCGACGGCGGGCAGGTCAGCGGGCGGCGCGGTGCCACCGACCGGAGCAATCCAGTGTGGACGGTGCTGGAACGGGTAGGCCGGCAGCGGCATCCGCCCGCCGCCGCAGCCGGCGAGCAGGACGGACCAGTCGACGGCCGCGCCGGCGGTGTGCAGCCGGGCCACCGCCCGGCCGAGGGTGTCGAGTTCGGCGTTCCGCCGCTGGCTGACCACCACCGGCCGGTCCGGCAGCACAGCCCGGCCCAGCCCGGCCAGCACGGCGTTCGGCCCGACCTCGACCAGCGGCGCGTCCGCCACCCGGCCGACCGTCTCCAGCACCAGGTCGAAGCGGACCGGGTGGCGGGCGTGCCGCAGCAGGTAGTCGACGTCGACGACGTGCCCGGCCGGCAGCACCGTACCGTCGACGCCGCTGACCAGCGGGATCCGCAACGGCTGGAACGGCACCGTGGCGAGCAGCCGGCGCAGGTCGGGCAGCACCGGGTCGAGCAGGGCGGAGTGGAAGGCCCGGTCGACCGCGAGCCGCTGCCGGCGCACGCCCCATCCGTCGAGCAGCGCACCCGCCCGGTCCACGGCGGCGGCCGGGCCGGCGAGCACCCGGTTCGTCGCCGTGTTGACGGCGGCGAGGTCGAGGTCGGGGCACTCGGCGCGGAGCCGGTCGACGATTTCCGGGCCGGCCAGCACCGCGAGCATGCCGCCGGCCGCGGTGGACCGGTGCATCAGTTCGCCGCGCCGGCGGGTCAGCCGGATGCCGTCGGCCAGCGACAGCGCACCGGCGGCGTGCAGGGCCGCGTACTCGCCGACGCTGTGCCCGGCGACCAGGCCGGGGTCGACCCCGAGGGCGTGCCAGAGTCCGGTCAGTGCCGCCTGGTAGGCGAACAGTGCCGGCTGGGCGAACTCGGTGTCCCAGATCGTGTCTGGCGCGGCCGGGTCGGTGAGGGCGGCCAGCAGCGACCGGCCGCCGGCGTCGGTGTGCAGCCGCTCGCACTCGTCGAGGACGGCACGGAAGGCCGGGAAGCGTTCGTACAGGACCCGGGCCATTCCCGGCGTCGGGGTGCCCTGCCCGGAACAGAGGAAGACCGGCGCCGGCCGGGGCTCGGCGCCGGCGACGAACCGGGGGTCGGGCCGGTCCGGCCGCGCGAGATAGGCGTCGAGGGCGTCGGCGAGCGCGGCCGGAGTGTCGCCGAAGGCGACCAGCCGGTGCCGCAGGTGCGGCCGCCCGAGCGCGGTGGTGGTGAGCAGGTCGGCGGGCGCGGCGTCCGGATCCGCCCGCAGCTGGTCGCGCATCGCGGTGGCGAGGTTCACCAGCGCGTCGGGGTGCCGGGCGGACAGCGGCAGCAGGCCGGGAACCGCCGCGTCACCGGCCGGTACGCGGCGCGGCGGCGCCTCCTCCAACACCAGGTGGACGTTGGTGCCGCCGACCCCGAGCGCGGTGACCGCGGCCCGGCGCGGCCCGGCACCGGCCGGCCACGGGCGCGGCGCGGTCGGGACGTAGAACGGGCTGGTGTCGAGCGCCAGGGCCGGATTGGGACGTCGGTAGCCGGCCATCGGCGGGATCTCGCCGTGCCGGAGTACCAGGATCGTCTTGATCAGGCCGGCCATGCCGGCGCACGCGTCGAGATGCCCGATGTTCGGCTTGACCGAACCGATCGCGCAGTAGCCGACCCGGTCGGTGTGCTCGCGGAACGCCGAGGTCATGCCGTCGAACTCGATCGGATCACCCTTGTACGTGCCGGTGCCGTGCGTCTCCAGATAGCCGATCTGGTCCGGGGAGACGCCGGCGACCTCGTACGCGCGCAGCAGCGCACCGCGCTGCCCGGCCGCGCTCGGCGCGGTGTAGCTGTGCTTGCCCGCGCCGTCGTTGTTGATCCCGGAGCCGAGCAGCACCGCGTGGATGGTGTCGCCGTCGGCGACCGCCCGGTCGAACCGCTTCAGCAGTACGGCGGCGACCCCGTTGCCGCCGACGGTGCCGTCCGCCTCCGCGTCGAAGGGCCGGCACCGGCCGCTGCGGGACAGGATCGAACCCTTGACGTACCGGTAGCCCAGCGCCACCGGTACGTGCACCGCCGCCGCGCCGGCCACCGCGAGGTCGGCGTCGCCGGCCAGCAGCGCCTGGCTCGCCAGATGGACCGCCACCAGTGAGGTGGAGCAGCCGCTCTGCACCCCCATCGACGGCCCGGTCAGCCCGAGCCGGTAGGAGGCCCGGGTGGCGAGGAAGTCGGCGTAGTTGCCGACCGCCACCTGCATCCCCGACAGCCAGTCGTCGTCGCGGTCCGGATGGGCGAGGTTGCTCATCAGGTAGGTGTTCAGCGGGTAGAGGTGGAAGCCGACGCCGGCGAAGACCCCGACCCGGGTGTCGGGCGCGGTGGCGGCGTAGCCGCCGTGCTCCAGCGCGTGGTAGCAGGTCTCCAGGAAGATCCGGTGCTGCGGGTCGGTGACCCGGGCCTCGTGGGCACTGATGCCGAAGAACTCGGCGTCGAAGCCCTCGATGTCGTCGAGCACGCCGCTGACCCCGACGAAGTCGGGCGCGTCGCGCAGGTGCGCGGGTACGCCGGCCGCGGCCAGCTCCCGGTCGCCGAACCGCCGTACGCTGCACACCCCGTCGCGGATGTTGCGCCAGTAGGTCTGCGGGTTGTCCGCACCGGGCAGCCGGAACGCCATCCCGACGACCGCGATCCGCCGGTCCATGCGCTCGGTCATGTCCCTGCCCCGCTGCGCTCGGCAGGCCCATGACTGGATCTGAGCCTGCCGATGCCCTCGCTGCGCTCGGTCATGTCCCTGCCTCGCTGTGCTCGGTCATGCCCGCCTTGTCGCGTTCGGTGGTGGGGCCGGTCGGGCGGTTGACGACCTCGGGTACGCCGCCGGCCGGTTCCGGAACCGGGGCACCGGTCGTGGCCGGCTCGGGTTCCGTCGGCCCTTCGGATCCGCGTCCCCGTCGGCGTAACACGAGAACGGCGAGGAACGCCAGGGCGAGCACGATGGCCAGGCCGTGGAAGATCGCCACGACCGCGAGCGGGCTCATCCGTTCCATCAGCGCGGCGCAGAGCACCATGCCGCCGCCGAAGCCGAAGTTCTCGGCCATCGCGGAGAACCCGAAGACGTAGCCGCGCTGCTCGTCGGGCGCGGTCTGCAGCCGCGAGGTGTACGCGATCTCGGTGAACCCGTCGGCGATGCCGGCGAGCAGGGCGACGAGGATGCCGAAGAGCAGGGGCGGGGTGGTGAACGCGAGGATGAACGCCAGCGACATCACGATCGCGCCGACCGCGAAGGCCCGTTCGTTGATCGACCGGTCGCTCCGCTTCGCCCACCAGGCCACCGCCCGTTGGGCGAGGATGCTGCCGATCGCCCAGACGGTCCAGAACTGTGACATGAACGCGGCCGGGTTGCCCGGGTCGATCGTGCTGGACAGCACCGGCAGGCCGACGTTGTGTGAGGCGGACCCGAATCCGTCGATCGCCCGTAGCCCGATCATGGCCAGCAGGATCGGGGCGGCCTTGAGGAAGCGCAGTGCGGTCAGTTGCGCGCCGAGCAGGCTCTCCCGTTTCGCCCCGGCTTCGCCGGCGCCGCCGTCGGTCGGTGTCGCGGTGTGCCGGCGGGTGCTGATCGGCAACCGGGCCAGGTTGAGGGCGGCGAAGACGAAGGTGACCGCGTTGATGATGAACGCCGCGGTGTAGCCCAGCGTGGCGATGACCAGGCCGGCGGACGCGAAGCCGGCCACCATCGCCAGCGACCGTCCGGTGACCAGCAGGGCGTTGGCGCGTACCCGCTGGTCGGCTCCGACGATCTCCGGGATGCTGCTGCGCAGCGCCACGCTGGACAGCGTGGCGCAGACGCCGGTGATGGTGGCGATGCCGTAGAGCAGCGTGCTCTGGGTCGCCACCGGGGCGAGTACGAGCACCACCATCGCGACGGCCTGGGTGGAGTCGGCGGTGACCATGACCCGCTTGCGGTCCAGGCGGGACACCGCGCTGCCGGCGAGCAGTCCGGTGAGGAAGCTCGCGCCCAGCCGCAGCGCCATGAACAGCCCGGTCTGCAGTGCGCTGCCGGTCAGGTGGTAGGCGAAGAGGTTGAGCGCCACCATGTTCAGGTAGCTGCCGTACGACGATACGGCGTTGCCGACGGCGAGGAAACGGAAGTGCCGCATGGCGCGCGAGGCGCCGTTCGCGGGTTTGGTGACTCTCATGCGCGCATAATTTTCCGTCAATATCTGATCGGCTGAATGATCGACGCATGCGAGTATAGTGAGGAATCCCTACGTGTCGAGTCTTTGACGCAGAGTGAGCAATGCCTCAGTGTCACGCGGTCGTCACCATCGACGCGGTGTGACTGCCGCCGTGACCGAGCCGCTGCCGGGGCTGGCGGGCCTGGTGCCCCGCCCGGGCCGGCGACCGTACCCGTCGACGCCGCATCCACCGGTCTTGCCAGACGCGTGTGCGACCATGCGTCGGCGACGTACGGAACGGATCGGAAAGAGCGGTGGCCATGGCCGGAACCCCCCTCGGCAAGGCTCTGTCCCTCCTGGAGGCCCTGGAGAACGAACGCGGCAGCGCCAGCCTCGGCGAGGTCGCCCGGACCACCGGCGTCACCAAGCCGACCGCGCACCGGATGCTCGCCCTGCTCGAGGAGCGCGGGTACGTACGCCGGCTGCCCAACCGCGAGTACGCCCTCGGCCCCCGGCTGATCACGCTCGGCGACTACGCCCGTGGCCGGAACACCCTCGTCACCGTCGCCGGACCGGTTCTCGACCGGCTGGTGCGGCAGTGTGGCGAGACGGTCCACCTCGGCGTGGTCAGCGGCCGCTCGCTGCTCCTCGTCGACCGGCGCGAACCGGCCGACGAGGCCGTCCGGCTGGCGGTGCTGCCGTCGTCGCTGACCAGCCTGCACGCCAGCGCGGCGGGCAAGGTGCTGCTGGCGTTCGGCCCCGACACGCTGCTGGAGCAGGTGATCGAGAACGGCCTGTCCCGCTACACCGCCCACACGATCACCTCCTCCGACGAGCTGCGGGCCGAGTTGCGGCAGGTCTGCGCGCAGGGCTACGCGCTGAACGAGCAGGAGCGCAACGAGGGCATCCGCGCGGTCGCGGTGCCGGTGCTGACCGCCGACGGACGGTGCGCGGCCGCGCTCAGTGCCGCCGGGCCGATCCGGCGCCTCACCGCAGACGGTCTGGACCGGGCCCGGACGCTGCTGGCCCGCGGCGCGGCCGAGATCGCGGCGGCCGACATCCGCTGAGCCACGCGAGGGCCGGGGGACCGGCGGAACGTCGGCCCTGCCGGGGGCGAATACCGCGCGGGCGGCGGGGGACCGGCGGAACGTCGGCCCTGCCGGGGGCGAATACCGCGCGGGCGGCGGGGGACCGGCGGAACGTCGGCCCTGCCGGGGGCGAATACCGCGCGGGCGGCGGGGAATACGCCGGCCACCTACGCGCCAGGAGGAGAAGCGCTCATGCCCTACGTGACCGTCGGTACCGAGAACTCCGCGCCGATCGACCTCTACTACGAGGATCACGGCAGCGGTCAGCCCGTCGTGCTCATCCACGGCTTCCCACTCAGCAGCGCCGCCTGGGAGAAGCAGGTTCCGGCCCTGCTGATGGCCGGCTACCGGACCATCGCCTACGACCGGCGCGGCTTCGGCCAGTCGGCCCAGCCGACCAGCGGGTACGACTACGACACGTTCGCCTCGGACCTGAACATGCTCATCAACGAACTCGACCTGAGCGACGTGGTGCTGATCGGCCACTCGATGGGTACGGGTGAGGTGACCCGCTACCTCGGGACGTACGGCTCCGACCGGATCAGCCGGGCGGTGCTGGTCAGCACCATCCCGCCGTACCTGCTGAAGACCTCCGACAACCCGGAGGGGGTCGACAAGGCCCTCTTCGACGGGTTCCAACAGGCGATCGTGGCCGACCGGTACGCCTACCAGACGAGCTTCCTCAACGACTTCTTCAACTACGACCAGACCAGGGGCAAGCAGGTCAGCGAGGAGGCGTACCGGGCGAACTGGAACGTCGCGGTGAGCGCGTCGCCGATCGGCACCTACGAGTGCGTCAGCAGCTGGCTGACCGACTTCCGGGCCGACGTGGCGCGGATCGACGTACCGACCCTGATCATTCACGGGGACGCCGACCGCGTGCTGCCGTACCCGCTGACCGCGCCGCGGTTGAACGCCATGCTGCCGGACAGCGAACTGGTGACCCTGCCGGGCGCCCCGCACGCGATCCCGTGGACGCACGCCGACGAGGTGAACAACGCGATCATGCAGTTCATCGGAGCCCGCACCCCGGCGATGTCCCGCAAGAAGTAGGCGTACCTCTTTTTCCGCGATCTTGCACTTGTCGCCGGGCAGAAGCGACAAAAGGGGGAGATAACTGCAAGATCGCGGGGAAGGCGTGGGGGACGCGCGGGGAAAGGCGTGGGTCAGGCGCGGAGGTAGGCGAGGACGGCGAGGACCCTGCGGTGGGCGTCCTCGTCGGGCGGCAGGTCGAGCTTGGCCAGCACCGAGCCGATGTGCTTGGCCACCGCCGCGTCCGACACCACCAGGGTGCGCGCGATGGCCGCGTTCGACCGGCCCTCGGCCATCAAGCCCAGCACCTCCCGCTCGCGGGGCGTCAGCCGACTCAGCGGATCCCGGCGGCGGCGCAGCAGCTGGCGGACCACCTCCGGGTCGACGACCGTGCCGCCGGCGGCGACCCGGGCCAGCGCGTCGACGAACTCCTCGACCTCGCCGATCCGGTCCTTGAGCAGATAGCCGACGCCGGCACCCCGGCCGGAGTCGAGTAACTCGGCCGCGTACGTCTGCTCGACGTACTGGCTGAGCACCAGCACGGCCAGCGCCGGGCGGGCGGTCCGCAGCGCGACGGCGGCCCGCAACCCCTCGTCGGTGAAGCCGGGCGGCATCCGTACGTCGGTGACCACCACGTCCGGCCCGTGCACCCGGACCGCCTCGACCAGCGCCGCCGCGTCGCCGACCGAGGCGACGACGGTGTGCCCGAACCGCTGCAGCAGCCCGGCCAGTCCCTCCCGCAGCAGCACCGAGTCCTCGGCGAGCGCTACCCGCACGGGATCTCCGCCCGGACCACGGTCGGCCCGCCGGCCGGGCTCGACAGCAGCAGCCGGCCGTCGACCGCCGCGACCCGGTCGGCGAGCCCGGTCAGCCCGCTGCCGGCGGCCGGGTCGGCTCCCCCGACGCCGTCGTCGCGTACCTCGACGACCAGCCAGTCGCCGGCGACCCCCGTGACGCCGCCGCCGACCCGGGCCCGGGTGGCACCGCTGTGCTTGGCGACGTTCGCCAGCGCCTCGGTGACCACGAAGTACGCCGCCTGTTCCGCCGCGGCCGGCAGCCGGCCGGGCAGCGGCAGATCGACGTCGACCGGCAGCGGCGACCGGCCGGCGACGTCCTCGACCGCCGCCGGCAGGCCGCGGTCGCTCAACACCTGCGGGTGTACGCCCCGGATCAGCTCCCGCAACTCGGCCAGCGCCTCCTTCGCCTGCTCGTGCGCGCGGGCCACCTGCTGTCCGGCCGGTGAATCCACCGGCAGGTCGAGCCGGGCCAGGCCGAGCGTCATGCTCAACGCCACCAGCCGCTGCTGCGCGCCGTCGTGCAGGTCACGTTCGATCCGCCGCCGCTCCAGTTCGAAGGCGTCGACCAGCCGGGCCCGCGAGCGGGACACCTCGACCAGCCGCGCGGTCAGCTCGGTGTCGCGAGGCGACAGCACCGCCCGGGCGATGGCGGCCCGGGTGCCGGCCCACGCCATGATCGGATAGGTGGCCAGCGGCAGGATGCCGATCCCGCCCAGCAGGGACGGCACGGTCAGGTAGATCGGCAGGTCGGAGTCGACGAACGGCGCGCTCATGAACATCAGCGGCACGTACAGGACGGCGGACACCAGTAGCAGGTCGATCCACCACAGCGCCAGCGCCGACACCAGCAGGTAGCCGAACTCGCGCCAGGTCGCCGCCTCCCTCGTCCGGGTCGACAGCCAGGCCCGCCAGCCGGGCCGGCCCGGCCGGCGGTGCGGGTCGTACGCCGGCTCGGTGTCGACCAGCCGCAGCCGGCGCCGCTCGAACCGGGCCACCACGATGCCGACCCAGACCATGCCGGGCAGCGCCAGCAGGCCGACCACGCCGATCAGCAGCACCACCCCGAGCGTGCCGAGGGTGATCAGCGCCAGGACACTGGCCAGGCCGAGGAGCACCCCCGAACCCAGGTAGGCCAGCGACCGCCACGGCCACGGCGAGCGCAGCAGACGCAGCGGCGGCAGGGTCAGCGCCTCCAGGGCGGTCCGGGCGACCACACCGCAGACGCTACCGGCGGCCGGACCGGGTGACGGTATAGCTGGGTATACCTTTGATCCTCACGCGTGCGCCAATGTGTCCGGGCCGGCCGGACGGTTGGCTGGGTCGGTGACCACACTTCTTCACGAGACGACCGCCGACGCCGTGCGGCTGGCGGACCTGCGCCGGGTCTACGGCACCGGGCCGCAGGCGGTGACCGCCCTCGACGGCGTCACCGTCGCCTTCCCCGCCGGCACGTTCACCGCCGTCATGGGACCGTCCGGCTCCGGCAAGTCGACGTTGCTGCACTGCGCGGCCGGCCTCGACCGGCCGACCGGCGGCACGGTGACGGTCGCCGGCACCGACCTCGGCCCGCTGGGCGAGCGGGCGCTGACCGTGTTGCGCCGGCAGCGGATCGGCTTCGTCTTCCAGTCGTTCAACCTGGTCGCCGCGTTGACGGCGGCGCAGAACGTCGGCCTGCCGGTGAAGCTCGCCGGGCGCCGGCCGGACCGCGCCGAGATCCGGCGCGCCCTCGACGAGGTCGGTCTCGCCGACCGGGCCGGGCACCGCCCCGGCGAACTGTCCGGCGGGCAGCAGCAGCGGGTGGCGATCGCCCGGGCCCTGGTGACCCGGCCGGCGGTGCTCTTCGCCGACGAGCCGACCGGGGCGCTGGACACCAAGACGTCCCGGGACGTGCTCGGGCTGCTGCGCGGGATCGTCGACCGGCACGGCCAGACCGTGATCATGGTGACCCACGACCCGGTCGCCGCCGCGTACGCCGACCGGGTGCTGTTCCTCGCCGACGGCCGCCTGGTCGACGAGATGACCGCACCGGCGCCCGCCCTCGCCGGGGCGCGACCCGGCCCGCATCACGGCGGTGGGGCGGTGTCCGGCTCCCGGCTCGGCCCGGAGGCCATCGCCGCCCGGATGGCGCACCTGGAGGCCGGCGCGTGACGCTCGCCCTGGCCACCGTACGGGCCCGCTGGGCCTCCTTCCTCGGCTCGTTCGTCGCTCTCGGCCTCGGCGTCGCCGTACTCGCCAGCACCCTGCTGGTCCTGGTCGCGGCGCAACCCAGGGTGCCGGACCGGTACGCCGGCGCGCAGGTGCTGGTGCGGGCCGCCCCTGCCGGCGCCGACCCGGAGGCGTTCCCCGAGTTCCTGCCGTGGAGCCGGGCCGACGCCGACACGGTCACCGGACGCCTGGCGGCGCTGCCGGGGGTCGAGGCGGCCGTACCCGACCTGTCGTTCTATGCCCAGCTCGTGCGCGACGGCCGGCCGGTCGGCGCGCCGAGCGAGGGCCAGCACAACGGGCACGCCTGGTCCGCCGCCGCGCTGGCGCCGTACCCGATCGTCGCCGGCCGGGCTCCGGCCACGGACGGCGAGGTGGCGCTCGACCGCGACCTCGGTCACGCGCCGGGGGAGCGGGTGACGCTGCTGACCGGTGCAGGCCCGCTGCCGCTGACCGTCACCGGCACCGTCGACGGTCCCGGCTTCCACGTCGCCGACCCGACCGCGGCCCGGCTGGCCGGCGGGGTGACCGTCATCGGCCTGCGCCTGTCGCCCGGCGCCGACCCGGACACGGTCGCCGCCGCCGCCCGCGACGTCGTCGGGGACCGGGCCGACGTGTACGCCGGTGCCGCCCGGACCGCCCTGGAGCCGGAGTTCGAGGGCCGGACCCGGTGGATCGGCGCCCAGTTGCTGATTGCGATGGCGAGCCTCGCCGGCTTCGTCACGATCTTCGTCGTGGCGTCCACGTTCGGGTTCGGCATCGCCCAGCGCCGCCGCGAACTCGGCCTGCTGCGGGCGGTCGGCGCCACCCCGGGCCAGGTCCGCCGGATCGTCTACGGCGAGGCGGTCGTCGTCGGCGTCCTCGCCGCCGGCGGCGGTGCCCTCCTCGGCGCGGCCTTCGGGCCGGTCCTCGGCGACCTGATGGTCGAGGTCGGCCTCCAGCCGGCCGGCTTCACGGTGTCACCGGACCCGCTGGTGCTGCTCGGCGTGGTCGCCCTCGGGCTGACCGTGGCCCTGCTCGGGGTCTGGTCGGCGTCCCGCCGCGCCGGCCGGGTACGCCCGCTGGAGGCCCTGCGGGAGGCCGCGGTCGACCGGCGGCCGATGACCCCGGCCCGGTGGACCTTCGGGGTGCTCGGCACAGCCGGCGGCCTCGCCGTCGTCGCCGGCGCCCCCGCGCTCGACCCCGAGCTGCTGGTCAACCTCATGATCTACGCGGCGATGTCGTTGATCGTCGGCCTCTTCCTGCTCGCCCCGGTGATCATCCCACCGGTGGTGCGGCTGGTCACCCGGCCGGCGCGCGGTGCCACCGGCGAACTGGTCCGGGAGGGGGCGCTCGTCGCCGTCCGCCGGGTCGCCTCCACCGCCGCGCCGGTGCTGGTCACCGTCGGGTTCGCGGTGTTCCTCACCGGCCTGTTCGAGATCCAGTCGCACGCGTTCGGCACCCAGCGGGCCGAACGGGTGCCCGCCGACGTGGTGGTCTCCCCGGACGGCGTACCCGGGCTCTCCGACGCCGTCGCCGCGGCGGTCGCGGCCGGCGGCGGCACCTCGGCCGCCGAACTGCCGACCCGGATCTTCGTCGCCGGGCGGCCCGGCGTGTTGTGGCCCGTCGAGGCGTCCGGCGTCGAACCCGGCGCGCTCGCCGCCGCCTCGGTGACCGTCTCGTCCGGTTCGCTCGACGACCTGTCCGCCCCGGACGCGCTGATCGCCACCGCCGGTACCGCGCAACGGCACGGCTGGCAGTTGGGCGGCACCGCCGAGGTCGTCCTCGCCGACGGCGAGACCGCCACCCTGCGGGTGGTCGCCCTCGCCGACGACCACGAGCTGCCCGCCCCGGTCCTGATCAACCGGGACACCGCCCGGAAGCACGACCCGTCCGCACTGACCCCGGTCCTGTACGCCGCCGGCATCGCCCCCGACCGGGCGGATGTCGAGGGCCTGGGCGGGCTGGCGGCGACCCCGGCCGAGTACGCCCACCGCGCCGACGCCGAGGAGGACCGGCTCGTCCGGCTCTTCCTGCTGGTGCTGCTCGGCCTGTCGGCCGGCTACACCGGCATCGCGATCGCCAACACGCTGCTGATGGCGACCACCGCCCGGCGGCGCGACTTCGCCGTACTGCGGCTGGCCGGGGCGACCCCCGGCCAGGTCACCCGGACCGTCGCCGCGGAGACCACGCTGACCGTCACGATCGGCGCGGTGCTCGGCGGCCTGGTCGCGTTCGCCGCACTGGTCGGCCTGCGTAACGGCTACACCGAGCTGCTCGGGTCGCCGGTCGACCTGGTGATCCCGTGGTCGACGGTGCTGGCGCTGGTCGGCGTCTGCTACCTGCTGGCGCTGCTGGCCAGCGTGCTGCCCGCCCACCGGTTGGCGGCGGCGCCACCGACCGCGCTGGCCGCCGACCGGGACTGACCTCGCCCGCCGGGCCGGCGCCCCGCCGGCCCGGCGGGGCTCAGCCCGCGCTGCCGTAGCGTTCGGCTGCGCGGGCCTTCGCCTTGGCCGCCTCGACCTCCCGGTCCCGTGCCGGCGCCTTGGTCACCAGGCTTTCCAGCAGGGTACGGGTGGCGGCGGCGACCGCCTCCACGGCGGCGTCGAACGCCTCGGCGTTGGCCGCGGACGGATTCGTCGTACCACTGATCTTGCGGACGTACTGGAGTGCGGCGGCCTCGATCTCGTCCTCGGTCGCCGGCGGCTCGAAGTTGTGGAGGACCCGGATGCTTCTGCACATGGGCCCAAGGATGCCAGCACCCACCGACGCTCACCGGCCACCGACCGTGGCACTCGGCCGCGCGGTGACCGGTGGCCGTCACGGCGCCGGCGGCCCCGGCCGGTCGGGCGGTCGGGGCGGGTAGGCCCGGCGGAGCCGCTCCAGCGAGTTCGCCGCCCTGACCGCGTGGAGCGGACGGATCGCACCCGACATGTCGGGCTCCCCGCTGGGCAGCGAGGCCGTGGCCGCCTGCATCGGCCGCTCCGGTGACACGGTGAACCCGCAGCATCCGCTGCGCATCACCCAAGCACCGAAGATCCTGCTGCTCAACGCGCGGCACGACCCGTCGACCGCGTACGAGTGGTCCGTCAACGCCCACCGGCAGTCCCGGAAGAGCACCGTGCTGCTGACGTACGACGGCTGGGGCCACGGCGTCTACGACCGCAGCGCCTGCACCAGGAACGCGACCGACGCCTACCTGGTCAACCTGACCGTGCCGCGCGACGGGACGCGGTGTGCCGCCGTCGAGCCGGCCGGGGCGACTGCGGGGCTGGCCGGGGTCTCCACGGGGCCGGGCGCCCGATCGTCCGGCTGGCCGGGCTGACCCCACCCCTGGCCGCCCGCCGGTGGCCGGACGTCGTCGCGCTCAGGACGACGTCCGACCACCGGCCGGAGCGGTGGTTGTGGTGCGCCCATCGGGCAGCATGAAACCGAGTCTGCAGGCAGCCATCAGGACAGAAACTGTCCGCATTTCTCCATAGCGTTGTCGGCATGAGTGGAGACATCACCCCGTACCGGATCGACATCCCGCAGGACCGGCTCGACGACCTGCACGACCGGCTCGACCGCACCCGCTGGCCGGCCGCCCTGCCCGGCGACGGCTGGGACACCGGCGTACCGACCGGCTGGCTGCGGGACCTGGCCGACCACTGGCGCACCGGCTACGACTGGCGGGCCGCCGAGGCCGAACTGAACGCGTACCCGCAGTTCACCACCGAGATCGACGGCCAGCGGATCCACTTCCTGCACGTCCGCTCGCCCGAGCCGGACGCCTTCCCGCTTGTGCTCACCCACGGCTGGCCCGGCTCGGTCGTCGAGTTCCTCGACATCATCGGCCCGCTCACCGACCCCCGCGCGTACGGCGGCGACCCGGCCGACGCCTTCCACCTCGTCATCCCGTCGCTGCCCGGCTTCGGCTTCTCCGGCCCGACCGCCGACAGGGGCTGGGACACCGCCCGGATCGCCCGCGCCTGGGCGGAGCTGATGCACCGCCTCGGCTACGAACGGTACGGCGCGCAAGGCGGCGACATCGGCGCGGCGGTCAGCCCCGAACTCGGCCGGGTGGCACCCGACCGGGTCGTCGGCGTGCACGTCAACGGCGGCCCCGGAAACATCCCCGAGCTGCCGCTGCCGGACGACGAACTGGCCAGCCTCACCGACGTCGAACGCGACCGGATCAGCCGCATCGAGGCGTTCATGCGGGAGGAGTTCGGCTACATCGCGATCCAGGGCACCCGCCCGCAGACCCTCGGGTACGGTTTGACCGACTCCCCGGTCGGCCAACTCGCCTGGATCATGGACAAGTTCCGGGAGTGGACCCATCCCCGCCCGGTCGAGCCGGACAAGGTGATCGACCGGGACCGACTGCTCACCAACGTCATGATCTACTGGCTGACCGGTACGGCCGGCTCGGCGGCGTACGTCGGCTACGCCCAGGAGCACGGCTGGGACGCCCAGGCGGCGAACTCCGGCGTACCGACCGGGGCCATCGTCTTCGCGCACGACGTCGGCATCCGTCGCTACGCCGAGACGGAGCACACCATCACCCGCTGGACCGACGTCGACCGGGGCGGCCACTTTGCCGCCCTGGAGGAGCCGGCGCTGCTCAGCGCCGACATTCGCGACTTCTTCCGCGACCTGTATTGACCGCTACCGCGACCGGGCCGCAGGCCGGCGGACACCGACAACGGGTTGTCGGACGGTGACGTTATGCTCTGCGCCCGGTCGCGGGAGGCGACCGTCTCAACAGGAGGAAGAGCACTTGATCCTGTCGCGTATCCGTACGCTGCCCGCAGCGGTGGTGATGTTGCTGGTCGCGGCCCTGCTGATCGGCACACCCGCCGAGGCCGCCCCGCGCACCCCCACACTGTCCATCCCGAACCTCGCCTGGAGCGCCGCCGACGTCGACGCGAGTGAAGGCTGGGCCCAGATCCAGCTCGCCTGGACCGTGGCCAATCAGGACAGTGCCGCCACCACGGTTCGTGGCACCGTCGAATTCCGGCAGTTCGTGGACTCGTCACCGGTCGGCTCGGCCCGGACGGTCAGCTACGCCCTCGACTCCACTCCCGCACAGGTGTGGGCGCACGCCGGCGACGTGCGCAGTTCCGACTACGAATACACCTTCCAGGTGCCCCAGTACGGCGCGGCGACGGCGGCCGTCTGGCGGGTCACGAAGGTGACGATCGAGGACGACCGGGGCAACAGCCGCAAGCTCGGCCAGGCCGCGCTCACCCACCCGGCCGCCCAGTTCAGCGTGACCCAGCTCGTGGACGGGACGGCGCCCTACGTCACCTGGCTCATGCTGGCACCCGGCCAGCCGACCGCCGTCTACGACGACGGCGACGGGGTGACGCTGCGATACCGCACCCTGGTCAGCGATGATGGCAGCGGCTTCTGGAAGGGACGCGTGGTGTTCGCCGGACCGCAGGGGCAGCGGGTCGTCGCGCCCTTCGGCGTGGAGTACCTCGGCGGCTGGGCGCCCCAGTGCGGCGAGGGCAACGACGTGCCCGACCCCACCTTCGCCTGGTGCACGGTGACGGCCGTTATCCCGGCCGGCAGCCCGGCGGGCGCCTGGTCGGTGCTGAAGGTCGTGCTGACCGACAACGCCGGGCACACCAACGTCCTCACCGGGGTGTCCGCCCCGACCGTCCGGGTGAGCCGCAACGACGTGATCTCCGCGACCGGGTTCACGGTGACGCCCGAGGTCGTCGACAACTGGCGTACGCCCAAGACCGCCGAGCTGGTGTTCACCCCGTCCGGCGGGGTCGGCGGGCTGGCGTCGGTCTACGTCGAGGTGGACTGGTGCGGGGCGAGCACGACGCCGATCATCCGCGCGGACGGCACCGCCGTGGTGCCGATCGAGATGCGTACCCACGCGAGTGAGTGTGTGATCACGGGCATCGCGCTGAAGGACGCCGCCGGCAACGAGGCGTTCTACGGCACCGCGTACGGCAACGCCGACCTGGGTCTCGCGATCACCCGGGTGGCCGACACGGTCCCGCCGGAGGTGCTGTCGGCGTCGCTGTCCAAGACGGTCTGGACCCAGTCCGAGTTGCAGGCCGGCGCGGGAATCCCGCTCACGGTGGCGGTCGACACCACCTCACCCGCCCCGGTGACCGCGATGAGCATGACGGTCTACAACGCTGCCGGGGCGTCGCGGGGAGGTGCCTCCCGCGGTGTCCAGGAACCGGCGGACGGCCTGATCGGGCTCACCGCGCACACCGGAGCTCTCGTACCCGGTCAGTACACGGTCGGTTTCACGCTGACCGACGCGGCGGGCAACCGGACCCGACTCGGCTACCCGGGCCAGACCGAGCAGCCACCGGGCGGGCCGCTGGTGATCACCGTCGTCGAGGGCTGAGCCCCGTCCCGACCGGCTCCGACAGCCACCGAGCACCGTGCTCGGTGGCTGTCGCGCTTTCCGGCACCGATCGACCGGGCCGACGCCGGCACGGGCAGGACTCAGCGCCCGTGAAGATCCCGAAGGGGTGGGACAACGGTCCCTGGTTGCCCGGGACAGCCGACGGCTTCACTGCTTGTCGGGCGGCACCGACGCGTGCCACCACGGGGCGAGCCCCGGCTGCGAAGGGAAGTACCGATGACACGCACCTCCTGCGGTGCACGAGGTGGCGGCGTACGACGCAGAACCACCCGAGCCCGATGGCGACGATCGACGGCGGCGCTCATCTGCGCCGCGCTCGTCGCCACCGCATGTACCCCCGGCGGCGACGACGAGCAGGCCAAGGGCGGTGCCGTCGACGGTGCCGCGGTCGAGGCGGTCGCCAAGGGGCTGCCCGACGACCCGGCGCAGGCGGCCGAGCAACTTGTCGCCGATATCCTCTCCGACGACGCGGACCGGTCGGCCGCGGCGACCGCCGAACTGCTGCGCCGCTCCGGGCACGCGATCGTGTCCGCGAAGGGGCCGGTCGTGGCGGTGCCCGACCAACTGGCGATGGTCGACGCGCCGGTCTACGCCGAGCTCGTCCCGATCCTGGCCAGGGCGACCCGGGCCGGTGACCGCTACTCCGTCGAGGAGTTCGCGACCCTGCTCACCTCGGTCGGGCTGA
Organism: Polymorphospora rubra; assembly: GCF_018324255.1. Taxonomy (GTDB): domain Bacteria; phylum Actinomycetota; class Actinomycetes; order Mycobacteriales; family Micromonosporaceae; genus Polymorphospora; species Polymorphospora rubra. The sequence goes on from NZ_AP023359.1 coordinate 4,930,768, forward strand.
CCGAGAAGGACCCGACGTTCGCCCAGCTCACCGCCGCGATCGGCAACTGGGCCAAGGAGCCGGGCGACCACCCGATCTTCGTCACCGCGGCGGCCGGCGTACGCGCCCTCGCCGCCCACCGCCAGCAGGTGCTCTTCCCCGGTGCCGACCCGGCGTCGGTGTTCCTCGACCCGTTGCAGACCACGCTGCTGCTGGGGCACGCCACCAGCCGGTTCGGCGAGGTGAACCCGGGCGCCAAGCCGCAGGCGCTGGGCCGCCCGGGCCTGGTCGACCGGCTGCTCGGCGGCGGGGTCGCCCACGCCGACCCGGCCGGACCGTGCGGCGAGTTCGCCGCCATCTTCGCCAGCCCCAGCGACCCGGCCGGCAAGGCCCACGCCGACTTCCTCAAGGGTGAACTGAAGGACCGGCTGTCCAAGGAGTTCCTCACCGAAGGCGGCAAGGAGGTCTTCGACAAGGCGAACGAGGCCTGGGGCAAGGCCGGAGCGGCGGCGAGCGCGATCCTCCTGATGCTCGGCGCCCGCCTCGACCTCACCGCCGACAAGAGCAGCACGCACTTCAAGCACCGGGCGGGCACCCGGGACGAACATGTCACCCTCACCGCGACCGCGCTCTTCGACGCGGGGATCGCCCTGGACAAGCTGGAGTGCTACGCACTGGCCGGGGTCGACATCCCCAAGCCCGGCCCGATGAAGGGCATGACCATCAAGTGGGCCAGCGAGCAGCCACTGCTCGGCACGTACCAGGAGGGTGGCAACCAACTACTCAAGGCGGTGTCGGCGGACAGCGCCAAGCTCACCCGTGGGTCGAAGACCGGCGACGACGGCAAGGCGACCCTGGAAGTCAAGCCACCGGTCGAGGACCCGGCGGGCGAGGGCGAGGAGATGAAGGGCAAGGCCATCTTCATCGCGAAGATGGACAAGGAGAGCTTCCCGTTCGAGTTGGGCGACGCCTACGCCTTCCTGTCCAACGCCGTCGGCTTCGGTATCGGCAAGACCTTCGACCTGCTCAAGGAGGTCCTGGTCAAGGCGGGACTGCCGGCGCAGGCCATCACCATCGAGGTCAAGTACCACGGCGCGGACATCGTCCTGGCCCAGGGCAGCAGCGAGGTGAACCTTCTCCTGGCGAAGCTGATGGACGTCCACGTCGACCTGGTCAGCTGCACCGGGGTGGCCGGTCCGTTCAAGGGCACGGCCGGGTACGCCGGCGCGGAGAGCAGCGGCATGCTCCAGGCCGCCGGCGCGGTCACCGGGGTCAACGTGCCGAAGGGCTTCGCCGGCCAGGACAACGAGATCAGCGTCATGACCAACGACCGGCAGGGCCCGAACCCGTTCTTCATCATGAAGGGCGAGGGCGGCGCTCAGTTCCTCGACGGCGTACTGCGCTTCTATCCGTTCCTCAGCACCCAGTTCGAGGTGCTGGCCGACTACCGGGTCGGCCGGCCGGTCGGCGACGTCGAGATCCTGCTCGGCGGCAGCAGCTTCCCGTTCAGCGACCTCTCCTGGCCCATCGTGCGGGTGCAAGAGGACCCGCGTTGCCCGAAGGTGAAGTACTCCTATGACGGCCTCTAAGCCCCACCGGGCGCTGCTGCTCGCCACCGGCCTGCTGGCGATGGCCGGACTGGTCGCCTGCACCGGTGACGACGAAGGACCCACGATGGGCAACCGCGGTGACGCGGGTGCCCCGACCGCCGGGGGCGGACTGACCACGTTCGCCGGACTGTACGTCTCCGCCGACGTGGCCCCGGTCGCCGAGACCGAGACCCAGGTGACCCTGGCCAGCGGCCGGTCCTGCCAGGACCTGTCGAAGATGCTGGCCGCCGGCCAGTGGCGGCTGGTCGACCGGCTGACGTACGGCAAGCTCAGCGACGAGGAACTGGCGCTGATCGCCGGCTTCGGCGGCGTCGCCGGCGACCTGCTCCAGCGCGGCGACACGCTGGTGTTCGCCGGCCTCGAGGGTGGTTCGGCGTGTACGGCGACGGTCGCGACCGTCCCGCGCGGCGAGATCAAGCTGGCGGGCGGGGACCTGCCCGGTACGACGCCGGGCTGGGTCGCCACGACGCGCTGCTACCGCTCGAAGTCGACCGGCGACCTGATCGTCAGCGTCTACTTCGACACCGACGCCAAGGTCGGCGGCCAGGGGCAGCTCTCGCTGATCAAGTCCGGCGACGGCTACACGGTGGACACCGAGGACACCTCGTCGATCACGCTGAGCCTGCTGCGGCACAAGGGTCAGTACCTGAACACGATGTCGGCGGGATACGCCCGGATGAGCCAGCCGGAGGGCTTCGTCGAGCTGGAGCCCGGCGACTCGTTCTCCGGAACCGCGACCCTGCAGGAGGGTACGGCCGACAAGCTGCCCGCCGGCGAGATCGTCCTGACCGGACTGCTCGACTCGAACACCTACGACGACCAGATCGATGTTTCCCTGCGTTTCGCCTGCTCCGGAGTGGTCGAAACCAACTAGGCCGGTGCCGGTCCGCGTGGATTGCCCCCCAACCGCCGCGGACCGGCACCTTCAAACCCAGCAACGGGGGACGGCGGGAACGCGGCCAGACCGCGTTCCCGCCGTCGGGCGTTTCCGGGCTGCCTGAAGATCCCGTCCTGTGCGAGAGTCGGGGCGTCGGACAACGAGGCGGAGGCGGCATGGATCGCGTACGACGGATGTGGGCCCTCTTCGAACCGGTGCACGCGGTCACCTATTTCGCACCGCAGGCCCGGGCCCGCTACGAGGCGGCCGGACTGCGCGGCTACTGGCGCGGCTACTTCGCCGGCCGGGCCGCCGCGTTCGGGCCGGTCGGCCCCGGGCCGGTGCACGCCACGTTCTTCGGCTTCCACCCGGCGATGGTGCGGCGCGCCCTGCCCGACGTGTGGAGCCGGGCCACCCCGGCCGACACCCTGACCGCCCGGCTCGACGGGGCGCGGGCGGCGCTCGACGACGTACTCGGTTCGGTGCCGGCCGCGGACCTGGCGCAGGCGGCGGAGCTGCTGCGGGCGGCCGCCGAGCGGGCCGATCTGGCCGGCCGGGCGCTGGCGGCGGCGCACGCCGACCTGCCGTGGCCGGACGACCCGGTCGGGGTGCTGTGGCGGGCGGCGACACTGCTGCGCGAGCACCGCGGTGACGGGCACGTGGCGGTGCTGGTGCATGCCGGTCTCGACGGTGTCGAGTCGCTGGTGTGGCGTACGGCGATGGGCAGCGACCGGCAGGTGCTGCAATCCAACCGGGGCTGGTCCGACGACGAGTGGGACGCCGCGGCGGCCCGGCTGGTGGAGCGTGGCTGGCTGGAACCCGACGGCAGGCCGACGGCGGCCGCGCTGACCGCCCGCGACGACATCGAACGCCGTACCGACGAGCTGGCCGCCGCCCCGTGGCGTGCCCTGGGCGAGCCGGACACCGAGCGCCTGGCCACCCTCCTGCACCCGATCACCACGGCCGCGCGCGTCTACTTACCGCCGATCAACCCGATCGGCCTCCCGACCCCCTCATGATCCGCGTGATCAGGGACCAGGTCGCGCGTGTCGTCGGCGGGTCGGGGTTCCCGCTCCCTGATCACGCGGATCTTGACAGTGCGGGACCGGTGGCGAAGTGTGGTCAGGCGCCGAAGCGACGGGCGTGCCGGTCGAAGAACGGCTGGTCGCTCTGCACCGGCACCACGCACAGCAGATGGCCGCCGGGCGCGCGCAGGACGGTCCAGCCGTAGTGCCGGGCCTCCTCGGTCGCGCCGAGCGCGGTCAACCGGGCCACCTCGGCGGCCACGTCGTCGGTCTCGATGTCGAGGTGGTAGCGCGGCGCGTCGTCGACGGCCTGCACCTCGAACGCCAGCTCGTGGCCGGCCGCCCCGGGCAGCATGGTGTAGTCGTCGTCGACCGGCTCGGCGGCCGCCCCCAACGCCGCACTCCAGAAGGCGACCGCCTTGTCGGCCTCGGCGTGGGGTGAGTCGACGAACACGCCGTACAGGCGGCTTCGATGCATGGCCGGCACGCTAGCAGCCGGCAGCCCCGCCCCGGCCCCGGCCGCCCCGGCCCCGGCCGCCCCGGCCCCGGCCGCCCCGGCCCCGGCCGCCCAAGATCCGCGTGATCAGGGAGTACGACGCACGGCACACCGACGACACGCACGATCTAGTCCCTGATCGCGCGGATCTTGGGCGGGCGGATCAGGGCGGGGCAGGGGCGGGTTATGGGGTGGCGGGCCAGCGCCAGCCTGTTATCCGGGGGTGGTCTTCGCCGTACTCGCGGGTGTGGGCGCGGCACTCGGCGCGGGCGTCGACCATCCGCTGACGGACCGACGCCGCGCGTTCGCCCAGCCCCGGCACCCGGTCGATGACGTCGGTGACCAGGTGGAACCGGTCCAGGTCGTTGAGCATGACCATGTCGAACGGGGTGGTCGTGGTGCCCTCCTCCTTGTAGCCGCGCACGTGCAGGTTGGCGTGGTTGCGCCGCCGGTACGTCAGCCGGTGGATCAGCCACGGATAGCCGTGGTAGGCGAAGATGACCTGCCGGTCGCGGGTGAAGATGGCGTCGAACTGGGCGTCGGGCAGCCCGTGCGGGTGCTCGGTGTCGGGCTGCAGACGCATCAGGTCGACGACGTTGACGACGCGTACCCGCAGTTCCGGCAGGTGTTCGCGGAGCAGGGCGGCGGCGGCGAGGGTTTCCAGGGTCGGTACGTCGCCGGCGCAGGCGAGCACCACGTCGGGGTCCTCGCCCTGGTGGGTGCCGGCCCAGTCCCAGACGCCGAGGCCGCGCTGGCAGTGCAGCATCGCCTCGGCCATGCCCAGCCAGCTGGGGCCGGACTGCTTGCCGGCGACGACGACGTTGACGTAGTGCCGGCTGCGCAGGCAGTGGTCCATCGTGGACAGCAGGGTGTTGGCGTCCGGTGGCAGATAGACCCGGACCACCTCGGCCTTCTTGTTGACGACGTGGTCGATGAAGCCGGGGTCCTGGTGGGAGAAGCCGTTGTGGTCCTGCCGCCAGACGTGGCTGGAGAGCAGGTAGTTCAGCGAGGCGATCGGCCGCCGCCACGGGATGCCCCGGGTCACCTTCAGCCACTTGGCGTGCTGGTTGACCATCGAGTCGACGATGTGGATGAACGCCTCGTAGCTGGTGAAGACGCCGTGCCGGCCGGTCAGCAGATAGCCTTCGAGCCAGCCCTGGCACAGGTGCTCCGACAGCACCTCCAGCACCCGACCGCCGGGTGACACGTCCTCGTCGTCGGGGGTGATCCGGCCGACGAACGCCCGGTCGGTGACCTCGAACGCCGCGCCGAGCTTGTTGGATTCGACCTCGTCCGGGCCGAAGAGCCGGAACCGGTCCGGGTTGGCGGCGATGACGTCCCGCAGCCAGCCGCCGAGCACCCCGGTCGCGGAGGCGTCCGGGCGGCCGGGCCGGTCGACGGTGACGGCGTACGCGCGGAAGTCCGGCAGGGTCAGGTCGCGCAGCAGCAGGCCGCCGTTGGTGACCGGGTTGGCGCTCATCCGCCGGTCGCCGGTCGGCATGAGCGGGTCCAGGTCGCGGACCGGGGCGCCGGCGGCGTCGAAGAGTTCCTCCGGCCGGTACGAGCGCAGCCACTGCTCCAGCCGGGCCAGGTGTTCGGGGTTGCCGCGCGATACGGCCAGCGGCACCTGGTGGGCGTGGAAGGTGCCCTCGACCCGGTGCCCGTCGGCCTCCCGCGGCCCGGACCAGCCCTTCGGCGTACGGAGAATGATCATCGGCCAGCGCGGGCGGTGCCCGGGGTGACCGTCGGGGAGGGTTCGGCCCGGCCGTGGCCCCGGGCCCTGGCCCGGATGGCGGCGATTTCGTCGAGGGCGACGTCGAGGGTGCCGGCCAGTTCCTGGTGCACCCGGGCCGGGTCGTCGCCCTCGACGAGGTACGGCTGGTATCCGTAGCCGCGCATCATCGACAGCAGGTCGTCGGTCGGGATGCGGTCCAGCAGCGCCGGGTTGGCGATCTTGAAGCCGTTGAGGTGCAGGATCGGCAGCACCGCCCCGTCGCGGGCCGGGTCGATGAACATGTTCGACAGCCAGCTGCCGGCCAGCGGCCCGGTCTCCGCCTCACCGTCGCCGATCACGCACGCCACCACCAGGTCGGGGTCGTCCATCGCCGCCCCGTACGCGTGTGACAGCGAGTACCCCAGTTCACCGCCCTCGTGGATCGAACCGGGTACCTCCGACGCGACGTGGCTCGGGATGCCGCCGGGGAACGAGAACTGCCGGAAGAGTCGCCGCATGCCGTCCTCGTCGCGGCTCACCGACGGGTACAGCTCGCTGTAGGTCCCCTCCAGCCAGGTGTTGGCGACGATTGCCGGGCCGCCGTGTCCCGGCCCGGCCACGTAGATCATGTTCAGGTCGCGGGCCACGACGGCCCGGTTCAGGTGTACGTAGATCAGGTTCAGCCCTGGGCTGGTTCCCCAGTGGCCGAGCAGCCGGGGCTTGACGTGCTCGGGGCGCAGCGGTTCGCGCAGCAGCGGGTTGTCCAGCAGGTAGATCTGCCCGACGGTCAGATAGTTGGCGGCCCGCCAGTAGGCGTCGAGCCGGCGCAGCTCGTCGTGGGTCAGCGGGCCGGCGAGTTCGAGCGCGGTGTCCACCCCTGCCAGCCTGCCGGCTCCCGCCGTACCGTGCATCCGGAACGGCCGGATGGCCACGACCGGCGCCGGTCAGCTGGCGCCGGCCGGGCCGGCGGCCCCCGCTTCGTCCGGCGGCGCGGTGTCCCGGCCGGTGCCGGCCGGGCCGGTGTCGTCGGCGGATCGGTCGGGGCCGCCGCCGGCCGCCGCCGCGTGGCGGCGGTGTTCGCCCCAGAGGTCCCGCACGACGATCTGGATCATGGCGGCGACCGGGATGGCGAGCAGCGCGCCGGCGATCCCGGCCAGCTCGACCCCGATCAGGATCGAGATCAGCACCGTCAACGGATTCAGCTTCACCGTACGAGCGAAGATCACCGGCTGGAGCAGATGGTTCTCGACCTGCTGGTAGACGACGAAGAAGACGATCAGCACGATGCCGGCGGTCATCGACTGGGTGAACCCGGCCAGCACCGCCACCACCGCCCCGATCGTGGCCCCGACCAGCGGAATCAGGTCGGTGATGCCGACGAACAGGGCGATCAGCGGCGCGAACGGGACGCCGAGGACGGTCAGCGCGATGAACGTTCCCAGTCCCGCGATCACGCTGATCAGCAGGTTTCCGGTCAAATAGCCGGTGATCGTACGGGCGCACTCGTGCCCGAGCCGCCGGACCCGTTCCGCCCGGCGCGCGGGCAGCAGGGCGAGCAGGCTGCCGGTCACCTTCGGGGCCTGGAGGACCATCAGGTACGACAACACGAAGATCGTCAGGATCGCCGCGGCGGTGATCGCCGCGCCCCGGGCGACCGCCACGGTCGGCCCGCCGAGACCCGCGACGTGCTCGCGCAGCGGCTCGGCGTTGGCGCGTACGTGTTCCACGATGTGGTAGCGCTCGCTGAGCCGGCCGATCGGGCCGTCACCGGACTGCACCTGCTCCACGAACCTGGGCAGCTCGTCGGCGATCCGCGCCCCCTGGTGCACCAGCGGTACGACGAACAGCGCGCCGAGGCCGCCGAGCAGCGCGAACACGGCCAGGAACACCACCAGGGTGGCGAGCCAACGCCGGCAGCGCGGCACGTGCTTCTGCATCCAGTCGACCGCCGGGTTGAGGGCGACCGCGAAGAAGACCGCGACCAGGATCCAGACCAGGACCCGGCGGGTGGCGTAGACCAGCAGCAGGCCCAGCGCCGTCGCCAGCACCAGACCGATCACCGTCAGGGTCCGGCGGGCGGTACGGCGTACCTCGTGCCACGCGTCTGGCGCCACGGGCTGCGACTACCCGCGCCGGGCCGGCTGATGCCCGGCGGTCCGTGACCTGCCGGTAACCGGGGAAGTGCTTTGATTACCGCATGGCGAACCCGGCGATCCTCACCGTCGACGACGACCCGGCCGTGTCCCGGGCGGTGGCCCGCGACGTGCGGCGACGGTACGGCGACCGCTACCGCGTCGTGCGGGCCACTTCCGGCGCCGAGGCCCTCGACGCGCTGCGTGAGATCAAGTTGCGCGGCGAGCAGGTCGCGGTCCTGCTCGCCGACTACCGGATGCCGGCGATGAACGGTATCGAGTTCCTCGAGGCCGCGATGGACCTCTTCCCCCGCGCCCGGCGGGTCCTGCTGACCGCGTACGCCGACACCAACGCGGCGATCGACGCGATCAACGTCGTCGACCTCGACCACTACCTGCTCAAACCCTGGCATCCGCCGGAGGAGAAGCTCTACCCGGTGCTCGACACCCTGCTCGAGGCGTGGCAGGCGACCCCCGATCCGGCGATCACGGAGATGCGGGTCGTCGGGCACCGCTGGTCGGCGCCGTCGTTCGCCGTACGCGACTTCCTGGCCCGCAACCTGGTGCCGTTCCGGTGGCTGCTCTCCGACGAGCCCGAGGGCGGCCGCCTGCTGACCGCCGCCGGGGTGACCGCGGCCGACGTACCGCTGGTCGTGACGCCGGACGGCAAGTCGCTGGTCATGCCGTCCGAGGCCGACCTGGCCGCGCACATCGGCCTGAGCACCACCCCGGCCGCCGACTTCTACGACCTGGTCGTGGTCGGCGGCGGACCGGCCGGGCTCGGCGCCGCCGTGTACGGCGCGTCCGAGGGGCTGCGGACCATGCTGGTCGAGCGGCGGGCCACCGGCGGCCAGGCCGGCCAGAGCAGCCGGATCGAGAACTACCTGGGCTTTCCCGACGGGGTGTCCGGTTCGCAGCTCACCGAGCGGGCCCGCCGGCAGGCGCTGAAGTTCGGCACCGAGCTGCTCAGCGCCCGCGACGTCGTCGGCCTGGAGTCGGCCGGGTCGGCCAAGGTGCTGCGGTTCGCCGACGGCAGCTCGATCGCCGCGCACACCGTCGTGCTCGCCACCGGTGTCGCCTACCGCCGGCTGGCCGCACCCGGGCTGGAGGAACTGACCGGCCAGGGCGTCTTCTACGGGTCGGCGACGACCGAGGCGCCCAGCTGCTCCGGCGCCGACGTCTACATCGTCGGTGGCGCCAACTCCGCCGGGCAGGCCGCGGTCCACTTCGCCCGGTACGCCGGCCGCGTGCACATGCTCATCCGTGGCGGCGACCTGCGGCGGTCGATGTCGCAGTACCTGATCGAGCAGATCCAGGGCATCGGCAACATCGAGGTGCACCCGTTCACCGAGGTCGCCGGCGGCACCGGCGACGACCACCTGGAACGGCTCGAACTGCGCGACACCCGCGACGGGCGGACCCGGGTCGTCGACACGTCGTGGCTGTTCATCTTCATCGGCGCCGAGCCGCGCACGGACTGGCTCGGCGGCGCCGTGCAGCGCGATGGGCGCGGGTTCGTGCTGACCGGCCCCGACCTGATGGCGGGCGGCGGGCGGCCACCGGGCTGGGCCCTGCCCCGCGACCCCTACCACCTGGAGGCGAGCGTGCCCGGGGTGTTCGCCGCCGGCGACGTACGCGCCGAGTCGGTCAAACGGGTCGCGTCGGCCGTCGGCGAGGGCGCGATGGCCGTGTCCCTGGTCCACCGCTACCTGGCCGCCCAATGACCGGGCCGGTGCCGGGCGGGGCGGACCTGCCGACGCTGCGCCTCGACGAGCTGCGGACGCTGTTCCTGTTCGAGGCGCTCGACGACGAGCAGCTGACCTTCCTGAGCGGGCAGGGCCGGGTCGAGTCGCACCCGGCCGGCGCCACCGTCTGGGCCGAGGGCGACGACGCCACCTGCTTCTACGTACTGCTGAGCGGCACGATCGCGCTGAGCGGCCGGGTCCGCGGCGACGACGTCGAGGTCACCCGCACCGACCAGCGCGGCGTGTACGGCGGCGCCACCCAGGCGTACCTCGGCGACCGGGTACCGCAGACGTACCGCAACTCGCTGACCGCGCTGACCGACGCCGAGTTCTTCGTGCTGCCGGCGCAGACGTTCGCCGAGGTCATGCGTGACTGGTTCCCGATGGCGATGCACCTGCTCGAGGGCCTGTTCTACGGGATGCGGGCGGCCCAGAACACGGTCGGGGAGCGGGAACGGCTGCTCGCCCTCGGCCAACTGTCGGCCGGGCTGACCCACGAGCTGAACAACCCCGCCGCGGCCGCCGTACGCGCCACGTCGGTGCTGCGCGGCCGGGTCGCCGGCATGCGGCAGAAACTGGCCATGATCGCCGACGGCCGGCTCGACGGACGGCAACTGCACCGGCTGGTCGAACTGCAGGACGAGGCGGTCAAACGGACCGCCACGGTCCCCGTCCGCACCCCGCTTGCGATCAGCGACGCCGAGGACGAACTGTCGGACTGGCTCGACGACCACGACATCACCGGCGGCTGGGACCTCGCACCCACCCTCGTCGCCGGCGGGGTCGACACACCCTGGCTCGACCAGATCACCGACGCCGTCGGCGACGAGAACCGCGAAGCCGCGGTCCGCTGGCTGACGTACACCATCGAGACCGAACTGCTGATGGGCGAGATCGAGGACGCCGTCACCCGGATCTCGACGCTGGTGTCGGCGGCCAAGCAGTACTCCCAGCTCGACCGCGCCCCGCACCAGACGGTCGACGTGCACGAACTGCTCGACGCCACGCTGGTGATGTTCAACGCCAAGCTGCCCGACGGCGTACGCGTCGAGAAACACTACGACCGCACGCTGCCGGCCATCCCGGCGTATGCCGGCGAACTCAACCAGGTGTGGACGAACCTGATCGACAACGCGATCGGCGCGATGCGGGACACCGGCGGCACGCTGAGCCTGCGCACCACCCGGGTCGACGAGTGGCTCTGCGTGGAGATCGGCGACACCGGGCCGGGCATCCCCGCCGACGTACGGCCCCGGATCTTCGAACCGTTCTTCACCACCAAGCCGGTCGGCGAGGGGACCGGCCTCGGCCTGGACATCTCATACCGCATCGTGGTCAAGAAGCACCACGGCGACATCCGGGTCGAGTCGTCACCCGGCGACACCCGGTTCCAGGTGCTGCTGCCGCTGGCCGCCGGCTGAGCCGAATCTCGGAAGAAGCCGCACATCTGTCCGATATGGCATCATCGCGCGGTGATCTTACGGGGCTGGTTACTTGCCGGGTTCGTGCTGTCCGCCCTGGCCCACCTGGTCGGGGTCGCCAGCATCTCGCCGCTGATGCCGGGCGCCGAGATGCTGGCCTGGGCGCTGCTCGCCGCGTACGTGACCGTCGGTGGAGGTATCCGGCTCCCGGCGGTCCGGCTCCTGCTCGCCGGGCTGCTGGCGCTGCTGCTGGTGGCCGTCTGGGCCTGGGCCACCCGGCCGGAACCAACCGCCTCCTTCGGGTTCTTCGTCTACCGCGACAGTCTTCCCGAGCCGTCCGTCAGCGACGCCGTGGTCGGCGGCCTGCGGGTCAGCTGGCTGCCGGTGCTGGCGGCCGTGCTGCTGGTCGCCGCGGCGGCGGTCGCGACCCGTACCGGTCCGGCGCACCCACCGGCCGCGCCGACTCCCGTCGCTCCACCGGGAGCGCCGGCGGTTCTGGTGAGCGCTGTCGGCGCGGCGCTGGCGGTCGGCTACTACAGCGCCGCGGTCGCCGCCTGGGCCCGGTCGACCGGCGCATACGGGCCGATCCACCTGATCGCCGCCGCACTGCCCGCACTGCTGGTCGCGCTCGCCGCGGTGGCGGTGGCCGGCCGGCTGCTGGACGGCCCACCCGGGCCACGCCCGGCCACCAAGCCCCTGCTGGTGGCCGGCCTGTCGCTGACCATGCTCGCCGTACTGGCGTTCGCCGACGCCGTCATGGGGCAGTCCTGGTCGAACCTCTACTTCGACTACGAGTCACCCGGCCCCCGCCCGGATGCCATGTCCACTGCGCTGCTGCCCGTCAATGTGCCGGTCCGCGATGCGTTGTGGTTCGCCGGCGCCGCCCTGCTCGCACTCGGCTGCCCGACCGGCCGCCGTACCCAGGTGCCAGCGGCCATGGGCACCGGAAAGGCGTAAAGCTGTGTGGTACATGTGGTCGCGTGGCTGAGGCGAATGAGGCTGTCGCGGCGGTCGACTGGAACCGTCTCTTCCACGCCCACGGCCCTGCGACCGATACGCCCAGATATCTGCAAGCGTTGGTGTCGGACGACGACGCGGCGGTCGCTGCGGCATACCAACACCTCTGGTCCGCCGTACTGCGTCCAGGAACGGTCTGGCCGGCGACACCGCCGGTGGCGCGCATCCTGGCGACCCTCATCCACGATCCGCGGCTCGGCGCCGGCGACGAGACGATCCGGCAGGGCCTGCTGGTCTTCCTGCGTGCGGTCGGCAAGGCGGTAGCGGTCGTCGAGCGCATCGCCCCGGTACGGGAATCGGCGTATCCGAGCGACGCATCGGTCACCGGCGCCTGGTTGGGCGCGTACCTGACGGCCGACGAGGAAGACCGGGCGGCGCTGTGCACCCACCCCGCCCGCGACCTTGTGTTGCGGCGTGCGGTGGTCGACTGTTTCGACCTGCTGCCGGAACTGCTCGACCAGGTCAAGCCGTTCCTCACGCACCCGTCGCCCGCTGTCCGGTCGTGCGCGGTTGCCGCCATCGGAACGCTTGCCCGCCACCCGGCGGCCGCGCCCGACCGGCCGGCCTTGATCCACGCGTTCGAACAGGCCGTACGAGCGACCGACGACATCCGAGAGCATGCCGCACTGCTGATCGGCATCGGGGAACTCGGCGGCACCCCGCGCGCCTGGCTCACCGATCCCAGGCCCGGGGTGCGGGGCTGTGCCGCCCTTGCCCCGACACTCGCCGACGACCCGGCAGCGATCGACGTCCTGGTCGCCCTGTCACGTTCACCGCGCGCGTTCGACCGGGCGTTCGCGCCAATGCTCGCACCGCCCGCCTACCGACTCATGTCACTGCCGCAGTTCGAGGGGACGCCCCGCTGGGCGTTGATCGACACGGTCTGCGCCCGGGTCGCCGACTTCGAGCGCATCGCCACCGGTGCGCTGGCGGTGGTCCCGCTGGCGTTCCGGATGGCGCCGTGTCCGGACCTCGGGCCGTTTCTCGAAGTGGCCTTCGCGGACGGTTGGCCGACGCCGGACGCCGTGACACCGGCGCAGCGGGCCCTGGTCGCGGCGGTTGGCGAACACGACGAGTTGTGGGATCCGGACAACGCCTATCGGCAGGCCACCCTGACCGACCTCGGACTTCCCGACGATCGGGAACGGTGGCAGGCACTCGGGCGTCCACCGGTGTTCCGCGACCATTCCGGGGTGTGGCTACCCGACGGACTCCGGGGCTGCGCCTGCGCCCCATGCGGTGGGTCGGCGCGGAACGCACCGACCCGGCATTCGCCGGGAAGATCGTGTCCCGAACCGCCGCAGCCTTCTCCGCAGGCGCGGACAACGGTCCACAGGCCGCCAGGATCACCATCCAGTCCGATCTGACCTTTACGCTCACCGTTGAGGGCCGGGGACTACCGCCGTCCCGCCGCGACGGCGAGCCGTTTGCGCTGACCGAGATGTTCACCGGTCTATCCACGGGACAGATGCCGCACCTACAGTTCGGAATCAACGCCGCGTACTGCTCCGCGGTCTCGGTACGCTCCTGGTTCGACGGGCGGGTCTACGCGCAGGAGTTCATCGACCTCGCCCCGCTCGGGCCCGTCGAGGACATCGGGGCCACCGACCGGAGCGGATTCGAGGTCATCTTCACCCTCGACAGTCAGTGGCTACCGGCCGACGCCGTCATACCCCGCAGCCTGGGCACCGGATAGCGCATCACATCGCCTCCCGAAGCTCCGTCCCCGCTGGCTGTCTGTCCGATGTGGCATCATCGCGCGGTGACCTCACGGGGATGGTTACTCATCTGCTTCATCCTGGCCGGAGTGGCGCATCTGACCGGCCTCGCCACCTCCTCGCCGCTACTGCCCGGGGCCGAGCTGCTGGCCTGGGCGCTGCTGGCGGCGTACGTGCTGGTCGGCGGCGGGACGCGTCTGCCGGCGGGCCGGCTCCTTCTTACCGCCGTGCTGGTGCTCACGCTCTCGGCCGCCTGGGACTGGCTGACCACACCGGACCCGGGTGCTGTGCGCCAGTTCCTCGCGCCGGCACCGGATGCCGCCGGAGACGCCACCGCTGTCGGCGCATTCGCGGCCGGGCTCGGCAGCGGTTGGCGGCCGCGGCTTGCCGTCGCACTGCTGATCGCGGCCGCGGTGACCCGCCACGCTGCCGCGCCGCCCGGCGGAACCCCGCCGATCGGGCGGAGGGCCTGGCCGTTGCCCGCGATCCTGGTCGCGGGTGTCGGGGCGGCCGTCGTCATCGGATACATCGCTCTCGAGATCGCCGAACGGACGCGTCTCGTCGAGGACGGCCGGCCCGTACACCTGGTCGCCATGGCGCTGCCCGGCCTGCTTGCCGCTCTCGCCGCGGTGGTCGCGGCCGGCTACGTCCTGCTGGGGCCCCGGCCGGCACCCCGGGCCGTGCGGATTTCGCTCGGTGCCGGACTGCTGCTGCTCGGCATGACCGCTCTGGCGATATCGAGCACCACGATGGGCGTCTGGCGGATCGCCTACGCCCGGTACGACGAGTACTCCGCGGGCGCACTCTGGACCAGCGCCGTCGCCCTCTCCAGCAACACCACCTTTCCCACCGCGATGCTGTCGCAGTTCGCCGGTGTCGCCCTGATCGCTGTCGGCTGCCTGGCCGGAAGCCGGTCGCCGGCGACACCGGCCGACGCGACCGGATCGGGGTAGCGCATGCCGTCGGGGAGCGTCATCGACGTGGCCGTAGCGATCCGGGCCGCCCTCCGGCGTTCGGCGCTGGTGTACGCCCTGGCGGGCGTCACGCTCGGGGCGGCGGCCTTCGTCGCGGACGAGGTGCCGCCCGCGGTGGCGCAGTTCGTCACGCCGCTGGTGAGTTCCGGCTCCGCGTGGGGACTCGTCGCGCTGGTCATCGGTTATGTCGCCTGGACCTACCGGTCGGCGGCCGTCGTCGCCGTCGGTGTCCTCGCGCTGTCGACCGTCACCTACTACGCGCTCATTCTCGTCGTCAGCCAGCGTTGGAACGCCGGCGTCCAGCCGTGGGAAGTGGACAGTGCGGCGGTGTCGCTGTCCGGACTCGCCTCCGTGGCACGGGCGATGACGTTCTGGCTCGTCGCGTCCGTCGGCGCGGGCGTGTTCATGGGCTGGCTCGGTCAGGCCGTCCGGCGCGGCACCACCCGCCTCCAGTCCATCGCGTCCGGGATCGCGATGGGCTTCCTGCCCGGCGAGGGCACGTACGCGATCTTCCAGATCGTCGTCCTCTGGGGCGGGCCGGTCGACTCCTTCCACTGGAGCCGGTTGTTGTCGGCGGTCGTACAGGTGACCCTGGCCGTCGTGGTCGTGTCCGTGCTGTTGTGGCTCCGCCGCCGGAGCATCTCGTGGTGGGTGTTCGTGGTGACCGCGGCGGCCTCGGTCGTCGCCGGCACCACGCTCTGGCACCTCGTGGCGTCCGTCCGGATGGTGATGTAGCCGGCTCGCCGTCGATCGTCTGCTGTTCAGGCAGTCGACACGCCGTGCCGGATGAGCCGGAACAGCAGACGATCATGAGGAAGCCGCCGCTCCGGGGCTGGCGGTGCCGGGTCAGCGGCTCTCGCGTCTTGCCTCGATCAGTGTCCGGGTGGAGTGCGCCAGGAAGGAACCGTGTTCGCGGATGTGCGCGTCGAGCCGGACGAGGTCCTCGCGGTAGCGGTCCACGGAGAAGTCGGGCACCCACCAGACACACTTGCGGAGGATGTAGACGACCGCGCCGATGTCGAAGAACTCCATGCGGCAGCGAGCCGTACGCAGATCCACGATCCGTAGCCCGGCCGACCGGGCCGCGGCCGCCGCGGTCTCGGGATCGCGGCCCAGACCTTCCCGTGGCAGCGGACCGACGAACCATTCGATCAACTCGAACGCCGACGCCGGCCCGACGTGCTGGGCGAGGTACGTTCCGTCGTCGGCCAGCACCCGGGCGATCTCGGGCCAGTCGGGGCGTACCGGGTGGCGGCTGCTGACCAGGTCGAAGGCGGCTTCCGGCAACGGCAGCGGCCGGCCCTGCTCCACGGGTACGACCTCCACGCCGCGGTGCGACAGCAGGCGGCGCGCCCGCTCGAAGTTCGGCGGCCATCCTTCGGTGACGACCATCCGTGGCGGCAGCCGTGGAACCTCGGCGATGACCTCGCCGCCCCCGGTGTCGATGTCGAGGGCCGAGTCGACGTGGGCCAGCCGCGACGCGAGCAACCGCGAGTATCCCCACGGGGGTCGTTCCTCGGTCGCCCGGCCGTCGAGCCAGTCGAAGCTCCATCCGGACACATCCACAGTGGCGGCTTCACCGACGAGTTCGTCGAAGGTACGCATGCCGACATCGTCGCAACGCCATCAACCGAATTCGGGCCGCAGGTCCGGGTTCAGGCGATGATCGTCTGCTGCTCAGACAGTCGACACGCCGTGCCGGATGAGCCGGATCAGCAGACGATCATGAGGGTCCGGTGCAGGGTCGGCGCCGAGAGGCCCGGTCAGCACCACATCACCGGGTTGCCGGTCGCCACCGATGCCGCGCACAACCGGCGCAGGGCCCCCACGATGTAGTCGAAGTCCGCGGCCGAGCGTGGCCGGCTCTCCACCTTGAAGCGCGGCGGTGGCGTCCGCTGCCCACCGATCGGCGGCATCGCCACCCGTGCCGTCATCCCGCCGCCGGTGAACTCCAGCTGACCGTCAGGCAGCACCCGCTGCTCGAACCGGCTCGCCCGGAAGAGGGTGACCGGCGGGTCCGCGTCGGGGTCGAGGACGAAGAAGCCGTCCGGGTCCACCCCCGCGCGATAACCCGGCCCCAGCGTCGTCACCCCGCAGTACGCCGCGACGTACGTCATCAGCTCCTGTCCGGTCGCCTCGTCGACCAGAACCACCTCGTCCCCGATCCGCGCCCGGTGCACGAAGAAGTCAAGCTCGTCCAGCATCCGGGCCGCCTGCTCGGCCGGCATCCAACCGCCGTTGCCGCTGGGCAGGCCGGCGTGCAGCGTAGGGAAGTGCGACCAGCCAGCCGCCTCCAGGGTCTGCTGGAACAGGCGTAGGCCGGCCCAGTTGGAGACCCGCTCGCCCGCCTGCTCCATCTGCTCGTGCGGGCAGGCCCGCTCCACCCAGGTGTCGAAGGCGGCGTGCGCGTCCTCGTTGCCCTCCCAGGGCAGCAGCAGGTTCAGATAGCCCTCCTCGTCGAGGCCGACCGGGCCGACCGGGGGCGGGGCGGCGGTCCCGTCTTGCCAGCAGCGGCAGTACACGTATGCGTCGAGTCCCACGCCGACACGCTAGAGAATCCGGCCCTTCGCCGCGCGCCCTTATCGGCTGTCGGGCCGGTGCGCGGCCTCCTGGGTGATCGCGGCCGGGGATGGGCCGGTGCCGGCCCGCGAGGGCCGGCACCGGCAACGGTCAGCCGATGGTGCAGGGCAGGTTGTTGAGGGTGAAGGCGGTCGGGGCCGGGTTGCCGCCGGTCCAGCTGGCGAGGAACCCGACGGTGACGGGCGTGCCCGGTGTGATGGTGCCGTTCCAGGCCGCGTTGGTCACGGCCACGTTCGCGCCGGTCTGCGTGTGGGTGCCGTTCCACGCCTGGCTGATCTGCTGGCCGCCGCCGAACGTCCAGCGCAGCGTCCAGCCGGAGACCGGTGCCCCGGTGACGGTGACCCGTACGTCGCCCTGGAATCCGCCGGGCCACTGCCCGGCGACCGCGTACGTCACCTGGCAGGTCGTCCCCGGCGGCGGCCCGGTGGTCGGCGGCGGCGTGGTGGGTGGCGGCGTGGTCGGCGGCGGCGTCGTGGGCGGCGGAGTCGTCGGCGGGGGAGTCGTGGGCGGGGAGTCGTCGGCGGGGGAGTCGTCGGCGTCGGGCTCGGCGTCGTCTCGATCTTCGTTGGGTCGACCACGCCCCAGTACGCCGGCTTGGCCTGGAGCCGTTCGTCGAACAGCAGCGGGGCGTCGTTGCGGGTCACCGGGAACGTGTCGAGCCAGGTGTCGTCGTCGGCCAGGCCCCACAACGTCACGGAGGTGATCTCGCTGGCGTAGCGCCGGTAGAGGTCGAACAGGTCGCGGTAGCGGTAGGCCTGCTTGAGCAGCCGGTCGCGCGGCGGGGTCGGGAACGACTCGGAGTTGTTGGTGTAGATGCTGATGTCCATCTCGGTGATCTGCTGGTCGACGCCGAGCGGGATGAACTTCGTCAGCATCGCCTCGGTTTCGCTGATCGACGGCCAGTCGATGTTGACGTGCATCTGGTGGCCGACGCCGTCGACCGGCACGCCCTCGGCCTTGAGTTGGGCGACCAGGTTGTAGAGCTTGTCGCGCTTGCTCGGCACGTTGGTGTTGTAGTCGTTGATGTAGAGCTTGGCGGCCGGGTCGACCTGGCGGGCGACGCGGAACGCGGTACGGATGTAGTCCAGGCCGGTGATCTCGAACCAGCGGCTGCGCCGCATCCCGTCGGACTGGTTCTCGTCGATGACCTCGTTGACGACGTCCCAGGCGCTGATGTCGCCGGCGTAGTGACCGGCGACGCCGCGGATGTGGTCCTCCAGGCGGGACAGCAGCAGGGCCTTGTTCGCCGGGGTGGCGGTCATGTCGTTGCCGGCGGCGTCCTTGAACACCCACGCCGGGGTCTGCTGGTGCCAGACCAGGGTGTGACCGCGTACCTCCATGTTGTTCGTCTGGGCGAAGGCGACGATGCGGTCGGCGTCGGTGAACCGGAAGGTGCCCTCGGTGGGTTGGGTGGCGTCCCACTTCATCGCGTTGCCGGCGACCACCGAGTTGAAGTGCCGGCGCAGCAGTTGGGCGTGGTTGCCGATGAGTTGGGCCGGGCCGACGGCGGCACCGATCGGGAACTCGTCGACGACGTCCTTGACCGGCGGGATGTCGGTCTGGATCGGCAGGCTGGGTTCGGCGGTCAGGAGGAAGTCGTCGATGTGGAACGCCGCGGTGCCGCTGGCGGTCTCGACGTACGTGGTGAGGAACTCGACGTCGGTCGCCAGGGTGTACTGGCCGCGCAGGTTGACCCAGCCGCCGGCGGTGACCGCGGTGTTGCCGACGACCTGGTCGTAGGTCGGGGTGCCGTCGGTACGCCGCTCGACGCTCAGTCTGGCCTGTGTGGACGGTTCGCCGGCGGCGAGCCGGACCCAGACCGACAGGGTGTAGCGGGTGCCCAGTTCGACGACGTCGAGCAGGTCGCGGACCGGGCCCTCCCAGCTTCGGGTCCGGCCGGTGACGGCGAGGCTGCGGGTGCCGGCGTGGGCGGTGGCGGTGCTGGGGGCGACGGTCTCGTCGGCGCGGGGTGTCCAGCCCTGGCTGGTGCCGTCCTCGAAGGTGTTGTCGAGGACGATGAGCGGGCTGCTGGCCTGCGCCTGCGGGGCGGTGGCCAGCGGTACGGCGACGGCGAGTGAGGCGGTGAGCGCCAGCGCCAGGAAGCCGATCGGGGCGTACGTCGCCCGGCGCATCCGTAATGCGCGCATGTGGTGGCCTTTCTGGGTCGGTACGGGGTGCGCGCGGTCCGGCACGGCTGCCCGGGCGTGCTCAGTGCGCGGTGAGTGCCGGCATGGCCCGGGCATGCCGTGGAGGGGCTCGGCGCCGCGTGCCGGCTCCCGGGGCACGCGGCCGGTGCTCACGCACGTCGAGCCGCCACGATGGAGATCGATGCTATGGGGATCGGTGGTGTCGCGTCAATGTTCCGCGGGGACCGGCCGGTGGTGATCGTATGACGGGAAACATATGTATTCGCGTCGATTGATTCGGTCTACGTTTATGGCACCTGACGGCGTCGCAGAACCGCTCCGGCCAGCGGAAACGGTGCTGCGTGCGTTCCTCACCCCCGACGAAGGGACCCGTCGATGCCTCGCAAGATCGCCTCGGCCGCGGCGGCCGGCGTACTCGCCGCCGGCTTCCTGGCCACCCTCCACCAACCCGCGCTCGCCGCGCCGGTCGACGCCCCCGCCGCGGACGCGGTCTCGGTCGAGATCCTCGCCGCGATGCAGCGCGACCTCGGCCTCACCGCCCCGCAGGCCGAGGCCCGGCTCGCCGCCGACGCCAAGGCCGCCCGCACCGAGCAGTCGCTGCGCGGCACCCTCGGCGCCAGCTACGGCGGCACCTGGCTCGCCGCCGGCAACGAGGTCGTCGTCGGCGTCACCGACGCCGCCGCGGTCGAGCGGGTCCGCGCCGCCGGCGCCACCCCGCGCGTCGTCGCCGCCAGCGAGGCCGCGCTGACCGCGGTCAAGGACGGCCTCGACGCGCACGGCACCAGCGCCCCGAAGTCGGTCACCGGCTGGTACGTCGACGTCACCACCAACACCGTGGTCGTGGAGTCGCTGCCTGGCGCCGCCGCCGAGGCGGCCACCTTCGTCGCGGCCAGCGGCGTCAAGGTCGACCGGGTCCGCGTCGACGCCACCGCCCAGGCCCCGCAGCCCTACTACGACGTACGCGGCGGCGACGCCTACTACATCGGCGGATCGCGCTGCTCGGTCGGCTTCTCCGTCGTTGGCGGCTTCGTCACCGCCGGCCACTGCGGCCGGGCCGGCCAGGCGGTCAGCGGCTACAACCAGGTCGCCATGGGCACCATCGCCGGCTCCTCGTTCCCCGGCAACGACTACGGCTGGGTCCGCACCAACAGCAACTGGACCCCGCGCGGCATCGTCAACCGCTACAACGGCACCAACGTCGCGGTCCGCGGCTCGACCGAGTCCGCCGTCGGCGCCTCGATCTGCCGCTCCGGCTCCACCACCGGCTGGCGCTGCGGCACCGTCCAGGCCAAGAACCAGACGGTGAGCTACCCGCAGGGCCAGGTCGGCGGCCTCACCCGCACCAACGCCTGCGCCCAGGGCGGCGACTCCGGCGGCTCGTGGCTCAGCGGCAACCAGGCCCAGGGCGTGACGTCCGGCGGCTCCGGCAACTGCACCACCGGCGGCACCACCTTCTTCCAGCCGCTCCGGGAGATCCTCAGCGTCTACGGCCTGACCCTGGTCACCTCATAACCTCCACACCGCGCAGAGGGCCGGCACGCCATGGCGTGCCGGCCCCGTGCCGTTGTCGTCCCCCGTTCGGGTCGCCCCGAAACCGGTTTCCGGTGCGGGCATCGTCACCGCCGCTTCGGCTCGCCGGCCGGCGCCGCGTGCTGCACACTGGCGCCCGTGAACGGGCGAACTGAGGCGGTACGCTCCGCGGTGGTGGTCAACCCGGCCAAGGTCACCGACCTGGACGAACTGCGCGCCACCGTCGACGGCGCACTGGCGCGGGCCGGCTGGGCCGAACCGATGTGGCTGGAGACCACCGTCGACGACCCCGGCGAGGGCCAGACCAGGCAGGCCGTCGAGGCCGGCGTCGAGGTCGTCTTCGCCTGCGGCGGTGACGGCACCGTGATGTCCTGCGTCGCCGGGCTCGTCGGCACCGACGTGGCCCTGGCCATCCTGCCGGCCGGCACCGGCAACCTGCTCGCGGCCAACCTCGGCCTTTCGACCGACCTCGCCGCCGGCATCGAGGTCGCCGTCGAGCGCGGTCTGCGCCAACTCGACGTCGGTCAGCTCGGCGACCGCCACTTCGTGGTGATGGCCGGCATGGGCTTCGACGCGAAGATGCTCGCCGCCACCTCCGAGAAGACCAAGGCCCGCATCGGTTGGCCGGCGTACGTCGTCGGCGCGGCCCGGCACCTGCGGGACCGCCCGATGCGGGTGCAGATCCGGGTCGACGACCGGCCCCCGGTACGCACCCGGGCCCGCACCGTACTGGTCGCCAACGTCGGTCGGCTCCAGGGCGGCGTCACCCTGCTGCCCAACGCCGAACCCGACGACGGTCTGCTCGACGTCGCCGTACTGACCCCGCGCACCATCCGGCACTGGCTCGCGATGGGCTGGGCGCTGCTGCGCCGCCGGGGCCGGGTGCCCCGGATGCAGGTCTTCCGGGGCCGCCGGGTGTCGATCTCCAGCAACCGTGATCAGCCCCGCGAACTCGACGGCGATCTCATCGAACCGGGCCGTACCCTCGAGGCCACCGTCCGGCCGGGGGCGCTGTGGCTGTGCGTACCCCGTCCGGAGGACGACCCCGACCTGGCCGTCGACGCCGACGCCGCCGGCGAGCGCGGCGAGGATCTCGTGGAACGGGCCCAGGACCGGCGGTGAGCAGCACCCGGCTCGTACCCGAGACCCGGTGCATGGCCGACGAGGAACTGTCGGCTGACGACGCCTGGCACACGCTGCGCCGGCACGGCGGCTGGCACCTGCTGCGCGACGCCTTCGTCCGGTTCCGGTACGGCGACGGGTTCAGCCACTCCCGGGCCCTGGCCCTGCAACTGTGCCTGGCCGTGGTGCCGTTCCTGATCGCCCTCGCCGGCCTGATCACCGACCTCGGCGTCGAGTCCGGCGGGCAGGTCGTCGCCGACACGGTGACCGCGCTGACCCCGGGCGCCAGCGTCGAGATGGTCCGCGAGCTGCTCACCGACGACGACCGCACCGAGGACGTCGGCGAGGTCGCCCTCACCCTCGGCATGTTCACCGGCCTGTTCGCGCTCACCACCGCGATGGCGCAGATCGAACGCGGCGCCAACCGGATCTACGGCGTCGAACGCGACCGGCCGGCGCTGCGCAAGTACGTGCGCGCCGCCACCCTCGCCGTCGGCGCCGGCCTGCCCGCCCTGGCCGGCTTCCTGGTCCTGGTCGCCGGGCGGGCGTTCGGCGACTCGGTGCAGCGCCACTACGCCTGGGGCGAACTCGCCAACACGGTCTGGAACGTGGTCCGCTGGCCGCTGAGCCTGGTGCTGATCGTCGTCGCCGTCGCGGCCCTGTTCCGGTACGCGCCGCGCCGCCGCCAGCCCGGCCTGTCCTGGCTGCTCTTCGGCGCCGGCCTCGCCACCGCCCTGTGGTGGCTGGCCAGCGCCCTGCTCGGCGTCTACGTACGGGTCAGCGACGCGTTCGGTCAGACGTACGGCGCCCTGACCGGCATGATGGCGCTGCTGCTGTGGGCCAACCTGACCGGGATCGCGCTGTTCCTCGGCCTGGCGTTCGCCGCCCAACTCGAGGCGCTGCGGGTCGGCGCCCCGGACCCGGCCCACCCCGACCGCTGGGACCCCGACCGCCCCGACCCCGACCGCCCCGACCCCGACCGCCCCAACCCCGACCACCCTGACCGCGGCCGCCCCGACCGTGACCACCCTGAACGTGACCGGCCGGACGGGGAACGGCCCGGCGCCGACACCGGCGAGATGACCCCGCGGTAGGCGTACGTCGATGTGACCCCGGTGTATCGCGCCGCCCGATCGGGTATCGGGCTGCCAGACACCCAGGGAGGTACGGCGTGCGCACCGAACTCGAACGGACCCGGCGGGTCCCGTGGCGGCCACTGGAACACTTCGCCGGCCGCAGCCTCGCCGGACTGCTCCTCGTCGTCGGCTGCGGACTCGGGTTCGGGCTGCTGCTGATGCTGGTCCGGGTCGAGTTCGGACCGCTGTACGACCTCGACCACGGCACCGCCCAGGAACTCAACCGGGTCATCTCCGAGCAGGGGCCGCTGGTGACCGTACTCCAGGCGATCACCGACCTCGGTGGGCGGCCGATCATGCTGTGGCTGGTCACGGTGGCCGTCGTCGGCCTGCTCATCCGCCGCCAGCCCCGCCTGGCGATCTACCTGGTGGTCGCCGGTGCCGGCGCCCTCTTCCTCGACCCGGCCCTGAAACTGATCGTCGGCCGGCTGCGCCCCGCCGTCGAGGTGGCGCTCACCGGCTCGGCCGGCAACAGCTTTCCCAGCGGACACGCGCTCGGCTCCCTGGTCGCGTACGGTGCGCTGCTGCTGGTCTTCCTGCCCGCGCTGGCGCCGCGCTGGCGGCGGCCGGCGATCTGGATCGTGGCCACCGTCGTCCTCCTGATCGGGTTCACCCGGGTGGCGCTCGGCGTGCACTTCATCAGCGACGTGATCGGCGGCTGGCTGCTCGGCCTGGCCTGGCTCGGCGTCACCGCGTACGCCTTCCGGCTGTGGCGCCTGGAGGTCGGCCAGCGGGTGCCGCACCTGATCGAGGGCCTCGAACCCGAGGCGGCCCACGAGATCGCCCCGGCGCCCGACGAGGAGAAGATCCTGCCGAAGGTCCGGCTCGGCAGCGCCGAGATCATCACCGGCTGGGTGCTGGTCTTCGGTGTGCTGTTCGCGTTCGGGATGCTGGTCAGCTACTACGCCGACGACACCTTCGTCGACACGGTCGACACCGCCGTCCCGCGATGGTTCGCCGAACACCGCACCCCGGCGCTCGACGACTTCAGCCACTGGTGGAGCAAGGCCGGCGACACCCACGCCATCCTGTTCGTCTCGCTGGTCTTCTGCCCGCTGGTCCTGGCCGTGTGGCGCCGCTGGCGGCCGGTGGTCTTCCTGGCCCTGACCATGTTCGGCGAGCTGACCCTCTTCCTCGCCACCACCCGCGCCGTCGACCGGCCGCGTCCGCCGGTGGAGAACCTCGACGGCCCGATGCCGACGGCGTCGTTCCCGTCCGGCCACATCGCCGCCACGATGTGCCTGTGGGTCGCGATCGCCGTGCTGCTCTGGCCGCGTACCGGCCGGGTGCTGCGCTGGCTGGCGGTCACCGCCGCGGTGATCATGCCGCTCGGGGTCGCCGTCTCCCGGATGTACCGGGGCATGCACCACCCCAGCGACCTGGTCGGCGCGATGCTGCTGACCGGGCTGTGGATCGGGCTGCTCTACTGGGTGGTCCGTCCGAACGCCGACGTCGCGGCCGGCAACGAGCCGGCGACCCTGCCCGACGACGACACCGTCTCCGCCGAACTGGAGACCGCCGGTCGCCGCTAGTGCCGTATTCGGCACGTCGGTGCTCGTGGGCGGGTTTAGGCGCGCGGGTCGGGGACCCGGGCGCCGCCGGCGTGCGACGGTGGGAGCATGGCCGTGCGGGCGATGACCTACAACATCAGGACCGGTGGGTCCGACGGCGCCGACCGGTCCCGGCTCGCCGGCGTCGCGGCCGTCGTCGACCGGGTACGTCCCGACCTGCTCGCCCTGCAGGAGTTGCGCGGCTTCGACCGGCGCCGCCTCGCCGGGCTGGCCGAGAGCTGGGGGATGACCGGCCACCTGGCCCGGTCGGTGTCCGGCCAGCCGGTCGGGGTGCTGGTCCGTCCGCCGGCGCGGATCGGGTCGGCCGGGTCGGTGCACCGGCCGTTCCACCACGCCGCCGCGCGGGTCACCGTCGCCACCGACCGCGGCCCGCTGACCGTGATCGGCACCCACCTCCAGCCGTACTCGGGCGGGTGGCGGCTGCGGGAGGCCGGCTGGCTCGCCGCGCCCGCCCGGCCCCGGCGGGGGACCGGGGTCCCGATGGTGCTGCTGATGGGGGACCTCAACTCGCTCGACCCGTGGACCGACCACCGGGAGCGGATCGACCGGCTGCCGCCGGCGTACCGGAGCCGGCACCTGACCCGGGGCGCGGTCGACACCCGGGCGGTCGCCGCGCTCGACCGGGCCGGGTTCGTCGACCTCTTCCGGCGGGCCGGGACGGGAGAGGTGACGCACACCGCCCCGACGACCAGGGGCGGCGGCGCCGAGTTCGCCGACATGCGGCTGGACTACATCCTCGGTACGCCTCCGGTGGCGGATCTGGCCCGGGACTGCCGGGTGGTCGTCGGCGGCGACACCGAATGGGCGTCGGACCACTATCCCGTGATCGCCGATCTCGATCTGTCCCTGGTCGGCTGACGGGCCGGGCGGAACGCCGCCGGTCGGCTATCCGATCTTGGTCGCACGACCCTGGTACGGCCTGACTATCGTGCTGACGTGACCCGCCGCCGCAGCCCCCGCCCGCCCGTCCGGGCCACCCCCGACCCGGAGGTGCCCGCCTGGATCCGGTGGCCGGTCCGGCTGCTCGCGCTGGTGTTCGTCGTGCCGGTGCGGTTGGGCTGGGCGGCGCTGGTCGCGTTCGGCCGGTTCGTGCTCAGCCCGGTCGGCCGGTTCCTCTACCGCTACCTGCTGCGCCCGCTCGGCTGGTTCCTCGACCGGGTCGTCTGGCGCCCGCTGTGCTGGCTGTTCGTCAACCTGCTGTGGCGGCCGCTGGGCTGGCTCGGCCGTTATCTGCTGGTCGTGCCGATCCGGTGGCTGTTCCGGGTGTTCCGGCCGGTGCTGCGGGCCGTCGGCCGGGCGCTGCTCGCCGTGGCCCGCTGGCTGGGCCGAGGGCTGCGGGCCGGCTGGCGGGCGGTCCGGCCCGGCGTCGTCCTCGTCGCCGCCGTGCTGTGGGCGGCCGTGGTCTGGGCCTGGCGGGCCGTCGGCGCGGTGCTCGGCTTCCTCTACCGGCTGCTGCTGCGACCGGTCGGGCTCGCGCTGCGCTGGCTGTGGCGGCACACGGTGGTGCCGGTCGCGCGGGCGGTCGGCTGGCTGTGGCGGGTGACCGTCGTCCCGGCCGGCCGCTGGGTGCGCGACACGGTCTGGCGGCCGGCCGCCGCCACCGCCCGCGGCGTGCTGGTCGCGCTCGGCCTGCGCCGCCCCGATCCCAGATCGGGCCGCTGACCGGCCCGTCCGCCGGCGGGCCCGACCGATGGCGGCAGGACCGCAGCCCGGCCGCCGGCCGGCGCCTAGAACAGCATGTTGACCAGGACGGTCAGCACGATCGACGCGAGCACCGAGATCAGGATCATCAGCAGGCAGCCGAGGCCGCCGCCGAGCGGGCGTACGTCGACGTTGCCGATCCGCATCACAGCTCCCGCAGCCGCGGCACGAGTTCCCGCTCCGCCCAGTCGAGGAACATCGGCTGGCTCGCCCCGCCGACCTGCACCAGCGCGACGTGGCTGAAGCCGGCGTCGACGAACCTCTTGAACGCGGCCACGTGCCGTTCGAGGTCGGGCCCGCACGGGATCGAGGACGCCACGTCCTCTTCCCGGACGAACCCGGTCGCGCTCTCGAACGCCTCCGGGCCGGGCAGGTCGGCGTTGACCTTCCAGCCGAGGCCGAACCAGCGGAACTGGTCGTGCACGATCCGGCGGCACTCCTGTTCGTCCGGGCCGTAGCAGATCGCGACCTGCCCGTACCGGGGCTTGCCGGCCCCGCCGGCGTCGTCGAACAGGGCGATGACCTCCGGGTCGGGTTCGGTGGCGATGAGGCCGTCGGCGTACGAGCCGGCGAGTTCGCACGACGCCGGGCCGGAGGCGGCCACCGCGATCGGCACCCGGGTCGCCGGCCGGTCCCACAGGTACGCCTCGGGCACGTCGTAGTACTCCCCGGAGTATGACAGCGTCTCCCCGTCGAGCAGCGGCGGGATGATCTGCAGCGCCTCCTCGAACATCTCGTGCCGCTGCCGTACGTGCGGCCACGCCCCGACGACGTGTTCGTTGAGGTTCTCGCCGGCGCCGAGCCCGAGGGTGAACCGGCCGTCGGACAGCACGCCGACGGTCGCCGCCTTCTGCGCCACCACGGCCGGGTGGTAGCGGCGGATCGGGCAGGTCACGAACGACATCAGGTCGATCCGCTGGGTCGCGTGGGCGACCGCGCCCAGCACCGACCAGGCGTAGGGGGAGTGGCCCTGGGACTCCAGCCACGGATAGAAGTGGTCGGAGACGACGGCGTGGTCGAAGCCGGCGTGCTCGGCGCGTACCGCGTAGTCGACGAGTTGTTTCGGCGCGGTCTGTTCGGACATCAGGGTGTAGCCCACGGCGACCATGCGGATCCCTTCCCACGGCATTCTTGCCGACCGTGGTAACCGGTCGGGGCCGCGGCAAACCTGCCGTAGGTGTCAGATCCGGCGGCGGCGCAGGCCGGGCTCGCGGCGCAGGGTGCGGCGTACGGGCGGCCGGTCGCCGGTCACGGCCGGCCCGGGCCGGTCCGGTGCGGGCGGGGTCTTCGCGCGGGGCGCCGGGGTCGGGTCGGGTGGGCTCGTCGTCATGGGCGCAACAACACCTTCACTACTCCGTCCTCCTTCTTCTGGAACATCTCGTAGCCCCGTGGGGCGTCCTCGAGCGGCAGCCGGTGGGTGGCGAAGTTCTCCACGCCGAGCGGGTCGTCGTCGCGGACGACCAGCGGCATGATCGCGTCGGACCAGCGCCGGACGTTGGCCTGGCCCATCCGCAGCGTCACCTGCTTGTCGAAGAGGGTGAGCAGCGGCAGCGGGTCGGCGGTGCCGCCGTAGTCGCCGATGACCGAGATGGTGCCGCCGCGCCGCACGATGTCGCTGGCCAGGTGCAGGGCGGCGAGCCGGTCCCGGCCGGCGCGGGCCATCAGGCGGGAGCCGATCGAGTCGGGCAGGGTGCCGGACATCTGTTGGGCGACCTTGCCCATCGGGTCGCCGTGCGCCTCCATGCCGACGGCGTCGATGACCGAGTCGGGGCCGCGGCCGTCGGTGCGTTCCCGGATGGCGTCGGCGATGCCCTCGTCGTAGTCGTGCAGGTCGAGTACGTCGACGTCGTTGCGCCGGACCCGTTCGACGCGTTCGGGGACCAGGTCGACGCCGATCACCTGCCCGGCGCCGCGATGTCTGGCGATGCGGGTGCACATGTCGCCGACCGGGCCGAGGCCGAGCACGACCAGGCTGCCGCCGGGCGGTACGGCCGCGTACTCGACGGCCTGCCAGGCGGTCGGCAGCACGTCGGACAGGTAGACGAACCGGTCGTCGGGCGGGCCCTCGGGAACCTTGATCGGGCCGTACTGCGCCTGCGGCACCCGCAGGAGTTCGGCCTGCCCGCCGGGGACCTCGCCGTACAACTTGGAGAAGCCGAACAGGGCCGCGCCCATGCCGGTGTGGCGGACCTGGGTGACCTCGCACTGGGTCGGCAGGCCGAGCCCGCACATGTAGCAGTGGCCGCAGGCGATCTGGAACGGGATCACCACCCGGTCGCCCGGGACGAGGATGGTGATCTCGTCGCCGACCTCCTCGACCACCCCCATCGGTTCGTGGCCGAGGATGTCGCCCTCGCCCATGAACGGCCCCATCACCTCGTACAGGTGCAGGTCGGAGCCGCAGATGCCGGTGGAGGTGACCCGGATGATGGCGTCGGTCGGCTGCTGGATCACCGGGTCCGGCACCGTCTCCACCCGTACGTCGCGCTTGCCGTGCCAGGTGACTGCTCGCATCTGTTGGCCTCCGGGGCTCCGCGGACGCGCCCGCTTACCCGGCGGGTGGCCGGGGTAACGTCCGGCGGCTACTTAACCGGTTGACTGGATCGATGGGCGTGCCTAATCTGGTGCGAGCCGCAGGGAGCCGGTTGGCAGTTGTCGGGCAGCGACTGCCAGTCCCGACGTCTTCGCCCGTCCACGGGCACTTCCTGAGGCAGGTCATGAAAACACGACTAACCGTCGCCGGTGCGACGCTGCTCGCCACCATCGCCGCCCTGTTGGTCTTCGTGCCGTCGGCGCACGCCGCCACCGGCTTCTACACCACCGGCGGCAAGATCTACGAGTCCAACGGCAACGAGTTCATCATGCGGGGCGTCAGCCACCCGCACGCCTGGTACACCCACCAGACCAGCTCCTTCGCCAACATCAAGTCGCTGGGCGCCAACACCGTCCGGGTGGTGCTCAGTGGTGGCCGGTGGGCCGCCAACGGCCCGGCCGACGTCGCGAACGTGGTCGCGCTGTGCAAGCAGAACAAGCTCATCTGCGTGCTGGAGAACCACGACACCACCGGGTACGGCGAACAGGCCGGCGCGGTGACCCTGGACCGGGCGGTCGACTACTGGATCAGCCTGCGTGACGTCCTGGCCGGTCAGGAGAAGTACATCATCGTCAACATCGGCAACGAGCCGATCGGCAACAACCCGGTGACGCCGGGCTGGGTGCAGGCGACCTCCAGCGCGATCAACCGGCTGCGCGACGCCGGCTTCGACCACCAGATCATGGTTGACGCCCCGAACTGGGGCCAGGACTGGCAGTTCACCATGCGCGACAACGCGGCGGCGGTCTTCGCCAGCGACCCCGACCGCAACACCGTCTTCTCGATCCACATGTACGGCGTCTTCGACACGGCCGCCGAGGTCACCGACTACCTGGGCCGGTTCCGGACCGCCGGGCTGCCGATCGTGGTCGGCGAGTTCGGGTTCAACCACTCCGACGGCAACCCAGACGAAGACACGATCATGTCGTACACCACGACGCACGGGATCGGCTACATCGGCTGGTCGTGGAGCGGCAACGGGGGCGGCGTCGAATACCTCGACATGGTGACGAACTTCAACGCCAACGCGCTCACCTCGTGGGGGCAGCGGATCTTCAACGGGGCGAACGGCATCCGGACCACGTCCCGGGAGGCGACCGTCTACGGCGGTGTCCAGCCGACCACTCCGCCGCCGACGACCCCGCCGCCCACCACGCCCCCGCCGACGACGCCGCCGCCCACGACGCCGCCGCCGACCACCCCGCCGCCCGGCGGCAAGAGCTGCACCGCCACCTACACCGTGGCCGGGCAGTGGCCGGGCGGTTTCCAGGGCGACGTGAAGGTGACCGCCGGCAGTGCCGCGATCGCCGGCTGGACGGTCAGCTGGACCTTCGGTAACGGCCAGTCCGTCAGCCAGTCCTGGAGCGCCAACGTCACCAGCAGCGGTTCGGCCGTGACGGCCCGCAACGTGGCCTACAACGGCAGCCTGCCCGCCGGTGGCACGACCAACTTCGGTTTCATCGGTTCCTGGACCGGCACCAACGGCGTACCGGCGGTGACCTGCACCGCGAGCTGACGGGCGGGCGTCTGAGTATCTATTACTCATGACGGTTGTCGATCCGCTGTACGACGCTGCGAGGGGTTCGGGCGGTGCCGGACAAATCCGGCCTCGCCCGAACTCTGCCGATCCGACGGGAGCGACGTATGGCATCCATCCGCAACCGATCCCTGGCCGCCGTGGCCGCCGCGGCGCTGGGCCTGGTGGTCGCCGTGACGGTGGCCGGGCCGGCCGGCGCCGACCCGGCCGGCGTCCTGCGCACCCTCGACTGGGAGGACCCGGCCGACCGCACCCTGCCGGCCGCGCCTCCGCCCGGGTTCCTGAAACAGTTCGTCA
This sequence comes from Polymorphospora rubra, assembly GCF_018324255.1. Taxonomy (GTDB): domain Bacteria; phylum Actinomycetota; class Actinomycetes; order Mycobacteriales; family Micromonosporaceae; genus Polymorphospora; species Polymorphospora rubra. Next base: position 4,961,690 of record NZ_AP023359.1, read on the forward strand.
CCGGGCACGGGGCGACGACGGTCACCTCGCCGGTGCGGGCCGGCGGCAACGCGGTCCGGTTCCAGTTGGACCGCACCGACGCGAGTCCGGCCGCGGGCAGCAAACGCGCCGAGATCAACCAGCCCGACTCGCAGCCGGCGAACGCCGAACGCTGGTACGGCTTCAGCATCAACCTCGACCCGAGCTGGGCGTACGACACGTCGTCCGAGATCGTCACCCAGTGGCACCAGTGTGACAGCGGCTGCCCCGGCGGCTCTCCACCGCTGGCGCTGCTGACCAGCAAGGGCCGCTGGCAGATCGACTTCCGGGGCGAGTTCGTCGACCTCGGGCCGTACCAGACCGGGGTCTGGACCGACTGGGTCTTCCACGTGCGGTGGCGCACCGACGGCGCCGGCCTGCTGGAGGTCTGGCGCGACGGGGTGCCGGTGCTGACCCGTACCGGTGCCGTGCACGGCGGCGGGCCGAGGTCGCCGTACTTCAAGATCGGCATCTACAAGTGGGACTGGGCCTTCGCCGACCGGCACTCGTCGGTCGACCGCCGGGTCATGTTCCACGACGAGGTCCGCATCGGCGACGAACGGGTGACGTACGACGACGTCGCGCCGGGCCCGGACGGCTGTGCGGGCGCCGTGCCGGCCACGGCCACCGCGAGCACCCACGAGGCGGCGAACCCGCCGGCCCGGGCGGTCGACGGCGACCTCGGCACCCGCTGGTCCGGCGAGGGCTTCGGCGCCGCCCTGGTGCTCGACCTCGGCGCGGTCCGGCGCCTGTGCGGCACCACCGTCGCCTGGCACAAGGGTGACGCACGCTGGAACGACTACACCGTCTACACCTCCGCCGACGGCGTCACGTACGCCAAGGCCTGGGAGGGCCGCAGCACCGGCGCGACGACCGCGCCGGAGACGGAACTGTTCACCGCCGGCCCGCGCGACGCCCGCTTCGTGAAGATCTCCTGGTGGGCCAGTGCCGAGGGCAACGGCTGGGCCAGCATCACCGAGGCCGGGGTGCTCGGCTCGTGACCGCCCCTGCCGACACCCCCTGGCCCACCGACACCCCCTGGCCGCGCCGCCGGCCGCCGCGCGACACCCCCTGGCCGCGCCGCCGGGCCCCACGCGGCGCCCGCCGGCCGGCCGCCGGGCCTCGTGCCCGCCGGCTGGCCGGCCGGGGCCTGCTCGGCGGGCTCCTGGTCGCCGCCACCGCACTGGTCGGCGGGACCGCGACCGCCGCCGACGTACCGTCCGACGTGGTGCCGGCCATTCCCGGCTGCACCACCGCCGTACCGGCCACCGCCACCGCGAACACCCACGAGGCGGCGAACCCGCCGCCCCGGGCGGTCGACGGCGACCTCGGCACCCGCTGGTCCGGCGAGGGGTTCGGTGCCCAGCTCACCCTCGATCTCGGCACGGTCCGCGACCTGTGCGGGATCCGGGTGGCCTGGCACCTCGGCGACCTGCGGTGGAACGACTTCACCGTCTACACCTCCACCGACGGCGCCGCCTTCACCAAGGTGTGGGCCGGTCGCAGCACCGGCACGACCGCCGGCTTCGAGAGCTCCCCGTTCGCGGCACCGACCGGCGCCCGCTTCGTCCGGGTCGCCTGGTGGGCCAGTGCGCAGGGCAACGGCTGGGCCAGCGTCGGCGAGGTCGCCGCGCTCGTCGCGGATCCCGAGCCGGGCCCCGGTGCCGAGCACGTCGTCGTCGCGGCCGGTGACATCGCCACCCGCTGCACCGGAACGTCCTGCGCCCACTGGCGCACCTCGGAGCTGGCGCTCGCGCTCGACCCGGACGCGGTGCTCGTCCTCGGCGACAACCAGAACAACGACGGGACGTTCGAGGAGTACCAGGCGTACTACGAGCCGAGCTGGGGCCGGCTGAAGAACCGGACCCGGCCGACGCCGGGCAACCACGAGTACATCCTCGGCGACGGCGCACAGGGCTACTTCCGCTACTTCGGCGACCTGGCCCGGCCGAACGGCACCAGCTGGTACAGCTTCGACCTCGGCAACTGGCACGTCGTCTCGCTGAACTCCGAGTACGAGCGGTCGGCGAGCGGCCCGCAGGTCGCCTGGCTGAAGGCGGACCTGGCGGCGAACACGAAACGGTGCGTGCTCGCCTTCTGGCACCGGCCGATGTTCAGCTCCGGCGGCACGCACGGCAACTTTCCCAACATGCGGCCGTTCTGGGACGCGCTGTACGCCGCCGGCGCCGACCTGGTCCTCAACGGACACGACCACTCGTACGAGCGGTTCGGGCCGCAGACCCCGGACGCGGTCGCCGCGCCGGCGGGGATCCGCGAGTTCGTGGTCGGCACCGGGGGAGCGGCGCCCCGCGAGTTCGGCACGGTACGGGCCAACAGCGAGCTGCGGCTGCGGGTCAACGGCGTACTGAAGCTGACCCTGGGCGCCGACAGTTATTCGTGGCAGTTCGTCGACGTCGACGGTGCGGTCCTCGACGCCGGCGGCCCGGTGGGCTGCCACTGACCCGGCGGCGCGGCCCGCGACCTCCCACGGGCCGCGCCGCCGGTCCGGCCGGCCCGGCCCGGGGCCGGCCGGGGTCAGCCCGCCGTTTCCCACAGCGGGTCGACCCGCAGGCCGGGGTCGGGCAGGCCGAGCGCGGCCGGCAGGTCCCGCCGGCCGCGCACGCCGAGCTTGGCGTATGCGCGGTGCAGGTGGTTGGCGACGGTGCGCCGCGACAGGCCGAGCCGTTCGGCGATGGTGTCGTCGGGCAGACCGGTGGCGGCCAGCTCGCACGTCTGCCGTTCCCGGCTGGTCAACGCCGCCGACGGCCCCGCCGTCACCGTCCATGGTGGACGGTATCCGTCGCACCACCGGTGCAGCCGGCCGACGTCGACCCGCAGCTGCGCGGCGATCCGGTCGTGGCCACCGGCGGCGGCGAGCCCGGCTGCCGTCGACGCCGCTTCCAGCGCCAGCCCCCGGTAGCCGCACCGGTCGAGGTCGGCGACGACCGACCGCAACCCGTCCAGGTCGGCGTCGGCGGCGGCGCCGGCGTGCCGCGCGAACGTCCGGAACAGGTCGCTGTCACAGTCACCCGCCGCCTCGGCGAGCGCCGCCGCGACCGCCGGGGTCGGGCGCAGCCGCGCCGACAGGTAGAACGCCTGCACCGCATTGGTCGACCGGCCCGCCGACCGGTACGCCGCGCCGAGCCGGGCGGCGTCCTCGGCCGCCGCCGCCGGCCGCCCGCTCCACGCCTCGACCTGCAGCGCCGCCAGCCGCAGCTCGTCGTGCGGGCCGGACGACGCCGGCACCCGGCGCCCGATCTCGGCCAGCACCGTGCCGGCCCGGTCGGGGTGCCCGGTGGCGGCGAGGCAGGTCGCATACCCGGCGAGGACGAGGATCTGGAGCGGGACCGGCGAGTCCTCGTCGAGCAGGGCCCGGGCCTCGCGGAAGTGTGGCAGCGCCCGCGCCGGCCGGCCCGCCCACATCTCGCACGTCCCCAACTCGCTGGCGAGCAGCGCGACCTCGGCCGCCGCCGGCCCGGTCACCGCCACCCGGTAGCCGGCCTCGGCGGCGGCCGACGCCTCGTCGAGCCGGCCGGTGAGCTGCAGCGCCCGGACGCGACAGGCGACGGCGGTCCCGCGGATCGACGACCACGGCCGGGGCGCGCCCATCCGTGCGGCCGGGAACGTGTCCGCGACGTACGCCGGCCGACCCGAGTGGATCAGCAGGAGGGCCCGCAGCGGGTCGACGACGCTGGCCACCACCGGGTCGTCGACCGCCACGTCCGCCAGATCGGCCGGACCCGGCACCGGTCCGCCGCCGAAGGCGGCCATCGCGAGCCGCGCGACCCGCAGTTCGGGCGCGGGTGCCCCCTCCCGGGCGCAGCCGCGCACCACCTGTGCCGCGTCGGCCGGCCGGCGCCGGTTCCACAACAGGTTCAGTGCCCGCACCACCACCGGGCCGGGGCGGTCCGGGTGGCGGCCCAGCAGTTCCTCGGCCTCGACCGACCGGTCCTGCGCGACGAACGCCCGGCCGAGCAGCCACACCCCGGCCGGGCCGGGGACGTGCCGGGCCAGTTCGCCGGCGAGCGTCGCGTCGCGGTCGGTCAGCGCCTGTTCGGCGGCGGCGAGCACCTCGGCGTCGGCGATCCGCTCACCGGAGGCGAGCCGCCAGGCGACCGTCCGCGGTCCGGCCGCCCCGTCCCGGGCGGCGCGGGCCAGCTCCCGGTGGATCCGCGGTCGCGCCTCGGCACCGGTCGCGGCCCGCAGGACCGCCCCGTACAGCGGATGGCCGACCCGCACGACGAGTCGTTCGGCGTGGCGTTCCACGGCGATCAGGGCCCGCAACTCCAGCTCCTCGAGGACGGCGGTGTCGACCAGTGCCTCCAGCACCTCGAGCGCGACCGGTTCGGCGTGCGCGACGTACGCCAGCGCGGCGGCCTCCGCCGTCGTCGTCGTCGCGGCGAGCAGCCCGGTGACGAGGTCGCGCAGCTCCCGGCCGGGGCGCATCGCCCCGGTCCACCGCCACATCCCGTCGGTACGCCGCAGGGCACCGCCGGCCAGACCGGCGTCGAGCAGGTGCCGCAGGAACAGCGGGTTGCCGCGGGTGGCCCGCCACAGCCGGTGCATGGTCAGCCCGTCGACCGGCCCGTCCAGGGCGGCCTCGACACAACCGGCGACCGCGTCGCGGGGCAGCGCCCCGACCGTCATCGCCCGTACGAACGGCCGGCGCAGCAGCGCCCGTACCGGGCCGGTGGCCAGGTGTCCGGTACGGGTGGCGGCCAGGATCCGGACGCCGGCCGTCGCCGCCAGGTGCTGTACCAGCGCGACCGACGCGTCGTCGAGAAGGTGCACGTCGTCGACCGCCAGCACGCAGGCCCGGCCGGCCGCCGCGGCGCGCAGCTGCCGGGTGGCCGTGGCGAAGACGTCGGCGACGCCCGTCCCGGCCCGCCCCGGCCGTTCTCCGGTAACCGGCTGTTCCGTCGCCGGCTCTCGCGTCGCCGGCTCTCGCGTCGCCGGCTCTCGCGTCGCCGGCTCTCGCGTCGCCGGGAACGGCAGCCCGCCCGCCGCCCCGGCGACCAGCACGTACGCCCCGGCCGTCCGGCACGCCTCGACGATCTCCGCCAGCAGCCGGGACTTGCCGATCCCGGCCGCACCGGTCAGCAGCACCCCCGGTTCGCCGGCCCGACCCAACCGGGTGACCGCCGTCCCGACCTCGGCCGCGCGGGCCACGAAGGGCCAGCCGGAGCGGATCTTCCATTGCTTTTCCACTCGGTTTCCTTCCGAGTTTCGCGTGGTAGTTGGCATGGTTCATCCGCTCGTACGACGAGGATCCATGTCGGGTCCAAGGAGGATCATGAGTATTTCGTACTCAATGGCCCGGCCAGCGGCTGTGACCGAACCTGGACACCCGGTCACCGTCGGCGTCGAACGCGACTGGCCGGTTCTCGGCCGCGACGCCGAGATCGCGTACGGCGAGCGGGCGCTCGCCGGGCCGGCCGGCCCGGGACTGGTCGTCACCGGCGAACCCGGGGTCGGCAAGAGCCGGCTCGCCGACCTTCTCCTCGACCGGTGCGCCGCCCGCGGTCTGCTGGTGCTGCGCGGTGCCGCGACCGAGGCCACCCGGCACATCCCCGGCGTCGGCGTCGCCGGGCTGCGCCGGCCCGACGCCCCCGGCTGGCTGCCGGCCGGCGGACGGCTGCGCGACGAACTGCCCCGCGACCGGCCGGTCGTGGTCGGCATCGACGACGCCGACCACCTCGACGACGCGTCCGCCGCCGTCCTCGCCGAACTGGGCGGCGTCGCCGACGTACGGCTGCTGCTCACCACCGGTCGCGCCGCCGGACCGCCCGCGGCCCGTACCGACGTCGCCGGCCGGCCGCCCCGGCGGCTGCACCTGCCCAGCCTGAGCCGGGCCGTCACCTCCGAACTGCTCGGGCAGGTCCTCGGGCCGGTCGACGGGCTCACCGCCGACCTGCTGTGGCGGGCCACCCGCGGCAATCCGCGGCTGCTGCGACGGATGCTCGACATCGGACTGGAGACCGGCGGGCTGACCCGGGCCCACGGTGTCTGGTCCTGGCGCGGCCGGCTCGACGACCAGCCCCGGGTACGCGACCTCGCCAGCACCGACCTCGGCACCTTCGACAGCGCCGAGATCACCGCCCTGCGCTACGTCGCGCTCGCCGGCTGCCTCTCCGAACGGATCCTGGTCGACCTCGTCGGGGCCGACGCCGTCGCCGCGGTGGCCGGCCGCGGCGCGGTCACCCGCTCCGACGGCCCCGACGTCCGGCGGACGGTGGCGATGGCCCACCCGCTGTACCGGCAGCTCGCCCTGGCCGGGCTCGGCCAGCTCCGGCGCCGGCAGATGTACCGCGACCTGGTACGCGCCGCCGGCCGGGCCGGGACGCGCGGCGTCGACGCCGCCGGCCTGGTGTGGTGGCGGCTGGAGGCCGACCTGCCGCAGCGGGGGCCGGGTCCGGCGGCCGCCGCCGCCCGCGCCCTGGCCGCCGGCGCCCCGGTCCTCGCCGAGGACCTCGCGCGCCACGTCCCGGGTACCCGCGGCGTCGGGCTGCGCGCCCAGGCGCTGATGGCGCAGGGGCGGCCCGCCGAGACCGAGCGGCTGCTCGGTGCGGTCGACCGGGACACCGAACTGGCGGCGCTGCGGTCGTTGAACCTGTTCTGGGGGCTCAGCCGGCCGGCCGACGCCCGTGCCGAGGTGTTCCGGGCCCGGGCGGCCGCCGGTGGGCCGGCCGGGGACGATCTCGGCGTGGCCGAGCTGGCGGTGTCGCTGTTCACCCGCGGTCCGTCCCCGGCCGTCGACGCGGCTCCGGGCGCGGCACCGCCTCCGGGCACGGCACCGCCTCCGGGCACGCCACCGGCCCCGGTTGCGCCACCGGCCCCGGGTGTCCCACCGGCCGTCGCCGCGCCCCGCCCGCTCAACCCGCTGGTCGCCGACGCCCGGACCACGATGAACGCCTACCTGCTGACGTTCCGGGGCCAGCCGGCCCGGGCCGCCGGGCGCTTCGCCGACGGCAGCCTCACCCTTCCGGCCCGCTGGCCCGCGATGCGTGGCTCGGCCGCCGCCTGCCACGTACACGCGCTCATCCTCGCCGGCCAGCTGGCCGAGGCGACCCGGCTCGCCGACCGCTACTACGCCGAGGCGGTCCGGCGCGGCCAGCCGGTCGAGGTCGCGGTCGTCGGCCACGAACGCGGCGTCTGCGCGATGTGGGCGGGCCGCCCGGCCGAGGCCCTGCCGGCGCTGCGGGAGGCGCGGGCGTTGATCGACGAACACACCCCGTTCCCGGTCCGGGTCTTCGTCTCCTGCGAGTACGCGGTCTGCGTGGCCGCGCTCGGCCGGCCGGACGAGGCGTACCGGGAACTCGACCGCGGCCTGGCCGAGATCCCGGACGACCTCGGCCTGCGCGACCGTCTCGAGTTCAGCCAGATCCGGGCGCTGGCCCACTCCGGCCGGCTGGCGTACGCGGCCGATCTCGCCGACCGGCTCGCCGACCGCTACCTCGACGCGGCGCGGCTGACGACCGCCGTCGAGTGTGCCTACTTCCAGGTGCGGTTGCGCCCGTCGACCCGTGGCGCGGCCCGGCTGCGCGCCGCGGCGAAGCAGTGCGACAGCCCGCTGTTCGATCTGTTCGCCGACCACGCGGAGGCGCTCGCCGCCGCCGACGCGCGGGCGCTGTGTCGGGTCGCCGACGGGTTTGCCGAGCGCGGCTACCTGGGGCTGGCGTACGAGGCCGCGGCGGCCGTGCCCGGTGGCGGACGGGTGCCCCGCGACGCCGAACGGCGGCTCGCCGACCTGGCCGGGCGGTACTCCGGACCGCACCCACCCTGGGCCGGCGGGCCCGGTGTGGCCGACCCGCTGACCGCCCGGGAGCGGGAGGTGTGTGAACTGGCCGCCTCCGGCCTGACCAACGCCGCCATCGCCACGGCCCTGAACATCTCGGTACGCACCGTCACGAACCTGCTGGAACGGGCCTACCACAAGCTCGGTATCCACCGTCGCCGCCAGTTGCCGGCCGCCCTGTCCCGCTCCCTGGTTTCCGCGGGCCGGGATTAAGGTCCCGCGTGTCGCCGGCATGTCCCGGTGTCCGTTCCCCACTCCCGGCGATCTTGTCGATCAGCGGCAGTTTCCGCAGGTCAGAGCTATGGTCGACGGCGTGGGAAGACTGGTGTGCCGGTGCTGCGGGCAGTGGCGGGTGACGGTCGAGACGATCCGTGGCCGGCACCTCTACCGGCTGGCGCACCGGCAGCGGCCCGGGGCCGGCGAGGGGGTCGAGGTGGTCGGCGAGGTGCCGACCGTCGGCGCACTGGAAAACCTGCTGTACGTCCACGCCCGGCTCACCCTGGCCGACCTCGCCGACGCCGCCCGCTAGAGCCTCGGTACCTGCCCCGGCCCGCCTGACCGGAAGCTGTCCCGGAGTTCCTGGACAGGACTCGACAGCAGGCAGAACTCGTTGCCCTCCGGATCGGCGAGCACGACCCAGCTCACGTCGGAGGGTTGTCCCACCTCGACGCGTCGTGCCCCGAGGCTGAGTAACCGGTCGAGCTCCGCCGCGGTGGACACGCCGTCGGCACGCAGGTCGAAATGCAGCCGGTTCTTGACCACCTTGCCCTCCGGCACGACCACCACGTCGATCATCGGCCAGGAACGGTCGGACGCCGCGATGGTGATCACCTCGGCGTCCTCGTCGACGACCTGCCAGCCGAGAACCGCGCACCAGAAGTCGGCGATCATTCGGGGTCGGACGGCGTCGATGGCGATGACGGCAAGACGGCTCGGCATGCCGCCATTCTTCCCACCCGCGGCGATGCACCGGCCCCGGCCCGGCGTTCGTCCCGACACCGCCGACCGGATCACGCGCCACAGCCGGCGCGGCCCCCGCGTACGCACACCGGCCCGCGCCGCGGCGGCGGCACGGGCCGGTACGTCACGTCGCGCCGTCACTGTGACGGCTGCGGAACCTCACACTCGATCTTCGGATTGGCACCCATGTAGTTCAACGGCCCGGCGATCGCGGTGACCACGATCGTGCCGGCCTTGGCACAGTTGGCGTCGTCACCGTCGAAGTAGCCACGCTGGCCCGCCGCCACCACGCCGATCAACACCCAGATCAGCAGAAGCACACCGACTATCGATCCTCCGCGCACGAGAGCCTCCCAGGTCGTACGAGTCGCCGCGTCCACTCTGGACCGTCATGTCCGGCGATGCCTGACCATTCGTACCCAGAGCCGGCAGCGCCCTAAACTGCGCCGGCTCGCGCCGGTCGGGGAGGATGTCGCGATGGGCTGGAACACCACCGCGATCTTCGCGGCCGACTGGACGACCGACCGACTGCTCGAACTGGCCCCGGACGACGTGCGCGCCCGGCCGACCGGCAGACTCGTCGGCCTGGACGAGGCCGGCTCGGCCTTCCCCGGCGGCCGCCTCTACCTGCGCGAACACGCCGGCTGGTCACAGCTGTGGGACCCGGACCTGCGGGTGATGCCCTTCAGCCCCGACCCCGGACGCGACGGGCTCGCCGCCCCCGGCACCCGCGTCCTCGGCGTCATCTTCGGCAGCGTCAGCAGCACCTACGGCTTCTGGTACGTCGACGACGGGAAGCTGGTCCGCCAGATCGTCTTCCAGGAAGGTGAGCCGGTCCAGGACGACGGCGACCCGCTGCCGGTCGAGTCGCAGGTGGAGATCCCGCAGTGGGGACCCGACGAGGACTTCGTCTTCGCCGTCATCGGCGCGGTGACCGGCTACCGACCCGACGACGAGCCGCGCTACGCGGTCTACGAGGTGGACTGAGCTCAGCCGACGGCGTCGGGCCGGCCGGCGGTGAGCCGACGCGGCGCGGTCAGCAGCCACGCCTCGGTGACCAGTTCGGCCAGCTCGTCCGGCGGCACGTGCGCCAGCCGGACCAGCACCCACCCGAACCGGCCCGAGCAGTGCGACCGCTCGTACGCCACCGGGTTGTCCAGCACCAGCGCCGCCTGCTCGTCGCGGGTCGCCTTCACCACCAGCGTCTCGCCGTCCTCGGACAGGTAGGCGAAGCCCTTGCCCCGGACCCGGAACGCCACGTCCTCGCGCGACTGGTGCCGCTCGACGCCGGCGAGCCCGCCGATCAGCCGCAGCACCTCGTCGGCGTCGACCCCGCCGTCACTGACGTCTGCCATACCGCAGGTTTACCAGCCCGGCCGACGTCCCGCGACCGCCCGGGCCGGTCCCGGCCGCCGCACCTCGGCCGACTCCGGACGGGTCGGCCACGGACACGACGTCGGCCCGTCCGGACGCCCGACCCGGAAAGCCTGCCGGCCCCGGACACGACGGCGGCGCCGGGATGCGGTCCACACCGCACCCCGGCGCCGCCGGTGCCCGTCGGCGAAGGGCGGGCTACCTCGTCTGCGCCGCCACCTCGTAGAGCCGTTCCGGCGTCACCAGGCCGCCGATCACCCGGCCGTCGTCGGTGAGCAGCACGCTGAACAGGTGGGTCGACAGCAGCCGCCCGCTGCCCCAGTCGCCGCTGACCGCGGGGAACTGGTTGAGCAGGCCGGCGAACTGGGCCACATCGGTGCCGGGCTCGCCGCCGGCGCCGGGCGCACCGGGCGCCGACTCGGGCAGGGTGCCGACCAGCACCGTCGTCCAGCCGGTGCCGACCGTACGGGTTTCGGGGCGCTGTTCCGGCGCCGCGCCGGGTTCGGCGGCCTCGCCGTCCGGCCGGTGCCCGCCGAACGGCCCACCGTCCGGGCCGGCACCCTCGGCGCCGCCCTCGGTCACCTTGGTACCCGGCGGCGGGTTGAACACGAACTGCTCCGGCGCCGGCCGGTTGAAGTCGACCTGGGTGAACGCGACCTCGAACGCCGGCTCCCCGACGCCTTCGGCGAACACCTCGAACCGCAGCGGGACCTTCTCCTCGGCGTCGATCGCGATCCGGATCTCCTCGACCAGCGACGCCTTGTCGCGGGGGGCGAGGATCAGCTCGTACGCGTCCCGCCCGGCGATCGTCGCCGACCGGCCGACCCGTACCTCGGTGGTCGGGTCGATGGCGGCCAACGCCTTGTCGGCGGCCTCCTCCGGCGTCGCCGGCAGTCCGCCGGGCAGCTCCGGCGGCGCGTCCTTCTTGCCCGGGTCGAGCTTGTAGTGGACAGCCTCCTTCTTCTGGCTCGACCAGACCCAGGCGTCGGCGCCGTTGCGGATCACGTCGGTCTCGCCGAGCGTGCCGACCAACGCGACCCGGGCCTGGTCCGGCCCGTTGTACCAGACCCGCAGCGTGTGCCGGCCGGACGCCAGCGCCGCGAGTTCGGAGCCGCTGTTGCCGGCCAGCGTCTCCAGCGCCGGCGGCAGGCCGAGGTCGGCCCGCTGCACCACGGTGCCGGAAAGCCCGTCGAGGCGGGCGGTCTGCAGGTCGACCAGAAGTTGGGCCGCGTCGCGTGGCGGCAGGTTCGGTTCGGACGCGGCCGCGAGCGTGCCGATGGCCGCGCCGCCGCCCAGGACGACCACGGCGGCACTGGTGGGGACGAGCCAGCGCAGCGCGGGACGGGACTGGAACAGTGACATGTCGTGCACCTCCTGGTACCCATCGTGCACCGGGAGCCCTGTGAGACGGCTGAGAAACGCAACGTCCGGCTGTGCCCGGGCTGAGAAGGGGCATGGTTGACCGGGAGGCGGGATGGCACGCTTGACGGCGTGCGGTTGCTGGTGGTGGAAGACGAGGCGCGGCTCGCTACCGCGCTGCAACGCGGCCTGCAGGCCGAGGGCTTCGTGGTCGACGTCGCCGCAGACGGCCCGACCGGCCTCGACATGGCCCGGCACGGCGGCTACGACGCCATGATCCTCGACGTGATGCTGCCCGGCCTGTCCGGTTACCGGGTGGTCCGGCAACTGCGGGCCGAGGAGCACTGGCTGCCGGTCCTCATGCTGTCGGCCAAGGACGGCGAATACGACCAGGCCGACGGCCTCGACTGCGGCGCCGACGACTACCTGACCAAACCCTTCTCGTACGTCGTCCTGCTGGCCCGGCTGCGGGCGCTGCTGCGCCGCGGCGCCCCGCAACGCCCGGCCGTACTCACCGCCGGCGAACTGAGCCTCGACCCGGCCCGCCGCCGGGTGACCCGCGGCGACACCGAGGTCGAGCTGACCGCCCGCGAGTACGCGCTGCTGGAATACCTGATGCGCCGGGCCGGGCAGGTGGTCTCCAAGACCGAACTGCTCGACCACGTGTGGGACGCCGGTGTGGAGACCGCCCCGAACGCCGTGGAGGTCTACGTCGGCTACCTGCGCCGCAAGCTCGGCCGGGACCTGCTGGAGACCATCCGGGGCGCGGGCTACCGGCTGGCCACATGACCACCAGCCCGCCCCGCACGACACCCACCGGACCGGCGACCAGCGGCCCCGGTGGGTTGGCGGCCGGGGCCGGGACCGCCGGGCGGCCGCCGGGCCGCGCGCCCGCCACCGGTGCCGTGAAACGCCGCGGATGGCGCCGCCTGCTGCCGGCCGGCCTACGCAACCGGCTCATGGTCATCGGCGTCGCCGGCCTGGCCGTCGGTCTCGTCCTGGGCGGAATCGCACTGGTCGGGACACTGGCCTTCGCCCTGCAACGCAGCGCCGACAACGAGGCCCGCCGGATCGCCGAGGCGGTCGCGATGCTGGTCACCGAGGACGCCCTGCCCGATCCGCTGCCGGTCGTCGGCAGCACCGTCAGGGTCCAGGTCGTCGATTCGCAGCGCCGCGTCCGGTCCGCCTCGATCGACGCCGACCGCCTGGTGCCGATGCTCTTCGGCGACGAACTCGACCGGGCCCTGGAAGACGGCCCGGTGTTCATCCCCGGTGACCGGCTCGGCCTGCGCGGCCCGGTACGCGTCGTCGCCGTGCCGGCCGGACCCGCCGACGACCCGCAGACCGTGCTGGTCGGCAAGTCGATGGCCGACGTCGCGCACAGCGTCGACCTGCTCAAGACCAGCCTGCTGATCGGGTTTCCGCTGCTGCTGGCCCTGCTCGCGGTCGTTGCCTGGCGGGTCATCGGCGCGACCCTGCGGCCGGTCGAGGCGCTGCGGGCCGGCGCGGAGGAGATCACCGGCGGGGCCCGGCCCGGCCAGCTGCCGGTGCCGGAGTCACACGACGAGATCCACCGGCTGGCGGTCACCCTCAACGGCATGCTCGACCGGCTCGAATCGGCCCGCGGCCGGCAGCGGGCCTTCGTCGCCGACGCCGCCCACGAGCTGCGCAGCCCGCTGGCCAACATGCGTACCCAGCTCGAGGTCGCCCAGCGGCTCGGGCCGCGCAACGACTGGCCGGCGGTCGCCGACGACCTGCTCGCCGACACCGAGCGGCTCAGCCGGCTGGTCAACGACCTGCTGCTGCTCGCCCGCGTCGACGACGCCGGCCCGCGGCCGGCGAAGGTCGGTCGGGTCGAACTCGGCGAGCTGATCGCCGGGGCGGCCGGCCGCCACCCGTCGCCACCGGTGCGGGTCGAGGCGTCTGACACCGCGCTGTGGACCGTCGGGGACCCGGACGCGCTCGGCCGCGTTGTCGCCAACCTCGTCGACAACGCCGTACGGCACGCCCGCGGCGAGGTCGTCGTGTCGGCGTACGCCGAGCCGCCGTACCAGGTGGTCTCGGTCACCGACGACGGACCCGGCATCCCGGCCGCCGACCGCGACCGCGTCTTCGACCGGTTCACCCGGCTCGACGACGCCCGGGCCCGCGACGCCGGCGGCGCCGGGCTCGGCCTCGCCATCGTCCGCGAACTGGTCCGCCAGCACGGCGGTACGGTGCGGCTCGACGACGCCCGGCCCGACGCCTCCGAACCCGCCGCGAACCCCGGCCTGCGCGTCGAGGTACGGCTGCCGGCCGCCCCGGCCGACCGTCAGCGCTCCGTGCAGGACCGTCAGCCGCGCTCGGTGCAGGCCGGCTCGGAGCGCCCGACCACGTCGGTGGAGTAGACGACCGCGACCACGAAGCAGTAGTCGACGCTCGCGTTCAGCCCGTACACCACGTAGCTCGACGTACCCGGCGGCAGATCCTGGAACGCGCGCGGCTCCTGCCCGGGCCGCCCGGCGGACACCACCACCGGCCCCTCCGCGCCCTGCGGATAGGTCCAGGTCAGCGTCACACTGTCGCGGTTGTCGGTCACGGTCAGCCCGCCCGGCGGGGTGCCCGGCTCCGCCGGCGGCGGCGCGGCCGGCCCGGTCGGCACCGGGGCGCCGGTCGCCGACGGGACCGGCTGGCCGCCGTCCGCGTCCGACGTCGACTCCTGCCGGTCGGCGAGCGCGAAGCCGGCGATCACCGCGACCGCGCCGAGGGCGACGACGACCAGCCCGGCCAGGATCACCGGCACCAGACGCCGGTCCGGCGGGGGAGCGGCCGGCCGCGGAACCGGGACCGGCAGCGTGTTGGGACGCCGTACCGGCAGGTCGCCGCGGCGGCGCACCGCCACGTCGGTCGTCGGGGTACGGCGTACCTCGTGCACCCCGGGGTGGGCGTCGCTCGGCTCGTGGTGGGGGGCGGCCGCGATCTGCTCACGGTCGGCCCCGGCCGGTGCGAAGCCGGGTACGTCCGGCGGCAGCGCCGGCTCCCGCTCCTGCCAGGTCGGGTCCGGTTTGGTGAGGTCCGGGCGCCGGGGCGCGTCCGGGTCGGCACCGGTCTGCGGGTACGTCGGCCCGGCGTACTCCCGCTCCGGATGTCCGACCGGGTGACCGGCGGTGCGGTCGGCGTGGTCGTCCCACGGCTGCTCCTGGGCCCATGGCTGTTCTGCGCCCCACGGCTGCTCGTCGCCCCACGCCTGTTCTGCGCCCCGCCGCTGGTCCTCGCCCGGTGGCTGGTCCTGGCCCCGCCGCTGCTGCGGGACGCCGTCGGACCGGTCGGCCCGGTCGTTCGGGCCGGGATGGTCGTCGCGGCGGTCGGCGTCGGGCCGGCCGGTGTCCGACCAGCCGGGTTCGGGGCGGTCGGTGTCCGCCCAGGTGCGCTCGGGGTGACCCGGGTCTGGCCCGTCGTGTTCGGTGCGGCCGGTGGCCGGCCAGCCGGAGTCGGTGTCCGCCCAGGTGCGCTCGGGGCGGCCCGGGTCCGGCCAGTCGTGGGCGGCGGGTGCGGTGTCCGGCCAGGCGGGGTCGGCGTCGGGCCGGTCGGGGGTGCGGCGGCCGGTGTCCGGCCAGTCGCTGTCCGACAGCGGATGGGGCGGAGGCGTGCCGTTCGAGTGCGCTTCCGTGGTGCGCGGGGCGCCGGCGGAGAGCGGGTCGTCGTGCCAGGCCCGGTCGTCGTAGCCGGTCTCCCGACCGGCGGGGTCGTCACGCCACGGCTGCTCGGTCGGCGGGCCGGCCGGGTCGTGATACCAGGCCCGGTCGTCGTAGGTCATTGGCCCGGTCGGGGCGTCGTCGCGGTCGCGGACGTCGTCGGGGGCCGTCGGTCGCGGTGCTGCGCGGTCGTCGGCCTCGCCCGGCTCCGGTGGCCACCACTGGTCCGCCGGCAGGCCGGTGTGGCCCGGGGGAAGCGGGGCATCGAGTTCGTTCGGGAACCGGAAGGGCTCGGGCTGACCGGTGTCCGGGCGCTTCTCCCACGGCGGCGGGCCATCGTCCCCGCCGATCGGGGCCGGGTCGTCGATCGAGGGGGAGTCGTGGGTGTGTCGCGGCGTGTCGTCCGCGACAAGTCCTTGATCGGGCACCACCGCGGGCGGCGGGGCGGCGGCGGCCGAGGGGGCGGATGCGGTCTCGTGGCCGCCGTCCTCGTCGATCGAGGGGGAGTCGTGGGTGTGTCGCGGCGTGTCGTCCGCAACAAGTCCTTGATCGCGCACCAGCCCGGGTGGCGGGGCCGGTGGGACCGGCCGTTCCGGCGGGTCGGGGGTGGGGTCGGGGGTGGGGGCGGGGGTGGGGCGGGCGTGGGTGGGGGCGGGGCGGGGCTGGGTGGGGCTTCGTTGCAGAGGTGGTCGGGGGTGGCGGTGGCCCGGGCCAGGGCCGCCACCTGCACGGCGAGCGGATGGTCGGGCGGCAGGCTCTCCCGACACAGTTCCTGGGCCAGGGCGAGGTTGTCGTTCGCCTCGGTGAACCGGCCGCAGTCGCGCTGCATCCCGCCGAGCCGGGCGAGCATCTTGATCCCGCTGGGGTGGGTGTCGCCGTACACCTCGCGGTGCAGCGACCAGGCGTCCTCGAGGCGGTTGCGGGCGACCTCGCACTCGCCCCGGGCGTATTCGACGGTGGCCAGGTCGGCGTGGGCGGCCAGCACCCGCAGCGACTCGGGGCCGTCGATCGAGGTGAGGGCGGCGATCACGTCGCGGTAGAGGTGGGCGGCGCGGGCCTGGCTGCCGACCCGGTGCAGTACGGCGGCCAGGGTGGCGGCGGCACCGACGGCGCGTTCGTCGTGCGATCCGTGGAGGCGGCCGACGGCGGCGTACGCGAACGCGGCCCACGGCCGGGCGGCGCGCGGGTCGCCGAGGGTGAGCAGCAGCCGGGCGTGCAGGCCGGCGGCCTCGGCCAGGTCCTCGGAGGCGTTCGCGGGGCTGGGGTCGGCGCCGACGAGTGCGTCGGCGAGCAGATCCCGGGCGCCGGCCAGGTCGCCGTCGGCGACGAGGGTATGCGCCTGTGTGGTGATTTCCCCCAGCCCGATTGACACGCCCCATCGTGCGTGTACGGCCACGTTCAGTACAAGGGGGCGAAGGTGGGTTCTTTGGTCATTATGCCGGGCGATCCGGTTGGAGGTGGTCGATGATTGCCTCGCTGATCCGGCGCAACTGGTCGACCTGGGCCGGGGTGAGTGGGTCGAACAGGTGGCTGCGCACCCCTTCGACGTGGCCGGGTGCGGCGGCGGCCAGCACCTCGAAGCCGTGGTCGGTGAGGACGGCGAGCTGGCCGCGCCGGTCGGTGGGGCAGTTCTCCCGGCGTACCCAGCCGGCTTCCTCCAGCCGGGCGACGGCGTGCGAGAGCCGGCTGCGCGACGAACCGCTCGCGTCGGCGAGTTCGCTCATCCGTAGCCGCCGCCCGGGTGCCTCGGAGAGCCGGACGAGGATCTCGTAGTAGGCGTGCGGCATGGCGGCGTCGCGTTGCAGTTCCCGGTCGAGGGTCTCCATCAGTGCGCGGGAGGCGGTGAGGAACGCGCGCCAGGTGCGTTGTTCGTCGGGGTCCAGCCAGCGGGTCATGACCCCGATCATACCGGGACTAGTTGAGCTCTCAACTAAAGTGGGCTACCGTCGAGGCATGGGAATCCACCGCCTCAACCACGCCGTCCTCTTCGTCAGCGAGCTTTCCCGCAGCGTCGCCTTCTACCGCGACGTGCTCGGGTTCCGGGTGGTCCCGATGACCCCGGACGGATTCGCCGGCGCCGCGTTCCTCCAGGCCCCGGCTCCACCAACGACCACGATCTGGGCCTGTTCGAGGTCGGCCCGGGCGCCGCCCCGTCACCGGCCGGCCGGGGCACCGTCGGCCTCTACCACCTGGCCTGGGAGGTCGACACCCTCGACGAACTCGAGGCCACCATGGTCCGCCTGGTCGGGGCGGACGCCCTGGTCGGCAGCTCCGACCACGGCACGACCAAGAGCCTGTACGGCAAGGACCCCGACGGGCTGGAGTTCGAGATCGTCTGGCTGATCCCCAGGGACCTGCTCGACCAGGAAGCCCTCGACGCCCGCCGGCGCATCCGCCCGCTCGACCTCGGCCGCGAGAAGCAGCGGTACGGCGGCCAGACCCGCGGCGGCGTCGGCATCTCCGTGCCGGCCTGACCCGCGCCGGGGCCGGCCGCCGCGAGCGGGGACCCCGCGTGGGCGCGGGCGGGGGCCGGGCGGGTAGAACCGACGCATGCCGCTTCGCGCCGTCACCGGCCACCTGCTCGTCCGCCAGCTCGGCCACTGGCTGCCCGACGCGCTGCACCGGTCGCGCCGGGCGACCCTCGTGCAGGCGTACGGCGGCGACCCCGGCGACACCCCCGAGGCGGCGTTGCGGGCCTGCACGCAGGCCGCCGACCGGTTGCGCGGCCGCCAGCTCACCGTCGTCGTGGTCGCCGGGAACGCGGTCGACGTCGCCGGCCGGCTCGACGCGCCGGCGCCCGGCGCCGGGGTGGCGGTGCACGGTGTGCCCGGCGGCCCCGACCACGTACCGGTCGCGCTCAAGGCCGCGGCCGCCGCCGGCGCGCCCGTACTGACGTACCTGGACGCCTCGACCGGGCCGGCGCCCGGGCCGGCGACGCTGGCCGCGGTGGCCGGCGGCCGGCCGGGCGAGCTGCTGCTGGTCCTCGGGCCGGCGGCCCGGGCCGGGTTCGACCACCGGGCGGCGCCGGCGTCCGTCGGCTTCCCGCTGGTCACCGCCGTCGAACTCGTTGAACCCGCCACCGACGGGCGGTGGCTCGTCGTCTTCGCCACCCGGCTCGGCCGGGCGTTGGACGCGTTCAAGGAGGCGCTGTGGGCGGCCGATGGGGTGCGCCTGCGCGACCCGGACGACCCCGACGCCGAAGCGGTCGACGTGACGTCCCGGCCGGACCTCGGCCCGCTGCGGCGCGCGCTGGTCGCCCACCTCGGATCGGTACGGCGGGCCAGCGTCGCCGATCTGCGCCGGTTCACCGCCACCGCCACGATCCACCGGTCCGCCGACACCGACCGGGTGCTCGCCGAACTGCTGGCCGAGGGGGCGGTCGACCGGGAGCCGCGGGCCGGTCGGCTGGCCGGCGATGTCGTCATCCGGCCGAGCGCTTCCTGATCCGGTCGGTGAGCAGGTCGATGAAGATCGACGCGCCGGTGGCGAGCACCACGAGGTTGAACGCCATCTGCAGCATCACCACGACCTTCGCCAGTTGCCCGCTGGGGTGGATGTCGCCGTACCCGACGGTGGCGAGGGTGGCCAGCGCGAAGTAGAGCGCGTCGGTCTTGGTCCGCAGGCTGGCGAACTGGTCGGGGCCGGAGATGGCGATGACGTAGTCGGCGAGCGCGAAGATCACCAGGCCGGCGACGATCGCGACGGCGAGCCCGGCCACCCCGCCGGCGGGTTGCGGGGCGGCGATCTGCCGGCGGATCTGCGCGCTGACGAGCCAGGCCACCAGCAGCAGGACCAGCACCGACCCGATGCCACGCAGCACCAACCGGACGCCGGCGACGCCGGGCTCGACCGGCACCAGGTAGAAGATCGCCACGATCAGGGCGCAGGTGACCGCCGGATGGGTGAGCAGGGGTCGAGTGGACATGTCCCGGATTGTCGGCCGCGGCGGCCGGTGCCGTACGCCGAACGGGGTGCCGGCGGACCCGCCGGCACCCCGTCCACGTGGCTCACGTCATCTACTACGTGCCTTGTCCTGTTTCCACGACAGCGGGCCGGGCAGGTCCACGCGATGCGCCTTCGCCCGCGAGTTCCACGACCACCGGCCGATCTTGATGCTCCACGACGAGAACCCGTTCTCGGTGAAGTTGAGGATGAACGGCCCGTACTTCTTGCGCTTGCGGAACATCAGGCCCATGGCTGTTGCTCCCTTCGGATTCGACTGCTCAACCGGGGTTGGATCGAAGTTTCCCTTTCGGTCGAACGGTCAAACGCCGCTTCGTGCGCCATGCTGGACAGTGTGGCATCGATCAATGACAAACCCTATCTAGCATGTAGGAGATTAGGGCATGGCTAGCCTGTCAGAGCCCGGCTGTCGCCATGCCGTAGGTAAAGATCCCATCATCTGGATGGCCGTTGACGGTACCTGTCGGCCGGCGGCAGCATGGTGCCATGCCGCAGCGAGCCGAGATGATCCGCCTTGGACATGAGGAGATCCCGTGACCGCTGCCGACCTCGCTCGCGTCGACGCCGATCTGTTCCGTTCCGTCCTGCGCCGGCAGGCCGCGTCCGTCACCGTGGTGACGGCCGCCGGTGACCCGCCCGCCGGCTTCACCGCCACCTCGTTCACCTCGGTCTCCCTCAAGCCGCCACTGGTCTCGTTCTGCCTCGGCCGCGACTCGTCGAGCTGGCCCACCGTCGAACGGGCCGGGCACCTCGCCGTGCACCTGCTCGCCGAAGGGCAGGAGGACGTCGCCCGGGTCTTCGCCACCAGCGGGATCGACCGCTTCGCCACCCACACCGGCTGGCACAGCGGACCGCACGGGGTGCCGATCCTCGACGGGGCCCTGGCCTGGCTGCTCTGCCGGCCGGTGCAGCGCATCCCGGCCGGCGACCACACGATCGTGGTCGCCGAGCCGCTCGTCGGCCGGCACGACCTCGACGGCGATCCGCTGGTCTACCACGCGGGGCGGTACGCCGCCCTCGCCGAGGAGCCGGGCGTCAACCTGCTGTGACGCCCGCCCGCCGCTCCTGGGCGGGCGAAGCGGCCCACGCCGTCAGCGGGGTTCCCAGGCGTCCGGGCGGGTGGTGAGCTTGCGTACGTGGGCCGGCATCTTGCCGCTGACCAGCTCGGCCAGGCTGACCTCGTCGACCACCTCACGGATCGCCGCCCGGACCGCGACCCACAGTCGGGGCAGGTTCTCCGCCGGCCCCTCGTAGCGGGTCTCCTCCGGACGCAGCCCGCGTACGCCGGCGAGCGGGCCGTCGACGGCGCGCAGGATCGCGCCGACCGTGATGTCACGCGGCGGCTGGGCCAGCGTGTAGCCGCCCTCGGCGCCCCGCTGGGCACGCACGATGCCGCTACGACGCAGGTCGGCCAGCACCGCTTCGAGAAACTTGCGAGGCATGTCCTGCTCTTGGGCGATCGCCTGGGCGGACATCAGCGAGGGATGGGCAGCCGCCAGGGCGAGCGCCGCCCTGACCGCATAGTCGCCACGCGCGGAGATCTGCACCCGACCATCATGCCGGTAAGGCGCACCCGTTCACGGCACGGGATCCCATCGCGTCGCCGTCGCCAGCGGCTGGCGCTGTCTCGGCACCCGTAGCGCCGGCGTCCGGTGCAGCTCGGCCCGGAACGCGCCGGGGCTGCGGCCGACCTCCCGCTGGAAGAACCGCCCGAAGTTCGTCGGCTCGGGAAATCCCAGCCGGCGGCCGACGTCGGCGATCGACAGGTCGGTCGCCGCGAGCAGCCGCCGGGCCTGCAACGCCACCCGGTCGTCCACGATCTGTTTCGCGCTGCGGCCGGTCACCGCCAGGCAGGCCCGGGTCAGAGTACGCACCGAGCAGTCCAGCCGCCGGGCGTAGTCCTCCACCCGGCGGGTCCGCGCGTACGACCGCTCGACCTCCGCGCACAGTCGCGCGAAGGTCCCGGCCGCCGAGGCGCCGTCCGGAACGGTGGCGCCGGCCGGGGAACTGCCGCCGAGTGGGGGAGTGGCACCGGTCGGCGGAGTGGCGCCGGTCAGGCCGGTGCCACCGTCGGTCGGCAGCAGCGCGATCCGCAGCAGCAGCACGGTGAGCTGGTGACGCAGCAGCGCGGCGGCCCGCTCACCGGAGCGGTGCCGCTGGCAGTCCACCACCAGCTGGCTGACCTCGTTGATCACCGCGTCCTCGTCCTCGCCGGCGAGCTGCCACCGGGTCGGCCCGTACGGGTCGTCGACATGGACCGTGCCCTCACGCCAGTAGACGACGGCGGCGTCGAGCCCCGGCTGGTCACCGAGGCGGACCACCTGGCCGGGCCGGGCCCTCAACAGGGTGCCCGGCCGGCAGTGGTGGGTCTCGAAGTCGATGTCGTGGCCGCCGTGGCCGACCGTGACCAGGGTCAGCATGTGCCGGTCGAGCAGCACCGGCGTCGGGTACACCTCGCCGGAGCGAATCTCACGCAGGGTAGTTGTGGTGATCCCGGCCAGGCCGGGAGGCGCGGCGGTCGAACGTGTGCCGCCGTCGGGCTGACCGAAACGGACCATCTCGCCGACGGTAGCCGTACCCCGGCGGGTTCGCACCCCCAGAGCGGAAGACGGGGGTACGGCGCACCGCCGAACCCCCGTTTCCCGTCGCGACCCGCGGACGGACCGCCGGGTCGCTGGCCCGGAATACCCGTGGACCGGCGAGCCAAACTCATTTTTCTGACAGTTTCCTGGATTGCTGGCAGTTCACTGGCAAAACCGGCCGTTCACTCGGTGAAGTCGGCGGTTCGCGTGGCAAAGCCGACGGTTCACAGCGGGCGAGGCGGGCAGTTCACATGGCCAGGCTGGCAGTTCACTGGCAGAAAGGCGCCGCACGGACTCGGCAGATCCGTGCGGCGCACCGGCTTTCCGGCCCCGGAGGACCGGACGGTTCGGTCAGCGGCCGGCCAGCAACCGGTTGACCGCGGTGTCGACGTCCAGGTGCTCGGTCTCGCGACCGCGCGGCACCACGACGTACGTCCGGCGCAGGAACCGGACCAGGACACTTCGGGGCACTTCAAACAGTGCGTTCCCATCAGGTGAAGAAAGGGCAAGAGCGGCGAAGTCGCCGCGCGGGGTGGCCCAGGGCCAGACCCGCACGTCGCCGATCCCGGCAGGCTCGTCAAGCCCGGTGACGAGCAACTCCCGGGCGAAAGACCAGCTCACCGCCTCGCCGCCGGCGGACTCGGCGTGGAACAGGATGTGGACCGCGTACGGGTCCGCTGGGTCGTAGCGCAGACTGGCACGCACCGGCAACGCGGTGGCATCAGGCGCGACGAGCCGCAACGACGTTTCGACCTCGACGGTCGTCGGTCGGATGACACTCATGGACGAACTCCCCCCGGCACCGCTGCGAGGCGCGCGTGCCTCGCGTTTCCCATACTCAGGTGATACTCCTGGTTACGCTCCGCCATACGCTGATCTCACCCAGTAGTGGGAAGGCGGTACCGAGTTGCCTCAAGAATGCGAAAATCCTTGTACGATCTTCGGTTCTGCCTAAGCACTCGATCCCGCCCGGCGTCGGGTGGTTCAGACGTCGACTCACTCCGGTAACGTCCAGTTGTCCTGTTGAGTGACGGGCCGTGGTGCACTGGGGGGCGAAATGACTGCGGAACAATCCTCGATCGAGCATGCGCCCCCAGGGCAGCTGTCCGACCTGTCACCCGTACCGGGGACCAGTCCGGCCGTAACAGGAAAACGTGCCGCACACGACGACGAGTGGAGGTACGCGGTGCCGCGTCAGGAAGGCCGCGACCGGCAACCGGACGGCGCGCCGTCGGCGCCCGGATCCGCGCCGGAACCCGCCACCGTCGTCGTCGACGCCGCCGTGACCGGCCGACGCGGACGCCTGCGCACCACCCTGGACCTGATCCGGTCCAATCCCACCGGTCGCGCCGCCCTGCGGATCTTCATCGGCGTCACCGGCGCCATCGTCGTCATCATCGGCCTGATCCTCGTGCCGCTGCCCGGCCCCGGCTGGCTGATCGTCATCGGCGGCCTCGCCATCTGGGCCGTCGAGTTCCACTGGGCCCGCCGCCTGCTCGCCTTCACCCGCAAACACGTCACCTCCTGGACGCGCTGGGTGACCCGACAGTCGCTGCTGGTGAGAGGGGCGATCGCGCTCGCCTGCTTCGTCTTCGTCAGCGCCGTGGTCTGGCTGTCGGTCAAGCTCGGCCTCGGCATCGACCTGGTGGCCACCGTCCTGAAGTACATCGCGACCAACTGACGACCCGCCGCCCCGGATGTGCACCGGGGCGGCGGCATCGGGTACAGTCATGCGCGCTGAGGGCGATTAGCTCAGCGGGAGAGCGCTTCGTTCACACCGAAGAGGTCACTGGTTCGATCCCAGTATCGCCCACGCAGTTCAAGGCCACCTTCCATCGATGAAGGTGGCCTTTCTGCTGTCCGTACAGCAGCGGAGTACAGCAACGCCTCAGCCGTCCAGAGCCGCTCCGAGCCGGCGTAGCGCGTCCCGGGTCGCGGTCGACGACACCTGCGTGTAGACCTCCATCGTCACCGAGAACCGGGCGTGCCGGAGCACCCGCATCGCCACTCTGGAGTGGACGTCGAGGTCGGCCAGCAGCGTGGCGCAAGTACGCCGCGCGTCGTGGACGGTGATCGGCCGTACGCCGGCTTTGATGCACCGGGACTGCCAGGAACGCTGAAAGTTGCGTGGCTCGATCGGCGTGCCATATCGGGTGGTGAATACGAGGTCGGATTCCTGCCACGCCTTTCCGGCCGAATCCCGCGCGCCGTCGCGCTGTGCCTTCCGCAGTCTGAGTGCCGTTCCACAGATGTCGGGCAGCGGGAGTGTCGCCTCTGACGCCTGCGTCTTGGTGTCGCGGTGCAGCAGCCGGCCGCGTACCCGTTGCAGTTGCCGGCCGACGGTCAACTCACCTCCGTCGAGGTCGACGTCGGTCCAGGTGAGTCCGAGCGCTTCGCCCTTGCGGAGGCCGACGACGAGGACCAGGGCGTACGCGGCGTACAGCGGGTCCTCGTCATGTCGGGCGGACTCCAGGAACCGGCGGGCCTCGTCGCTCGACCACGCCTTGCCCCGGCGGCGACGGACGGTTGCCACGGTGACCGGTACGGCCGGGTTGCGGGTGATGAGTTCTTCGGCCTGGGCATGACCGAGGGCAGCCCGCAGCGCGGCCCGGATGTCGCTGACCGTACGTGTCGACGGGACCGCCTGGCAGCAGCGACCGACGGCACAGCAGCGGCGCCGGTCCTTCGGGCGGGCGGCGTCCTTGCCCTGCGCGCAGCACTGGCAGGTCCGGGCCACCTGGTTGAGCCAGGTCTGTACCTCGCGTGGCCGGAGCCGGTCGAGCCGCTTGGTGCCGAGGCCGGGGGTGATGTAGCGGCGGACGAACGTCTCGTAGGTGGCGTAGGTCAGCGGTGCCCGGTGCGGCTCGATGATTTCGGTCAGCCAGTAGGAGAGGAACGTGTCGACGGTCGGGACGCTGGTGGCCACCGGTCCCTGTTTCGCCTGCCGATGCAGGCTGATCCACTTGTCGTGGACGAGTTCGCGGGTCTTGCCGTAGACGTACTTGCGGGTCCGCTTGCCGTCCGGCTTGGTGACCCAGACGTACGCGGCCAAGCCGTTGCGGTACGGGAAGATCGAGCCTTCGCCGTTGGCGCGGGTACGGCCGGGCATCAGGCGGCCTCCTGCCGTGCTACCTGGTCGCGGACGTAGTCGTCGACCCATTCGGGCAGGATGCGGCGGTACTTGCCGTCCTTGATGGACCGCAGCTCACCGGTGGCGATCTTCATTTTGACCTTGGACAGGCCGAAGCCGAGCAGGACGGCGACCTCGGCGGGGGAGTACCAGCGTGGGGTGAGGTCACGGCTCATGCGGCGGCCCCGGCGAGCTGGGCATCGAGTTCCTGCCGGCCGGCGCGTCTGCACTCCCGTCGCCGGATGGCGGCGGTGTTGGCCAACAGGGCGTCGCCCTCGGTCAGCCAGCCGGAGCCGGCGAAGCTGAGCGTCCCGACGGTGACGGTGTCGGCGCTGTCTTCTTCGGTACGACGGTAGGCGGCGCGGGTGTCGCGGAGCTGGCCGAAGGTGACGGAGTAGCGGCGGGCCTTGGTGAGGAAGTGGCCGCCGAAGCCGAGCATGTGCGCCCACTGCCGCAGCCCGGCATAGCCGCTGTCAACGGCGTCTTGACGGTGTTCGCTGCTTGCCGTGTCTGTGTTGGTCGCGTTGTGAATGGGGCGTCCGAGGCGCCAGCAGGCGTCGATGAGGCGGGCCAGGTGGTTGCCGTCCGGGTCGGCGTAGTCGCCGACGGTGTCCGGGGTGAGTCGGGTGGAGCAGTGGCCAGTGATCTCGGTGGACTTGGTGGCGTACTTGGCGAGGTAGCCGGCCACCGATCGGCCGGTGATCTCAGTGGTGGAGTCGAGCCGGCGTACGTCGGTCTGGGTGCCCCAGGCCACCAGCCAGCCCTCCGGCCGGTCCCGGTGCGGCGGGGCGGTGGCGGTGATCTGCCGCGCGGCGGTGTGTACGGCGGCGGCCAGGTCGTCGACGGTGATGCCGGCCGGTGGCGGTACCAGGGCAGCGCGGTCGTCCGGGTCGACGCCGTCGAGGCGGAGCAGGACGTGGAAGTGCACCGCGCCTCGGCGCTGCATCTCGGCGACCTTGCCGTGCGCGACCCGGACCGGTGGGACGGTCCGCACCCGCCCGGTACTTCCGACGGTCCGGACCGGCCGGATGCCGCGTCGGCGGCAGAGCGCGGCGAGGTGGCGTTCGATGGCCTGTTTCGTGCGTCGCCAGAGTTCGCCTGAGAAGTGGTTCCAGACGACCTGGTGGTCGTGGTCGTAGCAGTCGAGGCAGAGCGGCTGGCCGAGCTGCTGGTCGTCGGTGTCGTGGCGGGCGAAGCAGGCCGCGGGTCGTCCGTGTCGGCAGGTGGCGGCGGTACGTCGGGCGTGGCACGGTGCGGGCCGGCAGTCACAGCGCCGCCGGTCGCGGCAGGTGTGGCTCGGGATGTGCCGGTGGTGGACCGTTCCGAAGGAGGGGGCGGTGAAGGTGGCGAAGACGATTGGGTGCCGGGCGACGGAGGCGGGTACGCCCTTGCCGCCGGACAGGCCGCAGCGGACGACCTGGAAGGCGTCGCCGGCGTAGACCCAGGCGCAGTCGGGGCACTGTGCGGCGCGGCGGTTGCCGCAAGCTTTGTAGAGCGTGCGGTCCGGCAGGTCGTCGGTGTGCCGGTCGTGCAGCACCCGGCCGGTGGTCGGGTCGACGGTGGTGAGCGTGCCGGTCAGGCGGATCGGACGAGTGCAGCCGCCGGCAGCGCTGGTGTGCGCGAGCCAGCCGAAGTAGTCCGGTGTGGTGGCGGCACGGTGCATGGCCTGGGCGTCCAGGCCGGCGGCGACACCGGGCCGGTACAGGTCGAGTGTGGTGGGCATGACCTCTCTTCTCGGGGGGTGGTGGCAGGGACGGAGACGATCCGCCACCACCTGCGAGGTCATGCGTTCCGCTGGTGGCGTTCGTCGGGTCTCCTGGCACCGCCCGAGAGCGACGGCTCATGCCGGAGGCGGACGGCCTGGTCAGCCGCTTCCGCGAGGGGTTGCTGTTACGGCCTGGTGGCCGGGATGGGTGGGGGAGCCTGGTCGTCGGTGTTCGGCTGGAGTGCCGCAGGCTCCGCCACCCGTGCAGTGATCGAATCCGGGCCATCGTGGACGGCGTGAGGCCGTGCTGGGCCGCTCAGTGGATTCGAGGCGATCGAGAGCGGGCGGTGGTCCGCGTCAGCGGCGAGAAGGCCGCTCGGCAACTCCGAAGTCGAGTCCAGCGATCCGGCGGGAAGGCCGCGCTGGCGTACTCGACGCCGCAAGAGTAGCACCGAGTCCCGACACGTCAACCCGGCGTGATTGGATGTCGATGATGGTGCCGCCGTTCGGTTCAGCGCTGCCTGGCTATAGCTCGATGCGGTAGTCGAACGATCGCTCGGAAGGGCCGGTGTACCTGCGCAGGGTGAAGCGGTGATGCCCTTCGGCGGGGTTCACGATGACGTCGAACATGTTCTCGTCTGCGAACCGCAGCATGAATACCGGATCGAGGTTGCACAGAAAGGCAAAGTCGTCGCGGTCCTCGTCGTTGTCGCTGACCAGGCAACCATGAGCCGCCCAATTCCCTTCGTCAGCATCGGTGATCACGACGTCCACCTCGATGCTGCCGAGCAGGGTCGAGGAGTTCGCCCACCAGTCGAGCCGGCAGCGGCCCTCAAAGCTGTCCACCCTGCCATCCTCCCAGGCGACCTTTCGCCGGCCAGTGTGGGAGAACTTTCTGTACGTCTATCAAGGCGGCCCGAGACGGGCCGCACGCGCCGCCGTCTGGGCGCGCGTCCGTCGCTTCGCTGGCGCTCCGACTCCGGCCACGCAACACGCCCGCCGGCTGGCGCGGAAGCGGAAGGCCCAAGCGGGCCGCGACGACGACACCAGGTTGTGTAGCGGTTGGGGTGCGCCGGCCGGCAGTCGGCCATGACCGGGACCAGGCCGACGCGCCCGACGACCCGGTCGGCGTCGACGAGCGGGGGCCGGGCCGTGCGGGGGTTGCGGTTACTGCGCCTCCGGCGGGGGCGCTTCGGCTCCGGGATGGCCGGTCGCCGTCGGCGGGTCGCGGTCCGTGGGTGGTTGCGGTGGTGCCATCCCGCCTGCCATCGACCCGGGCAAGCCGAGCAGACCACCGCCCCGACCCGCCAGCGTCCTTACGAGCCGTCAAGGTCCGCTTGCCATGGCGGGCCGGGGCGGCGGCCCGCTCCCACGGTGGGCGGGTCGACGGCAGACGGGATGGCGATACTGAGCGAGCTCCGTGCCTGGGGCATCGCGGCATGTCTGAAGAGCCGGCTTCCTAGAGATGTGAGACCATCTCCCCGCTCGACCCTTCGGGGGCATCCAAGATGAGCGGAAGGTGGAGCTTGAAGACGATCGCGTTCTACAACCACAAGGGTGGGGTAGGTAAGACCACTCTTCTGTTCAACATGGGGCTTGCGTTAACCCGGCAGGGTAATAAAGTGCTGTTTGTTGATGGTGACGCTCAAGCCAACCTTACCAGTATAAGCCTCCGAGATGAACAAATTGATCGTGCCTACCGGGAAGGTAGGACCATCTATCATGGGCTGGCGCCGCTGGTGGAGGGTACCGGCGATATTGCGCACATCCGCCCCCTGAAGATTCGCAACCTTGCGTGGGTCCTTCCTGGTCATATTCGGCTCAGTGTCTTTGAAGAGATAGCCCCAGAAGGATGGATCGGTGCTCTCGCCGCCAATCCGCGCGGATATCGTGTTAGCACTGCCGTGCAACGCCTCATGAAACAGGTGGCGGAATCTGTTGACGCGGATTACATCCTATTGGATTTAGGGCCAAATGTTGGTGCATTTAATCGAGCTGCAATTCTTGGTGCGGACGGATTCGTTATACCGATGGCGCCCGACCTATTCTCGCTGACTGCGCTTCCAAGTGTGGGTGAAAGTGTCAGTCGATGGGTTGAAGAGTGGAAGATCGCGTTGGGGGCCTCTACTCGCCGCCCACTCAGTCTTGGATTTGACTTGCCGATCGGTCAACCGTCGCCGCTGGGGTATATTAGTCAGCAGTTTGCGGTTTACCGGGAGCAGCCGGCAGAAGCTTACCGTAAATGGATTTCTCAGATACCGGGAGAATATCAGAGTGGCGTGGTTGAGGCGCTGAAGAGTGTTGGTGTGGCTTGCCCGTCAGGTGAAGGGCAGATTGGTGAGGTTCGGAACCTTTCAAGTCTCATACCAATGGCTCAACGTAACCGATCGGCTGTATTCGAGTTGTCGGGCTCCGAGGCGCGAGGGGCCCAGTTTACTCGCGCGAAAGATACGCTGGAACTCTTTACTGACCTAGCGGTCAAGATGGTCGATCGACTCGATGAGGTTGTTGCAATTGACGATAGCGCTGGTATTTGACACCTGCGTGCTACCTCAACGGGGTAGCATCAGTAGCAACATATTCTTTTCGGTACTCTTCCAGATCTCTCGAATCCGAGGTTATCGGCTATTAATAAGTGAAATGACCCAGGTTGAGTCACTCGGATACCGAAGGCGGGCGGCGTCTGCCGCGCTAGATGATCTACGGTCCGCAATACGGGAAGCTGCAAAGTACTTCGAAGCGGATGAGGTCAGCTACTACCTGCCGAGTGAGGACGATGTTATTCAGCGCTGGGAGGATGAGCTATCCTCTTTCGAGCTGATCCCAATCGCTGGGGAAGATGCGATTGCTGCGCTCAGGCGGGAAGCGGATAGGATTCCTCCTGCGCGCGCTACGCCCGACGGATCTGCCGTTGGGAGTAGGGATGCTGCAATTTGGTTGTCGGTCAGGCGTTTTCATCTCAGTGGCGGCGCCGAGCAGGTTACCTACTTTGTTTCAAGTAACTCTACAGATTTCGGTGCTAAGTCGAATAAGCGACTACTGCGATCGGAGCTTCTGGAAGAGTTGCGCGACGCTCGTGACCGATTCTTCTATTTTCCGAATCTTAGCTCTCTCGTCGAGAGCTTCGCGGATAAACTTGCGACTTTAGATATTTCCCGTGAGTATCTGCGGAGCCTCCAGGAGAATCTCCAAATAGATTCATTGATAGCGGCGTCCGCGCGTCGGATGATTCCCTCGAGTTCCGAGTGTGAGACTGTCGGCGACAGGATCGCATTGGTTGATGCGCAGGAGAAGAGTGCTTTTGGTGTTGACGGAAACAGGTTGTCGCTACTGTTGGTAGAGTTCGATTTTTTTATCCTCCTGCGAAATGAGAATGGTTACCTCACGAGTAAATATGGTGGTCAGGCTAGGATCTGGTTATATGACGCCAATGGAGTCGCCACTGTTGAGCTTGATCAGTTAAGGCCGATGACCCACGTAGAAACTGTCGTTCTCGATTCCGTGCTTGATGCTCTGGGTGGCGACGGTTCTTCTGGCTCGGTGGAGGGTGTGGGGCCGCAAGCGTTGGGTGACTAACTGAGTGACGATCGGAGGATACTGGGGCGGACAGTCATGGACGGTCTCAGACATTCAATGCCTGGTCGCCAAGGTCTGGAAGCAAGTCAGCGTCGACTGATCGTTGCCTGGGGGGCAAGGAGTCGTCGGTTCGAATCCGGCCGTCCCGACCAGTTCAGAGGGCATATCTCATGGACGAGATGTGCCCTATTGCCGTGCCGGTGACTATGCCGGCGGTCCTGGCGCGACGCCGAAGATCCGGTTCATGGCGACCGCTCCGTTGAGAAGCTGAGCCACCCCCGCTTCCATGGAGCCTCTTGATCATGGTCTGATGGCCGTGGGGAGGAAGTCGTCCGTGGTAGCACCGAAGAAGTACCCCGACGAGCTGCGTCAGCGGGCTGTGCGCTTGTATCGCGAGTCGGACCCGAAGCCTGTGATCCGGCGTTTGGCCGAGTAGCTCGGCGTGCATCCTGAGGCGTTGCGGAACTGGATCCGGCAGGCCGAGGCCGACGCGGGTGAGCGGCACGACCGGCCCACCAGCGAGATGGTTGAGGAGAACCGCCGGCTTCGTGACGAAGTCGCCGAGCTGCGGCGGGCGAACGAGATCCTGAAGGCGGCGAGCGCGTATTTCGCGGCGGAGCTCGACCCGACCCGGCGACGGTCATGACGTTCATTGATGAACACCGTGACCAGTTCGCGGTCGCGCTCCTGCTACGGGTCCTGAACATCGGCGCCTCGACGTACTACGCGTGGGTCAAGCAGGTCGAACAGCCATGCGACCGCGACATGGTCGACCTGGGCCTGATCTCCAACATCCACGAGATCTGGACCGCGTCCGGGCATGCCTACGGCGCGGACCGGGTGCATCGGCAGCTACACCGTGACGGGATCCGCGTGGGCCGCAAGCGGGTGGAGCGGCTGATGGCCGACCAGGGCTGGCAGGGCGCGTTCCTGCGCCGGGGCTGGCGCGGCGGCTCCACCCGGCAGGACCCTCGGGCGACACCGGCGCCGGACCTGGTCAACCGGCGGTTCACCGCGGCCGGACCGAACCGGCTGTGGGTCGCCGACGCCACCCGCATCCCGTGCGGCGAGGGCGTGTTCTGGCTGGCCGCGGTCCGCGACGCCTTCTCCCGCCGGATCGTCGGGTGGAAGACCTCCGACCGCTGCGACACCGACCTGATCCTCGCCGCCCTCGAATACGGCATCTGGTCCCGCGACGTCCGCGCCGGCCAGCTCATACATCACAGCGACAGGGGCTCGAACGGCGGATTCAACTGGTCGTCGCAACACCTTGATCACGGAGGTTTGCGATGGGGCGCGGTAAGAAGCAGATATCTGAGGCGCCGGCTGGTGCGCGGCGCCAGTGGGCGTCGGATCGGGCATTGCGACCGCCGATGCGTTCACCGGGACGGCCGGAGCCGTCTCGTGCGGTGCAGCGGGACTTCTGGCGGCGGATCGCGTCGGGGGTAACGACGGTGGAGGCCGCGGAGGCGGTGGGTGTGTCGTGGCCGGTCGGGTCCCGGTGGTTCCGTCACGCTGGCGGCATGCCGCCGATCAGCCTGGACGAGCCCACGGGCCGTTACCTGTCATTCGCCGAGCGGGAGGAGATCGCGCTGCTGCGCGCCCAGGGGGTCGGCGTGCGCGAGATCGCCCGCAGGATCGGACGTGACCCGGGAACGATCTCACGCGAGCTGCGCCGTAACGCGGCGACCAGGGGCGGTAAGCCGGTCTACCGGGCTTTGGTGGCGCAGTGGAAGGCGCAGCAGGCCGCGAAGCGCCCGAAGACCGCGAAGCTCGTGAGCAATGGCAGGTTGCGTGAGTACGTACAGAACCGGCTTGCCGGCGGTGTCCGCCGACCCGACGGCACGATCGTCACCGGGCCTGAGACGCCAGCGTGGAAGGGGCTGAACAAGCCGCATCGGCAGGACCGCCGCTGGGCGACGGCGTGGAGCCCGGAGCAGATCTCGCACCGGCTGCGTGTCGACTTCCCCGATGATGAGTCCATGCGCATCAGCCACGAGGCGATCTACCAGTCACTGTTCATTCAGGGGCGTGGAGCGCTCAAGCGTGAGCTGGTCGCGTGTCTGCGCACCGGCCGGGCGCTGCGGGAGCCTCGGGCGCGGTCGCAGAACAAGCCGCGAGGGCATGTCACTGCCGATGTCGTCCTCTCCGAGCGTCCTGCCGAAGCCGCGGACCGCGCGGTCCCAGGGCACTGGGAAGGGGATCTGATCATCGGGACGGGCCGCTCCGCGATCGGCACGCTCGTCGAGCGCAGCAGCCGCTCCACGCTCCTCGTGCATCTGCCTCGGCTTGAGGGCTGGGGCGAGAAACCACCGGTGAAGAACGGTCCCTCGCTCGGCGGCTACGGCGCCGTCGCGATGAACACCGCGCTTACGGCATCAATGACGAGGTTGCCCGAGCAGCTGCGCAAGACCCTCACCTGGGACCGCGGGAAGGAACTCTCCGGTCATGCGCAGTTCACCCTCGATACCGGCACGAAGGTGTTCTTCGCCGATCCGCACTCGCCCTGGCAGCGGCCGACGAACGAGAACACGAACGGGCTGCTGCGCCAGTACTTTCCAAAGGGCACCGACCTGTCGAGGTGGTCCGACGAGGACCTCGAAGCCGTCGCCCTCGCGGTCAACAACCGGCCCCGCAAGATCCTTGGCTGGAAGACCCCAGCCGAGGTCTTCGCCGAGCAGCTACGCTCACTACAACAGCCCGGTGTTGCAACGACCGATTGAACTCGCCAACTACACGTCCTTCCGCTTCGCGGAACGCTTACAGGACAACGGGATCCTGCCGTCGATGGGATCCGTCGGCGACTCGTTCGACTGTGAGACTGGTAGTCGCCGGTAGGCGGCCTGACTCCTGTTACGACTGACCCCGCGGTTTGGGTGTCCTTGCTGTTGATCTGTCGTCTGTCTGCCGGCAGCACCGCAGTGGTGCTGGCCGGGCGGGCAGTGACCTCATAGGAGCCTGATCGCAGCAGGTCCCGTCACAGTCCCGTCCACCCGGCCGGCCAGCGTCACGAACCCCCGTCGCCCTGGTCTGAGCTGGAGCCCGCGATGTCAAGCATGAGTCCCGATCCACGCCGACGTCGAGTCGTCATTGGCGTCGACACCCACAAACACGTCCACGTCGCCGTCGCCCTGGACGACATCGGCGGCCGCCTCGACGCCCGCTCGTTCCCCGCCGACCGCGGCGGCTACGAACAACTACTCGACTGGGCCGCCGCCTTCGACGCCCGGAAGCTGATCTTCGCGATCGAGGGCACCGGCTCCTACGGGGCAGGGCTGACCTCTGCCGTCCGCCGACGCGGTCTCGGCGTGATCGAAGTACTGCGCACCGACCGCCGGGATCGGCGACTACGGGGCAAGAGCGACACCCTCGACGCCGAGAACGCCGCCCGCTCGACGCTGGCCGGCAACTCCACCAGCGTTCCGAAGACCAACGACGGCACGGTCGAGATGATCCGCCAGATCAAGGTCGCCAAAGACGTCGCGGTCAAGGCCCGCACCGCCGCGATCATCACACTCAAGGCAGTGCTGGTCACCGCCAGCCCCGAACTACGCGAACAGCTGCAACCCCTGTCGAAGATGGCCCTGATCGAACGCTGCGCCGGCCTACGTCCCGGCCCGGTCACCAGCGTGCTCGCCGCGACCAAGCACACACTGCGCTCGATCGCCCGCCGCTGGCAGCAACTCAACGACGAGATCAAGACCCACGAGGCACTGCTTGAGGAACTCACCAGCCAGCTCGTGCCGCAACTGGTCGCCGCGTTCGGCGTCGGCGCCGACACCGCCGCGGAGATGCTCATCGTCGCCGGCGACAATATCGACCGAGTCCGGTCCGAACCAGCCTGGGCCCGGCTCTGCGGCGTCGCACCGATCCCCGCCTCCTCCGGCATGACCAACCGACACCGACTCAACCGCGGCGGCCACCGCCAAGCCAACGCCGCCCTCTACCGCGCCGTCATCGTCCGCATGCAACACCACGAACCCACCCGCACCTACGTCACCCGCCGCACCGCCGAGGGCAAGACCAAAGCCGAGATCATCCGCTGCCTCAAACGACTCCTCGCCCGCGAAATCTGGACCCTGCTCCGCCCCCTACGCACCGTCCCCGCCGCTACTTGACAGATATAGGAGCGTCAACGCGCTCATGGAGAACTTCTGGTCGACGCTGAAGATCGAACTCGTCTACCGCACCTCCTGGCGGACCCGCGACGAGGCCGAGAACGCGATCTTCGCCTACATCGACGGCTGGTACAACACCCACCGCATCCAGAAGGAACTGGGCTACCTCAGTCCCGACGACTACGAGACCGCCTGGCACACCCGCCAACACAACCCAGCCGAGCCACCTATCGCCACCCCTGCGCCAGCCGGCAGCAGGTAACCACCGCTCCATCAAAGCGGGGGAACTCATCCGCCCACTGCCCGTCCTGGCCGGTTGACTTCCAGTACGTGTACGGCGTGAGGTCGGCAAAGAAGGTCACGGCCCATGCCTCCACTGCGGGCCACTTGAGGTGGCTCATCCGAACCACATGACATCATGCCGGTTGTGATCGTCCGGCCTGCGACCGTGGAGGACGCCGAAGCGCTCGCTGTGGTGCACGTACGGTCCTGGCAGGAGGCGTACCGCGGCATGGTCCCGCAGGAGTATCTCGATCAACTCGATCCGTTTCGCCGCCGGCAGGCATGGCGACGGCGGATCGAGGATGCCCCCGCACCGGCGGGAACCCTCGTAGCCGAGCGCGAGGATGACGGGGTGCTGGGGTTCGTCAGCGTCTCGCCGAGCCGGGACCCGGACCTGGACCCGGGGCTTGTCGGCGAGGTGCAGGCGGTCTATCTCCTGCCGGAGTACTGGGGGCAGGGCGTGGGCCAACTGTTGATGGCGGCGGGCTTGCGCCGGTTGGGGGAGGCGGGCTATCACGAGGTGGCCTTGTGGGTGCTCGAGACCAACTGGCGCGCTCGACGTTTCTACGAGGCCGGCGGCTGGCGGGTCGACGGATCGACGAAGACGGACAGCTCTCGAGGCTTCCCCCTGACCGAGGTCCGCTACCGCCGCCGCCGTTCGACGGGTTGATCGGACTCCAGCGTGGCTTGATTCACTTCCCGAACGCACCCATCGGGTCCTGGCTGTCGCGTGCCGGATGCGGCTGCCAGTATCGGGTAGCGAGGGCATCTGGGGGCGAGACCGGGACACCGTCTGCCGGATCAGGACCGCCGTTACGTAGCGCGTGGATACGCGATTCCCAAGCTGACGGTCGTCCTGCAAGATGGCTGCATGGGCGCTTGGCAGTCGATCGATGACCTGATCGTGCAACGGCGGATCCTCCCGGCGATGCAGGCGATTCGCCAGGCCGAGGGGTGCAGCCTCCAGCAAGCGATCGACGTCTTCGCGGAGCGGTACGAGCTTCTGCGGCGGACAAGGGCCGATGACTTCAAGGTCTCCCGTGACAAGTACTGGCGGGGTGTCTACACCTGAGCGGGTGTGTGACTGGCTGGGTGACGACCGGCACGTACCTGGGCGGACGAGCGTAGGCGACGTCAAGGTGAGGTTGCTGCGGGCAGGTGAGGGCTCCGTGATTGTTCCTGATGCGGAGACGGTCAGTCGGTTGCCGTCGGTAGGCGTAACCGAGGCGGCAGCGACGCAGCTGTGCAATTTGTCGTAGCGGCGATCTACAGTGTCGGCAGTGAGCCGGTCTGAGCAACCCTCGTGGAGAGCGCGGCTATGGGGGGTGGGTGGGAAGGTCCCCTGGGATCCTCGGGGCTGGATTAGTATCCGTGACCCCACCCCCCAACGCGTTGACCGAGCAGCCCGTTGAGGTCTCAGCGGCGTTACGGAAGTTGGTGGCCAACTGGGAAAATCGGTGACTCACGAGATGAGGTTGAGCGGAGACTTGGGCCTGCGGTCCACGCCGGCAGCGCTACCCGAGCCGTCTATGACTCGGTGGACCCGATGCTCGTCGTCACATACGACGGCGACGTGGTCGAACTTGTCGAAGTCGGCTGTGGCGTGGACGAACACGTCTTCCTCGACGGGGTGCAGTTGACCTACCGGTTCATGGACGAGGTGATGGCCGACCTGGCCGCCAAGGGGCACCTCGCTACCGCATCCGACATCGGCTTTGATTTCCAAGCCGGATTCTCGATCTTCTCGATGGCATCGCTGTCAGCTCGAGACCTGGACCCGAACTCGCCCGAGGATGACGGGCGCCATATCGTCGAGGGTGTTTCCATCGCGCCCTACTCCTACTTCACCGGGAACGATCTGCCGGCGAACGGGGCCGCCGGGGAGCGTCAGTTGATGCAGGTCGATCCCTGCGTCAACTCCAGCTACACCCCCGCCAGCCACCTCACCTGGCGGGTTTGACGTTCCTCCAAGGCCGCGACGGCCCCGCTGTGCGGCACCGTGCCCACTACCGCGGCAGGCCGGGCGCTGGTCCGGGGGCGGTCTACGGCGGGCTCAGCCGCGACGAACTGATCGCCCGATACGGGCAGCGCCCCGGTACACCGGCTGGCCAACCAGCACCGGATCCGCCTGTCCGTCGGACGCAAAGGCCAGTGAGGATGACGGAGTGCCGGGGTTCGTCAGCGTCTCGCCGAGCCGGGACCCGGACCTGGATCCGGGGTTTGTCGGCGAGATTCAGGCGGTCTATCTCCTGCCGGAGTACTGGGGGCAGGGCGTGGGCCAACTGTTGATGGCGGCGGGCTTGCGACGGTTGGGGGAGGCGGGCTACCACGAGGTGACCTTGTGGGTGCTCGAGACCAACTGGCGCGCCAGGCGCTTCTACGAAGCCGGCGGCTGGCGGGTCGACGGATCGACGAAGACGGACAGCTCTCGAGGCTTCCGCTTGGCCGAGATCCGTTACTGCCGTTGCCGTTCGACGGCTTGAACGGCGCCGGCGCGGCGGATGTGCCGGCCCCGCCGCTGAAAGCGCCAACTGTCCCACCACACGCCTGACGGTGCGGAGTCGGTAGGGTCTGGGCGCCCGACCGGTCGGGCGGCGTTGCGAGAGCGGAAGGATCTGTGGATCACGTGGATCAGCAGGCTGTGCATGACCATGAGCGGTGGGAGTCGGTCGTCTCGACCACCCGCGACAGTGTCGGGCAGCGGCAGGCGGCGATGGTCTCCGACCATGGGCTCAGCGGCGATGTGCAGTACCACTGGTCGATGGACGACGCCAGCATCGTCTGGTCGCGCGGCGGCCGGGACTTCGTTCATGGCCGCATCACGATGCTCGGCAGCGTGGACCACGTCCGGCAGACGTGGTTGTGGTCCTGGGCCAACGACTCGTTGCCGCAGGCTGTGCTCGGTGGCATCAACGCCGTACGTCAATACGGCGAGGAGCACGTGTTTCCCCTGCTGGTCTGGCCGAGCTTCCGCGCCGAGCAGACTCCGGTGACGCAGGCCAGGGTCGTCGCTGCCGGCGTGCTGGGCGCCGAGGGGTTGTGGTTCGAACCCGGCGATGAGGTGGACCTGCATTTCGCCATTCACGATCTGCGCCGGCTCTTATCGGCGACCGCTGCAGTGCCCGCAGTGCGGCCGCTCTACGGCGCCCGCCTCTTGAAGGATCCGGGTGATGTCGCGACCGCTCCTCGCCTTCATTGCCGCGGGACAGGGCTTCTCATCTGGCACCACGACGGGCGGGGCTGATGACGGTCGACCGTGACAGTGCCGACTGAGCGGCTGCCCCACATTCAGGTCGCATGACCAGGCCGAGCCGGGGCAGAGTGGCACTGGACCGGTGGCAGAGCCGGGTTATTGCAGCGCCGAAAGTCGGTGCCGTGCACGCGCGGCGACTCGAAGGCGCGTGGGGCCACTGGCGTGCCACGCCCCACCGGGGGTTCGAATCCCCTCCGGTCCGCGAGGAGCGTTCCGGCACGTCAGGTCCGGTGTAGAGCGGTTCACAGGCCGGTGACCGATCGACAACGACAGACGGGGGCCGCCGCGGCGGCCCCCGTCATCTTTCGCTCGGGATGTGCCGGGTACGGGTCACAGCCCGTACCCGGCACCGGTGGGTCAGAGTTTGCGGACCCGGACGTCCCGGAAATCCATCACGTCGTTGTTGCCGTGGTTCTGCAGCCCGACGAAGCCGCTGGTGAACTGGCGCAGGTCCGTGGACGGGTCACCCGCCCGCGACGACTGCTTGCCGGGGACGTTGTCGAACACGTTGATCGTCACGCCGTTGCGGATGATCGTGTAGCGCTGTCCGACGACCCGGATCTCGTAGTCGTTCCACTCACCCTTCGGGGTGATCCGGGCCTGTTCCAGATTGTTCGGCTGGAAGTTGTAGACCGAACCGGTCTTCTGCGTCTCGCCGGTCGTCCCGTCGTACAGCTGGATCTCGTGGCCGCAGAAGATCGCGACCCAGGCCGGCGAGGTACGCGCCGAGCCCATCGTTCCGCAACTGCCCTCCGGTCGTTCCTCCACCGGGGTCCGTGGGTCGGGGAACCGTACGAAGACTCCACTGTTGGCGCGTACGGTGCCCGGTGAACTGTCCCGGAACCGCAGCTTGATCGAGTAGTCGGCGAACTCCTCCTTGGCGTACCAGAGCATGCCGAGCCCGCCGGAGGTGCTCATGGTGCCGTCGGGGTGGACCTTGAACGACCCGCCGGGTGCCTGCCGCCAGTCGGCGAGCGAGTACGCCGTACCGTCGAACAGCGGCTTGTAGCCGGCGGTCCGGCCGATCGGGGAGGCGGCACCGGCCGCGCGCAGCGTCGCCGCCTCCTCGTTGTTGACGGCGCCGCTGGAGTTGAGTCCGGCGACGACCTCGTCGAGGTGGCTGGTGAACGAGCCCTGGTTGGGCCATTCCCGTTCGTCGTCGATCAGGTCGTTGATCGTGCAGCCGCCACCGGCGTCGTGGTTGGTGACCCCGGTGTCGCTGTCGAGCAGCCACACCGTGTCCCGCGAGTCGGGTGCGACGCAGCCGGTGCTCACCTCGACGGTGTGCTCGGCGACCTCGCCGTCGGCGTAGGTGACCTTCACCTTGGCCTGGTAGGTGCCGTGCTTGCGGTAGGTGAACGTCGGGTGCGGCTGGGTCGACATCCGGTTGCCCTCGCCGAACGTCCACTCCCAGGCGATGCCGCCGACGCGGTGGCTGGAGAACTGCACCGTACGCGGCTGGCTCTGGTCGGTCACCCGGGCCGTGGCGTACTCCGGTCCGGGCGTCTCCGCCCCGCCGGTGTAGGTGATCCGGATCAGCTTCTGGTTGCTGTGCAGGCTGAAGAAGCCGCCGGCGTAGTCGAGCATGTAGAGCGCGCCGTCCGGGCCGAACTTGGCGTCCATCCAGGACTGGAGCTGGTTGGCGCCGCTGCCGCCCGGGATGATCGCCTTGAGGTCCTCGGCGAACGCCGGGGCGCCCTGGCTCGGCACGTTCGCCGGGTCGACGGTGACCGCGATCCGGTTGCCGGAGTTCGACTGGTCGCCGATGAACCACTTGTTGTCCCAGTACGCCGGCCAGGCGACCCCGCTGTTGGTGTCGACCTTCGACCGGTGGTAGGTCGGCCCGTCCATCACGGCCTGGCCGCCGCCACGCAGGTACGGGCGGGTGAAGGTCTCCTCGCCGGTGACGTACGACGGGAGGCCGCTGCCGTCGGTGCGGGTCGGGTAGACCGGCCCGCCGCCCTGCGGCGAGTACCAGATCATGTTGTCGCGGGCCGGCGGGATGTTGACCAGGCCGGTGTTGCGCGGCGACTCGTTCTTCAGGTTGTCGCAGTCGTACCAGCCGGTCAGGACCGTCGCGTCGGTGTTGCTGCGGTCCCGGTACGGCTGCCGGTTACCCATGCAGTACGGCCAGCCCTGGTTTCCGGCCGAGGTGATGATGGTGGCGGTCTCGTACTTCGCCGGTCCCAGCTCGGGGCTGGGGGCGGCGGCGTCCGGGCCGACCCAGGCGGCGGTCAGCCAGTTGTTGACCGGGTCCCAGGCGAGCCGGGACGGGTTGCGGACACCCATGACGTAGATCTCGGGGCGGGTCTTGCCGCCGCCCTCCTCCTGCCCGGTGAACAGGTTGCCCTCCGGGATCGTGTACGTCCCGTCGGCCTCCGGGTGGATGCGCAGGATCTTGCCGTTGAGGTCGTTGGTGTTGCCGGACGTACGGCGGGCGTCCTGGAACGAGATGCCGGCGTACTCCTGGGTCCAGTTGTTGCCGGAGTAGCCGCTGGAGCCGCCGGAGGAGTTGCTGTCCCCGGTGCCGACGTACAGGTTGCCGTCGTTGTCGAAGGTCATGCCGCCACCGGCGTGGCAGCAGCTGTGGATCTGGGTGTCCCAGTTGAGCAGGTCCTTGCGGGTGTCCTGGTCGATCGTGGCGGCCTCGCGGTCGTAGGTGAACCGGGAGATGGTCCGCTGACCGATCCGGTTCTCCCGGTCGATCGACTCGTGCGGCATCCAGTACGCGTAGACCCAGCCGTTCTCGGCGAACTTCGGGTCGAGGGTGATGCCGAGCAGGCCCTCCTCGTTCTTGACCAGCTCGCTGCCGCTGCCCCGGTTGCCCATCACCGCCAGCGTCGTCAGGAGCTTGACCTGCTTCGTCCGCGGATCCCACTGGTGGATGGTGCCGCAGCCGCGGCCGACGTTCTCGTTCGACCAGTCGACGATCGGGCCGGACGCGCAGGCGCCGCGACCGATGTAGAAGACCGTGCCGTCCGGGGCGATGGTGAGGCCGTGCGGCTCACCGATCTGGTCCATCTGGCCGGACTGGTTGGTGGTGGTGAGCCGCTCGACCCGGTAGTTGGCGGCGATCGTCGCCTTGCAGTCGCCGCGGACCGTGCCGGCGGTCCACTGGATCGCGCCGAGCAGGTGGTTACGGAACTGGGTGTCGTTGGTCCAGCTCGCCTCGGTGCGGCCCATGCCGGTGTAGAACGACCGGCCGCCGTCGTAGTCGTGGCACCAGGAGATCGGGTGGAACGGGCCGTTGCCGCTCAGGCCGGGGTTGTAGCTGGTCTCGTCGACCTGGGCGATGGTGTGCACCCGGCCGACCGGGCTCGGGTCCCAGTTGATCCACTGGTCGGAGCGGGTCCAGGTGAGCGGGAGTCCGTCGTTGGCCGGGTGGTTGCGGTCGGTGACGTTGACCTTGGCCTCCTGGACCTGGCTCTCCGGTGCCGGCCCGGCCTCCGCGCCGATCAGCCACAGTTCGGCGAGCTGGATCAGCGGCTCGCCGCTGTTGGCGGTGATGTCCAGCCGGTAGTACTGGTAGGCCGTGGTGTTGGTGAAGGAGAACTGCCGGGTCAGGAACCGGGACGGGAACGTCTCCCCGCTGCGGCTGTCCAGATCGGTCCAGGTCTGCCCGTCGTTGGAACCACGCAGCGTCCAGTTGCGCGGGTCCCGACCGGGGGAGTCGTTGGCCGAGGTCAGGGCGTACCGGCTGATCACCGTCGGCTCGGCCAGCTTGCCGGTCAGCCAGCCGGTCGTCGTCCGGGTCAGCCACTTCGTGCCCGTCGAGCCGTCGAAGGCGTGCTGCGCGGTCTCGTTCGGCGGGTTGTTGCCGCTCGCGGTGGCCTCGACGACGTCCTCCGACGGCGGCAGGCTGGGCGCCGGCCGGGTGCCGATCAGGCCGGTGAACCACTCCGAGGTCGGCTGGGCGTACGCCGCGTCGTGGACGCCGACGAAGCCGCCGCCGCCCTTGACGTACGACTGGAACGCCGCCTCCTGCGCGTCGTTGAGGGTCACCCCGTTGGCGGAGAGGAAGACCACGCTGCGGTAGCGGGCCAGGTTCTCGGGGTTGAAGACGCTCGGGTCCGCGGACTGGTGGACGTAGAAGCCGTGCTCGTTGCCGAGCTTGCGGATGATGTTGGTGGCCCGGTTCACCGGGTCGGCCTGCTCGGCCTCGGGGCCGTGGAACACCAGGACGTTGACCACCCGGTTGCCCCAGGTGGGCGGCGCCGCGGACACGGCGGGCGTGGCGGCCGGGACGGTCAGCATGCCGGCCAGCAGGGTGGCGGCCGCGGCGACCGCGACGGCGGGACGGATCGGTCTTGTCGGGCGGGGGATCCTGAAATGGCGTCTGTCGGCCATTCCTGCTCCTTACGGGGTTGGCGGGTCACGCCGGGGTGGTGGGGACGGTCGGATCAGCGGTGGCCGGCGTGCGGGTCGGTGGACTGGTCGCCGCCGGCCGCCGGGGCGCCGTCGGTGGACCCGCCGTTGTTCAGCGGCGTGCGGTTGACGACCTCCCGGTGCTGGTGGCCACCCGGCGGCATCTGCCCGTTCTCGTCCAGGACGTGCAGCGTGGTCGCCATGCCGAGGTCGGAGTGGAACTGCATGTGGCAGTGCAGCATCCAGTGGCCCGGACCCACCGAGTCACCGGCGGTGATCGTCACACCGAACGAGTCACCCGGGCCGAGGGTCTTGTTGTCGATCACCGGGATCGAGTCGACCAGTGCCTTGTTGTCGCCGACCACCACCCCGGTACGGGTGTCCGCCCACGAGTGTCCGTGGACGTGCCAGGTGTGCATGTCGTCGCCCATGCCGATGACGATGAACTCGACCCGTTCACCGATCTTGGCGACGAAGCAGGCCGGACCCGGCACCGGGTTCTCCAGGTCGCAGTTGTCCGCCGCCGCCCCGCGCCGCAGGTTGATGCTCTGCCGGTCACCGAAGGCGGTCACGTACGTGCGGTCCGGGCGGACGTCGCCCTGGCGGCGTACGACCAGGCCGCCGAAGAGCCCGGAGTTGAGGCCCTGGGTGCCGTGGGTGCCGCCGACCACGTGGTCGTGGTACCACCAGTAGCCGGCCGTGCCCGGCGATCCCGTCCGGGAGCTGCGCGGCTTGGCGTACCAGGTGTAGGTCCGCGACTGGCCCGGCGCCACGAACGAGCCGCTGTGCACGGTGCCGTCGGAGTCCTGGGTGTACTTCACCCCGTGGACGTGCAGCGAGACGCCGAGCGGGTGCGTGGGGTTCGTACGCAGCTGCGACAGCGTCTCCGCCGACACCTGGTTGTGCAGGGTGATCGCCAGGCACTCGCCCTCGATCATCTCCATCGTCGGACCCGGGTAGGAGGCAGTCTCCGGGGTCAGGCCGTAGCCGAGCCGGATCTGGTTGGTGACCGGGTCGCGGGGCAGCTCCACCGCGTACATCTGCAGTTCGCGGTCGGGTGCGACGCAGCCCTCGGGGCGCGCACCGTCCTGCGCTTCGGTGACGACGGTGTTGTTGTTCAGGGCGAAGGCGGTGCCGGCGCCGGCGAACGTCACCAGCAGGACCGCCAGGACCATCCCCGCCCGGCTGGCGCTGCTGCTCAGGAATCCGGCGGGTCTGGAACGCTGCTCGATCTGGTCTGTATCCAAGGTCGTTTCCAATCGCTGAGCCGACCACGGTCGGTGCGGGGGTGGGGCGTCGTGGTGGTGCGCCGCGCGGGCGCGGCGCACCACCGGGATCGGGTCACGGGGTCAGCGGGGCGACCCGGACGTTGCGGTAGCTGACGATGTCGTTGGCGCCGTGGACCTGCAGGCCGATGTACCCGTGGGTACGCTGCCGGCCGGCGCCGCCGGGGTCGTCCGCCCGGGGCGGGTCGAAGACCGCGTCCGGGGTGTTGACGAACTCGTTGATCAGCTCACCGTTGCGGTAGATCGAGTAGTGCTGGCCCACCACCCGGATCTCGTAGTCGTTCCAGGTGCCCTTCGGCGTCACTCCCGCGCCGTCGAGGGCGACGCCGTCGAAGCCGTACACCGAGCCGGTCTTGTACCGGTCGCCGGAGGGGCTGTCGAAGACCTGGATCTCGTGGCCGTACTTGATCGCGACCCATTCGGGGCGCGGCTCGCTCGGGTGCTGGTGCACGCCGGGAAAGCGGACGAAGACACCGCT
Organism: Polymorphospora rubra; assembly: GCF_018324255.1. Lineage (GTDB taxonomy): Bacteria > Actinomycetota > Actinomycetes > Mycobacteriales > Micromonosporaceae > Polymorphospora > Polymorphospora rubra. Next base: position 5,005,608 of record NZ_AP023359.1, read on the forward strand.
GTTGGCGCGGGCGTCGCCGGGCGCGTCGTCCCGCCACTGCAGCTTCATGGAGAAGTCGCCGTAGCTGCGGATCGGGAACCACAGCATGCCGAGGCCGGCGACCGGACGGCTGGTGATCGAGCCGTCGGCGTTGCGGGTGAAGCCACCCGCCCCGACGTGCTCCCACTGGTCGAACGAGGAGCCCGACCGGTCCAGGATCGACCGGTAGCCGGTCTGCGCGTCCGACTTGCCGACCGCCGACGCGGTCGCCGTCTCGATCAGCGTGGCCCGCTCGGCGTTGTTGATCACCCCGAGCTCACGCAGGTTCTTCGCGACCGCCCGGACGTGCTGCATGAACTCGGTGTGGTTGAGCCACAGCCGCTCGCTGGCGATCAGGTTGTTGATGGTGCAGCCGGTCCCGACCAGCCGGTTCGGCACACCGCTGTTCAGCGTGCCGAGCCAGACGACCGGGCGGGTGTCCAGCACCGGGCACTCCGGGTTGCCGCCGCCAACCACCACCGTGAAGCTGACCGACTGCGCGTCGGAGGTGTTGCCGGCCTGGTCGGTGGCCCGGTAGGTCAGCGTGTGCTGGCCGGGCCGGTTCACCGTGACCGGCGCGGTGTAGCTGGTGTACGCGCCCGCGTCGAGGGAGTACTCGACGGTGTCGACCCCGGACTCGGTGTCGGTCGCGGTGAGGGTGACGGTGGCGGCGCCCACGTAGGCGCCGGTGTCGTCCCGGTTGCCGGTGACCGCGGCGGTCACCGTCGGCGGCGTGGTGTCCGGGTCCGGCGGCGGCACGACCGTGAACGACACCGAGCCCGGCGTGGAGGTGTTGCCCGCCAGGTCGGTGGCCCGGTAGCTCAGCGTGTGCTGACCCGTCTCGTTGACCGTCACCGGTGCGGTGTACTCCGTGTACGCGCCCCCGTCGAGGGAGTACTCGACGGTGTCGACCCCGGATTCGCTGTCGGTGGCGGTGAGGCTGACGGTCGCGGCGCCGATGTAGGCGCCGCTGCCGTTCTGCTGCCCGGAGAGCGCCGCGGTCACCGTCGGCGGCGTGGTGTCCTCGCCGGTGTCGTCGGAGACGATGAGCAGGCCGTTCATCAGCCCGTGGCCGGGGATGGCGCAGAAGTAGCGGTAGGTGCCGGGGGTGAGCACCACGTCCACTGTCCACCGACCGCCGTTGGCGTCGAACGGGTCGGCCAGGATGTTCACGTTCACATCCTGGTTGTAGGTGGGGTCACCGGTTTCGAACGTCAGGGTGTGCTGCATTCCGGAGGTGTTGCCGGTCGCGGCGCTGTTCTCGAAGACCAACGTCGCCGGGCCGGGGCTCGCGGTCGCGGGGGCGGTGGTGTACGACGAGACGTCGTTGCCCGCCGTCCAGGTGAGCACCTGGGCGTCCCGCTGCTGCGGTGGGCCGTCGTCGCCGTTGGGGCGGGCGCCGGCCGGCGTGGAGGCCAACGTGGAGCTGAGCAGCATCGCGGTGGCGGCCACGAGTGCGGTCAGGGGCCGCCGGAACCGGCTGGCGGTGGTGCGGCGCGGCGGTGGTCTCAGGCGGCGACCGGGTGCACCGGTGGGTGGGATTGGCATGTCCGGCAAACCTTTCACATCTGTCCTTTTAGGACTGTGGCGAGAGTCGCGCGGGATGTCGCGGAACGGGGGTGGGTGGATGAGGGCGCGCGGCAGCCGAGTCCGGACCTGGTTCGCGGTCAGACTCGACGCCGTGGAGGCCACGGGGAGGTACGGGACGGTGTGACTCGAGAGCGCGCGGGGGCGGGTCCGGTGTGGTGTGCCGGGACTGCCGCGCGTCGGACGGGAGCGGGCGACTACGGGACAGGGCGCGTGCCGTCGCGCCGGATCGAGTACTGCCAGTGCTCTCCGAGGGTGCCACGCCCCGTGAGGTGTGCCTTCCGGGTGGTGGACGCCCACCCGTCGACACGTTCGGTGAGCTACCGCGCCGTCGGTTTACCTCGCCGAAACAAGTTGCTAGCGTCAGACCTTAACGGACTTAGTATCGAGGTGTCCATATCTTTCGCCGGAGCCATCCGGACTTTTATCAATATTGACGAAAGACTTTCATGCCCGCTCAGTTGCACCCTCGACCGTGGACGTAACCTCGGCCACGGCGGCCGGCATCCCAGGGGGACCGAACGAGGACTGGGCCGCCGCGGCCGACGGGCTCATGGTCGTACTCGACGGAGCGACCGCCCGGACCGCGACCGGCTGCACCCACGGCGTCGCCTGGTACGCCGCCCAGCTCGGCTCCTCGATCGTCGACCTGGCCGCCGACCGTCGGGTCCGCCTCGACGACGCCCTGGCGACCGCGATCCGTCGCACCGCCGACCGGCACCGGGAATGCGACCTGACCCACCCCGGCACCCCGTCGGCCGGCGTCGCCGTCGTACGGCTCGACGGCGCCGTACTCGAATACCTCGTCCTCGGCGACGTCACCGTGGTCATCGACACCCCCGACGGCATCCGGGCCGTCACCGACGACCGGGTGGACCGGACCGCGACAGCCGAACGCGCCGACGCCGACCGGCATCCGCTCGGCTCCGCCGAGAAGCAGGCCGCACTGCTGCGCATGAAGCACGCCGAACTGGCGGCACGCAACCGGTCCGGCGGCTACTGGATCGCCGCCGCCGACCCGACCGCCGCGGCGCACGCCATCACCGGCTCGCTGCCGTCCGACGCCGTCCGGCGGGTTGCCCTGCTCACCGACGGCGCGGCCCGGCTCGTCAGCCCGTTCGGGCTACTCGACTGGCCCACGCTGCTCGACCTGCTCGACACCACCGGCCCGCCCGGACTGATCCGCCGCGTCCGGGCAGCCGAGGCGACCGACCCGTCGTGCCTGCGCTGGCCCCGCAACAAACGCGGCGACGACGCCACCGTCGTCTACGCCCGCTGACCCGGACCGGCACCCCGGGCATCCAGATGCCGGGCGACCGCGTCGCGCACCTCGGCGTCCGAAGGCGCCGGCACCCCCTGTTCCTCGGCGAGCCGGCGGACGGAGGTGATCGTGACGTCCGCCAGACCGCACGAGACGAAGGAGTCGAACACCGCCATGTCCGGGGCGACGTTGAGCGAGAAGCCGTGGCTGGTGACGGTGCCACGGACCCGCATCCCGATCGAGGCGATCTTGCGATGGTCCGGTGTCCAGACGCCGACGAGACTCGTGCCGCCGCGCGGCGTGTCCCGACGTACGGCGGCGAAGCCCAGCTCGGCGAGCGCGGCGACGAGGCCGTGCTCGAGCCACCGGACCACGTCGCCGGGACCACGTTCCCGCAGGCCCAACACGAGATACCCGACGAGTTGGCCGGGCCCGTGATAGGTGGCCTGACCGCCGCGGTCGACCAACACCGTCGGTACGTCCGGAGGCAGGCCGACGAGGTCCGCCGGATCCGTCGTACGCCCGTAGGTGACCACGGGCGGATGGCTGAGCAGGAACAGCCGGTCACCGGCCAGGCCCTCGCGGCGCTCGCGTACCCACCCGTCCATGTCCGCCATCGCGCGGTCGTACGGCACCTCGCCGAGGTCCACCCGGGTCAGTGGCGGCAGTGCCACGGGCCGCCGTCGACCCGGACCACCCGGCGCGCTCACGCTCATTCCTGTTCCGTCCCCGTGGATGTAGGACACTCCTGCCGTGGCAGAACTAACCTTCGGTACCGAAGATTCCGAGCTGGAGAAGCGCCTCTCTGACGAGTTGGACGCTATCAACAACGCGGCCGTCGCCTCCGACGACCAGACCCCGCTGTCGATCAGACTGGTCGACGACGACGGCGTCCTTCAGGGCGGACTCACCGGCTGGACCTGGGGCGGCTGCGGCGGGATCACGTCCCTGTGGCTGGCATCCGACCTGCGTGGGCAGGGCTGGGGCGAACGCCTCCTCGCCGCCGCCGAGGACGAGATCCGCCGGCGCGGCTGTGACCGGGTCGTGGTGGCCACGATGTCCTTCCAGGCGCCCGGTTTCTACCTGCGATTCGGCTACCGGGAGGTCGGCCGCACCCCCGACATGCCGGACGGGACGGCGAAACACCACTTCCACAAGCGGCTCTGACCCGGCGGCCGTAACGGGTCGTCCGAGATGGTTCGGGCGCCCGGGGACGGGTTGTCGTGGGCCGGGTTCGGCGACGGGGCGGGTGTCGCTGTCACGGCCCACAGCGAATTGGGCGTATCCACAGCGAACTCGCTGTGGACCGGAACAGCAACCCTGCCCGTCACGCTCGGGTGAGGACCATTCCGGGGCCGGCAACGCGGCCTGCACTGCCGTCTCCTCGAATGATGCGACGCCAGGTTCCCGCCAGATCGTGCGAGAACGCCGTTCTAGGGCACGATCCGGGTCGCCGGGGTGTCGCCCGGTGGGCCGGACAGATTGTTCTCCAACGGCGGCACCGGAGTGGTCAAGACCGGGCCGTCGCCGGCGCGAGCGGTCACCGTCGCCGCCGCGTCCGGCGGCAGGGTCGCCTCGCCGAAGCCGAACGGGTCGAGCCGGACGGCCACGGCGGCGGCCCCGTGGGGCGTGAGCGAGACCGCGGTCGCGCCCGCGGCGGCCACCACGAGCACCCTGTCGGTCGCGTCGTCCCTGCCCTCGGCACGCAGCCGCCACGCGAGCGGCCGTTCGTCGGCGCCGTCGGCCGGTAGCAGCAGGCGCAGATCCAGCCGCATCGATCGAGGGGTGCCGTGGAACGCGTACGCGAGCACGCCGCCACCCTCGGGCCGGACGGTCAACAGCGCGGCCGCCTGCCCGTTGACCGTGCCCCACCAGCGCAGCCGTACGGAGACGTCCCGCACCGTCAGCCGGCTGTCGCGCAACGCCCAGCCGACGAAGGCCCGGAGAATGTCGCGGTCGGGTGCCGGACCCGCGAAGTCGGACAGGACGGTGGTCATCATCGCCTCGGTCGAAGCGTGCGGGTCGACCGTGTCGGTGGCCCCCGACCAACTGCCGCTGACGCCATGGCGGATCAGGTCGCCGTCGGAGGTGGTGACCTCGGCGGTGATGCCCGGGTCGACGGGGGTGGGCGCGATCGACGCCACCCCGATGCCGCTGGCCTGCGAGACGACGACCTGACGGCGGGCCAGCGTCCCGGAGGGACGGTAGTCGACGCCGCTGCCGATCGTCACGGTGCTACCGACGGGGGCGACCACGACCGCCACCCCACCGGTGGCCGCGTCGACCCGCATCCAACTCGCCACCGGACTGTCGCTGTCGGAGCTGCTGCTCTGCGTCATCTGGCCGGCGGCGGCACCGGCCGGCCCGTGGTACCAGAAAAGCTCGGAGACGGTGACGACGCCCAGCCGCAGCGGCACGAGAAGCAGCGCCAGCCGGTGCGGCCCGACGTCGTCGGCGTAGACGATCCGGATCGCGTCGCGGTCGAGGACCCGCCAGACGCCTTCCGGGTCCTCGACGTCCGCCACCTGCCGCCGGAGCCCGGCCAGCCACGCCCGGTCGGCCGTCAACGCCCCCCGCGGCGGCTCCTCGTTCCAGGTGGACCACACACCGGACACCGGTACCGCCGGCACCCAGCCCGGCAGCGGGACCAGGTTCGTCTGGATCCCGACCGCCGCCGCCAGCATCGCCGCGACGACCGCGACCCGGACCCGCCGGGCACGCCGGCGCGCACCCCGCCGGCGCGCGAAGCCCGGCCACGGATCCTCGGGTACGGGCACCCCGTACGCCTCACGCTCGAGGGTTTCACGCAGCGCAGACTCGATTCGTGGGGTCATGCGGGACCTCCCTGCAGGGTCGTCGATACAGCGGGGGCGGTCTGGTGAAGTTCCGCGCGCAGCCGGGCGAGGCCGCGCGAGGCCTGACTCTTCACCGAGCCGATCGAGCAGTTCAGGACCCGTGCGATGTCCGCCTCGCTGAGGTCCTCGAAGTAGCGCAGTACGAGCACCGCCCGGGTCTTTCGCGGCAGCCGGCGTAACGCCTGTAGCAGCTCGTGTCGATGTTCGACCTGCACGTACGGGTCCGTCGCCGGCCCCGGGTCCGTGGCCCGCAGTTCCACCTCGGCCACCCGACGGCGCCGCCGCCACGAGATGGCCGTGTTGACCATCACCCGCCGGACGTACACCTCCGGCGCGTCCTTGCGCAGGATCCGCGACCAGTGCCGGTGTGTCTTCTCCAACGCCGACTGGACCAGGTCCTCGGCGGTGCCCCGATCGCCGGTCAGCAGGTAGGCCGTCCTGGTCAGCGGCCCCCACTGGGTCCGTACGAACAGTTGGAACTCCGCATCGTGCGTTGCCGATGCCACGCCGTGCCACCCCCGGTCGAGTTCGATGCCGTCCTGGCCGATAACGAGCAAGACGTCGGCCGACCATCGCCGGGTTGAGTCGGATCGCATACGAATTTCCGGACGCCAGGCGGGTGGTGCTTATCCGCGACGCCGCTGAGCTACCCGACGGCCTTCCCACAGGTCATGATCAGAAAGCGGGCGGTGACACGGTCAGCGGTTCGCCGCCGGCGAGAGCACGGACCACCGGGACGTCGACGTCATGGCCGGCCCCGGCGGTCTTTCCTGTTCGGCGCCGGAGTACACGTCATGCCCGGAGCGATGTCGTGGGAGCAGAGTGCGCACCAGTGGGCGGGGACGGTTTCGTGCCCGATCGCCGCGTAGACGGTCGGGTTGGCGTCGGCCGCCTGTCGAGGCGTACGGGCGAAGTAGCGCACGGTCCAGCGGTCCTGTTCTGGTGGCCAGCCGCTCAGCGTGGCCTCGATGGCGGTGGAGTCGTCGGCCCACCACAGGTCGGCCGGCCCGGTGGCTTCGGGAACGGGTGGCGGGAGCCGTTCCTCGTCGACGACCGGCAGGACCTCCGGCGGGGTGAAACAGGCGAAGGTCCGGTGCGGCCAGGACCGCATGGCAACCAGGAGTGCGTGCTTCTCCAACCGCTGGTCGACGGACCGGTCGATGATGCGGTAAGGCCACCGTCCCGGTCCCATGGCGGTCCTGCCGTCGGTGAGGACGTCGATGCCCCACGTCTGGTCGCCGTCCAGGATGCCGGGGAAGGCCGGCCCGAGCGGGCTGTGGTGGCCGGTGGCCACACCGTCGAGCCCGTACTCCATTCCGTTGCTGCCCATGACGGGGTAGCAGAGGCCGCCGTAGCGTTCCTCGAACCGGACCATGGCGGTGACCAGTTCTTCGGGTGCCGGTTCGTCGCGGCCGTCGACGGTCATGGCGGCGGCGGACCGGATGCGGGCCTCGGTCATGTGCGGCAGCCGGCGGGCGTGTTCCGCCAGGAACCGGCGGAGGCGGGGAGAGACCGGGGGATCGTCGCCGACGTACACGTCGGGGAACCTACCGGCCCGGGCCCGCCGGCGGGGGCCCGGAGAGCCGCACCCTGGGCGCCTCGTCGACGGCCGGGCCGACGAGGTCAGGCGCGCCGGCGGCGGGCGGTGACCAGGCCGGCGATCGAGCCGACCGCGACGAGGCCGGTGACGAGCTGAAGCGTGATCTGTCCCGCCCCGCCCGGCATGAGCAGGTTGGTGGCGGCGTTGGCGACGACCGAGACGGCCAGTACGACCCAGAGCAGGTTCTTCACGGTCGGTTCCTTCCGAATGTGGCGGGCGGTGACACCTACGAGTCTGCTGCCGGCCGAGCCGCCCGACGATGGCCCCCACTCCCGAACCCATGGTGTAGCCCGCTACACCATGCCCGGCGGGCCCACCCCACCGGCAACCCCGGATCCGGCGCCTAGCCTGGGCCCATGCGTACGGCGTTGCGGCAGGCGGGGCGGGCCACGTACGGGCTGTTCGGCGCCGCCGGACTGGCCCTGGTCTCCTACGCCTTCCTCGGACTGATCCTGTTCACCGCGCTGATCACCCTCACCGTCGTCGGCGCGGGCGTGCTGCCCGAAACGGTGCTGCTGCTGCGCCGGCTCGCCGGGCTCAAGCGGCGCCAGGTGGCGACGTACGCCGGGGTCGAGATCCCGGCCCGCTATCTGCCGTTGACCGGTCCGCTCACCGACCGGGTACGGGCCGCGCTGACCGATCCGGGGACCCGCCGCGACCTGCGCTGGCTGCTGTGGCACCTGCTGTACGGGCTGGGTCTGGCCTGCGCCGCGCTGACGGTGTGGCCGTTCGCCGTGCTCGTCGACGGGGTGTGGGCCGGTCTGCTGGGCCGGCCGCCGGTGCTGCTGCCGGTCATCGACCGGCTCGCCGGACTCGACGCCACCTGGACCCGGGCGCTGCTGCTGCCGTCGCCGAACGACCGGCTCGCCGAGCGGGTGGTCGAGCTGACCGAGACCCGGGCGGCGGCGATCGCCGCGCACGGGGCGGAACTGCGGCGTATCGAGCGGGACCTGCACGACGGCACCCAGGCGCGGCTGGTGGCGCTGTCGATGCGGGTGGGTCTCGCCCGGCGGGCGTACGACCGGGACCCGGACGCCGCCCGGGCGCTGCTGGACCAGGCGCAGGACCAGGCCGAGCAGGCTCTCGCCGAACTGCGGCACGTGATCCGGGGCATCTACCCGCCGATCCTGACCGACCGCGGCCTGGTCGGCGCGGTACGGGCGCTCGCGGCCAGCAGCGGACTCGAGGTGGCCGTCGAGGCGGACGGGCTGCCGCAGGCGCGGGCGGCGGCGGCGGTCGAGGCGGCGGCGTACTTCGTCGTCGCGGAGTCGCTGACGAACGTGGCCCGGCACAGCGGCACCAGCAGGGCCACGGTCCGGCTGGCGAAGGACGCGGATACGCTGGCGATCCACGTCCGGGACGACGGGCGGGGCGGGGCCGACGAGGCTGCCGGCAGCGGCCTGCTCGGCATCCGGCGCCGGGTCGCCGCCCTCGACGGCACGATGCGGGTGAGCAGCCCTGCCGGAGGGCCGACCGAGATCCGGATAGGACTGCCGTGCGCGTGGTGATCGCCGAAGACAACGCCCTGCTGCGTGAGGGGCTGGTGCTGCTGCTGACCTCGGCCGGGCACGAGGTGGTGGCGGTCGCGGTCAACGGCCCCGAGGTGCTGCCCGCCCTCCTGGAGCACCGTCCGGACGTCGCCGTCGTCGACGTACGGCTGCCGCCGGGCCTGCGTGACGAGGGCCTGCGCGCCGCGCTCGACGCCCGCGCGGCGGTGCCCGGACTGCCGGTCCTGGTGCTGTCCCAGTACGTCGAGGAGATGTACGCGACCGAGCTGCTCAGCGGCGGCGCGAACGGCGTCGGCTATCTGCTGAAGGACCGCATCGGCCGGGTCGACGAGTTCCTCGACGCCCTGGAGCGGGTCGCGGCCGGCGGCACCGCCCTCGACCCGGAGGTGGTGACCGAGCTGATGAGCCGGCGCCGCGACGACCCGCTGGCCGCCCTGACCCCGCGCGAACTCGAGGTGCTGCGGCTGATGGCCGAGGGGCACGACAACACGACGATCGCCCGGACACTGGTGGTGACCGAACGGGCGGTCAGCAAGCACATCGGCAACGTCTTCGCCAAGCTCGGGCTGCCGCCCAGCGACAGCGGGCACCGGCGGGTCCTCGCCGTGCTGGCCTACCTTCAGCACGGCGAGGCACGGGGCCCGGCCCGCTAGCGCGCCGGTGGGCAGCCGGTCCCGGCCAGGGTTCCCGACCGCTGGCCCGCTGCGACCCGTGCCCGATAGCCTGTCGGCCATGACACGGGCGGCTGGCCGGTGGTCCCGGCCGCGCCGGCTCGCCGCCACCGTCGCGGCCGCGGTCTGTGTGGTCGTTGCGTCCTGCTACGGCTGCGATACCTACACCGACTACCGGCAGGCCGTCGAGGTCGCCGAGGCCGAGCGCGTGTTGACGACGTACCTGGAACGGGTCCGCGACGGCGACTTCCGTGGCGCCCACGAACTGCTGTGCGGCGATGTGCTGCACGACTACACCGAGGCCGAACACGAGGAGTTCCTCCGCCGCCAGCCGCCGCTCGCCGACTTCCGGCTCGGTGAACCGGACCGATGGTCGAGCCTCGAAGGCTCGTTCCTGACCTTCGGGGTCGACCTGACCTCGCGGGACGGGGCGGTGCAGCGCCTCGGTTTCGCGCTCGCGCTGTATTCCGGGGGCCAGCCGAGAGTCTGCGACAGAGCGGACTGGCGGGACGAGTGGTCCGGTTGACACCGGCGTACCGCTGACCGGACACCTGCCGTGGAGGAGGATGACGCCATGATCTTTATTACCGCGAAGTTCCTGATCAAGCCGGAGTACGCCGACCGGTGGCCGCAGATCGCCGCACCCTTCACCGAGGCGACGAGGGCCGAACCGGGCTGCCTGTGGTTCGACTGGTCGCGCAGCATCGACGACCCCGACGAGTACGTCCTCGTCGAGGCGTTCCGGGACGGCGACGCGGGCGCCGCCCACGTGAACTCCGCGCACTTCCGGCAGGCCCAGCGGGATCTGCCGGCGCACCTGCAGGCCACCCCGAAGATCGTCAGCCAGAGCGTCGACCAGGACGGCTGGTCGGACCTGGGCGAGATGGCCGTCGAGTAGGCCCGGCCCGCCGGTGGGTACCGCTGTCATGGCCCACAGCGAGTTCGCTGTCGTTACGCCGAATTCGCTGTGGGCCTGGACAGCGAATTCGTCTCCCGGCGGCACCACCCGCAGGGCCCCGGGACAATGATCGTCTGCTGAGCTGCCGTTCGACACGCCGTACGGTGAGCGGCGGAACAGCAGACGATCACGGCAGCGTGCGTACGCCGTCACCCCGTCGGCCGAATACCGTTGGTTCGGGCGTCCGTCCGGCCGGTAGCCTGCCCCGACCGGTGAGGAGGGGCGATGACCGAGACGATGACGTTGTGGCGGCCGACGGGCCCGCAGGAACTCGACCTCGTACGCGACTCGGGCTGGACGGCGTGGCCACCGCGCCTGCCGGACCAGCCGATCTTCTACCCGGTCCTCAACGAGCAGTACGCCGTCATGATCGCCCGGGACTGGAACGTGCCCGCCTCCGGCGCCGGCTTCGTCACCCGGTTCGAGGTCGACGCGGCGTTTGCCGCCCGCTACCCGGTCCAGCAGGTCGGCGGCCGCGACATCCTCGAACTCTGGGTGCCGGCCGAGGAACTGGACGAGTTCAACCGGCACATCGTCGGACCGATCGAGGTCGTGCACGAGTTCCGGTGAGCGCCGATGAGGCGACCTACGAACTCCGCCCGCGGTTGGCGATCCCGCGCATCCACAGACTCACCGCGGCCAGGAGGCATACCACGCCGACGACCGTCACCCCGGTCCGCAGCATCCATGGCGCATCGTCGAGGAACGGGAACATCCACTGGGCCACGAAGGCGGCGAAGGCGACGATCAACAGCAGTACGGCGACTATCCGATGCGACATTCACGTGACTATATGCGGAAGAGTCGTTCGGGCCGGCGTCCGTCCGTCCCCTGGGAGCCGGCCCGGGCGGGCGCTAGAATCAGCCGCGTGTCGCGTGCGAACCGCCTGACGACGGTGGTTGCATGGAGGCGCCTGTCATATCCGGGGAGCGAATCGTGAGTCCACACACGCCGCTCGCGTAACGCCGCCACGTCGGCGTGGCCTTTTCGTGCCACGCCCGGCCGCGATCGCCTGCACCCCGATCTTCATCCCAGCGACGCCCTGCGACGGATGTCCGCGTACGCCGGTGGCGTCCGTGCGACGCACGCTGCGCGTACGGCCGCTGACGTGCTCGGCCGTACGGCCACGCGTACCGGGCCTGTCGCCCATTCCAACCTGTGAGGAGAACCTTGTCCGAAAACCCCACGCACCCGCTTGGCTCCGCACCGCGGATCAGTGACTTCAATCGGTCCGTCGTCGACGAGTTCCGCGCCAACGGCGGAAAGGTCGGTGGCCTGTTCGAGGGCGGCAACCTGTTGCTGCTCACCACCACCGGCGCGAAGTCCGGCCGGTGGCAGACCAGCCTGCTCGGCTACGTCCGCGACGGCGACCGGCTGCTCGTCGTCGCTTCCGCCGGCGGCGCGCCGCGCCATCCGGCCTGGTACCACAACGTGATCGCCAACCCGCTGGTCCGCGTCGAGGTCGGCACCGAGATCTTCGAGGCGGTCGCGGTGCCCGCGCAGGGCGCCGAACGCGACCGGCTCTTCGCCCACGTCGTCGAGCGGGAGCCCGGGTACGGCGACTACCAGGCCGGCACCCGGCGACGAATTCCGGTGGTGGTGCTCGACCGGGTGCACGCCGACGTCGGCGGGCGCGAGGTGAACAACCTCGCCGACAAGCTCATGGAGATCCACGACTGGCTGCGGGACCAGTTGACGCGTACCCGGGCCGAGGCCGACGGGTACTTCGCGGCCCGGCAGGTTGCGGGCGGGCCGCCACCGGTCGGGTTGGGGATGCAGATCCGGCAGCACTGCCTGGCGTTCTGTCAGTCGCTGCATTTCCACCACACCAGCGAGGACGGGCACATGCTGCCCGGGCTGGAGCGGCAGTATCCGGACCTCGCGCCGGTGATCGGGCGGCTGCGGGCCGAGCACGTCACCGTCGACCGGATCCGGCGTGAACTGGAGGAGTTGTTGGCCGATGTGGACACCGCCGACCCGGTCCGGTTCCGGGCCGAACTGGACCGGATGACGGCCGAGTTGACCGCGCATCTGGCGTACGAGGAGGAGTCGTTGATTCCGCTCCTGGCGGGGGTGCCGTTCCCGCCGGGCGGCCCCGCCGCCTGACGCCGTCGGGACGGCTCCGGGAGGAAGGGGACTAGGTAGCACGACCAGCTAGCTGGTCGTGCTACCTTCTCGCGGTGGATCAGGAACGGCGGGCCCAATGGCTGCGGGGAGTCCTCGACCTGTGCGTGCTGGCGATGGTGGCCCGCCGCGAGTCGTACGGCTACGAGCTGTCGCAGGCGCTGGAGGCCGCCGGCCTCGGCCCGGTCAAGGGCGGCACGCTCTACCCCGTCCTGCTCCGGCTCCAGCGGGCCGGGCTCATCGTCGCCCACTGGCGTGAGGGCGGTGCCGGGCCGGCCCGCAAGTACTACCGGATCACCGGCGACGGCCACGACGTGCTGCGGCAGGCCGCCGCCGACTGGGATCGCTTCGCCGGCGGGGTCGGCGCGATACTACGGGAGGTACCAGCGCGGTGAACCAGGATGTATGGCTGGCCGCCCTCGTCGGCGAACTGCGCCGGCACGGCGTCGGCCCGGACCTCGCCGGGCACGTGGTCGCCGAGGCGGCCACCCACCTGCGCGACAGCGGAGAGCCGCCGCTGTCCGCGTTCGGCCCGCCGGGGGCGTACGCCCGTGACGTCGCCGAGAGCATCGGCGCCGCCGCACCGGCCCCGCGCCGCCAACCGCCCGGCCCGGTCCGCCTCGACGTACGCGGGATCAGCAAGCGCTACCGCCGCCACCGCGTCCTCAGCGACGTCAACCTGACCGTACGCGCCGGCCAGATCGCCGCCGTCGTCGGCGCCAACGGCGCCGGCAAGAGCACCTTCCTGCGCATCTGTGCCGGCCTCGTCAGCCCCGACCGGGGCGAGGTGCACGCCTACGGCAGCCTCGGCTACTGCCCGCAGGACGGCGGCACCCGCGAGTTCCTCACCCCCGACGAGCACTTCGTCCTCATCGGCGCCGGCCGGGACCTGGACCGGGCGGCGGCCCGCCGGGCCGGTCGGGCGCACGCCGCCCGCCTGGACTGGAAGCCGGACCACGGTCGGCTGGCCGGGCAACTCTCCGGCGGCACCCGGCAGAAGCTCAACCTGGTCATGGCCCGGCTCGGCGAACCCGACATCCTGCTGCTCGACGAGCCCTACCAGGGCTTCGACCGCGGCGCCTACCTCGACTTCTGGCACGAGGTCTGGCGGTGGCGCGACACCGGCACCGCCGTCGTGGTCGTCACCCACCTGCTCAACCAACTCGACCGGGTCGACATCGTGCTCGACCTGACCCCCGACCGGGAACGCATCTCATGAAGAAGATCATCGTCACGGCCGACCTGGCGCTGCGCGAGATCGCCCGCCGGCGCACCGTACTCGTCGTCCTCGCCGTGCTGCCGCTGGCCTTCTATCTCAGCCGGCGCGGCGACCACCTCGGCCAGTCGATCCGGTTCGTCTGCCTCGGCCTCGGCTGGGCACTGAGCACCGCCGCGCTCTTCGCCGGCAGCGCCGCCCGCCCGATCGAGCCGCGGCTGCGCCTGTCCGGCTACGGCAGCCGGCACCTCGTCCTGGGCCGCCTCCTGGCACTGTGGACGGTCGGGCTGCTGCTGTCGCTGCCGTACTACCTGCTCATCCTCGTCGACCAGCACGACGTGCGGTACGGCGCCATCGCCGTGGTGATGCTGCTGACCGTGGCGGTCGCGGCGCCGTTCGGGCTGGCCCTGAGCGCCGTCCTGCCCCGCGAACTCGAAGGCACGCTGGTGCTGCTCATCGTGGTCGGCCTCCAGATGATGACCGACCCGGCGGCCACCGCGTCGCGGGCGCTGCCGTTCTGGTTCAGCCGCGAGATCGGCACGTACGCGATCGACCACACCGACTCCGGATACCTCGACCGGGGCCTGCTGCACGGCGTCGCCTTCGCGGTCGCGCTGACCGCGCTCGTGGTCGTGGCGGCGTCCGTCCGGCTCCGGAGCCGTCCACACCTGCGGTTGCACCCGACGCCGTGAGCCGCCGTACGGTCGGTCAGCCGATCCACTGTGGAGACGCTTAATCCGTTGCCCCGCACCGGGGCCGGCCGTACCGTACTGATCAGCACCGGACGGGGCGAGCAGGGGAGGGGCGGAGCGGTGACGACGTACGGAGTTTCGGACCGGCTGTGGCCGGCACTGCCCGGCGCGGCCACCACGGCCCGCGCCGCACTACTCGCCGACCACCCGGCCCGGCGGACCGGCTAGCGCGCCTCACCCACGTCCGCCGCCCGCCCCGACCCCCGGGAACGGGCGGCTTTTCGTATCACCCGCCCTCGTGGCCCAACGGCAGAGGCACGACGTTGAGGACGTCGACGGTGCGCGTTCGAATCGCGCCGAGGGCACGCCCGGATAGCCCAACCGGCAGGAGGCCCGCCGCTTAGGACGGCGACAGTGCGCGTTCGAATCGCGCTCCGGGCACGACCCTATCGGGGGTGCGGGGGCCGTCGACCACAACCGTCGACGGCCCCCGCGTGATACCTACGCCCTCTACCGGGGGCCGGGTGCCGGCTGGCACGGCGCGATCTCGCTCGGCGTGCGCGGGCCGACGAGCGGCACGGCGTACGGGCCCTCGCTCTCGACGTAGGTGATCAGCCCGGTGGCGAGGTTGACCGCCCCGACCGGGCCCATCGTCTCGACGCAGGAGGCGTTGACGAACACGTTCGTGGCCCGGCGGGTGCCGTTGCGGGTGACCCGGTAGGCGTGGCTGGGGAATGCGGTGACCTCGGTGCTGATCAGCAGGTCGGTGTCGGTGAACGTGCCGACCAGGGTGGCCTCCAGCGGCGGCGCGCCCAGGACGAGGTCGGTGGCGTGCCGGTGGGCCAGCGTGAAGGTGTTCCCGTCGATGCTGTAGTCGGCCGGGTCCGGAACCGTCTCGTTGCCGTACTGGCGGCAGTTGCGGATCACCCCGGTGTCCAGGTTCGTGAACGTCCACAGCCGGATGCTGTGCGCCGGGTCGTCGCTCAGCCGGGGCCGGGTCATGCCGGTGCCGTCCCAGAAGAATTCGAACGTCGTGGTGATCCGGGCGTCGCCGTCCGCGCCGTAGCCGACGTGGTTGTCGCCGTAGAAGAACGACTCGAGCCGGATGCGGGCGTTGCGCCACTTGGGCCGGCAGTCCTCCGGAACGTCGATGGAGCCCAGATCGGTCCAGACACCGCCGGCGATGGTGAGTTCCAGCGGCTCGATGTGGAACGGGTCGACGACGGCGAACTGCGGGATCCACGACTTCAGCTCGATCTCGTACCGGTCCAGGACGGTGATCGTCACCTCGTCGTGCCTCGGGCTGCCGCCCGCGCCGGAGACCGCGGTGAACCGCAGGACGTAGCTGCCGGGGGCGGAGAACTCGACCTCGGTGTCCGGCGCGCCGGACGCGAACGTGACCCGGCCGGGGCCGGAGACCTTCTGCCAGGCGGATGCGGTCGCGGTACCGGTGATCGAGCCGCCGAGGTTGCCGGTCCGGGAGCCGGTCACCGGCCGGTCCTCGCCGGCCGACACGATCAGCAGCGGGCAGCCGTCGGTGCCGACGTCGGTGCCGACCGGGGTGTCGGGGCACAGGTCCTCGCTGTCGCGGACGCCGTCGCCGTCGGTGTCGACGAAGCCGGTCGGATCGAGGACCAGCTGCCAGGTGCCGTTGTTGTCGGGGAAGGCGGCGACGTCGTCGTTGATGACCAGTTCCAGTTCGCCGACCCCGCCGAGGGTCGTCGGTCCGGCGCCGATGTACCGGTAGGGGCCCGACCCGACCCGCCCGATCAGGGCCAGGGCCGGCAGTTGCGGGGCGACGGCGTTGCCCAGGTGTCGGATCGTCGGGTGGCCGGCCGGTGGTACGACGTCACCGGATTCGAACGACCCGCCCCAGTAGCCGATGACACCCGACGCGGACACGGTGACGCCCTCGCCCTCGGCGAGCACGATCCCGGTCCGGTACGGGTTGACGTCGACCGGCATCGCGACGGTGGCCGGGTCGGCCGCCGCCGGCGCCTGGATGCCGCCTGTCAGGAGCAGGGCCACGGTGGTGACCAGCAGAGTGCGCCGAATTCCCATGCGTCAACTCCTTCGACCGCGTGGGCCTCAGCCCGTCGCGACGGGTGGACCGAAACGCGAAGGAGCGTGGCACGACTGTCGCTTGTGGCCAAGCGGACTGACGGACATCGGTCTGTTTCCGCCGGGACCGGATCCCGGAAAGCCGTTATGTCGGCGTCGGTGACCCGTCTGTAACCCGACGGGCCCGCGGTGGCCGCCCAGCCACCATCCGTCTCCGCCAACGGCTCCACGACACCAGGAAGGACCAAGACGTGAAAGGCACCCCGACCCGACGACGGGCGACGGTCATCCTCGCCACGGCAGTCACCGCCACCCTCGTCACCGGCGTCCTGACCGCCGTCTCCGCCCAGGCCGCCGCCGGTTGCCAGGTCACCTACACCACCACCGGTCAGTGGCCCGGCGGCTTCACCGCCAACATCACCGTCAGGAACCTCGGCGATCCGGTCGACGGATGGCGCCTCGGCTGGACCTTCCCCGCCGGGCAGACCATCACCAACGCCTGGGGCTTCACCGCGAACCCCACCAGTGGCACGATCACCGCCACCAACGTCGACTACAACGCGAGTCTGCCCACCGGCACCAGCACCGACGTCGGCTTCAACGGCACGTGGAACAACACGGCCAACCCCGCACCCACCACCTTCACCCTCAACGGCACCACCTGCACCGGAACCACCAACCCCGGCACCCCACCACCGACCACGACGCCACCCACCACGCCGCCGCCGACGACGCCGCCCACGACACCGCCGCCGACCGGTCCGCCGCAGGCAGGCCTGGTCGGCTGGGCCACCCAGGGCGGTGGCACGACCGGTGGCGGCAACACGGCACCGACCACCGTCGACAACCTCACCGCACTGCGGTCGGCCGCCGCGGCTACCGGGGCAGCCGTGATCCGGGTGTCCGGCACCATCTCCTGCTCCGGCATGCTCAACGTGCGGTCGAACAAGACCATCGTCGGCAACCCCGGTGCGACGATCGTCGGCTGCGGCTTCAACATCTCGGGCTCCACCAACGTGGTCGTGCGCAACCTGACCTTCCGCGACTGGAACGACGACGCCATCAACATCCAGGCGTCGAGCCGGGTCTGGATCGACCACCTGACCCTGTCGAACGGCGCGGACGGTGCCATCGACATCAAGGAGGGGTCGGACTACGTCACCGTCTCGTGGAACCGCATCTTCGACCACCACAAGGCGCTGCTGCTCGGCCACGACGACGACAACGGCGCCCAGGACCGCGGCAAGCTGCGGGTGACGTACCACCACAACTGGTTCGACGGCACCGTCACCCGCAACCCGATGGTCCGCTTCGGCAACCCGGTGCACGTCTACAACAACTTCTACGACGGCGTCGCCTCGTACGGCGTCCGGTCCCTGCTGGGCGCCGGGGTGCTGATCGAGGGCAACTATTTCGAGAACACCAAGGACCCGTTCCACCGGGGCGTCGACGGCACCCTGCTGGGCAACATCGTGGCCCGCGGCAACACGTTCGTCGGCTCCGGTTCCGGCACCGCCGGCGGCAGCGTCGCCGGCATCCCGTACGCCTACACAATGGACCCCTCCGGCAACGTGAAGTCCATCGTCCAGGCCGGCGCGGGCGCGGGACGCATCACCGCCTGACCCGATCCGGGCCGTGCGGGGCCGTCGGCGACCGTCGACGACCCCGCACGGCGCTACGACCGCAGTCTGCGGTAGGCGTACGCCGACAGTGGCAGGAACACCGCCGTGATCAGGACGGGCCAGCCGACGGCGAGCGCGACGGCGTGGTCGGCGAGGATCCCGCTGGTCGCGCCGGTCGGGTTGCCGAAGAGTTCCCGTACGGCGGTCGCCGTCGCCGAGACCGGATTCCACACGGTGACCGCGGCGAGCCAGCCCGGCATCGTCTCGGCGGAGACGAACACCGTCGACAGGAACCCGACCGGCCAGATGAGGGTCTGCACCGCCATCGTCGTGCTGTCGCCCCTGAAGGCGAGACCGAGGTAGACGCCGACCCACAGCAGCGCGAACCGCAGGGCCAGGAGCAGCAGTACGGCCAGTGCCGCGGAGCCGAAGTCACTGGTGATCCGCCAGCCGATGAGCAGGCCGCCACCGATCAGGACGGCGAGTTCGACGGCCGAGCTGGCCATGTCGGCCCCGACCCGGCCGAGCGCGACCGAGGCGCTGCCGATCGGCATGGAACGGAACCGGTCGGTGATCCCCTTCTTCGCGTCGTTCGCCATCGCCGACGTCGTCGCCTCCAGGCCGAACATCATCGTCAGGGCCAGCATGCCGGGCAGCAGGAAGTCGACGTAGCCGCCGCCGGGTATGTCGATCGCGCCGCCGAACAGCAGCCCGAACATCAGCAGCAGCGCGACCGAGAACAGCAGGCTGAAGATCGGGGTCCACGGCTGCCTGACCCAGTGCAGGAGATCCCGCTGGGTGATGATCCATCCGGATCGCAGGGTGTTCATCGACGTGCGACCTCCTTGTCGGCGGCTGGAGCGGTGCCGCTCGAAGTGGCGTCGGTCAGGGTCAGGAAGACCTCGTCCAGGGTCGGTCGGCGCAGGAGCAGGTCCTCGGGGCCGATCCCGGTGGCGTCGAGCGCGCGGACGATCTCGGCGAGTCCGACGACGCCGTCGCCCACCTCGAAGGTGAGGGTGTGCGTCTCGGCGTCGACGAGTGCCGTGCCGCCGACGGCCGCGCCGAGCCGCTCCGCCGCCGATCCGAGCGGCTCGGCGCGGGGGAGCGTGACGACGACGCGGTCGCCGCCGAGCTGCCGCTTGAGCGCGTTCGGGGTGTCGGAGGCGATGACCCGGCCGTGGTTCATCACCGAGATCCGGTCGGCCATCTGGTCGGCCTCGTCCAGGTACTGCGTGGTCAGCAGCACCGTCGTCCCACGGGCGGCGATCCCGCGTACGGTGTTCCAGACGTCGTTGCGGGCCCGTGGGTCCAGGCCGGTGGTCGGCTCGTCGAGGAACAGCACCGCCGGGGCCAGGATCAGGCCCGCCGCGATGTCGAGCCGGCGCCGCATCCCGCCGGAGTACGTCGACACCGGGCGGTCGGCCGCTTCGGTGAGGTCGAACGAGGCGAGCAGTTCGGCGGCGCGGGCCCGGGCGGCGGCCTTGCCCAGCCCGAACAGCCGCCCGAACATGACCAGGTTCTGCCGGCCGCCGAGGATCTCGTCGACGGCCGCGTGCTGGCCGACCAGTCCGATGCTGCGCCGTACGGCGTGTGGCTCGGTGCGCACGTCGTGCCCGGCGACGGTGGCGGTGCCGCTGTCGAGGTCGATGAGGGTGGTCAGCGCCCGTACGGCGGTGCTCTTGCCGGCGCCGTTCGGGCCGAGCAGTCCGTGGATGGTTCCCGCCTCGACATCGAGGTCGAAGCCGTTCAGGGCGTCCAGGTCGCCGTACCTCTTGCGAAGGTCTCTCGCGGTCAGTGAGTGGTCGCGTGCCATGGGACTCCTTAACTCCGTATGGCGTACGGTGTGGCGGCGCCGAATCACCGTACACCAAACGGAGTAGCATCCGCCTATGGAAAACGAAGCCGGGGCGGCGCCCGACTACGACCGGACGCTCATGCTGCTGTGGCGACGTACGCTCGGCGAGCCGCAGGGATCCCGCGGCCCCCGGCAGCGGCTGAGCGTCGACGAGGTGGTGCGGGCCGGGATCGCGGTCGCCGACGCCGACGGGCTGGAGACCTTCTCCATGCGCAAGGTCGCCGAACGGCTCGGCCTCGGGGTGATGTCGATCTACACGTACGTGCCCGGCCGGGAGGAGCTGATCGGGCTGATGGTCGACGAGGTCCAGGGCGAACGTGAACTTCCGGAACTCACCGGTCCGCTCCGTGAACGGCTCGCCCGCGTCGCCCGCGAACTGTGGGACGAGTTCCACCGCCACCCCTGGCTGCTCCAGGTGACCCACCACCGGCCGTTCATCGGCCCGAACGGCGCCGACCGCTACGAGTGGCAACTGCGGGCGATCGAGGGGATCGGCTTCGGCGACATCGAGATGGACCAGATCATCACGCTGGTCAGCGGGTTCGCCGCCAGCGCCGCCCGGGCCTCGATCGAAGCCCGCCGGGCCCAGGAGATCTCGGGGATCACCGACCTGCAGTGGTGGGAGATCAACGCCCCCATCCTCGACCGGATCATGGAGCCGGGCCGGTACGTGATCTCCGACCGGGTCGGTACGGCTGCCGGGCAGGCGTACAACGCGGTCAGCGATCCGGATCTGGCCTTCCGGTTCGGCCTCGACCGCATCCTCGACGGGATCGACCTGCTTGCCGCCGTCCGGTCGTCCGGCGAAACCGACTGACTGTCGGTGCCGGCCGGTAGCCTCGCGGTGTCGGCGCACCCGCAGAGGTTGGAGAACCGTCATGGCTGCCCAGGAATCCGCCCCGCAGACCGAGTTCCCGCGCAGCATCGGCAAGGTGGCGACGCGGGAGCTGGCCGCGAACGGATACACCCGGTTCGCGCAGCTGACGACCACCACCCCCGCCGATCTGCTCAAGATCCACGGTGTCGGGAAGAAGAGCATCTCGATCCTGCGTGAGGAACTGGCCGAGCGCGGCCTGTCGTTCGCCGACGGCTCCTGACCGCCCGACCATCGAGGGCCGTGCGGATGCTGGTCGACTTCTGGTTCGACCCGAGCTGCCCCTACACGTGGATCACCTCCCGCTGGATGGTCGAGGTCGCGGCCGTGCGGCCGGTGACGGTCCGCTGGCGGATCATGAGCCTGTCCGTGCTCAACGAGGGGCGGCCCGACGATCCCGAAGGTGACCCGGAGGGCTACCTGTGGGGCCCGGTCCGGGTCTGCGCGGCGGTGGAACGGCGACACGGTGCTGCGGCCCTGGACCGCTTCTTCACCGTGTACGGCGTGCGGGTCCACGAGCGTGGCGAGTGGGCCGACATCGGGGACGTGCTCGCCGACGCCGGTCTGCCCCGGGACCTGGCCTCCGCCGCCGGCTCCACGGAGCACGACGCCGCGGTGCGGGAGTCCCACGCACGGGGCATCGACCTGGTGGGGCGGCACGTCGGCACCCCGATCATCAGCGCGGACGGCCCGGACGGTCGGCGGATCGCGTTCTTCGGGCCGGTGATCTCCCGCATTCCGCGCGGGGAGCGGGCCGGCCGGCTCTGGGACGGCACCCTGCTGGTGGCGGGGGAGCCGTCGTTCCACGAGTTGAAGGGGCGCCCGGCCGCCGATCCCACGTACGACCACTGAAGACATTCCACTGTCCACCGGTTCGCGCCGGTTGGCGGGATGGCGAGCGTATTCGGTGTAAGGGTTGTTGGCATTTTTGGGAAGTGATATCGCCTGTCGCGGAAGTGGGGCACCATTGTCCCATCAGTGGGACTGTTCCAAATGTTACATTTTACTTAAATCCGATATCCCGGGCACCGTGCTTCGAAATGTCGATCCGGGCATGGAGCATCATGATCTATGAATTGTCGGCCTTTAATTGTCGAAGATGTGATCCGTGAGCATCATTCGGATTCTGGACAGTGCAATTTCATTCTGTTGAGATGTATTGCTCACCGTCCCGCCATGTGCTTAGCTGACCAGCAAGATCCACTCCCGTGAATCGGAGGAAGCTGTGCGTCGATCTCTCGCGCCACGGCCGGCAGGCCGCGTCGGGCGCCACCTCGCGGCGGCCCCGGCGGGCGTTGCGGATGCGGTGCCGAACCGTGGGTTGCCGGGTTGACGAAGTCGTCGACGGGTTGAGGGCTCCGTACGCCCGGAGCGAGGGGCAGGACGACCCGTTCCGAGCGGGTGGCGAGGCGCCGGGGACATCTGCCCGAAACCGGGTCGATCTAGCGTCTGGGCAGTTCACGGCCGGTCCGGTCGACAGGCTTCAGGAGCTTGTCGACCTCCTGAGGCCCAGAGGAGCAACTGGATGCGAGCACTGCTTGTGGAGGACGACCTGCGTGTCGCCTCCGCGCTGTCTTCGGCCCTGCGCCGTCGGGGCCACATGGTCATTCCCGCGACGACCGCGGCCGAGGCCCTCCGGGCGGGGCCGGTCGACCTGGTCCTGCTCGACCTCAACCTGCCCGACCGGGACGGCCTGGAGGTCTGCCGGGAGTTGCGGCGGCGTAACGCCGACGTCTGCATCATCGCCGTGACCGCCCGCGGCGAGGAACAGGACCGCGTGATCGGGCTGCGCGCCGGCGCCGACGACTACGTGGTCAAGCCCTTCTCCATGGCCGAACTGCAGGCCCGGATCGAGGCGGTCATGCGTCGGACCGCGCGCGCCCAACGGGCCGAGGGTGTGCTGGAGGTCGATCCGTTGCGGATCGACGTGACCGCCCGGCGGGTCTGGGTGGACGATCGGGAGGTGAGCCTGACCCGCAAGGAGTTCGAGCTGCTGACGGCGCTGGCCAGGCAGGCCGGGACGGTGGTGCCGCGGGAGCGGCTGCTGCTGGAGATCTGGCAGACCACCTTCGCCGCCGGACACACCCTTGACGTGCACGTCGCCGCCCTACGGAGCAAATTGGACGATGCCAGCCTGGTGCAGACCGTACGGGGGGTGGGCTACCGCCTGCGGGTGGCCTAGGTCCGCACGCCCGGCGGCGGGTGGCGATCGCGCCCGTCGGGGCCGGCGACACCCTGGCGGTGCTCGTCCGCGTCGCGGGGATGAAGCTCAGCGTGACCGTCGCCCGGTAACGGTGTCCCCGGGTCGGCCTGAGTACCGGGTACGACCTCTGTCGAGTCTCAGATGATCCTCAAGAATCCTCAGGTTTCCAAGACGGCACGGTCGGTCTGACGTGTGCTGTCTCCACCTAGGTCCAGCCTCAATGCACAGGAGCCCCCATGCTGCATAGACGGCCAGCGGCAATAGCGCTAGCTGCACTGCTCGCGGCCACCGTATCGGTGGTCGCCTCACCAACCGCCGCCTCGGGCAACCCGTTGACCCGGGTGCCCGCCCTCAACGCCGCGGAACCGAACCAGGTCCAGGACCTCACGGTCACCCAGGGGTACGGCTTCGCCACCCTGGCCTGGACCCATGTCGACGGCGCCACCGACTACCAGATCGAGCGCACGCCGGTGGGCGCGGACGACGTGCCGACCGGCAACCCCGTCATCACCGGGCTCTGGCGCCCCAACCGCCAGGTCAACAACGAGTCGCCGACCTTCGCCGACGCCGGATTCAACCCGGGTCTGCGGTTCCAGTGGCGGGTGCGGGCCCGGTTCGGCACCACCGAGCAGCCGTACTCGGTCCCGGTCTCCGGCACCACCCAGGCCTCCTGGGGCGACCCGAACGTGCCCGGCGAGAGCCTGCGTACCCAGTGGGAGACCACCCAGGCCGCCCAGTACACCAGCGACGTCAACGAGTACGCCTACACCGCCGCCATCGACGAGCTGAGCGACCGGATGCGGGTGGTGGAGATCGGGCGCACCATCCTCGACCGTCCGATCAACATGATGGTCTTCGGCTACCCGACCCCGCCGACCACGCCCGAGGCGATCGCGGCGACCTCGCCCGTGTTGATCAACTGCAACGTGCACGGCAACGAGCCGGGTGACCGGGAGGCCTGCCTGATCCTGGCCCGGCAGCTGGCGTTCAGCCAGGACCCCGGCACGCTCGACGTGCTCTCCAACTCGACGGTGCTCATCGTCCCGACCATCAACGGCGACGGCCGGGCCGCCAACACCCGGGGCAACAACGCGGGGCAGGACCTGAACCGCGACTACTCCCTGGTCCGTCAGCCGGAGACGCTCGCGTTCGTCAAGATGCTCCAGGAGTACCGGCCGGTGGCCGGCTACGACGGTCACGAGTACGGCAACAGCGGCACCGGTGACCTGCCGATGCTTCCGCCGCGGCACCAGAACGTGGCCCGGGAGATCTTCGACGAGTCGATGAACATGATCGAAGGCCACATGTACGAGCAGGGCGCCACCGACGGCTGGTGGGCCTGCCCGTACGGCTGCACCGGCGCCAGCGTGGGCCTGGGCGAGGAGACCATCCTCCGCAACACCTTGGGTCTGAAGAACGTGGTCAACTCCCTGCTCGAGCTGCGCAGCTCCGGTGGGGCCACCCGGCCGGACGAGGGCAACACCTCGAACAACCGCCGCCGCAAGGGCTACTCCGCACTGTGGACCTTCACCCAGTTCCTCGACTACCACCGGGCCAACCACGGCGCGATCCGGGAGGCGCGGGGCGAGGCGATCAAGCTGCAGAGCGGGAACACCGGACGGATCGTCTTCCGGGGCTCGCACGAGGTTCCCGCCCACCCGGCGCCGCACCCGGGCGAGACCCCGCCGCCGGTGGACGCACCGCGGGCGGAGTTGATCCTCGACAACGCGCCGTGCGCGTACCGGCTCACCGAGGAGCAGTACAACGGTGAGCGCACCGACGGCGCGGCCGGGCATCGTACGACGGTGGCCCAGCGGCTCGCGGCCCACGGCTGGCGGGTCGTCAAGGTCGGCGACGGCTACTTCGTTCCGCTGACCCAGCCCGAGCGGGGCCTGATCCCCCTGCTGCTGGACGGAACCGGTGTCGAGCGGCTGGTCGCCGGTGAGCGGGTCTACCCGACCCTGACCGGCCGGCACAACGGGCCGCTGCGGGTGAGCGGCTTCGCCTGTGTCGCGGACGCCAACGTCAACGGACCGGTCAACGTGCAGCCGGGCGCCGTCCTGGTCGCCAGCGGCTCGTCCTTCAACGGTCCCATCACCGCCGCCGGGTCCGCGGGCCTGTTCATGTCCGGCAACACCGTGCACGGCCCGATCCAGGTCACCAACGTGACGGACGCGGTCTCCCTGATCAACAACCGGGTCAACGGTCCGGTCAACCTGGTCGGGAACCCCGCCGGTGGCAACGCCCCGTTCGTGGCGGCGAACACCATCCAGGGTCCGCTGAACTGCGCGCAGAACACCCGGGTGCCGACCAACCTGGAGTTGTCGAACTCGGTCGCCGGACCCAGGTCCGGCCAGTGCGCGGGTATCTAGTAACCCGCGACGCCGGTGACCTGAACCGGCAACCGTGAAATGCCGTACCGGCGGGCCACGCACCGGGCCCGCCGGTACGGTCCCGGTTAGAGTCGATCATGGAGAGCCTTGTGATCAGTTCAGCCCGGCGCCCCGGTCCTGCCGCCCGTGCCCGCGGCGTCGCCGCCTCCCTGCTCTGTCTGGTGGTCCTCGCCGGTTGCACGGGCAAGGGCGACGATTCGTCCCCGGCCCCGGCCGGCGCGGCGGCACCCGCCAGCCACATCGTCACCGGGCCCCTCTGCGAGGCCCTGCCGGCGGGCACCGAGCCGGGGAACCCGGCCGCCCTGACCGGCGAGCCGGTCGACGTGGCCCTGCAGTGGATCACCGTACTCACCACCTTCGAGGCGGCCGTGCGGGCCTCCGGACTCGCGACCGAGCTGCGGGGAAGGGAGGGGCTGACCATCCTGGCCCCGACCGACGACGCGTTCCTCCGGAAGTTCTCCGCGGCGAACTGGGACGAACTGATCCTCAGTCGTACCGACGACCTGCGCGAACTGCTCAACGCGCACCTGGTCGACGGCTCCCACTCCCTCGCCGACCTCGTGGCCGCCGGTGACATCACCACCCTCGACGGCACCGAGGTCACGGTGGCGCCGGACGGTCCCATGGCCCGGATCGCCGGGGACGCCCAGACCCTGTGCGTGGACTACCTGGCCACGAACGCCCGGATCCACATCATCAACAAGGTCCTCGGCGACCTGCCCACCACGGCCCACGAGGACGACCACATCGGCCACTGACAAGACGGTCCGGGCCCGGGATCCGGGCCGGGGTCCGCCCTCACGGCCGTGCGGTGTCCGGGGAGGTGGCTTCGGGGGCCACGTGGCGCGCGACGGCGAGGCGGTGGGGCGGCTGCGGGCGGCGTCCGACATCCCTGGTCGACGCATGCCGTGCGGTCGATCGTCAATGGGTGAACGCGTTTAGCGTGAGTGTCGTTCGCATTTTGGGAACTGATACCGGCTGTCGTGGAAGTTGGGGCAGCATTGTCCCGTCGGCGGGACCGCATGTCATATTTCACTCAAATTCGGAATTCCGGACACCGCGCTTCGAAATGTCGATCCGGTGCAGATGATCATGAGTTGCCGATTGTCGGCTTTTGATTACCGAAGATGCCATCCGTGAGCATCATTCGGATTCTGGGCGGTGCAATTTCATTGCGCGGAGATCTATTGCTCACCGTCCCGTCATGTGCTTAGCTGACCGACAAGATCCACTCCTTTGAATCGGAGGTAAGCTGTGCGTCGTTCCCTGCCGCCACAGTCAACGAGCCGCGTCAAGCGCCACCTTGTGGTGGCCGCCGCGGCGCTGGTAGGCGTCCCCGGCGCCGCCGCCGTGCTCACCACTCCGGCTTTTGCCCAACCCCTCGAGTCGCATTGCGGGAACGAGACCGGCAACGGGCCGGTTTCCGGCTTCATCAGCCACGCGGAACTGAAGCGGAGCCTCGAACAGATCGAGGCGACGAGCGGTGGCAAGGTCAGCGTCGACGTCGCCGGATACTCGAACCAGGGCCGCGAAATCTGGTCCGCGAGAGTAGGCGAGGGCGACACCGTCGTCTACGTCCAGAGCCAGATCCACGGCAACGAAATGCACGGCACCGCGGCCGCGCTCGACATTCTCAAGACCCTCGGCAACAACTCCAAGCGGTCCGCCGAGATCCGCGAGGCGGTGACCGTCGTCGTCGTACCCAAGCTCAACGCCGACGGCAGCGAGCTCGACATCCGGCAGAACGCCCGGACCTGGACCGACGTCGTCGCCGACTTCCCGCAGCTCGCGGGCGCGTCGCCGTCGTGGAACTACAACACGCGGGTCGGCGGCTTCGACGTCAACCGCGACTTCAACCCCAACCTCGACTACGTGCCGCAGGCCGCCGACTTCCCGGGCAACAGCGCCTCCGTCGGCTGGTACATCACGCCGGAGGCGCAGACCTCCCGCAACGTGTACCGGGCGCTGGAGCAGGAGTTCGGCACCGTCGACGTCTTCGTCGACCTGCACAACCAGGGCGCCTGCTACACCGGTGAGGGCATGGACGACTACACCACCCTGTCCATCTCCGGCCGCTTCATCTCCAACCCCGCCCAGCACGGCAACTGGCCCAAGTTCAACTACGACGCGTCGCGCCGGATCAACGTCGCCGTGTACGACGCGCTCCAGTCGGGCAACTCGCCGCAGAGCAAGGTGACCCTCTACCCGCAGAACACGAACCTGCCCGGCACCGCGCTCGGCTCGTTCGCCCTGCGTGGCAGCGCGACCATCCTGTTCGAGACGCGCGGCCAGACCCAGTCCTGGGGCCAGAAGCAGCACGGCATGCTGACCAAGCAGCTGGTGACCGGCATGACCGGCATCCTGGACTCCATCGCCGACGGAACCCTGGACGGCATCGACCCGGCCCGCTACGACGCGATCCCCGAGCGGATGAACATCCCCCGGACCTGATCCCCCGCGGCACCGACTCCCTACGCAAGGGGCCCGGCCCGAGCGGATCCTCCCCAGGCCGCCGGACCGGAGCAGCCACCGTCCACCGTGTACGGCCCCCGCGATGAGCGGACACGGTGCGGCGGTGGCTGCGCCGTATTTCCGGGCTCACCGCTGCGGCGCGCCGTGTCGCGGCGCCTACCGCAGTCCGGCCGGCCGGCCCTGGAACGCCCGGGCGATCGACCGCAGCTCCGGCAGTGACCGGCCGAACCCCCGATAGCTGTGCGAGTCCAGGCAGACCGGAACCCCGTCCCGGTCATCCCATTCGGCGGCGCCCCAGAACCGTTCGCTCGCCGCGAGCAGTTCGTCGGCGATCTCCGCCTGCCGTCGCTGGCAGCCGAGTCCCGCCAGGGCCGCGGCGACGACCTCGGTGGCATCCCCGGGCAGGTGTGCATCCCCGATGGCCGGCAGGAGCACGAGCAGCCGGCGGGCGGCGTCCGGCGCCGAGCCGGCGCCGCCGGCGACGGTGACCAGTTCGCGCCAGGACAGCGCCGGTCCCCGGAAATGGCCTTCGAGCGCGGCAACAGACACCGGTTCGTCGGCGTCGGGGAGTGT
This sequence comes from Polymorphospora rubra, assembly GCF_018324255.1. Lineage (GTDB taxonomy): Bacteria > Actinomycetota > Actinomycetes > Mycobacteriales > Micromonosporaceae > Polymorphospora > Polymorphospora rubra. The sequence goes on from NZ_AP023359.1 coordinate 5,034,151, forward strand.
GATCAGGTAGTCCCACCCCGAGTCGTCCGGGAAGTTACGCCACACCAGATGCGCCAGGTGTCCTCCGCCGAGGTGCAGCGACACCACCCGGCCACCGGTCCGGCCGGTGCATCTCGGAGAGCATCGCGTCGACGTCCGCCGGGTCGACGTCGAACCCCTCCACGGCGGTCGGCGAACCACCGACCGACCACAGCAGGGCGGGCCAGAAGACCGGATCGTCCAACCACGCGGTCGCGTCGACCAGCACCGAGGCGTCGACCGGTGGCTGGTAGCCGTCGAGATAGCCGGGCAGGGTCACCACTGATCACCGCCCGTCGGCGACACCGGACCTACGGGCGAGGCAACGGCTGCTTGATTCACGGCCCGGACGGTAACACCGCCTGCGGCCGTCGTTCAGCCTGCCCGGTCCGGGTCAGGGGATCAGTAGTACCTTGCCGCGTACCCCGCCCCGCTCCAGCAGGCGGTGCGCGTCCGTGGCGTCGTCGAGGGCGAACCGTGCGGCGATCACCGGGTTCAGACGACCGTCGGCGAGGTCGGCCACCAGGCTCGCCAGCGCCTGGTTGATCGATCGTGGATCCCGGCGCGCCGCCCGGCTGAGCCGGTAGAACGTCGTCCGCCGGCCACCGGGACGTAGCGGCCAGGTCCGCAGCCGCAGCAGGTCGCGCAGGGCCAGGAGCCGGCGGCGCGGGTCGTGCAGGTGTGCGGCGAAGCCGTACGACACCAGGCGTCCGCCGCGCCGCAGCGCCCGCCACGACCGGACCAGACTGTCGCCACCGAGCGGGTCGAGGGCGACGTCGAACCTGCCGGTGGGCAGGGTGGTGCCTTCGCGGTCGAGGAACCGGGCGCCGTACGACGTGACCAGGTCCCGGTCGCGGACGGCGGCGGTGCCGGCGGCGTCGACGCCGAGCCGGCGGGCCAGGTCGAGCAGGGCGGTGCCGACCGCGCCGGCCGCACCGTGCACGAGGATCCGGTCGCAGGGGCCGGCCCGGCCGGCGTGGTGCAGCAGCCCGTACGCGGTCAGGTAGTTCAGCGGCAGGCTGGCGGCCAGCGCCGGGTCGACGCCGGCGGGCAGCGCGACGAGGTCGGCGGCCGGTACGCGGACGTGGCTGGCGTGGGCGCCGCGGAGCACGAGCGCGACGACCGGCTGTCCGAGCCAGGTGGCCGCCACCGCGTCCCCGACCGCCTCGACCGTGCCGGCGAGGTCCCAGCCGGTGACGAACGGTGGGCGTGGGATGCGGCCGGGATAGCTGCCGGCCCGCATCTGGGTGTCGGCCCGGGCGATGCCGGCGGCCAGCACCCGGACCCGGACCTGGCCGGGGCCGGGCTCCGGCACCTCGTCCGTTCTGATCCGGACGGTGTGCGGGGCGCCGTGCCGTTCGACGACGGCGGTGCGCCGGACCGTCGCGGCGGGCCCGCGTGTCACGGCCGGGTCCGCAGCGAATGCCGGACCAGGGCGACCGCGAAGCCGGCGGACGCGAGGGCGCCGACGAAGGCCGCGACGCCGAAGCGCCCGTCGACGGCGTACTCCGACGTGGCGGTCATCAGTACGCCGGCGGACACGCCGAACGCGAGGACCATCGCGGGCACGGCGGTGCGGGCCGGCAGCGCCGCGGCCACCGCGAGCAGGGCACAGAGCACCAGATCGGGTACGAGGAACAGGTTGTCGCGGCGCCACGAGCCGTTGACGAACAGGAACACGAAGGTTCCCGTGCTGACGGCGACGGCGGCCACCCGGCTGATGCTGACGACGGTCATGGTCGGCGCTCCTCACGCTCGGCTGAGGTCTACACCGTAGACATGGCGGTGACCACTTGTCTACGCCGTAGACGCGCTGAACCGGTGCGGCAGGATGGAGCCATGTCGAGGACGAGGCCACTGACCCCCGAGCTGATCGCCGCGGCAGCCCTGGAGGTCGGTGACCGCGAGGGCGCCAAGGCCATGAGCATGCGCCGGATCGCCGCCGAACTCGGCTGCGACCCGATGGCGCTCTACCGGCACTTCGCCGACCGCGACGCGCTGCTCGACGCCGTCGCCGACCTCGCCCTGAACGACGTACCCGACCCCGACCCGGCCGCCGGCTGGGAGGACCGGCTGCGTCACCTCGCCGGTGGCATCCGGTCGGCCGCCCTGGCCCACCCCGGCATCGCCGCCCACATCGCGGGCCGGCCACCCCTGCACGGCAACGGCCGGCGGCTCGCCCTCGCGATGATCACCGCTCTGGTGGACGCCGGGCTGTCCCCGACCCAGGCCATCCGCACCGCGCAGGCCCTGGTCGCCTACCTCAGCGCCGCACTGGCGATGGCGGTCCGCGTCGGCGGTGACGGCCGCGACGAACGCTGGCACCACGTCAACCGGGCACTGTCCGAATCGGCCGGCCAGCCGGTGGGTGACGCCCTGCCGCCGACCGGTTCCGAGGAACAGTTCAGCTACGGCCTTCGGCTGCTCCTCGCCGGCATCCGCGCCGAGGCACACGACGGTCGACCGCGGCAGCACGGTGTCACGACCGCCGGGGGAGGGTAGGTCTACCCCTGGACGGGTCCATTGTGGTCGGGCAGGCTTCCCGGTGACTTGGACAGCCGATTCGGCTCGGGGGAGCGACCATGCCCGAAGGCACCACCTACTTCTTCGTCGGCCCTCCTGAGGAGCCGGACAAATATCGCCTGTTGCGGCAGGTCGGCGGTGGCGGTGAGGCGGAACTCTGGCAGGCCGACGTGGCGCTGGGCGCCGAGCGGGAGAAGGTCGCGGTCAAGGTGCTCCGCGCGGCCCACGAGGACCGGGCCGCCTGGCGCAGCCGGTGGGTCGAGCAGACCGACCTGTTGCGGCTGATCCGGCACCCGGGCGTCGTCGGCGTACACGCCGCCTTCGAGGGGGCGCGGATGCACCACGCCGGTGCGGCCGATCCCACCGAAACAGCCCTCTACCTGGTGATGAACTGGATCGAGGGCACCGACCTGCGGGACTGGCCGGCCCGGCAGTCCGGCCCGCCGGCGGCCGTCTTCACCTGCCTCACCCAGATTGCCGACGTACTCGACTGGCTGCACTCCGGAAAGGCCACCCCGTCGCAGCGGCCGGTCGTCCACGGCGACATCAGCCCCGCCAACGTCATCGTCAACCGGGACGGGCAGGCCGTGCTCGTCGACTTCGGACTGTTCCGGATGAGCAGCCACGTCACCAACCTGCCGGCCGGCACCCAGGGCTACATCGCACCCGAGGTGCTCCGCGACGGCGCCTACAGCCCAGCCTCCGACCGCTACGCCTTCGGCGGCCTGGCCTACTTCCTGCTGACCGGCGCGCACCCGCCCGCCACGGCCGACGCCCGCGCCGCCGGTCTGCACGCCGTGTTCGGCCCGACCCCGCTGCTCGACCACGCGCTGCGGATCTTCGCCGACGACCCGGCCGCCCGGCCGGCGGCCGGGGAATGGGTACGCAACCTGCGGGCGCAGACCTCGACGACCAACGTGTCCCAGTCCGGCCTTCCGCCGATCCGGCCGGGATCGGCATCGTACGGCTTTCCCGGGCCCGGCCCGGTGCCCGCCGGCGTCGGACCCGGGAACGACCGCCGACCGAGGCCGTGGTGGCTGGCAGCGGCCGGCGCCGCGCTCGCCCTGGTCCTGGTTGCCGGCACGGTGGGCGTGGTGGGCCTGCTGTCCGATGGCTCAGCCGGCCGTCCGGACGCCCGGGGGGCGGCCAACCCCACCACCTCGGCGGACGGCACCCCCGATGCCACCGCGGGTTCCCCGAGCGAGCAGGCGCCGCAGACCGAACCCGGCGGCGACTCCGCGGGGGGTTCGGATCCGGCCGGCCAGCCCGGGAAGGTTCTGCTCATCTCGCTGCCGGCAAGGTACGGCCCGGACACCGGCCCGGTGGACATCGACGGCACGCAGTATCCGTCGAGCATCTACGAGGAATGCGACCTCGACACCGAGTACCACCTCGGTCGCGGTTACTCGCTGCTGGAGAGCGGGATCGGGCTCAGCGACGTCTCGGACACCGGGGCCTCGGCGACGTTCACCGTCTACGTCGACCAGGTGGAGCGGGCCAGCGTCACGGTTCGGCTGAGCGAGATCAAGACGATCAAGGTCGACGTCACCAACGGCGTGCGGCTGAGACTCTATGCGGAGATCCCCGACGCCTACCGCGACTACATCGGGTGTGGAGCGACTCCGGCGTTCGCCGACCCGACGCTGAGCAGGTGACGACGGTGGCCGCCGAACTGAACGTACGGATCGACGACCAGCGGCACACCCTGTTGCCGGGGCAGGCGCTGACCTTCGGGCGGGACGCCTCCTGCACCGTCCGGCTCGACGCCACCGACCTCGGCATCAGCCGTACCGCCGGGCGGGTGTACCACGACGGGGGCTGGCAGGTCACCAACCTGAGCCGGAAACGGACCCTGCACCTCGTCGACGCGTACGGCTTCGCGACCCCGCTGCCGGTCGCCGCCGCCGGCTGGCCGTCCAGCTCCCGCGCCGTTGACCATCCACACACGACGGTGCTGGTGGCCGGGCAGGCGTGGACGTACGCGCTGGTGCTGACCCCGGCGGCGGCGCCGGAACAGCCGACCGTGCCGGCCCCCGTCGACCCGCACAGCACCCGTAACCAGATGGCGGCGCTCACCCCGCGCCAGCGGGCCGTGCTGGTGGCGATGGCCCGCGGCTACCTGCGCCCCTACCCGCACTACGACCCGCGCCCGCGCACCTACAACGAGGTCGCCGAACGCCTCGGCCTGACCCGCACCCAGGTCGTCCGCCGGGTCGAACGGGTACGCGAGCAGCTCGTCGCCGCCGGCGTACTCGGTCTGGAGGGCGAGGGCGACGCCCGGCGTCCGTTGTGCGAATGGCTGCTCGCCATGCGTGTCATCGGCGCCGCCGACCTCGACCGGCCCGCCGATCCCGACCCGGCGCACGACGGGGCGGACGCCCCGTGAGACCGCCGACCGGTCCGGACACCTGGCTGGGGATCCGCTGGCTGCTGGCCGTCGGCGCCGGCCTGGCGATCGGTACGGCCGCGCTCGCCTCGGCCAGCCGGCACGCCGCCGGCGCCCTGGGGGTGCCGCTGCCGTCGACACAGGCCGACCTGGCGATGTTCGCCGCCTGGCCGATCGCCTCGCTCGGGCTGGCCTGGCGCTGGCGGCCGGCCCGGCGGCGTGGGCCACGGGCCGTGGTTCCCCTCGCCATGCTGCTGAGCACGCTCGACCCGATCCTGCTCGCCAACGTGCCGCACACCGGCGATCCCCTGCGGGGGCCGCTCGCGGCCGGGCTCGCCGCCTTCGCGCTCGGCGTGCTGGCCACGGCACCGATTCGGCGGTCGATCCGGGCGGTACGGGGAGAGCCATCGGCACCGCCGGGGGCCGACCGGCAGGTCACCCCGCCGCGGAACCGGCGGCCGCCGGCTCCGCCGCCCGGACCGGCTCCCCGGTCCCGCCCGCGTTCCGCCCCGGCCGGGAACCCCGGCCCCGATCCGCATCCCGGCCCGGCACGGTCCGACGCCCCGGCCCCGGAGCCGGCCCCGGCAGCTCCGCCGGGTCCGGCGTACGATCCTCGGTCGGCGGCAGCGCCCGCCCCGGCAGCGCCCGCCCCGGCAGCGCCCGGGCCGGTGGCGCCGCCCGCGCCGCCGGCCCAGGCGGCGGGTCGAGCGGAAGCCGGTGGACCGGACACCCGGGCTGTCACGATCGCCCGCCAGGTGGAGGTGGTGGTCGAGGACGCCGCGCGGAGGGTCGCCCCGCTGCTGGAACGCAGGCTCGTCGCGTACCACGGTCCGGACTGGCTGGAGGCGGTCAACCAGCGCCGCCGGCAGGCCGGTCACAAGCCCGGCCGGCGGTTGCGCGACTTCCGGTTCTGCCTGGCCGTGCTGGGTCACGACCCGGCGACGCAGGGGTGGGCCAACCGGGACTGCCGGCGGGCCGCCCTGGATCTCAACCGGTTGGCGTTCGACGCCGTCCACCGCGGCACGCTCACCGTCTCCCACCTGGAGCGGGCCCAGAAGACCGCGGCCCGGCTGCTGGCCAATCTGCCCGCCGGGTGAACGCGGGTCGGGCACCGGGCCCGCCGGCCCGGTGCCCGACCTCATCGGGGGAGTGGAAGGCGTTACGCGGCGCGGATCCAGCCGGGATCGTTCGGCGCCGGGATCCGCATGCCGACCGAGCCGCGCTGGCCGTACACGGCGATGCCGCCGTGGCCGTGCGCGCCGAGGGTGGTCGCCAGCCGGTCCACGAAGGACATCGCCGCCGGGCCGCCGGCGTCGGCCGACTCGCACGCCGAGACGAAGATCCGGCCCCGGTAGTCGGCGGGCAGCAGGTGTTCGAGGTTGACGTACAGGTCGCCGGCGGTCAGGAAGAGGTCCTTCTTCTTGTCACCGATCACCGGCTGGGGCGGGGAGATCCAGCCGGTGCCGTCGTACGCGCCGTGGGAGGAGACGAACAGGTCCTCGTCGACGCCGAGCCGGGGGATGACCTGGCTGAAGACGCGGTACGTGGTCCCGTACACCCGGGGGTTCTGCCTGGACTGCTTCTCGGCCTCGCGGACGAGGAGGTCGTCGTCGGTGCACACGGTGATGATCATTGTTGGTTTCTCCGGTTCAGTCGGCGAGTACGGTGTTGGCGATGCTGTCCTTGGCGACCTTGCTGGTGGCGGCCGTGACCTGGTCCTTGACGGCCAGCCAGCCGTCCCAGGCGAGGCCGAGCTGGACGCCGAACGAGTTGACCTTGAAGGTGGACGAGTCGTGCTCGACGAACAGCGACTCGAAGCTGCTGGCCGAGAAGTCGAAGCTGTAGTAGACGAGCCAGATCTTGGCCATGCCGGTCGACTGGTCGATGGTCAGCGGCCCGACCGCGGCCTGCACCCGGTGCTCGTGCACCGAGGCGGACTGCCACCAGACGTTGCGGAAGTTGGTCGCGCCCGGGTCGGCGGCGTCCCTGAGCGCGTCGAACATCGACTCGATGGAGCCGGCAGTGATGCCGAGGTAGGCGCCGAGGATGTCGGCCATGATGCCGATGACGTTGATCGAGGTGCCGGACTTGCTCTGGTCCCACTTCAGGCTCTCGTAGCTGGTCGTCGTCCAGCCGCACTGGGCGAGGTGCTTCTGCAGGCCGGTCCAGTACGCCGGGTTGGACGGGTCGGTGAGCTTCTGCCCGGAGTTGGCGTCCTGCGCGAACAGCAGGGAGTTCTGCCACGCCTCCTGCTGGTCCCACAGGCTCGGCGGGCCGTCCCCGGCGGGACGGGTGCCGGCGACGGCCGCGAAGGCCTGCGGGGTCGCCGGCAGCACGCCCGCCGGGTTGAGGCCGGCGTCGCCGGTCGCGTACGACATCACGCCGGGCTGGTCGAGCGTCGGGTCGTGCTGCGAGCGGAAGCCCACCGAGGTCAGGGAGATGTTCTTCGGTCCGGTCGAATAGACCATGACCGCTCCTTTCGGTTGCCGCCCCGCCGGTCGGGGCGATGGGGACAGCAGACGGGGTGGGGCGTGTCGGCGGCGTCGCCCGGCCGCCGTGTTCCGGCCGTCGCCGGGTCACCGCTGCGTCACCGCGATGCCGTCCGTACGTCCCTGGCCGGCGTCCGTCGGGGCGCGGGAGCGCGGCGGGTCCGGCATCGATGGCAACCCTGCGCGTACGTCATGTCACCGGTGCGTCACCGCGACCTCGGGCGGCGGCGCGCCGGGCTCGTGTCGACCTCGATCATTTGTGGCTCAGACGGCCGACACGCCGGTCCGGAAGTGCCTGAACCGCAGACGATCACGAAGCGGGGCGGGGTGCGCGGCAGGCGGGGCAGGGCGTGCCGCAGGCGGGGCAGGGCGTGCGCCGCAGGCGGGGCAGGGCGTGCGTCGCAAGTGGGGCGGGCGTGCGCCGCAGCCGGGGCGGACGCGCGATGCAGGCGGGCCGGCGCGGAGGGGCGGCGTGGAGGGGCGGTGGGTCAGCCGCGGGAGGTGCCGCTGGGCAGGTGTCGGGCGATGAGGTTGGTGACGCCCAGGCCGGGCGCGACCCCCAGGTCGGCGAGGTACGCGCGGTAGCGGTGGTACTGGCGCAGTGCGTCGGCGACGTTGCCCTGCCGCAGGTGGGTCTCGATCAGCAACTGGTTGGCGCTCTCCCGCAGCGGGTCGGCCTGGACGGCCCGCAGAATGTGCGGCAGCGCCGGCCCGGCCTGCCCGGCGGCCAGCAGTTGCGCGGCGGTCGACTCGAACGCCTGCACCTGGAGCAGGCGCAGGCGCTCGCGGGGCTGCTCGACCCACTCGTCGTCGAAGCCGGGCAGGAGGGGGCGGACGGTGGTGACCGGTGGCGGCGTACCCAGGTCGACCGGGTCGCGGCCGGGCCGCACCGCGGCCAGCGCCCACCGCTCGACCAGGCGTACGTCGACCTCCACCGGGTCGGCCAGGGAGAGCAGGTGCCGGGTGCTGACCACCAGCCGGGGCTCGACCTTCTGCAGCCGCCACAGTGCGGTACGAAGGTCGGCGTTGGCCCGGCGCTGAACGGTGTCCGGCCACAGTCGACCGGCGAGTTCCTGCCGTTCGGCGACGTCGTGCAGGGCGAGTGCGGCCAGCAGCCGGGCGGCGCTCGCCGGCAGGACCAGTGGGGTGCCGCCGCGCCGTACCCGGAACGCACCGAGCAGTTGCACCCGCAGTGACGGCGAATCGGGCGCGGACGGCTCAGGCTCTTCGCCGGTTCGCATGATCCTCCTGGCTGCCCGGTGCGGCGGGGGTGCCGCACCACTGGGCTTGCCTCCAAAGAGTCATCGCGCGAACACGGATTGTAAATAGATGTGCGGCACAGTGCGCTGATCGAGTGATTCCGGTGGGCCACCCTTGCCCTGGCCGGTGTGCTGGGTACGATCCGCGCCGCCGTGATCGCCCGCGAGCCGCGTCGTCCCGTCGCGCGAAGCGCGGATTCAGGCCGTACTCTATGGCGTTGACTGCGGTTGATCTTTGGACAATTGGAGCGAAATGGAGCTGTTAGCCAGCCCGGAGATCTGGATCGCGTTCGCGACCCTGCTCCTGCTCGAAATCGTGCTCGGCATCGACAACATCGTGTTCATCTCGATCCTGTCCGGCCGGCTGCCGGAGCACCAGCGGGCCAGGGCCCGGACCATCGGTCTGGCGCTCGCCCTGATCACCCGACTGCTCCTGCTGGCCTCGTTGTCCTGGGTGATCGGGCTGACCGCACCGCTGTTCACCGTATTCGGGCAGGAGATCTCCGGCCGTGACCTGATCCTGTTGATCGGCGGTCTGTTCCTGGTCGCCAAGGCGACGTACGAGATCCACGAACACCTCGAGGGCGACGACCACGGCAAGAAGGGCAAAGCCGCCTCCTTCGCCTCCGTCATCGCCCAGATCCTCGTCCTCGACATCGTGTTCTCGCTGGACTCGGTCATCACCGCCGTCGGCATGGTCGACGAACTGGCCGTGATGGTCGCCGCGGTCGTCGTCGCGATGGTCATCATGCTGGTGTCGGCCAGCGCGGTCAGCAACTTCGTCAACCGGCACCCGACGGTCAAGATGCTGGCCCTGGCGTTCCTGGTGCTGATCGGCGCCAGCCTGGTCGCCGAAGGTCTCGACCAGCACATCCCCAAGGGCTACGTGTACGGCCCGATCGCGTTCTCGATCTTCGTCGAGTTCCTCAACCTGCGGGCCCGGTCCCGGCAGAAGCGTGAACGGTCCGCGCCGGTGCACCTGCACCCGACGTACGTCAAGAACAGCGGGGAGCAGCGCAACGCCGTACTCGTCGCGGCCCGTCCGACCGGGAAGACCCAGGTTCCCAAGCAGCCCGGCAACGCCGGCCAGCAGGGCAGGGCGGGGCAGCCGAACCGCTCCGGACGCCCGGGCGGCAACACCAACCGGCCCGGCAAGGGCGGGCGCGGCGGCAGGTCCGGCCGCGGGTGAGTGGTGGTCGGCGGCGGGATCAGCCGTCGCCGGCCACGCCGTCCACCAAGGCCCGACGCCCGTCCAGGTACGGCCCGAAGTCACGTACCCGGGTCAGCCGGACCGCGTCGGGCCCGACGCCCGTCGCCTCCACGACGACCGGGTGGTCGCCGAGCACCGCCTCGGCGATCCACCCGCCGTCGTGCCGCCACCGGGTGAACTCCCGGGGCGCGTCGTCGACCACGATCGTGACCGCCTCGGGCTCCTCCGCCCGCAGCGCGGCGTCGACCCGGTCGAACACCTCCGCCGACATCGGCCGCTCGCGCGCGAGCGCCACCGCCCGCCGCCGCTCGAGCGCCGCCGCCGCAACACCCGCCCGCGTCGTCACCACCTGAACGTACGGGCCCGGTCCGCCCGGCCGGCCGTGTGCCAGGCCGATGCTGCGCGGCACGTCGTCGCCCAGACCGCACTCGCCGACGAACCGGAGACCTGTCCAGCCGTCGAGCCCGTAGAGCGGCAACGCCGGCAGGTGCCGGGCGATCTCGCGCTGCTGGTCGTCGACCATGCGCCGGAACTGCTCGGGAGTGAGTTTCCCGCCGTACCGCATGCCGGTCCTCCGGTCTGCCGGGTCGCCACGGTGCCGTCGCGGGACATTCTGCCGTCCCGCGCGGTGCCGGGCGGCCCGCGCCGGCACTTCGGGCAGGGCGGACATCCCGGGGGCTTCACGCGCGCCGCCCGCTCGGTCAGACTGTCCCGGCCGATCCACCGACCGCCGACCACGAGTACCGGCGGGCCCGGACCGGCGGACCGACCCGCACCAGCGACCGACCGTCGAAGGGGAAGAGCACAGATGTCGACCGCACCCGCCCAGCCCGTACCGGACCTGGCCACCCTCGACGCGATCCAGCGCCGGGTGCTCTGGCTGGCTGTCCGGATGGTCGACGCGGCCAACCGTGAGCGGCCGAACACCGAGGGTCTCAAGGTCGGCGGACACCAGGCGTCCAGCGCCTCGATGGTGACGCTGATGACCGCCCTCTACTTCGCCCACCTCGACGCCGCCGACCGGGTCAGCGTCAAGCCGCACGCCTCGCCGGTGCTGCACGCCATCAACTACCTGCTCGGCAACCTGGACCGCTCCTACCTGACCCGGCTGCGCGCGTACGGCGGGCTCCAGTCGTACCCGTCGCGGACCAAGGACCCGGACCGGGTCGACTTCTCCACCGGCTCGGTCGGGCTCGGTGCCGCCGCCCCGCTGTTCGGCGCGGTCACCCGCCGGTACGTCGATGCGCACTTCGGGCCCCGCCCACCGGCCCGGTTCATCGCCCTGCTCGGCGACGCCGAACTCGACGAGGGCAACATCTGGGAGGCGATCGCCGACCCGGCCACCCAGGGGCTCGGCAACGTCACCTGGGTCGTCGACTTCAACCGGCAGTCGCTGGACCGGGTCGTGCCCGGGGTGCGGATCGGCCAGTGGTCGGCGCAGTTCCAGGCGGCCGGCTGGCACGTCGTCGAACTGCGCTTCGGCGGCCGGCTCACCGAACTGTTCGCCCGGCCCGGTGGCGACGCACTGCGCCGCTGGATCGAGGGGATGTCGAACGAGCACTACCAGTCGCTGTTCGCGCTGACGCCGGCACAGGCCCGCGCCCGCTTCACCGAGGACGCGCCGGCGGCCGTCGTCGACCTGCTCGCCGACCTGGACGACGAGGAGGTGTTCGCGGCCGTCACCGACCTCGGCGGGCACGACCTGGCCAGCCTGCTGGACGCGTTCGCCGAGTGCGACCGGGTCACCGACCGGCCGAGCGTGATCTTCGCGTACACGGTCAAGGGGTGGGGGCTGCCGATCGCCGGCAACCCGCGCAACCACTCCCAACTGCTCGGCGGCGAGCAGATCGCCGCGCTGCGGGACGCGACCGGGCTGGCCGACGACACCGAATGGGACCGGTTCGACGCCGCGTCGGCCGAGGGCATCTGGTGCAACCGGCGGCAGGAGGCGCTGCGGCTCGAACCGGCGCCGCGGCGGCTGGCGGTGACCGTACCGGAGGCCACCGGCGCCGGCCGGGCCGGCCGCAAGCCGGTCTCGACGCAGGAGGTGTTCGGCCGTACGCTGGTCGACCTGTCCCGCCAGGCCGACCTGGCGCCCTACCTGGTCAGCACCGCACCCGACGTGGCGACGTCGACCAACCTCGCCGGCTTCATCAACCGGATGGGCGTCTTCCACCCGGTCGAGCAGCGCGCCTGGTCGGTCGACCCGGCGTTGAAGTGGACCGAGAGCCCCAAGGGGCAGCACATCGAGCTGGGCATCAGCGAGATGAACCTCTTCCTGCTGCTGGGCCAGCTCGGCCTGGCCTGGGACCTGTCGCACCAGCCGCTGATCCCCATCGGCACCGTCTACGACCCGTTCGTGCTACGTGGGCTCGACGCGTTCGTCTACTCGGTCTACTCCGGGGCCCGGTTCATCGTCGCCGGCACGCCGTCCGGGGTGACCCTGGCCCCCGAGGGCGGCGCCCACCAGTCGACCATCACCCCCAGCGTCGGCCTGGAACTGCCCGGCGTGACCCTGGTCGAGCCCGCGTACGGCACCGCGCTGGACTGGCTGCTGTGCGACGCCGTCGGGCACATCGCGGCCGGTGGCGACGCCCCGACCACCGCCGCCCCCGCCGAGGCGGCGTCGTACTACTTCCGGCTGTCGACCCGGCCGATCGACCAGGCCCCGTTCGAGGCCGCCCGGCAGCGGCTCGGCGACGTCGTACTGCGCCGGCAGGTGCTCGCCGGTGCCTACCGGCTGCTCGACCCGTACGAGGCCGCCCCGCACCTGCGGTCACGGCCCGGCGGCGAGCCGGCGCCGTCGGTGGTGCTGGCCGCCTCCGGCGCGGTGCTGCCCGAGGTGCTCGCCGCGGCGGCCGAGCTGATGAACGAGGGCGTCGCCGCCCACGTCGTCGACGTGACCAGCGCCGACCGGCTCTACTCGGCGTGGCAGCGGACCCTGCGCCAGGGCATCCGTACGGCGACGACGCCGAGCGCCGCCGGGGCGCTGCGCGCCGCGTTCGGCGGCACCCGCGGCCCCGTCGTGACCATCCATGATGGAGCGTCACATGCCATGGCCTGGCTCGGTGCCGCGCTCGGCGTGCACTGCGTGCCGCTCGGCGTCGACTCGTTCGGCCAGTCCGGCACCATCGCCGACCTCTACCGGGCGCACGACCTCGATTCGGGCAGCATCGTCAACGCGGCATTGGCCGCCCTCGAACTCAGCTACACGGCCGAACTGACCTACCATCGACCGGCGGCCGAATGACCACCGTCGGGAACCCACCCACGGAGGCACCAACCGCCGACCCGGTCCCGACGGCCGCCACCCCTGCGGCCGTCCGGGTCGGGACACCCCCACCCTGGCCCGGCCCCGAAACCGATCCGCCGGCGGGGCCCCGAACCGCACCTGGAACCACCACCAACAGGCCACGCGCCGTACCGTTCCCGGGCGACCGGATACGGTCGGCCGTGGCGCCGGCAGGCGGAGCCGGCAACAGAACGATCCTCGGTCACCCCCCGACCGTAGGCCCGACAGGGAGTCACATGACCAGTACGAAGACCGAAGGCTCGCTGTTCCTGCGCGAGTTCCTGCGGGCGCCGACCCGAACCGCCGCCGTCGCCCCCAGCGGCACCGCACTCGCCGACCAGATGGCCCTGCCGATCCCGGAGCGGGGCGACCCGGTCGTGGTCGAGCTGGGCCCCGGCACCGGCGCGTTCACCCGGGCGATCGGCCACCGGCTCGGCGGGCGCGGCCAGCACCTGGCCGTCGAGCTCAACCCGACCATGGCGGACCACCTGGCCGACCGGTTTCCCGGGGTGCACGTCGCCCGCGGCGAAGCCGGCCAGCTCCCGCAGATCCTCGCCACGTACGGCATCGACCGGGTCGACGTCATCGTCAGCGGCCTGCCGTGGTTCGCCTACACGGCGGACGACGGCAGCACGCCGCTGGTGCACACGCTGGCGTCGGTGCTGACCCCCCAGGGGGTCCTGACCCAGTTCGCGTACACCTGGACGCGGTGGGCGCCACCCGCCCGCCGGCTCCTGCACGGGCTGCGGGGCGGCTTCGAAGAGGTGGTCACCGGTCGCACCGTCTGGGCGAACCTGCCACCGGCGACCGTGTACTTCGCCCGCCGGCCGCGCTCCCTGCCGTGACCGGCTGACGGCGGGCACCACGACACCGGGTACGACCGGCGGCCGGGCCGCCGGTCGTACCGGTCACCCGAACGCGCGGCCCCGGCGGGCCGGGAGGCGAGTGCGGTCAGCGGCTCGGCCACCGGCTCGACGCCGGGGTCGACGTAGACCTGGCTGAGTTGCTCGAGATGGTGCCGCATGGCCGTGGCGGCGGCGTCCTCGTCACCGGCGCGGATGTGCCGCAGGATCTGCGCGTGGTCGTGGGCGGTCTCGCGCCAGAACCGGCCCGGGGCCGCCGGGCGGAGGAACCGGGTGCGCAGCACCTGGAAGATCGGTTCGACCGTGAGCGGCAGGAGCTGGTTCTTCGCCGCCTTGAGCACCAGCGAGTGGAACGCGCGGTGCGGTTCGAGGTCGGCGCCGCGTTCGGCGAGTAAGGTCTCCTCCTCGACGCAGGCGGTCAGTTCGTCGAGTTCGTCGTCGGTGCGCAGCCGGGCCGCGAGCCGGGCCGCCGGAACCTCGAACATCTCCCGGGCCTCGAGCAGTTCACGTATGGAGATCACCTGGGCGCCGCTGAGCAGACCGAGCCGGGTGGTGAGGTATTCGCGCAGCTTGGCAGGGTCGGCCGCCATCACGAACGTGCCCCCGTTGATTCCGCGGCTGGTGCTCACCAGGTCCTGGGAGGACAGCAGTCGCAGCGCCTCGCGGATCGTGCTCCGGCTGACGCCGAAGATTGTCGACAGCTCCGGCTCGATGGGCAGCCGGTCGCCTGGCCGCAGCGAGCCTGTGACTATCGCCTCGCGTAGTTGGTCAGCCACCTGGACGTAAGCCGGACGAATTCGCGAGACAGGCAGTTTCGCTACGGAAGGGCCGGATCGTTGAGGTCCGGTAGGCATTGCTGAAGATGAGGACCGAGGTCGGCGGGTAGCCATGCCGCTATTGTATGACGTAAACGGTCGACAATGGTTGCCCGACCGTGCGGAAAGTACTTCCGCGGATATTACGCCGAACCCCCGACCACCGTCGCGCCGGCACGTGCCGGGGCGGGTGACCCGGTGCGCGCGGATCCGGGCCGGCCGGCCCCGAGAGCCTTACGGGGCAACGCATCCCGGCCCACCCGGCGTCCGCACCCGGATCGACCGGGCCCGGGCGGGGGAGATCGTCGATCCCGCCGAACAGGGGCGACGGAATAGTCGACGATCACGTCCCCCGATAAACCGGGGACCGGGTTCGGTGCGGGCCGATCACGCCAACCGTTTCGGGGCCGAGGAGGACTCTTCCGAAGGCGGTCGCGCGCACCCGCCATCCAGATAACGGAATGGGGAATCGCGCCATCTCCCCACCGATGGCCAGTCATTTTCCGCTCGCCTTTCACGCTCGTCCCGTCGTACGCCCTCTCGATCGCGGTGGTCACGGAAGTGCTCCGTGGGTCGGGCGTCAGGTTCCCGGCCAACTCATCATGTGGGACTTCTTTCCCGTAAAGTGGGAGCGCGGGCTAACGTCGGCACCTCGACGAGGAGAGGCGGGCGACGATGACCACCTACACCCACGGCCACCACGAGTCGGTGCTGCGCGTCCACCGGTGGCGGACCGCCGGCAACTCCGCCGCCTACCTGCTGCCCCACCTCACACCCGGCAGCTCCGTCCTCGACGTCGGCTGCGGCCCCGGCACCATCACCGCCGACCTCGCCGCGCTCGTCGCCCCCGGCCGGGTCACCGCCGTCGAGATCACCGACACCGCGCTCGACCTCGCCCGCCGTGAAGCCGCCGCCCGCGGCCAGGCGAACATCGACTTCGCCGTCGCCGACGTACACGACCTGCACTTCCCCGACGGCACCTTCGACGTCGTGCACGCCCACCAGGTCATCCAGCACGTCGCCGACCCGGTCCGGGCGCTGGCCGAGATGCGCCGGGTCACCAGACCCGGCGGCGTCGTCGCCGCCCGCGACGCCGACTACGCCGCGTTCACCTGGTTTCCGCAGGTGCCGGAACTCGACCAGTGGCTCGACCTCTACCGGCGGGCCGCCCGCGCCAACGGCGCCCAGCCCGACGCCGGACGCAGGCTGCTGTCGTGGGCCCGCGCGGCCGGATTCACCGACGTGACCGCCACCGCCGGCGTCTGGTGCTTCGCCGAACCCGACGACCGCCGCTGGTGGGGCGGAAACTGGGCCGAGCGGGTCACCCGCTCGGACCTGGCCCGCCAACTGCGGGCGCTCGGCGCCACCGACGACGACCTGCGGCGCATCGCGGACGGCTGGCGGGAGTGGGTCGAGGCCCCGGACGGCTGGTTCGCCGTCCTGCACGGCGAGATCCTCTGCCGCGTCCCCGCCTGACGCCACCGCCGCGGTCCCGGTAGCCCGGAGTCGGAGTGAGCGGAAGGATCGTCCCCGCACGGTAGGCGGCGGATTCACGGCGTCACCTTCGTGGGGACGGAGTCGGACACCGGCGCCGACGCGGTGGGCGGGGCGGGCGGCCTGACGTCGTACGGGCTCTTCATCGTCCGCATCCGGCGGGTCAGCATCGGCAGGCCCGACAGCGCCAGACCGACCGCGCCGGCGGCGACCCCGACCCGGCTGCCGGCGGCCTGGCCGATGAACCCGCCGGCGGCGCTGCCCAGCGGCAGCACCCCGTAGATCAGCAGCCGGTAGCCGGCGTTGGTGCGGGCCAGCGAACCGCGCGGCACCACGATCTGGCGCAGCGTCACCGACAGGACGTTGGCGATCCCGAGCCCGATCCCGCTGACGAACTGGATGGCGGCCAGGCCGAAGGCCAGCACCCCGCCATCGCCGGGCAACACCGGGATCAACAGCGGGAACCCGCAGGACAGGGCCATGCCGACGATGAACCCGCGCCCGTATCCGATCCCGCGGGTCAGTCGCAACGCCAGCATCGTGCCGACGAACGCGCCCGCCCCGGCGGCGGACAGGGCCAGCCCGAACATGCCGGCGTTGAGCCCCCGGTCGGTGACCGCGAAGACGACCAGGTTGACCGTCAGGATCTGGAACGCCCCGTTGTAGACGGCCGCGTATGTGGCCAGCGACCGCAGGAACGGGTTGACCGCGACCGCCCGCAGGCCCTCCAGGATCCCGCGCCGGCCCTCGACGGGCGGCGGCGCGGGTTCGGGCCGGCGCGCCCCGGCCACCCCGAACGCGCTCAGCACGTAGCTGACCGCGTCCAGCGCCACGGCCATCGCCGGACCGACGAGCTGGGCCAGCCCGCCGGCCAGTCCCGGCCCGGCCACCTGCGCCGCCGTCGTCGACCCCTGCGTCGCCTGGTTCGCCGCCGGCAGGTCCTCCTCGTCGACCAGCGTCGGGACGTACGCGAAACTCGCCAGCTCGAACACCACGCTGGCGGCCCCGACGACGAACGCCACCACGACCAGCAACGGCACCGACAGCAGATCGACCAGGTAGGCCGCCGGAACGGCGGCCAGCGCGACCGCCCGCACGATGTCGGTCACCACCATGATCTGCCGGCGCCGGCGTAGCTCCAGCCAGTGGCCCACGAACAGCGACAGCAGCAGGTTCGGCAGGAAGGTGGCGGTGGCGATGGCGGCGACCCCGGCCGCGCCCGCGTCGAGCGTCAGCGTCGCCAACAGCGGCAACGCCACGGCGGTGATGTGTGTGCCGGCGACCGACGCGGTGTGCCCGAACCAGAAGCGCCGGAAGTCCTGGTTGCGGCGCAGCAGGCCGGTCTTCGTTACCACCTGCGGGCCCCCTTCCAGTAACGGTTACCGCATGATGATGCCACAGCGGTAACGTGTAGTCATGACGCAGCCAGGCGACCGCGCACCGGCACCCGGCGCGCTCACCCTCGTGCAGGACTTCGCCAACACCGCCGACCTCGCCGGCGGGCACGACAGCCTGGGCGCCGCCGGCGACCTCGCCGCCCTCTGCGCCGCACACGGCCTCACCGACGTGTGCTTCGACGAAACCGACATCGGCGAGGCCCGCAGGCTCCGCGAGGCGCTGCGCGACGTGTGCGAGGCACACACCGGCGTCGAGGTCCCCGCGACCAGCCTCGCCGTCCTCGGCGCGATGCTCGACGGGGCACCGCTGACGCTCTCGATCGACGCCGCCGGGCAGGCCAGCGCCGTGCCACGGCCCGGCCTCACCGGCCTGTCCGCCCTCACCGCCGAACTCGCGGCCCGGATCGTCGTCGCCGCCGCCGACCGCACCTGGCCCCGCCTGAAGGCGTGCGGCGCCCACGACTGCCGGTGGGTCTACTACGACCACAGCCCGGCCGGCCGCAGCCGCTGGTGCACGATGAGCATCTGCGGCAGCCGGGCGAAGATGCGCGCCTACCGGGGCCGGGGCCGCCCGATCAACGCCAGCGTCGTACCCACCCGTAGTTGACCGCGACGAACGGGTCCCCACCAAAGCATCGACGAACTTCACCCATAGGCAGTTGCAGAGGGCGTTAGTTTCGTCAGCGGTGTCGAGGGCTACAGCAGCGAGTGGGAGAGTACCTGGGCCTGGACCGGGCGTCCTAGCGGCCGCAGTTTCGCTCCTGACACACCTGTGCTGATGGCGGATGGCAGCACCAAGAATATTGCGGATGTGGTCGTGGGTGACGTTGTGGTCGCGACCGATCCTGGGACGGGCGTTACAACGGCGAGCGTTGTGACGCACCTTCACCTCAATCAGGATGGCAACCTGGTCGACCTTACTATTGCTTATGGTGATCAGTCGGCTTCTATCATCAAAACAACTGGCGACCACCCCTTCTGGAGTGAAACCCGCCAACTTTGGATCGATGCCGGCAAGTTGGAGATCGGCGAAGAGTTGGCCTCTGCCGCGTCTGGCAATGCCAAAGTGGTAGAGATCAAACGCTACAGGGGTAACAAGTTGATGCATGACCTCACCGTTGATGTGGTGCATGCGTACTATGTGTTGGCAGGTGACGCGCCGGTGCTCGTGCATAATTCATGCCCAGCAGCGGCTCGCCTCACTAGTAGTCCCGATGCGCCTGTCATCAACAGTAAACTGTCTACACGGATACGAATCGGACCTTCCGCATCGATATCGAGAACCAGAATCCGGGCCAGCCGGGAGCGAATATTCATCTGCAGCCCATGGGGCGGGGGCCTCAGGTAAGTATTACTATCATCAAGCGACAGGGCAGTGGATCTCCGAAACTGGAGAGGTTTTGCCTCGTAAGATCGCGAAGCAGATTCCGCAAAGCGCGATCAATCGCGCTTACCGATATTTGAGGAGAACGCCGCCGTGAGGATGAATTCTCATATGAGTAGGGTTCTCGAAAGTGGACCCGTAAAGGTGGGTCGCGAGCTGCCACCTGATCTCGATCTCATAGCAAAGGGTGGATGGGTGCTCGGCCCTTGCGGTGCGATCTTGCTGAAATCCTTGTGGGGAAGTGGGTGGCGCACCAGTATTGATGCTGCGGAAGTCGGGACATACGAGTATGAGGTGAATGATGTCTACGGTTCTCTGGCTGACCTCGCGGATGATCGGGCGACCTATCTGAATAGAGCGGCTGTGCGGGGTTTCTCCTTTGCTCTCCGTATGCTGAAGGATGCTGCCGAACTTCCGGGGGCCGGCAGTTTGATGGCAACGGTGGGTGTGTCGGTGGACGAAGGGGATGAGGATTTCCTGCTGCAAGGAGTCACTGTCAGAATGTTTAGTCGTCGAGGCGATTACCCGAATTGGTTCGACGATCTGGAGCGGTATCAGAGTGAGGCGATGGCTGTAGTTGATGTGACTGATATTGCTGACCGTGACCCGTTAGTCAGGTTTATGTCTGGCAAGTAGTCTGCTGGCGCCGGACTGCTGTGGGTGGATGCCCTGGTGCTACTGTGTGTGATTGCGTTCGCTGCTTGGATTGTCGTGAGGCGTCACTGTCAGATGCGGATGTGTCGATTGGCGTCCGTCCAAGAGTGTGGTCCTGCTAGTGGGTCAGATACGGCTCGGCGGCAGGGTGAGGTTTCCGGTAAGGGCGGTCCACGAACCGGACACGTGCCACCTCCGCTGCAATGGGAGGCAGTTCCATCAGCTCGAACGGACGAGTCCGGCAATCTGCCTGCTATCAGAATCGGCGCTGTCGATGTTCTCAGGTCGACGCAACTGAAGTCCTTTCTCGGGCGGCCGATGACGACGTCAGGAAAGGGCATCGTGCAGAGCCCGGCGTATGACGGTCACCGCCGGGTGGGATTCGCTGCCCGCGCGTACGACGGTGAAGATGCGGCGGTGCTGGCGGGCGTCCGGGATCGGCAGGCGTACGACGTCCGGGGTGAACTCGGCCGGCACCAGGGCCGGGATGAACGCCGCGGCCTGGCCGGCGCGTACCAGGGCGGCCTGCACGAGCAGGTCGGTGCTGGTGTGTGCCACGTCGGGCTCGAACCCGGCGGCCCGGCACAGCGCCGTCGACCAGGTCCGGGCGACCGTACCGACCGATTCCATCACCCACGGGTGTTCCGCCAGCTCGGCGAGCCGGGTGATCCGGGTGCCGGCCGGCAGGACGAGCAGCATCTCGTCGCGGCACAGGTCCTCCTGCTGCAGCTCCGGTGGGCGGGGTGCGGGGCGGTCCGGGTAGTCCTCGGCGACGACGAGGTCGAGGTCGCGGGCGAGCAGGGCCGGCAGGGCGATCTCCGGTTCCATGCCGGTGACCTCGATCCGCAGCGCCGGATGCCGCTCGCGGAGCCGGGCCAGGGCGCGCGGGACCAGCGTGAGGGCGGCGCTCTGGAAGGTGGCGACCCGCAGCGTGCCGGTGACCTCGGTCAGACTGGCGGCGACGTCGGCCTCGGCCCGTTCGAGGCGGGCCAGGATCGCGTCGGCGTGACCGACGAGCACCTGGGCGGGGGCGGTGAGGCGGACGCCGCGGCCGACACGTTCGAGCAGCGGGGTGCCGACCTCGCGTTCGAGGACCGACAGTTGCTGCGACACGGCCGACGGGCTGTAGGAGAGGGCTTCGGCGACGGCGGCGATGGTGCCGCGCATCGCGAGTTCGCGCAGCAGCCGCAGCCGGTGTACGTCCAACACCCGCCAACCGTAAGCGGAGCTGACGGGTTTCGTTCGGAAACGTTCGCTGGACCGACGTACGGGGGACGCGGACGCTGGAACCATGCTGACCGCGACTGTCCCGGACTCGTACCTGCGACCCGAGGCGCGGGGCTGGCGGTGCCGTCCGGCCCCCGGCGACGTACCCGGGTTCCACCGGGCCCTCAACGGCTACCGGCCGACACCGCTGGTCGAACTGCCGGCGCTGGCCGCCGAGGCCGGCGTCGGCCGGCTCTTCGTCAAGGACGAGTCCGACCGGTTCGGACTACCCGCGTTCAAGATCCTCGGCGCGTCGTGGGCGATCCGGCAGGCGCTGGCCGCCCGGGCGGGCAGCCGGCACGCCGCACTCGTCGCCGCCACCGAGGGTAACCACGGGCGGGCGGTCGCCCGGGTGGCCCGGATGCGGCGGCAACCGGCCCACATCTTCGTCCCGGCGACGATCAGCGCCGCGTCGGCGGCCGCGATCCGGTCCGAGGGCGCCACTGTGACGACCGTCCCCGACGGCTACGACGAGACGGTACGCCGAGCTGCGGCGTACGCGGTCGAAGACCCGTCCCGGCTGCTGATCCAGGACACCGCGTGGCCCGGCTACGAGCAGGTCCCGGCCTGGATCGTCGAAGGCTACTCGACCCTGTTCCACGAGGTCGACGCGCAGTTGGCGGCCGCCGGCGCGACACCCGCGGCACTCGTCGGCGTGCCGGTCGGCGTCGGCTCGCTGGCCCAGGCCGCCGTCGTGCACCACCGCAGCGGGCCCGGCCGGCCGGCAGCCCTGCTCGGCGTCGAACCCGCCGTCGCCGGCTGCGTCACCACCAGCCTGCGGGCCGGCGCGCTGACCGAGGTGCCGACCGGCACGACCGTGCTGGCCGGGCTCAACTGCGGTGTGCCGTCCAGCCTCGCCTGGCCGTACCTGCGGGACGGCCTCGACGCCGCGACCACCGTGAGTGACGACGAGGCGGTGCGGGCGCGGGCCGACCTGGCCGCGCACGGCGTGGCGGCCGGCGCGAGCGGTGCCGCACCGCTCGCGGGGCTGCGCGCCATGCGGCACCGCACCGACCTCGGCCTCACCCGGGCGTCCACGGTCGTTCTGCTCAGCACCGACGGCGCCGCCGGGCGGCCGGCGTGACCGCCGACGTTGTCGCCGGACGGCCGGCGTGACCGCCGACGTCGTCGCGCTGCTGCGCGAACTGGTCGCGGTCGACTCGGCGAACCCGTCGCTGGTGCCGGGTGCCGCCGGGGAGCGGGCCATCGCCGGGTACGTCGAACGGTGGGCCCGCGACAACGGCCTGTCCGCCCGGATCGTCGCCCCCGACCCGGCCCGGCCCAGCGTCGTGGTGCGCGGCGGCGGTGGGGAGGCGGACGCACCCTGCTGCTCTGCGGCCACCTCGACACCGTCGGGCACGGCACGATGACCGACCCGCTGACGCCCCGGGTCGCCGGCGACCGGCTCTACGCCCGCGGCGCGTACGACATGAAGGCCGGCCTGGCCGCGGCGCTGATCGCCTGCCGGCAGGCGGCCCGTGACGGGCTGGCCGGTGAGGTGGTCGTCGCGGCCGTCGCCGACGAGGAACACGCCAGCCGGGGCGTGCGGGACGTGCTCGCCGCCGGCGGGCTGGACGTCGACGCGGCGATCGTCACCGAACCGACCGAGTTGGCGGTCGCGGTCGGCCACCGTGGCTTCGTCTGGAGCGAGATCGAGGTGACCGGCCGGGCCGCGCACGGCTCCCGCCCACACCTCGGCGTCGACGCGATCCTCAAGGCCGGACCGGTGCTCGTCGCCCTCGCCGAACTCGACACCCGCCTGCGGAAGACCGTCCACCCGCTGCTCGGCAGCGGCAACCTGCACGGCTCACTGATCGAGGGCGGGCGGGAGGAGTCGACGATCCCGGACCGCTGCCTGATCACCGTCGAGCGGCGTACGCTGCCCGGCGAAACCGTCGCCGACGTCGAACGTGACCTCGCCGAACTGCTCGACCGGTGCCGGGCCGCCGACCCCGAGCTGGCCGTCACCAGCCGTACGACGTTGGCCCGCGACCCGTTCGAGACCGACCCGTCGGCACCGGTCGTGACCGCGCTGGGGGCGGCCGTCGCGCGGGTGACCGGGCGGGCGCCCGAGGTGACCGGGATGAGCTACTGGGCCGACTCGGGCTTCCTGGCCGCCGCCGGCATCCCGACCGTCCTGTTCGGACCGGGTGGGGACGGCGCGCACGCCGAGGTCGAATGGGTCAGCCTTGCCGACACGGTCGCCTGCGCCGACACCCTGATCGCCGTCACCCGGTCGTTCTGCGGCGGGTTCGAGCCACGAGGCGCCGACCTCGATCGGTGATCGTCTGCTGTTGAGGCGTTGACGGATCGGCGTGTCAACTGTCTGAACAGCAGACGATCATGCAGGCGTGATCGTCAGGACGGGTCGTAGGAGAGGTTGGGGCGTAGCCAGCGTTCCATTTCGGCGACGCCGACGCCCTTGCGGGCGGCGTACTCCTCGACCTGGTCCCGGTCGATCCGACCGATCGCGAAGTAGCGCGACTCCGGGTGCGCGAACAGCAGACCGCTGACGCTGGCCGCCGGTGTCATCGCGTACGACTCGGTCAGGCCCATGCCCAGGCTCGTCGCGTCGAGGATCTTGAAGAGCTTGTCCTTCTCGGTGTGGTCGGGGCAGGCCGGGTAGCCGAACGCGGGCCGGATGCCCCGGAACCGCTCGGCGTGCAGGTCCGCGAGCGACGGGTTCGCTTCCGGCTCGTACCAGCCGCGCCGGGCGGCGAGGTGCACGTATTCGGCGGCGGCCTCGGCGAGCCGGTCGGCGATCGCCTTGACCATGATGGCCCGGTAGTCGTCGTGCTCGGCCTCGTAGCCGGCGGCCAGCTCGTCGGCGCCGTGCACCGAGACGGCGAACGCGCCGATGTGGTCACCGCCGTCCGCCGGGGCGACGAAGTCGGCGAGGCTGCGGTTGGGACGGCCGCCCTCCCACAGCGCCTGCTGGCGCAGCTGCGGGAACCGGGTGCCGTCGGCGAGCACGATGTCGTCACCCTCGGTGTGGGCCGGCCAGAACCCGTAGACGCCACGGACCCGCAGCAGGTCGCCGGCCATGATCTCGTCGAGCATGGCGATCGCGTCGTCGTAGAGTTCGCGAGCGGCCGGCTCGTCGAGGATCGCCGGGAACTTGCCCTTCAGCTCCCAGGCGGTGAAGAAGAACTGCCAGTCGATCAGCGCGCGCACCTCGGCCAGCGCCGGCTCGACCGTACGGGTGCCGGTGAACGGCGGGGTCGGCAGGTCGGCGAAGTCGAGGCGTACCCGGTTGGCGCGGGCCTCGGCCAGCGACATCAGCGGCCGCTTCTCCTTGGCGGCGTGCTGCTCGCGCAGCCGCTCCTGCTCCTCGCGGTTGGCCGTGTCGAGCTTGTCCGACCGGACCGGGTCGAGCAGGTCGGAGACGACGCCGACGACCCGCGACGCGTCGAGCACGTGCACGGTCGAGCCGGTGTACGCCGGCGCGATCCTTACGGCGGTGTGCTGCTTCGACGTGGTCGCCCCGCCGATCAGCAGCGGCAGCCGGATGCCGCGCCGGTCCATCTCCTTGGCGACGTTGACCATCTCGTCGAGCGACGGGGTGATCAGCCCGGACAGGCCGATCGCGTCGGCGCGCTCGGCGACCGCGGTGTCGAGGATCTTCGCGGCGGGCACCATCACGCCGAGGTCGATGACCTCGTAGTTGTTGCAGCCGAGCACCACGCCGACGATGTTCTTGCCGATGTCGTGCACGTCGCCCTTGACGGTGGCCATCACGACCTTGCCCTGGGCGCGGCCGCCCCCGACCCGGTTCTCCCGGATCGCGGCCTGCTTCTCCTCCTCCATGTACGGCTCCAGGTAGGCCACCGAGCGCTTCATCACCCGCGCGCTCTTGACCACCTGGGGGAGGAACATCTTGCCGGCGCCGAAGAGGTCGCCGACGACCTTCATGCCGTCCATCAGCGGACCCTCGATGACGTCGAGCGGTCGGGCCGCCTCCAGCCGGGCCTGCTCGGTGTCCTCCTCGATGAAGTCGACGATGCCGTGCACCAGCGCGTGCGCCAGCCGCTTCTCGACCGGCGCCTCGCGCCAGGAGAGGTCGACGGCGCGCTTCGTGCCGGCCCCCTTGACCGTCTCGGCGAACGAGACCAGCCGGTCGGTGGCGTCCGGCCGCCGGTCGAAGATCACGTCTTCGACGAGTTCGAGCAGGTCGGCCGGGATGTCCTCGTAGACGACCAGTTGGCCGGCGTTGACGATGCCCATGTCCAGGCCGGCCCGGATGGCGTGCAGCAGGAACGCGGAGTGCATCGCCTCGCGTACGACGTCGTTGCCCCGGAACGAGAACGACAGGTTCGAGATGCCGCCGCTGGTCCGTGCCCCCGGGCAGCGTTCCTTGATCAGTGGAAGCGCCTCGATGAACGCCTTGGCGTAGCCGTTGTGCTCCTCGATGCCGGTGGCGACCGCGAGCACGTTCGGGTCGAAGATGATGTCCTCGGGCGCGAATCCGGCCTGCTCCGTCAGCAGGTCGTAGGCCCGGGCGCAGATCGCCACCTTGCGCTCGACCGTGTCGGCCTGGCCCTGCTCGTCGAAGGCCATCACGACCGCGCCGGCACCGTAGTCACGGATCCGTCGGGCCTGCTCGAGGAACTGCTCCTCGCCCTCCTTGAGGCTGATCGAGTTAACCACGGCCTTGCCCTGCACGCACTTGAGCCCGGCCTCCAGCACGCTCCACCGCGAGCTGTCGATCATGACCGGGATCCGGGCCACCTCGGGCTCGGTGGCGATCAGGTTGAGGAACGTCGTCATGGCCTGCTCGCCGTCGAGCAGGTCGGCGTCCATGTTCACGTCGAGCAGGTTGGCGCCGCCGCGTACCTGCTCCAGCGCGACGTCGACGGCGCCCTGGTGGTCGTCGGCCTCGATCAGCCGGCGGAACCGGGCCGAACCGGTGACGTTGGTCCGCTCGCCGATCATCACGAACCCGGTGTCCGAGGTGATATCGAACGGCTCGAGCCCGCTGAACCGCGACGCGGGCGGCTGTGCGACCGCCCGTCGGGGCGGCAGCGTGGCGACCTTCTCGGCGATCCGCGCGATGTGCGCCGGGGTGGTGCCGCAGCAGCCGCCGACCACGTTGACGAAGCCGGCCTCGGCGAACTCGCCCAGCAGCCGGGCGGTGTCGTGGGGCTGCTCGTCGTAGCCGCCGAACGCGTTCGGCAGCCCGGCGTTGGGGTAGCAGGCGGTGTAGGTGCCGGCGATCTTCGCCATCGCCTCCATGTGCGGACGCATCTCGCTGGCGCCGAGCGAGCAGTTGAGCCCCACGAAGAGCGGCTCGGCGTGCGCGACGGCCGCCCAGAACGCCTCGACCGTCTGCCCGGACAGGGTGCGCCCGCTCAGGTCGACGATGGTGACCGAGATCCACAGCGGCAGGTCCGGGGCCACCTCGCGGGCCGCCGTGATCGCCGCCTTGCAGTTGAGCGTGTCGAAGATCGTCTCGATCAGCAGTACGTCGACGCCGCCCTCGGCCAGCGCCGCGATCTGCTCCGCGTACGCCGCCTTCACCTGGTCGTACGTCACCGAGCGGAACGCCGGGTCGTCGACCTTGGGCGACAGCGACAGGGTGACGTTGAGCGGTCCGACCGAGCCGGCGACGAACTTTCCGCCGGCCTCGTCGGCGGCCTGCCGGGCCAGCCGCGCACCGGCGACGTTCATCTCGCGTACGGCCGACTCCATGCCGTAGTCGGCCTGGCCGATGCTGGTCGCGGTGAACGTGTTGGTGGTGGTGATGTCGGCACCGGCCGCCAGGTATTGGCGGTGGATGTCGAGGATCACGTCCGGCCGGGTGAGATTCAGCAGATCGGGGTCGCCGGTCAGGTCGTGGCCATGATCGGCGAATCGGTCGCCGCGGTAGTCCGCCGGGGTCAGGGCGGCGCCCTGCAGCATCGTCCCCCACGCCCCGTCGAGTACGAGAATCCGCTGCTCAAGAAGGCTTCTGAGGGTTTCCGCGCGTCCCGCCACCATGCTCCCGTTCATAGGCTGAATTGCGCCGGCCGTGGGCGAACTGCTCCCGTGTGCCGAAAGGCCAAAGAAACATGATCCCCCACGAACTTCCAACCAAGGCTACCTTTCCCACTGGTCGGCCAGGGGCACCCGTCCCACCGCCGGCCCGCACCGCCCGCCCCGAAGAACGGAGTTCCCCATGCCGGTCACCGTCACCTCCCGCATCGCCGGAAAACCCGTCGACCAGGGTGAACCGGCCGGCCCCGACGGGTGGTACCGGTCGGTGGACCCGGCCGACACCGGTCAGGTCGTCGCGGACGTGATGCTCGGCACCGCCGACACCTACCTCGCCGCCTGCCGGGCCGCCCGGGACGCCCAGCCCGCGTGGGCCGACGTTCCGGCCCCGGTACGCGGTCGGGCCGTCGGGCACATCGGCCGCCTCGTCGAGGCCAACGCCGAAGCACTCGCCGCCCTGCTCACCCGCGAGATCGGCAAGCCGTACGCCGAGGCGCTGGGCGAGGTCCGCGAGATCGTCGACACCTGCGACTTCTTCCTCGGCGAGGGCCGGCGCCTCTACGGGCAGACCGTCCCGTCCGAGATGCCCGACAAACAGCTCTTCACCT
Source organism: Polymorphospora rubra (assembly GCF_018324255.1). GTDB lineage: Bacteria > Actinomycetota > Actinomycetes > Mycobacteriales > Micromonosporaceae > Polymorphospora > Polymorphospora rubra. The sequence goes on from NZ_AP023359.1 coordinate 5,061,779, forward strand.
TCCGTAACCCGGTCGGTGTGGTCAATGTCATCACCGCCGGCAACTTCCCGGCCGCCGTTCCGGCCTGGTACGTCGTACCGGCACTGCTCGCCGGCAACACCGTGGTGTGGAAGCCGGCCGAATACGCCGCCGCCACCTCGCTGGCCCTCTACGAGCTGTTCGTGCGGGCCGGGCTGCCGGACGGCGTACTCAACATCGTCTTCGCCGACGGCGGGACGACCTTCGACGGGCTGTCCCGGGCCCTCGACGAACGACTCGTCGACAAGGTCGGCTTCACCGGCTCCAGCGCGGTCGGCGCCCGCATCGGCGAACTCTGCGGCCGGCACCTCCAGACGCCCTGCCTCGAACTGGGCGGCAAGAACCCGATGGTCGTCACCCCGACCGCCGACCTCGACCTGGCCGTACGCGGCGCGCTCTTCTCCGGCTTCGGCACCGCCGGCCAGCGCTGCACCTCACTCGGCACGGTGATCGTCCACGAGACCCGGCACGCCGAGTTCCTGGCCCGGTTCACCGAGGCGGTCGCGGCGGCACCGGTCGGCGACCCGACGGCGGCCGTGGTGTTCGGCCCGCTGATCGACGAGCGGTTCGCCCGCCGGTTCGAGGACTACCTCGGCTGGATCCGGCCGCACCACACGGTCTCCGGATCGCCGCACACCGGCCGGATCACCACCGACCGGCCGCGCCCCGGCTTCGTCGGCGACCCGACCGCGGGCCTCTACTACCACCCGACGATCGTCGACGGCGTACGCCCCGACGACGACCTCTTCCGGCACGAGACGTTCGGTCCGGTGGTCGGGGTGACGACGTACCGGGATCTGGACGAGGCGATCCGACTGGGCAACCTGCCCGGCTACGGCCTGTCGGCGGCGATCTACACCGCCGACGCGGGAGAGGCGTTCGCGTTCCGTCGGGGGATCGGGGCGGGCATGGTCAGCGTCAACAACACGACCTCCGGCGCCGAGGCGCACCTGCCGTTCGGTGGCAACGGACTGTCCGGCAACGGCAGCCGCCAGTCCGGCATCTGGGTCCTCGACCAGTTCACCCGCTGGCAGTCGGTCAACTGGGACCACTCCGGCACGCTGCAGAAGGCCCAGATGGATGTGGCCGATCTGACCCCGGACCTCACCTACCGGCTCCCGTGACCCCGGAAACCCGATCCCCAACGGGTGGCCGAGGGGGAGGGCGTAGAAGGCGGTCGCGTGCACGCCGTCGAGGAGCAGCAACTGGTTGAGGTCGTCGTCGAAGAAACCAGCCACCGGCACCGACGACAACCCCATCGCGGTCGCGGCCAGCAGCAGGTTCTGGGCGAGATGGCCGGCCTCCATCGCGGCGTACCGGTAGGCGCGCTGCCCGAACCGCGTCCGCAGCTCACCGAGGTCGCTGGTCACGAACAGCCACAGCGGCACCGCGTCGACGTCGATCGCGACCTCGGCCCCGACATCGGGCGAAACGGCCAACCGCGGCCGGAGCGCGAGCTGCGGGGCGATCCGGCGCAGCCGCCCGTCGGTGGGCGCCGGGGCGGTCCGGTGCAGCGCGTGACCGGCCGGCCGGTACGCGTACAGCGCCGGCCCGATCCCGTCGACCCGTCGCGGCCACACCACCAGGGAGGTCGCCGACCGGCCACCGGCGGCGGGATACGCCAGCCGTGCCCGGTCCCCGCCGCCGGGCGTGGTGTCGCCCGCCGCGTAGTGCAGGAGCCGGGACAGGTCTTCGCCGGCCAGGGGCGTGGCCGCGAACCGGCGGTGGCTGCGTCGGCCCCGCAGCGCGTCGGCGAGCGGCACCTCCGCCAGCGCCCCGGCGGCGACCGCCGGCAGCCGCACGACGTTCCGGTCGGCCGGTCCGGCCAGGGCCACCGGGGCGGCCGGGGCGGGGAAGCCGGCCGGTGGTGCGTCGTCGGCCGCCGTCCCGTCCGTTCCGCCCGGCGGCGTGGCCGGAGCCCCGGCCGGCGGCGTGGCCGGAACTCCGGCCGGCCGGTGGCGGTCGTGTCGGGGGGACTGCGCCGTCCACCGGGAGCGGACGTACTTTGCCCGCTCGTGATAGATCCGGTCCGCGCCGTCCAGCCCGGCATCGTGGAAGCCGGTCGGGCCGGTTCCCGGCAGGTAGGCGAACGACGCGAGCCAGGCGACCTGGCTTCCGGCGGCCGCCCCGAGCCCGATCCGGTTGTGCAGCAGGTGGATCTGGGCGGCGAGCACCGACCCCAGCGGTGTGGCGGACGGGTCGTCGCCGGGCGGTGTCCGGGCCGCGTCACCGGCCCCCGTCGGGAGTACGTCGACGTACTCGGCGACGGCGTCCGCCCAGGCCGCCACCGTCGTACGGGCCAACCCGCCGGGCTCGACCGACGCGGCGACGACCAGCCGGCGCTGCCGTACCCGGTCGGGGTCGTCCTGGAACTCGGCCTCGGCGGCGTCGAGCGCCGTGGACAGGTCGGCGCCGGCGGCTTCCGGGGTGAGCGCCCGACCGTTGGCGTAGCCGCGCAGCAGCGCGACCGCGTCGGCGTCGTCGAGACGGGCGGCGGCGACCATCGCGAACAGCAGGTCCAGGCAGGCCGCCATCCGCCGGCGGGTGGGCAGCTTGAGCACGGCGAGCGCCACCCGGCTCGACTCGGCGGCCAGCCGCTCGGCCGCCCCGACCCCCGCCGGCCCGCCGGCCTGCGCCGGCCTGCCGGTCGCCGCCGGGCCCCCGGTCGCCGCCGGGCCCCCGGTCGCCGCCGGGCCCCCGGTCGCCGCCGGGCCCCGGTCGCCGCCGGGCCCCCGGTCGCCGCCGGGCCGCCGTTCGGCCCGACCCACGGCGTCTCGACGACCGCCCCGTGCCGATGCCAGCCGAACTCGCCGGCGCCCCCGGGCCGCCCGAACCGGGCGTACCAGTGCGCGGGCAGCAGTTCCCGGGGTGGCGGCGGCAGCGCGGCGACCTTCGCGGCCAGGTCGGCGCGGATCCGCCGGAGCGTGTCGGGGTCGGCGCCGGCCAGCCGCCAGCGTAGGTGTGGCCCACCCTGCCAGGACCGTTCGTAGTGCCACGACTCGACGCGGCCGTCCCGCAGCAGCCGGGCGGCGTACGGCCCGACGTGTTCGCGCAGCACCGCGTCCATCTGCTCCGGCCCGCCGTGCAGGTGGACGTGGAACGAACTCCAGGTGCTGGTCACAGCGGCGGCTCCTCCGGCAGCGGGCGCGGCCGACGGCCCCTGGCATTACCCGCCCGGCAGGCGCCCCAACCCTACGGCGCCGGCAGCTGTCGATCGTCCTCAGGGGACGGCCCGGCCTGCGGCCGTCGGTGATCGGGTTCGTCTAGGGTTGCGCCCATGACCAGCCTGTGGAAAGGCGTTACGGCCAAGCTCGGCAAGCTCACCGGCCGGCGGGACGCACCCGCGCCCGGGGCGCCGGCGGCCGGCCGGACGCCGAACGGCCGTACGATTCCCGCCGCCCGGCCCGCGCCGCCGCGCAACCGTCCGACCGGGGAGGTCCGGGACGGCCGCCTCCTCGTCTACGCGCCGCAGCTCGACGGGCAGGCGGATCCGGGGGAAATCGTGTGGACGTGGGTGCCCTACGAGGACGACCCGCGGCAGGGCAAGGACCGCCCGGTGCTGGTCGTCGGCCGCAAGGGCGTCACGCTGCTCGGGCTGATGCTGTCCAGCCAGGATGACCGGGACGGGCAGCGGCACTGGTTCGGGCTCGGGCCGGGGGCCTGGGACCGCGAGTCGCGGCCGAGCTGGGTACGCCTGGACCGGGTGATCGAGGTCGACGAGGACGGCATCCGCCGCGAGGGTGCGATCCTCGACCGGCGGCGGTTCGACCTGGTCGCCGCCGAGTTGCGCCGCGACTACGGCTGGAACTGAGCCGACCGGACCCGGGCTGTCGACGGGCGGCCGGGAGACGACCGGGCGCCGGCGGTGGGTCGCCGGCGCCGGGAGCGCGTTCGGTCAGCGGCTGACGGTCAGTTCGGCCTCGCCCGGGTCGGCGTCCTTGACCAGGACGGTGACCCGGCCGAGGGTGGCGGTCTCGCCCTCCTTGAGGGTCTTCGAGTCGCCCCGGTACGACACCTTCACCGAGTCGTCCTTCAGTTCGCTGACCCGCAGGTCGTACTTGAAGATCTTGGTCTTGGCCGAGCCGTTCGTCTTGACCGTGACCTCGCAGGTGTTGCCACTGCACTTCTTCGTGGTCGTGCTGGAGCTGCACGCGGCGAGGCCGAGGATGAGCAGCGGCGCCGCGATCGCGGTGGTCAGGATCTGCTTCGTTCGCATGACCGAGAGCCTGTCATCGAAGTAATGCCGGTGGATCAACGGGGGAGTGGCTCTGGCACGTTCCGGGGACAGCGGCCGGCGGCGGGTCCCGGAAACGGGCCGTCCCACCCGGGCGGACCTTCGCCGACCGGTCCGGACGCCCGAGGATGTCGACCATGAAGGTCTTCGGGAGGTCGCCGTCCGGGCCCCGGCAGGCCGCGGCGTGGGTGGTGGTGCTGCTCGCCGTCGCCGCGTCGGCCTGGCTGGCCATCGGTGTCGGGGTCGCCCTGGCGAGCCCGGTCTGGTGGCTGGTCGCGGTCGTGCCGTTCGGTGTGTTGCTCATGTTGCCGTTCTCGCTCGAGCGGTTGAGCGAGGGGCGCGTCGGCCCGACCTGGTGGGCGCTCGGCTTCGCCTTCGTGCTGATGGGGACCGCGGTCGCGGTTCCCGCCGAGCGCTACATGGGGATCGTCGGCGTCCCCGTCACGGCCACCGTCGGCGACGTCACCTGCATCGACAAACCTCGTAACAGCAGCGACTGCCTCTACGGACACGACCTGACCGGCCCGGACGGGCGGGAGTTGCCGGGCACGCTGAAGGACGGCGATCGGCACCCGCGCGGCGCACAGTTGGACGTGGTGACCGATCCGTACGGCGTGTTCGCTCCGCTGTTGGCCACCGACCTGGAAACGACGTCGGTCGTCGAGCGCGTCGCCCTCGGCGCGTTCGCCGGACTCGCGGTGGCGGCGGTCGTCGCCGCGGTGCAGGGCCAGCGCCGCCGCCGGGAGCTGGCGCTGGCCGCCGAGGCCGATGCGCAGCGCGCCCTGGACAGGGCCGAGAACGGTCGGAACATCCGGCTGAAGCGCCGCCCCAGCGGGGTGAAGCGCCGGCGGTGAGCCCGGCGCGCCACCGGGATCAGGCGACGGACCGGGCGGCGCGGGCGCGGCGCAGCTCGTCGGTGGCGTCGACGACGACGCGGCGCAGGACCGGGTCGACGCCGGCGCGGCCCAGCCGGGCGGCGGCGGACGCCTCGGTCCGCGCCGACACCGCGTACCTCGGGTAGGCGGCGACGGCGATCCGGGCGGTCGCGGTCGGGGTCCGCCGGCCGGCCATCGCCGGCAGGTCGGCGAAGTAGCGGTCGACGTACGGGGCGGTCAGCCCGGTCTGGCCAGGCTGCCAGAAGCCCTGGGCGGCGGCGAGGGCGAGGTGGGCCGACCGGGTGTCGTCGTCGAGGATCGCCGCCCAGGCCCGTTCCTTGGCCCGGTCGGTGGCGACGGCGGCCCGGCAGCGGGCGGCGGGCTCGACACCCTGCGGGTCGCGCCGGGCCTCGTCGGCGATCTCCGTCTCGCCGGCGGCGCCGAGGGCGACCAGCCGGTACAGCAGCGTCCAGCGCAGGTCGGCGTCGACGGTGAGACCGTCGGGTACCCCGTCGCCGGCGAGCCATCCGGCGAGCCGGCCGGTGTCGTCCGGGCCGGCGCACGCGGCCAGCCAGCGCGCGGCGGCGAGCTGCCGGCCGCTGCCGGGGTCGGCGTGGGCGAGGATGTCGAGGCAGGTGGCCGCGAGGCTGGCCAGGGCGGCGGGCTGGGCCGGTTCCGGCAGGTAGCGGGTCGCGGCGCTGTCGCGGGCGAAGCGCAGCACCTCCTCGACGACCGAGGTCGTGTTCTCGGCGGGCAGTCCGGCGGCGGCGAGCGCCACGAACCGCGCCCCGGACAGTTCGGCGTCGCGGGTGGCGTCGATCGCCGCGGTCCAGACCAGCGCGCGGGTCAGCGGGTCGTCGAGCGCGCCGAGCAGCTCCGCCAGCCGGTCGGTGTCCGCCGGGTCGAAGCGCACCTTCGCGTACGTCAGGTCGCCGTCGTTGAGCAGCAGCAGCCGGCCGGGCACGGTGCCGGTGAGCCCGGGCACGGGGGTCCGGCCACCGTCGAGGTCCGGGTCGAGGTCGACGGTGCACCGGCGCAGCAGGATGCCGGGGGCGTTGTCGGTGCCGTAGACGCCGACGGCGACGCGGTGCGGGCGCAGCGTCGGATGCTCCGGCGGCGCGGTCTGCACGACGGTCACCGACCGGTAGCGGCCGTCGGCGTCCAGGGTCACCTCGGGGCGCAGCGTGTTGACCTGGGCGCGGCGCAGCCACAGCCGCGCCCAGCCGGTCAGGTCGCGGCCGGCGGCCCGGCCGAGCGCGGCCAGCAGGTCGTCGAGGGTCGCGTTGGCGAAGGCGTGCGCGGTGAAGTAGTCGCCGATGCCGGCGAGGAACGTGTCGTCGCCGACGTACGCGATGAGCTGGCGCAGCGCGGCGGCGCCCTTGGCGTACGAGATGCCGTCGAAGTTGAGCAGGGCGTGTGCGGTGTCGGGGACGCCCTGCGGGGCGACCGGGTGGGTGGACGGGCCCTGGTCGGTGACGTACCCCCAGCTCTTGCGCCGGATGGTGAAGCTGGTCCAGGCGTGCCGGTAGGCGGTGACCTCGGCGGTGACCCGCCAGCCCATGTACTCGGCGAACGACTCGCTCAGCCAGATGTCGTCCCACCAGCGCATGGTGACCAGGTCGCCGAACCACATGTGCGCCATCTCGTGGGCGACGATCACGGTACGCAGTTCGCGGTCGGCGTCGGTGACGGCCGACCGGAAGAGCAGGTCCTCGGTGAAGGTGACGCAGCCCGGGTTCTCGACCGCGCCGGAGTGGAGTTCGGGCACGAACGCCTGGTCGTACTTGCCGAACGGGTACCGCGTCGCGAACAGTTCGTGGTAGCGGTCGAGGAAGGCGGCGGTGGTCGAGAGGAGTTCGTCGGCGTCGCGGTCGAGGACGGCGGCCAGCGACCGGCGGCAGAGCAGGCCGAGCGGGATGCCGTCGTGTCCGCCCTGCCGCACGTGCCAGGGGCCGGCGACGAAGGTGAAGTGGTAGGTGGAGATCGGCGCGGTGGCGGCGAACTCCCACCGCCGGGTCCCGCTCTCCTCGTCCACAGTGGAGATCGTGGCGGCGGCGTTGGCGCGGGCGGTCCAGTCCGGCGGGGTGGTCAGGGTCAGGGTCAGCGGTGCCTTCAGGTCGGGCTGGTCGAAGCAGGCGAAGATCCGCTGCGCGTTGTCGAGCGGAGCCTGCGCGTGGACGTAGACCTCGCCGTCGTCCGGGTCGGTGAACCGGTGCGCGCCCTCCCCGGTCCGGGAGTACGTCATCGTGGCGCGGACGACCAGCTCGTTGTCGGCCCGCAGGTCGTCCAGGGGGAGCCGGTTGTCGACCAGGGTGCCCGGGTCGAGGCCGCGCCCGTTGAGGACGACCTCCGCCACGGATGCCGGCCGCAGTTCCACGAACGTGGTCGCGCCGGGCCGGGTGCAGGCGAAGCGCACCGTCGTGGTCGAGGTGAAGTGGTCGCCGTCGCCACCTGCCGTCAGGTCCAGATCGACCCGGTACGCCCCGACGCGGAGCAGGTCGGCGCGGACGGCTGCCTCGTGGCGGCTCAGGCTCGGCATGCCCGGAGCCTACGTGGCCCCGGTATGGGTCAGGTGCTATGCGGCCGACCCGTACCGCCCACGTTTATATTGGCCTGTATCGATCGAAGGTGCGCGCCGGAACCCCCACGCGAGAACGAGGAGTCCCGCCATGCTCAGACGACGAGTACTGCAGGCCGCACTCGCGGTCCTGACCGCGCTCCTGCCGGTGGCCGGCATCCAGGCCGCCACCGCCGCACCCGCCTCGGCCGAGATGTCGGCCGCCGTACGCACCATCTACTACGACGCGAGCCGGGCCGGCGTGTTCGCCACCAACTTCGCCCAGGCCGCCCAGATCTGGAACAGCCGGGTCAGCAACATCCGCCTCCAGGCCGGTACCCCGGCCAGCGTGGTCATCTACGTCGACACCGGCTGGCCCCGCGCCCAGACCACGTCGCTCGGCGCCGGACGGATCTGGATGGGCTGGCAGGCGGTCAATCAGGGCTACGACCGGACCCGCATCGCCACCCACGAGTGGGGCCACATCCTCGGCCTGCCCGACCGGCGTACCGGCCTCTGCTCCGACCTGATGTCCGGCAGCAGCGCACCGGTCTCGTGCACCAACGCGCAACCGAGCACCGCCGAGGCGAACCGCGTCCAGCAGCTGTTCGCCGGCTCGCTCACCGCCCCGGCGCTGGTCGGCGCGGGATCGAGCGGACAGGGTGTGACCTGGACCTGGCACGGTAACTGACGGTCTCGGGTGGCGGACCGGCCCCCGCCCCGGTCCGCCACCCACCCCTGTTCCCCGGCCGGTGCCGTGGCCGGGGTCAGGGAGTCGACTCGGCGGCGCGCAGCACCGCGGCGACGAGGTCGACCGTCGGGCCGTTCGGCACCGCGCTGTCGGGTGTCGCGACCACGATCTCGACCATCGGCTGTCGCGGCCCCGGTTCGGTGTACCGCAGGTCGGGCGCCCGGGCCGCCCACGACCGGGGCACCATCGTCACCCCGAGCCGGTGCCGGACCAGGTCCAGCGCGGTGGCGGCGTCGGCGAGTTCGGCCACCGGCCGGCGTTCGACGCCCGCGTCGGTGAACAGTTCGTCGACCACCGCCCGTACGCCCCAGCCGGCCGGGAAGTCGACGAAGTCCTCGCCACGCAGCCGCGTCACCTCGACCGGCGTACGCGCGCCGAGCGGGTGGTCGGCGGCGGTGGCCAGCAGCACCGGCTCGGTCGCCACGACGTGCATCCGCAGCCCGGTGCCGGCCGCGGCGCGTACGAGGAACGCCACGTCGAGCCGGCCGGCGCGCAGGCCCTCGGCCTGGTCGGCGCAGCCGCGCTCACCGGCACCGGCGAAGGTCAGGTCGACGCCGGGATGTGCGACGCGGAAGCCGGCCAGCGCCGTGAGGAGCCGGGGCGCCAGCAGGCCGTGCGGGATGCCGACCTTGACCGTCTGCCGCCGGCCGGTCCGGGCGGCGCTGACGGCCTGCCGGGCGGCGCGGGCGGCGGCGATGACCCGGTGCGCCTCCGGCAGCAGCGCCCGCCCCGCGTCGGAGAGCTGGGTGCCGGCGCGTTCGAACAGCGACGTGCCCAGCTCCCGTTCCAGTGCCTGCACCGACGCGAGATGGAGCCGTTGGGCCGCGGCGGTGAACCGGCGCCGCTCGGCGACCGCGATGAAGTGCTCCAGTCGGTGTAGCTCCATCGCCCCCGCTTTCTTCTACAGGCTTGTAGAAGTTAGCAGAGGTGATCGCCCGGTCAGTGTGTGCGCGCCAGCCCGAGCAGTTCGTGCAGGTCGTACACGCCCTCGCCGGCCCACACCGCCGAGGCGACCGCGACGATCGCCGGCACGTAGAGCAGGTAGCTGTGCCGCACCGGCTTCGCCGGCCGCAGCATCGCCGCCATCCGGCGGGGCACCGCCCCCGGCCGGGTCGTCACGCTGACGTGCAGGGCACCGGCGTGCGCCAGGCCGCCGCGCCGGTTGGTGGCGAGCGCGGCGACCCCGAGCGCCTGCGCGACCACCCGCCGGTCGCCGGTCTGTTCCGCCGCCCGCTCGTCGGCCCACCGCTCCACCAGGTATTCGACGTGCCGGGCCATCGGCCGCAGTAGCGGGTGGGTGGCCGCGGCCAGCCAGGCCAGCATCACCAACTGGTGGTGCCGGCCGGTCAGGTGCGCCCGCTCGTGGGCGATCAGGGCCGCGTACTGCCCGTCGGTCAACGCGTCGCGCATCCCCGTCGTCACCACGATCCGTCCGTCCGGACCGGGCAGCGTGAAGGCGTCCGCCGTGCCGTCGGGCAGCAGCACCACGTCACCCGGACCGTGGTCCGGCAGCGCCGCCGCCTGCCGCCGTGCCGCGCGGACCGCCCGCCGCTGCGACCGACGGGTCCGTCCCAGACTCAGCAGTACGGCGACGAGCAGCACCAGCGACAGCCAGGAGGCCCACGGCACGTGCGCGGTGTCGAGGAGGACCCGCTCGTGCGACCAGTTGCCGCGGGCCGCGACCGACGGAAGTTCGGCCGCGGCCTTCAACGCGAAGACGAACAGGCTCACCGTGCTGGACGCGGCCAGCATCACCGCCGACCAGGCGAAGACCACCGCCGCGTCGCCGGGGCGCAGCCGCTCGGCGAGCAGCCGGACCACGACCATGCCGGCGAACGGGCCGACGACGACGGCCATCACCCAGTGGTCGAACATGCCGGATCCGGCGCCGCGGCTGCTACTGCGCGCCGAGCACGTCGACGACGAACCGCAACGGGCCCTCCGGCGCGCCGTCGCGCGGGTTCTCGCCGTACGCCAGGGCGGTCGGCAGGTCCAGCTGCACCCGGCTGCCGATGTTGACGCCGACCAGGCCCTGGTCCCAGCCGGGGATGACCCCGCCGGAGCCGAGCAGGAAGGAGAACGGCCGGGAGCTGTTCCAGGAGGCGTCGAACTCGTCGCCCGTCTCGTAGAAGACACCGACGTAGTTGACGGTGATCGTCTGCCCGGCCGCCACGGCCGGGCCGGAGCCCTCGATGATCGGGGTGACCTTCAGTTCGGTCAGTTCGTCGGTGCCGGCGGTCACCGTCGGCTTGGTGCCCAGCGCCGGGTCGGCGCCGTCGGGCAGCGGCGGGAACGGTGCCTCGGTCGGCATGTCCCCGGCCGGCGAGTCGGGCGCGGGCGCGCTGGCGCCGGGAGTGGGCAGGCTCGCCGTGCCGGTGTCGGTGTCGTCACCGCTGGGCCGCAGCAGGAAGAACGCGCCGACGATGACGGCCATGACGGCCAGCCCGGCGACCCCGCCGAGGATCGCCTGCCGACGCTTCTGCGCGGCGACCGCCCTGGCCTTGGCCTCCTTGGCGAGGGCCCGCTTCTCCGGCTTGGTCAGCGTGCGCCCTTCCGGCGGCTCGAAGCGGGGGTGGTTCTGAACCCGGTCACTCAACGTCGACTCCCGTCGGGTCATGGCCGGCGGGGGTGAAGGGGGTGGGTGCCGGCGAAAAACTGCCAGACACGGTACCGCCCCCACCTGCGAACGCCACCCACCCGCCCCGGGAAGGCCCTGCTCAGCGTGCCCGGGTCCGCCGTGCCGAGCGCGGTCGGGAGGGCGGCATGGTGTCACCGTGGTGCGTCATCGGATGGATATGGGGTGTATGCGAGGTTGTGGCGAGTGGGTCGGGCGGATCAGCGTTCGGAGTCGAGGAAGGTGACCGGCACCCGGCGGCTCATCGCCGCGTAGAACCGGTTGACCGCCGCGCCGGGCCGGCGCATGTCCTCGACCAGGCCGGGTTCGACCCGCTCCGCCTCGGCTTCGATCATCGACGTGAGCGCCTTCTCCATCGTCTGTCCATGATGGCGGGCGACCATCGCGAGCAGGTGGTGGGCGTCGGCGTCGATGACCAGTTCCTGGTCGTAGCTCATGGCCTCACGCTAACGACGTACGGGCAAGATCGGGCCGAGTCCGGCACCGAAGCCGCACCCGATCAACGGGCCGGGGTGGGGAGGTGGTCCAGGACCATCAGGGCGGCGTCGTCGCGGGTCCGGCCCCGGGTGTGGGCCAGCAGGCGGGCGACGATCCGGTCGACGCACTCGTCCCCGGTCGACTCGCCGAGGCAGTCGTAGATCTCGGGCAGGGGAAGGAAGCCGCCGTCGCGGTCGCGTGCCTCCAGCAGCCCGTCGGTGTAGAGCAGCAGCCGGTCGCCGGGACGCCACGCGTGCCGTACCGGGACCGGTGGTGGCGCGCCCCGGCGCAGGCCGAGCGGCGGATAGCGGTCGGGCGGCTCGATCGCGACGACGTCCACCGTGCCGGACCGCAGCACCGGGGCCGGATGCCCGCAGTTGACCACCTCGAGTTCGGTGTCGCCGAACTGGACGAGGGCGGCGGTGACGAAGGCGACCGGGGCCGCCCCGCCGGCCGGGTCGCGGGCCACGGCGAGGTCCAGGTCGGCGGCGACGGCGGCGAGGTCCTCGTGCACGTACGCGGCGTGCCGGAACGCGCCGAGCGCGGTCGACGCGGTCAGCACCGCCTGGAGCCCCTTGCCGCAGGCGTCGCCGATGATCGCGCGTACGCCGAACGGGGTGACCACCACCTCGTACAGGTCGCCGCCGACCTTGGCCGTCTCGTACGCCGACAGGTAGTGGGCCGCCACCCGGAGGTCGCCGACCTGCTCGGGCAGCACCCGCAGGACCGCCCGCTGGGTCACCTGGGCGATCTCGCTGACCTGTCGCAGGCGGCGTTCCCGCTGGGTGCGGGACCGGGCGACGTAGATCGAGGCGAGCCCGACGGAGAACACCACCGCCACCCGGAGCATGTGGTCGAGGCTGCCGAACAGGCCGCTGGGCAGCCCGGCGAGCACCGCGACCGTCATGGCGACCGCCGAGACGACGGCGGTCCGCCGGCCGCCCTCGACGGCGGCCGCGATCAGCGGTGCCAGGGCCAGGAAGCCGATGAAGACGGCGTGGGTCTGGGTGACGACGTCGACGAGCCAGACGAGGGCGACGAAGACGAGCGCGGCGGGCAGTCCCCGCCACCGGTCGAGGGTGCCACCGGCACCGCGACCGCGATGCGCCTGCCGTCCGGGCACCTCTCGGCTCCTCACCCTTGACCGGGCTACCGGTCCGGCCGCTTCGTCACGCGAGCCCTGAGGCTAGCCGACGTCGCTGAGAGCTGCCTGCCCCCGACGGCGCGTCGGGTGCGGGTACCCCCTCGACTTAACTGAAAACGATTGTCATTATAGGGTGGCTTCGCCCGTGGAGGTCCGGCCGCCAGGCCCGGCCACCCACGGCAGCGCGCGCCGTGCCGGCCGGTCCGGACGGCGGCGTACGGACCGTCCGGGGTGGACCGTCGCGGCGGCCACCACCGGTCGTGATGAAAGGGGAGGAATGACCGACACCAGACGGGCGCGTACCCTCGCGTCCCTGATCGCCGGCGGCGTACTCGTCGCCGGCACCCTGCTGGCGGCGCAACCCGCGGCGGCGGCCGAGAGCGTCGTGCTGTCCAGCGGACACGTCGACGCCGTCGACGTGCACTACGCCGACGGACAACTCCAGCTCAAGGTGCACGACGGCACCGTCGAGCCGTCCGTCGAGCGCGACCCGGCCGACGTCACCTTCCAGGTGCTGCCCGACGCGGCCACCACCGTGCCGGACGACCCCCGGTACGCCTTCCTCGGCGCACCCGGCGCCGACGTGTGGGTGCTGCCGCAGACCCAGGACCCCGACCTGCTCTGGCCGGGCTGGAACACCACCGAACTCGGCACCGGCGTCTTCGCCGGCAACCAGGTCCGGCTCAGCCTGGTCGACGTGGCCGGGCCGGGCGCCGTCACGCTCTTCGGCGTCAACGCCTTCGGCGACCCGCTGGTCAGGTTCCGCAGCTCCGACGGCCTGCCCGACGCCATCGACGTACCGGTGGGCACCCACGCCCACGCGAGCTGGGCCTTCACCGCGCTCGGCGCGTACACCCTGAAGTTCCGCGCCGACGCCACACTGGCCGACGGCACCGCGCTCACCACCGGCGCGGTCGACTACTCCTTCGTCGTCGGCGACCTGCCCGGCGGCGGAGCCGAGACCGGCTTGACCATCGGCGGCCTCGCCGACTCGTACCGGCCGAACGACACCGTCACCCTGCGCGCCGTCCAGTCACCGCCGTCGGACCTGGACCACTACCACTGGTTCAGCCGGTGCCCCGGCGCCACCGACTTCGCCATCATCCCCGGCGAGGCCGGCGAGACGTACAGCTTCACCGCCACCCGCGAACTGGACGCCTGCGAGTACGTCGTCAAGCTCTACGGCAGCGGTCACGGTGTGGTGGCCACCAGTCCCGCCGTCACGCTGCGGGTGGCCGACCAGCCGCAGCAGCCGGGGGCGGCGCAGACCATCACCGCCTCGATCGACGAGACGCAGGGCGCCCTGGTGGTCAGCGTCGACCCCGACGACCGGTCCGTCGTGCTGCCGTCGGCGCGGCTCAACGCCGCCGGTGACCGGTGGGAGAGCCAGGGTGAACTGCGGCCGGTCAAGGTGACCGACACCCGCTCGGCCACCCCCGGCTGGAGCGTCTCCGGGCAGATCCCGGCCGACTTCGCCGGCCCGGACGGCACCACGTTCAGCGCCGGCCACCTCGGCTGGACGCCCCGGGTGGTCAGCCAGGGCAGCGGTCAGGGCACGGTCGCCGGCCCGCAGGTCGACCCCGGCGCCGGCCTCGCCGCCAGCAGCGTGCTGGCCACCGCCCCGGACGGCGCCGGACGGGGCACCGCCGAACTCTCCGCCGGCCTGCGGCTGAGCGTGCCGACGGAGACCCCGGCCGGTACGTACACCGCGACGCTCACCCTCACCGCCATCTGAGCCGCCCCGCCGGGGTACGGGGGACCGCCCGTACCCCGGCGGGCGGGCCCGCCGGCCTCCCCCGCCGGCGGGTCCGATGTGGCGGGATCCGCCGGGCGACCCCGCCGACGGATCCGGCCACGAGCCCGCCACCCCGCACCCGGAACGGACCGAACCCATGCGCCTGCCCACCGCGCTCGCCGCGGCCCTCCTGGCCGCCGTACCGGCCGGACCGGCACCGCCCGCCACCGCGGCGGACCCGCCGGCCGCCGTCTCCCTCGCCGCACCCGTACCCACCCCGGCCCCCGGCGCCACCGCGCCCGCACCCGACCCGGGCGCCGTCACCTGGGGAGTCGCGCCGTCCGGCCCGGACGGGCCCGACGGCCGGCCCGGTTTCGCCTACAAGCTCGACCCGGGCGCGGTCCTCACCGACCAGGTCGCGGTCACCAACCACACCCCCCGCCCGCTGACCCTCGACGTCTACGCCAGCGACGCGTTCACCACCGCCCAGGGCGGCTTCGACCTGCTCGCCGCGGACAGGGCACCGGTCGACGTCGGCTCCTGGATCACGCTGCCGGCCCGGACGGTGACCGTGCCCGCCACCTCCCGGGTCGACATCCCGTTCGAACTGCGGGTCCCGGCCGACGCCACCCCCGGCGACCACGCCGGCGGCATCGTCGCGTCGCTGGCCGCCGAGGGCACCGGCCCGGACGGCAACCGGGTCGCCGTCGACCACCGGGTCGGCACCCGGGTCCACCTGCGGGTCACCGGGCAACTGCGGCCCGTGCTCGCCGTCGAGGACCTGCGGATCGGGTACGACGGCCCGGCCCACCCGTTCACCGGCGGCGACCTGACCGCCACGTTCACCGTCCGCAACACCGGCAACGTCCGGCTCACCGGGCCCGCGTCGCTGACCGCCACCGGCCCCCTCGGGCTCGGCACGTGGACCGCGACCACGGACCCCCTGCCGGAGATCCTGCCCGGCGGCGAACTGCGGACCCGGGTCCGGTTGTCCGGCGTACCGCCGCTCGTCCGGCTGACCGCGACCGCGCGGGTGGCGCCGGCCGCGGTCGGCGACCAGGTGCTCGATCCGCCGCCGGCCGCCGAGCCGGCCCGGGCCGCGGTGTGGGCCTGGCCGTGGCCGCACCTGCTGCTGCTCGCCGGGCTCGGGCTGCTGGCCCTCGCGGCGGTCCGGCTGCGCCGGCGGCGCCGTGCCGTGCTGGCCGAGGCGGTCGCGCGGGCCCGCGCCCAGGGCCGCGCCGAAGCCGCCGCGGCAGACGCCGACCAGCCGGCAGACCCCGATACCGATCCCGACCCGGGCGGTGACGACCGCATCCCCGCCGCCGCCACCGGAAAGGACCGACCGTGAGATGGCCCCGCACCGGCCCGGGCGCCGCCCTGGCCGTGACCCTGGCCCTCGCCGGCTGCACCGGCGCCGCCGCCGACGACGGCGCGGTGACCGTCGCGGTGAGCACCGAGATCATCGCCGACCTGGTCCGCAACGTCGGCGGCGACCGGATCTCGGTGGACACCGTCGTACCGGCCGGCGGCGACCCGCACTCCTACGAGCCGACGCCGGCCGACGCCGCCAAGGTGGCCCGCGCCGACGTGGCGTTCACCAACCACCTGCTGCTCGAGGAACACGCGCTGATCAAGCTCTTCGACAGCAACGTCCCCGCCGGGGCACCGAACGTCTCGCTCGCCGAGAGCGCCGAACCGTACGGCGCCACCCTGATCCCGCTCGTGGAGAACCTCGACCTCGACGTGCTCTGGCTGGGCCTCGCCGTACGCGGCAAGGGCCCCACCCGCACCGCGGACGTACGGATGTCGGTGACCGCCGTCGAGGGGCCGGGTCGCTTCGCCGCCTACCTCACCGACGCCCTCGGCCAGCCGAAGGTCTACTACGACTCGACCGACGGCCTCACCGACGCCGACGTCGCCGTCCTGCCACCCGACGCGCACACCCACCTCAACTGGTCGTTCAGCGCACCGGGGGAGTACCGGGTGACGATGACCGCGCGGGTCGACGCAGGCGACGGCACCCCGCCCCGCCAGCTCGGCAGCGGCACGTTCGCCTTCGCCGTCGGCGTCGACCCGCGCGGCACGCTGCGCGACGGCCGGACCCGGCTGCTCGACGCCGGGCACACCGACCTCGCCGTCGACCTCGACACCGGGCAGGTGTTCGCCCGCACCGACGAACAGGGCGACCTCCCGGCCGGGCAGGTCGTCGTCGACGTACCCGACCGGGCGATCGAGGAGGTGCCGGACGACACCCGGTTCGCGTTCCTCGGCGCACCCGGAACGAAGGTGTGGCAACTGCCGCAGGCGGTGCTCGGCAAGCACGTGCACGGCGAGATCGACCCGCACCTGTGGCAGGACGTCCGCAACGCCAGGGCGTACGCCGAGGTCATCGCCGACACCCTGGCGAAGGTCGACCCGGCCGGCGCCGCCGGGTACGCCGCCAACCTGTCCCGCTACCTCGACGAGTTGTCCGAACTGCACGCGTACGTCGGCGCGCGGCTGGCGCGGGTGCCGCCCGACCGGCGCAACCTGATCACCACCCACGACGCGTTCGGCTACCTGGCGAACGCGTACGGGCTCACGATCGCCGGTTTCGTGGTGCCGAACCCGGCGCAGGAACCCAGCGCGGCCCAGGTGACGAAGCTGACCGAGACGATCCGCGACCTGCGGGTGCCGGCCGTCTTCGTCGAACCGCAGCTCGCCGCGCGGGCCGGCGTACTGAAACGGGTCGCCGCCGATCAGGGCGTACAGGTCTGCCTGATCTACGGCGACGCCTTCGACCGCGACACCACCTCGTACGTCGCGATGATGCGGCACAACGCCGACGAACTGTTGCGCTGCCTGGGAGGAGAACGATGAGACCGTTGCGGATGGCGGCCGGCGTGCTGGCCGCCGTACTGCTGGGCGGCGCGTCGCCGGCCGTGGCCGCACCACCGGCCCCACGGCCCGACCTGGCCGGCGCCGACCTGGTCTCGGTGCGGGTCGACGGCGGCGAGGTGTCGCTGCGCCTGCGGGACGCCCGGCAGGCGGCAAGGGGCGAGGCCGGGCACCGGCCGGACGACGTACGGCTCGGTCCCGACGGCGGTCTCGCCGCCCGGGTGCCGCAGCGATCGGAGTTCCGGTTCCTCGGCGCCGCCGGTCGGCCGGTGTGGGCGCTGGCCGGCGGCGACCCCGCCCTGCCCGTCCTGGACACGACCGGGGTGACCGGCGGCGCGGTGACGCTCGCGCTGACCGGCGTCACCGGACCGGGCGGGTTCGCCGCCTACACGCTGTCCGGCTTCGGCACCCCGACGCCCCTGATCGGCAGCGGGAACGGCCTGCCGGACCGGGTCCGGCTGCCGGCCGGTACCCGGACCGGCGGGCTGGTGTGGGTCTTCGACACCCCCGGCGACCACGAGCTGACGTTCACCGCCTCGGTGGCGGGGTCCGGCCGCCCGGCCGCCCCGGCGACGGCGACCTGGCGGGTCACCGTGCCGCCGATCGACCCGCCACCGGACGCCCCGCCGCCCGGCGCCGGGCGGCCGGAAGCCGCCGTACCGCCCGCGCGGGCCGTCGCACCACCGGTGGTCCCGGCCGCCGTACCGGCACCCGCGGCGCTGGCCGCGACCACCCCGGCCGGCGCCGGCCAGCGCAAGGTGATCGACGACGGGCACGTCGACATGGGGCCGACCCTGACCGACGGGCGGTGGCGGATCCGGATCAAGGACGGCACGGTCAGCCCGCCGGTCTGGCGCGAACTGGGCGACACGGTGCTGCACGTGCGCGACACCGCGAAGATCACCGTCCCGGACGGCGCCGACCACGCCTTCCTCGGCCTGCCCGGCGAGAGCGTGTGGCTGCTGCCGCAGGCGCAGCAGGACGGCATCGTCTGGCCGGGCTGGAACACCCAGCACGAGACCGTCGTCGGCGGGATCCGCGGACCGGTGACCTGGACCCTGAAGGGCGTCACCGGACCGGGCGCGTTCACCCTGTTCCTGACCGGCTCGTTCGGCAGACCGCAGGTGCTGTTCGACGGCACCCGGCTGCCGCAGGAACTGGACGTCCCGCTCAACACCCACGCCCACGGCAACTGGGGGTTCGGCGCCCCCGGCGTCTACCACCTCGAGCTGGCGATGAGCGCCACCACGACCGGCGGCACCGCGGTCACCGACACCCGTACCCTCACCTTCGCGGTCGGCGACGGCACCGACCCGGGCCAAGCCGTCCCCGACGGCGGTGACCGCGACGCACCCGGCGGTCGGCTGCCACGTACCGGGGAGTCGTGGATCCTGCCGGCGGTCGTCGGCGGCCTGCTCCTGTTCGGCGTGGGCGTGCTGCTGGTCCTGATCGGCCGGCGGCGGAAGGCGCGGGCGTCGTGACCGCGGCGCTGCGGGTCGAGGGCCTCACCGTCCGGCTGGGGGAGCGGCTCGCCGTCGACGGCGTCGACCTCACCGTCGAGGCCGGCGAACTGGTCGGCCTGATCGGCCCGAACGGGGCCGGCAAGACCACCCTGCTGCGGGCGCTGCTCGGGCTGGTGCCGGCGCAGCGCGGCCGGGTGCTGGTCGCCGGCTCACCCGCCGCCCGGGTCCGGCCGCTGATCGGGTACGTCCCGCAGCGGCACGAGTTCGCCTGGGACTTCCCGGTGACCGTGGCCGGCGCGGTGCTGACCGGCCGGACCCGCGCCATCGGCTGGCTGCGCCGGCCGAAACCCGTCGACCGGGCGGCGGTCGCGCAGGCGCTGGACCGGACCGGGCTCACCGACCTGCGGGACCGCCCGGTCGGTCAGCTCTCCGGCGGTCAGCGCCAGCGGGTCCTGGTCGCCCGGGCGCTGGCCCTGCGGCCCCGCGTGCTGCTGCTCGACGAGCCGTTCACCGGGGTCGACGTGCCCACCCAGGAACTGCTGACCGGGCTGCTGGCCAGGCTGTGCGCCGAGGGCGTGGCGGTGCTGACCACCACCCACGACCTGCCGGCGGCGGCCGCGTCCTGCACCCGGCTCTGCCTGCTCAACCGGCGGGTGGTCGCCGAGGGCCCGCCGGATGCGCTGCGGGACCCGGCCCTGTGGCTGCGCGCCTTCGGGGTCACCTCGTCCGACCGGTTGCTCGACACCCTGGGGGTACGGCGGTGATCGAGGTGTTCACCGAACCGTGGCAGCACGTCTTCATGCAGCGGGCCTTCGTCGTGGCGGTGCTCGCCAGCGTCGTGTGCGCCGTCGTCGGCAGCTTCGTCGTGCTGCGCGGCATGGCCTTCATCGGCGACGCGGTCGCCCACGCGGTGTTTCCCGGGGTGGCCGTCGGCTACGTGCTCCAGGTCAACCTGGCGGTCGCCGGGGCGGTGGCCGGGGTGGCGACCGCGCTGACCGTGGCGGTCGTGGCCCAGAACCGGCGGCTGAAGGAGGACGCGGTGATCGGGGTGTTCTTCGCCTTCGCGTTCGGGCTCGGCATCGTGCTGGTCAGTACGCAGAGCAGCTACACCGGCGACCTGGCGTCGTTTCTGTTCGGACAGATCCTCGGCCTGTCCGACGCCGACGTGGTGACCGTGGCGGTGGTCGGCGGGCTGCTCATCGCGGCGGTCCTGGCACTGCGCAAGGAGTTGGTGACGGTCAGCCTGGACCGGGAGACGGCGGCGGCGTCCGGGCTGCCGGTCTTCTGGCTGGACACCGCGCTGTACGTGATGGTGACGGTCGCCATCGTCATCTCGTTGCAGGCGGTGGGCAACATCCTGGTGCTGGCGCTGCTGATCACTCCGGCGGCGACGGCCCGGATGCTCACCGACCGGCTCGGCGTGATGATGCCGCTGTCGGCCGGGATCGGCGCGGTCTGCGCGGTCTGCGGCCTCTACCTGTCGTATTACCTGAACCTCGCCGCCGGCGGGCTGATCGTGCTGACGCTGAGCGCGGTCTTCGTCGTCACCTGGCTGTTCGCCCCCCGCTACGGCCTGCTCCGGCGCCGTACCCGGATCCGGTCGGTGCCGGCGGCACCCTGACGGCGTCGCGGGGGCGGGCCGTCGGCCCGCCCCCGCACCCGCCCTACTGCCAGCGGAACGTCCGCACCGCGGCGGCCGAGACACCGACCACGTACACCAGCAGCACCACCAGGTGCAGCGCCGACGGCCAGCCCCCGTCGGAGGTGTCGCGCATCGCCTGTATGCCGGCGCCCAGCGGGGTGAAGTCGCCGATCCGGTTGAGCAGGTCCGGCATCGCCTCGCGCGGCACCCACAGCCCGGCGAAGAACAGCATCGGGAAGAAGAGCAGGGTGCCCGCGCCCTGCGCGCCCCGGCTGGTGCCGAACAGGCCGGCGATCAGCAGCCCGATCGAGAACAGCGCCAGCGTGCTCAGCACCAGCGCCAGCAGGAAGCCGACCGGGTTCTGCGGCATCCGTACGTCGAAGAGCAGCCAGCCGAGGGCGAGGATGACCAGGACGGAACAGGCCGTCAGCAGCAGGTGCACCACGATCTGGGCGGACAGCATCGCCGACGCCTTCACCGGGGTCGTCGACAGCCGGCGCAGGACGCCGCGTTCCCGGCGGGTGACCAACTCGCTCGGCAGCGCGTTCACCGCCATCATCCCGATCGCCATCAGCATGATGATCGGCACGTACAGGTCGATCACCCGTAGCCCGCCGAGGTCGTCGTTGACCTCCCGGAACGTCGGGATGCTGCCCAGGATGACCAGGATCAGCGGGGCCATCGCCAGCCCGAAGGCGATCGAGGCCGGCTCGCGCAGGAAGAGCCTGAGTTCGGTGCGTAGCAGTCGGGTGTTCATGCCGTCTCCTCCTGCCGGGGGGATCCGCCGATGAGGGCGAGGTACGCGTCGTCGAGGCTGGGCTGGCTCAGCTGGACGCCGGTCGGTACCACGCCGTGCCGGGTCAGCTCGACGAGCACCACCGACACCAGGTCACCGGTGCCGGTGACCAGCACCTCGCCGTCCTGCCGGCGGACCGAGGTCACTCCGGGCAGGCCGGCGAGCAGCCGCTCGTCGAAGTCGCGGTCCGGGCGGAAGCCGAGGCGCTGGCCGGATTCCACGCCGCCGGTCAGCCCGTGCGGGGTGTCCAGCGCGACGACCTCGCCGCCGCGGATCACCGCCACCCGGTCGCACAGGTGTGCGGCCTCGGCCATGAAGTGGGTGACCAGCAGCACGGTGACACCCCGGTCACGGACCTGCTCGACCAGCCGCCAGGTGTCCTGCCGGGCCTGCGGGTCCAGCCCGGTGGTCAGCTCGTCGAGCACCGCGATGCGCGGGTTGCCGACCAGGGCCAGGGCGATCGACAGCCGCTGCTTCTGCCCGCCGGACAACTTGGCGTACGGGGCCCGCCGCTTGTCGGCCAGCCCCAGCTCGTCGATCAGCCGGGCCGGGTCGGCCGGCGCCGCGTAGAACGACGCGAACAGTTCCAACGCCTCGCCGACCCGCAACCGGTCGGGCAGCGCGCTCTCCTGCAGCTGCGCGCCGACGAGTTCGCTGAGCCGTTGGTGGTCCCGGACCGGGTCGAGGCCGAGCACCGAGACGGACCCGCCGTCGGGGCGTCGCAGGCCGGTGACGCACTCGACCGTGGTGGTCTTGCCGGCGCCGTTCGGGCCGACGATCCCGAAGATCTCGCCCTCCTCGACGGCGAACGACACGTCGCGTACCGCGACCCGGTCGCCGTACCGCTTCTGGAGGTTACGTACCTCGATCGCTGTCATGCGTCGATGGTATGGATCGGGCGGGGTGGGGCGGTATACGGAAAGGTGCCGACCGGGGTGGGGCCAGCTACACCTCCCGCCCGGGTCCTGGCCGCCGGGGGCGGCGGCGGTCGGGCCGGGGCTCAGGCCGGCTCGGGACGCGGTACGCACACCGTCACCGCGCCCGGCCGGACCTTCGCCTTGAGCCGGCGGGTGGTGCCCCGCTCGCCACCGTCCAGTTCGTACGTCACCGGCTCGGCGAACCGTACGTCGATCTTCCTCGCCCGGGTGATCCGGACGAACGGGGACCGGTCGGAGCGGCCGGCCGCCATCCGGCCGAGGGTCCGCGCCCACTGCACGGCGCCGTCGGCGGTGGCGACGCCGACCTCGAGCCAGCCGTCGTCCGGCTCCGCCTCGTCGAACGCCTCGATCCCGCCGGTGATGGTGCTGACGTTGCCGAGCAGCACACAACTCGCCCGGCCGTCGAACCAGTCGGTGCCGTCCGTGCGGATCCGCACGCCGACCGCGCCGTCGCGCATGTGGCGCAGGCCGGTCCAGACGTACGCCAGCCGGCCGACCCGGTCCTTCAGGTCGCGGTCGGCCTCGCCGATCATGGCGGCGTCGAAGCCGGCGCCGGCCATCACGGCGAAGTGCTCGCCGTTGACCCGGCCGGCGTCCAGCGGGCGGCGGTCGCCGTGGAACCCGATCCGGACCGCCTCGGCCAGGTCGCGCGGGATGTCCAGATTGGACGCCAGCAGGTTGGCGGTGCCGGCGGGCACGATCGCCACGGTGGTGCCGGTGCCGGCGAGCGCGTCGACGCACCGTTGCACGGTGCCGTCACCGCCCCACACGAACACCAGTTCGGCGCCGGCCTCCACCGCCTTGCGGGCCTTCTTCGGCGCCTTGCGGCTCTTGGGTACCTCGTACCAGAGGAGTTCGTCGACGTCCTCGGCGGTGATCAGCCTGCGGAGTTCGTCTAGGCCGCCGTCGAGGGTCTTCTTCGCGTGCGCGACGACGGCGACGCGGCGTGGCTGTGCGGTTGCGCCCATGGCCGGTGCTTACCCGCCCGGGTGGGGGCGCCAATCCTCGCCGGCGGTCACGCGGTGCGGTAGCCGGGGGCCCGGTGCGGCCGGCCGGGCAGGACCGCCGGGCGCCACCGGGCCAGCGCGGCGGCCGGCGACCACCGCGCGCCCGGCGTGCCCACGCTCGCCCAGACGATCTTGCCGGCCGGTCCGGTCACCACGCCGTAGGCGTCGGCGTCGACGCCGACCAGGCCCAGCCCCCGCCCACGGATCGACGGGCCGGCCGACTCGTCGCGGGGTTCGGGTCCGGGAAAGACCGGGTACGCCGTCGAGCGGTCGGCGACCGCGATCCGCAGCACCCGGCCGGTGTGGCTGAGCGTCAGGTCGATCTCGGTGCCGGCGTGTTCGACCGCGTTGGCGACGAGTTCGGAGACGATCACCTGGCCGGCCTCGACGACGTCGTCGTCGAGACGCCATTCGGCGCACCGCGAACGCAGCAGCCGCCGGGCGGCGGCGGGTGCGTCCGGACGCGGTTCCAACCGCAGGTGGGCGCGTCGGGCGCCGGTCGGCACGTGGTGCGGTCGCAGCGCGCGCAGGGCCGCGCCGAGGCCGGCGTAGACCCGGAACGGGGCGTGCCGCACCCGGCGGAGCAGACCGGTCATCCGGCGGGTCGGGGCGCACACCGCGAGTCGCGTGCCGCCGCGGCCCGCCGTACGCGCCATCGCGGCGGTCAGCAGCGCGGCGGTCGTACGCCGTCCGGCGGCCACCCCGGTGCAGTCGACCAGGACCGCGGGCGGCCGGTGGGCGAGGCACCAGGCGATGGCGCGGCGGGTGGCGGCCACCGCGGGGGCGGTCAGTGGTCCACAAAGGGTGATCACGAGAGCGCCCGAGTCGATGTGCGCCGAGACGACTGCGAACGTCACCGCGATCCCTCCCTCACGTCGCTGTTGCTCTGCGGCTATACCCGAAGGGGACGGTGATTACGCGTGCCGCCGGTCATCACGCCGGGGTACGGCGCGTTTCAATATAGATAGACACATTGAAATTCTTCACCGTGTCGATATGGTTTTCCTGGGCGTCCCACGCTTCACCGCAAGTCGAAGCACGTCCCGGCGGAATCCGGTCGGCCGCCGGGTGCGTGCCGGCGCAACGGTCAGCCACCGGATCCACCCCCGGTCCGGTGCCCTCCCACAGACAAGGACAAGCAAGATGAAGGCACCCGTCCTGCTCGCCCGTCTCCTGCTCGCCGCCGGCGTCGTCGCCGCCGGCCTCGCCGCCCCGGCCACGGCCAACGCGGCGCCCGCCACCCCGACGTACGCGGCGACCGAAGCGGCCAACGGCCCCCAGGGCGACGTCGGCACCCTCGTCGTGAACGGCCGCCCGGCCTCGCAGAACTACTCGTTCATGGTGTACGTGTCCGGCTGCACCGGCTCGCTGATCAAGGCGAACTGGGCGGTCACCGCGAAGCACTGTCCGAGCCCGAGCACGGTGCGGGTCGGCAGCATCAACCGCAGCAGCGGCGGCGTCGTCGTATCGGTGATCCGGGTGGTCAACCACCCCACGATCGACGTCAAGCTCTTCCAGCTCGGCAGCTCCGTCAGCTACGCCCCGGCGCCGATCCCGACCAGCTCCGGCGCGGTCGGCACGGCGACCCGGATCATCGGCTGGGGCCAGACCTGCCCGCAGCCCGGCTGCGGCAGCGCCCCGCTGGTCGCCCAGGAACTGGACACCTCGATCCGCGCCGACAGCGCCTGCCTCGGCATCAACGGCCCGTACGAGATCTGCACCAACAACACCAACGGCAACGCCGGTGCCTGCTACGGCGACTCGGGCGGCCCGCAGGTCCGCCTGATCAACAACCGGTGGAACCTGATCGGCGCCACCAGCCGGGCCGGCAACAACAACTCGGTCTGCGCGACCGGGCCGTCCATCTACGGTGACCTGTCGTCGATCCGCCCGTGGATCAACACCCAGGTCGGCGGCCTGCCCGCCTGATCCCCACCCGTACCACCCGACGTGGCCTCGCACCTGTCTGCCCCCGTTCGACCTGATCCGGGCGGCGACAGGTGCAAGGTCATTTTTCGTCGGCCGGGCGGGGTGGCGGTTTGTCAGGTGCGGTCATAGGGCAGGGTTGCAGTGTGTCGCTTATCCCGGTGGGTGAACCGGCCGTGCCCAGCCTGCACCGGGCCGCCCGGTTCGAAGACGCGGTCCGCAACATCATGGAGCGCCGGCTGCGCCAGCGTGGCTGGGACGTGGTCGTTCTGCCCTACACCGGTTACGGCGCGCCCGGCTGGATACGGGTGCTGGGCCGGGTCCTGCTCAGCCGCACCGGCAGCAAACCCCGGCGGCAGCCGAAGAAGGTACGCGGCTGGCGCAGCTTCCTGACCGTGTCGGTCAACTCGGCCCCGGTCGTGATCGAGGCGGGCGACCGCCGGCACGAGGTCGTCGCCGACCGGGGCGGTTTCGTCGACGTCGTCGTCGAGGCCGATCTCGAACCCGGCTGGCACACCGTACGGCTCAGCAGCCCCGGCGGGGAGCCGGTCGACGCCCCCGTACGCGTCGTCGACCCGGCGGTGCGCTTCGGGATCGTCTCCGACATCGACGACACCGTCATGGTGACCGCGCTGCCCCGGCCCCTGCTCGCCGGCTGGAACACCTTCGTGCTCGACGAGCACGCCCGGGCCTCGGTGCCCGGCATGGCGGTGCTCTACGAACGGCTGGTGAACGCGCACCCCGGCGCCCCGGTGCTCTACCTGTCGACCGGGGCGTGGAACGTCGCGCCGACCCTGACCAGGTTTCTCGGCCGGCACCTGTATCCGGCGGGGCCGCTGCTGCTCACCGACTGGGGGCCGACCGTCGACCGGTGGTTCCGCAGCGGCCGGGAGCACAAACGGGCCACCCTGGTCCGGCTGGCCGAGGAGTTTCCCGACATCAAGTGGCTGCTGATCGGCGACGACGGCCAGCACGACCAGGAGATCTACGCCGAGTTCGCCGCCGCCCATCCGGACAACGTCGCCGCGGTCGCCATCCGGCGGCTGTCGCCGGCCCAGGTCGTGCTGGCCGGCGCGCTGCCGGCGCACATCGCGAGCATGCTGCCGCCGCAACTCGGCGGGGTGGACTCGCCGGGCCGGTTCGCCAAGAAGTGGGTGTCGGCCCCGGACGGCGCCGGCCTGGTCGCCCTGCTCCGCTCCGCCGGCCTCCTCTGACCGGGGCCGGAGGACGGTCAGGGCCAGGTGCCCACGGTGGGGGGTGGTGGTGTGGGGGTGGTGGCGGCCTCGTGTCGCTCCAGCAACCGCTGTCTGACCTGCTCCGGGGTGTATGCCCGGCGACGCCGCTCGGCCCGGGCGATGACCACGCCGGACGCCGCGACACCGACGAAACCGGCCAGCCCAACTATCTTCCACCAACGCATCTGCCTATGGTAGGCCTCGTGTCCGCTACGCCGATCAACCTCGAGGACGCGGTCAACCTGACCCGCACCGGAGACCTCTGGGTGTTCCGGGGCACCAGCGGTGCCGACCGCGCCATCCAGTTCACCACCAACAGCCCGGTCAACCACGTCGGAATGGCCGTCGTCCTCGACGACCTGCCGCCGCTGATGTGGCACGCCGAACTGGGCCGGTCGCTGCCCGACATGTGGTCGGGCACCCACCACCGCGGCGTGCAGCTGCACGACCTGCGCGACGCCGTCACGGTCTGGGCCGGCCGCTACGGCCAGCGGGCCTGGCTACGGCAACTCGACCCGGCGGTCACCGCCGGGATGGACGACGCGGTGCTGCGCACCATCGCCCGCCTCGACGGCGTCCCGTTCCCCTCCACCGCGCAACTGGCCTGGCGCTGGGCCCGGGGCCGGGTGCCCGCGTTCCGCCGGGGCGTACGCGACAACGACCTGGAGACGGCGTACTGCGCCGAGGTCGTCGCGGTCACGTACGAGGCGATGGGACTGCTCGCCCCCGGCCGCCGCCCCAACTGGTACGACCCCGGCCGGTTCTGGAGCGGCGACGACCTCAGGCTGACCGACGGCTACTCGCTGGGCGCGGAGATCGCGGTGGACGTACCAGGGAAGTAGGACCGCGGTGGGCCCGTTCATCCTGCCGCGCACCTGGAAGCTGGCCCGTCCACACGCGACGGCCCGCCACCGGTCGGTGGCGGGCCGCTCGACGGTCGGTGGTTACGAGACGGCCGGTTCCGGCGTCTCGGTGCCGGTCTCACCCGGGCTCGGCGTCACCGAGGTCCCGCCCGGCGACGGCGTGGTGGGCGTACCACCCGGCGCGGGCGTGGTCGTGGTGGCACCCGGGGCCGGGGTGACCGTACCGCCCGGGCGCGGCGAGATGCTCGGCACCGCGATGCCGAGGCCCTGGGCCAGCGACACCAGCAGGTCGATGTGCGCCTGGATCACCGGCTGGGCGGTCTGGGCCAACTGCACCACCTGGGGATCGCTGCCCTGCGCGATCTCGGTGTCGACCGCCTGCATCGCCTGCATGTGGCCGTTGAGTTCGGCGGTCACCCAGGCCGAGTCGAACTCGTTGCCGGTCAGGCCCTGGAGTTGGGTCATCGTCGCCTGCTGCTCGGCGGTCGGCTGGTTGGGCAGGCTCACGTTCAGGTTGGACGCGACCTGCTGGACCTGCTTGTCGAGTTGGGTGTGGTCCGCCGAGAAGCGTGCGCCGGCATCCTTCACCTGCTGGTTTCCGGCGTTCTGCTGGGCCAGGTTGCCCATCGCGACCTCGGCCAGGTTGACCTGGTGGATCGTCTGCAGGAACTGGGTGTCCTGTTGCGACGGCTGGGCCGCGATCGGCGGGGCCGCCGGTGCCTCCACCGCCGCTGCCGCCCCGGCCGGCGCCAGGGCGAGTGCCGCGGCGGCGCAGAGCACGCCCAAACGCTTGATGACAAACATTGCTTTCCCCCCTTATTTCCTGAAATGCTCGGGTACCCGGTTCCCCATCGAGCATTCGGCCTTGTTCGCGCGCATTCCCGCCGAAGGTGACCCGGCCGGTCACCCCCGTTCACCCCGCGCGGACGACCGGCCGCGCCGTACCCGCCCGTACCTCGGCGAGCACCGCCTCCAGCCGTACCCCGGTCCGGGCCGCCCGGTCCCGCAGCGTCGCCAGCCGGGCGTTGTTCTGGGGCAGCCGTACGGGGCGCTCGTCCCACAGCCGGTCCACCTCCGCCAGCAGCGGCCCCGCCGACTCCCGGACCACGCCGAGCAGCGCCGGCGCGCCCATCTGCCGGGCGAAGTCGAAGACCTTTCCGGCGTACGGCAGCGGCAGTGCGGGCACCCCGGCCAGCGCCGCGAAGATTAGAAAGTGCAGCCGCATGCCGACCACCAGATCCAGGTGCTCCATCAGCCCGAGGATCTGCCGTGGCCGGTAGTCGCCGTGCAGGATCCGGCCGTGCTCGGCCGCCGTCATGTGCGACAGCACCGCGTGCGCGTGCCGCAGGTCGCGGTTTTCCATCGGCACGAAGAGCAGGTGCGCGTCGAAGCGGTGCACCAGGAAGTCACCCACGTGCGCCAGCAGCCGGTGGTATTCGGCGGGATCCAGACTCTCCGCCGCCCGCCCCGGCTCCCGGACGCTCATCCCCATCAGCCGGCGCTGCTCCGGCAACCGGTCGCCGTGCAGTATCCCGAGGTCGAACTCCTCGCCCCGCAGCAGCAGGGCCGGGTCGGCGGTGACGGTGACCGGCCGGGTGAGGCCGGCGTCCTCGAGGGCCCGCTTGGACTCCTCGTCGCGGACCGTCACCTCGATCGCCGCCCCCAACGTCTCGACGACCATCGCGCAGTCGAGCGGCTCGGTCAGCGGGCCGGCGCCGACGGCGTAGGTGAAGACCGGGACACCCTGCTCCTGCGCGGCCCGTACCATCCGCAGATAGCGTCGCGCCTCGGTGTCGTAGAGCACCCCGCCACCGCCGAGCACCAGCAGGTCGAGACCACGGAGCAGGGCGATCCGGCCCTCGTGGTTGCTGTCCTCCCAGCGGACCGCCTCCACGCCGGGATGCGCCCGCCGGGTCTGGTCGGGATCACGGGTGAAGACCAGGATCCGGGCCCGGGCCGCCCGGACCTTCAGGTCGTCGATCAGGCTGGTGAGGATCGCCTCGTCGCCGAGGTTGCGGCCGCCGTACGAGCCGAGAACCCCGACCGTCATACCGTGTGCGTCCATTCGCCGCTCCCATGTCGGGTTCGCGGCGCATACCCCGTCCGGCGCCGAGTAGGCGCCGGACGGGGAACCGGCTGACGGCGCTCAGCTCACGTCGAGCAGGTCCACGACGAAGATGAGCGTCTCACCGGGCCGGATGGCGCCGCCGGCGCCGCGGTCGCCGTATCCCAGGTGCGGCGGGATGACCAGCCGCCGCCGGCCGCCGACCCGCATCCCCACGACGCCGCGGTCCCAGCCGGCGATGACCCGGCCGCCACCCAGCGGGAAGGTGAACGGGGCACCCCGGTTCCACGAGGCGTCGAACTCCTGGCCGCTGGAGTGGGCCACCCCGACGTAGTGGACCGTCGCCGATTGGCCGGCCTTCGCCTCCTCGCCCTCACCGACCGAGATGTCCTCGATCACGAGGTCGGCGGGCGGCGCGCCCTGGATCGGGTCGACCTGTGGCTTGCTCATCGTGTCGCTCCTGAACGGATCGGTGACATGAACGTCCGAGCCTAGTCGCCCCGCCCGCCACCGGCGCGGCTTCCCGCCACGGCCCGCCCCGCCGGCGACCCGGGCGGACCGGACGCACGACCGGCCACGACCGGGAAAGGCGCGGACGCGGCCGGCACGCGTCCGGCATGATCGATCCCATGACGACGGCCGACGGTGGCAGCCTGCGCATCCCACCCCACCTCGAACTGCGCGGCGACGGACTGCACCTGCGCGAGTGGACCGACGACGATCTGCCCGCCATGACCGAGATCTTCGACGAGCCGCAGGTCCACCGGTGGACGCCGCTGCGTTCGCCGTTCGACCTGGCGGCGGCGCGGGAATACCTGGACCGGGCCCGGGACGGCCGGCTCGAGGGCGGCCGCTTCCAACTCGCGATCACCAGCGACGGCCGGACCCCGCTCGGGGAGGTCCTGTTCTATTCGTCCGGCGGCGGACCCGACGAGGCCGAAGTCGCCTATGCGGTCGGCGCCGCCCACCGTCGCCGGGGCCTGGCCCGCCGGGCGGTCACCCTGGTGACCGGGTACGCCCACGGGACGCTCGGGATCCGCCGGGTCGTGCTGCGCATCGACCCGGAGAACGTGGCCAGCATCGCCGTCGCCCACGCGGCCGGTTACCAACCGACCGACGAACCGCCCGTGGTGCGCGAGTCCGAGAACCGTACGGTGCGTCTGCGTACCTGGTGCCACCTGCGGTAACCGGCCGTCACGGGCGCCCGTGCCGGTCGTTGCGGTCAGTGATGGCGGGGGATGCGTGGAACGGTTGCCCGGCACCGGCACCGGCGCAGCCCGGCCCGGTGACCGGTTCCGCGCTGCTCGGTACGGCCGCGGCCGCCGCCGCCGGACTCGCCGCGCTGACCGTGGCCGTGGTGACCCGCCGGCCGGCACTGGTCGCCGCCGACACCGCCCTGGCCCGTAGCGCCCACCACCTCGCCGTACGCCACCCCGCCGTCGCCACCGCCGCCGCCCGGGTGACCCATCTCGGCGACGGACGGGTGGTCGTCGGCGTACTGACCGCGACCGGGGTCGTACTCGCCCGGAACCGCCGCTGGCGGGCACTGGCCCTCGTGGCCGTCGCGCCGGCCGCCGGCACCCTGCTCTGCCGCGCCGTACGGGCCCGGGTGGCCCGTACCCGGCCGGACCGGGCCCTGCGGGCCGCGGACGGGTATGCCTTTCCGTCCAACCACGCCACGAACGCCGCCCTGGCCGCCGCGGCGGTGACCGGGGTCGCCTGGTCCAGGCTGCCCGCGCCGGCCCGTCCCGGCGTGCTGGCCGGTGCGCTCGCCGCCCCTGCGGCGGTCGGCGCGACCCGGGTGCTGCTCGGCGTCCACTGGCCGAGCGACGTGCTCGCCGGCTGGCTGGTCGCGCTGACCGCCGTACCGGCCGTGGCCGCGCTGGCCCGCCGCCGCACCGCGCCGAACCGTCCCTGTCGGGTATGGAACTGACCGGGCCGCCGGGTGGTTCCCCGCGGGTAACATCGGCGGCCCGCCACCGGCGGATCTTCGCACCGCGCACGCACCACGAAGGATGGCACGAGCAATGACACGGACCGGGGGACACGCCCTGCTGGTGGGCAACAGCGACGGGATCGGCCTGGTGCTGACCCGGCGACTGCTGGAGTCGGGGTGGACGGTGACCGGCATCTCCCGCCGGGAGAGTCCGGTCGAGCACGACCGCTACCGCCACGTCGTCGCCGACGTCGCCGCCCCCGACTACCCGGCGGTGCTGGCCGCGGCGGTCGAGCCGGTCGACCGGATCGACGCCTGCGTCTACGCCGCCGGGATCGGCGAGCCGCTCGACCTCGCCGACCTGGCCACGCAGACCAGGGCGTTCGAGGTCAACCTGGTCGGTGCCGCCCGTACGGTCGAGGTGGTGGTGCCCCGGATGGTCGCGGCCGGCCGGGGGCACCTCGTCGGGCTGTCCAGCCTGGCCGACGTGCTGATCTCCGGGGAGGCGCCGGCCTATTCGGCGTCCAAGGCGGGGCTCACGGCCTACCTCCAGGGACTGGCCCTCGCCCTGCGTCCGAAGGGGGTGCGGGTCTCGGTGGTCCGGTTCGGGTTCGTCGACACCAAGATGGGCAAGGCGCCGAGCCGTCCACTGCTGATGTCCGCGCAGGAGGCCGCCGAGGTGGTGCTGCGGACGCTTGCCGGCGGCCGGGTCACGGTGTCCCGGCCGCGGCGGATGGCGGCCGTCGTCGGTGGACTGCGTGCGGTCACCGCCGCCCGGATCCGCGTGCTGCGCTGAACGTCGGCGGCCGGCGGCCGGTGGACGGCCGGCTACCAGCGTGACCGTCGGCGGGGGCGGCCGGGCGACGCTCCGCATCTCCCTGCGCATATGATGCTTGCCCTGTGGCAAACATTGATCGGGAGAGCCATCCAATGCCGGAATCACACGGATCCGTGGCCGCCCTTCTGCGGGCCGCCGCCCCCGACGAACTGGTCGAGGTGGCCGACGGATTCGTCCGTACCCGGCTGGGTGGATCCCGGACCGACGTGCTGGTCGCCGACTACCGCATCGCCGGGCTCTGGCCGGTGCTGGGCGAGCGGCATCCCGCCGGCGGACCGCTGGCCGAGGCGACCGCGGCGGTCCGCTGCTTCAGCAGCCAGCGGTCGGTCGTGGAACCGGCCGCCGCCGGCGGCGTACGGCTCTACCTCCCGGTCACCGCCTGGGGCGAACGGATCGGGGTGCTCGTCACCGACTTCGCAGCCGCCCCCGACAGGCAACTCCTCGACGAGGTCGGCCAGGTCGCCGACGAACTCGCCGTCGCGCTGCGGGCCGCCGACCGCGACACCGACCGCTACCGCCGGGCCCGCCGCCGCGAACGGCTGACGATGGCCGCGGAGATGCAGTGGGATCTGCTGCCCGGCCGCAGCCAGGCACACCCGGCCTACCAGTTGGCCGGTCAGCTCGAACCCGCGTACACCGTGGGTGGTGACCACTTCGACTGGGCGCTCACCGGCGACCGGCTCACCGTGACCGTCCTCAACGGAGACGGCGCCGGCCTCGCCGCGTCGCTGCTGACCGCGGTCACCGTCAACGCCATGCGCAACGCCCGGCGATCCGGCGGCAGCCTGGTCGAGCAGGCCGAGCTCGCCTCCGACACGGTCTTCGCCGAACACCGCGGCACCCGCCACGTCGCCACCCTGCTCCTCGAGGTGGACCTGCCGACCGGTCGGGTCCGGCTCGTCGACGCCGGCTCGCCCCGCGCGCTGCTGATGCGCGGCCAGCAGGTCGAACTGCTCCAGCTCGACCAGCAGCTGCCGCTCGGGATGTTCGCCGACACCCGCTACGAGGCGCAGGAGATCCAGCTCGAGCCGGACGACCGGTTGGTGGTCGTCAGCGACGGGGTCTACACCGCCACCCCCGACGGCCGGCCGGCGTACGGCGAGAGCGCACTCGCCAGAGGGATCCGTCGAACTCGGCTGCAACCGGCGACCGAGGCGGTTGGTACGGTGATGCGCGAGTTGCACGCCTACCACGAACACGCCGATCTCGAAGACGACGCCGTCATCGTCTGTCTGGATTGGCAGGGTATGAAAGTCGATACCGCGGGTACCGGCGTAGGCGGAATCGAACCGGATCGGACGGGCTAGACACAGCAAGAGGACGACGCATGGAGCGATCTGCGAATCTGGCCACCGCTGTCGAGGCGGCCGCGGAGTCTTTGATCGCCGTCCTCGACGCCGCGCGGTCCAGTCACGACTCGACCGTGTCGCCGACCCAGCTCCGGGTGCTGTCCATCATCAGCAGCCGGCCCGGCACCAACGTCAACCGGCTCGCCGAACTGCTCGATGTCGTACCGTCCTCGGCGAGCCGGCTCTGCGACCGGCTGGAGGCGACCGGGATGCTGCGCCGTGCCCCCGATCCCCGCGACCGCCGCGAGGTCCAGCTCTCGGTGACCGCCTCCGCCCGGGTGCTGCTCCAGGAGCTCAAGGAACGTCGCTACCAGGCGGTCCAGGCGGTGCTGGACCGGATGCCCAGCCGGGCCCAGCACGAACTGCTGCTCTCCCTGGTCGCGTTCAGCAACGCGGCCGTCATCGCGCACAGCGGCGTGGACAGCCAGACCGAGGTGCGCAGCGCCTGATCCGGCCCGGACCGGCACCGCGCCGATCCCGTCCGTGTCGACGGCACACGTGCCGCGCCGATCCCGTCCGTGTCGACGGCACACGTGCCGCGCCGATCCCGTCCGTGTCGACGGCACACGTGCCGCGCCGATCCCGTCCGTGTCGACGGCACGGCGTGCCCCGCCGGACGGCGAACCGCTCAGCCGCCGGCGTCCAGCCGGCGGCGCAGCAGCACCTCCAACGGGATCGAGTCGCCGTCCCGGCCACCCTCGCCGATCACCAGCCGCGGCGGGTACGGCGGCACCACCACGCCCGTCAACCGGGCCCGCAGGCTGGCCGGAACGGCCAGCAGATAGAGGTTGCCGTCCTCGCCGACCGCCAGATCCGGTCGCAGGTACCAGCCCCGCAGCCCGGTCCGGTAGCGGCCGCGCCCGGCGTAGGAGCGGGCGGTCAACGCCGTGGCGGCCAGGCCACGCCCGCGCGCCTGCGTGACGAACCCGGCGATCAGGGCCGCCGCCCGTTCCTCCTCCACCGCCCGGGCCCGGGCCAACGCCGCCCCGTGCGCCTCGACGGCCAGCCTGCGCCGCTCCTGCCATCCACGCCCGTCGTCCACCCCCGACCGTACGCTCACAGCATCTCCAGCGTGGTCTGGCCGTTCGGCGGCGGGAAGGCCCGGTCCAGCATGGTCAGGTCGTCGCCGGACAGCCGCAGGTCGAACGCCCCCCACAGGTCCTGGATGTGCCCCGGCGTGCTCGCCTTCGGAATGGCGCACACCCCCTCCTGGCGCAGCGTCCAGGCCAGCGCGACCTGTGCCGGCTTCGCGTCGTGCCGGATCGCCACCTCGCGCAGGGCCGGATCGCCCAGCACCCGGCCGCGTCCGAGCGGCGAGTACGCCATCACCGGCAGTCCCGCCTCCCGGCACCGGGGCAGCAGCTCCCACTCGATGCCCCGGTTGCCGAGGTTGTAGAGCACCTGGTTCGCCTCCACCGCCGTACCGCCGGGCAGGCTGGTCAACTCGACCAGGTCGGGCAGGTCGAAGTTGCTGACCCCCCAGTGCCGGATCCGGCCCTCGGTGACCAGGGTGGTCATCGCGGTGATCGTCTCCTCCAGCGGCACCGAACCCCGCCAGTGCAGCAGGAACAGGTCGATCCGGTCGGTGCCCAGCCGGCGCAGGCTGCGCTCGCAGGCATTGACCGCGCCGGTCGCGCTCGCGTTGGTGGGCGACACCTTGTCGACGATGAAGACCTCGTCCCGCCGCCCCCTGATGACCTCGCCGACCAGCCGTTCGGCGGCCCCGTCGGCGTACGTCTCGGCAGTGTCGATCATGTGCATGCCCAGGTCCAACCCGAGCCGCAGCGCGGCGATCTCCTCGTCGCGGCGGCGTACGTCCTCCGCCATGCCCCACGTGCCGAGGCCGACCACGGGGATGACGTCACCCGAGGGCAGGTTGATCGCGCGCTGTGTGGTCTGAGTCATGGCTGCTCCTCCACGAATTGCCGGACGCGGCGAATTCCCGGGCCGCCGTACGGGCAAACCGGAATCGTCGTCGCGGCACCGGGTATCCGTGCGGCTCGACGGGCCGGGCAGCGGTCCGATTCGAACGCGGACCGGGAGGTACGCCATGCGGTACGACAAGTTTCTGGCCGACGTCCGGGAACGCGGCGAGTACGTCGACCGGGACGAGGCCGAGCGGATCACCAGCACCGTGCTGGGGGTGCTGGCGCGGCGGCTCGAGGCGGGGGAGGCCCACGATCTCGGGGCCCAACTGCCCGGTGCCGCGGCGACGCCGTTCGCGTCCCGGTCCGGCGCGGCCGAACAGCTCAGTGTCCGCGAGTTCCTGGCGCGGGTGGCGGAGGAGACCGGGGCGTCCGACATGACCGCCGAGTGGGATGCGAGCGCCGTGCTGTCGACCGTCGCCGACTCGGTCACCGGTGGTGAACTCAACGACGTGCTCGGCCAGCTCCCGTCCGGCTACGCCGTCCTGTTCGGCCGCCCGGGCCTGAGCGGCTGACCCACTAGTGATCCGCGTGATCAGGGAGTACGTCGAGCGGGTCGGCGGCGCGTCGCCGTCATCGGCCCCTGATCACCGGGATCAGGGCTCTGGTACGGCGCCGCCCCGCCCCGGCCGGCGGCCACCGATTCGCCGGCCCGCACCGGGCGAGCCGGCGGCCGCCGCCGGCTGAGGGCGCCGCCGGCTACGACGGGCGACCGGCACGGTCAGTCGAAGAAGCGGGCCAGGAACGCCGGCCCGGGCGTGTCGTCACCGGGCCGGGCCGGCACCAGGTCGGCGAACACCGTCGCGCCGTCACAGGCCGCGTGCAGCGGCCGCCACGGGTACGCGGCGTCCCGCCGTTCACAGATGCTCTTGATGGTCTGCGGGTCGAAGAACCGTACGTGCGTCGGGTCCGCCACCGCGTTGACGTGCTGCCACCACGGCGCGAGCACGTGCAGCACGCCGTCCGGCCGCAGCACCCGGTGGCACTCGTCGAGCAGCGGCAGGTAGTCGAGCAGATGCTCCAGGACGTGCACGGTGAAGATCCGGTCCACCGAGCTGGTACGTACCGGGATGCCGGCCGACAGGTCCGCGATCGCCGCGACCCCGCGCCCCGGCCGCCAGTCGATGCCGACACTGCCCGGCTGCTGCAGGGTGTCACCACAACCCAGGTCGAGGACCACCGGCTGGCGCCCGGCGACCGCGACCCGGTCCCAGACCGCGTAGACCCCGTCGAGCCGGCCCAGCAGGTCACGCAACAGCGCGAGATGGGCGCGGCTGTCCGCCGCGCCCGTCACGTGCGCCACCCCCCGGTCGAAGGTCACGTTGACCCGCAGGTCACGCAGCCGGGGATCGTTGGTCAGCAGATCGTCGGCGAAATGGTCCAGGCACCGGTCGCGTAACCGGAGCCGGCCCTGCGCCGGCGCCTCGGGAACCGCCACCGCGGCCGGTCAGCGGGCCGCGCCGGTGCTCGGCGTCCCGGTCCGGTCGTGCGGGGCCCGCGCCCTCGGATCGTCCGCGGTCCGCGCGTTCGCCGCCTCGTCGGCCCAGTCGGGAGACAGCTGCCGCTCGTCGCGTTTCCGGGCCTGCTCCTGGTCGGCCGCCATCTGCTTCTTCTTCCCGTTGCCCATGTCACGCCCTCCGCTGTCGGGTCCGTCCGTGCCGGACGGCGCGGTATACCCGCGGCACGCGCGGTAAACCGGGCGGTCGGGTTTGTCCGGCGACGGGCGGGGAATCCGGCGTACCGACGACCGATCGGAGACCGAGACGTGCGACCACGCATCGTGATCATCGGAGCCGGGTTCGCCGGCTACCACGCCGCCCGCAGGCTGTCCCGCCTGGCCCGGGGCGCCGCCGAAATCGTGCTGGTCAACCCGCACGACTACTTTCTCTACCTGCCGCTGCTGCCCGAGGTCGCCGCCGGAGTGCTCGAACCGCGCCGGATCACGGTGTCACTGGTCGACACCCTGCCCGGCGTACGCCTGGTCCTCGGCGAAGCCGAACACATCGACCTCGGCCGACGGTGCGTCACGTACGGCGGACCGGCCGGCGGGCCGCGCGAGATGTCGTACGACCGGCTGGTGCTGGCCGCCGGAAGCGTCAACAAGCTGCTGCCGATCCCCGGCCTGACCGAACACGCGCACGGCTTCCGGGGCATTCCCGAGGCCCTCTACCTGCGCGACCACCTGACCCGGCAGGTCGAACTCGCGGCCCAGGCGACCGACGCGGGCGAACGCGACGCCCGCCGCACCTTCGTCGTCGTCGGCGCCGGCTACACCGGCACCGAGGTCGCCGGCAACGGCATCCTCTACACCGACGCGCTCGCCCGGCGGCTGCCCGGCCTCGCCGGCAGCCCGCCCCGGTGGATGCTGCTCGATGTCGCCGACCGGGTCCTGCCCGAACTCGACGAACGGATGTCCCGGACCGCCGACCGGGTGCTGCGGCAACGCGGCGTCGACGTGCGGATGGGTACGTCGGTCGCCGAGGCCACCCACGACGGCGTACGGCTCACCGACGGCGGGTTCGTCCCGACGTGCTCGCTGATCTGGTGCGTCGGCGTACGCCCGGACCCGCTGGTCGCCGACCTCGGCGTGCCGACGACCAAGGGCCGGCTCGTCGTCGACGAGTACCTCAACGTCCCCGGCCACCCCGAGGTGTACGCCTGCGGCGACGCCGCCGCCGTACCGGACCTGACCCGGCCCGGCGAGATCACCACGATGACCGCCCAGCACGCCGTACGGCAGGGCCGGCTCGCCGCCGACAACATCGCCGCCTCGTACGGGCGGGGGGCGCGGCGCCCGTACAAGCACCACGACCTCGGCTTCGTCGTCGACCTCGGCGGTGCCCAGGCGGCCGGCAACCCGCTCGGGGTGCCGCTGTCCGGGCCGGTCGCCAAGGTGGTGACCCGGGGCTACCACCTGGCGTCGATGCCGGGGAACCGGATCCGGGTCCTCGCCGACTGGATGCTCGGCGCGGTCCTGCCCCGGCAGGGCGTGCAGCTCGGCCTGGTGCCGCCCCAGGCGGTCCCGCTGGACAGCGCCTCCCCGGAACTGATGCACACCGCCCGCTGAGGCGCCCCGCCGCACGCCGCACCGGGCTACGCGTTGATCAAGGAGAAGTTGAGCGACGAACCGCCCGGAACGGGCACGCCTTCTCCTTGATCAACGCGCCGGGGCGCCAGCCCGCGCCGTGCGTCCTGGAGCGGATCAGCGCCCTGAGCCGCCCAGACCCTTGTCGAGGCCGGCGCGGCGCAGGGCGTCGGCGAGCGCGCCGCCGCCGGTGAAGCCGCCGGACGTACCCCGGCCGCCGGAACCGCTCCGACCGCCCTGCCGCGACTGCCCGTCGCGCTGACCGCCGCCCCGCTGGCCGCCGTCGCGGGGCGCCCCACCCCGCTGGCCGCCGTCGCGGCGGCCGCCGGCCGGCCGCTGGTCGCCGCGTCCGGCGGTCACGTCGTCGTCGAGCCGCAGCGTCAGCCCGATCCGCTTGCGCGCGATGTCCACGTCGACGACCTTGACCCGGACGATGTCGCCGGGCTTGACCACGTCGCGCGGGTCCTTGACGAAGGTGTTCGACATCGCCGAGACGTGCACCAGGCCGTCCTGGTGCACGCCGACGTCGACGAACGCGCCGAACGCGGCCACGTTGGTGACGACACCCTCCAGCAGCATGCCGGGCGTCAGGTCGGAGATCTTCTCCACACCCTCGGCGAACGTCGCCATCTTGAACGCCGGCCGCGGGTCACGCCCCGGCTTCTCCAGTTCCTTAAGGATGTCGGTGACGGTCGGCAGGCCGAACGTGTCGTCGACGAACCGTTCCGGCCGCAGGCCCCGCAGCAGCGAACCGTTGCCGATCAGCGCGCCGAGATCGGTGCCGGTGTTCGCCAGGATGCGCCGGACCACCGGGTACGCCTCGGGGTGGACGCTGGAGGAGTCCAGCGGGTCGTCGCCGCCGGGGATGCGCAGGAAGCCGGCGCACTGCTCGAACGCCTTCGGCCCGAGCCGGGACACGTCCTTGAGCGCCTTGCGGCTGCGGAACGGGCCGTGCGTGTCGCGGTGCATGACGATGTTCTCGGCCAGCCCCGGCGCGATGCCGGAGACCCGGCTCAGCAGCGGCGCCGACGCGGTGTTGACGTCGACACCGACACCGTTGACGCAGTCCTCGACGACCGCGTCGAGCGATCGGGACAGCTTGGCCTCCGCCAGGTCGTGCTGGTACTGCCCGACCCCGATCGACTTCGGGTCGATCTTCACCAGTTCGGCGAGCGGGTCCTGCAGGCGCCGGGCGATCGAGACGGCCCCGCGCAGCGAGACGTCGAGGCCGGGCAGTTCCTGGGACGCGTACGCCGACGCGGAGTAGACCGACGCGCCGGCCTCCGACACGACGACCTTGGTCAGCCTGAGCTGCGGGTGCCGCTTGATCAGGTCGGCGGCGAGCTTGTCGGTCTCCCGGGACGCGGTGCCGTTGCCGATCGCGACGAGTTCCACCTGGTGGGCGGCGGCGAGTCGGGCGAGGGCCTCGACCGACTGGTCCCACCGTCGCGCCGGCTCGTGCGGATAGATCGTGTCGGTCGCGACGACCTTGCCGGTGCCGTCGACCACGGCCACCTTCACCCCGGTACGGAATCCCGGGTCGAGTCCCATCGTCGGCCGGGTTCCGGCCGGTGCGGCGAGCAGCAGGTCACGCAGGTTGGCGGCGAAGACACGGACCGCCTCGTCCTCCGCCGCCTGCCACAGCCGGGTCCGCAGGTCGACCCCGAGGTGTACGAGGATCCGGGTCCGCCACGCCCAGCGGACCGTGTCGGCGAGCCACCGGTCGCCGGGCCGGCCCTGGTCGGCGATGCCGAACCGGTGGGCGATCCGCCGCTCGTAGTCGCTCGGCGTCACCGGGGCGGTCGGGTCGGCCGGCTGCTCGTCGGGCTCCAGCGACAGGTCGAGCACACCCTCCTTCTCGCCGCGGAACAGGGCGAGGATGCGGTGCGACGGCAGCTTCGTGAACGGCTCGGCGAACTCGAAGTAGTCCGAGAACTTGGCACCCTCGTCGTGCTTGCCGTCGCGTACGGCCGAGGTGACCCGGCCCCGCGACCACATCTGCTCGCGCAGCCCGCCGATCAGGTCGGCGTCCTCGGCGAAGCGTTCGACCAGGATCGCCCGGGCGCCGTCGAGCGCGGCGGTGGCGTCGGCGACACCCCGCTCGGCGTCCACGTACTTCTCCGCGGCGATCCTGGGGTCGGCCGTCGGGTCGGCGAGCAGCCCCTCGGCCAGCGGTTCCAGCCCGGCCTCGCGGGCGATCTGCGCCTTCGTCCGCCGCTTCGGCTTGTACGGCAGGTAGATGTCCTCCAGCCGGGCCTTCGAGTCGGCCGCCATGATCGACGCTTCGAGGGCGTCGTCGAGTTTGCCCTGGGTGCGGATCGACTCGAGGATCGCGGTCCGGCGCTCCTCCATCTCCCGCAGGTAGCGCAACCGTTCCTCGAGGGTCCGCAGCTGGGCGTCGTCGAGCATCTCGGTCGCTTCCTTGCGGTAGCGGGCGATGAACGGCACCGTGGCGCCGCCGTCGAGCAGGTCGACCGCCGCCTGCACCTGCCGCTCGCGTACGCCGAGCTCCTGCGCGATCCGCTGGTAAACCGCCGTAGTCACGATCCTGATCCGTCCCTTTCCGGTGGACTTCGCCGCTGCATTCTGCCCGGGCCCGCCCCCGCTTGTCGCGTGCCCGCCCCGGCGCGTCGGCCCGTCGGGCCCGGGGTCGCCCCCGCCTGGGGCGCCGATCAAGGAGAAGTCGTGGGGTTCCGTGCCTGTTCTGCGAAGAGGATCCCCTTGATCGGCGAGGCGAGGCGAGGCGAGGCGAGGACGGGCACGAGGCGCGGGGGCGAGGCGCGGGGGCGAGGCGTGGGGGTGGGGCGTGGGGGTGGGGGTGGGGCGCGAGGCGCGGGGCGCGGGGGTGGGGTGGTCAGCGGGGGAGGGTGGCCAGTGCGGCGATGGCCGAGCCGCGGGCGCCGGCCATGTCCAGGTCGGGGACCAGCGCGAAGTGCGACGCCGCGGCCTGCTCGGTCCGCAGGAGGGTGTGCTCCCGGATCCGGCCGAGGAACCATTCCCGGAACTCCGGTGCCGCCTCGACCACACCGCCACCGACGAAGAAGACGCTCGGGTCGGTGAAGTTGGCCGCGATCGTGAACAGCCGTCCGAGCGCCATCGCCTGCTGGTCGAACACCCGTCGGGCCAGCGGGTCGCCCTGTTCGCCGTACGTGCGTACGAGCTTGGCCGCGACGCGCGGCGGCTCGGCGGCCAGCGGGTGGTCCGGGTAGCGGCTCAGCCAGTACGGCAGGAGGTTGCGCTCGATCGCGGTCAGCGAGGTGACACTCTCCACGTCGCCGATGAAGCCACACCGGCAGGTCGGGATCGGCTGGCCCTCGGCGAGCAGCCCGTGCAGCGGGATGTGGACGTGCCCGAGTTCGCCGGCCATCCCGGCGGCGCCCCGGACCACCCGGCCGGACTCGACCACCCCGCCACCGAGCCCGGTGCCGACGATGGCCGAGATCGACGAGTGACGTTCGGCGTCGGCACCGAAGTGGACGTGGTGGGCGTAGAGGGCCGCCGCGTTGCCGTCGTTGTTGTAGACCACGGGCAGGCCGATCCGCTCGGCCAGGGCGGTCCGGATGTCGTAGCCCCGCCACGGCGGCTGGGAGAAGTTGGTGGAGCCCTTCGAGCTGATCACCCCGTCGGCGCTGGCCGGGCCGGGTGTGTCCAGCCCCACCGCGAGGACCTGCTCGCGGGGGACACCGGTCAGGGTGAGCGCGGTGTCCATCGCGGTCACCATCGCCTCGACCGCGGCGGCGGGGCCCTCGAGCACCCGGCTGGGCGTCTCGACCAGCCGGTCGACCAGGAACCGGCCGGAGGCGTCGAGGACGGTCGCGTTCGTGCTGTTGCCGCCGTTGTCCAGTCCGACGACGACCGGTCGGTCGACGGTCACCATAGAGTTGCCGCCCTTTCACGTTGACTGGAAACGAATCGTACTCACGGCGCGGACGATCGGCCCGGAACCGACCGTCTCATTGATCAAGGACTCGTTGCAGGTCAAAGTGGACATATTTGCCACGACTTCTCCATGATCGACCGGCCGGGTCCGGGGTGGATCGGCCGACCGGTCCGGCGTGGTCGGGGGTGTCGGTGGATGTTGCGGGGACGCGGGCTCCCACGGCTGGACGGTTTGGTTTAAGGTGCGCCGGAAGGGGCGGTGATGGCGTGCATGGCACCGAAAGCGACCAGGCGACGGCCGGACCGGAGCTGTCCGATCTGACGGAACGCTGGGTGTCCGCGGTGCGAGCCAGCGGTTACCTGGCCCCGGACGGCGACCGGTTGCGGGTCTTCCTGCGCGAACTCGTCCGGCGGATGAGCGCGGCGCTGGCGACTCCGGCCGACCACGAGCGGGTCGGGCACGACGTCGGTGTCGCGCTCGTCCGTGCCGGGCTCGTCGCGCCCGAGGTGCTGCGTGACTCGATCACCACGCTCTCCCGGCTGCCGGCCGATGCCGGCGTGAGCGGGCCGCTGGTGGGCGTGCGGCTCGGCGAACTGCTCGGCGGCCTGTCGGCCGGCTTCTGTGCGGCCGAGCGGGAGCGCACCCTGATGGGGCAGGAGCGGATCCGGGCGGCGGCGCTGGCCGCGGTCGACACGGCCGAGCACGCCCGGCGCGACAGCGAGGCCCGGCTGCGGGCGGTGTTCAGCGCGGCCGGCACCGCGATCGCCATCGCGGACCTGAGCGGCCGGCTGGTCGAGGCCAATCCGGCCGTCTCCCTGATGCTCGGCATACCGGCCGCCGACCTGGTCGGCCGGCGGGTGCTCGACTTCTTCCACCCCGACGACGCGCCGTCGATCCGCCACGAGATCGTCGAGCGGCTGCTAGGTCCCGGCGGCGGCCTGGTCCGGCTGGAGAAGCGCTTCGTCGACGCGACCGGCACGACGGGCTGGCTGACGCTGTCGGTGTCGCTGGTCCACGGCGACGACGACCGCCCCGCCTATCTGGTGGCGATGGCCGACGACGTGACCGACCGGCACCGTCTGCAGACCGAGCTGCATCACCAGGCCCACCATGATCCGCTGACCGGTCTGCCCAACCGGACCCTGCTCTACCGGTGGCTGAGGGACACCATCGCCTCCGCCACGCCGGACCGGCGGATCGGTGTGTGCTTCCTGGACCTCGACGATTTCAAGATCATTAATGACACGCTGGGGCACGGGATCGGCGACCAGTTGCTGGTCGCCGTGGCCGCGCGCCTGCACCAGCGGGTCACCGACGCCGGCCATGTGATGGCCCGGGTCGGCGGCGACGAGTTCGTCGTGCTGCTCCGGGACACCGACGGCCCCGAGCAGGTCACCACGTTGGCCGAGCAGCTTCTCGACGTGCTCGACACGCCGGTCGAGGTCGACGGCAACCGGCTGTCGGTGTCGGCCAGCATCGGCGTACTCGAACGGCCCGCCTACGGCGAGGACTTCCAGGAGGTGCTGCGGGCCGCCGACGCCACCCTCTATCTGGCGAAGGCCGACGGCCGGGGCCGCTGGGCGCTGTTCGACCCGGACCGCAACGCCGCCCAGATGCGCCGGTACGACCTCGCCGGCCGGCTGCCCGAGGCACTGCGGCGCGACGAGTTCCAGCTCGAATACCAGCCCATCGTGTCGCTGACCGACCACGGGCTGCGCGGCGCGGAGGCACTGCTGCGCTGGCACCACCC
The DNA here is from genome assembly GCF_018324255.1 of Polymorphospora rubra. Lineage (GTDB taxonomy): Bacteria > Actinomycetota > Actinomycetes > Mycobacteriales > Micromonosporaceae > Polymorphospora > Polymorphospora rubra. Next base: position 5,105,780 of record NZ_AP023359.1, read on the forward strand.
CGAACTGGGCCGGCTGTCGCCCAACACCTTCATCCCGGTCGCCGAACAGTCCGGGGTGATCGTCGCCCTCGGACGCTGGGTGCTGCGCCAGGCGTGCGCCGACGCGGCCCGCTGGCAGCACGACGGCCAGCCCCTGTTCGTCAGCGTCAACGTCTCGATGCGCCAGTTCACCGAACCCGACCTCGCCGACGAGGTGGCCCGGGCGCTGCGCGACAGCGGGCTGCCCCCGCAGGCCCTGCAACTGGAGATCACCGAAAGCGCGGTGATGCAGTCGTACGACCGACCCGTCGCCACGCTGCAGGCCATTGCCGACATGGGCGTACGGATCGTCATCGACGACTTCGGCACCGGCTACTCGAACCTCGCCCACCTGCGCCACCTGCCCGTGCACGGGTTGAAGCTGGCCGGCGCGTTCATGGCCGGCATGCGGCTGCCGACGCCCGACCGGGTCGACGAGCAGATCGTGGAAACCGTGGTGCGCCTCGCCCACATGCTCGGCATGAGCGTCACCGCCGAGGGGGTCGAGACGGCCGAGCAGGCCGAGCGGCTCGCCACCCTGGGCAGCGACCTGGCCCAGGGCTGGCACTTCGGCCCGGCCGGCCCGCCCGAGCACATCGGCACGCACCCGCACCACGTCGCCCACCCCGCCAACTGACCGCCGAACCCCTCCGGCCCGCCCGTCACATCCGCCGGTGCTGCCCCGTCCTCCCGACGGCAACCAGCACCGGACACAGGCAGGAGAGGTACGGATGAGGATCGCGGTGGCCGGCGGAACCGGCGCGGTGGGGCGGCACGTCGTCGACGTGCTCCGTGGGCGGGGGCACGAGCCGGTGGTGCTGTCCCGCTCCAACGGCGTCGACCTCGTAGCCGGTACGGGACTCGGCCGCCCGCTCGACGGCGTACGGGCGGTCGTGGACGTGACCTCGGTGCAGACCCGGTCCGCCCCGGAGGCGGAGAGGTTCTTCGAGGCCGTGACCGCCAACCTGCTCGCCGCCGGGGCCGCCGCCGGGGTGCGGCACCACCTCGCGCTGTCGATCGTCGGCGTCGACCGGGCCCCGGTCGGCTACTACGCGGGGAAGGTCGCCCACGAGCGGGCGGTCGAGAACGGGGCCGTGCCGTGGACGATCCTGCGCGCGACGCAGTTCCACGAGTTCGCTGCCCAGATCCACGGACAGCTCAGGCTCGGCCCGCTCGCGTTCGTCCCGACGATGCGATCCCAGCCCGTCGCCGCCCGGGAGGTCGCGGAACGACTCGTCCACCTCGCGGAGGGCGAACCGGTCGGCCGGGCCACCGACCTCGGTGGGCCGCGCGAGGAGATGATGGCCGACCTGGTCCGGGCGTACGCCCGCTCCGTCGGCGCCCGCGGCCCGGTCATCCAGATCGCGCTGCCCGGAGCGCTCGGCCGGGCGATGCGCGACGGCACACTCGTCGCCGGCCCGGACGCCGAACACGGCACCCAGACCTTCGCCGAATGGCTGGCCGCGCGGCCGGCCCCGTAGCCGGCCCGCCCCACGGCGGTAACCCGGTAGTCCCGGGCGCCGGGCGCCGGCGGTCCAGGTCGGGGTTCCATTCCGGCGGCCTGCCGGTCTGTGCGGCTCGGCGGGCCGGGGCGGCCGGCGGGGCCCGTTCGGCGCGGCCGGCTCGGCGCGGCCCGCTCGGTTCGGTGCGGCCGGGAGAAGCCCGATCAAGGAGAAGCCGTGCCGACTTACGCCGGTTCGTAGTTGTCGGTTCGGCTCTGTCCGGAGGGCTGGGACGCTTACTGCCGTCCCGGCTCACAGCGAAGTCGCTGTCGATACGCCGAATTCGCTGTGCGCCGCGACAGTGGTTCCTGCCTCCCGCGGTCGCATGTCGCCGTGCGTGGCCCGATCCTGGGCCGCCCAGGGCCACCACCCGACCGGTCCGGCACGCCCGACCCGGTCGGGAGTACGGTCGACTCCATGACCCACCCCGTCGATCCCCGCGCCCGGCGCCTGTTCGGCGGCAGTGCCACGGCGTACGGCGATCTTGCCGGGAGCCCGTTCCGCGCCGACCGCGACCGGATCGTCAGCTCGCCGTTCTTCTCCCGGCTCGGCGGTGTGACCCAGGTCATCAGCCCGGGCGGGTCCGGCCTGCTCGTGCACAACCGGCTGACCCACAGCCTCAAGGTCGCCCAGGTCGGTCGGGCGATCGCCGAGCGGCTGGCGGCCGACGACCGCTACCGGGATCTGCTCGACAAGCTCGGCGGCTGTGACCCGGACGTCGTCGAGGCCGCCGCGCTGGCCCACGACCTCGGGCACCCACCGTTCGGCCATCTCGGTGAGCAGGTGCTGGACCGGCTGGCCCGGCAGCGGCTCGGCCTGCCGGACGGGTTCGAGGGCAACGCGCAGTCGTACCGGATCGTCACCAGCACCGAGATCCGGGGCACGGCGACCATCGGGCTGGACCTGACCGCCGCGGTCCGGGCGGCGATCCTCAAGTATCCGTGGACCCGGCACGACCACCCGGATCCGCACCCACGCGACCTGGACCCGGCACCGCGCGGGGCGACCCCGCCGCCCGACGACCCGACGAGCGGGTCGCTGAAGTTCGGCGCGTACACGACCGAGGTCGACGACCTGCGGCAGGCCCGGGCGCCGTTCGCCGGCCGGATCGCCGACTGGCAGCAGACCGTCGAGGCGTCGATCATGGACACCGCCGACGACATCGCGTACGCCATCCACGACCTGGAGGACTTCCACCGCGTCGGCGTACTCCAGCAGGGGGCGGTGGCCGGCGAGCTGATGGGCTGGCAGCGCGAGGCGACCACGCTGCGCGAACTGCCCGACGGCGCCCTCGACACCGGCGGCCGGCGGCCGGGCGCGGCCATCGAGCGGCTGCGCCGCCGGCTGCACCGCCGCGACAGTTGGATCAGCGATGACGACGCGTTCGCGGCGGCCGTCGAACACGTCCGCGTCGAACTGGTCGACGGGCTGCTCGCCGCCCCGTTCGACGGCTCGCTCGCGGCCGAGCAGTACGTCACCGGATTCTCCGCCCGGTGGACGCGCCGGCTGGTCGACGCGATCGAGGTGGTCGCCGAGCCGTCGATGCGGTCCGGGCACGTGCTGCTGCACGCGGCGCAGTGGCACGAGGTGCAGGTGCTCAAGTTCGTCCACCACCGGTTCGTGCTCGAACGTCCGGATCTGGCCCTGCACCAGCGTGGCCAGGCCCGGCTGCTGGCCACCCTGGTCGAGGCGCTCGTCGCCTGGATCCTCGACCCGGGGGAGGAGACCCGGCTGCCGCGCCGGCTGCACGACCTGGTCGAGTTGGCCGAGGCGGAGCTGATGCCGCCCGGTGCGGCCGACGGCGCCGGCCGGGGGAGCGGCCCTGACCGGATGGCCCGGGCCCGCGGCCGCGCCGTCATCGACTTCGTGGCCGCGCTGACCGACGGGCAGGCCGTTGCCCTGCTCGATGCCCTGTCCGGGCGCTCCCGCCAGCTCTGGACCGACGCCTTCGTGCTCTGAGTGGCCCGGCCGGTCGTCCCGGCCGGCGAACCGGTGGGGATCTTCACCCACCGGGTCCGGCTTGCCTTGATACTGTGTGGCCCTGCCAGACGACCAGTCAGCACACGTGTCCGTTCAGGGGGCGATGCCGATGCCGCGTACGGCTTCGCCGCCGGACAGCCCCGCCGCCTCGACCCTGCCCGCCCGGCTCTACGTCGCCGGCGGGCTTCTCGCGGCGATCCTCTACGTCGCCGACGTCAGCCAGCTCCTGTCCGGCCTGACCTTCATCGTGGTGGCGGTCGCCGGCGTGGTCGCGCTCGTCGTCGGCCCCCGCTGGCACCGCACCGAACTGCGCAACCCCTGGACGCTGCTCGCCGCCGCGATCGTGGTCTTCACCGCCGGGGCACTGCTGCGCCCCTGGGCGTCGTTCCAGACCGGGGTCGCCGAGCTGGCCGCCGACATGTTCACCGTGCCCGGATACCTCCTCATGCTGCTCAGCCTCACCGGGCTGTTACGCGCCCGGCGTGCCATCGAGAAGCACGCGGTGATCGACGGGCTGATCGTCTGCGTCGGCATGGCCATCGTGTCGATCCTGCTGTTCGCCGTACCCGCGGCGAGCATCTCGGACCGGTCGGCCGTGGTGTCGGCGCTGGCCGGCGTCTATCCGCTCTTCGACACGGTGCTGGTGCTGCTGGTGGTCAACCTGGCGTTCACCACCGCCGCCCGGCGGCCCAGCTACCTGCTGCTCGTCGCCACGATGACCGGCGTCCTGATCGGCGACGTCGCATACGCGATCATCGGGCGGACCGGTCACCTGACCGGGTCGCCCCTGCTCGACCTGCCGTTCCTGTTCAGCTTCGCGTTCATCGGGGCGGCCGCCCTGCACCCCTCGATGGTCGAACTCGGCCGGGCCACCCCGCTGCCCGTGCAGGCGTGGTCGTGGCCGCGACTGATGCTGATCGTGCCCGCGCTCGCCGTACCGTTCCTGCTCACCGTCCTGCTGCCCGACAAGAACGTGGTGCATCGGGCGGTGATCGCGATCGGCGGCGTGGCCATGGTCGTCCTGCTGCTCGTGCGGGCCGTCTCGGCCGTGCAGGCGTACGCCGCCGCGCAGCGCCTCTACCAGCACCAGGCCACCCACGACGCGCTCACCCAGTTGCCCAACCGGACGATGCTGCCGGAGCAGGTCGGCAAGCTGCTGCGCGCCCCGGCCGCACCCGGCGCGATGGTCTGGGTCTTCTTCCTCGACCTCGACGGCTTCAAACGGGTCAACGACTCGTGGGGGCACGCCGCCGGCGACCAGTTGATCGTCGAGGTGGCGCGGCGGCTGCGTACGGTCGTGCCCGCGCCGGCGACCGTCGCCCGTGTCGGCGGCGACGAGTTCGTCATGGTCGACGTCGGCAGCCGTGACGCTGCCGTGGCCCTCGCCGAACGGGTCCTGGACTGCTTCGGCGCCCCGCTGTCGATGCCGTTCGCGCAGGTCGTCATCACCGCGAGCGTCGGCATCGCCGGCCGGCCGGTCGACGCAGGCACCCAGGTCACGGCCGACGACCTGATGCGCGAGGCCGACACCGCGATGTACCAGGCCAAGTCCGAGGGCCCCGGCAAGTGGACGATGTTCGACTCGTCGATGCACCAGCGGGTCCGCGAACGGGTCGACATCGAGGTCGACCTGCGCAAGGCGTTGCCGGCCGAGACGTCCGACGGGTCGGCGGTGTCGCCGCAGCTGCACCTGGCCTACCAGCCGATCGTCGAGCTGCGTACCGGTGGGCTGCTCGGCGCCGAGGCGTTGATCCGGTGGAACCATCCCACCCGTGGGGCGATCCCGCCGGGGGCCTTCATCCCGATCGCCGAGGACACCGGACTCATCGCCAAGATCGGGCGGTGGGTGCTGCGGGAGAGCGTGCGGCAGCTCGCCGAGTGGCGGCGTACCGGCACCGTAACCGACGACTTCTGGGTCTCCGTCAACGTCTCACCCCGCCAACTGCGCGACCCCCACCTGCCGGACGTGCTCGCCTCCACCCTCACCGATTACGGCGTGCCGCCCCGGGTCGTCGTACTGGAGATCACCGAGTCGGTGATGATCGACGCGTCGGCGGTCACCGACGAGGTCCTGCGGCAGATGCGCGAGCTCGGCGTACGCATCGTCGTCGACGACTTCGGCACCGGCTACTCGGCGCTCGGCTACCTGCGGCGGCATCCGGTCACCGGCGTCAAGATCGACCGCGCCTTCGTCCGGGGCCTGGGCGTCGACGCCGAGGACGAGGAGATCGTCCGGGCGGTCACGGCGATGAGCAGCGCGCTCGGGCTCACCGTCGTCGCCGAGGGCGTGGAGACCCCCACCCAGCAGGGCGTCCTCGCCGAACTCGGCGTCGTGATGGGGCAGGGGATGCTCTGGAGCGCCCCGATCGGCCCGGCCCGGTTCGGTGAGCGCTGGTCGGCCCTGCGGTCGGTACCGGCCCTGCCACCGGGGTCGCCGGTCGTGCCGTCCCGGGCGGCCGGGACGCCGGCGACCGTGCTGTCCGGCCCGCCCACCCCGGCGGCGTGGCGGGGGCAGGGTCAGGACGGCGCCGGGGCTTCGTAGATCCAGTACGACTGGTCGTCGATGTGCTCGGCGCGGATGCCGCCACCCAGCGAGCCCAGCGCGTGGTGGATCGCCCGATGGAAGCCCAACCCGTCGTTGTGCCGGCAGACGTCGACGACCGCCATCCCGCCGGCCGCCAGTACCGGCCGCCAGATCTCCCGGGTCAGCCGGGCGAAGGCGCCGGTGCCCCGGTCCGTCGGGTGCACGGCGAGGAAGCCGACGTACCAGATCCGGCGCTGTTCGTAGAGATCCGGCCAGTGGTGCGCGAAATACTCCGGCGAGACCAGCGGGATCGCCGACAGGTCGTCGGTGACGGTGGCGACGCCCCGGATCCGGTCCGGCCGGCGCTGGTCGACGTAGAGCAGCTTGCGCACCCGCTCGTCGGTCATCACCTCGTCGAACTCGTGGCGGTAGAGCACGTGCCGCTGCACCGCCCGGATCTTCATCTCCTCGAAGGCCTCGGCGTAGATCTGCCAGGCCTGCTCGGCGAGCTCGGGCGGCACCACCCGTTCGGCCACGACCCGCACCGATCCACCTCCCGATCCCGCCCGTGATCAACACGGGAGCCGAAACGGTATCGCGCGGCCCACGCACCGCACGACGGCCGTCCGGCCCGGTCCGACCGGGCCGGACGGCCGGACCACGGCGGACCGGCGTTTTCCGCCGGACCCGCCCCGCCGGATTCGGCGGGTGGGTCACGCGTTGTCGGAGCGCTTCGCCGACGCCTTCAGGAAGTCCCGGTTGAGCCGGCCGATCGTGGTCAGCGGGATGCCCTTCGGGCAGACGGTGGTGCACTCACCGGCGTTGGTGCAGCCGCCGAACCCGGCGTCGTCGTGCGCCGCCACCATGTCGACGACCCGGGACGACCGCTCCGGCTGGCCCTGCGGCAGCAGCCCGAGGTGAGTGATCTTGGCGGCGGTGAACAGCATGCCGGAGCCGTTCGGGCAGGCCGCCACGCACGCGCCGCAGCCGATGCAGGCGGCGGCCTCGAACGCCGCGTCCGCGTTCGCCTTCGGCACCGGGGTGGCGTGGGCGTCCGGCGCGCTGCCGGTGGGCGCGGAGACGTACCCGCCGGCCTGGATGATCGAGTCGAACGCCGAACGGTCGACGACGAGGTCCTTCACGACCGGGAACGCCCGGGCCCGCCACGGCTCGATGTCGATCGTGTCGCCGTCCTTGAAGTGCCGCATGTGCAGCTGGCAGGTCGTGGTCGCCCGCTCCGGGCCGTGCGCCACCCCGTTGATCACCATGCCGCACATGCCGCAGATGCCCTCGCGGCAGTCGTGGTCGAAGGCGACCGGCTCCTCGCCCTCGAGGGTGAGCCGCTCGTTGAGCACGTCGAGCATCTCCAGGAACGACATGTCCGGCGACACGTCGTCGAGCTGGTACGACACCATCCGGCCCTTGTCCGCACGGCCGTTCTGGCGCCAGATGCGCAGGGTCAGTTTCACTTGTAGCTCCGCTGCGTCGGGTGGACGTACTCGAAGATCAGGTCTTCCTTGTGCAGCACGGGCGCGTCGCCGGTGCCGGTGAACTCCCAGGCCGCGACGTAGCTGAAGTTCTCGTCGTCCCGCTCGGCCTCGCCCTCCGGGGTCTGGCTCTCGGCCCGGAAGTGACCGCCGCACGACTCGGTGCGGTGCAGCGCGTCGATGCACATCAGCTCGGCCAGTTCGAAGAAGTCGGCCACCCGGCCGGCCCGCTCCAGCGACTGGTTGAGCCCCTCGCCGTCGCCGGGCACCCGGACCCGCTGCCAGAACTCGTCCCGCAGGCCCCGGATCAGGTCGATCGCCTTGCGCAGCCCGGCGTCGGTGCGCTCCATGCCGCAGTATTCCCACATGATCCGGCCCAGCTCGCGGTGGAACGAGTCGACCGTCCGGTCACCGTCCACGGCGAGCAGCTTCGCGATCCGGTCCTCGACGTCGCTACGGGTCCGCGCCACGTCGGGGTGGTCGGCGGTCAGCTTCTCGAACGGCCCGGCGGCCAGGTAGTCGCCGATCGTGTTCGGCAGCACGAAGTAGCCGTCGGCCAGGCCCTGCATCAGCGCCGAGGCGCCGAGCCGGTTGGCGCCGTGGTCGGAGAAGTTCGCCTCACCGATCACGAACAGCCCGGGGATGGTCGCCTGCAGGTCGTAGTCGACCCACAGGCCGCCCATCGTGTAGTGCACGGCCGGGTAGATCCGCATCGGGACCTCGTACGGGTCCTCGCCGGTGATCCGCTCGTACATCTCGAACAGGTTGCCGTACTTGGCCTCGACGGCCTTGCGGCCGAGCCGGCCGATGGCGTCGGCGAAGTCCAGGTAGACGCCGAGCCCGCCGGGACCGACGCCGCGCCCCTCGTCGCAGACGTTCTTCGCCGCCCGCGACGCGATGTCGCGGGGGACCAGGTTGCCGAAGGCGGGGTAGATGCGCTCCAGGTAGTAGTCGCGCTCGTCCTCGGGGATGTCGGCGGCGGCCCGGTCGTCGCCGGCCTTCTTCGGCACCCACACCCGGCCGTCGTTGCGCAGCGACTCGCTCATCAGCGTCAGCTTCGACTGGTGGTCGCCGGAGACCGGGATGCAGGTCGGGTGGATCTGGGTGTAGCAGGGGTTGGCGAACAGCGCGCCCTTGCGGTGCGCCCGCCAGGTGGCGGTGACGTTGCAGCCCTTGGCGTTGGTCGACAGGAAGAACACGTTGCCGTAGCCGCCGGAGGCGAGCACCACGGCGTCGGCCAGGTCGGTGCTGATCTCGCCGGTCACCATGTCGCGTACCACGATGCCGCGGGCCCGGCCGTCGACGACGATCAGTTCCAGCATCTCGTGCCGGGTGAACATCTCCACCGTGCCGGCCGCGACCTGCCGCTCCAGCGCCTGGTACGCGCCGAGCAGCAGCTGCTGGCCGGTCTGGCCGCGGGCGTAGAAGGTCCGCGACACCTGCGCGCCGCCGAACGAGCGGGTGTCGAGCAGGCCGCCGTACTCTCGGGCGAACGGCACGCCCTGCGCCACGCACTGGTCGATGATCTCCACCGAGACCTGCGCCAGCCGGTGCACGTTCGACTCCCGGGAGCGGAAGTCGCCGCCCTTGACGGTGTCGTAGAAGAGGCGGTGCACCGAGTCGCCGTCGTTGCGGTAGTTCTTGGCGGCGTTGATGCCGCCCTGCGCGGCGATCGAGTGCGCCCGGCGCGGGCTGTCCTGGTAGCAGTAGGACCGCACCCGGTAGCCGAGCTCGCCCAGGGTCGCGGCGGCGGAGCCGCCGGCCAGGCCGGTGCCGACCACGATCACCGACAGCTTGCGCTTGTTGGCCGGGTTGACCAGCTTGGCGGAGAACCGCCGGCGGTCCCAGCGGGTCTCGACCGGGCCGTCCGGGGCCTTGGTGTCGGCGATCGGGTCGCCGACCGAGAACAGTTCGGTCATGGCTCAGGTCACCAATCCGGTGAGTACGGCGAACGGCACCGTCAGGTAGCCGGCGCAGAGGACGACCGCGACGCCGAGGGCGATCACCCGGGCGTTGCGTTCCCCGTCCGCGGTCTGCTGCCCGAGCGTGCGGAGCGCGCTGTAGATGCCGTGTCGCAGGTGGAAGCCGAGGGCGAGGATGGCCAGGGTGTAGAAGGCGGTGACGTACCACCGGTCCGGGGCGAAGTCGGCGACCACGTTGCCGTACGGGGCGGACTTGTCGCCGATCGGGTTCAGGTGCCCGGTGGTCAGGTCGAGGATGTGGTAGATCACGAACAGGACGATGATCACCCCGCCCCAGCGCATGGTGCGGGCGGCGTAGCTGCCCTGCACCTTGGGCCGGTGGGCGTAGCGGACCGGGCGGGCCCGGCGGGCCCGTACCGCCAGCACCGTCGCCGCCACGATGTGTCCGATCACCGCGGCGAGCAGACCGAAGCGCTGGATCCACAGGAACCAGGTCTCGGGCAGGATCGGGGTGCCGAGGGCGCGCAGCCAGTGGGCGTACTCGTCGAACGACGACTGTCCGACGAAGATCTTGAGGTTGCCGAGCATGTGGGCGAAGAGGAAGAGCACCAAGAGGATGCCCGTCACCGCCATGAGGGCCTTCATGCCGACGCTGGAGCGGATCGGCGACCGGGTCGCTACTGCCACGCGACGAAAGTAAGGACCGCCTGATCCAGTCGTCCAATGCATCGGAGTCGCACCGACGATAGCCATAGGCTATTGGAATGCAGCTCCAACAGCTCAAGTACTTCCTCGCAGTGGCCAAACACCGACATTTCACCCAAGCGGCCGAGAGCGTCGGAGTCACTCAGCCTTCTTTAAGTAAGCAGATTCACAGCCTGGAAGCCGAGCTCGGAGCCCCTCTGTTCGAACGCGTCCGCGGCAACGTCGCCCTCACCGCCGCCGGCGAGGCCCTCCTGCCACTGGCCGCCCGGATCCTCGCCGACGTCGACACCGCCCGTCGGGAGGTCCAGGAACTCGTCGGCCTGCGGCGCGGCCGGGTACGCCTCGGCGCCACCCCGAGCCTGTGCTCCTCGCTCGCCCCGCAGGTGCTCAGCCGGTTCCGTACCGCCCACCCCACCATCGACCTGCACGTCGAGGAGGGTGGATCGCAGGACCTGGTCGGCGAACTCACCCGCGGCGGGCTCGACCTGGCGCTGATCATCCGCCCCGGGCAGGGCATCGACCCGTCCCTGACCGCCGAACCGATCCTGCGCGAGAACCTGGTGGTGGCCTCGGTCGGCCCGCTGCCCGGGGTGGCCCGGGACGAGCCGGTCGACCTGCTCACCCTGCGTCACCAGCCCATGGTCATGTTCCGCACCGGGTACGACCTGCGCGACGCGACCCTGGAGGCGTGCCGGCAGGCCGGGTTCACCCCACGGTTCGCCGTCGAGGGCGGCGAGATGGACGCCGTACTCAGCTTCGTCGAGGCCGGCCTGGGCATCGCCCTGGTGCCGGGGATCGTGGTGGCCGGACGGCCCCAGTTGCACGCCACCCCGCTGGCCGCACCGGGCATCCGGCGCACGATCGCGCTGGCCTGGCGTCGGGGCGTCGTGCCCACCCACGCCGCCCAGGCCCTGCGCCAGACCCTGCACGACTACCTGCGCACCGCCGCCACCGACGGCAGCCTCCCGTCGGGGGTGGAACCCTTCTGACCCTGTCATGGGGCCGCGCGGTAACTCAGCCGCCGGGCTCGCCCTCGGGCGCCCCGTCCGGGGTGAAGGCACCCTCGCCGGCGTGCCCGCCGAGATACACGTGCTGGTGGCCGTTGCCCGCGTCGATGTTGATCTGGTCGAGCTGGGCGGCGGCGACCGACCAGGCCGTCGCCGCGCCGGTCCGCTGCCGGTCCACCAGCGCCAGTACGGGCGGCCGGTCGGCGTCCGGCAGGCCCAGTGCGGCGGCGTAGAGGTCGACGGCGGCGGCGAAGCCGTCCACCGCGCCGCGCAGGGCGCCCCGGGCCACGTTGGTCGCGGTGGTGCCGGACGGCGTGTCGGCGTGCCGTTCGACGGCGGCCCGCATCGTCGCCTGCCACCGGGCCACCTGGTCGGCGGCGGCCGGCGGCGCGCCGTCGGCGAGCGCCGCGTCCAGTTCGCCGAGCAGCACCTCCAGTTCGGCCGCGGTGGTCCGGGCCTGTGCCGTCAGTTCGGTGATCTGGGTGACGTCCCGCCGGGCCTCCTCGGCACGGATCCGGTCGACCGCCGCCGCGGTCTCGTCCGGGGCGGCCACCGCGTAACCGATCGCGGCGCCGATCAGGCCGGCCAGCACCACCGGCAGCAGCAGGATCAACGCCAGCTGCCCCTTGGCGGGACGTCCGCCGGTGGCCCGGTTCCGGGTGTACGACGGCGGGCCGGTTCTCGGCGACATGCGCGGCTCCTCGGGGCGGGCGCTGTTTCGCAGAGGTTACGGCTTTCGTCAATGCGAGTCCATAGTTCCGTGCCGATGCTCAGAACTTTCGCCGCCCGACACGAAAAGCGGGGCGGCGCGTCAACCGGCCGGCCCGACGCCCGTGTCGGGAGCCGGCGGGCGGCGCAGCAGATGACCGGCGGTGGCCAGCACCGCCAGGAACAGGCCGACCAGGGCCGCGACGGGCGTGCCCAGGACGGTGAGCGCGACCGCGACGGCCCCCGCCGGCAGCCAGGTCCACACCGGTACGGTGCGCGCCGCCCGCCCGCGCCGGCGCCGGAACGCCTCGACGGCCATCGGTACGACCAGCGGCGGCAACGCGGCCGCCAGCACGGTGAGCCAGGGCAGCATCAGCCGGTCGAAGCGCACCGCGGCGAGCACCGCGCCGGGCACCGCCACCAGCAGCGTCGCGGCGACCGTCGACAGCCTCGGCCACACCCCACGCAGCGCCAGCGCCCCGGAGAACGTCGTGGTCAGTGCCGGGGCGAAGATCCCGGCGGTGACGAACAGGTTCCCGTACGCCGCGATGCCGGCGGTGCCGCCCAGCACCGCGACCACGTCGGCCGAGCCGGTACGCAGCCACACCCCGGCCCCGGCGACGACGATCAGGGCCGCCGGCACCACCAGCAGCAGTACGCACCACAGCAGGTCCCGCCGGCCGGCCAGACCACGGCTGAAGTCGGGGGCGCGAAGCGCGAAGACGGCGGCGTACCCGCACATCGCGGCGATGTCCGCGGCCATGCCGAGCCCGCCGGGGCGTACGGTCACCGGCGACGAGTCCGGGCGCAACTGGATCAGACAGACCGCGACCAGCGCGAGCGCGGACAGGGTGGTGAGCACCGCGATCCGGTTGCCGAGCCGGGGCGAGGTGAACGACGCGGCGATCACCGTGGCGGCCAGCAGCAGCGCGGCGACCGGGCCGGGCAGCCCGGTGACCGCCGCCAGCGACGCGCCACCGAGCCCGACGTTGAACCCGTTCCAGCCGATCATGGCGATGCCGAGGACCAGACCGATCAGGGGCCGGCTCGACGGGTGCAGGTAACGCGGGGCCACCTCGGTCAGCGTCGCGCCCTCGCCGTACGGCGGACGTACGCCCAGCGCGCCCTGCCCGAAGAGCAGCAGCGCCATCAGCACCGCACCACAGAGCACGGCGAGCAGCGGCAGCGCGCCGCCGTTGCGGTCGGCCATCCCGGCACCCATGATCAGTGCGGCGGGGGCGGCGCCGAGGCCGAGCCAGGCACCGGCCGCCTCGGTCCAGCGGCGCGGGGCGGCGGCCGGTCCGGTGCTCATCGGTCGGCACCCATGGTGTCGACGACCACGACCTGGGCGTACGGGCGCACCGACCACCTCCGGCGAAACGGCTCGCCGGCCGGCTGCAACTGTTGCGGCAAGCGCTTTCTCGGACCTTAGAAGGTCTCGATCAACTCAGGCAAGGGACTGACCCGTAACGATCCCGAAATCTGCCGGGTGATGAGGGGGCGACCACCCCTGACGGCCGGGCGCCGGATCGCCATCCGAGCAGGTTCGTCCGGTCATCCCGGCGCACGGGTGACGGGCGGTCGGACGCTTCTTTGCCGGAGCGTCGTCGGCGGTCCTTGTTGATCTGGGCGGGAGGGACCTTATCCGCGCGCGATAACGTCCCTCCCGCCCAGATCAACGGATTCCTCCGGCTCAGTCGGGCAGGCAGCGGCCGTCGGGCAGCGGGCCGACCACCTGAAGGTCGTGTGATCCACCACCGAGGTGACCGATCACGCAGGTCCCGTACACCGGCACCGCGTACAGGACCGTACCGGGCGGCGCCGGGTCGCCGGCCAGCGCGATCTGGACCACCGGATCGGGGTGCCCGGCCGCGACGATCGCCGCCCGTACCTCGTCGACGGCGACCACACCGCCGGACGGGGCGGGCAGGACGACCCGCTGCCAGTCGGTCAGCGCCCGCATCTGCTCCCGCGCGGTCACCGGCCGCCGGTCGACGTGCAGCCGCGTCCGCCGCTCGCAGTCGTCGGGCCGGCCGACCTGGCACACGACGGCGAAGAGCGACCGCTCGACGGCCACCGGCGGGTCGTTCCCGGCCACTCCCAGGCCACGCAGCACCGGCAGACCCACCGCGAGCGCCCCGGCGGCGACGGCCACCGCCGGCAGGCCGATCAGGAGCCACGACCGGCGCGTCCGCGCCGCTTCACCCGCCATGCCGACAACCTAGCGACCGCGGCCGCCCCGGACCGCCCCGTCGGTCCGGCACCGCCCCCGAACTCTCCATAGGCGTATGGGCGCCGATCCGGTCTACCGTCACCGCATGGCCGAGAAGACCATCCCGCTGCTCACCTGCGCCCAGATCAGCCCGGTGTCCGACTTCTACACCGCGCTCGGCTTCGAGGTGACCTACCTCCAGAAGGCGCCCTACCCCTACCTCGTCGTCGAACGCGGCGACATCGAGCTGCAGTTCTTCGGCATGAAGGGCTTCGACCCGGCAACCTCGCTCGGCGGCTGTTACGTGCTCACCGACGACGTCGACACCCGGTACGAGGAGTTCCGAAGTGGCCTCAAGGGCTTCTACGGCCGGATCCCGACCCGCGGCATCCCCCGGATCGGCCCACTGAGGGACACCTCGTACGGCGTACGGCAGTTCCTGATGACCGACCCGGGCGGGAACAGCATCCGGGTCGGGCAACCGATCGGGGACGGGCCCGAAACCCCGCCCGCACCCCGGGACGCGTACGACAGGGCGCTGCACACCGCGACCCTGTTCGCCGACTCCAAAGAGGACCTGCCGGCCGCGGCAAGGGTGCTCGACCGGGTGCTCGCCCGGCCCGATGGGAAGCCGACCGCCGGGCAGCTGGTCCGGTTGCTGGTGCTGCGCGCCGACATCGCGCAGCGCGGCGGTGACCCCGGTACGGCCGCCGAACTGCTCGACCGGGCGGCCGGTACGCCGCTGACCGACGACCAGCGCGGTTCGCTGCGCGACGAACTGCGCCGGATGGCCGAACTCGGTGAACTCCTGCGTGACGGCGGGTGACCGGTGGTCGAGTCCATGGGGGCGCCGGTTAGGGTCGCCGGATGACCGAGCCGGTGCCGTTCGCCAGTGGCCGTGATGCCGACGTCTTCCTCCTCGACGCCGGCACCGTGCTGCGTCGCTACCGCGCCGGTGGCGACGTGGCCGGGGAGGCGGCGATGATGGCCCACGTCGCCGGGTACGGCTATCCGGTGCCGCGGGTCGTCTCGGCCGGCGGGCCCGATCTGGTGATGGAGCGCCTCGACGGCCCGACCCTGCTGGGCGCGTTGGCCGCCCTCGCGGTCACCCCGGCCGCCGGCGCCGAACTGCTCGCCGACCTGCACCGGCGGCTGCACGAGATCCCCGCCCGGTCGTCGACGGGCCCGGCGGACCGCGTACTGCACCTGGACCTGCATCCCGACAACGTCATGCTCACCACCCGCGGGCCGGTCGTCATCGACTGGCGCAACGCCGTCGACGGGCCGCCGGACTTCGACGTGGCGCTGTCGGCGCTCATCCTCGCCGAGGTCGCGGTCGATCCGGCCGGCCCGTACGCCGCGCCGGCCCGGGAGATGCTGGTCGCGTTCCTTGGCGCGGCCGGCGGCCGGCCGCTCGACCTGCTGCCGCGGGCGGTCGCGATGCGGGCGGGCAACCCCACGCTGAGCGCCGCCGAGAAGGCGTCGCTGGACGGGGCCGCCGCGCTCGTCCGCGCCGCCGCCGCGGGGTAGGCCGCCGCCGCAGGTAGGCCGCCGCCGGTCAGGGCCGGCGCGGCCGCTCGTGCCGGCTGACGGTACGCCCAGCGTGGGACCATCGGCGACGTGCCGGTCAGCAGCCCTCGGCCTGGTCCATCGCCCGGTAGATGCGCTGCTCCGACACCGGGTACGGGGTGCCGAGCGCCTGCGCGAACACGTTGACCCGAAGCTCCTCGATCATCCAGCGGATGTCGCGTACGTCGGCGTCGGCGCGGCGGCTCGGCGGCAGCGCGGCCAGCATCTCGTCGTACTCCTTGCGTACCTGGTCGATGCGGGCCTGCTGGTCCCGGTCGCGTTGCGGGTTCTGCGGCAGCCGGTCCAGCCGCCGCTCGATCGCCGTCAGGTAGCGGGGCAGGTCGGCGAGCCGGGCGTACCCGGTGTCGGTGATGAACCCCCGATGGACCAGCGCAGACAGCTGGGCCCGGATGTCGGCCAGCGCGGCGACCAGGGTGAGGCTGGACGTCCGTCCCAACCGTTGCTCGACGGCGTAGGCGGTGCTCAACACCTTCTGGGTGCGGCCGATCACCTCGACGACGGTGTCGACCAGGTCGGCGCGTACCCGGTCGCGCAGCGCCGCGAACCCGGCGGCGTCCCAGGCGGGGCCGCCGGCGGCGTCGACGAGGTGGTCGACGGCGGCGCCGGCGGCGTCGTCGATCAGGTCGACGACGGTGCGATGCGGGTTGCGGCTCAGCGCGAGCTTGGCCTCGTTGGACAGCCGGCCCTGGAGGAACTTGACCGGGGAGGCGACGGTGAGCCGCAGCAGCTTCCGGGTGCCGGCGCGCATCGCGGTGCGCTGCTCCAACTCGGTCTCGAAGACCCGTACGGCGACGGTGTCGCCCTCGTCGACCAGTGCCGGGTAGGCGGTGACCAGGTAGCCGGCGCGCACCTGCTCCACAGTGGATGGAATCGTGCCGAGGTCGTTCCAGTCGGTCAGTCCGGACCGTTCGATGTCACCGGCGGCCGCCGCGACGGTCTGGCGTACCTCGGCCTTGAGCTGCTGTTGCAGGGCCGGCAGGCTCTTGCCCTCGGCGACCGGCCGGTCGTCGTCGCCGAGCACCCGGTAGGTGACCCGCAGGTGGTCGGGGATCCGGGACAGGTCCCACTCCTGCGGTGCGACGGTGACCCCGGTCATCCGGCGCAGCTCACGGGTCACCGCGTCGAGCAGCGGCTCCTGGCCGGGGGTGATCCGGGCCAGGACCGCCCGCGCGTAGTCGGGCACCGGTACGAAGTTGCGCCGGGTCGCCTTCGGCAGCGAGCGGATCAGCGCGACGACGAGTTCCTCGCGCAGGCCGGGCACCTGCCATTCGAAGTCGTCGGCGTTGACCTGGTTGAGTACCGGCAGCGGGATGTCGACCGTGACGCCGTCGGTCGGTTTACCGGGCTCGAACTCGTACGTCAGCGGCAGTTGGAAGCCGTCGGAACGCCACACGTCCGGATAGTCGCCCGGGTCGACGCCGCCCCGGCCGGCGTTGACCAGCATCTCCCGGTCGAAGGTGAGCAGTTCCGGCTGCTCCCGGCGGGTCCGCTTCCACCAGGTGTCGAAGTGCCGGCCGGAGACGATGTCGGCCGGTATCCGCTGGTCGTAGAAGTCGAAGAGGGTCTGGTCGTCGACCAGGATGTCGCGGCGGCGGGCCCGGTGTTCGAGCTCCTCGATCTCGCCGAGCAGGGCCCGGTTGGCGGCGAAGAACGTGTGGGCGGTCTGCCAGTCGCCCTCGACCAGGGCGTGCCGGATGAACAGTTCCCGGGACAGCGTCGGGTCGATCCGGCCGAACTGGACCTTGCGCGACGTGACCAGCGGTACGCCGTACAGGGTCACCTTCTCGTAGGCGACGACCGACGCCTGCTTCTTCTCCCAGTGCGGTTCGCTGTAGCTGCGCTTGACCAGGTGGCCGGCGAGCGCTTCGGCCCACTCCGGTTCGACGCGGGCGGCGATGCGCCCCCACAGCCGCGACGTCTCGACGAGTTCGGCGACCATCACCCAGCGCGGCGGTTTGCGGAACAGCGCCGAGCCGGGGAACAGGGCGAACTTCGCGCCACGGGCACCGAGGTAGTCGTTGCGCCCGCCCCGGCCGGTGTCGGTGGGTTTGCTCTTCTCGTCCCGTACGCCGAGGTGGGACAGCAGGCCGGCGAGCAGCGCCTGGTGGACACGCTGCGCGTCGGCCGGCTCGTCGTTGACGGTGACGTCGAGCGTGCGGGCCACCTGCCGCAGCTGCGAGTGGATGTCCTGCCACTCGCGGACCCGCAGGTAGTTGAGGTGCTCCGCCTTGCACATCCGGCGGAACGAGCTGGACGACCGCTCCTGCTGCTGCTCGCGCAGGTAGCGCCACAGGTTGAGGTACGTCGCGAAGTCGGACTCCTTGTCGACGAACCGCGCGTGCATCTGGTCGGCCTGCGCCTGCCTGTCCGCCGGCCGCTCCCGGGGATCCTGGATGGACAGTGCGGCGGCGATCACCATGACCTCGGCGACGCAGCCGTTGCGGTCGGCCTCGAGCACCATCCGGGCCAGCCGCGGGTCGACCGGCAGCTGGGCGAGGCGCCGGCCGAGTGCGGTCAGCCGGCGGCGCGGATCGTCCTGCGCCGGGTCGATCGCGCCGAGTTCGTGCAGCAGGGCCATGCCGTCGGCGACGTTGCGCCGGTCCGGCGGGTCGATGAACGGGAACGCGGCCAGGTCGCCGAGCCCGATCGAGGTCATCTGGAGGATGACCGAGGCGAGGTTGGTCCGCAGGATCTCCGGATCGGTGAACTCGGGCCGGGACAGGAAGTCCTGCTCGTCGTAGAGCCGGATGCAGATCCCGTCCGACGTACGCCCGCAGCGGCCCTTGCGCTGGTTGGCCGACGCCTGCGAGACCGGCTCGATCGGCAGCCGTTGCACCTTCAGCCGGTGGCTGTAGCGGGAGATCCGGGCGGTGCCGGGGTCGACGACGTACTTGACGCCGGGCACCGTCAGTGACGTCTCGGCGACGTTGGTGGCCAGCACCACCCGCCGGCCGCCGTGCGGCTGGAAGACCCGGTGCTGTTCGGCGATGGACAGCCGGGCGTACAACGGCAGCACCTCGGTGTGGCGCAGGTCGAGGCGGTTCAGCGCGTCGGCGGTGTCGCGGATCTCCCGCTCGCCGCTGAGGAAGACCAGGATGTCGCCCGGCCCCTCGGCGGACAGTTCCCCGACCGCGTCGCAGATCGCCTGGATCTGGTCGCGGACGATGTCGCTGTCGGTGTCGTCGGACTCCTCCGCCTCCGTCTCGAGGACCAGCGGCCGGTAGCGGACCTCGACCGGGTACGTCCGCCCGCTGACCTCGATCACCGGGGCATCGCCGAAGTGCCGGGAGAACCGCTGCGGGTCGATCGTCGCGGAGGTGATCACGACCTTGAGGTCGGGCCGGCGGGGGAGCAGTTGCCGCAGGTAGCCGAGGATGAAGTCGATGTTGAGGCTGCGCTCGTGCGCCTCGTCGATGATCAACGTGTCGTACTGGCGCAGCAGCCGGTCGTGCTGCAACTCGGTGAGCAGGATGCCGTCGGTCATCAGCTTGACCATGGTCGACTCGCCGACCCGGTCGCTGAACCGCACCTTGAACCCGACCGTCTCGCCGAGCTGCGTGCCCAGTTCCTCGGCGATCCGGTCGGCGACCGTACGCGCCGCGAGCCGCCGTGGCTGGGTGTGGCCGATCAGCCCCCGCACCCCCGGCCCAGCTCCAGGCAGATCTTGGGTAGCTGGGTGGTCTTGCCGGAACCGGTCTCCCCGGCGACGATCACGACCTGGTGGTCGCGGATCGCCTCGGCGATCTCGTCCCGGCGGTCGCTGACCGGCAGCTGCGGCGGATAGCTGACTGTCGGCACCGCCGCCCGCCGGGCGGCCAGGCGGGACTCCGCCCGGTCGACCTCGCCGGCGATCTCGACCAGCGCGGCGGCCCGCCGCTGCGGATCGCGGATCTTGCGGGTGCCCTCCAGCCGCCGCGCCAGGCGTTGCTCGTCCCGGGGCATCAGCTCGGGCAGCCGGGCCCGCAGATCGGCCAGCTGCGCGGGCTGGACCGGGCGGGCGGTCGGCTCGGTCGTCGGATCGGGCACGGAGCGGGCGGGCGGCGGAGTCTGCATGTCGTCGCCAAGGATAGGCATGCCCGGGGCAGGTCGGCTTCTGGTTATCCCCCGACAACCACCTGGTGGTCGGCGGCGGCCGGCTCGACGAACCGGACCAGGCGCTCGGCCTGCCCGGTCAGCGCGGTCCGGGTGGCGCGCGGCAGCCGGCCGAACGGAGTCACCGTGATCGTCGCCACCCGACGTTTCACCTCGGTCGCCCAGACCCCGGCCACGAAGCCGTCGACCAGCACCGTCGGCAGCCAGCGCAGGTTCGCCCGCACGTAGACCCGGTCGCGGTGCTCGTCGGGCAGGACCCGGGTCCGACGACCCGCCGCGTACGCCAACAGCGCACTGTCGAACGCCGGCAGGAACCGGACCGGGGCGTCCGTCTCCGCGGCCGGCCGGGCCGCGTCGGCCAGGTCGTACAGCGTCCGGCCCTCCTCGTCGGCGAACCGGGCCAGCTCGTCGCCGATCCGGCCCAGGGCAGCCCGGACCACCGGCACCCGGGCCCCGAGCCAGTACGCCACGTCGTCGACGCCGGCCGGCCCGAACGCCCGCAGATGCCGGCGTACCGCCGCGTCGTGGGCCGCGTCCGGGGCCAGGTCGCCGCAATCCGGGGCGGCGCGGTAGGCGGCCGGGGTCCGGGCCGCCCATCGTCCGTCCGCCGGCACCTTCAGCAGCGCCGGCGAGGCCCGCAGCACCCGCCACCGGTACGCCCGTTGCGCCGCCACCTCGGCGTCGCTCAACACACCCGGGTGCGTCCCGACCCACGCCTCGACGAAGTCGTGCAACTCGTCCCCGGTGCGCGGCCGGTCCGCGTACGCCAGCAGGTCGGTGCGCAGCCGGTCGGCGCCGGCCGTACGGGTGACCTTGAGCCCCTGCCAGCCGTCGACGCCGGACCCGGTGGCGACGACCGCGTACGCGGGGTGCTCGTCGGCGCTGACCAGGTGCAGGGTGCGGCGTAGCAGGATGCCGGTGACCAGGTCGCCTCGGTCCAGCGCGGCCCACAGCTGATCGGCGGTGAAGTCGCGCCGCCTCGACCACAGTGCCACCGGCGGTGACGTCCACTGCTGGGCCTGGACCGCGCCGACGGCCTCCACGGTTTCGACGAGCGGACCGTCGAACGGGTCGAGCAGCCCCTGCCGGGCCAGCAACGCCCGGTTGAGAGCCCGCCGCGACAGCGACACCTCGGTCACGCGCCCCTCCCTCCGGTCGGGATCGCGTGACTTGGTCTGAGCCTGCTGGTTCCCTCGCTCCGCTCGGTCACGCGCCCCTCCCTCCGGTCGGGATCGCATCCCGCTTCCGTTTGGTCACGGCCCAGCCTGCCACGACCGTATGACGGGACGTGACTGGCGGTCGAACGTGTGTTCGAAATAGGGTTGGATGGACCGCGCTGAGGTTGATCGTGTGTGACATCGTCGCATCGAAGGTCAGGGAGTCCGCGCCCGCGCGGGGTCGTCCGTCCAGTGAGGAGCGCGCAACGTGCCGACCGGCGCAACCGTTGGCAGCACGGCTGAGCGGGCCGCTCCCGCGCCGGACCGGGGAGCCGTCGGCCAGTCCCGCTCCGTCGTGGCCGTCGAGCGGGCGATGGACGTGCTTCTGTTCTTCGGGCGCAGCGGCCAGGCCGATCTGGGCGTCACCGAGATCGCGACGGCACTCGGCCTGACGAAGGCCGTCGTGCACCGGATCCTGACCGCGTTGCGCAGTCGCGACCTCATCGTCCTCGACCCCACCACCCACCGGTACGCCCTCGGCCACGCCGCGGTGGCGCTCGGCCGCTCGTACCTGGCCCGTACCGATCTGCGTACGGCCGCCGGACCGGAGCTGCGCGGACTGTCGGACCTCACCGGGGAGACCGCCACGCTGTCGGTGCGCCGCGGCGACACCCGCCTTCACGTCGACCAGGCGGTCCCCGACCAGGAGGAGTGGCTCGAACTCGACGTCGGTGTGCCCTACCCGCTACACGCCGGCGGCTCGTCGAAGGCGTTTCTGGCCTTCCTCGACGATGTGCAGATCAGCGCCTATCTGTGTCGGCGGCTGACCCGGCTCACCGACCGCACCATCACCGACCCGGTGCGGCTGCGGGCCGAGATCGTCAGCATCCGGTCACTGGGCTACTCGACCTCGTACGGCGAGTGCCGGACCGGCGCCGCCTCGATGGCGGCGCCGGTGTTCGGGCACGACTGCCGGGTGGCCGCGGTCATCGGCGTGTCCGGGCCGGAAGCCCGCTTCCGGCCCGACACCCTCGACGCGACCGAGGCGCTTCTCGCCGCGGCCGCCCGCATCTCCGACCAGTTGGGCTACCGCGCCGCCTGACCGCGTCCCGCCGTGGGGTTGTGCGGATCAGGCGGCGGTGGTCCAGATGGCCGCGAAGGCGGCTGCCTCGCCGGCGAGCCAGCGCTCGACCTGCTCGGTCTTGACGCTCGCGTCGCGCTTGTGTGAGACGCCCCGTCGGACGTCGACCAGGACCGGCTCGGCGTGCGGCAGCACCTGACCCATGTGCCGGTCCATCAGGTGCAGGGTCGCGATGACCGCCTCGTTGCTCGGCGGCTGCTCGTCGAGGTGTAGCCGGACCGCCTCGGCGCGGCCGTCGGGGTGACGCAGCCCGAGATGCGGGTTGATCTTCACGGGCAGGCCGCCGAGCATGCCGAGGGCGTCGTGGGTCTGGGCGAGCTGGACCGTGTCCGGGTCGTCCAGCGACCGCAGCCAGGCCAGTGCGCCGGGAACCAGCGCCTCGTAGAGCGGCTTCCAGCGCGGCTTGACGAGGTCGACGACCGCGGACAGGTGGGTGCCTCCGGTGTGGAAGGCGATGTCGGTCTTGAGTGCCTTGACGAGTTGACCGTGCGGGTTGAACCCCGAGCGGCTGGCCCGCTGGCGGCGCAGCCCACCGACGAAGGTCGCCTTGGCGGGGCCGGTGCGGTCGACGTAGCGGGTGAAACCGAGCAGCGTTGCGTAGGGCGTAGGGGTGTCGGCGACGGTCGGAGCCACTGATGTCCTCCCAGGTCAACGGGCGGATTAGTACATACATTCTAATCGACCGGCGGCGCTTCGCCCAGCGTTTGTCGACCCGTATCGGTCGTCGCGTCCGCGCGAATCCTGCGAGTGTCCGGGAAAGTCCGCGAGTGATCTTGCGAGCCGTCCGGAACAGGTTGCGAGTCACCCGTACGCGCCGAGCTGGTCGCCGGAGAACGGCGTCAATGGAGAGCAGGATGCCGTGGTATGAGCGTCGATTCGACGTCCGGGCCTACTTTGCGAGCCGGCGGTCAGCGCCTTGATCATCCGCAACCTGGAACTGGACGCGACATCGCCTGTCGCGTCCGCGCGAACCTTGCGAGTTCACCCTTACGTGCCGAGTTGGTAGCGCACGATCGGCGTCGATGAAGACGCAACGACGAGGCCACCTCCTGCCAGAACCGGCGCCGGGCGAGCGGCATCCGGCGGTCCCGTGATGGGATACGACGGGTGATCGAATCGCAGGCGCCGATGTTGGAGATGCTGTGGGAGCCGCACGACCCTCGCCACGCGCTCGACGAACGGTTCGGCTTCAGCGATCCAGAGTCGGCCAGCCGCTGGGTTGCCGCGATGCTGGACAAGCACTGGGGCGTTCGCATCGACTCCTGCGAGCGGATCGTCATGAGCGGCGGCAACGCGCTGGCGTGGGTCGGCACGCCGTCCGGCCGACTGCTCGCGAAATGGTCGGTAGTCCTCGATCGTTTTCCGCGTCTGATGGAGACGGCGCGTCTCACGAGCTGGCTCCACGGCCGAGGGCTGCCGGTCTCAGTGCCGGTCCCCGCACGAGACGGCCGCCTCCAGGTCGAGGCCGACCGTGTCTCGATGGGTCTGCAGCGCGAGATCGTGGGCGACCTCCTCGACACCGCCGATCTCAACCAGGTGCGGGCGGCCGGCGTCATACTCGCCCAATTGCAGGACGCGCTGGCCGCATACCCGGACGCCGATCAGTTTCTCGCCCCCGCCGTCTCGTCCAAGCCGTTGACGGTCCGGGTCACCGAGTGGCTCGACTCCCGCGCCGACAATCTGCCGATGGCTGCTCGTGACACGCTGCGCGCGCTGGTCACCAGCGCGCCGCCCGACCGACTTCCCCGCCAGCTCGTCCATTTCGATATCCGCTCAGCCAACATCCTGTGGGCCCGCGGCGGGGTCACCGCGATCCTCGACTTCGAGGAGGCCCAGCATGATCACCGAATCGTCGAGCTGGCCCGCGCGGCGGTCCTGCTCGGCACCCGCTACCACAGCTGGGGGCCGGTGTCGGCCGAAGTTCGCACAGAGTTCCTTACCGGCTACCAGTCCGAGCGACCGCTGACCCCAGCCGAGGCGGGCTGGTTGAACATCGTCCTGCTCTGGCAGGCCCTGGCGATGGTGCCGCCCGGCGAGGACCCGACCGGGTGGGGACCATCGGCCCTGAGCCAGCTGAGCCAGGAAACCGCAAGGTAGTTCCGGACGATCGCCTCTCGCACCGTCCCGACCTACCTTGCGAGCCGCTGGTCAGCGCCCTGGTCATCCGCAACCTTGGAACGGACGCGACATCGGTGCCCGTTGGGGCGGCGGGTACCGGTGCGAGTCGGGCGGAGCTGGCGCGGGTGCGGCGGGATCTGTTCGCTGCCCCGCACCGCGCTGGTCTACGGCGGCGCTGCGCTACGGCGGCGGTGCGCTCGGCGTCGGCCGGTTGGGGATGATGCCGCGGCCTGTGTTGTGGCGTTGGCTCGGCCGGATGCGGTGACCGAGCCGCTGCATGGGGTGCTGCGGCGGACAGCGGCGGATCCCGCGCGGCCGACCGCGCAGCAGGGACGTCCGTGAGGTGCTGCGGTACGTGCCCGGGCCGGATGAGTACGGCGAGCACCGGGGTCCGCACCTTGGTCCGAGGTCAATCCGCCCAGACGAAGGTCCGGCTCGGCCGCGTCAACTGCTTGCCGCCGTGCCTTTTCCCAGCAGTAGCGCAACGTCCGCCGCGAGCTCGACGGTTGCGTCGATCTCGGCCTTGCGGATTGACACGCTTTCCACGTTGAACCCGTAGGGCATGTTGAGATGCCGGCAGAAGTCGGCCAGGTCCTGGGCGATCGAGACGGCCTGCCGGCACGATTCGGCAAGCGGGTCACTGGCATGGCGAATGGAGTTCTCCAGCCAGCGTGGCACGTCCACGCCGAGCCACCGGACGAACTCCAAGGTCTTGAGCGAGCCGCACACCGACAGCGTGAAGATCACCGGACGCGGCGCGATCGCCCGTGCCCGGCACTCGTAGAAGTAGTCGGAGATGAGGTTCTTCGTCTCGTTCACGTGATAGACCACCTGCGAGACGAAGAACGAGCAGCCGCGTTCCTGCTTGGCCAGCATGCGCAGATGCTCGTCGTGGCCGCGGGTGTGCCGCTCCCCGATGGCGACTCCGCCGAGCATCAGCTCCGGCCGTACCTGCTGGTGCGCGGCATGAGCCGACCGCAGGTCGGTCCGCACCGGCTTGTCCCTGGACGACGGACCGACGAAGACGCTGAGTACCCGCCGCGGGTCGGCCTGGCGGAGCCAGTCCCGCAGTTCCTCGTTGTGGTATTTGCCGATACAGCGGTAGATGACGACCGGAAGGTCGCCGGCGTTGAGGTGGTCGGCGTAGTACCGGGCCGGATCCAGTGTCGGCAGGAACGGGAACGGTCGCTCCTCCGGGAGACGATCGGATTCGTCATCGATGTCGTACAGAATCAGGCCGTCGATCGGCAGCCGGGCCAGCCGCTCTGCCGTGACGGCCGCGATCTCCTTGACCCGCTGCTCGGTCTCGTGGCGCTTGGGCGGCGTGAGACCGAACAGCAGGATGCCGGAGTCTCCCGCGGCGAGCATGTCCCGAAGCCCGGGCGAATCTGCCACTCCTGGTCCGCCACCGGCCGGCTCGTTTTCGGTCAAGGGTCCAGACTCCGACATGGGCACCACGCTACGGTCTGGCACACCATCGAACCCGATGGGCCGTTCGTGATCCCAAGCTCTGAGTTCAAGCCGGGAATCCACAAGGTAGGCCACCGAAAACGCCGATCACCCGGCTGAGACCAGACGACACTGCCGGGAATTCGGCTGCTCCGGTGTTTTCCGCCACGGAAGGATCTCTGCCGTGATGCTTCACGAGAACGAGATACCGGTCGACGAGGCAGTCGTCAGGTCACTTCTGCGGATTCAACGCCCCGACTGGGCTTCGCTGCCCCTGTCGCCCGCGGGCGCCGGCACCGACAACACCATGTATCGGCTGGGAGAAGAGCTCCTCGTCCGGCTTCCGCGAACAGCCGACAAGGCTCGGTCCCTGACCAAGGAGCGGACGTGGCTTCCCCGACTGGGACCACTTCTGACCTGCCGAACCCCGGAACCGGTCTACGCCGGCACGCCGGCCCCCGAGTTCCCGCTGCCCTGGTCGGTCTACCGCTGGATCGACGGAACCGAGGTCGATGCGAATGCCGTCCAGGACTGGGCCGCCTTCGGCACCGAACTGGCAACGTTCGTCCACGAGTTGCACCACATCGACCTCATGGGCGCCTCGCGCGCCGATGGACTGAGCTGGTACCGCGGAGGCAGCCTGAGAGACTGCGAAGAGGACTTCAGCGCCTATTTCGCGGACTGCCGGACCACCACGGACGACGGCCTCGATGTCGAAGCCCTGGAACAACTCTGGCGTGCCGCCGTCAGGCTGCCGGAGCCCTCCAGTCCTCACGTGTGGCTCCACGGTGACCTCCGTCCCGCCAACCTCCTGGCCGCGAAGGGCCGGCTGCACGCCGTCATCGATTTCGGGGGCCTGTCCGTCGGCTTTCCCGCTGCCGAGCACGCACCGGTCTGGGACCTGCCGGATCCGGCGCGGCAGGCCTACTGGAATGCCCTGAACCTTGACGACCTCACCTGGGGGCAGGCTCGGGCATGGGCCATCGCCGTGGGCATCGCCGGAATCTCCTACTACCGGAATATCTGGCCCGCCTTCGTGACCGAATGCCGGACACGGCTCGAAACGATCCTCGCCGACGCCGCGACTCGCTGACCCCGGACTCCCGGGAAGCCACTCGGCCCATCGCCCCGCGCCGGCCCTGACGGCGAGCTCGGTAACACGGTCGCGTGTCCGGGAGGTTTCCGCGCGGGCTCCCGGTGCTGAAGATCCACCGAGGTTACTCCGGGTACACGTACCGATGAGTAGCGCTTACCGATGTGCGCGCCCGGCGCACTGACGATCCTTGGAACGCGCCTGCGGCCCGTACCGACAACCGGGCTCCCAGGAGCATCAGCACACCTCACCGGCCGCCGCGTACCGGACACGATCCGGGCGCGGAGCCCGATGGGGCATGCCGCAGGCATGCCCCGGAACAGCCCCTCGTCCGCGAGGGCCACACGCAAAGGGGAAACACGATGAGTGCTGAGATCTTCGAGCGGTACGAGGCGGAACTCGCCAAGCACCGCGAGGCGTTCGCAGCCGACGAAGCGGTGAACCTGCTGACGTCGCCGTCGTGCGACGAGCAGCTGCTCGTGCGATGGAAGCTCCGCTACAGCGTCCACGGGGTGGCGATGACCGCCCCCGTCGAGTCCTGGATCGCGGGCGCGGGGGAGCGGGTCGAGCAGCTCGGCAACGAGGCGCTGGGCAAGGCACTCAAGGCGCACTCGCGCGCCGAGGCCGGTCACGACCGGATGATGGTCGCCGACGCGCGCGCCATCGC
Source organism: Polymorphospora rubra (assembly GCF_018324255.1). Lineage (GTDB taxonomy): Bacteria > Actinomycetota > Actinomycetes > Mycobacteriales > Micromonosporaceae > Polymorphospora > Polymorphospora rubra. The sequence goes on from NZ_AP023359.1 coordinate 5,133,152, forward strand.
CGCGCGGCTCAACGAGGAGACCCCCGGCACGGTGGACGTCGAGGCGCTGCTCGCCGAGCCGCCGCTGGCCAGCACCGTCCCGTACGTCGAGCTGCACGAGCGGGTCATCGCCGGACCCAACCCGCAGGCCCAGCTGGCCATCGAGTACGAGATCGAGCAGCTGTCGGTCACCATGGGCCCGCCGCTGCTGAGCAACTGCGAGCGGGTCTTCGGCAAGGACTCCCGCTTCTACAGCTTCCTGGCCGAACACGTCGAGCTGGACGCCGGCCACACCGCCTTCAACCGCCGGCAGCTGCAGCGCGTGCTGGCCGACTCGCCGGAGGCCCTGGCCACCATGGTCGAGGCCGGCCGGACCGCGCTGGCCTGCTACGCGGCGTTCATGGCGGAGTGCCTGCGGCTGGCGCAGGACGACCTGGGCAAGGTGCCGGTCTCCGCATGAGTGCGCCCGCCCGGACGCCCGCGCCCGCCGTCGCCCCGTTCCGGAACGCGGTGGTCGAGCAGCAGGGATGGCACCTGCGTATCCGCCAGCTCCCGCTGGCCGCCTGCAACACCACCAGGCTGCTCCAGGAACTGCGCGCCTTCCGCGCCGAGGTCCTGTACGCCGGCGGCCGGCGCCCGGAGTTCCGCAACCGGGCGGGCGAATACGTCGATGCCCAACTGCTGGACTTCGGCGCGTACCACATCACGGCCCACGCCACCGCGACCGCACCACCCGGCGGCTACGTCAGGCTGGTACCACCGGCCCTGACGAGTCAGTTCCAGACCCGGGCGCTGCTCGGACCCGAGCGGTTCCGTGCTCTCCTGGACGCCCACCAGGCGTCCGAGGACGACGTCTACGAGCCCAGCCGGCTCGTGGTCGCCGAGCACGCCCGGGGCTTGGGCCTGGGGGCCGTGCTGAACGCCGCCGCGCTCGCGGCGGCCCAGGCGCTCGGTGCGGCCGGGGTCGTCGCCATCTGCGGCATGGACGACGGGCAGCACCGGTTCCACGAACGGTTCGGCTACCGGCTCCTGCCGGGAACCGAGCACTACGACACCCACTACGAGGACCACGTCTCCGCCATGGCGCACTGGACCGGTGATCCCAACGGGGAGTACCACGACCTCGTCCACCAGATCCACCGGAGCATCACCGCGAAGGCCGCCTGCTGACCAACGCAGAACCCGCGTCGTGCCGGCACACCGCCGGCACGACGCGGCGGCGGCCCCACCGGGGTTGCTGCGGGCGTGGGTCGCCGAGCTCCCGCCCGGAACCATCGCCGGCCACGTCGCCGTCCAACGCGCTCCCGGAAGCGCAGGGCTTCACGCCGAACTGTCCCGGCTCTTCGTCACCCCGGCGGCCCGCCGGCACTCGATCGCCACCGCGCTGATTCGCCAGGCACGCTCCTGGGCGGCCGAGCACGGTCACCGACTGACGCTGAGCGTCACCGACGACCAGCGGTCGGCCGCCGTCGCGCTGTACGAGGCCACCGGCTGGCGGCTCTCCCACACCACCGACGCCGACTGGACCGCTCCGGACGGGGGCGGTGCGGCTGCGCCACTACGTGCTCGGCGACCGGGACGACTGACCCGGTCCTAGGTGGGCCGTCGCCGACGTCGATCTGAGCGGGAGAGACCTTATCCCCGGCGGGTAGGGTCCCTGACGCTCAGATCAACAGTCCGGCGGCCGCGGAGCGCGCGACGGGGCGCGGAGCGCGCGACGGGAGCGAGGAGCAGCGGGAGGGAGCGGCGGCCCGGCGGGTCAGACCGTCTGGAGCGGGCCGACGTCGGTGACGCGGATGACGGCGGCGCCGACCTCGTCGGAGGCCGCGAGGTCGACCTCGGCGCTGATGCCCCAGTCGTGGTCGCCCTCGGGGTCGTCGAAGATCTGCCGTACGGTCCACCGCTCGCGCCCCTGCTCGATCAGCAGCAGCGCCGGGCCGCGCGCGTCGGGGCCGATGCCCAGCGACTCGTGCTCGTCGAAGTACGGCTCGACCGCGTCCGCCCACGCGTCGGCGTCCCAGCCGTCGGCGGCGTCCAGTTCGCCGAGGTCGTCCCACCGGCGCAGGGCGGCCAGTTCGACCCGGCGGAACAGGGCGTTGCGGACCAGCACCCGGAAGGCGCGCAGGTTGCGGGTGACGGCCGGCGGCCGTTCGTCGAGGATCTTCTCCACCTCGTCGGCGGGGTTGCGCAGCCGCTCCCACTCGTCGATGAGGCTGGAGTCGACCTGGCGGACGAGTTCGCCGAGCCACTCGATGAGGTCGACGAGTTCCTCGGTCTTGGCGTCCTCGGGCACCGTCTGGCGCAGCGTCTTGTACGCGTCGGCGAGGTAGCGCAGCACCAGCCCCTCGGAGCGGGACAGGCCGTAGAAGCCGACGTACTCGACGAAGGTCATCGCGCGCTCGTACATGTCGCGGACGACGGACTTGGGGGAGACGGCGTAGTCGGCGACCCACGGGTGCCCGCGCCGGTACATCTCGTACGCCGTGTCGAGCAGTTCCGCCAGCGGCTTGGGATGGGTGACGTCCTCCAGCAGCTCCATCCGGGCCTCGTACTCGATGCCCTCGGACTTCATCGCCGCGACCGCCTCGCCGCGCGCCTTGAACTGCTGCGCCGACAGCACCTGCCGGGGATCGTCCAGGATGGACTCGATGACCGACAGCACGTCGAGGGCGTACGACGGCGACTCGGTGTCGAGCAGTTCGATCGCGGCCAGCGCGAACGGTGACAGCGGCTGGTTGAGCGCGAAGTCGAACTGGAGGTCGACGGTGAGGCGTACCGAGCGGCCCTCCTCGTCGGGGGTGTCGAGGCGCTCGACGACGCCGCCGGCGAGCAGCGCCCGGTAGATCGCGATCGCCCGCCGGATGTGCCGGCGCTGGGCCGGCCGGTCCTCGTGGTTCTCGGTCAGCAGATGCCGCATCGCGGCGAACGGGTCACCGGGCCGGGCGATGACGTTGAGCAGCATCGAGTGGCTGACCTGGAAACTCGACGTGAGCGGCTCGGGCTCGGCCGCGACCAGGCGTTCGAAGGTGGGCTGGCCCCAGCCGATCGACCCCTCCGGCGGCTTCTTGCGCACCACCTTGCGCCGCTTCTTCGGGTCGTCGCCGGCCTTGGCCAGCGCCTTCTCGTTCTCGATGACGTGCTCGGGCGCCTGGACCATCACCGTGCCGATGGTGTCGAAGCCGGCGCGGCCGGCCCGGCCGGCGATCTGGTGGAACTCGCGGGCCTTGAGCAGCCGGGTCCGCACACCGTCGTATTTGGACAGTCCGGTGAACAGTACGGTGCGGATCGGCACGTTGATGCCGACGCCGAGGGTGTCGGTGCCGCAGATGACCTTGAGTAGTCCGGCCTGCGCCAGCGTCTCCACCAGCCGCCGGTATTTCGGCAGCATGCCGGCGTGGTGCACGCCGATGCCGTGCCGGACCAGCCGGGACAGCGTACGTCCGAAGCCGGCGGTGAACCGGAAGTTGCCGATCGCCTCGGCGATCATGTCCTTCTCGGCCCGGGTGGCGACGTTGACGCTCATCAGCGCCTGCGCCCGTTCCAGCGCCGCCGCCTGGGTGAAGTGCACCACGTAGACCGGCGCCTGCTTGGTGCTCAGCAGCTCTTCCAGGGTCTCGTGCAGCGGCGTCATCGCGTACGAGAACATCAGCGGGACCGGCCGCTCGGCCGACTTGACGACGGCGGTCGACCGCCCGGTGCGCCGGGTCAGGTCGTCCTCGAACCGGGTGACGTCGCCCAACGTCGCCGACATCAGCACGAACTGCGCCTGCGGCAGCTCGATCAGCGGCACCTGCCAGGCCCAGCCACGGTCCGGCTCGGCGTAGAAGTGGAACTCGTCCATCACGACCAGGCCGACGTCGGCCCGCTCGCCGTCGCGCAGCGCGATGTTGGCCAGGATCTCGGCGGTGCAGCAGATGATCGGGGCGTCCTCGTTGACGCTGGCGTCGCCGGTCAGCATGCCGACGTTCTCGGCGCCGAACGTCTGGCACAGGTCGAAGAACTTCTCCGACACCAGCGCCTTGATCGGCGCGGTGTAGAACGACACCCGGTCGTCGGCCAGCGCGGCGAAGTGGGCGCCGGCCGCCACCAGGCTCTTGCCCGATCCGGTCGGGGTGTTGAGGATGACGTTGGCCCCGGACACGATCTCGATCAGCGCCTCTTCCTGGTGGGGATAGAGGGCGAAGCCGCGCCCATCGGCCCAGCCGGCGAAGGCGTCGAAGAGCGAGTCGGGGTCGGGGCGGCGGGGATCTGGGCGGTCAGCGTCATGGCTGGTCCATCGTGCCCGAAATGCGTAGCCCACCGCCAGTCGGGCCAGTCGGGTCGGCCGCGGTGGACGCCGGGACGCGCCGGAACACCAGGTCGAAGATCTGTCGGCCGGCGCGTACGCCGCGGTTCTCGAACTTGGTCAGCGGCCGGTGCGCCGGCCGGGGCGCGAACCCGTCGGCGGTGTTGACCAGCTCCGGATCGCCGCCCAGGGTCGCCAGCATCGCGTCGGCGTACGGCGCCCAGTCGGTCGCGCAGTGCAGCACCCCGCCCGGCCGCAGCCGGCTGCGCAGCAGCGCGACCGGCGCCGGCTGGATCAGCCGCCGCTTGTGGTGCTTGAGCTTCGGCCACGGGTCGGGGAAGTACACGTGCACCGCGTCCAGCGAATCCGGCTCCAGCATGTCGCGGGCCAGGTCGAGGGCGTCGCCGCGGGCGATGCGGACGTTGGTCAGCCCGCGCTCGCGTACCAGCGCGAGCAGGTTGGCGATGCCCGGCACGTGCACCTCGACGGCCAGGTAGTCCCGGTCCGGGTCGGCCGCCGCCATCGCCGCCGTCGCGTCGCCCATCCCGGAACCGATCTCCAGCACCAGCGGGGCACGCCGGCCGAACAGCGCCTCCCGGTCGAGTCGCCCGCCGGAGACGACCAGCCCGTGGAGCGGCCACCCGTGCGTGATCGCGTCGTCGAGCCGGGTCGTCATCCGGCCCTGCCGGGTGTGGAACGACCGGATCGACGTCCCGCCGCCGCCCACGCGGTGCTGCCGGGCCGGGCCGGCGTCCGCCGGCGGCCGGTCCGGTGCGGCGCGGTCCACGTCGAGGAAGGTCACAGACAGATGAGCGTACGCATTCGCAGGGTGCGTCCGGCGGCGGGGGGATGCGAAAATCACCCGGTACGGCAGACACCGGACACCCCCGCCCGGCGCTGCCCGACGTGGAGGTCCCCCAGATGACCGAGCGGAGCGCGGGCACCGGTAGGCCCAGCCCCCTGTCGCGTCCCGGCCGGGCCCGGCGCGCCGTCCTGTCCGGCGCGGCCGCCGCCGCACTGCTGCTCCCACCGGTGCTCCTGCTCACACCCCCGGCCCCGGCGTGGGCCGCCGACGTCTACGTCGAACTCAACCCGAGCACCGTCGAGGCCGGCTACCTCGTCGGCATCCGGGCGAGCTGCCGGGAGAACACCGAGCCGGCGACCGTCGAGTCGGACGCGTTCGCCGACAAGATCACCGTCGAGCCGCAGCTCGAGCTGCTGACCGCCGCCGCGACGGTGCCCGACGACCGGTCGGCGCGGCCCTACCGGGTGAAGTTGACCTGCCCGGACGGGCGGGTCGCCACCGCCATCCTCAACGTCGTCCAGCCGGGCCGGCCGAGCGAGGGCCCGGCCACCGGCTTCGGCGGCACGGCCGGCGACAACCCCGGCAGCCTGCTGCTCGGCGCCGGGCTGGCCACGGTGGCGGCCGGGGTCGCGGTGGCGCTGTTCACCTCCCGCCGCCAGCGGGCCTGACCATGCTCAAACTGCGCCGGCCGCGCCTCGCCGCGGTGCTCGTCGTCGTCGGGCTGGTCGTCACCGCCGCCGGCCTGTCCGAGACCGGACTGCTGCACAACCTGTTCGCCGGAGCCGACAAGCCGCCGCCGCGCGAGTTCCCGGTGATGGAGCCGAGCCGGCCGATCCGGCTCGCGATCCCGTCGTTGAAGATCCGGGCCGACGTGCACGGCCTCGGTCTCGCCGACGACGGCTCGATCGCCGTACCGCCGCTGCACCGGCACCGGCAGGCCGGCTGGTACGACCGCGGCCCGACCCCCGGCGAGTTCGGGCCGGCGATCATCGTCGGGCACGCCGACACCCGCGACGGCCCGTCGATCTTCCACGACCTGCCCCGGATCCGGCCCGGCGCGAAGATCGAGGTGACCCGCCGGGACCGGACCGTCGGCATCTTCGAGGTCAACTCGGTGGAGAGCTTCGACAAGAAGGAACTGCCCGCCGAGCGGGTGTACGGCGACTACGCCCGTCCCGGCCTGCGGCTGATCACCTGTGGCGGCGAGTTCCGGGGCGGCGGTATCGGCTACGTCGACAACGTGGTCGTCTTCGCGTCGCTGGTCGAGACCCGCGACCCGTGACCCGCGACCCGGCCGTGGGCTCCGCGAAACGCCGCCGCGGCCGGGCTCCCCCGGCCGGTGGCGGCGGGCCGGGGTCAGGAGGCCGCCGGAACCTGCTGGACGACCTCGAACTCGAGCAGGTTGGCGCCGGAGGCGACCGGCTTGGCGCGTTCACCGGCGTGCGCCTCCCGCGCCGACCCGCCCGCCCACGCCTGGTAGGCCTCCTCGGACTCCCACCTGGTGTAGACGAAGTAGCGGGACTCGCCGGCGACCGGACGCAGCAGTTCGAAGCCGAGGAAGCCGGGGGAGTTCTCGACCGCGCCGGCCCGGGCGGCGAAACGGCGCTCGAGTTCGGGGCCGGCGCCCTCGGGCACCTCGATCGCGTTGATCTTCACGACAGCCATGGCTCCACCCTACGGGCCGGCCGGGGCCGAACTCATGACCCGTCGGAAAGGTCGACCACGATCGGGGCGTGGTCGGACGGACCCTTGCCCTTGCGGGCCTCCCGGTCGACGTACGCGTTGCCGACCAGGGCGGCCAGGTCGCCGCTGGCGTACACCAGGTCGATGCGCATGCCCTTGTTCTGGTGGAACATCCCGGCCCGGTAGTCCCAGTACGTGTACGGGTGCGGGCCCTTCATCGGGGTCGGCACCACGTCGGTCAGACCGAGCCGGCGCAGTTCGGCCAGGGCCTCCCGTTCCGGCGGGGTGACGTGGGTCGAGCCGACGAACAGCGCCGGGTCCCAGACGTCGGCGTCGGTGGGTGCGACGTTGAAGTCACCGCACACCGCGAGCGGGCCGCGGGACAGGTCCGCGGCGAGCGCGTCGCGCAGGGCGGCCAGCCAGGTCAGCTTGTAGAGGTAGTGCGGGGAGTCGGGGGTGCGGCCGTTGGGGACGTACACCGACCAGACCCGCACACCGGCGCAGGTCGCGGCGACCGCGCGGGCCTCCGGGTCGGGGAAGCCGGGCTCGTCGGAGAACCCGCGGGCGACGTCGTCGAGCCCGACCCGGGACAGGACGGCCACCCCGTTCCAGCGGCCGTCGCCGTGCGCGGCCACCGCGTATCCCAGCTCGCCGACCTCGGCGGTGGGGAACGCGGTCGCCGCGCACTTCGTCTCCTGGAGACAGAGCACGTCGGGCCGGGTGGTGGCCAGCCACTCGAGCAGGCGGGGGAGCCGGGCCTTCACGGAGTTGACGTTCCAGGTCGCCAGACGCATGTCCCCAGCCTGCCCGATCGGCGCGCGACGGGCCGCCCGGTCAGCCGTTCGGCGAGTCGCCCGGGCGGGTCTGCTCGGCCAGGAAGCGTTCCAGTTCGGCGCCCAGTTCGTCGGCGGTGGGCAGCGGGCCGGTCTGCTCGGCGAGCAGGTTGCTGCCCTGTCGGCCCCGGGTGAACGCGTCGTACTGCTCCTCCAGGGCGTGCACAAGCGCCCCGGCCTCGTCGGTCTGAGTGATCTGCCGGTCGATGTCCCCGCGGACCACCTCGGCCGCCGTACGCAGCCCCTCGGTCGGCAGCAGCAGGCCGGTGGCCCGCGACACCGAGGTCAGCAGCACCTCGGCCGCCGCCGGGTATTCGGTCTGCGCGACGTAGTGCGGTACGTGCACGGCGAAGCCCATCGCGTCGCGGCCCTGCTCGGCGAGCCGGAACTCGATCAGGTGGCCGGCACTGCCCGGCACCTGGACGCGCTGCAGCCACGGCTCGTGGCCGGCGATCAGCTCGCGGCGACTGGCGTGCGCGGTCACCCCGGTCGGCCGGGTGTGCGGCACCGCCATCGGGATCGCGGTGAGCCCGACGGTGAGCCGTACGCCGAGCCGCTCGACCAGCGCGGTGACGGCCGCGCTGAACCGTTCCCACTGCAGGTCCGGTTCCGGGCCGGTCAGCAGCAGGAAGGGGGTCCCGGCGTCGTCGTCGAGCACGTGCAGTTGCAGCCGCGGTTCGTCGTAGCTCTCCCAGTGGTCCTCCACGAAGATCATCGTGGGGCGCCGGGAGCGGTAGTCCAGCAGTTGGTCGATGTCGAAGGTGGCCAGCACCCGGCCCTGGAGCGTGCCGAGCAGATGCTCACGGGCGATCCGGGTCGCGTTGCCGGCGTCGACGAATCCGGTGAGCGCCTGCAGCAGAACCGGTTCGCCCAGTTCGGGCAGGTCTTCGGTGAGCTCGTACAACTCGTGTGGATCGAGCACCGGTCAGAACCTCCTCTTGAGGGCGTGTCGCGGGGGCAACCCCGCCGGTGGAAACGCTGACTCCATCCTTGTGCATTCCATCGAGCCGGGTGGCGCCCCCTCCCGCATTCCGGCTCGGGAGGCCGGCCACCCGGGATCCGGCTACACTTTGTCCGAGGCTGATCACATTGCGTAGCAATGGTTTCGGGGTGGTCCGGTCCCGATGCGCCGCGTGGTGGAGCCGCCCGGCGCGGCTCGTACCACCGGTGGTCGCCCGAATGGGGGAGGGGGATGTTCGTCGCTCTCCGTGCCTGATGGTTCGAAGGTAAATGCCTGCCTGGTTGTGCAAAGTGCAGCTTTCCCGGGATGCCGGTCTTGCGGGCTTTCCGACCTCTCGTTCGTGCGTGCCGGCGGCTGACCGATTCATCGATCAAAAATGTGGCGAGCGCCACAAGATCACTCTGCGTAGTTGCTGATCGGCGCGCCTAGCCTCGTCGGATGCGTGACGACCACACACTTGAAACCGAGTCCGGCGCCGCAGCCACCACTGACCGTTCGGCCGAGGCCCCCTCGACCGACCCGGCCAGCGGCGTACCCACCGCCACCCGGCCCACCCGGCAGGCTCTCGGGGAACTGCTCGACCGCTCCACCGACACCCTGCACGAGCTGATCGCCCGGTCCGACCGGACCGTCGAACGCCTCCGTGTCCACACCGGAGCCAGACTCACCGCCGTACGGAACGACCCGCGACTGCGCGCCCTGCGCGACCACCCATGGGTCGCAGCCGTCCTCGACAACGCCCGGGTCCGCGAACTGGCCGACCGGCGCAGCCCCGCCCGGCTCGCCCTCGCCATCGGCGTCATCTGCTGCCTCGGCATCGTCGCCTTCGCCGAAACCCGGTCCGCCACCGTCGAGCGCAGGCTCCCCTCCGACGTCACCGCCGCGCAGGCCCGCGCCGACGAGGTCCGCTCCCGGGCCGGCCAGCCCGCCTCCCGCTCCTTCGAACGCCAGCCGGGCGCCGACACCTCCGACACCACCTCCCCGGCCGAGCCGCGGGACGGGGCCGCCGCCGAGCAGCCCGCCGCGAACGACGGCGAGCAGGCCGCACCCGCCGCACCGGTCGAAGCCGAGGCGCCCGCCATCCCGGAGCAGGTCGCGCCCGTCGCCGGCCTGTCCCAGATCCAGATGGACAACGCGCTGGCCATCGTCCGGGCCGGCCACGACCTGAACATGCCCCGCCGGGCGCACATCATCGCCGTCGCGACCGCGATGCAGGAGAGCAACCTGCTCAACCGGGCCAGCGAGGTCCTTCCGGAGTCGAAGAACTACCCGCACCAGGGCACCGGCTGGGACCACGACTCGGTCGGCCTCTTCCAGCAGCGCACCAGCACCGGCTGGGGACCGGTCGCCAGCCTGATGGACCCGGCCTACTCCGCCACCCAGTTCTACAAGGCGCTCGCCCGGGTGCCCGGCTGGGACCAGATGCGGCTCACCGTGGCGGCCCAGACCGTGCAGGTGTCGGCGTACCCCGAGCACTACGCCAAGCACGAGGGAAACGCCACCGCCGTCGTCGACGCCATCATCAGCCGGTCCTAGTCGGACGGTCCACGGGGCACCGCCCCGGGCCACCGGCTGCCCGCAGCGGAACCGGCCGGTGGCGGGTTGGGGTGTGGCCGGCCGCCGCGACGGGTAGATACCTCCTACCCGACCGGCAGGAGGCCGCCATGTCCCTCACCCGACGCATCAGATCGTTCCTCGGCAGCCCGCAGGGGCAGCGGACGGTCGCCCAGGGGCGGCGGCAGCTCGCCAACCCGGCCAACCAGCATCGGCTTCGCTCGCTTCTGTCACGATTGACGGGGCGCCGCTGACCGCGGCGCTCCGTCAGGCCCATCCGTCCCCCGGAGTGCTCCCGTGACCGATCCGCGCCCCGCCGGCTCCCTGCCGCCCGACCAGCCGCTGTGGCCCGAGCCACCGGCGCCCGTACCGGCCGAGCCGGCACCGCCGGCGGTCCCGGAACCGCTGTCGGCGCAGCCGGCGGGCCGGGGGTCGCTGTCGGCGGGCCCAGGGGCGCTGTCGGCGCAGCCGGCCGGCCCTGGGTCGCGGCCGACCGCCCCGGGATCGGCCGAAGGGGCGCCGGCCCCGGTGCCCGCCGCCCGGCCGGTGCCGGCCGTCGAGACCCCGGGGCGGCGCCCGCCGCGCCGGAACCGGACGCCGCCCCGGCCATGCCGCTCTGGGGGCCGCCGCCGACCACACCGGCCACCTACCCGGCGCCCGCCGCGTACCCCGCGCCCGCGGGGTACCCGTACGCCACGGCCGCCGGATCCGCGTCGGTGCCGCCGGCGACCGGTCAGGCCGCGGTCCCGGTCGCGGCGCCGTCCGCCGACGGTCCCGGCGACCCGGCGTCCGACGACGGGACCGCCGCCCCGCCGGCCAGCCTGTGGGAGAAGATGCGGGCCGACCCGCAGTACGCCCCCGAGCACCTCGCCATCGAAGCCGTCCGCCGGCTCGGTCCGGAGGCCCGCCGCTGGGTCGAGCGGCTGCACATCCAGCAGCCGGGACTGCACCCCGACGTCGTCGCGCAGAAGGCGGCGAAGAAGTTCATCAACCTGGCCCGGCTCTCCGGCGCCGTCTCCGGCGCGACCGGCCTGCCCGGTGCCGTCGTCGACGTCGGCATCCTGGCCTGGACCCAGGCCAGGATGGTGCTGCACATCGCCGCCGCGTACGGCGTCGACCCGGCCCACCCCGACCGGGCCACCGACCTCCTCGTCCTGCAGAAGGTCCACAAGGTCGCCGAGACCGCCCGGATGGCACTCGGGGTGGCCGCCGGCCGGGAGAAGGCCGGCGCGCTCTTCCGTACCGGATCGAAGACCCCGGTCGGCCAGGTGGCGCTGAAGCTCGGCATGAAGCTCGCCCAGATGGCCGGCGTCAAGGCCGCCAAGAAGCTCTTCGCCAAGATGGTTCCCGGCGCGGCGATCATCCTCGGCACCTGGGCCAACTCGTCGGCGACCACCGACCTCGCCCGGCGCAGTCAGGCGCTCTACCGGCAGCCGGCGATCGGCCAGTTGCCGTACCAGCGCAACCCCTGACGCCGCGCCAGGGGAATCCGACACTGCACCTGGTGAATCTGCGGCTACGGACGGCAACCCGCGTGGTAGGACATAACGGGCGGGGGTAGTCGGGACGGACCGGTGGAGGGCAGCGGCCATGGCGGGTCAGTTGGACGGCAGGCGCATCATCGTGACCGGCGGCGCGCAGGGCATCGGCGCCGCCGTCGTGGCCGGATACGTCGCCGAGGGCGCCCGGGTCGCCGCCCTCGACCGGCAGTTCGGCACCGCCGGCACCACCCCCGACAACATCGTCCGTCGCCACTGCGACGTCGCCGACCGGGCCGGGGTCACCACCGTCTTCGACGAGGTCGTCGGCCTGCTCGGTGGCCTCGACGTCCTGGTCAACGTGGCCGGCGTCGAGCGTGGCGGGCCGTCGGACGACATCCCCGACGCCGACTGGGACGCCGTCTTCGACGTCAACGCCAAGGGCACCCGCAACACCAACGCCGCCGCCTTCACCCACCTCAAGGCCAACGGCGGCGCCATCATCAACTTCGGCTCCCGCTCCGGCATCGTCGGCGTACCCCAGCAGGCCGCCTACTCGGCCAGCAAGGCCGCCGTACACGTCTGGACCCGGGCCGTCGCGCAGGAGTGGGCGCCGTACAACATCACCGTCAACGCGGTCGCGCCGGCCATGTGGACCGGCATGTACGACGACTACCGGGGCCGCCTCAACGCCGAGGAACTCGCCCAGCACGACGCGATGATGTCGGCCCAGATCCCGATCGGCGGCAAGCTCGGGGAACCGACCCGCGACCTCGTACCCCTGCTGGTTTTCCTCGCCGGCGACGGCGCCCACTTCATCAGCGGCCAGTCGTTCCCGGTCGACGGCGGCTGGCTGCACATGCGCTGACGGCCGGCGGCGGGCCGTCCCCGGGCGGGACCTGCGTCACGGGTAGCGGCCCATGCTGACCGGCGTCCAGTCGCTGACCGGCTGGCCGGCCGTGACGACGTGGCTGTAGTACCAGACCGGCGGGCTTCCGGTACGCCGGTACGTCTGCCCGCTCTGGTGCCACACGTTCGTGTCGTCGAAGACCTGGTCGGCGCTGGCCTGGATCGAGTTGTAGACCGGACCGGCGATGAACTGCCGGCCGAACCGGTTCCGCAACCAGAACGCGTGCTGGGTGGTGTAGCCGTTCTGCGGGCTCTGGTTGCCGACCCGGATGACGTAGTTGGCGCCGTTGCAGTAGTTGTCGGTCATCAGGAACCACGACCCGTTGCCGGTCATCGTCCCGACCTGCAGCGTCCCGTTCGCGAAGTCGACGACCTCGGGCGACGGGGCGTCGGCGGCGCCGGTGAAGCAGTCCAGCCGGTTGAACAGCACCCCGATGTTGTCGCCGGACGTCCACTGCACCGGATCGGCGTGCGCGCCGGGTGCCTTGCGCAGCCCGTACACCCAGTTGTATTCCACCAGTGCGTTGCGACCGACCTTGAACGCGTCGTTGCTGACCTCGTGCACGGCGTTGTAGCGGGCGGTGTAGCCGCCGTACGGCGGGATCGCCGCCGAGATCGCCGGCCCGCAGATCAACTCGCAGTACGAGATCGTCAGCCCCGGCGATGCGTCCTGTGTGGACACGATGTACTTCCCGGTGCCGGTCACCCGCCGGCTGTCGATCCGGCAGTAGCGGACCGTGACGTTCTGGGCCCGGATCGACAGTTGCCCGACGATGTCCAGATACTGCAGCACCGCGCCGGCCCGGGTCACGGTCACCCCGACCGTGCCGGTCGCCGTGTCGACGGTGACCGTGCCGGAGTTGGCGCCGGTCGAGTCGACCAACGTGCCGGCCTTCGTGATCTTCGTCAGGTAGCCGTAGTCCCGGCCCTGGGCCGCGAGGACCGGCAGGACCCCGCAGTACGCCGCACCGAGCGCGGCCCCGGACGTCACCCCGGGCGGCGGCGCGGTGTGCGAGTACGGGCCACGCCCGTTGTCCACCCCACCGTTGCCACCCCAGCGGGCGCCGCCCCAGGCCGGTACGCCGATCACGGGACCGGTCGTACCGGGCACCCAGGCGTTTGGCTGAACCATCGTCGTCTCCTCTCGGGCACCGAACCCGACACGCGGATACGACTCGATGCTGGCTCCGCCGCCGGCCCGTCGGCCGGCGTCGTGCCGCCCCGTGGAACGACCGCGGCAGGATGTGACGGCAGCACCGCGGTCCCCGGCCTCGCCGCCAAGCCGATCATCGACATGCTGGCCCTCGTCGACGAGCACGCCGACCTCGCGCCCAAGCTGCCCGCGCTGGCCGGGATCGGCTGGATCCACGCCCCCGAACCCGGCGACGCCGAGCACCGCAGATGGTCGCTGTGCCACCCCGCCGTCGCCCACCGCACCCACCACCTCCACGTGGTGGAGCGGCGCCCCGAGGGATGGCGCGAATGGCTCGCCTTCCGCGACCACCTGCGCGCCGACGGTGAAGCCCGCGACGCGTACGCCGCCCTCAAGCGGCGGCTCGCCGCCGAGAACGACCGGGACCGGCCGCGCTACCGCGCCGGCAAGGCCGGCTTCATCCGCGGGGCGCGGTAGCCGGCTGCCGCCTCGGTCGAACCCGTGTGGTCCGCCGGGTACCAGCGTGATTCCGGAGCGAGGTTGCTGTTTCGGTTCACAGCGAAGTCGCTGTTCCTACGCCGAATTCGCTGTGAACCGAAACAGCGGCATCCCGCCCCGGCCCCGTCTCGATCGTCTGCGGCTCAGGCACCCGACACGCCGTGGCCGGAGTGCCTCAACCGCAGACGATCATGACTCTGACGGTGGTGGGGCGTGCCCGGGGCCCGACCGGTCCCCGGGCACGCCGTCAGGCGGTGACCAGCCGCCGGCTCGTCAGCGGTGCCGGGGTCACGGTGAGTCGGCCGAGTCTCCCGAGTCTCCCGAGTCACCCGAGTCGGCGGAGGCCGGGGAGGCAGCCGACGCCGGCGAGTCCGCCGAAGCGGCCGAGACCGGTGACGCGGCGGACGCGGCCGAGGCGACGGAGGCGACGGACGCCGCCGACGCGACGGACGCCGCCGAGGCCGCCGACGCGGGGGAGTCGGCCGGCGAGGTGGGGGTGAACGGGGAGTCCGCGGGACTGTCCGCCGACGCCGGTTCGGTCCAGTCCGGGTCGTCCGGGCTGTCGTGCGGGGAGTCGGCGGAGTCGAAGGGGGACTCGGCCGGGCTGTCCGCCGACTCCGGCGAGTCGTCGGCCACCGGCACGGTTCCCGGGTCGCCGATCCGTACGTTCTCCGTCGGGGCGGTGCGGTCCTTCAGGTCGATGCCGTCGCTGGCGAGGGCGGCGGTGGCACCCAGGCCGAGTACGGCGGCCGCGGCACCGGTTCCCGCGACGATCTTCCAGGATCTCTTGATCCGCATCGTGCACTCCTTTGCTGGGAGGGTTTCTGATTCGGAACAGCGCTGTTCACTACCAGGGTTCGGGCCCGCATGAGGGGTTTCTGACCCGCCGGTGAGAGATCCCTCATCCGCCCCGGACGGCGCCGCTCCCGACCGCACGGGCACTGGCCAGCCAGCGCTCCGCGAGATCCAACCGGCGCCGGGTGGTCGCCGGCCAGCCCGGCTCCTGTACCCGGTACGGCCCGGTGGCCAGTGAGAGCACCACCGCGGCGACCCGGTAGCGCAGGTCGGCCGCGTCCACCCGGCGGGCGAAGCTGGTCAGGTAGCGGGCGCCCAGGCGGTTGATCGCGCCGGACCGCGCCTGGTCGATCTGGGCCAGCACCGACAGATGCCCCAGCAGGCAGGCGAGGTCGTCGAGGCGGTCACCCGGCCCCGCCGTGTCCACATCCAACAGTCCACTGATCCGGCCGTGCAGGACGTGCAGCTGGCTCTCGTAGAAGTCGCCGTGGACCGGCACCACCGGCCCGGTGCCCGCCTCGTTCCCGATCGCCTCCGCCAGGGCCGCACAGCGTTCCGTCTCCGTCGGCAGCGCCGCGCCGACGACGGTGGCGTAGTGCCCTGCCCGGTCGGACCACGACGCCCGGCGGGGCTGCCGGGTCAGGTCGGCCGGCAACCGGTCGAGCAGGTCCAGCACCTGCTCCCCGTCCGGCAGCGGCGCGTTGCGGCCGCGCAGCACCTCCCGCAGTGTCCGCCCCGGCAACGCGGCGAGGACCAGCAGCCCGTCGGGGGTGAAGCCGAGGCTCTGCGGCGCCGGCACCCCGGCGGCGGCGAGCAGGCGGTGCCGTTCGTGCAGGGCGGCGACCCGGGCCGGCCGGACCACCTTGACGAAGACCCGGCCCCGGTCGTTGACCGCCTCCAGGACGGCGCGGCGCCGCGGCCGGTAGGCGCGCACGGTCAACCGCACCGGCCCGCCGCCGAGCCCCAGGTCGGCCAGCGCCGCGGCGACGGCCTCCGGGTCGTACGCGGCGCGCAGGCCGGGAAGGTACGGGTCGTGGGGAAACCGCCACACCGCCAGCCGGGTGTCGCCGTCGTCGAGCAGCAGCGTGCCCTCGGGCGGGGTACGGGTGCAGGCGGCGAACCGCTCCTCGGTCGTACGGCCGTCCGGCCACCGCACCCGGGCCTGGTAGGCGGCGGTGGCACCCCGGCCGGGCTGGTGCTCGACCTGACGCGTGCGCCAGGACAGGAGGTCGGCGCCGGCCCCGGCCAGGGCGGCCCGGAGGAACTCGCCGGCGTCGGAGCCGGTCAGCAGGTCGGGTCTGGTCATGCCCCCAGGGTTCCGACCCCGGCTGAGCGACCGGTGAGGCCGCCATGAGAGTCGTCTCATCCGGGCGGGACGGGTCACAGGACGAGCCGGTACCCCATTCCCCGGACGGTCTGGATCACGTCGCCGCCGAGTTTGCGTCGCAGGTAGCCGACGTAGACGTCGACCACATTGGACCCCGGGTCGTGGCCGAGCCCCCAGACCCGGTCGAGGAGCTGCTCCCGGCTGAGCACCTGACCGGGATGGCGCATCAGCGTCTCGGCGAGCAGGAACTCCCGGGCGGTCAGCTCCACCGCCCGGTCCCCGACGGTCACGGTCCGGCGGACGAGGTCCATCCGTACCCGGCCGGCGACCAGTTCCGTCGCCGCCGGCCGCCCCTGGGTACGCAGCCGGGCCCGGACCCGGGCCAGCAACTCCTCGAAGCTGAACGGCTTGGTCATGTAGTCGTCCGCGCCCAGGTCCAGCCCGGTGACCCGGTCGGAGACCGCGTGCCGGGCGGTCAGCACGATCACCGGGATCCGTTCCCCGCGCGTGCGGAGCTGGGCCAACGCGGCCAGGCCGTCCTGTCCGGGCAGGCCGAGATCAAGGATCATCAGGTCGTACGCGCCGTCGCGCACGTACGCGGCGGCGTCCGTGCCGTTCGTGACGACGGTCGTGACGTATCCCGCGGCGCGCAACCCCTTCTCGAGGAACGAGGCGATCCGGGGTTCGTCCTCGGCGACGAGTATCCGGTTCATGTCCCGACCCCGGGCAGGACGAGAGTGCCCCCGGGCAGGACGAGGGTGAAGGTGGAACCGGCGTCGGGGATGCTGTCGACGGCGACCGTGCCGCCGTGCGCGGCGGCGATCGCCGACACGATGGCCAGGCCCAGGCCGGCGCCCTCCGCGCGCTGCCTTCCCGGCTCGGCCCGGGCGAACCGCTGGAAGATCCGCTCCCGGTCCTCCGGGGCGATGCCGATCCCGGTGTCCTCGACCGCCAGCAGGACCCGGCCGTGTTCGGCGCGGGCGGACAGTTCGACGCGGTCACCGGGGGCGGTGAACTGCACCGCGTTCTGGGCCAGCTGCATGAGCGCCTGGGTGAGCCGCTGCCGGTCCGCCCGCAGCGTCACCTCGGCGACCGGGCCGAGCCGCCAGTCCCGGTCACCGAGCGCGGCGGCCTTGGAATAGACCTCGGCCATCATCGGGGCGACGGGCACCTCCTCGGGACGGAGGAAGTCCGGCTGCTCGGCCCGGGCCAGCATCAGCAGATCGTCGACCATCCGGTTCATCCGGTCCAGTTCGTCGGTCACCAGCGCGACCGTCTCCCGGCGCTCGACCGGATCGTCACCCATCAGCTCCAGATGACCACGGACGATGGTGATCGGGGTACGCAACTCGTGCCCGGCGTCGCTGATGAACGCCCGCTGCGCGGCGAACGCCCCCTGGAGGCGGCCCAGCATGCCGTTGAACGTCCGGCCGAGATCCGCCACCTCGTCGGAGCCGGTGACCACGATCCGCTGGGACAGGTCGGTCTCCTCGATGTCGCGGGCGGTCTCGGTCATCGACTGCAGCGGACGCAACGCCCGCCCCATCGCCAGGTAGCCGCCGGCCGCCACCACCACGATCACCAGGGCGCAGGCCAGGACCATGGTGCGTACCGCCCGGTCGATCTCGGTCCGTGGTTCGCCGCTGAACTGCGCGACGACGAAGTGCCCGCGTACGTCGTCGCCGATCTCGACGGGAACGGCCAGCCAGCGGGCGTCGGCCGGCGGACCGTCGACCTCGCCGTAGGTGCTGGTGGTGAGCGCGACCCAGCGGGCGGTCAACGCGGCGTCGCGGGTGAGGTCGTACGGCGGGTCGACCGAGGACCGGTAAAACCGCCCGTCCACGAAGATCAGCACGACCTCGCCCTCCTGCGGCTCGTTGCGCAGCAGGTAGGTGTCGGCGATGGCGGGCAGGTCGGCGCCGAACGGCTGGCCGGTCGCCGGGTTGAGGCCGGTGGCGAGCCGACGGAACTCGCTCACCTCCTGGCTGAGGTAGGCGCTGATCCGGTTCTCGAGTTGGTTGAGCAGCACCTGCCGGACCACCAGTACGGAGCTGAGGCTGGCCACCGTGAGCAGCACCAGGGCCCAGCCCAGCAGCCGCATCCGCAGCCCGACGGTCGGCCGCCAGGCCCGCCTGCCGGGCGGCGGCGCGGGCGGCTCAGTCGTCGTCCCCGTCGCCGTCGTCCTCGTCATCCCCGTCGTCGTCATCGGCGGAGTCGTCGGCAAAGTCGTCGTCATCCGCACCGTCGTCGCCGCCGGGTCCACCGCCGGGCCGGGATCCGCCCCCGTCGTCGTCATCGTCATCCCCTTCGGTGGGCGGCGGAGCCTGCCCGGTGGGATCCGGCTCGGCCTCATTCTCCGTCCCCGTCCCGACGGATTCCGTCACCGGTACCACGATGCGGATCTCCGGAACGGCAGCGGGAGGGAGCAGCGCCGGCAACCCGACGCCGACGAAGAGACCGACCAGCGCGGCAAGTCCCACCCCGGTGGCCACCTTCTGCGCACTCACCGGAAACAGGCTGGTGGCTCCGGATGACGGTCGGATGAGGGCCTCATGAGAGTCCTCTCATGGTTCGAGTCGGGCGGCCCGGCCGGTCAGATGCCGGCGTTCCGGCAGGCTGGTGGCCAGCCGGGCGGCCGTCCGGTAGTCGGCGGCCGCGGCGGCCCGGTCGCCGGTCAACTCCAGCAGGTGGGCGCGGGTCGCGAGGAGCCGGTGGTGCCGGGCCATCCGGGCATCCGAGGCCAGCTCCGCCAGCATCGCCAGCCCCTCGGCCGGGCCACGGACCATGGCGACGGCCACCGCCCGGTTGAGCGTGACCATCGGCCCCGGCGCGAGGCGCTCCAGCAGGTCGTAGAGGCCGAGGATCTGCGGCCAGTCGGTCGCCGCCAGGTCGGCCGCCTCGTCGTGGACGGCCGCGATCGCCGCCTGCACCTGGTAGGGGCCGACCGGCCCGCGCGCCAGCGCCTCGCTCACCAGGGCCACCCCACGGTCGATCAGGTCCCGGTCCCACATCCCGCGGTCCTGCTCGGCCAGTGGCACCAGGGCGCCGTCCGGTGCCGTACGGGCCGGACGGCGGGCCTCGGTGAGGAGCATCAGCGCCAGCAGCCCGGCCACCTCGGCGTCGTACGGCAGCAGCCGCCGCAGCCAGTCGGTGAGCCGGATCGCCTCGTCGGACAGTCGGGGCGCGGTCAGATCCGGCCCGGCCGTGGCCGTGTACCCTTCGTTGAACAGCAGGTAGAGCACGTGCAGGACGGCGGTCAGCCGCCGGGCGCGGTCCGGTCCGGACGGCATCGTGAACGACCCACCGTTCGCCCGGACAGTCTGCTTCGCCCGGCTGATCCGCTGCGCCATCGTCGGCTCCGGCACCAGGAACGCGGCGGCGATCTGCGCGGTGGTCAGGCCACCGACGGCGCGCAGCGTCAGCGCGATCTGGCTCGGCGGCGACAGCGCCGGATGGCAGCACAGGAACAGCAGCTTCAGCGAGTCGTCCCGGTCGGCCTCCCGATCGGCGTCCGCCGGCCGGCCCAGCAACTCCGACTGCGGCGTCGCCGCCACGATCGTGTCCTCCCGCCGTCGCCGCGACCGGTCGGCGCGTACCTCGTCGAGCAGCCGGTGCGTGGCGACGGTGGTCAGCCAGCCGCGCGGATTCTCCGGTACGCCCTCGGTCGGCCATCGGGTGGCGGCGCGGATCAGCGCCTCCTGGGTCGCGTCCTCGCACCGGTCGAACTGCCCGTACCGGCGGACCAGCGCACCGAGGACCTGCGGCGCCAACTCACGCAGCAGGTCCTCGACCCCCGTAGCAGCGGTCACAGGTCGGCGGGCGCCTCGTGCAGGATCGGCCACAGCTCGACCGGCTCGAGATGGGCCCACGGCATGGCCGCCGCGATCTCGTACGCCCGCTGCTCGTTCTCGCAATCCAGCAGGTAGAAGCTCGCCATGTACTCCTTGGTCTCCAGGTAGGGCCCGTCGGTGACGGCAGGCGCGCCGTCGGCACGCCGGACCAGCTTCGCCGCCGCGGCGTCGGCCAGCCCGTACGCGCCGATCAGTTCGCCGGTCTGTTGGTACTTCTTGTTGAACGCGTCCTGCTTGGCGATCTCCTCCGGCCACGACTCGGCCGGGATCGAGTCCCACTTCTCCTGGTTGCCGTAGATCATCAGCAGGTACTTCATCAGGTTCGCTCCTTCGGTCGGCGCGCCGCGGCCGGCGTGCTGTCACCTGGTGAACGGAGCCGGCCGACCGTCCTCGACATCCTCGCCGAGAAAATTCTCCGCCGAGTACCCGACGGCCCACCGCCGTCCGCCCAGTCCGTCGTCTGCTACGCCAGCGGCGATGTCGACGAGGTGACCGAACCGGCCGGCGAGGTCATCCGCTACACGTACGACGGGCTCGGCCGGATGGTCACCGGGACCGAGCCCGGCGTCACCAACCGCGTCACCGGCGCCGTGCACACCGCACCTTCGTCACCGCGTACGACGCCGCCGGCGGACCGGCCACCCAGACCTCGCCGGGCGGGGTCACGGTCACCAACACCTACGACGACCTCGGGCTGCTGACCGACCAGGTCGGGCCGGGGCCGAGGCGACGACCGTGGCCTGTCACCGACCATCACCGGTCCGGTGGGCAACGCCATTTACACCTACACCGCCGACAGTCAGCTCGCTCCCGGGCCGACGCCGCCCGAACCACCTCGTTCACCCACGGCGGCGCGGGCCGCCCGGCAACGATCAGCAACCTGACCGCCGGGGTCGCGCTGACGAACAGGGCGCTCGGTTGGGGGTTCAGGCTGAAGTACGATGAGTCGCGGGAACAGGAGATCATTTTTCCAAGCATTGATCAGTCCACAACTTTTTGGGCTCGGATGTGGCGCTGGGGCCAACCGACGGGCGAGGTCTGGATGAACCCGGAGTTCGGTCAATGACACGTCATGGCATTCGTATCCGCACCTTCGATGGTGAGTCGGTTCTATGGCACGCTGAGCACAACCTCGAACGCCCGTGGGAGCTGTCGCTCATCGATCCGAGCGGGAGAAGTTTCGATGCCACAGGTGACGATCTGTTTGATTGTCTGAAGCAAATCCGGCGACAAACCGACCGGGCGGGAATCGTCCTTTGTTGTAACGGTGCCAGAAGGAATGCCAGACCCTCAGGCTTTCTGGGCGACTCGCTGGGGGCAAGTAGCGTGTATTTGGTTCGCAGATGGCGGGCTTTTATGCCCCCATGGGATCTCGTGGACATATTTGCCTATGCGCCGCCTCGCAAGATTTCGACCGTTGAGGAGCAAGAGGCCTATTTCCTAAAGGTGGATAGGTGCCGACGTTCGCTTCTTCCCCTGCTGAACCCATTGCATTGGATTACGCTCGGATACCGGCTGCTATACGATGGAATACGCGACGCCCGATTGCGGCGTCGAGTAGCGAGGATGGACCGGTCACGTTGATGGTGGCGTTCGAGCCGGCCGACCATCCTCGACATCCCTGCCGAGAAGGTTTCCACGCGCCGGTGCACCGCCGCGCGCTGTCCGGTTGCGGGAGCGTCAATCGGTCCGGGAGCCGAGGCTCCACGCCAGGGCGGGGATCACCACCGCCGCGGGGACGAGGTGCAGCCCGAGGAGGGCGGCGGTGGTGGCGGGGGCTGCCCCGGCGAGGAAGGGTGGGACCAACGAGACCACCGTCAGCGACACCGCCGTCCACACGAATCGCCTGGCGGGGCGGGTGCTCCAACGAAGAAGAGCGACGGCGATGACGACGCCCACGACCGAGAAGAAGCCGGTGACGACGGCGAACCCGGACAACGGGATCGACTCGCCACTGTCGAAGACCTCGAAGTCGACGCCGACGGCCTGGGCAAGCGCGGCGGCGAGGGTGGTGGCCACCATCGCCGCGAGTGTGGCGATGAGGCCGGTGACGGCGAGCCCGCGGAGTCGGCGGGGGTGACTGGTCCGGCCCGCTGCCGGGCCTGCGGCGACCCCGGTGTCGTTCATGCTGTTCATGTCGTTCCTCCGTTCTTCGGTAATTGGGGTAGGGGGCGTGTCGAGTGGCAGGTGACGTCCTGACCCTGGGGTGACGATGCGCACCGTCGCCGTACGACGGCCGGGGTTGCGCAGGGCGCGGACGCCGGTGCCGCGCAGCCAGAACCCGGCGTCGCGTCCGAGGACCGGCCCGGGCTCGCCGTCGCGCAGCTCCAGCTGCACCCGCCCGCGGGTGACGACGCCGAACGCGTCGTACCACTCCGCCGCGACCACCGCGACACGCGCGCCACCGCGCAGCGCCAGCGTCCGCACCGGGACTACTCCGTGCCGTCCGCCGGCAGGCGCTCCGGCAGCCCGAGCCGCGGAAACTGGTCGTTGTGGAACGTGATGATCTCGGTGATCGCCCCGCCGGTGACGCGCAGCACGTCGATCGTCAGCGGCAGGTACGCGCCCTCCCGTTTCCGCCAGTGGTAGAAGCCAAGGGCGGGCTGCCGGTTCACGGAGGTGGGGACGGCGCGCAGGTGCTTCATGCCCTCGAAGCCGCTCTCGACCCAGTAGTTCACCACCGTGTCGCGGCCGACGTACAGGCCCGGCGTGGGCGGCATCGAGCAGCGGACGTCGTCCCGCACCAGTGCGGCGAGCCTGTCGATGTCCGTGGCCACGCTGGCGTCGGTGTAGCGACGTACCAGCTCGCGCGTACCGGCGTCCTCCTCGGCGCCGGTCCAGTCCTGCCGCTCGGCGGGCAGGTGCTCCCGCATGCCGGCGCGGGCCCGCTGCAGTGCGCTGTTCACGGAGTTGACGGAGTCCCCGAGGAGCTCCGCGACGTCCTTCGCCGGCCAGCCGAGCACGTCCCGCAGGATCAGCACGGCCCGTGGGCGCGGGGCGAGATGCTGGACCGCGACCAGGTACGCCAACTCGATCGTCTCCCGGGCGACGGCGACGGTCTCCGGCTCGTCCGCGTCGCCCGCGGGCAGCTCGTCGAGCAGCCGGTCCGGGTAGGGCTGCAGCCACAGGACCTCGCCGCCGGTCGCGGGCTCCGGGCGGCACTTGGCGAGGAAGTCCAGGCAGGCGTTCGTGGCGATCCGGTACAACCAGGCCCGGAACGTCGACCGCCCCGCGAAGGTCTCCCGCCGCCGCCAGGCCCGCAGGAACGTCTCCTGCACGGTGTCCTCGGCGTCCTCGAACGACCCGAGCATCCGGTAGCAGTGCACGTGCAACTCCCGCCGGTGCCGCTCCGCCAGCCCCGAGAACGCCGGCTCGTCGACCTCGCCCAGCCCGCTCACGCCCAGTTCCTCCAGCCGCGTGTCCGCACTCATCACGTCATCCTTCCGCCTCGTCGTGTCCTGTCGTAGGTATGACGGGCGCGGGCGCGAGAACTCATCACCATGGTCGGTCGGCATGGCTGAGAGGATGACCTGGGCCGGCAGCGGGATCGGTCTCGGCTGCAGAGGGCGTGATCAGGTCGTCCGGTGGGTACGGCCGGCAGTGGTCCCGATGATCGTCGTCGGCTTGATGGTGACGATGACGCGTACGTCGGCGTCGGTGATGTCGTAGACGTTGCCGTAGCGCTCCTGCAGCGAGCGGTAGAACGACGCCTGCTCGTCGTCGTTCTCGATCTTCTCGACGGTGCCACGTACCTCGAGGAACCGGTACGGGTCGTCGGGGTCGGCCATCGACAGCGAGACCCGCGGCTCCCGCTGGAGGTTCCGGAACTTCTGCCGGTTCTTCGTGTGCGTCAGCCTGATCCGTTCGCCGTCCCAGACAAACCACATCACGTTGCTCTGCGGCGACCCGTCCGGGCGCACCGTGGCGAGGTGGGCGAAGACCGGGCGGCTGAGCAGGTCGGCGTGGCTCTCGGGTACCACGGGATTCGAGGTCATGGTCGTAGTTCTACCCGCCCGCCGACGCGGGCGGCCACGAATCCGCGACCAGGTCGGCGGGCTACCGCGACCGTCGTCTCGCTCGACGGGTCGGGAGGCGATGACCGAGGCGGCCGTCTCCTCGTGCATCCGGGTGCGCTCGCCGCTGACGTGCCGGTGCTCGTGCGTAACACGAGTTGTCCGTGTGATCAGCGAGGACGGGTTCACTGGCGGATAATCGGCCGATAGTACGAGGCTGTCAGGTGCTATCCGGGCAGCTCTGTTGAAGGAATTGCCAAAGTTCGCGTACGGCACACCTGATCTGAGGGCATAGTGATTGAAATCCATTACGAGATTCTGCCGATAGATCGAGAAGTTTCGCCGCTTTGGCGGAGGAGTCCACCTCCAGATCTGTCGGCGGTACCCGCCATGGACCTGACGTATCAGTACTTTCCGAGTCGAATCGTTGGTCACGTCCACGGGAGTGGTGTACGACGGTCGGGTCCTTGACTCGCCCGTAACGAGATGAACGGCCATCGGATTGATCCTTCAGAGACCGACCAAGATCTTGAAGGAGACCGCACCGATGACCGCATTAGAGAGTGTGAACCCTGCCGACCTGCTACGCCAGCAACTGGCCGAGGGTGGCCCGGACGTGTTGGCGGCGATGGTGACCGCGTTCGCGAACGCGTTGATGTCCGCCGACGCCGACGCGGTCTGCGGGGCCGACTACGGCCAGCGCAGCCCGGAGCGGACGAACTCGCGTAACGGCTACCGGGCCCGACAGTGGGACACCCGGGCCGGAACGGTCGAGCTGGCGGTGCCGAAACTGCGTCACGGCTCGTACTTCCCGGACTGGCTGCTGGAACACCGACGCCGCGCCGAGCAGGCCCTGGTGACGGTCGTGGCCACCTCGTACCTGCTCGGGGTGTCGACCCGCAGGGTCGAGAAACTCGCCGAGCAGCTCGGCGTCACCAGGTTGTCGAAGTCGCAGGTGTCACAGATGGCGCAGCACCTCGACGCCCAGGTCGAGGCGTTCCGAAGCCGGCCCCTGGACTCCGCCCACTACACGTTCGTGGCGTTGGACGCGCTGACGATGAAGGTCCGCGAGGACGGCCGCACGGTCAACGTCGCCTGCCTGGTAGCGGTCGGCGTCAACGCCGACGGCCACCGCGAGGTCCTCGGCCTCGACGTGTGCGCCAGCGAGGACGGCGCCGGCTGGATCGCGTTCCTCCGCGGCCTGACCGCCCGCGGCCTCAAAGGCGTCCGCCTGGTCATCTCCGACGCCCACCGCGGCCTCGTCGACGCGATCGGCTCCGCCCTACCCGGCGCGTCCTGGCAACGCTGCCGCACCCACTACCTACGCAACCTGCTCACCAAGGTCCCCAAAAGCGCCCAACCATGGGTGGCGACCATGGTCCGCACCATCTTCGACCAGCCCGACCCTGGCGAGGTCCGCGCCCAGTACGCCCGCGTCGTCGACACCATCAACGCCAAGTACCCCACCGCCGCCGAACACCTCGACCAGGCCCGCGAGGACCTACTCGCCTTCACCAACTTCCCACACGAGATCTGGCGCCAGATCTGGTCCAACAACCCACAGGAACGGCTGAACAAGGAAATCCGACGCCGCACCGACGTCGTCGGGATCTTCCCCAACAGAGCCGCCGTCATCCGCCTCGTCGGAGCCGTCCTGGCCGAACAGACCGACGAATGGACCGAACAACGCCGCTACATCGGGCCCGAACTCCTCACCAAAGCCCGCCAGGAAACCCCCGAAGACCAACAACCCGACGCCGTGCCGCAACCCAAACCCGCACTGACCACCGCATAAGCTCATCCCAGGATCAACCGGTGGCCGTCAGCTCATACACCACCACCGTGGACGTGACCGAATCGTTTTCGTGGTCGCAGGAGAGAACATCGGGCGGCGATGGGGGTCGGTGCCATTGCTGGATTTCACCGCCTCTGTCAAGTTCTTGCGCGACTCGATCGAGCGGTTCGGTGAAGGAATGATTGACTTCACCGAGAACGATCACAGCGTGCGCTTCGTCAGCCATGGCGACTCTGTGCGGGTCGAGGACTCCTGGGCCAGTGGCGTTCTTGCATGCCACAAGGAAGAGTTTTTGGCGGCGGTGACCTGCTTTGTTGACCGTGTGATTCAGGATCTCGCAACAGAGTTTCCGGCCATTCGATCAAATGTGTTCTTCGTCCAACTGGGGGAGTAATCGGTCGGGTCAGGCCGACCATCAGACCGAGCTTCGATCTTTGCGACCCCTCCGGGTCAGCCCGTTATCCCGACGAAGTCGCTGAACGACCGGCGGGGTGTCCAGCCCTGTGCCCGGGCCCGGGCCGTGTCGAGTACGACGCCGTGGGCGAGCTGCTCGACGGCGTACCTGGTCAGGGTCGCCTGCCCGGTCCCGGGCAGCCGGGCGAGCGTCTCCACGACGGTGGCCGCCGCGATCGTCAGCGGCACCGGCAGGTGCGCGATCCGCACCGGGTGGCCGAGCGCGGCCAGGCCGTCGCGGACGACCGCGTCCCGTGGGTACGGCGTCGCGTCGGCGATGTTGTACGCCCCGTTGGGCCAGGACAGCGCGGCCAGGCAGGCGTCGGCGAGGTTCTCCACGGCGGTCAGGCTCAACGCGACGTCGGGGCCGGGCAGCATGACCCGGCCCCGACGGACCGCCCGGACGAGTCGGGGGAGCAGGTGCGGGTCGCCGGGGCCGTACACCGCCCGGGGGCGGAGCACGACGGCGCCCGCGTCGAGCGCCAACCGTTCCCCCTCGGCTTTGGTGCGGCCGTACGGGGTGCGCTGGCCGGCGACCGGATGGTCCTCGGTGATCGCGTCGACGCGTACCCGGGGGTCGTAGACGCTGGCGCTGCTCACCCACACCACCGGCCGGTCGCCGGCCGCGGCCAGCAGCCGGGCGGTGCCGTCGACGTTCACCGCCCGGTACGCGGCCTCGACAGCCGGTCCGCCGCCGGTGTCGCCGACGGCCGCGGCCAGGTGGACGACGGCATCGGTGCCGGTCAGGTCGGGGTGGTCCCGGGCGGCGTCCCAGTGGACGTGCCGGCCGACCGGGCCGGGACGGCGGCCGAGGCAGACCACGGTCGCGCCGGCCTCGGCGGCCGCCCGGGCGACCGCCGCACCGCAGAACCCGCTGGCGCCGGTGACCGCGATCCGCAGCCCGTTCACCGGGTCGCCCGTACGGTCAGCACCGCCCAGCCGGGCAGCGCCGCCCGGCGGTCGACGCGGGCCCGGACGACCTCCGGCCGGTACGGGGCCAGGGCGGCGAGGGTGTCCGCGAGCTGGGCGCGGGCGAGGGCGGCGCCGGGGCAGGCATGCGGGCCGGCGCCGAAGACGAGCTGGGCCACCTGCGGCGGGGCGGGGCTCTCGCGCGACGGGTCGGTGCGGTGGGCGTCGGTGGCGTGCCGGGCGATCAGGGCGAGGCGGTCGCCGGCGCGTACCGGGCAGCCGTCGACGGTGCCGGGAGCGGCGGCGACCCGGGGGAGCAGCGGGGTCGGCGCGGTGACCCGCAGCAGTTCGGCGACCAGCGTCGGGCGGGTCGCCTCGTCGGCGGCCCAGTGCCACAGGTCGTCGTCGGCGCACCAGGCGGCGGCGCGCGGGATCGCCGCGACGGTGGTGTTGATCGCGGCGACGGCCAGCATCGCGGCCCGACCGGCGCCGGACGGGTCGCCGCGTACCAGGTCGGTGAGGGCGTCGGCGGCTAGCCGGGCGGCGCGGGCGGTGCCCGGCCGGCGCGGCCCGGGCATGTGCTGGCCGGCGCCGGTGGCGGCGGCGTGCCGGGCGGCGTCGGCCAGCACCAGGGGGTCGGTGTCCAGGTCGAGCAGGGCGGCGGTGGTCGCCCCGGCCAGTTCGGCGGTGATGTCGACCAGGTCGACGGTGCCGCCGGTGGCCAGCAGGGCGAGCCGGCGGTCCAGCACCGCCGTCCAGACCGGGCGGAGCCGGACGACGCCGGCGCTGCCGAGGTCGTCGGCGAGACCCCGCCTAGCTCCCTTGTGGACGGTTCCCTCCTGGTCGAAGAGGAGCCCGCCCTCGGCGAGCCGGCGGGCGGTGCCGCCGGTGGTGCCCTCGGCGGTCCGGTCCAGCGGGACCCGGGTCAGCGCGTCCAGGTAGGCCCTGGTTCCGTGCACCAGCACGGTCCGGCCGATCCGCCGGACCGGGGCGCGTCTGGTCGCCGCGAGCAGCGTGAACAGGATCGGATGGCTGCGCAGGTAGACGAGCCGGTCCCGGCGCCGCGCCCGCCCGGCCCGCCGGGCGGACCCGGCTCCGGGCGGGGCGGCGACGGCCTGGTCAGCGGACATGGTCACCCTCCGGTTCGGTCGGCTGCCACCGGCGGTCCCAGTACCAGAGCAGGGTGCGCCGGGGACCCCACGCCCGCAGCCGGCGCAGGCTGTTCTCCACCACCAGGTGCTCGGCCCGCACGATCCGGTCGGTGTGCCGGCGGGCCCGGTTGAGCAGGTCCAGGTCGTCGGCACCGTCCCGCAGCGCGATCCGGGGGATGCCGCCGCAGCGCACGTACAGGTCCGCGGTCAGCGCCAGGTTGTGCCCGTGGCAGAGCACGTACGGCGTCCGGAAGCCGGTCGCCCGGTGCGAGCGTCGGAACCTTCCGTAGACGCCGGCGGCGCGTACGGCGGCCGGGAAGAGCCGCCGCTCGGCGAAGTTCGGGCGCTCGTCGCGGCGCGGCACGCTGCGCCCGCAGACCATCTCGGCCCCGGAGTCGAGCAGCGCCTTCGCGGTCGCGACCCAGTCCGGGGCCGGCCGGCAGTCGGCGTCGGTACGCGCCAGCAGCGTCGCCCCGGCCGCGATGGCGTGCCGGCATCCGGTGTCGGCGGCGGTGCCGGCGCCGGGCCGGGGTTCGGTCACCACGTCGACCGGGAACGGGGCGCCGGACGCGAACCGGCGTACCACGTCACCGGTGCCGTCGGTGGAGTTGTTGTCGACGACGACGAGCGCGAAGTCGGGGTCGGTCTGCGCGGCGAGCGCGGTCAGCGTGGTGCCGATGGTGCCGGCCTCGTCGTACGCCGGCACCACCACCCACAGCCGCCGGCTCACCGCCGCTCCGGACCGGTGGCGAGGCGGTCGGCGGCCAGCGCGGAGGCGGCGGTCCGGTCGGGTTTGCGGGACCGGCCGGCGGTCGGTACGGCCGCGAACACCAGCCGGTCCGGCCGGGCGGCACCCATCCCGTCCAGCACCGGGGCGAGCGCCCGCCGCAGCTTGCCGGGGTCGGTGCCGGGTTCGGGTTCGACAACGGCCACCAACCGCTCGTCGCCGTCCCCGGCCGGTACGCCGACCAGGACGGCCAGGTTCACGCCGGGCACGTGCAGCGCCGGCTCGTACAGGCCGGGGTAGATGTTCTCGGCGGCCCGCAGGATCATGTCCTTGCACCGCCCGGCGAGCACGATCCGGCCGCCGGCCCCGGCGGGACCGCCTGCGTCGCCAGCGCCGTCCTCGACCCGGCCCACGTCGCCGGTCGCCACCCATTCGTGCGGCTGCGCGCCGAGATAGCGGTCGGCCTGCCCCGGCCCGGACAGCAGCAACTGCCCACCGTCGTCGACCCGGGTGCGCACCCCCGGCAGCGGGGCGCCGACCAGGTCGCCGTCGCCGGTGAACGCCGCCTTCTCGGTCTGCTCGACGGCGGCGGCCGGGAAGAGTTCGGTGAGGGCGTACACGCCCCACGCCTCGCTCGCCCCGGCCCGTTTCACCCGGTCGAGCAGGGCGGCGCTGACCGGCGCCGACCCGGAGTAGA
The DNA here is from genome assembly GCF_018324255.1 of Polymorphospora rubra. GTDB lineage: Bacteria > Actinomycetota > Actinomycetes > Mycobacteriales > Micromonosporaceae > Polymorphospora > Polymorphospora rubra. The sequence goes on from NZ_AP023359.1 coordinate 5,163,008, forward strand.
ACCGCCCGGACAGCCGGGGCGCCTGCGCGAGCAGTGCCCGCAGTTGCGGCGGGGTGAGATAGCTGGCCTGCGGCTTCACCTCGGCGATCTGCCGGGCCAGCACCTTCGGCGAGCGGGCCGGCAGGGCGACCGGTGCGCCGCTGGCCAGCGACGGCACCAGGACGAAGAACATGCCGCCGAGTACGGGTTCGTCGGCACGCGGCCGGACCAGGTCGACGACCTGGCGCATGCCGGCGGCGAGGCTGGCCCGGGTGTGCACCACCGCCCGGGGTGCGCTGGTCGTCCCCGACGTGAAGATGATGACGGCGTCGCCGTCCGAGCCGGACCGGTCCGGTGTCGGGCCGTTCCGCCCGCCGAGCGCCGGGGCCGAGAACGGCAGCCGCCGCCCGACCGTCACCACGGGGGCGATCGAGTCGAGTCGGGGCAGGTCGAGCTGGGCGCGGCGGGCCAGCGGCCGGGCCCAGCCGGCGACCGCCTGCGCGGCCGCGTCGGCGACCACCAGCGCCGGGGCGGCCAGCCTGAGCCGGGCGGTGAGCACGTCGGCGCCGGCCGACGGGTCGAGTACGGCGACCCGCAGCCCGAGCCGGAACGCGGCCAGCATCACCGACAGGGCGCGGGGACCGGGGCGGACCGCCACCCCGAGCGTGTCGCCCTCGGCGAGCCCACGGTGGTGCAGGGCGGCGGCGTACCGGTCGGCCAGCCCGGTCAGGTCGCCCCGGGTGGCGCGTACCCGGGTGGTGCCGGACCGGCGGGCGGCCAGGACCGCCGGCCGGTCCGGGTGCCGGCGCAGCGCGGCGGCGAGTTCGTGGAGCATCAGCGCGGATCCGGGGTCAGGTCGCCGCTGCCCCGGTCGAGATACCACCGGGCGGAGCGGCGCAGGCCGTACGCCCGCAGTCGGCGGGTCGAGTTCGCCACCACCATCGTGCGGCTGCGGGCGATCGCGGGCGTGGTGCGGCGTACCCGGTTGAGGAACGTGCGGTCGGTCGGCGACGGGCGGCGGGGCATGCCGCCGCAGGCCAGGTAGAGGGCGGCGGTGATCGCCATGTTGTTGCCGGCGTGCATTCGGTAGGGCGCCAGGTAGCCGGCCTCGCGGTGGGCCGGCCGCAGCCGGCCGAACGCCGCCGCGATCGCGACGACGGCGCGGAACCCGGCCCGGCCGAGCGGCCCGTGCTCGTCGCGGCGGGCGCTGATCCGGCCGCAGACCATGCCGGCGCCGGCGGAGAGCGCGGCCCGGGCGGCGGCCACCCAGCCGGGGGCCGGCAGGCAGTCGGCGTCGGTACGCGCCAGCAGCAGCGCACCGTGTGTGATCGCGTGCCGGAAGCCGGTGTCGACCGCGCAGCCGACGCCCTTGTCCGGCTCCCGGATCAGCAGTACGGGCACCGGCGCGGTCGCCGCGAACCGGTGCACGACGTCGGCGGTGCCGTCGGTGGAGCCGTTGTCGACGACGAGCAGCGTGAAGTCGAGGTCGGTCTGGGCGGCCAGCGCGTCGAGGGTGCCGCCGATCCGGGCCTGCTCGTTGTACGCCGGCACCACCACCCACAGCGGCGTCGCCTCGCTCCGCTCGGCGCCACCGCTTTTTGGGCTGACCCTGCCGGTTCCCTCGCTGCGCTCGGTCACGATTTTTCCCAGACCATCGTCATCACGCTGACGCCGCCGCCGAGGCCGATGAACAGCACCCGGTCGCCGGGGCGCAGGTGCGGGTCGACCCGGGCCAGCTGCACGCCCAGCGTGGCGCTGGCCATGTTGCCCAGTTCGGTGACGGTGACCTCGAGCTTTTCCTTCGGCACCCCGGTCACCTCGACGAACCGGTCCAGGTAGGGGCCGGTCACCTGGTGGACCAGAACCTTCGCGTAGTCGGCCCAGTCCAGCCCGGTCCGGTGCCGGACCCGGTCCAGGATCGCCGTACCGATCTTCTCGAAGACGCCGCGCAGGGCGTGGCCGTCGCCGCGGAAGTAGGTGTGCTCGTCGCCGCGCGGGAACCGGGAGCCGCCGCCGTCGATCCCGCCGACCGTCCAGTGCTCCGAGTACGTCTCGGTGTCGACGTCGAGGATGCCGCCGGCCGCCACCGGTTCGACGACGACGGCCGCCCCGGCGTCGCCGAACGTGAAGCCGGCGAACGCGGTGCGGGCCTGGGCCAGGTCGGCGAGCTGCCAGCGCATCGACCGGGTCGGGGTCTCGCCGGTGACGACCAGCGCGCGGGTGGCCCGGCCGGCGAGGACGAAGGCGCGGGCGGCGTCGATACCGTTGACGAAGCTGTTGCAGGCGTTGGTGAGGTCGACGGCGTGCGCCCGGCTGCCGAGTTCGGCCTGCACGATGTGGGCGGTCGCCGGCTCGACGACGTCCCGGGTCGCCGACGCGAAGATCAGCAGATCGATGTCGGCGGGGTCCAGTTCGGCGGCGGCGAGTGCCTGGCGGCCGGCACGTACGGCCAGCGTGGAGGCGTACTCGTCGGCGGCGGCGATCCGGCGGTGCTCGATCCCGGTCATCGTGGTGAAGATCCGGCTGGGCAGCGCGAATCCGCTGGCCGTGGCGATCTGCTCTTCGAGGTCGGTGGTGGCGAGCACCCGTTCGGGGAGGCTGGCGCCGACCGCGGTGATGCCGACCCGCGACTGCGCGTGGCGGTGGAGCGGGGTGCGATCGATCATCTGGTCAGCTTTCCGATGGGCGGCGGTCCGGTGGATGAGTAGCGGTGCTCATTCTGGCTGGTGCCGCCCACCCGGTGACCAGCGAGGTTAGCCGGGACAGGGCCCGGGTAGACCAACCGTATGGCCACGAAAGCCCAGCCCCGGGGCGTCGGGGCACCCACGACCGGCCGTACACGGCGCTGAACCTGCGACTGCTGCTGGCCGGTTTCGGTCTGGCGATGAGCACCATCCTGGCGATTCTGGCCGCCCGTTCGGGCGTGCCGTGGCTGGCCGTGGTGCTGGGTGTGCTCGCCGTGGTCGCGGCGGTCGACCTGGTCGTCGTGCAGCGCCGGCGCCGGGCCCGCCGCCGCGAGGACCCGCAGGGCAGGTACTCGCTGTTCGAGTGAGGAGTACGACGTGTCGATCGCCACCACCAACCCGGCCACCGGACAGGTGCTGAAGACCTTCGACCCGATGACGCCCGACGAGGTCGACGCCGCGATCGGCCGGGCCGCCGCCGCGTTCGAGACGCTGCGCCGTACGTCGTTCGGGCAGCGGGCGCAGTGGCTGACCGCCGCCGCCGACCTCCTCGACAGCGAACGCGACCAGGTCGGCCGGCTGATGACCACCGAGATGGGCAAGACCCTCGCGGCGGCGAAGGCCGAGGTCACCAAGTGCGCGGACGCGGCCCGCTTCTACGCGGGGCACGCCGAGGCGTACCTCGCCGACGAGCCCGCCGACGCCGGGCAGGTCGGGGCGGTGCGGGCGTACGCCCGCTACCGGCCTATCGGGCCGGTGCTGGCCGTCATGCCGTGGAACTTTCCGCTCTGGCAGGTCATGCGGTTCGCCGCCCCGGCGCTGATGGCCGGCAACGTCGGCCTGCTCAAACACGCCTCGAATGTGCCGCAGACCGCGCTGTACCTCGACGAACTCTTTCGCCGGGCCGGCTTTCCGACCGGTGCGTTCCAGACCCTGCTGGTCGGCTCGGACGCCGTCGAGCCGATTCTCGCCGACCCGCGGGTCCGCGCCGCGACGCTGACCGGCAGCGAGCCGGCCGGCCGCGCCATCGCCGCCGCCGCCGGCCGCCAGATCAAGAAGACCGTTCTGGAACTCGGCGGCAGTGACCCGTTCGTGGTGATGCCGTCCGCCGACATCGCGCTGGCCGCGCAGGTCGCGACCACCGCCCGCTGCCAGAACAACGGCCAGTCGTGCATCGCCGCGAAGCGGTTCATCGTGCACGCCGACGTCTACGACGCGTTCTGCGACGAGTTCGTCGCCCGGATGTCGGCGCTGAAGGTCGGCGACCCGATGGCCGCCGACACCGACGTCGGGCCGCTGGCCACCGACCGGGGCCGGGACAGTGTCGAGGAACAGGTTGCCGACGCGGTCGCCAAGGGGCGCGGGTGCTGTGCGGCGGCCAGCGCGGCGAGGGGGGCGGCTGGTGGTATCCACCGACCGTCGTCGCCGACCTGCGCCCGCCGATGCGGATGTGGTCCGAGGAGGTCTTCGGGCCGGTCGCCGGCCTGTTCCGGGTGACGTCGTACGACGAGGCGGTCGGGTTGGCCAACGGCACCAGCTTCGGGCTGGGCGCCAACGCCTGGACGACCGACGCGGGCGAGCAGGAGCGGTTCGCCGAGGACCTCGACGCCGGCAGCGTGTTCATCAACGGCATGACCACCTCGTACCCGCAGTTGCCGTTCGGCGGGGTCAAGAACTCCGGGTACGGCCGGGAACTGTCCGCGCACGGCATCCGCGAGTTCTGCAACGTGAAGACGGTGTGGGTCGGCGCGGGGAAGTCGGCCGGCGCCGGGGCGGGCGCGCACAGCGAGTGAGGCGGCCCGCCCGACTCGCCTCCATCGGGGCGTTTCGGGCAATACGCTCCACCCATGCACGTGCTCGTCGACGCCGTGGTGCTGCTCGGCACGGCGGTGCTGGGCGCGGCACTGGCCCGCCGGCTCGGAGTGCTCGCACCGATCCTGCTCATCGTCCTCGGCCTGGCACTGTCGTTCGTGCCCGGCTTCCCCGACGTACGGCTCGACCCCGAACTGGTCCTGGTCGGCATCCTGCCGCCGCTGCTCTACGTCGCCGCACTGGAGACCTCGGTACCGGCGTTCCGGTACAACCTGCGCCCGATCCTGCTGCTCGCCATCGGCCTGGTCGTCGCCACCGCGTTCACCGTCGGGTTCGTGCTGCACGCCCTGCTGCCCGATGTACCGTTCGCGGCCTGCGTGGCGCTCGGCGCGGTCGTCGCGCCGCCCGACGCGGTCGCCGCGACCGCGGTCGCCCGGCGGATCGGGCTGCCCCGGCGGATCGTCACCATCCTCGAGGGCGAGAGCCTGATCAACGACGCCTCCGCGCTGGTGCTGCTGCGGGTCTCGATCGCGGCGATGGCCGGCACCGCCGTCACCGTCGGCGAGATCGCCGTCGAGGTCGCCCGCGACGCCGGCGGCGGGGTGCTGATCGGGGCGATCGCCGCGGTCCTCATCGGCCGCGTCCACCGGGCGATCAAGGATCCGTTGCTGGACAACGCACTGTCCCTGCTCACCCCGCTGGGCGTGGCGCTGATCGCCGAACTCCTGCACGCCTCCGGCATCGTCGCCGTCGTCGTCGCCGGGCTGGCGCTCGGCCACCGACTGCCGGTCCTGCTCTCGGCCGCCTCCCGGCTCCAGATGCACGCCTTCTGGCGACTGGTCAACTTCCTGCTCGAGGGCCTGGTGTTCCTGCTCGTCGGGCTCCAACTGCGGGAGATCGTCCGGGACATCGACACCGAACCGGTGACCGCCACCGTGGTCACCGTGGCGGTGCTGGTCGCCGTGCTGGCCATCCGGTTCGTCTGGGTCTATCCGGCCACCTACGTCGCCCGGCTGGTGCCCCGGATCCGTCGCCGCGACCCCCCGCCACCGGCGAGGGTGCCGACCCTGGTCGCGTGGGCCGGCATGCGCGGCGTCGTCACCCTGGCCGCCGCCCTCGCCCTGCCGATGAGCCTGGCCGGCGGTGCGCCGTACCCGCGCGGGCTGTTCATCTGGATCGCGTTCACCGTCATCGTGGTGACCGTCGTGATCCAGGGGGCGAGCCTGCCGGTCGTCGCCCGCCGGCTCCGCCTCGAACCCGACGACCCGACCCAGGACGCGCTGGTCGAGGCCGAGGTGCAGAACCACGCCGGCAGGGCCGCCCGGGAACGCCTCGACGCCCGCGCCGACGGCGCCCCGGCAGGCGTCGTCGAGCGGCTGCGCGGGCTGGTCGACGAGCGCACCAACACCGCCTGGGAACGCATCGGCGGCGGCGACCGGGAGACCCCGTCGGCGGCGTACCGGCGGCTGCGGCAGGAGATGATCGCCGCCGAACGGGACGTCTTCCGGACCGCCCGCGACGAGGGACGGATCCCCGAGGAGGTCCTGGCCCGCACCCTGCGCGACCTCGATCTCGAAGAATCCCTGCTGCGGGAGAGGACGCCGTGACGACCTGCGCCCACCTGACCGACGCCGGCGTACCGCAGCCGCAGACCACGCAGGGCTGTCAGGACTGCCTGCGCGACGGCAACACCGACTGGGTGCACCTGCGGCTCTGCCTGACCTGTGGGCACGTCGGCTGCTGCGACTCGTCGCCGTACCGGCACGCGACCGCGCACTTCCACGAATCCGGCCACCCGGTGATCCGCTCGTTCGAGGCCGGCCAGTCGTGGCGCTGGTGCTACGTCGACCAGATGCTGGGGTAGCCGTACGGCAGCCTTGTCCGGCTGTCGCATGATGACGCGATGATGCATGCCCGACGCCGCGACAACCGGCGGCGCAGGAAGCGCGACTGGCTGGACGGCTGCGACGTCTGCAGCTGCGACTTCCCGTCCTGCAACTTCGGCCTGTTCTCCGGCCTGCTCCTGCTCGGCTCGGCCACCGCCGGCGCCGCCGGCCGGGTCCGGTCGACCCGGACCCGCCGCCGCCCGCCCCTCCCGGCCCGACCGGGTACGTCCGCGGCGGCGCGACCGGGCCCGTCGGCGGCGGTGCGGCCAGGTACGTCTGCGGCGTTCCGATCCGGGATGGTCGACCGGGCCGGCCTCGCCGCCATCCGCGGCTACCGGCGGTGGCTGTCGCACCGGCTGCCGACCCGCTGCCGGTTCACCCCGACGTGCAGCGCGTACGGGCTGGAGGCGGTCGACCGCTTCGGACTCGCGGTGGGGGCGAACTGGCGGCGGCCCGGGTCCGCCGGTGCCGTTCCGACGTGCCGTACGGCACTCCCGACCCGGTCCCGCCGGCTTTCGGCTGACCCGCCTGCGGCCGCCGGGGCACCGGTGATCATCAGTTGCCCGGCAGTTCGACACGCCGTACGGACGACAGCGGAACAGCTGACGATCACCACACCGCCGCGTCACGAAGGGCGCGGGAGTGGCGGCCGGATCACACACCACAGGAGCACCACGGCCTCGCCCCCGCGCCGCCTCGCTTTCGGCTCCCGCGCCGCCCGCCCCCGCGCCTCTCCCGCCCCGCGCCGTCCCGCCCCCGCGCCGTCCCGCCCCGCCCCCGCGCCTCTCCCGCCCCGCGCCTCTCCCGCCCCCGCGCCGTCCCGCCCCGCCCCCGCGCCTCTCCCGCCCCCGCGCCGTCCCGCCCCCGCGCCGTCCCGCCCCCGCGCCCTCCCGCCCCCGCCCCGCCCCCCGCCCCGCCGCGTTGATCAAGGGGATCTTTGGGACTAACCAGGACACGATCCTGGCAACTAGTCCTTGATCAACGCGGCGCCGGCGCGTGCGCGTGCGGGGGCGGAGGCGGGGGCGGGTGGTGTGGCGGGCGGGGGTTACGGGGTCAGGTGGTGCAGGGGGTGCCGTTGAGGGTGAACAGGGCGGGGACGGGTTGGCGAGGGCGGGGGTGGTGGTGGCGTTGAAGCCGAAGGTCACCGTGCCGCCCGCCGGGATGCGGCGGTTGTAGGTCTCGTTGCGTGCGGTGACGGTGGCCCCCTGCTGGGTCACCCCGGCCATCCACGCCTCGCGGACCTTCTGCGCGCCGGTGAAGGCGAAGGCCGCCGTCCAGCCGTCGACCGCCGCCGTACCGGTGTTGGTGATGGTGACCTGCGCGGTGAAGCCGCCCCCGCCGTGCCAGGTGCCGTAGTTGACGTAGCTGACCCGGCAGGTCCGCGGTGCCGGCGGCGCCGCCGCGCCCTGGTCGGCCAGGAACGACGCCATCCAGGCCAGCGCCGAGTTCCAGTTGATGGCGACCTCGTTGGTGGCGTACGAGGCGATGTCGTCGACGTAGCAGAACATCGGCGCGCAGCCGGCGAGCAGCTGTGCCGCGAACGGGTCGTCGAGGCTGGCGTTGGCGCCGCCGGCGATCGATCCGTCCGGCGGGTTCGGCGACGCCGGGTCGAGCTGGTTGCCGAAGATCCGGCTGTGCTGGTTGCGGGACGCCTGCTCGCCCCAGCCGGTGACGTACGACTGGTTGAGCGCGTTGCGGCCGAGGATGTAGTCGACGGTCTGGACGGCCGCGTCGCGGTAGCCGACGTCGCCGGTCAGGTCGTATGCGGTGGCCAGCACGACCCCGTTGTTGAGGATGTTGCCGTTGCCGCCCCAGAAGTAGCTGCCGGCCCCGCCGGGCAGCGGCAGCCCGTATGCCTGGCCGGCCTGGGTGGTGCGGTGGGCGTCGGCGGCGGCGACCACGGAGGCCCGGATCCGGTCCCGCTCGGCGCTGGGGAGTCCACTGGGGACGGTGGCCAGGTCGAGTCGGCCCAGTGCGGCCGTGGAGGGCCAGCTGAAGCCGTTGGCGTCGAACACGTCGCCGGTGTGGTGCGGCGACGCGGTCAGGTCGGCGAGGTAGCCGGCCTCGCCGGTGGTCAGGTAGAGCTGGGCCGCCGCCCAGTAGAACTCGTCGCTGACGTCGTTGTCGCTGTAGGCGCCGCCGCCGTTGCCGTCGTTCGGGTCGGCGTACCGGGTCGGGTTGGCCTTGGCGGCCGTGTACGCCGTCTTCGCCGCCGCCAGCGCGCGGGCCGCGAACGCCGCGTCGTACGGGGCGTAGAGGCGGCCGGCGTGGGCGGCGGTGGCGGCGAGGTTGAGCGTCGCCGCGGTCGACGGCGGGTGCAGCTCGCGCAGCTCCGGGTCGTCCTCGGGGGCCAGCGGCATCCCGGTCCAGTTCCGGTCGTGGATCTTGTGGTGGGCCATCCCGGCCAGCGGCTTGCCGGCCGGCACCTGCATGCGCAGCAGGAACTCCAGCTCCCAGCGGGCCTCGTCGAGGATGTCGGGCACGCCGTTGCCGCGCTCGGGTACCCGCAGCGTGCCGTCGCCGAGCGCGGCACCGCCGCCGGCACTGGCCGCCGTTTTGGTCCGCTCGAAGGCGCTCAGCAGCTGGTAGGTGGCCAGGCCGCCGTTGACGACGTACTTGCCGTGGTCGCCGGCGTCGTACCAGCCGCCGCGTACGTCGAGCCGGTAGTCGCAGACGCCGGGCTGGCACGGCACGTCGACGTCCCCGCGGTTCGGGGCGACGCCGAGGTGGCCGGCCGGTCGGGCGTACTCCTCGCCGACGAGGTCGCCGTCGATCTCGATGCCGCTGCGCTGGACGTAGAAGAACTGGAGCGCGTCGGAGCGCAGCTGGTCGTAGAGGTCGCCGGTGATGTCGAACGGGTGGCTGGTCTCGCCGTCGGCGGTCAGCCGGTAGCCGGTGCCGGTGGCGGTGTGGCCGGTGAACGTGATCGTGTGCACGTTCTGCGCCGACGCCTGGTCGACGCCGCGCGGGGTGGTGGTGCCCTGCGCGACCACGGCTCCGGCGGCATCGGCCAGCGTCCAGGGCAGGGCCTCGGTGGCGGCGGTGACCAGGGTCGCGTGCTTCGGGCCGCCGGGCAGGTAGCCGACCTGGTTGACCCGCACGCGGGGGCCGGTGTCCGGCTCGTACGGCGGCTCCTCCTCACCGCCGCGCAGCGACACGTTGTCGAGGCAGACGGTGTAGTCGTGCGGGTTGGCGCCGATCTGGAAGGCGACCTGGCCGCGTTCGGTGTCCTCGGTGACGGTGAAGGTGTATTCGAACCGCTGCGCCTGCGGGTTCAGCGCCACGTCGCGGACCAGGAACGACGTGTACGGCTCACCGCCGAGCTGCACGGTCGCCCGGACCGTCGCGCCGGGGTCGGCCGACGCCTCGAACGACAGCGCGTACGTCTCGCCGGCGATCAGCGGTACGTCGTTCTGCCCGATCCCGCCGTCCCACGGGTTCGCCAGGCCGCCGGGCGCGTCGGCGCACAGCCGCCCGTCGACGATCCCGCTCGACGTGGTGCCGTACGTGAACCAGCCGGCGGTGCCGTTGCTGAAGTCGCCGTTCTCGATCTGCTCCGGCGGTTCCTCCTGGGCGGTGCCGGGCGGGTCGGCGGGGTGCGGGTCGGCGGGCCGGGCGCCGGCCGGGCGGCGGCCATGGTGAGCGTGAGCGCGGCGGCGGTCGCGGCGCCGGCGAGGGTGGCGGGGGTGTGCCGGGGTCGGCTTCGGGTACGGGGCACGGCGGTCCTTCCGGTGGCGGGGGTGGTGTCCGCGACGGCTGCCGACGGACCCGGTCGGTGGTCGCGGGGCGATGGAACAGGAGAATTCTGGGAGCGCTCCCAATCCTCGGTCCGATGTTGCCAGCGCGTTTCCGGCCTGTCAATCGACTGTTCTGGATGCGGAGCGTCCGGATGGGCACCCGGGCTATTTGTCCGATTTCAGATGTGAGATGTCCTCGATCGTCGAGGCGGTCGGTGATTCACTAGAGACATGGTGGCCCTCCTACTGGCAGGCTGCCTGCCATGACCCTGAAGCTGCGTTCTGCGGCGGTGAGCGACCGTGGACTGATCCGGAGCGCAAACCAGGACTCCGTCCACGCCGGTCCCTACCTCGTCACCGTCGCCGACGGGATGGGCGGAATGGCCGCCGGTGACCTGGCCAGCGCGATCGCCATCGCCGCCGTCACGCCGCTGGACGTGCCCACCCCCGACGACCAGCTGGTCGAGGTGCTGCGCGGGGCGGTCGAGGTGGCCGGCGAGCGGATCCGTGCCGCCGTGCTCGAAGACCCGGGACGCGAGGGGATGGGCACCACCCTCACCGCGCTGCTGATCTCGGCCACCGGCACCGGCCTGGCCCTGGCGCACGTCGGCGACTCGCGGGCCTACCTGCTGCGGGGCGGGGCGTTGGAGCAGATGACCAGGGACGACACCTTCGTCCAGATGCTCGTCGACGAGGGCGTGATCACGGCCGACGAGGCGCTCAACCACCCACGCCGGGCCGTGGTGACCCAGGCGCTCCAGGGCGATCCGGTCGTGCCGGCCTACACCACCAGCACCCCCCGGGCCGGCGACCGGTGGCTGCTGTGCAGCGACGGCCTGTCCAACGTGGTGCGTGAGGGCACGCTCGCGGAGACCCTCAACGGCTACCCGGACCAGGAGGAGTGCGCCCGCCGCCTCGTCGACCTCGCGCTGCGCGCCGGCGGCCCGGACAACATCACCGTGATCATCGCCGACATCGTCGAGTGACCGCCGGCCCGGCGGGACCGGCCCGCCGGGCGGCGCGCGACGGCGGTGGGACGCGCGGCGGCGTCAGGCGCGGCGCGGGCGGGTCCGTCCGGTCGGCTCGGCCGTCGTCGGATCCTCCGGCCACGGGTGACGCGGATAGCGGCCCCGCAACTCGGCCCGGACCTGCCGGTAGCCGGTCCGCCAGAACGACGCCAGGTCGGTGGTCACCGCGACCGGGCGGCCGGCCGGCGACAGCAGGTGCAGCAGCACCGGGATCCGGCCGTCGGCCAGCCGCGGCGCGTCGGCCCAGCCGAACGTCTCCTGGAGCTTGACCGCCAGCACCGGCGCGGCCGGATCGGTGTAGTCGACCCGGATCCGCGACCCGCTCGGCACGGCCAGCCGCTCCGGCGCCACCTCGTCGAGCCGGGCCGCCTGCGGCCAGGGCACCAGCCGGCGCAGTGCCGTGGCCACGTCGATCCGGGCCAGGTCGGCCCGCCGCCTCGCCCCGGTCAGCTCCGGGCCCAGCCAGGCGTCGACCGAGGCGAGCAGCGCCGCGTCGTCGACCGCCGGCCACGGCTCGCCCAGCGCCAGCCGGCAGAACGCCAGCCGCTCGCGCAGCGCCCGCGCGGCCGGCGTCCAGGTCAGCAGCGTCGGTCCCTCCTGGCCCAGCCCGTGGCGCAGCGCCGCGCCGACCGCCGCCGGGTCCGGCCGGGCGACCGGCCGGTCGGCGAGCACGATCGCCCCGAGCCGCTCCACGTCCCGGGCCACCACGTCGCCGTCCGTCCAGCCGACCTGCCGCTCCCGGCCCACCTGGGCCGCGCCGGCCTCGCGGGCGGTCGCCTCGTCGACGGCGGCGGCCAGCCGGATCCGGGCGGCGCTGCGGCCGGGGGAGCGGTCGGCCACCGCGATCGCCAGCCACGGCGTGCCGGCCAGGCCCGAGCCGGCCGCGAGATCCGCGGCGGTCCCGCCGGCCATCAGGTACGTCGTGGTGGCGCCCGGTCGCAGCCGGGCGAGCCGCTCCGGGTACGCGAGTCCGACCAGCAGCCCGGCTGCGAGGTCGTCGGCGATCGGTGCGGCGGCCGGGGTGCCGCCGGCCGGGTTGTCCGGGACCGGGGGGCCGGCGTCGAGCGCGGCGGTCAGCCGGCGTACCTCGGTGCGCCAGCGCGCCGTCGCCGCCCGGTCGGCGCCGGCGCGCAGCCGCCGCCAGGCGGTCACCAGGTCGTCGCCGGAGCCGGCCGGACCCTCGTCCGACAGCAGCGCGACGACCTCGGCGGCCCGCCCCGCCCCGATCGTGCCCGCCCCGTCCAGCAGCGCCCGGGCCAGCCGCGGGTGCGTACCGGTCGCGGCGATCGCCCGCCCCCGCGACGTGACCCGGCCGTCGGCGTCGACCGCCCCGAGCGCGGCCAGGGTGTCCGTGGCGACCCGCAGCGCGCCGTCCGGCGGCGGGTCGGGCAGCGCCAGCCCGGCCCCGTCCGGGGCGCCCCAGCAGGCGAGCTGCAACGCGAACCCGGTCAGGTCGGCGACCGCTACCTCCGGTTCGGCGTGTGCGGGCAGTCGCTCGTGCCGCGCGGCCGACCAGCAGCGGTAGACCCGGCCCGGAGCCTCCCGCCCGGCCCGGCCGGCCCGCTGGGTCGCCGACGCCCGCGAGGCCGGTACGGTCACCAGCGCCCCGAGCCCCCGCGCGTGGTCGGTGCGCGGCACCCGGGCCAGGCCGGCGTCGACGACGACCCGTACCCCGGGCACGGTCAGGCTGCTCTCGGCCACGGCGGTCGACAGCACCACCCGGCGGCGGGCGGTGGCCCGCAGCGCCGCGTCCTGGTCGCGGCCGGACTGCCGGCCGTGCAGGGTGACCACGTCGATGTCGCCGCGCAGGTCGCCGAGGCGGCCGGCGACCGCCGCGATCTCGCCGACACCGGGCAGGAAGACGAGCACGTCCCCGGGGTCGTCGCGCAGCGCCACCCGCACGGTGGCGGCCACGTGGTCGAGCAGGCGCGGGTCGACGCGCGGTCCCGGGGCGTCGACCGGGCCGGACGGCGGCGCCCAGACCACGTCGACCGGGAAGAGCGCCGACTCCGCCACCACCACCGGGGCCGGCCGGTCCGGGCCGAGCACGGCGGACAGCCGCCGCGCGTCGGCGGTCGCGCTGGTCGCCAGCAGCCGCAGGTCGGGGCGGAGCGTGGCGCGTACGTCGACGGTGAACGCGAGCGCCAGATCGGTGTCCAGGTGCCGCTCGTGGCACTCGTCGAGCAGTACGACGTCGATGCCGGGCAGTTCGGGGTCGCGCTGCAGCCGGCGGACCAGGACGCCGGTGGTGACCACCTCGACCCGGGTGCGCGGGCCGACCCGCCGCTCGCCGCGCACGGTGTAGCCGACGGTGTCGCCGACCTGTTCGCCGAGCAGGTCGGCCATCCGGCGGGCGGCGGCGCGGGCGGCGACCCGGCGCGGTTCGGCGACCACCACCCGGCCGGCACCGGCCAGGGCCAGCGGCACCAGGGTCGTCTTGCCGGTGCCGGGCGGGGCGACCAGCACGGCGCTGCCGGCTCCGGCCAGTGCGCCGGTCACGGCCGGCAGCACCGCGCGGACCGGCAGATCGGGCATCCGGGCGCTCAGCATCCGTTCATTGTCCCGGATGCCGAAACGGTCGCTTCCCACGGTATGGACACCCCCAGGTCAGTCCGGTCCGGATGTAACCAGCCGGTTACCGGGCTTGCACATGTGTCCACATGGGATGCATCCTTCTTGGCGGCGTCCGGTCGTGACATACCGTATCGAGAGGAGAACTGTGCTACTCGCCGATGAGTTCTTCCTCATCGCTCACGACGACGCCACCGGCAAACCCCGACTGAATCCCGGCACCGCGGGGATCGGACTGGCCGCCGCGCTCCTCGGCGAGTTGCTCCTGTTCGGACGGATCACATTGGACTCCGCCGAGCTGACCATCGTCGACCGCCGTCCGCCGCCCGACGCCCTCGCCCACACCGTGCTCGACCAGTTGGCCGGCGAGGCACAGCACCGGCAGATCCGGCTCTGGATCGACTTCCTCCGGTACGGCGCGGCCGAGTCGGTCGGCGAGCGGCTGGCCCGCTCCGGTGCCGTACGCCGCCACGAGTACCGGCGGATGCTGCGCACCACGACCGCCTACCTGCCGGTCGACATCAACGCCGCGGCGTGGCCGGGGACCCGGCTGCGGGCCCTGGTCGACCGCGACGAACCGGCCGACCAACCCGACCTGACGCTGCTCGGTCTGGTCGGCGCCACCAACCTCACCCGTGAGGTGCTCTGGCACGGCCGGTCGGAGGCACAACGCCGCATCGACCAGCTGCTCACCAACCTGGCCCCGCCGCTGCGCGAACTCGTCGCGCACACCGAGGCCGCTGTCGGAGCGGCGGTGCTCAGCCACCGCCAATAGATCCGCCGCAATGGACATCCGCAACCCTCCCCCGTAACGGAGCAGTCCAGATGACCCTGAGCACAACCCGGAGCCGCCCGAGCAACGTCTCGTCCGCCCTCGCCCGCAACCGGCTGGGCATCCCGTCCGTGATCTTCTTCGTGCTGTCCGCCGCCGCCCCGCTGACCGTGGTCGCCGGCCTGGTCACCACCGGGTACGCCGTCACCGGCGTCACCGGCATCCCGCTCGCGTTCCTCGTCATCGCCGTACTGCTCGGGCTCTTCTCGGTCGGCTACGTCGCGATGGCCCGCCGGGTCGCCAACGCCGGCGCCTTCTACGCCTACATCGCGCGTGGCCTCGGCCGGCCCTTCGGCGTCGGCGCCGCCTGGGTCGCGCTGATCGCGTACAACGCGTTGCAGGTCGGTCTGTACGGCGCGATCGGGGCCGCCGCCGCCCCGGTCATCGAGCAGTGGTTCGGCCTGCACGCCCAGTGGTGGGTCGTCGCGCTGTTCGCCTGGGCCGTCGTCGGCGTGCTCGGCGTGCTGCGGGTCGACGTCAACGGCATGGTGCTCGCCGTACTGCTGCTCTCCGAGATCGCGATCATCGTCGTCTTCGACGCCGCCAACCTGCTCAACCCGGCCGGCGGGCAGCTCACCTTCGACACCCTCGACCCGGGCAACCTGCCCGTCCCCGGCGTCGGGGCGATCCTGGTGCTGGCCACCACCGGCTTCAGCGGCTTCGAGTCCGCGGTCGTCTTCAGCGAGGAGAGCAAGGACCCCAGGCGGACCGTACCGATGGCCACGTACCTGTCGGTGGCGATCATCGGCGGCCTGTACGCGCTGTCGGCGTGGGCGATGACCGTCGCGACCGGCCCCGACCGCATCGTCGAGGTCTCCCGGGCCGAAGGCACCGAGGTCATCTTCAACCTGGCCGGCGCGCACCTCGGCGGCACGGTCGTCGACATCGGACACGCGCTGTTCCTCACCTCGCTGCTCGCCGCGATGATCTCGTTCCACAACACGACCGCCCGGTACGCCTTCGCGCTCGGCCGCGAACGCGTCCTGCCGGCCGTCTTCGGCCAGACCTCACCGCGTACCGGGGCACCGCGCAGCGGCTCGGTCGCCCAGACCGCGCTCGGGCTGGTCGTCATCCTCACCTACGCCGTCGCCGGCTGGGATCCGCTGGTCCAGCTCTTCTTCTGGGGCGGCACCGTCGGCGGTTTCGGCCTGCTGCTGCTGATCACCGCCACCTCGGTCTCGGTGGTCGCGTTCTTCGTCCGGCAGCCGTCCGGCGAGCCGGTGTGGCGGCGCGTCGTGGCCCCCGGGCTGGCGGCCGTCGCGCTGGCCGTCATCGCGCTCACCGCGCTGGCCAACTTCGCCGACCTGCTCGGCGTCGGGCCCGACTCGCCGCTGCGCTGGATCTTCCCGTCGGTCTACCTGGTCGCGGCCGTCGTCGGCACCGCCTGGGGCCTGGCACTGCGCGGCCGCCGGCCGGACGTGTACGCCACCATCGGGCTCGGCGCCGAACGCGCCACCGCGCTGCTGCCGCTGCAGCGGGCCGCCGACGGCGCCGCGCCGCCCGGGGCCGACCCGGCCGACGAACCGGCGGAGACGAAGGTGTCGCGGTGACCGCCCCGGTGCTGAGGCGGCCCTCGGCCGACGAGTCGCCCGCGATCGCCGGCCTGATCGCCGAGGCGTTCGCCCCGCTGCCGGTCTCCGGCTGGCTGGTGCCGGACCCGGCCGCCCGCCGGGCGGTGCTCGCCGGCAACTTCGAGATCATGGTCGAGTACGCCCTCACCTTCGGTCTGGTGTACGTCACCACGGACCGGTCGGCGGTCGCCGTGTGGTTCCCCCGCGACGGCGAGCCGCCACCACCGCCGGTCGACTACGACGTCCGGGTGGAGCGGGTCTGCGGCGAGTGGACCGACCGGTTCCTGCACCTCGACGACCTGTTCGACGCCAACCATCCGCACGAGGCACACCACCACCTGGCGTTCCTCGCCGTGGCACCGGACCGGCAGGGGACCGGTACCGGATCCGCGCTGCTGCGGCACCACCACGCCCGGCTCGACGCCAAGGGCATGCCCGCCTACCTGGAGGCGAGCAGCACCCGCAGCCGTGACCTCTACCTGCGGCACGGCTACGAGGTCGGCCCGCCCTTCCGGGTACCCGACGGCACACCGTTCTGGCCGATGTGGCGACGCCCGCAGCAGCCACCGGCCCGGTAGCGACCGGCCCGGCCCCGCGACGCCGCGGGGCCGGCCCGGCTACTTTCGGCGACTGTTCACCGGTACGGCGGCCGCATACCGTCGTGTCCGTGGAGAAGACGGGCGACGGCGGAGCGCGCCGTGGGTCGCGCCGGTCGCTGCGTGAGGGGGTCGTCGACCTCGCCGGGATCGGCGTGGCCGCGCTGGTCGCCATGGAGTCGGCGGGGACCGCCGAGATCCGGGGGATCGTGACCGGTGCCACGCTCTTCTTCGCGCTGATCCTGTCCGCGATCGGCTGCCTCGCCCTGTGGTGGCGGCGGCGCTGGCCGGTCGGGGTCGCGCTGCTGCTCGCGGCGATCATCCCGATCACCGAGTTCGTCGGCGCCGCCGTCCTGATCGCCGTCTACACCGTCGCCGCCAACCGGCGCTGGCCGGTCACCCTCGCCGTCGCCGGACTGCACGTGGTTGCCTTCGTCCCGTACTCGATCCACCGGCCGGACCCGGACCTGGGCGTCCCCGGTGCCAACGTCCTCAGCGTCGCGCTGCTGTCGGTCGCGGTGGCGGTCGGCGGGGTCGTCCGGGCCCGGCGGGAGAAGGACGCCGTGCTGCGGGAGCGGGCCGAGGTCGAGGCGAGGCTGCACCTGGACCGGGTACGGGTGCTGGAGCGGGAACGGATCGCCCGGGAGATGCACGACGTGCTGGCCCACCGGATCTCGCTGGTCAGCCTGCACGCCGGGGCGCTGGAGGTGCGGTCGGACCTGTCGCCGGAGGAGATCGCCCGGGCCGCCCGGACGATCCGGGTCGGCGCGCACGAGGCGCTGGAGGACCTCCGGGAGATCCTGGGCGTGCTGCGGGCCGCCCCGGACGCCGCGGACGGACTCCGTCCGCAACCGGGACTGACCGATCTCGACCGGCTCGTCGCCGAGGTCCGGGCCGCGGACACCACGGTCGAGGTCGAGGACCTGCTTCCGGACGTCGCCCTGCCGGCGTCGGTGAGCCGCACGGCGTACCGGGTGGTGCAGGAGGGGCTGACCAACGCCCGCAAGCACGCTCCCGGCGCGAGGATCCGGGTACGGCTGGACCGCACCCCGGACGGTGAACTGCGCGTCCGGGTGCGTAACGGGTTGGCGCCCGTGGGCGGGCCGGTGGTGCCGGGCGCCCGGCACGGGCTGGCCGGGCTGTCCGAGCGGGTCGGGCTGGCCGGCGGGCGGCTCGAGCACGGTGTCCGCCATACCACCGACGGCGACCTCGTCTTCGACCTGGCGGCCCGGCTTCCCTGGCCGGCCGCCGGCGGGAGCTGATCCGGACTGCGGGAGCGGGAACTGGTCCGGACGGCGGGAGCTGGTCCGGACCGGCCCGCGCGGGCTCGTCTGACTGTGAGCAGGGTCGCGGGTCTGGGCCGTGGAAGGCATCGCCCGCCGGGCCGCGGTCGAAGCCCACCCCAGCCACCTGACGCACTACAGGAGCGTCCCGCCCCGGCTCTCGGCCGCCGCACCGGCCCGGTCCACCCGCCGACCCGATACCACTGTCACGCCCCACAGCGGATTCGCTGTGCGTACGCCGAATTCGCTGTGGACCCCAACACCTTTGGGGTCCTTCCCCGGCAAACCCTCACGGCACCCGTGATCATCAGCTGCCCTGCAACCCGACACGCCGTACGGACAACGGCGGAGCAACTAACGATCATCACGCACCGCCACCCCACGAAGGGCACGGGGGCGGCCGGTCGACGCACCATAGGAGCGTCCGGGGACGGCGCGGCGGCCGGACCCCCACCACAGGATCCGGCCGCCGCCTGCCGATGAATCAGGTCAGTAGGTGTCGCTGAGTTGGCCGCGCAGCTTCACCAGGGCCCGGGCCAGCAGCCGCGAGACGTGCATCTGGGAGACGCCCACCTGTTCGGCGATCTGCGACTGGGTCAGGTTGCCGTAGAAGCGCAGGGTCAGGATCTTCTGCTCGCGTTCGTCCAGCGTGGACAGTGCCGGGCCGAGGGCCACCCGCAGCTCGGCCAGCTCGAACTCGCCGTCCTCGCCGCCGAGCATGTCGCCGAGTTCGGTGGCCCGCTCGCCGTCGCCGGTCGGCGTCGACAGCGACACCGCGTTGTAGGCGCGGGCGCCTTCCAGGCCCTCCAGCACCTCTTCCTCGGTGAGCTTGAGGTGGGCGGCGATGTCGGCGACCGTCGGCGAGCGGCCGAGGCTCTGGAGCAGCGTGCTGTTGGCCTCGGAGATGCTCAGGCGCAGTTCCTGGAGCCGACGGGGCACCCGGATGTCCCAGGTGCGGTCGCGGAAGTGCCGCTTCAGCTCGCCGATGATGGTGGGGATGGCGTAGCCGGCGAAGTCGACGCCACGGCTCGGGTCGAATTTGTCGACCGCCTTGATGAGGCCGACAGCGGCGGTCTGCATCAGGTCGTCGGTCGGCTCGCCCCGGCCGCTGTAGCGGTGGGCGAGGTGCTGTGCCAGCGGCAGCCAGGCCTCGATCGCCCGGTCCCGCAGCGCGGGCCGGGACGGATGGCCGGCGGGCAGCGCCGCCATCGCGTCCAGCAGTTCAGCCGCGCTGTCGGCGGGCTTGGCGTCGGTCGGCATGCTTCCGGACCGGGTGACGGTCTCGGTCTGCTCGATCGTCGCGGTCATGGTGATCCTCCCTGCACCTCGTCCGCGGGAAATGTCTTCTGTAGATCAGGTGCGCGTTCAGCCGTTCAGTGGCCTAACCCTAGCCCGAAGGTATCCCGGAAATCTAGCCGAACGGACGATGGATAAAAGGGATGTCTATTGACAAAGTCTGGCATTTCATTTCAGGAATTCTCGGATTCTCGGGAGTGAGGTGAGGTTCGAGGGTCCGTTCGGCCGGCCGCTGTGACCGATCTGTTCGATTCGCGTGGTTCGTCATGGCCGTCGGGTCGGCGGCAAATCGGTGGTCGGCGGTCGGCGCGACGGCTAGCGTCGCGGGCCGTGCCCCGTACCGTGAACCTGGTCCTGGTCGATCCGGGCGGCAGACCGCTCGGTGCCCTTGCCCCGTTCGACGCGCCGGACCCCTGGTGGCAGGACGTCGCCGACGTGGTCGCGGCCGCCCGCGACCGGCACCGGGTCGAGGTGACGGTGCTGCGCCTGCTCACCGCCGACCGGCCGGCGCCGCCCGGCGGCACGGTGACCTATCTCGCCCAGGTCGACACAATTCCGGACGGCCTGCTGCCGGTGCCGGACACGGTCGACCTGGCGCCGGACCCGCGACGGGCGCCCTGGGCCGAACCGGGCGGCCCCGGCCGCACCCTGCGCTGGGCCCGGGACCGGCTGGACCGGCTCGGCCGGGGAGCGTACCGGCCGGTACAGCGGCGGGCGTGGAACCTGTCGGCGATCTGGCGCCTCGACCCGATCGGCACTGACCGGACCGGCACTGACCGGACCGGCACTGACCGGACCGGCACTGACCGGACCGGCACTGACCGGACCGGTACGGGCCGGACCGGTACGGGCCGGGGCGGTGGGGCGGGCGGGGACGTCGGCGCCCCCGTCTGGCTCAAGCAGGTGCCGGACTTCTTCGCGCACGAGGCGGTGGTGCTGCGCTGGCTCGGCGCGACGGTGCCGCGGCTCGCGCCGGTGCTCCTCGGCGCCGACGGTGCCGGCCGGATCCTGCTCCAGCACGTGCCCGGCGAGGACCGGTACGGCGCCGGCCCGGCCGAACGCGACGCGATCGCGGCCGACCACCACGAGATCCAGACCCGGGCGGTACCCGATCTGGCGGCGCTGGTCGCGGCCGGCCTGCCGGACCGGCGGGGTACGGCGCTGGCGGCGTGGACGAACGGGGTGCTGGCGGCGCACGGCGCCGACCTGACGCCGGTGGCGGGGTTGCTCGACGGGCTGGCCGGCCGGCTGGCCGAGGTGGCGGAGTGCGGCATTCCGGACACGCTGGTGCACGGTGACCTGCACCCGGGAAACGTCCGCGCGGGTGGGGCCGGCGGTACCGGTGGTGACCAGCGGGTGATCATCGACTGGGGTGACGCGTGTGCCGGTCACCCCGCCTTCGACATCATGCGGCTGACCGAGGGGACCGGGCCGGAGACCGTCGCCGCGCTGACCCGTTCCTGGGCGGCCCGCTGGCGGGCCAGCGTGCCCGGCTGCGACCCCGTACGCGCTCTCGACCTGCTGCGGCCGGTCGCGGCGCTGCGGATGGCCGCCGTCTACGCCGACTTCCTGGCCCGGATCGAACCGGCCGAACACCCGTTCCACACCGGCGACGTACCGCACTATCTCGCGCTGGCGGCCGAGGCGGCCGGGTTACCTCGAAAAGGTCGTGGGAACACGATCGATTGACGAAGGAGGCGAGAGATGAGCAGAGCTACGATGCCCAGGAGCATGTGGCCGGGCGGTGACAACCTGCCCGCCGGTCCGGCCGGCGAGCAACCGGCGATGCCGGGGGCTTACGGCGGGCCCGACCTCGGTCGCGCCACGGTCATGCTCGCGGCCTATCCCGACTACGCGTCCGCGCAGCGGGCCGTCGACTACCTTTCCGACAACAGGTTCCCGGTCGAGCGAACGGCGATCGTCGGGACCGACCTGACGCTGGTCGAGACCGTACTGGGCCGGATGACCACCGGCCGCGCGGCGTTGGCCGGCGCGGCGACCGGTGCCTGGTTCGGTCTGTTCATCGGCCTGCTGTTCGGGATCTTCGCCACGACCGCCTGGTTGGCGGTGATCGTCACCGCCGTCGTCATCGGCGCGGTCTGGGGTGCGATCTTCGGGGCCATCGCCCACGCGATGACGGGCGGCCGCCGGGACTTCACCTCGGCGAGTTCGCTGCGCGCCGGCCGCTACACCGTCGTGGTCGACGCCGAGCAGGCCGAGCAGGGCCGGCAGGTGCTGGCCCGGATGAACTGGCAGGCCGAGAACCGGCCGGCGAACCAGGGTCAGCAGCCGGCCGACCAGGGCCAGCAGCCGGCGCAGGTGCGCTGAGCCCGGATCCACGGCCGGCCGGGCAGCCCGCCCGGCCGGCCGCGCCGATCAGGGAGAAACCGGGCGATACGTCTTCTCGCCGGCCGGGATCGGGGAGTCCAGGCGGTTCTCCGGCGGGGCCAGGGGGCAGGCCCACCGGTCGTCGTACGCGCAACTGGGGTTGTAGGCGTAGTTGACGTCGAGGCGTACCCGGCTGCCGGGCAGGACGACCACGCCGCGGCCGTACGTGCCCTTGACCGTGTCGGTCAGGTACCGGCCACCGCCGTACGTCTCCCGCCCGCTGGTGCCGTCGCGCAGCGGCACGAACAGGCCACCGCCGTACGCCTCGATCCACCACAGGGTCAGCGGGCCCCACGGCGTCTCCGCGACGCCGACCCGGCGGTAGCGCACGACCCCGTCCGGGCCGCCGGTGTCGATGGTCTCGGTGCCGGAGGCGGGGCGCAGCGGTACGTCGACGACCGCGTCCGGGTTGGGCGGGAAGTAGGCCAGCCCGGTGAAGCCGGCGCGCCGGTCGACCGGGATCGGGGACTGCGGGTGTCCGGCGAACAGCGCGTCGCGGGCCGCCCGGAAGCCGGCGAGGTCGAGTCCGCCGAGGTACATCCGGGCCACCTGCTCGCGCCAGTCCAGCAGGTCCAGGTCGTCCATCAGCCCGGCACCCGCCGGTCGCGCTGTTCCCGGCCGGCCGCCCCGTACGGGTAGTCGGCCACCACCGGGGCGCTCGCCTCGTCGAGCCGCTCGCGTTCCTTCGCGTCGAGGGTCAGCCCGGTCGCGGACAGGTTGTCCTCCAGTTGCGCGACGGTACGCGCGCCGAGGATCACCGAGGTCACCGCCGGCCGGTCGACCAGCCAGGCCAGCGCGACGGCGGCCATCGAGACGCCGCGTTCGCCGGCGATGTCGCGTACGGCGTCGACGACCCGCCAGGTGCGTTCGTCACGGTTGCGCGGGTCGTACGCCTCCATGCCGCGTTGCGGGTTCTCGCCCAGCCGGGTGGCGCCGGCGGGCCGGCTGTCCCGGGTGTACTTTCCGGTCAGCCAGCCGCCGCCGAGCGGTGACCAGGGCAGGATGCCGATGCCCTCCGCCTCGCAGACCGGCACCAGTTCGAACTCGACGTCGCGGGCGAGCAGGTTGTACTGCGGCTGCAGCGTCACCACCGGGGAGAGGCCGAGGTGCCGGCTGAGCAGGGCGGCCTTCTGGAGTTGCCAGCCGGTGAAGTTGCTGACCCCGACGTAGCGGATCTTGCCGGCGCGGACCGCGTCGTCGAAGAACCGCAGGGTCTCCTCGATCGGGGTCAGCGGGTCCCAGGCGTGCGCCTGGTAGAGGTCGATCGTCTCGACCTCGAGCCGGCGCAGGCTCGCGTCCAGGGCGCGGCCGAGGTGTATCCGGGACAGCCCGGCGTCGTTGGCGCCCGGTCCCATCGGGAACCGGCCCTTGGTGGCCAGTACGACGCGGTCGCGCATCCCGGGCCGTTCGGCGAGCCACCGCCCGACGATCTGCTCGGACAGTCCGGCGGAGTAGACGTCGGCGGTGTCGATGAACGTGCCGCCGCGCTCGACGAGCAGGTCGAGCTGCGCGAACGCCGTGTCGTCGTCGCTCTCCGCGCCGAAGGTCATGGTGCCCAGGCAGTACGTGGACACGACCGTGCCGGTCGTCCCAGGGTGCGGTATCGCATGCGCCTCGCCCTCTCGGTTGGGTTGTGGGTGCCAATCTTCCCGCCCACTGCATTTTGTCCCGGCCAGCTTCCTCGTCGGCGGGTCGTGGCGTACGGGCTCCAATGAGCGGGGGGTCGGGCTGCCGCCGCTGAACAGTCCGTTCAGGTTTGGAATTCCCGTCTGACGATGTGACAAACGTCTTCGCCGAAGAGGTTGTTCAGATTTGAAGGAGTGCTACTCTCGGTGCGTGGTCGAAAGTCTGGACAACACGCAGATGGCCTGCTGGCGGGCCTTCATCGAATCGAGCCAGCGCCTGATCACCCAACTCGAGGAGGACCTGCGGGCCGACAGCGAACTGAGCATGCCCGACTACCACGTGCTGGTGCTGCTCTCCGAGGCGCCCCAGCAGCGGTTACGGATGGGCGAACTGGCCAACCGGCTGGTCTTCTCGCCGAGCCGGCTGACGTACCACATCTCCACCATGGAGCGGCGCGGCCTGGTCGTGCGGGAGAGCTGTCCCGAGGACCGGCGCGGCAGCCAGGCGGTGTTGACCGCCACCGGGCTGCTCGCCCTGCGCGAGGCGGCACCACACCACCTCGCGTCGGTACGCCGACACCTCATGGACGACCTCGACGAGGCCGAGATGGCCTGCCTCACCCGCGTGTTCACCCGGCTCGGTGACCGGATGACCGCGGCCCGCACCGCCGACTGACCGCGACCCGCCCGAGCGGACCGCGAACCCGTGCCGGAGCCCGGCGGGCGCCACCCGCGCCACCGGCTCCACCACCCGTGCGACCCGAGAGAAGGAGCCATGCCAGCGATCACCGTGGACGACGTCCTCGTCCTGCCCCGCCTGCCGCACGTCGACCCCGCCGCCACCGCCTTCCGGCCGGTCCGCCGGATCGTCACCGCACCCAGCGGTTTCGAGGGCGAGGGCTTCCCGGTCCGCCGGGCGTTCGCGGGCGTGCCCATGCCGGAACTCGACCCCTTCATCCACCTCGACCAGATGGGCGAGGTGGACTACGCGCCGGGCGAGCCGAAGGGCACCCCGTGGCACCCGCACCGGGGCTTCGAGACCGTCACCTACATCATCGACGGCATCTTCGACCACCAGGACTCCAACGGCGGCGGTGGCACCATCACCGACGGCGACACCCAGTGGATGACCGCCGGCTCGGGGCTGCTGCACATCGAGGCCCCGCCGGAGCACCTGGTCGTCAGCGGCGGGCTCTTCCACGGCCTCCAGCTGTGGGTCAACCTGCCGCGGGTCGCCAAGATGAACCCGCCCCGCTACCAGGACATCCGCGGCCGTGAGTCGGCGCTGCTGACCACACCGGACGGTGGCGCGCTGCTGCGGGTCATCGCCGGCGAGGTGGACGGCCACCGCGGACCCGGTACGACCCACACCGACATCACCATCACCCACGTGACCGTCCAGCCGGGGGCGCGGGTCGACCTGCCGTGGCGGCCGGACTTCAACGCGCTGGTCTACGTGCTGGGCGGCAAGGGCACCGTCGGTACCGACCGGCGGCCGGTGCAGACCGGCCAGCTGGCCGTGTACGGCCCGGGTGACGTGCTGACCTTCACCGCCGACCAGGCACAGGACTCGCACACGCCGGTGCTGGATCTCTACATCATGGGCGGCAAGCCGATCCGTGAGCCGGTGGCCCACTACGGCCCGTTCGTCATGAACACCCGTGCCGAGCTGGCGCAGGCGTTCGAGGACTACCAGGCCGGCAAGCTCGGCGTCATCCCCGCCACCCGGGTGCCGCACACGGGTGGCCAGGAGCGGCCCTGAGGCCGCGGGGTCAGGCGGAGATCAGGAACATCCCGGCGACCCCCAGCAGGACCATGACCAGTACGGCGAACAGCAGGCCCCGTTCGGTGTCGAGGGTGTCGGGGCGGGCGGCGGCGTCGGGGTTGACGGTGTCGGTGGTCATCGCTGTTGCTCCTCAGCGTCGTTCCGGTGACATTGACGGTATGAGGACGTCGACGTGGCGGAATCCCGGTTTGATGCCGCCCGTGCCTTCTCGGAGGTACGGGCGGCCGCCGGCCGTCCTGCGGGGTGAGGGCGTCGTCGACCTCGGGGGCCGCCCGTGCGGACTTCGTTCTCGGCACCGCCAGGCGGAGCGACCCGGCCGGTGAGTTACCCGGATGGCGCGCGGCGAATCACGCTGAACCGCTGAATCCGGGCCGCGATCAGCCATCCCGGGTGTCCGGCGCGGGCGGCGGCGTCAAACGTGGCGACGGTCTCATCCCGCCGACCGGCCGGGCGGTCCGGCCGAACGGCCGTCGGGGCGTCGGTGTCGAGGGTGTCCGGGAGGCGGCCGGGACCGGCACACGGTGTGCCGGTCCCGGCCGTACGTCCGCGGGGTCCGCGGCCGGTCAGGCCCGTGCGTCGAGGCGGAGCGCGGCCGCCGTGATGAGGTGCGCGGAGTCGGCCGCGGTGAGGGCGGCGTCACGGAGCTGGTCGAAGGCGAGCACGAACCGTTTGCTCTGCGGTGCCTCGACGTAGATCTGTCCGGCCAGGTTCTCCAGGTAGGCGACCTCCGGATACGGCTCGGGCATGCGGAAGACCTGGAACGGGCCGTCGAACCGGGGCGTGGTGTTGGCGTCGGCCGGCAGGACGCGGATCTCGATCCGCTGCCGGCGGGCGAGGGTGGCGAGGTGGTCGAGTTGGGCCCGCATCACGTCGGCGTCGCCGAGGTCCCGGCGGAGCACGGCGTCGTCGAGCACCACCGACAGGCCGTTGCTGCCCGCCTCGAAAGCCCGCTGGCGGCCGATCCGCTCGGCGATCCGGGCGGCGCGGTCGGCCGGCGTGGCGGCGGCCTCGCGCAGCCGTAGTGCCCGGTCGGCGTAGGCGGGGGTCTGCAGCAGGTCGGGCAGCAGTTGGGTGTGGTAAAAGCAGATCAGCTTGGCGTGGCCGACGAGCCAGGCGTGGTCGACGTAGGCCCGGTCCGGCAGCCCGTCGGTGAAGTCGACGTCCCACTGGTTGGTGCGCCAGGTGTCCCGGGACAGGCGGAGCAGGCGGGCCCGGGTGCGGCCGTCGAACACACCGTAGATGTCGAGCAGGGCCGCGACGTCGTGGTGCTTGAAGGGCCATTCCGCGCGTTCGTAGCGGGCGAGTGCGGAATGGTCACGGCCGAGGTAGTCGGCGGTGGACTTGAGGGTCATCCCCCGTTGACGGCGCAGCTCGCGCATCTGGTGGCCGAGCCACTGGGCGCGCAGGGTGCGTTGGACGGGTTCTTTGAACGGCATGAACCACCTCTCGGAGAGCACTGTGGATGCGTTGCTCCAAACGCGATGCGTTGAGAGTCTCGCCACTGCGCTATCGACGCCGTCCGTCTTCGCGGAATGGACGGCGGAGAGGCTTCGCGGGCCTAAATTGCACGATCGGATGTGCGCCGATCGCCGACTGCAATGGACTGGAACATATGTATCACGGATGCCGCCTACCCGCCCCCGCCCGCCCCGTACCTCTTCGTCGATCTAGGGCAGTCGGTGGTTGAGAAGCGGACGAATCATCCACCCCGCACGGGGATCGGTGCGGGGCACGGGACCGGGGTGGCACGCCGCGCGAACCCGGAGCTGCCGCGCGGCGTGCCGGACCGCGGTCAGGCGCAGGGCGTCCCGTTGAGGGAGAAGTTGGTCAGGGCCGGCGCGCCGGCCCCGCCCTGGGTGCCCTGGAAGCCGATGCTGGTCGTGCCCCCGGTCGCCAGCGCGCCGTTCCAGGCGGCGTTGCGCGCCGTCACCTGGTTGCCGGACTGGCTCCACGTGCCGTTCCAGCCGGTGCTGAGCTGCACGCCGGCCCCGGCGGTGAAGGTCAGCGTCCAGGCGCTGACCGCCGGCCCCCGGTTGGTCACCCTGATCTCGGCGGTGAAGCCGCCGGTCCAGGCGTTCGCGGTGTAGCTGACCGTGCAGCCGCCGGCCGGTGGGGTGGTCGGCGGGGGAGTGGTCGGCGGCGGGGTCGTGGGCGGCGGGGTCGTGGGGGTCGGGCTGGGCGGTGGCGTGGTCGGCAGCGGGCCGGCCGCGACGGCCAGGTCGTACGCCCGTTGCGGCACGAACTGTCCGGCGGCGGCGATGCAGCCGTCCGCCTCGCCGGGCAGCTTGACCCAGAGGAAGGCGTCGATCTTCGGGTCACCGGTCTGGTTGGTGCTCGGCGTACCGATCGCCCGGCCGGCGGGGTCGCACCACTCCGAGCCCAGCGGGCCGTTCCCGTTTCGGCTGGTGTCGATCACGGCCGTCAGGTGGTTGGCGCCGGTCGCCGCGATCACCGCCTTGACGTAGTTGACGACCTCGCTGGTGGCCCGGTAGTTGGACACGTTGCTGGAGATCCCGTCGGCGCTGTTCGCCACGTCGGCCCCGACGAGCATGCCGGCCATCGCCGAGGGGGAGTGCCAGGCCGAGTGGCCGGCGTCGAAGTAGACCTTCGCCTGCGACGAGCCGGCCTTGAGCCGCTTTCCGGCGTACGCCATCGAGGCCCGCACCTCCGCCTGCTGGCCGGTGTTCATGCAGGTGCCCATGAGGGCGAGCACGTCGGGCTCCAGGATGATCGTGGCGGGCCGGTTGCCGAGCCCGGCCGCGACCTCGTCCACCCACTGGCGGTAGGCGGTGTGGTTCGGGGCGCCGCCGGCGCTGTGGTTGGAACAGTCCCGGTTCGGAATGTTGTAGACGACCAGGATCGGGATCTTGCCGACGGCGGCGGCCGCGCCGACGAAGGCGTCGACCTGACCCCGTACGGCGGCGGGGTTGTGCTGGGTGAACCAGCGCCCCTGCGGCACGTTGGCGATCCGGTCACGGATGACGCCGGTGCGGGAGTCGCCGGGATTGGCCGCGACCCACTGGGCGGCGTTGGTCTGCGGGTCGACGTAGAACACGGACTGCGCGGCCTGGGCCGGCTGCGGCGAAAGCAGGCCGATACCGGCCGCGGTGGTCGCGACCACCGCCAGGGCGGTGGCCGCGCCGGCGGCGAGCGCGGATCGGGTGGGCATGTGTGACCCCTCGAGTACGATATCGAGCGACCTCCATGGAAGCGCTCCCATGACAAGCAACACCGTACGGGGATGTTGCGCGTGTGTGAAGCCCTCGTGTCTACCCGATTGCCGTGGCCGGGCCGGTCCGGCGTCCGGGCCCGGCGACGTCGACCGGTCCGGTGCCGCCCGAAAAGGGATCCACAAGGGACTTCCCGGCTGGCCGACGCGTCGCGTGACCCGGCTCCCGCGAGGACGTAGGCTCCCCGTGAGCCTGGAGGTACGGGGGTTTCCAATGATGGCGTGTCCGGTTGGGATCATCCCTGTCGAGATCGTCCGGGTCGGGATCGTCCCGGCAGCCGCGCGAGCCCGCGGCCGCCGATGACGGACCGCCCGACGATCGCACCGGCGCATGCACCGCAGTGGCACGAGGCG
The DNA here is from genome assembly GCF_018324255.1 of Polymorphospora rubra. Lineage (GTDB taxonomy): Bacteria > Actinomycetota > Actinomycetes > Mycobacteriales > Micromonosporaceae > Polymorphospora > Polymorphospora rubra. The sequence continues at coordinate 5,191,665 of NZ_AP023359.1, forward strand.
CTGTTCTACACCGGTGACGACGACTACCTGGCCGCCACCGTGCCCTTCGTGGAGGACGGACTCGCCGCCGGCGAGCCGGTGCTGATCGCCGTTCCCACCTACGGCCTGGGCCTGCTGCGGCGGTTCGACGGTGTCGACGGCGTACGCCTGCTGGACATGGTCCGGGCCGGCCGCAACCCGGCCCGGATCATCCCGAGCGTGCTGCACGCCTTCGTCGCCGGGCACGGCGGCCCGGTACGCGTCGTCGGCGAGCCGGTCTGGCCCGGCCGGGCCGCGGCCGACTACCCGCGCTGCGTACAGCACGAGGCGCTCGTCAACATCGCCTTCGCCGACCACCCGGTCCGGATGCTGTGCCCGTACGACGCCGCGCGGCTGGACCTCGACGTGCTCGCCGACGCCGCCAGCACCCACCCGGTGCTGATGCGTGGCGGCGACCGCCAGCCGAGCCTCGGCTACACCCGACCGGAACGGATCGTCGACGCGTTCAACCGCCCGCTGCCCGAGCCGACCACGACGACGACCGTGCTGGTTTTCGAGACGGCCGGCCTGTCCGGCGTACGCGGTCTGGTCGTCGCGCTGGCCACCGAGGCCGGGCTGGCGCCCGACCGGGTGACCGACCTGCGGATCGCGGTCAACGAGCTGGCCACCAACGCCGTCGCCACCGCCGCCGGACCGGCGATCCTGCGGGTGTGGACCGAGCCGGACGCGCTGGTCTGCGAGATCACCGGGTCGAGCGTGCTGACCGACCGGCTCGCCGGCCGGATCCCGCCTCCGCACACCACCGAGCGCGGCCGCGGCCTGGTGCTGGTCAACCTGCTGTGCGACCTGGTCCACGTGCACACCACCGAGGACTCGACGACCGTCCGCCTGCTCATGGACCGCTGACCGCGCCGGCCGACGCTCAGGTGAGGGCTGCGATCGGCGACTGGTCGAGGGCGGCGAGCAGGGCCGCCGGATCGTCGTAGACGGCCACCGCGCCGGCACCGGCCAGTTCCGCCCGGCAGGTGCCCCCACAGGTCAGCGCCACGCAGGGGATGTCGAGGTGCCGGGCCGCGGCCACGTCCCAGACCGAGTCGCCGACGAACACCACCCGGCGGGCCGCCAGCCCCGCCTTGTGCAACGCGGCGGTCAGGATGTCCGGACTCGGTCTGATCTCCGGCACGTCGTCGGCCGACGTCGCCGCGGCCACCGCGTCGTCGGCGGACAGCGCCGACCGCAGCGCCACCAGGTCGTCGCGGGCCGCCGACGACGCCAGTACGACCCGCAGCCCGCGGTCGGCGCACGCCCGCAGCAGGTCGGCGGCGCCGGGCAGCGGGCACAACCGGTTCCGGTGCCGGGCGAAGATCTCCCGGTGTCCGGCCCGGATGCGGTCGTCGGCACCATGGTCACGCTCCGGCCCGAGCACGTGGTCGAGCAGCCGGTCCGAACCCATTCCGACGCCGCGGTGGACCCGCGCCATCGGCGCGTCGTAGCCGGCCCGGCCGAGCGCCTCCCACCAGGCGACCGTGTGCAGGTAGGTGGTGTCGACCAGGGTGCCGTCGAGGTCGAAGAGCACGCCTGCCGGGCCGTTCGCGTCCATCCGGTCCCCCTACCCGCCGGGAGCGGGGGTGACGCCTGCCTGACCCTCAGGTATGAGGATCTCGAACCATACGGTGGACCCCCGTACGGTCGGATCGGTGCCCCAGGCGTCACTCAGCTGCTCGATCAGCGACAACCCCCGGCCCCGGCTGCTCAACCGATCGGTCTGGGTCCTGGTCACCGTTCCCCGGGTGCCCCGGTCGGCGACGGAGACGAGCAGGCGTTCCGAACTCAGGTCGATCTCCACCCGGGCCGAGGTGCCGGCGTGCAGGAGGGCGTTGGTGGTCAGCTCACTGGTGCAGAGCACCGCCGCGGCGACGACCGACTCCGGCACCGCCCACTCGGTGAGCTGGGCGGTCATCCAGTGCCGTACCCGACCCGGCGCGGTCGGTTCGGCCGGCACCTGGATGCCGGCCGACCGGCTCGGCCGGCTGGCGTGCTCGACGGCCAGTACCGCCACGTCGTCCTCGGTGGGGCCGGCCACCGCGCCGACCGCGACCGCGCACAGGCTGCGCGGATCGGAGCCGCCGGCCGCCGAGACGGCGGCGGCGAGGGCGTCGAACCCCTCGGCGAGACCGCGTCCACGGCGCTCGACGACACCGTCGCTGAACAGCAGCACCGTGTCGCCGGGGGCGAAGTCGACGGCGACGGCCGCCCGCCGCCCGCCGAGGCCGAGCGGCGGCCCCGGCGGTACGTCGAGGTAGCCGGCCGCCGGCACCGGGTCCGGCCCGGTGGCCGACCGGCGCAGCAGGGGAGCGGGGTGCCCCGCGCTCGCGAGCGTCAGTCGACCCGCCTCGGGGTCGGCGACGCCGTAGGTGACGGTCACGAAGATCTCGTCGCTGCGCATCTCGGCGGCGAGGTTGGCGACCAGCCGGTCCAGCCCGCGCAGGACCGAGGCCGGGTCCGGGTCGGTCAGCGCGAGCGCCCGCAGCGCGGCGCGTACCTGGCCCATCAGCGCGGCCGCCCGTACGTCGTGGCCCGCGACGTCCCCGAGCACGACCGCGAGCCGCCCTCCGGCCAGCGGGAACGCGTCGTAGAAGTCGCCGCCGGCGGCGTTGCCGTCGACGCCGGCCTCGTAACGGGCCGCGATCCGGAACCGGGGGATGTCGGGCAGGTGCTCCGGCAGCATGCTGCGTTGCAGGAGTTGTGCCGTACCGTGCTGGGTCTCGAACCGCCGGGCCCGTTCGGCGGCCTGCGCGACCAGTTCGGCGGTGGCGGCGAGCAGGGCCCGTTCGGCCGGTGCCCATGGGTGGGCGGCCTCCAGCCCGAAGGTGAGCGCGCCCCGTAGCGACGCGGTGCGCAGCGGCAGCGCGGCCAGCGCGCGTACCTTCTGGTCGTGCCGGTCCAGGGCGGTACGCCGTAACGGCTGGCCGTCGGTCCGGAATGTCGCGGTGCCGTCGGTGGCGGCGGCCACCAGCGGTGCCGTCGAGTCGCCGGGCAGCCGTCGCCACAGCGGCGGAAGCCGCTCGTCGGCCTCGTCGAGGACCTCGCCGCGGACCCGGCGGGTCATCCGCCACCCGGTGCCGTCGTCGACGCCGAATGCCGCCTGGTGGACGTCGAGCGACGACACGGCGTAGCGCAGCGCCACCCGGGCGACGTCGTCGAGGGTCAGCGTGGCCGACAGCGCCGAGGCGAGTGCGCTGAGGTCCTGCAGGCGGCGGGTGACCTGGGTGGTCTCGGCCGCGACGGTGAGTACGCCGACGATCCGGCCGCGGCCGTCGCGCACCGCCGACAGGCCGCGGGTGAAGACCGCGTGTTCGAGGGTTCCGGCCGCGGCCCGGACCACCGGCAGCGACGCCTCGGTCTCCAGGTAGGGCTCACCGGTGCGGCGGACCCGCTCGAAGACGTCGCCGACGCCCGGCATCGCCCAGACGTCCGCGTGCACCTCCGGGGCGGGCCGGCCGAACGCCTCGGGGTGCTTCACCCCGAGCACCGCCGCGTACGCGTCGTTGTAGACCAGGGTCAGTTCGTCGCCGTACGCCAGTGCCATCGCGACCGGCGATCCGAGCACCAGATCGACGATGGCGCGCAGGGCGGGATCCCAGCCGGAGGGGTCGCCGAGCCCGGTCTGCGACCAGGGGCGGGCCGGCTCGACGGCCTTGGGCCCACCGGCCATTCGGGCGGCGGGCACGGATACGGGAACCGCGGGGATGCGCCCTGCCGTGGCTGGCATGCAAGCAGCCTATCCGGCGGAGTCGAGTCCGGCCCGATCGGTGGAGACGGCGCAGGTCAGCGAGCGGGTCGAGGCGGATCGCCCCGGAACCGCGGTTGGTCGGTGCGGTGCCGGCAGCCGGCCGGGGTCTGCGCAGAATCCTGTTTTATGACTCGCTAATCCGTTTTGCCGGAAATGAAGGTAACTGAGGGTGGTTGGGGTGATGATCGGCAGGGTAAGGGGAACCGTGGTAGGTCACGTGACAGGAGGGGACCAGATGTCCGAGACGGTGGCCGTGCGGCAGGTCGACATCGGGGCCGCGCTGACCGACATGTGGCGATCGGTGCTGCTGTTCATCCCGAAGGCCATCGCCTTCGTCGCGATTCTCGTGATCGGCTGGATCATCGCGAGGTTCGTCCTGAAGATCGTCGACCGGGTGCTGGAGCGGGTCGGCTTCGACCGCGCGGTCGAGCGCGGCGGCATCGGCCGGGCCCTCGAACGCACCAGGTACGACGCGAGCGACATTCTCGCCCGCCTGGCCTACTACGCCGTACTGCTGCTGACCCTGCAACTGGCGTTCGGGGTCTGGGGACCCAACCCGATCAGCGACCTGATCGCCGGCGTGGTCGCCTGGCTGCCCCGCGCCTTCATCGCGATCGTCATCGTGGTGGTGGCCGCCGCGATCGCCAGCGCCGCACGCGACCTGATCGCGGGCGCGCTCGGTGGCCTGTCGTACGGCCGCCTGCTGGCGAACCTGGCCTCGGCGTTCATCGTGGCGCTCGGCGTGATCGCCGCACTCAACCAGATCGGCATCGCGACCACCGTCACCACCCCGGTCCTGGTGGCCGTGCTCGCCACCGTCGCCGGCATCCTCATCGTCGGCGTCGGCGGTGGGCTGGTGAAGCCGATGCAGCAGCGCTGGGAGGGGTGGCTCGACCGGGCCGCCGCCGAGTCCCAGGTGATCCGGGAGAAGGCCGCCGCGTACGCCGCCGGGCAGGAGGACATGCGCCGCCAGATGGCCGACCGGGCACCGGCGGGCGCGCCCGGCGACGTGGAGCGGACCCAGGTCATCCCGCAGGGCGCGGGCTCGCCCGCGATGTCCGGCGGTCAGCCCATGACGGGCGGTCAGCCCATGACGGGCGGTCAGCCCATGTCCGGCGGTCAGCCCGTGGCGGGCGGGCAGCCGATGTCCGGCGACGCGACACGGTCGCAGGCGGTCTACCGGTCCGGTAGCGCCACCCCGCCCGGTGCCGAACGGCCGGCGGGCATCGACGACACCCAGCGGATCATGCCGCCGGACCGGAGCGACCGCTAGGTTCCGTCGGACGGCCCGACCGGTCCGGTCCGGCCGTCCGGCCTCAGCCCCTGGCCGCGGGCCGCTCGGTGGCCCGCGCCAGGGCGCAGACCGCCAGCAGCCTGGTCAGCACCCAGTCCGGGCCGGCGGCCCAGTCGACCGGGCCCGCCGGGGGCTGCCAGCCGTGCTGGAGCGCGGCGTCGCGTACCCCTTCGGCGTAGCCGGCGAGCGCGACCGCGGTCAGTGGCCGCCGGTCACCGAGAAGGCTGTCGCGTACGGCCGCCGCGTGCTGGTCGACGCTGGCGAGCAGCCTCGGGTGCAGGGCGGCGACGGCGAGGCCGGCAGCACCGACAGATGCGTTCAGATCGGCCAGTGCGGAGCGTGCCGACCGCGTCGCGCGGCGTGCGGAAACGCCGTTGAACAGGGCTGTCATGGAGACCGAGGCTAGCCAAGGGGCCTACCCGCCGACCTCGGTCGGTCGGTGCGGACCGGTCGGCGGGCGGCTGAATCTGCCCGTCGGACCCGCGTACCGCAACCCCCGCCCGGGTAGTGGTGGGGAGACGGCCGACACACGATTTCGGGAGGCACCGTGACCGACGACGGTCCCGACCCGGCGCACCGGCGCCCGGCCGGTCTGGACGACACGACCGTGGCCGCGTTGGGCAAACTCAGCGAGGCGCTGGAGACGACCGAACGGGCCCGTGGGCACCTGTATTCGATGCATCAACTCACCGGGCACGCCGACCTTCAGCTCGACGAGGCGGTCGCGCTCTTCCGGCGGGCCGGGCACGACAGGGTCGCCGACCGGATCGAACGGGAGCTGATCGGCCGCAACGTCATCGCGGGGCGGTGGACGTTCCAGATCGTCGAGGACTACGACGACGGCTACCACGCGACGTTCCGGGAGTTGGAGACGTGGGCCCGCGACGACCTGGCGGGCGGGCGGCGCCATCTCCTCGAGGCGGAGATGAAGGAGCGGCGCCGGACCAGGGGGCTCCCCGGGCACGAGGCGCGCCCGGCCGGGTGACGTGGTGTGGCCCGGCCGTTATTCGTAGTGGCTGGAGCCGGCGTCGGCCGGCCGGCGCCGCATCGCGTCGTCGGCCAGGATGACGGTGGCGACCATCAGCGCGACCACGACGCTGAACAGCCACGAGTCGTCGGCGACCAGGCGGGCGGAGACAGGGGCCTGGAGTGCGAGCAGCACGAAACCGAACCAGGCCCAGCGGCGCTGGCGGGGGGAGAGGAATCCGTGGGCTTGACGCATTCGAAAAGTTTGCCCCGGAGAAACCGGATCGCCCTCGGCCGTTCGGTCGAAGTCGGGGTTGTCTCTCCAGCCCACCGACGACGGTCGGTGAGGTTCCAGTCACCGACCGCTGATGGGGTGGCCTCAGTCGCCTCCGCCACCACCGCCTCCGCCACCACCGCCTCCGCCACCACCGCCTCCGCCACCACCGCCTCCGCCACCGCTGTCGCCGCCACCCCCGTCGCCGCCCCAACCCCAGCCGCCGCCGTCCCCACCGTCTCCGCCGCCGTCGTCGCCACCGCCGCGCCGACGCTGGCGGGCCGCGGCGGGCGTGGCGTGGTCGACCCGGGAGGCCGACCGGCGGCGCAGGCCCACGAGTACGGCCGCCACGATGATGAGAACCAGACCCGCGAAGAGCAGTAGTTCGGTCATGTTCATCACTGTCGGTCATTGGCGCAACACGGGCCAACCCCTATTCGGCTCGGCAGTCGTCAGCACGCCGACCGTGGGGGCATAAGGGGGTGCGCCGCGGGTGGGGTGGTGTGCGAGAGCGCTTTCCCTACGGCAGGATCGAGGGCTGTGTCCGTACGAACCGCACCCCGGCTGTCCCTGCTCCTGCTCGCGTACTTCGCGTTCGTCAGCCTCGGTCTGCCCGACGGTCTGCTCGGGGTCGGCTGGCCGTCGATCAGTGCCGACTTCGCCGTACCGACCGAGGCGGTCGGCCTGCTGCTCACCGCCAGTACCGCCGGCTACCTGACCTCCAGCGTCGCCGCCGGCTTCACCATCAGCCGGCTCGGCATCGGCTGGCTGCTGGCCGGCAGCACCGGCCTGACCTGTCTCGCCCTGGTCGGCTACACGGCCTCACCGGTGTACGCCCTGCTGATCGGCTGTGCGCTGCTGCTCGGGTTCGGCGGCGGGGCCATCGACTCCGGCCTCAACGCCTTCGCCGCGGGCGCGTTCGGCCCCCGGCACATGAACTGGATGCACGCGTTCTTCGGCCTCGGCGTCGCCCTCGGCCCGCTGATCATGACGACGGTGCTGGCCACCGGGTTCTCGTGGCGGTGGGGGTACGGCATCGTGGCGGCCGCACAGGCCGTCCTGGCCCTGTCCTTCGTGCTGACCGTCAAGGCGTGGAGCCGCCGGGAGCCGGCCGCCGGCGCGGGCGAGGAGCCGCCCGCCCGACCCGTGCCGGTACCCGTGCGGGAGACCCTGACGCTGCCGGCGGTGTGGTTCGGCGCGCTGGCGTTCGCGGTGTACGTCGCCGTCGAGGTCACGGCCGGGCTGTGGGCGTACCTGCTGCTGACCGAGGGGCGCGGACTGAGCGCGACGGTCGCCGGCATCTGCGTGTCCGGCTACTGGGGCAGCCTCTTCGTCGGCCGGGTGGTGCAGGGGGTGGTCGCCGAGCGCCTCGGCAGCTCCACCGTGCTCACCGGCAGCCTGGTCGCAATGGTGGCCGGCGCGGTGCTGGTCGCCCTGCCCGCCCCCGGCTGGGTCGCCGTCGTCGGCCTGGCCATCATCGGGTTCGGTGCCGCGCCGGTGTTCCCGCTGCTCACCCTGACCACCGCCGAGCGGGTCGGGGTCGAGCACGCCGACCGCACCATCGGGTTGCAGATCGGCGCGGCCGGCCTGGGCGGCGCGGCCATCCCGGCCGGCGTGGGCGTGCTGCTGGGCCGCGTCGACGTGGAGCTGCTCGGCCCCGCGCTGGTCGTCCTCTCGCTGGCCCTGCTCGCCCTCTACGCCGCATCCACCCGCCGTCCGGCCCGGATCGGCGCCACCGCCGCACCCGGCCCGGACGCGTGATCGCCGGCCCCGGGGAGTCGGTGCGTGCTCGTCGCACCTGCCGGGAGGAATCAGTGGGGGCCGGTGCGGCCGGTCGTGGAGGGGCGGTGGGCGCGCTGCTCGTCGGTCAGCCGCTCGCGGTCGGCCGGGGTGCTCTCCAGTTCCTCGGCGGCCGCGTCGTGGCCGAACGCCGCCTCCGCGCCCGCGTCGTTGCCGGTCACGTCATCGAGTTGGCCGTCGGTGTCCCAACTCGCCATCGCCTCGCTGAGCTCCTTCAGCGGCAGTCGTTGCTCGTCACGCCAGGTCTCGTCGGTCATCGTCTGGTCGTACCCGACCGCCGGGCGGCGAAACGGCACCGGCGGGCGTACGCGGGCGGCAGGGCCGGTTGCTGCGGGCGCGGGAACGCGCCGGCCGCAACGGCGACGGCCGCCGGTGGGGTTGCCCCCACGGCGGCCGCCACTGCCGATCCCGCTACGGCTCGGACCGGTGCACCTCGCCACGCCAGGCGCCGGTCTCGACGCCGCCACGGCCCTCGATGTACTTCTTGAAGCGGTCCAGGTCGCCCTTCACCCGCATGTCGATCACGCCGAGCTTGTCCCCGGCCTGCTCGGCGATGCCGTGCGGCTCGAGATCCATCTGCGCGGTGATCCGGGTGTGGTTGGCGTCCAGCCGGTGGAAGGTGATCACCCCGGCCTGCTTGGTGCCGTTGGTCGTCTTCCAGGCGACACGTTCGTCCGGAAGCTGCTCGGTGATCTCCGCGTCGAACTCGCGCTTGACGCCGGCGATCTCGGTCTTCCAGTGCGTCTTGGTGTCGGTGAGCTGACGGACCTCGGTGACCCCTTCCATGAAGTGGGGGAACTCCTCGAACTGGGTCCACTGGTCGTACGCGGTACGAACCGGTACCGCCACGTCAACGGACTTGGTGACCGAACCCATCTGACTTCCTCCTTGATCGACAGTCCTGAGAGCTGGACGATGCGGAGCCCGGACGGTCCTGCCGGGATGAGGCGATCGCCGCCGGACTACCAGCGCGTCGACTCGTTCGCGTGGCCCAACGCCGCCCACGCCTCGGACACGGTCCGGAACTGCCGGTCGGGCGGCAGCCGGTCGAGTTGGGCGAGTACGTCGTCGGGCGCCTCGTTCTCCCGCGCGCTGCGGCACAGCGTCTCCCGGTCGCCGGGCAGCGCCGACAGGCTGATGTAGCGGCCCAGCCGGCTGCGCTGCTCGACGTCGGCGGGCGTCATGCCCTGCGGGACGCCGGTCTGGTTCTCGCCGCCGGGAACCCGGCTGACCTCCGGCTGGTCCTCGCCGGCCGGTTCGGCCTCGCGCCAGGGTTCGGCCCGTGCCCCGGCCGTGCCGGCGACGGTGCCGGCGACCTCCCGGTTCATCTGGTCGTCCAGTCGTGGTCCGTGTTTGCTGTTGCCACGTTCCATGACCTAGTGGCTACCCGGCCGGTCCGGCGCTAAACGATTTCCGCCGATCAGGAGCCCCGCGCCGGCGACGTCTCCGGCCCGTCGTCGGCGGGGGTGCGCTCCGGCAGCACCGGATCCTCCTCGGCGTCCTCGACCCCGCCCTGGATGGCCCGGCCGCGCTGGATCTCCGCGTTCACCTCGACGCCGAAGAGCACCGCGATGTTGATCAGATAGATCCAGACCAGGAAGGCGATCACCGCGCCGAGGCTGCCGTACGTGGCGTCGTACGAGGCGAAGTTGGCGACGTACAGCCCGAAACCGAACGACACCACCGCGGCCGCGAGCAGCGTCACCAGGCCGCCCGGGGTGAGCCAACGGAACCGGGGCTGTCGCACGTTCGGCGCCACCCAGCCCAGCAACGCCAGGAGGAGCATCGCGATCAGCACCAGGGCCGGCCACTTGGCGATCGCCCAGGCGGTCTTCGCGGCGCTGCCCAGGTGGAGCGCGTCGCCGACGGCGTCGACGACCGGCCCGCTGACGATCAGCATGACGACGCTCGCGGCCAGCAGCAGCAGGGTGACGAGGGTGACCCCGAGCTGGAGCGGGCGCAGCTTGTAGAACGGCCGGCCCTCCTGCACGCCGTAGATCGCGTTCGCCGCCCGGGTGAAGCCGCCGACGTACCCCGACGCCGACCACAGCGCACCGAGCAGACCGAAACTCAGCAGTACGCCGGCCGAACTCTGCTGGTTGACCACGCTGTCGATCGCGTCGCGTACGCCGCCGCTGGCCACCACCGAGCCGGCGCCCAGGTCCTCGGCGATGCCGAGGATGGTGCCGACCGCGTCGCCGCCGCGGGCGACCAGGCCGACCAGGGCCACCACCACGATCAGCGACGGGAAGATCGCCAGTACCGAGTAGTACGTCAGGCTGGCCGCCCAGTCGGTGCAGTTGTCCTTGCCGAACCCCTTGGCGCTGCGGACCAGCACGCCCTTCCACGTCGACCAGCTCAACTGGCGCAGGCGTCCGGGCAGCTTCCGCTCCCGCTTGGGCGGTCGGGCCGGCGGGTGCGTCGTCGTGGCCATCGCCCAACTCCCTGCTGCGCGGTAGCGGCGACCACCGCCGCTGGATGCGATGGCCGTACCCCCGCGCGGACCTGGACAAACCCGGCGCGGTTTGGTGGCCGGCGGGCCGGGAACGCAGCCAGTCGAGCATTTTCCAGGCGAGGAGGTCCGACATGCCCGCGCGCGATGAACTGCCGAGTACGCTCCAGCGCTCGCCGGACAAGGCCCAGCGCACCTGGTCCAAGACCCACGACTCGGCCGTCGAGACGTACGGCGAGGGAGAGCGGTCGCACCGGGTCGCGTTCGCCGCGTTGAAGCACTCGTTCGAGAAGGTCGGCGACCACTGGGAGCCCAAACCGGGCAAGGGCCCGAGCGACGAGCAGGCGGCCGGTGGCGGTCCGGCGCGACGTACGCCCACCGCCGGTGGGGTGGACGCCAACGCGTCCAAGGAACACCTGATGGACCTGGCCCGGCGGGCCGACATCCGGGGCCGGTCCAGCATGACGAAGCCGGAGCTGGTCAAGGCACTGCAGAGGGCCAACGACCGCAGCACCCGCCAGGCCCGCGAGAAGCGGTCCTGACCGTCCGGCGGCCGGGCATCCCGCCCGGTCGCCGGCCGCGTCGGACCGCGCCGCGCGTGCGGGTCCTGGTGCCCGGCGACGTCGGCCCACGGCCCGTCGTCGCGTGTGCGGACGGTCACCAGCGGACGGTCGGGCCACCGGGCGGTTCGATGTGCACGGTCTTGGCCACCGTCATCTCGTCGAGCAGTTCGGGGCCGTACCCGAAGCCCTGGCCACTGGCCCGGCGCGGATGCGCGGCACCGCCGGGCGCCCCGCCGAAGACGGCGTTGACCTTGACGGTGCCGACCGGCAGTTCCCGCCAGGCCCGCTGCGCGTTGGCCATCGAGCCGGTCAGCACGGTCGCGGCCAGCCCGTACGGCGAGCGGGCCGCCCGCGACAGCGCCTCGTCGTACGAGTCGACGACCAGCACCGGCGCGATCGGACCGAACGTCTCCTCCCGCATCACCGCCATGTCGTCGGTGCAGCCGGCCAGCACCGTCAGGGGATAGAACGCGCCCGGCCCCTCGGGTAGCACGCCACCGCACAGCGCCTGCGCGCCGTCGGCGACCGCGGCGGTCACCTGGGCGTGGACGTGCTCACGGTGCCGCCGGTCGACCAGCGGCCCGAGTTCGGAGCGCGGGTCGCGGCCCGGCCCGACCCGCATCTCGTGGCAGCAGCGCAGGAGCGCGGCCAGGAACCGTTCGGCGACGGTGCGGTGCACGTAGATCCGTTCGACCGCGACGCAGAGTTGCCCCGAGTTGGCGAACGCGCCGAGCGCCGCCTGCTCGGCGGCCCAGCGCGGGTCGACGTCGGCGTCCACGATCAGCGCGTCGCAGCCGCCGTTCTCCAGCAGGGCCTTGGCCCCCGTGCCGGCGCAGCTGGCCGCGATCGAGCGGCCGGCGGCGGTCGAACCGACGTGGGCGACGAGGTCGACCTGTCGGCCGGCCAGGGCGGCACCGACCGCCCCGTCGCCGGTGACCAGCGAGAGCACGCCGGGCGGGAGGTGTTCGGCCAGCAACCGGACGAGCAGCCAGCCGGTCGCCGGGCTGCGTTCGCTCGGCTTGTGGACCACGGTGTTGCCGGTCGCCAGTGCGGCGCCGAGCAGCCCGCAGGAGACCGCGACCGGGTCGTTCCACGGCGTGATCGCCGCGACGACACCCCGCGGCTGGTACGTCACCAGGTCGATCGCCTCCGCCGCGCCGGCCAGCGCCCGGCCGCCGTGCAGCGGCCCGAGTTCGGCGTACTGGCGCAGCGTGGCGACCCCGGCCTGGATGCCGGCCCGGGCGCCGGCCAGCGGCCGGCCCATCTCGGCGGTCTGCGCGTCGGCGATCAGGTCCGCGGCGTCCTCGATGGCGTCGGCCGCCCGCTGCAGCGCGGCGGCGCGGATCGCCGGGGCGCTCGCGGCCCAGGTCGGCGCGGCCCCCGCGCGGCCTTGACGGCGGCGTCCAGGTCGGCGCCGCTGGCGGTGGGTACGGAGCTGACCGGGCTGCCGTCGGCCGGATCCACCACCTCGAAGCGGCCGTTGTCCCCGGCCGGCTTCCACTGCCCGCCGATGAGCTGTTCCACGTCGTACATCCGCCCGTAGTCCCCGCCGGAGCCGCCGGCAAACCCGGTGTTCCGAGGCGGTGGGCGCGGCGGGGCCGGGGGAGCCGCTTCCAGGTGTTGGCGCACGACCCGGCGCCGCCTTACCCGGGGCGCGCCGCCCGGACCGGCACAATCAGCGGCATGGGAGTCGTGGACGCAGACGGCGCCGACGCGCTGGTGATCGGTGCCGGGCCGAACGGGCTGGTCGCCGCGAACCTGCTCGCCGACGCGGGCTGGGACGTGCTGGTGCTGGAGGCGACCGGGGCGGCCGGCGGCGCCGTACGGTCGGCCGAGATCACCGCGCCGGGCTACCGCAACGACCTGTTCAGCTCGTTCTATCCGCTCGGCTACGCCTCGCCGGTGATCCGTCGGCTCGATCTCGGGGCGTACGGGCTGCGCTGGACGCACGCCCCGGACGTGCTGGCCCACCTGCTGCCGGACGGGCGCTCGGCGGTGCTGAACCGGGACCCGGCCCGCACCGCGGCGTCGCTCGAGCGGTTCGCGCCCGGCGACGGTGACCGGTGGCTCGTCGCGTACGACGAGTGGCGCTCACTGTCCGGGCCGCTGCTGTCGGCGCTGTTCAGCCCGATCCCGCCGGTGCGCGGCGGGCTGGCCCTGCTGGCCCGGCTGCGTACGGCCGGTGCGCTGCGGCTGGCCCGCCGGCTGGCCCTGCCGGTCCGGACCCTCGGGGAGGAGCTGTTCCGGGGCGCCGGCGGCCCGCTGCTGATGGCCGGCTGCGCCCTGCACACCGACCTGTCCCCGCTCGACGTCGGCAGCGGCGTGTACGGCTGGCTGCTGACCATGCTCGGCCAGCAGGTCGGCTGGCCGGTGCCGGTCGGCGGGGCGCAGCGGCTCACCGACGCGCTGGTGACCCGGCTGCGGGTTCGGGGCGGCCGGATCGCGTACGGGGTGCCGGTCGACCGGGTGCTGGTGGCGCGGGGGCGGGCGGTCGGCGTACGGACCCGGGGCGGGGCGCTGTGGCGGGCCCGCCGGGCGGTGGTGGCCGACGTACCGGCGCCGGCGCTCTTCCTGGACCTGGTGGGGGAGCGGTGGCTGCCGCCGCGGCTGGTGGCGGACCTGACCCACTTCCGGTGGGACGGCTCGACGGTGAAGGTGGACTGGGCGCTCTCCGGCCCGGTGCCGTGGACCGACCCGGCGGCGGCCGGCGCCGGCACCGTGCACCTCGGCGGTGATCTCGACGGGCTGACCGGGTTCGCCGCCGACCTGGCCCGGGGCGTGTTGCCGGCGGATCCGTTCCTGCTGGTGGGGCAGATGTCCACCGCGGACCCGAGCCGGTCGCCGGCGGGTACGCAGGCGTTGTGGGCGTACACCCACCTGCCGTTCCGGCGGGCGTGGGACGCCGCCGAGGTGGTCGCGCACGTGGCCCGGATGGAGGCGGTGCTCGAACGGTACGCGCCCGGGTTCGGCCGGCTCGTCGTCGGTCGGCACGTGGCCGGCCCCGGGGATCTGGAGCGGGCCGATCCGAGCCTGGTCGGCGGGGCGCTCGGCGGCGGTACGTCGGCGGCGTACCAGCAGCTCGTGCTGCGGCCGGTGCCCGGGCTGGGGCGGGCGGACTCGCCGGTCGACCGGCTCTTCCTGGCGAGTTCGTCGGCGCATCCGGGCGGCGGCGTGCACGGCGGGCCGGGCGCGAACGCGGCGCGGGCGGCGCTGGCCCGGGACCGGGCGGTCGGCGGCGACCTGTACGCGGCGGCGGTCTCGGCCGCGCACCGGGCAATCTATCGCTGAAAGTCGGAGTTTGCGGATCACGCGGCGTCGGCCGACGATCATGTCTATGCAAGATCGTCGATCTCTGGTAAGAAAACTGCAGGGTTGACCCATGTCATGTAGAAAACCCCCACCCGAGAACCGGAGTTCCCATGACACCCACCCGCCGCGCGACCCGACGCGTGCTCACCCTGCTGGTCGCGGTGTTCGCCGCCACCGTCACCGCCCTCGGCTTCTCCACCCCGGCCCACGCCATCACCCACTCCAGCGCGACGTCACAGCTGAGCGCCGCCGGCATCAGCTGGACCTCCAGCGGCGGATGCAGCAACCGCAACATCCCCACGTGTACGTCGTTCGACGGCATCCGCCAGGCGACGATCACCGGGATCATCACCTTCAAACGCGCCAGCGGGTGCGCGGTCACCATCACCGCCGGCACCGAGACCGGCCACGCCGGCGGCACCTACAGCCACTGGAACGGCTACAAGGTGGACATCCGGCTGACCACCTGCGTGGAGAACTACATCACCCGGTCCTACACCTACGTCGGCTACATCTCCGGCTGGGGACACCAGTACCGGGCGGCCTCCGGCAACCTCTACACCAAAGAGGGCAGCCACTGGGACATCCTCTACTACACCTGCGGCTGCTGACCATGTCGTACGCGGTGCCGCCGCTCCGGCGGCACCGCCCCGCGGGCCCGGCGGAAACGCCCGGTCCGGCGTCTCTCCGGCGGAAAGGGCCGGTCGGTGGAATGAGACCGGCCCGGGCGGGGCAAACACCCGGTCACGGAGGTGAGGCGATGACCCGCGCGACCGACCTGGCCGACCTGACGGAGATGGCCGGAATCGACCCGTTCGACGTCCTCGACACCGAAGCGGCCCGGGTGGACGCTTTCTACCGCGGCCTGTCCGACGCCGCGTGGTCGGCCCCCACCCGCTGCGCCGGCTGGGACCGGCGTGCCCTGCTCGCCCACCTGATCACCACCGAGGACTACACGCACGCCGGGCTCGACGGCAGGGTCGAGGACTTCGAGGACGACGTCGGCGGGGTCGACCTCGCCGATCGGAACGCCCGGGGAATCGCCCGGCGGGCCGGCCTCGCGGCCCAGACGGTTCTCGCGCAGTGGCGGGCCGCCTCGGCCGACAACCGCCGCCGGCTGCGCGAGCGCGGCGAGCGCGGCACCCTCCAGACGGCGGCCGGCGACTACCCGGTCGGTCGGCAGGTGTTCTATCTGGCCAGCGAGCTGGCCACGCACGCCGACGACGCCGGGGTGCCGCAGTCGCCCACCGAGCAGGAGGAACGGCTGCGGTGGCGGGTACGGTTCGCCCGGCTCGCGGTGGCCGAGGCGGGCCAGGGCGTGGTCGTCACACCGGACGGCGGGGTCGAGCTCATCCGGCTCGGCGGGCAGCAGGCCCGGCTCACCGAGCGCGACTTCGTCGAGGCGGTCGCCGACCGGCTGGGCATCGACGCGCTGCCCGACGACATCCACGAGGCGCTGGTGGTGCTGGCCTGAACGGGTCAGTCGCGGCCGACGCCCCGGTGCTTGCTGCGCAGCCGGAACGGCATCAGCGCGCTCTCCACCTTGGTCGCCGTCGTCATCTTCGAGGTGCCGTCGAGGCGGTCGGCGAAGCGGATCGGCACCTCCAGCACGGTGTGCCCGAGCCGGGTGGCCAGGTAGTGCATCTCGACCTGGAAGCTGTAGCCGTTGGACTGCACCCGGCCCAGGTCGATGTCGCGCAGCACGTCCGAGCGCCAGATCTTGAAGCCGGCCGTCAGGTCGCGGATGCGGACCCGCAGCAGCGAGTGCACGTAGAAGTTCGCCCAGCCGCTCAGCGCCCGGCGGTAGAGCGGCCACGCCTCGTCGAGCTGACCGCCCGGCACGTAGCGCGAACCGATGACCACACCCGCGCTGGTGGACAGCAGGGTGCCCAGCATCCCGGGCAGGGCCTCCGGCGGGTGGGACAGGTCGGCGTCCATCTGCGCCACGTAGTCGGCGCCGGCGTCGAGGGCCCGGCCGATCCCGTCGACGTACGCCCGGCCCAGCCCCTCCTTGCCGGGACGGTGCACCACCGTGATCCGCTCGGGGTGGTCGGTGGCGAGCTTGTCGGCCACGTCGCCGGTGCCGTCCGGCGAGTTGTCGTCGGCGATCAGGATGTGCAGGGCCGGCAACGGGAGTGCGAGCAGCCGCTCGACCAGGACGGGCAGGTTGCCCGCCTCGTTGTAGGTCGGCACGACCACGGTGACGCGCGCGTCACACCACGGCGGGGGTAACTGCACGGGCTCGATCATGAAAGGCATCCTCTATAGGCTGACATTTCCTCCGGAGAGGGTAGTCATCCCGCGGCGGTGCCGCAGTCCGCCACCCCGGCGCGGCGGCCGGGCCGGCCCGCGGGAAGCGACGTTTACTTCCCCGGCCCCCGGGAACCCGCCCGAAGTGCCAGCTCAGCAGGTCGATCCCAGGGGTGGGTCCGGCGCGGGACGCGCCGGACCGGGTACGGGTGCGGTCCTGTTCGACGCCGTGCTGTTCGACCGCGACGGCACGCTCGTGCACGACGTGCCGTACAACGGCGACCCCGACCGGGTACGACCCGTCGACGGTGCCCGGGAGGCACTCGACCGGCTGCGCGCCGCCGGGCTGCGGCTCGGCGTGGTCACCAACCAGTCCGGGCTGGCCCGGGGCCACTTCAGCGCGGCGGACCTGGCCCGGGTCAACGCCCGGATCGACGAGCTGCTCGGCCCGTTCGACACCTGGCAGATCTGCCCGCACGACGATCCCGCCGACTCCGACGCCGACGCGCCCGGTGGGCCGGGCGGCCGGGCCGGCTGCCGGTGCCGGAAACCGGCGCCCGGGCTGGTGATCGACGCCGCCCGGGCACTCGGGACCGTGCCGGGCCGGTGCGTCGTCGTCGGCGACATCGGCCGCGACATGACCGCCGCCGGCGCCGCCGGCGCGGCGGGCGTACTGGTGCCGACCCCGGCCACCCGGCCGGAGGAGATCGCCGCCGCCCCGGCCGTCGCCGGCGACCTGCGTGGCGCGGCCGACCTGATCCTGCGCCGCCAGCGCCTCGTCGGCCCGGCCCGCGCGACCCGCCGGTCCCGCCCGCGCGCGGTCCTGGTGGCCCGCCCCGACTCGGCCGGCGACGTGCTGGTCACCGGGCCGGCGATCCGGGCGGTGGCGGCCGGCGCCGACCGGGTGGTGATGCTGTGCGGCCCGCGCGGCCGGGCCGCCGCCGAACTGCTGCCCGGCGTCGACGAGATCGTCGAGTGGTCGCTGCCGTGGATCGACCCCGACCCGGCCGCCGTCGACCGGGAACAGGTCGGCCGGCTGACCGACCGGCTCGCCGCGACCGGTGTCCAGGAGGCGGTGCTGTTCACCTCCTTCCACCAGTCGGCGTTGCCGCTGGCCCTGGTGCTGCGGATGGCCGGCGTGGCGCGGATCGCGGCGATCAGCGACGACTACCCGGGCTCGCTGCTCGACGTACGGCACCGGGTGCCGCTCGGCATCCCCGAACCGGAACGCGCCCTGTCGCTGGCGGCCGCGGCCGGGTTCGCGCTGCCGCCCGGCGACGAACCCGTCCTGCGGCTGCGGACCGGCCCCGGTGCCGCCGGCCGCCCGTACGTGGTCGTGCACCCCGGCTCGTCGGTGCCGGCCCGGGCCTGCCCGCCGGTGCGCTGCGAACAGATCGTCCAGGCACTGGCCGGCGCCGGCCACCGGGTCCTGGTCACCGGTGGACCGGGCGAGCGCGAGCTGTGCGCCCGGGTCGCCGGGACCGCCGGGATCGACCTCGGCGGCCGGACCGCACTGCCCGACCTGGTCCGGATCATCGCCGGCGCCGGTGCCCTCGTCGTCGGCAACACCGGGCCGGCGCACATCGCCGCCGCCGTCGGCACCCCGGTGGTGAGCCTGTTCGCCCCGACCGTCTCCTTCGGACAGTGGGGGCCGTACCGGGTGCCGTGGGTCCGCCTCGGCGACGCCACCGCCCCTGCCGGCACACCCGGGCCACCGCCTGCCCGGTGACCGGCCACCCCTGCCTGTCCCGGGTGGAGCCGGACAGCGTCGTCGACGCGGTACGGCTGATCGGCGTACCGGCCGGCGGCCCCGTGGCGGGTGCCGGGTGAACATCCTCCTCTGGCACGTGCACGGCTCCTGGACCACCGCGCTCGTGCACGGCAGGCACCGCTACCTCGTGCCGGTCAACGCCGCGCGCGACGCGTACGGGCTGGGCCGGGCCCGCACCTACGACTGGCCGGACACCGTACGGGAGGTCACCGCGGAGCGGCTGGCCCGCGAGGACGTCGACGTGGTCCTCCTGCAGCGCCCCGAGGAGGTCGACCTCGTCCACACCTGGCTGGGGCGCCGGATCGGCCGCGACCTGCCGGCGGTCTACGTCGAGCACAACACCCCCAGGGGCGAGGTGCCGCAGACCCGGCACCCGTTCGCCGACCGCGACGACCTGCTCGTCGCCCACGTCACCCACTTCAACGAGCTGTTCTGGGACACCGGGGCGACCCGGACCGCCGTCATCGAGCACGGGGTCGTCGCACCGGTCCCGCGCTGGACCGGCGAACTCGACCGGCTCGCCCTGGTCACCAACGAGCCGGTACGCCGTTGGCGGGTCACCGGCACCGACCTGATGCCCCGCTTCGCCGCGGTCGCCCCCCTCGACGTCTACGGGCTCGGGGTGAGCGGACTGCCGACCCGGCTGGGCCTGCCCGCCGACCGGCTCGCCGTCCACGACGACGTACCGCAGGACCGGATGCACGCCCAGGTGGCGCGGCGGCGGGCCTACCTGCACCTGTGCCGGTGGACGTCGCTCGGGCTCAGCCTCGTCGAGGCGATGGCGATGGGCATGCCGGTCCTCGCCCTGGCCAGCACCGAGGCGGTCGAGGCAATCCCGGCACAGGCCGGTGTGCTGTCCACCCGGGTCGACACCCTCGTCGACGCCGCCCGGTGGCTGATCGACGAACCGGACGCGGCGGACCGGCTCGGGGCGCGTGCCCGCGAGGTCGCCCGCACCCGCTACGGCCTGGACCGGTTCCTGGCGGACTGGGACCGGTTGCTGGAGGAGGAAGTATGCGTATCGCGATGATCTCCGAGCACGCGAGCCCGCTCGCGGTGCCCGGCGGCGAGGACGCCGGCGGCCAGAACACGCACGTGGCGCAGCTCGCCACGGCACTGGCCCGCGACGGCCACGAGGTACGCGTCTACACCCGCCGGGACTCGCCCGACCTGCCGGCGACCGTGCCGATGCCCGGCGGGGGGCTCGTCGTGCACGTGCCGGCCGGTCCGCCCGAACCGCTGCCCAAGGACGCCCTGCTGCCGCACATGGGCGCCTTCGGCCGGTGGCTGGGCGACCGGTGGGGCGACGCCGAGCCGCTGCCCGACGTCGTCCACGCGCACTTCTGGATGAGCGGACTCGCCGCGGTCACCGCCGCCGGGCGGACCGGGGTGCCGGTCGTGCAGACGTACCACGCGCTCGGCACCGTCAAGCGTCGCCACCAGGGCACGATGGACACCAGCCCGCCCCGCCGGATCGGCTACGAGCGCGCCCTCGGCCGGGCCGTCGACCGGGTCGTCGCGCAGTGCGCCGACGAGGTGCGCGAGCTGGTCCGGATGGGGGTGCCCCGCAACCGGATCGCGGTGGTGCCCTCCGGTGTCGACGACGAGGTCTTCGCGCCGACCGGGCCGGTCGCCCCGCGGGTGCCGGGCCGGCCACGCGTCCTCACCGTCGGCCGGCTGGTCGAGCGCAAGGGCTTCCAGGACGTGATCGCCGCGCTGCGGCTCATCCCGGACGCCGAGTGCGTCGTCGTCGGCGGGCCGCCCGCCGACCGCCTCGACGACGAACCGCACGCCCGCCGGCTTCGGGCGTTCGCCGCCTCGCTCGGCGTCGCCGACCGGGTACGGCTGGTCGGCGCGGTGCCGCCCGACCAGATGCCGCTCTGGTACCGCTCGGCGGACGTGCTGGTCGCCGCCCCCTGGTACGAGCCGTTCGGCCTCACCCCGCTGGAGGCGATGGCGTGCGGCGTACCGGTGGTCGCCACCGCGGTCGGCGGACTCACCGACACGGTCGTCCACGGCCTCACCGGTGACCTGGTGCCGCCGCGCGACCCGCGCGCCCTCGGCGCCGCGATCCGCGGCCTGCTCGACGACCGGGTCCGCCGGTTCGCGTACGCCACCGCGGCCGTCGACCGGGCCCGGCAGTCCTACACCTGGCGGCGGGCCGCCGCCCAGCTCGGCACCGTCTACTCGGCCGTCGTCGGGGTGCGCCGGACCAGTGGGGCGGTCGCCTGATGACGGCCCCGTCGGTCCTGGACAGCCACCTCGCCGCGCTCGCCGCGGCCCTGCGGCCCTTCCGGCGGGTCGCCGACCGGCTCGACCGGTGGGGCGGCGAACTGGCCTGGACCCTGGGCACCGGCGGCCGGCTGCTGGTCGCCGGCAACGGCGGCAGCGCGGCCGAGGCGCAGCACCTGGCCGCCGAACTCGTCGGCAAGCTGCGCGACGACCGCACCCCGCTGTCCGCGATCGCGCTGTGCGCCGAGACGTCGTCGCTGACCGCGATCGGCAACGACTACGGCTACGACGAGGTCTTCGCCCGCCAGGTACGCGCCCACGGCCGGGCCGACGACGTCCTGCTGCTGCTGTCGACCAGCGGCCGCAGCGCCAACCTGCTCGCCGCCGCGCGGGCCGGCCGCGAACAGGGCCTGCGCTGCTGGGCGCTGACCGGCCCGGCCCCGAACCCGCTCGCCGAGCTGTGCACCGAGGTCCTCGCGGTGCCGTCACCGGAACCGCAGGTGGTGCAGGAACTGCACCTGCTGTCGGCGCACGTGCTGTGCGAGTACGTCGACCGTGACCTGCCGGCCGTGCGCGGCCTTTCCGGCACCGTGCCGACGGTGGAGCACATGACCGGCCGGAATGGGGGAATCCGCGGGCTCGGTGCCCCAACCGAGGCAAGCGAGGTGAGCACATGACGCACCGCCTGGTCGTCGTCGGCGACACCCTGCTCGACCGCGACGTGGACGGGATGGTCACCCGGCTCTGCCCCGACGTGCCGGTGCCGGTGCTGGAGGAGGCGACCACCCTCGACCGGCCCGGCGGCGCCGGTCTGGCCGCGCTGTTCGCCGCCCGGCAGGGCTTCGACGTCGCCCTGGTCACCGCGCTCGCCGACGACGACGGCGGGGCCCGGCTGCGCGAACTGCTCGCCGACGCCGGGATCGAGGTGCACGTGCTGCCGCTGCCCGGCGCCACCGCCGAGAAGATCCGGCTGCGGGCCCGCGGGCAGGTGCTGCTGCGGCTGGACCGGGGTGGAGCCGCCGGCCGCCCGGGCGAACCGCCGCCGGCCGCCCGGGCCGCGCTCGCCGGTGCCGCCGCGATCCTGGTCAGCGACTACGGCCGCGGCGTCGCCGCCGCCCCGGCGGTCCGGGCCGCGCTGGCCCGTACCAGCGCGCCGGTCGTCTGGGACCCGCACCCGCGCGGCCCGCGCGCCGCGCCCGGCGTCCGCCTGGTCACCCCCAACGAGAACGAGGTACGCCAGCTCACCGGCGACGGCCCGGACGGCTCCCGGCTGGCGACCGCCTCCCGGGGGGCCCAGGAACTGCGCCGGCGCTGGCGGGCCGGCGCGGTCGCGGTGACGATGGGCGGCGACGGGGCGCTGCTGTGCCACTCCGGCCCGACGCCGTTGGTGGTGCCGGCGCCGGCCAACGCCGACGGCGACACCTGCGGGGCCGGTGACCTCTTCGCCGCCACCGCCACCGGCGCGCTGGCGCAGGGTGCGCTGGTCTCCGAAGCCGTCCAGGAGGCGGTCCGCGAGGCGACCGAGTACGTCGCGGCGGGCGGGGTCGGCGCGGCCCTGGTGCCCGGCCCGGGCAGCGGCGCGGCGGTGAAGGCCGCGTACCGGCGTCCGACCGGCACCGGCGTGTACGGCGACCGGCCGGCCGGTGCCGGACCGCGGCACACCGGGGACGACGGTGCCGGGGCGCCGCCGCACCGGCCCGACGGCGCCGACGGCCACTCGGTGGCGGCCGGCGCGCTGGTCGCCGACGTACGGGCCCGGGGCGGCACCGTCGTGGCCACCGGGGGCTGTTTCGACCTGCTGCACGCCGGCCACGTCGCCACCCTCCAGGCGGCCCGCCGGCTCGGCGACTGCCTGGTGGTCTGCCTGAACTCCGACGCGAGCGTCGCCGGGCTGAAGGGCCCGGAGCGGCCGGTGGTGCCGCAGGGCGACCGCAGCCGGCTGCTGGCCGCGCTCGGCTGCGTCGACGCGGTCGTCATCTTCGACGAGGCGACCCCGCACGCGGTGCTGTCCTGGCTGCGGCCCGACGTGTGGGTCAAGGGCGGCGACTACGCCGGGGGCGGCGGTGACGAGCCCGACCTGCCCGAGGCGGCCCTGGTACGCCGCTGGGGCGGGCAGACCGTCGTCGTGCCGTACCTCGACGGCCGGTCCACCACCGGGATGATCGCCGCGGCCCGCTCGGGGGCGGGGCGGCCGGCGGAGGAGGCGCGATGACCGCGACCGCACCGGGCGGCGGCCCGGCGGTGCTGGTGACCGGCGGGTCGAGCGGGCTCGGCGCGGCGGTGGTGGCCGCGATCGCCGATGCCGGCGGCCGCCCCTACGTGCTGGACCTGACCGAACCGGCCCCCGGCGTGGACTGGCTGGCCTGCGACCTCGCCGACACCCGGGCCGCGGAGGAGGCGACCCGGCGGCTGGCCGAGCTGGCCGGCGGGTTCGGCGGGGTGGTCACCGCGGCCGGCGTGGACCGGCCGGGCGCGCTGGTCGACGTGCCGGCGGCCGACTGGGAGCGGGTGGTCGCCGTCGACCTGCTCGGCACCGCGGCCGTCGTCCGGGCCGCGCTGCCGTACCTGATCGACAGCGGCGGGAACGTCGTCACGGTCGCCTCCACGCTCGGTCTGAAGGCCGTCGCGGACGCCACCGCCTACTGCGCGGCCAAGTTCGGGGTCGTCGGGTTCACCCGCGCGCTCGCCGCCGAACTCGCCGGCTCGGTCGGGGTCACCCTGCTGGTGCCGGGCGGGATGCGGACCGCGTTCTTCGACGGCCGCGAGGAACAGTACCGGCCGGGCGCCGACGCGGTGCTCAACGACCCGGCCGCGGTGGCCGCCGCCGTCGTCTTCGCCCTGCGCCAACCGCCGGGTAGCGCTGTCCGCGAGATGGTGCTGTGCGCCGACCGGGAGACGTCGTACCCGTGATCCTGGTGCTGCGGGCCCTCGGGGTCGGAGATCTCGCGACGGCGGTGCCGGCGCTGCGTGGCCTGAAGGCCGCGTACCCGGACCAGGACCTGGTGCTGGCCGCGCCGCGCTGGCTGGCACCGCTGGTCGACCTGGTCGGCGCGGTGGACCGGCTCCTGCCGCTCGACGGCCTCGGGCCGGCCGGCGAACCGGAGCCGGCGGGCGAACCGGAGCCCGTCGACGGCGCCGGACCGGTGCCGGGGCAGTGGGCGGCGCTGGACGGGGTGACCCCGGAGCTGGCGGTCAACCTGCACGGGCGCGGCCCACGATCGCACGAGCTGCTGCTGGCCGCGAACCCGGGGCGGCTGCTCGGCTTCGCCTGCCCCGCCGCCGGCCACCTCGACGGTCCGCACTGGAACGACGACGAGCACGAGGTGCAGCGGTGGTGCCGCCTGCTGCGCGGGTACGGCATCGCCGCCGACCCGGGTGACCTGGCGCTGCGCCGGCCCCCGCCGGCCTGGCTGCCGGTCGGTCTGACCGTCGTGCACCCCGGCGGCAAGGACACCGCGCGGCGCTGGCCCGCGCAGCGCTGGGCCGACCTCGCCCGGTCGCTGGACGGGCTCGGCCACCACATCGTGGTCACCGGGTCGGCGGACGAACACGACCTCGCCGAGGAGGTCGCCACCGGCGCCGGTCTGCCGATGAACGCCGTACTCGCCGGGCACACCGACCTGGCCGAACTGGCCACCCTCGTCGCGTACGGCCGGATGGTGATCAGCGGGGACACCGGGATCGCGCACCTCGCCACGGCGTACCGGACCCCTTCGGTGCTGCTCTTCGGCCCGGTTCCGCCGCACCGGTGGGCGCCGCCGGCGGACCGGCCGTGGCACCGGGTGCTGTGGCGGGCCGACCTGGCCGGCGAGCCGGCGCCGGCGGACACCCCACACCCGTCGCTGCTGGCCGTCGAACCCGACGAGGTGCTGGCGGCGGTGTCCGAGGCGGACCGGACCGGCCAGGTGCGGGATGCGGTTACGGCGCACTGACCTGGACCGCCCCGGGTACGGCCGGCGCCGGCGCGGCCGCGGCGTCAGCTTCCTCGACCTCGACGGCCGGCCGATCACCGCGCCGGACGAACTCGACCGGCTCCGCGCCCTGGCCATCCCGCCGGCCTGGCGGCAGGTCTGGATCTCACCCGACCCGCAGGGCCACATCCAGGCCACCGGCGTCGACGCCGCCGGCCGCAAGCAGTACGTCTACCATCCACTGTGGAGAACGCGGCGGGACGAGGCCAAGTTCGACCACGTGCTGGAGGTCGCCACCCGGCTGCCGGCCCTGCGCGAACGGGTCGCCGTCGACCTGACCGGCCGCGGGCTGCGCCGCGAGCGGGTCCTCGCCACCGTCACCCGGCTGCTCGACATGGGGATGTTCCGCGTCGGCGGCGACCAGTACGCCGCCGGCGACGACCCCACCTTCGGGGTGGCCACCCTGCGCGCCGAACACGCCCGGCCACGCGCCGGCCGGATGATCCTGGAGTTCCCGGCCAAGGGCGGCGTCGCCCAGATCCGCGAGGTCGACGACCGCGACGTGTGTGCCGTACTGCGCCACCTGCGGCGCAGCCGGGCCGCCGGCGACCGGCTCTTCGGCTACCTGGCCGGCCGGCACTGGTACGACGTGAAGAGCGACGAGATCAACGGCTACCTGCGGCAGGCCAGCGGCGGCGCGATGACCGCCAAGGACTTCCGCACCTGGCACGCCACCGTCCGGGCCGCGACCGGACTTGCCGGTGCCGCCCCGGCGACCTCCGCGACCGCCCGCCGCCGGGTCGTCACCGCCGTCATGCGGGAGGTCGGCGGCCTGCTCGGCAACACCCCCACCGTGGCCCGCGCATCCTATGTGGATCCCCGGATCGTGGACCTCTACCACGGCGGGGTGGTGGCGCGGGTGGCCGACCCGGCGAGCCGGGAGGATGCCGAGCGGGCCGTACTCGACCTGCTGGTCAGTCGGTGAGCATGTGCGACAGCTCGTCGCGGAACCGGCGCTCCGACTCGGTGACGACCTCGCCGCCGATGCCGAACACCCCGCCGCTGCGGGCCGCCGAGACCACCTCGTCGGCGATGGTCAACAGCCAGTGCTTGTACGCACCGGCGTCGCCCTCGTCGACCTTCCCGTCGACCAGCGCCGCCGCCTCCTTCGCCCGACCCAGCACGTCGGCGATCAGCGCCTGCGGGTCCGGCGGTGCGATGATCGGCAGTTCCTCGCCGGTCTCCGGGTCACCGACCCGGGACACGAGTTCGACCGCGATCGCCGACACCAGCGGGCTCGGTGCCTCCCGCCCGGTCGAGATCGCCTCCAGGCCGGCCGCGTTCTCGGCCATCGTCCGGCGGGTGCTGTCGGCCTCCGCCGCCGTCGCCGCGGTCAGCACCGCGTGCGGCAGGCCGACCAGCAGCCCCCACTCCTCGTCGGAGAAGCCGAAGGTGCTGAACACCGGTTGCTCGGTCATCGGAACCCCTTCCAGAACGGGGATCGTCCCCGCGTGAGACTAGATCAGGTCGGCGTCGTGGATCAGCCCGCCTCGCGGGCCGACAGGGCGATCAGCCCGCCTCGCGGGCCAGCAGCCCCTGCTCGCTGACCACCGGCACCGACAGCGTCTTGTAGCCGACGTCGTCGAAGAGAACCGTCATCCGGTCGTCCTCGTAGCCGAGCACCATGCCGCTGCCCCACTCGGCGTGCCGCACCGTGCTGTGCACCGGGAACGGCCCGCTCGACCCGTCGTCGGCGGTGCTGTTGCCGGCGTGGCAGTTGTCGCAGTGCCCACAGACCTTCTTCATGTGCTCACCGAAGTACGCCAGCAGCGTCTGCCCCCGGCAGCCACCGTGCTCGGCGAAGGCACGCATCATGTCCGTACGCGAGCGTTGCACCGCCTGCTGCCGCTCCGCCTCGGCGAGCGCCGTCCGGGCCGCGTCCGCCGGTTCCGGGGCGTACCGGGGGCTGGCGAGCCGGTTGCCGGCCCGGGTGGCGGCGGCGCCGACCTGCTCCAGCAGGGCGAGCAGCTGACCCAGCTTGCGGGCGCTCAATCCGCTGCGTTCGCGTAGCTCGGCTTTTGTCGCCGGCCCGTCGCGCAGCAGCGCGGCGAGGTCGCGCAGGTCGGTCTCGTCCGGGCCGCCGCCGGTGAAGTACCGCTGGATGCCGACGTCCTCGGCCCGCCACAGCAGCAACGCCCGCGCCGGCCGGCCGTCCCGGCCGGCCCGGCCGATCTCCTGCAGGTAGCTGTCCGGGGAGTCGGGCAGGGCCACGTGCGCCACCCACCGGATGTTCGGTTTGTCGATGCCCATGCCGAACGCCGACGTCGCCACCATGATCGGCACCCGGTCGGCGAGGAAGTCCCCGTGCAGCCGTTCCCGCGCGCCGGCGGCCATTCCGCCGTGGTAGTGCGCGGCCGGGTGGCCGGCCGTGGTCAGTTGGCCGGCCAGTTCCTCGGCCGCCCGGCGGGTGGCGACGTAGATCACGCCGGGTCGCTCCTCGGCGTCGAGCAGCGCGAGCAGCCGGCGCCAGCGGTAGTCCTCGGTGGGGCAGTGGCCGACCTCGAGGAACAGGTTCGGCCGGTCCAGCCCGGACACCACGGTCCGCGGGTCGGACAGGCCCAGCCGGTCGACGATGTCGTCGCGTACCGGCGGGGACGCGGTGGCGGTCAGGGCGACCACCGGCGGCCGGCCGATGCCGCGGATCAGATGCCCCAGGGCCAGGTAGTCGGGCCGGAAGTCGTGTCCCCAGGCCGAGATGCAGTGCGCCTCGTCGACCGCGACCAGCGCCGGTCGCAGCGCCTTGACCTCGGCCAGCCGGTCCGGCCGGTTCAGCTGCTCGGGCGTGATGAACAGGAACCGGGCCCGGCCGGTACGCAGATCCTCGAGCGCGGCGGCCTGCTGGCCGGGCGTCTCGGCCGAGCTGACCCGCACCGCCCGCAGCCGCGGGTCGCCCCGCTCGTTGAGCGCGATGATCTGGTCCTGTTGCAGGGCGAGCAGCGGCGAGACCACGACCGTCGGTCCGGCCAGCAGCGTGGCCGGAACCTGGTAGACGGCGGACTTGCCGGCTCCCGTCGGCAGGACGACGAGCGCGTCGCGGCGCTTCATCAGGGCCCGCATGGCGGACAGCTGACCGGGTCGCAGCGACCGCCAACCGAAGTGCTGTCGGGCGACGCGGCGCAGCCGGGTCGAGTGCAGTGGCAGCTTCATCGGAGACCGTGGGTACCCGGGGCCGGGGCGGGCGAAACAACACCCGCACCCGGCGCGTCGCCGCCGGTCAGCGCAGCGCGGGGAACACCCGTTCGGCGTACAGGTCGAACAGGCCCTGGTAGTGCGGGCCGGTGTTGGCGACGTAGACCTCGTCGAAGCCGGCCTTGGCGTACCGGTCGATCATCTCCAGGTGTTCCCGCGCGTCGTCGCCGCAGACGAACGCCTTGCGGACCAGGTCCGGCGTGACGAGTTCGGCGGCCTGCTCGAAGTGTCGGGGTGACGGGAGCACCTGGGAGAGTTCGCCGGGCACGCCCGCGTTCGGCCAGCGTTCGTACGCCAGCCGGGCGCCCTCGTCGGCGGCCGACGCGTACGCCGCCTTGAAGCCGCCCTGGCACGGCTTGTCGCCGCCCCCGTTGTCGCGGAACCGGCGGACCAGGTCGGCGTCCGGCATCGTGCTGACGTACCCGTCGCCGATGCGGGCGGCGAGGTCGATGGCCTTCGGGCCGAACGCGGAGACGTAGACCGGTGGCGGCTGCTCGGGCAGCGTGTAGATCCGGGCGTTGTCCACCGTGTAGTGGTTGCCGTCGTGGTGGGTGAACCCGCCCTTCCACATCCGGCGCATGATGTCGATCGCCTCCTCGAGCATCTCCAGCCGGGTGCCGGCGCTCGGCCAGGGGTCGCCGAAGATGTGCTCGTTGAGGGCCTCGCCGGTGCCGACCCCGAGCACGAACCGGCCCTCCATGAGGACCGCGCTGGTCGCCGCGGCCTGCGCGATCACCGCCGGATGGATGCGTACGGTGGGGCAGGTGACCGCGGTGGTGACCGGGAGTCGGCAGACCTGGCTCAGCGCGCCGATCATCGACCAGACGAACGGGCTCTGCCCCTGCGCGTCGACCCACGGGTGGAAGTGGTCGGAGATCCACAGCGCCTCGAAGCCGGCCCGTTCGGCGCCCCGTGCCTGGTCGAGCAGTTCCGCGGGGGTGTACTCCTCGCTGGACAGGAAGTAGCCGATGCGCATGACGAGCCTCCTCGAGCCGGGGGATTGCCTCGGCTGGGGAGGTACCCCGGCGGGCGCACCTCATGCCCGGTCCGCCCGGTCGCCCCGGGTCAGCGGCCCTTGCCGAACAGGGCGCGGATGGCCGCCACGAGCAGCAGGATGCCGAGGATCGCGCCGATCAGCTGGACGCCGGGGATCTCCGACCACGGGGTCTCCTCGGCGGCCGTGACCCACGGGGTCTGCCCGGCGGCGGAGATGCGCGTCATCACCGCACCTTCGCACAGCGGTGGAGGTCGTGCCCACCCCGGCTTCGTGACGTAGATCACGGAAGCGCTCCCAGTGGCCGGCCGAAACTGGTCGGCCGTCGGCCCAATTAATAGAAAGGTTTATTGACTATTAGACCGGCCGGGTGTGAACATGGCAGCTACCGCGCAGCCGTGGGGGCCGGCGGAGTGTCTACTGTGGAACTACGGGGGCCTGATGACCGACCGGAGCGGAGAACTGCCGCGGCTCGCTGCCCAAGTGCTGCAACCCGGCTTCGAGGGCACCACCCCGCCGGCGTGGATACGCCGCTGGCTGGGCGAGGGACTGGGCGGGGTGGCGCTGTTCGCCCGCAACGTCGAGGACCCCGAGCAGGTCAGCCGGCTCACCGCCGCGCTGCGCGCCGAACGCCCCGACGTCGTCGTCGCGATCGACGAGGAGGCCGGCGACGTCACCCGGTTCGAATCCCGCCGGGGCAGCTCACGCCCCGGCAACCTGGCGCTCGGCACGATCGACGACCCGGCCCTGACCGAGGCGGTCGCCCGCGACATCGGCGCCGAACTCGCCGCCGCCGGCATCACCCTCAACTACGCGCCGGACGCCGACGTCAACTCCAACCCCGGCAACCCCGTGATCGGCGTACGGTCGTTCGGCGCCGACCCCGCACTCGTCGCCCGGCACACCGCCGCCTGGATCACCGGCCTGCAGTCCGGCGGCGTCGCCGCCTGTGCCAAGCACTTCCCCGGCCACGGCGACACCAGCGTCGACTCCCACGTCGACGTACCCCGGATCGCCTCCGACCGCGACCGCCTCGACACCTGCGAACTACCGCCGTTCCGGGCCGCCATCGCCGCCGGCGTACAGGCGATCATGACCGGCCACCTGCTCGTCCCGGCAGTCGACCCGCGACACCCGGCCACCCTCAGCCGCCTCGTCCTGAGCGACCTGCTCCGCGGCGAACTCGGCTTCAACGGCGTCATCGTCACCGACGCCATCGAGATGAAGGCCATCACCGACCGGTACGGCTTCGAGGCCGGCACCGTACGCGCCCTCGCCGCCGGCGCCGACGCCATCTGCATCGGCGGTGAACTGTCCGACGAGGACAGCGCCGACCGGTTGCGCCGGGCGATCGTGGCGGCCGTCGTCGACGGCACCCTGCCCGAGGAACGGCTCGTCGAAGCCGCCAAGCGGGTCGACGAACTCGCCGCCTGGACCATGCAGAGCCGGTCCGGGCTCGGCCCGTGGGCCGGCCACGGTCCGGACGGGTCACCGATCGGCCTGGCCGCCGCCCGCCGGGCCGTACGGGTCACCGTCGCAGGAGGCCACGTCCCGCTGCCCCTGACCGGACCCGCCCACGTGATCGAGTTCGCCCCGCCGCGCAACATCGCCATCGGCGCGGAGACCCCCTGGGGCGTCGGCGCACCCCTGACCGACCTGCTGCCCGGCACCACCACCGCCCGCCTGGACGAGGCTGACCTGCCGGCCGGCGGGGAACCACCGGCCGCGCTGCTCGCCGCCGCCGCCGGCCGGTCGCTCGTCCTCGTCGTCCGCGACCTGCACCGGCATCCGTGGATGGCCGCCGCGGTCGACCGGGCCCTGTCGGCCCGCCCCGACGCGATCGTGGTGGAGATGGGGCTGCCGGTCACGGTCACCGGGCAGGCGCACCTGGCCACGTACGGTGCCACCCGGGCCGGTGCGCGGGCCGCCGCCGAGCTGCTCGCCGGCACCTCCTGAGCAGCCGTTCCGTCCTCACCATCGGTGCCCCCACAGGCACCGTAGGTCGCAGTATGGTCCTCCGGTGACCTCCCGCTGGCAGCGGGTCGCGATGAACCCCTCGTGGATCCGGTGGCTTCCCTGCGCCCACGCCTACCTCACCGTCGTCCCCGTCGCCGGCCGGTTCCCCCGCTCGGCCTGGGACGACGTGGTGCCCTGGGACGATCCGGTGTGGTGCGACCCCGGCGGCATCGAGGACTGGGTGGGGCGCACCGGGGCACGGCAGGCACGCCGCGGCGAACCCGCCGAACGCGAGATCCGTGCCCGGTATGCGCAGGTGCTCGCACTGCGCGAAACACGGATGGATGTCTTCGCCGAGATGTGCCGGCGGCGGGACCTGCCCACCCCGCACACCGTCACCGAACTCCTGATCTGCCTCGCCGGCCTCGGACTGTTCGACCTCGACGGTGCCGCCGGCGATTCCTGGGTGTGCCCGCACCTCGACCGTGACCCGCTCGACGTGCTGCCGCTGTCCGCACCCGAATCCGACCTGGAACGACTCGCCCAGCGCGACGACCGGGCCGTCCAGGTCGCGATCGCCGTACGCCGGCTCGCCGTCCGCGCCCGCCGACGTTGGCCGAAGCGGCGCACGGTCAGCACCACCGTCGCGGCGGTCGCGGGCATGGCCGGGGTGACGCCGCGGGAGGCGACGGAGGCGCTCGGCGACCTCGGCAACCTGGCCGGGCTGCGCACCGACACCGTCGACCCACCGGATTCGGTACGCATCACCGTGCCCTGGCCGGAGTTCGGCCAACGCTTCCCGTTCTCCGAACTCCCCGCCCCCGAACACGCCATCTGACCCATCCCACCCGTCGGCCCCGCTCCGCCGCCCCGGTGCGCTGATCCCGGTCCGCTCCCGCCGCCCCGGTGCGCTGATCCCGGTCCGCTCCCGCCGCCCGGCGCGCCGATCAAGGACTTGTTGCGCGATTCGTGTCCTGATTCGGGGTGGACATCCCCTCGATCGGCGGCCGGGGAGGGCGCACGTTGGACCGGGTGCTGCCGGGGCGGTGCGCGGCCCCGCTCCCAGACCTGCGCGGAGCGCGCTACGCGTGATCGAGGAGTAGTCGTGGGAATTCACGTCCGATTCGCGTGCCATATCCCCTTGATCAACGGGGCGGTCATGGCGCCGGTCGCCGACCGAGGAGCAGTTGTGGGAATCCTGTCCACTTTGGTGCGTACATCCCCTTGATCGGCAGGGCGTGCGCGGGCCGTGTGGTGATCGACGAGGCTCGGGGTGGCGCGGGGGTGGCGAGGCGCACCGGCGGCGGGGGTGCGGCGGCGGTGGCGGGGTGCGGCGGCGGCGGTGGCGGGGTGCGGCGGCGGGGTGCGGCGGTGCGGGGCCGGGTGGGGTGCGGCGGCGGTGGGCGGCGTGGTGGTAGAGGCCGGGGCCGGGCGGGGCTACCGGGGCGGGTGGTGGGTCACGGGGTCAGGCGGAGGATGCGGTCGTCGCCGTCGCGGGGGCGGCCGCGACCGTCGCGGTTGGACGTGAGCACCCACATCGAGCCGTCCGGCGCGGCCGCCACGTGCCGCAGCCGGCCGTGCTCGCCCTGCAGCAGGGTCTCCGCGCCGGAACCGTCGGTGCCCAGCCGGTAGAGCCGCTGGCCGCGCAGGCAGGCGACCCACACCTCGTCGCCGACCACGGCGATGCCGCTCGGCGACGCGTCGTTGGTGGCCCAGGTGGCGACCGGGTCGATGAACCGGCTGTCGCCGGAGACGCCCTCGGCCTCCGGCCAGCCGTAGTTGCCGCCCGGCTCGATCCGGTTGAGTTCGTCGTACGTGTTCTGGCCGAACTCGGCGGCGAACAGTGTGCCGGCGGAGTCCCAGCCCAGCCCCTGCGGGTTGCGGTGGCCGTAGCTCCAGACGGGGGAGTCGCCGAACGGGTTGCCCGGCGCGGGTCGGCCCTCGGGCGTCAGCCGCAGGATCTTGCCGGCCAGGCTGTCCCGGTCCTGTGCCGCGCCGCGGTCGCCGGCGTCGCCGGTGGTGGCGTAGAGCATGCCGTCCGGCCCGAACGCGATCCGGCCGCCGTTGTGCGTGTTGGCCTTCGGAATGCCGGTGAAGATCGGTTCGGGCGGTCCGCCGGGGCGCAGCCGCGCGATCCGGTTGTCGTCGCGTGCCGTGTAGTAGACGTAGATCCAGCCGTCGGTGGCATGGTCGGGGGAGACGGCGATGCCGAGCAGGCCGCCCTCGCCACGCGGTACGGCCTCGTCGACGCGGGCCACCTCGGTCACGGTCCCGTCGGCCGTCACCGACACGATCCGGCGACTGTCGCGTTCGGTCACCAGGGCCGAGCCGTCGGGCCGGAACGCCAGTCCCCACGGCGCCTCGAGGTCGCTCGCGACCGTCGACACCGGGCCGTGCCCGGCGCGGGGCGCGTCGTCGACCGACGGGTCGGCGAACCATCCCCGCCAGACCGCGACGGCGCCGAGGGCGGCGAGCAGCACGACCGCCGCGACGCCGGCGAGCACGAGTTTGGTCCGGCTCCGGCCGGGACGGTCAGGCTTCGCCACGGGTACGACCCTACGTCGCCCACCGCACCGGGGGCCGCCCGGCGACCCGCCGCGCCACGGGTCAGTACGGCGCGGACTCCGGGGCCAGCAGGTCGGCGTACTCGGGGTGGGATCCGATGAACGACGAGATGAACGGGCAGGGGGCCTGGACCCGTTCGCCGCGTTCGCGTACCTGGTCCAGCGCGCCGCGGGCGAGCGCGCTTCCGACCCCCTTGCCCTGGTAGGCGGGGTCGACCTCGGTGTGGGTGAAGATGACCAGGCCGGGTGCCAGCCGGTAGTGGGCGGTGCCGGCGAGGCTGTCGTCGACCAGGATCTCGAACCGTCGCCGTGCCGGGTTGTCCTCGATCAGGAACGCCATCCGCCGACCCTATCCCCGCCGGGTACCGGGCGGCCGGCCGTCCCGGGGAACGCGAGCGCGGTCCCCGTACCCTTGGGCCATGATCTCGAGGATGCCCCCGCTCCGTCCCCGCCGCATCGCCGCCCTCGCCACCGGTCTCGCCCTCGCCGGCGCCGTCCTCGCCGGCTGCAGCTCCGAGGGTGCCTCCACCCAGTGTGGCCTCGACCAGTGCACGGTCACCTTCGACCGTGGGGTCGAGGCCAGCATCGAACTCCCTCTTCTCGGCATCGACGCGAAGCTGGTCGGGGTCGACGGTGACCTGGTGACGGTCGAGGTCGCCGGGCAGCAGCTCTCGCTGACCACCGAGCAGCAGGCGGCCGAGGTCGCCGGGCTCCAGGTCACCCTGGAGTCGGTCACCGACAGCGAGATCGCGGTCAAGATCTCCCGCTGACGCCGTCCACCGGGCGGGCCGCCCCGGGCGGCCCGCCCGACACGTTTGAGAACCATCCGGACGGGTCAATGTCAGGCCCATGACGTTGACCCGCGATGCCGAAGCCACCGCCTCCAGAGCCAGGAACAGCAAGGCGCTGGAGGCCCTCGCCCGGGCCGGTTTCATCGGCTACGGGATCGTCCATCTTCTCTTCGCCTGGCTGGCCCTGCAGATCGCGTTCGGCCGCCCGGCCGACGACGGCGACCAGTCCGGGGCGCTGCGTACCCTGGCCCAGCAGCCGCTGGGCAAGTTCCTGGTGATCGCCGTCTGTGTCGGGCTCGCCGCGATGGCGCTCTGGCAGGCCCTGGAGGCGGCGGTCGGGCACCGCGAGGACCGCGGTAACGAGCGCACGGTCGAGCGGGTCGCCTCCGCGGTCCGCACGGTCGTCTACGCCTACTTCGCCTGGACCGCCTACAAGGTCTTCAGCAACGCCAACTCCTCCAGCGCCGACAGCCAGGAGGTGCTGACCGGCAAGCTGATGGAGTCGACCGGCGGCCAGTGGCTGGTCGGCCTCGCCGGGCTGGTGCTGGCCGGCGTCGGGGTGGGCCTAGTCGTCTACGGCGTCATCAAGCGCTTCGAGAAGCACCTGCACACCGGGCGGATGAGCGCCCGGGTCCGCAAGCTCACCCAGCGGCTCGGCATCGCCGGCTACTCGGCCAAGGGCGCCGTGTACGCGGTCGCCGGTGTGCTGATCGTCACCGCCGCGGTGACGTACGACCCGGACAAGTCGCGCGGCCTGGACGGCGCCCTGCACGCCCTGCGCGAGCAGCCGTTCGGCACCGTGCTGCTGGCCCTGATGGCGCTGGGGATCGCCGCGTTCGGGGTGTTCTGCTTCGTGCAGGCGAAGTACCGCAAGGTCTAGGTAGGGCACGACCCGATCGGGACCCGCTTCACACCGGAAGCGGGTCCCGAACATTGGTGGCGTACGCCCGAATCGGGCAGTCTTGTCGTCTACGCGGTATCCGTCGCACCTCCGGACGCCGCCCATCGCACGGACCCGACGAGAAACTCCGGGGGATCTTCGCAGTGCATCCCATGTTCTGGACGGTCGTGGCCACGCTCGGCGCCGCGGCCGTCGCCTTCGCCGTCGTGCAGGTGGCCCACCTGGTCGTCCGCCGGCTCGGCCGGCGCTCCACCCTGCTGACCGAGTTGTCCGACCACGCGCACCGGCCGTTCCTGGTCGCCGCGACCACGCTCGCGGTCGCGCTCGGGGTCCGGTTCTCGACCGGGTACGCCACCGGCGAACCCTGGCGGCAGACCGTCCTGCACCTGCTGACCCTGGCCATCATCGGCACCGTCGCCTGGCTGGTCGCCTCCCTGCTGCTGGTCAGTGAGGACACCGCGCTGGCCCGGTTCCGGGTCGACGTGCCCGACAACCGGCAGGCCCGCCGGATCAAGACGCAGATCGTCATGCTGCGCCGGGTCACCATCGCCGTCATCGTGGTGCTGGCCGTGGGCGCCGGCCTGATGACGTTCCCGAGCGTGCGTGGCGTCGGCGCGAGCGTGCTCGCCTCGGCCGGCGTCATCGGCGTCGTGGCGGCGCTGGCCGCCCAGAGCCTGCTCGGCAACGTGTTCGCCGGCCTGCAACTGGCGTTCAGCGACGCCGTACGCCTCGACGACGTGGTCGTCGTCGAGGGGGAGTGGGGCCGGATCGAGGAGCTGACCCTGAGCTACGTCGTCGTGCAGATCTGGGACGACCGGCGGCTGATCCTGCCGACCTCCTACTTCACCACCAAGCCGTTCCAGAACTGGACCCGGACCCGGTCGGCGGTGCTCGGCACCGCCGAGTTCGAGGTCGACTGGTCGGTACCGGTCCAGGCGATGCGCGAGGAACTGCGCACCGTCTGCGAGGGCACCGAGTTGTGGGACGGCCGGGTCTGCGTGCTGCAGGTGACCGACGCCGTCGGCGGCGTGGTCAAGCTGCGTGCCCTGGTCAGCGCCGCCGACGCGCCGAGCCTGTGGGACCTGCGCTGCCTGGTCCGCGAACAGTTGGTCAACTGGCTGCGCGACCGGCAGCCCACCGCCCTGCCGAGGATGCGTACCGAGGTCGGCGACGCCGGCGGCGACCTGCCCTGGCAGTGGGTCAGGCCGCGCCGCCCGGCCCGCCGGCCGGCCGACGCGGAGGCGCCCGACGACGCCCGGGTCTTCGGTGGCAGCGACGACGGCGACGCCCGCGGCCACGCCTTCGTCGGCCCGGAGGAGCCGGTCGACGCGACCCGGTGACGTCGTCCGGCGAACGGGCGGACCCGCAGGTCGGGCTGTCGGCGGGGGTGCGATCTCTGGTAGACCGGAGGCATCCTGCGTCAACGCCGACCGGAAGGGTTCCACGATGCCGAGTGAGGTACGCGCGGTAGTAGCCCGCGCCAAGGGTGCGCCCGTGACCGTCGAGACGATCGTCGTGCCCGACCCCGGGCCGGGTGAGGCACTGGTGAAGGTGCAGGCGTGCGGGGTGTGCCACACCGACCTGCACTACCGGGAGGGCGGGATCGGCGACGACTACCCGTACCTGCTCGGGCACGAGGCGGCCGGGATCGTCGAGGCCGTCGGCGAGGGCGTCACCCGGGTGGCGCCCGGCGACTACGTCGTACTGAACTGGCGGGCGGTCTGCGGCGAGTGCCGGTCGTGCCGGCGCGGCCGGCCCTGGTACTGCTTCGCCACCCACAACGCCCGGCAGCCGATGACGCTGACCGACGGCACCACCCTGTCGCCGGCCCTGGGCATCGGCGCGTTCGCCGAGAAGACGCTGGTCGCGGCCGGCCAGTGCACCAAGGTCGACCCGGCGGCGCCGCCCGCGGTTGCCGGCCTGCTCGGCTGCGGGGTGATGGCCGGCATCGGCGCCGCGGTCAACACCGGCGGGGTCGGCCGGGGCGACTCGGTCGCGGTGTTCGGCTGCGGCGGGGTCGGTGACGCGGCGATCGCCGGCGCGGTGCTCGCCGGGGCGACCACGGTCGTCGCGGTCGACATCAACGACGGCAAGCTGGAGTTGGCCCGCCAGTTCGGCGCCACCCACACCGTCAACTCCCGGGAACAGGACCCGGTCGAGGCGATCCGGGCGCTCACCGGCGGCAACGGCGCCGACGTCACGATCGACGCTGTCGGCCGCCCCGAGGTCTTCACCCAGGCGTTCTACGCCCGCGACCACGCCGGCACCGTCGTACTCGTCGGGGTGCCCACCCCGGAGATGACCCTGGAACTGCCGATGCTGGAGGTCTTCGGGCGCGGCGGCGCGGTCAAGTCCTCCTGGTACGGCGACTGCCTGCCGGAACGCGACTTCCCGACCCTGATCGACCTGTTCCTCCAGGGCCGGCTGCCGCTCGACCGGTTCGTCTCCGAGACGATCGGCATCGACGACGTGGAGGCGGCGTTCGGCCGGATGGAGCACGGTGCCGTGCTGCGCAGCGTCGTACTGTTTGACTGATCCGCCGGAATCAGGATTGGCCACCGCGGGTGAGGGGCATACCACGGGACAAGACGTGGTTCGAAACCCGCACCAGGGAGGCATCATGGCCGATGTCCTGAACGGCGCCTCCGCGCGACCGGTCTCAGAGCAGTCCACCGCGGAACTGGTCCAGCACGCGAGCGAGCAGTTGTCCCGGCTCGTCCGCGACGAGCTGGCCCTGGCCCGCGCGGAGCTCACCGAGAAGGGCAAGCACGCCGGTGTCGGTGCCGGCCTGTTCGGCGGCGGCGGCGCCCTGGCCCTGTACGGCCTGGGTGCCCTGTTCGTCTCGTTCGGGCTGCTGCTGGCGCTGGTGATGCCCGGCTGGGTGGCCGCGCTCATCGTCGCGGTGGTCCTGTTCGCCGCCGCCGGAGCCTTGGCGATGGTAGGCAGGAAGCAGGTCCGGCAGGCGGTGCCACCCGTGCCGGAGCGGGCGGTCGACAGTGTCCGTGCCGATGTCGACACGGTCACCACGGCGGTCAAAAGCCATGGGAATGGCGCAAAGCGGACGTGATGAGGGTGGACGCATGACAGCAGGTAACGGCTCCGGCGACGTGCAGGCGCTGCGCGCCGAGATCCAGCAGACGCGCGCCGAGTTGGGTGAGACGGTCCAGGCCCTGGCGGCCAAGGCCGACGTCAAGGCCCGGCTCCGGGAATCCGCGGACCAGACCAAACAGAAGGTACGCGAGCAGGCCGCACACACCGCCGAGGTGGTTCGCGGCTCGGTGCACGACGCGGGCGAGTCGGCCCGACGCCACCCGTTGCCCTGGGCGGCGGTCGCCGTCGGGGCCCTGGCGGCGGTGGTCGTGCTCATCGTGGTCCAGGGGAGGCGCCGGTGAGCAAGGGTGTGAACAAGCTGGCCTACCGGCCGGTCGGGCTCCTGCTCGGCGCGGCGGCCGGCATGCTCGCCGGCGCCGCGTTCCGGCAGGTGTGGAAGCTCATCGACAGCGAGGACGACGCCCCGAGCGCGACCGACGAGAACCGGGGCTGGGGTGAGGTCCTGGTCGCCGCGGCCATCCAGGGCGCCATCTTCGCGGTCGTGAAGGCCGCCGTCGACCGCGGCGGGGCGACCGGCGTCCGAAAGCTGACCGGCCACTGGCCGGCCTGACGGTGTCGCCGACGGGCGTGCGCCGGTCTGCCTGCGCGGGCCGGGGCCGCCCGTCGCGGCGTGCCGCGACACGTTGCGGCAGGCCGGAAAATCGGGCTGCCGCAGGGCTCATCTCGGAGAAAATCGTCAGGTAGGCTGTGCGAAGTTTTTGCGTACGTGGTTTGCTGTTCCCCGCTGTCGAGAGGCGGTGGGGGTGAGAAGTCCTCCTTCATGGGGCCGACTCAAGCGCCGCTGCTCGAAAACGGCCAACCGGCCGCACGGCGTGCTCGGCCGCAGTTTTAGAAGGAGATACACATGGCGCAGGGAACCGTGAAGTGGTTCAACGCAGACAAGGGCTTCGGCTTCATCACCGTCGACGGCGGGGGTGCTGACGTGTTCGTCCACTTCTCGGCGATCCAGACCAGCGGCTACCGCACGCTGGAGGAGAACCAGCGGGTGGAGTTCGAGATCGCCCAGGGCCAGAAGGGCCCGCAGGCTGAGCAGGTCCGTCCCATCTGATCAGCCGTGGTCGGCGGCCGCCGACCACGACCTCGATCCCTGATGGGATCAGCGTCAAGCCCCGCATCGCCGCTCAGGCATGCGGGGCTTTCCGTCGTCCGGACCATGGTTCGCGGGCGGCCGCCACGGCGAATCCGCCCGCCGGCCGTGGCCGTACGGTGTCGGTGCCCGACGGTGGTTACCCGGCCGCGTACGGCGGGTCACGCTTCGGTGGTCTGTCCGACAGGTATTGGCCGCGATGCTACGTATATCGGGCGCTTCCCGGCCTATCCGAGTGGTGCCGGCCGATCATATTTCGATCAACTGTCGCCGATCCGCCAAAAGTCGGATGAACGCGGACCGGATGGTCAGGACGGGCGATTGCCCCGGGCCCGCAGGCCGAGAATGATCGCGGCGAGGCCGGCCACCGCGACGATCGGGCCGACGACCGCCCACACCGGGCTGTCCGACATCAGGCTGCCGCTGATCTGGCCCAGGCCCTCGAGTGTCCACAGGATGCCGACGGCGACCCCGAACAGACCGAGCGCCAGGGGTAGCCAGCCCTTCACCACACGCCTCCCTCTTCCGGCCGCGGCGGCCGGCCACCCAAGCCTAGTTGACCGATGTGCCGGACCCGTCCCGACCGTCGCCGGCACCGGGTACGGGTATCGACACCGGTGTACCGGCGGACGCCTCGCCGGACGGGCGTACGGTTCGGGGGTGACCTCGTGGGACCCGACGACCTATCTCCGCTACACCGACGAGCGGGCCCGCCCGTTCGTCGACCTCGTCGCCCGGATCGGCGCCGAGCGGCCGCGGGCCGTGGTCGACCTCGGCTGTGGACCCGGCAACCTGACCGCGACGCTGGCCGCCCGGTGGCCGTACGCCCGGATCGTCGGGGTCGACTCGGCGCCGGAGATGGTCGAGCGGGCCCGTACCGAGGTGCCGGGCGTCGACTTCGCGCTCGGCGACGTCCGGGACTGGCGACCGGCCCCCGACGTCGACGTACTGGTCTCCAACGCCGCGCTGCAGTGGGTGCCCGGACACGGGGCGCTGCTGACCCGGTGGGCCGGTGAGCTGCCGGCCGGGGCCGTCATCGCCGTGCAGGTGCCCGGGAACTTCGGCGCGCCGTCGCACCGGGCGCTGCGCGACCTGGCCGCCGAACCGGCGTGGGCGCCGCCGGCCGGTCTGCTGCGCGAGTCGCCGGTCCTCGACGCGGCCGGCTACGCCGC
Organism: Polymorphospora rubra; assembly: GCF_018324255.1. GTDB lineage: Bacteria > Actinomycetota > Actinomycetes > Mycobacteriales > Micromonosporaceae > Polymorphospora > Polymorphospora rubra. Next base: position 5,232,084 of record NZ_AP023359.1, read on the forward strand.
CCTGCTGACCGCGGCCGGGTGCGCGGTCGACGCCTGGGAGACCACCTATCTGCACCTGCTGCCGGCCGAGCCGGACGCCGAGCACCCGGTGCTGCGCTGGATGGACGGTACGGCGCTGCGTCCGGTCCGCGCCACGCTGGACCCCGGGGCGTTCACGGCCTTCCGGCGGGAGTTGGAGGTACGTCTCGAAGCCGCGTACCCGGTCCGCGATAGCCTCGTCTACTTCCCGTTCCACCGGGTCTTCGTCGTCGCCCGGACCGGCGTCCGCGGCTGACCGCCCGCGCCCCCGTCAAGTGAGGAGCACCGTGACCGACCTGGCCACCTTCATCGCCGGACTGCCCAAGGCGGAACTGCACGTGCACCACGTCGGCTCGGCGTCACCCCGGATCGTGGCCGAGTTGGCCGCCCGCCACGAGGGCCGGACCCCGGTGCCGGCCGATCCGGCGGCGCTCGCCGAATACTTCGTCTTCCGTGACTTCGCCCATTTCATCGAAATCTATCTGAACGTGGTCGATCTCATCCGCGATCCGGAGGACGTCCGCATCCTGACCTACGAGGTCGCCCGGGAACTGGCCCGCCAGCAGGTCCGCTACGCCGAGCTGACCATCACGCCGTACTCGCACGTGCGCCGTGGCATCCCCGCCCCGGCGTTCTGCGAGGCGATCGAGGACGCCCGCAAGCACGCCGAGGCGGAACTCGGCATCGTGCTGCGCTGGTGCTTCGACATCCCCGGCGAGGCCGGCCTGCCGGCGGCGGAGGAGACCCTGCGGATCGCCCTCGAGGAACGGCCGGACGGGCTGATCAGCTTCGGGTTGGGCGGCCCGGAGATCGGCGTACCCCGGCCGCAGTTCAAGCCGTACTTCGACCAGGCACGGGCCGCCGGGCTGCGCTCGGTGCCGCACGCCGGCGAGACCACCGGGCCGGAGACGATCTGGGACGCCCTGCGCGACTTGGGCGCGGAACGGATCGGGCACGGCATCTCGGCCGCCGCCGACCCGGCCCTGCTCGCCCACCTGGCCGAGCACCGGATCCCGCTGGAGGTCTGCCCGACCTCCAACCTGCGCACCCGGGCGGTCGCCTCGCTCGACGAGCACCCGCTGCGCGCCCTGGTCGACGCCGGGGTGCCGGTCAGCATCAACTCCGACGACCCGCCGATGTTCGGCACCACGCTGGACGACGAGTACGCGGTCGCGGCGCGGCTGCTCGGCTACGGCCCCGACGGGGTCGCCGGGCTGGCCCGGTCCGCCGTCACGGCGTCGTTCCTGTCGGCACCCGAGCAGGCCCGGCTGATCGCCGAGATCGACGCGTACGCCGCCGCGAACCCGACCTGACCATCGGCTCCGGGCCGGGTCCGCCCGGGTCGCGTCGCCGCGGTCCGGGCGGGCGCGGGGAGGCCCGGGTCAGTGTTCGGTGGCCCGGCGGCGCAGCAGGGCGCCACCCATCGCGGCGGCGAACAGCAGGCCGACCGCGCCGGCGGTGACCGCCAGCGGCCGGCTGTCGGCCAGGCCGCGCCCGCGCGCCGTACCGGCCGGTGTGGTGACCAGCGGCTCGCCGGCGCAGACGACCGACTCCGCCGGGGCGTCCGGCCCGACGGTCAGCGTGGCGGCACAGGAGCCGTCCGGCGACCGGGCACCGTCCACGGTGACCTCGATGTCGACCGTCCACTGTCCTTGCGGCAGCGTGCCGTCGAACAGCAGCGAGCCCGCCGCGGTGGGCCGCATCGGCCGCGGGTCGACGGTCCCGCCGGCGAACCCGCGGGCCCGTACGGTGGCGGCGATCTCGCCGTCGGGCGGGCCACCACCGGCGCGGGCGACGTCGAGGCGTACGGTGCCGCGGCCGTCGTGGGTGATCGTCAGCCGCAGGTCGTCACGGGCATATCCGGGGTCCTGCCAGCAGGCCAGCGTCGCGATGATCGACGCGGTGACGACCGTGATCCAGCGGACCAGTCGCGCCGGCGAGGGGGTGCGGGTGTCGGGCATGGACTCACCTCGAACGGGTGGCGCCGACGTCGGACAGGTCGAGGGTATCCCGCCCGGTCGATGTGTGGGGTGGTTTCCGGGAACCGGTCGCTCTGCCGGCATGGCATCCGCCTCTTCGCCCGACGATGGTGTGCGCGCGGCGGGTCCGGAGTTGGGGGGACCGGCCCGCCGCGCGCGACGTTCCGTCGGACCCGGATGCGGGTGGGGTGGTCCGGGGAACATCTGGGGTGGATCGGCTCCGATGCTGTCACCGACCGTGGCCGGAGCGGAACACCGTTAAAACAGACCTAAGGAAATCTTGCGCCGGCCGACAGATTCGCCGGCCCGGCGGCGGGCCCGTGCCGGTGGGCCGGCATCGGCCGACGCGGCCCGGGCACCGGTCGGGTCAGCCCTCGCCGCGGCGCTGGCGCGGCCACCGGCGGCCGGCCTGGTCGCGTTCCCGGGCCAGCCGCCCGACCAGCCCGAACCGGTTGACCTGGCGGGGCGTCGCCTCGGCGTCGGCCAGCAGCATCACGACGCTGGCGCCGCCGAGCCGGGCCCGGTCGAGGCTCACCGAGCCACCCGCCTGCTGGGCCACCCGGCGGGCGATGTCGAGGCCGAGCCCGGTCGACCCGCGTCCGCTGGTGCCGCGCCGCAGCGCCTTGTCCGGGTCGGCGATGCCGGGCCCGGCATCGTCGACGCGAACCGCGACGTAGCCGTCCCGGCGGGACACCGCGACCTCGAACGCGGTCCCCTGCGGGGTGTAGCGGAAGACGTTGCCGAGGACGGCGTCGAGCGCCGCGGCGAACTCGGCCCGCGGCACCGCGACCGGGATACGCAGCTGCGCGCCGGTGATCCGGTGCGGGCGGTTCTGGTCGCCGGCCAGCGCCGCCCAGAAGACCATCCGGTCGCGGACCACCTCGCTGACGTCGCACAGATCCGGCTCGGTCTCCTGCTGCACCGTCTTGCGGGCGGTGTTGATCAGCACGTCGATCTCGCCCTCGAGGGTCACGATCGCCTGCCGGATCCGCCGGATCGTGCGCCGCCGGTCGAGTTCGGCGTCACTGAACGATCCGACGCTGGTGTCGTCGGAGTCCAACGCGTCGGCGTCGAGACGCAGCACGGTCAGCGGCGTACGCAACCGGTGCGACAGATCGGCGACGAGTTCGCGTTCGTCGGTGCGGGAGGCGACGAGCCGGTCGGCCATCCGGTTGAACGCGTAACCGGCCTCGGCGAGTTCACGCGGTCCGCTCGGCTCGACACGTACGCCGAGGTCGCCGCCGCCGACGGCCAGGGCGGCCTCGACCAGGCCACGCGTCGACCGGACCGCCCGCGCGGCGATCCGGTCGACGACCACCACCGAGGCGACCACCAGCCCGGCCGCCAGCGCGGCCAGCATCAGCCAGGTGCCGGTCGAGCCCGCCGAGAGCGCCGACCCCGCGACGAAGACCTCCACGACCAGGATCTGCTCGCCGGCCCGGGCCGGCTCCAGCCGGACCACCCCGCCGGGTACGTCGACGACGACCGGCCCGCCCTCGCCGGCCCGCGCCACGTCCTGCGCGGCGGCACGTGGCGTGCCGCCGGTGTCCAGGCCGTGCACGACCGGCTGGTCGGCCGGATCGCCGCCGGTCGAGGTGATCGCCTGCCGGACGGCGTCGGGTTCGGTGGTGACCGCCAGCGCCCCGACGACCACGGCACTGCGCCGGGCGGCCTCGGCCAGCGCCTCGTCCCGGGTCTCCGCCTGCAGCGTGAGCCCGAGCGGAACGAGGAACACCAGCGCGACGATGCCGGTGGTGGCCGCCGCGAGGTAGGCCAGCGCCAGCCTCAGTCCGGTGGAACCAGCCGGAAGCCGACCCCCCGCACGGTGCGCAGGTAGCGCGGCTTCGCCGCGGACTCGCCCAGTTTGCGGCGGAGCCAGTACAGGTGAACGTCGATTGTCTGGTCCTCGCCGACCGACGGCTGCCGCCATACCTCCTCCAACAGTTCCCGGCGGGAGACTACCCGTCCCGGGCGGGCGGCGAGATAGGCCAGCAGGTCGAACTCCTTGCGGGTGAGCGCGAGCGGCACCCCGTCGAGGGACGCGCTGCGCTCACCGACGTCGACCCGCAGCCCGCCGACCTCGTGCACGGCCGGCTGCACGGCGCGACTGGCCCGGCCGGCCCGGCGCAGCACGGTGGTGATCCGGGCGTCGAGGTGCGCCCCGGTGAAGGGCTTGATCATGTAGTCGTCGGCGCCGGCCCGCAACAGCCGGACGATCGCCTGCTCGTCGTCGCGGGCGGTGGCGATGATGATCGGCACGTCGGTGATGCCACGCAGCATCCGCAGCGCGTCGGAGCCGTCGAGGTCGGGCAGGCCGAGGTCGAGCACGACCAGGTCCGGGGTCTCGGCGGCGACCCGGCGCAGGGCGTCGAGCGCTGTGCCGACCGCGTGCACCGCGTGTCCCCGGTCGGCCAGGGAGCGCAGCATCGCGCCGCGAATGACGTGGTCGTCTTCTACCAGCAGGACCGTGGCCACGAGATGACGGTACTGCCCCTGGCAAGTCGGCGCGTCGCGCGCGCCGCACCGCCGGTACCGACCCTGGCAAGTCGGCGCGTCGCGCGCGCCGCACCGCCGGTACCGACCCTGGCAAATCGGCCCGTTGCGCGGCGGTCTCCGGACCGGCATGATGCGCGGGCCATGGCATTCACCCTCTACGCGCAGGCCCGCACCGCACTGGCCCGTGACAGCCTGGCGGGGCTGTCGGTGGGCGACGCGCTCGGCGCACAGTTCTTCGTACCCGGCCGGCGGCCGGCCGACCTCGCCGCGGGGCGGCTGCCCGAACCGGTCTGGGAGTGGACCGACGACACCGAGATGGCCTGCTCGGTCTTTGCGGAGCTGGCCCGTACCGGCCGGATCGACCGCGACGCGCTGGCCGCCGCGTTCGCCGACCGCTGCGAACCCCACCGCGGGTACGGGCCCGGCGCGTTCACCGTCCTGCGGCTGATCCGTACCGGCACCCCGTGGCCGGTCGCCGCCGCCACCGCCTTCGACGGGCAGGGCTCCCTCGGCAACGGCGCCGCGATGCGGGTCGCGCCGCTCGGGGCGTACTTCGCCGACTCGGTGACCGAGGCGGCGGCCCAGGCGACCGCGTCGGCCGAGTTGACCCACGCCCACCCGGACGGCATCGCCGGCGCCGTGGCGGTCGCGGTCGCCGCGGCACTGGCCGCGCAGGCCCGGCTGGACGGCCGCCGGCCGCCGGCCACGGACTTCGTCGCCGCCGTCGCCGCGTCGCTCGACCACGGCCCGGTCCGGCACGGCCTCGACCGGGCCGGCACGCTGATCGGCCGGCCGGTCGACGAGGCCGCGTACGAACTCGGCAACGGCGCGCAGGTGACCGCCCGCGACACCGTGCCGTTCACGGTGTGGGTGGCGGCCCGCTTCCTCGACGACTATCCGGCGGCCGTCCGCGCCTGCGTCGAGGCCGGCGGCGACATCGACACCACCGCCGCGATCGTCGGCGGGATCGTGGCCGCGCACACCGGGACCGGTACGCCCGGCGGGGTACCCGACGCCTGGCTGGCCGCCCGCGAACCGCTGCCGGACTGGACCGGCTAGCGGCCGGGCGGCCGCCGGCTCAGCCGGGCGCCCCGGGCAGCCGCAGCACCCACCGGTACGCCTGCACCAGGCCGGTGTCGAAGCCGGCCGCCGACCCCCACAGGAAGAGCCGGAACCGGCGGTAGAGCGGCTCGCCCCAGCGGGCCACGATCTCGTCGCGGGCGGCGTCCAGCCGCCGGGCCCACTCCCGGCAGGTCAGGAAGTAGTTGTGCCGGTCGTCCTCGACCCGCAGCAGTTCGAACGGCGAGCGCGCCACGTGCCGCAGGTACTGGTGCAGCAGCAGCGGCGCCGAGTTGCCGGGGTAGATGTAGCGCTTCATGAACGTCGACGCGACGTGTTTGCGGCGCATCGCCAGCGCGTCGAGGTAGACCCGGCCGCCGGGGCGCAGCAGTTCGGCGTACTTGCGCAGCGTCGTCCGGTAGTCCGGCAGGTGCTCGGTGACCCCCATGTTCACGATCGCGTCGTACGGCCGGTCGTCGCGGTAGGCGTAGATGTGCTGGCGGACCACCCGGACCGGCAGGCCCTCGCGTTCGAAGAAGCCGGTCAGGAAACGCTCCGACTCCCGCGACAGGGTGGTGGTGGTCACGTCGACGCCGCGCCGGGCGGCGTGCTCGGCGAAGGCGCCCCAGCCGCCGCCGACCTCCAGCACCCGGTCGCCGGGCTTCACCCCGATCAGGTCCAGGGCGAGGTCCATCTTGCGGGTCATCGCGTCCTCGAGCGGCTCGTCGTCGGCGACGAACACGCCCTCGGTGTAGCAGCGGTGCCGGCGGTCGAGGAAGGTCAGGAAGAACTCGCTGTCCTCGTCGTAGTGCGCGGAGATGGCCCGCCGGTCGTCCTCCCGTCGACCGCGCACCAGCGCGCCCGGGGTGAACCGGGACAGGTACGAAAGCGGGTGGAAGTCGTTGAAGAAGGCACGCATCCGCAGGGCCGCGGCGAGGTCGCCCTCGACGTCGAGCCAGCCCTGGAGGTACGCGACGGCGACGCCGAACTGGTCGAGGCCGGCGAGCGCCTTCGCCCCCCGGTCGTCGGCGACGATGATCGTGAAGAGCGGGTCGCCGGCGCCGAAGGTGTGCGCCGTCCCGCCGGCCGGAGCCACGGCGAACGGCACCGCCGGTCGCGTGGCGGAGAACGTCTGGTACCTGCGCCCGAGCGCGGTGAGCACGTCCGCGGGTGTCACGGCGCCAATGTAACGCCGGCACCGCGTCCCCGGCGGGCGAAGACACCGGGACCGATAACATCTAGTCGGCCCGGGCACCGGGTCAGCCGACCGAACGCGCCGAACGTGCCGCACCCCATCGGATGCCGCGCGTCAGGGGCGCACCGACCGAAGGAGCCGTCCGTGTCCGCATCCCGTACCCCTGTCGTGGCCGACCCCGTCGTCGTCCCGGCCGGTACGACGGCGGCCGACGCGGTGGCCGCGGCCGGTCTGCCGACGGCCGGTCCGAAGGCGGTCGTCGTCGTCCGCGACGCCGACGACCAGCTGCGCGACCTCGACTGGACCCCGGCCGCCGACGCCACCGTCACCCCGGTCGCGATCGACGAGCCGGACGGGCTGAACGTGCTGCGGCACTCGACCGCGCACGTGCTGGCCCAGGCGGTGCAGGACCTGTTCCCCGAGGCGAAGCTCGGCATCGGCCCGCCGATCGACAACGGCTTCTACTACGACTTCAGCGTCCCCAAGCCGTTCCAGCCCGACGACCTCGCCAAGCTCGAGAAGCGGATGCAGGAGATCGTCAAGTCGGGGCAGCGGTTCCGGCGGCGGCGCTTCGACAGCCTGGACGAGGCCCGCGCCGAGCTGGCCGACGAGCCGTTCAAGCTGGAACTGGTCGACGTCAAGGGCCAGGCCGGCGACGCCGGCTACGACGCCGGCGAGGTGATGGAGGTCGGTGCCGGCGAGCTGACCATCTACGACAACCTCGACGCCGACAGCGGCAAGACCTGCTGGTCCGACCTGTGCCGGGGCCCGCACCTGCCGAACACCCGGCTGATCGGCGCGTTCAAGCTGATGCGTTCGGCCGCCGCCTACTGGCGCGGGTCGGAGAAGAACCCGCAGCTCCAGCGGGTCTACGGCACGGCGTGGCCGACCCGGGACGCGCTGAAGGCATACCTGAAGCTGCTGGAGGAGGCGGCCCGCCGCGACCACCGCAAGCTCGGCGCCGACCTCGACCTGTTCAGCTTCCCCGACGAGATCGGCTCCGGCCTGGCCGTCTTCCACCCCAAGGGCGGCATCATCCGCCGCGAGCTGGAGAACTACTCCCGGCAGCGGCACGAGCAGGCCGGCTACGAGTTCGTCAACACCCCGCACGTGACCAAGGGCCACCTCTTCGAGACCTCCGGCCACCTGCAGTGGTACGCCGACGGCATGTACCCGCCCATGCAGGTCGAGGGCGCCGACTACTACCTCAAGCCGATGAACTGCCCGTTCCACAACCTGATCTTCCGGGCCCGCGGCCGGTCCTACCGTGAGCTGCCGCTGCGGCTGTTCGAGTTCGGCACCGTCTACCGCTTCGAGAAGTCCGGGGTGGTGCACGGCCTGACCCGGGTCCGCGGCATGACCCAGGACGACGCGCACATCTACTGCACCCGCGAGCAGATGGGCGGCGAGCTGAAGTCGCTGCTGCGGTTCGTCCTCGACCTGCTGCGCGACTACGGCCTCGACGACTTCTACCTCGAACTGTCGACCCGCAACCCGGAGAAGTCGGTCGGCTCCGACGAGGACTGGGCCGAGGCGACCGAGGCGCTGCGCTCGGCGGCCGAGGAGTCCGGCCTCGACCTGGTGCCCGACCCGGGCGGCGCCGCCTTCTACGGGCCGAAGATCTCGGTGCAGGCCAAGGACGCGATCGGCCGCACCTGGCAGATGTCGACGATCCAGGTCGACTTCCAGTTGCCGCAGCGCTTCGACCTGGAATACCAGGCCGGCGACGGCACCCGGCAGCGGCCCATCATGATCCACCGGGCGCTGTTCGGCTCCATCGAGCGGTTCTTCGGCGTGCTCACCGAGCACTACGCCGGCGCCTTCCCGGCCTGGCTCGCCCCGGTGCAGGTGATCGGCATCCCGATCCGCGACGACCACACCGAATACCTGAACGGTTTCGTCGCCGCGCTCAAGGCCGAGGGCATCCGCGCCGAGGTCGACAGCTCCACCGACCGGATGCAGAAGAAGATCCGTACCGCCCAGCAGCAGAAGATCCCGTTCATGGCGATCGCCGGTGACGACGACGTCGCCGGCGGCACGGTGTCGTTCCGCTTCCGGGACGGGTCGCAGCGCAACGGCGTACCGCTCGCCGAGGCGGTCGCCTACGTCGTCGAGGTGGTCCGGTCCCGTACCAACGCCGGCCCGACCGCCCCGGTCGACCCGGCCGCCCCGGCCGTGCCGTGAGCGTGCCCGGCGACGAGATCGGCCCGCCCGACCTCCCGGCCGGTCCGCCCGTCGAGCCGGCGACCACCGGTACGCCGGACGGGCTGGACCGGCTCTGGACCCCGCACCGGATGACGTACATCTCCGGCCAGGACCGGCCGGAGGGCGGCTACGAGCAGCCGGCCGGGTGTCCGTTCTGCCGGGCACCCGCCCAGACCGGCGACGACAGTCTCGTCGTCGCCCGCGGCGAGTCGGTCTTCGTGGTGCTCAACCTGTACCCGTACAACCCGGGGCACCTGCTGGTCTGCCCCTACCGGCACGTCGCCGACTACACCGACCTCGATCCCGCCGAAACCGGCGAGCTGGCGGTCTACACCCAGACGGCGATGCGGGTGATCCGGCAGGTGAGCAGCGCCCACGGGTTCAACCTCGGGATGAACCAGGGCGGGGTGGCCGGCGCCGGCATCGCCGCCCACCTGCACCAGCACGTCGTGCCGAGGTGGGGCGGCGACGCCAACTTCATGCCGGTGGTCGCCCGCACCAAGGTGCTCCCGCAGTTGCTGACCGACACCCGCGACCTGCTCGCCGCCGCCTGGCCCACCACCCCGCCCCGCTGACCCCGCCCGCCTGACCCCGCCCGCCTGACCCCGCCCGCCTGACCCCGCCCGCCTGACCCCGCCCGCCCGACCCCGGCCCGGCCCGGCCCCGCGCCACGTCGATCAAGGAGAAGGTCACGCCGAAGCGTTGATCAAGGAGAAATTGCGCGACAAATGCCGCAAGAAGGGCACGCCTTCTCCTCGATCGCGCGGTGGCGGTGACCGTCGCCTTGATCGCGTGGTGGCGGCTACTGCGGACACCCGCCCCGGAGAGTTCGCCGGCCTTCGGGGCCGTAGCCGACGCGGCAGTCCCGCGAGCGCCGGACCGGCCCCGCGGGGTTCCGGCCGCCCTGCCGCCAGGTGCTCGTGGCCGCCCTCGTTGAGGTGCTCCGCCGCGATCAAGGACAAAGTGTGCCCGTTGTGCGAGGTTTGTCGCACAACTTCTCCTTGATCAACGCTCCGGCGCGACCGCGACCGCGACCGCCGCGGCGGGTCGGCCGCGGCGGGACGGCGGGTCGGCGGGTCGGCCGCGGCGGGCGGGTCAGGACGTCGGGCCGGGGTGGGCGGTGCGTAGCTCGTTGGTCAGGTGGGCCGGCACCGGCTCGTAGCGGGCGAACGCGCGCCGGAACGTACCCGCGCCCGACGTCATCGAGCGCAGCTCGACGGCGTACCGGACCAACTCGGTCGCCGGGACCTCGGCGCGCACCAGTGTGGCGCCGCCGGCGCTGTCGGGCTCGGTGCCCAGCACCCGGCCGCGCCGGCCCGACATGTCGCTCATCACCGACCCGACGTAGCCGTCCGGCACCCGGACCGTCACGTCGTCGACCGGTTCCAGCAGGCTGACCTGCCCCTTCTCGGCGGCCTCCCGCAGGGCCAGCGCGCCGGCGGCCTGGAACGCCGCGTCGGACGAGTCGACGCTGTGCGCCTTGCCGTCGACCAGGGTCACCCGTACGTCGACCACCGGGTGGCCGCTGAGCAGGCCGCGTTCGAGCTGGGCGCGGACGCCCTTCTCCACCGACGGGATGTAGTTGTGCGGCACCGCGCCGCCGACGACGCGTTCGTGGAACTCGAAGCCGGCACCGGTCGGCAGCGGCTCGACCTCGATGTCGCAGACCGCGTACTGGCCGTGGCCGCCGGACTGCTTGACGTGCCGGCCGTGGCCCTTCGAGGCGGCGGCGAACGTCTCGCGCAGCGCGACCCGGACCGGTTCGGTGTCCAGCTCGACCCCGCCGGCACGCAGCCGGTCGAGGACGACGTCGGCGTGCGCCTCGCCCATGCACCACAGCACCAGCTGGTGCGTCTCGGGATTGCGTTCCAGTCGCATCGTCGGGTCGCCGGTGACCAGCCGGGCCAGGTTGCGGGCCAGCGCGTCCTCGTCGGACCGGGACCGGGCCACGACCGCGACCGGCAGCTGCGGTTCGGGCATCTCCCACGGGGCGATCAGCAGCGGCTCGTCGCGGGCGGAGACGGTGTCGCCGGTCTCGGCGCTGCCCGACTTGGTGATCGCGCAGATGTCGCCGGCGACGCAGTACGGCACCTCACGCAGGGTGGCGCCGAGTGGTGAGTAGATGTGCGCGACGCGCTCGTCGGCGTCGTGGTCGGGATGGCCCCGGTCGGCCAGGCCGTGCCCGGAGACGTGCACGATCTGCTCGGGGCGCAGCGTGCCGGAGAAGACCCGGACCAGCGACACCCGGCCGACGTGCCGGTCGATCGCGGTACGGACCACCTCGGCGACCAGCGGCCCGTCGGGGTCGCAGGTCAGCGGCGGCCGGGGGAGCCGTCGGTCCCGGTCACCACCGGCAGGTCGTGCTCGAGCGGGGTCGGGAACGCCGCGGTGAGCAGTTCGAGCAGTACGTCGAGCCCGACGCCGGTCGGGGCACAGACCGGTACGACCGGGTAGAAGTGGCCGCGGGCGACCGCCTTCTCCAGGTCTTCGACGAGGATGCCGGACTCGATCGTCTCACCGCCGAGGTAGCGGTCCATCAGGGTCTCGTCCTCGCTCTCGGCGATGATCCCCTCGATGAGTTCGGCGCGGGCCTCGGCGATGGCCGGCAGGTGTTCGGGGTCGGGTTCGCGCACGTCCGCGGGGTGCCCCCGCGTGTAGTCGAAGACCCGCTGGCTGATCAGCCCCATCAATCCGACGGTGGAGACGCCGTCGTCGCCGAGCATCGGCAGGTAGAGCGGCAGCACGTTGTCGCCGAACACCCGCTGGCACAGGGCGACGGTCTCGTCGAAGTCGGCGCGGGCGTGGTCGAGCCGGGTGACGGCCACGGCGCGGGGCATGCCGACGGCGGCGCACTCCTCCCACAGGGTGGCGGTGGCGGCGTCCATGCCGTCGACGGCCGACACCACGAACAGCGCGGCGTCGGCGGCCCGCAGCCCGGCCCGCAGTTCGCCGACGAAGTCCGCGTATCCGGGCGTGTCGAGCAGGTTCACCTTGACGCCGTCGTGGGTGATCGGGGCGCAGGCGAGGGTGACGGAGCGCTGCTGCCGTACGGCGGCGGGGTCGTGGTCGCAGACCGTGGTGCCGTCGACGACGGTGCCGGCCCGGCCGATCGTGCCGGTCGCCGTGAGCAGCGCCTCGACCAGGGTGGTCTTTCCCGCCCCGGAATGGCCGACCAGCACCACGTTTCGTATCCTGCCGGGTTCGTCGACCACCGGCGCGTCGCCGGTGCCTGTCTTGTCGTGGTTCTTCTGCGCCATCGGCGCACCTCCCGGGACGTGGTGGATGCAGGACGCATTCTGATCCCACACCCGCGACGGGGTGTAATCAACCCCGACGCGCGAAGTAGGCGCCCCCGTCCGTACCACGGCGCAACCGCGGACCGTTACTGTGAGACCGCCATGGCGAAGATCTTCCAAGTGACCGCGCGTGCGGGCATGACCCGTGTCATCGAACCGATCGCCCGCACCCTGCTGCGGTGGGGGGTGACCCCGAATGCGGTGACGGTGACCGGGACGGCCGGTGTGCTGGTCGGCGCGCTCGGGTTCGGGGCCCGCGGCCACCTGGTGGCCGGTGCCCTGATCGTCACCGTCTTCGCGTTGACCGACCTGCTCGACGGCACGATGGCCCGGATGCGCGGCGGGTCGACCAGGTTCGGGGCGTTCCTCGACTCGAGCATGGACCGGGTCGCCGACGGCGCCGTCTTCGGCGCGGTCGCGTACTGGCTGGCCACGCAGAACGACCACTGGGGCGTGGTGGCGGCGCTGATCTGCCTGGTCGGCGGCGGGCTGGTGTCGTACGTCAAGGCCCGCGCCGAGGGGCTCGGTCTGACCGCGAACGTCGGGATCGCCGAACGTACCGAGCGTCTGATCATCGTCGGGATCGGCGGCCTGCTCAGCGGGCTCGTCGTGCCGTGGGGACTGACCGCCGCGCTGTGGTTCCTCGCCGCGCTGTCGCTGTTCACCGCCGGCCAGCGGATCGTGCACGTGTACCGGCAGGCCCGGCTGGCCGACGAGGGCGCGGACGTGAGCGGGTGAACCTCGTCGAGTTCGGTTACGCGGCCGGCTGGCGCCTGGTGCGGATGATGCCCGGGCCGGTCGCGGCCCGGCTGTTCCGGGCCGGCGCGGACCGGGCCCACCGCAAGGGGGCCGGGGGGCGGCCCGGTTGAAGGCCAACCTTCGCCGGGTGGTCGGCCCGGCGGTGCCGGAGGCGGAACTGGACGAACTGGTCCGTGCCGGGCTGCGGTCGTACGCCCGCTACTGGGTGGAGATGTTCCGTCTGCCGTCGCTGTCGCGGGAGGCGGTGCTGGCCGGGTTCCGGCTCGACGGCGAGGAGATGCTCGCCGCCGACGTGGCGGCCGGGCGGGGTGCCGTGGTGGCGCTGCCGCACGCCGGCAACTGGGACCTGGCCGGGGCCTGGGTCGCCGCGAAGGGCTGGCCGATGACGACCGTGATGGAGCGGCTCAAACCCGAGGGGTCTTCGCGCGTTTCGTCGCCTTCCGACAGGGGATCGGGATGGGGATCATCCCGCTCACCGGCGGCCAGAAGCCGCCGTTCGGCATCCTCGAGGAGAAGATCGGGCAGGGACACGTGGTGCCGCTGCTGGCCGACCGGGACATGTCGGCACGCGGCGTCGAGGTCGACTTCTTCGGGGGCGTACCCGGATGCCGGCCGGGCCGGCGCTGCTGGCCCTGCGGACCGGGGCACCGCTGTACGTGGCGTCGATGTGGTTCGAGGACGGCATCGCGCGGGCGGCGCTCGACGGCCCGCTGGCGGTCCCTGATCCGGAGAGCGCGCCGCTCGACGAGCGGGTACGGGCGCTGACCCAGCGGGTCGCCGACCATCTGGCGGCCGGCATCGCCCGGCACCCGGAAGACTGGCACATGTTGCAACGGATGTGGCTGGACGAGCCGGCCCGGGCCCGCCCCACCGCGCCGGATGCGTCATCCGCAGGTCGTCGCGGGGGCCACGGAGCCCCGTCGGCGACGACGACACCGTAAGGGGAGTGGGAGCGTGCGGCTGGCGGGATCCGGGGGCGGCAGGCTGCGCATCGGCATCGTCTGCCCGTACTCGTTCGACGTACCGGGCGGGGTGCAGAACCACGTCATGGACCTCGCCGAGGCGCTGATCGGGCTGGGGCACGAGGTCAGCGTGCTCGCCCCGGCCGACGACGACTCGCCGCTGCCGCCGTACGTGGTGCCGGCCGGCCGGTCGGTGCCGTTCCCGTACAACGGTTCGGTGGCCCGGATCACGTTCGGCCCGGTCTCGACCGCCCGGGTACGGCGTTGGCTGGCCCGGGGTGAGTTCGACATCCTGCACGTCCACGAGCCGTTCGTCCTGAGCGTGTCGCTGCTGGCGGTCCTGTCGGCGCGCGGGCCGGTGGTGGCGACGTTCCACACCGCGATGACCCGGTCCCGGGCGCTGGCCGCGGCGCAGGGGATGTTGCAGCTGGTCCTGGAGCGGATCACGGCCCGGATCGCGGTGAGCGAGCTGGCCCGCAAGGTGCAGGTCGAGCACCTGGGCGGCGGCGCCGTCGAGATCCCGAACGGGGTGGCGGTGGCGAAGTTCGCCGGGGTGGATCCGCTGCCGGGCTGGCCCGGCCCCTGCGGCGTCGGATCCGGCGGCACGCTGGGGTTCCTGGGCCGGTTCACCGAGCCCCGCAAGGGCTTCCCGGTGCTGCGGGACGCGTTCGTCTCGCTGGCCCGCCGCCGGCCCGGTCTGCGGCTGCTGGTGGCCGGCCCCGGCGACGCCGACGAACTCCTCGACGAGATCCCCGCCGACCTGCGTGACCAGGTCGTCTTCCTGGGCCTGGTCTCCGAGGCCGACAAGGCCCGGATGCTGCGCAGCGTCGACCTGTACGTGGCGCCGAACATCGGCGGCGAGTCGTTCGGCATGATCCTCACCGAGGCGATGGCGGCCGGTGCGGCGGTGGTGGCCAGCGACCTGGACGCCTTCCGCCGGGTGCTCGACGGCGGCCGGGCCGGCCGGCTGTTCCCGACCGGTGACCCGGACGCGCTCGCCGGCGCGATGGCCGACCTGCTCGACGACCCGGACGGCCGGGCCGTGCTGGCGGAGTGCGCGCAGCAGGTCGCGGCGACCTTCGACTGGCCGGTCGTCGCGCGGCGGGTGCTGGAGGTCTACGCGACCGCGATCGAGGCGACGGACGGCCGGGTGATGCACGAGGAGTGGGCGGGCTGACGGCGGACGGGCCGTCGCCGGGTACCCGGTCGGCCGTACGATGCCGGGATGCGGTGGGTGATCGGTGGCGTCGTCGCCGTGGTGCTGATCTCGGTTTACCTGACCTGGACGGCGGCCCGCGTCGAGCGGTTGCAGCTGCGGGTGGTGGCGGCGACCCGGGCACTGGAGGCGCACCTGTTGCGCCGGGCGGCGGCCGCGGCGGTGCTCGACGACGAGCGCTACCCGTTCGAGGTGTACGCGGCGGCGCGGATCGCGCTGGACGCCTCCGACGAGGACCGCGAGGTGGCCGAGAACGACCTGACCCGCCAGTTGCGGGCCACGACGCTGCCGGACGAGGATCCGCAGGCACAGGCCGTGATCGTCGCGAGCCGGCGGCTCGCGGTGGCCCGTCAGGTGCACACCGACCTGGTACGCGACGCACTGGCGGTCCGCCGCCGGCCGATCGTCCGGTTGCTGCGGATGGGTCGCCGGCACCAGCTGCCGGCGTACTTCGACATCGACGACCCGACCATCAACGCCCCCACCGACCTTCCGGTGTCCTGACCGGGACTCCCCGGCCCGGCTCCGGGCGGTGAGGCGGACCACAGAGCAGGCCACCGGGGGGTCGATTGGCTGTCGGTCGGCACCCGCTGCCGGCGTAACATCGCAGCCGGTTCACTGTTGGGTAACAATCCGCCACCGTCGTGTCGAGGAGCCGAACGCCGTGTCCGAGTCCGCTGCCCCCACCAGCAACACCCCCGCCGTCACCGGCACCGCCCGCGTCAAGCGGGGTATGGCCGAGATGCTCAAGGGCGGCGTGATCATGGATGTGGTCACCCCCGAACAGGCGAAGATCGCCGAGGACGCCGGCGCGGTCGCGGTCATGGCGCTGGAGCGCGTACCGGCCGACATCCGCGCCCAGGGCGGCGTGTCCCGGATGAGCGACCCGGACATGATCGACGGCATCATCGACGCCGTCTCGATCCCGGTGATGGCCAAGGCCCGCATCGGCCACTTCGTCGAGGCGCAGGTGCTGCAGGCGCTCGGCGTCGACTACGTCGACGAGTCCGAGGTGCTCACCCCGGCCGACTACGCCAACCACATCGACAAGTGGGCGTTCACCGTGCCGTTCGTCTGCGGCGCCACCAACCTGGGCGAGGCGCTGCGCCGGATCACCGAGGGTGCGGCGATGATCCGCTCCAAGGGTGAGGCCGGCACCGGCGACGTCTCCAACGCCACCACCCACATGCGCAGGATCGGTGGCGAGATCCGCCGGCTCACCTCGCTGTCGCCCGACGAGCTGTACGTCGCGGCGAAGGAGCTGCAGGCACCGTACGACCTGGTCAAGGAGGTCGCCGAGACCGGCAAGCTGCCGGTGGTGCTGTTCACCGCGGGCGGCATCGCGACCCCGGCCGACGCGGCGATGATGATGCAGCTCGGTGCCGAGGGTGTCTTCGTCGGCTCCGGCATCTTCAAGTCCGGCAACCCGGCGCAGCGGGCCGCCGCCATCGTCAAGGCGACCACCTTCCACGACGACCCGGACGTGCTCGCCAAGGTGTCTCGCGGGCTGGGCGAGGCGATGGTGGGCATCAACGTCGACGACATCCCGGTGCCGCACCGGCTCGCGGAGCGCGGCTGGTGACCGGCGGCCCCAGGATCGGCGTACTGGCGCTCCAGGGCGACGTGCGTGAACACGTCCGGGCGCTGACCGAGGCCGGCGCCACCGCCGGTCCGGTACGCCGCCAGCACGAACTCGACGCCGTCGACGCGCTGGTGGTCCCCGGCGGGGAGTCGACCACGATGAGCAAGCTGGCCGTCGAGTTCGACCTGCTCGACCCGGTCCGCAAGCGGGTCGCGGACGGCATGCCGGTCTACGGCTCCTGCGCCGGCATGATCATGTTGGCGACCACGGTGCTCGACGGCCGGCCCGACCAGCGCGGCTTCGACGGCATCGAGATGACCGTCCGGCGCAACGCCTTCGGCCGGCAGGTCGACTCCTTCGAGGGGCCGGTCGAGATCGCGGGCATCGACGGCGACCCGTTCCACGCCGTGTTCATCCGCGCCCCGTGGGTCGAGTCGGTGGGGGCCGGGGTCGAGGTGCTGGGCCGGGTGGCCGACGGCAGCCCGCAGGGGCGGATCGTGGCGGTCCGGCAGGGGCCGCTGCTGGCCACGTCGTTCCACCCCGAGCTGACCGGCGACCTGCGCGTACACCGCTTCTTCGTCGACCTGGTCCGGGCCCGCCCCTGACCGCCCGCCGCCCCGCCCCTTCTCCGCGATCTTGCAGATGTCTCCTCCCTTCGTCCTGGTTTGCCGGGCGACAAGTGCAAGATCGCGGGGGTGTGGGGCGGGCCCGCCGGGTGCGGCGCCGGTAGGATTGGCGCGATTCGGCAGCGGCAGGCCGCTCGCAGCGGTTGGCGACCCCGACCCCAGGGGGTTCGCCCGCGGCGGTTCGCCCGGAGTTGGCGCGCGACGGTGGCTGGCGCGGTGGGTTGGGGTATCGACGGAGGGTCACGTATGTCCGGTCACTCAAAGTGGGCCACGACCAAGCACAAGAAGGCGGTCATCGACGCCAAGCGCGGCAAGATGTTCGCCAAGCTCATCAAGAACGTCGAGGTCGCGGCCCGGACCGGCGGCGGTGACCCGGCCGGCAACCCCACCCTGTTCGACGCCATTCAGAAGGCCAAGAAGAACTCGGTACCCAACGACAACATCGAGCGCGCCGTCAAGCGCGGCTCCGGCCTGGAGGCCGGCGGCGCCGACTGGCAGACCATCATGTACGAGGGCTACGGCCCGAACGGCGTCGCCCTGCTGATCGAGTGTCTGACCGACAACCGCAACCGGGCCGCCACCGAGGTACGCACCGCGCTGACCCGCAACGGCGGCTCGTTCGCCGACGCCGGCTCGGTGTCCTACCTGTTCAACCGCAAGGGCGTGGTGATCGTGCCGAGCGAGGGGCGGTCCGAGGACGACGTGCTGATGGCCGTGCTCGACGCCGGTGCCGAGGAGGTCAACAACCTCGGCGAGGCGTACGAGGTGATCTCCGAGCCGGGTGACCTGGTCGCGGTCCGGACCGCGTTGCAGGACGCCGGCATCGAATACGAGTCGGCCGAGTCGTCGCTGGTGCCCAGCGTCAACGTGCCGCTCGACGAGGACGGTGCCCGCAAGATCTTCAAGCTGATCGACGCCCTCGAGGACTGCGACGACGTGCAGAACGTCTACGCCAACTTCGACGTCTCCGACGAGGTCATGGCCGCCGTCGGCTGACCCGACGTGGATATGTGCGCCTCTCGGATATATCTTTGTCTGGGAGGTGTATCTCGTGGCCAAGACCCTGTTGGATCTGGATGAGGAGCTTCTGGCGGAAGCCACCGCCGCCCTCGGCACCACCACGAAGAAGGAGACGGTGACGGAGGCGCTGCGGCAGGCGGTGGAATCCAGCCGCGAACGCCGGCAGCGTGCTCTGGCCGACCTTCAGGAAGTGGCCGACGAGGGCGGTTTTCACTTTGACCGGCTGGACGAACTCGACCGGTGAAGTATCTCGTCGATACGAGTGCCCTGGTCCGCATGGTGCGGCGTCAGGTCGATCCGCGGTGGTCCGACCTCGCGGCCCGGGGCCTGATCGCGATTTGTGATCCGGTGCTCGTGGAAACCATGACCATCGCGGATGCCAAGGCGTACGACCGGGTGGAGCGTGGCCTTCGTGACTTGTATCCGTGGGTTCCCGTTCCCGACGACGCCTGGCAGGTGGTGCGGGCGGTGCGACAGGAACTCGCCAGCCACAGCGCGCACCAGGGGCTGTCCGTCGCCGACCACCTGGTGATCGCCACCGCCATCCGACTGAAGCTGATCGTGCTCCACCAGGACGCCGACTTCGAGACCGCGGCCCGGCTGGTGCCGCAACTGGGCCAGGAGCGGATCGACTGACCTGGCACCTGCCCGTCCCGATACCGTCCGGTGGGGTCCGGCCGTCGTGGCATCCGCCGGCAAGACCGGGACCGTCCCACCGCAAGGCGGGACTACCAATCGCGTGCGTGCCAGAGTGCACTGAAAGGTAACGGTGGGGAATGGAACTGGCGGCGGCCCGCGAACTGTGGCGGCCTGAGCCGGGCTGGCTCAACACGGCCAGCTACGGGCTGCCGCCGCAGCCGGCCTGGGACGCGATGCAGGCGGCACTCGCCGACTGGCGGGTCGGCCGTACGTCGTGGGAGGGCTGGGACGAGTCGGTCGGCCGGTCCCGGGCCGCGTTCGCCCGGCTCGTCGGGGTGCCCGCCGCCGACGTGACCATCGGTGCCGCCGCCTCGCAGGTGCTGGCCCCGCTCGCCGCCGCCCTGCCCGACGGTGCCCGGGTGCTGGCACCGGTCGAGGAGTTCACCTCCAACCTGTTCCCCTACCTCGCGCAGGCCGGCCGGGGGGTGCGGGTCCGCACCGTGCCGGCCGCCGACCTCGCTGGAGCCGTCGACGCGTCGACCGACCTGGTCGCGTTCAGCCTGGTGCAGTCCGCGACCGGCGCCGTCGCGGCGTACGACGAGACCGTGGCCGCGGCCCGGGCGCACGGTGCGCTGGTCGCGGTCGACGCGACCCAGGCCTGCGGGTGGCTGCCGTTCTCCGCGGCCGCCGCGGACGCGGTCGTGGTGGCCGCCTACAAGTGGCTGATGGCCCCGCGCGGGGTCGCGTTCGGCTACTTCGCCCCCGAGCTGCGCGAGCGGATGACTCCGTCGGCCGCCGGCTGGTACGCCGGCGCGTCCGTCCACGACTCGTACTACGGCCCGCCGTTGCGGCTCGCCTCCGACGCCCGCCGCTTCGACATCTCACCGGCCTGGCTGAACTGGGTCGGCGCGGCGCCCGCCCTTGAACTGCTGGCGGAGGTCGGGGTCGCGGCCGTGTACGCGTACGACGTGGACCTGGCCAACCGGTTCCTGGTCGGGCTCGGCCGCCCGCCGGGGGACAGCGCGATCGTGACCGTCGACGCGCCCGGCGCGCGGGAGCGGCTGGCGGCGGCCGGGATCCGCGCGGCGGTCCGTGACGGCCGGGTCCGCGCTTCGTTCCACCTCTACTCGACCGTGGACGACGTCGACCTCGCCCTGGCGGCGCTGACCTGATCCGCCGGGGAGCCGGCCCTCGCCGCCCGCAACCCACCCCGTGCCGCCCGCCGTCGGGCTGGGCCGTTGCCGCTTTCTGCGCCCGGGTCCGCCTTCCGTGGCCGTGCTCGCCGCAGGGCCGAATTGTCGGAGTTGCCGGCGGGCTCGTCGTTGATCTGAGCGCGAGGGCCCTTATCCGCCGGCCGTAGGGTCCCTTCCGCCCAGATCAGTTTCGCCGTGTCGGGGAGGCGTTCCGGAAGGTGTGGGGTGCGGCAGTGGGGTGCCGGCGCCGCTGACACCGCCGGGCTGCCGGTGGCGCGACCCGACGACCACCCGTAGGCGAGTGAGCGCGGTCACAATCGAAACGAGACGGTTCCGTATCGCTAATGCCGAACCTACGCTGATCGCGTTACGAGTCTGTTCCGTATCGTATTTCTGGGGGGCCCATGCAACCGGACGAGAACACCGGACATCCCAGACGATGGGCGATCCTCGGCGTGCTCGTGGTCAGCCTGCTGGTCGTTGTGCTCGACAACACGATCCTCAACGTCGCCCTGCGCATCCTCGCCGACCCGGTCCGCGGCCTCGGCGCCACCCAGGGCGAACTCGAATGGTCGATCAACTCGTACACCCTGGTCTTCGCCGGCCTGCTGTTCACCTTCGGCGTGCTCGGCGACCGCTACGGCCGTAAGCGGTTCCTGCTCGGCGGTCTCGCCGTGTTCGGACTGGGGTCGCTGCTGTCGGCGTACGCCCAGGACCCCGGCCAGCTGATCGCCGCCCGCGCGCTGATGGGCGTCGGCGGGGCCGCCATCATGCCGGTCACCCTGTCGATCATCTCCAACGTCTTCGACCCCCGCGAACGGCCGCGGGCGATCGGCATGTGGGCCGGTGCGGTCGGGCTCGCCGTCGCGATCGGCCCGATCCTCGGCGGCCTTCTGCTGGAGCACTTCTGGTGGGGCTCGGTGTTCCTGATCAACGTGCCGGTCACCGTCGCCGGACTGGTCGCCGTGGCGCTGCTGGTGCCCGAGTCGCGTGATCCCCGGCCGGGGCGGATCGACGTACCCGGGGTGGTCCTGTCGGTCGCCGGCCTGGTCGCGCTGACGTACGGCATCATCGACGGCGGCGAACACGGCTTCGGCCGGCCGGTCGTGTGGATCTCCCTCGTCGGCGGCGTGCTGCTGCTGACCGCGTTCGTCCTGCACGAGCGGCGTACGCCGTTCCCGGCGCTGGACGTACGCCTGTTCCGGGTGGCCGCCTTCGCCGCGCCGACGGCGGTGGTGGGGCTGGTCTGGTTCGCCAGCATGGGCGTGATGTTCTTCAGCGCCTTCTACCTCCAGTTGGTGCGCGGCTACAGCCCGCTGATGACCGGACTGCTCTTCCTGCCGTTCGCCGTCGCCCAACTGGTCTTCGCCCCACGCAGCGCCGCAATGGTCGCCCGGTACGGCGCCCGGGCCGTCTGCGCCGCCGGGCTCGGGCTGGTCGCGCTCGCCATGGCCGGGTTCGTCCTCCTCGACGAGCAGACACCGATCTGGCTGTTCAGCGTGATCTTCTTCCTCCAGGGCGCCGGCATGGCCAACATCATGCCGCCGGCCACCGAATCGATCATGTCGGCGCTGCCCCGGGAGAAGGCCGGGGTCGGCTCGGCGGTCAGCAACACGGTGCGGCAGGTGGCGGGCGCCCTCGGCGTCGCCGTCGTCGGCTCGGTGCTGGCCGGGATCTACCGCGCCGAGATCGCCCCGGCGACCGCGGACCTGCCGGCCGCCGTACGCGACGCGGCCGGCGCCTCCATCTCCGGCGCGTACGGCGTCGCCGACGGCCTCGGCCCGGCCGGTGCCGCGGTGACGGCCGCGGCCGACACCGCCTTCGTGTCGGCGATGCACGTGGCCGCGGTCGTCTCCGCCGCGGCCGCCGTGCTCGGTGTCGTCGCCGCGCTGCGCTGGATCCCGGGCCGCCGGTCCGCGCCGGCACCCGCCGGTGACCAGGAACTCGTCGACGTGTCCTAGGCTCGGCAGTCGATGCCTGCCCCGAACACCGACGAGCCCGCTCCGACCTCGGACGAGCCCGCTCCGACCTCGGACGAGCCCGCTCCGACCTCGGACGAGCCCGCTCCGACCTCGGACGAGCCCGCTCCGACCTCGGACGAGCCCGGCCCGACCTCCGACGAGCCCGCTCCGGTGCCCGACGACCGCACCGCCGCCCGGCCGGACGACCCGGCCCGGGCCGTCCGGCACCCCGACCCGGTCGGCGCCGCCCGGCACCCCGGGGCGGGGGCGCGGGCGGGCGTGCGGGCCGGCGCGCGACCACCGGGCCGGCCGCGCAGCAGCCGCGCCGACGAGGCCATCGTCGAGGCGGTGCTCGACCTGCTCGCCGAGGGCGGCAGCGTCGAGACACTGTCGGTCGAGGCGGTCGCCGCCCGGGCCGGCGTCGGCAAGGCGACGATCTACCGCCGCTGGCCGGGCAAGGACGCGTTGCTGGTCGACGCGCTGCGTACGCTCAAGGGCGTCCCGGCCGAGCCGCCCGGCGACTCGGTCCGGGACGACGTCGTGACGCTGTTGGAGATGGTCGGCCAGCACACCGACGAGCGGACGGCGCGGATCATGACCTGCCTGGCGCCGCAGTTCAACCGCACCCCGGAGCAGGACCGGCTCTACCAGGAGATCATGGAGCCGCGGCGGGAGATGCTGCGCCGGGTGCTGTGGCGCGGGGTCGCCACCGGCGAGCTGCGCCCGGACCTCGACGTCGAGCTGGCGGTGGCGATGCTGACCGGGCCGATCCTGCTGCACCGGGTCGTCCGGCCGTTGCCGAACCTCGCCGACACCGACCTGCCCGGGCGGGTCGTCGACACCCTGCTGGCCGGGATCGCCGGCCCCGCCGCCGGTCCGACCACGCCACCCGCCGGCGCCTGACGCCCGCGCGGCCCGCCGGTCGCCGGCCCGCCGGCCCGCCGGTCAGTTCGTCGGGGTACGCAGCCGGTGCAGGCGCAGTGCCAGCTGTACCTCCAGCGCCCGCTCGGGCCGCTGCCAGTCCGGCCCGAGCAGCTGCCCCACCCGGTCCAGCCGCTGGGTCACCGTGTTGACGTGCACGTGTAACTGCTCGGCCGCCCGGGCCAGGCTGCCACCCACCCCGAAGTACGCCTCCAGCGTCTTGACCAGCGCCGTACCCCGCCGGGCGTCGTAGTCGACGACCGGGCCGACGGTGTCGGTCAGGAACCGGGTCACGTCCCGGTCGGCGTCGTCGCCGACGGCGCCGAGCAGCAGTCCGACGAAACCCAGCTCGCCGGTGCTCGCCCCCTGCCCGGACCGGCCGAGCGCGGCCAGTGCGGTCAGGCACCGGTCGGCCTCGCGGAACGCCGCCGCCAGCGACGCCGGCCCGGTCGACGGCCCGCTCGCCCCGGCCGTCACCGGCCGGCCGGTGATCCGGGACAGGTCGCGGGACACCGCCCGGGCGCAGCCGCCGGCGTCGCCGCCGGGCAGCATCAGCACCACCCGCCCGTTGCGGGCGGCGGCCAGCCCGCCGCGGGTCGACGCGTACGTCGTCGCCCACGACAGCACCCGCTGCCGGGCCGATCCGGTCCCGGCGATCGCGTCGTCGCCGACGGCGACCAGCACGTGCGGGTCGTCGAGGTCGACGCCGAGCCGGCGGGCCCGGCCCCGCAGCGCCTCCGCGTCGTGCACCGGCCGGGCGATCAGGTCGTCGAGCAGTTCGCCGCGCACGCGGCTCTCCGCCTCGGCGACGGTACGCCGGAAGAGCAGCAGCAGTGCGGTCACCAGCGCCGCCCGCTCCAGGATCCGCTGGTCGGCGTCGACGAGTTCGCTGTCGGGGCGCAGCACCAGGGCGCCGAGGTTCTCCGCGCCGGCGACGACGGCCGCGTACCACAGGGGGCCGCGCCGGACGCTGCGTCCCTCGGTCCGCGAGGCGGCGACCGCCTCCACGATCGACGGCCGGTCCGGCTCGTCGATCCGGCCGACCCGGGCGATCTGCCGGCCGTCGGCGTCCAGGGCGAGCAGCGCACCCCCGAGTACGTCGGTGACGGCCGCCGCCACGTCCTCGACCCCACCGCCGCGCAGCACCAGCGATGTCATCCGGTCGTGCGCGGCCGCGGCCCGCTCCACCGACGTGCTGTGCGCCCGGATGGTGGAGTTGGCCGCCGACAGCTCCTCCAGGGCGGACCGGGTCTCGGCGAGCAGCCGGGCGGTGTCGATCGCGACGGCGGCGTGCGCGGCCAGCGACACCAGCAGCGCCACCTCCTCGCGGGCGAACGGCCGGGCGGTCCGGTTGGCGGCGTAGAGCACCCCGATCACCCCGGAGCCGAGCCGCAGCGGTACGCCGAGGATGGCGACCAGCCCCTCCTCACCGACCCCGGCGTCGATCTCGCCGGTGTGCCGGAACCGGCCGTCCTGCCCGTAGTCCGCGGTGACGTACGGCGTGCCGGACTGCGCGACCAGGCCGCCGAGTCCGGCGCCCATCGGCAGCCGCAGCCGCTGGAAGCGCGCCGACACCGAGCCGTCGGTGACCCGCATGTAGGTGTCGCCCCGGTCGGGGTCGTTGAGCGTCATGTAGGCGACGTCGGCGCCGAGCAGGTGCCGGGCCCGCCGCACGATCGCGTGTAACACCGCGTCGACGTCGCGCAGCCCGGCCAGGTCGGAGGCGGTGTCGTAGAGGCCGGACAGCTCCACCTCGCGCCGGCGGCGGCGCTCCAGCAGGCCGCGTACGCGCAGCGCGACGAGCTTGGCGGCCTCCAGGTCGGCGAGCTGGTCGGCGGGCAGGCCGGCCTCGCGGGCGGCCACGACGGGTCCCTCGAACTCGACCGCCGCGGCCTCGCGGGCCAGCAGTTCCAGGAACTCGATCGGCGAGGTCATGATCCCCATTGTGGTGGACCGGCCGACTCAGTTCGCCGTCCAGCCCCCGTCGAGCGCCAGGGAACTGCCGGTGATGAACGACGCGGCCGGCGTGCACAGGTAGGCCATCAGCTCGGCGACCTCCTCCGGCTCGACCAGCCGCTTGATCGCCGCCCGGGCCAGCATGATCCGTTCGACGACCTCGGTCTCCGGGATGCCGTGGCTGCGGGCCTGTGCGGCGATCTGGCCCTCGACCAGCGGGGTACGGACGTACCCGGGGTTGATGCAGTTGGCGGTCACCCCGTGCGCGGCCGCCTCCAGCGCCACGACCTTGGACAGCCCCTCCAGGGCGTGCTTGGCCGCCACGTACGCCGACTTGTACGCCGACGCCCGCAGACCGTGCACCGAAGAGATGTTGATCACGCGGCCCCAGCCGGCGGCGTACATGTGCGGCAGGGCCCGGCGCACCAGCAGGAACGGCGCCTCGACCATCACCTTCTGGATGTAGGCGAACCGTTCGGCGGGGAAGTCCTCGACCGGGGCGACGTGCTGCAGGCCGGCGTTGTTGACCACGATGTCGATACCGGGGTCCAGCCGGTCGACCGCCCCCGGCTCGGTGAGGTCGACGCCCTCGGCGCGGCCACCGGTCAGGGCCGCGACCTCCTTGGCCGCCTCGACGTTGCGGTCCACCACGACCACCGCCGCGCCGGCCGCCGCCAACCGTACGGCGCACGCCCGGCCGATGCCGCTGCCGCCCCCGGTCACCAGGGCGGTACGCCCCGACAGGTCGAGCTGCACGGTGTGGGGGACCGCCACGGGTTCTGCCGTCATGGCGCATGAAGTTACGAGCATCCCGCCCGGCGGCACATGGGCGGCAGGCACATACTCGGCGCCGAACCTATGTGGCCGCCTGCCCGCGGACCACCTCGGCGGGGCCGAAGAAGACCAGTACCGCCAGATCCTCGGTCACGTCGACGAACCGGTGCTCCTCGCCGGCCGGCACGAACACCACCGACCCCGGGCCCACCGGCGCCTCCCCGCCCGGCGTGACCAGCCGGGCGCGGCCCGCGGTCACCACGTACACCTCGTCCTCGGTGTGCGGGTTCTGCCCGTCGGTCCCGCCGGCCGGGATCCGGTACGTCCCCAGCGACATGTCCGGTACCCGCAGGTGCTCCTCGTACCGGCTCGACGTCCCGTCCGCCGGCGCCACCCACTCGCCGGCCCCCTCGATCACGCGCATGAGAGCGTCGCCTCCCCGCTTCCGTTCATGATCGCTACGGTAGGGCGGCGTCCGGACGGGCACGACGGCCAACCGGTGACCGGTGGCCCGCGGCGGGTGTGTCGCCGCGCGTCGGTGTCGTGGGCACGCAGTAGGGTGTCGAACACACGTACTGCCGGTGCGGGCCCCACCACGGGCCGGCGGAGGCGGCGGGAGGCAGCGACTGCCAGCGGATCGGCGGGAGCCCGGCGGGGCAGCAGGGAGGAAGACGGGTGCGGGTGCTCGGCGTCGACCCCGGGCTGACCCGGTGCGGGGTCGGCGTGGTCGAGGGCGTGCCCGGCCGGCCGTGCACCCTGGTCGGCTACTACGTGGTCCACACCGACCCCGGCGACGACCTGTCGCTGCGGCTGCTGCACCTCGACCGGGCGCTGACCGACCTGGTCGCCGAGCACCGGCCGCAGAGCGTCGCCGTCGAGCGGGTCTTCAGCCAGCACAACACCCGCACCGTGATGGGCACCGCCCAGGCCAGCGCCGTCGCCGTGCTCGCCGGGGCCCGTGCCGGCCTGCCCGTGCAGACCTACACGCCGAGCGAGGTCAAGGCCGCCGTCACCGGTTCCGGCCAGGCCGACAAGGCCCAGGTCACCACCATGGTCACCCGGCTGCTGCGGCTGGACGCACCGCCCCGACCGGCCGACGCCGCCGACGCGCTGGCGTTGGCCATCTGTCACGTCTGGCGCGGCGGGACCCGGTCCCGGCTCGCCGCCGCCGCGGCCCAGGCCGCCCGCAGGGGAGGAACCCGATGATCGCGAGTGTCCAGGGCGTCGTCGCCGCCGTGTCGCCCGACGGGGCGGTGGTCGAGGTGGGCGGGGTCGGTCTCGCCGTGCAGTGCGCCCCCGGCACGCTGGCCAACCTGCGGGTCGGCCAGCCGGCCCGGCTCGCCACCAGCCTGGTGGTCCGGGAGGACTCGCTGACGTTGTACGGGTTCGCCGACGACGACGAGAAACAGCTCTTCGAACTGCTCCAGACCGCCAGTGGCGTCGGCCCCCGGTTGGCCCAGGCGGTGCTGGCCGTGCACAGTCCGGACACCGTACGGCGGGCGATCGGCGGTGGCGACACCGCCACCCTGACCAAGGTGCCGGGAATCGGCAAGAAGGGCGCCGAACGGCTGGTCCTCGAGCTGCGTGACCGGGTCGGCCCGGTCCCGGTCGGTCCGGACGGCGCGGCCGGGGTGACCGCCGGGGCCTGGCACGACCAGGTACGTCAGGCGCTGGTCGGCCTCGGCTGGACCGCCTCCCAGGCCGACCAGGCGGTCGCGGCGGTCGCCGAGACCGTCGACGGCCCGACCCCGCCGGTGCCGGTCCTGCTCAAGCAGGCCATCCGCCTGCTGGGCCGGACCAGGTGACCCGGTGAGCGACGCCGAGGGGCTGGTGTCGGCCTGGGCCACCGACGCCGAGCACGACGCCGAGGTCAGCGTCCGCCCGAAGCGGCTGGCCGACTTCATCGCCCAGCACCGGGTCCGTGACCAGCTCGAACTGCTGCTCAAGAGTGCCATGCGCCGGGGCTCGCCGCCCGACCACATCCTGCTGTCCGGGCCGCCCGGTCTGGGCAAGACGACGCTGGCCAACATCGTCGCGGCCGAGCTGGGCTCCGGCATCCGGATCACCAGCGGTCCGGCGATCGAGCGCTCCGGTGACCTGGCGGCGATCCTGACCAGCCTCACCGAGGGCGACGTCCTGTTCATCGACGAGATCCACCGGATCGCCAAGCCGGCCGAGGAACTGCTCTACAGCGCCATGGAGGACTTCCGGGTCGACGTGGTGGTGGGCAAGGGCCCGGGCGCGACCGCGATCCCGCTGGACGTGGAGCCGTTCACGCTGGTCGGCGCGACCACCCGGTCGGGTCTGCTGACCGGCCCGATGCGCGACCGGTTCGGGTTCGTCGCCCACCTCGACTTCTATTCACCGGCCGACCTGGAGGCGCTGTTGCAGCGGTCGGCCCGGATCCTCGGGGTGCCGATCACCGACGACGCCGCCGCCGAGGTCGCCGGTCGCTCCCGGGGCACGCCGCGGATCGCCAACCGGCTGCTGCGCCGGGTCCGTGACTTCGCCGAGGTACGCGCCGACGGCGTCGTCACCCTGGAGACCGCCCGCGCCGCCCTCCAGGTCTACGACGTCGACGACCTGGGCCTGGACCGGCTCGACCGGGGTGTGCTGACGGCGCTCGTCGACCTCTTCCGGGGTGGTCCGGTCGGCCTGTCGACGCTGGCCGTCGCGGTGGGGGAGCAGCCCGACACGGTCGAGGAGGTGTGCGAACCGTTCCTCGTCCGGGCCGGCCTGCTGGCGCGTACGCCGCGCGGCCGGGTGGCCACCGAGGCGGCGTGGAAGCACCTCGGGCGTACCCCGCCGCCCGGTTCGTTCGGCGCACCGGCCCAGTCCGGGCCGGACCTTTTCAGCTCGGGTCAGTAGGCGTGATGTGTTCGTGATCTGCACCAAGTTCGGCGTTTACAGGCACAGCGACTAGACTCGCCGCGGTCCGTACAGGATGTGAAGTCATTCCTCCGCTCCGGCGCCCCCACGCTGGTGGTCGAGGCCAATGGGAAGGTCGTAGCGTGCATTTGGCAGCAGAGTCCGGCGGAGGCGCCGGCAGTTTCATGCCGATCCTGATGATCGCCCTGCTTTTCGGCGTCATGTATTTCATGATGATCCGTCCGCAGCAGAAGCGGCGCAAAGAGGCTGAGCAGATGCAGTCCGCGCTCGGCCCCGGCGACCAGGTCGTCACGATCGGTGGCCTGCACGGCACCGTGGCGAACGTCGACGACGACACGGTCACGCTCGAACCGTCGCCCGGCGTGCAGCTGCGCTTCGCCCGCCCGGCGATCGCCCGTGTGGTGAGCAGCGCCGACCGGCCGGAGCAGATCGAGGAGACGCCGGAGGCCGAGGCCGAGGTCGACAGCACGGCCGGCACCGGACCGGACCTCCGCAAGGACTGATCCGCGACCCCGGTCGACGGGGTCGCGAAAACATCGAAGATACTGGATAATCGCGCCGGTCGGCCTGCTGGCCGGCGCGCAAGATACCCGTCGCCGGCCAGGGTGTGCCGGCGCGCCACCACCCGCCGCCCACCACACTCAGCGGCCGACCGCGCAGGGAGACACGACAGCCGTGGCACCACCTCAGGGACAGATGCGGCCCGGGCGGCAACTCGCCGTGCTCGGCCTCATCTTCGCCATTCTCTATCTCCTGGTGTTCTTCGCTGGCGCGAGCGGAGGCTGGAAGGAGCGGCTGGAGCCCCGGCTGGGGCTCGACCTCATCGGCGGCACCCGGGTGACGCTCGAGGCGATCACCCCCGACGGCCAGGACCCGCCGGCGGAGAACCTCGAAGAGGCCCGCAACATCATCGAGAGCCGGGTCAACAGCCTCGGTGTCTCCGAGGCCGAGGTGGTCACCGAGGGTAACCGCAACATCGTCGTCTCCCTGCCCGGCCAGAACCGCGATCTGACCGAGGTCGGGGCAGCGGCCGAGCTGCGGTTCCGCAAGGTCCTCAAGGTCACCGACGGCGGTGGCGGCGTCCCGGCGCCCGCGCCGACCGGCACCCCGGAGCCGAGCGGCTCGGCCGAGCCGGCCCCGTCCGGCTCCGGCGAGCCGGCGCCGTCAGGCTCCGCCTCGCCGTCCGCGTCGGCGAGCGCCGCCGGCCAGGGCGGTATGGCCCCCGCGCCGACCGCGTCGGCCACCCCGTCGGCGGAGGCCACCCCCGAGCCCACGCCCGCGGTCTCCGCACCGTCGGTCGAGGATGCCGAGACCAACGAGGAACTGCTCGCCGCGGTGCGGGCCAAGCTCGGCGCCAACTCCTGGGCCGCCGCGGAGCAGCTCCAGGCGCCGGCCCAGCTCGGCCAGGACGAGGTTCTCGACTCCGCCCTCATGCCGTTCGCCCAGCTGACCGGCCGCGAGGTCGGGGTGCTGCCGCCGAACTTCCAGTTCAACGTGCCGACCATCGGCTGCCTGCAGCTCGAGGAACGGCTGCCCGGTTCGATCCGGGACGAGGGCCAGATGGCGGTGGCCTGCGAGGGCCAGGTCAAGTACCTGCTCGACGTGGCCAAGGTGCTCGGCACCGACGTCAACGACGCCAACGCCGTCCTCGACCAGACCACCAGCCAGTGGGTGGTCAGCCTGAACTTCACCGGTTCGGGCCAGAGCAAGTGGACCAACCTGACCCGCGAGGCGTTCAACAACGAGGGCCAGGCCTGCGAGCAGGCGGCCCTCGGCCAGGACGGCAAGTGCCGGGTCGCGGTCGTGCTCGACAACGACGTCATCTCCTCGCCGGAGATCCAGGGCGTGCTCACCGGTGACTCGCAGATCACCGGCCAGTTCACCAGCGGCGACGCCAACGAACTCGCCAGCAACCTGCGCTTCGGTGCGCTGCCGATCACCTTCGAGCCGCAGGAGGCGCAGGCCGTCTCCGCGACGCTGGGCAGCGAATACCTGCGCGCCGGTCTGCTCGCCATGGGTATCGGCATGGCCCTGGTGGCGATCTACGCGTTCTTCTACTACCGGCTGCTCGGCACCGTGATCTTCCTGAGCCTCATCCTGTCCGCGCTGCTGGTCTTCGGCGCGCTGATCGTGCTCGGCCGGCAGATCGGCTTCACGTTGACCCTCGCCGGCATCGCCGGGTTCATCGTCTCACTGGGTGTCGCCGCCGACTCGTTCGTCATCTACTTCGAACGATTGAAGGACGAGATCCGGGAGGGCCGCAGCCCGCGCAGCGCGGTGCCGCGGGCCTGGACCCGGGCCCGCCGGACGATCATCTCGGCGAACGTGATCACGATTCTCGCGGCGGTGGTGCTCTACATCGTCTCGGTCGGTGTGGTGAAGGGCTTCGCGTTCGCGCTGGGCCTGGCCACCATCCTCGACCTGGTCGTGGTCTTCCTCTTCCGGCACCCGATCATGACGATGTTCGCCCGGACCAAGGCGTTCCTGTCGCCACGGGTCAGCGGCCTCGGCCGGATCCTCGAGCAGGACGACGAGGCGGAGCAGCCGGTCAAGCCCGGTGCGCCGCGCACCAAGGAGGCCTGACGTGTACGGGCCCCGCGAGCGAACCATCCAGGTCAGTGCCGCCGTGCCGAAGGCCGGTGCAGAACGAAACGAGGTAGCGGCATGAGCGGCCGCAATGGTCTGGCAAGCCGCCTCTACCGGGGCGAGGCCGGCCTCAACATCGTCAACCGCCGCAAGGTGTGGTTCTCGGTCGCCGGCGTACTCGTCCTCGTGGCGATCCTGAGCTTCGCGGTTCGTGGCTTCAGCCTCGGCATCGACTTCCGGGGCGGCAACGAGTTCCAGGTCCCGGCCAGCATCGGCACCATGGAGCGGGCCGAGACCGCGGTCGAGGACGCCCTGGGCAGCCTCGAAGGGCTCGCCGAGGCGCCCGAGGTCGTCTCGGTCCAGCAGGTCGGCAACGCGACGAGCGGCTCCTACCTGATCCGTACCGGCGAGCTGTCGCCGGCGAACTCCCAGGAGGTCCAGGACATCCTGGCCGAGGAGTTCAGCCTGCCGGTCAGCGAGATCAGCTCCAGCCGGGTCAGCGGTGCCTGGGGCGCCCAGGTGAGCGAGCGGGCCCTGCTCGGTCTGCTGGTCTTCATCGCGGTCGTCACCGTCTACCTGATCCTGCGGTTCGAGTGGCGGATGGCGGTCGCCGCCGTCAGTTCGCTGCTGCTCGACCTGATCCTGACCGCGGGTGTCTACTCGCTGGTCGGCTTCGAGGTCACCCCGTCGACGATCATCGGCTTCCTGACCATTGTCGGTTTCGCGCTGTACGACGTCGTCGTGGTGTTCGACAAGGTCCACGAGAACACCCGCGGCATCACCGGCGGCAGCACCAGGACGTACGCCGAGTCGACCAACCTGGCGGTCAACCAGACCCTGATGCGGTCGATCAACACCAGCGTCGTGGCCCTGCTGCCCGTCGGCGGTCTGCTCTTTATCGGCGCCGGCCTGCTCGGCGCCGGCACGCTGAAGGACCTCGGCCTGGTGCTCTTCGTCGGTATGGCGGTCGCCGTCTACTCGTCGCTCTTCTTCGCCCCGCCGGTCCTGGTGACGTTCAAGGACTACGAGCCGAAGATCCGGGCGCACACCGAGCGGGTGCTCTCCCGCCGGGCCGCCCTCGCCCGCGGCGACGTGGCCCCGAAGGGTGCCGGCCGGACGGCCAGGAGCGCGAAGACCCCGGCGGCGGCCACGCCGGCCGAGGACGCCGACACCGAGGTGGCCGCCCTGGCCGGGGCGACGCCGAAGGCGGGTGCCCGTCCGGCGGGCAAGCGGTCCTCCGGCGGCGGGGGACGCAGCGGTGGCCGCCCCGGCGGCGGCAACCGGCCCGGCGGCAAGCGCCGCTGACCCACGCACCAGAACCGAAACCGGCGTCCGGCATGCTGTCTCGTACGGCGTGTCGGACGCCGTTTCCGTGCCAGAAGGAGGCGCTGTGACCGAGCGGAGCGAGGGAGCCGTCGGGCCGGGCGAGGGAGCCATCAGGCTCGGTGAGGCGGCCGCTGAAGCCGTGGCGCGGGCGGGCACCGAACTCCGGGGCGACAGCGGTCCCGCGATGGCCCGGCTGGTGGCGAGCCGGGTCCTGGACGTACCGGACTTTCCCAAGCCGGATGTCCTGTTCAAGGACCTGATGCCGCTCTTCGCCGACGGTGTCGCCTTCCGTGCGGTGGTCGACGGGATCGTCGAACACCACGGTCGGGACTCCTTCGACGTCGTGGTCGGCATCGAGGCCCGCGGCTTCGTGGTCGCCGCGGCGATCGCGTACGCGACGGGGAAGGGCGTCGTACCGGTGCGCAAGGCCGGCAAGCTGCCCCGGGCCGCGTACGCCGAGTCGTACGCCCTGGAGTACGGCGAGGCGACGCTGGAGGTGCACCAGGACGCGTTCACCGCCGGCCAGCGGGCCCTGGTCGTCGACGACGTGCTGGCGACCGGCGGCACCGCGCGGGCGACCCTCGACCTCGTGGAGCGGGCCGGTGGCACGGTCGCCGGGTTCACCGTACTGCTGGAACTGTCCTTCCTCGGCGGCCGGGAGCGGTTGTCCCCGCGGGGCGTCCATGCCCTGCTGACGGTCTGATCCCGTCGCGTGCCTGTCCGGCACGAAGCGTCCCGGGGTGACCGACCCGCTGGCGCAGCGAACGGCGTCGGGCCTCCCCGGCGGGTAGGATGGGCCTCCTGACCAGGTGGGGAGTGCTCTGTTTGGCCAGAACCAGGCGG
Organism: Polymorphospora rubra; assembly: GCF_018324255.1. Taxonomy (GTDB): domain Bacteria; phylum Actinomycetota; class Actinomycetes; order Mycobacteriales; family Micromonosporaceae; genus Polymorphospora; species Polymorphospora rubra. Next base: position 5,265,585 of record NZ_AP023359.1, read on the forward strand.
GCGGTCGGCCAGGACCGGGCGGGAAGTTGGCCAGGACCTGGTGGGAACCGTCGGGCCTGGCTAGCGCAGGAAGGTGCCGGCCGGTTACGGTCGGCTGATTCGGGCTGGTCGGCCGGATACCCGGCTGGCTCATTTTCCGGCGAGGTGTGAGGAGGCCGGTGTCCCACGACGTCGCCCCTTCGGTGGAGGACACGGTGCACCCGACTGGCGAGGACAACGCCGCCGCAAACGGTTCGGGCGAGGTCGGCCAGGTGGCCGCCCCGGCCGACGAATTCGAACTGTCACAGGAGCGGTCACGGCGCGGTGCGCCGCTCGACCGGCCCTCGGGTCCGGCCAACGGCCAGGGCCCGACCGCCGATGCTCCGGCGGGCCGGGGACCGGCCGTCGGCGCGCTGTCCGGCACCACCGTGCCCGCCGGCGTCCGCTCCGAGACCACGCCACCGGCCGCCGCGGTGGCGAACCCCACGGGCCAGGCGGCCAACGGCGCCGGCCCGGCGGGCAACGGCCCGAGCCGTAACGGCGGCGGGGACCGCGCCGCCGAGCCGGCCGGCGGGGTCGTGGTGGCCTTCCCGACTCCGGGAACCCCGCCCGGACCGGTCACCGACGACCCGGAGTCGCAGTCGTCGAGCTTCGGCCTGGTCGGCGCGCCCACCGGGCGGCGGGTCCGGGCCCGGCTGGCCCGGTTCAACGCCCCGTGGCAGACGCCGCAGGTGAGCGAGGTGCTGGAGCCGCTCATCGCCACCCACCGGGCCTCGCATCCCAAGGCCGACGCCCGGCTGCTCCAGCGCGCCTTCGACATGGCCGCCCGCTGGCATTCCGGGCAGTACCGCAAGTCCGGTGACCCGTACATCACGCACCCGCTCGCGGTGGCGACGATCCTGGCCAACCTGGGCATGGACACGACCACGCTGGTCGCCGCGCTGCTGCACGACACGATCGAGGACACCGACTACGGCCTCGACCAGATGCGGGCCGACTTCGGCGGCGAGGTGGCGCTGCTCGTCGACGGGGTGACCAAGCTCGACAAGGTCAAGCTCGGCGACGCGGCGAAGGCGGAGACCATCCGCAAGATGGTGGTCGCGATGGCCAAGGACCCGCGGGTGCTGGTCATCAAGCTCGCCGACCGGCTGCACAACATGCGTACGCTGACCTTCCTGCCCCGGCCGAAGCAGGAGCAGAAGGCGAAGGAGACGCTGGAGATCCTCGCCCCGCTGGCCCACCGGCTGGGTATGAACACGATCAAGTGGGAGCTCGAGGACCTGGCGTTCGGCACGCTGTTCCCGAAGCGGTTCGAGGAGATCAACCGGCTGATCGGGGAGCACCAGCCGCAGCGTGAGGCGCTGCTGCGGCAGGTGACGCAGAAGGTGCAGGTCGACCTGAAGGCCGCCAAGATCAAGGCGGAGACGACCGGGCGGCCCAAGCACCTCTATTCGATCTACCAGAAGATGATCGTCCGGGGTCGGGACTTCAACGACATCTACGACCTTGTCGGGGTCCGCATCCTGGTCGACACGGTCCGCGACTGCTACGCGGCCCTCGGTGTGATCCACGCGAACTGGCAGCCCGTGCCGGGCCGATTCAAGGACTACATCGCGATGCCGAAGTTCAACATGTACCAGTCGCTGCACACCACCGTGATCGGCCCGACCGGCAAGCCGGTCGAGATGCAGATCCGCACGTACGCGATGCACCGCACCGCCGAGTTCGGCATCGCCGCGCACTGGAAGTACAAGGAGAAGAAGGGCGCGACGATCGTCGGCCCGCCGGCGCACATCGACGAGATGACCTGGCTGCGGCAGCTGCTCGACTGGCAGCGGGAGGCGAGTGACCCGAGCGAGTTCCTCGACGCGCTGCGGTTCGACCTGTCCAGCCAGGAGGTCTACGTCTTCACGCCGAAGGGCGACGTGATCCCGCTGCCGACCGGGTCGACGCCGGTCGACTTCGCCTACGCGGTGCACACCGAGGTCGGACACAAGTGCATCGGCGCGCGGGTCAACGGCAAGCTGGTGCCGCTGGAGTCGACGCTGTCGAACGGCGACGTGATCGAGATCTTCACCTCGAAGTCCGACACCGCCGGCCCGACCCAGGACTGGCTCGGCTTCGTCAAGAGCCCGCGGGCGCGTACGAAGATCCGGCAGTTCTTCAACAAGGAGCGGCGCGAGGAGGCGATCGAGGCCGGCAAGGACGCGATCGTCAAGGCGATGCGCAAGCAGGGCATGCCGTTGCAGCGGATGCTCAGCTCCGACAACCTGATGACGATCGCCCGCGACCTGCACCTGCCCGACGTGGCGTCGCTGTACGCGGCGGTCGGCGACAGCCAGGTGTCGGCGCAGTCGGTCGTCCAGCGGCTGATGGCCGGCTACGGCGGCGAGGAGGGCGCGGCCGAGGATCTGGCCGAGACGGCGATCGCCACCCGCCCGCCGCGCAGCCGGGTCACCGGCCACGACCCGGGTGTGGTCGTACGCGGGGTCAGCGACGTCTGGATCAAGCTGGCCCGGTGCTGCACACCCGTACCGCCGGACGCGGTCTTCGGCTTCGTGACCCGGTCCGGCGGGGTCAGCGTGCACCGCGACGACTGCGCCAACGCCGAGGACCTGAAGGTCCAGGAGGAGCGGATCGTCGAGGTGAGCTGGAAGCTGACCTCGGCGTCGACGTTCCTGGTCGCGATCCAGGTCGAGGCGCTCGACCGGCACAAGCTGCTCGCCGACGTCACCCGGGTGCTGTCCGAGGAGCGGGTCAACATCCTGTCCGCGACGGTCACCACGACCCGCGACCGGGTGGCGGTCAGCCGGTTCAGCTTCGAGATGGCCGATCCGAAGCACCTGGGGCACCTGCTGGCGGCCGTACGCAAGGTCGACGGGGTCTTCGACGCCTACCGGGTCACGTCGGGCGCCTGAGCCCGCTTGTGGCCCGGCGGCGCGATCCACGCCCCGGACGACCGAAGAAACGAAGATCGGCGCGATCCTCAGGGATCGCGCCGATCTTTCTGTCCGGTACGGGTCGTCAGCCGGCGGTGAGCGTCAGCGACTTGATCAGGACCTCGGTCTTGGGGTGGCCGCCACCGGCCGACTCGGCGAACGCCTCGTCGTGGCCGTCGGCGCCGACCTTCTTCACGATGTCCATGCCGGCGGTGACGGTGCCGAGGACGGTGTAGTCCGGGGACAGCTCGCTGTCGCCGTACACGATGAAGAACTGGCTGCCGGTGCTGCTCGGCTCGCTGGTCTTCGCCATGGCGATGACGCCCTCCGGGTAGGCGGGGCGCTTGTCGACCGGCAGGTTCTCCTCGGCGAACCGGTAGGTCGGGCCGCCGGTGCCGTCGGTCTCCCGGTAGCCCTCGCCGGTCGCGCTCGGGTCACCGCACTGCAGCACCTGCAACCCCTCGGTCACCAGGCGGTGGCACTTGGAGTTGTCGTAGAACCCGGTCGTCGCCAGGTGCTTGAAGCTGGCCGCCGTGCACGGGACCTTGGCCAGGTCCAGCTTGGCGCTGATCGGGCCGAGGTTGGTGTCGAAGGTCAGCGTCTCGCTGCCGATGGCCGGCACCTCGGTCGGCGGCAGGCCGACGTCCTTGGTCTGCGGGGTGCGCATCTCGGCGGGCACCTCGATCCAGTCGCAGGCGGCGGTGCCGGCCGCGGGCGAGGCCGTGGTGGTCTCCGGCTCGTCGCCACCGAGGTTGGTGACCAGCAGGACCGTGCCGGCGATCACCACAAGAAGGGCCACGCCGGCACCGACCGAGGCCTGGATCTGGCGGCGCTTACGGGCGGCAGCGGCGCGCTGGGCCATCTCCTTCTCGAGACGGGCGCGCGCGGCGGCCCGTTGCCGCTCCTTGGTCGACGTCACGGTCGCTCCTCCTGGAACTTGTTTCTGCGCGGGGCGTGCGCGGGGTCGGTCAGGACTGGCCGGCGGCGCTCGGTGAGGCCGTGGGCGGGGTCGCGGGCGGCGCGTCGGTCAGGTCCGGCGCCGGCGGGGCGGTCGTCACCTCACCGACGGTCAGGCTCTGGATCAGTACGTCGGTCGCCGGCTTGACCTTGGCACCCAGGCCGTTGTCCACGGTCTCCATTTTGCCGATGGTGTCGACCACATCCTGGCCCGACGTGACGCGGCCCACGATGGGATACATGGGTTCGGCCGTGGTGTAGTCCTGGAAGAAGATCAGGAACTGGCTGCCGTTGGCGCCCGGCGGGGTGCCCATCAACGCCACCGTGCCGGCGGGGTAGAGCGGCGGAGCGTCCGGGGCCGGGCTCTCCGAAACCAACGGGGGCACGTTCTCGTTGAAGAACGTGTACGACGGTCCGCCCGCTCCGGTGCCGCTGTGGTCGCCGCAGAGCAGCGCACCCTCATCGGTGATCTCGTGGCAGGTGGTGTTGTCGAAGAAGCCCTGCCCCGCCAGATGGGCGAAGCTCGCACCGGCGCACGGCGCGTTGGTCAGGTCGAGGTCGACCGTGATCGGCGCACCCTGGTTGGTGGTGATCGTCATCGGGCGGGTGCCGGTGGTCGGCACGTCGGTCGCCGACGGGGTCCCGACCTCCTTGAGGCTGGGGTTGTTCGCCGCGTTCTGCGGGGTCCACGTGCAGACCTGCGGCGGGCCGGCCTGCTCCTCGGGATCGCGGTCGAAGCCGCCGAGTGCCCAGAACGAACCGACAACGATCAGCACCAGCGCGGCCGCGGCGCCGACGCCGGCCTGGATCCGGCGGCGCCGGCGCAGGCCGGCGGCCCTGCGGGCCATCTGCCGATCGAGCTTGGCACGCGCCAACTTGCGCTGCCGGTCCTTGCTGGAAGCCACCCGCGCTCCCCTTCCTATTACCTTGATCCGGTGGCGACGGCGTCGCCCTCGATCCGGCGCCGGCGACGTCGCCGGCACCGTCGGGCGTCAAGTGCGCCACGCCACACGCCCGCCAGAGTGTACGGGTAGTCACTAAGAATTTGGTGTGCGAGGTAGGCGAATGTTATCGGGCTTCACCTTCGCCGCCCGCCACGCCCGCCGCCGGGGCGGGTTGGGCGCGGAACCCGGTGGCGGCTGCGGCTAGGCTCGACCCGTCGACAACCGTTGTAGGAGGAGGGGCCGCACGTGCTCGTCGCCGGCTTTCCCGCGGACGCCTTCGGCACCAACTGCTACGTGGTGGCCACCGCGCCGGGGGAGCAGTGCGTGGTCGTCGACCCCGGCATCGGGGTGGTCGACCGGCTCGACGCCCTGCTCGCCGAGCACCGGCTGCACCCGGCCGCGGTGCTGCTGACGCACGGCCACCTCGACCACACCTTCTCGGTGACCCCGGTCTGCGGTGCCCGCGGCATCACCGCCTATGTGCACCCCGCCGACCGCGAGCTGCTCGCCGACCCGGGCAAGGCGCTGTCGATCGACCCGGCCCAGCTCTTCGGGGGCCGGCTGCCGTACACCGAGCCCGAGGACGTCGCCGAGCTGACCGACGGCGCCACGCTGGCCCTGGCCGGCCTGGAGATCACCGTCGACCACGCCCCCGGCCATACCGGCGGGTCGGTGATGTTCCGGTTGCCCGGCGCCGGCTCGTCCTTCGAGGCCGAACAGCTCTGCCTCACCGGTGACGTGCTCTTCGCCGGCTCGATCGGTCGCACCGACCTGCCGGGCGGCAGCCTCCCCACGATGATGCGGAGTCTGCGCGACAAGGTGCTCCCGCTCGCCGACGACACCGTCGTACTGCCCGGCCACGGCCCCGCCACCACCATGGGGCGCGAGCGCGCGACCAATCCGTACCTGCGTCAGGTCATGGCCGGCCGCCAGGCCGCCGGACCGACCCGGGGTCTGTAGAACTTTCCGGCGCCGCGCCGCGCGCGGCGCCGTCCGAGGAGAATCATGAGCAAGCCCAGGCCGATCTCCGGCTTTCCCGAATGGCTGCCCCCGCAGCGCATGATCGAGCAGTACGTCGTGGACCGGATCCGCGACACCTTCGAGCTGTACGGTTTCGCGCCGCTGGAGACCCGGGCGGTCGAACCGCTGGACCAGCTGCTGCGCAAGGGCGAGACGTCCAAGGAGGTCTACGTCCTGCGCCGGTTGCAGGAGGACCCGGCCGGCGCGACCGACGACGACGCGCTCGGCCTGCACTTCGACCTGACCGTGCCGTTCGCCCGGTTCGTGCTCGAGAACGCCGGCCGGCTGCAGTTCCCGTTCCGGCGCTACCAGATCCAGAAGGTGTGGCGCGGCGAGCGGCCGCAGGAGGGCCGCTACCGCGAGTTCCTCCAGGCCGACATCGACATCGTCGACCGGGACACCCTGCCGGCCCACTACGAGGCCGAACTGCCGCTGGTGATCGGCGACGCGCTCGGCGGCCTGCCGATCCCGCCGGTGCGTATCCAGGTCAACAACCGCAAGGTCTGCGAGGGCTTCTACCGCGGGCTCGGGCTGACCGACCCGGAGGCGGCGCTGCGCGCGGTCGACAAGCTCGACAAGATCGGCCCGGAGAAGGTGGCGGCGCTGCTGGCCGAGACCGCCGGCGCGAGCGAGGCACAGGCGAAGGCGTGCCTGTCGCTGGCCGGGATCTCGGCACCGGACGCGTCGTTCGCCGACGCCGTACGCGCCCTCGGGGTGACCCACCCGCTGCTCGACGAGGGGCTGGAAGAGCTGGTGACGGTGGTCGAGGCGGCGGCCGCGCACGCGCCCGGCCTGTGCGTGGCCGACCTGCGGATCGCCCGTGGCCTCGACTACTACACCGGCACCGTCTACGAGACCCAGATGATCGGGTACGAGCGGTTCGGCTCGATCTGCTCCGGCGGTCGCTACGACAACCTGGCCAGCGTCGGCGACACCCGCTTTCCCGGGGTGGGCATCTCGATCGGGGTGTCCCGGCTGCTCGGGCTGCTCTTCGGCGCCGGCGAGCTGACGGTGTCGCGGGACGTGCCGACCTGCGTGCTGGTGGCGCTGCCCGACGAGGAGCGGCGGCGCGACTGCGACCGGATCGCGGCCGGGCTGCGGCGGCGTGGCATCCCGACCGAGGTGGCCCCGACGGCCGCCAAGTTCGGCAAACAGATCCGCTTCGCCGAGCGGCGCGGCATCCCGTACGTGTGGTTCCCCGGCGCGGACGGGGCCGGCGACACGGTCAAGGACATCCGGTCGGGGGAGCAGGTCGACGCGAACGCCGACGACTGGTCGCCACCCGCTGCCGACCTGCGGCCGCTCATCAGCTGAGTCACCGGTTGCCGTCGGGGCCGGGCCCGACCTACGGTAGCGTAAGTTACGCCACCGTAGGTAGGGAGAACCGATCGTGCCGTCCACCCGTACGCCGCTCAGCCAGGAAGCCCTGCTCATCGAACTGGAGCCGGTCGTCGCGACGAACCTCGACCGGCACCTCGGCCTGGCCAAGGAGTGGTTCCCGCACGAGTACGTGCCGTGGAGCGACGGCCGGACCTTCGACGGTTTGCTGGGCGGCGAGGCATGGTCGCCTTCGGACTCCACCATCCCGGACGCCGCCCGTACGGCCCTGATCGTCAACCTGCTGACCGAGGACAACCTGCCGTCGTACCACCGGCAGATCGCCACGCTGTTCGGTCAGGACGGCGCGTGGGGGACCTGGGTGCACCGGTGGACGGCGGAGGAGGGGCGGCACGGTACGGCGATCCGCGACTACCTGACGGTGACCCGGGCGGTCGACCCGGTGGCGCTGGAGCGGGCCCGGATGGTGCACATGTCGGCCGGGTACTCCAACCAGCACGACGACGAGGTGCTGCACTCGCTGGCGTACGTCTCGTTCCAGGAGTTGGCGACCCGGATCTCGCACCGCAACACCGGCCGGGCGACCGGCGATCCGCTGTGCGAGCAGCTGCTGGCCCGCGTCGCCGCCGACGAGAACCTGCACATGGTCTTCTACCGCAACCTGCTGGGCGCGGCGTTCGAGTTCGCGCCCAGCCAGGCGATGCGGGCGGTCGCCGACGTGGTCAGCGACTTCCAGATGCCGGGTAACGGCATCGACGGTTTCGCCCGCAAGTCGGTGCAGATCGCCCTGGCCGGCATCTACGACCTGCGGCAGCACCGCGACGACGTGGTCAACCCGGTGCTGCGGCAGTGGGACATCTGGAACGTGACCGGCCTGGACGCCGAGGGCGAGCAGGCCCGCGAGCAGCTGGCCAAGCACCTGTCCGAGCTGGACGTCGCGGCGACCCGCTTCGAGGAGAAGCGCGCCGCCCGCGAGGCCCGCATCGCCGCAAGACCCGCCTGACCAAGTCACCAAGATCCGCGTGATCAGGGGTTGAATCGCGCGTGTCGCCGGCGTGTCGGGGTGCGAACTCCCTGATCACGCGGATCTTGCACGCGCCGGGCGGAGGCGCCGGCGGCCGGCGCGGGGGCGGGCCGGGGGGCGGGTCAGGCGGGTGGGAGTTCGAAGACCAGGCAGCTCGAGGTGGCCTGGGCGACCAGGCGGCCGGCGGCGTCGGTGAGCCGGGCCTCGGCCAGCGCCACCCGCCGGCCCCGTTGCACCACCACGCCCTCGCAGGTGAGCAGGCCGGAGGCGACCGTAGCCGGCCGGACGAACTTCACGTTGAGGTCGAGCGACGTGTAGCCGTACCCGGCCGGCAGGGTGGTGTGTACGGCGCAGCCGGCGGCGGTGTCGAGCAGTGTGGACAGCACCCCGCCGTGGACCGAGCCGAGCGGGTTGTAGTGGAACTCCTGCGCGGTGAGGGTGACCCGGGCCCGGCCCTCCTCGGCGGTCATGCTGTCGGCGCCGATGGTGTGCATGATCGGCGGGGCGGGTACCTCACCCCGGATCATCGCCTGGATGGTCTCCAGACCGGAGCGTCGGCCCAGCGTCGCGGCGGTGAGTGCCGGGTCGGTCCACGAGAACGTACGGGTGCGCGCCGCCTGCGGCTCCGTCTGGGTCTGCGTCATGGACGCAGCCTGGCAGCAGCTTGCTGAGTCTGTCAACAAGACTTAGCCTGGCGGGGTGAGACCTGCCGCACTCGACTGGGAGATCGACAACTGCACCATCGGCCGCGCCATGGCGATCCTCGGCGAGCGGTGGACCGTCGTGGTGCTCCGCGAGGTCTTCAACGGCGTACGCCGATTCGACGACATGCGCGAACGCACCGGAATCCCGCGCCAGGTGCTCACCAACCGGCTCGCCACCCTGGTCGGGCAGGGCGTGCTGCGCCGCGAACCCTACCGGGAGCCGGGCGCCCGGCTGCGCCACGAATACCGGCTCACCGACAAGGGACTCGACCTGTGGCCGGTGCTGGTCGCCGTACTCGAATGGGGTGACCGCTACCTCGCCGACCCCGAGGGGCCGCCGCTGTCGACCGCGCACCGCGACTGCGGCGCGCCGGTACGCGCCGTCCTGCGCTGCGCCGCCGGGCACGACGTCACCGAGCCGCGCGACGTGCTGCCCCGACCCGGCCCCGGCGCCCGCCGCCGTACCTGACCGGCCCAGGGTCCGGACCCGCGCGGCCCCGGACCCGCCCGCCGCGCCCGGCTTCCGGGGCTGGTCACCGGGCAGTTCCGTCGATCACTTCCGGGCGCCGGTGGCACCACCGCGCGGTACGGTGCGCCCGATGAGTGCCACCGAACCGGTCCACCCGGCGGCGCCCCCTCGGCCTGGGCGCCCCTGCGCATCGCCGCCTTCCGCAGCCTGTGGCTCGCCGTGCTGGCCAGCAACATCGGCGCCTGGATGCAGACCGTCGGCGCCCAGTGGCTGCTCGTCGACGAACCCGGTGCCACCACCCTCGTCGCCCTCGTCCAGACCGCGAGCATGCTGCCGGTCCTGCTGCTCGCCCTGCCGGCCGGGGCCCTCGCCGACACCTTCGACCGGCGGCGGCTGCTGATCGCCGTACAGACGTTCCTGTTCCTGGTCGGCCTGGTCCTCACGGTGCTGACCGCCGCCGGCCGGATGCCGCCGGCCCTCCTGCTCGGTCTGACCTTCGCCCTCGGCGTCGGCCAGGCGCTGACCCTGCCCGCCTGGCAGGCGGTCATCCCCGAACTCGTACCCCGCCCGCAGTTGCAGTCCGCGTCGGCGCTCGGCTCGATCAGCATCAACCTGGCCCGCGCCGTCGGCCCGGCGATCGCCGGCGTACTGGTCGCCCAGGCCGGCGTCGCGGTCGTCTTCGCGGTCAACGCCGCCTCGTTCCTGATCTTCACGCTGGTGCTGCTGCGCTGGCGGGCACCGCGCCGTACCGGCGGCGACAGCCCGGAACGCTTCCTGGCCGCGCTGCGCGCCGGGGGCCGCTACGCGCGGCACTCGCCGGTCGTCCGCCGCATCCTGCTGCGCGCCGCCCTGTTCATCGTGCCCGGCACCGCGCTGTGGGCGCTGCTGCCGCTCGTCGCCAGCGCCCGCCTCGGGCTCGGTTCCAGCGGGTACGGGCTCCTGCTCGCCGCCCTCGGCGTCGGTGCCGTCGCCGGGGCGGTCGTACTGCCCCGCCTGCGCGCCCGCCTGTCCGCCAGCCAACTGCTGCTCGCCGCCGGCCTGGTCTTCGGGGCGGCGCTGCTCGTCGTCGGCGCCGTACCCCGCCCGGTGCTCGTCACCGTCGCGCTGGTGCCCGCCGGCATGGCCTGGCTGACCGTGCTGTCCAGCGTCAACGCGTCCATGCAGCTGTTCCTGCCCGGCTGGGTACGCGCCCGCGGCATGTCGATGTGGCAGATCGTCTTCGCCGGCGGGCAGGCCCTCGGGGCGCTCGCCTGGGGTGCGCTCGCACAGGCCACCGACCTCGTCGTCGCGCACGTCGCGGCCGGCGCGCTGATGCTCGCCGGCGCCGCGACGATCCGCTGGTGGCCGCTGCGGGAGGTCGGCCACCTCGATCGCGCCCCGGCCGTCTACTGGCCGGAGCCGCACCTCACCCTCGATCCGGACCGGCGGGTCGGCCCGGTCCTGGTCACCGTCAGCTATCCCGTACGGCCCGAGCGGGAGGCGGAGTTCGTCGCGGCGATGCAGGTCGTCCGCCGGTCCCGCCAGCGCACCGGTGCCAGCCGTTGGGGCCTCTACCGGTCCGGGGAGCAGCCGGACCGGTTCGTCGAGGTCTACCAGGTGCCGTCCTGGGGCGAGCACCTGCGCCAGCACGGCGGCCGGATGACCGGCGCCGACCGGGCGGCCGAGGAGCGTGCCCGGGCGCTGGCCGACGGCGAGCCGGAGGTCACCCACCTGCTCCCGGCCCGACCGGACTGACGGTTCAGCCGAACAGCAGCGGCAGCAGACCGATGCTGTTCACCGCGCCGTGCACCACGATCAACACCCAGACGTTGCGGTAGCGGGCCCACAGATAGCCGGTCAGCAGCCCGAAACCGCCGTTCCAGACCAGGATCACCGCGAGGTTGTCGCCGAACGGGCCGGTGCCGAACCGGTGCGCGTGCATCGCGGCGAACAGCAACGCGGTCGCCACGATCGCCGGCCACCGGCCGAGCAGCACCTCCAGCCGGGTCTGCAGGAACACCCGGTAGAAGATCTCCTCCGTCACGCTCGCGGTCAGGAACGTCAGCACCGCCGCGCCGACCAGCACCGCCGGGTCGTACGCCTCGTAGCCGGACATGTCCCGGTCGCCGGCGAGCGGACTGTAGTAGAGCAGGTATCCCCAGGCCAGCACGGCCGGCACCGCCCCGAACAGATACCAGCGGCGGGGGAGCAGCGCCCGGTGCGCGGCGGCCGGGGAGGGGGCCGGCCAGCGGCGCAGCACCAGCCAGCTCACGCCGATCAGCAGGACGACCTTGACCAGACCGTAGAACAGTTCGCCGTCGGGCAGCGCGAAGACGACCAGCACGACCACCGGGAACACCAGCGCGATCAGGGTGAGCCCGACTGCCTGGCGACGGTACGTCCCCCGCAGGCCGGCGTCGACCGGTGGCAGGCCGGGCAGCCGGGGCGGAACCAGCCGGGTCAGCAGCAGCGCCGCGAGCATCGACACGACCACGGCGGCCAGCGGGACCGGTCCGGCCTCCTCGTCGGCCGAGAGGCGCAACTCGGTACGGCCGGACAACACCAACACCACGGGTACGGCGGCGAGCAGCAACAGGCCGGCGGCGGTCAGCACCTTGGTACGCATGCCCCCAGCGTGCTGCCCGGGACGTCCGGAGAATCCCTCCCCGCGACGATCGTCGCCTACATCCTTGGATGGACCGCCCTGCCCGGTCCCGTGCATCATGACCGTCTGTTGGTCAGGCACCTCCGGCCCGGCGTGCCGAGTGCTCCAGCCGCGGACGACCAACCCGGGGAGACGTCGCCCGCCCGGGCGGGGTACTGCTGTTGCGGTCCACAGCGAATTCGGCGTAGCCACAGCGAACTCGCTGTGGACGTCGCCGCTCACCAGTCCCGGGCGGCCACCAGCAGGTTGAACTCCTCCGTCGCCGCCTCCGTCAGCGCGCACAAGGGCCTCACCTCTTTCCGCGATCTTGCGGTTGTCTCCCCCATTTGCGGCTTTCGTCCGGCGACAAGTGCAAGATCGCGGCGTACGCGTGGGGGCGGCACCCGCACGGTGCCGCCCCCACGCGGGTGGAACGGGTCAGCGGCCGAATCGCAGGCGGTTCCGCTTCGGCTTGTGGCCGAACATGCGTTGTGCCTGGTCAGCCGCGTTGTGCAGCATTCGGGTGGCCTTCGACTGGCCGCGCCGGGCCTCCATCGTCTGGCTCACCTTGCGGACCCCGGCCGCCGCCACCGGAACAGCGACCGCGACGACCGCCCAACGACGAATCGCGTTGCGCATCATGACACCTGCTCCCTTCGCTCGCCGGTGCCATGATTCGAGCTGAGCTGGCTGATTCGCGCGCTGCGCTCGCTCATGACACCTGCTCCCTTCGCTCGCCGGTGCCGTGATTCGAGCTGAGCTGGCTGATTCGCGCGCTGCGCTCGCTCATGACACCTGCTCCCTTCGCTCGCCGGTGCCGTGATTCGAGCTGAGCTGGCTGATTCGCGCGCTGCGCTCGCTCATGACACCTGCTCCCTTCGCTCGCCGGCGTCGTGAAGGGGGCTCCAACCGCCCCTCATGACACCTGGCTGTGCCGTCGTTCGATGTGTCTGACCGGTTGCGTACCCGGGACGGCGCCCGACTAAGCGGATCCGTGCGACTTCGTGGTCCGTACCACCATCAGCACCGGCGGGTGTCGAGCACGACGACGAGCGGCCACAGCGCCTGGGCACCGGCGGCCGTGCGCTCGGCGAGGCCGGCGTACCCGTCGGTGCCGAGACTGGCGACGAACCAGCCGACCAGGGCCAGCAGCACCACGGCGGCGGTCACCGCGACCACCGGACGCAACGTTGCGGGGCGGGGCGCGTCCCGGCGGAAGCCGAGCGCCGGCCACAGGCCGAGGGCGCCGACCGCGACCGTCGCCGCCACCGCGTGCGTGGTCGAGCCGCCGGACGGCGGCTGCGGGAAGACGGCGACGAGTACGGTCGCGGCTCCGCCGACCGCCAGCACGACCCGACCGGCGACGGCGACCGGTCGCAGGCCGGCCGCGGTGACGAGGTGGCAGATCCCGAGCCCGGCGAGCGCGACGGTCATGATCCAGCGGTCGGCGGCGCCGGGGGCGGCCAGGGTGCTGATCGTGTCGGCGGTCGGGTCGTAGCCCGGTTGCCGGTCGGCGGCGACGGTCCAGCCGCCGATCAGCAGGACCGGGGCCGCCGCCGACGAGGCAATCGCCCACCAGGGCACCGCGCGCACCACCCCACCGTACGGCGGGGTGGCCGCCCCGCCGCGGTGATGGTCGGGGGTGACGGCGCGGCGACAGCGGGGTGGTGGCGTGCGCGTGGCGGGGCGGCTGAGAGAATGCCCGTGCAGTCCGCAACAGTCGAAGGAGACGCCTGCCGTGATCCGTACCCATGACGCCGGCACCCTGCGCGCCACGCACGCCGGCACGACGGTGACGCTCGCCGGGTGGGTGGCCCGCCGGCGCGACCACGGCGGCGTGATCTTCGTCGACCTGCGTGACTCCTCCGGTGTGGTGCAGGTCGTCTTCCGCGAGGAGATCGAGACCGCCCACGCGCTGCGCAACGAGTACTGCGTACGGATCACCGGCCAGGTCGACCGTCGGCCCGAGGGCAACGACAACCCGGAGCTGGCGACCGGCGAGATCGAGGTGACCGCCGCCGAGCTGGTCATCCTCTCCGAGGCCGCCCCGCTGCCGCTGCCGGTCGACGACAACGTCGACGCCGGCGACGACGTCCGGCTGAAGTACCGCTATCTCGACCTGCGCCGCGGCGGCCCGTCGCGCAACCTGAAGCTGCGGTCCCGGGCGAACCACATCGCCCGTACCGTGCTGCACGACCGCGACTTCCTGGAGATCGAGACCCCGACCCTGACCCGGTCGACGCCCGAGGGCGCCCGGGACTTCCTGGTCCCGGTACGTCTGCAGCCCGGCACCTGGTACGCGCTGCCGCAGTCGCCGCAGCTGTTCAAGCAGCTGCTGATGGTCGGCGGCATGGAGCGCTACTACCAGATCGCCCGCTGCTACCGCGACGAGGACTTCCGCGCCGACCGGCAGCCGGAGTTCACCCAGCTCGACATCGAGATGTCGTTCGTGACCCAGGACGACGTGATCGGGCTCGGCGAGGCGATCGTCGGCGCGCTGTGGAAGGACCTGGCCGGTCACGAGATCACCACCCCGATCCCGCGGATCACCTGGCACGACGCCATGGACCGGTACGGCTCCGACAAGCCCGACCTGCGGTACGGCGTCGAGCTGACCGAGCTGACCGACTACCTGCGCGGCACCGAGTTCCGGGTGTTCGCCGGCGCGATCGACGCCGGTGGCTACGTCGGCGCGGTGGTCATGCCCGGCGGCGCCGGCCAGACCCGCAAGGAACTCGACGGCTGGCAGGACTGGGCCAAGGCCCGCGGTGCCCGTGGCCTGGCGTACGTGGTGCTCGACGCCGAGACCGGCGAGCCGCGCGGCCCGGTCGCGAAGAACCTGTCCGCGGCGCACCTCGGCGGTCTCGCGGACGCGGTCGGCGCCAAGCCCGGCGACGCGGTCTTCTTCGCCGCCGGCGCCGACCGGCGGGACGCGCAGGAGCTGCTCGGCGCCGCCCGGATCGAGATCGCCAAGCGGGCCGGCCTGGTCGACGAGAGCGCGTGGGCGTTCTGCTGGGTGGTCGACGCGCCGATGTTCGAGAAGACCGACGAGGGCGGCTGGACCGCCGTGCACCACCCGTTCACCTCGCCGAACTCCGACTGGCTGGACCGGTTCGAGGAGGCGCCGGACCGGGCGCTGGCGTACGCGTACGACATCGTCTGCAACGGCAACGAGATCGGCGGCGGTTCGGTCCGTATCCACCGCGGCGACGTGCAGCGCCGGGTCTTCGACCTGCTCGGCATCAGCCCGGACGAGGCCGCCGACAAGTTCGGCTTCCTGCTGGAGGCGTTCAAGTACGGGCCGCCGCCGCACGCCGGTATCGCGTTCGGCTGGGACCGGATCTGCATGCTGCTCGCCGGCGCCGACTCGATCCGCGAGGTGATCGCCTTCCCGAAGACCCGGGGCGGCTTCGACCCGCTGACCAGCGCCCCGACCCCGATCACCGCCCAGCAGCGGCTGGAGGCCGGCGTGGACGCCAAGCCCAAGCCCGCCGCCCCGCCGGCCGGTACGACGGGGGTAGCCGCCCCGGTGGAACCCTCCTAGCGCCGAAGATCCGCGTGATCAGGGAGTACGCCGCGCGTGTCGTCGGCGGGTCGGGCCGGAAGTTCCCTGATCACGCGGATCATGGCGCGGCAGGACCGTGGCGGGGAGCGTCGTGACGCTGCTTGTCGTCGGTGCCGCCGGGCTCCTCGGCGGCGAGGTCTGCCGGCAGGCGGTCGCCGCCGGCCGTCGGGTCGTCGGCGCCCACCACCGCACCGCCGGCGCGCTGCCGGACGTCGCCTGGGCGCCGCTCGACGTCCGGGACCGGTCCGCCGTGCTCGCCCTCGCCGACCGGGTACGCCCGACCGCGGTGGTCAACACCGCCTACCGGTACGACGACTGGGCGGTCACCGCCGACGGGGCGGCCCACGTGGCGCTGGCCGCCGCCTCGGTCGGTGCCCGCCTGGTGCACGTGTCCAGCGACGCCGTCCACGGTGGACGGACGGAGCCGTACGCCGACGACGAACCGCCCAGCCCGATATTCGCGTACGGGGCGGCCAAAGCGGCGGCCGAGACCACCGTACGGCTGGTCGACCCCGGCGCGGTGCTGGTCCGTACCTCGCTGATCCTCGGCGACGAGCACAGCAACCAGGTACGGCTCTGCCTGGCCGCCACCACCGACGGCGGGCCGCGGCTGTTCGTTGACGAGATCCGCTGCCCGGTCGGCGTCGAGGACCTGGCGTCGGCGGTACTCGAACTCGTCGACTCCACGGTCGCCGGCCCGCTGAACGTGTGCGGCCCCGAGGCGCTCAGCCGGGTCGAACTCGGTGGCCTGGTCGCCCGCCGCCACGGGATCGATCCGGCCCGGCTGCGGACCGGCCGTGCTGCGGATTCGGGTCTGCCGCCCCGCCCGGCCGAGGTACGCCTCGACCCGCCCCGGGCGCTGGCCCTGCTGCGAACCCGAATCCGCCCGGCGAGCACCTACCTGACCCCGCCCGGCCTGACTCCGCCCCGTTCGGCCTGACCCCGCCCTGCTCGGCCCGACCCCGCCCGGCCTGACCCCGCCCGGCCTGACCCCGCGCCCCGCCCGGGCTGCCCTCGCCCGCCCTGATCACCGTGATCAGGGGGTTCGCGGCCGGACCCGCCGGCGACACGCTCGACGTACTCCCTGATCACGCGGATCTTGGAGGGTTCAGCGGAGGTGGAGGGAGGTGCGGGGGAGGGCGTCGGTGTAGCCGAGACGCTGATAGAGGCGGATCGCACCGACGTTGTCGACGTAGACGCCCAGCGCCGCGTGCCCGTACCGGGTGAGCAGCCGGCGGGTCAGCGCGGCGGTGAGCGTCCCGCCCAGGCCGCGACCCTGCTGGTCGCCGGCGACCGCGAGCGAGGCCAGGAACCCGGCGTCGGCCCGGCTCCGGTCGGCACCGCAGGCGACCAGGCGGCGCCCGGCGAAGATGCCGTACCAGCCGACGACCCGACCGTCGCCGGGGCGGTTCGTGCTGTCCGGCAGCGCGTCGTCGAGCAGTGTGTCGATCGCGGCGTGGTCGGCCTCGCCGAGCGGCACCACCCGTTCCTCGCCGGGCCGGACCGCGGGTGCCGTCGTCGTACTGAGGTAGAGCCACCGGCCGATGTGGGTGAACTCCACCGGCGTCGGGTTCGGCAGGTCCGGCAGGTGCAGGGAACGGAGTCGGGCCGGCGGCCCGTCCGGTCCGGGCGGGGCGGTCAGGAACCGGACGGCCCGGGCGGCGTCGCCGATCGCGTACCCGGCCGGTCCGTGCGGGCCGGTGTCGAACCAGACCACGGTGTCGTCGAACCGGTAACCGGTGACCTCGTCGTCCGTCCCGGGGCCCGTGCGGTGGTCAGCCGTACGTAGGGGTGGTCGCCGGTGGCGGCCCGCACCGCCGCCCGCCCGTCGAGCCGCTGTCCAGTCCCGATCACCGCTTCACCGTACCGACCCGGTCCCGCCGGCTCCCCGGCCCGCCACGTCCCGGGCGCCGGCTCCGGCACCGCCCGGGCCGCCCCCGTTGTCGTGATCGTCTGCGGCTCAGGCGGTCCCGCTCCGGCGTGTCGGGTGCCCGAGCCGCAGACGATCGAGGCGGACCGCCGATCACGGACCGCCGATCACGGACCGCCCGAGGAAAGGCGGCGGCGAGGCGGCGGAGATTGGCGGTCGTCACGGTTGGGTACATCCGCGGCCGACCCACTGGGACACCCCCTCTCGGAGGAAAAGTCATGTTCGCCATCGCCGCGGCTGTGGTCTTCGGTTTCGCGCTGCTACTCGACCTGCTCAGCACCGACTTCGGTGCGCCGGATTTGTTCAACTGGAACACCCTGGTCCTCATCGGCCTGCTCCTGGTCGCCCTGCACCTCGCCGGGTTCGGCAGCGGCGGGCGACGCTGGGGACGGGGCCGCGGACGCCGCTGACCAGCGGTCATCCCCGGTCCACCGGCCCGGTTCGGCGCGTTTCGAACGTGTCCGACCGGGCCGGTACTGTCTTCGTGATGGAGCCCGACGGCCTTTTCTCCCTAGCCGACCCCGGTGGCCCGCGCGGTGCGCAGCCCGGTGCCGGTGACGGTTTCACCACCCCGGGCGCCGACTCGCCGCTGCCGGTCCGGATGCGACCGGCCACGATCGACGAACTCGTGGGCCAGCAGCACCTGCTCGCGCCGGGCGCCCCGCTGCGGCAACTGGTCGGTGGCGCCGCCCCGATGTCGGTAATCCTGTGGGGGCCGCCCGGCAGCGGCAAGACCACTATCGCGCACCTGGTAGCGGCGGCGACCGACCGCCGGTTCGTGGCCATGTCGGCACTGTCGGCCGGGGTCAAGGACGTCCGGGCGGTGATCGACACCGCCCGTCGCCAGCGCCGCGCCGGCGGGCCGCCGACCGTACTGTTCATCGACGAGGTGCACCGGTTCAGCAAGACCCAGCAGGACTCGCTGCTCGCCGCGGTCGAGGACCGTACGGTGACGTTGCTGGCGGCGACCACCGAGAACCCGTACTTCTCGGTCATCTCGCCCTTGCTCTCCCGGTGCGTCCTGCTGACCCTCCAGCCGCTCGACGACGCCGCGGTCCGTGGCCTGCTGCGCCGCGCCGTCGCCGACGAGCGCGGCCTGGGCGGTGCCGTCACCCTGGCCGCCGAGGCCGAGGACCACCTCGTACGGCTCGCCGGCGGCGACGTACGCAAGGCGTTGACCGCACTGGAGGCGGCGGCGGGCTCGGCGGCGGCGGTCGGTGCCGCCGAGATCGACCTGGCGACCGCGGAGCGCGCCGTCGACGTGGCCGCGGTCCGCTACGACCGCGACGGCGACGCGCACTACGACGTGACCAGCGCGTTCATCAAGAGCATGCGGGGTTCCGACGTCGACGCGGCACTGCACTGGCTGGCCCGGATGCTGGTGGCCGGCGAGGACGCCCGGTTCATCGCCCGACGCATCGTGATCTTCGCGAGTGAGGACGTCGGGATGGCCGACCCGACGGCGCTGAGCGTGGCGACCGCCGCCGCCCACGCCGTGGAATACGTCGGCCTGCCCGAGGCACAGCTCAACCTGGCCCAAGCGGTGATCCACATGGCGACCGCCCCGAAGTCCAACTCGGCCACCATGGCGGTCGCCGCCGCGATCGGCGACGTACGGGCCGGCCGGGGCGGGGCGGTGCCGCGGGCGCTGCGCGACGCCCACTACGCCGGTTCGAAGGGACTGGGGCACGGCATCGGCTACCGCTATCCGCACGACGACCAGCGTGGCGTCGTGACCCAGCAGTACGCCCCGGACGAGTTGGCCGGCGTCGACTACTACCGGCCGACCGAGCACGGCGCGGAGCGGGCGGTCGCCGCCCGGCTGCCGGTGCTGCGCCGGATCGTGCGCGGCCTGCCACCACCCGCCCGCGGGCCCGCGCCGGCGACCGCCACGCGGCCCGCCGAGCCGCGACGCGACGGCGCCGAGGCGCGACGCGACGCCGGCGAGGCAGGACGCGACGCCGGCCCGCCGCCCGTCGCCCGGCCATCCGGGGCGACCCCGCCGCCCGTTGACGGCCCGCCGCCCGGTGACGATGCGACTGCCGGTGGCGGTTCACCGAGCGGCGCCGCAACGATGCCCGACGATGCCGAGGCGGCCAGGGACCTTCCGGCGGCCGGCACCGATCCGGCGGCCACGAAGGATTCGGCGGCCAGGAACGGCCCGGCGGGCGGAGAGGCCCGGTCCGGCAACACATCCGACGACAACGGCAGGACTCCTGCCGGGAAGGGTCACCAGTGAGATCGCGCGGTTCCGACCGGCCCGAAGACGGCCCCGACGAGGGCCGGGACGCCCGGCCCAAGGGGCGGCGGTGGGGTCGCAACCGGCCCGAGCCGGCCGAGCCGGAGCAGGTGCCCGGCGAGGAACTCGGCTGGATCGCCGACCTGCGTACGGCGCGCGAGCAGCGGGCCGACATCGGTCCCGGCGACGCCGCCCGGCGTGGTGGGGCACCCGAACCGCTCCCCGGTGACCTGCCGCCCGCCGCCGGCCGGGGCGAGCCGACCCCGGATCCCCGGGACGCTTCCGGCCCGCCGCCGGCCCGCCGCGCCGCCCCGGATCCGGACGCGACGCGGACCTGGTCGGCGCCGCCGGTCCGGCCCGGCGAGGGCCCGGCGCAGCCCGATCCCCGGCAGCCCGGTCCGCTCGATCCCCGGCTGCCGGGCCAGCCCGATCCCCGGCAGCCCCGTGCGGTCGATCCCCGGCGGCCGGGCCAGCCCGATCCCCGGCAGCCCGATCCCCGGCAGCCCGGCCCGGCCGGCCCGCAGCCGGGTACGGGTGCCTGGCCGCCCGCCGCCGCACGGCCCGGCGCACAGTCGGGTCCGCCGGCCGGTCGACCGGCTCCCGACCCGGCCACGTCACCGCCCGCCGGCCGCGCGACCCCACCGCCCGGTCCGGTGCCGCCGCCGACCGCCGGCGCGGTGCCGCCGCCCGTTCCCGAGCGGCCCGGCGGCCGGCCGGGTGGCTTCGTGCCACTGCGGGCCGCCGGCGGCGAAGCAGGCGGACCCGGGACCGGACCGGTCGTCGTACCCAGGACCGGCAACGCCCCACCCGTGCCGCCGGCCGCTCCACCCGTGCCGCCGGCCGCCCCACCGGTGCCGCCGGCCGCTCCACAACAGACCACAGGTGCCGCCCGCCCGCCGGCCCCGGCCGGCGGGCGCGAGATCCACGACTTCGAGGCGGGACGCGAGCCGTTCGACGCGTTCCGGCGGGCCGAGCGGGCGCCGGTGGACGAGCCGACCGCCGGCGGTCGCCGGCGGGCTCCCGAGCCGGACGGCCCGGGCGACGCCCGCACCGCCGGCTGGCCGCAGACCAGCGACCGCGGTGGCCCGGCCGGGCCACCGCCGGGTGCCGCGGGGCAGGCCGGCGGTCCTCCGGTACGCCCCGACAGCCGGCCCGGCCCGCCCCTCGGCGACGGCCGTCCCGGTGGTCCCGGCCGCCCCGGTGGTCCCGGCCAGCCCGGTGGTCCCGGCCAGCCCGGTGGTCCCGGCCAGCCCGGTGTCGCCGGTCGGCCCGGCCCGCCCGGCCAGTACGGCGTTCCCGGGCCGGCGGCCGGCGACGGCCGGCATGGTGCCCCCGGCCAGCCCGGTGTCGCCGGTCGGGCCGGTGTCCCCGGGCCGGCGGGTGCCCCCGGTCGGCCCGGTGCTCCCGGCGAACCGGTCGGCGATCCTCGCGCCGGGGTGCCGGACCGGCACGGTGACCGGACCGGTGACGTCCGTGGCGGCTCCGTGGGCCGGCACGGCGACCGGACCGGTGACGTCCTGGCGGACGGGCCGGGTCGCCACGGTGACCGGACCGGGGACATCCGCACCGACGGCCAGTCGACCGGACGCTTTCCGGTACGCCCCGCGGAGCCGGGCGCCGGCGTCCGGCCCGCGTCGGCACGCGTACCCGGACCCGGTGCGACGCCCGACGGGCCGCCCCGTGGTCGGGGTGACGGGGAAGCCGACCGGCGGGGGACGGGAACGGCCGCCGTGCCCCCGCCCCCGGGCGGCGCGGTCGTACCGTCGGCGGGCAGCGCGTCCGTGCCACCGCCGCGGGGCAGCGCCTCGGGCCCGCCGCCGGCCGGCAGCGCATCGGTGCCGACCGGCGCCGTGATCGTGCCTCCCACGGGCAGCGCGTCGGTTCCGCCGGCCGGGAGCGCGTCCGTACCGCCGCCCGGGCGGGCATCGGTCGGCCCGCCGGCCGACCGGGCCGCGTCCACGGGCCCGGTGCCGCCCGCCGCCCGACCGCAGCAGCCGGACCGGCCGCCGCACGGCGAGCCGCACCGGCCGTACCCGGGGGAACCGCCGGCCGACCCCGACCGGGCGCGCCGGACCGAACCGGGCCCGCCCAAGGTCGGTCCGGTGCCACCCGCCGACGGGCCGCCCCGCGGCGCGGCGGTGGTCCGGGCCGCGGCCGTACCGCCTCCGCCGGGACCCGACCGGCCCGGCCCCGGTGGCCGGCCGGACGGGCCGCCGCCGGTCGATCCCGGTGCGCTGACCTCGTTGATCTCCTCGGTGCCGCCGCTGCGTACGGCGTCCGCCCCGGTCCGGCCGGCGGGTGATCCGGCCGCCGGACGGGCGACACCGCCCGGCTCCGCCGTCGCCCGGGTCGACGACCCGGCGCTGCGGGGCTACGACCCGCCGGCCGACCGGGGAAGTGACTTTGAGGACGAGGACGACCCCGGTGCCCGGCGATCGGGCAGCGGGATGTTCCGGGGCGCCCGGTCGGAGATCCGTCGCCAGATGCGCGAGCAGCGCCGGCTGCGACTGGCGGCCCTGATCATGGTCAGCCTGCTGGTGCTCGGGGCGTTGCCGCTGTACTTCGGTATCCGGGCGGCGACCCGCGATCCCGTCTTCAGTTCCCTCGACGCGTTGGCCGTGCCGGCCTGGGCGGCGACCTCGGTGGAGGACGGCGTCGACGGCAGCCGGTGGTGCTTCATCGAGTGCCGGTTCCGGGAGCGGACCGCGCAGTCGGAACGGAGCTTCGACGAGACCGCGACGGCGTACGAGAAGGCGCTCACCGACGACGGTTGGCGGCCGTGGACGCCGGAGTTCTGCCCGGACCAGCCGGTCGAGGGCCGCTACACCTGCTGGCGACGCGACGAACTGACGCTCGACCTGTGGGTACGCGAGCCACCCTGCGCGCTGGAGCAGCCGAGTGTCGAGCCCGACCTGCTGCCGACCGGCGAGCCGGGCGCGGATCCGGGCCCCGGGGCGTCGGAGGAGCCGGCGGTCGAGGGCTGCACCGGTTCGGTGGTGACGGTCAAGGTACGCAACGCGATCGCCGACGAGCGCACCGGACCGCAGCCGAGCACCGATCCGTCGCTCACCGGCGAGGACCCGGACCCGATCTTCACCGACGATCCACTTCTGGACCTGACACCCTCCCCGTCGTGAGGCCGGGAGCCGTCACGGACGGTAGGGTCTGCACGTTGGCGCAGAGAGGGCGTCGGCGCACCGGACCCTCCGTCCGGTAGCGACACCCCGACAGTGGACGGCACGGCGCGCCGACGATCACGCTTCGGTTGAGGAGGACACGCGTGGACGGTGGACAGATCGCGGCTTTGATCGCGGCCGGGGCGTTTCTGATGCTCGTACTGGTGCTCGCGGTGCCGATCCTTCGGCTGCGGCACACGGTCGACGCGGCCACCCGGACGATCAACGATCTCAACGAGCGCACCGCGCCGCTGCTGGGCAACGTCAACAGCACGGTCGAGAACGTCAACGTCGCTCTGACGCAGGTGCACACCTCGCTCGACGGGGTGAACATCCAGCTCGCCAAGATCGACACGATGACCGGGCACGCCCAGAACGTCACCGCGAACGTCGCCAACCTGGCCACCGTGGTCTCGGCCGCGGCGGCCAACCCGCTGGTCAAGGTCGCCGCGTTCGGATACGGGGTACGCAAGGCGGCCTCCGCCCGACGGCAGGCCGACGAGGAGCGCGACGTCCGCGCCACCCTGAAGCAGCAGCGGCGGGCCGCCAAGCGCGGCAACCGCTGATCCCGCCGCACCCCACGGCTCGGCACGAGGAAGGATGAGGCAATGAAACGGTTGCTGTGGTTGGGTGTCGGGCTCGCCGTGGGGGCGGTGGTGGTCCACAAGCTGACCCGCAAGGCGCACTCGTACACCCCCGGCGGCATCGCCGAGTCGCTGTCGGAATCCGCTGGCGGCTTCGTCGCGTCGCTGCGTAGCTTCGTGGACGACGTCCGCGAGGGCATGGCCGAGCGCGAGCAGGAGATCCACCAGGCGTTCGCCGACGGCGTGCTCTACGAGGACGAGTTCGCCGAGCTGCGCGACGGCGAGCGGATCGGCGACCGGAACATTTTCCCGGAGGAAGGCAGACGATGAAGACGGCGGAGATCAAGCGGCGGTTCCTCGCGCATTTCGAGGCGAATGGGCATGCCGTGGTGCCGTCGGCTCCGTTGCCGGCGATTGATGATCCGAACCTGTTGTTCATCAACGCCGGGATGGTGCAGTTCGTGCCGTTCTTCCTGGGACAGCGGTCGGCGCCGTACGCGCGGGCGGCCAGTGTGCAGAAGTGCATCCGTACGCCGGACATCGACGAGGTCGGCAAGACGTCGCGGCACGGGACGTTCTTCCAGATGAACGGGAACTTCTCGTTCGGTGACTACTTCAAGTCCGGGGCGATCCCCTGGCGTGGGAGCTGTCGACCAAGCCGGTGGAGCAGGGCGGGTTCGGGCTGGATCCGGAGCGGATCTGGGCCACGGTCTACCTCGACGACGACGAGGCGTTCGAGATCTGGCGGCAGACCGGGGTGCCGGTCGAGCGGATCGTGCGGCGGGGGAAGAAGGACAACTTCTGGTCGATGGGCATCCCCGGCCCGTGCGGCCCCTGCTCCGAGCTCTACTACGACCGGGGTCCGGCGTACGGGCCGGACGGCGGTCCGGAGGTGGACGAGGACCGGTTCCTGGAGTTCTGGAACCTGGTCTTCATGCAGTTCGAGCGGGGTCCGGGCACCGACAAGGAGAACTACCCGATCCTGGGCGACCTGCCGGCGAAGAACATCGACACCGGCATGGGCCTGGAGCGGATGGCGTCGATCCTGCAGGGGGTCGACAACCTGTACGAGATCGACGAGGTCCGCCCGATCCTGGCGCGGGCGGCGGAGCTGACCGGCACCGTGTACGGGGCGAAGTCCGGCACGGTGGCCAGCGAGTCGCATCCGGACGACGTACGGTTGCGGGTGATCGCCGACCACGTCCGCACCTCGCTGATGCTGATCTCCGACGGCGTGACCCCGTCGAACGAGGGCCGCGGCTACGTGCTGCGGCGGATCATGCGGCGGGCGATCCGGGCGATGCGGCTGCTGGGTTGGCAGGAGCGGGCGCTGCCCGAACTGCTGCCGGTGGCCCGGGACTGCATGGCGCCGTCCTACCCCGAGGTCGCGCAGGAGTTCGACCGGATCTCGCAGTACGCGTACGCGGAGGAGGACGCGTTCCTGTCCACGCTGCGGTCGGGGACGACGATCCTGGACACCGCGGTCGCGGCGACGAAGGCGTCCGGTGGGGACACCCTGTCGGGTGAGAAGGCGTTCCAGCTGCACGACACGTACGGGTTCCCGATCGACCTGACGTTGGAGATCGCGGCGGAGCAGGGCCTGCGGGTCGACGCGGACGGGTTCCGCCGGTTGATGGCGGATCAGCGGGCGCGGGCGAAGGCCGACGCGCAGGCGCGTAAGACGGGGCACGTCGACCTGTCCGCCTACCGCACCGTCCTCGAGGACGGCGGCCCGGTGGAGTTCACCGGCTACACCGAACTCCGCCGTGAGTCCCGGGTCCGCGCGTTGCTGGGCGGCGGCGGCCGGCGGGACGTGGCCGGCGAGGGCGAGACGGTCGAGCTGGTGCTGGACACCACCCCGTTCTACGCCGAGGGCGGTGGCCAGCAGCCGGACACCGGACTGATCACGGTCGGCGGCGGCCAGGTCCAGGTGCTCGACGTCCAGTCGCCGGTGCCCGGCCTGATCGTGCACAAGGTACGGGTGGTCCGCGGCGAGGTACGCGCCGGTGAGGAGGGCTTCGCCGAGATCGACACCGACCGGCGGCGGGCCATCTCCCGGTCGCACACCGCGACCCACCTGGTGCACCAGACGATGCGCAACTTCCTCGGCGAGTCGGCGACCCAGGCGGGTTCGCTGAACGCGCCGGGCCGGCTGCGGTTCGACTTCAACACCCCCGGCGCCGTTTCGCCGAGTGTGCTGCACGACGTCGAGCAGCAGGTCAACGAGGTGCTGCTGCGTGACCTCGAGGTCAACTGGTTCGTCACCTCGCAGGAGGAGGCCCGCCGGCTCGGCGCGATGGCGCTGTTCGGCGAGAAGTACGGCGATGAGGTGCGGGTCGTCGAGGTCGGCGACTACGCCCGTGAGTTGTGCGGCGGCACGCACGTCGCCCGGTCCGGGCAGCTCGGCCTGGTCAAGATCCTGTCCGAGTCGTCGATCGGTTCCGGCGTGCGCCGGGTCGAGGCGCTCGTCGGCATCGACGCGTTCAGCTTCCTCGCCCGCGAGCACCTGCTGGTGTCCCGCCTCGCCGAACTCTTCCGGGTGCCGGGCGACCAGGTCGCCGACCGGGTACAGCAGACGGTGACCCAGTTGCGGGACGCCGAACGGGAACTGGAGAAGCTGCGCGCCCAGCTCGTGCTCGGCGGAGCGGCGGCGCTGGCGGCCCAGGCGAAGGACGTCCGGGGGATCGCGTACGTCGGCACCGAGGCGCCCGAGGGCGCGGCCGGGAACGACGTACGGACGCTGGCGCAGGAGATCCGTGGCAAGGTCGACCCGGCCCGTCCGGCGGTGGTCGCGGTCGCGGCCCGCTCCGGTGGCAAGGCGTCGCTGGTGGTGGCGGTCAACGCCGCCGCCAAGGGGCGGGGCGTGGCAGCGGTCGACCTGGTCAAGGGTGCGCTGTCCGGTCGGGGCGGCGGCAGCGCCGACCTGGCGCAGGGCGGCGGCGTGCCGGCGTCCGAGGTGGCCAACCTGCTCGGCGCGGTGGAGCGGGCGGTGGCGGAGGTAGGCTGAACCGGGTTCGGCGCCGCCGTGGCCGGACCGTTTGCTTCCAGCAATGTCGATCAAGGGCTTGTCTGTCCGATCCGGGACTCCGGAGCGGCCGGCGGGCCCTTGATCGCGTGAAAGGTCTTTGATGAGTGGCTTCCAGCGCGGGGTGCGCCTCGGCGTCGATGTCGGACAGGTACGGGTCGGCGTCGCCATCTGCGACCCGGACGGGATCCTCGCCACTCCGCTGGTCACATTGCCCCGGGACGTCGCCACAATTGATGGCATTCCAACCGATATTTCGGAACTTGCGCGACTGGTAGCGCTACACGAAACGCCCGAAGTGGTGGTCGGGTTGCCGGTGACACTCTCCGGGGGAAACGGACCGGCCGCGGTCTCCGTCCGTGCCTACGCCGACAAACTGGCCGAAGTCATCGCGCCGGTACCGATACGCCTGGTGGACGAGAGGATGTCTACGGTCGTCGCAAGCCGTAGGCTGTCCGAGCGTGGCGTCCGGGGAGGCGTCAACGGGCGGTCGTCGACCAGGCGGCCGCGGTGGAGATCCTGCAGAGCTGGCTAGATGCGCAGCGGAGGCGGATGTGATGATCGACGAGTTGGATGCCGCGTTTGACGAGCGCGACGAGGGCAAAGGGCGTCGCCGGCGCGGCACGAGACGTCGCAAGAGCGGTCGGGGCAAGACCGCCGCGGCGTTCCTGGTCGTCGTCCTGCTCTTCGGCGGCCTCGCCGGCGGCGCCTGGTACGGATTCGACCGCGTCTCCGGCTACTTCACCACCCCGGACTACCCCGGCGGCGGCAGCGGCGAGGTCGTCGTCGAGGTCATGTCCGGCCAGACCATCGCCGAGATCGGCAACACCCTGGTCACCGCCGGCGTGGTGAAGAGTTCCAAGGCGTTCGTGGAGGCGGCCGAGGCCAACTCGCGCAGCCAGAACATCCAGCCGGGCCACTACAAGGTCCGCAAGGAGATGAACGCCGCGACCGCGCTCGGTCTCCTGCTCGACCTGACGAACAAGGTCTCCAACAAGATCACGATTCCGGAGGGGCGGACCGCCAAGCAGATCTACAAGCTGCTGGCGGAGGCCACCGGCATCGCGGCGGAGGAGTTCGAGGAGGCGGCCAAGGATCCGCTGAAGCTCAAGGTGCCCGACTGGTGGTTCAACCGCAACGACGGCAAAGAGGCCACCATCTCGTCGGAGGGCTTCCTCTTCCCCGACACCTACGAGCTCGACCCGGACGTGACCGCGCCGGAGATCCTCCAGATGATGGTCAACCGGTTCCTCAGCGTCGCCGGCGAGATGGACTTCGCCGACCGGGTCCAGGCCGAACGGGGCGGCATCAGCCCCTACGAGGCGCTGATCGTCGCGTCGCTGGCCCAGGCCGAGGCCGGCAACGCCGAAGACCTCGGCAAGGTCGCCCGCGTCGCCTACAACCGGGTCTACAGCGGCACCTTCCCGTGCAGCTGCCTGCAGTTCGACGTCAGCGTCAACTACTACTGGGAGCTGACCGGCAAGCCGACCAAGGCATCGAAGGACATGACGTACGAGGAGCTGCGCGACCCGGACAACCCGTACAACGTCCACGACAAGGCCGGCCTGCCGCCCACCCCGATCAACAACCCCGGCAAGCTCGCCCTCGAGGGCGCCCTCGACCCGCCGGCCGGCAAGTGGCTGTACTTCGTGGCCATCGACAAGGAGGGCCACTCGGAGTTCGCCGAGTCGTACGCCGACCACGAGCGCAACATCCAGAAGGCCCGGGAGAACGGCGTCCTGTGACGGTCTCGGCACGGCGCGCGGCGGTGCTGGGCAAGCCCATCGCCCACTCCCTCTCGCCGGTGATCCACAACGCCGGTTACGCGGCGGCCGGGCTGACCGACTGGTCCTACACGGCGATCGAGTGTGCCGAGGCGGAGTTGCCCGACCGGCTGGCCGCCTGCGGCCCCGAGTGGGCCGGGTTCTCCGTGACCATGCCACTGAAGGAGGCGGCGCTCGCCGTGGCGGGCGCCGCCTCCCCGGTCGCCGTCGCGGTCGGCGCCGCCAACACCCTCGTCCGCCGCGCCGACGGCTGGTACGCCGACAACACCGACGTGCCCGGCATGGTCGAGGTGCTGCGCGCGGCCCGGGTGGCGTCCGCGCCGGCGGTGACGGTGCTCGGAGCCGGTGGCACGGCGCGGGCGGCACTGGCCGGCGCTGCCGAACTCGGCGCCGCCACGGTCACGGTCGTCGCCCGCCGGGCGGCGGCCGTCGACGAACTGCGGCCGGTCGCCGAGGCACTCGGTATCGGGCTGACCGTGGGCGCCTGGACCGACGCGGTCGCCCACCTCGACGCCGACGTGGTCATCTCCACCGTGCCGAAGGGGGTCGCCGACCCGCTGGCGCCGCAGGCGTCGTGGCGGCCGGCGACCGTCCTGTTCGACGCGATCTACGACCCGTGGCCGACCCCGCTGGCCGAGTCGGCCGCGGCGGCCGGCTGCCCCGTACTGTCCGGCCTCGATCTTCTGCTGGCCCAGGCGGTCGGCCAGTTCGAGCAGTTCACCGGCGTCACCGCCCCGGTCGAGGCGATGCGGGCGGCCCTGCGGGCGGCCCGCTGACCCGCGGGTACGACCGAGGCCGGCCCGCCGGGTCGGGCCGCCGGAAGCCGGGCGCCGGTTCCGCAGGGCGGGACGGCGTGGCCGGTGCGCGGGGCACTGGTGGTTCCGTGACAAACTTGCCACCGTGTTGCGTTGGCTGACTGCAGGTGAATCGCACGGTCCCGCCCTCGTGGCGGTCCTCGAAGGGGTGCCCGCCGGGATCGAGGTGACAACCGCCGAGATCGGGCACGAGCTGGCCCGCCGCCGGCTCGGCTACGGCCGCGGCGCGCGGATGTCGTTCGAGCGCGACGAGATCGAGATCATCGGTGGCGTACGGCACGGGGTGACCCTGGGCAGCCCGGTCGCGATCCGGGTCGGCAACTCGGAGTGGCCCAAGTGGCAGACCGTGATGGCCGCCGACCCGGTCGACGCCGACGAACTGGCCCGGCAGGCCCGCAACGCCCCGCTGACCCGGCCCCGGCCCGGTCACGCCGACCTGGCCGGCATGCAGAAGTACGGACACACCGACGCCCGCCCGATCCTGGAGCGGGCGAGCGCCCGGGAGACCGCGGCCCGGGTCGCCGTCGGCACGGTCGCCAAGGCACTGGTCCGGCAGGCGCTCGGCATCGAGATCGTCTCGCACGTGGTCGAGCTGGGATCGGTGGCCGCCAAGGCCGGCCTGGTGCCCCGGCCCGAGGACGCCGAACGGGTCGACGCCGACCCGCTGCGCTGTCTCGATCCCGACGCCAGCGCCCGGATGGTCGCCGAGGTCGACGCCGCCAAGAAGGACGCGGACACGCTCGGCGGGATCGTCGAGGTGCTGGCGTACGGGCTGCCGCCCGGACTGGGCAGCCACGTGCAGTGGGACCGCAAGCTCGACGCCCGGCTGGCCACGGCGCTGATGTCGATCCAGGCGATCAAGGGCGTCGAGATCGGCGACGCGTGGACCCAGGCGCGGTCGCGCGGCTCGGTCGCCCACGACGAGATCATCCCGACGGCGAACGGCGTACGGCGGGTCACCGACCGCGCCGGCGGCCTCGAGGGCGGGATCACCACCGGCGAACCGCTGCGGGTCCGGGCCGCGATGAAACCCATCTCCTCGCTCAACCGGGCACTGTCGACCGTGGACGTCAGCACCGGCGAGCCGGCGACCGCCATCAACCAGCGCTCCGACGTCTGCGCGGTGCCGGCCGCGGCGGTCGTCGCCGAGGCGATGGTCGCCCTGGTGCTGGCCGAGGCGGCGACGGAGAAGTTCGGCGGCGACTCGGTCGCGGAGATCCGCCGCAACCTCGCCGGCTACCTGGACCACCTGGTGATCCGCTAGTGGCTCCGGTCTGCGTGCTCGTCGGCGCGATGGGCGCCGGCAAGTCCACGGTCGGGCAGGCGCTCGCCGACGCGCTCGGGGTCGGGTTCCGCGACACCGACCTCGACGTCGAGGCGACCGCCGGCAAGCCGATCCCGGAGATCTTCTTCGACGACGGCGAGGAGCACTTCCGCGCCCTCGAACACGCCGCGGTGATCGCGGCGCTGGAGTCGTTCGACGGCGTACTGGCGCTCGGCGGCGGGGCGATCCTGGCGGAGAAGACCCGCGCGGCGCTGGCCGGCCACACCGTGGTGTTCCTGTCGGTCGGCCTGTCCGAGGCGGTCAAGCGGGTCGGGTTCGGTGCCGGCCGGCCACTGCTCGCCGTCAACCCCCGGGCCACCCTGCGGCACCTGCTCGAACAGCGGCTACCGCTCTACACCGAGGTCGCCTCGCTGACCGTGCCGACCGACGACCGGACGCCGGAGGACGTCGTCGACGAGATCCGTACGCACCTCGGCCGCTGACGCACCCCGGTTGTCGCCTGTCGGACTCTACGTATCTGCAGCGGTCACCGTACGTCTCCCTCACGCACCGCCACAGCCGCGTGAGGAGAGCACGATGCAGCCGCGCCAGACCGTCCCGGGCAAGCGGATCATCACCGACGACGACGAGATGTTCAACGGGCTGACCGGCAGCACGCTGGCCGCCGAGCAGACGAGGATGAAGACGCCGAAGGCGCTGAAGGCCCGTCTGGCCGAGGACCGGCGGCGGTTCCGGCTGGGTGACGTCCGGGTCAGGTCCGAGGGGCGGCCGTTCGACGGGCGGGCCCGGGTGGAGGTGCTCGCCGCCGAGGCCGACGCGAAGATGCTGAGGGTGCGGGTCGAGGTCTGCGGCAACCCGGCCCACATGTGCGCGCCGCACGATCTGGTGCCGGTCTATCTGGAGAGCGCACCCGACCGGTACGTGTTCATGATCGCGTTGCTGGAGCCGACCGCGGACCAGAACGTGTTCACCATCGAGTTCACGTACCCGGTCATCGAGCTCGCCCGGGCGCTCGGCGTCGAGCCCGGCCCGAAGGCGCTGGAACTGCTCAAGCGGGACTGCCCGGAACTCGGCGTCACCGCCCACTGGCTGGCCGACACCAAGGGGCGGGGCAACGACCCCGACCACGTCAGCGGCGGCGTTCTCGAGAAGGGCGGCTCCGGCAAGATCTTCCTGCGCGAGCGGACCAGGGCCGACTTCGTGGCGTCCGAGACCGTACGCATCCTCGAGTGGAACATGGCGGAGCGGCTGTCCGCCGGCCGTGGACGGCCGGTCTTCGCGTCCTACGACAGCATCCTGGCGCCCGGCAGGGAGTTGGCCACCACCTTGGAGGCCGAGTCGGAGTACCAGGTCGACGACCGGATCATCGAACTCGTCACCAGGAAGATGGATGCCCTGCGACTCGCGGTCACGACCGCCGGCGAGCGGATCGAGGAGTTCGGGCGGAGTGGGCCGGAGGACTCCGACCGCCCGACGCGGCCGTACCAGCTGGTCTCGATGACCAGGAGCGTCAGGACCTACACCGACCACTACCTCGACCTGGTGGCCCCCGGCCCGGACCCGGCGTACCCGTTGCTGGCCAACGGCATCGTGCTGCGCCGCCGGATGGTCGACGGCGACCCGGTCGACACCTACCTGCTCTCGGTCAAGGGCCGCACGGTCGAGAACGGTGGCGAACGCATCCGGCTGGCGGCGCAGATCAACCTGATCGGGTCGGCCATGGCGACGCGGCGGGGTGTGGAGACCCTCGGCCACCTGCTGCGCGACGACGTGAACGTCGACAACGCGTTCGCCCGGGTCCTGCACGACGTACTGGCCGAGCGCGGGCTCACCACCCTGCTGAAGCAGGACTGGGCGGTGCGGCACGTCCTCACGGTCGTCTCCGAGCGGTGGAGGTACACGATGAGGTTCGACGACGCGACCGTGATCGACTTCAGCGCCGACCGCGCCGTCGGCCGCCGTCCCGACGGGGGCGCCGGGGCGACCGTGTGCGGCTTCGAGTTCGGCGTGGGGCACCCGGGCCCGACGGCGGGCGGTACGCCCACCGCGATGTCGATGCGGAAGCGGATCGGCCAGTGGGACTCCCACGCCGGCATCGCACCGACCCCGACCGGCGCCAGGACGTTCGAGTCCCGGCCGCGCCCGATCACCCGGCCGTACCACGTCCCCGCCGACCTGGACTCCGCCCGGCTGTTCGGGAAGGCGGACTTCAACAGGTACCGGACGCTGCGTGACGCGCTGATCAAGGAGCAGTTCGGCCTGGACCGGTCGACCCTCGTCCCGGGCGGCAACAAGGCCACGGTGCTGGCCCACAAGCTCGGAATGATCCGACCCGCCACCGGGGCTCCGCCCCGTGCAGATCACCGTGATCAGGGACCGGTGGTCGCGACGCGCCGACGACACGCGCGCACCGGTCCCTGATGGCGCGGATCGTGGGGCGGCTAGGGTCAGGGGTGATGGACGAGATGACGCGGATCGCCGTCGGCGGCGAGCGGCCGTACGACGTACTCGTCGGGCGGGACCTGCTCGACGAGTTGCCGCCGCTGCTGGCCGGTGCCGACCAGGTCGCGATCCTGTACGCCCCGCCGCTGAAGCCGCACGCCGACGCGGTCGCACGGCGGTTGGCCGCCGCCGGCCTGCGTCCCCTGCCGATCGAGGTGCCCGACGCCGAGGCGGGCAAGGACATCGCCGTCGCCGACCGGTGCTGGGAGGCGTTGGGCACGGCCGCGTTCACCCGTACCGACGCGGTCGTCGGCATCGGCGGCGGCGCCGTCACCGACCTCGCCGGATTCGTCGCCGCCTGCTGGCTGCGCGGGGTGCGCTGGGTACCGGTCTCCAGCAGCCTGCTCGGCATGGTCGACGCCGCCGTCGGCGGCAAGACCGGTATCAACACCGGGGCGGGCAAGAACCTGGTCGGTGCGTTCCATCCGCCGGCCGGGGTGCTGTGCGACCTCGCACTGCTGTCCACCCTGCCCGCCGTCGACCTGGTCGCCGGCCTGGCCGAGGTGGTCAAGTGCGGCTTCATCGCCGATCCGGCCATCCTGGACCTGATCGACGCCGACCCCGCCCGGGCCGCCGACCCGACCGGGCCGGTGGTGCGGGAGCTGGTCGAGCGGGCGATCCGGGTCAAGGCCGACGTGGTCGCCGGCGACCTGCGCGAGTCCGGTCGGCGCGAGATCCTCAACTACGGGCACACCCTCGCGCACGCGATCGAGAAGGTCGAGGGCTACCGCTGGCGGCACGGCCACGCCGTCGCCGTCGGCCTCGTCTACGCCGCCGAACTGGGACGCCTCGCCGGCCGGCTGGACGCGGCGACCGCCGACCGGCACCGGGCCACGCTCACCGCGTTGGACCTGCCGACCGGCTATCCCGCCGACGCCTGGCCGGGGCTGCTGGCCGCGATGCGGGTCGACAAGAAGGCCCGCGGGGCACGGCTGCGGTTCGTCGTCCTCGACGGGCCGGCCCGACCATCCATCCTGGACAGTCCGGACGACGAGCTGCTGCGGGCGGCGTTCGGGGCGGTGGCCCGATGAAGGTGTACGTCCTCAACGGGCCCAACCTCGGCCGGCTCGGCACCCGCCAGGTCGACGTGTACGGCGTGACCAGCTACGCCGACCTGGTCGAGTTGTGCCGGGACACCGGCCGCGAGCTGGGGCTCGACGTCGAGGTGCGGCAGACCGACGCCGAGCACGAGATGCTCGGCTGGCTGCACGCCGCCGCCGACGAGCAGGCCGCCGTCGTGCTCAACCCGGGCGCCTGGTCGCACTACTCGTACGCGGTCCGGGACGCCTGCGCGATGCTGCGTGGGCCACTGGTCGAGGTGCACATCTCCAACATCCACGCCCGGGAGCAGTTCCGGCACCACTCGGTGGTCTCGGCGGTGGCGACCGGCGTGATCTGCGGTCTCGGCGTCGACGGATACCGGCTGGCGCTGACCCACGTCGCCTGGTCGGCGGCCGCTTCCGGGTGACCGCACGGCCGGATCGTGCCGGTGCCGCGTAGCCGGTGCCCGGTGCGGTCGTGGGACCAGTAGACTTGTCAGGTCCTTCCGCACGGTGAACCGCCCCGTCAAGCACAGAATCGTCAACACAGAATCAAGGCAGGCAATGGCTTCCACGAACGATCTCAAGAACGGCCTGGTCCTCAACCTCGATGGCGAGTTGTGGTCCGTCGTTGAGTTCCAGCACGTCAAGCCCGGCAAGGGTGGAGCGTTCGTGCGCACCACGCTGAAGAACGTGCTCTCCGGCAAGGTCGTCGACAAGACCTTCAACGCGGGCACCAAGGTCGAGACCGCCACCGTCGACAAGCGCACCATGCAGTACCTCTACGCCGACGGCGACGACTACGTCTTCATGGACCTGGAGACCTACGACCAGATCCCGGTGCCCGGCGGTACGGTCGGCGAGGCGGCCAACTACCTGCTGCCCGAGGCGGAGGTCGTGGTCGCGACCCACGAGGGGGTGCCGCTCTACATCGAGCTGCCGACCAGCGTGGTCCTCGAGGTGACGTACACCGAGCCGGGCCTGCAGGGCGACCGGTCGACCGGCGGCAACAAGCCGGCGACGGTCGAGACGGGCGCGACCGTGCAGGTGCCGCTGTTCATCACCACCGGCGAGAAGATCAAGGTCGACACCCGCGACGGTCGCTACCTCGGCCGGGCCTGATGGCCGAGGGCCCCAAGACCCAGATGCCCGCGCGCCGCAAGGCGCGCAAGCGGGCGCTGGACGTGCTCTACGAGGCCGATCTGCGTGACCTGCCACCGGCGCAGGTGCTGACGACCTACCTGGCGCGGCTGGACCGGCCGCTGCCGGAGCACATCGGCTACACGACCAGTCTGGTCGAGGGGGTGGCCGCCAACCTCGACCGGATCGACGAGCTGATCTCCAGCTACGCCGAGGGCTGGACCATCGACCGGATGCCGACCGTCGACCGCAACCTGGCCCGGATCGCGGTCCAGGAACTGCTCTACGTCGACGAGATCGACGATGCGGTGGCGATCACCGAGGCGGTCGAGTTGGCCAAGCAGATGTCGACCGACGACTCGCCGCGGTTCCTCAACGGCGTCCTCGGCCGGATCGCCGAATACGCGACCCGCTGACCCGCTGATCCGCCGCGGCGCGCGGGGTGAGGCAGAAACCACACGGCGACGGATCCCGACCGGGATCCGTCGCCGTTTCGTCGCCTCTGACACGTCGAGGGGTCCCCGGCGGCGGCCGGGAACCCCTCGACGGGCTGACTCAGGAGGCGAAGAACGCCCGCGGGTCGGCGACGAGCACACCGTGCTCGTTGAGGCGCTCGATCAGACCCGACGGCGACGAGTCGTAGACGATCGCGAGCGAGCGCAGGTCGTCGGCGCGGATCGAAAGCACCCGGCCGTTGTAGTCGCCGCGCTGCTGCTGGATCGCACGGGCGTACCGGGCGACGTAGGCGAGTTCCTCGGAGGCCTCGTCGTAGAGCCGCTCGAGGTCGAGAACGATCTTGTTGGTGGGCTCGTGCCGTACCCCGCTGCCGTCCGGCAGCAGTTCCGACACGGGTACCCGGTAGAAGTCGGCGAGTTCGGCGAGACGCGAGACGGTGACGGCCCGGTCGCCGCGCTCGTACGAACCGACGACGACGGCCTTCCAGCGCCCGTTCGACTTCTCCTCCACCCCCTGCAGGGACAGACCCTGCTGCTGACGGATGGAGCGCAGGCGGGCTCCCAACGACTTGGCGTATTCAGAGGGCATACGGACACTCCCAGTGCTGGCCCGGGGTTTTCCCCAGCGATCGCTACGGAGCGTGACGGTACGGGGATTGCGACTAGTGGTCAAGTGGCGATTACCGAAAGCCTCGCCCCGGAAGTCCGCCGCAACGTCCCGGAAACCGGCGTCGGGGCCGTCCGGTTGTGCCCCCGCCCAGGTAGGCGCCCTGGTCACTGGTAACGTTGCGTCAGCCCTGCGCTGGTCGTGGTCCGTCCCGGTCGGTGTGGGTTCCGACATCCTTTAACGACCCGTCCCGTGAGGCGGGGAAGGAGGTCCGACGTGGCCTACCCGCAGGCTGCCCAACCCTCGGTGGCGTCGCCACCGTCCGTGAAGGTCATCCTGACCAGCGCCGATCTGCATCGCGTGGTCGACCGGATCGCCCACCAGATCCTCGAGAAGACCCAGGGTGCCGCCGGCACCGTACTGCTCGGCATTCCGACCCGGGGCGTACCGCTGGCCCGCCGGCTGGCCGCCCGCATCCGCACCTTCGAGGGCGTCGATGTACCCGTGGGTGTGTTGGACATCACTCTCTATCGCGACGATCTCCGGCTGAAGGCGACCCGCGCCATCGGCCCGACCGAGGTGCCGCCGGGCGGCATCGACGGCCGCCGCGTCATTCTCGTCGACGACGTCCTGTTCTCCGGCCGCACCGTCCGGGCCGCGCTCGACGCGCTGGCCGACATCGGCCGACCGCGCAGCGTGCAGTTGGCCGTGCTGGTCGACCGCGGGCACCGCGAGCTGCCGATCCGCGCCGACTACGTCGGCAAGAACATCCCGACCGCGCTCAGCGAGAGCGTCAAGGTCACCCTCGCCGAGTGCGACGGGGAGGACGAGGTAAGGCTCTACGGGGGGTCTGGCCAGTGAGCGCGAGGAGTGCAGCGGAGCGGAGCCCCGCAGTCGCGAACGAAAGGCTGGCTCGGCCATGATCAAACATCTTCTCTCCGGCGCGGACCCGGACGCGACCACGGCGACCCTGATCCTGGACACCGCCGCCGAGATGGCCGCCCTGGCCGGCCGCGAGGTCAAGAAGCTGCCGACGCTGCGCGGCCGCACCGTCGTCAACCTGTTCTACGAGGACTCGACCCGGACCCGGATCTCGTTCGAGGCGGCGGCCAAGCGCCTCTCCGCCGATG
The DNA here is from genome assembly GCF_018324255.1 of Polymorphospora rubra. GTDB lineage: Bacteria > Actinomycetota > Actinomycetes > Mycobacteriales > Micromonosporaceae > Polymorphospora > Polymorphospora rubra. The sequence goes on from NZ_AP023359.1 coordinate 5,302,859, forward strand.
TGATCAACTTCTCGGCCAAGGGGTCGAGCGTGTCGAAGGGCGAGAGCCTGAAGGACACCGCGCTCACCCTCCAGGCGATGGGCGCCGACGCGGTCGTGATCCGGCACCCGGCCTCCGGCGCGCCGCACCGGCTGGCGAACTGGATCGACGGTTCGGTGGTCAACGCCGGTGACGGCACCCACGAGCACCCGACCCAGGCGCTGCTCGACGCGTACACGATGCGGGCCCGGCTGGGCCGGCTCGCCGGCCTGCACGTGGCCGTCGTCGGCGACGTGCTGCACAGCCGGGTGGCCCGCTCCAACGTGCTGCTGCTGTCGACGCTGGGGGCCAAGGTCACCCTGGTCGGCCCGCCGACCCTGATCCCGGTGCACATCGGCACCGCGCTCGCCCCGGGCGTGGAGGTCTCGTACGACCTCGACGCCGTGCTGCCCACCGCCGACGTGGTGATGATGCTGCGGGTGCAGCGCGAGCGGATGGCCGACTCCTACTTCCCGTCGGCCCGCGAGTACGCCCGCCGCTACGGCCTGGACGGGCCGCGGATGCGCCGGCTGCCCGGGCACGCGATCGTCATGCACCCCGGCCCGATGAACCGGGGCATGGAGATCGCGCCGGAGGTGGCCGACTCGCCACGTTCCACGATCGTCGAACAGGTCGCCAACGGTGTGTCCGTACGGATGGCGGTCCTCTACCTACTGCTTGGGGGCAAGTGATGTCGTCGTACCTGATCCGGGGGGTCCGGGTGCTCGGCGCCGAGCCGACCGACCTGCTGGTGCGCGACGGCCTGGTGGTCGAGGCCGGCCGAGGGGTGGCCGCCGCCGGCGCCGAGGTGGTCGAGGCGGACGGCCTGGTGGCCCTGCCGGGCCTGGTCGACCTGCACACCCATCTGCGTGAGCCGGGCCGCGAGGACGCCGAGACGGTCGAGACCGGATCGCGGGCGGCGGCGCTCGGCGGCTACACGGCGGTCTGCGCGATGGCGAACACCTCGCCGGTCGCCGACACCGCCGGCGTGGTCGAGCAGGTGTGGCGGCTGGGCCGGGAGGCCGGGCTGGTCGACGTGCAGCCGATCGGCGCGGTCACCGTCGGGCTCGCCGGGGAGCGGCTGGCCGAACTCGGCGCGATGGCGTCCAGCGCCGCGAACGTGCGGATCTTCTCCGACGACGGGCACTGTGTCGCCGACCCGCGGCTGATGCGCCGGGCGCTGGAGTACGTCAAGGCGTTCGACGGCATCATCGCCCAGCACGCGGAGGAGCCGCGGCTGACCCAGGGCGCGCAGATGCACGAGGGCGAGGTCTCGACCCGGCTGGGCCTGACCGGCTGGCCGGCGGTCGCCGAGGAGGCGATCATCGCCCGGGACGTGCTGCTGGCCGAGCACGTCGGCAGCCGCCTGCACGTCTGTCACGTCTCGACCGCCGGCAGCGTCGAGGTGCTGCGGCACGCCAAGGAGCGCGGGGTCCGGGTGACCGCCGAGGTCACCCCGCACCACCTGCTGCTGACCGACGAGCGGGCGGCGACGTACGACCCGGTCTTCAAGGTCAACCCCCCGCTGCGTACGGCGGACGACGTGGCGGCGCTGCGTGCCGCGCTCGCCGACGGGATCATCGACATCGTGGCGACCGACCACGCCCCGCACGCGGTGGAGGACAAGGAGTGCGAGTGGGGCTACGCCCGGCCCGGCATGGTCGGGCTGGAGACCGCGCTGTCGGTGGTGCTCGACGTACTCGGTGAGCGCTGGGACCTGATCGCCGACCGGATGTCGCGCGTGCCGGCCCGGATCGCCGGCCTGACCGAGCACGGGCACGACCCGGTGCCCGGCGCCCCGGCGACGTTCACCCTGGTCGACCCGGCCGCGCGGCGTACGGTCGACCCGACGGTGTCGGCCAGCCGCAGCCGTAACAACCCGTACGCCGGTCTGGTGCTGCCCGGGCGGATCGTCGCGACGTTCCTGCGGGGCGTACCGACGGTGCTCGACGGCAAGGCGGTCCGGTGACCGCGCCACGACCGGGCGGTGCGACGAACGAGAAGAGGCAGACCCGCATGACCAGGCACAAGCCGGCGATCCTCGTCCTGGAGGACGGCCGGACCTTCCGCGGCGAGGCGTACGGCGCGGTGGGGGAGACGTTCGGCGAGGCGGTCTTCACCACCGGCATGACCGGCTACCAGGAGACGCTGACCGACCCGTCCTACCACCGGCAGGTGGTGGTGCAGACCGCCCCGCACATCGGCAACACCGGCGTCAACGACGAGGACGACGAGTCGGACCGGATCTGGGTGGCCGGCTACGTGGTGCGCGACCCGGCCCGGGTCGGCTCCAACTGGCGTTCCCGGGGCGAACTCGGCGACCGGCTGGCCGCCGAGGGGATCGTCGGGATCAGCGGGGTGGACACCCGGGCGCTGACCCGGCACCTGCGCGAGCGCGGCGCGATGCGGGTCGGCGTGTCCAGTGTGGACGACGATCCGGCGGCGGTGCTGGAGCGGGTCCGGCAGGCCCCGTCGATGGTCGGTGCCGACCTGTCCGAGCAGGTCACCACGCCGCGGGCGTACACGGTGGCCGCGCAGGGCGAGCACCGGTTCACCGTCGCCGCCCTCGACCTCGGCATCAAGCGCAACGTGCCACGCCGGCTCGCCGAGCGCGGCGTCACCACCCACGTCCTGCCGGCCACCTCGACGATCGACGAGCTGCTGGCCACCGGCGCCGACGCGGTGTTCTTCTCGCCCGGCCCCGGTGACCCGGCGACCGCCGACCACGCGGTCGGCCTGGCCCGCGAGGTGCTGGGCCGGAAGATGCCGCTGTTCGGCATCTGCTTCGGCAGCCAGATCCTCGGCCGGGCGCTCGGCTTCGGCACCTACAAGCTCGGGTACGGCCACCGCGGCATCAACCAGCCGGTGCTGGACCGGGTCACCGGCAAGGTGGAGGTGACCAGCCACAACCACGGCTTCGCCGTCGAGTGGCCTCGCCACTCGCAGCGGCTCGGCCGCCCCTCCGATCCCGCCGATCTCGGCGGTGTCGTCGAGACCGAGTTCGGCGGGGTCGAGGTCAGTCACGTGTGCCTCAACGACAACGTGGTCGAAGGGCTGCGGGCCAGGGACGTGCCCGCGTTCACCGTCCAGTACCACCCGGAGGCGGCGGCCGGCCCGCACGACGCGGACCACCTGTTCGACCGCTTCGCGGAACTCATCGGAGACGGGAAGGCCGCCTGATGCCGAAACGGACCGACCTGCGCCACGTCATGGTGATCGGCTCCGGCCCGATCGTCATCGGGCAGGCCTGCGAATTCGACTACTCCGGCACCCAGGCGTGCCGGGTGCTGCGCGCCGAGGGGCTGCGGGTTAGCCTGGTCAACTCCAACCCGGCGACGATCATGACCGACCCGGAGTTCGCCGACGCGACGTACGTCGAGCCGATCACGCCGGAGTTCGTCGAGCTGGTCATCGCCAAGGAGCGCCCGGACGCGCTGCTGCCGACCCTGGGCGGTCAGACCGCGCTGAACACCGCGGTCGCGCTGCACGAGGCCGGCGTCCTGGAGAAGTACGGCGTCGAGCTGATCGGTGCCGACATCGAGGCGATCCGGCGTGGCGAGGACCGGCAGCTGTTCAAGGAGATCGTCGCCAAGGCCGGCGGCGAGACCCCGCGCAGCCGGGTCTGCCACTCGATGGACGAGGTACGCGCCACCGTCGCCGACCTCGGCCTGCCGGTGGTGATCCGGCCCAGCTTCACCATGGGCGGCCTCGGCTCCGGCATGGCGCACACCGACGAGGACCTGGAACGGATCGCCGGCGCCGGCCTGGCCGCCAGCCCGGTGCACGAGGTCCTCATCGAGGAGAGCGTGCTCGGCTGGAAGGAGTACGAGCTGGAGCTGATGCGCGACCGGCACGACAACGTCGTGGTCGTCTGCTCCATCGAGAACGTCGACCCGATGGGCGTGCACACCGGCGACAGCGTCACCGTCGCCCCGGCGATGACCCTGACCGACCGGGAATACCAGCGGCTGCGCGACCTCGGCATCGCGGTGCTGCGCGAGGTCGGTGTCGACACCGGGGGCTGCAACATCCAGTTCGCGATCAACCCGGTGGACGGCCGGCTGGTCGTCATCGAGATGAACCCGCGGGTGTCGCGCTCGTCGGCGCTGGCGTCGAAGGCGACCGGCTTCCCGATCGCCAAGATCGCGGCGAAGCTGGCGATCGGCTACACCCTCGACGAGATCCCGAACGACATCACGTTGAAGACCCCGGCGGCGTTCGAGCCGGCCCTCGACTACGTCGTCGTGAAGATCCCGCGGTTCGCGTTCGAGAAGTTCCCCGGCGCCGACCCCGAGCTGACCACCACGATGAAGTCGGTCGGCGAGGCGATGAGCCTGGGCCGCAACTTCGGCGAGGCGCTCAACAAGGCGATGCGGTCGATGGAGACCAAGGCGGCCGGCTTCTGGACCCGGCCCGACCCGGACGACGCCACCCTCGAATCCACCCTCGCCGCGCTGGGCACCCCGCACGACGGCCGGCTCTACACCGTCGAGCGCGCGCTGCGGCTCGGCGGCACGATCGAGCAGGTCGCGCAGGCGTCCGGCGGGATCGACCCGTGGTTCCTCGACCAGATCGCCGCCCTCATCGAGCTGCGGGCCGAGATCGTCGGGGCCGCCGAACTCGACGAACTCCTGCTGCGCCGGGCCAAGCGGGCCGGCCTGTCCGACCGCCAGCTCGCCGCGCTGCGTCCCGAGGTCGGCGGCGAGGACGCCGTCCGTGCGCTGCGGCACCGGGTCGGGGTACGCCCGGTCTACAAGACCGTCGACACCTGCGCCGCCGAGTTCGAGGCGACCACGCCGTACCACTACTCGACGTACGAGGGGTGGGGCGACGACGCGGAGACCGAGGTCGCCCCGTCCGCCCGGCCCAAGGTGCTGATCCTCGGCTCCGGACCGAACCGGATCGGCCAGGGCATCGAGTTCGACTACTCCTGCGTGCACGCGGTCATGGCGCTGCGGTCGGCGCCGGCCGGTGGGTCCGACGGTGCCGGCGGGTTCGAGACCGTCATGGTCAACTGCAACCCGGAGACGGTGTCGACCGACTACGACACGGCCGACCGGCTCTACTTCGAGCCGCTGACCTTCGAGGACGTGCTCGAGGCGTGGCACGCCGAGGACGCCTCCGGCAGGGCGGCCGGCGGCCCCGGCGTCGTCGGGGTGATCGTCCAGCTCGGCGGCCAGACCCCGCTCGGCCTCGCCCAGCGGCTCAAGGACGCCGGGGTGCCGATCGTCGGCACCAGCCCGGAGTCGATCCACCTGGCCGAGGACCGGGGCGCGTTCGGCGCCGTACTGGCCCGGGCCGGGCTGCGCGCCCCCGCGCACGGCACCGCCACCTCGTACGACGAGGCCAAGGCGATCGCCGACGAGATCGGCTACCCGGTCCTGGTCCGCCCGTCGTACGTGCTCGGCGGGCGCGGCATGGAGATCGTGTACGACGACGCGACGCTGCGGGACTACATCGGCCGGGCCACCGACATCTCGCCCGACCACCCGGTGCTCGTCGACCGGTTCCTCGACGACGCCATCGAGATCGACGTCGACGCGCTCTGCGACGCCACCGGCGAGGTGTTCCTCGGCGGGGTGATGGAGCACATCGAGGAGGCCGGCATCCACTCCGGCGACTCGGCGTGCGCCCTGCCGCCGATCACGCTCGCCGGCCCGCACCTGGCCGCCGTACGCCGCTACACCGAGGCGATCGCCCGCGGGGTCGGCGTACGCGGTCTGCTCAACGTCCAGTACGCGCTCAAGGACGACACGCTCTACGTACTGGAGGCGAACCCGCGCGCGTCGCGGACCGTGCCGTTCGTGTCGAAGGCGACCGCGGTCCCGCTGGCCAAGGCGGCGGCCCGGATCATGCTCGGTGCGACCATCGCCGAGCTGCGCGCCGAGCGGCTGCTGCCGCCGGACGGCGACGGTGGCAGCCCACCGGCCGGTGCCCCGATCGCGGTCAAGGAGGCGGTGCTGCCGTTCAAGCGGTTCCGTACCCCGGCCGGCCGGGGTGTCGACTCGCTGCTCGGGCCGGAGATGAAGTCGACCGGTGAGGTGATGGGCGTCGACGTGTCGTTCGGGCACGCGTTCGCCAAGTCCCAGGCGGCCGCGTACGGCTCGCTGCCGACCAGCGGAACGATCTTCGTCTCGGTCGCCAACCGCGACAAGCGGGGCATGATCTTCCCGGTGAAGCGGCTGGCCGACCTCGGCTTCCGCATCGTGGCGACCAGCGGCACCGGCGAGGTGCTGCGCCGCTACGGCATCGACTGCGAGGTGATCCGCAAGCACTGGGAGGACGACGGCGCCGGCCCGGACGCGGTGTCGCTGATCGCCGCCGGCGAGGTCGATCTGGTCATCAACACTCCGCAGGGGTCGGGGGCCAGCGCCCGCACCGACGGGTACGGCATCCGCAGCGCCGCCGTCGCCTCCGACATCCCGTGCGTCACCACGGTGCCCGGCGCCGCCGCGGCGGTGATGGGCATCGAGGCGCTGATCCGCGGCGACATGGCGGTCCGTCCGCTGCAGCAGCTGCACGCCAACCTCCGGGCCGGCGAGTGATCTTCGAGCGGCTGGTCCGGCCGGCGCTGTTCCGGCTCGGTGGCGGTGACGCGGAGACCGCCCACGAGTGGACCCTGCACCGGCTCGCCGGCCTGTCCCGCAACCGGGTGGCGCTGGCCGCGCTGCGCGCCCGGTACGCGGTGGCGGCGCCGCGCACCGTCTTCGGCGTCCGGTTCCCCAACCCGGTCGGGTTGGCCGCCGGCATGGACAAGGACGGCGCGGCGCTGCCGGCCTGGCCGGCGCTCGGCTTCGGCTTCGTCGAGGTCGGCACCGTCACCGCGCACGCCCAGCCGGGCAACCCCCGGCCGCGGCTGTTCCGGCTGCCGGGCAGCGGCGCGGTGATCAACCGGATGGGCTTCAACAACGCCGGCGCGGCGGCGCTGGCGGCCCGGCTCGACGCGCTGCCCCGGCCGCTGGGCGTACCGCTGGGGATCTCGCTCGGCAAGTCCAAGGTCACCGAACTGGACGCGGCGGTCGACGACTACCTGACCTCGTACAAGGCGCTGCGCGGGCACGGCGACTACTTCGCGGTCAACGTCTCCTCGCCCAACACCCCCGGGCTGCGCGCCTTGCAGGACCGGGAACACCTCGACGCGCTGCTCGGGGCGCTGGTCGGCGACCGGCCGGTGCTGGTGAAGATCGCGCCGGACCTGACCGAGCCGGCGGTCGCCGAGGTGATCCAGGTCTGCCTCGACCGGGGCGCCGCCGGGATCATCGCCACGAACACGACGCTGCGCCGCGACGGACTGGCGGCCGCCGACGCCGACCGCGCTGCCGAGACGGGCGGGCTGTCCGGACGGCCGCTGACCGGCCGGGCCCGGGACGTGGTCGCCTTCGTGCACCGGGAGACCGGCGGACGACTGCCGGTGATCGGCGTCGGCGGCATCGTCGACCCGGACGCGGCGACCCGGATGTTCGACGCCGGCGCGAGTCTCGTGCAGCTCTACACCGGCTTCATCTACGGCGGCCCGGGGCTGGTCCGCGCCGTGGCCCGCCGCAGTCGCGCGTCGATCAAGGAGAAGTCGTCCCTGGAAGGGGACATTTCATCCACGATTTCTCCTCGATCAGCGCAACCGGGCGCGGGTGGGAGCGGGGCGTGACGCCCGACGAGGTCGTCGCCCTCGACCGTCGGCACGTCTGGCACCCGTACGCCCCGATGCCCGCCACCGGTGACGCCCTGGTGGTCACCGGCGCCGACGGCGTACGGCTGCGGCTGGCCGACGGCCGCGAACTCGTCGACGGCATGGCGTCGTGGTGGTCGGCGATCCACGGCTACCGCCACCCGGTGCTCGACGCGGCCGTCCACGACCAGCTCGGCCGGATGAGCCACGTGATGTTCGGCGGACTCACCCACGAGCCGGCCGTACGCCTCGCGACGACCCTGGTCGAGATCACCCCGCCCGGCCTCGACCACGTCTTCCTGTGCGACTCCGGGTCGGTGAGCGTCGAAGTGGCCGTGAAGATGGCATTGCAATACCAGCTCGGTCGGGGCCGGCCCGAGCGACACCGGCTGGCGACCTGGCGCGGCGGCTACCACGGCGACACGTTCCACCCGATGAGCGTGTGCGACCCCGAGGGCGGCATGCACCACCTGTGGCGCGACGTGCTGCCCCGGCAGGTCTTCGCCGACAACCCGCCCGACGGCTTCGACACCCCGGTCGACGACGCGTACGTCACCGCGCTCACCGACGCGGTCGCCCGCCACGCCGGCGAGCTGGCCGCGGTCATCGTCGAACCGGTGGTGCAGGGCGCCGGCGGGATGCGCTTCCACAATCCGGCCTACCTGCGGGTGCTGCGCGAGGTGACCCGGGCGCACGACGTCGTGCTCATCTTCGACGAGATCGCCACCGGCTTCGGCCGCACCGGCGCGCTCTTCGCCGCCGATCACGCCGGGGTCGCCCCGGACGTGCTGTGCCTGGGCAAGGCGATGACCGGTGGCTACCTGACGCTGGCCGCCACCCTGTGCACCCCGGAGGTCGCCGCCGGGATCTCCGCGGGCGGGGTCCTCGCCCACGGCCCGACGTTCATGGGCAACCCGCTCGCCTGTGCCGTCGCAAACGCCTCCATCGGCCTGCTGCGGGCCCGGGACTGGCAATCCGACGTACGGCGCCTGGAACGGGGACTCCAGGCCGGCCTGGAGCCGCTGAACGGCTTTGCCGGGGTGACCGACGTACGGGTGCTGGGCGCGATCGGTGTCGTGCAGCTCGACCACCCGGTGGACATGGCGGCGGCGACGGCCGCGGCGGTCGACCACGGGGTGTGGTTGCGCCCGTTCCGTGACCTGATCTACACGATGCCGCCCTATCCGACATCCGACGAAGACCTCGCCCGCATCACCACCGCGATCACCGCAGCCGCCAAGGTCGCCTGAGCGACCACCCGGCTCGGACCCGCCCGTTTCCGCCCCGTTCGCTCCCGCCCGCCCGCCCGTTTCCGCCCCGCCCGCCCCGCCCGCTTCCGTCGATCAAGGGGAAGTTGAGCGACAAAGAGCGCGGAACACCCACGACTTCTCCTTGATCAACGCGGCGGCGCCGCGGCGCACGGCGGCGCACGGCGGCGCACGGGGGCGCACGGGAGCGGCGCGCGCGGCGGCGCACGGGAGCGGCGCCCGGCGGGGTGTGCGGCGTCCGGGTGCGGGCGATGCGGGCGGCGCGGGCCAGGGGAGCGGGCTAGACAGCCCGAGGAAGTGACGACGAAAGGATCTGACATGGAGAGTTTCGGGGCCCGGCTGCGGCGGGCGACAATGGAGCGTGGGCCGGTCTGCGTGGGCATCGATCCCCACGCAGCCCTGCTCCGGCAGTGGGGGCTGCCGGACGATGTCGAGGGTCTGGCGAGCTTTGGTCAGACCGTTGTCGACGCGCTCGCGGACCGGGTTGCCATCTTCAAGCCACAATCCGCATTTTTCGAACGTTTCGGATCCCAGGGACTCGCCGTACTTGAGTCAATTATCCGACAGTTGCGGAATGCCGGGGCGCTCGTTCTTCTGGACGCGAAGCGCGGGGACGTCGGTTCCACGATGGGCGCGTACGCCTCGGCCTACCTGGAGCCATCCAGTCCGATGTATGTCGATGCGGTCACCGCGAGCCCTTTCCTCGGGGTCGGCGCGCTCGGTCCGATGTTCGACACCGCGCGCCGCAACGGCGGCGGCGTGTTCGTGCTGGCGCTGACCTCGAATCCCGAGGGGCGGACCGTCCAGCACGCGAAGGTGGCCGACGGGCGCACCGTCGCGCAAACCGTGATCGATGAGATTTCCCAGCTCAACAGGGGTGCGGAGCCGCTCGGCGGCTTCGGGCTGGTGGTCGGCGCGACGATCGGCGCCACCGGCCACGATCTGTCGCAGGTCAATGGTCCGCTGCTCGCACCGGGGCTCGGCGCGCAGGGCGGGGCGGCGGAGGATCTCCGTGCGGTCTTCGGGAAAGGGCTTTCCCTTGTGCTCCCCTCGTACTCTCGCGACGTCCTGGCGCAAGGTCCCGCGGTGTCCGGTTTGCGGGACGCGGTGGCCCGGGTACAGGCCGAATGCCGTCACGCGCTGGGTGTCGGCTTTGAGTGATTGGGCGACGCCGGTGCGTGATCATGGCGCGGCGACGTTGCTCAAATCGTCATTCGCCGCTAGTTTTCCCGGCGCTGGGAACCACATGCCCCTTTGGTTCCCGGTCACACCACGTTTCACAGATGCGGTGGTGCGTCCCGCCCACCGCGATAGGGACCCGAGGAGAACTGGTGCCGCTCCCGTCACTGAGCCCCGAACAGCGTGCTGCCGCGCTGGAGAAGGCCGCGGAGATCCGCAAAGCCCGTGCTGAGCTGAAGGAGCAGCTCAAGCAGGGCAAGACCACCCTCGCCGCCGTGCTCGACCGGGCGGAAGGCGACGACGTCGTCGGAAAATTGAAGGTTTCGGCCGTCCTCCAGGCGCTGCCGGGCATCGGCAAGATCCGAGCCACCCAGATCATGGAGAAGCTCAAGATTGCCGACAGCCGCCGCCTCCGCGGTCTCGGCGAGCAGCAGCGGAAGGCGCTGCTCGGGGAGTTCGCTGCGAACTAGTTCGCGGCACCGTGTAGAAACAAGCAGTGAGCATGGATGACGACGCGCGCCCGGAAGCTCGGCTCACCGTCCTTTCCGGCCCCTCCGGGGTCGGCAAGGACAGCGTGATCGAGTCCGTCCGGGCGCGCTCGCACTGGGTGTGGTTGTCGGTGTCGGTGACCACCCGAAAGAAGCGCGAGAACGAGGTCGACGGGGTGCACTACTACTTCGTCGACCGGGTCGAGTTCGAACGGCTCAGAGCCAGCGGGCAACTGCTGGAGTGGGCGGAGTTCGCCGGCAACCTCTACGGCACGCCACGGGCGGCGGTCGAGGCGCGGCTGCGCGAGGGCGTACCCGTGTTGTTGAAGATCGACCTCCAGGGCGCCCGCCAGGTGCGGGCCGCCATGCCCGAGGCGCAGCTCGTGTTCCTGGCGCCGCCGAGCATCGAGGAACTGAAGCGCCGGCTGATCGGGCGCGGCACCGAGGACGAGGACACCATCGCGCGCAGACTGGCGCACGCCGACGAGGAACTGGCGGCGGAGGCCGAGTTCGACCGGACGATCGTCAATGACGTCGTCGAGCGTGCCGCCGATGAGCTGGTAGGATTGCTCGGTTCGTCGTTTCTGACCCCGGCTCAGCTCAGCTCCACCCGTCTCGGTTCTGCTGGGTCCAGTTCCACCGGTCTCAGTTCTGCTGGTCTCGGTTCCACCGGGTTCAGCTCTACTGGTCTCGGTTCCACCGGTTCCGGTGCCACCGGTCCCGGGTCGGCCGAGTTCGGAGCGGGGGATTTCGAATCGGGGAACCTCGATCCGGGCCACCTGAACCCAGGGCAGCTGAACTCGGTTCATCGGTAGCCCGACACAATCCAGACGCGGCCCAACCGGCCCAGAACCAACCGCCGACAGGTGGTTGAGAACTCAGAGGTTTGTTTCCGTGGGATCCATCGCGAATCCGGAAGGCATCACCAACCCCCCGATCGACGAGCTGCTCGACAAGACGACGTCGAAGTACGCCCTGGTCATCTTCGCCGCCAAGCGGGCCCGTCAGGTCAACGCCTACTACAGCCAGCTCGGTGAGGGCCTGCTGGAGTACGTCGGGCCGCTGGTGGAGACCACGCCGCAGGAGAAGCCGCTTTCGATCGCGATGCGCGAGATCAACGCGGGCCTGCTCACCGCAGAGCCGACCGACCAGCCGTAGTCCGGCGGCGCCCCGATGCCCCCACGGGTCGTTCTCGGCGTAGGTGGCGGCATCGCCGCCTACAAGGCGTGCGAGCTGCTCCGGCTGTTCACCGAGTCGGGTCACGACGTCCGGGTGGTGCCGACCGCGTCCGCTCTGCGGTTCGTCGGGGCACCCACCTGGGCCGCCCTGTCCGGCAACCCGGTCGCCGACGACGTGTGGTCCGACGTGCACGAGGTGCCGCACGTCCGGCTCGGTCAGTCCGCCGACCTGGTGGTGGTCGCCCCGGCGACCGCCGACCTGTTGGCGAAGGCCGCCCACGGGCTGGCCGACGACCTGCTGACCAACACGCTGCTGACCGCCCGCTGCCCGGTGGTGCTCGCCCCGGCGATGCACACCGAGATGTGGGAGCACCCGGCCACCGTCGACAACGTGGCCACCCTGCGCCGTCGCGGCGTACTCGTGGTCGAGCCGGCCAGCGGCCGGTTGACCGGCGCCGACACCGGCAAGGGCCGGCTGCCGGACCCGGCGGCCATCTTCGCGTACGCCCGGCGGGTCCTGCGCCACGGCGGTCCGGTCCGGCACGACCTGGCCGGACGGCACGTGGTCGTCACCGCCGGCGGCACCCGCGAACCGCTCGACCCCGTACGGTTCCTCGGCAACCGCTCGTCGGGCAAGCAGGGGTATGCCTTCGCCGTCACGGCCGCGGCCCGGGGCGCCCGGGTGACGCTGGTCGCCGCGAACGTGACGCTGCCGGATCCGGCCGGGGCCGACGTCGTCCGGGTCGGCACGACCGAGGAACTGCGGCGGGCGACGTTGGCCGCCGCCGCGGACGCCGACGTCGTGGTGATGGCGGCGGCCCCCGCGGATTTCCGACCCGCCACCTACGCCGAACAGAAGATCAAGAAGGCGGCGGACGGGGTGGCGCCCACGATCGAACTGGTCACCAACCCGGACATCGCCGCCGAACTGGGGGAGCGCAAGCCGCCCGGCCAGGTCCTGGTCGCCTTCGCGGCCGAGACCGGCGATGCGGTGGCCAACGCGCGGGCCAAGCTGGTACGCAAGAAGGCGGACCTGATCGTGGTCAACGAGGTCGGACCGGACAAGGTGTTCGGAGCCGAGACGAACGCGGCCACCGTGCTCGGTGCTGACGGATCAACGACAGAACTCGCACAACAGGCCAAAGATGATCTGGCCGACGCGGTATGGGACCTGGTCGGGGCGCGGTTAACCGGCTCGTGACCGTCGGGCCGGTCCGAGGGCCTAGGCTCGGTCTTCGGGGCGGTGGGTCCTACACTGCCGCGAGAACTTTCGATCGCGAAAGAGTTTCCAGACGTGAGGAGCACCGTGGCACGACGCCTCTTTACTTCCGAGTCAGTCACGGAAGGTCACCCCGACAAGATCGCCGACCAGATCAGCGACGGCATCCTCGACGCACTCCTGTCGCAGGACCCGCGTAGCCGGGTCGCGGTCGAGACCCTGATCACGACCGGCCAGGTGCACGTCGCGGGCGAGGTGACCACCCAGGCGTACGCCGACATCCCGACGATCGTCCGCGAGACGATCCTCGGCATCGGCTACGACTCGTCGAAGAAGGGCTTCGACGGCGCGTCGTGCGGCGTCAGCGTCTCCATCGGCTCCCAGTCGCCGGACATCGCGCAGGGCGTCGACACCGCCATCGAGCTGCGGGCCGGCGAGGGCGGCAGCGACCTGCTCGACCAGCAGGGCGCCGGCGACCAGGGCATGATGTTCGGCTTCGCCTGCTCGGAGACCCCCGAGCTGATGCCGCTGCCGATCGCGCTCGCCCACCGGCTGGCCCGCCGGCTCTCCGCGGCCCGCAAGGACGGCACCATCCCCTACCTGCGGCCCGACGGCAAGACCCAGGTCACGATCGAATACGACGGGCTGCGTCCGGTACGGCTCGACACCGTCGTCGTCTCCAGCCAGCACGCCGCCGACATCTCGCTCGAGTCGCTGCTGACCCCGGACGTGCGCGAGCACGTCATCGCGCCCGAGCTGGAGAGCCTCGGCCTGGACACCGAGGGCTACCGGCTGCTGGTCAACCCGACCGGCCGGTTCGAGATCGGCGGCCCGATGGGCGACGCCGGCCTCACCGGGCGCAAGATCATTGTCGACACCTACGGCGGCTACGCCCGGCACGGCGGCGGCGCCTTCTCCGGCAAGGACCCGTCGAAGGTCGACCGCTCCGCCGCGTACGCGACCCGCTGGGTCGCCAAGAACGTCGTCGCCGCCGGGCTCGCCGAGCGCTGCGAGGTCCAGGTCGCGTACGCGATCGGCAAGGCCCACCCGGTCAGCCTCTTCGTCGAGACGTTCGGCACCGAGACCGTCCCGGTCGACCGGATCGAGAAGGCGATCAAGGAGGTCTTCGACCTGCGGCCCGCCGCGATCATCCGGGACCTCAACCTGCTGCGTCCGATCTACCAGCAGACCGCCGCCTACGGCCACTTCGGCCGTGAGCTGCCGGACCTGACCTGGGAGAGCACCGAGCGGGCCGGCGACCTGAAGTCCGCCGTCGGCGCCTGAGCCGGCCGCGCCACGCCGCGGTTCCCGGCGGTCGGCAGCCGACCGCCGGGCCCAGGCAGGATGGCGCGGTGACCACGACACGTAGCCGGAGCGACCGGCAGCCCGCCCAGCGGCTGCCGGTCGCCCGCGTCTGTGTCGACGTGCCGCTGGCCCACCTCGACCGACCGTTCGACTACCTCGTACCCGCCGAGGTCGAGGAGACCGCGCTGCCCGGCACCAGGGTCCGGGTCCGGTTCGCCGGGCAACTAGTCGACGGCTGGCTGCTGGACCGGGTCGACTCCTCCGGACACGACGGCAAACTGGCGTTCCTCGAACGGCTGGTGTCACCCGAACGGGTACTCACCGCCGAGGTGGCCCGGCTCGCCCGGGCGGTCGCCGACCGCTACGCGGGCAACCTCGCCGACGTCCTCCGGCTCGCCGTCCCGCCCCGCCACGCCCGTACCGAACAGGCTTCCACCCCCACCCCCGCCGTGCCCTCTCGCGATCTTGCGGTTGTCGGCTCCCGAACCGGGGCGGAAGAGGGAGACGATCGCAAGATCGCGGAGCCCGTCGCGGGGAAGGGGGACGGCGGCTGGGGGGACTATCCGACCGGACCCGGGTTCCTGCGGGCGCTCGCCGACGGGCGCTCACCCCGCGCCGTCTGGTCGGCGCTGCCAGGCGCCGACTGGGCCGCCGCGTACGCGCACGCGATCGCCGCCACCGTCGCCGGCGGGCGGGGCGCCGTCGCCGTCGTCGCCGACGCCCGCGACCTCGACCGGCTCGACACCGCGCTGTCCACCCTCCTCGGCCCCGGCCGGCACGTCGCGCTGTCCGCCGCCCTCGGCCCCGCCCGGCGCTACCGCGCCTTTCTCGCCGCCAGCCGCGGGCAGGTGTCCGTCGTGGTCGGCACCCGGGCCGCCATGTTCGCCCCCGTCGACCGGCTCGGCCTGGTCGCGATCTGGGACGACGGCGACGACCTGCACGCCGAGCCCCGGGCGCCGTACCCGCACGCCCGCGAGGTGCTGCTGACCCGGGCCCAGCTCGCCGACGCGGCCGCGCTCGTCGGTGGGTACGCGCGTACCGGCGAGGCGCAGCAGCTCGCCGAGACCGGCTGGGCCCGGCAGATCGTCGCGGACCGGGCCGCGCTGCGGGCGCGTACCCCGCAGGTGCGGCCGACCGGCGACGACCCGCAACTCGCCCGCGATCCGGCCGCCGCGACCGCCCGGCTGCCCAGCCTCGCCTGGGACGCCGCCCGGGCCGCGTTGAAAGCCGACGCCCCGGTGCTGGTGCAGGTGCCCCGGCGCGGATACCTGCCGGCGGTCGCCTGCGTCGACTGCCGGACCCCGGCCCGGTGCGCGCACTGCGCCGGCCCGCTCGCGCTGCGCTCGGCGAACGTCCCGCCCGCCTGCCGCTGGTGCGGCCGGGTCACCGCCGCATACGCCTGCCCGAACTGTGGCGGCCGGCGGCTGCGGGCGGCCGTCGTCGGTGCCCGCCGCACCGCCGAGGAACTCGGCCGGGCGTTCCCGGACACCCCGGTACGCACCTCCGGGCGCGACGAGGTGCTGGCCGCCGTACCCGGCGGTGCCGCGCTCGTGGTGGCCACCCCCGGCGCCGAACCCGTCGCCGACGGCGGCTACGGCGCGGTGCTGCTGCTCGACACGTGGGCGCTGCTGACCCGCTCCGACCTGCGGGCCGGCGAGGAGGCGCTGCGCCGGTGGATGGCGGCGGCGGCCCTGGCCCGCCCGGCGGCGGCCGGCGGCCGCGTCGTGGTCGTCGCCGACGGCGGTCTCGCCCCGGTCCAGGCACTGCTGCGCTGGGACTCCGGCTGGTTCGCCGGCCGGGAGCTCGCCGACCGCCGGGAGCTCGGCTTCCCACCGGCGGTCCGGATGGCCAGCGTCACCGGCGTGCCGGAGGCGGTCGCCGACCTGCTGGCCGGGGCCCGGCTGCCGGACGCGGCGGTCGTGCTGGGGCCGGTCCCGGCCGGTGACGGCCAGGAACGGATGCTGGTCCGGGTCGCCCGCTCCGGGGCGGCCGCCCTGGCCCGTGCCCTGCACGAGGCGGCCGGGCTCCGGTCGGCCCGCAAGGCCGCCCAGCCGGTACGGATCCAGGTGGATCCGCACGACCTCTTCTGATCGGCGTGGTTGGCCGCCGTCGCGGCGGGTAGACCGCTACGTCGCAGACGAGGGAGGACGTGATGTCGGGTAAACGGCCAGGCAGTCACGGGTACGACATCAAGCGTGCCCGCCTGCGTAACAAGATCGAGAACACCGGGGTGGCCCCGGACGGCCGGGCCGACGAGCTGGCCAACCGGGTCCTGCGCGAGGACGAGCGGCGCACCGGTGTGCTGCGCGGCACGCGCGGCCTCGGCCCCAAGGGCGAACGGGGACCGGGCGAGCCCAAGTGACCGACCGCGGTCGGGACCCGGCATGCCGGCGGCCCCCGTCGACGGCATGCCGGGCATCCCGCGGTGACCCGGAGGGAAGCCATGAGTGGGGACGCAATCTCCCGGAGGGAGGCCATGAGTGGGGACGCGGCCTCCCGGAGGGAGGCCAGGAGTGGGCATCGGCAACGGGCCCGGGCACTGCTGGACCGGCACGGCCGTCTCTACGCCGAGGAGGCCGGCATCCGGCTCGCCGACGCGCCCGGCCCGCTGTACCAGCTGTTGGTGCTCGCCACACTGCTGAGCACCCGGATCCGGGCGGGCGTGGCGACGGCCGCCGCCCGCGAACTGTTCGCCGCCCGCCTGCGTACGCCGAAGGACCTGGCGGCCGCCGACCGTTCGGCCGTGATCGCCGCGCTCGGCCGGGGCCACTACCGGCGGTACGACGAACGGACGGCGACGATGCTCGCCGACGGGGCGCGGCTGTGCCTGGACCGGTGGCGCGGTGACCTGCGGCGGCTGCACGCCGAGGCGGCCGGGGACCTGTCCCGGGCCCGCAAGCTGCTGATCGAGTTCCCGGGCATCGGGCCGACCGGGGCCGACATCTACCTGCGGGAGGCGCAGGTGGTGTGGGACGACGTCCGGCCGTACGCCGACCGCCGGGTCGCCGCCGGAGCGGACCGGGTGGGGCTGCCGTCGGCGCCGGAGGCGCTGGCCGGGCTGGTGCCGGGCGGCGAGTTCGCCCGGTTGACGGCGGCGCTGGTCCGGGTGGCGCTGGATCCGGATTCGGCCCGCGAGGTGGTGGCCGCGCGTTAGCCGGTGGTCGCCGTCGGACGGGGCGCGGACCGGCTTCCGGCCGACGGTGTTCCGCTGTCCCGGCCCACAGCGAGTTCGCTGTACGTACGCCGAATTCGCTGTCTAACGTGACGGCGGGACCGTCCGGCCGTCACGTTCACTTCTTGTCGCCGGCCGCCGGCTTCGTCACCGACCAGACGATGAGCGCGGCCAGGCCGGCCAGCACGAAGATGGCCCCGGACGGCCGGCCCTCCTCGCTGCCACCGATGCCGAAGACGAGAACGGCGATTCCCGCGCCGAAGGACGCGATCGTCCGGAACCGACGGTTATCCACGACTGGAAACCTAGAGTGATCGTTCGGGTGCTCTGTGTGGTTTGGGTGTCGGGTGCCGATACCGCCGGGCGGTGCCGCCGCTTCGTCTCGCGAGGCCTGCGTTTCGGCCCGCGCCGCCCCGCCCGATCTGTCCGACCCGCCCGCCCGCCGGTCAGCTCACCCCTGCCGATCAAGGAGTAATCGTGGCTCTTTGGTCCGAAATGCCGCGCAACAAGTCCTTGATCAACGTGTCCGGCCGCACACCCCGTGCCCGGCCGCACCATCCCGGCCGCCGGCCGCACCACCCCGCGGCTGGCGGCCGGGGCGGTTTGCGGGGGGAGGGGATGGGAACGCTGGTCGATGAGCGGTGCGGAATCGCGAGTCGTGCCGCGGAAGGAGGCCCACCTCATGGCAGCCCAGCAGAACCCGCTGACCGGGCGATGGGTGGCGTTTTTGGCCACCGATGGGGTCGAGGAGGTCGAGTACACCGAGCCACGCAAGGCCGCCGAGCAGGCCGGCGCACAGGTCGAACTGGTGTCGATCCGGCCGGGCCGGATCCAGGCGATGGAGAAGGACATCGAAAAGGCCGGCACCCACGAGGTCGGCCGTACCGTTGACGAGGCCAGTGCCGACGACTACGACGCGCTGGTGCTGCCCGGCGGTGCCGTCAACCCGGACCGCCTGCGGGTGAACGCGGACGCGATGCGTTTCGTCCGGTCGTTCTTCGAGCAGCACAAGCCGGTCGCCGCGATCTGCCACGGCCCGTGGAGCCTGGTCGAGGCCGACGTGGTCGGGGCCGGACGGTGACGTCCTACCCGAGTCTGCGGACCGACATCATGAACGCCGGCGGCATCTGGGTGGACGAGGAGGTACAGGTCGACGACGGCCTGGTCACCAGTCGCCGGCCGGCCGACATCCCGGCGTTCTGCGCCGCGATGGTCGACGAGATAGCCGCGGGGCACCGGGCCGGCCAGATGGCGACGGCCTGACCCGCACCGGAGCACCGGGTACGCCGGCAGGCGGGTATCCGGTGGACGGGGCCGTGGCCCGCGTCGGGAGGACCCACCCCCTCGGCGTGTGGGCCACGGCCCCCGCCCGTGGCGGCACCGACCGGTCCCGTGCACCGGCCGTAGACTGGACCGTCAGCACCGCCGCCGTACGTGAAGGAGCCATCCCGCGTGACCGTCCAGCCCATCCGCCTGTTCGGAGACCCGGTGCTGCGCACGCCGGCCGAGCCCGTGGTCGACTTCGACGCCGAGCTGCGCAAGCTCGTCGCCGACCTGACCGACACCATGCTGGACAGCAGCGGTGCCGGCCTCGCCGCCCCGCAACTCGGTGTGCCCCTGCGCGTCTTCGCCTTCGACGTCGACGACGTCGTCGGACACCTGATCAACCCGGTGCTCGACTTTCCCGACGAGGAGGAACAGGACGGCCCGAGGGCTGTCTGTCGATCCCCGGGCTCTACTTCGACACGAAGCGGCGGATGAACGTGGTGGCCAAGGGCTTCAACTCGTACGGCGACCCGGTGCAGGTCGTCGGCACCGGTCTGATGGCGCGCTGTGTGCAGCACGAGACCGACCACCTCGACGGGGTGCTCTTCCTCGACCGGCTGGACTCGGCGGGGCGCAAGGAGGCGATGAAGGCGATCCGCGAGGCGGACTGGTACGACCGCGGCGCCCCACCCGTGGTGAAGGTCAGCCCGCACAGCACGGGCAACCCGTTCGGGCTGGGCCGGTGACCCGCTTGCGCCTCGTCTTCGCCGGTACGCCGGCCGTCGCCGTACCCGCTCTCGACGCGATCGCCGCCAGCGGCCACGAACTGGTGGCCGTGGTGACCCGCCCCGACGCCCCGGCCGGCCGGGGCCGCCGGCTGGTCCGCTCGCCCGTCGGCGCCTGGGCCGACGAGCGCGGCATCGAGGTGTTGACGCCCGCCCGACCGCGCGAGCCGGAGTTCCTCGACCGGCTGCGAGAACTCGCGCCCGACGTGGTGCCGGTTGTCGCGTACGGCGCGCTCGTGCCGCAGGTGGCACTGGACATCCCGGCGCAGGGCTGGATCAACCTGCACTTCTCGCTTCTGCCGGCCTGGCGCGGCGCGGCGCCCGTGCAGCACGCGGTGCTGCACGGCGACGAACTGACCGGCGCCAGCGTCTTCCAGTTGGAGGCCGGCCTCGACACCGGCCCGGTCTTCGGCACGCTCACCGACGAGATCCGGCCCGCTGACACCTCCGGCGACCTGCTGGAGCGGCTCGCCGTCTCCGGCGCCGGGCTGCTGGTCGCGGTGCTCGACGCGATCGCCTCCGGGGCGGCGCGGGCCGAGCCGCAGCCCGCCGACGGCGTCAGCCTGGCCCCGAAGCTGACCGCCGAGGACGCCGAGGTCCGCTGGACCGACCCGGCGTTCGCCGTCGACCGGCGCGTGCGGGCCTGCACGCCGGCGCCCGGCGCGTGGACCACGTTCCGGTCCGACCGGGTCAAGCTCGGCCCGGTGCGCCCGGTGGCGAACGGCCCCGACCTCAAGCCCGGCGAGCTGCTGGTCGAGCGCGGCCAGGTGCTGGCCGGCACGGCCACCACCCCGGTCGCGCTCGGTGAGGTCCGCGCCGCCGGAAAGAAGGCGATGCCGGCCACCGACTGGGCACGTGGCGTACGCGTCGAGGCGGGGGAGCGGTTCGCGTGACCGACATCAACCCGCACGAGGGCGGCCGACCCGCCACCCGCCCGGCCCGCGCCGGCCGCCCCGACGGCCGCGACAGCCGTGGCCAGGGCCGCGACAGCCGTGGCCAGGGCCGTGACTTCCGGGGCCGTGACTTCCAGGGCCGCGACGGCCGGTCGCCCCGCTCCGCCCGGTCCACCGTGGACCGGGCCCGGCAGGCCGCCTACGAGGCGATCGCCGCGGTGCACCGCGACGACGCGTACGCCAACCTGGTGCTGCCGGCGATCCTGCTCGACATGGGCCTGCACGGCCGGGACGCGGCGTTCGCCACCGAGCTGACGTACGGCACGCTGCGGGCGCTGGGCACCCTGGACCTGATCATCGCCGCCGCCGCCGAGCGGGACGTCGACCGGATCGACCCGCCGGCCCGGGACGCGCTGCGGCTGGGCGCCTACCAGATCCTGCACACCCGGGTGCCGGCGCACGCCGCCGTCTCGTCGACAGTGGACCTGGTGCGGGCCGTCGCGCCGGGCGCGACCGGGTTCGCCAACGCCGTACTGCGCGGCATCACCGCCAAGGACGCCGACGGCTGGGTCGAACAGCTCGCCCCGGCGTACGAGGCGGACCCGATCGGGCACCTCGCCATCGCCCACCACCATCCACGGTGGATCGTGCGGGCGTTCTCCGAGGCGCTCGGCGGCGACCTCGGCGAGACGACCCGGCTGCTCATCGAGGACAACGAACCACCGCCCGTACACCTGTGCGTACGCCCCGGACGGGCCGACGCCGTCAAGATCGCCGACCAGGTCGGCGGGGCACCCGGCGCCTTCTCCCCGTACGCGGTCTACCTGCCCGGCGGCGCGCCGGGCGAACTGAACGCGGTGCGCGACGGTCGGGCGCACGTGCAGGACGAGGGCTCGCAACTGGTCGCGCTCGCCCTGGCCGAGGCGCCGGTCGACGGCGACGACCGGCGTTGGCTCGACCTGTGCGCCGGCCCCGGCGGCAAGGCGGGCCTGCTCGGCGCGCTGGCCGCCCAGCGCGACGCCCACCTGACCGCGGTCGAGGTCGCCGAGCACCGGGCCGCGCTGGTCACCCAGGCCGTACGTGGCATGCCGGTCACCGTGCTGGCCACCGACGGGCGGACCGTCGGCCGCGACGAGCAGCTGCCCGCGGGCGGCTTCGACCGGGTCCTGGTCGACGCCCCCTGCACCGGCCTCGGCTCGTTGCGCCGCCGCCCGGAATCGCGGTGGCGTCGCCAGCCGTCCGACCTGCCGCCGCTGACCCGCCTGCAACGCGAACTGCTCGGCGCGGCCCTGAACGCGGTCCGGCCGGGCGGCGTCGTCGCCTACGTCACCTGCTCGCCGCACACCGTCGAGACGCACGTGACGGTCACCGAGGCGGCCCGCCGGTCCGGGGTGTCGGTCGACTTCGTCGACGCCCGGCCCCTGCTGCCGGCCGGCATGCCGGGGCTCGGCGACGGTCCGACGGTGCAGCTGTGGCCGCACCGGCACGGCACCGACGCGATGTTCCTGGCCGTGCTGCGCCGTACCGACTGACCGGCCGCCGGCCCGGACCGTCGCCGGTCCGGGCCGGCGACGTCAGTACCGCACCGGCAGGGCGGCGTCGCCGCCGTCGCGTACCGATCGGGTCAGCTGCGAGCCGTACCGGTCCACGAAACAGCGGACGGCCCGGTCGCCGAGGCCCCACTCGTACGGATCCGGCTGGTAGTAGAACCATCCGGCGCGGTCGGCGAGCCGGGCGTCCTCGGGAACCTTCGCGTAGCCGGCGAGGACCCGTCGGCAGGCCCGGTGGAGGCCGTCGACGTCGGCCTCCATGGCCTCGTACGTCCGGTGCGTCGCGGTGTGGGTGCCGACGTATTCGCTCAGATGGGGTATGCCGCACAGCGTCGGCAGCATCTTCTCGATGTACTCGTCCCCCACCTCGTAGTCGAAGCAGCCGAGCCGCAGATCGGACTCGCCCGCGAGCTCACCCCGCAGGCTCTTCTCACGATCGGCCGCCTCCCGGGCGTGCAGCGCCACGAACTCCTGGATGTCGCACCGGAACCAGCGGGCGCCGGCGTCCCAGGCGCGCCGGGTGGGCACCCCGACCCGCAGGCTCAGCCGGGCGTCCTGCCACCGGCCGCCCAGCCACTCCCGGGCCTTGGTGTCACAGGTGTCGTACGCGGCCTTCAACGTCGGGTCGCCGAGCTTGGGCGGTTCGACCTGTCCGGCGTCGAACGCGTCGACGTGGAATGTCTCGGTCTGGTGGATGGTGCCGCAGTCGACCGGCTTGTAGTCGGCCGCACCGGTGTCGAACCGTGGCGCGTGGCGGTGGCAGACCCCGGCCGCCGGTGTGAACAGGGCCGGCTCGGCCAGCGCCGGCCAGTCGTCGGTGAGCAGGCCGTCGACTTCGGCCGGGCTGCCGCAGCCGGTTACCGTCAGGGCGAGGCCGGCGGCCAGGGCCGCGAGCAGCCGATCGAAACGCCGGTGGCGCACCGCCGTCGTCACCGGGCCGGAAGGGCGCTGGTGCCGCCCCCGCGTACCGACCGGGTCAGGCGGTCCGGAAGCCAGGCCAGGCAGCGCACGCCGCGGTCGCCGGCCGTCCAGTCCGCCTCGTCCGGCCCGTAGACGAGCGTGCGGGCACGGTACTCCAGGTTGCTGTCGACGGGCACCTGCGCGTAGGCGGCGACCAGCCGTAGGCAGGCCGCATGGTGGTCGTCGAAGTCCTCCAGGAACGCCTCGTAGGTCACCTGTTTCGCCGTGTGGATCCCGACGAACTCGGCCTCGTGCGGTCTGTCACAGGTCACCGCCACGATGGACATCACGGTCTCGTCTGTGGACAGGTTGACCTTGAAACACTGGTGCAGCAGTTGCGGTTCCGCCGTCAGCGCGTTCTTCAGCGAGCCCTTACGCGGCACCTCGAGGGTGGCGTACACCGCCCGGGCCTCGCTGAGGTCGCACCGGAACCATCGGGCACCGCCGGCCCAGGCCGTCTCGGTGGGCGTACGGACCATCAGCCTGAGCCGCGCCGTCCGCCAGTCCCCACCCACCCAGTCGCGGGCCTTTTGGTCGCACTCGGTGAACGCGGCCCGCATCGTCTGGCCGCCTTCCGGCGGGACGGAGTCGGCGTGCTCGAACGTTCCGACGTGGATCGTCTCGACCCGCTGGCTGTTGGCGCAGTCGATGGGGTGGTGGTCGGACACCCGGACCCTGATGCCCGAGGTGGACTCGTGGCACTGGCCGGCGACCGGTACGACCGCGACCGGTTCCGGGAAGGCCGCCCAGTCGTCGGTGAGCAGGCCGTCGACGCCGGCCGGGTTGCCGCAGCCGGCCACCGCCAGGATCAGGCCGGCGGCCAGCGCCGCAAGCGGTCCGTGGACTCGTCGCCGGTCACGCACGTGGGTCCTCATCCGATCGGAAGGGCGCTGGTGCCGCCACCGCGTACGGACCGGTTGGTGCCGTCCGGCAACCAGAGCAGGCACCGGATGCTGCGGCTACCCATCGCCCACTCGTCGAGGCTCGGGTAGTAGTAGATGCTGCCGGCGCGGTACTGGAGGTTGCCGTCGTCGGGCACCTTCGCGAACCTTGCCATGACCTTCAGGCAGTTCCGGTGGATGGCGTCGTTGCTGCCGTCAGTGGACAGCTTCTCCCAGCTCAGGTTCGTCTCGAAGGTGCCGGCGAACTCGGCCGTGTGTCGCCGGTCGCACGGGACGGGCTTCGCGTCGTTCTCGTCCTCGTCGAAGTCGTAGCAGCCGTAGCGTGGCTCCGAGCCGTTGGTCATCGCATCCTTGAGCGAGGCGGTGCCGGAACGGGGCGCGTCGTCCTCGATGGAGTTGCGCCTGCCGAGATCGCAGCGGAACCAGCGGGCACCGCCGCGCCACGCGTTCTGGCTGGGCGGTACGACCCCCAGCGTCAGCGGGGCCTCCCGCCAGTCGCCGCCGAGCCAGTCCCGGGACGCCTTGTCACACTCGGTGTACGCGTCACGCAGCGCCTCGGTGCCGCCGTCGGGATACTCGGTCACGGTAGCGGGAAAGGTGCCGACCTGGATGGTTTCGGCCAGGTGTTTCTCGGTGCAGGCGATCGGACGGTATTCGGTGGCCTTGCGGCGTACCCAGCCCGCGTATTCGTGGCAGACGTTCGCCTCCGGCACGAAGCCGACCGCCGCCGGCAACTCCGGCCAGTCGTCGGTCAGCATGCCGTCGACTCCGGCCGGGTTGCCGCAGCCGGTCGCCACGGCCAGCGTCACGGTCGCGGCCAGGGCCGCCATCCACCGTCGCATTGATCGTTCCATGCCTTTCGGGGGCTCGTCGAAGCGGCGGCCGCCCGGCCGTCGACGGTCCTGCGTGGATCGGGTCGGGGGAACCGGAGGTCGGGTGGGGGTGGCCGCCGGGCGTGGAGCCTACGGGAACCGTCGCACGTGTGGTTCCGCCGTACGGCCGAACTCGATCATCCGCAGCGTCTGCGGTTCAGACACTCCCCGGACGGCGTCGCGAGCGCCTGAACCGCAGACGATCGAGGCCGCCCAGCAGGGCGCGGTGCACGCTCGCAGGTCGCCCGCCCGACGAGGAAACGTTGATCTGGGCGGGAGAGACCTAACCCGGGATGGATAAGGTCTCTCCCGCCCAGATCAACAACGCTGCGGGGCGGGGTGCGGGGATCAGGGGTGGGGTGCCTGCTCGGCCAGTTCCATGGCGTTGCGCGGCGGGCGCCCGGCGCGCTGGAAAGCGGCCAACTCGCGGGGCCGACGTACGATGACGCCGATCCGTCCGCTTCGCCGCTGGAGTGCCGAAATGAACCTCGCGGAGACCGACACCCTGGTCACGTTCATCGCCGGGGTGGCGATCGTCATCGGCATTCTCGGGGTGATCGTCCCGGTGCTGCCCGGGCTGCCGCTGTGCTGGGGCGGCGTGCTGCTGTGGGCGATCTTCGCCGACGGCGGCTGGGCGAAGTGGGTGGTCCTGGCCGTCGCCACCGTGATCGCGGTCGTCGGCGCCGTCGTGCAGTACAGCTGGCCGGGCCGCAACCTGAAACGTTCGGGGGTGCCGAACCGGACGCTGCTGATCGGTGGCCTGCTCGGCCTCGTCGGGTTCTTCGTGGTGCCGGTGGTCGGCCTGATCCTCGGCTTCGTGCTCGGCGTGTGGCTCGCCGAGCGGATGCGGCTGGGCGACAACCAGTCGGCGTGGCCGTCGACGAAGAACGCGTTGAAGGCCGCCGGCCTGTCGATGCTGATCGAGTTGGGAGCGGCGCTCGGGATCGCGTTCGTCTGGGTCGTCGGCCTGATCGTCGCCTGACGGCCGGGCCGGGAGCGTCCGAGGGCGGACGGTCCCGGTCGGGTGGTCCAGCCGCCGGTCAGCGCAGCGTGGCGGCCTGGGCGGCGCCGACGATCCCGGCGGTGTTGCGCAGTTCGGCGGGCACCACCGGGGTGCGGATGTCGATGAACGGCAGGAACTCGGCGGCCTTCTTGCTCACCCCACCGCCGATGATCATCAGATCCGGGCGGAGCAGCATCTCGACCATCTCCAGATACTCCTGGACCCGGCCGGCCCACGTCGGCCAGTCCAGCCCGTCGAGCTGGCGGGCCCGGTCGGAGGCGTACTCCTCGGCGTCGCCGCCGCGCAGCTCCAGGTGGCCGAACTCGGTGTTGGGCACCAGCGCCCCGTCGAGGAACAGGGCGCTGCCGATGCCGGTGCCGAAGGTGAGCATCAGGGTCACCCCGCGCCGCCCCCGCCCCGCCCCGTACGTCATCTCGGCCACGCCCGCCGCGTCGGCGTCGTTGAGCACGGTGACCGGCATCCCGATCCGGGCGGCGAACAGGTCCGCGGCCGGGGCGTCCAGCCAGGAGTCGTCCATGTTCGCCGCGGTGCGTACGACGCCGTCGACGACGACACCGGGGAAGGTGATCCCGACCCGGTCGGTCGCGTCGAAGCGGGTCACCACCTCGGCGACGGTCTCCACGACGCTGGTCACGTCGGCCGGTGCCGGGGTCTCGATCCGCTGCCGGGGCTGCGCGAGTTCACCGGTGGCCAGGTCGACCGGTGCTCCCTTGATGCCCGAACCACCGATGTCGATGCCCAGCACGCTCATTGACCACTCACCGTCCGCTCCGCACCCACGGGGTGCCGCTGTCCACTGGAACAACGAACCTACGTGACCTTCGGCGGTGGCGCGTGTCCGGTGTCGGTCGATGATTCGTACACTGGCGCGGTGAACGCCCCAGCACCGATCGTCGCGCCCAGCATCCTCGCCGCCGACTTCGCCAACCTGGCCGATGAGGCCCGGGCGGTGGAGGGAGCCGCCGACTGGCTGCACGTCGACGTGATGGACAACCACTTCGTGCCCAACCTGACGATCGGCCTGCCGGTCGTGCAGAGTCTGATCGCGGCCACGTCGCTGCCGTTCGACGTACACCTGATGATCGAGGATCCGCGGCGCTGGGCACCCGGTTACGCCGACGCGGGTGCCTACAACGTCACCTTCCACGCCGAGGCGTCGGACAACCCGGTGGCGCTCGCCCGCGACCTGCGGGCGGCCGGCGCCAAGGCCGGGCTGGCCATCGACCGGGACACCCCGATCGAGCCCTACCTGGAGCTGCTGCCGAGCTTCGACACCCTGCTGATCATGACGATCAAGGCCGGGTTCGGCGGGCAGCGGTTCATCCCGGAACTGCTCGAGAAGGTCCGCACCGCCCGCCGGCACGTCGACGCCGGCCACCTCGAGCTGCGGATCGAGGTCGACGGCGGGATCGCCGCCGACACCATCGAGCAGGCCGCCGACGCCGGTGCCGACGCGTTCGTCGCCGGGACCGCGGTCTACGGGGCCGACGATCCGGCGCAGGCCGTACGGCGGTTGCGGCAGTTGGCCGAGCGCGCCGCCGCGCGGGCGTGAGCGGGGTCGGCGGGGTGCGCGGGAGCGCGGTGGCGGCCGGGCCGGCCGGCGCCGTCGCGGGCGGTCGGAGCCGACGGTGAGCGTCGAGCCGGCCGACGCCCGTCCCGACCTGATCCTGGTCGTCGACGACGACGACGACATCGCCCGGTTCGTCGAGTTCAACCTTCGCCTGCACGGCTTCGAGGTGATCCGCGCCCGCGACGGCCTGGAGGCCCTGGCGATGGTCGAGCGGCACCGCCCCGACCTGGCCGTGGTCGACCTGATGATGCCGGAGATCGACGGCCTGGAGCTGACCCGCCGGCTGCGGGCCGACCCGCTCTCGGCCGCCCTGGCGATCATCATGCTGACCGCCAAGGGCCTGACCGTCGACAAGGTCGTCGGGCTCACCGCGGGCGCGGACGACTACCTGGTCAAGCCGTTCGACACCTCCGAACTGGTGGCCCGGGTCGCCTCGACGTTGCGCCGCAACCGGGAGTACCGCGAGCTGTCGCCGCTGACCGGGTTGCCCGGTAACAACCGGATCCTGCGGGAGATCACCGACCGGGTACGCGGCGGCCTCGACTACGCCGTCTGCTACATCGACATCGACCGGTTCAAGAGCGTCAACGACTGCTACGGCTTCGGCCGCGGCGACGAGTTCATCAGCGCGTTGGCCCGCAGCCTGCACCGGGCGGTGCTCGGCGCCGGGCTGCCGCCGGCGTTCCTCGGTCATGTCGGCGGTGACGACTTCGTGATCGTCTGCGCCCCCGACCAGGTACGGCCGCTGACCGAGCGGGCCGTCGTCGACTTCGAGAAGGCCGCCGACGAACTCTACGACCCGCGCGACGCCAAGCGCGGCTACGTCGAGGTCAAGGACCGGCGCGGCAACGTGCACAAGGCCCACCTGGTCACCCTGTCGGTCGGGGTGGCCCTGTCGACACCGGCCAAGCGGTTCGCCGACCCGCGCGAGATCATCGCGGTGGCCAACGAGATGAAGTCGGTGGCGAAGAGTCAGCCGGGTTCCTTCATCGCCGCCGACCGCCGGCTCAACAACCGCTGACCAGGGCGGACGGGGCTGCCCGGCGGAACCGGCCGCGGGTCGCCCGGTGTGAGGTAGGTCGCCTCCGCCGCGCCCCGCTTGCGTATTCGTGTAAAACTCTGAGCAGTACCCACCACGCGCTGGCGGGACTCGGTGTAATTCCGAACCGGCGGTGATCCGGGGTTCGCGCCCCGGTCAGCCCGCGACCCGGTCGTAACCAACGGCCGGTTGACCTGGTGACGATTCCAGGGCCGACGGTTGGGGGCAGGTCGCTCGGCGGCCCGCGCCCAGACAGTCCGGATGGGAGACAGCGCGCGGGACGGACGGGTCCGTCGACGGCACCTTCGTGTGCCGTTCCTCGGGCTTTGCCGGGGTCGGCTCTGCCGTCCCCGTTCTCCGCCGCCGCTCATCCCCCTGCCCGCGCGCCGACCGGCACGTGAGGAAAGCAGGGGCAGCACCATGGCGAACGTCTCCACCGACGAGGCGATGCGCCGCGCGATCGCGTTGGCCGCCCGCGGGCTCGGCACGACCAGTCCCAACCCGGTGGTCGGCTGTGTGCTGCTCGACCCGTCCGGCGAGGTCGTCGGCGAGGGGTTCCACGCCTACACCGGCGGCCCGCACGCCGAGATCGTGGCGCTGGCGCAGGCCGGTGAGCGGGCCAAGGGCGGCACCGCCGTCGTCACGCTGGAACCGTGCAACCACACCGGCCGCACCGGCCCGTGCGCGCAGGCCCTGATCCAGGCCGGCGTCTCCCGGGTCGTGGTCGCGGTCAGCGACCCCAACCCGGTCGCCTCCGGCGGCGCGCACACGCTGCGCGAGGCCGGTGTCGAGGTGGTCACCGGGGTCCGCGCGGCCGAGGCGGAGGCCGGCAACATCGCCTGGCTGACCTCGGTGCGGCGCGGCTGGCCGTACGTGACCTGGAAGTACGCCGCCACCCTCGACGGCCGGTCCGCCGCCGCCGACGGCACCAGCATGTGGATCACCTCCGAGGCGGCCCGGATGGACGTACACGCCCTGCGTGGCACCGTCGACGCCGTCCTCGCCGGGGTCGGCACCGTGCTCGCCGACGACCCCCGGCTCACCGCCCGCAACCTGCGCGACGGCAGCCTCGCCATCCGCCAGCCGCTGCGGGTCGTGGTCGACTCGTCGGGGCGTACCCCGCAACAGGCCCGGGTCCGCGACGGCGCCGCCCGGACCTGGGTGGCGACCGCCGACGAGGTCGGCGCCGACGGCGTCGGGCGGGTCGACCTGCCGGCGCTGCTCGCGGCCCTGGACCGGCGCGGTGTGCGGTCGGTGCTGCTCGAGGGCGGGCCGACGCTCGCCGGCGCGTTCCTGGCCGCCGGCCTCGTCGACCGGGTGATCGGGTACGTCGCGCCGAAGCTGCTCGGGGCCGGCCCGACCGCACTGTCCGGGGCGGGCGTGACCACGATCGCCGAGATCATCGAGCTGGACTTCGTCGACATCACCCAGGTCGGCCCCGACCTGCGGTTCACCGCGGTTCCCCGCAACAGGGAGGGCTAGGGCATGTTCACCGGCATCGTCGAGGAACTCGGCGAGATCATCCGGGTCACCGACACCGGCGCCGACTCGGTGCTCGTCGCCGTACGCGGCCCGGTCGTCGCCCCGGACGCCCGGCACGGCGACTCGATCTCGGTCAACGGCGTCTGTCTGACCGTCGTCGACGTCGACGGCGACGTGTTCACCGCCGACGTGATGGGCGAGACGCTGCGGCGCTCGGCGCTCGGCACGCTGGCCCCGGGCGACCGGGTGAACCTGGAGCGGGCCGCCACCCTCGCCACCCGGCTCGGCGGCCACCTGGTGCAGGGCCACGTCGACGGGGTGGCCACGATCACCGCCCGCGAACCCGCCGAGAAGTGGGAGACGGTGCGGTTCTCGCTCCCCGCCGAACTCGCCCGTTACGTGGTTGGAAAGGGCTCGGTCACCGTCGACGGGGTGTCGCTGACCGTCGTCGACGTGGCCGACGACTCGTTCTCGGTCGGTCTGATCCCGACCACCCTCACCCTGACCACCTTCGGCCGCAAGGGCGTCGGTGACCCGGTCAACCTGGAGGTCGACGTGATCGCCAAGTACGTGGAGAAGCTGCTGGGCGGGACCGGCGCCGCGTCGGCCGCGCCGCTCGCGGGGCGGTCGTGATGGCCGTCTTCGGCACCATCGAGCAGGCCGTCGCCGACATCGCGGCCGGCCGCCCGGTCGTCGTCGTCGACGACGAGGACCGGGAGAACGAGGGCGACCTGATCTTCGCCGCCGAGTTGGCCACCCCGGAGCTGCTGGCGTTCATGGTGCGGCACACCTCGGGCTACATCTGCGCGCCGCTGACGGAGGCCGACGCCGACCGGCTCGAACTGCCGCCGATGTACCACACCAACCAGGACCGGCGCGGCACCGCGTACACGGTCACCGTCGACGCCCGCGAGGGCGTCAGCACCGGCATCTCGGCCGCCGACCGGGCGCACACCATCCGGCTGCTCGCCGACCCGGCGACGTCCCCGGTCGACCTGGCCCGGCCCGGCCACGTGGTGCCGCTACGGGCCAAGGCCGGCGGGGTGCTGCGCCGCCCCGGGCACACCGAGGCCGCCATCGACCTCGCCGTACTGGCCGGGCTGCGGCCGGCCGGGGTGCTGTGCGAACTGGTCAACGACGACGGCACCATGCAGCGGCTGCCGGACCTCGCGCGGTTCACCGCCGAGCACGGGCTGACCCTGATCACCATCGCCGACCTGATCGCCTACCGACGGCGTACCGAGAAGCAGGTGGAGCGGGTCGCCGAGGCCCGCATCCCGACCGCGCACGGGGTGTTCCGGGCGGTCGGCTACCGCGCCGCGTACGACACCAACGAGCACATCGCGCTGGTCGCCGGCGACCTCGGCGACGGTGAGGACGTGCTGGTCCGGGTGCACTCGGAGTGCCTGACCGGGGACGTGTTCGGTTCGCTGCGCTGCGACTGCGGCCCGCAGCTCGACGCGGCGTTGGCCCGGGTGGCGCAGGAGGGCCGCGGGGTCGTGCTGTATGTCCGCGGCCACGAGGGGCGCGGCATCGGGCTGCTGCACAAGTTGCAGGCCTACCAGTTGCAGGACCTGGGCCGCGACACCGTCGACGCCAACCTGGAACTGGGGCTGCCGGCCGACGCCCGCGACTACGGCACCGGGGCGCAGATCCTCTACGACCTCGGCGTCCGGTCGATGCGGCTGATCACCAACAACCCGGCCAAGCGCGCCGGGCTGGAGGGCTACGGCCTGAAGATCGTCGGCGGGGTGCGGCTGCCGGTCCGCTCGCACCCGGAGAACGTGCGCTACCTGCGGACCAAGCGCGACCGGATGGGTCACCTGCTCGACGAGCTCGACGGCGAGACGGGCCGGCTCGACGCCGTCGCCGACGGTACGGCGTAGCGGTCCACCTTCCCACGGAACGGAGTCTGACGATGGCGGGATTCGGTGCCCCCGGGGTGTCCACGGTGGAGGCCGGCGGGCTGACGCTCGGCGTGGTCGCCGCGCGCTGGCACGGGCAACTGGTCGACCACATGCTCGACCGGGCGGTCGCGGCCGGCAAGGCGTGCGGCGTACGCGAGGTGGTGGTCGCCCGGGTCGCCGGGTCGGTGGAGCTGCCGGTGGTGGCGCAGGCGCTGGCCCGCCGCTGCGACGCGGTGGTGGCGCTCGGCGTCGTCGTACGCGGCGAGACCGCGCACTTCGACTACGTCTGCCAGTCGGTGACCGAGGGGCTGACCCGGGTCGCGCTCGACGAGTCGACCCCGGTCGGCCACGGGGTGCTGACGGTCAACACGATCGGGCAGGCCCGCGACCGGGCCGGCCTGCCCGACTCGGCGGAGGACAAGGGCTGGGACAGCGCCGTCGCGGTGCTCGACGCCGCCCTGGCCATCCGCGCCCTCTGACCCGCGCCTCAGAGGCGGCCGGCCTCGATGATGCGGCGCAGGAACTGCCTCGTCCGGGGCTCGGTCGGGGCGCCGAACACCCGCTCGGGCGGGCCCTGCTCGATCACCCGGCCGCCGTCGAGGAAGCAGACCCGGTCGGCGACCTGCCGGGCGAAGCTCATCTCGTGGGTGGCCAGCACCATCGTCATCCCGTCCGCCTTCAGGTCGCGGATCATGGTCAGCACCTCGCCGACCAGTTCCGGGTCCAGTGCCGAGGTGACCTCGTCGAGCAGCATCAGCCGCGGCGAGTTGACCAGTGCCCGGACGATCGCCACCCGCTGCTGCTGGCCACCGGAGAGCCGGTCGGGATAGGCGCCGGCCTTCTCCGCCAGCCCGACCCGGGCCAGCAGTTCGCGGGCCTGCGCCTCGGCGTCGGCGCGGTCCCGCCGGTGCACCCGGCGCGGGGCGAGGGTGATGTTGTCCAGCACGGTCAGGTGCGGGAACAGGTTGTACGCCTGGAACACGATGCCGATCCGCTGACGTACCCGGTCGGCGTCGGTCCCGGGGGCGGTGATGTGGTCGCCGTCGAGGTGGATCGTGCCGTCGTCGATCTCCTCGAGCAGGTTGACGCAGCGCAGCAGCGTCGACTTGCCCGAGCCGGACGCCCCGATCAGCGCCACCACCTCGTGCTCGGCGACGTCGAGGTCCAGCCCGTCGAGTACGACGTTGCCGGCGAACACCTTGCGCAGGCTCCGGCAGGACAGCACCGGCATCTCAGCCTCCTGCCTGTCGGCGGGCCGCCCGCAGCGTCACCCAGTCGGTGACCGCGATCAGCGGGATCGCCAGCAGCACGAACAGCACCCCGGCCAGGATGTACGGGGTGTAGTTGAACGTCTCGGCGGTCGCGATCTGCGCGGCGCGTACGGCGTCGATCGGTCCGGCCAGCGACACCAGTCCGACGTCCTTCTGCAGTGCCACGGTGTCGTTCAGCAGCGGCGGGGCGACCCGGCGCACCGCCTGCGGCAGCACCACGTGGCGCATCGTCTGCCGGTACGTCAGCCCCAGCGAGCGGGCCGCCGCGAGCTGGCTCGGGTGCACGGACTCGATGCCGGCCCGGAACACCTCGGCCAGGTAGCCGCCGTACGTCAGCACCAGGGCGGCGCCGCCGAGCACCAGCACGCTCGGCATGCCCTGCAGCCGCAGCCCGGGCACGCCGAGGGTGAGCACGTACAGCACGATGATCAGCGGCAGCCCACGGAACGTGTAGGTGTAGCCCGTCGCCAGCGCCCGGACCGGGAAGAAGACCGGGCCGCGCAGGGTGCGTAGCAGCGCGATCAGCAGGCCGAGGGCGAGCGCCCCGACGGCGCAGAAGACCAGTAGCCGTACGTTGAGCCACAGTCCGGTGAGGACGGCCGGGAACGCGTCGCGGGCGATGTCGAGGTCGAGGAACGACGCCCGTACCCGTTCCCAGCCGGGCGCGCCGGTGACCGCGACGACGAGCAGCGTGCCGAGCACGCCGGTCGACAGCGCGGCGACCAGCACCGAGCGGACCGTCTGCCGCCTGCGGTAGGCGGTCCGCTCGAGCTGGTGTTTCGACGGGGTGTGCGGTGTCACGTGAGTTCGGGTGCGCCCGCCACCTGGGCGAGCCACTTCTTCTCCAGTTCGGTCAGGGTGCCGGCCCGGCTCAGGTCGTCGACGGCGGTGCTGACGCAGCCGGTCAGCGCCGACCCCTTGTCCAGGACCAGGCCGAACATCTCCGGTACGCCGACCTGCGGCACCTGGCCGACGATCTTCGCGTCGGTGATCTCGGCGGCGGTGATGTAGAACGCGGTCGGCAGGTCGACCACGAGGCCGTCGATCTGGCCGTTCTGCAGGGCCTTCTTCGCGTCGTCGTTGGTGTTGTAGACCTGCGGCTGGCTGCTGGGCTTGACCAGTTCGGTGATCGCCGAGTAGCTGGTGGTGCCCACCTGGGCGCCGAGTTTGGCGTCCCTGAGGTCGGCGAGCGAGGCGGCGCCGGCGATCTTCGACGACTTCAGCGCGATGACCGTCTGCCGCACCTTGTAGTACGGCGAGGAGAAGTCGACGGCCTGCTTGCGGGCGTCGGTGATGGAGAACTGGTTGATGTCGAAGTCGAACTCCTTCGGCCCCGGCGCGATCGCGTTGTCGAACCGGACCCGGGTCCAGACCACGTCCTCCTTGGCGTAGCCGAGCTTCTCGGCGATCGCGTACGCGACCGCGGACTCGAAGCCCTCGCCGTTGGTCGGGTCGTTGCCGCTGAACCACGGCTCGTACGCCGGGTCGTCGGTGCCGATGGTGAGCTTGCCGGCGGTGCGGGTCGGCAGCGACTCCTTGGTGCAGGTCGACCCGCCGGCGGGGGTGCCGGTGGCGGTGGGGGTGGGTTCCTCGGGGGCGCAGCCGGTGAGGGCGACCAGTACGGCGGCGGTCGCGGCGAGGCGCGTGACGGTGGTGGATGGGCGTGCCATGGCTGGTGAGCATAGGGCGCGCGGTGGCGTGGATCGTTAACCGTCACACCATCGCGACTTCCCCGTGACCTGCCCCACGCCTCGACGGGCCCGTCCACCCCCGCCCACTCTCCCGCGATCTTGCGGTTATCTCCCCCTTTCGGGGCTTTTGGCGGGCGGCAAGTGCAAGATCGACGGGGGTTGGCGCGGGCGCGGCGGGCCAGGGGATGGGAAAGGGGGAGGGCCGGCGGCGGGGCCGCGCCGGGGAGGCTGCGAGAATCCGTGACCGTGAAGACGTTCGAGGAGCTGTTCGCCGAACTGCAGGCCAAGGCCGCCGCCGGCACCCCGGGTTCGGGGACGGTGGCCGCGCTGGAGCGCGGCGTACACGCGATCGGCAAGAAGGTCGTCGAGGAGGCGGCCGAGGCGTGGATGGCGGCCGAGCACGAGGGCCCGGAACGCGCCGCGGAGGAGATCTCCCAACTGCTCTACCAGGCCCAGGTGCTGATGCTCGCCACCGGACTGGAGCTCAAGGACGTCTACCGACATCTGTGACGTGCCCGTCGACCGACCGGAAACGTCATAAGGAGCACCACAGATGCTGCGTATCGCCGTCCCCAACAAAGGCACCCTGTCCCGTCCGGCCGCCGACATGCTGCGCGAGGCCGGCTACCGCCAACGCACCTCCGACCGTGACCTCGTCTGCCAGGACGAGGCCAACGACGTCGAGTTCTTCTACCTGCGCCCCCGCGACATCGCCACCTACGTCGGCTCCGGCGACCTCGACCTCGGCATCACCGGCCGGGACCTGCTCGTCGACTCCGACAGCCCGGCCACCGAGATCCTCGACCTGAACTTCGCCGCCGCCTCGTTCCGCTTCGCCGCCCGCCCCGGCACCCTGGGCCCGGACGGCGACGTCAGCGGCCGGCGGATCGCCACCTCGTTCCCCGGCGTCGTCGCCCGCCACCTGGCCGAGTACGGCCGCGAGGCCGAGGTGATCCGGCTCGACGGGGCGGTCGAGAACGCGGTCCGGCTCGGTGTCGCCGACGTCGTCGCCGACGTCGTCGAGACCGGTGCCACGCTGCGCCAGGCCGGCCTGGTCGTCGTTGGCGAGCCGATCCTGCACTCCACGGCGGTGCTGATCGGCCGCTCCGACGCGCCGTCGACCCCGCCGGCGGCCGGCGCCGACCCGGCCGGCGGAGGCACCGGCCCGGCCGCGCCGCTCAGCGGCCAGGCGGGGCAGCTCATCCGCCGGCTCCAGGGCGTGCTGGTCGCCCGCCGCTACGTCATGCTGGCGTACGACGTCCGCGCCGACCTGCTCGACCAGGCGACCGCCCTGACGCCCGGCATCGAGTCGCCGACCATCTCGCCGCTGCACCGCGAGGGCTGGGTGGCCGTCCAGGCGATGGTGCGGCGCGACGCCGTACACCGGATCATGGACGAGCTGTACGACCTGGGCGCCCGGGCGATCCTGGTCACCGACATCCACGCCTGCCGGCTGTGAGGCCGGCCGGATCCGGCCCGGCCGACCGGGCCGGGCAGATGCCGCGTCCGGGAAGGCGCTTCACCCGGTCGGTTCCGGGAGCCGGAGCGTGAAGCCGCTGCCCGGCTGGGCCGCCCTGAGCCTGGCCACCGTCGGCGGGGTCGCCTCGGCGGCACAGAGCGCCGCCAACGCCGAACTCGGCACCCGGATGGGCAACGCGGCCCTGGGCGCGGTGGTCAACAACGCCGTCGGTACGACCGTCGTGCTCGTCGGACTGCTGGTCATGCCGTCGATGCGCAGCGGCCTGCGGGCGCTGTGGCGGTCCGGGCTGCCGTGGTGGGCGTACCTCGGCGGGCTGGGCGGCGCGTTCTTCGTCACCGCCGCCACCTACGCCGTACCGGTCCTCGGGGTCGCCCTGTTCACCATCGCCCAGGTGACCGGCAACAGCTTCGGCGGACTGGCGGTCGACCGGGTCGGCCTGGCACCCGCCGGGCGGCTGGCGCTGACCGGTCCACGGGTGGCCGGGGCCCTGCTCGGCATCGCCGCGGTGGCCCTGGCCCAGGTCGGCCGCCCGTACGGCGATCTGGCCCTGGCCGGGGTGGCGCTCGCGGTCGCCGGTGGCCTCGCCGTGGCGCTGCAGTCGGCACTCAACGCGCGCCTCTCGGCGGCCAGCAGCAACGCCGCCGGCACCGCCGTCAACTTCGCGGTCAGCACCCCGGCGGTGGTCGCCGCCGCGGTGGCGCTCGGCGTCGTGCCGCATCTGAGCGGGCCGTGGCCGACCGACTGGTACCTGTACGGCGGCGGCGTACTCGCCGTGATGATCGTGGCGATCCTGCTGCTCAGCGTACGGTCGGTCGGCGTACTGCGGACCGGGTTGGCCATCGTCGGCGGCCAGCTCGGCGGGGCGCTGCTGCTCGACCTGATCGTGCCCGGCGGGCCCGGCGCGAGCCTCGCGGTACTGGCCGGCGCGCTGCTCACGCTGGTCGCGGTGTTCGTGTCCGGCCGGGTGGTCCGTCCCGCCCCGGCCGGATCCTGACCCGCACGCCCGGCCGGATCCGCCTATCGTGGCGGCATGCTGGACGAGGTCAACATCCGCCACCGGGCCGCCTACGACGAGATCGCCGACCGGTTTGCCAAGGTCAACGCCGAGATGCCGGCCAGCTATCTCGGGCTGGCCGAAGAGTTCGGGAAGCTCGCCGGCGACGGCCCGATCCTGGACCTCGGCTGTGGCGCCGGGCGGGACATGGCGTTCTGGGCGGACCGCGGCCACCGGGTGGTCGGGCTGGACCTGTCGCTCGGCATGCTTCGGCAGGCCGCGGCCCGCAGCGGGCAGCCCCTGACCCAGGCCGACATGCGCGGCCTGCCGTTCCGGGACGGGGTGTTCGTGGGCGTCTGGTGCTCGGCGTCGCTGCTGCACCTGCCGAAGGCGCTCGCCCCGGTGGTGCTCGCCGAGGTCGCCCGGGTGCTGCGGCCCGGCGGCGTGCTGATGGTCGCGCTCAAGGAGGGCGGCGGGGAGGGCTGGGAGGACGAGTCCTTCTGGAACGCCTCCGGCGGTGTCACCAGGTTCTTCGCCCGGTACGCCCCGGCGGAGGTCGACGCACTGCTCGCCGTCGACTTCGACACCCGGCTGAGGCGTCGGCACACCTCCGAGATCGGCGTCGCCTGGCTGACCCACCTTGCCGTCCGGAGCCACTGACGGGACCGGCCGGTCAGGGGATCGGGCCGCTGCGCAGCGTCAGCCGTACGGTGCTGCCGGACGGGGCACTGCTGCCGCCCGCCGGCGACTGGGCCGAGACCCACGTGCCGAGCCCGGTCAACGTCGGCCGGAAGCCGGCCGCGATGACCTGCTGCCGGGCCGGCACCATCGGCAGGCCCACGACGTGCGGCACCGGGCGTAGCGGGACCTGGAAGTCGAGCGTGTACGCGCAGTTCGCCCCGGTCATCGCCGGCATCCCGATCAGGTGGCTGCCGGCGTAGAACTCCTGTTCCGGGGTCAGGTTCAGCGGCGGTGGCACGAGGTTGTCCGGTACCCGGCCGGGCAGGTGCGGCGAGTGCTCGGGCCAGAGGTACTTGGCGAAGAACATCGTCACCAGGTCGGCGGCGGCCAGCGCCAGCGGCGGACACGGGCCACGTTCCGGGTCGCACGGCGTCTGCCCGGCCGGCAGGTAGTCGAAGTGGCGCCCGTTGGCGAACGTCGTCCGGTGTCGGGGGATCGGCAGCGCCGACCACTGGGCGGAGTTGAGTTCGGTGAAGGAGTCCTCGACCGGACTCCCGGCGACGATCAGCTTCGGCCGGTTCAGGGCGGCGATCGGCAGTGGGACGTTCAGTTCCTGCCAGGTGCCGCTCAGCCCGGCGTACGCGGCCACGTTCGGGGTGACCGTGGCGAACCAGGCCCCGAGGAGCGCCCCGTACGAGTGTCCGGCGACCCCGGTCCTCTCCGCGGGCATCAGTACGCCGCTGTGCTCCCAGTTCTGCCGCATCCAGTTCAGCACCGCCCCGAGCACCGGTACCGACGGGTGGTTCGCGTTCTGCGGCAGGACGGAGATGTGGGTCAGCTCCGGGACCGCCACGACGTAGCCGCTGCGGGCGAGTTGGGCCGGCAACTGGATCCATTTGCGGAAATGGTTCGGATCATTCGCGCAGTGACCGTGTGCGAATATGATCAGCGGATAGCGTCCGCAGCTGTCGAGGATCGGAGCTGTCGCCACGGAGCCGTCGAGGCTGGGAAAGAAGACCCGGATCCGGGTCGGTGCGCCTTCCGCGGCGGAGTATTCCCGCATTCCGTAGAAGACCGGGGTCAGTGCGCTCGGCTGCCACCCGATCGGGCAGCTCGCGGGCGGTGGGGTCGGTCCTGTCATGGCGTAATGGTTCGACGGTGCGGTGCGCCGGTCGAGACGAATATCGGCTACCTGTCAGTGCCATTCCCGGTGATATTGGAAATGCGATTCCCAGGGCTCCCGACCACCCGCCGGACGCCCGTCCCGGTGTCCGGTCACCGGACCGGGCAAGGTATCGAGAGTCCTCTATGCGGCACACTGGGGTGGTGAGTGACTCCGCTGTCGTGCGGCTGCGGCCGCGGCGAATCCGCAAGACCTGCTGGGCCCTGGCGGCGGCGGTGGTCGTCCTGTTCACCGTGGTCGGCACCGCGCTGCGTGGCCCGACCGGCGAGGGAATGGGGTCGTTCCAGCGCGGCGACCAGTTCGCGATGATCGGTCTGGGCGTGCTGATCGCTGCCGGCATCCTGATGTTCACCCGCCCCGGGTCGAGGCCGATGCCAGGGGGGTCCGGATCCGCAACGTGGTCGGCTCCTGGGACCTGCCATGGGATGTCGTCCGGTCTGTCCGGTTCGACCGGGGCTCGGCATGGGCCAGCGTGGAACTGCACGACGACGAGCTGATTCCGGTGCTGGCGCTGCAGGTGGTCGACAAGGAGCACGCCGTCGACGGCGTGCGTGCCCTGCGTGCCCTGCACTCGTCGGCGACCCTGGCACCGGCCGCCGAAACGGCCTGACCACCGGGGGGTCGGTCACCCGCACACATAGTCGTGTACTCTTGTCGAGTCGACCAGGCTGCTGCATGGCAGCCACGAAGCGGAGCGCCTGCTCCCACCCGGATCGCCGCAACAGGTGATCGGGTCCGGTCAGCCCGGGAGGGTCCGTCCCGTCCCCGGGTGTCACGCCCGTGAGCGGGTCGTGGCCGACCGGTCGAGCAGGCCCTGGCATGCGCCGGGGCCTTCTGCTTTCCGCGTCGGTGTCCCGTTCGGGACGCCGACGGGAGTCGGCGCCAACGTGAAAGCAGACTGAGGAGGCCACATCAGCGTCGAGCCACGGGTGAACGAGCAGATCCGGGCACGTGAGGTCCGACTCGTCGGCCCTGAGGGTGAGCAGGTGGGCATCGTCCCGCTGGAGCGTGCCCTGCAGTTGGCCGCGGACGTCGACCTGGACCTGGTCGAGGTTGCGCCGATGGCGCGCCCGCCGGTGTGCAAGCTCATGGACTTCGGAAAGTTCAAGTACGAGAGTGCACTCAAGGCGCGCGAAGCCCGGCGTAACCAGCAACAGACCGTCATCAAGGAAATGAAGCTGCGGCCGAAGATCGACCCGCACGACTACGAGACCAAGAAGGGTCACGTGGTGCGGTTCCTCAAGGCGGGCGACAAGGTCAAGGTGACGATCATGTTCCGCGGTCGCGAGCAGAGCCGCCCGGAGCTGGGCTACCGGCTCCTGCGCCGGCTCGAGTCGGAGATCTCGGAACTGGGATACGTCGAGGCCGCCCCCAAGCAGGACGGCCGAAACATGATCATGGTTCTGGCGCCGCACCGCGCCGTCAAGGCGTCCGCCGTGGCCGCCACCGCCGCCCGTGGCGGAGCGCCGCGTGACCGCGACACCGAGGCGGCACCGGCCGGTCCGGCGCAGGCCGCCGGGGACACCGGCACCGCCGCCGAAAACAGCGGCGAGTAACAGGGGAGAGACGTTTCACATGCCGAAGATGAAGAGCCACACCGGTACGGGAAAGCGGGTCCGGGTGACCGGCCGCGGCAAGCTCCGTACCGAGCAG
The DNA here is from genome assembly GCF_018324255.1 of Polymorphospora rubra. Classification (GTDB taxonomy): domain Bacteria; phylum Actinomycetota; class Actinomycetes; order Mycobacteriales; family Micromonosporaceae; genus Polymorphospora; species Polymorphospora rubra. The sequence continues at coordinate 5,343,555 of NZ_AP023359.1, forward strand.
GCCGGCAAGCGCCACCTGCTGGAGGGCAAGCCCTCCACCCGTACGCGCCGGCTGACCGGCACGGTCGAGGTGGCCAAGGCTGACGTCAAGCGAATCAAGAAGCTGCTCGGCCGCTGACGCGCGCCACCCGACTGACCTAAGGAGTAGTTGAGATGGCACGCGTCAAGCGGGCAGTCAACGCCCAGAAGAAGCGCCGCACCCTGCTGGAGACCGCCAGCGGCTACCGCGGCCAGCGCTCGCGCCTGTACCGCAAGGCCAAGGAGCAGGTGCTGCACTCGATGCAGTACGCCTACCGGGACCGCCGCGACCGCAAGGGCGACTTCCGGCAGCTCTGGATCACCCGGATCAACGCGGGTGCCCGCGCCAACGGGCTGACCTACAACCGGTTCATCCAGGGCCTGCGGCTCGCCGGTGTCGAGGTCGACCGCAAGATCCTGGCCGACCTGGCCGTCAACGACGCCGCGGCGTTCACCGCGCTCGTCGAGGTCGCCAAGGCCGCCGTCGCGGCCGAGGGCACCGGTGGCCCGGCGGCCCAGGCCGCCTGATCCCCTGAACCATGGTCGAGGCGTCCCACGTGTTGTCCGGACAACATGCGGGACGCCTCGACCATGTCTGGGCCGACGGGCCGCGGTTCACCCCGCGTACCCCGCGGGTCGTCGCCGCCCGGCGGCTGCACCGCCGCCGTGACCGGGAGGCGACCGGCCGGTTCCTGGCCGAGGGACCGCAGGCGGTCCGCGAGGCGCTGACCGTCGCCGGCGGCGTACACGAACTCTTCGGCACCGACGACGCGCTGCGCCGGCACGACGACCTGGTCGCCGCCGCCGTCGCCGCGGGCGTACCGGTGTCGCCGGTGACCGAAGACGGCCTGGCCGCCCTCACCGAGACGGTGGCGCCGCAGGGCGTCGTCGCCGTCTGCGCGCAGCGGCACGTGCCGCTGGCCGCCGGGCTCGCCCGGGCGCCCCGACTGGTCGCCGTCCTCGCCGAGATCCGCGATCCGGGTAACGCCGGCACCGTGCTGCGTACGGCCGACGCCGCCGGCGCGGGCGCGGTCGTCTTCGCGGGCGACGCCGTCGACCCGTACAACGGCAAATGCGTGCGGGCGACCGCCGGCAGTCTGTTCCACCTGGACCTGGTCCGTGACGGCGACCCGTTCGCGGTCGTCGCCGCCCTGCGCGCCGCCGGCCTGACCGTCTTCGCCGCCACCGGCTACGGCGACACCGACCTCGACGAACTCGCCGACGCCGACCTGGCCGCGACACCCGGCGGTACGGCCCGGGGGCTGGCCCGCCCGACCGCGTGGCTGTTCGGGTCGGAGGCCCACGGCCTGCCGCCCGAACTGGCCGCCGCCGCCGACGCCCGGGTCCGGGTGCCGCTGCACGGCCGGGCCGAGAGCCTGAACCTGGCTGCCGCCGCGGCCGTCTGCCTGTACGCTTCGGCCAGAGCACTTCGTTCCAGGGAGCCCCGGAGATGAACGAGCACGGCACGAGCGAACGCGGCCGGTCCGACGCCGCCGTGCGCCGCCACTCGTTTAGCCAGCCCGCCGGTCGCGGCGGGCGGTGGGGCTGACCCCATCCCTTGATCGTCGACCGGCGGGCTGCGGCACAGCCGCGCGTCCGTAGACTCTCCACCGCCGTCCGGAACACCTGACGCCGCGCGCCGCGTCGACCAAGTCACGCCCGCTCACCGCGCAGTGCATCCGGACCGCGCCGACGTGAAGGAGTGCCCGCCCGTCATGACCTACCGCAACGACCCGTACGACCCCAAACAGGTCGCGTTGCTCGACCAGAACGCCCTCGACGACGCCGTCGCCGCGGCGGAGAAGGCCTTCGCCGACGCCGCCGACCTCGACGCCCTCGCCGCGCTGCGCCCGGCGCACCTGGGTGACCGGGCCCCGGTGTCGCTGGCCCGCCGCGAGATCGGCGCCCTGCCGCCGGCGGCCAAGTCCGACGCCGGCAAACGCGTCAACCAGGCCCGGGCCGCGATCCAGGCCGGGTTCGACGCCCGCCACGCGGTGCTGCAGGAGGAACAGGCGCAGCGGGTGCTGGCCGAGGAGCGGGTCGACGTCACGCTGCCCGGCGGTCGGCGCCCCCGTGGCGCGCGGCATCCGTTGAGCACGCTCATGGAGCGCATCGGCGACCTGTTCGTCGGCATGGGCTACGAGATCGCCGACGGTCCCGAGGTCGAGCTGGAGTGGGCCAACTTCGACGCGCTGAACATCCCGCCGGACCACCCGGCCCGGGGCCTGATGGACACCTTCCACGTCGCCGCGGCCGACGGGTCCGCGGAGGGGTCCGGGCTGGTGCTGCGTACGCACACCTCGCCGGTGCAGGCGCGCACGATGCTGACCCGGACCCCGCCGATCTACGTCGTCGTGCCGGGCCGGGTCTACCGCACCGACGAACTCGACGCCACCCACACGCCGGTCTTCCACCAGGTCGAGGGCCTGGTCGTCGACAAGGGCATCACGATGGCGCACCTGCGCGGCACCCTGGACCACTTCGCCCGGGCGATGTTCGGCCCGGACGCGCGGACCCGCTGGCGGCCGCACTACTTCCCGTTCACCGAGCCGTCGGCGGAGTTCGACGTGTGGTTCGCCGAGCACCGCGACGGTCCGCGCTGGGTCGAGTGGGGCGGCTGCGGCATGGTCAACCCGAGGGTGTTGCGGGCCTGTGGCATCGACCCGGAGGTCTACTCCGGGTTCGCGTTCGGGATGGGCATCGAGCGCACCCTGATGTTCCGGCACGGGGTCAGCGACATGCGCGACATGGTCGAGGGCGACGTGCGGTTCACCCGCGCCTTCGGTGTCGAGATCTAGCGGCCGAGTTCTGGGAGACACGAAGACATGCGAGTTCCTATTTCCTGGCTGCGCGAGCACGTCGACCTGCCCGCCGACCTGACCGCGGAGCGGCTGGAGCAGGCCCTGGTCGGCCTCGGCCTCGAGGTCGAGTCCATCGTGGACCTTCGGGCGACGGTGACCGGTCAGCTGGTCGTCGGCGAGGTCCGCGAGATCGAGGAGCTGACCGGCTTCAAGAAGCCGATCCGGTTCTGCCGGGTCGACGTCGGCGCCGCCAACGGCACCGGCGAGCCGCAGGAGATCGTCTGCGGGGCCACCAACTTCGCCGTCGGTGACCGGGTCGTGGTGATCCTGCCGGGCGGCGAGCTGCCCGGCGGGTTCCGGATCGGCGCCCGCAAGACGTACGGCCGCAACTCCAACGGCATGATCTGCTCGGTCCGCGAGCTGGGGCTCGGCGAGGACCACGCCGGCATCCTGGTGCTGCCGGCCGACGGCCCGGCCCGGCCCGGCGACGACGCACGGCCGGTCGTCGGGCTCGACGAGATCGTCGTCGAGGTCGAGATCACCCCGGACCGTGGCTACGCGATGTCGGTGCGCGGCATCGCCCGCGAGCTGGCGCACTCGTTCGGGGTGCCGTTCCGTGACCCCGGCCTGGTGCCGGCGCCGGGCGCGACCCCGCAGCCGGCCTACCCGGTCGAGGTCCGCGACCCGCTCGGCTGCGACCGGTTCGCCGGCCGGGTGGTCCGCGGCATCGACCCGACGGCCGCCTCGCCGGAGTGGATGTCCCGGCGGCTGACCCTGGCCGGCATCCGCAGCATCTCGCTGGCGGTCGACATCACCAACTACGTGATGCTGGAGCTGGGCCAGCCGATGCACGCCTTCGACCTGGCCCGGCTCACCGGTCCGCTGGTCGTGCGGCGGGCCACCGCGGGGGAGAAGCTGACCACGCTCGACGGGGTGGTCCGGGTCCTCGACGCCGAGGACATGATCATCTGTGACGACAGCGGCCCGATCTCGCTGGCCGCGGTGATGGGTGGGCAGACCAGCGAGGTCATGCCGGAGACCACCGAGGTCCTCTTCGAGGCGGCGCACTGGGACCCGGTGATGGTCGGCCGCACCGCCCGCCGGCACAAGCTGTTCAGCGAGGCCGCCAAGCGGTGGGAGCGTGGCGTCGACCCGGCGCTGCCGCTGGTCGCCGTCGAGCGCGCCGTCACCCTGCTCACCGAGCACGGCGGCGGCACGGCCGGTGCCGAGATCCTCGACTTCGACCAGGTCGCCCCGCCGACGCCGGTCGACCTCGACGTGACGCTGCCGGCCCGCCGGGTCGGCGTGGCCTACCCGCCGGCCCGCGTGGTCGCCCTCCTGGAGGAGATCGGCTGCACCGTCACCTCGGCGGGTGGCGTCGCGCCCGGCACCGGCACCGGCGACCGGATCGGCGTCACCCCGCCGACCTGGCGGCCCGACCTGACCGACCCGGCCGACCTCGTCGAGGAGGTCGCCCGCCTCGACGGCTACGACAACGTGCCCGGCGCCCTGCCGCTGGCCCCGGCCGGCCGGGGACTCACCGACGAGCAGCGCCGGCGCCGCTCCGTCGCCCGTACCCTCGCCGAGACCGGGTTCGTCGAGGTGCTGTCGTATCCGTTCGTCGGCCCGGAGATGCTCGACGGTCTGGGCCTGCCGGCCGACGACCCCCGCCGGTCGGCGATCCGGCTGGCCAACCCGCTGTCCGACGAGGAGCCGCTGCTGCGCACGACGCTGCTCGGCCCGCTGCTGGGCATCCTGCGCCGCAACGTCGGACGCGGCCACCGCGACCTGGCGCTGTACGAGATCGGGATGGTCTTCGAACCGCGTGCCGATGCCGGCCGGCCCCCGGTGATGGGGGTCGACGACCGGCCGTCGCCGGCCGAGTTCGCCGCCGCCGACGCGACCGTGCCGCACCAGCCCTGGCACGTGGCGGCGGTGCTCACCGGCGACATCGACCCGGCCGGCTGGTGGGGCGGTGGCCGCCCGGCCGACTGGTCCGACGCGGTGCGGGCCGCCCGGACCGTGGTCGAGGTGGCCGGCATCCCCGACGACCGGGTCACCGTCCGCTCCGGTGACCGGGCGCCGTGGCATCCGGGGCGCTGTGCCGAGGTGCTCGTCGACGACACGGTCGTCGGATACGCCGGCGAGCTGCACCCGCGGGTCGTGGCGGCACTGGAACTGCCCCGGCGTACCTGCGCGGTGGAGCTGAACCTCGACGCGCTGCCGGCCGCGCCGGTGGTGCCCGCCCCACGCGTCTCCGGCTTCCCGCCGGCCCTGATCGACGTGGCGCTGGTCGTCGACTCGGCCGTCCCGGCCGAATCGGTGCAGGACGCCCTCGCGGAGGGCGCCGGTGACCTGCTGGAGTCGGTACGTCTGTTCGACGTCTACACCTCCGAGCAGCTCGGTGCGGGGCGGCGGTCGCTGGCGTACAAGCTGACCTTCCGGGCGCCGGACCGGACGCTGACCGGCGAGGAGGCGGTGGCCGCCCGCGACGCGGCGGTCTCGCGGGCGGCGTCCCGGTTCGGTGCGGTGCTGCGCGGCGCCTGACCGGCAGTGGCGTCGGTCATGGCGGTCTGCGCGCTCCTGGCCGCCTTCGCGGTGACGGCGGCCGGGGTCGCGTGGTGGGTCCGGCGGCGTTGGCTGGTCGTGTCGATCGCCGGCGACAGCATGCGGCCGACGCTGCGGCCGGGCGACCGGGTGGTCGCCCGGCGCACCACCCTGGCCGGGATCCGCCGTGGCGACGTCGTCGTGGTGCGGACCCCGGCCGGCTGGTCCGCCACCCCGCCGCGCGGCCTGCTGGTCAAGCGGGCGGTGGCGCTGCCGGGTGACCCGGTGCCGTCCGACGTCGCGGTCCAGCCGGCCGGCGGGGGTCGGCGGGTGCCGCCCGGCCGCCTGGTGCTGTTCGGCGACAACCCGCCGGCCAGCCGCGACTCGCGGCACATCGGTTACTTCACCGCGACCGACCTGCTCGGCGTCGTCGTCGGGCCCCGCCGGTACGGCCGGCGGGGCCCGACCTGACCACGTTCGGCGCCACCCCACGGCCGGGTGGCGCCACCCGGGGCCGGTCGGTGGCGACCCGGGGCCGGTCGGCGGCGACCGCGGCGCGCCCGCCCCGCCCCGCCGGGTGGCAGGCGTCCGGCGGTGTTGTCCGGCCGGTTCCCGGCTGCGCCGGACACGGGCGCCCCGCCGGTGGTACGACTGACGGATGGGCATCGTCACGCCCGGCTTCCAGGGCCGCCGGCGCACCACGCAGCCGGCCCTGCCGCCCGGGCAGTACCTGGTCGAGGACTTCCCGGTGCTGTCGGCCGGTCCCACGCCGCGAGTCGACCTCGATCACTGGGAGTTCGTGATCGCCACCGAGACGGGCGCCGAACACCGTTGGACCTGGCCGCAGTTGATGGCGCTGCCCAGCGAGGACCCGACGGTCGACATCCACTGCGTCACCCGGTGGTCCAAACTCGGCACGACGTGGCGGGGCGTCTCGCTGGACACCCTGCTCGCCGACGTCGAGACCACCGCCGACTACGCGCTGGTGCGGTCGTACGGCGGCTACACCACCAACCTGCCGCTGGCCGACCTGCGCGACGGGCAGGCGTGGATCGCGTACCGGTTCGACGGCGCGGACCTGGCGCCCGAGCACGGTGGCCCGGCCCGGATGATCGTCCCGCACCTGTACTTCTGGAAGTCGGCGAAATGGGTGCGCGGAATGCGGCTGCTGCGCGAGGACGAACCGGGTTTCTGGGAGACGGCCGGCTACCACGACTACGGTGACCCGTGGCGCGAGCAGCGGTACCAGGGGGACTGAGTCCGCGGCTCGCCTGGCGGGTCGGCCGCCTGGTGGAAATCCGCGACGAGACCCCGACCGCCCGGACGCTGGTCCTCGAGGTGGCCGGCTGGCCGGGACACCTGGCCGGGCAGCACGTCGACGTGCGGCTCACCGCGCAGGACGGATACCAGGCTTCGCGCAGCTATTCGCTGGCCGCGCCGCAGGACGGCGAGCGGGTGGAGATGACCGTGCAGCGGGTGCCGGACGGTGAGGTGTCGCCGTACCTGGTGCAGACGTACCGGATCGGTGACCCGGTCGAGGTCCGCGGTCCGGTCGGTGGCTGGTTCGTGTGGCGGCCGACGGACACCGCGCCGGTGCTGCTGGTCGCGGGCGGGTCGGGGATCGTGCCGCTGATGGCGATGGTCCGCGCCCGCCGGGCGGCCTGCAGCCGGGTGCCGTTCCGGCTGATCTGTTCGGCGCGTGCGCCCGACGACCTGTTCTACGCGGACGAGTTGCGCCGCCGGGTCCGCGACGACGCCGGCCTGGACGTCGCGTACGTCTGGACCCGCCAGGCGCCGCCGCAGTGGCCGGGGCCGCCGCGGCGGATCTCGGTGGCGGACGTGAACACCCACGGCTGGCCGTCCGACCTGGCGCCGGTCTGTTACGTGTGCGGGCCGACGGGGTTCGTGGAGGCGGTCGCCGACATCCTCGTCGCGCTCGGGCACGATCCGCGCCGGATCCGTACCGAGCGGTTCGGCCCCACCGGAGGTTGAGTTGACATGACCGAGCAGTATGTCGATGGAAACGCGCTGGCCGGTCCGTTGCGGGAGCTCTTCGCGGTCGACATGACGGCCGCGGACGGTCGGTGCGTCTCGTGCGGGCTGGACGCGCCGGTGGCGGCGCTGCTGGTCTACGACCACGGACCGGGGTTGGTGGCGCGATGCCCGAACTGTTCCGGGGTGGTGTTGCGGCTGGTCCGATCGCCGCAGGCGGCGTGGCTCGACCTGCGCGGTGTGGAGTGCCTGCGGATCCCGATGCCGCCGGAAGGCCGGGTTATCGTTTGATCATTAGCTGCACTGCATATTCTTGCGGTCCGGCGCTGCATCCTGATACCTTCGCACGCATAGCAATACGGAGGTATACATGGGTATCAGGGTCGCGGTGGCCGGAGCGAGTGGATACGCGGGCGGGGAACTGCTCCGCATCCTCGCCGGGCACCCCGAGTTCGACCTCGTCGCCGCCACCGCACACACCCAGGCCGGGGCACGGATCTCCGCCGTACACCCGCAGTTGGCCGGCCTCGACCTGACGCTCGTCGAAACCGGGCCGGCGACCCTCGCCGACGCGGACCTGGTCTTCCTGGCGCTGCCGCACGGCCAGTCCGCGGCGCTCGCCGCGCAACTGCCCGATGGTGTGCGGGTCGTCGACCTCGGCGCCGACCATCGGCTCGCCGACGCCGACGCCTGGACCCGCTACTACGGCGGCACGCACGCCGGCGCCTGGACCTACGGCCTGCCCGAGCTGCCCGGCGCCCGGGCCGCCATCGCCGGATCCACCCGGGTCGCCGCGACCGGCTGCTACGCCGCCGCGATCAGCCTCGCGCTGGCGCCGCTGATCGCCGCCGGTGCCGTCGAGCCCACCGACGTGGTCGTCGTCGCCGCGTCCGGCACCTCCGGCGCCGGCCGCGCCGCCAAGGTCAACCTGCTCGGCAGCGAGGTGATGGGCGACCTGACGCCCTACAAGGTCGGCGCCCACCAGCACGTGCCCGAGATCAAGCAGGCCACCGGCGCGGCCAGCCTGTCGTTCACCCCGGTTCTCGCACCGATGCCGCGCGGCATCCTGGCGACCGTCACCGCCCGGCCCACCGGAGCGGCCGACCCGCGTGACGTGCTCACCGCCACCTACGCCGACGCTTCGTTCGTGCACGTGCTGCCGGAGGGTGCGTGGCCGCACACCGCCGCCACGCTGGGCTCCAACTCCTGCCACCTCCAGGCCACCGTCGACGTCGACTCCGGCCGCGTGATCGTCACCAGCGCGATCGACAACCTCGGCAAGGGCGCCGCCGGCCAGGCCGTGCAGTGCGCCAACCTGATGTTCGACCTGCCGGAGACCACCGGCCTGTCCGTATTCGGAGTTGCACCGTGAGCGAGCGAGCCGTGTGGTTCAGGCTTTTCGAAGGTGCCGGCGAGCGGAGCGAGGTGACACCGTGAGCGTGACCACGCCGAAGGGGTTCCGGGCGGCCGGGGTGACCGCCGGGCTGAAGTCCAGCGGGGCCCGTGACGTGGCACTGATCGTCAACGACGGACCGGATGCCACCGTCGCCGCGGTCTTCACCACCAACCGGGTCAAGGCCGCGCCGGTGCTGTGGACCCAGCAGGTGGTCCGTGGCGGAGTCGTGCGGGCGATCGTCCTCAACTCCGGTGGTGCCAACGCGTGCACCGGACCGCTGGGGTTCCAGGACACCCACGCCACCGCCGAACGCACCGCCACCGCGCTGAGCCGTTCCAGTGCCCGGCTGCTGATCGGGGCCAGTGAGGTCGCGGTCTGCTCGACGGGGCTGATCGGCGAGCGGTTGCCGATGGACCGGCTGCTGCCCGGGATCGGCTCGGCGGTACGGGCGCTGGCCCGCAGCGGTGGTCCGGCCGCCGCCGAGGCGATCATGACGACGGACACCCGTCCGAAGACGACCGTGGCCGCCGGCACCGGCTGGACCGTCGGCGGCATGGCCAAGGGCGCGGGCATGCTCGCTCCGGGCCTCGCGACCATGCTCAGCGTGCTCACCACCGACGCGGTCGCCGGGGCGGACGCTCTCGACGAGGCGCTGCGGGCGGCGTGCCGGCGGACCTTCGACCGGGTCGACTCCGACGGCTGCATGTCCACCAACGACACCGTGATCCTGCTGGCCAGCGGCGCCTCCGGCATCGAACCGTCGCAGGAGGAGCTGACCGCGGCGGTGACCGCCGCCTGCCACGATCTGGCGCAGCAGCTCGTCGCCGACGCCGAGGGCGCCACCAAGCAGATCGCGATCGAGGTCTTCGGCGCGGCGAGCGAGGACGACGCGGTCGAGGTCGGCCGGTCGGTGGCCCGCAACAACCTGGTCAAGACAGCGTTGTTCGGCAACGACCCCAACTGGGGCCGGATCCTCGCGGCGGTCGGCACGACGGCGGCCGCCTTCGAGCCGGACGGGATCGACGTGGCGGTCAACGGGGTGTGGGTGTGCCGGGCGGGCACCGCCGCCGACGACCGGTCGAAGGTGGACCTGTCGGGTCGGGACGTCACGATCGAGGTCAATCTGAACGCCGGCGGCGACCGCGCCACCATCTGGACCAACGATCTGTCGCATGCGTATGTGCACGAGAACTCGGCGTACAGCACATGAGCGCGAGGAGTGCAGCGCAGCGGAGCCCCGCAGTCGCGAGTGGAGACGGGGACAGCATGAGCGCGAGGAGTGCAGCGCAGCGGAAGCACGAACTGGCGCAGGAGAAGGCGGCGACCTTCATCGAGGCGCTGCCGTGGCTGGCCCGGTTCCACGGTGCCACCGTCGTCGTCAAGTACGGCGGCAACGCGATGATCGACCCGGGGCTGCAGCGGGCGTTCGCCGCCGACATGGTCTTCCTGCGTTACGTCGGCCTCCGGCCGGTCGTGGTGCACGGCGGCGGCCCGCAGATCTCGGCGATGCTGGGCCGGTTGGGGATTCCCAGCGAGTTCAAGGGCGGACTGCGCGTCACCACGCCCGAGGCGATGGACGTCGTGCGGATGGTGCTCGTCGGTCAGGTCGGCCGTGAACTCGTCGGCCTGATCAACGAACACGGCCCGTTCGCGGTGGGACTGTCCGGTGAGGATGCCCGGCTGTTCACCGCCATCCGACGGCCCGCGTACGTCGATGGTGAGCCGGTGGACATCGGCCAGGTCGGTGACGTGGACGCCGTCAACGTGTCCGCGGTCGCGGACCTGATCGGTGCCGGCCGGATCCCGGTCATCTCGACGGTGGCGCCGGACGCCGACGGGGTGTTGCACAACCTCAACGCGGACACCGCGGCGGCGGCGCTCGCGGTCGCGCTCGACGCCCGCAAGCTGATCGTGCTGACCGACGTGTCCGGCCTGTATGCCGACTGGCCGGACACCACCAGCCTCGTCGACCGGATCACCGTTGCCGAGCTGGCCAAGCTGCTGCCCCGGCTGGAGGCCGGGATGGTGCCGAAGATGGAGGCGTGCCTGCGGGCGGTGCAGGGTGGGGTGCCCGCCGCCCACGTCGTCGACGGCCGGGTGGCGCATTCCACGCTGCTGGAGGTCTTCACCTCCGAAGGCTTCGGCACGATGGTCGTCGCGGATGCCGAGGGCACCGCGACACACGACGGGAAGACGGTGAACGGATCATGACCACCCTGGTCGACCGCTGGCGGCAGTCCATGATGGACAACTATGGGACGCCGCCGCTGGCACTGGTCAGCGGCTCCGGCGCGGTCGTCGTCGACGAGGCGGGCAAGCAGTACGTCGACCTGCTCGGCGGCATCGCCGTCAACAGCCTCGGCCACGCCCACCCGGCCGTGGTCGCCGCGGTCTCGAAGCAGGTCGCCACGCTCGGCCACGTCTCGAACCTGTTCGTGGCCGAACCGCCGGTCGCGCTCGCCGAACTGCTGCTGGCCCTCGCCGGCCGGCCGGGCCGGGTCTTCTTCGCGAACTCGGGGGCGGAGGTCAACGAGGCGGCGTTCAAGCTGTCCCGGTTGACCGGCCGTGGCCACGTCGTGTCGACCGTCGGCGGCTTCCACGGCCGCACGATGGGCGCGCTGGCCCTGACCGGCCAGCCGACCAAGGCCGACCCGTTCCGGCCGCTGCCCGGCGACGTCACCCACGTCCAGTACGGCGATGTCGCCGCCCTGGCGGCCGCGGTCACCGCGGAGACGGCCATGGTGATCCTCGAGCCGATCCAGGGCGAGAACGGCGTGTGCGTGCCGCCGCCCGGCTACCTCGGCGCGGCCCGGGAGATCACCACCCGGCACGGCGCGCTGCTCGTCATCGACGAGGTGCAGACCGGGATGGGGCGTACCGGCCACTGGTTCGCCCACCAGGCCGACGGCATCGAACCCGACGTGGTGACCCTGGCCAAGGGGCTCGGTGGTGGCCTCCCGATCGGCGCCTGCATCGCCTTCGGGCCGGCCGCCGACCTGCTCGCCCCGGGCGCCCACGGCAGCACCTTCGGCGGCAACCCGGTCAGCTGCGCCGCCGCCCTGGCGGTCGTCAGCACCATCGCCAACGAGGGACTGCTCGACCACGTCAAACGGACCGGCGAACGGCTGCGGCACGGCATCGAGGCGCTCGGCCATCCGCTGGTCACCGAGGTACGCGGTGCCGGGCTGCTGCTCGGCGTCGTACTGTGCGCGCCGGCTTCGGGTGCGGTCGCCGGGGTGCTGCGCGACGCCGGCTTCCTCGTCAACCCGGTCCAGCCGAACGTGTTGCGGCTCGCGCCGCCGCTGGTCCTGACCGCCGAGCAGGTCGACGCGTTCGTCGCCGCCCTGCCGGCCGCACTCGATGCCGCGACACCGAACGAGGTGCAGAAGTGACCACCCGGCATTTCCTGCGTGACGACGACCTGACGCCGGCCGAGCAGTCGGCCGTGCTCGACCTGGCCGAGCAGATCAAGGCGGAGCCGTTCCGGGAACGGCCGTTGGCCGGCCCCCGGTCGGTGGCGGTGCTCTTCGACAAGCAGAGCCTGCGGACCCGGCTGTCGTTCGACGTCGGCATCGCCGAACTCGGTGGCAACGCGATCATCGTCGACTCCGGCGGCACCCACTTCGGGCGCGGCGAGACGCTCGCCGACGCCTCCCGGGTGCTGTCCCGCTACGTGACGGCGATCGTGATGCGGACCCACGGCGACGACCGGATCGCCGAGGTCGCGGCCGCGTCGTCGGTGCCGGTGATCAACGCCCTGACCGACGGCTTCCACCCGTGCCAACTCCTTGCCGATCTGTTGACCGTGCGGGAGCGGTGCGGCGGCACCACCGGCCGGACCCTGGCGTACGTCGGTGACGCCGCCAACAACATGTCCCGGTCGTACCTGGTGGCCGGCGCGACGGCCGGCATGCACGTCCGGGTCGCCGGCCCCGTCGGCTACGACCCGGATCCGGAGGTCGTCGCCACGGCGACCGCGATCGCGGCCGGCACCGGCGGATCGGTCCAGGTGCTGCGTGACCCGCGTGAGGCGGTCACGGGCGCCGACGTGGTGGCGACCGACACGTGGACGTCGATGGGCCAGGAACACGACGGCCGTGACCGGCTCACCCCGTTCTGGCCCTACCAGATCAACAAGGAGCTGCTGGCGGCCGCACCAAACGCGATCGTGCTGCACTGCCTTCCCGCACACCGCGGCGAGGAGATCACCGATGAGGTCATGGACGGCGACCGCAGCGCCGTGTTCGACGAGGCGGAAAACCGGGTACACGCGCAGAAGGCGCTGATCACCTGGTTGCTGCGCCAGGAGGAGCGCCGGTGACCGAGCACGGCAGGGCAGTGGGATGACCGGGCCGGTGACCCGTACGGCGCGGCATGCCCGCATCGTCGAGCTGATCCGGGACAAGGTGGTCCACTCACAGACCGAACTCGCCGACCTGCTCGCCGGTGACGGCATCCAGGTGACCCAGGCCACCCTGTCACGTGACCTGGAAGAACTCGGCGCGGTCAAGGTCCGCGGCGGCGACGGCGGGCCCGCCGTCTACCTCATCCCCGAGGACGGGATGCGGCCGCTGCGCGACGCCGTGCAGGCCCCGGCCCGCCTGGTGCGGCTGCTGCGGGAGTTGCTGACCAGCGTCGACGCCAGCGGCAACATGGCCGTGCTACGCACCCCGCCGGGCGCCGCCCAGTTCCTGGCCAGCGCGCTGGACCGCTCCGGGCTGCCGGAGGTGGTCGGCACCATCGCCGGCGACGACACCATCCTCGTCGTGGCGAGGGACACCGTCGGCGGCGCCGCGCTCGCCGCGAAGCTGGCGGACTGGGCGGTCACCCCGCCGGCCGGCTCCGAACACTCCTAGCCGGGCGACACACTCCCATCCCGGGCGACACACTCCTGGCCCGAGGAACACACTCCCAGCCCGAGCGACGGCCGGCACACACCGCGGAAGGAGGACCACACCATGACCGAGCGGGTCGTGCTGGCGTACTCCGGGGGACTCGACACCTCGGTCGCCATTCCATACCTGGCGGAGCGGACCGGTGCCGAGGTGATCGCCGTCGCCGTCGACGTCGGACAGGGTGGCGAGGACCTGGCCGCGGTCCGGCGCCGGGCCCTGGACTGCGGCGCCGTCGAGGCCGAGGTCGTCGACGCCCGCGACGAGTTCGCCGCCGACTTCTGTCTGCCCGCGCTGCGGGCGAACGCCCTCTACATGGACCGCTATCCGCTGGTGTCGGCGCTGTCCCGGCCGCTGATCGTCAGGCACCTGGTCGCGGCGGCCCGCCGGCACGGCGGCACGATCGTCGCCCACGGCTGCACCGGCAAGGGCAACGACCAGGTCCGGTTCGAGGTCGGCCTCGGCGCGCTCGCCCCCGACCTCAGGGTCGTCGCCCCGGCCCGCGACTTCGCCTGGACCCGTGACAAGGCGATCACGTACGCCGAGGAGAGGGGCCTGCCGATCGACGTCACGCACCGGTCGCCGTACTCGGTCGACCAGAACCTGTGGGGCCGCGCCGTCGAGACCGGCTCCCTCGAGGACATCTGGAACGGCCCGGTCGAGGACGTCTACGCCTACACCGCCGACCCGGCCGAACCCCGCGACCCCGATGAGGTCGTCATCACCTTCGACGCCGGCATACCGGTCGCGATCGACGGCGAGACCGTCACCGCCCACCAGGCGGTCGTCGAACTCAACCGGCGGGCCGGCGCCCAGGGGGTCGGCCGGCTCGACATGGTCGAGGACCGCCTCGTCGGCATCAAGAGCCGCGAGATCTACGAGGCGCCGGGCGCCATCGCCCTGATCACCGCCCACCAGGAACTGGAGAACGTCACCGTCGAACGCGACCTGGCCCGCTTCAAACGCGGCGTGGACCAGCGCTGGGGCGAACTCGTCTACGACGGCCTGTGGTTCTCGCCACTGAAGAGGTCCCTCGACGCGTTCATCGACGAAACCCAGAAGTACGTCACCGGCGAGGTCCGGCTGACCCTGCACGGCGGCCGCGCCGTTGTCACCGGCCGGCGCTCCGAGGCCAGCCTCTACGACTTCGCGATGGCCACCTACGACACCGGCGACACCTTCGACCAGTCGCTGGCCAAGGGCTTCGTCCAACTCTGGGGACTACCCAGCCGGATGGCCGCGGCCCGCGACGCCCGGCTCGGCGGCTCCCCGCGATTCTGACCGGAAGGCACGTTAGCAATGATTGTCGGCGTGGATGACAAGTCTCTGACGGAGAACAGCGCGGCCACCAACCGGACCAGCCTGTGGGGAGGACGCTTCGCCGGCGGCCCCTCCGAGGCACTGGCCCGGCTGTCGGTCAGCGTCCAGTTCGACTGGCGCCTCGCACCGTACGACCTCGCGGGCTCCCGGGCGCACGCCCGGGTGCTGGCCCGCGCGGGGCTGCTCGACGCCGAGGAACTCGGCCGGGTCCTGGCCGCCCTGGACGACCTGGAGGCCGCCTGCGCCTCCGGAGAGTTCCGGCCGACCATCGACGACGAAGACGTCCACACCGCCCTCGAACGCGGCATGCTGGAGCGGCTCGGCACACTCGGCGGGAAGCTGCGCGCCGGCCGTTCCCGCAACGACCAGGTCGCCACCGATCTGCGCCTCTACCTGCGCGACCACGCCCGCGGCGTCGCCGAACGGCTGGTCGAACTCGCCGACGCCCTCGTCGAACAGGCCGAACGGCACGTCGACACGCCCGCTCCGGGCATGACCCACGTCCAGCACGCCCAGCCGGTCACCTTCGGCCACTGGCTGCTCGCCCATGTCCAGCCGCTGCTGCGCGACCTGGAACGGCTGCGGGACTGGGACGCCCGTACGGCGATCTCGCCGCTCGGCGCCGGCGCGCTCGCCGGGTCCTCGCTGCCGCTCGACCCGGTGCAGGTCGCCAAGGAACTCGGGTTCACCGCGTCGGCCGCCAACTCGATGGACGCGGTCGCCGACCGGGACTTCGTGGCCGAGTTCCTCTTCGTCACGTCGCTGATCGGCGTGCACCTGTCCCGGCTCGGCGAGGAGGTGGTGCTCTGGACGTCGCAGGAGTTCGGCTGGGTCGAACTCGACGACAGCTTCGCCACCGGATCGTCGATCATGCCGCAGAAGAAGAACGCCGACATCGCCGAACTGGCCCGCGGCAAGTCCGGCCGGCTGGTCGGCGGCCTGGTCGCCGTCCTGACGATGCTCAAGGGGCTGCCGCTGACGTACGACCGGGACATGCAGGAGGACAAGGAGCCGGTGTTCGACGCCGTCGACACCCTCCAGCTGCTCCTGCCGGCGCTGGCCGGAATGATCTCCACGATGACGGTACGGGTGGACCGGCTCGCCGCCGCCGCCCCGGTCGGCTTCACCCTCGCCACCGAGGTCGCCGACTGGCTGGTCGTCAAGGGCGTGCCGTTCCGCGAGGCACACGAGATCACCGGCAAGCTCGTGGCGCTGTGCGTGGCCCGCGACTGCGCCCTCGACGAGGTCTCCGACGAGGACCTGACGCTGGTCAGCCCACACCTCGACGCCGGCGTACGCGACGTGCTGTCGGTCCGTTCGGCGCTCGCCGCCCGCACCACGCCCGGCTCGACCGGCCCCGGCCCGGTCGCCGACCAGCTGGCCACGGCCATCGACAAGCTCGCCGGCTGGCGCACCTGGGCCACCGAGGTCGTCGTACCCCGCTGACCGGCGCCGTGGCCGCCACCCCGGGTGGCGGCCACGGCGGCCCGTGGCCTAACCCAGGTCCCAGAGCAGGCGGTAGTAGGCGATCCGTTCCGGGTCGGGTTCGACCCCGTACGCCTCCAACAGCGTCCCTTCCCAGCTCGGCCCGTAGTTCCAGTGCAGGCTCCAGGTGGCCACCGCCAGGTCCGCCCACCGGTCGGCGACCCCGAGCGCACCGAGGTCGACGTGTCCGGCGAACCGGCCGTCCGGGGTGATCAGCGTGTTGGGGGCGCACGCGTCGCCCTGGCAGACCACCAGCCGGTCGACCGCCGGCACGTCGGCGAGCCGGGCCAGCGCCCCGTCCACGCCGAACGCGGCGTGGTCCGGATGCCACCGCGCCGGCTCGAGCCGGCCGGCCGTGGCGAGCCCACGTATCCGCGCGAGCCGGTCCTCGACCCGCCAACCGAACGGGCAGTCCGCGACCGGCAGCCGGTCGTGCAACCGCCGCAGCCCGGCGCCGATCGCGGTCGCGCCGGTCGCCGGGTCCGCCTTCCACCGGTCGACGACCGCGGATTCGCCGGGCAGGCCGTCGGTCAGCAGCCAGCTCCCGGTCTCGTCGGCTCCCTCGTCGAGGACCGGTGGCACGGGCGCGTACCGGACCGCCCACCGCAGCCGTTCCGCCTCCCGGTCCAGCCGCAGCCCGCTGTCCGGCGGCGCCCACTTCACGAACCACCGGCCGAGTCCGGCGGCGATCTCGAAGGTGAGGCCGCCCAGTTCGTTGCGCCACACCGGGCGGGTCGGCCGCCCGGCGGCGAGCCGCCGCACCACCGCGGGAACCGGATGGTCGGGCGGCGGGGGACCGGAGAGCATCCGGGAATTCTGCCAGAGCCCGACCGGCCGGTGGGGGCATCCACGGCCGTCGCCGAAGTGGCAGCGCCGGCCCCGTCCGTGCTGTCCTGTACGACGTGACCGACCTCGAAGACCTGCTCGCCGGCCCGGTCGTACCGGCCGCCCGCGGACTGCTCGGCTGCCGGCTGTCCGCCGGCGGCGTCACCGTGCGCGTCACCGAGGTCGAGGCGTACGCGGGCACCGCCAGCGACCCCGCCTCGCACGCCCATCGCGGCCGTACCCCGCGTAACTCGGTCATGTTCGGCCCGTCCGGGTATGCCTACGTCTACTTCACGTACGGCATGCACTGGTGCGTGAACGTGGTCACCGGACCCGAGGGGGAGGCGTCCGCCGTACTCCTGCGGGCCGGTGAGATCGTCGACGGCCTGGACCTGGCCCGGTCCCGGCGGCCCGCCGTACGCCGGGACGTCGACCTCGCGCGCGGCCCGGCGCGGCTGTGCTCCGCGCTCGGCCTGGACGGCACCGCGTACGGCGCCCATCTGCTCGGCGACGGCCCGGTACGGCTCACCGCGCCGCCGACGCCGGTCGGTCCGGCTATGGTCAGCGCCGGACCCCGGGTCGGAGTGACCGGGGCGCACGACCGGCCGTGGCGGTTCTGGATCACCGGCGACCCGACGGTCAGCACCTACCGTCGCCACGTGCCGAGAGCCGCCCGTACGGCCGGCGCGTCCGCGCCGCGTTCGTAACCCGGTACAGGTGGGACCCGGTCGTGGGGGACAATCCGCTGTGTGACCGATCTGATCGACGACCTGCAGTGGCGGGGCCTCATCCAGGACTCGACCGACCTCGACGAGTTGCGCAAGCACCTGGACAACGAGCGGGTGACCTTCTATGTCGGGTTCGATCCGACCGCCGCGAGCCTGCACGTCGGACACCTGGTGCAGGTTCTGACCGCCCGGCGCCTGCAGCTCGCCGGTCACCGTCCGTTGCTGCTGGTCGGTGGGGCCACCGGCCAGATCGGTGATCCGAAGGAGGGCGGCGAGCGCAGCCTGCACAGCCCGCAGACGGTGGCCGGGTGGGTGGCCCGGATCCGCGACCAGCTGTCGCCGTTCGTGACGTACGCCGGTGACAACGCCGCGACCCTGGTCAACAACCTGGAGTGGACGGCCGAGATGTCGGTCGTCGAGTTCCTCCGGGACGTGGGCAAGCACTTCCCGGTCAACCGGATGCTGGCCCGCGAGGTGGTCAAGGCGCGCCTGGAGAGCGGCATCAGCTTCACCGAGTTCAGCTACCAGCTGCTCCAGGCCAACGACTACTTCGAGCTGCACCGCCGGCACGGCTGCACGCTCCAGTTCGGCGGCTCCGACCAGTGGGGCAACATCACGGCGGGGGTGGACTACGTCCGCCGGCGCGGCGCGGGGCCCGTGCACGCGTTCACCACACCGTTGGTGACCAAGGCCGACGGGACCAAGTTCGGCAAGAGCGAGGGCGGTTCGGTCTGGATCGACCCGACGATGACTAGCCCGTACGCCTTCTACCAGTTCTGGCTCAACAGTGAGGATCGGGACATCCCGCGCTACCTGCGTTACTTCAGCTTCCGGTCCCGCGAGGAGATCGAGGAGCTGGTGGCGGCGACCGAGGAGCGGCCGCAGGCCCGGCTCGGTCAGCGGGCGCTGGCCGAGGAGCTGACCACGCTCGTGCACGGCGCGG